>CAWFVP010000001.1:0-1819159 GCA_963819305.1 uncultured Alphaproteobacteria bacterium
TGGTTCAAGATGCGGTGGCGGCCATCGGTTCAGGGTCAATCGGCCGAGCGTATCACGCAGATCATTGGCGTTATCGATGAGATCGCATTCCAGACCAACCTCCTGGCGCTGAATGCCGGGGTCGAAGCAGCGCGGGCCGGCGATGCCGGCCGTGGCTTCGCCGTGGTAGCAAGCGAAGTCAGGGCGTTGGCGCAGCGCTCTGCCCAAGCGGCTAAAGAGATCAAGACACTCATCTTCTGCCTCGTCACAACAGGTTGGCCAGGCGGGGTTACGTTAGTCGGCGAAACCGGCCAAGCTCTCAACGAGATCGCGGCCCACGTCGTTGGCGTTGATGGGATCGTTCCGCGAAATCGCCGCAGGTGCCCAGGAGCAGGCCACTGGCCTTGCAGAGGTGAATACCGCCGTCAACCAAATGGACCAAGTAACGCAACAGAACGCCTGCCATGGTCGAGGAAAGCACCGCAGCAACGCACTCCGTTGTGAAGGAAACGGAAAGCCTTGCCGCTCTGACCGGCCAATTCCGCTTGCTCGGTAGTGTCGCGGCCGACGCGGTCGTCACCCGCCCAATGCACCGCCCCACTCCAGCAAATCGGGCCCAGCTTCCGCGCCGTTCCAGCAGGAAGCCCCGGGGAACACAGGACGACTGGACGTAACTCTAGGACGGTTCGGTCTCTGAGCGACGCACCCGCACTGAGCGGCTAGCAATCGGTTTCTGTGCCGGCTTCCACCCCGACGATCATCCGCACGCACCGCATGGCGTGCTCGTTGTCGTCGATCATCGGGAAGTGACGCCGGAACTCGACCACCGCCGACAGCTTCTGCCGCCATCGGTATAAGCAGTCTGGATCGCGTTGGCGGCGGCGTCATCGACAGCAAACATCGCATCACCTTACCGTTTGCGAGCACGCGCGTCCAAGATGGACGTGCCGCTGCGCGCCTTCGGAGATACAGCGTCATTCGCAGCGGAACTTCATCAAACCAAATCGCCTACTGCTAGAAAGCCGCTAAGCCGTTCCCGAGGTGTAGATCCGCTTCAGCAATCCGATGACGCGAGGGACCCGCCTCAGCAAGATTACCGAGCGCCGCCGACGCCACCCGGCCGCTCTGATTTGCAGTGGTCGAAAATACAAGAGGCGCTCCGACATTCACCGACGCGTGCCGTAATCGTCGCAATGTCCCCCGACATCGGAACGCCCGCCGGCGGCCAGTCTGCGGGCAGTGCTGAACTGGACGGGCGGCAACGTAGCGCTAGGGCTGTATGTAAAAGCTCTTTCGGACCGATCCAACTCCGCGCAACCATGGGGCGCCCCCTTGCGATCGTCGCGTCATTAATCCCGTTGCTTCGCACAACTCACAAGAAATGGTTACTGTTATCGGGACTTGAATACCGTAGGCCGAAGGGTTAACCAGCACCGTCGACGATACTCTTTATCCGGACAATTGGCTGAGTTGCAGATGCCGTCCGGGCTCGTGCGTCGGGAAGTCCGCCGTCGCTTGAAGCACAAGCATGTCGACGGAGCGTGCCGACAATGATTGTGGGGTGAAACGTGACGCTGGTCAGGAGGCTTGTTATCTCACTCGGGCTGCTTAGCTCTCGCCAGCGCTCGCTTAAAATCAGCACGTCAGATCGCCACAGTCGGTGCGTGGATGGTCGTTGAATTAAAGGACGAGAAGTCGAACCTGAGGTGGTATGTTGCCACTACGAGCGCCGAAAGCGGCGGTGATACGTTGCAGAAGTGAATGGGGTGTTTCACCCTCCATCGCCGGTGCTGGATGTCACGCTCAGTTTCAGGACACCGTTCTTGGAAGCGGCTATCGCAGCCTGGCATATCGCGTCGACGAGAAAGACCTGGTCAGCTTCATAGTAGCATATTCGCCCAAGCTCGTTGAGCTTCCAAGGTCTTTCCTGAATGACGCGCGCATCGGCAAATCTGTCGAAGTCCAGTTGACTAACTCTGATCGACAAACGGTAAATCGACGGCTCAGGCTCGATGGCTTTTTCGACGAGGCGGTCGCGCAACTGAAAAAGTATTGTCCCGAAGAACCCATTCGAACTTCGCTGAGGCCGGCGGGTACAGGCGGCCGTGCCAACCCTTGCAGGAGGTCGGCACTCCCGCGCCGGCCCCATATTGATGACCGTTTTGTAGTAACCGCGGCCGACGCCCGTTAATCCCGGTAAAGTGGTCGCTTGGGCGACGAGGGCTGACACCTTCGGCAGCACCAGGGATACCGGTTCTGGTGGCCGACACGCTAACCGATCTGCTACTACCCCAGCCATGGTTCGCCAGTATGAAACTTGACGATTGTCCTGCGATGGCCAGACCGTTTCGGAAAAGGAGGCTTGGGGACTAGCGAACGCGCTTCATGAGGTGAGATTGAACGCGGCCGGCGTAACCTTCACGGACTGGGCTGCGACAGGGTACACATCGAGGGAGACGAACGATTGACCTACGCGGAGTGCATAGAAGCGAGACGTCTTCTCGGTATAACGCAGGCGCAGTTAGCAGCCGCGGCAAAGCTGAGCCAAACCATCATTAGCGCTTTAAGATCCACCGGGCATATGGCCCGCCCCAAGGGCGGTGCTCGCGACCGTGCTGCTTACCTAAAAGTATTCTCTTGAGAAAGCTGGCGTTGAGTTTACTCGCGACGTGCCGACCGGCGTGAGGATGCGGAAAGCCGAAGCATGACGCCGTTGCAGTGCACCAACGCCCGTGCGGGACTACTGGGGATTTCTCAGGCCGCGCTGGCAAAAGAACTGAAAATGTCTCAGGTCCGTGATCAGCGAGTTCGAACTGACTGGCCACATGGCACAGCCACGACAGAGCGAGCGCAACCGTCTAATTGAGTTGCGAGCCTGGTTTGAGCAAGCGGGTATCGAATTCGCCAGCGACAACGAGGGAGCTGGCGGCGTGCGGCTCGGAAGGTTCAGGCATGACCCAAGAACCAGGGCAGGGCGGCCCGAAAGCTCCTGCGGTGGTTCCGGCAGCGACTGAGCCAAAAGAGCATGACTGGAAGTTTGAAGTTGCCCCGGTTTGGTGGATACCCCGCCCGCTTTTGCGAAAGGTGTCATCATGCCGAAAACCCGTCCACCGTATTCACCCGAGTTTCGTCGCCAGATGGTCGACTTGGTGCGTTCCGGCCGTGATCCATCTGACCTGGCGCGGGAGTTCGAGCCTTCTGCGCAGGCGATCCGCAACTGGGTCCTCCAGGCCGATCGTCAGGATGGCCGAGGAGCAAAGAAGCCTGCTTGAGCCGCGCCAATTCGGTGTTCACACCGAGTCGCGGACTGGAAGTCGCAGCCCGTGCCGCTGGTGACCGCGGTGTTGGCGCAGTTGACGCTGCCGCTGACGTTGCCGGTGTTCTAGGCTAGCGTAGGACACGCCGAGGTCGAAGCCGAAGATCTGCGGCGACAGGTAAACCACCTTGTTGGTGGTGTAGTAGCTGCCGATGTCAGAGAACGGCCAGGCCGGCGCGATGTTGCTGTTGAAGAAGCCAGGAAGGTCGCCGTTCCAGCCGCCGTCGTCGAAGAATTCGAAGTTGCCGGTCAGATAGAGGCTGGCTGGCTGGTCGGACGCGCCAAGGCGAAGGGTGCCGAACTGGTCGGTGCCGAGATAGCCCCACTCGCGGCGGAAATAGAGTCAGGCGCGCGTGGGGTCCTGACCGAGAGCTGCCGGGTGAATGGCACCCAAACCAGGCCGCCGCGGCGCGGAAATGTCATGCCGGATTTCGAGGTTGGCGCCGTATTTCAGGCCGTTCGCGGCAACGCCGTCGAAGCCGGGATACAGACGGCCGTATTCGAGGATGCCGTACCTGTCATGCTTACCCGTCGAGGCGGTGAAGCCCGCGGCGGTCGGCGCAACGCCGGCCGCGCTGAGCGAGGGGCTCAACGCCTGCGCGTCATTGGCGGAGGCGAAGCCAGCATAGATACGGACGCGGCCGTTCAGGCGGACAACGGTCGTGCCGGGCGTCGGCGTGGCCATCGCTGCAGCCGGGGCGCGGTGTAGACTGGGTTGGTGAACGACTGGGCACTGGCGTAAGTCGCCATAGCTCCCCGGCGACTAAACCGGCCATACTGGCCGGTAGGAGTTTACGCCGCTTATCCTTTGCTCGGCGAACACCCTGCCGACTTCACCACTGGAACACGCCTCATTCGATCGCAACGAGATTCAATGATACGCTATCGGTTGTTCCAGGCCTCCGACCGCCCGCAAATTGATGGGCCTCAACTGCGAACGCTATTGCGCTCTGCGCTTGGGCGGTAGGCGAAAGAGTAACTGGCCGCCGCCCGATACCTCTACGCCATTGGTCAGCATGGAAAACGCAATTGCGACAACGAAAGCGTCCGGTTGCTCGTGACACATCGCAGTCACCAGTCGCCGAGACTGAAACCCGGTGCTATCGGTCAAAAACGCATATGGCAATTCGACTAGGTCAGCCATTCTTTCCAATCGAAAACCGGCCTGGTCGTGAAGTCAGGGGCAGCCACCTGTGGATGAACTTGTCAGTGTGTTGCTTTACCGTGCGCAAGGACTGTGGACATCTTGCGAAACCGACCGCTTTTAGCGTCTCGTTCACTGACGGCACTCGATAAACCAGTCTCACGCCATCCCAGTCTTTCAACCGTGGTCAACTCGCACGCCATGCTGAGAGCAATCAAAGTCGCGGCGCGATCGTTGTCGCAATCGACCTCGAGGTGCAACGGCAGACCGGATCCCTCAACCGTGGTCACGAAGCGATAGGCCTTCGTCGTCGACTTTACATAACAGATCAAGTCATTCCCGATTTTCGGGGCCGTGCTACCCATTTGTCATTCCCTGCTGAAAGCGGAGCGAACCTTAATACCGAAACTCACGGCACGTGACCTGGCACCCATTGCCGCAGTCCGATGCTCATGACGCGCCAAGGTTGGTTGGTGAGGCGGTTCCAGGCGTCGCAGCAGTGATCGACGATAGCGTTGTAGGAGGCGAACACGCGGTTTGAGAGCCAATTGTTGCGCAGAAACTGCCAGATATTCTCGACCGGGTTCAGCTCCGGGCATTTGGCGGGGAGCGGAACGATAGTGATGTTGGCCGGAACCACGAGCCGATCCGAGATGTGCCAGCCCGCCTGATCGACCAGCAGCGCGCAGTGCTTTCCCGGTGTGACCCTTGCCGCGATCTCGGCCAGATGCAGTCCCATCGCCTCGGTGTTGCACCAGGGCAGAACCAGGCCTGCCGTTGCACCGGTCGCTGGGCAGATCGCACCGAAGATGTAGGTCGATGCCGTGCGCTGGTCTTGCGGCGCCGAAGGGCGGCTGCCGCGCTTGGCCCAACGCCGGGTGATCTTGTTCTTCTGGCCGATACGGGCCTCGTCGGCGAACCAAACCTCTACGCCGCCTGGTCCTCTGCCCGCCGCGCGCCCGATCGCCTCCAGGCACGCGGGGAGGCTTTTTTAAAAGCCTCGATCGCGCCCGTTGCCTGGGCATGGTGGCGCGGCCGGGCCGAGAGCCTGCGATATCCCATCGCGCGGAGTTCACGGCTCAACGTCTGCTTGGATACGGCGACCTGGAACTCGTCGGACAGCCACTGCACCAGGTCGATCACCCGCCATCGCACCACGCCGTGGATGGCCGGCATCGGACCATCCTCGATCGCCTGCGCCAGCGCGGCCCGGTGTGCGTCGGTCAAGATCGGCTGCGGACCGGGGCCTTTGTAGTCGATGAGGGCCTCGGGGCCGCCGGCGTTCAGCTTGAGCACCCAATCCCGAACGATCTGCAGCGTGACGCCGCCGATCGCAGCCAACTCCGTGCGGCTTGCCCCGTCATAGATCGCGGCTAGCGCCAGCAACCGCCGCGTCTGACCCGCGTCCTTGCTCTCGCGAGCGGCCTGGCGAAGGCGAGCAGCATCGTAATCGGCACATAGCGGGATTGGCATGGCGGGCCTCATCGGTTCGCCGCCACCGAATCAGATTGTCACCGCGTCGCACAAGCGCCGCGAGTCACACGCCAGGAATAGCGTCGGTTGTAATGCAGACAACGCTAAGGGTGAACGTACAAGAACATCGGTTTCCTCACCTTCTCAGGGACATTCACCTTCTGAGCGAGGCGTCCGGTCAGTTCGTCGGGATGGAACGGCTTCGGGCATGCCTCCCAGTCAGGGCGGTCCCGGGGAAGGATGGCCTGTCCGTAGCCCGTCACGAACAGGAACGGAGTGCCTGCTTTCTCCAAAAGATGAGCGACCGGAAAGACCATCTCGCCGCGCGACATTTACGTCCAGCAGCGCCACATCAACCTTCTCGACTTTCGCAGCGTCCAAAGCATCCCGCACGCTCGCAAAAGGGCCGACGACGACACAGCCTGCGTCGAGCAACGCGTTCTCCACCTCGAGCGCGATCAGGTATTCGTCCTCGACAACCAGCACGCGCTTTCCTGCCAGCCCTGCGTGAGTCATTCCTTGCCACTGCTCGACGTAGCCGTGTCGATTTGGCCGGTTTCGAATAGGTGCCCGGACATGGGCCCGGACGCCGTCGGGCAGAAATTCGATCTTGGCCTGAGCCGACATGTCGTGGTTGAGGGCACGTTCGATCAGCGTGCTGCCAAAGCCCTCTGGAGCGTCGGTGGTGTCACCGCCGGACCATCCCGCTCGACCCACTCCAGCACGAGATGGTCGCCAGCATCGGTCTGCTCCACGCCCCAGGTCACGGCGACGTTGCCTTCCGGCACGGACAAGGCGCCGTATTTGACCGCGTTCGTCGCCAGTTCGTGGATGGCCATGCCGAGGGCCAGCGCTCCGCGGGGATCGAGGGGGACAGGCGGACCTTCGATCCGAACGTTTGTCCGATCTTCGGCCATATAAGGCCGAAGCTCTTCGGCGATGATCTCCTCCAGCAGCACGCTCGACCAGCTCTCCCGGCTGAGCAGAGCGTAGGCGGCGGTCAGCGCATGCACCCGGCCCAGGAACACGCCGGAGAACTCCTCCAATGTCCCTGATCGCCGAAGCGTCTGCGTCGCCAGCGAGATCACCACCGTCAGCATGTTCTTGACCCGGTGGTTCAGCTCATCGACGAGGAGACGTTGATGCTCTTCTGCCTGCACGATCCCGGTGACGTCGACGAAGGTGATCAGCGAGCCGTCCATCGTGCTGTCCGGTGCCCGATACGGCAGGATGCGCAGCAGATAATGCGCCGTTCCGTCTTGGCGTGACACGCGCCGCTCCAGCGGCTCCAGCGTGGACATGACCTGCTGCACGTCATCGCGCAGTGCGTCGTAATCGAGCCGGCTGACGATGTCGGTCAGAGGCCGACCGCGGTCGGTTGGGATCAGGTTGTAGATGCTGCCGACCTCGGGCGTGTAGGCACGGATGACCATGTGCTGGTCGAGAAACACCGTGGCGACCCGGGTGCTTTCAAACAGGTTGCGCAGGTCACTGTTGGCCCGGTCCAACTCGTCGACCTTGCTCGAGAGCTGCGCGTTGACCGTCTGCAACTCCTCATTGACGGACTGGATTTCCTCCTTCGAGGTTTCCAGCTCCTCGTTCGTGGATTGCAGTTCCTCATTGACGGAATGCAGTTCCTCGTTGGCGCTGCGCAGCTCCTCCAGTGCGGTCTCGTGCTCTTCACCCAGCGACTGAAGCTGCTCCCGGAGGTCGCGATTTTCCCGCTCCAATTCCGTCGTCAGGCTCTGTTTGCCGGTGTCATCTGCCGCTTGAACCGGCCCGGCTTCGGCAGACCCGTTTTCCTTGAAGACGATCAGAAACGGCCGGTCCGGCTCCTGCCCCGGCAGGGGCTCCACGATGAGCGTAACGGATCTGCTCGCCCCAGCCTCAGACGCGACCTCCTGCTCCACGGCGCGCCCGGTCTCGACCGCGGTGCGCAGCGCCGCGCGTGCACTATGGCGCAAGCTCCGTTGGATCATGTCGAACACGCTGCGGCTTGGCGGACCAAGAGCAGGCTGCAGGATGCCTCCCACGTGGCTGGAGTAGTGCGCCACGTTGCCGTCCTCGCGTGACCACGACGTAGGGGGCGGCAAACCTTTCCAGCACGCGGCTGGCCGCGACCGCAAGCGCCCGCGGCCAATCCGTCCGGTTTTCGGATTGGGTGCTCCCAGCCCTTGGGTTCCGAGGAGCGACTGGCCGGTCCGCTTTGGGCAAACCGCTGTGGAGTCTTGAGCGGCGGGCTCGGTCCGTCGCGGCGCTGGAAGATCCGGTGCTCTTTTTCCAACGGGGCAAACAGGCCTTCGTGGCGGGTGACGGTTTCCGAACTGCCGAGCAGCAGCACGCCCCCAGGCGCAAGCGAGTAGTGGAAAGCCGGGATCACGCGGCCTGGAGATCGGCATCCAGGTAGATGAGCAGGTTGCGGCAGGACACCAGGTTCATGCGCGAGAACGGGGGATCGCGTATCAGGCTGTGCGCCGAAAAGGTGCAGAGGTCGCGAATGTCCTTGCTGACGAGATAGCTGTTTTCAGCGTGGCTGAAGAAGCGCTCGCGCCGATCCGGCGACAGGCCATCGAGCAGGGTTGCGGGATAGCGTCCGGACCGGGCCGTGGCGATCGCGGCTTCATCGATGTCGGTGGCAAAAACCTGCACCTGCGGCACAACGGGCAAGCCGTCCATGTGCTCACGCAACAGGATCGCGAGCGAGTAGGCCTCCTCTCCAGTGGCACACCCGGGCACCCAGACGCGGACGGCGTCGTTGGCCCCTTTACCCTCGAACAGGCGGGGCACGACAACCCGTTTCACCGCCTCGAACGCATCGGCGTCACGGAAGAATGTGGTGACACCGATCAGCAGGTCACGAAACAGCAGCACGGCTTCGTCCTGGTCTTGCTCGAGCCGGCGACGTAGTCGGTCAGCTGCGTGACCCCGACGACCTGCATGCGGCGCTGCACCCGGCGCAGGAAGGTCTTGTCCTTGTATTGGCTGAAATCGTGGCCCAGCCGGGCGCGCAGGATTTCGCAGATGCTGAGCCGGGCGGTGTCAATCTGCTCGGCGGACGTCGACTGTTTCGACAGGTTCAGCCCTGTCGCTGGCGGCCATCACCAGCCGAGGCATGTCCTGCACCGGGACGATCAGATCGACAGCGCCTGTTGCGATGGCGCTGTTCGGCATGCCGCTGTGCTGGGGCGCGGAGCCGTCCGTGCCTTGGGCGAGGGTCAGACCGCCTCGCGCCTTGATCGCCTTGAGCCCAAGCGCTCCGTCATGACCGGTGCCGGACAGCACGATGCCGATCGCGTCCTCACCGAGATCGGCGGCCAGGCTGTCGAAGAACTGGTCGATCGGCGTCGCCTCGCGCGGAACGTCGGATGCGAGGTGTCGCAACTGCAGCCGGCCTTGCTGCAGGGTCGCAATGTGGCCGGGCGGAATGACATAGACCCGGTTCGGTTCAACAAGCTCGTTGTTCCCCGCTTCGGAAACCGGCATCTCGGTCCAGCGGCCGATGATCTCGGTCAGCAGGCTTTTGCGGTCAGCCGAGAGATGCAGGACGACGACGAACCCCAGCCCGCTGTCGGCCGGCATACTTTCGAAAAACAAACGGAACGCTTCGATTCCGCCTGCTGAGGCGCCGATCGCGACGACCTTCATCTAGTGGCGCTCCGGTGGGCGGGCGGGACGTTTCGTCGAGAGGGACATGTCAGCGTCTTGCCAGCTGACCCGCGGGGTATCGCCTCAAGCGATGCCTCCCGCCGGCGCTCCTCCTCTCCAGCAACGCGTAAAGCGGCGCGAACGACCTCACTGGCGCTGTTGAAGCGGCCAGAGGCAATCCGCCCTGCAACGAAGGCGTCGATCTCTGGGGTGAGCGATATATTTCTGGTTTTGACATTCATGGCCATGCGCTGAACGTGAAGCCGTCCTCCCTGTTGCCAATGTTTGCCAATCAACTTTTCATTCGTGCGCTTCCCAGCCGAAATCGTGTTGTCAGCAGAGCCAAGGGACCTTCAAAGACACAAGACTGTTGACCAGGTCAGAGACAGCGTCGAACGCCAGCGCGGCTGATCTCGCGATATACAGTCGATCGACCCAGGCCAAGTTGATGTGCTGCAGCTGTGGGCGACAGACCCGCCACGACAAGTTTCAGGGCCGCAGCAACGCGATCGGTGTCGAGCGGTTGGCGGCCTGGCCGCTTTCCTCTCGCACGAGCGGCCGCGATACCGTCCTTCGTGCGTTCGGCGATGAGCCGGCGCTCGAAGTGCGCGATGGCGCCGAACACATGGAAGATCAGCTCGCCAGCCGCTGAGGACGTGTCGATCTTCTCCTCCAGGCTGAGCAGCGCGATGCCGCGCTCCTTCAGCATCGTCACCGTCGTCAGCAGCTCGCCCAGCGATCTTCCCAGCCGGTCCAGACGCACGACTGCCAGCGTGTCGCCTTTGCGAGCGTAGGCGAGCAGCTCCTGAAGCCCGGGCCGATCCATGTTGCGGCCGGAGCGCACGTCGGTGAACACCTTGATCGCGCCGGCCTGGGTCAGACCGCATGGTCTGGCCGGCAACGTCTTGGTCGCCGGTGGAGACGCGGGCGTAGCCCAGAATGCCGGTCATCGCGTCTCCCAAACGGTCGTTCTCTGGACAGGCGCCGGGTCGCACCGCCGGACGGCCCAAACCCGTCCACAGACTACGTCTCCCAATGCATCGCCGTCCATGATGAACATGGACGTTTATGGGACGGGAGAAACGCCGTGGCACGCCGACAACTGCTGACCGATGAGGAGCGCCAGGCGCTCCTGGGCATTCCGCCCGACGCCGACTCCCTCGCGCGCCTGTTCACCCTGTCCCGGGTTGATCGGAACCTCGTGGCCGAACGTCGCGGCGATGCCAACCGCCTCGGTTGCGCCGTGCAGCTCGCCCTGCTGCGCTATCCCGGCACGGCGCTCGCCTATCTCGACCAGCCACCCGACGCGCTCGTGTCCTGGATGGCGGGTCAGCTCGAGATCCCGGCAGCCGCTTTCGCCGAATACGCCCGCCGCCCGCAAACCATGACGGACCACGCGCGCCAGCTCGCCGCCACCTTGCGCCTGCGCCCGCCGACCATGGCCGACTTGCCGCCGATGATCGAAGCGGCGGCGGATGCGGCGCGCGGCACCGACCACGGCCAGCCTATCGTCGCGGCGGTCGTTGCGGCTCTGCGGGCGGCTCGCATCATCCTGCCCGGCGCGGTCGTGATCGAGCGCATCGCCATCGCTGGTCGGGCGCGTGCTCGCAAGCGGGCGGCCGATGCTCTGGTGGCCGGGTTGTCCTCTGAACATCTGGCCAAGCTGGACGGGCTGCTCGTCGTCGACCCGTCCGTGGGCGTGACGCCCTTCGCCTGGCTCAAGTCCATGCCGATCGCGCCCAAGGCGGACCACATCCGCGAGCTGCTCGACCGTCTGAAGCTGGTCCGGGGCATCGGCGTGCCGGCCGAGAGCGGTGGTCACGTCCATGAGGGCCGGTTGCAGCAGTTCGTGCGCGAGGGCCACGCCTCCGACGCCCATCAACTCGGCCGCTATTCCGAACACCGCCGGCGCGCAATCCTGGTGGCCACCGTGCTCGATCTCGAAGCGCGGCTCACGGACGCGGTGCTGGATATGGCTGATAAGCTGATCGGCGGCCTGTTCGCCAAAGCGCGCAACGCCGCCCGGCGCCGTTACGCCGCCAGCGCCAGCGACGTGGGACGCCTCATGCGGTTGTTCCACGGCACCATCGAGGCGCTCGCCGCTGCGCAGGCAGGGCGACGCCGACGCCTTCGAAGCCGTCGACGATGCCGTGGGCTGGCCCAAGCTGCTGCGGGTGCGCGAGGAGGTGCAGGAGCTGGCCAACCTCGCCGGAGAGGATCCGCTGGTGCGCGCCGCCGATCGTTGGAAGACACTGCGGAAGTTCGCCCCCGCCTTGATCGAGGCATTGCAGTTCCGGTCGGCGCGCGCCGGCGATCCCATGCTGGCCGCGCTCACGCTGCTGGCGGGCCTCAACGGGTCCGGCAAGCGCGAAGTGCCGCCGGACGCGCCCATGCCGTTCCGCAAGGAATGGCGGCGTCTGGTGATGGAGGAGGGCGGGCCGAACCGGCGCCTCTACGAAACGGCGGTTCTCGCGACGCTTGCGCGACAAGCTGCGCTCGGGCGACGTCTGGGTCGAACGTTCAGCCAGCTATCGCCGGTTCGACAGCTACCTGCTGCCGCAGGAGGCCGTCCCGGCAGTCACGGCAGGGCTGAAGCTGCCCGCGACGGCAGACGAGTGGCTGGCTGGCCGGGCCAGCGAACTCGACCGGCGGCTGAAACGCTTCTCCCGCCGGCTGCTGCGGGGCGAGCTGGAGGGCGTCGAGTTGCGCGACGGCCGCCTGCACGTCGCACCAGTCAAGGCGACAGCCACACCGGAGACCCGCGCCTTTGCCGACGGGATCGAGGCGATGATGCCGCCCGCGCGCATCACCGAGCTGCTGCACGAGGTGAACCGGGTGACGGGCTTCGCGTCCGCCTTCACCAACCTGCGCACCGGCGAGCGCTGCGACGACGTGAACGCCCTGCTCGCCGCCATCCTGGCCGACGCCACCAACCTCGGCCTGGGCCGCATGGCCGCGGCCAGCCACGGCGTCACCCGCGACAAGCTGATCTGGACCGCCGACGCCTATATCCGCCCGGACACCTACAAGGCGGCGCTGGCCCGGATCATCGGCGCCCACCACGCGCTGCCGATCGCGTCCACCTGGGGTGACGGCACCACCTCGTCCTCCGACCGGCAGTTCTTCCGCTCCGCCAAGCGCGGCGACGCCGCCGGCGAGGTGAACGCCCGCTACGGCCACGATCCCGGCCTCGGCTTCTACACCCACGTTTCCGACCAGCACGGGCCCTACAGCGTGCGCGTCATGTCGGCGACCAGCCACGAAGCGCCCTATGTGCTGGATGGGCTGATGCATCATGGGACCGCTCTGCGGATCGGGACGCACTACACCGACACCGGCGGTGCCTCGGACCACGTGTTCATTCTCTGCGCCATGTTGGGCTTCCGGTTCTGCCCGCGGCTGCGCGACCTGCCCGACCGCAAGCTCGCCACCATCGAGCCGGCCACTGCCTACAAGGAACTGGCCCCGCTGATTGGCCGCCGGATCAAGGCCGATGTCATCCGCGAGCACTGGGACGAAATCCTGCGTCTGGTCGCCTCCTTGCAGGCCGGCACCGTGCTGCCATCGGCCATGCTGAAGCGACTGGCCGCCTTTCAGCGCCAGAACCAACTCGACCTGGCCCTGCAGGAGTTGGGGCGGGTCGAGCGCACCCTGTTCATGCTGGACTGGCTTGAGTCGCCCGACCTACGCCAGCGTTGCCAGGCCGGCCTGAACAAGAGCGAGCAGCGCCACGTGCTGGCCCAGGTCATTTGCACGTTCAAGCAGGGCCGCATCGCCGATCGGGGGCACGAAGCGCAGCAGTTCCGCGCCTCCGGTTTGAACCTGGTGATCGCCGCCATCGTATACTGGAACTCGACCTATCTGGCCGATGCCGTCCAGCACCTTCGCGATCAGGGCAAACCCGTGCCGGACGTGCTTCTCGCCCACACGTCGCCGCTCACCTGGGAGCATATCGGCTTCTCCGGCGATTTCCTCTGGGATCGTGCTGCCGCGACCGCAGACCGGCGCCGACCGCTCAATCTCGGCAGGAACAGGATCGCCGCATGATCAATGTTCCGGACCCGTTCACCCTTAGCGTTGTCTACATGACAACCGACGCTATGCCCTCGGATACCGACCCCCCGGTCGACGTCGGCCCCTCCCCTGCCCCGGTGCCGCCGCAGGCCAGCTCCGACGCCCAGCTGCTGGCGCTGTGGCTGCACGGCCGTGGCAAGGCCACCAGTCGCGCCTACCGCGCCGACCTCGCCGGCTTCCTCGCCGCCGCCGGCAAGCCGCTCCGCGCCATCACCGTCGGTCATCTTCAGGCTTTCGCCGATCGCTATTTCCAACCTGGCCCCCGCCAGCCGGGCGCGAAAACTCTCCGCGGTGAAATCACTGATCGGCTACGGCCACCGGCTCGGCTACCTGCCGTTCAATGTCGGCGCCGCGCTGCGGCTGCCGCCGGTCAAGGGCACCATGGCCGAGCGGATCATCGCCGAGCCGGCGCTCCACCGCATGCTCGGTCTGGAGACCGACCCGCGCAACGCCGCCCTGCTGCGGCTGCTCTACTGCGCCGGGCTGCGCATCTCCGAGGTCTGCGCCATCGCCTGGCGCGATGTTGTCCCGCGCGACGAGGCCGGCCAGGTCACCGTCTACGGCAAAGGCGGCAAAACCCGGGCGGTGCTGCTGCCGGCCACCATGTGGATTCTGCTGACGCAGCTCCGGGGAAACGCCGGGGAGAACACTCCGGTGTTCCGCTCGCAGCGCGGTGGGCAACTGGATCCCTCGGCGGTGCACCGGGTGGTCAAGGCCGCCGCCGCCCGCGCCGGGCTGTCTACCGAGTTGTCGGCGCACTGGCTGCGCCACGCCCATGCCTCGCACGCGCTCGATCGCGGCGCGCCGATCCATCTGGTGCAGGCCACCCTCGGCCATGCCAGCGTCGCCACCACCGGCCGCTATCTGCACGCCCGGCCCAACGACAGCAGCGCCCGCTATCTCTCCGTTTGATTTTCCACCGCCCACCAGCACGCCCGAGCCGGCTGCCGGTGAGCACGCGCGGGGCATAGAGGTTGCCGGTCGGGCCGGAGGAAAATGAACCGGGGAGATCCCCTCGCCGGCCGGCCCAGGCTTCAGGCCGCCTTGCGCCGCCGTTTGGCGGGCGCAGTCGACGATCAGCGGGCGCAGCCTTGCGGCCCAGGCCGATCGCCTTGGCCAGTTGCGACCGCTGCGCCGCATACTCCGGCGCCACCATCGGATAATCCGACGGCAAGCCCCACCGCACGCGGTACTGCGCCGGGGTCAATTTGTAAGCGGTGGCCAGATGCCGCTTCAGCATTTTCAGCTTTTTGCCGTCTTCCAGGCAGACCAGGTAGCTCGGGAAGATGGACTTCTTCACCGGCACCGCCGGCTCCGGTGGCGCGGCGCTCGCTACCAGCCTCCTGCCCGGCTTCGGTCAGGCTGGCATAGACCGAGCGGATCAGCCCCGGCAGCGCGTCCATCTGCGTCGCGTTCTTCGCCACCTGCGCCGACACGATCTGCGCGGTCAGTTGCAGCATCCGGATATCCGGCAGTGCTTCGTCCATCGACGCCTCCATTCAGGGGTGACGCCAGCATAGCAGAGCGCGTGGATGGATCGTGTGTGTTTGTTGTTAGTCCAGACAGGAGCGCGCCACGACGGCGCCGATGCACATTGCTGCCGCACGTCGGAAAACCGGAGGTAAGTGGCACCCACCTGCTCTTCCTGGGGCACAGAGTGGAATATTGAGATTCCCGTCAAAGCACCTCCGAGTCGGATGCCCAGCGTTAGTCCGCACACGGAACTTCGGAAAAAAGTTATTCACACGCGTTCCGTGGACTCTGCGTGCGCCCCGTATTGGAGCCTCCGTGCGCGAACTCTGTGGTTATCCCGTGGAGTCTACGTGCACATACTAATAGCTTATTAAGACTCTAATATTCTCTAGTAACTGCCGTACGCAAACTCCAACCTTGTCGAAACGGCACGTCGTAAGGCAGGGTGCCGACATGGCTGAGGTCCACCAACTTATTGTCAGACAGGGTATCGAAGAAGCGCGCCGACAAGCGATAACCCGCCATGAGCGACTTGTCGTTGATACAGCCTACCAGGTGCTGACCGATGATGCTGAGAAGATGGGCTTCACCTACAGCGGATTTGCGTTAACAAGCTTGCCGCATAAGCCGCAGACCGAGCTCACATGGAAGCGTGACGGGCATAACCTTACGATGCTCATACAGAGCGGCGTCGACCGTCAGGGACAGCCTCTCGGCCTACCCTATGGGAGCTACGCACGGTTCATCCTCCTTTTTTTGCAAAGTGAGGCGATCCGAACGCAGTCCCGCGAGATTGAGCTTGGCCGCTCCATGAGGGTTTGGTTGGGTTCCATGGGATTGTCGATCGGTGGCATGACCTACAAGAAGGTTAACGAGCAAGCTCGACGAATTTCCGGCTGCTCCCTCACATTTTATGCCGACCGCGAGGGTGCCCAGATTAAAAGTCGAGGCGGCTTCGTCAAAAGCGAGCTGACAATGTCCAACTTGTTGGGCGACCAACCTGCGCTTTGGCAGGACAGAGTGCTCTTGGACGATGATTTCTATCGGGCGCTCCGGGACCACCCTGTTCCTGTCAGTGAAATGGCATTACGGGCCATCGGCCCCCGCTCCATGGTCATCGACGTGTATATCTGGCTGGCCTATCGCCTTCATGCCTTAAAGAAGGACATTGAGGTCGGCTGGCCGGCGCTATTCGCCCAGTTCGGGGCCGGATTTGCTACCGTCAGACGCTTTCGTCAGCACTTTCTTGAATGCTTGGCGATTGCTATGGCGGCGTACCCCGAGGCCCTTGTCTCGATTAGCGACCGCGGGCTTATTCTGCGCCAGTCCCGACCAGCGATCGCGAAAACCTAGCCGCACGGAGAGTCCAAGGCCTTCCACCGCCAAAAGAATGTGGACTTCTGCGTACACTCCAGTCTCTCCGCTGCTCATCAGAAAGCGTTTCCATCCAGAAGTGGTGGCAGTTGGAGCCACGAGCAAGCGCAGAACGTCAGGAACCGCTACAACAAGCGCATTAAGACGCCTCACCCTCATTTCAATAGAAGACCTCCACCGCACGCGGATTCCATGTTCCTAGCCACTCCCCGCAAATTGTCCCTTCCGGGCTTTTCGGTTGCCTCGCGCGAGCCGTGTCTTCAAGATGCCATATGGCAATATCGAGCCATCACAATTGCATCACATCATCGAATTGCCGTAGCGTCATATATTGCCATCGCCATGAGGCTCAGCGTGAACATAATCGCAGTTGTTTCCAGCAAGGGCGGCGTTGGAAAGACCACACTTACCCAGTGCTTAGCTGTGGAAGCTCTGCGTCAAGGTGTTGCGGCCGCCATTATCGACGCAGATCCACAAAAGTCGGCCGCAGACTGGGGCGAACAGCGCACAGCAGCTGAGTTGGATGCTCCCACGGTTGTCGCCCTTGGGTCGAAGAAATTGAGCGCACTCATCGAGGACCTGCGGAAACGTGGCGCAGGCATGATTTTCATCGACACTCCCCCCCACTCCGCCCCAGCAATCAATGCCGCACTCGAAGTTTCTACAGCTTCGATCATGGTCACTCGGCCAAACCCAATGGATTTAAGGGCGCTGGAAGCCACCTGGAGCATCGTCTCCCGAATGAAGAAACCATCAACGGCCGTTTTTACCCAAACGCCACCCGGGAGCCGTGCGCGGGCGCTAAGTTTAGCACAAGGACGGCTTCATGAACTGGAGATGCCGTATTGCCCAACGCCAATCACATACACGCTCAGCTTCCCTTATGCCCAAGCCGAGGCTCTTGCCGTACAAGAGCGGGAACCAACTGGGAAGGCGAGGGCAGAAATAGCGGAAATCTGGGGCTGGTTAAAGCGCCACTCCATACTTTAGTTCGGAGATATCACCATATGGCGTTATGGCAAATTGCTTAGCCCCAATTTGTCGCTTAACGTAACCAGACCCTAATCTACTACTATCCTATCGCCATATGGCGCTATCGTGATTTGGCAGTGTGAGAATGTGATAAAATGGCAAAACCGCCCGTCAACTATGGGTCCACAGTCAAGCTCAAGACTTTGGACGCGCCGCCGCCTGTCGCAGCACCAGCCGCAGAAGAAGGGCTGACCGCACGCCGGCGGCCTATGGAGGCTAAAGCCGACCCGACGCTCATCTACCTACATCCGGACGGCAAGTACGAACTCAAACGCTATGCGCTGGCCCGCGGGCCGAAAGTGAAGGTCCATGACCTCCTGATGGAAGCCATCGAGCAGTGGGCCGAGCATCATGGCATTTCAGGACCATTTCGAGTGCCCTCGGAGCGCCCGCGCAAACTATGACGATAATGCCATAGTGCGATATGGCATTATCAATGCCTTCAGGGAGCCACTATCGCGACGTATTGCGATCTTTTGCGTAGTCACTGGGGGCAGGGGAGCAAAGGGACGCTGACGCGATATTAGGACGGCCTCAATCGACGCCGCCGACATTGCGAGCGGAACCATCCACAGCGCCGCCGCGCGGGCGCGGGTTGCCTCATCGCTCCGCTGGTGTAATTGCTCATCCAGGGTATGCCAAGGCTTCGGAGGATAGGGCACACGGAGCTGCGATGCGGACCTCCGTTGCCCTGATCCAGGCATATCTCGAGATGGAGATCGTCACCGTTGAGCGACGGAGCAAACCGTTTCGAGCGGTTATCACTGGGGCGGCCGGAGACGCTATAACTCTCGTCAGCGACGGCACCTTGCCTGCCCCTGAGCCTTGCAATGTCCTCACTCCGCACCAAAACCAGTCTGGATCCTCCCGGATAATGGTCTGGCGGCTCGTGTGATACCGCCTCGCTAGCGCCCATACGCTGAGGCCAGCCGCGAGATGCTGCCTCACTTCCTGGCGCCGGCTCCGCGAAACTCATACCCACCTTGGCGGTTGAGCCTGCTATGGCGTCAGGATCGTCATCGCTGACCTCAGGGCACCTAGTTAGGTGCATCGGCTTGAGGCCGTGACCGATTTATGCTGCCAGTCACCTTGCGATGAGCTGCACGCAGATGGCAGCGCCCAGGCCGCCGATTGCGACCATGGCGGTCATTGGCCAAGGAGTGCCGTCAGCGATGGTGGTGGCGATGGCGGAGCCGGCCCATTGGATAGCGCAAACGAGCCCGGAGACGGCGCCAGCGCCGCTCAAGCGCCCGCCAGCGGCTGATACTGGCAGCACTCACCTTGAACCGTACCGCAGCCACACGGTGGCTCAATCCTTCATCCCGCACGGCGGCAACAACCCGTTGTCGCAAATCCAGCGAAAGCGCCTTTGACATGCCTGCCGGCCTCCCGCTCCGGCAGGAAGTCTGAATCAGACTTCAGCCGATTTCGGGAATCCCCCTGCGATTCAGTCAGCTGGGATTTCGCTCTAGCTAGTTTGCGTGCTTGACAGTCGCCCAAAACCGCTTGTTGAACCCCCGTCTGGGGAATACCGTCCGGCGAAGCCGTGCGACGACCGGCGGGAACACGTCCAAAACAAGTCCGGAATGACAATGCCAACGACCCTTCCTGCCGTCCAGGCCGGCCATATCACTCGGCCCGACGGTGCCTCGATCAGCTACGAGGTCGTCGGCAAGGGCCCCGCCCTTGTGTTCGCGCACGGCATGGGCGGCAATCTGCTTAGTTGGTGGCAGCAGGTGCCCGCCTTCGCATTGGACCACAAATGCGTAACCCTGTCCCAACGCGGCTTCGGCGCTTCGTCAGGACCCTCTACAGGATCACCTCAACTGGTGGACTTCGCTGGCGATGTCGTCGCATTGATGGATCACCTCGCCATCGACCAGGCCGTGTTCATTGGCCAGTCGATGGGAGGTTGGACCGGGGTCGAGCTCACGTTAGCGCACCCTGATCGGGTTCTCGCATTGGTGCTCTCCTGCACGACTGGAAGTTTGGACTACGACTGCTACGGAAGTGCCGACGTTCTTGCTTGGCGTGCCGCCGCTCCTAACAAGCTTGCCACATTGAACGCAGCAAACGTTCATCGCGGCACCAGCATGATCTTCGCCCACGAACAGCCGCATCTGCACTTTCTCTATAACGCTATCGATCGGCTGAACGACGGACTGGATCGCGACGATCTGGTCCGTCAACTCGGAGCGATGCGAACCAAGGGACCGCAATTCGCGCGCCAGATTGAATGCCCAGTCCTGTGCATAACCGGCGAACTGGACCTGGCCATCTGCCCCGCCGGCGTGCATCTCGTTGCAGCGCAAATGCCGAACGCACGGGTGGTGGAGGTGCCGGACACGGGACATTCGGTCTACTTCGAACGAGCGTCTGTGTTCAACGCGGAGCTACGCGACTTCCTCGGCAGCGTTCGCACCTAGCCTCGCGTCCGCGTCCAATCAGTCTGGAGCGTCCCTATGAAAACCCTCACCAGCCTGTCGCGTCGCGACATGATCCAAATTGCCGCTGGAGCAGTCGCAGGAAGCGCGATCGACGTTGCGCCGGCCTGCGCCGATGATACATCAGTGGTCATCGGCGGCCTCCCGGAAGATGCCAATCTCGACCCGAACGTCATCACCGCGACCGACTGGATCGGGATGCTGCTCAATATTTATGACACGCTCGTCGTTCGAGACATGCAGGGCACGATCCAGCCAAGCCTCGCCATCGCCTGGCGGCAGATCGATCCGCTAACCTGGGAGCTTACAACGCGGCCAAACGTTACGTTTCACAATGGCCAGAAGTTCGGGCCTGAAGATGTCGCCGCAACCATGACCCGGATCATCGAAGGCAACCTAACTCAGCGCTACTTCATTCGGGCCATTCAGAAAGCGGTAACGACCGGACCGGACACGGTGCAGTTCCATTTAGAATACCCAGAACCGCTATTTGTGAAGATTTTGACGCTGGTGCCGATTGTAGATAGGACAACGACAAAGACGTCGCTGGTCCGGCAGAGCAATGGAACCGGCCCGTATCAACTGGAAAAATGGGCCCCGGGGGACCAGCTTTCGATCCGGGCGGCAGCGGGATACTGGGGAAAGGCGCCAGCCGTGAGGCGCGCGGTCTATCGCTCGATTCCGGACCCGAACAGCCTCGTCGCCGCCCTACAGGCAAACGAGGTCGACATCGCGATCGGAATCCAGCCCGACATCGCAGCGAAGCTCGGAAGCGCGGGGAAATTCACGATCAAAAGCGTGGATACCGAACGGACGATCTTCATCGGTACTGGACAACACGGCCAAGCCGTTCGACGACCCGCGCGTCCGCAAGGCCCTCAACCTATCGGTCGACCGCGATGCGCTCACCCGCGACATCCTTCTGAACAACGGCACGCCGATTGCCAACCCGTCAGGCCCAACGTATCTCGGCTACAACAAGGATTTGAAGCCCACCTTCGATTTGGCGCGCGCCAAGCAACTCCTTGCCGAGGCGGGGCATCCCAGCGGGGTCGAGTTCACCATGTTCGCACCTTCTGGACGGTATATGAAGGACCGGGAGATCGCCGAGGCGCTGGTTGGGCAATGGGCGCGGGTCGGCGTGAAGGTCAATCTGGTTTCGATGGAATTCGGCACCCTGATGACCGCCTATCGCAATAGGAAGCTGAGCCCGGCCTACCTCATCGGAGTCTCCCTGCCGCTCCTTGACGGGGTGCAATTCATCCAAACCGCACTCGCCGTGACGGCATCGGGTGGCTACTTCAAGGACGCACAACTGGCCGACGACATCGCGGCCGCGGCGAAGATCAGCGACGAAACTGAGCGCGCGGCCGCGGCATCGAAACTGAATACGGAATTTTTTGACAAGGACGCCTGGGTCTATCTGTATTTGCAACGGGCGATCTTCGGCGTGTCAAATCGCATCGTCTGGACCCCGCGCTCAAACGAACGGGTGATGATCGCCGAAATCGCGATGGCAAAATAGCGGTGGGCCTCCTACTGCGCCGTGCGACAGAAGCAGCAGCCGTCATCGTGGGGATTTCGCTGCTCGTGTTCGTCATGCTTCGACTGAGTGGCGATCCGGTTGCCCTGATGCTGCCTCCGGAAGCCTCCGAGCAGGATTTCGTCCAGCTCCGGCACCAGATGGGCTTTGACCGGAGCATCCTCGTTCAATACCTAATCTTCGCCGCCCATGCGCTCCAGGGAGATTTTGGAGAGTCGATCCGAAGCTTCGTCCCCGCCGTCGATTTGGTGTTTGAACGCCTGCCTGCGACCTTGCTATTGACCCTCTCCGCCCTGTTTGTGGCTATCCTGATCGCCTTTCCGGCCGGGGTGATGGCTGGGCTGAACCGAGGCAGTCGCATCGATCGGATGCTGATGGTGGCGTCGGTCATCGGCCAAGGCATGCCGGTGTTCTGGCTAAGCCTGCTCTTAATCCTGGTCTTCAGCGTTCACCTGCATCTTTTGCCGACATCTGGCTACGGAGGCATCGAGCATCTGATCATGCCCGCCTTCGCTTTAGGCGCCTACACGGCGTCGCGGCTATCCCGGCTCATCCGGTCCGGGGTCATCGAGGTCGCCTCGCAGGACTTCGTCCGCGGCGCCCACGCCAAGGGGTTGGCGCCGCGTATCGTCGTCATGCGCTATATCGTCCGAAACGCGATGTTACCCATTGTCACCGTGATCGGCCTCGATTTCACCGCCCTGCTGGGTGGCGCTGTGATCACCGAGACGATTTTTGGCTGGCCCGGCGTCGGCCGCCTCACCATTGAGTTGATCGGCCGTCGCGATTTTCCGGTCGTCCAGGCGAGCGTCATGATTCTGGCAACGCTCTACGTCCTGGTGAATCTTCTGATCGATGTCGTCTACACGATGATCGACCCCCGCATTCGAATTCGGTAGCCTGTGGGAATTCTCTGACCTTCCAGGCCCCGGGCTTCAGCGTTCCGTCGTCACCATTTCTCCGCTCGGCCACCGGCGGTGGCCGAAGCCGAGCGTCCCAGCGGCGGCTTGCGCTGTGCTGGTCGCGGTGGTTCTGGCCGCGATCTTTGCACCCGTCCTCGCACCGATGGACCCTAACCTTCAGGACACCGCGATGCGCTTGCTCGCTCCCCTGTCGGGCGGGCATTTTCTGGGAACCGACCAGCTCGGCCGCGACATCCTCAGCCGCCTGATTTACGGCGCTCGGATTTCGACCATCATCGGCGTGCTGTCCGTATCGATCGGCAGGTACAGTCGGGATAGTGCTCGGCCTTTGCGCCGGCTATTTCGGGGGGATCGTCGACGACGGAATCCGCTGGCTGACCAATGTCTTCCTGGCGTTCCCGTTCATTTTGCTGGTCATCACCGTGGTGGCGATTTTCGGTGCGGGGCTCGTCCAGTTGGTCCTGATACTGGGCGTGGTCAGTTGGGCGGACTATGCCAAGGTCTTGCGGGCCGAAGTGCTGTCGGTGCGCGAGCGGGACTTCGTCGCCGCAGCCCGCTCGATTGGTGCCGGCAGCCTCGCAATCATGTTTCGTCACATCTTGCCGAACGCGATGTCGCCGCTGATCGTGCTCGGCAGTTTCGAGGCGGCTCGCCTGATCGTCGTATCCGCAGCATTGGACTTCCTCGGCCTGGGTGTGCCGTCATCGATTCCTTCATGGGGTTCCATGCTCGCCGACGGCCGGGCTTACCTCCAGGTTGCCTGGTGGCTCGCAACCATTCCCGGTCTCGCAATCATGGCTGTCGTGGTGTGTCTCAACGTGCTGGGGGACCAGTTGCGCGACAGCCTGGATCCGCGTGCCCGCGTCTCTGGCTAGCGAAAGCCGCTCGACACTGGCAACAACCGTAGAACGCCCTCGCCAACCAGATGGGAAGGGCCGCATTTCGGCTTCCTCGATGCCGACGGCCGGCCGATATGAGGAAGTAAGCGACGCGGGAGCGGCACAGTTGACGTAGGTTTGCAGCTAATGGTGCGCTACGCAGCCTTCGTTGCGATCGCGAGAGCTGAGTTTGGCGCCCAGTTCCACGGCAAAAGGGTTTGCAAATCAGGAGCCTTGGTCTCCCCGGAGACGATGCGTTCGAGCACGTCGGTCAGCTAGGCCATCGGGTTGACGCCGTTCAGCTTTGCCGTCTGGATCAGCGTCATGGCGATCGCCCAATGACGGGCCCCGCCATCGTTACCAGCGAACAGCGCATTTTTGCGCGTCAGGGTATTCGGCCGGATCGCCCGCTCGACCACGTTCGTGTCCATCTCGACGCGGCCGTCGTCGAGGAACACCGTCAGGCCGGGCCAATGTCGGATCGCGTAGCGCATGGCCTTGGCCAGATCCGAGACGGCGGAGACGCGGCCGACGTGATCCTGCAACCAAGTATGCAGAGCTTCGACGATCGGGCGACTTCGCTCCTGGCGGACCTGTCGTCGGTGTTCGGCGGAATGGCCGCGGATCTCGGCCTCGATGGCATAGAGCTCGCCGACTCTCGCCAGCACCCCGGCGGCCAGCGGCGACTTGGTCGAGACATGGAAGTCGTAGAAGGCGCGCCGCATGTGCGCCCAGCAGAACGCCAGGCGCACCGAGCTGTCCGCGCGATCCACGGCCAGCCGCTTGAACCCGTCATAGCCGTCGACCTGAAGCACGCCGCGGAAGCCGGCCAGATGCCCGGCCGGGCGCTGTCCTTGCGGTCCTCGGCGTAGACATAGGCGGCCGCCGGATGGGTCGGCCCAGCACCACGGCCGGTCATCGACCGCGTAGCACCAGAGCCGTCCCGTCTTGGTCCGGCCGCGGCCCGGATCGAGCACCGGCAGGGTGGTATCATCGGCAAACAGCTTGGTGCGCCGACAGCGCCGTGCTGACCAGCAGGTCATACAGCGGCGTCAGCCACCAGCAGGCGCGGCCGACCCAGTTGCTCAAGCGTCGAGCGATCCAGCGTGATGCCCTGGCGCGCCAGCATCTGCGACTGCCGATACAGCGGCAGGGAGTCGCAGAACTTGCTGACCAGCACATGCGCCACCAACGCCTCGGTGGCCATGCCGCCGTCGATCGGCCGCTCCGGCGCCGGGGCGACCACCACGGCGCCTTCGCAGGTCCGGCAGGCGTAGCGCGGACGGCGGGTGACACGCACCCGCAGTTGCGCGGGCACGATGTCGAGTTGCTCGGTGCGCAGTTCGCCGATCGCGTGCAGCGCGCCGCCGCAGCAGGGGCAGGCGTCGTGCTCGACGTCGATCAGCACCTCATAGCGCGGCAGATGCGCCGGCAGGGCGCCGTGGTTGCGGTTGGGGCGCTGCTGGCACGCGCTGCTGCCGCTGTTCGTCTGCTGTGCCGCAGCGTCCTGCGCGGCCTCGTCCGCGGCGATCGGTCTGCTCCAGATCCTCCAGCGCCAACTGCAACTGGTCGGCGCTCAACTGCTCCGAGCGGCGGCCGAACTGCTGGCGCAACAGACGCTGGATCAGCAGCTGCAGCTTGTCGATCTCGGCATCGCGCTGCTGCACGGCGCCCTGCAACGCCCTGCTGCTGCGCCGCGGCAGCGACCAGGTCGCGCAGCATCTGCTGCAACGTGGCGGGATCGTCCGGCAGGGCGGCGAGGTCGATTTGCACGCCAGCATGATGATCAACGCCGTCGAGTCGAATGCCAATGATTTTGCCGGTTTACGCCGATTTCAGCCCGCCAGTTCCGGCCTGCGGCGCGGCTGCGGCGCGCGCCATTCGCAGCCGTCGAGCAGCGCCGCCAATTGCGCCGGGGTCAACGCAATCCGTCCGGTCGTGCGTGGTCGAGGGCCAGACGAACTGGCCGTGTTCCAGCCTCTTGGTCAGCATGCACAGGCCGATGCCGTCATGCCAAATCAGCTTGATCAGCCCGGCGCGGCGCCCACGAAAGGCAAAGACGCGCCGCTGAACGGATCCTCGGCCAGGCCCTGCTGCACCAGCATGGCAAGCCCCACCATGCCTTTGCGCATGTCGGTCACACCGCAGGCCAGGTAGACGCGGGCACGCGGGCGGCAAGGCGATCATGGGCCCCGCAGCGCGTCAAGCACGCGGCGCAATGCCCTGGCATCCACCTGGGCATCGACCCGCAGCGACACGCCGTCGGGCAACACGATCTCGATCAGCCCCTCCGAGCGCGGCGGCGGTCCTGCATGAGGGGACGGTATCGGTCCGGCTGCGGCAGAGCGGGCGTCATCTCCACCTGCGGCAAAGCCGGGTGCCGATCGCGATCAGCAAATCTTCCCGGCCTGCCCAGGAACTGCTGGCGCCACGTGTAGAGCAGGCCGCTGCTGATCCCATGCTTCCGCGCCACCTCTGTCGGCGTACAGGTCGGCCCCAAGCTCTCGGCCACGATGTCGCGCTTCTGCTCCAGCGTCCAAGCCCGGCGCGGCTCACCGCGGACAAGGACCTCGACCGACGCGCTGCGAGCACTCCTATGACCTATCGTACGAGCGCTCTCAGCATGCGGTGACCGGGGTCGGCGGTGGCGACATCTCGTCCATGCATGGCTTCGGGCATCGTCTGCATCGGTGGCCGGTATTGGCGGTGGCAACATCGCGTCCATGCATGGCTTCGATCACACCGCCGCCTCGTGCCGCAATGTGCTGCCGCCAATGCGCTTACGTTTTGGCGTGGGGGTCCCGTTGCGATGCTGATTCACACTGCGGAAGTTCGTCGAAGGCCGGCAACGGGCGAACGCATTCGACGCGCGTTGGGGAAACACGGCCACCGGGATTTCCATGTCGGCAGCCGAGCGCGAGTGGCAGAGAGGCTGGCAGACCTGCCGCGAGGTGCTTTCCCGTCGGGACATCGAGAAGCGGCTCGGAGAGGGATGGTGAATAGACCGGCTTGCCCAGTGCGGCTCAAGTGCCTGTGGACCGCAATTGGCCTTAATGCAATACGAAAGACATTATTTTGCTGGATCCTTTACCAGTTTGTCCCGCAGCTGTTGCGACCGTTACATTTGTAATGGGTCCCACTGCCATCAGCGAAGGTCAAGTCAACATCAAGACTGTAGTCCCAATCGTCTTTGCCGCGAGCGTTTCTAATAGCACTGAGGCGCCCATGCGTGAGATCGGCTTTAGTTAAACCGCCGATGATTTTGAGACTTCGGGTCTCAGTGCTTCCTCGGTTCCATTGGTCGTGCTCCCGGCTGGAGCTACAGCAGTCAATATGCGCCGCTTGTCGGCCGATTGGGTCATAGATGTCCACAACCGGTTGAGTGTTCCAATCCTTATTTTCGCCAGTCGTCCGCCATGTCGCGGTGCCCCCGATCAAAGGTGGTGAAACCGGACTATTGACCGCGGTCTTGACCGTGTAATCGGTCGATGAGGAGACACGCGCAACATCGTTATTCTTTAAATAGCGGACGGTATATGAGATCGGGACTCCAGGAGATGCCACCGAAAAATTTGCGCCCGCGTCCAGATAACCCTGCAACTGCGCTGGATTACCAGTAACAATGCCGACGGCTGGTTTACCCCCGCCTCCAAGCACCAAGACCTGGATGCTACTGTCGTTGATGGTGGTTCTCTGGCTGTCATTGAACTGCACTTCGCCATGGCTCATGCCCAAGGATACAGCGGCATCGAGCATTGACTTGACCTCTGCCTCTGTACGGCTGGAATCGATCAGCATCCACAATTCGCGGCCATAGGTCACCGATGCTATGTAGGTTGGTGGGTTGCCCTGGCCCATGTAATTCCTTAAGTCTACGAAATTCGTGTTGCCGACAAAATAAGAAAGTGGATCAGGTGAACTCTGCACTTCACATGATACGGTAAAATAAGATTGTACGAAGCGTACCATCAGTTGCGTCTTGTCTTCTTGCCGCTTGCGCTCGAACGAGCCGCTGACGTTACCGCTCATCCAACTGAATGATGCTCCCAATCTAAGGAGGCCTTCTTCAATCGAGCTGAAGCGTGTCTCCGAGTAGGTCATTTTTGCAGGCTGCTGCTGGGCGAGCTGCTGACCCAGGACCTGAGTGACGAAAAGCGTGACGTTCGCGAGCGTTGGTGTGATGGTGGCTGAGAGCCTGGCATCAGGCCCAGCACCTACTAGGTCTGTAACCGTGCAGGTCTGCGGCGTTCGTGGTGCGCTGATCGGGCTCAAAACACCCAACGGCAGGCTTTTGCCCTGTATCAAGGCTCCAGCAAAAAGAACATCCGCATTGGGATTGAAAGCAACCAATTTTTCTAAGTTCCGTGTCAGGTGAAGGCGTTCTTCGAACAGCTCGACGCGGTCCCCCCAGTTCCCCGCAAAGCCAACGCTGTGACGGGGTATGACCACATCCCCGTCGGGTTTAGTGGCCTCGTTGTCGACGGATAGTTCTGGCCAAGCCTGGATATCCCTGCGCAAATCAATAGCAGCTTGTTGTGCAGCCGCTGGTTGTGCGCGTGCTGAAAGCGGCATCGCAAGTGCGAAACAGAGGGGAACTGCAAGCAAATGGCGGGTCATCATGGGTTGGCTCTTGCCTGAGGGTTTTAGGTTCATCTCATCATTGAAAATCTGCGCGTCAAAATGCGGGCAATTCCAGCGCACCCCGTATATGGTAAAAATTGCCTTACAAGTAGATCTTCCCGACTTCGTCTTGCGTTAGCCGTTCCTCAACTTTTCCGTAGAGCTTGATTGTGAGGGCGAGGTATCGATCTTTGCCGAGCCGAAGTTACATGTCATCCTCACCTTCGCTCAAATTGTGGCGAAATGCGATCGCCGGTGTCCAATTTCATGTAGACAGTAGGCTGGGCTACCAATAACGGGCTAGCCGTTACCTCGACCAAGGCCTTCGGCATCTTCTGATGAACCGTACGCACGAGGCCGTAGATGACGTAGCAATTCGTCCTGCCCTGCCGAGAGATTGCGGACATCGACATCAGGTATTTTGGATCACCATCCCAAATGAATCGGACACGCCCGATCGTGTGATGAAAGACAAGTGGTCTGCTTCTCGCATCAATAGGCATCTTCGGCTGTTTGCTGCTTACTCCGCCGATGAAGTGGGTGTATTTGCCCTCTAGCGCGCGAAGCTTCCAAATCCCGCTGCGAGCCGCCTCGGATAGGTCCTCGAAAATGATCTCTTCTGAGAGCTTCATCAATAATTGGCGGTAGTGCTCGGCTTCTCGGCAGCTGCCGTAATCGAAGAGATAGTTACCTCCGGACAGCGTGCGGCGGACGTAAACTTCATCGAAGAGATCATCAGGCCCCAAAATACCTTTCCGCCGAAGAGATGGTCTGATCGTAGTGGCAGGAATTCCACCCAGCCGGCGCACACACATCTCTTCGATGCGCTTAATGTTTACGTAGTCGATCGCATCGTCGCAGACCTGAATGGAGCGAGCCGCCGCCTGAACATTCCTGATTTCGACCTCAATTTCCCACGCGGTCTTCGCTCGGCGGATTTGCGCTTCTGAGAGGCCGAGCGTGAGGCCGCTCCTGTGCGCGCGATCATGGTCGTTTGGGCATAGGACGGCGAGATTAGCATAGGAATTGTCCTGGCTAATCTCATATTCAGTAATGTGGTGAATTATGATGGCGCCACTACTTTTGCAGACACAGCAGGCATGATTGCTGCGGTCGAGTAGCGCCTGGACCACACGGGGTTCGATAGGCCGTCTGGCGACGCATCGTTTTAGTTCAGCAGCTTCTTCAGCGGCTAGTCCATACCTATTGACAATGTCTTTCCGGGCAAGGGAACGGATTTTTGTGGTTGTCAGACCAGCGGTTGAGGCACGCGAGGCCAGTGAAGAGTAAGTCCATACTGCACTAGCCGATCCAACGCGTTCATAGGCCGTTTGATAGACGGTCCAGCGCCGATTGCCCAGTAAGTAACCAGCGGTTGCTCCCCGGATTTCCGAGTTCATGGAGATTCGAATGCAGGCCATGGGCGGGACTGCAAATCACAAATGGTAACCTATGTGTTGCCGGTTCAGATCAGTGCGGAAAGTGTTGCATGTTCAGTTTGCTCAAAAGAAGCTTACACGGACTGTCGCTGACGGCAGTTGTCACAGCGCCGTTCGGCCGATGCTGATATTCGGCGATGGCGTAATAGCACCCGCCCGCCTAGCAGCGTGTCCCGCGCCGCAGCTGGGATCAAGATAGTTACAGCACTCGACACGACACCGTAGCGTCATCGCGGCATCGCCGTCTGAGCAGACGCTATATGCAATGAGGCGACGGCAATATGGCTTTGCAATTCTACTGCCGTTGCTTGGTGGGCCGTTGCAGCACTACTCGGCCGTCCGAGCGATGCATTTCTGCAAAAGCTGCTGGACGTAGGGAAGGGTGAAGCGCTGTGTCGATAATTCCGCTTCCACGTAAACGCCGTTCACCGCCCGTGCATCCAGTTCGTGATTGGAGCCCAAAAAAGCTCGCCGGTCATTAGGGGTCTCAATCTGAATAGTTCGGCCACGTTCCATGACCGCCGATGCCGAACCGCACGATCGTGCTGGTGTTGTGGCGAGCTTTAGAATCAAGTCGCATCATGCTGCCAAGAACGCCGCGAAAGTAGTCGGGATCGGAGACCTGAACCCAAGGCTCTGGGTTGGTCATGTGTAAATCTCCAAAGTGAGTGGTACGCTGCTGACTTCAGCCCAGGCCTTGCCGCCATAGTCGCTTGCGCTTGACGGCTCCGCTTAGCGAGATCTGATGCTTTGTGGCGATCTCGCGATCGGTGAGCGTACCCGCCGCGAAATCGGCGTATAGCGCCTCGATCCCGGCCTCAGTCAGTCGCCGGTCAGCCCGCTCCAGGAGCGCTCCCGTCGGTTGGACGCGCGGAATTTCAAGCTGCGAACGAAGCTCTTCCAGTGTGCTGGAGAGCAGGAACACCAGGCGGGTCGCTTCAGCGAGCAAGGCGATTGGGTTCGTCGTGGGCATACTGACCTCGGTATTTATCTGCATGACAGGGTAGATAGGTGGTAAGCGTCCGGCGTCCCCGTAGCTTCAATCTAGCGTCGCGGTTTTCCACGGCATCAAATCGTCGAGCCGGTTGATTGGATGACCTTCGGCAATCTTCGCCAAAGTGTCGCGCAAGTATGCCTCGGGGTTGACGTCGTTGAGCTTCGCCGTCTGGACGAGGGTGTAGATGGATGCGGCCCTGTCACCGCCGGCGTCCGAACCTGCGAAGAGATAATTCTTCCTGCCCACTGCGATGCAGCGCATGGCGTTCTCGGTCCGGCGTCCCCGTAGCTTCAATCTGGCGTCGCGGTTTTCCACGGCATCAGATCATCGATCCGGTTGATCGGATGACCTTCGGCGATCTTCGCCAGGGTGTCGCGCAGGTAGGCCTCGGGGTTGACGTCGTTGAGCTTCGCCGTCTGGACGAGGGTGTAGATGGATGCGGCCCTGTCACCGCCGGCATCCGAACCTGCGAAGAGATAATTCTTCCTGCCCACGGCGATGCAGCGCATGGCGTTCTCGGCGATGTTGTTGTCCATCTCCAGCCGCCCGTCGGTGATGAACCTCGACAGCGCCTCGCGGCGGTTGATCGCATAGCGGAATGCGTCCGCCAGCGTCGACTTCGCCGACAGCTTGGTGACCGTCGCATCGGCCCAGTCGAAGAAGGCATCAAGCAGAGGTGCTGCCTCGCGTCGCAGTTCCACGCGCTCGGCCAGAGGGGCAAAGGCGGCACGCGCCTCGACGGCATAGATGGCGGCGATCCGATCCAGCGCCTGCTTGGCGGTTGGGGATTTGTGGTGCTCCCACTCGTCGAAGAAGCCGCGGCGGGTGTGCGCCCAGCACGCCACCTCGGTGATCGGACCGGGCTTTGTGCGGGCCGGACCATAGAGCTTCTCGAACCCGGCATAGCCGTCTGCCTGCAGCAAGCCGGTGAAGGTCGCCATGTGGGCCGCGGGGTGCGCGCCGCCGCGATCGGGGCTGTAGAAGTAGGCGGCCGCCGGCGGGGCGTCGCCGCAATACGGTCGATCGTCGCGCACATAGACCCAGAGCCGCCCGGTCTTGGTGCGGCCGAGGCCTGGCGCCAGAACGGGCACCGTCGTGTCGTCGCCATGGATCTTCTCGGCGGCGAAGACATGCGCGCGAACGGCGGCCACGATCGGGTCGAGCAGCCAGGCGGCCTGTCCGACCCAGTCGCACAAGGTCGAGCGATCGAGTTCCAGACCCTCCCGGGCGTAGATCTCGCACTGCCGATAGAGCGGCAGGTGGTCGCAGTATTTCGAGACCAGCAGATGCGCCAGCATGGCCGGCGTGGCGCGGCCGCGCGGCGTCGGCATGGCCGGAGCGGGCGCCTGGGTGATGGCATCGCACGCGCGGCAGGCAAATTTCGGCCGAACATGGCGGATCACCTGGAAGTGCCCGGGCACGTAATCCAGCACCTCGGTCACGTCCTCGCCGAGCTGCCCCATGCCGCCGCCGCAGGCGGGACAGATGCACGCACCGTCACCGGCCGGCTGATGCACGATCTCCTGCCGGGGCAGGTGATCGGGCAGCGGTTTGCGTTTCGGCTTGGCCCGCACCGGGATCGGGACCGCGGGTTCGCTGGCTTCGGCGCGGGCGATATCCTCGGCCTCGCCGGTCTCCAGCTCCTCCAGCTGCAGTTCCAGTTGCTCGATCTGGCGGCGTGATCCGCTCCGACGAGCGGCCGAACTGCATCCGGCGCAGCTTGGCGATCTGGAAGCGGAGCTTCTCGATCTCCAGCGCCTTCACCTGCACCGCCATCTGCGCCGCCTTCAGCTCGCCCTGGCAGGCCAGCGCGAAGGCGCGCAGCGCGTCGGGATCGGTGGGCAGTTCGGCCGTGGCGAGCGACATGCCAGACCGTACCAAGACCGAATGCGTCGAACCAGAATCAAGGAGAATCGGTGCCTTGTCAGACCAGCATTGGTTGGGCCGGCGGCGGCGGTGCTATCGTGCGCCGCCAATCCATCGCCTCGACCAGCACCGAGAACTGCGCCGGCGTCAGCGTCATCGCGCCATCGACGATCGGCGGCCAGACAAAGCGGCCCTTCTCCAGCCGCTTGGCGATCAGCCACAGCCCGCTGCCGTCCCAGTAGAGGCCCTTGAAATAATCGCCGCGCTTGCCGCGGAAGATGAACAGATGGCCGCTGAACGGATCGGCGCCGATCATCTGCTGCGCCTTGGCCGCCAGGCCGTCGAACCCGTTGCGCAGATCGACCGGACGGCACGCGAGAAACACCTTCGTGCCCGGCGCCAGGCTGATCATGCGACGCCCTTCATCGCACGCAGCACCCGCGCCAGTGCCTTCTCGTTGACGAAGGCATCGACACTGACCCGAACGCCGTTCGGCAGCGCTATCTCGATCAATCCGGATTTGCATGCCGCCGCAGCAGGCTGCTGCACCGGCTCCGGATCTGCCGTCACCGGCGCCGCCGGGCCCTCGATCAGGCCGATCGGGATGAACGCGACGGTCTCCGCCGCTCCCATCGCCACGGCGGCCGCCTTGCGCGCCGACCGCCAATTGTAGAGCAGGCTCTCCGATATCCCGTGCCGCCGCGCCACCAGCCGCACCTTGCCGCCTTCGGCGTCGATCTCGGCCAGCAATGCCGCCTTCTCCTCGGCGCTCCAGATACGCCGCCGATCCGACGGCCCGAGGATATCGACTTCGGTCAAATCCACCTCCTTCTGGAGTCCAGAAGGAGGCTCCAGAGATCAGCAGCATCACCCGATGCAACCCGCGCCGCTACACGCCCAAGACCGGACGCTTACGTAGCATCTGGAGTTGATTGGATTTCTAAGCAGGTGGGCTCCAATTGCTTGGAGAGAATCCGCTCAGCCGAGCATCATACGAAGCAGCACTGTTGCGGTTAGTAGAAATCCAGAGTTAAGTTAAATTTTAACATGTTCTCGAACATATTCTGACGAAGGTCACCGTACAGAAGGCGAGCCCCCTTCGGCACATGTATCTCCGGGCCATTTAGGATGTCACGTTTTGCAAAACTATTTGATTCATCATATGAACGGGAACCGCCAGTTGGTGGAGATCTGTCGGGCAAGTTATGTCAGCGACCAAGTGGCTTGCGTCCAGGCCGAGACGTCACTGCCTGAAGGTGGCCAAGCCCACGTGTGGGCTGGCCCAAGGTTCGTGGGTCAAGTCTTGAGCGTTGATCTGGATCTTACGGCTGCAGCACGTCGTCAAGCCGAAAAAGTGTTGGACTTACTCGCCAAAGGCACACGGCCTGCTCAAATTGCCCATCAACTCGGAATTGAGCAGGAAAATATCTATCAGATCGTGGCGGATGATCGAGGATCGGCTGATTAAGAGTGCGTAGTTAGGACGTGTACCTCGTCGACAAGGGTGCTAAGGCGATACGGTTTTGGCAAAAACCGGCTACCGACGGGTAGTTTTTCAGAGACCGGGCGTTCTCTGCCGGAAGCGATCAGCAGCGAAACCCTTGGCCAGCGGCGGCGTACCTGATGTGCGAGAACGAGTCCGTCCATACCGCCAGGCATGTGGATGTCGGTGAAAAGCAGCTGAACAGCCCCGGCGCGGGACTCCAAGATCGCAAGCGCGCCCGCGGCGCAATCCGCTTCCAGGACTTCGAACCCCTTCCCGGCAAGAGATTCAACCACCAACGAACGGATGTCCGCCTCGTCCTCTGCGACGATGACGACTTCTACTCGGGCTTGCTGGGATTTCATTACCTGCAAACGAGAAGCGCAACAGCGAGTTCAGCCCAATTCACATCAAATGTTGAATAGTCGGACTATTACTATCTGTGTATGACACATTGCACCGCGGCATGTGCGAACTCATGCTAGGGCGCGCAGACCGCGGGACTGGGTAACTGCTCCACTAAATGCAGACGCCTCTCAAGAGGATGGTGAGCGCACGGCCGGTGACGCTTTGCGCTGCGGAGATCACGACGGGCGTCTCGCTTCTTCACCCCGACCAGCCCGCGAGTGTCGCGATCGACCTCGTCCTGAAAGCTGTGGCCAGCGGCGGCAAGAGCGGCATCGGGAGTGTCGGCCTAAAGGGAAGGGTCGCGCTACGGGCGCTCGCGTTCGAAGGCTGGACGCGGTCGCCACGCTGGCCACGCCGGCGTTGGCCGCGCTCCGCCCAGTGCTGGCGCCGGGCCTGCCGGCACTGACGGACCTGCATCTTGTCGGACATCTGGCACTGCCGGCCAAAAGAGGCTCTGTCGCGATCAGCGGGGGGAAGCTGACCTCGCGGCAGGGCGATCTCGAAGGCGATGCGACGCTGGGCCTCGGGCCGAACCTGGTCGTGACCGCAAAGCTGCGCGCTGGCAAGCTCGACGTCGATGCGATGTTGACGGCGTTTGGGATCGACCCGTCGCCGCCAACGCTGCGGCCAGGTCCAACGGGGCCGCTGATCTCCGACGTTCCGCTCCCGTGGGCGATCCTGCGTGGCCCCACGGTCGACGTGACCGGCGCCATCGGTGCGCTCAGCTATCTGGGCCAGACCTGGGATGGCGTGGACGTGGCGGTGCAACTCAAGGGCGGGCGCCTCGCAGCTCCCCAGAGAATGTTGGATCCCGGTTCCTACCGCTGCTCCAGTCTGCCGGGGATGTGACCATTCTCCGGTTCGGCCCTGCGCAGAAGAGCCGCGGTTTGGCGCGCCTTTCAACGCTTGCCCTGGAAGCCAGTCCGCTAAGTCCACATTGCTGTTGGTAGGCGGTCTTGAACCGCACCCGCCGGGCGTGAATGGCGGGGCTGCCAAGTGCTCGTTGCGTCGAGCGACCGCTCATGGTTGCCCTCCCCACTGCCGCATTGTCTCGCTTTTGAAAGACGCCTTGAGCGACGCCGGCGCCGAATCAATCGTGCGCTGGGGCGCCGATGGTGCGATGGTTCAGCATCGACTCCCCGCCACCGTTGGTCAATTCAAGAGTCGAGGCACATTGGAGAATTGAGGTCAGATGAACGCCATCAAGGATGTCATCAAGTCAGGCAGGACTGTCGTCGGAACAGCCGGGGCGCCGAACGTGGATGTCTCGGTTCTGGCTGACGCCGGATATGACTTCCTGCTGTTCGACACCCAGCATTCCCCATGGGAGCTCAAGCAGCTGCAACCCTCGATCCAGGCGATGCTTGGCAAGCGAGCGGCGCCGCTGGTGCGAGTCAGCGCCAACCGGGCCGATCTGATCTGCTTCGCGCTGGACGCCGGGGCTCGGGGCATCGTTGTGCCGATGGTCAATACCCGCGAGGAGGCGGAAGCGGTGGTGCGCGCCTGCCGCTACTACCCTGCCGGGAACCGCAGCAACGCCGGGGTACGCGGCGATTGGGGCGAGTACAAGACCTATCGTGACTACATGGATACCGTAAACAACGGGCTTGTTATCGCGCCGATGATCGAGACCAACCAGGCACTGGACAATCTGGAGGCGATCGCCTCGGTTCCTGGCGTCGATGTCCTGCTGATCGGCCCATCCGACCTCTCGATCGAGCTGGAGGTGCCGCTCGATTACCAGTGCGACACCTATCAACGGGCGCTCGACAAAATTGCGGCAACCGCAGCGAAGCATGGCATCGCTGCCGGGATGTACTTTATCCCTCCCGAGATGGATCCGAACTTCTTCGTCCAGAAAGGCTTCAAGTTCTTCACCATACCGTGGGGCCCTTGGGCAATGGCCGGGATCCAGAACGGGTTGGCGGGGATCAAAAGATGACCAGCGCGGCATAGCTGTTGCCGGCCGTCGGAGCTGATGCTGTCGCTGCTAGGCGACAGTCGAGGCTCCGGGCTCTTCGCAGGTCGCAGCAATCTCGTGTTGATGCGACCTGCCGGCGACCATTCGCCGGCAGCACTCGCTCAAGGCAAGCCTGACGGACGGAGATGTCGGGCCGGCGCGGGCCGACCTGCTTTGCGACGTCAATCGGCTTGAGCCGCTTACAGCCAACCTTGCGGCTCCTTGGCCTCCCGCGGTGCGTGCCGTTAGACTGGCGGCCGCAGGGTCGTCAGGGGACTCCCCGGCTGTTCCGCGACGGGACAGTTCGAGCAGCTTCTTGGCACAACGGCCGAAGAGGCAATGAAGGCGGTGGGCATGGACTACATCACGTTGGGTAAGACCGGCCTGCGCGTCAGCGTCGCCGGGCTGGGTTGTGGCGGGTTCAGCCGGCTGGGCGTATCGACTGGCAAGACCGAAGCGGAATCGATGGCACTCGTGCGCCTGGCCATTGACCAGGGAATCAACCTTATAGATACCGCGGCGGCCTACGGGACCGAGGAAATCGTCGGCAAGGCGATCGGCTCCGTTCCCCGCGAGAGTGTGGTCGTCGCCACGAAATGCGCGACCGAACGCAATGGAGAAGCGCTGCCGCTGGCCAGCGTGATCGCAAGCCTGGAAGCCTCGCTGCGGCGCCTTGGCACGGACTACGTCGACATTTTCCAGCTGCACGGCGTCGTGCCACGACAGTACGACCGCGTCATGACGACGATGGTGCCGGAACTGTTGCGTGCCCGCGAGCGGGGCCTGTTCCGCTTCCTCGGCATCACGGAAACCGGCTCCGGTGACCAGGATCATCAGATGCTGGCTCGCGCTGCAAAGGATGAGGTCTGGGACGTCGGGATGGTGGCGTTCAACATGCTTCACCGAACGGCGATCGATCGCCTTTTCCCGGTTTCCCGCCCGGCCGGCATGGGCACGCTGGTCATGCATGCGGTCCGAAGCATCTTTGCCCGCCCCGACTTTCTAGCCGCCTCCATTCGGGAGCTGGCGGCGGCAGGGCGCGTTCCGGCCGCGCTTGCCGAAAGCGACGCACCGCTCGACTTCCTGGTTCATCCCGGGGGCGCCGAGAGCGTGACGGATGCGGCCTATCGCTTCGCGCGGCACACGCCTGGCGTCGATGTCGTGCTGTTCGGGACCGGCAGCGCCGACCATCTGCTGGAGAATATCGCATCGCTGTCCCGCCCGCCTTTGCCACCCGCGGACCTGGCTAAATTGTTCCAGGTTTTCGGCGATGTCAGCGGGCTAGGTCTTGAGGGTCCGGGCCGCACGCAGGAAACGGCAAAGCGGGCCTGACGTGATGCGGCAATAGCCGTGGCGGACATGGCTGAAGGGCTGGCGGAATGAGCGTTGCAACACGACAGCCATACCGGATCGGCGTAATCGGCTTCGCTCATATGCACGTCAACGAACTGGTGGATCGCTTTGTTGCCACCGGACGCGCCGACATCGTCGCCTGCGCCGATACGCAACCGCGGACCCCTTCGCTGACAACGGTCGAAGGCAGCCGTTTCGCCAATTTGCAGCGGACCCTTGGGGCCCGCGGTGATCCGAAGACCTACCGTGACTACACGGAGATGCTTGCCGCCGAACGCCTGGATATCGCGATCCTCTGTCCCGAGATCAGCCTGCATGCCGAAGTCGCGGAGGCCATCGCACGCCATGGCATCCATATCGTGACCGAGAAACCAATGGGCGGGCGCCTGGCGGACGCCGAGCGGATGGCGGCCGCTGCCAAAGCGGCTCGGGTCTCACTGGCAGTGAACTGGCCGATCACCTGGCGGCCTGCGATCAGGAAGGTGAAGAACCTGCTCGATGCAGGCACCATCGGCCAGGTCTGGGAGATGAAGTGGCGAAACGGCGCGTCGCTCGGCCCGCTGGCCGCGGGCAGCCTGCACCCCGGGGATACCACGATATCCGGCGTCGTGTCGGATGCCGAGAAGGCAACGGAGTGGTGGCATCAGGCGGAGGCCGGCGGCGGCGCGATGCTCGATTACTGTTGCTACGGAGCTTGCCTGGCGTCTTGGCTCTTTGCCGCGCCGCCGATTTCGGTGCAGGCGTTGCGGGTCAACCTGGCAAGTCCGTTCGGGACAGCCGACGACAATGCCGCGATGTTGTTGCGTTTTCCGTCCGCCATGGCAGTGCTGGAAGCCAGTTGGACCACGTTCCATACCGGCGTTGCCAGCGGACCGATTTTCTATGGCACTGCTGGCACCATCGTCGTCGATGGCGCCGATATCCAAGTGTACACGGAGCGTGGTTCCTCAACACCAAGCTGGGTGGACAAGGGCGACCCCCTGCCCCACGGCCGCGCCTCGATCGGCGATGAATTTCTGCATCACCTCGAAACCGGCGAGCCGTTGCACCCGACGCTGGATCTGCCGATCAACCTGGCGGCGGTGGCGATCCTCGACGCGGGTATCAGGTCCGCCGAAAGCGGCGCTGCCGAACTCGTCGCCGGCATCGATCCGCAAGCATGATGCAACAGGAAGCCTCGACGCCTTTGCGCATCGCTGCGATCGGCTACGGGGACATCGCCCAACGGCGGCACTTTCCGCAGCTCAAGGAATTGGGCGGAAGGGTTGAACTGGTGGCCATCGCGGGGCGCGATCCGGGTCGCCTGCGCGCCTGCGCCGAGCGCTTCGGAATTCCCTCCAGCTTCACCGATCCTGCCAAGATGCTCCGAGAAATCCCCATCGACGCCGTGATGGTGCTGACGCCGCCGGACAGCCACGGCGGTTTCGCGGAACTGGTGATCCAGGCCGGCAAGCACGTCATGGTTGAAAAGCCGTTGGTTCGGACGTTGGACGAAGCTTTGCGCCTCCGCGAAGCCGTCCGCCGGCAGCAATCGATCAAGCCGATCACGTTCTTTGCGCTGCCGCATGTCGCGTCGGCCGAACATCTGCTGGTCGATCGGCTGTTGCGGGCAGGCGTGATCGGAGAGATCACCCATGTCGAATGCCATCGCGGGCATCGCGGCCCGTCGCATGCAAGTTGGTTCTACGAAAAGCATTTGGCCGGCGGAGGCGTGCTGCTCGATCTCGGGATCTACCAGCTATCCGCCGTCGCCAGCCTCTTCGGGCCGGCGACCAGCATGATTGCCTGCTGTTCGACACGCTTCGACAGCCGGACCATGGATGACGGGACGGTCGTGGCGCCCGATGTCGAAGACAGTGCGATGCTCAGCCTGCTGCTCGAGAACAAGGTTGCGGTCAGCGCGAATGCGAACTGGAACGGTTGCCTGTCGCACCACGAGACCCGAGCCCGGACCGTCGTCATCGGACGCCAGGGCATCCTGCATTTCGGCGTCGCCGACGGTGCCGTCTACGTCTTTCGCCCCGATGGCGAATACCGGGGGTTGCCGGACGCCGCCGGCAATGCGCTGTTCGATGGCCATGCCTGCCGAACACTGCGCCCGGAACAGACCGGAGGCCCGAACTCTTTGGTCGGCGAATTCGTCTCCAGAATCGAAGCGGGCGACGTCGGTACCCGTAGCCTCGACATCCAGGTGCATGTCCTCGAAATCATCACCAGGGCTTACGAGACAGGTGGATCCGACCATCGAACGACGCTTTCGACGCGCTTCTGAATTTCACGACTCCGTTTCGGCCGGGTGGCTTTCCTCTGGAGAACGCGGCAAGCTCAATGCTTGGGCACCGGCCCGCGGCACTGCCAAGGAGCAAAGATCATGGCTGAACTCCTAACCCGGCGCTCGGCCATCAAGGCGGCTTCTCTCGCCGCCGCTGCGATCGGCGTGGGCGCCGTCAATCGCAACGCCGGTGCCGCAGCATCCGAGCTGGTCGTTGCCCTGCACGGACTGCCGGAGTCGCTGGAGTTGGGAATCAGCAGCTTCGCCAATGCCAATCTCGCCATGCAGGTGCTGGACGCGCTGGTGCTGCGCAACGATGCGGGAACCCTCGTACCTGGATTGGCGACCGCATGGACGGCACTCGACAGCGCGAGCTGGCGTTTCGACCTGCGGCGCGGCGTTCGCTTCCACGATGGCTCGGAATTCACCTCGGCCGACGTCAAGTTCACGCTGGACTACGTGTTGGCGGCAAACTCCACCTACGGTCTGAAGTCGCGCATCAACCTGATCACGGCAGTCGAGACGCCGGATGCGCATAGCGTCATCCTGCGGACCAAGGGTCCCTTCCCTACCCTGATCGCCGGGCTGGTGGACATCGCCATCGAACCACGCGGCTATGTCGAGCGCGTGGGGCGCGCCGGAATGACCGCGCATCCGGTGGGCACCGGCCCGTTTCAATTCCGCCGCTGGGTTTCTGGAGACACCTACACGCTGGACGCGTTCGACGGCTATTGGGGCGGCGCGCCGGGAGTGCGCTCTCTGGTGCTTCGCAACATTCCAGAGGCAAGCACCCGCGCGGCGGCGCTGATGGCCGGCGAGGTGCACATCGCCGAAGAAATCTCGATCGATCTGATCCCGCCTGTCAGGCAGTCGAAGAATGCCGAGATTGCATCGGTCGAATCCTCGGTGGGCCTGCTGATCACGTTCGATACGACAAAGCCGCCCTTCAACGACGTCAGGGTTCGCCAGGCGCTGAACTACGCGGTGAACAAGCAGGAAATATTGGATCAGCTGCTGCTGGGCCAAGGCAGCGTGCTCAAGGGCCAGATGCTGACCAGCAACACGTTCGGCGCGGATCCGTCGCTGCAGCCTTTCGCGTACGATCCCGAAAAGGCGCGGGCGCTGCTGAAAGCCGCGGGGGTGCCGGCCGGATTCGCTTCGTCGATCACCACCCGCTCGGGAAAATACCTATCCGATGTGGATATCGCCAATGTCTGCGCCGCGGCATTCTCCGAGATCGGGGTGAAAACCACGGTGAACGTGGTCGAGGAAGGAGTCTTCACCAAGATGATCCGGGCCCATGACATGGGGCCGATGCACATGGTTGGCTGGTACAGCCTGGGCGATGCGGATTTCGCGACCGTCTGGTTCACCCAGGCCAGCGGCCGGGCATTCTGGAAGAACGACGAGTTCGAAAAGCTGTTCGTGCAGGCGCGATCGACGGTCGACGAAGCGGCCCGTGCCCAAGCCTATCATCGCATGATGGCGATCATGCACGAGGAGGCGCCGGCGATATACCTTTTCGGATTGCCAAGCATCTATGGCCGCAGCCGGTCCCTGCGCAACTGGTCGCCACCGTCGGACAAAGTGCTGCGGTTGGCAAAAGCCACCATCGCCTGAATCGGCATCAGCGCATCTCACGAATTCAAGAGTGGCTGATCAGTCGATCGAGGTTTGTTCAAGCATGATCAACGCGATCATGATCCTATCAATCCCGGAGAGACGAGCATGAAGACGATCGACCAGACCACCGGCGGCGTGGCCGGTCTGCGCGCGCTGATCGAAGCCAGTCCGTTCGACGCGGTCATCGCGGTGTCGCCGGAGAACGTCCAGTACACCGCAGACGTGGAAATCTCCACCCAACGCAGCATACGTGACCGGCTTGCATTGATCATCTGGGCCAAGGGCCAGGCGCCGGTGTTCGTCCTATGCCAGGTCGAGGAAGGCTATGTGCGGCAGGAAAGCTGGATTCAGGATATCCGGACCTTCAAGGAATTCGTGACCCCGCCGATGAAGCTCGTCGCGGAGGTGCTGCGGGAGAAGGGCCTGTCGCACGGGCGGATCGGCTGCGAACTGGAATATCTCGCCGGAGCCTATATCCGCCAGTTGACCGACGAGTTGCCGGGGATCGTCCTGGAACCGTGCGAAATGCTGTTCAACCGGGCTCGCATGATCAAGACGCCAACCGAGCGCGCGGTGATCGCCCATGGCTTCCGCGCCACCGAGAAGGCGCTGCTGGCGACCTACCTGACAACCACCATCGGCGAGGACGAGTTCAGCCTGCGGCGCCGGTTGTCGGATCAGATCCTGCTGTCCGGCGCTGAAGACGTCGCGTTCTGCCACATCAATGCCGGGCCGAATACCGGCTACCCGCACGCCGCCGCCAGCGATTACCGGGTGGCGGCCGGCGACATCGTCAAGGCCGATTGCGGTGGGCATTATCGCGGCTACCTGTCCAATGTCGGACGCACCGCGAAGATGGGCAAGCCGACCCCCGAGGAACTCGACACCTGGGGGCGGCTGCGCGAAATCCATCATGCGGTCGCCGACCTGCTGCGTCCCGGCAACTGTGGACGACAATTGTTCGAGCTGGCTGCGAAGCTGCACGCAAAGCACGACATCGCTTTTCCCTACGCGCATAACGGACACAGCATCGGCTTGCAGGTGCACGAGCATCCGATCATCAGCCCGCATGACGAGACGCCGTACGAGGCTGGAATGATCTCGACGGTCGAGACCCGGGTGCGCTGGGTGAAGCAGAAGGGCCTGCATATCGAAGACCTTTACGAAATCACCGACGCGGCACCCGTGCTGCTGTCGGACGCGTTCGACAACGAGAAGATCCTGGTCATCTGACGCGGCGGACCGCCGGTGCTGCGCTACGCGCTGCGGCGCCTTGCCACGCTGCCGATTTCGATCCTGATCGTGCTGGCCCTGACCTTCGTCGTGCTGCGCAGCACCGGGGACCCGGTGTTGCTGTACCTGGACATCGCCGCAACGCCGGAGCAGGTCGCGGACCTGCGCGCCCGGCTGCGGCTGGACGATCCGCTTTGGGTGCAATTCGTGGTGTTCCTGGGCAGCGCCGTGCAGGGCGATTTCGGACGGTCGCTGCAATATGCCGGCCCCGCGATGCCCGTGGTTCTGCAGCGGCTGGGGATGACGCTGCAACTGGTGGCGGCCGCCTTGGCGATCGCCATTCCCCTCGGCATCGCCCTTGGCGTGGTTGCAGCCGTGTGGCGGGACCGGTGGGCGGACAGCCTGATCTCCGGCGTGGCGGTTCTTGGGCAGTCGATGCCCAGCTTCTGGCTGGGGATTCTTTTAGTGCAGCTGTTTGCCTTGCAGCTCGGCTGGCTGCCGACTTCCGGGACCGGAGGGTTCGCGCATCTCGTGCTGCCGGCGATCACGTTGGCCGCATTCCTGTTGCCCAACTTCGTGCTCATCACCCGCACCAACATGATCGAGGTCGGGCGGGAGCTCTACGTCACCGTGGCGCGGGCGAAGGGCCTGAGCGAACGGCTCGTGGTGCTGCGGCATATGCTGCGCAACGCCATCAACCCGGTGCTCAGCTTCCTCGGCCTGCAACTCGGCCGGCTGGTGGGCGGATCGGTGCTGACCGAGACGATCTTCGCCTGGCCCGGGATCGGGCGGTTGATGATTTCCGGCATCTTCCAGCGCGACCTGCCGATCGTGGTTTCGGCAGTGTTCGTGGTGAGCCTCGGCATCGTGCTCGCCAACCTGGCGGTGGACCTGCTGCTGTCCGCCGCCGATCCGCGCGTGCGGCTGGAGTAGGCCGCCGATGACACCCGGCCGGCGCATAGCAGTAGGCGGCAGCGTCCTCGGCGCGGCGATCGTATTGGCGTTGCTGGCGCCTTTGCTGGTGGCCGATCCGGTGCAGCAGAGCCTGATCGCGCGGCTGCGTCCACCGGCCTGGGCGCTTCGGGGCAGCTGGCAGCATCCGCTCGGCACCGATGCCTACGGGCGCGACCTGCTGGCGAGGCTGGTGTACGGGGCGCGGGTATCGATGCTGGTCGGCATCGCCTCGATGCTGCTGTCTTGCGCGGCCGGAACCCTGGCGGGGATGGTCGCCGGATACCGCGGCGGCCGCACCGAGACGGTGGTGATGCGCCTGGCCGATGCGCATATGGCATTTCCTGAAATTCTGCTGGCGATCCTGGTCGCGGCGGCGTTCGGCCCCAGCCTGTTCAATCTCGTGCTGGTGCTCGGGGTCTCCAGCTGGATGGTCTATGCGCGGGTCGCCTTCGGCCTGACCCGCAGCCTGCGCGAACGCCCGTTCGTGGAGGCGGCCGTGGCGCAAGGGGCACGCGGCGTCTACATCCTGCGCCGGCATATCCTGCCGCAGCTGATGCCGACACTGACGGTGGTCTGCACGCTGCAAGTGGGACAGATGATCCTGACCGAGGCGGCCCTCAGCTTCCTGGGCCTCGGCGTGCAGCCGCCGACGCCGAGCTGGGGCAACATCCTGGCGGAAGGACGCGACCGCCTGTTCGCCGCCCCCTGGATCGCCGACAGCGCCGGCCTCGCCGTCATCGCCGTCGTCTGGGCGATCAACACCCTTGGGAACGGATTGCGGGACCGGCTGGATCCGCTGGCGAAAGCCTGACCGGACTAACTCCGATGGCCCGGCTGGAACTCGAGGGATGTTCCTGTGTTGTTCTCATCGGCATGGAACGCCCGGCCGCCCTCTCGGACGATGAATTGACGGCATGGCTGCGGGCAGCGATGGCCGCGTCGCACAACCTTCCGGGCCGCGCCGACCTGTTCATGGCCGGGGTTTGCGCCGAGCGGCTGGTCGACCTGCTGCGGCTTGCCGAACTCGTCGTGGTCAGACTGGGCGAGAACGACGTTCCTGCTTCAGAAAGATGACGAGCTACGCCACCGGCACCTCGACGCCGAGCAATGGTCCGTATTGCTGGCTGCCGAAGATATCGCTGTCGCCGGGGGCGCCGCTGCTGGTGGTGCGAAAGAAGGTGAACTTGATCGCCAGCGCCGGGTCGAACTCGACATGTGCGGCGATCCGGCTGGCGGGCACGTTGTACAGTTTGCAGATCGCCTCCCGCGACAGCGCGCCGCTGCGCCGCACCAGATCGTAGTCGGCCCGGTTGGCGAAGATGACGTCGAACGTCACCTTGTCCGGCCCGGCATTCTTGCTGCGAATGGTTTTGGCGATATCGACCAGCTTGCGGGTTTGCATGTCAAACGCCCGCTTCGGTCATGAAGGTCGGAAACAGTTCCAGCGGATCGGCGACCCGCATGGTGTGGTTCAAGGTCCATCGGTAGGCCGGGCTCGCGCGAACCACCTCGTCCAGGGCGAACGCGACCCCGCCCGCCGTTCCCTTCACCTGCGGCAGCCTGGCGTAGAACATCTGGCGGGTTCCGGTCAGGCAAACCTCCTCGGCCATTTCCGCGGTCGGCGCGATGCCCTGCACCATGACGCACAACTCATGCCCGGGCCGGTCGCGCAGCGGCTCCATAGCTCCCAGCACGCCGTCGCGGCCATAGACGGTGTAATGCAGTTGGTATCCGGTCTCTCCGAAACGCTCGCGCACATGCCGACGCGCCCAGTCGATCACCCCATCTACGTTGGCGATGGTGTAGGGATCGCGGATGCCGACGATGCCCACGAAGCGCTCGCCGATTTTGCCCGCCCCTTCCAGCTTCACCCGCAGATCGTCGGCCGGGACATATTTCGGGCCGGTGACGCGACAGGTGCGCGGGTCGTATTGTTCGTAGACGCAGTCGCTCATGTCCATGTAGCCGCCGAGGAAATACTCGCGGTACGGGTCGGATCTCTCATACATCGCATGGGTGGCGACGGAGGCGATGGTGCAGCGCTGCTCGGGCAGCATTGCCGTGACCTTGATGTCGTCCATGGTGATCTCGCCCAGCACCGATTCCTTGCCGCCATAGGGCTCGGCGCAGAACGAGGCGCATTCCATGATCTTGCCGTAGAGATAGGCGAGCGCCTCGGGGTAGCCGTCGCGGATCGCCGGCGCCGCGAAGATCGCGCAATCGCTGCTGCGGCCGCCGATGATGACGTCCGCACCCTCGTCGAGCAGCTTGATGAACGGATGCACGCCGGCGACCGCGACCACCCGCTCGGTCGCGGCAAGCTCGGCGGCGGTCAGATCGGGGCGGCCATCCAGGCCCGTGATGGCGTCACCGGCGGAAATGCGCGCGGCCAGCAACGACCTTGGGCACATCGGAATAAAAATATCCGAGCTTGAACCGAGGCAGGCCGTGCCTGATGGCAAGCTCCTTGATGATCTCGACATACATGTCGACCCGGCTGCGGGTGCCGGTGTCGCCGGCGGAGCCGATGATCATCGGCTTGCCGAGGCGCCGGGAGCCGCGCAGCATCAGTTCGAGGTCGTGGGTCTGCCAGTTCCGTGGACTGGCGGTGCTGTCCGCACCGAGCGGGCCGGGACCGCAGTCGCAGGAGCCGGAATTGGCACAAAGCATGTCGGGCGAGGATTCCAGGCCGATTGCGAAGCTGCCAGGCTTGATCGGGGCAAAACCGAGATGCCCGTTCGGGTTCACGATCCGCAACGAGCGATTGGCGGAGCGCTGTTTATCGATGGCGATGTTCACGATGGAACTCCCGGTTACGCGCCAAAACGGTAGGAATGCCGAAAATTGCCGGTCAAGGGCAATCTGGCGGCAAGGCAATGGGATGGCTTGTTTGATAAGTTCTTGTTATCCGAAGGCGATACCCCGGTGAAGAAGCTGTTGATCGTGTTCCACACGCTGACCGGCGGAACGCGGCAGATGGCCGCGGCCGCAGAGCGCGCAGCGGCTGCGGAGGTGCGCGTGCGATCGCTGGCCGCGGCGGACGCCGGACCGGACGATGTACTGGCGGCGGACGGCTATCTGTTCGCGACGCCCGAAAACCTCGCCGCCATGGCAGGCGCGATGAAGGACTTCTTCGACCGCAGCTATTATCCGGTGCTCGACCGGGTCAACGGCCGACCCTATGCCCTGTTGGTCTGCGCCGGCAGCGACGGGCGGAATGCGGTCCGGCAGGTCGAGCGGATCGTCACCGGCTGGCGGCTGCGGCCGGTGGCCGAGCCGGTCATCGTTCGCACGGGGGCGCAGTCCCCCGAGGCGATCCTGGCGCCGAAGCATATCGGAGCGGACGATCTTGCCCGCTGTGCGGAGGTGGCGACGGCGCTGGCGGCGGGTCTGGCGATGGGGATCTTCTGATCAGCCTTTGCCGCCGGAACCGATTAGGCGCGCCGCCATGGTACCGATCATCACACAGGTGAAATGCAGGTTGGCGCGGCAGTCGGAAGGCATGATCGAGGCATCCGCGATGCGCAGTCCCGCGATGCCCTTCACCCGCAGATCGGGGTCGACGACGCCGCGCGGATCCTCGTAGGCGGTCATCCGGCAGGTACCGGCGGCATGCTGGATGTCGCTGGCCTGCTGCAGCATCAGCGCGTCGAGTTCGGCCTCCGGCAGGGTCGCCGCCTCGGGCAGGCAAAGCGTGGTGTCGCCGAAGGTGATCGCCTCGGAGATCGCGGTCAGGGCCGGCTGCCTGGACAGGGCGGCCAGGCGCGCCACGCCGTCTCGCATGCGTGCGCGGTCGCGCGGATCATCCAGCATGTTCTCGTCGATCTCCGGGTTCTCCTCCGGCCGGGGCGACACCAGCCGCACTTCGCCCTGTGAGAACGCCTCGTACAGCGCGACACCGACCGCGCCGACCGGGTTCGGTCGATGATCCTGGGTGAGGCCGCGATGGTTGAAGCCGATCAGGATCATATCCCGGACACCGCCGCCGCCGAGCCTGGACGAGTAGGTGACACAGCAGTTCGTGTGGCGCTGGGCGGGGTCGCTGGCGGCATGGTCCGGGCGCAAGGCAAGCGTGGCGCGCAGGATGGGGTGGTCCATCAGGTGCCGCCCGACGGCCGGCGCGTCGCGCACCACCGGGATGCCGAGGGCGGCCAGGTCGGCGGCCGCCCCGATGCCGGAGCGCAGCAGAATGGCCGGCGTGTGGACGGCGCCGGCACAAAGCAGGATTTCCCGGCCGGCGATCTCGGTCCATCCACGGTCAGGCAGGAGCACCCGCACGCCGGTGGCGCGACCACCCGCGACGATCACCCGATCGACCAGCGCCTCGCCCTGGATTTCCAAATTCGCACGCCCGCGCGCCGGCTCGAGATACGCCTCATTGGTGGAGATGCGGCGGCCATCGCGGGAATTGATCGGATAGCAGGAGACCCCCTCCCCCGAGGGCGCGTTGAGGTCCGAATTCCAAGGATATCCCAGGGCGAGGGCGGCATCGCGCAGGGCGAGGTCGACCGCTCCCCATTTTTCCGGCGGCGCCCGGTAGACGGGTAGCTGGCCATGGCGGCCGAAATCGGGGTCATCCTCGATCGCATCGAAGATCGGCAGGACTTCGGCAGCCGACCAGCCCTCGCAGCCGGCCTCCGCCCAGGCGTCGAACGCGGCGGCGACGCCGCGGATGGCGATCTGGGCATTGACCGCCGAACTTCCGCCCAGCGCCTTGCCTCTCCAATAGAAGCCCGGTTGCTGCATCCGGGTCCGGCGGGCGAGCAGTCCCGGCCATTGCCAGGAAGCCTGGTGGGACGGGTCGTGCATGAACGGGATGATGTTGGCGCTGCGCATCGCCGGTGGGGCATCATCCGCGCGCCAGTCCCGCCCTGCCTCGAGCAGCAGGACGCGGCGTCCAGGGTCGTCGGACAGATGCGATGCCGCCGCGGCTCCAGCCGAGCCGCCGCCCACCACGATCACATCGTACATGCCTCGGTATCCCCGTTCGTTGCCGGATGCAGTTTGGATCGGAGCACGGTCCTCGGCAAAACCAGCTTTCGGGACGCCCGGATCTGCGGTTCCAGTGGTTGACCGCAGCCCTGCAGTCGTTGATGAAGCGCGGTGATCCGTCCCTCGTCCGGCGCCCCTGGAGTTCCGCATTCATGAGCCGCATCTGTTTGGTCGGCGCCGGCTATATCGCCCGCGTGCACGCCGATGCATTGCGCCGGATGCCCGGGCACAGCGTCACCACCGTGGTCGACCCCAACCTTGCGGCGGCACAGCGGCTGGCGGCGAGCGTCGGCGCGAAATCGGTGTTCGGCACGCTCGACGAGGCGCTGGCCGCGGAGAGTTTCGATCGCGCCCACGTGCTGGTGCCGCCGGACCTGCATGAAGAAGTGGCATCCAGGCTGCTTGCGGCAGGCAAGCCGGTGCTGCTGGAAAAGCCGCTGGCAGCCAGCCCGCAGGCCTGCGCGCGGCTGGTGCAGCAGGCGGCGGCATCGGGGACGGCGCTCGGGGTCAACCAGAATTTCGTCCACCACCCGGCGTTTGTCAGGCTGCGAACGCTGTTGGAAAAAGGCGAACTTGGCCGGCCGAATTTCGTGTCTTGCGTCTATAACGTGCCGTTGCGGCAACTGATTACCGGCCAGCTTGGGCACTGGATGTTCCAGCAGCCTGGCAACATCCTGCTGGAGCAGGCGGTGCACCCGCTGTCACAGATCGTGACGCTCGCCGGATCGGTGGGTGAGATCAAGGCGATGGCAGGACCGGCGCGCGAGATTGCCCCGAGGTTGGATTTCGTGGCGACGCTGGACGCGGCACTGAAATGTGCGCGTCTGCCGGCGCAGCTTCGTTTTGCTGTAGGACAGAACTTTCCATTCTGGCAGATGACCGTGGTTTGCGACGACGGCGTCGCGGTGGCCGATATCCTGGCCGACAGGGTGTTCACCTATCGGCGCACCCGCTGGCTGGAGGCGGTCGACCGGATGTTCTCCGGCATCGCCACCGGAAGCGCCGTGGCCCGTGACGCCGTGCGCGGCTTCCTCGGCTATGTCGGTTCCACCCTGCACCTGGCGGGAACGACCGACCCCTTCCTCGTCAGCATGGGGAACAGTATCAAGGCCTTCCATTCGGCCCTCGACGCGGGCGCGATGCCGGCGCTCGACGGGGCGTTCGGGGCGGAACTGGTCGATATCTGCGAAGCGATCCGCATCCAGACGATGCCAGCCGCGCCCGTAACCGCGCCGGCCACCGCCGCGCCGGCGCAGGCCGATGCCTGCGACGTGGCGATCCTCGGCGGCACCGGCTTCATCGGGGCGCATGTGGTGCGCCGGTTCGTCGAGGCCGGGAAGCGGGTCTCCGTGATGGCCCGGGGAGTTCGCAACCTGCCGGCAATCTTCGGCGACCCGCGCGTCGAGCTGCACCGGGGCAGCATCCACGACCGCGAGGCGGTGGAGAGGGCGATCGGGCGGGCGCCCGTGGTGATCAACCTGGCGCACGGCGGCGGCGGCGGCACGTGGGAGGAAATCCGGCAGGCCATGGTCGGCGGCGCGGAAGTTGTCGCCCAAGCATGCCTCGCGCTCAAGGTCCGGCGCCTGATCCATGTCGGATCGATCGCCTCGCTTTACCTTGGTCCGCAGCCCGAGCCGGTCAGCGGCAAGACCGCGCCGGACCCGCTCGAGCAGGAGCGGGCCGAGTATGCCCGCGCCAAGGTGCTGTGCGACCGGATGCTGATCGACCTACATGCCAGCGAGGGTCTGCCGGTCGTGATCGTCCGCCCGGGCGTTGTGGTCGGGGCCGGGAGCTCACCGTTTCACAGCGGCCTGGGCTTCTACAACAACGATCAGCACTGCATCGGCTGGAACGATGGCCGCAATCCGCTGCCGTTCGTCTTGGTGGGCGACGTGGCGGAGGCCCTGCTGCTGGCATCATCGGCGGAATCGATCAACGGACGCTGCTACAACCTCGTGGGTGGCGTGCGCCCTTCTGCCCGGACCTACATCGCCGATCTCGGCCGAGTGTTGGGCAGGCCGCTGAAGTTCCATCCGCAATCCGCGAGCTGGCTTTGGCTCGAGGATGTCGGGAAATGGACCATCAAGCGAGCCACGGGACGCCAGGTTCCGATGCCGTCGCGACGGGATTTCATCTCCCGCGGCATGGCAGCCCGGTTCGACTGCGCCGACGCCGAGCGCGACCTCGGCTGGCATCCTACGAGCGATGCGGAGGAATTCCGCCGGCAGGCGCTGCTGGTGCACGTGGCGTAGCGCCATGGCGGCGCCGCCACTGCTGCTGCACGTCTACGCGACGTTTTCGGTCGGCGGCCCGCAGGTGCGGTTCGCCGCCATCGCCAATCGTTATCCTGGGCGCTGGCGGCACGCGGTGGTGGCGATGGACGGCAATACGGCCTGTCGCGAGAGACTGGCGCCAGGCCTCGATGTCAGCTTCCCCCAGGTCGACATCCGCAAAGGCGATACACTCGGTAACCTGCGGCGCTTCCGCGGCGTGCTGCGGGAGATGCGGCCGAATGCGTTGGTGACCAGCAACTGGGGATCGATCGAGTGGGCGATGGCGAATGCCTGGCCGCTGGTCCGGCATGTTCATGTCGAGGACGGGTTCGGGCCGGAGGAGCGGCAGATGCAGATCCCCCGGCGGGTATGGACGCGACGCCTGTTCCTGCGCCGCAGCCAGGTGGTGGTGCCTTCGCGGGTGCTGTGGGGCATCGCCACGAAAATCTGGCGGCTTGATCCGAAGCGTCTGCACTATATCGCGAACGGCATCGACGTCGGCCGATTTGTGACGGCCGGCGAGTTGGACGCGGGACACGAGCCGATCATCGGCACCGTTGCCGCCTTGAGGCCGGAGAAGAATATCGGCCGGCTGCTGCGCGCGTTCCGTCTGATCGCCGACACAGTGCCTGGACGGCTGGTGATCGTCGGCGACGGCTCCGAGCGGACGGCGCTGGAAGCCATGGCCTCCGAGTTGGGCATCGCCGCGAGGGTCGATTTCACCGGGCATGATGCCCATCCGCAGGACCGCTATCGCAGTTTCGACATATTCGCGTTGTCGTCGGACACCGAGCAGATGCCGCTCTCGGTGCTGGAAGCCATGGCCACGGGATTGCCCGTCGTGGCGACGGATGTCGGCGATGTCAGTAAGATGCTTGCAGCAGGCAATGCCGAATTCGTGGCGCCGCTGGACGATAGGTCGCTGGCGGATGCGATGAAGGCGCTTCTGCTCGCCCCGGCCGGGCGGCGGCGGGAGATCGGCGCCGCCAACCGGGCCAAATCCCTGAACGATTACGATGAGGAGAGGATGTTCGCCGCGTATGCGGCGATGTTCGACGGGTGATCGCCACAGAATATGACCGGTGCCATCGATCTACCCGGCGACCGGCCGCTGTCCGGAACCAGATCGCCCAAAGTCATTAACACAGGCTTGACAACCAGCCGGCTCCTTGTCCCGCACGACGCGTCGGGTATCCGCAAACTTTCCGACTTGTGTTATCGTGGCGGTCTCAAAAGGAGACGGCGGTGTTGGCAGGACCGAACCCAGGCGCTTCCGGTGGCATGGCATGATCGATATCTTCACCACGCTGCTGAGCACGCTCGTCGCCGTCTATGTCTGTTACCGGGCGATCAAGCTCGATCGCATTCTTCCGTGGTTCGAGACCAAACGGATGTACGATGAAGCGCAAAAGAATGCGAAATCACCTGGCGCGCAGCCCAAGTACAAAGGGTTCGACCCGCCCCAGGGGGCCAGCAGGCAACACCCTCGTCCGGCGCGATAGTCGCGTAAAATAAAAGGTAAAACTCGTCCATGAGCGATTTTTACACCGCCATTATCTACTCGATATTCATCGTGTTCGGGCTGACGGCGCCATTCGTGTGCACCATCGGCTATATGTGGGCGGATATTTATTACCCTCAGCTCAGCAGCACGATCGTTGCGATGATCCCCTCATCCCTGATCCTGGCGCTGGTGGCGATCGTCGGCTACCTGGTCCTGGATCGCCGCGCTCCGGCGCGCTTCACCGCGCACACAGGCATCACATTGCTGTTCGCCTGCTGGGTGACGCTGACCCTCTCATGGGCCGAGGTCCCCGATGCCGCGTGGGACAAATGGAACTGGGCGGCGAAGACGGTGACGTTCTCCGCGTTCCTGCCGTTGGTGATCCGGACCCGCGTGCACCTTGAAACGTTCCTGCAGGTGATGCTGTTCGCGCTGGCGTTCCATTTCGTTCCGGTCGGGGTGAAGACACTGATCTCGGGCAGTGCCTATGGCCGGTCTCTCGGCGTGCTGCGAGGCAATGTCGGACTGGCGGAAAGCAGTGTCCTTTCGACCGTCTGCTGCGCGCTCATTCCGGTCGTGCTCTACCTTCGCAAGCATGCATTGCTTCTCCCGAAGGGGAAGATGCGCGATTACGGCTACATCGCGATGATCGGGATTGCCCTCGTGGCGGCGATCGGGACGTATGCGCGGACCGCGTTGATCGGCTTCGCCGTGCTGGGAACCTTTTTGTGGATCCAGTCCCGGAACAAGGCGATCTTCTCAGTGATCGCAGTGGTTGCCGCGATCGGGCTGGGCACGATTGTTTCCGCGTCCTGGGAGGAGCGCATTTCGACGACCGCCGATTACGAAAGCGAAAGCTCGGCGCTCGGGCGCATCCTGGTGTGGAAATGGACGATCGAATACGTCATGAGCCACCCCGGCGGAGGCGGCTTCGACAGCTACCGGATCAACCGGATCGAATTTCCCGCACCGCCGAATGGTGGCCCTCCGACGGTGGTGTTCGGCAAGGCCTTTCACAACGCCTATATCGAAGTCCTGGGGGAGCAAGGTTTCCCGGGCCTGATCATGTATCTTTCCCTGCAGCTGATCAGCCTGCGCTGTCTCTTGACCACGATCCGACGGACCCGCGACCAACCATATCTGCTATGGCTGCACGACCTGGCCCGTGCATTGCTGACGTCGCTGCTGACCGTCATGGCCTGCAGCAACTTCATCGGCATCGGCTTCCAGGCATTCTACTGGTACTTCATGACGCTGCCGATTTGCCTGCGTGAATACCTCTACCGCGTCGAAAAGCTCGAGAAGGAGTTCGACCCAATCGACCAGCGGCATCCGTCTGGGGCCGCGGCGCGGACTGGTTCCGGTCGCGCGGTGACGGATTGAGATTGTCGGATGAGGAGTATCGATTTCGGCTGAGTGCAGCCCCTCGTCGTTGTTTGGAGCAGCCGTGAATTTATACGGAGCGGGGCGCAAGCCGCGGTATTTTTGCCTGAAGCGGGCATTCCCGCCCAATCCCGGGACAATGCCATCGCCGCAGCCGAGGCGCGATGACGGCTGAACGCCGGGTCTTGCTGATTGCCAACAATTTTCCACCGATCCGCGGCGGGTCGGCGGTGGTGTATGGCAATTTGGCGCGGTGCGCTGATGGTCGCGTCATCGTGTTGGCGCCACGAAACAACTATGTCGACGGATTGCCGATCTCCGGCTGGCGCGAACACGATCAGAATGCCGGCTATCGCATTGTGCGGCTCTCCCTGCTCAGAACGGTCATCGACGACCGGACTGGGCGACGCGCGTCCAGGCTGTTGTTCCGAATTTCAGATGCCATCATCCGCCTGCGGGTCACATGCGCCGTGCTGTCCATGGTGATGTTCGAGCAGGTCCGGACAATTTGCGTGGGCGAGCTTCAGGCAAGCAGCTGGATCATTCGGATGTGCCGTTACCTCCCAGGCGTGCAGACGGTGGTGTACGTGCATGGGGAGGAGATAACCACGGACGACCCCTACGACCCTGCGCACGTCCGCGCTCGCCGGGCACTGCTCGGCTGCGACCACATCATCGTGGTAAGCGACTTCACCCTACATGCGGTGAATGCATTGCTGGGGCACGAAGCGCCGGAGACGATCAGCCTCATCAGCAACGGGGTCAACACGCGGACTTTCCGGCCACGGCCGAAGTCCAGCGAGCTTTTGGACCTTTACCAGATCCGCGGCTGCTTCGTGTTCGTCTCGGTCTGTCGTCTGCTGGAGAAGAAAGGAATAGACAACGCGATCCGGGCGTTTGCAGGTGCACGCACGCGGATCTGCCGACAGCCGTTACCTGGTGGTCGGCGCCGGGCCTTTCCAGGACGCACTTCAGTCGTTGGCATTGTCCGAGAATGTCGCGGATCGGGTGATCTTCACCGGGCAGGTCGACGATGACGAGCTTGTCGACCACTATCAGCTCGGCGACGTGTTCGTGATGCCGAACCGCGAACTGCCCAATGGCGACACCGAGGGATTCGGATTGGTCTTTCTGGAGGCGAATGCCTGCGGCCTGCCGGTGATCGCAGGACGCGACGGAGGCAGCACCGCCGCCATCCGAGACGGCTGCAATGGGCTCATCGTCGATGGCAGGTCGGTCGAATCAATTCGCGGCGCGATGCAATGCCTGTATGACGATCCCGTCCTGCGCGAGAGACTGAGCCAGGGTGCAATCCGCATATCTGCGGAGGCCGACTGGGAGGGCAAGGCAAAGATGTTTCTTCAGATCTGCGTCGGCGGCAACACACGGGATTCCGCGTCACCCGGCATGACCTCCACCCGGTCCGGCTCGGCCGAATCACCTTGAATCGATCCTGCAAATTCTCTCTCGGCCCGAGCCAGGTGATTTCGACATGCTCATTCTCGTGTTGCCCCCCCATGAGCTATGGGAGCCGTGGTCGGGCCATCCGCCGGGGGATACGGAGGACCGTGAGTACCCTTACCGGGTGCTGAGCGAGCGGGGCTTTCCCTACCGCAGGATCGATCTCAACCCGGCGCCCTGGAATCCATTGGCAAAGGCGCATCCCTTGTTGCGCGCCATCGATCCGATCCGGGCGCTCCGCGTGCTGCTGTGTCAACGCAAGGCCACCGTCGCGATCTGCAATTTCGAGTCTTCGGCCCTGCTGCTGTTGCTCCTCAGGCGGCTGTTCATGGCGCGGCTGAAGATCATCGTCTACGACGTCGGTGTTGTCGGGGAATGGAAGCTGCGACGATGGATACTTGATCTGGCCGTGCCACGGGCGGACGCGTTGCTGCCGCTGGGTGCCAACCAGGCCGCAAGGATCGTGGCCCGCTGGAACCCGAAGGGCCTGGTGCAGCCAGTGCCCATGTGCATCGATTGCCGTTTCTATACTGCAACGGCTGATTGCCCGACCGGCCCGGTCCTGGCGATCGGCGATGACATTTCCCGCGACTACGAAACCTTGCTGACAGCGGCCGAAACTCTTGCCGCACCGGTGGTAATCCGCACCAGGCTATTGCAGCAGAACGAGGTGACGCAAACAAACGTTCAAATCCTCTCGACCTTCGTGACCCAGGTGGAATATCGCGATCTGATTGCCTCCGCCTCGATTATCGTGCTGCCGCTGCATCCATCGCAGCATGCCGGAGGAGTGACTGCCCTCGTCCAGGCTATGGCATCCGGCAAGGCGGTGATTGTCAGCGCCTCCGAAGGCATTGCGGATTATGTCGATCATGAGCGGACATGCCTGGTCGTGCCATGTCACGATCCGCTTGCATTGCGGCAGGCGATCGAGCGCCTGCTGTCGGACGACGGATTGCGGATTGCGCTTGGGCAGGCTGCCCGAGCGTACATGCTGGCACATTGTTCGCTGGACGCCGAAGCCGATTTGCTGCAATCGGTGATTCAACGGCTGACGGCGGCAGGTTGACGGCGTGTTGCCGACGCGGAGAGCGGCTGCGGTTCGGCGGCACCTGCCGATCCAGCGTGTATTGGTGTCGTGGCAATATCGAGCTCGGACTTATTCGATCGATCTCGCCAATGATTGATGAGAGTGCGCTCTTCCGGCGTGCAAATGTGAGGCACCGATCCGGCCCCGGCGTCGTCGGAGATTTTTGACCGCGATCGCCTGTCGAGATCCCTGATGCCTTTATTGCTGTCTGTCTATTTCGACCTGGTCCGTTTTGGCGCCGCCGTTCTGGTTGTTCTGTACCACGTCTGGCCGTTGGTCATGCCAGATCTGGCTATCCCCTGGCCTGGCCACCAGGCGGTCATCGTCTTCTTCGTCTTGTCCGGGTATGTGATCGCTTATGCCAGCGAGCGGCGAACCGGGGGCATTGCCGGTTACACGCTCGATCGACTGTCCCGGCTCTGGTCCGTTGTCATTCCCGCCCTGCTGGTCGGCGCCCTGGCCGCGCCGCTGGTGGGGTTAGTACGGGTGACAGGTGCAGCCCCGGTGGCACCGGATCTGGTCGATAACCTGAGTCTGCACGCTCTTGAATGCATTTTTTCTAGGGCAGGTCTGGCGGGTGAATACGCCACCACCGCTCAACATCCCGTTCTGGTCGTTGAACTACGAGGCATGGTACTATGCGATCTTCGGTGCCGCCGTGTTGGTGCGCGGCGCCGCCCGATGGCCCGCCACACTCGCGCTGGCTGTGGCATCGGGTCCCAACGTGCTGTTGCTGATGCCGGCGTGGCTGGTGGGCATGGTGCTTTATCGCCTGCAACCTCGAATTCCCCTGTCTTCTGAGGGGGCGCTGACCCTGTTTTTGGGCAGCGGGCTGCTGTATCTGCTCCTTCTCAAATTCGACCCGGGGGCGGCGTTCAGCGCGTGGGTCTTCTCGGTGTCGCCGCAAATCGGATACGGCCTTGGTTGGTCGGTGCGGTTTCCCGGTGACTGGCTCATGGCCCTCGTCGTGGCGATGAACTTCGCCGCCGCGTCCCGCCTCGGCCGCTACGGGGCATGGCTGATCGGGTTGCAGCGTCCCATTCGCGGGGTCGCCTCATATACGCTGTCGATCTATCTTTTCCACATGCCCCTGACGGCGTTCTTTGTTGCGGCATTGGGCCTGCAGGGATGGGTGCTGGCGCTTGCCTTGGCCGTAAGCATCGTCGCACTCGGCCGAGTCACCGAGCATCGACGCGCGGCTCTGCGCCGAATCCTGAGCCTCGCCGGCCAACGCGCGTCAGTCATGATCGCGCCGTCACTCCGGCCTTGAATCCGGTCTGGATCCGGCGTTCTCCGTATTGACGCCGATCCGGGACAGACTTCCGGCGTAATCGACCCAGCTGCGGAGCGACCTGCGGCGGGTCATTTCGATCCAGTGGAGATCGACGCTGGCATTGGCCAGGCTGGTCTTGTAGCGGGCGGCGCCGGCGAGAAAGTCATATATCTCGACGCCCTGACACTGGCACATCTCGATTGCCAAATGGTGGCAGGTCAGTCCCGGCTTCTGATGCGGGTGGGAAACCTGATAGTCGAAACCGCTCTGATAGGCATAGACCCGGTTGCGATAACGAAAGTTATACAAGAATCCGATTGTTTGATCGCCGGCGCTGATGCGCAGCAGGTCGATGTGGCCGTCGGTCATCGCACGATCGATGAGAGCATGGTGAAATCTTGCAAACTGCGGATTTGCGAACGCGCCGGGGCGGCCGCGGGCTGTCCAGGTTGCCTGGTGCAGGGCTGCCAGTGCGTCAAGGAAGTCGTGTGCCTGATGCGAGGTGTCAGCACGTTCGATGCGAAGCGGGCCGATCTCCCTGTAGCGTCGGTCGGACCGGCGTATCTGGTACCTCGCATTCGCGCTCAGTCCGGCGAGGTGGCCGGGGACGGTGGCGTCGGGGGAGCCGGTTTCGGCTGCGTGGAAATCGTAGTAAGGCGCGGGTCGGCTGGCCTGTCGGGCCCGGATCGCTGCCGATATTTCGCGGGCGGCCGAGACCATGTGGTCGCCGACGCCACTGAGGATCACGCGGCGGCCTTGGCGTCGTCCGGCGATCGGCGAGTTGAGGCATGCCTTCAGGCAGGTGGCGAGCAGATCCCGATCCTGACCGCGGGCTATCAGCGGGCCATTATGTTCGACGAAAACCGCATCCCACTCGGCTGTCCCGGTCTCGCCGAGGCATAGCGAATCCGACAGCCAGTCGACCTGGCGGTTGAACAAGGCGAGGCCGACAGTTGCGCCCTGGCTGCGGGCTTCCAGAAGAACCGGGCGGGGGTAGCGTTCTCGTGCGAGGCAGCCAACCCAATTCCAGGTCTGGAAGAACGAGGCGTCCGCGCGCTGCTGCAGTTCCCGCCAACGCTGCCCGACAGATTCGAGATCCGGTGGAATTGAGATGACGATCTCGGGCATCGCGCGTGGCTGGAAACCATGTTGTTCCGACGGTGTCGACGTCATCACCCCCATATAGCTGATTGTTGTAAAGACGGCGAAAACTGTCTCCGGTCATGACCGGGTCCTTGATCCGTGTCACGCCTTTGCAGCCGGGAATCCGCATTTTACCTAGCCGAATAGCGATATATTGCGTAAACACCGCCGCGTTCCTTCATCGAGCCGACATTTCATGCTGCGTCGGCGGCACCGACGCTTCGGGAAATTCCGTGTCTCTCAGTTCGCTTCCAACCGCGCTCCTGGTGCCGCCTGTCAACCTTCTGCCTCTTGGGCTGGCAGGCTTGCTGGTGGCACGTTTCGGCAGGGGCCGACGCTGGCGAACCTGCGGAAACATCGTTGCCTGGGTGTCGCTCGTTGCACTTTATCTGCTCTCCCTCCCCGTGGTCAGCATGCTGCTCATCGCATCGCTTGAAACCGGATTGCCGCGTCGAACGCTGGACTCCTATCCAAGCAATCCCGGCCCCTCCGATCCGGGAGCGATCGTCATCCTCAGCGGTGACGGCAGTTACGGCGCCGAGGCCGGCATCGAACAAGCCAGCGGCATCGGGGTGATCACACTCGACCGGATGCGGGCCGGCGCATTGCTGCATCGCAAGACCGGATTGCCGATCCTGGTATCCGGAGGGGTGTTGGAAACCGGGACGATCCCCATTGCCGCGGAGATGGCCGACAGTCTGGCGCGGGAGTTCGGGACGCCCGTGCGCTGGATCGAGGCCGAATCCATCGATACATGGGAGAATGCCCGCTTCAGCGCCGAGCAGCTTCGTCGCGTGGGCGTGCGGGAGATCTATCTGGTGACGGACGCCTGGCACATGCGGCGTGCCCTCATGGCATTCCGGAAAGCGGGCGTTGCCGCGGTTCCAGCGCCGGTGCGGATCGACCGCGGTCCCCGCCTGCGATTTGCGGAATTCGTGCCGTCGCCCTCGGCCTTGCACAACAGCTATTATGCCATCCATGAATGGATCGGCTGCGCCTATTATGCGCTTGCCATGTAGCCCCGTGATCGGGCCGCCGCAGTGTTTCACCGACTTCGACGCCTTGCCGGAGGGGATCACCGAGACCCTGGCGCCTGAAGGTGGCGGTGCATTCTTTGCGACCTCGGCGTGGTTGCGGGTGATGCTGCAATCGGGGATGCCCGAGAACGCGTCGCCGCGTCTGCTGGTGTGCCGGCTCGGTGCGCAGCCTGTCGCATTGCTGCCGTTGCAGGCCCTGGACGGTGGCCGTTCGTTGAGCAGCCTGACAAATCCGTATTCCTGCCTGTTCCAGCCGCTGCTCGCGCGCGGCCTCAGCGATGTGGAACTGTTCGAGATCGGTCGCAGCCTTGGCGGATATTGCCGAGGCTGGCCGGTTGTTCGTCTCGATGCGCTGGCCGAGGATTCACCGGGGCTGAAGGCGCTGTCCGCCGGTTTTCGCAGCCGGGGCCTGGTGCTGCGCAGGTTTGCCCATTTCGGCAACTGGCATGAGCCGGTGGCCGGGATCGATTGGACGCTGTACCTGCAGTCGCGCTCGGGGGAGTTGCGCGAACTGGTTCGTCGCCGGATGCGCCGGGCGGAACGCGAACGGGTGGCGTTCGAGATCGTCAGCGGCGTGCGCGACGTCGAAGCCGGGATTGCCGCCTATGAAAGCGTCTATGCGCGCAGCTGGAAGGTCGCGGAACCCTACCCCGATTTCAACCCACAGATGATGCGGTACGCGGCGGAGATGGGCGTCTTGCGGCTTGGAATTCCTGCGTGCGCCTCCGGGTGCGTCCGGGCAGCCCGTCCCGATCGCGGTGCAGTCGTGGATCGTCATGAACGGCCAGGCAACGGTGCTGAAGCTTGCCCATGATTCGGCCTACAAGGCGCTGTCGCCGGGCACCCTGCTGACCGCGATGATGATCCGCGAGATGCTGGACCGGGAGCATGTGGACGAACTGGATTTCGGCCGTGGCGATGACCCCTTCAAGCAGCTCTGGACCGGATCGCGGCGCCAGCGCATTGGTTTGCTGCTGATCAATCCGCGCCGGCCGACCGGCCTCGCGGCACTTCTTCGCCAGATGCTCGGCGGGCTCGTCGCCTCGCGCCGCTCTGTCGCCGTTGATTGATTGAGGGCCTTCATGCGGATCCTGTACAGCCACCGAATTCAGTCGCGCGACGGCCAGAGCGTGCACATGGAGGAGCTGATTTCCGCCTTTCTGCGCGAAGGCCACGAAGTGCGGGTGATCGGCCCCAGCTTCTACGACCATTCCGGGTTCGGCGGCGACAGCGGCACCGTGGCGTTGCTGCGCCGGCTGTTGCCCGGGGCGCTCGGGGAGTTCGCCGAGCTTGCCTACAACATACCTGCCTATCTGCGCCTGCGCAGGACATGCCGCGCGTTCAAGCCGGATCTGATCTACGAGCGCTACAACCTCTATTATCTCGCCGGCGCCTGGCTCGCCCGCAGCAGCGGCGTTCCCTACTATCTGGAAGTCAATTCGCCGCTTGCCGACGAGCGGATCAACCACGGCGGATTGCAGCTCAAGGCCGTGGCCGGCTGGGCGGAACGCTATGTCTGGCGCACCGCCAACCGGATCCTGGCGGTGACCGGCGTGCTGCGCGGTATCATCGCCAGGACATTGCTGGCGAGCGGGATCGCGCATCGCCATGTCGATGTGGTACCGAACGGAATTCTGCTGGAGCGTTTCCTGCCGGCGCCGTTCCTGCCGGAGACCGAAAATCCGGATCCGGAGCGTCCGATCGTGCTGGGCTTCGTGGGCTTCGTGCGGAGCTGGCATGGGCTGGATGCGGTGATCCGGGCGATGGCCGAACACGGGCGCGGCGGCGGTAGGCGCCCTGTCGCGTTCACGGTGATCGGCGAAGGGCCGGCGCGGGTCGAACTGGAACAACTGGCCGCCGAACTCGGCATCAGCGACCGCGTCACCTTCTCGGGATTGGTCGATCATGTCCGCATTCCGGACCTAGTCGCGGAGTTCGACATCGCGTTGCAGCCTAAGGTGACCGAGTACGCCTCGCCGCTGAAGATATTCGACTACATGGCGGCCGGCCGGGCCATCGTCGCGCCGGATCAGCCGAACATCCGTGAAATCCTTGAGGACGGAAAGACCGCCCTGCTGTTCGACCCCTCGGCCCAGGACGGGCTTTGGGCCGCCATCGCCCGGCTGATCGACGATCCGGATCTGCGGCAGCGGCTCGGCGCGTCGGCCAGGGCGGAACTGGTGCAGCGCGACTATACCTGGAGCGGCAATGCCCGCCGCATTGCCGCCATGGCGGCGGAGGACCGGGGCGTGCCCGCGACGGCGCCTGGATAAATTCCGGCCCGTTGGCAGGCGCTATCCGGGCGGCGGGACGGCCCCGCTGGCGGCGAGCTTGCCGACCAACGCCCCAAGATCCACCTGGCGGGCCAAAAAATCTTCGATCCGCGCCCGCATCATCCGGTCGTCTTCGGCGGTGAGCCTCGGCCTTGGCGATGCGGCGCTCACTGCAATCATCACCGGCGCCTGAGCCGCGCCGAACAGACTGTTGCGTGCCATCAACAGGCGCCCCGAGAGGCCGCCGACCGCCGGCTGGCCATCGATCCAGACCGCGAAGGCCGTCGACCGGACCGGCCGGTCGGTGGTGACGATGCGCCATTTCCGCGGCTGCAGGTTGGCGACCTCCATGTCGGAGAAGATCGGCTCGTCGCTTTCCAGCTCGCCGGTGAGCCGCCGTTGCGCGGCGACGATGCGCGCGGGGTTCACGCGTGGGGAAAACACCTGAACGGTCACGTCCAGCGATGCGCCGGAACAGGCGAACCGCCACTGGGCAAAGCCCGGGCCGCTCGGGCCGGCCACCGCCGGAGCACAACCAGGGGGCGTCGCGAAGGCGGCGATCGGGCTGGCGGGCATGGCGTCGCCCGCGCGGTCCAGCCAGATGGTCACCCCGAGCAGGAGGGCGCTGACCGCGCCGATGCCGGCCACCGAGGCAAACAGCGCGCGACGCTGCGGGCGGTTCATCGCATCCTGTCGGTGAGCGCCGGCAGGCGGCACCGCCACGACGGCCGGATCTTCCCGGAATGGCAGGCCGGCGAAGATCAGCAGCATGATGACGATGGAGAAGAAGATCCACCCGTACAGCAGATGATCCGCCGCCGCAGCTTCGGCACTGCCGAGGACGTGACCGAGGACCACAATGCCGAGCGCCCGGAAGCCGTTCGCGATGATCGGAATCACCACCGAGGCGGCCATAAACATGAGGCGCCGCGACGGGCTGCGATACATCAGGCAGGCGTAGAGCACGCCGAACGCGATCGAGGCGATCAGGAAGCGCAATCCGGCGCAGGCCTCAGCCACATAGAAGCGGCCTTCGGGAATCTCGATGATGTAGGCGTCGGAATAATGCGGGATGCCGAGCACCTTCAGCCCGACATCGATGAACACGGCGGTGAAGTCCTGCAAGGCCGGGGTGAGGAAGGCCCCGAACGGAACCAGGAAGAACAGATACAGCAGCGGCGCTGCGAGCGCCCCGTACATGCGCCAGCCCAGAACTGCGAGGCACAGCAATTCCAGCATCGCCACCGCGATGAGCTGGCGGCCTTCCATGATGCCGAGGCGCTCAGCGGCAAGCCATGCCAGACCCAGCGGGATCGCCGCCACGACCACCCACGCGACCGGTTCGATCCTGATGCCGGCCAGCGCGTGCCGCCGCTCCCATCCCAGGTAGGCCGCGATCGGCAGAACGAAAAAGCAATGGCTGTAGGCGGTCGAGTTGTACCAGACGGAGACGGCCGCGGCCGCTTCGGGGTAAAAGATCGCTCCGAGCATCGCGACGCCGAGCACGAGCGCCAGAACCACCGGCATCGGGATCACACGCCATGAGTTCTGCATGTCGGTCGCCGTCGTCGATGTCGGAGCGCTCATGCGGTGTCCTTGCCGGAATGGAATAGTCGCCGGGATCTGCCGCAATCTAACGGATCCGGGCCGTCAGGCGTAGCGTGTCGATGTCCGGTCTGGCCCGCGTTCCGTCGCCACGAACGTTTGCGTGACAGCTGCGCGGCAATTATCCGACGCATGCGGCGGGAGGCCCGAAATGCTGCCCGCAATAGCCCGGGCAGACGATCACTGCTAGGAATTAAACAGGCGGACGGTCATTTTGCCTGACAGAGGCGCCTTCATGCAACGAATCCTCGAGCCCCAGCCATCTGCGCCGATGATGCGCAGGCGGGCAGCGGCCGCGGATCATTTCGGACCTGCTGACGACGAATGAAAATCTTTTTTGTTACCCGCCGCGTGCCGTTCCCGCCCGATCGCGGCGATAAAATCGCCACATTCCATGAACTACGCTTTCTCGCCCGCAATCATGAGGTGCATGTCTTCTGCCTCGCCGACGGTGCGGAGGACCTGGCGAACGTTGCCGGGGCACGCCGGTATGCCCAAAGTGTCACGGCGATCGAGGTGAATCCGACCTGGAGCAAGCTTCGCGCGCTGCGGGCTCTCCTCACCGGCCAGTCCATTTCCGTGGCGATGTTGCGCGAGACGGCGTTGCTGGACGCGATCACGGCGGCCGCTGCCGCGATCGGCCCGGACCTGATGCTGGTGTACAGTTCGAACGTTGCCCAGTACGCCGTACCGTTCGTCGACGTTCCCCGGATTATGCAGTTCGCCGACCTGGATTCGCTCAAGTTCCAGCGCTACGCCGTGACGTCACGCCCGCCGATGAAATGGGTTTATGCGACAGAGTATCGACGGTTGCTGGATTATGAGCGGCATGTGGCGGCAACCTTTTCCCATTCACTGGTCTGCACACCGGAGGAACGGCGTGATTTCGAGCGTCTGATCCCCGGGCGGCCGGTGAGCATCGTCGGCAACGGCGTCGACCTCGATTATTTCAGTTCGGCAAAGGCTGCCAAGCGCCCCGGCGAGATCATCTTCACGGGCGTGATGGACTACCTGCCGAATGTCGATGCGGTGACATGGTTCTGCGACGAGATTCTGCCGCTGGTGCAAGCGCGTTGCGGCGAGGCGCATTTCACCATCTGCGGCAGCCGGCCGACGCCCGCGGTGCTGCGCCTGGCGGAGCGGCCCGGGGTGAGCGTCACCGGCCGGGTCGAGGATATTCGGCCGTATCTGGACCGCGCCGAGGTTTTCGTGGCGCCGCTGCGAATTGCCCGGGGAATCCAGAACAAGGTGGTGGAGGCGTTGGCCATGGGGTTGCCGGTGGTGGCATCGAACGCCGCCTGGACCGGCACCGGGGTGGCCGCCGGAGAAGGCATTGTCGCGACCGACGAGCCCCAGGCGTTTGCCGAGCATATTGTTCGTATCCTGCAGGACGCGGTGTTCAGGGCGCAGTTGTCCGAGCGGGCACGCCGGATCGTGGCGCGCGACTTCGACTGGGACAATCAGCTGGCCGAGCTGGAGCGGGTGATCACCGCGGCGACTGCATCGCCACGGACGCTTCCAAGCTAGCCGAGGCCGCGGACGATCGGGGGCCCGAGAATGTTGGCCAGTGGCAGCGGGAGCCGCTTCCACGCGGCGATGAACATCCGATACTTGGGGTTGAGCGGATTGATGTCCGGAACCGCGGCACCGGCTGCCAGGCAATAGTGATAGTGCAACGGCTCCGGCGTGAAGCCCCAGTTCTTCTTGAACGCGAAGGCGCCGGTGCCCTGCTTGCTGCGGCCGAAGTCGAACACGCGGCAACCACGCGCGGCGGCGCGCCGCATGACTTCCCAATACATGAAGTCGTTGGCGTAGCGGTCGCGGGCGATGCGCCGGCCGCCGCCGTAGTAAGGAAGCACCTCGTCGCGAAAATAGAAGTTCATCACCGAGGCGATTGCTTCATCGCCGTCGAAGATGGTCACGATGTCACAGTCCTGGCGGAATACATCGGCGAGAACCGCGAACAGCTTGTGCGGGAAGACCGGCGTACCCAGGTTGCGCACGCTTTCGGCGTAGATGGCGTGCAGCTGCGCCGTATCCGTGCTCACCTTCGACGTCAATCCGCGGTCGATGCCCTTCCGCACCATCGCCCGCTGCTTGCGCGGGATGGCTTTCAGGTTGGCGTCGTCATCGCTGCCGATCGCCTTGCGGAACGTGACGTACAGGTCTGAACGGACCGACCAGTCGGCAGCATCGATCCACGGCGGCGGCTGGCGAAAGCGGAACTCCATCACCGGAACGGCCAACTGCCGCATCAGGGCGAAAGCATGCGCCTGGAGCGTCTCGGCCGCTTCGGCGGTGGCCGCGAGCGGCCCCCCGTAGACGCAGAACGGCACCGAGATCAGCGAATCGCCGAATAGCATGGTCTTGACGCGCGCCAGCGGCAGAACCCCGGTGATGCTGCCGTCGGTTTCGGCCATCACGTAATGGGTCTTGTGACCGAAGGCGCGCTCGATCACCCGGCGCCAGCCGGCGAGGTGGAAGAAACTGCCGTCGGGCTGGGCGCGAACGAAGGCATCCCACGCGGCCTCCGAGGCATCATCGAGCAGGCGGAACGTCGTCGCCATTCGGTTCAGGCCGCGACCCGGGCAGCGGTGGCGCCAACCACGTCGGGGAACACGCGGTCGATCCGATCCCAACGGAAATCCTGCAGCAGCCGGTCGAGGCGGCCGGACATCGCGGCGATGTTGACGTAGTGCCGGAACCGGGCGCTGCGGCTGGCGGCGGTGATGCGCGGCTGGGCCGGATCGACCTCCCATGGGTGGAAGTAGAAGATGCCGGATCTATGCTCGGACCGGTTGAGGCTGCGCAGGCCCATGCGGAACAGCGAATACGGCATCAGCCGGAAATAGCCGCCGCCGGAGCATGGCAGGTTGCGGCCGCCCAGGCGGACCGTGGTCATCGGCAGTTCCCAGATGTCGTGGCCGGTCGGACGGAAGGCGAAGCGGGGTGCGTCGGGCTCGCCGTACAGATCGTGCCGGATCGGGAAGATCGACGAGCTGTACGAAAATCCCTCGTTCACCAGCGCATTGTAGGCCCATGGCGTGCGTGGCCCGATCGAGAAGGTCGGGGCGCGGTAGCCACGGATCGGCACGCCGCCGATGTCTTCGAGCAGGAATTTCGATCGGTGAAGATCGGCTACGAATTCGTTACCGGTCAGCGAACTCACCAAGGTATGGCCATAGCCGTGGCTCGCCAGTTCATGCCCTGCGGCGACGATCCGGCGGATCAATGCGGGACATCTTTCCGCGACCCATCCGAGGGTGAAGAAGGTCGCCTTGACGCCGGCGCGATCGAACTGGTCGAGGATGCGGGTGGTGTTGGCCTCGACGCGCAGCGGCAGGTCGTCCCACGTGGCGCGGTCGATGACGCCGGCAAATGCCTGGACCTGGAAGTAATCCTCGACGTCCACGGTCATCGCGTTGACCGTGACGGTATCTGTGTCGGCCATGGTCATCCGCGGTTCGCGTTGAAGCCGCTGAACACGTCGATCAGGCGCTGGAACACCTTCTCGCGCCGCGCCACCGCATCTTCGAGCGACCGAACCCGCTGCGCCAATTCGTGATAGGAGGGCCCGTGGTCGTCGGCGAAACCGCCCGATCCGTTCATGGAGCCGCCGATGGCCTGGCCGATCTGGGTTGCAAGGTCGCCGGCGGCGCCCGTCAGCCCGTTGATCCCGGAGCCGCCGACCTCCAGGTCCTGCTGCAATTCGCTGGCGGTGTTGTCGACCATCGGGCCGGTGATGCTGTCGCTCTCTTCCAGGGCGCCGTAGAGCAGCACTCGCGAGCATAGCCGGTTGATGCGACGGGGAATGCCGCCGGTGTAGCGGAAGATCGCGGCGTAGGCGCCGTCGGTGAAATGCGGGTTGTCGTTCCAGCCGACCGCGTTCAGACGGTACTCGATATAGGCGCGGGTTTCCTCATCCGACAACGGCCCGAGATGGTAGGAGGCGAGCACGCGCTGGCGCAGCTGGTCGAGGTCCGGGCTGGCCAGCTTGCGACGGAACTGCGGCTGGCCCAGCAGGATGGTCTGCAGCGAGGCGCCGGCCTCGACCGTGACGTTGGACAGCATCCGCAATTCTTCCAGCGCCTCCACCGAAAGGTTCTGCGCTTCGTCCACCACCAGCAGGCAGCGCCGGCCGCCGGCGCTGTAGGCGCGGAGCATCTCCTCGAAGTCCCGCAGCAGTGTGGCCTTGCCGATGCCGGCGCTGGGAATGCCGAAACCGGTCATCGCAAGCCGGAACAGGTCGTCGCCCGAAACCTGCGTGGTGTTGACCTTGGCCAGCGTGTAGGTATCGCGGTCGAGCTCGGACCAGAGCCGCTCGACCAATGTGGTCTTGCCGGCGCCGACTTCGCCGGTGACGACGATGAAGCCTTCACCCTGGGACAGGCCGTAGATCAGGTGAGCAATGGCGCGGCTGTGGCCGCGGCTGCCATAGAACAGGCGGCTGTCGGGCGTCAGCTGGAACGGCATGCCGGTGAAGTCGTAGAATTTCTCGTACATCTTCGCCCGTCAGAAGGTTTTTTGCAGGCCGATCGTCGCGACATCGCGATGAGCCGGCTGGCTGAAGGCACTGCCGATGAGGAATATATTACCCGTCGTGTTGGTGCGGTAATACTGGACGGTCGCGGACAGGGACTCGCTCAGGGAATAGTTGAGCGAGACGTTGAAAGTCAGCACGGTCTGGTCGGGGCTCTTGCCGGTCGATCCCACCGGCCTGAACGGCGCGGTCCTGGTGGTGTACTGGACCACCGCGTTGGTGAACAGGTCGGTCGAGACGGTGTGGGTCCACGCCAGGCTGCCCTGGAAGCCGGAGGTGTTGACCGGCGTGCCGAGGGTGGTGTTGGCGGAGTTCGTGGACAGCACGTGCTGATCGTCGCGGGATGCCGTCAACGCGAAGATGTCGCGGTCATAGGTGAGCACCCCGGAAAGGGCGGCGGTCGTCGTGCGGTACACCGGAAGCTGCGCGCCCGTTGCGAAGTTGTTGTTGAGCAGGATCGGCGCGCCGGTGACGGGATCGATGCTGATGCCCGAGGCCGAGGTGCGGGAGTTGTTCAGGTTGTTCTGCAACTGGTCGAGCTGGGTGCCGATCGACTGGCCGTAGCTCGCGAACACGCGGATGCGCGCGGTGGGGGCGAAGTTGCTTTGCAGGTTGAACGAGTTGGCCCCGTATTGATGGCCATAGCTGAGGGCGACCAGCGTGTCCGGGTCCGGCGTGACTCGCACGCCGGCATTCCAGGTGACGTCGTCGATGTTGGTGCCGTTCAAGCCGGTGTACGAGTAGTTCTCGTGTCCGAGTTCGCCGGTCACCGCGAACACCCGGGTCAGCGCATAGGTGCCGGTGTAGCTGTAGGTCAGGCTGTTCGACGTCGACGGCGCACCGCCGGTGCCCTTCGCCTGGCGCGCCAGGAACTCGAAGTCGCTGTTGAGGCGGCCGAAATCCTCGCCGGTGATGAAGCTGGCATGCTGCTGGTTGCTGAAGCTGCTGCCGTTCACCGCTGTCACGTAGGGGCTCAGGGTCGCGTTGTTGCTGACCGGATTGTTGGCGGCGCTGTTCTGGGTATAGGAAATCGTGTCCGCCAGCGACAGCGTGCCGGTGCCGCCGAACCGGTGCTCCAGGCGCGGGGAAATCGCGAAGCTCTCGGTCTGCACCTGGCCGACGCCGCCGTAGCTGGGTGCCAGGGTGGTCTGCGATCCGTAGCCGGGGTTCTGCGAGGCGTAGGCGTTGGCGTCGATGTAGAAAAGATCCTGCGCCACGGTGACTGTGGCGCTGCCGTTCAGGTTCTGGGCGACGTTGTTCAGGTTGCCGTGCTGGGCGTAGATGTTGATCTGCGGGGCATAGTACAGGTTGCCCTGGACCCGGTTCGAATTGGCCTGCACCGTGACGCTGGGCGTGATGCTGGTGATGAAGTCGCTGACATAGCGGCCGCGGCCGAACACCCCGTCGTCGTAGGTCTCTGATACGCCGAGCCCGTAGTTGATCTGCCACGCCTTGGAACCCGGCGGGGGCACGTTGCCGAATACGGAATCGAACTGGCCGCGGAGGTCGCCGACGCGCAGGTCGGGACCGATCGGGGCGATCGATTGGGCGCGGGCTGCGTTGCCGCCGGCGATCCAGCCGCCGAGGCCGGCGGCGAGGACGCAGCCGATGCGGCGGCGACGACGGCTCGCCGCGTGGCCGGGCATGCCGATGCCGGTCACCTGTCCGTCCCCGATAGCGTCTCCATCGCCCGCCATGGCAAGGCCCGGCGGACGCCCGGGATACGGAACGCGGCTACGAGTAGGTTCCGAAATAATGATAAGCACCGAAGGTATAGCTCGTGGTGAGCCGGATCTTGTTCAGCATCAGGGTCACCGACGGACAGGCCTTGATGAGGTCCAGCGCGGCGACCAGTTCGTTGCGCTGGGTGCGCTCGGCTTCCACGACCATCACGATCTGGCCGACGAAGGGTGCCAGGGTGCTGGGGTCGCTGGTCGACAGGCACGGTGGGGCGTCGAGCAGCACGACGGCGTTGGGGAACCGCCGCGCGATGCGTTCCACGAGGGCCGTCACCGGGCGGGTCGGCGAGATGTCGGCGCCCATGGTGTGGCCGGAGCCAACGGTGATGATCGACAGGTGCGGGATTGCGGTGCGAATGATCACGTCCTCGATCCGCATCGAGGCGTTGGCCGACAGGTCGAGGATGCCCGGGCGTTCGGCCAGGCCGAGTTCGGCCGAGATCGAGCGCTGCTTGGCGTCGACGTCGACCAGGATCACCTCGCGCTGAGCGTGCTGGGCGATGCTGCCGGCGAGGTTCAGGGTCGAGAAGCTCTTGCCTTCGCCGGGGCGGGCGCTGGTGATCATGATGACGTTCGGCGCGCCGCGGCCGGGGCTGTAGTTGGCGTGCATCGAGCGGAGGATATGTCCGACGGTGATGCGGAATTCCTCGGAGATGCGGGTGCGGACCTTGTGGCCGACGACGAGGCCGGCCTTCTCGAGTGCCGACATGTCGAGCGGCGGCTGGCGCTGCGCCTCCGCGACGGTCAGGGAATTCCCGGCATCGGCGAGCGCCGGGGTGGCGCGGCGCGAGGCATCGACCACGGCCCTGCCGCCGCGCTCCTCGCCGTCGCGCGGGCGGGTCGTGGGGAAGCTGCGCGGATCGTGGTCGGCGTCGTCCGGTGCGCCGAAGCCGTCGTCGTCGAGCCCGAGTTCGTGCTGGGCGGCTTCGCCCGGGACCGCGTCGTCGTCGATCCCGTCATACGGGCGGAAGGTGCCCGAGCGGAGTTCCGAAAACGGCACGTCCGAGCGCGGCAGGCCGTCTTCGGATGTGGCGGCATCGCCGGCCCCCAGGCCTTCCGGCCGCCGCACCCGGCGCGGGGGCGGCTTGCGATCGGCGTCGTCGCGCACGATGCGGCGGCGGTCGCGTTCCGGCGCCGGCTCGGGCGCCGACAGGCCGCCCACGCCGCGCAGGCGCTCGGCGATGCGTTCAGCCAGATGTGCCGGATCGGATGCCATGGTCAGACTACACCTGGGGTATGGAGCATTCGCCAAAGCAGGCCGCTATAGACCGCTCCGAGCAGGATCAGCGACATGCCGAAGGCCATGACGGTCATCAGGCGGCCTCGGGTCACGGACACGTTGAGCAGGGACACGCCGCCGGCGACGGGCAGGCCGAGGTCACGCAATTCGTCGATGGTGTGGAACGACTGGTCGAACTGGACCAGAAGGATCGCGACACCCAGGCCCGCCACGAGGCCGGCCGCCAGCACGATCGTCATCAGCTGGGCGCGTTTCGGCGCCACCGGGTTCTGCGGCACCTGCGGTGGATCGATGATCTGCATCTTGATCTTGTCGGCATCCGCCTCGGCGGCGGTGGCGATGCGCATCTGCTCGCGCCGGCCCAGCAGTTCCTCGAAGTTGCGGCGCAGGACCTCGTAGTCGCGGCTGAGGTTGGTGTATTCCGCCTGCACGCCCGGTGCGCTGCGGGCCATCTCTTCCAACCGGTCGCGCTCGCGGGTGGCGTCGGCGATCTGGCGCTGCAGCGAGGCGACCTGCGATTCGCCCTCGACGATGCGGACCTTCAGCTGCTCGAACATCGGGTTCGGCAGCGAACGGGTCGAAGCGGGGGCTGCGGGCGCCGGGGTCGCGCCGGCGGCCGGCGCCGACCCGGTGTCCTGCGACTTGGCCCCAGCCGGCCCACCCGCCGTCGTGGGAGACGGCTTGGACGTTGCCGCGGGCGGATTCTGGGCGCGCTGGATGGCAGCGCGCGCGCTGGCGGCGGCGGATGCGGCGGATTCGGCGGCGCTGGCCTTCATGGCGGCCAGGCGGGTGCGCGCCGCCACGACGTCGGGATGGTTCTCCGTGTAGCGCAGGCGCAGTTCGTCGAGGTCCCGCTGGGCGCCCTCGACGCGGGGGTCGCGGGCAATCGCGTCGGGGGTGGCGCTGGTGGTTTCGGTCACGATCAGCGGCGAGGTGTTGGCCAGTTCCTTGCTGAGCATCTCGCGGCGGGACAGCAGGTCGGCGAGCTGGCCCTGCAGCAGCCGGATGGTGCCCTGGGCCTGCTCGACGCGGGTCTGGCCGGTGTCGCCGATGGGCAGGAGGTCGAGGTACTTCGAGCGGAAATCCGCCCGTTTCTTTTCCGCGTCGCGCAGCTGCCGCTCGTAGCCGGTGATCTGCTGCTGCAGGAATTGCTGCGCGTTTTCCATCTCGGCGCGGTTGTTGCCGGCCTTGCTTTCGATGAAGGTGGTCAGGATGGTCTGCACCACGTCGAAGGCGAGCTTCGGGCTGGTGCTGCGATAGGTGATGGTGAACAGATTGCGGGTCTGCGGGACGATCTTGATCTCGTTGCCCAGGCGTCCGACCACGGCTTCGAGGTCGGAGGGGCCGGTGATGCTGAGGTCGAGGTCGGTGTTGGAGACCAGCTTCTCGAGGTTGGGCCGGCTGAGCAGGGTCCGCTGCAGCATGTCGACCTGGCTGCCGAGCGAATTGTCGATCGAGATGCCGCGCAGCAGCGGCGTCAGCACGGCGTCGGCGTCGACGTAGAGCCGGGCGCTGGCCTCGTATTGGTTCGGCACGGTGTAGACGTACGCCCAGCCGCTGCCGCAGACGATCCATGACAGCGCCACTGCCGCCCAGCGGTAGCGCCAGGCGGCGACGAGGATCCGGCGCGCGAGTATCAGTAGCGTGCTCATGGCGTGCTCATGAAATGATGCTCAAGCGGCTTCGGGTCTTGTGGCTTGGGGCGGCTTCGGGTCGTGGCGGCTTCAGAACCAGCTCTGCGGAATGATCAGCGTGTCGCCGGGCTGCATCTCGACGTTCTGGTCGATGTCGCCGTCCTTCAGCAGGTCGGACAGACGGACCTTGATCGCCTCGCGCTTGTCGCCGGTGCGGCGCACGATGACCGCGGAATTGCCGGACGCGAACTTGGTGAGGCCTTTGGTGGCGATCATCACGTCCAAAACGGTCATGTGATCGCGATAGGAGATCGCCTGCGGCTCGGTCGCCTCGCCGATCACCCGGACCTGGCGGTCGAACGGGCCGACGAAGTTGGTCACCATGACCGTGACGATCGGGTCCTTGACGTATTCCTTCAGCCGCTCCTGCAATTCGGAGCCGAGCTGAGTGGGGGTTTTGCCGGCGGCGATGATGTCCGGGATCAGCGGCATCGAGATGCGGCCGTCCGGACGCACGGGAAGCGACGGCACGCTGAGTTCGGGCGCGCGGTAGACCGAGATGCCCAACTGGTCGCCGGCGCCGATGACGTATTGCGCGCCGCTCTTGTCCTGGGAAGAAGCGACCAGGGGCGGCGGCGCATCGGGCATGATGGTGGTGACCGGCCCGGATTTCGAGGGGAACATGGAACAGCCGCCGAGTGCCAGAATTCCGATGGCGGCAAGGGCGATACTGCGGCTTTTGCTGGCGCTGTATTTGGCGGAGCAGAGTGCTCCCGACGTAATACCGCGGGAATTCTTCATCATGGCTGCCTCGATTCTGACTTGTCGGTAGGCGCGGAAGGAATCGAACCCCCGACCCCTGCCATGTAATGGCAGCGCTCTGCCACTGAGCTACACGCCTTCATCGACCACGCCCTTCGCAAGCCCGAGCGGAGCACGGGGCAACCCCCTTGGCGAGAGCTTGCCTGTGACACCTGCGGGCCCGTGAGTTTCTGCATACGCCATTTGCATGTAGCACCGCTATCATTCCAACGTAAAGGCTAGGTTTAGAACCTTGGAGACGCATGACATTCAAGAGAAAAGTCAGTCGAATTCTTTCGCGGCGGCAATTTCATAACACATTCTTGCGACTCCCATCGGTATGCAATCGGGCGTCGATATCCTTCGCTGTCCTGCCCGCTCTGCCGTAGCCTAACCGGATCACCGGAGGCTGCCCCATCGCAATTCCGTTACTGTAGACGAATGTGAGCACGCCATGGTGATTGCCGCTCAAAAGCCCGAATATCGCTTGACCTTGCCATGACGCGGCCAGTACATCGTTTTTGACCGGTCAAGGGTCTTTTTTTGTTATCCGGGTTCGCACAATCCCATGACGCCTTCCGGTCCAGGAGCGCCTTCGCCTGTGGCCACAGGTCCTTCATACTCAGCGACCGCCGGCACTTCCCGATCGGCGACGGCAACAAGCGGACGACGCCCATGACGGTGAGTTGCCTTCCCCAAACCCGGTTTTCCGCCCCCGCGGCGCCGCTGACCGCCGTCCGCATGGTGACATCGCGATGACGCGAGTGTTCGGTCATTACCTGTCGCCGGAAATGGTTCTGCTGTGGTTGCTTGAATTCGGCATCTGTTTCTTGATGATCTACTTGCTGCTGTCGCCGGCCGCTGCGACCGGCGGCGTCCATCCCGACCTGGCGGCGATGGAGCACGCGGCGATCCTGGCGCTGACCGCCGGCGTCACCTCGATCGCCATCGGGCTGTACCGGCCGGAGATCTGCCTGCAGACGCGCCGCCTGCTGGTCAACACCGCGGTGGCCGGCGTGCTGGCGTTGCCGGCGGTGCTGGGGGTCGGGCTGCTGGTCGGCATCGATACGAGCTTCCTGCGCGGCCCCGACCTGCTGCACCCGATGCGGCTGCTGCTGAGCTGGATCCTGGTGCTGTTCGCCACCCGCCTGGCATTCAGCCTCGCGATGCGGCTGAACCTGTTCGCCCGGCGCGTGCTGATCGTCGGGGCCCCGGCCGAGGCCGCGCACACCGAGACCGCCATCCGCTCGTTGCGCCGCGGCTTCTTCACGGTCGCCGGCATCGTGCCGCCGGATGCGGGGCCCCGGCTGGCGCCGCCGACCCTGAAGCGGCAGCGCATCTGGGGCGTGGTCGTGACCTCTCAGGCGCGCGGCGCGGTGCCGCAGGACGAACTGCTGCGCTGCAAATACGCGGGCATCCAGATTTTCGGCGACGTGGAGTTCCGCGAGCAGCAGCTGCGGCGGATCGACCTCGAGCATCTGGAAGCGGACTGGATGCTGTTCGCCGCCGGGCTGGCCCGCGGCCGCTTCGAACAGGCGGCGCGGCGCGGCTTCGACATCCTGATCAGCCTCTGCTTCCTGCTTGCCACCTTGCCGGTGATGCTGCTGGCGGCCGTGGCGATCCGCCTCGACAGCAAGGGGCCGGCGCTGTACCGGCAGGAACGGGTCGGGCTGCACGGCGAGGTGTTCACCCTGTTGAAGTTCCGCAGCATGCGCGTCGATGCGGAACTGCGCGGGCCGACCTGGGCGAGCCAGAAGGACCCGCGGGTGACCCGCATCGGCAGCTTCATGCGCCGCACCCGGATCGACGAACTGCCGCAGCTGTTCAACGTGCTTCAAGGTGCCATGTGCTTCGTCGGCCCAAGGCCGGAGCGGCCGCATTTCGTCGACCAGCTGGCGGAGGTGATCCCGTTCTACCGCGACCGCGCCAGCGTGAAGCCGGGGATCACCGGCTGGGCGCAGGTCAACTTCCCCTATGGCGCCTCGATCGAGGATGCCCGGCAGAAGCTGTCCTACGACCTGTACTATGTGAAGTATCGCAGCCTGTTCCTGGACCTGCTGATCCTGTTCGCGACCGTACGGGTGATCCTGTTCCAGGAAGGGTCGCGTTGAGCGGCCCTGCCGGCGCCGAACGCTGCGCGTAAAATGCCGGCTTGCGTGATACACTGGGCCGGATGACCACCGCGCCATGACCTGGATCACCGTCACCATCGCGCTGCATGCGGCGTGCGCGGCGCTGTACCTGCTGCTCGCCGCCCTCATCCTGAGCCGCGCCCCGATCAGCCTGACCGGCCGCCTGCTCGGGCTCGCCTGCCTGATGACCGCGGTCTGGGCCGGCTCGATGACGTTGATCAGCCGTTATCCCAACAGCCCGCTGCCGAGCATCCTGGACCTGCTGCGGGCCGCGGTCTGGTGCGGCTTCATCCTGCATCTGTACCGGCGCACCGTGCTCGGCGCCCGGCAGCGCAACCAGGCGCTGTTCATGATGGGCCTGGTCGGGGTCCTGGTCGCCGGGGTCGCCGTCATGCTGGCGACCAATTCGCCCGGCGGCATGGTGACCACCTGGTCGGCCGTGGTGGTGACGCGGCTCGGGCTCGCGGTGTGCAGCGTGCTGCTGATCGAGAACCTTTACCTGAACACGCCGGCCGAGATGCGGTGGCATGTGAACCTGCCCTGCATCGCGCTCGGCGCGCTGTCGGTTTACGACATCGCGCTATCGGCCGACGCGCTGCTGTTCCGCCAGGTCTCGCCGGCGCTGTTCGACGGCCGCGCGATCGCCACCGCGGTGATCGCGCCGCTGCTGGCGGTCTCGGCGACCCGCAACCGCCGCCACTGGCAGGTCGACATCCACGTCTCCCGCGCCGCGGTGTTCCACAGCGCGACCTTGATGGTCTCGGGCATCTTCCTGCTGGGCGTGGTCGCTGCCGGCGAGGCGTTCCGCTACATCGGCGCCGATTGGGGCGGGGTCGCCGAGGTCAGCCTGATCTTCTCCGGCCTGGTGACCGTGGCGGTGCTGCTGACCTCGCGCTCGACGCGCACCCGGCTGCGCTTCATGATCGTCGACAACTTCTTCAGCTCCCGGTACGACTACCACAAGGAATGGATGCGCTGCATCGCCATCCTGTCGGCGCCGGACGCCTATATCGCCCTGCACACCCGGGCGATCCGCGCGGTCGCCGAGGTGCTCGACAGCCCGGGCGGCGTGCTGTTCCTGCGCGAGCCGGGGGAAGCCGCGTTCCAATGGGCCGGTTCCTGGAACATGCCGGCGGCGACGGCGCCGGTGATGGGCGACAATCCGATCCTGGCGGCGTTTCGCAACGGCGACTGGATCGTCGAGATCGAGCAGCTGCGCGGCGCCGCCGCCTCACCGGAGCAGGCCATGCCGGAGTTTGCCAGCTTCTGGCTCGGCGTGCCGCTGAACAATGGCGGGCGGCTGATCGGGTTCGTGCTGGCGGCGCCGCCGCGGGTCTCGTTCAAGCTCGACCGGGAGGCCTATGACCTGTTGCGCATCGTTGGGCGGCAGGTGGCGACCCATGTCGCCGAGCAGCGCGCCACCGAGGTGCTGATGCAGACCCGCGCGCTGCATGAATACGGCAAGCGCTTCGCCTTCGTCGCCCACGATATCAAGAACGTGTCGAGCCAGTTGTCGCTGCTGCTGTCGAACGCCGAGATCCACCTGGAGAACCCGGAATTTCAGCGCGACATGCTGGCGACGATCCGTGCCTCGGTGCAGAAGATCGGCGCGCTGATCAAGCGGCTGGCGACGCCCGACCGCGACGCGGTGGAGGCGGTGATCATGCCGGCGGAGAGGCTGGAGGCGATCGTGGCCAATATCCGCCGGGTGCGCCGGGCGGTGATCGAGCTGGAGGATGACGGCCGCAGCGTGGGGGTGGCGATGGGGGTCGCCGCGTTCGATGCGGTGGTGACGCATTTGCTGGACAACGCCATCGAGGCCAGCCGGGAGGCGTCCAACGCACCGGTGCGGATAGCACTTCGTCATGAGGCGCGGCACGCGATGATCGACATCTCCGACCGCGGCCCCGGAATGACGCCGGAGTTCGTCCGCGACGAGTTGTTTCGGCCGTTCCGCACGTCGAAGCCCGAGGGCAGCGGCATCGGCGCGTTCCAGGCGCGGGAATTGCTGCGCGAGGCCGGCGGCGACCTGCTGGTGATCAGCCGCCCGGCGCCGGCCGCCGACGCGGGCACCACGATGCGGCTGCTGCTGCCGCTGGTCGAGGCGGTCGAGCACGAGCAGACGGCTTTGCTCGCCGCGCGGTAAGTCCGGCGGCGGAGCCGCTGCAAGGCAGGTGCAGCAAGCTGAGGGCCAGGGCTCTGCCCTGGACCCGCTGCGGCCACAAGGCCCCAGGCCCCATTTGTTCAAGTAAGTGGTTTCCAAAGGCATCGCCTTTGGCGGGTCGAGGGCGGAGCCCCGCCTTGCTGGTCTAGCGACGAAGCCGCCGCCAAGGGGTGACGCGGGCCAGCAGCGTCAGCAGGTCCGCCTCGCCGCCGGCGGGGCGGCCGCAGGCAAGCCACAGACCGGTCAGCACCGCGGCGTAGACGACGGCGCCGAGGGACACCGCGAGGGCGAGGCTCCACAGTGCCGCGCCGGTGCCTCCGACATCCGACCATCCGAGACCGGCCGAGTACAGCACCGCCGCCATCGCCAGGGCCGCCACCGTGGCGCGCCAGACCTGGCGCAGCAGGTCGACGATGCGGATCCGGAAGCGGTGGAAGGCCACCAGCATGTAGAACGCGTTCTCCACCGTCATCGCGATCGCCCACGCCGCGGCGGCGCCGTTCAGGCCGTAGAAATGGATGAGGACGGCCATGCTCAGCACCCGGATCGCCACCGAGACCGCGAGAATGACGAAGGTCGGGCGAAGCATGTTGTGGGCGGCCAGCAGGCTGCTGGTGATGGTGCCGAGCACGAAGGTGACGCCGCCGACGCCGACGATGCGGATGATCGGCACCGCCGTCATCCATTGCGGGCCGAGCGCCAGCAGCACCACCTGGTCGGCGACCAGGGAGATGCCGAAGCCGGCCGGCAGCGCCAGCAGCAGGGCGCCGGCGATGATCCGCAGATAGGTGTCGGCGCCGCTGTTGCCTTCGCGCAACGCAGCGGCGAATCCCGGCAGGCAGGCGCGGCTCAGCGGGCCGGCCAGCTCGTAGGTGGGGATCACCGCGACGTCGGTGCCGACCGCGTAGATGCCGACCAGCGTGACGTCGAGCACGCGGCCGATGACGAAGCTGTCGACCCGGTCGCGCACCATCGTGGCGGTGCTGATCGCCCAACTCCAGAACGAGAAGCCGGCCAGCTGGCGCCAGGCCAGCAGGGTCAGGCGCGGCCGGTGCGGGTGCATCACGTAGCCCATGACGGTCCACAGCACCTGCGAGGTGCCGATGCCGGCGACCAGCGCCCAGTGGCTCTGCCAGGTCCAGGCCACCGCGACGGTGACGGCGATCGCCGCCAGTCTGGGCAGCACCAGCAGGCGGAACTCCCGGTCGAAGGCGAAGTCGCGGCGGAACTCGACGGTGCCGATATTCTCGAACGAGGTGACCAGCGAGCAGGCGGCCAGCACCAGCAGCACCGCGGTCAGCCGCGGCTCCTTGAAGAACAGCGCCACCGGCCAGGCGGCGGCGGCGATGACCAGGGTGGTCGCGAGGCCGCGGATCAGGTTGATGGTGAAGGCGGTGTCGTAGGTGTCGCGGGTCGGCGCCTGCTCGCGGATCACCGCCTCCTCGATGCCGAGGGCGGAGAGCTGGCTGATCGCCTGGGCGAAGCCGGTGGCGAGCGCCACCAGGCCGAAATCGGCGGGCAGCAGCAGGCGGACCAGCACGAAGGTGTTGACCAGGCCGAGCAGCCGGGTGGTCATGCGCCAGCCGATCGCCCAGCCGGCGCCCCGCGCGGTCTGGGTCAGGATCGAATCAGATGCCATGGCGGGCGGGGTTCGAAGCAGCGCCGTCCCGGGGCCGGCCGGCGGCTGCCTTGGCGCCTGCGTGAACGGCGGCTGCCTTTCCGCACCTTAACGTGTCAAAAGGCAATATCATGCTCTCAGCTACAATGCCCAAGGCGGCCATGCCAGCACGCCGTTTCCCGGCTATACTGCGCGGGCCCCGGCGCCTCTACCGACGAATCGCCTTTCAGGACATTTCATGACCAAGCCGAAGCTGCTCATTATCGAAGACGACGAAGGATTGTGCAGCCAGTATCGCTGGGCGTTTCCCGCCTGCGACCTGGTGATCGCCCATGCCCGCCAGCAGGGCGTGGCGATGGCGTTGAAGGAGCGGCCGGCGGCGGCGATCGTCGATCTCGGCCTGCCGCCCGATCCCGACGGCGTCAGCGAGGGCTTCGCCACCATCGAGGCGCTGGTCCGTCAGGTTCCCGACATGAAGGTGATCGTCGCCACCAGCCACGGCGACCGGATGCACGCGCTGCGCGCGATCGGCTCCGGCGCCTATGATTTCTGCGAAAAGCCGATGGATATCGCGCTGCTGCGGACCATCGTGGAGCGAGCGCTGCGGGTGCATGCGCTGGAAGACGAGAACCGGCGCCTCGCCGAGGCGCCGGCGCCCTCCCCGATCAAGCGGATCGTCACCGCCAGCGACAGCATGTTGAAGGTCTGCCGCACCATCGAGCGGCTGGCGACCACCAATGTGTCGGTGCTGCTGCTGGGCGAGAGCGGCACCGGCAAGGAGGCGCTGGCGCACGCAGTGCATGAACTGGGGCCGCGCGCCAAGATGCCGTTCGTCGCCATCAACTGCGGCGCGATCCCGGAGAACCTGCTGGAGAGCGAGCTGTTCGGCTACGAGCGCGGCGCCTTCACCGGCGCCGTGAAGCAGACCATCGGCAAGATCGAGGCGGCCAACAAAGGCACCCTTTTCCTCGACGAGATCGGCGATCTGCCGCACCAGCTGCAGGTGAAGCTGCTGCGGTTCCTGCAGGAGCAGGTGATCGAGCGGGTCGGCGGACGCACCACGATCCCGGTAGACGTGCGCATCGTTTCCGCCACCAACATGATGCTGGAGGAGCAGGTCACCGAGGGCCGGTTCCGCAACGACCTGTTCTACCGGCTGAACTCGGTCACCGTGCGGATTCCGCCGCTGCGCGAGCGGCCGGGCGACGCGATGCTGCTGGCGCGGTTCTTCCTCGGGCGTTTCAACCGCGAATTCTCGCGCAACCTGCGCGGCTTCTCGGAGGAGGCGATCTCGGCGATTTCGGTGCATCCGTGGCCCGGCAACGTCCGCGAGCTGGAGAACCGGATGAAGCGGGCGGTGGTGATGGCCGATGGCCGGCTGATCGATGCGCCGGATCTCGAACTCGTCGCCGGCGTGACCGAGACGCAGGATCTCGACCTGCGGGCGGCCCGGCTGCGGGCGGAGCGGGACGTGCTGCAGAAGGCAATCGCGCGCAGCAACGGCACGCTGGCGACTGCGGCCAAGCTGCTCGGGATCAGCCGCCCGACGCTCTACACGCTGATGGAGGCGCACGGGCTGGCGCCGAGTTCAGCGGGACTGGGCTCCGGCGGCGGGGGCGGCGGGGATGTGGCCGAGGATGCCGGGCGGGCCGCGTCGTGATGCCGCTGAGCCCCGGCCCTGTCATTCCGGCCTGTGTTCGGCCGCCGATTCCGTCGATTGGATGGACTGACCCAAGATGAAGAAACTGCTGTTGCTGGTGCTGCCGGTGCTGCTGCTGTTCGGCCTGGTGGGCGGGGTGTGGTGGCGCTACGGCCGGGCGCGGGATTCGTTCAGCCTGGCGCAGCAGATGATGGACAAGGGCGACCTGAAGGGGGCGCAGCTGGAGCTGCGCAATGCGGTGCGCTCCAACCCGCAGAACACCGCGGCGCATTTCCGGCTCGGCCAGGTGCAGCTGCGGCTGGGTGATCCGGTGGCGGCGGAGAAGGAACTGAAGACCGCGCGCGACATGGGGTTCGACGCCCGCACGCTGAGCCCGCTGCTGGCGCAGTCGTACATGGCGCAGGGCCATTACCGGGAGCTGCTGCGCGACTTCCCGGCACAGGGGCTGCCGCCCGAGCAGGCGGCGCCGTTGCTGGTGCTGCGTTCGCTGGCGCAGCTTTCGATCAATGAGCCGGATGCGGCGCTGGCGTCGGCGACGGAAGCGGAACGGTTGCAGCCGCAATCGACCGAGCCGCCGATCGCGCTGGCCCGGGTGGGCGTGGCGCGGCGCGACTTCAGCATGGCCGAGCAGAAGGTCGAGCGGGCGCTGCAGATCAATCCGCGCTCGGTCGACGCGCTGCTGCTGCGCGGGCAGTTGCAGAACCTCAAGGGTGACCGCACCCGCGCGCTGGAGGCGTTCGATTCGGCGCTGTCGTTGCAGCCCAACAACTTGTCCGCGCGGCTCGAGCGGGCCAACGTGCTGCTGATCGGCGGCCAGGACGCGCGGGCGCGCGAGGACCTCGACATCGCGCTGAAGATCGAGCCGCGCAGCGCCATGGGCATCTACCTGATGGGCGCGCTGCTGACCAAGAACAAGGACTACGCAGGCGCGGACGAGCAGCTGACCAAGATCGCCTCGATGCTGGGGCGGTTTCCGCGCGGGTTCTATTTCCTTGCGGTCGACAAGTACAATCTCGGCCAGGCCGAGCAGGCGACCGACGCGGCGACCAAGTTCCTGGCCAAGAACCCGACCGATCCCGATGCCATCAAGCTGTTCGCGCGGATCGAACTGGCGGCGCGGCGGGCGCCGCAGGCGATCGACGTACTCAGCAAGGCGGTCGGCGGCGGCAATTCCGACAGCGAGATGCTCGACCTGCTGGGCCGCGCCTACGCGTTGGCGGGCAAGCCGGACCAGGCCGTGCAGAGCCTGGAGCGGGCGGCGGCGCTGGCGCCCGACAATCCCGATATCCTGTCGCGGCTGGCGTCGCTGCGGCTGACCACGGGCGATGCCTCGGGCGCCACCAGCGACCTGGAGCATGCGCTGAAGCTGTCGCCCGACATGGCCGGGGCGAGCGAGAACCTCGTGGTCGCGGCGATCAGCGCCGGCGAGATCGACAAGGCGAGCCTGACGCTGGACCGGCTGCGCAAGGTGCAGGGCGACTCCGAGGTGGTCGGCAACCTCACGGCGCTGCTCAAGATGGCGCAGCTCGACCTCGAGGGCGCCAGGCTGTCGCTGGGGCAGACGATCGCCAAGTATCCCAACGCCATCCAGCCGCGGATCAACCTGGCGAAGGTCCTGATGCTGCAGGACAAGCCGAAGGAGGCGCAGGCGGCGCTGTCCGAGGTGCTGGCGCGCGAGCCGACCGATGCCGTGGCGCTCAACACGCAGGTGTCGCTGCTGCTGGCGGAGCGCGAGGGCGCCAAGGCGATCGCGTTGCTGGAGACGGCGCACAAGGCGGCGCCGCGGAACACCGATGTCACGGTCGGGCTGATCAACCTGTATGCCCGTGCCGGCGATCCGAAGAAGTCGCTCGACCTGCTGGAGACGAGCCTGAAGGAGTCGCCGGACAACGTGGCGCTGCTGAACGCCAGGGCGCGGCTGCAGATCGCGCTGGGCCAGGCCGAGGCGGCGCGCGCGACCTACGCGCAGCTGCTGGAGCTGAACCCCGAGGATGTCAACAGCCGTCGCGCCTTGGCGGAACTGCTGGTGGCGGCGAACGACGTGCAGGGCGCCAAGACGCTGGTGGCGGCCGGGCTGAAGCTGTTGCCGGGGGATGGCGGGCTGCTGCAGGCGAGCGTGGCGGTGCTGCTCAAGAGTGCGGGGATCGACGCGGCGCTGGCCAATGCCGAGCAGCTGGCGCGCGATCCCGCCAACCAGCCGGCGGCGGCCACGCTGAAGGGCGACATCTACATGGCGGCGGGCCGGTTCAACGATGCCGCCACCGCCTACCTCGCCGAGTTGCGGGCGGCGCCGTCGACGCCGCTGCTGCTGCGCACGGTGGCGGCGATGAATGCCGGCGGGCGCAGCGATGCCGCGGCGCAGCTGCTGCGGGAATGGCTGCAGCGGCAGCCGACCGACGCGGCGGCGGCGGATGCGCTGGCCTCGATCGACATCATCGCCCGGCGCTTCTTCGATGCCGAAGCGCATCTGATGGTGGTGCTGGCGGCGCGCCCCGGTGATGCCGCCGCCCTCAACAACCTGGCCTGGGTCTACCAGCAGCGCAGCGATCCGCGGGCGGCGGCGACGGCGCAGAAGGCCTATCTGATCGCGCCGACACCGCAGGCCGCCGATACGCTGGGGTGGATTCTCACCACCTCCGGCAAGGCCGCGAACGGGCTGACTCTGCTGCGGCAGGCGGCGGGGCAGTTGTCCGGCGAGCCGACGGTGAACTACCACCTGGCGGTGGCGCTGAGCCAGACCGGGCACAAGGATGACGCGCTCGGCACGCTGCGCGGCATCCTGCAGGGGCTGCGCGATTTCGACGAGCGCGCGGCGGCGCAGAAGCTGTACGACGAACTGAGCAAAGCCACGTGAACCTGGCTGCGGGCGCGGCACCGGTCGCCGCGCCGATCCGCCTGCTGACGTTCTCGACCCTGTTCCCCAGCCCGGCGCGTCCGAACCACGGCGTGTTCGTGGAGAACCGGCTGCGCCACCTGATCGGCACCGGCGCGGTCGAGAGCACGGTGGTTTGCCCGATGCCATGGTTTCCGCTGGCCGGCGGGCGGTTCGGGGGCGTGGCGGCGGTGGACCCGGTGGAGCGGCGGGATGGGCTCACCATCCACCATCCGCGGTTTCCGGTGATCCCACGGTTCGGCATGTCGATCGCACCTTCGCTGCTGTACCAGGCGAGCTTGCGGGCCATTCGCGCGCTGATGGCGGATGGACTGCAATTCGACGCGATCGATGCGCACTACATGTATCCGGACGGGGTGGCCGCGGTCTGGCTGGGCCGGGCGCTGGGCAAGCCGGTGGTGGCGACCGCGCGCGGCTCCGACGTGACCCAGCTGCCCGACTACGCGCTGCCGCGCTGGCAGATCCGCCGGGCGCTGCGCGGCGCCGACGCGCTGATCGGCGTCAGCGCGGCACTGTGCCGCCGCATGGTCGAACTCGGCGCCGATCCCGCGAAGGTGACCACCTTGCGCAATGGCGTGGACACCGCATTGTTTCGACCGGGCGACCGCGTCGCCGCGCGCGCGGCGCTGGGGCTCGCGCGGCCGACGCTGATTTCGGTCGGGCTGCTGATCGAGCGGAAGGGGCATCACCTGACGATCGAGGCGATGGCGGAACTGCCGGAATACGATCTGCTGATCGCCGGCGAAGGGCCGGAACGGGCGCGGCTGGAGGCGCTGATCGGGCGGCTGGGCCTGGGCGGACGCGTGCGGCTGCTGGGGCCGCTGCCGCATGCCGAGCTGCCCCGGCTGTACGGCGCCGCGGATGCGATGGTGCTGGCGTCGTCGCGGGAAGGCTGGGCCAACGTGCTGCTGGAATCGATGGCCTGCGGCACGCCGGTGGTCGCCAGCAACATCCCCGGCAACCCCGAGGTGGTGCAGGCCCCGGCGGCGGGGCTGATCATCGAACGCAACGATGCCGCCGGCATCGCCGCGGGTGTTCGGCGGCTGTTCCAGGCGCTGCCCGAGCGGTCGGCAACGCGCGCCTACGCCGAGCCGTTCAGCTGGGACGAGACCAGCGCCGGCCAATTGTCGGTGTTCCGGCGCGTGCTCGGGCGGGATCGGGCTAAGCTGCCGGCATGAACCGGGAAACCTCGATCTACCTCGACCTGGTCCGGGTCTCGGCGGCGGTGATCGTGTTCGTTTCCCATGCCTCGTTCCATCATAGCACCGGCGGCGTGCTGTGGCAGTTCGAGGGTCGCGGCCGCGATGCGGTGGACGTGTTCTTCGTGCTGTCCGGGTTCGTCATCGGCTACGTGGTCGATGGCCGCGAGCGGACGGCGCTCGACTACGGGGTCAATCGGGCAGCGCGGCTGTATTCGGTGGCGTTGCCGGCGCTGGTGGCGACGTTTCTGCTGGACGCCGTCGGCCGGTCGCTGCGGCCGGACCTCTACACCGCCTGGTGCTGCGACTTCGGACCCAGCGAAACCTGGCAGTTCCTGGGCAGCTCGCTGTTCCTGACGGAAATCTGGTCGTATCACGCGCCGCCCGGATCGGACGTACCGTTCTGGTCGCTGGGGTTCGAGGCGGTGTGCACTACCTGGCGTTCGGGCTCGCCTGGTTCATGCGCCGGCCATGGAACCTGGCCGCGGCCGCCGTGGTACTCGTGATTGCGGGGCCCGGGATCGCCGTGCTGTTCCCGCTGTGGCTGCTGGGATGGGGCTGCCACCGGCTGTGCGCCCGTCGGCCGCCGGGCCCCGCCGCCGGCGCGGCGTTGCTGGCGGCGAGCATCGTCGGCCTGGCCGCCTACACCGCCTGGGGCACGCGGCACGGCGAGATCTTCGGCGCCTTCGCGTTTACCGGCGAGCGGTTTCACGACTACCTGCAGGACTACATCGTGGGCGGGCTGTTCGCGGCGAGCCTGGTTGGCTTCCGTGGCCTTTCGGTGCGGTTTCCCGGACGGCTGAAACGGATCGAGCGGCCGGCCCGCTGGCTCGCGGGGGCGACGTTCACGCTGTATCTGTTCCACCAGCCGCTGATCCATGTGCTGGTCGCCATCTCGCCCTGGCCGGTGACGACCTGGGAGACCCGCGGCCTGGTCTATGTGGTGGTGCCGGCGATCGTGCTGGCGGTGGCGGAGGTGACGGAGCGGCGCAAGGAGTGGTGGCGCCAGGCATTCCTGTCGCTGCCGGGGCTGCGCGCTGCCGCCGGCAGCCGGCCGTAGCATTCTGGAAAGGCGCCGGCGCGCCCTGGTCCGAGGGCGGGGGAAGGAAGAATGCCGCTGAATTTCCGGCAGTTCGAGGCGTTGTACTGGATTGCCCGGCTCGGCAGCTTCCATGCCGCGGCACGGCATATCGGCACTTCCCAGCCCGCCATCTCGAAGCGGGTGCGGGACATGGAGGAGCAGCTCGGCGTCAACCTGATCGACCGCAGCGAGCGGCAGATGCGGCTGACCGCGAAGGGCCAGGAACTGCTGCAATACGCCACCCGGATCATGGCGATCTCCTCCGAGATCCAGCAGCGCGTCGGCACCAGCGCGGCGATCACCGGGCGGGTGCGGCTGGGCGTGACCGGCATCCCTGCCCTCACCTGGCTGCCGGTGCTGCTGGAACGGGTGGCCCGCACCACGCCGGGGGTGGTGGTGGAGTTCACCGTCGACACCAGCGAGACGCTGCACCGGCAGATCGAGCGCGGGCGGCTGGACGTCGCGGTGCTGGCTGGCCCGGTGGCGATGGCCAAGCTGCGGACGGAGGCGCTGGGGCGGGTGCCAATGGCGTGGCTGGCCAGCCCGAAGCTGGAATTGCCGGTGAACCCGCTTTCGGCGGCCGACCTCGCCTTGTGGCCGGTGATCACCGACCGCGACGGCTCGCATCTGCATGCCGCCGCGATGGAGTGGTTCCGCGCCGACGGGGTGGAGCCGGCCCGTCACCACGGCTGCGCCAACCTGTCCACGCGCATCCAGCTGGCGGTGGAGGGGCTGGGCGTGGCCCTGGCCTCCGCCGTCGCCGCAACTCGCGAACTGACCCAGGGGAGCCTGCTGGTGGTGCAGACCCGCCGCACGCCGCCGCATCTGGATTATGTCATCGCCTATCCCGACATCAGCCCGTCATCGGCGGTGCGGATGGTCGCCGGCATGGTCAAGACGCTGATCGAGCAGAAGCCGGATTTGCAATCCTATTACGCGGCGATGGCCTGACCTGTGTCGCGGGTCCGGGGAAGCTGCTCGATGTCTGGACGATCGATGGGTGGCGCTGTGCTTACCCATCCTACATTGTGGCTGGGTTAGAGGATTTTTCCGGCTTGTCGCAGGGCGGCGATTTCGGCGGGGGAATAGCCGAGTTCGGTGGCGATTTCGTCGTCGTGCTGGCCGACCCCTGGCAGTTCTCGGCGCAGGCCGAGGCGGGCGCCGTCGAAGGCCAGCGGCAGCGCCGGCAGCTTGGTCTTGCGGCCGTCCGGCAGGGTCATCGGGACCAGGCCGCCGGAGCCGTTCAGGTGCGGGTCGTCGAACAGGTCGCCCGGGCGCGCGATCGGCGCGTAGGGCAGGCCGAGCTGCTCGCATTTGTCCATCAACGCCGCCCGGGTGAAGGCGCCGAAGGCGGCGGCAACGATCGGGATCACCCGCGCCCGCGCCAGCACCCGGGCGCGCTGGTCGGCGAGGGTGGGGTCGGCGGCGAGCTCCGGCAGGGCGAAGGCGTCGCACATCACCCGCCACTGGGTCTCGGTGACCACGGCGACGAACAGCTGGCCGTCGGTGCAGTCGAAGATGTCGTAGATCGGCCAGGCCGGCAGCCTGCGGGTCATCGGCGGCGCCTCGACGCCGGTGACCGCCTGCTGCGCCATGTGCTGGGCGACCAGCAGCACGTTGTTCTCGAACAGGCCGGCCTGGACCAGGCGGCCGACGCCGGTTTCGTGGCGCTGGTTCAGCGCCGCGAGGATGCCGATGGCGCCGAACATGCCGCCCATGATGTCGTTGACCGAACTGCCGGCGCGCAGCGGGCGGCCGGGATCGCCGGTCATGTAGGCGAGGCCGCCCATCATCTGCACCACCTCGTCCAGCGCCACCCGGTGCTCGTAGGGGCCGGCCAGGAACCCCTTGCAGGAGCAATAGACCAGTCGCGGATTGAGCGCCGCCACCTCGGCGTAGCCCAGGCCCAGCTTTTCCATGGCGCCCGGGCGGAAATTCTCCACCAGCACGTCGGCGGTCGCCAGCAGGCGGCGGACCATCGCCATGCCCTCGGGCGATTTCAGGTCCACCGCCAGGCTGCGTTTGTTGCGGTTGGTGAAGGCGAAGAAGCCGGAGCCGGAGCCGCCGAGCCGGCGGGTGTTGTCGCCGTCGGGGGAGGGCTCCACCTTGATGACGTCGGCGCCGAGATCGGCCAGGACCAGGCCGCAGGTCGGCCCCATCACCATGTGGACGAACTCGACGACGCGGATGCCCTGCAGTGGTAGCGCCATCGTCAGAAGTCCATTTCCGCCGCTTCGGGTGCCGGACGCCGGATGCGGGCCGCCCGGTCGAATGCCCAGGGTGGCGCGGCGGCGGGGCGCTGGCAACCTGCGGGCCGCCGGCCCAGGGGGGACTCGCCACGGACCCATGCATCGCCATATGTGCGCTGCACCATGACCGCCGTACCGTTGCCACCGGCCCGCCGCGCTATCCCGATCCGACCATGCCAGAGGTTCTGAATGCGCTTTCTTCCGGCCTTGCCTGTCGTGGCCCTGCTGCTGCTGCCGCTGACGGCCCATGCCCAGTTCGGCCCGCCCGGGCCGCCGGCGGTGGGCGTGGTGACCGTGCAGAAGCGCGCGGTGACCGAGATCGAGCGAGTTCGTCGGCCGCATCCAGGCCATCGACAAGGTCGACCTGGTGGCCCGGGTGACCGCCTTCATCGAGCAGCGGGCCTTCACCGAGGGCGCCGAGGTGCAGCAGGGCGACCTGCTGTACCGGCTGGAGCGCGGCCCGTTCGAGGCGGACCTGGAGGCCAAGCAGGCGGCGGTGGCGCAGAACCAGGCGCTGCTGCGCAACGCCACCATCACGCTGAACCGCGCCCAGACGCTGCTGAGCACGCCGGCCGGCCAGCGCTCCACGGTGGATGACGCGCTGGCGCAGCCAGGCCAGCATCGCCGCCCAGCTGCTGGCGGCGCAGGCGCAGGTGCGGGCGTCGCAGATCAACCTCGACTACACCGAGATCCACGCGCCGATCGCCGGCAAGATCGGCCGCACCGCGTTCACCGTCGGCAACGTGGTGACGCCGGCCTCCGGGCCGCTGGCCACCATCGTCAGCCAGGACCCGATGTACGTGCTGTTCCCGGTCGTCGCTGCGGGCGGCGCTCGACCTGCGCAACCGCTACGCCGACAAGGGCGGGTTCGCCGCCGTCGTGATCGGCTGCGGCTGCCGGACGGCAGCATCTACCCGGAGGTCGGGCACGCTCGACTACGTCGATCCCTCGGTCGCGGCCAACACCGACACGCTGACCCTGCGCGCACGCATCCCCAACCCGCTGCGGGCCGGCGCCGGGACCGGCGACCCCGGCAACCGCGAACTGGTCGACGGCGAGTTCGTCACCGTCTCCTGGAGGGCGTGGAGCCGGTCGAGGCGCTGGCGATCCCGCGCGCGGCGGTGCTGTCGGACCAGCAGGGCAGCTACGTCTATGTCGTCGATGCCGAGAACAAGGCGCAGCAGCGGCGGGTCGACGCTCGGCCAGTCGACGCCGCAGCTGGCGGTGGTGATGGCCGGGCTGAAGGAGGGCGAGACGGTGATCGCCGACGGCATCCAGCGGGTGCGGCCGGGCATCGTGGTCAATCCCGCCCCGGCCTCGCCACCGCCGACGGCCGCCCCGCCCGGCGGCCCGCCCCCGGCGGCGCCCGCTGCCGCCCCGGCCTCGGCCGGCGCATCGCCGTCCGCCTCGCCGGTGACGCCGGCCAACGCGGCGACGCCGAGTCCAAGCCGGGATCCAGCCGGGGAGGCCAAGCCGGCCGAGTCCAAGCCGGGCGAGTCCAAGCCGGCGAATCGAAGCCGCCGGCGAAGAACTGACGCCATGTTCTGCGCCGTCTTCGTCGACCGGCCGCGGCTGGCGATCGTCATCGCGATCGTCATCACCATCGCCGGCCTGATCGCGCTGACCCGCATCCCGGTCGCGCAGTTCCCCGACATCGTGCCGCCGCAGGTGCAGGTGCACGACCCGCTATCCCGGCGCCTCGGCCGCCGTGGTCGAGGCGACCGTCGCGCAGCCGCTGGAGGCGCAGGTCAACGGCGTCGACCAGATGCTGTACATGAAGTCGAACAGCGCCAACGACGGCAGCTACACGCTGACCGTCAGCTTCGAGCTCGGCACCAACCCCGACATCGACACCGTCAACGTCAACAACCGGGTGCAGGCGGCGCTGTCGCGGCTGCCCGCGGAAGTGCAGCGCCAGGGCGTCACGGTGCAGAAGCAGTCCTCCGCGATCCTGGAGTTCCTGCAGTTCTACAGCGAGGGCGCCAAGCAGACCCGCTGTTCATCAGCAACTACGTCACCATCAACGTGCTCGACGCGACTCGCGCGCGTGCCGGGCGTCGGGCCAGGCGTTCGTGTTCGGCGCGCTCGACTACTCGATGCGCATCTGGTTCGACACCGACCGGCTGATCCAGCCTGAACCTCGCGCCCGTCGGACATCATCGCGGCGATCCAGACGCAGAACGTGCAGGGCGCGGTCGGGCGCATCGGCGCGCAGCCGATCGACGACGACACGCAGTTCCAGATCAACCTGCAGACCAAGGGCCGGCTGGCCACGCCGGAGGAGTTCGGCAACATCGTGGTCCGCGCCAACCCGGACGGCTCGGTGCTGCGGGTGCGCGACGTCGCGCGGGTCGAACTCGGCGCCGCGACCCAGGACACCGAGAGCCGGCTGAACGGCAACCCCGCGGTCACCATCGGCATCTACCTCGCGCCCGGCGCCAACGCCGTGTCAGACCTCGACGCGCGTGTCAGACGCTGCTCGACAACCTCGAGCACCGCGCTTCCCGGACGGGCCTGAAGAAGATCATCTTCTACGACAGCTCGACCTTCGTCGCCGACACCATCCAGGAGGTGATCAAGACGCTGGCCGAGGCGTTCGTGCTGGTGGTGCTCGTGGTGTTCCTGTTCCTGGGCAACCTGCGCGCCACCATCATCCCGACCATCGCGGTGCCGGTCAGCCTGATCGGCACCTTCGCGGTGCTGCTGGCGCTCGGCTACTCGGCCAACACCGTCTCCCTGCTGGCGATGGTGCTGGCGATCGGCATCGTCGTCGACGACGCGATCGTGGTGGTGGAGAACGTCGAGCGGGTGATGGAGGAGGAGCCGGATCTGTCGCCGCAGCGAGGCGACCAAGAAGGCGATGGCGCAGATCACCGGGCCGATCATCGCGATCACGCTGGTGCTGCTGTCGGTGTTCGTGCCGATCGGCTTCATCCCCGGCATCTCCGGCCAGTTGTTCCGCCAGTTCGCGGTCACCATCAGCGTCGCGATGCTGATCTCGGCGATCAACGCGCTGACCCTGTCGCCCGCGCTGTGCGGCGTGTTCCTGCGCCACTCCGGGCCGCGGCGCGGCATCATGGGCCGGGTGATGCGCGGCATCGACTGGGTGCGCGACGGCTATGCCGCGATCGTGACGCCGGCTGCTGCGCGTCGCGGTGCTGGCGGTGGTGCTGGTCGCGGTCTGCGGCGGCGGCATCTTCGGCCTGGCGCGGGTCACGCCGACCGGGCTTCCTGCCCGAGGAAGACCAGGGCGCGTTCTTCGTCGCGGTGCAGCTGCCGGACGGCGCCTCGGTCGCGCGCACCCGCGGCGGTGGTGCAGCGGGTCGAGGACATCGCTGAAGGGCATGCCGCAGGTCGCCGAACGTGCTGTCGATCGTCGGCTTCTCGCTGCTCGATGGCGGCGCGCAGAGCAACGCCGCGTTCATGGTCGCGCGGCTGAAGCCGTTCGCCGACCGGACCGCGGCCGCCGACAAGGTGCAGGCGGTGATCGGGCGGGTGTTCGGCGCCGCGCAGCAGATCCGCTCGGCGGTGGTGTTCCCGTTCAACCTGCCGCCGATCATCGGCCTGTCGACCAGCGGCGGCTTCGAATACCAGTTGCAGAACCTGGAGGGCCGCGACCCGGCCGAGATGGGCAGCGTCGATGCAGGGCCTGGTCGCGCGCCGCCAACCAGGACCCGCGCCTGTCGCGCGTGTTCTCGACCTTCACCGCCGACCACGCCGAGCGTCTATCCTCGACATCGACCGCGACAAGGCGCAGGCGCTGGGGCTGAACATCAGCGACATGTTCACCGCGCTGCAGGCGACGCTGGGCGGCATCTACGTCAACGACTTCAACCTGTTCGGCCGCACCTGGCAGGTGAACATCCAGGGCGAGGCGGTCGACCGCAACGACATCCCGGCGATCTGGCGGATCTTCGTGCGCAACAACACGGGCACCATGGTGCCGCTGCGCTCGATCGCCGACATGCGCATCGTGCTCGGGCCGCAGACCATCAGCCGCTACAACAACTACCGCTCGATCACCATCAACGGCTCGCCCGGCGCCGGGCGTGTCGTCGGGCGACGCGCTGACCGCGATGGCGCAGGTCTCGGCGCGCACGCTGCCGCCGGGCTACGTCGTTCGAATGGACCGGCACGGCGTACCAGGAGGTGCAGGCCAGCCGGCCAGACCGGCGCCGATCCTGGCGCTGGCGGTGCTGTTCGCCTACCTGTTCCTGGTGGCGCTGTACGAGAGCTGGGTGATCCCGATCCCGGTGCTGCTGTCGGTCGCGGTGGGCGTGCTGGGCGCGTTCATCGGCGTGCTGCTCGCCGGGCTGCCGCTCGATCTCTATGCGCAGATCGGGCTGGTGGTGCTGATCGCGCTGGCGGCGAAGAACGGCATCCTGATCGTCGAGTTCGCCAAGGAGCAGCGCGAGGCGCGGCATGTCGATCCGCGAGGCGGCGGCGCTGGGCGCGCGAGATGCGGTTCCGCGCGGTGATGATGACCTCGATCGCCTTCATCCTGGGGCTGGTGCCGCTGGTCACGGCGCAGGGTGCGGCGATGCTGAGCCGGCGCGCGCGTCGGCACGCCGGTGTTCGCCGGCATGCTCGGCGGCCAGCTCGATCGGCATCTTCCTGATCCCGATGCTGTACGTGACGTTCCAGACGATGCGCGAATGGACCAAGCGCGCGCTTCGGCGGCGCCGGGCGGCGCCCGCGTCCGCACTGACGCTGGCATTGCGGCCCCTTGGCGTTTGCGCCCCATGTCCGTACATGCTGCGCCCAACCTGACGACGTCCTCCGGAGAGCATCGTCCATGACCAAGTTCGGCCTCGCCCAGCCCGTCCGCCGCGTCGAGGACCCGCGCCTGCTGAAGGGCAACGGCTCGCTACACCGACGACATCAGCCTGCCCGGCAGCGCTGCACGGCGTGGTGCTGCGCAGCCCGCATGCGGCGGCGACGGATCACCGCCATCGACACCGCGGCCGCCAAGGCGCTGCCCGGCGTGCGCGCGGTCTACACCAGCGCCGACCTCGAACGCCGACGGCATCGGCGGCCTGCCCTGCGCGGTGCAGCCTGAAGAACCGCGACGGCTCGAAGCAGATCAGCGCCGGCCGCATCCGGTGCTGGCCGACGGCGCGGTGCGCCATGTCGGCGACCCGGTGGCGTTCATCGTCGCCGAAACCACGCAGGCCGGCGCGCGATGCCGCCGAGGCGATCATGGTCGACTACGACATCCTGCCGTCCGCCACCGATCTCGCGACCGCGATGGACGCCGGGCGCGCCGCAGGTCTGGCACGGAGGCGCCGAACAACATCGTGCTTCGACTGGGAGATCGGCCAGAAGGACAAGACCGAGGAGCTGTTCGCCCAGGCCGCGCATGTCACCAGGCTGACGGTGGTGAACAACCGCATCGTCGTGGCCTCGATGGAGGCGCGCGCGGCGCTGGCGGAATACGACGCCGGCACCGAGCGCTGGACGCTGCGCACCAACACCCAGGGCGGCTGGCTGCTGAAGGACCTGCTGTCGGCAAGCGATCTTCAAGGCCGACGCCGGAGAAGTTCCGCATCATCACGCCGGATGTCGGCGGCGGCTTCGGCATGAAGCTGTTCCTGTATGCCGAGCACGTGCTGACCTGCTACGCCGCGCGCAAGCTCGGCCGCCCGGTGAAATGGGCGTCGGAGCGCAGCGAGGCGTTCCTGTCCGACACGCAGGGCCGCGACAACATCACCGCTGGGCGAGACTGGCGCTCGACGCCGACGGCAAGTTCCTGGCGCTGCGCACCCGCAACGTCGCCAACATGGGCGCCTATCTGTCGACCTTCGCGCCGGTCGATCCCGACCATGGCGGGCACCGGCGTGCTGGCCAGCGTCTACGGCTTCCAGGCGGTCTACGCCAACGTCATCGGCGTGTTCACCAACACCGTGCCGGTCGACGCCTATCGCGGCGCCGGGCGGCCGGAGAGCAACTACCTGGTCGAGCGGCTGATCGACGCCGCGGCGCGCGAGATGAAGCATCGACCGCGTCGAGTTGCGCCGCCGCAACATGGTGCCGCCGGACGGCGATGCCGCACAACACGCCGGTGGGCAAGACCTACGACAGCGGCGATTTCCAGCATCGTGCTGGATGCCGGCGCTGAAGACCATGGATTGGGCCGGCTTCGAGGCGCGCCGGGCCGAGGCCGCGAAGCGCGGCAAGCGGCGCGGCATCGGCATGGCCTACTACCTGGAGGCGACCGGCGGCGACGCCACCGAGCGCGCGGAAATCCGCTTCGCCGATGACGGCTTCGTCGACGTGTATCGTCGGCACCCAGTCGACCGGCCAGGGGCACGAGACCGCCTATGTGCAGCTGACCGTGGACCGGCTCGGCGTGCCCGGCGAGAAGGTGCGCATCCGGCAGGGCGACACCGACAGCATCCCGACCGGCGGCGGCACCGGCGGCGCGCGCAGCCTGTATTCCGAGGGTCAGGCGATCCTGCCGACCGCGACGACGGTGATCGAGAAGGGCACGCAGGCGGCATCCGAGGCGCTGGAGGCGGCCCCGGCGGACATCGTGTTCGAGGACGGGCGCTTCACCATCGTCGGCACCGACCGCGGCATCGACATCATGACCTTGGCGGCGACGCAGCGGGCGCGCGCGGCGAAGGGCGAGGACGTGGCGACGCTGGATGCGGCCGAGGTGGCGGAGATCGATGTCGCACACCTTCCCGAATGGCTGCCATATCGCCGAGGTGGAGATCGATCCGGAAACCGGCGTCATCGACCTGGTGCGCTACAGCGTCACCGACGATGTCGGCAAGGCGGTCAACCCGATGATCGTCCGCGGCCAGGTGCATGGCGGCGTGGCGCAGGGCTTCGGCCAGGCGGTGCTGGAGCGGACCGCCTACGATCCCGATTCCGGCCAGCTGCTGTCTGGCAGCTTCATGGACTACGCGATGCCGCGCGCCGACGACCTGTCCGACATCGAGGTGGAGTTCGTCGAGGTTCCGTGCCGGACCAATCCGCTGGGCGTGAAGGGTGCAGGCGAGGCCGGCGCAGTGGGCAGCCCGCCGGCGGTGATCAACGCGATCGTCGATGCGCTGTCGCCACTGGGGGTCAAGCATATCGACATGCCGGCTACGCCGGAGAAGGTCTGGAAGGCTTTGGCTTTGGCCAAGGCTGCGTAAGGCAGGGGCTCGGCCCTCGACCCGCAAGGGGCCGGGGGCGCTTTGATCCCGGGACATGCTTGGCAGCCTTCCGTGACCACGGAAGGCTGCTTTGCATTCGAGAAAGATCAGGCCGGCAGCAGGACTTTGTCGACGACCATGATGTCGCCGTTGGATTGCAGCACGTCCTTGATGGTGACCTTCGCCTTGCCGCCCTTGGCGTCGGTTATGTAGATGGTGTTGCCGGTTTCGGTGGCGGTCAGGGTTTCGCCCTCGACCGTCTTCAGCGTCGCCTTGCCGTGGCCGTCGTCGATCATCTTCTTGAGGTCGGCGGCGGTGATGCGGCCGGGGACCACGTGGTAGGTCAGCACCTTCGTCAGCATCGCCTTGTTCTCGGGCTTCAGCAGCGTGTCGACGGTGCCTTTCGGCAGGGCGGCGAACGCCTCGTTGGTCGGCGCGAACACGGTGAACGGGCCGGGGCCCTTCAGCGTGTCGACCAGGCCGGCGGCCTTCACGGCGGCGACCAGCGTGGTGTGGTCCTTGGAGTTCACGGCGTTGTCGATGATGTCCTTGTTGGCATACATCGGCGCGCCGCCGACGGTGACCTGCGCCATCGCCGGCATGGCGGTGACGGCGATGCCAGACACGAACAGGGCCGCGCGTAGGATATGTCGCATGATGGGGTTCCTTCCCGTTGATGCTCTGTCCAGCGCGCACCGGATCGGCGGCGCTGTCCAAGCCTCTACAGTCCAGAAGCCGGCGCGGATGCAGGGCGCCGAGATTTAGTTCAGGAAGATCTTGCCGGGGTTGAGGATGCCGCGCGGGTCCAGCGCGGTCTTGACCGAGCGCATCACCGCCAGCGCCTCGGCGCCGTGCTCCTGCTCCAGGAACTCGCGCTTGCCGATGCCGACGCCGTGCTCGCCGCTGCACGAGCCGCCGAGCGCGAGCGCGCGGGCGACGATCTTCTTGTCCAGGTCCCACGCGCGGTCCAGGCCGTCCGGTTCCGGCGGCACCAGGATGACGGTGTGGAAATTGCCGTCGCCGACATGGCCGACGATGGGCGCGGTCAGGCCGGAGGCGGCGATGTCGTCCTTGGCGCCCAGGATCGCCTCGGCCAGGCGGGAGATCGGCACGATGGCGTCGGTGGCGATGCCCTGGTGGCCGGGCTTCAGCGCGAGGCAGGCCCAATAGGCGTCGTGGCGGGCCTGCCACAGGCTGGTTGCGCTCGTCGGCGTCGGTGGCCCAGCGGAAGCCGCTGGCGTTGAACTCGGCGGCGATCTCCTCGCGCCTGCTGCGCCTGCTCGGCAACCGCGGCCGGCGTGCCGTGGAATTCGAAGAACAGGGTCGGCGCCGCTTCCAGGCCGTCCAGCTTCGAGTAGGCGATGCAGGCGCCCATCTGCACGTCGTCCAGCAGCTCGATGCGCGCCACCGGGATGCCGAGTCTGCATGATCGCGATCACCGTCTCGACCGCGTCGGCCAGGGTGGCGAACTGGCAGATGGCGGCGACTGGCCGCCTCCGGGATGCCGTGCAGGCGCAGCTGGATTTCGGTGATGACGCCGAGCGTGCCCTCGGAGCCGATGAACAGCCGGGTCAGGTCGTAGCCGGCGGCGGATTTGCGCACCCGGCCGCCGGTGCGGATGACCCGCCCGTCGGCCAGCGCCACGGTCAGGCCGAGCACGTTCTCGCGGATGGTGCCGTAGCGGACCGCGTTGGTGCCGCTGGCGCGGGTGGCGCACATGCCGCCGATGCGAGGCGTCGGCGCCGGGATCGACCGGGAAGAACAGGCCCTGGTCGCGCAGATGCGGCGTTGAGCGTGCGGTGGGTGACGCCGGCCTGCACCCGGCAGTCCATGTCCGGCTGGTTGACCTCCAGCACCGCGGTCATGCGCGACAGGTCGAGGCTGATGCCGCCGCGCACCGGCGTGACGTGGCCTTCGAGCGAGGTGCCGGCGCCGAACGGCACCACCGGCACGCGGGCCGCGTGGCACAGGGCCAGCAGGCGGCCGGCCTCCTCGGTGGTTTCGACGAAGGCGACGGCATCCGGCAGCACCGGCGGCTGGGTGTCCTGGCCGTGGGAGTGGTGCTCGCGCAGGCCGGCATTGGTGGTGAGGCGGTCGCCGAGGAATTGCTGGCCGGCGGCGATCACGGCATCGACGGGTCGGGACATTGTTATCCGGTTTTCCATTGCAAAGCTCGCTTGCAGCTTTGATCCGGCGCGCCCACGCTGGCAAGTGATGTCCGCCGCCGCCCCCGTTCTGGAAATCACCGAGCTGCGCACCGAGTTCCGCATCGATGGCGTGTGGCGGGCGGCCGTCGACGGCATCTCGCTGACGCTGCGCCGGGGCGAGACGCTGGCGCTGGTCGGCGAGAGCGGCTGCGGCAAGTCGATGACGGCGCTGTCGGTGATGGGCCTGGTGCCGCGGCCCGCCGGGCGGATCGGCGGCGGTGCGATCATGCTGGAGGGCGCGTCGCTGGTCGGGTTGTCCGAAACGCGGCTGGAAAAGCTGCGCGGCGACCGCATGGCGATGATCTTCCAGGAGCCGATGACCAGCCTGAACCCGGTGATGACGATCGGCGACCAGGTGGCGGAGGCGTTGCTGCTGCATCGCGGGCTGTCCAAGGCGGAGGCCGACCGGCAGGCGCTGGCGGTGCTGGAGGAGGTGAAAATCCCCTCGGCGGCGTCGCGCTTCCATGACTATCCGCATCAGTTCAGCGGCGGCATGCGGCAGCGGGTGATGATCGCGATCGCGCTCGCCTGCGAGCCGGCGCTGCTGCTGGCCGACGAGCCGACCACGGCGCTGGATGTCACCATCCAGGCGCAGGTGCTGGGGCTGCTCGCGGACCTCAAGGACCGGCACGGCATGGCGATGCTGTTCATCACCCACAACCTCGGCGTGGTGGCGCAAATCGCCGACCGGGTGGCGGTGATGTACGCCGGGCAGATCGTGGAACAGGCGGAGGTGGGCGCGATCTTCGCGGCGCCAGCGCATCCCTATACGCGGGCCTTGTTCGCGGCGATTCCGCGGATGGATCTGGAGGCGCAGGAGCTGGCGGCGATCCCCGGGCGGGTGCCGCCGCTGGATGCGATGCCGGCGGGGTGCCGGTTCGCGCCGCGCTGTTCGCTGGCGCAGGCGGGGTGCGAGTTGCCGCAAATTCTGGCCGGCGGGGCGCATCTCGTGCGCTGCCACGTGGCGACGGGAGCGCTGGTCGATGCTTGATCCCGAGGGTCGCGTGGCGATGGTCTCCGGTGCGGCGCGCGGCATCGGGCGGCGGGTGGTGGAGCGGCTGCTGGCGTCCGGATTCCATGTCTCCGCCGGGGTGCGGGATGCGCGCGGATTGGTGGGGGGCGACCGGCTGCTGGTGCAGCGCTACGAGGCCGAAAGCCTGGAGTCGGCGGAGGCGTGGGTGGCGGCGACGCTCGCCCGCTTCGGCCGGCTGGACGGCCTGGTCAACGCCGCCGGCATCAATTCCCCGCACGCCATCGACGAGCCCGACGAGACGGCGCTGGACCGGCTGTGGGCGGTGAACGTGAAGGGGCCGCTGCGGCTGATCCGCCTCGCCTTGCCGCATCTGAAGGCCGGCGGCAGCGGGCGGGTGGTGAACGTCGCCTCGCTGTCCGGCAAGCGGGTGCGCAACGCCAATATCGGTTACGCAATGAGCAAGTTCGCGTTGGTGGCGCTGACCCACGGCGTGCGGCATGACGGCTGGGACCACGGCGTGCGCGCCACCGCGCTGTGCCCGGGCTTCGTCGCGACGGACATGACGACGCGGGTGACCAAGGTGGCGCGCACCGAGATGACCGACCCCGCCGACCTCGCGGCGTTGGTTGAGACGCTGTTGCTGCTGCCGAACAACGCGGTGATCGCGGAGTTGTTGGTGAACTGCCAGCATGAGGATTGGCTTTAGCTGGGGGGCGGGCGTCGGCCTGTGCGGTCCGGGAGCGGTTCGCCGGCGGTTAGAGAGAGATCCGTAGGGTGCAATGCGCTTTGGCATTGCACCGCGGTTGCGCGATCCGGCCGGTGAAGGTGGTGCAATGCCAAAGCGCATTGCACCCTACGCTGGGGCCTGCATGATTGTTCCGGACGCGATGGCCATCGGCACGTCGGCATTCCAATTGGGGCGAGGGGTATCCGGGGCCGTGCGCGAGAATCCGAGGATGACGCGTCGCGTGGCGCTGATCGGTCTGGCAACACTCTCGCTGCCGGCAAGATCCCGAGCGCAAGCGTCGCCATCGATGGTCAGGCTGACATCCAGCCAGATGCGCGAGGATTTGCTGTTCCTTCGAACGCAATGGGCGCCGCTCGACAGGAGCTTCAGCACACAGCAGCGCGTCGCGTTCGATCAGGTGATAGACGAGGCAATTGCAAACTGCGATACGCGATCGATGCAAGATTTTGTCCTCGACATCATGCTTGCGGTTGCGATTCCTCATAATGGGCACACGACGCCGCACGGAGTGGGACGCATGCTCGGCCCGTTGCCGATTCGGACCTGGTGGTTTTCCGATGGTCTTCATGTCGTAAGTGCGCAGTCGGGCTCTGAAGACCTGCTGGGCGCTCGGATCGACAGGCTGGGTTCTCTGACACCTGAGGATGCTCTCCTTCGGGTGGCACCTTATGTATCCGGTACCGAGCAGTTACGAAAAGGCATTGGCCTCGACTACGTCACCACCCTTGGGATGCTGCGCCGAATTGGCGCGATGGGGGACGCAGAGCAAATCTCCGTCGTCTTGAGCCAACAAAATGGCATCGCGCGCACGGTTCAACTTGGCGCAGCGATGGCGTCGGGCGCGGCGGGGGCGCACGAACGATATGCCTTGATTCCGGATGATGCAGGAACGCCGGATCGCCTGTTGCATGTTCTGGACAGCCTCAAGGAGCGGCCGCTCGCCTATGCGCCCGAGGTGGACATGTCGAGGGCCTGGATCGGTGCCAGGAACGATGTTCTGTATATCCGCAGCACGACGCTGCGGAGTTCGAAGTCGCGACCCATCGGAGTCGTTGGAACAGAAGGCGCTGTTTCGGGTGATACAGAACACCGTGGTGCCGCGAAAACCGAGATTCGTTATCGTCGATCTCCGGCTGAATCTCGGCGGAAATTACTTCAATATTGCCTTGTTTGCCGAAGCGCTTGCCAGGCTGATTCCGGAAGATGGTCGTATTTTCGTGCTGGTCGGCCGCTGTACGTTCTCGGCTGCGATAGTGACAGCGGCAATGCTGAAGAACCACGGCGGGAAGAAGGTGATTTTCGTTGGCGAGACAATGGGGGACAACTCCAAGTTCTGGGCTGAACCTCAAACCCAAATCCTGCCGAACTCACAGATCGCGGTAGACTACGCCACCCAATTCGAGGATTGGGGAACAGGTTGCGACAGCATCAGCGCGTGCTACTGGCCGGCTTTCGCCTTGGGCGTGAAAGGCATTTCATTGGCACCCGAGGTGACTGTCGTGCCGACCTTTGCCGAATACGCAGCGGGGCGCGACCCGGTGCTGGAAACGGTGCTGTCGATGGTGGCACCGTGACGGTTGGGAATACTCCAAGGTCCCCGAAACGGGTGGGTGCGATGCTCTTTGGCATTGCACCGCGGTTGCACGGTCCGATTGGTGGTGTGGTGGTGTGCGGCGAGGATCGGTGGGATTGATGGGTGGCGCTGCGCTTACCCATCCTAAGGGGTTCTTGCTTTTTAATTCTGTTCTTGATATGTTCGCTATATGGAGATGTTGGCCGGGTCCCCTTATTTTGCGCTGATCACCAGCATGTCCTGGGTGATGCGGGTCCTGGCGGGGCAGTTGGCGGAGCGTGGGGTGGGCAAGGATCCGCTGCCGGCGCGGCTGGTGGCGCCGGCCTATGCCTGGCTTGGCCGGACGCTGCAGCGGTTCGTGCGTCTGGTGGAGCGGTTCGAGGCGGGGCGGTTGGTCGCCGGGGAGGCGTCGGTGCGGCGTCCGGGTGCGGAGCGGAGTGCTGCCGCGCCGTCGTTGTTTCATCTGCGGCTGCCGCGTGGGCGGGGGTGGCTGCTGAAGCTGCTGCCGGGACAGGCGGGGCATGCGCATCAGAACCTGGCGCGCCTGCTGGAAGAGCCCGAGATGCAGGCGTTGATCGCCGGCGCTCCGGCAATCGGCCGGCTGCTGCGGCCGTTGGCGCGGATGCTGGATGTGCCGCTGCCGGCCAGCCTGGAATTGCCGGCTCGCCCTAAATTGGCGCCCTGCCCTCGCGCCCCGGTGCCCGATTCTGCCCGGACGCGGCAGCCGCAGCCTGGGCTCGGCGGGCAAGGCGAGACGCCGGGCCGGCCTCGCCTTGTCTCTCCCCAGCGTCGTGTGGTCGCACCAGGGTGAGGCGCCTGGGCGGAAATCCGCTTATTTCGTTGCTTATTCGCAATTGTCGGCTGTGCGGGCCGGCGGAATGGTTGTTCGCCACCTTCCACGGGCTTGGTTTCACCGCTACCCTTTGCGCAACCGAGGGAGACTTCTCATGAAATTGCGCGTTGCGCTGCTGGCTGCAGCAGCCCTGTTTGCCGTGCCGGTGGCCCAGGCGGCCCCTAAGACCACCCTGATCGTCGGCATGGCGGCGCAGGACGTGGGCAAGATCGACCCGCATCTGGCGGTGTCCACCATCGACCGTGCCGTGGTGGCCTGGATGTTCAACGGCCTGGTGCGCTTCAAGCCCGGCAGCATGAGCCCCGCCGACATCGAGCCCGACCTCGCGGAAAGCTGGGACAGCTCGGCGGACAAGAAGATCTGGACCTTCCATCTGCGGCACGGCGTGAAGTTCCATGGCGGCTACGGCGAGATGACCGCCGACGACATCGTCTACAGCCTGAAGAAATCGGCCGACCCGAAACGCTCCGCCGCGTCCGCGGATTTCGCGGCGTTCGAGACGATCGAGGCGGTCGACCCGTATACGGTGAAGATCACGCTGAAGCAGACGGTGCCCAGCCTGCTCGGCATCGTCACCAATTACGGCGGCGGCTTCATCGTTTCCAAGAAAGCGGTGGAGAAGCTCGGCGATAATTTTGCCGCCGCCCCGATCGGCACCGGGCCGTTCGCGTTCGCCAGCGTGACGCCGAACCAGTCGCTGGAGCTGGTCGCCAACAAGGACTATTTCCGCGGCGCGCCGAAGCTCGAGAAGATAAGCTATCGGTTCCTGCCCTCAAACGCGTCGCGCGACCTGGCTTTCCAGAACGGCGAGCTCGATCTGGAATACGGGATGCAGGACCAGACCTGGGTGGATCGCACCCGCAAGGTGCCGCGTTCGATCGTGGACGTGTTCGAGCCGGGCGAGGAGGCGATCCTGCACCTCAACATGGGCATGAAGCCGCTCGACGACCTGCGGGTTCGCCAGGCGATCGCCTATGCGATCAACCGGCCGGAGCTGCTGAAATGGCAGGGCACCGACGTATCGCGGGAGCCGGGCAGCGTGATCCCGATCGGCAATCTTGGCTACACCGCGGATAACGGGTTGCCGAAATTCGATCTGGCCAAGGCCAAGGCGCTGCTGGCGGAGGCGGGGTTCGCGAACGGGCTGACCTTGAAGGTGGTGCACACGCAGCTGCCGAACATGCTGGCGCAGATGCAGGTGGTGCAGGCGCAGTTGAAGCGCGCCGGCATCAACCTCGACCTGCAGGTGGTGGAGCACGCGACCTATCACCAAATGATCCGCCAGGACCTCAGCGCCATCGTGTTCTATTCGGCGGCGCGGTTTCCGGTGGCCGATGTGTACCTCACGCAGTTCTACAATTCGCGCAGCACCGTGAAGACGCCGACGGCGGTGACCAATTTCAGCCATTGCAACGCCGCCGACGCCGAGATCGACGCCGCCCGGGTGGAGCCGGATGGGGCCAAGCAGATCGCGTTGTGGCAGACGGCGCAGCGCAAGATCGTGGCGCAACAATGCTCGGTGCCGCTGATCGAGACGCTGCAGGCCTGGGTGCGGCACGACGACCTGGATTACGGCTATGAGCTGAAGGGCTCGCTGTCGCTGGGGCCGTTGATCACCGAGGCCACCCACTTCAAGTGATCTTCTACACGATCCGCCGCCTGCTCGCCGCCATCCCGACTTTGCTGGCGGTGCTGACGCTGGTGTTCGTGCTGGTGCGGATCGTGCCCGGGGATCCCGCGATCGCCATACTGGGCGACCGCGCGACGCCGGCGGCGGTGGCGGCGCTGCAGCAGAAGCTCGGCACCGACCGGCCGATCTGGGACCAGTATGTAAGCTTCATCGGCCAGTCGCTGTCGGGCGATTTCGGGCGGTCGATGGTGACCAACCGGCCGATCCTGGCCGATGTCGGCGCGGTGCTGCCGCATACGCTGGACCTGACGGTGGCGGCGATGCTGATCGGCACGCTGGTCGGCATTCCGGCCGGGGTGTGGGCGGCGCTGCACCGGAACCGGCCGATCGATGTCGCGGCGCGGCTGCTGTCGCTGGTCGGGCTGTCGTTTCCGGTGTTCGTTTCCGGTATCTTCCTGCTGCTGGCGTTCGCGCTGCACTGGCGCATCTTCCCGGTGATCGGCAATGCCAACCTGTCGGACCCGATGGACCGGCTGAGCAAGCTGGTGCTGCCGGCGCTGACCTTGGGACTGGTGATGGCGGCGTACATCACGCGCGTAACCCGCAGCGCCATGCTGCAGGTTTTGGGCGAGGACTACATCCGCACCGCGCGGGCCAAGGGGGTGCCGTGGCGGCGGGTGGTGTGGCGGCACGGATTGCGCAACGCCGGGCTGCCGGTGGTGACGGTGGTGGGCCTGTACGTCGGCATCCTGCTGGGCAATTCGGTGCTGACGGAGATCGTGTTCAACCGCCCAGGGCTCGGGAAGATCATCGTCGGCGCGCTGAACCAGCGCGACTACACGATGCTGCAGGGGCTGATGGTGATCTACTGCTTCCTGATCGTCGTGGTGAACCTGCTGACCGACCTGACCTACGGGATGATCGATCCCCGCGTGAAGCAGGCTTGATCGTGAAGCAGGCATGATGCGGCGGATGCTGCAGAACCCGACCACGTCGGTGGGGGTGTTGCTGTGCGTGATCGTGCTGCTCGGTGCGATCCTGGCGCCTTGGCTGGCGCCGTTCGATCCGAACGACCAGAACATCCTCGATCGGTTGCAGCCCCCGGGCGGCGACTATCTGCTCGGCACCGACAATTACGGGCGCGACGTGCTCAGCCGCATCCTGTGGGGCGCCCGGATTTCGCTGGTGGTGGCGGTGACGTCGATCGCCGCGGCGATCGTGATCGGCGGCGCCATCGGCATGGTCAGCGGCTATGTCGGCGGGCGGTTCGACCTGTTCGTGATGCAGGTGATGGACGTGATGCTGTCGTTCCCGAGCCTCATTCTCGGGCTGATCGTGGTGGCGCTGCTGGGGCCGGACATCAAGAACCTGGTGATCGCCATTGCGCTGACGGCGATCGCGCCGTTCGCCCGCATCGCGCGCGCGCCGGTGCTGACGCTGAAGGAACGTGCCTTCGTGGAAGCCGGGCGGGCGCTCGGGTTTTCCCATGCGCGGGTGCTGTTCGTGCACATCCTGCCGAATATACTCAGCGAGGTGCTGGTGATGGGCAGCCTGTGGATGGCGACTGCCGTGCGGACCGAGGCGTCGCTGTCGTTCATCGGGCTCGGCGTGAAGCCGCCGACGGCGACCTGGGGCGGCATGATGCGCGACGGGTTCGAGGCGATCCTGGATGCGCCGTGGCTGTCGATCTTTCCGGGCATCGCGATCCTGCTGCTGGTGCTCGGGCTGAACATGGTGGGGGACGGACTGCGCGACGCGACCGATCCGAAGTTGACGGGCAGTTGAGAGCGGTTCGCCGGCATGGCGCTGATCGCGGGAACTTGATCTTGGCCGAGGGCGACGTAATCGGCACGCCGCAGTTGTGGGTCCCGGAAGCGGCTGAACGGCTTCCGTTCCCGTCAACGGCAGTCGACAATGTTCGTGCACTCGCTTCCCGCCCTGCTGGATCTGGCCGGCCGGTCCAATGTCCTGCAGGCGCTGGCCATCGTGTTCGGCACCTTCATCCTGGAAGATGCAGCGACCGTGCTGGCGGCGTTGCGGAGTGCGGCCGGCGGTGTGTCGATGCCGTTGGCATTGGTCTCGTTGTATGTCGGCATCGTGCTGGGGGATCTCGGCCTGTATGGCGCGGGCCGGCTGGCCCGGCGCATGCGCTGGCTGCGGGAATGGTTCGGCGAGGAACGGCTGCGCGAAGCGGGTGCGGGCGTGGACGCGCAGCTTTTCAAGGTGGTGCTGGCGAGTCGGTTCCTGCCCGGGGCGCGGTTGCCGACTTACACCGCCTGCGGTTTTCTCGGCTGCAATCTGCGGCGCTTCGTGTTCGCGGCGATCGTCGCGACGCTGGCCTGGACATCGCTGCTGTTCGCGGTCTCGATCAGGATCGGCGCGGTCATCCTGGATCATCTCGGCGCCTGGCGATGGGTCGGGGCCGTGGGACTGGCGGCGACGGTGGTGTTGCTTGGCCGCGTCGCCGCGCGGATGCGGCGGTACACGCCATGAGAAGCGCCGCCACGTTGCGAGCGGAGGCCCGCGTCGCGCCGACGACGGTCGATCGTTCAATTTTTGAATTCTGGCCGGACTGGCTTTTCTACCTGCCGGTGGTGGCGCAATGGGTGGCGCTCGGCTTGCGGCATGGCGATTTCAGCCTGCCGACGGCGGCCAATCCGGGCATCGAGACGGGTGGGCTATGCGGGGAATCGAAGGGCGCCATCCTGGACCAGATCGCGCAGCCGGCGCGCGAACTGGTAGCGCGATACGTGGTGGTCGGAATCGATGGCGCGTTCAGCCTGGGGGAGACCGAGGCGGCGATGCGAGGGGGGGGTCTGGACTATCCGGTGGTCGCCAAGCCCGACATCGGCTGCAACGGTACGGGGGTGCAGTTGCTGCGGGACAGTGCGGCGCTGGCACGCTATGCCGGGGCCTTTCCGCGCGGCCAGCGCATGATGCTGCAGGAATTCATGCCGGCGCCGAACGAGGCCGGGCTGTTCTATATACGCGAGCCGGGAGCGACGCGCGGGCGGATCAGTTCGATCACCCTGAAGCATCCGCCGACGGTGGTTGGCGACGGCCGCCGCACGGTGCGGGCGCTGATCCTGGCGCATCGCCGCTTCAGCCGGATCGCCGCATTCTTTTTGTCGAAGCCGGCCGCCTGGCTGGACCGGATTCCGCCGACGGGCGAGCCGGTGCAGTTGTTGTTCGTTGGCAATCATTGCAAGGGCTCGATCTTCGAGGACGGCACGGCGCATGCGACGCCGGCGCTGCTTGCTGCGACGGAAGAGATAGCCGCGGCCATTCCGGAGTTTCATTTCGGCCGCATCGATGTTCGCTTCGTATCGCTCGCCGAACTGCGCGCGGGGCGTGGATTCCGCATTTTGGAAGTGAACGGCGCCGGGTCCGAGGCGACGCATGTCTGGGATCCCCGCACCCGTCTGCGCGACGCCTGGCGTTCGGAGCTGGCGCATTTCGGCGCCGCCTGGCGCATCGGCGCGGCCAATCGCGCGCGCGGGCATCGGTCGACCGGGCTGCTGCGCATGGCGCGGATGTGGCGACTGCAGCGCCGGCTTCTCGCCAGTTATCCGCCGCACGATTGAGTTTCGGCGTCTGCGGGCCACCCGTCATACTACGCTGGACACGGCGAAGGCGGCGTGCGATCGCAGGATGCCGGGGCGCTTCCGCGGCTCGGCCTTCGTGAAGCCGGGGAGGTTGGACTGGACACAGACATCACCGCGTCGCCGATGGCGATGTTCGACCTTTCCGGACGGCGGGCCCTGGTCACCGGGGCGCGGCGTGGCATCGGGCGGGCGATCGCGCAGGCACTGGCCGCACAGGGCGCCGATGTCGCGATCCATCATGCGGGCGGTGAGGAGGAGGCGCGCGACGCCCATGAAGTGGTGGCGGAAATCGGCGCTCGCGGTGGCGTGGCCCGGCCGTTCACTGCGGATTTCTCCGATGCCGGCGCGGGCACCGATCTTGCCGCGCGGGTCACCGCCGATCTTGGGCCGGTCGACATTCTCGTGCTCAATGCCTCGATCGAGTTGCTCGAGGACTACACCACGATCGACACCGCGCGCTTCGACCGGCAGATCGCCATCAACCTGCGGGCGCCGTTGGAGCTGATCCAGGCGTTGCTGCCGCCGATGAAGCAGCGCGGATGGGGCCGCGTGGTGGCGATCGGCAGCGTCCAGCAGGTTCGCTCGGCGCCGCAGATGCTGGTTTACTCCGGCACCAAATCCGCCCAGCTCAACTGGGTGCGCAGCCTGGCTCGGCAGGTCGGCGGCAGCGGGGTCACGATCAACAACCTCGCACCGGGCGCCATCTGGACCGCACGCAACCATGCGCGCCTGGTCGATCCGGAGCATCGTGCGCAGCTGGCGGCGCGGGTGCCGGTCGGGCGCGTGGGACGTGCGGAGGATTTGGTGGGTGCGGCGCTGCTGCTGTGCTCGGAGGCCGGCAGCTACATCAACGGCTGCGACCTGATGGTCGACGGAGGGCTGAGCCTGGTCTGATCCGCTGCCGCAACCGCAGACAATGCGGAACACCGAGGGGGAAAACGAATGAACACGACGCGCCGCCTGAGTCTCGCCATGCCGGCTTTGCTGCTGGCATCGCGCGCACTGCCCGCCGCGGCCCAGCCGGCGAAGCTCACCATCGCCATGGTGCCGCTGTTCACCACCGATGCGTTCTATGTCTCGCTGGGGCGCGGCGCCAGCGATGCCGCCGAGGCGCTTGGGATCAACCTGCTGTACCAAGGGCCGGCGGTGGCCGACACGCCGCAGCAGGTGACGATCCTGAACGCCATGATCGGCCGCAAGCCGGATGCGCTGGTGATCGCCCCCAGCGACCGCGTGCAACTGGTGGCACCGATGCGCAAGGCGTTTGACGCCAAGATCCCGGTGATCACGGTGGACACCTATATCGGCGAGACGGGCGTCTACCAGACCGGCAGTGGGCCCGCGGATTTTCCGCTGTCCTACATTGCCTCCGACAACACCGAGGGTGGGCGTGTCGCTGCGCGGTCGCTGGCGGCGGCAATCGGCGACAAGGGGAAGGTGTTCATCAACAACACGCGCCCGGGCGTCTCCACTCCCGACCAGCGCGAGGCAGGCTTCCGCGAGGAGATGAAGCGGCATCCCAACATCGAGCTGCTGCAGACCCAGTACACCGAGGGCGATCCCGCCAAGGCGGCAGCGGCGGTGTCGGCGGTGCTTGCACGGGCGCCGGATCTTGCAGGCGTGTTCGGCATCAATGTCAATTCCGGCATCGGCACCGCGAACGGCGTGAAGGCGGCGGGCAAGACCGGGCAGGTGAAGATCGCCGCGTTCGATGCACCGGAGGCGATGGTCGGCTACATCAAGTCCGGGCTGGTCGACATCGCGATCGCCCAGCATCCGACGGAGATCGGCTGGTTCGGCGTGCTGACCGCCTTCGCCGCCGCCAAGGGGCAGCCGGTGCCGACGCGGATCAACACCGGATTCACCGTCATCGACAAGACCAATGTCGACGATCCCGCAGTGCGGCGCTACGTGTATGTGAAATAGGGGATGCTTTCGCTCAGCACGCAGGCCACGGCGGACGGGCCACCGCCCAGCCGCGCCGGCAGATGGCTGCAGCTGTATCGCGGCGCATGGTCCTGCGTGTTCCTGCTGGTGCTGATCCTGGCGTTCGAGATCTGGGCGCGGCTGACCTATTCCAGTTCGTTCATCTTCAACGCCAACAATGTGCAGAGCATCCTGCTCGCCGCCACCCAGCCATTGCTGGTGGCGCTGGGCATGACGCTGATCATCATCGCCGGCGGCATCGATCTTTCGGTCGCCTTCACCGTAGGGCTGGCTTCGGTGGTGGCGACGCAGTTTATGACGGTGCTGGACGGCGTGCTCGATCCCTGGTCGTCGGCGGGGATTTCCTGTGCCGTTGCGGTCCTGTTGGCGATGATCCCGGGGCTGATCAACGGACTTCTGGTGGCAGGTCTCGGCGTGCCGCCGTTCATTGCCACATTGGGAATGTATGGCGTGGCCCGGGGTGCGGGGTATCTGATCTCGGGCGGTCATACCGTGCCGGCCGACAATCCGGTGCTGGATGGTTTCGGCAACGCCTCGGTGTTCGGCGTCCCGATCCCGGTGGTGGCGACGGCGTGCATCGTGCTGGTGATGCATTACGTGCTGTCGGCCACGCGCTTCGGCCAGTACACGCTCGCGATCGGCGGCAGTCGCAACGCGGCGATCCGTGCCGGCATCGACGTGAAGCGCCACACGGTCATTCTCCATATTCTCGCGGCCGGCTTCGCGGCGATCGCGGGGCTGGTCTACGCCGCGCGGTTTTCCGGCGGCAACGCCCAGGCCGGCGAGCCCAGCATGCTGGATTCGATTGCCGCCGTGGTGATCGGCGGTACCAGCCTGTTCGGCGGCGAGGGCAGCATTCCGGGCACGGTGATCGGCGCGCTGATCATCGCGGTGATCCAGTTCGGCCTTGTCTTCATCAACGTCGCCCCGTTCTGGCAGTTCGTCGCCGTCGGCGCGGTGATCGTGCTGGCGGTGGTGGTGGACCAGTCGCGGCGTGGCCGGGGAGGCCCGCGATGAGCGAGCCGATGCTGGTGGTGCACGAGGCGACCAAGACCTTCGGCGGCGTGCATGCGCTGGACTCCGTATCGATGACGCTCGACGCGGGTGAGGTGGTGGCGCTGGCCGGCGACAACGGCGCCGGGAAGTCGACGCTGATAAAAATCATCTCCGGCGTGCATCGGCCGGATTCAGGTTCGGTTTCCTTCTGCGGCCAGCAGGTGCAGTTCGGCAGCCCCCGCGAGGCCCGCGATGCCGGGATCGAGACGATCTACCAGGATCTGTCGCTGGCTGAGAATCTCGACGTTCCAGCCAACATCTTTCTGGGCCGCGAGCCGATGCACCGGCTGTTCGGCGTGCTGCCGGTGATCGACCGGCCGGCGATGCGGCAGCGCTCGGAGGTTGTGCTGCGCTCGCTCGACATCCACACCAGTCTCGATCGTCCGGTGCGCGACCTGTCCGGCGGACAGCGGCAGGCGGTGGCGATCGGGCGGGCGATCTACTGGAACGCGCGGTTGCTGATCATGGACGAACCGACCGCAGCACTCGGGGTGCCGGAGCAGCGCAAGGTGATCGAGCTGATCCACCGGCTGCGCGGCAAGGGCGTCGCGGTGCTGTTCATCTCGCACAACCTGATCGACATCTTCGCAGTCGCCGACCGCATCATCGTGCTGCGGCGGGGCATCAAGGCGGGTGAGCGGCTGGCCGGCGAGACCGACGGCGACGAGATCGTTCGCCTGATGGTCGGCGCTTAGACATGCCCGCGGGCGAATGTGGCTTGCCTGCCGCGGGGAAAGGGGACGAAGATCGGGCAAAGCAAGTAGGGGGACCGGGCCGATGAAAACGCTTAAGCGCCGTGGCGTGCTGGCCGGTGTTGTTGCCGCGTCGGTGGTGCCGACCTTGGCCCGGGCCGCGGCACAGGCGCCGATCACCATCGTGGTCAACCAGTCGCCCTGGTTCGACGGCTTCCGCAAGCTAGTCGAGACCTACACCGCCGAGACCGGCAACAAGGTGACGCTCGACGTCAATCCGTTCGAGGGCACGCTGCAGAAGCAGCGCAACTCGGTGCAGGCGAAAGAGGGCACCTACGACATCCTGCCGATCAGCGGCACGTTCTTCCCCGAATTCTATCACGGTGGATTCCTGCTGCCGCTGCAGCAGATCGACCCCGCCTTCAAGCTCGACCCCAACGTCCTGACTTTCGACGACACGGTGTTCTGGGATCCGCAGACGCGCTCTACCAACGCCAAGACCGGGCAGTTGCTGACGGTGCCGATCAACCCGAACATTCCGCTGCTGTACTACCGGATGGACCTATACGAGAAGGCCGGGCTGAAGGTCCCGGAGACCTGGGACGAGTTGCTGGCCAATGCAAAGAAGCTGAACGATCCGCCGCGCATCTACGGCATCGTGCAGCGTGGTGCCCGCGGTTCGACGGATGCGTCGTATGACTGGTTTCCGTATTTCCTGGGCTTCGGCGGCGAGATGTTCCGCGACGTGCGCGGCGGCGACTTCACCGTCACGGTCAACGATGCGAAGGGCCGCGCGGCGCTCGATTTCTACCTGAAGCTGGAGCATGAGGCGGGCCACCCCAACACCGGCGGCCAGGGCCAGGCGCAGGTGATCCAGAACGTCGTCACCGGCAAGGCGGCGCACGCCATGGTGGTGATCGCCGCCTGGGCGCAGATGGACGACAAGGCGAAGTCGGTGGTGCCGGGCAAGATCGGCTATGCGGTGCCGCCGCACGCGCCGGGCACGCATCCGGGGCCGCCGCTCGGGCATTTCCTCGGCGGCATTCCGCGCAACGTGCCGCGGGAGCGCCAGGTCGCGGCACTGGCGTTCCTGTCGTGGTTCCAGAGCTTCGACGCGCAGATGAAATACGTGCTGGCGGGGTCGCCGCCGGTGCGCATCGACGTGCTGCGCACCGAGGTGCCGAACCGGCCGGAACTGCGCTGGATGAAGCCGCTGGCGGACGCGCTGCCGTTCGGACGGGTGATGTGGACGGTGCCGGAAAGTGCGGAGCTGACCGCGGTGCTGGACCTGCGGCTGAACCAGGCCATCACCGGCGAGCTGACATCCGTTGCAGCCCTCAACACCATCGCCGCGGAATTCCACGCCATCATGCAGAAGGGCGGCTACAAGACCGGCCGCCTGCCCGACCTGACCTGACGGCGTCCGGCCATGCGCGGTCAAGGTGAGCGCACGTGGCGCTGGCTTACGCTGGCGCCCGCTTTGGCGCTGTTCGGCGGGCTGTCGGTGTTGCCGGCGATCGACCTGGTGGAACTCAGCCTGCACGACGTCACCTGGGTCGGCGGCGTGGCGAACTGGCGCTGGACCGGGCTTACGCATTACGTGGACGCGCTGCATGACACGCTGTTTCGTGCCGGCATCGTCAACACCATCGTCTTCGCGGTCTGCGCCGTCTCGGTGCAGATGCTGCTGGGCTTCACCCTGGCGCTGCTGACCACCCGGCTGCTGCGCGGGCAGGCGATCTACCGGGCGGTGCTGATCCTGCCGATCCTGGTGCCGGGCATCGTCATCGGCGCGATGTGGAAGCTGATGTTCAATTTCGACTTCGGCATCATCAACGAGATCACCGGCTTGATCGGCCTGGCACCGCAGGATTGGCTGGGGCAGAAGGGCACGGCGCTGCTATCGGTCATCATCGTCGACATCTGGCACTGGACGCCGTTCTGCTTCCTGCTGCTGCTGGCCGGATTGGAATCGATGCCGCGCGACGTGTTCGAGGCGGCGCAGATCGACGGCGCCAACTGGTGGCAGGAATTGCGCCGCGTCACGTTGCCGTTGATGGCGCCGACGATCGCGGTGACCCTGCTGTTCCGCCTGATCGTCGCCTTCAAGGTGTTCGACGAGGTGTTCCTGCTGACCAGCGGCGGACCCGGCACCTCGACCGAGGTGGTCAGCTTCACCATCTACCGGCGATTCTTCTCCGAAGCGCGGGTGGGCCACGGCGCGGCGCTGTCGGTGCTGACGATATCGGTGATCGCCGCCGCCATCGTCATCGCCGCCGCGAACACCATGCGTCAGCGCCGGGCACATCAACCGGAAGCCCCGACATGAGGCGCCATGCCTGGGCCGCGCATGCTGCCCTGATCGTGGCGGCGGCGGCCGTGGTGCTGCCGTTCCTGTGGATCATCGCGGCGGCGTTCAAGACGCCGATCGCGCTGCTGACCGGGGCATTCTGGTTCGATCCGATCTGGGACAATTTCCATGACCTGCTGTTCACCTCGACGTCGGAGTATCTCGACAACTTCCGCAACAGCCTGATCGTCGCCGTTGCCGCCACGCTGCTGGACCTGGTGGTGGCAACTCTCGCGGCGTATTCGATCGTGCGGCTCGGCTGGTCGCGCTGGGTGGTGAATTCGTTGCTGTTGTGGGCCTTGGTGTTCCACATGATCCCGCCGATCACTCTCGCCGGCGGATGGTTCGTGCTGTTCCGCGCCATCGGCCTGGTCAACACCCTGCCGGGCCTGGTGCTCGCGCATGCCACTCTGAACCTGCCGATGGCGCTGTGGATCATGGCGGCGTTCGTGCGCGAGGTGCCGATGGAGCTGGAAGAGGCGGCGCGGATCGACGGCTGCGGCACGCCGCGGCTGATCTGGCGGATCATCGTGCCGCTGGTGGCGCCGGGACTCGCCGCCGCGGGCATCCTGTCGTTCATCTTCAGCTGGAACGAGTTCGCGGTGGCGCTGACTCTGACCGAGAAGGCGACCGCGACGGTGCCGGTGGCGATCGCCAAATACGCGCAGGAATTCGAGATCCAGTACACCCAGATGGCTGCCGGTGCGGCGCTGTCCGCGTTGCCCGCATTGCTGCTGCTGATGCTGGGCCAACGCCACATCGTGCGCGGATTGACCACGGGTGCGCTGAAATGACCCCGGCCGGAACAGGAGAATAGAGATGGTGACGCTGTTCGGGCAGTCGCATGGCCGGCGGGATCTGCTGCGTCGGCTGCCGCATCCGATGGCCGCCTGCGGGGTGCGACTGCTGACATTGGGCGACGGCGCCGAGCGCGGCGTGCGGATGCTGGAGATGCGCACCGGCAGCGGCCTCGACCTCGGCATCACCATCGACCGCTGCATGGATATCGGCGAACTGAGCTTCCGCGGCATTCCACTCGGCTGGCAGATGCCGACCGGTTTTCGCGCGCCCTGGCTGACCGATCTGGAAAGCGAGGGCGGGCTCGGCTTCAACCGCAGCTTCTCGGGGTTCTGGATCACCTGCGGCTTCGACCATATGCGCCGCGCGACCACCGCCAGTGCCGCGCATTTCAACTCGGTGATGCGCGACGAGATGACGCATCCGCTGCATGGCCGCGGCGCGCTCACACCGGCGGTTCTGCGCGGCTACGGTGCGGACTGGGTGGACGACCGGCTGCTGCTGTGGGCGGAGGGCGATCTGCGCCAGGTCTTCATGTTCGGCGAGAACCTGTTCGTGCGCCGGCGCATCGAAGCCTGGGCCGGCGAGGCCGCGTTCAGCGTGACCGATGTCGTTACCAATGACGGATTCATCGCCACGCCGCATATGTTGCTGTACCATATCAACGCCGGCTGGCCGCTGCTCGACGAGGGCGCGCGCATCCGGGTGCCGATCGCCGAGACCGTGCATCCCGCCCCGCCGTTGCCGCCACCTGTGGTGCCCGCCCCGCAGCCGGCCAACCTGCAGACGGTGCAGTGCCATCGCGTCCATCACGACGGCGCAGGTCGGGCCACCGCCGCCTTGCTCAACGATCGCCTGGGGCTGGGCCTCGCAGTCGATTTCGACGCCGTCGCATTGCCGTGGTTCCAGGAATGGCGCTGCTATGCTGAGGGCGTCTATGCGCTGGGGCTGGAGCCGCTGACCAACCGCATCGGCACGCGCGACATGCTGGAACAGGCCGGCGAGATCCGGCTGCTGGCGCCGGGCGAAAGCGTCACCTATCTCACCCGCATTTCGGTGGCCGATGGTGCGGACGCGATGACCACGCTGGAATCGCGCATCGCCGCGATGCAGGGGAACAGCCCATGAAGACGGTATTCGTGCTGTTCGACAGCCTCAACCGCAAGTCGCTGGAAGCCTACGGCGCGCAGACGGTGAAGACGCCGAATTTTCGTCGCCTGGCCGAACGCTGCGTCAGCTTCGACACGCATTACGTCGGCAGCCTGCCCTGCATGCCGGCGCGGCGCGATCTCATGACCGGGCGCCTGAGCTTCCTGCATCGTAGCTGGGGGCCGCTGGAGCCCTATGACAACGCATTTCCCGAACTGCTGCACAAGGCGGGCGTGTACACCCACCTCATCACCGATCATTATCATTACTGGGAAGATGGCGGATCGACCTACCACAACCGGTTCGACAGCTTCGACTTCATCCGAGGACAGGAGCGCGATCCATGGAAGGCGATGGTGCAGCCGCCCTGGGACCGGCTGCGGGAGATGTACCACAAGCAGCAATACTCCGAGGAACGCCGCAACAAGTTCTACCACTACATGGTCAACCGTGAATTCGTGCGCGACGATAACGATTTTCCGTCGGTGCAGTGCTTCAATGCCGGCCTCGATTTCATCGACCGCAACCGTGCCGCGGAGGACTGGTTCCTGCAGATCGAAACCTTCGATCCGCATGAGCCGTTCTTCGCCCCAGCCCGGTTGCGCGCCGATTATCCGACCAATTATTCTGGCCCGGTGCTCGACTGGCCGCCCTATGCGCGGGTGAACGAGGCGCCGGAGGAATGCGCCGAACTGCGCGCCAATTACTGCGCCATCGTAGCCTTGTGCGACGAACAGCTAGGCCGGCTTCTGGACGATTTCGACACGCATGACATGTGGAAGGACACCGCCCTCGTCGTCGGCACCGATCATGGCTTCCTGCTCGGCGAACACGATTGGTGGGCGAAGAACCGGATGCCGGTCTATGAGGAGGTCGCGCATATCCCGCTGTTCATCCATCATCCTGGCGTGTCGGCGGCGGGCACCAGGCGCAAGGCGCTGACGCAGACAATCGACCTGATGCCGACGTTCCTCGATCTGCACGGCGTGGCGCCGCCGGCCGAGGTGATGGGCCGTTCGCTGCTGCCGGTGCTGCGCCAGGATCATGCATTGCGGGAGGCGGCGATCTTCGGTGTGTTCGGCAGCGCCACCAATCTCACCGACGGACGCTACACATATTTCCGCTACCCCGACGACGTGATGGACCAGGAGCTGTTCCAGTACACGCTGATGCCGACGCATCTGGTGGACATGTTCACCACGGAGGAACTCTCCACCGCGACGCTGGCGCCGCCTTTCCCGTTCACCAAGGGAGTGCCGCTGCTGAAGGTGCCGGCAACGCCGAAATCGCCGATCAACAAGTGGTACGGGCCGGGCACGCTGGTGGATACCGAGACGGTGCTGTTCGACCTGCAGGCCGATCCCGGGCAGGTCTCGCCGGTGAGCGATCCGGCATTGGAGGCGCGGTTGGCGGCAACGATGGCGAAGCTGATGACGGAACTCGATGCGCCGGCGGAAGCGTTTCGCCGCTTGGGCCTGAAGCAGCCCGGGACGTGATGCTTCACGCCATCGGAGTCGCGGAAATCGCCGGACAGCAGGCGCGGAAACAGCTGGCGAAAGCGCCACGGCTTGCCGGGCGCCTCGCGGTCGAACCGCAGCACCACGTCGTAACGGTCGCTGTCCCATTCGCGGGGAACGTCGGCGATTTGCTGGCCGCCCAGGAGCGCCGGCAGCATCGCCTTGCCGATCATCTTGTGCTCCCAGCAGACGAGTACAACGCCGGCGAGGCGGGTGATTTCGGCGACCAGCGCCGGCTCCTCGCCGACCCGGTAGGTCAGGTTGGGGGTGAGGCCCAGCCGGGCCGCCAGCGGGATGATCGTCTCGTGCGGCCGTTCGCTGATGCCCTCGCCGGAGATCTTCGTATTGCCGGTGTAGATCGCCGCGGGGGTGGGATAGTCGGCGCCGCCAAGGCCGCTGCCGAATAGCGCGGCCCAGCTTCCCGCGCGCTGCCAGCCACGCACGACCAGGGATTTCGCGTCCGGCGCACCATCCGGCGTCAGTCCGGGTCCAGGCCAGATTTCCTTCGGCTTCTCGCCGTGCCGGATGATGATCAGGGTCAGGGCGCCATCGGCCGCCGCCGCTTCGCCGGCAAGCGCCATCGTGGCGATTGCGGCGGCGGCTACGCGGCGGGATTGTCCAAGCAGGGTGCGACGAGGCATCTGGCCACCGGTCATGTTCGGTCCCCTCAGGTCACAGGCTCTACTCGGCGTTGGCCGACGCCTCGCTGCGGGTGGCGCCGACGCGGGCGGCCAGGGCCGCGGCCATGAAGATATCGAGATCGCCGTCCAGCACCGCCGCGGGGTTGCCGGTTTCGACGCTGGTGCGCAGATCCTTCACCAGCTGATACGGCGCCAGCACGTAGCTGCGGATCTGGTGGCCCCAGCCGACAGTGGTCTTGGCATCTTCCTGGGCGCTGGAAATCGCCTCCCTACGCTGCAGCTCCGCCTCGTACATGCGCGCCTTGAGCATGCCCATGGCGGTGGCGCGGTTGCGGTGCTGGCTGCGGTCAGTCTGGCAGGCGACGACGATGCCGCTGGGCAGATGGGTGATGCGGATGGCGCTTTCGGTCTTGTTGACGTGCTGGCCGCCGGCGCCAGACGCGCGGTAGGTGTCGACCTTGAGGTCGCTGGGGTCGATCTCGATCTCGATGCTGTCGTCGACCACCGGATACACCCAGACGCTGGCGAAGCTGGTCTGGCGGCGGGCGGCGGCGTCAAATGGGCTGATGCGGACCAGGCGGTGCACGCCGGCTTCGGTCTTCAGCCAGCCATAGGCCATGTCGCCGGTGACCTGCAGGGTGGCCGACTTGATGCCGGCCTGCTCGCCGTCGCTCTGGTCGAGCAACTGCGTCTTGTAGCCGTGCTTCTCGGCCCAGCGGGTGTACATGCGCAGCAGCATCTCGGCCCAGTCCTGGGCCTCGGTGCCGCCGGCGCCCGAGTTGATTTCGACGTAGCAGTCGTTGGCGTCGGCCTCGCCGGACAGCAAGCTGAGGGTTTCACGGCGCTTGGCTTCGGCGGCCAGCGCCTCGAGCGATTTCAGCCCGTCGGACACCATCGCCGCGTCGCCGTCGGCCTCGGCCAGTTCGATCAGTTCCATGGTATCGTCGACGTCGGTCTCAAGCTTGCGGACGCCGTCGATGGAATCCGCCAGGTGGTTGCGCTCGCGCATCATCAGCTGGGCCGCGGCGGCGTCGTTCCACAAAGCGGGGTCCTCGGCCTTGTGGTTCAGTTCCTCCAGCCGGCCGATGGCGACATCCCAGTCAAAGATGCCTCCTCAGCAGTGCGAGCGACTGCCTGATCTGCGCGTTGATGGAATCAGCTTCGGTGGACATTTTTTCTCTCGAAATCTGGCCGCTCGGCGGCGACGCAAGAATGGCGAATTCAGGCGGCGCTCAATACAGGCCGCCCAGCCCGCTGTCGACCCCGGCGGCGTGCGGAGAGCCGCCGGTCGCGGCGCCGGCATCGGCGGAAGCGGTGCCGCCACCACCCATCGGGCCGGAGGCGCCCGGGGTCTGGCCGGGCTTGAACGCGTCCGTCACCGTGCCGCTGCCGCTGTCCCAGGCGGCCATGGTCACACCGGCCGGCGGGATAAACTTGAGGTTCGGCCGGTTCTTCAGCGCGAACGCCATGAAGTCGTGCCAAACCGGCGCGGCGAGACGGCGCTGCCGGTTTCGTTGTTGCCCAGCGTCGTCGGGGTGTCGAAGCCAATCCAAACCGCGGTCACGAGATCGGGGGTGAAGCCGACGAACCAGGCGTCGTTGAAATCCTGGCTGGTGCCGGTCTTGCCGGCGATCGCGCGGCCCAGGCCGTTGCCGGCGGTGAATGCCGGTGCCGCGCTGCACCACGCCCTGCATCATGCCGACCAGCTGGAAGGTGCTGGCGGGGTCGGCCACCTGCTTGCGGTTGTCGATCAGCACCGGCGGGCGAGACTTCTCGTCGCAGCCGTTGCAGTCTGGGCCACCGGCACGCCACAGCACATGGCCGTCGCGGTCCTGGACGCTGTCGATCAGGGTCGGCAGCACCTCGCGCCCACCGGCGGCGAAACCGGCGTAGCCGGCGGCCTGGCGTAGCACCGTGGTCTCGACCGCGCCAAGGGCCGCAGGCAGCACCCGCGGCATGTCGTCCACCACGTGGAAGCCGATCGCGGTCTGCGCCACCGCTTCCATCCCGACCCGGTCGGCGACACGCACCGTCACCAGGTTGAGCGACTTCTCCAGCGCCACCCGCAGCGGCACCGGGCCGTTGAAGTCCAGCTCGAAATTGCTCGGCCGCCATTTGCCCGGCGGCGCCCTGGTCGACCACGAAGGGCGCGTCGAGGAAGCGCTGCGAGGGCGAGATGCCCTGTTCCAGCGCGGTCAGGTAGACATACGGCTTGAAGCTGGAGCCGGGCTGCCGGTTCGCCTGGGTGGCCCGGTTGAACTGGCTCATCTCGAAGCTCCAGCCGCCGGACAGCGCAAGCACCCGGCCGGTGGCGGGGTCGATCGAGACCAGCGCACCCTGGACCTGCGGAATCTGGCGCAGCAGCAGGCGTTCCGGCCGGCCGCCGGTCTTGCCCTGCGCGGTGACGGCGGGAACCAGCTTCCGCCATCACGATGTCGCCGGGCTGCACCACGTCGGACATCTTCCGCGGAGCGCCGCCCGAGCTTGCCGTCGCGCACCGGCTTGCGCCCAGCCGAGATCGGACAGCTGCATCGGCAGCACGCGCGGTTGGTCGGCGTTGCCGGCATGGTCGAGCACGCCCAGCTTGGCCTCGCCGTCGGTTTCCTCCAGCACCACGCCCAGCCGCCATTCCGCCAGCATGCCCGGCCGGCCGGGCAGTCTGGTTCAGGGCGGTGGCCCAGGTGGTGCGCAGCGGCCGGCCCGGCATCGACATGGCTGACCGCGCCGCGCCAGCCGCCACGCCGCTGGTCGTAGCGCATCAGCCCGTCCCGCAGCGTCTTGTCGGCCATGGCCTGCAACGCCGGGTCGACGCTGGTGCGCACGACCAGGCCGCCCTGGGTGGTCTGGTCGGCGCCGAATTTGTCGATCAGCTGCCGGCGCACCTCCTCGGCGAAGTAGTCGCCGCCGGCCACCGTCTCGGGCCGGCGGAACGGCGCCGGGGAGATCGGCGTCGCCTTGGCCGCCGCGGCCTGCTCGGCGGTGATGGCATGGTCGTCGGCCATGCGGTCGATCACCCAGTCGCGCCGCGCCCGGGCGGCGTCGGGGAAGCGGAACGGGTTGTAGTTGTTCGGCGCCTTCGGCAGTGCCGCCAGGAAGGCGGCTTCCGGCAGGGTCAGCTCGTCCAGCGACTTGTTGAAATAAGACTGCGCCGCGGCGGCCACGCCGTAGGATTGCAGGCCGAGATAGATCTCGTTCAGGTACAGCTCGAGGATGCGCTCCTTGCTGAGGCTCTCCTCGATGCGGATCGCCAGGATCGCCTCGCGCGCCTTGCGGGCCATCGATACCTCGTTGCCCAGCAGCATGTTCTTGGCCACCTGCTGGGTGATGGTCGAGGCGCCGATCGGGCCGCCGGCCCTGGCCGTACTGCGACAGGTCGGTAACCGCCGCGCGGAGGATGGCGATCGGGTCGACGCCGCGATGGCTGAAGAAATTCTGGTCCTCGGCGGAGATGAAGGCGTGCTTCACCATGTCCGGAATGGCGCTGTAGGGCACGAAGATGCGCCGCTCGGTGGCGAGTTCGGCCAGCAGCCGGGAATCACCGGCGTAGACCCGGCTCATCACCCGCGGCTGGTAGTGCCGCAGGCCGTCGAGATCCGGGCAGGTCGGCGCTGAACCGCGGCATAGGCGCTGTACAGCGCGATGCCGCCGCCGGCGCCGACCAGGATCACCAGCCCCATCAGGGTGCCGAGCATGCGCCGCAGCCAGCGGAACGGCGCGCCGCGGCTTGGCGGCGGCCTTCGTTCCGGCGGGCGCTGTGGCGCGTTCCGCGGCTCGCCCGGGCGGCGGCGCCAGCGGCTCGCCGGCTGTAAGAGGCGGTTTCATGGTGCTTGAATACCCAATCTATACCCATTCGCAACGCACGAACGCGCAAACAGGTTCAGCCGGCCATGCGTGTGGCCGGCGGTTGCGGGCCGGTGCGGGCAAAATACGCCTCCACGGCCCGCTTCATCGCCGGTCGCCACCCGGGCGCGATGATCCGGCCGGCGCAGCGCCGCCTCGTCGGCGACGGTTCGACATGAAGCCCATCTCCACCAGCACGCTGGGGATGTCGGCCGCCTTCAGCACCACGAAGCCGGCGTGGCGGGCCGGGTTCTGCAGCAGCGGCAAGTCGTGGCCGAACTCGCCGACCACGCTGCGCGCCATGCGGGCCGAGCCGACCCGCGTTTCCTGCCGCACCAGGCTGGCCAGGATGCGCGCGACCTCGGGCGGAGCGTTGCGAACGCCGGGCCGCCGAAGCGGTCGGCGGCGTTCTCCCGCTGCGCCAGGGCGGCGGTCTGCGCGTCGGAGGCGGTGTCGGCGAGGGTATAGACGCTGGCGCCGCGCACGCCGTGGTCGCCGATGCGCGTCGGCGTGCATCGACACGAACAACGCGGCGCCGCTGCGCTGGGCGATCGCGACGCGGTCCTCCAGCGGGATGAACACGTCGCTGGTCGCGGGTCAGTTCCACCCGGTAGCCGCCGCCGCCAGCCGCAACTGGCGCTGCAATTCCTGGGCCGTGGCCAGCGCCACATGCTTTTCATAGGTGCCGGAGACGCCGATGGCGCCCGGATCCTTGCCGCCATGGCCGGGGTCGAGCATGACCAGCGGCGGCGGCGCCGCGGCGGCGCGCGGCGTGTGGCCGGCTTGGCCTGGGAGATGGGCTCGAGAGCGGCGCGGCCCAGCCACGAGTCGGGCAGCAGCAAGCGCGCGGTGACGCCCGGCCCCGATCAGCAGGCGTCGCGTCAGCATCGGCGATGGTGTCCGCGGCATCGAGGCATATGGCTTCACGTCTAACATATAGGTTGCGAGAAATGCACGCTTCGCGTTGATTACGGCTGTTTCATGGTTGCACGGCGATAGGCAGGCAGCACTGCCGTCGAGTCGCGCCTTGCGGTCGCGACCGGGATTTGCTTCATGTTCGGCGCGCTTCGGTGATGTCCGGAGCGGCGCGAACTGCGGCCGACCGGCCGGATCAACCGAATCGTCATGCTCACGTCACCGCCCGCGCCGCGCGCTTTTGCGCGCTGGCGCATGCCGCGGCAGACGCCTGATCCGCGATTTGTCCCGCCGGTCGCGACGCCGGGCCGGTCGGGACCGGTCGGATCCGGTCGGCACGACACGAGTTCCACCGGGGCGGCGCTCCTTGCGATGGCGCGCCCGTCCGCAGATACAGGGTCCAGATGACCGCGCCACGCCAGTTTCCCTCCCAGGATCGAATCCACGCAGATCACCGCGCTCCGGGTTTCGGCAGGCATCGGCGCGACGCGCCATCCGTGCCGCCACTTCTCCCTGCTCCATCTGCGGTCGGGCCAGCCCTCGTCCCGCCACCTTCATCTGCCGCCCCCGCCGCGCCGATGCGCAGGCCGGGCGGCGGCACACCGGAGTTCAGGGCTGAATGACCAAGCGCATGCTGATCGATGCCACCCACGCGGAAGAAACCCGCGTGGTGGTGCTGGACGGTAACCGCCTCGAGGATTTCGACGTCGAGACATCGACCAAGAAGCAACTCAAGGGAAACATCTACCTCGCCAAGGTCGTCCGCGTGGAGCCCAGCCTCCAGGCGGCCTTCGTGGAATACGGCGGCGGCCGCCACGGCTTCCTGGCGTTCGGCGAGATCCATCCCGACTATTACCAGATCCCCGTCGCCGACCGGCAGCGCCTGCTCGCAATGCAGGCCGAGGAGGCCCGCGCCGAGGAAGACGACGAGGACGAGCAGCCGGCGCCGCCGACGCGCAGCCACCAGCGCACGCCACGATGCCGCGGACGCCGAGATCGTCGCGCCGGATGCCGCAGAGCCCGTAGCCGCGGCGTCAGACGTCGCCACGGCCGAGGCGCCGGAGACCGACCCGCATCCGCCGGAAGGCGATCCGACGGCCGAATTGCCGCCCGCCGAGGAACCGCCCGCCGAGATTCCGGTCGGCGAACCCGGCGTGCCGGAACCCCCGGCCGAGCCGCCGTCCCAGGATCCGCCGGAAGACGAACCGCCGGCGCATGATCCGCAGGCTCGCGCGCAACCGGCGCTGATGCGCCGAAGAGGTCAAGTACGGCGCCGTAACCCACGGCGAGTTCGACGCCGCAGCCGGATGTAGCCGGGTCCGTCGAGGCTGCCGCGGAGAACCAGCGGCGTCACCGAGGCTTTCGGCGAGCGGGCCGAGGAAGACAGCCGATTCCGTCGAGGACGGCCCCGCCCCCGAAGTCATCGGCGGCGAGAGCGACGTCTTCGAGGGCAACGGCGCCGAGGAAGCCCGCGGCCCGCCGCACCTCGCGCTTCCTGCGCAACTACCGCATCCAGGAAGTCATCCAGCCGCCGCCAGATCATGCTGATCCAGGTGGTCAAGGAGGAACGCGGCACCAAGGGCGCGGCGCTGACCACCTACATCTCGCTCGCCGGCCGCTTCTGCGTGCTGATGCCGAACTCGCCGCGCGGCGGCGGCATCTCGCGCAAGATCACCTCGGCCGCCGACCGCCGCCGGCTGAAGGAGATCACCGCCGAACTGGAAATCCCGCAGGGCATGGGCCTGATCGTGCGCACCGCCGGCGCCAACCGGCCGAAGCCCGAGATCAAGCGCGACTGCGAATACCTGATGCGGCTGTGGGACGACATCCGCGAGCACACCATGCGCTCGACTGGCGCCGGCGCTGATCTACGAGGAAGCCTCGCTGATCAAGCGCGCCATCCGCGACGTCTATTCGCGCGACGTCGAGGAGGTGCTGGTCGACGGCGAGGAGGGCTGGCGGGCGGCGCACGACTTCATGCGCATGCTGATGCCGAGCCACGCCAAGAAGGTGCAGCTCTGGCGCCCGACGCAGCGGCGGCGGCCAGCCGCTGTTCAGCAAGCACAGGTCGAAGCCCAGCTCGACGCCATGCTGAGCCCGACCGTGCAGCTCAAATCCGGCGGCTATCTGGTGATCAACCAGACCGAGGCGCTGGTCGCGATCGACGTCAACTCCGGCCGCTCCACCCGCGAGCGCGGCATCGAGGAGACGGCGCTTGCGCACCAACCTGGAGGCCGCCGACGAGGTGGCCCGCCAGTTGCGGCTGCGCGACCTCGCCGGGCTGATCGTCATCGACTTCATCGACATGGAGGCGAAGAAGCACAACGCGCATGGTCGAGCGGCGCCTCAAGGATGCGCTGAAGAACGACCGCGCGCGCATCCAGGTCGGCCACATCAGCCATTTCGGCCTGATGGAGATGAGCCGCCAGCGGCTGCGCCCGTCGCTGGCCGAGACCAGCTTCGTCACCTGCCCGCATTGCGGCGGCATGGGCCATGGTCCGCAGCGTCGAGAGCAGCGCCATCCACGTGCTGCGCGGCATCGAGGACGAAGGCGCCAAGGGCCGCGCCGCGCTGATCATGGTGCACGTGCGCCAACGCCGTCGTCGATGTACATCCTGAACAACAAGCGCGAGCGGCTCGCCGAGATCGAGGCGCGCTACGCCATGCGGGTGCATTTCACCGCCGACGACAGCGCTGGTGCCGCCGGAAATCCGCATCGACCGGCTGAAGCCGCAGGTGCCGGAAGCCGAACGCGCCATCGCCGCCCCGGTCGCGCCGGCCGCACCGGTGTTTGAAGCCACCGAGGATGTCGAGGACGAGTATTTTCCCCCCTCCGACGAGGATGATGCCCCCGCACCCCGGGCGGCGCGTCCGGAGCGCGCGGAACGCCGGCCCGCGCCGTCGGGCGAACAGCGCGGAGAGGCGCGGACCGAAGCGGCCCAGGAGGGCGCTGCCGAAACCACCGAGGAGGGCCAGCGCCGCCGTCGTCGCCGGCGCCGTGGCGGACGCCGGGAGCCGACCGAGGCCGTGGCCGGGAGCGTCGACGCGACCGAGGCCGTTGCCGAAACCGAAGCCCCACTTGCCGTCGCAGGCGAGCCGGAAGCGGAAACCGCCGACCTGGCGCGGGCCGAGCAACCGAGCCTCGATCCGGCCGAACTGGACGAGAACGGGTTGCCAAAGGCCCGCCGACGCGGCCGCCGCGGTGGCCGGCGCCGGCGTCGTGATGGCGGCGAGGCCGGCAGCGAGGTCGCCGGGTCCAACGAAGCTTCGGGCGGCGATGCCGACGAAATCGAGGAGACCGGCGACAACGGTGCCCGCTACGTCCCGCCGGTCTATACCGGTCCGACCCCGGCCGATCCGTTCGGCGGCCACACCTACGACATCTTCGACATGATCGAGCGTGCCGCCGAGCAACCCGTGGCGACAGCCCCAAGCCCGATCGACATCCCGCCGCCGCCTTCCCCGGTCACCGCACCGGCAGCCGCCCAGGCCATCGAGCCGGCGCCGGTTCCGGTGGCCGCCGCGACACCGGTTGCCGAACCGGAAGTCGCTCCGGCCGTGGCTGAGGTTCCGGCCGAACTCGCTCCTGCGGCGGCATCCCCCGCCGAAGCACAGGCCGAGCCGGCGATTTCAGCGGCGATTGAACCAGCTACGATCGAACCGGCTCCACAGTCGGCCGCTGTCACGACGGTGTCAGCCCCACCCGCCGAGCCGAAACGCGGCTGGTGGCGCCGGAATTAAGGCGCGAGAGACCATCAGCTCGTTCGGGAGCGCTCTGCAAACCCGAACGAGCTGACCAAGCTTTTCAAGAGCGAGCACGCCCAGGCCGCTGCCAGCCTGAATGCACCGACACCGGCTACGGCTGGTGAAAAACTCTTTCCATGTCGGTCCACAGCCGCGGGCCTTCGGCTGGGACGAGAGGCACCTGAAATGATCGGCACAGCTTCCACCACTCCTGCATCGCAGGACTGGCGGCACGCTCCGGTCCGGCGGGCCGGTCTGTGCCTGTGAGCTCGTAATAGGAGAACAACAGGTTGCGCTGTCGCAGGAGGAAGATGGAGTAATTGCTCCGGCCGGTGTTGCGGTTTTCCTCCACGACCTCCGGCCAGGGATTGGCATGCAACTCGCAATAGCGGTCGATATGCACTGGCCGAATGCCGACCGCCGAACCAATCTTCATCACACCACTCATCTGTCCTTCTCCCTGCCGATAAAGTTCATTCTGTTTTCGCTGTCCCCGCTACGGGCCGTTCGGCAATGAACCCCTCAGCCAGCAGCCTCTCCCAGAAGTCATCTGGAATGGGATGGCGAAGGAATGCGACGTTCTGCGCAACCTCGTCGGCGGAACGCATCCCGACGATCACCGAGGCGACAGCGGAATGCAGCAGTGGAAACTGTAATGCGGCCGCCTGCAGCGAAATCCCATGGTCACGGCACAGCACGCTCAGGCGCGCGATCCGCGCGCCGATCTCGGTCGGGATCGGCCGATAGCGCCAGGTCGAGCCACCCGCAAGAGCGCCCGACATGTACGGGCCACCGATCAGCACCGACACCGCGTTGACGGCGCAGCGAGCGAGCAGCCCTCGGTCGTCCTGCCCCAGCACCGAATACGTGCCCGCGAGCAGGAAACAATCCCACTGGCCAAGGTCAAGCGCCGCCAGACCGACCTCCGGCGAATTGGCCCCGATACCGATCGCCTTGACCAGGCCTTCCGCCCTCAACTCGGACAGCGTGACATACGCCTCCGAGATCAGCCGCTGCAGCATGCCAGGGCTATCCGCGTAGCGGTCCGGGTCGTGCAGGAGCAGGATCTCGAACACGCTTCGCCCGACGCGTTTCCGGCTGTCCTGCAGTGAGCGAAGGATACCGGCCCGGCTGACGTCGTAGGTCGTCGTGAACGGCAGGGCCTCCGGCCACATCGACGATTGGGGCGGTTGCGGCGCCGGATTCAGAAGCCGGCCTACCTTTGTGCTTACGACGCAGCCGCCCGACCGCGTCTGCGACAGGCCGTGGCCCAGGCGGCGCTCTGCGAGCCCCTGCCCGTAATGCGGCGCGACATCGAAGAGCGTGATCCCGGCTTCCAGCGCGGCGCGGACCGTCTCGGCGGCGGCGGCGTCGGAGGACCGTTCGTACATGCCACCGAGGGGAGCGGCGCCAAGGCCGAGCACGCTGACCGACAGACCGCTTTTTCCGATTGGGCGGCATCGCTGCTCCGCCGACGTCATCCCTTGACCGCTCCCAACATGATGCCGCTGAGAATTCGTCTTTGGAAAAAAATGAACAGCCCGATGACGGGCGCAGCGGCCACCATCACTGCGGCGGCGATAACCGGAATATCGGCGCCGTATTCTCCCTGCAGCGCGGCAATGCCGACCATCAGAGTTCTTTCGTCCTGCAGCACCAGAAGTGCGAGCAGCACATCATTCCAGCAATTCAGCGTCGTCAGTATCCCCAGCGTCACCAGCGCTGGCCGACCCAGCGGCAGGGCAATGTGATAGTAGGTCTGCCAGATCGATGCCCCGTCCACCTTCGCTGCTTCCAGCAGGTCCCGCGGCAACGAGGCGTAGTAGGTGGTCATCAGGTAGATGCCGAACGGCGAGAAGAATGCGCCATAGATGAGTCCGAGACCGACGCGGCTGTTCAGCAGGCCAAGTTCGATCACGACATGAAAGAACGGGACCATGATGACCTGGACCGGGATGATCAATCCGGTCAGGAGCAGCAGGAAGATCCCTCGCCTGAACCTGAACTTAAGTTGCGCCAGCGCGAACCCGCCCATCGATGCGATGGCGAGAACAAACACCACGCCGGTGACCGTCGCGACCGCCGAGTTGGCAGCGTAGAAGCCGATGTTGAACGACGACCATGCGGTAGCGAAGTTATCGCCCACGGGATGAGTGACGAGGCCGAGGCTGTCGGCGATAAACGCCTTCGACGACTTCAGGGATGTGTTCAGCGTGAACACCAGCGGGAAGATCGTCGACATGGCCAGCACCACCATGCCGGCACTTGCCGTCCACAGGATGGTACTCGTCGGCTGATCCGCGGCGGGACCTGGTCTTGTCCCGCATCAGTTCGTGTCGTCCCTGAACAGGAAGGCGATCTGCAGCAATCCGCAGCCTCCGACGAACACGAACAGCACCATGCCGATCGCCGTCGCGTAGCCGAGCCTGTTCGTATCGCCCTGCATGAGCCAGATCAGGTATTCGGGCATGTAGGTTGCCGTGCCCGGCCCACCCTGGGTCATCACGTAGATCAGCCCGAACATCGCCGTCAGCATCGAGATCGTTGTGATGACGGATACGAACTGGATCATCGGCACCATCAGCGGCAGGATGACCCGCATGATGATCTGCAGCAGATTGGCACCGTCGATCTTCGCTGCGTCGATGATGTCGTTCGGGAACGTCGCGAGGCCGGACAGAAATATCAGCACGCTCATGCCGAAATGGGACCAGATCGCAACCGAGATCACCGAGAGAAGGGCGGTGTGCTGCCCGCCGATCCAGTCCACTCCGTCGAACCCGAATACGCCGAGAAGCCAGTTGAAGACACCATCGAACCGCAGGATGATGTTGAACATCGTGCCGACGATCACCGAACTCAGCACGACGGGGAAGAAATAGGCCACGCGGAAGAATGGGCCGCCTGGAACTTTCAAATAGATCATGACCGCCAATATCATCGGCAGTCCGACCCATATCGGCAGCGTCGCCAGCACCGTCAGCGCGTTCACCACCGCATCGCGAAACGACGGATCGGCGCTGAGCAGCTCGATGTAGTTCTGCAATCCGATGTAGGTCGGCGGAGCTATCCCGTCCCACGATGTGAGCGAGTAGCGCAGGCCGGACAGCAGCGGGTAGAATCGGAAAACCAGGAATAGGGCGATGCCGGGCAACACGAACAGGTAGGCGACCACCTGTTCCGAAAATCCCAGGGATATGCGCCGCATGCGGTTTACTGGCCCCGACGAGATTTCGCCGAGTTGCGTGCCTGCTGCATTCGATTGAGCATGTCGTCGACGGAGATCTGGCCGCCGATCAGCAACTCTCCATCGCGCTGCATCTCCTGCCGCTCCTCGGGGAGGAACGAATCCTGGACCCGGCTGGCCACCGCGCAGCAACGCATGAATTCGAGAATCTGCTTGGCGACCGGCGATGCCATTCGGCTGGTATCCACCTTGGTGTTGGCCGGCATGCCGCCGGCCAATTCCATGAACACCAGTTCGCTTGCCTGGTCGGCCGCTATCTTCACGTAGTCGACGGCAAGATCCTTGTTGGGGCTCCATTTGGTGACGCCGAAACCGATGCCGCCGGAGACTGTGAGACGGGTCGGCTGCTGCTCTGCCGACAGCCCGATCGCCACGGGCATCGCCACGCCGACATTGCCGACGCCGATAAGCTGTTCAAGGTTCTTCCAGGCGTTCGGCGCGTCAGAGACCAGTCCGAGCATGTTCGCAAGCCGGCCACCGGCGAACATCCGGGGAATATCCGTATAGGGTGAATAGGAGTTGGCGCCCGCTTCGATCCATTTATTGCGAACCATGTTCTGGAATGCTTCGAACACCTCACGCACCGGTTTGCTGGTCCAGCCCAACTCGCCCGAGATGAACTGATTGCGGACGGCCAGTGGCCACGCGCCGGTGCTCAACGCGTCGATCGCTGCGGAGAATCCAGCCCCCGCCTTGTTGCCCACGCCGAGGCAGTCGGCCTTGGTGCGCGCGGCGATCGCCTTGCAGACCGTTTCCAGATCGCTCCAGGTGAGCGGCGGGTGCTCAGGGTCGAGGCCGGCGGCTTTGTAGACTTCCTTGTTGTAATAGATGATGACGCCCTGGACGCTGATCGGAAGGCCGACAAGGCTTCCATCCTTGCGCTGGAAGTTCTTGATGCCCGTCAGATCGGGCACCAGCTCCGCCACGTCCGATGTCAGTGACACGAAGGCATCAGCGAATTGCAGCGCCTGTTCGCCGCCGTGCAGCAAGGCGACATCCGGCCCCTTGCCCGCCCCGACCGCGGTGCCGAGCACCGTCTGGTAGTTGCTCTCCGGCTGGGCGATTTCGCGGACCTTGACCCCCGGATGCCGCGTCTCGAACTCTTTGATGACGCGCGCGAAATACGGCTTCATCAGCGGCTCTTCGGACTTGAAGTCCCAGACAGTCAGGACCTGACCTTGCGCAGCCGCAGGCTGAACGGCGACGAGCCCTGCGGCCGCCCAGCAGCAGAGCGAAACCACCAGTCGCAGGGAACGCCGACCTGCTCCGCCAGGCGCCGTGTTCCTGCCAGCGACATTCAGACCTTCACGCTTGAACATCAAACTCCCCCATTGATCTTATCAGGATTGGGGCTATCGTCGCATCAATCGCTCGGACAGACAACCACGGACAGGTCTCATAATATGACTACGGAGGCAGCGGCGGCGGGGTCGGAGGTGCTGGAGCCGTTGCCGGAACGGCAGCCCAAGCTCAGCCAGATTGCCTACGCGCGCTTCAAGGAGGGCCTCTTCAGCCGCCGCATCCCGATCGGCGCCACCGTGACCCAGGCGGAGCTGGTGGAGATTCTGGACGTGCCGCTCGGGCCGCTGCGGGAGGCTCTGCAGGTCCTGGAGAATGACGGATTATTGACCATGCTGCCGCGTGCGGGCATCCGCATCGTGAAGCCGAGCATGAGCCTGATGAAGGACAGCTTTCAGCTGCGCCGTATTCTGGAGCTGGAGGCCGTTCGCAAATACGCCGAAGTGGCCCTGCTCGATGAACTCGCGAGCCTGGAGACGGCCCATCGCGGCGTTCTCGCGGCGGCACAGTCGCGCATGCCCGAGGATGAGCTTATCGCGCAATCGGGCACCGTCGATCGCGGGTTTCATGCAGCGGTCATCGGCTCGTTGCGAAATCCGCAGATCGACGAGGTTTACGAACGCACCAACGAGCGCATCCGCCTCGTGCGACTGGATAACCGGTATCGGCAATCGGCCGCGACGGTGACCCAGGCGATGCAGGAACATCTGGTCGTGCTGGACGCACTGCGCGCGCACGACAGCGCCGCGGCCGTCGTTGCCATGGAGTATCATCTCAGCCGGACACTGCACCGCGCCATTGGCTTTTAGTCATCGTAAAGAGGGAGCCTCGAGGCTTATGCCGAAGATCACCAAGGTCGAATTCACGTCGTTCTCGTACAAGCTGGAAGGGCTTGCCGTGGATGAGGGACACAACACCGTCTACATGCCCGGCGGCGTGGTGAACCGCACCGGCTTGGCCGTGCAGATCTTCGACAGCGATGGCGTCGAGGGGTCCTTTGTCTATCCCTCCCCGGAATCGGCGATGGTGGCCCAGGCGAAGTCCCTGGCCCATCTGTTGATCGGCCGCGACCCGAACGCGCGCGAGAAGATGTACGACGACATCAAGCGCATCATGCGCAAGCTCGGCGCATTCGGCTTCTCGCCGCTCGACATCGCGCTCTGGGACATGGCCGGCAAACGCTTCGGCGCGTCGATCACCACGCTTCTCGGCGGCTATCGCGAGCACCTGCCAACCTATGCCAGCAGCTTTCACGGCGACCGAAACGGGGGGCTGTCCAGCAAGGAGGCGTTCGCCGACTATGCAGAGTATTGCTACGGACTCGGCTTTCGCGCCTTCAAGATCCACGGCTGGACGGTGACCGACCGGCGGGAGGAGGCGGAGAACGTGCTGCACGTCGCGGCGAAGGTCGGGCACAAGATGGACCTCATGCTCGACCCGGCTTGCGAGTTGCGCACTTTCGCGGATGCGCTCTATGTCGGCCGCGCCTGTGACGATGCCAAGTTCTTCTGGTACGAGGACCCCTTCCGCGATGGCGGGTTCTCCAGGCACGCCTATCGGAAGCTGCGGCAGAAGCTGAAGACGCCATTGTTGATCGGCGAGCATATTCGCGGGCTGGAGGCGAAGGCCGATTTCATCGAGGCGGAGGCGACGGATTTCGTCCGCGCCAATCCGACGCTCGACATGGGGATCACCGGCGTGATGAAGATCGCGCGCCTCGCCGAGGCACACGGCCTGGACGTGGAGATGCACGGCTGCGGCCCCGCGCATCGTCACTGCATGGCGTCGATACGTAATGCTAATTATTATGAACTGACGCTCTGCGCACCCAAGATCGGCAATCCGCAGCCACCTATCTACACGTGCGGATATACCGAAAGTCCCGAGGCGGTGGCGAAGGACGGGACATTCCCGGTGCCGCAGGGTCCGGGGCTCGGCGTGTCCTACAACTGGGACTTCATCAAGCAGCACGAGCAGAGCCGGACGGTGGTGGAGTAGCCCGCCACTCTCAATCCCGGCTCGCGAAATTCCGGTCGATGATGCCGGCAAGTTCGGGCATGGCCGCAGTCGCGTCGGCTGCGGCCAGCAGCTTCGGCGTTTGGGCGGCGAACCAGTCCCGCCGCGGCCGCCAACGCGTCATCGCGCATAGATAGAGATCGAGCGCGCTGAAGCGGCTGCCGAGCATGAACGGGCCGGGCGCGCCCTGCTCCAGGTGCCGCCACAGATCGGTGCGGCGGCGATCCAGGCGTTCGCGCAGCAGGTCGGAGGGCGCGCCCGGCTCCGTCCAATCGGAAGGCGTGTCGCCATAGGTGAAGGTCGGGTAGATCGCGCCCACCAGCACCACCAGAAGGTTCAGGAATTTCGGCCGCAACCGATCGTTGGCGGCGGGCGCCAACCCGGCTTCGGGCGCGCGGTCGGCGATGTGCAGGATCATCGCGGCGCTTTCGGTCATCACCTGGCCATCGGGCAGCAGCAGCGTCGGCACCTGTCCCAGCGGGTTCAGCGATATCAGCCGGTCGCGTTCCGGCCCCGGCTGCAGGTAGGGGATCATGGTCGCGGCATAGGGCAGCCTGGCGAGCTCGAGCGCCATCTCGACGATGACCGAACCGCATCCGCGTGAACCGATCAGCTCGTATTTCGCAGGCGGTTCGCCGCTCATGTAATCCTCCCTTGGATGTCCATGCCCGGAATAACAAAAAAGCGGCCAAGCGGCCGCTTTTTCGCATTCAAAGGATGGTTGGGATCAGGCGGCGCGTTTGGCCGCGAGCGCCGACGGGAGTTCGGAAATCGCCCGGTCGATCAACGAGGCGTCGGCGTCCGAGGTCAGGCCATCGCGGATCACCCGCTCGGCGGCCTTGGCGGCGACGTCGGCGGCGGTCATCCGAACTTCCTCGACAGCGGCCTTCTCGGCAGCGGAGATGCGCTCGATCGCCATGCGCTCGCGCCGCTTGGCGGATGCCTCGGCTTCGGCAGCGGCAGCGGCGGCGAGCCGCGCGGCCTCGGCCTTGGCGCCTTCCAGCAGTTGCTGCGCATCGGCAATGGCGCTCTCGCGGCGCACGGTGGCGTCACGCAGCATCGCCTCGGCTTCCTGGCGCAGGCGCTTGGCCTCGGCCAGTTCGGCGCGAACCGCGGTGGCGCGCTGGTCGAGGATGTCCGTCAGCGCCGAAAACAGCTTCCGACCGAACAGGATGAAGAACACGAAGAACGAGATGACAACCCATGTCACCGGCTCGTGGAGAAGGCTTTCCTCGTGCATCGCTTTATCCCCTAAGCCGCACGCCGGGCGGCCAATGCACCGTCAACGGCGGCATCCACCGCGGCGGCGTCGGCAGGCCGGCCGGTGAGGCGGGCGACGACGACCGAGGCGGTTTCCGTCGCCACCTGCCGGAGCGCACCCAGAGCGGAACTGCGGGCCGCGGCAATCTGCGTTTCGGCGGCGGCAAGTTGCGCGTCGAGCTTGGCATTCAAGGCGGCCGACTGGGCCGCTGCCGCTTCCTTCGCCTGGTTCACCGCCGCATTGATCTCGGCCTGGGCACCGGCCTGGGCGCTGCGGGTGGCGGCAGTCAGTTCGGCCACCGCGGCGTCGCTGGCTTCCTTGGCGCCGCGCGCGGCTTCAAGATCCACGCCGATCGCCTGGGCGCGCATTTCGAGCACCTCGCCGACCCTGGGAAGCGCCCACCGCGACAGCATCACGTACAGCAGGGCGAACAGCAGCGCGCCCCACACCGCCTGGCTCGTCGTCAGAGGATTTTTGAAATCCATCTGCGGCATGCCTTCGGCGAAGGCCGCACCCGAAAGGCATGGCAGCATCGCCGCGGCGGTCGCGACCCGGCGAAGCGTCGTGGTCAGCTTCGACATGGAATCCTCAATCTCAGGCAGATCGCCGGCAGTCGGATCGGCCGGGCCGGCATGCCCGGTCACGCCGACCATGCCTGCAGCCAGCCGATGCCTGCCACTTCGATCAGACGAACAGGATGATGAACGCGATCACGAGCGCATACAGCGCCACCGCCTCGGTCAGCGCGAAGCCGAGAATCGCCAAGCCGAACACGTTGCCGCGCGACGAGGGGTTGCGTGCGACGCTGGTGACCAGGGCCGCGAAGATGTTGCCGATACCGACGCCGACGCCGGCGAGGGCGATGACGGCGAGGCCGGCGCCAAGGCTCTTGGCTGCGATGGGATCCATGGTCCTTATTCCTTTCGTTGCATCTGACCGCGCCGGGCAGGTTCGCCGGCCGTTACGGACAGATCGTTAGATGAAGTGGAGTTGCCCGAGTTTTTGAAGCGATGCTGGTAGGGCCGTTCCGGGGTGAAGGCGATGCGTGCCGTGCTATGTTCGATCGGTGCCGTATGATGGATCAGTGCAGATGAACGGCGTCGTGCAGGTAGATGCAGGTCAGCACCGCGAACACGTAGGCCTGCAAGGCCGCGACCAGCAGTTCGAACCCGATCAGGATGACATTCACCGCGAACGCGAAGGCGGCCGGCAGGAATGCCAGGGAATGCAGCCCGCCGAGCAATCCGGCGGTGCCGAGCATCACCACGAACGCGCCGAACACTTCCAGCATCACATGCCCGGCCATCATGTTGGCGAACAGGCGAACAGAGAGGGAAATGATCCGCGACAGGTAGGACAGGATCTCGATCGGCACCAGCAGCGGCATCAGCGCCAAGGGCACGCCCTTCGGCACGAAGTAGCTGAAGAAATGCAGGCCATGCAGCTGCAGCGCCACCACCGTCACCAGTCCGACGACGAACAGCGCCATCGCCAGGGTCACCGCGATATGGCTGGTGTAGGTGAACAGCAGCGGAAACACGCCGAGCAGGTTGCCGATCAGCACGAACGAGAACAGCGTGAAGATGAACGGGAAGAAGCGGCGCCCTTCCGGCCCGATGCTGTCGACGCACATCGACATGACGCCCTCATACGCCGACTCGGCGAGGGCCTGCAGGCGACCGGGCACCATCGCCTTCGGCCGGGCGCCATAATACAGCGTGCCGAGGATGAGCGCGCAGGCCACCACCATCATCAGGTTGGACTGGGTGAAATTGACTGAGGCGCCGATCGGGCCCAGGGCGGTGTGCAGCTGGAACTGGCCCAGTGCGTCAATGGAGTTGGACTCGGCCGCCACTCTATCGTCCTTCTTAACCGGCCCGCGTGGCCGCCTAACTGAAACGGCCGGGAATGGCCGCCTATCTGTCGGTCCCGCGCGGCGCAAAGATCCGCCACACGTTCAGCACGCCCGCCGCCCCGCCGAGCAGCACGAACACCCCGATCATGATGGGGGTCGTGCCGAACCAGCGATCCAGCGCCCAGCCGATGGCCACCGCCACCACCAGGGCCGAAACCATCTCGACGCCGACCCGCATGCCTATACCCCAAGGGGAAGGCCCGGTCCCAGCATCACTGCCGGAGGCCGGCGGCGGGGGATCGAGCCCCTGCCGAGTGCGCGCAGCGCTAAGACGCGCTTCGAAGGAAGCGTCGCCCGCCGTCGGTTTTTCATCCATGTCCGCAAGTCGCCTTGCCGGAAAGCGTGGGCTTGCTACCGTTGCGCCGCTGGCGTGTCAAGAATGCTGGCCGGGCCTAAGCCCTCCGCACGGCAAAGGAATCAACGATGAGCCGCCTGCTGCACCGAACCCTGTTCGCCGACCCGATGATCGCCACCGGTGGCGAGGGCATCTACCTGCATACCGCGGATGGCCGGCGCATCATCGACGGCTCCGGCGGCGCCGCCGTCGCCTGCCTCGGGCACGGCAATACCCGGGTGAAGGCGGCCATCGCGGCGCAACTCGACCGAGTGGCCTATGTCCACACCGCCCTGTTCAGCAACCAGGCGGCCGAGGATCTGGCGGACCTGCTGCTGGATGGCGCCCCCGGCGGGCTGACGCATGCCTATTTCGTGTCCTCGGGCTCCGAGGGCATGGAGGCCGCGGTCAAGCTCGCCCGGCAGTATTTCCTGGAGATCGGGCAGCCGCAGCGCAGCCGCTACATCGCGCGGCGCCAGGGCTATCATGGCAACACCCTCGGCGCCCTGTCGGCCGGCGGCAACGCCATGCGCCGCGCGCCCTATGCGCCGATGCTGTCCGACGCCTTCAGCCTGGTCAGCCCCTGCTTCGCCTACCGCTTCCAGGAGACCGGCGAGACCGATGCGCATTACGTCCAGCGCCTCGCCGATGAACTGGAGGCGGAGTTCCAGCGCCTCGGGCCGGACAAGGTGGTCGCGTTCTGTGCCGAGCCGGTGGTCGGCGCCACCACCGGCTGCGTCACCGCCCTGCCCGGCTACTTTCCGGCGATGAAGGCGGTCTGCGAGCGCCACGGCGCGCTGCTGATCCTGGACGAGGTGATGTGCGGCATGGGCCGCACCGGCACCCAGCACGCCTGGGAGCAGGAGGGCGTGACGCCGGACATCCAGATCATCGCCAAGGGCCTGGGCGGCGGCTACCAGCCGATCGGCGGCATTCTGATCGCCGGCCGCATCATCGAGGCGTTCCGGGCTGGCAGCGGCAGCTTCATGCATGGCCACACCTACCAGGCGCATCCGGTCGCCTGCGCCGCCGCCCTGGCGGTGCAGAACGTCATTCGCGAGGACGACCTGATCGGCAATGTCCGCGACATGGGCGCCGTGCTGATGGCCGGGCTGACCGAGCGGCTGGGCAATCACCGGCATGTCGGCGACATCAGGGGGCGGGGATTGTTCCAGGCGATCGAGCTGGTCGCCGACCGCGCCGGCAAGACGGTGTTCGACCCGGCGCTGAAGATGAACGACCGGGTCAAGCAGGAGGCGTTCGACCGCGACCTCGCGATCTATCCGATGGGCGGCACCGTCGACGGCCGCCAGGGCGATCACATCGTCATCGCTCCGCCTTACATTGCGACAGCGGCGGATATCGACGCTATCGTGCAGCGGCTGGGCGATGCCGTGGATGCCGCGGTGGCAGGCGTCTAAGCCCCGGAGGAGACACTGGAATGAGCCATGCGCCGCCCCAACTGATCGACTCGCTGCTGGATATCGACGGCCGGATCGCCACCCTGACGCTCAACCGCCACGACGTCCGCAACGAGCTGACCGGAACCAGGCTTGCGGCAGAGATCGTCGAGGTGGTGGACTGGATCAACGCGGAAGAGAAGATCTCGGCGCTGATCATCACCGGTGACGGCACGGTGTTTTCCGCCGGCGGCAACATCAAGCACATGCTGAACCGCGACCAGGGCAGCTTCGCCGGGGATGTCTACACGGTGCAGAACCGCTATCGGCAAGGCATCCAGCGGATGGCCCTGGCCCTGCACCGCCTGGAGGTGCCGTCCATCGCCGCGGTGAACGGCCCGGCCCTCGGCGCCGGCTTCGACCTCGCCTGCATGTGCGACGTCCGCATCGCCTCCAGCACCGCCAAGGTCGGCGAGACCTTCGTCAACCTGGGGATCATCCCTGGCGACGGCGGCGGCTGGCTGCTGCAGCGGCTGGTTGGCTACCAGCGGGCGGCCGAGATGACCTTCTCCGGCCGCGTGCTGGAAGCCGAGGAGGCGCTGGCGCTCGGCATCTTCCTCGAGGTCCTGGAACCGGACGGGCTGATCGCCCACGCGAGGGAAATGGCCGCCGGCTTCGCCGCGAAACCGCCCCGGACGGTGCGCCTGACCAAGCGGTTGCTGAAATCGGCGCAGAAGATGGAGTTGCCGGAATACCTGGAGCTCTGCGCGATGATGCAGGGCATGTGCCATACCACCGACGATCACCTGGAGGCGGTGTCGGCGTTCGTGGAAAAACGCCCGCCGGTGTTCCAGGGGCGCTGATCCGGGCGGCTGCCGCCGGTAAGCTGCTTCAGCCGCTTTTGGGCCTTGTTCCGGCCAGCGCCGGCAGATCCTCGTCGAGGATCGTCACGTGCAGCGAGAACGACACCTCGTTGTCCTCCTCGTCGCGGTGCAGGGTGCCGAGGAAATCCGTGCCGACGCGCACCTCGACCGAGGCGCCCTTGCGTTTCGGCACGTCGACATGGATGCGGTCGTTGCCGAGCGTCGCACGAAGATAGGCCTGCACCCTGGCGATATCCGATTCTTTCACCTGCCCTCGCTTTCCATCCGCTGCCCGCGGAAACATCGCCGCCGGGCGGCATCGCATAGCCCGACCCGCCCCTGGCGGGCAAGCGCCCGCCACTTAACCGGGCCCTGGCGGGCAAGCGCCCGCCACCTAACCGAGCCCTGGCGAACAAGCGCCCGCCACCCAACCAAGCCCTGGCGGGCAAGCGCCCGCCACTTGGTCGTCAAGCGCCCGCCGTAATCCGGACTTGACCTACGGCGCCGGACCAAACGATCTTTCCACGAGATGGAGGCACAGGGCGACCGCGGGAGAGTCGGTTTGAGGTTTCTCCGGATGAGCGGCAGCCCGATCGGATTGCTTCGCATCTTGTTGGTCGCTTCGGTGGCGGTTCCATTGCTGCTGTACGCGATCTATGGCGTCGTGAGTTACCGGGACAGCTTCGAGGAGGCGCGCAACGACCTGCGCCGCCTCAGCGACATCGCCCGCGAACACGCCTCCAAGGTCTTCGACAGCCATAAGCTGGTGACCGAGCAGGTCGCGGAGATCCTTCGCGACATGAACGACAGCGATATTCACGCGGCCGAAGCGGCCCTGCACACCACGATGCGGCGCGTCATCGCCGACCTGCCACAGGTGCAGTCGTTCGTGGTGATCGGGGCCGACGGCCACCCGCTGCTGGCCACCGACGCCATGCCGGTCAATCGCCAGCTCGACTTCAACGACCGCGACTATTTCGCCACCCTGAAAGCCGGCGGCGCCTCGACGTTCGTCAGCACCGTGCTGGTCAGCCGGATCAGCGGCAAGACCTTCTTCGGCCTTGGCCGGCGCCGCGACGATGCCGCTGGCCGGTTCGCGGGCGTGATCGACCTAGCCGTCGCGCCAAGCTTCTTCGCCACCTTCTGGGCGACCTTGCTCGGCGACGACAGCGCCGACACGACCTTGGCCATGGTGCGCAACGACGGCGAGCTGCTGGCGCGCAGCCCGCCGCTCATGCAGCAACCGGCCCGCCTCCCCCAGACCAGCCCGTTCGTCGTGGCGAGCCGGCGCAGCCCCCAGGGGGGCACGTATTTCGGCTATTCCCCGACGGACCCGAATCGGGCGACGCGGATCTACGCGTTCAGCAAGGTGCCGGAGGTCCCGGTCTACATCGTCGCCGGCCGCTCGGTCTCGGCGATCGTCGGCGCGTGGCTGGACGGAATGGCGGTACACCTTGTGTTCGGCCTGCCGGCAACGGTCGCGCTGTTCCTGATCACCCTAACCGCGTTGCGCCGGACGCAGCGCGAGCACGTGGCGCTGGGGCAGGCGCGGGCGGAAATGCAGCGGCGCGAGGTCGCGGAGGAGGGCATGCGCCGGGCCCAGCGTCTGGAGGTGGTCGGCCAGCTGACCGGTGGTATCGCCCATGATTTCAACAACCTGTTGACCGCCGTGATGGGCAATGTCGAGCTGCTGCTGCGGTCGGCCGAGGAGCCCGACCAAGTTCGGCGCCTCGGCTCAAACGCCCTTCTCGCTGCCCGCAAGGGCGCCGATCTGACGCAGAAGCTGCTGACCTTCGCCCGCCGCCAGCTGGTCCGCCCGGAGACGGTGAACATCAACCGGCTGTTGCAGGAGTTCCGCGCGCTGCTGACCAGCGGCGTCGGCGAATCGAACAGCCTCAGCTTCGAACTGGACCCCGGGCTCTACCCGGTGAGGCTCGACCCGGGCCAGTTCGAAGCGGCGATCCTCAACCTCGTGGTGAATGCCCGTGACGCAATGCCTGGCGGGGGGCGCATCGCCATCGCCACCGCCAATGTCAGGCTCTCGGCCAGCGAGGCAGCCGAGATCGGCGAGCTTGCCGCCGGCGACTATGTCCGCGTCACGGTCGCCGATACCGGCGTCGGCATGGATCCGGTGACGGCCGCGAAGGTGTTCGAGCCGTTCTTCACCACCAAGGACGTGGGTAAGGGCACCGGACTTGGCCTCAGCCAGGTCTACGGCTTCGTCAAGCAGGCCGGTGGCCATGTCGGGCTCGAATCCCGGCCCGGCGGGGGCACCAGGGTCGAGCTGTTCCTGCCCCGTTCGCGCGACGAACCCGCCATCCCGTCGGCAGCCGCCTCGCTGATGCCCCTGCGGCAGGCCGGCAACGGCGAGGTGGTGCTGGTGGTGGAGGACGACCCGATGGTGATGCAGATGACCGCGGAGAGCCTGCGCGAACTGGGCTACCGTACCTTGACGGCCCCGAACGCCCGTGTCGGCCTCGAACGGCTGAGAGGACCCGACCGGATCGACATCCTGTTTTCCGACGTCGTCATGCCAGGCGAGATCAATGGGGTGGCGTTGGCGCTCCAGGCCCGGCGACTCCGGCCCGATCTCAAGATCCTGCTGACCTCCGGGTACACCACCATGTTCGACCGAAACGACCTTCCCGGAGATCTGCCTCTGCTGACAAAACCCTATATGCGTGAGGAACTTGCAGCCAAGTTGCGACTAGCGATCGATGCTTGATGCGGCGCGTTATCCCCAATGAACTGACTGCGGGACTTAGCGCCTGCGACAGAAAAGTGATCGCAAGGCAAGGCTGCATCTTTACAAAACAATGTCTGATAACAGCATACTAGCGTTTTTTCTCAAAAACGTGACCTGCTCTTAGCTTTTCGATTCCGCAGCCGAATGACACCCGCTCTGATAATATCCCCGAAGTTTTCCACAGCACTCCGACGCCATACCGGCGGTTAAGGTCAATCCGGCCGCGAACCGACCAGAATCACTCTAATCGCCGCCGCCGTCGCGGCATTGCGGATCGCACTGGCGTTCTCCGGTCGGCGTAACCGCCGCGAAATCGCCGCCAGGCTGGCCAGATGGGCCGCGTCTGCCGACGGTGGGCTCAGCAGCAAAAACACCAGATCGACCTTCACGCCGTCGATGGCCGCAAAATCGACCGGCCGCTCCATCCGGGCGAAGAATCCCACCGGCGCGGCCAATCCCGCCAGCCGGGCATGAGGCACGGCGATCCCGGCGCCGATGCCGGTGGACCCCAGTTCCTCCCGGGCCGCCAAAGCCGCTCTGATGTCCTCCGGCCGCCGACCGAGCGCCTCGCCGCTCCGCCGTCCCAGTTCTGCCAGCAGGGCCGGCTTGTCCGGGGCGGAAAGCGCCGTGAAAACCCGATCCGGGCCAATCAGGTCGGACAGCACCACCCCCCCGGCCGGGTTCGCGCCTGAATTCGCCCCATCCGGCTGCGTCCGCTCAGCCATGCCGTGCTGCCGCCTGCGCGGCTCCATCGCCGGCGTCGTCGGTCTTGAGGCGATAGCCGATACCCGTCTCTGTCACGATGTGGCGCGGCCGCTCGGGGTCGGCCTCGATTTTCTGGCGCAGCTGCCGCACATAGACCCGCAATTGCTGCACGTCGCCCGAGGCCCCCCAGAGCTTGCCCATGATCAGCCGGTGGGTGAGCACCTTGCCGGCATGGCTGACCAGCAGCTTCAGGATGTCGAACTCGCGCGGCGACAGGTGCACCTCCGCATCGCCGACCGTGACGATGCGGCGCACCAGGTCGACCATGAGGTCGCCGCTGCGAAACACCGGAACCGCGCCCTCCTGCTGCAGACGGTGCCGCAGCGCCGCCCGCAGGCGCGCCGCCAGTTCCTCCATGCCGAACGGCTTGGTGACATAGTCGTCGGCGCCGAGATCGAGCGCCGTGGCCTTGCCGCGCTCGTCCTCGCGCGAACTCAGCACCACGATCGGCACCGGGGAGGCGGCCCGGATGCGGCGGATCACCTCGAGCCCATCGATGTCCGGCAGCCCGAGGTCGAGCAGCACCACATCAGGCTGTTCCGCCGCCGGTCTGCCGATCACCTCGGCCAGCGCCGCGGTCCCGTTCTCGACCTCGACCGTCCGGTAGCCGCCGGCCTGCAGGCTGGTCCGCAGCAGGCGGCGAATGGCCGGTTCGTCGTCCACCACCAGCACGAGGGCAGCCTGCGTCATGACGATGGCCCATGAATGATGGATCCGGTCATGGCGAGACCGGCAGCGCCAGGGTGAACACCGCGCCGCTGCGGTCCTGCCGGTTGGCGGCGACGATGCTGCCGCCCATGGCCTCGACGAAGCCGCGGCACACCGCCAGGCCCAGTCCCGTTCCGGCGCGCTGCCGGTCGGCGCCGCGCACTCGGTAGAATTTGTCGAACACCCGCTCCAGCGCCTCGGGCGGAATGCCGGCGCCCTCGTCCATCACCTGCAGCAGGATGCGTCCCGGCATGGCGGCTCCCGCGGCATCGGATGCCCGCTCGTGCCAGGCGCGCACGGCGATGGTGCTGCCGGTTGGGGCATACTTGGCCGCATTGTCCAGCAGATTGAACAGCACCTGCTCGAACAGCACCACATCCAGCAATGGCAGCGGCAGACTGGGTTCGATCTGCATGTCGACCCGGTGATGGGCGAGCACCTTGCCGGCGCGGGCCAGAGCGCTGCCCACCGCCTCGCCCAAGTCCACCGGCTCCCGGCGCAGTTCCAGCGCGCCGCTCTCCAGCCGGGTCATGTCCAACAGGTTGGCGACGAAGCGGTTCAGCCGCTCCGCCTCCTCCTGGATGGTGCGCAGCAACTCGGTGCGGGCGTCATGGTCAAGCTGCGCCTCATACGTCTCGAGGCTGCTGGCGGCGCCCAGGATCGACGCCAGCGGGGTCCGCAGGTCGTGCGAGATGGAGGTCAGCAACGCCGAGCGCAGCCGTTCCGTCTCCGCCAGCAGCTTGGCGCGATCGAATTCCTCGGCGAGCTTGATCCGCTCCAGCGACACCGCCGCCTGGTCGGACAGCGCATCCAGCAGCCGTCGCTGGTCGGGGGTCAGCAACTGGCCGGGCTTGTCGGAATCGATGCCCACCACGCCGACCGGCCCGCGCCCGGTGCCCCACGGCAAGAAAAGCCGTTTCGCACCTGGCAGGGTGTCGGCGCCGCGTCCAGCCGGCCGGTTGCGTTGCCAGCACCATTTCGCCGCCGCCAGGTCCGCCTCGTCCAGCTCGTCCTCCGGCGGGTAGCCGGCGCGCACCGCGACGCCCGCATCCGGCTCGTCCTCAGGCAGCAGCAGCACCACGCGCAAGCGCAGCATTGCCGCCATCTGGTAGGCCGTCGCCCAGAGCAGGTCGTCGAGATTGACGATGCCGGCCAGCTTGCGGCTGAACTGGTACAGCTCCTCGGTGGTTCGCGCCCGCTGCGCCGCCGCCACCGCCTGCGCCCTGACGCCGCCGGCCAGGTTGCTGGCGATCACCGCGGCGATCAGGAAGAAGAACAGCGCGACGACGTTTTCCGGGTCGGAAATCGTGAAGGTATAGAGCGGCGGCAGGAAGAAGAAATTATACGCCAGCACACTGATGGCGCAGGCATACAACGAGGGATACAGGCCCCAGCTCGCCGCCGACGCCAGCACCGCTGTCAGGAACACCAGCGAAATGCTGGTCACCGCTAGCACCTGGTGCAGCGCCATGCCGACCCCGGTGGCGACCGCCACCAGCCCTGTGGTCAGCACGTAGGGCCAGGCGCTCCAGTCGGCCCGCGCCGGCGCCACCGGCACCGAAGGCGCGGCGGGGCCGCCGCCCACCACATGCACCGGCAGGTCGCCGGCCAGCCCGATCAAGGCTTCGGCCACTGAACCGCTGAGCCCCCCACCGAGCCACCCTCGCCAGCGCGACCGTCCGGGGTTGCCGATCACCACATGGGTGAAGTTCTGCGCCCGCGCGTAGTCGATGATCGCCGCCGCGATGTTCTGGCCGGGAATGGTGACGGCCTCCGCCCCGAGGCGCTCGGCCAGCAGCAGGGCATCGGTGATCCGCTCCCGATCGGCCTCGCCCAGCCGCAGATGCGACGAGGATTCCACATACAGCGCCGTCCAGGGCGCCCGCAGCCGCTCCGCGAGCCGTCTTCCATAGCGCACCAGCGCCGGCCCCGCGGACCGGGTGACGCAGACTAGCACGCGCTCCCCGGCGGCCCACGGGCCGCTGATGGCATGCGCCTGCATATGGTCCAGCAGTTGCTCGTCGACCCGCTGGGCGGTGCGGCGCAACGCCAGTTCGCGCAAAGCCGTGAGATTGCCGGGCGAGAAATAATGCCCGATCGCGCGGGCCGCCGTCTTGGGGACATAAACCTTGCCCTCGCGCAGCCGCTGCAGCAGGTCGTCCGGCGTCAGGTCGATCATTTCGATCGCGTCGGCCCGGTCGATGATCGAATCCGGGACCGTCTCGCGCACCCGGATGCGGGTGATCTGCGCCACCACGTCGTTCAGGCTTTCGACGTGCTGGATGTTCAGGGTGGAATAGACGTCGATGCCCGCGGCGAGCAGTTCCTCCACGTCGAGAAAGCGCTTGGGATGGCGGCTGCCGGGCGCATTGCTGTGCGCCAGTTCGTCCACCAGGGCGAGCGCCGGACGCCGCGCCAGCAACGCGTCCAGGTCCATCTCCTCCAGCACCCGCCCCTTGTACTCGATGCGGCGTCGCGGGATCGTCTCCAAGCCCTCGACCAGCGCTTGGGTTTCCGCCCGGCCGTGGGTCTCGACCACGCCGATGACCACGTCGACGCCCTCGCGACGCCGCGCCTGTGCCGCCGACAACATCTCGTAGGTCTTGCCGACGCCGGGGGCCGCTCCGATGAAGATCTTCAGGCGGCCGCGTCCACCCTCCCGCGCGGCCTGCTTCAGCAGCGCGTCGGGTGAAGGGCGTCCGTCGCGCTCCGTCATTCCCTATTTACGACTTGCCGCGTCGTCGAGCGCAAGGTTCAGGTCGAGCACGTTCACCCGCGGCTCGCCGATCAGCCCGAACAGCCGCCCCTGGATGTTGCCCTCGACCAACGCACGAAGGCGATCCTCGGGCAGGCCGCGCGCCTTGGCCACGCGGGTACCTGGAACATGGCCGCGGCGGGCGAGATGTCGGGATCGAGCCCGCTCGCCGACGTGGTCACCAGGTCGCCCGGCACCGGTGCATTTGGATTTTCCGCGCGCAGCCTGGCGACATCGTCCTTCACCCTATCCGCCAGCGCCTTCGACGTCGGCCCCAGGTTGGAGCCGCCGGAGCTGGCCGCGTTATAAGGCGCCGGCACAGTCTTGGTCGCATCGTTCGGATCGGTGTCGGTGGTCGCGGACGGTCGCCCGTGGAAGTATTTCGCATCGGCGAATTGCTGTCCGATCAGCTCCGAGCCGATCACCTTGCCGCCCCGCTCGATCAGGCTGCCCGAAGCCTGGTGCGGAAACAGCAACTGCGCGAGCCCGGTCATGCCCAATGGATAGGCGAGGCCGGTGATGGCGGTGAACAGGACGATCATCATGATCGCCGGGCGGATTTCCTTGAGCATGTCGGTTCCTATTCCAAACCCACTTAGGCCAGCCCGAGATGGCTGACGGCGAGGTCGATCAGCTTGATGCCGATGAACGGCGCCGCGATGCCGCCCAGGCCGTAGATCAGCAGGTTGCGCCGCAACAGTGCCGCGGCGCCGATCGGGCGGTAGCGAACGCCCTGCAGCGACAGCGGAATCAGCGCCACGATGATCAGCGCGTTGAAGATGATCGCCGACAGGATGGCGCTCTCCGGCGTCGCCAGATGCATCACGTTGAGGCCGCCGAGCTGCGGGTAGAACGCCAGGAACATCGCCGGAATGATGGCGAAATACTTGGCGACGTCGTTGGCGATCGAGAACGTCGTCAATGCGCCGCGCGTCATCAGCAGCTGCTTGCCGATCTCCACGATCTCGATCAGCTTGGTCGGATCACTGTCCAGGTCGACCATGTTGCCCGCCTCGCGCGCCGCCATGGTGCCGGTGTTCATGGCGACGCCGACATCGGCCTGGGCCAGCGCCGGCGCATCGTTGGTGCCGTCGCCGCACATCGCCACCAGTTTTCCTTCCGACTGCTCGCGGCGGATCAGCGCCAGCTTGTCCTCCGGTGTCGCCTGGGCGAGAAAGTCGTCGACGCCGGCCTCGGCGGCGATGGCGGCTGCGGTCATCGGATTGTCGCCGGTGATCATCACCGTGCGGATGCCCATCCGCCGCAATTCGGTGAAGCGTTCCTGAATGCCGCCCTTCACGATGTCCTTCAGATAGATCACCCCCAGCAGGCGCGCGCCGTCGGCGACCGCCAGCGGCGTGCCGCCGGCGCTGCCGATGCGCTCGGCCGCGGCACGCACCTCACGCACGGTTGCATCGGCCAGCGGCTTGCCGATCGCCGCCAGCGCCTGCACATGCGCCAGCACCGAATCGACGGCACCCTTGCGGATGCTGCGGCCTTCCAGGTCGACGCCGCTCATCCGGGTCTGCGCGGTGAAGGGGATGAACACCGCCCCCAGGTCGGCCATCTCGCGCGCCCGCAGGCCGTATTTCTCCTTCGCCAGCACGACGATCGACCGCCCCTCCGGCGTCTCGTCGCTCAGCGACGACAACTGCGCCGCGTCCGCCAACTCCTGCGGCGTCACGCCCATCACGGGGATGAATTCCGACGCCTGGCGATTGCCCAGGGTGATGGTGCCGGTCTTGTCCAGCAGCAGGGTGTCCACGTCGCCCGCGGCCTCCACCGCGCGGCCGGACATCGCCAGCACGTTGAAGCGCACCAGGCGGTCCATGCCGGCGATGCCGATCGCCGACAGCAGCGCGCCGATGGTGGTCGGGATCAGCGTCACGAACAGCGCCACCAGCACCAGCACGGTCAGCGAGCCGCCGGCATAGGTCACGTAGCTCGGGATCGTCGCCACCGCGATCACGAAGATCAGCGTCAGCCCCGCCAGCAGGATGTTCAGCGCAATCTCGTTCGGCGTCTTCTGGCGGCTGGCGCCCTCGACCAGCGCGATCATGCGGTCGATGAAGGTCGAGCCCGGGGCGGCGGTGATCCGCACCTTGATCACGTCGGACGCGACCTGGGTGCCGCCGGTCACCGCCGACCGGTCGCCGCCGGCCTCGCGGATCACCGGCGCCGATTCACCGGTGATCGCCGCCTCGTTCACCGACGCCACGCCCTCGATCACCTCGCCGTCGCTGGGGATTATGTCTCCGGCTGCCACCACGACGACGTCGTTCTGGCGCAGCGCGGTAGCCGCGATCGACCTCGATGCTGCCGTCGGCGCGCAGGCGGTTGGCCGTGGTCTCGGTCTTGGCCCGGCGCAACGTCGCGGCCTGCGCCTTGCCACGGCCTTCGGCGACCGCCTCGGCGAAATTGGCGAATAGCAGCGTGAACCACAGCCAGATGTTGATCTGCAACGCGAAGCCGTAATGTCCGCGCCCGGCAAGCAGGTCCCGCAGCAGCAGAATGGTGGTGAGGATCGAGACGATCTCCACCACGAACATCACCGGGTTGTGCCACATCATCCGCGGATCGAGCTTGCGGAAGGCCTGGCCGACGGCCGGCCCGAGGATGGCGGGATCGAGCATCGAAGAGCCGAGGCGCTTCGATGCGGCGGAAGTTTCGGCGCGCAGCGGCGCAGGCGTCATGGCGTCCATCTTTCAGGTTCCGATCAGAAAACGGTGCCGGCGTGCATCGCGTAGGTCTCGACGATCGGGCCGAGGGCGAGTGCGGGAAAGAACGTCAATCCGCCGACGATCAGGATCACCCCGACGGCGAGGCCGACGAACAGCGGCCCATCGGTCGGGAACGTGCCGGCGGACGGTGCAATGGTCTTCTTCGCGGCCATCGCGCCGGCGATCGCCAGCACCGGGATGATCACGAAGAACCGCCCGACCATCATGTCGATGCCGCCGCTGGTATTCCACCAAGGGGGTGTTCCCCGACAGCCCGGCGAAGGCGCTGCCGTTGTTGGCGGCCTGCGACACGTACGCATACAGCGCCTCGCTGAAGCCATGCGGGCCGGCCGCCGACAACGCCGCCAGCGGTCCCGGCAGGACCACCGCGATCGCCGTGAGGCCGAGCATCATCAGCGGCAGGCAGAGGATGGCCAGCATGGTCATCTTCATCTCCCGCGCCTCGATCTTCTTGCCGAGATATTCCGGCGTGCGGCCGACCATCAGGCCGGCGACGAACACCGCCACGATGGCGAACAGCAGGAAGCCGTACAGGCCCGAGCCGACGCCGCCGAAGATGATCTCGCCCAGCATCATGTTGACCAGCGGCACCATCCCGCCCAGCGGCAGGAAGCTGTCATGCATGGCGTTCACCGCGCCGCACGACGCATCGGTGGTGACCGTCGCGAACAGCGCGCTGGCGGTGATGCCGAAGCGAACCTCCTTGCCCTCCATGTTGCCGAGCGACCCATCGACGCCCAATCCGGACAGGATCGGGTTGGCCTGCGCCTCGGCGCCATACAGCACAGCGACCCCAACCAGGAACAGCAGCCCCATCGCGGCGAACACGGCCCAACCCTGGCGCTCGCGCCCGACCATGCGGCCGAACATGTTGGTCAACCCGGCGCCGAGCGCGAAGATGGCGATCATCTGCAGGAAGTTGGTCAGCGCCGTCGGGTTCTCGAAAGGATGCGCGGAGTTGGCGTTGAAGAAGCCGCCACCATTGGTGCCGAGCATCTTGATCGCCTCCTGCGATGCCACCGGTCCGAGCGCGATCGTCTGCTTGGCGCCTTCCAGCGTGGCGGCGTCGACATAGCCGCCGAGCGTCTGCGGCACGCCCTGCCAGACGAACACCAGCGCGATCAGGATCGACAGCGGCAGCAGCAGGTACAGGGTGATGCGCGTGAGATCGACCCAGAAATTGCCGATGCTTTTCGCCGAATGCCGCGAAAAGCCGCGCACGAAGGCGACCGCGATGGCAATGCCGGCGCCGGCGGACAGGAAGTTCTGCACCGTCAGCCCGGCCATCTGCACCAGGTAGCTGAGCGTGCCCTCGCCGCCGTAGTTCTGCCAGTTGGTGTTGGTGAGGAAGCTGACTGCCGTGTTGTACGAAAGATCAGGCGGCACTGCCGCCTGGCCGGCCGGATTGAACGGCAGCAAGCCCTGGACCCGCAACAGCAGATAAAGCGCAAGGAAGCCGGCCAGCTTGAAGACCAGCATGGCGACGGCGTAGCCGACCCAGCTTTGCTCGGCCTTCTCGTCGACGCCGGCGGCAAGATAGATGCCGCGCTCGACCGGCCGCAGCACCGGCGACATGAAATTCCGTTCGCCCGCGAACAGCCGCGCCATGAAGCCGCCGAGCGGGCGGGTGATGGCGATGACGATCGCGCTGAACAGCGCGATCTGCAGCCAACCGTTGAGGCTCATCTCAGAACCGCTCCGGCCGGACAAGGGCGTAGACGAGGTACACGAGCAGTCCGGCGGTCACCAGACCGCCGAGCGCATAGTCGAACAACATGGCAGATCTCCTGGAGCAACATCGCGCGCGGCGCGGTGGCTCTACAGCCGTTCGCAGAGAAACACGTAGCCGAGGCAGGCGGCGAAGCCGGCAATGCCGAGGGCCAGGTAAACGAGGTCGAGCATGGGGAACCTGTCGGAGTGGTGCAGCCCCGCAAGTTCATGCTCAAGCCATAGGAAAGCCATTCACCGCATCGAGACGCGGCATAGGAATTCCATAGGGGTCTGCGGCCGGCGAACCGGCGCGGATCAGGCCTTCAGTTCGGACTCCAGCGCCGCGAGGCCCGCGCGAATGGCTGCGCGCCGCGCCTCACCGAGCAGATCGTCGCCGCTGCGGTAGATATCCGCCACCCGCTTCGAAAGGTCGGACATCCATTTCCGGTCGTCGTTGCTGCGCACCGGCGCGCGCAGCACGGTGTCGCCGCCATAGGTGGGGATCGGCGCGGTCACCTTGGCGGTCGGCTGCTGCGGCACGCCGCCTTCAACCATCCGGCGAATGGCCCGGCGCAGCCGCCGCCGGTACAGCGCGACCCCCGCATCGGTCGCCGCCAGATGTTCCCGCGCATGCACCGTGATCGGCCCCTGGCTGACCCAGACTTCATAGTCGCCGGGACTGCGCTGCCGCTGCTCGTAGCTGCGGCCATCGGTCTGGCCATAGAAATCCACGCTGTTGTAGCCGCAAAGCTCGGGCCGACCCTTGCCGTGCGGATCGGTCTCCTTGTTGAAATGCCGCCAGGCGATGGTGATGGTGTTGGTGTCGTCGATCGGCACCACCCAGCGGGTGAGGCCGGTGCGCACGAAATAGGTGGAATCGTTGCCCTCAACGTGCATGCCGCCGTTCTGCGAGAAATTCGGCAGCATGATGGTCGTGGACGCGGAACCAGACGAGGTCGTCGACGCGGCGGGTGGAGGTGAAGAACACGCCATTGCCGGCCGCCCGCTCGTGGTAGTCGACCACCGGCAGGTTCACCAGGTTCTCCTGGAACTGCACGCCGCTGACCCGCGTGTGCAGGAAGGTCACGTGATACGGGTCGATCGAATTCTCGAACACCTGCACCCAGTTCGCCGGCGACGGCACCAGGTACGGCACCATCGTGTCATCCGGCAGTTCCATGGTGTCGAACACCGGAAACGGCGGCATCTCGGCGATCGGGCCGAAATAGGCGAACACCATGCCCTTGTACTCGATGACTGGGTAGGCGCCCTGGGTGAGCCGTTCGCAGATCTGGCTGGTTTTCGGCTCCCCCGGCGTTTCCAGGATCGCGCCGTCGGTGCCGAACAGCCAGCCGTGATAGCAGCAGCGGATGCCATGCTGCTCGACGATGCCGAACTCCAGCGAGGCGTTGCGGTGCGCGCACAGCAGATGCAGCAGGCCGAGCGCGCCGGACCGGTCGCGGAACAGCACCAGGTCCTCGCCCATGCGCCGCAGCTTCAAGGGCAGATCGCCGACCATCGAGGTCAGGGCGATGGGCATCCAGAATCGGCGTAGATATTCGCCGCAGGGCGTGCCCGGTCCGATCCGGGTCAATTCGTCGTCGGGCGCCAGACCAGCCAGGCCGTTGCGAGGATAGCCGTCGAACTTGCCTTGCGGAAGCGTTACGGACATTTCAACCTCCCTGATCGAGGAATGCGGTGATCAGGCTGACGGCCCGCGCCAGGGCGGCACCGCTGCCGATGGAAATGCGCATCTGCCGCGCGTGCGCCCCGGGTCCGAAACGTCGCACCAGAACGCCATGTGCCGCGAGATGCGCCGTGCAGCGCTGCGCCGTCTCTGGATCGGGAAAATCGATCAGCTGGAAATTCGCCTGGCTCGGATACAGGTGCAGTCGGTTGCTTCGTCCCAGTTCCGACGCCAGCCATGGCAGCCACTGGTCGTTATGCGCGCGCGCCGCGTGCTGATGCGCGGTGTCCGCCAACGCCGCGCGTCCGGCGGCAAGGGCTGGCACGCTGACCGGGAAAGTCGGACCGACCTTTGCCACCGCGTCCAGAATTGCCGGGCTTCCGGTCAGCCAGCCGAGCCGAATGCCGGCCATCCCGAACAACTTCGAGAACGTCCGGCTGACCACCACATTGTCGGCACGTGCCGACAGCGCGAGCCCGCCATCGCCATAGGCGGGATCGCGGACATACTCGGCATAGGCGCAGTCCAGCAGCAGCAGGACGTTGCTGGGCAGTTGCGCGTGCAAGGTCTCGATCTCGGCAAGCGTCAGCATGGCGCCGGAAGGATTGTCCGGGTTGGCGAGCATCACCAGGCGGGTGCGGGGCGTCACCGCCGCCAGGATCGCCGCGGGATCGGCGCGGAAATCGCTGTCGGGTGCGGCCACCGGCGTGGCCCCGGCGATCAGCGCATTGCGGGCATAGCGGGCATAGCCGCGCGCCGAGAACACCAACTCGTCGCCGCGGCCGGCAAAGGCTAGCACGACATTCATCACCAGCGTATCGGAACCGGCGCCCAGGCGGATCCGCTCGGCCGGCACACCGAAATGCGCCGACATCGCGGCGAGCAGTCCACCCCCCTCGCCTTCCGGGTATTCATGCCCGCGCGCCAAAGCGGCCGACGCGGCGGCGATCGCCAGCGGGCTGGGGCCCAGCGGGCTTTCGTTGGAGCAGAGGCGCTGCACGCCGGGGATCGACAACTCGGGAATGGCGGCCATCGGACCGCCGATACGGGCGAGTTCGGGGCGTGGGATCGGCGCGTTCATGTGGTTTCCAGGGGGACCGCGGTGGTGAACAGATAATCGCCCCGCCGCGTCAGCGCCGGCAGGCGCCGCGCCACGACCATGCCCGCACTGGCGAACCGCACGAACACCGGCGGCACGGCAGGGATCGTCGACATCGTGCAACCATCCGGCAGGCGTTCCGGGTTCAACCTTGTCGCCCAGCGCGGCCATTGGTTCGAATAAGCCGGTTGCGGGACACATCAGGAAATGGCTGCGATCCGGCACCTGGACGGAGCGGGTGCGGCGCTGGTCATCGCCCGGCATCGCCGGCAGCAGGCCGAGATGGCGCAGCACGGCGCGGGTGCCGGAATCCGCGACCGCCAGCGCCGCCGCGGAGACGAAGCCGCCGCCGCCCAATTCGGTCGCGATCATCGGCACTCCCTGCCGCTCGCAGGCGGCGGAGAGGGAACGGGTCTCCGCGGTGGCGCCTACCACGACCGCGAGCGGCGCCCCGAACGCGTCCGCCAGCGCCGCCTTTGCCGCGGCCATCGGCCCGCCGGCATAGACATAGGCGCAAGGCAGATACTCCGACGCGGTGCCGCCGGAGTGCAGGTCGAGCGCCGCCTGGCAGCGCGGTAGCAGGATCGGCTTCGACATAATGCGCGAGTCTGCGCGGTGGGCCCGCCATCGGGATCGCCGGGAAACGCCCGGTTCATGTTGGCGCCATCGACCGGCGAGGTTCGCCGCGCCGCCCGCACCGCCGGCAGGTTCAGCGCGGGCAGCAGGATGAGCCGTCCGGCAACCTGCGTCGGGTCGAGATCACGAAGCAGGCGCCGCAGCACGATCTGGCCCTCATATTCGTCGCCATGCACGCCAGCGGTCAGCAGCACGGTCGGGTCCCGCACCGCCGCGCCAGCACCGCGATCGGCACCGGGATTACGCCATAGGCGTGCGCGTCGTCGGAGAACGGCACGGCCAGATGTCCGATATGCAGCCCCGGCGCATCCAGCGGGATCGAGCAGGCGATGCGCGTCATGCCGCGCTGCTTCCAGCGTCGCTCGAGCGTGCGGAACAGCATCGAGCAGGAGAAGCAGACGCAGAAATAGAGCGCCGCGGTGAACAGCCAAACCTCGAAGAAGCGCCGGGTCGTGCTGGAGACTTCGGACGTCATGAAGGTCAGTTCCTGGATCGAGATCAGCGCCACCAGCGAGCTGTCCTTGATGGAGACGATGAACTGCCCGGCCAGCGCCGGCAGCACGTTGCGCAGTCGCCGGCGGCAGCACGACCATGCGAAAGATCGCCCAGCCGCGCAGGCCCAGCGCCCGCCCGGCTTCGATCTGGCTGCGCCGGCACGGATTGCAGGCCGGCGCGGATGATCTCGGTGATGTAGGCGCCGGCGAACAGGCCAAGGCAGGCGAGGCCGGCGAGGAAGTCGTTGATCCGTTCCGGCGCGGTGCCAGCAGCAGCGCCAGCCGACCTGCTGCACCGTAGAAGGCGCCGAGCGAAGCGCCCGGTCGATGCCGAGGCTCGGCATGACCTGGCTGGAGACGAAGAAATACGAGCACGAAGATCAGCACGATCGGCGGCGTGTTGCGCACCAGCTCGACGAAGCACGCGCGCCAGCCAGCGGAAGCGCAGGCCGGCCGGATACCCGCATGGCCGCCAGCAGCGTGCCGACGAACGTGCCGAGCAGCAACGACCAGACGGCAAGGCGGATGCGTGGTGAAGAAGCCGCAGCAGCAGGAGTTCGGCGCCCAGCGGCCGGTGGCCGGGTCGGCTCGCCACCAGATAGGTCGGGATGACCGACCAGTTCCAGCGATAGTCCCAGCACGTCGTTGGCGCGCACCACGAGCAGCCGCCAATCCCGCGACGACGGCCAGGATCACCGCGACATCCAGCGCCGCGGGCCCAGGTGATCCGCCGCGCCGTCCGGGGTGGAAGGCGCGGCGGGGACAGGCTCAGCGATATGGCGGCAGCGCTCAATTCAGCTTGCCGACGGCGGCGCGCCAATCCTGCGTCTCGAACCAGTAGTGCCGGCGGTCCTGCAGGAACTTGGTGTTGACGGCGATCCAGTTGTTCAGAACGTTCAGCGTGTCGACGTCGCCCTTGCGCACCGCCATGCCGGACGGCAGGCGGTTCAGCTCCTGGTCCTGGGTCAGCGGCGTGAACAGCTTGCCGGGGTTCTCGGCGGCCATGCGGCTGGGCAGCGGCTCGCTGGCGGCGAAGGCATTGGCGTTGCCGTTCAGCACCTCCTGCGTGATCGCGGCGTCGTCGTCGAACTGGCGCAGGGTGGCCTTCGGGAAGTATTCCGCGGCGTTGGTGCAGGCGGTGCTGCCGCGGCGGCAGGCGATGGTGACTTGGGCGCGTTCAGCGAATCTCGAGCTTGAAGCCCTGCTGCATCGATTTCTGCGACCGCGAGGCTGGTGCCGGCATAGTCGTACGGCGCGCTGAAAGTTGACCGTCAGGTTGCGCTTGGTGGTGATCGTCATGCCGCCGATGATGACGTCGAACTTGCCGGCGATCAGGGCCGGGATGATGCCGTCCCAGGCGGTCGGCACGAGCTCGAGCTTGAGGTCGAGATCCTTGGCAAGCTTGGTCGCGACGTCGACCTCGAAGCCGACCAGCTTGCCTTGCTCGTCGCGCATCGCCCAGGGCACGAAGGTCGCCATGCCCACCACCATCGCGCCGCGCTTCTGCATCGTCTCGATCGCGGTCTGCGGCGCCGGCTGCGCGCGTGCAGGCAGCGACGACAGCATCAGCGCACATGCCATGGCGGCGAGGGTGGGGCGGGATTTCATGGGAAGCTCCTTGTTCAGAACCGCGGCTGCGGCCGGGGATTGGATCCATCGGTGAAGCGGGACAGGCGGAATGCGGTGGGGTCGACGATCGGCGGGTCGCCGGTGACCAGGTCGGCCATCAGCCGTCCGGCGCCGGGCCCGATGGCGAAGCCATGGCCGGAGAAGCCGGTGGCGACGAAGAAGCCGGCGGTTCCTTCGACTGCCGACATAACCGGAATCGCGTCCGGCGTCGCGTCCATCATTCCGGCCCAGTGCTCCGCGACCTGCGCCCTCCGAAATACCGGGAACAGCCGGCCAAGTCGGCGCATGGCGTCGGCGTTGTCGCGACGCTGCGGACGGGGGTCGAGCTCGCGCGTGCGCTCGAACGGGCTTTCGCCGTCGAGCGACCAGCGCCGCGGGGTGATGGCTTCTTGGACGAAGCGGATGCCGGGACGCAGGCGCAGATATTTCCATTCGGCGCCGAGGGCAGGAAGGAACTGCCGCGCGAGGCGGAAGCTGTCGGGCGTGATTTCCGCGGTGGTCTGGAAATTCGCGATCAGGTAGCCGCCGTCCAGGCGCGTGCGGAAGGCCACGCGGTCGGCCACCGCCGCGATGCCGGGGGCGCCGGTCCCTGCCGGCAACGGATGCGTGCGCAGCACCGTGGAGCGCACCTTCAGCTGCGGCAGGTCGATGCCGGAATTGCCGCAGAACAGGCGCGACCACGCACCGCCGGCGAGCACCACCGCGTCGCAGGCGATGCGGCCCTGCTCGGTGACCGCGGCGATGATGCGGCCGCCGGCGGATTCGATGCCGCGCACGGCGCAGCCGGTCAGGATGGATGCACCGTGGCTGCGCGCGCCGCGGGCGATCGCCGGTGCCGCGTGCTGCGGCTCGGCCTGGCCGTCGCTCGGGGTGTAGAGGGCGCCCGCGAAGCGCGTGGCGGCGCCGGGCATCAGGCGGTCCGTCTCGGCGCTGCTCAGCACGCGGCTGTCGAGTTGGTGCGCGCGCGCATGATCCAGCCAGGAGGCGCGGGATGCGAGGTCTTCCTCGGTCAGGCACATCGCGATGTTGCCGGTGGTGCGATAGCCCGTTTCATCCTGAAGTTCGGCATTGAGGCCGGTCCAGATGCGCGCGCTTTCCATCATCAGCGGAATTTCGCGCGGATCGCGGCCCTGCTTGCGCACCCAGCCCCAGCTTCGTCCGGATTGCTCGCCGGCGATGCGGCCCTTTTCGCACAGCACCACCGGCACGCCCCGGCGCGCCAGGAAATACGCGGTGCTGACGCCGATGATGCCGCCGCCGATCACCACCACGCCGGTGCGCTTCGGCAGTTCCGTGTCGGCCTCGAACGGCGCCAGCGGCGGCCCGCTCATCGCGAGTGCACCAGGCGCGATTCGATCCACTGCGCGGTCGCCGACAGCGGCAGGGTGATGGCGAGGTAGACCGCGGCGATAGTCAGCCAGACCTCGAAGCTCATCAGCGTGTCGGAGATCAGGTTGCGGCCTTCGGTTGCGAGGTCGGCCACCGCGATCACGCTGACGATGGCGGAATGCTTCACGAGGTTCACCAGCACGCCGGTCAACGGCGGCATCATCAGCGGCAGCGCCTGCGGCAGCACCACGCGGTGCAGCAACTGCGGCGTGCGCAGGCCGACCGCACGTGCCGCCTCCCACTGGCCGCGGGGCACCGCCTCGATGCTGCCGCGGATCACCTCGGCGGCGAGCGTCGCCTCGAAGAACGACAAGCCCAGCACGCCCACCCAGAAGCGGCCGATGCCGAGGATCGGCCCCAGCACGAAGTAGAACACGTAGATCTGGATCAGCAGCGGCGTGTTGCGCACCAGCTCGAGATACCCGGTCGCCAGCGCCCGCGCGGCCCATGACGGCGACAGCCGCATCAGCGCGGTCAGCAATCCGGCGGCCAGGGTGATGCCCATCGACAATGCGACGATCTCGCCGGTGACCTGCAGACCGCGCAGCAGCGGGCCGGCGATGAACTCGCCGTCGATGTCGCGGCCGAAAAACCCCGGCACGCGGTACCACTGCCATTTGTAGTTCATCGCCTGCGCGCCATGCAGGATGGCGTACAGGATGGCGCCACCCACGAAGACGAAAATCAGCGCGTCCGGCAGCAGCGATTGCGCCTGCCGGCGCGGGGGCGGCCGGCTTGCTTCCATGGCGTCCATGTCGGTGGGTTTAGCAAGGCTCATGCCACACCAGGGTTTACAGCCCGCGGATCATCAGGCCGTCGATACGCTCCGCCGGTTGTTGCGGGCGGGCAAGTCTGATCTGATATGATCCATGAATGCAATCTCCGGCCCGCGCGGCGCCGACATCATCGCCGCACTGAAGAGCGCCCAAGTCGAATTCGTGGCCGCGGTTCCCGACATCGTCACCAGCGACGGCTTATTGTGGCCGATCTCCCGCGATGCCGAACTGCGCCTCATTCGCCTGTGCAAGGAAGATGAGGGCGTCTCCATCTGCACCGGCCTCGCCTTCTGCGACCGGCGCGCGGTGCTGCTGATGCAGCAGACCGGATTGATGGACAGCCTCAATTCCATTCGCGCGATCGCCGTGGAATACCGGCAGCCGGTCTGCATGATCGTGGGGCTGCAGGGCAAGGAGGCCGATCGCCCCGCATCGGCTTCGGCGAAATACGGCGTGCGGATCATCGAGCCGGTGCTGGACGCGATGGAACTGGATCACCTGACGCTGAACGGCCCGGAGGACGTGGCGGCCCTCGCACCCGCGATCGAGCGTGCCTACGCGCTGTCGCGGCCCTTGGTGGCCCTGGTCGGGCGGACGGTGGCCTGATGGCGATGCGGAGGGATGATTGCATCCGCGCCATTGTCCGCCATCGCGCCGACGCGGTTGTCGTCGCCACCTACCAGGCGGCGTTCGACCTCATGCGGATCGGCCCGCATCCGCTGAACTACCTGTCGGTCGGCGCCATGGGACAGGCATCGTCGCACGCGCTCGGCCTCGCGCTGGGGCGGCCGGACCGTCGGGTGATCGTGCTGGACGGCGACGGCAGCCTGCTGATGAATCTCGGCACGCTGGTCACCATCGCCGGCGCCGCGCCCGCCAACCTGGTGCATTTCGTTTGCGAGAACGGCTGCTACGAGGCGAACGGCGCGCATCCCCTGCCCGGCGGCGGGCGCGTCAGTTTCGCCGGCCTCGCGCGGGGTGCCGGCATCGCCGATGTTTCGGAGTTCGACGCGCTGCCGCTGTTCGAAGCGGAACTGCCGGGCCTGCTGAGCCGGCCAGGTCCGGTCTTCGCAACCTTGAAGATCGTGCCGGGCGATCCCTCGCCGCAGGATTATGATGCGATCCATGGCGCCGACACCCGCGCCCGATTCAAGGCGGCGCTGGCCGCAAGCTGATTTTTCAGGCGGCAGTGCCGAACACGCGGGCTGCGTTGCCGAACGCCACCGCCGCGCGCGTGGCTTCGGGAATATGCGCTGCCGCCAGCGCCTCGGCCGCCATGTCGCTGTCGAAGATCGGGTAGTCGGTGCCGAGCATGATCCGTTCCGCACCCAGGACCGCCACCGCCATCTCCAGCGAGCGCGGCCCCAGGGAGGCGGTGTCGAACACCAGATTGCCGATCAGGCTCGACGGAAACGGCGCGCCGGGGTCGCGGGTGGCGACGATGTGGTCCATCCGCTCGACGAGCATGGGGAACGCGCCGCCGAGATTGACCACCTGGAACGACGCGCGCGGAAAATGCGCGTCCAGTTCGGCGTGGATCAGGGTGACGACGGCGTGGCTGATGCCGTTATGCAGGTCGATCGTCGAGGCCCGGTGCATCGCCAGGTCGTCGTAGCGACGCGGCGCCAGCGGTTCGTCGTGCCGCTGGCCCGGATGCACCATCAGATGCGCCCCGAGGGCGTCGGCCGCCGCCAGCACCGGGCGAAGCTGCTGCATGGTGGCGAGGCTCATGAAGTAGTTGCTCGGCAGAATGGCGCCGCGCAGGCCGAGCGTGCCGCAGGCCCGCTCCAGTTCCGCCACCGCGAGGTCGATATCGGCAAGCGGCAATCCGGCCAAGGCGGTGAACCGCGTCGGATGGGCGGCGCAGACCGCAGCCAGTTCGTCGTTGACGGCGCGCACGATCGGCAGGGCCTCGACCGCCGGCAGCACGTCGGGTCCGAGCGCGCCGGGAAAGGTGATCACCTGGTGGGCAATGCCCTGGCGATCCATCCACGCCAGCCGGTCCGCCAGATCGACGAAGCCGCCGCCGAGCGCGAAGCGGCTGGTCGGGGTGACCATGAACCGGACACCGCCTTCGCTGATCACATGCGGAACCGCGCCGCGCCTCGCGAGGGCGCCGAACAGCGCCTCGCCGTAATAGTGCGAGTGGGTGTCGATCAGCCGCTTCGGCATGGTCAAGCGGGTTCTGCCCCCGCTTTACGATAGGCAAAGGTGGCATCGAACCGGGCGCGAAGGTAGTCGCCGCAGGTGACCGGCGGATAATGGGCGACCGCGCCGGGCTCGAGCACCGGGTCGATCAGGGTGTCGCGGTTCGGATCGATGAACAGCGCCGTCGAAAGCCGGGTGCGGCCGGAACTGTTGACGACGCGATGGGGCGTCGAGCGGAACCGGTCGTTGGTCCAGCGGGCCAGCAGATCGCCGACATTGACGACGAAGGTGTCCGGGATCGGATGCGCGGTCAGCCATGTTCCCCCGCTGCCCTGGACCTGCAGCCCGCCGGTGCTGTCCTGATACAGCAGGGTCAGGCAGCCATAGTCGGTATGGGTCGAGACGCCGAACTGGTCCGACCCCATCTCGGGCGGCTGCGGCGGGTAATAGATCATCGAGCCACGGCCGATCGGGCGGTCGATGCTGCGGACGAAGCGATCCTCCTCGATGTCGAGCGCCGCCGCGAAGCCGCGCAGCAGCGACCAGCCGAGCTGGTTGCCCGCGGCGAAGAAGCCGGTCAGAACGCCGCGCATCTCCGGCAGGAAGTCTGGCCAGCGATTGGGTGGGATGCCGTCGGGACCCGGGTCGTCCAGCCCCCAGATGAAGCTTTCCTTCAGGTCCGGCTTGGCGCCGGTCGCCATCTTCGCCTGGCCCATCTGGATGAAGCCGCGATGGCCGGCATTGACCGCAACCTCCTGCTTGCGCGCCAGCGGTTCGGCGAAGAAGCGCGCGGACACGCCGAGCACCGCGTCGATCTGGCTGGCGGGGATGCCGTGATTGCGCACGTAGAAGAAGCCGACCTGCTCGGCGGCCTGCAGCATCTGCTGGCCGACCGACCGAACCACGTCGCCACCATGGGCGAGGCCAGTCAAGTCGATGACCGGAATCGACGCGACGTCGATGCGTTCCGCCTTGGCGTATTGCACATGTCCCTCCATTCGACCGCGGCATCAACGTGGCACCGATATGCCGCCGCTGCAAAGGGATGAGGATTCAGCCGCTGCTCAGACGACGACGGTGCCGCGTTCCTGTGCATCTGCCTTCCGGGCGTGGCCAGATTTTGACCATATCTGATATGATATCACGTCCGAAGGACGGGAGCCGCAATGCGCAGGGGCGCATCGAGGGTCCTCGTCTCCACGTCGGCGGCGGTGCCGTCCCGGCAGAGCAAGGCTGCCACGGTGCCCGGCACGTCGAGCGCCGCCAGGCCAGCGTGCCAGACGCCGGGGTGGTAGTCGAACGCCTGCATCGGCGCCGATACGAAGGCTTCCACCCGCGCCAGATCGGGATTGCCGTCGGGATCATCGGGCGCCACCACGAGCAACAGGCGGCCGCCGGACATCGGCACGAAGCATTGGCCCGATCGCGGATGCCGCTCGAACGCGGTGACGAAGGGCGGCGAGACGGGCAGATGGTTGAGCCCCAGCATGACAGGAACCCCGGCGCGGTCGTTACGCAGCACGGCGACGGGGGCCACGCGTCCATGCGGGGGCGCGGTGGCGACCACGCCGAAGCGGGCGAACGAAATCTGGGTAAGCGGTTGCGCCTCGATCAATGGCGCCGGTATGCTGAAATCGGATCAAATCGCGCCATGCTCAGTTGCCTCCCATCCGGTTGACGGATATCGGCGCACGCTACATGCTATGTGATCAGATATCAAAACGACGACGCGCCGGGATATGGCGACGGGAGCGCCTCGCGCCGATGATCCGCATCCGCCTTTGTGAGAACATGCGGGCATTCGGCTATGCGCCGTTTTATTTCGCCCTCGCCGGCAATCATTTCAGCCGGGCTGGATTGGATATCGACCTCATCACCTCGCCTTCCGCCAGCCGCACCGGCGCGATGCTGCTGGAGAACGCGGCCGATGTCTCCTGGGGTGGCCCGATGCGGGTCATGATGCACCATCAGGCCGATCCCGCCTGTCCCCTGATCTGCTTCGCCCAGATCGTCGCACGCGATCCGTTCGTGCTGGTTGGCCGCGAGCCGCGCCCGGCGTTTCGCTTCCAGGATCTGAAAGACCTGCGGGTGGGCGTCGCCACCGAGGTGCCGACGCCATGGCTGACCTTCCAGGACGATCTGGGCCGGGCGGGAATCGATCCCGCCAGCCTGCGGCGTGCGCCGGAGCAATCGATGGAGGAGGCCGCGGCAGGCCTGCTCGCGGGAGAGCTGGATGTCGCCCAGCTGTTCGAACCGCATGTCGATCGGCTGACGCAGGCTGGCTGCCATGTCTGGCACCGGTTCTCGACCCGCGGCGACATCGCCTACACGACGTTCTACGCGACCAGGAATTTCGTCGCCGGACAGCGGGAAGCCTGCCGCCGGCTGGTGCGCGGCATGGCCTCCGCCCAGGCGCAATTCCACGCCGCAGCGCCGGAGGACATCGCCGCGGCGATCGCCGATTTCTTCCCCGACTACGCAATGGCGGTTCTGGCGAGAATCGTCGCCGGCTATCGCGCCGCCGGCGTCTGGGCGCGCACGCCGGATCTGCCGGTCGACGCATTCGTCCGGCTGAAGGCGGCGCTGTTGTCGGGCGGGCTGATCGACCGCGACTTCCCGTTCGACCTGATCGTCGATGCCGACCTCAGCCAGGCCGATCCGACATGAACCGCTCCGTTGCGAAAGAACGAGACATGGACCGCGTGCCCGCCATCGACCTCGCTCCGTTTCTGAGCGGCCGCGGCCGCGATGCCGTGGTCGATGATTTCCGAGACGCCTGCGCACGGATCGGGTTCGTCGTGGTTTCCGGCCACGGCCTGCCCGACGGGTTGCTCGCCGAAGCCTTCGCCCGCTCGCGCGACTTCTTCGAGCAGTCGCTGGCCGACAAGCTGCGCGCGGCGCCGCCGGTGCCCGGCCGCCAGCGCGGCTATCACGGCATGGCCACCCGCAATCTCGGCAAGACGCTGGGCGCCGACGTGCCGGCGGATTTGCGGGAGAGCTTCTTCATCGGGCCGATCGATGACCAGCGCGCGCATTATGCCGGCATCCCCGAAGCCGCGGAGAGCTACGCGCCGAACGTGCTGCCCGCGACACCCCCCGGCTTCACCGCGACGATGACGACGTTGTATCGCGGGTTCGAGCGGTTGTCGGCGGACCTGCTGCGCGTTTTCGCCCTCGCGCTGGAGTTGCCGGAGGCTTGGTTCGCCGACAAGATCGGGCGCCATTTCAGCGTCATGTCCAGCCACCACTACCCGCCGCTGCGCGAACAGCCGTTGCCCGGGCAGTTGCGCACCGGCGCGCACACCGATTTCGGCGCGATGACGATCCTGGCCATGACCGACGCGGCCGGCGGGCTGGAGGTACGGATGCCGGACGGCAGTTGGTCGCCGGTGGTGGCACGGCCGGGCGAATTGGTGATCAATCTCGGCGACATGATGGCGCGGTGGACCAATGGTCGCTGGGCGTCCACGGTGCATCGGGTCGCCAATCCGCCGGTGATCGACCTCGCAGTGAGCCGGCGGCAGTCGATCGGCTATTTCATGCATCCCGACTACGACGCCCCGATCCGGTGCATTTCCACCTGCGTCGGTGCGGGCGAGCAGCCGCAATTCCCCGAGATTTCCGCAGGGTTGCACATCCGCACCAAAATCGAACAGAGCCACAAGCCGGCATGACCCGGCGCGCCACGGTGGTCAGGAGCGCCGAGGCGGCGCCGGTCTTCTCGAAGGCCGGCTTCGCCTATGAAACCTTGCGCCGGAAAATCCTGCATGGCGATTATCAGCCCGGCGAACGGCTGCGCCTGACCCAGATCGCTCATGAGCTGCAGCTGAGCGAAATGCCGGTGCGCGAGGCGCTGCGGCTGCTGCAGAAAGAGGGCCTCGTGGTCATCCACCTGCACCGGGGCGCCGAAGTTGCAAGGCTGTCCTTCCAGAATGGCCGTGACATCACCGAAGCGCGCATGACGCTGGAACGTGCGGCCGCGGTGGCCGCCTTGCCGCACCATGACGCGGGCTCGATCGCCGATCTGGAGCGCCTGCTCGCCGATCTCGAGCGTGCCGCCGGCAACCCGGTGAAGTTCGCCTTGAAGAACCGGGCACTGTGCACGGCGATGTTCGCCCCCTGCCCGAACGCATTCATCCGCCAGCTGATCGACGATCTGTGGGACCAGGTCTGGCAGGCGTCGTCCACCTCGGTTTTCGAGGTGATGCCGCATCGCGTGGGGGAAACCATCGCCGAAAATCGCCTCATCCTGGCGCATCTCAAGGCCGGCGATGCGCGCCGGCTGCAGGCCGCAATGGGGGAGCGCATGCGGAACACGATCGCCGCCTGGAGCGGCGTGGTGGAGCGCAAGCCCGAACCGGCCGCGCTTGCGAAGCCCCGCCGCCAGGCGCCGCGCTCAGGCGGGCGGTGACTCGACGCTCTGCTCGGCTGGAACTTCCACGTGGACCGGCGGCACGGGGTGGCCGAGATAACGCTCCAGGATTTCCGCCGGCGGGCCATCGGCGACGATGCGGCCCTGGTCCATCCAGATCACGCGGGTGCACCATTCCATGATGACCGGCGTGCTGTGGGTGGACAGCACCAGGATCTCGGCGCCGCGAACCATGTCTTCCAGCCGGCTGCGCGCCTTTTCCATGAAATTGGCGTCGCCGGCCAGGAACCACTCGTCCATCAGCAGCACCTGCGGGCGGATCGCGGTGGCCAGTGCGAAGCCCAGCCGCACCAGCATGCCGGAGCTGTAGATGCGCACCGGCAGGTCCATGAAGTCGCCGAGTTCGGCGAAGACGCGGACATCCTCCTGCAGACGGGCGATCGCGGACCGGCCATAGCCGGCATACAGCCCGCGCATCATGATGTTCTCGCGGCCGGTCAGTTCGAAATTCATGCCGAGGCCGGTGTCCAGCAGCGCGTTCAGGCTGCCGCGCACCTGCACCTGGCCGGTAAAGGGCTCGTAGATGCCGGCGAGCGTGCGCAGCAGCGTGGTCTTGCCGGCGCCGTTGCTGCCGATCAGGCCCAGCCGGTCGCCGCTGTTCAGGGTGAACGAGATGTCGCGCAGCGCCTGCACCACCACCCGGTGCTTGGAGTCGGAGCCCATGCGCCCGGCCACGGTGCGCATCAGCATCTTCTTCAGGCTGCGGCCGCTGCGCGTGGTACAGCGGGAAGTCGAGGCTCATGCCCCGCACGTCGATCATCGCCTGGCCCAACGGCTTCATGCCCAGCCCGACCTCTTGCCCAGACCCGGCTTCATACCCAGAAGGCGATCCGTCCGCGCACCCGCGCGAACAGCAGCCAGGCGGCGGTGCAGATCACCACGGAACTGACCAGTGCCGAGATGTAGATGTCGGTGCCGGGAATGTCCGCCAGCAACGGGCCGCGCACGACATCCAGCAGCGAATAGAACGGGTTGAACGTCAGCAGCCACTGGTGCTCGCGCATCAGCTCAGGCTTCCAGATCACCGGGGTGACGAAGAACGCCATCTGCATCACGCTGGCGACGATCGGCGGGATGTCGCGGAAGCGCGCACACAGCGCCCCTAGCAGAACGGTCAGGGCGAGTGCGTCGAGCAGCCACAGCGCCAGCCCGGGCAGCGCCAGCAGCGCCACCCATCCGGGCCAGGCCGACATCACGATGAACACCACCACGATCACCAGCATGTTGTGCGCCAAGACCAGCAGGTTGCGCAGCACGATGCGGGCGCCATACAGGGAATAGGGCATGCGGATCGACCGGATCATCCCCTCCGCCGAGGTGTAGCCGGTGCTCGCCTCGCCCACCAGCGAGGCCAGGAAGCCCCACAGGACCTGCGAAACTGCCAGGAACGGCAGGTATTCGTGCAGGGACATGCGAAATAGGGTCGAGTAGATCAGCCCCATCGCCGCGACCATCACGCCGGTGGACAGGGTCAGCCAGAACGGTCCCAGCATCGAGCCACGATAGCGCAGCTTGATGTCGAACCAGGCGAGGGTCCAGCAGAGGTTCCACAACCGGAAGGCGTCGCGGAGGTCGCGGACGGCCACGCGCTGCCGTTCGGCCGCCGTCTGGCCAGGGCTGCGTTCGATGGGAGTGGCACCTTCGGCGCCGGGATACAGGGCGGTCGTCATGCCGGGCCGGGCGATAGCCGATATGCCGCCGGCCCGCAACCGACGCCGCCGCCGGCCCGGATCACGGTGTCGCGCCGACGCGGGGCTCGACCGGGTCGGAGCCCGCGAATCATGTGCCAAATTCGCCACAGGGCATCCCCAATCAGACCACCCCGCGATTAGGGCCGGATCCGAAATCCATGGCCCGCCAAGGAATTGCCACACTCGCCCCCGAGGGTCGGTGTCGATGACAGTTGATCCTAACTTGCCTTTGCGTTAGTGGCTTACCCCGAGTTCCTGATGCCTATCCTGAACGACGGTCGGTAAGGCCGTCGTGCCCTCCGGCCGCTGCCATGGCCGCGCCACGACGGAGACCTTGCTGCAATGAGCTTCCGCCCGACGCTGCGCCTTCTGATCTGCCTTTCCGCCCTCGGCGCCCTCGCGGCCTGCTCCAGCGGGCCCAGGATCTCAGCCACCGACGAAGCCGCGGACTACGCCCGGCGGGCGGCGCGAAAGACCTACGTGGCGCCCGGACCGGCCAGCGACCCCTGGGGGCCCTATATCATCGAGGCCGCCGGCAAATACGACGTCCCGGAGCGCTGGGTGCGCGAAGTGATCCGCCAGGAATCGGGCGGCCACCTGTTCGAGAACGGCCATCTCATCATCTCCTCGGCCGGCGCCATGGGCCTGATGCAGGTGATGCCCGCGACCTATGACGAGCTGCGCGCCCGCTACAGCCTCGGCGACGACCCCTACGAGCCGCATGACAACATCATGGCCGGCACCGCCTACCTGCGGGAGCTGTACGACGTCTATGGCTCGCCGGGCTTTCTCGCGGCGTACAATGCGGGGCCCGGGCGCCTCGACGACTACCTGACCAAGCGGCGCCCGCTGCCCGACGAGACGCGGCGCTATGTCGCGCGAATCGGCACCGCGATCGGCGACAGCCAGCCGGAGAAGCTGTCCAGTTCGTCGCAATATGCGATGAACCAGATCCCCATCAACATTCCCGCCGGCCCCCGCTATCCGCGCGGCCGCAATGCCGCACCGGTGGCCCTGGCCGACAACCGTCCGTCACGCGGCAGCTATGAGCGCGGCTCGATCCAGCTCGCCAGCCTGCCGGAACCGCCTCGCCTGGCGCCGCCGCCCCCGGCATCCTCGGTGGTGATCGCCTCGGCGCAGCCGCGGCATGGCGGCTTCCACCTGATCCCGTCGGCGATGGCCGATACGTTGCCGACGCAGCGGGTCACCACGACCTCCGGCGCCTGGGCGATCCAGGTCGGCGCCTTCGGCAACGAGGCGCTGGCCCGCGCCGCCACCGATTCCGCCCGCCACTCCGCCGGCGACGTGCTGGGCGGCGCCCGGCCGGCGATCGGCAGCGTGCGGCAGGGCAGCGCCACCCTGTATCGCGCCCGGCTGACCGGCCTGTCGCGCGAGGCCGCGGTGCAGGCCTGCGAGCGGCTGTCGCGTGGCCGCAGCAACTGCATCGTGCTGTCGCCGGGGGCGCAGACCTAAACCTGCCTTTCGCCCCCGCGGAGGTTGTGACCGCACCCGCATCCCGCCATGATTGCGGCGAATGCCGGGAGCGGACCAACGAATGAGCGGCCAGGGTACGCGCTTCACCAGCCTGTCGCCGCTGCTCAATCCCCGTTCGGTCGCCGTGCTCGGCGCCTCCTCCGATCCCACCCGGATCGGCGGCCGCCCCATCGCCTACATGCTGAAGCAGGGACTTCGCCGGGCGGATCTACCCGGTCAATCCGCGCCGGGACGAGATCCAGGGATTGCGCGCCTACCCCTCGCTCGCCGACCTGCCCGAAGTGCCTGACGTCGCGGTGGTCGCCGTCAGCGCCGACATCGCGGTGGCCGCGGTGGCCGAACTCGCAGCCCTCGGGGTCGCCGGCGCCATCGTGCTCAGCGCCGGCTTCGCGGAGGTCGACGCCGCCGGCGCCGCCGCACAGGAAAGGATGGTCGCCAGCGCCCGGGCCTCGGGAATGCGCCTGCTCGGCCCCAACTGCCTGGGTCTGTTCAACGCCCGGATCGGCTTCTACCCGACCTTCACCGCCTCGTTCGAGAACGGCTTCCCGATCCCCGGCCGGATCGGCATCGCCAGCCAGTCCGGCGCCTACGGCACCCACCTGTTCGCCGCCGCCCGCGACCGCGGCATCGGCACCCCGCTCTGCGTCACCACCGGCAACGAGGGCGACGTCACAATCGGCGACGTGATCGGCTGGCTGGCCGAGGACCCCGAGACCGACGTGATCGCCGCCTATGCCGAGGGCATCCGCGAATCCGCCAGCCTGCTCGCCGCCCTCGCCGCCGCCCGGGCCGCACGCAAGCCGGTGGTGATGATGAAGGTCGGCCGCAGCGCCCTCGGCGGCGCCGCGGCGCGCTCGCATACCGCCTCGATCGCCGGCGACGACGCGGTGACGGCCGCGGTGCTGGAGGAGTTCGGGGTGGTCCGGGCCAGGACCACCGAGGAAATGCTGGACATCGCCCATCTGGCGACCCGGCGCATCTACCCGGCACGCAACACGCTGGGGGTGATCACCGTCAGCGGCGGCGCGGGCGTGCTCATCAGCGACGCCGCCGACGCCCTGGGGCTGGCGATGCCGGAGATGCCGGCCGACGCGCGGGCGAGGCTGACCGCGATCGTCCCGTTTGCCGCACCGCGTAATCCGGTCGATTGCACCGCCCAGGCCTTCAACGACTTCTCCATCGTCGGCCGGTTCGCCGAGACCGTGGTGGCGGATGGCGGCTATGCCTCGGTGCTGGCGTTCTTCTCCCAGGTCGGCGGCGCCCCCAGCGTCGCCCCGCGCCTGCGCGAGCAGCTCAACGCCGTCCGGACCCGACACCCCGACCGGCTGTACGTGCTGTCGGTCCTGGCGCCGCCTTCGATGGTCCGCGACTACGAGGCGGACGGTTTCACCGTGTTCGAGGACCCGACGCGGGCGGTGGTGGCGATCGATGCCATGGGCCGCTTCGGCGCCGCCTTTGCCGCCGCGGCGGACGCGCCGCCGCCGGCGGTCCGCCAGGTGGTGCTGCCGGCACGTCCTCTGAACGAGGCGGAAGCCAAGAACCTGCTGTTCCAGGCCGGCATCGCGACCCTGCCCGGCCATGTCTGCGCCGATGCGGATGCCGCGATCGAGGCGGCGAACCGCCTCCGCTACCCGGTGGTGATGAAGATCGCCTCCCCCGAAATCCCGCATAAATCGGAGATCGGCGGCGTGCTGCTGGATGTCGCGGATGCCGACGCGGTGCTGGCCGGCTACCACACCCTGGTGCAGCGGGCGGCGGCAGCCGCCCCGACGGCGCGGCTGGACGGCATCCTGGTGGAGAAGCAGCTTGCCGGCGGCGTGGAATGCATCCTCGGCATCCACCGCGACCCGGTGTTCGGGCCGATCGCCATGTTCGGCCTCGGCGGCATCTTCGTCGAGGTGCTGAAGGACGTCGTATTCCGCCGCTGTCCGTTCGGCGAGGACGTGGCCGAGCGCATGATCCGCGGCATCCGCGCCGCCCCGCTGCTGCTCGGCGCGCGCGGCCGGCCGCCGGCCGATATCGCGGCGCTCGCCCGGATGCTTGCGCGGCTGTCGGTATTCGCGCATCAGGCGGGGCCGCGGTTGCTGTCGATCGACCTCAATCCGGTGCTTGCGCTGCCGGCGGGAAGCGGGGCGTTCGCGGTGGATGCGATGATCGAAACCGAGGCCGGGGTAGGATAGCGATGATCAACAAGATCGTGCAGTCGATGGCCGACGCGGTGGCCGGCGTGAAGGACGGCGCGGTCATCCTGCTCGGCGGCTTCGGCTCGGTCGGCCAGCCGAACGCGCTGGTGGACGGGTTGATCGAAACCGGGCGTGAAGGACCTCGTCATCGTCGCCAACAATGCCGGCGGCGGCCATGTCGGCCTGGCGCTGCTGATGGAGCTGGGGCGGGTGCGCCGCATCATCTGCTCGTTTCCGCGCAGCTCCACCTCGACGGTGTTCGAGGAGCTGTACCGGGCTGGCAAGATCGAGCTGGAGATCGTGCCGCAGGGCACCATGGCGGAGCGCATGCGTGCCGCCGGCGCCGGGGTCGGCGCCTTCTACACCCCGACCTCGGTCGGCACCAAGCTTGCCGAGGGCAAGGAGGTCCGCGAGATCAACGGCCGGCTGCAGGTGCTGGAATATGCCCTGCGCGGCGACTTCGCGCTGGTCGAGGCCTGGCAGGCGGATCGCTGGGGCAACCTCACCTATCGCAAATCCGCCCGCAACTTCAATCCGGTGATGGCGATGGCGGCCGACTGCACCATCGTGCAGATCGCAGCATCTGGTCGAACTCGGCGAACTGGACCCGGAGAACATCGTCACCCCCGGCATCTTCGTGGACCGCGTGCTGCACGTGCCTTACGGTGATCCGCCGCTCTGACCGCCACCCGTTATCAGGAGGAAACGATGGACGCTGCTGCCGACATCAAGCCGTGGGCGCGCGGGCAGATGGCCGCCCGGCTGGCCAGGGACATCCCCGAGGGCTGGTACGTCAATCTCGGCATCGGCATCCCGACCATGGTCGCCGACCACGTGCCGCTGGAGCGCGAGGTGATCTTCCATTCCGAGAACGGCGTGCTCGGCATGGGCCCGGCGCCGCCGGAAGGCCAGAAGGACCCCTGGCTGATCAACGCCGGCAAGCAGCATGTCACGCTGCGGCCGGGCGGCAGCTTCGTGCACCATGCCGACAGCTTCGCGATGATCCGCGGCGGCCATCTCGATCTTTGCGTGCTCGGCGCCTTCGAGGTCGCGGAGAACGGCGACATCGCCAACTGGGCGACCAGCGAGAACGACAGCGCTCCCGCCGTGGGCGGTGCGATGGATCTGGCGGCCGGCGCCAAGCGGCTGTGGGTGATCATGGAGCACACCACCAAGGACGGCCGGCCAAAGCTGGTGCATCGTTGCGGATACCCGTTGACGGCGGTGGGCGCGGTCAAGCGCGTCTATACCAATCTGGCGGTGATCGACGTGATGCCGGCGGGCTTCACGGTGATCGATATTCTCCCCGGCCTGACCCGCGACGACCTGCAGGCGCGGACCGAAGCGAAGCTGCACTTCCAGTGAATTCCGAGACTTCGCAACTGCCGGGATGAGCGACCCCGCGCCGGCCGCCGAGCAAGGCGAAGACGCCCGGCTGATCCGCGACAGCGCGGCGGCGATCGCGACCGCCGACCTGCGCCGCATCCGTGCCCTCCGCTTTCAGGGACCGGGCTTCGATCGTGCCACCTGGCGCGCGATGTGCGAACTTGGCTGGCTGGGACTGCTGATTCCCGAACAGGGCGGCGGCTCCGGCCTCGGCATGCGCGAATACTGCGCCCTGGTCGAGGAACTCGGCGCGGCGCTGGTGCCGGAGCCGTTGATCCCTTGCGCCATGGCCGCCTCGCTGCTGCAAGGGAGTGCGCTCGCGGAGGTTCTGGCCGGTGAGCGGGTGGTGATCCCGGCCTGGCAGGAACAGCCGAACACGCTGGCGGTCGGCAGCGCCACGAGCGTCGCCGGCGGGCGTGCGAACGGACGCAAAACATTCGTTCCCATGGCTGCCGGCGCCGACGCCTTCCTGGTCGCCGGCCGCGACGGACTGGCGCTGGTCGAGCGATCCGCTCCCGGCGTCGACCTCGCCATCGAGCGCACCCAGGACGGCGGCAATTTTGGGTTTCTCACCTTCCGCGACGCGCCGTGCACGTCGATCGGCGGCGACATCGCAACCGCCTTGGAGCAGGCCACGCTTGCGACCTCCGCCTATCTGCTCGGCGTGATGGAGCGCGCCTTCGCACTCACGCTCGACTATTTGCGCACCCGCCAGCAATTCGGCCGGCCCATCGGCAGCTTCCAGGCGTTGCAGCATCGCGCTGCGGATTTGAAGATCCAGATCGCACTGACACGGGCCAGCGTCGAATCTGCCGCGGCCAGCCTCGACGGCGGCGCCCACCATTGCCGTGCGGCAGGCGGCGGTTTCGCGCGCCAAGTGCCGCGCCGCCGACGCCAGCCTGCTGGTCACCCGGGAGGCGATCCAGCTGCACGGCGGCATCGGCTATACCGACGAAGCCGATATCGGTTTGTTCCTGCGCAAGGCGATGGTGCTGTGCAATCTGTACGGGTCGGCCGCGGTGCATCGCGCCCGCTACGCGGCATTGGCCCCCGAACTGGATGACGAAGCATGATCCTGGAAGAACGGCGCGGCAGCACCGCCATCATCACCCTCGATGTCCCCAGTCGCCGCAACGCGCTTTCGATGGCGCTGCGCGTGGCGCTGGGCGACGCCATCGAAAAGATCGAGCGGCAGCCGGAGATCCGCGCGGTGGTGCTGACCGGGGCCGGCGGCCATTTCTCCGCCGGCGCCGACATCCGCGACATGGATGCGCGCGATTTCGGCAGTGGCCGCGACCGGTTCCGCATCAGCCACCGGCTGGTGCGGATGGTCATCGAAAGCAGCAAGCCGTTCATCGCGGCCGTCGAAGGCTGGGCAGTCGGCGCCGGTTTCGGCCTGGCGCTCTGCTGCGACAGCATCGTGGCCGCCGAGGACGCCCGCTTCATGGCCGGATTCGGCAAGATCGGGCTGGTGCCGGATTTCGCCCTGCCGCACACCCTGCCGCGCCGCATCGGCGAGGGGCGCGCCCGGCAGCTTTTCCTGTACGGTGACGCGGTCGACGCGCCCACCGCCGAGCGCATCGGCCTGGCGGACCTGCTGGCCCCCACTGGACACGCGCTCGAGCGCGCCGTCGAACGCGCGGCGCTGTTTGCCGACGCCGCGCCGCTGCCGATCGCCATGACCAAGTCCTATCTGGCGCGGGGCCTCGCCGAGGCTCTGGAATGGGAGCGCAACACCCAGTCGGCGATGTTCCTCACCGCCGACCATGCCGAGGGCAAGGCTGCGTTCCTCGGCAAGCGGGCGGCGAAATTCACCGGAGCCTGAGGCGATGGACCGCACCGACGAATTCGCCGGCCTCGACGATGATGGCTTTCGCCATGTGATCCGCACATGGATTTCGGAAAACTATCCGCCCGAACTGCGAAATCCGCCGAAGCGGCTGCATTGGCGCGACAACAAGGCTTGGTATTTCAAGCTCGCGGAGAAGGGGTGGCTGTGCCCTGGCTGGCCGCGCGAGCATGGCGGCATGGGGCTGTCAGCCGCCCGCCAGATCATCATGATCGAGGAGTTCGAGCGCCACGGCGTGGCGCGCACCAACGACCACGGCATCGTCATGGTCGGCCCGCTGCTGATCCAGTACGGCACGCCGGCGCAGCAACAGGAATTCCTGCCGAAGATTCTCTCCGGGCAGCATATCTGGTGCCAGGGCTACAGCGAGCCCAATGCCGGCTCCGACCTCGCTTCGCTGCGCACCGAAGCCGTCTCCGACGGCGCCGACTGGATCGTCAGCGGCCAGAAGACCTGGACCACGCTCGCCAACGACGCCAACTGGATCTTTCTCCTCGTCCGCACCGATCGCAGCGCGAAGAAACAGGACGGAATCTCCTTCCTGCTGGTGCCGATGGACAGCCCGGGCATCACCGTTCGGCCGATCGTCAATCTCGATCTGCATGACGAGTTCTGCGAAGTCTTCTTCGACGCCGTGCGGGTGCCGAAGGCGTGGACCATAGGCGAGGTCAACAAGGGCTGGACCATGGCCAAGGCGCTGCTCGGCTTCGAGCGGATATTCCTCGGCTCCCCTAAACTCTCCGGCTACGCCCTCACCCGCCTGGGCCTGCTCGCCGAGCGCATGGGTCTCGCCGACGATCCCGTCTTCCAGGACCGGTTCACCCGCCTGCGCCTCGATCTCGCCGACCTCAAGTCGCTGCACGCGACCTATGTCGATGTGGTCCGCCGCGGCGATCCGCTCGGCGCCGACGTGTCGATGCTGAAGCTGATCCAGACGGAGTTGTTCCAGAAGATCACCGACACCATGCTGGAGATCGCCGGCGAAAACGCCGGATTGCTCGATCCGATGGAAGGCAATCGCGAGCTGCATCCGGCCGGGCTGTTCATCCAGGCGCGGCCGAGTTCGATCTATGGCGGATCGAACGAGATCCAGCGGAACATCCTGGCGAAGAACGTGCTGGGCTTGCCGGGCTAGCGAAGAGCGCGAGCGGCCTGCTACCGCATCATCGCCGGCTCCCGCGCGATCGTCGCCACCAGGTCGGCGCGGGTGACGACGCCGACCACCCGGCCGTCGCGCAGGATCGGGATGACGGTGATCCCCCGCTTCACCATGGTCTCCGCGAGTTCGGGCAATGTCGTCTGCTCCTCGGCGGTGACCACGCTGCGGAACATCACGTCGGCGGCGGTGTGGGCATCCTGGCTGATGTAGTCGAGGAACTCCCGCGGCAGGTCTTCGCCTTCCGCCAGCAGCTCCAGCCACCAGTCGCGTCGCAGCCGCGCCGATTCGCGGAACGGCTTCAGCAGGTCGGCCTCGCTGACGATGCCGACCAAAGTGTTGTCCGGGTTGCAGACGGGAACGGCGCCGACGTGGTTGTTGGAGAGCACGGCGGCGATCTCGGGCAGGGTCGCCTGTGGCCGCACGACGATCGCGGGCGATGTCATGACGGTGGCGGCGGTCGGTACTCATGGCGGTTCTCCCCCAGGATGTTGACCGATCATCGCCTGCCGCCGGTTCGCTCCCAGCCGATCGGAACGGCGGTTCCGGGTGGCATGGCGATTGCGTTGCTGACCGGAGGAAGCCTACACCAAAATTCAGCCCGTTTGGAGATTTGCGATGAACCGGCCCCGAACCAGACGCAGCTTGCCGGCATTGCTGTTCGCCGGCGCGGTTGCCGCCGTGCTGACGGGTCCGGCGCGGGCGCAGGAAATCACCATCGGACTGAGTTCGGCGGTGACCTCGCTCGACCCGCATTTCCATAACCTGTCGTCCAACATCAACCTCGACCTCAACATCTTCGACCGGCTGATCGACCAGGACGAGCGCCAGCGGCTGCAGCCGGGCCTCGCCACGGCGTGGCGGGCGCTGGACGACACCACCTGGGAATTCACCCTGCGCGAGGGCGTGAGCTTCCACGACGGCAGCGCCTTCGGCGCCGAGGACGTGGCCGCCAGCCTGCGTCGGGTACCGTGGGTGCCGAACAGCCCCGGCTCGTTCTTCGTCTACACCCGCGCCATCACCGAGGCGGTCATCGTCGACGACCACAAGATCCGCTTCAAGACGGCGACGCCGTATCCGCTGCTGCCGGTGGACATATCGTCCATCGACATCGTGCCGCGGGCGCTGGAGCGCGCGCCGACCAGCGATTTCAACAACGGCCGCGCCGCCATCGGCACCGGCCCGTTCAAATTCCAGGAATACCTGCCCGGAGACCGGCTGGTGCTGGCGCGCAACGATGCCTACTGGGGCAGCAAGCCGGCCTGGCAGAAGGCGACCTTGCGGATCATCCCGGTCAACGCGGTGCGGATCGCGGCCCTGCTTGCCGGCGACGTGCAGGCGATCAACAACGTGCCGCCGACCGATGTCGCGCAACTGCGCGGCAATCCGGCGGTGGAGGTCAGCCGCACCGGCTCCAACACGGTGCTGTTCCTGCACATGGACAGCTTCCGCGACCAGACGCCTTTCGCCACCGACAAATCGGGGGCACCGCTGCCGAACAATCCGTTCAAGGATCGCCGGGTGCGGCAGGCGATGTCGAAGGCGATCAACCGCGCGGCGCTGACCGAGCGGGTGATGGAGGGCTCGGCCGTGCCTGCCAGCCAGTTGCTGGCGGACGGGTTCTTCGGGGTGAGCCCGAAGCTGAAGCCCGATGCCTTCGATCCCGCCGCCGCTCGCCGGCTGCTGTCGGACGCGGGCTATCCCAACGGCTTCGGGTTGACCATCCACGGACCCAACGACCGCTATGTCAACGATGAGAAGGTGCTGCAGGCGATTGCGCCGATGCTGATCCGCGCTGGGATCGAGACCAAGGTGGTGGCCCAGCCATGGGCGGTGTTCATCAGCGCCGCCAGCGCGCCGACCTACGCCTACAGCGTGCTGCTGATCGGCAACGGCGCCACCACCGGCGAGAACTCGTTCCCGCTGCGCTCGCAGTTCGGCACCGTCGACGCCGCGACCGGCATGGGGTCTTCCAATCGGGCGCGCTACTCCAACAAGGAGGTCGATGCGGTGCTGGCGCGGGCGATGGCGACGGTGGACGATGCGAAGCGCGACCTGCTGCTGCAGCAGGTGACGGAAATCGCCATGGCGGACCAGGCCGTGGTGCCGCTGTATTACCAGGACAACGTGTTCGCCACCCGCAAGGGCGTGCAGTACACGCCTCGCGCGGACGGGTTCATGGCCGCCTACATGCTGCGGCCGAAATAGCTAGCCGGCAGGCTTGGCGGCAGGCGGCTCCGGAGGCGGCGGGGTCAGTTCGAAGCGTAGCGCCAAGTCGGGATCCATCTTGCGGTGGAACACCAGGCTGCGGGAGTTCCGGGTCAGGTAATCCTGATCCGGGTCGGAGACCGCCGAACCGGTCAGGGTGAACCGCAGCGTGACGGTGGTGGCCACGCCGGGGTGGATGGCCATGAACACCGGACCGACGAAGCCCTTCTCGAATTCGACCACCTTCCCGAGATCCTGGTCCTGCGCCTGCAGCGTGACGTAGGCGCCACGGGCGGCGATCGTCACCGCCAACAAAAAGCGCCGGGGCTTGCCCAGCACGTCCAGGGTAATCAGCTGCTCGCAGCCGGATTGCGGGCAGGTCAGCGTCTGCGGGGTGCCGGCCAGGGTGCCGGCCTTGTCGAACTGGGTGATGCTGACCTGCCAGATCGGCGAGCCGGTGGCCGCGTGGCCGGTGCCGGTGACCAGAATCGTGCTTGTGATCAGAATCGCTGCCAGCAGCGCGGCGAGGCCCGCCAGGAACGGCAGCGGGCCGCGCATCGTCAGCGGCCGCCGTTCTCGAAGAACTCCTTCACCTTCGCGAAGAAGCCTTCCAATTCCGGGCTGCCCTTGGTGTTGCCCTTCGCCTCAGCCTCGAACTCCTCCAGCAGCTCGCGCTGCCGGCGGGTGAGGTGCTGCGGGGTCTCGACGGCGACCTGGATATACATGTCGCCGCGGGTCTTGCTCTGCATCACCGAGAAGCCCTTGCCGCGCAGGCGGAACTGGTCGCCGGTCTGGGTGCCGGCGGGAATCTTCACCCGCGACTTGCTGCCGTCGATCGCCGGCACGTCGACGTCGCCGCCGAGCGCTGCCTGGCTCATCCGCAGCGGCACCCGGCAGAAGATGTTGGCGCCGTCGCGCTGGAAGATCGGATGCGGGCGGATCGAGACGTGCACATACAGGTCGCCGGCCGGCGCGCCTGGACCGCCGGCCTCGCCCTCGCCGGGCATCCGGATTCGCACCCCGTCCTCGATCCCGGCCGGGATCGCCACCTGCAGCGAGCGCTCCCGCTGCACCGTGCCGCTGCCGGCGCAGATGCGGCAGGGATTGCGCACGATGCGGCCGGCGCCGCCGCAGGTCGGGCAGGCGCGCTCGATCAGGAAGAAGCCCTGCTGCGCCCGCACCTTGCCGGCGCCGCCGCAACTCGGACAGGTGTCGCGCGAGGCTTCCTTGGTTTCCGAGCCGGTGCCGTTGCACGCCTCGCAGGCGACCCGCGTCGGCACCCGCAGCGGCACCTTGGTGCCGGCGAATGCCTCGGCCATGTCGATCTCGACCGCGGTGCGGACATCGGCGCCGCCGCGCGGATTGCGCCGGCCACGGCCGGTAAAATCGCCGAACATCTGGTCGAAGATATCGCCCAGGCCGGCGCCGCCGCCGAAGTCGAAGCCGCCGGGCGCGCCACCGCCGCCGTTCTCGAACGCGGCGTGGCCATAGCGGTCATAGGCGGCACGCTTCTGCTCGTCTTTCAGGACGTCATAGGCCTCGCTGACATCCTTGAACCGCGCCTCCGCCTTGGCGTCACCCGGATTGCGGTCGGGATGACACTGCATGGCCAGTTTGCGATACGCGCGTTTCAGGTCTTCGGCGCTGGCGTCCCGGGGTATCTCGAGCGTTTCATAAAAATCGGGTTTAGCCATCGACAGCCCTCATGCGTTCCGAGCGCTCCCCCGATCGCGCGTCCGCACCGGAAAAGCCGCTCGGCGTGCCAACCATCCAGGGTGACGTCCACCCCGCATGGCGCTCAAACGGATCGCGCCCGCCTTCCGGAGAAGCGCGGGCGCGACCGGACTTGATCCGCGAGGTTACGCGGACTTCTTCTTTTTGTCGTCGACTTCCTCGAACTCGGCATCGAACACCTTGTCGTCGGCCTTGGCACCGCCGCCACCGCCAGCGCCGGTCGGGCCGGCGCCGGGGGGCTCGCTGCCGCCACCGGACGCTGCCGCTTCCGCTTGCTGCGCCTTGTAGACGGTCTCGCCGATCTTCATCGCCGCCTGGCTGAGCCGCTCACCGGCCTGCTTCAGCGCGTCGGCGTCGGTGCCTTCGAGCGCCGACTTGGCTGCCGCCAGGGCCGCTTCCGCCTCGCCCCGATCAGCCGCCGGCAGCTTGTCGCCGTGCTCCTTCAGGTTCTTCTCGACCTGATGCGCCATGGCCTCGGTCTGGTTGCGCGCCTCCACCTGCTCGCGGCGGCGCTTGTCGGCTTCGGCATTCGCCTCGGCCTCCTTCACCATCCGCTGGATGTCGGCCTCCGAAAGTCCGCCGCTGGCCTGGATGCGGATCTGCTGCTCCTTGCCGGTGGCCTTGTCGCGCGCCTGCACCGAGACGATGCCGTTGGCGTCAATGTCGAAGGTGACCTCCACCTGCGGCATCCCGCGCGGCGCGGGAGCGATCCCCTGCAGGTCGAAATTGCCCAGCAGCTTGTTGTCCGCCGCCATCTCGCGCTCGCCCTGGAACACCTTGATGGTGACCGCGGTCTGGTTGTCCTCGGCGGTCGAGAACACCTGGCTCTTCTTCGTCGGGATGGTGGTGTTGCGCTCGATCAGCCGAGTGAACACGCCGCCCAGGGTCTCGATGCCGAGGCTCAGCGGGGTCACGTCCAGCAGCAGCACGTCCTTGACGTCGCCCTTCAGCACCGCGCCCTGCACCGCCGCACCGATCGCCACGACCTCGTCGGGGTTCACGTTGCGGGCCGGCTCGCGGCCGAAGAACTGCTTCACCGTCTCGATGACCTTCGGCATGCGCGTCATGCCGCCGACCAGGATGACCTCGTCGATCTCGGCGGCGCGAACGCCGGCGTCCTTCAGCGCTTCCTTGCACGGCTCCAGAGTCCGCATCACCAGGTCCTCGACCAGGCTTTCCAGCTTGGCGCGGCTCAGCTTGAGCACGAGGTGCTTCGGCCCGGAGGCGTCGGCGGTGATGAACGGCAGGTTGATTTCTGTCTCCTTCGAGGAAGACAGCTCGATCTTGGCCTTCTCGGCGGCTTCCTTCAGGCGCTGCAGCGCAAGCTTGTCGCGGCGCAGGTCGATGCCCTGGTCGCGCTTGAACTCGTCCGCGAGGTAATCGATGACGCGAAGATCGAAATCCTCGCCGCCGAGGAAGGTGTCGCCGTTGGTCGACTTCACCTCGAACACGCCGTCGCCGATCTCCAGCACGGAGATGTCGAAGGTGCCGCCGCCCAGGTCATAGACCGCGATGGTGCCGGTCTTCTTCTTGTCCATGCCGTAGGCGAGGGCCGCCGCGGTCGGCTCGTTGATGATGCGCAGCACCTCGAGCCCGGCGATGCGGCCGGCGTCCTTGGTGGCCTGGCGCTGGCTGTCGTTGAAATATGCGGGAACGGTGATCACCGCCTGGGTGACGGTCTCGCCGAGGAACGACTCCGCGGTCTCCTTCATCTTGCCGAGGATGAATGCGCTGATCTGGCTCGGCGAATACTTCTCGCCGCGCGCCTCGACCCATGCGTCGCCGTTATCACCCTTGACGATGGGATACGGCACCATCTCCTTGTCTTTCGCCACCATCGGGTCTTCCCAGCGGCGGCCGATCAGCCGCTTCACCGCGTAGACCGTGTTGGTGGGGTTGGTCACCGCCTGGCGCTTGGCGGACTGGCCGACGAGACGCTCGCCGCTGTCCGAGAAGGCGACGATGCTGGGCGTTGTGCGTGCGCCCTCTGCGTTCTCGATCACGCGGACATCCTTGCCCTCCATGATCGCAACGCAGGAATTGGTAGTCCCGAGGTCGATACCGATGACCTTGCTCATGCAGTCAAACTCCTTTGCAGCGGATCCCAGCGGCCCGGGGTCGAAAGAATGGCACCGCCGCGATCCCCGTTAAAACTCACACCCGATGTATTCAGCACACCGCCCATGGGCAAGGGCGCTGCGCGTTTTTTGTGCAGAAAAACTGTTAGGCGGTCGTATCAAGACGGCCAGCCGACGCCGGCTGGCCGGATTCATGCCCGGGCCCCTGCAGCGAGCCGGCAGGGGCTTTCGCCACCACCACCATCGCCGGCCGCAACAGCCGGCCGTTCAGCGTCCATGCCTGCGACCAGGACTGGATGACCGTGCCTGGCGGATGCTCGACGGTCTCCTGCTCGCTCATCGCCTGGTGCAGGTTCGGGTCGAACATGGCGCCGGTCGGATCGGTGGCCTTGATGCCGTTCCGTTCCAGCAGGCCCAGGAAGCTGCGCTCGACACCGGCGAAGCCGTCGCGCAAGCGGGTCACGATCTCGCTCTCGCCGGCGCCCACGGGCGGCACGGCGTCCAACCCGCGCTTCAGGTTCTCGGCCGCCTCGGCGACGTCGCGGGCGAAGCCCTGGACGGCGTATTGGCGGGTCTCGTCGACCTCCCGCTTGGCGCGGGTGCGGACGTTCTGGATCTCCGCCTCCGAGCGCATCCAGCGATCCCGCAACTCGGCGACCTCCGCCTCCAGCTCAGCGATGCGGGCGCTGGCGGCCTGCATCACCTGCTCCGGCGATTGCGGCTCGGCATCGTTGGCGGCGCCCGGCTCGGACGCCGGATGCGCCCCCTGGCCGCCGGCGCCGAAAGGATGGGCGGCTTGCTGGGCTCTGGCCTCGGCCGCCATGGCGTTCGCCAAGGCCGCGGCCAACGGATCGGGATTGGATGAATTCGTGCTCATGATGGCATCAGTTAGTCGGGGAGGTGCTCCGGGACAAGCGGGCGCCGGCGCCGAAGACGAACATTGTGTTCCGAACCGCGTTGCCCAAGACGTTTGGCCCAAGATTACAGCCGGCGCGACTTCGTTACGACCGCTGCGGCCCGCATGGCTTCGTCAGACGCCGTCGGCTGTCAATTCCACCTTGGCGGCAGCCGCCGGGCGCCATTCGGCAAGCGCCTTGGCCCCCAGGCGGCCGCATTCATCGAGTTCGACGATCAAGCCGGGCGGCAGCGTCCTGGCCCCGGCCCGCAAAGCGTGCTCGACCTGCCGCGCGCGCTCGGCCAGCAGGTCCAGCCCGACCGTGGCGGCACCGCCGGCCAGCGTGTGCGCCTCCCGGCGCAGGACCTCGAAACTCTCGGCCTGGGCGGAGCCCTCGAGGCGGGCCAGCCGATCCGGCAGGTCGTCACGGAACGCCGCCACGATCTCAAGCACCGTATCCGCACCCAAAATCTCGACAAGCTCGTCCAGGGTCTTGTTTGCCGCTGGAAATTCCTGGGACGAGGCGGGCGGCGAGCTGCTCGGATCCGGTAGCTCGATCGTAGCCTTCGCCGGCAATATCGAGAGGATAGCCGCCGACAGGCGATCGAACGTCGCGGGCTTGGCGATGAAGCCGTCCATTCCCGCCTCCAGGCACTCCCTTTCGTCTTCACGGAAGGCGTTCGCGGTCAGTCCAAGGATGGGTATCCAGGCGGCCGGCCCCGGAAGTGCCCGAATAGCCCGGGTTGCCGCGAGGCCATCCATCTCCGGCATCATCACGTCCATGAGAATGAAGTCCGGAAGAATGGAATCGGGCGGCGCCCCGGCGCCCTCGCCCTGCACCGCGGCCAGCGCGGCGCGGCCGTCCTCGACCTGGTGGACGCGACAGCCCAGCCGCTCCAGCATGCCGACGGCGACCAGCCGGTTGACCCGGTTGTCCTCCGCCAGCAGCACCCGCAACCCCGGGGGCACCGTCGCCGCGAGCTCCGGCGGGGCGTCGCCGGCGTCGTCTCCGGCGGCCGACACCAGCACGTCGAAACGGAATACGCTGCCGGTTCCCTCGCTGGTTTCAACTTCGATGCCGCCGCCCATCGCCTCGACCAGGCGCCGGCTGATCGCCAGTCCCAGGCCGGTGCCGCCGAAGCGACGGGTGATCGAGCCGTCGATCTGGGTGAACTCCTGGAACAACCGGCCCAGGGTATCCTCGGACATCCCGATGCCGGTGTCGCGCACGCTGCACCGCAGGCGCCACCGTGCCGGTTCGTCGGGGAGGAGCAACTCATGGACAACACCGTCGGGCCCGGCCACGTCGCGTCCGGCGACCGGCTCGGCGCTCATGGAGATGTCGACGCCACCGCTGGCGGTGAATTTTTCGGCGTTCCCGACCAGGTTCAGCAGCACCTGACGCAGCCGATGCGGATCACCCGTCAGCCGTTCCGGCACGCCATCGTCGGCCAGCCAGGACAGTCGCAATCCGCGTTCCCTGGCCCGCGCGTCGAACATCGCAACGACCCCGGCCAGCACCGCGCGTGGATCGAACACGATCGACTCGATCTCGATGGCGCTCTGCTCGATGCGCGAGAAATCCAGCACGTCATTGACGATATCCAGCAGGTGGCCACCGGATTCGGCGATGATGCGGGCGTAGCCGTCCTGCGTCGGGGACAGGGCGGTGGCGCGCAACAGGTCGGAAATGCCCAGGATGCCGTTCAACGGCGTGCGGATCTCATGGCTCATCACGGCGAGGAACTGCGCCCGCGCGCGCATGCCGGCTTCGGCGGCATCGCGCGCCGCCGTCAGCGCCGCCTGCGCCTGCTCGCGCGCCGTCACGTCGGTGAAGGTGCGCACGGCCGACCCGTTGTCCAGCACCTCGGTGCGGATCTCGAGGACCGTGCCGTCCTTGCGGGTCCGCTGGTACTGGTTCGGCAATGCCAGTTGCGGGCTGGGCTCGTCGCGGATCGACCGCCCGACATCGTCGGGCGTCCCGGTGTCGAACTCGCCGCTTTGCCGCTGCCACGCCACCAGGGAGGCGAAGCTGTGCCCGGGACCGAAATGCCGCGGGATCTCGAGCAATTGCAGCGCCCGCTGGTTCATCAGCGCGATTCGCCCTTCGCCGTCGACCATGATCAGCCCCTGGCCGATATGCTCGATCGCCGACGCCAATGTCCGCCGCGCCAGCACCAGACGCTGCCGGCCCCGCCGCGAGGTGATCCCGACCGCGAGAACCAGCGCCGTCAGTCCCGCGCCGGCCAGCAGCAAGGTGCGCAGGTCGGCGTAGTAGCCCTCCAGGATTTCTGCCCGCGACAGCCCGACCGATACCAGAAGCTGGTAGCCGCCCACGCGCCGGAAACTCTCGAGCCGGTGGATCGCATCGGCCGGGTCGGTCCAGTCGAACTCGCCGCCGCTGGCCCGCATCGCCTGCTCGACCGCGGGACTGGTGGAGCGTTCCCCCAGCGACGCGGCCCCGGCGCCGCCGGCGCGCGCCCGGATGATGCCGTCGATGCCGATCAGGCTGACCATGCCGCCGTGCCCGACATCGACCGAACCATAGAAGCGCATCAGGTCGCCGGGATCGACGGACAGCACGACGATGCCGTCGAACTCGCCCTGCGCATTCTTCAGCATGCGGACGAACTGCAGGGTCCAGCGCCGCGAAACACGCCCGATCACCGGCGCGCTGATGAACAAGGCGTCGCTCGCCGCGATGCTGCCCGGAAGGTCCGAAAAGGCCCGGAAATGCGGCCGGTCCGACAGGTCGACGCGGCCTTCGATCGGCAGCGTGCTGGCGGTGACGATGCCATGGCGATCCGTCAGGGCGATCTGCATGCCGAGCCGGCTTTGCGGGTCCACCGCTTCCAGCCAGGGTTTGAGGTCGACCGCCGCCTGGTCGCGGTCGCGCATGACCCGCACGAAGCGCATGGTCTGATCGGCTTCGCGGATGGCCCGGACCAGCAACTCCTCGAAGGCGCGCGCCAGGTTGCCGGCCGTGGTCCGGCCGTCGGCCAGGCTGTCGGCCCGATCCTTCTGCAGGATCAACCCGATCGCCATCCAGATGACCGCGACCGCGCAACCAAGCCACAGCGCGTCCACCAGCGAGGGATAGCGCTCCAGTTTCCGCGACAACCACGAAAGCGACGCGCGCAGCGGCCGCGTCCGGTTCATACCGCGACCGCCGGCGCCCCCAGGCGGGCCAGCACCGCCGTCTCGCGCAATGCCGGCGCGAATAGGAAGCCCTGCCCGATCGTGCCCCCGAGGGAGGCCACCAATGTCGCGACCGCCTCGGTCTCGATGCCTTCCGCCACCACCGAGACATCCAGTTCGCGCGCCAGGGTCATTACCGCCCGCACGATCTTGCGGGCCTCGGTGTCGGTCGGCAGCAATCGCACGAACGACTGGTCGACCTTGATTTCGTTGAAAGGCAGCCGCAGCAGCGACAGCAGCGACGAATGGCCGGTGCCGAAATCGTCGATGGACACGCCCACGCCGCGAATGCGCAGGCGGGTCAGGATGTCGGCGGCGGCGACATGGTCGGCCATGACGGCGCCTTCGGTCACCTCCAGCACCAGCGCACCGGGCGCCGTGCCGGTGGCGGCGAGCACGTCCGACACGCGCTCAGGCAAAGCGAGGTCGATGAGGCTGACCGGCGAAAGGTTGACGGCTAGGGTCAGGTCCGGTTGCACCTGCCGCCAGGGCGCCGATGCCGTCAACGACCGCTCCAGGATGTGCAGCGTCATGCGGTCGATCAGGCCGTTGCGCTCGGCCAGCGGAATGAACAGCTCGGGCGAGACCAGCCCGTGCACCGGGCTTCGCCACCGCGTCAGCACTTCCAGGCCGACGATGCGCCGGTCCGCCAGATCCACCTTCGGCTGGTACATGCACAGGATCTCGTCCCGCTCGATCGCCCGCTCGAGATCCTTGGACTCGATCTTGCCGAATGCGAGCGGCTGCCGTTCGGTCGGGCGCTCCGGAATGCTGCGCAGCAATCCGGTGAGGCTGTTCAGCTGCAGCGGCTTGCCAAGGGTTCCCGCCACCCGCAGGCCCAAGGCCGACGCCAGCCGGGCCGCCGCCTGGCGCACCCGGCCGTCGAAGCCGGAAATGAAGATCAGGATCGGATCGCTTTCCGAATCGGCGATGCTGCGCAGCAGCTCGATGCCGTCGTGTTCCTGCAGCGAGAGGTCCAGCACGACCACGTCGTAGGAGCGGCAGTACAGCAGGTAGGCGGCGGCCGCGAGGGTGGGTGCGCCGTCGGTGGCAAATCCCGCAAGTTCCGCCGTTCGCGCCACCACCAGGCGCTGCACCGCCTCGTCATCCACCACGAGCAACCGGGGGCCGGCGGCAACTTCCCGGGTGGCGGCTTCCCCGACGGCAAGTCCCCCGGCAGCGACTTTCACGGAGTCGGCATCCGACACGGCATTCTCCTGGGCGCGAAGGCCGCAGGGTGGTGCAACGAGATTACCGGGCCGTGAATCCCCGCCGGGCGGAGAAAGGTCGCGTCAGCCCAGCAGGCGGCCGATCACCCGAGCCGTGTAGTCCACCACCGGAATGATCCGGCCATAGTTGATGCGGGTCGGTCCGATCACGCCGATGGCGCCGACGATGCGGTTGGCGGCATTGCGGGCCGGCGCCACCACCATCGCGACGCCAGAGGTTCCGAACAGCCCGCTCTCGGCGCCGATGAAGATCCGCACCCCTTCGGACCGCTCGGCGAGGTCGAGCAGCCGGATCATCGTGTCGTGCGTTTCCAGCCGCTCGAACAATGCCTGGATGGCGGCGAGGTTCTCGATCTGGGTCACGTCGGCCAGCAACTTGGCCTGGCCGCGGACGATCAGGCTGCCGCCCCGGCCTTCACCGGTCCAGGTCGCCAGCCCGGCAGCCACGACCTGGCTGGAAATGGCGTCCAGCTGGGTGCGGTCGGCGGCCATTTCCTCGGCCACGATCCGCCGCAACTCGGTCAGCGGCCGCCCGGACAGCCGGGCGTTCAGGTAGTTACCGGCCTGCTGCAGGGCCGATGGCGGCAGGCCGGGCGGTGTCTCGATCACCCGGTTCTCGACATGCCCGTCGCCGTTCACCAGGATCACCAGCGCCCGGCCCGGACCCAGCGGCACGAACTCGATATGCCGCAGCGGCCCCTCGCTTTTCGGCGCCAGCACCAGTCCGGCAGCGGCGGACAGGCCGGACAGCATGGTCGAGGCCTCGGCCAGCGTATCTTCCAGGCTGCGCCCGGCAGCGGCCAGTGAGGCGCCGATCGCCTCGCGCTCGTCCTCGCCAAGCTCGCCGAACTGCAGCAGACCGTCGACGAACAGCCGCAGGCCGAGTTCGGTCGGCAGGCGGCCGGCCGACGTATGGGGGGCAAACAGCAGGCCGGCATCGGTCAGGTCGGCCATGACGTTGCGGATGGTCGCCGGCGACAGCGCCATCGGCAGCCGCCGGGACAGCGTCCGGCTGCCGACCGGCTCCCCGGTCTCGACATATTGTTCGACGATCTCGCGCAACACGGCGGCCGAACGCGCATCGAGGCCAGGTGTCGCCAGGGTCGGCCGGCTGGGCGGGGTGATGAAGCTTTGGTCCATCTTGTGCAGTGTGTCAGTTTTCCTGGCTCAAGTCCCGGTTTCTCTCGCGTTCAAGCCAATCCGGCGAAGTGAAGCAAATCCCGGGCCGAATCAGCTCCGATCTGAAATCGAGAACGGGTTGCCGTCGGGATCGCAGCCTTCGCAGCGGGTCAGCCCGCCGCCGGTTGTTACCTTGGTCATGCGGAGCCCTTGCGCAACCAGCGCCTCCCGCGCCGCGCGGATATCGGCCGCCCAGAACCCGATCTTCGGTGGCCTGGCACCGATCTTCGAGCGGCCATTGTGCAATGCAATGACGCAGCCGCCGGCGTCGAATTCCTTCCAACGCGGTTCATCGCGGCGCAACGCAAGGCCCAGGACATCACGGTAGAAGGCGGTCATCCCCGGCATGTCGGCGGTGAACAGCACGATCCGGCGGAGCGAAAGGTGCAGCGTCATTTTTGTTTAAGGACCGGGTTGTTCAGGACCGGCCGCTCACGCCTGCCCGCCCAGGATCGCCTCGACCACCCGCTGTACCGCCAGGGCCTCGTCGAGGGTCGCCAGGTGATGCGGTTCACCGCGCGTCATCGCCGCCACCCCGGCCAGTTGCCGCTGCAGCACCAGCGGCCGCATCTGCGCGTTGGGAAGGGCGTCCGGATCGGCCTCCCAGGCGCCGTCCCGCAGGCGCTCGGCGAACGACCAGTCGCGCAGCCTGACCTTGCCGGCGTCGCCGCTCAGCGTCCACAGGTTGTGGTCGTCCTTGGCGGTGATGCCGATGCCGCCGGTCAGCGTGACCGGCACCCCGCCCGCGGTCATCGTCGCATTGATCGAGCGCTCGCTCTGGTCCGGCGCGTCGAACACTGCGGCGCGCACCTGCAGGTCCAGCGGACCCAGCAGGCGCAGCGTCAGGAACAGGAAATGCGAGACCACCTCGCGCGTGAAGCCGCCCTGCGCCGCGCCGTCCAGCCATCCCGCGGCGTCGCGTTGCCAGGAACGTGGCCATTCCGCGAACGCCACCTCGATGGCCAGGGATTGCGGCGTGCCGACCGCCCCTTCGGCGATCCATTGCCGCAGGCGCTGCACCGCGAAGGAGGATGCGAAGGGGAAATTGACCGCCGCCCGGGCGCCCGCGGCCCCCGCCACCAGCGCCGTCGCCGCCGCCACGTCCACCGCCAGCGGCTTCTCGCAGAACAGCGCCCGCCCGGCCGCCAGGATGCGGCCGGCATGTTCCAGATGCGCCGCCGGGGGTGCCGCGACATACACGCAGTCCGAGGCGGCAATCAGCGCCTCCGGCGAATCGGCCGCGGCGATGCCCGGCAGGTCGCGCCGCACCCGCGCCACCGCCGCCTCCGCCGGATCCCAGATGCCGGTGATCCGCACGCTGTCCGCGGCCTGGCCGACGGCCGCCTGTGCCAGCCGCTCGCCCATGATCCCCGCGCCGATGATGCCGAGCCCAAGCATGATATTTTCCCGTCCCTCGTGAAATTGCCCTCGCGACCAATGGGCCGCCGACGCCCGCCTTGCAGCGCAGTCCGCGCGGCACTCTTGCGCGCCGCCGCCTGGACCGCCATAGCCCGCCCGAACATCCAGGATGAAACCAACATGCGCCCATCCGGCCGCGCCCCCGACGCCTTGCGCGAGATCACCATCACCCCCGGGTTTTCCCACCACGCCGAGGGCTCCTGCCTGATCCGCATGGGCGGCACCGAGGTGCTCTGCGCAGCCAGCGTGGAGGCGCGAGTGCCGCCGTTCATGCGCAATTCCGGCCAGGGCTGGGTCACCGCCGAATACGGCATGCTGCCGCGCGCCACCCATACCCGCGGCGACCGCGAGGCCGCCCGCGGCAAGCAATCCGGCCGCACCCAGGAAATCCAGCGCCTGATCGGCCGCAGCCTGCGCGCCGTGGTGGACCGCGCGGCGATGGGCGAAATGACCATCACGCTCGATTGCGACGTGCTGAACGCCGACGGCGGCACCCGCTGCGCCAGCATCACCGGCGCCTGGGTGGCGCTGAACCTCGCCTTACGTCATCTGGTGAAGATGAACGTGATCAAGGCCATCCCGCTCACTGGGCAGGTCGCCGCCGTGTCGTGCGGGCTGGTCGACGGTCGCGCCGTGCTCGACCTCGATTACGCCGAGGACAGCAACGCCGAGGCGGACGCCAATTTCGTGCTGACCGGCGCCGGCGGGATCGTCGAAATCCAGGGCACGGCAGAGAAATCGGCATTCTCGGAAGCGCAGTTCCTCGAATTGCTGGCGCTGGCCAAGGCCGGCACCGCGCGGCTGTTCGAACTGCAGCGCAAGGTGCTCGAGGGCTGATGTCCCGGCGGCTGCCGCGTGGCGCCAGGCTGGTCCTGGCCAGCCACAATCCCGGCAAGCTGCGGGAGATCGTGCAGCTGCTGGCGCCGCACGGCATCGAGGTTGTCTCCGCCGGCGAACTCGGCCTGCCCGAGCCCGAGGAGACGGAAACCACCTTTGAGGGCAATGCCCGGCTGAAGGCGGTGGCGGCCAGCGCCGCGGCCGGGCTGCCGGCGCTGGCCGATGATTCCGGCTTTTGCGTCGCGGCCCTGGGGGGCGCCCCGGGCGTGGTATCCGCCCGGTGGGCCGGTCCCGACAAGGATTTCGCCGCCGCCATGGCCCGGGTCCAGTCCGAAATGGGCGCTGCAGCCGACCGGCGCGCCTGGTTCGTGTCCGCGCTGTGCCTCGCCTGGCCGGACGGCCACGCCGACATCTTCACGGGACGCGTCGACGGCATGGTGGTCTGGCCGCCGCGGGGCGACCTGGGCTTCGGCTACGACCCGATCTTCGTGCCGGAGGGCGGCAGCCAGACCTACGGCGAGATGGACCGGGCGCTGAAGCAGGCCACCAGCCACCGGGCCCGCGCCTTCGCGCGGTTGCTGGCCGAATGCCTCGGCTGATTCTCTCCCTCGTTCTGCTCGTTCTGGTCGCCGCCGCCCCGGGTGACCCACCGCCTTCGCCGTGGCTGCACCCCTCCCCGGCCTTCACCCCTGCCGGCACCGGTCAGGCCAAGGGCGCGCTGGTCTGGCTGCATGGCGGCTACGACAGCGATGCCGAGCCCGACGGTCCCCCGACCCCCGGCTGGATCGCCGGCATGTCCCGGCGCGGCTACGACATCTGGCGGTTCGACCGCACGCCGGGCCAGGACCCGCTCGACGCCGGCGGCGTCGCGCTGATCCGGGCGCTGCAGCGCCTGCGCGACGACGGCTACCGGCGGCTGGTGGTGGCCGGGCAGTCGCGCGGCGCCTTCGTCGCACTGGCGACATTGGCGCACCCGGAGCTGGTGAACGCGCTGGCTGCTATCTCGCCCGCCGCGCACGGCACCAATCCGACCCGCCGGGCCCAGGCCATGGCCGATTTTACCGCCAGGATGCGGGCCGCCGCGGGACCGATGCGCCTCGCCTTCGTCCAGCTTGCCGACGACCCGTTCGATCCCGACCCCGATGGCCGCGTGGCCGCCGTCCGCGCCGCGGCCGCCAGTGCCGGCCTCCGGCTGCTGCTGATCGACCGTCCGCCGGCGCCGACCGGCCACATGGGCAGCTATGAACCGGAGTTCGACCGGCTGTTCGGCGCCTGCCTCGCCGACTTCCTTGCCGACACCGGCCTGGCGACGGAGGGCAAAACTTCGTGCCCGGGCTGACCGGATGCCGACACCGCGCTATCTCTGGCCAGATGCACTCCGGCACCCCCGAGGCAAGCTGATGCGCCGTGTCTGACGCCCCTCCCGCGCCCGCCGTCGGCCGCGCCAGCAAGCCCGGCCGCGACTACCGCCTGGATTTCTTCCGCGGCCTGGCGCTGATCTGCATCTTCATCGACCACATCCCGGACAACCGGCTGAGCAACCTCACCCTGCGCGCCTACGCGTTCTGCGACGCCGCCGAAGTGTTCATCTTCATCTCCGGGTTCACCGCCGCCATGGTCTACGGCCGCGCGCTGCTGCGCGAGGGCGGCCTGATGTGCACCGCCCGGATCTGGCGCCGCGTCTGGCAGCTCTATGTGGCGCATCTGTGCATCTTCATGATGTACAACGCCGAAGTCGCCTACACGATGGCGCATTTCAACAACCCGCTGTTCGCCGACGAACTGCAGGTCGGCGCCTTCCTGGAGGAGCCGGGCGAGACCATCTTCCGGGTGCTGCTGCTGCAGTTCCAGCCGTCGCTGCTGAACATCCTGCCGGTCTACATCATCCTGATGCTGGTGTTTCCGCTGTTCCTGGTGGCGATGCGGCGCAACCTGTGGCTGCCGCTGCTGGTCTCCGCGTTACTCTACGTTGCGGTTCAGGTCTGGGACCTCGACCTGCCGGGCTATCCGCCCGACACCGAGTGGTATTTCAATCCGCTCTCCTACCAGTTCCTGTTCATCCTCGCCGCCGCCTTCGGCTTCGCCCAGATCCGCAATCGACAGATCCTGCCCTCCTGGCGCTGGCTGCTGCCGGTGGCGATCACGATCGTCGCCGCCGGCGTGCTGATCCAGGGGTCGTGGACCCTGCACGGCATCTTCCCGGGCCTGCGTCCACTGCTGACCCTGCCGGAATGGGCCGACGAAAAATCCCGGCTGGCGCCGCTGCGGGTTCTCGAGCATGCTGTCGCTGGCGCTGATCGTCGCCCGAATGGTGCCGCGCGACGCCCGCTTCCTGACCTCGCCACTCGGCTGGCCGGTCATTCTTTGCGGCCAGAACTCGCTCTATGTGTTCTGCCTGACGATCCTTTTGTCGGTCTTCGCCAACATTGTGCTCACGCTGGTCGGTCACGGCTTGATGGTGCAGCTTGCACTCTCCATGATCGGGCTCATGCTGATGATCGCATTCGGCACCCTGCTGGCGTGGTTCGACGCCGGCGGGCACCTGCCCTCCCGTCCGCACGCCCGGCCCGCGCCGTTCGGCCGCGCATGAGGACGGCGTTGGCGGCTGCCTTCACCCTGCTGCTCGCGGGCCTGCCGGCGCTGGCGGAGGAACCCGCCTGCCCGGTGCCGGACGATCTCGCCCTGCACGGCATGAGCCTTCCGGCGGCCAAGGCGTCGGTTGCCGCCGGGCATCTGGTGATCCTGACGACCGGCGGCGCCGCCAGCGCCGGGCAGGCGGCGCACGGCGCGGAATTCACCTATCCCAGCCGCCTCGCCGAGCACCTCCGTGCTGCCCTTCCCAAGGTCGACATCAACGTCGTCTCGCGCGCCGCGCCGCGCCGTTCCGCCGCCATGACGGCCGCCCATCTCGACGCCGACCTCGCCGAGACCCACGCCCGGCTGGTGATCTGGGGGCCGGGCGCGATCGAGGCCGGTTCCGGGCTGGACATCGACAGCCTGGCCGCCGAGATCGTCGACGGCATCGGCAAGATCCGCCATGCCGGCGCCGACCTGATCCTGATGGACCTGCAATACGCCCCGAGCATCGCCCGCGTCGTCAACCTGCCGCCCTACCGCGAGGCGGTGCAGCGGGTCGGCGCCGCCAATGACGTTCCGGTGCTCGACCGCTACGAACTGATGCGCCGCTGGAGCCAGGACGGCGTGCTCGACTTCGACGTCACCGACAGCGCCGCGCGCGTCAAGGTCGCCCGCCGGCTGTTCGACTGCCTCGCCGTGGTGATGGCGGACGGAATCGTGGAGGCAGTCCGCTGAGACCTTTTCGACGCGCCGCAATCCGGGCCATCCGCCACGGCCTTCTCCTGCTTGTCGTCCTGGCCGCAATCCCGGTGCTGGCCGCCCGCGCCCAGGCCGGCACGCTGCTCGCGGCCGAGTTCAACTCGGAGGCGTTGGGGCGACCGTGGAGCTACAACGTTTATCTCCCGGACGGCTACGACAGCGGCAAGCTGCGCTACCCCGTGCTGTACCTGCTGCACGGCATCGGGCAGAATCGCGACGAGTGGGTCAGCAAAGGCGAGATCACCCGCCAGGCCGACCTGCTGATCAATGCGCACGAAATCCCGCCTTGCATCATCATCATGCCGAGCGCCGGCGAAAGCTGGTACGTCGACGGCCCCGAGCGGATGCAGACCGCCTTCGGCGCCGATCTGGTGCCGTTCGTCGACCAGCATTACCGCACAATCGCGGATGCCGGCGGGCGGGTCATCGCCGGCGAATCGATGGGCGGCTACGGCGCGCTGCGGCTGCTGATGCTCAACCCGCGCATGTTCGGCGCCGCTGCCCTGCTCAGCCCGGCGGTCTACGTGCCGGAGCCGCCAGAGCGCTCCTCCAGCCGCCGCTCGCCGGCCTTCCAGAACCAGGGCGCCTTCGACCCTGCCCGCTGGCAGGCGTTGAACTATCCAAGCCTGATCGACCATTTCGCCGAGGCGCATACCCGCATTCCGCTCTACATCATGTCGGGCATGGACGACGAGTTCCACATCCAGGACCAGGCCATCGCCCTGTATCGAACCTGGCGCCGCCACGGCTGGCCGGCCCGCCTGCTGCTGCTCGCCGGACGGCACAACTTCCAGGTCTGGCGGCCGGCCATGCCCGACGCCCTGCGCTACATCTTCCGCCGGATCAGCCCGCCGCGCGCCTACGCGCCGGCGGTCACCGCATTGAAGGATAGCCCACCGCCCGTGCACTGAGCATCGCGCGCAAACCGGGTGCTACAGCAATGACCGCTGATCGCGCCCGGACAGGTGGAACGCGCCATAGACCAGCACGCCGGTCGCCACCAACAGGATCGTCGCCAGCGCCGAAGCGGTGCCGTACTCGCCGTCGGTGACGAGCAGATAGATGCTGACCGGCATTGTCACGGTGCGCCCGACATATAGCACCAGCGACGAGGACAGCTCGTTCATCGCGGTGACGAAGCTCATCATCGCGCCGGCAACGATGCCCGGCATGATCAGCGGCACGGTCACCTTCAGAAAAGCCATCGCGGGATGACAGCCGAGGCTGACCGCCGCCTGCTCAAGGCTCGGGCTGAGCTGTCCCAGGGCCGCGGTTGTCGCTCGCGTCGCGTAGGGAAGCCGGCGGATCAGCACCGCGAGCACGATGATGGTGCCGGTGCCGGTCATCGCGAACGGACCGGTGTTGAAGCTCTCGACGAAGGCGATGCCCATCACGATTCCAGGCACGACATAAGGCACGACCAATGCTGACTCATAGGCGGCGGTCGCGAAATTCCGGCGCCGGGCGATGACATAGCCCGTCAGCACCCCGATCACCATGATGCCCATGACGGCGCTGGCGGAGAACAGCAACGAATTGCCGATCGCCTGCGGCACCGTATGCCATACGCGCGCGTAGCTCTGCAGGCTGAAGCCGTCCTGGAACACCGGCCCGCTGGTGCGGCGGAACGAATAGAACACCACAACCAGACTCGGCAGTGCTCCCGCCAGCACGATCGCGTAGGCCAGGCCATGCACCAGCGTGGAATGCCAGCCGCGCGGCCGCTCCGCCTGCTGCCGCCGGGCGACATGCGCCTGGTGCGGCATCCGCCGCGCGACCCGGCGCTGCAGCAGCACCAGCGCCATCGAGATCACCAGCAGCACCACGCTGATCGCCGAGGCCAGGCCAGGATTGCCGCCCATCTCCGACGCGAACAGCACGAAGGCTTCGGTGGACAGCATCTGGAAGCTGCGCCCGATGATCCGCGGCGTGCCGAAATCGGCAATCGACAGCACGAAGGTCAGCAAGGCGCTGGCCGAAATCGCCGGCGCCACCAGCGGCAGGGTCACATGCGCGAAGCGGCGCACCGGCGACATGCCGAGGCTTTCGCCCGCCTCCTCCAGCGACCGGTTCACGGCTCGGAACCCGGCCGACGTCAGCAGGAACACATGCGGAAAGAATTTCAGGCTGAACACGGTGACCACCCCGACGGCGCCGTAGATCGGCGGCAGCCCGATGCCCAGCGTCGCCAGGAAATTCCGCACCGCCCCATTGGCGCCGAACAGCACGATCCAGGCATAGGCTCCGATGAACGGCGGCGTCACCAGTGCGATCACCGCCAGGGTGGTGACGATGCTCGCCCCTCGCAGGGCATAGCGGGTCACCAGATGCGCCAGCGTCACGCCCAGCACCAATGCCCCGGCCATGCCGCCGAAGCCGCCGATGAAGGTGTTGCCTAAGGCGCGCAAATAGCGCGGCCGGGTCAGCACCGTTGCGTAATTCTCCAGCGTCCACGCGCCGGTCTCGTTGTCGAGCAGGCTGGCTCGCAGGATCGACGACAGCGGATACACCAGCAGCGCCGCCAGGATCAGCCAGCCGAACAGCAGCACTGCGGTCCAGACATCCGGGCGCAGTTTTTTCGCAGCATTCATGCGCCGATGCCAGCGCCCAGCGAACTGCCATCCGGGCGGAAGATGGACAGCCGATCGAACGGCAGCGTCAGCTCCATCGCCCGCCCGGCGCCTTCCAGCAGCGCCGCACTCGGATCGCTCAGCCGGGCGGTGATGTCGCCGGCCTCGGTGCGCAGCACGCAATGCGCCTCCCGCCCGAGGAAGCTGGTCTTCTCGACGATGCCGGCCAGACGGATGCCGGCGCGGTCCTGCATCGCCTCCGGTCCGATCAGCACGTTTTCAGGCCTGATCGCGATTTCCACCGCCCCTGCCGGCACCGTCCGGTCGACCCGCCAATGCCGGCCGGCGAAGACCAGCGCCCCGTCCTCCGACAACCGGGCCGCGAGGAAATTCATGCTGCCGACGAAACCGGCGGCAAAACGGCGGGCCGGATGCCGATAGATTTCGAACGGCGTACCGACCTGCTCGATCCGGCCGGCGTTGAGGACACAGACGCGATCCGAAATCGCCAGCGCCTCCTCCTGGTCATGGGTCACGTAGATCGTGGTGATCCCCAGGCGGCGCTGGATGTCGCGGATGTCCTCGCGCATCTCGACCCGCAGCTTGGCGTCGAGGTTGGACAGCGGCTCGTCCATCAGCAGCAGGCGCGGTCGGATCGCCAGCGCCCGGGCAATGCCGACGCGCTGCTGCTGGCCGCCGGACAATGCGGCGGGCATCCGCTCCTCCAGCCCCTGCAGGCGCACCGTGGCGACCGCTTCCGCCACCCGCGAAGCGATCTCGGCGCGTGGCTGGCGACGGGCACGCAGCCCGAATGCCACGTTGTCGCGTACCGACAGATGCGGAAACACCGCATAGTCCTGGAAAACCATTCCGATGTCGCGCCGGTGTGCCGGCAGGCCGTCGATGCGCTGGCCGTCGAAGCTCACCCGGCCGCTGTCCTGCGGCATGAAGCCGGCAATGATCCGCAGCAGCGTAGTCTTCCCGCAGCCGCTCGGCCCAAGCAGTGTGAAGAACTCGCCGTCACCGATTTCGAGGTCGATGGCGTCCAGCACCGCCGCTCCGGTCCCGTACGACTTGCACAAGCCGGCAATGCTGATGCTGCCCAAGCGCTTTCCCCAATCCCCTGATTCGCTGGGACTTTACGTGGCGCCGGCAACCGATCAACAATCCATTCGAAATCAATGCAAGGGGGGATCCAGATGGCACGGTCGGTTTCAGCGCGGCTATTCGTCGCCGTCGCGGCACTGGCGGCGCACGCGGCGTTTCGCCCGGCCGGCGCCGCGGAGCAGCGGGTGACGGTCTACACCGCCCATGAAGCCGCGATCGTGGATGCCCTGGTGCCCCGCTTCCAGCAAGAAACCGGGATCATCGTCGATATCGTGAAGGCCGGCTCCGGCGACGTGCTCAACCGCGCCAAGGCCGAAGCGGCGGCGCCCAGGGCGGATGTCATCTGGTCGATCGGCGGGGAAGTGCTGGCCAGCAACCCCAACCTGCTGCAGGCCTACAAGCCGGCCGACTTCGATCGCGTGCTGGACCCGAAATTCGCCAGCGACGGCCCCTGGCTGCCATACACCGGCGTGGTGATGGTGATGGCCGTCAACACCACGAAGCTGAAGCCGGCGGAGTATCCGAAGACCTGGTCGGACCTCGCCGACAAGAAATGGCATGGCCAGGTATCTTCGGCCCGCGCCGACAGCTCCGGCTCCGCCTTCACGCAGTACACCACCATCCTCGCCGCATACGGCGACAAGGGACTGGACACGTATGCCCGCATTTTCGCCAATTTCGCGCTGTCCGACAGTTCCGGCGCGGTGCCGCGCTACGTCAATGACGGCGAGGCGGAGGTCGGCCTGACCCTGGAAGACAATGCCCTGCAATACGTGAAGGGCGGCGGACATGTCGCCATCGTCTATCCGACCGACGGCACCACCATCAACGCCGACGGCGTGGCGCTGGTGAAGGGGGCGCCGCATCCCGACCAGGGCAAGCGGTTCATCGACTGGGTGCTGTCCAAGCCGGTGCAGGAAATCCTGGTGCAGACCGTCGGGCGCCGCTCGATCCGCACCGATGTCTCCGCCAATGGTGCATTGCCGCCGCTGGCCCAGATCAAAACGATTCCCTACGACATGGCCGCCGTCTCGCGCGACCGGGCGGCGCTCATGGCCAAGTGGAAGAAGATTGCCGACAGCCAATAAGGCCGCCGCCGCACATCCGCCGCCGTGCTGATCGAGGCGTTCTCCGCAGGCAAGGACCCCGCGCGACCGGAAGCCAACGAGGACCGTCTGGTCGTCCTGCCCGGCCGCGCCTACGCGGTGATCGATGGCGTTTCCGCACGCGGGCCGGCCCGCTACGACGGCAAGCTGTCCGGACAGTTCGCAGCCGACCTGGTGCAGCGCCGGCTCGAGTGCGGTACGGCCGACGAATTCGGCGATGCAACCGCCCTCATCCAGCACCTGACCGATGCCATCGCCGCGGCGTATGTCCGCTTCGGCATGTCGGACCTAGTCCGCGACGACGCCAATCCGCGTTTCTCGACGACATTGGCGCTGGTGCTGGAACAGGGCGAGCGGATCGAAATCCTTCTAGTGGGCGACAGCGGCGTCCGCATCAACGGCGAGCGCGTGTATCAGGTCAACAAGGATCTCGACGGGATCACCGCGACGCTGCGCGGCGCCGCATGGGCTGCGGCGGCCGGCCGATCGGAAGACCCGGAACTGCGGGAGCGGCTGTCCCGGAAGGTCGTCCTCCACGGCACCCGTCAACCAGCGGGAGAGTTTTCCGTGGGCGAGCTGCAAGCCATCGAAGCGGCGGCCGCGGCCGCATGCGCGCGGACATACCAAGCCATCCCTGCCGAACTGGTTTCGAGACTGCTCCGCGGCGGCATCCTGAACGAGCAGAAGCACCATCAGAACAATGGCCGATCACCGCTCGGGTATTCATGCCTCGATGGGTTCCCCATACCGGCGCATCTGATCTTTCGGACCAGCCTGGATGCGCGCGATGTGCATCAGGTCGAGCTGTTCAGCGACGGCTACTTCACCCCGGCCGCCGGTTTCGGCGTCGCCGAATGGGAACGCCGCTTCATCGAAGTCGAGGCGGAGGACCCGGCCAAGGTGGCACGCTTCGCATCGGTGAAGGGATCCCTGGCCAATCTCTGGGCGGATGACCGCACATATCTGGGCGTGCAGCGCGATCGCTGAGGCTTGACGCAAATCAATGCACCGCCAGCGGCACCGCGGCACGCTGCCGGAATGACGGATGCCGAACTCGTCGCCCGCTACGATGGCCGGGTGCCGCGCTACACCAGCTATCCGACGGCGCCGCATTTCGGCGCGGCGGTCACTCCGGACATCTATCGCGGCTGGCTGGCGGAGTTGCCGGCGGACGCATCCGTCTCGCTGTATCTGCATGTGCCGTTCTGCGACCGGCTCTGCCTCTACTGCGGCTGCAACACCCGCGTCGTGCGCCAGGACGCCCCCCGCCGCGCCTACGCCGCGATGCTGCAGCGCGAACTCGCTCTGGTCGCGGAATGCATCGGCCGCCGGGCGAAGGTCGCGCAGGTGCATTGGGGCGGCGGCACGCCCACCACGCTGCCGGCCGACTGCCTGACCGGGATCATGGCCTCGATCGGCGATCTGTTCACCCTGCTGCCCGGCGCCGAGGTGGCGATCGAGGTGGACCCGACGATGCTGCCATCCGATCGCCTCGCGGCGCTGTCGGATATCGGCATCACCCGCGCCAGCCTCGGCGTCCAGGATTTCGATGCGGCGGTGCAGGCGGCGATCGGCCGCGTGCAGTCCTATGCGGAGACCGCGTCATGCGCCGCTTCGCTGCGCGCGATCGGCGTGCAGTCGCTCAACCTCGATCTGATCTACGGCCTGCCGTTCCAGACCGAGCAAAGCGTCGTGCGCACCGCCCGCCAGGCGCTCGGCCTCGATGCCGACCGGATCGCGGTGTTCGGCTACGCCCACGTGCCGTGGATGAAGCGCCACCAGTCGCTGATCGCCGAGGCGACGCTGCCGGATGCGCAGCAGCGGCTTGCCCAGAACAGGGCGATCAGGACCGTGCTGGAGCAGGAAGGCGGCTACCGGGCGGTGGGTCTCGACCACTACGCCCGGTCGGGCGATCCGATGGCGACCGCCGCCGAGCGTCGGCAACTGCACCGGAGCTTCCAGGGCTACACCACCGATGCCGCGCCGGCGCTGATCGGGATCGGCGCCAGCGCCATCGGCTGCCTGCCGCAAGGCTATGTGCAGAATGCGCCCGGCGTGCCGGCCTACGCCGCGGCGATCGGCGCGGGCAGCCCGGCGACGGTCCGCGGCGTCGCGTTGACCAGCGACGACCGGCTGCGCCGCACGGTGATCGAGCGCCTGATGTGCGACCTGCAGGCCGATCTCGTGACGATTGCCCTGGAGCATTCGGCGAACCCCGCCGCCCTGCTCGACGCGGCCGACGGCCTCGACCAGTTCGTGCACGACGGCCTGGTGCTCTGGAACGGCCGCTGCGTGACCGTCACCGAAGCCGGCCGACCCTTCGTGCGCAATGTCGCGGCCGTGTTCGATGCCTATCTGGCCCGCAGCGACGAGGTGCGGCGACACGCCCGGGCGGTCTGATCAGCTCTCCTGGCGGATATCGGCCACCGGCGCGCCGGTGATGCGCAGCAGCGTCTCGGCCTCGGTCGAGAACACATGGCTCGGGGAGCCGGCCGCCGCCCAGATCGGGTGCAACGCCAGGAGGTCGCGATCGAACAGCAGCAGCGGCGATCCAAGCAGCCCGACCGGCGCCACACCGCCGATGGCGAAGCCGGTGGCGGCGCGGACGAAATCCGCATCTGCCCGCCGGACCGCCACGCCCAGCGCCCCGGCCACCTTGCCGGCATCCACCCGGTTGGCGCCGGATGTGATCACCACGACGGCGCGGTTCTCGGCGCGGAACACGATCGACTTGGCGATCTGCGCCACCTCGCAGCCGACCGCCGCCGCCGCGTCGGCGGCCGTCCGCGTCCCGTCCGGAAACTCCACGATACTGTCGGCGTGCCCCGCGGCCAACAGCGCCGCGCGCACCCGGTCGATCGAACTGCCGGACATCAGCTCCGCTCCAATACCAGCCGGGCGCCGAAGCCCATGAACACCACGCCGGCCAACCGATCGATCCAACGGCGCAGGCGCAGGAATGCCGCGGCCATCCCCGCGGTCGAGACCAGGCAGGCCACGGCGGCGTACCAAAAGACGGAAATCGTCACCATCTCGGCAACCGTCGCCAGCCCAAGCGGCAGGCTGGCGCCCTGCGGCATCACGGCCGCGAACAGGCCGGCCACCAGCAGCGCCGATTTCGGATTGGACAGGCTGGTCAGCAGGCCGAGGGGGAAGCCGGATGCGCCCCGGACCGGCGGCGGGGAGGCGCTGCCGCGGCTGGCCAGCAGGATGCGGCCGCCGAGGAACATCAGGTAAAATGCCCCAGCGAGCTTCAGCCCGGCATACACGGCGGGTGCCGCGGCAAACAGCGCATGCAACCCGAACAGCCCGGCGAGGCTCCAGCAAGCGCTGCCCAGCCCGATCCCAGCGACAACCGCAAGTGCCGCGCCCCGGCTGCGAGCCGCCGCCGTCCGCGCCACCACGAGGAAATTCGGCCCGGGGATTGCCACCGCGACGAACCACATCACCGCGACGCTCGCCAGCGCCGTGGGAGTCAGCGCCCCCGGCATTGCTATCCCAGGCATGGTTCAACTCCTGTAAGAGGTCCGCATGGACCCGATCGCCCTTTATATCCACTGGCCGTTCTGCCTGGCCAAGTGCCCTTATTGCGACTTCAACAGCCATGTCCGCGAGTCCATCGACCAGACGCGGTTCGCGGCTGCGCTGCGGCGGGAACTCGCCTGGGAAGCCGGCCGGCTGGGGCGGCGCCCGCTGGCGTCGATCTTCTTCGGCGGGGGCACCCCCAGCCTGATGGACCCGGACAGCGTCGCCGCCCTGATCACCGACGCCCGCGCGCTGTTCGACGCCGGTGACGACCTGGAAATCACCCTCGAAGCCAACCCCACCAGCGTCGAGGCGGGCCGCCTGGCGACGTTGCGCGAGGCTGGCGTCAACCGGATTTCACTGGGTGTCCAAAGCCTCGACGAAACCGATCTGCGCCGCCTCGGCCGCCAGCATTCCGCCGCCGAAGCGGTGGCGGCGCTGGAGACCGCGCGGCGGCTGTTCGACCGTATCTCCTTCGACCTGATCTACGCCCGCCCCGGCCAGAGCCTCGCTGCCTGGCGGCAGGAACTGGAGACCGCGCTCACGCTCGCCGCCGATCACCTGTCGCTGTACCAGCTCACCATCGAGCCGGGCACCGCGTTCGAGGCGCAATATCGCCGCGGCGAGTTCGCACTTCCGGACGAAGATCTCGCCGCCGCGTTGTACGACGCGACCGGCGAGGCCGCGGCAAGGTTCGGCCTGCTGGCCTACGAAGTTTCCAACTACGCGCGGCTCGGCTCCGAAAGCCGGCACAACCTGGCCTACTGGCGCTACGGCGAATACGCCGGCATCGGTCCCGGCGCGCATGGCCGCGTCATGCTGGACGGCAGGCTGGTGGCGACCCGCCGCCACCGCGCCCCGGAGCCATGGGCGGCGCTGGTCGAGCGCCAGGGCCACGGATCAACCGCCGAGGAAGTCCTGACCGCGCGCGACCGCGCCCGGGAAATGCTGCTGATGGGCCTGCGGCTGACCGAGGGCGTGTCGTCCGAACGGTTTCGCCGCCGCACCGGCCAGGATTTGGAATCCGCCCTCGATCCCGGCATTCTCGCCCAGTCCATTGCCGCGGGTTATGTCGAGCACAGCGAAATGAATTTGCGAACGACCCCGGAAGGTCGCAAACGCCTGGATGCCCTGTTGCCGGTCCTGGTGCTATAGGATCAACGGATGATCATTAGCCGCGCGCTGGCCTGCCTCGCCGTCATCCTGCCGTTCTCCGGCGCGCCAGCCTTTGCCGATGCACTGCCCGTCTTCTCCAACACCGGGCCGGATGCGACCGCCTTCGGCGAGGCGGACGGCTATCCGGTCGGCAGCCGGCAGACGGTAAATCAACAGCGCAATCTCGTCGGCGCCTACAGCCACTACGACGCGCTGATGCCCACCCGCCAGGTGCGACGCGCCGATGCCCCGGCGCCTTTTGCCCGCGCCGGCGCCGAACTGACGCTGACCTATGCATACCAGGGCGGCCAGCACGACTTTGGCGACTACCTGGACCGACATCCGGCCACGGGCCTGCTGATCGCACGCGACCGCGACATCCTGTTCGAGCATTATCGCTACGGGCGCCGCGAGAGCGACCGGTTCACCTCCCAGTCGATGGGCAAGACGGTGCTGGCGATGCTCATCGGCATCGCCGTCGATGAAGGCAAGATCCACAGCCTCGACGACAAGGCGTCGGTCTACGTGCCGGAGCTCGCCGGCAACCAGCTCGGCGAAACGACGATCCGGGCGCTGCTGCAGATGGCCAGCGGCATCGCCTTCAACGAGGTCTATAACGGCCGGGACGACGTCGCCCGGATGGGCCGCGACCTGCACCGCGCGGTGCCGCCGCCATCCGGGTCGGCCCTGGCCGGCACTCCGGTCAGCGGAACCGTCGCCGCATTGCGGCAATTCGATCGCCGCATCGCCGCCCCGGGGACGCTGTGGCACTACGCCAGCCTGAACAGCGAATTATTGGGTCTGGTGCTGCACCGCGCGACCGGCGCGCCGGTCGCCGACTACCTCTCGACGCGCATCTGGCAGCGCATCGGCACGGAGGCCGATGCCAGCTGGGCGGTGGACGCCTCCGGCCAGGAAATGACCTATTGCTGCTTCAGCGCGGTCCTGCGGGACTGGGCCCGCTTCGGCGTGCTGCTGGCCAATGACGGGGCGTGGGGCGAAGACCAGGTGATCCCCCGGCAATGGATGCTGGACGCCACCACGGCAGCGCCCCCGGACAACATCCTGGCGCCGCGCCGCGCGACCAAGTTCTACGGCTATGGCTACCAGGTCTGGATTTTGCCCGGCCCGCGTCGCCAGTTCGCGCTGTTGGGCGTGCATGGGCAGACCATCCTGGTCGATCCACGCGCGAAGCTGGTGCTGGTGCACACCGCCGTCCGGCCGCAGGCGTCGCGCGATCCGATGGCGCAGGAACTGCTCGTGCTGTGGAATGCCCTGGTCGCCCAAGAGGGCAAGCAGGAAGGCAAATAGCAGGCCGGATCAGCAGCGGCCGCTCAGCGATCGCGCATCGACCCGCTTGAGGATTTCAGTTTTACCGAACAGCGGGATTCCCTTGTAGATCCGTGCGTTCAGGGCGCCGTCCTCCTGCAGCGATGCCGACAAGCGATAGGTGTTGCCATCATCGGGATCCAGGATGGTGCCGTTGGACCACTTGGCCGGCCCATCGGCGGTCAATCCCCATACGATGGTGCTGCCGCATTGGCTGCGCAGGCGTCGGGCATCACGGATCCAGGTGATTCGCCCGCAGACCTGGTTCTGGCATTTGAAGATCTCCAGCACGAGATCCCGGATCATCCAGGTCCCGTCGACATCCGGCACCTCCGTCGCCCCGGTTGCGACCGGCGGGAAGGTCATCGCCGCCAGCAACAACGCGACACGCCCATATCGGCCCATCACATCCCCCTCCGGCAATCGTGGAATTCCTTAGTCCGGCCCAGCTCTCAAGCGATGTCAAGTACAGCGCTGACTTCCAGCCGACTTCGGAAATTCGGTCATGGGCGCATCGCCACGCTTCCCACCGGTGGATATTTCGAGGGCGAATCAGGCCCTCATAGCTCGCCGATGATGAGCAGGCCGTCCACCGCCCGGGCCTCGTCGGCGGTCCACTTCACCGGATTCACTTCGAGCACGAATCTCTTCCACGGCGCCGCCGCCGCTATGGCGGCGAAGCGGACGACGAATTCGATCAAGGGCTGCGGCAGGATCGCGGTCCGGCGCAGGAACCGCAGCCGCCGCAACGCACGAACGGCAGCAATCGGCTCCAGCGGGACCGGCACCAGGACGACATCATCGAGCAATTCCGTCAGGCTGCCGCCGGCACCGAGGGAGATCATCACCCCGAAATCAGGGTCGCGGAATGCCGACACCAGCAGCTCCGCGCCATCGCGCATCATGTGCTGGACCAGGATGCCGTCCAGCCCGACCGACAGGACGCCGGCTCTGGCTTGCAGCCGTTGCCAGGCGGCGCGCAGAGCGGCCTCCGAATCAATTCCGAGCGCCAGCAGGCCGGCGGCCGCACGATGGGTCACCTGCGACGAGATACCCTTCATCACCACCGGAAAGCCCACCTCATGCGCCGCCGCCACCGCCGCCGCCTCGCTTGTGGCCAACCGCCCGGCGGCTACAGGAAGACCGGCACTCGCCAGGACGGCGTGACATTGGTGTTCGGAGATGACGCTCGCCGCCTGCACCCCGGGAAGTGCCGCGTGCCAGTCGAAGGGTCTGGGCGCGAAAGCTGCAGCCGCCGGCGGATCGTCGATGGCGTCGAGCGCCTCCGCGTAGTTGGCCAGGCGCCCCATGACGCGCACGGCGCGCGAGTATTCGGGAAAGATGTGAACACCGTCCTGTCGAAGGCTGGCGCGCGCCTCCTCCAAGGCCAGCGGCCAGGCGACCAGCACCGGCTTGCCGCAGCGCTGCCTGAACGCCGCGACCATGCGCGCCATCTCGAGGTCTCCCCGCGCCATCGGCCCGAGTTGGAAGAACACCGTGCCGACCACGGGATCGGCCGCGATGATGTCGAGGGCGCGCGGAAAATGATCGAGCCATTGCGCGTCCAGATAGGCCTGCGGCGTGAGATCGACAGGGTTCCGGGTGGACGCCAGCGGGGGAACCGCCCCTTGCAAGGCGACGCGCGTCGCGTCGGCGAGTGCCGGAACGGCAAGGCCGACGCGGTCGCACTGGTCGGCCGACAGCACGCCGCTGCCGCCACCGAACGTCACCGCCGCGACCCCACGGTTGCTCGGACGCTTACGGAGGTCGGCGCCGCTGAGATGCATCGCCACATCCAGCAATTCCTCGAGCGATTCGACCTGGATCGCGGCGGCCTCGCGCAGCACCGCGTCCCAGACGCGGCCCTCGCCGGCCAGGGCGCCGGTATGGGCCGCCGCCGCCACGGCGCTGGCCGGCGTGGCGCCGGCCTTCAGCACGATGACCGGCTTCCCCGCCGCCCGCGCCGACAACAAGGCCCGACGGAATTTGCCGCCGTCGCGGACGCCTTCCACATAGACGGCGATCACCTTGGTCAGCGGATCGCCGGCCAGCGCATGGATGAAATCGGCGACACCCAGCACCGCCTCGTTGCCGGTGCTGATCATGTAGCGGAATCCGTAGCCCTCCAGCTGCGCCATCGCCTGGCCCATCGTGGCCAGGCCCCCGCTCTGGCTGATCATGGAGATGTTGCCGGCGAGGAACCGATCGAAGCCCAGCATCATCGATGCGAAGCTGGCAGTGAGCGGCCCGTGCGTATCGATGATGCCGATGCAGTTCGGCCCCAGCAGCGCAAACCCGGCGTCGCGGCATATCTTCGCCAGCTCGGCCTGCATCGCCATGCCCTCGCGCGCCGCCTTCCACGAAGCCGCCGGCCCAGGCGATCCCGGCGCGAATACCAGCATCGATGCAGTCCTGCACCACCTTCGACACTGCTGTGGCCGGCACCGCCAGGATCGCCAGGTCCGGTGACCCCGGGAGCGCCGCGAGGCTGGGATAGCAGGGCAAACCCGCGACCGTCTCCCGCCCCGGGTTCACTGGCCAGACGGTGCAGGGCGAGTTGAACTTGCGGAAGAACCGGACCGCGGCGCCGCCGACATTGCCGGTCTGGTCGGACGCGCCGATCACGGCGACCGTGCGGGGTGCCAGCAATCGAGAGACATCGGCGAAGACCTGGGATCCCACCAGCATTTGATCCATGGCTTGCCCTCCCGCCGTTGTCACTTGCGGGTCGACTATGTTGGCAAGCTTGAAATGGTTCAAGAAGCAGCAGTCCGGGTTGCATCCACCTGCCCAGGCTGTAGATATTCCTGAAGATCGACGCAGGCCGATGAACCCAACCCGGAAGCCCACCATCAGCGACGTCGCCAGTCGGGCCAGTGTGTCGGTCGGAACGGTTTCGCATGTGCTGAATGGCACGATCAACGTCAGCGCCGGCCTGCGGGAACGTGTTGAGACGGCGATGCGGGCCCTGGGGTATGAGCAGAACATGCTCGCTCACGCGCAGCGGCGTCAGCGGACGCCGGTGGTGGGCCTGTCGGTCCCGCATGTCGCCAGCGCCTACCTTGCCGCGCTGATCGACAGCTTCGAGGACATCGCCGCCGGGCGCGGCTACCAGGTGATGCAGGTGCTGACCCGCCGTGACCCGCAGGTGGAGTTGCGCCGCGTTCGCGAATTGCTGCGCCATCGCATCGCCGGATTGCTGCTGGTGCCGACCCTCGATCCGCGCGAAACCCTTGATTTGGTCCATGCGTCGGGGACTCCGGCGGTGCTGGTCGATCGCCCGTGCCGGGACACCCGCTTCGACCAGGTCACCTTCGACAATGGCGCCGTGATGGGCGATGCCGTCGATCGATTGATCCGCCTGGGGCATCGCCGGATTCTGTTCGTCGTGGAATCCCAGGTTCTGAGCATATCGCGTCAACGGATCAGGGCAATGCGGAGGCGGGCGGCGGCGGCGACGCGCAAGGTGACTGCCACCGTCATGGAAGTCGGCGTGCTCGAGCCGGGCGACAGCGAGGCCGGCTATGCCAGGAGGCTCGCGGCATCCCTGCAAGGGCGCGAAGCTGCCACGGCGGTGATCGTCAGCAACAGCGTGATCGCCGTCCATACGCTGCATGTGCTGCGCGCAATGGGGGACGCCTATCCCTCGCGCATTTCACTGCTGGCCTTCGAGGAGCCGGTGTGGGCCGAACTGACCAGCCCCCGGCTCTCGGTCATCCGCCAACCGGTCCGGGAGATCGCCCGAGAGGCGTGGGAGTTGCTGTTACGCCGCATGCACGGGGATCGCGGCCCGGTGCGGCGCATCGAGCTGAAGGCCGGGATTGAACTGCGCGAATCTGTGCAAAAAGCTCCGCCCCGGCGGTGAACCGGCTATTGGGTTTGCAGGCGCGCCAGCAGCGGCTTCATCCGGGTTTCGTTGTCGATCCACACCTGGGTGTAGTCGGCGGGGTTCAGGTAGTAAGGTGAAACTCCCAGTTGCAGCAGCTTCGCCTTGTGCTCGGGGCTGTCCACCACCGCGCGCACGGCATCGGTCAGCAACGTCACGATTTCGGCGGGCGTTCCGGCCGGCGCGACGATGCCGGTCGCGGAGGCCGCGAGCACGTCGTAGCCTTGCGACCGCATCGTCGGCACGTCCGGCATCAACGCATCGGGTTGGGCCGCGGCCACGCCGAGCACGCGGAACTCGCCACTCGCTTTGTACGGCCTGGCGTCAGCGGTGGCGCCCGCCAGCACATCGACGTGCTTGCCGAGCAATGCGGTGATCGACGGCGCGCCGCCGCCGAAATGCACCGAGGCGAATTTCACGCCGGCAGCAAGTTGCAGCATCAAGACCTCGGAATGCGGAACGCCCATCAATCCGCTGTCGCTGACCTTGAGCGCTTCCGGCTTGGCCCGGGCGGCTTCCACCAGGTCTTTCAAGGTCTGATACGGGCTGTCTGCACGGACCGCCAGGACCTGCGGGGTCGAATGGTGCATGGCGATCGGTTGGAAATCCTTGCGCGTATAGATCGCCGCGCGCGCAGGATCGAGGTAGTGCGTGACCACGGTCGGCAGGACCACATAGGACAGGGTGTAGCCGTCGGGCTTTGATCGGTACCAGCTCGGTAAGCCCGACCTGCGAGGCTGCGCCCTCACGATTGACGACGCGCATCGGCACCTTGAGCGATGCTTCCAGCGCGGCTGCCATGAGCCGCGCTCCGGTATCGGTAACGCCACCGGGCGCGTAGGGAACAATCAGGGTGATCGAGCGACCGGCAGGGTAGTCCGCGGCCTTCGCACGGCCCGCGATCAAGCCTTGGGCCAGACTGGCGGCGATCACGCCGAGCGTCGTCCGTCGGTGCAATTTCGGCATGAAGGCGGCCTCCCCTCGCAGGTTCTGACGTCCTGGCTGGCGGAATGCTAGCCGCCACATTGAACTGTTTCAATCCCCTTGATCCCCCGTCCAGTAGGGTTGCTTGAAAGGTTTCAATCCTGCCGCCATAGTTCGATCTCGACTGCAGGCAGCCGGCGGAGATCGGATAATGAACGATACGAACATCGAAGTGAGCATTGCCGCTGCCGGGGTCGCAGTGGTGACACTGGCACGGCCGCCGGTGAACGCCCTTGGTCGGGAAATCCGCGAAGCCATGCTGCGGGTCTTCGATCGGCTGGAAGATCATCCCGAGGTGCGGGTCATCGTCCTCACCGCGCACGGTCATGTCTTCTGCGCCGGCGCTGACATCAAGGAAAAGGCAACGCTCGGCGCCTCGGACGGCGACCATGTGCGCGCCAACCGCCTGACCAGGGACGCATTCTTCTGTGTCGTGGACAGCAGCAAGCCGGTCATCGCCGCGGTCAACGGCGCAGCACTCGGGGCGGGCTTCGTGCTGGCGGCGTGCTGCGACATGATCCTCGCGGCCGACACCGCGCTGTTCGGCATGCCCGAGATCGATGTCGGACAAGGCGGCGGCGCCAGCATCCTGCAGCGCATCCTGCCTCCTTCCAAAGTTCGTCGAATGATGCTGACCGGAGAGCGCGTCGCCGCAGCGGAACTCTACCGGCTCGGCGCGGTCGAGGAGTGCCTGCCGGCGGACCAGCTTCTCCCGGCTGCCATCGCACTGGCCAGCACCATCGCGGGCAAGAGCCCCGCGGCCCTGCGCCGCATCCGCGGCTCGTTCTCCGCTATCGAGGCACTGGACATGCGCGAGGGCTTTCGGGCCGAGCAGTCCTACACCACCGAGCTCAGCAAATCCGCGGATGGAGCGGAGGCCCGGCGTGCGTTCTTCGAGAAGCGCAAGCCGAACTTCGGCGGCGGCAACAGCTGAGTCGAAGCCGACCACGACCGATCATTAAAAAGGGAATCAGCCAATGGCCAAGCCAGTCTCCCCGTACGACCCAGCGAGCGCGCCGAAGAACTTGGAATTCGTTAAATACGAGAAGAAGGGACACATCGCATATGTAACGATCAATCGGCCGGAGGTGCGCAATGCGCTGCACAGCTACGCCTATATTGAGCTGCGATCCTGCTGGCGCGACATCGGGCTGGACCCCGACATCTATGTCGGCATCGTCACCGGCACCGGGCCCGCGTTCTGCGCCGGGCGCGATGTCAAGTTCCTCGCGCAACACCGCGCCGAAGGCAAGCGGACCCCGCATGAGGATCCGAACAGCCCGCATTACCATTGGGGCGGCGGCGGTCAGCCGCAGGACGTCAATCTCGAGAAGCCGTTGATTGCTGCATTGAACGGCTTTGCCGTAGGTGTCGGACTGAACATCGCGCTGCAGTGCCAGTTGCGGGTGATGGCGGATGATGCGTGGATCGGCGACCAGCACACCCATGTCGGCCGCCTCGGTGCGCCGCAGGAGGTCTATGCGGCACTGCCGCGCACGGCGGCGGCGTTCCTCACGCTGTGCAACGGACGCCTGTCGGCGCAGGAGTGCCTGCAGCAGGCGATCGTCAACAAGGTGGTCCCTCGCAAGAAGGTGGTCGAGGCCGCCGAGGAACTCGCCAGGATGGTCTGCCTGGGCTCGCCGCTCGCGACCCAGGCCGTGGTGCGGCTATACCGGCTGAGCGCCGCCTTCCCGCCGTCGTTGCTGGCCTACGCACGCCACCTCGACCAGGAAATCGCCGAGACCGAGGATGGCGAGGAGGGTGCGCAGGCGTTCAAGGAAAAGCGCGAGCCGGTTTGGAAGCTTCGTTGATCGGATAGGTCCGGCTTGTCGAAGCCCAGTCCCATCGACTGCTGGCAATCCGAAAGGTTCTGCATGTATCGTATGTAGACCTGGATTGTTGGCCAGCGAGCGCCTTTGGACGGGAGTGTCAGTTGAGGATTTCCGCCTCTCGATGCGCAGCTTTCCTGTGGATGTTGGCCGTGGCGGTTGCAGCGACGGCCGCCGTGGCGCAGGCACCCACGGCGGCAAACCCGTCGACGGATGCGCTGCGGGCCACCTTGCCCAACGGCCTGCGCGTCGTGATCGTGCCCAATCGGCTGGCGCCGGTGGTGACGACCGAACTGAATTATCTGGTCGGCTCCAACGACGCGCCGGAGGGATTTCCAGGCACGGCGCATGCCCTGGAGCACATGATGTTCCGTGGCAGCGCCGGGTTGGACAAGGAGCAACTCGCGGAGCTCGGCGCCTTGCTCGGCGGCGTCTACAACGCCAGCACCACCGAGACGGTAACGAAATACACCTATACCGTTTCATCAAAGGATCTGGGGCTCGTGCTGAAGAGCGAGGCGCTGCGCATGCGGGGCCTCAGCCTGAATGAAGCGGACTGGGTGCAGGAGCGCGGCGCCATCGAGCAGGAGGTGTCGCGGGACCTCTCGAACCCCTTCTACAATTTCCTTTCGCAGGCGCAGTCGATCCTGTTTCGGGGCACGCCCTACGCGCATGATGCGCTTGGCTCGCGGCCCTCTTTCGACCTGACGGACGCGACCCTGCTGCGACAATTCTACGAACGATGGTATGCGCCCAACAACGCCATCCTGGTGATCGCCGGCGACGTGCAGCCGGCGCAGGCGCTGTCCGAGGTGCAGGCGGCGTTCGGCGACATTCCCGCCCGCACGCTGCCTGAACACCTGGCTACGAAGCCGAAGCCGGTGACGCCGGAGACGCTGTCCCTGTCGACCAATTTTTCGGCGGGATTGATCGCGCTGGCGTTCCGCATGCCTGGGCTGCGGTCAGAGGATTTCGCCGCCGCGGATATTCTTGGCGATGTGCTGGGCAGCAGGCGCGCGGCCCTGTACGGCCTGGTGCCGGCCGGAAAGGCGCTGCTTGCGCAGTTCAGCTACCAGGCCAAGCCGGATGTGGGCTACGGGCTTGCCCTGGCCGCGTTCCCAAAAGGCAACGACCCGGCGCCGTTGCTGGCGGAGTTGAAGCAGGTCATTGCCGATACCGTTCGCGACGGCGTCTCCCCGGAACTGGTGGCGGCAGCGAAGCAGCAGGAAATCGCCCAGTTGGCCTTCGCCAACGACAGCATTTCCGGCCTGGCCGGGAACTGGTCGATGGCGCTCGCATCCATGGGCGCCAATTCGCCCGATGACCTCGCCCGCGCTTATGGGGCGGTCAAAGTCGAGGACGTCGATCGCCTCGCCCGCCAGTTGCTGGACCTGGACCATGCCGTGACGGCGATACTCACGCCGGAAAGCTCCGGGCAAGCTGCCGCGGGCACCGGGTTCGGCGGCGCCGAGTTGTTCGAGCGGCCACCCGAGCACCCGGTGACGCTGCCGTCCTGGGCATCCGCGGCATTGGCGGAAGCCGCATTGCCGGACGCCGGCGAGCCACCCGACGTGAGCGTGCTGCCGAACGGTTTGCGGCTGATCGTCCAGCCGGAACATGTCGGCCACACCGTTTCGGTATACGGCCGTGTTCGCACGGTGCGGGAAGTGCAGGAACCTCCGGGCAAGGAGGGCGTCGCGGCGCTGCTGAACGGGCTGTTCAGCTACGGCACGGAACAGCGGGACCGGCTGGCGTTCCGCAAGGCCGTCGACGACATCGCCGCGTCGGTCAATGCGGGCCAGACGTTTTCGCTGCGTGCGCTGACGCCGCAGTTCGAGCGAGGGATGGAGTTGCTGGCGGAGAACCAGCTTCACCCGGCCCTTCCGGCCGACGCGTTCGCGGTCTCCCGCGGGCAGCTGTCGCAGAGCCTGACCGGTTTGCTGCAGTCGCCCAGCTACCAGTTCAGGCAGGCGGCCAACAAGGCGATCCTGCCGGAGGGCGATCCCGCGCTGCGGCAGATGACGCCCGCGTCGGTGGCATCGGTCCAACTCAGCGACCTGCGCGCCTACTTCGCAGAAACGTTTCGGCCGGATCTCACCACGATCGTCGTGCTGGGCGACATCACGCCGGAGGAGGCGCGCCGCGTGGTCGCATCCACGTTCGGCGGGTGGCGCGCATCGGGCCCCACTCCCACCATCGACTTGCCGGCCGTGCGCCCCAATGCCCCCTCGCAGGCGCGGGTGCCGGACAGCAGCAGCCTGCAGGATAGCGTCGAGCTGGAGCAGAGCATACCGCTGTCGGTCGATAATCCGGAGCGCTATGCGCTGATGCTCGGCAACGCAATCCTCGGCAGCGGTTTTTCTTCGCGGCTCTATCGCGATCTGCGAATCAGGACCGGCTATGTCTATTCCGTCAGCAGCAGCCTCAGTTGGAGCCGGACCCGCGCCGAATATTCGGTATCGTTCGGCTCCGACCCCGCCAATGTCGAAAAATCCAGCCAACTTGTGGTGCAGAATCTGCTGGACATGCAGAACACGCTGGTAAGCGACACCGAACTCTCGCGGGCACGGGCGCAACTGATCCGCCAGATTCCGATGCAACGAGCCAACGTCGCCGGCATCGCGGGGCTGTATCTCCGGCTCGTCGATCTCGGCCTGCCGCTCGAATCCTCGCAACTGGCGGCGAGCCGCTACCTGCACATCACGGCGCCGGAAATCCAGCAGGCATTCTCGAAATGGCTGCGGCCGCAAAACCTGGCGCAGATCGTCAAGGGGCCGCCGCTCCAACCATAAAAGCTGGAGCGGCGGCGAAAATTATCGCCCTTTCAACTTCAGGGCTTCTCGCGCGGCACGCACCACGGCCTCGGTGGTGATGTCGAATTTCTTGTAGACGTCGCCGATCTTCCCCGACGCCCCGAAGCTGTGCATGCCCACGAAGCGCCCGTCGAGGCCGAGATAGCGGTCCCACGATATTTCAACCCCTGCCTCGACTGCGACACGCGCCGTGTCGTCCGCGCCAAGCACGGCACGGCGGTAGGCAGCCTCCTGCCGCTCGAACAGCAATCGGCACGGCATGGACACGACCGCGGTGGGGATGCCTTCCTTCTGGAGGACATCCCGGGCCTCGACGGCAAGATGCAGTTCCGAGCCGGTGCCCATGATCGTGAGCTGCCGCGCGCCGCCCGTCGCCTCAAGCAAGACGTAGCCACCTTTCACCGACAGATTTTCGGTGGCGTTGTCACGCCGCAGCAGCGGCATCGGCTGGCGCGACAAGGCGATCAGCGCAGCCTGGCGCGGCGCGTCCAGGATCGACTCCCAGCATTCCGCCGTCTCGATCGGGTCGCCCGGGCGATACACGGCGAGATTCGGGATGGCGCGCAACGCCGCCAAATGCTCCACCGGCTGGTGCGTGGGGCCATCCTCCCCGAGGCCAATCGAATCATGGGTCATGACGAAGATGGTTCGCACCTCCATCATCGCGGCCAGCCGGATCGCCGGGCGGCAATAATCGGAGAATGTCAGGAACGTGCCGCCGTACGGCACGAGCCCGCCATGCAGGGCGATGCCGTTCATCGCCGCCGCCATGCCGTGCTCGCGAACACCGTAATGGACGTAGGAACCCTTGTAGTCGCCCGGCCTGATTTCGACCTGGTTCTTGGCCTTGGTGTTGTTCGACGGCGTGAGATCGGCCGAGCCGCCGAGCATTTCCGGAATCGCATCGAAAAGATGGTTCAGCACGATGCCGCTGGCTTGGCGGGTCGCCAGATCCTTGTCGCTGGCCAGCAGCTCCTGCTTGGCGGCGGTGATCGCCGCCTGCCAGTTCGCGGGCAGCTTGCCCTGGTTGCGGCGCTCGAAATTCTCCCGCAGGTCGCCGGTGACCGCCTGCACGCGCTTGGCCCAGGCCATGCGGGCATTGCGGCCCTTGGCGCCGACCTTGCGCCAGGCATCGAGCAGCGGCTGCGGGATCTCGAACGGCGGCGACGGCCAGTCGAGCAGCTTGCGGGCGCCCGCGATCTCCTCCTCCCCGGGTGCATCGCTATGGGCCTTCTGGGTTCCGGCCTTGGTCGGCAGGCCGAAGCCGATGATGGTCCGGCAGGAAATCATCGAGGGCCGGTCGGTGACCTTGCGCGCTTCGATGATGGCGCCCCGGATGGCATCGGTGTCGTGGCCGTCGATCTCCTGGACATGCCATTGCGCGGCCCGGAAGCGCTCGGTCTCGTTGTCGGATACCGACAGGCTGGTGGAGCCGTCGATGGTGATCGCGTTGTTGTCGAAGAAGGCGATCAGCCGCCCCAGCTTCAGGTGCCCCGCCAGCGAGATCGCCTCATGGCTGATCCCCTCCATCAGGCAGCCATCGCCCATGAAGACATAGGTGTAGTGGTCGACCATCTGGTCGCCGAACGTCGCATTCATGATGCGCTCGGCAAGCGCCATACCGACCGAGTTGGCCAGGCCCTGCCCCAGCGGACCGGTGGTGGTCTCGATGCCGTCCGCGTGATGATATTCGGGATGGCCCGGCGTCTTGCTGTCGATCTGGCGGAAGCGCTTGATCTGCTCGATCGTCATGTCCTTGTAGCCGGTCAGGTAGAGCAGCGCGTAGAGCAGCATCGAGCCGTGGCCGTTCGAGATCAGGAACCGGTCGCGGTCAAGCCAATGCGGGTCCTCGGCGTCGAAGCTCAGGAACTCGGTGAACAGCACCGTCGCGATGTCGGCCATGCCCATGGGCATCCCAGGATGACCGCTCTTGGCGGCCTGCACCGCATCCATGGCCAGCGCACGGATGCAGTTCGCAAGCTCCCGCAGATGCGGGTCCCGCGGCGCCGGGAGCTTGCCCTTGTCCGGATTGGCAGCGGTGTCCATCGCGTTGCTCCTCCTGTTGTCAGCTTAGTCTGCGCACAATACGCGCTGGCGCCGTTCTGTTCCTGCCGCCCCTGATGCTGTGGGGAGGACCGGTCTTCACTTTACGACGGTCGGGAGTTTGGGGGTCAATGGCTCGTTCAGAGCAGGCAGGATTGTGTTCGCCGCAATATCTCAGGCGGAACGTTTTTCGAGAGAACTGGCGGAGGGGATGGGATTCGAACCCACGGTAAGGCTTGACGCCCTACAACGGTTTAGCAAACCGTCGCCTTCAGCCACTCGGCCACCCCTCCGCCTGGAGAGAAAAGTCACACGACGTTTGCAGCGTCGGTTCTAGGGTCTCGCCGGGCACCGGTCAAATGCGGCGCTTGCGGCAGCCGGGCGGGGCGCGCTCGGCTCAGCTCAGCGCGACCTCCAGGCCCTTTTTCGTGGCGGGGCGGGCGATCATCGTTTCATACCAGCGGTGGACGTTGGGGAAGTCCGCGAGGTCCACCTGGTGGCGCTCGTGGCGCCAGGCCCAGCCGAGGATGGCGAAGTCGGCGATCGAGATGTCGCCGGCGAAGAACTCCACCTGGGCCAGGCGGCGATCGGCGACGCCGTACAGGCGGCGGGTCTCCTTGCTGTAGCGTTCCAGGCCGTAGCGGCGGTCCTGTTCGTTCTCCACCTGCAGGAAGTGGTGCACCTGGCCCGGCATCGGGCCGAAGCCGCCCATCTGCCACATCAGCCATTCCAGCACCGGCACCTGGGCACGAAGGTCGCCGGGCCAGAATTTACCGGTTTTCTGGCCCAGGTAGATCAGGATCGCGCCGGATTCGAACACGCTGATCGGCTGGCCGCCGGGGCCGTCCGGATCGACGATGGCTGGAATGCGGTTGTTCGGGCTGATCTTCAGGAAGGCCGGGTTGAACTGCTCGTTCTTGCCGATGTTCACCGGATGCACGCTGTAGGGCAGCGCCATCTCTTCCAGGGCGACGCTGATCTTGCGTCCGTTGGGGGTGTTCCAGGTCCATAGCTCGATCGTCATCCGCGGCGCCCTCCGGTATTGCCGCGAGACTATCGGACAGGTCGGGGCAGCCGGCAAACCGGGAGCACCGGCCGGCGCGGATGCCAGCGATCGGGCTGGTGGCCGGCGTTCAGGCCTTGGTGACGTTCCAGAACACCGGCACCAGACCCTTCAGCGGTGCGGATATCCTGTTCGTCCAGGCGGCCGGCGGCAGGTATTGGCCGAGCGGGATGATGGTGACGAGGTCGAGGCAGCGGGCCTGGATCTGTTCGCAGAGCTTTTTCTGCCTGGTTGGATCGCTCTCGTCGAGCCATTGCTCGCGCAAGGCTTCCAGGCGGTCGTCGGTGGGCCAGCCGAACCAGGCCTTCTTGCCGTTGCCGCGCACGCCGGAGGGCAGCAGCGGATCGACGTATTCGGCGGCCGGATTGCCGGCGGGAAACATCGACCAGCCGCCCTTGTCCAATGGCTCGTGGCTGGTCCGCCGCTCGACCACGGTGCCCCAGTCGGTGGCGATCTCGTCGACGTTGAGGCCGATCTGCCGGAAGGCTTGGGCGACGACCCCGATCATTGCGTTGTAGAAGACCTGGTCGGTGGGATGGAACAGCACCACCGGCTCGCCCTTGTAGCCGGAAGCCTGCAGCATGGCCTTGATCTCGGGGATGCTCTTCCGCGTGCGCACGAGGTCCATGCCCTCGTCGTTGGCGCCGGGCGAGCCCGGGACGAACAAGCCGACGGGCGCGTTGTAGAAGCTGCGGTCCTCGCCCATCGTCGCGGTCATCACCTCGACCTGGTCGACGGCCGCGAGCATCGCCTGGCGCACGCCGAGATTGGCGGTTGGTCCCTGTTCCCAGTTCGGCCGCAGGACTCCGTAATAGCCGGTGCGGTCGAGCACGGCGACGGTGACGCCGGCGGCCTTGCGCAGCATCGGCAGCAGGTCCGGCAACGGCGTCTCCAGCCAGTCGACCTCGCCCCTGACCAGGGCATTGGCCGCCGTCGCGGGGTCGGGGATGATGTGCCACTCGACCCGATCGACCATGGCGCGGAGGCCGCCGGAATTGTAGCTGACCGGCTCGTCGCGCGGGACGTATTTGCCGTTCCTGGAGAACACCGCGCGGTTGCCCGAGACGTACTCCTTCGCCTCGTACCTGAACGGACCGCTGCCCACGACTTCGGTGATCTGCTTGAACGGGTCGGTGTTGGCAATGCGCTCAGGCATCATCACCGGCGTCGGCTGGGTTTTCGACAGCGCCGCCGGCAGGCCGGCGAAGGGCTTTTTCAGCCGGAACACGATATTGTGGTCGTCCTTGGCCTCGAGCGCGTCCAACCGGTCGGAAAGGGTCTGCCCGGCGGGATCACGCTTCATCCAGCGCTTCAGCGAAGCGACGCAATCGCGTGCGAGCACCTTTTCGCCGTCGTGGAATGCCAGGCCGTCGCGCAAGGTGAGGGTCCAGCGCTTGCCGTCATCCTCGACCAGTGCGCCGGCGATCATCTGCGGCTTGGCATTGAGCGCCTCGTCACGGCCATACAGAGTTTCGAACACCATGGCGGCGGCGTTGCGAGTGACCGTCGCGGTGGTCCAGACCGGATCCATGGTGACCAAGTTGCCCTGCGGCACGAAGATCAGCGGCTTGGCACCCTGCGCGAGAGCCGGGCGGGCCAAGGCCGCGGACGCGGCGGTGGCGACGAAGGTTCGACGTTTCATCCGGCGCTTCCCCGACGGGCGATTGATCCGCCCTTGCGAAGGGCAGGTTATTCGTCAAACCGGCCTTAGCTCAACAGGTTAATCACGCCTGGCCGCGCCGCCCGCTCAATGCGCCACCAGCAACGCCTTGCCGAAAAACGCCGTAGCCAGCGCGATGGTGCGCTGGTGCGTCTCGGTTTGCGGCACTGCGGTCTGGCACAGCGCGACCGCCGCGCGACCCGCCTCGGTGCACGGCGACAGGAAGTCGTAATGTCCCACGCCGGGCAACACCGTCAGGCTGGCGCCCGGGATTGTCTGCGCCGCCACAACTCCATTGGTGGCGGGGGGCGCCGTAACATCGGCATCGCCGAGCACCAGCGCGACCGGAACATGGATACGTCCGAGACTGTCGGGGGCGAGCCCCTGGATGATGGCAGGCGCCATCAGGAACACCGCGCGCACGCCGGCGACGGAACGGTCATCGCCGGCATGTTCGCTTTCGGCTATAACCTCGGGGCGCGACAGAAATGCCGCCCGATCTTCCGGTCTGATCTGGAATTCGCGCTGCGGCCGGCACACGCCGTCCTCGGGGGTCGCCTGGCAAAACGCCATGAGCCGCGCGACATCGGCGCGGGCACCCGCGGCGATCAAGGCGGTGGCGCCCCCCGCGGACATGCCGGCGACTCCGATCCGATCGGCGTCCATGCGTGGCCCGAATATCGGATCTGCGCTCGCTGCCGCGAATGCCGCGCGCAGATCGTCGGCCCGCTGCCAAAATAGCGACGCCCCAGCGATCGTGATCGGATCCAGACTGTTGTTGCCGGGATGGTCGACAGCGATGACGATGTAGCCGTTCCGTGCCATCGCGATGCCGAACCAGCCCATGATGCGCGCCGTGCCGCCGAAGCCGTGCGAAAGCAGGATAACCGGCAGCCTTCCACCCTCGGGCGACAACTTGGCATCCGCGGCGGCCTGGCCGATCCTGATGAGGGGCGCCGACTCAGGAACTATGACGATTGGGCGCTCGACGGAGTCGGGGGAGGCCGGATACCAGATCGTCATCCGAACCTCCGGACGGTGCGCCTCGTCGCGGAAGGCGGCACTCGGGCTGGTGGTCACTCGATGCATTTCGCCAACCGGTTGGGCGTAGGCCTGGTTGCCGGCAAGTGCTGCAACGAGTCCGAGCATCGAGAGGAATCGACGAAACATTGTCATGGACCCTCGGCGACTTGCCCCCTCGCGACAGGGCGTAGCCGCACCTTAACGAATGGTTCTACCGATCGTGTCCTTGGGTGCCGCGATTGCCTTCGGTCAGGCAAAGTCGCTTGCCGATCGGTCGAGCACCATTCGGGGAGCGAGCACCGATCATCTGGTAGCCGCGGCGAAGATAAAACTCCTCGGCATTCGAACTCGCTTCCGCACACACCACGCGAATTCCGCGATTGCGCATCAATCCTTCAAGCAGATCGAGCATTCCCGTCCCGATGCCTCGGCCGGCAAATTCCGGGCTGGTGTAGAGCCCTTCCAGGCTGGCGCCACGAATTGCACCCCATCCAACCACCGCGCCGTTCAATTCGGCTACCCAGATCTCCATTTCCCGGAGCTTGTGAAGCATTCCGGTCACTGTCAGATTTTCAGCCCAGGTCTCGGCTTCCGCATGCGGTATGGCGCGCGGTGCGAGCGCCAGGATGGCGTCTCGTCGCAATTCCAACAACCGGTCCGCGTCGGTCAGCGTGGCGGACCTATGCGACACGTCGACACCACGGTCCGTCGAACGGGCGGAATCGCACCACAGGGCATTGTGTTCGGCCGTCCGTCGTGGTGCCTCGTCCGTCATGGCCCGGCAATTGCCTCCGGCTTACGACAGCTTTCTTTTCAGCGCCTCGTTGACCAGCGCGGGATTTCCCTTGCCGGCCATACCCTTCATCACCTGTCCGACGAAGAAGCCGAACAGCTTGTCCTTGCCGGAGCGGAATTCGGCGAGCTTGTCGGGGTTGGCGGCGATCACGGCATCCACGGCGGCGTCGATGGCGCCGCTGTCGGTGACCTGGCGCAGGCCCTTCCGTTCAACGATGGCACCGGCGTCGTCGCCGGTTTCGACCATCGCCTCGAACACCTCCTTGGCGATGCGGCCGTTGATGGTGTTGTCGGCCAGGAGGTCGAGCAGCTTGCCGAGCGAGGCGGCGGAGACCGGACTGGATTCGATGCCGGTTTCGGTGCGCTTCAGGGCTGCGAACAACTCGCCGGTGATCCAGTTCGCCGCCAGCTTGCCGTCACGCCCTTTCGCCACGGTCTCGTAATAGATCGCCGTCGCCTGCTCGGCGACCAGCACGGCGGCGTCATAGGGGGAGAGGCCGTAGTCGCGCATCAGGCGGGCGCGCTTTTCGTCGGGCAGTTCCGGCAAGGCGGCTTTCAGCGTCTCCACCCAATCCGCGTCCAGCACCAGCGGCAGCAGGTCGGGGTCGGGGAAATAGCGGTAGTCGTGGGCGTCTTCCTTGCTGCGCATGGAACGGGTTTCGCCGCGGTTCGGGATCGAACAGGCGGGTCTCCTGCTCGACCTCTCGGCCGTCCTCCCAGACCACGATCTGGCGCAGCGCCTCGGCCTCGATCGCCTGCATGACGAAGCGAATGGAATTGACGTTCTTCACTTCGCAGCGGGTGCGCAACGCCTCGCCCGGCTTGCGGACGGAGACGTTGACGTCGGCGCGCATGGAGCCTTCTTCCATGTTGCCGTCGCAGGTGCCGAGATAGCGCAGGATGCTGCGCAGCTTGCGCAGATAGGCGCCGGCTTCCTCTGGGCTGCGCAGATCGGGCTCGCTGACGATCTCCATCAGCGCCACGCCGGCGCGGTTGAGGTCGATGAAGGATTTCGTCGAATGCTGGTCGTGCAGGGATTTGCCTGCATCCTGCTCCAGATGCAGGCGGGTGACCCCGATCTGGCGGGTGCTGCCGTCGGCGAGTTCGATCTCGATCATGCCGGTGCCGACGATCGGCTGTTCGTACTGGCTGATCTGGTAGCCGGCGGGCAGGTCGGCATAGAAATAGTTCTTGCGGTCGAAACGGCTGGTGAGGTTGATCTGCGCCTTGAGGCCGAGGCCGGTGCGGACCGCCTGCGCCACGCATTCGCGGTTGATCACCGGCAGCATGCCGGGGAACGCGGCGTCGACGAAACTCACCTGGGTGTTCGGGGCGGCGCCGAAGGTGGTGGGGGCGCCGGAGAACAGTTTAGATTTGCTGATGACCTGGGCGTGGACCTCGAGGCCGATCACCACCTCCCAGGCGCCGCTGGAACCTTGCAGCGAATAGCTCATGGTTTCGCTCCCGCGCGGAGGTCGGGCAGAGCGGTGAAGCAGGCGGCGCGTTCCAGGGCGGCGCCGACCGCGAACACCGTTTCCTCATCGAACATCTTGCCAAGCACCTGCAGGCCGAGCGGGAGGCCCTGCGCGTCGAGGCCGGCCGGGACCGACAGGCCGGGGACGCCGGCCATGTTGGCGGGGCCGGTGAACAGGTCGTTCAGATACATGGTGACGGGATCGTCCATCTTCTCCCCCATCGCGAACGCGGCCGACGGCGCGGTGGGCGTCACCAGCGCGTCGACGCGCTCGAACACGTCGGTGAAGTCCTTCAGGATCAGGGCGCGGATCTTCTGCGCGCGGATGTAGTAGGCGTCGTAGTAGCCGGCCGATAGCACGTAGGTGCCGATCATGATGCGGCGCTTGACCTCGGCGCCGAAGCCGGCGGCGCGGGTGTTCTCGTACAGCGCGGTCAGGTCCTCGCCATCGACGCGCGAGGTGAAGCGGACGCCGTCATAGCGGGCGAGGTTGGAGGAGGCTTCCGCGGGGGCGACGATGTAGTAGGCGGGCAGCGCGTATTTGGTGTGCGGCAGGGACACGTCGACGATCTCGGCGCCCTGATCGCGCAGCCAGCCGAGACCTTGTTGCCACAGAGTTTCGATTTCCGGCGGCATCCCGTCGCTGCGGTATTCGCGCGGGACGCCGATGCGCAGGCCCTTCACGCCCCGCTTGCAGGCGGCGGCGAAATCCGGGACCGGGCGGTCAGCGCTGGTCGAATCCTTGGGATCGTGCCCGGCCATCGAGCCGAGCAGGATGGCGCAATCTTCGACCGTGAGGGCCAGCGGTCCCGCCTGTTCCAGCGAGGAGGCGAACGCCACCACGCCCCAGCGGCTGCAGCGGCCATAGCTCGGCTTGATGCCGGCGATGCCGCAGAAGCTGGCGGGCTGGCGGATCGAGCCGCCGGTGTCGGTGGCGGTGGCGCCGAGGGCGAGGCGGGCGGCGACGGCCGCCGCCGAGCCGCCGGAGGAGCCGCCCGGCACCAGCAGGGCGTTGTCGCCGCGGCGGGTCCAGGGGTTGGTCACGGCACCGTAGGCGGAGGTCATGTTGGAGGAGCCCATGGCGAACTCGTCCATATTCGCCTTGCCGAGGAACACCGCGCCGTCGCGCAGCAGGTTCGACGTCACGGTGCTTTCGTAGGGCGGGATGAAATGCTCCAGCATCTTGCTGCCGGCGGTGGTGCGGACGCCCTTGGTGCAGAACAGGTCCTTGATGGCGAGCGGGATGCCGGTGAGGCTGCGGCCGTCGCCTTTCGCAAGGGCCGCGTCGGATTGGTCGGCCTGGCGCAAAGCCGCTTCGCCGGTGACGGTGACAAAGGCGTTCAGCCGCGGGTTGAGGGCGGCGATGGCGGCGAGATAGTGCTCGGTCAGTTCGCGCGACGAGATCTTCCGCGCTCGCAATGCTTCGCGGGCGGTCGCCAGCGTGAATTCGGGCGGGCTCATTCGACCACTTTCGGGACCGCGAAGAAGTTGCCGGAGCGGTCCGGGGCATTGGCGAGGATGGCCTCGGGGTCGCCGCCGTCGGTCACCACGTCGTCGCGCATCTTCATCGCCATCACCGCACCGCCGGCCAGCGGCTCCACGCCGGTCACGTCGACCTCGTTCAGCTGCTCCACCCAGGCGAGGATGCCGGACAGCTCGTTCTGCAGCTGTGCCACCTGGGCATCGTCGACATGGATGCGGGCAAGCCTGGCGATGCGGCGAACGGCCGCGGGATCGAGCGACATGGTTTTCCTTTGGCCATACGGGAAGGCGGGACCATAACGGCGCGCATGGCCCTGTTCAACATGACCGAGCTTCGCGGCAGGCTGGCCCCAGGGCAGCGCCTGCTGGGGCTGGACCCCGGCTCGCGGGTGATCGGCATCGCGCTGACCGACGTGTCGCTGATGCTGGCGACGCCGTATGGCAGCCTGGCGCGGGGCAAATTGCTCGCCAACGCGGCGGATATCCGCCGGATCGCCCAAAAACAAGGCGTCGGCGGATTGGTCGTGGGATTGCCGCTGTCGCTGGACGGCAGCGCCGGGCCGGCGGCGCAGGCGGCGCGGGATTGGACGCATGCGCTGTCGCAGGCGACCCACCTGGCGGCGGCGCTGTGGGACGAGCGGCTGTCCTCGGCGGCGGTGAACCGGTTCCTGATCGCCGAGGCAGACATGACCCGCAAGCGGCGGGCCGAGGTGGTCGACCAGATGGCGGCCGCCTACATGCTGCAGGCGGCGCTGGATGCCAGCCGGCCGGCTACAGGTGCTTCCCCCGCTCCATGATTTCCAGCGTGTATTCGCGGTAGGTCATCCCGACCGCCTCGGCGCGCTCCAGGCGGCGCAGCATGACCTCCCGCGGCGGCGTCTTCCAGGCGCGGCGGTGCGCGCGTTTCCAGCAGAACAGGCGCCAGGAGACGGCACCCGGATCCTCTTCCTCCAGCGGCGGGCCGCCGTTGTCGCCGATGGACCTTGTCAGCATCGATTGAGCGTCATCCATAACGGGCTCCGTCGGGTGGCTGGGGGACGTGCACGCAAGCTCCATACCGCAGACGGGATCGTTTCGCTGCATCGCGCGTTAGCGATAGGCCCACCTGCACGGAAATCCCCCATTGTCCGAGATCGCGACGCCGCTGCGGCCGAAACAGCAGATACCGCCGGTCGAGCTGCCGGGGCTCTCCGGGTTGATGACGCTCGCCGTCTGCGTGGTCGTCGTGGCGGCGCTGTATTTCGCGCGCGAGGTGCTCATTCCGATCACCCTGGCGGTGCTGCTGTCGTTCCTGCTGGCCCCGTTGGTTCAGCTGCTGCGCCGGGCGCGGCTCGGGAGGGGGCCGGCGGTGATCCTGGCCGTGCTGCTGGCACTGGGGGTGATCGGCTCGCTCGGCGGCGTCATCGGCAGCCAGATGGCCCAGCTTGCCAGCGACCTGCCGCGCTATGCGACCACGATCGAGACCAAGGTCGCCACCGTCCGCGCCTTCGCCACCGGGCCCGCGTTCGCGGTGCTGGGCGGCCTCGGCAAGCGGCTGGAGCAGGTCGGCAGCGACACGCCGGCGGCGCCGGCACCCGGCCAGCCCTCCAGCGCCGAGCCGCCACCGTTGCCCGTGGAACTGCACCAGCCGCCGGCGACGCCGTTCGAAGTGGCGGAGCGGCTGTTGGCGCCTATCCTGTCGCCGCTGGCGACCGCCGCCATCGTGTTCATCGTGGCGATCTTCATCCTGTTGCAACAGGAAGACCTGCGCGACCGGCTGATCCGGCTGCTGGGGGCCGACGACCTGCACCGGGCGACCGGCGCGCTGGACGACGCGGCCCGCCGGCTGAGCAAGTATTTCCTCACCACGCTGGCGCTGAACACCCTGTTCGGCTTCATCATCGGCATCGGGCTGTTCTTCATCGGGGTGCCCAATCCGGTGCTGTGGGGCATCCTCGCGGCGCTGTTCCGGTTCATCCCCTACGTCGGCAGCTTCCTTTCGGCTGCCATTCCCCTCGCCCTGGCGGCGGCGGTCGAGCCCGGCTGGACCATGCTGCTGTCGACGCTGGCGTTGTTCCTGATCACCGAGCCGCTGATGGGGCAGGTGGTCGAGCCGCTGGTGTATGGCCACAGCACCGGGCTGTCGCCGGTGTCGGTGGTGGTGGCGGCGATCTTCTGGGGCTGGCTGTGGGGCCCGATCGGTTTGATCCTGTCGATGCCGCTGACCTTGTGCCTGGTTGTGCTGGGGCGGCACGTGAAACGGCTGGAGTTCATCGACGTGGTGCTGGGGGACCGGCCGGCGCTGACGCCGATCGAGAGCTTCTACCAACGCATGCTGGCCGGCGACCCCGACGAGGCGCAGGACTATGCCGAGATCCTGCTGCGGGACCGTTCGCTGTCCTCGGTACTACGACGAGGTGGCGCTGAAGGGCCTGCTGCTGGCGGCGGGCGATGCCGAGCGCGGCGTGCTGACGGCGGAGCAGATCGAGCGGATCGAGGAATCGCTCGAGGAACTGGTCGACGAACTGGACGAGCACGACGACGCCGACCCCGATCCCAAGCGGTCGGACGACGACCCGGTGGCGCCGCCGCCGCAGGAGCGTGACCTGCCGGCCAGCCCGGCGCCGTCCGCCGACGGCATCGCGCCGCAGGAACTGCCGCCGGCCTGGCGCGGCGAGACGCCAATCCTGTGCGTGTCCGGGCGGGGGCCGCTGGACAAGGCGGCCTCCATCATGCTCGCGCAGCTATTGGGCAAGCATGGGCTGAAGGCGCGCAGCGTCTCGCACGAGGCGGCAAGCCGGGGTGCGATCGCCAGCCTCGATACCAGCGGGGTGGCGATGATCTGCATGTGCTACCTGGAGATCACCGGCAGCCCGTCGCATCTGCGCTACTTGCTGCGCCGGCTGCGCAGCCGGCTGCCCGGGGTGCCAATCCTGGTGGGGATCTGGCCGACCAACGAGACCGTGCTCAACGACGACCGGCTGCGGGCGGCGATCGGCGCCGACTACTTCGCGACCTCGCTGCGCGGCGCGGTCACGACCTGCATTGAGGTGGCGCGCGCCGATCAAGAGGCGACGGCGACGCCGGCGGCGGCGTGAGCCTGGGGAAGACGAGGTAGCGCCCTCCCCTCACCCCGGCCCCTCTCCCGGCAGGGGAGAGGGGGAAGTTACTGCATTGGGGAGTAGGGCGTCGGGAGCAGCATGATGGAATGCATTTCCTCCAGCATGGCGCCGCCCTTGGCGACGAAACCTTGCCATTCGGGGTCCTGGAACAGCGCCGCGCGGGTTTTGATCCGCGCCTCGACGCTCGAGTAGTTCCACATGTGGAGCGCCTCGTTCGGCTGCGGCGCCTCGCCGGTCCACAGGCCGACATTGCGGGAGTATTTCTCGCGCACCGGCATGATGCCCATGTAGAGCTGCGTCCATGGCCCGGCCGCGCCCACCTTGGTGCGGTACATGCGCAGTTCGTAGATGCCGCCGGTCGCCTCGGGCGTCACCACCGGCTTCACCGGGTTGAGGAAACGGATTTCCTGCCGTGCCAGCAACGGGCGGATGTTCGGCACGTATTCGCTGGTCCAGCGCTGGTTCTTGCCAAGTTCGACCCGCAGCCGCGCGCGCTCGTCGAGGCTTTCGTATTCCCACAGGTGCCAGACCTGGTTGAGGGTGCCGAATTCGGTGGTCCAGTAGCCCCGGTTGACGCCGTAGTCGTTGCCGCGGACCGGTCGGCCGACCGTTTCGGCGAGTTTCATGTACTCCGGCAGCTTGCCGGGATGGAACGTGTAGGTGCGCAGTTCGTGGATCATGCTTCGTTTCCCTGGAATTGTCTGGCGCCGGCCGCCGCCTTCTCCAGCACCACCGGAAGGTACTGGCTGATTTCGGCGAACACCTGCTCATAGACCGTACGCGGCTGCCGCCATGCGTCGACCACGTCCTTCGCGGCGCCGGTGGCGTAGCCGGCGATGGTGAAGACCTTGCCCTCCGCATCCGGGTGGCGTTCGAGGATGGTGGCCCTGTGATGCCCGGTCATGGTGATGACGAGATCCGATCGGCGCACGTCGTCCGCCGTCAGCGGCGCGGCGCCGTGGGCGGCGACGTCGATGCCCCGCTGCAGCAGCAGCGCCGCCGCCTCGGGCTCCGGCCCGGTGTTGCCCGGGTCGAGGTCGAGGCCGCGCGAGATGACCCCGATCGGCAGGCCGCGGTCGCGGACCAACGCCCTGGCGAGCGCGGCGGCGATGACGCTGCGGCCGGTGTTGCCGGTACACACGAAGGCGACCTTGCAGACGAGGGCGTTCTTCACCGGCTCCGCGGCAGTGCCGGCGAAGGGCGGGAGCGCCGGTGCGGCCGTGGATGGTGTCTGCACGGACTTTCCCCGTTGGGCAGCCGACCTTGGCGGGGTTGCATGGCCGCAGCAAGAGGGGCTGCCGTGAGAGAACGGGTTGTCGCCCGGCGGCCGCCGGCCGATGGTGGCGAGGCCACGCGCCGAGCGCGCCACCTGACCGCGGAGAAACGAACATGACGAGTGATTGGTCCAGCCAGGTTGCCCTCGTCACCGGTGGCGCCCGCGGGCTGGGCCGCGCGACGGCCAGGCGGCTGGCCGGCCACGGCGCCGCGGTGGCCGTCAACTACGCAGCCGGCGCCGAGGCCGCCGAGGCGCTGGCGGCGGAAATCCGCGCCGCCGGCGGCCGCGCGATCGCGGTCGGCGCCGATGTCGCCGATGCGGCCGCCGTCGATGCCATGGTCGCCCGCGCCGAGGCCGAACTCGGGCCGATCTCGATCCTGGTGAACAATGCCGGCATCGCCTGGGCGGCGACTCTGGAAACCTGGGAGCCGAAAGGTTTCGCCCGCCTGCGCGCGGTCAATGTCGATGGCACCATCCACGCCATCCGCGCGGTCATGGGCGGGATGAAGGCGCGCGGCTATGGTCGGATCGTCAACATCTCCTCGGTCGCGGCGTTCGGCACCACCGGCTTCCCCGGCAATCACTTCTATGCTTCCACGAAAGCCGAGGTGAACATCCTCACGCGCCGCTTCGCCCTTGAACTCGGAAGGCACGGCATCACGGTCAATGCGGTCGCGCCGGGCTTTACCCGCACCGACATGACCCAGGGCGGCAAGACCGACGCCCAGTGGAAGGAGATCGAGGCCGGCTTCGCCCGCGTCGCGATGACGGGCCGGGTGGGCGAACCCGAGGACATCGCCAACGCGGTCACGTTCCTGGCGGCCCCCGAGTCAGGCTGGATCACCGCCCAGGTGCTGACGGTGGACGGCGGCCGGATGGACTATATCGGTCACGGCTGACGCGCAGGCGCCCGGGGGTTCGATCCAAGCGCCGGTTTTCGTCCGCTCGCGGCAGGATATGGACATCCCGGCGGTGCGACGACCAAGCCATCGGCAACGCAGGCCGGAACCGTGGTCAGCGGGAGCAGCACGGCGGCGGAACAGGCGCCGCCGTTCGGCAAGCAGGCGCTGATGCTCAAGCGGGAAAACTGCATCATGTGGCCGATATGCCCATGATCGAACCTGTAACCGACCAAGAACGTGTCCGCGAACGAGAAATGCGCCGGTCCACCATTGACCGGATCATCGGCGGCGATCGTTCCGCCAATGTTGTCACCTCCCTTGAGCAATGTTCCGTCATCCGATGTCAGCAGTGGCACCGCTACCCAGTTGTAGGCTTTCGCGTTGTTGCCGGTGTCGATGACGGCGCAGCCGCTCAGCAGTACGACTGTCGCTACCGTTCCCGGCACCGAGACCAACGTGTCCTCATAGACGATCAGCTTCACGTCGCGGATCGCCAGCGGCCGCTCCCCGGCGGCGATCGGTTCCATGCAGGGCTTGGACGATACCGGGGCCGGCGGAAGGGGTGGCGGAAGCGGCGTGTCAGGGCCTGGCCTGGCTGCCGCGCAGCCTGCGGTGATCGCCACGAGGCAGGCCGCGGCAAACGATGACAGGCGCATGGCCAATCCCTTTTTTCCGGTAGCCGACAAGCCAGGCTCGTCAGCTTCGCGAAAAAGCGTCGCACTCCTTTCCATTCCGGTCAAGAAACATGTGGCGGGCCGACCCGCGACAGCTACACCCGCTTCACCCCGTAGAATTGCGGATAGCCCTCGCGGATATCCGTCAGATAGGTGTGGAAAGCGGTCGGCATGTCGTACATGCCGAGGGCCACGTAGGGGGCCATCTTGAAATACTGCGCCTGCATCCGGGCGCAGATCTTGCGTTGCGCATCCACATCGGGGGCGGCGAACCAGGCGTTGCGCAAGGCCTCCATCTCGGGGTCCACCGGCCAGCCGAACCAGGCATTGGCGCCGCTGCCGCGCAGCGGCGAGTTGCTGGCTGGCGAGATGTTCCCGGAGCCGCCGAGGAAGGTCATGAAGATGTTCCAGCCGCCCTTGTCGATCGGCTCCTTGCTGGCGCGGCGCTGCACCACGGTGCCCCATTCCAGGGTCTGGAAATCTACGTTGAAGCCGATTTTCGTGAGCACGTCCGCCGCCACCTGGGCGATGGCGAAGATCGACGGGATGGTGGTGGCGCCGAGCAGCACCACCTTCTCGCCCTTGTAGCCGGCGGCGGCGAGGTCGGCCTTGAGCTTCGCATAGTCGGTGGAGCCGTGCGTCACCTCCACGCCTTCGGTGCTGGCCATGGCGGTGCCGGGCACGAAGATGCCGACATCGAGCTTGATGAGGTTCGGCACCGCGCCGGCCACCGCCTGCATGAAATCCGCCTGGTTGCAGGCCGCCATCACCACCCTGCGGATGGCCGGGTTGTCGAACGGCGGAAACAGCTGGTTGAAGCGGAGGCAGCCGATTTCGCCGGTGACGTCGGTGACCTTGATGCCGATCGACTTGTCCCGGGTGAGGTTCGGGATGAGGTCGATGGTCGGGTTCTCCCACCAATCGATTTCCTTGTTGACCAGCGCCTGGGCGCAGGTCGCGGGGTCGGGCGGGGATTGCCACTCGATACGGTCGAAATAGGCGATCTTCGGGCCGGCGGTGAAGCTCGGCGTGCCGTCCGCGCGTGGCACGTAGCCGTCGAACCGGTCGAAGATCGCCCGGCTGCCGGATACCCGTTCCTTCACGTTGAAACGGAACGGGCCGCTGCCGATCGGTTCGGCGATCTGCTGGAATGCGTCGGTGCTCGCCAGGCGGGCCGGCATGATGGCGAAGGTGTAGGTGGCCAGCGCCTGCGGCAGCAGGCCGAACGGCTGCTTGAGGCGGAACCGGATTACCTTGTCGGAGGGCGCCGTCAGTTCGTCAGTGCGGGCGGCGAGTTCGATGCCGAGCGGATCGCGCTTGCCGGCGCGGGCGATGCTGGCGACGGCGTCGCGGGCCAGCACCGGCGTACCGTCGTGGAATTTCAGGCCGTCGCGCAGGGTCAGGTCCCATTGCTTGCCGTCGGCGCTAGTGACGGCGCCGGCCAGCATCTGCAGGGACGGTTCGAACTTCGCGTCCAGGCCGTACAGCGTGTCGAACACGGCCAGCGAGTAGTTGCGGGTGATGTCGGCAGTGGTCCAGACCGGATCGAGCGAGACCAGGTCGGCATGGGGGATGAATTTCAGCAGACGCGAGCCCTCGGCCTGGGCGATGCGCGGCGCCGCGAGTGCGGCGGAGCCGGCGAGTGCGGATTTCAGCAGATCACGACGACGCATGGTCCCGCTCCTTTCCTGGACGAACTCCGGTGCGACGGTTGGCCCGCCGCTTGCCGAAGCAGTCTAGCGCAAATCGCGGCCTTGGCGCGGGGTGACTGCGCCGGATAACGGAACCGGGCCACGGAACCGGATCGCGGCTGGATTGTTCTACCGCTGCCAATTTGCTGCCCGGCGGCTTCCGGGCGGCGCAATCGACACAGGTGAGGCCCCCGATGAAGACAGTGAAACCAGCCGATCGGGCGAAGCTCCTGGTAGCGGAACGAAATCGGAAAATGGCCGTGTCGGCGCATGCCTACGTGCGCGGCAGCACGTTGCGCTTCTATCAATGGCTGGAGGCATCGTCCCGACCGGATCTGCCGGAGGGGCCGCCGGTATGGATCTGCGGCGACTGCCATGTCGGCAATCTCGGTCCGGTGGCCAGCACCGACGGCAAGCTCGCGATCCAGGTGCGCGACCTGGATCAGACGGTCATCGGCAACCCGGCGCATGACCTGATCCGGTTGGGGCTGTCGCTGGCGATGGCGGCGCGCGGGTCCGACCTGCCCGGCGTGACCACGGCGCAGATGATCGAACGCATGGTCGAAGGCTATGAGGCGGCCTTTGCGCCGGCGGCGCAGGGCGAGACGACCGATTCACATGACGAGATGCCAAAGACGGTCAAGCTGGTGATGCGCGAAGCGGCCCAGCGGTCGTGGAAGCATTTGGCCGACGAGCGGATCGAGGGCGTCTCCCCCGAAATCCCGCTGGGCAAGCGCTTCTGGCCGCTGACCAGGCCGGAGCGCAGCGCGGTCGAGGCGTTGTTCGCCGAGGAGGACGTCCGCAGACTGGTGACATCGCTGCGCGCCCGCAGTGACGATGACCCGGTGCGGGTGATCGATGCCGCCTATTGGCGCAAGGGCTGCAGTTCGCTCGGCCTGATCCGCATGGCGGTTCTGGCGGGGGTCGGGACCGGCAAGCAGGAGCGTCATTGCCTGATCGACGTGAAGGAAGCGGCGACGGCATCGGCACCGCGGAGCAAGACGGCCGCGATGCCGCGCGACAACGCGGAGCGCGTGGTGACCGGCGCACGGAACCTGTCGCCGTTCCTGGGCGGCCGGATGCTGGCGGCCCGGCTGCTGGACAAGCCGGTATTCATTCGCGAGTTGCTGCCGCAGGACCTGAAGCTGGAGATCGAGCATCTGACCCGCGCGGAGGCGATGAGCGTGGCCGAGTTCCTGGCCCATGTCGTCGGCCGCGGCCATGCGCGCCAGCTGGACGCCGGGCAACGCAGGCAGTGGCTGGCGGAGTTGCAGCGCAACCGCTCGAAATCGCTCGACGCGCCGTCCTGGCTCTGGAACAGCGTGGTCGATCTGGTTGGCGCGCACGAGGCGGCGTACCTGGAACATTGCCGCCGCTACTCGCTGGCGGAGGCGGCATAAGGCGGGAGCGAGCCGTTGCGGTCCTGATCGCTACGGCTGCAGCGGCGAGCAGGCGGCGTCGGTGGCGCGGGCCAGGGTGACCATCCGGCGCGCGGCGACGCCGGCGGCGGCGACATCGCCGGCGAGATGCGCCAGCAGCGGGTTGGACAGCAAAGCGCGCGTCGCCGCGTCGGCGGCGATTTCGGTGGCGGCGACGGTGGCCGCCGACAACAGGGCGCGGCGCAGCAGCGAGAGGGTTCCGAACAGGCCCGGGCGCAGTCCGTGCAGGGCGGCCACCTGCCGCACCAGGCGGGCGCCGCGCCAGGCCACCAGCAGGGCGTCGAGGCCCGGCGACGGGATGGCCGCGGTGGTGGCGAAGGCCTGCACCGCCGCGGTCCGCCCCAGGGCTTCGGCGCGTGCCCGCAGCGCCGCCGCCGGTTCGGCGCGCAGCAGCGCCACGATGGCGTCGGGGTCGTTGATGGCGTCGATGGTGGGCATCAACGCGGCGCCCTCGGGCAGCATCTCCAGCCAGTCGCGCGCGGCAGCGCGGACGGTGTCGGGGTCGGCCATGCGCGCGCGCAGATGATCGACGCTGCGCAGGCCGAGCAATCCGCGCAGTTCGCGGATGCCGGCGGCGCCGATCAGTCCGAAGCCGGCGACGGCGACGGCGAGGGTGGTCCAGCCCAGGGCGGCAGAGCGCACGAACTGGTCGGCCACGAAATTGCCGGTGGAGAGCGCCGCCAGCCCGACCACCAGGATCGCGGCGCCCCCGGCAACGAGGGAAAAATTGCCCGGCGGCACCGGCGGTTCGGCGACGACGATGGGCAGCGCCGGCTCCAGGCGGGGGGCCAGCGGGTCGAGCACCTCGATGCGCGGGCGGATGCGGGTCTCGCTCACATCATGTCCTCCAGCAGGAAGGCCAGCAGCGTGTCGAGGTTGATATGGGGGATGCCGCCGCGCGCGCCCAGGGGCAGGCGGGTGGGCTGGAATTCGGGGATGGCGAGGAACGGGTGGACCCAGAACTCAGGGCCCGGCGGGCGGTCCGGCACCTCGCCCGGGTAGGAGCCGACCAGGCCGCGGCCTTCGACCCGCCCGCGTACCGCGGAGACCGGGCGGCCGTCCAGGGTCCACACGAAATCCTCGGTGCAGCGCACGGCGGCGAGCGCCATGGCGCGGCTGTCGGCGTCTCCGCGCACCTGCGTCAGGCTGCCGATCAGGGCGGTGAGATTGCCGCGCTGGCGTTCGGCGATGTGGTCGGTCTTGGTGGCGGCGAAGGCCACGCGGTCGATGCCGCCGGGGGCCAGCAGCGCGCCCAGCCAGGACGGCAGGAAGCTCGGCGCCGCCTGCCAGCGCAGGGCCTCGGCCACCGCGTCGAGGGCGGCGGCGGCGTCGGCGAAGGCGGCGGGTCCGGTGTGCAGGGCGGTCAGCAGGTCGGCCAGCACGACCAGGCGGTGGACGCGCCCGAAGGACGGCGCCGCCAATTCGCGTTCGACCGCGCGGACGTATTCCTCATAGCGTTCGCGCAGCAATCCGGCGAGGGGTGCGCCCGATGTCATCGGGAAGAAGAACAGCCAGGGTGGCGGCGGCCCCGGCGGGGGCATCAGGAAACGCCCAGGCTGCAACAGGGAAAATCCGTCGTCGCGCAGACGCTGCAGCAGATCGCGGTAGAGGCCGTGGCCGGCGGCGGCGAGCGCGTCGTCGGCGGGGGCCGAGGCTGGCAGGCCGTTGACGAAGGCCAGGAACGGCGCCGCGGCCGGCATCGGCTGCAGCCGCGCCAGGGTGCGCTGCGACCATTGCGCGAAGGATTGCGACAGCAGCGGCAGATCGAGCAGCCACTCGCCGGGATAGTCGAGGAACTCCAGCCGCAGCCGGCGCGGCGGCAGCAGGGTGGTGAGGCCGTCGCGGACGATGTCCAGTTCCAGGGCCAGCAACGAGATGGCGTCGGTGCGGGCCGGCCAGCGCGGCGGGTCGGCGGCGAGGGCGGCCAGATGATGCTGGTAGTCGAAACGCGGCATCGAGGTGGCGCCGGACGGGGCCAGGCGCACCCGCAGGTCCCGCCCGCGCAGCAGGCGCGCCATCGCCGGCAGGCTGGCGAGGCCATTGCCGGTGGCCAGCAGGTTGGCGGCCAGCGAGGTGAGCAGGATGGTCTTGCCGGCCCGCGCCAACCCGGTGACGCCGATCCGCAGCGTCTGGCGCGCCGGCAGCAGCCCGCGCGCGGTGGTGAGAAGGTTCAGCCGCGCCGCACCGGATTGGCCGCGCCGGCCCGGGGGGCCTGAGGCACGGCAGGCTGGGAAAGCTTATCGACCATGATAATGATCATCTATCAGCAAGCTGCTCCGGGTCCAGCCCCAGCAGGAACAGGCCAGCCTCGTCGCACAGTGCGATGGTGGTGGCGCGCTCCGCCAGGATGGTTCCTCCGGCCTCGAAGGCCACCCCGCGCAAGCCCGACCTCGCGGCGGCCCGGATGGTGTCGGGGCCGATGGTCGGCAGATCGGTGCGGCGGTCCTGGCCGGGCTTGACCAGCTTCACCATCACCCCGGTGGCGCCGTCGCGCCGCAGCCCGGCGGCACGGGAGAGCATCGCGTCGGTGCCCTCGGCGGCTTCCACGCACAGGACCATGCCCTGCTGCACCACGCAGGCCTGGCCGACATCGACCGCGCCGAGCGCCCGCACCACGGTGATGCCGCGCTCGATATCGCTCATCGCCTGCGCATCGGGCGCGGCCCGGGTCAGCAGGCCGCGCGGTCCCAGCGCCTCGCTCAGCACCTCGTGCGCGCCGATCACCGCGAAGCCTTCCTCGCCGAGCACCCGCACCACCGCCTTCAGGAGCCCGTCATCGCCGGCGAAGGCGGCGCGACCGACGCGGGCCAGGATGCGCACGCCCTCGGCATCGGGGCGCAGGTCGAGCAATGACGGCCGCCGCACCGGGCCGACCATGACGATGTCGCGGCAACCATGGCCGCGCAGCGACTCCAGGATCTTGCCGCACGCGCCAAGCCGGACGATCGCGTTGGGATAGGGCGCCAGTACCGCCGGCTCGGCGAACCCCTCAAGCCCCAGGATGAACACACCGCGCCCGGCCGCCTGGGCCGCCGCCGCGACCCGCGCCGGCATCGTCCCGCCGCCGGCAAGGATGCCCAGCGTCGGACGCTCGGCGCTCATCCCTCACTCATCGTCATCGGTCTCGACGGCGAGCCGCGTGCGGATCAGGCCGCGCTTGCTGGGCGCATCGATGAAGGCCAGCACTTCGGCAACCACCGGCTCGGTGATCTGGGTCGCCCTGAGATGCGCCAGCCGCTCGGCGAACACCCCCGGGCCGTTGAACAGATAGCGGCAGGCGGCGCGCAGCGCGTGCATCTGCGGCCGGTCGAAGCCGCGCCGCTTCATGCCGATCACGTTCAGGCCGGCCAACCAGGCGCGGTTGCCCATCACCGTGCCGAACGGAATCACGTCCCGCTCCACCCCCGACAATCCGCCGATCATCGCGGCCCGCCCGACCCGGACGAACTGCTGCACCGCCGAGCCGCCGCCGATCACCGCGTGATCGCCGATCGCCACATGCCCCGCCAGCATCACGTTGTTGGCGATCACCACCGAATTGCCGAGCTGGCAATCATGCGCCACATGCACCACCGCCATCAGCAGGCAGTCGGTGCCGATCCGGGTGACGCCGTTGCCGCTGGCGGTGCCGCGATGGACGCTGACATGCTCGCGCAGCTGGGTGCGCGCGCCGAGTTCCACCCGGGTCGGCTCGCCGCGGTATTTCAGGTCCTGCGGCGGCAGGCCGACGGTGCAGAACGGCGACAGGATGGCGCCGGCGCCGAGGCGGGTGTGGCCGTCCACCACCACGTGGCTGACGAGTTCGCAACCGTCCTCGATCGTAACGTTCGGACCGACCAGGCAGAACGGGCCGATGCGCACGCCCGCCCCGATCGTGGCGCCCGGCGTCACGACCGCTGTCGGATGGATCAAGTTTGTCACTCTCAGTTGTCCGCCGGCCGCACCGAATTCACGCCTCGACAGCCTGCTGCATGATCATCGCGGTGTAGGTCGCTTCGGCGACCGCGGTCTCGTCGACCCGCGCGACGCCGTGGAATTTCCAGACATTGCCGCGGCTGCGCAGCTTGCTCACATGGATGCGCAGGCGATCGCCCGGCACCACCGGCCGGCGGAACTTCGCCTGGTCCACCGACATGAAATACACCACCCGCCCGGCGGCGTCGTCGCCCAGCGTCTCCACCACCAGCACGGCCGCGGTCTGCGCCATGCTCTCGATGATCAGCACCCCGGGCATCACCGGATGGCCGGGGAAATGTCCCTGGAAGAAGCTTTCGTTGACCGAGACGTTCTTGATGCCGATGGCGGAATGGTCGAGCACCATGTCCACCACCCGGTCGATCATCAGGAACGGATAGCGGTGCGGGATGGCGCGCATGATGCGTGCGACATCGACCAGTTCGACCCGCTGGCCCGGCGCGTTGGTTGGTTTTGCGTCCATCTGGTTCAGCCCGCGTCCGTTCCTGCAGCCGGCTTGCCACCGGGCACCGCCTCCGGCTTCGCACCGGCCCTCCCCGCCGCCAGGCGACGCAGCGTCGCGACCTGACGAAAGAACTCCCTCACCGGCACCGCCGGGCTGCCGACCACGTCGAGGCCGGCCGGAACGTCCGCCATGACGCCGGCCTTGGCCCCCAGCTTGGCGCCCTTGCCGATGTGCAGGTGCCCCGCGACACCGACCTGCCCCGCAGCCACGACAAAATCCTCGAACACCGTGGAACCCGAGATGCCGGCCTGCGCCACGATCACGCAGCAGCGCCCGAGGCGCACGTTGTGCCCGATCTGCACCAGATTGTCGAGGCGCGACCCGGCGCCGATGACGGTGTCGCCGACCGAGCCCCGGTCGATCGTGCTGTTGGCGCCGACCTCGACGTCGTCCTCCAGGATCACCCGGCCGAGCTGCGGCACGCTGACGAAGCCGTTCGGTCCCGGTTCGAACCCGAAGCCGTCCTGGCCGATGCGGACGCCCGGATACAGCACGACGCGTTCGCCGGCCACCGCATGGCTGACGCTGACATGCGCGCCGACCCGGCAGTCACGCCCCAGCACCACGCCGGCACCGATCACCGCCAACGGCCCGATGCGGCAGCCGGCGGCGATCTCGGCGCCCGCGCCGATCACCGCCAGCGGCCCGATCTCGGCGCCCGGGTCGACCCGCGCCGTGGGGTCGACCACCGCCGACGGATGCACGCCGGGGACCGCCGGGGGAAGCGGATGGAACAGGGCCGCGACCGCCGCCCAGCCGAGCCGCGGCGTCGGCGTCAGGATGGCGGCGCTGCCGGGCGGCAGGTGGCGGGACAGCTCGTCCGGCACGATCACCGCGCCGGCGCGTGTTGCGGCCAGGGCCGCGGCGTGCCGCCGGTGGTCGGCATAGCTCACCTGGTCGGGCGTCGCCGTCTGCAGCGGGGCGACGCCGGACAGCATGCACGACGACGCCGGCGCACCGTTCCCGGCGCCGGCCTCATCCTCACCGGCGCCAGCCAGCCGGCCGCCGGCGGCGGCGGCCACCGCCGTCAGGCTGTGCGGGCCGCTATGGGCAAAGAACCTCGGGTCGCCCGCGCTGTCCGGCAGCCCCATCACTCTTTCTTCTGGGCACCCGGCGCCCCCGGCGCCGAAGCGGGTGCGGCAGCCGGTGTCGCCGGCGCCGCAGCCCCGGCCTGGATCGGCACCGGAACCGGCGCCTGGCCGACCACCGAAACGCCGTCCGGGGGCATCGTCACCGCCGGCAGCACCTTGTTGATCTGGGTCGCGACCGCGTCGGTGATGTCGAACTCATTGACGTTCAGCGCCACCTGCGCCCGGTGCAGCACGAGGTTCATGCCGCGGCTTTCCGACACCTGGCGGATCACCGCGATCAATGCCACCTGGATCTGGTTCAGGCCGACCTGCGCCGCCTCCTGGATGATCCGGTTGCGGTCACGGAACTGCCGTTGCGCGCTGGTGATGCGCTCCTGCAATTCGCGCTCCTTGGCCCGGATCTGGTCCGGCGACATGGTGTTGCGCTGGTTCGCCAGCGCCTGCTGCAGATCGCGCCACGCGGTCTGCTCCTTCTGCGCGTCCTCGTTCAGCTTCTCGCGGCGCTCGCCGATCGTGCGGTCCACCTGCTGGGCTGCCGTCGACGCGCGCATCACCTCGGGCACGCCGATCACCCCGATCACGCTGGCCGGCGGGGCGACGCCCTTGGCCATCGCCGGCAACTCGGGCACCGGCGGCATCGGCAGGTTGATCGGCGGCTCCTGCTCAGCGGCCTGTCCGGGCTGCGGCTGGCCCTGCGGCGGCTGGCCTTGCTGCTGGGACTGCGGCGCCGGGCGCGGCGGTGCGGGGCGCGGTGCCCCGCGCGGCTGCACGGCGCCGCCGCGGGGCTGTCCCGGTACGAAATAATCCTGCGCCCGCACCATGGCTGGCACCGTCACCAGCGCCAGCAGCGGCAGCGCGAACAGCAGCGCCGGAAAGCCCGGCCGCGCGGGGCGAAGATGCGCCGGATCATGGTGCGCCGGGCCGGGGAGAAACCTGGAGAAGATCATCGGATCTAGAACCTCGTGCCGAAGCCAAAGCGGAAAGTCTGGGTCTGGTCGAAAGGCTTTTTGACGATGGCCTGCGCCACGTCGATGTTGATCAGGCCGAACGGCGTCTTCCAGGACACCCCGAGGCCGGCCGCGACGCGGGCGCCGGCATCGTTGGTGAAGGGCTGCGCCACCCCGTTGACGACGATCTCCTTGCCGACCTGCGACAGCGCGCCGACATCGACGAAGGCCCGCCCGCTCAATCCCAGGTCGGGCGAGATCGGCAGCGGGAAGCGCAATTCGGTCGACTGCGTCCACAGGAACCGGCCGCCGAGGCTTTCCGGGTTGACCGTGATGGTATGCGGGCCGACGCCGCCGGTGAGGAAGCCGCGGAGGCTGTCGCCGCCGAGGAAGAAGTTGTCGATGATCTTTTCCTGCTGCCCCAGCGTGAACAGGTAGCCGGCGCCGGCGCTCAGCACCACGCCCCAGTCGGAGTTGCCGGTGAAGCGGTCGAGCGGCACGAAGTAGTTGCCGTCGATCTTGGTCCGCACGAAATGCGCGCTGCCGCCGAGGCCGGCATAATCCGCCCCGAACCGCACCACGTAGCCGGTATGCGGGTCGAGCTTGCTGTCGCGATAGTCCAGCGTGAGGGCCTGGCCGATCTGCGACAGCAGCGAATACCCGGCCTCGTCCTGCACGTAGATACTGGCGCCGGGCTGGATGTTGTAAACGTCGCGTTGCACCAGCGAATACGACCAGAGCTGGCGCAGATGCTCGTTGAACTCATAGCCGGCCCGCAGCGTGATACCGGTGCGCCGCTCGTCATAGTTGGCGATCGTCTGGTTGTTCAAGGTGGTGTGGAACAGGTCGAAGCCGGCGACGATGTTGCGGTCCAGGAAGTACGGATCGGTCACCGACAGGTTGATCTGGCTTTCCTTCTGCGCCAGCACGCCGGACAGGTTCGCGTCGATGCCGGTGCCGACCAGGTTGCGCTCGCGCAGCCCGACATTCAGCAGCGCGCCGACGTCGGTCGAATAACCGCCACCGATGCTGAGTTCGCCGGTGGCCTTTTCCGTGATGTTTGTGGTGAGGATGGTCTTGTCCGGCGCCGAACCCGGGCTCGACTGGATTTCGACGTTGCTGAAATAGTCCAGATCCTGCAGGCGCTGGCGCGACCGGCGGACCAGAGCCGCGTTGAAGGGGTCGCCTTCAGCCAGACGGTATTCGCGCCGGATCACCTTGTCCTTGGTGCGCTGGTTGCCGACGATGTCGATGCGCTCGACATAGATGCGCGGCCCTTCGCCCACGTCGAACACCAGGTCGATGGTGTGATCCTTGGTGTTGCGCTGCACCCGGGGCTTCACCTCGGCGAAGGCGAAGCCGCGGTTCTGCAGTTCCGTGGTGATCGCCTGCGAGGTCCGCTCCACCGCGTCGCCGTCATACCAGTCGCCGGCCTCCGGCTCGACCAGGCCCTCCAGCGAATCCTTGGTGACGTTGCGCAGCGTGACGTTCAGGTCGACCTTGCCGATGCGGTAGCGCTCGCCTTCGCTGAGCGTGTAGGTCAGGAAGAACGAGGAGCGGTCGGGCGCCAGTTCGGCGTTGACGCTGACCACCTGGAAATCGGCATAGCCCTTCTGCAGGTAGAACCGGCGCAGCAGCTCCTTGTCGAAATTCACCCGCTCCGGATCGTAGCCGTCGCTGCTCGACAGGAAGCGCCACCAGACCGCCTCGCGGGTGTTGATGATCTCGCCGAGGCGGCCCTCGCTGAAGGCGTGGTTGCCGACGAAGATGATGCGGCTGACCAGGGTGGAATCGCCCTCGTCGATTTCGAACACCACGTCCACCCGATTCTGGTCCAGCTGGATGATCTTCGGCTCGACGCGCGCGGCGAAGCGGCCCTTGCGGGCGTAGATGTCGAGGATGCGCTGCCGGTCGGTCTGGGCGGCGGAGGGCGTGAAAACCGACCGCGGGCGCAGCTGGATGTCCGGGCGGAGCACCTCGTCGGTGACCTTGTGGTTGCCCTCGAAGGCGATGCGGTTGACGATCGGGTTCTCAACCACCTTGACGACCAGGGTGTTGCCGTCGCGGCGCAGCGAGACGTCGGAGAACAGGCCGGTCGCGTACAGCGTCTTCAGGCTGCGGTCGACCTCCTCCGAATCGAACGGATCGCCGGGCGATACCAGCAGGTAGGAGCGGATCGTCGACTCCTCGATGCGCTGCGACCCCTCGACCTTGATCGACTGGATGGTGCCGCCCTGGAACTGGACGGTGCGCGGCGGCGGCGCGGCCGGCGTCACCGCCGTGCGCGTTGCGCCCGGAGCGGTCGTGCCAGGACCCGTCGTGCCCGCAGGCGCAGCCGGGGCCGCGGTGGTGGCAGCGGATGGTTGGCGCACCGGGGCCTGGCGTGCCGCGGCCCGAGCCGCGGGCGAAGCGGCGGTGGCGGGAGAGGCGGGGCTTTGCGCGCTGATGGTATCGACCGGAACCGATGTGGAGAACAACAGCAAGGCGGCAAACAGCGCTGCGCGAGTGCGAAACAAAGGCAAGACCCCCCAACTGCAGCGCCGTTCCAGTGATCGAAACGGCAAACTCCAGGCGACGCGGACAATAGCCGCGACGCCTGCCCGATGCTACCCGGCAAGCGCCTGTGAAATTGCTTCGAGGAGAATTCCGGAACTCCCCGCAAGTCCCTGGAACAATTGGGAAAAAATCAGCCCTCGTCGCGACCGGGCGCGAGATGGCGGATGGCGGCCATATAACGCATTGTTTCCGGACGCATCAGGCGGCTCGCGACTCGGCCGCGCGTCGCTTCCGCCCGGGAGCGGCCGGCGACGCGCGGCCCTGCGGCCGAAGCCTCAGCCGATCAGGCTGGCCACCCAGCGGAACAGGCCGATATGGGTCAGGTCGTTCCAGGTGGCGAACACGAACAGGCTGATCAGTAGGGCGAAGCCGGCGCGGAATCCGTACTCCTGCGCGCGTGGCGGCAGCGGGCGGCCCCGCACCGCCTCGGCCAGGAAGAACACCAGGTGGCCGCCGTCCAGCACCGGGATCGGGAACAGGTTGATCAACCCGAGATTAACCGACAGCACGGCAATGAACGACACCAGGCTGGCGAAGCCGAGCTGCGCTACCTGGCCGGACATCTGTGCGATGCGCAGCGGCCCGCCCAGATCCTCGCCGCCCTTGCGCTGGGCGATCATGCTCCACACGCCGTCGACGGTCTGCTCCGTCACCTGCCACGTACGGTCGATCCCGGCCGGGATCGCCTGCAGCAGCGACATGCGCTCGTAGCCGGCCTCGCCGTTGCGAATCCCCAACATGCCGACCTGCTTGCCCTCGCCGGCGTCGCGCGCGCTGGGCGTCGCGGTGATGTCCTGGGTGGCGTCGCCGCGCTTCACGTGCAGGACCAGCTTCTGCCCGGGGTGGCTGGCGACGACGCGCTGGATGTCCTCGAAGCGCGCAATCGTCCACGATGCCTGGTTGCCTGGCGCGTTGGTATCTTCGATCGACAGGATCCGGTCGCCGGTCTTGAGGCCGGCTGTGGCGGCCGCGGAATCGGCCATCACCTCGCCAACGACAGGCGGCAGGGTCGGGCGCCCGACTGCCGCGAACAGGCCGATGAACAGCACGATCGCCAGCAGGAAGTTGGCCAGCGGCCCGGCCGCGACGACGATCGCGCGCGACAGCACGGATTTTTCCTGGAAGGTGCGGCCGGCCATCCATTGCGCCCGGATCTCGGGGGGCACGTCCTCGGCCCGCTCCTGCCCATGCAGCTTCACGTAGCCGCCGAGCGGAATCCAACCCAGCTTCCAGATCGTGCCGCGGCTGTCGAGCCAGGTCGCCCAGGCGCGGCCGAAGCCGATCGAAAAGGTTTCCACATGCACGCCACGCCAGCGCGCCGCGAGGTAATGCCCCATTTCATGGATGAAGACGAGAACGCCGAGGACAATAATGAACGATACCGGCGTACGAAGCGCGGCAGGCAAAAACTCAAACAATACGGTCTCCCAACTGTCTCGTCCGGCGAGCTTCTGATGCGCCGGGAGGTAACCAATCAATGAACCCAGCTATCCATACCCAGCAACAAGAATAACTTAAATTATTGCAACCCCGGCGTGTGTCATCGAAGGTTGATCGTGCCGGGCACGCGAAGGGCGGTCGCCTCAGGCGGCGGATAGCGAAATCTCCGCACAACGGCCGGTTGCGATCGCGCGGGCGGCCAGATCGAGCTCGAGCACGGCGGCCAGCGTTTCGGCGGCGGTGATTCCCATGTCCCGCAGCACCAGCTCGACTACCGCGGCGATGTCCAGGAAGCCGATGCGGCGCTGCAGGAACGCCTCCACCGCGACCTCGTTGGCGGCACTCAGGATGGTGGGCATGCCGCCGCCGGACTGCAAGGCATGCCGCGCCAGGCGCAGCGACGGAAACCGGTCCAGATCGGGTTCGGCGAACTCGAGCCGCCCGAGTGCGGCGAGATCGAGCCGCGGCGCCGCGGTGGCGATCCGGCCGGGCCAAGCCAGGGTATGGGCGATCGGCACCCGCATGTCCGGGCTGCCGAGCTGCGCCAGGACGCTGCCGTCGCGGTAATGCACCAGGCCGTGGATCACCGATTGCGGATGGATCAGCACGCCGATCTCATCGCTCTCCAGGCCGAACAGGCGCGCCGCCTCGATCAGTTCCAGTCCCTTGTTCATCATCGTGGCGCTGTCGATGCTGATCTTGGCGCCCATCGACCAGACCGGATGGCGCAATGCCGCCTCGGGCAGCGCACGGCCCATCTCCTCCATGGTGGCGGTCGCGGAACGGGCCGCCGGATGCGGTCAGGACGATCTTCTCCACGCAGTCGCGGTTGCCGTCGGCCAGCGCCTGGAAGATCGCGTTGTGCTCGGAATCCACCGGCAGCAGCGTCGCGCCGTGCTCGCGCACCGCCGCCAGCATCACCTCGCCGGCGCAGACCAGCGCCTCCTTGTTGGCCAGGGCGACGCTGGCGCCGCGGCGAATGGCGGCAAGGGTCGACTGCAATCCCGCGGCGCCGGTGATCGCCGCCATGGTCCAGTCGGCCGGCAGCGCCGCCGCGGCGACCACCGCCTCGGGCCCGCAGGCGGTGGTGATGCCGGTGCCGGCCAGCGCCGCCGCCAACTCGGCGTGGCCGCCGGGGTCGCTGATCACCGCATGCTCGGCGCCCAGCCGCCGGGCCTGTTCGGCCAGCAGGGTGGCATTGCGGCCGCCGACCAGCGCCACCACCCGATAGTCCCTCGGCGACGCCGTCAGAAGTTCGATCGTCTGGGTGCCGACGCTGCCGGTGCTGCCCAGGACGGAGACGGTCTTCGGCGCCCCCGGCGCGACGGAGTGGGCCTGCGCGTGCGGAACCCGGATTGCCGTGCTGCTCATCGCCATAACTCCACGCCGCCTCCCAGAACCGTCGCCAGCAACCAGGCGGCAGGTCCCGCCGCGATCAATCCGTCCAGCCGGTCCATCAGGCCGCCATGGCCGGGGATAAGGCCGCCTGAATCTTTTACGCCGAAATGCCGCTTGACGCCGGATTCGAAAAGATCGCCGAGTTCGGAGACGATGCCAAGCGTCACGGCCACCAGCATGGCCCGCGCCCATGAACCCCCGGACAGGCCGCCCGGCGACATCGCCGCCGCCGCCAGTCCGATCGCCGCGGCACAGAGCAGCCCGCCGACCGCGCCGGACCAGGTCTTCCCGGGCGAGATCGCCGGCGCCAGCTTCGGTCCGCCGACCAGGCGACCGAAGACATAGGCGCCGATATCGCTGGCCCAGACGATCAGCACGGTGAAGAGCAGGTTGGCGCGGCCCGACGGCATCGTCGTCGCGCAGCCAGATCAGCGCCATGGCGGCACGCGCGACATACAGGATGCCGACGACGAACCCGGCCGCACCCGGGCGATGGCGCCACATCCGGCGCCACTCCAGCGCGACCAGGACCGCCAGCACCGCGACCACGGCCCGCCATGGCCAGCCGCCGAACCACATGCAGGCCAGGGCCAGCGGCGCCAGGATGAGCGCCGAAAGCGCCCGCGTCTGCAGGTCTCCCCACCGGCGGCCGCCCGGCGGTTTCGCTGCTTGTTGTCGATCGGTCAGGAGCGTGCCAGCCCGGACCTGGTCAGTCCGGCCGGGCGCCGAAGCGACGCTCGCGCCGGGCGAACTCGCCCAGCGCCGCGGCGAACTGCGTCATGCCGAAATCCGGCCACAGCACGTCCAGGAACACCAGCTCGGCATAGGCCGACTGCCAAAGCAGGAAGTTCGACAGCCGCTGCTCGCCGGAGGTGCGGATGATGAGGTCGGGGTCGGGAATGCCGGAGGTGGACAGGAAGCGCTCGAACCCGGCTTCGTCCAGACTGGCCGGGTCCAGGGTTCCGGCCCTCGCCGCCTCGGCCGCCGCCCGAGCCGCGGCGGCGATCTCGCCGCGCGCGCCGTAGGACAGGGCGATCACCAGGTTGAGCCGCGAGTTGCCGGCGGTGTCGCGCTCCGCCTGGGCCAGGTCCATCTGGATGTCGCGCTCGAAGCGGGCGCGGTCGCCGATGAAGCGCAGCCGCACGCCCTTGGCATCCAGCTCGGCGATCTCGCTCTTGCAGGAAATGCCGCAGCAGGCCGGTGAGGTCGACCACCTCGGCGGCCGGGCGGCGCCAGTTCTCGCTGCTGAATGCATACAGGGTCAGCCAGGCGACCCCCAGCGCCACCGCCGATTCGATGGTGCGGCGGACCGCCTGCACCCCGGCCCGATGGCCGGCCAGCCGCGGCAGGCTGCGCGCCGACGCCCAGCGCCCGTTGCCGTCCATGATGATCGCGACATGCGTCGGCGGAGGTGCCGACGAGGCGAGTTGCGGGGTCAGGTCCGGGGCGGCCTCGCGGATCGCGGCCGTCGGGTCGAGGATGGTCGGTTGCCGAACTGCCGCCATGCTCCGCCTCAGGCTCCGCACCGCCGGCCCGGCGACGGCGAGCCGGAGATCGGCGACGGCGAGCCCGCAATCGGCAACGGCGAGCCTGCGGCCTTCACCGGCGTGTCGCGATCGGAACTGGGCGTGCGGCGCATTGTCTCACCAACTCTCAGACCTGCTTGATCTCTTTATCCTTGTCGGCGAGCGAGTCGTCGATGCGCTTGATGTACTGGTCGGTCAGCTTCTGCACCTCGTCGACCCAGCGCTTTGCGTCATCCTCGCTGATGGTGCCCTTCTTTTCGAGCGCCTTGGTCTGGTCCATGCCATCGCGCCGCACCCCGCGAACGCTGACCTTGGCGGCCTCGGCATAGCGGTGCGCCGCCTTCGACAGCTCCTGCCGCCGCTCCCCGGTCAGCTGCGGGATCGGCACCCGGACCAGCTGGCCGTCCGACGCCGGGTTCAGCCCCAGCCCGGCATCGCGGATCGCCCGCTCCACGGCGCCGACCAGGGTGCGGTCCCACACCTGCACCGTCAGCATCCGCGCCTCGGGCACGCCGATGGTGCCGACCTGGGTCAGCGGCACCTCGCTGCCATAGGCCTCGACCCGTACCGGTTCCAGCAAGGCCGGGCTGGCGCGGCCGGACCGCAGGCCGGAAAAGTCGCGCTTCAGGGTCTCCAGCGCGCCATCCATCCGGCGTGCCAGATCGGTCTTCAGTTCGTTCAGGTCGCCGGCCATCGCGTCCCCCTGTGATCACGTCAATCCGCCTCGGCGATGGTCGTGAACCGGCCTTCGCCGCGCATCACCTGGGCGAAGGCGCCGGGGGCGCGGATGTTGAAGACGATGATCGGCAGGCGGTTTTCTCGCGCCAGGCTGATCGCCGAGGCGTCCATGACCTCGAGGTCGCGCGACAGCACGTCGAGATAGGTCAGCCGCTCGATAGCGCACCGCGTCCGGCACCTTGCGCGGATCGGCGGAATAGACGCCGTCGACCTGGGTGCCCTTCAGCAGCGCGTCGCACGCCCATCTCGGCGGCGCGCAGGGCGGCGGCGGTGTCGGTGGTGAAGAACGGATTGCCGGTGCCGGCGGCGAAGATCACCACCCGGCCCTTCTCCATGTGCCGCTCGGCGCGCCGGCGGATATAGGGCTCGCAGACGCTGGCCATCGGGATCGCCGACTGCACCCGGGTCGGCACGCCGCAGCTTTTCCAGCGCGCTCTGCATGCCAGCGCGTTCATCACGGTGGCCAGCATGCCCATGTAGTCGCGCCTGCGCGCGGTCCATGCCGCCGGCCGCCGCCGAGACGCCGCGGAAGATGTTGCCGCCGCCGATCACCAGGCAGACCTGCACGCCCATCGCCACCACGTCGCCGACATCGGCGGCGATGGCGGCGACGGTCTCGGTGTCGAGGCCGAACTCGCGCTTGCCCATCAGCGCCTCGCCGGAGACTTTCAGCAGGACGCGCTTGTAGGCGGGTGACTGGCTCATCGGTTCCCAGCAAGGCCAGAGGCGGGGCAGGCTGCGGGCGGAACCGTAGAGGCCCCTCCCGCGCCTCACAAGAGAGCGGCCCGCGCCGGGCCGGCTGTATTCCTTAGGTTTCGCCGGCCGGCGGCTGCGGAGTCTCGCCCGGCGGCGTTTGGGTACCCCCGCTGCCGCGGCCACTTCGGCCGCGAAATCGCCGGTGTTCTTCTCGATGCCCTCGCCGAGCTGGAAGCGGGCGAAGCCGGCCAGCTTGGCGCCGGCCTTTTGACCACCGCGCGCACCCGGCTCTCGCCGTCATGCACCCAGACCTGCTCCAGCAGCACCACTTCCTCGTAGTATTTGCGGATCCGGCCCTCGACCATCTTCTCGATGATCGCCTCGGGCTTGCCGGAGGCGCGCGCCTGCTCGCGTCAGCACCGCCCGCTCGCGCTCCAGCGCCGCCGGATCGACCGCGTCGATGTCCAGCGCCTCGGGCCGCGTGGCCGCGACATGCATGCCGACCTGGCGGCCGAGCAATTCCAGCGCGCCGACCTCGCTGCTGCCCTCGACCGCCACCAGCACGCCGATCTTGCCCAGGCCGGGCTTCAGCGCCTGGTGGATATAGGTCGCCACGACGCCATGCGGCACCGTCAGCACCCGGGCGCGGCGGATGTTCATGTTCTCGCCGATGGTGGCGATCAGGTGCGTCAGTTCCTCGGCCGACATTGCGGCTGCCGCCCGGGATACGGCGCCGCCTTGATCGCCTCGACGTCCTCGCCGACCTTCAGCGCGATCTGCGCCACCTGCTCCACGAAAGCCTGGAACGCCTCGTTGCGGGCGACGAAGTCGGTCTCGGCGTTGACCTCGACCATGGCCGCGCGGCCCGGGGCCGAGGCGACGCCGATCAGCCCCTCGGCGGCGACGCGGCCGGACTTCTTGGCGGCCGCCGACAGGCCCTTCTTGCGCAGCCAGTCGACCGCGGCTTCCATGTCGCCGCCGGTCTCGGTCAGCGCCTTCTTGCAGTCCATCATGCCCGCGCCGGTCTGCTCGCGCAGGTCCTTCACCAGGCCGGCGGTGATCTCGGCCATGTCGGCTCTCCGTAGTGCGTCGGGGTTCAGGCGGCCGGCTGGTCGGCGATCGCCTCGGGCAGCGCCTGCGGCAGAATGTCCGCCGGCAGTTCCTCGGACGCGCCGATATCGCGGCCGCTGGCCAGCATCTCGGCGCTGATGCCGTCCAGCACGGCGCCGGCGATCAGGTCGCAATACAGCGTGATGGCGCGGATCGCGTCGTCGTTGCCGGGGATCGGGAAGGTCACGCCGGTCGGGTCGGAGTTGCTGTCGAGCACCGCGACCACCGGAATGCCGAGCTTGGTGGCTTCCTCGACCGCCAGCTTCTCCTTGTTGGTGTCGATGATGAACAGGATGTCCGGCAGGCCGCCCATCTCCTTGATGCCGCCCAGCGCGCGCTCCAGCTTCTCGCGGTCGCGGGTGATGTCCAGGACCTCTTTCTTGGTCAGGCCCTGGATGTCGCCGGCCAGCATCTCGTCGATCTGGCGCAGCCGCTTGATGCTGCCGGTGATGGTCTTCCAGTTGGTCAGCATGCCGCCGAGCCAGCGATGGTTGACGTAGTACTGGCCGCAGCGCTTGGCGGAGTCGGCGACGTATTCGGCGGCGGCGCGCTTGGTGCCGACGAACAGCACGCGGCCGCCGGCGGCGGTCACGTCGCGGACGGCGCGCAGCGCGCGGTCCAGCATCGGCACGGTCTGCTGCAGGTCGATGATGTGGACCTGGTTGCGGATGCCGAACAGATACGGCGCCATCTTGCGGGTTCCAGCGGCGGGTGTGGTGGCCGAAATGAACGCCGGCTTCGAGCAGCTGGCGCATGGTGAAATCGGGCATCGCCATTGTGATGGCCTTTCCTGTGTCCGGTTGAACCTCCGCGGGGCCAACGCCTCACGGCACCGGATCGCGACCCCCCTGTCACCAGGATCGAGGGATCGGAAAGGCGCCCCGCGTGTGAATTTGCCGGCGGCACCACGCCTCCGGCGGCGGGGATATGGCCGAGAATGCCCGCCGGTGCAAGGGCGGGCGGCGCTACCCCGCCGCGCGCCGGGCCTGCTGCGGCGGCCCCTGCCAGTATACCGAGGCCAGCAACACCCGGAAGCTCAGCATCCGCGCGCCGCCGGTTGCGATGCGGCCGCGGCCGTCGGTCCAGGTCCATTCTTCGTCCGGCGCCACGGAATGAAAGCCGGCAGTGAGGGCGGCGCCGGCCGGGGCGCCGTCGAGCCCGCGCATCGGCGATGGCGATGCCCAGCCGGCGGCCGTCAGGGTGGTCGGGATAGAGCCTCGGCGGGCGTGTCGGCACGACTGGCGAGCAGAACCTCCCGCGTGTCGGTCGGCAGGCGCAGGGTGATACGGTCGACGGTGCGCTTCGTCGGCACCGGGCGCCCGTTCGCCATGCCCGGCCATGACGTCGCCCCCAGCGACGCGCATGGCCGGGCCGGATTTTGATCTAAAGCGGAACGTTCTGCTATGTTCCAGCCAGCCCCTGTTCTAGCCCGGCGCGGCCCATTTCGCCGCGAGCGGACCGGTGCCGCCTTCGACCGGATCCTGGCGCGGCACGCCGACGCCCGCGACATTGCGCCGCACCCGCGCGATCGCGGCGGGATCGGGTCGGCAAGTGTCGTAACGCCCTCCGCCGGGATAAGCGCCGACCACCAGCAGGTCCGCGGATGCGGCCTCCCGGCAATGCCCGACCCCGGCCGGGATCACCACGACATCACCGGCCCGCATTTCGACGGATCGGCCGGCGGGACCACCGAACCGGACCCGCGCAGAGCCGGCGGCGATGCCCAGCACCTCGTGCGCGGTGCTGTGGAAATGGTGATACGGAAAGATGCCGTTGCGCCAGCCGCCGGACCAGCCATGCGCCGCGAATATCCGCTCGATCTCGGCCGCGTCGGCGGGAACGCCGCCGCGATAGACCAGCAGCGGCAGCCGCGAGTTGGGCACCGCGCCATCATCGTCGAAGCTGTAGGTTTCCGGTCCGGCCATGCGTCTGATCCCCTTGCCGGCGAGAGCACCCTCGCCCTGCCCGTCCAAGCCCCGGATCAGCCGCCGGCCAACTCGACCTCCGGCAGGTCCTGCACGACCGGCGTCGCCTCCACCGGGAAGCACAGCATATTCTCCGAAACCAGCCCACCGAATATGTTCTCCGGGTCGCCGGCGAAATTATCCGGCGAATACAGGGGCGGACGGTGCCAGAACAGCCGATAGCGCCAGGACAGCAGCAGCCTGATCAGCGCGTCGGCGTGCTCCTGGCGGTCGTTCTCGACATAGATGACCGGCCGCCGCGCCGCCACCAGGCGCGTGGCGCCGAGCAGCGCATCGATTTCCATTCCTTCCACGTCCAGCTTGATGACGTGGCAGTGCGGCAGCCCGAGATCATCCAGCGCGAACACCGGCACCCGCTCACCCTCGGTGCTGCCGAACAGCGAGATGCCGCCGAAATTATTCGGCTGGTCCGGCGCCGCCATCGGCACGAAGGCAGCACCGGCGGCGGCCCCGATCGCCACCGGACGCGCCATCACGTTGGCGCAGCCGTTCAGTGCCAGGTTGGCGCACAGCACCTGGAACATCAGCCGCTGCGGCTCGAACGCGATCACCGCGCCGGCGAGCCGCGACAACTCGACGGTGTGGGCGCCGATATTCGCCCCGATCTCGATCACCGTTGCCCCGGGCCGAACGATCTGGCGGAACATCGCCGCCTCGCCGGGCGAGAACTCGCCGTATTTTCGCAGCGACGCGCCGACATACTGGTCGTGCCGGTTGAACAACATCGGCCCGTGCCGGCACATCGCCAGCTCGTTGAAGCAATCCGGCGCCAGGATCGGGACGTTGCGGGTAGGCATCGGCTAGTCGATGCGTGCGGTTTCCGCCCAGTCGAAATACCGCCGCCGTGCCTCGGTGCCGATCGGACCGGCGTTCAGCGACCGGTCCTCATAGCGGTTGCACAGCACCACCTTGCCGTAGTTGCCGACGCTGAAGATCTCGTCGGCCTGGCGCAGGTCTTCCTCGCGCAACGTCGCCTCGGTCGCCTCGATGCCGGCCGCGTTCAGCAGGCCCAGCACCCGGCTGCGGGTGATGCCGGCGAGGAACGTGCCGTTGGCCGCCGGCGTGCGCACCTTGCCGTCCTTCGCGACCATGATGTTGGAGAAGGCGAATTCAGCGATGTTATCCCAGGGGTCACGCATCACCGCATGGTCGAAGCCGCGGCCATTTGCCTCGCGGGTGGCGCGATCGGAATTCGGATACAGGCAGGACGCCTTGGCGTCAGTCGGCGCCATCTCCGGCGCCGGCCGCCGCAACGGCGACATCGTGGCCGAAAACCCGCCGGCGCCCGGCAGCGGCGCCTCGAAGATGTGCAGCACGAATGCGGTCTTGGCGCTGTCAAGCGAAATCATCCCGCCGGCGGCGTAGAACACCGGCTTCACGTACAGGACCGCGTCGGGTGGAAACCGCTTGATGCCCTCGATCGCCAGCCGCCGGATTTCTTCTGCCTCCATCGTCGGCGTCAGCCCCATGGCGTGGCAGGACCGGATGGCGCGCGCACAATGCAGCTCGAGGTCCGGCGCCAGGCGGCGGAATGCGCGGGCGCCGTCGAAGATCACCGAAGACTGCCAGAAAGCATGGTCGGCCGGCCCGGTCAGCTTCGGCGCCTCGTCCGTCCACTGCCCGTCAAACCAGAATGTCGCCGCCATTTCATGCTCCGATCAAAGGGCCGCGGAGGAAAGGCCACTCCGATCAGCGCGTCAAGCGGCCCCTATCACCGACGAAACCAAGCAAGCCATCCGGAACGCTTCGGCTTGGGTGGCGTGTGAGGAGCGTCACGCTCCGCGGCAAGACGCAATGTTCGTTCGAGGTTGGACTCCATCCTCGCTCTCAATTCAGTTGCCGGTGTTGCATTACGAAGTGGCGAGTTCAACGTAGCGTAGAACGTCGCGGCCGTGGCGACGCCGATAAACCCCGCCTCGATCGGCGTATGACCGACCAACCACTCGGTGATCGGTTTGTTGGTATAATTAGCTGCCAAATGCTCCAGGATGCATTGATTCAAGGGAAGGCGGTCTTCAATGGATACGGGAATGACGTAGCGGCTATCGAACCCGGCCTCGTGCGGATAATTATCGAAGGTAAATCCCATACTGGCGCGCTCCGGCAATCCATACTGACCCCAAACCTTCGAGGCTTCTTCATCGAAAGCCGGTGAGTCTACATGGGCGCGCGCGAGGGCTTGGTCAAGAATCAGGATCGCACAGTAGGCGTTGATCGGATTGGCGAAATGGACGCCATCGACATCGATTGATGCTCGGTGTGCGAGGTCGTTGACGACCGTAAGGTCGGTATAAAAAAGCGCCTGATGTTCGACATTGAACTCGACCCTGATGAATCCTGGCCGGAGACGAAAAGGAGCCAGTATCGGAAGATACGTCAGATAATATTTCAAATTTTCGCCAGTAAACCTTATATCGTCTTCAGTATAAACAAAATACGTGTATCCACGGGACTGATCAAGAAACCAATCTTTAATGAAACGTTTATGTTCCCAGGTTAGGTAAAAATTGCTGTGAGATGGCTGCTGGGGACATGTCGCGATTTCGTAAGCTAGTACGGTGGACTTGAACGTAGACAGCAGCCGGTGAATGGCAGCTATCTCTTGGCTATCGCTCGTCTGCGTCAGGATAATTAAGTAAACATGCGCGACCGGCAACTCGGCTAGGCACTGCGCCTGTTCAAATAAAAATCGCAGGCGCTCGCGCCGATACCAGAATGCAACGCAAACAAGCAGGCGAAGCTTGGTAGTATCGACGACCGGGTGTGGCATCCTGCTCACGCTCAGCAACTCATTACATCAAGATCGGTCAGCTTTCCAGGAACGCTTTTACGCCCCGCCCGACCTCACCCCATGGCCTGGGTCGAGTCTGGCTCGATCTCGAAGGTCACGCGGACCTCGCCGGGCCGCGACCACGGGTATTTGTCCTGGCCCATGTATTTCTTCGCCAGCGAGTCGATATGCGCCATCGCGTTCTCCTCAGTCTCGCGCACCACGTGTCCGCGGATCTGGATGTAGCGATAGGCGTTGTCCGGATCGAGGATCGACAGCGCCACCTTCGAGCCTTCCCGCATGTTGCGCGCCTTCACCCGGCCGCGCGCGGTGTTCACCCTGATCCGGCCCGATACGTAATCGAACCAGACCGGCGTCACTTGCGGCGAGCCGTCGGGCATCACCGTCGCCAGATGCGCGAAGGCGCGCTTCTCGGTCAGCAGGTCAAGGAAGCCACTGGGGATTTCGGTCATGGCGGCGAACTCCTCTGCTGTTTCAATGAACGTCGAAATATAGCTCAGATATCCTCGACGCGCTCGACACCCGGCAGGATCTTCAGCGCCTGGGCTAGCCGCGGCGTGACGTTGAAGCCACCGGGAAGGGTGATCTCCACGTCCTGCGCCGCATCCAGCCGCGGTATCAGCACGACCCTGCCGCGGCCGCGGCCTTCGCGGTCCAGCAGCGTGCGGATATGGGCGACGGACTCGGTCTTCTCGAGCCAGACGCGCATCCCCGCCCCAGCCTGCGCCGCCGCCTGGTCCAGCGGCGCCACGTCCTGCGCGGTGATGCGCAGCGCCTCGCCCTCCAGCTTGATGTCCGCCGTCACCAGCACCGAGTTTCCAGCCGCCAGCATGTCGCGCGCGCGCCCCAGCACCTCGCTGAAACACGTCACCTCGAAGCTGCCGGCGGAGTCCGAAAGCCGCACCCACGCCATCCGGCTGCCGGTGCGGGTAATCCGCTCCTTGATGTTGACCACCGACCCCGCCAGCTTCACCCGGGCGGCGCCCGCCTGCGCCTGCGCCTCCAGCCGGTTGCTCGGCACCACGCCCAGCCGGCGCAGGGTCTGCGCGTAGGCATCCAGCGGATGCGACGTCAGGTGGAAGCCGATCGCATCCGCCTCGAACCCCAGCCGGTCCATCGGCTCCCAGTCCGGCATCGCCGGCAGCCGCAACGGCTCGGGCTTCCCCGTGACGCCGAACAGCCCGATCTGGCCGCTGTCCTTCTCCTCGGCGGTAGCCTGGGCGCGGCGGATGATCAGTTCCGCTGCGGTGAACACACGCGCCCGCATCGGCTCGATGCTGTCGAACGCGCCCGCCCGCGCCAGGTTCTCCACCTGCATCTTGTTCAGCTGCCGCGGATCGACGCGCGCCGCCAGATCACCGAGATCCGTGAAATCCTTGGCGCCGCGCGCCTCGACCAACGCCTGCATCGCCGATGCACCGACCTTCTTCACGGCCGCCAACGCATAGCGGATGCAGAGCTTGCCCTCCGCGTCGTGCTCCAGCGTGAAGTCGGCACCGGACCGGTTGATGTCGGGCGGCAGGATGCGGATGCCAAGGCGCGATGCCTCCTGGCGGTACGCCGCAAGCTTGTCGGTGTTGTTGATCGCCAGCGACATGCAGGCGGCGATGAACGCCTCGGGGTGGTTGGCCTTCATCCACGCGGTCTGATAGGCGATCAGCGCGTAGGGCGCCGCGTGGCATTTGTTGAAGCCATAATCGGCGAACTTCGCCATCAGCTCAAAGACTTCGACCGCCTTCGGCGGATCGATGCCCCGCTCCGTCGCGCCCTTGATGAAGATCTCGCGCTGGGCATCCATCTCGGAGCGGATCTTCTTGCCCATGGCCCGGCGCAGCAGGTCGGCGGCGCCCAGGCTGTAGCCGGCCATCCGCTGGGCGATCTGCATCACCTGTTCCTGGTAGACGATGATGCCGTAGGTCTCCTGCAGGATGTCGTGAATGGCCGGATGCGGCGATGCCCATTTCTCGCCGTGCTTGCGCTGGCAATAGGCCGGAATGCTGGCCATCGGCCCAGGCCGGTACAACGCCACCGCGGCGATCAGGTCCTCGAACCGGTCGGGCCGCATCTGGCGCAGGACGTCGCGCATACCCTGGCCTTCCAACTGGAACACGCCCGCCGCATCGGCGCGTTGCAGCATCTCGTAGGTCGCCTTGTCATCGAGCGGCAGCTTCGCGAGATCGACCGCAACGCCCTCGCCCGCCAGGAACGCAACCGCACGCTGCAGGATGGTCAATGTAGTCAGCCCGAGGAAGTCGAACTTCACCAGCCCCGCCTGCTCGACATATTTCATCGAATACTGCGTGACCAGCACATCGGACTTCGCGTCGCGATAGACCGGCACCATGTCGATCAGCGCCCGCTCGCCGATCACCAGGCCAGCCGCGTGGGTGCTGGCGTGCCGGTACAGACCCTCCAGCTGCAACGCGATCTCCATCAGCCGCCCGAGCGCCTCGTCCTCGGTGCGCATCGCCTGCAGCTTCGGCTCGCCGTCGATCGCCTGCTGCAACGTCACCGGCTTGGCCGGGTTGTTGGGGATCAGTTCGGCAACCCTGTTGACCTGCCCATAAGGCAAGCCCAGCACCCGCCCGACATCGCGGATTGCCGCCCGGGCCTGCAGCTTTCCGAAAGTGATGATCTGGGCCACACGGTCGGCGCCATACTCGCGCCGCACGTAGTCGATCACCTCGTCGCGCCGGTCCTGGCAGAAATCGATGTCGAAATCCGGCATCGAGATGCGCTCGGGATTGAGGAACCGCTCGAACAGCAGATTGAATTCCAGCGGATCGATATCGGTGATGGTCAACGACCACGCCACCACCGAACCGGCGCCGGAGCCGCGGCCCGGTCCCACCGGTATGCCCTGCGACTTCGCCCATTGGATAAAATCGGCAACGATCAGGAAATACCCTGGGAAGCCCATGCCGGCGATGACGTCGAGTTCGAAATCCAGCCGCTCGCGGTATTTCGCGCGCTCGGCGTCATCGGCGCCCTTGGCGTCCATTCGCATGGCCAAGCCCTCGGCCGCCATCGCGCGAACCGTCTCGTCCTCGCTGCTGCCGGGCCGCACCTTCGGGCAAACCGGCAGCTGTGGCTTGCGGGTTTCGGCCATCACCGCGCAGCGCCGCGCAATCGCCAGGGTGTTGTCGCAGGCCTCCGGAAGGTCGGCGAACAAAGCCCGCATCGCCTTGGCCGGCTTGAACCAATGTTCCGGCGTCACCCGCCGGCGATCACGCTCCGAAAGCACCCGGCCGTCGGCGATGCACAGCAGCGCATCCTGCGCCTCGTACATGTCGGGCCGGGCATAGAAGCACTCGTTGGTGGCAACCAGCGGAATGCCGAGGCGATCGGCCAGCGCGATCAGCCCCGGCTCGATCGCGCGTTCCACCGGCAATCCGTGCCGGTGCAGCTCCATCACCGTGCGATCCGAAAACGCTTCTTGCAATTGCCGCAGCAGCGCTTCCGCCTCCGATTGCTGGCCCTCGGCCAACAGCCGGGCGATCGGCCCGCTGGTCCCGCCGGTCAGCAGCAGCAGCCCCTCCGCATGCGCGCAGAGCCGATCGAGCGGCAATTGCGGCTTCAGGCCCGGTTCGGTCTCGAGGAATCCGAGCGACGAGAGCTTCTGCAGGTTCGCGAAACCGGCCGCATTCTGAGCCAGCAACACCATCGGATCCGGCGCCGGCCGCATGCCGCTCGCACCGACCGGGCGGGCTAGGCCGATCTGGCAGCCGATGATCGGCTGCACGCCCTTGCCGGCGCAGGCCTGGCTGAACTCCAGCGCGCCGAACAGATTGCCGGAATCGGTGATCGCCACTGCCGGCATTCCGGACTCACGCGCGAGCGCCGCGATCTTGTCCGCCTTGATCGCCCCCTCGCTCAGCGAATAGCTGGAGTGGACCCGCAGATGGATGAAGTCGGCATGGGGCATGTGTTCGCCTTCTTGCCCGCTCAGTATTCCACGATCCGGCCGTCATGCAGCGTGACCGTACGATCCATCCGCGCCGCGAGGTCCGGGTTGTGCGTGGCGATCAATGCGGCAACTCCATGGGTGCGGACGGTCTGCAGCAGTTCCTCGAATACCAGGGAGGCGGTGGCGACGTCGAGATTGCCGGTGGGCTCGTCCGCCAGCAGCACCGCCGGCTGGTTCGCCAGCGCCCTGGCGATGGCCACGCGCTGCTGCTCGCCGCCGGACAGCTTCCCCGGCAGATGGCGTGCCCGCGGCCCCAGGCCGAAGGCGTCGAGCAGCACGGCGGCGCGCGCGGCGGCAGCGGGCCGCGGGGTGCCGGCGATCATCTGCGGCAGCATGACGTTCTCGGCCGCGCTGAATTCGCCGAGCAGGTGATGGAACTGGTAGACGAAACCGATGCGGTCGCGGCGAATGGCGGTGCGGTCGGCGTCCGACAACGCACCCGCATCCTGGCCGGCAACCAGCACCTGGCCGGCATCGGGCTTTTCCAACAATCCAGCCAGATGCAGCAGGGTCGACTTCCCGGCGCCCGAAGGCGCCACCAGCGCCACGATCTCGCCGGCGCGCAGTACCAGGTCGACGCCGCGCAGCACCGTCAGCATGCCGTCGCCGCTACGAAAGCTGCGGGTAACGGCGCGCATTGCGAGCGCATCACCCATGCCGCAACGCCTCGACCGGATCGGTCCTGGCCGCCCGCCAGCTCGGGTACAGCGTCGCCAGCAGCGAGAGGAACAGCGCCATCGCAACCACCTGCCCGACTTCCTGCCATTGCAAAACCGCCGGCAGCCGGCTGAGGAAATAGACTTCCGGGTTGAACAGGTTGGTGCCGGTCAGGCTCTCCAGCCAATGCCGGATGGTCTCGATGTTGAGACAGAAGACCACCCCCAGCAGCGTGCCGAGCACCGTGCCGGCGATGCCGACGAAAGCGCCGCACATCAGGAAGATCCGCATGATTGCACCGGAGCCGGCGCCGATCGTGCGCAGCACCGCGATATCGCCGGTCTTGTCCTTCACCATCATGATCAGCGACGAGATGATGTTGAACGCGGCGACCAGGATGATCAGCGTCAGGATCAGGAACATCACGTTCCGCTCCACCTCGACGGCGGCGAAGAAGCTGTTGTTGTTCTGCGTCCAGTCGACCACCCGCACCGGCACGTTGCCGATCGCCGCCCGGATCGCGCGGTTGGTCTCGCGCACGTTGTCCGGATCGGTGGTGACCACGTCCAGCTGGGTGACGCCGTCGGGCACCTGGAACAGCGTCTGCGCCGCCTCCAGCGGCATGAACACGAAGCCGGTATCGGCCTCGTTGAAGCCGACCTGGAAGATCGCCACCACCGTGTAGGCCCGGCCGCGCGGCAGGCTGCCGAATGCGGTCGCCTGCGCTTCCGGCGCATAGACCTGCAACTGGCTGCCGATGCCGAGGCCGAACCGCGCCGCCAGCCCGACCCCGATGGCGATCGCATCGTCGCCGTCGAACTTGTCGAGGCTGCCGGCCCGGATGTTGTCGGCCACCACAGGCGTCTGCTTCAGGTCCTCGCGGCGGATCCCGCGCACCACGCCGCCGGTGAAGCTGCCCTGGTCCGCCTTCAGTCCGGCCGCACTCTCGATCATCGGGAACACATGCACCACGCCAGCAACGCCGCGTACGCGCTTGGCGACAGCGTCGAAATCGCTGATCACCGGCGTGCCGTGAATGCCGAGTTCGCCGTTCAGCCCCAGGATGCGGCCGAGCAGTTCCTGGCGGAACCCGTTCATCACGCTCATCACGATGATCAGCGTGGCGACGCCCAGCGCGATGCCGACCAGCGAAAAGATCGCGATGATGGAAACGAAGCGCTCGCCCCGGCGCGCCCGCAGGTATCGCGCCGCCACCATCCGCTCGAAGGCGCCGAACATGTCAGACCGACTTTGCTGCAGGGGCGATCTTCGCGAGGGCGGATTCGAGGGAAAGCTCCTGCCGTTCGCCGGTGGCCCGGCGCTTCAGTTCGACCGTTCCCGCGGCGGCGCCGCGCGGCCCCACGATGATCTGCCACGGATGCCCCATCAGGTCGGCATCGGCAAACTTCGCCCCGGCGCGATCGGCGCGGTCATCGTACAAGACCGTGCCGGCGAGTTTGGCATAGATGTCCTCGCAGATCGCGTCGCAGGCGGGATCGCCCACCTTCAGGCTCAGCAGTCCCGCCTGCCACGGTGCGACGCTGTCCGGCCAGATGATGCCGGCCTCGTCGTGCGATGCCTCGATGATGGCGCCGACCAGGCGCGACACGCCGATGCCGTAGCTGCCCATATGCGGCACCACCGGCTTGCCCTCGGGTCCGGCCAGGGCCAGTCCCATCGGCTCGCTGTATTTGGTACCGAAATAGAAGATATGCCCGACCTCGATGCCGCGGCCCTCGCGCTTGTCCGCGACGTCGGCCCATAGCTTCGTGTCGTGCTTCTCGTCGGTGGCGGCGTAGCTGCCGGTCATCGCCGCGTGGAAGGCCGCCAGGTCCTCGGTGGAGGCGTGCGAGTACCGGCCCTGCGTGTAATCCATGCGTTCGAAGGCGGCGTCATAGAACACGGCGCTCTCGCCTGTCGGCGCCAGGATGATGAATTCGTGGCTGAGATCGCCGCCGATCGGGCCGCTGTCGGCGGCCATGGGGATCGCCTTCAGGCCCATCCGCTGGAAGGTTCGCATATAGGCCAGCATCATCCGGCGATAGCTGACGACGGCGCCGTCGTAATCAAGGTCGAAGCTGTAGCCATCCTTCATCAGGAACTCGCGGCCGCGCATCACGCCGAACCGCGGGCGGACCTCGTCGCGGAACTTCCACTGGATGTGGTACAGGTTCTGCGGCAGCTCGCGGTACGATTTGACCGAGCTTTTGAAGATGTCGGTGATCATCTCCTCGTTGGTCGGTCCGTACAGCAGGTCGCGCTCGTGGCGATCCTTCAGCCGCAGCATCTCCGGGCCATAGGCGTCATAGCGGCCGCTGCTGCGCCACAGATCGGCCGACTGGATGGTCGGCATCAGCATTTCCTGCGCGCCGGCGGCGTCCTGCTCCTCGCGGACGATCTGGGCGATGTTCTGCAGCACCCGCCAGCCGGCCGGCAGCCAGGCATAGATGCCCGATGCGGTCTGGCGCACCAGCCCGGCGCGCAGCATCAGCCGATGCGAGGCGATCTGCGCCTCGGCGGGCGTTTCCTTGAGCGTGGGCACGAGGCTGCGGGAGAGACGCATCGGATGATTGATTCCTGTAGGGCTGGAGGGGGCGGTCAGGCCGGCAGGAACCTACAAGCCGGCGCCACGTGCCGCCAGCGCCGTTGTTGCCTGAAGTCGCCTCCGCGCGACTGCCAGGACACGACAGAAAATGTCCCCCGGGTGGGCATCCAAATCGATTGCGGTGGATATCTTTCGGGCTAACCCTTGCGAATATTATTTGTGCGCTGCACAAGGAAATCGCGCAACAAAACCACGAATAAAACCAAAAACACGCACGAAATCGCGTGACTCCGGATGCGTGATTCGATAGACAGAAAAAAGGCCCGCGCGCTCCAAAGGTCCACAAGAGACCTTGGGCACGACGGGCCAAGTTTAGGGAGGAAACGCCAGTCACACGGCAGGATGAGGATCAGTCCTCGTCCTGTCGTGAATGATTCCTCGGATAGCACCCAGGCGTCCAGGCAAAAACGCACTATTTTCGGTAAAAAATCGGCCTCTCAGACGAGATTTGCTTAATTTCTGGGCCGTCCGGCTCCAACCGCCTAATCTACCGGCAGCGCCAGCCACCCAGTGCGGAAGCTGAGCCAGCTGCTGGTGATGACCAGGTAGCACAGCGCGAACAGCACGATCGACACGAGCGTGGTGGCCACCAGCTTCCGCAGCATCATCGGCCGCGCCGGAGCGCCCCGCCACCCGGTCGCGGCGTCGGGCTCGGCGACCGGTCGGGTTCCGAATGGCAGCACCGCGAACAACACGGTCCACCAGATCATCGTGAATAGGGCGACGGCAGTAACCGGGTTCATCGGCTTCGTCTCCGCGTCAGCATCTCCCCAGGGGTTCAGACCCGCAGCAGGTGCACGTCCACAAGTGGGCGCTTCTGCAGCCGTTTGCCGAGCGCCCGGCGCAAGGCAGCCTTCGCGGCCTCGATGAGGAGTGCGTCCTCACGGCGCAGCGGCGCTGGCAACTCCGCGATCGCCGTGGCGAGATCGGTCTCGATCCGCGCCGTCTCGGGGTCCTCGGCGTCGAACAGCCCAGGCGCGCTCAGGCGCGGCTTGCCGCGCAGCCGCCCGGCTTCGTCGACGGCGAACGAGGCGATGGCGATCCCGTTGAACAGCATCCGCCGCCGGGCCCCCATCACCGCGCCCTGCAACGGCACCAACCGGGCCCCATCCAGCACCAGCCGCCCTACCGGCGCGCGAGTCGGTGACCTCCGGGCGTCCCGGCGACAGGCTCAGGACGTCGCCGTCCTCCAGCAGGATCGGCGTCACGCCAAGCTCCTGCGCCAGCGCCGCATGGGCCGACAAATGTCGCCACTCGCCATGCACGGGCACGCTGTAGCGCGGCCGCACCAGCTTGTACAGGTGCCGCAGCTCGTCGCGGGCCGGATGGCCCGAGACATGCGTCATGTGGTCGCTGTCGGTGATCAGCCGAACCCCACGCCGCACCAGGTTGTCCTGCACGGTGCCGATCGCCCGCTCGTTGCCGGGGATCATGCGGCTGCTGAACACCACGGTGTCGCCCTCGCCGAGTTCGATCCGCGGATGCGTGTCCATGGCGATCCGCGCCAACGCGCTGCGCGGCTCGCCCTGGCTGCCGGTGACCAGGATCAGCAGGTTGTCGTCGTCCACGTCGTTCGCCGCGTCCTCGCCGAGAAACGGCGGGATGCCCTTCAGGTAGCCGCAATCGCGCGCCGCGGCATCGAGGTTGCGCAGGCTGCGGCCGACCATAGCGACGCTGCGCCCGGCATCGCGGGCGGCCAATGCCACCGATTCCACCCGGGCCACGTTGCTGGCGAAGCAGGTGACGGCGACCCGCCCCTGCAGGCTGCCGATCAATTCCGACAGGCTGCGGCGGACATCCCCCTCCGAGCCGGAATGGCCGTCCACCATCGCGTTGGTGCTGTCGCAGACCATCGCCAGCACGCCTTCGTCGCCGAGCGCCGCGAACGCCGCCTCGTCGGTCGGCGGACCCACCAGGGGCTCCGCATCGAGCTTCCAGTCGCCGGTATGCAGCACCACCTGGCCGCCGGCGCGGATCACCAGCGCCTGGGCTTCGGGGATCGAGTGCGACACCCGCAGGAACTGCAGCTTGAACGGCGCCAGTTCGAACGAGGCGCCGGGGGCCACGACATGGATCTTCACCTTGTCGGCCAGCTGCACCTCGCCCAGCTTGCGGCGCAGCACCGCGGCGGCGAAGGGGGTGGCGTAGACCGGGCAGCGCAGTTGCGGCCACAGCCAGGCGACCGCGCCAATATGGTCCTCATGCGCGTGGGTGATCACCAGCCCGACCAGCCGGTCCCGCCGCTCGGCGATGAACGCGGGGTCGGGCATCATCACGTCGACCTCCGGCAGTTCCGAACCGCCGAAGCCGATGCCGCAATCGATTGCCAGGTATTTGCCGCCGCAGCGGTAGAGATTGAGATTCATGCCGATCTCGCCCGTCCCGCCCAAAGGCAGGAACGCCAGATCGCCGGTTACCGCATCCATCAATTTTCCTTCAGGGCGGGCGATGCCCGCATAAGTTCGTGTGTTCAGTCGGTATCGGGCAGACGTGCCCGTTCACGGGATAATGTGGGGGCGGGGTTGCGCTGCGCCAACATCCGCAGGCCGTCCAGGGTCAAATCAGGGTCGATATGGCCGATAATCGTGGTGCCTTCCGCCAGCATCGGCGCCAGGCCGCCGGTGGCGACCACCTTCAGGCCGCCGCCCGCCTCCGTCTGGATTCGAGCGACCAGCCCCTCGATCATCGCCACGTAACCCCAGTAGATGCCGGACTGCATGGCCGAGACCGTGTTGCGCCCGATCACCGCCTGCGGCCGGCCGATGCCGATCCGCGGCAGCCGGGCCGCCGCCCGGTGCAGCGCCTCGATCGACAGGTTGATGCCCGGGGCAGATGATGCCGCCGGTATAGGCGCCGCCCGCGTCGACCACGTCGAAGGTGGTTGCAGTGCCGAAATCGATCACCACCAGGGGGCCGACATAGGCGTGATGGGCGGCCAGCGCATTCAGCAGGCGATCGGCGCCGACCTCTTCGGGATTGTCGACCTTGATCTCGAATCCCCAGTCGAGATGCGCGCGGGCCACCAGCGGCTCGACCTCGAACCAGTCCCGGCACAGCCGCCGCAAATGGTACAGCGCCGCCGGCACCACCGTGCCGATCACGGCGCCGGAAACCTCTTCCCGCTTCAACCCGGCGAGGCCCAGCAGGGTCAGCAGCCAGACCGCATACTCGTCGCTGGTGCGTTGCGGCTCGGTGGCGATACGCCAGATGCCGCGCCATTCCTGCCCGTCATGGATGGCCACGACGACATTGGTATTGCCGGCATCGACCACCAGCAGCATGGTCAGGCTCCGAGGCCGGGGGGTTGCACGCTCGGCTCGAGTTGCAGTTCGCCGACGCTGAATCCCAGCGTCTCGCCGCAAACCCGCAAACGCAGACTGCCATCGGGGCCAACGCCCGCGAATTCTCCGGACACCGCACGATCCGGCAGGGCCAGGGTCATCGCCGCGCCCAGAGGCTGCGCGCGCTCCAGCCAGGCTGCCCGGACCGACGCGAAACCGTCGCTGCGGCAGATCCCGTACCAATGCCCGACCCGCTCCAGCAGAACCGCAGCGAAATCCTCTGGCGACGGGGCTGCGGCGACGGCTGCCACCGCGACGGTGCGGCGCCCGGCGACTTCCGGCGCTCCGGCGAGGTTCACGCCGAAGCCGATCACCAGCGACGTCAGGCCGCGCTCGGCATCGCCGCTGCTGTCGATCAGGATGCCGGCCATCTTGGCGTCGTCGAGCAGCAGGTCGTTGGGCCACTTCAACGTCAGGCGGTCCGCCGGCACCCAATTTGCCGCCGCTTCGGCCAACGCGACGCCGGCGAGCAGCGACCACATGCCGCTATCCCGCACCGCCCCGCCAGGGCGCAGCAGGACCGACAAAAACAGGTTGCCGGGAACCGAGACCCAGCCGCGCCCACGGCTGCCGCGCCCTTTCTCCTGCCGGCGCGCCAGCACGGCCAAGCCCTCCGGCTCACCGGCGGCCGCCAGGCTGCGGCAAAGATCGGAGGTGGAGGCGATCGAATCGAAATTCTGCAGGCGCCAGGGAGGCGGCATTCCCACGGCAGTCCGACTCACCCGAACAGCACCTTCGCGGCCGCCTCCGCCGCGGCCACGAGCGGCGCCGGCACCAGGAAGAACAGCGTGGTGAACAGCGCCCCGGCACCGGCCACCAGCGACAGCGACGGCGGCCGCGGATCGAAGGCCGCTTCGGCCGCGTCGAAATACATCACCTTGATGATCCGGATATAATAATAGGCGCCGATCACGCTGGTCAGCACGCCGATCACCGCGAGCGTCCACATGCCCTGCTGCACGGCCGCGGTGAAGATGAAGTATTTGCCCCAGAAGCCGGAGAACGGCGGGATGCCGGCCATGCTGAACATGAACACGGTCAGCGCCAGCGCCAGCATCGGATCGGTGCGGCCCAGCCCGGACAGGTCCGAAATCCCCTCCAGCATCTTGCCGCGGCGGCGCATGGCGATGATGCAGGCGAAGGTGCCGGCGTTCATGAAGACGTAGGTCACGAGGTAGATCAGCACGCCGCGGATGCCGTTCGGCGTTCCGGCGGCCAGCCCGATCAGCGCATAGCCCATATGGCCGATCGACGAATACGCCATCAGCCGCTTGATGTTGCGCTGCCCGATCGCCGCCAGCGAGCCGAGCAGCATGGAGGCGATCGCCACCAGCACGATCAATTGCTGCCACTGGCCCAGCAGATGGCCGAACGGCGTCGCCATGGCCCGCACCAGCAGCGCCATCGCGGCGACCTTCGGGCCAGTTCCCATGAACGCCGTCACCGGCGTCGGCGCGCCCTTCATAGACGTCCGGCGTCCACATGTGGAACGGCACGGCGGACACCTTGAAGGCAAGGCCCACGACGATGAACACGATGCCGACGACCAGCCCGCGCGAGGCCTGCGCCGGGTCCGCCAGCGCCACCGCCAGCCGGTCGAACGCCATGGTGCCGGAGAAGCCGTAGACCAGCGAGATGCCGTACAGCAGCAGGCCGGAGGCCAACGCGCCGAGCACGAAATACTTCAACCCGGCTTCCGCCGAGCGCAGCTCGTCGCGGGCGAACGCCGCCAGCACGTAGATCGCCAGGCTCTGCAGCTCCAGCCCGATATACAGCGTCATCAGGTTGGATGCCGACACCATCAGCATCATTCCGACGGTGCTGAACAGCATCAGGACCGGGAACTCGAACCGCTGCATGTTGGCGTGCTCGGCGTAGTCCAGCGACACGATCACCGCGAGCGCCGACGAAACCAGGATCAGCAGCTTGTTGAAGCTGCTGAATGCATCGTTGGTGAACATCCCGCTGTAGCCGATGCCGTTGCTGGCGGACAGCACCAGCATGCCGGTCAGCAGCAGGGCGCCCACCACCAGCATGCTGCAGATGAAGAAGCTGTCGCGCTTGTACAGCACGCCGAACGTCAGCATCGCCCATGCCGGCGCAGGACAGCAGCACCTCCGGCAGCGCCAGCGCCCAGTGGATCGTGGTCCAGTCGGTCACTTCAGCACTCCCGCGAACTTCGTTGTGCCGATGAGCGCCGCCTGATGATGCTCCACCATCGCGCCGACGGCGGCGTCGAAGAAGCCGGTGAAGCTGGACGGGTAGATGCCCATCCAGAAGGTGATGACCACCAGTGGCGCGAACACCGCGATCTCTCGCGGCGACAGGTCGAGAATGGCCTTCAGGTCGTCGCGCGTGATGGTGCCGAAGATGACCCGGCGATACAGATACAGCATGTAGATGGCGCCGAGGATGATGCCGAGGCTGCCGAGCAGCGACAGCCAGAAGCTGACCTTGAAGGCGCCGACCAGCACCAGGAACTCACCGACGAAACCCGACGTGCCGGGCAATCCGCAACTGGCCATGGTGAACACCATGAAGGCCAGCGCATAGCGCGGCATCCGGTCCGCCAACCCGCCATAACGGGCGATGTCGCGGCTGTGGATGCGGTCGTAGACCACGCCGACGCACAGGAACAACGCCGCCGATACGATGCCGTGCGACAGCATCTGCAGCAGCGCGCCGGAGATGCCCTGCATGTTGAAGGTGAAGATGCCGATCGTGACGACGCCCATATGCGCCACCGAGGAATAGGCGATCAGCTTCTTCATGTCGGTCTGCGCCAGCGCCACCAGCGAAGTGTAGACCACGGCCACCACCGACAGCGTGTAGATCAGCGGCGCCAGCTGCGCCGAGGCCAGCGGCAGCATCGGCACGGAGAAGCGCAGGAAGCCGTACGCGCCCATCTTCAGCAGCACGCCGGCCAGGATCACCGAGCCCGCGGTCGGCGCCTCGACATGCGCGTCCGGCAACCAGGTGTGCACCGGCCACATCGGCACCTTCACCGCGAACGAGGCGAGGAACGCCACGAACAGCCAGGTCTGCATCGAGGCCGGGAAGTCGGTGTGCAGCAGCGTGACGATGTCGGTGGTGCCGGCCTGGTACCACATCGCCAGCAACGCCAGCAGCATCAGCACCGAGCCCGCCAGCGTGTAGAGGAAGAACTTCATGGCGGCATAGACCCGCCGCGGGCCGCCCCAGATGCCGATGATGAGGTACATCGGGATCAGCACGCCCTCAAAGAACATGTAGAACACGACGAAGTCGAGCGCCGAGAACATGCCGACCATCATCGTCTCGAGCACCAGGAAGGCGATCATGTATTCCCGCACCCGGCTGGTGATCGACTCCCAGCTTGCCAGGATGCAGATGGGCGTCAGCGCGGTCGACAGCAGCACGAACAGCACCGAGATGCCGTCCACGCCCATCTTGTAGGAAATGCCCCATTGCGGCAGCCAGACCGCGTTCTCGACGAACTGGAAGCCGCCATCCGCCTGGTCGAAATGGGCCCAGAGCACCAGCGACAGGAAGAACACGATCAGGCTGGTCCACAACGCGGTCCATCGCGCGTTGGAGGCGACCACCGCCTCGTCCCCGCGCACGCACATGATCACCGCGCAGCCGAGCAGCGGCAGCCATGTCACCAGCGACAGCACGGGAAAGCCCGCGGCGTTGGCCAATGCGATCTGGGCGTTCATCGGCGGGCGCTCACAGGAACAACAGGAAGATGCTGACCAGGACGACCAGTCCGATCAGCATCGAGAAGGCATAGACGGCGATCGATCCGGTCTGCAGCTTGACCACCTGCGCCGACCCGTCGCTGGTCAGGCTGGCCAGCCCATTCGGGATCCCGTCGATGATGGTGGCATCGCCGACCTGCCACAGCACCCGCGACAGGCGGATCAGCGGCTGGACGAAGATCGCGTCATAAAGTTCGTCGAAATACCATTTGTTCAGCACGAAGCGGTACAGCCCGCCGAAGCTTGCCGCCAGCCGCCCGGGCAGGCTTGGAACCGCGACGTACATCACGTAGGCGAGGGCGATGCCGACGAGGCCCAGGATGGTCGGCGAAAGGCTCACCCAGCCCGGCACCTCTTCCATGTTTCGCAGAACATGGTTGTCCGGCGCGATGCGGATGGCGTCGCCCCAGAACTCATGCCACTGCTCGCCGATCAGCTGGCCATGGAACAAATAGCCGGCGAACACCGCGCCGACCGCCAACAGGATCAACGGTATCGTCATCACCGGCGGGCTCTCGTGCACATGCTCCAGCGTATGGTGATCCACCCGCGACGTGTTGCCGTGGAAGGTCAGGATGAGCAGGCGCCAGGAGTAGAACGCGGTCAGCAGCGCCGCCAGCAGGCCGCACCAGAAACCGTAATGGCCGATTGCCGTCTCGGAGGCCCACGCCGCCTCCAGGATCGCATCCTTCGAATAGTAGCCGGCAAACGGCGGCACGCCGGCCAGCGCCAGGCTGCCGATCCACATCATCGCGCAGGTCAGCGGGATCAGCCGGCCGATGCCGCCCATCTTGCGAATGTCCTGCTCGTCCGACATCGCATGGATCACCGAGCCGGCGCCCAGGAACAGCAGCGCCTTGAAGAAGGCATGCGTCAGCAGATGGAAGATCGACACCTGGTAGGCGCCGACGCCGGCGGCGATGAACATGTAGCCGAGCTGCGAGCACGTGGAATACGCGATGATGCGCTTGATGTCGTTCTGCACGCAGCCGATGGTCGCCGCGAACAGCGCCGTGCTGCCGCCGATGAAGGTGATGAAGCCGAGGGCGCCGGGCGCATAATCCAGCACCGGCGAGAACCGCGCCATCAGGAACACCCCGGCGGTGACCATGGTGGCCGCGTGGATCAGCGCCGAGACCGGCGTCGGCCCCTCCATCGCATCCGGCAACCACACATGCAGGCCGAGCTGTGCCGACTTTCCCATGGCGCCGATGAACAGCAGGATGCCGATCACCTCATAGGCGCGATGCACGCCGAACAGGCGGTAGGTGTCGTTCATATGCGCCGGCACCGCGGCGAAGATGGTCGAGAACTCGATCGAGCCGAAGGTCCAGAACACCAGCGCAATGCCGACGGCAAATCCAAGGTCGCCGATGCGGTTGACGATGAACGCCTTCATGGCAGCGGCGCAGGCGCTGGGCTTGTAGTACCAGTAGCCGATCAGCAGGTAGCTCGCGAGGCCGACGCCCTCCCAGCCGAAGAACAGCTGCAGCAGGTTGTCGGCGGTCACCAGCATCAGCATCGCGAAGGTGAACAGGCTCAGGTAGCTGAAGAACCGCCAGCTGGTGGATTCGTGGCTCATGTAGCCGACGCTGTAGATATGGATCAGCGTCGCGACGCAGGTCACCATCGCGACCATGACCGCGGACAGGGTGTCGTAGCGGAGCGCCCAGGCGACGTGGAAGTCACCGGCCTCGAGCCAGCTGCCGAGCGAGACCACCCCCGGAGTGCCGCCGTTGTAGACCAGCGACACGAACGCCGAAACGCCGCAGATGGCCGCGAGGATCATGCCGAGGATCGTCACGGCCTGGGCCGCGCGATCGCCGATGGCACGGCCGAACAGGCCAGCCACGAGGCAACCCAGCAAGGGGGCGAAGACCGCGACGGCGAACAACATTGCGGCTCAGCCCTTCATCAGCGTGACGTCCTCAACCGCGATCGACCCGCGGTTGCGGAAGTAGATCACCACGATCGCCAGCCCGATTGCGGCCTCCGCGGCCGCCACCGTCAGCACGAACATCGCCATGATCTGGCCTTGCAGATCACCCAGCGCCGCCGAGAACGCGACGAAGTTGATGTTCACCGCCAGCAGGATGAGCTCGATCGACATCAGGATGACGATGACGTTCTTGCGGTTGAGGAAGATGCCGAAGATGCCGAGCACCAGCAGCAGCGCGCCAACGATCAGGTAATCGTCGAGACCGATCTGCATCAGTGATGCCCTCCGGCGGCTTGTTCATGTTCGATCACCGCCTCGGGTTCCACCACCTTCGGCCGGCGAATGCCGAGCTCGCCGATCCCAGCGCCGGTGCGCACCTCGACCAGTTCAAGTGTCTCGACGGAGGTGCGGCCGACCTGGACACTGATGTTCTGGCGGCGCCCGTCGGTCTTGTCGCGCAGGGTGAGCACGATCGCCCCGATCATCGCTACCAGCAGGATCAGCCCCGACGCCTGGAACGGAAGGATGTAGTCGGTGTAAAGCAACTGCCCGATCAGCGCGGTGTTCTCGATCGGCACGTTGCTGGGCGCGAAGCGGAAGCCGATGGCGCCGGCGGAGAACTTCCACCCGGTCAGGATGATCGCCAACTCGACCAGCAGCACCACGCCGATGGTGGCGCCGACCGGAAGGTAGCGCTGAAACCCTTCGCGAAGCTGGGCGAAGTTGATGTCCAGCATCATCACCACGAACAGGAACAAAACGGCGACCGCGCCGACATAGACGATCACCAGGATCATCGCGAGAAACTCTGCGCCGGCCAGCAGGAACAACGCCGCCGCGTTGAAGAAGGCGAGGATCAGGAACAGCACGGAGTGCACGGGATTGCGCGCGCTGACTACCATGCCGGCAGAGACCAGCAGGATGGCGGCAAACACGTAGAAGGCGAGTGCGGCGATCATGTCGCTTTCCCTACCTCACCGATACGGCGCATCGAGTTCGAGCCGCCGTGCCAGTTCCGGCTCCCACCTGTCGCCGTTCGCCAGCAGCTTGTCCTTGTTGTACATCAGTTCCTCGCGCGTCTCGGTGGCGAACTCGAAATTCGGCCCCTCGACGATCGCATCCACCGGGCAGGCTTCCTCGCACAGCCCGCAGTAGATGCACTTGGTCATGTCGATGTCATAACGCGTGGTGCGCCGGGAGCCGTCTTCGCGCGGCTCGGCCTCGATGACGATGCATTGCGACGGGCAGATCGCCTCGCACAGCTTGCAGGCGATGCAGCGCTCCTCGCCGTTGGGATAGCGGCGCAGCGCGTGCTCGCCCTTGAAGCGCGGGCTGATAGGCCCCTTCTCATAGGGGTAGTTGATCGTCACCTTGCGGGTGAAGAAGTAGCGCAGGGTCAGCGCCATGCCGCCGACCAGTTCGCTCAGGAACAGCGCACGGCCGGTGCGGTCGAGGAATGCCATCACTCAGAATCCTTGATCACGCGGCGCGCGCTTCTATGCGGCATGGGGCAACCACCCCATGGCCACCAGCACGCCGGCGACGATGACGAGATACAGCAGCGAGCCAGGCAGGAACACTTTCCAGCCGAGCCGCATCAACTGGTCGTAGCGGTAGCGCGGGAAGGTGCCGCGCACCCAGATGAATACGAACAGCACGCAGACGATCTTGAGAATGAACCACAGCGGCCCGGGGATCCAGGTGAAGGGCTCCACGCCGAACGGAGCCAGCCAGCCACCCAGGAACAGGATGGAGGTCATGGCGCTCATCAGGATCATGTTCGCGTATTCGCCGAGGAAGAACAGGCCGAACGACATCGAGCTGTATTCGACGAAGAATCCAGCGACAATCTCGCTCTCGCCTTCCGGCAGGTCGAACGGCGAGCGGTTGGTCTCGGCCAGCGCCGAGATGAAGAACATGATGAACATCGGGAACAGCGGGATGCAGAACCAGATCCTCTGCTGCGCCATGACGATGTCGGTAAGATTGAGGCTGCCGACGCAGATCAGCACGGTCACCATGATGAAGCCGATGGAGACCTCGTAGGACACCATCTGGGCCGCACTGCGCATGGCGCCGAGGAAGGCGTATTTCGAGTTGCTGGCCCAGCCGGCGATGATGATGCCGTAGACGCCGAGCGAACTGATCGCGAAAAGATAGAGGATGCCGACATTGATGTCGGCGATCGCCCAGCCCTCGTTCACCGGGATCACCGCCCAGGCGATCATCGCCAGGGCGAAGGTCAGCATTGGCGCCATCAGGAACAGCACCCGATTGGAACCGGTGGGGATGATGGTTTCCTTCATCACCATCTTGATGGCGTCGGCGAACGGCTGCAGCAGGCCGAACGGGCCGACCACGTTGGGGCCGCGGCGCAGTTGGATCGCCGCCAGCACCTTGCGCTCCGCGTAGGTCAGGTAGGCAACGCCGATCAGCAGCGGCACCAGCAGCGCCAGCGCCTCGAGCAAGGTCAGGATCAGGATGCCGAACGAGGTCTCGAAGAAAGCGGCCATCGTCTATTCCGCCGCCTGCGCAAAGGCGGTCGAATGAACGGCGGCGCACTCGGCCATGGTCGGGCTCGCGCGGCTGATCGGGTCGGTCTGGTAGTAGTTGCCGATCGCCGTAACCAGTCCCGCATCGCGCAACGGCGTCTCACCGGCCTGCGGTCCGGCCGTGTCGCTGCAGCCGAAGCGCGGCAGAATCCCAATCCGTGCGAACACCGGGTTGACCTGCTCCAGCCGGGCCCGGACGGCGGCCAGCGTATCGTATGGCAGGGTCTTGCCGACCATGGCGCTGAAGGCGCGCAGGATGGTCCAATCCTCGCGCGCGTCGCCCGGCGCATAGACCGAGCGCTGGCCGCGCTGCACGCGCCCTTCGGTGTTGACGTAGGTGCCCGGCTTCTCGGTATAGGCGGCACCGGGCAGGATGACGTCGGCGCGCGCGGCGCCGCGGTCGCCGTGATGGCCCTGGTAGATGACGAAGGTGGCGGGCCCGATCGCCGCCGTCTCGAACTCGTCGGCGCCGAGCAGCCACAGCACGTCCACCCCGCCGCTCATCATGCCGGCGACGCTGCGCCCGCCAGGACCGGGCACGAAGCCGAGGTCGAGTCCGCCCACCCGGGCGGCCGCATGGTGCAGCACGTTGAATCCATGCCAGTCTTCGCGCAGCATTCCCGTTGCCGCAGCCAGCTTCCAGCAAGCCGCCAGGATCGCCGCGCCGTCGGGCCGCGCCAGTGCACCCTGGCCGACGATCAGCATCGGCTTCTTCGCGGCCTTCAGGGTCTCGATGAAGGCCACGGAATTCAGTGCCGCCAGCGATTCGCCCAGCCACTCGACGGGATAGGTCAGGTCCGCCGCCGGCCCGATCGTCGCCACCGGGAACGGCCCGGCGAGGGAGCGCTTGCGGATGCGCGCATTGATCAACGGCGCCTCCCGACGGGGATTGCTGCCGATGATCAGCAACGCGTCGGCCTCCTCGATGCCGGCGATGGAGGTGTTGAAGGTGTAGAAATCGCGCCGCGATGCATCGAGCGCGGCACCATCCTGCCGGCAGTCGAGATTGGCCGAGCCCAGTGCCGTCATCAGGTCCTTCAGCGCCAGCATGCTTTCGGCATCGCAAAGATCGCCGGCGACGGCGCCGATCCGCTCGCCCGGGATGCCGTGCAGGCGATGCGCGATGACGGTGAAAGCCTCGTCCCAGCTTGCCTTCTGCAGCCGGCCGTCATGCTTGATCCAGCAGCTATCCAGGCGCCGGCGCTTCAGTCCGTCGACGGAGAAGCGCGACTTGTCGGCGAGCCACTCCTCGTTCACGTCCTCATTGATGCGCGGCAGGATCCGCAGCACCTCGGGCCCCCGCGAGTCGACGCGGATGCTGGCGCCGACCGCATCCAGCACGTCCACGCTGTCGGTCTTGGCGAGTTCCCAGGGGCGGGCGATGAACGCATACGGCTTGCTGGTGAGTGCCCCGACCGGGCAGATGTCGATAAGGTTGCCGGAGAGCTCCGAGCTCAGCGCGCGTTCGACATAGGTGCCCACCTCCATGCCCTCGCCGCGCGAGGTGGCGCCCAGTTCGGAGACGCCGGCGATCTCGGTGGAGAAACGGATGCAGCGGGTGCAGTGGATGCAGCGCGTCATCACCGTCTTCACCAACGGCCCGAGGTTCTTGTCCTTCACCGCGCGCTTGTTCTCATGGTAGCGCGTGTGGTCGCTGCCGTAGCCCATGGCCTGGTCCTGCAAGTCGCACTCGCCGCCCTGGTCGCAGATCGGGCAATCCAGCGGATGGTTGATCAGCAGGAATTCCATCACTCCGCGCCGCGCCTTCTTCACCATCGGGCTGTCGGTGTGCACCACCATGCCGTCGGCAGCGGGATAGGCGCAGGAGGCGAACGGCTTCGGCGGCGCCTTCTCGATCTCGACCAGGCACATCCGGCAGTTTCCGGCGACCGAGAGGCGCTCATGGTAGCAGAACCGCGGGATCTCCTTGCCGGCGAGTTCGCAGGCCTGCAGCACGTTGGCGCCGGCCGGAACCTCGACCTCGATGCCGTCGACGGTGACTTTCACGGGGCTACTCCGCCGCCAGCGGCAACGGCCGCGCTTGTTTGTAGGCCGCGATGCGGGCTTCCATCACGGGTCGGAAATGTCGGATCAGGCCCTGGATCGGCCAGGCGGCAGCATCGCCGAGGGCGCAGATCGTGTGGCCCTCCACCTGGCGCGTCACCTGCTCCAGCGTGTCGATCTCGTCCGATGTGGCGCGACCCTCGACCATGCGGTTCATCACCCGCATCATCCAGCCGGTGCCCTCGCGGCACGGGGTGCATTGGCCGCAGCTTTCATGCTTGTAGAACTGGCTCAGCCGGGCGATCGCCTTGATGATGTCGGTGGACTTGTCCATCACGATCACCGCCGCGGTGCCCAGCGCGGACCGCGCCTCGCGCAGCGAATCGAAATCCATCAGGACGGTGTCGCACACGCTCTTGGGGATCACCGGCACCGACGACCCGCCGGGGATCACCGCCAGCAGGTTGTCCCAGCCGCCGCGCACGCCGCCGGCATAGGTGTCGATCAATTCGCGCAGCGGAATGCCGAGTTCTTCCTCGACGTTGCAGGGCTTGTTCACGTGGCCCGAGATGCAGAACAGCTTGGTTCCGGTGTTCTTCGGCCGGCCCAGTGCCGAAAACCACGCGGCGCCGCGACGCAGGATAGTCGGCGCGACGGCGATGCTCTCGACGTTGTTGACCGTGGTGGGGCAGCCATACACCCCGACCGCGGCCGGGAATGGCGGCTTCAGCCGCGGCATGCCCTTCTTGCCTTCAAGGCTTTCCAGCAGCGCGGTTTCTTCGCCGCAGATATAGGCGCCGGCACCGCGATGCAGATAGAGGTGGAACGGGAAGCCCGAGCCGCAGGCGTTGTCGCCGATCAGGCCGGCTTCGTAGGCCTCGTCGATCGCGATCTGCAGGTTGACCGCCTCGTTGTAGAACTCGCCGCGGATATAGATGTAGCAGGCGTTCGCCCCCATCGCGAACGAGGCGATCAGGCAGCCTTCGATCAGCTTGTGCGGATCGTGGCGCAGGATGTCGCGATCCTTGCAGGTGCCGGGCTCGCTTTCGTCGGCGTTGACCACGAGGTAGTGCGGCCGGTCTCCGACCGTCTTCGGCATGAACGACCATTTCATTCCGGTCGGGAAACCGGCGCCGCCGCGGCCACGCAGGCCGCTGTTCTTCATCTCGTCGACGATCGCGTCCCGGCCGCGCGCGAGGATTGCGGCGGTGCCGTCCCAATCGCCACGGGCCCGTGCACCGGCCAGGCGGAAATCGAACTGGCCGTATAGATTGGTGAAGATGCGGTCCTGATCGCTCAGCATCGCCCTACTCCGCCTTCTGGAAATTCAGCGTGGTCAAGGTCGTCGGGCCGCCAGCGGGTGCCGAGGTCAGCCGCCCCGTCATCGAGCCGGGCTTCGGCACTTCGCCGCGGCGCAGCGCCTCCAGCAACTCGACCGTTCGTTCCGCGTCCATGTCCTCGTAGAAATCGTCGTTCACCTGCAGGATCGGCGCGTTCACGCAGGCGCCGAGGCATTCCACCTCGGTCATGGTGAACTTCCCGTCGGCGCTGGTTTCCTTCCAGCCCTTGATCCCGGTCACCTTGCGGCAGGCCGCCACCACGTCGTCCGAGCCGCGCAGCCAGCACGGCGTGGTGGTGCAAAGCTGCAGGTGATAGGTGCCGACCGGCTCGGTGTTGAACATCAGGTAGAAGGTCGCGACCTCGTAGACCCGGATCGGCGGCATGCCGAGGCGGCGCGCGACCTCGTCCATGGCGACGCGCGGAATCCAGGCGCTGCCGGTGGTGCGGCCCATCTGACGTTGCACCAAGTGCAGCAGCGGCAGCACCGCGCTGGCCTGCTTGCCCGGCGGATACTTCGCCAGGATCGGCGGGATGTCGGCCTCGCTGATGGCGTCGAAGCTGAACTGGGTCGGCTGTTCGAAGCCGGGATGGGATTCGGCCATGGGCTACCTGTCGATCTCGCCGAACACGATGTCGAGCGATCCGATGATCGCCACCGCATCGGCCAGCATGTGCCGTTTCGCCATCGTCTCGAAAGCCTGCAGGAAAGCGAATCCGGTCGCGCGGATCTTGCAACGATACGGCCGATTGGTGCCGTCGGCCACCAGATAGACGCCGAATTCGCCCTTCGGCGATTCCACCGCGGTGTAGGTGCTGCCGGCCGGCACGTGAAAACCCTCGGTGTAGAGCTTGAAGTGGTGGATCAGCGCTTCCATCGACCGCTTCATCTCGCTCCGCTTCGGCGGAGTGAACTTGCGATCTTCCACTTTCACCGGTCCCGGTTTCATCGCCGCGAGGCATTGCCGGACGATCGAGACGCTCTCCCGCATTTCGGCGATCCGCACCAGATAGCGGTCATAGCAGTCACCGTTGCGGCCGACGGGAATCTTGAACTCGGTCTGCTCGTAGCGCTCGTAGGGCTGCGACTTGCGTAGGTCCCAAGGCACGCCGCTGGCGCGCAGGCAGGGGCCGGAGAAGCCCCAGGCCAGCGCCTGCTCGGCACTGATCACTCCGATATCGACGGTGCGCTGCTTCCAGATGCGATTGGCGGAGAGCAGATTTTCCAGATCGTCGATGAACTTCGGAAACGTCTCGGCCCATGCGGCGATATCGGCCTCCAGGCCGGCCGGCAGGTCCTTCGAGACGCCGCCGGGGCGAAAGTAATTGGCGTGCAGCCGCGCGCCGGACGCCCGCTCATAAAACTCCATCAGCTTCTCGCGCTCTTCGAAGCCCCAGAGCGACGGCGTGATGGCGCCTACATCGAGCGCGTAGGTGGTGACGTTCAGCAGATGGTTCAGCACTCGGGTGATTTCGCTGAACAGGGTGCGAATCCACTTGGCGCGCTCCGGCGCCTCGATGCCGAGCAGCTTTTCGATGGCGAGCACGTAGGCGTGCTCCTGCGACATCGGGCTGACATAGTCGAGCCGGTCGAAATACGGCACCGACTGGATGTAGGTGCGGTACTCGATCAGCTTCTCGGTGCCGCGATGCAGCAGCCCGATATGCGGATCGGCACGCTCGACCACTTCGCCGTCCATTTCGAGGATCAGTCGCAGCACGCCATGTGCGGCGGGATGCTGGGGGCCGAAGTTGATCGAGTGGCTGTCGATCTCCACCCGCTTGACGCCATCCGGCGACGGCTCCGGAACGAATGTCTCACTCATGGCGACACCTTCGGCGCGGCGGGCCGCAACGCCTCGGGCGGCGTGTCGGTGCGGGCCACCTTCTCGTCGCCGGGCAACGAGGTCATGCCCTCCCACGGCGACAGGAAATCGAAATTGCGGAAATCCTGGGTCAGCTTCACCGGTTCGTAGATCACCTGCTTGCGCTCTTCGTCGTAGCGCACCTCGACATAGCCGGTGAGCGGGAAGTCCTTGCGCAGCGGATGCCCCTCGAACCCGTAATCGGTGAGGATGCGCCGCAGATCGGGCTGGCCGGAAAAAGCGATGCCGAACAGATCCCAGGCCTCGCGCTCCCACCAGGTTGCAACCGGCCAGACGCCGCAGACCGATGGCACCGCGGTCGTCTCGTCGGTGGTGACCACGATGCGGGCGCGATAATTCAGCGACACCGACAAAAGGTTGTAGACGACCTCGAACCGCTCGGACCGTTCCGGCCAGTCGACGCCGCACAAATCCATCATCTGCTCGAAGGCGAAGCGCGGGTCGTCGCGCAGCATCGTCATCACCGGCAACACCGCGTCGTTGCGCGCCTGCGCAACCACTTCACCGGCGACGACGGCGGCTCCGGTGATGCCGGGAACCGTCTCGATCGCCGCGGCCAGTTGTTGCAGCGGCGTCAGCACGACAGGCGCCGCCTCCGGCGCCTCGGCCTCCTCGGGTGCCACCGGGTCAGCCACGCAGGATCGTCCCGGTGCGGCGGATCTTTTTCTGCAACTGCATGATGCCGTAGACCAGTGCCTCGGCGGTCGGCGGGCAGCCCGGGACATAGACGTCCACCGGCACCACGCGATCGCAGCCGCGCACCACCGAATAGGAATAATGGTAGTAGCCGCCGCCGTTGGCGCAGCTGCCCATGCTGATCACCCAGCGCGGCTCCGGCATCTGGTCGTAGACCTTGCGCAAGGCGGGGGCCATCTTGTTGGTCAGGGTGCCGGCGACGATCATCACGTCGCTCTGCCGCGGGCTGGCGCGCGGGATGATGCCGAGCCGGTCGAGATCGTAGCGCGGCATGTAGGCGTGGATCATTTCGACGGCGCAGCAGGCCAGGCCGAAGGTCATCGGCCAGAGGCTGCCGGTGCGCGCCCAGTTCACCAGCTTGTCGAGCTGGGCGACGACGAAGCCCTTGTCCTCGATCTCGCCGGTGATGCCGCGGATCACCGCATCTTGCGCCGGACCGGGCGGCAAGGCCGCTTCGTTGAATGCAACCGCGGTTTCGGTCATGTGCCCGACCCCTTCACACCCGCCTCTGCCATGCGCATTGCCATCACTCCCAATCCAACGCGCCCTTGTTCCACTCGTAGATGAACCCAATGGTCAGCACCGCAAGGAACACCATCATCGAGAAGAAGCCGAACAGGCCGATTTCAGACAGGCTCACGGCCCACGGGAACAGGAAGGCCACTTCCAGGTCGAAGATGATGAACAGGATGGCGACCAGGTAGAAACGAACGTCGAAGCGGCGGCGGGCATCGTCGAAGGCCTCGAAGCCGCATTCATAGGCGGAAAGCTTTTCCGCATAGGGCTTCTGCCGTGCGGCCAGCAACGATCCGCCGACCATCGCGACCGCGATGACGAGGGCAATTCCGATGAAAACCAGAATGGGGAAATAATCAGCGAGCAACGGTGCCATCCCGGCTTCCTTTCCACGCACCGGCCTCCGCCCCCGGGAGAGGGTGATGCCGCAATGCAGCGCGGCCGGACATTACCCCCAACCCGCGCAAGCTGCCATAGGGCAGGAAAGCCGAAAAAGCGGGTTTTTTGTATGAGTCACAACGAGAACCATGGGGAGTTCCTGCCGGCTGCTGGCGCGAGTGACGGGGCTCGAACCCGCGACCTCCGGCGTGACAGGCCGGCGCTCTAACCAACTGAGCTACACCCGCAGCGGCAGGGCGCAGCATCTAGAGCGATGGGGAAGGTGCGTCAAGTACGACGCGCCAAAGGCGCGGCGAGGAAAGCGACAGGTGCGCCCTTGCGCACCGAAAGCGGTGCCACCCCGCAAGAGGGCTACTTTTGTCTGGAGGAAAAAAGAAAGCCAACACCGCTCTCGGCGCCCAAGTGGGCGCCTGCCGCTTAAGTCGCCGCGCAATTGCGCGCGAAGGCGCGCGGAATTGCGCGTCATGGGCGGTGACGGGTTCGAACCGCCGGCCCTCTCGGTGTAAACGAGACGCTCTACCGCTGAGCTAACCGCCCCAGACGCGCCACTCGGCGCGGCAACTCAAGCGGCAGCGGTGCCCTTGCACCGCGAGAGCGCACCAACTGCCTAGCCGTGAGTGCGCCCAGAAGTAAGGGATACCGCTCTCGGTGCGCAAGGGCGCACCTGCCGCTCGAGGTCGCCGCGCCTAGGGGCGCGTCCTGGACCGCTCTCGGTGCGTAAGGGCGCACCTGCCGCTCGAGTCACCGCGCCTAGGGGCGCGTCCTGGACCGCTCTCGGTGCGCAAGAGCGCACCTGCCGCTCGAGCCGCCGCGCCTAGAGGCGCGTCTTAGTTTACCGCGTCCTTCAAAGCCTTCCCGGCCTTGAACCGCACCGAAGTCGAAGCGGCGATCTTGATCTCTTCGCCGGTGCGGGGATTGCGGCCTTTGGCTTCCTTGCGTTTTGCGGTCACGAAGGACCCGAAGCCGACCAGGCGGACTTCCTCGGACTTCTTCAGGGCGCCTTCGATCGCGCTGAACACCGCGTCGACCACTTCCGCCGCCTTGGCTTTCGGCAGGTCCGAGCTATCCGCAACAACGGCGACGAGATCCATTTTATTCACGATTAAAGCCCCCTTGGGTTTCAAAACAAAAATCCAGCCAAGCCACTCGACCGAGTCGCCCGGACGCTGGCCGGCAGACTAGATGGCGGTTTTCCGCCGCGTCAACGAAGGTCGACCGATCGCCCGTGCGATTTCCGCCGGGGCCTCCTGCATCAGCCACACCAAAACGGCCTGCCAGTGGGTCTGGCAGGCCGTATGCCGGTGTGTCAATGCGCGTGTATCGACACGCTTATCAATGGGTAGCCGACGCCCTCAATGCGCGAGCGAAGTGCCGGCCGGCGGTTGCGCGGGTGCAACCACCGCGGGATCAGGCGGCTCCACCCATTCGATCGGCTCCGGCTTGCGCACCAAAGCCTGGGCGATGACGTCGTCGACATGCGCCACCGGGATGAGCTTGAGGTGCTTCTTCACGTTGTCCGGGATGTCCGCCAGGTCCTTCTCGTTCTCCTTCGGGATGAACACCGTGGTGATCCCCGCCCGCAGCGCCGCCAGCAGCTTTTCCTTCAGGCCACCGATCGGCAGCACCCGTCCGCGCAGCGTGATCTCGCCGGTCATGGCGATGTCGCGACGCACGGGAATGCCGGTCAGCACGCTGACGATCGAGGTCGCCATGGCGATGCCGGCGGACGGCCCGTCCTTCGGCGTTGCGCCCTCCGGCACGTGCACGTGGATGTCCCGCTTTTCGAACAAGGTCGGCTTGATGCCGAACTTGATCGAGCGGCTGCGGACGTAGCTCAGCGCCGCGGAGACGCTCTCCTGCATGACATCGCCAAGCTTTCCGGTGTGCTTGATGTTGCCCTTGCCTGGGAGAATCACGCTTTCGATGGTCAGGATCTCGCCACCGACCTCGGTCCAGGCCAGCCCCGTCACTGCGCCGACCTCATCTTCCAGCTCCGCCTCGCCGTAGCGGAACTTGCGAACACCCGCGTATTTCTCGAGGTTCTTGCTGGTGAAGGCGACCTTCTTGATGGCCTTGTTGGTGACGATCTCCTTCACCGCCTTGCGGGCGAGGTTGGCGATCTCGCGTTCGAGATTCCGCACCCCGGCCTCGCGGGTGTAGTAGCGGATCAGGTCGCGCATGGCGTCGTCGTGGATCGACCATTCGGCCGGCTTCAGGCTGTGCGCCTCGCCCTGTTTCTCGACCAGATGGCGCTTGGCGATCTCCACCTTCTCATCCTCGGTGTATCCGGGGATGCGAATGATCTCCATGCGGTCCAGCAACGGCTGGGGCATGCGCAGGCTGTTCGCGGTGGTCACGAACATCACGTCCGACAGATCGTAGTCGACCTCCAGGTAATGGTCCGCGAACGTCGCGTTCTGCTCAGGGTCCAGCACCTCGAGCAGGGCGCTGGTCGGGTCGCCCCGCCAGTCGGCGCCGAGCTTGTCGATCTCGTCGAGCAGGAACAACGGGTTCGAAGTCTTCGCCTTCTTCATGCCCTGCACGACCTTGCCGGGCATCGAACCGATATAAGTACGGCGATGGCCACGGATCTCGGCCTCGTCGCGCACGCCGCCAAGGGACATGCGAACGAAGCTGCGCCCCGTCGCGCGCGCCACGGACTTGCCGAGCGACGTCTTGCCGACGCCGGGGGGCCCCACCAGGCACAGGATCGGGCCGCGGATCTTGCTGCTGCGCGACTGCACCGCGAGGTATTCGAGAATCCGCTCCTTGACCTTCTCAAGGCCGTAATGGTCGGCGTTGAGGATCTTTTCGGCTTCCGAAACGTCGTTCTTGACCTTGCTGCGCTTCTTCCAGGGGATCGACAGGATCCAGTCGAGGTAGTTGCGCACCACCGTCGCCTCGGCGCTCATCGGGCTCATGCTGCGGAGCTTCTTCAGCTCGCCCATGGCCTTCTCGCGCGCCTCCTTCGAGAGGCGGGTCTTCTTGATCTTGGCTTCGAGTTCGGCGACTTCGTCCTTGCCGTCCTCGCCCTCGCCGAGCTCCTTCTGGATCGCCTTCATCTGCTCGTTGAGGTAGTACTCGCGCTGGGTCTTCTCCATCTGCCGCTTCACGCGGTTGCGGATGCGCTTCTCGACCTGCAGCACGCCGATCTCGGACTCCATGTGCGCGAACACACGCTCCAGGCGCTCGGAGACGCTGGTGATTTCCAGCAGCTCCTGCTTCTCGGAGATCTTGAGGTTGAGATGCGCCGCGACCGTGTCGGCGAGCTTGGTCGGCTCCTCGATCTGGTTCAGGGAGACCAGCACCTCGGGCGCGATCTTCTTGTTCAGTTTGATGTACTGCTCGAACTGCGCGACCACGGTGCGACCGAGGGCTTCGAGCTCCTTGGCGTCGGTGCCCTGGTCCGGCATCGCCTCGACGAATGCCTCGAAATAGCTCTCGGTGTCCTTGAAGGCGGTGATCTGCGCGCGGCGGCCGCCTTCGACCAGCACCTTCACGGTGCCGTCCGGAAGCTTCAACAGTTGCAGGATAGTCGATACGGCGCCGACCCGATAGATGTCGTCGACCGAGGGATCATCCTGGGCAGCGTTCTTTTGCGCGACCAGCAGGATCTGCTTGTCGTCGCGCATCACCGCTTCCAGCGCGCGGACGGATTTCTCCCGGCCGACGAACAGCGGCACGATCATGTGCGGGAACACGACGATATCGCGCAGCGGCAGCACCGGCATCATGTCCGCGCGCACTGTCTTGGGCGCGTTCTGCTCGGCGCGGGCGGCCGCCGACTGGCGGGAAGCACGGGCCGTGGCCCGGACCGGCTTCTGCGCCGGGGTGGTGGCTGCGGTTGCCGCAACGACCGCCGGGATCGAAGCGTCCGCGGCCGGACTTTCCGGCGCCGGCACGACCGGGTCAGTCGCCTCCTTCGGCGCCGCATCGGCGGAAGCGGCCGCGGGCGGGACCGGAGCGGCAGCGACCGAAGGGATAGCCGGAGCGGCAGCGGTTGCAGGCGTCGCCGGAGCGGCCGACGGCTGGGCCGGCTCGGCGCCGGGCACCGCCTCTTCAGGCGCCTTGGGGTCGGTCTTCTTTGAATCCGTCATGAAATGACCTCCTACAGGACAGTCGATTGTCGGTACGCCCCGGTTTCAGGCACGAACCGCTCGAAACCCAGGCGGACCCGCAAATGCGCAATACGGCTGGTTGAGTAATATCGATATCGGCACCCCCGGACGGCGCCACAAGCCCTTGATTCCAGCATGACAGGACAGCCCCGATCGCTGCCTGCCCGGAAAGACGATTTCTGTCAGGCGCTGGTTTCCTGACGTTCCTTGCCATAGAGGAACAGCGGATTGGCTCGTGCTTCCGCCACTTCGCGGTTGATCACGACCTCCTCCACGCCATCCAGGCTCGGCAGGTCGAACATGGTGCCGAGCAGGATGCTCTCCATGATGGAGCGCAGGCCGCGGGCACCGGTCTTGCGGGCGATCGCCCGCCGCGCCACGGACGCCATCGCGTCCTCGGTGAACTGCAGCTTGACCCCCTCCATCTCGAACAGGCGGCCGTACTGCTTCACCAGCGCGTTCTTGGGCTTGGTCAGGATTTCCACCAGCGCCGCCTCGTCGAGGTCCTCGAGCGTCGCGACCACCGGCAGGCGGCCGATGAACTCGGGGATCAGGCCGAAGCGCAGCAGGTCTTCCGGCTCCACCTCGCGCAGGATCGCCCCGGTGCGCCGCTCGTCCTGGCTGCGGACCTCGGCGCCGTAGCCGATGCCCGAGCCCTTGCCGCGGGCCGAGATGATCTTCTCGAGGCCGGAGAAGGCGCCGCCGCAGATGAACAGGATGTTGGTGGTGTCGACCTGGAGGAATTCCTGCTGCGGGTGCTTGCGGCCGCCTTGCGGGGGCACCGAGGCGACCGTGCCCTCCATGATCTTGAGCAGCGCCTGCTGGACGCCCTCGCCACTCACGTCGCGGGTGATCGAGGGGTTGTCCGACTTGCGGCTGATCTTATCGACCTCGTCGATGTAGACGATGCCGCGCTGCGCCCGCTCGACATTGTAGTCGGCGGCCTGCAGCAGTTTCAGAATGATGTTTTCGACATCCTCGCCGACATAGCCGGCCTCGGTGAGGGTCGTCGCATCCGCCATGGTGAAAGGTACGTCGAGGATGCGGGCCAGGGTCTGCGCCAGCAGCGTCTTGCCGGTGCCGGTCGGGCCGACCAGCAGGATGTTCGACTTGGCGATTTCGACGTCGTTGTTCTTGGCGCCGTGCGCCAAGCGTTTGTAATGGTTGTGGACGGCGACGCTGAGCACCTTCTTCGCATGCGGCTGGCCGATGACGTAGTCGTCCAGGACCTTGCAGATCTCCTTCGGCGTCGGCACCCCATCGCGCGACTTCACGAGGTGGGTCTTGTGCTCCTCACGGATGATATCCATGCAGAGTTCGACGCACTCATCGCAGATGAACACGGTCGGGCCGGCGATCAGCTTGCGCACCTCGTGCTGCGATTTGCCGCAGAAGGAGCAGTAGAGGGTATTCTTGGAATCCGGCGGTTTACTCATCACCACTCCTGTCCCGGGCTACCGGGGACGCATGTCCGGAAGTCTAGACCCCAGCCCGACGCACGGACAAGCGCAGGGAGGGGAAAAGCCCCAGGCAATCCCGGGTAACCGGGGTTAATTCGATGCAATCCATATGCCCGAACCGCCTAAATGATCGGCGGCCCGGGAAAAATACGGCGTCGGCGATCAGGTCTTGGGCTCGCCGTCGGCAGGCAGCGGCCGGCTGTCCACGACCTCGTCGACGAGGCCGAAGATCCGGGCCTCCTCCGCCGACATGTAGCTGTCGCGCTCCAGCTTGCTTTCGATTTCGTCCATCGTGCGGCCGGTGTGGTGCACGTAGATCTCATTCAGACGTTTGCGCAGGGCCAAAATTTCCCGCGCCTGAATTTCGATGTCGGTTGCCTGGCCCTGGGCGCCGCCGGAGGGCTGGTGGACCATGATGCGGGCGTTCGGCAGCGAGTAGCGCTTGTCTTTGGCGCCGGCGGCAAGCAACAGGCTGCCGGCGGAAGCCGCCATGCCGATGCAGACGGTCGAAACCGGGCTGCGGATGTATTGCATGGTGTCGTAAACCGCGAGGGCGGAGTAGACGACGCCGCCTGGGCTGTTGATATAAAAGGAAATGTCCTTGGAGGGGTTCTCGCTTTCCAGGAACAGCAGCTGGGCGCAAATCAGGCTGGCGACCTGGTCGTAGATCGGACCGGTCAGGAAGATGATCCGCTCCTTCAGCAGGCGAGAGTAGATGTCGTAGGCGCGCTCGCCTCGCGCGGTCTGCTCGACCACCATCGGGACCAAGCCGTTGGCATAGACCTCGACGGGACTGCGATCGCTCATCTGTGTACCCTTTCCGACCCTATCGCCGGTGCGCAGACTGCACCGGCACAGATCAATGTCATGTAAACCGCTAGATAGGCGCAGACCGCCCGGCTGTCAGCGGTTCAGGCGGCATCCCCCCTGTTTGTCCGGGGCGCCGCCTCGTTCGTCGGGACCTGCCGTTTGCCTGCTACTTGCCTGCTATTGCCCGGCTATTAGCCGGCTATTAGGAGTACCCTCGGCGGCGGGCGCCGCGGTTTCGGCGTCGGGCTCGCGCGACAGCTCCTCGGGCGTCACCACGCTGTCGGTGACTTTGGCCAGTTCCAGGACGAAATCGACCACCTTTTCCTCGAAGATGGGGCCGCGGAGGTTTTCGGCCGCCTGCGGGTTCTTGCGGAAGAACTCCATGACCTGGGTCTCCTGGCCGGGGTAACGGCCGGCCTCGGTGCGCATCGCCCGGGTCATCTCATCCGGGGCGACGACCACGCCGTTGACCCGGCCGATCTCCGAAAGCAGCAGCCCGAGGCGCACGCGGCGCTCGGCGATCGCCCGGTATTCGGCCTTCAGGGTGTCGTCGTCCTTGCCCGAATCCTCGGCATCGGCCTGGCCCTGCTTGCGATCCGACTCGACGCGCTGCCAGATCTGCTCGAACTCGGCGTTCACCATGCCCTCGGGAACCGGGAAATCGGCGACCTTGGAGAGTGCATCCAGCAACTGGCGCTTGATCCGCAGGCGGGACAGCTGGTCGAACTCGCGCTGGATCTGCTGGGTGATCAGCTCGCGCACCCGATCGAGGCCCTCGAAACCCAGCTTCTTGCCGAGTTCGTCGTCGATCGCCGGGATCACCGGCTGCTTCAGCGCCTTGGCGGTGATGTCGAAGGTCGCGGGCTTCCCGGCCAGTTCCTTGGCGTTGTACTCCTCCGGAAAGGTAACCTCGATGGTGCGGGCCTCGCCGGGGGACATGCCTTCCAGCTGCTCGCTAAAGCCCGGAATGAAGCCCGATCCGCCGATTTCCACCTGCATGTCGTTGCCGGTGCCGCCGGGGAAGGCGACGCCGTCCACCTTGCCGATGAAGTCCACCACCAGCACGTCCCCGGTCGCCGCCGGCCGCGGCTCGGCCACGTCGACGAGATCACGGTTGCGGGTGGCGATCTCGGTCAGCGCCTTGTCGACTGCCTCGGGAGAAGGCTCGGCCTTCATGCGGGTCAGTTGGATGGCCGAGAAATCCGGCATGGCGATGTCCGGCAGCAATTCGAGTTCGACCTTGAATTCCAGGTCCTTGGCGCCGCCCGGCTCCTCGCCGAGACTCACCACGTCGACTTTCGGCTGGGTCGCGGCGCGCAGGCCGCGATCCGACAGCACCTGGCGGGTGGCGTCGTTGACGCTTTCCTCCAGCACTTCGGCGCTCACGGCCGTGCCATATCGCTGCTTGACCACGGGCAACGGCACCTTGCCGGGGCGAAATCCGGGCATGCGGATGGTCTTCCCGATCTCCGCCAGGCGCTTGCTGCGCCTGCTCTCGATATCGGCGGCGGGGACCACCACGGTGTAGCCGCGCTTCAGCCCTTCGGAGAGCGTTTCAGTGACCTGCATCTGCCGGAAATCCTTGGTCATTCGCCAGTTCAATGGCGCTAAATGTGGGGCCGTGTGGTGCGGGCGGAGGGACTTGAACCCCCAAGGCTTGCGCCACCAGAACCTAAATCTGGCGTGTCTACCAATTTCACCACGCCCGCCGGACGCGGCCGTGAGCCGGCGCTACTAGCGCAGCCGGCCCCCGGCGACAAGCGCCGGGGCGGCGCGGCTAGGCCGGCGTGCGCTCCAGGAGCTCGATCGCCACCCCCTGCGGCCCGCGCAGGAAGGCGATCCGCACGCCTGGCCGGATGGTGTTCGGCTCCATGGTGAACTCGGCCCCCTTGGCCTTCAGCTCCGCCACCACCGCATCGAGCCCGGTGACCCGCAGGCCGAAATGGTCGAGCCCCGGATAGGGCGACGACGGCGCTTCCTTGCCGGCCGGAACCGCCGCGATGAATACGTCGGTGCCGCCCAGTTTGAGGTCGATGCGCGGGGCTCCGCCCTGGACCGACCGGATCACCTCGGCGCCGAACATCCGTTCATAGAAGGCAGCCGTGGCCTCGGGATCGGGGCTGCGGAGGTGAATGTGGTCGTATTCGAACTTGGCCATCGGCTGTTTCCCGGTTTTGCTTGCGAATTATCCCAGGCTCCGCCGCGGTCGACCAGTCCCCCGGCAGACGGTCGATCAGGGCAGCAGGATCTGGTACCCGCAATGGCGAACCGTGGTGATCACCCGCCGGTCGGCGCCATGCGCGACCAGCTTCCTGCGCAGTTCGAAGACCAGTTGGTCGATGCCGCGATCCTCCGCCTGCCACGGCCGGCGCAGCGCCAACGGCGACAGCACCTTCCGCGACACCGGCTGTTCCGCCGCTTCGAGCAGCGCCCGGAGCACCGCGAATTCCGCCCCGGTCAGATGGATTTCGCTGCCGTCCGCCGCCCTCACCTGCCGCCGCTTCAGGTCCACGACGAGTGGGCCGAGCGGCAGCCCCGGGCTTGGAACGACCGGCCGGCCGGCTTTCGCGCTGCCCTCGATGCGGCGCTGCACGGCGCGGATACGGGCAACCAGTTCACGCGGCGTGGCTGGCTTGGTGATGTAGTCGTCGGCACCGGATTCGAGGCAGGTGACGCGCTCCGCCTCGTCCGCATGACCGGAAACGACGATGATCCCGCAGCCTGTGTTCGCGACCAGCCACTGGATCAGCGGCAGGCCGTTGGTGTCCGGCAGTTCGAGGTCGACCAGAACGATGGCAGGATCGAAGCCGGCGATCGAGGCCAACGCTTCGTGGCCCGTCGCGGCCCAAACGCTGCGCATGCCGGCCCGCTGCAGAATCCCCCGCACCATCTCGGCCGCCTCCGGCTGGTCCTCGACCACCAGTACCCGAAGTCCAAGCAGAGCGGCTGCCTCCATGCACGGCCCATTCGGCACCAAAGCAGCCAATCTCGACGTTGGAAGCCCTGCTGCAAGGTTCATGGTGCCGCGAAGATGCGCCGCAGAGGTTGCCGAACCGTTGCCGTCGACAAATCAGCGACAGCCACCGTCGCCCGAAGCGCAAAATGTCAAGTTTTGGGAACCGTCTATTAATCTGGACAATGTCTAGTGCCACTGGACTTTGCACTTCCCCCGAGATTGCCGAAGAGGAATCGACCCATGCGCATCCTACAGGTTGAAGACGACTCGAACGCCGCCCGCTGTAACGAAATGGTGCTCAAATCCATCGGCGCAGTCATCGACTCCGCGGAAACCGGCCACGAGGCGCTCGATATCCTTCGTTTCGCCGAATACGACATCCTCATCGTCGATCTCCATCTGCCGGATATGTCCGGGCAGGAATTCATCCGGTTGCTGCGGGGGCGCGGCGTCCACACCCCCATCGCCGTGCTCTCCGGCCATAGCGGCATGGAGGCGAAGATGGAGGCGTTCGAAAGCGGCATCGACGACTTCATCGCCAAGCCGGTCGCATCCGCCGAACTGGTCGCCCGGGTGCGGTCGATCATCCGCCGCAACTGCGGCTTCAGCCGCAACCTCCTGCGCGAGGGGGAATTGCTGCTGGACCAAGACACCCGCCAGGTGTCGGTCGCGGGCCGGGACGGCCACCTCAAGCTGAGCCGCAAGGAATACGCGCTGCTCGAACTGCTGATGCTGCGGCGTGGCCAGGTGGTCTCGATCAGCCGCGTAATGGACCACCTCTATGGCGGCCCGGAGGAGCCGCATAGCCGCACTGTCGCCGTCTTCCTGTGCCATCTTCGCAAGAAACTGGCCCAGGCCGGCATCACCGATGTCATCACGACCATCGCCGGCGTCGGTCTGATGATCTCGAAGCGCCCGGACGGCGCCCGAGCCCCGATCCCGCCCGGGGACGACATGCTGCGCAGCCTGCCGGAGCCGCGGCATTTCGCCGAGCATCGGCAACTGGTGAACTAGCCTGCGGCACTGCCCCGGACGCAACCGATGCGGCCATCATTGTCATCCGCCGCCCATTCCCCGCATGCTGGTCCATCGACGATCTGCAAACACACGGGGAAGCCGCCGCGTCATGGACGACCAACACCGAACGGACGGGCAGGCCGAGAAATATTTTTACGAGCCGACCAAAGGTCACGGGCTGCCGCACGACCCGTTCAACGCGATCATCGGGCCGCGCCCGATCGGCTGGGTTTCGACCACCGGGCGCGACGGTTCGCATAATCTGGCGCCATACAGCTTCTTCAACGCCTTCAACTACACACCGCCGATCCTGGGGTTCTCCAGCACCAGCGCCAAGGACAGCCTGCGCAACGCCCGCGAAACCGGCGAGTTCGTATGGAACCTTGCGACCCGCGACATCGCCGAGCAGATGAACGCCACCAGCGCCACCCTGCCCTACGGCACCGACGAATTCGCCGTCGCCGGCCTGACGCCGCTGCCGTCGCGCCTGGTCGCGGTGCCGCGCGTCGCCGAGGCGCCGGTGAACTTCGAGTGCAAGGTCACCGAGATCGTGCAACTCAAATCGCACGACGGCACCGCCGTTCAGGCCTGGCTGGTGCTGGGTGAGGTCGTCGCCGTGCACATCGCGCGCTCGCTGCTGGTCGACGGGATCTTCGACACGTTCGGCGCCGGAATCGTCCTGCGCGCCGGCGGCCCGTCCGGCTATGCGTTCATCGATCCGGAAAGCCGCTTCGACATGCGGCGGCCGAAATAGCTTTGGCACCATGCCATCTTCCCGACAGCCGCGGACGCGTGATCCAGATGGACTGAAGCCGACCTGATCGCCGTTCAATCGGGAGAGACCGGACATGCAATCCGTTCGCCTGCACCGAGATACCCTGGCCCGCCGCCTCGCCTTGTGCCTCTGCGTCCTTCTCGCCGGCCCGGCCGTCCCCGCGGCCGCGCTTGCCCAGGCCACCGCTCCCGCCGCTCGATACTCCGTCGGCATGACCCAGGTTGAATTCACCGACCCCGCCGAAGGCGGCAGGCCACTGGATTTCATGCTGATCTATCCGGCCGCCGTGGATCACGCCGCCACGCCGCTGAAGATCTTCCTCTCCACCAACCTGCATCTGTACCGGGACGCCCCGTTCTTGGCCGACGGGCTGAAACGGCCGCTCGTCGTGTTCTCGCACGGGGCCGGCGGCAATGCCTCGATCTATGCATGGTTCGGCGAATACCTGGCCTCGCACGGCTACCTCGTGGCACTCGCCTATCACTACCGCGCCAACACCTTCGATTCGAGCGCGCTCTACGTCCGCAACCGGCTCTGGCAGCGGCCGCGGGACCTCAGCCTGGACATCTCCCATTTGCTGCGGGACACCACCTGGGGACCGCGCATCGATCCCGCACGGATCGGCGTGGCCGGCCATTCCCAGGGCGGGTTCACCTCGCTCTGGATCGGCGGCGCCCAGGTGAACGCGGACCTGTTTTTGGCGTATCAGCGCGGCTGGAAGAACAACCAGATGGTGCCGGCCTACCTGCGCAGGCAGATGCAGGTTGATGCGGCGCCCACCCGCGGCCTGCGCGACGCCAGGGTGAAGGCGGCCTTCGCGATGGCCCCCGGCGACATCAAGGGGTTCGGCATGGACGAGGCCGGGCTGCGGCAGATGGCCATCCCGGCCTACCTCATCGTCGGCGCCGGCGACACCACGACGCCGGTCAAGGACAATGCCGGGTTCGCCGCGAAATACATCCCGCACGCCCAGCTCGACGTGATGCCCGGCGCGGTCAACCACGAGATCTTCGACAACGAGTGCGACCAGCTGGGCCGGGACAACTACCCCGAAGCCTGCGTCGATGCCCCCGGCGTGGATCGCGCCAGCCTGCACGCGTATATCGGCGACGCCGCGCTGAAGTTCTTCGATGCCAGCCTGGACGTACGGCGACCGGACCGGAAATGATCCCCCGGCCGCCGACGGCGCAGCGCCGCGGCTGCCCGGTCTCTCCGGCGAGTAGCCGTGGCGAAAAGTCACGCCAGAGTGTCCCGGGAGTCTCCATCGGATCGGTATAAAACCCGAGGCCGCGCGGCGTGGCGCGGCGCATTCCATCAGCGACAGGAAGATAGATGCTGGAAACACTCGTAGCGTTGCTGGCAGCGACGGCCATCGCCGTGCCGATCACCCGTCGGCTCGGGTTCGGCAGCATTCTCGGATATCTGATTGCCGGCATCATCATCGGGCCGTCGGGCTTGCGGCTGGTCACCAATGTCGAACAGATCGCCAGCGTATCGGAGCTCGGCGTCATCATGCTGCTGTTCCTGATCGGCCTGGAACTGCGGCCGCACCGGTTGTGGATATTGCGCAAGGCGGTGCTGGGCCTGGGCCTCGGCCAGATGGTGCCGAGTGCCGCCCTGCTCGCGGGCGTCGCGCATGTCATCGGCGTGCCCTGGCCGGGCGCGGTCATCCTCGGCGCCGGGCTCGCCTTGTCGTCGACCGCGATCGTGCTGCCGATGCTGGGCGAGCGCAATCTGCTGTCGTCGACCGCCGGGCGGGACGGCTTCGCGGTCCTGCTGTTCCAGGACATGGTGTTCATCCCCCTGGTGGCACTGGTGCCGCTGCTGTCCAGCGGCCACGTCCCGACCGAGGTGCCGTGGTGGACCGTGCTCAAGGCCCTGTCCGCGGTCGCCATCATCCTGGTCGGCGGCAGCTTCCTGGTGCGGCCGCTGTTTCGCATCGTCGGCGGCGCCAAGACCCCCGAGGTGTTCACCGCCACCGCGTTGCTGCTGGTGATCGGCACCGGCGGCCTCGCCAACTGGGCCGGCCTGTCGATGTCGCTGGGCGCCTTCATGGCCGGCGTGGTGCTGTCCGACTCCGAATACCGCCATGAGTTGCAGGCCGACATCGAACCGTTCGAAGGGCTTCTGCTCGGCTTCTTCTTCATCTCGGTCGGCATGTCGGCGAATCTCGATCTCGCCGTCCATCACCCGGTGATCGTGGCCGTCTCGGCGCTTGGCCTCATCGTGATCAAGGTCGCCATCGCCTTCGCCCTGGGGATGATCAAGCGCGGCAATCTCGCGAGCGCGCTGCGCTTCAGCCTGGCGCTTCCGGAAGGCAGCGAGTTCAGCTTCGTGCTGTTCGAGGCGGCCGTCGCCGCCGGCGCGCTGGCGCAGGAGCAGGCCGATCTGGCGACGCTGGTGATCGCGGTGTCGATGATCGCCACCCCGATCCTGTTCGCCGGCTCCGAATCCCTGCTGATCCCGCGCCTGGGCACGCGCCGCGAGCCGCAATACGACCCGATCGACGGACCGCCGACGCCGGTGATCATCTGCGGCTTCGGCCGGGTCGGCCAGATCGTCGGCCGGGTGCTGCGCATGCAGAGCATCCCCTTTACGGCACTCGACAAGGATTCCGCGCAGGTCGAGGTGGTCCGACGCTTCGGCAACAAGGTCTATTACGGCAACCCGTCGCGCGAGGATGTGCTGCGCGCCGCCGGGGCGGAGACCGCGCGGGTGCTGGTGGTGGCGCTGGACGACATGGACGAAACCGTCGCCACGGTGGAGATGGCGAAGCGGCACTTCCCGAAGCTGGCCATCTTCGCCCGCGCCCGCAACCGCCACCATGCCCATGTGCTGATGGAGATCGGCATCGACGGCATCATCCGGGAGACCTTCTATTCCAGCCTGCGCCTGACGGAGATGGTGCTGCAGGCCCTGGACATCCCGCCACAGGCCGCCCACGGCGCCATCGAGCTGTTCCGCAAGCACGACGAGCAGACGCTGGCAGCGACGCTCACGATCGCCAGCGACGAACAGCGCCTGATCCAGAGCACGCAGCAGGCGGCGCAGGAGTTGATGGAGCTGTTCGAGGTCGACCGCGGCAGGCGATCGAAAACGATCGAGCCGGCATCTTGATGCCTCCTTCGCCCGCGCCCGCTGCGCCAGGCCGGCGGAAGGTTTGACAGGGCGGTTTGCACGCTGCCAGTCTCGTCCACCCCGGCGCTCGCCGTTCGTGCCGCAACCGGATCGGGCGCTCAAGGGCGAAGCAGTCACGGGCGGGGCGGTCGCGAGCAGGGCAATCAGGTTTGGGAGCCACAGGTCAGATGCTGAACATCCGTCGCATGATCCGGTCCGGCCTTGTCAGAACCGCGCTCGCCGGCATCGCCACGGTCCTGACCGCATCGCCGGGCTTTTCCGCCGACCTCAAGGGCGGCACGCTGCGGGTCGCGATCCTGCAGGACGTGGCGAATTTCGATCCGTTGCAGTTCAGCTCGGTGAACTACCCGCTGATCAAGAATCTCTACGACACCCTGATCGACTATACGCCGGACGGCAAGGCGATCCCGGGTCTTGTCGAATCCTGGAAGATCGCGCCGGACAACCTGTCCGTCAGCCTGAAGCTGCGCAGCGACGTCGCCTTCCAGAGCGGCGCGCCGCTCACCGCCGACGCGGTCGCGGCGACGCTTGAAGAAGGCCGCCGACCCGGCGCGCGGCAAGAACGTGTATCCGACCATGTCGATCGTGAAGAACTGGGTGGTGGACGATCCGCACGGCATCACCCTCAACTTCAACAGCCCGGTGCCGGACCGCCAGATCACCGACCTGCTGCAATGCGATCTCGGTGATCGAGCCCTCGGGCATCGACGCGGTCGAGACCAAGACCGCCGGCACCGGCGCCTACACGCTGGCCGAACGGGTGCTGGGCCAGCGCATCCGCCTGGTCGCCAATCCGAAATACTGGCGCGCCGGCCAGCCGGTGGCGCAGGAGATCGTGTTCACCGTCTTCAGCGACAACGAGGCGGCCGCGGCGGCGCTGGAATCCGGCGGCGTCGATCTCATCTACGGCGCCAGCGCCCGCAGCGCCGTGCGGCTGCGCGACGCCGGCTACCAGCTCGATCCAGGGACCGGCGCCGCTTGGTGCAGGTGTTCCGCATCAACACCACGCATGGCCCGTTCCGCAACGAGAAGTTCCGCCAGGCGTTCAATTTCCTGATCGACCGCGCAGGCGATCCTCAAGGTCGGCTATGCCGGCCTCGGCCAGGTGACGGCGCTGCCGTGGGCGCCCGCCAGCCCGGCGGCCGATCCGTCCTATAACGCCAAATACGCTTTCAATCTCGACAAGGCGCGGGCGCTGCTCAAGGAATCGGGCCTGTCGCCGGCGCAGATGAACGACTGGAAGCTGCTCGCCGACGGCGGCGACCAGGTGGCGGTGCGATCAGCCAGGTGGTGCAGAGCACGCTGGCGAAGGTCGGCATCAACGTGCAGCTCGACATCAAGCAGGGATCGGAACTGGTCGACTCCATGCTCGGCGGCAAGTTCGACGCGCTGTTCGGCGGCATCGGCAACGTGCAGAAATTTCCCAGCCCGCGTCACCACCAACAGCATCTACCGCACCGTCAAGAACCCGGTGCTCGGCGATCCGAACCCGCACCAGGATTATGTCGCCGCGATCGCAGCGCGTCGACCACACGCTCGGGTCCGGCGCCGGATGTGCGCGCCGCCTACGACAACCTCAACCGCGCGCTGGTCGAAGCCGCGTTCGGCATCCCGACCAACACCTACAATGTCGGCCTGATCGTGGCGGCGAAGAATGTCGGCGGCATCATCGCCCGATATCGACGACATCTTCGTCGGCCGCACCATCGGGTTCACGCGTTGAGTCTACCCGGCCGCCAGGGAGAAACCGCTCTTTCCCTGGCGGCCGACCCGGTACTCAGCGTGCGCGGCCTGGCGGTGACCTTCATCGGCGCCGGCCGCAGATGCCGGCGGTGCGCGGCGTCGATTTCGATGTGCATGCCAACGAGGTGCTCGGCATCGTCGGCGAATCCGGCTCCGGCAAGAGCGTCACCTCGCTGGCGCTCGACCGGCCTGCTCGCCGACACCGCGCGCGTCGCCGGCTCGATCCGGCTCGGCGCGCTCGAGGTCACCACCGCCGATGCGCGAGACGCTGCGGCGAATGCGCGGCCAGCGATGTCGGCATGATCTTCCAGGACCCGATGACGACGCTGAACCCGGTGCTGCCGGTCGGCCGGCAGGTGACCGAAGGGCAGGTCGCGCACGGCCAGATCGCCGCCGGGCAGGCGCGCAGCGCGGGCCGTCGACGCTGCTGCGCGAAGTCGATATCGCCGATCCCGAAGGACGCGTCGTCGCAGTATCCGCACCAGTTCTCCGGCGGCATGCGCCAGCGCGCGGTGATCGCCATGGCGATGGCCGGCCGCCCGCGGCTGATCGTCGCCGACGAACCGACCACCGCGCTCGACGTCACCGTGCAGGCGCAGGTGCTCGCGCGTGCTGGCGCGGCGGCAGGCGGAGACCGGCGCCGCGGTCATCCTGATCACCCACGATCTCGGCGTCATCGCCGAAGTGGCGCGACCGGGTCGCGGTGATGTACGCCGGCCGCATCGTCGAGACCGGCCCGGTCGGACGACATCTTCGCGCGGCCGCGGCATCCCTACACCGTGGCCCTGCTGCGCAGCCTGCCGCGGCTCGAGACGACGGACGCACGGCTCGTGCCGATCCCCGGCCAGCCGCCCACGCCCGGCGATGCTGCCGACCGGCTGCGCCTTCCGTCCGCGCTGCCCGGTCGGGCGCGACCGGCGCGATCTGCGCCGCCGAGGACCCGGCCGCAGGTCGCCGTCGGGCGACGCGCATCTCGCCGCCTGCCACTTCACCGACGAGGCGACGCGAACGGTCCCGACGCAGCGCGCCCCGATCCCACGCCGCCGGCATCGCGACGCATCCGCCGCGCCGCTGCTCGCCGTCGATGACCTGCGGGTGCATTTCCCGCTGAAATCGCGGCGTGCTGCGCCGCCGCATCGGCGCGGTGCGCGCCGTCGACGGCGTCAGCCTCGACGCTTGCGCGCCGGCGAGACGCTCGGCCTCGTCGGCGAATCCGGTTGCGGCAAGACCACGACCGGCCGCGCCATCATGGGCCTGATCCGCGCCAGCGGCGGCAGCGTCCGCTTCGACGGCCAGGAGATCACGCGCCTCGCCGCCAACGCCGCTCCGTGCGGCTGCGCCGGCACATGCAGTACATCTTCCAGGACCCGTATTCGTCGCTGAACCCGGTCCTCACCGTCGGCGACATCGTCGCCGAGCCGCTGCGCATCCACGGGCTTTACGACCGGATGGGCGGCGCCGCGCGCGTCGCCGAACTGTTCGACCTGCGTCGGCCTCTCGCGCACGCCTCATGGGCCGCTATCCCAGCGAGTTCTCCGGCGGCCAGCGCCAGCGCATCGGCATCGCCCGCGCGCTCGCGCTCAAGCCGCGCCTGCTGATCCTCGACGAGCCGGTGGCCGCGCTCGACGTCTCGATCCAGGCGCAGATCGTCAACCTGCTGCAGGATCTGCAGCGCGAACTCGGCCTCGCCTATCTGTTCATCGCCCACGATCTCTCGGTGGTGCGCCACATCTCCGACCGCGTCGCCGTGATGTATCTCGGCCGCATCGTCGAGGAGAGCGCGAAGGCGCCACGCTGTTCGCGCACGCCGATGCATCCCTACACGCAATCGCTGATGTCCGCCGTGCCGGTGCCCGATCCGCAGGCGCGCCGCGGCGCGGCGGCGCATCGTGCTGGAAGGCGACATCCCCAATCCCGGCCGCGCCGCCCTCCGGCTGCACCTTCCATCCGCGCTGCTTCCGCGCCAACGCGCACTCTGCCGCGCGACGGCGCCGGCGTTTCTGCCGCTATCCCGGCCTGCCGACGCGCTGCGCCTGCCACCACGCCGGCCCGCTGCAGGCGGAGCGGCCGCGTGAGACGCACAAGGCGGGCGCTCGGGCGTGCTGCGCCGCGTCCTCGCCCATCCCGGCGCGCTGCTCGGCCTCGCGTTCATCGCGGCCCTCGCCTTGCTGGCGCTGCTGGCGCCGATCGCTGGCCGATCGATCCGCTCGCCCAGGATCTCGGCAGCACGCTCGAAGGACCGTCCGCGGACGCACTGGTTCGGCACCGACGAACTCGGCCGCGACATCCTGGCGCGCGTCATCTACGGCGCCCGCACCTCGCTGCTGACGGCGGCCGGCGCCGTCGCCATCGCCGGGCTGATCGGCGTGCCCATCGGCCTGGTCGCCGGCTTCTTCGGCGGCTGGCGCGACGCGGTGCTGATGCGCGTGGTCGACGTGCTGCTGGCGCTGCCCGAGCATCCTGTTCGCCATGGCGCTGATCGCCGTGCTCGGCCGCAGCCAGGCCGCGGCCCTGGTCGCGGTCGGCATCACCGGCATCCCGAGCTTCGCCCGCATCACCCGCGCCCAGGTGCTGTCGCTGCGCAAGCGCGACTTCGTCATCGCCGTCGAGGCGCTCGGCGGCTCCTCGCTCTACAGCATGTTCCGCACGGTGCTGCCGAACGCCTGGAGCCCGATCCTCGTGCAGGTCGTCGTGCTGTCCTCGGTCGCGATCCTGCTCGAAGCCGCGCTCTCGTTCCTGGGCGTCGGCATTCCGCCGCCGACGCCGAGCTGGGGCGAGATGCTGCGCACCGGCAAATCCTACCTCTACGAATCGCCCACCTACGCGGTGCTGCCGGGCCTCGCGCTGACGCTGACGATCCTGTCGCTCGATGCGCTCGGCCGCGCGCCTCGGCGCGGTCCTGGAGGAGCGGCAGGACCTGGGCGACGCAGCCGCACCGGACACCGAGCCGGCATGATCGGCTTCGTCGCCCGCCGGCTGGCGCAATTGCTGCCGGTGCTGCTGATCGCATCGATCGGCATCTGGGGCATGATCTACGCCGTGCCCGGCGGTCCGGTCGGCTCCATCGTCGGCCAGGACGCGACGCCGGAGCAGATCGCTCGAAACCATCCGCGGCTCGGCCTCGACCGGCCGGTGCTTGTGCAATACTGGTCCTGGCTGATCCACGCGGCTGCGACGGCGATTTCGGCACCTCGATCCAGAGCCGCGAGCCGGTGCTCGGGCCTGATCGTGCAGCGCATTCCGGCCACCCTGCAGCTCGGCCTCGCCGCGACGCTGGTCGGGCTGCTGCTCGGAGTCCCGGTCGCGCTCGCCAGCGCGCTGCGGCACCGGCTCCTGGGTCGACCGCGCCGCTGAGCGGCTGGAACGCGCTGGCCATGGGCGTGCCGACTTTCTGGCTCGGCATTCTGCTGATCCTGCTGTTCGCCGTCGAACTGCACTGGCTGCCCTCGGCATCGGCCTACGTGCCGTTCTGGCAATCGCCGCTGCTGGCGCTGAAGAACGTGCTGCTGCCGGCGCTGACCCTCGGCGTCTATGTCTCCGGCATCTTCGCGCGCTTCCTGCGCGCCTCGCTGCTCGGCGAACTGAAAGCCGACTACGTCCGCACCGCTCGCTCGAAGGGATTGCGCGAACGCGACATCATCCGCGGCCACGTCCTGCGCAACGCGCTGCTGCCGTTCGTCACCGTGGTCGGCCTGATGATGGCGAACTTCATCGGCGGCACGGTCGTGACCGAGGCGGTGTTCACCTATCCCGGCCTCGGCCGCCTGCTGATCCAGGCGATCGGCACGCGCGACTACCCGCTGATCCAGGGCTGCATCCTGTTCATCCTCGTCATCTACATCGTGATGAACCTGCTGGTCGACGTGCTCTACGCCTATATCGACCCGCGGATCGACTACGCCTAGGCCGCCCGGTGTCGATTACGCCGGCGACGATGTCCGGCGATGCTCATGCCCCAGATGAAGCCGATCGCCATCGCGCCGACGCAAAAGCCGAGCGGCTGGCTGCGGGTCCGCTCCGACAGAAGCTGCGCCGACCTCTCGATGGCCGCAGCGCCGTTGATCGCCGCCGGAAAGACCTGCTGGTCGACGAAGCGCTTCATCTCCGACGGAGGCGAGGGCCGGCCTGTCATGTACTCGTTACTGACCATCGGACGATCCTTTTCCATGAACGCCCGGTGGAACCCCCAGCCGGCCGGAATGTTCCAAGCCACCAGCCACCATGATCAGGAGCGGCCGATGCGGGACCGGATTTCATTCAAGCCGTACGATTCTCCCGCCGGCGGATGGGGCTCGGCCGGCTCGCTAATCAATATCCTCCGCCAGGAAGGCGTGCCGGCCAGCGGCGCGCTGGCGCTGACCCGTCAGAACAAGGTCGACGGCTTTCAATGCGTCAGCTGCTCCTGGTCCAAGCCCGCCAACGCGCTGCCTTTTGAATTCTGCGAAAACGGCGCCAAGGCGACGGCGTGGGAGTTGACCAGCCGGCGGTGCACGCCGGAATTCTTCGCCGCCAACAGCGTGACCGAATTGCTCCGGCTCGACGACTACCATCTCGAGCGGGCCGGCCGGCTCACCTACCCCCTGCGCTACGATGCTGCGAGCGACCGCTACCTGCCGGTTTCCTGGGATTCGGCCTTTGCCGAGATCGGGCGAGAATTGCGGGCGATCGAGGACCGCAGCAGCGTGGTTTTCTACAGCTCGGGGCGAATGTCCAACGAAGCAAGCTACATGTACGCCCTGATGGCGCGGATGTACGGCAACAACAACCTGCCGGACAGTTCCAACATGTGCCACGAGACGACGTCGGTCGCCCTGCCGGCCAGCATCGGCGTGCCGGTCGGCACCGTCACGCTGGATGATTTCGCGAAGACGGACCTTATTCTCTTCTTCGGCCAGAATGTCGGCAGCAACGCGCCGAGGATGCTGCACCCGCTGCAGGAAGCCAGTCGCCGCGGCGTGCCGATCATCACCTTCAATCCGCTGCGTGAGCGCGGGCTGGAATCCTTCACCAACCCGCAATCCCCCACCGAGATGATACTCGGCGAGGAGACGCGCATCAGCAGCGCATATCACCAGGTGAAGACCGGCGGGGATCTGGCCGCATTGACCGGCATCTGCAAGGCGCTGCTGGAGATGGACGAGGGCAGCGGCGGTCCGGTCCTGGACCATGCCTTTCTCGACGAGCACTGCGCCGGCTTCGCGGAGCTGCGTGAGTTTCTCGGCGCTCAGGAATGGTCCGTGCTCGAGCAGGAAGCGGGCCTGCATCGCTCCGCCCTCGAGGCGACGGCCGCGATCTACGCCCGCGCGAAGTCGTGCATGGCGATCTACGGCATGGGGCTGACCCAGCATCGCAAAGGCGTCGAGACCGTGCAGATGCTGGTCAACCTGCTGCTCCTGCGCGGCAACATGGGCCGGCCCGGCGCCGGGATCTGCCCGGTTCGCGGGCATTCCAACGTGCAGGGCCAGCGGACCGTCGGCATCACCGAGAAGGTCGCCCTGGTGCCGATGGACCGGCTGCGACAGCAGTTCGGGTTCGAGCCGCCGAAGAAGGACGGGATGAACACCGTCGAGGCCTGCGAGGCGGTGCTCGCCGGCAAGCTGCGCGCATTCGTCATGTTCGGCGGCAATTTCGTCCGCGCCATTCCCGACCGGGACCAGATGGAGCCGGCTTGGCGCCGCATGCGCCTGACGGTGAACGTCGCCACCAAGCTGAACCGCAGCCATCTGATTCCCGGCGAGATCAGCTACCTGCTGCCGGTGATCGGCCGCACCGAACTCGACCGGCAGGCGAGCGGGCCGCAGGCGGTGTCGGTGGAGGACAGCCTGGCCTGCATCCACGGCTCGCGCGGCGTCCGCGAGCCCGGCTTCCAGGCATCTGCTGAGCGAGCCGCGTATCGTCGCCGAATTAGCCAAGGCGATGCTGGCGCCGAACCCGCTGGTCGACTGGGATGGCTGGGTCGCCGATTACAGCCGGATCCGGAGTGCCATCTCGGAAACCTACCCGGATATCTTCCGCGACTATGAATCGCGGATGTGGCTTCCTGGAGGCTTTCACCGCCATCTCGCCGCCCGTGACCGGGTATGGAAGACCCCGAACAAGAAGGCCAACCTGATCACCCCCAACGGCCTCGTGGAAGACCCGGACATGCCGAAGCAGCGATCGGACGTGTTGCGGATGATGACGCTGCGCAGCAACGACCAGTTCAACACCACGGTGTACGGCTACAACGACCGCTTTCGCGGCATCAAGGGCACCCGAATGGTGGTGTTGATGAACGACGACGACATCTCGCGCCTGGGTCTCGCCGCCGGCGACATCGTCACCCTGGCGACCGAGACGGACCGCGACTCGGTCAGGCGGGAGCTCGGGGGGCTGCGGGTGGTGCCCTACAACATCCCGCCCGGCTGCATCGGCACCTACTATCCCGAGGCGAACAACCTCGTGCCGGTGTGGCATTACGCGGAGAGCAGCAAGGTTCCCGCGTCGAAGTCCGTGCCGGTGACGATCCGCAAGCAGCTATAGGCAGCGTTGGCCGGGGAGAGGCCGGCCGCAAAAACACTTTGCACCCGAACGGTCTGCCTTCAGCATGACCGCATGGATTCTCGACTCCATTTCCATGCGATCGCCCTCCTTGTCCTCGCCCTGCTCGAAATAGCGGTGATCGCGCGCATATTGCTGCGGCCGCACCGCGATCCATCGTCGCGGATCGCATGGGTGGTCGTGGTCAAGATCTTCCCGCTGGTGGGTGCGCTCGCCTATCTGCTGCTGGGGGAGGTCAGCGTCGGACGGCGCCGGGTGGCGAGGCTGCGGGCGATCCTGACGCATCTATCACACGTCGCCGACACCGGCGGCGAACCGGACGAACCGACCGCCGCCGGTGTGCCGGATCGGTATCGGCATCTCTTTGACCTCGGCCGCTCGATCAGCGGCTTCGCACCCGTAGGCGGGAACGCGGCGCGGCTGCTGCACGATTCCAATGCGACGATCGACGCGTTGGTGGCCGACATCGATGCCGCCACCGAGCATGTCCATCTGCTGTTCTACATCTGGCTGGCCGACAACAACGGCTGCAAGGTGATGGAGGCCCTGAAGCGCGCCGCCGCGCGTGGTGTCGCCTGCCGGGCGATGGCCGACAATCTGGGTTCACGCGCATTGATCAAATCGCCGCACTGGTCGGCGATGCGGGCGGCCGGCGTTCACGTGGCGGTCGGCCTGCCGTACAGCCATCCGATCCCACGCCCGTTCACGGGTCGCATCGACCTGCGCAACCACCGCAAGATCGTGGTGATCGACGGCCGGATCACCTATTGCGGCAGCCAGAATTGCGCCGATCCGGAGTTCCGGGTGAAGGCGGCGTTTGCCCCCTGGGTGGACGCGGTGATGCGCTTCGAGGGCCCGGTGGCGCGGCAGAACCAGTTCCTGTTCGCCGCCGATTGGATGTGCAGCGTCGATGAGGACCTCGACCATTTGTTGCGCCGGCCGGTGCCTCTCGCAGGCGGCACTGTCGCCGCGCAGGTGATCGGGACCGGCCCGACCATGCGCTATTCGGCAATGCCCGAGATGTTCGCATCGCTGCTGTTCGCGGCGCGGCGGGAAATCGTGATTACAACCCCGTACTACGTGCCGGACGAATCACTGCAGAACGCGCTGTGCACCACCGCCTATCGTGGGATCGACACCACCATCGTCTTCCCGGCGAGGAACGACTCCTGGGTCGTCGCCGCCGCGAGCCGCAGCTATTACGCCGAACTGCTGGCGGCGGGCGTGAAAATTCATGAGTATGTCGGGGGGCTGCTGCATACCAAGTCGCTGACCATGGACGGGGAGATCACGCTGATCGGCTCGGCGAACATGGACCGCAGGAGCTTCGACCTGAACTATGAGAACAACATCCTGTATTACGATCCAGCACTGACGGCTGCGATGCGGCAGCGCCAGGCTACGTATATCGCGAGTTCCCGGCTGGTCACTTCGGAGATGGTGGCGCGTTGGTCCATGCCGCGCCGGCTGTTGAACAACAGCATCGCTACGCTCGGACCCGTGCTATAACACGCGTCGTGATCAGTTCAGCGCCAGGCCCTGCAGGCGAATGAGGCCGTCGGGGACCGGGCGGAAACCGGTCAGCCTGCTGGACATGCCCATGATCATGGCGGTGTTGTAGAGGTAGAGCACCGGCATGTCCGCCGCGACCTGGTCGGTGATCCTGGCGTAAAGCGCCCGGCGCGCCGCAGGGTCGGTCACGAGGCGCGCATTGTCGAGCCATTCGTCGACGTTCCTGTTGCTGTAGTGGCTGGCGTTCAGCGGTCCCTGGCTATGCAGGCCGTTATAGAGGTTGCCGTCGGGATCGACGCGCCCGGACCAGCCGATCACGGTGCCCTGGAAATCGCCGCGGGTCTGCGCCTCCAGGGCGGAGGCGAATTCCGAGGCGCGCACCTTCACGTCGAAACCGGCCTCGCCGGCCATTGCCTGGATCACCTCGCCGACCTGCAGCTGGTCGGGTGAGTTGACCATGGTGAGGGTCACGGATACCGGCGGCTTCACGCCGGCCTGGGCGAGTAAGGCCTGGGCGCGGGCGATGTCGCGGGGCAGCGGCTTCAGCGCGGCGTTGTACAGCGGATTATGCGGCGTCATGCCCTGCGCGACGGCGGTGAACAGGCCGTTATAGACGACATTGATCAGTGTCTCGCGGTCGATCGACGCCTCGAACGCCTTGCGCACCAGCGCATTGCGGCCGAACGGGGTGTCGGCAGCGGGGCCGTTGGCGAGATTGAAGTTGATCGAGCCATAGCCCAGCCCGTCCTACACCAGCACGGCCAGCTTCTTGTCCGCCCAGGCCGCCGCGACATCGGTTGCGGCGAGGCGCTCGACGAAATCCACAGTGCCGGCCTGCAGGTTGGTGAACCGGACCGCGTTGTTGGTGATCGGACGATAAATGACGCGGGCGAAGTGGATGTCCTTGGCGTCCCAGTATTCCGCGAAGCGGTCCAGGACGATGCGGTCCTGGGCGACGCGTTCGGTGAACCTGAACGGACCGGCGCAGACCGGCGCTCTCCCGAAATCAGCGCCGGCGGCTTCGGCGGCCCTGGGCGAGACGACCATGCCGGCGCGGTCGGTCAGCTGGCTGATGAACGGCGCGGACGGCGCTTTCAAGGTAAGCCTGAGGGTCAGCGGGTCGATCACCTCGGTCCGCTCGAGGGCGCTGATTTCCGCCCGGCGGGTGCTGCCCGGCATCGCCAGGTGCCGCGCCAGGCTGAAGGCGACGGCCGCCGCGTCCATCTTCGTGCCGTCCTGGAACAACACCCCGGGCCGCAGGTGCAGGACCAGGGACGTCGGCGTCAGGTATTCGTAGGACAGCGCCAGTTGCGGCATCACCTCGAGCTTCTCGTTGATGTCGAACAGCTTGTCGCACAGGCCTTCGAAGACGATGCGGCTGGCGTAGGTGCGGGCGATGGTGGGATCGAGGCTGTCGACGTCATCCGCCAACGCGACGTTGAACGTACGCGTCGGCGCGGCGTGCGGCGTTTGCGCGATTGCCTGCATGGCGGGCAGGATCAGTGCGGTAACGAATACCAGAAATCGCATCATGCTCGGACCCCGGAGTTTGCTTCCGTCGGGACATGCAAGATGCATACTATGAACTGGCGGAGCGTCCGTCATCACGCGGCAGACCGGTCTCGTCGGCACCGCGGGTGAATTGCGGCGAGGCGAACAGGCCGGCCACCCAGTCGACGAAAATACGCAGCTTGTTGCTCAGGTGGCGGTTGGGTGGATAGACCACGTGCAGGGGGATCGGCGGAACCTCCCAGTCGGCCAGCACCGGCAGCAGCGTGCCGTCCCGCAGGTGGCGGCGCGCGACGAAATGCGGCACCTGGATCACCCCGTGGCCGGCCAGTCCGGCCATGAGGTAGATGCGGATTTCGTTCACCGCTGTCCGGTAGCGGCCCGCCACCTCCTGTAGCTCGCCGTCTCGCCGGAACTGGAATGGACGGACGCGCCCGGTATTGGCGTTGAAGTAGCCGACGGTGAAATGCCGGTCCTGCAGCTCCGCCGGCTGCGACGGCGTGCCGTGCAGCTGCAGATAGGCGGGCGTGGCGCAGGTGACCAACGGCATGTCGGCGATCCGGCGGGCGATCAGCGACTGGTCCGACAACGCGCCGCCGCGAATGACGCAATCGACGTTTTCGGCCACCAGGTCGGTCTGCCGGTCGGACACGCCCAGGTCGATCCGCAGGTCCGGGTAGCGCCGGTAGAAATCGGCCAGCGCCGGGATGATGACGTGCTCGGCCAAGGGTGAGGACATTTCGATCCGCAGCCGGCCGTTGGGCCGGGCCTGCGAGGCGGTGACGGTGCCGTCCAGTTCGTCGAGGTCGGCCAGCAGCCGGACCGCGCGCTCGTAATAGGCCGCCCCGTCGACGGTGACGGCCAGGCGCCGGGTGGTGCGGTTCAGCAGCTTGGCGTGCAGATGCGCCTCCAGTTGCTGGATCAGCTTGGTCACCGTCGCCTTCGGCATACCGAGCGAGTCCGACGTCCTGGTGAAGCTGCCGGTCTCGACGATGCGGACGAAGGCGCGGATGGCTGCAAGCTGGTCGATGGCATCCTCCTCGCTCATTATCCACGTCCGTGGAAAATGTTCTCGCATTTCGACCGTTTATATAGCTGATCCGGGTCCCATCTTGCTACCGCAGCGCAACATGGAACCTCGGCCGATGCCCACGAGCGGCGACAATTCGGAAATCCGGCTGGACTGCGGATCCTCCGTGGCGGTCCAGGTGGATTCGCGCGCGCCGCGGCGTGACGCGCCTTTGGTGTTGCATCTCCATGGCGGCGCCTTCCAGGCCGGATTGTCCGACTGCAGCACGACCGTCGCCAGGCTGCTGGCCGAAGCCGGCGCCGTGGTCGTGTCGCCCGACTATCCCACCGGCCCGACACATCCGTTCCCGGCCGCCCTCGAACTGGCGTACGCCGTGCTCCAGCGCCTGCACAAGGATCGGGCGCGCTGGGCCGGCCGTGCGTCCAGGCTGTTCGTCGCGGGCGAGGAGGCGGGTGGCAATCTCGCGGCGGCGCTGGCCCTGATGGCGCGGGACCGGCACGGGCCGCCGCTGGCGGGACAGATTCTGCTGTCGCCGATGCTGGATGCCGGCATGGCCACCTGCTCGATCCGGATGGCGAATGCCGGGCCGGTGGGCTGCAAATGGGCCGATGGCTGGCATGGCTACCTGGGTTCGCCGGCCCGCGCCTCGCACCCCTACGCCACCCCGGCGGCCGCATCGCGCCTCGCCGGCCTGCCGCCGGCTCTGGTGCTGACGGCGGAGGACGACCCGATGCGGGACGAAAGCCTCAGCTATGCCGAACGGCTACGGGGCAACGGCGTCGCGGTGCAGGTCCACACGCTGGCTGCGCCCACCTGCTGGCCGGACGCGCTGGATGCGTCGCCGGCGCCGCAGGGTGGCTGGATGGCGGAGCTGCGCCAGTCGCTGACCGGATTTTTCGCCAACCCCGATTCAACGCAGGCGGCACCGGCGTCTTCAGCCGTGCCGCGCGTTTCTTCCTGAAGGACAAGACGATGATCGATTACAAGCCGACCGCGCCCGAGGCGGCGAACATGTCACGCCGGTCTTCGCATCGCCGGGCCTGGGTCGCCGGCCTGGCTGTCGTCGCCGGCGCCGTGGCCGTGGGCGCCTTCCTGGCGTGGCCGCATCAGGTAGCGCCGGCATCGGCCGGCGCCGCGGCGCCGCCCGCAGGGTACCGGTTTCGGTCGCCGTGGTCGAGCAGCGCGACACCGCCGGTCTGGACCGAATTCTCCGGCCGGCTCGAGGCGGTGGGCCGGGTCGAGGTCCGCCCGCGCGTCGCCGGCGCCATCATCGCGGCGCATTTCCGCGAAGGCGCGCTGGTGCAGGCAGGGCGACCTGCTGTTCACCATCGATCCCGCGCCCTACGCGGCCGAGGTCGACCGCCTGGAGGCGCAGGTCGCCGCCGCCGGCGCGCGCCTGGTGCTGGCCGCCAAGGAGCAGCAGCGCGGCCTGCAGCTCGGCGGCACCAACGACCTCGCGCAGAGCGACGTCGATCAGCGCGTCAACGAATACCGCGCCGCCGAGGCGAACCTGCGCGCCGCCGCAGGCGGCCGCTCGACGGCGCACGGCTGAACCTCGGCTACACCGAGGTGCGCGCGCCGATCGCCGGCCGCGTCGGCAAGATCGAGGTCACGCCGGCAATCTCGTCGCCGCCGGCCCGACCGCGCCGGTGCTGACCACGCTGGTCTCGGTCAACCCGATCTACGCCAGCTTCGAGGCCGACGAGCAGTCGGTCGCCCGGGCGCTCGCCACGCCTGCCGCCAGGCGGCGACCTGCAGCGACACGATCGGCCGCATTCCGGTCAGATGGGAACGCTGGCGACCGACGGCACGCCGTTCAGCGGCAAGCTGCAGCTCGTCGACAACCTGGTCGATGCCGCATAGCGGCACGGTCCGGGTGCGCGCCGTGTTCGACAATGCCGGACGGGCGGCTGATGCCCGGCCAGTTCGCCCGGCTGCGCCTGGGCCAGGCGCACGACCGAGCCGGCGATCGCCATCGACGAGCGCGCCATCGGCACCGACCAGGACCGCCGCTTCGTCATGGTCGTCGGCGGCGACAACAAGGTCGCCTATCGCGCAGGTGCAGCTCGGCGCGCATGGCGGACGGCCTGCGCATCGTCACCGACGGCCTGCAGCCCGGCGAGCGCATCGTCGTCAACGGCCTGCAGCGCATCCGGCCCGGCGCGCTGGTCGCGCCCCAGACCGTCGCCATGACGGCCCCACCGACACCACCGTCGCCGCCCGCTGACGCGGCGGCTACCATCGGACACCTGCCATGAACATCTCCCGATTCTTCATCGACCGGCCGGTGTTCGCCGGCGTGCTGTCGGTGCTCATCTTCGTCTCCGGCCTGCTCGCGCTCGGCGCGCTGCCGATCTCGGAATATCCCGAAGTCGTGCCGCCGCAGGTCGTGGTGCGCGCGAACTATCCCGGCGCCAGCCCGAAGGTGATCGCCGAGACCGTGGCGACGCCGATCGAGGAGCAGATCAACGGCGTCGAAGGCATGCTCTACATGGCAAGCCAGGCCACCACCGACGGGCTGATGACGCTGACCGTCACCTTCAAGCTCGGCACCGATCCCGACAAGGCGCAGCAGCTGGTGCAGAACCGCGTCGCCCAGGCCGAGCCGCGCCTGCCGGACGCGGTGCGCGCCCTGGGCATCACCACGCATCAAGAGCTCGCCCGACCTGATGATGGTCGTGCACCTCGTCTCGCCCGACGACCGCTACGACGCGACCTATCTGCGCAACTACGCCGTGCTGAACGTCAAGGACCGCCTCGCCGCGCATCGACGGCGTCGGCGACGTGCAGCTGTTCGGCTCCGGCGACTACGCCATGCGCGTCTGGCTCGACCCGCAGAAGATGGCCGAGCACGGGCTGTCCGCCGAGCGACGTGGTGGCAGCAGATCCGCGCGCAGAACGTGCAGGCCGCGGCCGGCGTGATCGGCTCGTCGCCGAGCGTGCCCGGGCTCGAGCCTGCAGCTCTCGATCAATGCCCAGGGACGGCTGCAATCGCGCCGAGGAGTTCGGCGACATCGTCGTCAAGACCGGCGCCGACGGCGCGGTGACGCGGCTGCGCGACGTCGCCCGGCATCGAACTCGGCGCCGCCGACTACGCGCTGCGCTCGCTGCTCGACAACAAGACCGCCGTCGCCGTCGCCGATCTTCCAGGCGCCGGGCTCCAACGCCATCCAGATCGCCGACAACGTCCGCCGGATGATGGACGAGATCAAGCAGAACATGCCGGATGGCGTCGACTACGAGATCGTCTACGACACCACGCAGTTCGTCCGCGCCTCGATCGAGGCGGTGGTGCACACGCTGCTCGAAGCGATCGTGCTGGTGGTGATCGTGGTGGTGCTGTTCCTGCAGACCTGGCGCGCCTCGATCATTCCGCTGGTGGCCGTGCCGGTCTCGATCGTCGGCACCTTCGCGCGTGATGCATCTGCTCGGCTTCTCGATCAACGCGCTGAGCCTGTTCGGCCTGGTGCTGGCGATCGGCATCGTCGTCGACGACGCGATCGTCGTGGTCGAGAACGTCGAGCGCAACATCGAGCAGGGGCACACGCCGCTCGAGGCGGCGCATCGCGCGATGGACGAGGTGTCCGGCCCGATCGTCGCCATCGCCCTGGTGCTGGTCGCGGTGTTCGTGCCGCTGGCCTTCATCAGCGGCCTGACCGGGCAGTTCTACCGCCAGTTCGCGCTGACCATCGCGATCTCGACGGTGATCTCGGCGATCAACTCGCTGACCCTGTCGCCGGCGCTGGCGGCGCTGCTGCTGCGAGGCGCATGACGCGCCGAAGGACCGGCTGACGCGCGTCGCTGGACCGCGCTGCTCGGCTGGCTGTTCCGCGGCTTCAACCGGGTGTTCGACGCCGGCGCCGACTGCCTATAGCGGCGGCGTCGGCCGGGTCGATCGCGCCGCAAGTCGGTGATGATGGCGCTGTATCTCGCGTCTGGTCGGCGCTCGCCGTGCGTGCTGTTCCAGGCGGTGCCCGGCGGCTTCGTGCCGCTGCAGGACAAGCAGTATCTCGTCAGCTTCGCGCAGCTGCCGGACGGCGCCAGCCTGGACCGCACCGAGGCGGTGATCCGCCGGATGAGCGACATCGCGCTGAAGACGCCGGGCGTGCAGAGCTACACGGTCGCATTTCCCCGGCCTGTCGATCAACGGCTTCACCAACAGCTCCAACGCCGGCATCGTGTTCGTGCGGCTGAGACGCCGTTCGAGGAGCGCACCACCGCCGGACGCTGTCGGGCGGCGCCATCGCCGGCACGCTGAACCAGACGCTACGCCGGCGATCCAGGACGCCTACATCGCCGTGTTCCCGCCGCCGCCGGTGCAGGGCCTGGGCACCATCGGCGGCTTCAAGCTGCAGATCGAGGATCGCGCCGGCCTGGGCTACGAGGCGCTCGACGAGGCGACCAAGGCCTTCCTCGCCGAGGCGGCGAAGGCGCCGGAACTGGCCGGCTGTTCACCGGCTACCAGGTCAACGTGCCGCAGCTCTACGCCGACATCGACCGCACCCGGGCGCAGCAGCTCGGCGTCGCGGTGACCGACGTGTTCGACACGCTGCAGATCTATCTCGGCTCGCTCTACGTCAACGACTTCAACGTGTTCGGCCGCACCTACTCGGTGCGCGTGCAGGCCGACGCCGCCGTTCCGCGCGCATCCCGAGGATATCGGCCGGCTGAAGGTGCGCTCGGCGTCCGGCGAGATGGTGCCGCTGTCGGCGGTGCTGCGGGTCAAGCCGAGCGCCGGGCCGGAGCGGGCGATGCGCTACAACGGCTTCCTGTCGGCCGACATCAACGGCGCCGCGGCGCCCGGCTACTCCTCCGGCCAGGCGCAGGCGGCGATCGCCCGCGTCGCCGCCGCGACGCTGCCGAAGGGCTTCGCGCTATGAATGGACCGAGCTGACCTACCAGCAGATCCTGGCCGGCAACTCCGCCGTGCTGGTGTTCCCGCTGGCGCTGCTGCTGGTGTTCCTGGTGCTGGCGGCGCAGTACGAAAGCCTGACCCTGCCGCTGGCCATCATCCTGATCGTGCCGATGGGCCTGCTCGCCGCGATGACCGGCGTCTGGCTGACCCACGGCGACAACAACGTCTTCACCCAGATCGGCCTGATCGTGCTGGTCGGGCTGTCGGCCAAGAACGCCATCCTGATCGTCGAGTTCGCCCGCGAGCTGGAATTCGCCGGCCGCACGCCGGTGGCGGCCGCGATCGAGGCCAGCCGGCTGCGGCTGCGGCCGATCCTGATGACCTCGATGGCCTTCATCATGGGCGTGGTGCCGCTGGTGCTGTCGACCGGCGCGGGCGCGGAGATGCGGCACGCCATGGGCGTCGCGGTGTTCTCCGGCATGATCGGCGTGACCGCGTTCGGGCTGTTCCTGACGCCGGTGTTCTATGTCCTGCTGCGCCGGCTTGACCGGCAACCGGCCGTTGCGGCAGCACACCGGCGAAACCGGCGGCACCGATCACGCGGCGCTGCCGGCGCTGGCGCCGAAGGGCTGAGGCCGGCGGATGTCTCAGTCTTCGTGGGGCGTCAGCAGAACTAGCCTGTTCGCGTCGACCACGTAGATCTTCCCGCGGGCCACCGCGATGCCGGTGACATTGTCGAACCTGATCGGCTGCTGGTGCAGGCGGCGATCGGAGCAGACGGTCGAGACGGTCTGATCGAACGGCGAGTATATCCGCACGTGGCTGCCGTCGCCGATCCATACCGTGCCGGACGGATCGACCGCCACGCCGCTGGGTCGCTGGAAGCGGGCCTGCAGCGCCGGCCGCCGATCCGCGAACTGCGCCGGGTCGGTGGCCAAGGCCGGCACGCCGTCACCGGCGACAGTGGTGACGAAACCCGACGACGTCACCCGGCGGATGCGAAAATTGCCGGTGTCCGCGACGAACAGGTCACCCATCTGGGTGGTCGCGATTCCAAGCGGATTGTCGAACTGCGCGATCGTTGGCGGCCCATCGGCGAACCCTGCGATGCCGACCGCCGCAACCGTCCGGACCGCCACCTCCTGCACGCCGTCGCGGAAGCGCAGCGGGAATCGCCGGATGCGGTTGTGCTCGGCGACGTAGAGAGTTGCCTGCGACGCGTCGATCGCCAACCCTCTGGGCCGCACGAAGCGGGACTCGGCCAGCAGGTCGTCGACCCACCCGCGCTCAAGCAAATCCCCCGTCGGCCCGGCGACGGTCGAGACGGCACCGGATGCATCGACCTTGCGGATCCGATGATTCGCCTGGTCCGCGATGTAGAGGTTTCCCGCATCGTCCGAAACGATCCCCGATGGACCGCGGAACAGGGCGGTGGACAATGGGCCGTCGGCATTGCCGTCGTCGCGCCCGGCCAGCGTCGATACGACGCCGTTCTCGATCTTGCGGATGCCGTTGAAGAACGTCTCCGTGACATGGATTGCACCGGACGAAGATACCGTCAGCCAGCTCGGCAGGTTGAAGGTGGCGGTTGCCGCGGGACCATCATCGGTTCCCGCGCTTCCGGTGCCTGCGATCGTTTCTGATTCGAAGAACATCCCATCCCCCGACCGAATGTGGAAATTGCCGCCGGGCGCTCCCTGCGGCCTCGCGTCGGATAGGAACGGTAAGGCTATTCCGTTGCGCCTCCTGTGAAGCAAGTCACCGCTCTCACCGACTCTTGCGCCGGGGCCCGCCTCGCGGGCTTCAGTCCCGCAGCGCCAGCGCGCGCGCGTACACCTGCTTGCGTGGCAGGCCAGTCGCTGCGGTCACGCGGGCCACCGCCTCCTTGACGCTGGTTTGCGACAGCGCGGCGCGCAGTTGGTCGTCGAGGGTGTCGGGTGCGACCTGCTCCTCAGGCGCCGGACCCACGACGATGGTCAGTTCGCCACGGGCGGGATGCTCGGCGAAATGCGCGGAGAGTTCCGGCAGGGTGCCGCGACGAACCTCCTCGAAGCGCTTGGTGAGTTCGCGTCCGACCGCGGATGGCCGCTCCCCGAAGGCCTGGCACAGGTCGTCGAGGGTCTCCGCAAGCCGGTGCGGCGCCTCGTACCAGACCAGCGTTGCCGCCAGACCGGCGCGCTCGGCGGCGCGCAGCCCGGCGAACGCGGCCAGCCGGGCGGCCGAGCGCGGCGGCGGGAAGCCCAGGAACAGGAACGGCTGCGGCGGCAACCCGGACAGGGTCAGCGCCAGCAATGCGGCATTGGCGCCGGGGACCGCGCCGATCGGCAGGCCCTCAGCCAGGACCGCGCGGACCAGCCGGTAGCCGGGATCGGACAGCAGCGGAGTTCCGGCATCCGACACCAGGGCGACCCGCTGCCCGGCGCGCAGCAGATCAAGCACGGCCGCGATGCGCGAATCCTCGTTGTGGTCGTGGAGGGGCATCAATTTCGTGCCGATGTTCCACGCCGAGGCCAGGCGCGCGGTTACCCTGGTATCCTCGCACAGGATCAGATCGGCGGCCTGCAATGTCTTGATCGCGCGGGCTGTCATATCGCCGAGGTTGCCGATCGGCGTCGAAACCAGCACAAGACCGTCGGGCGGCGGCGACGCGCCGGGGGCTGCAGGAGAAAAAGCGTATGTTTCGTCGGACATTGGTGCTCCTCGGCGTGACTCTAGCACTGCAGGCGTGCGTGGCCGCACCTGGGGCAAGGGGGCCGGCAGGTTCGGTGCTTGGCGGACGCACGGCGGCAGGGGGGCAAGCTTCCACGGCGGTGCCGGCCGGCCACGGCGTGGCGATCCTGGCGCCGCTCAGCGGACCGAACGCGGAGCGGGGCCAGGCCTTGGTCCGCGCCGCCCAACTGGCGCTGGCGGAGCCGGGATCACCGAAGCTCGATGTGCGCGACACCGGCGGCACCGCCGAAGGCGCCGTCGCCGCTGCCAAGGCAGCGATCGACGCCGGCGCCGGGATGATCATCGGCCCGCTGACCGCCGCGGAGACTGCCGCCGCGGCTGGACCGGCGAAGGCCGCGGGGGTGCCGGTGCTGGCCTTCACCAGCGATCCGGCCCAGGCGCAGCCCGGCGTGTGGACCCTGGGCATCACCCCTGCGCAGCAGGTCAACCGGCTGGTCGGCGCGGTGGTGGCGCAAGGCAAGACCCGGTTCGCCGCCGCCTTGCCGCAGAACGACTTCGGCAACGCCATGGCGGCGGCACTGGGCCAGGCGGTGGCGGGCGCCGGCCTGCCAACCCCGGACATCCGCAGCTACCAGAGCGGCATGTCCTCGATCAACGCGGTGGTGCGCGACATCTCGGGCTATGCCAGCCGGCGCGGGCCGCTCGACGCGCAGATCAAGGCGGCGCGCAACCAGCACGACGCCGAGGGGCGGCGCCGCGCGGTCGAACTCAGCCGCCAGGGCATTCCGCCGCCGCCGTTCGACGCGCTGCTGCTGGCCGACACCGGCGACAACCTCAACACGCTCGCCAGCCTGTTGCCGTATTACGACCTCGACCCGCCAGCGGTCCGGGTGCTCGGCCCGGCGCTGTGGGCATCACCGGCAGCGCGCGGCGGGGCCAGCCTCGGCGGCGCGCTGTACGCCGCCCCGGACCCGGCCAGCCGCAGCGATTTCGACCAGAAATACACCGCGGCCGCCGGGTCCGCCGCACCTGGCCTTGCCGACTTCGCCTACGACGCCGCCTCGATCGCGCGCGTGCTGGCCCAGGGCGACGGTTTCTCCGCCGCATCGCTGTGCCGGCCGGAGGGCTATGCCGGCGTGGACGGCCTGCTGGTGCTGCAACCCGACGGCCGGGTGCGGCGCGGGCTGGCCCTGTTCGAAATCCAGCGCGGCGGCCCGGTGATGACCGAGCCCGCACCGGGAAGCCTGACCTCGCCCGGGATCTGAGCCGGGCATGCGAGTGGGGCGGCTGCTGCTTGCCACACTCGCCGTCGGCGGCGTGCCGCTGGCCTGCCTGCTGGCGCTGGTGATCGGTGGCGCCGCCTCGCCAGCGCCGGCATTGCTGGCGATGCTGGGGGTGGCCGTGGCCGCCTTCGTCGTCGCCGTCGTCTGGGCGCTCGACATGGAGCGCCTGGCCGAGACCCTGCAGCATGCCGCCCGCGAGCAGACGCCGGTCCCCGCCACCCCCCGCATGCCCACCGCCGAACGCCTGGCCCGCGGCATCGAGCGGCTGTCGCGCACCCTCGCCGCCCGCACCGCCCAGGTGACCGAGTTGCTGCGCGCCAACGAGGCGATCATCGAGCGGCTGCCGGACCCGCTGCTGGTGCTCGGCGCCGATCGCGGGATCCGCCGCGCCAATGCCGCCGCCCACGCGGCGTTCGGCGCCGACATGGCCGCCGTGCTGCGCCACCCCGAGATGCGCGCCGCCATCGAGCATGCATACACCGGCCGCGCGCCGCATTCGGCCGAGCTCACCCTGCCGGTGCCGACCCAGCGCGAGGTTCGCATCAGCGTCATCCCGTTCGACCCGCCGCTGGCCGATGGCGGCCATGCCATCGCGCTGCTGTCGGACCGCACCCGCGAGCGCGCGGTGGAGCGGATGCGCGCCGATTTCGTGGCCAATGCAAGCCACGAGCTGCGCACCCCGCTGGCCAGCCTGATGGGCTTCATCGAAACCCTGCGCGGCCCGGCCGCCGACGATCCGCCGGCGCAACAGCGCTTCCTGGGCATCATGGCCGAGCAGGCCGAGCGCATGAACCGGCTGATCGACGACCTGATGAGCCTGTCGCGGATCGAGCTGACCGAGCACCAGCCTCCGGCCGAGCAGGTGCTGCTGCCGCCCCTCGCCCGGCGCATCGCCGACGGCTTCGAGCCCCGCCTGGAAGCGCGGAGGATGACGCTGCATATCGACATCGAGAACAACCTGCCGGCGATCACCGCCGACGCCGACCAGCTGGAGCAGGTGCTCACCAACCTCCTGGACAACGCCATCAAATATGGCGCCGAGGCCGGCACCATCCGGCTGGGCGTTGCCGCCGCGCCGGCTGGCGCAACCTGGCCGGCGCGGCCGGGCGTGCTGCTGTCGGTCGTGGATGACGGACCGGGCATCCCGCGCGCGCAGGTGCCACGGCTGACCGAACGATTCTACCGCGTCGATCAGGGCCGAGCGCGGCAACCGGGCAACCGGCAATCCGGCACCGGCCTCGGGCTGGCGATCATCAAGCACATCGTGAACCGTCACCGCGGGCAGCTGGTGATCGACAGCGACACCGGCAGCGGCGCCAGCTTCACGGTCTGGCTGCCCATCGGCGACGGGCTCGGGGGGTGACACCAGGGCGCGAAAATCCTAAGACCGCACGCTTGCAGCAGACGGATGGATCGAGCGTGTCGCGTTGTCGCGTATTGCGGACTGGCAGGTCCATCCTCGTCGTGCGCACCGTCGGCCTGGCATTGCTCGCAGGCCTCGCCGGCTGCAGCCCGGATTATTCCCCCAATACCTATGCCAGCGGCTCGGCGCAGCAGGCCAACAAGGTCGAGCAGGGGGTGGTGGTCGGGGTGCGCAGCGTCGGCATCAACGCCTCCGGCACCACCGGCGCGGTGGCCGGTGGTGCCGCCGGCGGGATCATCGGCTCGCAGGCACCGGGCGGCAGCACCGCGACGGCATTCGGCGCCCTGGGCGGCACGCTGATCGGCGGCCTGGTCGGCAGCAGCGTCGAGCACGGCACCGGCGACACCGGCGCCTTCGAATACGTCGTGCGCAAGAGCAACGGCGACCTGCTGTCGGTGACGCAACGCGATCCGGCGCCGCTCGACATCGGCCAGCATGTGCTGGTGATCGCCGGCAGCCAGGCGCGCATCGTCGCCGACTATACCGTGCCGCTGACGCCGGAGCCGCCCGCCGCCAATTCCATGCCGCGGACGCCGGCCTTGCTGCCGAGCGACGTGGTCCCGGCCCCGCTGCCGCCGCTCGCGCCCGTGCCACAGGTGGTCCAGCCCCCCGCCGCCGCGGCGCCGGTCAGCCTCGCTCCCCCGCTGGCCGTCGAACACAAGGATGTTGTGGCGCCGTAACCGGCACGGCCTCGCATTGATCGCCCGGGTCGCGTAACAAGTCGGCAAGCCCCGGGGCAAATCGCGCCGGGCGGGGGCAAGTCGGACATGGCCGGAACCACCATCAGCACCGCGACCACCGTCGCGCTGAGCGTCAGCACCACCGCGCAGAATCCGGTGCTGATCACCGGATCAGGGGCGATCGCGCTCAACAGCGGAGGCGCTGCGCTGAGTGCGACGGGCGCGGTGAACTGGACGATCACCAATCTCGGCAGTGTGACCAATCTCGGCACCGGCGGCGTCGGCATTTCCATCAACGACCCCGGCACAATCACCAACGGCGCCAGCAACGCCACCGGTGCAATGATCAGCGGCGGCACCGCCGGCCTGCAGTTCACTCTGGGGGCCGGGCATTCGGGCAACGTCGCCAACTTCGGCACGATCCAGGCCACCGGAGCCCGCGGCACGGCGGCCTACCTGATGGGCGGCGGCAGCGTCACCAACGGGGCCGCCGGGGTGACCACGGCGTTGCTGATCGGCGCGACCTCGGGGGTTCAGGTCGGCGGCGGTGCCGGCACCGTGACCAATTTCGGCAGCATCAAATCCACCGGCGACAGCAACACCTTTGGCGGAGGCATCTATTTCAGCAGCGGCGGCACCATCACCAACGGCGCGGCCAGCGCGACGGGGGCCCTCATCTCCGGCTTCTCGTATGGCATATCCGTCCGCGGCGCCTTCGGAACCATAACGAATTCCGGCACCATCACGGCCAGCAAGGCCGGCGCCGACGCCATCCGCCTGCAGCAGGGCGGCCTGCTCAGCAACGGCGCCAACGGTGCGACCGCTGCCCTCATCCAGGCCAGCGGCGTCGGAATCATCGGCTACCAGACCAACCCCGGCACGGTGACCAATGCCGGCACGATCATCAGCACGGCCGATTACGGCGTGAAGTTCCTCGCCGGCGGCCAGGTCAGCAACGGTGTCGGCGCGGCGAGCGCATTGATCGCCGGGGTGACCGGAGTCCGGCTGGACGGCGCGAACACGACCCTCACCAACGCCGGCACCATTCTCGGCACAAGCGGCGCCGCGGCACGGCTCAACGGCTACACCACGAACCGCCTGGTGATCATACCGGGCGCCGTGTTCGAGCAGGACAGCCTCGGCTCGGCCGGCGTTGTCCAGGCCCAGTACGGGTTCGGCCAGGTCAACACGATGGAACTGGCCAGCGCCGCCACCGGCGGCACGGTGTCCGGTGTGGGCAGTCAGTTCCTGGGCTTCGGCGCCGTCGCCATCGATGCCGGCGCCATTTGGACCATCACCGGCAGCAACTCGCTGGCCGCCGGCGTGACGTTGACCAACTCCGGAAGCCTGGTGCTCGGCAACGCCACCCTGTCCGGCGCCGCCAGCGTGATCAACAACGGCACCCTGCTGATCGACCCCAGCAGCGCCACTGTCGCCAACCTCGGCGGCACCGGTTCGGTTGTCCTGGCGGGGGCCAGCACGCTGGACCTGCAAGGCGCGGTGTCGGCCGGCGAGGCAATCACCCTCAGCGGCAAGGCGAACCTGCTGGTCGCGGAGGCGCCGGCCGGTTTCGCCGGCAGCCTGATGGGGTTCGCCAATTCCGACACCATCGATTTTAGCTCGCTGAGCTTCGCCGCCGACGCCAAGGCGGTCGTCAAGAACAACGTCCTGAGCGTGACCAGCAACGGCGTCACGCAGACCTTGCCGCTGGGTGGCCTCGTCAGCGGCACCAGCTTCGCAACCCAGGATGACGGCAACGGCGGCACCGCCGTGGTCGCCTGTTTTGCGGAGGGCACCGGCATCGCCACACCGAGCGGCGACGTGCCGGTGGAAAATCTGTCCGAGGGCGATCGCGTCGTCTCGGGGTTCGGTGGATCGGCGGCGGTGGCCTGGCTCGGGTATCGGCGGATCGATTGCCGCAGCCATCCTCGCCCGGAGGATGTCTGGCCGGTTCGGGTGCGGCAGGGCGCATTCGGTAATGGGCTGCCGCGACGTGACCTGCGGCTTTCGCCGGATCATGCCGTGTTCGTGGATGGCGGGAAGACACCGGCGCTGATCCCGGTCCGTTACCTCGTCAACGGCCGCAGCATCGTCCAGGAGGCGGTCGACAGCGTTACCTACTGGCACGTTGAGTTGCCGGCGCATGACGTCGTGCTGGCGGAAGGGTTGCCCTGCGAGAGCTACCTCGACACCGGCAACCGGGCGGCGTTCGCCAATGGCGGCGGCGCGGTGATGCTGCACGCGGATCTCGCGCGCGGCGTCTGGTCGGCGCAATCCTGCGCCGAACTGGTGCTGCACGGCCCACACCTCGCGGCGGTGCGGCAGCGGCTGCTTGCACTGGCGGAGGCCGCGGACGGCCCGATGACGTTCGAGCCCGAATTGCGCGTGCTCGTCGATGGGCGCGGCATCGGGGTTCGTGTGGACGGCGGCAGTTGGACGGTTGCGTTGCCCGAGGGCTCGCGCCGGCTGCGGCTGGTTTCGCGCAGCTTCGTCCCGGCCCAGATGTTCGCGCATTCGCAGGATTGCCGCCGGCTGGGGGTGGCGATCGCCGGGCTGCGCCTCGACGCCGAAAGATGGGGGCGCGGCTGGCATGACGCGGAGCCAGGCGATCTGCGCTGGACCGGCGGCGATGCGGAGCTCGGGGTCGCGGGGATGCGCGAACTGCGCTTCGACATCGCCATGGCCGGGCCCTACTGGCCCGAGCCCGCCCGCCAGGTCAGCCCTTTCCGCGCGGCGCGAACAGGGCGTTGAGTTCGCGTCCCGACGCCGCGCGGTCGAAGGCGTCGAACGCCCCGGCCTCGGCGATCTGCTTCGAGGCGCGCATGAACTCGCCCCATGCGGTCCGCGCCAGCGCGCCGCCGACGCTGATGCGCCGGACGCCCAGTCCCGCGAGGTCGGCGACGGTCAGGTCGCTCGCCATGGTCAGGAAATTGACCGGCTTCGGCGCCACTGCCTTCACCACGGCGGCGATGTCTTCGCGGGTGCGCAACCCCGGCGCATAGAGGCAGTCGGCGCCCGCCTGGGAATACGCGAGCAGCCGCGCGATGGTGTCCGCGAGATCGGGGCGGCCGGTGATGAAGTTCTCCGCCCGGCCGGTCAGCAGCACGCCCGAGCCCGTGGCGTCGATCGCCGCGCGGGCGGCCGCGATGCGGCCCACTGCCTCCGGGATTTCGAACAGCGGCGCGTCGGGTTTGCCGGTGGAGTCCTCGATCGACAGGCCGCTGACCCCGGTGGCCACGGCGCGGCGCACATTGGCGGCCACCCCTTCCGGCGTATCGGCATAGCCGTTCTCGAAATCGGCGTTCACCGGCACGTCCACGGCGGCGGAGATCGCCGCCAGATGCGCCAGCACGGTATCGCAGCCGACGGCGGTGTCGGCGTGCCCGACCGACCAGGCGAAGCCGGAACTGGTGGAGGCCAGCGCCTTGAAGCCGAGATGCTGGAGGTACAGCGCGCTGCCGATATCCCAGGGGTTGGGAATGACGAAGCAGCCGGATTGGTGCAGGCGGCGGAACTCCGCGCGTTTGGCGGCGGTGTCGATCGGCATGGCGATTTCTCCCTTTGGGGCGGCAGGGTGGCAAGTCCCGCAGACATTGGGAAGTGGGTGCAACCGTGCTCGCCGGCTGGTAGTTTGGCGCGATGCGCGTTCAGACGGAGCCGGCATGGCGATGCGACTTTCGAGCCCCGCGCTGGCATTGGTGACCGGCGTGCTCGCGGCCGTCATGGCCCAGGTGCAGGCGATCACGACGCGGCCCGAGCCGATGGCCGACCCGGCATTGAACCTGCCGGAAAACCGGCCCACCCTCGATGACACGCTCCTGGAGAACCTATGCAAGACGCCCCGCGGACCGTGCTCCGGTCCGACTACCAGCCGCCGGAATTCCTGATCGACGACGTCGAGCTGGATTTCGACCTCGATCCCACCGCCACGACAATCCGCTCGCGCCTGAACCTGCGCCGCAATCCGGCACATGCGAATGCCGATGCGCCGTTGCGTCTGGACGGGGAGGCGCTGACCTTGCTGGGGATCCGCCTCGACGGCGAGAAGCTCAGCGGCAATCGTTATGAGATCGTTCCGGACGGCCTGGTGGTGCACGGGTTGCCCGACCGATGCGTGCTGGAGATCGACACGCGGGTGGCACCCGACGCCAACTCGGAATTGAGTGGGCTGTACACCTCGGGCGGCAGTTTCTTCACCCAGTGCGAGGCCGAGGGCTTTCGGCGGATTTCCTATTTTCCCGACCGCCCGGACGTGATGGCGCGCTTCACCACGACCTTGCATGCCGACGAAAAGACGGTGCCGGTGCTGCTGTCGAACGGCAATCCGGTGGCCTCCGGACATGAGGGCGGGCGGCACTGGGCGCGCTGGGTCGATCCGCACCCCAAGCCGTCCTACCTGTTCGCGTTGGTGGCGGGCGATCTCGTCGCGGTGCGCGACCGCTTCACCACACGGTCCGGCCGCCGCGTGGACCTCGCCATCTGGGTGCGGCGCGGCGACGAGGAAAGCTGCGGCCATGCGATGGAATCGTTGAAGCTGTCGATGAAATGGGACGAGGACGTCTACGGCCTGGAATACGACCTCGACGTCTTCAACATCGCCGCGGTGTCGGATTTCAACATGGGGGCGATGGAGAACAAGGGCCTCAACGTCTTCAACACGAAATACGTGCTGGCGCGGCCGGAGACCGCCACCGACAACGACTACCAGGGCATCGAGGCGGTGATCGCGCATGAGTATTTCCACAACTGGACCGGCAACCGCGTCACTTGCCGCGACTGGTTCCAGCTTTCGCTGAAGGAGGGACTGACGGTCTTCCGGGACCAGCAATTCTCCGCCGACCAGGGCAGTGCGGCGGTGAAGCGGCTGCAGGATGTCGAGCGGCTGCGCGCCAGCCAATTCCCCGAGGATGGCGGGCCGCTGGCGCATCCGGTGCGCCCCGACAGCTATATGGCCATCGATAATTTCTATACCGCGACGATCTACCAGAAGGGCGCCGAGATCGTGCGCATGATGCATAGCCTGCTCGGCGCCGACGGCTTCCGGCGAGGCATGGATCTGTACATCGCGCGGCACGACAACAACGCCGTCACCATCGAGGATTTCATCCGCGCCCTGCAGGACGGCTCCGGCGTCGATCTCTCGGCTTTCGTCGCGTGGTACGCCCAGGCGGGGACGCCCGAGCTTTCGGTGAGCGACAGCTATGACCCCGCGACGCGCCGCTACGCCCTGACATTGCGCCAATCGACGCCGCCGACACCGGGGCAGTCGGACAAGCAGCCGTTGCCGATCCCCGTGGCCATGGGGTTGCTGGCACCGGACGGACGTGAGTTGCCGACGACACTTGCCGGCGATGCGCCGCGGGCCGGTACGCGGATGCTGCTCCTGGACTCTGCAGAGCAGACCTACGTCTTCGACGACGTGCCCGCGGCGCCGGTGCCGTCGCTGTTGCGCGGATATTCCGCACCGGTGAAGCTGCTGGGCCTCTCATCCGAACGCCTGCGCTTCCTCGCCACGCATGACACCGATCCGTTCGTGCGCTGGGAATCCGGGCAGCAATACGCCACCGGCATTCTTCTTGCGATGGTGGCGCAATCGCGCGACGGCGGCGCGTTGCACGGCGATGCCGGCCTCGAAGAAGCGATGGCGGCGACCCTCGCCGGCGCCGACGCCGATCCGGCCTTCGCCGCCGAGGCGCTGCTGCTGCCGTCGGAGGATTTCGTCGGCCAGCAGATGGACATCGTCGATGTCGATCGCATCCACGCCGCCCGCGATTTCCTGCGCGCGGAACTCGGCAAGCGCCTGGAACCGCAATTGCGCGAAACCTACGAGCGCCTGACCGACACTGGCCCATACCGCATCGACGGCCTCTCCATCGGCCGCCGTTCGCTGCGCAATGCCTGCCTCGGCATTCTGGCCGCTTCCAGCGCGGACGGCGTCGCCCTCGCCGAGGCGCAGTTCCATGCGGCCGGCAACATGACCGACGTGATGGCGGCCCTCTCCGCCCTCGCCAACACCGAGACCCCGGCCCGCGACGCCGCTCTCGCCGCCTTCCACGCGAAATGGCGCCACGACGACCTGGTGCTGGACAAGTGGTTCGCGGTGCAGGCGATGTCGCGGCTGCCCGGCACGCTGGCGCGCGTCCAGGCGCTGTATCACCATGCTGATTTCGACCTGCAAAATCCCAACCGCGTCCGCGCCCTGGTCGGCGCCTTCTCCGGCGGCAACGCCGTGCGCTTCCACGACGCCTCAGGCGCGGGCTATCGCTTCCTGGCCGACGTCGTGATCGCGCTCGATCCGGCAAACAGCCAGGTCGCAGCCCGCATCATCAACCCCCTCGGTGCCTGGCGACGCCAGGATGCTGGGCGGGCGGCGCAGATGCGGGAGCAGCTTGAGCGTATTCTCGCGCTGCCGGGATTGAGCCGGGGGACGTTCGAGAAAGCGTCGAAAGGGTTGGCATAGGTACGAGGCGCCAGAGCTCCCAAGGCCCACACTTCTTATGGAAGAATGGAGCTCCGCGCGTTTCGCGACCCCGTGCGCGCTCACCAAAGTGGTGCAGTGCCAAAGCGCACTGCACCCTACAGCTTGCTGCTCTCTAATCCACCAACTTCATGTGAGATGTTCGACCGCCGCAGCACCGCGATGAGCAATACAGGCGGCGGTGTGGCCGGAGGAAGCTGCCTGCGACTATCCCTGGCCTTTCGGCGCCCACGCATAAAGAATGTCCGCCTCCCGCTCCTCGTTGTCCGTGCCATCGGTAAATCGCGTGGCGGTGAATCCCTGCGCTTCATAAAACGACCGCGCCCGCGTGTTGCACTGGAAGCAGTACAGTTGCAGCCCGTCGGGTCGCAGCGCCTTGGCGTGATCCAGCAATTGCCGGCCGATGCCGCGGCGCCAGGAATCGGGGCGCAAATAAAGCTGCCCGACGAAATCGTCGTGCAGCGCCATGTAGCCGAGGATCTCGCCGGCCTCGTCGGCGACCCAGACGTTGCCGGCCGGGATCAGCGTGCCGGCGATCCAGGCGCGCACCTCGTCGGGGGTGTGCGCCCAGCGTACGTCGGCTAGGGCCGCCGCCTTCGCGGCGAGATCGATGTCGGCCACGGCATTCGCATCGGCGGCGGTGGCGGGTCGAATGATCATCGGTTGCAGCCAATTTCTTCGAGCAGTGCCACCGTGCTGCGGATCGGTGCGCGCAGCCAGTCGAGCGCATCCGGGATCGGGTGGCTGGCGAGTTCGCGGGCGTGCGCCGTGATCGTTGCGGAGAAGCCTTCGGGCGCGTTCAGCCGGGTGCGCAGGAAGCTGGCGGCGCAGGGGGATTTGTTGGTGGCGCCGACGATTTCGCCGGCATGGCGGTCGGTGAAGCCCCGTCGGTCGCCATGCTCGCAAGCATCGAAATGGTCCTGCATGGCGGCAAGGTTTTCCGGCGTGTGGAGGCGGGGCATCAGGGCGTAGTTGTTGGTGTGGTAGCGCTGCGGAAACCGCGCCATCGGGCCGAAGCAGGCGCGCGGGATCGCCGCCGGGTTGACGAAGGTGCAGCTCGGCGCACCGAGGCGAACGAACGGAAACACCAGCGTGTCGGCACCCTCGGCCGGCACGCGGCCAAGCCGGTCCGCGAGGTCGGGGGCGAACCAGTCGTCGTCGTCGGTGAAGAACAGGGCGGCGGCGCCCTCCGGCGCAACGCGGGCGGCCTCATGCCACGCGAGAATGCGCGCGCCGGTGGCAACCAGCGTCGCCTCGGCAATGGCTTTCAACCGCACCCGGCAGGTGAAGAAATCCACCGGCGACACCGCATTCCAGCGCCCGATCAGCGTCGGGATGTCGGCGGGAAAATCCGGCACGTGGCGCGGCGGCAGATAGCGCGCGGGGTCGATCGCCTGGCCAGCGCGGTGGTCGTGCGCCAATCCCGCCCAATCGGGCGACTGGCGCACCACCAGCACGATGTCGTCCGCGCATGCGCCCAAATCAACCGACCCGGTTGTCCACCAGATCCGTCACCACGCCAGGATCGGCGAGGGTGGAGGTATCGCCCAGGCCCTCGGTCTCGTTCGCGGCGATCTTGCGCAGGATCCGGCGCATGATCTTGCCGCTGCGGGTTTTCGGCAGGCCGGGCGCCCATTGGATGGCATCGGGGGCGGCGATCGGGCCGATCTCCTTGCGCACCCAGGCGACCAGTTCCTTCTTCAGCGCGTCGGTCGGCTCGATGCCGGCCTTCAGCGTCACGTAGGCATAGATGCCCTGGCCTTTGATGTCGTGCGGGAAGCCGACCACGGCGGCCTCGGCGACCTGGAGATGCGCCACCAACGCGCTCTCCACCTCGGCGGTGCCCATGCGGTGGCCGGAGACGTTGATCACGTCGTCCACCCGGCCGGTGATCCAGAAATAGCCGTCCTCGTCGCGCCGCGCCCCGTCGCCGGTGAAATATCTGCCGGGGAAGGTGGAGAAATAGGTCTGAATGAAGCGCTCGTGGTCGCCGAACACGGTGCGCATGATGCCGGGCCAGGGCTTGGCGATGCACAGCATGCCCTCGGTGGCGCCCGACAGCTCGTGGCCCTCGGCATCCACCAACAGCGGAATGACCCCCGGCAGCGGCAGCGTGGCCGAGCCCGGCTTCTGGGCGATGGCGCCGATCAGCGGCGAAATCATGATGCCGCCGGTCTCGGTCTGCCACCAGGTGTCGACGATCGGGCAGCGCCTGTCGCCGACCACGCGGTAGTACCACAGCCAGGCCTCGGGGTTGATCGGCTCGCCGACGCTGCCCAGCACCCGCAGCGATTTGCGGCTGGTCTTCTCCACCGGCGCCTCGCCGTCGCGCATCAGGGAGCGGATGGCGGTCGGCGCGGTGTAGAAGATATTGACCTTGTGCTTGTCCACCACCTGCCAGAAGCGGCTGGCGTCCGGGTAGCTGGGGATGCCCTCGAACATCAGGGTGATGGCGCCGTTGGCGAGCGGGCCGTAGACGATATAGGTGTGCCCGGTGACCCAGCCGACATCGGCGGTGCACCAGTAGACCTCGCCCGGGCGATAGTCGAACACCAGCTCATGGGTGTAGCTCGCCCAGACCATGTAGCCGCCCGTGGTGTGCAACGCGCCCTTCGGCTTGCCGGTGCTGCCGGAGGTATACAGGATGAACAGCGGGTCCTCGGCGTTCATCGGCTCCGGCGGGCAGTCGGGCGAGGCGGCGGCGCACAGCGCATCGTAATGGTGGTCGCGGCCCATCTGCATGCTGACGTCGCCGCCGGTGACATTCACCACCAGCACATGGCGAACGTCGGGGCAATGCGCCAGCGCCGCGTCGGCATTGGCCTTCAGCGCCACCCGGCGGCCGCCGCGGCGGCCCTCGTCGGCGGTGATCAGCACCTGGACGCCGGCGTCCTGGATGCGGTTGGCCAGGCTGTCGGGGGAAAATCCGCCGAACACCACGGTGTGCACCGCGCCGATGCGGGCGCAGGCCAGCATGGCGACCGCCGCCTCCACCACCATCGGCAGATAGATGCAGACCCGGTCGCCCTTGCGGACGCCCAGCGACTTCAGCACGTTGCCCAGGCGGCAGACGCGCTCGTGCAACTGCTTGTAGGTGACATGGACGGAGACGTTGGGGTCGTCGCTTTCCCAGATGATCGCGGTCTGGTCGCCGCGCTCGGCAAGGTGGCGATCGAGGCATGAGACCGAGGCGTTGAGCACCCCGTCCTCGAACCACTTCACCCGCACGTCGCCGGTGAAGTCGCCGCTGAGGATCCTGGTCGGCGCCTGCATCCAGGCGATGCGCTTGCTTTGCTCGGCCCAGAAACCCTGGGGGTCGGCGGCGGCGCGGGCCGACATCTGCGCGTGCTGCGCCGCGGTGACGTGAGCCTTTGCGGCAATCTCCGGCCGCACCGGAATCAGGGTGTCCGACATTTGTTTCCTCACTTGGACGCGGGCGCTCTGAAGCAGGCGCCTGGAAGCCGGCGGGCGATCGAGGCGTCCGCTACAAACCGGCATCCTCCGGAACATGGAGAATGCCGTCCTTGATTTCGATCATAACCGCTTCCAGCCGATCGCCATAGCATGGGCCGATCACGCAAAGGCCGTCGTCGATGTTGAATTCGGCCCCGTGCATGGCGCACAGGATGCGTTCGCCGGCGGCGTTCAGGAAGCGGTCCGGCGACCAGTCCAGCTGGATGCCGATATGGGGGCAGGAATTGACATAGACCCGCAACTGGTCGCCGCGCCGCACCGCGAACAGGCCGGTGAAGCCGCCGGGGGCCGGGGCAAAGCCCTTGCACCCGCCGTCCGGGATCTCCGCCACCGCGCAGAGCCGCCGCAGCCTCATTTCTTCCAGCCGCCCAACTTGCAGATCATTTTCCAATGCGCGTCCGAAACCGGCACCACCGACAACCGCGAGAATCGCACCAGGCCGAGATCGGCGAAGGCGGGGTCCGCCTTCAGCTCCGCGAGGGTAACCGGACGCGACATCGGCCCCACCGCCTGCATGTCCACGCACACCCAGTCGCCCGATTCGGCGCTGGGGTCCGGGTAGGCGGCGCGGACCACCTTCACCACGCCGACGATCTCCTTGCCGATGTTGGAGTGATAGAAGAAGGCGAGGTCGCCCTTCTTCATCGCCTTGAGGTTGTTTTTCGCCATGTGGTTGCGCACGCCGGTCCATGGCTCGACGCCGTTGGCGACCTGCTGGTCCCAGCTGAAGGCGTCGGGTTCGGATTTCACCAGCCAATGCGCCATTGGGAACCGCCATTTGAACTTGCATCAGCTTAGGGGCTGCACGGCAGCGCGGAAACCGGCTTGTCATGCGGCTTCAATCGCGGCGGGGATCGCACTATGTTCGCGCCGTGGAAGCAACCGCCGCCCTGGCGCCGCCCTCGCGCGGCCTGCATCGCTTCGCCAATCCGGGCCGCTTCCTGCGGCTGTCCGGGCGCGTGCTGCCGCCGCTGGCCATGCTGGCCGTGCTGCTGACCCTGGCCGGCGTGGTCTGGGGGCTGTTCTTCGCGCCGGCCGACTGGCAGCAGGGCGATGCCGTGCGGATCATGTACGTGCATGTCCCGGCAGCGTGGCTGGCATCGTCCGGGTATTTCGCGCTGGCGCTGTGTTCGGCGGTGGCGCTGATCTGGCGGCATCCGCTGGCCGACATGGCGGCGGTGGAAATCGGCCCCGTCGGCGCCGGTTTCACCGCGCTGTGCCTGGCCACCGGCAGCCTGTGGGGCAAGCCGATGTGGGGGGCGTGGTGGGTCTGGGATGCCCGCCTGACCTCGGTTCTGGTGCTGTTCTTCCTGTATCTCGGCCATATCGCATTGGTCCGGGCGTTCGACGATCCGCAGCGCGGCTACCGTGCCGGCGCCATCCTGGCGCTGGTCGGCGTGGTGAACCTGCCGGTGATCAAGTTCTCCGTCGACTGGTGGAACACCCTGCACCAGCCCGCGACCATTACCCTTACCGGCGCGCCGACCATGTATCTCGGCATGCTGTGGCCGCTGCTGCTTTGCACGCTTGGTTTCTCCCTGGGGTTCGCCGCGATCGTCACCGCCCGGCTGCGCGCCGCGGTGATGGAACGGCGGATCCGCGGCCTGCTGATGGCCCAGGCCCAGGCGGCCGGGTGAGGCGGCCATGACCCACCTGCCCTTCATCGTCGCGTCCTACGCCCTCGCCGCCCTGATCGGCGGCGGCTTCTCGGTTGCCGCCTGGACCAGGATGGATCGCGCCCGGCGCCGGTTGGCCGCCATCGATCCCCGAGGGAGCCAGCAAGGCGACCCGCGCATGGACGGCATGTCATGACCCGCAAGCGGCGCCGGCTGATCGTGCTGCTGGTCTGCGGCGTGAGCCTGGGCAGTGCCGCGGCGCTGACCCTGTCGGCATTCCGCGACACCCTGACGTTCTTCGTGGCGCCGTCCGAGATCGCCAGCAAGGCGCCGCCGCCCGGGCGCAGCTTCCGCCTCGGCGGACTGGTCGAGGCAGGGAGCGTGGAGCGCACCGAGCGCGGCGGCAAGCCCACCGCCCGGTTCCGCGTGACCGATGGCGCCGGCACGGTCACGGTCGAGTATGCCGGCATCCTTCCGGACCTGTTCCGCGAGGGCCAGGGGGTCGTCACGCTTGGGCACGCTGCGCCCGGACGGCAGCTTCGTCGCGTCAGAGGTGCTGGCCAAGCCATGACGAGACCTACATGCCCAAGGACGTGGCGGACGCGCTGAAGAAATCCGGGCACTGGAATCCGACCGAGGGTCCGCCGCCGCCCGCCGCCACCTGGAATTCTCTGACGGTGCAGAAGCGGTCGCCCGCTGAAAAGCAGGAAGGCGGATGAGCCCCGAACTCGGCCATTTCGCCCTCGCTCTGGCGGTGGCGCTGGCGGTCGCCCAGGCGGCGCTGCCGCTCTGGGGCGCCTGGAAGCGGGACGCGGCGGCTGATGCAGGCGGCGCCGGCGCTGGCGATCGGCCAGTTCCTGGCGCTCGGCGACCTCCTATGCCTGCCTGACCTGGAGCCAGCGTCAGCGACGATTTCTCGGTGCTGAACGTCGCCGAGAACAGCCACAGCCTGAAGCCGATGATCTACAAGATCACCGGCAGCTGGGGGAACCACGAGGGGTCGATCCTGCTCTGGTGCCTGATCCTGTCGCTGTGCGGCGGCGCGGTGGCGCTGTTCGGCCGCCATCTGCCGGCCAGCCTGCGGGCGCGGGTGATCGGCGTGCTCGGCGGCACCGCCTGCGGGTTCGAGCTGTTCGCGCTGATCGAGAGCAACCCGTTCCTGCGGCTCTGGCCGCCGCCGCTCGACGGCCGCGACATGAACCCGCTGCTGCAGGACCCCGGCCTCGCCTTCCACCCGCCGATGCTCTACGTCGGCTATGTCGGCTTCGCGATCCCGTTCGCCTTCGCCGTCGCCGCCCTGCTGGAAGGGCCGGATCGACGCCGCCTGGGGCCGCTGGGTGCGGCCATGGACGCTTGGGCGCCTGGTGCTTCCTGACCTGCGGCATCGCGCTCGGCTCCTGGTGGGCGTACTACGAGCTCGGCTGGGGCGGCTACTGGTTCTGGGACCCGGTGGAGAACGCCTCGCTGCTGCCCTGGCTGACCGGCACCGCCCTGCTGCATTCCGCCATCGTGGTGGAAAAGCGCGAGGCGCTGAAGACCTGGACCGTGCTGCTGGCGATCGGCACCTTCTCGCTCAGCCTGTCCGGCACCTTCCTGGTGCGCTCCGGCATCCTCAACTCGGTGCACAGCCTTCGCCAACGACCCGGCGCGCGGCGTGTTCATCCTCGGCCTGCTCGCGCTGGTGATCGGCGGCTCGCTGCTGCTGTTCGCCTTGCGGGCGCCGGCGCTGTCCAGCACGCGGCATCTTCGCGCCGCTGTCGCGCGAGGGCGCGCTGGTGCTGAACAACATCCTGCTGTGCTCGATCGCCGCCGTGGTGCTGACCGGCACCATCTATCCGCTGTTCGCCGACCTGCTGCTGGGCAGCAAGATCAGCGTCGGGCCGCCGTTCTTCAACGCCACCGTGCTGCCGCTGGCGGTGCCGGTGTTCGCCGCCATGGCGGTCGGGCCGATGCTGTCCTGGAAGCGCGCCAGCCTTGGCCCGGCGCTGCTGCGGCTGTGGTGGGCGGCGCTGGCGGCGCTGGTCGTCGGCGCGTGGCGGCTTCGGTCTGCGCCAGCCTGCTGCCGGCGCTGGCCTTCGCCGCCTCCGCCTGGCTGATCTGCGGCGCCGCCGCGGAAATCGTCGAGCGCATCCGCCTGTTCCGCCTGCCGCTCGGCGCCAGCCTCGGGCGCCTCGTGCGGGATGCCGCGCGCCACCTACGGGGCGACGCTGGCCCATGCCGGGCTGGGCGTCACCATGGCGGGCCTCGCCGGGATGTCGCTGGCCAGCGACACCATCGTGCTGGTGCATCCGGGCGAGACCATCCGACCTCGCCGGCTATGACTGGACGCTGGTCGGACTGCACGACGCCACCGGCCCCAACTATGCCGCGCGGGTGGCCACGATCCGGATGTCAGCCGCGACGGCCGCGAGGTCGCCACCCTGGCGCCGGAGCGGCGGCAGTTTCCCGGTCCAGCAGATGACCACGACCGAGGCCAAGATCGAGCACCAACCTGTTCCGCGACCTCTACGCCGTGCTCGGCGACGAGCGCGACGGCGGCGCCGTGCTGCGGCTGCACTTCAATCCGCTGGCGCCGTGGATCTGGCTCGGCGCGCTGGTCATGGCGATCGGCGGCGGCCTTTCCTTGGCCGACCGGCGGCTGCGCGTCGGTGCCCCGGCCCGCCGCGCCGCGGCTGCCGACCGGCGCCGGCTGGCGACCTGAAATATGGCCGCGACACTATGATCATGGAACGCCGGACGCTGCTGATCGCCCCGCTCGCCGCGGCGGCGCTGGCCGGCGTCGGCTTCTGGGCGATGCTGCGACCGCATGCAGGAGGGCAGCTTCGACCCGCGCGGTGTGCCGACCATGCTGATGGGCAAGCGGGTGCCGGGCTTCACCTTGCCTGGCCTCGGCGGCGACGGCTTCGGGTCGCTCGACCTGTCGGCCGGCGGGCCGCCGGTGGTGGTGAATTTCTTGGCCTCCTGGTGCCCGCCTTGCGTCGAGGAGCAGCCGGTGCTGATGGACCTGAAGCAGCAGGGCGTGCCGCGTCTGGGGCATCGCCTACAAGGACTCGGCCGACAAATCCAAGAAGTTCCTCGACCGGCACGGCAATCCGTTCGCCAGGATCGCCCGCGACGATCCGGGGCGCGTGGCGATCGACTGGGGGGTCACCGGCGTGCCGGAGAGCTTCATCGTCGATGGCAACGGGGTCGTGCGATGGCACATGGCCGGGCCGCTGACCGCCAAGATGGTCCAGGAGCAACTGCTTCCGGCGCTGCGGGCGATCGCCCCGCGGTGAGCCGGAGTTCGCGCCACCGAAAGCTGCTGCGTTGTGGCCTGCTGCTGGGCGGCCTGCTGGGCGGCCTGCCGGGGGCCAGCCTGCTGGGAGCCGGCATCGCGCCGGCCTGGGCGATCAGCGACCCCGCGGAGGCGCTGCCGAACCCCGCCCAGGAAGCGCGTGCGGTGACGATCGGGCGCGGCCTGCGCTGCCTCGTCTGCCAGAACGAGAGCATCGAGGACAGCGGCGCCGATCTGGCGCGCGACCTGCGCGCCATCGTCCGCCAGCACGTCGCCGCCGGCGAAAGCGACCGCCAGGTAACGGAATGGGTGGTCGCCCGCTACGGCGATTTCGTCCGCCTGCGGCCCCCGTTCAACGCCGTGACGGCGCTGCTCTGGGCGTCACCGGTGCTGGCGCTGCTGGTCGGGGCGGGGCTAGTCCTCGCCGGGCGGCTCCGGCGGCGCGGCCAGCCCGCGGTCGATCCCCGGGCGCCGCTCAGCGCACCGGAGCAGGCCCGGCTCAAGGCCCTGCTCGACCAGTGAGCGTCCTGGCATTGCTTCTCCTGGCGGCCGCCGCGCTGGCTCCGTTGGGGTTTGCGTTTCGCCGGTCCGCGGCAATCCGTGGGCGGCGCGAGACCGCACTGGCCGTTCATCGCGCCCAGCTGGCTGAGCTCGATCGCGATCTCGGCGAGGGGCGGATCGCCGGCGAGGAACATGCCCAGGCGGTGCTGGAGGTGCAGCGCCGCCTGCTCGCCGCCGCCGACGCGCCGGACGACGTCGCCGATGAGAAGCAGCCCGGCCGTCGCGGCGTCCTGCTGGTTGCCCTTGCCGCGGTGCCGCTCGCCGCCTTCGGTCTCTACATGCTCGATGGCCATCCAGAACTGCCCGCCGCCCCGCTGGCGGCACGCCTGGCCCAGTCGGACCGCGACCGGACGGAGGCCAGCGCGCTGGTGGCGACGCTGCGGCAGCGGCTGACCCAGCTTGATCCGCATTCCGATTTGGCGCGTCAGGGGTACCTGCTGCTCGGCAACGCCGAGGACAGCCTGGGTCACCTGCCCGAGGCGGCAAGCGCCTGGCGCACGGCGCTGGAGATCCGCTTCGATCCGGCGCTGGCTGCCGAGGTGGCCGAGGCACAGACCCGCCTGGACGGGCGCGTCAGCGCGCAGTCGGCCGCGCTGTTCCGCCAGGCCCTCGCCAGCAGCCCCGCCGACGCACCTTGGCGCAGCCTGGCTGAACAGCGGCTGACCGAAGCGCGCCCGGATTAGCGAGGGTCGCGGGATCTCACCCGCGCCTCATGCGTCAGGAATCGTCGCGATACAGCCTGGCGCAGAGCGGTCCGCCGCCGGCGGCCGTGGTCGCCAGCCGCCCGAACGCCTGCCGCAGGCTCGGGTCGATCGGCAATGCCGCCAGAGGCACCTGGTAGGATGCTTCATTCGGACTGGCATTACAGTATTCTTCAAACATCTTAATACTCAGATCAATATTCGGCAGAGAATAGACCATCCGCAACGACCCGATCAGCAGGTCTTCCCTGAACAACGATCTGGGATGCAGGGCCGCGAACTCCGCCGATGCGAAATCCGTGTCCGTATGCTGCGCCGCGGACGCGGAATCGGCCCGGCCGAGCCGGCCTGCTTCCACCTGCGCCGAATTGGCAAATAATGGCAGTGTCACGTTGTTCGGCAGCCGGCTGCCGATCCGCCCGAGCGGCGACGCCCCGGCCGTGTCGCTAGTCGAGTCGCCCGCCATCGGCAACGCCGCGATCGCCAGCTCGATCGGCGACGGAACCACCTCGTCATCGAGCCAAAGCAGGACCGCGAGCGGGATGATCAACATCGGCGCCGCGATCAACATGAGCCGAGGCGAGGCGAATGGCTTCCACCATTGGCTCCGGCGCCGGCGCGTGCTGGATCGGGTTACCGTCATGAAAGTCATTGCGACCAATCGGTTGACGCCGACATTATTTGCGATGAACAAACTTAATTACAAGTTAAGCATTGATAAGCTGGCGAACCGAGCGGCCGAGAGGCTTGTCGCCGGGTCCGGCGGGGCTCATCTAAGCGACATGACCGACCCAGATTCGACTTCAGGACAGCCGCCGAGCGGGCTTTCCGACGCCTCGGCGCAGAGCGCGACCACATCCGACAGAACCACCCAGGGTCCGCAAGACCACGAGCAGGACCGGCCGCTCACCCCGGACGCACCCCCGGCACCGCCCAAGCCGCCGGTGGCGAGGCCGAAAATGCCGGTCGAGATCGGCGGACCGGCAGGTCCCGAGCCGACCCGCTACGGCGATTGGGAACAGAAAGGCCGCTGCACGGATTTCTGAGCGCCGGACGCCGCTCACCGTGTGTCGGCGCCAGCCTGCCCGGTGGGCTATCGCACCGGCCGTCGCCGGCGCAACGCCGCGTTAAGGGTGTTTTCCAGCAGGCAGGCGATCGTCATCGGGCCCACGCCGCCCGGTACGGGAGTGATCGCCCGGGCCACCGCGGAGCATTCCGCATAGGCGACATCTCCCACCAACCGGCCATCGGCCAACCGGTTAATTCCCACATCGATGACCACGGCCCCCGGCGCCACCCAGTCGCCCCGGACCATCTCGGGTCGGCCGACCGCCGCCACCAGGATATCGGCGCGGCGGCATTCCGCCGGCAGGTCGCGGGTACGGGAATGGGCCAGCGTGACCGTGGCGTCGGCCGCGGTCAGCAGCGCCGCCACCGGCCTGCCGACCAGGACCGACCGCCCGAGCACCAACGCGCGCGCACCCTCCAGCCGCACCCCGGCTGCCGTCAGCAGCTTCATCACTCCCAGCGGCGTGCATGGCACCGGGAAGTCGCCCGAACCCGCGCCGGCCAGCAGGCCGGCATTCACCGGCGTCAACCCATCGACATCCTTCGCTGGATCGATCGCCGCGATCGCCACAGCCGACCTGATCTGCGGCGGCAGCGGCAACTGCAGAAGAATGCCATCGACGCTGTCATCGGCATTCAATTGGTCGACCACGGCAAGCAGTTCCGCCTCGGTCGTCGCGGCGCCGAGTCGGAGTGTGCGGGGCAGGATGCCCGCCTGACCGGCCGCGCGATCCTTGTTGCGCACATAGACCGCGCTGGCCGGATCGTCGCCGACCAGAACCACGGCCAGCCCGGGGCGGAACCCCAGCGGTGCAATGCGCTCGGCAACCTGCGCCCGCAGCGCGGCTGCCAGCGCCTTGCCATCGATCACTTCGGCCGTCACGGCACCCCAGGCCGACCAGGGAGAAGCACTCCGGAGGGAAGCAGTCCGGCGAGCCGCCTGATTTCTTCCGGTTGCGGGTCGGCAACCAGGATCGTCTTCTCCCGCCGCGAAGCGCCCGAAACCACCGACATCCGGGAAGCCGGCAGATCCAGCGCCCGCGCCAGGGCGGCGCACGCCGCTCGGTTCGCACGGCCATCCTCCGGCGCCTCGCTGACGCCGATCCGGAGCCTGGTGCCGTCCGCGGCCTGCGCCAGCCCCCGCAGTCCAGGCCGGCGGGACTTCGGCTGGACGCGCACCGCCACCGCGATGCCCTCAGGCGTCAAGCGCCAGAAATCCGGCTGTGCCGGCAGCGCGTCCGCCCCGCCCCGGACCGAGTCAGCCACTACAGCAGCAACCCCTGCACATTGCCGAAGACAATGGCGGAATATACCCGGACCAGGACGCCCTGCAGGACCCAGATCAGCAGGATCAGCACCAGCGGACTGAGATCCAGGCCGCCGAAATTGGGCATCATGTTGCGAATCGGCCGCAAGGCGGGCTCGGTGATCCGGGCCAGGAAATCACCGATCGTCCAGACCAGCCGGTTGCGCGTATCCAGGACTCCGAACGACGCCAGGGTGCTGAAGACGGCGGCCAGGATTACCGCCCATTTGAACAGGTTCAGCACCTCGTTGACGATATCGAAGAGGATCGTGATCACGCCTGCACTCCCGGAAGCTGGCGGCAAGCTAGCTGTCAGCCAACCGGTTCGCAATCGGCCCATTCTGCCGCTCACGGCCCGCCGCCCGGCACCGTTCGATCCACACGTAACCCCTACGGGCGTCGCCACAGGTTCGACAATGACCCCGCTTGACTTGCAACCGGCCCATCAGCATTGTCCGCGCCCTGCGACCGCCCGGTTTACCCGGCGCGGCCGTCGTCCCGGCGCGGAGATGGGGCTGTAGCTCAGTTGGGAGAGCGCCTCGTTCGCAATGAGGAGGTCGTCGGTTCGATCCCGATCAGCTCCACCACCATCCCGCGCCGCGCCTCCTTCGTCACTTGCCACGCCGTCGTCAATTTCCCTGGGCGACATTTTCTCGTCTTCCGATCACGGTCAGCGCGCTTTTGGGCATGCGAGACCCGGAAATGCGCCGCTGAGGAGGCCCAACGACACTCCTGCCGCCCCCGCTGGCAAAATCGCCCGCGAACATCCCGTTAATGCACGATCAAATTTTAGTAGACCATGGACACTGTCAGCCTCAGGCAGCATTTCAGATGGATGCTGACGACCCATTTTCCGAGCAGGCAAACTGTGACTGACATCCTGGATACGACTTCCGCGCATGCCGATCTGGAAACCCGAATGACGACCACAGATAAACATGTGGGCGCCAGAATCCGCGCGTGCAGGATCGAAGCCGGCCTTTCCCTGCAGCAGTTGGGCGCAATGGTCGGCGTGTCCGCTCCGCAATTGCATAAATACGAACTCGGCACCAACCGAGTGACCGTTGGTCGGCTGCATTTGCTGGCGATCGCGCTCCGGGTGGATATCAGCTGGCTCCTCGACAGCATTGAGCCGCCCGAGGGGGCGCTGACAGCAAGCCGGCATGAGCGTCTTTCGTTGGAAATGGCCCGCGCCTTCCAGGCGATCGCCAACGAACAGCAGCAGGGCGCGCTCTGCCAGATCGCGCGTGCCCTGGCTTCGGCCAATCTGACGGGCGCCGTCATGGCGAACGGCCTCGACCAACACGGGCACTGAGATCGATTTTTTTGTGGCGCGCTCGGCTTCGCCGCGGTGGTTCCGCCCGAACTCTGATCTGACCAACACCGCGCGACTGCCACCTGCGACGCATGTCCGCGCCAAGCCACGTCGCATTTAATATTCGCACTCGTACCGTTTGACTTCCGTACCGGCTTGGGGGCCGGCACCTTCCCGTTGCTCATCCTCGGGATGACAGAGCCAGCGACAGTGCATTTTCCCAGTGCCCGGGTTTACCGTCGCGAAAATAAAAACGCCCGAATCACGTTGGCGTTAAAACGTCAACGACTCGTTAAGGGTCGCTTGCAGGCCGATGATACATTCCGCGATAGTCGAATGTCTTGGCTCATAACCCCTGACTAACTTCAGTATGGGAGCGGCCGTTGCGAATGCTCTTGGCAGAGTGCCAGACGACGATTGTCGTCCCTGTATCCATGATGCTGCAAAGGAACGGCTTTGCGGTCGATGTCGTCGGCACGGCGCAAGACATCGCCGATGCGCTGCAGGTCACTGCCTACGACATCATTCTCATGTCCTTGAGCCTGCCTGATTGCAGCGGCCCCGATCTGGTTCGCCGGATCCGCGGCCTGTCGCGCGTGACTCCTGTTCTCGCACTCGCCTCATCTCCGGGGGATTGCGTGCACGCCCTCAATGCCGGCGCCGATGATTGCGTGCCGAAGCCATTTCCGTTCGACGAATTGCTCGCCCGCTTGCGTGCGTTGCTGCGACGGCCAAGCCAGGTCGTCGGCCCGACATACGAAGCCGGCAACTTGAAACTTGATGCATTGTCGGCCGCCGTCACCATCGGCGAGCGCGCCATCGCCCTGCCGCGCCGCGAACTCGCCTTGCTGGAAGTGCTGATGCGGAACCGGCCGCGGCCCGTATCACGGAACAAGCTCGAGCAATCGATCTTTACATTCGATGACGATGTGACACCGAACGCGCTCGAGGCCGCGGTGTCACGGCTGCGCCGCCGCCTTCGCCACAGCGATGCCTCGGTAAACGTGGTAGCGACCCGCGGCCTCGGCTACTCACTCTCCAGCATCAGCTGAATCGTCGCGGCTCCGGTGCGGAGCCGACGAACTGAGAGTGCTACCGGCCGTCGATGCTGCTTGGAAAAGCGAAAAAGGACGACTTCGAACAAGCGAAGCCATCCTGGCCTGATTCACCTTATCGCCACGTGAGCCCGGTCGATGGTGATACCAGCAACGGGCCTCACGCCTAGCGAAATTCGGACGGCCGTTCCTTGCTGAGGATGTATCCGACATTCCGCACCGTATGGATCAGCTTGGTCTGATACGGCCGGTCCACCAACTGCCGAAGCCGCCAGATCGCGACGTCGACGACATTCGTGTAGGGGCTATGGTGACGATGCCAAACGGCATCGAGCAACTCGGCGCGAGTCACCACATCGCCGGTGCACCGCATTAGATATTCCAGAAGGCTGAACAATCCGCGCTCGCGTGGCGCAAAGACGATCTTCTGTCCCGAACGCCACACCTGCTTGCTGTGCGGATCGAGGGCCAGGTCCGCCACTACCAGATGGGTGTCGCAATTCGTTCCGCCATAGTCATCGTATTTTTCCAATTGAGCGGACATGGCGTGACGAAGTCCTCCCCTCTGTCGGGCGTCGCCCCTCCGCCGGCGGCGAGGTCAGGCGAGCTTTCAGGTAACCATCCAACGCACTTCGGAGAGCCATCCGGATCGCGTGCGATCCGGATGGCCTCCGTGTGAAAGGCTAATTCGCGGCGTGTCGCGCCGGCGTGGGCGCCGGAGCCAGATCGACTATCTGGGCCTGCTTGCGTTCCAGCATGCAGCCGTTGTTCACGCCCCAGATTGCCGCCTGTGTCCGATTGTTGGCCCGCACCTTCCGCAACAATCCCTTGATATGCACCTTCACCGTCGCTTCGGTGATGTTCAGCTCGCGGGCGATCATCTTGTTTGAAGATCCGTTCACCAGGCATTGCAGGATCTGCGCTTCCCGTTCCGACAGGAGAACGTCCCTCTGCTGGTCCGTCGCGGCGAATACCAGGCGCGCCGGCCGATCCGGCGGCTCGATCCTGACCGGGGCGGCAATGATGCCCGCCCGAGGGAAGGGAATCAGATCCGACGTCGGATTGCTCGCCGGCTCGATCGCCAGCGCAGGGAACAATTGCTGCCCCAGCATCACCAGCTCCAGCGACCGCTGCAGGATCTCGCCGGAAATATCCTTTGACAACACGGCATCGACGCCGGCGGCAACTGCGCGGCACAGCAGGTTCCGGTCCGGCGCGTGCGCCAGGACAACGAACCGGGCGCCGGTCACCATGGAGCGGGTGCGGTCGAGTTCCGCAAGCTGCGGGCCGAAGTCACTGTCGGGATCGAGGCCGCAAATTACCAGGTCGACGCGCGGCGATCCGCTTGCCTCGCCCAGAGCCTCGGTCAGCGTCTTCGCTGCCGTCACCACTTCGAACTGGGACCGCCGCAACAGATGCTGGATGCCTTCCCGGAACAACTGGTTCGGATCGCTGATTGCTATATAGCTTCGCTTCATCGCTGCACCCTTGAATTCGACGCCTCGGAATGAAGGCGACGCTGCGACAGACAGTCAGCTCAATATTCCCGGATCGATTACCCGTATTCGGCTATTGCGTACCGTTTCGCACCAAGGTTCTGCCGCCTCTTTTGTTTCGACTTCTGGATCAAACAAGTATCCTATCGCTGGCGATACACCAAGCGAAGCAATGTAATTTAACGGGATATTGATTAGCGGGTGCAGCACGCGTTAACCGAAATGCAACCTGACGTGCTGCGCATTTTCCAGCCTTTCGGCAAGAAGCCGAACCCGGCATCCGCTTGATGAAGGCTACATTTATCCGATTAAGCGCGGCGTCTCGGAATGATGCATAAAGGCATCTTTTACGGCTTTGCAGCGGTCGTTGCGCCCGCCGCACGTCGCTTCAGCCACTCATCGGCGGCCGGAAACCGTGTCCATCCCGGCACTTGCGCATCCAGATTGACCTCGCGCCATTTGGGATGACGAGGCGCCTGGCGAAAGCGCGGCAGTTCTCCGAAGAAGATTTCCACGAAGCGCGCCGCCATCCGATACCTGTCGCTTCCCGGTGGCCAGGCGAATACCGCCATCACCGCCCCCACGGCAATCGTCTCCACGGCGGTGCCTTCCGGTATCAATGCCGGATAATCAGCGTGATCGAACTGTGAAGGCAGGTAGGCCTCGAGCAGGGATGGCGTCATCGAAATCGGCAGCAGGTGCAGGTTGCTGTCGGGCGGCAGGGTCGAGAACAGCCGCGCGGGCTTGCCTGCCACATAGACCAGGGCCGCGATGTCGCCCTGCCGCAATTTGGTCATTGCGGTCTCTTGATCATCGTTCACAGGACGGATGGCAACGCCCGCGGCATCGAACAAGGTGGTCGCGGTGAGCGCGGTGCCGCTGCCACGCACGTCGATGTTGACCGGCTTTCCCGCCAGATCCTGCAGGCGACCGATCTCCGGCCGGGTCAGGACATGCACCTCCTCATCATACAACTTCGCGATGTAGTCGATCGCCCGATCCGATCCCGGCAGCAGTTTTCGCTGCCGGATGTAGGCGAGTACGTCGGACTGCACGATGCCGATGTCGATCCCGCGTAAGTGCAGGATGTCATCGATGTTCTGTACCGATCCCTTCCCGATGACCGGCACGATCCGCAGCCGCGCCGGATCGTCCAGCACCGCCGCCAGGTCTGCGGCAATCCTGATATAGGTACCGTCGACCCCGCCGGAGATCAGGCCGATCACGGCAGGGCTCGGCGGCTGTGCCCTACTTTCGGCCGCCGCCACCCGCTGCTGCGCGGCGGCCGGCGCCGAGGCTGCCAGAAATGCGCCGCCAAAAATGCCCAACTCACGGCGGGTCAGCATCTTCATGGCATCGCCCCTCCGAGACGCTTCAGCCGGGCCGGCGCCTCTTCATCACCCAAAGTGGCCGCAGTCTGATACCAGGCGATCGCGGTGTCCGGGTCGGGCTCGGCATCCCAGAACGCGCCGTTCCGCTGGTTGGGATCGAATGTGCCACCCAACGCCAGGGCCGCCCGGCCGGAGCCCGCCATCGCCGCCCGCTGATACAGCCGTCGAGCCGCCGACACGTCCTTCAGCTCCATCATCTCGTCGCCGCGACGGATCAATGTTGCGATGAGCGCATCGGGAAGCTTCTCAAAAGCCTGCGGGGGCGTCGCAGGCCCACCCTCCGCCAACGGCGGAGAATCGGGCGCAGGCATGGCAGCGGGCCTCGCTTCGGGAACAGCAACCATCGCCGGCGCTGGACCCTCCCGCGGTGCCGGTGTCTCGGCCGGCGCCTCACTCGCTGCTTGTGGCGGCTCTGCCGCGGGCGGAGGCGCAGTCATCGGCCTGGCGACCTTCGGCACGGCCGGCATGATCGCCGCTTCGTCCACGGAAGGCTTTTTCATGCCCTGCAAGCCAGTAGCGAGATCAGCAGGCGCACTGCCTCGTTTTGATTGGATCGGGCTGGCATCGGGAAGAAATACCGCCGTGCCGGCCAACGCGATGGTCGCCAGAATGGATGCAAGTGCAACGAACCACCGCCTCCGGCTGCCGGGCCCAGAGCCGCTCGGCCCCATGCCGATCTTCGGCAAGCCACTCGGCGCCTGCTGTCCCGCGCCGGACGCCAGAACACGGTCGAGTTCCGCATTGATCTGCCGGAAATTGCCTCTCGCCCGCAGGATCAAAGTATGGAGCGCGTCTTCGCTCAATACCGATCGCGCCGAACTGCCCGCCAGCCGAAACAGGTGTTCGACATACTGCTCCGCTTCCGCATAGACCATCGGAAACAGCACCGCCCGCACGTCGATACGGTCACGCAGCATACTGAGTTGCGGGCTGTTCAATATCGACCAGAATTCCGGCTGGGCTACGAACACCAGGTACGGCGGCGACCGACCCGGCGATGAAGGATTCGACAATTCCGCCAGGCGGCGCAGGATAGTTGCCGGCACGACATGCGCATCGTCCACGACCAGTATCCCCGGCGCGGCGACGGGTGCCGGTCCGATCCCGCTCATGCCCGCCTCTGCCCGACCAGCCAAATCCGGCGGCACCCGTGGCTGCTCGGCGGACCCGGCGGCACAAAGCTCGGTGAATGCGGCCAACACATCGCCTGTCGCGCCACGCACCTGCCTGACCGGCCCGGCGCTGCCCGCCAACCCCGCCACCACGGCATCCACCAACGTCGTCTTGCCGAGCCCGGCCTCACCGGTGACCGCGATCACCGCCCTGGGCCGTGCCAGCCCGCGGCTCATCGCGGCCGCCACCTCGCACTGGCTACCGGCCATGAACAGTCGCCCAGGGAGCGCTCTGGACGAGGGATATGGAAGCGGCTGATTCGACAGATGCACGGGCACACTCCGTGACGGTCTTGGTTCTTTCAGCCGGACAGGGTCAGCCAATCACTGCGCCAGCACCTCATATTCCGGCAGCACGACTTCCCGGCCGAGCATCCCGACATGGCAACCGCCGAGAGCTTCGTTCACTTTGCCGACCTGCAGCCCATCACGAGTCTGAGAACGGCAGACGAACAGCACGTTGCCGTTCTCCCGGCCGGCCGCGTAGGCCGAAACCGGAACCGTTCCGGCCCGTCCGGTGATCCAGCGGGCAGACAGCACCTCGAAGCGATCGAGAATTGCCTCGCGCCCTTCGGATACGATGCTGCATCCCGCCGCATTGCGCTTGATCTTGCCTGGATGCAGTCCATCCCGATCAGCGGCGCGACATGCGTAGAACATTTCTCCGCCCTCGTTGCCGATGACGATCGAGGTATCCGGAAGGTTGCGCGCCGTCGCACGGGACCAAGTCAGCCATGGTGCGGTCTGCAGGACATCGTATGTGGTTGCGACGATGCGCTTCCCACCAAATCCGAAGCTGCATCCGCTCTCGCCGGCCTTCGCCTGTCCGGGATGGATACCGCCCTGATAGGCGGCCCGGCAGACAAACAGCGTGTTCGCTTCGAACATCCCTTCAGGGGCAGCGGATCGTTCGGCGCCCGCGGCAAACGCCGACGCCATGCCACTGGTCCCGGCACGCCATGAGGTGGCGAGAACCTCCACCGGTGCCACTTCGACTTCCCGACCGTCGTATCCAACATGGCAGCCGGCGAAATCCGGCCGGATACGCCCGACATGGACATCGTTCTTGATCACCGCGCGGCAGGGAAACAACGGCAGGTCCGCCTCCTGCCCGCCTGTCACGGCATCCTGCAGCGGCAACCCGGCCTCGGCGCGTGCCGTCTCGCTTTTGACAGCCGCACGCCAACCATCACCTCCGGCTGAAGCGGTCGCGGATAGCACGGCCGGCACAAGCAGGACCGCGCCGAGCACAACTGCGGCGGCGCCGAAGCCGATCCATAGTTGGCGGAACGAGCGTCTCTGTCGCCCACCGACCACGATCGATGTCCGATCCGGCACCACGTGCACCGCGGCGTTCCGTACTCGCATCATCCAGCTTCCTCCCTTCCCCTGTTCAGCCAGCCCGTTCGCCGGGCAGACCGGCAGCATGCGCCAGGGTGTTGTTCGGCACGCCCGGCCGCAGAACCCGTATGGCGTTCGCCATGCGGTCGGCAGCCGATTCTGGTGTCAAACCCATGATCCGCTCACGGGCAGCGATGCGCATCGCGGGCATTTCCCCCGGCGGCGTCTGCAAGGCGCGATCAATCGCCGAATTCATCGAGCTCGACGATTTCGGATCGAAGATCCACCCGGTGGTCCCATCAGTCACCAGTTCCTCAACTGCCTGGCTGTAGATGCTGCCCAGCACCGGCAGTCCCGCGGCCATCGCCTCGTTCACCACCAGGCCCCATTCGTCGAGCAACGAAGGAAATGTGAACAGGTCCACCTGCGCATAGAAAGCCGGCAGCTCGGCATATGAAACATGGCCGAAGAACCGGTACGTCAGGTTCGGCGGAAGCGGCATCGCCGCCAAGGTTTCCGCGAGCTCGCCACCGCCGACCCACCACATCTCGATGTTGCGATTGGGATGCGACGTTGCCCAGGCCGTCAGCGCTTCGGCAAATGGCACCAGGCCTTTGCGCGCCACCAGCAAGCCCGAGTAGAGCAGGCGAGAAACCGCGGTTTCCGGTCGGGTGCGTTGCCGACCCGCGAATACCGCCACGTCGACCGGCTGGTTCAACCGGAAGATGCGCGAGTCAGGCACCCCGAACCGCGCAATGTAGCGCGCACCACTCTCGCCGTTTACCAGCACGCCGTCGGCCCGCCCCAGAATGAAGCGACGCAGCCAAGTGCGGGCCCGCCCCCAACCCTCCTCGCTATGCTCGGAAAGCGTAGCCCAGATCAAAAACGGCATGCGCGGGCGAACCAGCTTGTAGAGCGCCGCCTGCAGACTGCGCGCCCCAAGCTCACCCGAAATCACCGCGTCCGGCGCGAAGGTCGCAAGCTGCCAGAGTGTATCATAGGGAACATGGATCTCAAGCTGGCGCGTGAAGCCGATCGGATGCTTGTCGGGCCTTCGCAAAGTCAGGTTTCGCTGGACCACGACCTCCAGCGTGCCCCATTCCGGCACCCACTCCCGGTCACGCTCCATCGGGGTGGAGATCATCAGGCGCAGCTGACCCACCCGGTCGCGCAGCGCCTCCAGCAAAGGCACCCGATAAGGCGCGATGAAATTCATAAGCAGGGCAACGCGCATGGGGCTACTCACTCAGGTACAAGCCGATGCGGCGCTGGTAGAAGCCGGTGATCGAGTGCTTCGAATACTGCTTCAGATCCACCATCGAAAGCAGCACACCAGCTAGACTGCCGCCTGCTTCCAGAACCTGCCGCAATGCCGCGACGACGGCAAACCGCCTGGTGTCCTGCCACCGCACGACGAACACGGTCTTGTCGGCAAGCTGACACAGGTTGCGCGTGTCCGACACGGCCAATACGGGAGAGGAGTTGAGCAACACGAGATCGAACCGGTCGGATAACGTTGCCACCAACTTGCGCATCTCCTCGGATGCGAAAAGATCGGGCGAGACCCACCCTTTGGAGCCAGCTGCCACCAGGTAGGCCGGCGACGAGACGTCGCATTGCAGCACGTCGAACACCTGCGCCTTGCCGGAAAGGCAATCGATCAGCCCCGGGCTCTGTGACCCCCCGAACGCCTTGTGAAGGGCTGGCCGCCGCAGGTCGCAGTCAACGACGACAACGCGCTTGCCACAGCTCGCCATCAGCCTCGCCAACGACAACACCACCGACGAGCGTCCCTCGCCAGGCATGGCAGATGAGATCAGCACGACCTTCGGGGGCTGGTCTCCACTCGACAGCATCAGGCTGGTGTGCAGGCTGCGAACTGCCTCTCCGAAAGCCGACTGCGCGTGTTCGGACTGATATGTCGCGAGCTCCCGCCGGCCCCCGGCGCCCCGCTTCAGCCTTGGCACGACGCCGAGCGCGGCCACTCCCAGCGTCGCCTCGACCTGCTCGAGGCTCGAAAAGCCATTGTCGAAAGACTCGACAGTGAATACCAGCAGCACCGTGGCGATGCAGCTCGCCAGGAAGAAGATCGGCAGGATGATGACCGGGTTCGGGAACGAAGGGTTGTCCGGCGCATCCGCCGCCGAAATCACCTGTGCGTCCGGCTGCTGCAACCCGCCTTCCACGTTGGTCTCCCGCGACCGCGCCAGCAGGCGGTCATACAGGGCTCGGTTGGCTTCCGCCTCGTGCTGCAGCGCGCTGAGCTCGACCTCGCTCTCGGTGCCACGATCGACATCCCGGCGCAGGCTGGCGAGATTGGCGGACAGCATCGCCTCACGCGCCTGCGCCGTCCGCACCTCGTCCTGAAGCGCGCCGGCGATCTTGCCGATTTCGCTGGCGATCCTGCCTTCGACTGCCCCGGCGGCGGCCCGCGCCGCCGCGACCCGCGGGTGCTGCTCGCCGTAGGTTCGCGAAAGGTCTGCGGCCTGGGCCAACAGCGTGCTCTCCTGAGCCCGAAGACCCTGAATGACGACCGAGCCTTGCACCTCCGGCAGGCTGTCAAGCCGGCGCGATGCGGCGGGGGTATTCTGCAACGCCTGCAGCCGCGCCTCCGCATTGGAGCGAGTGATACGCGCCTGCACCGCCTGCTCACCCAGCGTGGATATCTGCTCGGACAACAGGGTGCCCGTGCGGCCCTGTGTGATCCCCGCCCGGCGGCGATAGGCGGCAACCGCCTGGTCGGCATTGATGACCTGCTCGCGCATTTCAGCGACCCGGTCTTCGAGCCACTTATGCGCGCTCGCCGTCGCCTCGCGCTTGGCGTTGAGCTGATCCGCGATGTAAGTGTTGACGACCTCGTTGGCGGCAGCCGCGGCGAGCGAGGGGTCGTTGCTGTCGAACGAAACCGAGACGACGCGAGAATGTCCTTTCGGCGTCACCGCGAGGTGACGGAGGAAATTGTCGATCGTGAGGGCAAGCGGATCGCGCGTCCGAGAATCAGTCGCGTCGCGAAGCGTTCCGTCGCCGCCGTCCGGGGAGACCGCCAAGGCCGCCGTCTCAGGCAACATCAACGCCGGCGCATAGCGTCCGGCGATCCCATTCCACTTCGTCCTCGCCAGCCCAGTCATGACAGTCATCAGGCGCGGCAGGTCCGCCATCAGCCCTGGCGCCTTCGGCGGCGGATTGAATTCAGGATTCTCATCCAAATGCAGCTGCTGCACGACGCTACGGGCCACCCGTCGCGACCGCAGCATCTGCACCTCGCTTTCGATCGCCTCGCTGTCCCCGCTCAGCCCCGACAGAACGGCCTTCAGGTCCAGTACCTGCGCCTGCCGCGGTCCGATGATCAGCGTCGCCTCGGCCGTGTAGCGCGGCTTGATCATGTGCACGGCGACAAACGAGATGGCATTGAGGACCAGCAGCGTAAGGAAGATCAGCTTCCGCCGGCGCAGGAACGCCCTGAGCAGCTCACGCAGCTTGGCACTCGGCTCGGCCTGCACCGGGGGCACCGACCAGTCGCGGAATGGGGCCTTCTCGTCCGTTGCCTGGGCTGGCCAGCCAATGTTGCGCTGGACGATCGCGCCACCGGTTTGCCTCACAACGAGTTCTCCCAAGTCTTGTGGACAGCCTTGCTCATCATCACCGCAGGTACTCTGTTCGTTATGATCGTTGCCCGTAGCCAAGCTATGCCCGACTGCGGAACAGCACCTACGTGCATTAGGGGGTAATCCGTTCAGCCATCGGCACGGCCCCCATCACGCGGCTTGTGCAAGCAGCGCCAATCCGGCCGTTGCGACGACCGACACCACGAAGATCCGAAGCGCGTCAGTCCCCGTAAGCAGCCGGGTGAACCGCAGGTTGGCGAGTTGCAGGGCAAGCAGGACCGGTGCGCTGATGCTGAGGCCCCAGGCAGCACCGGCGATGCCGTCCATTCTGAAGCCCGCCCATGTCGCGGCAATCAGCACCGCAAGGGCGACCGGATAGGTCACGGCACCCTCGATCCATGGGCGAGCGGAGGTTGCCAGCGAAAGCGGCATCAACCATGAGGAAACAATAAGGCTCGGCGTCGCGATGAGTATGATGCGAACAGCGCTTTCCGATCCGACGAACGTCCGGTACGCGAGTTCGATCATCCTGGGACCGGCAACAATGCCGATCGCCGTGGGCAGCGCCGTCACAACCGCAAGTATGCAAAGATCACGCGCCACCACGCGCGACATGCAGAAGCTGCCGCCGGTTCCCGCTCGACCGACGATCGCCGGATAGTAGAATTGGGACAGGGCCGCAACCGTCCCGATGATGAGGTAGACGATGTTCGCGGCAAACGCGAAATGCCCCAACTCGACAGGCGGAGCCAGGAACGAAACAACCCAACGATTTGCCGTCATGTAGAAAGCCCAGACAAACGACGTGGCAAACAGCGGCAGGCCCTGCAGCAGCAGTAGCGCCGCCCGCCGCGGACTCGGGCGGTCAGCATACGCAATCGGCATCTTCGCCTGCAGGACGGCCGCAAGGGCAGCGTAGCAGGCAAGCAGCCCGGCGAAGCATCCGACGATGCCCGCGAGCAGCATCCCGACCGGCCGCGCCACCGCCAGCACCACTCCGCACGCCGCACTGGCCCGCGCAAACTCCCGCCGTTGCGATGTGGCGCGGTAGATTGCCATCGGTCCAAGCCCGAGCATGAACGACAATCCGGCCGCCAGTGACAACAGCCCCGCCGGCGCACTGAATGGTAGGAGCCCCTTCACCGACAGGGCGAGCAGAAGCGCCGCACCGCAGAGCATCACTGCCCCGGCAATGTAGATGCGAAGCCATAATGTCTCGGCGACGAATCCGGCGAGGTCGGGCGAGTTTGTCGAGGCCAGTATGGGCACACGGCGATCGATCAACTGCGAAACACCGAAATCGAAGATCAGGCCATACTGAAACAGTGTGACCGCAATCGAATATTGCCCGAAATCGGCAGGGCCGAGCAGGGCGGGCAGAACAAGGCCGACGACAGCATTCAGTCCGCTCAGCGCCGGCATGGCGGCGAACAGCAGCAGGGACCGACTGCGCGCGCGCGCCCGGGCAGCCCCGATCAAGTTCATTACCCGCATCCGCAGGACGGCAACGGATGTCCAGGGCTGGCCGGGAACTGCCGACCGCGCGCCGTCGATCTCGCTCAATGTAACTTCTCCATTCACCTAGCAATACCGCGACTTGATTGGTCGGCGACAGGCTTTGAGCCCGGCGATTCGGAGTGCGCAAACACCCATCCGGATAATCCAGAAGACCGTTCGGGGCCGCGATGACCGAATGGTAACGTCTGGCTGCTTCAGGCCGTTTGGAGGGCGCTACAGCATGTCGATTCGGGCAGCGGTGCTGACCAGGGAGACCGGCCTTGAACAGGCCGCGCTGCGGGCTGCGCTGCAGGAAGTATCCGCCAAGATTGAAATCCGCGCTTTGGACAGATGCGCAACGAACAAGCGCGATGCCGTAGCGGCTGTCGGTCGGGGAATTTTGGGAACCTGGCGTGGATACCTGTCTCGCCTGGGCGCCCACCTGCCGTTCAGCACGATCGTGCAGTTGGCTTCATGGCATCCCAATCTCGTCGTGTCGGAGGCGTTTGGCTCCAGGGCGCTGCAGGCAGCGCTCTATCGCATTTTGTCGCCACGGTCGCGGCTGCTGCTATGCGCCTTGGAGCCGCCACGTCGATACAGCGTGTTCGAGCGCATGGTGCTGAGCCGCGCGGACGGCTTCCTGGCGGATGGCGAGGACGTCGCAGACGCCGTCGAGCTGCTCAGGTTTCCGGTTTCACGAATTTACGCGATGGCAACTCCGTCCGATCTCGACCTGTTTCTCGCCTGCCCGCGACATCGCAGCGCGCCCGAGGCGCACCGCCTGGTCTATGCCGGTGAGCTCTCCCCCCAGTCCGGAGCAGCAGACTTCCTGATCTGCCTGGCGGCCTGGGCCGAGCAGAACCCGCATCGCTCGGTGGAGCTATGGTGGGCAGGCGAAGGTGATCTGTCCGGCGTATTGGAAGCACAGCCTTTGCCGGACAATCTTTCGCAGCGCTTTCTCGGACAGCTCGATCGCCGCGGCACCGCCGCCATTTTCGCCCAGTGCGGCGTGCTGGTGATGCCGTCGCTGGCTGAGGACAGCCTGCCACTGGTGCCGGAAGCGCTTGCGGCCGGCCTCGTCATCCTGGCTAGCCGCCGGACCGGGAAGGTGCGGCAGGTGGTACGCGACGGCGTGCTCGGTTGGACCTTCGACCCGTTGCGACCTGACGACATGCTGGAAGCGCTGGGGAAGGCAATGGAGAGTTCCGTTATCGAGTTGGATCAAATGCGCGATAGAGGTCTGGCAGTGGTAAGAAGCTCCGCGTCGGAAAGCTTCACCGAACGGGTTCGGGACGCGATCACCGCCGTGCTGGCCAAGGGCGTTGTCGATGCCGGAGCAGCCAAGTCCTCATGAGCTCCTCGCAATCTCCGGCTACCTTCACCTGGAGCCAGGCCCAGGCTGGCGCCAGGGCATTATCGCCAACCAGCGACCCGGTGAAGATCCTCGTCGGCGCGGTCATGCTGGCCGACACCATTATCGTGCTGCTGGCCTCGGCCGGCGCCTACATGATGCGCCACGGCTTGTTGGGGCTGCCTCTCGAAATTGCCTCGATCACGCTGCTGGCGGTTGCCCTGACGCTCAACGCAATGAACCTGGCCGGCGCCTACGGGCGCTTCGCCACTTCTTCGGCAGCGACACAGATTGTCCGCGCGGTGCACGGGTGGTCCCTGGTGTTCGTGACGCTTGTCATACTCGGCTATCTGACCAAGACCTCCGATGATTTCTCGCGGGCGTGGGCGATCGGGTGGTACACACTCGCGCTGGTCGGCTTTGCTCTGGTCCGGGTCTTTGCGGCGGCGCAGGTGGAGAGTTGGCGGCGACGGGGCCGGTTGGCACGCACCGTCGCCATCGTCGATCTATCCGGCACCGGCGATGAGCTGGCCCGCCGGCTGAAAAACGGCAAGAATGGCGCGGCCGGGGAAATCCGGCTGGTCGGCGTGTTCGTTCCGGAACGGACGGCTGAACGCAAGAACGGCCTGCCCGACCTGATTGCCCTGGCTCGATTGTTCCGCATCGATGAAGTGATCGTCGCGATTTCAGGACGGCAGGACGGCGAGACCGATGCCATCGTCCGCAAACTTGGCACCATCCCGGCAAACGTCCGCCTGTGTCCCGAGCTGCCACCGATGGCGGTGATCCCCCGCGAGGCCGGCCTGCTGTTCGGCCAGCCCATGCTGACCGTTTATCATCGGCCGCTGACCGGTTGGAACCGCGTTGCCAAGCGCGTCGAGGATCTGGTTATCGCCTCGTTCGCCCTGGTTGCCGTGATGCCGCTCCTGGTCCTGGTCGCATTGTTGATCAAGCTGGATAGTCCGGGACCGGTGCTGTTCCGCCAAAAGCGGCTGGGGTTCAACAACAACGTCATTGTCATCTACAAATTCCGCAGCATGCGGCATCGCCCGGGGCCGGAAACCAGCGTTCCCCAGGCCGAACGGAATGATCCTCGGATCACCCGGCTTGGTCGCTTTCTACGCAAGTCGAGCATCGACGAGTTGCCGCAGATTTTCAACGTTCTGAAGGGCGAGATGTCGCTGGTCGGCCCGCGACCGCACGCATTGGCCCATAACGACCAATACGCCGCATTGATCGACGACTATCTGGGCCGCCACAGGGTGCAGCCCGGGATCACCGGTTGGGCCCAGGTGAACGGCCTGCGCGGCGAGACCGAGACGCTCGACAAGATGCAGCGACGTGTCGAGCACGACCTCTATTATATCGACCAATGGTCGCTCTCGCTGGACCTGAAGATCTTGTTCCTGACCGCCCTGCGCGGAGCGTTCGACCGCAACGCCTACTGACCGGCCTCGCGACCGCGAGCCGGTGGCCGCTCAGGCGGTGGCCGTTCAGGCTGGCGATGCAATCCCTGGGGCTGCCAGCGCTGGGGCAATGACGTGGATGGCGAGGCTGTGCAGCCACGGCTCCATCGAAAAGCGCCAGCCGAGGGCAGCGCCGGTGACACACAACAATATGCTGGCAACCGCGCCGATCTGCACTGGCCAAGCAGGTCCCACGGCGCGGACCGGTGCAAAGCACGCGAGGCAGACCCCACCGATGGCCATCCCGACGAGAACGTCAGCCTCGGTGTGGCTGCCAAGATAGATCCGGGAGACGGCGATCAGCACAACTGTAAGCACAGCAAGTGCGGCGGGCAGAGCGCGCTGCCGCGCCCGGCCGACCTCAAGCGCCAGGGCGCCATACACCAGGATGCTCGCCGCGGCATGGCCACTGGGGCTCCCGAGTTGAATGGTAGAGATCGGTTGACCGTAGGCATAAATCGCCAGCTTGCCGAGGATGGTCACCCCGCCGCATGCTGCCACAACCCATACCCATCGCATTGCCAGCCGCCGCGAGGTGAGCAGGAACGACGCAAACAGGATGGCGGCAACCGGCATGGTGATCGCTGCATCGCCCAAGCCGGTGGCGGTCGCCATGAAATGCTCGATTGCCGCCTCCGCTGCCGCCATGTTCTGCCGGCCCGGTCCGGTCGGGGAATTTTAGGCGAGCACCACCGGCCTGTCACGCTGGGACAGCGCCGGCCGGTCGGCCATTTGATCGTGAATCCAGCGATATGTCGCCTCCAGCCCCTGCCGGAGGGAGATGCTCGGCGCCCATCCGAGCGTCGCGCGGATCAGCGTATTGTCGCTGTTACGGCCACGCACGCCCTTTGGAGCATCCAGCTTGTACCGGCGGCGGAGCTTGACGCCAGCGATGTCTTCAACGATGTCGACCAACTGGTTGATCGACACGAGTTCATCGCTTCCGATATTGATCGGCTCCGCGTGCTCGCTCGCGGTCAGCATCAGGGTTCCCGTGATGCAGTCGTCGATGAACATGAAACTACGGGTCTGCTCCCCGTCACCCCAGATCTCGATGCTGTGATCGCCACTTTGTATGGCTTCGATAACCTTACGGCAGATCGCGGCCGGGGCCTTCTCCCGGCCCCCCTCATAGGTACCAAGCGGGCCGTACACATTGTGGTAGCGCGCGACCCGCGTGCGCAGGCCATAGTCCTCGGTGAAATGGCGGCACATCCGCTCGCTGAACAGCTTCTCCCAACCATAGCCGTCTTCCGGCATAGCGGGATAAGCGTCGCTTTCCCGCAGCGCAACGACTTCGGTCTCCGTCTGCTTGTCCGCCGCGTAGACGCAGGCGGATGAGCTGAAGAAGAACCGGGACACCGAGGAGTCGCGGGCAGCGATCAGAAGATTGGTGTTGATCAGCACCGAGAGCATGCACTCGGCCTTGTGCGTCTCGATGAAGCCCATGCCGCCCATGTCGGCCGCAAGATTGAACACTGTGCCGATGCCGGCGACCGCGCGTGCGCATGCAGCGGGATCCGACATGTCGGCCTGCACGTTCTCGACGCCCGGCAGAACCTGGTACCAATCCTGCAGCGGCTTGCGATCGACCACCCTCACCTGGTGCCCCGCAGCGGCCAGCGATGCCGCAAGATGGCCGCCGATGAAACCCCCGCCTCCCGCGACGAGCACGGGATCGGCTAGCGTTCCACCCCTCTCATCGATCATGACACTGTCCATGCTCTGCTCTCCAGAAACGTCGTCGAACCGGGATGTTAGTTGGCGGCGGCAGCGAGGAGGTGCTCGTGGATCGTGTTGGAAGGGTTCGCCAGCATGGCCCGGAAATAGGCGATGGTCCGGGTCAGGCCCTCTTCGAGCCTCACCGCCGGCTCCCAGCCGAGTTTCTGCTTCGCCAGCGTGATATCCGGGCAACGCTGCATTGGATCGTCCTGGGGCAACGGCCGATACACGATGCGCGAGCGCGAACCGGTCAGCGCCACCACCCTCTCGGCGAGTTCGCGAACGGTGATCTCGTGCGGATTGCCGAGGTTGATCGGGCCGAGCACATCGTCCTCGGTTCCCATCATCCGCAGCAGGCCTTCGATCAGGTCTGCCACGTAGCAGAAGGCGCGTGTCTGCATGCCGTCGCCATACAGGGTGATGTCCTCGCCACGCAGCGCCTGCATGATGAAGTTCGACACGACGCGACCATCCTGCGGATGCATGCGTGGGCCGTAGGTGTTGAAGATGCGAACCACTTTGATCCGCGTTCCGTGCTGGCGGTGATAATCGAAGAACAACGTCTCCGCGCAGCGCTTCCCCTCGTCGTAGCAAGCGCGCGGGCCGAGCGGGTTGACGTTGCCGCGGTAGTTCTCATCCTGGGGGCTGACGGTCGGATCGCCGTACACTTCGCTGGTAGAGGCCTGCAACACCTTGGCTCTGGTCCGTTTCGCCAGACCCAGCATATTGACCGCGCCGAGCACGCTGGTTTTGGTCGTCTGCACCGGATCGAACTGGTAATAGATCGGCGATGCCGGGCAGGCCAGGTTGTAGATCTCGTCAACCTCCGCATACAGCGGGAACGTCACGTCATGGCGAAGAGCCTCGAAATTCGGCTGGTTCTGCAGATGAGCAATGTTGTCGCGGCGTCCGGTGAAATAATTATCGGCGCAAAGCACGTCATGGCCCTGACCGAGCAAGCGTTCGCACAGATGCGAACCCAGGAAGCCAGCGCCGCCGGTTACCAGAACGCGCTTGCGGGTGTAGCCCATCGATGCCTTCTCCTTGATAGCATTGCCATCGAACCCAGGCTCGATTGCGTGCTGAGGTCTTTGATATTGACCAGGTCGCCGCATGCCGCTGCGGTGACTGGCAGGCGTCCGTTCAGGCGTAGCCTTCATAGGCGACCGGGCCGTCCGTGCTCGCGCCATAACGGCGCAAACGGAGTTTCTGTGCCGCCAGCATCATCAGATAGAGCGGGTTCAACAGCAGGTAGCGCCGCCATAGCCGGGCCGGCTCCTGCCAGAGGCGGAACGCCCATTCGAGGCCGCTGTCCTGCATCCATTGCGGCGCCTGGGGAATGCGGTCGGCATGAAAATCGAGAGCGGCTCCGACAGCGAAGATCGGCATGTTGAGGCGGGATTTGTTTTCGAAAACCCAGACCTCTTGCCGGGGACAGCCAAGTCCGACGAACAGTATGTCGGCGCCACTTGCTGCAATTTCATCTGCAAGGGCCGCCTGCTCGTCAGGTGCGACCCGGCCAAAGCGCGAAGGCATCGCAGCGGCGATCCGCAGCCGAGGGTATTTATCCAGGAGTTTTCTTTTTAACTCTTCCAGGACCTCCGGCTTGTTGCCGTAGAAGCCGATGGACAGTCCCGTCGCTTCGGCCATCGCACAAACGTGAAGCATCAGCTTCGGCCCGCACACCCGGTCCTGTAGTCCGTCCCCGTACAGCAGGTTCAATCCCCACCGGACCGGCTGACCATCGGGCACGACAAGATCGAGTGCGTTCAGGCGACGGCGATGCACCGGATCCAGCGCTCCGGTCATCACCCCATGAACCGCCAGCGCCGTGACCGCGAGCGGACGCTTCTCCTGCGCCGCGACCCTGATCGCGTCGCAGGCCTCGGCGTAGTCGGTCGAGCAGACCTCGACTCCAAGCAGGTTGCGCCGCCGCATCTTCTACTCGGCCGCGACCTGGAGCCTGGTCGTCAGACCGGCGTGGATATCCTCCATGATGGCGCGTACGTCGTAGCGGTACGACCATTCCGGATACATCGTCTGGAACTTCCGGACGTCGCTGATCCACCAGATGTGATCACCGGTTCGATTTTGCGTGTCGTAGCTGGTGTTCATCGGGCGCCCAGTGAGTTCCTCGGCGATCGCGATGGCTTCGAGCATCGAGCAGTTGGAGTGTCGGCCGCCGCCGATGTTGAACACCTCTCCCGCCTGCGGGCGCTGGAAGTAGCACCAGAACGCCTCGACCAGGTCGCGGGCGTGGATGTTGTCGCGGACCTGCTTGCCGTTGTAGCCGAACACCGTATACGGCGTGCCGGTCACCGCGCACTTGACCAGATATGCCAGGAAGCCGTGCAGCTGTGCGCCCGAGTGGCCCGGGCCGGTCAGGCAGCCGCCGCGAAAGCAGGCGGTGCGCATGCCGAAATAGCGGCCATACTCCTGGACCAGAACGTCGGCGGCAACCTTGGATGCGCCGAACAGGCTGTGCAGACAGGCGTCGATGCTCATCTCCTCCGGGAAGCCGTGCTCTGCCCAGGGATGTTCCGGCGACAGCTCGTAGCGCGTCGCCTGTTCGACCAGCGGGAGATGGTTGGGCCGGTCGCCGTAGACCTTGTTGGTGCTCACGAAAATGAAGACCGCGTCCGGCGCGTGCTGACGGGTCGCCTCGAGCAATGCCAGCGTTCCGTTGGCGTTGACGGTGAAATCCGTCGCCGGCTCCCGGGCGGCCCAATCATGCGATGGCTGCGCCGCGCAGTGGATCACCACCTTGATGTCGCTGCCGTACCGGCCGAACGTGCTCCGCATCGCCGCCTCGTCACGAATATCCGCATCGACATGCGTGTAGAAGCTCTGACGGCGCAGGGTATCGACCTGCCACTTGGTGCTGGCATCAGGACCGAAAAACCGGCTGCGCATGTCATTGTCGATACCGACGACATCGAGCCCGCGCTGTCCGAACAGCCGCACGGCTTCGGCGCCGACCAATCCGCCAGACCCAGTCACTATCGCGACGCCCATTCTAACCGCTCCCGAACCGCTGCATCGCAACAATCGGCACTGTTTAGGGCTGCACTGTCCAATGCGTAGACAGCTTAATCATTTCGGATTTGCGCCAACGCGCTGTGCTGGCAATTGAAAGTGCTTGCCACGCCGCACTCGCCCATACGGGGTAGCCCGATGCGTTGCGCGGTGGGCTGGGCAGCGATTCCGCGCCGTCAATTCTCCGAACGCGACAGCATCCCGGGTCCGGTGCCGTATTAGAACGGGATGCGGGCTTAGGCCCTTCCAGAACAGGAGCACAGCGTCGGCGATGACGGACGCAGTACAGACTTCCCCGGGCGAGTTCCACGTGGCCCAGCCGCCGGACCGCGCCCTGGGGTGGCGTGGGGAGCCAGGGCGAGAGAACGTGCTCGGCATCGGGATCAGCGTGGTCAACATGGAGCGGGCGGTTCGCGCCATCCATGACTGGATCGACCGTGGAGAGCGACGCTATGTATGCGTCACCAGTGTTCATGGGGTGATGGAAAGTCAGTCATGCGGCGAATTGCGACGCATCCACAATGCGGCTGGAATGGTGACGCCGGACGGAATGCCATTGGCATGGATGCTGAAGCTCGCCGGCCATACGGCGTCCGACCGCGTCTGCGGGCCTGAATTGATGCCTGCGGTCTTCTCGGCATCACAAGCCCGGGGCGATCGGCATTTTCTATATGGCGCCACCGAGTCGACGCTGGAGCGCCTGCGGGCCGGTTTGCTTGCCCAGGCGCCGCGAGCCCGTATTGTCGGCTGGCATGCACCCCCATTCCGGCCGTTGACCGATGCCGAAGACGCCGCAATCGTCGAGCAGATCAACGCCTGCGCGCCAGACGTCGTCTGGGTCGGGTTGAGCACTCCGAAGCAGGAGTACTGGATGGCCAAGCACCGCGATTTGTTGAATGCTCCGGTGTTGATCGGCGTGGGGGCCGCCTTCGACATCAACGCAGGCCGGTCCCGCCGGGCACCGAAGGTGCTGCAGAGATCCGGCTTCGAATGGCTGTATCGAGTCGCCAAGGAACCTCGGCGACTCTGGTGGCGATATATGTGGAACAATCCGCGGTTCGTAGCCCTGGTGGCCTTGCAGAAAGCCGGGCTTTACCACCGCCAGTCAAATCACCCGCACGCGCTGTAAACGGATGAATGGCCAAAGCCTGCGCCGGCTTGCGGCGATGTCATTCGCGGCCTCGTTGTCCATCGCACACGATGGCCGCGCCGCAGGCGTCGCCGAAGTTCTGCCGCACGACCAGGCGGGGTGCCTGGGGGCGATCCGGGATGCGGAGCGGAACGCGCGCCTGCCACCGCGGCTGCTCGATGCGATCGGTCTCGTTGAAAGTGGCCGGCCCGATCCGCAGACCGGCCGGGTCACCCCATGGCCTTGGACCATCAACGTCGCCGGAGTCGGGCATTTCTACGAGAGCAAGAGCGACGCAATCGCCGCAGTGCAGGCGGCGCGAGCGGCGGGCGTGCAATCGATCGACGTTGGCTGCATGCAGATAAACCTGATGTATCATCCGGGCGCCTTCGCCTCGCTGGAGCAGGCCTTCGACCCCCGGGCGAATGCCGTCTACGCAGCGGGATTTCTCACCGCCCTCTATTCACAAATGGGTGACTGGGGGAGTGCCACCGGCGCCTACCACTCGCAAACCCCGGCGCTCGGCGATGGTTACCGGCAACGTGTCGCCGCAAGCTCGCCGGCCGCATTGGCCATCGGCATCGCCCCTCGTAACCCGAGAGGCTTGGGCGGCCAGCCGCAAATCGACCCCCACGGACAGCTGACGCCCGAATTTCGCAACCGGCTGGTCCAGGACGCCGCGGCAGATCGGGCGGCACGCGTTGCTATGGGGCTTGTCCCGTCCCGCACCGTCAGCGGTTTGCAGGCGATCCCCACGCAATTCCGGCTCGATGCTCAAAATCGCAACCGGCGCTCCAGCCCCGCGGCGCAGCAAGCCAGCCTCAGCAACTGACCGTGATCGCGTCGTTCACGCATTGCGTGGCAGGCAGACGGGCGGCGGTGCGGTGAAAGCCATCCTGACAGGACTGCGGCGTCACTTTCGCGACGTTCGCGCCGCTCGCGCGGTTGCGATCCGCTGGCAGGCAGCCATTCGCTCGCCGTCGCAAGCCGATGGTGTGTTGTTCCTTAACTATCACGACATGGCGGCCAATGAACGGCGCCAGTTCGCGCGGCAGCTTCGGCTGATGCGTGAAATCGCCGACCTGGTCAGTGTCAGCGACGCGCTGGAGATGCTCCGCAGCCAGCGGTCCGGCAATTACTGCATCTGCCTGACCTTCGACGATGCCCGCCTCGGGGCATTCGAGAATGCCATGCCGATCCTCGTCGAACAGGGCGTGCCGGCCACATTCTTCGTGGTGCCGGGTTGGATCGACGACCGGCTGAGCGGAACCTTCAGCTGGGATGATTGCCGCAGCCTGGTCGCCGCGGGAATGGAAGTGGGCTCCCACTCGCTCAATCATCGCCGGTTGGCCAACATGACGCGCAGCGAGGTCGTGTCGGAACTCACGCGATCGCGCCTCAGGATCGAAGCCGAGCTGAACCGCAGCTGCGTCCATTTCGCCTGCCCGTGGGGACAGCCCGGCGAGGACTTCCGTCCCGAACGGGATCCGGCCCTGGCCCGCCTCTCGGGTTTCCGTTCGTTCCTGACCTCGGTTCCACGGCGAGCGGCAATGGGTGTATCGCCTTACAATATCCCGCGCGTGCGCATGGAGCCGGCCTGGGGCGCTGCAGAGCTGCGGTATGCACTACTGCGCTGAACCCTCGGTGTACGATTGGCGCAGGGCGGATTACCCCATATGCGGCTTGGCGCAGAGCAGTCGCACCGTGCGACGTTGCGATCCTGCATGGGGCTGATGGAGTTGCTATCTTGAGCGTGCTGGGTCTTCCAAGGTCGATCGCAATGCGCGAAGCCTGGATCGCGGTCCTGGCGATCGCCTTGTGCGCTGGCATTTCGCTGCTGGCCCTGTATGCCAGCCGCGACATGGCGGCATTGGTGGTGTTGCCTCTGGCGCTGATGCTCTGCCTGGTCGCCGGCGTCGTCATGCTGTTCGCTTGTGCCGGCAGCGCGCCGGCGTTGATGGCTTTCCTTTTCGTGCTGGTCTTCGTCAACGACGCGCTGTTCCGCGTTCGCGAACCCGGTGATCTTGGCCTCGATTGGCAGAATGCCATGAAGTTCGGCCTCTGGGCAGGCGCCGCCGCAATCGGGCTGGCGCATCTCGGACGGTCGTGGCGCTTGTTCATGCAGCCGACAGTCGGATTGATCCTGGTTTACCTGGGCATCGCGTTGACCTCATCGATCTATTCGGCAGCGCCGAACTACAGTTTCAGCACGGCGTTCGGCGCGCTCGGCATGCTGCTCTGCGCCGGGGCGATGGCGGTGGCATTGACCGAGAAGCAATTGCTGTTGACCTGTTGCCTTTCGCTTTGCGCTTTCGTCCTCGCCGGCTGGGTGGTTTATTTCGTCATCCCGGAGCTGGGTCGGTCACCGTTCATTACGGCGGACGGATCACTGATCGAACGCATCTGCGGATTGGCCGGACAAGCGAATGCCCTTGGGTGCAGCCTGGCCGTGCTGCTGGCCCTGGTCTTCCTGCTTTGGTACCGAGGCCATTGTGGGTTGCTCGTGGTACTCCCGCTCGGTGGCGTCGGTCTTTTCACCCTGCTGGCCGCTGACAGCCGGACTGCCTTGCTGGCGGCGCTCATTGGCATGGCGGCCGTGGTTGCGCGCCGGTCCCTTTGGGTTTGGGGAAGCGCTTTGCTCGCCGTCAGTCTCGGGGTCATCCTGATCGCCGGAGTGCCGCTGCGCTACCTGATGGGGTTCACTGGCGGGCTGAGCCGGTCCGGAGACCCGGCGGAAATGTTCACCCTGACCGGGCGTACTGAAATCTGGGCCTTCGTGTGGGACAAGATCCAACTGCAGCCGTGGTTCGGCTACGGCTACAACTCGAGCAAATTCATTCTGCCGCTGTTCCTGGGTCTGCCTGGGCTGACCGTCGACGAAGCGCACAACACCTGGCTGCAGAACCTGCTTGGAACCGGAATCTTCGGCACGTTGCCGCTGGCAGCATTGGTCATTGTCCAGTTGGTCAACTACGTACGCTCCCCCGAACCATTCCGCGACCTGTTCCTGTTCATCATGCTTGTCTGGGGCATCACCGTTGCCGGCGCCTATGGCAGCACGCCCACCGTCATGACGCTGGCTGTTTTCGCCAGCCACATGTTCCGTATGAAGGCGGTCGGTGCGACCCGCGTTGCCAGTGCCGCCGGGCCCGCCTACCCGATCCTGTCGTTTGCGAGGTCCAGATGAGTGTCCGGCAATTCACCAATTCGCTGCGGATCATCCAGCGCAACGAACACAGCAACCGGGGCGGCGCTTTGCTGCGGCACCTCTACTGGCAGGGCCGCAAGCAACTGTTTCCTCGCCCGGTGTGGCTTCGGCTTTCGGAATCCACCATCACGGACGACGAGCCGGGTGGCGTTATCAGCATGGTCAACATGTTGGGTCGCTACGACTTCAACAACATGCATTTCGTTCAAGCCGTGCTGGGCCAACACCGGTGTGCCGATGCCGGGCCCACCGGCGATGGCATATCCGAGGAGATCGGTAGGCGAGCGCCGGTGTTCATCGACGTGGGCGCCAATATCGGCGCCTATACGCTGATCGCATCCGAGGTGCCGGACACCGTCGTCATCAGTCTGGAACCGATCCCGGCGGCCTTCGCAAAACTCCAGCAGAACGTCGCTTTGAACAATCGTCGGAATGTCCGGATGCTGAATGTGGCTGCCTCACGGCAGCCTGGCCAGTTGCGCATGACGTGTGATCGGGCTTCGGTGATCAATCACGTGGTCGACCCGAATGCCGTTGGCGCCGATACCATGGTCGTAGAGGTCGACACGCTCGACGCCATCTGCGGCCGGCTCGGGCTGGCTCCATCGGTGATCAAGATCGATGTCGAGGGACATGAGCCGGAGGTGTTGGCCGGGGCAGTCGACTGCCTGGAGACCTGCGACGCCTGCATCGTGGAAAATGGCGATCGCATGGCAATCATGGATTTCATGCAGTCGCACAACATGGTCGGGCCGCTGTATTACCGCCATCGCACCGCGACGCTGCAGCGCGCCCCGCAGCCACTCGCCGAGGACCAGATTTATGTCAGCCGATGTTTTTCTTCGAAATTCATGAACATCGCGATCCAGCCTCCGGTGGGTTTGGCCGGGTAATCGTGATGGACGGATTTGCACCGTTGCATGAGCTAGTGCGGCAGGACCTGCGCCTGCTGGTGACCGCGCATTTCGTGTTCACGGGCCGGGTCGGCGGTGCCGAGCACATGCTCTATAATCTGGTTCGAGGGATGGCTGCCAGCGGAGCGTCGCCAGGCGTGCTATGCGCGTCGGAAGCCAACCTCGATCCGGCATTCGTTGCTGAAATGACTGCGAACCATCCCGGCAGCCTGGTCACCTGTGGCGGGGGAACAGGTCCGCGCTTCATTTCCGAACAGCGGGCCTGCCTCCGTCCAGAGCTGCGGGCGGACGCCACCCTTTTCCCTAATTATTTTGTGCCGCCAATCGTGCCCCGACGCCTGGGCCGGGTGACGACTGTGATTCACGACATGCAGTTCCGGCACTTTCCACAGCATTTCTCCGTCAAGAAGCGGGCTTGGCTGGCGGCGTCCCAGGCTTTCGCGATGCGGCGCGCAGACCGTGTCGTTGCCATTTCGGAGTTCGTTCGGGAAGATCTGCTGCGGCACTATGGGCGGCAGTTCGAGCGCAAGGTGGTGACAATTCCCAACCCGATTTCCTGGGATCGCTTCGACGTCCCGGGAGAGGATCAGCGGCCGATCGCTCAGCCCTATATCCTGTCTGTCGCGGCGCAGTATGCCCACAAGAACCTGGAGGTGCTGGTCCGCGCCTTCGCGCAGGTCGCGAAACTGAATCCGGACCTGCAACTGGTGTTCTGCGGGCAGGGCTACAACAGCCTGCGGGGAGTGGCCGGCAACAGGCAAGGTCTGCAACCGCTGATCGAGCAACTGGGTCTGCAGCACAGGGTGCGGATGACAGGCTACGTGGATGACATTGCCCTGGGCCAGTGGTATCGGCACGCCGCGTTGTTTGCGTTTCCTTCGGTGTTCGAGGGGTTCGGCATGCCTCCGGTGGAGGCGCTTGGACTGGGGCTGCCGACGATCACCACCCGCCGGACGGCACTGCCGGAAACGACGCTCGGGCTGGCCGAGTATGTCGACGATCCCTTCAGCGAGGATGAGTGGGCGCGCCGGATCGGATTGATGCTGCGATCCCCGGCAGCGTATCGCCCCCAGGCCGCGGATATCGCGAGGCTGCGGGCGAAATACTCCCTTCCCCAGGTTGGCCGGCAATATGCGGAAGTCTGCGTCGGGTAAGGACGCGTTCTGGCCGCTGCCCGACGCAATTTCATAATTGGCGGAGATGGCGCATCCCGCGCGCGATCAGGCGAGACCGCGCCATCCGCTGACGGTGCCTGAGCGCACCGTGCAGGTGCAGCCTGTCAAGCCCATATGCGGTTTTTGACTCTGCTGTAGCCTGATCCGATTCGTATTGCTGTCGGCGTGCCGTTCAGTTGTGTTGCGCCAGTACTTTGATTCGGTCAAGTAATTTACTCACGAATGTACGAAAAATATCAGTTGAACGTTTTCGACTATAAGTGATTGGAGAATTCAGAGATTTTTATCGGGTCGCCAACGCTTTTCCGGGCCCACCGGATTGATGATCGTTTGTTTTCGCGTCATCGGTGTTAAAGCGGTTACCACCGGGTGTGTTTGCCCGAACGGGGACGGAGAACACCTGGATGATGCCGGCAGTTGCTTCCATTGCACCTAGAAACGGCATCCTTCGGTGTCTTTCGGCCAACGATCTTGACCGTTTACGACCGCATTTGTCACGTGTTCAGATGGTGAGCGGCCAGGTTCTGTACGAGCGCAGCAGCCTGATCGAGCATGTCTACTTCGTCGAATCCGGAATGATCTCCCTGGTCAGCGGCACGGAGGAAAATCAGCTCGGCGTCGAAGTGGGCATCGTCGGCAGAGAAGGGCTGGCGGGCGTTCCGGCCATGTTCGACGACGAGCCGATCGCCTTCTACCGCACCCTGGTGCAAATGGCGGGCGTCGCCTTGCGGATGCCGGTGTCGAGCCTCAGGGCCGTTGCCGCCGATCTTCCGGCCCTACGGCAGCTTGGCATTCGCTACATGCAGGCGGTCAATGTCCAGGCGGCCCAGAGTGCCGCATGCAATACCATCCACACTTTGCAACGGCGCGCGGCGCGCTGGCTGCTGATCGCGCATGATCGGGCCGACGGCGACGAGCTGTCGCTGACCCAGGAATTTTTATCGAATATGCTGGGCGTCCGCCGCCCGGGGGTAACGCTCGCGGCAGGTGCACTTCAGGATGCCGGGCTGATCACCTACAGCCGGGGTCGCCTGAAAATTGTCGATCGGGCCGGGCTGGAGGCTGCCGCATGCAGTTGCTACTCGATCGTGCGCGAGGAATACGACCGATTGCTGAAATGCACCTGACGGGCGAGAGCTGACAGCCCGGCCCAGGCGGCGGTGATCAGAATCGACGTTCGTAGACGTTGATCACATCGCCCGGTGCGACGAAGGACAATGGGGTGATCTTGCCCTCGACGGCCTGGTTGTCGACCGTCCGGACGACCTCGGCGTAATCCTGCACGCCGCGATAGGTGAAACCCCCGGCGATCGCGACAGTGGTCAGCATGGTCATACCGGGCTGGTAGGGATATTGGCCGGGCTTCGCCACCTCGCCCAATATAAAGACAGGCCGGTAGGCCACCACTTCAACCGATACGCTCGGGTCGCGCAGAAGCTTGCGGCGCTTGAGTTCGTCGGAGATCGACGCGTCGAGTTGCTGAGGCGTCAGGCCTGCTGCCTGGACGGTACCCAGCAGAGGCAGCGCAATATGTCCCTGGTCGTCGACGCGGAACTCCCCGGTCAACTGATCTTCGCCGAACGTGATGATCCTGATCCGATCGCCGCCTCCAAGATGATACCCGGTCGATTTGTATTCACCGATCGGTTGCAGGTCTCCCCCTGGCGAGCACGCTGCGAGCAAGAGGATCATCCCCGTGAGGGCGAAGGCGCGATGGTTCATGTCCGGTTGCCTGACCTGATTTTGTCTTCTGCCGATCTCTTGCCCTAACTCGATAGGACATGGAAACCTCTCAGCCCTCGGACCGCCAAAAATGTGAACAGCCACGGCGCGCCCTTTGCACTGTTTCGTTCGATTCCGTACAAAGCTAAGATCTCACTGCGCTGCTGCCGCATTGATCGCCGATCTGCATCCGAGCGACGCGCTGGTCTTGTAGGGGCGAAGGCAGATGTACCGGTCCTGCGGCATCGCGTCTTCCCCAAGATACGGGCAGAAGCGCTCGGCCTCCGCCTGGCATGCCTTTGCCACGCGCGTCAGCAATTCGGACCGGCTGGCGCCGTCGGTTGACTGAGCTGATGCCGATGCAAGCTGCAATACGGACAGAAGGAAAGCAGCTGCAGCGATCGAGGCGCCGCGGATTGCCGTTTGCATGGTCACGAAGAGCCTCCTTATGGACACGACCCTATGGACATGGCGCCACACCCATAAGGCCTTTTCGCATACTAACCGAAGTGGCACGTGCGCGTGGCCGGCAATTATGGAATATGGCTCACGATGGAGTGTCGGCGATGCAGGAAATGGTACGCAGTCTGGATAAAATAGCGACGCACCGGCGCCAAGACATCGGTGTCCGACGCTCGTTTCAGCCGTTGCTGCGTCTGCTCGGCCTGGCAATCATCGGCCTCGTGCTGGCGCTCGCCGCACCGGCCGAGGCGCAGATCCTCGACCAGTATATCAACCTCAATATCCCCGGATCGGCATTCGAGCCTGGAGTCACCGTCGCGTCGCGGGTGCGGCCGGAATACGAGGCACCCGGGATCCATGCCGGGAGCTTCATCATTCGGCCGTCGCTGACCGAGAGCGCCGGGTATGAGAGCAATGTCAGCGGCGCCTCGCCGGCCCGCGGCAGTCCATTGGTCGAGACCAATGCGGCGGTGCAGGCCAACAGCAACTGGTCCCGCAACAGCCTCAATGCGGGGATGACCGTCGACAATTTCAGCTATACCCAGCTGCCGAAATACTCCTACACCAACTGGACGGCGACGACGGATGGCACCTATGAGATCGGCCGCGACGTGCTGGCCGGCGCGTACTCGCATCTCAATCTGACGCAGACCGCGCGCGACCTCGATGTCCCGCAGCTCGACCAGGCGATTCCATTCACCGTCAATTCGGCGCGCGTCAGCTATCGCGCCGTGTTCAACCGGGTGTTCGTTACGCCGGCGGTCGACGTCTCCAGCTACAACTTCACCAACGGCACGGTGAACGGGCAGCCTTATCTGCAGACGTATCGCAACCGGGTGGTGGTGGCGCCGAGCGTGATCCTTGGCTATGAGTTGGCGCCGCGCCGAAATGTGGTCTTTGTCGTTCGCGATGCAAACGCGGACTACGCGTCGCCGACCGCGGGCATGGCCAATCGCAACTATAACGATGTTGCCGTTCTGACGGGCCTCGATTTCGACGCCGATGCCGCGATCCGGTTTCGCGTGCTTGGCGGATACGAGGTCCGGACCTTCACCAGCACCCAGTACAAGACGATCCAAGCCCCACTGATCGAAGGGACCGCCATCTGGACTCCGACGGGTCTGACCACGGTCACCGGGACGGTAACCCGCCGCATTCAGGATTCGGCCGACGAGAACACTGCGGCACTCACCACCACGGCCCTGTTGCTGAAGGTGGATCATGAGTACCTCCGCAACGTGATCCTGGGCGCCGCTGCCGGCATTTCGTTTGGCCAGTATGCCAATAACGGCGGCAACCAGACGCTTTATACCGGCGGCGTGAGCGCCACGTATCTGCTCAACCGCAACATGCAGCTGACCGCATCGTATAACCTGATCGGCCGCCAGTCAGGTGGAACCGGCAGCCTCGGGCAGACGCAGCAGCCATTCGCCACGAACTACATCGACAACCAGATTCTGCTGCGGCTGCGCCTCGCACTGTGACCGGCGACGCCTATCTGGTTGCGCTCCAGAAACCCACCGTCGGGCGCGGTCCCATCTGGGTCTGGTCGATTTGCCGGAAGCCGATCGCGGCTGCAGCGGAGCCGGGGGCGAGCCGGTAATCGCCGGCGGGGACATCGATGAAGCCAGGGTCGCCGTAATGGGGGCTTCGGTCCAGGACCGCGGGAACGGACGGTATCGCGGCGCTGGCTTCTCCGTAATAGAGGTTGCAGCTGATGATGGGATTGCCGCCTTCCAGGTGGGAGTACCATTCCGGCGTCTTGCTGCTGGACAGGATGATGTTGCCGACCACACGGTTGTTCAGCATCGTGTTGGTCGGGTGGGTGTCGGCCGGCGCCGACTGGAACAGCACCGCGGTGGCGCTGGATGAACCTAGATCGAATATGTTGTTGGTGATCGTGTTGTCGTCACCGCCATGGACCTGCGCGCCATGGCTGCCGATGCGGCGGATGATATTGCTGGTGACGAGCACGTCACTGGTCGAATCATCGAGATAGATTCCGATGGTGTGCGCATCCCCTCCGGCGCCGGTGCCGTCGATGAAATTACCGGAAATCACGGTCCTGGTGTCGACATGGCTGCGGCCCAGGACATAGATCGCGCCACTGTCAACCGATGCGGTGCTGGTGTTGCGGACCACGTTGTAGGCGATGGTGTTGCCGACATTGATCGTTGTGTCGTCCCAGTTTTCGATGGCTATGCCCACGCCGGCGGTGTTCTCCACCAGGTTGTGGGTGATCGCATTGTCGCTTGCGCCGTGCAGGAAGAATCCGCCGCCCTGCTCGGCGATCGCGCCCGTCCGGTCGATGATGTTGCCGTCGAAGCTGTTGCCGTTGCTGCCGTCCTTCGCTTCGATCGCGCTCTGGGCGGAGTTCTCGATGAGATTGCCGGAGACGGTGTTGCCGCTCGAGCCGGTGAGCAGGATCGCGGTGCCGTTGTCGACGAACCTGTTGCCGAGGATCTGAACGCCCGTAGAATTTGTCAGCGACACGGCCGGGGCGCCGCTTGTGCCGTTGGCGAAGGTGAGGCCGGTGAGCGTGACGTTCGACACACCGTCCAACTGCACCAGGGTCGCGAGGCCCGACGCGCCACCGTCGAGGACGGGCGCCTGGCCCGGATAGGCACTGAACACCATTCCGGAATTTGCCTTATCCAGGAAGATCGGACGGGCCAGGCGATAGGTGCCGGAGCGAAGATAGGTTGTTCGCGTGGAGCCCTGCTCCATCGCAAGCTGTGCCCTGCCGATGGTCGCAAATGGGCTGGAGGCACTGCCGTCGCTGTCGTCGTGGCCCTCCGGGGCGACGAAGAATGCCGGAGAAGCAAGATCACCGGGCACGGCGCCCGGCGCAAGTTGCTGTGCGAGCACGACGGCCGGGCTTTCCATGACGATGGCGGCATCGAGAAAGATCGGCATAGGCGCTTGTCCAATCCATCTGCGGCGCGACTGGCCGCGGGAATTTTCGGTGCGGATCAAGATCACTCCAAGCGACAGCCGGAGCAAAGGCCAATCCTTTCGACGCCTGGGGAACGATCACAACATAGTGAAATTCCTGGCTGCATCCCGCTCCCCGGCCATCTCTTCTCAATGCGATCAGGCAGCAATTCGCCGTATCTGACTCTGACATGGCCGACCCGATGATCGACTGCAGCAGGGTATACGGAGATCGAAACGTTGCGAGTGTGGCACAGCCAACTTCGCGGTTCTGTGATCGACGACGTTGGCCGCGGTCAGCTGCGGAGATAGCCGGAGCAGGCGCGTTTTATTTTTCCGTGGTGAAGGCAATCCCCTCCCGCTTTCTGCCGCTTCTCCAGCGGGAATGGCCGCCGGGGCCCACGCGTCATTAGTCAGGACGGTGTCAGTCAGGTTGTTTTACACTTCGATACCAGTCACGACTAAGCATGATTCCGGACACAGCGCTTACATTTTGTTATCTGGACGATCGAATGTTGCTTCTGAAACTCGAAATTGACGAACTTTCGCGGTGGTTTGACGTTCCCGCCTCTGTTCGGTTTTCCTCCACGCGGCACATCTAGCCAAGGAGATAGCGGTGACTCGAGGGCAAAATATACTGGTCGTTGACGACGACCTGACCATCGCAGGCGCGCTCGCCGATGAACTCACGCGAAATGGCATGAGTGTCACCCAGGTCAGCAGCGCCGAGGCCGCCGCTCTGGCGCTGTCGCGTTCGCGGCGGTTCGACGCGATCATCATGGAGGCTCGGCTCCCCGACGCCGACGGGTGCGAGTTCTGTGCGAGGCTCCGCCGGTCGGGGATGCATCTTCCCATCCTGATGCTGAGCCGCGAGGTAGGAGTCGGCGACATCGTCCGCGGCCTCGAGGCAGGAGCGAATGACTACCTGACGAAACCGTATCGGATCGCCTCGCTGCTGGCCCGCCTTCGCGCGCATAGCCGGGCCTACCAGACGAACAGCTTCGCCATGCTCTCGGTTGGACCGCTGCACTTCAACCCAGGAAAGCGGCTGTTGTTCGACCCCGTCGCCGGCCGTCCCAAGAGGCTGACGGCAAAGGAGGCGGCGTTGTTCGGCGTGCTGTACCGGGCGAAGGAAAAGCCGGTCGACAGAAACCAGTTGATGCGCGATGTCTGGGGCGACCAGCCCGATCTGCAGAGCCATGCGGTTGAGGCAATGATCTATCGCTTGCGCCAGAAGATCGAACCCCGCCCGTCGCGGCCCGCATTTTTGTTGAAGGTGCCGGAAGGATATCGGTTGGTTGATCCAAGTCGCGCAGCCGGAGCCGCCAGCACCCCGCCCAAGAACAAGCCGCGGCTGGCGCCAGGCGCATCCCTGCCCGCTGATGCGAACGGCAAGTCCCCCGAGCGATCCGACGCCTATAGCTGAGTTCGCTCCGGACACGGCTGCATGATTGCCAAAGGTTAGCGACCACGCCCGGGGTGGATTTCCGCCTCGGGCGTTTTCACGACCGCCCATTGCGACGGCGCGCGAACTCGCTTCTCGCTTCGTCTGGAACCCTCACCAAATCATCGCCCAGGACCAGCAATTCGGCGAGATGTCAGCATTGCGGCAGCGAACGCATGGGACAATCTCGCGGGCTTCTTCCAGCGACATCATTGGAAGGAGCTTCTTCGCAAATTGAACTGGATCGGACGGGGCGCATGATCGTCGTTGCCGGCCAGGTCGCAGGAGACTTCATGATCGGCGAATCCAGTTCAGACGGGCTCCTGGGAGTTCTTCTTCAAACCTTCATTGCGATCATTCGGAGTGATGGGCGCGACCTGTCGGCGCGCCAGTTCGCAGTCTTTCTGACCGTGTACCTGAAGGAACGCGATCACACGGTTCGGGGCCTTGCTGCCGAACTCGGGATTCGCAAGCCGAGCATCACGCTGGCGCTCAATCGACTGGAGGAACTGGAACTGGCGAAGCGGGCACCGGACCGACGCGACCGGCGCAGCGTTCTGGTGGTTCGGACCGCGAAGGGCAATGCATTGCTGCGCAGCCTTCGCAACACGCTCGCCAGCGCAAAAGGCGATGTCATCGCCGCTGACCCCGAGATGTCAGTCGGCGGTGCGAAGCACGCCGCCTCGGAAGATCTGATGCTTCGGCGCCCCCGCGCTTCTTAGAGCACGATCAGCTGGCGCGTGCTCGCTCCCGGATAAGTAGGGCAGCCTCGTCGACAAGTTCGAGATCGCGAAGCGATTCCGAACGAGTCGATGCTGCACCAGGGCCGGCGCCCCCGGCCTCATTGATCGGCCGAGGCGCCGGAATGGGACGCACCGATCAGGCGGCGATGCGCTGCGCGTCTTTGCCACCGTATAGGCGGCCGTGATCGGTGACGAAGTCCCACAATTCGGGCCGCTCGCGTTTGCCACGCGCCAGGATCTCTGAAATTACCCCGACCGACGGTTGGCGAAGGCCGTGATATTCGACCAGCGGGCCAACCGGCTCGAAATGGATCGAGACTCCCTTCAGCAGCCGAAGCAGGCTGAGTTCCATGGCGGCGCACCAATGCGTCAGGCCGAGTTCCGAGCTGACGCGCATCACCCCTTGCAGCAGACCAAGCCGGAGAAACATGTCTGCGGGAGAGCTACCCTGCCGGCGGCGGCGCGAGAGCGCGAAGCGGGAAATCTCACCAGTCGTTTGGATTGGCAGGCCGCGCAGCACATCCGGGCCTGCCACGCGTTGCATCGGGAAGTGGTGTTCGCTGTGGTTGTCCGACGCGGTCACCAGACGCACCGTGCCGATGACCTCACCGGACCGGCGACGCCGTATCAGCACATGGCGCGCCCTGTCGTCGTATTCATCGCTTTCGGTTTCGCATCCAGGCGTCGCAGGCTCGAATTCCCGCTCGCAGCAATAAACCTCGTATCGCAAGCCCTGGGCTTCAGCGAGGTCGGAGGCTGTGCTGGCGATTTCGACCGAGAACTCCTGCCTGATCGCCGCGATGATCGTCGCACATTGCGAGGTCACTGCTCACTCTCCCTTGTCTGCGACATGATTTGGGGAAGGTAACGGTCTACGATCAAGCAAATGTTAACGGATGTATTATTCAACTATCCGGGAGCAATATTTAATTCAGTGCACGTAACGTTCTTTGTTCGATATGTTCCTTTCCTAGTACATTTGGATCTCATAACGAAATGTGTATAGATCGGGTCCACCTGGTCGAGCCCCGGGCAATTATCGTAGTCTAAGAACGTCAAATATGATCTTTTGAGATTCGACACAACTAAATGATGGCAATTTGACGCTATTCAGGTGGAATATTGCTGCCCGACCGCTTGCTGATACCTGTAATTTAAGACCACCTTCCTAATTGCTTGCTCGCTCGATGCAGTCTCTCGATCGCTGTGCGATTTCAAACGATGACGCCACGCGTTCTGCAGCATCTTCGTTGGGTTGCCGTGGCAAGGGCCTTGACCGACATTTATGCTGCCGACGCAGTGGACTGGTCCGCTTGCGCCGGAGTCGGTGTCGGACCAACTGAGATGCACAGCCATTCGGCCAAGATCGTCACAACCAATCCTGGGGTAATTATAATGCGACTGAAGCTTGGCGCCGCGGCGCTTCTGCTTTGCCTCGCTGGGCAAACCGGCGTGGTAAGGGCGGACAGCTTTTCCGATGGAGTCGACGCTTTTCAGCGCGGCGACTACGCCGCGGCTCTCAGCAAGTGGCGCCCGATCGCCGAGACGGGAGATACCCGGGCGCAGAGCAACATCGGCGCGATGTATGCGCAGGGCTACGGAGTCAAGATCGATTTCACCGAGGCACTCAAGTGGTACAAGCTAGCCGCGGCGAAGGGGGATGCCGCGAGCCAGGACAACATCGGGACCTTGTATGTGAACGGCCAAGGCGTGCCGCAGGACTTCGTGGAGGCGATGCGGTGGTATCGGCTCTCGGCGGCGCAGGGGAACGCCGACGCGCAGTTCAATATCGGCTCCATGTACGATCGCGGCCAGGGAGTTGCGGTCGACTACGTCGAGGCGAGGAAATGGTACTTGCTGGCAGCCAACCAGAAGAACGCCAGCGCCCAGGAAAATCTCGGCGCCTTGTATGGTCTTGGGCGCGGTACGCCCACTGACTTCGTCCGCGCCTATATGTGGTTCAGCCTGGCCGTCCAGAACGCCACGGACCCGAAAGCCAAGGCGGTCAACGAGAGCAATCGCGATCGGGTGGCCGGGGTCATGACGAGCCTGCAGATCGTCGAGGCGCAGCAGATGGTGCAGAGCTGGAAACCGGAGAAATAAACCGGAAGGCAGCGGCCTGGGCGCAGGAGTGCGAGGCAGCCGAGAGGAAAAGGCCAAAACAAAAGGCGGCACCCGCGGGTGCCGCCTTTCCTTTGAACGCGCGAAGCTTGCGCGCGCCCAGGCTGGATGTCAGCTCCGGCGAAGGCGACGAACCGCGCCAAGGCCGATCAGCCCAACCCCGAGAAGGCTCAACGAGAGCGGCTCGGGAACCGCGGACGGCGGGAAGATATTTTCCGACGAACCGCTGGTGAACTGAATGCTGAAGTTGTGACCGGCGGTGAGAGCCGGCGTGGAGAAGCTGTAGGTCGTCGTCGTCGGCCCAACACTTGCGGAGCCGCCGGCGTTCGCCACACCGATCGTCTGGTTCAACTCGGCCGGGGCGAACGTGGAGACGACGAGCCCCGTGGTCAGGTCCGTGACCGAGAAGGTGTCCTGCAGCGATGCATTCGCCGTCTCGCCCGCCAGAGTCGTCGACACCTTCAACTGGTAGGTGTCGGTGAACTGGAGAAGCACGCCCTGACCGGTGCCGGCGATCGTAAAGCCGAGAGTCGCCTTGTTGTTCGCGTTGGACGCCCCAAAGCTCGTGAGATTGCCGGAGCCCTCCGCGACGTTGTTGACGGTTACGGCGCCGGTGGTCGTGTTGGCCGCCCCGATATTCGAGTTGGCCCGGGTGCCGGTGAAGCTACCTGCCCCAAGTGGGGTGAAGACGTTCGATGCGGGCGCGGCCGTCCCCGAAAACGCTTGCGGGATAGCGAGATTGAGTGCGTTCGCTGTTGTCGTGGCGCCCTGCGTGTCCGTCGAGCCCGCCGAGCCGCTGAAGGCGGCCGTCGCCTGGATGGTCTCGGAGAACGCCGTCGGAACGATGCGCGTCCCGTTCGTGTTGGTGATGGTGAGGTTGGTGATCTGGTTGGAGGCATCGGCATATGGCAGCGCCTGGGCGTTGCCTGCGAGAACCAGCGAACCCATCAGGGCGGCTGATCCTAGTAGCAGGTATTTGCAGTTCATCCGACTTCCCTTTCTGGATTAGAAGCAGATGAACAATTGCAAGGTTCGGGCCAAGCATAATTATCAACAAGTTAGGCAAAAATCGGCGCGATTATTCCATCAACGTAAATTAATTATGTAAATACGCCTGACGTGATTTCGGTATCCACATTAATTTTCGAAAATGACTGCGATTCGTCTTCTCACATTTGAGTGAAACCGATCACAAACCAGAGAACGAACGCCGGTCTTCACTCGCATGTGACGGCATTTGCCCGAACCACACGATCGTTTGACAGGATGCTTCTGTCGGTACGGCTGAAGCGGGGAAAGTCTGCGAAAATCCGTGTAAGGCGAACCGACGCAGTGGATGCCGATCGGCATCGATGTTTCGGCGGCAGATCGTCCCGACGACACGATCGTCCAGTGGCTTTGCCGGTCGGGCTGCCTATCCCGGCAAAGCCATGACGAGGTTTTTCACGACGCAGCGTGCAGTGGCCATCGATCCCATGATGGCCTCCGCGCCGTCGTCCCCGGCGCTGCCGAACCCGTGGCTGCGCCTGCGGTCCAGCACATGTACCCGACGCCTGGCCCGCCAGATGACAAAAGCGGCCTGGTGGGACTCTCCGGGTGAAGCGGCGAGGATCGACAGTACCCGGCATCCCTGGTCATCGAGCTCCACCGAAAGGCTGAAGCTCTCGCCCAAAGCCGGAAGCAACGCTTCCCACGCGGCGACTTCGCGGTCCGAGACATTGTTCTCGGGCGACGGCAGCGGCGCCGGGGTCGGGCGTGCTGTCCGAACAGGCGACGTTGCGTATTCTGAATTTGATACAATCATTAAATTGGCAATACTTGCTGGATATTGGGACTCATTTTCTGTAGGTCGCGCTGACTGACGCGAAGCTGACGCAAACGGTGGCGGCGTCAAGGGGCCGCAAGCGGGCGCTATGGTCCGGCAATGCGGCCGCTGACATACTGGAGCCATGGATAACCCACTCGAAGTCATGGAGATTCCCGAGACGGCGCGGCTCGGGTCGGTCATTTCGGCGGGGTTTGCGACCTCGTATCCGTCACTCGCTCATGCTGAGTTGATCCCGACCGATATACTTGCGGCGATGCGGCCGAGTTGGGATCACGACGGCTATGGCCAGCGGAATGTCGATGCCTTCTGCCTGCGAGAGGTGGTGGTGGCCGAGTTGGGGCTCGTGCTGGATGGGCTGGGCCGGCCCTATCGCCGCAGCATCGCCCAGCACGGTCCGCAGAACATCGCCGCAGCCCAGGCCGCTATCGCGGCGACAGTCGAGGTTTCACGCCTGGCCGGGCGTTTCGTGCTCTGCGTGAAGCCCGGTGCAGGCAATTATGGCCACTGGCTGACGGAGATGCTGCCGAAGGCCTGGCTCGCGCAGAACCGCCTGGATGAGGGCAAGACCGGCTTCCTCGTGCATGACGTGGCCGGGCCGCTGCGGCAGGTGATGCTCGATTCGATGGCGTTGCTCGGCATCGGCGCCGAGAGGATCCGGTTTCTGGGTCGGGCGCCGGTGATCGTCGAGGAACTGATCGTGATCGACGGTCTCACCGAGCATGGCGGCTACATGTCGCCGCTGGTCATGCAATGTCTGGACGACATGGCGCGACGCCTGCCGCCGATGGGGCCGCAGAAGTTGTACGTGTCTCGCGCCGGGCTGGGCAGCCGCAGCTTCGCCAATGATCATGAGATCGAGGCGATCGCTCGGGTGGAAGGCTGGACGATCTTGCGGCCGGGCGGGCTGACGCTGGGCCAGCAGGTGGCGCTGTTCCGCGGCGCGACCGCGGTGGCCGGCGTGATGGGGGCGGGCCTGACCAACATCGCCTTTGCGCTACCGCGCACGAGGGTCGTGAACTTCGCCCCGGCGAGCATGCCCGACGTCTTCTTCTGGTTCATCGCGGCGCTGCGTTCCCATCGCTACCGTGAGGTTCGCTGTCCGCAGCGCCCGGATCGCCCGGGGCTGCTGGTCCGCGACCAGAGCCTCATTCTCCCCGCCCAGGAGTTCCGCGCCGAGCTACGCGCCGCCGGCTGATGCCGCATGCCTCGGCCCGGCACCCTGGCGCGAGCCGGCAAGACACGGCATGAGGGCGCAGATGACCGATCCCACCCGCGACGCCGCGTTCGACCTGCTGACCGCCGTGATGGACCGACACCGGCCGCTCGAGGAGGCATTGGACGCGCTGCCGCCGCTGGATGCCCGGGATCGGGCGGCCGGCCATCGCCTGGCGGCGGCGGTTCTGCGCCGCAGCGGGTCGCTGGATGCGGTCCTCGAGCCGTTTCTGACGAAGGCGCCGCCCGCCCCGGTCAAGCACATCCTGCGGCTCGGCGCCGCCGGGTTGCTGTTGCTGGGGACGCCCGCGCATGCCGCGGTCGCCACTGCAGTCGCCCAGGCGCGCAGCCGGCGCCTGGTTCCGTTCTGCCCGCTGATCAACGCGGTGCTGCGTCGGGTCGCCAGCGGTGGGATCGCCCTGCTCGACGGCCTGGATGGTCCGCGCCTCGACACGCCGGCATGGCTGTGGACCGCCTGGGGCGCCGAGGCGAGGGCGATTGCCGAGGCGCATCTTCGCGAGGCGCCGCTCGATCTGACGCTGCGCCCTGGCGCCGCGGCCCCGCCGGGTGGCGAGCCACTCCCGACCGGGTCCTGGCGCTATCCGCCGGGGACGCGGGTGGCCGGGCTGCCCGGTTTCGAGGCCGGCGAGTTCTGGGTTCAGGATGCCGCCGCCGCCCTCCCCGCTCGCCTGCTGGCCGCACAGCCGGGGGAGACCATCGCCGACCTGTGCGCGGCGCCAGGCGGGAAGACCGCCCAGCTGGCCGCGGCCGGCGCCCGCGTAATCGCCGTCGAGCGTGATCCCGGCCGCCTCGGCCGGCTGCGGGAGAACCTAGCGCGGCTTTGCCTGGATGTTGTCACCGTCGCCGCGGACGCCGCCGAGTTCCGTCCTCCGGCGCCGCTGGATGCGGTGCTGCTGGACGCACCGTGCAGCGCCACGGGCACCATCCGCCGCCATCCCGACGTGGTGCATCTGAAGCGCCCGCGGGACATCGGGATGCTGATCGGCCAGCAGGACCGCCTGCTGGCCGCCGCCGCCGCCATGCTTCGCCCGGGCGGCCGGCTGATCTATTCGGTCTGCTCGCTGCAGCCGCAGGAAGGCGTCGAGCGGTTCCGCGCCGCCGTCCAGCGGCTAGACCTGCGGCCGATGCCGTTCACCGCCGCCGAACTGGCGATCCTGCCGCAGGCCTTGACCGCCGAGGGGTGGGTGCGGACGACGCCCGCCTTGTGGCCGGAGCGCGGCGGGATGGACGGTTTTTTCATTGGCCGGGCCTGCGTTCGGTAGCCGTGGCTTGTGCCCGGCGGAGTCCCGTGTCTAGAAACGGTGGATGCCCCCCAGGTCAGAATCTACCCGGGACCCGCGGATCGTCGTCGCGTCCCGGATCATCGTCGCGCCGAGTCTTCTCGCGGCGGATTTCTCGCGTCTTCGAGAGGAGGTCCAGGCGGTCGAGGCCGCCGGCGCCGACTGGCTTCACCTCGATATCATGGACGGGCACTTCGTTCCCAACATCAGCTTCGGACCGGCGCTGATCAAGGCGCTGCGGCCGCATACGCGGCTGCCGTTCGACGTGCACCTGATGATCTCCCCGGTCGATCCCTATCTCGGCGATTTCGCCGAGGCAGGCAGCGACCACATCAGCATCCATCCCGAGGCCGGCCCGCATCTGCACCGGTCGCTGCAGCACATCGCCAGCCTGGGCAAGAAGGCGGGCGTGGTGCTGAACCCCGCCACCCCGGTCGAGGCGATCCGCTGGGTGCTCGATCTGGTGGACATCGTCATGGTGATGACGGTCAACCCCGGATTTGGCGGCCAGCAATTCCTCGACAGCCTGCTGCCGAAGATCACCGAGGTGCGACGGGCGATCGACGCATCCGGGCGCAAGATCGCCCTGCAGGTCGATGGCGGGGTCAGCCATGTCACCGCCGCACGGGCAATCGCGGCCGGCGCCGACACGCTGGTGGCCGGCACCGCGGTGTTCGGCGCGCCCGACTATGCCAGCGCCATCAATGGATTGCGGGCGGCATGAGGTCTCCGCTGGCCGGCGGCTGGATGCGGGAGGCGCGGCGGCGGTTTGCCCGCATGCCGAGCCTGCGCATGAGCCGCGTGCCGGATGCCCCGGCCCAGCCGGTGCGCGATCCCTGGCCCGGCGATGCCGGCCGCGGCGCCAACCTGCTGAAGGGCGAGCTGGAGCTGTCCGGCGCCACCGTCAGCCTGCGCCCCGGCGAGTTCGGCGACCTCAGCGGGCCGGAGCTGCTGCGCGCCGCCGCCCACGGCTTCACCTGGCTGCGCGACCTGCGGGCGCTGGGCACCGACGCCGCCCGCCTGCGGGCCAGGGCGTTGGTGGCCGGCTGGATCGCCACCCCCTCGCTCGAACCCCTGGCGCAGCGACCGGACGTGGCGGGGGCGCGGATCGCCGCCTGGCTGGGGCATTACGACTTCTTCGCCGCCAGTGCCGACGACGCCTTCCGCCAGCGCCTGATGACCCGCCTGGTGGCCGATTCCCGCGGCCTTGCAGCCGGGCTGCCGACCGAGGAGCTCGACGCCCGCGCGCTGACGGCACTGAAGGGGCTGATCGCCGCCGCCGTCGCGTTGCCGGACCATGCCGCGTTCCTGACCCGCGCGCTGCGTGTGCTGCCGCAGGAGATCGCGCGCCAGGTGCTGCCGGATGGCTGCCATTGCGAACGGAGTCCCGCCCAGCAGCTTTCGGCGCTGCAGGACCTGACCGAAATCCGCGCCTTGCTGCAGGCCGCGCAGGCGCCCCCACCGGCCGCGCTGACGCCGGCGATCGACCGCCTTGCCCCGACCCTGCGCGTGCTCCGCCATCCCGATGGCGGCCTGGCGCTGTTCAACGGCTCCAAGGAGGACAATCCGCAGCTGATCGACCAGGTGCTGGCCCAGGCCGGACGGGCGGTGCGCGCCGGATCGGCCCTCAACGACGGCGGCTTTCACCGCCTGCAGGCCGGCCGCAGCATGCTCATCATGGATTGCGGCCCCCCCGCCGCCGCCAAGATCGACCGCTTCGCCCATGCCGGCACCCTGTCGTTCGAACTGTCGATCGGCCGCGACCGGCTGATCGTCAACTGCGGCGCCGCGCCAGCCGCCCCCAACGAATGGCGCGATGCCTGCCGCGCCACGGCTGCCCACTCCACCCTAGTGATCGCCGACACCAACTCATCCGAACTGCGCCCCGAGGGCCTCGGACGGCGGCCCGACAAAGTCGAGGTCCAGCGCCAGGAGGCCAACGGCGCCCATTGGCTCGATGCCAGCCATGATGGCTACCGCAAGCCGTTCGACGCGGTGCATCGCCGTCGCCTCTACATGGCCGAAAGCGGCGAGGACATTCGCGGCGAGGACGCCGTCGAGGCCAAATCGCCGCAGCCCTACACCGTCCGGTTTCACCTGCATCCCAGTGTCGACGCCAACCTGCAGCAGGACGGCGAGGCGGTGCTGCTGCGCCTGCCTAGCGGCAGCGGCTGGCGTTTGCGTGCCGAAGGGGCCCGAATCAGCCTCGAAGAGAGCGTTTATCTGGGCGGACCCGAGCTCCGGCGCAGCGAACAGGTGGTGCTGACCGGCTACGAGGATGGCACCCAGCACGTCAAATGGGCGATCACCAAGGTCGGGTGAACCAGCCCGCCCCCGCGCCCGGGATGCCGGCGCGCGGGATGAAGGTCCTGGAGATCACCAACGTCGATTTCTCGCTGCGGCACTTCCTGCTGCCGCTCATGCGAGGCATTCGCGCCCACGGCCACGAAGTGGTCGGCGTCTCCGCCGATGGCGACCTGCTGGAGGTGGCGCGCCGGGAGAGCTTCCGGGTGGCGCCGCTGCCGCTGGCCCGCAGCTTCTCCCCGGTCGCCCAGTTCCGCGCCTTCCGCGCCCTGCTGGCACTCATCCGGGCGGAACGGCCGGACCTCGTGCACGCGCACATGCCGATCAGCGGCTTCCTCGCGCGCCTTGCCGCCCGCGTCGCCGGGGTGCCGCGGATCGCCTATACCTGCCACGGCTTCCTGTTCAACCAGCCCGGCCCCTGGACCCGACGCCTCGCCGGATGGACCATGGAGTTCATCGCCGGGCGCGTCACCGACATCTACCTGACCGTCTCCACCGAGGAGGCCGCGGACGCCCGCCGCCTCGGCATCTGTCGCCACGCCACCGCCATCGGCAACGGCCGCGACCCGCAGCGCTTCCACCCCGACGCACCGGCCCGCGCCCGCATCCGCGCCGAACTCGGCGTGCCGCCCGACCGCGTCGTGGTGGTCATCGTCTCGCGCCTGGTTCGCCACAAGGGCCATCCCGAACTGCTGGCCGCCATGCGCGACGTCGACGCCGAACTCTGGGTGGTCGGCAACCGCCTCGACTCCGACCACGGCGAGGACCTCGAAACCGCCTTCGCCACCAGCGGCCTCGGCCCCCGCCTGCGCCGCCTCGGCTACCGCGACGACATCCCCGCGATCCTCGCCGCCAGCGACATCTTCGCCCTGCCCAGTCATTTCGAGGGCCTGCCGATGTCGGTGATCGAGGCCATGCTCACCGCACTCCCGGTGGTCGCCACCGCCATCCGCGGCCCGCGCGAACAGGTGGTCGACGGGGTGACCGGATTGCTGGTGCCGCCGATGCAGGTGCCCCCCCTCGCCGCCGCCCTGCGCCGGCTGGCGGACTCGCCCGACCTGCGCCACCGGATGGGCGAGGCCGGCCGCCTGCGGGCGCTCGATCGTTACGACGAGGGCAGGGTTGTGGCCCGCACCCTGGACCTGCTCGGACTCTGAGGCTATTGCCCGGGCCTCGCTGAACAGGGACCCCGACCATGACCGAAACCGTGCCGCTCCGCCGGGCCCTGATCTCGGTCGCCGACAAGACCGGCCTGATTTCCCTGGCCCAGGCCCTTGCCGCACGCGACGTCGAAATCCTCTCCACCGGCGGTTCCGCCAAGGCCATCCGCAACGCCGGCATCGCCGTGGTCGAGGTGTCCGACCATACCGGTTTCCCGGAGATCATGGACGGCCGGGTGAAGACCCTGGTGCCGCAGATTCATGGCGGCATCCTGGCGCGCCGCGACATCCCCGAACATGTCGAGCAGATGCGCGCCCACGGCATCGCCCCGATCGACCTCGTCGTCAGCAACCTCTACCCGTTCGAGGAAACCCTCGCCCGCGGCGCCGCCTTCGACGACTGCATCGAGCAGATCGACATCGGCGGCCCCGCCCTCACCCGCGCCGCCGCCAAGAACCATCAGTTCGTTGCCATCCTGACCGAGCCGGCCCAGTACCAGGCGCTGATCGACGAATTGGCGCAGCACGGCGGCACCACGCTCGCGCTGCGCCGCCGCCTGGCCGGCGAGGCCTATGCCCGCACCGCCGCCTATGACGCCTCCATCGCCGCCTGGCTTGCCGGCGAGCGCGGCGAGCAGTTCCCGGCCCGCATGACCCTCGCCGGGACCCTGAAACAGACCCTCCGCTACGGCGAAAATCCGCACCAGCAGGCCGCCTTCTACGCCACCGACGGCCGGGTCGGCGTCGCCACCGCGCGGCAGGTCCAGGGCAAGGAACTATCGTACAACAACCTTAACGACACCGATGCGGCGTTCGAGGCGGTCTGCGAATTCCCCGAGCCCAGCGTGGTCATCGTCAAGCACGCCAACCCCTGCGGCGTCGCCTCCGCCGGCACCATGGCGGAGGCTTGGGCGCTGGCCCTGCGCTGCGACCCGGTATCGGCGTTCGGCGGCATCGTGGCGCTCAACCGCACGCTCGACGAAGCATCCGCCACCGCCATCGCCGCGATCTTCACCGAGGTGATCATCGCCCCGGACGCCACCGACGCCGCCATCGCCGCACTCGCCCGCAAGAAGAATCTCCGCCTGCTGCTGACCGGCGGCCTCGCCGACCCGACCGCCGCCGGCCTCGGCGTGCGCAGCGTCTCCGGCGGCTTCCTGGCACAGACCCGCGACACCGGGCGGGTCGGCCCCGATACGCTGAAGACCGTCACCCGCCGCGCCCCGACGGCGCAGGAACTGGCGGACTGCATCTTCGCCTTCCGCGTCTGCAAGCACGTCAAATCGAACGCCATCATCTACGCCAGGTCCGCCGCCACCGTCGGCATCGGCGCCGGCCAGATGAGCCGGGTCGATTCCGCGCGAATCGCCGCCTGGAAAAGCGCCGAGGCCGCCAAGGCCGCCGGGCTCGACGCGCCGCTAAGTCAGGGCAGCGTCGCCGCCTCGGACGCCTTCTTCCCGTTTGCCGACGGGCTCGAGGCGGTGGTCGCCGCCGGCGCCACGGCGGTCATCCAACCGGGCGGATCGATGCGCGACGGCGAGGTCATCGCCGCCGCGGACGCCGCCGGCATCGCCATGCTGTTTACCGGAATGCGGCACTTCCGCCATTGACCGTCCCCTGGGGAACCGAGTCCAGGCGCGCGCGGCCGAACCGCAGCCGCCGCGCCCGGCCGATGCCGGCGAGCAGGCCGAGCAGGCCGCCGCCGAGCAGCCAGGCCGAGCCCGGTTCCGGCACCGACACGCCGCTGCCGACATAATCCAGCGCCGTGCTGGCGGTGGCGACCCCGACCCCGTAATCGCCGATGCCGTTGGGACCGGCCCCGTTGCTGAACAGGTCGACCACCACTCCGCCCGGGATGCTGAACATCAGCCCGTAGATATCGAGCAACCCGCCATGCGGCGGGTAGTCCGTGGCGGTCTGCGGTGATCCGCCTGGCCAGAACAGGTTGTCGTAGGTCAGGAAGCCGTGATTATCGTCAGGCAGGCCGGAGGCGACCGCGAATTTGCTGAAATCATGCGGCGCCAGCAAATTTCCCGGTTCGGGCGCGTCATGGGTGACCGCCACCAGCGGACCCACCGGTGCGTTGATGATGTTGAGCCCGTTGTTCGTATCGGTGAAGGTGCCGCTGATGCCGGTGAATTCGAAGGCATCGGGGTATATCGAATCCGTCGCCAGGCCATACGTCAAAACCAGCGCGCCGCTGACTCCATGACCGACAAAATTGAAATCGACGGTGCTCCCGCGCGCTCCGGTCGCGCCAGACGCCATCGTTCCCAGCACCGCCGCGACGGCCAGATATGTCTTCATGATTTTCGCACCCCTTTCTTTGGCGGACTGGTGGCAGCGAACGCCTGACCCTCGCATCCCACCCGGCCCGGCGCGCATAGTTCCACGCGTGTCGCCGCGCGGTCCGTACAAATGCCGGTTAACTATGACTCCGAAACGACAAGTCCATTGGCCGGCTTCCGCCGCTGTGAGCAGGCTCGAAGACACGCCGCTCAATCAGCTGGCCGCCCCGCCGAGAGCCATTCCGCCATCAATCCGGGACAGCTCCTGAAAGCCGCTTCGTACCGAAGCCTCATGCGACTATGCTGTCGGCAAGCGGCTGCAGTCCCTTACCGCTCGCTGTACATGTTGGCTTGAGCAACCTCGTGGCATCACATGATGCGCAGCCGCCCAGTCGTTTCGCGACAGGCTTTGAAGTTAGGCATCCCATGGCGGAGAGCATTCCCACCCTCCACGATTCGTGCCTGGCACGGATCGAACCCGATGACCGCCTCGTGGTCCTTGCCCGGACTATACAGGCACAAGCTTCCGGAGCGGAATCGGAACTGAAGGACAGCGCCGTCAACTGGGAGCGCTTCGGAGAAAAATGTCTCGGGCAAGCACTCTACCGGCATCGCTCCGTCTTTCGAAACGCATCGGAAGCCGCCGTATGGAGCCATCTGGAACTGAGCTATTTTCGCGACACGGTTCCTGCCGAAGCCATTCAAGAGCTGGTGGTCAAGCAGCAAAAGGCGGAGACGCAACTGCTGCGCGCTGAGATTCTGCTGACCACCCCCTCGGCCTTCGTCCTGCCTCGAAACTGGCACGGCACGGCCGACCGGCCCGAACGGCGGGCGTCGCTCGAATATATCCAGGTGCGATCGCCTTATCTCGGCGAATACCGAGAAATCATGCGGAAATATATCGGCCCAGCCGCTGCCAAGCTGGTCCAGGCGAAGAAGATCGGGACGTTCAGGACGATGGAGACGGCTGCCGTCCTCTATCGTGACCCGGCGCTGAAGATCGACTGGAACCAGATCCATTTGTCTGAAGTGCAAGCCGACGGCTTCAATGGCTTCGGCCAGGAGTTCGATGCCGCGCTCCGCGAGATTTCGCCGGACGGCGCCTTTGCCACCATCTTCGCCGGCCTTGACCGCGTGCGCAGCATCCCTCGCTGGACGTTCAACGACCCTGTGGTGGAGGCGGACGCTGCTCTCGCGCGCGAAGGCACAGCGGAACCACGCGCGGAGTCCGGTCGGGATCGTTAGGGTGGCAACTGCGCCTGTTCCGGCCCGGCGAAATCAAACGAGCCATTGATCGTCAGGCGCCGAAAACCGATCGGCCCGAGTTTCGATACGGTATCTTAGCGCAAAACAAATGTTCACCCCCGTATGTGCCTCTCGAAGCAAATCGATGAGCAGCGGCTGGGCGTCACAGCAACGTTCAACCTCGAACGAGCAATTCGCGAAGTCTTCCGCCTGCAGCTGCGTCGTTGCGCCGAATACGAGCCGTAGACCTCACGGAGATCCGCTTCGATGGCCACGAATGTTACGGTCCTGGGCGTGCTCGGGACCACTGTCACGATCCCCTATACGTCCGCAGTCATGGCCGCGGGCGCGCAGGCGGCACTCGCCACGGTCAGCAAGCTCGCATCGCTCGGCGCGCTCACGCAGCAGAACTGGCCGGGTGGCATCGGCACCGCCGCCGCCGCCTCGCCATTCGGGGGCGAGGTGGTGACGATCGCCGCCAGCAACAATCTCGGCATCCTGCCCGGCAACTACGTCTCGCTGGTGGATACCAGCCCGTCGGTCACCGCGGCCATCGGCAGCCTGCAGACGAGCGTCGTCGCATCCGGGCCCGATGCTGTCCTGGTCTATCAGAACCAGGCCAGCGGCGCGCAGATCTTCCTCGGCGGCGGCATCAACTACATCACCGAGGTCTTCGCCGGTTCCTCGGCTACGATCGACCTCGATGCAAGCACGTCCGTCCTGGGCTCGGGGGCCGCCATCGTCGACAGCTCGACGGCCGGATCATCCTCCACGGTCAACGCCTTCGCCAACACGCTGGTCGATGTCATCGCCGGCGGCAACGTCGTCATCGGCGCCGGCTCGGGCACGATCGTTGCAGAAGTCACCGCACCGACCGGCGCCGTCACGATTCCGGCGGCCGTCACCATTACCGGCAACGGCGGCGCAGGGTCGCAGATCGACTACATCCCCAACGGCGGCCAGGCCTTCATCAATCCGTTCGCCGAGAACGTGGTGATCCTCGACAACGGGCCGCTCGGCAGCGAGACCCTGGCCGGGGGCGCCGGGACGGCAACCGTGTTCGGTGGCGAAGGCCGTTTCACCGGCGGCAGCGCCGGCGGCAACTTCCTCATCAGCGGCACCGTCAACGGCGGCGCGACATTGATCGGCGGCGGCAGCGGCGACTACCTGCAGTCGTACGGCGTCAACAACCAGGTCATCGCCGGCAACGGCGCCGAGACGCTGGTCGGCGGCAACGGGCTGGCATTGCTGTCGGGCACCGCAACCGCGCCCGCCGGCGGACAGACGTTCACGTTGGGGTCTGGCAACAACGTCGTTTCCGGCGACATCAATGGCCAGGACACCATCATCACCGGCACCGGGAATGCGGTGATCTCGCTCGGCCATGTCGGCTCCACCAGCACCAATGGGAACCTGCTGCGCGAGGTCGGCGCAGGCGGCACGATCGATATCAGCGGCTTCCTCCCTTCGGCCTATCTCGGACATGATTCCTTCGTGCTCGCGGCCGGCGTCTCGGCGACCATCGGCACGGCGCCGGGCATCGCCTCCTCGATCACCTCGACTGCGTCCCTGTCCGACGGCACCACCGTGATCTTCCGCAATGTCGGGCAGGCCATCACCAATCACGGCGGCACCCTGTACCTGAACCGCCGCGTCGCCGCGGCGCCATCCCGGCCTTCCGCCGCGTCGGTCCCGGGGTGACAGCGCCCCGGTTTGCCGACACAGTCGCCGCCATGAAGATCATTGTCATAGGTGCGGGAATCGTCGGGCTCGCCACCGCATGGTGGCTGGCGAAGGACGGACATGCCGTCACCGTGGTCGATCGCGACGAGGCGGTCGGGCGCGGCACCAGCTTTGCCAACGGCGCGCAGCTTTCGTTCAGCTACGTGGCACCCATGGCGTCGCGCGCGGTGCTGCGAAACCTGCCGAAATACCTGTTCCAGCGCAGCAGCGCCGTCCGCTTCACGCCGCGCATGGACCCGGCGCAATGGCGCTGGGGGCTGGAGTTCCTGCGCGCCTGCAACGCGCCGGCCACGGCGGAGAACACCGCGCGGCTGTTGGCGCTGTCCTTCCACAGCCGCAATTCGCTGCACCACATGCTGGCGACCGCGCCGATGCAGTTCCACCATGCCCGCAACGGCAAGCTCGTGGTGCAATCCTCGACGGCTGCCATGGCGGATGCGGAAGCGCAGATGCGGTTGCAGGCGGTACTGGGCTGCGAGCAATTCGCCCTCACGGCGGCCGAGTGCCTGGCATTGGAACCGGGGCTCGAATCGATCTCCGGCCGGCTTGTGGGCGGCATCCACACCCCCTCCGAGGAAGTCGGCGATTGCCGGCTGCTGTGCGAGGAGCTGCAGCGCGTGCTGGCGCCGAAGGTCGAATTCATGCTGGGCACCGCGGTCCGGCGGATCGTCACCGAGCGCGGCCGGGTTACGGGTATCCGCACCGACCGCGGCGACCTCGACGCCGACCTCTACGTGCTGGCGGCCGGCGTGGATAGTCGGAAGCTGGCCGGCGGCGCCGGGGTGCCGCTGCGCCTGCAGCCGGTGCGCGGCTATTCCATCACCGCACGGATCCGCAACGGCAACCGTGCACCGGTGCGCAGCATCACCGACACCTACCGCAAGACCGTGTTCGCGCCGCTCGGCAACGACATAAGGGTGGCCGGATTCGCCATGGTCGCCGGCGCCGGCGAGGAGATGCGGACGGACCGGGTGGCAACCCTGACCACCGCACTCTCCGACACCTTCCCCGGCGCCTGCGACCTCGACGATGTGCATCCCTGGTCGGGGCTGCGGCCGGCGACGCCCACCGACGTACCGGTGATCGGACGCAGCCGGCTCGACAATCTGTACCTCAACATCGGTCACGGCTCCCTCGGCTTCACGCTTTCGGCCGGCAGCGCCAGCCTGCTGGCCGACCTCGTCGCCGGACGGCCCCCGGCGATCCCGGCCTTGGCCTACGCACCGCCGGGATGATCGCAAGGCAGGCGATCTGCCCCGCTGGTGTTGCGACGCATTCTCATTATTACGACATCGTCTTGATCGTTGCGGTGGCGATCGCCATATTCAGCGGCAGTGGATCACGCCAGGACGGGCATGCGTAACTTCGACGAACTGAGCGAACGCGAAATCCTCGCACTGGCGATCGGCAGCGAGGAAGAGGACGGCCGCATCTACGCCGATTTCGCCGAGGGCCTGCGTGCCGACTATCCTGGCAGCGCCACCGTGTTCTCCGAAATGTCGGCCGAGGAAGGCGAGCATCGCCGCCGGCTGCTCGACCTCTACCGGGAGAAATTCGGCGAGCACATCCCGCTGGTGCGGCGCCAGGACGTTCGCGGCTTCGTCACCCGCAAGCCGCTCTGGCAGATGAAGACCCTCGGCGTCGACGCGGCGCGCAAGCAGGCCGAGCAGATGGAACTCGAGACGGCCCGCTTCTACCGCCAGGCCGCCGCGCGCAGCACCGACATCTCGATCCGCAAGCTGCTCGGCGACCTCGCGGAGGCGGAGGAAGAACACGAGCACGTCGCCGAGCGCCTGATCGCCAAGAATGTCCCCGACGAAGTGCGCGAGACCGAGGACGAGTCGGCCCGCCGACAACTGCTGCTGCGGGTGATCCAGCCTGGCCTCGCCGGCCTGATGGACGGCTCGGTGTCGACCCTGGCGCCGGTATTCGCCGCCGCCTTCGCCACCGGCCATTCCTGGGACGCGTTCCTGGTCGGCATGGCGGCGTCGATCGGCGCCGGCATCTCGATGGGCTTCGCCGAGGCGCTGTCCGACAACGGCAGCCTCACCGGCCGGGGCGCGCCGCTGATCCGCGGCGGCATCTGCGGCCTGATGACCACCATCGGCGGCATCGGACATACCCTGCCGTTCCTGATCGGCAACTTCACCACCGCCCTGATCGTCGCGATGATCGTCGTGGTGATCGAGCTTGCGGTGATCAGCTGGGTGCGCTGGAAATACATGGACACCCCGCCATTCTCGGCAGCTTTGCAGGTCGGCTTCGGCGGCGCGCTGGTCTTCGCCACCGGCATCCTGATCGGCAACAGCGGATAGCGGCCCCGCCGGGCTACGCTTCCCGCCACATGCGCGGCCGACCCCGAACCGGGTCGAGCAGCGACCAGTCCCCCTGTTCGACCTGGTTGCCGATAGGGAAAGGCGGCCGCGGCTCGCGCCCGAGCGAGCGCAGCACGCGGTCGTCGCGGTAGTAGCATTGCAGGACGATCCGCCCGAACTGCGCCACCGCGGCGCCGTCATCGGCAAGAAACGCCGCCGCCACCTCCAAGCACCTTGGGCGGTCGAGCGCCGCGAACGGTCCCCCCGCCAGCGAAGCAAGCCTGCCGAGGGCCTGCCGGACATAGCCGATATCGCGCCCTGCCGACGCCGCGATATCGGCGAGGATGATCGGATCGTCGGCGCCGGGCACGCCGAATTCGGCGCTGGCGGGGATCATCATGCCGGCGATGCAGCGCAGGTCCAGCGCTTCCATCTCCGACAACGGCGCGGCCTCGATCTGCATCGTCGCCCTCAATCGAACAGGGTTGCCAGTCGTTGCTTGATGTTATCGGCGATGTAGAGCGCCAGCGCCTGGATCGTCGAAGTCGGGTTCACGCCGCCCGACGTCACGAAGATGCTGCCGTCGACGATGAACAGGTTCTTCACGTCATGGCAGCGGCCCCATTCATTGACCACCGAACGCTGCGGATCGACGCCCATGCGCGCGGTGCCCAGCAGGTGCCAGCCGCTATAGGGAATCGGGCGATGCTCGCCGAGATCGGTGGCGCCGACCACGGCCAGGATTTCGCGAGCCCGCGCGATGCCGTGCTCCATCATGCGCAGGCTGTTGGCGCTGAGCGTATAATCCACCTTCGGCGCTGGAATGCCGTGCCCGTCCGTAAGCGTCGGGTCCAGCGTCACCCGGTTGTGTTCCTCCGGCAGGTCCTCGCAGCAGGCGCCGATCGACAGCCGCCGCTCCGTCAGACGACGGAAGGCGCGGTGGTGTCCCTCGCCCCAGGGAATGCGCCCCAACGCCGTGCTGGTGACCGCTTCCGTGACCACGCCGGTGCCGCGGCCGAACTGCAAGGTGTAGCCGCGGACGAAATCGCGCGTCGGGATCGGTCTCGTAGAACTGCTTGCTCCACAGGCACAGCGGCGGCGCCCGGTTGCCGTCGAGCGGCTCGTCGACGTAGCCGTGCACCTGAGGCCCAGGGGTGGAACATCAGGTTGCGGCCGACCAGCCCGCTGGAATTGGCCAGTCCGTCCGGAAACCGCGCGGACGCCGAATTCAGCAGCAGGCGCGGCGTGCCGACGCCGTTGCAGGCGACGATGACGACCTCGGCCGGCTGGAACTGCTCGACGCCCTCGGCATCGTAATAGACCACGCCGGACGCCATGCCGTCTCGCATTCGTGGTGATCTCGCGCACCCGGCAGCGCGTGCGCAGCTCGACGCCGGCGCGGATGGCGTGCGGCCAATAGGTGATGTCGGTGCTCGCCTTGGCGCCCTGCGCGCACCCCGGCGTGCAATGGCCGAGATTGATGCACCGGCGCCCGTCCATCGTAGTCGGTGGTCGCAATCGTCGTGTCGGACGGCCACCAATGCCAGCCAAGCTGGTTCAGCGCCTGCGCGAAACGGGTGCCGCATTTGCCCAGCGGCAAGCGGCGGCATCGGCGGTTGCCGCGGCGGATAGGCCGGATCGCCGGCCAGCCCGGAGACGCCCATCATGCGGTCGTTCTCGGCAAAGAACGGATCCAGCGTCGCATAGTCGACCGGCCAGTCGTCGGCCACGCCGTCCAGCGAGCGAACGCGGAAATCCGATGGATGCAGGCGGGGGAAATGCCCCGTGTACATGATGGTGCTGCCGCCGACGCCGTTGAAGTTCACCACCTTGATCGGCGAGTCGTCGTCGTTGATCGGGTAGTCGGTGGGTCGCGCCCGGATATTCGGGCTGATAGCGAAATCGCCGTACTGCCGCGCCTCCCAGTCACGGCCGTTGGTCGGGTAGTCGGTCGGCTTCATCCAGTCGCCCTGCTCCAGGCAAAGGATCCGCATCCGGGTTTCGGCGAGGCTCCACGCCACCGCGGCGCCCGAAGCGCCGGAGCCGATGATCAGCACATCGACGATCTCGTTCATGCGGCTGCTCCCTCCATTGGCGACGGCGGGCCGAGCGCCTAGTCTTGCCGGATCGTTGGGGTCAGGGAAGGTCCAATCCATGAACAGTGCGGCAATACGCGTGACGTCCGCAATTGCCCTGGCGACGGGTCTCGCCTGGAATTCCCTCGCCTGGGCGCAGCCGCAGAACTCCACCGGTGCTGTCGCCCGAACAGATCACCCGGATCGTCGCCAGCCCGGATCGCAGCGCCGCCGACCGCACCAACGATCTGCGGCGGCATCCGGAGCCGATGCTGGCCTTCATCGCCATCCGCCCGGGCATCACCGCGGTCGATCTCAGCGCCGCCGGCGGCTACACGACGGAGCTGCTGGCCCGCGCCGTCGGCCCCACCGGCACCGTCTACGGCCAGAGCCCGGTGCGCGATCCCAACCAGGCGCCCGCCAAGCCGTCCGCGCCCGAGGGCAACAGCAATCCCGCACTCGCGTCCACCCCGCCCCCGGCGGCGCCGCCGGCCACCCCTGCCCCGCCCCGAACCTCGGCGACATCGCTCGCGGAACGGCAGGCGAAGTTGAAAAGTGCCGGGACCGCGGCAGCACCAATCGTCGCCGTCGGCCGGCCGTTCGAAGATCCCTTCCCGCCTGAACTCGCCAGCGGCGGCGTCGACCTCGTGACGCTGATGTTCAACTATCACGACCTCGGCTACATGGGCGTGGACCGAACCGCGATGGACAAGGCGGTGTTCCGCGCATTGAAGCCCGGCGGCACCTTCGTCATCGCGGACCACGCCGGCCGCTCCGGCACCGGCATCTCCGAATCCGGCACCCTGCACCGGATCGAGGAGGCCTTCCTGCGCAACGAAGTGGAAGCCGCCGGCTTCAAGCTGCAGGCGGAGGGAACGTTCCTGCGCAACCCCAATGATCCGCGCGACCAGAACACCCCGAACCCGCCCCAGCCGAAAGACGAATTCGTCTTGAAGTTCGTCAAACCCTAGCCCTCGCCGGCTCCAGCATTCGATCTGGCCGCGACCGGCCGGAGATGCGATCCTGTCGTCAAGCAAACGTTCGGAGGAAAGCGATGCGGCTCCCGGTGTTCCTGTGCCTTGCGAGCCTCGCGATGCTATCGCCGAGCCTCGCCGCCGACCCCGAGCCGATCCGCATCGCCCATGTGCACGGCAAGACCGGCCCGTTCCAGGCGCTGGCCGGCGACACCCAGACGGGCCTGCTGCTCGGCCTGGAATACGCCACCGGCGGCACCATGGCGATCGACGGACGCAAGATCGTGGTCATTGAGAAAGACGACCAGCTGAAGCCGGACATGGGCCGCACGCTGCTGGCCGAAGCCTTCGGCGACGACCATGCCGACATCGCGGTCGGCGACGTCGCGTCGAACGTCGCGCTGGCGATGCTGCCGGTGGCGCAGGAGTACAAGAAGATCATCATCATCGAACCGGCCGTCGCCGATTCGATCACCGGCAAGGACTGGAACCGCTACGTGTTCCGCACCGGCCGCAACTCCTCGCAGGACGCGATCTCCTCGGCGGTGGCTTTGGGCAAGCCGGGCACCGTGATCGGCACCCTGGCGCAGGACTACGCCTACGGCCGCGACGGCATCGCCGCATTTCGCCAGGCATTGAAAGGCACCGGCGCCGAACTGGTCGCCGAAGAATACGCGCCCTTCGCCGCCACCGACCTGACCGCGTCGGCCCAGCGCCTGTTCGAGGCGATGAAGGACAAGCCCGGCCACAAGGTCATCTTCGTATTATGGGCCGGCAGCGTGGATGCGGTCGGATTGCTGAAGCGGCAGCTTCCGGAACGCTACGGCATCGACCTCGCAGCCGTCGGCAGCTTCTTCAACGCCATGACCGCGTTCAAGGCGATCCCCGGCATGGAGGGCGCGACCTATTATTATTACGGCATTCCGCATAACCCGGTGAACGACTGGCTGGTGCGAACCCACCAGCAGCGCTTCGGCGGCCCGCCCGACTTCTTCGTCGCCGGCGGCATGGCGGCCGGCATCGCCATTGTCGAGGGCATCCGCAAGGCCCACTCGACCGACAGCGACAAGCTCATCGCCGCCATGGAAGGAATGGAGTTCCAGACGCCCAAGGGCCGCATGGTCTTCCGCCCCGAGGACCACCAGGCGCTGCAGTCGATGTACCACTTCAAAATCCGCGTCGATCCCGCGCTGCCATGGGGCGTCCCCGAGCTCGTCCGCGAGATCGGCATCGACGACATGCGCGTGCCGATCGCCAACACGCGGTAGCAGGCTTCAGCTTTCGCCGCCGACAAACCGCTCCAGCCAGTGGATCGTGTAGTCCCCGGCCTGGAACTGCGGGTCCTCGACGATGCGCTGGTGCAACGGCAAAGTGGTCTTGATGCCCAGCACAGCGAACTCGGCGAGGCTCCGGCGCATCCGCGCGATCGCCTCGGCGCGAGTCGGCGCATGCACGATCAGCTTGGCCACCAGGCTGTCATAGTACGGCGGCACGATGTAGCCGGCATAGATCGCCGAATCGACCCGCACGCCCAGCCCGCCCGGCGCATGATAGGCGGTCACCCGCCCCGGCGTCGGCATGAACGTCTCCGGGTCCTCGGCATTGATGCGGCACTCGATGGCATGCCCGCTGAAACGCACGTCGCCCTGCCCGTAGCCAAGCTTCTGGCCGGAAGCGATGCGGATCTGCTCGCGCACCAGGTCGACGCCGCAGACCATCTCGGTGATCGGATGCTCCACCTGCAGCCGGGTGTTCATCTCGATGAACGAGAACTGACCATCCTGGTAAAGAAACTCCAGCGTGCCGGCGTTGCGGTAGCCGAGCTTGCCCAAGCGCCGCGGTGACGGTGGCGCCGAGCGCGTCGCGCTGCACAGGCGTCAGCGCCGGCGACCCGGCCTCCTCCAGCAGCTTCTGGTGGCGCCGCTGCAGGCTGCAGTCGCGCTCGCCGAAATGCACCACGTTGCCATACGCATCGGCCATCACCTGCAACTCGATATGCCGCGGCCGGTCGAGATACTTCTCGATATAGACTGAATCATTGCCGAACGCGGCGCGGGCCTCGCCGCGCGCCATGCTCCACGCCTCTTCCAGTTCGTCCGCCGTCTGCGCGACCTTCATGCCGCGCCCGCCACCACCTGCGGCCGCCTTGATCAGCACCGGGTAGCCGACCTCGGCCGCGATCCTCGCCGCCGAGTCGAGATCGAAGACCTCGCCGTCGGAGCCCGGAACCAGCGGCACGCCGAGCGAGGCCATCGCGGTCTTGGCGGCGATCTTGTCGCCCATCATGCGGATATGCGCCGCCGACGGGCCGATGAAGGTCAGGCCATGCGCCTCGACCATTTCCGCGAAGCCGGCATTCTCCGCCAGGAAGCCATAGCCCGGATGGATCGCGTCGGCGCCGGTGATCGCGGCAGCCGACAGGATCGCCGGCACGTTGAGATAGATTCGCGCGCCGGTGGCGGTCCGATGCAGACGCTCTCATCGGCCAGCCGCACATGCATCGCCGCCGCGTCGGCGGTCGAATGCACCGCGACCGTCGGAATGCCCAGTTCGCGGCAGGCGCGCTGGATGCGAAGCGCGATCTCGCCGCGATTGGCGATCAGGATTTTATGGAACAACGGCGCTCTCTCTCAATGCCGGATGCCGCTATTCGAGGATCATCAACGGCTGGCCATACTCCACCGGCGCGCCGGGGGTGATCAGGATGCGGGTGACGGTGCCGGCCTTGGTCGCCTTGATCTGGTTGAACGTCTTCATCGCCTCGATCAGCAGCAATGTCTGGCCCAGCGTCACCGCCTGGCCAGGCACCACGAAGGCGGGTGCCCCGGGCTCCGGCGAAAGATAGGCGATGCCCACCATCGGGCTGAGCACGGCGCCCGGGTGGTGCGCGTCATCGAGCGCCAGCGCGGCATCGGCCGGCGGCGGCGGCGCTGCAGCGGGCGCCGCCGGGGCGGCCGGGGCGGCGGACGGGGCGGCAACCGTGGCCATCACCGGCGCCGGGCTCTTGACCACGCGGATGCGCAGGTCCTTGCCCTCGACCTCGATTTCGGTGAGGCCGGATTCGCGCAGGATGTTGGCGAGCGCGCGCACCGCCTCGGCGTCGAACGGCACAGACGTCATGGGGCTTCCTCCAGCAAATCCGCCATGGCGGTCAGCGCCAGCGCGTACCCATTGATACCCAGGCCGCAGATCACGCCGACGGCCGCCTTGGAAACATAGGAATGCTGCCGGAATTCCTCCCGGCGATGGATATTGGTAACATGCACCTCGATCACCGGCAGGTCGGTTGCCAGCAGCGCGTCCATCAGCGCGATCGAGGTGGTGGTGTAGCCCGCCGGATTGATGATGATCCCGGCCGCCTTGCCGCGGCATTCCTGCACCCACGACACCAGTTCGCCCTCGCCGTTGGTCTGCCGGAAGTCGATCGCCAGGCCAAGTTCCTCGGCGGTTTCGGCACACAGCGCCTCGACATCATCGAGCGTGGCGCGGCCATAGAGATGCGGCTGGCGAAGGCCCAGCATGTTCATGTTGGGCCCGTTCAGGACCGTGATCAGAGGCAGCGGGCTGGATTGCATGGTGGCGTGCCGTAGCATGCCGCATCGTGTCGGTTCAATCGGCGCGCCCACCCGCACGCCGCGCACCCATGCCGAAGGCGCCGGTCCGGGTTTCTTGTCGCAACCGACGACGATGCCCATACTTCCCGCATGGCTGATGCGCTGACCCTGACCCTGAACGGCGATCCCAGGACCTTCGATGCGGCGATGACCGTGGCGGGGCTGCTGGCCAAAATCGGGCTGGACACACGCAAGGTGGCGGTCGAGCGGAACGAGGAAATCGTCCCGCGCTCGGCCTACGGGGAAACCTGGCTGGAACCGGGGGATGCCCTGGAAATCGTGCATTTCATCGGGGGAGGCTGATTATGGACGGCTTGGTCCAGACCGACACGGAACGATTGCTGGGTGGTCGCCGGCCGGCGGCTGCGCTCGCGTCTCGTGGTCGGCACCGGGAAATACAAGGATCTGGAGGAAACCGCCGCCGCCATCGAGGCGAGCGGCGCCGAGATGGTCACGGTCGCCGTCCGGCGGGTGAACTTGTCGGACCCGAACGCCCCAATGCTGCAGGATTTCGTCGACCCCAAGCGCTTTCTGTATCTGCCGAACACCGCCGGCTGCCACACCGCGAAAGACGCGGTGCGCACCCTGCGGCTGGCTCGCGAAGCGGGCGGCTGGAACCTGGTCAAGCTGGAGGTGCTGGGGCCACCGCCGCATCTCTATCCGGACATGGCCGCCACCTTCGAGGCGGCCGAGGCGCTGATCAAGGACGGCTTCGAGGTGATGGTCTACTGCGCCGACGACCCCGTGGCGGCAGCCCGCCTGGAGGCCATGGGCTGCGTCGCCATCATGCCGCTGGGCGCGCCGATCGGCTCCGGCCTCGGCATCCAGAATCCGGCGATGATCTCCATGCTGATCGAACAGGCGAAGGTGCCGCTGCTGGTCGATGCCGGCGTCGGAACCGCGTCGGACGCCGCCATCGCCATGGAACTCGGCTGCACCGCGGTGCTGCTCAACTCGGCGATCGCCCACGCCAAGGACCCGATCCGGATGGCCCGGGCGATGAAGCTGGCGGTCGAGGCGGGGCGATTGTCCTTCCTCGCCGGCCGGATGCCGCGACGGATGGGAGCCGATCCGTCGAGCCCGCTGGCCGGGCTGATTCGCTAAGGGTTCCACGCGGCGGCCCGCACGCCGCATTGCGAAGAATTATCTTGCGCGGGGGGGTGGGGGGTCCTATGTCCCCCGTCACGCAGCAACGCACGTGCCTCTGGCCCCTGGGGTTACGCAACGACGTCAAGCGTTCTGGCAATCCGGATTTCCCCGTCGTGGGGCGCCGGTCACGTTTCGCTGGTTCGTTGGACCGTTTCGCAATCTACGCCCGTCGCCGTTCACAGGCGGGCGTCCCATCCGGGGAGGCACCGTGCGATGACCCCAAAGGTCGCTCGTTTCCTTAATGACCACCAGCCGGCGACGCCGTGCCTGGTTGTTGACGTCGATCGTGTGGAAAGCAATTTCCGCACCCTCTCCAATGCGTTGCCGTTGGCGCGCATCTATTATGCCGTGAAGGCCAATCCGGCACCGCAGGTGCTGGAGCGCCTGGTGCGGCTGGGCAGCAGCTTTGACGCAGCGAGCTTCGAGGAAATCGACGCCTGCCTGCAGGCCGGCGCCGAACCCGCGCGGCTGAGCTACGGCAACACCATCAAGAAGGCGTCGGCCATCCGCAGCGCCCATGCCGCGGGCGTCACGATGTTCGCCTTCGATTCCGCCGAAGAATTGGAAAAGCTCGCCGAGCATGCCCCCGGCAGCCGGGTGTATTGCCGCATCCTGGTGGAGAACGCCGGCGCCGACTGGCCGCTGTCGCGCAAGTTCGGCACCACCGTCGAATCCGCGCGCGAGCTGATGCTGCGCGCCGGCCAACTGGGGCTCGACGCGTTCGGCCTCTCCTTTCACGTCGGCAGCCAGCAGACCGATACCGCTTCCTACGAGGCGGCCATCGGGCGCGTCGCCATGCTGTTCACCGATCTGCGCGACGCCGGGGTGGACATCCGGATGGTCAATCTCGGGGGTGGTTTCCCGACCCGCTACCGGGACGACGTGCCGGAAATCGACCGCTTCGCGGATGCCATCATGCACGCCATGACGGCGCATTTCGGCAACGCGCTGCCGGATATCGTGATCGAGCCGGGCCGCTTCATCGTCGGCGATGCGGGGGTCGTGAGCTCGGAAGTGGTGCTGGTCAGCCGGCGCGATCGCAACGACCCGCAGCGCTGGGTCTATCTCGACATCGGCCGTTTCGGCGGACTGGCCGAGACCGAGGGCGAGTCGATCAAGTATCGCTTCGTCACCCCCCATGATGACGGTCCCAGCGGCCCGGTGGCGATTGCCGGACCCACCTGCGACGGCGCCGACATTTTGTATGAACGGAGCAACTATCGCCTGCCGCTGGCGCTGACCTCCGGCGACCGGGTCGAGCTGTTGGCAACCGGCGCCTATGTCTCGACTTACGCCAGCCAGCGCTTCAACGGGTTCGCGCCGCTGACCGAGCATTATATCTGAGCTGTCGGCGGCTCTCCGAGCGGAGAGCCGCCGTTCTACCCCCCAGCGTTTGCCCCCCTGGCTGAAAACCCCAATCGCGCTATCTTCCGTGCGGTGATTGTGGGGGAAATGCCATGTCGACGATCAAGATAAAGGCCACCGACGGGTCCGGCAGCTTCGACGCCTGGCTGGTCGAGCCGGCCAACAAGCCGGCCGGCGCGGTGGTGCTCATCCAGGAAATTTTCGGCGTCAACCAGTCGATGAGGGACACGGCCGCCCAGGTCGCCGATCTCGGATTCTTCGTGGTGGTGCCGGACCTGTTCTGGCGGATCGAGCCGAACGTCGACATAACCGACAAGACCAAGGCCGAATGGGACAAGGCATTCGCGCTGATGAAGGCGTTCGATCCCGCCAAAGGGGTGGAGGATCTGAAAGCCACGCTTGCCGCCGCGCGCGCGCTGCCCGGCTGCAACGGCAAGGCTGGGACGATGGGCTACTGCCTCGGCGGCCGGCTGGCCTTCATGATGGCCGAGCAATCCGATGCCGACGTCAACATCTCCTATTACGGCGTCGGGCTGGACGGGCTGCTGGGCGACATCGGCGCCGATCAAGAAGCCGCTGGTCGTGCACATCGCTGAAAAGGATGAGTTTTTCCCCGCCGAGGCACGGCAGAAGCTGCTGCAGGGCATTACCGGTCATCCGCAGATCCAGGCGCATGTCTATCCCGGCGCCGACCATGCCTTCGCCCGAGTTGGCGGCACCCATTGGCATGGCCGCTCTGCCTGGATCGCCAACGGCCGCAGTGCAGCGGCGCTCGTGGCGACACTGGACTGACGCGCGATGTCCCCGATCAGCCTCGAAGCGCTGGCGGCGCAGGTGCCGGACGGCGCATTGCTGGCGCTGCCACCCGACAATTCGCTGTCGCCCACCGAATTCGCCCGCGCCCTGGTCCGCCGTGGTGTGCGCGGCCTGCGGCTGCTGGGCGTGCCGGTTTCGGGTTTCGCCACCGACCTGCTGATCGGCGCCGGCTGCGTGGCATCGGTGCAGACCAGCGCCGTCACCCTGGGTGAGGCCGGCACCGCGCCGCGCTTCTCCGCCGCCGTCGCCGCCGGCAGCATCACCGTGATCGACGCCACTTGCCCGGCCATCCACACCATGCTGCAGGCGGCCGAAAAGGGCGTGCCGTTCATGCCCTTGCGCGGCGTCATCGGCAGCGATGTGCTGGCGCACCGGCCCGACTGGAAGGTGATCGACAACCCGTTCGCCACGGATGGCGGCGACCCGATCCTGCTGCTGCCCGCCCTGTCCCCCGACATCGCCGCCTTCCACGCGGTCTGCGCCGACCGCGACGGCAACGTCTTCATCGGGCGCCGCGGTGAACTCGCCACCATCGCCCATGCCTCCCGCCGGGTGCTGGTGACGGTCGAGCGGATCGTCGACGGCAACCTCCTGGAGGACGAGCGCCTGGCCGGTGGCGTCATCAACGGCATGTATGTCGAGGCGGTCGCCGTCGCGGAGCGCGGCGCCTGGCCGCTGGGCCTGCTGGACGAATACGCCTTCGATGCCGCCCACGTGGCCGACTACGCCCGCCGCGCGCGCACCGCCGAGGGTTTCGCCGGCTACCTCGCCCAATACGTCACCACCCCGCGCGCGCACGCCGCGGAATGAGCGACATTCATCCGCAGGAGCGGCTGATCGGCGCGATCGCCCGGCTGATCCTCGACCCCGCCGCACCCCCCGCCCGCCACATCGCGGTCGGCGCCGCCAGCCCCATCCCGGCCGCCGCGAGCTGGCTGGTGAAGAAGCTCGGCCACCCCGTGCGGCTGTCGCTGCTGCACCGTCCGCACGGCAATCCGTTCACCACCGGCACCCGCGAGTTGTTCGACCTCGCCGGCCAAGGCCGGATCGACCTGTTTTTCCTGGGCGGCGGCCAGATCGACGGCCAGGCCAATCTGAACCTCATCGGCACCGGCGCCTGGCCGGGCGCCGCAACCCGTTTCCCCGGCAGCTTCGGCTCCGCCTTCATGTATTTCATGACCCCGCGCACCATCCTGTTCCGCGAGGAGCATTCCACGCGGGTGTTGGTGCCACGGGTCGACATCATCTCCGCCCCCGGTGTCGCACCGCCTGGGGTGTTCCGGCGTGGCACGGCGCAGGCCTTGGTGACCGGCAAATGCGTCTTTTCGTTCGATGCCGCTATCGGTCGGTTCCGTCTGGCGTCGCTGCATCCGGGCGAGACCGTCGCCACCGTGCGCGAGGCCACGGGCTTCGACTACGACGAGTCCGAAGTCCCGGACACCGCCGACCCGACGCCCGCGGAACTCGCGTTGCTGCGTGGGCCGGTCTGCGACGAAATGCTGGAAACCTACCCTGACTTCTGCCGCCGGGTCTGGAACCGCTCCTCCACCGGCGAAACCGGGAGAGCCGCCTGATGGATGCAACCGCGCCGGGGCCGATCGGCAAGGGGCTCGCCGCCTCGCCGGGCGCATTGGCGGGCATGAAGGTCATCGACCTCACTCGCGTGCTGGGTGGTCCCTACTGCACCATGATCCTGTCCGATCACGGCGCCGAGGTGATCAAGATCGAGCCGCCGCAGGGCGACGAGGTGCGCGACTGGGGGCCCCCGTTCGACGGCGCCGACGCCAGCTATTTCATCGGGGTGAACCGCAACAAGCGCTCGATCGCGCTCGACCTCGGCAAGCCCGCCGGGCGCGAGGTGCTGCTGCGCCTGCTGGAAGGCGCCGACGTGCTGGTAGAGAACTTCAAGCCCGGCGGCATGGAAAAATGGGGCCTCGGCTACGAGAAAGACCTGTCGCCGCGCTTTCCCGGCCTGATCCATTGCCGCGTTTCGGGCTTCGGCGGCCATGGTCCCATGGGCGGGCTGCCAGGCTACGACGCGATCCTGCAGGCGATGACCGGGCTGATGAGCATCAACGGCGACCCGAGCACCGGCCCGATGCGGATGGGCACGCCGATCGTCGACCTCGCCACCGGCCTGTATTCGGTGATCGCCATCCTGATGGCGGCACAGGAACGCCACCGTTCCGGCCGCGGCCAGTTCCTCGACATGACACTGCATGATTGCGGCATGGCCCTGCTGCATCCGCAGGCCGCGAATTTCTTTCTCAACGGCAAGCGGCCGATGCCGATGGGCAACCCGCATCCCAATCTTGCCCCGTATGAGAAATATCAGACGAAGACCGGAGAAATCTTCCTCGCCTGCGGCAACAACGGCCAGTTCCGCAAGCTGTGCGAAATGCTCGGCCGGCCCGAACTCGGCACCGATCCCCGCTTCCTCAACAACGGCGACCGCCTGGGCAATCGCCCCGCGCTGATCGAGGCGATCGCCGTCGCCGTCGCGAACCATGACGGTCACGCCCTCTGCGACCGGTTGCTGCGCGCCGGCCTTCCCGCCGGTCCGGTCCTGGCGGTCGACGAATTGATGGCCGCCGAACACACCGCCGCGCGAGAGATGGTGACGGAACTGGGCGGCTATCGTGGGCTCGGCACACCCATAAAGATGTCACGCACCCCCGGCGGCACCCGCCGCCCGCCGCCACGCTTCAGTGAACACGCGGACGAGGTCCTGGGCGAGCACGGCTTCAGCGACGTCGAGATTGCCGCCCTGAAGGCCGACGGCATCCTGTTTGGCACCCGCAAGACCTGAGCACCGTCGCCTCAAGCCAATGCGGCCGCCGGCGCCGGTTCGGCGAATAGTTCCTGCGAGTCGATGCCGTAGATGTCGCGAACGAGGTCGTCGGTGAGATCGGACGGGCCGCCGTCAAAGACGATCTTCCCCCGCGCCATGGCGACGATCCGGTCGCAATAGGCGCGGGCCGTTTCCAGATGGTGCAGGTTGCACAGCACCGTCAGTCCGTCTTCGCGATTGATCCGCCGCAGCGCGTCCATCACAACCTGCGCGTTGCGCGGGTCGAGGCTGGAGATCGGTTCGTCCGCCAGCATCAGCCGCGGTTCCTGCAGCAGCGCCCGGCAGATCGCCACGCGCTGCATCTGTCCGCCCGAGATCCGGTCGGCCCGCACCAGCGCCACCTCCATCAGGTCGAACCGTTCGAGCGCCGCCAGCGCCATGGCGCGCTCGGCGGCGGTGAACAGGCCCAACAGGCTGGGCAGCGTGCGGCGATGGTTCAGGCGCCCGATCAGCACGTTGGTCAGGACATCGAGACGCGGCACGAGGTTGAACTGCTGGAAGATCATCGCACAGCTGCTACGCCAGTCGCGCAGGGCCCTGCCCGCCAGGCCGGTCACCTCGACATCGCCGAAGCGGATGCGGCCGGATGATGGTTCCTGCAGGCGATTGATCATCCGCAGCAGGGTGGATTTCCCGGCGCCCGAACTGCCGATGATCCCGAGCATCTGGCCAGCCGGAATGTCGAGCGACAGATCGTCGACCGCCAGTTTAGCGCCGAACCGGCAGGTCAATCCACGAATTTGCAACGATGTTTCCGACATGATCGGTCATCGTGCGCCGGAGCAGCGCCCCAGGACAAGGTCCGCCGCGTCCCGCCGACGAACAAGACCGACGCACGAACAAGACCGGCGGATGACCAAAAGCAGCGGATGAACAAAATCTCAGGTGAAGGAACGCGCCGCACCCAGACGGATTATGCGTGTTTTGCGCCGGTCCGAGAGGTGCAGGAGTTTCCATGCCCGATGACCAGACCCGACACGCTCCGGAGGCGGACGAGAGTCAGACCCGCGCCCTGAAGCCGGATGAAGCTCCCCGCGACGATTCCCACTCGACCGACGACGATGCCGATAGCAGCCGGGAGGGCAAGGACGACAAGAACGAGGCCCGGCGTGCCAAGGCACGGCCCTGGGTGCGGGCCGGAATCGTCATCGTCGCAATCGGCCTGATCATCGGTGGCGTGTGGTACTGGCAATCAACCAAGGACATCGTCACCACCGACGATGCCTATACCGATGGCCGGGCGATACTGATCGCGCCGCAGGTCTCGGGCTTCGTGGTATCGCTCGATGTCACGGACAACCAGTTCGTCCACGCCGGCGACCGCGTCATCCAGATCGACCCGCGCCAATACAAGCTGAGCCGCGACCAGGCCGAAGCCACCTTGATCGAAACGCAGGGTCAACTGGCAGGTCAGAAATTCGGCGCCGAGATCGCGCGCAAGAACTTCCCCGCCCAGTTGCAGCAGGCACGCGCGAAATTGACCGAGGCGCAGGCCAATCTGGTGAAGGCGCAACAGGACGCCCAACGGCAGCGCAGCCTTTCGAAAGGCGCCACCACGCAGCAGGAAGTCGACACCGCGAACGCGGCGCTCGGCACCGCGCAGGCACAGGTGCAGGATGCGGAAGCGCAGGTGCAGCAGGCGACGCCGGTGACGCAGCGGATCGGCCAGTCGGACGCGCAGGTAGAGCAGCAAGGCGGCACCGTGCAGAACGCGCGGGCGAAGCTTGATCAGGCCAATCTGAATCTGTCCTGGACCAACGTCACGGCCCCGCAGGACGGTTGGATCACCAAGCGCAACGTCGAGGTCGGCAACTATGTCACGGCCGGCCAGCAGATAACCTCGCTGGTCTCCCCCGAGGTCTGGGTTACGGCCAACTTCAAGGAAAACCAGCTCGATCGGATCCGCATCGGGCAGAGGGTCAGGATCAGCGTCGACGCCTACCCGTCGCTGAAGCTCGAGGGGCACGTCGATAGCATTCAACTCGGCTCCGGCACACGGTTCACCGCGTTTCCGCCGGAGAATGCCACCGGGAACTTCGTCAAGATCGTGCAGCGCGTTCCGGTAAAAATCGTCATCGACCACGGGCTCGACCCTGGATTTCGCCTGCCGCTCGGCCTTTCGGTTGAACCGACTGTCATTCTGAAGTGAGCCGCCGCTGAGATGGCGCAGCAGCCACAGGCCTGGAAGCCGAAGCACAACCCCTGGCTGATCGCCGTGGTGGTGACGCTGGCCGCCTTCATGGAGGTCCTGGACACCACCATCGTCAATGTGTCGCTGCCGCATATCGCCGGAAGCCTGTCCTCCAGCTACGACGATGCGACCTGGGCGCTGACGTCGTATCTGGTGGCCAACGGCATCGTGCTGACAGTCTCTGGCTGGCTCAGCAATGTGCTCGGCCGGAAGCGCTACTTCCTGATCTGCGTTGCGATGTTCACCGTCTGCTCGTTCCTGTGCGGCATTGCCGAGAGCCTGCCGCAACTGATCATCTTCAGGCTGCTCCAGGGCTTCTTCGGCGGAGGGCTGCAGCCCAGCCAACAATCGATCATCCTGGACACCTTCCCGCCGGAGAAACGCGGCACCGCCTTCAGCATCACGGCAGTGGCAACCATCGTCGCCCCCGTCGTCGGCCCGACCCTGGGCGGCTACGTCACCGACAACGCCTCCTGGCGCTGGATCTTCTTCCTCAATGTGCCGGTCGGCATCGTCGCCGTGTTCGCCATCATGGCATTGGTCGAGGATCCGCCCTGGGCCGCCAAGCAATCCCGCCACATCGACATCATTGGCCTCTCGCTCATCACCATCGGTCTGGGTTGCCTGCAGGTGATGATGGATCGCGGCGAAGACGAGGACTGGTTTAGTTCGCCATTCATCCAGGTCATGGCGCTGCTGGCCTTTCTCGGCATCGTCGGCGCCATCTTCTGGTTGCTGTCGACCAAGCAACCGGTGGTGAACCTGTTCGTGCTGGGTGACCGAAACTTCGCAGTCGGTTCCCTCATGATCGGCTGCATGGCACTGATCCTCTACTCCAGCGCCATCATCATCCCGCAATTCGCCCAGCAGGTGAACGGCTACAACGCGACGCTGGCTGGGTTGGTGCTTTCGCCAGGCGGGTTCGTTGTCATTCTCCTGATCCCAATCGTCTCGCAGTTGCTGAAGGTGGTCCAGACGCGATTCATCATCGGGCTCGGATTTTTCACCATGGGCTGCGCCCTGGTGTTTTCCGGCCGGATCGTGCCGGGGATCGATTTCCGCACCTTGGTGGAAATGCGCGCGGCGCAGACCGCCGGCCTCGCGATGCTGTTCGTGCCGATCAGCACCATCACCTACGCGACCTTGCCGAAGGAGCTCAACGGCGACGCGGCCGCCCTCTACACGATGTTCCGAAACGTGTTCGGCTCGATCGGGATTTCCCTGGCGACGGCGCTGGTGACCACGCGGACGCAGGTTCACCAGGCCTATCTGTCGTCAGCACATGACGCCGCTGAACCAGGCCTACAACGAGCTGGTCGCGCAGTACGAGCGGGCGCTGGCGGCGATGGGACATGCCGCCGGCACGACCCACGACATCGCCGTCGGCCACGTCTACCAGGTCTTTCGAACCCAGGCCTCGGTGCTCGCTTACGCGGACGTATTCATGATCTGCGCCGCCGCGGCGTTCGCGGTGGTGCCGTTCACCCTGCTGTTCTCCAGCCGCAAGATCAGCGGCGGCGCCCCGGCGCACTGATTCAAAGTGGAGTGCGCAGGCCGAACGCCTTGCCGAGGGCGATCTCGCCGGCTGGGGTAACCGTCACTGCGCGGGTGCCGTCGATCCGACGGATCCATCCCCTGGAAAAGCAGCCTTGGCACAATGCGGCGCCCACGACACCGGCGATGTGCGGCCTGCGTTCGCTCCAATCGAGGCACGGCCGGCAAAACATCCGTCCGGCGACGCGGCGGCCGGCGGGGGCACCGTCCAGGCAGATCGACAGGCTGTGCAGAAACTCGGCACCGGCGTCGGTCAGGGCGCCTCCATCCGGCGACAGGTCGATCTGCCCTCGCTCCACCATCCGGTCGGCAATGGCGACGGCGATCTGCCCCGCAAGGTGGTCATAACAGGTTCGGGCCCGCCGCATCGCCTTGTCCCGCGGCCCGACAACGACCGGCGGCCGGCGCCTGCCCGCACCCGAGCCATCCAGGCCGGCGGACACGGACATGATGCTTTCGAGCATGTGGGCGACCGCCGGTGTGGCGAGGCGGTGATAGCGGTGCCGACCCTGCCGCTGCATCGACAGCAGCCCTGCTTCCGTCAACTTCGACAGATGGCCGCTTGCGGTCTGCGGCGCGATGCCGGCGGTTCGCGCCAGTTCGGTCGCCGTCAAGGCACGGCCATCCATCAAGGCGGCGAGCATGTTGGCCCGGCCGGGATCGCCGATCAGGGAGGCGGTTTCGGCGAATGTCGACGTGCTGAACATGGCACTCCCTCGATCACACGCGGTGATCTTAGGATCGTCTCACCCAAAATGCTTCGGCAATGCCCGTAGCACCGATCCGGGAGGCAGGCGTCCGGGCGCCGGGCGGAAACGCCGCCCGGGCCTCAGGTCAGCACCACCCACAATGCCGCGGCAGCCGTGACCAGCGCCAGCCAGACCACGTCCGACGTGGAAAGCGCCCATAGCTCCCAGCTTTGCAACTCCAGCTCGGTCACCGCCGGTTCCAACACCGGGGGGGCGGCCGGAGCCCTCGCCGGGCACGCGTCCCGAAGCCACTCCGCGGACGCCGCCGTCACGTCATCGTGCGCGTAATTTAACTTCATCGAACGTGCTTTCAATAAATCACGATTGACAACAGTAGGAACATATATACCCCTATTGCAAGGTGGAATTTTACGAGGATGCACATGGCCGACCACACTGCGCCGCAGCCGAAGCTTTCAGGCGTGGAAGGGCTGAAGCAACGCAGCGACTTCCTGCGTGGAGACCTGGCCCAGGAGTTGGCCGCCGGCGGCAGCCAGGTCAGCGAGGATGGCTACAACCTGCTGAAATTCCACGGCAGCTACGAGCAGTACCGATCGCGACACCGCGACCGCGCTGAAACAGCGCGGCGAAGAGAAGGACTATTCCTTCATGGTGCGCGTCCGCATGCCCGGCGGAACCTTGACCGCATCACAGTATCTGGCGCTGGACGCGCTCGCGGACCGCTACGCCAATTCCACGCTGCGCATCACCACGCGCCAGGGAATCCAGTTCCATTCGGTGCCGAAGAAAGACCTGAAGACCGGCGATCGCCGACATCAACGCCGCCCTGCTTACTACCCTCGCCGCCTGCGGCGATGTGGCGCGCAACGTGATGACGACGCCGGCCCCCATTCGCGATGCCGTCCATGCTCGTCTGGATGCGGACGCGCACATGCTGTCGCAGCGGCTGCTGCCGAAATCCCGTGCCTATCACGAGATCTTTCTCGATGGGGAAAAGCTGGACCTGCCCGAGCAGGAGCCGCTCTACGGCCCCACCTACCTACCGCGAAAGTTCAAGATCGCGCTGACCGTGCCATCCGACAACACGGTGGACGTGCTGGCCAATGATCTCGGACTGATCGCGCTGTTCGATGGCGATGTTCTGCTTGGCTACAACATCGCTGTCGGCGGCGGACAGGGGATGACCCATAACCGCGCCGACACCTACCCGCGCGTTGCCAGCGTAGTCGGCTTCGTCGGCCCGGACGATCTGCTGGCTGCGGTCGAGGCGGTGATCTCACTTCAGCGCGATCACGGCGACCGCGGCGATCGCAAGCGCGCACGGCTTAAATACGTGGTCGACGACCGCGGGCTCCAATGGATTCGGACCACTCTGGTCGAGCGTTATGGCCTGCGCCTCGAATCCGCCCGGCCGATGCCGGCCTTCCAGGTTCCGGACCATCTCGGTTGGCATGAGCAAGGCGACGGCCTTTGGTGGCTCGGTATCCCTGTTCCGTCCGGTCGGATCGAGGATCGGGACACGATGAATTTACGCACCGCTCTGCGTGAAATCATGACCAGCGTGGGTGCCGACCCGGTGATGACGCCGCAACAGGACATCCTGCTGACCAATGTCGATCCGGCCCGGCGTGCGGAGGTCGATGGTATCCTACGCTCGCATGGCGTGGTTCAAGCGGCCGTCCTCACCCCGCTCGCGCGCTGGGCTCTCGCCTGCCCCGCCTTGCCGACCTGCGGCCTGGCCTTGACCGAGGCCGAGCGGGTGCGCGGAACCCTCGTCGACCAGATCCAGGTGGAGCTGGACCGTGTCGGGCTGGGCCAGCAACGCATCAGCCTGCGGATCACCGGCTGCCCGAATGGCTGCGCCCGCAGCTACACCGGCGACATCGGGTTGGTCGGGCGTGTTCCCGGCCAGTATGCGCTCTATGTCGGCGGTGACTTCGCCGGCACCATCCTGTCGATGCGCCTGATCGACAAATTGCCGCAGGCCGAAATCGCCAGCACCCTGGCGCCGTTGTTTACAGCCTGGCGGCGCGCCCGGGATGCAGAACCCGACCGGGACTGGGGCTTCGGGGATTGGTGCACCCATACCGGCGAAGGCGCCCTGCTGGAGTTGCTGCACCGCCAGGACCGCGCCGCCTGAGCCCTGTCAGGCAGCCCGCCTCGCGGTGGCCGGAGGAGCCTTGCGGCGCCGCCCCAGCCAACGCTTGATACCCTTCCGGATTGCTGCGACCAGGAACAGCAGTAATCCGGCGAGCAGGACTGCCACGGCGGGACGTGGACCGAACGTCACGTCCAAATTCCCAAGCAACACGCGCCGGGCATCGACCCCGGTTGCAAGGCCGTACCAGGTGGCCTCGACCGCGGCTGTCAACAGGCCAGCGGAAATCGCCAGAATCGGCAGTAGCGCCAGCCGCTGCTGCCATTTGCGGGGTGCGACGCGCCAAAGCATCAGCCAGGCGAACAGGCCGAACAGGAACACTGCATCGGTGACATCGGCCTTGGACTGCAGGAAATAATGGAAGATGGCGAGCACGGCGATGCCGAACACAGCCTTGTGCAGACGTTTCCAGTTCCGCCCGAGCCGCCGCTGCCAGCCATCGGTGGAGGTGATCCCGAGCGCCAGCAGCCCGATCAGCGCGACGAAGCCGATGGTCAGGTAGAACCGCTTGATGATCTCGCTGACGACGACCAGCATGTTCCATTTCTGGTCGAGGCAGTACAGGATGAAATGGGCCGCGGCATAGCAGGCGGCGGTAACCCCCAGCATGCGGCGCAGCAGCAGCACCCGCGGCCAGTCCAGCACCGGACGCGCGGCGCTTACCGCCAGCGTGATGATGGTGAAGCGCACCGCCCAGTCGCCGGTGCCATGGATCACTTCGGTGACCGGCCGGCCGCCAAGGTCATGCATCGCCCAGCGCAGCGCCAGAAGCACGCCCGGCCAAAGCACCAGCAGCAGGGTAACCAGCTTCAGCGGAGAGAACCGCTTGGCATGATCCTGCCAGACCGCCGCAATCCTGAACGCACGCAGGTTCATCGTTTCACCGTTGCCGCCTTGCCTCGATACGCCTGTCCCGATCATACGCGGCACCGGGACGACCGGATGCCGGCACATCGCGGTGCGGATTACACGGGACGGCCAACCAATGCCAAGAATTCCGCCGACAGCAACGCCGGATCGACCGCGGGCAACCATTTCGCCGGTGCGGCAACCGCATCTGCCAGCCTCTGGCGATACATTTCGCGCGGGATTTCCGTGGCACCGAACTGGGAAAGGTGGGCGGTGACGAACTGGGTATCGAGCAGGCGGAAGCCCCCTAGCCGAAGCCGGGCGATCAGATGCACCAGGGCCACCTTGGATGCATCGCGGGCGCGGCTGAACATGCTTTCGCCGAAGAACGCGCCACCGATCGCCACCCCGTATAATCCACCGACCAACACGCCCTCGCTGCGGCATTCGATGCTGTGCGCATCGCCCGAGCCGTGCAGGCGAGTGAACAGGCTCTCGATCTGTGGATTGATCCAGGTATCCTCGCGCCCCGGCGCGGATTTGGCGCATGCGGCGATCACCCCGCGGAAATCCTGGTCCGCGGTCACTTCGTAGACGCCCGATTGCACTGTGCGGAGCAACCTGCGCGACAAATGGAAATGATCCAGCGGGAGAATTCCCCGCTGCTCCGGGTCGAGCCAGTACAGCCGCTCGCCATCCCGCGTCTCGGCCATCGGGAACAGGCCGGCGCGATAGGCGCGGAGCATCAGTTCAGGCGTCACCTCGAAGCTGCGGCGAGACATAGGCGCAGTTTGCCCCAAGCCCGCGAACTGCGCCATTGCGCGTCGCCGGCCCGATTACGTCGCGCGACGACCGATGATCGCCGCCCGAAGCCGCTGCGATACCTGGTCGATCACCGCAACGGTGATCAGCACCATCAGGATCAGGAACGAGGCCTGCCGCCATTCGAGCACCCGGATCTGCTCCGACAGATGCAAGCCGATGCCGCCGGCGCCGACGATGCCGATGATGGTCGCCGAGCGGGTATTGGACTCGAAGAAATACAGGATCTGGCTGGCGATCACCGGCAGGATCTGCGGCACCACCCCAAAGCGGATGCGCCTGCACCCGGTTGCCGCCGCTGGAGAGGATGCCGTCCACCGGTCGCCGGTCGGCAGTCTCGATCGCCTCGGACATCAACTTGCCGAACGCCCCGAAATCGGCGCAGGCGATCGCCAGCGCGCCTGCGAACGGGCCAAGTCCCACGACATTGATCCAGATCAGCGCCCAGATGAGCGTGTCGACGCTGCGGATGGTATCCAGACCACGTCGGGTGAGGAAATTCAGCACGCGGCTGGCGACGATGTTGCGTGCCGCGAGAAAACCGAACGGGATGGCGCAGACAGCAGCCAGCATCGTGCCGAGGAAGGCGATCGACAAGGTCTGCCCCAGTGCGCCGAGGTAGAGCATGAACCTGCTCCAGCTTTCCGGATCGGGCGGCAGCATCAGGCCGGCGATATCGAACAGGCGGCCGAATCCGCCGAACAGCGCGCGCCGGCGACATTTCGAAGTCGATCAACCCGAAAACATAAAGCCCTAGCCCGGCCACGAGACCGACCACTGGGACAATGCGGGAGCGCCACGCGCTCGCCAGAAGGTCGGTGTGCTGCGATCTCAGTTCTGCGCCGCGGGCGACGAATGCCTCGCGCAGGGCGGATGCAGGTGCAGGCCCGGTCACTTGCCGCCGTCCAGCAGCCGATGCCGAACCCGCGCGGAGCCGAGATCGATCAGCATCACGCACAGCACCAGCATCAGCAGGATCGCGCTGACATCGGAGTAGTAGAATTTGCGGATCGCCACGATCAGCTCTTCGCCGATGCCGCCGGCGCCGACGAAGCCCAGCACGGCCGCGCCACGGACATTGACCTCGAAGCGCAGCAGCGCATAGCTGGCGAAATTGGACAGCACCTGCGGCACCACCGCGAAGCGGATCTGCGAGATCCAGCCGCCGCCGGTCGACGCGATGCCCTCGACCGGCTTCATGTCGATGTTGTCGACCACTTCCGAGAACAGCTTGCCGAGGGCGCCGACGGTGTGGATGGCAATGGCCAGCACGCCCGGCATCGGGCCCAGGCCGAAGGCTACGACAAAGATCATCGCGAACACGATGTCCGGCACGGTGCGGCAGAATTCCAGCAGGCGCCGAACCACCACCCGCAGCACCGTCGACCGCGTCAGGTTGCGGCTGCAAAGAAAACAGCCGGCAAACGCACCGATGGCGCCGGTGAGGGTGCCGACATAAGCCATCAACAGTGTCTCACCGAGCAACCGGCTCCACCGGCGCAGACCCCAGAACCACTCCACCGGATCGGTCCAGACCCGGGCGCCGGAATCGAGCTTCATCAGCCGATCGAAATAGCTGGTGAAGTTGCCGATCTTATCCCAGAACGTCGGCAGGTTGACCTCCGCGCCGACGCCCGCGACCACGATCGCGAAGATCATCAGCGCAAGCCCCAGGATCAGCTGGCGGCGCTTCGCGGAGACGGCATTGTCGTACCCGCGCAGCAGCGGAGCAACCTGCGCGTCCGGCGGAATGGCGATGGCGGGCATGTCAGGTGAGGCAAGGCCAGGGCGCGGCCCTGGACCCGCAAAGGGCCGGAGGCCCTTTGATCCCGCTACTTGAGATCATCGACGCAACTGCATCGATGGGGTCCGGGGCGAAGCTGCGCCCTGATCTCAGGACGACTTCTTGCGCAGGTTGTCGACGAAGGTGATCAGCTTGATCGTGTCGTCATACGCCGCGTTGTCGATCGGCTGCCACGGCAGGTTCTTGCCGTCGGACAGCTTCGCGAAAGCCTCCTTGTCCTTGGTCGGCGCTTCCATGAAGGTCTTCTTGATCGAAGCCTTCAGGTCGTCCGGCAGCTCGGTCAGGATCGCGGTCGGCGAATTGATGATCAGGTCGGATTTCAGGATGATGCGGAAATCGGCCTTCGTCATCAGCGTGCCGTCGGGGCGCTTCACCATGCCCTTGGACAGCATCCGGGTCAGGTTGGAATCGTCGTCGGCGTTCCACCAGTTGGCGGCGACATCGACCGTGCCCTGGCCGAGCGCGATCACCGCGTTTTCGTGGCTGCCGGTGACCAGCACCTTGCCGAAGAACTTCTCGGCATTGATCCCGTGCTTGTCGAGCGCGAACAGCGGCATGTTGTAGCCTGAGGTCGAATTCGGATCGACCAGGCCAAGATTCTTGCCCTTCAGGTCATCGACGGTCTTGTACGGGCTGTTCGCGTTCACGTAGAACACCGAGTAGTAGCCCTTGGTCCCGTCGCTGTTGACGTCGATGATGAAGGCGTCGGTCTTCACGCCCGTCAGGCGGGCGCGAGCAAACGAGGCCGGCCCGTAATAGCCGATATGAATGTTGCCGGCGCGCTGGCCTTCGATCACCGCGGCATAGTCGTTCGCGATGCGCAGGGTGACCTTGGTGCCGAGTTCCTTGTTGAGATACGCGACGAAAGGCGCATAGCGGTCATTCACGCCCGAGGCGTTCTCCGACGGCACGACGGCAAACACGAGTTCCGGATATTTTGCTTTCCAGGACTGCGCGTGCGCCGGGCTGGCGGCCACAGCCGCGGTGCCGGCAGCGGCAATGCCGGCCAGAAGAGTGCGGCGATCAATCATGTCAACCTCGTTCTGTTATGATTCAGGGCTTGTGGTCGGTGGCGAGCGGGACTCAGGCGACGGCGGCCCCCGCCAGTTCCAGGTCGGGCGATCGGGTATCGGGCGCATCGAGCACCTCGCCCGCTTCCATTCCGTACAGGTCGCGAACCGCCGCATCGGTCAGGGCCGCGGGGACGTCGTCAAACACCACGCGGCCGTTCGCCATGCCGACCAGGCGGTCGCAATACACGCGTGCGATGTCGAGGGCGTGGATATTGCAGAGCACCGTCAGGCCGAAATGCCGGTTAATGCGCTGCAGGGCGTCCATCACGATCCTGGCGTTGCGCGGGTCGAGCGAGGCAACCGGCTCATCGGCCAGTATGATCTCCGGCTCCTGCACCAGGGCGCGACAGATCGCCACCCGCTGCTGCTGGCCACCGGAGAGATTGTCGGCACGCTGCGGCGCCAGGCCTACGATATCGAACTGGTCGAGGGCGGCGATGGCGATGCCGCGGTCGGCCTGGCTCCAGAGCTTCAGCATCGAGCGCATGGTGCCGGTATGAGCCAGGCGTCCCATCAGGACATTGTTCAGCACATCGAGCCGGCCGACCAGGTTGAACTGCTGGAAAATCATTGCGCAGCGCCGGCGCCAATCGCGCAGTTCCGCGCGGCGCAGTGCGGTGACATCGGTGCCGTCCCAGACGATCTTGCCTTCGCTGGGGTCGGTCAAACGGTTGATCATTCGGAGGAGAGTGGACTTACCGGCGCCGGAGCGGCCGATCACGCCGACGAACTGACCTGCCGGAATCTGCAACGACACACCGTCGACGGCGCGGATGGTCCCGTACAGTTTGGATACCCCGTCTACGACCAGCATAAAATCCCGCATCCCATCTGTCCGGCGGGCGGGTTATGTCGCATTGCGGAGGCGGCGTGGTTGAAGCTTTTATGACGGCCGAATCACGACATCCTCTTGACATGATACTGTCACACAACGGCAACCTTAGGCCTGTCCGTGTCACCGGAGGCCTACATCATGATCTCTCGCCGAACCCTGCTTGCCGCCTCTGCCGCCACTTCCCTGATCAGCCCGGCCCTCGCGCAGGAGGCACGGCCGATGCCCAAGCCCGGCAAGCGGGCCTGGGCCACCCAGCTGCCGGTCATCCGGTTGGGGCTGCTCGGCGGCGAGAACGATGCCGATCGCCTGCAGCGGGTTGACGGCTACAAGAAGCTGCTGGAGACCACCTTTGAAGTGCCGGTGAAGCTGCTGATGGCGGCGGACTATGCCGGCGTGATCCAGGGATTCGCTGCCCGGCAGGTCGACCTATCCTATATGAGCCCCGCCGCCTATGCCGCCGCCTGGATGCAGAGCGACGGCAACGTCATTCCGCTCACGACGTCGCAGGAACAGGACGGCAGCACCTCCTATGTGTCGGTGCTGTATGTCCGCGCGGATAGCGGCATCACCGACATCCAGCAGCTGAAGGGAAAGTCCCTGGCGTGGGCGGACCCGAACAGCGCCTCCGGCTACCTGATCCCGCGCTCGGAGTTCCGCGTGATGGGGGTGGACCCCGAATCCGGCAAGTTCTTCGGCCGCACAGGATTCGCCGGCGGCCATGAGCAGGGCGTCATCGCAGTGGTCAACAAGCAATACGACGCAGGCGTGACCTGGAGCTCAGGCATCGGCGACGTGGCCCAGGGCTACACCCGCGGCGCGCTTCGTACGATGGTGGAGAAGAAGCTGCTGGACATGAAGGACATCCGGATCATCTGGAAATCCCGCCCGATCGAGAACGGCCCTTTGACTGTCCGGGCTGATACGCCGGCAGATTTCCGCGCGGACATGCTGGCTTTCCATCGCGCCGTGCCGATGGCGGACCCCGCGGTATTCCACGCGATGGACATGGGCTCGAGCAAGGATTGGGTTCCCGTGACGCATGAAGACTATGCCGTCTTCGTCGACATGCTGAAGGCCGAGGCGGCCGAACGCCGCAAAAGGTGAGCGAACGCGCCGGCTTCGAGGCGGCGTTCCAGACGCGCCTCCGGAAGCGGACCTACGCGGGCGTTGGCTACGGCGCCGCGCTGCTGGCCTGCCTGCTGGTGTCCGCGCAGATCTCCGAGGCGTATCCCGATGCGCTCGCCACTGGCCTGCCCCGGGTCGGAGAATATTTTCACAAGATCCTGCCGACTCTGCACTGGCACACGCTGTTCAGCAGCGTGAAGACCGAGGGATCGCTCGCCTTCTGGTTCTACCGCCTGGATGATTGGGCCTGGCTGATCTTCGAGACGACCCAGATGGCGGCGCTGGCGACGCTCGCGGGCGCCATGCTGGGGCTGTTGCTGTGCTTTCCGGCAGCCGCCAACCTGGCACCCAACCGCGCGACGTATCTCGCGTTCCGGCGCCTGCTGGAGCTGTTCCGGACGGTGCCCGACATCGTCTATGCCCTGATCCTGGTCTACGCGTTCGGCGTCGGGCCGCCGGCCGGCATCTTCGCGATCGCGCTGCACACCACCGGGGCGCTGGGCAAGCTGTTCGCGGAGGCGGTCGAGAACGCCGACATGCGGCCATGGGATGGCGTGCGATCGGCCGGGGGCAACTGGGTACAGGGCGTGCGCTACGCCATCCTGCCGCAGGTGCTGCCGAATTTCCTGAGCTACGTGCTGCTGCGCTTCGAAATCAACGTGCGCGGCTCGACCGTCATCGGCTTCGTCGGCGCCGGCGGCATCGGCCAGGAACTGTATCTGGTGATCAGCCAGAACTACTACGAGGAGATCGGCGCCATCGTGCTGCTCATCGTCCTGGTGGTGGCCGCGATCGACCTGCTGAGCGAGCGGCTGCGTCGATGGGCGATCGGCGCCGAACCCGCCGCAGCACTGGCCGCATGAACGCCGCCCGGATCGCGTTGTTGCGGGCGCGTATGCCCAGGGCATTCGGACCGCCACCGTCGGTGCGAGCAGCCCGGTGGCTGGCCGGGGTACTGGTTCTTGCCTGGCTCGCCGCATTGCTTGTCTGGTTCGACATCACTCCGGCGCGGCTTTGGAAAGGTGCCTCCGGGCTGCTGAAGATCATCCGGCTGATGATCCCGCCGAGCCCCGGCGAACAGTGGGAGGATATCCTGCAGGGCTTGGCACAAAGTGTCGCGATGGCGTTCCTCGGCACGTTTGCCGCCATGCTGGTGGCGGTGCCGCTCGGCTTCCTCGGCGCACGCAATGTGGTGGTGAACACGCTGGCGCATTTCTCGATCCGCCGCGTGTTCGACGGGTTGCGTGGAATGGACCAACTGATCTGGGCGCTGGCCTTCGTTCGCGCGGTGGGACTGGGGCCGCTCGCCGGCGTGCTCGCCATCTTCGCGGCCGAAGTGGCCGTGCTGGCGAAGCTGTTCGCCGAAGCGATCGAGAACGCCGACACCAGGCAAACCGAAGCGGTGACGGCGGCTGGCGGCAACGCAGTGTTGCGGGTGCGCTTCGGCCTGCTGCCGCAGGTACTTCCGGTGATGCTGGCGCAGTTCCTGTACCAGTTCGAAAGCAACACCCGGAGCGCCAGCATTCTAGGCGTCGTCGGCGCCGGGGGGATCGGGCTGCAGATCGCCGAACGCATCAAGGTCGGCTACTGGGACCAGGTACTGTTCATCATCCTGCTGATCCTGGCGACCGTCGCGGCGATCGATTTCCTGTCCGCGCGCATTCGCCGGAAGATTGTCGAAGGGTGATCTACCAATTGGTGTAGGAGCCGTCCCGGCGGCGCAGATGCGGCGCTTCCCAGAATCGGAACGCTTCCGCCTTCACCTTGTCCTCGTCCACCTCGACACCCAATCCCGGCGTTTCCGGGACCGGATAGTCGGCGCCATCCAGTTTCACCTGGACCGGGAAAAATGCGCTGGAATCGAAGCCGAGATGCGTCTCGGTCGGGGCGCTGCGGGTCTCCAGCCAGGAGAAGTTCGGCACCGCGGCGGCGAAGTGCACGGTGGCGGCAGTGCAGACGGGGCCGAGCGGATTATGCGGCATCAGATCCACATAATGCGCCTCGCTCCAGCCCGCGACCTTCATCGCTTCGGTGAAGCCGCCGACGTTGCATATGTCGATCCGGTTGAACTCGTGCAGGCCGCGTTCGATATACGGCAGGAACTGCCATTTGGAGGCAAATTCCTCCCCGATGGCGAACGGGATGTCGGTCATCCGGCGCAGGGCCGCATAGGCGTCCGGGCTTTCATCGCGGATCGGCTCCTCCAGGAAGTCCAGAGTCCCCGCAGGCATCTTCTGGCAGAACGACGCCGCCTCGGCGACGCTGAGACGGTGGTGGTAATCGACCCCCAGCACCACGGTGGTGCCCAGCTCCTCGCGCGCGCGGATCAGCCAGCGGGCGGTCTCCGCGATCGACTCGCGCGGCTCGTAGATGTCTTTGCTCTGGTGCCCGGCGCAGCTCAGCCGCATGCAGTTCCAACCATGGGCGATCAGCATGCGTGCCTGCTCGATCATCTCCTCGCCTGGGTCGGCGGAGGTGGTGGCAAAGCTCGGCACGCGGTCACGATGCTTGCCGCCCAATAGTTGGTAGACTGGAACGCCGAGCGCCTTCCCCTTGATGTCGTAGAGCGCGATGTCGATCGCCGAGATTGCCGCGGTCAGCACCCGGCCGCCCTCGAAATACTGGCTGCGATACATCTCCTGCCACAGCGCGCCGGCGCGCATCGGGTCGCGGCCGATCAGGAATTGCGCATAGTGCTCGACGGCGCCGGCCACCGCCTTTTCGCGGCCGGACAGGCCGGATTCGCCCCAGCCCGATACGCCCTGGTCAGTCTCGACCTTCACCAGCAACTGGTTGCGGGTGCCGATCCAGGCGGGGTAGGCGATGATCCTGGTGATCTTCATGAGGCAGCTTCCTTGACGACGATGCCGTTGAGCGGGAGCGATTCGGCGAAATGGCAGGCGGAGACATGGCCCGGCGCCACTTCGCGCAATTGCGGAACTTCGGTGCGGCAGCGGGCTTCGGCATAGCCGCAGCGCGGGTGGAAGGCGCAGCCCGGCGGCGGTGACGCCGGATCGGCCACTTCACCGGTCAGGCGAATGCGGGCGCGTTTGCCGCGCAGGCGCGGGTCGGCCACCGGCACCGCCGAAAGCAGCGCCTCGGTGTAGGGATGCATCGGCCGGGCGAACAGGTCATCGGTCGGCGCAAGCTCGACGATGCGGCCGCAATACATCACCGCGACCCGGTCGGAGATGTGCTCCACCACCGACAGGTCGTGCGCGACGAAAAGATAGGTCAGGGAGAATTCCTGCTGCAGGTCCTGCAGCAGGTTCAGCGTCTGCGCCTGCACCGACACGTCCAGTGCCGAGACCGCCTCGTCAGCCACGATCAGCCGGGGATGCAGCGCCAATGCGCGGGCAATGCCGATGCGCTGACGTTCGCCGCCGCTGAACGCGTGCGGATAGCGGCGCAGATATTCCGGCCGCAGCCCGACCTTGCGCAGCAATTCCGCGACCCGGTCTTCCAGTTCCTGGCCGCGCGCGATGCCGTTGGCGCGCAGGCACTGGCCGACGATCTCCATGACCGGCAGCCGTGGATTGAGCGAGGATTGCGGGTCCTGGAAGATCATCCGGATGTCGCGCCGGTACGGCCGCAGCGCCCGATTGTCCAATGGCGCCAGGTCGACCGAGCCGGCATCGCCTCGGTGATAGATGATCTGGCCCGCGGTCGGCTTCAGGATGCGCAGGATGGCCCGGCCGGTGGTGGTCTTGCCGCAACCGGATTCGCCGACCAGCCCCAGGGTCTCGCCGGCATGGATGGTGAAGCTGACGCCGTCCACCGCCTTCACGTGCCCAACGACGCGACGCAGCACGCCTTTCTGGATCGGGAAATGCACCTGGAGGTCGCGCACCTCCAGCAGCTTTTCAGGCGCCGTCATGCCACGGCCTGGGCGTTCTGGTACAGGACGCAACGCACGCTCTGGCCGTCCGGCAGGTTTACCATCTCGGGCGGCGCGGTCGCAGCGGCCAGGGATCGCGTGGTCGCAGCGAGGGGCGAAGGCGCATCCGGTCGGGCGGGCGAACGGATGGGGAACCAGACCGCGGATCGAGGCGAGGCGCCGGGATTCGCCGCGCGAGCCAAGCTTCGGCACCGAGCGGAGCAAGCGCCTGGGTGTAGGGATGCTTCGGCGCATGGAAGATGGCATCCACCGGCGCCTGCTCGACGACCCGGCCGAGATACATCACCACCACGTCGTCGGCGATTTCGGCGACCACGCCGAGATCGTGGGTGATGAACATCACCGCCATCCCGTATTCAGGCTGCAGTTCCCGCAGCAGGTCGAGAATGTTGGCCTGGGTGGTGACATCGAGCGCCGTGGTCGGCTCGTCGGCGATCAGCAGGCGCGGTTCGCAGCACAGCGCGAGCGCGATCATCGCGCGCTGCCGCATGCCGCCGGAAAGCTGGAACGGATAGGCATCGAGCCGCCGCTCGGCGTCGGGGATGCCGACCCGGCGCAGGATGGCAATGGTCTTTTCGCGGGCGGCGGATTTGCTCAGGTCCTGATGCAGCAGGATGGTTTCGGTGATCTGGTCGCCGATGCTGTGGATCGGGCCGAGCGAGGCCATCGGCTCCTGGAAGATCATCGCGATCTCCTGGCCGCGAATGCGCCGGATATCCGGGCCGCGCGGCGACAGGCGCATCAGGTCGATGACCGTGCCGTCCTTGCTGCCGCCAAAGCATGCTGCCGCCGACGATGCGGCCGGGGCGGTCGACGATGCGCAGGATCGAGCGCGCCGTCATGGACTTGCCGCAGCCGGATTCGCCCAGCACGCACAGGGTGCGGCCGGCGCGGACAGCGAAGTCGGCGCCGTCGACCGCCTTGACCACGCCCTCGTCGGTGAAGAAATTGGTGTGCAGGCCTTCGACCCGCAGCAGGACGTCGTCGTCGTCAGGCATAGGGGTCCGCCGCATCGCGCAGGCCGTCACCGAGGAAGTTCAGCGCCAGCACGGCGCTGACCACCGCAGCGCCAGGGGCGAACAGCAGCCAGGGCGCCGAGGCGACGGCGCGGATGTTCTGCGCCTCCTGCAGCAGCACGCCCCAACTGACGATCGGCGGCTGCAGCCCGATGCCGAGGAAGCTCAGCGCCGTTTCTGCCAGGATCATGCCGGGGATCGCCAGCGTCACCGCCGCGATGATGTGGCTGAGGAAGGACGGCACCATGTGCTTGTAGATGATGGCGAGATCGGACAGGCCGTCCAGCCGGGCCGCGGTGACGAAATCCTCGTGCCGCAGCACCAGGAACTTGCCGCGCACCTCGCGCGCCAGGCTGGTCCAGCCGATCAGCGAGATGATCAGGGTAATGACGAAATAGGTGCGCAGCGGCGGCCAGGCGGTCGGGATCGCCGCGGCCATGCCCATCCATAGCGGAATGGTCGGAACCGAGCGGACGAACTCGATGATGCGCTGGATCACCGTGTCGATGGCGCCGCCGAAATAGCCCGAAACCCCGCCGAGCAGGACGCCCAGGCGTCAGGCTGATGGTGACGCCGACGAGGCCGATCGAGAGCGAGATGCGGGTGCTGAAGATAACCCGGCTGAGCAGGTCCCGACCGAGGCGGTCGGCGCCGAACAGGATACAGCGGATCGCCGCGGTTTCTCGACGCCGAGCAGATGCGTGCGCGTCGGGAACAGGCCCCACAACATGTATGGCGTGCCCTCGGCGAAGAAGCGCACCGGAATGCGGACGTTCGGATCGACCACGAAATTCCGGCGCATCGCCACCGGGTCGATCTGGACCTTGTAGCCGTTGACATAAGGCGCCAACGCCCCGTCCTGGAACAGGTGCAGCGACCTGCGGCGGAGCGTAGGTATAGCGCGACATTCGGCATGTCGACCGGAAACGGCGCCAGGAATTCGGCGAACGCGGCCGCCAGGTACAGCAGAAACACCAAAATGAGGCTCGCCATGGCGCAAGCGGTGCTTGCGGAACTTCCACCAGAACAGCCGCCACTGGCCGGCCACGACGACTGTTCGGTTCGCTCGAACGGCGATACTGTGGCTACTGCGAGGTCGGTCACTGGTAGCGGATCCGCGGATCGACCCAAGCCAGCAGGATGTCGGACAGCAACGTGCCGAACACCGTCAGCAAGCTGGCGATCAGGATGATGCTGCCGGCGAGATACATGTCCTGCGTGAGCAGCGCGCGCAGCAGCAACGGCCCGGTGGTGGGCAGGCTCAGCACGACGGAGACGATGATCTCGCCCGACACCAGCGTCGGCAGCATCCAGCCGACGGTGCTCAGGAACGGATTCAGCGCGACCCGTACGGGGTATTTCAGCAGCAGGCGGAATTCCGACATGCCCTTTGCCCGCGCGGTGACGACGTAGGGGCGATACAGCTCGTCCAGCAGATTGGCGCGCATGATGCGGATCAGGCGGCCATGCCGGACAGCGCCGATCACGAACACCGGCAGCCAGACATGCGCCAGCAGGTCATCGAATTTCTCCGAGGTCCCAGGGCTTGTCGTAGATTCCGGTGAAACCAGGCCGCCGACGCTCTGGCCGAAATAGCGCACCGAAATATACATCAGCACCAGCGCCAGCAGGAAGTTCGGCATCGCGAGCCCAAGGAAACCGAAGAACGTAACGGCGTAATCGCCCAACGAGTATTTTCGGACCGCGGAGTAGATCCCGATCGGGAATGCGACCATCCAGATGAACAGCAAAGTGGTGATCGGAAATTCCGAACGTCGCGCCGAGCCGGCCCCAGATCAGGCTGCTCACCGGCACGTTGCGCTCGAACGACAAGCCGAAGTCACCCCGCAGCACGATGCCGGTGATCCAACGCCAATACTGCACATAGCCGGGATCACCGAGGCCATAGCGCGCCCGCAATGAAGCCAGGGTGCCGCTGTCTACCGGGGCACCGTTCGCCGACAGCTCGGCGATCACCGTGGTCAGGTAGTCCCCAGGGGGCAGGCGGATGATGATGAAGGCAATCACCGAAATCGCGAAGATCGTCGGGATCATGTAGAGCAGGCGCCGGATGATGTAATCGCGCATAGCAGGATTCAGAAGGAAGGCGAGGGCGCTGCCCTCGACCCGCAAAGGGCCGGAGGCCCTTTGATCCCGCTACTTGCATTCAGTCGGATAGCGATACCATCCAACGGCGGCGAGCATAGTCCAGGATTATCAAGGCTCCGCCTTGATTGGGGTCCAGGGGCAAAGCCCCTGGCCTTCCTCTCTCCCCTCACCGATCGAAATACATCTGCGCGGTCGCAGGCGCCGGCGCCCACAGCGCCCCGGACACCGGCAGCGGCTCGAAAACGTTTTTCATGTTGGTCTTGGCGATGCCGAACTTGTCGCCGCCCTGGGTGATGCCGATGACGAAGAAATTGTCGGCCGCGGCTTCCAGCACCGCCTTCATGGCGGCGGTGCGGGACATCGTCGGTGACGGATTCGTTGACCTTGTCGTACAGCGCCATCTCGCGCTTCACCGCCTCGGGAGGCTCCTCACCGACCGAATGGTCGCCGTACCACTGTGCCCATTTCCGGGCATAGAAAATGGCCTCCGTCTGGTAAGGCAGGTAGCAGCGCGGATCGGTATACACGTCGCTTTCGCCGCCGACGCAGTTCCACAGATAGGCATCCTGCTCGTTGGCCGCCTGCATGCTGGTCAAGCGCGCCCAGTCCGTGGCGCGGATCTGCACGTCGAGGCCGACTTCCTTCACCTGGCGTTGGACCAGCTGCATCACGTCCGGATACTGCAGGCCGTAGACATCGGCGACGATGAAGATGATCGAGAAACGCTTGCCGTCCGGGCCGAGGCGGAAGCCTTCGGAATCCTTCTTGTCGAGACCTGCCTTATCCAGATACTCGGCCGCTTTCTTCAGATCATGCTCGGTATATTGGTTCTGCAGCCGCTCGTTGTACAGCGGATGCCCGGGCCGAACCGAGACCTGCGCCGGCGTGCCCTGGCCCACATACACGGCGTCGATGATTTCCTGGCGGTCGACCGCGTAGGAGAAGCCGATGCGGAAATTCTTGTCCGGAACACCTTCCGCTTGATCGGGTCGTTGACGTTCAGGTTGAACAGCAGCACCGCGTCGTTGGCTGGATGGTCGGCAACAGTCGAAAAGCGGTAATTGCCCTTCTTCTGGTTGTCATACAGCGTCGATTTGAACGGCAGCTGGCCGACATGGCGGAGCTGGTAGTCGATCTCGCCGTTGATCGCCTTCAGCAAGCGCGAGCTGAACGTCGTTGACCTGGTCCCAGGTGACGCGGTCGATATAGGGCAGCTGGTTCCCGGCGGTGTCGACCTTCCAGTAATACGGATTGCGCACCGCGACGACCCGCTCGATGGAGCCGTATTTGTTGGTGAAGATCCACGGGATTGATGCGTCGGCAGCTCAGGGTTCTGCCAGTACGGGTTGAGGTAGTTCGGCGAGATCTTCGAGTTGAACAGCGCCACCCAGTCCTTCGCCGACGGCGTCCGCCGCCAGCAGCTTGCGAATGCCGTCCTTGTTGTACCGGATGTGGAACTGCTGCAGATAATGCTTCGGATACAGGGTCGGGAATTCGCCGAAGCCGTAGGCGAGTTGCTGCAGGAACAGGCCGTAGGGCTCGAGCGAATTTGAAGACGACCGTCTCGTCGTCTTTCTTCTCCACCTTCACCGGCACGCCGCCGGAAACCAGGAGATCGGCGGCTTGCTTGGCGGTCAGCGCGTCGACGGAGAACACGTCCTCGTACCAGAACATGATGTCGTCGGCGTTGAAAGGCGCGCCGTCCGACCATTTCATCCCGCGCCGGAGATGGAAGGTGAACTCGGTGGCGGCTGTCGTTGACATCGACGCTCTCGGCGATGTTCGGCTCCACCTTCTTCCAGTCGGGGGTCCAGCGCATCAGGTTCTCATTGGCGATGGCGCGGACGAAATTGTAGTTGTCGCCGCCGCCGAGCACGACCATGCCGCCAGGTGCCGCCGTATTTGCCGACGCTTTGGAACGGCGTCTCGACGTAGGGATGCTCAGGCAGGCGCTGCGCCACCGGCGGCAACTTGCCTGCCGTCACCTGCTCGGTCAGCAGCGGCGCTTCGTGGAACTGGGTTTGGGCGGCGGCCGGCGCCGCAAGCCCCGCGCCGAGCAGCAGGGCCATCGTGGGCGTGCGCAGGCGTCGAACTCATGGCCTTGCAACGATTGGGCTTGAGCAGCTTCGGCATGGAATCCCCCGCATCCCCGCCGCGCGCGCAAAGACCGGCACGGCTTGGGCGGCACGAAGGTCGCACCGCCGCCAGCGGCAAGTCAAATGCTTGCGGGCCGCCGAGGCTCCTGTCAGCGATGCAGCGGAACGGACACCCAGCGGCGGCCCTGCATGTCGGCGACGAGCAGCAGCACGGCGCTGCGCTGGTCCGTGCGCTCGCGATCGATCCGCGCCTGCACCTCGGCGGGAGAGGTAACCGGTTGGCCCGCGACATTGAGGATCGCCGAGCCGGGAACGAGGTCGTGCTCGGCGGCGACCGAGTTGACGAGCACGTTGGTGACCAGGACTCCCGCCTGTCGTGGAGACAGGCCCAGGCGGGCGCGGGTGTCGCGGTCGATCGAGCCGAACGCCAGCCCGAGATCGGGCCGGTCGACGCGATCGGCCGACGGCGCCTTCTCGGAGCGCGTGGAATCGGCGGCGGCCTTGTCGGCCGCGGATTCGGCGATGACGACGGGGACCACCTGCTTGGCGCCGTCGCGCCAGATGGTCAGCGGCAGGGTGCTGCCGATCGCGCTGCTGCCGATGACCCGGTTGAGGATGCGGGTCTCGGCCACGACCTCGTTGTCGATCTTGAGGATGATGTCACCCTCCCGCAGGCCCGCCTTGGCGGCGGGCGAATCGGTTTCGATGCCGGTGACGATGGAGCCGCTGGGTTCGGGGAGGCCCGCGGTCGTTGCGATGTCGGCGCCGACCTTCTGGATATGGGCGCCGATCCAGCCAAGGCGAAGCTCGCCGTTTTCCTGCAGGCGCCGCAGCACGAATTTGGCGTCGTTGACCGGGATCGCGAAGCCGAGTCCCACCGAACCCGTATCGCCGCCTGGACCAAACAACGCGGTACCGATGCCGATCACCTGGCCGTCCGCGTTGAACACCGGACCGCCTGAGTTGCCGGTATTCAGCGGGGCGTCGATCTGGATGAAGGAAACCGCCTGGCTGACGTCGTTGCTGCGATCCACGGCGCTGACGATGCCGGAGGTAACGGTGCTGCCCAGCCCGAGCGGGTTGCCGATGACGTAGACCTGGTCGCCCGGCCGGGTGGTGTCGCTGTCGCCGAAGGTGACGGTCGGCAGCTTCCGGTCGGGATAGACCTTCAACAAGGCCAGGTCGGTCTGCGCCGCATAGGCCAGGACCGATGCCTGGAGCCGCGTGCCGTCGTTCAGGATCACCGCGATCTGGTCGGCCTTGGCGATGACGTGGCGATTGGTGGCGATCAGCCCGGACGGATCGATGACGAGGCCGGAGCCCTGGGTCCTGCGGACGCTCGTGGTGGCCTGGGCCGCCATGTTGCCGGTGCGCGCGTCGCTCCGCTCGAAGCTGACGATCGCGATGTTGACGACCTGCGGCAGCAAGCCGGCGATCATGTCGGCCGGGCGCGCAGCGCCGGTATCGGCCTGCACCGCCGTTGCCGCCAGGAGCGATGTCATGAGCGCCGCCGCGGCGATGCGCGAGCCACGATGGTAGGGGACGAAATGAGGCAGGCGAATCATGCGCGGTTTGCTCCAGGCTTGGTCCGGATTATGGATCGGCCTGCGGTAACCGTGCCTGGGCGTTATCGTTCCGCCATGGAAGGCAGTCCGGGGATCAATCCGCGGCCGCGACCATGCCGCTGGTGCGGGCGCGCACGGCCTCGCCGAAGCGCTCGAAGATGCGGCGGGAGATATCGTCGCTTTCCCAATCGTATTCCGGGTGCCACTGGACGCCGACGACGAACCCGGCGGCGGCCGGGAGGCGCACCGCTTCAATGGTGCCGTCGGGCGCCACGCCTTCGGCGATCAGGCCGGGGGCGAGGCGATCAATGCCCTGGTTGTGCAGCGAGTTCACCGCGATCTCGGTGCTGCCGGCGACCCGGTGCAGCCAGCTGCCGGGGGTCACGCGGATGGCGTGGGCCTTGCCGGTGCGCATGCGCGGGTTCGGCTGCATCGGCGTCGAATGATCCATCCGGTCCGGCAGGTCCTGCAGGCGCTGGTGCAGGCTGCCGCCCAGCGCCACGTTCAGCTCCTGCAAGCCGCGGCAGATCGCCAGCACCGGCACGCCGCCGGCGATCGCGGCGCGGATCAGCGGCAGCGTCACCTGGTCGCGCTTGGCGTCTTCGGGCGTGCCCTCGGCATGCGGCGGGCCATCGTACCAGCTGGGCTGCACGTTGGACCGGCTGCCGGTGAGGATGATGCCGTCCAGGCGGGACAGCAGGGTGGCAAGGTCGGCGGCGGAGCCGTTGGCCGGGACCAGCACCGGGACGCCGCCGACAAGGCGGTCCGTGGCACGGACATAGGTGTCTGACGCGGCATGATTCGCCATCCCGAAGGTGCCGAATTGCTTGGTGCAGCAGGAAATGCCGATCAGTGGTTTCATGTCATACGGCTCGGTCCGAACGCGTTGGCGGCAGCATCCTCGATAATCGCGTCAAAATGAAGACAAATTGGTGCAGCGCCGCATCGCTTCTCCTGCAATGCGCCGTTTTGTGACGCTGCGGCCACAGGCCCTGACCTCCAACGCTAGCGGTTCGGATCGGTGCCCGGGCTGTTGCCGAGAATCCGTGGGTCGATGAAGGTGAACATCTTGGCGTCGAACTGGCCGCCGAGTTGGACATCGAACAGCGATCACCCGCGTCTCATGCCGCTGCCCGTCGACCACCGCCCATTGCCGCAGCGCCAGCGGATTGTCAGCAAAAACCAGCGTCAGGCTGCCGTCGGCCGGCGAGGCGGTGCGGATGGTCGCAACCTGGATCAGCCCGGGCTGCCGGTCGATGCCGATCACGGTGACGTCCCCGGACAGCTTCAGGTTGTCGGCCAGCAGGATGCCGAGCGGGGTCTGCGACAGCGGGAAATTGTTCGTCTGCATCAGCTTCTTGTCGTGGAACACCACCAGGCCATAGCCGGCCACCAGCAGGAACGGGCTCGGCGGGTCGTATTCGAAGCGCAGCCGGCCGGGGCGGGAGATCCAGGCGGTCCCCTGCGACGTGCGGCCGTCCGGGGCGACCTGGAGGAAGCGGGCCTTCAGGGTCTTCAGGCCGTTCAGGTAGGTCTCGATACGGGCGATGTCGGCGCGGTCCTGCGCGGTCAGCGCGATGCCGGCGGCGCGGGCCGGACGCGCGGCCAGCGGGGCGAGCAGCAATGGGGCGGCGAGCAAGGCGCGGCGGGGGAGCGTGGGCTGGGTCATAGCCGATGATGTGGCGTGGAACCCCTCGGAAATAAAGCCGCAAGGCTTGCTATTCCGCCGCGACAGCGATGCCGCGCGGCGCCAGGTCGCCCTCCCACAGCTCTGGGCTCAGTTCTTCGCGCCGGTTCGGGAAGGCGAGCGCGCAGCCCAGGATCACCAGCCCGAACACCGCCAGCACCAGGATCGAGGAGGCCATGGTGCCGGTGCGGTCGTGCAGGACGGCGATGGCGATGAGGTCAGCGCAGCATCCGGCGCATGCGCGGGTCGAGGGCGTCGCGCAGGCCGTCGCCGAGCAGGTTGAGGCCGAGCACCAGCATGGCGATGGCGAGGCCCGGGGACAGCGACACCCACGGCGCCTCCACCATCGCGTCGCGGCCGTCGGCGATGATCGAACCCAAGGTCGGCTGCGGCGGCGGCGGGCCGACGCCGACGAAGCTCAGGACGGCCTCGGCCAGGATGGCGATGGCGAACACGTAGGTCTGCTGCACCACCAGGGGCGCGGCGCAGGCCGGCAGGACGTGGTGCCACAGCAGGCGGGTCGTGCGGGCGCCGACCGCCCTCGCCGCTTCCACGTAATCCTGCGCCCGCGCCACCAGGACGGCGCCGCGCATCACACGGGCGGTGCGCGGGGTGTAGGCCACGGCCAGCGCCACGACGACGGTGGTTTCGCTCGGGCCCAGGGTGGCGGCCAGGGCAATGGCCAGCAGCAGGCCGGGGAACGCCATCAGCCCGTCCATGACCCGCATCAACCAAACGTCCACGCCCTTCCACCAGCCCGCCGCGAGCCCGGCGACGGCCCCGGCAAGGCCCGAGACGAGCGCCACCGCCAGGCCGATCTCCAGCGAGATCCGGGCGCCGAACAGGATGCGGCTGAGCACGTCGCGGCCGAAGCGGTCGGTGCCGAGCAGGTTGAGGTCGGACGGCTCGCCCAGGCGGTTGCGGTAGTTGTTCTTCACCGGGTCGAACGGCGCGAGCCAGCCGGCCAGGATGGCGGCCAGCACCACCAGGCCGAACAGCATGACGCCGATCAGGAACGACCGCCGGCGCAGCAGGTCCCTCATGCGGACTCCCGCAGGCGCGGGTCGGCCCAGAGATACAGCAGGTCGACCAGCAGATTCACCAGCACGAACACCAGCGAGATGATCACCAGCCCGCCCTGGATGATCGGCCAGTCCCGCCGCAGCACCGCGCCGATCACCAGGCGGCCAACGCCTGGCAGGCTGAACACCTGCTCGATGACCAGCGCGCCGCCGAGCGACAGGCCGAAGCTGATGCCGACCACCGTCAGGATCGGCACCAGCGCGCCCGCCAGCACATGCACGGTGAACACCCGCGGCTCAGTCAGGCCCTTGGCGCGGGCGGTGCGGATGAAATCGCTGCCGGCGACTTCCAGCGCCGCCGAGCGGGTCATGCGCGCGATCGGGCCAAGCTGGGTCAGCGCCAGCGCCGAGGCCGGCATGGCGATGCTGCGCAGCCAGCCGAGCGGGTCGCTCGACAGCGGAACGAAGCCGCCGGTCGGCAGCCAGCCGAGCTTCACGCCGACCACCCAGATCAGCAGCAGCCCGAGCCAGAAATCCGGCAGGGACAGGCCCACGCAGCGACGCTCCCATGGCCGCCTGGTCCGGCCAGCGGCGCACTTTTGCCGCCGCCAGCAGGCCCGCGGGGATGCCCAGCAGGCAAGCGAGCGACAACCCGGCGAAGGTTAGCGACAGGGTCACCGGCAGACGTTCCAGCACCGCCTCGCCGACGCTCTGGCGCAGCAGCACGGAGCGGCCGAGGTCGCCGTGCAGCAGCCCGCCGTACCACTTCGCCATGCGCGCGAGCGGTGGCTGGTCGAGCCCGAGTTCGACCCGCAGCTGCTGGATGGCGGTGGCGCTCGCGGTCGGGCCGGCCATTTCGGTGGCGATATCACCCGGCACCAGCAGGGTCAGGCCGAAGCTGACCAGCGATACCACCAGCAGCACGGGAATTGCCGCCAGCAGGCGAAGGACGATCAGCCTCAGCACTGCCGGCGGCGTTCCGTGCGACGGTTACGGCTCAGGCGAACCAGCAATCCCACATCCGGGGAATGCGGTAGGGCGCGTAGCCCAGCACGTTGGAGCGCGTCGCCTGCACCAGGCCGGTGTCGCCGACCTTCACGGCGATCGCCTGGTCGTACATGCGCGCCTGGAAGGCGGCGACCGCGGCACGGCGATCCTCCAGCTTCAGCTTCGAGGCGAGGTTGGTGATGCATTCGTCGATGACCGGGTCGTGGCTGATCTGCACCGGCGCCTTGCCGCCGAAGAAGCCGATGACGTTGTACGGGCCCTCGTAGGGCTCGATGCCCATCGAGAGCGGCCAGATGTTCCAGCCCTCGGGTTTCACGCGGGAGGCGTTAACGGTCGGCCAGTCGGTGACCGTCAGCTTGACCTTGAAGCCGGCGGCGCGGAGTTGCTCGGCGGCGACGGTGCCAGCGTCCAGGTGGACCTTGATGCTGCTGTCGCAGATGACCTGCAGCTCCTCGCCCTTGTAGCCGGCGGCGGCGAGCTTCGCCTTGGCTTTCGCCTGGTCCTGCTTGGTGTAGGCATCGAGCCCGGCGACGCCGGGGAAGTAATTGGTGCCGGGATACTGCCAGGCGGGATCGAGGCGGTAGAGACCGTCCGAGGCGATGGCGGCCACTTCCTCGAGATCGAGAGCCGCCTGGATGGCGCGGCGCATCTCGACATTGGCGGTCAGTCCCCAGTTGGTGTTCATCATCAGGGTGAGGAACGCCCACGGCATCATGGTGTAGGTGTGGACGTTCTTGTCGTCCTTGAGCCGCTTGGCGGCGGGCACGTCCAGCGTCTCCAGGACATGCAGCTCGCCGGTCTGCAGCGCCGCGGTGCGGGCGCCGCCCTCGGTCATGATGCGGATGGTGACGCTGTCGAAATAGGGGGTCTTGCGGCCGGTGAAGCCGTCCCGCTTCTCATAATTGGTGTTGGGCACGTAGCCGTCGAAGCGGGTCATCTTGACGTAGTTGTCGGGCTTGTATTCGGCGAAGGCGAACGGGCCGGTGCCGATGATGGCGGGGGCGCCGACCGGCTTGCCGCATTCCTCGGACGGCATGATCGCGAACGGCGCGCGGGGGCTGCTGATCGCCTCGATCAGGCCGGGGAAGATGCTGCCCATCTTCAGCACCAGCGTGTTGGAATCGGGCGTCTCGTAGGCGGCGACCGGCTTCAGCGCGTCGCCGGAGCCGCCGACCTTGGCGTAGCGTTCCATGCTGGCCTTGGCGTCGGCCGACGTCATGGTCTTGCCGTTGTGAAATTTGACGCCGCTGCGCAGCTTGAAGGTGTAGGTCATGCCGTCGGCGGCGATGTCGACGCCTTCGGCCAGCTCGGGCTTCGGGTTGGCGCCTTCGTCGCGGGTGAACAGCGACTCGTAGATGTGCATGGACACGTTGCGCGCCGCCTGGGCGGTGGTCGCCTGGGCATCGAGGGTCGGCGGCGCCGCGGTCATTCCGATGATGACGTCGCCGCCCTTCTTGCCGGCGGACAGGCCGGTGGTCTGGGCAATGGCCGGCATCGGCAGCGCGGACGCCAGCAAGGCGGCATTGAAGCTGCGGCGGCGGAGCATCTTTTTTCCCCTTATATTTGACGAAAACCTGGAAGCGGACCCTGGCCGTGATGCTGCGACCACCGCCCAGTCTTGGCAAGGACCATGTTCCGGCGCAGGATCGGTGCATCCGGCCGTAACCCTCGGACCCGTTCTGCAACAGGGAGTTTCCGCGCATGTCCGCGATCGTCCGCAACCTGTCCTCAAGCGATGCCGAAGCCGAAGAGTGGCGCCTGCGCTGCGACATGGCCGCGGTGTTCCGCGTCTCCGCCCGGCTCGGCTGGAACGAGCAGATCGGCAACCACAATTCGCTGATGCTGCCGCAGATCCGGCCGGAGGATCCGCCGACCTTCATCATCAACGCCCGCGGCTACCGGTTCGAGGAGCTGACGGCCTCCAGCCTGATCGTCTGCGACCTCGACGGCAACGTGCTGCGCGGCCGCGGCGAGTTGCGCAAGGTGGCGTTCCACATCCACGCCCGCATCCACCTGCGCAGCCCGGCCGCCGCCTGCGTGCTGCATGTGCATCCGCAATACCTGACCGCGCTGTCGATGCTGGAAAACCCGGAGATGGCGCTGGCCCACCACAACAACCTGACGCTCAACGACCGCGTGGTGATCGACAACGAAGGCGACGAGCCGGTCGGCGACATCAGCGAAGGGGACCGCATTGCGGACCTGATGGGCGACAAGACGATCATGATCATGGGCGGCCACGGCGTCACCGTGGTCGGCCCGACGGTGCATGACGCGTTCGACGAGTTGTTCACCGCCGAGCGGACGACGATGTACCAGTTCACCGCCATGTCCAGCGGCCAGAAGCTGCGCCAGCTCCCGGAGAAAAACCGCCGCCACCAGACCGGCCCCCGGAGCAGCTACGCCGACGCCCGCATGCATCTCGACGCCTGGCGACGCATCCTGGACAAGCAGGAGCCGGATTACGCATCGTAGACGCGCATTCTCGCGCGGCGAGGTGAGCGGCAGCGGTGCCCTTGCACCGCGAGAGCGCTCCCACGCCTCCCTCACTAGCTCCGAAGTGCCATCCTACCCCCAAACCTACGACCAATTCTGGCTCCGCTATCTTCGCGCGCACGCCCGGCCGGCAACCCGTGCCGTGCACTATTCTGGCACGCTCCTGGCGCTGCTCGCCCTGGTGCTGGCGGCGACCGCGGATTGGCGCTTCGTCTTCGCCGCGCCGCTGATCGGCTACGGCTTCGCCTGGACGGCGCATGCGCTGCTGGAGGGCAATCGGCCCGAGACCTTCGGGCATCCGTTCTGGTCGCTGTTCAGCGACTTCCGCATGTTGCTGCTGTTTGTCTCGGGCCGCCTGGCGCCCCATCTCCGCCGCGCGGCGGGGGCTCCGCCCGGCGGCTGAGTTCGCAGGTGCAACCACCGCGCGGCTGAACAGTTTCCCCCGGCGTGGCCGGGAGACCCGAAGACATGTTGAGCAAGGCTTGGACGCTGGTCAAAGAGACCGTGATGGCGTTCATCGACGACAACGCATTGAGCCGTGGCGCGTCGATCGCCTTCTACACCGTCACCTCGATCGCGCCCGTGCTGTTCATCGTGGTGGCCATCGCGGGCCTGGTGTTCGGTGAGGACGCGGCACGTGGCGCGATCGCTGCGCAACTGGGCGGGCTGATGGGCCAGCAAAGCGCCGAGTTGCTGCAGACCGCCATCAAGGGCGCATCCAACCGGTCCTCCGGCATCCTCGCCAGCGTCATCGGCTTCGTGACGCTGCTGGTGACCGCTTCCGGCGTGTTCGGTGAAATGCAGACGGCGCTGAACGAAATCTGGAAGGCGCAGCCGAAGGGCAGCACGGTGTCGCAACTGCTGAAGGCCCGGGCGCTCAGCCTCGGGCTGGTGGGGGCGCTGGGTTTCCTGTTGCTGGTGTCGCTGGTGATCAGCGCGATGCTCACGGCGCTGGGCGATTTCGTCAACGCGCGGCTGCCATTCGGAAGCGTCCTGCTGTCTGGCCTGAACTTCGGGTTGTCGTTCGTAATGATCGCGGTGCTGTTCGCGGCGATCTACAAGGTTCTGCCGGATCGGCGGCTGGCCTGGCGCGACGTGATCGTCGGCGCGGTGGCGACGGCGTTTCTGTTCACCATCGGCAAATCGCTGATCGGCCTGTATATCGGCAGCAGCACGATCGCATCGAGCTACGGCGCAGCCGGGGCGCTGATCGTGGTGTTGCTGTGGATCTACTACTCGGCGGAGATCTTCCTGCTGGGTGCCGAGTTCACCAAGGTCTATGCCAGCCGCCACGGCAGCGCCAGCGGCCGTGCCGCCGGTATGGCCGCACGGGCGGAGGAGGCGACCGCGGCCCCCACGCTTCCGGCCGCCTCGATCAGCTGGAGCCCGATCGCCGTCGCAGTCGTCGTCATGGCCCTGCTGCCGATGGCGCGCCGCCGATAACCCGCCGGCGTGCCGGCGGGCGTCAGGCGCCGGGGTTCAGGCGGCCGGCTTCAAGCGGCGGGCGCCGCGACCATGCCGCGGATCTTGCTGGCCAGCGTGTCCATCGCGAACGGCTTGGTGATCACCTGCATGCCGGTTTCCAGATGGCCTTCTCCGATCACCATCGTCTCGGCGTAGCCGGTGATGAACAGCACTTTCAGCCCGGGCCGCATCGCCCGCGCGGCATCGGCCAGCTGGCGGCCGTTCATGCCGTTCGGCAGCCCGACATCGGTCACTAGGAGATCGACCCGCTGGCGCGAACCGAGGACCTGCAGGCCCTGCGGACCGTCCCCGGCTTCGACCGTGGCGTAGCCGAGATCGCGCAGCAGGTCGACGACCAGCATCCGCACCACCGGTTCGTCGTCGACCACCAACACCGTCTCACCGGTCAGGGGAGAGGCTGCCGCCGCCTCGACGTCGGACGACGCCACCTCGATATCGCCGTGGCCGCGATAACGCGGAAGATACAGGCGGACCGTGCTGCCCCTGCCGAGTTCGCTGGTGATGCGAAGATGGCCGCCGCTCTGCCGCACGAAGCCGTAGACCATGGAAAGCCCGAGGCCGGTGCCCTGCCCCAGCGGCTTCGTGGTGAAGAACGGCTCGAAGGCGCGACTCATCGTTTCCTCCGACATGCCCACCCCGGTGTCGGTGACGCTGACCGTCAGATATTCTCCCGGGGTGACGTGAAGTGCACGGGCCGCATCCGTGTCGAGGTCGGTGTTGCCCGCTTCCAGTATTAGCGAGCCGCCCTGCGGCATGGCGTCGCGGGCGTTGATCGTGAGGTTGAGCAGCGCGTTCTCCAACTGGTTGGCGTCGCACAGCGTCGCCCAGAGGCCGTCCGGAAAACGCGTCTCGACGGCGATCGAGGGTCCCACCGTCCGCCCGATCAGCTCTTCCATGCTGGCGGTCAGCCGCTTGATGTCGGTCGGGCGCGGGTCCAGCGTCTGACGGCGCGAAAACGCCAGCAGGCGCTGGGTCAGCGATGCCGCGCGATTTGCCGCGGTCATCGCGGCATTGATGTAGCGCGACAGGTCGTCGACCTTTCCGCGCGAGATCCGCGCCCGCATCAGGTCGAGGCTGCCGATGATGCCGGCCAGCAGGTTGTTGAAATCGTGCGCCAGGCCGCCGGTGAGTTGCCCAACCGCCTCCATCTTCTGCGCTTGCCGCAAGGCCGCCTCGGCCTGTTCACGCTCGGCGATCTGCGTCCGCAGCAGCCGGTTTGCCGCCTCCAGCTCGCGGGTGCGATCGGCCACCAGGGATTCGAGGCCGCGTGCAGCCTGCTCGCGTTCATCGAGGTAGGAGCGGACTTCGTATTGCCGCCGCCGCGCCTGCACCGCGGTGCGCAGTGCGCTGACCAGGGTGATGCCGTGGACCGGCCGCTCCAGCAGCGAGACATTGCGGAACCGGTCGACCAGCCCCTGCGCGCCACAGCGCCACGTCGCGCCGCAGCTGCTGGCTGGTCAGCATGACGAATGGCAGTTCGGACCACGGCGGCTGTTCACGCACCCAGTCCAGCAGGTCGTCGATGGGACGGCCGAACAGGGCCTCCTCGGCGACGAAGACGGCCGCGACGCCATTGCGCAAGGCCGCCATGAGATCCGGCAGGCCGGCGCAGAGCACCACCGCCAGCCCGGCCTCGCGCAGCAAGGCCGCCGACGCCGGCCCGTCGCGTCCCACCGGCGCCAGCACCGCGACCGCGGCGCTGTCCGGGCCATCAAGCGTCTGCAGTTCTTCCAACCGGGCAAGTTTAGGGTTCAAGATCGCCTCCGCCAGAGAGGCTGCCGAACGACGGCGCATCGTTCTCGGGAACCGCGGGAATGCCCCTGCCGGTGTATTGCGGGGTTCCCGAAAGCAGCCCGCTGAACTCGCTCAACGGCGGCCCGACGCTGAAGCCGCGTGAACTGAGCTTGAATTCGCGAATCGTGCTCTCGTGATGGCCGCTGCGCTTCTTCACCACCGATATGGCGCGCCGAACGGTGCCGTCGATCTCGAAATACCGCAGCATCAGCACCGCATCGCTGAGATAGCTGATATCGACCGGGGTCTGCATCGGTCCGACCAGGCCGTGCTGGGCCAGCACGAGAATGGTGAGCACCCCCAGCTGGCTGAGCGCGCCGAGCAGTTCATGCATCTGCAGAATGAGGAAGCGGCCATCCGGCATGGCATTGAGATAGCCGTTCAGGCTGTCGATGATGACGACGCGGGCCTCGCCGTGATCGACACTGTGCTGCACCAGGCAGGCGAACTCCCCCGGCGACATTTCGGCCGGGTCGATCTGCTGAATCCGCACCATGCCGGATTTAACGGCGGCCTCCAGCGGCAGGCCGAGCGCCCGCGCGCGCGCATCGATCGTGCCGCGGCGTTCGTCGAAGGCGAACATGACCGATTTTTCGCCGCGTGCAGCGGCGGCGAGCGCGTAGGTCAGCGCGACCGAGGATTTGCCGACGCCGGCAGCGCCGATGATCAGCGCGTTGGTGCCGCGCTCCAGGCCGCCGCCCAGCAGGGTATCCAGCTCGGCGTTGCCGCTCGGGGCGAATCCGGCGACGAAGCCGCGGCGATGGTCGGCGGCGACGAGGCGCGGATAGACCATCACGCCACCTCGACCGATCGAGAAATCGTGGAATCCGCCGCGAAACGGAATGCCGCGCATCTTCACCACGCGCAGCCGCCGCCGCTCGGCGCCGAAATCGATGGCCAACTGCTCCAGCAGCACCACTCCGTGGGCGATGGAATGCAGCTGCAGGTCTCCCGCCTGCGCGGTGAGGTCATCGAGCAGGATCACCGTGCAGCGGCGCCCGGAAAAGAAATGTTTCAGCGCCAGAATCTGCCGCCGGTAGCGCAACGGGCTCTGCGCCAGCATGCGCATTTCCGAAAGACTGTCGAACACCACCCGTGTCGGGTTGGTTTCGTTCACCTTGGCGAAGACCACCTTGGTGGTTTCGCTAAGTTCGAGCTCCGCGGGATGCAGGACGGTCAGTTCGCGGTCATTGTCCAGGCTGGCGTCGGGCTCCACCAGCTCGAATATGTCGACCCCTTCGAGCGACCAGCCATGCCGCGCCGCCACCACGCGCAGCTCCGCCTGCGTTTCGGACAGCGTAACGTAAAGCGTCGACTCGCCACGGCGCGCGCCTTCCAGCAGGAACTGCATGGCGAGCGTGGTCTTGCCGGTCCCGGGCCGGCCTTCGTAGAGGTAAAGCCTGTCGGCATCGAGGCCACCGCCAAGGATGTTGTCCAACCCCATGTTTCCGGTCGAAACGCGCGGCGGATCGATTTCCGGGGCGCTTGCCGCAGTCGCGTGGCCGGCCATGTAGTCTCCTGTCGTTCGCAAGCCTTAGAACGACATGAAATTCCACCGGTTCCCCGTTGTTTCCCGCGAACGGTGCCGGGTTCGAGGTCCGGCTGGTGGACCCGGCTAGTCCGGCAACCCCGGTGGTCCCGGAACGTCCGGCACTCCCTTGGTGGTGGAATACTCGAAATGCAGGGCGACGTCGGGGAACACGATCGGATGGATCGCGTGCGCTGCCATCGCTGCTTCGGAAAAGCCCTGGAGGATGAGCTTCAGCTTCCCCGCATAGGTCGCAACGTCGCCGATCGCAAAGATGCCGGGCACGCTGGTGGCACAGGTCGCGGGCGTGACGCATACGTGGTGCCGCTCCAGCGCAACGCCCCAGCCGGCGATCGGGCCGAGATCCATCGAGAGCCCGAAGAACGGCAGCAGAACATCGGCGGGCACCTGCCGGGTCGCCCCATCGAGATCGGCGATCTCCACCGCCGCCAGCACCCCGCCCTCGCCATGCAGGCCATGCAACTGGAACGGGACCTCCATCTGCACCTCGCCGCGCGCGACCGCCGCGTCGAGCTGAGCGGCGGATTCCGGAGCGGCGCGAAACTTGGCGCGCCGATGCACCACGTGGATCGATTGGGCGATGCCGCGCAGCGCCAGCGCCCAGTCCACCGCCGAATCGCCGCCGCCGGCGATCACCACCCGCTTGCCGCGCAGGTCCTCGCGACGGCGGACATAATACTGCACCCCGCCGCTCGCCTCGTAGGCCGGCAGGCCTTCCAGCGGCGGCCGGTTGGGCCCGAACGCCCCGGCCCCGGCGGCCAGGATGACCGCCTTGGCGCGGACCAGGTCGCCCCGGTCGGTGCGCAGGAGGAAGCCGCCGGAACTGCCCTCCAGGCCCTCGACACGGCGGCCGAGCAGGGTGCGGGGGTGGAACGGGGCGATCTGGCGTTCCAGCTGCGCGATGAGGTCGGCGGCGTCGATCGCGGGGTGGGCCGGGATGTCGTAGATCGGCTTTTCCGGGTACAGCGCGGTGCATTGGCCGCCGACCTCGGCCAGGGCGTCGATCAGCACCGCCGACAGCTTCAGCATGCCGAGTTCGAAGGCGGCGAACAGCCCGACCGGGCCGGCGCCGATGATCGCGACATCGGTTTCGATTTCGGTGTTGTCCAGTTCTGTGCTCATGGGCCGAGATTAGCGGTTCTCGTCGCAACCCGCGACCGGGCCGGCAGGCACAGGGTATCCCGGCGGAGGTTGTGGCGACTCGGGTTGCGGACCAGATTGCCCGCATGGCTGAAATGCTGCGGCTCAACCTGCCCGACGTCGCGGCCACCGCCAGGCTGGCCGGGCGGGTGGCTGCACGGATGCAGGCGGGGGACGCGATCCTGCTGCACGGTCCGCTCGGCGCCGGCAAGACCGAGTTCGCCCGCGCGCTGCTGCGGGCGGTGACCCTCGATCCGGCGCTGGAAGTGCCCAGCCCCAGCTATACTCTCGTGCAAAGCTACGCCACGCCGCGCGGCCCGGTGCATCACTTCGACCTGTGGCGCACCGACGGCCCAGGCGCCCTGGCGGAACTCGGCTGGGACGATGCGACCCGCGACATCGTCATGGTGGAGTGGCCGGATCGGCTCGGTGAGCTGCGGCCGGCGGATGCGCTGGACATCGAATTGCAGCCGCTTGGCGACGACAGCAGGACCGCGATCGTTGCCGGCTGGGGTCCGCGGCTTGAGGGGTTGGCCGGCGAATGAACCTCGTTTCGATCGCGCCCGGACTCCCCTTCCTTGATACCCTGGCCTCGCGCTGGCTGGCGCTGCATGGCCAGAGGGGGGTTGGCGAGGCGGGGCATGGCGGCGAGCGGATGGCGGCGGGGCTGATCCTGCTGCCGACCCGCCGCGCCGCCCGCAGCCTGGCGGAAGCATTCCTGCGCGCCGGCGGCGGCCGGCCGATGCTGCTGCCGCGGATCACCGCGTTCGGCGCTCTGGACGAGGCGCCGCTGACCCTGGCGGGCGCGCTCGACCTGGCACCGGCGATCGAGCCGCTGCAGCGCCTGGCGGTGCTGTCACGGTTCATCCTCGCGTTGCCCGAGCAGGAGGGCGGCGTGCGCAGCGCCGACCGGGCGTGGATGCTGGCGCGCGAACTGGCGGCACTGATGGACGAGGCGGAGCGCAGCGAGATCGACCTGCATGCCGCCCTGCAGAAGGCCGCCCACGCCGAGCACGCGGCGCACTGGGAGGTGACGCTGCGCTTCCTCGATATCGTCACCCGGGTCTGGCCGGATTACCTCGCGGCCCAGGGACTGATGAACCCGGCGGCGCGGCAGGTGAAGCTGCTGCGGGCGCAGGCCGAGGCCTGGGAGAACGCGACGCCGTCCGAGCCGGTCTGGGCGGCGGGCAGCACCGGCGGGATCGCCGCGGTCGCCTGGCTGCTGCGCAGCGTGGCGCGGCTGCCGAACGGGATCGTGGTGCTGCCCGGCCTTGATCAGGCGCTGGCCGAGGAGGCCTGGGATGCGCTCGACGAGACCCATCCGCAATCCGGGCTGAAGCGCCTGCTGCTGGGCCTCGGCGCCGGCCGCGGCGATGTCGCCGCATGGGAGGGGACGCGGATGGTTTCCCCGGGGCGCGAGCGGCTGCTGTCGCAGGCGATGCTGCCGGCGGCGGCGCTCGATGCGTGGCGGCAGCCCGCCGGGATCGACACCGCCGGCCTGATGCGGATGCAGCCCGCCGACCAGCAGGAGGAGGCGGCGGCGATCGCGCTGATCCTGCGCGACACGTTGCAGCGGCCTGGCGCCCGCGCCGCACTGGTGACGCCCGACCGGGTGCTCGCGGCCCGGGTGGCGGCCGAATTGCTGCGCTGGGGCGTGGTCGCCGACGATAGCGCCGGGGAAAAGCTGGCCGATTCGCCGCCGGCGGTGTTCCTGCGGCTGCTGGCACGGGTGGCGGCGGACCGGCTTGCGCCGGTGCCGCTGCTGGCGCTGCTGAAGCACCCGTTCGCCGCCGCCGGGATGGATCCGGCAGCGTGCCGCGCCGCTGCCCGGGCATTGGAACTGGCGTGCTTGCGCGGCCCTCGCCCCGCCCCGGGCATCGCCGGCCTGCGCCGCGCGGTGGCGGAGAAGCCGGCGGCCGTGCAGGCGTTGCTGGCCCGGGTGGAAACCTGCCTGGAGCCGGTGCTGCGGATTGCCACGGGCGTCGCGATCGCTCCGGTCGCGGCCCTCGATGCGCTCGTCGAGGCGGCCGAGGCGCTGGCGAGCACCGATGCGATTGCCGGACCGGCCCGGCTCTGGGCGCAGGAGGAAGGCGAAGCGCTGGCGACCCTGCTGACCCAGGCGCGGGAGGCGCTGTCGGTGCTGCCGCACCAGGATTTCGCCATCGTCCCGGCGTTGCTCGACGCGCTGCTGGAGGGCGAGGTGGTGCGCAGCCGCCGGGCCCTGCGTGGCCGCGACGCCGCCGGCGAGCACCCCAGGGTGTTCATCTGGGGCCTGCTAGAGGCGCGGCTCCAGGCGGTGGACCTGGTGGTGCTGGGCGGACTGACCGAAGGCGTCTGGCCACCGGCGACCGATCCCGGCCCATGGATGAGCCGGCCGATGCGCAGCCGCGCCGGCCTGCCGAACCCCGAGGAGGCGATCGGCCAGGCGGCGCATGATTTCGTCATGGCCGCCTGCGCCGCGCCGGATGCGATCCTGTCCACGCCACGGCGCCGCGACGCGGCTCCCGCGGTGCCGGCGCGCTGGCTGGCGCGGCTCGACGCCTATCTCAAGGGCCGCGAGCTGGCCCTGCCCGTCCACTCCGCCGCCGCCTGGGCCGGGATGCTCGACCAGCCCCTCGGGCCGCCGAAGCCGGTGCGACCCCCTGCCCCGCGCCCCCGGGCCGAACTGCGGCCGCGCAAGCTCAGCGTCACCGAGATCGAGACCTGGCTGATCGACCCCTATGCGATCTACGCCCGCCACGTGCTGAGGCTGCGGCAGCTCGACCCGCTGGAGCAGGAGACCGACGCCTCCGATTACGGTTCGCTGGTGCATGAGGCAATGCATGATTTCCTCCTCGACTGCAGCGGCGCCTGGCCCGCCGATGCGCGGGACAGGCTGCGCCGCTGCATGGAGAAGACGCTGCGCGGCAAGCACCTGCGCCCGGCACTGACCGAGTGGTGGGCCCCACGGCTGCGGCGAATCGCCGACTGGGTGGTGGAGCAGGAGGTGCTGCGGCGATGCCGGTTCCGCCCGACCCATGTCGCCGGCGAGGTCAACGGGGTCTGGTCGCTCGGCGTGCCCGGCGGCTTCCAGCTCAGCGGCCGGGCCGACCGGATCGAGCGGCGCGAGGACGGCTCGCTGGCGATCCTCGACTTCAAGACCGGCAAGCCGCCGGGACAGGGTCAGGTCGACGCCGGGCTGGCGCCGCAGCTGCCGTTGGAGGCGGCGATGGCGGCGGCCGGCGGCTTCGGCCCGGAGCTCGCCGGACCGGCAGGCGAACTCACCTACTGGCACCTGACCGGGGGCTTCGTCGCCGGCGAGGTGCTCACTCTCTACAAGGGAGTCGCCGCGGACACCCAGGCCGGCGCCGCCGAGGCCGCCGCCCGGCTGCGCGACCTGGTCATCGCCTTCGACGACCCTGCCCGCGCCTATCTGTCGCAGCCGCATCCCGAGCGGGTTCCGCGCTTCCCCCGATATGCCCAACTCGCGCGCGTGGCCGAGTGGGACCTGGCGGGGGATGATTCTTGACCGAAGTCGCGCCGGCCGTGACCGAAGCCACCCCGATCGCAACCGACAACACGCCGGGCCTGCCCGGCAGCCGCCGCGCCTGGGCGCAGGCGGAATCGCGCCAGCGCGAGGCGTCCGACCCCGCCGTGTCGGCGTTCGTTTCCGCCTCGGCCGGGTCGGGCAAGACCAAGCTGCTGATCGACCGGCTGCTGCGGCTGCTGCTGAGCGGGGTCGATCCGGCGCGGGTGCAGTGCCTCACCTTCACCAAGGCGGCCGCGGCGGAAATGCAGGTCCGGCTGCAGAACCGGCTGGGCGAATGGGTGAGCCTGGACGACCCGGCGCTCGACGCCGAATTGGTGAAGCTCGAGCAGGTCCCGTCGGCCGCCAACCGCCGGCTGGCCCGCCAGCTGTTCGCCCGCGTGCTGGACCTGCCCGGCGGCATGCGGATCGGCACCATCCACGCGTTCTGCCAGTCGCTGCTGCGCCGCTTCCCGCTGGAGGCGCGGCTGTCGCCGCATTTCCGCCTGGTCGACGACATCGACGGCGCCATCGCGCTGCGCGACGCCCGCGAGGACATGCTGGCCGGAATCGCCGACGACCGGATGCGGGACATGCTCGACGATGTCGCCAGCCTGACCACGCTGGACCAGTTCGGCCTGCGGGTGGGCGATCTGCGCAGCGACCGGGTGCGGCTGGAAGCGGTGATGGCGCTCGATTCGGCGGCACTCCGCGCTGCCCAGCGCCTCGCCCTGGGCGTGACCGCCGAGGATGATGCGGCGGTGATCGCGGGCGCGGTGGGGTGGCCTGGGGAGGTTGCTCTGGCCGCCGCCGCGCGGGTGGTCGCCGCGCGCGGTTCGGCGAAGGTCGCGGAACGGGCGGCGGCGATGCTCGATTGGCTCGGCTGCGGCGCGGAGGACCGGGCCGACAACTGGTCGCAATGGCACCGCCTGTTCCATACCGCGAGCGGCGAGCCCTCGGCCGCCAGCAGCCTGGTGAACCAGGCGCTGGAGAAGCAGCAGCCCGGCCTGCAGGCGGTGATGGCCGCCGAGCAGCAGCGGCTGGCGGCCATCGAGGATCACCGCAGCGGCCTCGCCGCGGCGCGGGTCTCGCACGCGTTGATGACCCTCGCCGGGCCGGTGATCACCGCCTACGCCGCCCGCAAGGAGAGTTCGGCGCTGCTCGACTATGACGACCTGATCGGCCTCACCGGCCAGCTGCTGGTCGATCCCGGGGCGGCCTGGGTCCTGTACAAGCTCGATGGCGGCATCGATCACCTGCTGCTGGACGAGGTCCAGGACACGGCGCCGGCGCAGTGGGACATCGCCGGCGCGCTGACCCGCGAATTCTTCACTGGCGCCGGCGCCAACGAGGCGCGCCGCACGGTGTTCGCGGTCGGCGATCGCAAGCAGTCGATCTACTCCTTCCAGGGCGCCGATCCGGACCAGTTCGGGCGTTGGCGCGGCATTCTGGGCCAGCGCGTCGCCGAGGCCGGCGAGGTGTGGCGCAATGTGGAGCTGGACGTCTCATTCCGCTCGACGGCGCCGGTGCTGGACCTGGTGGATGCGGTGTTCGCGGCCCCACAGGCGGCGGCGGGCGTCACCGAGACGGGGCTCGCGCACATCGCCAGCCGGGCCGGGCAGGCCGGGCGGGTGGAACTCTGGCCGCTGGCGCCGCAGCCGCCGCGGGACCCGCCGGCGCCGTGGACGGTGCCCGACCGCAACCTCGGCAGCATCGGCGCGCAGCAGCGGCTGGCCGACGCGCTGGCCGCCTGGATCAAGCACGCCTGCGGCCGGGAAATGCTGCCGAGCCGCAACCGCACCCTGGCGCCCGGCGACGTGCTGGTGCTGGTGCGCCGGCGCAACGCCTTCGCCCGCGCGCTGGTGCGTGCCCTGAAGGCGCAGGGGGTGCCGGTCGCCGGGCTCGACCGCCTGGTGCTGACCGACCAGCCGGCGGTCGCCGACCTGCTGGCCCTGTGCGACACGCTGCTGCTGCCGCAGGATGACCTTTCGCTCGCCTGCGTGCTGACCAGCCCGCTGGGCGGGCTGACCGACGACAGCCTGCTGCAGCTGGCGCCCTCCCGGCGGGGATCGCTGTGGGATGCGCTGCGGGCGCGGGCGCATGAGCAGCCTGACTGGAGTGCCGCGCACCGGTTCATGACCACGCTGCTGGCCCGCGTCGACTATGTCAGCCCGCATGCCCTGCTGGCCGAGGCGCTCGGCCCGCTCGGCGGCCGCGCCCGGCTGTTCGCGCGGCTCGGGCCGGAAGCCGCGGAACCGGTCGACGAACTGCTGAACAAGGCACTCGACCACGCCCGCCTGCATCCCCCCTCGCTGCAGGGCTTCGTCCATTGGCTCCGCCAGTCCGGCGCCGAGGTGAAGCGCGAGGCGGAGGGCGAGGTCGCCGCGGTGCGGATCATGACAGTGCACGGGGCCAAGGGGCTGCAGGCGCCGCTGGTGATCCTGCCGGACACCACGGCCCTGCCCCCGGACGACGGCCCGGTGATGTGGGCCGAGCACGGTGAAATAGAGGTGCCGCTGTGGCTGCCGCGCAAGGAACTGCGCAACGGCGCCGTCGACCGCTTGCGCGCGACGGCGGCGCGGCGGCGCGGGGAGGAGCATAATCGGCTGCTCTATGTGGCGCTGACCCGCGCCGAGGACCGCCTGATCGTCTGCGGCTGGCAACCCAAGAAAGCTCCCCCCGACACCTGCTGGTATGAGCTGGTGCGCAATGGCTTTGCCCACCTGGCGGCCGAAGCGCTGTCGTTCAACATCGTGCCGGCGCCCTGGGACGGCGACCTCATGGTCCACGCCTGCACGCAGGGCGCGGCACCGGACAAATGCCGCCCGGCCCAAGGCGGCGAGATCGCGACCCCGCTCCCGGCCTGGGCGGGAAAGCCGCCCGACTGGACAGCGCAGGAACCGCCGCCAGAACCGGCGCTGCCCTCGCCGCTCGCCCCCAGCCGGCCGGAGAATGCCGGCCTCGGCAGCGTTCCCGGGGCCGCCTCGCCGCTGGCCGAGCGCGATCCGTCCGGCCTGCGGTTTCGCCGGGGCCAGATCGTGCATGCCTTGCTGCAGCATCTGCCTGCGCTGCCTGCCGCGGACCGCGCCGCGGCCGCCGCCGAATTCCTCGGCCGCCCGGGCAGCTTCGTGCCGGCGTCGGAGGCGGCAGCGCTCGTGTCGGAAATCATGGCGGTGTTGGACCACCCCGATCTGGCGCCCCTGTTCGGCCCACTCGGCCGCGCCGAGGTGCCGCTGACGGGCGTGGTGGCCGGCGTGGTCATCGGCGGCCTGGTCGACCGCCTGGCGGTGATGCCGGACCGGGTCCTGGTGGCCGACTACAAGACCAACCGGAGCCCGCCGCGCGAGGTGGACGACACGCCGGTGCTCTACCTGCGCCAGATGGCGGCCTACCGGGCGGTGCTGCGAGAGATCTTTCCCGGCCGACGGATCATCTGCGCCCTGGTCTGGACCACCGGCACCCGGGTGATGCCACTTCCCGACTGCCTGCTGGACCGGCATGCTCCCGGCGCAGGCTCGGGAGCTTGATCGCCGGGGCCGTCACCCCAACTTCTGCTGCCAGCGAAATGGAAGGCGAACCGCACATGAGCGAGAATACCAAGCCCGTCACCGATGCCAGCTTCAGCACCGACGTACTCGGCGCCAAGGGCGCCGTGCTGGTCGATTTCTGGGCCGAGTGGTGTGGTCCCTGCAAGGCGATCGCGCCGGCCCTCGAGGAGATCGGCGCCGAATATGCCGGCAAGCTGACCATCGCCAAGGTGAATATCGACGACAACCCCGTCACCCCCAACACCTACGCGGTGCGCGGCATCCCCACCCTGATCCTGTTCAAGGACGGCAAGCCGGTCGCGACCAAGGTCGGCGCGCTGCCGAAGAGCCAGCTGAAGGAGTGGGTCGCCTCCTCGCTGTAGGCTCTAATTCCCCTTGGCGGCGGGGACCTCGGCTACGGCCGGGGCCTCGTCGGCCTCGGGTTCGGGGTCGTCGAGGTCGCTGGACCAGATCGTCACCAGCCCCTCGATGGCGTCCGACCGGCCCTGCAGTTTCTCCGCCGCGATCCGCTCGGCGCGCGGGCGGATCTTCTCGAAGCATTCCATCAGCTCCGCCGGCTTGGCGTAGCGGCGGGCGCTCATGTCCTGCAGCGCCTCGCGGGAAATCGCGCACTCGACAAGTTGCCCGTCGTGAACAATCTCGAACAGAACGCGGTTGCGGTCCCAGCGCGGTGTCGCTGCGTCCATGAGTGTAAAATCCCTACAGAGAAGAGTCGTGAATACGACGATGATTTACTTTTGAGAACTCGCGCGTATTTCGCGTGTTCTCACTGAATTTCAAGAGCGCCGTCGGACTTCAGGACTTCGCCTGCCAGATACAGGCTGCCGCAAATCAGCACCCGGGCGGGTCCCGGCAACGCCGAAATCGCCGCCAGGGCCGGCGCCACGGTCGGGCCGGGACGCGCGACACCGCCGGAAGCGGCAATGATCGCCTCGACCGGCAGCGCCAGGTGCTGGCCAGGTTCCGCCACCGCCCACACGCTGGCGGCACGCGGCAGCAACGGGCGCAGGAACTCCGCCGAATCCTTGGCCTTCTTCATGCCGACAATCAGATGCACCGGGCGATCGGCCCAACTCCTGACATGTTCGGCCAAGGCCGCGCCGCCGCCGGGATTGTGGCCGCCGTCCAGCCACAGCTCCCAGCCGGGCGGCAGCATCGCTGCAAGCCGACCCGTGAGGCGTTGCATCCGCGCCGGCCAGACCGCGGTGGCCACGCCGCGCACCAGCGCGGCGGTCGGAATGCCCAGGCCGGAGGCGCGCATCGCGGCGATTGCGATGCCGGCATTGTCGTACTGGTGCGGGCCGGCCAATGAAGGCGGCGGCAATTCGAGCGTGCCGGCCGCATCCGAGTAGCGCCAGCCCGCACCGGTGGTGACCACGCTCCAGTCACCGTCGCGCGCCAGCAGCACCGTGCCGACCGCGGCAGCCTGCTCCGCCAGCACCGTGACCACCGCGGCCTCCTGCAGGCCGGTCACCACCGGCACCCCAGGCTTCATGATGCCGGCCTTCTCGAAGGCGATCGCCTCGATGGTTTCGCCGAGCATCTCGCGGTGATCGAGCGAGATCGAGGTGATGGCGCAGGCTGCCGGCCGCTGGATGACGTTGGTCGCGTCGCCGCGGCCGCCCAGGCCTACCTCCAGCACGCAGAGATCGGCCGGAACGCGGGCGAACAACAGGAAGCTGGCGGCCATCAGCACCTCGAACACGGTGATCGGGGCGCCGGCATTGACCCGCTCGACCTCCTCCAGCGTCGCCTCCAGCATCGCGTCGCCGACCAGCGTGCCGGCCAGGCGGATGCGCTCGTTGAACCGCACCAGATGCGGGCTGGTGTAGACATGCACCCGCAATCCCGCCGCCTCCCCCATGGCGCGCAGGAAGGCACAGCAGCTGCCCTTGCCGTTGGTGCCGGCCACATGGATCACCGGCGGCAGCCTCTGCTCGGGATTGCCCAGCTGCGCCAGCAGGCGCCGCAACCGGTCGAGGCTGAGATCGATCAGCACCGGGTACAACCCGTGCAGCCGCTCGATGATCTCCTCGGTGCGGCCGGCACGGGGGCTGCTCATCCGCCGCCTCCCGTGGCGACCAGCCTCACGCGGCCTCCAGTTCCTTGACAGTCAGCAGCCCGATCAACCGGGCCAGCCGCTCCGGCAGGTCGGTGCGGGTCACCACCATGTCCAACACCCCGTGCGCCAGCAGGTATTCGGAGCGCTGGAATCCCTCGGGGAGCTTCTCACGGACCGTCTGCTCGATCACCCGGGCGCCGGTGAAGGCGATCTCCGCCCCGGGTTCGGCGATCTGGATGTCGCCGAGCATGGCGAAGCTGGCCGTGGTGCCGCCGGTGGTGGGATCGGTCAGCACGGTGAAGAACGGCAATCCCGCCTCCTTCACCAGCCGGGCGGCGATCACCGTGCGCGGCATCTGCATCAGGCTGACCGCCCCCTCTTGCATCCGGGCGCCGCCGGACGCCGTGAACACGATCAACGGCGCCGCCTGCAGCACCGCCAGCCGGGCGGCGGTCACCAGCCCCTCGCCGACCGCGGCGCCCATCGAGCCGCCCATGAATTCGAACGCCATGACCGCCACCACCGCCCGGTGGCCGCCGATCGTGCCATGCGCCACCACCATGGCATCATCCAGCTGGGTCTTCTCGCGATACTCCTTCAGCCGGTCCGGATAGCGCTTGCTGTCGCGGAAACGCAGCGGATCGGCCGGCGCCTTCGGCAGTTCGATGCGGGTGAACTTGCCCTCGTCGAACGTCCAGGCCAGCCGCTCCTGCGCCAGGGCCCGCATGTGGAAGCCGCAATGGGTGCAGATCTTGCGGTTCTTCTCCAACTCGGTGTGGAACATCATCTGCTGGCAGGACGGGCATTGTATCCACAGGTTTTCCGGCACCTCCCGCCGCCCGAGCAGGGTGCGGATCTTGGGGCGGACATATTCGGTCAGCCAACTCATTCGAAACTCCTGGCGCGGATCGCTGATCTGCCCGGCATGAACAGAAATCGGCCGCACATCAATAGCGCCGTTAGGAGGCGGCTGAAATCGCTCTACGATTTCTTATGCCAGCAATGCGCGGACGGCATGCATCCCGGTCGAGCGCACCGCACCTCCGGGGCCGCCCAGCCCTCCGGCAGCTATGCCGTCAGAAGCGGAATCCGATGGCCAGGACCGGCCCATAGGCCAGCAGGTTGACCGACCGGCTTTCTCCCCTCGAACCTGCCGGCTGGTTGCGCCGGGTCTGGGTCGCCGCGTAGCCGAGCGTTACGTCGAACCAGTTGGTGATCAGGTAGGACACGCCGAGGCGGCCGTTCCAGCCCACTGAGCCGCCATCGACCCCAAGCCCGGTCAGCGCAACATCGCCGCCGATCCGCCAGTTGGGAGAGGGATAATAGGAAACCCGCGTCCCGATCCAGGGCTGCACGAAGCTGCTGTTGTGGTCGACCCCACCGAGCGCGCTCTGCTCGAATTCGGCCCCCGCAGTGACGCTGCTGTAGGTGAAGCCCGCCCTGACATCGAGCGCGAACTGGCTGCTCGCGTCGGTCGGCAGCACCTGGTAGCCGAAGCCCGGCGACACCAGCACGCCGGACACCGTCGATTTAAGTGTCGCTCCGGGACCACCCGCGAGCACCGGCGGGAACTGCTTGGACACCTGGGCGGCAACATAGAAGATGTTGAGTTCGGCCGACCAATCGCCGTAGCGGACCAGCGCATCGCCAAGGAATGCCCCGGTGAGGGTCGCCAGCAGCTTCGACACCGTCGGGCGGTTCTGGTTGACGGTCACGTCGACGCCGGGCGGGCGCGCCAGTCCGATATTGGCGCTGACATTGGGCAGGAACACATAGGGGCTCAACTCGAAGCTCCAATGCGAGGAGCCATCGGGCGCAAAGCCTTCCCGCGCCGAGAACTGCGCAGCAGCCGGCCTGCCGTAACACACGTTGAGCAACAATCCCGCCGCCAGGCAAATCACCAGCCGCACCAGCCTGGGCGTCGTCGTCATATCGGTCCGCACCACAGAATCCTCCCCGAGATCGCGGCCATTCACACCTGCATTGCACCAATACCGGGTCGCGAACGGAATTTGAAGCCCGGGGGCAGCGTGATCAACCCGCTATGGTTTCGCAGCGGAAGCCATCGCCCCACCGCTTGACCCTGCCGAGCGAAGGCGACGGGAAATGGGCGAAACAGCAGGTTGTGTCCGTGTCGCAATAGTCTTCGAGGAAGGTCCGCCGCGTCGTCGCCGACTGCTTCTTGTCGTAATCCGCCACCATGGACAGATCGGGATATCGTGCCTGCAGCGGCGAGTGGATCAGATCTCCGGTGAGCACCGCATCCCGGCCGCCATGCCCGACACCGACGGCGAAATGATCGATCGTGTGCCCGGGCGTCGGCAGCAGGCGGATATGGTCGTCGAGCACGTGATCGCTGTGGATCAGGTCGGCGCGCTGCGCCGCGACGATCGGCAGCACGCTGTCCTCGATGCACGGGATCGGCGTCTTGGCATTCTGCGCGGTCCAGAACGCAAGCTCCGGCTCCGAGAACAGATAGCGGGCCTTCGGAAAGGTCGGCACCCAGCGGCCGTTTTCCATCCTGGTGTTCCAGCCGACATGATCGACGTGCAGATGCGTGCACATCACGTAGTCGATATCGTCCACCGAGAAACCGGCTGCCGCCAGGCCGCGCATGTAGGTGTCATCCGTCTTCATGTGCCAGGCCGGGCGGGTCGAACGATCCTTACCGTTGCCGATGCAGCTGTCGACCAGCACGGTATGATGCGGCGTCCGCACGACATAGGACTGGAAACAAAACACCAGCTTCCCCGTGGCTGCATCCAGCGCCGCCGGCGCCAGCCACGACGCGTTCTCGGCGAGCAATTCCGGAGTCAGATCGGGAAAGAAATCGATCGCGTCGATGAACGCCGCTTCCTGCTCGACGATGCGGTCGATCCTCACGTCGCCTTGTTGAAACACCGTGCTCATGGCGGCAATCCTTCCGTTTGGTCAGCTCGCGGAGTGTCAGGTTGCGGAGTCAAGGCGAAGACCGGTGTCGGCGTCAAATACATGCAGCGACGCGGCCGGGATACGCACCGTCAGCGTCTCGCCGGGCGGCGACCCGCCCGCGATCTTGACCGAGAACATCTCGCCGTCCGGCAGACGGCCGATCACCACCGTCTCCGACCCGAGCGGCTCGATCAGGTCCACCTGCATCGCGAGCCCCGCCGGATCGAGCTCGACGTGTTCCGGGCGAATTCCGATGACCAGCTTGCGACCGTCCGGCCCCGCCCTGCGGCCATCCGCGAACGGGATCAGCAGGCCCAGATCGAGTTGCACGGCGGTGCCGTCACGGCCGAGGGTGCCCGGCAGGAAGTTCATCGCCGGCGCGCCGATGAATCCCGCCACGTATATATCGGCCGGGCGCTCGAACACCTGCATCGGCGTCGCCAGCTGGACCGGCTTGCCCTGGTGCAGCACCAGCAGCCGGTCGCCCAGCGTCATCGCCTCCACCTGGTCGTGCGTCACGTACAGGCTGGTGACGCCCATGCGCCGTTGCAGCCGACGGATCTCCGCACGCATCGTCACCCGCAGCTTGGCGTCCAGGTTCGACAGCGGCTCGTCGAACAGGAACAGCTTCGGCTCGCGCACGATCGCCCGCCCCATCGCCACGCGCTGGCGCTGCCCGCCGGACAGCTGCCGCGGCTTGCGCTGCAGCAGCGCACCGAGCCCCAGCAGCTCCGCGGTCTCCTCGACGCGGCGGCGGATGTCCTCGGCCGATTTGCCACGGATGCGCAGTGCGTAGGCCATGTTGTCGAACACGCTCATATGCGGATACAGCGCGTAGTTCTGGAACACCATGGCGATGTCGCGTGCCGCCGGGTCGAGATTGGCGACGTCGCGCCCGTCCAGCACGATCCGCCCCGAGGTCAGCACCTCCAGCCCCGCGACCAGCCGCAGCAAGGTGGACTTGCCGCAGCCCGAGGCCCCGACGATCACCAGCATCTCGCCCGACTGCAATGCGAGGTCGATGCCGTGCAGCACATGCGTGCTGCCGAAACTCTTGCGCAGGTCTTCGAGCACCAGGGTGGCCATTACTTGTCGCCTTCAGTGAGGCCCTTGACGAACCAGCGCTGCATCAGCGTCACCACCAACACCGGCGGCAGCAACGCCAGCACGCCCGTCGCCATGACCTTGTTCCACTCGGTGGCCGACTCCGTGCCGATCATCTTGACGATGCCGATGACGATGGTGTCGAGCTTGGGATCGGTCGCCACCAGCAGCGGCCAAAGATATTGGTTCCAGCCCAGCACGAACAGGATCACGAACAGCGCCGCGAGGTTGGACGACGACACCGGGATCAGGATGTCCTTCAGGAACCGCCACGGCCCGGCGCCGTCCATCCGCGCCGCCTCCATCAACTCGTCCGGGATCGCCAGGAATGTCTGCCGAAACAACAGCGTCGCCGTGGCACTGGCGATCAGCGGCACGGTCAATCCCGGAAAGGTGTTGATCAAGTTGAGGTCCGCCATTACCGCATAGGTCGGCATGATGCGGACCTCCACCGGCAGCATCAGCGTGATGAAGATCGTCCAGAACGCAAACATGCGGAACGGAAACCGGAAGAACGTCACCGCGTAGGCGGACAGCACGGAGATGGCGATCTTGCCGATGGCGATGGTCATCGCCATCCCGAACGAAACCAGCAGCATCCGCCACACCGGCGTGGCGCCCGCGGCGCCGGTGGTCAGGACGTCGGCATACACGCCGAGGCCGTTCAGATGCGGAATCAGCGACAGATCGCCGCGGGTGATCACCGCGGAATCCAGCGTCGAGCCGGCGAACATCAGCCAGATCGGCAGCACGAACAGGAGTGCGCCCAGGAGCAGAACGAAATGGGCCAGCCAGTCGACGCTGCCTCGGAACATCATGAAGTAGACGCAGGGCGCTGCCCTGCACCCGCGAAAGGCCGAGGGCCTTTCGAAACCCGATTGTCAGCAAACATTTTATTCATTCTCCGGAACGCTTGCCGTAGGAAGCGGAATTGCAGTGCGGTCAGCACGATCACGCCCAGCATCAGCACCACCGATTGCGCCGAGGAGGAACCGATGTCCTGGTTGATGTAGCCATCCCGGTAGACCTTCAGCACCAGCGTCTCGGTCGCCTTCCCCGGGCCGCCCTGGGTCATCGTGAGGATCGTCGAGAAGGTGTCGAACGCCGCATAGACCAGATTGACCACCAGCAGGAAAAATACCGTCGGCATCAGCAATGGAAGAATTACGGTGCGAAAGCGGAACCATCCCTTCGCCCCATCCATCCGCGCCGCTTCGACCACCGATTTCGGGATCGATTGCAGCCCGGCCAGCAAGAAAATGAAGTTATAGCTGACCTGCTTCCAGGCGCTGGCGAGGATCACCGCCAGCATCGCCTGGATATCGTTCAGCTTGTAGTCCCAGTGGATGCCCATCAAATTGAGCCGCCGGCCGATCAGGCCGATCTGCGGGTGCAGCAGCAACACCCACAGCACGGCTGCCACGGCTGGGGCGATGGCGTAGGGCCAGATCAGCAGGATCCGGTAGATCCCCCGCCCGCGGATTTCGCGATCCGCGAACAGCGCCAGCAGCAGCGCCACCAGCATCGACAGCGCCGCGACGCACACGCAGAACACCACGGTCCGCCCGATCGAATCGAGATAGAGCGGGTCTGTGAACAGGTCGGTGAAGTTTTCGATCCCGACGAACTGCGCCCGTAGTCCGAACGGGTCGGCACGGGTGAAGCTGGACCAGATCGCTTGGCCGGCCGGCAGATAGAAGAACACCAGCGTCAGGGCGAATTGCGGCAGCACCAGCAGCATGGGCAGCATCATGCCCGGAAAGATCGTGCGTCGTTCCATGGCGTCAGGCGCCGCGCCCGAAACGGGCGCGGCGCCGAACCTTCAGGTACGGACCGACTTCTCGAATTCGCGCAGCACCCGGTTGCCGCGGGTCACCGAACTGTCCATCGCCGCCTGTGCGGTCTGCTGGCCTTGCAGCGCCTTTTCGAATTCTTCCTGCATGATGTTGCGGATTTCCGGCAAACGGCCGAGGCGCAGCCCGCGCGAGTTCTCCGTCACCGTCCCGCGCGTCAGTTCCTTCAACGGCAAATCGGCGCCGACATTCTTGTCGTAGAAACCCTGCGACTTCGACAGTTCGTAGCCGGCGAGCGTCACCGAGACATAGCCGGTGCGCTGGTGCCAAGACGCCGCATTCTCCGGCGTCGCCAGGAACGAGACGAACTTCGCCACACCCGCATATTCGGCCGGCGACCGGCTCGGCGCGGTCATGCACCAAAGGCTGGCGCCGCCGATAATCGCATTGTTCGGCTGCGGGATGATCTCGGGATCGTAGGGCATGTAGGTCTCGGCCCAGCGGAACTGCGCGCCCTTGATGATGTCGCCGCGGCTGCCCGAGGAGTCGAACTGGATCGCGGCGCCCCCGGCCGGAAACACCGGCGAGGCGGCATTATCGCGCCCGGCATAGCGGAAGGTGCCTTCCTTGGCCATGTCGAGCAGCCGCTGGATGTGCTTCACGTGCTTGGCGCTGTTGAATTCCAGCACCGCATCCAACCCGTCGAAACCGTCGGACTTGCTGGCGAACGGCAGGTTGTGCAGGGCGCTGTACTGCTCGACGTGGATCCAGGTCGGCCAGGCGGTGGTCATCGCCACCAGGTCCGGCACCGTCTTGCCGTCGGCCTTGGCCTTGGCCATCGTCGGCGCCGCCCATTTCTCCTTCAGCACGCGCGCCTGCGTCACCAGTTCCTGCCAGGTGGCGGGCGGCTTCTCCGGGTCCAGCCCGGCGGCGGCGAACGCATCCTTGTTGTACCACATCACCGTGGTGGACGAATTGAACGGGATCGAGGCCATGCGGCCATCCGGCAACGCGTAGTAGCCGCGCACCGCCGGGACGTAGTTGGCGGGATCGATCTTGACGCCGGTCTCCTGGCTCAACTGCCAGGCCTGCTTCACCGCCGGTCCGGCGGCGAGCATGGTGCCGGTTCCGACCTCGAACACCTGCGCCAGATGCGGCGCCTGCCCGGCGCGCGAGGCCGCGATGGCCGCGGTCAGCAGGTCCGGGTAGCTGCCCTTGAAGATCGCATCCACCACGACTTCGCCCTGGCTGGCGTTGAACGCAGTGCAGAGGCGCGTGACCTCCTCCCCGAGAGCGCCGCTCATGGCATGCCAGAAGACGATCTTGGTCTTGGCGGGCTGCGCGAACGCGGCGGGGGCCAGCCCCAGCGCGGGCGCGGCAGCGAGGGCGGCGGCACCAGACAGCAGGTTGCGACGTTTCATTCCCGGAAATCCTCTGCATCGGTTGTGTGCGTTGGGCGTAACGGGCGTCCGTTGCACCGGTATGACAGCCATATGACTGTAATATGAGCAGCGCCGGCGGGTCGAGACGGTTCTTCAGCGGCCTATTTGCGCGCCGCCCACAGGATCAGGAAATGCGCCGGCACCACCCAGAGCACGCCGGCCACCAGGAAGTACAGCACCTGGATCGCCCAGTTCAACGGCTGCACCCGGTCTGCCAGCGTCACCGCGGCCGCGACATACCCGAAGAACCCCAGCAGGCCCAGCATGGTCGCAATGAATGTCCGCATCATGCGCCTGATAGACGCTGTCGGCCCGCCCGTCACCCCGCCCGCTCCATGCTCTGAACTTGCTGCATGAATTTGCGTGGCCGATCCGTGCGGGTATACAGGCGGCATCGTTCCCCTGGAGCCGCGACGCATGGACCTGAAAGACCACATCCGGGGCGTGCCGGACTTCCCCAAGCCCGGAATCTTCTTCTACGACATATCCACGTTACTGCGGCACGAGGACGCCTGGCAGGTTGCCATGGGCCGGATGGCGCGCGCCGTCCGCAGCTACCAGCCCACCTTGCTCGCGGGCATCGAATCGCGCGGCTTCCTGGTTGCCGCCCCGCTTGGCGCTGAAGCTCGGCTGCGGCTTCGTCATGCTGCGCAAGCGCGGCAAGCTGCCGGGCGAAACGGTGGGGCTGGATTACGACCTGGAATACGGCACCGACCGGATCGAGATCCAGGCGGATGCGATCTCGCCCGGCCAGCGCGTGGTGATCGTCGACGACCTGCTGGCGACCGGCGGCACCATGGCCGCCGGCATCAGGCTGCTGCGCAAGATCGGGGCGGTGGTTCCCGCCGCGGCGGCCTTGATCGAGCTGTCCTTCCTGGAAGGCCGCAAGCGCCTGGACATCCCGTTCGAGGCGCTCGTCTCCTACGATTCCTGAAGCCGGTCAGGCCGCAGCGCGACGCCCCGCCTCCCCGGCGAGTGCCGCGATCTCGAGGTGCTCTGCGACGAAATCCTGCCCCGGCAGGATTGTCTCCACGGCCCGGACGGCATCGCTGAGCTGACGGGCCATCCAGCTTGCCGTCACCCGGTCCGTCCCCGCCATGGCATCGATCAGCCCCCGCAGCGCTCGCCGGAATGCGTTCGCTTCCTGCTGCAAGGCCGCCCCCCAGCGGGCCTGGAAGATCCGCGGCACCCAACCCATTAGGTCTCGGCGGGTGCCGGCATCCAACGGGACCACCGCAAACGTCTCGATATGCGCGTAGGCTGTGGTGGTCAGCGGCGTGCGCCAGCGATGTTCCGATAACACATCGTCCAGCCCCAGCCCGCGCTGCACCGCCTCGGTGCAGGCCGGTGCCAGCAATTGCACCGGCTTGCCGCCATCACGGCGCCAGAACAATGTCTCCGGGACGTGCCGGATCTCGCCATACAGCGCCAGCTCGGCGAGAACCGCATGGTCCCACCCGGCTCGGTAGGCGATCCGCGTCAGCCGGTCCACTGCCGCGCGGCGGTAGATGCCCCAGAAGCTCGGCGCGGTCGTGTAGCGGGACATGACATGACACGCCCGCTGCACCGGGTCCGCACCGATCGCAGACAGCCGGTGCGACGCTGGATACACCGCCCGCGCATCGCTCGATCCGGTAAACACCAGGCCGCCGGCGTGGCACATCACGCATTCGGGGCTCTCCATCAGCACGCCCATGACCCGCTCGATGAACTCCGGAGCCAGCAGGTCATCCGCGGTCTTGGGCATGACGAAATCGGCGTCGCCCTCCCAGAACGCGCGCTGGCAATTCAGCACCGGACCGACATTGGCGCGGTTGCGCCGAATGCGGACCCGCGATTCTCGCGCATAGCCGGCAAGGACCGAAGCGGTCGCGTCGGTCGAGCAATTGTCGATGACGGTCAGCGTCAGCGCCGGCCAGGTCTGCGTCAACACGGACTCGATCGCCGACCCGAGTGTCGCCTCGCCGTTGTAGACAAACAGGTTGACGTCGACCTGGGGCAGGCCGTTCACCGGCGTGCGCACCAATCGTTCCACACGTGACGCAGCGCCTCAGCGAGATGGCGGCCGAACCGCGGCGCGTCGCACAAAGGACTGGCCTTGACCATCGGCCGAAGGTCTCGCCGGAGCGCGCTCAGGGATTGCAGGTCCGACGCCTTCTGCAACGCGATCTTCTGGTAGTCGGCGACATTGCCCGCCACCCAGTCGGCAAGGCCGACATTGCTCAGATGGCTCGCGGCATGTCGTGACGAAAACGTCTCGCCCGGCAGCGTCACCGTCGGCACGCCCATCCACAGCGCCTCGCACGTGGTCAGGCCGCCGCTGTACGGAAACGGATCGAGCGCGATGTCGATGTCGTTGTATTGCCCGAGCAGGTCGCGATGCGATGAGCTTGCGCGCAGTTCGATGCGGGAAGCGGCAATGCCAAGCTCCGCAAACGCGCCGAGCAGCCGGGCGCGCGTCGCCGGCTCCGCCATCTGGTGGCATTTCAGCACCAGCCGGGAATCGGGAAGCTCGCCCAGTATGCCCGCCCACGCAGCGATGACCCGATCCGTGACCTTCGCCAGGTTGTTGAAGCAGCCGAACGTGACCCGCCCGTTTTGCATGGCGGGCAGCGGCGCAACCTCAGGCGCGTAGGATGGCGGCCCATAGCAGACATAGCCGTCGGGCAGCCGCAGCAGCCGTTCGGAATAGAACCGATCGAAACCGGCCGGCGTCTCCCACCGATCGGTGATGAACCAGTCCATTTCAGCCAGGCCTGTGCTGTGGCTTTGCGACCCGACCCACTTGACCTGCACCGGCGCCAGACGCTCCGCGCACAAGGCCATGAGGCCCTGGTCGCCATATCCGCTGAGGTCGATCATGATGTCGAGGTCGAGATCACGAATGCCCCGGATCGTCTCGGCAGGACCGGCATAGCGGTCGGTCGGATCCCAGCCGGCGCTGATCACCCGAAACCGGCGCTCGATGGCATCGCCGCCATGGGTCGGGCCGACGCAGACGATCTCGAATTCCGCAGGGTCGAGCATCTCCAGCGCGGAAGCGGTGAGCCACCCGACCGGGTGCGTCTTCAGCGACGAGGAAAGCAGCCCCAGGCGCAGCCTGCGGCGCGGGTCCGGATTGTTGGCGAAGATGGCAGGATGGTTGCGATCCAGCGTCTCGCCGACGCGCCTGGTGGCACGCAACAGGGCGGCACCCCCGATGCCATCGCAATACGGCAAGGCATTGCACATGGTCCGCCAGGACAGGCTGCTGGCGGGATCGAGCTCGACAGCACGCTCCGCCATGCCGAACCCCTCGGTATGCAGTCCCAATGAGATGAGCGCATTGGTGAGGTTGCACAGCAGCCCGGGATGCTCTCCGTGGGTTTCGATCAGCCGCTCCAGAATCTCCCGTCCCTGCTGATGTCGCTGCAGCCGCACCAGCGCCGCCGCCTGGTTGTTTTGCAGATCAAGATCATCCGGCGCCAACGCGACGGCGTGCTCCAGCGCCGGCAGCGCCTCGGCGATGCGGTTCGCGCGGACCAACAGCTGCGCCTTTGCACGCGCGGCACTCAGCATGTCCGGATAAAGCGTGACGGCAACTTCAAGCACGTCGATCGCCTCGGCGCGCCGGCCAAGCCGGTCGAGAAGCGCCGCGCGCGCAGTAAGCAGCACCGCGTCCAGCGGATCCGCCGCCTCCAGCCTCGCCAGTTCCTGCGTTGCGGTCCCTGCGGCAACGGCCGCCTCGACCCTGCGCAGCGCGATCGCGTCGTCCGCCGGCGCCAGCTGCTGCGCCACCGCGAATGCGCTTTCGGCTGCAGGAAAGTCCTCGGTCATCATCAGGGAGATGCCCAGCAGGTCCCATGATTCGCTGCTGTCTGGTACCGCATCGCAGCACCGCAGCAGCAGCATCTGCGCCTGCACCGGCTCGGAGCGGCCGACCAGCAACGCCGCAAGACCGATCAGCGCCTCGGGCCTTCCGGCATTGGCGTCCAGCGCATCGCGGTAAGCCTGTTCGGCCAGCGCGATCTCGCCATTGCGCCGAAAGCTCTCGGCCTGTCGCAGCGGCGGCTCATCCCAGCGAGGGAGCAGATTGCGGAGTTCCTGCATCAACTGCCTGGCCCGCGTAGTGTCGCCGACCCTGTCTTCGGCGAGCGCCAAATTCATCATGCCATTCGGCGACGCATCGCCCAGCGCCACGGCGGCCCGCAGCGCCGGCAGCGCATCGGCGTGATTTCCAGCGGCAAGATGCACCACGCCCAGGGCCGCGAACCAACTGACATCGGCGGTGTGCGGCGGCCTGCTGTTCAGCCGCGCCAGTGCCGCATCCGCATGGCCATTCCGAAGCAACCCAAGTGCTTCATCGACAATTCGCTCGCCGGGGATATCAAGGATCGCGTCATGCATCGTGGGTGGCCCGCTGCAATGCGACGAGCAACCCGGCGACCGGCGCGTCTGCCTCGCGACGAAGTTCCTGGCTGGTGATTTCCAGAATGCGGAAGCCCGCCTCCGTCGTCGCCTGCTCGACATAGGCACGTGCATGGGCATAGCGCCCCTGGCTGCGCAGTTTCCAGCTCGCTCCCGCCGGCAGTTCCTCAATCGTGAAAATGAACAATCCACCCGGCAGCAGCCGCGCATGCGCGGCTGCAAGCGTGGCGGAGAGGTCGCCGAAATAGCAGAACACGTCCGCCGCGAGGATGACCGGCCAGGACCGCGAGGCGTCGGCCAGAATGGTCTCCAGATCGCCCTGGATCAGTTCCTGGTAGAGGTTCTTCGCCGCTGCCTCGCGCAACATCTGCCCCGACAGGTCGACACCGACCAGAGGGCCGATGACGAGGTCCGACAGCACGACTCCGAGCAGCCCCGTGCCGCAGCCAAGGTCCAGCATCGCGCCTTCCAAGGGCCGCGGCAGATCGGAGCCGGGCAGTTGTGGAAGGTGCGCCAGCAGACAGGCGCGAATGAGCCCAGGCGCGCGATACCCGAGGCTGATAAGATGCGTCTCGAACCGCTCGGCGTAGCCGTCGAACAGCACTTCCAGATACGCGGCCGGCGCGCGCAGCGCCGTGGGCAGGATACCGGCGGCGCGCACCAGGTGGCGAACATACGGGTCCTCCGGGGCCAGCCGCGCCGCTTCGCCGTACGCCTCGGCCGCGGCCTCGTGCTGACCGAGATTCGAGCGCGCATGGCCCAGCAGGCCGAACACGCAGGCATCGGCCACGCCATCGACGCACGCCGCATCGGCAAGTTCCGCGGCCTTGGCGAAGCAGCGGCGGCGCATCGCGGTCATGATCGCGGCGGTCCGCAGCGCAACGCTTCGCGGTGCGTGGCGGATCCCTTCATCGAGCGTCGCCGCTGCCGCAACAGAGTCGCCTGCCCGCTCCTGCGCCTCTGCCAGGCCTTGCCGGTAGGCGACACAGGCAGGGTCGGCGATCACCGCTTCGTTCAGGCAGGCAATTGCATCCAGTGGCTGGCCTAGGTCGATCAGGGCGATACCGAGGATCGCCTTGGCCTGGGTGTTCGCCGGCTCGAGGACGACTGCATCCGCCGCATCCTGCGCCGCGCCCCGGGCGTCGTTGTTGCGCATGCGAGCGTCTGCCCGGCACAGGATAAGCTCGGTCTGCCCGGGCGCCCCGGCGATGCTCCGGTCGAGGGTCTCCAACGCTTCGGGAAGCCGGCCCTCGCCGAGCAGCAGCCGCGCCTCGAGCTCTTCCAGCCCAGGCGAAGGTGGCGCGAGCTTGCGCAGCGCCGTCATCATCGGGCGTGCCGCCAGCAGCCGCCCGCCATGCACCAGGTCCCGCACGCGTCGGGTCAGGACCTCCGGATCGATTGCAGTCTGCCGCATGTTCGGGGCTCCTTTTGAGCCTGTGTTGCCGCGTCCGCCGGAGCGCGCCCAGCCGACGGTCTCAGGACTGTCCAGAAAGGCCGGCGGCCACGTTCTCGTTGATGGCGACCAGGAACTCGATGTCAGGGCTCGGCCGCTGCATTTCCCGCTGCACCGACATGCCGACCGAAATGATCGAGGCGCGCAGCGGCTCCGGCAACGGGTTCGCCGGATCCTGCAACAGATCGATCACCGTCGACCAAAGCCGATCGTTATCGGCGATTGCGCGAACCTGCCCATACGGCGACGACGCCTTCCCCTGTCGCAACGCCGCATTGGCGCGTCGGAAGACATCGGCGTCCTGCTGGCGCAGGCTTCGGTGGGCCGCGGCGGCGGCGTAGGCTCGTGCTGCATTTTGCGAGCTCGACATGGTCACTGATACTCCGGTCATTTCATCGGATCGGGATTCTTGCGGTCAAAGTGCCGGCTGCAGGGTTGCGAAGTCAGGCGCGACCGGCATCGGACAATCATCGACGCGCCCCAGCACCGCGTCTTCATGACGGATGATCCGGCGCGCCAGTTTGAGCGCCTGGTAGCAATTATCCTCGACCGCGGCACTCAGCGCGCGGTCCAGGATATCGCGCGCCAGCTCCGAGGTGGTCGACAGCTTGAATGCCGCGATGAGCTCGCGTGCCGCATCGAGGCCGTCCACACGCTCTTCCGGAGTGCCGATATATGCGGACTGCAACGCGAAGTAGATGCGCCGGGCCGGGCTGTCGGCATCGTCCGGGGACATGATCTGCTTGCCGAACAGAAACCGGGCCTTCGCGGTCAGCTCGATGCGCGTCTTGGTCCGAAACCGGATCGGTGCGCCATTTACAATCATCACTTCGCCTTGGCGAAGTTCGAGCACGAGCGTCGACATGCGCGATCCTCTTGAAACGCGACCAAGCAAGGCATCACCCGGGGAAGCCGCGGACATATTGTCCGCGCGGTCCCGGGAGATGGTCGGCGATTACTTGAACAGGCTGAGCAGACTCTGCGGCGCCTGGTTGGCGATCGACAGCGCCTGGGTGCCCAGCTGCTGGCGAATCTGCAGCGACTGCAGCTGCGCGGATTCCTTGGCCAGATCGGCATCGATCAGCGAGCCCAGGCCGTTGTTCAACGAGTCGATCTTGTCGTTGTTGTAGCTCGTCTGCTTGTCGACATAGTTCGTCGCCGAGCCGTAGGTGTTGAGCTGCGTGCCCAGCGAATTGAGCTGGTTGATGAAGGTGGCACTGGACGCCGTCCCGATCAGCGCAGCGACCGTCGCGGCACCTTGAAGCTGGGTGCTGGTGAAGGTGATCGATGCCACGAACGCCGAGCCGCTGAAGGTGCCGATGTGGTAGGTCGCCCCGGATTCGTTGCGAATGACCGCCACCGAACCGAACCCTGTCGCGCCACCGATGTTGCCGACCAGGGTCTTGCCGCTATAGGCCGCGTCCTGGAGGTTGTTCTTGATGCTCGATACAAGGCTCGTGTACTGCTGGATGTATTGGGTCCGCTGGGCGCCCTGGGTGTTGCTGTCAGCCAGCTTCACCAGCACGTCACGGGCTGCGGAAAGGGTGTTGGATGCATCGGTCAGGCCGGTCAGCGTCGTCGACAGCAGGCCCTTGACGTTGCCGAGCTGCTGGTTGGCCGTGGTCAGGGCGCCGACGTCGGAGCGAACCCGCTGGGCCACGGCGAAGGCCGCGCCATCGTCGGTGGCGTCGGCAACACGATAGCCGGTCGAGATCGATTTCTGGACCGATGCCAGGGAAGACGAGGTCGCGTTGAGCGACTGCAAGGCGATCGAAGCAGCAATGTTGGTATTGACGGAATTGAGGGACATCGCGAGTTTTCCTACTTGCCCGGAAGATTGGAGGCTCGCCGCGATTTTGCGGCCAGATCGCCATATTGGGTGATCGAAATTAATAACCGATGAACCTGCCGGCTCATCGCCGCAGCCATCATGCGGAGGTGATGTATTTCGTCAGCGACAGGCTCTGGATGCCGGCAATCAGCTGATAGGACGCCTGTAGCTGCGTCTGGACCTGGGTCAACTGCGACAGCGTTGCCGCCATGTCGACGCTCTCGGTCGATGCGACCTGGGACTTCAGCGCCGTCGAAACGGCCGCGAGATCCGTCTTGGTCGCCTGCAATTGAGTCTGGCGGTTGCCCAGCACGCCCGCATCGCCGTTCAACGCGCTGATCGCGCCACCAAGGCTGCTGCGGGTATCCCCGACGAGGCCGGAAAACCCTGCGACGCCGATTTGGCCGCTGTTGAGGGAACCCAGGGTGGCGAGGCTGCGCAGGATATCGCGAATATAGGATCCGGTGGTCGAGGTTCCCGTGGAGGTCACGTCGGCATTGGCGCTCGCAACGATGCCGACAGGGACGCTCTGGCCGTCGCCGACCAGCGCCGTTGGCCGTGGCAAGGCGGTCGCAGGAACGGACAGCGCCGGTGAGAAGACCGACGTTCCTGCGACATTCGATGTCGCCGTCGCCATGGTCGAGGCCAACGTGTTGGCCAGGCCAGCCGTTGCCAATCCGCCAACCGAGGCATCGATATCGGCCATGTATGAGGAATTGGTGATGCCGTCCGGGTTGGGCACCGGTGGATTGGCGCTGTCCTGCCCGGCGAACACGTAGGTGTCGCCGTCCTTGCTGTCGAGCAGCCCGGCAACCTGGGTCAATGCGTCACGCGCCGACGCAGCAATGTTGTCGACCTCGCTGGCGCTCAGGCCATTGAGGTTCGCGGTCTGCGCGTAAAAGTTGCTGGCGATAGTGCTGATCTGCGACAGCGCGGTCTGGGCAACCTGCATGCGCCCGGCGACGGCGTCGATGTTGTTCGACCAGCCCTGCTGGTGCGCCAGGGCCGGCTCGATCACCAGCGACGACGAGCCGCCGGCGGCAAGACCGGAATAGACATCCGACACCCGGCCGCTGCTGGCCTGCTCGGTGAGCGTCTGCAACCGATCGTAGACAGTGCCGCTGTTGGCGACCAGCTGGCCAAGCAATCCATAGCCAGGAAGAGACCCGCCTGCCGGGGTAACGCTCATCGTCGCAATCCTAGGTTACGGTTTGCAGCAACTGCGACCACATGGCCTGCACCGCGGAGATCACCTTCGCATTCGCGCCATAGGCATTCTGCAGCTGGATCATGTTCGCCATCTCCTGATCGATGTTGACCGCGGAGGTGGTCGACGCCTGGGTCTGCAATGCCGTTTGCACCGCGGTCTGGCTGACGACCTGGCCGGTCACGTCGGCGCTGTCGCTGGCCTGGGCACCGACGAATGCGGTGGCGTAGGCAGCCAGGCTCGCCGGCGCCGTGAACGGCGCGGACAGCGCGCCCGAGGGCCCTAGCCCGCTTGTCAGCATCGCCGGTTGCGGAACGCCGGCCTGGGCCTCGGTCCCCATGGCAAAGTCGATCAACCTGGAGATCAACGTCGTGGAGCCCGCCGGGCCGCCCGCCGGGTTTGGCGTGAACGCGCTGGCGCCAGATGCGCTGCCGGCGATCGCCGTAGGTACCGTCACGGACAAGGCCTGGATCGGCGGCGACCGCGGGATTGACCCGTATGGTGCCTGCATAGCCGATATAGCCGCCTTGCGCGGGCGTGCCGGTCGGCGTCGGGATTGCACCCGTCGGATCGGTGAACAGCGCCAGACCCTGCGCCGCGAACCGTGCCGAAAGGTTTTGGGCAAACTCATCGAGCTCACCAATGTACGTCGGCAGGGTGCTGTCCCTCAGCGCGATGTTCGCACCGATCTGGCCGCCGCCGAGTTGGCCGGTAACGTCGGAGCCATACAGGGTGATCGGGGGAATGCTGCCGCCCGCATAGCTCGAAGCGCTGCCGATCGTGGCCGAGGCCGCCGCGAAGGCCGGCTTGTCGGCATGGACCGGCAGATTGAGACCGCTGGGTGTGAGCGCAAGCATGTCGCCATTTGGTTGCTGCAGGAAGCGGACATCGACGAGTTGCGACACCTTTCCCATCGCCGCGTCGCGCTGGTTCTCCAGGTCCGCCGTGCTGGTCCCCTCACCCTTGAACCGAACGATCTTGAGGCTCAGCGCACCGATGTCCGCCAGCGACTTGTTTAGCGTGGCAACCTCGTCGACGATGCTGTCCTGCGCATCCTGCCGGGCCTTCGCAACGCCGCCGCTCAGTGCGTTGACCTGCTGCGCCAGCGTCTGGGCATCGCTGACTACCTGGGATTGCTGAGTCTGGTTGGCGGGGTCCGTCGCGAGCGCAGACAATCCGTCCTGCAGCTTGCCGACAAGGCTGGCGAGATCGACGCCCTGGCCTGGGGTGCCTTGGATTGCATCGATCGACTGCAAGGATGATTGCCGCGTCTGCAAACTCGTCACCACGCCGTTTTGCGTCAGCACCAGGTCCTGCGCCTGGACATCGACCGTGCGGCCGACGACGCCGCTGCGAACGCCCAGCTCCATTCCGCCGGCGGTGACGTCGGTCGGGGTGGAGACCTCCCGGGCATAACCGGGCGTGCCTGCATTGCTGACATTCTGCGACACCACCGCAAGCTGGCGATTGACATTCGCCAGGCCGGCAGATGCGATCGAGAAGGCGCTGGATAGGCTCACCGCTGGCTACCGCGGCATCATCGTTTCATGTCGATGGTGTCCTGCAACAACTGATCGGCGGTTGTTATCAGCTTGGTGTTGGCGGAATAGGCACGCTGGGCCACGATCAGCTTGGTGAACTCGGTGGCGATGTCGACATTCGACTGCTCGACCGATCCGGTGACCATGCTGCCGGCGCCGTTGCTGCCGGCGTCGACCGCCAGCGCGTTGCCCGACCCGATGCTGGCGGTGAAGGACTGGCCGTCCTGGCGTTGCAGGGCATTGGGGTCGTTGAAGGTCACCACGGGCACCCGGGCGATGGTGCGCGACTGGCCATTGTCGTAATTCACCACGATGTCGCCGGACGCCTTGGTGCTGACGCTGCTGAAGCTGCCCGGGGGCACGCCGTTCTGGGTTATTCCTCGCAGCGAATATTCGGTCCCGGCAAACTGCGTGACGCCGCTGGCCTGGCCGAAGTTTCCAAGATCGAGCGTGATCGGCTGCGCCGATCCGGAGATGAACTGCGTGGTGAAATCGACGGTCGCGGACGTGCTCGGGGCGACCGGCGGAGTGCTGGTGACGGTGCCGTAGTCGGATACGGGATTGGTGATGCTCTGGATCGTCCCATCGGTGCCGAAGGTCACCTGCGCGGTGCCGATCACGGGATGGCCGCTGGCGTCCGTCGCAGCGGTCGTGGGGGAGGCGTTCTTGTCGTCGGGGGATACGATCTGCAAGGTCCAGGTATCGGGCGTTGTCGCGTCGGGCGTCCAGTTCAGGGTTACCAGATGCGCGGTGCCAAGGCTGTCATAGACGCTGGTCTGCGACGAGATCGTGGCGTTGCTGGCCGGAGTCGCCGGCAGGTTCGCCGCCAAAGTCAGCTGGCTGGTCGACACCGGCTTGTAGACGGTCTGGTTGATCTGGATCGGTGCCACCGCATTGCGATTGACGACGCCGCTGGTCGGATCGACCGACCAGCCGTTGAGGTATTCCCCGGCGCTGTTCACGATGTAGCCGTTCTTATCCATCTGGAAGTCGCCGGCGCGGGAGTAATACGGCGTCGTCGACATGGTGACCGTGCCGCCGCTGGATCCTGCCGCGTGGCTGACCGGGAAGAAGCCCTGGCCGGCGATGGCGAGGCCGAGCGGGTTGTCGGTCTGGGCGATCGTGCCCTGAATGTTGTTCATGTATTCCGGCTGGGTGACGACCGAACCGGAGTCGTTCACCGAACTCGAACTCGTCGTCAGGTAGTCGATGAACGCGGTATCGACGCGCTTGAACCCGACGGTCTGGCTGTTCGCCACGTTGTCGCTGATGTTGCCGAAATCAGCAGACTGGGCGGACAGGCCGCTGATGGCCGTATTCATCGCGCCGAACAGAGACATCGGTAACTCCTGCGTGGATTTCAGTTCGGCGCGCGGCCGAAGACTGATCGCCGCATCGCATGATCCGTGCCAGTTCGATCGCGCGGAATCGTGGTGCTTCATCCCGATCTCCGGCCGGACGATCGCGCCGACCCGGCACGAACTGCCGGGCAGTTTCGGCCACGCAAGGCGATCCACGGCAGGCGGGAACCGTTGTCGTGCCTCCAGCCGGGACTGGCGCGGGAATTGCTGTGATCGGCTGGCGGCCGGATTGTCATGCCGCCTCGGAGATGAAGCGCCTCATGTCAGTGCCGGCCCAATCACGCGGCGCCGAATTCAAGATGCCGCCGGTGATGCCGGACAGCATCCGGACGACCGGCGCCGCACTGACGCCTGTTCCCGCCTTGGCCGCGCCCTCTGCTGGCCCGCCGGCGTTCCCAGAGTTGCTGCTGGCGGCGCTGTCGACGCCGGCTTCGGGTGAACGCAAGGCGGTGCCCTCCGCGGACGCTCAACCGGCGCTGCCGTCGAAGGTGGCGGACGAACCGTTGCCGATCGCCACCGGTGCCGGCACGGCAAAGGCGGTCAAGCCCGGTCAACGTCCTTCCGCCGCTGCCGCGTGCCGAATATCGGCCGGCGAAGTGCAACCTGCGCCTCCGCAACCGATGCCGATGGCCGATCCGGTTGCGCCCATCGCCGAGCCGATCGTTCCGATCGCCGGACCGCCCGCGGCGTCGCAGCCCGCGGCGGGGTCGGCGGCGGCAAAATCGCGAGCGGCCGATCTGCAACCGAAAACCGTCGAGCACCGCATCACCCCGGAAGATGCGGCGGACAAATCCGGATCGGTCGCTCCGATACCCGTCCCCATGGTCCCGGCATTGGCGGAGCCTTCCGTTCGCGAGGTGAATCCGCCGATGGCCGAGCCGTCCGTTCTCGTCATCCAGGCAGCCACGCCATCGGATACCGCTCGCCCCGTCGCGACCGCGCGCAGTCCGGCTTCGGTGACCAATTCGGCCACACCGGCGGCGCAGATCGCCGACCGCGTCACCGTCTCGTCGACCGGTTCAGGCGACAGCCGGCACCTAGTCATCCGCCTCGATCCAATCGAGCTCGGGCAGGTCAAGGTGACGATCGAGACGCCGAAGGACGGCCCCGCGACCGTCCGCCTGGTGGTTGAGCGGCCGGAGACATTGCTGCTGTTGTTGCGTGATCAGTCCCACCTCAATCACGCACTGACGCAGGCGGGTCTGCCGGAGCAAAATCGAGAAGTGACGATCGCCCTCGCCGATCCTGCCGCGCCGGCCGTGACGCCAACGAATACCGGTCATTCAGCCGGCCTGCCGTCCGATCCCGACTTCGGCGGCGACCGCCGCGGCAGCCAGCAGCATGACACCCATGGCGCGCCGCGGCGCGAGTTCCCCGCATCGAGCCTCAACGAAGCGGCCATGATCGCGACCGCACCTTTACTGCGCCCGGCACCCTCGCTTGCCGGCGTCGACATAACCGCCTGACCCATAGGGAGCAACACCATGACCACGGCTGCAACCGGAACGGCCGCTACCACCGGCACCGCCCAGCCGGCGTCAGCAAAGGCGGCGTCGGCACAGACGGCCCTGGGAGGTCTCGCCTCCAATTTCCAGGACTTTCTTTCGCTGCTGATGACCCAGCTCAAGAACCAGGACCCGACCAGCCCGCTGGATACCAACCAGTTCACCCAGGAACTGGTGCAGTTCACCAGCGTGGAACAGCAGATCAATACCAACTCCAGCCTGACGCAGCTGATCCAGTTGACCCAAGGTGGCCAGATGCTGCAGGCCGCGGGGATTGTCGGCCATGAGGTCGAGGTCAGTTCCGCCAAGCTGGTGCTGCAGAATGCCACCGGTGGGCTGCGCTTTCAGGCGCCTGTCGCGGGGCCGGTCAGCATATCGATCTACAATGCGCAGGGCGGCCAGATCGCCAGCGCCCAGGTCACGGCGCAGCAGGGCAGCAACGACTGGACCTGGAACGGGGATGGCAGCAACGGCAGCACCTATCCGGACGGCGCGTATGCGGCCACCGTTTCCGGCACGTCCACCAGCGGGGCTTCCACGGTCCTGCCCTTCACCGTGCTGGGCAAGGCAACCGGCGTGCAGTCGAACGGCACCATGCTGCAACTCGACCTCGGGCAATCCGTCTTCAACCTCTCCGACCTGAAAAGCATCGTGAGCTGAAGCCGCCCAGGCTGGGCGACGCGCCGCCGCACCTTGACCCTGTGCCCGACATCCCAACCCGGCTAAGCTCCGCCCGACCGGCTTCGGGAAGCTTGCAATTTCCGGCATCATCGCCCGTGCCGCGGCGCTGACGATGTTCGTCGCCGTTCGTTGGATTTCGCCTCGTCGGGAGTAATTTAATGCAGCGTCGGTCCGGGACATGAGCAAGCTGACCCTGGTCGACCTTGGCCGCAGATTCGGCAATACCGTGGCTGTCGAGAGCGTTTCGCTGTCCCTGGTCCCGGGCGAATTCGTCTCGCTGCTGGGGCCGTCGGGCTGCGGCAAGACCACGACGCTGCGGATGATCGCGGGCTTCATCCGGCCGAGTTCGGGGCGCATCGAAATGAACGGGCAACTGCTGTCCGACGCCGATCACGTGGTGCCGCCGGAACGCCGCGGCATGTCGATGATTTTCCAGAGCTACGCGATCTGGCCGAACATGACGGTGGCGGAGAACGTCGCCTTCGGTCTCAAGCTGCGCAAGCTGTCCAGGACCGAGATCGAGCGCCGGCTGAAGACCATGCTGGGGGTCGTGCGGCTGGCGCATCTGGCCGACCGCTACCCCGCCGAGCTGTCGGGCGGACAGCAGCAGCGCGTGGCGCTGGCCCGCGCCATCGTCATCGAGCCGGACGTGCTGCTGCTGGACGAACCGCTGTCCAACCTCGATGCCAATCTGCGCGAGGAGATGCGCGCGGAAATCCGCCGGCTGCACGACGCCTTCCGCATTACCACCGTCTATGTCACCCACGACCAGTCCGAAGCGATGGTGACCTCGGACCGCATCGTGGTGATGAACCATGGCCGGATCGAACAGGTTGACGATCCGGTCGCTCTCTACAACCAGCCGCGCACCCGGTTCGTCGCCGGCTTCATCGGCCGCACCAATTTCCTCGATGGAGACATCCGCGAGGGATTCTTCCACGCGCCTGGCGTCAACCTTCCGGTGGGCAGGATGGCGGGCATCGGCGAGGCGGCCCGACCGGTCAGCTTCTCGGTGCGCCCGAACGCGATCGGATTGCATGCCAGCCGGCCAGCCGGCCGCGACGACATCTGGTGGATCGAAAGCCGGATCGCCGAGCGCGCCTTCCTCGGCGAGCACTGGGACTATGTGGTGCAGCCGGTCGGCTCCGACCTGCGGCTGCGGGTCGCCACGCCGCCGCTGGACATCCATGCGGTGGACGACGCCGTCTGGATGGAGATCGATCCGAGCCGCGCGGTTGAAATCCCCGCGGAATGATCGACCCCATCACGGTTGCCGTGCTGCAAAGCCGGCTGTTCGCGATCGCCGAGGAGATGGGCGAGGCGATGCTGCGAACCTCCTATTCGCAGATCCTGAACTCGTCGCGCGACTTCTCGATCGGCATCGTCGACGCGCGCGCCAGACTGGTGGCACAGGCGGACCATATCCCGATCCATGTCGGGGCGCTCCCGTGGGCGGTGCGCGCCATCATGGATGCCTTTCCCGATCCGGCGGCGGGCGACGTGTTCCTGCTGAACGACCCCTATCATGGCGGCAGCCACCTGCCCGATGTCACCGCCTTCGTACCGGTGTTCGCGGCGGGCGTGGTGAAATTATGGTCGGTGGTGCGGGCGCATCAGAGCGACATCGGCGGCGCCACGATGGGCGGCTACAATCCGGCCGCCACCGAAATTTGGCAGGAGGGCCTGCGCATTCCGCCGATGCGGCTGACCGAGGGCGGCGTCATCCGCGCCGATCTGGTCGCGATGCTGGCGGCCAATGTGCGCCATCCGCAGGATTTCCGCGGCGACCTTGCGGCGATGATCGGTGCCGCAAGACTTGGTGAGCGACGGCTGTTGCAGACCATCGACGAGTTCGGTGCCGAGGTTCTGGGGGACGCGATCGAGCTTATGCTGGACTCCGCCGAACTGCATGCCCGCCGCATCGTCGCCGAATGGACGGACGGCACCTATACCGGCGAGGCACGGCTGGACGACGACGGGCACGGCATCGTGGACGTCGCCATTCGCGCCAGGGTGGTGGTCGAGGGCAGCGATGTCACCGTCGACCTGTCGGAGTCGGACCCGCAGGTACGCGGCTTCGTCAATTCGTCGCATGCCAACATGCAGTCCGCTGTCGCCATGGCGTTCGCCTTCCTGCTCGACCCCGATTGCGCCCGCAACGAAGGCGCTTTCCGGCCGCTGCGGGTGATAGCGCGCGAGGGCACGGTGGTATGGGCGCGCGAAGGCGCTCCGGTGACGATGTGCACCAGCCATTGTTCCGACGAGATCGTCGAGGCGATCATCGTCGCGTTGTCGGGCGCCTGCCCGCAGCGGGCGATGGCGGGATGGGGACGGCGCTTCCGCGTGGCGATCGAGGGTGCCGACCGCCGCACCGGGCGGCGCTTCATCTGGCACATGTTTCATGCCCGCCCGGGGGGTGGCGCATCCAGCGCCGGTGACGGTTGGCCGTGCGCAGGCGAATGGCACACCGTCGGCGGCATCAAGTTCGGCAGCATCGAGGTCGCCGAGGCCCGCTTTCCGCTGTTCTTCGAACAGCACGAATTCCGCGAAGGCTCGGGCGGCAGCGGCCGGCATCGCGGCGGCGACGGCGGCGAGATGTGGCTGCGCATCGAGGCCGAAGGTTCGGCGGTCGCCAACACCGCCGGGGACGGCATCCGGCATGGCGCCCGGGGCATGCTGGGCGGTGCGGACGGCGCGGTTCACCGATACACGCTGCACACGCCGGACGGCGCGGCCCGGCCGCTCGGCACCAAGGAGGTCGGGATTCCGGTGCCAGGTTCGAGCCGCCTGCATGTTCTCGCCGGCGGTGGCGGCGGCTGGGGCCGCGCATGAGGTTTGCCATCGGCGTCGATGTCGGGGGCACCTTCACCGACGTGGTCGCAGTCGCCGAGGACGGGACGGTCGGCTCCGCCAAGGCCGCGACCACGCCGCACGATCAATCCCAAGGCGTGCTCGACGGCCTGGGATTGCTGGCGCGAAAGCTGGGGCTGGATGCGAAGGGGCTGCTCGCCGCCACAAGCCGGATCGTCCACGGCACCACCGTCGCAACCAACGCCTTGCTGGAAGGGACGACCGCGCGCGTCGGGCTGCTGATGACCGAAGGCCATCGCGATGTCATCGATATGCGCGAGGGCCTGAAGCCTGAACGCTACGATCTGCGCCGGCCGCCGCCCCCGCCGCTGGTACCGCGCGGGTCTCGCCTGGCGGTGCGTGAGCGGATCCGGGCGGACGGGACGATCAGCACCGCGCTCGACAAAGGCTCGCTGGACGCCGCCGTCACGATTTTGGCCGCTCAGGGTGTGGACGCCGTGGCGATCTGCTTTCTGCACGCTTGGCGCAACCCAGACCATGAGCGAGCCGCCGCCGCCGTGGTGCGGGAACGCCTGCCGCGGGCATTCGTCTGCGCCTCGCACGAGGTGCTGCCGGAGATCAAGGAGTTCGAGCGGTTCTCGACCACCCTCGCCAATGCCATGGTCGGGCCGGTGGTCTCCGACTATCTGCTGCGGCTGCGGCTGCGGCTGGCGGACGATGGCTATTCCGGACCGTTGTTCGTCATGCTGTCGCATGGCGGCGTCGCCACGATCGAGGAGGCGGCGCGGCTTGCCGCGGGGACCGCGCTGTCGGGGCCGGCGGGCGGCGTCGCTGCGGCGGTCGCGCTGGCCCGGCAGGCCGCGACGCCCAGCCTTAACACCCCCGACCTGAAAACCCCCGGCCTGAAAACCCCCGGCCTGATCGCCCCCGACCTGATCACTTTCGACATGGGCGGAACCAGCACCGACATCGCGCTGGTGCCGGGCGGGCAACCGGTGCTGACCGGTGCGCGTGGCGTCGGCGCGGTGCGGATCGCCTTGCCGAGCCTGGACATCGTCACCCTCGGCGCCGGCGGCGGATCGATCGCGCATTTGTCGCCGGCCGGCCTGCTCCAGGTCGGGCCCCACAGCGCCGGCGCCGATCCCAGGCCCAGCCTGCTACGGCACGGGCGGCTCTAGCGCGACCGTGACGGACGCCAATCTGCTGCTGGGCTATCTGGACCCGGCCAGCTTCCTCGGCGGCCGCCGCAGGCTCGAGGTGGAGGCGGCACGGCGCGTGATCGACGACCTCGGTGCGCGGCTGGGGTTGGATGCGACGGCAGCGGCCGCGGGCATCCACCGGCTGATCAACGCGCGGATGGCCGACGGCCTGCGCGTGGCCACCGTCCGGCGCGGCGTCGATCCCAGGCGCTTCAGCCTGCTGGCGTTCGGCGGGGCGGCTGGGCTGCATGTCGTGGAGGTCGCTCGGGCCTTGGGCATCGCCCGCGTGCTGGTGCCGCTGCACGCCGCCGTTTTGTCCGCCTGGGGCATGCTGAACACCGACCTGCGGATCGAAATGAGCCGCAGCCTGGCCGGGGACCGCGATATCGACCCGCAGGCGCTGCGCACGGCCTGCGACGCCATGACCGGCGAGGGCCGTGCGCGGCTGGACTGGTTCAGCGGGCCGATCCAGGTGCGACGCAGCGTCGATATGCGTTATGGCGAGCAGATCTCCGAAATCGCCGTGCCGCTCGATGAACTCGACCTCGATTCACCCGATTTCGGCGTGACCTTGGCCGAGGCCTTCCACCGGCGGCACGAAGCCCTGTTCACCTACGCCTTGCGCGACCGAACCCCGGTGGTGGTCAACGTCCGGTTGACCGTCGCGGGCGTGCTGGATGCGATACCGACCGCCGCAGCGGAGCCGGTCGGCACGGCATCCGGCGTGCGCCAGGTCTGGCTGGGCGAATGGCAGCAGGTCGCCGTACATCGCTTCGACGCGCTGCGCTCGGACGAGGCGGTAGCTGGACCCTGCATCGTCGAGTTCCGACGACACTACGCTGCTGCTGCGGGCCGGCGACCGCGCCCGGTTCGACATCGGCGGCTGGCTGGACATCGCGGTCGCGAACAACGCTTCTGCCTGAATGGGCGTCCTGTTCGGCATCATCGCGCCTGTGTTCGCGCTGATCGGCATGGGCGCCGCGGCGATGCGCTTTCGCTTGCTGGAGGTGGCCGGGCTGCGCGGCATGACCGATTTCGTGTTCTACGCCGCCATGCCCTGCCTGCTGTTCGGCTCGGTGGCGGCGGCCCCGCCGCTGCGGCTGCTGGATGTCGCCGGCAGCTTCCTGATGGGCGCCGTGCTGCTGTTCGCGGCCTCCGTGCTGGTGGGGCGCCGACTGCTGCGGGCACGGCTCGCGCAGGCCTCGGTGTTCGCGTTGAACTGCGTGTTCGGCAACACCGTCATGCTCGGCATTCCGATCATCGACGCGGCATATGGCAGCGAGGGAGTGGCCAACCTGCTGGCGGTGATCGCGTTCCACTCCGGCATATTGCTGCCGTTGGCGACCATCCTGATCGAGGCCGATCCGGATGGGTCGACGCGCGGGCGCAACTGGATCGGGGTGCTGCAGGTGGCCATCCCCGGCATCGTCCGCAATCCGGTCGTTGTCTCGATCGCCCTCGCGTTTGCCTGGCGGCTGACCGGGCTGCACCTGCCGGGCCCCGCCACGCGCTTTCTCGGACTGCTCGGCGCGGCCGGTCCGCCGCTGGCGCTGTTCTGCCTCGGCGGCGCGCTGCCGCGCCCGACCGGATGGTCCGACCTGCGCGAAATCTCGCTTGCCGCCGTCATCAAGCTGGTGGCCATGCCGGCGCTGGTGGCGTTGCTGGCGCATCTCGTCGGGGTCACGGGCATTGCGTTCGCGGTCGTGGTGCTTGCCTCGGCGCTGCCCACGGGCGCCAACGCCTTCCTGCTGGCCCGCCGCTTCGCCACCATGGCGGAGGCGTCAGCCAGCATCGTCGTGGTTAGCACCCTGCTGTCGGTGGTGACCCTGACGCTGTTGCTATTCTGGCTCCATTAGCCCGACCAGGCGGTCGAACTCGGCGATGTCGAGCGTCTCCGCCCGGCGGTCCCCGGCGATTCCGGCGCGCGCCAGCAGGGCCTCGCCGCCCAGCGATTTGAGCGATCCCCGCAGCATCTTGCGGCGCTGTCCGAATGCGGCCGCGGTCAGCCGCTCCATGGCGCGGAACCGCGCATCCGGGGGCTGCACCGCGTGCGGCGTCAGCACCACGACCGCGGACCACACTTTCGGCGGCGGCACGAACGCCGCCGGCGGCAGCCGCAGGCGCAGTTCCGCGGCGGCAGAGCCATTGCGTCAGCACCGACAGCCGGCCGTAATCGGGCGTCCCCGGTGCGGCGCAGATCCGCTCCGCGACCTCCTGCTGGAACATCAGCGTCAGCCGTTCCCAGGCGCCCGCCTGCCGCAGCCAGCCGATCAGCAGCGGCGACGCGACGTTGTAGGGCAGGTTCGCCACGATCTGCCGCGGCGCCGGCACCAGTGTCGCGAGATCGAGGCGGCGGGCGTCGCCGGTGATGATCCGCAGGCGCCCTGCCGCGTCCGCCTGCAGCTCCTCGATCGCCGCGACCGCGCGGTCGTCGACTTCGACCGCCACCACTTCGCGGGCGTCGGTGGCCAGCAGCGCCCGGGTGAGGCCGCCGGGCCCGGGACCGACCTCGACGACATGGCGGCCCGCGAGATCGCCGGCCTGTCGCGCGATGCGGCCGACCAGGTTGGCATCGAGCAGGAAATGCTGGCCCAGCGAGCGCCGCGCATCCAGGCCATGCCGGGCGATGACCTCGCGCAGCGGCGGCAGGGGGTGCGGCGGAACAGCGGTGGTCAGCGTGGCACTCCGTCCCGCCGCGTTCAGACGCGGCGGTCGATCAGCGCCCGCCGCTGCAGGTCGCGCATCAGCTGGCGCGACGCCAGCTCGATCCGCTCGTTGAGGATCTGGTCGGCAAGTTCCTTGCGGTTGGGCACGCCGAGGTTCTTCTGTTCGCGCGAACAGATCATCATCATCGCCACGCCGTCATCGGCGATCAGCGGCTCGCTGATCTTGCCAAGCGGCTGCGTCGCCATCAGCTGGCGCAGCGCCGGCACGGCGACGGTCTCCAGGATGACGTCGCCCGGATTGCCGCCCTTCGGATCGCCGGCCGCCTTGGCCGCCGCCTCGACCTCGTCGCAGCTTTTCCACGACGCGCCGGCCCGGCGGGCCTCCTCGATGACCTCGCGTTGCTGCGGCGTCGGGGCGGCGGGATTGAGCTTGCCCTGGAAGCGATAGAATACCTGGCGAACCGACAGCACCGTGGCCATTTCGCGGCCGACCTCGCGCTTGGCCCGCAGCGTCACGATGGAGAAGCCGCCGGGGACGGCGATCGGATTGCTGATGGCGCCCACCGGCATCTCGTTCAGCACCCGCAGCACCGCGGTGTCGAGCTGGTTCTGCTGGACCCAGCCGATGTCGCCGCCCGACAATGCGGTCTGGCTCTGGCTGAACTGGGCCGCCATCACCGCGAACGGGGCGCCGGCGCGCAGCTGCTCGATCACGGTGTCGGCAAAGCGGCGGGCGTCCTCGGCCTGCGACGGGTCGGAGACCGGCACGAAAATCTCGCCGACGCGATATTCGGTCTGGCCGACCTGGGCCTTGAGCAGGTTTTCCTGCTGCTTGATGTCGTTGTCGCTGACCTGGAGCTGGGGGCCGAGGACCTCCTTCAGCACCCGTCCCCAGCCGATCTGCACCCGGATCTGATCGATCAGGGTGCGCAGCTCGACACCTTGGGACGAAAGCCGGCGGCGCAACGTGCCGACCGGCATGCCGTTGCGGGATTCGATTTCGGAGATGGCGTCGAAGATTTCCTTGTCGCCGACGACGATGTGCCGGCGCTGCGCCTCCTGCAGCCGCAGACGCTCGTCGATCAACTGGCGGATCACCTGCGGGGTGAGCCGGTCGAGCACGTCCTGGGTCACCGGCAGGCCGGTGGACACGGCAAACAGCCGGCGGCGATGCTCGACGTCGCCCTGGCTGATCACCTCGCCGTTGACCACCGCGACGATCGCCGTGCCTTCGACGGTGGCCTTCCCCGGCCGCCCGGCGGTGGGCGAGGTGGGCCGGACCTGCGCCGACGCCTCCATGCCACCGGTCATCCCGAGCAACGGCAAGCCGAGCACCAGGGCGAAGGTAAGCCAGCCCGGCGCCAGGCGTGGACCACGGATCAGCAAGTCGGCGAGACGCAGCATCGATATACTCCGGAGTAGGCGCCCCCGGCCGCTTGCGGCCCAAGGGGAAAAAGCTCTCTTACCGCAAAACCTCACAGGGCGTGGAAGCCGAATTGGCCGACGGTCTTGAGCGTGATCTGGAACAGCACGGTGCTGGCACCGTGGTCGCCGTTCAGCGAGGTGAAGCGCCGGAAGAAGTTGATGTCGAAGATGAAGCACTCGTCCTCGTAGCTCGCCCGTGCCCCGCTCGCCACCATCTGGTTCGACTGCAGGTCGCGCCGCCCGCTGAGAGCGAGCTTCCACGGCCCGTATTGGGTAGCGATACCCGCCCCGATCTCGTTGCGCGGCACGGTGACGCTCGGGTTCGGGGTGGTCGGAGGGAATTCATAAAGCTGGAAAGGATTGGTCGGGGTGTAGAAATAGCCGCCGCTCACCCGCAGCCAGCTGGGCCCGGCGGAGGCGATCGCGTCGGCGAAATTCACCTTCCAGGTCTTGTGGTCGAAGCGCTCGCGGGCAGTGATGTCGAACCAGCCGTTCGGGGTGTAGGTCTGGTGGCTGACGACGTCCGTCGTGGTCTGGTTGAGGCCGGAGCCGGCCGGATAGATGTTGTCCTTGGCGGCGCGGTAGCCCTGGCCGATCAGCCCGTCGAGCTGGCCGCCGCCGGGGAAGTACCACGCGGCATGCAGGGCGACGTTGGCCCGAACCCCACCCTCCAGCCGGTCGATCCCGACGAAGCGGTTGATGGCGAACAGATTGGCGTCGGTGAATTCCAGGTCGAGCGCGTCTTCGTTCGGGATCTTCGTGTTGACGTAGTTGCTGCCCCGCGGCGCCACCAGCACCTGGGCGATCGGCTCGATCAGCTGCGAGCCCCAGTTGCCGGCGTCGCGGGCCAGCGGCCAGTGCAGTTCCGCCGAAGCGGTCGGCATCGCCTGGGCGGAGGTGACACCGGTGGCGCTGCCGTAATTCGGCTGCTCGTTGAACTGGCTGGCGGCGTAGGCGGCGCTGTCCAGATGCAGGCCGAACTTCCAGACGTCGCCGAGGCGGCCGACATCGCGGCGCTCCCAAGCGGTCCTGAAGCTGGCGCGCTGGGTCGAGGTGCCCTGGTTGCGCAGCACGTTGAAGCCGCCGGCCTCGACCGAGATGCGGCCTCCCAGGATGTCGGGGCCGCTGACGAAGCTGTATTCGTAGCGCGGCAGCACATAGGGCAGCTGCTCGGATTTCACCGTCGTCGAAAGGCCCTGGTAGGAGCGCGTGTCGAGCCGGGAATAGGCGCCCTCGCCGAAGCCCTCGACATAGACCTGGCTGGTCAGCACGTCCTGCCGGCCGACGATCTGGTAGTCGCGCAGGTAGTTGGACGAACTCGCCCGGTTGATGTCGAAGCCCCAGCGGAAGGTGTCGTCGAGGGCAAACTGGCCCTTGGCGAAGACATGGCCGCCAAGGTCGCCCTTGTCGTTGGCGATCGACGCGTTGACCGTGACGCTGCCGTCGTTGAAGCGGCGGCGGTAGTTGCCGAGCAGCCCGGGGCCGTTGCTGGTGCCGACGATCGGGGTGAGCGTCACGTCCGACTGCGGATCGATCACCCAGTAATAGGGAACCGCGGTGAAGGCGCCGAGATGCTTGGTGTAGCCGATCGTCGGCACCAGCAGGCCGCTGGCGCGCTTTTCCGACGGGTCGGGATGGGTAAGGTAGGGCAGGTAGAGCACCGGGATGCCGAACAGATCGATCACCGCGTCGCGGTATTCGATCAGCTTGTTCTCGGTGTCCTGCACGACCTCGCGCGCCCTGATCTGCCAGAGCGGCGCCCTGGTCGGATCCTGGGCGCACAGGTTGCAGGTCGAATAGACCGCCCGGGACAGTTCGTTGATGGTGCCGTCGGTGCGGCGGGCGCCGTTTGCGGCCAGCCGCCCGTTCTCGGCCAGCAGGGCCCGCATCTGGGACATCACGCCGTTCTTCATGCCGCCGCTGAGCTCGGCGTAGTCGGAGAACACGGTCTGGCCGCTCGGCTCCAGCAGCACCACGTGCCCGATCGCGGCGGCGACGTCGGTGTTGCGGTCATAGGTGACCTTGTCGGCCAGCAGCATGCGGTCGTTCTGCCAGAACTCGACATGCCCGGTGAGGGTGACGATCCCGGCTTCGCGGTCGTAGTTCGCGGCGTCGGCCTGGTAGTAGACCGGCTGGTCGCGCTGCAACGGCGCCGTGGGGGCGCCTCGGGCACCGCCGAACTGGGCCTGGGCAGTGGCCACGCCGGCGATCACCAACGCCAACGCGAGAGCGGCCGTCCTGAGCGCCATGGCGGCCCTTTGCCTCGTCTTGCCAACCATTTGCCGCCAAAGCTTCCGCATCAGCCGTCTTCCAGGTGCAGGAGCAGCGCCACCGACAGCATCAGCCCCGCCGCCGCCGGCGCCCACGCCGCGAGCAGCGGCGGCAGCGATCCCGACTGGCCGAATTCCTCGGCCACCTTCGACACCACGAACAGCGCGAACCCCGCCGCCACGCCGCTGCCGATCATCCGTGCGACACCGCCGCGCCGCGCCGGACGCATCGAGAATCCGGCCGCCAGCAACGCCATGGTGCCGGCCAGCAGCGGCAGCGCCAGCAACGACTGGAACTGCAGGCGGTGGCGGATCGCCGAAAAGCCGGATCGCTCCAGCAGGTCGATGAAGCCGGGCAGTGCCCAGACCGAGAAGGTATCCGGCGGCGCGAAGCTTTCCTGCACGCGGTCGACCGTCATGTTGGTCGGCAGGCTGATCCGGCGCGGCGCGTCCGGCAGATGGCCAGGCACGATGCTGCGCGCGTCGTCCAGCGTCCAGGCGCCGGCATCGAGGGACGCGGCTTTGCGCCTCGATGCGTTCGAGCAGGTGATCGCTGCCGTCCAGGCGGAACACGCTGATGCCCTGCGCGGTCAGCACGCCGTCCTTCATCGCAACGCCGCTGGCGTGCAGGATGGCGACGCCCTGGGGGTCCAGTTCCCGGTCCGACTGGCGCAGCCAGAGCTGGCTGCCGGTCAGGGCAAGCGGGCCGCCGCCGGTCTTCAGGTAGGTGTTGTCCAGGGCTTCCGCGCGCGCCCGCATGACCGCCGAAAGCGGGCTGACGGCGCCGGTGGCGAAAGCGCCGAGCGCCACCGCGCACAGGGCCGGGGCCGCCAGGAACTGCCAGGCCGAGACCCCGGCGGCGCGCGCCACGATCAGCTCGGATGAACGGGTCAGCCGCCAGAATGCGATGATGCCGCCGAGCAACACGGCAAACGGCAGGATCTGCATGGCGATCCAGGGTAGCCGCAGGCCGGCGATCTCGAACAGGATGGTCAGGGTCGCGTCGGGCTTGGTCGCCGAGCGGCGCAGCAGCTCGATGAAATCGAACAGCACCACCAGCAGGGTCAGCGCGCCCAGCATCGCCATCATCGCGAAGCTGAACACGCGCGCCACATACAACGAGAGCGTCGCGGAGATCGACACGTCAGGTCACGCCCAGGCGCGCCTGGAGGCCGAGGGGCACCAGCCGGAGCTGCGGGCCGAACAGCACCCAGCCGCAAAGCAGGCCCGGGGCGGTCGCGTGCAGCCAGATCAGCGGCAGCAGCGCCGGCTGCCGGGCGGCGAGATTGTTGATGGCGAGGCCGGACGCCACCAGCGCCACCACGGTCATGATCGCCAGGAACGGCCGGATCATCCCGCCATGGCGGCGGAACATCCCCATCAGGACCGACACCAGCGCCACCATGGTGAAGCTGATGGTGGTCAGCGGTGCAGCAAGCCGGCGATGCGCCTCCGCCCGCAGCTTGCCCCAGTCGCGTTCCTGCACCGCGTCGCCGGGATGCAGCAATTCGCTGATCGACATCTCGGTGGCGTCGCGGAACCGCTGCTCCTCGCCGCGGCCGGCCTGCGACAGTTCGACGGTGTATTCGCCGAAGGTCAGCCACATGCAGGCGGCCGGTGCGGCGGTCGATCTCCTGCCGGCTGCCGTTCACCAGCAGCACCCGCGGGTTGCCGCCATCGGGCATCAGCCGGCCACGCTCGGCCAGGATGGTGGCGTGCGAATCCTTGTTGCGGGCGTCGTCCACCAGGATGCCGCGCAGGGTGCCGTCGCGTTCGCGAGCGCGGACATAGACGGTGAGGTCGTCGGAAACCGGGGTGAACACCCCCTCCTGCAGCAGGAAGGCGGCGACGCGGTTGCGGATCTCGAAATTGTATTCGCGGAACGCCCCGAAGGCCAACGGCACCAGCCACAGGTTGAGCACGTAGCACAGCACCACCGACATCGAGGCCAGCACCAGCGCCGGCCGCGCCAGGGCCGCCGGCGACAGTCCGGCCGCGCGCATCACCGTCAACTCCCGGTCGCCGGCCAGCCGCGTGATAGACGAACTGCACCACGACGAAGGTGGTGATCGGCAGGATCACCGCGACGAAGCTCGGGATCAGCAGGCTGGTGAGCTGCACGAACACCCGCAGCGAGAGCCCGCGATTGACCACCAGCTCAACGAAGCGGAGCGACTGGGTCAGCCAGATCAGCGCCACCAGTCCGCAGGTGATCGCCAGCAGCCCCAGCACCAGCTGGCGCAGGATGTAGCGGTCGATCCTGGCTGCGAAGACGCCTCGCGGGGATACCAGCTTACGCATGAACGTCACGGGTCTCCTGCAGGCCGTTGCAGTCTAGCCGGCGCGGCCCCGAGCACCAACCAATGCGCCAATTAGCCGCCGCCGGCGCGCCGCGCCAGACCATCAGGGGCCACACTCGGGCTCAATCCGCGGGAGTACCTTTCCGGGGTTCATCAGATCGCCGGGGTCGATCGCCCGCTTGATCCGGCGCATCAGGTCCAGTTCGGCGCCGCCGCGCCAATCCGGCATCATGTACGGCTTCAGCTTGCCGATGCCGTGCTCTGCCGAAAAGCTGCCACCGAGGTCGCGCACCACGGCACAGACGGTGTCCATGATCTCGTGGTCGCGGGCCAGGAAGGCGGCCGGGTCCATGCCCTCCGGCTGCTCCAGGTTGAAGTGGATGTTGCCGTCGCCCATGTGGCCGAACGGCACCACTCGGATGCCGGGCAGCAGCCGGACGCAGGCCTCGGAGGCGCGGCGGATCAGCTCCGGCACCTTCGAGACCGGGACCGAAACGTCGTTCTTGACGCTGGCGCCCTCACGCTTCTGGCGCCTCCGAATGCTCCTCGCGCAGGCGCCACAGGGCGGCCCGCTGGGCGGCGCTCTCGGCGATCACCGCGTCCAGCACCAGTCCTGCCTCCAACGCCGCCTCCAGCACCTCCTCGAGCGCCGCCCGCAGCCCGGCCTTCGGGCGCGGGGTCGCCAGTTCGATCAGGGCGTAGTGGTCGGCGGGGGCAGCAAGCGGCAGGGCGGCCCCCGGGATGTGCTTCAGCACGAAGCCGAGGCCCATGCCGGACATGTATTCGAACGCCTGCACCGCGGCCGGGTCGTGGGTCTGGAAGCGGCTGAACAGCGCCAGCGCCGCCTCCGGCGAGGCCACGGCGCAGAAGGCGACCTCGGTCTCCAGCGGCCGCGGCACCAGCTTCAGCACGGCCGCGGTGATGATCCCGAGCGTGCCCTCGGCGCCGACGAACAGCTGGCGCAGGCAGTAGCCGGTGTTGTCCTTGCGCAGCCGCCGCAGGCCATTCCAGACCTGGCCGTCGGGCAGCACCACCTCCAGCCCCAGCACCAGGTCGCGGGCGTTGCCGTAGCGCACGGTGTTGTTGCCGCCGGCATTGGTCGCCAGGACGCCGCCGATCTGGGCGGTGCCCTCCGAGCCGATCGACAGCGGCAGCAGGCAGCCGGCCGCCGCCGCCGCATCCTGCGCCGCCTTCAGGGTGGCGCCGGCCTCGATGGTCAGGGTCAGATCGACCGGGTCGACGTCGCGCACCCGGTTCATCCGCGCCAGGCTGACCACGAGTTCGCTGCCGTCCTCGGACGGCACCGCGCCGCCGACCATCGAGGTGTTGCCGCCCTGCGGCACCACCGCCACGCCGGCCGCGGCACAAGCGGCGACGAGCGCCGCCAGTTCCCGCGTGTCGGCCGGCCGCAGCACCGCCGAGGTGCGGCCGTGATACAGGCCGCGCCAATCCTCGGCGTACGGGCCGGTATCCTGCGGTTCGGTCAGCATGCCGCGATCACCGACGATGGCGCGAAGGCGCGACAGCAGCGTCGCCGATGGCGGACTGGTCGAGACGGGCGTGGTGGGGTCGAGCATGATGTCGTTGCCTCAGCCGGCGGAGCATTCCGCCGGCCGGTCGGCGGCGGGAAACCGGGTGACAGGATTTGGGCGATGCAGGTGGCGGCAATCTACGTGTTGGCGGCGGCGGGTGAAATCGCCGGCTGCTTCGCGTTCTGGGCGTGGCTGCGGAACGGGGCCTCGCCGCTGTGGGCGGTGCCGGGCATGCTCAGCCTGGCGGCGTTCGCCTGGCTGCTGACCCGCGTCGACGCCGATTTCGCGGGGCGCGCCTTTGCCGCCTATGGTGGGGTCTACATCGCCGCATCGCTGCTCTGGCTGTGGGCGATGGAGGGCGTGGCGCCGAGCCGCTGGGACCTGGCCGGCGGCATCGTGACCCTGGCGGGCGCCGCCATCATCCTCGCCGGGGCCCGAAGCTGAATCGATGTGAAACACGGCGCCTGCGGGCGCCTGGAGAAAGCCATGCCGGAAATCGTCACAGTCGCCGAACGGCCCGATCTTATCGCCAGCGTCGCGCCCTGGATCTGGGAGGAGTGGGGGCGCCGCAAGGGGCGTACCCTGGAACAGGTGGCATCCCAGATGGCGACCAACGTGCCGCCGATGGGTCCGCAGCATTGCTTCGTGCTGCTCGACGACGGCATTCCGGCCGGCACCTCGCGGCTGGTGCCCGACGACCTCGACGAGCGGCCCGATCTGTCGCCCTGGCTCGCGGGGGTGTTCGTGCCGCCGCAGTTTCGCGGCCGCGGCCACGCCGTCCGGCTGGTGCGCGCGGTTGAGGCGGCCTGCGTGGCCCAAGCCATCCAGACGCTGTGGCTGCATACCGAATTCGCCGCCGGGCTGTACGCGCGGCTGGGCTGGAAGGAAGTCGGGCCTGCGGATGACTGGGGTCATGCGGTGACGCTGATGCGGCGCGATCTCGGCGGCTGAGCAGGGCGCCGCCGGCTAGTCTTCATCGCGCCGGCGCACCAGCACCTCGCGCTTGCCGACATGGTTGGCGGCGCTGACGATGCCTTCCTTCTCCATCTGCTCGATCAGCTTGGCGGCGCGGTTGTAGCCGATCTGCAGATGCCGCTGGATGAAGCTGGTGCTGGCCTTGCCTTCGCGGGAGACCACGTCCACCGCCTGGTCGAACAGCCCCTTCTCGCCCTCGCTGGCGCCGGCGATGCCGGTCATCGCCGATATCTCGCTGTCGTCCTGCGGCTCGGTGACCTCCTCCACATAGGACGGCTCGCCCTGTTCGCGCAGGAACGCCACCACGTCCTCCACCTCGCGGTCGGACACGAAAGGCCCGTGCACCCGCAGGATGCGGCCACCGCCGGCCATGTAGAGCATGTCGCCCTGGCCGAGCAGCTGCTCGCTGCCCTGCTCGCCGAGGATCGTGCGGCTGTCGAACTTGCTGATCACGGTGAAGCTGATGCGGGTCGGGAAATTGGCCTTGATGGTGCCGGTGATGACGTCCACCGACGGCCGCTGGGTCGCCATCACCACGTGGATGCCGGCGGCCCGGGCCATTTGCGCCAGGCGCTGCACCGTCGCCTCGATCTCCTTGCCGGCGACCATCATGAGATCGGCCATTTCGTCGATCACCACGACGATGAAGGGCAGCGGCTCCAACGCCAGCGGCTGGTCCTCGTGGATTGGCTTGCCGGTCTCGCTGTCGAAGCCGGTCTGCACCCGCCGCGTGACCACCTCGCCCTTGGCGCGGGCGTCGGCCACCCGATCGTTGTAGCCGCCGATGTTGCGGACGCTGAGCTGGCTCATCGCCCGGTAGCGGCGCTCCATCTCGCGGACCGTCCATTTTAGCGCCACCACGGCCTTCTTCGGCTCGGTGACCACCGGCGCCATCAGATGCGGGATGCCCTCGTAGACCGAAAGCTCCAGCATCTTCGGGTCGATCAGGATCATCCGGCACTGGTCGGGCGACAGCTTGTAGAGCAGCGACAGGATCATCGCGTTGATGCCGACCGACTTGCCGGAGCCGGTGGTGCCGGCGACCAGCAGATGCGGCATCCGCGCCAGGTCGGCGATGATAGGGCTGCCGCCGATGTCCTTGCCGAGTGCGAGGGCCAGGCGGCCCGGACCCTGCTGCCTGGCCCATTCGTCCGAGGCCAGCAATTCGGACAGATACACCGTCTCGCGGCGGGCATTCGGCATCTCGATGCCGATGACGTTGCGGCCGGGCACGGTGGCGATGCGCACGGCGGTGACCGACAGGCTGCGGGCCACGTCGTCGGCAAGCCCGATCACCCGGGCGCTGCGAATGCCGGCCGCCGGCTCCAGCTCATACAGGGTGACGACGGGGCCGGGGCGGATCTCGACGATCTGGCCCTGGACGCCGTAATCGGCGAGCACCGATTCCAGCAGCCTCGCATTGGCCTGCAGCGCCTCCTCGCTGGGGGCGCCGATGCTGGAGCGCGCCGGCGCGGTGGCGAGCAGGGACAGCGGCGGGAATTGCCAGCTGCCTTCCAGCTTCAGGCTCTCCTGATGCGCCGGGGTCGGCCGCGCGGCGGCAGCCGAGACCTTGGGGCGCGTGGGTGGCTTGGCGGCCGGCGGCGCGGAGCGAACGGTTGCCACGCGCGGTTCGCCGCGCGGCGGCTCATCCGCGGCGAAGGGCACATCGTCGAGCTCCTGGTATTCCGGCTTCGGGGCGCGCGAGCCGTTCAGCCGCCGCACCACGCCCAGGCCGAACAGCGCCACCCGGCGGAACACCCGGCCGAACAGACCGGCGGTGTCGCGCCCCTGTGCAACCGATCGCCGTGCCGCCTGCCCGGCCGCGCGCCACTCGCCGGCCGTAAGCCCGAGCGCCAGCAGAATGAGCACCACCGCCAGCACCGCGCCGAGCAGCCACACGGCGACGCTGCCATAGGGCCCTAGAACCTCGCGGCCAGCCGCCAGCGCGTTGCCCGCGACGAGTTGCCCGCCGGCGCCGCCGAGCCCTGCCGACCCCGGCCAGGCGAAGGCTGCTCCGCGCGGGCCGGGGATGCCGGCGAGCACCGCGGCGAGCACCGGCAGGGCGGCGAGCAGCGCCGCGATGCGCAGGGGTAGGCCGGCATTGCCGCGGCGGATCCCCATCCGCCAGGCCCAGGCCAGCATGGCGAAACCCGGCAGGGCGCCGGCCAGGCCGAATCCCTGCAGCAGCAGGTCGGCGACCACGGCGCCCGGGGGGCCGACCAGGTTGTGCGCACGCTGGGCCGTCGCGGTGTTCAGCGACGGATCGAGCGGATCATAGGTCGCCAGCGCAATCAGCAGCGTGATCCCGGCGGCAGCCAGGGCCAGGGCAGCCAGTTGGGTGAACCGCCGGCGGACCAGCGTCTGCACCGCAGGAGAAGCCAGGCGCCTGGTTTGCGCGGCAACAGCCATCGTCGAAGCTCCCAAGGACCAACCTCGTGCCCAGAGGGAAGCTTACTTGATAACTTCCTGACGAAAAAGCGGAAAGACCTAGCTTGCGTCCTTTGGCACGGTCTGGCTCATGCCCGGGTTGGCGGAGAACGCCTCGAACCAGGCGGCCAGTTGCGGGGCGGCCGGCCGCCAGGGTTCGGCGGCGAAACGGAAGTCGAGGTAGCCCAGGGCGCAGCCGATGGTGATCGAGCCGATATCGACGGTCTTGTGCGGCAGATCCTGTTCGAGCTGCGCCAGGGTGCGCGAAACTGCTGCCTTCTGGCGGGCGACCCACGCGTCGCGGGCGGCTTCCTTCGGCTTGCTCTGCTCGCCCCGGGCGCCGACCGCGGCATCCATGATGCCGTCGCCCATGGCCTGGAATTTCAACGCCCGCCACCGCGCCGCGCCCGCCGGCGGGAACATCGGCAGCGCGCCGTCTTCCAGGCTGTCGAGGTACTCGCAGATCACCGGGCTGTCGAACAGGCCGACCCCGTCCACCGTGACCAGGCAAGGCACCTTCGACAGCGGATTGGCCGCGAGGAGGTTGCTGGGGGAGACGTGCGGGTTGCTGGGGATCAGCTCGATCTGCTTCTCGATGCCGCGGGTGATGGCGCATGCCATGACCTTGCGGACGAACGGGCTGGCCGGCGAGTAGAACAGCTTCACGTCATGTCCCTTTCTGCATTGCCCGTTTCTTTGTTGCCTGCGGAACCCGGGCAACCGGAGCCGCGGCTTGGCAAGCTTTTATCGGCTAGAATTTGTCCTTGGCTGACCGGAGCTCGGCCAGGGCCGCCGCGTCCTTGGCGCGCAGGAACAGGTTGGCCTGCAACTCGTCGGCCAGGCGACTCGGCAAGGTCGGCTCGCCGGCCGCGCGCATCGCCTTCACCTTGCCCGCATAGGCGATCAGCGCCGCGTTGCCGGGATCGGCGTGCAGCGCGAAACGGGCGTTGCTCTCGGTGTATTCATGACCGCAGCAGACCAGCGTCTCCGGCGGCAGCACGGCGAATTTATGCAGGCTGGCAAACATCTCCCCCGCGGTGCCTTCCAGCAGCCGACCGCAGCCAAGGCTGAACAGGGTGTCGCCGCAGAGCAGCACACCGCCATCGGGGAAATAGAACGAGATATGGCCGCGGGTGTGCCCGGGCGTCTCCAGCACCTGCGCGCGGGCATCCCCGAGGGCGACGCTGTCGCCCTCCTTCACCGCGACATCCAGCTTCGGCAGACGGTGCGCATCCGCGGCGGCGCCCACCACCTTGGCGCCGTAGCGGGCCCTGATGTCGTCGGTGCCGGCGACGTGGTCGCCGTGGTGATGGGTCAGCAAAATCATGTCGAGACGGCCGCCCGCGGCATCGATCGCCGCCGCCACCGGCGCCGTCTCGGCCGGATCGACGATCGCCGTGGCGCCGGTGGCGCTGTCGCGCAGCAGCCAGGCGTAATTGTCGGACAGGATCGGCACGGGCTGAGCTGTGATCATGCCTGCCGATGTAGCATCGCCCCCGGATTGCGCAAACCGAACCCGAAGCTGCGTCCGGTCATGTGATGCAGAGGCGTGCGACAGGACGGGCGTGCTATAAGGCGGGCATGACGACGGACAGCCATGCCGCCGAGGAGTTCTACGGCACCCGCCAGGGCAAGCTGGCGGCGCATCTGGTGCGCCAGCGGCTGATCGCGCTTTGGCCGTCGATGAACGGAAGATCGGTGCTGGGCGTCGGCTACGCCCCGCCTTACCTGCGGCTGTGGCGCGAGCAGGCGGCCCGCTGCATCGCCGTCACCCCGGCCCAGATCGGGGCCGCGCGATGGCCGCCCGGTGCCGCGAACCTGTGCTGCGCGGCAGAGGAAGACGCCCTGCCCTTTCCTGATCTCAGCTTCGACCGGGTGCTGCTGGTGCATGGCGTGGAGGCCGCCGAGAACGCCCGCCGGCTGCTACGCGAAGTCTGGCGGGTGCTGAAGGACGACGGCAGGCTGATCGTGGTGGCGCCGAACCGGCGCGGCATGTGGGCGTATGTCGAGAGCACCCCGTTCGGCCAAGGCCAGCCTTATTCTCCGGGCCAGCTCGGCCGGCTGCTCTCCGCGTCGCTGTTCCGGGTCGAGCGGCGCGACACCGCGCTGTTCATGCCGCCGCTGCGGATGCGGCTGGTCTTCCGCAGCGCCAGGATGGTGGAGCGGACCGGGCATCGGCTGCTGCCGCAATTCGCCGGGGTGACCCTCACCGAAGCCAGCAAGGACCTCTATGCCGCTGTCCCGGCGCGAGCGGTGCCGCGCCGACGGGTGGTGCTCGCCGAAGCGGCCTGATCAGGTCAGAACGGCCGGCGGGCCCGCAGCGCCGCCGCCAGGGTGCCGTCGTCGAGCACGTCGAGGGCGCCGCCCATCGGCACCCCCTGTCCGACCCGGCTGACGCTGACGCCGAGCGGCTTCAGCTTCTCCGTCAGCCAATGCATCGTGGTCGCCCCATCGACCGTGGCGCCGAGCGCCAGGATCACCTCGATCACGCCCCCCTCGCGCAGCCGGGCGAACAGCGGCGCGATGCTGAGGTCGTCCGGGCCGGTGCCGGCGAGCGCCGACAGCGTTCCGCCGAGCACATGGTAGCGGCCGCGATGGACATGGGCGCGTTCCAGCGCCCAGAGGTCGCCCACGCCTTCCACGACGCAGATGATGCTGGCGTCGCGATGCGGGTCAGCGCAGACCGCGCAGGGGTCCTGGCTGTCGAGGTTGCCGCACAGGCTGCAGGTTTTCACCGCCCTCGCCGCCTCCGCCATGGCGGAGGCCAGCGGCATCATCCGGGTCTGCGGCGCCTGCAGCAGCTTCAGCGCGGCCCGGCGCGCGCTGCGCGGGCCCAGCCCCGGCAGCTTCGACAGCAGCCCAATCAGCCGCTCGAGTTCAGGACCACCCATTTCGCTGCGGGTCGCCTCGGTCGGACCGCCTCAGCCCGCCTGGCTCAAAACGGCAGCTTCATGCCGGGCGGCAGGTTCAGGCCGCCGGTGACCTTCTGCATCTCCTCGGCGGTCAGCGCCTCGATCTTGCGCTTGGCATCGGCATGCGCCGCCACCAGCAGGTCCTGCAGCATCTCGGTCTCGGCGGGATCGGCGAGCTTGGGGTCGATGCGGACGGATTTCAGCACCCCCTTGCCGTTCAGCACCACGCTCACGAGGCCGGCGCCAGAACTGCCTTCCTGGGTGAGGCTTTCGAGCGTCGCCTGCATTTCCTCCATCTTGGCCTGCATTTGCGAGGCCTGCTTCATCAGTCCGGCGAGGTTCTTCATCACGGGGTCTCCCAGGTGTCAGGCGGATCATCGACATAATCGGCGTCGAGCGGGGCGAATTCCGGCATATCTGGATTTTCCTCAAGCGGCGCGTCCTGGACCAGGGCAGGCAGCCCGTAGGCGTCGGCGCTGGAATCGTGCACCGCCTCGATCTTTGCGCCGGGGAAGGTCTCCATGATGGCGCGCACCAAAGGATGCTCGGCGGCGACGCTGCGCCGGGCGGTGTCGGCGGCCGTGCCCTGCTCGGCCAGCGTCGGCTCGCCGCGCGCGGTGGACAGCGCGATGGTCCAGCGGGCGCCGGTGGCTTCCGTCAGCAGGGCCGCGAGCCGGGCCGCGAAGTCGCGCGGCACGTCGGGCTGGGGCCGCAATTCGATTACCGGCGGGGCAAAGCGCACCAGGTGCACGGAATGCAGCAGCACGCCGTGCAGGATCGGCTCGCGCCGGCTGGCGACCAGGGCGGCGACGTCGCGCCAATGCGCGATGCGGGCGGAGGGGATGGCAACGGCGGGGGTGGCAACGGGTTCGGCGATGGCCGGCTGCTCCATCCGCGCCGGCGCGCCATTCGCGACCGCGCGCGCGCCGCCGCCGGAGGGGCCGGGCGACGGCGAAGCGGATGGCATCGCCGGCGGGGACGAGTCGGACAGCCGGCGCACAAGATCACCGGGCGGCGGCAGGTCGGCGACGTAGCACAGGCGGATCAGCACCATTTCGGCGGCGGCCCGGCGATCGGCGGCCAGTTCCACCTCGCCGATGCCCTTCAGCAGCATCTGCCAGGCGCGGCCCAGGCTGGCCATCGACAACGCCTCGGCGAGCGCCGCCCCGCGGGTCCGCTCGGCCTCCGGCAATTCGTTGGAGTCCTTCAACGCCGGCACGGATTTCAGCCGGGTCAGCGTGTGCACCACCTCCAGCAGATCCTGCAGCAGCACACCGAGATCCGCGCCGCGCTCATGCGCCCGGTCGGTGATCGCCAGCGCGTCCGCCGGCCGCCCCGCCATCACCGCCTCGAACAGGTCGAACACCGCGCCGCGATCCGACAGGCCGAGCATGTCGGCCACGGCGGCGCCGTCGATGCTTTGGCCGGAGGGCGTCTGGGCGATCGCCTGGTCGAGCAGCGACAAGCCGTCGCGCGCCGAGCCGTCGGCGGCGCGGGCGATCATGGTCAGCGCATCGGGCTCGATCGATACGCCCTCGAGCCCTGCGAAGCGGCCGAACAGCGTCGCCAGTTCGGCAACCGAAATGCGCCGGAGATCGAAGCGCTGGCAGCGCGACAGCACGGTCACCGGCACCTTGCGGATTTCGGTGGTGGCGAAGATGAACTTCACATGCGGCGGCGGCTCCTCCAGCGTCTTCAGCAACGCGTTGAACGCGTTGCGGCTGAGCATGTGGACCTCGTCGATCACGAACACCTTGGTCCGCGCCTGCATCGGGCGGAACCGGGTCGCCTCGATGATCTCGCGCACATCCTCGATGCCGGTGCGCGAGGCGGCGTCCATCTCCTGCACGTCGGGATGCCGGTCGGCCAGGATGGCGACGCAGTTGGGGCAGACGCCGCACGGGTCCGCGGTGGGGCCGCCGGTGCCGTCCGGGCCGATGCAGTTGAGGGCGCGGGCGATGATCCGCGCGGTGGTCGTCTTGCCGACCCCGCGCACGCCGGTGAGCATGAAGGCATGCGCCACGCGGCCCATGGCGAAGGCGTTGCGCAAGGTGCGCACCATCGCCTCCTGCCCGATCAGGTCGTCGAAATTGGTCGGGCGGTATTTGCGCGCCAGCACCCGATAGGGAGTCGCAAGTTCCGCAGGCGCGGCATCCGCACGCGCAGGCTCCGCACGCGCGGGAGCGGCGGCGGGCGCATCGCCGAACAGCCCGGGGCCGGTCGGCTCGGGGTCCGGCAGCGAATCTCCATCCTGGAACAAGCCGGACATGCGCGGCGCCAAGAACAGGGCCGCCCCGCAGGGCGGGTGGGCGGCCGGGGTTGCGGGGGAGGTGGGAGGCCGAACAAACGACCCGAGCGTGAACTCGTTGCGGCTGCTTCCTTCCGGACCTGACCGGGTTGGCGAGGCGCCCGTCCGCCGCCGACCTCCCGCCCTAGATATCGTCCAATCGGGGGTATGGTGCAAGGCTCGGCGCAACCGGACCGGGCGCGCCCAGGTTGCCCCTGGTCCTGGCGCATGGCAGTTTCCCCAGGTGACCATGATCCGCGCCAGTCGTCCCAACGTCTACACCGGAAGCCCGCTCGACCGCGCCGGCGAAAGGCGCGACGACACCGACTGGATCGAAGCCGCGCGCATCCACCCGGAGACCCGTTTCGCCGTGGTCTGGCGCGCCCGCAGCCTGATGCGCGGCACCGCCGCGGGCCAGCCGGAAGCGGTGTTCCTCGGCCCCGACGCGGCCGCCGGACTGCACCGCGCCGGTGGCGATGCCGGTGCGCCCTGGGCGTTCCTCGGCATGCGCGACGGCGTGCCGGTGTTCAGCATCGACGTCAGCGCGGCCGACGACCCGCTGCCGCTGCTGCCGCAGGGCGGCGGCGAGTTCACCGACCTGCGCGCGGTGCCGGGGCTGCTGCCCGGCCATGACGCGTCGGTGCTGGCGCATGCCCGCGGCCTGATGCACTGGCGCAACCGGCATCGGTTCTGCGGCGTCTGCGGCGGCGCCTGCGTGCCGCGCAGCGCCGGGCAACGTCATGCTGTGCACCCAGTGCGACACGTCAGCATTTCCCGCGCACCGATCCCGCCGTGATCATGCTGGTCACCATCGGCGACCAGGCGCTTGCTGGGCCACTCCCAGCGCTTCCCGAACTCGACCATGTATTCCACGCTCGCCGGCTTCGTGGAGCCCGGCGAGAGCCTGGAGGAGGCGGTGGCGCGCGAGGTGTTCGAGGAGGCCGGCATTCGCGTCGGCGCGGTGCATTACCATTCCAGCCAGCCCTGGCCGTTCCCGGCCTCGATCATGCTCGGCTTCTATGCCGAGGGGCTGACCGAGGAGATAACCATCGACCCGTCGGAACTGATGGATGCCCGCTGGTTCTCCCGCGACCAGATGCGCAACCATGGCGATCACGGCTTCCAGCTGCCGCGCGGCGACAGCATCGCCCGCCGGCTGATCGAGGACTGGCTCGACTCCGCATGAAGAAACGAATGTCGCCGAAACTGCGGTTCGCCGCCCTGCTGCCCACCCTGATGCCGGTGCTGCTGCCGATGCTGCTGGCTGCCTGCGACCACGTGCAGAAGCCGATGCCCGATCCGGAATGCCGCCAGGCCGCGTACGACGACGAGAAGGTCAAGGAAAAGCGCTACAAGAACGCCGGCATCGCCGCGTTCGGCCTCTCGCAGAACGACCGCGACGACCTCGCCTATCTGCAGAACGACGCCTACAACGCCTGCATGCGCCGCCGCGGCCTCGCACCCCCTGGCGGCGTCGAGCAAGTGCGGCCGCAGCGCTGAGTGGCAAACCCATGCCCAAGCCCGAGCTGCTGACCATCGGTTACGAAGGCACGCGGCTGTCGCAGGTGATCGACGTGCTGCGCGGCGCCGGCGTCACCCACCTCGTGGACGTCCGGGCGGTGCCGCAGTCGCGCAAGCCGGGCTTCTCCAAGAAGCTGCTGGGCGGCACGCTGGAGGCCAGCGGCATCCGCTACACCCATCTGCGCGGCCTCGGCACGCCCAAGCCCGGGCGCCAGGCGGCGCGCAAAGGCGACGTCGCGACCATGCACGCGGTGTTCGAGGTCCATATGCGCAGCGACGAGGCCCGCGCCGATCTCGAACAGGCGATCGCCATCGTGGCCGGGGAACGCAGCTGCCTGCTGTGCTTCGAGGCCGACCACCATCATTGCCACCGCAGCATCGTCGCCGGCCTGATCTGCCAGCGCACCGGGCAATCGATCGAACACCTGGCCGTCGACCATCTGGCGGTCCAGCCGGCCAAATTCAGCGACTGAACCGGCCCGTCACAACGCCAGGGTGCCGGCCTTCGCCTGTTCGTAGCGGGCGGCGATCTTCGACCAGTCCAGCACGTTCCACCAGGCGGCCAGGTAGTCCGGCCGGCGGTTCTGGTATTTCAGGTAATAGGCGTGCTCCCACACATCGTTGCCGAACAGCGGCCTGACGCCGTCGAGCAGCGGCGAGTCCTGGTTCGGCCGCGCCTGCAGCGCCAGCTTGCCCTCGCGGTTCGCCGTCACGAACACCCAGCCGGAGCCGAACACCCCGGCGCCGGCGCGGTTGAACTGCCCCTGCAGCGCGTCCAGGCTGCCGAATTCACGGTTGATCGCCTCCGCCAGCGAACCGGCCGGGGCGCCGCCCTTGCCCCCCATCACCTGCCAGAACATGCTGTGGTTGGCGTGGCCGCCGGCGTTGTTTCGCACCATCGTGCGGACCTGCTCCGGCACGTCGCCCAGGCGCATCAACAGCGCATCGACCGAGAGGCTCGCCAGCACCGGATAATCCTTCACCGCGGCATTGAGGTTGGCGACATACGCCGCGTGATGGCGGTCGTGATGGATCTGCATCGTCATCGCGTCGATATGCGGCTCGTTGGCGTCGAAGCCATACGGCAGCGACGGCAGCGTGAACGGTCCGCTCGATGGCGACACCACGGCGGGCGTCTGGGCCAGGGCCGGGCGCAGGCGGGCCGCCAGCAGCACCGCGGCGGAAGCAGCGCCTGCAAGGACGCAACGACGGGAGATCGGTCGCATGGGGTTATCCTCCGGTGGGGTGTTGTCACTGCTCCGCCGTGAAGCCGTCCTCGGCGTCCAGGGTGAAGGCGGCCGCCATCAACGCGCGGGTATAGTCGTGCTGCGGCCGGGCGAACACCTCGTCCGCCGGCCCCTGCTCCACTACCCGGCCGTGCCGCAGCACCACGATCCGGTGCGCCAGTGCACGCACCACGCGCAGGTCGTGGCTGATGAACAGGTAGCCGAGATGGTGGTCGAACTGCAGCCGCTGCAGCAGGTCGACGATCTGCGCTTGCACCGACATGTCGAGCGCGCTGGTCGGTTCGTCCAGCACCACGAAGCGCGGCTTCAGCACCATGGCGCGGGCGATGGCAATCCGCTGACGCTGGCCGCCGCTGAACTCATGCGGGTAGCGGTCGCCGATATCGGCGGCGAGGCCGACCTCTTCCAGCGCCTCCGCGACCCGTGCAGTGCGTCCGCCGCGCGACAGGTCGGGCTCGTGCACCGCCAGCCCCTCGGCGACGATCTCGCCCACCGTCAGCCGCGGCGACAGGCTGCCGAACGGGTCCTGGAAGACGATCTGCATGTCGGCCCGCAACTGCCGCAGCCGCTTCGTGCCGAGATCGGCGAGATCCTCGCCGGCGAAGCGGATGCAGCCTTGGGCCTGCACCAGCCGCAGCATCGCGTAGCCCATCGTCGACTTGCCGGAGCCGCTCTCGCCGACCAGGCCGACGGTCTCGCCTTCGTGCACCACCACATCGACGCCATCGACGGCGCGGACATGGCCGACGATCCGGCGCAGCACGCCGCGGCGGATCGGGAAATGCACCTTCACCCCGGTGCCCTGGATCAGCGTGGCCGCATCGGCGCGCAACGGCCGCGGCTCGCCGCGCGGTTCGGCGGCCAGCAGCATCTTCGTGTAGGCATGCCGCGGCGACGCGAACACCTCGGCCACGGACCCGGCCTCGACGATCGCGCCGTCCTTCATCACGCAGACCCGGTCGGCGTAGCGGCGCACGATCGCCAGGTCATGGCTGATCAGCAGCAGCGCCAGGCCGCGAGCTGCCTTCTCGGCCGCCAGCAGCTTCAGGATCTGCGCCTGGATGGTGACGTCCAGCGCCGTGGTCGGCTCATCGGCGATCAGCAGCGCCGGATCGTTGGCCAGCGCCATGGCGATCATCACCCGCTGCCGCTGGCCGCCGGAAAGCTGGTGCGGATAGGCATCCAGCCGCTGTGCCGCATCGGGGAACCCGACTTCGTCAAGCAGTTTCACCACCCGCGCCCGCGCCGCCTCAGGCTCCACCCGCTGGTGCAGCTGCACCGCCTCGGCGATCTGGCTGCCGATCCGCGACAGCGGATTGAGGCTGGTCATCGGCTCCTGGAACACCATGCCGGCAACCCCGCCGCGCAGCCGCTGCAACAGCTTGTCGCCGGCGCCGATGACGCTCTGGCCGTCCATCACCACCCGTCCGGTGCAGGTGGCACCGGGCGGCAGCAGCTGCAGCAGCGACAATGCGGTGAGCGACTTGCCTGAACCGCTCTCGCCCACCAGCGCCAGCGTCTCGCCGCGGTCGAGGGTGAAGCTGACCCGGTCCACGACGACGCGCCCGGCGAATGCGACGGTCAGGTCCTGGACGCTGACCAGGCTCATTGCGTCGTCACATTGTCATCGGGTGGCACGTTGCGCACCAATGGGCCGATGCGGGGCGCCTTGCGAGGGTCGAACGCGTCGCGCACCGCCTCGCCGATGAACACCAGCAGCGTCAGCAGCCCACCCAGCACCAGGAACGCGGTGATCCCGAGCCACGGCGCCTGCAGGTTGTTCTTGCCTTGCGACACCAGTTCGCCCAGCGACGGCGAGCCCGGGGGCAGGCCAAAGCCCAGGAAATCGAGGCTGGCAAGGATGGTGACCGAGCCGGACAGGGTGAACGGCAGGAAGGTCAAGGTCGCGACCATCGCGTTGGGCAGGATGTGCCGCCACATCACCGCCACGTCGGACACGCCCAGCGCCTTGGCGGCACGGACATATTCGAGATTGCGGCCGCGCAGGAACTCGGCCCGCACCACGCCGGTCAGGTTCATCCAGCTGAACAGCAGCAGGAACACCAGCAGGATCCAGAAGCTGGGCGTGATGATGCTGGCCAGGATGATCAGCAGGTAAAGCTGCGGCATGCCGGACCAGATTTCGATGAAGCGCTGGAACAACAGATCCACCATGCCGCCGCGATAGCCCTGGATCGCGCCGGCGGCGATGCCGATGACCGACGAGATCGCGGTCAGGGTGAAGCCGAACAGCACCGAAATGCGAAACCCGTAGATGACCCGCGCCAGCACGTCGCGCGCCTGGTCGTCGGTGCCCAGCAGGTTCTTGCCGTCCGGCGGCGAGGGCGCCGGCGTCGGCAGCTTCTTCACCACGGTGTTGTAGGAATAACGGATCGCCGGCCAGAGCATCCAGCCATGCGCCTCGATCGCTGCCTGCACCTCGGGATCGGTGTAGTCGGCCTCGGTCGGCATGAACTCGGCGCCGAAGCTGTCCTCGCTGTAGTCGCGCAGCACCGGCACGTACCAGTGTCCATCGAAGCGGACCAGCAACGGCCGGTCGTTGGCCAGCAATTCGGCGAACAGGGTCAGGCAGAACAGTGCCAGGAATATCCACAGCGACCAGTAGCCGCGCTTATGCGCCCGGAAGATCGCCAGCCGCCGCCGGGTCAGCGGCGAGATATGCACCCTGGATACGCGGTCAGGCATCGCGATGCCCGGACCGCCGGAGAATGACCGGTGTGGCCATGCGCTATTTCCGCGCCTCGAAATCGATGCGCGGATCGACCACGGTGTAGAGCACGTCGCCGACGATCTGCATCAGCAGTCCCAGCAGCGTGAACATGTACAGGGTGCCGAACATCACCGGATAGTCGCGCCGGATCGCCGACTCGAAGCCGAGCAGGCCCAGGCCGTCGAGCGAGAAGATGATCTCCACCAGCAGTGCCGAGGAAAACAGGATGCCGATGAACGCCGAGGGGAAGCCGGCGATGATCAGCAGCATCGCGTTGCGGAACACGTGCCGGTACAGGATGCGCTGCTCGCCGGCGCCCTTGGCGCGCGCGGTGACGACGTATTGCTTGCGGATCTCCTCCAGGAAGCAGTTCTTGGTCAGCACCGTGAGGCCGGCAAAGCCGCCGACCACCAGGGCGACCGTCGGCAGCACCATGTGCCAGAGGTAATCGACGATGCGCGCCGGCAAGCTCCAGCTCTCGGTGCCCGTGCTGTGCAGTCCGCGCAGCGGGAACCACTGCACGAAGCTGCCGCCGGCGAACAGCACGACCAGCAGGATGGCGAACAGGAAACCCGGCACCGCGTAGCCGATCAGCACCGCGGCGCTGCTGATCACGTCGAAGCGGCTGCCGTCGCGCACCGCCTTGGCGATGCCGAGCGGGATCGAAACGAAATACACCAGCAGCGTCGACCACAGCCCGAGCGAGATCGAGACCGGCATCTTCTCGCCGATCAGCTTCAGCACCGGTTCGTCGCGAAAGAAGCTGCGGCCGAAATCGAGCGTCAGGTAGTCGCGCAACATGAGCGCGAACCGCTCCGGCGCCGGCTTGTCGAAGCCGAACATCCGCTTGATGTCGGCGACGACGTGCGGATCCAGGCCGCGCGCGCCGCGATAGCTGCCGTCGCCCGAAGGCATCGCCTCGTTCCCGCCGGCGCCGGTCATCCGTCCGGTGACGCCGCCGCCGCGGCCTTTCAGTTCCGCGATCATCTGTTCCACCGGGCCGCCGGGCGCGAACTGCACGACCACGAAATTGATGGCGATGATGCCGAACAGGGTCGGGATCACCAGCAGCAGGCGGCGGAGCAGGTAGGCTCCCATCAGTCGGGCATCCCTGCGCCGCCCATGACCCGGAGGCGCTCAGGATTGAGCGTCAAGGCCCGCCGCGCCGGGCTGCGTCGGTCGCGGCGGCGAGCGTCGGATCGACCCACCAGCTGTCGAAGGCGAGACCGGTGCGCACCGGCTTGTCCGGCCGGCCGAAGCGGTTCCAGTAGGCCACGCGGACCGATTGCAGATGCCAGTGCGGCACCACGTACCAGCCATCCAGCAACACCCGGTCGAGGGCGTGCGTGGCGACCACCAGCTGCGCGTGGTCGGCGGCGGAAAGCACCTGGTGCACCAGGTCGTCGATCACCGGGCTGCAGACGCCCATCAGGTTGTCGCCGCCTTCGGGCTTCACGCTGTCGCAGGTCCAGTAGCCGCTCTGCTCGTTGCCGGGGCTCTCGGACTGGCCCATCGCCACCACCGTCATGTCGTAGTCGTAGCTGTCGATCAGCCGCTGGTACTGCGCCGGATCGACGGTCCGCACCCGCGCCTCGATGCCCAGGCGCGACAGCCACTGCACATAGGGCAGCGACACCCGCTCGAACGACGGCGAGTCGAGCAGGATCTCGAAGCTGAACGGGTTGCCCTCGGCGTCCACCAGCTTGCGGTCGCGCACTTTCCAGCCGGCCTGCTCCAGCAATGCCAGGGCGCTGCGCATCTCCTCGCGGTTGTTGCCGGATCCGTCGGTCACCGGCAGGCGGAACGGCTTGGTGAACAGGTCCGGGGGCAACTGCTCGCGGTACTTGTCCAGCAGCGCCAGTTCGGCACCCTGCGGGATGCCGCTCGAAGCCAGGTCGCTGTTGCTGAAATAGCTCTGGGTGCGGGTGTAGGTGCCGTAGAACAGATTGGCGTTGGCCCACTCGAAATCGAACGCCAGCGCCAGCGCGTGGCGGACCCGGACATCCTTGAACAGCGGCCGGCGGGTGTTCATGCCGAAGCCCTGCATGCCGGTCGGCAGCTGGTGGCGCAGCAATTCCTTCTTCACCAGGCCTTTCTGCACGGCCGGGAAGTCATAGGCGGTGGCCCACTCCTTGGCGACATTCTCCTCGCGGAAGTCGACCTGGCCCGCCTTGAATGCTTCCAGCGCCACCGTGGCGTCCCGAAAATACTCGGTGCGCCTGGTGTCGAAGTTGGCCAGCCCGCGCGAGGTCGGCAGGTCCTTCGCCCAGGCATCCGGCACCCGCTCCAGCGACAAGGTGCGGCCGAACTCGAAGCGGCCGACCCGGTAGGCGCCGGAGCCAAGCGGCGGGTCGGTCAGCGGCTTGTCGAAATCGCGCCCGACCCACCAATGCTTCGGCAGCACCGCCATCTGGCCGAGGATCAGCGGCAATTCGCGGTTGCTGTTGGATTTGAAGTGGAAGACGACGCGGCGAGGGCCTTCGACGGTGACGGACGCCACGTCCGCATAATACTGCCGATAGAATGGACGGCCCTTCTCGCGCAGCGTGTCGAAGGTCCAGGCGACGTCCTCGGCCGTCACCGGCGTGCCGTCGTGGAACCTGGCCTCGGGCCGCAACTCGAACGCCACACCCATCCGGTCGGCCGGGAGTTCGATCACCTGGACCAGATGACCATACTCGGTCTCGGCCTCGTCGGCGTTGGCCTTCAGCAGCGTGTCCCAGACCCGCGACACGTCGGCGGCCGGGGTGCCGCGCACGATGAACGGATTGAAGCTGTCGAAGGTGCCGACCGCGCTGAGCGCCGCCTCGCCGCCCTTCGGGGCGTTCGGGTTCACATAGGGGAAGAACTTGAAATCGGCCGGCAGCGACGGCGCCCCGATCAGCGAGACGGCATAGGTCCGCAGCGGCGCGGCGGAAGGAGCGGAAGCATCAGGAGCGGGAGCGGCGGCAGGGGTTTGCGCCTGGCCGGCAGCAACGCCGGCGAGCAGCCACACCGCGAACCCAAATCCGTAGCCTACGCGCATCGCCAGCCTCCCGTATTTTTGCAGCATGATAGCGGCCACCCCCTTGTTCGTCAGCAGGTGACCAAGGAGGCCGGGACGGCGGTCAACCCGTGAGCAGCGCCACCGCCGGCGCCAGCAGCGCCACGTCCCCCACTGCCAGCGTATGACCGTCGCTGTCCGGTGTCAGCGGCTTTCCGTGCCAATCGGTCAATCGGCCGCCGGCGCCCTCGATTATCGGCACCAATGCGGCCCAGTCCCATAAATTCATCGTCGCCTCGGCGATCACGTCGATCTGGCCGAGCGCCAGCAACCCGTAGGCGTAGCAGTCGCCGCCGAAGCTGGTGCGCCGCACCTGCCGCTTGAGCGTTTCCCAGCGCGGCAGGTCCTCCGCGCCGAACACGTCGGTGCTGGTGCAGGAAAGCTCGGCGCTGCCGAGGCTGGCGCAGGGCCGGCACCCGGCCACACCGCCGAAACTGCCGCGAAATGTCGTTGCCCGGCCCAGCGCCCCGATCCAGCGCTCACCGGTGACGGGCTGGTCGATGACCCCCAGGATGGGGCGGTCGTCTTGCAGCAGCGCGATCAGGCTGCCGAACACCGGGCGGCCGGTGATGAAGGCGCGGGTGCCGTCGATCGGGTCGAGCACCCAGCGCAGCGGCGCTGCCGGCCGTTCCGTGCCATATTCCTCGCCGAGAACGCCATGCTCCGGAAACCGGCCGGCCAGCACCCGGCGCATCGCCTGTTCGGCGCGCCGGTCGGCGATGGTCACCGGGCTGGCGTCGCTCTTCAAATCGGCGGCGACGCCGGCGCGAAAATAAGGACGGATCACCTCTCCGGCCGCATCCACCGCCGCTTCGGCGGCAGCGATCAGCGCGTCGAGGTCATGGCCCGACAGGCCGGACGGCGGCTGGTCGAGCGGCGGCACCGGTTACTTCGGCAGGGGTTCGGGATTGGCCGAAAGGCTGCGCAGATAGGCGATCACGTCGGCCCGCTGCTTCGGATTGCTGATGCCGGCGAACGCCATCCGGGTGCCCTGGACATAGGCCGACGGCTTGGTCAACCAGGTGCTCAGCTCGTCGTAGGTCCACGGGCCTTCCTTGGCCTTCATGCCGTTGGAGTAGTTGAAGCCGGCCATGTGGCCATGCGGCGCGCCGACGACGCCGTAGAGGTTCGGCCCGACCCCGGCCTTGCCGCCCTCAGTAAAGGTATGGCAGGCGGCGCATAGCCGCTTGGCGTCCGCCTCGCCCTTCGCGGGGTCGGCCGATGCCAGCAGCGTGCCGATCGGCACCTCCGGCTCCGGCTTTGCGCCCAGCGCCGCGACGGCCTCGCCGCCCTCGATCTTGATGGCGCTCTGCTTCAAGGCGATCGGGTGCACCAGGCTCTCGCCGATGAGGCCCGCAACCATGAAGGCGATGCCTGCCACCAGAACGGCGGCACACGCCTTGTTGACCTCCAAGCTATCCATACGACGAGTTCTCCGCGAAACGACCCGCCCGGCGTCACGTTGCGCGACACCGGCGGGAAACCTAAGGTGCGGCGCACCATAGGGAAGGGACGCGTGTGCTTCAACCCACGCCGGCAGCGCCAACAGCATGATTTCCGCGATTTTTCGGGCACTTCGCCCTGAGCCGTCCAGCGACGCAAGCCCGCACCCCTACGCCCCGCGCCCATGAACCCGATCGTCGTCATTCCCTCGCGCATGGCCGCCTCCCGGCTGCCGGGAAAGCCGCTGGCGGACCTGCACGGCGTGCCGATGATCGTGCATGTGATGCGCCGCGGGCAGGAGGCCGATATCGGTCCGGTGGCCGTCGCCTGCGGCGATCCCGAGATCGTCGAGGCGATACGTGCCGCCGGGGGCACCGCCATCCTCACCGACCCCTCGCTGCCGCGAGGCTCCGATCGGGTGCATGCGGCGCTGTCGATCCTCGATCCGCAGGGCAGGCACGACGTGGTCGTCAACCTTCAGGGCGACCTGCCGACCATTCCATCGGATTATCTGCGGGCGGTGCTGTCGCCGTTGGCCGATTCGGCGATCGACATCGCCACCCTGGTCGCCCCGATCACCGACCCCGCCGAGGCGGCGGCGTCCCAGGTGGTCAAGGCCGCCTGCGCCTTCGACCGCGGCCGCGCCGTTTCGCCGGCTTTGTATTTTTCCCGCGCCGCGATCCCCTGGGGGGACGGGCCGCTCTGGCACCATATCGGCATCTACGCGTTCCGGCGGCAGGCCCTGGCGCGCTTCGTGGCACTCCCGGAATCGCCGCTGGAGCGGCGGGAGAGCCTGGAACAGTTGCGGGCGCTCGAGGCCGGCATGCGGATTTCCTGCGCCCGCGTCGAACACGCGCCGTTCGGCGTCGATACCGCCGAAGACCTGGAGCGCGCCCGGGTGGCCTTGGCGCCGAAGGAGAAGGCCCGATGACCGCCGTCGATCTCACGACACCCGGCAGCATCGCTTTCCAGGGGCGGCCGGGCGCCTATTCCGACCTCGCCTGCCGGAACGCCTTTCCAGCCTGGCGCACTCTGCCCTGCGACACCTTCGAAGCGGCCATGGAGGCCGTGCACGGCGGCGTCGCGCAACTGGCCATGATCGCCTGCGAGAACAGCCTGGCCGGGCGTGTGCCCGACGTCCATGTGCTGATGCCGGAAAGCGGCCTGCATGTGGTCGGCGAGCATTTCCAACGCGTGGAGCACTGCCTGCTGGGCGCCCCCGGAGCCACCCTGGCGACCATCAGGCGCGCCCACTCGCATGCCGTGGCGCTGGGCCAGGTCCGCCGCATTCTCAAGGAACTGACCCTGCAGGCGGTGGTCGAAGCCGATACCGCCGGCGCCGCCGAACAGGTGGCGCAGTGGAACAACCCGGAAGAATGCGCCATCGCCTCGTCGCTGGCGGCCGAGTTGTTCGGGCTGCAGATCCTGCGCGCCAATGTCGAGGACGCTGCCCACAACACCACGCGCTTCTACGTGATGGCCCGCGATCCCGGCACCCTGCCGCCGGAAACCCCCGGCCTGATGACCACGTTCGTGTTCCGCGTCCGCAACGTCCCGGCCGCGCTCTACAAGGCGCTTGGCGGGTTCGCCACCAACGGGGTGAACATGACCAAGCTCGAAAGCTATATGGTGGACGGGCATTTCAGCGCCACCCAGTTCCTCTGCGAAGTCAGCGGCCACCCGGAGCAGCCGGCCCTGCGGCGCGCATTGGAGGAGCTTTCCTTCTTCTCCCGCGAAACCCGCATCCTCGGCGTCTATCCGATGGCCGCCTTCCGCAAGACCCAGGAAAGCGGCGACTGAACGTCACGACCGGAGGTCGAGAGCGGCAGAGTTAGCGCCGCGCCACCGCGCTGAGGGTGCGCAGCAGGGTCGGCATGAAGATCAGCGTGACCGCCAGGGTGCTGCCCAGGCTGATCAGCAGCAAGGTCCCCATGCTGGCCGTGCCGGGGTGGCGGCTCAACGCCAGCGACCCGAACGCGGTGCCGGTGGTCAGCGCCGAAAACAGGATCGCCCGCGCGGTCGCGGTGCCGAGGAAATGGGTTCCACCGGCCCGCCAGTTCATCACGAAGTAGATGTTGAACGAGACGCCGACCCCCAGCAGCAGCGGCAGCGCGATGATGTTGGCGAAATTCAGCGGCAACGGCAGCAGCACGGCGACCAGCACGGTCAGGAACGCCGACAGCAGCAACGGCGCCATCACCAGCACAACGTCCAGCACGCGCCGTTGCACCAATGCCAGGATCAGGCCGATCGCGATCAACGCGCTGATGGCCGCCTGGCGGAAGGCGCCGACGATGGTGTCGGCGGTTTCGACGATGGTCACCGCCGATCCGCCGGCATTCGGCGCCACGCCGCGAACCTCGCGCACGAATTCCGCCAAGCCCTTGCTGTCCCGCGCGTCCGGCTTGGCCAGCACGTTCACCCGCGCCTGGCCGTCGGGCGGCGATCCAGTCGCGGCTGATGTCCGGCGGAATGTCGGCCACGGTCACCGGCTTGGCGGCGAGCGCCATCCGCAGCCGCTCCAGTTGCAGCGGCAGGAAGCGGGTCAGCGACGAATTGGCCGCCATCAGCGTCGCGTCCGGCGCCGTCTCCAGCGCCTGCAGATCGTCGTGCGATCGCCACCAGCGGATCGTCCTTGGCGAGCTTCGGCAGCGCATGCTCGATCTGCTTGCGCGCCGCCGTCGCCGCCAGCCGCAACTCGTCCGCCTTCACCGGCGCCGCCGCCGTGCGTGGCGCGATGGTCGCGGCGAGCACGTCCGCCGCGTCGGCGATCTGCGCCAGCTTCGCCTTCTGGTCGTTCGGCACGAAACTCGAAAGGGTCAGGGTATTGGCCACGAGCGGCAGTTTCGCGATCTTGCCGGCCAGCATATCGGCGTCGGCCAGGTTCGGCGCCAGCACGTCGATGCTGTAGGGGTTGGTCAATGGCGAACTGCGCAGGTCGTTCAGCGTGCGCATCGCCTCGGTATTCGTGTTCTTGGTGTGCAGCGGATCGCTGTCGAAGGCGAGGCGCGGCAGCATCAGCACGCCGGCGGCGGCCACCAGGGCGAACGCCGCCAGCACCGGCCGGCGGGCGCGGAACAGCGCGTCCTCCGCCGCATTGCCGAACGCGAACCCGACCTCGGCGCGCTCCGCGCGCGGCCGGAACAGCGTCAGCGTCGCCGGCAGGAAGGTCATCGTGCAGGCGAAGGCGATCACCATGCCGACGCCGGCGATCAGGCCCAGTTCGGCAACCCCCGCGAAATCGGTCGGCACGAAGGCCAGGAACCCGGCCGCCGCAGCCAGCGCCGCGACCAGGATCTGCGGCCCGACCTGTGCTGCGGTCCCCGCCAGCGCTCCAGCCGGATCGGGGATGTGCAGCCGGACCTCCGCGGTACCGCACGCTGAACTGGATCGCGAAATCGACCGCGATGCCGACGAACAGGATGGCGAACGCGACCGAGATCAGGTTCAGCGTGCCGACCGCGATCGCGGCGAAACCGGTGGTGAGCAGCAACCCGAGGACCAGGGTCATCAGGATCGGCAGGATCAGCCGCCAGCTTCGCACCGCCAGGAACAGCCAGATCACCACCAGGACGGCGCTGCCGATGGTACCGGCCAGCGCGCCTTGCGCCACGGTGGCGAACTCCTCGTCGGCCAGCGCCACCGACCCGGTGATGCGGACATGCGCCGACCCGCTGCGGACGAATTCCAGCTTGGCCGCCGCGTCGCGGATCGCCTGCGTGGCGGCGCCGCCCGGCTGCAACTGCGCCGAAATCGAGCTTCGGGCTGGGCCAGCACGAATCGGTAGGGGCCGGCCTGTTCGGCCAGGGAACCGCCCAGCAGCGACTGCCAGGACAGCGGCCTCCGGATGGCCCGCCGCAGCCGCCGCCAGCGACCGGTGGAAAGCGCGCAGCGACGGGGCGAACGGTGCGAGGTTGGCCTGTCCCTGCTCGACGCCGATCGCCACCAGGGTCAGCGCGGCGAACAGGCCGCGGGCGCTGGGGTCGGCGACCAGCTGGCCGAGGAACGGCTGGGCGTCGATGGTGCGGTCCAGCGACCTCCTGCAGCTGCTTGGGATCGAGGAACAGCAGCCCGTTGGTCTCCAGGTACGGCGAGGCGTCGGGTCGGCGAACCGAGGTGAAATGCGCCGTGTCGGCGGCCAGCGCCCGGGCCAGGTCGGCGGCGGTCTGCTCGGCATCCTCCGGCGTCGGCAGCGTCGATCACCGCCACCAGCAGGTCCTGGAACTGCGGGAAGTCACGGTTGAAGGCCACCGCGCTCTTGCGCCAGGGCAGGCTGTCGGCGAACAGCTTGTCGGTGTCGGTCGACACCCCCAGCCGCAGCGAGGCGGCAACGCCGCACAGCACCGCGAGCAGCAATCCCGCCAGCATCACCAGCATGGCGTGCCGGCGGCTGGCATCGGTCAGGGCGGCGAGCAGGCGTGTCAGGGACATGCGGCGATCCGGCTAGGTGTGCAGGTTGGGTGGGATAATGCCTCCGCCCGCCCGGGTCCATGCGCCACGACGAGTTGGACTTTGACGAACGCGTTCAGCCGGGCGACAACGCCGGTGAGATCGGAGGAATACAGCCATGTCCGCAACCGAAGCCGCCCCTGTCGCCACCCGCACCCGCCCGCCCTTCCGGGCCGACCACGTCGGAAGCCTGCTGCGCCCCGTCTCCCTGCGCGAGGCGCGGGCCGCCCATGCGGCCGGAACCCTGAGCGACGCGGCATTGCGGGCGGAGGAGGACCGTTGCATCAAGGCGGCGATCCAGAAGCAGGAGGCGATCGGCCTGCGGGCGGCCACCGACGGCGAGTATCGCCGGGCCTACTGGCATTACGATTTCGTCTCCCGCCTCGAAGGGGCCGAACTCTACGTCCCGGACCAGAAGATCGAATTCAAGGGCGGGGTCAAGCTGCCGCACATGCTGCGGGTCAACGGCAAGATCGCCTGGAAGGAGCCGGTGTTCGTCGACGATTATCGCTTCGTCGCCGCCAATGTCGGCAAGGCGATGGCCAAGCAGACCATCCCCTCGCCCAGCGTGCTGCATTTCCGCGGCGGCCGGCAGGCGATCGACCCGAAGATCTATCCCGACCTGGACGGCTTCTTCGCCGACCTCGGCACCGCCTACCACGATGCGGTGCAGGCCTTCGCCGGCGCCGGATGCCGCTACCTGCAGCTCGACGAGGTGAACATCGCCTATCTGTGCGACCCCGAGCAGATCGCGGCGCTGAAGGCTCGCGGCGAGCATGTCGAGGGTCTGCTGGAGATCTATGCCGACCTGATCAACCGGGCGATCGCCGGCCGGCCGACCGACATGTGCGTCAGCATGCATCTCTGCCGCGGAAATTTCCGCTCCACCTTCGTCGCCAACGGCGGCTACGAGCCGGTGGCCGAGGTGCTGTTCAAGCCGATCGACGTCGATGCCTACTTCATGGAATACGACAGCGACCGCGCCGGCGGGTTCGAGCCGCTGCGTTTCGTCCCGCGCGGCAACAAGATCGTCGTGCTCGGCCTGGTCACCAGCAAGACCGGCGAGCTGGAAAGCAAGGACGGGCTGAAGCGGCGGATCGAGGCGGCCAGCAAGTACCTGCCGCTCGAACAGCTGGCGTTGAGCCCGCAATGCGGCTTTGCCAGCACCGAGCAAGGCAACCTGCTGACCGAGGACCAGCAATGGCGCAAGCTGGAGCTGTGCATCGACGTCGCCCACGAGGTCTGGGGCAGCGTCTGAGCCGCCGATCCGGTCAGTAGCCGCGTTCGGGATCGACCCGGTTGGGCAGCGTCTCGCCGGCCTGCCAAGCCCGCAGGTTGCGGAAGAAGATGTCGAGGCTGTCCGGATTGTAGCGCTGCGGGTCATCGGCCGAGACATGCGGCGTCACCACCAGGTTGCGGGTGGTCCATAGCCGGTGGCCGGGAGGGATCGGCTCGGGCGTGAAGACGTCGAGGACCGCCCCGGAAAGCCGCTCGGCATCGAGCAGATCGCACAGCGCCTCCTGGTCCAGCAGGGCGCCGCGGCCGATATTCACGACCCCGGCGCCCGGCGGCAGCAGGCCCAGCCGGCGACGATCCATCAGGTTGCGGGTGGCCGCGGTGAGCGGGCATGCGAGAACCAGCAATTCGGTGGCCGGCAGCACCGTGTCCAACGCGTCGGTGGCGACGGTCCGATCGAAATCCGGGTGCGGTCCGGGGCGCGCGCGCACGCCCGTGACCTTGGCGCCGAACACTCGCGCGGCGCGGGCGGCGGCGCTGCCGAGATCACCGACCCCGATCACGCTCACCTGCCGGCCACGCAGCGTCGAGGTGAAATGCGGCTGCCACTGCCCCGCCTGCTGGGCGGCGATGGCGGCGGGCAGCCGGACATTCAGCATCAACAGCGCCATGCCGGCATATTCGAGCGCCTTGGCGCCGTGGGCGCCGCGGTTGTTCAGCAGCGCTACATCGGGCGGCAGCCAGTCGAGCGGCATCAGCTTGTCCATGCCGGCGGCGGCGCAGCAGATGATCTTGAGGTCAGGGGCGGCGCAGGGAAATCGCTTGGCAAAACTCGCCGGGGTGCCGATCAGGATTTCGGCGGCCGCGATGCCGTCCGCGAATCCCACGTCTGTATCGGCGAAACTGACCTGATACGGCGGCTGGCCGGCCCGCGCCAGGGCAGCCTCGACCTGCGCCGGGGTGATGGCGAACAGCGCGTCGCCGGGCGCATTCTGGACGTGGATGCGCATGGCCGAATTCTCCCGAACTACCCGTCCGACTTCCGCCGTGACCGCGCCGCTGTCAACATCGGATGGCATGGACATCCCCATCCTGTTCCAGAACCAGCACTTCGTCGTGCTGAACAAGCCGGCGGGCCTGCCGGTGCATGCAGGTCCCGACGGCGGCGCCAGCGTCGAGGACAGCTTCGCCGACCTGTCCCGGCGCAAGGATGGGCCTTGGCTCGCGCACCGGCTGGATGCCGATACCGCCGGCTGCCTGGTGGTGGCGCTGCGGCGCGCGGCGTTGCACGCGGCCCAGGCGGAATTCGCCGCCGGGCGGGCGGAGAAGACCTACTGGGCGGTCGTGGCGGGCGTTCCGCAAGCCGACTCGGGAACCGTCGACGCCAGCCTCCGCAAGCACAGCGACCGGGGCGGCTGGCGAATGCTGCCGGACCGGGACGGCCAGCCCGCAGTGACCGACTGGCGCGTGCGCGGACATGACGGCGAGATCTCGTGGCTGGAACTGCGGCCACGCACCGGCCGCACCCACCAGGTGCGGGTGCATTGCTCGGTGCTCGGCTGCCCGATTCTGGGCGATCCCATCTACGGCAAGGCGGGCGGCGGACCACTCGATGTGACGCTGCACCTGCTGGCCCGCGCCATCACCCTGCGCCTCGATCCCGTCCTCTCGGCGCGTGCCCCGCCGCCCGCGCATATGCGCACGGCGCTGGCGGCGTGCGGCTGGTCAGCCGAACAGGAACCATAGGCGGAATAGCATCGTCTCGGGCCAGGTCTGGCGGTGCAGACCGGGCATGCGCAGCACCGCGAGCCGGCGGATCGGGCCGCCGCTCAGCGCCTGGTCGATCGCCATCACCTGCGCACGATTCGATTCCGACATCAGTTGCGGCTGCGCCAGCAGGGCTGCGACGTGCTGGCGCAGCACGTTCATGAACACCGAGGAACCGCGCTGCATGGCCGCAATCGCGCGGCGGGACATCGAGCGCGGCGCACCGACCAGGTTGGCGGTGTGCTGGCGATACAGCACCACCGGCTCGTCGTCGTCGAGCAATGTCCCCCCCGAGGCGGTGACCAGCAGGTAGCACCACCAGTCGTGCAAGGTGGAGGACGGCGGGTGGCTAGCGGCGATGATCGCCGCGGCGCAGCGGTTCAGCATGATCGTGCAGCCGGTGGTGACGTTCTGGGTGAGCGCCGCCGGGAACGCCGCCGGCTGCTCCAGCCCCCGCGAGATGCCGATCCGCCGCAGACTGGCGTCGACCAGGATCTGCCGCGCGCAGTACAAGGATGGCACCTGGGTGGAAGCCTGGCGCAGCGCGGTGGCGCCCCGAGTGAGCTTCTCCGGCAGCCAGACGTCGTCCTGATCGGCGAAGGCCACCATGTCGGCCTCCCCGAGCGTGGTATGGGCGGCATGCAACAGGGTCAGGAAACTGCCGGTCGGGCGCAGCCGCTCGGGCGGGCCGTCGACCCGGACGCAGCGGCCCTGGCCGGCGGTGCGGGCGAATTCCTGCATCAACGCCACGGTGTTGTCGCTGGAGCCATCGTCGCGCCAGTACAAAGTCCAGCTCGGATAGGTCTGGGCGAGCAGGCTGTCGAGCTGCTCGCGTAAATAGCGTTCCCCGTTGAAGGTCGAGAGCAGGATCGCGATGCGGGGTTCCAGGTCGCGCTGCAGCATCTGCCCGCGGCCTATGCGGCGGGCCGCGCCGGCGGCGCCTGCCTCGGCCCCGACATCCCTTGATCGGCCGGACCGGAGAGCGCCCGGACTTTTTCCAGGAATGCCGGGTCTGCAATGGCGGGATCGGTGAACATCCGCTCGACGACAAGGCCGAGGGTTACGTCCCACGGCGGCAGCCGCTGGCCGAACACCTGCTCCAGACGGCGGCAGTCGAGCCGCGAATCTGGGGGGCGGCGCACCGGCGTCGGCCAGTCGGCCGTGGCGATCGGCTCGACCTCGGGGGGCGTCAGGCCGTGGGCCGCGGCCGCGGCGAAGGCTGCGGTCGCGAGTCCGTGCCAACTGGTCGACCCGGTACCGGAGGCGTGGAACAACCCGGCATATTCAGGCAGCCAGCCGTCCTCGAGCCGCGCCACGATGCCCAGGATCGCGGCGGCCAGGTCCGACGCGGCGGTCGGGTTGCCGATCTGGTCGGCGACCACCCGCAGCTTGCGATTGCGGGTGGCAGCATTCAGCATGGTCAGGACGAAATTCTTGCCCACCGCGCCATAGACCCAGGAGGTCCGGAGCACCATCGCCCGCTCGCAGGCGGCCAGCACCGCGCGTTCACCGGCCAACTTGGTGGCGCCGTACACCCCCGTCGGATTGGTCGGGTCTGCCTCGGTATAGGGTGCGCCCTTCAGGCCGTCGAACACGTAGTCGGTGGAAACATGGATCAGCGGGATCCCGGCTTGGGCGCAATAGGCCGCCAGCATCGCAGGTCCCAGATGATTGGCCCGGTCGGCTGCCTCAGGCTCGGTCTCGGCCCGGTCGACGGCAGTGTAGGCGGCGGCGTTGATCACCAGGGACGGAGCCATCTTGGCGAGCAGGGCCGGCAACCTGTCCGGCTGGTCGAAGTCGAAGTCTGGACGGCCGGCGACATGAACCGGCCGGCTTTGTCCGGCATGGCTGCCGGCTGCGTCCAGCAACGCGCGGGCCAGTTGGCCGCTGCCGCCGGTAACCAGGATGGGGCCGCCCTGCATCCGCCTAGAACCAGGGTTCGCAATCGGCGAGCAGCGGCAATTTCTCATCCTTGCCCGACAGCTTCGCTTCGCCCGCAGCAACCGGCCACGGCAACGCCAAGGCAGGGTCGTTCCAGATCACGCCGCGCTCCGCGGCGGGGTCGTAGGGAGCGGTAACCTTGTACACGACCTCGGTATCCGGCTCGATGGTGCAGAACCCGTGCAGAAAACCCTCGGGGACCCAAAGCTGCGACCAGTTCTCGGCGCTCAGCACTGCCGCCACATGCTGCCCGTAGGTCGGCGAGCCGCGGCGGATATCGACCGCGACATCCCAGATGGCGCCCCGCAGGACCCGCACCAGCTTGCCCTGGACGTTAGGGGCCACCTGGCAGTGCAGCCCGCGAATGGTGCCCTTGGCTGCCGACAGGCTTTGGTTGTCCTGCACGAACGGCGCCTCGATGCCGGCGGCGGCGAACCGCGCGGCGTTGAACGTCTCCGAGAAGAACCCCCGGGAATCGCCAAATTTCGGTGGCGTCACCAGGATCACATCGGGGATGGCAAGCCGTTCGACCTTCACGACCGCCCGTCCATCCGTCCGGCAGCTGCCATCCGCAGGATCATGCGTGTTCACCGGCCGCGAGTTCGCTCAGCACCCGGCCCAATTCGGTCTTCCCGAGGGCGCGGGCATGGCCGGCGAGGGCGGCGGCGTCGATCCAGCCCATCCGAAACGCGACCTCCTCGGGGCAGCCCACCAGCATGCCCTGCCGCGACTGGATGGTCTGCACGAAGGTCGCCGCCTGCAGCAGGCTGTCCGGGGTGCCGGCATCCAACCAGGCGCAACCGCGCCCCAGCCGCTCGACATGCAAGCTGCCCTCTTCCATGTACATGCGGTTGAGGTCGGTAATCTCCAGCTCGCCGCGCGCCGAGGGTTTCACCCTGGCTGCCAGTTCGGTGACTCGATGATCGTAGAAATACAACCCGATCACTGCCCAGTTGGACTGCGGCGCCGCTGGCTTCTCGACGATCTCGATGGCATGTCCGGCTTGGTTCATGGTGACCACGCCGTAGCGCTCGGGGTCGCGAACCTGGTAGGCGAACACCGTCGCCCCCTCGGGCCGGGACGCCGCGGCACGCAGCATCACCGACAGGTGGTCGCCGAAAATCAGGTTGTCGCCAAGCGCCAGGGCGCAGGGCTGCCCATCCAGCCATTCCCGGCCAATGTGGAAAGCCTGCGCCAGGCCCTCGGGGCGGGGCTGCTCGGCATAGGTGAAACGTACCCCCAGGCCGGAACCATCGCCGAACAGCCGCCGGAATTGCGGCAGGTCGTCCGGCGTGGAAATCAGCATGATGTCGCGAATGCCGGCCAACATCAGCACCGAAAGCGGATAATACGCCATCGGCTTGTCATAGACGGGGAGCATCTGCTTCGAGGAGGCGAGCGTCATCGGATGCAGCCGGGTGCCCGAGCCGCCGGCAAGCAGGATACCTTTCATGGGGTCAGGCCGCGCTCTTTACCTGGCCGAGCCGTTGCCCGGCGTAGCGGGCCGCGCGGATACCTTCCCACCAGGAACGGTTGGCCAAGTACCAGTCGATGGTCTTGCCGAGGCCAGCCTCGAAATCATGGGGCGCGCGCCAATCCAATGCCGCCTCGGTCCGCGTCGGGTCGATCTCATAGCGGAAATCATGGCCCGGCCGATCGGTCACGAACGTGATCAACCGCTCCCGCGGCCCCGCTGGGTCGGGCTGGCGGGCATCCAGGGCGGCGCAGATCGCCTTCACGACCTGAAGGTTGGTCCGCGGCTGTCGGGCGCCGATGGCGTACGTGGCGCCGGCCTGTCCACGCTCGATCACCCGCACCAGCGCCTCCGCATGGTCATCGACCAGCAGCCAGTCCCGCTGCTGGGAGCCGTCCCCGTAGACCGGCAATGGGCGGCCTTCCAATGCATTCAGCGTCACCAGCGGGATCAGCTTCTCGGGAAACTGCCACGACCCGTAATTGTTGACGGTGTTGCTGACCATCGTCGGCAGGCCGTAGGTATGATGCCAGGCGCGTACCAGATGGTCTGAAGCGGCCTTGCTGGCGGAGTACGGGCTGCGCGGATCATACGCCGTGGTTTCGGTGAATGCGGGATCGCCCGGGCCGAGCGCCCCGAACACCTCGTCGGTGGAAATATGGTGAAACCGGAAAGCCTCGCGGCGCCCCGGCGGCAGTTCCGCCCAATACTCGCGCGCGGCGTCGAGCAACGTGTAAGTGCCGACAATGTTACTTTGAATAAACGGTCCCGGACCGTCGATCGAGCGATCGACATGGGTTTCCGCCGCCAGATGCATGATCGAATCGGGCTGGTGGGTGGCCAGGATCTGGCGCATCGCCGCATGATCGGTGATGTCGGCGCGAATCAACTCATGCCGCGCATCGCCGGCCGCGGCCTCGAGCGCCGACTCGCTGGCGGCATAGGTCATCTTGTCAACGTTGACGACGCTGTGCCCGGTGGCGCCGATCAGGTGCCGGATGACCGCCGAGCCGATAAACCCGCAGCCGCCGGTCAGCAAAATCCGCATCACCAAAACCCCGCAACTCTTGTTTCGACGTCCATTCCGGACGCCATCTGCAACTTGGGGTAACTTGGCAGTGTCCGGCGGTCAGGGCAATCCTTCTGCCGCCGCACTGCAGCACAAACGCCCTTCGTTCCGGCGCTGCGCCGGACAATTTGACCCTCTGGCTGCATGGGTAGCCGGGTACCTGTACGGTAGCCGCACCGACGGGTCTATCTCCCGGCGGCGCGCTGGTGCATCGTCGCCAGCCCACCGGCCGGGCCGAATGCCCTCACAGGAACATCGGCCGCATGCCCCATAAGGAACATCGAGGGAATGATACCAGGCATCAGCAGTGAGACAGAACAGATTTTAGCAGGCTACCTGCAGGCCCCGGTTACCGACCTGCGTGCCGAGACACTGAACGGCCGCCAGATCACCTTGCTGGCCGCCGACGATCCGGAAGCGAAGAAGCTGGGCATCGAGTTCAATGGTGGCCCCGAGTTGATCATCGCGGTCACCGACCCGGATCGCCCGCTGGGCGCGATCCGGGCACAAACGGTCGGCACCAACAACCTGCTGTTCTTCGACAATGCCACCTGGGGCGGCAACTGCTACGCCAACATCCGCATCTTCGGATCGGAATGCCTCGGCTTCTTCAATGACATCGGCAACGAATACGTGGCGATCCAGGACATGCTGATGCGATCGGACCACCAGATCCTCTACTGGGGGATCGGCGCCAGCTCCGTCGGCATCTCGGTCGAGATCGAAGGCCCAGGACGAGGATTGCTGGTCGGGGACGACGCCCTGATTTCCAACGGGGTCTGGGTCCGCAACTACGACATGCACGCGATGCACGACCTGCGCACCGGCACCCAGATCAATCGGCGGGCCACCGACACGGTGATCGAACGCCATGTCTGGCTTGGGCAGGATGCCCTGCTGCTGAATTGCGAACGCGTTGGCATGGGCAGTATCATCGGCGCCCGCGCCATGGTGAAAGGCATCATACCCCCGCGTGTGGTCGTCGCCGGCACGCCCGCGAAGGTACTTCGCGAAGAGGTCAGCTGGGGGCGGCATCCCTATGGAATGACCGATCTCGAACGGCGCGCGATCGGCCTATCCGACCTTGAGAAAGCGGATCCGGGCAAACCGCCTGCGGCAAAGCCGCTTTCCGCCTGAGGGGCGCAAGCCTCAAAGGAGTCTCCGCTTCTCGGTTGCGGCGGTGCAGCAATTTGTCTAATTGTTTCGTACTCTACGGATCACGCGGGCCAGCTGCCCGTCGACGCTCCGTCGGACCGGTCGGAAAACAGGAGTAATGAGTTGCAGTCGATCGATTACGTCCCGCACGTGGACCTGTTGCTCCAGGCCCTGCGCATCAATCGTGAGCGGCTGAACAGCAAATCGAAGATTGCAATCGACGCGAAGCTGCTGCGGACGCTGCTGCAGACGATGGTCTCCAGCCTGGAATTCTCTGAGGAATTCTACCTGGAGACCTACCCGGACATCGCCGAGGCCTATGCCTCCGGTCAGATTCCGGACCTGCGGCGGCATTACATCGACCTCGGATTCTTCGAAGGGCGGCTCGGGTTTCCGCCGGCCGTGGACGAGGAGTACTACACCAACGTCTACAAGGATGTCGGTGCCGCCGTGCAGCGCGGCGACATCACCTCCGCCACCGAGCATTATCTCCGTTCGGGCGCATCGGAAGGCCGGGTGCCGAACGCCCAGCTGAAGCCGGTGGTGGATTCCTGGACCTCGGTCCTGCGCGACGAACTCGCCCGAAGCTAGGCGACGCTTACTCCCGCGCCATTACCGTTCTGCTACGTCTGCCTATGGCGCGCAGGCGTGACTAGGCTGAGCCCGGAACCTCGCGGCAGGATAAAACCCGACCCTCGCGCACGGACAAGCGAAGCGCTTGCCGGAACAAAGGAGAAAAGCTGCTGATGTCCGAGCTGATGCGCGTGCATCGAAGCCTTTGCTCGGCCTTCGTCGACGAGGAGCTGTTCCGCCAGGCCCTGGGCGGTGGCCGGGCCGATCTCGGCACCGTCGCCCGCTATCTCCAGATCGGCCCCCTCGAACGCCCGGTGTTGTCGCATTACTTCGACGCGGCGTTCTACATCGCCTCCAATCCCGAAGTCGGCTTGGGCCAGGACCCATTGTTGCATTTCATCGAGCGCGGCCTGGGCGAACTCCGCTCGCCGCACCCGCTCGTCGATCTGCGGCACATCGAATCGCGCGACCAATACGTGCTCGGCCGGCCGCCCAACGCCGACGCCCTCATGGACCTTCTGGAATACGATCTGGGCGAGACGAGCCCCTATTTCGATCCGTTGGAATACCGCGCCCGACTAGGCGACGCGGCACCCGCCAGCGCCATGCTGCGGCACTTCCTGACCGTCGGCCTGGCCGCCGGCGGTCAGCCGAACGGCTTCCTCGACCCCGCTTGGTACGCCCAGCGCTACGACGACGTTCCGCAGGACCCCTATGGATCGATGCGGCATTTTGTCGTTCTGGGCGACATCCAGGGCCGCTCCGCCGGTCCTATGTTCGATGGCCAGCTTTATCGCGCCCGCTACGAAGACGTCGCCGCCTCCGGCACGCCGCCGCTGCGGCACTATCTGCTGAACGGCCGCCACGAGGGCCGGCAGGCGCCCAGCGAGCATCGGACGAGCCCAGGCGCCCCGGCCCGTAGCATCGAGGTCGGCCGCCCGCTGCCGATCGACCCGGCGGCGGTCTGGCAGGCTTACGCCGACCAGCGCACGCTGCTGGAGCAGGCGCGGCAGCGCCAGAAGGAGGCGGTGCGGGTCACTCCACCGGACCTCATCCGAAGCGTCAGCCCGGCCGAAGGCGTCAACCGGCTCCGCTTTCCGCCGGCGACCAACCCGGTGCTGTCGATCCTGGTGCCGGTCTACAACGAGATCGACTACACCGTGGATTGCCTGCTGTCGGTCATGCAGACCATGGACAACGCGAGCGTCGAGTACGAGGTCGTCGTCGGCGACGATTGTTCGACCGATCCCGACGCCGCCCTGCTGGCCCAGGTGCCGAATCTCGTGCTGCTGCGCCACGCCAGGAATCAAGGCTTCATCCGCAACTGCAACGAGGCCTTCGCCCGCTGCCGCGGCGAATTCGTTCTGCTGCTGAACAACGACACCCAGTTGCTGCCAGGCGCCATCCTTCGGATGCTCGAAGCGCTTGAGGCCGATGCGGGCGTCGCCGCGGTCGGCCCAAAGATCATCTACCCGAACGGCAGGCTGCAGGAGGCCGGTTGCTTTCTGCGCCCGAACGGCGAGAGCGGTATGGTCGGGCTGTTCCGCTCACCCGACGAAGGCGGCTTCTGCTACGACCGGGACGTCGCCTATTGTTCGGGGGCGGCCCTGATGTTCCGCCGTGCCCATGCCGGCCCGACGCTGTTCGACGAGGCATTCCTGCCCGCCTATTGCGAGGACGCGGATCTATGCCTGCGGCTGCAGGCAGCGGGACACCGCGTCCGCTATCTGCACGAGGCAGTGGTGGTGCATCACCTGAGCGTCTCCACCAACCGCCAGTCGATTACCCGCAAATTGCGCAGCATCGTGTCCAACCAGCAGAAGCTGTCGGAGCGCTGGGGCAAGCTGATCCGCCGGATGGACAAAGTTCGGGTGCTGGCGTTCTACCTGCCGCAGTTCCACGCGACGGTGGAAAACGATCTGTGGTGGGGCCAGGGCTTCACCGAATGGACCAACGTCACCAAGGCACGGCCCAGCTACGAGGGCCATTACCAACCGCACTTGCCGACCGACCTCGGCTTCTACGACCTGCGGGCGCGCGAATCGCTGGACCAGCAGGCCCGGATGGCGGCGCGCTATGGCGTCGACGGCTTCGTCGTCTACTACTACAATTTCGGCAGCCGACGGGTGCTGGCCCGGCCATTGGAAACCGTGCGGGCCAACCCCGACATCCCGTTCAACTGGTGTCTGTGCTGGGCCAACGAGAACTGGACCCGCCACTGGGACGGCGGCGACCGGGAAATCCTGCTTGAGCAAAGCTACGATGCGGCGACGCTCGACAGCATCATCGCCGACGCCGTCGAGCAGGCGTTCGACAATCGCTATATCAGGGTCGATGGCAAGCCGATGTTCCTGGTGTATCGGCCGCTGCTGCTGCCGGATGCGCCCGGCTTCGCCGCCGCCTGCCGCGCTGCCTTCGTCGCTGCCGGGCACCCGGGCGTTCACCTCGTGTATGTCGAGAGCATGGAAGCGGTCGATGGCGGCGTACGCCCGGCCGACCTCGGCTTCGACGCCAGCGTCGAATTTCCACCACACGGCCGCGCGGTGCCGGCCGAGACCAGTGCCACGATCGTCAAGGACGGCTGGTCGGGTTACCGCTACGACTATGTCGAGACCGTCACGGCTTTCGTCCGGCGCGACGGAGTGGCCTATCCGCGCTATCCGGCGGTGTTCCCCAGCTGGGACAACACGCCGCGGCAACCGATGCGCGGCACCAGCTTCGATGGCATCAGTCCCGAGGCATTCCGCGTCTATGTCGAAGAAAAGATCGAGGAGATCAGGGCATACATGATGGGCGATGAACGGTTGCTGTTCGTCAACGCATGGAATGAATGGGCCGAGGGCGCGCATCTCGAACCCGATACCGGCTATGGCCATCGCTGGCTGGAGGCGCTCCGCGACGCCCGGTCGGCCAAGCGTTGCGGGTGATGCGATGACCGAGTCCCGCAAGCGGCTGACACTCGACAATGTGCCGATCACCATCCTCGGCCATCCATGGGCGCCGATCGGCATGGGCGAGCAGATGCGCAGCCACCTGCAGGCCTGCACCGCCGTCCGGCTGCCGCACGGCGTCTTCGACGTGTTCCGCTACGCCCAGCGAACCGATGCCGCGCACGACCGGATCATCGGCGACAACGAATGCATGGAGGTGGCTCCGGGCATCCGCATCTTCCACATCAACGGCGACGAGGTGGAACGCATCATCGCGGCGTTCGAGGCGCGCGGAAACAGCTTCGCCGACGGCTACAACATCATCGTCCCGGCCTGGGAGTTGCCCGCCTATCCGAAGGAGTGGGCGCTGCAATTGCAGAAATTCGACGAAGTCTGGGCGTTGTCGCACTTCATCGAGGAGAGCCTCGCCACCGCCGGCGTGCGCAGCCGCTTCATCGGCCAGGCGATCGAGATGGAGCCCGGTCCGAACCTGCCGCGGCGGCATTTCGGCATCCGTGAATCGGCGTTCGTGCTGCTGAACTTCTTCGATCTGTCGTCTTATTCAAGCCGCAAGAACCCCGAAGCGGTGCTGGCGCTGCTCGACCTGATCCGCGCCGACGACCCCTTCCGCGACGTGCAACTGGTCCTGAAGGTGAAGAACGGCGAGCGCGCCGCCGAGGAATGGGCGGCGACGCTGAAGCCGGATCCGCAGGTCAAAGTGATCGCCACGCCGCTGGACAGCTTCGGAGTGAAAAGCCTGATCGCCGCCTGCGACTGTTTCGTCTCGCTGCACCGAGCCGAAGGCTTCGGTCGCGGACTGGGAGAGGCCATGGCGCTGGGGCGGCTGGCGATGGGCACCGGATGGTCCGGCAACGTCGATTTCATGACCCCGGCGAACTCGCTGCTGGTGGATTACGCGCTGATCAAGCTGAAGCGCGACGAATACCCGCATTGGAAAGGCCAAAGCTGGGCCAACCCGAAGGTTCAGCACGCCTTCAGCCTGTTGCGCCCGGTGCTGGACGACCCCGCCCGCGGCCGCGATATCGCCGAGGCCGGCCAGGCAGACGCGATGCGGACGCACGGTAACCGGGCCGTCGGACTCCGAATTCTGGAGCGGCTGCAGCAGATCCTGGGCGAAAGCACCAAGCTGGCGCAGGTGACGCAAACGTCAGCGAAGCCCCGCAAGGCCAAGGTCGCCTGATCTGGTTTCGCTCGGGTCGCGTGACCTGAAGCGTAGCGTCACTTGACCCTGGTTTCGCCCCCGGCTTTCATCGGTGCGGGGGGAACCACCGGATGGCAACCAATCGGATCACGCGGCGCGGCCTGATCGGCGGCGCCGCCGTCGCAGCGGCACCCGGTTTGGTCCGGGCTCAGGAAGCGACCGGCGCCGATCTGGCGAAGGCCAAGGCCGAAGGTGCGGTGATGCTCTACACCAGCCTCGACACCCAGATCGTCGACGCCATCATCAAGCCGTTTCAGGAACGTCACGGCATCAAGGTCCAATACTATCGCGGCGGCTCAGCCGACGTGACGGCGCGGGTGCTGGGTGAAGCCGATGCCGGGCAGACCCGGGCCGATGTCGTCGATGCCTCGGATGTCGGCGCCTTCATCGCCATGAAGCAGCGCAAGCTGTTGGCGCCCTATCGCTCGCCGGTCGCCGAGACGGTCGACGCGAAATTGCGTGATCCCGAAGACATGTGGGTCGCCGACCGGCTGACCCAGGCGGTGATCCACTGGAACACGCGCCTGGCAGGAGCGACGCCGCCACGCCATTGGAAGGATCTCGCGGACCCCGCCATGCGCGGCAAGATCGCCTATTTCAGCAGCAGCAACGGCGACGGCGCGCCGCGGTTGTATACGCTGGCAATGGCATTCGGCTGGGAGTTGCTCGAAGCCTATGCCGCCAACGCGCCGCTGCGGCTGACCTCCCCGCAATTGCTCGGCCAGTTGCTGGAAAGCGGCGAACGCGTCGCCGGCTTCCTGCAGAACGACAACATCGCCTGGCGCTCGAAGCTCAGCGGCAAGCCGACCGACTACGCCTTCCCCGACGAAGGCATGCCCACCGAGCTGGGTGCCTTCGGACTACTCAAAGGGGCGCCGCACCCCCAGGCCGGACGCCTGTTCTACGACTGGTGGATGGGCGCCGAGGGGCAGAAAATCCTGATCGCTGGGGGCAAATACTCCAGCCGGCCGGACTTGCCGCCGCCGACCGGCAACCCGCCGTTGGCGTCGCTCAAGCTGATCATCCCGGACAGCAACAAGCTCTTCACTGAGCGGGCGGCGATCATCGGCCGGTTGACCAAGATTTTCGGTGGCGAGTGGGGAGACTAGGGCTCGCACCTCGGCTGACGCTCGGCGCCGGCGTTGCTGCGCTGCTGTTCTTCGTCGCGTATCCACTAGCCTGGCTGGTGCTGGGCGCCTTCGGGCTGCCGCGGGGATTCTCCCTGGACGGCTTCACCCGCGTGCTCACCCGCGATGCCAATATCCTGCCTTTGCTGAACACCCTCGTCCTTGCGGCAGGTGTCGCCCTCGGCGGCACACTGATCGGGGTGCCGCTGGCTTTCGTGGTGGCGCGAACCGACATGGCGCTGCGCGGCGTGGTGCACGCACTGGTCGGGTTGGCGTATGTGCTGCCGCCATATCTCACGGCCGTGGCCTACATCATCCTGCTCGGACCCAATGCCGGCTATCTCAACAGGCTCGCCGATTGGCTGACCGGCGGCGGCGTCCTGAACATCTTTTCGGGCGCCGGCGTGATGTTGGTGATCACCCTGCACATCTTCGCCTTTCCATATTTCCTGACCCATGAGGCGCTGCGCTCGATCGACGCCTCGCTGGAAGACTCGGCACGCATGCTCGGTGCCGGGCGCTGGGCGGTGTTGCGCCGGGTGACGCTGCCGCTGGTGGCGCCGGCGATCACCGGAGGCGCATTGTTGGCGGCGGTGGATTCGATGGCGTTGTTCGGGCCGCAGGCGATCCTCGGCCTCCCGGCGCAGATCGTCTATCTGCCGACTCGCATCTATGGCGCCATCGCCGCCTACCCGCCGCGCCAGGCCGAGGCCTCGGCGCTGTCGCTTATCCTGGTCGTGCTGACGGTGGCCGGACTGGGATTGCAGCGGCACTTCCTAGGCCGCAGGTCCTTCGTCACCGTCGGAGGCAAGGGCTTGCGCGGCTCGCTCTGGCGGCTGGGCGCAGGCCGTTGGCCTGTTGCTGCAGCCGCATTGCTGACGGTGTTCTTCACGTCGATCGCACCGGTCGCGGTGCTGCTGGCGGCTTCGGTCAGCAAGGTCTGGACTGATCCTCCTGGTGCCGCAAACCTGACCTTGGCGAATTTCCATGCGGCATTGGCCGACAACCAGGTGGCGGCGCGCGGCTTTTCCAACAGCCTGATGCTGGCGGTCGGCGCTGCCAGCATCGCCGTCACGGTCGGACTGGCGATTGCGTATCTCGACCTGCGGACGCAACTGCGCGGGCGGCGCGTGCTGGACTATCTCGCCATCCTGCCGTTGGGCCTCCCCGGAACCGTCATGGCGGTGGCACTGCTGCAGGCATTCATCCGCCCGCCGATCCAGCTCTACGGCACGATCTGGATCCTGCTGGTCGCCTACGTGGCCCGCGCCATCCCGCTCGGCGTGCGCAGCGCCGGCACCGCCCTGCGCCAAGTCGATCCATCGCTGGAAGAAGCGGCGCGCATCGGGGGCGCAACCTGGACCGGCGCATTGCGACGCATCCTGTTGCCTATCCTGCGACCCGGGCTGCTGCTCGGTTGGCTGCTGGTCTTCATCCCGGCGTTGAGCGAGCTCAGCGCCACCATCCTGCTCTATTCCAGCGGCACCGAAACATTGTCGGTGGCGATCTACCGGCTGAACGACCTGGGCCAGCTGGAGGTGGTGGCGGCCCTGGCCGTGGTCATGATCGGCATCATTCTGCTGGCTTCCCTGCTGCTCCAATACCTCGCCGCCGGCAGTCGCATCGCCGTCGCCGCACGGGAGGCGGGGTGATGGCGGCCATTGAGATCACCGGCTTGCACAAACGCTTCGGCGCAATGGTGGCGCTGCATGCGCTGGACCTTCGGATCGAAGATCGCCAATTCGTCACGCTGCTGGGACCGTCCGGCTGCGGCAAGACGACCACCTTGCGGCTGCTGGCGGGGCTGATGGAACCGGACGGCGGTGAAATCACCGTCGGCGGCCGCCTGCTGTCCTCGGCCAAATCGATGGTGCCGCCGGAACGGCGAGGCATGGGGCTGGTTTTCCAGAACTATGCCCTGTGGCCGCATATGAACGTGTTCGAGAATGTCGCCTTCGGGCTGCGCCTGCAGCGCGTCGGCGCCGCCGAAACCCGGCAGCGGGTGGAAGCGATGCTGTCACTGGTCGGACTCCAGGGCGTTGGCGACCGTGGCCCGGGGGCACTGAGCGGCGGGCAGCAGCAGCGGGTGGCGCTGGCCCGCTCGCTGGTAACCGAGCCCTCGATCCTGCTGCTCGACGAACCACTGAGCAACCTCGACGCCACCCTGCGCGAACGGGTGCGCGTCGAACTGAAGCTGTTACAGCAACGCACCGGCATTACTTTCGTCTACGTCACCCACGACCAAACCGAAGCGATCGCACTGTCCGACCGCATTGCCGTCATGCAAGGCGGGGCATTGCAGCAATTCGGCACCCCAAGAGAGATTTACGAGCGCCCGGCCAATCGGTTCGTGGCGGATTTCATGGGGGCCGCCAACCTGCTCGAAGGGACAGTCGAAAACGGGCAGGTGAAGCTCGACGCCGGGCCGGTCTTGCCGGCACCGGCGGCGCACCTGGCGAGCGGCGCGCGGGTGGCGGTGATGCTGCGCCCGGAGGATATTGTCCTCCGCCCTGCGGCCGACAGCGGTGCCCTGCGGGGAACGGTGACAGGCAGCACCTATCTCGGCAGCCTCACGGAATACCTGGTCGCGGTCGGCACCGCCTCGCTGAGGGTACAGGTCCTGAGGGGCGTCGAGCACGCGCCGGGAACGGTGGTCGCGCTGGAAATCACGCCGCAAAACTGCGTGGTCCTGACCTGACCGGTCCAGTGACTCAGGATCTCCGAAAGGTGGTCGCCTGGATGACCGGGACGCTGCTTGCGTTCTCGGGCCTGGCCATCTCCGTGCGCGAGTTGGCAGGACAGCTCGACGTCTTTGAAATCCTTGCCCTGCGCTCGGTGGGCGGCATCATCATCCTTGGCGCCTATGCTATCTTTGCGGCCCCTGGCGAATTGCGGGGACCGACGCCGCTGCGGCTGCACCTGCTACGCAACTCCGTGCATTTCGCAGGGCAGGCCGCGTGGGCGTTCGGGCTGACGATGCTGCCGCTGGCGACCGTGTTCGCATTGGAATTCACCACGCCGGCCTGGACGGTCGTCCTGGCGGTGCTGTTCCTGCACGAACGCATCAGCGTGCCGCGGGTAGGTGCGGTGGTGCTCGGCCTCGTCGGAGTGCTGGTGATCCTGCGCCCGGGCGCCAGTGCGTTCCAGCCGCAGGCATTGCTGGTGTTGTTTGCGGCCGTGATGTTTGCGATCCAGCTCACCACCACCAAATTCCTCACCGGCAGCAACAGCGTGCTGACCATCCTGTTCTGGATGAACGTGATGCAACTGCCGCTCTTCCTCGGCGCCGACGCCATCATCGGCGGCTCGGTCTGGGTCTGGCCGAAGTTGCACGCGGGAATGCTGCCGGCGCTCGCCGCCCTTTGGGTCAGCGGATTGCTGGCGCATGTCTGCCTGACCAACGCATTCCGCCACGGCGAGGCGATCGTAGTCGTGCCGATCGACTTCCTGCGCATCCCCTTCATCGCCGTGGTCGGCGTGGTGTTCTACCACGAGGCATTCGACCCACTGGTTCTGCTGGGTGCGGTGATCAGCGCATCCGGCATCATCTGGAGTCTCCGCGACAAGCCGCGACCAAATTTGCTCAGTGATCGTCGGACGATCGGGCACAGCCGCTGATCGCTGAATTTTTGACACCAGTCCGGCGCCGCTTCCGCCACCTCGCGCACCCAGTGACGGGTTCCAGCACGGCGTTTGACGACGGCGTCAGCATACCGGCAGCACGGATCCGGTCATGGCGCGGGTGACGCCGGCAGTTCGATGGTGACGGTCGTGCCCTGCCCCGCTTCGGTCGCGATATGCGCCTGACCGCCGGCACCGGCGGCAAAGCCATACACCTGTGAAAGACCGAGGCCGGGACCGGCGCCGACCGGCTTGGTGGTGAAGAACGGCTCGAACGCCTGGGCCGCCACGTCGGCATCCATCCCCCAGCCGGCATCGCTGACAGCAATCGAGATCACGCCGTCGGTACGGCTGGTTCGAATGATGATCGGGACTGACCTGGGGCGACGGCTCATCGCCTCGCCGGCGTTTCGCACCAAATTGAGCATCGCCGCCTCGAACTGTATTGCGTCGAACGAGGCCTGACCGCACTCGGGACCCAGCACGAGCTGGAGCCGATTATCCGGCCCGGCCGCGTAGGCCAGCCGTTCATGCATTCCGGCCAGCAACGCGTTCGGCTCGAGCAGTTGCGGCTGAACCACATCGCGACGCGCGAACGTCAGCAGCTGGCGTATCAGCCGCGCTCCGGTTTCGGCGGCAACCAACGCGCTGTCCGACCAGCTGCGAACCCGTGTCGTGTCATCCGGTCGCAAGCTGATCATTTCGAGGCTGCTGGTGATGACCGTCAGAAGGTTGTTGAAGTCGTGGGCAACGCCGCCGCTGATTCGGCTGATGCTCTCCATCCGCTGTGCGGACAGCAGGTGCTTCTGCAGGCGTTTAAGCTCGGTGATGTCGATTCGCAGGGACACTCGGTTCCCGCCCTCGGTCCACTTGACCCGTATCTGCGACCATCGGTCGGCGCCGGGATGATGGATTTCCCGGACACCGAGGCGGCGATCGTCCATCTCCGTGACCCGGCGGCTGATGAAGCCGGAGGGATTGAGCCGCGCCATCGGATCTGCGATCGCCCCTGCAGCGATCGACAGCGCCAGCACATCGGCATAGCGCAGCCGCTTCAGCACGCTGTCGGGAGGCAGATGCGGAAACGTCGCGTGATACGCTTGATTTGCGAATAAATAACGCTGTTCTGGATCGTAAACGACGATCGCTCCGTCGATCGTATCCAGAGTCTCCCGGAGAACGGCATTTTCTTGTGTGGCAGCCGCCAGGCGCTGACGAAGTTCAGCGATTTGCTCTGCCTGTTCCTGCAGAGCTTGCCAATCTGCCTCCGCCGTCCCCGCCATTTCAACCGTCACGCCAAACACCTTAGCCTTTCACCATTCAGCATTGGTGATGAACGCCGGCAGCGCAAATGCCGGCTGCGTGAGGTCGGTAACGATATTGGATCGGTCTATAGTTGCCGTCCAACTTCAGACATTTGTATTCCACTCGGCGCGCGAACCCCGCCGGTGATCAGTGCCCCTGCCGGCCGTGCGCGCCGTTTGGCGGGGGCTGCTACGGACGGTCGATCAGGGATGTCTTCTTGGTGTCCGCCATGAAGAAATAGACCAGCAGCGAGCCGAAGATCAGGGTCGAGACATAGTAGTAGAACCATGTCTCGTGCCCGGCTTCCTTGAACCAGAGCGCGATGTAGGGCGCGGTGCCGCCGAACAGCGAGGCTGCGATTGCGTAGGGCAAACCTACCCCAAGCGCCCGCACCCCGGCGGGAAACAGCTCCGCCTTCACGACGGCATTGATCGACGTGTAGCCGGTGACGATCACCAGCGTTGCGATCACCAGCAGCAGCACCGTGGCGAAGTCGTGGGTCCGAGAGAGCGTCGTCAGTAAAGGTGCGGTGAACAGCGTACCCAGGATGCCGAACCACATCAGCACCGGCCGACGGCCTATCCGATCCGATATTGCACCGTAGATCGGCTGCAATGCCGCAAACACCAGCAGGCTGATGAACGAGATCAGCGTGGCATCGTCACGCGACATCTTCACGGTGTTCACCAGGAACGTCGCCATGTACGTGCTGAATGTGTAGAAGGCGGTGGTGCCGCCCATGGTCAGGCCAAGCACCAGCCAGAACTCTTTCTTCAGCGCCAGCAGCTGCTTGAGCGGACTGATCCGGGCTTTGCCGCGGGCGCGTTCGAACTCCGGCGTCTCGACCAGGTTGCGGCGAAGATACAGCCCGAACAACGCGCAGGCGGCGCCAAATACGAAGGGCACTCGCCAGCCCCAGGCCTCAAGCTCGGCGGCACTCAGCCAATGCTGCATGATCAGCAGGGTCAGGCTGCCGAGCACCTGGCCCCCGATCAGGGTTACATATTGAAAACTGCTGTAGAAGCCGCGATTACGTTCGGTGGCTATCTCGCTGAGATAAACGGCCGAGGAAGCATATTCGCCGCCCAGAGAAATTCCCTGCAGCAACCGCGCGAACAGCAGCAGCAAGGGCGCCGCGACACCGATAGAGGAATAGGTCGGAAGCACCGCCACGATCAGCGACCCGGCGCACATCAGCATCACCGACAAGGTCAGTGCGCCGCGCCGGCCACTACGATCAGCGAGGCTGCCGAGGATGTAGCCGCCGATCGGGCGGATCAGGAAGCCGATCGCGTAGATGCCGAAGATATTGAGGAACTGCACCGTCTGGCTGGCATTCGCGGGCGAGAAGGATTTGGCGAAATACAGCGCAAACGAGTTGTAGACGTAGAAATCATACCACTCGATCAGGTTCCCGATGGAGCCACCGAAGATCGAACCGATCCGGCCGCGCATGGTCGTCCGGTCATCGCTGATTTCCTGTGCGCTGGCTGCGGCTCTCTGGCTCATCACGGCTCTCCTGGGTGGTTCCGCCGATCTTACCCTTACGCCACGAAATCGACGCAAGCCGGCATCCGCGCCCTCACGGCCGCAGGAAACGGCACAGCCGCGCAACCAGGCCAGGCGCCAGCGGCAGGTCTCGCCGGCCATAGGTCGCGAGATTGGCGGGCCAGTCGGCAGGGGCGGCACGCAGCACGTGGTTCATGGTCGGGAACACGGACAGTTCCACGCCCGGGCGTGCAGCAGCGAGCAGGCGCCCATCGGTGGCTGGCACCTGCACGTCCGTGCCGCCCTGCACCACCAGCACCGGCATCGTGGTGCGGGCGAGGTCCACGACCGGGTCATGCGCGAACCAAGCTATCAGGTAAGGTTGGATGCTGCCCCGGAACAGGAAGCCCAGCGCCTGGGGCACATCGTCCACCTGCTCACCATGCTCAAGCGAGGTGATTTCCTCATCGGCGCGACGTCGCAGCGCTGATGAAATATCGCCTCCGGCAAGTTGGCGCCGGATCACCTCGCCGGCCGGACGGCCGGAACTCGCCAGCAGCACGAGTTTGGACCCCGGCAGCCGTTGCGCCGCAAGCGTGGCGAACAGCCCACCTTCGCCGTGCCCGAGCAGGGCGAGGCTGGCGATCCCGGGCTCAGCCGAAAGCCGCTTCGCCCACCGCACCGCGTCGGTCACGTAATCGTCGAAGTTCAGGTCTTCCTCGAAAGCACCCGCGTCGTGGCTGCCGGCGACGCCGCGCCTGTCCGGCCGCAAGCTGGCAATTCCGCATCCGGCAAGGCCCTGCGCCAGAAGCTTGAGACTGTCGTTGTATTGGCCGGGCTGGTTGCCGTCGCGATCGGTGGGCCCGGCACCCGCCAGGATCAGGACACCTGTCGCCGCACCGGCGCGATCCGGCATCGTCAGCGTGCCGGCGAGGCCGGCCGGGGTGGATGCAAGCGAGACGTTTCGCTCGCCGGCGCTGGCGCTGCCGGCGAGCCAGGCAGCCGCCAGCGCCGGTAGTACCCTAGTGGCGAACGGTCTGATGCGCCGCAAGGGTCGCCATGTCCACGATCTGGCTGACCGAGGCATCCATCGAGACGAGTTGCACCGCGTGGCTCAGCCCGATGATCAACGGCCCGATGGTGCCACCGCCGCCCAGCCGCGGCGCCAGGTGCGACGTGATGTGGGCGGAATGCAGCCCCGGCATCACCAGGATATTAGCCGGTCCGGTCAGCCGGCAGAACGGATACAGCGCCCGGTAGGACGGCTCGAGCGCCACGTCGGGGCTCATTTCGCCGTCGTATTCGAAGTCGACGCCGCGCGCATCGAGGATCGCCACCGCTTCGCGCATGGTGTTGACGGTCACGTGCATGGTGTTGCCGAAGGTGGAATGCGACAGCAGCGCCACGCGCGGCTCATGGCCCAGGCGGCGGGCGGCGGCGGCGGCGCCGACTGCGATGTCGGCCAGTTGAGTCGGGTCCGGGCGGAAATGCATCAGCGTGTCGGCGATGAAGATGGTGTGGCCACGTTCGCCCAACATCAGGGTCAGCCCGAAACCGATGCCACCCGGAATGGTATCGATCACCTGCCCGATATCCTCCAGGCATACCGCAACCGAGCGCGTCAGGCCGGTGACCATCGCATCGGCATCGCCGGTGGCGACCATGCAAGCCGCGAAGATGTTGCGGTCCTGGTTGACCATGCGCTGGCAATCCCGCTGCAGGACACCCCGGCGCTGGAGGCGCGAATACAGGAAGTCGGCATATTTGCGGTTGGTGTGCGACAGCCTGGCGTTGTGGATTTCAATGCCCTCCATATCGCCCAGTCCGAGCGAAATCATGGTCGCGCGCACCCGGTCATCGCGTCCGATCAGCACCGGCGTGCCGTAACCGGCGTTGCGGAACGCCACCGCCGCGCGCACGATTTTCTCTTCCTCGCCCTCGGCGAATACCACCCGCCTGGGATCGGCGCGCACGCTCTCGCTGATCGCGTCGAGCGCGTTGGCGGTGGAATCGAGCCGCCCTGAAAGTTCGCGCTGATACCGTCGCAGGTCGGGCAACGGCTTGCGGGCCACGCCGCTGTCCATGGCAGCCTTCGCGACCGCCGGCGGGAGGCGCGAAATCAATCGTGGATCGAAGGCGTTCGGGATGATGTACTCCGGGCCGAACTGCAGTCGCTTGCCGCCGCCGGCGGCATTCACCTCGTCGGGCACGTCTTCGCGCGCCAGCAGCGCCAGCGCCTCCGCGGCGGCGATCTTCATGGCCTCGTTGATGGTGCTGGCGCGCACGTCGAGCGCGCCGCGGAAGATGTACGGGAATCCCAGAACGTTATTGACTTGATTCGGGTAATCGCTGCGGCCGGTGGCGATGATGGCGTGCGGACTGGCGGCGCGCGCCTCCTCCGGCGTGATCTCCGGGTCCGGGTTGGCCATGGCGAAGATGATCGGCTGGTCGGCCATCCGCTTCACCATGTCCTGGGTGAGCGCGCCTTTCACCGACAGGCCGAAAAAGACGTCCGCTCCCTCCAGGGCTTCGGTCAGCGTGCGCGCCTTGGTGACCACGGCGTGGCCGGACTTCCACTGGTTCATCCCTTCGGTGCGGCCCTGGTAGACCACGCCCTTGGTGTCGCAGAGGATGATGTGTTCGGCGCGCATGCCCATCGCCTTCAGCAGCTCGACGCAGGCAATCGCTGCCGCGCCCGCGCCGTTCACGACAAGTTTAGTCCCCTTCAGTTCGCGCCCGGTCAGATGGCAGGCATTGATGAGACCGGCCGCGGCAACGATTGCGGTTCCATGCTGATCGTCGTGGAAGACCGGAATATCCATCAGTTCGCGCAGCCGCTGCTCGATGATGAAGCATTCCGGCGCCTTGATGTCCTCGAGGTTGATGCCGCCGAAGCTGGGGCCGAGATAGCGCACGCAGTTGATCAGCGCCTCGGTATCCTCGGTGTCGATGCAGAGGTCGATACCGTCCACATCGGCGAAGCGCTTGAACAGCGCGATCTTGCCTTCCATCACCGGCTTGCTGGCCAGCGCCCCGAGATTGCCGAGGCCGAGCACAGCCGTGCCGTTGGAGACCACGGCGACCATGTTGCCCTTGCTGGTGTAGTCGTAGGCAAGGCTATGATCGCGGGCGATGTGCAGGCACGGCTCGGCGACGCCGGGGGAGTAGGCGAGCGACAGATCCCGCGCGGTGGTCAGCGGCTTGGTCAGGCGGGTGGCAAGCTTGCCGGCGGGATGGGCCGCATGCATCGCGAGCGCCTCTTCGCCCGAGACACGCGCAGTCCGCGGATCGATATCGCCGTCGGCCATTGATTAGTTTCTCCCCCAGGGGCTTTCTCAGTCGGCAATTGCCGTTTCCGTACCCATCATGGTCGCGCATGCACCGTCGGGGCAAGCCGACGCTTCGCAAGCCGGCCTCGCGCGGGTAGATGGAAGCCATGAGCACACCCCGCCGCGCGCTTGAACCGGACGGCGCCACGCCCGCCATGGCGCAGTGGTTCGCTGTCAAGGCGGAACATCCGGACGCGCTGGTGTTCTTCCGGATGGGCGATTTCTACGAAATGTTCTTCGAGGATGCGGACGCCGCCGCAGCCGCGCTGGATATCGCTTTGACCAGGCGAGGAGAGCACGGGGGCCGGCCGATCCAGATGTGCGGCGTGCCGGTGCATGCGGCCGAAGCCTATCTCGCAAGGCTTATCCGGCGTGGCTTCAGGGTCGCCGTCTGCGAACAGATGGAAAACCCCAAGAACCGGGTCGGCAAGGCGCCGATCCGCCGCGAAGTCGTGCGGCTGATCACACCAGGTACGCTGACCGAGGATTCGCTGCTCGAGTCCGGACGGCCCAACCTGCTGCTGGCGCTTGTTGTCGCGGACAAGCGGGTCGGCGCTGCCTGGATGGATGTGTCCACCGGGCTGTTCGAAACCCAGTCTGTCGCGCTGGCAGACCTGCCGGCGCTGCTCGGACGGATCGATCCAGCAGAAATCCTGGCCCCGGAAGCACTCCCGCTACAGGATTGGACCGAGCGACGCACCGGAGGCGCCGAGGCGCCTCCCCCGCTTTCGGCACGCCGCGGGCTGGCGGAGGCTTTCGCCGCGGCAAGCCTTGACGCCTTCGGCAGCTTCTCCGACGCGGAGGCGATGGCGGCGGCGATGGCGCTCGACTATGTGCGCGGCACCCAGGCCGGCAAGCTGCCGCGGCTGTCGCATCCGTTGCCGGTGGGTGATGCCGGCCGCCTTGAACTGGATGCCGCGACCCGGGCCAGCCTGGAGATCACCCGCGCCCGCGACGGCGGCGGCACGCATACGCTGCTGGCCTCGGTGCAGCGCACGGCGACGGCTGCCGGTGCACGCCTGCTCGCGGAGTGGCTGGCGGCGCCCCTGACCGATGTCGCCGCCATTTCGGCGCGCCAGGACGGCTGGTCGTGGCTGCTCGCCAACGCGCTCGAAGCTGAGCGCATCCGCGCCATCTTGCGCACGGCCCCGGACATGGCCCGGGCACTTGCGAGGCTGTCGCTGGGACGCGGCAGCCCGCGTGACCTCGCCGCGCTTCGCGATGGGCTGGCGGCGGCGCGGGAGGCTACGGAGGCGTTGTCGGGCGTGCTGCCGCCGCTGCTCGCCGAACTGCGCGACGCGCTGGATTTCCCCGCCGAGTTGCCGAGCCTTCTGAAACGGGCGTTGGCCGACCCGGCGCCGGCGAAGCTCGACGACGGGGCGATCGAAGCTGGTTTCGACGCCGAACTGGATGCGGAGCGCAGCCTGCGCGACGACAGCCGCCGGGTAATCGCCACGCTGCAGCTCGACTACGCCCAGAAATACGCCGTCGCGAGCCTGAAGATCCGCCACCATGCGCAGCTCGGCTACGTCGTCGAGGCGCCGGCCGCCGCCGTGGAGAAGCTGCGGGCCCATCCGGAACTGACCCTGCGGCAGGGCATGGCCAACGGTGCCCGCTTCACCTGTCCGGAACTCTCCGAGCTCGACCGCCGCATCAGCGAGGCGGCGGAGCGGGCGGCGGTGCGCGAGAGGGCGGTTTTCGGGCATCTGGTGAGCACCGCGCTGCAGCAGGCCGATGCCCTCGCCGACTGTGCCGCGGCGCTGGCCGCCCTCGACGTTGCCCAATCCGCATGCCGGCTGGCAGCGTCCGGCACCTGGTGCCGGCCGCTGGTATCGGACGGGTCGGAGTTTCACGTGCATGCCGGCCGCCATCCCGTGGTCGAGGCGGCGCTCGCAGGCTCCGCCGCCTTCGTCGCCAATGACTGCGACTTGTCGCCGGATCGCCGGGTGCTGTTGCTGACCGGGCCGAACATGGCCGGCAAGTCGACCTACCTGCGGCAGAACGCGCTGATCGCCATCCTGGCCCAGGCCGGGCTGCCGGTCCCGGCCGAGTCGGCGCGCATCGGCGTGGTCGACCGCCTGTTCTCCCGGGTCGGGGCGGCCGACGACCTGGCTCGCGGCCGCAGCACCTTCATGGTCGAAATGACCGAATCCGCCGCCATCCTGCACCAGGCGGGTCCGCGCAGCCTGGTGGTGGTGGATGAGATCGGCCGCGGAACCGCCACCCTCGATGGCCTGGCGATCGCCTGGGCGGTGCTGGAGGCGCTGCACAACTCCATTCGCTGCCGTACCATCTTCGCCACCCATTTCCATGAACTGGCCGAGTTGACCACGGAGTTGCCGCGGCTGCGGCCCCATACCATGCGGGTGAAGGAGTGGAAGCAGGACGTGGTCTTCCTGCACGAGGTGGCCGAAGGCGCCGGCGGCCGCAGCTGGGGCGTGCACGTGGCCAGACTCGCAGGCGTTCCCGCGCCGGTCGTGAAGCGCGCCGGCGCGCTGCTGTCGGCCCTCGAAACCCGGGCCGGGCGTCTCACCGAAGCGGCCGCGCTGCCATTGTTCGCCGCGGCCGGTCCATCCGCCGTTGCCGAGGAGGCAACCCCACCAGCCGACCCGTTGCAGCAGGCATTGGCCGAAATCGACCCCGACAAGCTCACGCCGCGCGAGGCTCTCGACGCCGTTTACCATTTGAAGGCTTTGATGGCTGTTGCAGGCGGCAGCGACCCGATAACATAGGCTTGATGCTGGCACCCGCGCCCCTGCCGACCACAGCCGAGGAATCTGCCGCGCCCCTGCGCGACGCGCTGGCTGCGCTGTCGGATGGCGCCGGCCTCCCTCGCGGGCGGGTCCCGCGCGACGCCGCTCTGGCAGCCTTTCGCCGCCATCTGGCGCGCATCCAGACCGGCGTGCGCGACACCTTCGAGCAGGGCGGGACATCGGGCCTGCGTGCTGCCCGGACGCTCGCCGCATTGACCGACGGGCTGATCGAGGAGTTGCACCGCTACTCCCTCGAAGTCACCGCCGATGGCGGCTCTGCGGGAGCAGCAGGCGTCGGCCGGCTCAGCGTCGCGGCGACCGGTGGCTATGGCCGCGGCGTACTGGCGCCGTTCAGCGACATCGACCTGCTGTTCATCACCGCCGCAGACCCCACGCCCGCGGCGCTGCGGACCGTCGAATTCATGCTGTATTTCCTCTGGGATCTTGGCCTGAAAGTGGGTCATGCCACCCGATCGATCGCCGACTGCCTGACCGAAGCCAACGGCGACGCGACGGTGCGGACCTCGATGCTGGACGCGCGATGGCTGGCAGGTGACGCGGCGCTGTTCGCGGATTTCAGCACCCGTTTCAGGGCCGCCTGCACCGAGGCCGGGGCGGCGGCATACCTGGCTGCTAAACAGGCCGAACGCGACCTGCGCCACCGCCGCTACGGCGATTCGCCGTTCGTGGTCGAGCCGAACATCAAAGAGGGCCGCGGTGGCCTGCGCGACCTGCAGACACTGTATTGGATGGCCCGCTACCTGTTCGACACCCGCACCATGGCGGAGCTGGCGGACCCGGCTGGGCCCGCCGGGGGTATCCTCACCGAGCTCGAGGCCCGCCTCGCCCGCCGTTCCTGGGACTTCCTGTGGACGCTGCGCTTTCACCTGCACTACGTGTCCGGTCGTGCGGAGGAACGTCTGACGTTCGACCTGCAGCCGGTGGTCGGCGCGCGCATGGGCTACACGCGGCATGGACGCCAGGATGGGGTGGAGCGGTTCATGCGCCACTACTTCCTGACCGCCCGCGAAGTCACCCGGCTGACCCATGTGCTGGAGCCGGCGCTGGAACGGGCGGCCCTGGGGCCACCCGCGAAGGCTCCGGAGACCGACGGGCAATTGGCCAAGGCCGGGTTCATTCTGGCCGACGGGCGACTGATGCCGGCCTCGGCCAAGGATTTCCACGACGAGCCGATCCGCATGCTCCGGATGCTGAAGCTGGCGCGCGACCGTAGCCTCAAGCTGCATCCGCTCGCGATGAGGGCGTTGATCCGCAACGAACGCCGCGCCGTGCTGCTCCGCGGCAATGCCGAAGCCTCCGCCCTCTTCCTCGACCTGCTCTGCGGCCGCGACGCCGAGCATCATCGTGCCGATGGCGCCCGCTGGCTGACTATCCTCAACGAGACGGGTCTGCTTGGACGCCTGCTCCCGGATTGGGCCCGCATCGTCGGACAGATGCAGTTCGACACCTATCACGTGTTCACCGTCGACGAGCACACCATCGAGGCGATACGCATCCTCAACACGCTCGAGCGCGGCGACCTCCAGGAGGTGGCACCGGTCGCGTCCGGCCTGGTCGACCACCTGCAATCCCGGCGGGCGCTTTATGTGGCGATGCTGCTGCACGACATTGCCAAAGGGCGCGGCGGCGATCATTCCGCACTCGGTGCAGAACTGGCCCTGGAAGTGGGGCCGGCTCTTGGGCTGTCAGCGGAGGAGACCGAAATGGTCTCCTGGCTGGTGCTGCACCACCTGCTGTTGAGCCAGACAGCCTTCAAGCGCGATATCGACGACGCCAAGACAATCCTCGACCTCGCCGAGGTGATCCAATCGCCGGAACGCCTGCGCCTGCTGCTGGTGCTGACCGTCGCCGACATGCGCGCGGTTTCGGCCAAGGTCTGGAACGGCTGGAAGGCAACCCTGCTGCGCGAACTGTTCTCCCGCGTTGCCGAAGTGCTCGCCGGCGGCCTTTCCACGACCGAGCGCGATGTCCGCGTTACCCGCGCCAAGGATGCGGCCGCCTCCATGCTCGATGGCTGGCCGCAGGCCGATACCGACCGCTTTCTGTCACTCGGCTATCCCGGCTACTGGCTGGGCTTCGACCCTGAGACCCATGTTCGCCACGCCCGGATGATCCGCGACGCGGAAGCGCGTCAGGCGCCGCTGACGGTCGAGACCCAGCCCCTGCCCGCGCGCGCCGTCACCGAGGTCACTGTCTACGCCGCTGATCACGCCGGGCTGTTCAGCCGCATTGCCGGGGCGCTGGCGGTGGCCGGCGCCTCAATCGTCGACGCCCGCATCCACACGCTGACCAACGGCATGGCGCTGGACACATTCTGGATCCAGGATGCCGCCGGCGGCGCCTTCGACAGCCCGCACCGATTGGCCCGATTGTACGTGTTGATCGAGCAGGCGCTGTCGGGCCGCATCCGGCTGGCGACCGAAATCCGCAAGGCATCGAAGGCCCTTCTGGGGCGCCGAATGCGGGCCATCCATGTGCCGCCGCGGGTCGTGATCGATAATCACGCCTCCAACACCTACACCGTGCTCGAGGTCAACGGGCGCGACCGTCCAGGTCTGCTGCACGACGTGACCGCGGCGATCAGCGACCAGGGATTGCAGATCGCCTCGGCGCACGTGACGACCTACGGGGTCCGGGCCGTCGACGTGTTCTACGTGAAAGACGTATTCGGCCTGAAAGTCGAGAACGAGCGCAAGCTCAGCCAGCTTCGCGTGGCACTTCTCGCGGCGCTGGCCAGCCCGGAAGACTCGGCACCCACTCCCGTGCCCGCACCGGCCAAGCGCCGGCGCTCGGCCGCCGCGTAGACCGGACTATCGCGAAGCCGCCAGGACCGGCCGGATGCGGGTGCCTTCGACAACATCGTTGGGCACGTTGATCGCAACGCGGTCCCCGCTGACGACGCCATCGGCCACGTTGATCGAAATGCCGTCGGTCGAGGCGACCTTGATCGGACGGAAGCGGATCGCCCCGTCGGCGCCGACCACTGCCACCAGCTGATTGGCATTACGCTGCACCAGAGCGGCAACCGGAACCTGCGGCAGGCTCTTCACCGGCAGCTTGAGCGTGACGTATGCGAAGCTGCCGGGGATCAGGAAGCCGTCGCGATTATCGACGTCGATCTCGATGTACAAAGTGCGGGTGCGCGGATCGAGGGTGCCGGCGGTGCGGCTGACCTTGGCCATCACCCGGGCCTCGGCATTGGCGGCGTCCACCACCTCGGCGGGGTCGCCGATATGCACTGCGGCGACGTCGCGTTGCTCGACATAGGCGCCGATCCGCAGGCGGGAGTTGTCCGAGATCATCAGCACCGGCAGGGCGCTTGACTGGTTCGTGGTGGCAGCCTGCAGCAGCGCGCCTGGATCGGCGAAACGCCCGGTGACGGTGCCGGCGAAGGGGGCGCGGATCGCCTGATAGGACTTCATGGTAGCCAGATTGTTGACCGCCTCCTGCGCCATGCGAAGGTTGGTTTCCGCCAGCTCGGCCGCCTGCTGGGCAACATCGCCGCGCGAGAGCAACTGCCGGGCCCGCATCACCAGACGCTGCTTGTTGTCGAGGTCCGCGAGGGCGCCGGCATAAAGGCTGTCGGTTTCCGCGGAGTCGATCTCCGCCAGCACCTGGCCTGCTTCGACCTTGTCACCTTTGTCGACCCTGATCGATTTCACGTAGCCGCTGACCTTGGCGAACAGCGTGGTCGTGGTGTACGGCCTGGCGTCGCCGAGCAGGGTGATTTCGCGCGATTGCGGTCCCGCCTTGACCGTGACGACTTCGACCCGTGGGCCGCGATCGACCTCTGCCTGCAACACGCCCCGGGCCGCCGCAACCTGAATGCTGTGGTTGTAGACGAAGTAGCCGGCGCCGGCCGCCGCCCCGAGGGTCAGCACGACGCCCACGATATAAACCGCTACTCCTCTTTTTCGATCCTGCATCTCCGTTGTTCCCTAATGCGCGGCGGTGTTGTCGGCGTGGACCACGCCCGGCTCGACCAGGCCGGCGGCCTCAGCGGCGAACTTGCGATCGAGCTCGTGCAGCGTCGGCGGCTTGCGCCGCAGCAGCGTGTAGAAGATCGGCACGATGACCAGGGTGGCGACAGTCGCGGCGATCAGGCCGCCGATGACCGCGCGACCCAGTGGGGCATTCTGCTCGCCCGCCTCGCCCGCGCCCAGCGCCATCGGCACCATGCCCATCACCATCGCGAGCGCGGTCATCAGGATCGGGCGGAGCCGGGTCTTGCCCGCCTCGATCGCGGCAGCCAACGGCGTCATGCCCTCGCGGGTACGGATGTCGTTGGCGAAACTGACGACCAGGATGGAATTCGACACCGAAATCCCGACCGTCATGATCGTACCCATCAGCAATTCGACGTTGATGGTGGTGCCGGTCAGCGCCAGCATCCAGATGATCCCGATCAGCGCCCCGGGGACCGCCATCATGATGATGAACGGGTCGATCCACGACTGGAACAGCACCACGAGCAAAGCGTAGACAAGGATCACCGCGATGATCAGGCCCTGCGCCAGATTCCCGAACGAGGTCTGCATCACCTCGGGCTGGCCGCGAATGTCGATATGCGTGTTGGCCGAAAGGTCTTTCGACAACTCGGCGATGACGGCCTGGATGTCACGGGTGACGCTGCCGAGATCGCGGCCGTCGACATTGGCGGCGACGTCGATGATCCGGTTTACCGAGTAATGGTTGATCGATTCCAGGCTGCTTCGCGGGCGCACCGTCGCCACGTCCGACAACCGTGAAACCGGCGCGTTCGGCATGGTCGCGTACTGGCTGCTGGTGGCCGTCGAGGTTGCCGGCAGCACCACCGGCTGGCTGACCGACAGGTCCATCAGATCGTTGACCGTCTGCACCTGCTCGACGGGCACGCGGACCGCCACGAGGTAGTTGACGTTGTTCGCAGGGTTGAGGAAGTACGAGGACGCGACCAGGGAGCTCGATGACAGCGCCACCAGCAGGTTGTTCGACACGTCACGCTGCGTCATGCCGAGTTGGGCAGCGCGAAGCCGGTCGACATCGACCTGCAGCCCGGGATAGTCGAGCAGCTGCGAGATATGCGGATCAACCACGCCAGGGATTTTGGCCAGCGCCTGCAGCAGCTTCTGGCCGATCGCGTAGGATCGATTGAAGTTGTTGTCCTGGATCTGGATGTCGATCGGCGCCGAAAGTCCGAAGTTCAGCACTTGGCTTACGACATCGGCAGTCTGGAAATAGAATTGCGCGCCGGGGAACAGCACCGGCAGCTTCTCGCGCATCGCGCGGATATAGTCATTGCTGGGCTTATGGCCGGGCTTGAGCTGGATCAGGATCTCGGCGTCGCCGCTGCTGACGTTGTCCGACGGGATCAAGGCAAGATTGAAGGCGAACGGAACGCCGATCACATCATTCAATGTGGCGATCTCGTCGTTGCCGATGATCTCGCGGATCTTCTTCTGCACCTCCAGCACCCGTTGCTCGGTCACCTCAAGCCGGGTGCCGATCGGGGCGCGGTAATGCAGCTTGATGATGCCGACATCCGCTGTCGGGAAGAAATCGGTGCCGACCACCGTCGCCAGCCCACCGGTCAGCAACAGCAGGACGGCGAAACAGGCGAGGACGAAGCCACGGGAGCCCAACACCCGTTCAAGCAATCGGACATAACAATCCCGCAGCCATTCGAAGCCGCGCTCGAAAGCCGCTGCGAGTCGATTAGGCGGGCCGTGGCCTTCGCCGGCCAGTAGCATCCGCGTCATCGCCGGCACGATCGAGAACGACAGGACATAGGACGCCAGCATCGCCAGCACCACGGTGATGGCGAGGGGGATGAACAGATAGCGCGCGGCTCCGGTCAGGAGGGCCACCGGGAAGAACACGATGCAGATAGCCAGGGTGGCCACGGTCAGCGGCGTCACCACCTCGCTGGCGCCGTCCAGGATGGCTACCGTCAGCGGCTTCCCGAGTGTCTGGTTTCGATGAATGTTCTCGATCAGCACCGTAGCGTTGTCGACCAGCAGCCCGATCGCCAGCGCCAGCCCGCCAAGGGTCATCAGGTTGATGGATTGGCCGGCGATGAACAATCCGGCGATCCCGGCGAAGATCGACAGCGGAATCGAGATCGACACGATCACCGTGCTTCGCCAGCTGCCGAGGAACACGAGGATCATCAGCGAAACAAGAATCGAGGAGATGATCGCCTCGCGAACCACGTTCTCGATTGCCGAGCGGACGAAGATCGACTGGTCGAAATCCAGTTTCAGGTCCAGCCCATTGGGCGCGACCGAGCGGATTGCCGGCATCATCTCCTTGGTGGCATCGACGACCGCCAGGGTGGAGGCGTCGCTGTGCCGCATCACCACCATGTAGGTGGCCCGCTCGCCGTTGACGTGGACGATGTTGCTCTGGGTGGAGAACGCGTCGCTTACCTTCGCGACATCGCCGAGCAGCACCGGAATGCCGCCGCGAATCGCCAGCGGAAGGTTGGCGAACTGGTCGACCGCGGAGGGGCTGGAATTCAGCGTGACGTTGTATTCCCGCTCGCCGATCCGCGCCACGCCGGCCGGCACGATAACGTTGCTGGTCTGCAGCGCCTGCACGACGTCGTTCGGCGACACGCTCTTTGCCGACAACCGCATCGGGTCGATGTCGATGATGATCTGACGGTTCTTGCCGCCGTAGGAGCCGGTCAGCGAAATCCCGGGGATCGTAAACAGCCGCAGACGAATGAAGTTCTGCGTGTAGTCGACGATCTCCTGTTCCGCCATCGTTTTGCTCGAAGCCGTCAGCTGCACCACGCCGACATTCGAGGCATTGAACTGAATGATGTTGGGTGGCGTCATCCCCGGCGGCACGATGCGCAGCACAGTGTTGTTGACGGCATTGATCTGCGCGATCGCGGCGCCGATGTCGGTGCCGGGATTGAAATAGACCTTGATGATGCCGGTGCCGGGGATCGACTGCGACTCGATGTGGTCGATGCCGTTGACCGTCTGCGAGTAGCTGCGTTCGGTGACCAGGACGACACGGCGCTCCATGTCCTCGGCCGACAGACCGCCATAGTTCCAGGCGACGAGAACCACTGGAATGTCGATGATCGGGAAGATGTCGACGATCATCCGGGTGAGCGACATCGCTCCCGCGAGCAGGATGATGAATGCCGCAATTGCGGCCGTGTAGGGGCGCCGCAAAGCCAGGCGCACCAGCCCCATCATCGGTTGATACTGTCTCCGCCCATCACGTCCATTTCTGATCGCGGGATTGTGAGACAGGATTGTTGCACCAGAGCCGACGCATGCGCAAGATTTGCATGCGAACGTGACCTGCGGCGGAATACCGCGCGGCGCTCTCGGTCAGGCGCTGCAGTCAGCTGGTGCTATACGCGTCGCAAGCCCTAGCGGCCGGTCAGGATCCGTTCGACCAGCTGGCGCACAGTCGGGATGAAGCCGTTGCCGTAGAAAGGATCCAGGGCAAAGCGGTAGGCATTGTGACCGGAGAACATCAGATTGTGCTCGACCGCGAAATCGTCATCGGAACGATGCGCAATGTCCTGCAGCGTCTTCTGGATGCAGAAGCTCCGGGGATCGGCCTTCTTGCCGTTGCTGAAATCCGGCTCGTGCTGCGACCAGTTGGAGAATCGGCACGTGCTGAGGCAGCCCATGCATTCGGTCTGGTCGGCATGGATTTCGTTGGACTTTTCGGGTGTCACGAAAATCAGAGTATGGTCAGGGGTCCGCAGCGCCTCGGTGAACCCCTCGGCTTCCCATTGCAGCACGCGCTGCAGGTCGACGGGTGTCAGGTAGACGGTGCGTTGCCGCGGACCGACGCCGTAGACCGATTGGTGTTCGCCGATTTCCTCGGTGGTGAATGCCACCTGCCGCTCGTTGCGGCCGCGCAGTTCGCCAATGAAGCTGTTGTTGACCGCGGAAGAATAAAAGCCGGTCGGGCTGAAGCGGTTGAGGAAGACGTCGCCTTCCTTCAGCGTCAGCAGGCGGCGCTTCCAGGCTTCGCCGATCGGGCTCTCCTTGGTCAAGAGCGGCCGGGTACCGAACTGGAAAGCGATCGGTCCGAGTTCCGGGTTGTCGATCCAGTGCTCCCATTCCTCCAGCCACCAGACGCCGCCGGCCATGATGATCGGGGTTTCCCCGAGGCCGAATTCGCGCATCAGCTTGCGCAGCGCCAGGACGCGCGGATAGGGATCTTCGGGCTTGTTCGGATCCTCGCTGTTGGACAATCCGTTATGTCCGCCGGCAAGCCAGGGATCCTCGTACACCACGCCACCCAGCAGCGCCGCCGCCTTATGGTACGCGCGCTTCCACAGGGCGCCGAAGGCGCGGCCGGACGACACGATGGGGTAGTAGTGGACGTTGAACTTGGCGGCGATCTCGGCCAGGCGGTATGGCATGCCGGCGCCGCAGGTGATGCCGTGGATGAGACCCTTGGCGCCTTCCAGCACGCCATTCATGACCCGCTCGGCGCCACCCATCTCCCACAGCACATTTGCGTGGATCCGGCCGCTGGATCCCGCGATGTCGTGCGCGCGTTGGGCTTGGGCGATCCCGCCGCGAATCCCGTAATCGACCAACTCCTCATGCCGGTCGCGTCGCGTGCGGCCATGATAGAGTTGCGGAATCGGCTCGCCGTTGGCGTCGTAGCTATCGGCATTGACGGCGCTGAGCGTACCTGCGCCGCCCCCCGCAGCCCAATGGCCAGCAGTGGTGCCGTTCGAGATCGCGACGCCTTTGCCACCCTCAACCAGGGGCAGAACGTCCACGCCGCCCATGCGGATCGCGTTGATCGCCTTCATGGTTCTGTTGCCTCGCGCTTCGCCTCAGCAAAAAAGATAGCTCTGTCGTGTTAAGCCAATCTATCGGTCCACCTTACTTAGTATGGTCCGATTAATGCGGAGATTCACCTCCCGCGAGGAAAGAATCCCCGCGGGAGGTGACCCGATCACTCCGCCGCGGCTTCACCACGGTCGCGGCCGCCTTCGCGGCGCCCACCTTCGCGCCCACCTTCGCGTCCGCCTTCACGGTCGCCGCCCTTCGGGCCGACCTTGTCGGAGATGTCCTCGCCGGTGGCCTGATCGACCACCCGCATCGAGAGCTTCACCTTGCCGCGGTCGTCGAACCCCAGCACCTTCACCTTCACCGCGTCGCCGACATTGACCACGTCGGTGGTCTTGTTGACCCGACCCTGGTTCAACTCGCTGACATGCACCAGGCCGTCGCGCGAGCCCAGGAAGTTCACGAAGGCGCCGAAATCAGCGGTCTTCACGACCTTGCCGTTGTAGATGACCCCGATCTCCGGTTCGGCGACGATGCCGCGGATGCGGTCGATCGCCGCCTGCGTCTTGTCGGCGTCGCTGGAGGCGATCTTGATGGTGCCGTCGTCGTTGATGTCGATCTTGCAGCCGGTCAGTTCGACAATCTCGCGGATCACCTTGCCGCCGGTCCCGATGACTTCGCGGATCTTTTCCTTCGGGACGTTGATCACCGTGATGCGCGGCGCGGTGGCGGCCACGTCCGAGCGGTTGCCCGTCAGCGCCTTGGCCATCTCCCCCAGGATGTGCAGGCGGCCGTCACGCGCCTGGCCCAGCGCGACCTTCATGATCTCCGGGGTGATGGAGGTGATCTTGATGTCCATCTGCAGGCTGGTGATGCCCTGATCGGTGCCGGCCACCTTGAAGTCCATGTCGCCGAGGTGATCCTCGTCGCCGAGGATGTCGGACAGCACGGCGAAGCCGCGATCTTCCTTGATCAGGCCCATGGCGATGCCGGCGACGGGCCGCAACAGCGGCACGCCCGCATCCATCAGCGCCAGCGAAGTGCCGCAGACGGTCGCCATCGAGGAGCTGCCGTTGCTCTCGGTGATCTCGCTGACCACCCGCATGGTGTACGGGAACTTGTCCTTCGCCGGCAGCAGCGGGTGGATCGCCCGCCAAGCCAGCTTGCCATGGCCTATCTCGCGACGACCCGGACTGCCCATGCGACCGGCTTCACCAACCGAGTAGGGAGGGAAGTTGTAGTGCAGCATGAAGTGCTCGCGGTACTCGCCCGCCAGCGCGTCGATGATCTGCTCGTCCTGACCGGTGCCGAGGGTGGCGACGCAGAGCGCCTGGGTCTCACCACGGGTGAACAGGGCGCTGCCATGGGCCCGCGGCAGCACGCCGACCTCGGCCACGATCGGGCGGACGGTCTTGGTGTCGCGCCCGTCGATGCGCAGGCCGGTGTCGAGAATGGCGTTGCGAACGATGTCGGCCTCAAGCTCCTTGAACTGGCTCTTGGCCTTGTCGGCATCCAGACCCTCGGCAGTCAGGGCGGCGGCGGCCTCCTTCTTGGCGGCGGCGACCAGGTCCTGGCGGAGCTGCTTCAGCGGCTGCTTGTAGGCGGCGGTCATCTTCTCGCGGCCCAGCGCGTCCACGCGGGCTGACAGCGCCTTCTCGGCGTCGGTCAGTTCCGGCAGCGGCCAGGGATCCTTGGCGGCCTGCTCGGCGAGGGCGATGATCGCCTCGATCACCGGCTGGAAGCCGGCATGGCCGAAGGTGACGGCGCCGAGCATCACTTCCTCGGTGAGTTCCTGCGCCTCGGACTCGACCATCAGCACGCCCTCGACGGTGCCGGCGAGCACCAGGTCGAGCTTGCTTTCCTTGATCTGGTCCGCGGTCGGGTTGAGCACGTATCCGCCGTCGAGATAGGCGACGCGGGCGGCGCCGACCGGGCCGAAGAACGGAATCCCCGACAGCGTCAGCGCGGCCGAGCAGCCGATCATGGCGACGACGTCAGGGTCGTTCTCCAGGTCGTGGCTCAACACAGTGGCGACGACCTGGACCTCGTTGCGGAAGTTATGCGGGAACAGCGGGCGAATGGGGCGATCGATCAGGCGGCTGGTGAGCACCTCCTTCTCGGTCGGACGGCCCTCGCGCTTGAAGAAACCCCCTGGGATCTTGCCGGCGGCGAAGGTCTTCTCCTGGTAGTTGACCGTCAGCGGGAAGAAATCCTGGCCCGGCTTTGCGGTACGAACACCGACGGCAGTGCACAGCACGATGGTGTCGCCGTAGCTGACCATGACGGCGCCATCGGCCTGGCGCGCGATCTTGCCAGTCTCGAGGACCAGCTTGCGGCCGCCCCAGTCGATTTCCTTGCGGAAGTAGTTGAACATTCGTCGATCCTCTCTGTGGTCCGGCGGGACGGACGGCAGCGGGGTCGATCCTTGAAATCCTGGTCGGGAGACGGCGTCTCGGGCGGCACGGGGGCGGTCTGCGGGGATGCAGCCGCGATGTGGCGATGTTTTGCACCGCCACGACCATGTGGCCGGAAACGCCGTCACGGCTCCCCTTCAGTCAGGAAAATCCGGATCGGCTGGCTGTCTTCCGCCGCGACGGCGGCCGGAGCATGCTGCTCCGGTTCGGCATTTCCCCGTGCCACCATGGCCCGAGGGTGGTTCCCGCGCGACATCGCGCGAGTTTGGCGTTTCGTGCGCGCTCCACATGGAGCGCGCACGGGAAACCCAGCGTCAGCGACGCAGGCTGAGGCGGCCGATCAGCGTCTCGTAGCGGCGCTGGTCCTTGCGCTTCAGGTAGTCAAGCAGGCGGCGGCGACGGCCGACCAGCATCAGCAGGCCGCGACGGCTATGGAAGTCCTTCGCGTGGGTTTTCAGATGCTCGGTCAGGGTGCCGATGCGCTCGGAGAGCAGGGCAACCTGGACCTCCGGGCTGCCGGTATCCGTGGCGGCGGTCGCATAGTCCTTGATGAGCGCGGTACGGCGCTCCACCGGTATCGACATCGCATATACTCCTGATGGGGTTAAAAGGAGCGTGCGGCCGCTAAAGAAGCCGTTCGGGTTTCAACCAGCCATCTTCCAGCCGGCATAGCCCGATCACGCGACTCCCCGCCATGGCACGTGCCAACCCACCAGAAGGGTCAGCCGCCCCTGGAATGCGGCCCATCAAGGCGACCAGGCTGATTGCCTGGCCATGCGACAGGCCGGAGGCTTCCGTTTCGGTCAAGGCCAGTGCCGGGATGTCGGCCAGCGCGGTCGAGACCGGGAGCAGGAAGTCCGGAGAGGTGGGCGGGGTATCCTCCGCTCGCAGCAATTTGTCCAGCGGAATCGCCGAGGATTCCAGGAACGGTCCCACCCGCAGGCGCCGCAATGCCGCGACATGGCCCAGGGTGTTGCAGGCGAGGGCGAGGTCGCGGGCCAGGCTGCGCATGTAGACGCCCTTGCCGGATTGCACCTCGAACACCGCTGTATCGGCATCCGGCCGATCGATCAGGTCGAACCGGTCAACCCTGGCGGGGCGCGGCTCAAGGATCGGCGGAGTGCCGGCGCGCGACAGGTCGTAGGCGCGCTCGCCGGCCACCTTGATGGCCGAATAAGCCGGGGGCACCTGCATGATGTCGCCCCGGAAAGCGACCAGCGCCGCCCGAATTTGGTCGTCCGTCGGCCGGATGTCCGAGGTCTCGATGGTCTTGCCGTCCGCATCGTCGGTGTCACGGGCGTCACCGAAGCGCAGGGTGAAATGGTAGATCTTGGTGCCGTCCATGACATACGGCACGGTCTTGGTGGCGGTGCCGAAGGCGATCGGCAGCAATCCGGTCGCCAGCGGATCGAGCGTCCCACCGTGCCCCGCCTTGCGCGCGTCGAAGGCGCGACGGACCCGATTGACCACGTCGGTGCTGGTCAGGCCCTGCGGCTTGTCCACGATGAGCCAGCCGTCCAACGGACGGCCGCGAAGCTGGCGTTTACGCATTTTCTGAATCAGTCTGGTTTTTGGTCAGCTTCGGGGTCGCGAGCCAAGTCGCGCGCGACATCGGGCGCCCGCAGCAGCCCGTCGACATGCATCGCGTAGTCGATGCTTGTATCTGCTTGGAAGGATAGGTCCGGTGCCACCCGGAGCCGGAGCGCCTTGGCCACCTGCACTCGCAGGTACGGCGCAGCCCGGCGGAGTGCCGGAAGCTTGCGGTCGATGTCCGATCGACCAAGCCGCGTGACGAATGCGGTCGCCCGCTTCAGGTCCGGCCCGATCCGCACCTCGGTGACGGTGATGACGATGTCGGCCAGCTCCGGATCGCGAATCTCGCCGCGCTGAAACACCCCGGCGAGTACGTGACGGATTTCCTCCGCCACCCGCAGCTGCCGCTGGGTCGGCGCCTTGGCCGACTGCCTGGCAGCTCGTGGCTTGGAAGGCGGCCCGCCTGTCGAACGCTCGCCGCCCTTGCGTGCACCGGCAGGCTTTCCGGAAGCCTTTGCGGCGCCCTGCCTCAACCTGGCACCATCTCGATGTCGAAGCACTCGACGACGTCGCCTTCGCGCAGGTCTTCAAAATTGGCGAAGGAGAGGCCGCATTCGTAGCCGCGGGCAACCTCGCGGACATCGTCCTTGAAGCGCTTCAGCTGCGTCAGTTCGCCGTTGTGGATCACCACGCCGTCGCGAAGCAGCCGCACCCCGGCCCCGCGCTTCACCAATCCCTCGGTCACCATGCAGCCCGCGACCTTGCCCGACTTCGTGATGTCGAACACCTTGCGGATTTCGGCGTAGCCCAAGAAGCGCTCGCGCGCCTTCGGCGCGATCTTGCCTTTGACCAGCGCCTGGATGTCGTCGGCAACATCGTAGATGATCGAGTAATAGCGGATGTCGACACCCTCGCGGGTCGCCAGCTCGCGCGCCTGGCTGGTGGCCCGGACATTGAATGCGATGATCATCGCACCGGACGCCTTGGCCAGCTGGATATCGCTCTCGGTGATCTGCCCAACCGCCGACAACAGCACACGGACGCGGACTTCCTCGTGCGCCAGCTTCAGCACCGTGGCCTGGATGGCCTCGCTGCTTCCCTGCACGTCGGCCTTGATCAGCACCGCGACTTCTTTCTGGGCGCCGGCCTGAATGCGGGCCAGCATCTCCTCCAGCGTACCGCGGGCAGCAGCGGTGACGCCCGCACTCTTGTCGCGCAGCTTGCGTTGGCGGAACTCGCTGATCTCCTTTGCGCGGGCCTCGGTTTCCACCGCGACGAACGGCTCGCCGGCCGCCGGCACCCCGGCCAGGCCGAGGATTTCCACCGGCGTCGACGGACCGGCATGCTTGATCGCCGTGCCGCGGTCATCGAGCATCGCGCGCACCCGGCCCCATTCGGCGCCGGCGACAACGATATCGCCCTGGAACAGCGTGCCTTTCTGGATCAACACCGTGGCGACCGGGCCGCGGCCGCGATCCAGACGGCTTTCGATCACCGAACCCTCGGCATTGCGTTCCGGATTGGCCTTCAGGTCGAGAATTTCGGCCTGCAGCAGTATGGCTTCCTGCAGCTTGTCCAGACCGGTCCGCTTGGTCGCCGAGACCTCCACGTCCTGGGTCTCGCCGCCCATCTCCTCGACCACGACCTCGTGCTGCAGCAATTCCTGACGCACCCGGTTGGGGTTGGCGTCGGGCTTGTCCATCTTGTTGATGGCCACGATCAGCGGAGCGTTGGCGGCGCGGGCGTGACGGATCGCCTCGATCGTCTGCGGCATCACGCCGTCATCGGCTGCCACCACTAGCACCACGATGTCGGTGACGCTGGCGCCGCGCGAACGCATGGCGGTGAATGCCTCATGGCCGGGGGTGTCGATGAAGGTGATCTGCTGGCCGTTGTTCAGCGTCACCATGTATGCGCCGATGTGCTGGGTAATGCCGCCGGCCTCGCCCGATGCGACATCGGCGGCCCGGAGCGCGTCCAGCAGCGAGGTCTTGCCGTGATCGACATGGCCCATGACCGTGACCACCGGCGGCCGGTGCTCCAGCTGGGTGTCCTCGTCGACCGAGCCTTCCAAGCCGATCTCGACATCGTCTTCGGAAATGCGCTTCACCCGATGGCCGAACTCTTGCACCACAAGTTCCGCGGTGTCGGCGTCGAGGCTTTGGGTGATGGTCGCCATGACGCCCATCTTCATCAGCGCCTTGACCACCTCAGGCGCCCGGGCGGCCATACGGTTGGCCAGTTCCTGGACGGTAATATGGTCCGGCAATACGACTTCGCGCACGACTTTCACCTGATCGGAGCGCAGCAGCTCCAGTTCCGCTTGACGGCGCTCGCGATCGCGCTGGCGACGCACTGACGCCAGGCTGCGTACCCGGTCGTCCTCACCCTCGATCGCCGCCTGAACGTCGATCCGGCCCGCGCGGCGACGGTCGTCGACGCCCTTCTTCGGAGCCGCCGTGGGGGGCTTGCGCGGCGGCAGGATCACGCCGCTGGGGCTGCGGCGAAGCGGCCGCGCCTCGTCGTCGTCCTCGGTCACCCTCGCCGGCTTCAGCCGCAGCGTCTCGCCCGGCGCCGCGGCGGCGCCCGGGGCGGCAGCCGCCGGACGGGGGGCGCGGCGCGCCTCGTCCTGGCCGCGATCGACCGGGGCGGTGGTCCGGGCGGCCGCGGCGGCGGCGGCTGCGGCGGCATCAACCCGCTGCGCCTCCAGCTCGGCCTTCGCCTTTGCTTCTTCCTCGATCTTGCGGCGAGCCTCTTCCTCGGCGGCCTTGCGAGCGTCTTCCTCGCGGCGCCGGTTCTCCTCCGCAGCGGAGAGGATCGATATGGTCTCCTGCTCGCGCCGTTCAGCATCGCGCTTGGCATTGTCGCGCTGCTGCTCGACGAGCGCACGCTGACGTGCGGCGAGTTCGGTCGCGGTCAGGGCACGACCCGCTCCGGCCGGCGGTCGCGCCACCGGGCCAGGAGCACGTGCGGTGCCGGGCGCACCTGCACCGGCGGCGTCGGATGGTGTCGGTGCTGCGGGCGCGGGTGCGCCCGCGCGCTTCTTGCGCACTTCCACCTGCACGACCTTGGAACGGCCATGACTGAAACTCTGTCGCACGGATCCGGCATCCACGGTCCGGCCCAACTCCAAGCGCCCGGCAGGGCGCAATGAAAGCCGGCTTTTTGCCGCGTCCTGATCGTTGCTTTCGCTCATCTACTCGCCTGCTTTCAAGTCGTTCTGTGTAGCCAAGGCTTCCCAGCCACCATCTTTGTCGCCGCCGTCGTCACGGCATTTTCGTTATCAGCGTCTTGCGGCCCCCGGCGTGCCAACGTCGGTCGTCGCCTCAGGCACCAAAAGTTCCGGCGTCAAACCCGCCAGACGTCCGGCCTCGATCCTCAGCATCTCCGCCAAACGGCCAGGCGCCACCGCGACATGGACCGTGCGTTCACGTCCGAACACCGCCCCCAGGGCCGCCCCATCCAACGGGGTCACCACCGGAATGCCGGCGGCACGACCGCCCAGGAACCTCGTTCGTTCCTCGGCGCTGCCATCCTGGGCCTGGACCACCAGCCCGGCGCGCCCGGCATCGATCCATTCTCGCGCCTTGGTGAACCCGCTGACTGCCTGCCCAGCGCGCCGGGCGAGCCCCAGTGTGTCACCGATCCGCCGTGCGAGCGCCGCCTTCAGGTCGAGCGTCAGGTCGGGGGGCACCGTCACCTGCCCACGCGCCGCCTTGGCAAAGGTGCCCCGGCTGCGGGCGGTTTCTACCACATCCGACCGGGCACTCAACCACAATCCCCTGCCGGGCAGCCTTGCGGCCAGGTCGGGGACCACGCGCCGATCCGGTCCGATCACGAACCGGATCATCGATTCCACCGGCAGCCGCTCCCGAGTGACGATACAACGACGGAACGGCCCTGTTTCAGGCTCGTCCCCCGGTTCGTCTGGCTCCGGTTCGGCTGCCTCGGCAACCAGGGTTGCGCGGTCAGGCGTGATCGGCCTCCCCGCTGGGGCTGCCATCCTCGGCGAACCAATGCGCCCGCGCCGCCATGATGACATCGTTCGCGGTCGCTTCGTCCATATTGGTCTCGCCGACGATCTCGACAAGCTCATCAGACGCAAGATCGGCGAGGTCGTCGAGGGATTTCACCCCTTTTTCGCCCAATGCCACCAGCATCGCCGGCGTCAGCGTCTCGATCGCCGCGATTTCGTCAGAGACGCCGAGCTCGATCCGCTTCACATCAAGCTCATTGTCGCGCTTCACAAGATGCTGCTCGGCGCGCCGGATAAGTTCCTCGGCAACTGCTTCGTCAAAGCCTTCGATATCAGCCAATTCTTCCAACGGCACGAACGCCAACTCCTCGATCGTATTGAAACCTTCTGTCACCAGCAGCCCGGCGATCACGTCATCGACATCCAGCGCCTCCACGAACAGGCCGGTGCGGCGGCGGAATTCTTCCTGTCGGCGCTCGCTTTCCTCGGCTTCGGTCAGGATGTCGATGTCCCACCGAGTCAGCTGGCTCGCCAAACGCACATTCTGGCCACGCCGGCCGATCGCCAGGGAGAGCTGATCGTCCGGAACCACCACCTCGACCCGTCCGGCTTCCTCGTCCATCACCACCTTGGTGACTTCGGCCGGCGCCAGTGCATTGACCACGAATGTCGCCGCCTGCGGCGACCAGGGAATGATGTCGATCTTCTCGCCCTGCAGCTCCTGCACCACCGCCTGCACGCGCGAGCCACGCATACCGACGCAGGCGCCGACCGGATCGATCGACGCATCGCGGGAGATCACCGCCATCTTGGCGCGGCTGCCCGGGTCGCGGGCCACGGCTTTGATCTCGATGATTCCATCGTAGATCTCGGGGACTTCCTGCGCGAACAGCTTCGCCAGGAAGCCGGGATGGGTGCGGCTCAGGAAAATCTGGGGGCCGCGCGGTTCCTCGCGGACATCATAGATGTAGGCGCGCACCCGGTCGCCGTTGCGAAAGCTTTCGCGCGGGATCAGCTCGTCGCGGCGGAGCAGCGCCTCGGCGCGACCGATTTCCACCATCAGGTTGCCGTACTCGGTGCGCTTCACCACGCCGTTGATGATTTCGCCGACGCGGTCCTTGAACTCGTCGAACTGCTTCTTGCGTTCGTATTCGCGCACCCGCTGGACGATCACCTGCTTGGCGGTCTGGGCGGCAATCCGGCCGAAATCGATCGGCGGCAGCGGGTCGACGATATGCTGCCCGATCTCGATACCCGGCTGGAACTTCCGGGCAATATGGACCGGGATCTGGGTTTCCTCGTTCTCGACCGTCTCCACCGCCTCGGTCCAGCGCGACAGCCGGACATCGCCGGTCTTGCGGTCGATGGTGGCTCGGATGTCCTTCTCGTGGCCATATTTGGCCCGCCCGGCCTTCTGGATGGCCTGCTCCATCGCCTCCAGCACCTCGTCGCGGTCGATCGACTTCTCCCGCGCGACGGCGTCGGCCACCAGCAGCAGTTCGGGACGGGCAATCGCGGTGTCCATCATGGGCCTCTCAGTGTTTCCGAGCACGCTTGACCGCGCTGGGTTCGGTAGGTTCGGGGTCGTCCGCCACTTCCGGCTCAGGTTCGAGGTTGGCGTGTACCGCAGTGGCAGCGATCAGTTCATCGGTCAGCACCAGCTTGGCGCGGCGGATGTCGGCGAGCGGCAGGGCAAGCTCGGCCCCGTCATCCAGGCGGACGCGGGCGTGAGAGGCGTCGACCCCGAGAATGCGGCCTGTTATGCGGCGTCGGCCCTCGAAGGGAATCGACATCTCGACCTTGGCGGCGTGCCCGGCGTAGCGACTCCAATCCTTCCGGCGGGTCAGCGGGCGGTCGATCCCGGCTGAACTGACCTCGAGCGTCCACTCCCCGGGGATCGGGTCGGCCACGTCCAAGACCGCGCCGCACGCCCGGCTGATGGCTTCGCAATCCTCTACCCTGATCATGCTGCCGTCGGCCCGGTCGGCCATCACCTGGACTGTCGGACGCTCACGGCCCAACACGGCGACGCGCACCAGTTCGTAGCCGAGATCGATCAGGGTCGGCCCGACGGCATCGGCGATGCGGGCCTCCAGGCCGGTATGCAAGGGCAGGTCCTGATCCAAAGCTGCAACGGCTTCCAAAACAAAAAAGGCGGCCCGCAAAGGCCACCCCCCATCACCACGGAAGATGTAGAATTCCCGCTATCTAGCGCGCTGCCCGACCGGTTGCAAGGGTGCAGCATTGCCGCCAGGCCGCCTTCAATACACTTATTCGGCACGGATCGGGGTCGTTCTTTGCCGGCAAGGGCCACTTGTCCGGGCATCGCCTGCGCGGGATAAGCGCGGCCATGAATCGGATACGCCCGAATAACCTGCCCGAGACGATGCGCCTGCGCACGGCGGACCTTTGTGTCGTCATTCCGGTGCTGAACGAGCAGGACAACATCGCGCCACTGGTCGACGCGCTGCGCCTGGCGCTCGACGGCGTCGCCTGGGAAGTGATCTTCGTCGACGACGACTCAACTGACGGCACTCGCGACGCCGTCGCCACCTTGGCGGCCGCCGACCGCCGCGTGCGCCTGCTGCATCGGATCGGCCGGCGTGGGCTGTCGACCGCCTTCATCGAGGGCGCACAGGCCAGCCTCGCCCCCTACATCGCCGCGATGGACGGCGACCTGCAGCACGACGAGCGGATACTGGTGCCGATGCTGGCGGCCTTGCGCGACGACGGCGTCGAAATCGCCATCGGCAGCCGGTATATCGACGGCGGCGGAGTAGGCGCCTGGGATAGCCGGCGGGCGGGCATGTCCAATCTTGCCACCCGGCTGTCGAAGATCATCCTCCGCGTACCGGTGGCCGACCCGATGAGCGGCTTCTTCATGATCCGCCGCGAGACCTTCGAGCAGGCGGTCCGCCGACTTTCGGCGCTGGGTTTCAAGATCCTTCTGGACATCATTGCGTCATTGCCCGAGACGCCGGTGCTGCGTGAATTGCCCTACGAATTCCGCAACAGGGTCGCAGGCGAAAGCAAGCTGGATGCCGGGGTGCTGCGCGACTACCTGATGCTGATCCTGGACAAGCTGATCGGCCACGTGGTCCCCGTGCGCTTCCTGTTGTTTGCGGCAGTCGGAGCGCTGGGCATTGCCGCGCATATGCTGGTGCTGTTCCTGGGCCTGGGCGCCGGTCTCGCATTCTCGCCGGCGCAGATGCTGGCGACCGCCTGCGCGATCGTCGGCAATTTCACCTTGAACAACATCTTCACCTTCCGCGAACGCCAACTGCGCGGCTGGGGCTTTGCCCGCGGCCTGCTCACCTTCGCGCTGATTTCAAGTGTCGGGGCCGCCGGCAATATCAGCGTGTCCGCGTTCCTGTTCGGCACCGCGCATTCGTCCTGGTGGTTCGCCGGCATCGCCGGGGCGGTGATGAGCCTGGTGTGGAATTACGCCGTCAGTTCGGTGATCACCTGGCGTCGATCGTGACCGAAGATCGCTCCGTATAGCTCGGCGGTCCGTCAGCTGCGCCGCGTCAGGGTCCAGTAAAGGGGCCGACGACCGGCCGCCAGCGCCTTCGCCTCATACCGGGTGGGAGGCCAGCCATCCGGGCGAAGTGGTGCCGGGGGCGGGACGTCGAAGAGTTCCTGCGCCGCAAGCACGTCGGAAACCCAGGCCTGGTAGGTGGGATCGTCGCTGGCGATGCGCCATTGCGCACCCGGCTTCATCACCCGGGCGACCTCCGGCAACTGCCCGGGATGCACGAAGCGGCGCTTGGCATGGCGGGATTTCGGCCAGGGATCGGGAAACAGCAGGAACAGCCGGTCCAGCGCCGCATCCGGCAGCGCCCGCAGCAGCACCCGGGCATCGTCGTCCCACAGGCGCAGATTGCCGGGAAGATCCGCGGTCGCCTCGCCGCCTTCCGGCACCAGGCGCGACAGCAGCGAGCAGATGCCGTTCTCGAACACCTCGCAGGCAATCAGGCCGGCCTCTGGATGTGCCGCGGCCTGGGCGAGGGCGTGCTCGCCGCCGCCAAAGCCGATCTCCAGCCAAAGCACCGCCGGCGGAGGCGCAAACGCCGCCAACGGCTCGCGTGCGGATTCAGCGGCGAATCGCAGCCGCGGCAGCGTCTCGGCCAACAGCAGTTGCTGGCGCGGGCGCAACGGATGACTCCGCTGGCGCCCGTAAAGGCGATCCGGCGGCGGCTTCATGGTCCCTGCCCTCCCTTCGTGGAGGGCAGCCGGGATCAGCGGTTGAAGGCGGATTTCAGCGCCGGAACAAGTCGGTCTTTTCCCAGGTGAACGTGTTCTTCACCGGGTCCGGATCGCGGCCGAAATGGCCATAGGCGGAGGTGACCGCATAAATCGGCCTGTTCAGCTTCAGATGCTCACGGATCCCGCGCGGACGAAGGTTCATCAACTCGCGCAACGTCTTCTCGAGTTTCGGCTCCTCCACATCGAACGGGTTGCCATGCAGTTCGACATAGACCGACAACGGGTCCGAAACGCCGATCGCGTAGCTGATCTGCAGGGTGCAGCGCTCCGCGAGGCCTGCTGCGACCACGTTCTTGGCCAGATAGCGGCAGGCATAGGCGGCACTGCGGTCAACCTTGGTCGGGTCCTTGCCGCTGAACGCGCCGCCGCCATGCGGCGCCGCCCCGCCATAGGTGTCCACGATGATCTTGCGCCCGGTCAGGCCGCAGTCGCCGTCGGGACCGCCGATCACGAAGTTGCCCGTGGGGTTTATGTAGATCTCCCGGTCCTCGGGCATCCAGCCTTCCGGCAGCGCCGCCTTGATCAGCGGCACCAGCATGCGCTTGATGTCGCCCTGGTCCATGCCTTCCTCATGCTGGGTCGAAACCACGATCGAGGTGGCGCCAACCGGCTTGCCGTCGACATAGCGCAACGTCACCTGGCTTTTCGCGTCCGGCAGTAGCCCTTTGACCGCCTTGTCCCCGGCGTGCCGCTTCTCGTTGATCCGTCGCAGGATCAGATGCGCGTAATGCAACGGCGCCGGCATCAGCGACGGCGTCTCGGTGCAGGCGTAGCCGAACATGATGCCCTGGTCGCCGGCGCCCTCGTCCTTGTTGCCGAGCGAGTCGACGCCGGCGGCGATGTCGGCGGACTGCGCGTGCAGGTGGATTGCGACGTCGGCGTTCTTCCAGCTGAACCCGGCCTGATCGTAGCCGATATCCTTGATGGCGTCGCGGACGAGGCCCTCGAGCTTGGCATGGGTTACCGACTCTGGCCCCCGTGTTTCCCCCGCCAGCACGACCCGGTTGGTGGTCACGAGCGTCTCGCAAGCGACCCGCGCCTGCGGATCTGCGGCCAGGAATGCGTCCAGCACGGTGTCGCTGAGCCGGTCGGCAACCTTGTCGGGATGACCTTCCGAAACGGATTCGGAAGTGAACAGGAACTCGCCCTTGTCGCGCATGTGTCTTCCCGTGCTGGCAAAATATGGCTGCAATGCTGCCCCAGACAGGGGGGCGGGGGGTGTGTGGCCGAAAGGGTTCCAGGGGTCAAGCCTCGGGTGGCAACCAACGAACACGTTTCTGATTCCACACATAACCAGTCAGTCAGGAACCGCATGACCAGAACCAATCGCCCCCTGGCACTGCAGCTTGCCGTCGCCATTGCCGGGATTGTCCCGGTCGGCGCAGGGCTTGCGGGGGTCCTGGCGGGTCCGTCCATGCTCGGAATCCCTTGGGAAACGGCTGCGGACAGCCATTTTCGCTATCTTTCGGGGCTGCTCCTGGGCATCGGGCTGCTATTCTGGACGTTGATCCCTGATATCACACGGCGCACCGAGGCATTCCGGCTGCTGACAGCCATCGTGGTGCTCGGTGGCCTCGGCCGCCTGTATGGCGTGTTCGTAGAGGGAGTTCCGCCTGCCCCCATGATCGCCGCTCTCGGCATGGAACTGGTGGTGACGCCGCTGCTCTGCGGCTGGCAGGCGCTTGCGGCCCGTCGCACGTGAGCCCCGCTGGTCAGGCCAGCCCCAGCACATCCATCATGCTGTACAATCCCGGGCCTCGCCCACGCACCCAAAGCGCCGCCCGAACCGCGCCGGTGGCAAAGGCGCGACGGTCGAAGGCGCGATGCGTCAAGGCGATATGCTCGGTCGCCGACGCGAACAGCAGCGTGTGCTCGCCCACCACTTGGCCTCCACGAAGCGCCGCGAAGCCTATCGCCCCGGCTTTGCGGGCGCCGGTGTGGCCATCCCGCCCGCTCTCCTTCACGCTTTCCAGGTCGACCTTGCGACCCCGCGCCACCGCCCGCCCCATGCCGATGGCAGTGCCGGACGGCGCATCCACCTTCTGCCGGTGGTGCATTTCGACGATTTCGGCGTCGTAGGCATCCCCGGGCAGGGCTGCCGCCATCTTTTCCGCCAGCGCCAGCACAAGGGTCACTCCGGGCGAAAAATTCGGCGCATAGACGACGGCGATCCGCTCGGCGGCCAACTTCACCGCGGCCTCATCTGATGCCGAGAGCCCGGTTGTGCCGAGCACCCAAGCAGTTCCGGCGTCCGCAAGCGCCTGTGCGTGGGATGCAACCGTACTCGCGTGGGTAAACTCCATCACCACCTCGGAGGCCGCCGCGAGCCCGCGAATGTCCGGGAACAGCTTGCTGCCCCCCGGCGCCGGCACCCCCGCCCGCTCGATTCCCCCACTCAGCAGCGCGCCGGCGGCGGCCACCTCCTCGGCCAGCAATTGCCCCATGCGGCCGGCAATGCCGGCGATCCCGATGCCCTGTTTCATCGGGCGGTTCTACCCCCGCATGCCTACCCGCTCCATCAGTGATTTCGCATCCCTGGGCGCCCGCACCTTCATGTCGTTATCGAAATACACATACACGTCGCGGGCGATTTCCCGGGCCTTGGGCGCCACGCGACCGCCCTCGTCAGGCGTGCCCCCGGACCGCCATGTCGCGACCCGATCCGCCCACGAATCCAACGCCTTAGGACCGTAGCCGCTGGCGTAGAGCTGCTCCGATCCATGCAGCCTGCAATAGACGAAGTCCGCGGTGACATCGAACAGCCGCGGCCACTCGACCGTATCGGCACAGACCAGAGCGACCTGGTGCACTCTCAGGAGCTCGATGAAGTCGCGGCAAACAAAGCTCGGATGACGTATCTCGATCGCGTGGCGCAATCTGCGCTTCGCATCGGTTCCCAGCCAGTTCCGGCCGTCGAGCCGGAAATCGTGCCGCCCTGCCAGCCGCGCTGCCGCCTTGGTGTCCTGCGGCAACATCGCGAGGAACCGCCCCAGCGTCTCCCGATCGAAGCGAAAACTCGGCGGCAACTGCCACAGCAACGGCCCGAGCTTGGGGCCCAAGCGCAGCAGGCCAGAGGCGAAGAAGTTCGCCAGTGGGGTCTCCACGTCGCGCAGACGCTTCGTGTGGGTGATGAAGCGCGGCCCTTTCACTGCGAAGACGAAATCCTCCGGCGTCTCGTCAGCCCAGCGGGCAAACGACTCGGGCCGCTGCAGGCTGTAGAAGGTACCGTTCACCTCGATGCTCGGAAAAATGCCCGCGGCGTACGACAGCTCGTCCTTGTGCTTGAGGCCCTTTGGGAAGAACACGCCCCTCCAACCCGCATAGGTCCATCCTGAAATCCCAACCCTGACCGTTCCGACCTGCCTCGCCGCTTTCATCCGCCTCCGCCTCTCCCTAAGCTGGCGCCGGATTGCAAGGGAAAAACCGGATGTCAGCGCGCTACCGCATCGGCTTCGATATCGGAGGCACTTTTACCGACTTCATCCTGCTGGACGCCGAGCGCGCCGACATCCGCCTGCACAAATGCCTGACCACGCCCGAGGATCCCTCGGTAGGCGCCCTTGAGGGTCTGACCGAACTGGTCGCGGGCGCCAGCCTCGCACTGTCCGACATTTCCGAAATCGTTCACGGCACCACCCTGGTCACCAACGCACTGATCGAGCGGCGCGGCGCCAAGCTGGGCCTGATCACCACCGCCGGATTCCGCGATATCCTCGAAATGGGTACCGAGCAGCGGTACGACATCTACGACCTGTTCCTGCAATACCCGACCCCGCTGGTGCCACGGCGCCACCGAATGGAGGTCGCGGAACGAATGGACCGCGACGGCAACACCGTCACCCCGCTCGACCTCACAGGCGTCCGCGATGCCGCCCGCAGCCTGGTGGCCGAGGGGGCCGAAGCGATCGCCGTATGTTTCCTCCATGCCTATCGCAATCCAGCCCATGAACGCGCTGCCGGCGAGGCAATTCGCGCTGCGCATCCGGATGTATCGGTCTCGCTTTCGTCGGACGTGGTGGCCGAGCTGTGGGAATATCAGCGCCTGACCACGACGTGTGCCAACGCGTTCGTCCAGCCGCTGATGGACCGCTACGTGCAACGGCTGGAGCGCGAATTGTGGCAGCGCGGATTCCGCGGGGCGCTTTATCTGATGCACTCGGCCGGCGGCCTGGTCGCCCCCGAAACCGCTCGCGCCTTCCCTATTCGGCTGCTTGAGTCGGGGCCGGCCGGCGGCGGTCTCGCCACGGCATTCTTCGGCGCGATGGCTGGCAAGCCCGACGTGATCTCGTTCGACATGGGCGGCACAACCGCCAAGGCCTGCCTGATCGAGGACGGCCGCGCCGCCATCGCCGCGGAAATGGAGGCGGCGCGCGTGCACCGCTTCAAGAAGGGGTCCGGCCTGCCGATCAAGGCGCCGGTCATCGACATGATCGAGATCGGCGCCGGCGGCGGCTCGATAGCCGCCATCGACGAAGTCGGCCTGCTGCGCGTGGGTCCGCATTCCGCCGGCGCCGATCCCGGCCCTGCCTGCTATGGTCGCGGGGGCACCCAGCCGACGGTCACCGACGCCAACCTGTTGCTCGGCTATTACGACCCGGCCTTCTTTCTCGGCGGACGCATGCAGCTTGACCTGCCGGCAGCCGAACGTGCTCTCGAATCGGTTGGCGCTCAGCTCGGCCTGTCGGCGATCGAAACCGCCTGGGGCATCCACCGCGTGGTCACCGAGAGCATGGCCGCCGCCGCCCGCATCCACATTGTCGAGAAGGGCAAGGACCCTCGCCGCTACGCCATGGTCGGCTTCGGGGGCGCCGGCCCGGCCCATGCCGCCGGAGTGGCACGCGCCCTCGGGGTCACCGAACTGCTGATCCCACCCGCCTCCGGCGCCGCCTCGGCGCTCGGCTTCCTCGCGGCGCCGCTGTCGTTCGAACAGGTCCGCAGCCACCCGCTTCGGCTCGACGCGCCGGGTGCCGCCGCCGCGATCGAAGCGGTGCTTACCGAGCTTGTCGCCGACACCACCGCGCGGCTGACCGCGTCCGGCATTGCCGCCTCCGATATCGTGGTCGAACGCAGTGCCGACATGCGCCTGTTCGGCCAGATCCACGAAATCAACTTCGCCATACCCGATGGCCAGGTTACCGATGCGACGATGCCGGCAATCCATGCGGCCTTCGCCACCGCCTACGCCGCCCGCTACACCTCCGTCTATGAGGGCGTCGCGGTACAGCTGGTTTCATTGCGGGTCCGTTGTCACGGCCCGATCCCGGCGCTGGCCCTGAAGCAGGCCGACGCAGCCAGCGCGGGGGCGGCGCAGAAATCCAGCCGTCGAGCCTGGTTCGGCGACGGCTTCGTCGATACCCCGGTGTTCGACCGCTACGCCCTCGCCCCCGGCGTGAGCTTCGCCGGTCCGGCCATCATCGAGGAGCGTGAGGCTACCACCATCGTCGCGCCGGGGGATCACCTCACCGTCGACGCCACCGGGACGCTGCGAATCACCGTCGCAGTGCCGGCCCCCGCGGCCGCCCGCATCACGCCCGCCACACCGATCGCCGACGCCATGACGTTGATCGAAGCCGATCCGGTGTCGCTCGAGATCATGTGGGCGCGGCTGATTACCGTGGTCGAGGAGATGTGGCAGACCATCTGCCGCACCGCCTTCTCCCTGATCGTCTCGGAGGCGCAGGATTTTGCCTGCGACCTGCTCGATCCCGACGGCGAGAGCCTGGCGCACTCGCCGCGTGCGATGCCGGTGTTCAATCTCACGCTGCCCCGGGCGGTGAAGGCGCTGCTGGCTAAATTTCCCGCCGCCACGCTGCGGCCCGGCGATGTTCTGGTTACCAACGATCCCTGGCTGTGCGCCGGCCATCTGTTCGATATCGCCGTGGTCACCCCGGTGTTCCGAGAGGGACGCATGGTGGCGCTGATGGGCACGGTCGGCCATGTCGGCGACATCGGCGGCACAAAGGATTCGCTGCGCGCACGCGAGATCTACGATGAGGGCATTCAGATCCCGCCCATGTATCTCTACCGCGCCGGCGTGCCTAACGAGGACCTTCTCACTCTTCTGGGCGAAAACGTTCGGAAGCCCGAGGAGGTTCTGGGCGACGTCTACTCGTTCGTATCGGCCAATCAGCTGGGTGCCGAGCGGCTCGTCCAATTCATGGAAGAATACGGGATGCACGATCTGCGGGCGCTCGCCGCGGTCGTGCAGAACCGCGCCGAGGCCGCGATGCGCGAAGCGATCCGGGCCCTGCCGGACGGCGTCTACCATTCGGAAGCCACCAACAACCCCCTCGGCACGACCCTGCGTTATCCGCTGCGCCTGACGGTTGCCGGCGATGCCATCGAGCTCGATTTCGATGGCGCCCCCCCGCAACAGCCGCAGGGCGGCCTGAATTGCACCTTCAACTATTTCGCTGCCCACGCGACATACCCAATGAAGTGCATGCTGACGCCATCGGTCCGTGGCAACGCCGGCTGCTACCGCCCGTTCACGGTCAAGGCGCCGGAGGGCTCCATCCTCAACGCCCGCAAGCCCGCCAGCGTCAACCTGCGCACCCGGACCGGGTGGTATCTGGCACCAAATATCTTCCGGGCCCTCGCCCAGGGGGCGCCCACCCAGGTGCAGGCGCAGACGGGTCTGCCGCACGCCATCAACATCTATGGTCGCGACCCCGGCGGCCATGTCTACGCCGACCATTTCTTCATGGGCGGCGGCCAGGGCGCCGGCGCCCGCACCGACGGGAAGTCGGCTCTTCTCTACCCGACCTCGGCTGCGAATACGTCGATCGAGCTGATGGAGACCCGCGCGCCGGTGCTGGTCCTGGAGAAAAACCTGGTCGCCGATTCCGGTGGTCCCGGGCAACAGCGCGGGGGCCTTGGCGCGCGCGCGAGGGTCCGCAAGCTGCATGATGACGGCCTGCCGACCTTGTTCTCGGTTTATCCGGAAGGCGTCGGCGTCACGCCTGCCGGCCTGTTCGGCGGCCAGCCAGGCGGCGGCGTCCGGGGCGTGGTGCTCGATCCCGAAGGCCAGGTCGTTCATGATTGCGGCACCGGTGAACTGGTGACGCTCACCAGCACCGATCGGATTGTCGAGGTGTGCCTGGCCGGCGGCGCAGGATTCGGCGATCCCGCCGACCGCGACCGGGATCGCCTCGAGGCCGACATTGCCGACGGCTATGTCTCCGCCGATGGCGCCGCGGCCTATGGAGCCAGACGTTCGGCGGCGACGGCCGCGGAATGAATTATCGCCTTGATCCCGGGCTTCGCTTACGGTAGGGCCGGAAACGAAATCTACAAAGGGCCGGCGATGATCGGCCCAAAACATCAGAAAAAGAGGAAACATCCATGCCGATGACCCGTCGGGCGGCTCTTCTGTCCGCTGCCGCCGCCCTGCCCGTATTCGGCATCGCCGGTCGTGCGCGCGCAGAGGATACGGTGAAGATTGGCGTCGTCTCCCCAGTCACCGGCCCGGTCGCCGAGCCTGGACGCATTCAGTTGAACAGCGCCAGGCTCGCCGTCGAGAAGGCGAATGCAGCGGGCGGCATCCTTGGACGCAAGATCGAACTGATCGTCGAGGACGATCAGGGAACCAACCCCGGAGCGGTGCTAGCCTTCTCGCGCCTGGCCGAGCACAAGGACATCGTTGCGTTCCTTGGGTCGATCCGTTCCACCCAGATGAACGCCATGGCACCGGATATGCTCAAAGTCGGCAAGCCTGTCATGTTCGGCGGCACCGACCCGACGCTGACCAAGCTGGGAAATCCGTGGCTATTCCGCTGCCGCCCGAATGACAGCTACTCCGGCCGGGTGATCGTCGATTTCTGCGCCAATACCTTGAAGCTGAACAAGGTGGCGCTGGTCCATTCGACCGACGCCTTTGGGACCGGCGGCAAGAACGCCATCGTTGCCAACCTGGAGAAGCTGAAGCTGACCCCCTCGCTGATCCAGGGCTACACCAACACGCAGTCCGATTTCAGCCCGGTGGTGCTGGCCATCAAGTCGAGTGGCGCGGACGTCATCGTGAGCTATTTCACCAACGAGCCCGATTGCGCGGTATTTGCCCGCCAGCTTCGCCAGCTCGGGGTACGCACACCTTGGGTCGGCTCGCCGTCCATCCAGTCGCCAGTGACCCGGGGCCTGGCCAAGAATGCGCTGTACGGAACCTACGCCGTGGCCGATTTCGTCGAGGACAGCAATCCCACGGCGAAGTCCTACGCCGATGCCTATCGCGCGCTGCACAAGGAGACGCCGGACAGCGGCTGGACCTATGACGGCATCACCATTCTCGCCAAGGCAATGAACGACGCCAAGAGCACCGATCCAGACAAGGTTCGCGCAGCCATCCTGGCCATCAAGAAATTTGCCGGCACCGAGGGCGAATACAATTTCGACCAGTTCGGCGACGGACTGCACGGCTACAACGTCGTCATCAACAACAATGACAAAATCGAGTTCAAGCAGCACATCGAATTCACCGACTGATCCCGCGCGGAACGGGGTTCTGCTGCTTTGAGCGATTTTCTCCAGCTGCTGTTCCAGGGCCTCGGCATCGGCGCGATCTACGCGCTGGTGTCGCTCGGCTTCGTGCTTCTCATTCGTGCCGCCAGCGTGGTGAATTTCGCCCAGGGCGAGTTCTCCATGCTCGGGGCCTATTGCATGGTGGTGCTGTTCAACATTCTCGGTGTGCCCTACCTGCTTGGGGTGGTGCTGGCGGTGCTGACCATGACAGCATTCGGACCGCTCTTCGCATATGTCACCTACTGGCCGCTCCGCTTTCGCGGTGGTCTCCCGGTCATCATCAGCACCATCGGCGCTTCGATCTTCCTGCAGAACATCGTGCTGGTGCTCTACGGCCCAACATCGGTGCCGCTGGATGGATTGTTCGAATCCGACGGCTTCCAGATCGGCGAGGTGTTTGTCGCCAGCCAGTATCTGGCGATCATGGCCATCGCGGTCCTGCTGGTGGCGCTGCAGTATCTGATCTTCGAAAAGACACTGCTCGGTAAAAAGCTACAAGCAACGAGCCAGGACAAGGAAATGGCCAGCCTGCTCGGGATTCCTGTTGTCGCCATGATCATGATCACTTTCGCCTACAGTTCGGCAATGGGCGGCCTGGCCGGAATCCTCGTGGCGCCTATCCTGTTCGTCTCGGTCAACATGGCCGGCGTCATCACCTTGAAGGCGTTCGCCGCCAACATCATCGGCGGCTACGGCAGCATCCCCGGCGCCATCCTCGGTGGCGTGGCGATCGGCATCGCGGAGACGCTGGGCGCCGCCTATATCTCCGTGCCCTACAAGGACGCCTTCGCCTTCATCGTCCTGCTGATGTTCCTGGCGGTGCGTCCGCAAGGACTGTTCGGCGAAAAAATATCGGAGAAGGCGTGAGCGCTCCCTCCATGTCCGGCTCGGGTATCGTTCTTGCTGACGCGGCCGGCGCCAGAAGCGCCAATCCGTGGCGCGGACTGCCGCTCGCCGGGCTCGCAATTCTGGTGTCAGTCGGCATCGCCTTCGTCGCCCCATCGCAAGGCTACTACCTGAACATTCTCGTGCAGGCGGCCACCTATGCGATCGGCGTGCTCGGCCTCGTCGTGGTACTCGGCTATTGCGGCCAGATCTCCATCGCCCAGGCGGCTTTCTTCGGCATCGGCGCTTATGGCGTGGCGCTCGGGACCGTCGATTACGGCCTGCCCTTCTTCGTCGCGATGGGGCTTGGCGTGGCGCTTGCCGCAGCCTTTGGCTTTATTCTGGGCCTCGCCAGCCTTCGCCTCGGTGGCCATTATATCGGCATGGTGACGATCAGCTTTCAGCAGATCCTCACTCTCGTGCTGACCAACTGGATCGCCTTCACCCACGGACCGGACGGCGTGCGAAACATCGCCCGCCCGCGGCTGTTCGGCATCAGTTTCGAAGACGGCAATGCGTTCCTCGGTGTCTGCCTTGTCGTGCTGGTACTCTGCACCCTCGTCGTATGGCGGCTGAAATCCAGCCGCCTCGGTCGGGCCATGCAGGCGGTGCGCGACAATGATTTGGCAGCCAGCACATGTGGCATCAATGTATTCGGCACCAAGGTTGTCGCCTTCGGCCTCAGTGCTATTCTCGGCGGCATCGGCGGCAGTCTGTTCGCCGGCGGCTTTCGCTATATCAGCCCTGACCAGTTCAGCTTCGCCGAATCGATCGTGCTGCTGACCATGGGCCTGCTAGGCGGTATCCAGTCGCCGTTCGGCGGACTGATCGGGACCATGTTGCTGGTCATCCTGCCGGAATGGCTGCGCTTTCTGAAGCAGGTCTACCTTGCCGTCTATGGCGCGGCGGTCATCCTCATCATGGTCTTTCTTCCGGACGGACTCTGGGGCTTTGTCGACCAGCGGCTGCGCCGCGCAGCCCGGCCGGTGGGTGACACATCGGTCCCCCCGCTGCCGCTGATGTCGCGAACCGGGGGAGAATCCCAGGAGATCGTGCTCGGCGTCACCCAACTCGCAAAGCACTTCGGCGGCTTAAAGGCCATCGACGGCGTCAACCTCGCAGTGCGCCGCGGCACCGTCCATGCACTGATCGGTCCCAATGGCTCCGGAAAGACGACGTTCATTAACGTCGTCACGGGCCTGTATGCCGCGACCAGTGGGAAGATCAGTTTTGTCGGCCAGGACATCACCACCGCCTCCCCGCATGCCCGCAACCGCGCCGGCCTTGCCCGCACCTACCAGAACATTCGTGTTTTTCGAGGCATGACGGTGCTGGAAAACGTCATGGTCGGCGCCGAGCGCCCAGGCAACGACGTCGCCGGTTCGCCCGCCGCAGTCGTGGCCCGTGCCCTCGCGGCGCTGGACTTCGTCGAGATGCGCGGAGATGCTCATCGCATGGTCGGCGAACTCTCCTACGGCCATCAACGCTATATCGAAATCGCCAGGGCGCTTGCCGCCAACCCGCATACCCTGTTGCTGGACGAGCCCGCGGCCGGCCTGAACATGACCGAGAAGGTCGAGCTGGGAAACCTGCTGAAACGCCTCAAGGGCCACGGCCTGACCATCATGATCATCGACCATGACATGAACCTGGTGGAGCAGGTGGCCGACCACATCACGGTGCTGAACTTCGGCCGCCGCATCGCCGACGGCACGCCGCAAGCGGTGCTGAGCCATCCCGACGTGATCGCAGCTTATCTCGGGGAGCCACGGCGCAATGAGGCGGCTTGAATCATGAGCCTGCTCGAGATCAAGGGCCTGATCGCCCGTTATGGCGCCGCCGATGTGCTGAAAGGCATCGATATCCGTGTCGAGGAGGGCGAGATCGTGACCCTGCTTGGCGCAAACGGCGCAGGCAAAAGCACGACCTTGCGCACCCTGTCCGGTCTGGTGGCGAACGTCGGCGGACAGATTTCTTTCGCTGGGAAAAGCATCCTTGGCCTGAAGCCGGAAGCCATCGTTCGGCTTGGCATTTCGCATGTGCCGGAGGGGCGTCGGATTTTCCCGGGGCTCACCGTCCGCGAAAACATCATGCTGGGCGCATCCAATCGCAAGGGCGTTTCCCGTCGCACGCTCGATTCCGAAGTCGACGAGATGATCAGCTTCTTCAGCGACCTCAAGCGCCTCGAGCATGCACTTGGCTGGACCCTGTCCGGCGGCCAGTTGCAGATGGTTGCTGTGGCGCGTGGTCTGATGGCGCAACCGAAACTCCTGCTGCTGGACGAACCTTCGCTCGGGCTGGCGCCGCTGATCGTGCAGCAGGTGTTCCGGATCATCGGCGACATCCGCGCTCGCGGAACCACCGTGCTGCTGGTCGAACAGAACGCCCATATGGCGCTCTCGGTCGCAGACCGTGGCTATGTGCTCGAGACGGGGCGAATTCTCGTTGCCGGCAAACCCGACGACCTGTGGAACGACCCACAGGTCCGCGCCGCCTATCTTGGCGGATTGGCCGCAGCCTCGTGATGCGCACCCAGGTCGGCATCGTCGGGGCGGGCCCCGCCGGCCTCCTGCTCTCCCATTTGCTGCATCTGCAGGGTATCGAGTCCGTCATCCTTGAAAGCCGGTCTCGCGACTACGTCGAGCACCGCATCCGCGCCGGACTCATGGAGCACGATTCCACGGTCCTTCTGCGCGACTCAGGCGTGGGCGAGCGCATGGATCGCGAGGGCCTGGTGCATGAAGGCATCGTGCTGCGCTTCGGCGGTGGCAGCCACCGCATTCCGCTGACCGAATTGACGGGCAAGCACGTCACCATCTACGGCCAGCATGAGGTGGTAAAGGATCTGATTGCGGCACGCCTCGCCGCCGGCGGACAGATCCTCTTCGATGTCGAGGACGTCTCCGTCCATGACGTGACCACCGACAAACCGCATATCAGCTTCCGCAAGGACGGAAAGACACAGACTTTCGTCTGCGACGTGATCGGCGGATGCGACGGCTTCCACGGCATCTGCCGTCCCTCGCTGCCGCTCGATTTGCTGTCGCTGTTCGATCGAAGCTATCCGTTCGGCTGGCTCGGCATCCTCGCCGACGTCGCGCCCTCGAACGATGAACTGGTGTACGCGAGCCATGACAACGGCTTTGCGCTGCTGACCATGCGTTCCCCGACTGTCAGCCGACTGTACCTTCAGTGCGATCCGGAGGAGGATGTCGAGAACTGGTCCGACGATCGCATCTGGTCGGAACTGCATACCCGGCTTGCGGACCGCGAAGGTTTCACGCTGACGGAAGGGAAGATCACCCAGAAAGGCGTGACCGCGATGCGCAGCTTCGTTGCCGAGCCGATGCGGTATGGCCGGCTGTTCCTGCTGGGAGATGCCGCACATATCGTGCCGCCAACCGGTGCCAAGGGCATGAACCTCGCTTTCGCCGACGTCGCGGTGCTGACCCGGGCGCTGGTGGACTGGTATCGCAGCGGCCGCGATGACGGCCTTGAAACGTACTCCGACACGGCGCTTCGCCGCGTCTGGAAAGCGGAGCGGTTCAGTTGGTGGATGACCAGTCTCCTGCACAACTTTCCCGACCACGGACCATTCGACCGGCGTATGCAACGGGCTGAACTCGACTACCTGACCCAATCCACAGCAGCCGCCACGACGCTTGCAGAGAACTACGTGGGGTTGAAGCTGCTCTGATCCGGAGATGACCAAACGAAGGTCAGCTCATGCTTGTTGTGGAACAGGTGCATAAGTCGCCCGCCTGGGATCGCCGCAAAGGCGTCGCATGCTGCGAAATCGGTTTCGCCCTGGAACTTCACCGTGCAAACGATCCGGCTCACGCACCTGGCGGCGATCCATTTCTGGACCAGAGCCAGCAGGCGGTCGGGATAGGCGATGATATCGCTGCACAGCCAGTCCACCGGCTCAGGGGGCAGAGAAAAAGCACTGTCGATGCGCTGCGTCACATTCGGCATGGCCGCTATCCGGGGCTCCAGCGGCGCCTTGTCGACCGCCACCACCTCCGCGCCGAGCCGTGCCAATACCCAGGTCCAGCCGCCCGGAGAGGCCCCCAGGTCCAGGCATTTTCGACCAGGCCCCGGCATCATGCCGATGCGGGTGAGGGCCTCCCAAAGTTTGAGATAAGCGCGGCTCGGCGGTCCGATGTGGTCCTCCTCGAACTGGCATTCCCCGCCGACAAAGGGGGTGGTCTTGCGTGGGCTGGCCAGCAGCCGGTCCGGCGCAAGCAAGGTCCAGGCACCAAGATGGCCGGAGGGCGCGGGTTCGGGAAAAACCAGCTTGCGTCCCTTCACCGGCGGCAGGCGGTCCGTGATCAGCGCCATCCGGCGATAATGGCCGGCACCGTAGCCGGCCCAATTCCGCTGCATCCCGCGCAAGGCGTCCGAAGCTGCTTTGACCGAGGCCACCTCGAGCTCGACCGGCGACGTCCAAACCTCCAGCGCCCATGCGGACGCGACTGGCGCATCCGGCGACAACGCCAGCCGGCCATGCCAGTCGGAGACATTCACGCCAGCCCGCCGCAACTCCTCGGCGAGGACCTCCTCAAGACCTTCGGGAGCCAGGTAGGCGGCGGCGATCATCGCGGCCGGCGCAACGCCGACACCGCCAGCAACAGCCACCCCAGCATCAGCAGCGTCCCGCCCGCGGGAGCCAGCGCGGCCCGGACGCCAGCGAACGCCAGCGCATAAAGCGATCCGCAGAACAGCAGTGTCCCGGCGGCGAATGCGACCGCCGCCCAGCGCACCCACAAGCCGCCACGATTACCCCAAAATCCAGTGAACAGTAGGGCCAGCGCGTGCCAACCCTGCATCTGCACCGCGCTACGCAACACCGGCAGCATTGCTGGGTCCAGGCGACTGGCCGGGCCATGCGCCTCCAACGCTGCCATGGCAACCGCCGTGCCGCCGAACAAGGCGCCGATCCCGATGCATAATCTGTCCATATTCGGAAGCTACAGGTGCACCCGTTGTTTCGCCATTCCGCGCTGCCGTATATAGATTGCGGCCATGCCCCGCGGTGACCTCTTCCCTGAAATCGGCCCGTTCGAGACCGGCTATATGCCGCTCACCGATGGTCATGTCATGTACTGGGAACAAGTCGGCAATCCGCGTGGTGCGCCGGTGCTGTTCCTGCACGGTGGCCCCGGCGCCGGCGCCGGCACTGTGCATCGCCGCTTCTTCGACCCGGCGCATTGGCGGGTGGTGATCTTCGACCAGCGCGGCGCCGGCCGCTCCCGGCCACTCGGCAGCCTGACCGCCAACACCACGCCGGACCTTGTGGCCGACATCGAGACGTTGCGCCGCCATCTCGGTATCGAGCGCTTCCTGCTGTTTGGCGGTTCCTGGGGATCAACCCTCGCCCTGGCCTACGCCCAGGCCCATCCTGACCGCGTATCCGCCTGCGTCTTGCGCGGCGTGTTCCTGGGTCGGCCAGTGGAGGTCGAGTGGTTCCTGCACGGCATCGCCACCCTGTTCCCCGATGCCCACGCCGCCTTCGCCGGCTTCCTGCCGGAGCATGAGCGAGGCGACCTCCTGGGCAATTATCTGCGCCGCCTGACCGACCCCGACCCGATGGTGCACCTGGCAGCCGCCCGCGCCTGGTCGGTATATGAGGGGTCCTGCAGCACCTTGCTGCCCAGCCCGGACACCGTCTCCTCGTTTGCCCAGGACCGAACCGCCCTCGGCCTCGCGCGGATCGAGGCGCATTACTTTGCCCATGACTTGTTCCTGCCGCCGGGTGGCCTGCTGGCGGGTATGGAGCGGATTGCCACCATCCCCGCAGAAATCGTGCAGGGGCGCTACGATATGATCTGCCCGGCCCACACCGCCTTTGAACTGGCGGCCAAATGGCCCGGCGCCCGGCTTTCCGTGATCCCGGACGCCGGCCACTCCGCGCTCGAGCCCGGCGTTCGCCGCGCCCTGGTCGCCGCCGTAGAGCGCTTCCGGCACGAGCGCTGAAGTCACCAGATCGGATATTGGACATGAAAGTCGGCGTAATCGGCCTTGGCTCGATGGGCATGGGAGCAGCTCTCAACCTTGCGGCCAAGGGGCACGACGTTCATGGCTGCGAACTGCGCGCAAGCGCTCATGCCGAGTTGGTTGCGGCCGGCGGTCATGCCGTTGTCCGCCCCGATGAACTTCCCACGGGCTTGGAGGCGTTGGTGGTTTTTGTCGTCAACGCCGCGCAGGCAAACGAAGTCCTGTTCGGCGCGAACGGCTGCCTGAACCAGCTTGCCGCGGGCGCCGTTGTCCTGTGTTGCACAACCGTCGCCCCAGAGGCCGCCCGGGCAATGGACGCGCGCCTCACCGAGTTACAGCTCCTGTTGTTGGACTCGCCAGTCTCCGGGGGGTCCGTCGCCGCGCGTGCCGGCACCATGACAGTGATGGCGTCGGGTTCCGAGGCAGCCTTCGTCCGCGCCCAGCCGGTGTTGGACGCCATTGGCGGGAAAGTCTGGCGTCTCGGCGATGTTGCCGGCATCGGAAGCACCATCAAAATGGTCAACCAGCTGCTCGCGGGCGTACACATAGCCACCGCTGCTGAAGCGCTTGCGCTCGGCATCCGGGCCGGCGCAGATCCGCGCACGCTGTACGACGTCATCTGTGCTTCGGCCGGCAATTCCTGGATGTGGCAGAACCGGGTGCCGCACATCCTCGACGGTGACGACAGCCCGCGTTCCGCTGTCAACATTTTCGTCAAAGACCTCGGCATCGTACTCGACCAGGCTCGCGGCCTCACCTTCCCCCTGCCCATGGCCGCAGCGGCCCACCAACTTTTTCTGGGAGCCGCCGCTGCAGGCCATGGCGGCGCGGACGACGCGTTCGTCATTCGCGTTTACCAGGCGTTGTCCGGCATCGCCCTCCCCGGCTCCGCAAAACCGGCGAACGACGCCTGAGGCGGTTATTTTTCCTACTGTTGGCTCTGCTCTCGTCCTGCGGCCATGGACCACCGGTAATAAGTGCTGCAATCCCCCCTGCCCCGGCGACAATGTCCATCTACGTCGTCGAACGCGGCTGGCACACCGATATCGACTTGCCTGCCGACGCCGATATCGGTCAACTGGCTATCCTGGATCATGATTTCCCGGGCGTTCGTTTCCTGGCATTCGGTTTTGGCGAGCTTGCTTACTCGGTCGCCGATGACCAGGATTTTGGCCACATGCTCCGGGCGCTCATTCCCGGTCCAGGTATTACCCTCGTCACAGCCCTGCGCGCGTCGCCCGCTGCGGCATTCGGCGCCGCCAATGTAATCGAACTACGACTTTCGCGACCGCAATTCGATCGATTGACCACCTTTATATGGAACACGCTCGACACTTCGGATGGCGCTCCACAACGGTTGCTAGACGGTCCCTATCCAGGAAGCGCCTTCTACCGTTCCACCGCAATCTACGCGGCATTCTATACCTGCAACACCTGGGTGGCCGAGGCGCTTGCGTCTGCCGGCCTGCCGATCAACTCGACTGGCATCGTTTTCGCCGGCGATCTAGCTGCTCAAGCACGACGGATCGCTGCTGCCCCGCATCCGTGATTTCCGACGGCACGCAATCCCGATCAGCAGGGTGGAGCAGTCCCGTTCGCGCAGATCGCAGTGGTTCCGGGCGGCAGCACAATGGTGGAACCCTGTGCCGGTGGCGGCGGGGATGAACTGCTGAAGCTCAGGCACCCGGCCAAGATCAGCGGCAGCAACAGAACGATCAGCGATACGCGCATGGCATGATCCTCCAAAGGGGAGGCTATTTCAGCGCCGCTTCGATCCCGGCGGCAAGTGCGAACAGCCTGGCATCGCCCATCGTCTCGCCCATCAGCATCAGCCCGACCGGTGCGTCACCGGAAGCATGGCACGGCAGGCTGATGGCGCAGCGGTCAAGGAAATTGCCGATCGCCGTATTGCGCAGCTGCAAAAGGTTGACCCTGGTATATTCCGCCTCGTCGTCCAGGGCGGCAATCGCCGGTGGCACCAGCGGGCAAGTTGGCAGGATCAGTGCATCGAAATCTCGGGTGCTCGCGTCGAAGGCCCGGATGATGGCGGCGCGATCCTCAAGCAACCTGATATAGTCTGCCGCGGCCATGTGCTCGGCCCGCAGGATGCGCTTGCGAACATGCGGGTCGTAGCCGTCACCGCGTTCGGCGAGCAGCCCCCGGTGCCAGGCGAATGCCTCGATCGCCGCAAGTCCGCCGGTGCTGTTGGCGCGCGGTATTTCGTCGATCGCCGGAAAGGCCTGCGGCACCAGCTTCGCCCCAGCCGCCGACAGTTTCGCCAGAGCCCGCTCGAAAGTATTTGCGACCGTTGCGTCCAACCCATCCATAACGAAGTTCTGCGGCACCCCAAGCCGCAGCCCGGCAACACCCATGGCCTGCAAAGCGCTCGGCGCTTCTCCAGCCAGCACCGCGTCGACAGTGGCGCAACAGGCCACGGTGTTGGCCAGCGGACCTATCGAGTCCAGGCTCGGCGACAACGGCAGCACGCCTTCGATGGGCACCCGCCTTGCGGTTGGCTTGTAGCCGACAATGCCGCACATCGCCGCCGGCACCCGGCAGGAACCGCCGGTATCGGTGCCCAATGCCGCATACGCCATCCCATCCGAGATCGACACGGCCGCTCCAGAGGAACTGCCACCCGGAATGCGCCCCGTGGCGCGGTCCCACGGGCTGCGTGGCGTATCATAATGCGGATTGATGCCGAGGCCCGAAAACGCGAACTCCGTCATGTTGGTGCGGCCGAGCGGAATGAAACCGGCATTCAGCAGCCGCTGGATCAGCGGTGCATTCTGCTTGGCTGGTGGCGCGTCCGCCAGCACCACGGATCCCGCGGGTGTCGGTTCGCCAGCAATGTCGAACAAGTCTTTCACACTGACCGGAATGCCAGCGAACGGTCCCGGCGACCGGCCGACCCGGCGTAGCGTATCGGCCGCATCCGCCATCGCCCGCGCCTGCTCGGCACAGACCTTGATGAACACGCGCTTGCCCTCCCCGGCGGGATCGGCAATGCGGGCCAGACAATCCTCTACAAGTTGGCGAGACGTGGTCTTGCCGGAGGCAAGCCCCTCCGAGACGGCTTGGATGCTGTGCATGGGCGAAACCTGCCCGCCTCGGCCTCACCGCACAAGCCCTGCGGCCACACCCAACCGAACAGGGCCTGGACACGCGGCCGCATTCGCCGTTCGATAGGCGCAAGACACCCGTACCTGAGGAACTCGCCATGCACATGTCGACGAAACTAGGCCTCGCCGTGCTTGTGGCGACTGTGCCGGTCCATTTCGCGGAAGCGCAGGTCAAGGTCGGAATCATCGACTCGCTGTCCGGCCCGGTCGCCTCGATCGGGGTCCCCTACGCCAAGGGATTCGCGGCCTGGGAAGCCGGGGGCACCCAGGGCATGAAGATCATCCAGATCGACGACACATCCGACCCCGCCGCCGCCGCGCGGGCCGCGAAGAAGCTTGTCGAGGAAGAACACGTCGACGTGCTGGTCGGCTCCGCGGGTACCCCGACCTCGCTGGCGATCTACGGGGTCGCCGTCGAATCCAAGACGCCGATGATCATCACCGCCAACGGCCTGGTCACCGGCGAGCGTGGCGCCTGGGAAATCACCATCCCGCAACCGGTGCCGCTGATGATCTCCGCTGATGTGGAGGCGATGAAGAAGGCTGGTGTGAAAACCATTGGCTATATCGGTTTCAGCGATGCCTGGGGTGACCTGGTCTATGATTCGTTGATCAAGATCGTCGAGCCGCTCGGTATCAAGGTGGTCGCCAATGAGCGCTATGGCCGCGCCGATACCAGCGTCACTCCGCAGATCCTGAAGATCATGGCGCTGCGGCCCGACGCGGTATTCACTGGCGGCTCCGGCTCGCCTGGCGCATTGCCGCATCTGGCGCTGGCCGAGCGTGGCTATCGCGGCCAGGTTTACAGCACGCACGCGATCATCAATTCGGAGTTCGTCCGTGTCGGCGGCGCTGCGGTCGATGGCATTGTCGCTCCGACCGGCCCCGTGGTGGTGGCCGAGCAGTTGCCCGACAGCAATCCGATCAAAAAAGCCTCGCTGCAGTTCCGGGCACTCTACGAAAAAGCAAACAACGAGAAATCCACCGACGCCTTTGCCGCCTATAGTTACGATGCCATGCTGATCCTGGCCGATGCGGTAAAGCGTGCCGAGGCTGGAGCAGCCAAACCTGGCACCCCGGAGTTCCGCCTGGCGTTACGCGACGCGCTGGTCTCAACCAAGGATGTGATCGGCACCCACGCGGTTTATAATTTCACCCCGGGTGAGCGCTACGGCACCGACGAACGCTCCCGCGTAGTGGTCAAGCTCGACCACGGCGTCTGGAAGCTGGCTCAGTAAGGCGGGACGCATATACGATGGTCGAAATTCCGAAAAAGCCTGTTCTCCTTACAGGCGCATCCGGTGCCCTCGGCCGGATGCTGGCCCGCAGCCTTGGTGCCGCAGGATGGAAGCTGGTTCTGACCGATATCGCACCGTTCCCCGATACCGTCCCGCCAGGGTGCCGCTTTGTTCGAGCCGACCTGAACGACGGCGTCACCATCCTTCGACTCGCCGAAGGCTGCGGCATGATCCTCCACTTCGGAGGTGTCTCCACTGAACACCCGTTCGAGGATGTCCTGGGACCGAACCTGCGGGGACTATACCATATCTATGAAGCTGCTCGCCGCGAGGGCGCGAGGGTGCTGTTTGCCTCGTCCAATCACAGCATCGGTTTTCACGAGCGAAGCACGCCGCTCGATGATGACTGCCAGTTCATGCCCGACGGCTATTACGGATTATCCAAAGCCTATGGTGAATTGATGGGACGGATGTACTGGTTCAAGCATGGAGTTCGAGAACGTCAATGTACGCATCGGCTCGTGCTTTCCGGAGCCGACCGACGCGCGCGGGCTCTCGACCTGGCTGTCCTACGCCGATCTTTCCGAACTTTGCGTCAAGGCAACCCTCGCCGAGAAAACCGGAAGCTGTGTGATCTGGGGCGCTTCCAACAACGCTCGCACCTTTTGGCGCCACGATGCGCGGGACAGCATCCATTGGTTGCCGCGCAATTCCGCCGACACATATGCGGCGCAGATGCAGGGGAAGGTAAGTGCCAGCCCCATCCAGGAGCGCTACCAGGGCGGCGTCTACACTACCATCGACTACAGTCGCAATGAGCCGCCGCCGGCGGCGTTATTTGCAAAATAACCCCGGTTCCACCTGGAACTCGAATCAATTGGATCATAGATTTTATCACAGATGTTCCTTGTATAACTCTTTCAATTCCGCTTAGCGTCCGCTGCCCTGCCGACCCCCAGCGTGTGGAGTTCCGCAACGGAACGTAACCCGCCAGGCGAGGTGGAAGGCGCTATTTTACTGCTTCCATCTTCAGACCTGGGAGCCGAGATGCCCGACGCGACCGAAGCGGTTGCAGCACCACCAAGCCTGACCACGCCGCCGGTTCCCTCACCGCGCCGCCCGGGCTGGCTATTCCCCGTGTTGCGCGTGTTGTTGGTTGTGGCAGCCGGTATTCTCGCTTGGTACGTCGCGGGGCACTGGAACCGTTGGACCGGTGCTGCACGCTATGAAACCACCAACGATGCGTATACGGCTGGCGATGTCACCCCACTGTCTGCAAAAGTATCGGGCTACGTCGCTGCCGTCGGGGTCTCCGACTACCAGACCGTGCGCAAGGGCGATCTGATCGTCGAGATCGACGCCGCCGATTATCGCGCGCAGCTGGTGCAGGCCGTGGCAAGCCTTGCGGCGGCGCAGGCCAACACTGGCCAATCTCGGCAACCAGAAGGATGTGCAGCGCGCCTTGATCCGCCAGGCGGAGGCGACCATCCAGGCGACCGAGGCCGACGCAGCTGCGCTACGGACTGGAGGCGAAGCGTCAACGCGATCTGCTGCAGACCAGGATCGCCGGCACCGAACAGCCTGTCGAGCAGGCGGAAGCCAACGAGAAGCGGACCTCCGCACAATTGCTCTTGAACAAGGCGCAGCTCGATCAGCAAAAGGCTCTGCTGGCCAGTCTGGACATTCAGGAAAACCAGCTGCAGGCGCAGGTCCGCGGCGCCGAGGCGCAGGTGACGCTGGCGCGCAACAACATCGGTTACACCAGGATCTACTGCGCCGGCGGACGGCCTGGTCGGCCTGCGCCAGGTCCGGCCGGGCCAGTTCGTCAATGTCGGCACCCAGGTGATCTCGGTGGTGCCGCTGCCCGAAGATCTGGGTGATCGCCAACTACAAGGAGACGCAGATGACCAACGTCCGCCTCGGCGAGCCGGCGCGGGTCACGGTCGATGCGTTTCCCGATCTTGCGCTGACGGGCCATGTCGACAGCTGGTCGCCGGGCACCGGCAGCACGTTCGCGCTGCTGCCGCCCGATAACGCCACCGGCAACTTCACCAAGGTGGTGCAGCGGGTGCCGGTGAAGATCGTGCTGGATCCGAATGCGGCGCTGGGCACTCTGGTGCGCCCCGGCACTGTCGGTCGAGGCGACCATCGACACCGGCCCGAGGCGGACCGCGCCCCCACCCCCGGTTCGACCGAGAAGAACCGCTCCGGACGGCGGTCCGGCACCAGCGCCACGTCCAATCCGCCACAGGGAGGATGAGTATGCATCTCGCGCCGGTCAGCGCCGCGGGGGCGGCGCTGCATGCCGCTGCCGAAGCCCACCCGCGACTGCGCGCCGACTCGCTGCGCCCCTATATCGGCATGCTCGGCGTGCTGATCGGCTCGATCATCGCGACGCTGGCCAGCCGGGTCACCACCTTCGGCCTTGCCGACCTGCGCGGCGGGCTGCATGCCGGCTTCGATGAGGGCGCCTGGATCACCACCGAGCTTCGGCATCGGCCAGATGGTGGCCGGCGTCGTGCTCGCCCTACCTCGGCGCGATTTTCGGCGTGCGCCGCGTGCTGCTGCTGGGCATCGTGCTGATGTTCACCACCAGCCTGCTCGGCCCGCTGTCACCGAACCTGAATGCCTTCCTGACGATGCAGTTTCTCGGCGGCATCGGCTCCGGCACGTTCATCCCGCTGACCATCAGCTTCATCATCCGCAGTCTGCCGGCTCGGCTGGTCATTTACGGCTTTGCCATTTACGCAATGAATTCCGAACTGTCGCAGAATGTCGCGGCATCGCTGGAAGGCTGGTACTCGGACAACTGGTCCTGGCACTGGATCGACTGGCAATACTGCGCGATCCTGCCGTTGATGTTCATCTGTGTCTGGTTCGGCATCCCGCGCGAGAAGATCAACACAGGCGCTGATGCGCGATCTGGACTGGCCCGGCCTCGTCTATGCGGTGATCGGCTTTGGATTGCTTTACGCCGGGCCTCGACCAGGGCAACCGGCTCGGGCTGGAGCAACAACGGGCTTGGTCATCGGCCTGCTGCTGTCGGGCGGTCTGATGACATTGGCCTTCGTACTGCGAGAGCTGATCGCGTCGACGGCCGTTCCTGAATCTTCGGAGGCTTGCTGCGCGGAAATCTGCTGCTGTTGCTGCTGCTGCTGGCCGGCTTTCGCTTCATCATCCTTTCGACTGCTTACATCATCCCGACACTACCTGCAGACCGTGCAGAATTTCCGCGAACTTCAGGTCGGCAGCGTGCTGCTGTGGATTGCCCTGCCCCAGCTCATCATCGTGCTTCCGCTGGCGGCGCTGCTGAAGCGAATCGACGGGCGTTGGGTGCTGGCGCTTGGGAGCGCATCTGATCGGCATCGCATGCCTGATGGCGACCGGCTTGACGAGCCAGTGGGCCACCGACGATTTCCTACCCTCGCAGATACTGCAGGCCATGGGGCAGTCATTCGCGCTCACGGCATTGCTGGCGCTTGTGGTCCGATCGATCAACCCCGCCGACGCGCTGGCTATCGGTTGCCTTCTGCAGATCGGCCGCTTGTTCGGCGGCGAGATCGGGACCGCATTCATGCAGACCTTCGTTCGCGTGCGCGAGCAGGTTCACTCAAACCTGGTCGGCCTGCACGTCGACGGAGCGGCCGGCCTCACCATTGATCGGCTGGCCGGCTATCGCGCCGCTTTGGAGGCGCACACTGCCGATATTGGGGAGGCTGCCGGAAGGGCCGCCAAGCTGCTTGCGACGACGGTGGCACAACAAGCCGCGGTGCTTTCCTACATTGATGGTTTCACAGCGGCAGCAGGCGGTGCTTTCGTGTGCCTGTTGCTGGTCGCCTTCATGCGACCCCCGCCGCCATCCCCGTTCTGATCAAGCCGGTTGGCGTAGTGCGGAGATGGTGTCCGCGGCGGGATTCGAACCCGCGACCCCAAGATTCATACCACTTCGGCTTTCGCCGCCGCCCGAAGGCGTTCGTGGTCTGGACTGTCCCTTCACCTTAGGCCGGAACCCTTAGGCGCTGCCCGTCCAGTCTCTACACCTTCCAGGAGAGGAACGTGCACAAGCACGCTCGTCCAGGCTTGGCTCGGGATCGGCGTGGCCGAGTGACCGGCGCGTTCCCCGAATTTGAGCAGATCCGTTGCACGATTTCCCGTGCAACGCCCAATTTAAAATCAGGAATCTTGTGCGCTATCCAGCTGCGCCACGCGGACCCATCTTGCTTCTAGCATGCCGACCCCGGCCCCGCCATCCCTCGCAACAGGTCAGCTGCACCCGCTTGGCCAATGTTACCGACTAGGGCAGGATCACCCATGTCTTCGTCGGCGCTGGTCCGACAGCGCGTCGTCAGATAGGGGAAAACAGGATGTCCAAGGTCATCATAAGCTGCGCGATTACCGGCGCAGTCGCGACCCCGAGCATGTCGGACGCGTTGCCGATCACCCCCGAGCAGATTGCCCGATCGAGCATCGAGGCAGCGGAGGCGGGCGCCGCCATTATTCACCTGCACGCCCGCGATCCCAAGAGCGGGGAGCCTTCTCCGGACCCGAAGCTGTTCATGCAATTTTTGCCGGTGATCAAGCAGAGCACGGATGCGGTGCTCAATATTACGACTGGCGGCGGCTTGAAGATGTCGGTCGAGGAGCGGCTGGCGGCGCCTATGGTAGCGCAACCGGAAATGTGCAGCCTCAACATGGGAAGCATGAATTTCAACATTTCCGCTGCTGGCGAAAAAATCACGGAATGGAAGCACGACTGGGAAAAAGAATATCTCGCCCGAACAGTCGATCACATCTTCCGGAACACTTTCGGCGATGTCGCGCGGATCGTCGAAATCATGGGAAAGGGCCACGGCACTCGCTTTGAATTCGAATGCTACGATGTCGGGCATCTTTACAATCTGGCGCACTGTTTGGACAAAAAGATCGTCGAGCCGCCGCTGTTCGTCCAGACGATCTTTGGCATTCTCGGCGGTGTCGGGGCTGAGCCTCGCAACCTGATGTTCATGCGCGAAACCGCGGACCGGCTGTTTGGGCGCGACTATGTGTGGTCGGTATTGGCCGCCGGTCGGCACCAGATGGCCTTCACGACGATGTCTGGCATCCTCGGTGGCAATGTCCGGGTTGGGCTCGAAGACAGCCTCTATATCGGCAAGGGCAAGTTGGCGAAGTCGAATGCCGAGCAGGTGGCAAAGATTCGCCGCATCCTGGAAGAACTGAGCCTGGAAATTGCGACCCCGGCCGAAGCTCGGCAGATGCTGCACCTGAAGGGGGGCGACCGCGTCGGCTTCTAGCCCGACTCGTGGCCATTAGGTTTCACCAGGCCGACTTGACGAAACCCTCGCCTCCTCCGACCGTGCGCTCATGATCGATCCTGTCGCACTCCACCGCAGCCTGCTCGCCGTCGACACCCATATCGACATACCCTGGCCTGATGGCCCCAGCTTCTTTGAAGACGGCAAGCGGCGGGTGGATCTGCCGAAGATGCAGCGCGGTGGAATGTCCGCCGGCTGCTTCGTCGCCTATGTCGCACAAGGCAAGCGAAGTCCGGAGGCGCACGAAGCTGCTTACGCCCGAGCCATCGCCATGCTGCATGGTATCCAGGCAATGGGCCGTGATGGCGCCCGAATTGCCAGCTCCGTGGCCGCGATCGAGCAGGCGCATCGCGATGGCGTCATTGCCATCATCCCAGCGGTCGAAAATGGCTATGCCGCCGGAGACCCATCGCGGCTGAAGTCTTTTCGCGACCTCGGTGCGAGGTACCTGACGCTCACTCATAATGGGCACAACGACTTCGCCGATTCTTCGAACCCGCGTCCTGAGCTTGGTGACGGGGCCGAGGAGCACGGGGGCCTTAGCCCGCTAGGCAAACAAGCCATAGCCGAGCTCAACCGGCTGGGAATGGTTGTGGACGTGGCCCATGTCTCGAAGAAATCCATGCTGCAAGCCGCGGCAGCCTCGCGAACCCCTGTGATGACGACGCATTCATGTGTGCGGGCCCTCAGCGACAACCCTCGCAACCTGGATGACGAGCAACTCGATGCTCTGCGGGATGTCGGAGGAGTCATCCAGATCACCGCGGTCGCTCATTTCCTACGCGCCGGCAAGAAGGCGTCCGAAGTCAGTTGTTCCGACTACGTCGATCACATCGACTATGCAGTGAAGCGGATCGGCCTGTCGCACGTGGGTATCTCGTCGGACTTCGATGGTGGAGGCGGCTTCTCGGACTGGAGCGACGCAGGAGACAGCGCCAACCTGACGGCCGAACTCGTCAAACGCGGCTATGACGAGGCGGATATCCGGGCCCTGTGGAGCGGCAACTTCCTGCGAGTTCTTCGAATTGCTGAGGAAAAAGCCGAGTAAACATATGCGATCTGCCCACTTGCATGACGGATGCGTCGTTAGTTCCCTTGGCCAAGGTACGTGGCATATGGGCGAAGGCCGCCGCTCCGCGAACCAAGAAGCAGAAGCGCTGCGGTTAGGCCTCGAACTCGGCATGACCCTGATCGACACTGCCGAGATGTATGGCGATGGCGCGGCCGAGAAAGTAGTGGCCAAAGCGATCGCCGGACAGCGCGGCTCCGCCTTCGTCGTCTCCAAAGTATATCCGCACAACGCCAGCAAGCTGCGGGTCATCGCTGCATGCGAACGCAGTCTCAAACACCTCGGCAGCGATCATATCGACCTTTATCTGTTACATTGGCGCGGCGAGGTCTCCCTCGCGGAAACGGTTGCGGCTTTCGACCGGCTGCGAGATCAGGGAAAGATCCGCTACTGGGGCGTTTCCAACTTCGATTTGCGCGATATGCAGGAATTGCTACGATGCCGGTGGTGATAACTGCGCCACCAACCAAGTATTATATAACCTGGAACATCGTGGCATCGAATTTGATCTGCTGCGCTGGTGCGAAACTCGCAAGATTCCGGTCATGGCATATTCCCCGGTAGGGCAAGGCGGTCGCTTGCTCGACTCTCCGATGTTACGGCAAATTGCTGCACGCCATGGTGCGACACCCGCGCAGATTGCGGTGGCCTGGACGTTACGCAAGCACGGGATCATTTCTATCCCCAAAGCGTCTGACCAGCGGCACGTCCGCGAAAATGCCGCGGCTGAAGCAATCACCCTCACTCCGGCCGACATCTCCGATATCGACGCCACTTGGCCTCCTCCCCAACAAAAATCACCTTTGGCAATTCTTTAGACCGAGTGCAACGGATTGATGGATTTGCTCGGAGCCAATCGCCGAATTCTTCGGTAGGTGAGGCGCGCCGGCGGTCAATCACTCGAAGACGGCCGCGACCCCGTCGATGATCTCCTCCCAAGCTGGCAACGAAGGTATCTCATAGGATCATGGCACCCGGATACAAGCTGACAGCGCGTCCGCCATCGCTGCCGGCGATCGCCTGGGTCTTCCTATCCATTGGCATGCAGAGCTTCGGGGGAGGCACGACGGCCTGGATCCGGCGCGAAGTCGTGGTCCACCGTCGCTGGCTGGATGAGCGGCAGTTCGTTGGAGGGCTAGCACTTTCACAGATCGCGCCAGGCGCCAACGGGATAAATCTCGCAGTCTTCATCGGCACCACCTTGCGAGGGCTGACAGGCGCGCTCGCCGCGACTCTTGGCATGTTGCTGGTGCCGGTCATCGTCGTGCTCGCAATGGGAGCCGCCTTCGCCAGCATGCGCAACATTCCCGGCGTAGAATCCGCCATGACGGGTCTGGGAGCGGCCGCGATAGGGTTAAATATCTCAAACGGGGCAAAAATCGCCGGCCAGAACATTCGTGCGGTGCTACCCGCTTGCCTTGTGGCGATGATTGCCATCCTCATCGGCGTCCTCGGGCATCTCTCCCGCTGACGTTGATTGTCATGTTACCAATAAGCCTGTTGTCGGCCGCGCGCATGTGACAATCCTAGTCCAACTGGGAATATTGTTTCTGTCGCTCTCCCTGTTGGCGGTTGGAGGCGGCAACTCGGTGGTGCCGGCGATGCAACGTGCCGCCGTCGACGTCCATCATTGGATGGATAATCGTGAGTTTTTGGACATGTTTGCTATTTCACGGCTGGCACCCGGCCCCGGGTCCCTGATTGTTGCACTAGTTGGTCAGCGCGCCGCTGGGCTGGCCGGGGCTGCGGTCGCAACTGTCGCGATGTTCGGTCCCGTATTCGCTTTGGTTCATATTGCCGCGCGTGTTTGGGACAGATTTCGCAACCATTCCTGGCGTGCGCAGGTCGAGCGCGGTCTAGCTCCTATTGCCGTCGGGCTGACTTTCGCAAGCGCAATCTCGCTTGTCCGAGGCACTGAAACCGGAGTGGCAACCGTCACCCTAACCGTTGCCTTCGCGATCGCTCTCACTTGGACAGACCTGCACCCGCTTTTGGTACTCGGCTGTGGCGCGGCGATAGGATGGTCATTGAGATTGTAGCGGTAATTTACCGTCAAATGACCATATTTGTAGCCCGCTTCCACTTAGGTCCTTGCCTCGCAATAATTTCGGAGACACACTAATACGCATGTGACGCCTATCGTCGTTCGGAGAATACCTTCTGAAATCGCGCACCTCCCCAGCGTCGACCACTATTTCCATGAGCAAGGGTGCGGTTTCTGGCTTCTGGGCGAACAGCGAACTCTGGTCATTGAGCGAAGCGCTCCGCGCGCCCAAAGATATTGATCGAGACACATTACGCGCGTCAGGCTTGTTTGATCCAGAATGGTATTTGCAAACCAATCCGGACGTTGCCCAGAGTGGTAGCGACGCATCTGAACACTATCTGGACTATGGCTGGCGCGAGTCTCGGTGGCCCAATCCATATTTCGACCCCGACTGGTATATGCGAGACGTACCCGAAGACCTACGAAGCACCTGCAATCCGGTACTGGACTACATACTTGCGGGCGAAGCAAAGCTACGGTCACCGTCGCCGCATTTCGACCTTAGCTGGTACGCATCCTGCCATGAAGCGGATCCAGGACGATCATTGTTGGCGCATTTTCTGGGTCGTAAATTCACAGGTCTGGTCAGTCCAGTCCCAGAATTCGACCCGCTTTTCTACCTCTCCAGCTATCCGGATATCGGCGCCGCCGGTGTCGACCCTTTCGAACACTATTTGCTTTACGGGTACCGAGAAGGGCGCAATCCGTCAGCCGAATTCGATACTTCTTTTTATCTGCGTCGCTACCTGGAGGGGAGCACCGAAGAGAACCCGCTAATACATTACCGCCTGCACCGCCATCACATTCGATTACAAACCAAATCCAATTCGTCAAACACCGATGTCTTCGCCCAGGTGAGGAAATTCTGCCGCGCCGGTCTAGATTTCGAAGAAATAAGCCCACTCCCGCGCAGCGCACGCCGGATGGCCAAGGTGCTGGCCTACTACCTGCCACAGTTCCATGAGGTCGCTGAAAACAACGCTTGGTGGGGCCGCGGTTTCACCGAATGGACTGCTATCTCACGCGCGATGCCCCGGTTCCACGGTCATTATCAACCCCGCACGCCTCGTGATCTTGGCCATTACAGTTTGGCCACTGCCGATGCCGCTACGACGATGCGCCGACAGATCGAAATGGCCATCGGAGCGGGGTTGTTTGGCTTCGTGCACTATTATTATTGGTTCAATGGAGGCCGTCTCCTCGAGCAGCCACTCGAGGTATTGCTGTCAGATGATAGCCTCGACTTTCCATTCTGTCTCATGTGGGCGAATGAGAACTGGACACGGCGCTGGGACGGCTCGAACAACGACGTGTTGATAGCGCAGGATTACAGACCCTCGGATGATGCGGCGCTGATCGACAGCTTTGTTAGGCATTTCCGAGATCGTCGCTACATTCGCATCGACGGTCGACCGCTGCTGATGCTCTACCGGTCCGACATCATTCCAGACATCGCCGTAACCATCGAACGCTGGCGACGTCTGTTCATGGATCGTCACGGCGAAAACCCGTTACTGGTCATGGCGCAAAGCTTCAACACCAATGACCCGCGCCCTGCGGGCTTTGACGGGGCCATTGAATTCCCCCCGCATAAGCTAGCAACTGGCGTGGCACGTCGAAACGCAGAACTGAACTATTTTGACTCAGCCGCTACCGCCGAGATTTATTGCTACGACGACATCGTGTCGGCTTCGCTTGATGAAGCGCCGGCCGAATTCCCGCTGATCAAGACCGTTGTGCCAAGCTGGGACAACGATGCAAGACGACAAGGTGCAGGTCTAGCGTTGCATGGCTGAACTCCGGCGAAATATCAGGCTTGGGTCGAAGCTGTGGTGGGTCGCGTCCAGACCACAAAGTTTTTCGGCGAGCCGTTTATCTGCGTGAACGCCTGGAATGAGTGGGCCGAAGGCGCATACCTAGAACCTGACGTACATTTTGGGAGCGCCTACTTGAACGCCACCGGCCGAGCAGTTGCGGGGCTCGGTGGGCGCCGGCTGACCTGTGACTTGGCAAAAGAAAGCTCAAGAAATTCGTACGATAGCAGAAATCTGTTGTTGGTCGGACATGACGCGTTTCCCGCCGGTGCACAGAATCTGCTGCTTAACCTTGCCCGAGAGCTCCGCAAGGCATTTGGCGTGCAAGTCGAGTATCTGTTGCTTGCTGGTGGATCATTGGAGGCTGAATACGCCGCTGTCACACCGGGCAAAATTGCAGGCGGCGGCAATGGTCAACGAGCAAATGTAGTTGAAATGCTCAAGGTCTGGGCGGACCGCGGCTTTCACGCAGCGGCCGTGAATACTGCAGTTGCTGCATGGGTGGTGCCGCTACTGCATTCAGCGGGAATTCAGTCGATCCTCCTTATTCACGAGATGCCGCGATTGATCCACGAGCGGGATCTGCTCGCATCTCTGCGGCAAGCCGTCAACTCTGAGTCGCTTCTGATATTTCCGGCAAGGAGTGTGCGCGATCGGATTGCGGAGATACTTCCCCTGGCTTCGGAGCAGACGCGGATCATGCCCCAGGGCATTTATCGAATGCCGATATTCTCCGATGTCGCGCGAGTCACGATTCGAAGCGAACTAGGTATAGCATCGGAAGTCACACTCGTCTTGGGGGCAGGCTACGCTGATCTGCGCAAAGGGTTCGATCTATTTCTTCAAACCTGGCGGGCCGCCCGGCGCCTTCGCAAAGACATCGCTTTCTGTTGGGTTGGAGCAATGGACCCAGTTCTCAGGAATTTTCTTGGCCCTGAGATTGCTGCTGCTGAAGCAAGCGGGACCTTCTACCTTCCAGGTTATCAAAGCGAAATGGCAGACTGGTACAGTGCCGCCGACCTATTCGCTCTCAGCTCACGCGAAGATCCTTTTCCATCGGTAGTTCTGGAGGCCATTGCTGCGGGATTGCCCGTCGCGGCCTATGACGAAGCTGGCGGCATACCCGAATTGCTGCGGGAGCATGGTTGCGGCATCGCCGTGCCAATGGCAGACGCGACAGCCATGGCGGAGGCCCTCGTCACTCTGGCCGCCACCGCAGAAACTCATCGTGAGATGCCCGGCACAGACTCATGGAGAGCACGCCGCCGGGATCTTGCCGAACTTGCTCACCGTGAGTTCGACTTCTCTGAATATGCCCGACGCCTGCTCCATGTGGCACAGCCGGGACTTTTGGACATCTCGGTGTTCGTGCCGAACTACAACCATGCCTGCTATCTGCCCGCACGCTTGGCCTCCATCTTCGGCCAGACCTATCCCGTGCGGGAAGTCGTGCTGCTGGATGACGGCTCGACGGATGACAGCCTGCGCGTCGGGCGGCGTATTGCCGCCGATTGGCAACGCGATCTCACAGTGTTGAGCTCGCCAGTCAATTCCGGGTCGGTATTCGCACAATGGCAACGTAGTGCCGAACTTGCTCGTGGGGAGTTCATCTGGATAGCCGAGGCCGATGATGACGCGGATGCTGATCTGTTGGCCGCACTCGCCGCGATGATGCAGATTTCCCCAAATGTAGATCTGGCTTTCTGCGACAGCCGCTCCGTCGATGCCGAGGGGGTCATGATCTGGCCCAGCTATCAGGAGTATTATCGGCAGAGCGACGCCAGCGTGCTTGAACGTGACGGAATATTCGCGGCTAAGGATTTTGCCCGCCGGTTTCTGGCTGAGCGCAACCTGATCTTAAACGTGAGTGCCGTACTTTGGCGGCGTGCGCCGTTGCTTTCGGCCATCGAGCGATGCCGCGATGAGTTGACAAGTCTCCGTCTGGCCGGTGACTGGCGGATTTATGCTGAGTTGATGTCTGTTAGCGCCGGCCAGGTTGCCTATGTCGCCGCACCGCTCAACATACATCGCCGCCATAAAGGTGGCGTAACGCAGAGCCTGGAAGGGTCCTATCACGCGCGGGAGATTGGGCGTGTTCAGCGGGTCCTGCGGGCAAAACTACAACTCGATGAGCGAGCGGTGGAAAGGCAGGACGCATATCTCCGTCAAGTCTCAGGCGAACTTGAAACAGAGTGAAACTTTGGTTCTCGGAACCATTCAGCCGAGGTCGCTGTTTCTGGCGAATGACGAGTTCGGGTTCCGCAGCAGTTCGGAGAAAATTAACGAGGAGGTCTCGCTGGGCAATTGTGGCGGGGGGACTGATTCTGGGCGTCGTCATCTTGGTCGCGTTGTGGGACTGGAATTGGTTTCGCCTGCTCGTGTCCTCGCGAGCCTCGGAGGCGCTGGGACGCCCGGTCACTTTGCAGCATTTTGACCTCAAGCCAGGCCGATACACCACTGCTATTGCCGAAGGAGTTAAAGTCGCCAATCCGGCTGGTTTTCCGGTTCCAGGTGAATTTGCTCGTATTGAGCGCCTACAGGTCACGGTGGACGCAATGGCCCTTCTGCATGGCGGTCAGATTGTCATCCCGTCAATTGTGGTCGACAAACCGGAAATTGAGGCGCAGCAGCCAAATGGCGCGGCGGCCAACTGGCTCTTTCCGGCACTTACATCTGGGCCGCCCAGGCAGTCACCAGGGCCGACGGTTCGCGATCTGCAAATCAACGATGGCAGCGCGCATGTCCTGATCCCGCATCTTCAGGCTGACTTCCTGCTGGCAATCGCCACAACCTCAGGCCCGGAGCCTAAGATCACTCTGGATGCCAAGGGGACATATGCCAGTCAGCCTATCGTCGGCCATCTGATCGGCGGTGCGTTGCTCTCTCTGCGTGATGCCGTGTCGCCTTATCCGGTTGATATGAAAATTGCGAACGGGCCCACCCAGGTCTCACTCACGGGGACGGTACGGAACCCGATGGCCTTCGAGGGAGCCGATCTGAAGTTGGAATTGTCGGGCCCCAACATGGCGTTGTTGCTGCCGCTAACCGGAGTGGCGATTCCGAAGACACCTTCTTACCGGATCGCTGGCACTCTGGACTACGCTGCCTCGAAAATCCAATTCCATAACATCATGGGAAAGGTCGGATCGAGCGATCTCGAGGGAGACATCGATATCGATCCAGCGCCCGTCCGACCGATCGTCAGTGCCAACTTGTCATCGCGACTGATAGACTTAGCCGATCTTGGTGGATTTGTTGGCTCAGAACCGGGACGCATTTCCACGCCGGGGCAGAGTGCCGAGCAACGACGCGAAGTCGCTCGCGCCGAGGCCAGTCCGAAGTTGTTGCCCACTACGACGATCAGTCTGCCTAAGCTTCGAGCCGCCGACGTCCATTTGAATTACCGTGGCGCGAAAATCCTCGGGAAGTCCATGCCGTTCGATAGCTTCGCAGCAAACCTCGACATCGACGACGGTAAGCTAACTCTGCATCCGGTGACGCTGGGTGTTGGCAAGGGCCAGATAGTGGCAAACGTGACCCTCACTCCCTCCTCCGGAACCGACTTTCACACGAATGGCGACGTCGCCGTGCAACGGGTCGACCTGGGCCGTATGTTGGAAGCTACCCATCTGGTGCATGGATCTGGAACGATAGGGGGGCGGGCGACAATCGACACAACCGGTAACTCTACGGCAACGATGCTGGGGAACGGCAACGGCACATTGCAGCTGTTCATGTCCGGCGGCGGAGATCTCAGTTCTCTGTTGGTAGATCTTTCCGGCCTGCAGGTAGGAAACGCCATACTATCCGCATTAGGCATTCCGAACCGAGATCCCATTCAATGCTTCATCGGTGATTTCAGTTTGGAGCGGGGAGTTCTAGGCACCCGAACAATGATCCTGGATACCGAGAGCAACATCGTCACGGGGACGGGCGCGATAAACTTGCGGACCGAATCCCTGGATTACCGCCTGAAGACGGACTCGAAGCACTTCTCGATCGGTAGCCTACCGGCGCCCATAGCAATCAGCGGGCCTTTTAAAGATCCGAGCATTCGTCCGGATGTCGGCACCTTGGCGGCGAGAGGCGGCGCTGCAGCCGGCCTGGGGGTGCTGTTCCCGCCGGCGGCTCTGCTGCCGACCATTCAGTTCGGGGTAGGGGACGACAACCGATGCGCCGCTCTGACCCGACGAAACAATGGAAAATAGGCTGCCGATGTGTGGCTAGCCGCGGCGCTTGATCGCAACGGTCTACGCCGCTACAGCAGATGAATGCCGTCTCAGATGTCAGGTAAGATCCCGCGCACCGCTCTGGTCACATCGGGAACGGCGGGTGAGCCGGGTTTGTCGATTGCACGTGCACTTTCCGAAGATGGCTTCGCTGTCGTTCTCCAGCATCCGAAATCCCGGCCACTCCCGAATCAATTGACTCCGGCGTTCAGTGGACTCTCTGTTGATCTCACGTGCAGCGCGGATATGGCCGCACTATTCGCCACGGTGGCGAATATGATCGGTCCGACCGGCGTCCTGGTCCATTGTTCCGGCCCCTCGCAGCCCTCGGCGGAGAATGAAGAAAGCTGTGCCAATCTCGATCTCCGTTGCGGATGCAATCTGCATACCTCCCTGACGCTTGCCCGGCAATTTGCCGATGCGCTGCCGGATGGGGCGCAGGGTGCTATTTTCGTCGTCGTTGATCCCGGTTCAACGGATAAGGTCTCGGGCCACTCTTGGCGGGTGGCCGATGACAGCATTCGGCCGTTGATCAAATCACTGGCGCTGGAACTAGCACCTCGTATTCGCGTCAATGCGGTCGCGTTCAGCGTTGCGATGTCTCGCCAACCTGTCCTGCAAGACGTGGTGCGTAGCGTCGTCACTTTCCTGATGATGCCTTCTGTCACTGGCGAGATGTTAACGCTGAGCGCTGAAGCCCAATTACCCTGGCATTCAGCGGTCCCAGCACGACGCCATCGCGACTAGGGGGAGTCCTTATGGAAACTCAGCGCATAGCCAGTGCGGCGCGTGGATTGCGACACGTATTCTTGCGGGACCTGTTGCTGTCGGCCAGCGTGGGCATCCACCCAGGCGAGCACAGCGCGCGTCAACGCATTCGCATCAACGTGGATCTTGCGGTCATTGACGATGGTGCCACGGTCAATTCGTATTGTAGCATCGGTCGAGACGAACTTTCCCGAGTGGTCGATTACGAGGCTTTGGCGCATCGTGTCCGGACGATCGTGTCTGCGGGGCATGTTCGCCTTGTTGAAACCCTGGCTGAGCGGTTGGCCGAGGCTTGCCTCGAAGATTTCAGGGTAGAGTATGCGCGTATCCGGATCGAAAAACTTGACATTTTCCCTGACGCGACGAGCGCAGGCGTTGAAATCGAGCGTCGGCGGCGCTGATTGTCCACCCCTGGAACCAGAGCCCTTAAATTACAAATAGATGTGGGGCTTCTTCAGAGTGTTACGGACTTGTCATATGCAAATACAATCAAATCAAATGGTTAATCTGACTTGCCCGGATTTTAGGCAGAGCGGCGAAGGGCAGGATTCCCGCCGGGTTCGTGCTTGTCAGAGACTGTTGCCCACAAAGTTATCCACTGATTCGGTGGATGATTTTGTCTGGCTGGCTGGCGGTGTCAGGCAGGGCTCCGAAGCGTTGTTTTTGCAGGAATGAGCGACCGACCACAGGATGTTCGGCCGGCGATGTTGCCTGCGGACGGAGCAGTCCGCGGGGTCGCTGCGATCGAGCGCGCGCTGGAGACCATGCCATTCTCGCCCGGCGTGTATCGCATGCTCGACGCGCGAGGGGAGGCACTTTACGTCGGAAAAGCCCGTTCGCTGAAGCGCCGGGTTATCTCTTACACCCAGATCGCCAGGTTGCCCGAGCGTTTACGGCGCATGGTCTCAGAGACCGTGACGATGGAAATCGTCACGACCCATACCGAGGCCGAAGCTCTGCTGCTTGAAGCTAATCTGATCAAGCGTCTCAAGCCGCGCTTCAATATCGTCCTGCGGGACGACAAGTCGTATCCGTGGCTGATGCTGACGGAGGACCATCCGTTTCCCCAGGTCGCAAAACATCGCGGCGCCAGGGTGCGCAAGGGCAGCTATTATGGTCCGTTTGCTTCGGCGTGGGCAGTCAACCAGACGGTTACCGCAATGCAGCGGGTATTTCTCCTTCGCAGTTGCACCGATTCTGTCTTCAGCAACCGATCACGCCCTTGCCTGTTACATCAGATCCGACGCTGCTCGGCCCCCTGCGTCGGCCGGGTCAGCCCCGAAGATTATTCCGGTATGGTCGAGCAGGCGCGTGCATTCCTTTCCGGCAAAGGGGGTGCGGTGCAGCAGGCATTGGCGTCAGAAATGGAACAGGCAGCCGAGGTGCTGGAATTTGAGCGGGCAGCCGCGGTCCGAGACCGGATCCGGGCCCTGACCCATGTTCAGGGCACCGATGTCATCAATCCGGCTAGCCTTACCGATGCGGACGTCATCGCAGCATGGCAGATCGCGGGCCAGACCTGCGTCCAAGTGTTCTTTTTTCGCGGCGGCCGCAATAACGGCAACCGGGCGTTTTTCCCGAGCCACACCAAAGCCGAAGAGACACCAGAGATCCTGGCTGCTTTCGTCGCGCAGTTTTATGACGACAAGCCGCCGCCGCCCCTGCTGCTGCTGAATTCTCCGCTGCCTGAACAGGACCTCATTGCCGAGGCTCTGACCCTCAAGGCCGCCACATTCGGGGGCACTCGCAAGGTGGAGATTTCTGTGCCGCAGCGCGGTGAGAAACAGGCGGTGGTGGCCCATGCCGCACTCAACGCTCGTGAGGCTCTGGAGCGGCGCCTGGCTGAGAGTGCAGGACAGGCAAAGCTGCTCGAAGGCGTTGCCGAGTTGTTCGGCCTGCCGGGAGCGCCGGAGCGCATCGAGGTCTACGACAACAGCCACATCATGGGTGCCAATGCCTACGGCGTGATGATCGCGGCCGGGCCGGAGGGATTTCGTAAATCCGCGTACCGCAAATTCGGCATCCGTGGCCCGATCACGCCCGGCGATGATTTTGCGATGATGCGTGAAGTGCTCGAGCGTCGCTTCGGGCGAGCCCTGAAGGAGGAGAGCGAGGGCCCAGGCACCCCGGCCTGGCCCGACCTTGTGGTGATCGATGGAGGCGCCGGCCAGCTTTCCGCGGTGCGTGGGGTTCTCGCCGATCTGGGGATTGCAGATTTGCCGCTCGTCGCCATTGCGAAGGGGCCGGACCGCGACGCGGGCCGGGAGTGGTTCCATATGGAGGGACGCCCGGCCTTTCAATTGCCGCCTCGGGATCCGGTGTTGTATTTCCTACAGCGGTTGCGCGACGAGGCGCATCGCTTTGCGATCACAACCCACCGCGCCGGACGATCGAAAACTCTGGTCACCAGTGAACTCGATGACATTCCTGGCATTGGTCCGGGCCGAAAGCGCGCGCTGCTCAACCATTTCGGGTCGGCGCGTGGGGTGAAGCAGGCCGGGCTGCAGGACTTGGAAGCAGCGCCAGGAATTTCGCGGGAGATCGCCAGCCGGGTCTATTCATATTTTCATCCCGGAGTTCGAGTCGCCGGTTGACGCCGTGATCGAGACCTCCGGTGCCTTCATCTACAGTTGTCGCGCTCCAAAATATGGGAGTGGAGGTATGCTTCGAGCCTTGCTGCAACTTCTGCTGTTCACCTGCATCACGTCTGGTGCAACGGCGGCTACCCTGTCCGGCGTGTCACTGCCGGACAGCTATGTGGTCGATGGCCGGCCGCTCGCCTTGAATGGGATCGGCGTCCGGACGCTCACGATCTTCCGTATACGAACCTACGTTGCTGCACTGTACTTGCCACAGCCGAGCCATGACGCGAGGCAAATTCTGGCGTCGTCCAGCCCCAAGGTCATCCTACTTCGCTTCGTGCATTCCGGTTCGAAGGCGCAGGTTGAGCGGCAATACCGTGCGGGAGAGGAGGCGAATTGCGGCACCGGCGGCTGTGCCGCTTCTGACCAGGCGGATTTCGAGCGGCTGGTCGCCGCTGCGCCAGCGGTCAAGCCGGGTGACACCTCGACTTACATCTTCAGCGCTGCGGGCGTCAGCGTATTCGCCAACAACCGGCTTCTCGGCGAGTTTGCCAACCAGGATCTGGCCTATCACCTTCTGGCCGGGTTCATTGGCGACCATCCCCCTTCGCAGGACCTGCGGCGGGCGCTACTGGGCCTTCCGGCCGATTAGGGCGACGCATGGCCACTCAGGCATTGTCAGCGTTCGCCGCTGCGAGTGCGGCGGCAACCTCTGCAATCGCAGCTGCGGGAAGTGGTGATTGGGGTGGAATCGGGTCGCCGACGTCGAATCCCTGCAGCACCAACCCGGCCTTCACACAGCCCGCAAGCGCGTATTTCGCAAACAATTCGTTCATGCGCCACAGCTTTCGCTGAAGCTTCATCGCCTCCGGCCAGGCCTCTTCTCGACAAAGCTCATACAGGCGCAGGCTGGGCCGCGGCACGATGCAGGCAGGGCCAGCCATCCAACCGACGCCGCCGATCATCATGACGCATGCTGGAATGTGCGCGGAGGCGGCAAATATCCGCAGCCGGTCGCCAACGGTATTGATGATGGTGAGAAGGCGGCCGGTGTTGTTCGATGCATCCTTCAGGTAGAGGATGTTTTCGATGCCAGAGAGCCGTTCGATCGAGCGGAGCGATAGGTCGCTGCGCTGGAAGTTCGGATTGGTGTACAGCACGATGGGCAAGTCGGCCGCGGCAGCAATTGCAGCAAAATATCCCTCCACCTGCGCCTCTGTCAGCGGAAAATACGCTTCCAGTATCGCTAGAATTCCGTCTGCGCCGGCGCGGGCGTAGCTGCGGGTCTGGGCGATCGCGTCGGCAATGGTGGTGGCAGCGACACCCGGAATCACTGGAACCCGCCCGGCTGCGGCCGCAATCACGACCTCAACGATGCGCAGGCGCTGGGCTGCATTCAGGTAGGCGAACTCGCCAGTGCTGCCCAGCGGCACCAAGCCGTGAACACCATCCTGAATCAGCGACTCCACAAGTCGGGCCAGCACCTCCTCCATGACGCGCCCTTCGGCGTCAACGGGCGAGACGAGGTACGGCATGACTCCACGGAATTCAGCCATGTCAGGTCAGGCGGCTGGAGGTGTGGTGATAACGTAGAAATCGTAAATGAGTCGGGCTATGTCGGCGATCACGTCCTCCCGCTCAGCGGCTGGAAGTGGGGAAGCTTTGACATAGATTGCCATGGCGACGGTGCCGCGGCTGGCGGGCAAGGTTACCAGCCCGACATCGTTTGTCGTGCCCGAAGCGCTACCGGTTTTGTTGGCGACGGGCACCTCTTGAGGCAGCCGCCCCTCGATCCGCCGGACCCCGGTGGAGGTTCGCCGCATGATCGGCAACAGAACGTCGCGTGCGGCCGGGCTTACTCCTTCGGCTAAAGCCAGGCGCCGCAGCAGTTCGACCATTGCCCGCGGCGTCGCCTGATCCCGAAGATCGTCGCTGTAGGCAGAATTCGGTGCCGATGCCCTGGCACGTGCGGCCGTGACCGCATCGGCAGGCATCGCCTGCAGCACGTCCCGCACCGACATGGCCGGACCGGGCGGTTCGATCCCATACAGCACGCATAGCAACTCACGTACGGTGCGGCTGGTGCGGATACCGTCCACTCCCAGTTCGGCAAGGTAGTGCATCACGCCCGCTGGGCCACCGACTGTCCGAAACAGCACGTCGGTGGCGGTATTGTCGCTTCGAGTGATCATTGGCTCCAGCAGATTGTGCACCGACAAGGCGGCGCCAGGGTGGAGCAATTCGGTACCCAGCGGCCCTGATGGGTTCATTTCGGCGTCCTCGACCGCTATCAAGTCGGACAGCGCAAGTTCGCCCCGATCGACCGCTGCGAGAACGGTCAGCGCCAATGGCACCTTCACCGTACTCGCGAGCGGATAGAAATGATCAGCTTCGTATTCGAGGATACGACCACTGCCGAGATGCCGAGCGGCAACCCCGACACCGCCTTTGGCAAAGGCCGCGATGCGGGCGATTTCCGCCTGGGCGCTGATGGTCGCCGGATCAGACTGCATATGGCCCTAACCTTGCTGCAAACCGTGCCACCGCCGCCTCCCCAAAGTGATTTGGAGCCAAGAACGGCGCTCGATCGTACACGGGAATTCCCATGCGTGCCGCCACCAGCCGCTTGCCATAGCAGACTAGGCTGATCCACCGACTGCATGACGAAGACGATGGCAGGAAGGATCTCCTGGTAAAGCCGCTCTGCCTCCTCCTCCTGACCGCGCTGCATCGCCTCGTAAATCGTCACCTGTGCCTCGAAGCAATCCGGTGCCGGAATCAGTCCAGCGCAGCCTGCACGCAGGTTGTCCGGCAATTCCAGACCGCCGCGGCCGTTGAAAATCGCTAACTTGCCTTCCGTCTCCTCGACGATTTGGGCGATCAAGGTCGCTGGCCCCTCACCCTTCAAGACCGTAAAATTCGCATGCGATCGTGCCAGGGCAGCAATACCCGCGGGGCTCAGACCGACGCCGATCAGTTCCGGTGCGTTCTGGATACCAGCAGGCACCGGCGAAGCATCGATCACCCGGCCAAAAAAACGTAGCAAATCCGCTTCCGTCATCGATGGGTCACGGGGCGGCTGTAGAATGACCCAGGCGGCGCCATTCGCGGCAGCGTGCGCCACAGCCTCGATCTGGGCTTGCGGAGAGGCGCCAAAGATGGTGACCGCCAGTGGAAGCCGACCGGCCAAGTCCTCGGCCGCCCATTCGATCACCGCGCAGCGTTCTTTCGGGGTCAGCTTGGCAACCTCGGTCGCCAGACCCATCACAGCCATGCCATGGCTGCCGCCTGCGATGCAAATGGCGGTCTGGCGCCGCATTGCCTCCCGGTCCAGCGTATTGGCAGCGGTGAAGAAGGCATACAGGATCGGCCAGATGCCGCGGAACGGGTGAGCCATCCCGCTGGGCTAGGCCAGCACGGCAGGATCGTCAACGCGGTGTAACCGGAAAGCCGTCTCGTGCCACAGGAGCAAGGCTGACGCAGCCCAGGTTTCGGCCTAGTGTGTCGGCGTGCTGACCGATCTGCCCAATGTGCTGACGCTGTCGCGGATAGCCGCCATCCCGGTGATGGTGGTGCTTGTGGCGCTTCGTGCGCCCTGGGCGGACATCGCCGCCTGCTTTGTCTTCTCGGCTGCGGCAATTACCGATTATTTCGACGGCAAGCTGGCGCGTGACCGGCTGCAGACGTCGGACCTGGGACGCATGCTCGACCCGATCGCCGATAAATTGCTGGTCGGCGCGGCACTGATGATGTTGGCAGGCACCGACCGTTTGAGCCACCTTGGGCTGTATCCGGCGATTGTCATCATGCTGCGCGAGATCATGGTCAGTGGCCTGCGCGAGTACCTGGCTGGAATTCGCATTGGCCTGCCGGTTACGCAGTTGGCAAAGTGGAAGACCGGGTTCCAGATGGGTGCCCTGGGCACCCTGCTCGCTGGCGACGCCGGAGCTGCTGCGATCGGCTTGGGTTCCCTCCCCGTGGCACTGATTGGCGAGGCGATGCTGTGGGTAGCGGCGATCCTGACACTGGTCACCGGATGGGACTACCTCGTTGCCGGCCTTCGTCATGCCGCGCGGGCCGCGGGGCGCAACCGCAGTCCCGACCCTGGCCGCCGTGCCCCCGAGGTGGTTCCGGATCGGTGACATCCCCAGGCAGAACGGCGGGTGCAGAGAACCGATCAAAGGTAACGATTTGAAAGTGTTGGGACTGACCGGCTGGTCCGGCAGCGGCAAGACGACGCTGTTGACCGCGCTCTTGCCCCTGTTCATCAAGCGTGGGCACTCCGTCTCGACGATCAAGCACGCGCATCATGGGTTCGACCTCGACCAGCCAGGCAAGGACAGTTGGCGACATCGGCAGGCCGGCGCAAAAGAGGTGATGATCGCCAGTCACATGCGGTGGGCGCTGTTGCACGAAGTGACCGGACCCGAGCCGGACCTGCAGGCGTTGCTGGCCCGACTTTCTCCGGTGGACCTGGTGCTGATCGAGGGCTTCAAGGAAAATCCGCACCCGAAGATCGAAGTGTTCCGCTCGTCGCTGGGGAAGCAGCCGCTGTGGCCCGGCCGGCCTGACATCGTGGCCGTAGCCTCCGACGTCCCGCCGGTCGGCTGCGACCGGACCGTTTTGGATTTGAACCAGCCACTTGCGATCGTCGACTGGGCGGAGCGACACCTGACGGTCTATGATGCAGTGCACACGAGCGCTTGAGTACCCTTCCGTGCGCAGGCACATTCCGGCACCCGGCCGGCGCTGATCGGCTGATCTCGACGCGCGACAAGGAATACTCGCTCATGCGGCGTATCGCTTTGCTTGGACTGACCCTGCTGCTCCCGGCCTGTTCGACCTACGCCGGCAACCCGTTCGACGGGTTTGGCGGTTTCCTGTCCGACACGGTGAACTTCCAACGCAATCGTAACCAGCCGACTGGCGACAGCGTCAACATGAACAGGGTACGGGGGGAGGATGTGGCTACCGAGCCGCTGCTGCCGGAGCCGGGGAATGTCTGGCCCGGCCTGCCCAAGGCGGAGCCGACACTTGGCGAACTGATGCGGCAACAGGACCAGGAGCAGCCGAGCGCGCCACCTGCACCGGTGGTGCCGCATCCGCAGCCGCGCGGCAGTTCCACCCCCCCGGCATCGGTGCAACCCAGCGCGCCTGCGCCATTGCCACTCACTCCATCGACTCCGCGACCGGCACCCCCGGTGTCCCAGTTCCAAACTCCGCCGTCGCTTGGCGTGGTGCAGACGCCGCAGGGCCCTGCGGTGATCACCGGTGGCGCCAACGGGCAGCAGACCTTCACCTTGCCCAACGGCGGCACGGGGCGGGCGATCAACAATGGCAATGGCACCGTTACCCTGATTGGTCCCGACGGCAGCGTCCAATCGGTCCCGGCCCCCCGCTGATCCATGCCGACGGCGCGGCTGAAGATCCTCTATTTCGCCTGGCTTCGGGAGCGGGTTGGGACCGGCTCCGAAGAGGTCACCCTTCCGGAAGGGGTCACAACCGTCGGCGCATTGGTCGACTGGCTCCGGACCCGCACTCCCGGGCATGAGGCCGCTTTCGCTGCCGGCCGGGTCGTGCGGTGCGCAGTGAACCAGGAGTTTTCCGACCTCGGAACGGCAGTGCGCCCCGGGGACGAAGTGGCATTCTTCCCGCCGGTGACCGGCGGCTGAAAGTAGGGAGGCCGGCGGATGAAGATCCGCATTCAGCACGATGACTTTGACGTTGCTGCCGAACTGGCCGAGCTGACTGCGGGCCGGAGCGACATCGGCGGCATCGGCGCGTTCGTCGGCACGGTGCGCGAGCTGTCAGCCGGGCGACAAATCAGCGCGATGACGCTGGAGCACTACCCCGGCATGACCGAACAGGCCATGTCCGTCATCGGCTCGGAAGCGGAGCGGCGTTGGAGCCTGCTTGGCTGCACCCTGGTGCACCGGGTCGGCCGGTTGCCGCCAGGCGCGAACATCGTTCTCGTGCTGGCCGCTGCCGCTCACCGCCAGGCGGCATTGGATGCCACCGCTTTCCTGATCGACTGGCTGAAAACACGCGCGCCGTTTTGGAAAAAGGAGCACTTCGTGGACGGCAACGAAGGATGGGTGGAGGCGCGTGAGGCCGACGACGCGGCCACTGCGCGATGGGAGAAAAGCTAAAGTATCTTCGCGGATCGTTCAGATATCGCTGCGATCATATGGCATCCCCGAAAGGTCCGCGATGCCAGTCACCTGCGCGCAGTCAGCTGCTGAGATGTCGTCCGACATCGACCAGCTCGTGGTGGCATTGGCCGATCATCGCGACGGTAATCTGTCAAAGGCCGAAGCCGGCTACCGCGATGTCTTGGCACGCAATCCTCGCCAAGCCAGCGCGTTGCACCTTCTCGGTGTGTTGCTGCTGTCAAGCGGCGGCGCCCCCAAAGCAGCGTCGCTGCTGCAGCAGGCCCTGGCGGCTCGTCCTGGCAACCAGGATACGCTCCTCGCCCTTGTCGAGGCTTCGCTCATGCTGCTCCGGAACGGTCAAGGCGCCGCCGCCCTCGATAATGCAGATCAGGCGGTTGCAGCCGCGCCCGATTTTGCCGAGGCGTGGTTCGCGCGCGGCGCTGCCCTGCGAGCGTTGGCGCAGCCGAAGGCGGCGATTGCCGCGCTGAACAAAGCTCTGACGCTTGATGCTACACATGCCCAGGCGCATCTGTGCATCGGAAATGCCTATCTCGACGTCGATCGAATCGCGGTGGCCGAAAACCATCTTCGAACGGCCATTCGGTTGCATCCCGATCTGCCGGAGGCGCATGCCAGCCTCGGCTTTCTGCTTACCTCCAAAGCATGCTTGAGCGAGGCGGTTGCAGCATGTGACACCGCGATCCGGCTGCGCCCGCGGTTTGCCCGCGCCCACTGGAACCGCAGCTTCGCGCATTTGCTGGCTGGTCGATTCCGCCACGGTTGGGAAGATTACGAATGGCGCGTAAGCGTCCGGCGTCCCCGTAGCTTCAACCTGGCGTCGCGGTCTTCCACGGCATCAGCTCATCGACTCGATTTATGGGGTGACCTTCGGCAATCTTCGCCAGAGTGTCGCGCAAATACGCCTCGGGGTTGACGCCGTTGAGCTTCGCCGTCTGCACGAGGGTGTAGATGGATGCAGCCCTGTCACCGCCGACGTCCGAACCTGCGAAGAGATAATTCTTCCTGCCCACGGCGATGCAGCGCATGGCGTTCTCAGCGATGTTGTTGTCCACCTCCAGCCGCCCGTCGGAGATGAACCTGGACAGGGCCTGGCGGCGGTTGATGGCATACCGGAACGCATCCGCCAGCGTCGACTTCGCCGACAGCTTACTGACGGTCGCATCGGCCCAGTCGAAGAAGGCATCAAGCAGAGGGGCTGCCTCGCGTCGCAGTTCCACACGCTCGGACAAAGGGGCAAACGCGGCCCGCGCCTCGACGGCATAGATGGCGGCGATCCGGTCCAGCGCCTGCTTAGCGGTTGGGGATTTGTGGTGCTCCCACTCATTGAAGAAGCCGCGGCGGGTGTGCGCCCAGCACGCCACCTCGGTGATCGGACCGGGCTTTGTGCGGGCCGGACCATAGAGCTTCTCGAACCCGGCATAGCCGTCCGCCTGCAGCAGGCCGGTAAAGGTCGCCATGTGGGCTGCGGGGTGCGCGCCGCCGCGGTCGGGGCTGTAGAAGTAGGCGGCCGCCGGCGGGGCGTCGCCGCAATACGGTCGATCGTCGCGCACATAGACCCAGAGCCGCCCGGTCTTAGTGCGGCCGAGGCCTGGTGCCAGAACGGGGACCGTCGTGTCGTCGCCATGGATCTTCTCGGCGGCGAAGACATGCGCGCGAACGGCGGCCACGATCGGGTCGAGCAGCCAGGCGGCCTGTCCGACCCAGTCGCACAAGGTCGAGCGATCGAGTTCCAGACCCTCCCGGGCGTAGATGTCGCACTGCCGATACAGCGGCAGGTGGTCGCAGTATTTCGAAACCAGCAGATGCGCCAGCATGGCCGGCGTGGCGCGGCCGCGCGGCGTCGGCATGGCCGGAGCGGGCGCCTGGGTGATGGCATCGCATGTGCGGCAGGCAAATTTCGGCCGAACGTGCCGGACCACCTGGAAGTGCCCGGGCACGTAGTCCAGCACCTCGGTCACGTCCTCCCCGAGTTGCCCCATGCCGCCGCCACAGGCGGGACAGATGCACGCACCGTCACCGGCGGGCTGATGCACGACCTCTTGGCGGGGCAGGTGATCGGGGAGCGGTTTGCGTTTCGGTTTGACCCGCACCGGCATCGGGACTGCGGGTTCGCTGGCTTCGGCGCGGGCGATATCCTCGGCCTCGCCAGTCTCCAGTTCCTCCAGTTGCAGCTCCAACTGCTCGATCTGGCGGCGGATCCGTTCCGAGGAGCGGCCAAACTGCATCCGGCGCAGCTTGGCGATCTGAAAGCGCAGCTTCTCGATCTCCAACGCCTTCACATGCACGGCCAACTGCGCGGCCTTCAGTTCGCCCTGGCAAGCCCGCGCGAAGGCGCGCAGGGCGTCGGGATCGGTCGGCAGTTCGGCCGTGGCGAGCGACATGCCAGACAGTACCAAGACCGAATGCGTCGAACCAGAATCGAAGGAGAATCGGTGTGTTGTCAGACCAGCATTGGCTGGGCCGGCGGTGGCGGTGCTATGGTGCGCCGCCAATCCATCGCCTCGACCAGCACCGAGAACTGCGCTGGCGTGAGCGTCATCGCGCCATCGACAATCGGCGGCCAGACAAAGCGGCCCTTTTCGAGACGCTTGGCGATCAGCCAAAGACCGCTGCCATCCCAGTAGAGGCCCTTGAAATAATCACCGCGCTTGCCGCGGAAGATGAACAGATGGCCACTGAAAGGATCGGCGCCGATCATCTGCTGGGCCTTGGCCGCCAGGCCGTCGAACCCGTTGCGCAGATCGACCGGACGACACGCGAGAAACACCTTCGTGCCGGGCGCCAGACTGATCATGCGACGCCCTTCATTGCACGCAGCACCCGCGACAGTGCCTTCTCACTGACGAAGGCATCGACACTGACCCGAATGCCGTTCGGCAGCACTATCTCGATCAATCCGGATCTGCATGCCGCCGCAGCAGGCTGCTGCACCGGCTCCGGATCTGCCGTCACCGGCGCCGCCGGGCCCTCGATCAGGCCGATCGGGATGAACGCTACGGTCTCCGCCGCTCCCATCGCCACGGCGGCCGCTTTGCGCGCCGACCGCCAGTTGTAAAGCAGGCTCTCCGATATCCCGTGCCGCCGTGCCACCAGCCGCACCTTGCCGCCTTCGGCGTCGATCTCGGCCAGCAATGCTGCCTTCTCCTCGGCGCGCCAGATACGCCGCCGATCCGACGGCCCGAGGATATCCACTTCGGTCAAATCCACCTCCTTCTGGAGTCCAGAAGGAGGCTCCAGAGATCAGCAAGATCACCCGATGCAACCCGCGCCGCTACACGCCGGAGACCGAACGCTTACAATGGCGCAAGCGGGATGATGCTTTCTCCGCCCATTTCGGCCGCTTGAGCGGTCGGGAGTGGAATGGTGAGACCCTCGAGGGCCACGTGCTGCTGGTGCATGCCGAACAGGGGCTTGGCGACACCATTCAGTTCGCGCGTTACCTGCCGCTGCTTGCCGAACGTGGCGCCCAGGTTGTACTGGCCTGCGCGCGGCCGCTGATCACGCTCCTCAGGCAGGTCGACGGCGTAGCAAAGGTGGTCGACAAGGCGGGGACGCTACCTTCCTACGACCTTTGGGTGGACCAGATGAGCCTGCCTCGTCTGTTCGCAACCGACCTCGATAATATTCCTGCGTCTGGAGGCTATCTTACGTGCGGGAGGGCAGTCCGACCTGCCACAACCCGCCGACGCATAGGCTTGGTTTGGGCGGGCAATCCCGCCCACCACAATGACCAGCGGCGTTCAATTCCCGCAGCGATGCTGGCACCGCTAGGTCAGTTGACGGGGATCGACTGGATCAGTTTGCAGAAGGGCGCCCGGGCCGAGGAGCTCACTGAATTCGCCGTCGATCGACCGCCTTTGGAAGATTTCAGCATGACGGCCGCACTTGTCGCAACGCTGGACCTAGTGATCGCGGTGGACACCTCCACCGCACATCTGGCCGGAGCGCTCGGCTGCCCAACCTGGCTGCTCCTGCCTGCTGCACCGGACTGGCGGTGGATGATCGGCCGGGACGACTCGCCTTGGTACGCGTCGATGCGGCTGTTCCGGCAGACCGACCCGGGAGATTGGGGTGGAGTCGTGCGTAGCGTACGGAGCGCGCTGGCTTGCGGCGTCGACAACTACAGCCCGCGCGACATCCAAGCCGCTCCCGCCGTGCCCAGCGCGGCAGCAACTCCAGTTGCCACCGTGCCCCAGGCAAGGTCGACCACCGCCACCACGGGTGAGAATCCCCTCACGGTCGCAAGATTGGTCATGTCATAGGTCGCGTAGGCGAAGAAGCCGAACAGCGCGCCGGACCACAACGCTTGAGTCCAACTGCCGCCGCGTAACGCGGGCATCACCGCAAAGATAAGCATGCCGACCACATACAGCGCATAGAAGAGCCCTGCCACCGCGAGATTGGGCTTATCGAGAAGCAGGCCTGCCATCCGCGGCTTGTAGAAGCTGTTCACCATGGTGCCGAGCCAAACCAGATCGAGTGCGAAGAAACAGACCGCAGTCGTTACATAGGCTGTCAGCACGCTGCGCATTCATCGTCCTTCCCGTTCTGCCACCGCTCCGCCAGAACTGGCGGAGCGCTGCAAAGGTTCAGATCGGCGCCCGGACCTCGACCTCCGCGGGCGACATGTGCACCAGCTTCTCGTAGTCGTTCAACAGTGCCTCAGTGATCCGGCCCGGCGCGAACTCAAGATCACCGATCTGGCGCACCGGCGTTACCTCGGCGGCGGTGCCGGCCAGGAACACCTCGTCAGCCTTGGGCATTTCTGCCGGCATGATGGTTCGTTGAACCACCTTGATCTGGTGCCGCTTGGCAATAGACATCACGGTCCGCCGTGTGATGCCGTCAAGGAAGCAGTCCGGAGTTGGCGTATGCAACTCCCCATTCATGACGAAGAACACGTTGGCGCCGGTGCCCTCGGCCACATGTCCACGCCAATCCAGCATCAGCGCATCGTTGAAACCCTTCGCCTCTGCCTCGTGCTTCGACAGCGTTCCGATCATGTAGAGGCCCGCCGCCTTGGATGCGGTCGGCGCGGTCTCGGGGTGGGGGCGCTTCCAGGTAGCAAGGTCCAGGCGGACCCCCTTCATACGGTCGTCCCCAAACAAGTTGGGCCAGGCCCAGGTGGCGATGGCGAGATGGATCTTGGTTTGTTGCGCCGAAACCGAAAGCTGCTCCGTGCCTCGCCAGGCGATTGGACGGATGTATGCGTCTTCAAGCCCGTTGGCCTTGACCACCTGGATGCACGCAGCATCGATCTCGTCGGCGGTGTAGGGTATCTCGAAGCCAAGGATCTTGGCGGAGGCAATCAGGCGTTCGGTGTGGGCGCGCAGCTTGAAGATATTGCCACTATAGGCCCGCTCCCCTTCAAAGACGCCGCTGGCATAGTGGAGGCCGTGCGATAGAACATGAAGTTTCGCCTCTCGCCATGGCACCATGGCGCCGTCGAACCAGATTTGGCCATCACGGTCGTCGAAAGGAACTAGCGCCATGTTGCGTTTCCTCGCAAGATTGTTGCTTCCTGAGGTCGGAAGGTAAAATAGTGCTTCTTCTACGTCAACAAACCTGTCGTAAATCTTCTGGAATGCCAGCCATGCCCCGAACGCCAGCCACCACCCGGAGCGCCAGATGAGCGAGGCAAAGCCGGCTGCGAAACCGCCGTTCCAATCGGCACCGAGTTCGACAAGCAGCAACCAGGCGGGCAGCAATCTGCTGTTCCTGCGAGAGGAGGAGATCAGAGCCGCACAGGACCTGCTGTTCTTTGCATATCGTGACTTTACGGGGGCCGCTGACGTGATCCTTGACGAACTCGGCCTTGGCCGCGCGCACCACCGGGCCTTGCATTTCATCGGCCGTGATCCCGCCATGTCGGTGGGCGACCTGCTGACGATCCTGCGAATCACCAAGCAAAGCCTTGCGCGCGTTCTGAACGAACTCATTCAACTCGACTATGTCAGCCAGACTCAGGGACGGGCTGACCGCCGCCAACGCCTGCTGACTCTGACCCCGACCGGGCAGGCGTTGGAACGCCGGTTGTTCGACCGCCAGCGCGAGCGGCTGGTCGCTGCGTATCGGGAAGCCGGGGTGCACTCCGTCGAGGGGTTCCGGAAGGTCATGCGTGGCATCATGGACGACACCGCACGCAACTACGTCGATCGCTGCGAACCTGGCCGGACGCGTCGCCAGGTCTGACCAGACTGATTCCGCCAAATTGCCCTGACGGAGAAGACGATGTCGGATGATGCGCTGGTTCTGGTGGTTGACGACGATGCCCGTCTGCGGGGATTGCTGTCCCGCTACCTCGCCGACAATGGCTTTCGGGTGGCGATTGCCCAGGACGCTGCCGAGGCACGCGACCAGATGCGCTTCCTGCAACCGGATCTGCTCGTGCTGGATGTGATGATGCCCGGGGAAACCGGGCTTTCCTTGACCGAGTCGCTTCGCCGGGAAAACTCCGACCTGCCGGTGTTGCTGCTGACCGCGCGAGGCGCCCCGGAAGATCGCATTGCCGGGTTCGAGGCCGGCGCGGACGATTATCTTCCGAAGCCGTTCGAGCCGAAGGAGTTGCTGCTGCGAATCCGCGCCATGCTCAGGCGGGCGGCGCCGCCGGTCCCGCTGGTCGGCATTCCAACCGGCCCGGTGCAACTCGGGAAACTCAGCTTCGATTCGGGGCGCGGAGAGCTCCGGGGTCCTGGAGGCACGGTTCGGTTGACCGGCGGCGAGGCTGCATTGCTGTCGGTCCTTGCCCGCCGGGCCAATGAAATCCTCTCGCGAGAAGACATCGCCGAGGCCCTTCATATGGACGAGGCCGGCGAGCGGGCGATCGACGTACAGATGACGCGATTGCGCCGGAAAATCGAAGCCGACCCGCGCGAGCCGCGCTATCTGCACACCGTGCGCGGCCGTGGCTACACCCTCAAACCAGGGATCGATCCGAACTGATTTGCAGTCGGACAGTCGAGCGCGTCTGCTGGTCGTTGCCTCCTTGGAGAAGGAAGACAACCACCCTCTCCAACCCGGCTGCAGCCGGACGATATTTCACCGGCTGCCGTGTTCCTGGCGTAGGATGCGGCGGTCATGGTTACGGGCACCGAGTACGAGGTCACCGGTGGCGACAGCGCCAAGGCCATCTAGGCTTTTGTTTTAGGTGGACTTGCCTGCCTGGGAGTGCGAGCAAAGCGCAGACCTGAAGGAGGGAATCGCCATGCCGCAAGTGCTCCAGCAGTCACCAGACGGCCATCTCGCTGCCGCTTTAGCCGACCATATCGTGAAGGCGTTGAAGGCGGCTGATCGCGTCGGCACCCCCTTTCCCCATTGGATATTGCGCGACCTGCTGCCCGAGGCAGTGTGCCGCCAGGTGCTGGCGCTGCCGCTCGCCCCGCCGCCGATTGCCGATACCCACGGAAAGCGGGATAGCCACAATGACGTGCGGCAGTTCGCGTCGGTGGAGAACCGTCGGCGGTTCCCGGTCCTTGAGGCGATCGCCACAAGCTTCCAGGATCCGGCAGTGGTGCAAGCGGTGGAGACCACCTTTGCCATCGACTGCACGGGCAGCTACCTGCGCATTGAGTATTGCCAGGATCGGGACGGGTTTTGGCTAGAGCCCCATGTGGACATCAAGGAGAAGCTGATTACGCTGCAGATCTACCTCAACATCGGTGACGATGCCGTTGGCCTGGGAACTGACCTGTATGACATGGACAAACGTCCGGTGACCCGAAGTGACGGGAGACTAGGTTCATCATTCGCTTTCCTGCCGAAGCAACCCGGCAGTTGGCATGGTTTCGAGCGACGCCCCATTGGTGGCATCCGACGCTCGCTGATCGTCAACTACGTGACCGACGATTGGCGCGCCCGACATGAGCTGAGCTTCCCAGAGCAGAAGCTGCCGTAAGCGCCGCCAGCCATGCAGAGCCTGAAGCGCCTGATGCCGCGCTCGCTGATGGGTCGGGCGCTGTTGATCATCCTGATCCCGCTGGTGGTGGTTCAGGGCGTGGCGCTGCAGGTGTTCTATGGCACCCACCTCAACATCGTCTCGCGTCGACTATCGACCGCGGTTGTCGGGGAAATCGTCACCACCATCGAACTGCTTCGGCGAATGCCTGATGAAGCCGACCAAGCCTGGGCGGTGCAAAATGCCTGGGACCAGTTCGAGTTGTCGATGCACCTTCTGCCCGGCGCGAAGCTTCCGCCGGACCACCCTCCCTTGCTGTTGTTCAGCGCCAGTGCTGGCTTGAACAGTTCGCTCGAGGAGAAGCTGAGGTTGCCGTTTACCACCGACTGGGAGTCCGATCCGCAATCCGTGCTGGTCAGCATCGCCTTGCCGGACGCGGTGCTGCAGGTCGATGTGCCGCGCAAGCGGCTGACTGCAGTGGCCTTTTACGTCTTCGGTACTATGGCTTGTGGGTGCCTCGCTGCTGCTGTTCGGCATCGCCGCGTTGTTCATGCGCAATCAGGTGCGATCCATCCGTCGCCTGGCGGCCGCAGCCGAAGCGTTCGGCATCGGACGCGATATCGGCGCCATCAAACCGGAAGGCGCAACCGAGGTCCGACAGGCCGCAACCGCGTTCAACCGCATGCAGGAGCGCATCCGCCGTTTCCTGCAGCAGCGCACGGAGATGCTTGCCGGCGTTTCGCACGACCTGCGCACGCCTCTGACGCGCTTGCGGCTGGCGCTGGCGGTGCTGCCGGCAGGCGAGGAGCTTCGGCAGGATGTCGCCGACATGACTGCCGATGTCGAGGAGATGGAGCGGATGATCGCGGCCTACCTGGCGTTCGCCCGTGGCGAAGGCACCGAACAGGCACGCCCAACGGATATCACGGCGGTGCTGCAGGAGGTTGCCGCCGGCGCCCGGCGGGCCGGCGCCGAGGTTGTTCTGGACTCGCCTTCCGAGCTGGTGCTGCCGCTGCGCGCCGATGCCCTACGTCGCGCTGTCACCAACCTGGTGGACAACGCGCGCCGCCACGCGCGCCATGTCGCTCTGGCGGCCAGTCGGCTCGGCGAGCGCTTCGTGCTTGTCACGGTCGACGACGACGGCCCTGGAATTCCAGTTGATCGTCGCGAGGACGCATTTCGACCGTTCGAGAGCGACTCTTCCGGCGGCACCGGCCTTGGCCTCAGCATTGCCCGCGATATCGTCCGGGCCCACGGCGGCGATATCGTCCTGGAGGATTCTCCGCTGGGTGGATTGCGGGCCCGAATACAGTTGCCGGTATAGCGACGAGTCGCCGATCTGCCGTCGTTGCGCCATGGAGTAGCCATGATCGAAGGCTGCAATGCGACGGTCAACCAACCCTGTGGGCGCCATGACCGACGCAGATTACGCCGCAAAGCTGGAACAGATCGACCGGTTGCTGAACGATCCCGAGACGCCGATGCAGCCGGCGCTCGTTTGGTCCCTGCTGGCCGAGATGGAAAGCCATCATGCCCAGGCACCTCAGTCGTCCAGTGCAAACGGTTGCCATGCCTAGTTGGCAGATGTTCAGTTTCGCTTCCCAACCGTGACGAGCGGTTGCCAGCTTGCGGCGGTCAGCTGTCTCTCCGGCCAATGACGGCACCGCCGGCGCCGTTGGTGTCTCAGCGTCGTCTGCGGAGCCGCCGACGGACCGATCCGATGCCCAGCAATCCGGCGCCAAGAACCAGAATTGACGTCGGTTCGGGGACCGCTGCCTGAAACAGCGCGTCGCCGATCGCGTCACCAATGATCAGTGCATTGTTGATCGCGCTCGGCGTGTGAATGCCCCCGTTTACCCGGCTGTCGGTGGCGGCCTGCGATGCGTCGATGAAATTGTCGAAGCTCTCCGTGATGCCAGGGACGAAGATGCCCCCCGGAGTCGTAAGGGAGGCGCCGGTGTTGTTCGCGTCGAAGATCGTGTTGCCGACCTTGCAGCCGATGATCACGGTGTTCAAGACGCCGGTAACGGGATCGCTGATGGGAGAAGTGATAGGTTTCAGCAAGGCATCGAAGCCATAGACCGGGGTGCTTCCTCCACCATTGCAATAGGAGTTGGATGTGTCGGAGAACCCTTCGCTGAGCAGGCTCGGTACCGTCATTGAGAAATAATCGGTCAGGATCGTGGCCGCGGCTCCGCTGAACGCCGGATGACCGGCGACATAGTCAGGATGCGGCGGGGTCGCGATGTACGAGTTCCAGGCGGCATCGCAACTGGCGAACCCGTAGCCCGAAAGGGTCGTGTTCCAGGTGGCGGTGGCCGGATACTGGCAGTTATTGCCCGGCGCGGTGTTGCCCGTAATCGCGGTAATCGGACGCCAGAGATTGTAGTCGTATTTCACGGCCCATGCAGCAATGGCGGCATTGGCCTGAGAATCGCCGAGCAGCGCGGTCAACTCGGCCGCCTGCAACTCGGACAATGCGGCGCCGGCCTTGATGATGGATTGGGTCGTGATTTCGAGCCAATGACCAGGAGGCTGCTCTGTCGTTCCGGGGTCATTCCAGAACAGCGCATTCGTCGTCAGGGGATCAAGGCCCAGCAAGCCAGGATGCGTGCTGGCCGCGGAGCCATAGGTTTGGATCGGAGTATTCACCGTGACGCCGGCGGGGAGGGTTCCTTCTATCACGCCGGCGGTGCCGCAGACTCCGGAGCCCGCAGGGCTGCCGACTGAGATGGAAGCCGTGCCTACACCGCCGGTGCAGTAGGTGGTTACGAGTTCCTTGGCATAGGCAGGTCCGGTGACATCGGGCGGTGCGCCGACAGAATTCGCGATCGCGGCTACCTGCGAACTGCCGGTGATGAACGGCGTCACCGTGTCCCAGGTTGGCACAATCGCGATGTGGCCGTTGCTGGTGGTGGAGGGCGGCAGGTATACGCCGACGCCGGTCAGCGGATCGGCGCCCGGTGCAAGCGGAAATCCGGGCTTGCCCGCGGCGTAATTGTTTGGGTCGAGGCTCGAAAGAAGCGACGCATAGGAACCGTCGGCATCGCTTGGCGCAGTCAGGCTGCCGGTGCGTGCGAGGAACACGGTATTGGCGGCATCGCCGCCAATCTGGGCAGCCTGACCGTTCGGCACGCCGAGGCTGTTGAAGGTCGCATTGATCTGCGCCGTCAGCTTGGCGCTGAGCCCTGCGTTGTTGGCCGCAAAAAACGCTCCGATTGTATCGGTATTGCCGGTGTTCGGGTTGCCCACGGCGCTGGGCTGCGAAAACATCGACATCATCGAGTTGTACGCGGCCTGATTGATTGCCGCATCGACGTTGGCGCCGCTGGCGGTGGCGTTCAGAGCCGCGTTGTACATCGACGTGCCTACGATCGCCATTTCGCGGGCGACCTCAGGTGGCCCGTCAATCAGTTGTCCGGATGTAGCGGCGATGATGGTCAGCATGGTGTTGTTCCAGGCCTGCACCGCGTCCGCACGTGCTGCTTCGGGAGCCATCACACCGGCACAGCAAGCCAGCGCGGCCAGGATCGGCGTTCCTGGGGAACGTGCATGCCGTCGGGCTGAAATTCGCATTGGCAGGCATCTCCCATGGCGTCGCTGCACACCCGACCGGGCGCCGTTTCAGCGGAGTGGCGGCCTCCGCCATGATCACAAAGTCGTGATCAGAGGTGCGCTTAACGTGTTCTTAACCGGTCAGGTCGCAAAAAATTGATTGCAGTACCATCTTTTACAAACTTGAGTCAGGGATTGGAACGTGAAAACGGTCCGGCCTTGCACCAGAACGGTTAATTTTTGTAGTTGGCAGCAATCAGGAACTCGCGGTTCCCTTCTGGACCGGTGATTGGGCTTGGGGTGATTCCAAGGACCTGCCAGCCCGGCAAACTCGCCCACCAGCCCCGGATCCGTTTGCAAACCTCGGTGTGAACAGCAGGGTCGCGGACCACCCCTTTGCCGCCGACAAGGCCGCGGCCGGCCTCGAACTGCGGTTTGATCAGCGCAATGGCCCAGCCGCCGGCGGCGCATAGTGCCAGGGGCGCCGGCAACAACGTTTGCAGGCCGATGAAGCTGGCATCGCACACCAGGACCGATACGGGTTCGCCAATCTGCTCAGATGTGAGATAGCGGGCATTGGTGCGTTCGTGCACGACGACACGCGGATCGCTCCGCAACTTCCACGCGAGTTGCCCGTGGCCCACATCCACCGCATGAACCCTGGCCGCGCCATTCGCCAGAAGAACGTCGGTGAAGCCGCCGGTCGAAGCACCGATGTCAAGGCATACCCTACCACTGGCAGACAGACCGAATTCGGCCATTCCGTGTGCCAGCTTCAGCCCACCGCGCGATACCCAGGGATGATCCTGGCCGCGCAGTTCCAGGGCGGCATCCGTGGCCAGTAACTGGCCCGCCTTCTCGATCCGACGCTCGCCCGAGAAGACCTTGCCGGCGAGCACGTAGGCTTGTGCCCGGGTCCGGTTCTCTGCCAGGCCGCGTTCGACCAACATCTGGTCGACGCGCAGCTTGGCCATTTCAGGCGATTCGGGCGCCCTGCCCGGCAGTGCCCCCGACAACTCCGGCAGCCAGCACGGTTGCGACGATATCCTTGGCGGTGAGTCCGACCTCGATGATCTGGCGGGCGGGGCTGTCGTGGTCGACGAAGCGGTCCGGCAGGGTCATGGTGCGGATCTTCAGGCCGCCGCCGTTGGCCCGCGGGTCCAGCAGACCCTGCGCCGCCAGGTGCTGCAGCACCGCCGCGCCGAACCCGCCCATGCTGCCTTCCTCGATCGTCACCAGCATCGCGTGATCGCGGGCCAGGCCCTCGATCAGCGCCGCGTCCAGCGGCTTCGCGAACCGCGCATCGGCCACCGTCACGCTGATCCCGCGCGCCGCCAGTTCGTCCGCCGCCCGCAGCGCATCCGCCAGCCGCGTCCCCAGCGACAGGATCGCCACGTCGTGCCCGCGCCGCAGCACCCGGCCACGCCCGATCGCCAGCACCTCGCCACGCTCCGGCAGCGCCACCCCGGTCGCCTCCCCGCGCGGGAAGCGCACCGCGCTCGGACGGTCGTCGATCGACGCCGCCGTCGCCACCATGTGCACCAGTTCCGCCTCGTCCGCCGGCGCCATGATCACCATCCCGGGCAGGCAGCCCAGATACGCCAGGTCGAAGCTGCCGGCATGGGTCGCCCCGTCATTGCCCACCAGCCCCGCCCGGTCGATCGCGAACCGCACCGGCAGCGACTGGATCGCCACGTCGTGCACCACCTGGTCGTAGGCCCGCTGCAGGAACGTGCTGTAGATCGCGCAGAACGGCTTGATCCCTTCCGTCGCCAGCCCGGCGGCGAAGGTCACCGCGTGCTGCTCGGCGATGCCGACATCGAAGGTGCGGTCGGGAAATGCCTTGCCGAAGCGGTCGAGCCCGGTGCCCGACGGCATCGCCCCGGTGATCGCCACGATCGCCGGATCGCGCGTCGCCTCGGCGATCAGCGCGTCGGCGAACACGCGGGTGTAGGTCGGCGGCCCCGGCGGCGCCTTGGCCTGCTCGCCGGTGATCACGTTGAACTTGCTGACCGCGTGCAGCTTGTCGGCCGACGCCTCCGCCGGCGCGTAGCCCTTCCCCTTCTGGGTGATCACGTGCAGCAGGATCGGCCCGTGCTCCTCCGCCTCGCGGATGTTGCGCAGCACCGGCAGCAGGTGGTCCAGGTTGTGGCCGTCGATCGGGCCGACATAGTAGAAGCCCAATTCCTCGAACAGCGTGCCGCCGGTCAGCATGCCGCGGGCGTATTCCTCGGCCCGCCGCGCCGTCCGCTCAATGCCGCGGGGGAACTTCTTGGCCATCCGGATGCCGAGGTCGCGCAGCGACAGGAAGCTCTGCGACGACAGCAGCCGCGACAGATAGGCGCTCATCGCGCCGACCGGCGGGGCGATCGACATGTCGTTGTCGTTGAGGATCACCACCAGCCGCGAATGCAGGGCGCCGGCGTTGTTCATCGCCTCGTAGGCCATGCCGGCCGACATCGCGCCGTCGCCGATCACCGCGATCACCTGGCGGTCGTCCAGCAGTGCGCCGTCCACCGGCGTACCCTCGCCAGCGTCGGCGGCGGCGCGGGCGTTCTTCAGGTCGCGCGCCACCGCCATGCCGAGCCCGGCCGAGATCGAGGTCGAGCTATGGGCGGCGCCGAATGGGTCGTATTCGCTCTCCGCCCGGCGGGTGAAGCCGGACAGCCCGCCGCCCATGCGCAGGGTGCGGATGCGGTCGCGCCGGCCGGTCAGGATCTTGTGCGGGTAGCACTGGTGGCCGACGTCCCAGATCAGCCGGTCGCGCGGGGTGTCGAAGATGGCGTGGATCGCCACCGTCAGCTCCACCACCCCCAGGCTGGCGCCCAGATGCCCGCCGGTGACCGACACCGCGTCGATGGTCTCCGCCCGAAGCTCGTCCGCCAACTGCTTCAACTGCTCGGCCGAGAAGTTGCGCAAATCCGACGGCACAACCACACGGTCCAGCAACGGCGTCGACAACCGCGGCGGACTCGACGGGACGATCGGCGCGTTCATGGCATCAAGCCTCCGTTTTATTCGACAGGGCGGGCAGAAATGGTCCCATCGGCCGCCGCCACGATCGCCTGAACGCGCTGCTCGGCCTGGGCCAGCTTGGCCTCGCAAAGTGCCCGTAGGGCCGCGCCACGCTCATATGCGGTAATGGCATCCTCCAGCTTCTGCTGGCCACCCTCCAGGCTGCGGACGATCTTCTCCAGTTCGGCCAGAGCGTCCTCGAAGGACAGAGTCGACAGGTCGGTCGCGCTTGCAACAGCCGGAGCGCCGGCGGGATCGGGCGATTTCATCCGCGGTCGATAGCCCCTTGGCGTCGGCGCGCCAACCCCGAAATCACGCCCCCATCAGCCGGCGCACATGCAGGGACGCCGACGCAGCCAGCGCTTCGAGATCGTAACCCCCCTCCAGCACCGACACTACCCGCCGCCCGCAATGCCGCACCGCGACAGCGGTCAATTCATCGGTCAGCCAACCGAAATCTGCCGTTTCCAGCCGGAGTTGCGCCAGCGGATCGGCCTTGTGGGCGTCGAACCCGGCAGATGCGATCAGCAGTTGCGGGGCGAACCGATCGAGCGCCGGCAGGATGACGTCGCGCCACCCCGCCCGGAATGCGGCACTTCCCGAACCCGGGGCCAATTCCACGTTCACAATATTATCGGCGATGCCCCTCTCGGACGCGGCGCCGGTTCCCGGATAACAGGGATACTGGTGACTGGAGCCGTAGAACAAAGTCGGATCGCTGTAGAAGATGTCCTGGGTGCCGTTGCCATGATGGACGTCGAAATCGACCACCGCGACCCGTTCGAGGCCCCAGCGGACCTGAGCATGCCTGGCGGCGATCGCCGCATTGGCAAACACGCAGAAGCCCATCGCGCGACGCAGTTCGGCGTGATGCCCCGGCGGCCTGACGGCTACGAAGGCCGACCGGGCCCACCCCTGCATCACGGCGTCGACCCCCATGACGGCACCTCCGGCAGCCCGAAGTGCCGCCTCCCGGGAGCCGGGACCCATCACGGTGTCGGCGTCCAAAGCCACCGTCTCGCCCGGCTCGGGGTCGATGGCGAGGATCGCCTGGACATAATCATCAGGGTGGACCCGAATGAGCTGCTCGATGGTTGCCTCGGGTGCGACCTCCCGCAGAAGCGGCAGGAAATCCTCGCCTTCCAGCGCGCGCAGCACGCTGCGCAACCGGTCAGGGCACTCCGGATGCCAGCCGCCAGGGTCATGCGCGAGACAAGCCGGATGGGTGATCAGGGCAACGGTCACGGCCCCGTCAGTCCTCGCGCTTGCGGATGACGAAACTGAACACCCCAGCTTCCTCGCCAAGCGATACCAAGGCATGACCGGTTTCACGGCAAAACGCCTGGAAATCGCCGACCGCGGCGCGATCCGTCGCCAGCACGCGCAGGCGCGCTCCTGGAGCAAGGCCGCGCAGCGCGCGGTTGGCGCGCAGCACCGGGAGTGGGCAATTCATGCCTTTGACGTCCAGCAGGGTCTCGCTCATGTCCAGCATTTGGGCCTGTGCGACACCATTGAGCAAGCGGCGCGTCCCCGGCACATTGCGACCATGAATGACATCTATGATTTTCGCATCGGCATCGATCTCGGCGGTACCAAGACCGAAATCGCGGCACTGGCGCCCGATGGCACGCTGATCGCACGCCGCCGGGTGCCCACGCCATCCGGCTATGACCCGTCGGTTTCGGGAATGGCGGAAATGGTGCGGGCGATCGAACAGGAACTTGGCGGACGCGGGAGCGTCGGCATCGGGATCCCCGGCGTCATCAGCCCCGCCACCGGGCTGGTGAAGAATGCGAACACCATCGCCCTCAATGGCCACCGCTTCGACCACGACATCGCCCAGTTGCTGGAGCGCGAGGTTCGGGTGGAAAACGACGCCAACTGCTTTGCCCTTTCGGAAGCAGCGGATGGCGCCGGCGCCGGTCAGTCGATCGTGTTCGGAGTGATCATCGGGACCGGATGCGGGGGCGGCATCGTGTTCGACGGCCGGGTGTTGCGTGGCCATCACCGGATCGCCGGCGAATGGGGCCACACCCCGCTGCCTTGGCCGTCGCCCGACGAGGTGCCCGGTCCGCTATGCTGGTGCGGGCATCGCAACTGCCTGGAAACGCTGATTTCTGGCACCGGCTTGGCAATGGACTGCGACGGTCCCGATGCTCGCGACGCTTCCAGCATCCCGGCCCGCGCCGCAGCCGGCGAAGCCCGCGCCATTACCGCACTGGCGCGGCATGCCGATCGCCTTGCCCGAGGCCTCGCCGTCATCATCAATCTGATCGACCCCGACGTGATCGTGCTTGGCGGCGGCCTGTCCAACATGTCCCACCTCTACGAGCAGGTTCCGAGACTGATGGCGCCTCATGTATTTTCGGATTTCGTGCAGACACCGATCGTTCGCAACCGGCACGGCGATTCCTCCGGCGTTCGTGGCGCCGCATGGCTGTGGCCGCCACCCTCCGAGCGTCCTTCCCGGAAATGACCGCGCTATGCCGCGATTGCGGGCTCGATCCGGGCGAAAGCCCAGTCTGCCCCGGTTGCGGCGGTCGCCGAGTCGTTCGCCATCCCGAGCTTGCATCCCTGCACATCGCCCATGTCGACTGCGACGCCTTCTATGCCAGCGTGGAGAAGCGCGATCGACCGGAACTGGCGGCGCGGCCGGTAATCGTCGGCGGTGGCGTCCGGGGCGTAGTAACGGCGGCCTGCTATGTCGCGCGGATCTACGGTGTGCGGAGCGCCATGCCGATGTTCAAGGCGCTGAAAGCCTGCCCGGACGCCGTGGTGATCCGGCCGGACTTCAGCAAATATGTCGCCGCCTCCCGCGAGATCCGGGCATTGATGAACCGGCTGACGCCGCTGGTGCAGCCCTTGTCGATCGATGAGGCGGTTTTGGACATGGCCGGCACCGAGGCCCTGCACGGGGCACCCCCGGCGGCAGTTCTGGCAAGGCTCGCTCTCACGGTGGAACAGCAAGTCGGCGTGACTATTTCGATTGGACTGGCGACCAATCGGTTGCTCGCCAAAATCGCCGCTGGGCGGGACAAGCCGCGCGGCTTCTGTGTGATCGGTGCGGAGGCGGCCGGCCTGCTGGCGACGGAGCCGGTGCGGTTGCTCCCCGGCATCGGGCCCGCGATGGCGAAAAAGCTGGAGGTGATGGGCATCACCCGACTCGGTCACCTGCAGGCCCTGGACGATCGCGATGCGCGCAAACGCCTGGGGGACGATGGCCCGGCCCTGGTCAGAAGGGCGCGCGGCGAGGATGCCCGCCTGGTCGATCCTCGTAGGGATACGAAGTCGATTAGCGCCGAGACCACGTTCGACACCGATTTGTCGGCGTTGGCCGACTTGGAGAAGTATCTGTGGCGGATGTCGGAGAAACTCGCGCGCCGGCTGAAGGATGAAAACGTCTCGGCCGGCGGCGTGGTGCTCAAATTGAAGACGGCCGGGTTCGCCACCCGGACCCGCGCCCAGCGCCTGTCCGGCCCTACCAGCCTGCCGGACTTGCTGTTTGCCGGCGCGCGCAACCTGCTGGTTCGCGAGGCGGACGGCACCGCCTACCGGCTGATCGGTATCGGCGCCGCACCGCTGATGGCAGCCGATGCCGCCGATCGCCCCGACCTGGCCGATCCTGAGGCACCGCGGCGAGTGGCTGCCCAGGGCGCCATTGACACTCTGCGCAGCCGATTCGGCGCCGCGGTCATCGGACGCGGGCGCGGGTTCAAATAGCCGGTCAGCGCTCCTCTTCGCCGGCTTCGGGCTCGACCTCGACCACCACGTCGGCGCCGTCCTCCAGATCGGAGGTATCCTCGAGCACGTCCTCCTCGGACTCCTCCTCGGTGCTTTCGACCTCGACGTCGGTATCTTCCAGGCCAGGTACCGGTGCGGGCTTCGGACGGCGCTTCTCCTCGGCGACGTTGCCGGCGGCGCGGCGCATCCTCGGCTGCTCGGCCGGCTGCTCGGTGCTGCATTTGGGGCAGACCGCGGGTTGTTTCCCGAGATCATAGAATCGTGCGCCGCAGGCGACGCAAACGCGCTTGGTGCCGAGTTCAGGCTTCGCCATCGATGGCCTCGCTTGCGGGAAGGACTGGGACGTTCTGGACGCACCGGCCGGAGGGCGCGCCCCATGCCACTGCCCGGGCCGGCTGTCAAACTTCAGCCGGTTTGATCTTGCAGCCGGCGCCGCTTCTGCCGGCCGATCCACCGTGCTAATCGGCCAACATCATGCAGCACCCCCAGCCACGCGCCTTCACCGCCAGCCGACCGCAGGCGCCGATCGACGGCAACCTGCTTGTGCCAGGGGACAAATCGATCAGCCATCGTGCCTTGATGTTCGCGGGCCTGGCGATCGGAGAAACCCGGATCAGCGGACTTCTGGAAGGTGAGGACGTGCTACGGACCGCCGCCGCGATGCGGGCGCTCGGGGCCGAGGTGGTGCAGGACGGACCAGGACAGTGGCGGGTCTCCGGGCGCGGCATCGGCGGATTGGTGGAGCCCGTGGACGTGCTGGACATGGGTAACTCCGGTACCGCCGCGAGGCTCCTGGCAGGCATCCTCGCCAGCCATCCGATGTTCGCCGTGATGACCGGCGACGCCAGCCTGCGTCGGCGCCCGATGCGCCGGGTGACGGACCCGCTGGCCGCCTGCGGTGCCAGCTTCCTGGCTCGCGATGGCGGTCGGCTGCCATTGGCGATCCAGGGTGCCACGGAGGCGCTGCCGATCGACTACCGGGTTCCCGTGCCTTCGGCGCAGGTGAAATCGGCCCTGCTGCTCTGCGGCCTGAATGCCCGCGGCATCACCAGGGTCGAGGAGCCGGAGGCGACCCGTGACCACAGCGAGAACATGCTGCGCCATTTCGGTGCGGAGGTGAGTGTGGAGCGGCATGGCCGGGTCACCATCATTTCCCTGGTCGGCCAGCCCGATCTCCGTGCCGCCGATGTCGTGGTGCCGGGCGACCCCTCCTCGGCGGCATTCCCCGTCGCCGCCGCGCTGCTGGTGCCCGGCTCACGGCTTCGGATCGGCGGGCTCGGCCTGAACCCTCTGCGCACCGGCCTTTTCACTACCCTGCGCGAAATGGGGGCGGACCTGGAAGTCGAGAACGCCCGCACCGAAGGCGGCGAACCGGTGGGCGATCTCGTAGTGCGGCACGGCCCCTTGCGCGGTGTGGAAGTTCCGTGGGAACGGGCACCAAGCATGATCGACGAATACCCGGTGCTGGCTGCCATCGCCGCCTGTGCCGACGGCACCACCTGCATGCGCGGCCTGAAGGAATTGCGCGTCAAGGAGAGCGACCGGCTTTCGGCAACCGCCGCGCTGCTGACGGCGAATGGGGTGCGCGTGGAAATCCAAGGCGACGACCTGATCGTGCATGGCAACGGCCGCGCGCCGACGGGTGGCGGCATGGTCAAGACCCATATGGACCACCGTTTGGCAATGACCGCGCTGGTCCTGGGGCTGGCGACCGAGAACGCCGTCACCGTGGACGATGCCAGCTTCATCGATACCAGCTTTCCTCGCTTCGCCGACCTGATGAACGGCCTGATCGGGAATGGCCGCTCGCCGGCCATACTCGGCGCTTGAGATGATCATCGCGGTTGATGGCCCAGCGGCCGCCGGCAAAGGAACGCTGGCACGTCGGCTGGCGGCGCATTTTGGCCTGCCACATCTCGATACCGGTCTGCTGTATCGGGCGGTCGCGCGCCGCATGTTGGACGCTGCCGAAGATCCCGCCGATCCTGTTGCAGCGGAAGCTGCGGCCCGGGCGCTGCAGCCTCGGGACCTCGCGAGGACCGACCTGCGCGGCCCGCAAACCGACGTCGCCTCCAGCCAGGTCGCAGCCGTTGCCGGCGTTCGCGCGGCACTTGTTGCATTCCAACGCCAGTTCGCTGCCGAAGGCGGTGCCGTGCTGGACGGACGGGACATCGGCACCGTCATCTTTCCCGATGCCGACGCCAAGCTGTTCGTCACCGCCTCGATCGCCGAGCGCGGCCGGCGGCGATTCCTGGAGCTTCAGGGCCGTGGCGCACCCGCCGATCTTGGCCGTGTCACATCCGAACTGCAGGCGCGGGATACCCAGGACGCAGGCAGGGTGGCGGCACCGCTGCGGCCGGCGGACGACGCTGTCCTGCTGGACACCACCGGTCTCGACGCGGATGCGGCATTTGCCAGGGCTTTGACGTTGCTGGCGCCAAAACTGAAGGCATCCGGCTGATTCATCCCAATTTAATCCGCTTTTCCTTGACTCCGGCGCCGCCCGGCGTATGTCTCCGCAACGCGTGGCAGCCGCCATGCTCCTGTGGCAACCTCCACAACGGAAATTCTCATCAACCCGGCCCGCGCCGACGGCGCGGGCAAGTCGTGCTTCCGGATCCGGAATCGCGCAAGCACCGCGGCCCGCGGGCTCTCCCGCCGCCGCTCAAGGACGAACCCTAGTTTATGTCAGCCACCGCAGTTGCGACACGTTCGCATGACGAAGACTTTGCCTCCCTGCTCGACGAATCCCTCGGCCGCGATATCGGCTTCGACGGGTCCGTCGTCACCGGCCGGGTGATCCGGCTTACCGATGAATTCGCCATCGTCGATGTCGGCCTCAAGAGCGAGGGCCGCGTCGCACTGAAGGAATTCGGCGCCCCCGGCGCCGCGCCCGAGGTGAAGCCCGGTGACACCATCGAATTGTATGTCGAGCGCTATGAGGACCGTGACGGCTCCATCGTGCTGTCGCGCGAGAAGGCCCGCCGCGAGGAAGCCTGGACCAACCTCGAAAAGGCGTTCGAAGCCAATTTGCGCGTCACCGGCACCATCTATGGGCGAGTCAAGGGCGGCTTCACCGTCGACCTCGGTGGCGCCGTGGCCTTCCTTCCCGGCAGCCAGGTCGACATCCGCCCGGTCCGCGACGTCGGCCCCCTGATGGGCCAGCCGCAGCCGTTCCAAATCCTGAAGATGGACCGCGCCCGCGGCAACATCGTGGTGTCGCGCCGCGCCGTGCTCGAAGAGACCCGCGCCGAGCAGCGCAGCGAACTGATCCAGGGCCTCAAGGAAGGCATGATCCTGGACGGTGTGGTCAAGAACATCACTGATTATGGCGCGTTCGTTGACCTCGGCGGCGTCGATGGGCTGCTGCACGTCACCGATATCGCCTGGCGCCGCATCAACCACCCCAGCGAGGCGTTGCAGATCGGCCAGCAGGTCAAGGTGCAGGTCATCCGCTTTAACGCCGAAACCCAGCGCATCAGCCTGGGCATGAAGCAGCTGGAAGCCGATCCCTGGGAAGGTGTCGCCGCGAAATATCCGCCGGAAGCGAAGTTCACCGGACGCGTCACTAACATCACCGACTACGGCGCCTTCGTGGAGCTTGAGCCGGGCGTCGAAGGCTTGGTGCATGTTTCCGAGATGTCGTGGACCAAGAAGAACGTCCACCCCGGCAAGATCGTCGCCACCAGCCAGGAAGTCGAGGTCATGGTGCTCGACGTCGACAGCTCGAAGCGGCGGATTTCGCTCGGCCTCAAGCAGGTCCAGCGCAACCCGTGGGAGCAGTTTGTCGACGAGTATCCGGTCGGCTCCGTGGTCGAGGGCGAAATCCGGAACATGACGGAATTCGGCCTGTTCGTTGGCCTCACCGCCGACATCGACGGCATGGTACACATGTCCGACCTGTCCTGGGACGACACCGGCGAACTGGCGATGGCCAAGTACGAGAAGGGCCAGATCGTCAAAGCCAAAGTGCTCGACGTCGATGTGGAGAAGGAACGCATCAGCCTCGGCATCAAGCAGTTGGCCGACGATCCTGCCGCCTCGGTGCTGGACAAGGTGAACAAGGGTGACGTGGTTACCTGCGTCGTCACCGCGGTTCAGTCGAACGGCATCGAGGTGAAGGTCGATGACGTGCTCACCGGCTTCATCCGCCGCGCCGAACTGGCCCGCGACAAGGGCGACCAGCGCCCCGACCGTTTCGCCGTAGGCGAGAAGGTCGACGCCAAGGTCATCGCCGTGGACCGCGCCTCGCGCAAGCTGTCGCTGACCATCAAGGGCAAGGAAGTCGAAGAGGACAAGCAGGCGATCGCCGAATTCGGCGCGTCGGACAGCGGCGCCTCGCTTGGCGACATCCTGGGTGCAGCTATCCGCCGGCGTAACCAGCAGACGGACGAATAACACCCGTTTGGAACAAAGATGAGTCTCGAGACTGATCTTCTTCTTGACAGGCGGCGCCTCAAGCGCCGCCTGTTGCTTTGGCGAGTGTTGGCAGTATTGGCGGTGCTCGGCTGCGCCATCCTTGTGGTGGGCCGCAGCGTCACCCCAGAGTTGCACGGTCACGTCGCCCGCCTGAATGTCACTGGCATCATTACCGATCAACGCCGGTTGACCGAGGCAATCCACCGCGTTGCCGACGATGATGCTGCAAAGGCGATGGTGGTCCGCATCGACAGTCCAGGCGGCAGCGTTGGGGGCGGCGAAGCGTTGTATGCGGCGATTTCGGAGGTCGTGGCGAAAAAGCCGGTGGTCGCCGTGATGGGCGGTACCGCGGCTTCTGCAGGGTATATGATCGCGATGCCGGCGATGCGTATCTTTGCCCGCAACACCACCATAACCGGCTCGATCGGTGTCATTTTGGAGACCGGAGAGGCATCCGGGCTGTTGTCCCGGATCGGCGTGACTGCGGAAGCGATTACCTCGGGACCGCTCAAGGACCAGCCGAGTTTCATCAAGCCGCTCTCGCCGCAGGGGCGCGAGGTGCTGCACGGATTGGTCATGGACATGTACGAACAATTCGTCGCCATGGTGGCAGCCGGTCGGCACATGACCGTCGACCAGGTCCGGGTGCTCGCCGATGGGCGAGCATATAGCGGCCGGCAGGCGCTGCAGCTGGGGCTGATCGACGAAATCGGTGGCGAAACGGACGCGCGCAATTGGTTGGCCGCGCAGAAGGGTATAGCTGCGGATCTGCCTGTACGGGACATCAGCACCGGTAGCTGGGCCGAGCGGACCTTTGGCGACAGCACCGAAGGACTTTTCGGTGGTCTATTGAAAACTGTTCTAACTCAAGGACTTACACTTGACGGCGCGTGGGCCGTCTGGCAGCCTTCCCGCGGGGATAATTGATATCCATCGGCTAATAACGGTGGGAGGGCGGACGCCGCCTTGGGGGATGGAGTATGACGAAATCAGAACTGATCGCCGAGCTTTCCACGGCGAATCCGCATTTGTCGAGCCGGGATGTCGAAACGATCGTGGCGACCATTTTCAATGAGATCACTGCCGCACTCGCGCGTGGCGAACGGGTCGAATTGCGCGGTTTCGGTGCTTTCACCGTGAAGAAGCGAGACGCCCGGACCGGCCGGAACCCCCGCACCGGAGCCGCAGTCCCGGTGGACGAAAAGGCAGTCCCGTTTTTCAAGGCCGGCAAGGAGCTGCGTGAGCGGGTCAACCACGGCAAGCCGGGCCGTGAGGCCATGCGCGCCTGATAAACGGGATTCAGCATGCGCCTTCTGATCGCTGCTCCGTTCCTGCTCCTGCTGGTGCTGTTCGCTTTGTCGAATCCGCAGCCGGTGCGATTTGGGCTGTGGCCAACCGACTATTCCCTGGAAGCACCGCTTTCGATCGCCATGCTCGTCGCCATGGCGGCGGCTTTTGTCATCGGAGCCCTGTTGCTTTGGGTAAATGCGCTTTCCGGACGGCGCAGGGCGCGCAGGGCCGAAAACGCACAGCGCTTGCTGGAGGCGCAAGTGTTGGAGCTGAAAGCCCGTCTCGCCGGACCATCCCTGCCGCCACCCACCTAGCAATGTGGTCATGACGGCGATCAAGATCTGTGGAATCAATGATTCCACCGCGTTCGATGCAGCATTCGACGCCGGCGCCGACTGGTTGGGATTCAATTTTTTCGCTGCATCACCGCGTTATGTCACGCCCACCCAGGCGCAAACCCTGTCCGGTCGCCGGCCCGGTGGTCCTGGCCGGATCGGGCTGTTCGTCTCGCCCACCGACTCAGAGATTGCGTCGTGCCTTGATCAGGTAGCTCTCGACGCCTTGCAGGTATATGACTCGGCTGAACGGGCCGCAGACCTTCGCCGGCGCTTTGGCTTGGCGGTATGGTCGGCCATCGGCGTCTTCAACGCTGCCGACCTGCCGTGCTCAGCGGTTGGAGTTGATCGGCTGGTCATCGAGGCGTCCCCGCCATCCGGCGCAACCAGACCCGGCGGCAATGCGACCGCGATGGACTGGCGCCTGCTGGTCGACTGGGTGGCGCCAAGCCCTTGGATACTTGCTGGTGGCCTGACACCCGACAATGTCGCCACGGCAATACAGATCACATCCGCCACCGCCGTTGATGTGTCGTCCGGCGTGGAAGTGCGTCGTGGCGTCAAGGACGCCGGTCTGATCCGCGCATTCATAGCCGCCGCCCGCGGAACCTGACCGCTATACAAGGACGGCCACCCTCTGCCCAGAAGCCGTCGCGGGATTCAAGCCATGTTGTTCACCGCGGCGCTGCGCCAGCGCCTGTTATTCGCCTTCCTCTGCACGGTCTGGGGCGCCACCTGGTTGACGATGAAGATCGGCACCGTCACCGTCCCGCCGGCGTTCTTCTCCGGAACCCGGTGGACAGCGGCCGGCATCATCCTCCTGGTCTTTCGCTACACCCGGGGCGAGCGGCTTCGCATCCCGCGCCGGCTGTTCCCCAGGCTTGTCGTCGTGGCAGTCCTGATGGTCGCGTTGAACGCCACCATCATGCTGTACGGCCTCCGCCATGTCGGCAGCGGCCTCGCCGCAATTCTCAGTTCCGCGCTGACCCCAATCAGCCTTCTCGGGTTCGGCGTTGCGTTGGGTCAGGAGAAGTTCAGCCGGACCCAGGCAGCGGCGATCGGGCTCGGCTTGGCAGGCATCCTGCTGTTGTTTGGGCCACGGGCGATCATCGGGCGGCTTGATGCGGCCGAGCTTCTCGGCGCCCTGGGCATCGTGGGAGGCACGTTGAGCTACACGCTTGGCTCGGTTCTAGCGCGGCCACTGATGCGCGTGGTATCGCCAGCCGAAGTCGCCGCTGGAACCAACCTCGTCGGGGGCATTACCCTGCTGGCGCTCTCCCTCGCCTTCGAACCCGGCTCCTTACAGGCGCTGTCGGGTAACTGGGGACTGCCGGCCTGGGCATCCTGGTTCTATCTTCTGCTGCCAGGTTCGTTGGCTGCCACCATCATCTATTTCTATCTTGTGCGCGAATGGGGCGCCGCGCGTACGGGAACCTACGCCTTTGTCTCCCCCGTGATCGCCGTGTTGCTGGGCATAGTGTTGCTTGGCGAGGAGGTCGATGCGGTCGAGCTTGTGGGGATGGCGCTAATGCTGGTCGCGGTGTCCCTGATCCTTCGTAGCCCGCGAACGGAACCGGCCGGCCTTGCTTTGCGTCCCGTCTCAGCTATGAGGTCCGGTGATCCAGGAGGCGTGACTTGAACAAACCAATTTCCAATTCACTGCGCAGTGGGCCGGATCCCCGTGGCCGCTTTGGGGGCTTTGGCGGGCGCTTCGTCGCCGAGACGCTGATGCCGCTTATCCTTGAAGTGGAGCAGGCCTACTCGGCAGCCAAGGCCGATCCGGCGTTCCAGCCGGAGCTGGATGCCTATCTGAAGAATTACGTCGGCCGCCCCAGCCCGCTTTGGTTTGCCAAACGTCTGACCGAGAAGCTCGGCGGCGCGAAAATCTACTTCAAGCGTGATGAGCTGAACCACACCGGCGCCCACAAGATCAATTCCTGCATGGGTCAGATCCTGCTCGCCAGACGGATGGGCAAGACGCGAATCATCGCCGAAACCGGCGCTGGCCAGCACGGCGTCGCGACCGCCACCGTGTGCGCGCTGTTTGGCCTGCCCTGCACCGTCTACATGGGCGCCACCGACGTTGAGCGGCAGAAGCCCAACGTGTTTCGCATGAAGCTGCTGGGAGCCGAGGTCATTCCCGTGACCTCCGGCGCGGCAACTCTCAAGGACGCGATGAACGAGGCTCTGCGAGACTGGGTCGCCAATGTCCGCGACACCTATTACTTGATCGGGACGGTCGCCGGTCCCCACCCGTATCCGATGATGGTGCGCGATTTCCAAAGCGTCATCGGCGAAGAGGCGAAGGCCCAGTTGCACGAGGCCGAGGGGCGTCTGCCCGATGTGGCAATCGCCTGCATCGGTGGGGGCTCCAACGCGATGGGCCTCTTCCATCCGTTCCTCGATGATGCTTCGGTTCGGCTGATCGGTGTCGAAGCGGCCGGGCACGGGCTGGACACCAAGCAGCACGCCGCCAGCCTTTCGCGCGGCCGGCCCGGTGTGCTGCACGGCAACCGAACCTACCTGCTGCAGGACGATGATGGCCAGATTCAGGAGGCGCACAGCATCAGCGCCGGCTTGGACTACCCTGGAATTGGTCCCGAGCATTCCTGGCTGCACGAGATCTCGCGTGTCGAATACGTCGCGGCAACAGACGACGAGGCCCTAGACGCCTTCCAGCTGTGTACCCGGACGGAAGGCATCATTCCCGCGCTCGAGCCCGCGCACGCCTTGGCACAGGTCGCCAAGATCGCACCCGAAATGGCTGCCGACAGGATAATCCTGATGAATCTCTGCGGCCGTGGCGACAAGGACATCTTCACAGTGGCTGACGCCCTGGGAGTGACGCTGTGAGTCGTATCGCCGCCCGATTTGCCAAGCTTAAGGTCGAGGGGCGCGGCGCACTCATTCCGTTCCTGGAAGCGTGGGACCCGGATGAGCGGACTTCGATGGAAATCCTCCGCGGCATGCCTGGCGCCGGTGCCGACCTGATTGAAATCGGCTGCCCCTTCACCGATCCGATGGCCGACGGCCCGACCATCCAACTTGCCGCCAAGCGGGCCCTCGCCGCCGGCGCCACGATGCTGCATACGCTGGCGATGGTACGGGCGTTTCGCGAGGGCGACGACACAACGCCGATCGTCCTGATGGGCTACCTCAACCCGATCCTCTCCTACGGCACGACGAAGTTCTGCTTCGATGCCGCCGCCGCCGGAGTGGACGGGTTGATCATCGTGGACCTCCCAACCGAAGAGGCCGACCTGCTCGCCGAAGACGCCAGCGCCAATGGGCTCGACATCATTCGCCTGATTGCGCCGACCACCGACGACGTGCGTCTGCCGCACGTGCTCCAAGGGAGCTCAGGCTTCGTCTATTACGTCAGCATTACCGGCATTACCGGCACGCGCACCGCCAGCGACGCTGAACTAGCCCAGGCGATCCCGCGGATCCGCGCCTGCACGGACCTGCCGATCGCCGTCGGATTCGGTGTACGAACGCCCGCCCAAGCCGCTTCGGTGGTCCGAATTGCCGACGGCGCTGTCGTGGCATCGGCACTCATAGATACGCTACGAACCAGCTTGGACGCCCAGGGCAATGCCACACCGGAGACCGCCCGACTTGTCCTGGATCAGGTTCGCGCACTGGCCGGCGCGGTGCGGGGGGCCAAGGTTCCCGCCTGAGTTGGCAAAAGACCCGGTAACCGGCCCTGCGGGTTTACGTCAATGGCTCTACCGAGATGGTGTATTGGCATCCTTCCCCTAGCCCGCTCCAGACGCGTCCCTGGAAATGCGAACCGGTGAAGCGGCCGCTGATGTAGGTTGACCTGGCCTCCATTGCCAGCGATCCGTCCGGTTAAATCGTTCCACGAAACGCACCAAACCTGACTTCGGATCCAGAAACGAACCATTCGGTGATCTTCAGTGTGTTCTCGCATAAACCACCAGGATCGTTCGTAACCGACCCAAGTCCCGCGTATTTGCCGTTCCTCGGAGGACCGCTCGATCCGCCAGGTACCGGTAGCGCCCCGGACGTCCCGCTCAGGTTCAAGGGCGGCTCGGCAAGCGGGGGAGCCTGTGCGGCGGAGCCACTTGCTCGGTTCGTGAGTTGGACATCTCCACCGGGCACATCCAGAAAAACCGTTGGCGGAGCGATCGGAGCCGAGTTGCTGCAGGCGGAGGCCAGCAGAAGCAACAAGAACCCGCCGCCCCGCACGCTTGCGAAACTTGATCCCTCACCTGACAACTTGCGCATTTTCCTGACCTTCGGACTGTCGCTGGGCAACAACTCCCGCGAAACCGTCGAGATCGCGGGACTCGCGAACCAAGCTTCTGCGGCGGCGCCAATTCTACATCGTTCCGCCGCTGTCCAAAAGTCGATTATGTCTCTGCGATCCAGGCCATATCGACCGACCGCACCCGCCGAGTGTCAAATGAAAGTCGCCTGAATACCGGCGAACGCTCTTCACTTCAAAATCGGACACTGGTCGGAGTGAGAGGATTCGAACCTCCGGCCCCTGCGTCCCGAACACAGTGCTCTACCAGGCTGAGCTACACTCCGACCGAGGCGCGGCGTATAGCCTTCCCTTGGCTTCTCGGCAAGCCATCATCCCAAGTACGGCGCCATCATCGTCAAAGCCGGCCGGACAAGCTCGCTTCGCTCGTGGAGAGATGCATCAGTCGTTCCATGACAGCCGGCACCCCGTCAGCCACTTCATAGAGCTGTCGGATCTCCGGCCGGGCAAATCCAGCCGAAATAGCGGCCTCGATTGCACCAACGAGCGGACCCGCCGAACCGGCGATATCACAGATCAAAATCGGCTTGTCGTGCAGCTTCAGCTGCCTCCAGGTCAGGATCTCGAATGTCTCATCAAGAGTTCCGAGGCCCCCAGGTAGGGTGACAAAAGCATCGGCCAGGTCGAACATGCGACGTTTGCGCGTGTGCATGCTGTCGGTCACGATCAACTCGGCGACGCCCTCATGGGCCACTTCCAGCCGGGTCAAGAATTCAGGGATGACACCAACGACAGCCCCACCCTCCGCCACTGCGCCGTCGGCCACCGCCCCCATCAGGCCCACGCGACCGCCGCCATAGACAAGCCGCATCCCTTTGCTGGCAAGGGCTCGCCCCAACCTGTCAGCCTCAAGTCGAAATACGGGGTCGATGCCGGCATTGGCGCCGCAGAAAACGGCAACCGAGTGGATGTCCGGCATAAATCCTCCTGGCACGGCGAGAAGTGGTCTTCGCTGGCGAACGTGGGGTTTCCCGCGCCACATGCGACACTGCAAGAAATTTCACGCGAGGGAATATGGCAAGGTGTCTAAACGTCCTGACTTCTTGGATACTGAGACACCCCGCCTGTCCGACCGATGCACCCCAAAGCAACTCCGCTCAACGAACGAAAGTGACAATCGATGACCAAAAAGCTGGCGCTACTGGCTGTTTTCGCCTTTGCGATGGCGGGAATGGCGCGGGCCGAAGGCCCTGACCCTATCGAAACCCGCCAGGCCGGGCAGGACTTGCTCGCAAGCACGTTCGGCGGAATTCGCGCGGTCGCCGCGTCCAAGGGGGACCTCAAGACGCTGGAGATGCCGGCCAAGGCAATGGCGCGTTGGATGCGGCAATTTCCGACACAGTTTCCGAAGGGATCCGAACAGGGGCACGACACCAAGGCGACCGCTGCGGTCTGGTCCGACATGGCCGGGTTTCAGAAGGCGGCCATGGCCATGGCGGAGGCATCGGATAAGCTCGCGGTGCTTGCCAAGTCCGGCGACACTGAAGCCGTCGACGCTCAGATCAAGGTCGTAGGCGATACCTGCGGCGCATGTCACCGCGGTTATCGCGCACGGTAACGACACCGCCGGACGAGCCTTGCCTGGAGTCGGCGTCCCATGAAGACGCCGACGGGCGACGCGATCTACACCCGCGTCGCCAACGCCCATACCGCGGCGCCTGCGATCACCAGGATCGCCATGGCGAGCACCGGGCTGGCCATCCGCGGGGCCGGGGTCGCGGCAGGCAGCCGCTTCTTTCCGGTAATCATCGGCCTGACCAGATCGTGGCGCTTGATGACGGCATAAGCGATTACGGCAATGACGTGGAGCACGATCAGCCCCAGCAGAACATTGAAGTTCACGCCGTGAATCTTCGATAGCCAGTCGCTATCGGCCTTGCCGACATACTTTGCCAACGGCCCCTCGGTGCTCCCGTCATCGTTGGAACACAGGCCAGTGGCTACCTGCAGCGCCACTACTCCGAGTAACACCAGGACCATCCAGCCGCCGGCCTCGTTGTGACCGATTTGCGTGTCCGGCTCGCGCTGCGAAAAATCCCGAAGATGGCGCAATGCGGCGAAAGGACTGCGCAGGAAGCGGACGAATAACGCTGTATCGCTCCCAATAAAGCCCCAGACCAGACGAAAGATGAGAAGTGTGAGAATTGTATAGCCAGAGATGAGATGCAGGCGCATCTGGTCCATTTGAACACTGATGTAGCTGAGTGCAATCAAGACGACGAGCAGCCAGTGAAATAAACGGATCGGCGCATCCCAAATCCGCATCGGCAGTTGCAGACCTCGAGCAGTGTCTCTCCGCATTCCATCACCATTTTGTTGTGCGAGCAGCCAATATGACATCGAGAAAGGGGGAGCGACTAGGGCGTAAATAAATCCACCTCCGGCTGCGTCTGACGGAGATGTGATTGAGAATTGCGGTTCGTCTTGGCTCGGCGTAAAGTTACCATCTTACGGCAGATGTAAGGCGGCTTGCTGCTTATCTCGGCAGCCACTTGTCAGCCGTTTCCCGGACCATCTGGTGCCCATGATCATTGGCACAGCCAGGGCAGGATTAGCGGACACTTCATGTCGGAACCACAAGCCAGCTCGCAACGTCCGTGGTCGCTTCTGCGATGGGCTGGCCTTACCACGGTCATCATCTCCAGCGTCTTCATCTGGCTGTCGTTCAAAGCGCATGACCAGCTGCCGGCGAATATTATTCCCGCGGATACCAATGGTGCCGCAGCCTTAGTCGACAAGCGTCCCAAGGCGTCAATAGCGGTCGCGTCGCGATTCGAGCCCCCTAGCCAACCGGCAGATGCTACAGCGCAAGTCCAAGCTCCGGAGAAAGCGATTGAGCGGCCAGGCTTCGACGTTGTTCGGGTAAGTCCGTCAGGAGATGCGGTTCTGGCAGGACGAGCCGCACCAAATGCCGAAGTGACGGTTGCCGGCAGCGGTCGTGAGATTGGCCATACGCAAGCCGACAGCCGAGGTCAGTGGGTGCTGGTAGCGCCGATTCCCCTCCTGCCCGGCAGCGTAGAGCTGCAACTGACATCCCGAACCCGGGACGGGACACAAGCGAGCGCGGAGAGCCCAGTCGTAATCATGGCTCCTGAATCGGCCAAGGTGTCCTCCAGCAGCCAGCAAGGGCAAGCGCCGATCGTCGCCGTCCTGGTGCCGCCGAATGCGCCCGCTCGTATACTGCAGGGCTCGCAGAATGCCGGCCCGTCGGGCAACGCAAGCCGCCCCAACCTCGAGCTGGTAGACTACGACGACAAAGGAAACATACGTTTTGCCGGGACCGCGGCACCCGGCAGTACGGTGCGGGTCTATATAGATAACGCACCGGCCGGCGATGCTGTTGTCGACCGCGATGGGCGGTGGGCCCTGGTTCCCGCAGGAATGGTCGCCGTCGGCGACCACCGACTTAGACTTGATCAATTGGCCGCCGCTGGCCGGGCGGTCGCACGGACCGAGTTTCCGTTCCAACGCGCGAACCTCTCGCCTCAGGATGTCGCCGGCGATCGAGTGGTTGTCCAACCCCGACAAAACCTGTGGCGTATCGCCCGCCGAGCCTATGGGATGGGGACGCAATACACGGTTATCTATCAAGCCAACCGCGACCAGATCCGTGATCCAAACCTGATTTACCCCGGACAACTGTTCAGCATTCCCACCGCACATCCTTGAGGGCGCCTAACCCACCTCGCCTGACGTCGCAGGCTTGTTCGCAGGTGGCGATGCATCCATAAATGCCCGATCATCTGGCCGGACGACAATGGACCTCGCTGCTTCGCTTCGCCTCGTTATTGCGCCACCTCATCCTGCCGGCCGGCCATTTTTGGTCGGCGGCCTGATCGTGGTTTTACTAGGCTTGTTTTTTGCCCAATGGCTGGCATGGCTCGCACTCGCCTTCACGGTGTTCTGCTTATACTTCTTTAGAGATCCGGCCCGAGTACCGCCCCCTCGTCCGGGACTTGTCCTGGCTCCTGCGGACGGAAAGATCGTCTCGGTGACGCAGGCAGCGCCTCCGACAGAATTGAACCTGGGGCCGGAGCTGCGTTGGCGCGTAGCGATCTTCTTGTCGGTGATCGACGTCCATGTAAACCGAATGCCCGTGGATGGCACGGTGACCAGGATTGCTTACCGCCATGGTAAATTTTTGAATGCCAGCATGGACAAGGCAAGCGAGGACAATGAGCGAAATGCGCTCTCCATACGGGTCCCTGATGGCCGCGATCTTGCAGTCATCCAAATTGCCGGTCTGATCGCACGGCGTATTCTTTGCGATGTGCGGGAAGGCGATGCCATTCAAGCCGGTGCGCGCTTCGGCATCATTCGATTTGGTAGCAGAACAGATGTCTATCTACCTAGGGATGTCGTTCCGGCCGTCGTCGTCGGTCAGACCATGATCGGCGGCGAGACGGTGCTCGCAGATTTACTGGCATGAGCGGATCAAGCAATTTTCCAATAGCGCCGCAGGGCGACTCCCGTATTCGCCGGCTGCATCGTCGGCTGAAACCTCGCCCGCGCAATCGGCCTCGATTCAAAGGCCTCTCCTTCAATCGGATGATCCCCAATCTTCTCACAATGTTGGGCCTATGCTCGGGTCTAACCTCGATGCGCTTCGCATTGGAAGGCCGGTTCGGCTCGGCTGTGGTTGCAATCACTCTGGCAGCCGCCATCGACGGCCTCGATGGCAAACTCGCACGTCTGTTGAAGGCGACATCGCGGTTCGGTGCCGAGTTTGATAGCCTCGCCGATTTCCTGTGTTTCGGGGTCGCTCCAGCTTTCGTGCTCTATCTTTGGTCGCTGCAGGCGATGCGCGGCTACGGGTTCATGCCGTGCTTGATGTTTGCCGTCTGTATGGCGCTCCGCCTTGCGCGGTTCAATGCCGCCCTCGATTCCGGAACTCACCCCGCATACACATACAACTTTTTCACGGGGGTGCCGGCCCCCGCCGGCGCTGGGTTGGTCCTATTTCCTCTACTTGCGGGTTTGGAGGCGAAATCCCTCGGCTGGGAGGGCCTATATTCCGCCGTCCAATCTCCAGCTTTTTGCGCAATCGTTTTGGTCGGAACCGCATTTTTGCTCGTTTCAACCCTACCGGTCTGGAGCTTCAAGAATTTCAAGGTACCATCGCAATACGTTCTGCCATTGCTGCTTGGCACCGGTCTCTTCGCAGCTTTGCTGGTTGCCGATCCGTGGGGCGCCCTGGCAGCCGCAGGCTTGATCTACATGGGCATGCTGCCGTTCAGCGCCCGCAGCTACAGAAGGCTGAGACGTGAGGCGGAAGGTTCGGAGGAAGCCTCACCGGACTTACCCTCCGAAACCTGACACTCTGAAAGCGTCTTGGATCAAGCCAGCTGGGTGACGATCTGATTTGCAATCGCCCCGGGTTCTCCCCCAATGTCGGCGACAATAGGCCTCTCGAGGGCGCTCGGCGGCTCAAGCGTCGCCAACTGACTGTCGAGAAGGCTCGCGGGCATAAAGTGGCCATGGCGATTAGCCAACCGTGAAATCAGTATGGACTTATCTGCACGCAAATAAACCAAACGAACATCACGCCGTGTGCCGATAAGGATCTCGCGATAGGCTTGCTTGAGGGCAGAGCATGTGACGATGCCGTTTTGGCCAGCACCACGCCAGCTGTCGATCAGAGCCGCAATGGCATTCAGCCACGGGAGCCTATCTGCATCGGTGAGCGGCGTGCCACTGGCCATCTTTTCGATATTGGCTTTTGGATGCAGCGCATCACCCTCTTGAAAATTCCAGCCAAGCCGCCTCGCCAGGAGTTCGGCAATTGTCGTTTTGCCCGAACCTGACACACCCATCACCACAAGCACCGTCATAGAATTACTCGCGTTTCGTCCGGCCAATGGCCGGCCCGTATGAACAGGTCGCCGATATAGACCCCCACCAGCTTAATGCCAGTCATATCCGCCTTCATCTGTTCACTTTCTGATCGTCGAGGCAGCTTAGCCGCCTCCGACCGGCAAGCAGATGCCGGTCATATCAGCCGCAGAAAGCGAACGAGAGTAACACGGTCGCGCTGGTTGATCCGCGACATGCCGCTGGCATCGATGACGGCCTCTATGGTCAAAGAGAACAGCATTGCGACAGGAGGAACCCGAATGACGTCACCCATCGAAGTCGCCGTCATCCACGACTGGCACGCGCATATTTATTATGATCAGGGAACGCGGCAACATGCGTCCGAACTGCGTGACTGGGTCGGCTCCCGCTTCACTGCGCAGCTTGGCCGTTGGCATGATGTTCCCGTCGGCCCGCATCCCCAGGCGATGTATCAAATTGCCTTCGCCAACGAATTTTTTCCTACCTTGGTGCCGTTTCTCGCTTTGAATCGAATGGGCCTTACAATCCTTGTGCACCCAAACACCGCGTATCCTAAGGATGATCATCTTCTGCACGCGCTGTGGCTTGGAACCGTTCTTCCCCTGGATGCCAGCGTTCTTCCGGAAACGGAAGCTGGTCATGGCTGAGAACGGACTGGCCGAGGTCGAATGGCGTAAGCTGCGGGCCGACCAACTGCGCGACCTGGCCAGCCAGGATGCGATTGTCATCCTGCCCCTGGGCGCGCTAGAACAGCATGGCCCACATCTGCCGGTTGAGGTAGATTCTCTGCTCGGGGAGCACGTCGCCAATCGGACGGCACGGCTGATGCACGCTAAGGGTGTTCCCGTTGTAGTCCTGCCGATGCTGTGGACGGGTGTATCCGAGCACCACATGAGCTTTGGCGGAACGATCACTCTGGATCTGGCAACGTATTGTGCGGTCATCGAGGGGATTTGCCGCTCCGCGGTTCGCCATGGATTCCACCGCCTCGTCTTGCTGAATGCCCATGGCGGCAACGAAAATGCCCTGCGTTGCCTGACCGACGAGCTGACGCCCAAACTGGGTGTTCCGATTGTCGAGTTCACCTATTGGTACGCGGCAGCTGACAAAATTGCTGCGATTTTAACCACTCAGACTGGGCTGCAACACGCCTGCGAGGCGGAAACATCGATGATGATGACAGTGCGGCCGGAATTGGTGGCGGAGGACCGGATTTCCTTGGCAAAGGCTAACCGGTCACCGGATGTGTCCGACATCGTCGGTGGAGGGATTTATCGTTGGCGTACTCTCAGTGCGATGTCGTCATCGGGGGTCATCGGCAATCCGGATGCGGCCAGTGCCGACAAGGGAAATAGGCTGTTCGAAGCGGTCGCCACCACGCTCGCTGGCAAGCTGTCAAACCCGGAGTTGTGGCAACTGGAATGGCAGGCCTAGTCCCCGCATTCAACAAAGAAGGCCCCGGAATTCACCGGAGCCTTCACATTGTCAGTCAGCGTCAGCCGACGAAAAAAAGATCTCTAGTTCGCCCGATCGGCGGAGACGGCAGAGATCCAGGCACCGGCAGCTGACCTGCACATGAGACAATGAGACACTGGATCACCTCCTTTCAGTTGGTTGCGGACGCGAGGAGGCTGCCTTGATTTTCCGACCATTTCAAGCTTTCCCGTCAAGATACGCGAGAACAGCCGCACGGAAGGGAATCAGGCTCTTGTAGTGCTGCAATTCTGGAGGCAGCGCCCGAATCGATGCTGCCAGTTGCGCGGCGACGATAGGCCGTTCGGCGATGCGCGAAAGGGGGTACACGTGCACGCGAATCGTGAAAAGTATCGATCCGGTCCTTTGCAGGCGGCTCAGTGTCTGACGCTCAACACGAAGCACCAGACTGTCACCGGCATTCTCTGGGGTGATGTGCGGATCGACTCCGCGCCGCCATTTCCCGCCGGGCTGGAACAGCGCCGGGTCGTCGATCACTGACCAGTTCAGCCTCTGCACGAGCTTGCCGGCCCGCAAATGCGACATCAACCGATCGACGGGCTTACCCAGGCTTTCGGCGTAGGCAGGAACATTCGCGTGCACAGTCTGCAATGGCCGGCCGATCTTTTCGTGCAACCTCCAGCGGGTCGGAAAGCACAACACTGCCGCCACCAATACGGGTCCTTCCGCACTTTGCCTGACCAGACACAAATCCTCCTGGACAAGGCGGCCCGCCAGTTCCAGGGGATCAAAGGTCGGGCTCGTCACATTGTGCGCCTCTGCAGTCAGGCGATTATGGAGCGTATCGCCTTGGCGCTCGAACCAGTGAGGAAAGCGCGACGGCAGAAGATCAGCAATCACTCCAAGCGCTTCAGTCCGTTCCGCTTCGCATCCCGGATGCACGGCGAATACGTCAGCATGCTGGCTCTCCAGCAGATTGCGACGAAGCGCCATATCCGGGACATATCTCTCATCGAGCTCGATCAACTCGGTAGGGTTCTGCGCGACGAGCCCCATGGTCATGCGATAGGGACCTGGCTCAAATGGCAAATGGACGATTTCTGGTGGTGGGCAAATCACCTTAGCGCAGCTTCAAAGCCATCAGCGATAGAATCTCGAAAGCCATTTGCGCTGCTACATGAGCGGTATTGCTTGTCGAATCGTATTGCGGTGCGACCTCGACCACGTCACCACCGATGATATCAAGCCCAATCAGCCCACGCAGTATCCGCTGTGCTTCGCGTGGAGTAAGGCCGCCGACCTCCGGCGTCCCGGTGCCTGGGGTAAAGGCAGGGTCGAGACCATCGACGTCGAAGGAGATATAGAACGGTAGATTGCCGACGACCTCGCGCGCGCGCTCCACGACCGCAGCGACGCCCATCTCGTCGACCTCCTCGGCATGAATGACGGTCATTCCCGATACGTAAGAGAATTCATAAAGCATCTCGGCGGACCCGCGAATTCCGATCTGAATTGTGCGCTCGGGATCCAACACACCGTCGAGGACCGCTTGGCGGAATGGGCCGCCATGATGAAACCGGCTACCTTCGAGTTCGCCGCTGGTGTCGCAATGTGCGTCGATATGTACCAGGCCGACGGCGCGGTCGCGACCAAGCGCTCTGAGGATGGGATAGGTCATCGAGTGGTCACCGCCGATGCTTAAAGGCATCGTGCCGGCAGCATTGATCCGGGTCAGAAACGCTTCGATATCCTCGATACAGTCAGGCAGGCTGTATCGGCTTCGGAACGGCACATCGCCGATGTCGGCAGCGCGACATTCGGCCAGCGGAGCAATGCGGAGCGCGTGGTTATAGGGGCCGATGCGCTCGATGTTGCGGACGGCGCGAGGGCCCAGCCGGGCACCGCTCCGATTGGTGACACCGAGATCCATCGGCACACCAAGTAAGGCGATCTGCAGTCCAGCCAGATCATCGAGTTCAGGCGCGTCTGGCCGGGATACCGCGTCCAGCAGCGTGGGTATGCCAGCATAGGGCAGCATGCGCCGCCCATCGGCCTTGAAGACCAGCGAAATGGCCTTCTGAAAATCTGGCTCCTGAACATCGTCGCTCCGGCCAGCAGCAAAGCGCGCGCGCAGTGCTGCCAATTTTTGGTCGTCGAACATCAAGGGCTCCCAACGATTAGCCCGCAATGTGCCCTGCGCCGCGGCGGAGTTCCATGGGTATCCGACTTACGGAAACTGATTGATCGGCACCGGTATCTGGTCTGGGCTGGCAAGCATGGCCAAAACCGCTGTTCCGACCCCCAAGCTCGCTGCCGCGACAGCACCGCGGGTCGCCAGAATGGGGTCGACTGAAACATTGAAGTCGGAAAGGCTGCTTGGATCGCTGGCCAGCATGGCGAGTGTTCCCGAGAGCGTGTCGGAAATCGATATAACCCGGGTCGCACCCGCTGATCCGACGACAGCGACAGGCGCCGAACCTCCCGCGAGCACCGTTTGCGATTTCTGAGCAACGGCATCGACGGCAAGTTGAACAGCGACATCTGCTTGAATCAAACCAGCGCCCGTTGCCCCGGCCGGGCCCAAGGCAGCGAGAGCCGAGCGCGCCAGGATGGAACTAACCTCCGCAGGCAAGAGGGTTGGATTCGCCTGGAGCATCAACGCCGCTGTGGCGGCCGCGCCCGGCGCTGCCGCGGATGTGCCAAAGAATGGATTGAAAACGCTCGTTGTCGTACCGTCCGGAGCCAGGAAGTCGACGCCGTCTCCGGCGACCGGACGCGCCAATCGATTGCCATTGGCGTCGAACCAGAAAGACCCCGGCCCAATCGACGAAAACCGCTCAACATTATCTCTCCCGCCATATACAGGCGTTTCGTTCCAGGCCACGGCGCCGACGACGTTGACACCCGGCACCATTGCATGACCGATCACGCTGCCCGATCCGACGCCCGCATCGACGTCGTCAATATGCACGTCCGTGCCATATGCGATGTATTTGAATTGGCCCGGCACAGTGCTGCCTCCGTTCGTCACAATCGCCAGATGAAAATCGGTTGCGGACGTCGTATTCGTGAACTGCAGGATTTGATCGGGATTCCCGCCCGTCTCGTTCTTCATGGCATAGCCTACGATCTGGCCGATGCCGTCGTAGAGAACCATCCCAAGACTGTTCTCAGCACCATGACTCTTGCCAATGGTCGCGAATGGCTGATCCCATTGAAGATCCAGGCTGACGCTGCTGCCCTGACCGATCGTGAGGCTTTGCAGCGCCGCCGGTTTACTCGCCGACCCGAAATTCTCTGCGAGGAAAGTGCCCGACAAGCCAGGTAGAACCGTTTGGACGCCGTGGAAGGCCTGTTGGTAGAAATTCGCCCCAGTATTGCTGGCAGCCGTGAAATAGTCCACTCCACCCGCGATGACTTGTTCCACGGCCTTCTGGATAGCACCGCCATCCTGAAAGAATGGCTCGTCCAAGTAACTCACGTCATCGACGATGATTTGCGCTCCCGATTGGGCGAGCGAAACGATGCCGGCGGCGAAGTCAGACTCGCCGGAAAAAGCTGTGTAGAAAAAAATTTGGGCGTCTGGCGCGATTTTGTGGATCACCTCGGCCATTGCCCGGCCCTCATCGTTGCCGGCGGAACTGCCTTCCTTCAAGATCGTCACACCAGATGGAAGGGCGCCATCGGTTACGTCGGTGGCATAGCCGCCCCGAACATTGAAGCTATCGGACAGGATACCGATCCGAATTCCAGCCCCTGTCACATTGAACTGGGCGCGGGCGGTTGGTCCAACGATTGCCTTGTCAGCATCATCGCTGACAGGGTTTGCCGATGCTGGGCCAATGGATGATCTGGTCACCGCTTCCGAAAGGGACACACCAGAAACCGGTTGAGGGGCCGCAATTATCCTGCCCGCTGCAAGTTCATCTGGAAAGACAAGGAGATGGTCGAATTGTCCGATCGACGTGGAGCCGAACATTTGGCCCGGGCTGCCTGACCCGCGGAATTGCGACAAGAGAGGCGACACGAGTGCATCCTTGAAAGCATCCAGAAACGCATCCGGAGAGCACGACGGCGCTTAGTCGCCGTCCATGCGATTTTTTTTCCGAAAAACGACTCGCCTCTGGCCATGTGACGTGTCTCAGTTTTCGTGCAAATTGATGAAGAATATCTTGTGGGCTAATCCGCTCCCACTGAGGCTTTGAGGATAAGAGACCAGATGGAACAGGTTGATTGTGTCGTTGTCGGCGCCGGAGTGGTTGGCATTGCGATCGCGCGAGCGCTTGCCTTGTCGGGTCGCGAGGTAATCGTGCTGGATGCCGCAGAGGGCATCGGTACCGAGACCTCCAGCCGCAACAGCGAGGTAATCCACGCCGGCATCTACTACCCGCAAGACAGTCTGATGGCGCGGTTCTGCGTGCAAGGTCGGCGCATGCTCTATGCATTTTGCTCCGAGCGCGGCGTGCCGTTCATGAACTGCGGAAAGCTTATCGTTGCGACGAACGATGATGAGGCTGCCCGGCTCGGCGGCATAAAGGCCAGAGCCGAGGGAAACGGTGTTGAGGGCATGCGCCTGCTGACCGCGCAAGAAGCGCTCGCATTGGAGCCCAACCTGGTCTGCCGGGCGGCGTTGCTATCGCCAACCACCGGAGTTGTAGATAGCCATTCCTATATGCTGGCGCTGCAAGGCGAGGCAGAGCATTCCGGAGCGACGTTCGTGTTCCACAGTCCCGTTATCGGCGGTCGGGTCAGCGCGACGGGCGTGGACATCGACGTGGGCGGGGCAGAGCCGATAACACTAGGCTGCCGGTTACTGATCAACTCTGCCGGCCTGCATGCCTGCGCCCTCGCGCGAAGCATCATCGGCATTCCCAGCCAAACCATTCCTAAGGAGTATTATGCGAAAGGAAACTATTTTACGTTGCTTGGACGATCGCCATTCTCGCGTCTGATCTATCCGGTGCCTGTGCCAGGCGGACTTGGCGTGCATCTGACGATCGACCTCGGTGGGCAGGCCCGCTTCGGACCCGATGTGGAATGGATCGACACAATCGACTACAGCGTGAATCCTGGACGGGCTGACGGCTTTTATTCAGTGGTCAGGCGTTACTGGCCAGGGCTGCCGGACGGTGCGCTCCAGCCGGGATATTCTGGTATCCGGCCAAAGATCGTCCCGGAGGGCGCTCCTGGCCAGGATTTCGTCATACAGGGTCCGCAGGTTCATGGCATCTCGGGGCTGGTTAATTTGTTCGGCATCGAGAGTCCGGGATTGACGGCAGCGATCGCGATTGCAGAGCACGTTCGTGACATCGCGCAGACCGCAGCGGTGTCGGCTGCTTGATCCCGCGAACTCCAACCAAGGCAATGACCGCCGCTAGCTTGATTCACGTGGTTACTTGCCTGCATCTCTCCGTCTGACCCACTTCCCGGAGCAATACTATGGATGTCCCCCTTAACTTCGTCGAAGAAATCCGGATTTCGGTTGGAGACGCCAATGTCCAAGTTGGTAACGCCATGGAGTCGAAACATTTCGGGGATTGGGTCGTCCGTGCGCGACCTGATGAGGGCCCTCTGGCAGTCGTCTATCCGCGCAACACGCAGGATGTCTCGAATTTGTTGCGCATCTGTCACCACAATCGCATTCCAGTCGTGCCGCAAGGTGGCCTGACGGGTCTGGTCGGTGGAGGCACGCCTGTAGCCGGATGTGTCGTGTTATCGCTCTCGCGCATGCGCGAAATCGAGGAAGTGGACATGGCGGCGGGTACGATCACTGCGCAGGCCGGAGTTCCTCTGCAAGTCGTGCAGGAGGCAGCCGATTCGGCTGGCCTGTTGTTCCCTTTGGACATCGGCAGCCGCGGCTCGTGCCTGATCGGCGGCAATGCATCTACCAATGCAGGTGGCAATCGAGTTCTGCGATACGGCATGACACGTGAGCTGGTCCTAGGTATCGAAGTGGTGCTGGCGGATGGGACAGTGATGACATCGCTGAACAAGATGCTGAAGAACAATGCAGGTTACGACCTTAAGCACCTGTTCATTGGCAGCGAAGGCACGCTCGGCGTGATTACGCGTCTTGTGCTGCGGCTGTTCCCAAAGCCTGAGAGTGTCTGCACTGCGTTCTGCGCCCTTCCCGATTACGCCGCAGTGCTGGAACTGCTAGGGCGGGCGCGAGCCGAGCTGGGCGGCGCACTTTCGGCGTTCGAGGTGATTTGGCCGGAATTCTACGAGCTCGCCACCACCGAGCATGGCTGCCGCCCGCCGGTCGCGACGAAAGCCGGCATCTATGTGCTGATGGACAGCCTCGGCTCGGACCAGTCGCAGGACGATCGGGTGTTCACCGCAATGATCGAAGCGGCGCTCGACGACGGGGTCGTGCTCGATGCGTCGCTCGCGCAATCGTATCGCGAAAGCCGTGAGATGTGGTCGCTGCGTGATTCCGTCGCAGAATTCCAGCGCAGCTTCGAGCCGCATGTCGGCTTCGATGTCAGCATCCCGATCGGCCAAATTCAGGAATTCGTTGATGATTGCAAAGAGCATCTGTTTGCCCGCGACGTGAGCCTCCGGGCGCTTTGGTTCGGCCACATCGCCGACAGCAATCTGCATATATGCGTCAAGCAGGATCAGGGCGGCCCCGGGAAGAAGGAAATAGATCAGATCGTCTATGACCGGGTACGAGCATTCGGCGGGTCAATATCGGCAGAACATGGCATTGGGCTACTGAAGAAGCCATACCTTGCGTATTCGCGGACCCAAGAGGAATTGGATGTCATGAGGCGGGTCAAGGCCGCCTTGGATCCACTTGGGATCTTGAACCCGGGAAAAGTATTCTGAAGCGTCAGTTGGAATGCTCCCTGGCGCGCCGGCAGCATTCCAATCGCGCCGGGTTAGGTTCGGGTCGTTGCGGTATTGACCGTTCAACAGGCGAACCTGGGACATCCGTTCCCCGACGATGTTGCCTCGAGCAGCAGGAGTAGTGGCGTTCCGAGGATGAAGAAAGAAGATCTATCCAACTTGCCGAGAGTCCCACAATCGCCGAAAAAGGCGTACTGACTTTGGCGGGATCTCCACCCAAGACGGCCACGGGCGAAGAAAATTAGATCCATCACTGGAGGAAATGACTGCGATGGCACTACTGAACGCAGGGATCACTCCCGCCGGCCAAGGCGATGGCGGAACAGTATGGAGTATACTAGGACAGACGTACTACCTTAAAGAGAGCTGCGCGACGTCTTTCTCGTTCGAGGTGGTCGGCGAACCCGGCACCTTCGTGCCTCCCCATACCCACCCAACCCAGGACGAGTTCATCTACCTTGTCGAGGGCCAGATGGAGTTGACCCTCGACGGAACACTCCACACCCTCGAAACAGGTGGCATGGCCCGGATGCCGATGGGCATCCCCCACGGGTATAAGAACATCGGCAGCCGGACCGTCCGGGCCCTGTTTTGGGTCAGCCCGTCGCGTAAGCTGCACGAGCTTTTCACCCGCATTCACAATCTTACCGATCCTGCCGAGGTGGTGAGGATCTCAGCTACCTGCGAAGTTGATTTCCTTCCGCCGCCGGTCTGACTCACACGCTGGCAAAGCCGGCAGTCGCCGCGTAGCCGCCGGCGATAGCCGCAAGTTCCTCCTGTGAGATGACGTCCTCCAGTCGCTCGAATCCATTCGGCGCCCGGGCGGATACGACATCGACAACCCGCTCTGGTCCGCCGGAACGGTTCAGCCGAACGATTTCAGCGGTCTTTGGCAGACGTTCCGCCTCGTAGATCGCCAGCGCCGCCGCTACCGGCAACTCGCTCAGCCGAGCCGCCAAAAACCGCGCATCCAGCACTGCCTGGGACGCGCCGTTGGAGCCAACCGGATACATCGGGTGCGCAGCGTCGCCTAGCAGGGTAGCCCGACCCAGCGTCCACCAAGGAAGTGGGTCGCGATCGCACATCGGATACTCGAAGAATTCCGGTGTCGCCCGGACCAGCGCCTCCAGATCCAGAAATGGAAGGTTGAATCGTTTTACCGTCGGCAGAACATCCGCAAGGCTGCCGACCCGGCTCCAATCACCCCGCCGCGGAGGCGGAAGGCTACCATCGCCAGATTTAATGCATACGACCCAGTTGGTCAGCCGCATTCCTTCCCCACCGCGCGCAATTGGGTACAACACCAGTTTCTCGTTCATATCCCCCGCGATCACCATCGAATCGCCGTCCAGGAACACCGGCCACTCTCGCGCGCCGCGCCACATCATGATCCCCTGCCAGCGAATGCCTGGATCCTCTGGGTGCAGTATCTGGCGCGCCACAGAGTGAATCCCGTCCGCCGCCACCAGGGCTGCCCCGCGCTCGCTCGCGACAAGCTGCCCGGAGCGATCGGAAAACCGTGCCGTGATCCCATCATCATCCTGCTCGAAGCCAATCAGGCGATGTCCGACCCGCAGCATCTCCGGCGGCAGCCGTTCCCGGGCCGCACGCCACAGAACCGCCTGCAGGTTGCCGCGATGGATCGAGAACTGCGGCACGCTATGGCCCGCGTGCAATCCGCGCTTCTCCCGCCACACTTCTTGCCCGAACCGGTTCACGTAAATGAGTTCGTGGGTCCGGATGCCTGTCGCGTCCAGAGCCGGAAGTAGCCCGAGATCAGCCAACTCCTTGATAGCATGCGGCAACGTGTTGATGCCGACGCCCAGCGGCCGAACCTCCTCCGCCTGCTCGAACACGATGCAGTGGATGCCGCGTTCATGCAAAGACAGCGCGAGGGTCAACCCCCCAACCCCTCCCCCCGCGATCAGCACGGTCATCCTAGATGCCCCCGACTGCCCGGAACTCAGGCTAACAGAGCCAACGCAGCCCGCACCATTGCCGACTGCGGGTCGGCAAGCTCTGCCACGATCGTGAAATGGTTGGCGCCTGCCACAAGACCCCACCGCCCGCCCCAGGCCTCTGCAATCTCGCGGGACTGGCGGATGAATTCGTGACCTTCGTCGCCACCAACGAAGGCATGGATCGGCAGATTTGGCGGCGGCAGGCCAATTGGCGAAAGCCTACGCGCCTCAGCCTCGTCCAACTTCAGCGCGCGGTTCAAGCTGGTGGAGACCAATGGCGACAAATCGAACAATCCACTGATCGGCAACGCAGCGCGCACCACGGTCGCAGGCAGGCCGCGACTCACCCAATCCGTCGCCAGCAACATCGCCGCAAGATGTCCTCCGGCCGAGTGCCCGCTCGCCAGAATCGGCTTCCCATGCCGCCTGTATAGAAATGCGACCGCCTGCTGCAATTCCTCAACGATGTCTGCCAGCGAAACGGCGGGGCAAAGCTCATAGGACGGGATCGCCACCGTCATCCCGTTTGCCAGCAACCCCGATGCAAGATGGCTGGCGAAGGATTTGTCGAGACCCTGCCAATATCCGCCATGCACGAACATTGCCATGAACGGATGCCCGTCTTCCTTCGGTCGAAAAAGGTCCAGCCGCTGCCGCGGCGTCGGTCCGTACACCAGATCTAGCTCCGCAGATGCCTGCGTCGCGCGGAACGCGGCGGCTTCCTTGATCCAACTTGCAATGATCACCTCATGACCGATGACCTTCTGGCGGTTGTTGTATTCAGCTTCGAGATCCATAAGGCCATCCCATTCGATACGCGGCTTTTGCAACACACCGCAGGAGGTAACTGTGGCTTCCTTAGCCGCAGTGACCCATGCGACGGTGCGGGACGCAAGGAGGTTGCCATGCGCGAAGACATTGCCGGTCGGGCCAACGTCGAGGAGACGCCCGAACTTGTCGAGTATTACGACGATATCGCAGCCCTTGATGCAGGCGCGCTCTGGACCGTTGCCAACGTCATCGAGCCCTGGGAACCGAAATCGACCTCAGTGCCAATGCGGTGGCGCTATCGCGACTTACGCCCGCACGTGCTCCGCTCACTCGACCTTGTCACGCCCGAACGTGCCGGGCGGCGCGTGGTATATCTGGTCAACCCGGGCCGTCGCGACGTCGCCGCCGCGGTCGGCTGGCTTTACACCGGGCTGCAGGTGATGAACCCCGGCGAACGTGCCTCCTCGCATCGCCATTCCACCTCTGCGCTGCGCTTTATCATGGAGGGCCAGGGTGCCTACACCATCGTCGACGGTCACAAGGTGACGCTTGGCCGAAACGATTTCGTCCTCACCCCTAACGGCACTTGGCACGAACACGGCGTTGATGTCGGAGGCACCACGTGTATCTGGCAAGACGGGCTCGACATTCCTCTGGTTAACGCAATGGAGGCGAATTTCTTCCAGGTGCACCCGGAATTGGCCCAATCGGTGGTCCATCCGATCGACGACACCTCGGCGAGGTTCGGGGCACCTGGGCTGCTGCCCACAAACGGCTCCTGGACCAAAGCTTATTCTCCGCTACTGAAATACGAATGGGCTCCGACCTACACGGCGCTGCTTGCCTGTGCCGCAGCCGGTGATTCGTCAGCATTCGATGGCGCGATGCTGCAATACGTCAACCCGATGACCGGCGGCCCCGTGATGCAGACGATCGGGGCCGCGATGCAGCGGCTTGCCCCCGGCGAACACACGCACGCGCACCGCCATACCGGCAGCGTCATTTATCAGGTCGCGAGAGGCGAGGGCTGGTCCGTCATCGGGGGGCGTCGCTTCGACTGGGTCGAGCGAGATATTTTTTGCGTCCCCTCCTGGGAGTGGCACGAGCACGGGAACGCTTCGAACAGTGAGGACGCCTGTCTATTTCAGTTCAATGATCTGCCAGTCGTCTCCGCTCTGGGACTATATCGCGAGGTCGCCCACCCGGAGGGACGTCAACCAATGATCGAGTGAATCCTCTGCAGTCCCTCAGGACCGGATCAAACCACCGGCGAACTCCCCCCATCAACATTGATCGCGGTCCCGGTCACATATCCCGCCTGGTCCGACGCCAGAAAACAGGCGACATTCGCGAATTCCTCCGCCGTGCCCATCCGCCCCAGTGGGACCCCGGCTCCGGCTTTCGCGATGAATTCCTCCAACGTGGCGTTGTTCCCACGCACACGGTGATTGTTCCGCACCTGCTCGGTAACGATCAGACCCACCAGTAATGAGTTCACCAAGATGCCGTGGGGCGCGCCTTCTCCGGCCAGCACCTTTGTTAGTGCCATCCCCGCTGCCCTAGAAACCACCGTCGGGCACGAGCCGGCACGCGGAGCCTTGGCGCCTATATTGAGCACGTTGATCACCCTCCCCCACTTTCGCTCGCGCATGCCTGGCCAGGCAAGGCGGGTCAACCGGATTGCCGCGAACAACTTTAGGTCGAGATCTTCCTGCCAAATGGCATCGGTGACCGTCTCGAACGCACCAGTGCGACTGGTGCCGGCGTTGTTCACAACGATATCCACACTGCCCAAACCTCGGACCACATCGTCGTATGCATCGATGATCTCGTCAGCCTTTGAAACGTCACAGGATACGGCCACCACCTTGCCCCGGGCAGTCTTCTCGATGATGACCCGCGCCTCTTCCAAAGCATCCTTCCGACGGGCCAGAATCGCCACATCGGCACCAGAAGCAGCAAACCGGGTTGCCATCGCCAGACCCAGTCCCTTGCTACCGCCAGTAATCACGGCCGCTCGGCCTCGCAGATTAATTTCCACTATGCCACTCCCCAGTAACTTTCTGTGACCAGGTACCCGTCGCTAATCCACGTCAACCCAGGCTGCACTGTTGAAGGCAACCGGAAGTCAACGATCAAGCGGCCTGTGCGAGTTCTGAGGGAAAAACGAAGCGCCGGCGGCGACGCTGCATAAGTTGCCATGCCAGGCGAGCAGCGATATCCGATAAGCGGCCGCGTGGCGGAAGTCCGACTGTCTTGAAAACCATGCCAACACTCCGCTCGATATGTCGGAAGCGATACACGCCCATCGCCTTGCCCATGTAGGCGGCGGTGCAGCGGCCGTGATCGTAAGACTGCTGAGGTGGCTCATTGCCACAATGATAGGCAAAGGCCAGTTCGTCGTCTTCGCTCTCGCTGATCCGGCCGGCAGCAATCCGTAGCCGCTGCACAAAGGAAAGGTTTTCCCGCGCAAGATAGCGCTTCATATGGTCGTAGAACAGTTTGAAGTGTCGGAACTCATCAGCCGCGATCAGCCGGCAGACCTGTTGCAGAACCGGCTCCTGAGTTACCTCGGCAAGGGCCGTGTAGTAACTCGACGTCCCGATCTCTACCATGCACCGCGCCACGAGTTCGCCGGTCAGCGATCCCCGAATCGAGGCATCAGCGTCAAGGTTTAGGCGATAGCCCTGGCGGTAACGCTCGAAAGCCTCCGGAAAGCTCCACGCTGGGTCCGCCAGCATCGCCCATTTTCCCAGAGTGTCACCGTGCTGGACCTCTTCAACGCTCCAAGTGGCTGCCGCCTGGCAAAAATCCTGGTCTTCTCGGAAGATATTGTTGAGGTAGACGCCATAGTCGGTGCCATTCCGCTCCACCATGGCCGCGGCTTTGACCAAGGGAATGATCTCCGGGTCAAGGCGACTTCGATCGAACTGATCCCAGGATACGTCGCTGATTTTCCAGTGTTTCATCGTGGTCACGTCTCACTCGGGATGGGCCGCATCGGTCGGAACGCAGGCCAAGACCTATCGTTCACGACAGTTTGCATTTTGGCTACCCGACTTCAAGGAACACGTCGTGCCGCAACATCAACCCCGGGGCAGGACCTGATGGTTCCTCGCCCCGACAGTCAGGCGGCGGCGTCGGCAAGCGCTACGGCAACCTACGCGCTTGCCGTCTCGATCATTGCTCGAGCTGACTGCATCCGGTCCATAGACGCGTCGACAGCGATCATGTCGTTTTTGTCTGCCGCGTTGTATTCGGCCTCGGCAGCAGCCAGACGGCGCTCACCCTCCGCACGGGACAGCTCTTCGATGGTGAATGTCTCGTCGGCAAGTACAGTCACCCGCTCGGGGGTGATCTCAGCAAATCCGCCCGAGACGAACAAGCGGTCCGTCACCTGGCCATTTTCGTAGAGGCGAACGGTCCCGCCGCGCAGCAACACGATCATCGGCGCATGCTGCGGTAGCACACCCATCTCACCCTCGTATGCCGGGATGACCACCATCTCTACCGCCCGCGACAGCAGCAGCTTCTCGGGGCTCACGATCTCAAGGTCGACCGGCATCATCCTGCTCCTGCGCCGACCCTTAAGCCGCGGTCTTCATCGACTCGCCCTTTTTGACCGCTTCCTCAATGGTTCCGACCATGTAGAAGGCGGCCTCGGGGAGATGATCGTATTCGCCGGCGCAGATCGCCTTGAAGCTGCGGACGGTGTCGGCGATGGGCACGAACACGCCGGGAAAGCCGGTGAAGACCTCGGCCACATGGAACGGCTGCGACAGGAAGCGCTGGATCTTGCGGGCACGGGCAACCACGAGCTTGTCCTCTTCCGAAAGCTCATCCATGCCCAGAATCGCGATGATATCCTGCAGCGACTTGTAGGTCTGCAGGATTCTCTGCACTTCGCGAGCGACCAGGTAATGCTCCTCGCCGACGATCCGCGGGTCGAGCGAGCGCGAAGTCGAGTTCGAGCGGATCAACCGCCGGGTAGATACCCAGCTCAGCGATCTGCCGCGACAGCACCGTGGTCGCATCCAGATGGGCGAACGAGGTCGCAGGCGCCGGGTCGGTCAAGTCATCGGCCGGCACATAGATCGCCTGCACCGAGGTGATCGACCCTTTGTTTGTCGAGGTAATTCGCTCCTGCAGCGCGCCCATATCGGTCGCCAGCGTCGGCTGGTAGCCCACCGCTGAGGGGATGCGCCCGAGCAGAGCCGACACTTCGGCGCCCGCCTGGGTGAAGCGGAAGATGTTGTCGACGAAGAAAAGAACGTCCTGGCCTTCCTCGTCGCGGAAATATTCGGCGAGGGACAAGCCGGACAGTGCCACCCGGGCGCGCGCACCCGGCGGCTCATTCATCTGGCCGTAAACCAGCGCCACCTTGGAGCCTTCGGTCGAGCCGTTTTCGCCCAACTTGATAACTCCCGCATCAACCATTTCGTGATACAGGTCGTTGCCTTCGCGCGTGCGTTCGCCAACGCCGGCGAACACCGACACGCCGCCATGCGCTTTGGCGATATTGTTGATCAACTCCTGAATCAGCACGGTCTTGCCGACCCCGGCACCGCCGAACAATCCAACCTTTCCGCCCTTGAGATACGGGGCAAGCAGATCAACGACCTTGATCCCGGTCACCAGGATCTCGGCAGATGTGGCCTGCTCCTCGAAGGTCGGAGCCGAGCGATGGATCGGGTAGCGCATCTTGGTATGAATCGGGCCGCGCTCGTCGATCGGGTCACCGATGACGTTCAGGATGCGGCCGAGGGTTTCCGGACCGACCGGCATGCTGATGGGCGAGCCGGTGTCGACGACCTCCTGGCCGCGCACCATGCCTTCGGTGGCGTCCATGGCGATGCAGCGGACGGTCTTCTCACCCAGCTCTTGGGCGACTTCCAGCACCAGGTCCAGGTTATTGAGGCGGGTGGTGAGCGCATTGAGAATGAACGGCAACTCGCCGTCGAACTGCACATCGACCACGGCGCCCAGGACCTGCGTCACTCGCCCGACATTGTTGCTGGCCATACTAACTCCACTCCTTGTGGTATCGCGCCCGCTTGCGTCCGGGCGGTCTCAGTTGTTGCGGCCGAAGCTGCTAGAGCGCCTCGGCGCCGGAAATGATTTCGATCAGTTCGCGCGTGATGTTCGCCTGGCGCGCCCGGTTATAGTTCTGCGACAGGCGCTTGATCATGTCGCCGGCATTGCGGGTGGCATTGTCCATCGACGTCATCTGCGACGCATAGAAACCCGCTGAGCTTTCCAGCAGCGCCCGATAGATCTGAATAGCGAGGTTCTGCGGTAGCAACCGCGCCAGCAGCGTTTCCTCGTCCGGTTCAAACTCATAGACCGCCCTTGAAGCCGCCGGCGCTTCGTCCTTCAACTCCGGCAACACGGTCGGAATCAACTGCATTTCTGTCGGGATCTGGGCGATAACCGAATGGAAGCGGTTGTAGATCACCGTGCAGACATCGAACTCGCCTGCCGACAGCATGGCGGCGATCCGCTGCCCGATATCCTGGGCATCTGCAAAACCAATCCCCTTGCGTCCCGCGTAGCTGATGTCGCTGATGATGTTGCCGGACATCTCGCGCCGGAGGTAGTCGCGCCCCTTGCGCCCGACCGGCATGATCTTGACGGTTTTGCCTTCGGCCTCAAGCCTCCGCGCAATGTTGCGGGTAAGCCGGCCAATATTCGAATTGAACCCGCCCGCGAGGCCACGCTCGGCGGTGACCGGCACCAGCAGATGGACCTTGTCGGCACCGGTACCAGCCATCATTGGTGGTGCGGTGGGGCTGCCCGACACGCTGGCTGCCAGCGCCGCCAGCATCCGCTCCATCCGCTGGGCATAGGGACGCGCCGCTTCGGCCTGCGACTGCGCGCGACGCAGCTTAGACGCAGCCACCATTTTCATGGCGCTGGTAATCTTCTGGGTCGACTTCACGCTGTTGATGCGGAGCCGGAGGTCCTTCAGGCTTGGCATGAGGGCGCTACCTAATCAGCGATCAGACGAACGCCTTGGTGAAGCTGTCCATGAACGCGATCAGCTTCTTCTCGACGTCTGGCTTGATTTCGCGATCGTCGCGAATGGCGCTCATCAGCGCCGGATCACGCGAATGCATCTCGCTCAGCATCTGCCGTTCGAATGCGCCGATACGGCCGATATCAATGCCGTCAAGATAGCCGCGTACGCCGGCAAACAGCACGACAACCTGTTCCTCAACCGGCACCGGCGCAAACTGCGGCTGCTTCAGCAACTCGGTGAGACGCGCACCACGGGCCAACAGTTTCTGGGTCGATGCATCGAGATCAGACGCGAACTGCGCAAAAGAAGCCATTTCGCGATACTGTGCCAACTCCAGCTTGATGCGTCCGGCAACCTGCTTCATCGCCTTGATCTGCGCGGCGGAGCCCACGCGCGACACCGAGATGCCGACATTCACCGCCGGGCGGATGCCCTTGAAGAACAGTTCGGTCTCCAGAAAGATCTGGCCGTCGGTAATCGAAATCACATTGGTCGGGATATACGCCGAAACGTCGCCCGCCTGGGTCTCGATCACCGGCAGCGCGGTCAGGCTGCCCGCTCCGTTGACGTCGGACATCTTCGCAGCCCGCTCCAGCAGGCGCGAATGCAGGTAGAACACGTCGCCCGGGTACGCTTCGCGACCCGGCGGACGGCGCAGCAACAGCGACATCTGGCGATATGCAACGGCCTGCTTGGACAGATCGTCATAGAAAATGACCGCATGCGAGCCGCTGTCGCGGAAGAACTCGCCCATGGTGCAACCGGTGTAAGGCGCCAGGAATTGCATCGGCGCCGGATCGGACGCGGTGGCGGCGACAACGATGGAATACTCCATCGCGCCCTGCTCTTCCAAGGTGCGCACTAGCTGAGCAACTGTCGAGCGCTTCTGGCCGATGGCGACATAGATGCAATACAGCTTCTTGCTCTCGTCACTGCCGGCGTTGATGCCCTTCTGGTTGATGATGGTATCGATGATCACCGCGGTCTTGCCGGTCTGGCGATCGCCGATGATCAGCTCACGCTGGCCGCGCCCGATCGGGATCAGGGCGTCGATTGCCTTGATCCCCGTCTGCATCGGCTCATGGACCGATTTCCGCGGAATGATGCCGGGAGCTTTCACTTCGACGCGCATACGCGGGGCGTCGATCGGCCCCTTGCCGTCGATCGGATTACCGAGCCCATCGACAACCCGGCCGAGGAGGCTGCGGCCAACCGGCACGTCGACAATCGTGCCGGTACGGCTGACGGTGTCGCCTTCACGGATCTGCCGGTCGTCGCCAAAGATCACGACACCGACATTGTCGGTTTCGAGATTCAGCGCCATTCCCTTCAGCCCCGCCGACGGAAACTCGACAAGTTCACCCGCCATCACATTCTGCAGGCCAAAGATGCGGGCGATGCCGTCGCCAACGCTCAGGACTTGACCGGTTTCGGCAACGTTCGCCTCGGTGTCGAAAGAAGCGATCTGCTTCTTTAGAATCTCCGAGATCTCGGCAGGACGGATCTCCATGTCAGGCAGCTCCCTTCATCGCGTACTGCAGACGCTGCAGCCGGGATTTCAGACTTGTGTCATACAAGCGGGCGCCGATCTTCACGACCAAGCCACCCAGCAGGGCCGGATCGACCCGCTTAACTATATCTACATTGCCGTAACCGGCCTCGATCAGCCGAGCACGCAATTGCTGTTCCTGCACATCGGTCAAAGGATGCGCGGATTCGACCTGCGCCACCACGACCCCGCGCTTTTCGGCGACCAACGCGGCGAACGCGGCGATCACCGTCCGCATCGCCCCAAGTCGGCGGTTGGCCACCAGGACGCCCACAAAATTCTGCACGATCTTGCCGAAGTTCTGATCGACCAGCACCGCCTGCATAGCCCGTTGCGCGGTGTTCACATCGACCAGTGGACTGCCGAGCAAACGTCGCAAATCCGGGCTCTGGTCGGCTAACCGACCAAGCGCATCCATCTGCTCGACGACTAAGTCAAGCGCGTGCTCATCGCTGGCATACGAATAAAGTGCGGCGGCGTACCGGCCAGCCAGGCCACCACTCGAGGAAATCGTGCTGCCGCCTGACGCCAACGCTGCTGTTCCATTCAAAGACGGCCACACTCTCGTGCGCGACCAGTTGACTGCGCGCCAGCATTACCGCTAGCGCGGGGCATCTACCATGCGTCCCAGCCGTACGCAACATGTTGCCCAGGAATGAAATGCCGGTCCCCGCGAGGCCTACAGAAAGCTGACGGGATCGACGTCGACATCCACCCGGACACTGCCTGGAAGCGCTACTTCGGCCAGCCAGGCGCGCAGTAACGGCTGAACCGCTATCTCCCGCCGGGTTTTAAGCAGCAGCCGGCGACGGTGCCGCCCACGTAGGATCGCCAGCGGAGCAGGCGCCGGTCCCAGCACCACGATCCCGTCGCCATGCGGGGCCACTCGGCCAAGTGCCGCAGCCGCGGCATCGGCCGCTTCGCCGCTGTCCGAAGACACGATCAACGCCGCCAATCGTCCATAAGGCGGCCAGTGGCCGGGCCGCCGCTGCGCCGTCTCCCGCGCCATGAAGCCCTCGAGGTCACCGGCTCGCAATGCCTGCATAACCGGATGCTCGGGGCTGAACGTCTGCAACAGGACCCGACCGGGCGCCTCCGCCCTGCCCGCCCGCCCGGCCACCTGGTGCAACAACTGCACCGTCCGCTCGGCTGCCCGAAGATCACCCCCTGCAAGACCCAAATCGGCATCCACCACGCCGACGAGCGTCAGAAAGGGGAAATGCCAGCCTTTAGCAACAATTTGTGTACCGATGATCAGGTCTACATCCCGGGCCGCGATAGCCCGCGCCGCTGCGGCCGCCGCATGCGGGCCCGGCATGGTGTCACTCGCCATGACCAGCAATCGGGCCTCGGGAAACAACTCTTGGCTCTCCTCTGTAATCCTTTCCACTCCGGGGCCGACCGGGGTGAGACTATGCTCTGCCTTGCACGCTGGGCAGACGAGCGGGATCGGAATGCAGTGCCCACAATGGTGACAGAGCAACTGGCGCCGCGTCCGATGCTCCACCAACCATGCCGTGCAATTCGGACATTGCATGCGATGCCCGCACGCGCGGCAAAGCGTCAGCGGAGCGTAGCCACGTCGGTTGAGGAATAACATCGCCTGTTCCCCACGCCCCAACGTCTCTTTGATCTGATCGACCAGTGGCGCGGCCAGAAAACGACCCCTTTCGGGCGGATGGTCGCGCAAATCCAACAATTGGACGTCAGGTAGGCTAGCGCCGCCATGGCGTGACGGAAGCACGAGGTGCCGATAACGACCCGCTTCAACATTCGCCACACTCTCCAGGCTCGGCGTTGCCGAGACCAGAACCGCCGGTGCCGAGCAGAACTTGGCACGGACGATCGCCATGTCTCGGGCGTGATAGATCACCCCATCTTCCTGCTTGAAGGCGGTCTCATGCTCCTCATCGATCACTACCAGCCCAAGATCGGGGAATGGCAGGAACAAAGCGGATCTTGCCCCAACAACCACAGGCGTTTGCCCGGCCGCCGCCGCGCGCCACGTCGTCCGCCGAACGCGCGGGGTAAGATCAGAATGCCAGACTGCTGGCGCCACCCCGAAGCGATGCTGAAAACGCTCCAGCCATTGCGAAGACAAGGCGATTTCCGGCAGCAACACCAACGCCTGCCGCCCTTGGCGCAAGCATTCCGCAATTGCCTCTTGATACACCTCCGTCTTACCGGATCCGGTGACGCCATCCAGCAGCGTGACCGAAAATGCTCGCGATGCCACAGCAGTCCGCAACTCAACGGCTACCGCTTCTTGGCCGGGCGATAGCGTCGGTCCTGGATAATCAGGGTTAGGCTGTATGAACGGTGACAGAACGGCGACAGGCGTCGAGACCAGTAGACCCAGATCACCCATCGTCCGGATCACAGCGGCCGAAACACTGGCGCACCTCCCCAGATCTGCAGTTGTCATCGGCTGCCGGTCGATAAGCGCCGCCATTACCCTTCTTCGCGGATCAGTCAGGCGAACCTCTGGCAGCGGTTCCGCCAAGCGCCAACCGGTCGGCGGCAAATCGGGCCGCAGCGCATTTATGCGAAGAGCCATCGACAACACATCGCCTGGCGGCGTCACGGTGTAGCTTGCGATCCAGTCGACCAGTCGGCGGATATCCGGGCGCATGGCCGGCGCGTCCAGGATAGCGGCAATCGATCGCAACCGATTATCACCAAGCTTGGCATCGGCATGACCATCCCAAACGACACCCACCACCTCCCGCCGGTTTAGCGGGACAACCACGATGTCACCCGGTTGGGGATCGAGGCCTTGGGGTACTAGATAGTCGAAGGGGCCGGGAAACGGGTATGGTAGCAGCACGGGAACGCGCCGGCGTTCAAGCCGTTCGATCGGCAGGTCCGCCTGCACGCGTTGCTTGGGGATCCTGCCTTTCATCTTGTATGGTCTGCCTCAAGTTGCGCCGTCGGGACAGACCCTCCCTTGGGAACAAAGCCTTATGAAATTCTTCGTCGACACTGCTGATAGCGCCGAAATCAAGGCTCTGGCCGCCTCGGGCCTTTTGGATGGCGTTACTACCAACCCCTCGCTGATCGCCAAATCCGGACGCAAAATCGCTGAGGTGATACGAGAGATTTGCGGAATGGTCGATGGTCCGGTCAGCGCCGAGGTCGCCGCCACCAACTACGACGAGATCATGCGTGAGGCGACCGTTCTCCGCGCCATCGCGAAGAATGTTACGGTAAAGGTCCCCCTGACGCCCGATGGGCTGCGCGCGTGCAAGGCGCTGACTAACGACGGCGCCATGGTCAATGTCACGCTTTGCTTCTCGGCCGGACAAGCATTGTTGGCGGCAAAGGCCGGAGCCACTTTCGTTAGCCCCTTTGTCGGACGACTCGACGATATCGGTCAGGACGGCATGGAGCTTATTGCGGATATTGTTCAGATTTTCGAGAACTATCCGGCAATTGAGACCGAGGTATTGGTGGCCAGTGTGCGCAGCCCTCACCATGTGGTCACAGCCGCCAAGCTGGGTGCCCACGTGGTGACATTGCCGCCTTCGGTGCTGCGCCAGTTATATCAACATCCCCTTACAGATCAGGGCCTCACGGCCTTCTCGGCGGACTGGGCAAAAGCCGGTCAAACCATCGCCTGATGAAGACCGTGCCGATGGAGACCACGGACCTGTCGGCTGCCGAAGTTGAGCGCTTCCTGCGCGAGCAACCTGGATTTCTAAGAGATCGGCCTGAACTCTATCGCGCTCTCGAGCCTCCGCGCCGGGTACACGGCGATCGTTTGGCCGATCATATGGCGGCGCTTCTGGATGCCGAGCGTGGACACGCAACTGCCATGTCCGAGCGGGCTGACAACGTGCTGGCCGCTGGTCGTGCCGCTGCAAGCCTGGCAGCTCGGGTTCAGGAGGCCGTTCTTGCCCTCATCCGGAGCGATGATGCCGCGGACTGCATTGTGTCGGAACTACCGTCGTTGCTTGGGATAGACGGCGCTGCATTGTGCATGGAAGTTGCAATTTCCGGGACGCGAACGCTGCCCACCGGCATGGTTGATGCGCTGATGCGCGGGCGTAACGTGCTCTTTCGACAAGGTGGGCTCGATGCGCACTTGTTGCATGGTGAAGCTGCTCTGCTAGCACGGTACGAGGCGCTTGTCCGCGTGCCGGGCGAAGGTCCGATGGCATTGCTGGCGCTCGTGACTCGGAAGGCAGGAGCCTTGGATCCAACGCAAGGTAGTGGGGCATTGAGTTTTCTGGGCCGCGTGGTCGCCGCGGCCCTTGGCCGGTAATGTTGGCCGAGGTAGCCCGGCAGCAATTTTTAGAGTGGCTCGCGCATGAGCGTCGGGCCGCCGATCTTACTATCGAAGCCTACGCACGGGATATCGGTGCGTTTCTTGGCTTTCTCACCCTGCATCTAGGCGAACCGCCAGACCTGACGGCGCTGGCGGGGCTACGTATGTCCGATCTTCGCGCGTGGCTGGCGGCTGAAGCGAGTCATGGGTTGGGCAACGCCACCCGGTCCCGGCACCTGTCTGCGGTGCGCGGCTTTTTTCGATGGCTCGCCCGGCGGCACGGCGTCAATAACGCGCAGGTGGCTTTGCTCCAATCGCCCCGTGCCAATAAGCCGCTGCCAAGGGCGCTTTCTAAGTCACACGCCATGGTGATTGTGGAGGAGATCGGCGAATTATCTGACGAAAAGGCTATTGCGGCTCGGGATGTCGCATTGTTTAGCTTGCTCTACGGCAGCGGCCTGCGGATCGCCGAGGCCTTGGCCTTGAACGTCGCCGAGGCTCGGCAGTCTGGCACCAATGCCGCTTTGCGCGTGATAGGCAAGGGGTCCAAGCAGCGAATCGTGCCGTTACTGCCCGTGGTAAGTGCAGCCATTCAAAACTGGCTAAGGCTACACCCAGATAACCGACAGGATGCGCCACTGTTTCTGGGTGCACGGGGCGATCGCCTCAACCCAGGAGTCGTTCAGCGTCGTTTGAGAGAATTCCGTCGGCTCAACGGACTGCCTGAGCACGCGACGCCGCACGCGCTACGGCATTCCTTCGCAACCCATCTCCTAGCCTCGGGTGCCGACCTTAGGTCGATTCAGGACTTGTTGGGTCATGCCAGCCTTTCGACTACGCAGCACTATACTGCCGTCGACGAATCACAACTCCTGAAGGCCTGGGTTGCCTCGCACCCCCGATCACCCAGGGCAGAGCAATCCAAATAGGGTCTTCAGCTCCGCGCCTTTTGCATCAGCAGCTTCATCTGCCTGATGACGGAGGTCAGGCCCTCGAAGACAGCTTGGCAGATGATGAAGTGTCCGATGTTCAATTCGGTCAGCTCTGGAATTTGCGCAACCGGCCCGACATTCTCGTAGGTGAGTCCATGGCCCGCATGACACTCAAGTCCTAGAGCCACGGCCACCCGCGCACCACGCTGCAGGCGTTCCAGTTCACCAACCGCTCCATGGGCGTATGCACCGGTGTGCAATTCAACAATCGCAGCCCCAACCGCAGAGCTTGCCTGCAGTTGTTCTGGATCGGGATCTATAAAGAGCGATACCCGGATCCCTGCCTCAGTCAGCTTGGTGACGATAGAGCGAAGTTCCTTGTGCTGCCTCTTGACGTCAAGGCCACCTTCCGTTGTCACCTCAGCACGCTTCTCCGGCACCAGGCAACAAGCGTGCGGTTTGATATCGAGAGCGATTCGCACCATCTCCTCCGTCGCCGCCATCTCGAAGTTGAGCGGCTTGGCGATCGCAGCCCGTACCAGTTGAATGTCGTGATCGCGGATATGTCGGCGGTCTTCACGAAGATGCATCGTTATGCCGTCGGCCCCTGCAGCAATAGCTGTCTGCGCCGCCAGCAAAGGATCTGGGTAGTTCCCGCCTCGTGCGTTGCGCAAAGTTGCCACGTGGTCGATATTTACACCTAATCGCAGCAGAGTTCCCATACTCAAGCCGCTTCTCGCCGATGAGCGAGCTCCGACGCCAGGTCGAGGGCGGCGATAAGGCTGGAGGGGTCGGCGACACCCTTCCCCGCAATCGCAAACGCGGTGCCATGATCAGGCGACGTTCGAATGATCGGCAACCCGAGAGTCAAGTTGACACCATTGTGCATATCTAGAGTTTTCAGTGGGATCAGCGCTTGGTCATGATACATGCCAATTGCCACGTCATAAGCCGCGCGTGCTTCTGGCGTGAACATGCTATCGGCAGCCCACGGTCCCGATGCATCGATATCCTCAGCTCTCAACTTAGCTATCGCTGGAGCGATGATCGTAAGTTCTTCTTCCCCCATGGTCCCGTCCTCTCCTGCATGCGGATTGAGACCGGCAACAGCGAGGCGTGGCCGCTCAATACCCCAGTATTCTCGGAGTGCTGCAGCAGTGACCCGGCAGACATCAACGATCCGATCGGTCGTTATCATGTCCAGCATGCGCCTGAGCGATGCATGGACTGTGACCGGGACTACGCGCAAAATGGGGCTGGCCAGCATCATGACCGGAAGCTTTGCTCCAGTAAGGGATGCAAGGAATTCAGTGTGTCCCGGGTGAGGAAATCCAGCGCCATACAACGTTGACTTGTGCAACGGATTGGTGACCACGGCCCCGATCTCGCCTGCGAAGGCGAGGCGCGTTGCCCGCTCGATCGAAGCAATCACAGCCGGCGCATTGACGGGGTCGGCATGGCCAGGACGAACCGGACCTAAGAGTGTCACCGGCAGCACCGGTAACGCATTCCGAAATACCGCGCTGGCTGCCAACGCCGCGTTCACGACCCGGATTGGCACGTCTAGCTGCAACTCCGTAGAAATCTGTCGCAGCCGCTCTGGGTCATCTAACGCGACGAATGGATGAGAATCGCGTCGCGCCAGCCATGCCTTCAACGATAACTCCCCGCCGATGCCGGCAGGATCACCCATGGTCAATCCCAATGGGCGCGTTGTGTTCATATGTGCAATGCCCGGCCATCAGCCGCTAAAGCGGCTTCCTTGACTGCTTCGCTAAGAGTTGGGTGTGCATGGCAAATACGCGCAACATCCTCGGCACTGGCTCCGAATTCCATGGCTGTTGCAAGTTCCGCAATCAGCGTCCCAGCGTCTGGGCCGATGATATGGGCTCCAAGGATGCGGTCACTTACCTTGTCCACCAGTATTTTAACAAATCCGTCCGTCTCTCCAAGCGCTCGTGCCCGTCCGTTAGCCGTGAAAGGAAATTTGCCGACGTTGTAAGCGATTCCAGCCGCTTTTAGCTGCTCCTCGGTCTGTCCGAGTGATGCCACTTCCGGCCAGGTGTATACCACGCTTGGGATCACCTCGTAGTTCACGTGACCGGCTTGCCCCGCCAACAGCTCTGCTACCGCGACGCCCTCGTCCTCGGCTTTATGCGCAAGCATCGGGCCCGCTATTACATCGCCAATTGCATAGATGCCCGCAACATTGGTGGCGAAATGCCCATCCGTCTCGACGCGCCCGCGCTCGTCTGTTGCAACGCCAATCTCGGCCAGGCCAAGCCCATCTGTGTAAGCGCGACGACCTATCGCTAGAAGAACTACGTCGGCCTTGATCTGTCCCGGAGGTCCACCTGTTACCGGCTCAAGCGTCAAAGTGATGCCGTCTACCTCCTTGACCGCTCCGGTGACCTTGGTCGACAGGCGGAACTCTATCCCCTGTTTAGCCAGGATCCGCTGGAAAGCTTTGGCGATCTCGCCGTCGTTTCCTGGAATCAATCGATCGAGGAACTCAACTACCGTCACTCTGGCGCCCAGACGCCGCCAAACGCTGCCCAATTCCAGACCGATCACGCCCCCACCTATGACCACGAGGTGACGGGGAACCACGGCGAGTTCCAGCGCTCCAGTAGATGTGACGACCCGCTTTTCATCGACATCAACGCCTGGGAGTGGCATGCTTTCGCTGCCGGTGGCAATGACGATGTGCTTGGCCGTATATTCAAGCCCGGCGACCTTCACCTTGCCAAGCGCAGTGATGCGGCCCATGCCTTTTAGCCACGTCACCTTGTTTTTCTTGAATAGAAATTCCACGCCCTTGACGTTGGCACCAACAACCTCGCTCTTACGCGCCTGCATTCGGGCTAGATCGAGCTTCACCTCACGAACGTCGATTCCATGATCTTTCCAGGCGTGCAGAGTGGCGTGAAAGTTTTCTGATGACTGCAGTAGAGCCTTGCTAGGAATACAGCCGATGTTGAGGCATGTCCCACCTAAGGTGGCGCGAGGCTCTACGCATGCCACCTTCATTCCGAGTTGTGCCGCCCGAATTGCGCACACATAGCCGCCGGGGCCGGAGCCGATGACGATGAGATCGAACGCGTCGGTCACGGTCAAAGATCCAGCAACAGACGCCGGGGATCCTCAACTCCTTCCTTGACCCTTACAAGAAAGGAAACCGCCTCCTTGCCGTCCACGATCCGGTGATCATACGACAGAGCCAGATACATCATCGGTCGAATTTCGACCCGGCCACCGATTGCGATGGGTCGATCCTGGATCTTGTGCATACCAAGGATCGCTGACTGCGGCGGATTAAGGATCGGCGTTGACATAAGCGATCCATAGACACCCCCGTTGGTGATACTGAACGTACCTCCTGTAAGTTCGTCGAGTTTCAGCTGTCCATCGCGAGCCCGGCGGCCAAAATCCGAAATCGCCTTCTCGAGCTGAGCGACGCTCATCTGGTCTGCGTCACGAACAACAGGAACCACAAGGCCATTCGCTCCCCCAACAGCGATCCCCATGTGCACAAAATGCTTGTAGACGATGTCGTCGCCATCGACCTCAGCGTTAACCGCGGGAAATTCCTTCAGCGCTGCGATACTCGCCTTGACGAAGATCGACATGAACCCGAGGCGGATCCCGCCATGCTTCTTCTCAAACGCGTCTTTGTAGCTTGTCCGCAGCGCTATAACCGCGGACATATCAACCTCGTTAAACGTGGTCAGCATCGCTGCAGTGTTCTGCGCTTCCTTCAGCCTTGCCGCGATGGTTCGACGCAAGCGGGTCATCTTCACCCGCTCTTCCCTCGCTTCTAAAACACGGCCGGCTTTCACCGCAGAAGCAACAACGGGAGACGCAACTGGACGGCTCAGGAACTCCAGAACATCACCCTTGGTAATACGGCCGTCCTTGCCGGTGCCAACCCCAATTCGTTCGGCCTCGACACCCTGCTCCGACATCATCTTCGCGGCCGCCGGAAGTGGTGAATGTCGTGGTTGGGGTAGTGACGAAGGACGAGCTACTGGTCCGGACGGCGAAGGCGGCGGGTTGACACCAGCCGACGGATTCGCTGCCGGCCGCGACTGTTGGACCGGCTTTGAAGGCGGAGCAGCTACGACGCCCGCGGCTGTAGTCACCATTCCTAGTAAAGCGCCTACCGCGACCTCAGCGCCTTCTTGAGCCAAGATTTCGGAAAGCATGCCCGCAGCTGGTGCGGGAACCTCAACTGAGACCTTGTCAGTCTCCAGTTCGACTAGCGGTTCATCAAGGGCGACCGTGTCACCTGATTTTTTCAGCCAGCGGGCGATCGTTGCAGACGTCACGCTTTCGCCCAGGGGGGGCACTTTGATCTCGGTCGCCATGGCAGGTCCAATACTTGAGGTCTGTTTTCTTCCGGCTGCTTTTGGCACTCAGCCCGACGCGAGCGCCGCGGCAACGAGTGCCGCTTGCTGCGCCACATGGACCTTTGCGAGGCCAGTCGCCGGACTTGCTGCCTCTGGGCGCCCCACATACGTTGGCCGCTTTGCCGCCACATCCAACGCAGAGAGAACTTTCTCAATGCGTCGGTCGACGAACGTCCAGGCACCCATGTTTTCGGGCTCCTCCTGGCACCAGACCACCTCGGCATTGCGATAGCGGCAGAGCACCTTCGGTAGCGAAACCGTGGGAAACGGATAAAGCTGCTCAATACGAACGAGAGCAACGTTTCTTAGACCCTGAGCCCGCCGTTCCGCTAGCAAATCATAGTAGACCTTACCCGTGCACAAGACGACCCGCTTGATCTCCTCGTCGGCGGCAATCGTGTCGATCTCAGAAATGACCGACCTAAATTGGCTCCCGGTTCCGAATTCGGAAAGACTCGACACGGCAAGCTTGTGCCGAAGCAGTGATTTCGGAGTCATCACTATCAACGGCTTACGAAAATTGCGCTTCAGTTGACGCCGAAGTGCATGAAAGTAATTCGCCGGAGTGGTCAAACTCGTAACCGTCAAATTGCTTTCGGCGCAAAGCTGCAGATACCGCTCTGGTCTAGCCGAAGAGTGCTCTGGCCCCTGGCCCTCATGGCCATGCGGCAACAGCATCACCAGTCCGGACATGCGAAGCCATTTGGTTTCACCACTGGCCAGGAACTGATCGATGATCACTTGGGCCCCGTTCGCGAAGTCGCCGAATTGCGCTTCCCACAGTACCAGGGTGCGCGGATCGGCCAAGGTGTAGCCGTATTCGAAACCCAAAACGCCGACTTCCGACAGTAGCGAATTATAAATTTCTATCTTCGCCTGCCGTTCGGCGATGTTGTTGAGGGGCACATACTCATGTTGGGTCGTTTGATCTATGAGCACCGCGTGACGCTGACTAAACGTTCCGCGTTGGCTGTCCTCGCCCGATAGCCTGACCCGATGACCCTCCAGAAGCAAAGTCCCGAACGCCAGGGCTTCGCCGGTCGCCCAATCCACGCCCCTGCCAGTTTCAAGCATCGTCCGCTTCGCTTCCAGTTGGCGAACGATCTTCGGGTTGACATCGAACTGCGGTGGAATAGTGGAAATCGCCCTGCCGACATGGGCTAGCGCAGCGAGCTCGACGTCGGTCTTGTCTTCCGTCCATTCGGCTTCATTGTCCGGCGTGGACAGGCCAGACCAATGGCCTTCCAACCAGTCGGCCTTATTTGGCTTATACGCTTTGGCAGCAACATACGCGTCTTCAAGTGTCGCATTCAGGCTGTCCCACATCGCTTGGGCTTCACCTGGTGCAATCACGGCGTCTGCTTGTAGCCGCTCGGCATAAAGTTCGCGGGTGGTCTTCAGGTCCTTGATCGCGCGATACATAATGGGTTGCGTGAAAGCCGGCTCATCCGTTTCATTATGGCCGTGCCGTCGATAGCAGACGATATCGAGCACAAAGTCTGTTGCGAATTCCTGCCGGAAATCCGCTGCCAACTGCGCGCACCAAACGACCGCTTCTGGGTTGTCGCCGTTGACGTGAATAATCGGAGACTGGATCGACTTCGCGACATCAGTGCAATAAAGGCCGGAATACGCGTGCGCCGGAACGGTCGTGAAACCGATCTGGTTATTGACCACTACGTGGATCGTTCCACCCGTCCGATATCCAATCAATTGGCTCATGGCCAAGGTCTCATAGACCAAACCTTGACCGGCAAACGCCGCATCGCCGTGCATTAATATGCCCATCACTGACCGGCGGGCTTTCGTGTCACCGGCCATGTCTTGCCGAGCCCGCACTTTGCCCACGACCACGGGGTCAACAGCTTCAAGATGCGACGGGTTCGGCTGCAATGAAAGATGCACCATCCGGCCACCGATCTCGAGGTCGGTCGAGGTACCTAGATGGTATTTGACGTCGCCGGAGCCCTGGACGTCATCCGGCTTGAAGCTGTTACCATCGAATTCGCTGAACAACGCCGTATATGGCTTCTTCACGATGTTGACTAACGTGTTCAGCCTTCCGCGATGAGGCATCCCAATCGCAACTTCACTCACCCCCGCGCCTGCTGCGGTTTCGATAATCGCATGTAGAGCCGGAATCGTGACCTCGGCGCCCTCGAGGCCGAACCGCTTGGTCCCCACAAAACGACGCTGACAGAACGCCTCAAGTCCCTCAGCCTCGGTCAATTGCTGCAGGATTGCCTTCTTGCCGGCTGTGTCGAATCTGGTGTTCCAGGGCGCTCCCTCAACATGACGCTGGATCCACGCCTTCTGCTCCGGATCCTGAATGTGCATGAACTCCACACCCACAGGCCCGCAGTAGCTCTCCCGCAGAATGCTCAGAATTTGTCGCGGCGTGGCGAACTCAAGTCCCAAAACATTATCAATGAAGATCGGCCGGTCCATGTCGGCTTCGGAAAACCCATGAGTTGCCGGATCGAGCTCGGGATGTGGACTAGGAAGCTGCAACCCCAGTGGATCAAGTTTCGCCTCCAGGTGTCCGCGCACTCGGTAGGTCCGCACCATCATCAGCGCATGGATGCTGTCCTTGGCAGCCGCCCGAACTTTCTCATCCGATATACCAGGATCTTGATGACTCGCAGGTTGCGCCGGCGGCGTGACCCGTTCGCCGAATTCGTAGTGATGCGGCGACCATGAGGCGCCCGATGCGTCAGTGAGAATTGCCCTTGAATCGTCTTCAAGTGCTGCAAACAATTCGGCAAAACCTGCGTCGACAGACGAAGGGTTGCTAACCCACTTCGCGTAGAGGTCTGCAATAAATGCTGCATTTGCGCCGTTGAACGCAGTGGCAAGAATGTCAACGCCGGCCATCGTCATATCCTTATTTCGTCCGGCCGGCCAATGGGTCCGGCCCATCAAACTTAGGACCTAAACGTTTTTTACGATCCCAACCTCAGCGCACGGTCCAATCCGAGACGGCGCATCAGTCTTCCGCCGCTACTAGCCTTGCAGAGCCAGGAGCATGGTGCTGCCCAAAGCGGCGGGGCTTTCGGCCACATGAATACCCGCCTGCCGCATGGCTTCAAACTTCGCCGCCGCTGTATCGTTGCCGCCACTGATCACAGCCCCGGCGTGGCCCATCCGCCGCCCGGGGGGCGCGGTAGCCCCTGCGATGAAACCTACGGTCAGCTTTTTCACCTTATTCCTAGCAATGAATTCAGCAGCCTCTATCTCGCTTTGCCCACCGATCTCACCGATCATGATGATTGTTTCGGTCTCGCGGTCGGCGAGGAACATCTCAATGATCTCAATGAAATCTGTGCCTTTCACGGGATCGCCGCCAATGCCAACGCACGAACTCTGTCCCAATCCAGCGGCTGTGGTCTGGGCAACAGCTTCATACGTCAAGGTTCCCGATCGCGAAACGATTCCTACGCTGCCGCGGCGATGAATGTGCCCTGGCATGATGCCAATCTTGCAAGCATCGGGGGTAATCACACCCGGACAATTTGGGCCAATCAACCGTGAGCGGCTGCCCGACAACGCCCGTTTGACCCGCACCATATCCAACACCGGGATGCCCTCAGTGATGCAGACTATCAAAGGAACTTCTGCATCGATCGCTTCCAAAATAGCGTCCGCGGCGAATGCCGGCGGGACATAGATGGCGCTCGCGCTGGCTCCCGTCCTGGCAACAGCTTCTGCCACCGTGTCGAACACAGGGAGATTTAAGTGTAGGCTCCCTCCTTTGCCTGGCGTGACGCCGCCCACCACCTTCGTTCCGTATGCAATCGCCTGTTCAGAATGAAAGGTGCCCTGAGCGCCGGTGAAACCCTGGGTAATTACCTTGGTACTAGCATCGACGAGGATGGCCATTACGCGGCTTCCTTTACGGCCTGGACAACCTTCTCAGCGGCGTCGGCTAGATTGTCCGCGGAAATAATCGGAAGGCCCGATTTGGCCATAATCTCCTTCCCGAGCTCGACATTGGTCCCTTCGAGGCGAACCACAAGAGGCACGCTCAGTGACACCTCTCGCGCTGCCGCGACCACCCCCTCTGCGATCACGTCGCAGCGCATGATGCCGCCGAAGATATTCACAAGAATGCCTTCGACGTTGGGATCGGACAGAATGATCTTAAACGCAGCTGTCACGCGCTCCTTGGTCGCGCCTCCGCCAACATCCAGGAAGTTCGCTGGCGACGAGCCATATAGTTTTATGATGTCCATCGTCGCCATTGCCAAACCCGCGCCATTCACCATGCAGCCAATAGTTCCGTCGAGTGCGACGTAATTTAGACTATACTTCGCAGCCTCTAGTTCCTTGGGGTCTTCCTCGGCTTCATCGCGCAGCTTTTCGATCTCCGGGTGTCGGTAAAGCGCGTTGTCGTCGAAGCTCAATTTGGCGTCGAGCGCCAGAATCTCTCCCCCGCGCGTGACTACGAGTGGGTTGATCTCAACGACCGCGCAATCAAGATCGACAAAAGCGGCGTACATCGCTGTGACGAATTTGCCGAACGCCCCAATCTGCTTGCCTTTCAAGCCAAGCGCATACGCCAGTCGGCGGGCGAGGAACGGCCAAATGCCCGTAGCAGGATCGACCGCAACCTTCAGGATTTTGTCCGGATGCGTCTCGGCCACATGCTCGATTTCCATCCCCCCTTCGGTTGAAGCGACAATGGTGATCCTTGAGGTCCCGCGATCGACGAGCAGCGAAAGGTAAAGCTCTCGCTCTATCTCGCATCCTTCTTCGACGTAGATCCGATTGACCCGTCGCCCCATCGAACCAGTCTGTTTTGTGATTAGCGTGTGGCCAAGCATTGCCTCGGCTGCATTCTTGACTTCGGCCGTCGATTTCGCGATCCGAACCCCGCCCCTACCCTCGGGGTCATCTGCAAAATGACCAGCACCTCGGCCTCCAGCGTGGATCTGCGATTTCACGACGTATATGGGGCCTGGCAACTTCGCAGCCACTTCAGCTGCCTCTTCTGGGGTCCATGCAACATGGCCCGCAAGGACGGAGATACCGTACTGCTTCAGCAACTCTTTGGCTTGGTATTCATGGATATTCATAGTGCTAAACGGGCAATTTTTTGAAGGCTTCGATCAGATCTTTGACCGCAGCACAAGATTTGTCGAACGCGGCCTTCTCACTTGGCGTCAGCTCAATCTCCACAATCTTCTCGACACCATTCTTGCCGATCACCGTCGGCACGCCGACATACAGATCCTTCAGCCCGTATTCACCGTTCAACATGACCGCACAAGGCAATACGCGCCGCTTATCCTTGAGATAAGCCTCAGCCATTGCAATCGCACTAGCCGCCGGCGCATAGAACGCGCTTCCACGTTCCAGCAACTTGACTATTTCACCACCACCATTCGCCGTGCGGATGCAAATGGCATCTATCCTTTCTTGGGTCGTCCAGCCCATCCTCACTAGATCGGGGACTGGAATGCCTGCAACAGTGGAATAGCGGGTTAACGGCACCATGGTGTCACCATGGCCGCCCAACACGAAGGCGGTCACGTCCTCGACCGACACCTTAAACTCCTCAGCCAGGAAAAGCCGGAACCGGCTACTGTCCAGCACTCCGGCCATGCCGACGACCTTGTTGGCAGGGAGCCCGGATTTCTGCTGCATCACCCAAACCATGACATCGAGCGGATTGGTGATCACGATGACAAACGCGTCCGGACAATGGGTTCTGATCCCCTCCGCCACCTGAGAAATGACGCCAGCATTCTTGCTCAGCAGATCATCTCGACTCATGCCTGGCATGCGGGGGAAGCCGGCAGTGACGATCACAACATCTGCGCCGGCGATGGCGGCGTAGTCGGAGCTTCCGGACATCGCGGCATCAAAACCGTCGACGGGGCCAGACTGCATGATATCAAGCGCCTTACCGGCCGCAACGCCGCCAAACACGTCAAACATGACAACGTCGCCGAGCTCTTTCAAGCCAATCAGATGTGCCAGCGTTCCACCGATGTTGCCTGCACCGACGAGCGCGATCTTGTTGCGTGCCATGAAATATCCTTGTCGAAGGAGCCATAGAACCTAAAGGGAACGAACGCCAGGGTCCGCCAAGGGGCAGCAACAGCTCATTCCCGACCGGACGCGGGGGTGTAGCTAACCCATTGTTGGAGAAGCGGCAAGGCGCAGGTGCAGCATTGCACAGGTGTCGGCGGACTAGCCGATATGCGGCAGTTTTAGATAATCCTTGCTCCGCATTTCTTCGAGGCGGGAGGCCGTGCGCTCGAATGCTGCCGCCCCTTCGCCCTCCCGGTAAAGCTTGTCGGGTAAGGTGTCCGCCGAGGCAATTAACTTCACTCGATGGTCATAAAGCGCGTCGATCAGCGTAATGAAGCGGCGCGCTTCGTCATGATTATCAGGCGTGAGCCGTGGGATTCCCTCCAGCACGATCGTATGGAAGCGCCTCGCCAGTGCGAGGTAGTCGCCGGCTCCGAGTGGCCTTCCGCACAGGGTCGCGAAATCGAATCGGGCAACGCCAGCCGCTGCCATCGGCACGACAAGCGCCCGCCCCATAACAACTAAGCTGACTTCCTTCGCTAGGGCATGCTCAGTCAGTTCGGCGAAGGCAATGTCAAGAGCACCTTCGGCCCTAGCATCTGAAGGCACGTACCACGAGGGCATGGCCTGCAGCTTAGCCCGCCGGTAGTCGCGACCAGCGTCAAGCGCCACGATCTCCATGTGCAGCTTGATAATCTCGATAAACGGCAGAAACGCGTCCCTTCCCGGTTGCCCTTTGAACAGATCGTCGGGTGCTGTGTTGGAAGTCGCAACAACAACTACCCCCCTGTCAAATAAAGCATCGAACAATCGTCCAAGGATCATCGCGTCTGCAATGTCGTTCACTTGGAACTCGTCGAAACAAAGGAGAGACACTTCAGCAGCAATACGAGCCGAGAGAGGTGGTATCGGGTCCTCGTGACCGGTATTTTCACGTCTCCACGCAAAAATGCTGGCGTGCACTTCCTGTATAAATTGGTGAAAGTGGATTCGCCGCTTGCGTGGGACCTCCGCAGCGGCAAAAAACATGTCCATCAGCATTGATTTTCCGCGACCCACCTCTCCTACTAGGTAAATCCCTTGAAGGAGCTCTTTTCGAGGCGTGCGGTGGTGCCTGAAACGCCCGACGAAAGAGCGTATGGCAGCTCGCGAGCCATGCTTTGTCGACTCATAAGCGCGCAGCCGCGTCCAGAGCTCCTGGAGTCGTTTGGCCGCTTCTAACTGCGAGACGTCCCCAACCAAGTCACCTGACAACACACTCGCACGATAGGCCGCGAGTGGGCCTACGTCATGGGACACCTGTTCAGGCGAATCGTCCATTATCGACGGCCCAATATCTGCCTCGAGCCACCCAGGGGATTCAGTAGATGGCAAAGCGTCCCGAAACGCCATATTTTATCGAACGCCATGGAGGCCAGAATGATCCGTCTAGACTACGCGGCACTTAACCGACAACCCGTAGCGAATGATCCGTTCCCGCACGTCGTCGTCGAACACTTCGTACCCTCGGACGAACTGGTTTCGGTCGTGCAGGATCTGCCTCACATGACCCATCGAGGCTCATTCCCGACAACTTCTCTACGTCTCGGGCCCATGTCTCTCGCGCTGATACACGAACTCGAGGGGCCAGTTTTCCGCGATGCGATTGCTTCAAAATTCAGACTTGCCCTTGATGATGCGCCAACGATGGTCACTCTGCGAGGACAGTCAACCGACAGAGATGGACAAATACATTGTGACTCAACCGCTAAACGAGTGACAGTATTACTATATCTTAATCCAGAGACAGAGGCATGGTCGCGTCAGGAAGGCTGCCTTCGACTGCTGCGGAGTGGCGCTGATATAGAGAATTACGTCGTCGAGGTTCCGCCGATCAATGGGAGCCTGCTCGTGTTTCCCAACGGACCTGGAACCTGGCACGGCCACAAGCGCTTCATTGGCCAACGCTACGTCGTTCAGCTTAACTACATGACACGGGATCGCGCTGCCCGATCAGAGCTCCGGCGGCACAAGGTTTCTGCGTTCTTGAAGCGAGTTACCTCGATGGCATAAGATGCATACTTTGGGGTCATTCCCGGCGAAAAACCCGGTTGTTGACGAATGACTCAAGGCCCTGAGCCGCGAAGTCTCTCCGAAGCCGAGCCTCATCATAATCGTCGCGGACCCAATCCAGAAACGGTTTTCGCCCATCGCTTTCTCGCGCGTAGCATAGGAAGAATGCATCCAGGATGCCGGTTTGCGAACGCTTGAAATGCAAGAACCGATAGGACAGCTCGTTCATTGCATCGGCAGCTGTCCCTCCTTCAAACAAAACTGCAAGGCCAGCGACGAGGCCGGCTCGATCTGCGCCGGACTTGCAGTGGATCAAGGCCGGCACGCGCATTGTCCGATAGATCTCGTGAAACCGCAGGATTCGGTCGCGGTGCGGAGCGCCGCGGCTTTCAAATGGGGCGAATACATGATGCAAACCGAGCTTGCGCGTAGCATCCAGAGATAATGCTGTTGACGCGTTTGGCTTCTCGCCTCGCAGGTTGATGATTGTGTGCAGACCATAGCGACGAACGGCCCAAGCGAGACGGCGCGGCGTCGGATGGTTACTCCTGTAAAGCTTGCCCGGCACGACTTCAGCCCAGTTGTGCCAAGCCAGCCGAAGAACGGCGTGGTCCGAGACCAAGCTATTGATGTGTTCGCGCATCAAGCGGCGTGGCAGCGGAGACGGGAAGTTAGCCGAGCCGCTCTAGCATGAGTTGCTTGATTTCGCCGATTGCCTTGGCAGGATTGAGGCCCTTCGGGCAGGTCTGGGTGCAATTCATGATTGTGTGGCAGCGATACAACTTGAACGGATCTTGCAGCGCGTCCAGCCGTTGCCCAGTGTCTTCATCCCGGCTGTCCGCGATCCAGCGATAAGCTGCGAGGAGAACCGCAGGCCCGAGATAGCGGTCGCCATTCCACCAGTAGCTCGGACATGCCGTTGTGCAGCAAAAGCAAAGAATGCATTCCCACATGCCATCAAGCTTTGCGCGTTCTTCTTTGCTCTGACGCCGCTCTCCGTCCGGAGGTGCCGGGGTGTCCGATTTCAACCAGGGTTCGATGCTACGCAACTGGGCGTACGCTTGGCTCAAATCCGGAACCAGATCTTTAACCACCGGCATATGCGGCAACGGACTTATCCGGACCTCGCCCTTCACCTCGTCGATGGGCTTCAAACAGGCCAACGTGTTAGTGCCATCGATATTCATGGCGCAGCTTCCGCAGATGCCTTCGCGGCAGGATCTACGAAACGCAAGCGATGGATCAATCTCGTTCTTGATTTTGATCAATGCGTCCAACACCATCGGTCCGCAAGCCTCAAGGTCGACTTCATAGACGTCGTTGCTCGGGTTTTGGCCGTCATCCGGATTCCAACGATAGATCTTGAAATTGCGAACTTTTTGAGCGCCGGCATGTGCCTTGTAGGTCTTTCCTGGCTGAACCTTGCTGTTCGCCGGAAGCGTGAATTCGACCATTCCCGTCCTGTCCTTTGGCTCAGTAAACGCGCTTTTTGGGAGGGAAGACCGACACTTCATTGGTCAATGTCTGCATCCTCACAGGCCGATAGCCGAGTTTCACTGCCCCCGACCCATCGCACCACGCTAGAGTATGCTTCATCCAGTTTTGGTCGTCACGATCGGGGAAGTCATCATGCGCCTGCGCGCCGCGACTCTCCTTGCGCGCTTCGGCGCCGACCATCGTCGTCATCGCGTTGCCCATCAGGTTTTGCAATTCCAGTGCTTCCATAAGGTCGCTGTTCCAGATCAAGCTACGATCTGACACAGACATATCCTCCAGGCCCTTCCAGACCTTCTGCATCTTTGCAACGCCCTCAGTCAGGCTCTTGCTTGTCCGAAATACTGCGGCGTGAGCTTGCATCGTCCGTTGCATCTCCAGCCGCAGTTCAGCGACCTTGGTGCCACCCTTTGCATGACGGGCATGGTCCAAGCGATCAAGCGCCATCTGGCCAGCCTGTTTCGGCAATGCAGGCTGGCTGCCGCTTGGTTTGACGATCTCCGAAGCGCGATGCGCAGCGGCCCGGCCGAATACCACTAGATCCAGGAGCGAATTTGTCCCGAGGCGATTCGCGCCATGGACCGACACGCAAGCAGCTTCACCAACCGCCATCAAGCCCGGAACGACAGCGTCCGGATCCTCTTTGGTTGGATTCAGCACCTCAGTGCGATAATTCGTCGGTATACCGCCCATATTATAATGTACCGTCGGCAATACCGGGATCGGTTCCTTTGTGACCTCAATGCCGGCGAATACTCGCGCTGTTTCAGATATCCCAGGCAAACGCTCGTGCAGGATAGCTGCGCCTAGATGCTCCAGATGAAGTAGGATGTGGTCCTTGTTGGGGCCGCATCCACGGCCAGCGTTGATTTCCAGCGTCATTGAACGAGAGACTACGTCACGGCTCGCGAGGTCCTTGGCGGTAGGGGCATACCGCTCCATAAAACGCTCGCCCTCGGAATTGGTTAAGTATCCCCCTTCTCCTCGCGCCCCCTCCGTGATCAGGCATCCGGCCGGAAATATTCCAGTGGGATGGAACTGCACAAACTCCATATCCTGCATCGGCAATCCTGCTCGAAGCACCATCCCGTTACCGTCGCCTGTACAAGTATGTGCGGAAGTACAGGAAAGGTATGCGCGTCCATATCCGCCGGTCGCTAGGACAACCGTTTGCGCCCGAAACCGGTGCATGGTGCCATCTTCAAGGCACCATGCCATTACACCGCGGCAAACGCCCTCATCGTCCATGATAAGGTCGAGCGCAAAGTATTCGACGAAGAATTCTACCTCGTGCTTCAGGCTTTGCTGATAAAGGGTATGAAGAATTGCATGGCCGGTGCGATCCGCGGCGGCGCAGGCACGTAGCGCCGGCGCTTTGCCATATTCGGTCATATGGCCGCCGAATGGGCGTTGGTAGATCCGTCCGTCTTCGGTACGGCTGAAAGGAACGCCGTAATGCTCAAGCTCATATACCGCGGGTATGGCTTCTCGGCACATGTACTCGATCGCATCCTGGTCGCCCAACCAGTCCGAGCCTTTGACTGTGTCGTACATATGCCAGCGCCAGTCATCCTCGCCCATGTTGCCGAGCGCCGCGCCAATGCCGCCCTGGGCCGCAACCGTGTGGCTGCGGGTTGGAAAGACCTTGGTGATGCATGCGGTCTTGAGACCGGAAGCGCCCATTCCCAGAGTCGCTCGCAAGCCCGCGCCGCCGGCGCCAACGACGACCACATCGTATGTGTGGTCGATGATATTATAACTGCCAGAAGAGGGCTTACTGATCGCGTTCATCGCCTGAATCGTCCAACCGGATCGCCACCCGACTATCCGGGAAGCGCTGTTCGTTCTATCCCGCCAAGGCCAGCCGCAATGACGCAATGACCGCGGCGAGAGCCAGAAGGACCGAGGCCCCTTTCATGAAGAGCAATAGGACCATCTTCGACTTCTCAGAGTGTATGTAGTCCTCGATCACCACCTGCAACCCCATCTGCATGTGGTGGAACGTCGTCACGATCAATGCCACCAGCAGGGTGGCTACCAGTGGGTTCGCCGCCCACTGCGCAACGGCCGAACGCGGCAGCCCTTTCAGGTGGAGGATCGACCAGACAAACCAAAGTGTTAGCGGCAGCAAACCGAGGGATGTAACCCGTTCGGCCCGCCAAGTCGAAATCCCGCTTTTCGCAGAACCAAGCCCGCGAGCTCGGCCCAGCATTGAACGCATGACTGCAGGAGACGGCGCTTTGTCGGTCACTGGCTGACGTCTCTCAACTGGTCGCCAAAGCGACGATCCAGGTCAATACCGTCAAGACTACAGTGGCGATCAATACCAGTTTGCCAGTTGAATGGACGCGAGGTAGTTCAAACCCATAACCCGCGTCCCAAAATAAATATCGGATGCCGGCAAAGAAATGAAACCAGAGCGCACCTGTCCACCCAAATAGCAGAAGATATCCGAGCGGGGAGCGCATGAACACGGATACCGAAGCATAGGATGCATCCGAAGTCGCCGCGGCGACTAACCACCAAACCAGCAGCAATGTTCCGACAGCGAGGCCAACGCCGGTGATCCGATGAAAAATCGACAGCACCGAGGTGATCTGAGGCCGGTAAACCTGAAGGTGCGGAGAAAGTGGCCGATTGACCACTCTTCCATCAGAAGTCCGCGCCATCATCATCGCATCACGCACATCCGTCATAGCCCCCGAACCTCCTAGGTTCTCGCGGGCGGACCACCAAGTCCCACCGTCTTCCGCAGCCGGTTCCCATACCCTTCTGTCCGAAAGGGGTCAACGCGGGCAAACTCAGTCGGCGAGGAGTTGGGCTGGCTTACGCCGCCCGCTTTGCGAGCATTCCCTGTTCCGCCAGCATCTCAGCGATCTGAACGGCGTTGAGTGCCGCACCCTTGCGCAAATTGTCGGATACGCACCAGAACGCCAACCCATGCTCGACCGTCGCATCCTTCCGGATGCGGCTGACGAACGTGGCGTCTTCTCCCTGACATTCAAGGGGAGTGATAAAGCCGCCATCCTCCCGCGTATCCATAACGATCACCCCGGGGGCCGCTCGAAGGGCCGCCCGGGCCTCGCTAACAGACACGGGGTTATCGAACTCGACATTGACCGCCTCTGCATGGCCGATGAACACCGGCACCCGGACGCAGGTAGCAATCACCTTGATATCAGGGTCTAATATTTTCCTCGTTTCGACCGCCATCTTCCACTCTTCCTTCGTCGAGCCGTCCTCCATGAATTTGTCAATCTGCGGGATGCAGTTAAAAGCAATCTGCTTTGTGAATTCCTGCGGCACAATCTGATCGTGGACCAGGCTACGACGAGACTGCAGTAGCAACTCGTCCATTCCGTCCTTTCCAGCACCTGACACCGACTGGTAGGTAGAAACGACGACGCGTCTAATCCTAAATCGATCGTGCAGAGGCTTCAAAGCCACTACCATTTGTATGGTCGAGCAATTCGGATTGGCGATGATCCCGCGCCTGATCCGGCTGAGGGCCTGTGGATTGACCTCCGGAACGACCAGAGGCACGTCCGGCTCCATTCGGAAATGGCTCGTGTTATCGATGACTATACAACCTGCCGCCGCCGCCCTTGGCGCGTGAACGGCTGAAACTGCCGCGCCAGGGCTAAACAGGCCGATGTCCCAGCCCGTAAAGTCAAAGGTGTCAAGATTTCGGACCTTGAGGATATCCTTATCGCCAAATGAAACCTCTGAGCCGGTCGAGCGGGCGGATGCGACCGCCGCGATTTCCTTGATCGGAAATTTGCGCTCGGCCAAAGTCTTCAGAATCTCGCGCCCGACTGCCCCGGTGGCACCGACGACCGCGACCCTGTAACCCATAACCAATCTCCCGATTGCTGCGGCCCTGCGGCCCTAACTTAGGTCGTTAGCTGGAGTGTTGCACTGCCGCAAGAGAGGTCTCTGTAGAGCAGCCTTGCAGCGCAAGCGTTCTGCAACCAGCATCACCATCCGCATTGCGGCCAGAGAGAGAGGGAATAGAACAAACGTTCTCGTGCGCCCAGCATCTTCAAACCCTTAGTGGATGCTGAGCCGGTGAATCACCGCCTGGGACTTCAGATTTTGAGGTGAACCTGAGCCCCCAATCTCAGACAAACACAACTGCTCGAAGCTGTAGGTCACCACACTTCGACAGGCTTCAGTGACATAGCCCTTTCCCCCTGCCACTCGGGCTAAGCGATAACCGAGTTGAATGGCTTGTGCCTCCGGAAGTGGCTCAAGAGAGAGGCCCAGCCGAGGTAAGGTGACGGAAAATCCCTGGCGAAGATGCTTCAGCAGCCTAGTCCCGGGCCATCGTCCCGTAGAAACACGCTCATCCAGCTGAGACCGATACGCCACTGCTCGACATCCGGTGAGGATCGAAAAAACTGCATTGCCTTTGGGTCGGCGGTCATCTCCATCATAGCTTCCATTTCCGACAGCGCTCGCGGTCGCAAAGCAAGCCAAGTCGTTGACAGCTTCGGTACCGCCATCAGCGCAGCATCGCCGACATTGCGGACAACGTGTTCACCCATCCGACTACCGATGACATCGTTTCTGCTTGGAAACGTACTGTTCGTGGGCCGACACGGTCGGCAATTGGAATTATCGAGGCGAGATCCCCGAGAGCAACCGACGTCAGGTCGACTTCAAGGCTGTACGGTCCTGGGATCCGGAAAGGCCGGCATTCGTGGACATTCTGCAGCGCCCGCCGTGCAGCGTCGCGAATCAGATTGCGAGCGAACTCAGGGGATAACGCGCGGGCAGCACGATGTCCAAGGGCATGCTTGACAACGGCGGATTGCGCACCCGGAAAGCATGGCGCGCACTGTGCTTGCATTCTGTCATCGCCAGTCAACAGAATAACCGGTACACCGAGACTGCCAGCGTAGGCGCCATAAACAATTGCCTCAGCGCAGTCGACACCATTTACGCGTATATTGGCGAATGCAAAGCCATTGACAGTATGCGACAACACCCCATGCTGACCAGCGCCCGAATGGAAGCCGGTGCAGAACACACCTGAAAAATCGCTCTCCAACCCGCAGAACATGTTACCTGGTTTTGGGCGGCCGAGGATCAATTCGGCGCGTGGATCGAGCAACTCTGGCAGTAGATTTATCATCGGGCCGTGGCTGTCGTTGACTAGAACGAAGTTGGCACCGCCATCAAAGGCACCGGCGATGGCCGCATTGACCTCCTCCGTCATGAGCCGACGAGCTCGCTCGTACTCAAGATTTCCCGGCTGTCCGTGCTGGGGAGAGACGACACCGGCGACCCCTTCGATGTCGGCAGATATAAAAATCTTCATAGGTCGCTCCTGAGGGTGTGACGTAGTCCAGGACGGTGATTGCCAGCGCGTCCTATCATGCTTTCAGATGCCGACAACGCATCCAGCACCGCTTCCTGGACCGCTTCAGCGGTCGCCTCGAACAAGAGGTCGATCCGGTTCTCGGCGATGCAGCAAAGCGGCAGAAAATCGCTTCTTGGACGATGCGGGACACGGTTGGCAGTGGTGAAACCCAGGAAGACATCGCCACTGCCGTTACCAAAAAAGCTGCCGCAACGGGCGAGACCAACGCTGGCGCGGCAGATCACGCGGTGCAGCTGGCGATGCTCTAATGGGACATCTGTGGCTACTATCACGACGACGGAGCCCTGCTCAGGTATCGGCTTTGTGGCTGGTGCTATTCGCCGGCCATCCGGGAGAAGCAAATCTCCAGAGCGCCCAAAATTGGCCAGAACCAAGACGCCTAACGAATGGGCCCGCAACTCAAAGTTGAGCATGCGGGAAGCAGATCCGATCCCGCCCTTGAACCCAAAGCAGCTCATCCCGGTCCCGGCACCGACTGCACCGCACGCAAAATGTCCCCCGGCAGCGTCCAATGACGCAAAGGCATCCTTCTCGGTGATGGCCATCGCCTGAATATCGCTAAGAAAACCGTCGTTGCATTCGAGGACAACTGGGTTGACCGTACCGACTGACCCCCTCCCAATCCCGGGGTTTGCCACGATGGCCCGACGGATGAGGGCGCTCCCACAAACCCCAACTGACAACGTGTTCGTCAGCAAGATTGGCGTTTCCAACGTTCCGAGTTCATCGAGCTGCATCAATCCAATGCTTTTGCCGAAACCGTTCAAGACATGCGACGCCGCAACTACTTTCTCACAAAACATGTCGCCACTATGCGGAAGGATCGCGGTGACACCGGTCCGCAGCTCGTCCCTGACCAATGTGCAATGCCCAACCCGCACCCCTGGAACGTCGGCAATGTTGTTAAGCAGGCCCGGCGGCAAATGACCACAAGCCAATCCAAGTTCGCGCGCCCTCATGTCATGCCCTTATCGCAACTTCTGGTCGAGCGCGTCCCGCAGACCGTCCCCGAGCAGATTGAAGGCGAGAACAGTGACGAAAATCGTCAAACCAGGAAAGACCGTGAGATGATCGGCGACACCGAGATAGCTACGTCCATCTGCTAACATGGCACCCCATTCCGAGCTCGGTGGCTGCGCCCCAAGACCTATGAAGCTCAGCGAAGCTGCTGTTAGGATCGACGTTCCCACTCGCAAGCTGAAATAGACAATGACACCAGGGAGAGTGCCAGGCAGAATGTGCCGAACGATCAAGGGCAAATTTCGGACGCCTATGCTTCGCGATGCTTGCACAAAGACTGCCTGTTTCAACCCCAAAGTCGAGCCGCGAACCAGCCTGGCAAAAACTGGCATACTGAACACTGCGATCGCATAGATCACATTGGAGATGCCCGGCCCCAACACCGCAACGACAGCAATCGCTAATAGAATGCCAGGAAATGCCAGCAGAACATCGCAAAAGCGCATAATCGAAGTATCAATCCAACCGCCGTAGAATCCGCTGATCAGTCCGAGCAGGACGCCGACCATACCGCCGAGCGCAACCGAGACGAACCCGACCGACAGAGACACGCGCCCGCCCCAGATAATACGGCTGAATATATCGCGGCCGAAGACATCAGTGCCCGCAATATGGGTCAGGGACGGTCCCGACAGCACATTCTCGTAGTCGGGGAGGGTGGGATCGTAGGGGGCTAGCCACGGAGCAAGGAGAGCCATCGCGATCAGCAGCACAATCAGAATGCCCGCCACTACCGGCACACGCTTACGCCGGAAACGCCTCCAAAATTCGGCGGTTGGCGACCTTACTTGAGTGTCGATCTCGGCTCCCGTTTCCGCCACACTCATCGAAATCGAATTTCCGGGTTAACAAAGGCGTAGAGGAGGTCGACTGTCAGATTGATCAAGATGAACTCGCCAGAAAACAGCAGTATCTCAGCCTGGATCACCGGGTAATCTCGAAATGAGACAGAATCCACGAGTAAGCGCCCGAGGCCGGGCCACGCAAATACCGTTTCAACAACAATCGATCCCCCCAGCAGAAATCCAAACTGCAGCCCTGTCAGGGTAACGACCGGTATCAAGGCATTGCGAAGAGTGTGCTTCCAAACCACGCCCCGTTCGGGAACGCCCTTTGCGCGAGCGGTGCGAACAAAATCTTCGGCTGAAACTTCAACGAAGGCCGAGCGGGTAAAGCGGGCAAGCACCGCTGCAACGCCAACGCCCAAAGTGACGGAAGGCAGCACGAAATGCTTCCAATCACCGTAGCCGCCGGTCGGCAACCAGCCCAGGCGCACAGAGAATAAATCAATCAATAGCAGCCCTAGCCAGAACGCTGGAAACGAGATGCCGGATACCGCCAGAACCATCCCCGCTTGATCCTGCCACTTGCCGCGCCGGACGCCCGATACAAGCCCAATCAGCAACCCTGTAGCCGTGCCCCAAATCATTGCGACTAATGTCAACCACAGTGTCGGTAGGAATCGAACCCCAATCTCATCGGCCACCAGCTGGCGAGACTTAGTTGAACGTCCGAGCTCGCCGCGCAGCGTTTGGCCCATGTAGTGGATGTATTGCTGCCAAAGCGGGCCGTCGAGCCCAAGCTCAGCCCGAACGGCGGCAACATCATTAACGTTGGCCTCGGGCCCTGCAACGAGACGTGCAGGATCCCCGGGCAGTAATCGTACGAAGCCGAAAACGAAGATCGACACTGCCAGCAGGACGGGGACAGTGCCGACTATTCGGCGGACAAGAAAGACTAGCATCTCGCGGGGGTGGCGGTCAGTTCAGCGCTGCGTCTTCCATCAGCACCCCGCCGTCAGGGAGGTAATAGACCCCACTCAATTTTTTCGATTCACCCGCGAGCAACTTGTCCACCGTCAGGAATACCCATGGGGCATCCTTCCAGATCTGAGCCTGCGCCTCGGCGTAAGCAGCCGATCGCTTTGCGGTATCGGCGGTTGCGAGCGCCGCCTCGATGGCGTGGTCGGTCGCATCCGAGTGGTAGTAGGCGATGTTGAAAAGGTTGGGCGGGTAGGATTTGCTATAGAGCAGTGGGCGCAGGCCCCAATCAGCGTCTCCTGTCGATGACGACCAGCCCGTATAATCCATCTGCATCGTGGCTTCGGCAGGCGATTGCACGTTCCACAACTTTGCGGTCGCCACGCCTGCCTCGAGAGGAGCTACGGTCACCTTCACGCCAACTGCGGCAAACTGCTGCTGAATGAACTCCATTCCGCGTCTTGCCAAGGTTGATGTCGCACCCCACAACTCGGTCTCGAATCCATTTGGATACCCAGCCTCAGCGAGAAGCGCCTTCGCCTTCGCAGGGTCATATGGCCACGGACCCTGCTTTGAATAGAATCCCAGGTCAGGCGGGATCGGAGAATCGAGAGGCTCGGCGTACCCGCTGAACACGACGCGAGCCAGAGCCACCTTGTCGACCGCATAGTTCAGCGCCTGTCGAACTCTGATATCATCGAATGGCTTTTTCAAATTGTTCATCGCAACATACCGCGCAATGATCGACGGAGCAGTGATCACCTGAATGTTCGGGTTCCCTTGGGCTGCCTTGGCCAATTCGGCTGGCAGCGGGTAGATGAATTGGGCTTCTCCGGCCTGCAACATAGCGAATCTCGTACCGTTTTCTGGAACGGCGCGGAAGGTGATGCTATCGACTTTCGGCAGACCGGACTTCCAGAATGCATCGTTCTTGGCGACCTTCAAAGTGTCGGTGACGAAGCTGACGAACTTATAAGGCCCGGTACCAACGGGATGCGTGGCAATGTCCTTTCCATAAGTCGCAAGGGCTTTTGGGCTAACCATGAAGGTTCCAGGATGTGCCATATTGTTCAAAAAGGCACCGAACGGAGACGTCAGAACCATCTTAACGGTGTAGTCGTCCAAAACCTCAGTATGCGCCACCATTGAAACGAGAATGCGCCTTGACAACCGGTTCTCGGGGTTCGAGAGCCGGTCTATGTTTGCCTTTACCGCGGCAGCATTGAACGGAGTGCCGTCATGGAAGACCACGCCGTGGCGGAGATGGAACACATACTCGGTTGCATCTAAATTCGCCTCATAAGTCTCTGCCAGTGCCGGCACCAACTTCATCGCCTTATCGAAACCGTAGAGCCCTTGATACATCGTTCGCTCGGCGGTTTGCGAAAGCGTGTCATTCGTGTTCGCCGGATCCAAGTGGGGCATGTTCGAATCGACGCCGATCACAAGGTCCTTTGCCGCGTGTGCAGACACCGCTGCAAAAGTCAAAGCAGCAGAAAGCAATATCGTTGAAATCGCTCTGTCCATGTTCTTCTCCTAATTCAGCTATATATCAGTAAAGTCCGCCGACCGAATGGCGAGCGACGAAGTGGTTCGGACCTACGCGGACTAACGGAGCGACAATCGGCAAGTCCGAAGGCGCCCGCAATGGCGAAGGTACCTCTGACTCGTCAACGTTGTACAACATTGATCTTCGGCGAGGATCGGACACCGGAACTGCTGAAAGCAAATGTCTTGTATAGGCATGTTCTGGGTTCGTCATGACAGCTTGTCGAGGGCCGATCTCGACAATCTGCCCAAGATACATCACAGCGACGCGATGCGCGATACGCTCAACCACCGCCATGTCGTGGGAGATAAATAGGAACGCTACCTTCAGTCGGGACTGCAACCCCATCAGCAGATTGACAACCTGCGCTCGGATCGAAACGTCCAGTGCAGCTACAGCTTCGTCGGCGATTATAACCTGTGGGTCGCTAGCCAACGCTCGAGCGATGCAGACACGCTGTCGCTGGCCACCGGACAATTCATGTGGGTAGCGACGCATAAAAGACATAGGAAGATCGACCTGTCCGAGCAGCGTCCGAACTCGCTCCTCGATGGCTGGACCGTTGAGCAACCGATGCGTTCCAATTGGTTCCGCGATCGAATAGCCAATCGTCAAGCGCGGATCCAGAGACGCAAACGGGTCCTGAAAAACATATTGCACCGCCCGACGCAGCAAGCGCTCATTATTGCGATCCAGCTTTGTCACATCTCGTCCGGCAAGTTGGATGGTCCCGCTATGTGGCTGCTCCAATCGGATGATACTGCGGCCCAAGGTGGATTTGCCGCATCCCGACTCTCCCACTATCGCCAGTGTCTCGCCGGGGTGAAGATCGAAACTCACCTGCTCGACGGCATGAATTCGACCGGCAATTCGACCGAGTATCCCACGCCGGACGTCGAACCGCGTCGTCAGGTTGCGGACCTGTAGGACCGGTTCACCGCTCACCGTATCTTGGAATACCGGTGGCACCGCTCCAGGCGTCGCGAATGGTAGCGGCAGGGGATGCTTGCTGAGACTCCCGAGAGATGGCACCGCGGCAAGAAGCGTCTTCGTGTAAGGATGCTCCGGGGCCTCGAATATCCGACCTACGTGGCCGCTCTCGACTTTCCGGCCATTCCGCATCACAACGACTTGGTCTGCGATCTCGGCAACCACCCCCATGTCGTGGGTAATGAATATCAACCCCATGTTCAGTTCACGCTGCAGGGAGGCAATCAGCCGCAAGACCTGGGCTTGCACCGTGACATCGAGTGCCGTCGTCGGCTCATCGGCAATGAGCAACCGCGGCCGGCACGAGAGCGCAATTGCGATCATCACCCGCTGACGCATGCCGCCCGATAATTGAAAAGCATATCGGCCTAGTTGGCGGCTCGCATCCGGAATGCGGACCCGTTCAAGCATTCTGCGAGCTTCCTCACGCGCGGCGGCCTGAGAACTGCCTTGATGCAGCATGATCGCCTCGGCAATCTGGTCTCCGATGCGTAGCACAGGGTTCAGGCTGGTCATGGGCTCCTGGAAGACCATGGCGATCTCTGGGCCTCGTAGCTGGCGCATGACGTTCGGCGTTTCGGCAACGAGATCGAAGATGCGGCCCGTCCGGGCCTTGAACAAGACTTGACCGCCAGTGATCCGACCTCCGGAATAGTCAATGAGCCTGGTGATTGCAGAGGCGGTGACCGACTTGCCGGACCCCGACTCACCGACCAGGGCCAACGTTTCACCAACTTCAACGGAGAGATCCAAATTCTGTACTACGCTTGCATCTCCCTGGTCCGTCACGAATGAGACGGAGAGGTTTTTGATGTCAAGCAATTTGGCTGTGTATAACAGGGGCGGGCTTTCGGAGACCGGGTCGGCCATTAGCACAGCGATGCGACGTAGGCGGCAGCCACCGCCTCCAAGCCATCGCTGTCCGACACACCGAACCGATTCATAACCGGACTGTCGACGTCTATGACGCCCAGCAGCTTACTGCCTTGGATTATCGGGACGACGATTTCCGCTCGGGACGAGGGGTCGCAGGCGATGTGACCTGGGAATGCATGAACATCCGGCACAATGATCGTGCGACGTTGCTGCGCCGCGGTCCCGCAGACGCCAGCACCCATGGCAATGCGGACGCAGGCGGGTTTCCCGTGAAATGGTCCCAACACGAGCTCGCCAGCCTTAAGAAAGTAGAACCCGGCCCAGTTGATTTCGGGAATATGCTGCCATAACGCCGCTGCAGTGTTGGCCGCGTTCGCAACAGGATCAGCCTCACCATGAAACAAACCCCGGAGATCACTCAACAGATCTTCATAGGTGGGCAACATCACTCGTCCCCAGTTACTCGGATCAGCGCACGAGGTCGATCGCTCGCCACCTGTTTCGCAGCCGCCTCAATGCCAAGGCCTCGACCGCAACTGGAAAAACCTCCGCAGTCAGATGCGTCCCGCGGCCAGGGGCGTCCTACCAACCAGATCGAGCCGTTAGGAGCAGTTGCTTCCAGCAGGTGCATCTTGCGAAGTCGGCCTTGGGCGCCGGGTGGCGAGTCGATGCGAACAGCCATTCGGCTGCTCTGCTTCGAGCCGTTTGCGGAGCTGGCGTGTCTTGCTGTCATTTCAGGTCTACCTGAACATGCCGATCAGCGGAGATCAATCGCCTTGGAGGCCTGTTGCCATGCCGGCCGGCTACGTATCACGCTCGCTATGTCAGAATGGAGTGCACCATCATGGGGTCTATAGTACGAAACTCGGTTTGCCCCCACGATTGTCCTTCGGCTTGCGCACTCGAGGTGTCGGTGGCAGATGGCGGTCGCGTTGCCGCGGTTCGAGGTGCCGCCGCGAACACTTACACGGATGGGGTGATCTGCGCGAAGGTTGCGCGCTACGCGGAGCGCATTCATCACCCCGATCGATTGACGCAACCTTTGCTCCGTTGCGGACCAAAAGGCAGCGGCCAGTTCCAGACGATCGGCTGGGACGAGGCGCTTGATCGAGTCGCGAACGAATTCTCCACGGCTGCGATGCGCCATGGATCGGAAGCGGTGTGGCCCTATTATTATGCGGGGACAATGGGGTTGGTCCAGCGCGACGGTATCAACCGGCTTCGCCACGTCATGGGCTATTCCGGTCAGCGCAATACGATCTGCACAATGGTCTGCGAGGCGGGCTGGGCGGCGGGAGTCGGTAAATTTACCGGTCCTGACCCGCGAGAGATGGCAAAATCCGATCTTATCGTCGTCTGGGGCGGAAACCCGGTGAATACTCAGGTCAACGTAATGACCCACATCAGTAAAGCCAGACGGTCTCGCGGCGCGAAGCTCGTGGTCATCGATCCCTATCGCACGGGCACGGCGCAAGTAGCGGATCTGCATCTGGCTCTGCTACCCGGTACGGATGGAGCTCTTGCCTGCGCCGTGATGCACATCGCATTCCGCGATGGGTGGGCCGATCGCGCCTACATGAAACGCTATGCCGATGAGCCGGAAGCCCTGGAGGCACATCTCGAGAGTCGCACTCCCAAATGGGCAAGTGACATTACCGGCTTGCCGGAAAGCCAGATCGAGGAACTTGGGCGGCTGTATTGCGCCACTCCACGAGCCTACATCCGCGTGGGATACGGCTTCTCACGCATGCGTAACGGCGCGTCAAACCTGCATGCGGTAACTTGCCTGCCGACCGTTACCGGAAAGTGGGCCAATGAGGGTGGCGGGGCGTTCTGGAATAATCGCGGGATCTATCATTGGGACAAAACTCTGCTGGAGGGCCTGGATGTCCGCAACCCCTCCATTCGATTGATGGACATGAGCCGCATCGGCGCCGTTCTGACCGGGGACCGAAGCGAGCTCGGCGATGGTCCTCAGGTTCATGCCATGCTCATACAAAACACCAACCCGGTGACGGTCGCGCCGAACTCAAACGCGGTCCGTCGCGGCTTTCTGCGTGAGGACCTGTTCACGTGCGTACATGAGCAGTTCATGACCGAAACCGCGAGGATGGCCGACATCGTGCTGCCCGCGACGATGTTCATGGAACATGATGACGTCTACCAGGCAGGCGGTCACGGTCACATTCAGATCGGGCCAAAGTTTCTTGAGCCGCCCGGCGCCTGTCGCCCCAACCACGACGTTGTATCCGCTCTTGCCAAGCGGCTCGGCGCCAGACACCAGGGCTTCGAAATGACGGCGATGCAGATGGCTGATGCACTGCTGCAAGGGTCCGGTTGGCCGGGCGCCGAATCCGTTGTTAGAGAGCGATGGGTGGATGCTCAGCCGAGCTATCGAGAGAGTCACTTCCTGGATGGGTTCGCACATGCCGATGGGAAGTTCCATTTTGCTGCTGACTGGGCCGCTGTGGGACCCCGCCATCACGGCATGCCCCGACTTCCCGACCATATGTCGATCATCGACCGGAGTACTGCGGAGCGACCTTTCCGCCTGGTAGCTGCGCCGGCGCGCAATTTCCTCAACACCAGCTTTACGGAGACACCGGGATCACGTCGCCGCGAAGGAAGGCCAACCATCCTGGTCCATCCGGCGGACGCTACTCGCCTCGGAGTTGGTGAGGGTGACAGAGTGCGAGTGGGCAATGACTTGGGAGAGGTTGTGCTCCACGCCAAAACGTCGCCCGGCATGCAGCCTGGAGTCGTTGTTGTTGAGAGCATATGGCCCAATGCCGATTTCGAAAATGGCATCGGCATAAACGCTCTGGTTAGTGACGACCCAGCCCCACCGCTCGGAGGGGCGGTATTTCACGACACAGCAGTATGGATCCGCGCTGAAGCCGCATGGCACGCTCGCAGCTAAATGAGATTCAATCGTCCCCACCGAGGATTGCTGCCAGTCCCGAGAAGCTATCCGCCATCGTGCAGTGGTCGCCGGCCTTCTGTCTCAGCAAGGCTTCGATCGCAGGGGCCAACCGAACCGCCTGATCAGTCGTTGCATCGGCACCGGCTCGATAGGCTCCCAGCCGGATCATGTCGGCCAATTCCGAATAGGTCGCCAGCAGTTGCCGCGCAGAGTAGATCAGAGCGGCTTGGTCCACGGTGTTGCAGGCTGGCGCCGACCGAGACAACGAGCGCAGCACGTCGACCGCGGGATAACGTCCTGCCTCGGCGATCCGACGATCCATAACGATATGCCCGTCTAATATCCCCCGGACCGCGTCGGCGACCGGCTCGTTATGGTCGTCGCCTTCTACAAGAACGGTAAACAGGGCGGTGATGAACCCGTGGCCGCCAAGCACCGCCGGACCGGGCCCCGCGCGCTCCAGCAAGCGCGGCAGTTCTGCGAAGACGCTAGGTGGATAACCGCGCGTTGCCGGAGGCTCCCCCGTTGACAACCCGATTTCGCGCAAGGCCAAGCAGAATCTGGTGACGCTATCCATAAGCAGAAGGACGTGCTTCCCGTCGTCGCGAAATTTTTCGGCAATGGTCATCGCCGCGTACGCGGCCTCACGGCGCATCAGCGGCGGAGAGTCGGAAGTCGCAACCACAACGACCGATCGTGCTAGGCCTTTGGCGCCAAGTTCGTCCTCCAGGAACTCCCGGACCTCGCGGCCGCGCTCGCCGACGAGCGCGAGAACGGTCACGTCGCAATCAGCCCCCCTGGCCAACATCGAGAGCAAAGTTGACTTCCCGACCCCGGATCCGGCGAACAAACCCAATCGTTGCCCATGTCGGCAGGTTGCGAACAGATCGAGCGACCGAACGCCGAATTCCACAACCGGCCCGAGCCGACCTCTGAACATGGCGGCGGGTGCAGGACGGCGGACAGGCAAGGAGACCGGGCCACGCGGCAACGCGCCGCGCCCGTCCAACGGACAGCCGAGCGGATCGATGACCCGGCCCATCCAAGAGTTTGCTACTTCCAGACTGCTGGTATGTGCCCGCCATTCCTTGTGCACCGTGGCACCCGGACCGAGCCCCTCAGGGGAGGAAAACGTCATGGCTTGCGCAAGCCCAGAGCGAAATCCAACGACTTCGGCAGGTATCTGAAGGCCCGAGCGGGAGGCAAGTCGAACACGGTCTCCTAGCACAAGGCAGGGCGACAGCCCCGATACGTCCACCGCAAGGCCGGAGGTGCCCGAAACCCGGCCAGCCAAGTGCGCCGGGCCGACATGACGGAACAAGGATGATACCGCCTCGACCCGGCTCCCAACTGACGACCGTCTCATAATGTTGGGAATACCTCTTTAAGTTGTCAGACCAGACCGTGTTTCTGGATAATGCGATCTCATATACCGATACGACAGTGAAAAAAGGATGGATCATGGGACGGAATGATGGTAAAAGACAACCATAGGTAGCAAAGGGTATCTCAATGCGTGTGCTTTTGGTTGAAGACGATCATTCTGCTGCCCGCGGGATCACCTTGATGCTCAAAGGCGGCGGCGCGGTCGTTGATCAAGTTGATTCGGGCGAGGAGGCCCTCGAACTGGTACGCCATTATGACTATGACATCACGATTCTCGACCTCATGTTGCCTGACATGGAAGGCTACGAAGTGGTGCGTCGGATGCGCGCCGCCCGGATCGAAGTTCCAGTGCTCATTCTTTCTGGATTGTCTCGGCCGCAAGCCAAAATAAAAGGTCTTGGGCTGGGGGCCGACGATTTCATCACCAAGCCGTTCGATAAAGGTGAACTGCTGGCACGGATTCAGGCAGTGGTAAGACGAAGCAAAGGCTTCAGCCAGCCAACCCTGCGCATTGGCGCGTTACACCTGAATCTCGACAGTCGAGACGTGACAGTGAGTGGCCGGCAGGTGCATCTGACTGGCAAGGAATACGCCATCCTCGAGCTGCTCACTTTGCGCAAGGGGATGGTGCTGACGAAAGAGGCCTTCCTAAACCATTTGTATGGCGGAATGGACGAGCCTGAGATGAAGATTATCGATGTCTTCATCTGTAAGCTTCGCAAAAAACTGGCCGCTGCTGGTGCGGGGAATTCTGATCGGAACGGTCTGGGGCCGCGGCTACATGATGCGGGAGCCGGAGTTGCAGACAGCGTTTAGTGGCTCTGTTCAGGACGAAGGCGAGTCCACCCAGGTGCTGGAACGATCACTCAACGCAGCCTGACAAGCGTTGCCCCTATGCTGAGAACCCGAGCCACGCCGCTACTTCAGCATGGGGGCGAGGCAAGGCTACCCCGCACAGACGAAGTCCGTGACCAGCAATATCGCTGGCTAGCACCGTGAACTAAGGTCCCGAAAGTTCTCAAATCAGGCTGGGCAGACAGCCATTGAGCAGGACACTCTCACCAGAGATGCCTGCTTGACGGACATTTATCCCCTTCATAGGGTCCCCCCAAATCAAGGTTTTGCAGTTCGAGCAGGGGGCTTGTACATGACGAATAAAGGATGCGGCGGGTTGCTGGCGGCAGTGTTCGCGAGCCTGAGCTTGACCATGCCGCAAGCCTGGGCCGGGGAACTTACATTTTGGACCTGGCGCCAGGAAGATCGTTCCGCCTACACAGAATTGTTTAACGACTTTACAAAGAAAAATCCAGATATTCATGTAAAATTCGAGGCTTTTGCCCCGGAGAACTATGCGACGATCGTTTCGGCTGCGCTAGCCGGGGGACGGGGTGGGGACGTGCTACACGTCCGTGCCTATGGAGGATTGGAGCAATTCGCCAAGGCCGGATATTTGGTTCCGCTCGACTCTGCAAACGGTTCCGGAACTCGACAATCTACCCGCTGATGCTAAGGCGGCAGAGTTGCTCCGCTCGGACGGCAAGGTCTATGCCGTGCCGTTCGCCTCGCAGACGTTGGGATTGCTTGTTAACAAGGAAGCTTTCGCCAAAGCGGGGGTGCAGCCGCCGGAGACTTGGGACCAGTTGATCGTCGTAGCCAAAGCTCTCAAAGAGAAGGGTATCACACCCATCGCCAACGGCATGGCCACGGCTTGGATGGACGAAGTCTTCGCCGGCATTTTCACCGGCCCGCTGCTGGGACCAAGCTTCATACAGGACGTCGTCGCGGGGCGCACCACATTCGAGGACCCCCGCTATATCGCGGCCCTCGGTCGCTTGCTTGAATTGCGGGACTTCATGCCTTCGGGCTTTACCGGGGTCGACTACGCGACGGGGCAGCAATTGTTCCTCTCAGGACGCGCTGCCATGTTCGCCGGTGGAAGCTTCGAGATCGCCAATTTCCGCAAGCAGAATCCAAAAATCGACCTCGACTTCATCGCGCCTCCGGCACCAAAATCCGGTGACCCGAGGTATGTCTCCAAGTTCTTCGACGGCGGTTACGCAGTCAACTCCAAAAGCAACGACCAGCCCGATGCCATCAAGCTGATTTGCTGGATGGGTACCCGAGAATATGGCGACAAGTTTTCTGCGCTACTCGGCAATATCTCTCCCATCAATGGAGTGGTTCTACAGGACAGTCTGCTTGCCAAGGTGGCGAAGCTGAACGAGGTCTCGGTGCCATACGTCATGGCTGTTTATTTCCGGTACGACACACCGACGGGTTCTGAACTGCTGCAAAACGGTATCCAGCGGATGATGGCCGGCAATCTTACCTCGCAACAGGTTGGGGCAGAAATCACGCAAGGAATCTCCCGCTACTACGCACCGTTCCAAAAGAAATGAACTTACCTGAGACGATTTGCGCGTGAAGGCCGCGCGCCGTCGGACTGGGAATGGGCTTTGGATCGCGGTCCTGTTGCTGCCGGCGTTCACCATCATGTCTGTGTTCGTGGTTTGGCCGCTGCTAGCGGCATTTCGTTACGCGTTCTATGCATTCAACGGACTCAACGCTTCGCATTTCATCGGACTCGACAATTTTCGGCAGGTGTTGTTCGAGGCTCCGTTCAGCGCCTGGACCTGGCGAGCGGCCGAACACAATGCAGTCGTCTTCGTTTCGCTCATGATGATCCAGAATAGCATTGCGTTCCTGATCGCCTTTGCCTTGCTGAAAAAGCTGCCCGGCCACCGTTTGCACAGGGTCATCATTTTTCTGCCGGTGGTGCTGTCAGCCATAATTGTCGGCTTTTTGTGGAAGTTGTTTCTCCATCCACTGTTCGGCCTGGTCAATCAGACATTGGCTCTGGTCGGAATTCAAGGTCGAGCTTGGCTCGGTGACGAGGGCACCGCGTTGGGTAGCATCATATTTGCCAATACCTGGCACTGGGTCGGCTTCCCAGCACTTATATTCCTCGCTGGAATGCAGAGGGTCGCAGCTGAAACGCTCGAAGCCGCACGCTTGGACGGTGCTGGCGATTGGGACCTGATGACGAAGATCATCTGGCCGCTGGTCGCCCCGAGTACAACGATCGTGTTCATCCTCACCTTTATCGGCAGCTTCAATTGGTTTGAACTTCCTTATGTAATGGCTGGGCTGAATGGATCTCCGGGCGGCGCCACCGACGTCTTGGGTCTTTATTTCTACCGGACGGCTTTCGGCAGCGTCAGTTCTGGCCTACAGGATTTCGGCCATGGGAGCGCCCTGGCTGTATTGCTGTTCATCTTCATCTCAGCTGTATCCGCCGTGTCGCTGCACTTCCTTCGCCGTCGTGAAATCGAGGTCTGAGTGGTTCGGCGAGGAGAGGCGCCAAAGACAGCATTGATTCAGGCTCTGCTGTGGGTGAACGCCCTGCTGATGCTGTATCCTCTGGCCGTGATGGTTCTGTCAGCATTCAAGACCAACGCCGAAATCTTCGCTTCGCCGTTCGCTTTGCCGGGGAGCTTTGATACTGGCAATCTGCAGCGGGTTTGGGTTGAAAGTAACTTCGTTCGCTACCTTGGGAACTCTGCAATCGTCACGGGCGCTTCCGTTGCCGGGATTTTGGTCTTCGGCACCATGGCTGCTTATGCTGTCGCCCGATACACGTTTCGCCTTCGAGGGCTGATCTTTTTGTTTTTTCTTTCCGGTCTGATGATTCCGCTGAAGCTGGCAGTGATCCCTTTGTTTATTCAGCTTAACAGTTTTGGCCTTATCGACCGTCGTGCCGGGTTGGTATTTATCTATATTGCTATGGGACTTCCGTCGTGCATATTTATCTTGACCGGGTTTTTGCGGACGCTTCCGGGTGAGTTGGAAGAATCAGCCCGCATCGAAGGCGCCAGTGAGGGCCGCATCATGCTGCAGGTGATGCTGCCGCTGGCCCGTCCGGCGATGGTGATTGCAGGCATCCAGAATGCCGTGCCGATCTGGAACGATTTCTTTTTTCCTTTGGTGTTCATCACTTCGGATGCGCTGAAGACCCTGCCGCAGGGGCTTACGGTATTTATGGGCGAATTCAACACCGATTGGGGGGTACTGTTTGCCGGCCTCACGCTGGCTGCGTTGCCGATCATCCTGGTCTACGTAATCCTGTCACGACAGTTCATCTCTGGGATGACCCAGGGCGCCATCAAATAGTTACTGCAGTGTTGAGCGATATAACGCGCCGGCCTTGATGACAGCGCGGATGTTGCGCTCGGGAACTCGCTAGCAGCGCCACGTTTTCCAACGGGTTGCCGTCCACCACCAGCAGGTCAGCCATTGCACCAGGTGCGACCACACCAAGCCTGCCTTCCCACCCGATCAATCTGGCGGCGATGGTGGTCGCGCTGGCGAGGATGCTCCGGCTGTCGAGAACGCGGGCGCGGATGCCGAATTCCTCGTTCTGGCGGACATGCGTTTCGCCCAACAGATCGGTGCCGAATGCCATGACCAATCCCGCGTCACGCATGATCGACAGACTCAGAAAGCCGGCGCCCCGCACGTCCTCGATTTTAGCGATCGAGGCCGGGGGAAGGCCCAGTCTCGAACCGTCGCTGGCCAGTGCCTCATAGGTCACGAGGGTCGGAACGGCCACGCAGCCGGCTTTCGCTGCCAGGACAGCAGTGGGAGCGTCGATGCGGTTGCAGTGCTCCAGCGAATGCACGCCGCAGCGGACCGCTCGGGCAATCGCGGCCGAGGTGTAGAGATGCGCCGAAACATAGGTCTCCGCGTCTTCGGCCTCCTGCACCGCAGCGGTCATTTCATCGCTGGAGTAGCCCTGCCAGGCAATCGGGTCTGTTGGACTGGCAACACCACCGTTGGCCATGATCTTGATGAATTGGGCGCCCTCTCGCAGTTCCTGGCGGGCGGCGCGGCGCACCTCGTCCACTCCGTCGGCGACGCGGCCGAGCGCACCGAAGTTGCGGGCCCAGCGATAGGCATCATGCCAATCGTGACGAGGGCGGAGGTCGACATGGCCGCCCGTCTTGGAAAGGGCTTTGCCGCAGACAACCAGCCTTGGTCCGACCGCCAGGCCGTTCTCGACCGCTTCGGCGAGGGCGAATGGCGCGCCGCCGACGTCGCGGACGGTGGTGAAGCCGCGGTCCAGCATGCCTTTCATGATCGGCAGGCTGCGCAACACGGCCGTCGCCTCGGGCAATTGGCCGTTGGCTCCGAGGTTCATCATGCTGGCGACAACGTGGACGTGGCAATCAATCAGTCCCGGCATCAGGGTGCGGCCCTTGAGGTCGAGCACCAGACGGTCAGGGGCGGCAACTGGCCTTGCTGCCAGGTCACGGATGACGCCGTGCTCCGTGAGGACGTTGCCCTCGAACGGCTCAGGATGGCTGGCGTCGGCAATCAGGGCATTGGTGAACAAGATTTGCATGATCAGGGAGGCTAGCAGGCGCGTCGGATAAGGGAACCATTGATCTCGCGCCCCGGTCCCCGCATTGTTCCGCGTTCAAGGGGGGACCAACCCCGCCCTAGTGGAGACCAACATAATGATTCGACCGACTGCCCCAAAAGGGGCTCTTCTCGCGGCCCTGCTGATCACAGGCGTTACGGCATTCGGCCCGGCCCCGGCCTCTGCCCAGGGGACCGGGTCGGCAACTCTCGACGCGGTACGGTCGCGCGGTCAGTTGCTCTGCGGTGTGGCCGGGGCGGTTCCGGGCTTCTCGCTGCCCGACAGCCAGGGCGTGATGCGCGGCATCGACGCGGACTCTTGCCGGGTTGTCGCAGCTGCGGCGCTGGGGGACGCCAACAAGGTGAAGTTCGTCCTGACCACGACGCAGAACCGCTTCACGGCATTGCAGTCAGGTGAGGTCGACTTGCTTGTCCGCAGCACCACGTGGACGCTTGGTCGGGAGGGCAATCTCGGGCTCGAATTCGCCGGCGTGAATTATTACGACGGCACGGGCTTTCTGGTTAAGAAGTCGATGGGCGTGAAGTCCGCTAAGGAAATGGACGGCGCGACCATCTGCGTCCAGCCGGGCACCAGCACCGAGTTGGCCATCAGCGACTATTATCGCGTCAATAAAATGAAGTTCTCGCCGATTCTGATTCAGGACCTCGCCGAGATTCAGGCTGCCTTTTTGTCCGGTCGTTGTGACGCCTACTCGACCGACAGCTCGGCGCTGGCCACGTTCCGCGCGACCCAGACCAACAAGGATGATTTCGTGCTTCTGCCCGAGATCATCAGCAAGGAGCCACTCGGCTACATGGTTCGCAAAGGTGACGACAAGTGGTTCGACATCGTTCGCTGGAGCTATTTCGCAACCGTGACGGCGGAAGAACTCGGGATCGACAGCAAGAATGTCGACAGCATGATGACGACGACGATTCCGGATGCACGGCGTCTGCTCGGTCTTGAAGGCGACATGGGCAAGGCGCTCGCGGTCGACAACAAGTGGGCTTACAACATCGTCAAGCAGGTCGGCAATTTCGGCGAGATCTGGGATCGCAACATCACGGTGCTGGGCGTACCGCGCGGGATCAACAATCTTTGGACCAAAGGGGGCCTGCACTATGCCCCGCCCATGCGCTGAACGTCCAACCCTAGCCTGATTGAAAAAAGAGCCGCCTCGGGCAACCGAGGCGGCTTTTTCGTTGGCTCGGATCTGGCGTACGAAACAAAGCGCGGCATTGATCTGTGACATCAAGTTGACGCAGACTGCTACGGCCTGATCTGCACCGGCCGCGCGACTCTCGGCCTGGTTCTTGCTTAACAGCTTTCGCCGGAGCCACCGGTCGCGCCGAGGAATGACTTACCCTGATGTCCAGCAGCACCGCCGACCCCAGGCTTTCCCCTACCCGCATCGCTCCACGTCGAGGAATGCAGCTGTCATGGTCGGATCCGGTGCTGCGCAGCATTGTCTGGCAGGTGCTGATCGTCGGCATCATCGCGGCCATCTTCTGGTATCTCGCCAGCAACACCATGCGCAATCTGGCCTCACGCCACATTGCGACGGGCTTTGCTTTTCTTGGCCGGGTCGCCGGCATCCCGATCGCAGAGACGCTGATCCCCTATGATCCGGCGGTTAGCACGTTCGGACTGGCCCTCCTCGAAGGGCTGCTGAACACGCTGAAGGTCGCCGTCATCGGCGTGATCCTGGCAACTATCCTCGGGACGCTGATCGGAATCGGCCGGTTGTCGACCAACTTCCTGGTGGCGCGCCTCACGGCCATCTACGTCGAGGTCATTCGCGATATACCGCTGCTTCTGCAGCTATTCTTTTGGTATGCGTTGGTCCAGGGGCTGCCCGCGCCACGGAATTCACTGAAGATCGGCAGTTCGATATTCCTGTCCAATCGCGGCTTCAAAGTGCCCTTGCTGGATTGGCAAGACGCGCATTGGTGGGCGTTGGCGGCCTTCGTGCTCGGCCTGATAGGGACGATCGCCTGGAACCGCAGGGCAACACTCAAGCAGGAACAGACTGGCATCAAGCCGCTCGTGTGGCCGGCGGCGCTGCTGATGCTGGTTGGATTGCCGGTGCTCGTGTGGGCCGCACTGGGGGCGCCATTCACCTTGGAATACCCGGTGCTGCGCGGCTTCAACTTCGTCGGCGGTGGAACCTTCTCGCCTGAATTCGGGGCGCTGCTGATCGGGCTCGTGATCTATACTGCTTCGTACATTGCCGAGATCTGTACGCTCCGGCATCCAGGCGGTGGCACAGGGACAGTGGGAGGCCGCGGGGGCACTCGGCTTGCGGCGCGGTTCCGTGTTGCGGCTGATCGTCCTGCCGCAAGCGATGCGGGTGATCATCCCGCCGATGGCCAGTCAGTACCTGAACCTCACAAAGAACAGTTCGCTCGCGGTGGCGATCGGCTTTCAGGACTTGTTTTCCGTGGCTGGGACGACCCTCAATCAGACTGGCCAGGCGATCGAGGGAATTGCCATCATCATGGCTGTCTACCTGAGCATCAGCCTGTCGATCAGCATGTTCATGAACTGGTATAACGCGCACATCGCGCTGGTGGAGCGCTGATACGATGAGCAGCAGTGCGGCTTCCGAAGGCAATATCCCACTTCCAGCACGGGCGCGTCCGCCGGTTCTTTCATCGGGGGTCGTCGGCTGGTCACGCAGCAATCTTTTCGGATCCTGGTGGTCGACCGGGGTCACGCTGGTTCTCGGCTATTTCCTGATCCGGTGGGGCATTGCCTTGTTCAACTGGGCGGTGATCAACGCCGTCTGGAGCGTCCCAACGGGCGCCAACGGGAACCCTGATCCGACGGCCTGCCGGCAATTGCAGGGCGCGGGTGCCTGCTGGGCGATGATCGGAGACAAGTGGAGATTCATGCTGTTCGGCCGTTATCCGTTCGACCAGCAATGGCGCCCAGCGCTGTGCGTGGCGCTGTTCATCGGCCTCTATGTGGCTTCCGCCGATCGCCGACTGTGGCGGAAAGAACTTGCGGCCATCTGGCTGGTGACGCTGGTGGCGATCGGCGTGCTGATGTGGGGCGGCGTGCTGGGGCTAAGCTATGTGCCGCAGGACGAATGGGGCGGTTTGCCGCTGACGCTGATCTTGGCGACCTTTGCCCTGGCCTTCGCGTTCCCGCTGTCTGTGCTGGTGGCGCTTGGACGGCGTTCGACCAAACTGCCGGCGGTCAAGATGATCTGCGTGGTATATGTCGAACTGATCCGCGGCGTGCCGCTGGTCGGCGTGCTGTTCATGGCGAGCGTGATGTTTCCGCTGTTCATGCCGGAGGGGCTTAATCCCGACAAGTTGCTGCGCGCGCAGGTGGCACTGATCCTGTTTACCGCCGCTTATCTGGCAGAGGTGGTACGCGGCGGCCTGCAAACGCTGCCCAGGGGCCAGTATGAGGCGGCTGATGCGCTGGGATTGTCCTACTGGAAAAAGACCGCGCTCATCATCCTGCCACAGGCGCTCCGGCTGGTGATCCCGCCCTTGGTGAACACCTTCATCGGCTTCTTCAAGGACACCTCGCTGGTGCTGATCATCGGCATGCTGGACCTGCTGTTCGCCGCGAAAACGGCGCTGAGCGATCCCGTCTGGCAGGGATTTGCCTACGAGATGTATGTCGCCCTTGCCGCGATCTATTTTGTCTTCTGCTTTGCCATGTCCAAATACAGCCAGGGACTCGAACGTGAGTTCAGCCGCACGCGTAACCGCTGACCACATTCGAGCATCGAGCAACAGGAACAAGCCAATATGAGCCAGACCGCGGAACTCTCCCGGGCCGACACCAACGAAGCGCCGGCCATCATGCTCGACAAGGTCAACAAGTGGTACGGGACGATGCACGTCCTTCGGGACGTCAGCCTCACCGTCGGGCAGAAGGAGCGAGTGGTGGTCTGTGGACCCTCCGGGTCCGGCAAATCCACGATGATCCGTTGCATCAATCGTCTGGAGGTCCACCAGGAAGGGAGGATCGTGGTGGACGGCACGGAGCTGACCGACGACCTTCGCGCCCTGGACACTATCCGCCGCGAAGTCGGCATGGTGTTCCAGTCGTTCAACCTGTTCCCGCACCTGACGATTTTGGAGAACTGCACGCTTGCGCCGATCTGGGTGCGAAAGATGCCGAAGGCCGAGGCCGAGGAACTGGCAATGAGCTATCTGACGCGCGTCAAGATCCCCGAGCAGGCCAAGAAATATCCTGGCCAGCTATCCGGCGGTCAGCAACAACGCGTGGCGATTGCCCGTGCGCTGTGCATGAAGCCGAAGATCATGCTGTTCGACGAGCCCACCTCGGCCCTCGATCCCGAAATGATCAAGGAGGTGCTGGACACCATGATCGGGTTGGCGGAGTCCGGCATGACCATGGTCTGCGTCACGCACGAGATGGGATTTGCGCGGCAGGTCGCGGATCGGGTGGTCTTCATGGACCGCGGCGAAATCGTCGAGAGCGGCACGCCGACTGCCATGTTCGAAGATCCCCAGACAGACCGGTTGAAGTTGTTCCTGTCGCAGATTCTGCGGGGACATTGAACAGCCTCATCGAACACGACGCGGCTCGATTTGATCCGGATGAGAACGCCGACATCGCTTGTGGCGCGGACCGCAAGCGAGCGGTCCGCGCTTATGAAATCGCCGCGGTGATATCGTTGCTGACCGGTGCGCCGCTAAGGCGCGTGCGTTGAATAGTGCAGCACAAACCTCGCCGCGAGTTCCGTTAGCTTTTCGACCATTGCGGCCCCTGTCTCCGCCGAACACAGACGAGGGTCACCGCCGCGCACTGCGTCCGGGGCGATCTCGTCATACTCGACCGGCACCGCGATCTCGGCGCCTTCAAACCGCGCCACTCCGAAAGCCGATGCGGGCATGCCCAATACCTGTTGCAACGGCATCGGGTCTGGCGTCAGGTCGGGGCGCATCAGGTGCGGAAACAGATGCATTGCCACACTGGTCAGGGGGTCAGCGCCATGGCCAGCGGCGCGCTTGGCTTTCTCATCGCCCAGAATGCCCGGCAACAGGCCGTAGCCGACGCGCCACAGGTAAAATGATGGAATGAGCGCTCCGTGCTCGCGGTAGACGACCTGCGCAGTATCGTGGACAGCCTGGACGTTTCCGCCGTGGCCATTGATGACAATAATGCGGGTCAGCTTGTGGCGGACAAGACAGGAAAAGATGTCGGTCAGCACGGCACGCAACGCTGCCTGGGACAGCGATATGCCGCCAGGCGACGGCCCGAAATAGTCGGCGCCGCCAAAGGGCAGCACCGGAGCGACGTAGGTCTCCGTGCCTTTTTCACCAGCCCGTTTCGCAATCAGTTCAGCCATTCGTTCGGCCGACAGATAATCGCCCATTGGAGCGTGCGGACCCTGATCCTCGTGACTGCCGAGCGGCAACAGAATGACCGGACGGCGAGCATAGGCCTCGCGGGCCTCGCCGGCAGTCAATTCACCCATCCGAACTTTCGCCATGCTGCCTGACGCCATCTGATTCATCCGCCCCGTTGTGCGGTCTGGATGATGCCGGCGCATGACCGAGCACGCCAGTGGTCGTGGTGCAGATCGGCCATTTCATTGAAGATGGAATGTGGGTTTAAGCCGATGAAGGCGGGTCCTGGACAAGGGGGCTCGTGCATGATCCGGTCTGGAATGGTCGATCCCCGCCCTGCTCCCATAGCAACAACGCTGTCGCTACCCGCGCTGATCGCGTTGGCTGCATTCGCGGTGTTCACGATCCTCTATGATCTGGCACTCGTCGTGCCGTTCTCGTTGCGTGCCGTCACGGTGACATGGATCGCTGCATGCACGATCCTGGTGGCATGTTGCTGGTCGCGACTGAAATCAGCTGCCAAACGCGCGGCGGCAGACCGCTATTCGGCGGCGCTCTTGGCAATGTGCCTGATCACGGCAGCAGTGGCCCTGCTTACCAACAGGCCCGACGATGACGACAGCTTTTACCTGTCCCGCGCCGTCCTGAATTGGGAGAATTGGGGACGTCCGATTGCGGCGCTGTATCCGTTCGCGTTTACCAGCGGCGCCGGGGGGTTGTTCCCAAGCCTGCCGAGTTGGGAGCATCTCCTGGCAGGGATCGCGGCACTGATCGGAATGCAGCCGATCGACATCTACCATCGGGTGGCACCGGCGGCCTGCGGCTTTCTGCTTCCAATGAGTTGGTTTGCCTGCCTGCGCCGGTTCGGGCAGAACCCGCGGTCGGCGCTGGTCGGATGCGCGGCGATCATGGTGCTGATGCTCCTGGACGGCACTACCCACCGCGGAATCGCGTATTTCGGGTTGCTGCGAATCTGGCAGGGTAAGGTCTTGCTGGTGTGGGTGCTGGCGCCAGTGGCGTTGGTAGCTATGCGCGACGCGCTGGAACTCGGACGATCGCGGGATTGGCTCGGGTTGGCGCTGGTCGGCGTGGCCGGGATCGGCCTTTCGACGAGCGCTGCGTTCTTCCTTCCGGTGCTGGTCGGCGTGGCGGGGGGGACGTTTTGTTTGGCCTACCGACCGCACGTACCGCTTTGGCGGGCGCCGGCTTCGGCAGTGGCGGTGTTTCTCTATTCGGCGTTCTGTGTGTTGCCGCTGTACTGGATGCTGGTGGGCCCCGCGGCGATATTCGCCAGCCCGATCGCCCATGATTTCGACGAAACAGTAGCGCTCGTTTACGGCGTATGGTGGAGCCCAACGGTGTTGGCGGCGCTCGTGGGTATTGTGGGTCTTCTGCTGGCACGGCGGCTTCGGGATTTAGCCTGGTTTGGATTATGGGCTGCGGCGATATCCGCGCCGCTGGCGTGGAAGCCGTCCGCAGAGTTCATCGCCCACTATCTGACGTCCACAGATGCACTTTGGCGTCTGGCCTATGCAGCGCCGGCTATTGTGATCATCGGTATGGGCTTTGCGGCACTCAGCGACCTGGCCTGCGCAAAGCGCCTGATGCCGGCGGTGATCGGGGCCGGTGCGGTCGCCGCCATCGGATTGGCGGTGTTGCGTGTTTTCCCATCACCATTCGCTACGGACGACGTGCGGTTCCCCTCGCTTGCCTATAGGGCGTCGCCGGAAGGGCTTGCAAACGGAGAGGCTCTGCTCGAGGCGCTGCCCTCGGGACGGATGCTGGCGCCCCGAGAACTATCGGTTGTGCTGCCCATGCTGAGCGGACGTTTGCGGATGACGAACTTCCGGGAGTTCGATGCAGCGCCGCAGCTGGTTCTCGACGGGCTGCCGGCGGTCGCCGCGGACCTGACCAGCGCGCATGATTTCGTCAGCGGGCTTCCAGGTCCGCGCGGCGGCGCCGAGGCCCTGGGCCGCATCGCCGGGCGGGGATTGGAGTATGTGGTGTTGTCACCCGCGATGGCGGATCAGGCGAGCGCAGTCAAGGTATTGAACGAACGCGGCTTCCATGAACTGGCGGTTGGAGTGCAGGGGTATCGGGTGTTTGGTCACGATATTCGGTAGGTCGAACCGGCAATCAGTTTCGACAATTCCTTTCGTCCGGCCGCCCCTTCCGCTCGCCTTTTTCCACGAGACAGCCCGGACTTGCACGGACGCGGTAATCGGCGGAGGCCTCGCCGGCCACGGCAGCCGCCAGATCAGTGGCAATGCGTTCGGCTATGCCGACGCGGAAATGCAGCGGGTCCCAATAATTGGCGTCATTGCCGGTGATTGGGCTGGGGATCATGAAGTCGATCACGGTCGTGCCAGGGATTGCGCTTGCGAGCAGGTCAACGCGCCGTTTGCATTCGGTTTGCAGTTCCAGCGCTGCCCCTTCCGTCGCCAGCAGGCGATGATTATAGGGCACGAAATGAAGAAGTTTGAGGGTCGACGGTGGCAGCTGCGCAAGGCGGGCGCGGAGCAGGTCGAGACCGGGCAGCTTCCACGAGGCGGGGTCTGGACCCGGGTCGCGCGCAGGCCCCCACGGGGCGGCACCCTCCAGATGGGTGGCGGCGCGCGCAGGGTCATAGGCAGCGTCATCCGGGACGAACCTGGTATAGCCATCGCGACCATAGGTTGCCGGCTTGATGCCGGTGAATTCGCCGAAGGCACGTCCTGCGATCTCAATCGAATAAAGGTCGAAAAGATGTCGATAGCGCTGCCATGCGCCGGGTTCATACAGCCAGGCTGGATAGCGGAAGATGGCGTGGTCGGTCATGTCGGCGGCGGTCTTGCACCACTCGAGGTCCAGGCCGACGGCGAAAGCCACCGGAGCAGGGTGATGGCGGATGAACAGCTTCATCATCTCGGATTGCTCGAACGCCGTGGCACTGTTCATGGCGAGGTTGGCGAAGCGAGCGTGGAACAGCGGGTTGAGCGCAGCAGGGCGAAGCAGGCGACTGCTGGAGGTACCGAAATTCGCTGAATCGAATTGCGGGCTGCGGGCCAGGGCCGGGAAGGCATAACGGGCGTTGCCGTCGACCGGCCAGCGGTCAAAGCGGGGCGACGCCGGGAGGGTGTCGAACGGATCGACCATGATGACGAAGCCGTATACGAGTGCTGCGGAAACAACGAAAACGCCAACGAACAGCCGGAAAAACCGCTGCCAGGCGCCGCCGTCCGCTTGGGAACTTCCGGGATCGATCAAGGGCTCAAAACTGGAAATAGATGAAGGCGTTCTGCAGGCGGCCGCCGGAGAGCAGCACCAGGAAGACCAACGCCAGCCCCATCGGCACGGCAAGCCAAGGGCGCGGTTTTAACCGAATCAATGCGGCACGCTGACTGGTTGGGCCAAGCAGCGCGATGACGGCACCGATCGCGATAATCCAGCCAGAGTCCAGATGTACGTCGCCTATGCCGTTCAGGCCGAGCATTCCACCTAGCAAGCGGCCGGCGGTGGCAAAATCGGGGGATCGGAAAGGCACCCAGCAGACCACGACGAACAGCAAGGTGAGCGCCCAGCCAATAGCGGTCGGCAGGCGCAGGCCCAAGCGCGACCAGCCGGCATTCGCCGCAAGAGCCGCCCCGTGCAGGCCACCCCAGAGGTACAAAAAGTCCAATTGGCGCCGTGCCACAGCCCACCGATCAGCATTGTAAGAGTGACATTGAGAGCCTGTCGCCAGGCCCCTGAGCGGTTGCCCCCGAGCGGGATGTAAAGGTAGTCGCGGAGCAGTCGCGACAACGTCATATGCCAGCGTCGCCAAAAGTCACGGATCGAGGTTGCGCGATACGGAGCATTGAAGTTCTCGGGCAGCACCAGGCCGAACATCAGCGCCATGCCGATTGCCATGTCGGAGTAGCCGGAGAAGTCGAAATAGATTTGCAGCGCGTAGGCGGCAGCTGCCGACCATGCCTCAGCGGCATTGAGCAAGCCGACACCGGCCTTGGCGAAGAGCGGGTCGACGATGGGCACCAGCGAGTCGGCGATGCCGAGTTTCTTGGCCAGGCCAACGGTAAACAGCACCAGACCACGCGACAGATTGGCCCACATCGCAGGGCCACGGGGGTCGCGTCTGAACTGGGGGATGATTTCATCGTGCCGGACGATCGGGCCGGCGATCAGTTGCGGAAAGAAGCTGACGAACAGGCAGAAATCGAGGAAGCCGTAGAAATGCCGATCGCCTCGCTTCAGATCGATCAGGTAGGAGATCTTCTGGAAGGCGAAAAAGCTGATCCCGAGCGGCAAGACGAGCAACATCGGGAGCCACCGGAAGCCCAGCAGCCAGGCGATATTGGCTCCGAAGAAATCGGCATATTTAAAAAGGACCAGAGCGCCGAGATTGAGCGCGACGCCGAGCAGCGGCAGGTTGAGCCTCGACTTGGCCGACCAGCCGCGCCGGTGGCCTTCGGCAAGCAGCCAGGTAGCCGTGGCCAGACCGGCCAGCAGAGGCACAAACCGCCAATCCCACCATGCATAGAAAAACACCGACGCGGCAACCAGCAGCAAGTGCCGAAGCATCCGCGAGCCGGCGACAAGATAGTAGCCGAGCAGTACCGGTGGCAGGAAGCCTATGATGAAGACCTGAGACTGAAAGAGCATCAGCCGGCTCGACGGAGGTCGGCGCTCCAGGAAAGGCCGCTACTTTTTGGTCGTGTTGGCAGCCTTTTCCATCAGCCCGCGAACCTCGTCCATGGCTTCGGTAAAGCGGCTGTTGAGCAGACCGAGGGCCTCGCCATTTGAGCGTTGGATCAGGTCGGACAGTTCCTTGGTGTTGGCGACAGCACGCTCATAGGCGCGCTTCAGCAATTCAGCTTGCCGCGCGGCCTTGGCCTGGGGGGCCTCGGGACTGGCGAGGGTTCGCATTGTCTCCGTGAGTTCGGCCATGGTTTGCTGCATGATTTCCATGTGCCGCTTGGCCACTGCTTGGGCGCCCTCGAGAGCGATGCGGTTGGCAGCGGACATGACCTCCATGTTCCGCTTGTAGGCGCCCATGACTTCTTCCATGCCGGGCATGGCGGGCATCTTCATGTCGGTAAACATCTTCGAGAAATCTTCCGCCTTGCTGCGCGCCTGGCTCATGGCATGGGTGAACGGATTGTCGAGGCCTGTCTTGTCATTGTTTCCAGACATCTCCGGCTCCTTTTTTACTGGACTTGGCGGGATTTACGGCCGCGGGACCCAGGAAACAAACGCTGCCTGGCTGAAAGGGATCAAATCGGCGGGCCGGCGGGCGCCGCTTCAATCGGCGGTGGCTCGGGCGGAGGATCGGCGGGGGGCACGGATGGAGTTTTCACGCCCAACCAAGTCTCGGCCTGTTCGGCACGGTTGAGAGCGGTATCGAGTGCCGCCATGGTGGCGGCAAGGTCTTCAGTCTCGTCCCGTTGCCAGGCGCGTATGGTCCAGAGCCAGACGGCGAGCAGGCCCTTTGCCCGCAGAGTACCACGTAGACCGACGCTGGAGATGCCGGCACCCTCCAGCATCCAGCGCATACTGTTCAGGCTCGCTGCGCTGAGCATCAGGCCGGTGGGAGGGTCAACCGGCAGAGCCCGCAGCAGCGCCAGCACGCCACCTCGATGGCTTTGCAGCACGTCGATCCGGCGCATGAGAAGGTCAAAAAGCCGGTCCCGATGCGGACCTTCGTCCCTTGCCAGCGCAAGGGCGTCCATATCCGCAATTCGGCCGAAACGTAGCAGTATGGCTGTTCGGTTGGGAAAGCGGGCACGGGCACGATCGAGCGGCAAATCGCCTCGCCTTGCCAATTCGGCAACTCTCACGCGCGCCCAACCTTCGGTCGCTGCCAACTCGAAGGCGGCCCGGACCAAAGCCCGGTCGAAATCGTTATGATCCATAACTACCGGCCTACCCCGCCAGTTCTCGGGACCGCGCAGTCGCCGCGGCGATCGCGCGCGAGAGTAACGCTGGGAGGCCCTTCGGTTCCATTAAAACTGCCAACGCCCGCTCAGTTGTGCCTTTGGGGCTGGTGACGGCCACACGCAAGCTGGCCGCATCGTCGGAGCTGGCGGCCAAGAGAGCGCCGGAGCCGACAATTGTCTGACGAGCCATTCGTCGGGCGAGAGCGGCTGGAACCCCTTGCTCAACGGCGGCTTTCTCCAGGAGTTCTGCAAGCAAAAATACATATGCCGGCCCGCCACCTGACACTGCTGTTACAGGATCCAGCAATGCCTCTTTGTCGACCCATTCGACCAAGCCCACCGCAGTCAGAAGTGCATCGCAAAGCGCGTGCTGATCTGAGGTCACACCAGGACCAGCGACGCAGACGGTAATACCTTGGCGAATCGCCGCAGGTGTGTTGGGCATCGCGCGCACGACGGCCGCTCCGGCGCCGACCAAGCCACTGATACCATTGATCGTCTGCCCTGCCATGATCGACAGTATCACTGCCGAGCTCGCGAACCGGGTATATTGAGGTAGCACCTCGGCAGCGTTCTGCGGCTTCACTGCCAAAACCACGGCGGAGGGCTTGAAATCCACCGGAATAGCCGCCGCGTCGGCTACAACCATCACCTCGGGTCCCGCGGAGCCGAGTTTCGCCGGGTCGACCACGACCGATGGGGCCAAGCCGCGTTCCCGCCAGCCGGCCAGCATCGCGCCTCCCATCTTGCCCAGGCCGACCAGAAGGATCGGCGGAATCATTCGGTCATGCTTCGCCAACGCATTCGAGCATCGCCGCCTGAAGCGCTTCCGCCGGCGCCTTGCCACCCCAAAGCACGAACTGGAACGCTGGAAAGAACCGCTCACACTCGGTGATTGCGATGTCTACCATGTCTTCGAGGCTTTCGGCCGACGCGCCAGGCGCCCCGCGCAGCAGAACAGAGTGGCGAAACACCGGCATTCCGTCGTCGGCATCCATGCCGAAATGGCCAATCCACAGCCGCTCATTGGCCAGCGCCAGTAACTCGTAAAGGGCGGCGCGACGCTTTTCAGGCACCTTCAAGTCGAAGGCGCAGGTGAAATGCATGGCGGTAATTTCGTGCGACCAACTGAAATAAAGGCCGTAATCGCACCATTTGCCTGGCGCCTCGGCGGCCATCTCGGAGTCGTTTCTCCGGTCGAAAACCCAGTCATTGGCGGCCACGATCTGCTCCATGACGTCGAGCGGATTGGCTGCATCGGTGTGGGCAGTGCTCATGTGAGCTGACATGCGGGGTCTCCCGACTGGAGGAAGGCCGAACAAGACATGACAAGCCGGGTCATGGTCAGAAGGGCCGGCTGGCAACGCGATATGCTGAGGTTTCTGAGCCGGGTCGACACAAGCTGTAGCCTACCGGTCCCCGAAACCGCGCCGCAAGGGGTTCGCTCATTACACGATCATGCCAGGGCCACCGCCCGGTGGTGCAGCCGCCCCTTCCAACGCTGCGACCCGAGCTTCCAGGGCAGCCAGACGAGCTTCCGCCGCTTCCTGGCCGGCACGCGCATTGGCGGCCATTTCCATCACTGCCTCCATTTCCTCGCGACGAACCAGATCGAGCCGGCGAATTGCCTCATCGATTTGCGCGCGGCCGAGCGCTTCGGCCTCGTCTCGCAAGCCGGACAAGGCTGAAAGGGCGCCACCGGCTACACCCGCTAGGTCATCGAAAAACTTAGGTCGCTCTGCCACGCCTGCCTCCTGCTGCTCGCCTCGGGTCGTGCCGACTTCCACGCGCATCCCGCGCCCCGTATATGGTGCGGCCATGATCATGGTCACCGGCGGGGCCGGCTTCATCGGCTCGAATTTGCACGCCGCCCTACGTCGCCGCGACCTCGAGACCGTGGTTGTGGACTGGCTGGGCGATCAGGGGAAGTGGCGAAATCTGGCCAGGCACCCGCCCGACCATCTGATCGCACCGGAGGAGCTTCCGGATTTCCTCGCCTCTCACCCGCCTATCGAACTCGTCTTTCATCTTGGAGCCATTAGCGACACGACCGCTACTGACGGCGACCTCGTCTGGCAGACCAATGTCGCCCTTTCAAGGGTGTTATGGGACTGGTGCACGGCGCGGGGCGTCCGGTTCATCTATGCGTCCTCCGCGGCGACCTATGGTGACGGTCGTGCGGGCTTCAGCGACTCGCCGGCCGTGCTGGATAGGCTCCGGCCCCTCAACCTGTACGGTTGGAGCAAGCACGTTTTCGACCGTCAGGTGGCGGGATTGCTGGCAGCCGGCCAGCCGCGTCCGCCGCAATGGGTCGGCCTCAAGTTCTTCAACGTCTACGGGCCCAATGAATATCACAAGGGCAGCATGATTTCCGTCGTGAAGGTCAAGCACGACGAGGTCGTCGCGGGCTTGGCGCCGCGCTTGTTCCGATCCGACCGACCTGAGGTGGCTGACGGTGAGCAGCAGCGGGATTTTGTCTGGATCGGCGACGTGGTCGATGTGATGACGTGGCTTTTGGAAACGCCCGCGGTAAACGGCCTGTTCAATTTGGGCAGCGGCACTGCTCGCACCTATCGCGACCTCGCTGCTGCAGTTTGCCAGGCGGCCGGGGTTCCATCACGGGTCGAACTGATCGACATGCCGGAAAGCCTGCGCGGCCACTACCAATCGTTCACCCAGGCGGATATGGGCCGGTTGCGAAGCGCCGGCTTCCCAGGACAGTTCACGACCCTGGAAGACGGCGTTCGCCGCTATATAAGGGACTTCCTGGCCGGCGAGGATATGTACGTCTGATGCTGCCGGTCCTGCTGTTTCCGCAATTCGACCCGGTGATCGTCCAACTGGGGCCATTGGCCATACGTTGGTATGCCCTCGCTTATATCGGAGGCTTGGTCCTCGGGTGGCGGATGCTGCGTAGCTTGGCTGGCCGGGCACCCGCAGTCGCGACATCCGTGCAGGTGGACGACTTCCTGACCTGGGCAACCCTTGGCATCGTGCTCGGAGGTCGCCTCGGTTACGTGCTGTTCTACCAGCCGGCTCATTTCCTGGCCGAACCACTCCAGATTTTCGCCGTCTGGCAGGGGGGCATGTCGTTCCATGGCGGCATGCTGGGCATGGCCATCGCCATCACCTGGTTCTGCAGACGCGAGTCGATCTCGATCCTGGGGTTCGCCGATCGCGTGGCCGTCGTAGCGCCGATCGGGCTAGGCCTGGGGCGCCTGGCCAATTTCATCAATGGGGAACTCTGGGGCCGGGAGGCGCCTGACAGCCTCCCCTGGGCCATGCGCTTTCCGCATGACCCTGAGCAACTCCTGCGTCATCCCAGCCAGATTTACCAGGCGCTGATGGAAGGGTTGATCCTGTTTTTGGTGATGGTCCTGCTGTCGCGGAGGCCGGCGATCAGGGCATCGTTCGGGTTCCTGACCGGAGCGTTCCTGGTGGGTTATTCGATTGCCCGCATCATTGGAGAATTTTTTCGCCAGCCGGACCCGTTCCTGGGCTTCCTATTCGCTGGTGCCACCATGGGCCAACTGCTCTCGGTGCCGATGCTGCTGGCCGGAGCCGTGCTAATCGCGCGTGCCAAGCCGAAGTGATCGAGCGTCTTGACCACTTCATGGCACGTGCGAACGCCGCCTATTACGCGCGCCACGACCCATTTGCAGACTTCACGACGTCGCCTGAGATCAGTCAGGTTTTTGGCGAGCTGATAGGTCTCTGGTGCGCGGTGGTGTGGCAGGGGATGGGGTCACCTGATCCGGTCCTTTTGGTGGAAGCCGGTCCGGGGCGCGGCACCCTGATGGCCGACGCGCTGAGGGCGGTCTCCCAGGCGGCGCCCGATTTCGCCGCGGCTCTGAGGCTGCACCTGATCGAGGCATCGCCGCGGCTTCGTGAGCTGCAAGCGTCGCGCCTGCCGGCTGCCATGTGGCACGAGACGCTTGATGATGTGCCCACTGGAGCGACACTCCTGCTCGCCAACGAATTCCTCGACGCCCTGCCGATCCGACAATTCGTCCGTCGAAGCGCCGGTTGGACCGAACGGCACCTGCTCGGGAGCCGATTTGTCGAACGCCCCGCTGACGATCCGGGCCTCCAGGCTAACGAAGACGAGGTCGCGGAACTGGGTGAGGCGGCAAGGTTGTTCGTTGCTTCGGTCGCGCGGCGCCTGGCCGCCGACACCGGAGCCGCATTATTCGTCGACTACGGCCCGAGTCGAACGGGACCGGGCGACAGCCTGCAAGCATTGCGCGGCGGTCGCCCCAGTGCCCCCCTGGCTGCGCCAGGGGAGTCCGACCTCACGGCGCATGTCGATTTCCAGGCCATGGCGGAGGTGGCCGCCGCCAGCTGTGATGTGCACGGACCATTGCCGCAGGGCGTATTCCTCACCCGGCTTGGCCTATTCCAGCGCGCGGGCACGCTTGCCCGAACCCAGCCGGCCGCCCGCGCCTCGGCCCAGATCGAGGCAGCGCGACGGCTGGCGGAGCCGGATCAGATGGGACGGCTGTTCAAGGTGCTGGCTGTTTGCCACCCTGGACTGCCACAACCACCCGGGTTTGCCGAACAATGAGCGCCGCTGAGTTCCTGACCATTGGCCTGCCGGCGCGACACGGTTTCTTCACGCGCCGGGGCGGCGTCTCCGAAGGTCCCTTTGCCAGCCTGAACTGTAGTCTTTCCGGCCAGGACCGGCGAGAAGCAGGTACTCGAAAACCGCGCCCGCGCTGCCCGCGCCGTCGGCGCGGTTCCCAGCCAACTGGTCGGCTTGTCTCAGGTGCATGGCGACATGGTAGTCGATGTCGAGACTCCTTGGATCGCCGGCCAGGGGCCGCGTGCCGACGCAATGGTCACCAGGGTCCCCGGGGTTGCGCTTGGCATCATCACCGCCGATTGTGCGCCGGTGTTGTTCGCCGACGCATCCTCCGCCGTGGTCGGTGCCGCCCATGCCGGCTGGCGCGGGGCGGCCATCGGAATCCTTGAGGCGACAGTGGAGGCGATGGTGAAGCTGGGAGCCGATGCCGGCAGAATCGAGGCCGCGGTGGGTCCTTGCATCGCCCAGGACTCGTATGAAGTCGCGGCGGACATGCGCGACACCGTCATCGCTCGGAACGCTGAGGACGTTCGCTTCTTTGCAGATGGCAAGCGGGTTGATCGCTGGCAATTCGACCTCCCCGGTTATTGCGCTGCCCGTCTTTGCGCCGTTGGCATAAAGCAGGTGCGAACGGTCGGTGCGGATACGCTGGCCGATCCGGACCGATTTTTCAGCCACCGCCGCCGGACGCTCGCCGGCGGAGGCCCGATCGGCCACCAGATTTCCGTCATTGCGATCTGAACCCCATCAGACGAGTGATCGCGTTTGCAACGATGCCCTATCTGGTCTTCTTCGTGCTCCTTCTCCTGCTTACGGCGCTGGCAAGCTGTGTCCTTTAGATTCCTGAGCCTGGCATTGGTTGCCCTTCTGGCGGCATGCGGATCGCTGCCTCGACCGTTCGAGGGCAATCCGGGCGCGACGGCCGCCCGGCTATCGCAACCTCCACCTTCGCGGCTGGCAGTCCCTCAGCCCGGGTCGGCATTCCTGGCGCCGGCCGCGGCCAGCCAGTTCGCAAGCAATCTGGCGGGCGCTCTTGCTGACCAGGAAGTTCCTGCAGTCGCCGAAGCGCCACGTAAGGGCGACTGGCGGGTGCTGGCCTCAGCGGAGGCACAGGGCAGCATGATCGTGCCGCAATACGTCGTCGAGGATGAGAAGGGCATTGAACAGGGCACGGTCGAAGGTGTGCCGATCAGCGCGTCCGCTTGGGTCTTGGCGGATCCGCCCTTGTTGCAGCAGGCCGCGACGGACGCTGCCCCGCGGCTCGCGTCGCTACTCAGCCGAATTGACGCCGCACGGCGGCAGAGCGATCCGAACAGCCTGCTCAACCGCCCGTCCAAGCTTGGTTTTCTCGGTGTGACAGGCGCGCCCGGAGACGGCGACTCGGCCCTTGAACGCCAGATGAGGCTGGAACTTCCGAAGCTGGGCCAAATCGTCCAGGACACTGCCCAGGGCGCCGACTTTACCTTGGAAGGGCATGTCGTCACCGCGGCATTGCCTGCCGGACAGATGCGCGTCGAGATCCAATGGGTTGTCAACGACAGCAAGGGGGCTGAGCGCGGCCGCGTCATCCAGCTCAATGAGCTCAAAGCGGGAACCCTCGACCGGTTTTGGGGGGATGTGGCAATGGTCGTGGCCAGAGAGGCCGCCGGGGGCGTTCGCGACGTGATCGTCACCCAGACCGGGAACAAGCAGGCCGCCGCCCCGGCTGCGCCCAAGCCGTGATGTTTCGCCGTCGACTGATCCCGATGTTACGCCTCTGCTCATGCTTCATGGACACCAGCCCGGGTGGTTGCTAGAACGCCGCACCCTGCCGCCGCACAGCCTGGTTGGATCGTTGCGCATGAAGATTGTCGCCTGCAACAGCAACCGCCCGCTCGCCGAGGCGGTCGCCGCACAACTCGATCTGCCGCTGACCCGGGCATCGGTAAGACGCTTCGCGGACATGGAGGTCTTCGTGGAAATCCACGAGAACATCCGGGGCGAGGACGTATTCGTGGTACAATCCACATCCTATCCGGCCAACGACAACCTTATGGAATTGTTGATCACGCTGGACGCGTTGCGAAGGGCTTCGGCGCGCCGCATCACCGCGGTGATCCCGTATTTCGGATATGCCCGCCAGGATCGGAAATCCGGCTCCCGAACGCCCATCAGCGCCAAATTGGTCGCTAACCTCATTACGGAAGCGGGCGCCAACCGGGTTCTGACAATGGACCTGCATGCCGGCCAGATCCAAGGCTTCTTCGACATCCCGGTGGACAACATGGCCGCCGCCGGCATGTTCAGCCGAGATATTCAGCAGAACTATCATGGCCGCGACATCATGATCGTGTCCCCCGACGTCGGCGGCGTGCAGCGTGCCCGGGCGATCGCCACCCGACTGAACTGCGACCTGGCTATCATCGATAAACGGCGCGAGCGTGCGGGCGTATCGGAGGTGATGAACGTGATCGGAGAGGTGGAAGGCCGCGATTGCATATTGGTCGACGATCTCGTGGATTCGGGCGGCACCCACTGCAATGCGGCCAATGCCCTGATGGCCAAGGGCGCCAAATCCGCCAGTGCCTATGTCACCCATGGAGTTCTGTCAGGCGCAGCCGTGGCCCGGATCGCCGCATCGCCGATCGAGATGATGACGATCACCGACAGCATCCTGGCAACCGAAGCGGTGCGAGAGGCCGGCAATATCCGCCAGTTCACCATTGCTCCATTGCTGGCCGAGACGATGCGGCGCATCAGCGACGAAAGTTCGGTCAGTTCGCTGTTCGACTGATGACGGCCAACGTTCAAGAAAGGGGATGCCATGACCAAGCTATATTACGCGCCAGGCGCCTGCTCGCTCGGCATTCACGTGCTGCTTGAAGAGATCGGCAAGCCCTACGAAGTCGAAGTCACCAACATCCGAGAGGGAGCTCAATTCAAGCCCGAGTTCGTGGCGCTCAATCCGAAATCCAAAGTGCCGACGCTACAACGGGACGATGGCACGGTTTTGACCGAATTTCCGGCGATCGCGTTTTGGCTTGCGCGGTCCAATCCCGAGAAAAACCTGCTGCCGACCGATGTCGACGGCGAGGCCCGTGCCTTGGAAGCAATGGATTTTGTGGTCAGCACCATGCACATGCAGGGCTTCTCGCGCATGTTCCGACCCGGCAATTACGCTCCCAGCGAAGCAGACCACGACGCCGTCAAGGCGCGCGGCAAGGAGCTTTTCGAGAGGGGATTCGCGGTGATGGAAAAGGCGCTCGCCGACAAGGACTACATCACCGGCGCGTTTTCCATCGCCGATGCGGCCTTGTTCTACGTCGAGTTCTGGGCAAGCGCACGCATGGGCATGTCCCTGCCGCCCAACTGCGCGGCGCATTTTGCCCGCATGAAGGCGCGGCCGGCGGTCGCCAAGGTGCTGGCCCAGGAAGGGCTGGCCGCCTGACCTCCATGCTCACGCCGGTTTCCTTCTGGTTCCTCCGCCACGGCGAGACGGATTGGAATACAAAAAGCCTGGCTCAGGGCAATGTCGATATTGCCCTGAATGCCACGGGGCTCGCTCAGGCCCGCACGGCCGCAGAGTTGCTGACGCACCGGGGCATCGCCGAGATCGTCGCATCGCCCCTCTCGCGCGCGCGGGACACCGCCCAAATCGTGGCCGACCGCCTCGGCTTGGCAGTGGAATACGACGAGGGGCTGCGGGAGGTATCCTATGGCAGCCACGAAGGGCAGCCGATGACCGACTGGTTCCATGACTGGGTGGCAGGAAGATTCACGCCGCAGGAGGCGGAGAGCTTCTCCGGGCTGCGTGCCCGCGCCCTCGGTGCCATCAATCGGGCACTGACCCGGCCAGCGCCGGTCCTGGTGGTCGCTCATGGGGCCTTGTTCCGCGCGGTGAGGGCCGAGATGGGACTGGATCCTGATGTTCGCACACCGAACGCGATGCCGTTCTTTTGCGAGCCGGGCGCGTCGGCCTGGACACTGACCCCGGCTGCTCCTTAGCCAAGGCCACTCCAACATTTGCATCGGCGGCCGCTTTATTGCTAAACCCCGCCCGCGTCGGCACCCCTGGAGGCCGGCGTTTTCATTTGCAGGAGCAAACCATGGCCAGCTACGTGACGATCGAGGCCGAGGCGCGCGAGCGTGCAGGTAAGGGGGCAGCACGCGCGACCCGGCGGCAGGGCAAGGTGCCCGCCGTAATCTACGGTGCCAAGCAGGAACCGACCCTTATCGCGCTCGACCCGCGCGCCGTGCTTCGGGAGATTCATCGCAGCGGCTGGCGGTCGCGCCTGTATGAGGTCAAAGTCGGCGCGGATTCGACCCGTGCGCTGATCCGTGACGTGCAGTTCCACCCGGTGACCGATGCCCCGGAGCACGTCGATTTCCAACGCCTCGCCCCCGGCGAGAAGATGCGCGTGGCCGTCACCGTGGCCTTCCTCAATGAGGCGGCGAGCCCTGGTCTGAAGCGCGGCGGCATGCTGAACGTGGTCCGCCATGCCGTGGAATGCTACGTCGACCCCGATAACGTCCCGCCGCACTTCGATGCGGATCTTGGCGGCCTCGACATCAACGACAACATCCGTTGGTCCGATCTGGTCGGCACCGACGGCATTCGGCCAACCATTCTCGACCGCGACTTCGTGATCGCAACGGTTGCACCGCCTACGAAGATGGCCGAGCCGACCGCCGATCCCGCGACCCCGGGCGCCGCCCCGGCCGCAGCCGCCCCGGCTGCAAAGGGTGCCGCCCCCGCCAAGGCTGCCGCCGCTCCGGCAAAACCGGCCGCGAAGAAGAAGTAGGCTCCGTCCTCACAGGAGTGAATCGATGCTGCTATGGGTCGGCCTCGGCAACCCCGAGCCGTCCATGCAGCGTCAGCGGCATAACATCGGCTTCATGGCATTGGATGTGATCGCAGCCGTCCACGGGTTTGGCCCGTGGCGGCAGCGCTTCAAGGGAATGGTGGCAGAAGGTAGCGTCGGCGGAACACGCGTGCTTGGACTGAAGCCGCTGACCTACATGAACGACTCCGGGAACAGCGTGCAGGCCGCAGCGTCATTCTACAAACTGGCGCCCGCGAACATCACGGCCTTCCATGACGAGTTGGACCTGGCGCCGGGAAAGGTCCGGGTGAAGCTGGGCGGCGGCGCCGCTGGACATAACGGCTTGCGCAGCATGGATCGGATGTTGGGCGGTCCGGAGTACTGGCGGGTGCGGCTGGGCATCGGCCATCCGGGCGCCAAGGAGCGTGTCACCGGGTATGTGCTCGGAGACTTTGCCAAGACGGACGTTGATTGGCTGGTGCCGATGCTGGACGCGGTCGCTGCGGCAGCGCCCCTCCTGGCAGCGGGCAAACCAGAAGATTTCATGACCAAAGTTGCGCTGCTGACACGGACGGACAAGTAGATGGGCTTCAATTGCGGCATCGTCGGACTGCCGAATGTCGGCAAGAGCACGCTGTTCAACGCATTGACCGCAACGGCTGCGGCACAGGCGGCGAACTATCCATTCTGCACCATTGAGCCGAATGTTGGACGTGTCGCGGTTCCGGACCCGCGTCTCGATATGCTAACGAAAATCGGCAAGTCGCAGAAGACGGTGCCGACCAGTCTCGAGTTCGTCGACATTGCGGGTCTTGTCCGCGGCGCATCGAAGGGCGAAGGGTTGGGCAACCAGTTCCTCGCCAACATCCGCGAGGTGGATGCAATCATCCACGTGTTGCGCTGCTTCGAGGATCCTGATGTCACCCATGTCGAGGGCAGCGTCGATCCGATCCGGGACGCGGAGACGGTCGAGACCGAACTCATGCTGGCCGATCTCGAGAGCCTGGAGAAGCGGCTGATCGCCGCACAAAAAAAGGCCCGGGGCAACGACAAGGAAAGCATTGCTCAGGTAGCCCTCATGGAGCCGATCGTCGCCGCGCTGACAGCAGGTCAGCCGGCCCGCACGGCGATCCCAGCAGACCAGGTTGAAGCCGCAAAACGGTTGCAACTGCTGACCAGCAAGCCCGTACTCTACGTCTGCAATGTCGAGGAGGCAGCAGCAGCTACCGGAAACGCCTTCTCCGAGCGTGTGGCGGCCAAGGCCGCAGCCGAAGGTGCACGTCATGTCGTAGTATCAGCTGCAATCGAGGCTGAAGTCAGCCAATTGCCGGAGGCCGACCGAGCTGAGTTCCTCAGTGAGTTGGGACTGCACGACAGCGGGCTTGATCGTGTCATCCGCGCGGGGTACGCGCTACTCGGGCTCATCACCTATTTCACTGTGGGACCAAAGGAAGCACGAGCCTGGACGATTGTGAAGGGCACCAAGGCGCCGGCCGCAGCCGGTGTAATCCATGGTGATTTCGAGCGCGGCTTCATAGCCTGCGAGACGATCGCCTACGACGATTTCGTTGCCCTGAAGGGCGAGGCGGGCGCCAAGGATGCCGGCAAGATGCGCGTCGAAGGCAAGGAGTACGTCGTCAAGGATGGCGACATCCTGCTGTTCCGCTTCAACGTTTAGCCCTACCCTTCGACGGCTTCTTCCCAGCCTTCAAGGCCCGGTTTGTAAGGATCTTCTCACCAAGGCCGCGCATGTGGCTGCGATAATAGGCAATCGAGGCCGGCGTCGTCCTTGCACCGGCGAATTTTTCGCTGACGGCTGCCAGAACCTCTGCATCGGTCTTTCCCGCCCGGATCAGGTCCATCGCGAAATTGCCGATGCCCGGCTTCGATCTTCCTGGCTTTGCCCTTGCAGTATCCGGCTTCGCGCGCGGCGCAGGCAATGGCGAAGCTGCCGTCCCCGCCATTCGATATGCCTCGTGATACTCGCGGTTCGGCATCATGTCGGTCGCCGAAGCCATCCTGTTCGATAGATTGAAAAACGCAACTGTCTCGGCAAGATCGAAGATATCTTCCGTGCTCAGCTTGGCTTTACGAAGCGCCGACCGGTCGGAATCGTCAATTAGGTAGGGGGTCGTCGTCATCTTCCAGGCGAAGTCCAGCATGGCCCTCTGCCGGAGATCAAGCTGCGCCACCCGGTAATTCAGCGCCATCATCTCGCCTAGTTCGGGATCGCCGGAAAGTTGTCTGACGGCGGCGCCATGCGCGACAAGGCAGTAATAACAGCGGTTGGCACTGGACACGACCACCGCAACCATCTCGCGTTCGAGCTTCGAGAGACCCGACGGAGCCAGCATGATCTCGTTGTACATCGCCATGAAATGGCGCAGCCGCTGTGGCTTGATGCTGTAAGTCGAATAGACATTCGGGACGAAGCCGAGTTTTTCAACGCATTTGTCCCAGATCACCTTCAGATCCGGTTCCAGCTTGGCCGAACTTGGCACGCCGAGGACCGAAATATGTTTGGGCTGCGGCATCGAGAACTCCAGATCAGATCGGCAGGATCGGCAGCGTGACCCGGCTGGGCCGCCCGGCGTCCATGAAGACGGTATTGACGGCAATCCGCCGGCGGCGGGCTTGACCCTCGGGCTCACCGGTATTGGAATTTACGTCGTATTTCGGGAAGTTGCTTGAGGAGACATCAAGGCGAATGCGGTGCCCCGACAAGAACAGATTAGCCGTCGGGAACAGCGTGATCTTGATTTTGACGACCTCCCCCCGCATTCGGAAGCGGGGCTTGGCCCAGTTCTCGGCGTAGCGGAGTCGGACTACCCCGTCCGTAAGGATCATTGCGTAACCACCAGGATAATCGGCGCTTGGCGGATGAACGTCGACCAATTTAGCGGTGAAATCAGTGTCGGGTCCATCGGTCGCGACCCATAGGTCCGCTTCGATTGGCCCCACGACCCTGACGGAGCTGGCGAGCGGCGCCGTCTGAAACACCAGCACATCGGCGCGCGATGCAAGTGGCAGGTAGGGTGGTGAACAGCCAAAGAAGCTCGCCGCTTCGGTCTGGTCCCAGGCACCACCGCGGGCCACCGGCTCCAGACTGGTCAGGTTTCCGCCAATAGTTGGCACCGGGTGCGCGGGGTCGAAATCATAGCTGAGCGGCGCAGCATCTGTTCCTGGTTCGTCACGGCCAAGACGTCCATCGTTGTGCAGATAGTACGCAGCCGGTACCGCCGATGGCGCCGGCCAATCATCCAGGCTTAACCAGCTGCCACCATGCTCCAGGTTGCCCTGTTGGTTCCGGCGACCGCTGCCGCCGCCCATGACGAAAACCCGCACCGGTGGCTCGGGATTCGGCGTGCCTTTGATGACGCTGTCGAAATGCCGAAGCCGATATTGGCGCCAATCGCCGCTCCAGGAATCGATCGCCGCATCTGCGCCGAACTCGACATCGCCGAAGCAGGTGCGACTGCGATCGCCATGCGTCCATGGGCCGAGAATCAGGCGGTGCGGACCGCGACCGGCGCGCTTCAGGCCCAGATAGTTGCCGGTCGCGGTCAACGGATAAGGATCAAACCACGATGACATGTGCACGCAATCGGCGCGGCTGTACCTGTCGTGGAAGCCCTCGGCCCAGATGCCAAGTTGCTGCCAGAACGCATCGAAGGGACCGTGCCGCCACTGCTCGAACAAATATGCTTCATAGTCCGGATGGTGTCGCAACGGCGAATGGCCGGGATGCCAAGGCATCCGCGTGAACCAGTCTCGGATGTCCTCAGCCTCCAGCGCCGCCTTCATCACCGGATCGGCTTCCGCCTCGGGGGATAGGATGGCCTGCTTGTGCGCCCAAGTCGCCTGCTTCAATTCAAAAGCGCCGAACTGGCGGATGCCCCCGGTCCATGAATTGGCGAAGCCGCCACTGTCAAGCACCTGCGCTACGACCCCTGGCGGATTGAGGCAGCCGAGTGCCGCCTGGGTGTGTGCCGCATAGGACAAGCCCATGGTGCAGATCCGCCCATCACACCACGGCTGAGCCGTGATCCATGCGCAACAATCGAACCCGTCCTCTCCGTCACTGAGGTACTTGACGAACTTGCCTTCGGAGCCATGCCGGCCGCGATTATCCTGATAGACGACTGCATAACCATGCGCCGTGAAAATGCCGGCAAAATCGTGCCGCGAGATCGGCACAGGGTCCGAGGCCGTCACCTCACTGCGGCTGACCTCCGCCCTACCATACGGCGTCCGCTCAAGAACAACCGGAAAAGGGCCCGGCCCGTCGGGCAGGTGCACGTCGGTTGCCAGTCGCACGCCGTCGCGCACGCTTACCATCTCGGTCCAAAATCGATTGCCCGCCTGCATCCTCAGACTTCCTCAAGCTCCGTGCTAAGCGCCCGGAGTTCCGCGGTATGCGGATGCGTCACCCGTCCAGCCCGCAAATCCTCGGCACTGAGCGTCTCCACCATCCTGCCGCCCTGCATCACCCCTATTATCGGGCAAAGATGCGCGACAACGGCGAGATTATGGCTGACCATGACGTAGGTGAGTTGACGCCGCGACTGCAGATCGACGAGCAAGTTGAGCACCTCCGCCTGCACGGACACATCTAGCGCGCTCGTGGGCTCATCCAGCAGCAGCACCTCCGGTTCAGCCATCAATGCACGGGCGATCGCCACCCGTTGGCGCTGCCCTCCCGATAGTTGATGCGGATACCGAAAGCGCGCGGCGGGCGGCAAGGCCACCTCGGCAAGCGCGCGAATAATCCGTGTTTCGGTGTCACGAATGCCATGAACCACTAACGGCTCGCTCAGCGCGCGGTCAACGGTATGGAGCGGATGCAGCGACCCGTAAGGATCCTGGAAAACCATCTGTACTCGGCGAAAGAATTCTCTCTTGCGGTTCGGTGCGAGCGCCTGCCCCTTGATACGCATGCTTCCCGTCCAGTCGTCATTCAAGCCGGACAGGGCCCGCAACACCGTTGACTTTCCCGACCCACTCTCGCCAACAATGCCGAAGCTGGACCCCTCGGGGACGTTGAACGAGACATCCCTTACGGCTTCGACGTCACCAAATCGGACGTGCAGGTTTTCGACGTCAATCATTTCAACCACGCTGGATCGCGCAGCATCACCGGCAGGCGTGGCTTTGGGTGCGACAGGGTCGGCAAGCATTCCAGCAGACCGCGCGTATAGGGATGCTCCGCTCGCACGAGTTCACCAGCGCGGAGTTCCTCGACGATGCGCCCGGCATACATCACCGCAACGCGATCGCAGAAATGCGACACGAGCGGCAGGTCATGGCTGATCAGGATCAGAGCCATTCCACGGCGAGAAACCAAGTCATCAAGCAGCCGCAAAATATCCGCCTGCACCGTCGCATCCAAAGCGCTGGTCGGCTCATCGGCAATCAGCATTTCAGGATCCGGCGCCAGCATCATCGCAATCATCACGCGCTGGCCCATGCCGCCGGATAACTCATGTGGATATGCCCCGGCAACGCGTGCGGGATCCCGGATCTTGACCTGCTCCAGCAACTCGGTTGCCGCGGACTGAGCTTCGCGTCGTGTGCCGTTGCGATGTGCCCGCCATGCCTCTGCGATCTGCTCGCCGGCGGTCATCACCGGGTTCAGAGAGTATTTTGGGTCTTGGAGGATCAGCCCCGCGCGCTTGCCGCGAATGGCCCGCATTGCGCGCTCATCAGCGGTTAGGACATCGATGTCGTCGAAGGTCAGCTTGTCTGCAGTGACTTTTGCGCTACCTGGAAGCAGCCGCAGAATCGACCGCGCAGTCAGTGACTTCCCCGATCCAGACTCGCCAACGATGCCAAGCTTCTCTGCTCCCAACGTAAGGGAGACGTTTCGCACCGCGTGGCTCATTCCACGTGGCGTCGGAAACGAAATGGTGAGGTTCTCTATTTCAACGAACATTCAGCGCTGCTTCGGATCGAGCACATCACGCAACCCGTCCCCCAACAGGTTGAACGCAAGCGAAGCAACAAAAATGGCGATGCCCGGAATCGTTGGCACCCACCATTGTTCAAGGATAAAGCGCCTCGCCGTGGCAATCATCGAGCCCCATTCCGGCGACGGCGGCTGGGCGCCCATGCCGAGGAACCCAAGCGCGGCCGCAGTCAAGATGATTGAACTCATGTCCAACGTCACGCGCACGATCAGACTGCCGAGACAAAGTGGTGCGACGTGCCTTAGAATGATGCGACTTCGCGACGCCCCAGTCAGCCTTACCGCAGCGATGAAATCGGTGTTGCGTATCGTCAAGGTTTCGGCACGGGCCAACCTTGCGTAGGGAGGCCAAGCCGTCAATGCAATCGCAGCGATAGCACTGGTGATCCCCGGCTTAATCGCCGCGACGAAGGCCAGTGCCAGGATCAATCTGGGGAAGGCCAGGAATACGTCGGTGACACGCATCAACACGCGATCGGCCGTGCCCCCGATATAGCCTGCGATGCAGCCGATTGCGAGACCCAGCGGCGCAACCAGGAGCACAACCGCAACCACCATTCCAAGCGTTACCCGGCCGCCGAACACGACACGGGAGTACACGTCACGACCCAACTCATCCGTGCCGAACCAGTGTTCCAGCGACGGCTTTGCAAGCCGGTTAGTGAGATCCTGAGCACTTGGATCATAGGTGGCTATCCATGGCGCCAGCAAAGACGCGACGATCAGGAACAGCGCAATGATCAGACCCGCCATGGCCAATGGATTTGACCGGAAGTCCCGCCAGAGCCGATAACGATTGCCCCACGCCGCCTGAGCACGCGACGAGGGTGTGTCGGTGAGCAGCCAGTCGCGCCAGCGCGCGGGAGCGACGCTCGCGCTCATCTTACCCGTGGGTCCAGCAGACGGTACAGTCCATCCGCCAACAGGTTCAGCGCCATGTAGGTGATTCCGATCACCAAGGTGGCACCGAGCACTGCATTCATGTCTGCATTGAGCAATGATCCCGTCAAATACTGGCCAAGGCCTGGCCAGCTGAACACCGTCTCGGTCACCACGGCGCCCTCCAGCAATCCTGCATACGTGAGCACCAACACGGTGAGCAGCCGTACCGAGATGTTGCCGAAGGCATGCCGCCAGATGACGCGGGCAGCCGAGAGGCCCTTGGCACGCGCAGTGATGACGTATTCGCCGCGAAGGGCATCGAGCATGAAGGCCCTCGTCATGCGCGCGATATAGGCCATGCTGAAGTAAGCAAGCACACCGGCCGGCTGGGCTAGATGCGCCAGCGCGTCGTAAAGCGAGTCCCAGTCATGGGCAATGATCGCGTCGACAGTCAGAAAGCCGGTCACAGTCGGTACCATGCCGTCGAACATCACGTCCTGCCGGCCTGTGCCTGGCGCCCAGCCCAAGGTCGCGTAAAAGATCAACAACGACAACAGAGCCAGCAGGAATGTCGGTACGGAGTGTCCTGCCAGGCAAAACACGCGAATAGCGTGATCAATTCGGGTTCCCTGCTTCACCGCCGCCAATACACCGAGCGGGACACCGATCAGCATCGCGACCACGATGGCGACCGTCGCCAGTTCCATCGTTGCCGGAAAGTATCGCGTGATATCGGCAACCACGGTGTTCGATGTCATGACCGAGCGCCCTAGATCACCATGCAGCAGGTTGCGGAGGTATATCAGCAACTGCACCGGCAACGAACGGTCGAGCCCGAGTTCAAGGCGCACCCGCTCCATCACGTCGGGCGGAGCATGATCGCCGACGATGGCAATTACCGGGTCGATCGGCATCACCCTGCCGATCAGGAAGGTGACCAGGACCAGGCCGAGAAGGGTGATCGGAACGCTCGCGGCCGAAGCCACGAGCGCCCGAGACCGCGATGTCATGCCTTCTTTATGTCGGCGTATTTGGTGTAGTCGGGAAGCGGACCGACGATAAAGCCGGAAACACCCTTTCCCATCGCCGCGGTGGCAATGGTCTGCAGCATCATCGCAAACGGCGAACGCTGCTGCGCCAAACGCTGCATCTCCTGATACATCGCGATGCGCTTCGGCCCGTCCAATTCCTTCGCGGCGCGATCGACCATGTCGGTCAGCTCATTGTCGGTGTAGTGACTGCGCCACGCCAGTATCTTCAGCTTCGAATCATTTCCGTCGTCTGGATTGGCACAAAATGCCTGTGCATTCGAGTTCGGATCGAAATAGTCGGTGCCCCAAACCAGCATCGCCAGTTGATGCGTGCGTGCTCGTGTCTTGGTGATGACCTGCCGGTTCTCCCCGGGAACCAGCGTCACCTTGATGCCGATAGCGCCAAGATTCGCCTGGATAACCTGGGCGATATCGCTAGTCGGCGCGACGGAGTTGTAATCCATCGTCACCGCGAAGCCATCTGGAAGGCCGGCTTCCTTAAGCAGCGCCTTTGCCTTAGCGACGTCCCGATGGAACGGCTTGTCGGTCAGTGCGCCCGGCAGACCTTTTGGCAGGAAAGCCTGCTGCACCTCATACTTGTTCGGCACTACGTTCTTGACGATGAAATCGTAGTCGATTGCCCATTTGATTGCCTGGCGAACCTGCGGCTTTGCAAGTTCAGGCATCGCCTCGTTCATCGCGATATACATGGACGACCCCTGCCCCGACGAGGTCAGGTGGAAATCCTTGCTGCCGGCAAGCGACTTGATCTGATCGGTCGTGAGGTCGCGCGCGATGTCGGCGTCGCCCTTTTGCAGCATCAGCAACTGAGCCGACGGGTCGGCCACATGACGGATGACTATCCGCTTGGAATTGGTCGAGATTCCCGAATTAGGATTGACGTCGATAATCACCCGATCACTCGCTTGCCAGGATGTCAGCTGGTAGGGGCCGGCACCGGCGCTGTGTGTCTTCAGCCAAGCGTTGCCCATGTCGCCATTGACCTCATTGGCCATGACCGTCGCCTTTTCAACGATCGAACCGACATTGGCTGAGAGGCAGAACAGCACGAATGTCGGTGCGGCCAATTGCGGCAGCTGCATGATCAGCGTCTGCGGGTCCGGCGCGGTAATCAGCTTATCGACATTGTCCTTGTTGAACCCGAACTGGGTGATGATGAAGCCCGGAGTCTTGTTCAGCTTGACCACGCGCTGCAGCGAGAATGCTGCATCGTCCGCGGTCAAGGTCTTGCCGGATGGGAACTTGGCATTCGTCTTCAGTTTGAAGGTGAAGGTCTTCGAAATCAGCCCCAATCGTCCAGCTTTCGGCGACATCGCCGATAACCTTCGTGGTGTCGGCGTGGTTGGGGGTAACCAGCCGGCGATAAACGTTTCCGTCCACCTCGTTGTTGCTAAACTCGTAGGATTCGGCCGGGTCGAAGCTGATGATGTCGTCGATTTGCTTCGCCATTACCACCACATCACGCGGAGTCGCAGCCTGCACGGGGTGAGCTTGCGAGGCGACAACAGGCGCAGCGGCAGTGGCGGCTAGGAAGCTACGGCGGTTAAGCATGGCTGGGTTTCCCTGTTTGGCTGCGGCAGCATAGCCAGCACTGTGCCACCGCAAAAGCCCATCCGTCGCTACTTCCGAAACGGGGCTCCATTTAGCCGGTTCGGGACCACCTAATCAGAGGAATCAATGTCCTCCAGGCTGAACTGGTCAGCCTCTTCGTCGTAGCTGAACAGTTCAGCATAGCGACCCCAGGCAATCACGGCACTGAGCGTCTCGGCTGCATAGTCTGGGGACATATGGTCCTCCAGCTCATCGCGGAAGCGGACCGCGGCGGCACGATGGTTCCAACGCTCGTCCAGAGTGCGGCGGATCGCGCCGGCTAGTGGCACGTGGGTCCGCAGTGCTGCCGCGAATACCGATTTTCGGGTGTCGGTGTCGGCATCCGCGAAGTGGCGGCCGGCCTCGGTCAGGCGAAGATCACCCTCCTCAAGCTCGCCGAGCCTCAGGGTTTGCAGCACCTCGCCCATCGGAAGCAACTCATCGGCTTCCAACTGCAACGCCTGGGCCAATGCCGGCAGGTCGGCCTTGCCATTGTAAGGTGCAGCAGCCAGTACCTCGATAAGACCGGCCAGCAAATTTGTCGATACGGAGTGCAGGGGAGTAGCGAATCCAGCGTCGGTGGCCGCCGTGCGTTGGCTAGGCGCCGGCGCTCGTCGAGTCATCACCGCATAAATATCGTCCACCATCTGGCGGAATGCCGAATCGAGCCGATTGCGCGGATGAGGGAACGGGACTCGCAGCTCGCTGGCAACTCGTCCTGGATTCGATGAAAAGACCAGGATTCGGTCGCACATCAGCACCGCTTCCTCGATGTTGTGGGTCACCATCAGGATCGACTTGACCGGCAACTTGCCCTCTGACCAGAGGTCGATCAGGTCAGTTCGCAGCGTTTCGGCGGTCAGGACGTCCAGGGCGCTAAACGGTTCATCCATGAGCAACAGGTCTGGATGCACAACCAATGCGCGAGCAAGGCCAACCCGCTGACGCATGCCGCCGGACAGTTCCTTCGGGTAGGCGCTCTCGAAACCCCCTAGGCCGATAAGGTCGATCGCCTCCTCGCCGCGGCGTTCCCGCTCGCTTCTCGCCACCCCTTGCGCCTCAAGGCCGAGCTCGACGTTCTCCTGGACGGTCAGCCACGGAAACAGGGCGAAGCTCTGAAACACCATCGCGACGCCGGCAGCAGGGCCATGCACAGGGACACCACGCCACATGACCTCGCCGGCCGTCGGGGTCAGCAAGCCGGAGACGATACGCAGCAGCGTCGACTTACCAGAGCCCGAGCGTCCAAGCAGCCCAACGATCTCGCCCGTCTGCAAGGTCAGGTTGACGCCATCCAAGACCACCAGATCGGCGTTGCTATCCTTATGGTAGGACTGTCGGCAGCCGCGGACTTCCAGTAGTGCCGGCAGGGGGGCGATCGCATCCATAGGCGTCTCCTTCAACCGAGCGCCACGCGACGGCTGGCGTATGCATATAGCGGCCGCCAGAGCAGGCGATTGCAGGCGAGAACATATAGCGACATCACCACCACGCCGAGCACGACCCTGTGGAAATCTCCGGCGTCGGTTGCTTGGGCAATATAGGCGCCAAGTCCATGCGCCGCGAGGTGTGTGTTACCCCAGCTTGCCACTTCGGATACGATCGCTGCATTCCAGGAGCCGCCTGACGCGGTGATTGCGCCAGTGATGAAATACGGCATGATCCCGGGCAAGCTGACCTTTCGCCACCATAGCAACCCGCCAACTCGGAAATTCTCCGCTGCCTCGCGCAAATCTCCGGGGAACGCGGCAGCGCCGGCAATAACATTGAACAAGATGTACCACTGGGTACCCAGCACCATGAGCGGAGTAAGCCAAATATCGACATTGAGATGATAAGTAACAATGAGGACGACAAAAGGTGGAAACAACAGATTGGCAGGAAAAGCTGCCAGGAACTGCGCCACCGGCTGCACCCGGCGCGCCCAAGCGGGGCGCATTCCGAGCCATACACCGATCGGTACCCAAACAACCGCTGCGAGTACCATCAACACCGCAACCCGCAGGAGCGTGATCGAACCCAGAAGTACGGTTTCGCCGAGATCAGCCAAGCTCATCGCGGCCGCGACGTAACCGATGATGTTCCACGCCGACCAGCCGACGACAATCAGCACCAGCGCGACAAAGATCGCGTCGCCAACGCGGGATGACGATCGCTTTTGCGCTTTCGAGCCGGACGGGATCGCGAGGCGCAAACCGGTTGCCCAGGCGAATGAGCGGCCGATGGCATCGCCTCCAACCCGTAGCACATGGGTCCTTCGTAGCAAGGCCAGGACCCAGGGGTCCTCGGCAGTGGCGGAAGCTGTCAGTTCAAAACGGAACTTCGCCGACCACGCCACCAGTGGCCGGAACAGCAATTGGTCATAGCCTAAGATGACGATGAGCATGGCCAGGATCGCCCATGCCACTGCCGTGATGTCCTTCTGCTCCAGTGCCAGAGCAACGTAGGAGCCGATTCCAGGCAGTTTCCAACTGGTGTCGCCAAGGGTAATTGCCTCGGATGCGACCACGAAGAACCACCCGGCCGACATGGATAGCATGGTGTTCCATACCAGTCCGGGCATGGCGAACGGGACTTCCAGGCGCCAGAAACGCTGCCAACTGGTCAGGCGAAACCCGCGCGTGGCCTCATCGAGGTCTCCAGGGACGGTCGTCAGCGACTGGTAGAAACTGAATGCCATGTTCCAAGCTTGGCTGGTAAAGATGGCAAAGATCGACGCCAGCTCCAGACCAATGACGCGGCCGGGAAATAGTCCCATGAAGAAAGCCGTCGTAAAGGTCAGAAAGCCGAGAATTGGTACGGATTGAAGGATGTCCAGTATTGGAATCATAATCAGGCCCGCTCGCCGGCTCTTGGCGGCCAACGGGGCGTAGCTGAACGTGAACAGAAGCGACGCCAACAAAGCCGCGAACATACGCATCGTGGTGCGCACCGCGTATTCGGGGAGATTTCGTGGGTCGAGGGTGATCTTGGCGGCATCGAGGGCATCGAGCGGCACAAAGGTACCACGTGCGCCGTTCGAAACGGCGACCAGTGCTCCGATAACACACAGCAGTGCTGCGATGTCCCAGACGTTCGGCAGGCTTCGGCCGGACACGGCGGCCGGAAATATCGAGCGGGACATCGGCACGTCCGTGTTGTTACGATCGGCTCAGGCGCCGTGGGTGTTAGCTTACGGGACCCCGCTTGTCATCCGGCAGGATGTGTCACTTTGAAGACGGCCGTGCAGCATTGCCAGTGCTGCCAAACCCGGCTGATCCACGGGTGGTACCGTCTAGGGTGGCGGATTCGCGCCAGGATACCCGGACTACCGGCGCCAAAATCGCCTGCGCAATCCGCATACCTCGTTCAACGACAAAGGTAGCGTTTCCAGTGTTCAGGACAATCACCTGAATCTCACCCCGGTAGTCTTCATCGATCGTTCCTGGGGAATTTGGCAAGGTGATGCCATGCTTTAACGCAAGTCCCGAGCGCGGGCGAATCTGCAGTTCGTGGCCGGAAGGCAATGCAATGCAAAGACCGGTCGGGATCAGCGCGCGCTCCCCGGGCGAAATGCTGACCGGCTCGGTCACCGCCGCAAGCAAGTCCATTCCGGCCGCGCCATCGCTTGCGTAAGCCGGTAGGGGCAGATCTGCCGCGTGTGGCAGCCGCCGTACAGCCGACTTCAACGGTCACGCGAGTTCCTCGGCGATGCGGTGCGCCAGCTTCGTCGCCACTTCGCGCTTACTCAACCGCGGCCAACTCTCTACACCATTCGCAGTGACCAGATGTACCTCGTTTTCGGCCCCTCCCATAATTCCGGTGGCGGCACTGACGTCGTTGGCGACAATCCAGTCGCAGCCCTTCCGGAGACGCTTTTCGCCAGCGTGGCGAAGCAAGTCGTTGGTTTCGGCTGCAAATCCGATCACAAGCTTGGGTCGTTGTGAGCCGCCAGCAATCCTGGCAAGGATGTCCGGGTTGACGGCAAGTTCGAGCGGCCCGGGGGCGGTGCCGGGGATCTTTTTCAGCTTCAACGCAGCCGCACCGGCAACCCGCCAATCGGCCACGGCCGCGGCGAACACGCCAACATCGGCCGGTAACGCCGCTTCGCAGGCGGCCAGCATCTCGTCGGCGGTCTCGACGTGCCGGACCGAAACGCCAGGAGGGTCCGCGACCGCAACCGGGCCGCTGACCAGGGTTACGCGAGCGCCAAGATCGGCCAGCGCTGCTGCGATCGCGTGACCTTGCCGACCGCTGCTGCGGTTGGCGATGTAACGTACCGGGTCGATCGGCTCATGCGTCGGGCCACTGGTGACTAGGGCGTGCTTACCATGCAGCGTTCGGCTTCGGGAAAGCAGGCTGGTGATCGCGGCCAGGATTGCGGTTGGCTCGGCAAGGCGCCCTGGTCCAAATTCATTGCATGCCATTGCACCCTCATCGGGTCCGACTGAAACCACACCCCGCGCGGCCAGCAGCGCCACGTTGGTCTGGGTCGCCGGGTGCAGCCACATGCGCACATTCATCGCAGGCGCTACCAGGACAGGCTTGTCAGTGGCCAGCAGCAGCGTGCTCGCAAGGTCGTCCGCTAGGCCAGCGGCCATCTTCGCTAGGATGTCAGCGCTTGCGGGGGCGACGACCACCAGATCGGCGCTCCGTGAGAGCTGAATATGCCCCATTTCACTTTCGTCCGTAAGCGAGAACAGATCGACATAGACTTTGGCCTCCGAGAGCGCCTGCAATGAAAGAGGCGTAACGAACTGGGCACCGGCTTTCGTCAATATGCAGGTCACCTCGCAACCTTTTCGACGCAGCAATCGTACCAGTTCCAACGCCTTGTAAGCCGCGATGCCCCCGCTGATGATCATCAGCACACGCTTGCTTGCGAGCTCCAAATTTTGGCTCACAGGCGCCAGCCGCTATGGATCGCAGCGATGCCGCCGCTGAGGTCTCTCACTTGCACGCGAGAAAGTCCGGCGGCTCGCATCATGTCCGCCAAGCGCTGTTGATCCGGGAACATTCGTATACTCTCGGCGAGGTAGCGATAGCTCTCCGCGTCACCAGCGATGACACTGCCAAGGTGCGGGAGAACGTGGAACGACCAGGCGTCATAGAAGGGCGCCAGCGCCGCCACGCGGACCTGGCTGAACTCCAGGCAGAAAAAACGACCTCCCGGCCGCAGGACTCGGCGCACCTCACCGAGGACCGCCTGCTTTTCGGTGCAATTGCGCAAACCGAATGCCATCGAGACGGTGTCCACGGAGGCGTCCAGCACTGGTAGCCGCTCGGCGTCAGCAACCAGGAAGCTCAGTCCGGCTGCAAAACCGCGGTTCAATGCCCGGTTGCGTCCTACCGCCAGCATGGCCGCGTTGATGTCGCTTAAGATCGTGGGGCCGCCACCGCGCGCCAGCCAGCCGAAGCTGATATCGCCGGTGCCTCCCGCAAGATCGAGCAGGGTACGATGCGGCCGCGGATCAAGCGCGGTAAGTAAGACGTTCTTCCAAGCCCGATGGATGCCCAGGCTCATCAGGTCGTTCATCAGGTCATAGCGGGGCGCCACGCTGTCGAATACGGCCCGGACCATCGGCTTCTTGGCCTCCGCGGGTACGTTGCGAAAGCCAAAATCCACCGACGAGGAAGGAGGGGTGTCGCTCATCCGGTGCAGTGTATAGCCTGCGCGTGCCATGCCGGAACTCCCCGAAGTCGAGACTGTGATGCGCGGCTTGCAGGCTCGGCTGCAGGGCCGGGTGATCCGCCGTGCAGTGGCGCACCGTGAAGGACTGCGCTGGCCGTTCCCCCACGGCCTCGCTAAGCGGCTCACTGGCGCCCGGATAACAAGCTTTCGCAGACGCGCCAAATACATCCTGATGCGCCTCGACGACGGCTACAGCGCGCTGATTCATCTCGGCATGTCCGGTCGAATGCTGCTGGGGCCGACCCTCCGCAACGAATTGCCCGCGCACGAGCATCTGACGCTGGAAACCGACGACGGGTGCGTCGTTGGTTTCGTCGATCCGCGACGCTTCGGCTCAGTGGATCTTGTGCGTACGGTAGACGAGGATTCGCACCGACTCCTCGCCGGGTTGGGACCGGAGCCGCTCGGGCAGGACTTCAATCCGACGGTCTTATCGGCGGCGCTGGCCGGGCGCTCTACCCCAATCAAGGCAGCGCTTCTCGATCAGCGCGTCGTGGCCGGCCTCGGCAATATCTACGTTTGCGAGGCTCTGTTCAGGGCAAGGATATCGCCGCTGCGATTGGCGAAAAGCGTGTCAGGTGCCCGGGCCAACCGGCTGGTTCCGGAAATCAAGGCGACGCTCACCGAAGCAATCGAGGCTGGGGGATCCAGCTTGCGGGATTATGTCCAGACGGACGGTGAACTCGGCTATTTCCAAAAGAATTGGAAGGCGTATGGGCGCGAGGGAGACCCGTGCGAGCGGTGTCCAGGTGTTCCCGCCTGCAACGGTATCCGCCGCATCGTGCAGGGCGGCCGAAGCACGTTCTATTGCCCGCGCACCCAACGCTAGCTAGAACCCGGGACCGCAGGCGTGGAGCAAGCCGATGGCCGAAATGATCCTAGTGGAGACGCATGGGCGGGTCGGCCTGATCCGGCTAAACCGTCCGGCCGCCCTGAACGCCCTGTGCGACCAACTGATGGACGAACTTGGCTCCCAACTTCTGGTATTCGACGCTGACCCTGCAATCGGCGCCATCGTGCTGACAGGATCGGAAAAAGCTTTTGCGGCAGGCGCCGATATCAAGGAAATGAAAGATCGGGAGTATCCCGCTGTTTTCATGAACGATTTCATCAGCGGACGCTGGGAAACAGTGTTGCAGGTTAAGAAGCCTGTCATTGCAGCCGTCGCGGGCTTCGCCCTTGGCGGCGGCTGCGAGCTTGCGATGATGTGCGATATAATCATTGCCGCCGATTCGGCGAAGTTCGGTCAGCCGGAGATAAATCTAGGCGTCATCCCTGGGGCGGGCGGCTCACAGCGCCTGACCCGGGCAGTCGGCAAGTCCAAGGCGATGGACATGATATTGAGCGGCCGGATGATGGACGCTGCCGAAGCCGAGCGATGCAATCTGGTCAGCCGTGTGTTCCCCGCCGCTGAACTCGAAGCCGAGGTGATCAAAATTGCCGCCAAGATCGCCGGGCTTTCCTTAGTTGCCACCAACATGGCCAAGTCCGCGGTCAACCGCGCTTTCGAGACAACGCTCGCCGAGGGTGTCCGGGCGGAGCGACAACTGTTTCTCTCCTTGTTCGGAACCCCGGACCAGCGCGAGGGCATGTCAGCCTTCATCGAAAAGCGCCGCGCTGAGTTCCAGCGATAGGCCTGCCCCCCTGCTTTCTTGACTCCAATCTGTCACCTCCCTAGAACACGCGGCTTGCCCTTGGCGCACCGCGCCTAAGCCAACCTGTCGATCGAAGAGAGCCCCATGGCCAACACCGCCTCGGCGCGCAAGCGCATCCGTCAGAATGAAACTCGCTATGCCCGCAATCAAGCGCGCAAGTCCCGTATCCGGACGTTCGTGAAGAAGGTGGAAACGGCTCTGGCCGGCGGTGACCAGGCGGCCGCCGCTGCCGCCCTCCGTGACGCTCAGCCGGAGATGCAGCGTGGAGTGACCAAGGGCGTGTCGCATCTCAACACGGTCGCACGCAAGATTTCGCGGCTATCGGCGCGCGTGAAGGCATTAGCCGCAAAATAGCCTTTGGGATGCAACCACAGGACTACCTTGCGAAGCCTGAATTTATTCGAACCCCTTAGGCTGCTGATCCGATCAAGTCGATCCGTCTTGAACCTGTCAGTCTGATAGATGTCTGGCCTCATTCCAGGTGGTACGGCTTGCCCATAACTTGATAATTTGGCACTGAATTCTTTGGGGTAGGCTAGATTTACTTCTGACCCGCTTTTCTCATTGCCTCGACCGGGCATTCAGCCTAATCATTACTGTCACGACAGCGATGGCTGTGTTGCCATTCCGCATAGGTCCGTTCCGGCCTTCGGATGTGGCAAATCAGGTCATTTGCTCTGGTCGAGTAGCCGGCGCGCAGAGGTGGATGCATGGGGTCGAACGGATGCGGGACCGAGCGTGACGAAATCCGTTCAGACAAGCAGCCTGTTTCGAACGGCCGCGTTATTCGCAACGCCTCGCTGGCGAACTCTGACCGGCCCGAGATGAGTAACGCCGAGGCTCGGTCGTTGGGCAATGAGCCGCAGCTTGCGGAGCAATGGGCTCGTGTCAGAGGACGGCTGCAACAGGAGGTCGGCGACGTAGAGTATCGCACTTGGTTGCGCCAGATGACCCTGATTGGCCTGGATGACGGCGAGATCTCAGTGGTGCTGCCGACGCGGTTCCTCCGCGACTGGGTTCGCAATCACTATGGCGACCGCCTTACCCTGCTTTGGCAAGCCGAAAATCGGCGGGTGCGGCGGGTTGAAATCGGCGTCGGCAACGGAACGCAGATTGGATACCCTCACGGATCGGACGCGAGTGTCCAACACGGAACCGCGGCGCTGGCCGAGTCGGTTGCTCCGGTTCCCGAGCCTGCGCCGGCGATCTCGGCTGCTGGCGCGCGGACGGATGAACGGGGTGAAACCCGAGGTGACGCCGCAGCCCTCGACCCGCGTTTCACCTTCGATAGTTTTGTGGTCGGCAAGCCGAATGAATTTGCCTATGCGTGCGCGCGCAGGGTGGCCGCAGCACCCGCGAGCCAAGGTTTCAACCCGCTTTTTCTTTACGGTGGTGTCGGACTTGGCAAGACCCACTTGATGCATGCCATTGCGTGGGAGTTGACCGATGCTTCGGCGGGCGCAAAGCGCCCGACTTCAGTTGCCTACATGTCGGCCGAGCGATTTATGTACCGCTTCATTGCGGCGATTCGCAGCCAGTCGACGATGGAATTCAAGGAGCAGCTGCGCAGCGTCGACGTGTTGATGATTGACGATCTGCAGTTTTTGATTGGCAAGGAAGCAACCCAGGAAGAGTTTTTCCACACCTTCAACGCCCTGGTCGACGCCGGCAAACAGATCGTGGTCTCGGCGGACAAATCACCATCAGACCTGTCCGGCCTCGAAGAGCGCGTCCGCACCCGCCTGGGATGCGGCATGGTTGCCGATTTACATGCGACTACCTACGAGCTTCGCATTTCGATCCTTGAGGCCAAGGCGGCGCGCGCCGGGGTCCCGGTACCCGCCAAGGTCAACGAGTTCCTCGCCCACAAGATCACCAGCAATGTTCGCGAGCTCGAAGGAGCGCAGAACCGTTTGATCGCGCACGCAAATCTTTTCGGCCGGGCTATCACGTTGGAAGTGACGCAAGAGGTCCTGCACGACATCCTTAAGGCGCATGACCGCCGAGTGACCATCGAGGAGATCCAGCGGCGGGTGTCCGAACATTACAATATCAAGCTGAGCGACATGTCATCCCCGCGTCGGGCTCGTGCCGTAGCGCGTCCCCGGCAGGTGGCGATGTATCTCGCCAAGCAATTGACCAGCCGTTCGCTGCCTGAAATTGGCCGCAAATTCGGAAACCGAGACCACACCACCGTCATGCACGCCGTTAGCCGGGTCGGCGAACTGATGGCCCGGGATGCGGCTTTCGCCGAAGATGTCGAACTGCTTCGGCGGATGCTCGAGTCCTAGCTTTCCGGGGCTTTGCGTGACATTGCGGTGTTGCTATGGTGATCGGCCCTAAGCGCGGGCCGGACCGAGGGCTGCCGTCGGCTTCGCACTGCGTGCCGCCCCAGAGGATGCCGACATGAAGTTCAAGGCTGACCGCGCGACCTTGCTGAGGGCATTGGCCCACGTGCAAAGCGTGGTCGAAAAGCGAAACACCATTCCGATCCTGGCGAACGTCATGATCGCCGTGCGCGATGGCAAGCTCACATTGACCGCAACCGATATGGAGATTGCGGTCGTCGAGGACGTGGCTGCGAGCAGCAGCCGCAACGGCGCCTGCACGGCGCCCGCGGGCACCTTGTATGAAATCGTTCGAAAACTGCCGGAAGGGGCCGAGGTCGAACTCGATCATCCAGGCAGCGATGCGCATCTTGCGCTGCGCTCCGGACGCTATGCTACCTCATTGGTCGTACTGCCGACCGAGGATTTCCCATCGATGACGGCAGGGTTGCTGCCGACCCGGTTCTCCCTCCCGGCCCAAGCCTTGCGCGGCTTGATCGATCGGACTCGATTCGCGATCAGCAGCGAAGAAACCCGCTATTATCTGAATGGAATCTATCTGCACGCGGCCGAGAGCGACGGGTCGCGCGTGCTTCGCGCTGTTGCCACCGACGGACATCGATTGGCTCGGGTGGAGGAGCCGCTCCCGGAGGGTGCCGGATCGATGCCGGGCGTGATCGTGCCACGCAAGACTGTGGCGGAACTGCGCAAGTTGCTCGATGAGGTGACCGGCGAGATCGACGTATCGCTGTCCGACACCCGGATACAATTCAAAGTTGGCACGATCATGCTGACCAGCAAGCTGATCGACGGCACATTCCCTGAGTACGAACGCGTGATCCCCAAAGACAACGACAAGGTCATGCGGGTGGGGAAAAAGGATTTTTCCGACGCAGTCGCGCGCGTCGCCGCGATCTCGTCGGAGCGCTCGCGTCCGGTCAAACTCTCGCTTGCCCGAGACTTGCTGGTAATCAGTGCGGCAAGCGCCGAACAGGGCTCTGCCACCGAGGAACTCGATGGCGACCGCGTGACCTACGATGCGGGCCCGCTAGAGATCGGCTTTCAGGCGCGCTACCTCAACGACATTACCGACCAGATCGCCGATCAGGTCGAATTCCGTTTTGCCGATGGCGCCGCGCCGACCGTCGTGCAGGATGCAGCCGATGCCAGTGCGCTGTATGTCTTGATGCCGATGCGTGTCTGATGAGGCGTGACTGACCTATCCGCGCCAGCACTCCGCCTTACCCGGCTGACGCTTAGTCAGTTTCGCAATTATCCCTCCTTAAGCTGGCGGCCCGCCGGCCGCATTGCAGCAATCTTCGGCGCTAATGGCAGCGGCAAGACCAACCTGCTGGAAGCAGTTTCGCTGCTGGTGCCCGGGCGAGGCCTACGCGGTGCGCGCATCTCCGAACTCGCGATGCACGGCGCCACAGCATGGGGTGTTGCGGGCCGGTTTACGACGCGGCTCGGCGATGCCGATATCGGCACCGGCACGCCGCCGGATGGCCCTCCAGATCGGCGCGTCTTCCGCCTGGACGGAGCGGCGCCGCGCGGCCAGACCGAGATCGCCGCACGAGTGGCTGCGGTATGGCTGACACCCCAGATGGATCGTCTGTTTCAGGAGGGCGCCGCCGGCCGCAGACGCTTCCTGGACCGGCTGGTATATGCCCTCGAACCGTCTCATGCCCGCGAGATAGCGGCGTTCGACACGGCGATGTCTCAGCGCAACCGCCTACTTTCCGATAGGTTCGGACCAGCCGGACAGGACCCCGCCTGGTTATCCGCTGTCGAAGACGCCATGGCGCGCCACGCGGTCGCGGCTACCGTCGGCCGGGCGGCATTGGTGTCCAGACTGAATGCGGTGCTGCAATCGGGGGTTGTCGGCGTCTTCCCAGCCGCCGTTCTGACATTGCTTTGCCCAATCGGCGAGCGGTTGGCCGACACGCCAGCATTGGATGTAGAGGATTGGTTGCGGGAGGCATTGGCGCAATCCCGCGGGCGTGACGCCGCCGCAGGCTCAGCGGCCGTTGGAGCGCACCGTGCAGACATGGCGCTGGTAGACGCTGCAACCGGCCTGGGCGCAGCATCGGCAAGTACCGGGCAACAGAAATCGCTGCTCATCAGCGTGATTCTCGGTCATACCGCGTTGCTGCAGGATGCGCGCGGCTTTGCACCCCTGCTCTTGTTGGACGAGCCGGCGGTTCACCTCGATCCAGAACGTCGTGCGGCGCTGTTCGAAGCGCTGGCCGGATTGCCCGCGCAGGTGCTGCTGACAGGGACCGATCGCGATACATTCCTGCCGTTGCGCCACGTAGCGGAGGGTCTCAGGGTTGAACGTGGAACGCTTGTGCCGGATCACGGATTCGTCTTGGGATGAAGCCCCCGGATGGGTGCCGGCTGTGGTCAAACCGCCAATTTTACTATATAAATTGCAAATTCCGCACCGAGCCCTGGAGCACCAACACGGCATGAGTGACCCCGCCGCGCCGACCCCCGATTCGCCTGGCCCTGAGGGCGATGCATACGACGCGTCGTCGATCTCGGTGCTCCGGGGACTGGACGCCGTGCGCAAGCGCCCCGGCATGTATATCGGGGACACCGACGATGGGTCCGGTCTGCATCACATGGCCTTCGAGATCATCGACAATGCTGTCGACGAGGTCCAGGCGGGTTTTGCGACCCGCTGCTCGGTCACGCTGAATGGGGATGGTAGCGTCACCGTTCGGGATGACGGTCGCGGCATTCCTACCGACATTCACGCCGAAGAGGGCGTTTCGGCTGCCGAAGTCGTGCTCACGCGCCTGCATGCCGGGGGCAAGTTCAACCAGAACTCCTACAAGGTGTCTGGCGGCTTGCACGGCGTGGGCGCTGCTGTCGTGAACGCGCTTTCGGAATGGATGGAGGTCCGGATCTGGCGCAATGGGCTGGAGCACTTCATCCGATTCCGCCATGGCGACGCAGACGCGCCGCTCTGCGTGGTCGGTCCCAGCGATCAGCCAAACGGTACCGAAGTGATCTTCAAACCGAGCACCGGCACCTTCACAAAGGTCGAGTTCGATCTGTCGATCCTTGAGAAGCGGCTCCGCGAGTTGGCGTTTCTCAACTCTGGCATGGTGATCGTGCTGCGAGATGAACGTCACGCCCCAGCCGTGGAAACGGTGTTTCACTACGAGGGCGGCTTGATCGAGTTCGTTCAGTATCTGGACCGAGCGAAGACGGCAGTCTTCAGTCCGCCGATCAGCGCTACGGCGAGGGAGGGCGCTCCCGGTGTCAACATGGCCGATATACGGGTTGAATTTGCGCTTTCCTGGAACGACAGCTTCCACGAGACGATGCTGTGCTTCACCAACAACATCCCGCAGCGTGATGGTGGCACGCACCTCGCCGGGTTCCGTCAGGCGCTGACGCGAGTGGTGACGAAATACGCCGACGGAATGGGCAAGAAGGACTCGCTGTCCCTGGTCGGCGACGACATGCGCGAGGGAATGACGGCGGTGCTCTCGGTGAAGGTGCCGGATCCAAAATTCTCGTCGCAGACCAAGGACAAGCTGGTCAGTTCCGAGGTAATGCCGGTCGTGCAGGCCGCTGTCGCCGACACCGTTTCCCATTGGTTCGAAACACATCCCAAGGAAGCCAAGGGCATCATCCAGAAGGTGATGGATGCAGCCGCGGCCCGTGAGGCCGCGCGCAAGGCCCGCGAATTGACCCGGCGCAAGGGGGTACTCGACATTTCCACGCTTCCGGGCAAATTGGCGGATTGCCAGGAACGGGACCCGTCCAAGTGTGAATTGTTCCTGGTCGAGGGGGACAGCGCAGGCGGTTCGGCAAAGCAAGGTCGCGATCGCAAATACCAGGCAATCCTGCCGCTGAAAGGCAAGATCCTGAACGTAGAGCGCGCTCGCTTCGATCGTATGCTGGGTAGCCAGGAAATCGGCACGTTGATCACGGCCATGGGCACGGGCATCGGGCGTGGCGAGCCCGAGCAGGGCGGTTTCGACATCAGCAAGCTGCGTTACAACCGCATCGTCATCATGACGGACGCGGATGTCGATGGCTCGCATATCCGGACTTTGTTGCTGACGTTCTTCTTCCGGCAGATGCCGGAGTTGATCGAGCGCGGCCATCTGTATATCGCCCAGCCGCCTTTGTATCGGGCCAAGCGCGGCAATGAAGAGCGGTATCTCAAGGATGATCCAGCGCTTGAACGTTTTTTGCTCGACAAGGTGCTGTCTGAGGCGAGGCTAACTTATTCTGACGGAACCGTGTTGGAAGGCGCTGAACTGGACGCGGAGACAGCGTGGTTGCGCGAGGCCAGCCAACGGCTACGCAGGCTCTCCGCGACAGCGCCGCTCTATCTGTTGGAACAAGCCGCAATCGCCGGCGCGTTGACATCGGACCTTGGCCGCGGCCAGGCAGCGTCGCAGGTATTATCCCAACGGCTTGATGCCGTATCCCGCCCAGCCGAGCGCGGCTGGGTGGCGCTTGCCGACGCCCGCGGACTGACGCTTGGGCGGACCGTGCGTGGCGTAGCCGAACTTTACACGCTCGAGCCAGCAGCTCTGCGTAGCAGCGAGGCACGTTGGCTTGATGAGCGGGCTGAGAAACTGACGCGTCATTTCACGACGCCAGCGTTGCTGAAGCTGGATTCGCAGGAGACCAGTGTTGCCGGACCAGCGAGCGCGTTCGAGCGCATCATTGCTCATGGACGTCGCGGCTTGACCATTCAACGCTTCAAAGGTCTTGGCGAAATGAACCCAGAGCAGCTTTGGAAGACCACCCTGGACCCAGCCATTCGCACCTTACTGCAAGTCCGCATCGGTGACGTCGAGGATGCCGGCCAGGTGTTCTCGACGCTCATGGGCGACGTGGTGGAACCCCGACGCGACTTCATTGTCGGGAATGCTTTGAAGGTCGCCAACTTGGACGTTTGAACCGGCGATCTGCCTGGGATCAGGTCAGCGGAATTGGACTGACACGAACCACTTCTCCGTGGCGCGCTTCCGATGGCATACAGAGGTCGACAATGCCCGGCGCGACATCATCGGGCTGGGGAAGCTTGGACTGGTCCTCGCCTGGAAAACCTGCCCGGCGCAGCCGGCTGGCTACCGGTCCGGGATCCGCCAAGTTAACCCGCAGCGTGCTGCTGCGGGTTTCCTCCGCCCAGCAGAGCACCAGATGCTGCAGTGCCGCTTTGGTTGCTCCGTAAGCGCCGAAATAGGCTGTGGGGCGTACCACCACTCTGCTGGTCACGAAAACCGCCCGGCCTTCTTCGGCCGCAAGCAGCAAGGGGCCGCAGCTACGGATCAGGCGCCATGTCGCGGTGACGTTTACCCCAATCACTTCAGCCCAGTCCTTCGGCAAAATATCCGTGACCGGGGTTAAGACACCGAGCGATCCCGCGTTGGAGACCATCACGTCAAGGCGGCCGAATTGCTCCAGCAGACTTGGGCCGATCCGATCCAGGGCGTCGCCGTCCATCAGATCAAGCGGCAACAGCGTTGAAGATCCACCGGCAGCCCGGATGGCGTCATCGGTTTCCTCCAGGCCACCTTGGCTGCGGGCGGTGATCACGACATGCACGCCGCGCCGGGCCAGCAGCTTCGCAGTGGCAGCGCCGATGCCACGGCTGGCGCCGGTAACAAGCGCCACCGGCCCATGATGCCTGGGCATCAGCGGCTTTCGGATAGCAGGCTGAGCTGCCGGGTGTCGTTGTCGACCATATCAGGCAACGGGATGGGATACTCGCCGGTGAAGCAAGCATCGCAGTATTGCGGCCTGTCGGGGTTCCGGCCGGTGTGATTCAACGCGCGGTAAAGCCCGTCGATGGAGATGAATGCGAGTGAATCGGCGCCGATCAGGGCGGCCATCTCTTCGACATTATGACGGGCTGCCAGCAGTTTGCTTCGCTCCGGCGTGTCGATGCCGTAGAAACAGGAGTGTGTGGTCGGTGGCGAAGAGATCCGCATATGCACCTCGGCAGCACCCGCCGCGCGTACCATTTCAACGATCTTGCGCGACGTCGTGCCACGGACGATCGAGTCATCCACCAAAATGACGCGCTTCCCCTCCAGCATCGGCTTGTTGGCCGAGTGCTTCAGCTTCACTCCCAAGTGGCGGATGCTGTCGGTCGGCTCGATGAAGGTTCGACCCACATAATGGTTCCGGATGATGCCCAATTCGAAAGGCAGGCCGCTCTCGGTTGCGTAGCCCATGGCGGCTGGAACGCCGGAATCGGGCACCGGAACCACCACATCCGCGTCGATGTGGCTTTCGCGCGCCAATTCAGCGCCGATTCGCTTGCGTGCCTGGTAGACCGGCATGCCCTCCACGACCGAGTCAGGCCTGGCGAAATAGACGTATTCGAAGACGCAGAACCGACCCGGGCTGCGCGAGAAAGGCTTTATGCTGTGCACGCCCTGGTCGTTGATCACCACGATCTCGCCGGGCTCGACATCGCGGACGAACTCGGCGCCCATGATGTCCAAGGCGCAGGTCTCGCTGGCGAGGACCCAGCTGACCACGTTGTCGGCAAGGCTGATGCGGCCCAGGATCAATGGCCGAACCCCCAGGGGATCGCGGACACCCATCAGGGCCTCGTTACTCATTGCAATGAGCGAATAGGCGCCAACCACTTGTTTAAGCGCATCGATCAGCCGATCGACGACGGTTGAATACAGACTGATGGCGATGAGATGAATGAACACCTCGCTGTCCGTCGTGCTCTGGAACAGGCAGCCGCGGCGCACCAATGCACGATGGATTGAGCCGGCGTTGGTGAGGTTGCCGTTATGGGCCACGGCAAAGCCACCGAATTCGAAGTCGGCATAGAGCGGTTGCACGTTGCGGAGCACCGTGTCGCCCGTCGTCGCATAGCGGTTGTGACCTACGGCCCGGCTGCCGGCGAGCGAGGCAATGACCCGCGCGTCGCCGAAGTTGTCGCCGACCAAACCAAGGCCGCGGTGGGAGTGGAAGCGCTGCCCGTCATAACTAACGATGCCGGTGGCTTCCTGCCCACGGTGCTGCAGAGCATGCAGGCCGAGTGCCGTCACTGCTGCGGCGTCCGGGCAATTCCACACGCCGATGACGCCGCATTCCTCGTGCATCTTGTCGTCTCTGCCCCTGGGATCAGCGTCATCCCAATCAGGCGCGTTTGAGGACAGCATGGGCGATTCTCCCCTCCCCATCATGGCCGGGTGGCGCGGCCTTGCGGGGTTGCATGCAGCAGATCGGCGGAATGGGTCTCGCGGCCCCCGGGTGGCAGCGGGATATTCGGGCGGTAGTCCAATGGCAGAAAACGTACCATCCATATGGCAACGCCATAGGCATAGGGAAGGCTTCGTGCCGCCTGAACAGGCTCAGGCCAGCGATCACTGGGGATCAGCCATCCCGAAGCGACATAGGCCACGGCAACGATCACGATGCCACGGGCAATGCCGAACAGCACGCCGAGGGTGCGGTCGATGCCCCCCAGGACTGATGTTCGCACGGCACTGCCGACAATGCCGACCATGATCGACAGCACGATGAGGCCGATCAGAAACATGGCTGCGTAAGATGCGGGATCGGAGATGTCCGGGTTGGAGATCCAACGTCGCATCTGCGGGCGGATGAACTCCACCGTTGCACCGGCGAAGAAGATAGCCCCGACCCAGGCAGCGATACCCAAGACTTCGCGCACGAGCCCCCGACTGAACGCGAGCATGGCGGAGATGATCACGATCGCGAGGACGGCGGTGTCAACCCAGTTCAATGCGGCATGCCCGTCATGATGGCGTCGTATATCGCCCACTCGGTGCGTCGCGCCACCCACTCATGTTACGGGAGCGACCGGTTTTGCAGCAAAACGGGCCACCAGATCCGACAAATGGCCGATTTCCTGCAATGCCAGACCTTCTGGGGCCGACAATGGCCTGTTTCCCCTGGCCACCCGTCGCGGCAAGAAGGCACTGACAAAGCCGAGTTTCTGCGCTTCCTTTAACCGCGACTCGGCCTGGGCCACCTGTCGGACCTCGCCGGAAAGTCCCACCTCGCCAAAGAACACAGCTCCCGGATCGGTTGGTTGGTCGCAAGCGGCCGATGCGAGGGCGGCCGCGACCGCCAGATCGGCTGCCGGCTCAGAGACCCGCAACCCCCCGGCGACGTTGAGGTAGACATCGGTCGCGCCCATCCGCAATCCGCATCGCGTTTCGAGCACCGCCAGCAGCATCGACAACCGACTGGAATCCCAGCCGATGACCGAACGGCGAGGTGTTCCACCGGGATTCGGCGCCAGCAGGCACTGGATCTCCACCAGCACCGGGCGCGATCCCTCCAGCCCCGCGAACACCGCACTTCCCGAGATGTTGCCCCGACGCTCGGCAAGGAACAGTGCCGAAGGGTTTTCCACTTCGGCGAGTCCACGGTCGGTCATTTCGAAGACGCCAATCTCATCGGTGGCGCCGAACCGGTTTTTTACGCCGCGCAGGATCCGAAACTGGTGCCCGCGATCTCCTTCGAAATACAGCACAGCGTCGACCATGTGCTCGAGCACGCGCGGGCCTGCGATGCTGCCATCCTTGGTAACGTGTCCGACCAGCACCAGCGAGAAATTGCGCGTCTTGGCAAGCCGTATCAATTCGAAGCTGCAGGCGCGGACTTGAGACACGGTTCCGGGCGCGGAATCCATGCTGTCCATCCACATGGTCTGGATCGAGTCGATCACCACCAGCGAGGCATCCGTCGCCTGCTCCAGGCTGGCGGCAATCTCGCGGATGTTGATCGATGCGGCGAGGTCCAGCGAGGCGCCGGCCAAGCCAAGCCGGCGGGCTCGTAAGCGGACCTGCTCGACCGATTCTTCGCCGGAAATATACAGCACGCGTCGTCTCGTCTTGCCCAGTGCGGCGGCTGCCTGGAGCAACAGTGTCGACTTGCCGATCCCCGGGTCGCCCGCAACCAGCACTGCCGAACCAGCGACAAAGCCTCCGCCGAGCACCCGGTCCAGCTCTGCAATCCCCGATGCCGTCCTCTCGGGCGGGGCAGCGCTGCCGGCAAGGTCGACGAATTCGATCTTGCGGGCGTTGGAAGCCTTCGCCTTACCGAGTCCGGAAGCTGCAGCGACCGCTTCCTCGGCAATGCTGTTCCATTCACCGCATGTTTCGCACCGTCCCGCCCACTTGCTGGTCACGGCGCCACAGGACTGGCAGACGAAGCGGGCAACAGGTTTGGCTATCGCCGCAACTCCATTTGGATCGGTCCATCACGACGCCCATGCGTGAACTGATCGACCATGGGGTTGCCACTATCCATAAGCCGCTCAGCGGGGCCTTCCCAGATAATCCGGCCGCCTTGAATCATCGCCGCGCGGTCGCCAATTCGCCTAGCGCTCGCCATGTCGTGGGTAATTGCCAGAGCAGTGCTGCCGAGCCGCTTGACGCAATCGACAATCAATCCGTCGATGACCGCACCCATGATCGGGTCGAGACCGGTGGTAGGTTCGTCGAAAAACAAGATGTCTGGCTGCGCGGCAATCGCCCGCGCCAGCCCCACCCGCTTTTGCATGCCGCCGGAAAGCTCGGACGGTCCTAGATCGCCAACGCTCGGCGCCAGCCCAACCTGCGCCAACACTTCGTCAGCCCGGGCGCGAGCCGCGGTGCGTGGAATCTGCCGGCGAGCCAGCAAGCCGAATGCGACGTTCTCCCAAACAGGAAGACTGTCGAATAGCGCGCCGTTCTGGAACAACATGCCGATGCGCGACCGCAGCGCCTCCTGCGCCGGGCGGTCCAGCCGCAGCACGTCCTGACCGTCGATTTCGATGATGCCGTCGTCCGGTTCGATCAATCCGAGCACGCATTTGATCAGCACCGATTTCCCGGACCCGGAACCCCCGATGACCACCATCGAGGTTCCCGCGGCGACATCGAGATCAATGCCGTCCAGCACGGTTTTCTCGCCGAATTTCTTCATCAAGCCGCGTATTCGCAGCTTTGGGATATTCTGGCTGGCCGCTGCCGGACCACGGACGACGGGGGCGGCGGCACTCATCTGGCGAAAAACAATTCGGTCAGCACATAGTCGAATGCGAGAATAAGAACGCTGGCGCTGACCACGGCCGCAGTAGTCGCGGCACCCACTCCCTGCGCGCCGCCACGGCTATTGTAGCCGTTGTAGCAACCCATCAATGCGATCAGGAAGCCGAACACCGCCGCTTTGGCAAGGCCGGATACGACATCCTGCGTTTGGAGAAAATTGAGGGTGTTGTTCAGATAGACCCCGCTGTTGAAGCCAAGCTTCACCGTGGCGATGATGAAGCCGCCGAGCACGCCCAGTATATCGGCCACCACCACCAGCATCGGGAGTGCGATCAAGCCGGCCAGCAGGCGGGGGGTAACCAGGTACTTCATCGGATTGGTGGACAGCGTGGAGAGCGCATCGATCTGGTCGGTGACACGCATGGTGCCGATTTCCGCGGCCATCGCCGCGCCAACTCGCCCTGCGACCATGAGGCCTGCCAGCACAGGTCCAAGTTCCCGGGTTACCGACAGGACCACCAGAGATGCAATCGCGCTGTCCGCGGAGAAGCGCGACAGCCCGGTAGAGGACTGCAGGGCCAGCACCATTCCAGTGAAGACCGCCGTCAAGGCGACTACCGGCAAGCTGAAATAGCCGATCTCGATCAATGCCCGAAGAAACATCCGGCCGTAGAAAGGCGGGCGAAACACATGCGACAACCCTTCCGCCGCAAACACCGTGAGCCTGCCTGTGGTCAGGCAAGCGACGATCACAGCCCGGCCGACGCCGGCGATTAAATCCAAGGCCTTGCTCACGCGGTATAAGTCCGGCAGTACCGGGCGCCGAGCGATGTCAGTATCTCGTAGCCGTTCGTGCCGGCCGCCTGCGCCACTGCGTCGGGGCTGCAATGCGGGCCGATCAGCTCAAGCCAAGTGCCCACATCGATCGCGGGGTGCTCGGTCACGTCGTAGGTGGTGAGGTCCATGGACACACGCCCTACCAGCGGAACCCCTACAGCGTCAAAAAACGCGCGGCCCTGATTGGACAAGCTGCGCAGCCAGCCATCCGCGTAGCCGACCGCCAGAGTTGCGATCCGGCTTGGCCTGGTCGCCCGCCAGCCGCAATTGTAGCCCACGCTGTCACCGGCACGGACCTGCCGCACCTGCAGTACACGCGCCTGCAGCCGCACCGGGTTAGCCATCGGATTGCTCTGACCGGGCACGGGATTGATGCCGTACATAGCGGCGCCTGGCCGGGCGAGATCGGACTGAAACTCCGGACCGAGAAAGATGCCTGAGGAATTGGCGAGACTGCGGAGCGTCGGCGGCAAAACTCGGCATGCCCGGCGGAACGCCTGAAGCTGGCTTAGGTTCATCGGATCCTGGGGCAGCTCGGACGAAACCAAATGGGTCATGACGTGGCTGACGTGAATTCCTTCCAGCCGTGCATGATCGTGCTGCAGCACATCGAGTTCCGCCACATCGAGACCCAGGCGATTCATCCCAGTGTCGACGTGCAGCAGGGCGGGCAGCGACCGGTCGCGCCGGCGGCACGCGCCGCGCCATCGGGTGATCTCATCGAGGGACCCCAGGACCGGTCTTATGTCATGGGCAGCGAACACGTCTTCAGAACCGGGCGGCAAGCCATTCAGGACCGATACGGCCGCCTGCGGCAGCAACTGCCGGATCGCCAATGCCTCCTGCAAATGGGCAGTGAAAAAGAACCGGCAGCCTGCCTGATAGAGCGCCGGCGCCACCGCCTCAGCGCCAAGGCCGTAGGCATCGGCTTTGACGACGCCTGCCACAGCGCCGCTTGCATGAAGGTCGCAGAGACGCTGCCAATTGGCGACGATCACCGACAAATCGACTTCCAGACGGGTAGCCTGATCCAGGGTGGCGTCAGCCAGGGTGCGGCCCGTCATGAATTTGGTCGAGATCGGTAAACCGCGTGAATTCTCCCTCGAAGAAGAGATCGATCTTACCGGTGGGCCCATGACGCTGCTTTTCGATGAGCAGTTCAGCGCGGTTATGGACTTGCTCCATGTCGCGCTGCCATTTTTCCGTTGCGCTGTGGAATTTTTCGTCATTGTCGAAGGCAAGTTGCTTCGGAGCGCGTTGCTGTAGGTAGTATTCGTCGCGGTAGATGAACATGACCACATCGGCATCCTGCTCGATGCTGCCGGATTCGCGGAGGTCGGCAAGCTGCGGCCGCTTGTCCTCGCGGCTTTCCACCGCGCGGCTCAACTGCGCCAGCGCCAATACCGGGACATTCAGTTCCTTGGCCAGCGCCTTCAGGCCCATGGTGATCTGGCTGATCTCAACGACTCGGTTTTCCGGCCGGGTGCCGACCGACGGTCGCATCAGTTGCAGGTAATCGACCACTATCAACGACAATCCCTTGGTGCGCATCATCCGCCGGCACCGGGTTCGCATCGCCGACAAAGTGATCGCCGGCGTGTCGTCGATATGCAGCGGCAACGCGCTGATCTCGCGGCTGACCTGCACGAAACGGTCGAAATCCTTTTGACCGATGTCTCCCCGGCGGATGCGATCGCCGGAGACACGCGACTCCTCCGCGAGCAGGCGGGTGGCCAACTGCTCGGCGCTCATCTCCAAAGAAAAGATTGCAACGCTGGCTTTCGGAATGCCGTTTGGGTCGATGGCCCGCGCCTCCTCCAGCAATGCCTTTGCGGCGCCGCAGGCGATCTTGGTGGCGAGCGCCGACTTCCCCATGCCCGGCCGGCCGCCTAATATCAACAGGTCGGACGGGTGCATGCCACCGGTTTTCTTGTCGAGATCGCGCAGGCCGGTCGACAGGCCGGACACTCCGCCGGCGCGATGAAATGCGCGCTCGGCGGTATGTATGGCCGTAGTCAGCGCGTCCTTGAAGCTGACGAAGCCGCCTTCGTTGCCGCCTTTCCCCGCAAGGTCGAACAGCGACTGTTCCGCTGCCTCGATCTGCAGCGAGCCGTCGAGTTCGGGCATTGCGCCGAAGGCGTTGTTGACGACCGTTTCGCCGATGTCGATGAGCTGCCGACGGATCCAGGCGTCGTGGACGGCGCGGCCATATTCGCCCGCGTTGATGATGCCGACCATGGCCGAGAGCAACTGGGCCAGGTAGGCCGTGCCGCCAACTTCCTCGAGGACTCCGGAATGCTCGAATTCCGCCTTCAGCGTGACCGCATCGGCGAGCTGACCGGCTTCCACGCGGCGAGAAATGGCGGTGTAGATGCGCCCATGGATGGGGTCCGCAAAGTGCTCGCTGATCAGAAATTCGCTGACCCGCTCATAGGCTTTATTGTTCGCAAGCAGGGCGCCGAGCAGCGCCTGCTCGGCTTGCAGGTTGGTTGGCGGAAGACGCTGGGAAAGGCCCAGCAACGGTGACGTAGCGTCGATCGTATTCATAATTCCAGCGGCAACGGGGCTGGCGCATCATAAACCGCGGAGGTCTAGTCTGCCAGGAAACACTGCCTGTGGATTGTCGGGATAGCCGGGACGAATTTGCCCGGGCCTCGTGGATCGCCTGGCCTACCGCCGCTCCTAATCCTCCGCAGCAACCCGCGATCGAGTCCGGGCCGCGGCCTCCCGCTCGGTATCGATCATATAGTCGCGCGTAAGCGGGACGGCCCTTTGGTCACGCGTGAGTTGGATCTGAAAAACGTTGTGGGACTCGCGCCTGAATGCCAGTTCGCTACCGGACAGATAAAACTCGAACATCCGGCAGAATCGCTCGTCGTAGAGCCCCATAATGGCGTCACGGTTGGCGCCGAAGCGACGGCGCCAATGGCGCAGGGTTTCGGCGTAGTGAAGGCGCAAAATCTCGACGTCCGTGGTGATGAGGCCGGACTTCTCGATTGCCGCCATGACCTCGCTCAAGGCAGGGCAATACCCACCCGGGAAGATGTATTTTGCAATCCAAGGGTTGGTCCCGCCGGGAGGCGTCGGACGGCCGATCGCGTGCAGTAGGGCCACGCCGTCGGGGGCAAGGCAGCGCTTCACCACATCAAAGAAACGACGATAATGCACGACGCCGACGTGCTCGAACATGCCGACTGAAACGATCCGGTCGAACCGGCGATGCAGGCTGCGATAATCAAGCAGTTCGAATGTGACCCGGTCTGACAATCCTTCTGCCTGCACGCGCGCCTGGGCCTCGGCGAGTTGCTCGGTAGAGAGGGTGATGCCAGTCACCCTGGCGCCATAGTCACGGGCAAGTGTCAGCGCCATTCCACCCCAGCCGCAACCGATGTCCAGAACGGTTAGATCTGGGCGATCGAGTTTCAGCTTGGCGGCGATGTGGCGTTTTTTCGCCACCTGCGCTTCCTCCAGCGTTTCCGAGCCGGTCGGAAAATACGCACAGGAATATTGCCGGTCGCGATCCAGAAACAGGCTGTATAGCCGGCCGTTCAGATCGTAATGATGGGCCACATTACGTCGTGCTCGCCGCACCGGGTTGAACTGCACCAACCTGCGCGTCAGGTTCAGCAGCGAGGTGCGGAATTCGTAGATCGGGTGCCGGGACGTTTCGGCGCTTAGATTCGTAACAATCAGGTCCAGGAGATCGTGGATCGTACAGTCGACCGGGACCAGGTCGCCGTCCATGTATGCTTCGCCGAACGCGAGGCTGGGGTTCCAGGTAATCGCGCGCACCGTGCGGGCGTCGCGCAATTCCATCAAGGCCTCAGGGCCAGGCTCACCTGTGTAGGTGGTGAGTGCTCCATCCGGCCACCGTACAGTCAAACGTCCGAGAACGACGAAACGTTTGAGTATCCGGTCCAGCACCGTTCGCAATTTCCCCTCCCGAGTCGTCGAAGGATCATCGCTATTAAGATGGGGCGGTCAGACGATCAAGATCAAGATTCGGCGGGTCAGAGTTACCGATCCGTGTTCCCACGGCCTTTATGACCGTGGGAACATTCTCTTGGAGGCATCAGCCTTGCAGCTGACCATCCTCGTCGTCCGCGAACAGGTCCGCGTTTGGCTCGTCTGCCTCTTCGGCTGCATTGCCCACCGCTTCGCCACGCGCCTGCTTCTCGGCTTCTTCCGGGCTGCGGGCGACGTTAACCGCCAGTGGCATGGTGACTTCCGGGTGCAGGACAACCCTGACCTGCGTGACGCCCAGCATCTTGATCGGATGCTCGAGGACCACCTGGGACCGGGTAATCGTCAGTCCGCCTGCCGTGGAGGCATCGGAGATGTCGCGCGAGGAAACCGATCCATACAGGCTGCCAGCTTCACCCGCCTGGCGGATGATCACAACCGACATCCCGGCAAATCGCTCAGCGACGCGCTCGGCCTCGCCGCGACGTTTGATGTTCTGCGCTTCAAGCTGGACACGCTCGTTCTCGAACTTCGCCAGGTTGTCCTTGTTGGCGCGGATCGCCTTGCGCTGCGGCAAGAGGAAGTTGCGGGCGTATCCCGGCTTCACCTTCACCTTATCGCCCATCTGCCCCAGCTTCTCGACGCGCTGCAGCAGGATCAATTCAATGGCGGCCATGATCTTGCTCCCTTACGCGACAATGTACGGAAGCAAGGCGAGAAAGCGGGCCCGCTTGATCGCCTGGGCCAGCTCGCGCTGCTTTTTGGCCGATACCGCGGTGATGCGGCTCGGAACAATCTTGCCGCGCTCGGAGAGAAAGCGGGACAGCAGGCGGACGTCTTTGTAGTCGATTTTCGGGGCGTTTGGACCGGAGAACGGGCAGGATTTCCGGCGGCGGTAGAATGGGCGGCGGGCGCCGACCGCGGCCCGGCGGCCGGAGCCGCCATCGTCGCCACCGGCATTGCGTGAATCGCCACCACGGCCTTCGCCGCGCTGCTCGGAACGGGGATTATCGGACATATCCGATTACTCCTCGACGCCGCGGAAGCCACCATCGCGGTCGCCGCCACGGAAATCATCGCGCGGACCGTCATCGCGAGCGCGGAACTCTTCACGGTCATCGAAGCCGCGCTTGCGGCCGCTATCGAAGCGGCCGGCAGGCTTCGGCCCACGGAAGCTGCGCTCACGGTCGTCGGACTTGCGCGACAAGATGGCGCTCGGGTTCTCGTCGATCTCGTCGATGCGGATGGTCATGAACCGCAGAACGTCCTCGTTGAGCCCGAGTAGCCGTTCCATCTCATTGACCGCCGCCGGCTTGGCCTCAAGGCCAAGCAACATGTAATGGCCCTTACGGTTTTTCTTGATCCGATAGGCGAGGCTGCGCAGGCCCCAATATTCGCGCTTGCGGATCACGTCTCCGGTGGGCTCGAACTGGGCGGCAATGGTATCTGCGATACCTTCGACCTGCTGTTGCGTCACGTCGTTCCGCGCAATCAGCACGGTTTCATATAGCGGCATGTGGGCCCCTCTGGCTTTTCTCCGCCCCGGACCTCCCCTTGCAGGGCGGTCCCACGCCGGGATTGGCGCGTGGGCATAGCCGGGAAATGCCAATCCCCCGGCAGGGAAGCGGCGGGCTTATACATGGAAGAGGGTGGGATGCAACAGCAGCGAAGCCCTGGCTGGGTGCCTCGTGACGCATGGGGCAGCCCGTGTACGCCGCACAGACAGCGCGAGACAGGCCAATGATTGACAGCAAATGACCGCCAGACTACGCCCGGCGGACCACGGGGACGCCGCGGCGGCAGGGAGATTCCAGGCAGAATGGCGGTCTACGCGTTCTTGTTTCCAGGTCAGGGCAGTCAGACGGTCGGTATGGGCCGGGATCTCGCAACCGCTTTCCCGGCTGCGCGTGAGGTGTTCCAGGAGGTCGACGACACCTTGGGCCAGCGCCTGTCCCGGCTGATGTTCGAGGGGCCGGGAGAAGAATTGACGCTGACGGAAAATGCCCAACCGGCGCTCATGGCGCACTCCCTGGCGGTCTTGCGGGTGATTGAACGGGAAGCCGGACTTGCCTTGGCCGATAAGGCCGCGGTGGTGGCAGGCCATTCACTTGGAGAGTATTCCGCTCTGGCCGCCGCCAGCAGCTTCTCTGTTGCGCAAGCGGCCCGGTTGCTCCGGCTTCGGGGGCAGGCGATGCAGAAGGCAGTGCCGCCGGGCGAAGGAGCGATGGCGGCATTGCTCGGGGTGGAATTGGAAGCGGCCCGCCAGATCTGCGACGAAGCGGCACCCGATCTAATATCCGGCGTACGGCAGGTGCTTGATGTCGCGAATGACAACGGCGGAGGCCAGATCGTCGTTTCGGGACACCAGGAGGCCGTCGAACGCGCGATCGCGCTGGCCAAAACCAAGGGCGTTCGGCGGGCCATGCTATTGCCGGTATCCGCACCATTCCATTGCGCGCTGATGGCTCCTGCCGGCGAGGTCATGGCTGGTGCGCTGGCGGATTCACCCCCCGGGGTTCCGCTCGTCCCGATTATTGCAAATGTAACTGCGGCCAAGGTCACTGACCCCGGCGAGATTATTCGGGCCTTGGTGGAACAGGTCACGGCCACGGTGCGTTGGCGCGAAAGCGTCCAAGCGATGATGGCGCTCGGGGTCGACCATTTTGTCGAACTCGGGGCCGGCAAGGTGCTGTCCGGCCTGGTGCGCCGTATCGCCCCCGAGGCCGCTGCAACATCTGCGGGGAACCCGGCCGAAATCGAGGCTTTGCTCAAAATCATCTAGGATTTCGCCATGTTTCGCCTCGACGGCAAGACGGCCTTGGTGACCGGCGCTTCAGGAGGCATCGGCGCAGGCATCGCTCGCAGCATGCATGCCCAGGGTGCGGTCGTAGTGCTTTCCGGCACCCGCCGTGACGCGCTGGAAGCCATCGCCGCCGAACTTGGCGACCGCGCGCACGTCGCCGTGGCGGACCTTTCGGAACCCGCCGCTGCCGACGCCCTGGTGGCGGCGGCGGAGGCAATCGGGCCGATCCATATTCTGGTGAACAATGCCGGGTTCACCCGCGACATGCTGGCTCTGCGCCTGAAGGACGAGGATTGGCAGGCGGTTTTGGATGTTGATCTTACCGCACCCTTCCGACTGGCCCGTGCAGTCTTGCGCGGCATGCTGCGCCGTCGGGCGGGCCGGATAATCTCCATTTCTTCCATCGTCGGCGCCACCGGCAACGCTGGACAAGCGAACTACTCCGCCGCAAAGGCTGGGCTTGCCGGGATGAGCAAGTCACTGGCGCAGGAGGTGGGGTCACGCGGAATCACGGTGAACCTCGTGGCCCCTGGGTTCGTCGCAACCCCGATGACGGCGGCACTGAACGACGCTCAGAAGACCCGCCTTCTGGAGGCGATCCCGCTGGGGCGCATGGGTTCGCCAGCCGACATCGCGGCGGCGGTCGTCTATCTGGCCAGCGACGAGGCCGCCTGGGTCACGGGGGCGACCCTGCACGTGAACGGCGGGATGGCGATGCTATAAAGTAGGCTACCTTGCAACCACGCGAATCGGCGGTCGCCGGTTGGCGCGCCTCGATAAAGCATGCTAATCGCCGCGCGTCCTCGTCCGGGCAGCATGCGCGGCGCGATCAGATAAGAATTCTCAACACGGCCGGCAGGCAGGAGCAGGAATAGAATGAGCGATATCGCCGAGAGGGTGAAGAAGATCGTGGTCGAGCATCTCGGCGTCGAGGAAAGCAAGGTGACCCCCGAAGCGTCGTTCATCGACGACCTGGGCGCCGACAGCCTCGACACCGTGGAACTCGTCATGGCGTTCGAGGAGGCTTTCAGCGTCGAGATCCCCGAAGACGCGGCTGAGAAGATCAGCACCGTCAAGGACGCGATCGAGTATATCGAGAAGCAGAAGGCCGCCTGATCGCCAGGCGAGTCCGAAGCTTACGGCATTGGCGATATCTAGGCGGGGTTGTGCTCGACCAATCGGGCAGTATCCCATGATGGGGGCGGTTCCATGACGGGGATGGCAGCCATGCGACGCGTGGTGGTGACGGGCATGGGCATCGCGTGCCCGCTGGGCCTGGGGGTGGAGCACGTTTGGAAGCGCCTGATCAATGGCGAGTCCGGCATCGGCGCGATCCAGTCGTTCGACGTGACTGAGTTACCGGCAAAGATCGCCGGCCAGCTGCCGCGTGGCGCCAAGGCTGAAGGCAAGCTCGACATCGCCGAGTGGATCCCGATCAAGGACCAGAAGAAGATGGACCGCTTCATCCAGTTCGCACTGGTGGCGGCAACCGAGGCGGTCGAGGACAGCGGCTGGGTCCCGGAGACCGAGGAAGACCGCTGCGCCACCGGCGTGATGATCGGCAGCGGCATCGGTGGGCTGGAGACCATCTACGAGGCCTCGATTCTGCTCCACGAGGGCAAGATGCGGCGGCTGTCGCCGTTCTTCATTCCTTCGGCGTTGATCAACCTCGCCTCAGGCCACGTGTCGATCAAGTACGGCTTCAAGGGTCCTAACCACAGCGTCGTCACCGCCTGTGCCACCGGCGTGCACGCGATCGGCGACGCAGCCCGTCTGATCGGTCTGGGCGATGCCGACGTGATGGTTGCGGGCGGTGCCGAATCGGCCGTGAACAAGCTCGGCCTGGCCGGTTTCTGTGCCTCGCGGGCGCTGTCGACAGGGTTCAACGATACGCCGGCGCGCGCCTCGCGCCCATGGGACAAGGATCGCGACGGCTTCGTCATGGGCGAAGGTTCGGGGATCGTCGTGCTGGAGGAATACGAGCACGCGAAGAAGCGCGGCGCCAAGATCTATGCCGAAATCTGCGGCTACGGCATGTCCGGCGACGCCTATCACATCACCGCCCCGGCGGAAGGCCATGACGGCGCTTTCCGGGCGATGAAGGCGGCGATGAAGAACGGCGGCATCAACGTCGAGGACGTTCAGTACATCAATGCCCACGGCACCTCCACGCCGCTCGGCGATGATCTGGAACTGGAGGCGGTCGAGCGGTTTTTCGGTGATTCCGCATCCGGCATGGCGATGTCGTCGACAAAGTCGGCAACTGGCCACCTGCTCGGGGCCGCCGGGGCGATCGAGGCGATCTTCTCGATCCTGGCGATTCGCGACGGAGTGGTGCCGCCGACGCTCAACCTCGATGAGCCCAGCCGTCCCAGCGTGATCGACCGGGTTCCGCATACGGCGCAGGAACGCAAGGTGGACGTGGCGCTGTCCAATAGCTTCGGCTTCGGCGGCACCAACGCCAGCATCCTGTTCCGCAAGGCGGCCTGAGCGTCCGGAGCCTGCCACTTGACTTTAGGGCCTCGCCGCGCGGCGCTCCTGACCGCATGCCTGCTGGTGGTAGGTGGCGGCATTGGCCTTTATCGCTTTGCCGCCGAGCGCCTATCGGGGCCTGGTCCCCTGGCCCAGTCGCGCGCGATCGTGGTTCCGCGTGGTACCCCGGCCGAAGTTGGCGATACCCTCCAGTCGGAAGGGGTCATCGCCGACGCCCGCGTATTCAGGATCGCCGCCCTCCTGACTCGGGGTGAGGGTAGCCTGCATGCCGCCGAACTCGCATTTCCCGCGGGCGCCAGCGTTCGTCAGGTTTTGAGCATCCTGCGCAACGCGCATCCTGTGCAGCACCGCGTGACCATCCCGGAAGGCCTGACCGCGGCGCAGATCGCTATGTTGCTGGACCGGGCCGAAGCGCTCGGCGGCAATGCCGCGTTGCCGGACGAAGGGGCGATGCTGCCGGAGTCCTATTCCTACGAACGCGGTGCCAGTCGCAGTTCGGTGGTCGAGCGCGCCAGCGCCGCCATGCAGCACAGTCTTGCCCAGATTTGGGCGGAACGGGTCAGCGACCTTCCCCTCTCGACACCTGGCGAACTGCTCACCCTGGCGAGCATCGTTGAGCGCGAGACCGCCCGCCCGGAGGAACGGCCGCATGTTGCATCGGTGCTGCTGAACCGACTTAAGCGGGGCATGAAACTGCAATCCGACCCGACGGTCGCCTATGCGGCGACCGGCGGAATGGCAACTGCCGACCCGGCATTGACGCGGGCCGACCTCGATGCGCCGAATCCGTACAACACCTATCAGGTAGCCGGCCTCCCACCTGGTCCGATCGGTAGCCCCGGGATAGCGGCCTTGCGGGCAGTAGCGCGGCCGGCGGCCAGCGATGACCTGTATTTCGTGGCCGACGGCACCGGCGGCCATTCCTTCGCCCGAACGCTGGACGAGCATAATCGCAATGTCGCCCGCTGGCGTGCTGCCTCGAACGCCAAGTAGCAGCGAAGCGGAGCTCATTCGTTCCGGGTTGCCCGTCGTACGCCGTTCGACGGCGCGTATCGTCTCAGGATTACCGACATAAGAGCCGGCGGCACCTGGCCGGCAAGACGACTTGCCACCCCAATCCACCAAGGAAAAACCACCCGTCGGCGCCCGGCTGCGATCCCGCGCAGGATCAGCCGCGCCGCCCGATCGGCGTCCATCAGCCCCGGCATCGGGAATGTATTCAGATCAGTGATGCCGGACCGCACGAAGCCCGGGCAGATGCTGGTCATCTGCACCCCAGCCTTCGCGGCATGATGCGCCGTCGCCACGGTCCAGGCATCCGCCGCCGCCTTCGCGGCGCAGTAGGCGGCCGCCATCGGGGTTGTCGCGAATGCGGCGACCGACGCGATGACGGCGATCCGGCCGCGGCAACCTGCATCATCGGGATCCTGCTCCATCATCGCCCGCAATGCCGGCAAAGCGGTGTTCAGCACGCCATCGAGGTTGACGGCGAAGATCTCCCTGGTCGGCTCGAACAGGCCGGCTTGGCCGCCGCTGGTGCCGGCAGAAATGCCGGCATTCGCTACCACCAGATCGAGCCGGACGGCCCCGGCAACCCAAGCCTCCATCGCTGTCGCATCACGAACGTCGAGCACGCGCGGTCGCGCCTCCGCGCCGCGCCGTTCACAGCCGGAAGCCGTTTCATCGAGTCGCCCGGCGTCGCGCCCGGACAGATGCAGCGTCACGCCGGGAGCAGCCAGTTCCAGAGCCAACGCGCGGCCGATGCCAGACGAGGCGCCAGTGATCAGCACGGACCGATATGTGGTCATGGCGCCAGTCTAGCTCCTGGGGCCGAAGCTGGCTGTGGCCAATCTCTGCCCGGGTGCTTAGAAAGCCGTTCGCACACGACGACGAAACGACGGGACCGACAGATGGCTGCCCAGCTTTGCTCCATGACCGGCTTCGCGCGCAGCGAAGGCAACGTCAACGGCGTTGCCTGGGCGTGGGAGTTGCGCAGCGTCAATGGCCGCGGCCTCGACGTGCGGCTGCGACTGCCGCCGGGTTTCGATGCGCTGGAACTCGGCCTTCGGGAAGCCGCCGGCAAGCTCCTGAAGCGTGGCAACGTCACCGCCAATCTCACCGTCAAGCGAGATGAGCAGCCTCGGCTGGCGCCCGATCCTACGGCGCTCGACCAGGTGCTGCAGATGGCGATCGACCTCGCCGCGCGCATTCCCGGCGGCCCGCCGCCCCGCGCCGAGGCGCTGCTGGCATTGCCCGGAGTTCTGCGTTCCGCCGCCGCGGTTGAAACCGAGGAAGCAGCCCGCGCCCAGTCCGACGCGGTTCGCGCGGGCTTTGCCGTCGCGCTGAACGGCTTGCTGGCGGCACGCCGCGGCGAAGGCGCGCGCCTGGCTGAAATATTGGCCGGCCAGATTGCCGAGATTTCCGCGCTCTGCCGAAATGCGGCCTCCGAAGCGGCCGCACAGCCGGCATTGCAACGCGAACGGATGATGGAGGCAGTGCAAACGCTGATGGCCACCGTGCCAGCGTTGCCGGATGATCGTATCGCGCAGGAGGTGGCGCTGCTGGCTTCGAAATCGGATGTCCGGGAGGAGTTGGACCGATTGGACGCGCACCTGCAGGCTGCATCCGGTTTGCTGCAGGAGGCAGAGAATATTGGTCGGCGCTTCGACTTCCTGGTGCAGGAGTTCAACCGCGAGGCGAACACTCTTTGCAGCAAATCCGCATCGATTGCCCTCACCGCGACGGGGCTGAAGTTGAAGGCGGCAATCGAGCAACTGCGTGAACAGGTGCAGAATATTGAGTAAGGTCATCGTCCCATGACGCTGTCGCGCCGCGGCGTTTGCCTGGTGATCGCCGCAGCTTCCGGCACTGGCAAGACCACGGTCACCCGGGCGTTGCTGCAGGCGGAGCCCAATCTGCACCTGTCGATCAGCGTTACCACCCGCGCACCACGGCCCGGTGAACGCGACGGCGAACATTATCTTTTCCGGTCCCAGGCGCAGTTCGATGCGATGGTGGCCGAAGGCGCGCTGCTGGAATGGGCTGGCGTTTTCGGCCGCTGCTACGGCACGCCGCGCGCGCCGGTGCTGTCGGCGCTCGCCGCCGGCCAGGACATCGTCTTCGATATCGACTGGCAGGGGCACCGGCAGCTGCGCGCCGCGTTGCCGGGCGATGTTGTCGGCCTATTCCTTCTGCCGCCGTCGATGGCTGACCTCGAGGCGCGGCTGCGCGGACGCCGGGGCGACGGACACGAGGAAATTGCCCGCCGCATGGCCGAGGCGGCTGCGGAAATCTCTCACGCGGCAGAATTCGACTATGTGCTGGTCAATGAGGATTTCGACACCGCGGTCGCGGAGACTCGCGCCGTATTGCAGGCGTCGCGCCTCGCCACGTCGCGACAGCTCGGCTTGGATGACTATCTACGGGGAATGGATTGACGAAAACGATCTCGGTGCGACGTCTCAGCGCAACGCTGCAGCGACATCGAGCACCCCGTTCACGATGATCTGGGTACCGATGCACATCAGCAGGAACGCACTGAGCCTGGAGATCGTCCGGCGGGCGGACGCGCCGAGAAAATCGGCGAGGCGGTCGGCGGAGCGATAGGCGATCCAGACGCACAGTGCGATCGCCACCGCCGCCGCGGTGACGCCGACGAAGAAGCCGAGCACCGCAATGCCGTTCGAAGGGTGTTCAGCGCCCAGGGTGATCGCAACGGCGATTGTCCCCGGTCCCGTGGTAAACGGCATGGTGAGCGGGAAGAAGGCGATGTCCTCGACGGCACGGCCAGTAGGCTCCGCCTGCTGCTGCTTGCGCGCCTCCTGGCGTTCCGGGGCGTCCAGCAATTCCCAGGCGCGCAGCGCCACCACCGCACCGCCGGCGATGCGCAACGCTCCCAGCGATATGCCGAAGAAGTTCAGAACATATGCCCCACCCCAAAGCGCGCCCAGCATGACCATGAGCGAGTAGAGCCCGACCTTGCGAGCGAGGACGCTGCGCTCGGCATGCGTCAGGTCCGCCGTCACCTCGTTGAAGATGAAGGCGGCGCCTGGAGGGTTGACGATCGAGAAGAGCGCCGGAAAGCTCAGCAGGAAGGCTGCCGCAGCGCCGGTCATTCCGATCAGGGGCGGTTGAGTTCCTGCTCCACCAGCATTGCCCAGAAGGACGCGCCGATCGGCAGGATCGCATCGTTGAAATCGTATTTCGGGTTGTGCACCGGGGTGCTGCCGCGCTCGCCCTCCGCCTGGCCGATGCGCACGAAGCAGCCGGGCACGGCAAGCGCCATGTAGCTGAAGTCCTCGCCGCCCATCCCAGGCGGCTTCTGCCGGATCACCTGGTTGGGCCCAAGCAATCTTTCCGCCGCACGGGCGGCGCGTTCGGTGGGGCCTGCCGCATTCACGACGGGCGGATAACCGCGGCCATACTCGACCACCGCGGTCGCACCGTGCGCCGCGGCGGTTGCCTCGACGATCTGCGGCATCAGCTTCTCGATTTCGTCCTGCACATGCGGCAGCAAGCGTCCGAACCGTACCATTGAGGACGGCGTCCTCGGGAATGACATTGCCGGCACTGCCGGCATGGAATTGGGTGATCGACAGCACGGCGCTGTCCAGCGGGTCGGTCCGGCGGGCCACGATGGATTGCAGCGCCAGCACGATGTGGCTGCCGACCACCACCGGGTCGATGCTGCGATGCGGCCGGGCGGCGTGGCCGCCCTGGCCGGTGATGCGGATCCAGAACCGGTCCGATGCTGCCGTCACGGAACCCGCGACTGCCGTCATCGTGCCGACCGGCAGGGTGGTGTCGTTATGGGCGCCGAACACCATGTCGCAGGGAAAACGTTGGAACAGCCCTTCCTCGACCATGACCCGGCCGCCGCCGCCGCCTTCTTCGGCGGGCTGGAAGATGAAATGGACCGTGCCATCGAAGTTGCGCGGATTCGGCAAGATACTTGGCGGCGCCCAGCAGCATCGTGGTGTGACCGTCATGGCCGCAGGCGTGCATCGCCCCTGCGTTCAGACTGCGATGTTCGAAATCATTCGCCTCCTCCATCGGCAGCGCGTCCATATCGGCGCGAATGCCGATCGCGCGCTGCGATGTGCCGCGGCGCAGCGTTCCAACCAAGCCGGTGGTGGCGATGCCGCGGGTCACTTCGATGCCCCAGGATTCCAGCTTGGCTGCGACCAGGTCGCTGGTACGGTGCTCCCTGAAGCCGAGTTCAGGATGCGCGTGGATGTCGCGCCGCCACTCGGTCAATTCATCGGCGCCGGCGGCGATGCTGTTGATCACGGGCATGTCGTGCGGGTCTCCGGAAGGCTTTGTGGAGAGGCGCCCGCGGCTGTCGCAGCCGCGGGCGCCATCCGGGTCAGTAGGCGCCGAGATAGTCGCGCTTGCCAACATCGACGCCGTTGTGGCGAAGGATGTTGTAGGCGGTGGCGCAGTGGAAGGTCACGTTGGGGATCACAAAGCCCAGCAGATAGCGTTGCCCCTTGTAGGTGACATCGCCCGAGGCCCGCTTCAGGGTGATGTCCCGGTCTTCGGTGCCGTCGATCTGCGCCGGCTTGATGCCGTCGATGAAGGCCAGCGTCTTGGCGATGCGAGCCTTCAGTTCGTCGAAGGTCTTCTCCTCGTCCGGCATGGACGGCATCTCCTGACCGGCAAGACGAGCGACACCGCCGCGCGCCATGTCGGTGGCGATCTGCACCTGGCGGCTCAGCGGGAACATGTCAGGCGCCAGGCGGTCGTTGATCAGCACCGACGGGTCGACCTTCTTCGCCTCGGCGAAGGCGGCCCCCTTGTCCAGCACGGCGGACAACGCATTCAGCAGCGTCTTGATCATCGGCACCGAGGCCTGGTACATCGAAATCGTCATGTTATAGACTTCCTCCTTTTCGGCCCGCCGTCGCCGCGAGGCGAAGGCGCAGCGCATTCAGCTTGATGAACCCCTGCGCGTCGAACTGGTCGTACGCGCCCTGGTCCTCCTCGAAGGTCACCGTCTTCATCGAATACAGGCTGTTCGGGCTTTCGCGCCCGATCACGGTGACGTTGCCCTTGTACAGCTTCAGGCGAACCCGGCCAGAGACGGATTTCTGACTTTCGTCGATCAGCGCCTGCAGCATGCGCCGCTCGGGACTGAACCAGAAGCCGTTGTAGATCATTTCGGCATAGCGTGGCATCAGGCTGTCCTTCAGATGCGCTGCTTCGCGATCCAGCGTGATGCTCTCGATGCCGCGATGCGCCGCCAGCAGGATGGTGCCGCCGGGCGTCTCGTAGATGCCGCGCGACTTCATGCCGACGAACCGGTTTTCTACCAGGTCCAGCCGGCCGATGCCGTTCTGGCGGCCGAGTTCGTTCAGCCGGGTCAGCAGCATCGCCGGCGACAGCTTCACGTCGTCGATCGCCACCGGGTCGCCATGGACGAAATCGACTGCGATGACGGTGGCGCGGTCGGGTGCATCCTCGGGGCGGATGGTGCGCTGGTAGACACTCTCGTCGGCCTCGACTGCCGGGTCCTCGAGAATTTTACCCTCCGACGAGGAATGCAGCAGGTTGGCATCGACCGAGAACGGCGCCTCGCCGCGCTTGTCGCGTGAAATCGGGATCTGGTTCGATTCGGCGAACTCCAGCAGCTTGGTGCGGCTGGTGAGGTCCCACTCGCGCCACGGGGCAATCACCTTCACGTCCGGCTTGAGAGCGTAGTAAGACAGTTCGAAGCGAACCTGGTCGTTGCCTTTGCCGGTGGCGCCGTGGGCCACGGCGTCGGCGCCGACCATTTCGGCGATCTCGATCTGGCGCTGGGCGATCAGCGGGCGGGCGATCGAGGTGCCGAGCAGGTACTGGCCTTCGTAGAGCGCGTTGGCACGGAACATCGGGAAGACAAAGTCCTTGACGAAGGTCTCGCGCAGATCGTCGACGAAGATCTCCTTGATGCCGAACAGTCTCGGCCTTCTTGCGCGCCGGCTCCAGCTCCTCGCCTTGGCCAAGGTCGGCGGTGAAGGTCACAACCTCGCAGCGGTACGTGGTCTGCAGCCAGCGAAGGATCACGCTGGTGTCGAGCCCGCCGGAGTAGGCGAGCACGACCTTCTTGACGTCCTTGACGCGCATTCGATCGCAATCCCTGGAAAAGAAGCCGTGGACCGAGCGGCCACAGGCAAAAGAAACGGTCCGCGCGACGTAGCGCCGACGGAACTTCCCGGCAAGGGCCGCCAAGACGGGGGATGTCCCGGTGCGGGCGCTGAGGTCAGCCGCAGATTGTGGTGCAGGATTGCGATCCGGAGGAACCTACCCGAAACATATGCCCGCGCGGTCTGGATTCAGTCGTCAATACCTGAGGAAATGCTGCTGGATCTCCGCCGGGTCACTAGTGTGCGCCAGGGCAACGGCGAGCAGCAGCCGGGCTTTCTGCGGCGTGAGGTTGTCGGCGGTGAGAAAGCCTGCTTCCCGGAGGCGGCGGCCTTTGAACGTGCGCCCGCTCCCCGCCCGCGTGGACTGAACAACGACCAAGCCCTGCGCCACGGCGGCCTTCAGCGCCGAGAAGTCGCCAGGCCCCGCCGACCCCGGCGCAAATCCGGCGGAGACGATCCCGCGGGCGCCGGCTTCCACGAAGGCCCGCACCGCCGTGCCGTCGGCACCGGCATAGGCATAAGTGATGTCGACCCGCGGCAGATGGTCCAGGCTGCGGATATCGAATGCAGTATCCGGCGCGCCCAGGCGGATCGGCCTCCGATAGAATGCAATGGCATCTCCGTCGGCATGGCCCAATGCCCCGAAATCGGCGGTGCGGAAGGTCTGCAACCGCGTCGTCGAGGTCTTTGTGACATCTCGGGCCGCGTGGATCTCATCGTTCAGCACCACCAGAACGCCAAGGCCTCGCGCGGCCTGGCTGGCTGCGGTTCGGCACGCATTCACGAGGTTGAGGCCGGCATCGGTGGACAACGCGCTCGCCGGACGCTGGCTGCCGACGAGCACCACCGGAATGCCGACCTTCAGGGTCAGGTTCAGGAAATACGCGGTTTCCTCCAGGGACGCGGTGCCATGGCCGATGACGATGCCGGCGAGGTTGGGGATTTCGGCAACCAGCCGGTCGCAGAGGAGTACCAAGGCCTTCCAGTCGTCGAAATAGATGTTGGGGCTGGGTACGGCGCGATAATGCACCGGCACCACCTCGGCGACCTGCGCCAGTTCCGGGTAGCGGGCGACGATCTCGTCGGCATGCATGATGTTGCCGGTGGTGCTGTAGTCCTGCAGGTCGAGGCTGGTCATGCCCAGCGATGCGATGGTACCGCCGGTGCCGATGAAAGCGACTTTCGGGAGAGGCATACCAGTCTCAGGTCGCTGTTCCGAGCACACCAGGGCGCCGGCGGTGGAAATCGGTATCGCGCTGATACGCATCGGCGAACTGCAGCAAAAGGCCCTCGGCGAATGGCCGCCCCGCCAATTGCAGGCCAATGGGAAGGCCGTTGGGGTCGAACCCGCAATTTTGGCTGATCGCCGGCAGGCCCAGGTAGTTGAAGGGCCTGGTATTGATCGATACCGCCATGAAGCGCTGCTCGGTGCCGGGCGGGCCGTTGTCGATATCGGTTTCCGCAAGTGTCGGCAGGCAGGACGGGATGGTCGGCGAGGCCAGCACGTCCACCTGCCCGAACACCTCAGTCGCGAAAGCCTGTAAAATAGGGCCGCGCCGGGACAATGCTTCGACATAATAGGTTCCCGGAATGGCATATCCCGGATACAGCCGCGCGGAGAGATGGATGGCATAGTCTTGCGGCCGCTGGCGCATCCATTCGGCGTGGATAGCCGCGGCTTCGACCCGTGACATGACCGCGGCATAAGCCTGCACCGCGTCCATCAGCGGCAAGTTCATGCGCACGATGATGGCGCCACGAGCTGCAAACACCTCCATCGCCTTCTCGAACGCCGCCATCACCGGCGGATCGGCGATGTCGGTGAAGGCGTTGGTGGGGACGCCGATCCGCATACCTCTGATGTCGCCATCCAATGCCGCCTCGTAGTCCGGCACCGGCTCCCGGGCGCTGGTCGGGTCCCGCGGGTCGTGACCCGCGATCACCGAAAGGATGCGCGCGCAGTCGCGGGCGGTGCGTGCAAGCGGGCCGACATTGTCGGCGGAAAACGACAGCGGCATCACCCCATAGCGGGAGACCCGGGTCTGCGTCGGCTTGATGCCAGTCACTCCGCACGCCGCGGCCGGCAACCGGATCGACCCGCCGGTGTCGGAGCCGAGCGAGGCATAGGTGACGCCGCGAGGCGACTGAAGCCCCAGAACCGCGAGGAAGATCCGCCGGTGATGTAGGGCGGGTTCCACGGATTGTGGCAATCCCCGAATGCCCTGTTATGGCCGGTCGGGTTCTGCGCGAACTCGGCCATGTTCAGGCCCGCGAAGCTATATGCGCCCTCGGCAGCCAAGCGTTCGATCACGGTGCAGGTAATGTCAGGCACGAAGTCGCGGCGGATCGCCGAGCCGCAGGTGCAGGGGCGCCCCGCCTGATAGTACATGTCCTTATGAGCCAGCGGAACTCCGTGCAGCCGACCCAGCTTGCGGCCGCTTCGCACCGCGAGGTCAGCGTCCGTCGCCGCCTGCCTTGCGGCATCGCGATCCTGCCAAATTGTCACATTGAGAGTGGGATTGACCTGATCAAGCCGCGCCAGGCAGGCCTCGAGCAGCGCGGCCGAGGTGGCATTCCCCGTGGCGACGGCTTCGGCCGCCTCGACCAGCGAGAGATCGGCGAGATCGGTCACGCCGCGGGTCCACCTGCCTTGGTCGCCTGCAATGCAGCCTCGAAGCTGGCGGGCTCGTCCTCGAACCGCAAATCGGCCCGTACTGCCTCGACGGCTGCAATGGTGTTGGCAAGGTCGGCCGCCAACCGGCGGGCGGCATCATTCGGCGGCAGGATCCCGTGCCAGGCTGCAATCATCGCCTCGGTGATCGCCGGAAATTCCATTGTTCGCTCCCAGTCCGCCCAACCCGCAGGAGGATGACCGGCAATCTGCCATGCCGCAACCGGCCGTCCCTTTCGGTTTCAGGGCATTCTGGGGCATGATGAGGCGGCAATTGGAGCTGGCCGAATTGGTCGACAAGCAGAGTTACCGGGCAGCGATGGCGCGGGTGGGTGCGGCGGTGAACGTGATTACCACCGACGGGCCAGGAGGGCGGCGCGGCTTCACCGCCTCGGCAGTCTGCAGCGTCACCGATGACCCGCCGACCCTGCTGCTCTGTCTCAACCGCAGCAGCGATTCCAACCAGGCGCTGCGCGACAACGGGGTGCTGTGCGTGAATACCCTGGCCGCCGGCCAGCGGCACCTGTCGCCGATATTCGCGGGAATGACCGAGCACGATGTGGACGGCCGCTTCGCCCAGGCCAGCTGGGGCAAGCTGGTCACCGGCGCGCCGGTTCTGCAGGAAGCGGTGGTGTCGTTCGACTGCCGCGTGGTGCAGGTGACCGAGGTCGGCACCCACAGCGTATTCTTTTGCGAAGTCGAGGCCGTGCAGCATGGCACCGGCCGCGAGGGGTTGATCTATTTCGACCGCGACTACCACCCCATCCGGGTGGCGTAGCCGGCAGCCGGAGCCAGCGAGGCGAGCCTTCCCGCTCCAGAAAGCGCCGCAATCCGGGCCAGCCCGGCGTCCGCGCGAACAGCCTGGCGGGCGACGCCGGCGTAGGACCGGCGGTAGAAGGCCGCGAAATCCGGCGCCGCCGCCAGCCGTGGCTCGTGCTGGCGCCACCAGTCCAAACTCTGCCGGCGCGCCGCGATGCCCTCATACAGATCGGCGAAATAGCGCAGGTTCTCCGTGACATCGTGGTATCGCGGCTCGGCTTCGATTGTATCCAGGGAGCGCCGGTAATAGCCGGTGATCGCCTCATCGTAGAAAATCAGCTTGAGATCGGTGTGGTATAGGTCATTCGGAGTACGGGCGGGGGCGGCTTCCGCGATGGCGCCTGGCCGCGCGGCCACCCATTCTCCCCGCAACACCTGCCCGCGTGAAACCGGGTCCGCATAAATGGCCGCAAGGTCGTCCACGGCCATGTCGTTCGTTCGGCGCATCAGGTTGACGAACTCGTTCTTCGGGACGGGAAAATCGAACGCCGCAAACAGGATGAATTGCTCGGTCGGCCATTCGGGCCAGACCCCGGCTGCGGCCAACGCGTTGTGAGTGAGGTGCGAGCAGTTGTCCTGCAGCACGCTCCACTCGAAATCACGCTTTCCATCCGCATAGATCGCGTTCTGCGCGTTGAGGAATTCAATGATCCGATCGAGTTGCGCCGTCGTCACCGGCAATCTCGCGCAGTAGCGGCCCCGACCGAAGTCGATCGCATAATCAGTAGCGATCGACACCTCGTACTTGTAATCACGCTCGGAGGCGGAGGCCGGCTTGTCCGCGAACACCTCGTCATGGAAGGTGATCCCATCGAGCACAGCAAGCCGCTTGGCCTCGGCCTGGGCGCGCTGATAGGCGATCCGCGTCAATGGCTCACCGGGCTTAAGGCCGCCATGCAGGAAGAGGTCGCGCCCCGGAATGCCGACCCAGTTGGCGTTGCGGAAATGCGCGTTCGCGCTGATCCCGACGCCGGCCTCTGGCCCCTCGGCGGCCTTGCAACGGCGGAGCACCGGGTACTGGCCGCCGTCAAGGCAGGCGCCGTTCAGATAAAGCACGGAGTGGCCGCCGACACCGCCGCGGATATCGGCGCCGTAGCCTGGAATCTTGTCGATCTGCGAGACCGCGCAAATCTCCGCGTATGTCGGGTAGAGCGCGGTATAGACGCCCTCGTTCACCGGTGCGCCGGGCAACCGGAAGCTGGTGATGCCGCAACCGGCCAAACCCAGGGCAGCAAGGCCGGCAACGACCAAGCGGACGAGCCGCCGCATCATCATGTCTTGTCGCCTTGGAGGAATAATGGCTGGAATTGAAGAGGTCTGTCAGCACGTGTCAATGTGACCCCGCCAGGAAGGGTTTCCTCTCGACCGATTCTCATGCTCAAACCAGCCCGGACATGCTCAACCCAGGATCAAATGCGCCCCGACCAATACAGATTGGTCCGCCCAGGCCGGGGTACCTCCCTGCCCCGATACGACGACCTGCGCAGGGCGGACTGGCGCGGCCGGGTTCTGCCGGCGCTTCTCGGCTTGGCACCCTTCCTGGTGTTGCTCGGCGCCACCCATGCCGTTTCCGTTGATGCCGGCCTGTGGGGCGCCGCCATTTGCGGGCTGGTTTGTCATTTCTTACTGAAGCTGGCCGGATCGCGGCCCAGATTGCTGCAGCGCGGAACCCTGTTGATGTTCGGCGCCCTCGCCATCTTCTCCGCCTTGACCCAATGGCGATGGACCGTCCCGGGATTGAGAGTGACCATGACCACCGGCCTGCTTGCAATCATACTCGCCTCCCTCGCGGCAGGTCATCCGTTCACCATCGAGTACGCCCGCGAGCGGGTGCCGCGGGCAATGTGGTCGTCCGTGTTGTTCATGAAGGTCAATCGACACATCACCTGGGCCTGGGCGGTCGCTTTCGCCTTGCTTGCGCTCGTTTCCGGAGCCGATCTTATGATGCAGAGCGTGCCATCCTGGGTTGACGGGGCAGCGACATTGGGCGTGACGGCGGTGGCAATCCTGTTCACCGGGTGGTACCCTGGCTGGGTGCGCCGGAACGAGGGTGGTTCTCCCACGGCGAACTTGCGCTCCCCCCAGCGGGATCTGGGCTGATGCAAGCCGGCTCGTGAAGCAGCATGGCGTTGGCATTGCGAAGATACTGATGTCGGAGCCGCATTGATGCTGGGGCTGGCAGGCCGCCTTCGTCGGCACCCAAGATCGGGATCGCCCGTGGATACTGATGCAAGGGGAGCCACGCTGCCTCGGGAACAACAGGCCGCAAGCTTGCAAACGCCCATGGCCGGCTGGCGCACAGCCCCGGCGTTGTTTGCCGCCGGCCTCACGCTGCTGGCTGCGCTCATTGCTGCAACCGGTTTCCTGGTATGGCGCGAGCAGGACGCCAACCGCTGGGTCCGCCATACGATCGAAGTCGAGGCCCAACTCGCCCGCGTTCAGTCGCTCCTGCAAGAGGCGGAAAGCGCGCAGCGGGGCTATCTGTTGGTCGGCAACGACGGCTTCTTGGCGCCCTACCTGGAGGCCCGCGCCGGCTTCGATCGTGAAATCGCCGAACTCGGCCAGGTGGTGGCCGATAACCCGCAACAGAAGCAAGCGGTGGCGGAGTTGCGAAAGGTTGCGGACCAGCGGCTCGCCACTTTGCAAACAGGCATCGAGAGCCGGCGGATTGCCGGCCTTCCCGCGGCGGTCGCGGCGGTCGAACGCGGCAACGGTCGCGCCATGATGCGCCAGACGCAGCAGTTGATTTCCGCAATGAACAGCAATGAGGAGCAGCTGCTGGCGCAACGTCAGATGGAACTCGCACGTGTCGAGCATTGGCTGCAAGGCGCCGTTGCGGCACTGGTCCTGTTGATGCTGTTGCTATCGGCAGCAGCAGTCGGCCGCGCCCGGCGCCAGGCCCTGGCCATCGCCGAGGGAAATCAGGAGCTTCGGCAGGCGCATGACCGGCTGGTGCAGGAGGCATTGCTCCGCGAGCAACTCGAAGACCAGCTTCGCCAGGCGCAGAAGATGGAGGCGATAGGTCAGCTCACCGGCGGGCTCGCGCATGATTTCAACAACATGCTCGCGGTAATCGTCGGCAACCTGCAGTTGCTCTCGCGGCGTGTCGCCCAGGGCAGGACCGACGTCGGGCGGCTGCTGGAATCGGCGCTCGACGGCGCCAACAGGGCGGCAACACTGACCGGCCGGTTGCTGGCCTTTGCGCGCCGCCAGCCGCTGAACCCGACCCCGCTGGATGCAAACAAGTTTGTCGCCGGCATGTCCGACTTGCTGCGCCGGTCGCTGGGCGAGGAGATCCGGCTGGAGACGATCCTGGCCGGCGGCCTTTGGCGCACCCACGCCGATCCTAGCCAGCTTGAAGGCGCGCTGCTCAACCTTGCGGTGAATGCGCGAGACGCCATGCCAGATGGCGGGCGGCTCACCATCGAGACCGGCAACGCTTATCTGGACGAAGCGTATGCCGCCCGTCAGATCGACGTCCCACCGGGGCAGTACCGTCATGCTCGCGGTGTCCGATACCGGCGTCGGCATGCCGCCGGAGGTTATCGCCCGCGCCTTCGATCCATTCTTCACCACCAAGGATGTCGGCAAGGGAACCGGGCTGGGGCTGAGCCAGGTGTATGGGTTCGTCCGGCAATCCGGCGGGCATGTGAAAATCTACAGTGAGGCCGGACCCCGCACGCCGAGCCTGTCCGGTCAGGAGACCACCGGGCATGACCGAGGAACGACGGTGAAGCTCTACCTGCCGCGCTATCTCGGCGCCGACACCGACCTGCCGTCGCAGGAGCCGAAGCGCGGCGTGCCCATGGGACGTGCCGGGGAGATCATACTGGTCGTCGAAGACGAAGAGCGGGTCCGCCAATTGACGGTCGAGTTGCTGCGGGAGCTTGGCTACACCGTGCTCCACGCCGACAGTGCGGCCGCCGGCCTGCGCGTCCTCGATTCGCATCCCGAAATCGCCATGGTCCTGACCGACGTGGTGATGCCCGACATGAATGGCCGCCGCTTTGCCGACGAGGCATCCCGCCGGCGGCCCGAAGTAAAAATCCTTTTCATGACAGGCTACACTCGAAACGCCATCGTCCATAACGGCGTGCTGGATGTCGGCGTGCAGCTGCTGTCGAAACCGTTCTCGATGGAACAGCTTGCCAACAAGGTCAGGGACGTGCTGGGCCCGTCGGGGCCCAGTTCCGATACTTCGGATGTGCGGGCGTAAGCGGCAGACTCACCTGCTCGCCGGTCTCCGCCGAATGGTATAGCGCCGTCGCCAGTTCCAGCGCTACACGCGCATCGCTCAGTGTCACCGGCAATGCCGACCCCGCAACTAATGCATCGTGATACCGGCGGAGTTGTTCATTGAACCTGGCCTCGACGTGGTGCCAGTCCGCAAGAGCGGCGGCGATGCGCGTCTCGGCTTCCGGCGAGGTGGCGGTGATGGTCCAGGGGTCGTTGCCGGGCGCATAGGGCTCCAGGCAGCTTTCGAACGTCACGTGCTCGAAGCACAGCCGCAGCCGGCTGATCTCGGACGCAGATCCAAGCGTCGCCGCCAGCGAGACCAGGGCTCCGCTGGTCATCTCCAGGCTGGCGACGGCGCAATCCTCGACCTCGATGGCATTGACCCGCGTGGCGATGCGGCCAAACACCTTTGCCACCGGCCCCATCAGGTAGGTCAGCATGTCATGCAGATGGATGGCATGCGTCACCAGCACGCCACCCAGTTCGGTCTCCCAACGCCCGCGCCAAGGCACCGCGTAGTAATCGGCGTTGCGGGTCCAGGCGGTTTCGACGGTGCCGAGATAGGGCTTGCCCGTCAGGCCGAGATCGACGATGCGGCGGGCTTTCTGGATGCCGTCGCCGTAGCGGTACTGGAAGATCGGCATAACCCGGCCGGTGGCCTTCTTCTCCGCCTCGATCAAGGCGTCGACCTCGGCGACCGATCCGGCTAAGGGCTTTTCGCAGATGACGTCCTTGCCCGCCGCCAGGGCGGCGAGTGTCTGCGGAAAATGCAGCCGCGGCGGTGTGCAGATATCGACGACGTCGATTTCCGGCATCGCCAACACCTCATCGAACGACCTGGTGCGCCGGGGTATCGAAAATTCGCCGCCCACCTTCTCCAGCCGCTCGGGGTCGAGGTCGCAAAGGGCGAGCACGCGGAACCGGTCGGTCAGCTTCGAGTAGCCTTCCAGCAGATGGGCGCGACCGATGCCGCAGCCGATGACGGCAACATTCCTGATGGCCATCTGCCTACGCCGCCTCGGCGCGGATCGCGTCGGCAACGGCGCCGAAGATGCGGTCGATATGCGGCCGCTCGACGATCAGCGGCGGCGATAGCGCGATGATGTCGCCGGTGGTGCGGATCAGCACGCCGTCATCGAAGCAGCGATGGAACACCGCCATCGCGCGCTCGGTCGGCTTGCCGGCGCGCGGCTGCAACTCGATGCCCGCGACCAGGCCCATGTTGCGGATGTCGATGACGTTCGGCAGACCCTTCAGCTGATGCGCCGCGTCCTCGAAATAGCCCTCCATCGCCCGCGCCCGGCCCGGGCAGGTCTTCGCTGCGGTGCAGGTCCACCGCCGCGATCGCGGCCGCCGAGGCCAGCGGGTGGCCGGAATAGGTGTAGCCGTGGAACAGCTCGATCCCCGCCGGCGCCGCCGTCGACGATCGTCGCGGTAGATGTCGTTCCCGCACCGCCACCGCGCCCATCGGCACCGCGGCATTGGTCAGTCCCTTGGCCATGGTCAGCATGTCGGGCGTGACCCCCAGCGCGCTCCGCGCCGAAATTGCGCGCCGATCCGGCCGAAACCGGTGATCACCTCGTCGAAGATCAGCAGGATGCCGTGCTTGTCGCACAGCTCCGTAGACGCTCGAGATAGCCCTTCGGGCGGAATCAGCACGCCGGTGGAACCGGCCACCGGCTCGACCATCACCGCGGCGATGGTGTCGCCGTGCAGTGCCACCAGGTTGTCGAGCGCGTCGGCGAGGTGGGCGCCCCATTCCGGCTGCACCACGGCTGAACGCATTGTGCTCCGGTGCATGGGTGTGCGGCAGGTGGTCCACATAGGGCAGCATGCGATCCGAACTGACGCGCGGTTGGCGCCGATGCCGCCCACCGACATTCCGCCGAAGCCGACGCCGTGGTAGCCGCGCTCACGCCCGACCAGGCGGACCCGCTGCGCCTGCCCGCGGGCCCGCTGGTAGGCCAGCGCGATCTTGAGCGCCGTGTCGGCACTCTCCGATCCGGAGTTGGTGAAGAATACCCGATCCATGCCTTCCGGCGTCATCTAGGCTACCTTGGACGCGGCCTGGAACGCGATCGGATGCCCCATGTTGAAGGTCGGCGCAAAATCCATCACCGCCGCCTGCTTCTGGATCGCCTCGGTGATCTCGCGCCGCCCGTGGCCGGCGTTCACGCACCACAAGCCGGCCGTGCCGTCGATCACCTCGCGCCCATCTTCGGTGAAATAGTGCATACCCTCCGCCCGGGCGAGCATCCGCGGCGTCTTCTTAAAGCCACGGTTGGACGAGAACGGCATCCAGAAGGCATCGAGGTCGTTCGGACGCACCGGCGGGGCTGCGGGAATCTCGTTCATGGACTGGCTCCAAGCTTGCGGCCGGCAGGTTCGCGCGTCGGGCATTTCAGGGCAAGCCGCCCGCGTGCCATGCTCGCCGGGCAAAACGGAGGAAACACATGTCGGACGGACGCCTCTATATCGGCACGCGCCGCTATTCGTCGTGGTCGTTGCGCGGATGGCTGCCGGTGCGTCTGGCGAAGCTCGACGTGGAGGACGTGGTCATTCCGCTGGCCGGCGGCTCGACGCCGGCGGTGAAGGCCGTCAGCCCCGGCGGTACAGTGCCGTATCTGGAGCACCGTGGCGTCAATATCTGGGAGTCGCTGGCAATCTGCGAATACTGCGCCGAGATCGCACCCGAAATGTGGCCCTCCGAAGCGATGGCGCGCGGCCACGCGCGGGCGATCGCCTGCGAGATGCATGCCGGCTTCCGCGAGTTGCGCATGGCCATGCCGATGAGCCTGTTCCGGTCCGCGGTCGGCGCCGGGCGGACGCCCGGGGCATTGGCCGACATCGCACGGATCGACGCGTTGTGGACCGAGACCCTCACCCGCTTCGGCGCTGGCGGGCCTTACCTGTTCGGTGCTGCATTCACGAATGCCGACGTCATGTACGCCCCGGTGGTGGCACGCTTCCTCACCTATCGCCCGGAGCTTTCGCCGGCAGCCCGCGATTATTGCGCGGCGGTGCGCGCGCATCCGCTTGTCGATGCGTGGTATGACGCCGCCGCGCAGGAGCCCGAGGCTTGGCGTATCGCCAAATATGAGATGCCGGCTTGAGGACTGCCGACGCGGCGAAGGCGCAGGGAGTCGATCATGTCGGCGTTGTCACCGCCGACCTGAAATCTGGCGCGGCAGCCTGGCGACGCCTGGGATTCAGCGTCACCGCACTCGCGCGCCACGGCAACAACGCAGCCGACGGCCGCATCGTGCCGACCGGCACCGGCAACCATTGTGTCATGCTCCGCCAGGGCTACGTCGAATTGATCGGCATGGTCGACCCGAATGCGGCCAGTGCGACGCTGGCCCGCTTCCTGCGCGCCTATACCGGCATCCACGTGCTGACCTTCGCCGTTGCCGATGCCGCGGCGGCACAGACACGGCTGCGGCTCGCCGGGCTGGAGGCCGACCTGATTGTATCGGCCCGGCCGGCTGACCCCGCCGACCCCGCTGGCCCCCAGGCCCGCTTCGTTCGCCTGCCGCTGACCGATGCCGATCCACGCCTGCAATTGTTGCAGCATTCGACACCCGAGCTGGTCTGGCAGGAGAGGTTCCTGACCCACCCGAATCATGCTGTCGCCCTGGAGGCGGTGATTGTCGCCGCCGCGGACCCCGCGGGATTCGCCGCCCGTGTTTCGAGGGCGGCAGGTGTCGCGATGGTGCCTGATCCGCTCGGCGGATTCGCACTTCGGCTGGCACAGGGTGAAGTCCGCATTTTGCCGGAAGCGGCGCTGACGCGGGTGTTTCCCGGGACAGCCGCACCAGCGCTGCCGTTCATCGCCGGCATGATCCTGCGCACCGACGACGGCAACGCGGCCGCGGCGCGACTGCTGGCCGGCGTCGCGAGGCCGGCGCCAGGCGGATTGGCAGCCGAGATCGGCGGCGTGGCAATCCTGTTCGCTGCCTGACATTCGGGCGCTGATTGTGAGCCGCGTCACTGCGCAATTTCGCTCGGCCGCTCACGGTCCGCCTACAGCAGGAAGGGAGCCGAGCGATGTTGGACAGTCTCAAAACAGTCGTCCGTCGCAGCGCGGTGATCACTCCCGCAGGCCGGGGTCCCTCCATTCGAGCCTTCGGCGTCGAATCGGTGCGCATGATCATCCCCGCCGAAAGCGTCGGCGGGGCCTACGGGGTGTGGGAAATGACCGCGCAACCCGGTTTCAGCCCGCCTCGCCATCTGCACCACCGTGAGGACGAGGTGATCCGGGTAATGACCGGGCGGCTGCAGGTCTGGTGCGGCGGCGCCACCTTCGAGGTGGGACCGGGCGACACGGCTGCCCTGCCGCTCGGTGTGGTGCACAGCTTCCGGGTGATCAGCGCGACGTCGGCACGGATGGTGATGACCTGCGTGCCGGGCGGGTTCGAGGGCTTTTTCGCCGCCACCTCGGGAATGATCCTGCCCGACGACATGGATGGGATCCTCGACATCAGCCATGACTATGGGCTGGAGTATGTCGGTCCGCCGCTGACATGCTGACCCGGCACAATTCCTCGGGGGTCGCAGCAATCCGCCTTGCCTGAAGTGCCGCCGAAAAGCCCGAGTTCGCGGTCAGCACGCAAAATGGGATGGCAACCAGCAAACCGCCGGCAAATGGTAGCGCCCATAGCGCGGCCAACCAGGACGAATACGCCAGGGCGGTGAATACGGCGAAGCCGAACAGCGTGTGCGGCCAGAACATCCGCGCCGCTTCGGCCCAGCCGACGCCGCGGGCGGAGCGATTCTGCCCCAGCCACCCGCCGCGCCGGCCACGCAGGACCCGTAGCAGTGCCAGCGTCTTGCTCGGCTGAGAGATCGCATCCAGCAGCAGGGTGAAGACGAACTCCGCGACGGCACCGGCTGCGAACGCCGCGCCGCCGCCGTAGCGAGCGCGCCTTTGCGCAGAGACCAGTATTTCCAGGTAGCCGAGCAACTTGGGCGCGTACAGCACCAAGATCCAGATCAAGGTCAGAGCCAACATGCGGCCGCGCGGGAAATCCACTCCACCGCCATCGAGCGCGCTGATCGCGGTCAACAGCAGCATCGCCGGATACAGCGGCGCGCAGGCAAACAGCAGGATCGCCTGCAGCAGTTGCCAGCGGCCCATCGGACGGAATCCGGGCGCCCCCAGCAGATGCCGGTACTGCAGGTTCCCGGCCAGCCAGCGCGCATCGCGGTCCAGGAACTCCGGCAAAGCCGGTGGGTTCGCCTCCAGCGAACCGTCCTCTCCGGCCCAGACGCAGACTCCCCAGCCGGCCGCCCGCAGTTGCGCCGCCTCCACCTGGTCGTGCGAAAGGATCGCACTGCCGTCGGGCAACGCCTGCAACCGCGCATGGTCCCGGAAAGCGGTGATCCGCAGGATGGCGTTGTGGCCCCAGTAAGGCCCTTCGTCGCCCTGCCACCAGGCCTGCCCGGTCGCCCACACCCGCATGCCGGCGCGCATGCCGAATTGGAACATGCGCGGAAATGCCGAGGCCGCCGGCGCTCCGACCGTCAGGTGCTGAACGATCCCAAGCTCCGGAGCCTCCTGCATGATGCGGACCAGGCGCAGCACTGCCGCCGGCGACATTTCCGAATCGGCGTCCAGCATCACCGCGAACTCGAAACCTTCGGCATGGCGGTCGAGAAAATCCATGACGTTCCCGGCCTTGAACCCGCGATTGTCGCGGCCGGCGTCGATAGCTTACCGGCGTTCCGGCGAGCGCCGCCTCTTCCAGCTGGGCCAGCGCCGGGTCTTGGGTGTCCGACAGGATCCACATGGCGAAGCGGTCGCCGTGCGCGGCCAAGCCTTCGTGCAGACGCAGCAGCGGCGGCAGGACCATCTGCATCGGCTCGTTGCGGATGGTCACGGCGATGGCCGTCCGGCTGGTGATGGCGCCTGCATCCGGCTTCACCGGCACCGGCATCACCGCACGCCGCGGATCGCGGGACAGCAGCAGGATGGCAAAACCTGGCAGCGCATTGCCCATGCACAGCCCCAGCCAAGGCGCCACGCCTATGAAGCAGGCGAATATCAGGAGCTTCGGCGCTGTCCAGCCGCCCGGCGCCAGCACCGACCACAGCAGCGCGGTCATTCCGACCGCGGTCAGCAGCAGGATCGCGCACAGCACCGCCCGACGCATGGCCATCAAAGGCCCTCGCCTTGGGAATCGCCATCGGGTGGCCTACAAGAAGCGCCCTTCACATGGTGAAACAAGACATGGCGGTGATCCGCAAGCGCGTCCTCGTCACCGGCGGCGCCGGCTTTCTCGGCTCGCATCTGTGCGAACGCCTGGTGGCGAGCGGCGACGACGTGCTGTGCGTGGACAATTTCTTCACCGGCCGGAAGGACAATATCGCGCATCTGCTGGATCGCCCCAATTTCGAGCTGCTGCGCCACGACGTCACATTCCCGCTTTATGTCGAGGTGGACGAGATCTTCAACCTCGCCTGCCCCGCCTCGCCGGTTCACTATCAGTTCGATCCCGTGCAGACCACCAAGACCAGCGTCATCGGTGCGATCAACATGCTGGGGCTGGCGAAACGGATCAAGGCGCGGGTGCTGCAGGCGTCCACCAGCGAGGTCTACGGCGACCCGTCGGTGCATCCGCAGACCGAGGATTATCGCGGCAACGTCAATCCGCTGGGCCCGCGCGCCTGCTACGACGAGGGCAAGCGCTGCGCCGAGACGCTGTTCTTCGACTATCATCGTCAGCACCAACTGCGCATAAAAGTGGTACGCATCTTCAACACCTACGGCCCGCGCATGCATCCCGACGATGGCCGCGTGGTCTCCAACTTCATCGTCCAGGCGCTCCGCGGACAGGATATTACCATCTACGGCGATGGCTCGCAGACCCGAGCCTTCTGCTTCGTCGACGATCTGATCGAAGGTTTCATTCGCATGATGGCGAGCGACGAGTCGGTCACCGGCCCAATCAATCTTGGCAATCCGCATGAAATCCCGATCGGCGCCTTGGCCGAGAAGGTGATCGCGATGACCGGATCGTCCTCGCGCATCGTTCACCGTCCGTTGCCGGAGGACGACCCGCTGCAGCGCTGCCCGGACATCACCCTGGCGCAGGCGAAGTTGAACTGGACGCCCAAGGTGACGCTGGAGCAGGGGCTCGGACAGACGATCGCGTATTTTCGGCAATTGCTGGGGATCGCCCACGAGGCTGTCGGCTGAGCGTGATGCCGCCGCTCGCAGCGATCGTGCTGCCGCCCAGGGAGGATTTTTCCCCCGGCGCCACCGGCGCGCTGGGCTTGCTGGTGCACCGGTTGGCGGCTTCACCGGGAGATTTTGCGCAAGTGGTGCTCGGCGTGGCCCAAAACGCCCCGTTTCCGGACGTTAGGTTCCAGCCGGTGCGCCCTTCCTGGTGGCCGGGAAGCTTCAACCGCCGTTATGCGGGCGGCGCCGCGCGAATCCTGCGCCGGCTTCAGCCAGCGGTGATCGAGGTCCATAACCGGCCCGATCTGGCCCTGTTCCTTGCCGCGAAACTCCCCCACACCCCTGTCGCCCTGTTCCTGAACAACGACCCGCAGGGGATGCGCCGGGCGCGCTCGCCGGCCGAGCGAGGGCATGTGTTGCAGCGCCTCGCGCTCGTCGCGACCTGCTCGGCCTTCCTCGCCCGGCGGATGATTGAATGGGGTCACAGCGCCGCCCCGCCAGCCGGTTGTCGTGCCGAACTGGCTTGATCTGCGCGAAGTGCCGCATTCGCCTGCGGATCGCGAGCCGGTCATCCTGTTCGCCGGACGGGTAGTGCGCGACAAGGGCGCCGACAGTTTCGTGCAGGCCTGCGCCATGGCCCTGCCGCGGCTGCCCGGCTGGCGTGCGGAGATGATCGGCGCCGACCGGTTCGGACCGGATAGCCCCGAGACCGAGTTCCTGCGTCAGCTACGGCCTCAGGCTGCCGCCGCCGGCGTCACCATGCACGGCTACCGTCCCCATCCCCAGGTGATGCAGGCGATGGCGCGCGCGGCGGTCGTGGTGGTGCCAAGCCGCTGGCAGGAGCCATTCGGCCTGACGGCGCTGGAAGCGATCGCTACGGGTGCGGCACTGCTCTGCGCTCCACGCGGGGGTCTGCCGGAGGTTTTCGGCGAGGCTGGGGTGGCGATCGACCCGGACGATCCTGAAAACATGGCGGAAGCGATGGTTGCGCTGGCTAACGACCCGGCGCGCCGGGCGGCGCTGGCTGAAAAAGGCCGCTCCCGGGCCCGCCAGTTTGACGCGCCGGTGGCGGCGGCGGCGATCGGGGCGCTCCGCCGTCGGGTGATCGCGCGATTGGTCGCGCGCGGCAGAGCACCCTATATAACCGCCCTGCAAGAACGCCTTCTGCTGGAGAAAACACCATGGCCGACGCGGCTCCCCCCTCCGAGCAGGTCCCCGTGACCGTGCTGACCGGCTATCTCGGCGCCGGCAAGACCACCCTGCTGAACCGCATCCTCAGCGAGAATCACGGACGCAAATACGCCGTGGTCATCAACGAATTCGGCGAGCTCGGCGTCGACAACGACCTGGTCGTGGACAGCGACGAGGAAGTGTTCGAGATGAACAACGGCTGCATCTGCTGCACCGTGCGCGGCGACCTGATCCGCATCGTCGGCGGGCTGATGAAGCGTCGCGACAAGTTCGACGGCATCATCATCGAGACCACCGGCCTCGCCAACCCGGCCCCGGTGGCGCAGACCTTCTTCGTCGACGAGACTGTGCGGGCGAAGACCCGACTGGACGCCATCGTCACCGTGGTCGACGCAAAGCACCTGCCGAACCGGCTGGAGGACAGCCACGAGGCCGAGGATCAGATCGCCTTCGCCGACGTCATCGTGCTGAACAAGGTCGATCTGGTCAGCCCCGCCGAGCTTGAAGCGGTTGAGGCGCAGATCCGGAAAATCAACAAATTCGCGAAAATACATCGCAGCACCAAGGCCGATGTGCCGATTGCCGAATTGATGGACCAGGGCGCGTTCGACCTGCAGCGGGTGCTGGCGCATTCGCCGGATTTCCTGACCGACGACGAGCACGAGCATAACGACGACATCGCGAGCATGAGCTTCGAGGTGGAGACGCCGATCGACCCCGAACGGTTCAACGCCTGGATCGGCGCGCTGCTGGCCGAGCAGGGACAGAACCTGCTGCGCACCAAGGGCATCCTGTCCTATGCCGGCGAGGACCGGCGCTTCGCCTTCCAGGCGGTGCACATGATCGCCGACGGCGACTTCATCGGTCCTTGGAAGGTCGGCGAACCACGGAACAGCCGGATCGTCTTCATCGGCCGCAACCTGAACCGCCCGCAACTGCGTCGCGGCTTCGAGTCCTGCCAGGCCGCCTGATCGATGGGCCAGACGCTCTCCGCCGACCACATCCTCGAAACCCGGGGGATTACCCGCAGCCTCGGCGCTTTCGTGATCGGCACGACGTTCAACCGCGAAGGCAGCGCCGCGGCTTTCGCCTTGGGCGACGGCAGCCTGCACATTGCCCGGCCGGACGGGTCCGACTGGATGAAGGTGGACGCGCATAACGGCGCTGCCCTGGCGCTGGCGAGCGATACCGGCCCGGGGGGTTGGATCACCGGCGGCGACGATGGCCGTTTCCTGCGCGTCGGCAACGACGGCGGCATGGCCGAGATCGCACCGTTCGGCAGCCGCTGGGTTGAGCACGTCGCCAGCGTCCTGGACGGCAAGACTGCCGTGCTGGCCTGTGCCTCCGGCAAACGGGTGCATCTGTATAATGGCAAGGGCGAACCGTTGAAGGTGCTGGAGCATGCCTCGACGGTGAGCGGCCTGGTATTCGACGCGCGCGGCAAGCGTATCGCCACTTCGCATTACGGCGGCGCCAGCGTCTGGTTCGTCGCGTCCAAGAGCGACAACCCGCGCAAGCTGGAATGGAAAGGCAGTCACATCGGTATCGCGATGAGCCCGGACGGCGACAACGTCGTGACCTCCATGCAGGAGAACTCGTTGCATGGCTGGCGGCTCTCTGACGGTCAGCACATGCGGATGAGCGGCTATCCGGCGAAGACGGCAGCGATGTCGTTCAGCAAAAGTGGCAAATGGCTGGCAACCTCTGGGGCGGAATCGATCGTGATGTGGCCATTCTTCGGCGGCGGGCCGATGGGCAAGCCACCGACCGAACTCGCCGGCGGCGACGGCGTGATCTGCACCACGGTCGCCGCGCACCCGCAGCACGAAGCGATCGCCGCCGGGTTTTCCGACGGATTGGTAGTGATGGCCGATATTGCCTCCGCGCGAATTCTGCCGATCGCCGGCACCGGCCGGGGCCCGGTTTCGGCCTTGGCCTGGAGCCCGGATGGCGTCCATCTGGCCTTCGGCACCGAGAACGGCTTCGCCGCGATCGTCGACTTCGCCAAAAAATAACCCAGGAGCTTGCACATGGACATGATAACCGCGCAGGGCATGCGGATGCCCAAGCTTGGCCTGGGCACCTGGGCGATGAAGGGGGAGGAGTGCACCACCGCGGTGCTCGGGGCCCTGTCGCGCGGCTATCGGCATATCGACACGGCTGAGATGTATGCCAACGAGGACGCGGTCGGCGCGGCGCTGGCACAGACCGAGGTCGCGCGCGGCGACATTCACCTGACCAGCAAGGTCTGGAACGAAAACCTGGCGCCCGACGCCATTCGCCGTGCGGCGGAAGCGAGCCTGAAGCGGCTGGGCACGGACTACCTGGATCTGTACCTGATCCACTGGCCTTCGCCGACGATGGACCTGCCGAAGGCGCTGGCGGCGATGATGCGGCTGAAGGAGGAAAAGCTTGCCCGAGCGATCGGCGTCTCCAACTTCAATGTCGCCCTGCTGAAGCAGGCGATCGAGCAGATCGGTGCGCCGATCGCCTGCAACCAGATCGAGTGCCACGTGCTGCTCGACCAGTCGAAGGTGATCGCCTATGCCCGGTCGAAGGGCGTTCCGATCACCGCCTATTGCCCGCTGGCGCGCGGCGGCCTGGACAAATATCCGGCGTTGGTCGAAATCGCGCGCAAGCACCGCGCCACGCCCGAGCAGGTGGCGCTGAAATGGCTGCTCGACCAGGAAGGCGTCGGTGCCATTCCGAAAGCAAGCCGTCCGGAGAACCAGCAGGCGAACCTCGACTGTCTCAAGCTGGCGCTCGATGACTCGGATCGTGCAGCGATCGCGACGCTGCCGAAGGGTGGGCGGATCGTCAGCCCCGCCTTCGCGCCGGCCTGGGACTGAGCAGGTCGGCGGACCGGCTGGCTCACGCGATCAGTCAGTAGCCTGCAGCCGCACCGGCCGGTCGCCGCGAGTCGTTGGCGCCATAGAACAATCCAGGTCGCATCCCCTTGGTCGCCGATGCGTCGTTGCCCGAGGAAGCCGGCCCGGCTCCGGTGTTCGATCGCCCGACGGCGATAAGTTCCGCAGCACCCCATGGAACCTGTTCGGTGATCTTGTAGCCCATGCCTGCAAGCATCTCCTTGGTGTCGGGCGACAGCGCGAACGGCTCCGCATAAAGCACGTCCGGCAGCCATTGGTGATGCAGCCGCGGAGCATCGACTGCCTCCTGTGGCTGCATGCCGAAGTCGATGATGTTCAACGCCGCTTCGAGCGTGATGGTGATGATGCGCGAACCGCCTGGGGAGCCAAGCACCAGGACCGTCCTCCCGTCCCTCGTTACCAATGTCGGCGCCATCGAGGATAGCGGACGCTTGCCGGGAGCAATGGCGTTGGCCTCGCCCTGCACCAGGCCGAAAAGGTTCGGCACGCCAGGCTTCACTGTGAAATCATCCATCTCATCGTTCATTAGGAAGCCGGTATCGCCGGCGATCACCACGGCACCGAACGCACCGTTGATCGTGTACGTGACGGAGACGGCGTTGCCGGCGCTGTCGACCACCGAGTAATGCGTGGTCTCGGGCTTCTCGTGCGGTTCGACGCCTGGGCGCAAGGTCGCCGACGGCGTAGGACCGGGACCGATCCGGGCCCGGATGGCGGCGGCGTAGTCCTTCGACAGCAGCCGCTCCAGCGGGTTGTGCACGAAGGCCGGGTCGCCGAGATAGGTGTTGCGATCGAAATAGGCGTGGCGCATCGCCTCGGTCATCAGATGCACCGATCGGGCGGAATGGAAGCCCAGCGCCGGCATATCGTAGCCTTCGAGGATGTTCAGGATTTCGCACATCGTGGCGCCGCCCGACGAGGGAGGTGGCGCGGAAACGAAGATGTAGCCGCGGTAGTCGCAGGTCAGCGGCGCGGACTCGGTGACATGGTAGGCCGCGAAATCCGCGGCAGTGAGAATGCCGCCGCCCGCGCGGGATGCCGCTTCGACTTCCTGCGGGATGCGTCCGTGGTAGAAAGCGCCGGCGCCCCCCTCCGCGATCGCGGTCAGGCTCGCTGCGAGATCGTGTTGCACGAGGCGCTCGCCCGGTTGCCAGGGCGTGCCGTCGGAGTGCAGGAAGATGCGGGCGACATTGGGGTGCGCGCGAAACGCCGACGTCCGCAACTCCAGGATGTCGGTATCGCCGCGGCTGAGTACGAAGCCTTTGGCCGCCAGGCGGATGGCGGGGGCCATCACTTCGGCGCGGGAGAGCGTGCCAAATTTGGCAAGGGCGGTGTCGAGGCCGAGCACCGTCCCGGGGACACCCGCGGCCTTCCAGCCATACAGGCTGGCGCCGGGGATGATTTTGCCCTCGGCGTCGAGATACATGTCGGCGGTGGCTGCGGCCGGAGCGGTTTCGCGGAAATTGATGAACACGTCGCCGCCATTGACGAGGTGCGCCACCAGGAATCCGCCGCCGCCGATGTTGCCGCAGCACGGATTGACGACTGCAAGGGCGTAGCCGACGGCCACGGCGGCGTCGATTGCATTGCCGCCTTTCTGCAGCATCTCGATACCCGCCTCGGAAGCGAGATGCTGCGATGATACCACCATGCCATGCGCCGCCTCGACCGCCGGTTGCGATGCGGCGAATGCGGCAGGGCTGGCAAAACACGCCGCCAAAGCGAGGGCTATTGCAACGCGCATGGGCATCTCCGAAAAAAGGTTGCCGCGCCGTGGCGACAACCATCGTCCTTTGTTGTCGAAGCGGCGCGCCACGTCCAGCCGCTGCGATCCGAGGTTGCATTCATGCATTCGGCGGAGACATTGGTGGGGATGACTTTCCACCCGGATATGGCCCGAATCGCGCCGGCCTCGTCGCTTCGGCGCCGGCGAGGGCTGGCACCGGCGGCGTTTGCGTCGCTGCTGCTTCATGGAGCGGCCGCAGCACTTCTGCTGCTGGCGTCAGCGCCGTTGCCGCCAGATGTCGCTGCCAAGATCATTGTCGTTGAACTCGCGGAACCGGCAGTTGCAAACATTCCCGCGGCACCGCAGGCACCGACCGAATTGTCGGCGGCGACCTCGCCCGACCCTGCCGAACGGCCGCCCACGGTCTCGCCCTCCGACCCCGTTCCGCCGCCCCCAGCTTCGACGGCAGGACCGGCGGAAATCAACGCGCCGGTCACGATGCCGATGCCTCCGTCAGCACCTTCATCAGCGCCGCCCCGACCAGCGCCGCCGACGCGCCCCCGATCGACAGCAGCGCTGCGTGCGGCACCTTCCCGCGGCGTGGCACTCGTCCCACCGGCAGAGCCCGCGGCGGCGGCACCGCCGGCAGTCGGCCCGACGAGCCAGGCATCGGCGGCGGCGCTCGGTGACTGGCGGCTGCAGCTAGCGGCATGGCTCAGGTCGCATCAGGTCTATCCCCCGGCAGCGCGATCCCGGGGCGACGAGGGCAGCGTGGGCGTGCATTTTTCGCTCGACGACGCAGGCCATGTGCTGGAGGTCGACCTGATGAACGGGTCTGGCGTTGCTGCCCTCGACGAGGCGGCATTGCTGCTGCTGCGGGGCGCCACCCTGCCGGCGCCTCCGCCAGGCACCTTGCAGGCCCAGCGGAGCGTCAGCGTGCAGTTGCGCTACCGGCTGGAGCGCTGAGCCGTTTCCGCAGCCGGGAAGGTGACGCCGATCATGTCGCCCTCGCGCACGATGCCGGCAAGCGCTTCCTCGCTCCATCCTTCGGTGCCGGCGGGACGCAGCGGCAGCACCATCCAGCGGTAGTCGGCGGTGCTGTCGACGACGCGCAGCTTCACGCGAGGTGCCAGCACGGTGCCCCATTCCTGCAGCAGCCCACGTGGATCGCGCACCGCGCGGGCGCGGTAAGCGGCCGATTTGAACCAGAATGGCGGGTAGCCCAGCACCGCCCGGGGGTAGCAGCTGCACAGGGTGCAGACCACCAGGTTATGAACCTCCGGCGTGTCTTCGAGAACGCCGAGCGGCGGCAAGCCGCGCATCGGGATCGCGAGTTCCTCGGCCGCCCTGGCGCCGTCGGCCAGCAGGCGGGCGCGATAGGCGGGATCGACCCAGGCCCTGGCGACCATGCGGGCGCCCTGGGCCGGACTGCCGCCGTCGGTGATGGCGATCCGCTCGGCGATCTCCGCCGGCATCGCCAGACCCTTGGCCGCCAGCAAGGTGCGGACCGCACCGAGCAGAAGCTCGCTGTCGGTCTCCAGCAGGTTCATAGCGGCTCCAGCCATGGCTCATAGATCTCCACCAGCACCTCATCCCCGGCGCTGCCCTGGCGCCAGAGCTTCGGCTGCTCGAATGCGACATGGTAGAGCGGCAGGATCGGCGCCGGGCGGGCAAAGGCGAGGTCCTCGGGGTTCGGATAGTCGCCAAGATGTCGCACCACCACGCCGGTCTCGCCGCGCAGGTAGTGCGGCGTGCGGATGTGGCAAGGCCCGCGGGTCTCCGGCCAATCGGGCTTCACGCGCACCCGGCTGCCTGGCGAGATGCTCATGGTTGGCCAGTCATGGGTTGGCCGGTCATGGGTTGGCCGGTCATGGGTTGGCCGCTCACGGCTGGCCGGTCGTGGCTGACCAAGGCGCCGCGCAGCTCCGCCTCGGTGATGACCCCCTTGCGCAACAGGTTGTCGGTGATCGAGCGGATCCAGCGCTGATAGTAGGAGAGACGGTGATAATCCGCCTCCGGTATCGCCTCGATGCCGCGGCGCAATTCGTCCACCGACATCACCTTCTTCATGCCCAGCAACTGGCGGATGGCATCCACCTCGCGGTCGAAATCGGTCAGGGCGTGGGGTTCGGTGTCGACCTCCTCGCACATGAACTGCGACACGCCGCCGAGGTCGTGCATGGCGCGTGGGACTGGCTTGTCGGTCAGCCCATGTTCGATCGCCGGCAAGTCCGGCCTGTCTGTTGTCGGCTCATCCATGCTGGCCCCGTCGGCGATGATTTATCAGTCCCGCAGATTAGCCTTCGCATCCTCCGGCAGGCAAAACTTCACTTGCCAGGAGCCCTAATTCACCGCCTCGCCAGGGTAGGTGCCCCAGACCTCGTCGCGGCGCAGCCACCCGCGATAGTCGCCCACCTGCATCTCGCACCAGGACTTGCCCGCCTCGCAGCTGCGGATGCGGCCCAAGACGCCCGGTTTCAGCAAGGCCACCGGCGCAGAATCCTCGGACGCGGCACGTCGCAGTGTGCGCTCGGCGCCTTTCACCACGAAACTGCGCCGTCCGGTCAGGGTGGCTTGGTGGACCCAGCCCTTGACCCCATCCTGGTCCTCGATCAGCCGCCAAACCTCGAACTCGCGCTCGATCTCGACCGGCAGGTCGCGGCGGCGATACACCCAATCGACGGGATAGCGGGTGCCCGGCCCGACGCGCAGGAAGACCTCGTCGGATCGCAGCGAGGCGAAGCGTGGCAGCGGCAGGCCGGTGTTGCCGCCCTTGGGCTGGTCGGCTGGCGCCGGGGCGGCCGCATCTGGCGCCGCACCCGCACCCGCCGCGCTGCCTGCCGCCGCACCTGCTGCCGCCCCGGCCGCCGCACCGGCCGCGGCTTTGGAAGGTGACGAAGGCGCCTGGGAGCCGGCTTTCGCACCGCCTTTGTCCGGCAATTTCTGCGCATGACCGTTGCGGGGCGGCTGAACGACCGGGGTGCTCCGGCCGGGCGCGCTGTGTCCCAGTGTCGACGGCGTCGGCATTGGCGTCGCGAACGGAGCGACCTGTTGCACGCCCGTGCGGGGTGCGGGCTTGGGCGGCGTCGCCGGGGCTGCCTTGACTGCAGCCTGGCTCTTTGCCGCCGGCTTAGTCGACAGCTGCTGGGTTCCGGGTGGCAGCGGCGCGGGTGTCTGGGAAGCCGGGGGCGTCTGTGCGTCCGCCACGGCTGGGGCCGCCAGTGCCGCCAGCATCCAGGATGCGCGAATCAGCCGCGAAAGATTCATGCCGCCATCCGTGGCAAGCCCGGCCGTATCGGGTCAAGCCCTACAACGATATCATTTGCCCCGCCCGCGCGGCCTCCAGGAACGTGACCACGCCGGCGACCTCGACACCTGCCGCGAGCGGGTCATCGAGCAGCCCCGCCATGCGTAGCCCGGCCTCGCAGGCGATCAGCCGGACGCCGAGTTCGACGGCAGCCTCGCGCAAAGTCTGCAAACCGGCGACGCCCTGCTCCTGCACTACGCGATCGCGGTCGAAGCCAGCCAAGGAAGACAGGTCGGCGAGCAATGCCCGACAACCCTCGTTGGTCGCGAACACCACCGCCTCGCGGCCGATCGCGGCCGCTCCGGTGGCGAGAACGAAGGCGTAATGCGCCCGCTCGTGGCCGCCTGAAATCAGCAGCACGCCAAGCGTCGCGGCGTCAGACGGCATGCGCGGGAAGGCGGTGCGCCGACAGATCGTGCAGTCCGGATCCAGGCGCACAGGCCGGGCAATGCGGGTCGCGCTTCAGCTTGATGCTGCGAAAGCGGGTGGCCAGCGCGTCCCACAGCAGCAGCTTGCCGGCGAGAGTCTCCCCGATGCCGAGGATTTCCTTCAGAACTTCGGTCGCCTGCAGGGTCCCCATCACGCCGGTGACCGCCCCAAGCACCCCCGCTTCGCCGCAACTCGGCACCATGCCCTCCGGCGGCGGCTCGGGGTGTAGGCATCGGTAGCAGGGGAAGGCGTCGCCGGCATGCGGCTTGAACACCGCGAGCTGGCCCTCGAAGCGCAGCACGGCCGCCGACACCAGGGTGCGGCCGGCCAACACGCAGGCGTCGGCGATCAGGAACCGGGTGGGGAAATTGTCGGTGCCGTCGCAGACGATATCATAGCCGCGAATCAGCTCGAGCGCGTTGTCGGCGTCGATCCGCTGCCGGTGCCGGACGATCTTCGCATGCGGATTGATGGCCTGTGCCGTGGCGGCGGCGGTGTCCACCTTCGGGCGCCCGACGCCCGCGGTCGTATGGGCGATCTGGCGCTGGAGATTGGACAGTTCCAGCACGTCGTCGTCGACCAGGCCGATGGTGCCGACTCCGGCGGCGGCAAGGTACAGCAGCACCGGGCTACCCAGGCCGCCCGCGCCGACCACCAGCACCTTGGCCTCGCGCAGCTTCGCCTGGCCGGTGCCGCCGACCTCGGCCAGCAGGATGTGGCGGGAATACCGGCGGATCTCCTCAGGGTCGAAGTCGAGGTTCATGCCGCAGCATATGGCATTGGGCGGCGATGACACCAACACCCCTCCATCCCCCTTCCACGCCGGGCCGGGTTGTGTTCATCAAGGTGAATGGACCCGCGCGACTCGGCATTGGTGTTGTTCTCCGGCGGCCAGGATTCCGCCACGTGCCTCGCCTGGGCACTCGACCGCTATGCGCGGGTCGAGACGGTGGGTTTTTCCTATGGCCAGCGCCATGCCGTCGAGCTGGAGTGCCGGATGCCGGTCCGCGACGGATTGGCTGAATTGCGGGGCTGGGGAGAACGCCTGGGCGATGACCATATGGTCGAGATCGGGCCGGGGCTTGCTGCCCTTGGCGCCACGGCGTTGACGAGCGATGCCGAGATCCTCATGACGGCGGAAGGGGTGCCGAACACCTTCGTGCCCGGCCGCAACCTGCTGTTCTTCACCTATGCCGCCGCCATCGCCTACCGGCGCGGCCTGCGGCGGATCATCGGCGGGATGTGCGAGACCGACTACTCCGGCTACCCCGACTGCCGGGACGACACCATCAAGGCCATGCAACTGGCGCTGAACCTCGGCATGAACCGCCGCTTCGTGCTGGAGACGCCGCTGATGTGGCTCGACAAGGGCGCGACCTGGGCGCTGGCTGATCGGCTGGGCGGCTCGGCGTTGGTCGATCTCGTCACCGAGCACACCCATTCCTGCTATCTGGGAGATCGCCGCCAGCGGCATCCCTGGGGCTATGGCTGCGGCACCTGCCCAGCCTGTGTGTTGCGCGCCGATGGCTGGAACTCCTGGCGGCAGACCCGATGAAGTTCCGGTTCCTGCACGCCGCCGACCTGCATATCGACTCGCCTCTGCGTGGCCTCGAGGATGATCCGGGCGCCCCGGCCGAACTGATCCGCAATGCCACCCGCCGCGCCTTCGGCAACCTGGTCGACATGGCGCTGGAGGAGGACGTCGCCTTCGTGCTGATTGCCGGCGACGTCTATGACGGCGACTGGCCGGATTATCGCACCGGGCATTTCTTCATGAACCAGGTGCTGCGGCTGACCCGCGCCGGGAAGCGGGTGTTCGTCATTCACGGCAACCACGACGCCGCCAACCGGATGACTCAGTCGCTGCGCGCGCCTGAGGGAATGACGGTGTTCGCGACGAAGCGGGCCCACACCCACCGGCTGGAAGAGTTCGGCGTCGCCATCCACGGCCAGAGCTTCGCCGAGCAGCGGACCACGGCCAACCTGGCGCAGGGCTACCCCGCCGCGGTGCCGGGGTGGCTGAACATCGGCATGCTGCACACCGCCGCGGGACGTGGCGGACACGAGAACTACGCGCCCTGCACGCCCCAGGAACTGGCCGAGCGCGGCTACGACTACTGGGCACTGGGGCATGTGCATACGCGTGAGATCCTTTCGACGGCACCCTGGATCGTATTCCCGGGGAACCTGCAGGGCCGGCATGCGAACGAGGTCGGCGAGAAGGGTGCCAGCCTGGTCAGCGTCGCAGATGGCCGGATCACCGGCGTGGAACATCGCGTCCTGGACGCCTTCCGATGGGCGCATGTCGCGGTGGACCTGACCGGCCATGCGTCGGAAGACGCGGCGCTGGCGACGGTGCAGGCGGCGCTGACCGGGGCGCTTGCCGCAGCCGGCGACCGGCACCTTGCGGCGCGGGTGCTGCTGGAGGGTGCCACGCCGCTGCACGGCGGGTTCGCCGCGGATGCCCCGGCGTTGCGCGAGCGGGTGCTGCACGAGGCGCGGCAGGTCGATCCGCACCGGCTGTGGATCGAGGCGGTGCGGTTGCGCACCCGCCCGGTCGTCGATCTCGGGGCGCTGCGCGGACGCGGCGATGCCCTGGGCCTGCTGGTAGAGCAGATCGAGACGCTGGCGGAGGCGCCGCCGGCCGACCTGCTCGGCAGTTTCGCCGCCGACCTGTTGAGCAAGCTGCCCGCCGGGTTGCTCGCCGAAGACCACCCGCTGCGCGATCCCGCCGGCGCTGAAATCATGGCCCGGGCGCGCGACCTCCTGCTGGCCGCTTTGGCGCAAGGCGAATGAGATGCGGCTGAGCAGCCTGACGCTCGAACGCTACGGCCCGTTCCGCAACTGCGTGTTCGAATTCGATCCCGCTCCCGGCCGGCTGAACCTGCTGCTGGCACCGAACGGATACGGCAAGTCGGTGGTTCGCCAGGCGCTGCGCGATCTGCTGTTCGGCATCCATCCGCAGACCCCGATGAGCTATCTGCACGGCACCCAGCAAATGCGTCTGCGGGCCGACATCGTCACCGCCGAGGGCGCTCGCACCCTGGTGAGGCGCAAGGGCCAGGGCAACACGCTGGCCGATGCCGCCGGGCAGGAGATATCGCCGGCCGAGATCAAGCGGATGCTGGGTGGCGCCGACGACATGTTGTTCCGCGAATTGTTTGCGCTCGACACCGAACTGCTTCGCGCTGGCGGTCTCTCCCTGCTGCAATCGGACGGTCGGCTCGGCCAGGTGCTGTTTGCCGGCGGCGGCGGGCTCGGCCGGGTGCGGGGATTGCTGGACGACCTGGTGAAGCGGCGTGACGAGATCGGCCGCGCCGATCTGCGGCAACGCACCAAACCGCTTTGGGCGGCGGTCGCGACGATCGAGCAGGCCCGGAACGACATCCGCACCAGCGCGATGCGGCCTGAGGCATGGCGGGCGCTCGAGCAGCGCGTGGGGGATGCCGCGGCGGCGCTCGCGGAGATTCGCCGCACCCGGGCGGCAGCCGAATCACGGCTGGATCGCCTGCGCCTGCTGCGCGCCATCCGTGCGCCATTGAAGGCGCGGCGCGATGCCATGCAGGTATTGGCCGAAGCGGGCGACGTGCCGCGGCTCGACGCCGGCTTCGAGAAAATCTGGCGGGAGGCGCTCGCGGCCCATAACGAGGCGGCCAGCGCCGCCTCCGCCACGGCCCAGCAGGCGGAGGCGCAGCGGACGTCGCATGTCGCCGTCATGTTCGATCAACGGCTCGTGGACGCTGCCGACGATATCGCGGCCCTGACGAACCTGCGGACGATCGCGTCGCAGGCGCGTGCAGACCTGCCACAGGTGGAACGGCAGATGGCCGAGGCAGCGGCGGCAGCCGCCCGGCTGCGTGGCGAACTCGGTTGGACCGACGAAATCGGCCTGCCGCCGGCAGCGGCGGTCCGGGAGGCGCGACAGCAGATGAACCGCCATGCCGGGCTTGCGGCAGCGGCTGCCCAGGCGACGCGCGAGCATGCGGCGGTCGTGCGCCGCCAGGACATTGCCCGCGATGTCCTGGCGGCCATGCCGACACCGCCCGACCTGACTGGCGCAGTCGCACTGGTGGCGGCGTTGCGGGCACAGGGCGATCCTGCGGCAAGGCTGGAGGCCGCCCGCGCGCGCACCCGCCAGGCAGCGGCCGAACTGCGGATGGCCCTCGACGACATTCCCGGCGTGCGGCTGACCGAGGCGATGCTGGAGACCACCACCTCCCCATCTGCTGCCACCCTGGCGCTGATCGAATCCGATTGGTCGAACGCGGCCGCGGCGGAGCAGGCCGCGAATGGCGAATGCCGCCGGATCGCCCGCGAAACCGCCGCCCTCGAAGCGGAGCTCGCCAGCCTGACGGCCAGGGCCGCGCTGCCGCCACCCGACGCATTGGCGCAGGCACGAACGCGGCGGGACCGGCTGTGGTCGATCATCCATCGCGGCAATTTTCCCGATCAAACCGGGCCGCTCGACGCGACGGAAATATATGCCGCCGCCGGCGACACGCCGCTGCCGATTGCGTTTGACCGTGCCGTGCACGAGGCCGACGCGGTCGCCGACGCGCTGGTCGCGCACAGCACCGAAGTAGCTCAGGCGGCGGCCTTGCGGGAACGCCTGGAGGCGTTGCGGAACGACGCTTCGGTCGCCGATGCCGGTCTCGCGCAGGCTGCGGCCGCCGTCGTCGCGGCGCAGGCCGCGTTGGCGCGGATTGCGGCCGCCGCGGGCAGTTCGGAGGCTCCCGGCCCAACCGCGCTGCGAGACTTCCTGGCAGCCCGGCAGGCTGCCGCGGAACGTCGGAGCGCTCTACTGCGGACGGTCGCGGACGAAGCCGACCTGACCGCTGCGATGCTGCAGCAGGCTGGCTTGCTGGCAGCGTCGATGGAGCCAACCGCAGACCTCGAAGCAATCGAGCTGGCCGGGCTGCCGGCGTTGCTCGCCCGGGTCGACCAGTCGATCGAAGTGGCGCGTGCCCTGGTTGGCCGCCGGGAGGAACAGGCTAGGCAACTGCGTGATCTGCAAACCGAAGTGGAGGGGCGCCATTCGGCAATGCAGCGCGCGACTGCAGAGATGGCCGATTGGTCAGCCGCCTGGAGCCGAATGCTGGCATCGCTCGGGCGACCCGGCGACGAGCCGATCGCCGCGACGGAGAACGCGCTCGACCTGATCGAGGAACTGCGCAAGCAGGAGCAGGAGCAGCGCGCCCTGGCGCCCCGGGTCGCCGACATGCAGGCGTCGATCGCCCGCTTCGCCGCCGCGGCGCAGCAACTCGTCGGCATGCTGGCGGAGGATCTTGCGGGCGTCGACCCGATGCAGGCGGCAACCGAGCTGGCGCGCCGGGCCCAGGCCGAGCGGGAACGCGCGGTCAGGGCCGACACCCTGCATCGCGCGCTGCTGGCGGCCGAGCAGTCCGCGGAGGTCGCGCGGCTGGGCGCCGAAGCCGCCTCCCGCCGGCTGGCCGGTTTGCGCGCCGCCTTGCACGCCGAGACCGACGCCGCTGCCGAAGCGCAGTTGCTGCGCGCGCGCGCGGCCATTGCCGCCGAAGCGGCACTGGCCGAGGCGACGGCACAACTCGGCGCAATCGGTGCCGGACAACCCATTGCCGAACTGGAACAGCTTGCGGCGGAGTCCGATCCCGATACCGAGGCCGTTGAAGCCGCAGAGCTCACCGAGCAGCTCACAGCACTCGCCGGACAGGTTGAAGCGTTGGCGGCGGAACAGCGCAGCGCCGATGAGGCGATGCTCCGGAGCGAGGCCGAGACAAACACCGCCGCCGCCGCCAGCCGACGAGAGAGCGGCGTTGCCGCCCTGTCGAACGCGGCGGAACAGGCGCTGGTGCTGCATGCCGCCATCTGCCTTTTGCGAGCCGGGTTGGACCGGCAGCGAGAGTTGTCCGAATCCGGAATGGTCGGCCGCATCGGCGCGGCGTTCAATGCGATTACCGCGGGCGCCTATGCCGGAGTGACCGTGGAGGAATCCGGCCGCGGACAGCGGCTGGTGGCGGTCGAAGCGGATGGCGGCGGCCGCAAGCAACTCGACGAACTGTCCGAGGGCAGCCGCGACCAGCTTTATCTGGCCCTGCGCATCGTCGCCCTGGAAGAGTTCGCCGCCGGCTCACCGGCTCCGCCGTTCATCGCCGACGACGTGCTGCAGACATTCGACGATGCAAGGACGCTGGCGAGCCTGCGCGCGCTCGTCGACCTCAGCCGGCACGTCCAGGTGATTGCGATGACCCACCATCCGCATGTCGCGGCGCTGGCCGGATCGCTGCCGAAGGGCCACGTCCACATCGTTGCCATTCGCGAAGAGGCGTTTCAGGCGAGGGCCTGATCAGGCCACCATGCGATTGGTGGTCGACAGCATCACCGCGGCCGGATCGCCCTTCAGGACCTCGTAGCTGGTTTCCTCGCCCGTCCGCCAGAAGCGGATGTCGAACACCTGGTCGCCGAGCTTCAATTCGCTGAGCGTCACGTCCGGCAGCCAGGCGGGCAGGCTCGGGTCCAGCAGCAGCCGTTGGTTCGGTGCGTCCGGCTCGAGCCCCAACATCGCCTGCAGGAACGCGAAGGCGGAACCCGCCGCCCAGGCCTGCGGCACGTTGCTGCCGAGATAGGGAACCGGGAAGACCGCACCGTTCATGGCGATGCCGGCGAACAACTCCGGCATCTGGTGCCCGCCGAAGAAGCTCGCGGCGCCGCTGATCGCCCGCGCGACGCGCGCTGCCTCAACGCCGAAGCCATAGCGCTTGAGCCCCCGCGCGAGAATGCCGTTGTCATGCGGCCACACCGAGCCATTATGATACGAGTACGGATTGAATGCCGGATGCGCCGCCGACAGGGTGCGCACCCCCCAGCCGCTGAACATGTCCGGCTGCATCAGCCGGTCCGCCACCCGCCGGGCGCGATCCTGGCGGATGATGCCGGTCCACATGCAATGCCCGACATTGGACGAGACGCTCAGTACCGGCTTCTTGTCACCGTCCAGCGAGAAGGCATAGAAGCCGAACTCCTCATCCCAGAATGCCTCGTTGAAACGCTCGAACAGCGCCTGCGCCTTGGCGCGCATCTCCTTGGCGCGGCCGGCGTTGCCGAGGGCCTCGTAGAGCTCCGCCATCCCGATCCAGCCGGCATAGACGTAGCCCTGCAACTCGCACAGCGCCTTGGGTCCCTTGACCAGCGAGCCGTCGGGATAGACCACGGCGTCGGCCGCGTCCTTCCAGCCCATGTTCTCGTACCCCTGCGGCGAACGGGTCTGGTATTCCTGGAAGCCGTCCCCGTCGCGGTCGCCATAGTCGTCGATCCAGGCGAGGCAGCGTTCGGCGGTCTCCATGTGGCTCTGCACCAGCCCGAGGTCGCCGGTCCAGCGCCAGGTGTCGTGCAGCAGCATCAGATACAGCGGCGTCGCGTCGGCGGTGCCGTAGTACGGCGTGTGCGGGATGAGCTTGAAATGCGCCAGTTCGCCGAGCCGCAGTTCATGCATGATCTTGCCGGGTTCGGCATCCCTGAAATCGTCGCGCTCGCGGGCCTGGCTCGCACCCAGCAGGGTCAGCGAACCCCTGGCGAAATCGGTGTTTAGCATGGCGGTCTGCAGCGAGACGATCAGGCTGTCGCGGCCGAACAGCACCATGAACCAAGGCAATCCCGCCGCCGGCACCATCTGGCCGTCCAAGGTGAGCCGCAGCGAGGCCAGGTCGTCCACCGCCTGGCGGAACAGCCGGTAGAATTCCTCGTTGCTGCTGTTCAGCTTCAACGCGCGGCGCCGCCATTCGGCAAGCTGCAGCGCCGGCGTCGTCGTCCCGGAATCGTGGATGCAGGGGGTCGGCGCGCCGATCACCTCGTCGTCGGCTTCCAATTCATACAGCAGGCAGGAATGCCACGTCTCGAGCGGCTTCAGCGTCACCTCGAAACTGAGGCGGCCGTTCGCGTACTGGACCGGACAGTCGCCGACCGCGGTCACGCACAGGGCGCGGTGAAAGTCGGCGTTGTCGTAGGTGGTGCGCAGGCGCTGCTTCTCGGTCGACCACTCGGTGGAGATGCGGCCGCGCCGGACCATCTGGCCGGACTTCACTTCGAACACATCGGCGAAGTCGGAGCGGATCATCACCTCGAGATTGAAGCGCACGGTGTTGCGGCCATAGTTCACCAGCTCGAGATCTTCGTGCACGCCACCGCTGATATAGCGGCCGAGCATCAGCCCGATCGTCTTCGGCGCGATCACGCCGTCGCGGGTGACGATCTGGCGGTTGGTCAGAAATACCTGGGCGGCAAACGGCGTGATGGCACCGGCATTCAGCAGGTCCCACGGAACGCCGTCGGCATACATGGTCCAGTTGCTGATCAGCCTGGTATCGCGAAACAGCAGGCCCTTCTTCTCGTCCATGGTGACCTGGCCGTCGAGTTCGCTGGTCCAGACGATGCCGTCCTCGTGAATGACAAGCTGCGGCGAGCCGATGGTGATTTCCAGAGGCATGTCGTTGTCCTGTGGGGTTTCAGCTTTGGATGGTCTCGGACAGGGCGCTTCGGGTTCCGTCGAACCGGGGAATGCCCAGCCGTGTGGACCGTGCCTGAACGCGCGGCCGGCGGGTGGGTTCTATCAGGCGGGTTGGGCCACCGCCAGGGAGGGTGCTGTCTCCGGCAACATCTGCCAGGCCAGCAGCAATGCTGCCACCCCCATCATCGCCAGGGCCACGAACGCGGCAGGGTCGCCAAGATGGTCGGAGATGACGCCGGCCAACAACGTGCTGAGGCTGGCGCCGACGCCGATCGCCAGCAGGACCACGCTCATCGCCAGGTTGAAGCGACCGGCGTAGCGGGTCAGATCTGCAACCACCAAGGGCACCATCAGCCCCAGTACCGCGGCGCTCAGCCCGTCCAGCACCTGGAAGGCGATGATCAACGCAGGATCGCTGGTGGTGGACAGCAGCAGTGCCCGCACCGGAAGCGCCACGAGCCCCAGGAGCAGCACCGGCCGGCGGCCCCAGGTTTCGGCGAGCCGGCCCATGCGCGGCGAGAATATGGCGGCGAGCACTTGCGGCACGAAGATCGCGGCGGCGATCACGAGATCGGCGGCACGGCCATGCGTGTGCGTCACCGCGTTGGCCGCGATCGGCAGCACCGCCGCGTTGCCGAGCTGAAACAGCCCCATGCAGGCGGCGAAGATGAGCAGCGGGCGATCGAGCATGACCCGCCGCTTCGGCGGCGGCCTGCCGGTCCTGGACCTGACCGGCACCGCGGCCGGATGGGGCGTGCGGGTCGGCCCGGCGTAGACGTCCCCGGGGTGGATGGCGCGCAGCGCGAGCAGCGCCGCGACGCCGCAGCCGGCACCCAGGAAGAAGATGACGCGATGCGAGAAATAATATCCGATCGCACCCATCACCGCGGCCGCCACGCCGCTGCCGATGGCCGCGAACTGGACGTTCTCCCCCAGCCGCTCGCCCAGCGCATCGGCGCGGGCCAGCGTCAGGGTGATGGCGGCGATCGCCGGGGTCAGCATGCAGCTGGCGCCCCCGTGTAGGATCTCGGCGAACATGACTGCCCACAGGCTGGGCCACAGCCCGATCATCAGCGCGCTGGCGGCAATCGCCAGGATCGCCACGCCGGCCGCGAAATGCTTGCTGTGCACCGCGTCGACCAACGCGCCCGCCGGCACCTGCAACACCATGACGGTAACCGTGCCCACGGTCAGCGCAAGACCGATATCAGTGCCGCTCCAGCCATGGGAGGTCAGGTACACGGCTAGAAAGCCGCCGAACGCGGTCTGCATCTGACCGACCAGGAGGTTGAGCCAGCTGAGGCTGCGGAGGCTGCGAGCGATCACGAAGAGGGTTCTAAACCGTTCCCACGCGCGCCGACGAGGGGATGAATGCGAAAGGACGTCGAAAGCCGGAATGTTTGCAATCGCGATCGGAGAGAATGTGCCGATGCCGGTTAAATCCATGGCCACATCGCCGGCAAGTCCGTCCACTCGGTCACCCCTTGGCAGTTCCCGCGCAGGCTAATCCATCGCCGGGTGCCGGTGTTCCATTTATGGCGAAAATGTGGCGTATGAAGGCCGAATTAAGGCGGGGTGTGGCTAAAATGTGGCGAGAAGGCTGCTTTCCAATCTACCGTTTCTATGATTAGGATAGAGTTATCAATGTGTTAACGGGACACCGGCGCCGAACCGTCGGGGGACGGGCGGGGCCGCAGCGAGCGCCGCAGCAGGCCGGAGAAGCGGCGCTTGCGGGATACTTCGGCATCGCTCGACATCTGCACCCCGGTCGAATCGCGGCGCAGAGTGAGCTTGCGGTCGTGGAAATCCTCGAGTTCCGGGCGGTGACCGACCGAGATCACAGTGCAGTCCGCGAGCTCGTTGCGGAACATCTCCATCATCGAATCCTGGCTGTCGGTATCGAGCGCCGCCGTCGCCTCGTCCATGATCACCACGTCGGGGCGCGACACCAGCAGGCGGGCGAAGGCGAGCCGCTGCTGCTCCCCGCCGGACAGCAGCTTGTCCCATTTCTCGGTGTCGTCGAGGCGCGGGATCAGCCGCCTGAGGCCGCATCGCGTCAGCGCCGCGACCAGAACGTCGTCCGGCGCGCAGGTGGCGTTGGCGGGGTATTCCAGCACCTGCCGCAGGCTGCCGAGCGGCAGGTAGCCGCGCTGGGGCAGGAAGGCGAAGCGCGCGCCCTTGGGCAGCAGAACGCGCCCGGTGCCCCATGGCCATAATCCCGCGACTGCGCGGATCAAGGTGCTCTTGCCGGTTCCCGACTGGCCCATCAGCAGCACCTTCTCGCCACGATGGATGATCGTGTCCGCGTCGTCGATCATGGTGCGGCCGTCATGCATCGCGACCGAAAGGGCATCGAGATGGATGTCTTCGTCCGGGCTTTCCTCCAGGGTGATGCGCTGCTGCTCGCTGTCGACCGAAGCGTCGAGGTCGGTCAATGCGTTCCACAGACCTGACACCCGCCCAACCGAGGCCAGCCACTCGGCAATCTTGGCGTAGTTGTCGACCAGCCAGTTCAGCGCGATCTGGACCTGGACGAAGGCGGCGGCGGTCTGCATCAGGCCGCCCAGGGTAATCGAGCCGTTGAGATAATTGGGCGCCGCCAGGAGCAGCGGCATCACCGGGGCCACGACGCCGTTGGCGTTGACCAGCAGCGTCATCCGCGCCAGTTGCGCGATCACGTGGTGCCAGGCGACCACCACGATGTCGAGCGTTGCCTGGATGCCCTTGCGCTCATCGCCCTCGCCCCGGATCATGGCGATGCTTTCGGCGTTCTCGCGCACCCGGCCCATCTCGTAGCGCAGCCGGGCCTCCGCGGCGTTCTTGTCCTCGATGCGGTTGATCAACGGGCGGCCGAATGCCATCAGCGACCCGGACATCACCACCGAGTAGGCGACGGCGGCGATCACCATGTAGCCGGGGATCGCGACGTCGCCGAAATGCGCCACTCCCGCGGCCGACCACAGCACGCTGAAGAACACCACCGCCATCAGCACGGCGTTGACGATCCCGTAGCCGAAGTCGATCACCGGCTCGGTGGCGATCCGGGCATCCTCGGCGATGCGGAACTCCGGCGAGTCCAGGTCGGGTGCGGAGATGCTGAGGCGGTAGAACCGCTGCTCCGCCAGCCAGTGCTCGGCGAGGCGCACCGTCAGCCATTGCCGCCAGCGCACCTGCAGGCGCATGCGGACGATGACGTTGGCGATCGAGACGACCGTGCTTGCAAGGACGATGGCCGCGAACAACCCGACCGCCGTCATCAGCACCGTCTCGCTCCGGCGTCCGATGGCGTCGAAGAAATACGCGTTCCAGCGGTTGATGCCGTATTGCACGCCGATATTGGCAACGATCAGGACGGCGCTGAGGCTGGTCAGGGTCCAGGCCCGGCCCGCCGTCGGGCCGCGCCAATAGCCGCCGGCGAGGCGCCAATAGGCACGGGTCGAGCCCCGCGGTGCCGGGCGACGGTCATCATGCGGCAACGAACCGGCTTCGGACACGGCACTGCCGGCATCGTCGCTCATGTCTCAGGCTCCCGGGCGGCGAAATTGAACCACCCGATATCGAAACGTTCGGCGGCGGTGTTCGTTCCCAGTCAGCGCCTGATTAAACGCAACGCGTGACGAATTCGGCCAGCCCCGACAATTCCCGGTCGCGCTGCGGGAAGCCGATCAGTTGCACACCGACCGGCAGGCCCTCGACCTGCAGAAGCGGCAGCGAGATGGCCGGCGTGCGCAGTGCCGAGGCCGGCTGGTTGAAGATCGCGTTACCGGTCGATGCGATGCCCACCGGCGCCGGACCCAGCGAGGACAAGGTGATGCAGCCATCCACCTCGTCGGACAGCGCCAACAGCAGGGTCCGCATCACGTCGCGGCGGTGCAGCAGGATCCGGTACTGGTCCGGCGTCATCGCCCGGCCGGCGGCGATGTCGGCGCGCAGCCCCGGGCTGAGGCCCTCCCCGGCGCGGTGGTCGAGTTCGGCGAAAGGCCACAGCTTCTCCCAGTTGTTGATTTCCTGGGAAACCACGCCGGCCTCGGCGATCGCCTGCTCCAGCAACTCGACCCGCGCCGAAGCCTGTCGGTCGATCAGGCGGATGCCGGCGCGGGAGAGTCTTTCCAAAAAGGCCTCGAAGGCGGCGACGGCGCCGGTATCGGCTTTTGCCCAGCCCGCTGTCTGCAACACCGCGAGCGCTTCCGGGCGGCGCGGCGCTGCCGGAACCGGGCCGCCGGCGAACGGAGGAAATCCCGGGTCGCCGCCGACCCGCATCGCAATGGCGTGGCACACGGCCCAACCATCGGCGAGGTTCGCGGACAAGGTGCCGAGGCAGTTCTGGCTGAAATTGTCGCTGATGCCGCCACGGTTGAGCGCCCCGAATGTCGGCTTGAACCCGACCACGCCGCAGAAGCTCGCCGGCCGCAGGATGGAACCGCCGACCTGGCTGCCAATGGCCACCGGCACCATTCCCGCCGCCACCGCGGCGGCGGAACCGCTGGACGATCCGCCCGGGGTCCGCGTCGGATCGAGCGGATTGCGAGTCGGCCCAGGGAAGGCGCCGGCGAATTCGGTGGTGACCGCCTTGCCGACGATCACCGCGCCCGCCCGGCGCAGCGCATAGGCCGCGGCGGAATCGCGCCCGCCGTGCCAGCCCTCGAAAATCTTGCAGCCGAAGCCCGTCGGCATATCCGCGGTTTCCAGGATGTCCTTCAGCGCCACCGGCATGCCGTCGATCTCGGACAGCGGTGTTCCGCTGCGGTAGCGGGCAGTGGAGGCGTCGGCGGCACGTCGCGCCGCATCGGGATCGATGGCGGCGAAGGCGTGGATCTGGGGCTCGCGTTCGTCGATCCGCTGCAGGCAGGACTCAAGGAAATGGCGCGGCGAGGAAGTGCCGGCGGCAAACCCGTCCCGCAGTTTCGCGAATGTCATCTCGGATGCCTCGTTGCGATCTCCAGCCGAACACTCGCCGCAACCGCGGGTCGCGGCAAGTTCAGGTGCCCAGGCCGGCCACCGCGGCGAGCACGCCGGCTTCGGTCAGGATCTGCGGCAACTCGGTCGGCGCGCCGCCGCCGCCCGGGAACAAGGCATAGAACGGCACCCCGTCGCGCTGATGGGCGCGCAGGAAGCGGGTGATGTCGGGGTCCTGGCGGGTCCAGTCGCCTTTCAGGTACGCGATGCCGTGCGATGCGAAGCTGTCGCGGACGCGGGGCGAGTCCAACGCCACGCGCTCGTTGACCAGGCAGGTTACGCACCAGGCGGCGGTCATATTGACGAAGACCGGACGGCCCTCGGCGCGCAGGCTGGCCAGGCGAGAGGGGGTGAACGGCTCAATTCCCGGCTCCGCGATTTCGGCGCGCGGCGAGGCCGAACCCGTGGCCAGCGGCGCCAGTGTGGCGAGTGCCGCGACGGCCGCGACCGTGGCGGCGAAAAAGCCCGTCCTGCGCGGGACGCCGGGACGACTGGACTGGGCCAGCCCCAGCACCCACGCGCCGAAGCCGAGCAGCACCAGTCCGGCGCCGGCGGCGAGAACGCCGGTGGAGCCGGCCTCCTGGCTCAGCACCCAGACCATCCAGGCGCTGGCGGCGTACATCGGGAAAGCCAGGGCCTGCTTCAGCACCTCCATCCAGCGCCCCGGCCGCGGCATCGCGCGGGCGACCGGCGGCAGCGTCGCCAGCAGGACGTAGGGTGACGCGAGCCCCAGCCCCATCGCCACGAACACCGCCAGTGTCATCGGAGCCGAACCCGCGAGGCCGGCCGCGATGGCGGCACCCATGAACGGCGCGGTGCAGGGGGTTGCCACCAGGACTGCCAGCAGGCCGGTGAAGAAACTGCCGCCCAGGCCGCCGCGACCCACGAGATCCTGCCCGGCGCCCACCGGACCGCCGACCGCGAACACGCCGGACAGGTTGAGGCCGACGCCGAACAGCAGCAGCGCCATCGCGGCGACGAAGGTCGGAGACTGGAACTGGAAACCCCACCCGCTCGCCGCACCTGCCTGGCGCAAGGCCAGCAGGACGAACCCCAACAGGGAGAATGTCGCCAGAACGCCGATGGTGTACGCGACGGCGTGGCCCCAGGCATGGCCGCGCCGGCGGCCGACCAGCCCCGCCAACCCGACCGCCTTCATCGCCAGGATCGGGAACACGCACGGCATCAGATTGAGGATGAGGCCGCCGGCGAAGGCCAGTCCGACGATTTCCCAAAAGCCGGTGGTTGCCGCGACAGGTGCCGCGGAGATCGTCAACGCACGTTGCTGGCCGGCCTCATCGGTCAATACGACCACGCCGCCGAGCGGCGCGCCGGGGCGGAAATCCGGCCCCGGCTTAAGCGCGATGGCAAGGTGGTCGGCCCCGATGGAAAGCTTCTGCGGCGCGCTGTCGACGATGCTGCCGGAGCCATCGGGGAAGAACCGCGCGGATTGCACGGCGGCGGCCGACAGCCCCTGTCCGGTCAGTGCCAGCGTGCCGTCCGGGGCGATCTGCGCCAACCAGGGCGACGACACCGGGGTTCGCGCGTCGGCGGCGGCGAACAATCCGGCCTGCGGCGACGGCGCCACCGGTCCCACCGGGAGGTCGAGACGGAAATCGCCCTCCTCCGGGACGCAGATATTGTCGCAGACCAGCCAGTTGGCGTGCAGCTGTACCGCGGTCGCGCCGCTGGCGCCGAAGATCGTGACCGGCAGCAGGGCCTGCCCGTCATAGCCATAGGTCATCAGCGGACCTTCGGCATGGGCGGAAGGCGCCGGCCAGACCGTTTCGCCGGCACTGACCCCGGACGGCAGGGTGAAATGCAGTTCCGGGGGAATGCCGGCATCGCCCGGATTGCGCCAATAGGTGTGCCACCCGCGCGCCATCTGCAGCCGCAAGGCGACGCGGAACGGCTGCCCCGGCTGGATCGCATCGGTTTCCGAAATCAGCGAGGCGGTCATGCGCGGGCTGGCCGTCGAGGCACTTTCCAGTGCCATGGCAGGTCCGGCCGCCAGCAACAGCATCGCGATGATCAAGGCGGCCAGTCGTCGCATGCCGGCATATTCTCCTCGGGGCCCACGATCGGTGATATGGGGCGCCGGTCGGACAAAGGGCAACCAGTGAGCTTCGTCGAATTCGCATCGCTCGACCTGCCGGTCGCGGACATCCTGCCGCAATTGCAGGCGGCGCTGGGTGGCGGCAACGTGCTTCTGGTCGCTCCACCCGGTGCCGGGAAGACCACGCTGGTGCCGCTGGCGTTACTGGACCAGCCATGGCTCGCCGGGCAGCGCATCGTCATGCTCGAGCCGCGACGCCTTGCCGCGCGGGCCGCCGCGACGCGGATGTCGGAGATGTTGGGCCAGAAGGTGGGCGGCCTGGTCGGCTACCGCACCCGCCTCGACAGCGCGGTTTCGGCCGCGACTCGCATCGAGGTGGTGACCGAGGGGCTGCTGGTGCGGCGGCTGATGTCGGATCCCGGGTTGGAGGGGGTCGGCCTCGTCATCCTGGACGAGGTGCATGAACGCGCGCTCGACGCCGACCTGGCGTTGGCCTTCTGCCGTTTCCTGCAGGCCAATCTGCGGCCGGAGCTGCGATTGCTGGCGATGTCGGCGACCCCGGACACCGCCGCGATGGCTCGGATGCTGGACGCCGCGTTGATCGAGAGCACCGGGCGGATGCACTCGGTGGAAATAGCCCATGCGGCGCGCGACCTGATGCATCCCCGCGACCTGTCCGATGCAATGGCCCGCGCGGTGCGCGCTGCGCTGTCGGCCCAAGGCGGCGACATCCTGGCGTTCCTGCCTGGGATGGCCGACATCCGCCGCGCCCAATCGGCACTGGACGGCTGCGGCGCCCTGGTGCTGCCGTTGCACGGCGAATTGCCGCCCTCCGAGCAGGACCGGGCGCTGCGGCCGGCCGAGGGGCGGCGGGTCGTGCTGGCAACCTCGATCGCCGAAACCTCGCTCACCGTGCCGGGGGTGCGCGTGGTGATCGACGGCGGCTGGCGACGGGCGCCGGTGCTCGATCCCGCCACCGGGCTGACGCGGCTGGCCACCCTGCGGATCAGCCGCGCCGCCGCTGCCCAACGGGCTGGACGGGCTGGGCGCGAGGCTCCGGGGGTGGCGATCCGGCTGTGGTCGACCGCCCTGCACCGGGGGCTGGCCGAATTCGATCGCCCCGAGATCCTGCGCGCCGAACTGTCGGGGCTATGCCTGGACTGTGCCGCCTGGGGCGAGGCGCCGGCCGATCTGCCGTTTCCGGACCCGCCGCCCGCGGGCGCGCTGGCCGCCGCGGCATCGCTGCTGCAGGACCTTGGCGCGCTGGACGACGGCGGGCGAATCACCGATGCCGGCCGACGGATGGCCCGGCTCGGCGCCCATCCGCGGCTGGCCGCGATGATGCTGGCGGCGGACGGGCCGCGGGAAGCAGCACTCGCGGCCGATCTCGCGGCATTGCTGGAAGAGCGCGATCCGCTGGGCAACCGGGCCCCCTCCGCCGACCTCGAATTGCGGCTCTCTGCCCTCGCCGGCGAGGGCGACGCCGATCGTGGTGCGGTCTCCCGCATCCGGCGCGGCGCCGCGCAATACCGTCGCCGCCTGGGCGCGGGGGCCGAAGCCGCGGGCAATGTGGGCAAGCTAGTGGCCGCCGCCTTTCCTGACCGGATCGCCCAGCGTCGGGGCGAGCCCGGCAGCTTCCGCCTGTCCGGCGGTGGCGGGGCGCGGCTGCCGCTGGCCGATCCGCTGTCGAGGGCGGCGCTTCTCGCGGTGGCGAGCCTGGAGGTGAAGGCCGGCGCCCATATCAGGCTGGCCGCGCCGCTCGACATCGCCAGCTTCCCGGCCTCCCTGTCGGCCCGGATCACCGAGACTGTGGAAGGCGGGGTCGATCCGGTCACCGGCTCGGTGGTTGCCCGCCGCAGGCGTCGGCTGGGGGCGCTGGTGCTGGAAGACCGCCTGGTGCCGGCAGACCCCGCCGAAACCGCCGCGGCACTGGCGTCGGCACTCGACATCTCCGCCCTGCCTTGGAATGACGCCGCCCGCCAGTTGCAGGCCCGGGTGGCGCTGATGGCAGCTCTCGAGCCTGGCTGGCCCGATCTGTCCGACCAGGCGCTGGCGGGCGACCGCGCCTGGCTCGCCCCTCATCTGCACGGATCGACTCGCCTGCCGGATGCGGCCCGGCTCGACCTGCATGCCATTCTCCGGGGCATGTTGGACTGGCAGCAGGCAAGCCGCCTGGATGCGGAACTGCCGAGCCACCTGAGCGTGACCGGCGGGCGCGCCCCGGTCGACTACCTGCAACCGGTGCCCATGGCGCAGGCCCGGGCGCAGGATTTCTTCGGCATGCGCGAAACGCCGAAACTGGCCGGCGGCCGGGTCGAACTGCGCCTGGCGCTGCTGTCGCCGGCGCGGCGGCCGGTGGCGATCACCGCCGACCTCGCCGCATTCTGGCGCGGCGGCTGGGCCGAGGTCCGGCGGGACATGCGCGGCCGCTATCCGCGCCATCACTGGCCGGACGATCCTGCCACCGCATCGCCGCGTCGGCCCTGAGAGTCATGCAGCCGGTTCCGCAGCCTCGGCTGATGCGCCGCAGAGACAATCTTGTTACGTGCGCTCGGAGGTGCCACTTCCTAACAGTAAGTCGCGGTGCCAATTCAATCGCGGGATCGTGCTGCTCCACCGGAGTCCGTGCCATGACTGCCTCCAAGCTCTATCGGCGAACCGGCCTTCTGCTTGCCGCCGGGTTTGCCGTCGCGCTGCTGCCCGGCTGCGCCAACACCGCGCAAGCCCGCGTGGGCCCGGAAAGCTTTGCGCCGCTGATCAAGCGGGTGATGCCGTCCGTGGTGAACATCGCGGTCACCGAAGCGCCTGGGGGGGTCGACCCGCTGGCCGGGTTGCCGCCGGAACTGCAGCGGCAGTTCCGCGACCGACTGCGCAACCGGCGCCAGCCGGTGCAGGGCGCCGGATCGGGCTTCATCATCGACCCAACCGGCTACATCGTCACCGCCAACCACGTGGTCGGCAACGCCAGCCGGATCGTGGTGTCGCTGTCCGACGGGACCGAGCTTCCGGCCCGCCTGGTCGGCGCCGACGAACTGACCGACGTCGCGGTGATCAAGGTTGCGCGGTCGACGCCGCTGCCGGCGGTCACCTGGGGCGACAGCCGCAACATCGAGGTCGGCGACTGGGTGATCGCCGCCGGCAACCCGTTCTCGCTCGGCGGCTCGGTCTCCGCCGGCATCATATCGGCGCGCGGCCGCGATATCGGCGCCGGTCCGTTCGACGACTTCATCCAGATCGATGCGCCGATCAACCCCGGCAACTCCGGCGGACCACTGTTCGATGCGGACGGCCGCGTCATCGGCATGAACACCGCCATCTACTCGCCCAGCGGCGGCTCCGTCGGTATCGGCTTCGCGGTGCCCAGCGAACTGGTGTCGAGGGTGGTGTCCGAGTTGCGCGAGCGCGGCCGGATCGACCGCGGCTGGCTGGGCGTGTCGGTGCAGGATGCGCAATCGGGGTCTGACAGCACCGGCACCCCCGTCGCGCATCCGGGTGTGGTGATCGCGGCGCTGGATCGCGCCGGTCCCGCGGCCCGCTCCGGACTGCGCGCCGGCGACGTGGTGACCGCGATCGACGGCCAGCCGGTCGATACCGCCCGCACCTTGACCAAATCGGTGGCGATGACGCCGCCGGGCAATACCCTGCGGGTCGGCGTCCGTCGCCAGGGCCGCGAGTTGGAAATTCCCGTCACCGTCGGCAGGCGGCCCAAGACCGAGGAGAACTGAGAGCCATGCGCATTCTGGTGGTCGAGGACGACAAGGACGTCGCCGGTTTCGTGGTCAAGGGCCTGAAGGAGGCGGGGCACGTGGTCGAGCACACCGCCACCGGCCGGGACGGGCTGTTTCTGGCGGCCAGCGAGACATTCGACGCGATGGTGCTGGACCGGATGCTGCCCGGCGGCGTCGACGGCCTGCGGTTGCTGGAGACGCTGCGCGGCCAGGGCAACAACACCCCGGTGCTGTTCCTCTCGGCGATGGCGCAGGTCGATGACCGGGTCCGCGGGCTGAAGGCCGGCGGCGACGACTACATGACCAAGCCGTTCGCCTTCGCCGAGCTTCTGGCCCGGGTCGAGGCATTGGGCCGGCGCGGCAAGGGCGAGGGGCCGACCACCCGGCTGGTGGTGGCCGATCTCGAGATGGACCTGCTGTCGCGCGGCGTGAAGCGCGCCGGCCAGAAACTGGACCTGCAGCCGCGCGAGTTCCGGCTGCTGGAATACCTGATGCGCCATGCCGGCCAGGTGGTGACCCGCACCATGCTGCTGGAAGGGGTGTGGGACTATCATTTCGACCCACAGACCAACGTGATCGACGTGCATGTCTCGCGGCTGCGCCAGAAAGTCGACAAGCCGTTTCCGATCCCGCTGATCCACACCGTGCGCAACGCCGGCTACATGCTGCGGGCGGAAGCCCCGTGAACCTTCCGGCAGGCGCCGTTCCATCACGGTCGCCGCCGGGAGCTACGCTGCGGCCCGGCCCGATGGCGCGGCTGTTCGCCTGGCTGGCGCCGGAGCGGATCTTCCGCTCCGCCGGCGTCCGGTTCGGGGTAATCTATGCCGGGCTGTTCGGAGCCAGCGCCTTGGCGCTGGCGGCATTCCTGTGGTGGTCGACCGCCGGCCTGCTGGACCGGCAGACCGACAACGCCATCAACGCCGACACCCAAGGGCTGGCCGAGCGCTTCGTCGAGGGCGGCCGGGCGGGGCTGATCGACACCATCGATCAACGGCTGGCCGGCAATGTCGACGACGACGCGCTGTACCTGCTGGTCGATCCCCAGTTCCATCGCCTTGCCGGCAACCTCGAGGCCTGGCCATCCGGCCTTACCATGGATATCGACTGGTTCGATCTGCTGATCAGCCGGGCCGGGGTCCGGGGCCTGGCGCGGGTGCATCATTTCGACCTGCCCGACGGCTACCACCTGCTGATCGGCCGCGATGTCGAAGCGCGCAACCAGCTGCGCCGGATGCTCAGCGACGCCATGCTGTGGGCCGCCCTGGTGGCGATCGCGCTCGGCTCGGTCGGCGCCTGGGCGGTGCGCGGGCTGTTCCGGGCAACCCTTGCCGACGTCTCCGAGACGGCGCTCGCGGTCAGCTCCGGCGACCTCTCCAGGCGCGTGAAGGTCACCGGGCATGGCGACGAGTTCGACCTTCTGGCCGAGACCATCAACGACATGCTGGACCGGATCGCGCGGCTCATGGACGGGGTCCGGCAGGTGTCGAACGCCATCGCGCATGACCTGCGCACCCCTATCACCCGCGCCCGGGTGCGGCTGGAGGATGCCGCCACCCACGCGGTAACGGAGACCGACCTGCGCGCCGCGATCGAGCGTGCGCAGGCCGACCTCGACGGGATCGTCGGCGTGTTCCAGGCATTGCTGCGGATTGCCGAGATCGAGGCGGGGGCGCGCCGCTCCGCGTTCGCGGTGGTCGACGTGGCGCCGCTGCTGCGCGATCTCGCGGAACTCTACGACGCGGTGGCCGAATCGCGGGAGCAGCGGCTGGCGGTGACGATCTCGGACGCGATCGAAATTCTCGGCGACCGGGACATGATCCAGCAGGCGGTCTCCAACCTCCTCGACAACGCGCTGAAGTTCTCCCCGGACGGCAGCGTGGTGCGACTATCCGCAAGCGGCGATGCCGGCGGGGTGTGCATCGAAGTTGCCGACCAGGGCCCGGGCATTCCGCCCGAGGATCGCGAGCGCGCCACCACCCGGTTTTTTCGTGGCGAGCAGGCGCGCAGCACCCCGGGCTCGGGCCTTGGCCTGGCGCTGGTGCAGGCGGTGGCGACCCTGCATGGCGGCGCCCTGGTGCTGGAAGATGCCGAGCCCGGGCTGCGTGCGCTGCTGCTGCTGCCCGGCGCCGGACCCGCACATCCGCCGGAGCCACGACCGGAGCACATCGCCCCGGCCGCGTGAACGCTTGTTCATGCGCTGCCCCCGTGCGCGGTTAGGCAAGGCGGTCCATACTGGCCCCATGCTGTTTGTGCGCCTCGTCCCTGCGTGGCTGGTTGCCGCGTTGCTCGTGCTTGCGGTGCCCGGGGTCGCGGTCGCCCAGCCCTGGGAAGGACCGGCGCACCCGCCGATGCCCCTGCTGACCGACACGGCGGAATATTGCTTCTACCTGGCCGGGCGTTTCGTGACGCTGCAGCGCACGGTCGCCGAACCCTCGCCCGATGCGCGGCTGCTGGCATTCGAAGGCCGGCGGATGTGCGAGCAGGGCCTGATCATGCCGGGCATCAAGCGGGTGCGGCGCGCGCTGATGATCCTGCGATCGCAACGATAGGCGCAGCGGACCCCGCACCGAACTCAGGTGCTGAAGAAGTCCCGCAGGTTGCGGCGAATCCGCTCCAGCACCGGCTGCCCCGGATCGGGCGGCTCGAACGCCTCGCCGGTGATCGTTTCGTACACGCCGACATAGATCTTCGCGGCCTCGAGCGTGATGTCGGCGGGGATCTCGGGAATCGCATCGACATACGGATCGCAGCGCGCCACCACCCAGTTGCGGACGAAATCCTTGTCGAAGCTGTCGGGCCGCTCGCCGCCTTCGAAGCGCGACTGGTAGGTTCGGGCGAACCAATAGCGGCTCGAATCCGGCGTATGGATCTCGTCGGCAAGGATGATGTTGCCATCGGCATCGAAGCCGAATTCGTATTTCGTGTCGACGAGAATCAGGCCATGCGCACGGGCGATCTCCCGTCCGCGCGCGAACAGCGCCAGCGCTATCTCCGACACCTCGGCCCATTGCGCGGCGGTGAGCAATCCGCGTTCGATGATCTGCACCGAGGTGAGCTCCTCGTCGTGGCCGGCATCGAACGCCTTCGTGGTCGGGGTGATGATGGTATGCGGCAATTTCTGGTTCGGCCGCAGGCCGTCATCGAAGCGCGCTCCATACATCTCGCGACGCCCGGCCTGGTACATTGACAGGATCGAGGTGGACGTGGTGCCAGCGAGATAATCGCGGACCACCACCTCCACCGGCATGATCGCGAGCCGCCGGCACAGCAGGACATTCGGATCCGGGTAGGCAATGACGTGATTGCGGCAGATGTCGCCGGTGCGGTCGAACCAGAAGCGCGCGGTCTGGGTCAGCACCTGGCCCTTCAGCGGCACCGCCGTCAGGATGCGGTCGAAGGCACTCAGCCGGTCGGTGGCGATGATGATCCGTCGGCCATCCGGCAGGTCGTAGTTCTCCCGCACCTTGCCGCGATAATGGTTGGGCAGTTCCGCAATGCCCGCGTCGCGCAGGGCATGGCCCGCGTAGGCTGCGAATTGTTGCGGTGTCATGGCGCAGGCGGCCGCAGCGTCATGCCGGGTGTCGCCGGCGACAAATCGGTGGGAGACGCGGCCGGTTGCCTGTCCGAAGGCTGGGTGCCCGGAGGCGGGGCGAGCGTCTGCGTCTCGACGGATGCGGGAAGTGGCGCGTCGGGACTGGTCGCCTGAAGCTGATCGCGCATGCTCCGACGAAGCTGGAATTCCAGTTCGACGTTCATCGCGTCCATGAGGGTCCGGGTCAGGTCATACAGGTCCGCGCGTACGGCGTTCTGATCGCGCCCGGTCACCGGATGCACGCCGGTGACCTGCGCCTCCGCGGTGCCCAGGCTGTGCTGCTCGTCATCGAACAGATTCAGGTGCACGGCGAACCGGCCCAGATAGGTGCTGCGGTCCTGGACCAGCGAGGCGTCGTCCACCACGAACAGGCCGTTGCCAGCGCTTCCCGCCGGCACCAGGCGCTGCTGCGCCATCAGGGCCAGCGCCCGCAACGGCGGCGTCGGCGCCAGGTATTCGACATGCTGTTGGCCGCCGCGAGGCACCCAGTTGGCATCGACATCGATCCGCGCCACGTTCAGCCGCAGCTTGGTCAAGTAGTCGTAGTCCAGCGGCTGGAAGCTGCGCGGCGGAGCGGACGGGCCGGCGCAACCGGCCAGCGTCGCCGCCAGGGCAACAATGGCGGCCGCCAGCCTCGGGCGCCCTCTTTGCCGCATCGGGCGGCTTGGCGCCCCGTCGTTTCGCATTGCGGCCACAGCGCTCATCGTTCGGGCTCCAGGCCACGCACCTCGCCGCGGGGAAAGCGGAAATCGAGGTTGCAGAACTCACAGGTCATGACGATGTCGCCGTCCACCGCCATGTGGTCGAGGTCATCGGAACCGAAGCCCTCCAGGATGCCGGACAGCCGCTGGCGCGAGCAGCGGCATCCGTATGCCAGCGCCCTCGGCAACTGCACCGCGACCCCTTCGGTGTGGAACAGGCGGTAAAGAAGCCTTTCCGGCGGCAGATCGTCATCCAGCAGCTCGGCTTCGCTGACCGTGGCCGCGAGGGAGACGGCGGTATGCCACGCGTCTTCCAGATTGGCGTCGTCGAGTTCCGGGTCGACCCCGCCTTCGCCGGCGACCCGCTCCAGGATCAGGGCGGCAGCGCGCCAGCCGGCCGGGGTCAGGCCGCACGCCAGGTGGATGGCGCAGCGCAACTGCTCGCTGGTCGCGAAATAATGCAGCGCCATGTCGGCCAGCTCCGGCCCTTCGATCGACACGATCCCCTGGTGCCGGTCGCTGTCGGGCCCGGGGTCGACCGTGAAGGCAAAGTAGCCCTGGCCCAGCAATGCCGTGGCCGACGGCGCCGGATCGACCTCGAGCAGCGCCTGAAGCCGATCAGCGTCTGCCCTGACATGGCCGCGCAACGCGCCGGTGTCGGTGCAGTCCGCAAGCAGCATCGGCAACGGCCCGTCGCCTTTCGCCTGGAGACTGAACGACCCCTTGAACTTGAGCGCGCTGGCGAGCGCCGCGGCCAGCGCCATCGCCTGGCCGAGCAGGCGGGTGACGACCGCTTCGTGCCGGTGCCGTGTCAGCAGCGCATCGGCAAGCGGCCCCAGACGCACCAATCGCCCCCGAACAGGGCGATTCGGCAGGTTGAACGGCATGACCCCGCGGGGAACCACGATGTCGGGAACATCGGGTCGTTCACCGTCGAGAAAGGCAGGTGTCGGAGCAAGGGGGCGCGGCATGCGGCCAAGATAGGCAAGCCGGAGCCATGCCGCTACCGTCCGCGACATGCTGGCGACCGATCAATATCGCATGCGTCAACTGCGCGCCGAAGACGCCGAGGCGGCGGCCTGCCTGATCCGTTCGGCCTTTGCGAAGCTGTCCGGTTTCGTCGATCCACCCCCGTCGGCTCTTCGCGAGACCGCCGAGGCCGTCGCCAGCCGAATTCTCGAAGGCGGTGGAGCGGCCGCCGAGGCAACAGCCGGGATCGTCGGCGTGGCGCTTTGGACACCAACCGAGCGCGGATTGTACGTGTCCCGCGTGTCTGTCGCCCCGCGGTGGCGAGGTCGCGGCATCGCGCGGGCGCTGCTAGAGGCGGCAGAAACGGCAGCTGTCGAGACAGGGCTGCCGGCCTTGTGGCTCTCAGTTCGGCTGGCACTGACGCACAACCGGCGCCTTTTCTCAGCCGCCGGCTACGTCGAGACGACCCGTCACGCGCATGAAGGGCACTCCATGCCCACCTACGTGGACATGGAGAAGCATCTCACGGCGAAAGAGCCAATTCCGGGTTCGCGATGACCCCGGCCGCCCTTCCGGACGATCGCGTTTGCGTGATCAGCCGTTGGCGGCGCGGCGCGTGGTCTCGTGGCCCGACTTCTTGGTCGAAGCCGCTTCGGCCATGATGCCCCGCAGATCACGCAGGAACGCGGTGCCCTTCAGCGTCCGTTGCACCAGCACGCTGCGGCGATCCATCGGGTCCACCTTGCGGCGGGCCAGATCCAGTTCGCCCAAGCGGTCCAGCGCGCGGGTGATCGCGGGCTTCGAGACATTGAGGTCTGCAGCAAGGCCACGGACGGTGTGGCCTCCATCCTGCAGGTAGCAGGTCAGGAACACGCCGAGCTGGCGTGCCGAAAGGTCGGCACCATCGCGCCGCACTAGGGCAACGACAGTATCGCGGAGGATTCCGACCAATTGGTCTGAAGACGGATTAACAGCCATATCTCTATCCTTTTTCTCGCGGGCAACCATTCCGGTTTCCGCAGGCGTCACGAGGGACGCGGTTTTCAGGCCCCCTATGGGGGTTCTTCGTCGGCTCGATCCTGGTCTTAGCCGCCATCGAATCCTAGCTTAGCCGTTGCCGATTCCTACCAATACACGCTTTCACGTTACCGGATGATTTCGAACGCCTTACGAGAGACTGATTCGTTGCTCGATAGCAGCGGAAACGGCACGCATCCCCAGGGCTTCTCCCCCCTCTGGTCGACCAGGCCTTGTCGCGTCGTTCCATGCATACAAATCCAGATGTGCCCAACTCGTTCCGGGCGCGAGGAAGCGTCGCATGAACAGCGCTGCAACGACGGCCCCGGCGAAAGGCCGCGACGACACGTTGTTGAGATCCGCTATCGAGCTGTCCAGCCACGAATCGTAACCGTCCCACAATGGCAGCCGCCACATCGGATCGAACTGTTCAGTGCCTGCTTGTAACAATGCATTTGCCCAACCATCGTCGGTTGCGAACAATGCAGGCAAATCGGGGCCAGTTGCCACCCGGGCGGCGCCGGTCAGCGTCGCACAATCCAAAACGAGTTCGGGCTTTTCGTCCGAGGTTTCCGCCAGCAGGTCGCACAGCACCAAGCGGCCCTCCGCGTCGGTATTTCCCACCTCGACGGTCAGCCCGCGCCTGGTTCGAAGCACATCGAGCGGTCGGAAGGCGTTGCCAGAGACGCTGTTCTCGACACAGCCGATGCGAACCACAAGGCGGAGCGGCAGGTCGGCTTCCATCAGGATGCGGGCGATGCCGAGCACCGTCGCGGCACCTCCCATGTCCTTCTTCATGCGCAACATGCCCGACGAGGGCTTCAGGTCGTAGCCGCCGGAATCGAAACAGACCCCCTTGCCACACAGCGCGATCAATTTACTGCTAGCGGTCGCCTTGCTGCCACGCCAGGAGAAACCAGCGACCACCGGAGAGCGCGCCGAGCCGGCGCCGACCGCGGCGATCGTGGGGTAGTCGGCGGCCAGCTGCTCGCCCTCGACGCGGATCGTCTCCGCGCCGTGCCGCTTGCCCAGAGCCACCGCGACATCGGCGAGCTCCGCCGGACCCAGCAGGTTTGCCGGCGTGTTCACAAGATCGCGAACCATCCATGTTGCCGCAGCCTGCGACAGCGCGCGGGCCTGTCCATCGGGAACCGCGAGCCGCGCCGGCGGCCGCTTCGGCGCCTTGAAAGCCGCGAATCGATACCCGCCGAGGCAGAAGCCGAGCACGGCACCTGCCATGTCGAACGCTCCGGGCTCGATCCGCCAAGCGCCTTCGGGAAGTCGAAACGCCAAAGAACCGAATGCGAAGGGAGACCGGTCATCGCCCAGGCCGAGCACCGCGCGCTCGACTCCGTCAGCGCCCGGCAACAGCACAAGCTCGTCGGGTTTGGCCGCGAACCCGGCGCCGCGCAGGTATGCCGCCTGCGCCGGCAGCAGTGAGTCCAGGAAGGATTGCAACTCCGTGGGTCGCAGCGCATGCAGCGGCCGGCTGCTTTCGCCGGCTTCGGCGCAAGGGAGCTTTTGCTCAATCATGACGCTGGCTGACTGTAATCATCGTAATGTGGCAACCAGATTTCATTTCGTTCAACATGATGAAGTGGCACGGACGCCGGGCGCTGCAAGCGACATTCACCTGAACGGGCGTAATCCGTGTCGATTTGACGGCGATTTGACTCTTGCGTGGCACTACCGGGGCGGAATTAACATTTCGAAGTGGGATCACCTTGCGGCGCTTGTTGCCAGTGCCGCCTCGATTCGCCGCGCGAACCCGGCCGGGTCCCGCGGCAACTCGCCGTCCTGCACCCGTGCCAGATCAAGAAGCAGGCCCGCCTGTTCGGTGATATCGCCGCCGGCGGCCAGCGTCGCCGCGAGCGCCGCGATCAACTTGTGCCGCGGATTGATCTCCAGAACCGGCGGCGCCGAGAAGCTCGCGCGCCCGGCCCGGCGCATCAGCCGCTGCATCTGCAGATCCGGCCCGGCGTTGCCGGCGGCCAGCACCACGGCGCTGTCGACCAGGCGATCCGTGGTGCGCACGTCGGAGGCCTCGCCGGACAAGGCGGCCTTCAGCGCCGTGACCAGCGCCTCGGCGTCGATCGCCTCGCCGTCCACGCCGTCGGGCGCTGCCAGTTTCGAGAGGTCGGCGACGCCGCGGGTGGCGCTGCGGATAGGCTTGCCCTCGAACTCGGCCAGCCGGTCCGGCCAGAAGGCGTCGATCGAGTCGGCCAGCAGCAAGACCTCGACACCGCGGGCGCGGAAGCCTTCCAACTGCGCCGAGCGCGCCAGGACCGCGGTATCGTCCCCGGCCAGGTAGTAGATCGCCTCCTGGCCGTCCTTCATCCGCGCGACGTAGTCCGCCAGCGAGGTCCAGCCTTCGACCGCGGTGGACTTGAAGCGCATCAGCGGCGCCAGTTCGGCCCGGTGCTCGCTGTCTTCCCAAACGCCTTCCTTCAGCACCGAACCGAAGTTCTCCCAGAAGCTCGCGTAATCGTCGGTCTCGGCGCCGGTGTCCGTTTCGGCCGTCTCACCTTCCGCGGTCTCGCCATCTTTGGCGGCAGCGTCCCTGGCGTCGGACGCCTTGGCCTTCGACTTCAGTTCGGTCAGCACCCGATTGGTGACGGCGCGGCGGATGCGCGCGAGCACCGGGGTGGTCTGCAGCATCTCCCGCGACACGTTCAGCGGCAAATCCTCGGTATCGACCACGCCCTGCACGAAGCGCAGCCAAGGCGGCAGGAGTTCGGCGGCGTCGGTGATGAACATGCGGCGGACATGCAGCCGCACCTTGGAGGTGCGCTCGTGCTCGACCGGCTCGAACGGTTTCATCCCGGGAATGAACAGCAGCGCGTAGAATTCCATTGCCCCTTCGGCGCGCCAGTGCAGCACCGTCCAGGGCTTGTCGAACATGTTGCCGATATGGCGATAGAATTCGGTGTAGGCCTGTTCACTGACCTCGGATTTGGGCTTGCGCCACAACGCGGTGCCTTCGTTGGCCGGCAGGTCCTTGCCGTCCTGGGCGATGGTGATCGGCAAGGTGATGTGGTCGGCCCATTTGCGCACCACAGCCTCGAGCCGGGTCGGGTCGAGATATTCGTCGGCGTCGGCCTTCAGGTGCAGCACGATGTCGGTGCCGGGCGTCTCCCGGGTCGCCGGTGCGATGGTGTAGCCGCCGCGGCCATCCGAGGCCCAGGTCCAGGCGGCATCGGTCCCGGCCTTGCGGCTGGTCACCTCGACGCGGTCGGCGACCATGAAGGCCGAGTAGAAGCCGACGCCGAACTGGCCGATCAGGCTGGGGCGGTCCTCGGGCTTGGCCGCTGCCAGGGTCTCGCCGAAGGCGCGCGTGCCGGAGCGGGCGATGGTGCCGAGATTGGAGATCATCTCCTCGCGGGTCATGCCGATGCCGTCGTCGGCGATGGTCAGCAGGCGCCCCGGTTTGTCCGGCAGGATCTTCACCTTGGCCGCCTCGGGGGGCGCCAGCTCCGGTTGGGTCAGGCTCTCGAAGCGCCGCCGGTCGGTGGCGTCGGCGGCGTTCGCCACCAGTTCCCGCAGGAATATCTCCCGCTCCGAGTAGAGGGAGTGCACCACGAGGTCGAGCAACCGGCCGACTTCGGCCTCGAAACCGTGGGTTTCAACCTGTTTGTCCTCGTTGGTCGGCGCGTCGGTCATGCTGGAAAGTCCTGAAAGAGATGGTCGCGTATCGGTTGCGCATATGTACTACGCCGTTCGCGAGTTCAATGCAGCCCAGCGCCGCCCGGGCCCGGGTCGGCCGCGCAACAGGCACCTCCGCACTTGCTTTCCCAGCCGCCAGACCCAACCATTCACCCATGGCCGGAGTCGCGTCCTCCTCCTCCTCACCGCCGCTGCTCGGCTACCGGGTGAAGGCGGTCCTTGGCCCGACGAACACGGGCAAGACCCATCTCGCGATCGAGCGGCTGCTGGCGCATGGCTCGGGGATCATCGGCTTCCCGCTGCGGCTGCTGGCGCGCGAGAATTACGACCGGATGGTTGCCCGCAAGGGCCCGCGATATGTCGCGCTGATCACCGGCGAGGAGAAGATCATCCCGCCGGAGGCGCGCTGGTTCGCTTGCACCGTGGAGGCGATGCCGCTGGATCGCCCGGTCGAATTCGTCGCGGTGGACGAAATCCAGCTTTGCGCCGACCCCGACCGCGGCCACGTGTTCACCGACCGGCTGCTGCATGCCCGCGGCCTGGTCGAGACCATGTTCCTCGGCGCCGAGACGATCCGGCCGCTGCTGCGTCGACTGGTGCCGGGCATCCTGATCGAAACCCGGCCGCGATTGAGCCAGATCACCCATGCCGGCCCGGCCAAGCTGACCCGGTTGCCGCCGCGCAGCGCCATCGTCGCCTTCAGCGCCGCCGAGGTCTATGCGCTCGCCGAGCTGATCCGCCGGCGCCGCGGCGGCTGTGCGGTAGTGATGGGCCGGTTGAGCCCGCGCACCCGCAACGCCCAGGTGGCGCTGTACCAGGAGAAGGAGGTCGATTTCCTGGTGGCGACCGACGCCATCGGCATGGGCCTCAACATGGATGTCGACCACGTCGCCTTCGCCCGGCTGTCGAAGTTCGACGGCAACCGTCCGCGCCGTCTGCTGGCGCCGGAGCTGGCGCAGATCGCCGGGCGGGCCGGGCGCGGGATGCGCGACGGGACCTTCGGGACCACGGCGGAAAGCCCGCCGCTGGACGATTTCCTCGCCCACGCCATCGAGGAGCACGAGTTCGAGCCGCTGGAGCAATTATGCTGGCGCAATTCGGACCTCGATTTCACCAGCCTCGACGCGCTGCAGGCCTCGCTGGCGGCCTACCCGCCCGGCTCGGGGCTGGTGCGCGGCAACGATGCCACGGACATGGAGACCCTGGCCGCGCTGGCCCGGGAAAGCGAGATCCGAGAGCTTGCCCGCAGCCGGTCCCGGGTGCGGATGCTGTGGGATGCCTGCCAGATTCCGGATTTCCGCAAGCTGGCGGACGACACGCATGCCCGGCTTTGTGCCCGGGTGTTCGGCCACGTCGCGCGCGACGGCAAGCTGCCGACCGACTGGCTGGCCGGCCAGATCGCCGCGCTGGCCCGCGCCGACGGTGATATCGACACGCTGATGCAGCGGCTGTCGGGGGTGCGGGTCTGGACCTACATCGCGGCAAGGTCGGACTGGGTTCCGGATGCGGCGCATTGGCAGGGCCGGGCCCGGGCGGTGGAGGACATCCTGTCCGATGCCCTGCACGAGCGTCTGACCACACGCTTCGTCGACCGCCGTGCGACCCACCTGATGCGCAAGCTGGAGGCGGGCGTGGGCAACGACCTGTTTTCGGCGGTGACGCGACGCGGCGAGGTTGTGGTCGAGGGCCACCCGGTCGGCCAGATCGAGGGCTTCGGCTTCCTGCCCGACCCGTTGGCCGAGGGCGAGGGGCGCAAGCTGGTGATGCGAGCCGCCCGGCGGGCCTTGTGCCAGGAGATGCCGCTGCGGGTAGCCAGGCTGCAGGAGGCGCCGGATTGCGCATTCGCGCTGCTGCCGAGCCTGCGGATTGCCTGGGACGGTGCGCCGATTGCCCGATTGCGCGCCGGCGCCAGCATCCTGCGCCCGATGGTCGAGGTGCGGGAGAGCGAATTCCTTGACGGAACGCAGCGCGAGCGGGTGCGGGTGCGGCTGCAGGCGTTTCTGGATTCGCATGTGCGCGAGACGCTTGGCCGGCTGTTCGCGGCCGCCGCGGCCGCCGACCATGACCCGGCCCTGCGGGGCCCGCTGCACCGGCTGGTCGAGGGGCTCGGCGTGGTCGATCTCGGGTCCGGCCACGGCGAGGTCGCCGCCGCCCTGCGCGGTCGATTGAAGGGCTTGGGTATCCAGGCCGGGCGGCACGGGCTGTTCATGCCGCTGCTGCTGAAGCCGCGTCCGGCAGTCCTGCGGGCCATGCTGTGGGCGCTGGCGAACGGCGTCGTGCCGCCGGCCTTGCCCTCGCCCGGTGCGGTGGCGATCGCGCCGCCGGCCGATTGGCCGGAGGGTTTCGCGGCGGCCATGGGCTGGATCGATGTCGGGCCGACGCTGCTGCGGCTGGACGTCGCGGAGCGCCTCACGGCGGAACTGGCCTGGGCCGGGCGGCGGGGCGCCGTGCCGGTGCCGGCAGGCGTCGCCTCGCGCCTTTCGGTCAGGTCGGAGATGCTGCCGGCGGTGCTGCGGCGGCTCGGCTTCCGGCTGTTCCCGGCGTCGGTGCTGGCCGAGGGCGAATACGGACCGCCGGCGCCGGCGATGATGGCGCCGGAACGTCGCCGGCGTCCGGTGCAGGAGGTCGAGCCCGCCCCGCGGGAGGGTCCGTTCGCGGCCCTGGCGGCCCTGCATCGGCGATGAGTTCGCGCTTGGAAGCCGACGCGCGCGGCAATGCCGGGGAGGACCGCGGCTGGCAGCGGCTCGACAAATACCTGTGGTGTGCCCGCTTTCTTCGCGCCCGGGCCGATTGCACCCGGCTAGTGGAACAAGGCGGCCTGCGCATCAACCGGCAGCCCACCGACAAGGCGCATGCACGGCTGCGGATCGGCGACGTGGTGACGGTGCCGCTGCATGGCGGCCGGGTGCGGGTGATCGAGGGTACTGGCGCTCGCCGAGCGACGCGGTCCTGCCAGCGAGGCCGCGGCCCTGTATCGGGAAATTCCCGAGGAGGCATGACGGAATTCGCGGGAAGGCACGCCTGGCCGCAAAGGTTTGCCGCAGTGCAACGCGAACCCTTGCGGTTGCCGCCGAACGGCTGCATATCCCGGTTCCGAAGCGGCGGCCCCGACCGGAGGGCTCCGGTTTGAAACGCCTTGCCCCACCCGGCCGAACGGCTGCATCCAGGAGTAGACGATGACCTACGTGGTCACCGATGCCTGCATTCGCTGCAAATACATGGACTGCGTGGAAGTCTGCCCCGTCGACTGCTTCTATGTCGGCGAGAACATGCTGGTCATTCATCCCGACGAATGCATCGACTGCGGCGTCTGCGAGCCGGAATGCCCGGCCGAGGCGATTGTCCCCGACAGCGACGACCGGGCGGCAGCTTGGGGCGAGCAGAACCGTCAATATGCGACGCTGTGGCCGAACATCACCCGCAAGGGCGAACCTCCCGCCGATGCCGAGGATTGGAAGGGAAAGCCGGACAAGGCGGAACTGTTTTCCCCCGAGCCGGGCACGCCCTGAGCAACCGATGCGTGACCAGGGTGGCCCGTGAGGGTTGCGCCTGGAGGTTGCAGTAACAAAGTGTTATGCAGGAGGCGCGGGGGTGGACCCGTTGACCCGCAGGGATATTACGTCGAACACACCTGACTTGGCGTGAAAAACGTGGTATTATCCGTGTGTTGGTACGGGTAAGGCTGTCTCTCCGGCGAATTCCTGCACCTCCTCCACGCGGATCCGATCGTGCCACAGCTGCGCCGTCCGGGATTCACCGGCTGCGCCGAAGGGGCCACTTGCATCCCGGGATCGCGTGCAGCAGCCGGGGCCTGGGTGACTGATTGGGAATGCGAGGTTCGACATGAAGGCGTCTGCCGCCGCCACTGGAGCGTCTGGAAAGCTGTTGCCCAGGACTGCATCGTCAGGCGGGTCCAGAACAAGCCAGGGGTCGAAATCACCTTCGGGCAAGGGCGCGGCACCGGCAGTCAAGGCGGCTCCGGCCAAGACGCCACCGGCAAAGACATCAATGGCAAAGACGCACCCGACCAAGGCGGCGCCCAAGCTTGCACAGGGTGGCAGGGTCCCGGTCGGAAAGATTCAATTAGCAAAGCCGCTGCCGGCTTCGGCTGCCAAGGCTACGGCAGAAAAAGTCGCGGCAGGGAAGGTTCTGCCGGGAAAGATCCCGGCCGCTCAGGCTGCAGGTGCCAGGCCCTCGGGCGGAAAGAGCCAGGCCACTTCGCAGCAGAGCGCGAGGGCGACAGGTGCGAAGCCTGCCATCGCAAAGGTCATCCCCCCGGCAAAATCCGCGGCTGGAGGCAAGGCGCCGGTTCAGCTCAAGAACGCCGGGAAACAGCTGCCTGCCAAGGGTGCGGCCACCAAGCCGGACATCGTCAAGCCGCCGGCAGTCAAGCCATCGACAGTCAAGGTGATGCCGTCCGGCGCGCAAAAAGCGAAGCCGGGCGTCACCAAGGCGATCGAAGTCAAGCAGCATGCGGCCGGGCACGGCGCCGTCAAATCGGTCGTCGGCACGCCGGCCTTGGCCAAATCATCTTCCAAGCCCTCCCTGTCCAAACCACAGGTCGCACCCCAGATAGCCGAGAAGGCGACGAGGCCAGCATCCGCCGTTGCCGCGATCGCGAAATCCGCAGCCGCTCCCAAGGCAACTCCGCCCAAGCCGCAGGCACTCCCGGCCGCTGGGCAGCAGCACTCCACCGGCGTCCGCACAGCGATCGTCGCATCGAAGACCGGCACGTCAGTGAAAACCGGCGCGTCAGCGAAAACCGGAAGCACGCCCATTGATGCCGATCATCCGACGGCATCGGAAACTTTGAGGACAGAGATCATTTCTCCAGTTATGACAGCAGCCAAATCAGCCATTGCGGCCACCCCGACCCCGCCGGCCAAGCCCGCGACCGTCAAACCTCTCGTCGTCTCCTCTGCCCAGCCGGTTCCCGCGGATGGCGCCAAGTCAGCGACGGCCCTGGTGAATGAAGCCGGAGAGGGAGCGCCTGCGATGGCTGTCCCGCCCGCCTCCAGCCTACCTGCACCGGAAGCGCCGGAGCCTGACCGGGCTGCGGTGGAAGCACCGGCGGTCGTTGCGCCAAGCCAGGGCGTTCAGTCCGTTCCCGGCCGGCCCAGCTTCTCGCGTCCTTCGGACGGCCGCCCGCAGCAGATGTCGAATGGCCGGCCGATGCCGCCGTCGCGCGCCGCCGCGAAGGAGGAATCCTTCGTCGAGGGCGACTACGTGGTCTATCCGACCCACGGCGTCGGCAAGGTCGAGAAGATCGCGATCGAGGACATCGCCGGGCATCGCGCTGGAACTGATCCACATCACGTTCGAAGAGAACCGCATGACCCTGCGGGTGCCGGTCACCAAGGCGCGCAGCGCCGGCCTGCGCAAGCTCGCCACCCGCAAGATGTTCGACGAGGCGCTGGCGGTGCTGAAGGGCCGCGCCCGGATCAAGCGCACCATGTGGTCGCGCCGCGCGCAGGAATACGAGGCGAAGATCAACTCCGGCGACCCGATCGCCATCGCCGAGGTGGTGCGCGACCTGCATCGCAATGCCGGCCAGCCGGACCAGAGCTTCTCCGAACGCCAGATCTACGAGGCCGCGATGGATCGTCTGGCCGCCGAACTCGGCCGCCCTCGACCAGACCGACAAGACCGCCGCGTCGCTGAAGCTGGGCAACTATCTGAAGACGATCTGAGCCTGCCAATTTTAACCGGGCCATCCCGGGCAAAGGAAAGGGGCTCCGGTTCACACCGGAGCCCCTTTTTTATTCACCCAGTCGGAGCGAGCGTCAGCTGTTGCTGTTGCGGTTGCCCATCAGTTGCAGCAGCAGCATGAACAGGTTGATGAAGTTCAGAAACAGACTGCAGGCGTCGTAGACGCTGCGCTTGGCGGCCATTTCCGGCCCATACGCATAGCGTACTGGACGTAGTCGCCCTTGATCCGCTGGGTGTCGTAGGCGGTGAGGCCGACGAACACCAGCACGCCGATCACGCTGATGCGCGAACTGCAGCGCGCTGCTGCCGACGAACATGTTGACCAGGCTGGCGATGATGATGCCGAACAGGCCCATCATCAGGAAGCTGCCCATCTTGGTCAGGTCGGACCTGCGTGGTGTAGCCATACAGGCTCATCGCGGCGAAGGTGCCGGCGGTGATGAAGAACACCCGCACCACGCTGGTGCCGGTGTAGATCAGGAAGATGTTCGTCAGGCTGGCGCCCATCGCCGCGCAGAACGCCCAGTACAGCCCCTGCGCCGCCGAGGTCGACAGCTTGTTGACGCCGAAGCTGAGCACCATCACGAAGGCCAGCGGCGCGAAGATGCTGATCCACGCCAGTCCGCCGGGCGCATGCATCTGGCCGCGGGCGGTTTCCACCACCGGGTAGAAGACGTCGTAGACGGCCGGGATGTTGGCGATGGCGTAGGCGACGATGCCGGTCAGCAGCAGGCCGGAGGCCATCCAGTTATAGACGCGCAGCATGTAGCCGCGCAGGCCGGCGTCAAGCACCGCCGCCGTATCTACGGTTCGGCCGGTCCCTGGGTAGGCCCGAAAGTCGGGACTGAGAGCCATGGTAAGTGTTTCCCCTGTTCAGGCGAACGTGCCTGGTGAGGCTCATTTTGGAGACGTTTGCGCCGCGTTCAAGCGAATTCGGTGTAATGTATCGAAATCTGTCGGGCTATTCGTTGCGCAGCAGTGGCGCCGCCTTGGCCCGCAGCGCCGCGGCGGTGCCGGCATAGCCGAACAGCAGCATCATCGCCACGCAGGCGAGCACCGTGCCGGCCAGGGTGCCGGGCAGGAACGCCCAATCCGTCCCGCATCACGAACCGCACCACGCCGTAGCTCGCGGCGGTGCCGATGCCGGCGGCGATGATCCCTGCCGTGGCACCGAGCAGGCCGAATTCGACCAGCCAGGCGCCGCGGATCTGGCCGCGCGTGGCGCCCAGGCTTTTCAGGATGACCGCCTGCCGGATGCGCCGCCGCTGCCCTGCGGCGACCGCGCCGGCCAGCACCAGGGCGCCGGCGACCAGGGTCAGCGACCCGGTCGCGGTCAGTGCGGTGCCGATCTGGCCGAGCAGCACCGCCACCGAGCGCAGCACATCCTCGACCCGGATGCCGGAGACATTGGGCAGCGCATCGGTGACCCTGCGCAGCAGGTCGCCCTGCATGGCGGGCTCGGCGCGGACCGTCGCGATATGCGTGTGCGGCGCCTGGTCCAGCAGCCCGGGACTGGCCACCAGAGTGAAGTTGATGCCGAGCGTGCGCCAGGCGATGTCGCGCAGGCTGGCGATCCGCAGGTCGATGTCGCGGCCCAGCACGTTGACCCGGATGGTGTCGCCGACCTTGACGCCCCAGCCCTTGCGCCAGCGCCGGCGTCGAAGGACACCAGCGGCGGCCCGGCATAGTCGGCCGGCCACCAGGCGCCGGCGACGATGCGGGTGTCCTCCGGCGGCCGTGCGGCATAGGTCAGGCCGCGGTCGCCGCGCAGCGCCCATGCGGGTGTCCGGGGTGGCCACGCACCTGGTCGACCGGCACCCCGTTCACCGCGACGATGCGGGCGCGCAGGCTGGGCACCTCCTGCTCAAGTTCGGCACGCCGGGCCGGGCGGCGACGATCTGGCGGAACCGGTCCATCTGGTCGTTCTGGATGTCGATGAAGAAGAAGCTGGGCGCGCGCTCGGGCAGTTGCTCCAGCACCTGGCGGCGCAGATTGCCCTCGATCAGCGCGACGGCGGCGAGGGTGGACAGCCCCAGCCCGAGCGAGACCAGCATCAGCGGCGTGGCATTGCCTGGCCGGTAGAGATTGCCGAGGCCCAGCCGCACCCAGGCGGCGGGCGGGCGTGGCGCCAGCGCGGCCAGCCGGCGTCAGCAGCCCAGCCGCCGGCGCGGAACAGCGCCAGCGTTAGCGATCGCGGCGCCGCAGAACCACAGCGCGAACGAGCGCTCCGTCGGCGGTGGCGACGGTCAGGCCGACCAGGGCGGCGGCCAGCAGCAGGTTCGCCGCCAGCATCACCCCGCGCAGCTTCACCCGCGCCGGCAGCATCGGGTCGCGGAACAGCGCCGCACCGGGGATGCGCATGGCCCGGGCCAGCGGCCACAGGGCGAAGGTCGCGGCGGTCAGCAGCCCGTAGATTGCGGCAAGCGCCAGCGGGCCCGGGAATATGCCGGTCACCGGCGGCACCGGCAGCAGGTTCGCCAGGAACCGCCGCAGGCCAGCAGCGGCAGCGCGGCGCCCACCACGACGCCGGCGAGGATGCCCAGCGAGGACAGCGCCATCACCTGGATCAGCGCCACCGCGAACACCAGCCGCACCGGATGCGCCGAGGCAGCGCAGGGTGGCGATGCTGCGGGCGCGCGCCTCCAGCCAGGCGCGGGTGCCGTTGGCGACGCCGATGCCGCCGACCAGCAGCGAGGTGAGGCCGACCAGGGTCATGAACAGGCTGGTCCGGTCGATGAACTGCGCCACCCCCGGGGCGGCGTCTGGTGGCGTCGCGGATGCGCCAGCCCTGGTCGGCGAAGGCCGCGCGCAGGTCGCCGGATGGTGGCGGCGATGTTGGCGCCGGGCGGCAGCGCCGCGCGCATGCGGTGCTCGACGATGGCGCCGGGCTGCAGCAGGCCGGTCGCCGGCAGGTCGGACAACGACGATCAGCGCGCGCGGGACCGAAGATGGAGGGGGTCGCCACCCGGTCCGGCTCATCGGTGATGGCGCCGCGCAGCACCATGCTCGCATTGCCTAGGCGCATCGCATCGCCGGGATGGACGCCCAGCCGGTCGAGCACCAGCGGCGCCGACCGCCACGCCATGGCCGCCGAGAGCCGCCGTCACCGTCTGCGGCGGGGTCGAATACCGCCTGACCAACCAGCGGCCAGGCATCGTCGACCGCCTTCAGTTCGACCAGCATCCGCTCGCCGGAGGGCGCCACCAGCATCGAGCGCATGGTGACCACCTCCGAGATCTTGGCGCCGCGATCCCGCAGCCAGGTCGCGAGGCTGTCCGGGAACGGCTGAGAATCGCCGAGGACCTCCAGGTCGCCGCCGAGGATGCGGCTGCCGTCGGCAGCAAGCCCGCGCGCCGTGCCCTCGCGCAGGGTGCCGACCGCGGCGATGGCGGCGACCCCCAGGGCGAGGCAGGCGAGCACGATGCGCAAGCCCGCGCACCCCGCCGCGCAACTCGCGGCGGGCGAGGCGCAGGGCCAGCTTCACGCGACGACCCGGCCGTCGGCGAGATGGATGATCCGGCCGCAGCGGGCGGCGAGGTCGGGGTCGTGGGTGATCAGCAGCAGCGTGGTGCCGCTGCGCGCGCGCAGGTCGAACAGCAGGTCCATCACCGCCTCGCCGGTGGCGCCGTCGAGGTTGCCGGTCGGCTCGTCGGCCAGCAGCAGCCGCGGCCTGGGGGCGAAGGCGCGGGCCAGGGCGACGCGCTGCTGCTCGCCGCCCGAGAGCTGGCCGGGAAGATGAGTGAGCCGATGACCGAGCCCGACAGCGCGCAGGCTGGCTTCGGCGCGCGACATGGCGTCGCGGTTGCCGGCCAGCTCCAGCGGCATCGCCACGTTCTCCAGCGCGGTCATGGTCGGGATCAGGTGAAACGCCTGGAACACGATGCCGACCTGGTCCGCGGCGGATCCGCGCCAGCGCGTCCTCGTCCAGGCCGACCAGCTCGCGGCCGTCCAGCTTCACGCTGCCGCCGCTGGCCTGCTCCAGCCCCGCCAGCACCATCAGCAGGCTGGTCTTGCCCGATCCGGAGGGTCCGACGATGCCGATCGCGGCACCCGCCCTCGATGTCGAGGTCGATGCCGCGCAGGATGTTGACCGGTCCCGCGGCAGAAGGCACGGTCAGCCTCAGGTCCCTGACCTGTACCAGCGAGTTTGCCGCTTTTACGGGCGCGGACGGGACCGGAGGCGTGACGATGGCATCCATAGCCCGACGATATGGCCCCCGCACCGCAGTGCGGAAACCTCTTTTCGTCATCCATTGCCTGTTTGTCATTCTGCTTGCGTGGGCGACACCCGCGTCGGCGGCGCCGGTGCGGCTGCTGGTGCTGGGGGATTCGCTGGCGGCCGGCTACGGACTGGCGCCGGAGCAAGGGTTCCAGGCACAGCTCGCCGCGGCGCTGAAGGCCGCCGGACGCGATGTCCGGCTGATCGACGGCGCGGTCTCGGGGGACACCTCGGCGGGGGGGCTGGCGCGGCTGGACTGGGTTCTGGCGGATGGCGCCGACGCTGCCATCGTCGAACTCGGCGCCAATGACGGGCTGCGCGGCATCGATCCGCAATCCACCGAGAAGAACCTCGCCGCCATCCTGGACGGCCTCGCGGCGCGGCATGTGAAGGTGCTGCTGTCCGGCATGTACGCCCCGCCCAACCTGGGCGAGGATTACGGCCGAGAATTCCGGGCGGTGTTCGACCGGCTCGGCGCCCGTCCCGGCATCCTCTACGACCCGTTCTTCCTGGTCGGCATCGCCGGCGATCCGGCGCTGAACCAGGCCGACCACATCCATCCGAATGCGGAAGGAGTGCGGCGCAACGTCGCCCGGCTGCTGCCGCTGGTGGGGAAGCTGCTGGACGAGGCAACCCCGAAATGAGGCTGTTCGTGGGACTGGAATTTCCCTGGGAGATGAAGCAGCGCCTGGGCGCCCTGGCCGGCGGCATTCCGGGTGCGCGCTGGGTGCCGCCGGTGAACTACCACCTGACCCTGCGCTTCATCGGCGAGGTGCCGGCGCATCGGGCCGAGGAGATCGACCTCGCCTTGGGCAGCCTGCGCGGGCGCGGCTTCATGCTGACGCTGGCCGGCCTGGGCACCTTCGCCAAGGGCGGCCGCGATACCCAGCTTTGGGTGGGGGTGGAGCGCAACCAGGCGCTCGAGCACCTGCAGGGAAAGATCGAAACCGCCCTGCAGCGGATCGGGCTGGAGCCGGTGCGCCGGCGGTTCACGCCGCACGTCACCCTGGCGCGGCTGGACAACGCGGTGCCGGCGAAGCTGGCGGGGTTCGTGCAGGCGCACAACCTGTTCCGGTCCGAGCCGATGCAGGTCGACAGCTTCGTCCTGTTCAGCTCCCAGCTCGGAAAGGAAGCGTCCGTGTACGAGGCTGAAGTTGCCTACCCGCTCGCCTGACCGCACCGCCTACTTCATCACCCATCCGGATGTCGCGATCGATCCGGCCGTCCCGGTGCCGCAATGGCCGCTGTCGGCGCGGGGACGCGAGCGGATGCGGGCCGGGCTGGCGCAGCCCTGGATGCGCGGCATCACCGCCCTCTGGTCGAGCCGCGAGCGCAAGGCGATCGACGGCGCCACCATCCTGTCGGAGGCGCTGGGAGTGCCGTTCAGCACGCTCGAGGCGCTGGGTGAGAACGACCGCTCGGCCACCGGCTTCCTGCCCAAGCCGCAGTTCGAGGCGCTGGCCGACGCCTTCTTCGCCCAACCAGAGGTCAGCGTTCGCGGCTGGGAACGGGCCATCGACGCGCAGCGCCGCATCACCGCCGCGTTCGACCTGGTGCTGCAGGCCAGGCCCGACATCGGCGACGTCGCGATCGTGTCGCACGGGGCGGTCGGCACCCTGCTGCAATGCGCGCTGGAAGGGATCGCGATCAGCCGCGCCCATGACCAGCCGCCGGGTAACGGCGGCTATTACTTTGCCGTCGATGTGACGACCCGGCTGCTGCGGCATGGTTGGCTGCTGCTGGATGCGCCGGCGTAAGGCAGGCCAGGGCTCTGCCCTGGACCCGCCGGCCTGTTGACGCTCGAAGTTTCGCGCCGCCGCCGAATTGCGCTACATATGGTTGGATATAGCGGTGCGGCCATTGCGCACTTCGTGAACGCGCGCGGGGAGAGCATGATGCGGAGCTATCGGATGCTGCTGGCGGCCATCGGATTGGTCGCCTGCTGGCTCGGCGGCCCGGCTGCGGCGGCTGAGACGAACGTGGCCGTCGCGGCCAATTTCACCGAGGCCGCCAAGGAGATCGCGGCAGCGTTCGCGAAGCAGACCGGGCACCAGGCGGTGCTGAGCTTCGGCGCCTCGGGGCAGTTCTACACCCAGATCAAACAGGACGCGCCGTTCCAGGTCCTGCTGTCGGCCGACGACGAGCGGCCCAAGCAACTGGTCACCGACGGCCTCGCGGTCGGGGCCAGCCGCTTCACCTATGCCATCGGCAAGCTGGTTCTGTGGAGCAAATCTCCGGGCCTGGTGACGGGTGAAGACACGCTGAAGGCCGGCGCGTTCACCAGGCTGTCGATCGCCAATCCGGCGGCGGCCCCGTACGGCGCGGCGGCGATCGAAACCCTGAAATCGCTGAAGCTGTACGACGCGCTGCAGCCGAAGATCGTGCAGGGCAACAGCATCGCCCAGGCCTTCCAGTTCGTCGACACCGGCAACGCCGAACTCGGCTTCGTCGCCCTGTCGCAACTCACCGGCAACAGCAGCGGCTCACGCTGGCTGGTGACGCAGTCGCTGTACGCGCCGATCCGCCAGGACGCGGTGCTGCTGAACAAGGGCCGGGAGAACCCGGCGGCGACCGCCTTCATGACCTTCCTGAAAGGGCCCGAGGCGTCGGCCATCATCCAGAAATACGGCTACGCCATCGCCGACCAGTGACACGGCGCGGGTGACGGCACGGGACTGACGGCGCGGTGAACGACCTGTCCGGCATCTGGCAGCCGATCTCGCTCACCCTCGAACTGGCGGCCATCACGACCATCATGCTGCTGCTGCTCGGCACCCCGATCGCCTGGTGGCTGGCGCGGTCGGACGCCTGGTGGAAGGAGGGCGTGGCCACCGTGGTGTCGCTGCCGCTGGTGCTGCCGCCAACGGTGCTCGGCTTCTATCTGCTGCTGGCGCTCGGACCGAACGGCCCTGGCGGGCTGATCGCCGGGCTGTGGGGCGCGCGCACGCTCGCCTTCACCTTCGGCGGGCTGGTCATCGGCTCGGTGCTGTACTCGATGCCGTTCGTCGTGCAGCCGATCCGCAACGCCTTCGAGGCGATGGGCGAGCGTCCGCTGGAGGTGGCGGCGACCCTGCGGGCGTCGCCGGCACGCGCCTTCTGGACCGTCGCGGTGCCGCTGGCGCGGCGCGGCTTCCTGACCGGCGCCGTGCTCGGCTTCGCCCACACCGTCGGCGAGTTCGGCGTCGTGCTGATGATCGGCGGCAACATCCCCGGCCGCACGCAGGTGCTGTCGATCGCCATCTTCGACTACGTCGAAACCTCGCAGTGGCTGCAGGCGCATATCCTCGCCGCCGGGATGGTGGCATTCGCCTTCGCGGTGATCCTGGCGATGACGCTGATCGAACGCCGGGCCGGGCGGGTGGGCGGGTGACCTCCGCCGGAGTGATCGACGTCGCCTTCCGGGGCCGGATCGGGACATTCACCCTCGACACCTCGTTCGCGGTGCCGGCCGCCGGCGTCACCGCGCTGTTCGGCCCGTCGGGATGCGGCAAGACCACGGTGCTGCGCTGCATCGCCGGCCTGTCGCATGTCGCCGACGGCTATTGCGCGATCGACGGCGATGTCTGGCAGGACGGACGCGCGTTCCGGCCGACCCATGCTCGGCCGATCGGCTACGTGTTCCAGGAATCCAGCCTGTTCGCGCATCTTTCGGTGCGCCGCAACCTCCGCTTCGGACAGCCGCCCGGAAAGCTGGCGATCGGGTTCGACGAGGTGGTCGACCTATTCGGTCTGGCGGCGCTGCTCGACCGGTCGCCGCAGAATCTGTCGGGGGGTGAACGCCAGCGCGTGGCGATCGGCCGCGCCCTGCTGTCGCAGCCGAAGCTGCTGCTGATGGACGAACCGCTGGCGGCACTCGACCGGCCGACCAAGGATGAAATCCTGCCCTTCCTCGAACGGCTGCACGAAAGCCTGTCGCTGCCGGTGTTCTACATCAGCCACGACATGAGCGAGGTCGAGCGGCTGGCCGATCACCTGGTACTGATGGAAGGCGGCCGGGTCACCGCCGCCGGCACGCTCTCGGCAATGCAGAGCGACCCTTCGCTGCCCCTGGTGCGGGCGCGCGATGCCGCGGTCAGCCTGGAGGCGGTGGCGGTGGCCTACGATCCCGGTTTCGGTTTGGCGACGTTCGAGGTGGCGCAGGGGAGGTTTCAGGTCCCGGCGTCCCATGTCGCCACCGGCGAGCGGCGTCGCCTGCGCATCCTGGCCGGTGATGTCAGCCTGGCCTTCGAGCCATCGCCCCGAAGCACCATCATCAACGTCCTGCCCGCCCGCATCCTGAGCGCGACGTTGCTGGGAGAGAACGAAATGATTGTCGTGCTGGGCCTCGGCCGGGAGGGCGGCGGCGCCCGCCTGCTGGCCCGGGTGACGCGACGGTCCTGGAGCCTGCTCGAACTCGGTGAGGGCATGGCAGTCTACGCACAGGTCAAGGGCGTGGCCCTGGTACGCGACGCACCGCGTAGATGACCGGGTCAGGCCCGGCCACGACTTAATCGAAGGGGTGGAGGCAGGGACTTTGCCAACTCAATCCATCTCGTTTTCCAGCGCCTCGATCTCGGAGTCGCTGAAGCCGAAGTGATGGGCGATCTCGTGCACCAGCACGTTGCGCACGAGCCGGTACAGATCCTCGCCGTCCTCGACCCATTCCAGCAGGATCGGCAGGCGGTAGAGATAGATCTGGTTGGGCATCGGCGCCACGTCGCCGCTGTCGCGGTACTGCAGCGGGGTGCCGCGATACAGACCGGAAAGTTCCCAGGCGTTTTCGATCTCCATCTCGGCCAGGGTGGCGTCGTCGGCGAGTTCCTCGACCGCGATGTTGACGCCGGAGACATGTCGCCGCAGTCGCGCCGGAATGGCCGCCAGTGCGCGTTCCGCGAGTTCTGCGATGTCGTCGATTTCGGGTGGTGTCGTATACTGTGCCATCACCCAAACACGCACCACGCGGCGCGGCCGGTCAAGGGTGGGGTGCGCGAGCAGCGGAGGATGGATGATCGCGAAACTGACCGAGGCGGAACGCGCGGCGTTGCCCGCCGACTTGCCGCACTGGACACGCGACGGCAGCCGCGACGCCATCCGGCGGCGTTGGCAATTCGCCGATTTCAGCGAGGCCTGGGGTTTCATGGCCCGCGTGGCCTTGCTCGCGGAGCGGCACGACCATCATCCCGAATGGTCGAATACCTGGAACGTCGTGGACATCACCCTGTCGACCCACGATGCCGGCGGCCTGAGCTCCAGGGACGTGGCGCTGGCGAAGGCGATCGACGCATTGTGAACCCGTTGCCGCCCGGCCCAAGCTTCCCCGAGCGCGCCGCCGCCATCCGCCGCGCCGCCGCCTTGCTGTGCCTGCAGATGCAGTGGTCGCCGCTGCATGAGGTGCCGATGCCCAATGGCCGCCGCGCCGACATCCTGGCGTTGCGGCCGGATGGCTGCTTCGTCTGCATCGAAGTGAAGTCCGGGGTGCGGGATTTTCTCACCGACCTGAAATGGCGCGAATATCGCGACTACGCCGACGCGCTGTATTTCGCCGTGGATGTCGATTTCCCGGTGGAGCTGCTGCCGGAGGATGCCGGCCTGATCGTCACCGCCGGGACCGCCGCCGATTTTCTTCGGGAGCCGCCGGCGCACCCGATGGCCCCGGCCCGGCGCAAGGCGCTGATGCACCGCTTCGCAACTCTGGCCGCGAGCCGCCTGGCGGCGCGCGATGACCCGTCCGGCGTCGCGGAGTTGCGGGCGGCGCTGCGGGTCGAGTAGCTAATCCGCCGCCGGTTCGGCCTCCAGGGGCCGCCCCGCATCCGGGCGTGGCAGCGCCGTCCCGGCGGGATAGCCGATCGTCGCCAGCAGATCGTCCTGGCACACCACGGCGGTGCCGATCTTGCCGACCACGATGCCGGCGGCGAGATTGGCCAGCCGTGCCGCCAGCCGCAGGTCGACGCCGGTCGCCAGGGCGGCGCCCAGGGTCGCCGCGGCGGTGTCGTTGGTGCCGGCGATGTCGAAGATCTCGGTGGCTTCGGCCGGGAAATGAACGGCGCCCGCCGCGTCGACCAGGGTGATGCCCTCTTCGCCACGCATCGCCAGCACCGCGCCGAAACCGTGCCGCAGGCGCAAGGCGGAGACGATTTCGGTCAGTGCCGCATCGCCCTCCACCGGCAGGCCGTGGGTGTCGATCAGGTCGCGCGCGGCGATCACCACCACGTCGGCGCCGGCGTAACGGCCATGGTCCGGACCGTGCACATCGGCCACCACCCTCCGCCCGGCGGCGCGCGCGGCGGCGATCAGCCGTTCCGGCACATCCTCGCCCAGCACGCCCTTGCGGTAATCGGAGAGCACGGTGACTGAGGTCGCGGCCATTGCGTCGCCGGCGATGCGCAGCATGCGGTCGACCAGCTTCGGATGGATCGGCCGGATGTCCTCGCGGTCAGCGCGCAGCAGCTGGTGGCCCTGCTGCTGATGCGCGGATTGATGGTCCGCGACCTGCCGCGACTGCGCGACGAAGCGGGTCTTCATGGTCGTCGCCCGGCCGCCCTGCACCAGCAGCCACGGCTCCACCCCCGGCTGGCCGCCGATCAGCCCGGTCAGGTTGGCGCCGGCCTGGTCGTCGCCGACCACGGAGACGAAGGCGACCGCCACGCCCAGCGCGCCGAGATTGCGCACCACGTTCGCGGCACCGCCGGGCAGCGACAGCTCGCGCTGCACCGACAGCACGGGCACCGGCGCTTCCGGGCTGATGCGCCCGACGCTGCCGTAGATATAGCGGTCGAGCATGGCGTCGCCGACGACGAGGACACTGGCCCGGGAGAGCCGTCCGATCGCCGCGGCAAGGTCGGCGGCGCTCGGCGCCGGTCCCGGGCTTTCGAAGCTGGTGTGTTCCGAGCCGGATTTTTCCGGGCCTGATTTTTCCGGGCCGGCGCCATCCTTCCCGAAGGCCGGCGGCGCGTCGTGGCCGGTCGAGCCGGTATCGGTTGAGCCGGTATCGGTTGGGCCAGCGGCCGGTGGCGGATGCATCATGGTCCCGTAGCGAAGGTTACACACGGTGGCAAGCTGGCCGGGCCCGGTTTCGTTCCGCCATGCGCTGGGTCAGCTTCCGGGTTCAAGGTTTCGAGATCACGTTTGCAAAAAGCCAAGCGTGGCGTCCTGCAGGACGACGCAGGTGAGCGCGCCGCCGAGCACCGCGCCGGTATCGATACCGATCCGGTTGGAGCGGATGACGGGCGCCGATTCCGGGGTGTGTCCGTGCACCACCACCGCCGGCAGCGGATCGGCGTTGGTCAGGAACGGCTCGCGGATCCACAGCAGGTCCTGGCGCTGCTGCTGCCCCAGCCCGACGCCGGGTCGCAGGCCGGCATGCACGAAGACATAACCGCCGACCCGGTAGATGAGCCCCAGGCTGCGCAGGAAGCCCAGCTCGCGGGGCGGGATGCCCTCCGCCCATCGCTCCGGCGGGTCGCGCCAGGCCAGCTTCCAGCTTTGCAGCGTCTCGCCGCCCCCATTGCGCAGCCATTGCTCACCGGCATCGCGCCGGTTGCCGGCGAGCGCCGTCAGCAGCATTTCCTCGTGGTTGCCAAGCAGGTTGGCGCGATGCGGCGGCTTCACGCCCGGATGCCCGGGGAACGGCTGCAGCAGATGGCGGATTACCCCGGCACTGTCGGGGCCGCGGTCGATCAGGTCGCCGATATGGATCAGCAGCGCATTCTCCACCGGCCGCGCCGCCAGGTCGTCGGCGATCAGCGCATGCATCGCCTGCAGCCGGTCGAGGCAGCCATGCACGTCGCCGACGGCATAGACCCGCTGCCCCGGCGCCAGCCTGGAAGGCGCGGGGATGGCGGCGCCCGGTGACGGCAACGCAGGGCTCAGTAACGCGGGAGTAATCATCGTCGGGCAGCCTAGGCCCCGGACGACGGATTTTCGAGGCCCGTTTCGGGCCGCACCACAGATGGCAGGACCCAAAACGGGTGAATTCCACGCGACCCCAGTTCGGCCCCCCATTGGGCCAGGCCCGGCTCTCCACGCTCGATGCGGCGGCGGCACTGGCGGCCGGTCCGCGGGGCGCGGGACTGATCCACCGGCAGACCGCCATCCTGTTCGGCCCCGCCGGCGTCGGCGGCCAGGGGAAAGGCTTCCGGCCGATCTATCATGAGCTTTCGTTCAATTTCGCGGCCCTCACGGCGCAGGTCCAGGCCGAGGACGCGGTTGCCGATCCCTTCCTGGAACGGCACCTCGCGATGCGGCTCGATCCGGCGATATTGACGGTGCTGGCTCGCCTCGCCGCCGCCGGGCCGCGATCGGGCGACCTGCCGGTGCATGCGAACCTCACGATACCGGGCATCCTCTCCGAAGCGTTCCAGGCCTTTGCCGCCGGCGTCGGGCAACGCCGTCTGGGGATCGAGGTGGCGCTGGCCGAGGCCGGCGCCGACCCTGACGGGTTTGCCGCGGCCCGGGAGGTCGTCGGCAACGCCGGGATGACCTTGGTGCTGGACGGCATCTCCGGATCGGCGCTCCGCCTCGCTCTGCCGGGCAGCCTCGACGCAGGCTTGCTGAAACTCAACTGGATGCCGGATCTTGCCACCGACCCGGGTGGCCTGATTGCCGACGCGGTCGAGCGGATCGGCGCCGCCGCGGTGGTGGTGCAGCGTGCCGATTCCGAAGCCGCCTTGCGCTGGGGCCGGTCGCTGGGCGTCCGCCGCTTCCAAGGCCGCCATGTCGACGCGATGCTCGCCGCCAGCCGCATCATCGGCTGCCCGATGGCCGCCGCCTGCACCCTGGCGCAATGCATGGAACGCGCCGCCGCGACCTTGCCCGCGGGGCGCCTCGGCTGCGGCAACCCGGCACTGCTGGATGCCGCCGCTGCCGCTATGCCGGCCGTGGTGGACGCATGATCGCCGTGCAGCGCCGCGTCGGTGCGGGGCCGCTGCCGCGCAGCGACGCGGCCAGGCTGATCGGCCTCGTGCAGGATTGCCGGGTCGCCGGGATCTCCCGCCGCGCGCTTCTGCTGCGGCTGTCGACCCTGCCGGAGGAACGCACGCCGCCGCATCATTTCCGCCTGGCCCGCGACGCGCTGGAGCCGCTGCTCGGCGCCGACCGGGCGCAGCTATTCGCGCTGCCGACCCGCGATCTTGCTTTGGTCTGGCGCGGCGACGCGGGGGCGGCGCTGCAGCGCAGCCTGGACGCATTGCGGCTGCTGTTCGCCGATACCGAGCTCGTGGACCTCGATGCGCTCACCCTGGTTCTGGACCTGCCGATGGACTCGGCGATCCTGCTGCGCGAGATCCGGCCCCGGCCGAATCCTACGCCGGTGACGACGACGGCCCTGACGCGGGTGCTCGACCCGGCGACGCTGGCAGCGCTCGAAACCGCCTTGGCACAGGCCAGCATCGACCGCTTCCTTCGCCGCCAGACGATCTGCGCGCATGGCGCCGACGGGTTCGAGCCGGCATGGGAGCGGCGGAGCCTGTCGATCGCCGAGCTGTTCGAAACCCTGGTGCCCGATTGCAACCCGCATTCCGAGCCCTGGCTGCTGCGCCGGCTTGGGCGCAGCCTGGACCGGCGGCTGCTGTCCAGCCTGTGCGCCGGCGACGAACTGCGCCACGCCGGGCCGTTCGGCATCGAGTTGAACACCGCCAGCATCCTCGGGCCCGAGTTCCTGAAGTTCGATGCGCTGCTGCCCTGGGCGCTGCGCGGCCAGGTCATCATCGGCCTGCGCCCGGCGGACATCCTGTCGGACCTGCCGGGCTTCCAGTTCGCCCGCGACTTCGCCCGCTCCCGCGGCTATCGGCTGTTGCTGCGCGGAAAGGCGGCGCTGCTGCCGTTGCTGCCTCCGGAGCGGCTCGGCCTCGACCTGCTTTACATGCCGTGGTCGGAAGCGCTCGCGGCGCCGGCGCTGCTGCCGCTGCTGCCCGATCCGGCCTGCCTCGTGCTGGGTGGCGTGGACCATGGGGCGGCGGTCGGCTGGGCGCGGCGGCGTGGGGTGGTGCTGCAACAGGGCAAGCTGGTGCGGCCCGCGCTGCGTTGAGCCGACCGGTGATGCGCCACATCGAATCGCCTCTTGGCGTAGCCGTCCGGCCGGCCTAATCCCGGCGGCAATGGACGCCATAGCGATCACCGGCCTGACCAAGCGCTACGGCGAGACCCTGGCGGTCGACGACATCTCGTTCCGCGTGCGCACAGGGTTCGACCGTCGGGCTGCTCGGCGGCAACGGCGCCGGCAAGACCACCACCATCGCCATGCTGCTCGGGACTGCTGGTGCCGACCGCCGGGGCGAATCGAGGTCCTGGGGCACGACATGGCGCGCGACCGGTTCGCCGCCCTGGCGCGGATGAATTTCTCCTCGCCCTACGTCGCCTTGCCGCACCGGCTGTCGGTGGCCGAGAACCTGCGGGTCTACGGCCATCTGTACAACGTCCGCAACGCCGAGCGGCGGATCGGCGAACTGGCCGACGAGTTGGACCTGCGCGACCTGCTGGACCGCCCGGCCGGCTCAGCTTTCGGCCGGGCAGAAGACGCGGGTGGCGCTGGCGAAATCGCTGATCAACCGGCCGGAGCTGCTGCTGCTGGACGAGCCCACCGCCAGCCTCGACCCCGATACCGGCGACATGGTGCGAAGCTGGCTGGAGCGCTACCGGGCGGAAAGCGGCTGCACCATCCTGCTCGCCAGCCACAACATGGCCGAGGTGGAGCGGCTGTGCGGCCACGTGCTGGTGATGAAGCAGGGCCGCATCGTGGACTCGCGGCAGCCCCGCCGCGTTGCTCGACCGCTACGGCCGCGACGACCTGGAGGACGTGTTCCTCGACATCGCCCGCGACCGGCCGCGCGAGCCGGCGCGATGAGCATCGCCATGCCCGCCCTGCGCCGCATCTGGGGACTGGTGTACCGGCATCTGGCGCTGTATCGCCGGTCCTGGCCGCGGCTGCTGGAGCTGGCGTACTGGCCGACCCTGCAGATGTGCATCTGGGGCTTCACCGCCAGCTTCTTCGCGGCCCGTCTCGGCAGCGCCGGCGCCACGACGCTCGGCGTGCTGCTGGGCGCGGTGCTGCTGTGGGAGGTGGCGCTGCGCAGCCAGATGGGCGTGGCGATCAGCTTCCTGGAAGAGATCTGGTCGCGCAACCTCGGCCACGTGTTCGTCAGCCCGCTGCGGCCGTGGGAGCTGGTGGCGGCGCTGTTCGCCATGTCGGTGCTGCGGATGGCGACCGGGCTGCTGCCGGCGATCCTGCTGGCCTGGGTGCTGTATGCGTTCAACCTGTTCGCGATGGGCCCGGTGCTGGTGCTGTTCGCATCGAACCTGATGCTGATGGGCTGGGCGGTGTCGCTCGGCGTGGTCAGCCTGATCCTGCGCCACGGCGCCGGCGCCGAGGCGCTGGCCTGGTCGGTGCTGTTCGGGCTGACGCCGTTCTCGGCGGTGTTCTACCCGGTCTCGGTGCTCCCGGACGCGGTCCGCCCGATCGCCCTGGCACTGCCGTCGGCACATGTGTTCGAGGGGATGCGCGACGGCCCTCGCCTCCGGCGTCATCGCCTGGGACCAGCTCGGCTGGGCATTCGGCCTGAATTTCGTCTGGATGGTCGCCGCCGGCCTGCTGTTCGCCCGCCAGTTCCAGGTCGCGCGAACCCGCGGCGCATTGCTTTCGATTGGGGAATAATGATGCCGCATACCGGTTTCTGGATGGTCCGCCACGCGCTGGTGGAGGAGAACGCCCGCGCCATGCTGTACGGCGCGATGGACGTGGAGCTCTGCCCGCACACGCTCGATGCGCAGACCCCCAGCTACGCCTCGCTGGCCCGCCGCCTGCCGAAGCCCGCGTCGTGGGTGGTGACGCCTCTGTCGCGCACCCGCCTCACCGCCGACGCCATCCTGCGCGCCGGCTACCCGGCCACGCCCTATGCCGTCGAGCCCGACCTGATCGAGCAGGACATGGGTGACTGGCAGGGCCTGCGGCACGGCGACCTGCCGCAGCATCTCAGCATGCCGCCGCATCCGTTCTGGCCGTTCTCCGGCACCGAGAGTCCGCCGCACGGCGAAAGCATGGTCGCGGTCATCGCCCGCGTTGGCGCCGCGCTGGAGCGGCTGGCAGTTGCCCATCCCGGCGGCCAGGTCGTCGTCGTCAGTCACGGCGGCGCCATCCGGGCGGCGGTCGCGCATGCGCTGGGGGTGGCCGCGGACAACGCCCTGCACCTGTCCGTGGAGAACCTGTCGCTGACCCGGATGGAGCGGCACGACGGCGGATGGCGCGTTGTCTGCGTCAACGAGATGGCGGATTTGTGATCGCCCCTTTTGTTCGTTCAAAAGATGAAGCTTGCGTTCCAACGCATTGTTGACGCAGTCTGATCTCGAATAACCGGCCGAGGGCGATTCGCCTGCCGCAAGGCTTCTTCCGGTAACCGGAGATCGCGACATGTTCCGCTACCTGCTGCCCGTCCTTCTCGTCCTGATGCCGTTCGTGGCCCACGCGCAGACCGAGCAGCAGACGCTGGTCGACCGAGCCACCCTGGCGGTGCAGGAAATGCTGGTCGACCCCGACGCCAGCGAAGCGCGCGACCTGATGACCAAGTCGAAGGGCGTGATGGTCTGCCCGCGGCTGTTCAAGGCCGGCTTCATCTTCGGCGGCCAGGGCGGCAACTGCGTCATGGTCGGCCGCGGCTCCGGCGGCGGCTGGTCCAGCCCCGCGTTCTACGGCATGGGCGCCGGCAGCATCGGCCTGCAGCTCGGCATCCAGGACAGCGAGGTGCTGTTCATCGTGCTCACCGACAAGGGCCTGCAGGCGCTGCTGGACAGCCAGTTCAAGCTCGGCGCCGATGCCTCGGTCGCCGTGGCGACTCTGGGCGGCGGCGTCCAGGGCGCCACCACCGCCGCGCTCAGGGCCGACATCGTCGCCTTCTCCAAATCGCGCGGATTGTTCGCCGGTCTGTCGCTCGAAGGCAGCATGATCAGCCAGCGCAGCGACTGGAATGCCTCCTATTACGGCCGTCCGGTCGGCGCCCAGGCGCTGGTCATCAACAACGAGGGCCAGAACCCCGGCGCCGAGCCGCTCAAGGAAATGCTGGCGCGCTACTCCAGCGCCGCTTCCGCTTCGGCTGCCCGCGCGGCGCCGCCCACGGCGCAATCCGCCCCGCCGGCCTACGCCCCCACCGGCAGCGTGCAGTCGGCTCCGCTGCCCCCGCCCAAGACCAAGGGCTGATCTAGCCGCCGGAGGGAGTCCCCGCTAGTCTGCGGCATGGCTGAGCCGCTGCCCTTCTGGAAAACCAAGCGCCTGTCGGAGATGACCGTCCCGGAATGGGAGTCGCTCTGCGATGGCTGCGGCCGCTGCTGCCTGCACAAGCTGCGCTTCGAAGACACCGGCGACCTCGGCTTCACCAACGTCGCCTGCCGCCTGCTCGACCTGAACAGCTGCCAATGCGGCAAATACGCCGAGCGTCGCCGGCACGTGCCGGATTGCGTCGACCTGGCCCAGGCCGAGATGTCCGAGATCGACTGGCTGCCGCCGAGCTGCGCGTATCGCCGCGTGGCCGAAGGCCGGGACCTCGCCTGGTGGCATCATCTGGTGTCAGGCAGCGCTGACACGGTGCACGAGGCCGGCGTGTCGGTGCGCGGCCGAGCCATTAGCGAGCGCACCGCCGGCCTGCTGGAGCACCATCTGGTCGACTGGCCCGGCCAGATGCCGCGCAGCCGCCGACCGACCGCCGCCAAGCTGCCCATACCCCCGGCTGGCGCGAAGACCGCCGGCAAAAACTCCGCGACCAGAAAAGGTGACCGCCCATGATGAAGAACGCGCTGTTCGGCGGCGTCAACGCGGCCGCGTTGACCGCCATGAAGCCCGACCTCTCGGTCGACCTCGACCGCATGGCCGGCCATTGCCACTGGCTGCTCGCCAATGGCTGCAACGGCCTGGCGATCCTCGGCACCACCGGCGAGGCGAACTCGCTCGGCGTCGATGAGCGGATCGGCGTCATGGAAGGCCTGATCGGCCGCGGTATTTCACCCAAGGTGCTGATGCCCGGCACCGGCACGACCGCCATCCCCGACACCGTGAAGCTGACCATGGCGGCGGAGAAATTCGGCTGCCGCGGGGCCCTGCTGCTGCCGCCGTTCTTCTACAAGAACCCCTCCGATGACGGGCTGTTCGCCTATTTCAGCGAGGTCATCCAGCGCGTCGGCGGCGACATCAAGATCTACCTGTACCATTTCCCGGCGCAGTCGGCGGTGCCCTTCGGCATCGACCTGATCGCCCGCCTGCTGAAGGCGTATCCCGGCAAGGTGAAGGGGCTCAAGGACAGCAGCGGCGACTTCGCCAACACCAAATCCTACGTCGACCACTTCGCCAAGGACGGGTTCGAGGTCTATTGCGGCGACGACAGCGCCCTGCACGGGCTGCTCGCCGCTGGCGGTGCCGGCTGCATCACGGCGGCGGCCAATGTCGGGAGCGCCGTCAGCGCCGTCGTCTACAAGAACTGGGACAGCCAGGTCGGCGCCGATGCCAGCGCCACTCTCGGCGCGATCCGCAAGGCGGTCACCTCGGCCGCCCTGATCCCCGGCCTGAAGGCGCTGGTGGCCCGCCACACCGGCGACGCCGAATGGAACAACATCCGCCCGCCGCATTTGAAGCTGTCCGCCGAAGCCGCGGCCAAGCTGTTCGCGACGTTCGACGCCTGTGGACTGACCCTGGCGAAGGCCGAGGCCAAGGCCGCCTGACCCCGCGTTCGCCGGCGCCGGCGGCCTTCCTCAGGCTGCCCGGCGACCGACAACCGCCAGTTCGGCGGTCCGCAGCCAGTAGCGTTCGGCAATGGCAACCACGACCACGATCTCGCGCGCTCCGGCGGCAGGCAATTCGGCGCTGCCGTCGGTCCAGCGCCAATCCGACTCCGGCCGGTGCCAGCCGCTGCCAAGGGCCGGATCGTCAATCGACATCGCGGCGCCGTCGACCCTGATCGCCGCCACCGCAACGCCGAGCCGGCGTTGGTCCGCGGCGTCGGCGTGGATCGCTGCTGGAATCTCGCTGCGCGAAGCCAGCCGCACGCGGCGCGCACCCGGCGGCACCAGGAACCGATGCTCCGCGCCGGCGACGCGGCCACGCACCATGCGGCCATCGACGCACAGGCGGAGATCAGGGTCGCCGGTCACGACATGGCCAAGTTTGGCCGCCCGCGCCAGCAGCATCTCTCTGATGGCGATGATTTCCGGCCCACTCGTGACCAGCGGAACGCAGCTTTCCGCCTGCCACACCCGCAAGGCAAAATCCGGTTGCGCCATGACCACCGCCTCACCCTCGAAGGCCGCACGGTTGCCGGTATCCAGGTAGCTTTCGGTTTCGAGGTTCTCCGAGAACAGCACATCATGCGCCGGCAATTCCACATGCCAGTAAGTGACCCGCGCCACCGCCTCCTGGGCGATGCTGGCGCCGTTCACGAGGTATCGAACCGGAACCAGGATGCCGTCCACATGCACCGCATGGTCCGGTGACAGCAGCAGGTCCCGGCAGGGACGGTTGTCGCCGAAGGCGCCGGCCTGCACGCGCACCGGCCAGACGTCCTGCGGCCTCGGGTGGCGGTCGCAATCGACCTGCCGCCGTCCCATCCAGGTTACCGGCGCAAAACCGCCGAAGGCGCTGAGCACCCGATCGCCCACGCGCAGTGCCTCGACCGCCACCTCGCCGCGCAAGGTCCGGATGCGGCTGCCCGAAGCGAAGCAGGCCGCGCTGTTGGAGATATTGTAGCCGGTGGCGCCGTCGCCGGCGATGCTGAACGCGCCGGTCACCGGGTCGGCGCCGACATAAACGCCGGCGGCATCGTTGAAGCTCAGCCGCGCCAGCGTCACCGCGCCCGCGGCGGTCGACTTGGTGACCACTAGGGTCGCGACGCCGGCGGCCTCGGAGAAATCCAACGTCGGCGCGGCGGTGGCATCCACCGCGGCGCCCGCCAGATCGATCGTGTAGCCGGGCACGGTGAAGCCGTAGATCTGGGCGGCGAAGCTGTCCGGCGCGTCGAGCCGCAGCAGGCCGGTCGAGAACGCGGTGCCGGAGCCCAGCGCGCCGAACAGGGTGGTGATGCTGGCGGCGACCGCGCCGCCCAGTTCCACCGTGCTGCTGCTGCCGATTTCGATGGTGCCGGCCCCGCCTGCATCGGCAACCATCGGGCTCAGCACCGTCAGCCGCGACCCCGGGTCGGCCGCGGACATGAAGCCGCCATTGGCAACGACGCCGCCGGCGCCGATGACAAGCAAGGCGCCCCCGCCAACATTGATCCGGCCGAACTGCTCGCCCGACAGGGCGTTGTCCAAGGTCGTTCCGGGTGCGAAGGACACCATTCCGGCGAGGTTCGGGCCGCCCGCGGTGATGTTGGACAGGTTGGTGAAGGTGCCGGCGTCCAACTGCAGCGTGAAGCTCTCGACCAGCCCGTCATTCGGGCCGGAGATGGCGCCCGAGTCAGTGGCGGTGAGGCTCCCCAGCGCCTCCAGCGTGGCTCCCCCCGGCGCTCCCGGGCCGACAGGTGCGCCGATGCCGATGCCCGCATCGAGCGTCTGGCCGGGCAGCAGCTTCACGACGGCGCCGGTCAGGGTGATGTTGCCCTGCCCGCCGGTCGCCGGTACGCCATCGGTCCAGTTCAGCGGATCGGCATAGGCCTGGCTATTGCTGCCGGTCCAGGAAGTCGTCGCCATGCGATCCGCGCTTTCAGTGGCCTGTTGGCCGTGGTTCCAGCCGCCAGCGGAATCGTTGCATCGTGCGTACGAGTGCTACTTTGGAGTGCTGGCGCCGCACTGTCTGCGCCCGCCGCATTCCCTGGCAATGAGATTTTTGTCAGAAAGAAACGATATTGTTCGGAAATGCGCAGCCTTAACACTGGCTTTGCAATGGCGCCCGTCCGGAATCGCAAGGCGAATCCGAACGGGCTGCTATCGCTTCGAATTCAGGCCGCCAGGCGACCCGTAGCGGCGGGGCGGCGCCAATAGCGCGCCGACATCGCCACCGACACGGCGATCTCACGCGCGCCTGCAACATTCATCTCGGCATCGCCGCCGGTCCAGCGCCATCCGGCCTCCGGCGCGTGCCAGCCTCGGCCAAGCTCGGGCCCGTCGAGGGCGATGGCCACGCCATCCACCATGATCGCCGCAACGGCGACACCCAGCATCCGATGATCGGCTGTGTCGGCGCCGATATCGGCAGGCGCCTGGCTGCGCGAAACCAGCCGCACGGCACGGGTGCCGGCGGGAAGCACGAAGCGATGCAGATGCCCGTCCGCTTGCGGATGTATCACACGGCCATCGGCAACCAGGTGCAGCTCCGCATCGTCGGTCATGGCGTGGCCAATCTCCGCGGCGCGCGCCAGCAGCATCGCCCTGACCAGGGCAAGTTCCGGACCGTCGACCAGCAGGCGGGCGCAGCTTTCCGCCTCCCACACCCGCAATGCGAAATCGGGATGCACCGCCGTGACCATCTCACCGGCGAAGGCGCAGCGATTGCCGGTGTCGAGATAGCTCTCGCACTCCAGCCCCTCGGCCAGCAGCACGTCGTGCGCCGGCAATTCGACATGCCAGTAGGTGACCCGCTCCATTTCGATTTGGGCGATGCTGGCGCCGTTGACAAGATAGCGGATCGGGATCAGGGCGGCGCCGCCCGCGGTCTGGACATGCACCGAATGGTCGGGCGACAGCAGCAGGTCCCGGGACGGCTGCCCAGGGCCGAACGCATGCGCCTCCACGCGCACCGGCCACACATCCCCGGGTCGCGGGTGGCGCGCACAGTCGATGCTGCGATGGCCGAGCCACACCACCGGCGCAGTGCCGCCGAGCGCACTCTGCACATGGTCGCCGACGCCCAGCGCCTCGACCGCAACCTCGCCGCGGTCGGTGCGGATGCGTGTTCCCGAGGCGAAGCAGGCAACGATGGCGGTGTTGATATTGTAGCCGACGCCACTATCGGCCGAAATGCTGAAGCCGCCGGTGGTCGGGTTGAAGCTGCTGTAGCGGCCGGTCGGGTCCTTGAACGTCAAGGTCGCGACGACGCCGTTGCCGGGATTGAAGGTATGCGCGGTCACCACCAGCGTGGCGATGCCGCCCGTCTCCGAAAACGTCAGGTCGGGAGCTTTGAACGCGCCGCTGGCTGCGCCGACCAAGTCGATGGTGTAGGCCGGATTGAAGAACCCGGCGATCTGGGACGTGAAGGTGTTCGCCACCGGAAGCTGCAGCAGACCACCGACTGGAATGCCCGTGAACCCGTGCTGGCTGAGATCGGCGAACTGGGTGGTGATGGCCGTCGCCACGGATGCGCCCAGGTTCACCGTAGAACTGTTGCCGACGGTAATCGTCCCGTTGCCGAAGACATCGGCGACGACGGGACTCAGAATCGAGAGGGTGGTGCCGCTGCCGACCGCGAAGATCGAGTTGCTGTCCGCCACCGTGCCGGCGCCGCTGATGATCAGCGAGGAGCCACCCTCGGCATGGATCGTGCCGAAGCCGGCATTGTTGGCGTTGTCCAGCGTGGCGCCCGCGGCAATCGAAATGGTACCGTTCTCGTTGAACGCCGTCGTCGCGATATTGGCCCGGTTGGTCAGCGTGCCGGCGTCGATCTTGATGACGAAATGCTGGTTGAAATCCGTGGCTACGCCATTCCCGCTGATTTCGCTGAAGCCGTTGTAGTTGAGGTTGCCCAGCGCTTCCAGGGTCTGCAGTCCGACACCGCCGATGGCGATCCCGGCACTAAGCGTGCTGTTCGCCGCCACCTGTACATCGGCGGCTATGTTGATGAACCCTTGCGTGATCGAGTTCGGAACTCCGTTGTCCCAGTTGTTGGGATCGCTGTAGGAATTGCTGGCCGTGCCGGTCCAAGTGGTCGTTGCCATGGAATGTTCGCCTCGCTTGAAAGTTATGTTTCGTTTTATTGTAACAAGAAGCAGTGCGTGCAGAATTTCAGTTGAGAACCTTGAACTGCACTGTCGCGAAAACGCCTTGTTTTCGCAACGACTAGATTCTACTTCTGCAACAAGCATCGATCAGTCGAGAACTCGACAATCGACTGCAACTATCAAGTATCAATAGACGATGGGACAAACTGCCGCTTCGCGCCGACGATCCGGGTCGGTGGACAAGCGCGCTCCGGTCAGGCGGCGAGGCGGGTCGCGTTCGGGCGCTGGAGCCAGTACCCGCGCCGACATCGCAACCGAAACGACGATCTCGCGCGCACCGGCCGTCTGCAACGTCGCGTCGCCATCGGTCCAGCGCCAGCCCGCTTCCGGCTGGTGCCAGCCGGGGCCGAACGCCATGCCGTCCAGTTCCATCGCCGCACCGTCGAGCACGACCGCGGCGATCGCCACTCCCAGGACGCGGTGATCCGTTCCGTCCCTGGCGAGATCGGCCGGAGCCTGGCTGCGCGAGACCAGCCGCACCTGCGCCACCCCCGGCGGCAGCAGGAAGCGATCCGAGGCGCCATCGGTGTGCGCGCGGATGACGCGGCCATCCGCAATCAGGTGCAGATCCGCGTCGGCGGTGATGGCATGGCCGAGTCCGATGGCGCGGGCCAGCAGCATCTCCCGTGTCTGCGCCAGCAACGGGCCATGGGTGACCAGCTTCGCGCAGCTCTGCGCTTCCCATACCCGCAGCGCGAAGTCCGGATGCACCGCCGTCACCGGCTGACCCGCGAAGGCGCTGCGATTGCCGGTGTCGAGGTAGCTTTCGCATTCCAGCCCCTCGGCCAGCAGCACGTCGTGCGCCGGCAACTCGACATGCCAGTAGGTGACATGCTCGACTTCCATCTGGGCGATGCTGGCGCCGTTGATGAGGTAACGGATCGGGATCAGTCGGCCGCCCTCGGCCGCCACATGGACCGCATGATCGGGCGACAGCAGCAGATCGCGCGTCGGCGCATTCGGGCCGAACGCGCCGGCCTGCACCCGTACTGGCATCACGTCGTGCGGCCGCGGATGACGGCGGCAATCGACGTGGCGATGGCCCAGCCAGACGATGGCGGCAGTGCCGCCGCCGGCACGCACAACCTGGTCGCCCTCACGCAGATCTTCCACAGCAACCTCGCCCAGCGCGGTGCGGATACGCGTTCCGGCGGCAAAGCATGCAGCGGAGGTGGAAACCAGATAGCCGCCGGCGTTGTCGGTCACCACCGAGAAGCCGCCGGTGGTGGGATTGGCGGCGGTGTATTTTCCTTTCGGATCGGCGAATTTCAGCGACAACGATTTCGTGCCGCTGACGATCGGGGTGGTGATCGTGACGGTGCCGATGTTGGCCACTTCGGTGAAGGCGAGCGTCGGCGCGCCGGTGTTCTGCGATGCGGCATTGCCGAGGTCGACGACATCGGCGGCGGTGAAGAACCCGGAGATCTTGGCGCCGAACGACGCCGGCGTGTCGAGCAGCAGCCGACCCCCGGCCGGCGAGCTGGAAAAGCCGAACGTCGTAAAGCTGGTGGTGAGGCCGGGATCGACGAAGCCACTCAGTTCGATGGTGGCGCTGTTGCCGATCGTCATCACGCCGGCGCCACTCGCATCCGGCATGATCGGGCCGGTGATGAATAGCGTCGAGTTCACATCGAAAGCCTGCACCGCGCTGCCCAGCAGCACCGTGCCGCCGCCGCCGATGTTCATCCGCGCGCCCCCGGACGCCGAGATGCTGCCGAACGCGCCGCCCGCGGCGGCGTTGTCCAGCGTGCCGCCGCCCGAGAACACCACGCTGCCGAAAGCATTCTTTCCGAAAATGGTGATGTTGGCGGTGTTGGTCAGCGTCCCGCCATCGATCTGCAGCGTGAAATGCGACGTGGCATCGACGCCGCTGATCGCGCTGAACCCCTGGTAGGTGAGGTTGCCCAGCGCCTCAAGCGTGGCGCCGGCCACGGCGATCCCGGCATCGAGGGTGGCCCCGGCCAGCACCTGCACATCCGCCCCGGCCAAGGTGATCGACCCCTGGTTCCCCGCCGTGGGAACCCCGTCGTCCCAATTCAGCGGATTGCCGTACGCGTTGCTGCTCGTTCCGGTCCAATTCGTCATGCCCGTGATGCCTTTTGCTTCTTCGAACGTGTTTTCAAATACCAGGCGCGTGAGTCAGCCGGATACGGCCCTGAATTCGGACCGCCACTCTTGCCATGCAAAGCCGGTTTGGCAATCGTAAAAATTATGGGCAAGAAACAAAGATGCGTCCGTCGACCACCCGACGGATGCGCATCGGACCGCCGGGAATCAGCCGCCGCGGAGGTTCAATTCCTGCTTCACCAGCCCCACCCAGTAGGCGGCGCCGAGCGGAATGATCTCGTCGTTGAAATTATAGTTCGGCGTGTGCACCCCGTGATAGCTGCCATCGTCCGCCACCCCGTTGCCGATGAAGATGAAGGCGCCGGGCTTGGCCTCCAGCATGAATGCGAAGTCCTCGCCGCCGGTGACCGCCTTGGCATTCGGCTCGACCGCGTCGGCGCCGACCAGCGCCGTCGCGGCAGCCACCGCCACCTCGGTCTGCTCGTCATGGTTGACCAGCGGCACGAACGCCCAATCCTGGTCGAACTCGGCCGTCGCGCCATGCAGCTGGGCCAGCCCGTGCGCCAGTTCGGTCATGCGGCGGTCGACGATCTCGATCGTTGCCGGCGTGAAGCAGCGTGATGTGCCGCCGACCTGGATCTCCGCCGGCATCACATTGATCGACAGCGGCGACCCGCCGCCGATGTAGCCCACGCTGATCACCGCCGTTTCCCCCGGCGGCACGTTGCGGCCGACGATCGTCTGCAGGCCCAGCACGTAATGCGCCTGCACGATGCTGAGGTCGGCGGCCCGGTGCGGCGCCGCGCCGCCATGCCCGCCATTGCCCTTGAATGTCGTCATCCATTTCGAGCCGCCGGCCATGAACGGCCCCTTGCGGATGGCGAACTTGCCCACCGGAATACCCGGCATGTTGTGCATGCCGTAGACCGCATCGCACGGGAACCGGTCGAACAGTCCGTCCTCCAGCATCTTCTTGGCGCCGCCGCGTCCCTCCTCGGCCGGTTGGAAGATCAGTTGCACCGTGCCGCTGAAGTCGCGGTGCTTCGCCAGGTGCTGGGCGGCGCCGAGCAGCATCGTGGTGTGCCCGTCATGGCCGCACGCATGCATGGTGCCGGGCGTGGTGGAGGCATAGGGCAGGCCCGTCTGCTCCAGGATGCTCAGCGCATCCATGTCGGCGCGCAGCCCAATCGAACGCTGGCCCGGCAGCTTCCCCTTGATCGTGCCGACCACGCCGGTGACGCCAACCCCCTCGGTCACCTCGATGCCCCATTCGCGCAGCTTGGCCGCGACGATGCCGGCGGTGCGGGTTTCCTCCAGGCCCATCTCCGGATGGGCATGGATGTCGCGCCGGATCGCCGTCAGTTCGGCATGGTTGGCGCGGATCGCGGCGAGGGTGCTGTCTTCGGACACGGCCATTCTCCAGAACGGGGTTGGGCCACTCTGCGGAGTTTCGCCGCACCCGACAATCGGCCGGCGGGCTCAGCCGCCGCGCAGGTTCAGTTCCTGCTTCACCAGCCCCACCCAATAGGCGGCGCCGAGCGGAATGATCTCGTCGTTGAAATTGTATTTCGGCGTGTGCACCCCGTGATAGCTGCCGTCGTCGGCCACCCCGTTGCCGATGAAAATGAATGAGCCCGGCTTGGCCTCCAGCATGAACGAGAAATCCTCGCCGCCAGTGATCGGCTTCGCATTCGGCTCGACCGCGTCGGCGCCCACCAGCGCCGTCGCGGCAGCCACCGCCACCTCGGTCTGCTCGTCGTGGTTGCTCAGCGGAATGGTCCCCCAGCTTTGCGTGAACTCGGCGGTCGCGCCATGCAGCTTGGCCAGACCATGCGCCAGCTCGGCCATGCGGCGGTCGAGGATTTCGATGGTCGCCGGGGTAAAGCAGCGCGAGGTGCCGCCGACCTGGATCTCCGCCGGCATCACGTTGATCGACAGCGGCGACCCGCCGCCGATGTAGCCGACGCTGATCACCGCCGTCTCCCCCGGTGGCACGTTGCGGCCGACGATCGTCTGCAGCCCCAGCACGTAGTGCGCCTGCACGATGCTGAGGTCGGCGGCCAGATGCGGGCCGGCGCCGCCATGCCCGCCATTGCCCTTGAACGTCGCCATCCACGCCGCCGCACCAGCCATGAACGGCCCCTTGCGGATGGCGAACTTGCCCACCGGAATGCCCGGCATATTGTGCATGCCGTAGACCGCATCGCACGGGAACCGGTCGAACAGCTTCTCCGCGATCATCTTCTTGGCGCCGCCCCGCCCTTCCTCGGCCGGTTGGAAGATCAGTTGCACCGTGCCGCTGAAGTCGCGGTGCTGCGCCAGGTGCTGGGCGGCGCCGAGCAGCATCGTGGTGTGCCCGTCATGGCCGCACGCATGCATGGTGCCGGGCGTGGTCGAGGCATAGGGCAGGCCCGTCTGCTCCAAAATGCTCAGCGCATCCATGTCGGCGCGCAGCCCAATCGAACGCTGGCCCGGCAGCTTCCCCTTGATCGTGCCGACCACCCCGGTGACGCCCACGCCCTCGGTCACCTCGATGCCCCATTCGCGCAGCTTGGCAGCGACGATGCCGGCAGTGCGGGTTTCCTCCAGGCCCATCTCCGGATGGGCATGGATGTCGCGCCGGATCGCCGTCAGCTCGGCATGGTTGGCGCGGATCGCGGCGAGGGTGCTGTCTTCGGACATGGCCATTCTCCAGAACGGGGTTGGGCCACTCTGCGAGAAATCGCCGGCTCCGACAATCGCCGACCCGATCGCGACGTCTACCCGATCGCGGCCTTCACCCGGTCCGGCGTGAACGGCGCCCGCCGCAGCCGTATCCCTGTCGCGTCGAAGATGGCATTGCCGATGGCCGCGGCCACCGGCCGTATGGCGCCTTCCCCGGCCCCGGCCGGCGGCAATTCCGGCCGGTCGATGATCACCATGTCGATGCTGGCCGGCGCCTCGCTGACATCCAGGATCGGATAGCTCAGCCAATCGACGCTGGTGACGCCGGCCCGGTCGAAGGTGACCTCCTCCCACATCGCCCGGCTGGTGCCCTGCACGATGTTGCCCTCCAGGCACAGCCGCAATCCGGCGGGATTGATCACCAACCCGCAATCATGCGCCACGGTCCAGCGCAGCGGCCGCACGCTGCCGGTGGCGCGGTTGACCTCGACCTCGACGGCCACCGCGACGATGGTGCCGCCGCGCTGGGTAAACGCGAAGCCGCGGCCATTCGCCACGGTTCCGTCCCGTGGCGTGCTGGCAGCGACCCAGGGCTGCCAGCCGAACCGCTCGCCGCACGCGGTGATCGCGGCAATGCCGCGCTTGTCGTCCAGATGCGCCAGGCGAAAGGCGATCGGATCGGCGCCGGCGGCGTGGGCCAGCTCGTCCATGAACGATTCCGACGCAAATGCCAGCTGCGGCCCGACCGGGTCGCGCAGATGCGAGCTCCGCAGCGGCGAGGCGCGGTCCAGCAGCGCCGGAATCGTCTCCCACGCCCGCAACTGCGCGGGGAAGCGATACGGCTCGGTGGGAACCCCGAATTCCTGCTTCGGCGTCAGTTTGGCGCCCATTGACTGGCCCGCCAGCGAATGTGCCGGATCGCTCTCGTTGGTCTCGATATCGTTGCGGGAAAAGCCGCGGCTCTCGAACTGATAGCCTATCACGCGACCATTGGCGTCCAGCCCGGCCCGCACCCGATGGATGGAGGCCGGCCCCTTGGGGTCCCACGCCGTGCCCTCGTTGCGCATGTACTGCACCCGCACCGGCACGCCGGCCGCCTGCGACAGCACCGCCGCATCCATCGCGGCGTCTCCGGCGTCGTTGCGGCCGTAGCTGCCCGCTCCTCGGACCCAGATCGCGCGGACCTCATCCGGCTTCAGGCCGAGGATGCGGGCGACCCCGGTCGCGGCATAATGCGGCTTCTGCGTGCCCGTCCAGACCGTGGCGCCGCCCGGGCGCGCATCGACCACCGCACAGGCCGGCCCCATGCTGGCATGCGACTGGAACGGCCACTCGTATTCCGCCTCGACAACCTTGGCGGCGCCGGCGATGGCCCCTGCAGCATCACCCTGTTTCACCGGCTCCTTGCGGATGACGGGGGCGGCGGCGCGGATGTGGTCATAGATCCGGTCGCTGCCGGGAAACGCCTGCGCCGGCTGCGACCACGTCACCTTCAGTGCGGCGGCGGCGCGGATCGCATCCCATTCCCGCGGCGCCACGACGCCCAGGAAACCCTGCTTCCAGACCACCTTCACGCCGGCGATGTCGGCCACCGACTTTTCGTCCACCGCCGTCGGCACGCTGCCGGCCGACGTCGGACGGATCATCCGCCCATGCAGCATCCCGGGCAGCCGCACGTCGGTGACGAACTGATGCCGGGCGACCACCTTTTCGGTGATGTCGGTGCGCGGCACCGAAGTCCCAACCACCCGGTATTCCGACGGCTTCTTCGGCTCGGCATGGCCACGCGCCACCAGGCCATTGCCGTATTCGCCGTTCCACTGCATCGCCACGTCGAACCGCCGGTCGCCGATCAACGCGCCGTAGCTGGTCTTCCTGCCCGGGTCGGCGATGATCGAGATCACCCCGTCGCGCACCTGCAGCGCGTCCACCGGCACGCCCAGGCTCGACGCCGCCATCTCCAGCAGCACGCGGCGCGCCTCGGCCCCGGCATAGCGGAGCGAAATTCCGCCGCGCTCCACGCCCGTGCTCCCGGACGCGCCCCCCTGGTTCACCGTGCGGGCACTGTCGCCCATGACGATGCCGACCCGCTCGACCGCGACGTCAAGCTCCTCGGCAACGATCTGCCGGATTGCCACGTCGACGCCCTGTCCCGGATCCATCTTGCCGAAAAACACCGTCACGCTGCCGTCCTGGTGGATGGCGAGCCACGAATCGAGCTGGTCCGGCGACAGCTTCGCCGCCGCTGGTGCCGCCGTTTGTAACTGGGCAAACGCCGGCATCGGCGCGTGCAAGGCCACCACCAGTGCACCGCCGCTCCGCAGCAGGCTGCGTCGGGAGATATGGGTCATTGCAGCCTCCCCTATGCCTGCGCCGCGCGCGCAATGGCGCGCAGCATCGCCATTTGCGCGCCGCAGCGGCATTTCACCCCGGACATCGCCTCGCGGATTTCCTCGGAACTGGGATGCGGCTTCTCGCGCAGCAGCGCCGCCGCCGTCATCAGCCAGCCGTTCAGGCAGTAGCCGCATTGAGACGCCTGCTCGGCGATGAACGCCGTCTGCAGCTTGTGCGGCAGGTCAGGCGTGCCGAGCCCTGCCAGCGTCGTCACCTTCACGCCCTGCGCGGCGCCGACCGGAAACGAACACGACCGCGTGGGCGTGCCGTCGACATGCACGGTGCAGGCGCCGCACTGGCCAAGGCCGCAGCCGAACCTGGGATTGTCCAGCCCGATATCGTCGCGCAAGGCATACAACAGAGGCATGTCGGGGTCGGCCTCGATCATGTGCTCGCGGCCGTCGACGTTGAGGACGATGTGCTCGGTCATGGGTCCCTCGCGGCTTGCCGGTTCAGGCTAGCAAAGTCCATTCAGGCACAGAAGGCCAGGGGCTTTGCCCCTGGACCCCAATCAAGGCGGAGCCTTGATAATCCTCGACTTTTAGCTGCGCTCAATTCTCGGGTATTATTTTGGGGCCGCGTGGGCCTGCGCGATTACGGCGGCGGCGTCGAATTTGTTGATGTCGTCGATCAGGCCGTTGTCCAGGATGTCGGCAGCGTTGGTCTTCGTCTTGATCACGCCGTTGGCCAGCAGGAATTCCATGTAGGTCTGGTAGTTCGCCACCGAGTTCTCACCCCATTTGGTGACACCGCCGGCCTCCAGCTTCCAGTTCTTTGCCCTGGCGTTCAGCACATGCACGTCGTCGCGCATCGCCGTCGCCTCGTCGCGGCCGGTGCCGCGCGTTTGCGGGTAGACCTCCCATAGGATCCGCACCGCCGATTCCGGATTGGCCAGCGCATAGACGGTGCCCATCGCGTAGCCGCGGGCCAGCGCCACCGCCTCGGCGCGGTTGTTCTTCAGCCGCTCCTCCAACGCGATGAACCCGTTCGACGGAAACTTCGAAATCGCCGAGGTGTCCAGGTAGGTCAGCTTCACCCCGGCGTTCTCCACCAGCGCATACTGCGTGTCGAACTGGCTCAGCGCATCCACCTGGTTGGAACGCACCAGCGCCGCCGCCTGCGCGCCCTCGCCGGCGACCATGATCCTGACATCGGTGTCGGGGTTGAAGCCCTGGGTCACCGCCAGCGCGCGGGCGATGATGTAGCCGGCCGAGGCCATCGCGTTGACCCCGATGCGCTTGCCCTTGAGGTCGGCCAGCGTCTTGATCGGGCTGCCCTCCGGCACGGCGATACCATAAATGTTGCCCTGATACGCCGTATAGTAGTTGCGGATCGGCACGCCCTGCGCGACCAGCGTCGGCACCGGCTCGATCGACGGCAACGCGTAGGGCAGGTCCTTGGTCGCCACCAGCTTCACGCAGTCGCTGCTGCCGGGCAGCGGCACCAGTTCCACCTTGAACCCGTCCTTGGCGAACCAGCCGAGCTTGGTGGCGATCGCGAACGGCGTCGCCGAAGCGCTCACGGTGCGGGCGCAGAAGCCCACCCGCAACACCGGCTGCGCCTGTGCCGGGCCCAACGGTATCGCGAGAACGAGCACGGCAAGCGCTGCAAGGATTCGTTTCATGGCGGCCTCATTTCCCTGGCGGCAGACGTTGCAGACGATCGGCCCGGCCCTCGGCATCCCAGAATACCACGCGGCGCCGCACGGCCACGACGACTGCGTTCAGGACCAGGCCGATCAACGAAAGAATGAACAGCACCGAGAATTGCCCGGCGACGTCCATGGAGAAATTCATGCTCTGGATCAGCATCCCGAGGCCGGATTGGGCGCCGACGAATTCGGCGACGATGGCGCCGATCAAGGCGAAGATCATGGCGATCTCCAGCCCGGCGAAGATGTTCGGCAGCGCGCCCGGCAACCGCAACATCCAGAAGATCTGCAGCGGCGACGCGGCCAGCGACCGCATCAGCGACACCCGGTCCTCATCGGCCGAGCGCAGCCCGGCGATGGTGTTGACCAGCAACGGGAAGAAGCACACGAGAGCCGCGTTGATGACTTTGGATTTCAGGTCCAGCCCGAACCACACGATGATCAAAGGCGCCAGCGCCACCTTCGGCATCGACTGGAACATCACGATGACCGGATAGAGGAAATATTCGAAGCGCCGCGAAAGCGCCACCAGCGTGCCGAGCCCGAATCCGACACTGGCGCCGAGCAGGAAACCCAGCAGCGTCTCGATGAGGGTGATCCAGATGTGCTCGAGATACAGCCCGCTGGCGATCCCGCGATACAGCCCGATGGCAACCGCGGAAGGCGGCGGCAGCAGAAAGGCCGGAATTGCCAGCGCGCGCACCGTGAGTTCCCATAGCGCCAGCAGGCCAATCATCAGCAGGACGCGGAGGCCAGCCTTCATTCCAGGCCACCGATAGCGTTCAGCGCCAGGCGGATGCGTTGCACGTGGGTGCCGAACGCCTCGGTGTTCATCACCGACAAGCGCGCGCGGCCGCGGGAAATCGACGTCGAGCGTGTCGAGCACCCGGCCCGGACGCGGCGACATCACCACGACGCGGTCGGCGAGAAACACCGCCTCGCCGACCGAATGGGTCACGAAGATCACCGTCTTGCGGCGACCCTCTTCGCCGGCCAGCCAGATCCGTTGCAATTCCAGGTTCATCGCTTCGCGAGTCATCGCGTCCAGCGCGCCGAACGGCTCGTCCATCAGCAGCACGCTGGGGTCATGGATCAGCGCCCGCACCAGGGCGGCCCGCTGCTGCATGCCTCCGGAAAGCTGCCAGGGATACGAATTCTCGAAACCTTCGAGGCCGACCAGCTTCAGCAGTTCCATGGCAACGCCGCGCATCCGTTCGCGGCCAAGGCGCTGCACGTCCACCGGCAGCAAGGCGTTGTCGAGCACGCTGCGCCAGGGGAACAGCACCGGCGTCTGGAACACCACCCCGATATCGCGCCGCGGTCCGGTGACCGGCTCGCCGCCGAGCCGCACATCGCCCTCGCTGGCCGGCAGCAGCCCCGCGAGGATTCGCAGCAAGGTCGACTTGCCGCAGCCGGACGGACCGACGATGGCGACGAACGCACCCTCGTCCACGGCAAGGTCGATTCGGTCCAGCGCCGTCACGGTGGCGCCGAAACGCCTGGTGACGTTGCGCACCGCGATCAGCTCGCGCGCGGCAAGCTGGACGTTCAACCCTGTTTCCCCATCGCCGGCGACGCTAGGTTCCAGTCAGAACCGCGTCAACAAATTGCCGGAGCCTTGCATGACCAAGCCGATGAGCTGCCTGGCGCCGACAATCCATTCCGGGCATGCCGCCTATGATGGCTTCGGGGGCAGAACCATGGCCGTGCTGAGGGGCCTGCACGCCGACACCGCGGTGGCAACGGCGTCCGGTCCGAGTCGCGGTGGAACGCCTGTCGCCCGGGGAGATGTTGCTGACCCCATCCGGCCAGCCGGTTGTGGTGGAATCGATTTCGATCCGGCTGTTGCAACCCGACAGCGTCGCGATCGACCCCGATTGCCGCCCGGTGCGCATCCGCGCCGGGGCGATCGTCGCCGGAACGACCGAGGATCAGGTCCCGGTCCGGGACCTGATCCTGGCACCCGGGCAGTTGGTCCGGATCGACGGCGTGGCCGCAGCGGCGGCTCGTCTCGTCAATGGCGTGTCCGTGCTGCGCGAACCGGCCGGGAGCGAGGTCGTCGCCTATGTCGAGATTCAGTTGGCCGGCGACGCCGTGCTGGCCGAAGGGGTCGCCTGCGAAATGTCGACGGGGGACACGGTCGCCGTTATCGCACCTTCCGCTGCCCGCCGGGTTCACGCCGGGACCGCTCACCGGCAATATCGCCCTGGCCGAGCATTCCGGCGTTTCCGGCTGGGCCATGGACGAGTTGCATCGCGGCATTCCGGTCGCCCTGGAGATCATCGCCGATGGACGGGTGCTCGCCACCGCCCTCGCCGATCACCGCAGGCCCGATTTGGAAATGGCGGGATTGGGCAATGGAAGCTGTGGCTTCGCCGTCCGCTTCGCGCATCCGCTGCCGGCGGATCGCAACCACATCCTGTCGATCCGGCGAATTGGCGACGGCGCCGACGTGCCGGGCTCGCCGCTGCTGCTGCGGAAACCGCTGGCCGCGCCGGAACTGCTGGCCGCAATAACGTCCCCGGAGGCCGGCGCCGGCAGCGAGTTCGGCGCGGCGGACATCGCCGCCGGAATCGATCGGCTGCTGCAGTCGCGGCTCTCGTGACGCTACGGCGCCGCGGCAATCCCCGCCGGATGCAGGCGCGGTAGAATCGCATGGTCGGCGGCACGCCTCGCCGTCAGCAGGCGCCGCTCGCCAGGCGAGAGCGGCATCGGCGGCTGGAACGAAAAGCCGCAATAGCCCTCGGCGGCATTGATCCCGGCAAGGTCGCCGCGGTGGCCGTCGGCGAGGATCGAAGAAATCACCGCATCGCCGCAGCATAGCTCCAGCAGCACCGCCGCGCCGGCCTGGAGCGGGTCATGCGCCCAACCGACGATCGCATCCGGACCATCGGATTCGAGGAACCCCTGCAGCGGTCCCGGCTGCGATCCACAGCCGGCATCGATGGCGCGGCGAATGCGGGCCAGCACCGCACCCCCCTCGACCCGCGGCGCGCAGAACTGCGTGCGTGGACCCGGTGCGTGCTTGACGGCTGGGACGTCGCCGGCATTGTCGAACATCGCCCGGCTGTCGCAATCGATGAAGGTCTCGGCCGGCTGCCCCTCGGCCAGGACGATGTCGTGGCCATCGAGTTCGATATGGAAATACTCGACCGGACGGCCGCCGGCCTCGCGGACAATCGAATTGCCATTGACCAGATGCCGCGCCGGCACCAGCACCTCGCCGGCGATCGGATCGCCCAGCATCAGCGCATGTTCCGGCGATACCAGCAGGTCGCGCCTTGGCAGGTCTTTGCCGAGCGCCCCGGCACGCACGCGAACCGGCCGCACGGCCCGGCTTCCCAGGGTCTGCCTGGCCGGATAGGCGCGCCGGCCGATCCAGTGGATTGCCCGAATGGCGCCGGAAATGGTCAGCACCGGGTCTCCGATCGCCAGTGTCTCGATCGGCGTTTCGCCGCCGGGGGTGGCAATGCAGGTGCCGCGGCAGTAGCAGGCCACGCTCAGCAGCTCGTGCCCAGCGCCGTCATCCGATTGCGCGAAGCCATAATGCGCGCCGGTGAAATGCAGCTGCGCCAGGGTCGCCGCACCGAGATGGATGCTCAACACGCCGCCTGACATAGCTCAGGGTGTTGTTCAGGTTGAACGCGATGCCGGCGAGGTCGATGGCTGCGGTGGTGATGCCGGCGATGGTGATGGCACTGGTCAGGCCGGAGGTCAGGATCGTCGAACTCTGCGTCTCGAGGTCCAGACGGCTGCCGGACGCAAGCTGGATTGGCGCCCCAGACATGCCGGCGCCGATCGCCAGCGTGCCCGCGACGCCGACGAAGCACGTGGCGGCACCGGTCAGGGCGCCCGCGACCGATGCCGCTCCGCTCACCGTCAGCGCCGAACCCGCGCCCTGCACGTCGATGTCGGCGGCCACCAGCGAACCTCCCGCGCCCACCGCGAGGCTGCCGCCGGTATTGACCAGGATGTTGTGGCCCGTCTCATCGAGCCATCCCATGTCGTTCAGGCTGCCGCCGAGCAGGAGCATCGCGACGCCGCTTGTGCTGGCATCGGACAGGGTCGCGCCGGCGGCGATGGCCAGGGTCCCGCCACCCAGGAAAACCCCGCCGCCACCGCCCAGCAAGAGCTGCGCCCCGGCGCCTATCTGCAACATCCCGGTCCCCATCAGGACGCCATACGGGATGCTCTGGTCGATGCTGCCCACGGTCAGGATCAGGTCGATGCCGCCGATGGTGGCGACGGATACGCCGGCGGCGAGGCTGACCGTGCCGGCGCCGATCTCCAGCACCCCGGCCTGCATAGCGGCACCAGCCTGGAGCTGCAGGCTCGCCGTGGGATCGACCAGTTCCGCCACACCGCCGGCCAGCAACGTGCCCGCCACGGCCAGTGTCGCGTTCTGTGCGACCGTGGTGCCGCCGCCGACTGACAACCGGTCCGCGGCGCCGATCGAGACCTGCACCGACACCGTGCCGTTGCCGGCCAGCGACACGGTTTCGGCGACTGCTGTCGCAGTGTCGACCACCACCGCATAGCTTCCGACAATGGCCGAAAAATCATCCGCAACGGTGGCGAAGTCGCCCGCGGCCGGCGCATGGCCGGACGCCCATAGGCTGCCGCTGCTCCAGTTGCCGCCGGAGGCCCCCGTCCAGACATCGCCGAAGGCGGCCCGCACCGACGCGTCGGCCTGCACCAGCCCCGCGCCGTCCGCGGTGGCAGCGCCGCCCATCGGAATTGCCGTCTGGCTCAGCACCGAGCTCAACTGCCCGGGCGTGAGATTGATGTTGGCCTGCAAGGCGAGCGCCGCGACCGCCGCGGCATTCGGGGCGGCGGCGGAGGTGCCGAAGAACGGATTGAACACGCTGGTGGCAATGCCGTCCGGCGCGGTGAAGTTGACCTTTCCGGCCGGCAGGGGATTGGTCAGGCGGCCGCCATTGAAGTCGAACAGGAACTCCCCCGGGCCGACCGACGAAAATCCTTCCAGTTGCGGCGGCGAGACGCCATACGCCGGCGTCTGCGTGGCGTTGACCGCGCCGACCGTGTTCGCGTCCGCAACGAGCTCATGCCCGATCACGCTGCCGGACCCGATCCCGGCCGCGGTGTCGTCGATGGTGATGGCGCCCGCAGACCCGGAATAGGCGATGTATTTGAACAGCCCCGGCTGGACCGTCCCGGCGTCCCAGACGATGGCGATGGTGAAATCGGCGGCGGCACCGGTGTTCTTGAAGTCCACCTCCTGTACCGGGTCCTGGCCCACGTCCGAGGCGTCCGACTTCGCCACGACATCGCCTGCCGCGTCGAACAGGTAAATCGAAAGGTTGTTGGCCGAACCTGCGTTGTTGCCGATGCTGGCGAAGGGCTGGTCCCATTGCAGCGACAGGCTGACGCTGTCGCCACCGGCGATGGTGACGCTTTGCTGCGCTGTGCCGTTGCTGAATTGCTGTGCCGCCGCCACCGCGCCGATGCCGCCGGGCAAGATGGCGGCCATGGGCGTGAAATTCGCCTCGTAGAAATTATGGCCGGAATTGCTTGCCGACGTGAAATAGCTCACCCCGGTGGCGACCACCGCTTCCACCGCCGCCTGCACCGCGCCGCCATCCTGGTAGAATGGCTCGTCAAGATACGTCACGTCGTCGACGATCACGCTGCAGCCGTTCTGGGCGAGCGTCTCGATCCCGCGCGCGAAATCCGTCTCGCCGTTGAAGGCGGAGTAGAAGAACAACTGCGCGCCGGGAGCGATCGCATGGATCAGCTGCGCCATCGCGCGGCCTTCGTCCTCGCCCCCGGCCGGGCCTTCGCTCAGGATCGAAACACCGGAGACCGGCAACGCCCCATCGGCGATGTCTGCGGCCTCGCCACCCTTCAGGTCGAAGCTGTCGGACAGGATGCCGATGCGAATGCCGGTGCCATCCACGTGGAAGTCTGATCGCGCGGCGGGGGCGGCGACGGCCACGTCGCCTTCGGTGCCGGTATTGGCGATTGCCTCGGTTGCGGCCACGGCGCCGCCGTCCGCGATGCGTGCCCCGGAGGCAAGATCGGCCGGCGCAATCCCGCCCAACACCACTCCGCCGAGGTCAGGCGCGTCGGCGATCGCGAGATCGACGGAGTACCCCCGGCCGGTGACGGTGAGGTTCATCGGCCCGGCACGATCATCACGCGGCGCGCTGGGCCCTGATCCGATCGATCTGCGCGTTCAGGAATCGGACTCTCGCCGCCGCATCCACGGGCGCGGGCAGAACCGGTGCGGCCGGCCCGGTAAAGGATTTGAGATCATGCGTCTCGAGGAAATCGACCAGCACCGGGCTGCCTCTCAGCTCGGCGCCGTCCTCCGCGCGCCGTATCGTCACGACGTGCCGCCGATCGGTGCCGAAACCCGCCGGAAGATCGAGGATGAACCCGCAATAGCCGCCGCTCTCGGTGACCTCCGCAAGGTCGGCACGATGACGGTCGGCGAGGCCGGTTTGCACCACCTTCCCGTCCACCAGCAGTTCCAGCAGCACCGGGCGATGCGGATGGCTGGGATCCAGCGCCCAGCCGGCCAGCATGCCTGGCTCGACGATGTCGAGATGCCCGTGCAACTCGCCCGCCAGCAACCCGGCACGGGCATCGATCCGGCTGCGCAGCCGCGCCAGCACCGGCCCGGACGTGATGCGGGGCGCGCAGAACTGCGCCGCCGCGGCAACGTGCTTCGGGTATAGCGCGGCAAATTCCGCGGCGTTGTCGAACATGGCACGGCTATCGTCGTCGACGAATGTTTCGGCAGGCTGCCCCTCGGCGCGGATTGCATCGTGCAGCTTCAATTCGATGTGGAAATACTCCACCTCGCTGCCGCCCGGCATTCGCGCGATGCTGTCGCCGTTGACCAGTGCCGAGGCCGGCACCAGAACACCGCCATCATCGTGCAACAGCAGCGCGTGCTCCGGCGACACGAACAGGTCGCGCCGCGGCAAGCCGTCGGAAAGGGCGCCGGCGCGGATGCGGATCGGGCGGACGCTGCGCTCGGCAAGCGTCGCCGCCGCGTCGTGCAGCCGCCGGCCAATCCATCGGATCGGTCGCACCGCGCCGCCGGCGCTCAGCACCGGGTCACCGATGCGCAATGCCTCGATCGGCATCTCGCCAGAGGGCGTGGCGATCCGGGTGCCACGGACATAGCAGGCAACGCTGAGCAGCAGATTACCGCTGCCGTCATCGGATGGCGCGAAACTGGCCAGCGTCATCCCCGGGGCGGCATTGAAATGCAGGTCCAGCGTCGAACCGCCGGATATGATCTCCAAAGTCCCGTTGGCGAAGCTGCTGAGCGTCGCCGTGTTGCTGACCGATTGCAGGTCGATCATCGCGGTCTTGCCGCCAAGCGTCAGGGCCGTGGTGAATCCGGCGTCGAGGGCCGCGACGCTGGCGGACAGGTCGAGAACGCTACCGCCGCCGAGCAGGATGCCTGGCCCGACGAAAGACCCTGCAACCGCGAAGGTGCTGCCGCCTTGCAGTTGCAGTTCCCCGCCGAGGGTCATCGTGCCGCCGGCGGCAATCGTGACGGTCCCTCGCTGCCCGACGGTGGCGCCGCCCCGACCGCCAACATGCCGCCGCTGGCCACGGTCAGGCCAACATGGATGGATGCCGCATTGCCGACGGTCAGCGTGCTGGCTGCCAGCGCCGAGGTATCGACGGTGACCACATAGTCCGTCAGCAGGGCGCCGAAATTATCGGCCAGGGTAGCGAAACTGGCGCCGGTCGGAACACCCGCCGACCATGAACCCGCGACGTTCCAGTTGCCGCCGCTCGCCTGCGTCCAGACATCGCCGAACGACGCGGCGACCGCGACATCGGCATTGACGAAGCCCGCCCCGACCTTGGCCGCCCCGCCCGACATGGCGGTCGCGGTTGCCTCCAAGGCAGCGGTGACCTCGGCGGGGGTGAGGTTCGGATTCGCCTGCAGCATCAGCGCCCCGACCGCCGCCGCGTTCGGCGCCGCCGCCGACGTGCCGCGGAACAAGGTAAAGCCGTTGACGTCGGTGCTGACGTTGTCCGGTGCGATGAAGTTCACCTTGCCGGATGGGGTGGAGGTCAGGATGGAGCCGGTGTTCGAATAGGTGTCGATCACGCCGGCACCGGTCGAAGAGAACGATTCGGACGTCCAGGAGTGGTCGCATTGGCGGCGCCGACGGTGTTTGCGCCAACGATCAGGGCCTGTCCGAACACCGAGCCCGTGCCCTGGCCCGCTGCGCTGTCGTCGATCGTGGCTTGCCCGAACACGATGTATTTGAGCGTGTTCCCGACCGGCATGGCGCCGGTTTCGACAATGGCGAGATTGTAGTCGGTGCTGCTGCCGTTGGGGTTCCGATACTGCAGCAGTTGCACCGGGTCGGCCGGGTCCTGGCCCGCAACCGACGAGGCCACCATGTTGCCGGCGAGATCGAACAACTCCAGCGTCAGGGTGTAGCTGGAGCCGGCGCCGATCACATGTCCGGCCCCGTCGGTCAGGAATGGCTGGGTCCATTGCAGGTCGATCGAAACCGGCGCATTTGCCGAGAAGGTCAGCCGCTGCAGGAAATCGCTGCCGCTGCCGCTGGTGGTTCCGAAATCCTCATACTCGCCGGCGAGGCCGGCCACGGTCGTGGACGAGAGCGATACCGACAACTCGTAATACTGGGTCGACTGATTGCCGGCGGCGGTGAAGTAGCTAACCCCTTCCGCCACCACCGTCTCGATCGCGTTCTGGATGATGTTGCCATCCTGAAAGAACGGCTCGGCGAAGTAGCCCACGTCATCCACGATGACCCGGCAGCCGGCGGCCGCCAGGGCCAGGATCGAATCGGCGAAGACCTGCTGGGTGTTGAAGCCGGTGGAGAAATACAGCTGCGCGTCCGGAGCAACCTGGTGCAGCAACTCGGCCATGGCCCGGCCTTCGTCGGTACCGCCGGCATAGTCGGCGCCCAGCACGGTAACGCCGGCCGGCAGCGTGGTGCCGAGCTGGGAGACCGTGCCACCGCCGGCGTCGAAGCTGTCGGAGATGATGCCGATTTTGATCCCGGCGCCGCTCACGTGATAGCTGGCGCGCGCGGTTGGCGCGTTCAGGGCGCTGTCGCCGGTGGTGTCGACGCTGTTGGTGAAGGAGCCGCCAGCCATTGTGCTGGTCACGCCCCCTTCAACCGACGCAGGCGCAGGCGTCGCCGCGGACGCGAAGACCTGCTTGGGCCCGGGGACGTCGTGCAGCGGTGCGGTTCCCTCAACCAGCCCGTCTATCGTCAGGTCGGGTGCGCTTTCGTCCACGGCGATGCCGGCGATCTGCAGGCCGGATGCGTCGAGCGGCTGGATGCCAGACAAGGTCCGGTCCGCCCACGCTCGCGCCAGGGCGCCGGTTCCAACGTCTGTCCGCATGAAATTCGATCCTCAATCGCAGCGCTTATACGGCGCAGCACCCGCCCAGCTCAAGCAGAACCGGGACGGCTGGCCGCGGCCAGGATAGCCGTGCGATGTTAGGATTGTTGCAGCACCGGCACCGCCCAGCCGGTTTATCGATTAAATTCATCAGGGAAACGTCATGATCCTGCTCCAGATCACCGACCTGCATTGCCGGCCCCGCGGTATGGCGGCCATGCGCATCTGCGAGACCAATATGCTGGCGGAACGGGCCTTGCGCGCGGTCGCGGCATTCCACCCTCGGCCAGATGCGCTGGTGATCACCGGCGATCTCGCAGCGAACGGCCTGGCCGCCGAATACCAGGAACTGGCGGCGATGCTGCGCCGGACCGTGCCGGACCTGCCTGTCTACGTGATCCCCGGCAACCACGATGCGAGGGACGGCATGCGCGCCGAACTCGGCCACCTGCCAGGCGTCACCGATCATCCCGATTTCGTGCAGTTCACCGTGGAAGACCTGCCGGTGCGGCTGGTGATGCTCGACACCCTGGTTGACCGGGCGCCGCATGGCGAGCTTTGCTCCGCGCGGATGGCCTGGCTGGACGCCACCCTGGCCCAGGCGCCGCAGCGCCCGACGCTGATCGCCATGCACCACCCGCCCTTCGCCTGCGGCCTGCAGCACATGGATGCGATCAATCTGCGCAACAGCACCGAATTTGCAGCCCTGGTCGGCCGCCACAAGCAGGTGCGGCGGATCATCTGCGGCCATGTCCACCGGCCGGTCACCATCCCCATCGCCCAGGCGATCGCCTCCATCTGCCCCTCGACGGCGCACCAGGTGCAATTGGAATTGTTTCGCGATGTCGAGGATCAATGGACCCTGGAGCCGGCCGCCTTCCAGGTGCATGCCTGGCTGGCGGACGTCCAGGCGATCGTCTCGCACACCGGCTATGTCGAACGCTATCCCGGCCCGTATCCGTTCTTCGCCGACCCGGTCTAGCTGATCATCCTGGTGGCGCCCTCGATCCGCTGCCGGTCGATTTTTTCCCAGTCCCAGGCGATGCCGAGGCCGGGCGCATCGGACGGCACCGCGCGGCCGTCGCGGATGGTCATGGCGGCCGAGGTGATGTCGTCGAGCTGCGGGATGTACTCCACCCAGCGCCCGTTCGGCACCGCCGCGGTCAGGCCGACATGCAGCTCCATCAGGAAATGCGGGCACACCGGCACGTTGAACGCCTCCGCCATGTGGGCGACTTTCAGCCAAGGCGTGATGCCGCCGATGCGGGCCGCGTCCGGCTGCACGATGCTGCACGCGCCGCGCTGCAGGTATTCGCGAAAGTGGCTGATGCTGTAGACAGATTCGCCGATCGCCACCGGCAGCGTGGTCGCCGCCGACAGGCGCATGTGCCCGCCCAGGTCTTCCGCCGGCAGCGGCTCCTCGAACCAGGCGAGATCGACCGCCTCGTACAGTCGGGCGCGCCGGATCGCCTGGTCGACGGCGAAGGCCTGGTTGGCGTCCGTCATGATTTCGAAGCCCGGGCCGACCGCCTCGCGCACGGCGGCCAGCCGCGCCACGTCCTCGTGCGGCGGGCGCCCGACCTTGATCTTGCAGCCGCCGAATCCGCGCGCCCGGGCGGCCAGGGCATCGTCGATCAGCGCCGCCGCCTCGACATGCAGCCAGCCGCCCTCGGTGGAATACACGGCGACGGTTTCCTGCGCGCCGCCCGCCGCCTTGTGCAACGGCAGGCCGATGCGGCGGCAGCGCAGATCCCACAAGGCGGTATCCACGGCGCAGAGGGCGAGCGACGTGATCGCGCCGACCGCGGTCGCGTGGGTGGCGAAGAAAAGATCCTTCCAGATCGCCTCGATCATGTCGGGATCGCGCCCGATCAATCGCGGCGCCAGATGCCGGGCCAGCAGTTCGATCACCGAATGTCCACCGGTGCCGATGGTGTAGCAATAGCCGACCCCCTCGCCGCCATCGCTGTCGCGGATCCGCAGAATGGGGGTCTCCTGGCTGACGAAGGACTGGATAGCGTCGGTGCGCACCACCTTCGGCCGCAGGTCGACCAGCAGGATCTCCACCTGGTCGATGCGCGCCACGGCCTATTCTCCGCGCAAGGCGAAGCTTTTTCGGGCCGCCGGCCGGGCCAGCGAGGCATCGCGCCAGGCCCGGATCGCCGGCTTGTCGGCAATCGCCTGCAGGTTGTTGCGCAGGTAGTGCATCACGCCCACCAGGTTGAGGTCGGCGACGGTGAACCTGCCGCCCACCAGGTAGCCGCCGCCTTTCACCAGCGCCGCCTCCAGCCGTTGCAGCGGCGCCTTCAACGCTTCGAGGGCCTTCGCGTGCAGGGCGGGATCGCGGCGCTCCGGCGGCCCAGATGAGCCATGCGAATTGGCCGCGACCGCGTTCGGCTCCAGCGTCGTCGCCCCGAACAAGGTCCACATCGCGACCTGCCCAACCTCGCCGGCATCGGCCGGAGCCAGGGGGCCGCCGTGCTTGCGGGCGAGATACATATTGATCGCCAGCGATTCCGACAGGATGAGGCCGTCGTCATCGATGAACGGCACCTGGCCGCTCGGGTTGATGCGGGTGTATTCCGGTTTGCGGCTGCCCTCGGCACCGAACGGAAGTTCAACATGCTCGAAGGCCAGCCCCAGTTCGTTGGCCATCCACAGGGTGCGGATCGTGCGCGATTTCGCCACGCCGTAGATCTTCAGGGTCATCGCCGACTTCCTCCGGTTCGTAACGAGGCTAATCGGTGCGGCCAACCCGCGCAAACCGGGCGATGGTCCCGCGCCCCTTGACCGCCCACCGCATCCGGGCACCCTAGCCGGCATGAACCAGGGACCCCTTGCCGGCATCCGCGTGCTGGACCTCACATCCGTGGTCGTCGGCCCCACGGCGACCCTCACTTTGGCCCAGCAGGGCGCGGAGGTGATCAAGCTGGAGCCGCCGGAGGGCGACCTGCTGCGGCGCCTCGGCGGCAAGTCGCGCAGCCCCGGGATGGCGCCGAAATTCCTCCATTTCAACCGCGGCAAACGCTCCATCACCGTCGACCTCAAGACCGATGGCGGCCGCGCCGTGGCACGGCGGCTGGCCGGCAGCGTCGACGTCGTGGTGGCCAATATCCGGGCTGCCGCGTTGCGCCGGCTGGGCCTGGCCTGGGAGGATCTGTCGCCGCTCAATCCCAGGCTGATCCATTGCAGCATCGCAGGCTTCGGTTCGGCCGGGCGCTACCGGGACCTGCCCGCCTACGACACCATCATCCAGGGCGCTTCCGGCATGGCCGCCTGCATGGCCCGCAGCTTCGGCGAGCCCCGCTACATGCCGTTCGTCATTGCCGACCATATGGTGGGCTTCATCGCCGCCCAGGCGATCTGCGCCGCACTCGTTGCCCGCAACCGCACCGGGGCGGGCCAGGCCATCGAGGTGCCGATGTTCGAGAACATGGTGAATTTCGTGCTGACCGAGCACATGAACCAGCGCAGCTACGACGCCGATGGCGAGTGGGGCGATCCGCGCATCATGGATCCCAACGGCCGCCCGGTGAAGACGAAGGACGGCTGGATCAGCATTTCCCCCAACACCGATGCCCAGGCGTTCGGGTTCTTCGACGCGATCGGACAACCGGAGCTGAAGGATGATCCGCGCTTCAACTCGGTGGCGGCAAGGCTGCGCAACGTCGGCGCGTATTTTCAGCTGCGTGCCGATGCGCTGGCGGAAAAGACCACGGCGGAATGGCTGCCGCTGCTGCGCGATCGGCAGGTGCCGGCGATGCAGGTGAACGCCGTCGAGGATCTGTTCACCGATCCGCATATCGCGGATGTCGGATTGATCGAAACGCAGTTGCACCACTCGGAAGGCGAGGTCCACGCGCTGCGGGCAGCGACGCTGTTCTCGGACGGCGTGGCGCCGATGTGCGACGCACCGCTGCAGGGCGAGGACGGGCGCGCGATCCTGACCGAGCTTGGCTACGACGACCAGGAAATCGCCGAACTTGCCGGCGGCGCGGTGAGGCTGCCATGAGCCGCACCGCTCCCGCTCGTCCGGTCCCCGTCTGGCGTTCGCTGCTCTACGTGCCCGCCCATGTAGATCGGTTCGTTGAAAAAGCGCATCTACGCCATGCCGACTGCATCCAGCTCGACCTCGAGGACAGCGTCCCTCCGTCGGAGAAGATCGCGGCCCGCAACGGCGTGGCGGCGGCGGCGGCAAAGGTTCGACGCGGCAGCTCCGACGTGCTGGTGCGGATCAACGCGCCGCTGTCGCTGGCGGTGCCCGACATCGAAGCCGCCGTCGGGCCGGATATCGACGGCCTGATCCTCACCAAGATGCGCGGGCCGGACCATGTCTTCCTGCTCGACGAGCTGGTCAGCGAGCGCGAGCGGATCGCCGGCCTGCCGGACGGGCATCTGTGGTTCTACGTCCTGATCGAGACGCCGGACGCGCTGCCGCACGCGGCCGCAATCGCCGCAGCCTCCCGCCGGGTGGTGGCGATGAGCCTGGGCAACGAGGATTTCGCCACCGCCATCGGCGTGGAGCCGACCGAGGAAAATCTCGCGGTCCCGAAGGCGCTGTTGCTGCATGCGGCGCGCGCCGCCGGCGTGATGCCGCTGGGCCTGGTCGGCAGCATCGCGGGGTTCGGCGATGTCGAAGCGTTCCAGGCGATGGCGCTGCGCTCCCGCCGCCGCGGCTTCGATGGCGCCGGGTGCATCAACCCGGCCCAGGTCGCGCCATTGAACGTGGCATTCACCCCCGATGCGGCGGAGGTCACCTATGCGCGGCGCGTGATCGAGGCGGACGCGCAGGCGATGGCCGTCGGCCGCGGCGCCGCGGCGCTCGACGGCAAGATGATCGATGTGCCGGTGGTGCAGCGGGCGCAGCGGCTACTGGCCCGGTACGACGCCATTCAAAAGCGTGAGGCTGCGCATGGATGACTTCGCGGGCTGGGTCGGCCGCTCGCGCGAGCAGGAGGACGAAATCACCCGCCCGGCGCTGCGCCGGATCGCCGCCATGCTGGACCTGCCCGACATGGAGTTTCCCGCGGGCGCCGCGCTGCCGCCGCACTGGTACGCGATGTTCTTCCCCGAGATCGCACGGCAGTCGGAGCTCGGCGAGGACGGCCATCCAAGACGCGGCGATTTCCTGCCGCCGATCCCCTTGCCGCGGCGCATGTTCGCCGGCCGTCGGGTTCGTTTCCACGATACGCTGCGGGTCGGTGACGTCGCCATCAAGCGCTCGACGATCACCGCCGTCACGCCCAAGACCGGCCGTTCCGGCGCCATGGTGTTCGTCACCATCGAGCACAGCTTCATCGTCAGCGGCCGCGTCGTGCTGATCGAGGAGCAGGATGTCGTCTATCGCGATGCGCCCAATCCCGGGACGCCGGCGACGGCACCGGCTCCGGTGCCGGCGGTGCCGGACTGGTCGCGTCAGGTGCAGCCGACCACGAAGCTCATCTTCCGTTATTCCGCCATCACCTATAACGGCCATCGCATCCATTACGATGCCGATTATACCCGTGGGTCCGAGGGGTATCCCGGCCTGGTGGTGAATGGCGGGCTCAGCCTGCTGCTGCTGCTGCAATCGGCCGTCTTTGAACTTGGCCGCACCCCCACCGCGCTCGCGGTCCGCAACCTGCGGCCGCTTTTTGCCGCCGACCCGGTCACGCTCGCCGGCACCGGCATCGTGGACGGACGCGCCGCCGCATGGGTCGCCGATGCGAAAGGCGCGCTGGCGGTGTCGGCAGAACTGCAGTTCTGACCGTTTCAGCACTGGCTTTCGGATAGCGGTATCGCTACCGTTACATCCGACAGACGCCCGCCAGAGGCGACATCATACCAGGGAGACCGTCCATGAGAGCACGCCTGCTCGCAGCTTTCGGCGCCGCCATGCTTGCTGCCTCGGCCGCACCGGCCGGCGCCGCCGATCCGCGGCATTTCAGCTTCGGGTATGACCAGCCGCACACCACCGGCTATGGCATCGCCGGCGACACCTTCGCGGACAAGCTCGCGGCGCTGAGCAAAGGCAGCATGCTGATCGACCAGTTCCCGGGCGCGCAGCTTGGGCAGGAGCCGCAAATGCTGCAGAAGATCCGCACCGGCGACATCGACTTCATCATTTCGTCGACCGCCAACGCGGCGACCCTGTCGCCGCAATCGGGCGTGATGAGCCTGCATTACCTGTTCCGCTCCGAGGCGCATCTGACCAAATCATTGTCCGACCCGCGGGTGGTGACGGAGATGCGGCAGCTGTTCGCCGACACGGTGACTGGTGCCCATGTGCTGGGACTGGCGACGCTCGGCTTGCGCGATCTGTACGGCAAGAAAGAGGTGCATAAGGTCGAGGACCTGAAAGGCGTCAAGGTCCGAGTCCAGGCGACCGCGACCGAGGATGCGATCTTCCCGGCCTATGGCGCGCAGACCGTGCACATGCCGTTCGGCAACGTCTATACCAGCCTGCAGACCGGCGTCGTCGACATGGCCGAGAACGGCATCAACGTCTACATGGCGAACAAGCATTACGAGGTGGCGCCGGTGATGTCGCTGACCGAGCACGAGGCCAACAACTCGGTGATGTGGGTTAGCGACAAGGTCTGGAACAGCCTCAGCGACGAGCAGAAAGGCTGGGTGCAGGCCGCCGCCGACGAGGTATCGAACAACCAGCCGGCCAAGGCGCTGGCGCTGGAGCGGGACAGCCTGGCGAAGCTGCAGAAGATGGGTGTGAAGTTCGTCACCGACGTCGACAAATCCGGCTTCATCAGGATCGCCACGCCGTTCCAGGACAGCCAGTCGAAGGAGCTCGGCCCGCACGCGGCGAAGATCGTCGAACTCGTGCGCTCGATCCAGTAGCCGCGCCGGGCGTCGAGCGCATGCATGGGACCGCAACCGCCGCCGGCGACTTGTCGCACGGCGCGGTCCAGGCGCCGATCGTCGCTCCGGCCGATCGCCATCTGAAATGGGCGGCGCTCGACCGGCTGGAGCATGGCCTGATGGTGCTGTGCGGGATCTTCCTTGCCGGCTTCGCAACCTCGGTGTTCCTCGATGTGCTGACGCGCGAGATCGGCCATCCCTGGCTGTGGCTGCAGGAGGTCACCAGCGCCTTCTTCACCTACGGCATCTTCACCGGCACCGCCGTCGCGGTACGGCGCAACGACCATCTTTGCCTGTCGGCGCTGACCGAGGCGATGCGCGGCGCCATGCGCACGTTCTTCGAGGTGTTCAACCGCTGCGTGGTGCTGCTGGTCGGCCTCGCCATGGTGGTGTTCGGCTGGCAGAATTTCCTGTCCGGGTTCCATAGCTTCCGGATGCCGTCGATGACGCCGATCGCCTATCTGTATTGGCCGATCCCGGTTTGCGGCGCGTTCATCGCGCTGTTCTGCATCGAGCAGATCGCGAACGGGCTGAAGCACGGTTTCGCCGCCGTCCATGTCCCCGACGCCGACCGCGGCTTCTAGAACATGGTCCCGCAGAACGCGCTGATCCTCGGGATCATGACCGTGCTGTTCCTGGCGCTCGGCTATCTCGGCGTGCCGGTGGCGTTCAGCCTGATCGCCGGCGTGATGGTCGGCACGATGATGGTGCCGATCACCTTCCAGTCGATGATCGGGCAGCTGTTCAACGGCATCGATTCGGAAAGCCTGATGGCGATCCCGTTCTTCCTGCTGGTCGGCGAGTTGATGACCTCGGCCAATGTGGTGATCCGCATCGCCGAGTTGTCGCAGGCGCTGGTGGGGCATGTGCGCGGCGGCCTGGCGCAGGTGACGACCGTGTTCAGCATGTTCTTCTCCGGCATGTCCGGCTCGTCCTCGGCCGATGTCGCGGTGCTCAGCCGGACCATGGCGCAGCCGATGGCGCGGGAGGGCTATTCGGCCGCAGTTCGTCGCCGCCCTGATCGCCGCCGCATCGACCATCGCCGCTCTGGTGCCGCCGTCGATCATGGCGGTGGTCTACGGCGCGATCGGCAACGTCTCCATTGCCGGGCTGTTCCTGGGCGGCGTGCTGCCGGGGCTGATGATCGGCGTCGGGCTGATGATCTACTGCTATTTCTTCGGGCCGCCGGGATTCAGGCGGCCCCGCGCCAGCTTCGTCCAGCTGGCCACGGCGACCCGCCGGGCGATCCTGCCGCTGATGATCCCGGTGATCCTGCTGGGCGGCATCATGACCGGCTGGTTCACCCCGACCGAAGCCGGGGTGATCGCCATAGTATACATCCTGCTGGTGGTCATCCCGATCCTGAAGCCGGACCACCTGCGCCATGTCCCGCGTGATTTCATCCAGGCGGGGCTGGTGTTCTCGTTGCCGCTGATCACCATCGCGGCCGCCTCCGCGTTCGGCTGGCTGCTGGCCTATCTGCGGGGCCCCATCGTCGTCGCCGGCTGGATCGGCAGCTTCGCCGGCACCGACCCGGTGATGATCATGTTCGCACTGGTGATCGTGTTCACGATCGTCGGCGATTTCATCGAGCCAATCCCGGCCATCATCATCTTCATGCCGGTGGTGAACCAGCTGACCGATGCCGCCGACATCAAACCGGTGCATATGGGGGTGGTGCTGATCGTGACCTTGGCCTTCGGGCTGATCACTCCGCCCTACGGACTGGCCCTGCTGATGGCGTCCAAATTCGTCGGCACCCGCTTCCCGACCGCATTGCGAGCCTCGCTGCCGATCTACGTGATCTTCTTCGTCACCATCGCCTTCGCCATCTTCTTCCCCAGCGCCATCCTGTGGCTGCCGAAGATGCTGTTCCCGGAATCGGTCGGCTGCTTCAAGGCCCCCGGCGGGGCCGGCTATATCTGCCCGGGCTGAAGGCCGCCGTCAGACCTGCTGGTGGCGGGCGCGGGTGCCGCGCTCGATGGCGGCGGTGATCAGCGGGTCCAGGTGCATCTCGTCGCGGACCAGCGCAAGCATATGCAGGGAATCCTGGTCGGCGAGCTCGTTGGCGGCGATCACCTCGCAGGCCAGCGCGTAGGCGGTTTCGCGCAGCCGCGGTTCCAGCGCCTCGCGGATCAGCCGGGCGGCGTGCTTCAGCCCGTCTTCCTCGCGCAGCAGGTCGACCGCGGTGTCGGTGGCGAGGTCCAGGCGTTCGCTGGAGAAATCGCGGAACGCCGGCAGGGTCTGCACCAGGGCGGCCATGACGCCGATCTCGCGGTCGCTGATGCCGCTGCCGGCGGCGGCAACCAGGACCATGGTGCAAACCAGTGCCTCCTGGGGGTCCAATCCGGTTCTCGCCAGCATGTCCTTCTCCTCGACCAAGGCGCCACGGTGCGGGAAGTGGGGGCGCCGATCAAGCGTCGGCTTGATTACGTTCAGGTAAGTTGAAATCGATGGCGCTGACCTGCTGCAGGTCCGCACGCAGGCCGGCGGCGCGATCGGGGCCATACAGCGCCTCGAATTGCCGCTGTGCCGCATCCCAGGCCGGCCGCGCCTCGATCACCCGCGAGCGACCAGCCGCGGTGATGGTGAGCGCCCGGCTGCGTCGATCGACGGGGTCCGGCCCGATCGTCAGCAGCCCTTCGCGCGCCAGTGGCTGGATGTTGCGGCCGAGCGTGGTGCGGTCCAGCACCATCCGCTTCGCCAGCGCCTGGATGGACCATGGGCCCGAGGCCGCCAGCCGCGACAGGATGGAGAACTGGGTCGTGCGCAGTCCGAAGCGGGCCATCTGCGCGTCGTAGAAAGCGGTGACATGCCGCGACGCCTGGCGCAGCGCCAGGCAGTTGCAGGCCGGGGGTTGTGATGCGTGCATATGCGCGTATAACCGCGCATATGCGCCTAAGTCAATTTCCGGATCGCCCCGTGGACATTGCCGCACGCCTCGCTCCAGCCACCGCGCCGTCTTCGGCCCCCTCGCCGGCCGCGATGAACCCGCGGACCCGGCGCCTGCTGGAGGCGCCGTTGCTGGGCCTGCTGCTGCGCCTGTCCGCCCCGAACCTGGTGATGATGCTGGCACAGGCCTCGACCGGCTTGACCGAAACCTGGTTCGTCGGCCGCCTCGGCACCGACGCGCTCGCCGGCATGGCGCTGGTGTTCCCGGGGTTCATGCTGATGCAGATGATGTCCGGCGGCGCCATGGGCGGCGGCATATCATCCGCAGTGGCGCGCGCCCTGGGTGCCGGGCGGCGGGACCGTGCGGACGCGCTGGTGATGCACGCGCTGATCATCTGCGCCGTGATCGGCGTCGCCTTCACCACCGGGTTGCTGCTCGGCGGACCGACGCTTTATCGGGCGCTCGGCGCGGAGGGCGGGTCGCTGCGCGCGGCACTGACCTATTCCAACATCATCTTCGGCGGCGCCGTGCTGCAATGGCTGTTCAACGGACTGGCCAGCATCATTCGCGGCACCGGCAACATGCTGGTCCCCGCGGCCGTGCTGTGCGGCGGGGCGGTCTGCCTGGTGCCGCTGTCGCCGTGCCTGATCTTCGGCATCGGGCCGATCCCGGCCATGGGCATCGCCGGCGGCGGCATCGCTCTCCTGAGCTACTACGTGGTCGGCGGCGCCGTCCTGGCCGGCTACATCCTGTCGCAGCGCAGCCTGGTGCAGGTCCGGCTGGTGCGGCCGAGCTGGCCGATGTTTTTCGACATCCTGCGGGTCGGCGGCGTGGCGATCATGGTCTCGGCGCAGACCTATTTCATCGTCAGCTTCGCCACCTCCAGCGTCGGCGCCTTCGGGCCGGCGGCGATCGCGGGCTTCGGCACCGGCAATCGCCTAGAGTTCCTGATGGTGCCGCTGGTGTTCGGGCTCGGCGGCCCGCTGGTGGCGATCGTCGGCACCTGCATCGGCGCCGGCAAGCGGCACCGGGCGCTGCGGGCGGCCTGGCTGGGGGCGGCGATCGCCGCGGTCGTCACCGAAGCGGTGGGCCTGGTCGCCGCCACCTATCCGGCCGGATGGCTCGGCCTGTTCAGCAGCGACCCCGCGATCCTGCCGGCCGGCATCGCCTACCTGCGGATCGTAGGCCCGCTGTTCGGGCTGTACGGCTTGGGCATGGCGCTCTACTTCGCCTCCCAGGGTGCCGGCCGGCTGCTGTTCCCGCTGCTTGCGGCGGTGCTGCGGACGGTGGTGGCGATCGGCCTCGGAGTGCTGGCGTTGAGGCTGGGCTATGGACTGCGCGGGGTTTATTTCGCATTGGCGACGGGGCTCGCCGTGTTCGGCACGGTCATCGCGGCGGCCATCGCCGGTGGCGCCTGGTCTCGCCGCTGAGCGGGCGGCTATGCCGACGCTGGCGGCCCTTCTATAACCCGAACGTCTTCACGACCACGTAAAGCCAAGGACCGGCCCGCAGGTGAACTCCGCGACGATTCCGACCGAGCACGCGCTGGCCGCCTACCTGCCGCATTTCGCCGGCTGCCGCATGCTCGTGCTCGGCGACGTGATGCTGGACCGCTACGTGCTGGGCGACGTCCGCCGCATCTCCCCCGAGGCGCCGATCCCGGTGCTTCGGGCCCATGGCTCGCGCAGTGTCCTGGGCGGCGCCGGCAACGTTGCCCGCAATGCAGCCGCCCTCGGCGCCGGTGCGGTGCTGATCGGCCTGGTCGGCACCGACGCCGCAGGCGAGGACATCGCCCGGCTGCTGGGCCAGTCCCCCGGCCTGGTCGACGCCCTGGTCCGCAGCCCGCTGCGGGCGACCACGGTAAAGACCCGGTTCATGTCCGGCGTCCACCAGTTGTTGCGACTCGACGAGGAAATCTCGGGCGACATCGACTCCGCACAGGAGGATGCCGTCCTGGCGGCGTTCGAGGCGGCGCTGCCGTCCTGCGGCATCGTCGTGCTGTCCGACTATGCCAAGGGCGTGCTGACCGACCGGGTGCTGCAGCATGCGATCGCCGCCGCCGCCGCCGCCGGACGGATGGTGGTGATCGATCCCAAGCGCGAGCGGTTCGAAGCCTACGCGCATGCCGGGGTGCTGACCCCGAACGCGCTGGAAGTGACCCGCGCCACCGGCATCGCCTGCACCGACGACGAGGGCGCGGCTGCCGCCGGACTGGCGGCCCTGCAGCAGGCGCAGGCCGAGGCCGTGCTGGTGAAGCGCTCCGAAAAGGGCCTGACCCTGGTCCGCCGCGGCCTGCCGCCGCTGCACCTGCATACCCACGCCCGCGCCGTGGCCGACGTCTCCGGCGCCGGCGACACCCTGGTGACCACATTCGCCTTGGCCCTCGCCTGCGCGGGTCCGATGCACGAGGCGGCGGCCCTGGCCAACGTCGCCGCCGGGGTGGTGGTCGGCAAGCCTGGCACCGCCACGCTCGACCAGAGCGAGTTGTCCGACGCCCTGCACCGGCACGAGTTGCTGGCGATCGACCACAAGGTCGCCGACCTCGATACCGCCCTGCGCCGCATCGCCACCTGGCGCGCCGCCGGGCTGCGCGTCGGCTTCACCAATGGCTGTTTCGACCTGATCCATCCCGGGCATGTCCGCCTGCTCGCCCGCGCCCGTGCCGCCTGCGACCGCCTGGTGGTGGCGCTGAACAGCGACGCCTCGGTCAGCCGCCTGAAGGGTCCCGACCGGCCGGTGCAGAGCGAGACGGCGCGGGCCACGGTGATGGCCTCGATGGCCTCATCCGACCTGGTGCTGCTGTTCGAGGAGGACACCCCCGAACGGCTGATCAAGGCGATCCGGCCGGACCTGCTGTTCAAGGGCGCCGACTACCGTCCGGACCAGGTCGTGGGCGCGGATTTCGTGCAGTCCTATGGCGGCAGGGTGGAGTTGATCCCGCTAGAGGAAGGGTTCAGCACGACGGGCACCATCCGCCGGATCAATGCCGGGCTCTAGAATGTTGCCGTCCGCCCCGCATCTCAAGCGCCTCGAAGCCGAAAGCATCCATATCCTGCGCGAGGTGGTGGCCGAGTGCCGCGCGCCGGTGATGCTGTATTCGATCGGCAAGGATTCGTCGGTCATGCTGCACCTGGCGATGAAGGCGTTCCATCCCGCCCGGCCGCCTTTCCCTCTGCTGCACATCGACACCGGCTGGAAGTTCCGCGACATGATCGCGTTCCGCGCCGAAACCGTGGCGCGCCTCGGCCTGAAGCTGATCGTGCACAGCAACCAGGAGGCGAAGGCCCAGGGGATCAACCCGTTCGACCACGGCGCCTACTACACCCACGCGATGAAGACCGAGGCGTTGAAGCAGGCGCTGTCGCTGCACGGCTTCGATGCGGCGTTCGGCGGCGCGCGGCGCGACGAGGAGAAGTCGCGCGCCAAGGAGCGGATCTTTTCGTTCCGCACCGCCAGCCATGAATGGGACCCGAAGAACCAGCGGCCGGAGTTCTGGCGGCTGTACAACGGCCGCGTCAATCCCGGCGAATCCGTGCGGGTGTTTCCGTTGTCGAACTGGACCGAGCTGGATATCTGGCACTACATCCTGCAGGAGAACCTGCCAGTCGTGCCGCTGTATTTCGCCAAGGAGCGTCCGACGGTCGAGCGCGACGGCAGCATCATCATGGTCGACGACGAGCGCATGCGGTTCGCCCCCGGCGACGTGGTGCGCCAGAGAATGATACGGTTCCGCTCGCTCGGCTGCTGGCCGCTCTCCGCCGCGACCCTGTCCGATGCGACGACGCTGCCGCAGGTGATGGCCGAGATGCTGGGGTCGCGGCAATCCGAGCGCGGTGGCCGGCTGATCGACCGCGATGCCGCCGACAGCATGGAAAAGAAGAAGCGGGAAGGCTATTTCTGATGGCCCCGCTCGAAACGATTTCGCCGATCGACGAGTTCCTGGCGCGCCAGTCCGACATCGGAACCCTGCGCTTCCTCACCTGCGGCAGCGTCGATGACGGCAAGTCCACATTGATCGGTCGCCTGCTGCACGAGACCGGGATGATCCTGGACGACCAGCTTGCGACACTGGTGCGCGAATCCGCCCGCCACGGCACCACCGGCGACGACATCGATTATGCGCTGCTGGTCGATGGCCTGGAGGCGGAGCGCAGCCAGGGCATCACCATCGACGTCGCCTATCGCTATTTCGCCACCGGCCGCCGCCGCTTCATCGTCGCCGACACGCCGGGCCATGCGCAGTACACCCGCAACATGGCGACGGGCGCCGCCAACGCCGACCTCGCGGTGCTGCTGGTCGATGCCCGCCAGGGAATCATGACGCAGACCCGCCGGCACGCCTTCGTGGTGTCGCTGATGGGCATCCGCCGCGTCGTGCTGGCGGTCAACAAGATCGACCTGGTCGATTTCAGCGAGGCGATTTTCACCGACATCGCAGAGGCATTCGCGGTCGCCGCGCAGGCCCTGGGCTTCACCGGCATCACCGCGATCCCGACCTCGGCGCGCTACGGCGACAACGTCACCAGCCGCAGCGGCCGGATGCCCTGGTATGCCGGTCCGAGCCTGCTGGAGCACCTGGAAACCGTCGACGTCGCAGGCCCCGTGGACGGTCCCTTCAGGATGCCGGTGCAGTGGGTCAACCGCGCCGACGCGTCCTTTCGCGGCTACGCCGGAACCATCGCCTCCGGCCGCGTCGCCGCCGGCGATGTCGTCAGCGTGGCGCGGTCGCCGGGCGTGCAGGCCCGTGTCGCACGGATCGTGACCATGGACGGCGACCTGGCACAGGCCGGCGCGGGCGACGCCGTGACGCTGGACCTCGACGCGAAGATCGATCTGTCGCGCGGCGACGTGCTGCAATCCGGCCCGGCTATCGCGGTCAGCGACCGCTGCGACGCCGATATCGTCTGGCTGCACGAGGCGCCGCTGTTCCCCGGCCGCGGCTATCTGGTGAAGCTCGGCACCGCAACGGTCGCCGCCAGCATCACCCGCATCCGCCACCGCATCGACATCGACAGCTTCGAGCACGTCGCGGCGGACACGCTTGAGATCAACGACATCGCTCGGGTCACCATCGCCCTCGGCGCACCGTTGGCGATGGAGCGCTATGCCGAGAACCGCGACCTCGGCGGCTTCGTGCTGATCGACCGGCGCAGCAACGCGACCGTGGCGGTCGGCATGATCGACAGCATCGCAAGCTCCGCCGGCGGCGTGGTCTGGCAGGCCATCGAGGTAGACAAGCAGGCGCGCGCGGCGATGAAGGGACAGCGCCCGGCGGCGATCTGGTTCACCGGCCTGTCCGGCGCCGGAAAATCCACCATCGCCAATCTGGTCGAGCGGCGCCTGCACGCATTGGGCCGCCATACGGCGCTGCTCGACGGCGACAATGTCCGGCACGGATTGAATCGCGACCTCGGCTTCTCCGAAGCCGACCGCATCGAGAACATCCGCCGCGCCGCCGAGGCCGCCCGCCTGATGGTGGAAGCGGGGCTGATCGCGCTGGTCAGCTTCATCTCGCCCTATCGCTCCGACCGCGATACCGCGCGCGCGTTGTTCGATGCCGGCGAATTCATCGAGGTGTTCGTGGACACGCCGGTGGACGAATGCCGCAGGCGCGACCCCAAGGGCCTCTACAAACGCGCCGACGCCGGCGAGATCCGCAATTTCACCGGCGTCAGCGCGCCCTACGAGGCGCCGGACAATCCGGAACTGCATCTGCTCACCGCAGACAGCACCGCGGACCAACTGGCCGACCGAGTCGTGGAAGCGCTGCGCGCGCGCGGCATTCTCCTTACGTAGGCGTTTCTTCCGTCGGTGGCGGCTATGCCATGTAGCCGCCGTCGATCGCCAGGATGGTGCCCACCGCGAAGGTCGCGGCATCGCTGCAGAGCCACAGCACGGCGGCCGCGACTTCGGCCGGCAGGCCAATGCGGCCGCGCGGAGTCTGGCGCAGGATGTCCGCGGCAATGGCCTTGTCGCGCCGCATCCAGCCGGCCACCGGCGGGGTATCGATCCAGCCCGGGCAGATCGCACAGATGCGCGGACCGCTCGCCGCACATTCCAGGGCGGCGCTGCGGGTCAGCCCGATGACGCCGTGCTTGGCCGCCGAATAGGCGGCACCGCCCGGAAACGGGAAACCACGCAATCCGTCAACCGAGGCGTTGTTGACGATCACCGCCCCGCCGGCGCCGTTGCCTTTGGGCATCACCTGGATCTCGGCGCTCATGCAGAGGAAGGCAGAAGTCAGGTAGCCGTCCATATGGGCGCGCCAGCCCGCCTCGCTCATCTTGCCGATCGGGCCGCCACGCCCGCCGCTGCCGCCGTTGTTGAATGCGAAGTCCAGTTGCCCATGCGATTGCATGATGCCGTCGATGAGCGCCTTCACCGATTTGCCGTCGGCCACGTCGGCCTGCCGCCACAATACGTCGCCGTCTTTCGTGAGGCTGGCGAGCGAGGCCTTGGCGCGCGCGGCGTCGCGGCTGGCGATCACCACGCGGACGCCCTGGCGCGCGAAAGCCCGGGCGGTGGCGAACCCGATGCCGCTGCTGCCGCCGGTAACCAGGGCCACCCGGCCGCGCATGGCGGGATAGTCGGCTGGCTCGCCGGCCGTCGGCTTTCGGGCCACCGCCTCAGGGCGCCAGTTCGGGGAACATCGCCCGCTCGATCAGCGCGCAGTAGATGTGCGCCGCGGTGATGTGGACCTGCTGGATGATCGGCGTCCATTTCGACGGCGCGCACAGCAGCAGATCGCATCCCGCTGCCATCCTGCCGCCGTCCGCGCCGGCGAAGCCCATCGTCGTGATGCCCATCGCCCGCGCCGCAGTTAGCGCCCGCAGCACGTTGGGCGAATTGCCGGAGGTGGAGATGCCGAGGAACACGTCGCCGCGCCGGCCCAGCCCCTGCACCTGGCGCTCAAAAACCTGTTCGTAGCCGTAATCGTTGGCGGTCGCGGTCATGGCGGAGGTGTCGGTGGTCAGCGCGATCGCCGGCAGGGGGGCATGGTCGAACATCAGCCGGCTAATGAACTCGCCGGCGATGTGCTGCGCATCCGCGGCGCTGCCGCCGTTGCCGGCGATCATGAGTTTCCCGCCGGCGCGCATGCAGGCGACGGTGGTCGTTGCCATGGCGATCAGCGCGGTTCGCGCCTGCCGGTCCGCGGCAAAATCGGAGGCTGCCGCCAGGCCCGCGGCCAGGTAGGATTCGACGTAGGCGATGTCCGCGGACTTTTCCGTGTGCTCCATTTTACGTTCCATAGCGGAAGCAATGAAATCTGTCAGGAGCCCCTCCTTTTCGGACCCGTAACCATAAGTAACAAACCGCAACCCAACCGTAACATTATCGTTCACCAAAAGTTTACAGTCACGAATCCGAGTCAAATCGCTTCAACCTCCTGTTTCTGTGTGTTGGCCGCTTCGCAAACCACAAAAGCACCCCGCTTTTCAGTTACCTGTCCGTCGGGAAATTTTACAATGCGGCTGGATTGAGCCTTCGTTGCCCGCGGAACTGCTTAACCAAATCTTAACATAGTCGTGGCCCGGATCTTGCTGTGCCTTCCGGAATTCGCGCAGGGAGCGTCCGGCTCCTGCCGTCAGGGAGACATTCATGCACTCGAAAATTTGCCAGACCGTCGGAAAATCAGCCTTGGCCGCGGGCCTGGCGCTCGTCACCGGCCTCATCGGCGGAGCCGGCGCGGCGCAGGCACAGACCGCATTCGACGCCACGCTCCCGTCGCCGGGCGGCGCCACCCCGGGCTATTACGATGGCTCGTCCCTCAACCCGAATGGCGGATTTACCGTCGAGACGTCTGGTGGCTTGACCCTCGGGCTGCGTGCGAAGGAGCGATCGGGCGACTCGGTGATCAATTCTTCAACGAATCTTTATCAGGTGCCGACCGGTCCCAATCAGTTCAATGCCAGCCGGGCCTTCTGGAACTACGAATTTTCGATCCATGTCGACGATGGCGGCAACCTGACGCAGCTTGTTTCGCCAACCATCACGATCACCGACATAACCACCCCGCACCCGGTCAGCAGCTTCAACCCGCTGTTGCTTGACAACTCGGTGGTCGACGCCGCCGGCGTTGTCACCCACCTGCCAGGCAATACCCCTCCTGGCAGCAGCGAGGTCGGCGGACAGAATTCAGAAAACCTCACCTTCGGCGCCCCGGTAGGCCTGAGCGGTTTCGACTTCAATGCCGCCGATCAGTACGAAATCACGTTGTCGGCCACGTATAATGGCAGCGTGATCTCCGATACGATCGAGGTTCAGGCCGTGCCCGAGCCGACGACCCTGTCGTTGCTCGGTGCAGGTCTGTTGGGCCTGTTCATCTCCCGGCGCAAGCGTCGCGGCTGATCCTCGACCGCGATCGAGCACGCTGAACAAGGCTCCCGTCGTGCGACGCGACGGGAGCCTTGTTTACGTGAGCCGATCCGGCTGTTTCACCGAGTCCACTCAGTCAGGCCCCAGGCAAGCAGGGCCGCCAGCGCGAAGCCGCTCATGGTAACCGCCATCGCGCCCGCGCCGAGGGCTGAGAACATCAACCCGACCAACACACCGGCCAGGGAACTCATCAGCATCGTCAGGCTGCCCATGACCGCCGACACCGCGCCGGCCCGCTCCGGAAGGCCTTCCAGGGCGGCGTGCGTGGCGTTCGGCCCGACCATGCCTCGGCTGAACGTGGTCGCGAACAGCAGCGGCACCATGGCGACCAGTTGCATCCGCCCTGCCGCGGCCAACGCGCATAGTCCAAGTCCCGCCACCAGGGCCAGGACGAAACCAACGCTCAGCGGCCAGATCGCGCCGACTCCCAGACCGATCAGCCGGCGATTCACCCAGGCGCCGGTGATGATGCCGAGCGACACCATCGCGAACACCAGTCCAAACGCGCTTGGCGACAATCCCATCCCGTCCAGCAGCACCAACGGTGATCCGGTGACGAATGCCAGTACGCCGCCGGTGCCGAAGGCGTTGGCGAACGCGTAGCCCATGGTGCGGCGCTGCCGCAGCACCGGGCCGTACAGCCCCGCCTGCCCGGGGCGAGGCACGCGCGTCTCCCCCAGCCGGGTGGCGGCGACCACGGCCAACGCGGCGCCCCCAACGGCAAGCACGAAATAGCTCGCCCTCCAGCCGCCCAGCAGCAGCATCCAGCCGCCGATGGTGGGAGCCACCACCGGCGCCAGGCTGAACACCATGCTGATCGTGGACAGCCGCGCCCGTGCCGCCTCGCCGCTATAGACGTCGCGCACGATGGCGAAGGCCAGCACGGTTCCGCCGGCGGCGCCGGTGCCCTGGAGCAGGCGGCACGCCAGCAGGCTCTCGATGTTCGGCGCCAGGGCGCAGCCGAGTCCCGCCAGCGCATACAGGCCCAGGCCGCCGAGCAGCACCGGCCGCCGCCCGATGCGGTCCGACAACGGCCCCAGCACCAGTTGCGCCAGGCCGAAGCCGACGAAGAACGCGCTGATGACCATCGCCGCCTGGGCCGGCGACGCGGCGAGTGCCACCTGCAGTTGCGGCAAGCCGGGCAGGCCCATGTCGATCGACAAAGGCGGCAACCCGGCAAGGGCCCCGAGCAGCAGGGTGAAGCCCAGCGAGGCCGGGTGCAGCCGCCGCAGCGCGAGACCGCTCATGCGTTCAGGAAGCCGCGCGTCGCCTCGACCGCCTGGGCCAGCCCGACACGCTCGACCCGCACCCCGGCCGGGAACGCCGACAGCAGCCGCGACGGCGTCTGCCGGTCCAGCAGCACGAACACGCCGCGGTCGGTGGCGCTGCGGATCAGGCGGCCGAAGGCCTGCCGCAGGCGGAACCGCACCACCCGGTCGTCGTACCCCGCGGGATCGCCGCCCGACAGATGCACCCGCCGCTCGCGGTGCAGGATGTCGGGGCGCGGCCAGGGCACCCGCTCGAACACCACCAGCCGCAGCGCGCGCCCCGGCACGTCGACGCCGTCGCGCATGGCGTCGGTGCCGAGCAGGCAGCTTTCCTCCTCGGTGCGGAAGACATCGACCAACGTGGCGTTGTCCATCGCGTCGACATGCTGCGCCAGCAGCGGGATGCCCGCCGCCTCCAGCGCCGGCGCGATCTTGGCATGCACCGCCCGCAGCCGGCTGATGGCGGTGAACAGGCCCAACCCACCGCCGCCGGCGGCCAGGAACAACTCCCGATACGCCGCGGCCAGCGGGCCGAGCTCGCGCGCGTTGACGTCGGACACCACGAAGGCGCGGGTCTGCGCCGCATAGTCGAACGGGCTGGCGACCGCGATGCGGATGGCGGGCGACGGTAGGTGGGTGGCGCCGACCCGGCCTTCGGCCATGTCCCAGGCGAGGTCGGGATCGCCGATGCCGGTGTCGCGCAAGGTAGCCGAAGTCACCAGCAATCCCTGCGCCGGCCGCGCCAGGGTCATCGCGAAGGGAATGGTGGGGTCCAGCCAATGCCGGTTCAGGCCGACATTGAAGTCGCGCACCCGGTCGCCGCCGTCGCGGCGGTCCAGCCGCAGGAACATGACGTGCTCCGGCCGGGTGCCCACCTCGGGCGGCGGCTCGCAGGTGCCGCGCAGCATGCTCTGCCAGGCGGTCAGCGGATCGACGCCGCGCCGCTTGAGGGAGCGGCAGGCGGCCTCGATGCGGTTGCGCAAGGCGGCGTCCAGTTCTTCCGCCTCGTCCTCCAGTCGCGCCGCCAGCCGTTCCGCCAGCGTGCGCAGCGGCGCCTCGATGCGGGCCAGCGCCCGGCCGAGATCCTGCGCAGCCGCGGCGACATTCTCCTGCACCGGGTAGAGGTCGCATTCCACCGCCCCCCAACCGGCCGGCTCACCGTCGCCGGCGATCCGCGCCAGCACCTGGCGGCGGACGGCACGGAGGAATGCCTCGGACGGATTGGCCCGCCCCGGTTCCACCCCGGCAAGTTCAGGAGCATCCTGCGACAACCGGGTGGACCAGCCGGGTCCGGGCAGTGCCCGCGCCGCCTGCAATGCCGCCTCCAGCGGGGTCTCCAGTTCGGGGCGCGCCGCCACCAGCTCCTCCAGCCGTCGCCGCAGGCCCCGCGCTCGCGACCGGCCGCCTTCGGCACCCAGAAGCCAGCGCCGCAGTTCGGCGGCCTCCAGCCCGGACAGTTCGGCCGAGAACGCGCCGTCGGCGGCGTCGAAGACGTGGTGGCCTTCGTCGAAGACGTAGCGGACCGGCACGTTGTTGTCGTCGATGCCGCCGCCCCAGCGAGAGTCGTAGGCCGCCTGGGCCATCACCAGCGCGTGGTTGGCCACCACCAGCTCCGCGGTGCGGGCCCGGCGGATGGTGTGCTCGACGAAGCATCTCTTCCAATGCGGGCAGCCCGCGTGGATGCATTCGCCGCGCCGGTCGGCGAGCCCCAGGGTCATGCCCGACCCGAACAGCTCGGTGAACCATCCCGGCAGGTCGCCGCCCTGGATGTCGCCGTCCGACGTCGCCGTTACCCAACGGGCGATCAGGCCGAGCGGGATCACCGATATCGGCGACCCGGCGCCGGCCGCGCCCACGGCGTCCTCCAGGTTCAGCAGACACAGGTAGTTCTCCCGGCCCTTGCGGACCACGATGCGCCGCCGCCGCTCCGCCGGGTCCGGCACCAGCCGCGACAACTCGCTCTCCACCTGGCGCTGCAGGTGGCGGGTGAAGGTGGAGATCCATACCGGCGCCTTGTTGCGCTCCGCCCACAGGCTCGCCGGCGCGATATAGCCGAGCGTCTTGCCGGTGCCGGTGCCGGCCTCGGCCAGCACCATGTGCGGGTCGCCCCGCTGCTCGCGCGGCGCGAATGCGGCGGCGGCGGCGGCGGCGTAATCCGCCTGTCCCGGACGCTGCTCGGCACCCTCGCCCAGCATCGACGCGAGGCGGGCCCGCGCCTCGCCGGGCTCCACCGGCTGCGATGCCGGTGCCGGCAGGGGCGCCGTCTCCTCCCATTCGGGCAGCCGCTTCCAGACCCGCAGCGCATCCGCCGAGGCGGCAACGCCCTCGCGACCGAGCGCCGCCAGCACATAGGGCGCCCAGTCCCATCCGGCCTGGCCCATCCGTGCCGCCAGCCCGGCGGCGTCGCGGTTCATCGGCAGGTCGCGACCGGCCTGCAGCGTCGCCAGCAGCGCCTGGGCGATATCGCCCAGCACCCCGGCGCCGGCTTCTGGTCCGGCGCCGGGGGGCCGCATGTCCAGTGCCAGCGCCAGCCCACGCGGCGTCGGCGCCGCTGCCCGCGCCGGCATGACGAAGGCAAAAAGCTCCAGCAGGTCGAACACGGGGATCGAGTCCAGTCCGAGCCGGCGCAGCGTCGCCGGCGCGTGCACCACCAGTGGCGGCGGCAGCTCGCGCAGCATCCGCGCCGCGGCGGCACTGGCAACGAAAAGCATCTCCCCGTCGGCAGTCAGGATCGCCGCGCGGCCCACGCCGGCGACCACCGAAGGCGATGCCGGCAGAACGATACGACCAGAACGCGCGTGGCCGGAACTGGCAGAATCGATCATGCCGGCAGTATAAGCGGCGCGCCGGATTGACCAAGGCACCCCCCGTCCATAGCTTGCGTCCGCATGGCTGAAACCCCGCCCCCCCAGATTGGTGCTCCGCCGATCGGCGTTCCGAAGTCCTGGCCGTTCGAGGAAGCGCAGAAACTCGTCGCGCGGCTGGCCGCCACCGGGCGCCGCGAGGCGCTGTTCGAAACCGGCTACGGCCCGTCCGGCCTGCCGCATATCGGCACCTTCGGGGAAGTCGCGCGCACCACCTGGGTCCGCCACGCCTTCACCGAACTGACAGGGCTGCCAAGCCGTTTGCTGGCGTTCAGCGACGACATGGACGGGTTGCGCAAGGTTCCGGACAATGTGCCGAACAAGGCCATGCTCGCCGGGCATCTCGGCAAGCCGCTGACCCGCATCCCCGACCCGTTCGGCACCCATGAAAGTTTCGGGGCGCACAACAACGCCCGGTTGCGCGCGTTCCTGGACTCGTTCGGGTTCGACTACGAATTCGCCTCCTCCACCGACTACTACACGTCCGGCCGGTTCGACGCGGCACTGCTGCAGGCGCTGCGCCGGCACGATGCCATCCTGGCCGCGGTGCTGCCGACCCTGCGCGCCGAGCGGCAGGCGACCTACTCGCCGTTCCTGCCGATCCATCCGCGCACCGGCATCGTCATGCAGGTGCCAGGTCGAGAGCACCGACGCGGATGCCGGAACCATCGTCTGGCGCGACCCCGAAAGCGGCGAACGCTTCGAGACCAAGGTCACCGGCGGCGCCTGCAAGCTGCAGTGGAAGGCCGACTGGGCGATGCGCTGGCACGCGCTCGGGGTCGATTACGAGATGTCCGGCAAGGACCTGATCGACAGCGTCCGGCTGTCGGCGAAGATCTGCCGGATTCTCGGCAGCGAGCCGCCGGTCGGCTTCACCTACGAGCTGTTCCTCGACGAGCAGGCGCAGAAGATAAGCAAGAGCCGCGGCAACGGGCTGTCGGTGGACGAGTGGCTGCGCTACGCGCCACCCGAGAGCCTGGGCCAGTTCATGTTCAACGCGCCGCAGCGGGCCAAGCGGCTTTATTTCGACGTGATCCCGAAGGCCGTCGACGAATACCTCGCCAACGCCGGCAAGGCCCACGCGCAGCCGCCCGCCGACCGCATGGCCAACGCCACCTGGCACATCCACGGCGGCACCGTTCCGCAGGAGGCCAGTAGCCCGATCTCCTTCGGCATGCTGCTGAACCTCGCCAGCGTGGTGAACGCCGACACGCCGGACATCCTGTGGGGCTTCATCCGCCGCTACAGCCCGCAGGCCACCCCGCAGGACATGCCGTTCCTGGCCCGCCTGGTGGATTACGCGCTGGCCTACTACCGCGACTTCATCCGCCCGGCGAAGTCGTTCCGCCAGCCCGACGCGGTGGAGACCGCCGCCCTGCGCGACTTGGCGGAAGGGCTACGCAATCTGGCGCCCGGCGTCTCCGCCGAGGATATCCAGAACCTGCTGTACGAGGTCGGCAAGCGGCACCCGTTCCCCGACCTGCGGGCCTGGTTCGGCTGTCTTTACCAGGTGCTGCTGGGCCAGCAGGAAGGGCCGCGCTTCGGTCAGTTCATCGCACTTTACGGCGTTCCCGAGACGGTGGCGCTGATCGAGAATGCGCTGACCCGGCCGGCCGCCACGGATCTCGGCCCCGGCCCCGCGACCACCGCTTCCGCCGACGCTGCCTGACGGACCGGATCGGGTGGGGGGCAAACTCAAAGCCTGGCTGCGGCATCTGCCGGCCGTGCTCGGCGTGCTGCTGTTCGCCGGCGCCATCTACGTGGTGCAGAAGGAATTCCGCAACCTCAAGGTCGCCGACATCAAGAAGGCGCTGGACGCGATCCCGGCGACCGCGCTGGCGATCTCCTTCGCGTGGACCATCCTCTCGTATTTCATCCTCACCTTCTACGACCGGCTCGGCACCATCTACGCCGGCAAGAAGGTCAGCTACGGCAAGGTCGCCTTCGCTTCGTTCTGCGCCTATGCGCTGGCGCATAATCTCGGCTTCGCGGCGGTTTCCGGGGCGGCGGTCCGCTATCGGCTGTATGCGCATTGGGGGCTCACCCCGCTGCAGATCGGCAAGGTGGTGGCTTTCTGCAGCCTGACCTTCGGGCTTGGCGGCATGGTGCTCGGCGGCACCATCTTGTTTACCGAGCCACAGGCGGTGCCGTTCTTCGGCGACCGGCTGCCGGCGCATGTGATGTACGGCATCGGCGCGCTGCTATGGGTGATCGTGCTCGGCTACGTGTCGCTGTCACGCTTCGTCGGCACCATCCACGTGCTCGGCCACGAGATCGAACTTCCGGGCTGGCGCATGGCGATCGTGCAGGTGCTGCTGGCCACCGTGGACGTCGCGGTGACCGCGGCGATCTTCCATTCGCTGCTGCCCGCGGCCACCGGAATGACCTATCTGCGCTTCCTCGGGGTCTATCTCGCGTCCTACACGGCGGGGCTCGCCGCCAACCTGCCCGGCGGTCTCGGCGTGTTCGACACCGCCATGCTGCTCGGCCTGTCGCCATATCTGGAGCCGCCGCAGATCGTCGGCGCGATCGTGGTGTTCCGGCTGTACTACTACATCATCCCGCTGTTCCTGGCGGGTTCGCTGTTCGCCGGCAACGAGATCCTGTTGCGCGGGCGTGGCATGCTGCGCAAGGCCGCCTCGCTCAGCGGAGTGCAGGCGATCGGCCGCTGGAGCGAGCCGGATTTCGTGGTCGCGGCGGCCGCGGGCACCGTGGCCCTGTGCGGCGCCCTGCTGCTGTCGCTGGGGGCGCTCGGCACGGCGTCGGATTTCTCCTGGATCGACCCTGATTTCGCCGACGTGGTGAACGAGGCCGGCGAGTTCATCCCGAGCCTGATCGGCGCCGCGCTGGTGGTGATGGCCGCCGGCCTCTCGCACCGGGTCAATCTGGCCTGGACCGGGAGCATCATCCTGCTGCTGCTGGCCGCGGCGTTCACGATGGCCCGCGGCGAGGCGTTCTGGATCCCGGCGGTGATGGTGCTGGCGGCCCTGCTGGTGGCGCCGTTCCATCGCGCCTTCTACCGCGACGCCAGCCTGCTCACCGGCAAGCTGCAGCCGTCCACCGTGCTGCCGCTGTTCACCCTGATCGCCTGCATCCTGGCCCTGGCCGCGTTCGAGCCGCATGTCCGCTGGCTCGACAGCAACAGCTTCTGGGAAGTGATCCTGTCGCCCGACGTGCCCAACTCGCTGCGCGCCTCGGTGGCCGCGGCGGTGGCGCTGGCCTTGGCCGCTTTGTGGCGGCTGCTGCGCCCCGGCCGGGTCGCATGGATGCCGTGGGATGCAGAGGCGAGCCAGCGCTACCGCATGCTCGATGCGATGCCGCCGACCCGCGCCGACGGCCTGGTGTGGGGCGAGGCGGAGCGTGCCGCGATCGCGTTTCGCCGCGTCGGCCGGGTGTTGCTGGCGCTGGGCGACCCGGCCGGCCTCGAGACCGACCGAATCTCAGCCGTCTGGCGGCTGCGCGACCTGGCCCAGCAGGAAGGATTGGACCCTGCCGTCTGGCAGGCCGGGCCGCAGATGCTGACGGTCTATGCCGATCTCGGCCTCGCCGCCCTGCCGCTCGGCGAAGACGGGCTGCCGCTTGCCGATGCCGAGGACAGCGAAGGGCCGCACGCCACGCATTACCTGGTGTGCGTCGCCGAACGGGATCTGCCGTCGCTGCTGCCGCTGTTGCCGGAGCTTGCGGCCGGATAGCTCAGCCGGATAGCTCAGGCGATTGCCCAGCCGGGGCCGCCAGCACCCAGCTGCGGAAAAGGTCGAGGTCGATGTTGCCGCCGCACAGGACCGTGGCGACCCGTTTGCCGGCGACGCGCCGGCTCTCCTGCAGCAAGGCGGCCAGCGGCGCCGCGCCGGCGCCTTCCGCCAGGTTGTGGGTGTCCGTCCAGTAGGCGCGGATCGCCGCAGCCACTTCGTCGTCGCCGACGGTGATGATGCGGGCGGCGCCCCGCCGGATGATCGCCAGCGCCTCCGGGTCGGGCTGGCGGGTCGCCATGCCGTCGGCAAGCGTATCGGCGCGGTTGGTTTCGATCACCCGCCCGGCGGCAAAGGACAGGGCATAGGACGGCGCGCCGGCGCTCTGGACGCCGACGATTTCGGTGCCGAGGCCCAGCAGGTCGCGCACCAGTATCGCGCCGCAGATCCCGGAGCCGAGGCCGATCGGCACATACAGCACGTCGAGCGGCGGCGAGGCGCGGAACAGTTCCAGCGCCCAGGTGGCGACGCCGACGACGAGGTCCGGGTGGAACGACGGGACGAATTCCAGGCCGTCGCTGCGGGCCAGTTCGCGGGCGTAGACCCGGGCCTCGTCGAAATCGGAGCCATGCTCGACGAGCCGGGCGCCGAGGCCGCGCATCGCCGCGTTCTTCTCCCGGCTGTTGCCATGCGGCACGACGATCGTGACGGCGCAATCCGGCACGACGCCCGGCATAGGCCAGGGACTGCCCGTGATTGCCGCGGGTCGCGGATATGATGCCGGCGACCTCCGGCCGTTCACGGCGCAGCCGGTCCATGTAGGTCAGGCCGCCGCGCACCTTGAACGCCCCGGTCGGCGTGTGATTCTCGTGCTTCACCCAGACCTCGGTGCCGGCCCGGGCCGCCAGCAGCGGCCAGTCGAAGCTGGGGGTCGGCGCGAACGCCGCTCCAACGATGGCGGCGGCATGTTCGAGTTCGTCGAGGGTGAACATCGCTTGCCCGTCCATTCGTTGCCGGGTTCCCGGGTGATCGACGGCGCCTGTTGATTTCGAGACCGGGGGCCGGCGCTGCGACAAGAAAATGGCCGCCGCCGGTTTCCCGGTGGCGGCCATTGCGAAGGCTATGGAGGCGGGATCAGGCCAGCTTCAGATTGCTGGCGGCGGCCTTGCCGCGCTCCATGACGACTTCGTAGGTCACTTTCTGGCCGTCATTCAGCCCCTTCAGGCCCGCCGCCTGGACCGCGGTGATGTGCACGAACACATCCTTGCCGCCGTCCTGCGGCATGATGAAGCCGAAGCCTTTCGTGGCATTGAACCATTTCACAGTGCCGGTAGCCATGCAGCATACTCCTCAGGACCGGCGAGCTTTGCCACGCCGGGGTGGGTTGAAAGCAAAACGCTCCCGCTGCCCGCATGCACGATTAGAAGTGTGCAACGCGAGCATCGGGAGCGGGATCGGTTCGAGATAGCCTGACGCGGGTGGGCCGGTCAGGCTAGCTTGAGGTTGGTGGCAGCGGCCTTGCCGCGCTCCATCTCCACTTCATAGCTGACCTTCTGGCCTTCATTCAGGCCGCGAAGACCGGCCGCCTGGACTGCGGTGATATGGACGAACACGTCCTTACCGCCATCCTGGGGCATGATGAAACCGAAGCCTTTGGTGGTGTTGAACCACTTGACCGTGCCGATAGCCATAGCTGCGCCTCTTTTTCCGTCGCCGGCGCCGCGCAACATCGCGCAACGCTTCAGACAATCGGGCCTTTGGAAGTGTCTTGAAGGCACCCGAGACAATGGAGCGCAGCAAGCCTAGCCAAAATACGATTGCAACGACAAGTTGGCGCAGAAACCAACCCAAGAGTCAATTGCAACACTATGTCAATCATATGGCAGTGCCGAACACGAAAAGTACATATCGCCCGCGCCACGATCGAGCCGGCGGCCATGAAGCCAGCCACGGAATGAACTCATGAAAAAAGGCGAGCCCTGCGGCTCGCCTTTCCTCGATAGTTCCGATCCGATGGACCGGGCAACAGGCCCGAAATGGATTAGAAATCCATGTCGCCCATGCCGCCCATGCCGCCACCGCCGCCGGGACCGCCCATCGGCGGGCCCTTCTTCTCCGGACGGTCGGCGATCATCGCCTCGGTGGTGATCAGCAGGCCGGCGACCGAAGCCGCGTCCTGCAGCGCCGTGCGAACGACCTTGGTGGGGTCGATGATACCGGCCTTCACCATGTCCTTGAACTCGCCGGTCTGGGCGTCGAAGCCCCAGTTGTACTCGTCCTTCTCCAGCACCTTGCCGGAAATGACGGCACCGTCTTCACCGGCGTTCTCGGCGATCTGACGCAGCGGGGTCTGGAGCGCCTTGCGGACGATCTCGACGCCGTGCTTCTGGTCCTCGTTGTCGACCTTGATCTTGCCGAGCACCAGCGAGGCGCGCGCCAGGGCGACGCCGCCGCCCGGAACGATGCCTTCTTCGACGGCCGCACGGGTGGCGTGCAGGCTGTCGTCAACGCGATCCTTGCGCTCCTTCACCTCGACCTCGGTGGAGCCACCGACGCGGATGACGGCGACGCCGCCGGCCAGCTTCGCAAGACGCTCCTGGAGCTTCTCGCGATCGTAGTCGCTGGTGGTCTCTTCGACCTGGGCGCGGATCTGGTTGCAACGACCCAGGATGTCGGCCTTCTTGCCGGCGCCCTCGACGATCGTCGTGTTCTCTTTCTCGATCAGGATCTTCTTCGCCTTGCCGAGCATGGCGAGGGTCACCGTCTCGAGCTTGATGCCCAGGTCTTCGCTGATCACCTGGCCACCGGTCAGGATGGCGATGTCTTCCAGCATCGCCTTGCGGCGATCCCCGAAGCCCGGCGCCTTCACGGCCGCAACCTTCAACCCGCCGCGCAGCTTGTTCACGACCAGGGTGGCAAGGGCTTCGCCCTCGATGTCCTCGGCAATGATCAGCAGCGGACGGCCCGACTGCACGATGCTCTCGAGCAGCGGCAGCATCGGCTGCAGGCCCGACAGCTTCTTCTCGTGGATCAGGATGTAGGGCTGGTCGAGATCGGCGACCATCTTCTCGGCGTTGGTGATGAAGTACGGCGAGACATAGCCACGGTCGAACTGCATGCCCTCGACGACGTCGAGTTCGGTCTGGATGCCCTTGGCTTCCTCGACGGTGATGACACCCTCGTTGCCGACCTTCTGCATCGCTTCGGCGATCATCTTGCCGATTTCGGCTTCGCCGTTCGACGAGATCGTGCCGACCTGGGCGGTCTCGGCCTGGGTGGTGATCTTCTTGGTGCGCTTCTTCAGCTCTTCGACGACCGCGGCAACCGCCTTGTCGACGCCGCGCTTCAGGTCCATCGGGTTCATGCCGGCGGCAACACCCTTGGAGCCTTCACGCACGATCGACTGCGCCAGCACGGTGGCCGTGGTGGTGCCGTCGCCGGCGATGTCGTTGGTCTTCGAGGCCACTTCGCGCACCATCTGGGCGCCCATGTTCTCGAACTTGTCGGCGAGCTCGATCTCCTTGGCGACGGTCACGCCGTCCTTGGTGATCCGGGGAGCGCCGAAGCTCTTGTCGATCACGACGTTGCGGCCCTTGGGACCCAGCGTCACCTTCACCGCGTCGGCGAGGATATCGACGCCACGCAGCATGCGTGCGCGGGCATCGCCACCGAAACGAACATCTTTCGCAGCCATTTTTTCTTCCTTCAGGTAATGGGGCTAGTCACGGCCAGCAGTCGAGAGTGCTGCCGCAAATCAGGCCGCCTTCTTCTTCGCCGCCGGGGTGCCTTCGATGATGCCCATGATGTCGGACTCCTTCATGATCAGGAGCTCCTCGCCATCGAGCTTCACTTCGGTGCCGGACCACTTGCCGAACAGCACGCGGTCGCCGGCCTTCACGTCCAGGGCGACGATCTGGCCCTGCTCGTTGCGCGCGCCGCCACCGACGGCGATCACTTCGCCTTCCATCGGCTTCTCGGCGGCGGTGTCGGGAATGATGATGCCGCCGGCGGTCTTCTCTTCGGCCTTCAGCCGACGGACCACGACCCGGTCGTGCAAGGGACGGAACTTCATGCGGAACGCTCCTGGAGATGTCTGAGGGGCGGGACAAAGCGCGCCAACCCCGGGTTGTTAGCACTCCCCACCGGGGAGTGCCAGCGATCTAGCGGCTCCCGTCGGGCGAGTCAAGGGATTCGGCAGCACTCGTGCATCCTGAGTGCCAATCGGCTGATAAGATTGTGTTTTTCCTTGCGCAACCCCGATCGTGACGTTGCATTATACGCATCGGACCCGGCAGCAAGCCGAGCCAACGAGGAGCCAGACCCGACCGGCCGTGACGTCTCCAGCGCAGAGGTTATCATGCAGGTTCAGACCCGTTCGCTTCAGCAGCAGCTTCAGGGCTACCGCCTGACTACGGCGGAAATCCTCTACCACATGCCCGACCATCCCGGAGTGCTGCAGAGCTTCGTCTGGCAGCAGCTGGACATCGCCCCAGCCTACCCGATGCTGAACAAGTTCCTCGACTTCTGGGCACGCGAGATCGAAGGCAAGCTGCATTCGGTGCGGGTCGCAAATGTCGGCCTGATCAGCCCAGGCGAATGGCGCCATACCGAGCACCTCGTGCATCTGCACTGAGGCGCGCCAACCAGCCGCCTTTCACCCCGCGGCTTGGGGCAGCTTCATCCAGGCCGGCGGCCGCGGCAGCAATGTCGCAGCCCCGCTGGTAAGCGCCGCCCCGGCGTCGATCACCTCCAGCCGTAGCTGGGCGATACCCCAGATCCCCGCGGCCGAGCGCATGCTGCCGACGTCCTGGCCATCCCGCAGCACCGGCGTTCCAGGGACCGGCGGAATTCCCTCAATCATCACCGGCACCAGGCGGCGCTTGACCAGCCCGCGGTACCGCGTGCGGGCTGTCAATTCCTGCCCCATGTAGCAGCCCTTGCTCCAGGACACGCCCTGCAGTTCGTCGAAGCCGGCTTCCAGCAACACCGTTTTCTCGGCCTCCATATCCGCGCTGCCGGGCAAGCCCAGGACGATCCGATGCTGCTCCCAGGCTTCGGCGGCCGCGGTCGCTGCGAGCGGCGCCGGCGAAAGGATCCGCCAGCCTGCATCCGGCAGGCGAGGATCGGGCGCCACCAGGGCGGTCGGGGGAAGATCCGGGAGGCTGCCCCATGCGACATAGACGGCAAGTTCGTCACCCAGGTCGCGCAACGCCACCTGGGCGCGCAACCGAAAGCGCATCAGCCGCTGTATCACCAGGGCCGACTGAGGCCGTTCCACCTCCAGCAATAGCCGGTCACCGTCGGCCCGGATGAAAAAATCGGCGAGCCACTTGCCTTGCGGCGTCAGCAGCGCCGTCCAGACATTGCGCTCTGGGGCCGCCAGGGCGACGTCGTTCGACACCAGCCCTTGCAGGAATGCCACGCGGTCGGCTCCGGTGACTTCGATCACGCTGCGGCCGGGCAGACGGGCAAACTGGGGCGGTTCCATGCTGACGAGGTGGTCGTTGACGACGACCCATGCAAGGCGGAACGGCGACAGGCACGGCTGAGGCAGGCATTGCAGAGGCAGGCGCCGGGCGAGACAAGCACCGGGCGGTACAAGCACCGGGCGAGACAAGCATACCGGCGGAATGCTACAGACCCGGCCGCATGCAATCGCCCCCTTGCCGAACCTCTCGATCACGAACGGATCCGACCTGATGTGCGGAATTGCCGGCATCATCGCCGCCCCCGATGCGCCGCCGATCGATCCCGCGGTCATCGAGGCCCTGACCCGCGCCCTCGCGCATCGCGGCCCCGACGGTTCCGGCCATACCGTGGTCGGGCGCGTCGCCCTGGTGCACAACCGCCTGTCCATCATCGATCTCGTCACCGGCGACCAGCCGCTGTTCGCGGGTTCCGCGGCGCTCGTGGCCAATGGCGAGATCTACAACTACCGGGAACTGCGCGCCGAGATGACCGGCACCAAGTTCTCCAGCAACAGCGACTCCGAGCCGCCGCTGCATCTGTGGCTGCATGACGGCGCCGACTATGCCCGCAAGCTGCGCGGCATGTACGGCATCGCCATCCACGAACGCGCCGCCCGCACCGTGACGCTGACCCGCGACCCGTTCGGGATCAAGCCGCTCTACGTGGCGCAGACCGACACCTGCCTGGCGTTCGCCTCCGAGGCGCAGGCCCTGCTGAACGCCGGCATCGTCAAGCGCGCGCTGCGCCCGGCGGCGCGCGACGAATTGCTGCAGCTGCAGTTCACCACCGGCTCCGAGACGATCTTCCCGGGCATCCGCCGCGTGATGCCGGGCGAGACCCTAGTCTGCGCCGATGGCCGCGTACTGGAGCGCCGGCATGTCGATGCGCTGCCGGCCGGCGGCCCGGAGGTGATCGACGAGCAGGCCGCCATGCTGCGGCTGGATCGGGCGCTGGAGGAGAGCGTCGACCTGCACCAGCGCAGCGACGTGCCCTACGGCATGTTCCTGTCCGGCGGCATCGACAGCGCCACCCTGCTGACCCTGATGGCTCGCCTCAACAGTTCGCCGGTGCTGGCCTTCACCGCGGGCTTCGCCCATTCCGGTGCTGCCGACGAGCGGCAGCAGGCGGCGGTCGTGGCGAAATCGCTCGGCGCCCGCCACGAGACCATCGAAGTGACCGAGGAGATGGTCTGGAAGCATCTGCCGGAGATCGTCGCCTGCATCGACGACCCGACCGCGGACTACGCCATCATCCCCACCTGGTTCCTTGCCCAGCGCGCCCGCAAGGACGTCAAGGTGGTGCTCTCGGGCGAGGGCGGCGACGAGATCTTCGCCGGCTACGGCCGCTATCGCAGCGCCATGCGGCCCTGGTGGCTGGGCGGCCGGGTGATGCGCGCGCGCGGCAATTTCGACCGGGTGGACGTGCTGCGCACCCGTCCCGCGGCCTGGCGCGACGGCATTGCCGCCGCCGAGGCCCATGCCGCCGGCAAGGGCCGCTCCCGCCTGATGGCGGCGCAGGAGGTCGACATGGCCGACTGGCTGCCGAATGACCTGCTGCTGAAGATCGACCGCTGCCTGATGGCGCACGCGGTCGAGGGACGCACGCCGTTCCTCGACGCGGGGGTTGCCGCCGCCGCCTTCCGCCTGCCGGATGGCCTGAAGATGCAGAAGGGCATGGGCAAGTGGCTGCTGCGGCGCTGGCTGGAGAAGCACTGCCCGGCGGCGCAGCCATTTGCGCCGAAGCAGGGCTTCACGGTCCCGATCGGACAATGGATCGGCGGCGTCGGCGCCCGCCTCGGACCGCTGGTCGCGGCCCAGCCCGGCGTAGCCGAGATTGCCGACCCTGCCCGTGTCGCCGCCCTGTTCAAGGCCGCCGACGGCCGCCGCCGCGGCTTCGCCAGTTGGGTCCTGTTGTTCTATGCGCTGTGGCACCGCGTCCATATCGAGGGCAAGGCGCCGGCCGGCGACGTGTTCGAGACGCTCTCCGCCCGCTAGGAAATTATTCTCGCGGCCGCCGGTCGATGACCCGCCGGGCCTTGCCGGCCGAGCGCTCGATCGCCCCCGGTGCGACAATGGTCACCACGGCGGTGACCCCTACGAGCTCCTTGATCCGCCCCGCGAGCGCCGTTCCCTGGTCGCCGGCGCTGATGCCCCAGGCCTCCGGCCGCGCTTCCACCTGAACCTCGATCTCGTCCATCCGCGACTGCCGGGTGAGGATGATCTGGTAATGGCCGGTCAGGAGGTCGAAGCGAAGAATCTGCTCCTCGATCTGGGTTGGGAACACGTTGACGCCGCGCACGATCAGCATGTCGTCGGACCGGCCGGTGATCTTTGCCATGCGCCGCATGCTGCGCGCGGTTCCCGGCAATAGCCGCGTCAGGTCGCGGGTGCGGTAGCGGATTACCGGCATCGCCTCCTTGGCCAGCGAGGTGAACACCAGTTCGCCCTTCTCGCCGTCCGGCAGCACCCGGCCGGTCAGCGGATCGATGATCTCCGGATAGAAGTAATCCTCCCAGATATGCAGGCCGTCCTTGGTCTCGACGCATTCGCAGGCGACGCCGGGGCCCATCACTTCGGACAGTCCGTAGATATCCACCGCATGCATGGCGAATTCGCGCTCGATCTCCTGGCGCATCGCATTGGTCCACGGCTCGGCGCCGAAGATGCCGACCTTGAGGCTGGTGTCGCGCGGGTCGAGCCCGGCGGCGCGGAAACCGTCGAGGATCGCCAGCATGTAGCTCGGCGTCACCATGATGATGTCGGGCGCGAAGTCCTGGATCAGCTGGACCTGCCGCTCGGTGCCGCCGCCGGAAATCGGCACCACCGTGCAGCCGAGCCGTTCGGCGCCGTAATGGGCGCCGAGCCCGCCGGTGAACAGGCCGTAGCCATAGGCGTTGTGGACGCATGTCCCCGGCGCGTCCGCCGGCGGCGCGGATCGAGCGCGCCATCAAGTCCGCCCAGATGTCGATGTCGCCCTGCGTGTAGCCGACCACCGTCGGCTTGCCGGTGGTGCCGGAGGAGGCGTGGATGCGCGCGACGCGCTCGCGCGGCACGGCGAACATGCCGAACGGATAGTTCGCCCGCAGGTCGGCCTTGCGTGTGAACGGGAAACTTCGCCAGGTCGTCGAGCGTGGCGGAAATCGCCGGGCTGACGCCGGCGGCGTCGAACGCGGCGCGGTAATGCGGCACGTTGGCGTAGGCGTGGCGCAGCGTCCACGCCATCCGCTCGGTCTGCAGCGCGGCGATCTCGTCGCGGGAGGCAAGTTCGATCGGGTCGAGGTCGCCCGGGCGCGGCGACAGTCGGGCAACGCCGTCATTCGGCTGACTCCTCGAAGAATTTGCCGCCGAGAGGCGCGGGAATGGCCGCGGAACTCGGCGACCACGCTGCCGTCGTCGGCGGTCACGGTGATGTCGTAGATGCCCGACCGGCCGGCGCGCTGGCGCTCCTCGCGCCGTGGCAACCAGGCGCATGCCCAGTTTGCCCGGGCGCAGATAGGAGATGCTGCAGTGCTGGGCCACGGTGCGCTCGTCGTAGGTGTTGCAGGCGAAGGCGAAGCGCGAAGTCCGCCAGCAGGAACAGAAAGCCGCCGTGGCAGATGCCATGGCCGTTCACCATGTCCGCCCGCACCGTCATGGTCATCCGGGCGCGGCCCGGCGCGACCTCCTCGAGCGCCATGCCGAGGGCCTTGCTTGCGGCGTCGTCGGCCCACATCGCATCGGCGCAGGCCTGCGCCAGGCGCTGGGGGGCGGACTGCATCAGCGCCGGCGTCCGGTGAACACCGGCGGCCGCTTCTGCAGGAAGGCCTGCACGCCTTCGCGGAAATCGGCGGTGTTGCCGGCCTCGCGCTGGAGGTCGCGCTCGAGATCGAGCTGGGCGTCGAGACTGTTGCCGGCCGAGGCGCGCATGGCGCGGCGGGTCAGCACCAGCGCCTGGGTGGGCTGGCTGGCGAGATGCGCCGCCAGCTTTTCGGCCTCGGCCATCAGCGCGGCATCGTCGACGGCCTGCCAGATCATACCCCATTGCTCGGCCTTCTCGGCGGAGACCGGGTCGGCCAGCATGGCCAAAGCGCGGGCCCGCGCCTCGCCGACCAGCCGCGGCAGATGAAAGGTGCCGCCGCAATCGGGGATCAGGCCGATCTTGGCGAAGGCCTGGACGAACACGGCGGAGCGGGCGGCCAGCACGATGTCGCAGCCGAGCGCGAGATTGGCGCCGGCGCCGGCGGCGGTCCCGTTCACGGCGCAGACCGTGGGCTTGCCGAGGCCGGCGAGCCGGCGGGCCAGCGGGTTCCAGCCCTCCTCGATCGCCTGGCCGAGATCGCGGCGCACCCCTTCGCCGGTCTCGATCGTGCTGAGGTCGGCGCCGGCGCAGAAGGCGCGGCCGGTGCCGGTCAGCAGCACGGCACGGCAGCTGTCGTCGGCGTCGGCCTCGCCGAGCGCCGCGGTCAGGGCGGCCAGGGTGGCGCGGTCGAGGGCGTTCATCCGGTCCGGGCGGTTCAGGGTGATGACGCGGTAGCCGGCCTTGCGATCGGTCCGAACGGTCTGTTCCATGGCGCTTCCCCCGGTTAATGGCCGACGATACAGGCGTGTCGCGACGGTGACGAGAAGCCAGTGGCCGACTATCGTTCCCATAGTCGAGGGAGCGCGCCACGAATGAAGACCGGCCAGAAGACCGACGGCCTGTACCGCCATGGGCAGCTCGACCGCCTGCTGAACCCCGCCAGCATCGCCATCGTCGGCGCGACGCCGCGGGCCGGCGCGTTCGCCGACCGGCTGCTGGGCAATCTCGCGCCGTATGCCGGGCGCATCCACCTGGTCAATCCGCGCTACCCCACGATCGGCGAGCGGCCGTGCTATCCCCTCGCTGGCGGCCCTCGCCGAAGTGCCCGACTGCGTGGTCGTGACGTTGCCGCGCGAGGCCGTGGAGCCAGTGGTGCGGGAGGCTGTCGAGGCGGGGGTGGGCGGCGCCATCGTGTTCGCTTCCGGCTATTCCGAAACCGGCATCCCCGAGCGCATCGCCCAGCAGGAGCGGCTGGTCGCCATGTGCCGCGACGCCGGGATGCCGCTGGTGGGGCCGAACTGCATCGGCATCAACAACTACGCCCTGCGCTGCCCGCATCACCTTCATGCCGCATGCCGAGGTGCCGCCGCCGCGCGCCCGTGCCATCGGCATGGTCAGCCAATCCGGGCGCGCTCGGCTTCGGCATGGAGCAGGCCAGCGTCCGCGGCGTTTCGGTCAGCCACCTGCTGACCTCGGGCAACTCCAGCGACGTCGACATGGCGGATTACGTCGCCTACCTGGCGGACGATCCCGGTTGCGCGGCGATCGCGCTGATCTTCGAGGGGATGGCCGATCCAGGGCGGCTGGTCCGCGCCGCCGAGCGTGCCTGGGCGCGCGACAAGCCGGTGATCGCCTGCAAGCTCGCGGTCGGCGAATACGGCGCCGTGGCGGCGATGTCGCATACCGGGTCGCTCGCCGGCTCCCAGTCGGCCTACCGGGTGGCGCTGGAGCGGGCGGGCGTGGTGCTGGTCGACAATGTCGAGGCAGTGATGGAGGCGGCCAGCTTCTTCGCCAAGGTGTCGGCGCCGCGCGGCCGCGGGGTCGCGGTGCTGGCGACCTCCGGCGGCGCCGCGATCATGGGGGCCGACAAGGCCGAACTGCACGGCGTGGACCTGCCGCAGCCCGAAGCGCCGGCGGCCGCGGTGCTGGCGGCGCATATTCCGGAGTTCGGCTCCACCCGCAACCCGTTCGATGTCACGGCCCAGGTGATCAACCTGCCGGAGCTGATGCCGGCATGTGTCGGCGCATTGCTGGACGATCCCAACTATACGGCGGTCGTGGTGCCCATGGTGTTCGCCAGCCCGGCGACCGCGGTGCGGCTGCCGGTCTACGACGAGATCGCAAAGCGGACCGGCAAGCCGGTGATCAGCATCTGGGTTTCCGACTGGCTCGAAGGGCCCGGCTCGACCGAGACCGAACTGACCGAGCATGTGCCGCTGTTCCGCTCGATGGACCGCGCCTTCGCGATGATCGCCGCCTGGATCCGTCGCGGCGAGCGCCGCACGCTGCCGGCGCGCGAGGTGACGCGCTTCGCGGCCCCCGATGCGGCCGCGAAGGCCAGGCACAGGCTGGCCGGCGTGGCGCACCCGACCCTGACCGAGCGCGAGTCCAAGGAGGTGCTGGCGCTGTACGGCATTCCGGTGGTGCAGGACCGGCTGGTGCACAGCGCCGACGAGGCGGCATGGCAAGGCGGCGGCCCTCGGCATGCCGGTGGTGCTGAAGGTCGAGAGCCCCGATCTGCCGCACAAGACCGAGGCCGGGGTCATCCGCCTCAACCTGCGCTCGGCGGCGAGATCCGCGCCGGCTACGACGCCGTCATGGCCAATGCCGCCAAGGTCTCTCCGCCGCCCGAAGATCGTCGGCGTCCTGGTGCAGCCGATGGTGCCGCAGGGGGTGGAGGTGCTGATCGGCGGCGCGGGTCGATCCGCTGTTCGGACCGCTGGTGGTGGTCGGGCTCGGCGGCATCCTGGTCGAGCTGATGAAGGACACCGCGATCGGGCTGGCGCCGCTGACCGGGCATGAGGCCCGCGCGATGCTGGACGGGTTGAAGGGGGCCGCGGCGCTGCGCGGCTTCCGCGGCAGCGAGCCGGTCGATCTCGATCGGCTGGCCGGGATCATCTGCCGGGTGGCGGAATTCATTGCGGATCACCGCGACACGGTGGCGGAAATCGACGTCAATCCGCTGATCTGTGCCGGTTCGAAAATCCTCGCAGTGGACGCTTTAATCGTGAAGCGCGTTGATCGTGAAGCGGGCCTAGAGCACGCCCGCTGAGCGTGCTCGCTTATGGATCAGTTAGTGCAGCTTTGGAGCCGTTCTAGAATTTCTCGAACCAGGGCCGGACCTCGACTTCCCAGCTCCACGCGCTGCGGTGCTGCTGCATGACATGCCAATAGGTCTCGGCGATGGCGTCGGGATCGAGCAGGCTGTCGGGGTGCTCGGGCGGCACCGCCCGCGCCGCGCTGCGGATGCCGCCGTCGATGACGAAATGGGCGACATGGATGCCCTGCGGCGACAACTCGCGCGCCAGCGACTGCGCGAGCCCGCGCAGCGCGAACTTGCCCATGGCGAAGGTGGCCGACAGCGCAAAGCCCTTGACGCCGGCGGTGGCGCCGCTGAGCAGGATCGCGCCATGGCCCGTCGGCAGCATGCGCTTGGCCGCCTGCTGCGACACCAGGAAGGCGCCGAACGCGCTGATCTCGATGGCGCGCTGCACCTCGGCCGGATCGAGGTCGAGCAGCGAGCCGCGCACCCGGGCGCTGGCGTTGTAGACGACGACGTCGGGCGCCCCGTGCCGAGCCTCGACCGCGGCGAACAGGGCGGCGACCGATGCCGCGTCGGAGGCGTCGCACTCATGCAGGCTGGCGCCGGTTTCCGCGGCCAGGCCGGACAGCTTGTCGATCCGGCGCGCCGCCATCGCGACCTTCAGGCCGTTCTTCGTGAAAAGCCGGGCCAGCGAGGCGCTGAGCCCGGGGCCGACGCCGACGATCAGGGCGGTTCGATAGGTCATGTGCGTGTCCTCAGGTTTCGCCCACTCTGGCATTCGGCGCGTCGCGACCTTACGTTCCAGCTCCCAGGCAGGAAAGGGCTGCAGACATGGACGGCAAGACCCCGCAGACGGCGCGGATCGACATCGTTTCCGACGTCATCTGCCCCTGGTGCTACATCGGCAAGCGCCAGCTCGAGCTGGCGCTCCCAATGCTGCGCGCGGACGGGCTGGTAGATGGATGTCCATTGGCGTGCCTTCCAGCTCAATCCGGAGATGCCGGAAACGGGCGTCGACCGCGCCGAGTACCGCCGCTCGAAGTTCGGCAGCCTGGCCCGGTCGCAGGAGTTGGACGCCCAGGTCGCATCGGCCGGGGCCGCGGTTGGGCTGACAATCCGCCACGACCTGATGCGGCGCACGCCCAACACGGTGGCGGCGCACCGGGTGCTCTGGCTGGCGGAGCAGCATGGCGTGCAGAACCCGGTATCGGACGCGCTGTTCCGCGGCTACTTCACCGAAGGCCGCGACATCGGGGACGCGGCAACGCTTGCGGAGCTCGCCGACGGGGCCGGGCTGCCGGCCGACAAGGTCATCACCCTGCTGGCCGGCGACGAGGGCCGCCGCGAGGTGCTGGCGGAGGACGCAAGCGCGCGCGCCTCCGGCCTGAACGGGGTGCCGACCTTCACCATGCTGGGCCACGTGCTGTTCTCCGGCGCGGTGCCGGCGGACACGATGGCGGAAGCCTTTGCCCATGCCTGGCGGATACTCAGCAAGAACGCGGCGTGACGATACGTAACTTGACGACCGGATGGCCGCCGCCGGCAGGATGGTGGCTGGCCTAACCCTGGGTTTGTTGCGATAGTTAGCGCTACCAATAATAAGTTACGGGGAGAAGAGCATGACGGACCAGGACCGCTCCGGCATCGGCCGCCGGGATTTGTTTGTCGGCGGCGCCGGGTTGCTGGGCGCGGTATTGGCCGGCGCCAGGCCTGCCGGGGCGCAAAGCGCCGCCCGTCGCGGCACGCTGGTCATCGCACTCGACATCAGTGATGCCATCTCGCTCGACCCCGCCCGCGTCGCGCAATATTCCAATCCGCTTCCCGCCCACGCATCCTGGGATTCGCTGGTGACGTTCACGCCCGGCGACTACGTCAACGTGAAGCCCCTGCTGGCGACCGAATGGGCGTACCAGCCCGATGGCAAGACGATCCGCTTCAAGCTGCGCCCGGGGGTGAAATTCGACTCCGGCAAGCCGATGACCGCCGAGGACGTGCGCTTCTCGTTCGAGCGGGTGATGAACGTCAAGGACCAGCCGCAGCAATACATCGCCAACATCGACAAGGTGACCGTGGTCGACGACCACACCGTCGACATGCTGCTCAAGGATGGCACGCAGCCGATCCTGACGGTGCTGGCGGCGCCGGAGTTCGTGGTCATGGAGAAGGCGGTGGTGACCGCGCATGGCGGCACCGATGCGCCGGACGCCAAGGACAAGGACACCGCGGTCGACTGGCTGAACAACAACTCCTGCGGCACCGGCCCCTACCGCCTGACCGGATGGCAGCGCAACCAGCAGATCCAGATGGTGCGCAACCCGAACTACTGGGGCGGCCAGCCCGGCTATGAGCGGGTGCTGATCCGCCACATGAGCGAAAGCGCGGCCCAGTTGCTGGCGCTGGAGCACGGCGACGTCGACATTGCCTTCAACCTGATCCCCGAGCAGGTCGCGACGCTGAAGGATAGCAAGACGATCGACGTCAAATCCGCCACCAGCCTCGACTTCATCTATCTCGCGGTGTCCGCCAGCCCGGACAATCCGGCGCTGCAGAAGACCCCCGCCCGCCAGGCGATCGGCTACGCCATCGACTATGATGGCATCATCAAGAACCTGATCGGCGGCAATGCCGTTCGTCCCGTCAGCTTTCTCCCTGTAGGGGTCAACGGCTCGACCGAGGCGCTGACCAAGGAGATCGGGTTCCGCGAGGATTTGCCGCGGGCGAAGAAGCTGCTGGCCGAGGCCGGGCTGCCCGATGGATTCAGCTTCCAGCTTGCCTACGGCAACGCCGCCATCGCCGGCGTCCAGTACAAGGACCTGGCGCTGAAGATCCAGTCCGATCTCGCCCGCGTGGGCATCAAGGCGGAACTGGCGCCGATGGATCAGTTGAACGCCCGCACGATGTTCCTCAACGGCAAGGCGCAGGGGTTCCTCACCTTCTGGAATCCGCCCGCGCCGGAAAACCAGCTTTGGGCGGCCGCGACCATCGACCGGGTGGCCAAGCGCATTCACTGGGACGTGCCGGCCGATGTCCGCAAGCTGGTCGGCGATGCGGCGGCGGAGCGCGACCTGGCAAAATCCGCGGCGTTGTACAAGAAGTATCAGCAGGTGATGGTGGAGCAGGCGAACCACTTCGTGCTGATCCAGCCGATCTACCAGATCGCCGTGCGCAAGGGCGTGACCGGATTGGAACTGACCGCGGCCGGATGGATGGCCGAGCTGGGCAAGGTCAAGCCGGCCTAGCGCTGACTGCACCAGGATCATCGTCGCGGGAGAACGGGCATGGCATGGCGGGCGATGGTGGTCGGGGCCGGTTCCGCCGGTGAAGGCCACACCGTGGCACTGCAGCAGGCCGGGGTGGACGTGGTCGCTATCGCCAGCCGTACGCCGGAGGTGGTGCAGCGCGTCGCCTACCGGCTCGGCATCGCCGCTGCCAGCATCGACTGGCGCGCCACCCTGCGCGACCTGCGCCCCGATATCGTAGCTGTCGCCACGCCGGGCGACAGCCACGCCGAGATCATCGACGCGGCGCTGGCGCAGAAATGCCACCTGCTCGTCGACAAGCCATTTGCGCCGACCGCGCCGGAGGCCCGGCGGCTTTGGCGGGCCGCGCGCGACGCTGGCGTGCACACGGCGTATGCCGCCACCTCCAACTACCAGCCGGCGGCATTGCTGGCGCGCAAGCTGGTGGCCGACGGCGCCATCGGGACGCTGTTCGAAGCCGAGTTCGTTTCGCATTATCATTGGGCGGAGCGGCTGCCCCATGGCTGGCCGCACCGGCTGGACCAGGGCGGCGGCCGGCTCAACAACAATTTCACGCACAAGCTCGCGATCGCCGAAAGCGTCTGCAACGGCGTCACCCTCGCCGTTGCCGGCGAAACCCGCAACGATCTGAAGCGCGCGCCGATCGCGCCGTTCCCGCATGATTTCCGCGACTGGACACGCAGCCCGGTGCCGGCGGAGCAAGCCGCCGCCGGCCAGTGGGGAGAGGTCGACAGCGATTGGTCGTACACCGTGCTGGCCCGCATCGGCGCCGCCGGAAGCAACCCGCAATCCGGCGTCAGCGTGACCTTCCGCCATTCCTGCCTGCGCCGGGGCATGCATAGCGACTATGTCGCGTTCTATGGCTCGGGCGGCACCATCCATGTCGACCAGGCCTATTGCCAGGGCGATGTGCATCTCTGGCGCGAGGGCGAGCAGGAATTCCAGGTGGTACCGGTCGGCGAGGACGTGCAGGCGATGCTGCCGCCGGTGGAGATGCAGCCGCACTGGCCGCCCGGATGGGCGGTGCCGCAGCGCGCCTGGAATGCGTTGGCGCGCGACTTCGTGGCCGACATCGACGGTGCCCCGCATGGGCGCTATTTCACCCTCGCCGACGGCTGGCGCCATCAGGAGGTGATCGACGCCGTGCGTGCCGGCGCCGGATGGACGACGCTGCCGGTGGAACCATGACGGACCAGTCGAAGCGATAAGGTTCGCAACAATCCTTGGGAGGAACGCCGCGATGACGGAGCATGATGATCCTGCCTTCGGCCGCCGCCCTTCCTCGGCGGCGCCGCCGGCCTGGTCGGCGCGCTGTTGGCGCAGGCCCGGCCAGCATCGGCGCAGAGCGCCGCCCGGCGCGGCACATTGGTGATTGCGCTCGATTTCAGCGACACCACCACGCTCGATCCGGGACGCGTCGCCGGCTACACCAATCCGCTGCCGACCCGCGCCGCCTACGACACGCTGGTGACGATGGCGCCGGGCGACTACGTCAACATCAAGCCCTGCATCGCCACGGAGTGGGCCTATCTGCCGGACGGCAAGACGCTGCGCTTCAAGCTGCGCGACGACGTGACGTGTTCGCCTCGGGCAGCAAGCTGACGGCGGAGGACGTGCGGTTCTCGTTCACCCGCCTGATCAACATGAAGTACCAGGCCAGCCAGTACCTGGCGCATCTCGACCACGTCGCCGTGGTCGACGACCACACCGTGGATTTCGTGCTGCGCGACCCGACGCAGCCGCTGCTCACGATCATCGCCGCGCCGGAGTTCGGCATCACGGAAAAGGCGGTGGTCGAGCAGCATGGCGGCACCGACGTCGACACCGCTGACAAGGACACCGCGACCGACTGGCTGGACCAGAACTCCGTCGGCACCGGCGCCTATCGGCTGACCGGCTGGCAGCGCAACCAGCAGATCCAGATGGTCCGCAACCCCGCGCTATTGGGGCGGCAAGCCGGGCTACGAGCGGGTGCTGATCCGGCAGATGAGCGAGAGTGCCGCGCAGTTGCTGGCGCTGAAGCGCGGCGACGTCGACGTGGCGTTCAACCTGATCCCGGAACAGGTCGCGACGCTGAAGGACGATCCGGACATCGACATCGTCCGCGTCACCAGCCTCGACTTCCTCTACATGGCGGTGAGCGAGGACCCGGACAATCCGGCGCTGCAGAAGACAAGCGGCGCGGCAGGCGATCGGCTACGCGATCGACTATGACGGCATCATCAACAACCTGATCGGCGGCAACGCGGTGCGGCCGGCGGCATTCCTGCCGGTCGGCATGAACGGCTCGACCGAGGCACTGACCAAGCGAGATCGGCTTCCACGAGGATCTCGACCGCGCCACGCAGCCTGCTGGCCGAGGCCGGGTTGCCGGACGGTTTCAGCTTTCCAGCTTGAACTATCGCCAACCAGGCGCTCGCCGGCGTCGCCTACCGCGATGTCGCGCAGAAGATGCAGTCCGATCTGGCGCGCGTCGGCATCAAGGTGGAGCTGGCGCCGATGGACATGGTCAGCATGTACGCCGCGTACAACGCGGCGCGGCTGCCGGCGGTCCTGGGCTTCTGGAACCCACCGGCGCCGGAAAACCAGCTCTGGGCGTCGGCCACCGTCGTGCGCGTGGCCAAGCGGCTGCACTGGGACGTGCCGCCGGACTTCACGCAAGCTGGTGCACGATGCCGCCGCCGAGCGCGACCTGGCGAAGTCCGCCGCGCTGTGGCAGCGAATATCAGGCAGAAGATGGTCGATTTCGCGCATCAGTTCGTGCTGATCCAGCCGGTCTACCAGGTCGCGGTGCGCAAGAGCGTCGGCGGGCTGAAGGTGACGGCGGCCGGCTGGATGGCCGAACTCGACACCGCCAAGCCGGCCTGATCCGGCATGCGATGCTGCGCTTCGTCGTCTCGCGGCTGGCGCTGGCGGTGGTCATGGTGGTGCTGGCGACGTTGGTGATCTTCCTGATCGCCAACACGGTGCCCGGCGATCCGGTGCTGACGCAGCTCGGCGACATGGCCGCCTCCAACCCGGTGATGGTCGCCGCGTTTCGGCACAAATGGGGCCTCGATCTGCCGCTATGGGAACGCTACTGGATTTTCCTGCGCGGCCTGTTGCACGGCGATCTCGGCAATTCGATCGCCTCGCGCCGGCCGGTGCTGGACGACATCGAGGACTACGCGCCGGCGACGATCGAGCTGGCGTCGGTGGCGTTCCTGCTGTCGCTGGTCGTCGGCCTGCCGCTGGGCGTGCTGGCGGCGGTGAAGCGCGACAGCTGGATCGACCACGTGGCGCGCGTCGATCTCGCTGGTCGGCGTCTCGGCGCCGACGTTCTGGCTCGCCTTCATCATGCTGGCGATCTTCTACGGCGCGCTCGACTGGGCGCCGGGCCCGGGCCGGCTCGATCCGGTGTCGTTTCCGCCCGACCGGATCACCGGGCTGTTGCTGATCGACACGCGTGCTCGCCGGCGATTGGGACACCTTCCACGATGCGCGCGGCGCATCTGGTGCTGCCGTCCATCGTGCTGGCCAGCGCCACGCTGGGGCTGATCACCCGCACCACGCGGGCGGCGATGCTGGAGGCGCTGTCGCAGGATTACGTCCGCGTCGCCCGCGCCAAGGGGCTGCGCGCCGCGCATCGTCGTGCTGGGCCACGCGCTGCCGAACGCGATGCTGCCGGTGGTGACGCTGGGCGGCCTCGCCTACGCCAACCTGCTGTCGGGCGCGGTGCTGACGGAGACGGTGTTCTCCTGGCCCGGCCTCGGCCGCTACACGTTCCAGAGCGCCGTGGCGCTCGATTTCCCGGCGATCATGGGCATGACCGTGGTGGTCGCGGCGGTGTTCGTGCTGGTGAACCTCGTGCGTCGATCTGTCCTACGCCGCTGCTCGATCCGCGCGTGCTGAAGAAATGAGCGAGGCGATGCCGCATCGTGCTGCCGGCGATCGGCCTCGCCGCGGCGGCGCTGGCTGCGGCGCTACGGGCTGGCCGGCGTTCGGTGCGGCGATCGATCGTGGTGTGGCTGCTGCTGGCGGTGTTCGCGCCGTGGCTCACGCCGTACGACGCCGAATGCTGGTCGACGTCGCGCACCGGCTGCAGCCGCCCTCGGCGATGCACTGGCTGGGCACCGACGCGCTCGGGCGCGACGTGCTGACGCGCGTCGTGCTTCGGCGCGCGCGTGTCGCTGTTCGTCGGCTTCGTCGGTGGTGCTGATCGGCGGCCTGTTCGGCACGCTGCTGGGCGCCGCCGCCGCCTATCGTCGCGCGGCTGGGCGGAAGAGGCGCTGATGCGCCTGACCGACCTCGTGTTCTGCTTCCCGCCGATCATCCTGGCGATGGCGATCGCCGCCGCGCTGGGCATCGGCACGGTGCAACACCTGCATCGCGATGCTGGTGGTGTGGTGGCCGAAATTCGCCCGCCTCGCGCGCAGCCTGGTGCTCACGCAGCGCTCGCTGGAATATGTCGAGGCGGCGCAGTCGGTCGGCTTTCGGCCCGGCGCACATCCTGCTGCGCCAGATCATCCCGAACGCGGTCGGGCCGCTGATCGTGCTGGTGACGCTCGATCTCGGCAACGCGATCCTGGTGTTCGCCGGCCTGTCGTTCCTCGGCCTCGGCGTGGTGCCGCCGACGCCGGAATGGGGTGCGATGGTCGCCGAGGGCCGCGAACTGGTGCAGCAATGGTGGGTCGCGACGTTCCCCGGCATCGCCATCCTGACCGTGGTGATGGGCTTCAACTTCGTCGGCGACGGCCTGCGCGACTGGCTCGACCCGCATGCCAGAACGCAACCGCTGATGCCGGCGACCTGCTGCTGCAGGTGCGCGACCTGCGCACCTGGTTCCTGACCGATGCCGGCCCGGTGCGCGCCGTGGACGGCGTCAGCTTCGACCTCGCATCGCGGCGAGACGCTCGGCATCGTCGGCGAATCCGGCTCCGGCAAGAGCGTCTGCGCCAAGTCGATCATGCGCCTGCTGGACGAGCCGGCGCGCATCGTCGGCGGCCAGATCACTGTTCCGCGGCCGCGACCTCGCGACGCTGGACGACGCGGCGCTGCGCGCCGTGCGCGGCGCGCGAGATCGCGATGGTCTTCCAGGACCCGATGACCTCGCTGAACCCGGTGCTGCGCATCGCCAAGCAACTGATCGAGGCGATGACCGCGCATGGCCGCTTCACCCGCGCCGCCGCCCGCGCCCGCGCGATCGACCTGCTGCGGCCGCATGGGCGTGCCGGCGCCGGAGCGCGCGGTGCAATCGCTGGCCGCACCAGTTCTCCGGCGGCATGCGCCAGCGCGTGATGCTGGCGATGGGCTTTTCCAACGAGCCGGCGCTGCTGATCGCCGACGAGCCGACCACCGCGCTCGACGTCACCATCCAGGCGCAGATCCTCGACCTGCTGCGCGAGCTGAACGCCGATCTCGGCACCGCCGTCATCCTGATCAGCCACGACCTCGGCGTGATCGCCAACATGTCTGCTCGCGCGTGCTGGTGATGTACGCGCGGCGAGGTGGTGGAGGAGGGCGCGCCCGAAGAACTGCTCAGCGACCCGCGCCATCCCTACACCTGGGCGCTGCTGCACGCGGCGCCGCGCATCGACGCCGAGGCGCAGGACCGCCGGCTGGCCACCATCGAGGGCCAGCCGCCCGATCCGCGCGCCTGGCCCGACCGGCTGCCGCTTCCGCGCCCGCTGCCCGTTCGCGGTCGACGCAATGCGCCGAGCATCCGGCGCTGCTGCCGGTCGGCGAGGACCGCGCTGTCGCGCTGCTGGGTGACGCAGCACGGCGGCGCGCTGCACACGCCGGCACGGCCGCACGCCGCAGCGCCGCCGCCGGTCGCCGCGGCCAGCAGGCGACGCCGCTGCTGGAGGTGACCGGGCGTGAACAAGCATTTCGAGCTGCCGCGCGACGGCGCTGTTTCGCAGCCGCACCGCGTCCTGCGCGCCGTGGACGGCGTCGATCTGACAGGTGATGCGCGGCGAGACGGTCGGGCTGGTCGGCGAATCCGGCTGCGGCAAATCCACCCTGGCGCGGCTGGTCACGCGGCTGCACGAGCCGACCGCCGGACGGGTGCTGTTCGACGGCACCGACATCACCCACGCGACCCAGGCGAAGATCCGGCCGCTGCGCCGGCGCATGCAGATGATCTTCCAGGACCCCTATGCCTCGCTCAATCCGCGCATGTCGGTCGGCGAGATCCTGGCCGGGCCGCTGAAGCTGCACGGCATCGTCGACCGACGACGCGGCCGCACGGCGCGCGGGTGGCCGAGCTGCTGGACCTGGTCGGCCTGCCGCACGCGCAGCGCCGAGCGCTTTCCGCACGAGTTCTCCGGCGGCCAGCGCCAGCGCATCTCGATCGCGCGCGCGCTTGGCGGTGCGGCCGGACTTGATCGTCGCGGACGAGCCGATCTCGGCGCTGGACGTGAACATCCAGGCGCAGATCATCAACCTGATGGTCGATCTGCAGGAGCGGCTGGGCCTGACCTATCTGTTCATCGCGCACGACCTGGCGGTGGTGCGGCATGTCTGCGACCGCATCGTGGTGCTGTATCTCGGCAAGGTGATGGAGGTCGCGCGCGCCGCGGATTTGTTCGCCCGCCCGCTGCATCCTTACACGCGCTCCCTGATCGCCGCCGCGCCGGTGCCCGATCCGCGCGTCGAGCGGACCCGGCGGCACGTGCCGATGCGGGGCGAGCCGCCCAGCGCGATCTCGCCGCCGAGCGGCTGCCGCTTTCGCACCCGCTGCCCGATGGCCGAAGCGGTCTGCGCCGCGGAGGAACCGCCCTTGCTGCCGGGCGTGGAGGGGCAGCTGGTCGCCTGCCATTTCCCCGGGCGCATCTGAAGCTGCTACATCGCGCAGATGACGCGCTTTTTGATGCTCACCCTGGTTCTCACCGGCCTCCTGGCGACGTCCGTCAGCGCCGAGCCGGGGCTGGTTCCGGTGCTGACCTACCATCGTTTCAACGCGGCCACTGCCAGGTCGGCGACGGTCGTGGTCACCGCGGTGTTCGAGGAACAGATGGCGTGGCTCGCCGCCAACCACTACCGCGTGGTGAAGCTGCGCGACGTGGTGGACAACAAGGTGGCCGAGGGTCCGGCCGTGGCCATCACCGCGGATGACGGGTTTCGCAGCGTCTACACCGACATGTTCCCGATCATCCGCCGCTACCAGATGCCGGTCACCCTGTTCATCAACCCACCGATGATCGGCGGCGGCGCCTACCTGACCTGGGCGCAGATCGAGGAGATGACCCGTTCGGGCCTTGTGGATATCGAGCCGCATACCCAGACGCACCCGAACTTCCTCGATGTCCGCGCCCATCGCAGCCCGGAGGATTTCCGCAGCTTCGTGGCTCAGCAGATCGGCGGCAGCCGCGAGGCGCTGCAGCACCGCCTCGGCACAGCGGCCGACCTGCTGGCATGGCCGTACCGGCATCCATGACGCGGAGCTGGAGGCGGCCGCCCGGACCGCCGGGTTCGTTGCGGCCTTCGCGCTCGGCTCGCGCGCGGTCGCCCCGTCAGACGATCGTTTCGCCCTGCCGCGCTACCAGGTCTACAACTCCGACCGCGGCGCCCGCTTCGAGGCGATCGCCGAGGGCCATCCGCGGGGCGGTCACGCGGTCGCCGCCAAGGCGCCCTGAGGGGGCCTCAGCAGCCGCCGTGCAGCAGATCCAGGTTGGTCAGCTTGCCGTTCATGACGAAATCGCCGAAATCCATCGCCAGGTCGTCGGCCACCCCGTTCTCCCAGTAGCGCATGCCCACCTCGTAATCCGGCTGCTGGGCGCTGGACTTGCGATCGAAGAAGGCGACGTGCACCCGCGCGCTGGGCAGCTTGGCCAGGTCCGACCATTTGTTCGGCTGCGGCGGGTCCCAGCCGGTGATGGCGATCGAGCTGTCCTGCGCACCCTCGGCGCCGGTGCCGTCGAACAGCGGCAGCGCCAGGATCTTCTTGCCCGCCTTGGCCGCGGCCAGGATCGCCGCGGTATGGGCCATCGGGAACAGCGTGCCCTCGGGCAGCTTCTTGGTCATCACCTCCGGCAACGTGTAATGCACCTCCCCCGTGCCTCCCGGGCGATCCATCACCGCGTCGCCGGCAACCTCGCTGGTGACGGACTGTTCGGTGGTCTGGCGCATGCGGAATTGCAGCTTCAGGCCATCCTTGCTTTCGAAGGTGCTGTAATCCGACAGCATCTCGATGTCCTGGCCATCCCGGTTGGTCAGCGTCATCGCCAGCCGCTGCCGCGAGGTCCATCCGTCGCAGGCGTCCAGGATCTCGTAGGACATGGTGCCGTGCGCCGCATTGATGTCGCCGCGCGCCGATTTCAGGGTCAGCGTATACAGGGCGCGGTGGGCGGCGAGGTCGTCGATGCCGGCAGCGGTCGCCCGGTTCGCGGTGGCGGGCAGCGTCGCCAGCAGCGCGGCTACGGTCAGGGCACGCAGGCAGCCCCAAGCAGGCCGCAGGCTTCGGTCTGGGCAAAGGCGCATGCCGCATTCTCTCCTGGGATTCGTCAGCACTACATAGGAATGTCGACGCCGGGACGCCAGCGCGAGATGCGCCGGGCCGGCGATCAGGTTTCTTCGTGTTCGGTTTCGCCGGCCGGTTCGGCATCGGCGCCGGCCTGGTCCTGCTCCAGCACGGCATAGCCGATCGCCGAAAGATGCGAGTTCACCCGCTTCAGGTCGCGCAGGGCGGCGAGGTGCAGGGTGCTCGATTCCAGCGCTCCCGGGTGGCCCGGCGCCAGCCGCGCCAGGTGCTCGCGGGTCAGGCTGCGTTCCAGTTCACTCAGCTGGCGCTTGGCGTCCAGCAACTGCCGGGCCCCGCGCAGGTCCTCGGCCATGAAGGTGGACAGCGCAAGACGCAGGTCGTCGATCACGCGGGCGTGGAAGGCCGCGAGATCGGTCTGGTCGTCGGCGGTGAAGCTCAGCTGGCGCTTGGCGCGACGGCGGGCCAGCTCGACGAGGCTGCGCTCGACGATGTCGCCGGCATGTCCAAGGTTGACGGCGAAATCCAGGATCTCCCGCAGCCGCGCGGCGTCCGGCTCGGTCATGTCGTCGGCAGCGATCCGGGTCAGGTAGGTCTTCACCGCATCCTGCAGCCGGTCCAGCGCCTTGCCGGTGCGCACCGCCTCGTCGATCGCCGCGCGGTCGCCGCTGGCCAGGCCGTCGAGAAAGCGCCGCAGCATCGACTCGACCAGATCGCCCATCCGCAGGGTTTCCCGCGCCGCGTTCGACAAAGCGAGATAAGGCGTCTCCAGCGCATCTTCGTTCAGGTAGAGCGGCCGGCCGATATCCTCGGGACGCGCGGCATTCGGCAGCAATCGGGTCAGCAGCCTCGCGGCGGGGTCCAGCAGCCCGATCAGGACCAGCGCCAGCACCAGGTTGAAGAAGATATGGAAGTTCACTGCCTGGGCGCCGGGCCATGGCGTCAGCCGCTCCATCAAATCGGCGATCGGGTGGAGCAGCGGCAGCGCCACCAGGCAGCCGAGGCCCCGGAAGACGAGGTTCCCCACCGGCAGGCGCCGCCCGGCCGCATCCGGGCCGGCTTCCAGGACCGGCGGAATGGCGGAGCCGAGATTGGCGCCGAGCACCAGCGCGAAGGCGGCGGCCGGCGTCACCACCCCGTTGGCGGCCAGCGGCACGATCATCAGCATCACCGCGACGCTGGAGTGGGTCGCGAAGGTCAGCGCCGCCGCCAGCACCACGTCCAGCAGCGTCTCGCTGGTCAGCGCCGCGAGCAGCTGGTGCAGCAGCGGCGCCGCCTCGGCCGGCTGCATCGTCTCGGTCATCAGCCGTAGCGCCAACAGCATCAGGCCGAGGCCCATCCCCACCCGGCCGATGTTCTGCAGCCGGCCGTTCTTGCCCCCGGGGCGGCCGCCGCGCTTGAAGGCGACGTAGCCGACGATCAGCAGGACGGGGGACACCCAGGAGGTATCGAAGGTCAGCAGCTTGACGATCAGCGCGGTGCCGATGTTGGCGCCCAGCATCACCGCCAGGCCCGGCACCAGCGCCACCAGGCCGCCGGCTGCGAAGCTCGTCATCATCAGGGCGGTGGCGGTGCTGCTCTGGAGCAGGGCGGTGACGCCGATCCCGGCCAGCACGGCGGTCAGGCGGTGCTTCAGGCCGGCGCCGAGCACCCGTCGCAGTTCCGAGCCGAACGCCCGCACGATGCCGGTCTGCACCATCCGCGCGCCCCACAGCAGCAGGACGATATGGCCGATCAGTTCAACCAGCAGCCGCGTCGCCGACATCTTCTACTGCCTCCTCGCCGGCGGCATCGGCGCGGCGCCCGCGGCTTCAGTCCTTCTTGACCACCTTAGGCGGCAGGTCGAGCTTCAGCGACAGCTCCTTCAGGCGCGCCGGCGGGACCTCCGCCGGGGCGCCCATCATCAGGTCCTCGCCCTGCTGGTTCAGCGGGAACAGGATGACCTCGCGGATGTTCGGTTCATCGGCCAGCAGCATGACGATGCGGTCGATGCCGGGCGCCGAGCCGCCATGCGGCGGCGCGCCGTAGCGGAAGGCGTTCAGCATGCCGCCGAAACGCGCCTCGACGTCGGCTGCCGTGTAGCCGGCGATCTCGAAGGCCCGGATCATGATGTCCGGGCGATGGTTGCGGATGGCGCCCGAGGACAGCTCGATGCCGTTGCAGACGATGTCGTACTGGAACGCCTTGATGGTCAGCGGGTCCTGGCCGTTCAGCGCCTCCAGCCCGCCTTGCGGCATGCTGAACGGGTTGTGGCTGAAATCGATCTTCCCGGTTTCCTCGTTCAGCTCGTACATCGGGAAATCGGTGATCCAGCAGAAGCGGAACTCGTCCGGCGCGATCAGGCCGAGGTCCTCGCCGAGCTTGGTGCGCACCGCGCCGGCGAATTTCGGCGCCTCGTCCGGCTTGCCGGCGGCGAAGAACACGCTGTCGCCCGGCTGCAGCGCCGCAGGCGACGCGGATCGCCTCGGCCCGCTCCGGCTCCAGGTTGCGGGCGATCGGGCCCTTCGGCGCCGTCCGCCTCGAACTGGATGTAGCCGAGGCCGCCGGCACCCTGCTCGCGCGCCCACTCGTTCAGCTTGTCGAAGAAGCTGCGCGGGTTGGCGGCGGTGCCCGGCGCCGGGATGGCGCGGACCACGCCGCCGGCGGCGGCGATCTTGGCGAACAGGCCGAAGCCGGAGCCGGCGAACTGGGCGGTGACGTCGGTGATCAGCAGCGGGTTGCGCAGGTCGGGCTTGTCGGTGCCGTACAGCAGCATGGCGTCGTCATAGGCGATGCGCGGGAACGGCGGCTTGGTGACCGCCGCGGCCGTTGGCGAATTCCTCGAACACGCCGGCCAGCACCGGCTCGATGGTGGCGAACACGTCTTCCTGGGTGACGAAGCTCATCTCGAAATCGAGCTGGTAGAATTCGAGCGTGCGCCCGGCGCGCAGCGGCCTCGTCGCGGAAGCAGGGGGCGATCTGGAAGTAGCGGTCGAAGCCCGGCCACCATCGCCAGCTGCTTGAACTGCTGCGGCGCCTGCGGCAGGGCGTAGAACTTGCCCGGGTTGACCCGCGACGGCACCAGGAAGTCGCGCGCGCCTTCCGGGCGAGGAGGCGGTCAGGATCGGCGTCTGGAACTCGGTGAAACCTGCCTCGATCATGCGCCGGCGGATGCTGGCGATGACGTTGCTGCGCAGCAGGATGTTGTCGCGCAGCTTCTCGCGCCGCAGGTCGATGAAGCGGTAGCGCAGGCGGATATCCTCGGGGTAGTGCTCGTCGCCCGCCACCTGCATCGGCAGCACGTCGGCCGCCGACTGCATCTCCATGTGTTCCACCGCGCAGTTCGATCTCGCCGGTCGGCAGCTTCGGGTTCACCGTGGCGCCCTCGCGCGACACCACCTTCCCGGTGACGGTGATGACGCTTTCGGGGCGCATCCGGTCGGCCGCCTCGAAGGCCGGGGCTGCCGGCGGCGAAGACGCACTGGGTCAGGCCGTAACTGGTCGCGCAGATCGACGAACAGCAGGCCGCCATGGTCGCGCTTGCTGTGCACCCAGCCGGACAGGCGGGCTGGCTTGCCGGCGTCGCCGGCGCGAAGCGCGCCGCAGGTATGGGTACGATATGCATGCATCGGGCAGGTCCGGTCAGGAGGGCGGGCAGACAAAGCCCCGCAACCAGGCGATGTCAAGCGGCTCGGGCGATGTCAAGCAGCGCGGGCGATGTCGCCATCGAACCAATTTTGCCGCCGCCAGCTTTCGGTGCCGCCCATGCTTGTGTACAAAGCCGACATGTCGAAAACCAACCGGGCGGAATTCCCGCCCCCCGCCCTCGTCACCACCACCGCCGAGCTGGCCGCCCTGTGCACCCGCCTCGCGGCCGAACGTTTCGTGACCGTCGACACCGAGTTCATGCGCGAGCGCACCTACTGGCCGGAGCTGTGCGTGGTGCAGCTGGCGGGCGAGCACGAGGTCGCCGTGGTCGACGCCCTGGCGCCTGGCATCGACCTGGCCCCGCTGGGCGCGCTGCTGGCCGACACGGTCGGTGAAAAGGTGTTCCATGCCTGCCGGCAGGACATCGAGATCTTCGTGCTGAAGTTCGGCGACGTGCCGCGGCCGCTGTTCGACACCCAGGTGGCGGCGATGGTGGCGGGCTTCGGCGACCAGGTCGGCTACGACGCCTGGTGTCGTCGCTGACCGGCGGCCATATCGACAAGGCGCACCGGTTCAGCGACTGGGCCGCGCGGCCGCTGTCGCCGGCGCAGATCACCTACGCCGCCGCCGACGTGACCCATCTGCGCCAGGTCTACGAGAAGCTTCGCGCGCGGCTGGAGAAGGACGGCCGGCTGCGAATGGGTGGCGCAGGAGATGGACCTGCTGGCCGACCCCGCGACCTACCGGCCCGATCCCGAGCAGATGTGGGAGCGGCTGCGCCCGCGCACCAGCAACCGCCGCCTGCTCGGCGTGCTGCGCGCCGTGGCCGCCTGGCGCGAGCGGGAGGCGCAGCGCAGCAACATTCCCGCGCCAGCGCATGCTGAAGGACGAGGCGCTGCTGGAGATCGCCGCCATCGCGCCGGAGAACGTCGATGCGCTGGCCCGTGCCCGCGGCATCACGCGCGGCTTCGCGCGAGGGCCGCATGGGGACCTCGCTGCTCGCGGCCATCGCCGAGGCGAAGGCGCTGCCCGACGACGCGCTGCCGCCGGCACCGGCCAACCGCGACGGCCCCAAGCCGTCGCCCGCGCTGGTGTCGCTGCTGAAGGTGCTGCTGGCCGCCAAATGCGAGCAGCACCACGTCGCCGCCAAGCTGGTGGCCAGCAGCGACGACATCGACCGACTGGCCACCGAAGACCGCCCGGATATCCCGGCGCTGCCCGGCTGGCGCCACGAGGTGTTCGGCGCCGACGCGGCCGCGCTGAAGGCCGGGCTCGATCGCGCTGGGCGTGGATGGACGGCGGGTGAAGCTGATCCGGGCTTAGGCGACCGCCGAAGTCCGGCGCGGCTCCTCGTCCTGGCAAACGCGCGCTCGGGGCATGACTCGGTGTCGGGGGTTGGAGCCATGAGATCTGCAGCAGGGCCGCAGGGAAAGACGCAGGCCGAAATCGACGTCCTGATCGTCGGCGCCGGACCGGTGGGTCTGCTTCTCGCAACCGAGCTGTTACGCGACGGCGTCAGCGTGATGCTGATAGACGCGATGCAGCAGCGCTCATTCTTCTGCAAGGCGCTGGGAGTCACCTCGCGCACTCTGGAAGTCTTCGACGACATTGGCATCGCGCAGGACGCGATCGACGCAGGAACCTGGCTCAGCGGCGTCTCGTCCTTCCATGACGGCGTGGCCGGGGCCTCCATGGACATCCCGCCCGAATTGCCGTTCGGCAGCCTGTCCCTCGCTCAATTTGAAACCGAGCGTCTGCTGGAAGCTTGCCTGCACCGGCACGGAGGCGAGGTTTCCTATGGCGCGACGCTGACGGGGTTCACCGAGGAGGCAGACGGCATCCGCGCCCAGGTCGCCGGGCCGGATGGCGAAACCCGGACGATCCATTGCCGCTGGATCGCCGGATGCGACGGCGCACACAGCAGGGTCCGCTCGATACTCGGCCTGGGCTTCGAAGGAGAACATTATCCGCAGACCTTCGTGCTCGCCGATCTCGAGATCGGATGGGATCTGCCCCGTGGACGCCTCTATCGCTTCATCCACAGCGCATCCGGAGAACGCGCCGGCACGACCCTGGTGGCCGTTCCGGTTGCCGGTTCGACCCAGCGCTATCGCCTGTCGACGATCATGCCGGATGACCCCACGACCGCGACGGTCGCTGACGCAACCGAGGCGCCGGCCCGGCCCTCGCTGGAGCGGATCGCCGCACTGATGACGCCGCTGCTGCCGGCCGGCACGCAACTCTCCTCGATGCATTGGTCGTCGTTGTACCGCGTCAGCCACCGGATCGTGCCGCGCTATGGGCGGGGCCGCGCCTTCCTGGCGGGCGACGCCGCGCACATCCATCCGCCCGTCGGCGGCCAGGGGATGAATACCGGCCTGCAGGATGCGCATAATCTCGCCTGGAAGCTGGCGCTGGCCCGGCGAGGCCTGGCCAGTCCGGCATTGCTGGACAGCTATTCGCAAGAGCGCCGCGCCGTCGGGCTGGACGTGGTCGAGAATACCAGCCGGGCGCTGAACGAATCCCTCGCCCAGCGCGTACCGCTGCCCGGCCTGCGGGAGACGCAGCTTCTGGTCAGCTATCGCGGCAGTTCCATCGTGCGGGACACGCGTGCGGATGCCGCGAACGCCCCGCTCGCCGCCGGCGACCGCGTTCCGGATGCTGGCGGGCTGCGACGGGCATACGTCGCCCTGCCGTTCCGGCTGCACGAGCGGCTGGGGCGAGGCCGTCACGTGCTGTTTGCCTATCTCGGCGCGGACGACGCGCGGGTCGAGGCGCTGCCGGGGATGCTGCACCTGCTGCACGCCACCGTCGGCGAAGCCGCGAGCGGCTTCATCATCGCACCGAAAGGCGCAAATTCGGCGCACCGGGAGGATGTGGCAGTCCTCAGCGACGACGGCGGTGAATTCGCCGCTGCCTTCGGCGCCGCGCCCGGCATGACCTGGCTGGCGCGGCCCGATGGCTATATCGGCTGGTTCAGCGATTCCCCGTCGATTGCCGAATTGAGGGCAGTTCTGGCACTCATCGCCAAGACCCCGGCCCCGGATGCCTGACGTATCTGTCTTCGCCCCAGCTTCGAAACCTAGCCCAGTTGCACCAACCGGTGGTTCTTGCGTCCGGACGACAGCTTGATCCCGGCCCGCAGGTCGACCTCCGGCACCACCAGCCCCTCGTCGCGCACCGAGGCATCATCCAGCCGCGCCCCGCCGCCGCGGATCAGCCGGCGGCCTTCGGCGTTGCTGGCGACCAACCCGGCGAGCGCCAACAGGCGGAATGCGGGGATGCCGCCATCGGCAAGCTCGGATGCCGGCACCACGACCTTCGGCAGGCTATCGGCGGCCTCGCCGGATTCGAAGGTCCGCCGCGCCGTCTCGGCGGATTCCTCGGCGGCGGCGCGGCCATGCAGCAACGCCGTCGCCTCGGTGGCGAGGATCTTCTTGGCCTCGTTGATCTCGGCGCCGCCGAGCGCCTCCAGCCGGGCGATCTCGGCGATCGGCAAATCGGTGAACAGGCGCAGGAAGCGGCCGACATCGCCGTCCTCGGTGTTGCGCCAGAACTGCCAGTATTCGAACACCGGCAGGCGCTCGGCGCTCAGCCAGACGGCGCCCTTGGCCGATTTGCCCATCTTGGCGCCGGACGACGTGGCAATCAGTGGCGTGGTCAGCCCGAACACCGTCTTGCCCTCGGTGCGGCGCACCAGGTCCACGCCGGAGACGATGTTGCCCCATTGGTCGGAGCCGCCCATCTGCAGCGTCACCCCGTGCCGGCGGTTCAGTTCGCGGAAATCGTAGCTTTGCAGGATGCTGTAGTTGAACTCCAGGAAGGTAAGGCCCTGCTCCCGGTCCAGCCGGGATTTCACCGAATCGAAGGACAGCATGCGGCTGATGCTGAAATGCACGCCGATCTCGCGCAGCAATTCGATGTAGCCCAGCTTGTCCAGCCATTCGGCGTTGTTGGGCATGATGGCGTCGGTGGGGCCATCGCCGAAGCGCAGGAACGGCTCCACGTTGCGGCGGATGCCGGCCATGTTCTCGGCGATCCGGGCATCGGTGAGCAGCTGGCGGGCTTCCTCGCGGAACGAGGGGTCGCCGATCTTGCTGGTGCCGCCGCCCATCAGCGCCACCGGCCGGTGGCCGTGCCGCTGCAGCAGGCGCAGGATCATGATCTGCACCATGCTGCCGACATGCAGGCTGTCGGCCGTGCAGTCGAACCCGATATAGCCGGAGACGACGCCGCTGCGCAGCGCCGCGTCCAGCGCCTCGCTGTCGGTGCATTGGAAGACGAAGCCCCGCTCGGTGGCTTCGTGCAGAAAATCGCTGGTGGCCATCGTCTCAACCCCGGTATTCGCAGGCGCCCGGCTAGCATATTGATGCACCCATGAAAACGCTGCGCGCCATCGGGCTGATGAGCGGTACGTCGCTGGATGGCGTCGACGCCGCGTTGCTGGAAACCGACGGGGTCGGGATCAGCCGCTTCGGGCCGTCCCTGACGCTGGCTTATGACGACCGGCTGCGCTCCGACCTGCGACGGATCCTCGACCTCGCCCCTACGCTTGGCCGGGGCGACCCCTTCCTCGCCGACGTGACGGCACGGCTGACGATGCGGCATGTCGAAGCGGTGGCCGCCCTCGGCGAGCCCGCCGACGTGATCGGGATGCACGGCCAGACGATCTACCACGCCCCGCATCAGCGCCGGACATGGCAGGTCGGGGATGCGGCTCGCCTGGCGCGTGAGACGGGCGTGCCGGTGGTGCATGATTTCCGGTCCGCCGACGTGGCGGCCGGCGGCGAGGGGGCGCCCCTGGTACCGGCGTTTCATGCCGCCCTGGCGCACGCCTTGCCCCGGCCGGTGGCCGTGCTCAACATCGGCGGCGTCGCGAACGTCACCTATATCGGCGCCGACGGCGCGTTGCTGGCCTTCGACACCGGCCCCGGAAATGGTCCGCTGGACGATTGGGCGGCGCGGCACAGCAACGATAGTTTCGATCGTGACGGCGCGATGTCGTCCTCCGGCCGCGTCAACGAGGCAGTGCTGGCCCGGCTGCTGGCGCAGCCCTATTTCGCCCGGAAGCCGCCGAAATCGCTGGATCGGCTGGATTTTGCCCGCGCCCTGGCGGAGAGCGGAGTGGACCTGCTGCCGCCCGCCGATGGGGCCGCCACGTTGGTTGCCTTCACCGCCGAGGCGGTAGCGCAGGCGGATCTGCCGGAGAAACCGGCGCGTTGGCTGATCACCGGGGGCGGACGCCACAACCCCAGCATCATGGCTGCCTTGCGGGCCCGGGTAGGGGTCGCGGTGGAACCGGTCGAAACCGTCGGATGGGACGGCGACGCGCTGGAAGCACAGTGCTTCGGCTTCCTGGCAGTGCGGATTATGGCCGGACTGCCCATCAGCTACCCCGGGACCACCGGGGTGCCGGCGCCAATGACCGGCCGCAACGTCGTCTATCCCCCTCCCGCCACCGCCGGAGGGGCGAAAACCTAGTCGGCGGCGAGCGCCATGGTCTTGCGGGCCATCATCTTCTTGACGTGGTCCTCGACCGCGAAGGAGACCTGCTCCGCGTGATTGGCGAACACGTGATCGGCGCCGGGCTGGATGCGGTAATCGACCTGCACGCCCTTCTGGGTGTTCAGCTTGTCCACCAGCTTGCGAACGGCGGGCTCGGGCACCAGTTCGTCGGAATCGCCATGCATCATCAGGCCGCCGCACGGGCAGGGGGCGAGGAAGCCGAAATCATAATGATTGGCCGGCGGCGCCACGCTGACCCAGCCGGAGATCTCCGGCCGGCGCATGAGCAACTGCATGCCGATGAACGCGCCGAACGAGTATCCGGCGATCCACAGGCCGCCGGAGTTCGGGTTGACCGCCTGCATCCAGTCGAGCGCCGCCGCGGCGTCGCCGATTTCGCCGATGCCGCCGTCATACCGGCCCTGGCTGCGGCCCACGCCGCGAAAATTGAACCGCATCACCGAGAAGCCGAGCCGCTGGAACGACTGGTACATCGTGTACGCGATGCGGTTGTTCATCGTCCCGCCATGCAGCGGATGCGGGTGCAGGATCAGCGCCAGCGGGGCGCCGGTCTCCTTGGAATGGTGGTAGCGACCCTCCAACCGGCCGTCAGGGCCGGCGAACATGACTTCAGGCATGATGTTCCGAAATCCGTTTTCTGATAGCGCGGCCAGACCCAAAAAAGCCAGATCTGGTCAAAGCTAAGTGCCTCACAGAGCAACCCGGGCCGGCGGCCGCCGCGGCGCAAGGCACCGGGGTCGGCAAATCCATACGGGCGTGTCCAAAATGGGGTTAGCAGCCCCCACGAAATACTTCCTTGTCGAGATCAGATAGGGTGCCCGAAGGGTGCCTGCCAGACCGATGGGGCATTCTTGACCTACCCGCTCGGGAATGCCTAGCCTGCGCCAACGCTCACGCCTTTCGCCTCAAGGGCCTCTCCCGTAACCCCAATCCGCCCGTTCTCACCTAAATCCCGAGGTGCCGCCCCGTTCCATTTTGGTCGCCCGCAACCCATCTGAACTGCGCGTCCACACGGGCCAGGGACACCGTCTCGAGGCGTTCGAACTATAGGTCGACAGCCCCGGCTTTCATAACGGAAATATGGCATGGCCTTCATGTTTTTGCGTGAATCGATCCAGACATACCGAGAGAAGGACCCTGCTGCGCGCTCAGCGCTTGAGGTTCTGCTCTGCTACCCCGGATTGCACGCACAGATGTGGCACCGCCTGGCCCATGCGATGTGGACGCGGCGCATTTACCTGCCGGCGCGGATGTTCGCCCATCTCGGCCGGTTCCTCACGGGCATCGAAATCCATCCCGGCGCCCGGCTGGGTCGCCGGCTGGTGATCGACCACGGCATGGGCGTGGTGATCGGCGAAACCGCCGAAATCGGCGACGACGTCTATATGTACCATCAGGTGACGCTGGGCGGCACCGCGCTGGTCGGCGGCAAGCGCCACCCCACCATCGGCAACAACGTCATCATCGGCGCCGGCGCCAAGGTGTTGGGGCCGTTCACGGTCGGCGACAACGCCCGGATCGGCAGCAATGCGGTGGTCCTGCAGGCGGTGCCTGCCGGGCACCACGGTGGTCGGCATTCCGGCCCGGCCCGTCGAACGCAAGCAGGTCCGCGGCGGCCGCCCGACCTTCGATGCCTATGGCTCGCCGGTGGAAGGCGTGCTGGACCCGCTGCTGCGCGACATCGAATCCCTGCGCGCCGAGCTGAGCGAACTGGAGATCCGGGTCGCCGGCAGCATTGCCGACCGCCGGGCCCACGAGCCCGACCCGGCGCGGTCCGGCGACTGTCAGGTCGAGGGATAGCGGCGTGCAGGTCTCGACCCGCGGCCGCTATGCGGTCCTGGCCATGGCCGAACTGGCCACCCGGCCGTCCGCGGCACCGGTCACCATCGGCGAGATCGCGGCCAGCCAGCAGCTCAGCCAGTGCTATCTGGAACAGCTGTTCGGAGGTCTGCGCCGCGCCGGGCTGGTGGTCTCCGCCCGCGGCGTCGGCGGCGGCTACCGGCTGGCGCGGCCCCCCGAGCAGCTGACGATCGCGGCGATCGTGGCGGCGGTGGACGAGAACCTGCAGCTCGCTGCCGAGCCCAACCGGACGGGCTGCCGGGCGCAGGATCTGTGGCTGGAGCTCGGGCGGCAGATCCATATGTTCCTGGGCGGAATCACCCTCGCGGACGTGGTGCAGGGCCGCGTCTGCGGCCGGGCCGCGGCGCCTGGCGAAGCCGGCCGCCCGGAGCCGCTGCACGCATGACCTATCTCGACGCCAATGCCAGCGAGCCGCTGCGGCCATCCGCGCGCCTGGCATTGCTGGAAGCGCTCGATGCCGCCGGCAACCCGTCCTCGGTGCACCAGGCCGGCCGGGCCGCCCGGCGCCGGCTGGAAGACGCGCGCGAGGCGATCGCCGCCCGGTTCGGCGGGCGTGCGGCGAACCTCGTGTTCACTTCCGGCGGCACCGAGGCCGATGCCCTGGCGGTCCATGCGCTCGGCCACGAAAGGCGGGTGATCCTCGGCGCCACCGAGCATGACGCGGTCCGCGCCGCAGCCCCCGGCGCCGAATTGATCCCCGTCGACGCCATGGGGGTGGCCGACCTGGACGCCTTGCGCCGGTTGCTGGCGGGCGGCCCGGCGTTGGTCTGCCTGATGCTGGCGAACAACGAGACCGGGGTGATCCAGCCGATCGCCGCCGCCGCCGCACTCTGCCGCGATGCCGGCGCGCTGCTGCATGTCGACGCGGTGCAGGCCGCCGGCCGGCTCGACGTCGATCTCGAATCGCTGGGTGCCGACAGCCTCGCCATCTCCTCGCACAAGCTCGGCGGTCCAGCCGGAGCCGGCGCGCTGCTGCTGGGCGAGGCGGGGGCACGGAGCTTCCGGCCGCTGATCCCCGGCGGCGGGCAGGAGCAGGGCCGCCGCGGGGGCACCCCGCCGACCGCCGTCATCGCCGGTTTCGCCGCCGCCTGCGCCGACGCCACGGCGGCCGAGGCCGTGTCGCCGCTGCGCGACCTGATCGAGCAGGCGGCCCTGTCCTCGGGCGCCATCGCCGTCGGCGCCGGCGCGCCCAGGCTCGGCAACACCACCTGCCTGGCCCTCCCGGGGGTCGCCGCGCAGACCCAGGTGATCGCCCTCGACCTCGCCGGCATCGCAGGTCTCCGCCGGCGCCGCCTGCAGTTCCGGCAAGGTGTCGCGCAGCCACGTGCTCGACGCGATGGGCCTGGGCGCGCTGGCCGGCGAGGCGATCCGCGTGTCGCTGCCATGGAACGCCGACGCGGCCGGCGCGCAGGCGTTCATCTCGGCATATCAGGCCATGGCCGCCCGCCTGACGCGCCGCGCCGCCTGAGCCTATATCGGGGCGATGACAAAGCTGCCCAACCGCCCGATCTATCTCGATAACCAGGCCACCACGCCCTGCGATCCGCGCGTGGTCGCGGCGATGCTGCCCTGGTTCACCGAGCAGTTCGGCAACCCGCACAGCGCCGAGCACAGCATGGGCCGCCAGGCCGAGGCCGCCGTGGAAACGGCGCGGGCCGAGGTCGCCGCCCTGATCGGCGCCGAGCCGCGCGAGATCGTCTTCACCAGCGGCGCCACCGAAAGCAACAACCTCGCGATCAAGGGCGCCGCCCGCCACGCCCTGCGAATGGACGATCCGCGCCGGCGCATCGTCACCGTGGCCACCGAGCATAAATGCGTCCTGGAATCGGTCGCCGACCTGGCCCGCGAAGGCTTCGAGCCGGTGGTGCTGCCGGTCGGCCCCGACGGCCTGCTGGACCCCGAGATCCTCCGCGAATCCCTTGCGGTCCCCACCCTGCTGGTCAGCGTGATGGCGGTGAACAACGAGACCGGCATCATCCAGGACATTGCGGAGGCGGCCGCCATCGCCCGCCGGCCGGCGCGCTGTTCCACACCGACGCAGCGCAGGCAGTCGGGAAAATCCCGCTCGACGTGCAGGCCATGGGCGTCGACCTGCTGTCGGTCAGCGGCCATAAGCTCTACGGACCCAAAGGGGTCGGCGCATTGTATGTCCGGCGCCGGCCGCGGGTCCGGTTGGAGCCGCTGTTCTCCGGCGGGGGCCAGGAGCGCGGGCTGCGGTCCGGCACCCTGCCCGCCCCGCTGCTGGTCGGCCTCGGCGACGCCTGCCGCATCGCCGGCGCCGAAATGGCCGACGAGGCGGTGTCGCATCGCCGCCCTGCGCGACCGGCTGCTGGCCGTGCTGCAGGCACGGAATTCCAGGCCTCGTCGTCAACGGCAGCCGCGATCACCGCATTGCCGGCAACCTCAATCTCACCTTCCCGGAAGCGGCCGCCGCCGACCTCATGCAGGCGGCGCCCGACCTCTGCGTCTCCACCGGCTCGGCCTGCTCCTCGGCCCGGATCGAGCCCTCCTACGTGCTGCGCGCGCTCGGCGTCGGGGATGCCGCCGCCGCGCGCACCTTGCGTATCGGCATCGGACGCTTTACCTCCCCCGCCGACATCGACGCCGCGGCCGGCTTGCTGATCGAGGCCAACGCCGCCGCCTCCAAAGCCGCTCCGAAAATGCCGATCGAGGCCTGAAACAAGGCGCCCACCTGCCAGATGCGAGCCGTCCCATGCCCAAGATGATCCCATGCCGAAGATGATATTCGTCGAACGCGACGGCGGCCGCCGCGAGGTGGACGCGCCGCTCGGCCTGTCGGTGCTCGAAATCGCCCACAAGCACGGCATCGATATCGAAGGCGCCTGCGAGGGCTCGCTCGCCTGCTCGACCTGCCATGTCATCGTCGACGCCGGCTGGTTCACCAAGCTGGCCAAGCCGACCGAGGACGAGGAAGACATGCTCGACCTCGCCTTCGGCCTGGAGAAGACCTCCCGCCTGGGCTGCCAGATCGTCATGACCGATGCGCTCGACGGCCTGGTGGTGCGCCTGCCCGCCGGCACCCGCAACATGCTGAGCGGCTGATTTGCGCGTCGTCGTCGCCATGTCCGGCGGGTGTCGACAGCAGCACCGTCGCCGGCCTGCTGGCCGAGGCGGGGCACGAGGTGATCGGCGTCACCCTGCAGCTTTACGACCACGGCGCCGCCACCGGCCGCAAGGGCGCCTGCTGCGCCGGCCAGGACATCCACGACGCCCGCCGCGTCGCCGACCACCTGGGCATCCCGCATTACGTGATCGACGCCGAGGCCCGTTTCCGCGCCGCCGTGATGCAGGACTTCGCCGACAGCTACGCCGCCGGCGAAACGCCGGTGCCCTGCGTGCGCTGCAACCAGACCGTCAAGTTCACCGATCTGCTGCGCCCTGTCGCGCGATCTCGGCGCCGAACGGCTGGCCACCGGCCATTACGTCCGCCGCGTCGACGGCCGCGACGGCGCCGAACTGCACCGCGCCGCCGACCCCGCGCGCGACCAGAGCTGGTTCCTGTTCGCCACCACCCGCGCGCAGCTGGAGCATAGCGCTGTTCCCGCTCGGCGACATGCCGGACAAGGCGGCCGTCCGCGCGCCAGGCCGCGCGCCTCGGGCTGGCGGTCGCCGCCAAGCCGGACAGCCAGGACATCTGCTTCGTGCCCGCCGGCAGCTATGCCGACGTCGTCGGCAAGCTGCGCCCGGACGCGCTGGCACCCGGCGAGATCGTCGACCGAGGCCGGCGCAGGTGGTCGGCCGCCATGACGGCATCGCCCGCTACACCGTCGGCCAGGCCAAGCGCCTCGGCGCCGCCGCCGGCAGCCGGCGACGCCAGGCGGATGGTGGTGGGCCTCGACGCCGCCACCCGCCGCGTGGTGGTCGGCCCGCCGCGACACCGGCAGCCGCGGCGGTCCGCCTGCGCGAGGTGAACTGGCTGGCCGAGCCCGAACCGCGCCGCGTGCAGCGTCAAGCTGCGCGCCCGCGAAGCCCCGCACGGCGCGGAGCTGACGCCAACGCGGGACGGCGCCGAGGTGCTGCTCGACGCGCCGGCGCTGGCCGCCCCCGGCCAGGCCTGCGTGTTCTACGACGGCGACCGCGTGCTCGGCGGCGGCTTCATCCGCGCCCGGCGGTTGACCGCAAGCCGGCTCGCGGCGCTATCACCCCGCGCCGAACGCTTTTGCGGTCAGCTCGGATGGATGGCGGCGTAGCTCAGCGGTAGAGCAGGGGAATCATAATCCCTTGGTCGGTGGTTCAAATCCGCCCGCCGCTACCATTCCCGCAAATGCTCTGGTTGTCGGTCATGCGTGGCTTGCGCAAGCCGCCTGACGGGTGGTTGCCGCGCGCATCGCGATGACGGCGGCCGACAACGCCAGGGCAAGCGTCTGCGCAACGATCAGCCCACTGCCGCCAGGATGGTCGTGGCGCATTTGGTGCAGGGTGGGCGCCCATTCGTCATTGGGCTGTATCCAGGCCCAGATCGCGCCGTCGCGCTCGCCGATGGCAAAGTTGTGATCGTCGGGGATAAGTCCAAGCACCGCCATCAGGTCACCGGTCCAGGGCGCCTCCGGTTCCGCCGTGGAAAACCCTGGTCCGGATTCGATGCCGCGCCAGACATAGCGGCCGCCGCCATCCATACCGACGAAATCGCGGCCGCGCAGGAAGCTGTCGACGCGGGCATCGAGTTCCATGCTGCCGGAAAGCGCCGATTGCAGCGTGTCGAGCAGATCCGTCACGCCATCCGGAGTGGCCGGCATGATGCAGGCCGGCTGAGGTCCGCCCGGGGATGCTGTCACGATTCTCGTTTCGAAATAACGTTCCATAACCGATCATGATCCGCCAGCGATTTAAGCCTTGTTAATGCCGGCCTCCTCAAATGATGCCGATGCTGATTCGCCAGATGCTCGCCCAGGATGCCGTGGACGACGCCGTGACCGCCCTGCTGTCGCCGGGCATCTGGGCCGTCGGAGCGGGATGCAATCCGCCGGACTGGCACGACCCTGCCCTGCTGCTGAGCAAGAGCGGCTATGTCGGCGCGATGGCGATCAGCCTGGGCACGGCCGTGATCATCGGGCTGAATCTGGGGCTCGGGCTCATCGAGCGGCTGCATGAGCTTGGCTCGGCTCCCTGCACACTGGCCGGGTTGGCGCTGCACGAGCTCCTGGTCAACGCGATCGTTCACGGCAATCTCGGCGTTCGATCAGGCCGTTCGGACCAGTGGCAGGACCTGGCTCAACGCGGGCAGGAAATCACTGCCGCCTTGCGCGATCCGGTGCGGGCGGCACGCGCGATCACCGTCGCCGTCGGCTGGACGGCGAACGCACTCGATGCCGCGATCGCCGATGAGGGCGACGGCTACGACCTCACGCCTACCAGCGATACCGGGCGCGGTTCCGGCCGCGGAATCCGGATTGCCAGGATGGCTGGGTGCGTCGACGTCAGGCGCGGCGGTCGCCTCACCACGATCAGGTTTTCTGATTCGATGCCGAAAGGTGACCCATCGTGACCCCGACCCTGCGCCGGGCACCGATTCTGGTGCTCAATCCCGACCCGCAGGAATCCCACCAGATTGCCGAATGGCTCCGCGCCGCGGGTCTCGGATTGATCAGCACCGCGCGAACCGCCAACGAGGCAATCTTCATGCTTGGCCGCAGCCAACCCAGCCTCTTGGTTCTGGACGAGCGCGTGCCAGGACCGGACGAGGATCGCCTGCTGCGGCATCTGCAGATGATCGAGGGGCAGGAGGACCCGGTCCTTGTCCGCCTCCTGGACGAGCGTTCGCCGGCACCTCTGGCGCTGGGCCGACCCCTGGCCACCGAAGTCATTCGCAAGCCACTGACCGCGCACGACGTGGTGCTTCGCATCGGTAGCGCGATGGATCGGCCCGACCTGCTCGGCCGGTTGGACGCCTCTCGAGACCAGACATTGCAGAACCTGCAGGCGGCACGGCAGATGCAGATCGGCCTGCTGCCGAATCGCGATCAGTTACGCCAGCTTCAGGAAAGCTGTGGTGTCGGGGTAGCCGCACTGTATCGCGCCGGCGAAGCCGTCGGCGGCGATTTCTGGGGCGTCTGGCCGACCGGACGTGGGCGGCTCGCGCTGTCCATCGTCGATTTCGTCGGACATGGGCTCAGTGCCGCCTTGAACACCTTTCGATTTCACGCCCTGCTCAGCGACCAGACCCTGCCGCGCGGCAACCCTGCACGCATGACGGCGCTGCTGAACGAACGGCTGCATCTCCTGCTGCCGCGCGGGCAATACGCCAGCATGGTGTACCTGCTGATCGACGCTGCGCGGCAAGCCATCGTCTGGTCCGGAGCCGGTGCGCCCGAGCCACTGTTCGTTTCGTCGGGCCATGTCACCGACCTGAACACACGCGGCCTTCCCCTGGGCATACGCTCCGATACCAAGTATCGCAGCCATCGAATGCGAACCCCGGAATCCGGTATTCTGGCGGTATTCAGCGACGGGCTATTCGAAAGCGGCGCAAACGATGCCGACGTGCCGCGTGAAGCCATGGCCGAAGCGCTGGCAGAGCCAGCCCGGATGGCGGCCAGGGGGCACCTGACCGCCGCCGCCCGCGACGCCACTGCGCGCCTGGAGCGGCTACGGGACCAATATCCGTGCCGGAATCATTCCGATGATGTGATGGCGATCTGCGTTGCCTTCGGGCCCAACCGTCCCCTGTCGTCCCACCGACCAGCCGCCGATTGAAAGATCCGGATGCCCGGCACCGGTCAGGACCACCGTGCGTCTGCCGGTCCCGAGAATGGTCTAGCCACCTGCGAATATTGCCGTGACTTCGCCCGCCATGGCGAGCAACGACTCGCCGGCTGCCGCGTCGAATGAGGTCCGCTTCACGACGTCGATGACGCACAGCGCACCCAGTGGCAGGCCTTCGACGCCAAAGACAGATGCCCCGGCATAGAAGCGGATTCCGGGCTCGGTCAACACCAATGGGTTGTCCGAGAAACGCGCATCGGTCGTTGCATCCAGTACCACGAGCGGATCCTCCTGCAGAATGGCGTAACCGCAGAAGGCATCGACCCGCGACGTGTGGGGAACGCCCAGCCCGACGCTCGCCTTGAACCACTGATGCTGTCGGTCGAGCAGCGTGACCGCCGCGATCGGCGTTGCGTAAAGCAGCGTTGCGCGGCGCACGATGGCATCGAGGCGCGGATCGGGCCCACGCATCAGCAACCCCGAGGCACGCATTGACGATAGCCGCTGAGATTCGTTCTCCGGCAGTGGCGGAGCGGGCATTGAATGGCCTCCTTGTGCAACGATTGCGACGTTCCTCGCCTCCGCGCCGCGCACGCTCAGCCTGCGGACCGGGTGGAACCTGGATTATCGCGTTCGGAATGAACAGCAGGTGTACAATTACCTTGCAGAGTCGGAATTTGTTGCACGATCCCACCCGCCTTACGAGCCAGCCGACCACGTGTTCCTCGATCCGCGCAAGGCCAACAAGTTCATCGCGCACAGTGGCGTTGCCGCATCCCTTAACCGTTCATACCGAGTTCGGCACTACCTTCACGTCAGCCATATCAAGCCGCCTATGAAGGCACGCATAGGAGCCACATGCATGCAAATGCTTCCGCAACGATGACCCGGCACCAGCTTGCCATCAAGCCTGCCGGTGGGCGGCAAATTGCAGCCCCGACTGCGGACGTCGATGCCGGCATGGCCCCACCGCCTGCCTGCGGCGCGGCCGAGGCGCTGCTTGGACGCTGGCTGGAACTATCCGAACTTGAGCGGCGCGCGTTTGTCGCGATGGCGCGAGAGCTCGCCGACTCCTCATCGATCATCGAGCGGAGCGCGGAAGATCTCAGCCGTCGCTTCAAGGCCCTGGCCGAGGGTGCGCATGCGCAGGTCGCCCGCGTTCAGGCCGTTACTGTAGCAGCGCAGACGATTCGCGCCGACGGCACCGATGTCGCATTGAGCGAGGCAACCAGCTTCATCGAAACCGTGCTGGTCAAGGTGATCGACACCGTGCTCGCCGTTTCCAAGAATGCAATGCGAATGGTCTATTCGCTCGACGACGTCGCCGTTGAGGTCCAGGGCGCCGGGAAGTGCGTGACGCAGCTTCAGGCCATCAATCAGCAGACGCGGTTTCTAGCCTTGAATGCCGCTATCGAAGCCGCGCGCGCCGGCATCCACGGCGGCACGTTCGATGTCATTGCGCGTGAGATCCGGGAACTGTCCAATCAGACCGACATCACGGTCAAAGCGGTCAGCAGCCGGATCTCGACCATCGCCAGTAGCGTCCACCAAAGTCACGACGTGCTGCGGGAAATCGCCACTGTCGACATGTCCGAGCACATCCTCGCGAAAGAGCGGCTGGACGCCCTGTTGACCGGCATCGTGGCGCAAAATGCCAACTTCACTGCCATCCTGTCCGAGACCGCCCATGCATCGAGCGAATTATCCGCGACGATCGCGCCTCTGATCATGGGTCTGCAATTTCAGGACCGAACGTCCCAGCACCTGGCCCATGTCATCGAGGCACTACGAATTCTCGGACAGGCCGGCGAAGCGCTGCGCGGCGATACGCATGAAGCGATGCCAGGTAAATTCGTCCCGGGGGACGTGGATCGGACGTGGCTCAAGCGGCTGGTCGACAAGCAGACCCTGGGGGCGGTACGTGCGCGCTTTCTGGAACAGCTCGTCGATGGCGCTGAGTCCGGCCTCGCCGAGGCCGAGCCGGATGCCCAACCGCCAGCCGACGACGGCGGCGAGATCGATCTGTTTTGAAGTGAGGAGAGCCTGCATGGAATTCACCCGGACAGATCTGGATGGCGGTATCCTGATCCATCTCCGTGGCAGCTTCACGTTCAAGGATCATCATGGCTTTCGCGCGGTCCTGGACGCGCTGAATGCAAGCAAGGGACAGCATCGCGCACTTGACCTGAGCGGCGTCGACTTCCTGGACTCGGCCGCACTCGGCATGCTGATGATCGCCGACGACGAGGCGACGCGTGCGCATGGCCAGCTCGTCCTGCGCAATCCGTCCCAGCAGATCGCACGGCTGTTCGAGCTCTCCGCGATGGACACGATCTTTAAGATCGAACGAAGCGACGAAATCGCCGGTTGAGACACCTCTTGTTCACTCCTCTCCGGTAGATTTTACAACCGATGGAGAGCGATTTCGGCAACGCCGAAATCGCGGTCGAAGGGCCCTTGCGCACATGACGGACGCTGCAGCAGACACAGGTGATCAGGCATGTGTCCTGGCATCGATACTCGACCTGACCGCTGCCGAACCATTGCACAGGCAGCTGCTCGCGGCGGCGCGGTCCGGAAGGCCTGTGCTGCTGGACGGAACGGCGGTCGAACGCGTATCGACAGCCGTTGTCCAGGTGCTGCTCGCCGCTGCGTCGGAAGCGCATGGCCGGGGTGTCTCCTTCGACCTCCGCACCCCGTCACCGGAGCTGAAGTCTGCGCTCATCGATCTTGGCGTCGCATCCCAACTGGGCCTCTAGGAAGACGCCATGGCAAAGCACGTAATCACCGTCGACAACTCGAAGACGATGCGGGAGATGGTGACCTTCACTCTCCGCGGCGCCGGCTTCCAGGTCAGTGAGGCCGAGGACGGTCAGCAAGCCTTGCAGGTGCTCCGCACGATCGCCGTCGACCTCGTCATCACCGATCTCAACATGCCGAAGCTGGACGGCGTCGGGCTGATCCGCGCGCTGCGGGCCGACCCGAAGCACCGGTCGGTGCCGATCCTGATGCTCACCACCGAATCCGATCCCGCCAAGAAGGCCGAAGGCCGGGGCGCCGGCGCGACAGGCTGGCTGGTGAAGCCATTCAATCCCGCAAAGCTGATCGAACTCGTTCACCGCGTCTGCGGCTGAGCAGGAGAAGACGATGTCGGGTTTCGATCATCTCAAGGCGACCTATTTCGAGGAATGCGCAGAACTGCTCGACGCGGCCTACGCCCATCTGGCAGCGATCGCCGAGGACAGGGCAGATGGCGACACGGTCCACGCGCTGTTTCGCGCCTTCCACTCGATCAAGGGTGGCGGCGGCGCATTCGGGTTCGAGCGCCTGGTCGCCTTCGCCCACGAATTGGAGACGGTGCTGGACCTGCTGCGTGACGGCAGGCTTGCACTGGCCCCGGCCATCGCAGCCCTGCTGCTTCGCAGCACCGACGCACTCGCGGACCTGGTCGCGTCGACACGGGCCGGAATCGAAAAGCCGGACGGATTCGAAGACGAGTTGGTCGAGGCACTGCACAACGAAACGAAACGACACGACGCTGCGGCGCCGGCGGCGGCGGAGCCCGACGAGGTGGCGGAGCAACGCAGTTATCGGGTGGGCTTTCACCCGCGGGCCGGGCTCTTCAAAAGCGCCAACGAGCCGCTGCTGATCATTCGCCAGCTGATGCGGATCGGAGCGGTTCAGCGCGAGGCCGACATCTCGCGCGTGCCGGCGCTGGCCGACATGGATCCGGAAGATGCGTATATCGCCTGGACACTGCACGTGGAGACGGATCTGCCTATCCGCGCGCATCGAGGAGGTCTTCGAGTTCGTCGGCGAGGACTGCGAGTTGTCGGTCGAAGCGATGACGGGGTCGGCCACTCCCGAGGCGGTCGGCATGCCCGCCGCGAAAGGGATCGCCGACAAGCCTGTGGTCGCCGCCCCCAGCCCGTCCATTCGCGTCGACGTCGAGAAGGTCGACCGGCTGGTGAACCTCGTCGGTGAGCTGGTGATCAACCAGGCGATGCTGGCACAGCTCGGCAGCCAGCTGCCGCCCGATATGTGCGCCGGCCTGCTCAACGGCCTCGACACCATGTCGCAGCACCTGCGGGAACTGCAGGAAGGCGTCATGGCGATCCGGGCGCAGCCGGTGAAGTCGGTGTTCTCGCGAATGCCTCGACTGGTCCGGGAACTCTCGGCACAGCTCGGCAAGGAAGTGCGCCTCGCGATCACCGGCGAGGGTACCGAAATCGACAAGACCGTGATCGAGCAACTGGCCGATCCGCTGACCCATCTGCTGCGCAACGCGCTCGACCATGGGATCGAATTGCCGGACGAGCGGCTGGCCGCGGGCAAGCACGCGCAGGGCACGATCTTCCTGACCGCCGAGCATCGCGGCGGACGCATCGTCATCGAGGTCGCCGACGATGGCCGCGGCATCTCGCGCGCCAAGGTGCTCGCCAAGGCGCAGGCGCAAGGGCTGGTGCCACGGGAAAGCACGCCGACCGATGAGGAGATCGACCAGTTGATCTTCCGACCTGGCTTCTCGACCGCGGAGGCGCTGTCGGACGTCTCGGGACGTGGGGTCGGCATGGATGTCGTGAAACGGAACATCCAGGCCCTGGGCGGCCGCATCGCGGTAGAATCCCGCGAACGGTCTGGGGTCGCGCTTCCAACTCTCGTTGCCGCTGACACTGGCGATTCTCGACGGCATGGCGGTTGCGGTCGGCTCCGAGTCGTACATCATCCCGCTGACCAACATCATGGAAAGCCTGCGGCCGCGGCCGGACAACATCCATCCCGTGACCGGACATGGGGACGTGCTCGCCATTCGGGGCGAATACATTCCGCTGATCTATCTGCATCGCAGGTTCCATGTCCCCGGACGCCGTCGCGGATCCTTGCAAGGGCATCGTGGTGATCGTCGAAAGCGAAGGCGCCAACCGCGTCGGCCTCGTCGTCGATGATCTCCTGGGCCAGCAGCAGGTGGTCGTCAAAAGCCTCGAGGCGAATTATGGCCCCGTCGAGGGCATTGGCGGGGCAACCGTCCTGGGCGATGGCAGGGTTGCGCTGATCCTGGACGTCAGCTGCCTGAGAGCACCCGCCCCACCGCGCCCGGCGAGCGAGCCGCGCGTCGTTGCTCCGGCCGAAACCGCCGCATTTCACTGACCTTCAGGAACAATGGCAATGAACGCTCTAACACCGGCGATCGCCCAGGGCCGGCCTGGCGCGCCGCACACCCAACCCGAAAGCCCGCATCAGTTCATCACTTTCACCCTGGATGCGCTCGAATATGGCGTAGACATCATGCAGGTCCGTGAAATCAAGGGCTGGACCGAGACGACCGCATTGCCGCAGGCCCCGCACTATGTGCGCGGCGTCATCAATCTCCGCGGCATCATCGTTCCCATCCTGGATCTGCGCGCGCGTTTCGGCATGGGCGCCACGGTGCCGACGACCATGCACGTCGTCATCATCGTCATCACCGGCACCCGGACCACCGGCCTTCTGGTCGATGCGGTGTCGGACATCATCACTGTCGAGCCTGAGACCATCCGGCCGGTGCCGCGGATGGACGATTTGTCGACCGAGGACAGCTTCCTCAACGGCCTCGTGGCACTCGACGACCGGATGGTCACGCTCGTATCGCTCGATGGCGTAATCGGATCCGCCGGCGTCGACAGCCTCGCCCTCTAATCCCTCGCATTCCTCGGAGACGAAACATGTTTTTCGGTTTGACCAGCGCTTCGCCCGCCGGCCCCGCCCTGTCCAATCTATCGTTCATCTCGCGTCGCAATGGCCGCGATCGACGGACGGTGATGCGCGAGATGGAAGGGCGCATGGCGGCGTTGGACCACAGCCAGGCCCTGATCGAGCTCAGCCTCGACGGCAAGGTTCTGGACGCCAACGCGAAATACTTGGAGCTGCTCGGACTGGCGCCGGAACAGATCATGGGCAAGGCGTATTCCAGCCTGCTTGCCACCGGCGACAGGGAGGCCTTGGAGTTTCAAAAGTTCTGGTCGGCGGCGCTGATCGACAAAGGTGCCTCGGCGCGACTGTCCCATAAGGGACGTGACGGGCAGACCGTCTCGCTGCGTCTCGCTTTCGCGCCAGTGATGGGAGACGACGGCAAGGCAGGCTGTGTTTTTGGACAAGCGGTCGACGAGACGGAACGGGCCGCGCATGACGTCCTCGACGGGCACACGCGTCTCGCGCTGGAGAACGTATCGGTCGCTGTCATGATGGTGAACCGGGATTTCATCGTCACCCATGTCAACCAGGCTACGAAGAACCTGCTGATCACGCGCTCGGCCGCCTTTCGTAAGCTGTGGCCTAACTTCGATCCGGCCAACATCGTCGGCACCTGCATCGACACGTTCCATCGCGACCCGTCGCATCAGCGACGGATGCTGTCGGACCCGGCCAAGTTGCCGATGCAGACCGACATCAGTGTAGGCGACATCAAGTTTGCCTTGAGTGTCAGCGCCCGCTACGACGCGGCCGGGAACTATGACGGCAACATTCTTGAATGGCTGGACGTCACCGAGATCCGCACCCAGCAAGGGCAGATCGCCGCGCTTGATCGGGTTCAGGCGGTCATCGAGTTCGGCCTGGACGGAAGGATCCTGCACGCCAACGAGAACTTCCTGGCACGCTCGGCTACAGCCTGGACGAGATCGCGCGGCCAGCATCACAGCATGTTCGTCGACCCCGGCTATCGGACCAGCGCCGAATATCGGCTGTTCTGGGACAAGCTCGGCCGCGGCGAATACGACGCCGGCCAGTACAAGCGGATCGGCAAGGGCGGCCGCGAGGTCTGGATCCAGGCCAGCTACAACCCGATCCTCGATCTGAACGGCAAGCCGTTCAAGGTCGTCAAATACGCCACCGACATCACCGAGCAGAAGCTGGCCACCGCCAATTTCGAGGGCCAGCTCGCCGCGATCGGCAAGGCCCAGGCGGTGATCGAATTCGGCATGGACGGCAAGGTCCTGACCGCCAACGACAACTTCCTGGCGACGCTCGGCTACACGCTGCCGAGAATCCACGGCCAGCACCACAGCATGTTCGTCGACCCGGTCGCATGCCGGAGCGCCCGAGTACCGCGTCGTTCTGGGAAAAGCTCGGCCGCGGCGAATACGATGCCGGCCAGTACAAGCGGATCGCCAAGGGCGGCCGCGAGGTCTGGATCCAGGCCAGCTACAACCCGATCCTCGACCTGAACGGCAAGCCCTTCAAGGTGGTCAAATACGCCACCGACGTGACCGAGCAGGTTCGCGGCGCCGAGGCGCTGCGCAAGGCCGTGCAGCAGGTCCAGGACGTCGTCACCGCGCGCAAAGGACAACGACCTGACGCAGCCGCGTTCCGCTCGAGGGCAAGACCGGCGACATCGCGACGCTGTGCGGCGGCGTGAACGGGCTGCTCGACACCATGGTGGGCGATGGTCGGCGCGGTCATCGGAGGCGACCACCACGATCGCGACCGGCGCGCGCGAAATCGCGATGGGCAACACCGATCTGTCGCAGCGCACGGAGGAACAGGCCTCCAGCCTGGAGGAAACCGCCGCCAGCCTGGAGGAACTGACCGCCACCGTCCGCCAGAACGCCGACAACGCGCAGCAGGCCAACAAGCTGCGCCAGCTCGGCCTCCGAGGTCGCGGTCAAGGGCGGCGGCGTGGTCACCCAGGTCGTGCGGCACGATGGACGAGCATCACCGACGCCAGCCGCAAGATCTCCGACATCATCGGCGTCATCGACGAGATCGCCTTCCAGACCAACATCCTGGCGCTGAACGCGGCGGTCGAAGCGGCGCGGGCGGGCGAGCAGGGACGCGGCTTCGCGGTCGTCGCCGCGGAGGTCCGCAACCTGGCGCAGCGCAGCGCCAACGCCGCGAAGGAGATCAAGGCGCTGATCTCCGACTCCGGCGCGAAGGTCGAGACCGGCTCGAAGCTGGTCGCCAGCGCCGGGCCAGACGATGGAGGAGATCGTCACTTCGGTGAAGCGCGTGACCGACATCATGGCGGAAATCTCCGCCGCATCGCGCGAGCAGAGCAACGGCATCGAGCAGGTCAACACGGCGGTCGTCGCAGATGGACAAGATCACCCAGCAGAACGCGGCCCTCGTCGAGGAGGCCGCCGCCGCCGCCAAGTCGATGGAGGAGCAGACCGACGAGCTGTCCAACATCGTCGCCGCTTTCAGATCGGCACGGCCGCCGCTGCAGCCGTCGCCGGCAGAGCCGGCCTGCCGCGGCCGCCAGCCGCGCGCCCGGCTCCGGCGCCGCGGCCCGCCAAGCCGGCCGGCAGCGGCGCCGGCGACAGCGGCCGACGGCGCGGCGAAGACGACTGGAAGGAGTTCTGATCCAGCCGCGGAGCAACTGACCGATGGGTCGTGCAAGCTCCGACCGCGCCGGTACGGCCGGAGTTCGCGTTCAGCGATGCCGACTTTCGCGGCGATCGCGCAGACATGGTCCAGGCAGCGACCGGGATCGTGCTTGGGCGACAGCAAGCGCGATCTGGTCTATGGCCGCCTCGGCCGCCGCCTGCGGCACTCGGCTGCACGAGCTTCGCGGCGTATCTGGCGCTGCTGGACGGCCCAGACGCGCGAGGCCGAGCAGTCGGCAGATGATCAACGCGATCACCACCAACCTGACCGGCTTCTTCCGCGAGCCGCACCATTTCGAGACTCTGGCGAAGAGAGGTGCTGCCCGGAACTGCGGCAATCAGCACCAACCAGCGGCAGCTGCGGATCTGGTCGGCTGGATGCTCGTCGGGCGAGGAGCCCTACTCGATCGCGATGACGTCTTGCGGCACATGCCGGCTCGCGGAACTGGGACGCCATGATCCTGGCGACCGACATCGATACCAACATGATCGCGACCGGCCGGGCCGGTCGTCTACGAGGCGGCAAAGGCGAGCCCGATTCCGGCCGGAATGCGCCGCCGTCGTTCGTCAAGCCGCCGGATGACGACAACGTCGAGATGGCGCCCGCAGCTGAAGCGACTCATCCGCTTCAAGCCGCTCAACCTGCTGGAGCCGTGGCCGATGCAGCGGCAAGTTCGACGTCGATCTTCTGCCGCAACGTGGTGATCTATTTCGACAAGGACACCCAGCGCGACGCTGTTCGACCGCTACGCCGACCTGCTGAATCCGGACGGCTGGCTGTTCATCGGCCACTCCGAGAGCCTGTTCCGCGTGTCCGACCGTTTCCGGCACCTCGGCCGGACGACCTATCGCAAGGTGCGATGACGCTGACGCAGCGGACGAACCCTGTCACCCGACGATGCCTGGTCATCGACGGTCAAGACGACAATCAGGATCAATCCCGGCGGACATTACGTACACCACGGCAGACGAAATGATCGTCACCGTGCTAGGCTCCTGCGTCGCCGCCTGCATCCGCGATCCGGTCGCCGGCGTGGGCGGCATGAACCACTTCATGCTGCCGCAAAGCGACACCGGCGCATGGGGCACCGACTCGGCGAGCCTGCGCTTCGGCAATTTCGCCATGGAGCGGCTGATCAACGACATTCTGTGTCGCGGCGGCAGCGCGCAGAACGCTGGAGATCAAGGTGTTCGGCGGCGCCGGCATGATCGGCGACGGCGCCCAGATCGGGCGGCAGAATGCGGATTTCGTCGAGACCTATCTGCGGGCGGAGGGCCTGCCCATCGTCGCGCCGGCATCTGGGCGGCGAGCACGCGCAGGCGGATCCACTACCACCCGCGCACCGGACGGGTTCGCATGCTGGAAATGCCGCGCGGCGAGCCGGATATCGCCGAGGTCGAACGCGACTACGTGGCAAAACTGAAGGTCGAACCGGATTGCCGGCTCGATCGAACTGTTCGACTGAGGAAGGTCTTGAAGTTGCCGATCAAGTGTCCTCGTCGTCGACGACTCCGCGTTGATGCGCCAGTTGCTGAGCGAGTTGCTCGCCAGCGATCCGCGGATCGCGGTCGTGGGGGCTGCCTCCGACCCTTACGTCGCGCGCGAGCAGATCAAGGCGCTGAATCCCGACGTCATCACGCTGGACATCGAGATGCCGCGGATGGACGGGCTCAGCTTCCTGGAAAAGCTGATGGCGCTGCGCCCGATGCCGGTCGTGGTGGTCTCCACGCTGACGCAGAAGGGCACCGATGCCGGGCTGCGGGCGCTGGAGCTCGGCGCCGTCGATTGCGTGGCGAAGCCGCTGATCGACCTGCGCGCTGGGCATGACGGCGTTGCGGGACGAGCTGGTCGGCAAGGTCATCGATGGCCGCGTCGACCAGGCCGGTCGCGCGGGCCCGCGTGAACCGCCAACGCGGCCACTTGCTGTCCGTCGATCCGACACTTGTCGACGGCGGGATGGATCGTGGCGGTCGGCGCCTCCACCGGCGGGGTCGAGGCCTTGCAGGAACTGCTGACGGCAATGCCGCCGAACGCGCCGGCGATCCTGGTCACGCAGCACATGCCGCCGGGCTTCACGACATCCTTTGCCCGCCGGCTCGATGAGCGCTGCGCCATGCCGGTGTTCGAGGCCACCGATGGCCAACGCGTGATGCCCGGCCACATCTACATCGCCAACGGCAGCCAGCACCTGGAGCTGGCGCGCACCGGCGCGCATTACGTCTGCCGCCTGCACGACGGCGCCGCCGGTCTCCGGCCACCGGCCTTCGGTGGACGTGCTGTTCTCCTCGGTTGCACTGGCCGCCGGGAAAGAATGCCATCGGGCGTGATCCTGACCGGCATGGGACAGGACGGCGCCGCCGGGTTGCTGGAGATGCGGCGCGCCGGCGCCCGAACCCGCGGCCAGGACGAGGCGAGCTGCGTGATCTACGGCATGCCCAAGGCCGCAAAAGCCATGGGGGCGATCGAGGTCGAGCGGCCGCTTGCGAAGATGGCTTCGGAGATTCTAGGCCTGTGCCGGGGGCGCGGAAGCTGAGTCGCATTGGCCGGCGCCCCGATGGCAGCCCGAGAATATCTGCCTCGGGGAAGACGGCTCAGGGATAGGCGGCCACGAAGCGAATGAGATCCTCCTCGGTGGCCGGCTTCTGCAGCACCCTGGCAACCCCGATCTCGGCCGCCCGCGCAACGATTGCCGGTGACGGCGAGGACGTGATCAGCAGCACCGGAAGCTCGATGCCGTCGGCCCGCAGGCGCGCCGCCAGTTCCAGGCCCGTCATCACAGGCATATTGTGGTCGAGGATCAGGCAACGCGCGTTGAATTTCCCGCGCTCCAGGAACGCCACCGCCGAGAGGTAGGTCGCCACCTCGAAGCCGGCGAGTTCCAGCATGAACTGGAACGACTCGAGCACGGCGGCATCGTCGTCGATGACCGCGATCTCACGCGACTGGTGCTGGACCATGTGCCTCCTGGTCAATCGCGTATGCCGCATTTCACGACGTGGATGCGGCCTGCCGGAATGCCCCACGAAGGCGGATTGTTAGCACGCCGCTTTGAGAGTCCCATTGATCCAGGTCAGTCCGGGCCGGATGTCGACGCCGCATCGGCGGCGGGACCGGCGGCGGCGCCGGCGGCGGGAACGGTGAAACGAAACACCGTGCCCTTGCCGACCTCGCTGACTGCACTGAGCCGGCCGCCATGGGCTTCGACGATGGTCCGGCAGATCGACAACCCGACCCCAAGGCCGTCCGGCTTTGTCGTCACGAAGGGCTGGAACAGCCTCGCCTGAACCGTCTCGGCAAGCCCCGGGCCGTTGTCGGCGACGCTGATCTCCACCCAGTCATCCGTTTTCGAGGTGGAGACCACCAGGCTCCGGTTGGGCAGGCCGGCCATCGCCTCGACGGCATTGCGCATGAGGTTCAGCAGCACCTGCTGGATCTGCACCTTGTCGACGCGGGCGTAGGTCGCCTCCGGCGCCAGGTGCAGGTCGAGATGGATGCCGCGGCTGGTGCCCAGCAAGGCGAGCGCGCTGGTCTCCTGGATCATGGTCTGCAGGTTCTCGTCCCGGACCGACCGGGCCTCCTTCTTCAGCAGCCCGCGCAGGCTCTGCACGATGGCATGGGCCCGCGCCGCCTGCTCGCCCATCTTCTCGATCGCCCTGCGCAGCGCCGGCGGACTTTCAGCGGTCAACAGCCGGCGGGCTCCGCCGATGTAATTGGCCAGCGCCGTGAGCGGCTGGTTCACCTCGTGCGCCAGGGCCGACACCATTTGCCCAAGCTCGCTCAGCCGCGACACATGGATCAGTTCCGATTGCAGCTCGGCCAGGCGGCGCTCGTGATCCTGCCGCTCGGTCAGGTCACGGACGAAGCCGGTGAACAGAAACGATCCATCGACGACGGTCTCCCCGACTTGCAATTCCATCGGAAACACCGAGCCGTTGCTGCGCCGCCCGACGACCACCCGGCCGATGCCGATGATGCGGCGCTCGCCGGTTCGTACATAGCGCTCCAGATATCCGTCATGAGCGCCGGAATGGGAATCCGGCATCAGCAGGCTGACGTTGTTGCCGATGATCTGCTCAGCCGTGTAGCCGAACATCCGCTCGGCGGCATGACTGAAGAACTGGACGACACCGGCCTTGTCGATGACGACCAAGCCGTCGGGCACGGTGTCGAGGATGGACTGCAGCAGCGCGCCGCGGCGTTGCAACTCGGCATTCAGCCGATGCTGCTCGGACAGGTCCCGGGCGATCTTGGAGGCGCCGACGATGGCGCCGGACTCGTCGCGAATGGGCGATATCGTGATCGATACGGGGATGCGCCGACCGTCCCTCGTCAGGCGCTCGGTTTCGAAATGCGTCAGCCGCTCGCCCTGGTGCATCCGCTGCAGGATCAGCGCTTCCTCTTCGACCCGGTCGGGGGGAATGATCCGCAGAATCGGCTGGCCGACCATCTCGGCCGCGGTGAAACCAAACAGATGTTCCGCGGCGGCATTCCACGAGGTGACGATGCCGAAAAGATCCTTGGCGATGATCGCGTCGTTCGACGAGGCGGCGATCTCCGCGAGCAAGGCGCGCTCGATGGCGCCTACCGAAGGCGGGAGCCCTGATTCGCCGGATACGGTCACTGCACCCCGCTCGCCATCGCCGGGATCATGCGCCGGCGGTGGAACAAGCGTTTGCGCTGCTTCGGCGTGGAGTTCAAGTGTCGCGGACCGGCGCGCCGCCGGTTTGCCGTGGGGCCGCGCAGTCGGTGCGCCCGCCTCAGCGCGGGGCAGGCGCTAGGCGCGCGGCCAGTTCCAGGCGAACCAGATCAGGCAGCGTATGCACCTGCAGCTTCTGCAGGACGCGGGCGCGATGCACGTCGATCGTGCGCGGGCTGGTACCCAGGACCTTGGCGATTTCCTTGTTGGACTTGCCGGTCACCAGAAGGTCCAGCACCTCGTGCTCGCGCGGTGTCAGCAGCGCCAGCAGCCTCGAGGCCGCGGCGGCACTGGCATCCTGCTCCAGCGCCTGGTGGTTCTGCTGCAGCGCCCGCCGGACCGCCGCGAGAAGGGCGCCATCGGCGAACGGCTTCTCCAGGAAATCGATCGCCCCCGCCTTCATGGCCCGTACCGCGACCGGCACTTCGGCGTGGCCGGTCATGACGATGATCGGCAGGCGGATGCAGCGTTCGGCCAGCCGGGCCTGCAATTGCAGCCCGTCGATTTCCGGCATGTGAAAATCGGTCAGGACGCAACCCGCCGGCGGCAATTCGGCATCGAGCAGCGCGCCGGCGCTCGCATAGGTTCGGACCTCGAAGCCCTCCGGCTCCAGCAGGAAACGGAGCGAGTCCCGGACAGCCTCGTCGTCATCGACGACATGGACGGTGGCGCTCATCCGGCGGCGCGGCCCGGTGGCTGCAGATGATCCTTCGATCGGGTATTCGCCTGAAGTCGGTTCGCCCGTAGGTGATTCAACGTACGCGAACAGCCGGATATCGGCGGATCGGGGGCCTCGGTAAGTATTTCAGGCGCAGCGTGGTTCGATGAGGGTTTTGCAATGCTTGCCACAGCCATCAATGTCCCGAACGTCAAGTCTCCGATCCCGTATCTTCGCGTTCCCTCCGCCGTGCCGGCCCCCTCGCCGGCGCACGTGCTGGAATCGCTGGCCATGGCCACGACCACCATCCAGGCCGATCGCGACGCCGAGATCATAGCCCAGGGCGAGACCGCCGAATATTGCTTCCAGGTCGTCACAGGATGCGTCCGGACTGTCAAGCTGCTGGAGGACGGGCGCCGGCAGGTCGGCGCATTTCTGTTCGCCGGCGATGTGTTCGGCTGGGAGACGGAGGGGGTGCATGCCTTCGCCGCCGAGGCCGTGACACCGGTGACGCTGCGTCGCCTCCGCCTCGGGACCATCGAGGACTGGGCCGCCAACGACCGGGTTTTTTCGGGTAAATTGCGCCAGTACATCTTCGCACAGATCCGCGTCACCCAGGACCATTTGGTCCTGCTCGGCCGCAAGACCGCGGCGGAGCGGATCGCGAGCTTTCTCCTGCGGATGCGTGAGCGGCTCGGGTGCCAGGGAAGTCCGGTCATCGAGCTGCCGATGAGCCGCACGGATATGGCCGACTACCTGGGCCTGACCATCGAGACGGTGTGCCGCGGCCTGACCGAACTGCGTCGGCACGGCATCATCGAGGTCGACCGGACCCGGATCGTCATCTGCGACCCGCGGGCGCTCGGGCTGGCCGGCTCCGACCGGCTGCACTGAACGCAAGCCGGCGACATCCATCGTTGGAGAATCTCATGATCGCCGCCGACATCATGACCCATCCCGCACTCGCCATCGATCCCGACGCGCCGCTGGCCCAGGCCATCCGCCTGATGACCGCACACCGGCTCAGCGGCCTGCCGGTGGTCGCGCAGGATGGGCAGCTGGTCGGGATGCTGACCGAGGGCGACCTGCTGCGCCGTGTCGAGACCGGAACCGAGGGCGAGCGGCCCGGCTGGCTCGCCAGCTTCCTGATGCCGGGACGCGAGGCAAGCCGCTATGTCCGCTCGCATGGCCGCAAGGTGGGCGAAGTGATGACCTCGGGAGTGGTCAGCGCCACGGAGGCCACGTCGCTGCCGGAGCTGGTGCAGCTGATGCAGCGCCACCACGTGAAGCGGATTCCGGTGGTGCGGGAAGGCCGGCTGGTCGGCATCGTGAGCCGCGCCGACCTGGTCCGCCGCATCGGCGAGGCGCTGTCGACGGAAGACGTGTCGGCCGACGACGCCACCATCCAGCAGGCGGTGCTGGCCGCGATGGAGCGTGAACCCTGGGTCCGCGGCAACCGCGTGAGCGTCGCCGTGCACGGCGGGGTGGTGGACCTCGACGGCTGCCTGTTCGACATCCGCGCGCGCGAGGCGGTCGGGGTCGTGGCCGAGAACGTCCCCGGGGTGAAGCGCGTCGAGAACCGCATCGTCTGCATCGAGCCCTATATGGGCATGGTGACCTACGACCCGGCTTCCGGCATCGGCGCCCGCTACTGAAAAAGCCGGCGACGCGGCTTCACAGGATCTCCCAGTAGCCGGTCTCGTCGTCGAGGCGCGCCCGTTCCAGCCCCTTGAAGTCGCCGTGCGAGACGATCCCGACGACACGGCCGCCGTCGACCACGGGGAGATGGCGGAAGCCGGCATCGCGCATGATCCTCAGCGCGTCGATCGCCCGGGATTTCGGGCCCACGGTGTCGGGCCGGGGGGTCATGACCGCCTGCAACCTGGTCTTCTTCGGATCGCGGGCCTCGGCCACCACCCGGCCGACGGCATCGCGGCCGGTGAACAGCCCGACGAGCGCCCCGTCCTCGTCGAGGACGAGGATCGCGCCGACCCCACGGTCGCGCATCAGCTGGCAGGCTTCCTGAACCGTCGAGCTATGCGGCAGCGTGACCGGTTTCTGGCGCCGGACGATGTCGCCGAGGCTGCGGTTGGTCATGGCAACTTCTCCGGCCCGATCATGCCTGCCGCGCACGGCGCGGCCGTCAGACGAGCATGGCGGGTGCGCGGGCCAGGGCCGCCACCAGGTCGGCGCGGCTGACGATCCCGGCCACCCGGCCGTCGCGCAGGATCGGGATGCGCTTGATGGCGTGCGTGGTCATCAGCTCCGCCAGTTCCGGCAGGGTCGCGTGCTCGCCGGCGGTGATGACATGGCGGACCATCACGTCCGCGGCGGATCGGGTGTCGCGGCGGATGTAGTCCAGGAAATCCTGCGACAGCTCCTCGCCGTCGGCGAACACGCCGAGCCACCAGTCGCGCTTGGCGCGGACTGATTCGCGGAACGGCTTCAGGATGTCGCCCTCGCTGACAAGGCCGGCGAGGCTGCCATCCGGATTGCACACGGGGACGGCGCTGATGTGTTTGGTGGAGAGCAGCGTGGCGATCTCGGCCAGGCTGGTCTGGGGGGTGATGACGATGGCCGGCGCGGTCATGATCTCGGCTGCTGTCGTCGCCATGGCTGGTTCCTCCGCGTTGACGTTGCACGGACTATACGCGACGGGCTTCGGCTGCCCTTGATCTGCCTCAAGTTTGCTCCGAATGCCGCCGGTGCCGCGTTGCGCGGGAGGGGCGTCGGCATGTTACGCTGGGGCGATGCACTTGGCACCCGACATGCCGGTCGGCGCTGCCGGCGAACCGGCGCGCTTCGAGGCCGCCGGCAGCGGCGGCGACGCGATGCTGCGGTTCTCCGGGCACCTGGACGCCGATGCCGCGGCAAGCCTGTGGACGGCGGTGCTGCGCGCTGCCCGAGCGGCAAAGGGCCGCGGCCTGGTTCTGGATCTGGCCGGCCTGACGGTCTGCGACACCGCCGGCGCCACCATGCTGCTGGAGGCCGAACGCGCGCATGGCGGGACCGCGACCATTCGCGGCGCGGTGCCCCGGGTGGCGGCGGTGATCGCGCTGGTGCGGCCGGTTTCCATGCCGCCGGCGCCGCGCCCCCCCGGCCCGTCGCCCGGCTGGCGGGAGGTGATCGTCTCCGGCCTCGGCCTGTGCACGGAAGGCATCGCGTTCCTGGGCGAGGCGGTGGTGGCGAGCTTTCGCCTGCCGATGCGGCGGCGGATGTTCCGGTTCAGCGACCTGCTGCGCATTGCCGACCAGGCCGGGGTGCAGGCCATTCCGCTGGTGTTGCTGCTCGGCGTGCTGATCGGGCTGATCCTCGCATTCCAGTCGCTGGTGCCGATGCGCCGCTTCGGCGCCGACATCTATGTCGCCAACCTCGTCGCCCTCGGGCTGCTGCGGGAGCTCGGGCCGCTGCTGACCGCGGTCGTGCTGTCCGGGCGCAGCGGGTCGTCGTTCGCCGCCGAGATCGGCACCATGAAGGTCAACCAGGAGCTCGACGCCATGGCCACCATGGGCGTCGACGCCATGACCATGCTGGTGCTGCCGCGGCTGCTGGCGGCGATCCTGATCATGCCGGTGCTGACCGTGATCATGGAGCTGGCCGGGCTGCTGGGCATGACCCTGGTGCTGACCGGCGCCGGCATCCCGCCGGTGGTGGTGCTGAACCAGGTGGCCTACGCGGTGGTGCCGCGGGACCTGTATGGCGGGCTGTTCAAGGCGGCGCTGTTCGGCGCGGCGGTGGCGGCGATCGGCTGCCGGGCCGGACTCGGCACCGGCGTCGGGCCGCGTGCGGTGGGGCTCAGCGCGACCTCCGCGGTGGTCGGCGGCATCGTCGCCTCGATCGCCATCGACGGCCTGCTGGCGGTGGTCTTCTACCGGCTCGGGGTGTAGCGGGTGGCGGCGGTCATCCGGGTCGACGACGTCACCCAGCGCTTCGGCAACCGCACCATCTACCGCCATGTCGCGTTCGAGGTGGCAGCGGGCGAGGTGTTCGTCATCCTCGGCGGCTCCGGCTGCGGCAAGTCGACCCTGATGCGGCAGATCGTGGGATTACTGCCGCCGGTGGAAGGAAGGGTGGAAGTCCTCGGCCAGGACATGTACGCAGGCAAGGCGGACGTGTTGACGCGGATCGGCGTGATGTATCAGTCCGGGGCGCTGTTCGGATCGATGACCCTGCTGGAAAACGTCATGCTGCCGCTGGAGATGCATTCCGACCTGCCGGGCGCGGCCCGCGAACAGGTGGCCCGGGTCAAGCTCGGCCTGGTCGGGCTGGCGGATGCGGCCGCCTTGATGCCCGCCGAAATCTCCGGCGGCATGGCCAAGCGCGCCGCCATCGCCCGGGCCATGGCGCTCGATCCGCCGCTGCTGTTCCTGGACGAGCCGTCGGCCGGGCTGGACCCGATCACCTCCGCCGGGCTCGACCGGCTGATCCTGGACCTGCGGGACGAACTGGGCATCACCTTCGTGGTGGTGACCCACGAACTCGCCTCGATCCTGGCGATCGCCGACCGCTGCATCATGCTCGACCGGGCGGCCGCCGGCATCATCGCGCAGGGCGATCCGCGCAAGCTGCGCGACGAGAGCACCGAGCCCACGGTGCGCGCGTTCTTCCGCCGGGAGGTGCTGCCCTCCCTGGCTGGCACGGCCGCTTGAAAGGCGGCTGCTGATGGCCAACAAGGCGATCTACCTGCGCGTGGGGCTGCTGCTGACGGTGGGCATCGCGGCGGCGATCGGCCTGGTGCTGTTCCTCAGCCGCAACCAGGTGCGCAATGGCTGGAACTTCGAAAGCTATTTCCGCGAATCCGTGCAGGGGCTGGAGGTCGGCGCGCCGGTGAAATTCCGCGGCGTCACCCTCGGCCAGGTCAGCACGATCGCGCTGGTCAGCGCCGAATATCCCGAGTCGATGCCGAACGCGCAATTCGGCGCCGCCTACCAGATGGTCGTGGTGCGGTTCACCGTGGACCCGAAGAAGGCCGGCAAGGTCCCCGAGCCGGAACGGGCGATCGAAATCGGGCTGCGGGCGCGGCTGGCGAGCCAGGGGCTGACCGGCCTCGCCTATATCGAACTCGACTTCGTCAATCCGCGGCAGTTCCCCGCCGAGAAGGTGCCGTGGACACCGGTGGACGACTACATCCCCTCGATGCCCAGCACCTTCGCCCAGGTTCAGGATGCGGCGCAGTCGCTGCTGGCGAAGCTGCAATCGGTGGATTTCGGCCGGCTTGCGGCAGGCGTGCAGACGCTGCTCGACGACCTGCACACCCAGCTCAGCGACGGCGACGTGCACGTGACCCTGGCCGAGGCGCAGGCGCTGCTGAAGACGTTGCGCGTAAACCTGGAGCAGGCGAACCTGCCGGCGGTCGCAGCCGAGCTGCAGGCGACCTCAGGCGCGGTTCGTGGGCTGGTCCAGGGCAAGCAGGTCAACGACCTGATGTCCTCGGCCACCCAGGCCGCCGACCGGTTCGCCGAGGCGGCGCGGCGGCTGCCGCAGCTGGTCAATTCGCTGGAGGCCACGGTGAAGCGCGCCGACAACGGCGTCGGCGACCTGCAGCGCGAGCTCGACCCCATTCTGCGTGATGCGAGGACCGCCGTGCTGAATTTGCGCGAGACCACCGAAACGCTGCGCCGCTATCCGTCCTCCATCCTGCTCGGCGCGCCGCCGCCCAGGGACAACCAGCGATGAGCACATCGTTGCTGCGGCGCCGCCTGCTGCTTGCGGCGTTGCCGCTGCTGCCGGCTGGATGCGGCCTGTCCGAGCGGCCCTACGCCGAACAGCGGCAATGGCCGCTGCTGGTGCCGCGGCCGAATCCCCGGCCGCCCCGTCGCGGCGGGCCGGTGCTGGAAATCCGCAGCCTGCGGGCCGGGCCCGGGCTCGCCATCCGGCTGCTGCAGACGGTGCAGCCGGACGGCAGCATCCAGAGCAACTTCTACGAGCAATGGGCGGTGCCACCGGCCGAGGGCGTCGAGGACGCGCTGCGCGGCTGGCTCGCGCAAAGCGGGCTGTTCTCCGCGGTGGTGGCCCCTGGCAGCCGGGCCAACGCGGATATCTCGCTGGAAGGCGAGTTGACCGCGCTATGGGCCGACAGCGCCAACGATCGCGCCGTGGCCACCATCGCCATCACCGCCATCGACCTGCGCACCGCCGCCCGCCGTATCTTGCTGCAGCGGACGTTCAACGGCACGGCGCCGTTGACGGCGCCAGGACCGGCGGCATCGGCGCAGGCGCAACTGGCCGCACTCGCCGACGCCTTCGGCAAGCTGGAGACCGCCTTGAGACCCTGACGGGTTAGGCGGGGAAATTCTGTTCCCAGCCGGCGTTGCGCCAGACGAAGCCGACATAGGTGGCGGTCACCGAGAAGTCGCTGAGCGACGTCACCGCGTGCCACCAGCCGACCGGGATGAACAGCGCCCGGCCCGGTTCGATGACCACGTCGACGGGCGTCAATCCGCGTTCGGCGCAGATGGCGTCGGATGGCATCGCGATCCGGCTGTACACCGCATGCGAGTGATCCAGCCGGCCGATATCGACCGGGCTGAGCATCCGGACATGCTTGCGCCCGACCATCTGGACCAGGAAGTTGTTGGTGAGGTCGTGGTGCAGCGGCGTCACGGAGCGGCCGCCGATCCACAGGAAGCGTTGCCGCGGATCGTCGCGCAGGAATTTCGGCAGTGGCTGCATCTCGGCGCCGAGCGGCGCCAGCGCCGCCTGGTTGGCGCTGCCGTTGGTGGCGGTCATGTAGACGTCGTTGTCCGGATTGGCGGCGAGCCGGTCGAGAAACGCGCCGAAGCGCATCTGGCCGCGGCGCGCATCCTTGTTCAGTTCGTAGTCCGGGTCGCCGTTCCGCCCGGCCTGCACGGTGATCTCGGTGTCTTCGCCGATGCGGGCACGCAGGATATGGGGCGTCCAGTCGTGTGCCGGCCAGCGCGGCATGTTGACCGCGGCGGGCTGGTGCGCCGCGTATTGCAGGGTGAAGAAGCGGCGCGTGTCGGGGTCGATGTCGCCGGGGTCGAGCGCCTGGTGGGCGGCGCGCACCCCCGCCATCCATTGCCGCCAGGCGCTTAGCCGATCAAGGCCGGTCGTCTGGTCCATGGCGCGTGAATCCCCCCTGCACCCGCGCGGTTGCGCGACGGCGATCCTACCCCGCGCGGTTGCGCGCCGGCGCCTACATGGTGGCGCCGAGCACCCACGGGGCGAACTCGGCGCCGCCGAAGTCGAAGGCTTCGCTTTTGGTCTGTTCGCCGGAGGCCACCCGCACCATCAGGTCGAAGATGCGCTGGCCGCATTCCTGCACCGTCTCCTCGCCGTCCAGGATGGTGCCGCAATTGACGTCCATGTCGTCCTGCATGCGGGTGTACATCGGCGTGTTGGTGGCGAGCTTGATCGACGGCGACGGCTTGCAGCCGAACACGCTGCCGCGGCCGGTGGTGAAGCAGACGAGGTTGGCGCCGCCCGCGACCTGGCCGGTGGCGGCGACCGGGTCGTAGCCCGGCGTGTCCATGAACACGAAGCCCTTCTTGGTGACCTGCTCGGCGTAGTTCACCACGTCGACCAGGTTGGTGCTGCCGGCCTTGGCCATGGCGCCGAGCGATTTCTCGAGGATGGTGGTGAGGCCGCCGGCCTTGTTGCCCGGGACTGGGGTTGGCGTTCATCTCGGCGCCTTCGCGGGCGGTGTACTCCTCCCACCAGCGCATCAGCGCCACCAGCTTTTCACCCACTTCGCGGCTGACCGCGCGTCGGGTCAGCAGATGTTCGGCGCCATAGGTCTCGGGCGTTTCCGAGAGAATGACCGTGCCGCCGTGGCGGACCAGCAGGTCGCTCGCCGCACCCAGCGCCGGGTTGGCCGAAACGCCGGAATAGCCGTCCGAGCCGCCGCATTGCAGCGCCACCGTCAGTTCGCTGACCGGGATCGGCTCGCGCTTCACCGCGTTGGCCTCGGCCAGCGCCTCGCGCACGAACTCGATGCCGGCCTGCACCGTCTTGCGGGTGCCGCCGATCTCCTGGATGTCCATGGCGCGCAGCCGGCCGGCGAGCTTCTGCTCGGTCATCAGGCCGCCGATCTGGTTCACCTCGCAGCCGAGGCCGAGCACGATCACGGAGGAGAAATTCACGTGCCTGCGCATAGCCGCCGAGGGTGCGCCGCAGCACCGTCAGCGGCTCGCTCTGGGTCATGCCGCAGCCGGTCTTGTGGGTCAGCGCCACGACGCCGTCGACATTGGGGAAATCGGCCAGCGGGTCGTCGCCGGTGAACGGGTTCTTCTTGAACACGTCGGCCACCAGGCTGGCGACATGGGCGCTGCAGTTCACGCTGGTGAGGATGCCGATATAGTTGCGCGTGGCGACCCGGCCGTCCGGGCGGCGGATGCCCATGAAGGTGGCCGGCAGGTCGAAGTTCGGCGTCGGCGTGGCATCCACGCCCTAGGCGTAGTCCTTGGCGAAATCGCCCATGCCGCAATTATGCTCATGCACGTGCTGGCCGGGTGCGATCGGTGCGGTTGCGAAGCCGATGATCTGGCCGTAGCGGCGGATTTCCTCGCCCGAGGCAATCGGCCGGACGGCGACCTTGTGGCCGGCCGGAATGCGCTGGGCGGCGGCCACGCCGGCGGATGACTTCCGTGCCGACCTGCAGCGTGGTGCGGGCAATCACCACCCCGTCATCGGGATGCAGTCGGATGACGGGGGGTGGTGCCATGGTCAGGAGCTCCGTGGTGTTAAGCGACGCCCTTGCTGTCCTTGCGGGTCTGGGCGATGCAGTTCTTGGCGAAGGTGGCCATCATGCCGCTATCGTTCATCAGCGTCACCAGGCGGAATCCCATGCTGATGCAATTGGCGGCATCGGCGGCGCCGCTGGTGTGGATGCCCGGGAAGATGCCGCGCTTGCCGCATTCCTTGACGATCTTGTCGTAGATCTTGAGGATCTCAGGCTCTTTCCGGTCCAGCTTCGGCGCCAGGCCGTAGGACAGCCCGAGGTCGGACGGCCCGACATAGATGCCGGCGATGCCCTCGACGTCGAGGATGGCTTCCAGGTTCTTGATCGCGGTCTTGGTCTCGATCATCGGGATGCACAGGGTCTCGTCGTTTGCGACCGTCTGGTAGCTGGTCGCCTCGCCATACATGCCGGCGCGGATCGGGCCGTTGCTGCGGGTGCCGAGCGGCGGATATTTGCAGGTCCTGCACGAAGGCCTCGGCCTCCTTCTTGGTGTTGATCATCGGGCAGATGACCCCGTAGGCGCCGCCGTCCAGCGCCTTGCCGATGATCCCCGGCTCGTTCCAGGGCACCCGCACCATCGGCGTCACCGGATGCGCCTGCATCGACTGGAAGCATTGCACCATGGACTGGTAGTCCTGCACGCCGTGCTGCATGTCGACGGTGACGGAATCGAAGCCGCATTGCGCCATCACCTCGGCCGAGAAGCCGGAGGGGATCGCCAGCCAGCCATTGACCACGGCCTTGCCCGATGCCCATATTTTCTTGACGTTGTTGGCCATTGGCCGCGGTCCCCCATCAGCTCGATGATTGCGTTAACTTTCAGCGACGCTAGGCGCGCGGCGGCGTGGGGTCAATTCGCAGGAGGTTCGTAACCATGCAGCCGCCCCAACCCGCGCCGCTCCATGCCGGGCCGAGCTACGCCAGGCCGAACTACGCGGGGCCGATCATCGATGCGCATCACCATCTTTGGGACATGACGCTCGACCGGCATCCGTGGCTGACCGATCCGGCGGTCGGAATCGGCGCCCTCGGCGACATCTCGTATATGCGGCACAGCTACCTGCCGGCGGACTATCTGGCCGACGCCGACGGCGCGCCGATTGTCGGCACGGTCTGCATCGAGGCGCTGTGGGACCCCAAGCGCAGCCCGGTGGAGGAGACCGAATACCTGGGCACGCTGGATCCGCCGCAGGGCATCGCCGCCCGTTGCGTCGCCTCCGCGCCGTTGCAGAGGCCCGACGTCGAGGCCCTGCTCGAGCAACACGCGGCGCATCCGCGCGTGGCCGGGGTGCGCGAGACCATCCGCTGGCACCCCGACCCCGCCCGGCGCTGGACCGAGGCCGGGCGGGTGGAAGTGCCCGCCTTCCGCCGGGGGGTCGCCTGCCTCGCGCGTTTCGGCTTCGCGCTGGAGCTGCTGATGAACCCCTACCAATCGGCCGAGGTCGCGCGCCTTGCCGGAGACTTCCCGAACCAGCAATTCATCATCAACCATTGCGGCACCCCGATCGACCGCGACGCGGCCGGGATCGCACGCTGGAAGACCGGCATGAAGCTGATGGCGGAACGCCCCAACATCGCCATCAAGGTCTCGAACTTCGGCGCCTATGGCACCGACAAGTCGTTGCCCGCGTTGCGCGAGACGGTGATGGCCTGCATCGACGCCTTCGGCACCGCGCGGGCGATGTACGGCAGCGACTATCCGGTGGCGCGGCGCAACATGACCATGCGGGCGATGATCGACGCGTTCACCGAAATCATCGCCGGTTTCTCAGAAACCGAACAACGCGCGTTGTTCCACGACAATGCAGCGCGGATCTACCGTTTCTGAAGCGTGACTTCGCCGGATTCCATGCCGTCCCAATACTTCATCCGGTGTGCGCGCACCTTGATCATGACGACCCCCGGGGTCTCGGCGCCGTCCTTGAACCAGCGGTCGAGCTCGGGGGTCCAGTGCTCCTTGAACTCCTTCTTGTCGCGGATGAGCTCGGCCTTCCCGGCCACCGAGACGTAGAACAGATCACGGCCGGTGAAGCCCAGGCCGACCTGCGGGTCGCGCTCGATCTCGCCGACGGTGTGCGATTCCTCGAAGGTGAAATAATAGGAGTTGCCGTTGTAATCGACGTCGCCGTTGTTGCTCATCGGCCGCCCGGCGAACTCACCGTCTTCCGCCTTGGTGGTCAGGATGGCGATATCGATGCCGCGCATCTTGCTGGCGATATCGGAAATCTGCTTTTGATTCGGCATGAGGCGTCCTGCTGCTGTGATCCCCGGTCACCTGGACCGGAGTTTGCAGAAGTGCCGGACCGCCCTCCGGTTCCGCCCGCAGGTCAGGAGAGCGGGTGGTGGCAGGCGGTGCCGTGGCCTCCCGCATCTTGCCATTCCGGGTAGGTCGTGCGGCAGATTTCGCTGGCGCGGGGGCAGCGCGGATGGAAATGGCAGCCGGGCGGCGGGGCAGCGGCCGAGGGAATTTCACCGACCACGCGCGGCAGCACGCCGCGCCGGGCCGGGTCGGGGACCGGCGAGGCGTCGCGCAGCATGCTGGTATAGGGATGCCGGGGGCGGGCGAAGACATCCGCAACCGTGCCCTGCTCGACGATGCGGCCGAGATACATCACCGCCACCCGGGCACAGAACCAGCGGATGACGCTCAAATCGTGGCTGACGAACACGAAGGCCAGGCCGCGGCGGCGCTGCAACTCCTTCAGCAGCAGCAGAACCTGCGCCTGCACCGAGACATCGAGGGCGGAGACCGGCTCGTCGGCGACGATGAGGTCCGGGCGCAGCGCCAAGGCGCGGGCGATGCCGATGCGTTGGCGCTGGCCGCCAGAGAATTCATGCGGGTAGCGCGCCAGCGCGGCCGCGGGCAGGCCGACCTCGTCGAGCAGGGCGGCGGCCTGGTCGCGGGCGGCGCGGCCCGTGGCCAAGCCATGCACCTCCAGCGGTTCGGCCAGGGTGCGGCCGATGGTGCGGCGCGGGTTGAGCGAGGAATACGGGTCCTGGAAGACGATCTGCATCCGCGCCCGCAGCTTCACCAGGGCGGCGCCGTCGGCGGCGCGCACGTCGGTCCCGGCGAACCGCACGCTGCCGGCATCGGGCTCGATCAGCCGCAGCAGCGCCCGCGCGACGGTCGATTTGCCGCAACCGGATTCACCGACCAGACCGAACGCCTCGCCCGCGGCAACGGTGAAATCGACGCCGTCCACAGCCCGGACGACGGTCTTGACCGGGCGGGGAAAGCCTTTGCTGGCGGTGAAGAATTTCTTGAGGCCGGCGACCGCCAGGATCGGTTCCAAGCCTACCTGCGGCTTTCGGTGCGCAGCTGGCCACAGGCGGCAAGAATGTCGCGGCCGCGCGGGGCGCGCACCGGGGAGGAGAAGCCGGCGTCCATGACGATCTTGGCGAAGCGGTCGATCGCGGCGCCGCTGCTGGTTTCGTACGGGCTGCCGGGCCAGGGATTGAACGGAATGAGGTTCACCTTGGCCGGGATGCCGGCGATCAGGCGCACCAGTTCGCGGGCCTCGGCCTCGCTGTCGTTGATGCCCTTCAGCATGACGTATTCGAAGGTGATCCGGCGGGCGTTGCTGGCGCGCGGGATAGCGGCGGCAGGCGGCGATCAGTTCGCGCAGCGGGTATTTGCGATTGAGCGGCACGATCTCGTCGCGCAGCTCGTCGTTCACAGCGTGCAACGACACCGCGAGGTTGACGCCGAGTTCGCTGCCGGCCCGGTCCATCATCGGGACGACGCCGGATGTAGAGAGGGTGATCCGCCGGCGGGACAGGCCGATGCCCTCGCCGTCCATCACGATGCGCATCGCCTGGGCAACGTTCTCGTAGTTGTACAGCGGCTCGCCCATGCCCATCAGCACGATGGTGGACAGCAGCCGCGGGGTTTCGCCCTTGGGGCTGGGCCATTCGCCGTAGCTGTCGCGGGCCGCCATGAACTGGCCGACGATCTCGGCGGGGCCGAGGTTGCGGACCAGCGCTTGGGTGCCGGTGTGGCAGAAGCGGCAGGACAGGGTGCAGCCAACCTGGGAGGAGATGCAGACGGCACCGCGATCCTGCTCACGGTCGGGGATGTAGACGGTTTCGGCTTCCTGGCCGTCGCGGAAGCGGAACAGGAACTTGCGGGTGTCGTCGGCGCTGGTCTGCACGACCGCAGCCTCCGGCCGGCCGATGACGAAATGCTCGGCGAGCTTGGCCTGGGTCGGCTTGGCGATGGTCGACATCACCGCGAAATCGGTGGCGCCCTGGTAGTAGATCCAGTGCCAGACCTGCTTGGCGCGGAACTTCGCCTCGCCGATGTCGGTCAGTGCCTCGGCGAGCTGTTCGCGGGACAGCCCGACCAGTTCGCGGCGGCCATCGGCCAGCAGCGGTGGCGGCGGGGCGAAGCGGGGCAGCTTGGCCCGGACGGCGATCCGGTCGGCTTCGGTGAGTTCGAGTGCCGCGCTCATGTGCGACCGTGGTTCATCTGGCCGGGCATTCGCGGTTGATGGCGGCGTAGGCGCGCTCGAACCCCTTCAGGCTGAAGCTGTCGGAGACTTCCCCGCGCGGCCCGGGCGAACGGGCGACGACGCGGCCGGCCTTGAGGAAGGCTGCTACCGCCGCGTGGCCGTCGCGGGCGAAGGCGGAGCGTTTGGCGGTGTAGAAATCGAAGCTGGCGCCGTCCGCCTGCACCGCGACGGCGGCGTTGCTGGCGTATTCGAAGCCGACGCTGATGGAGACGGCGTCCCGGCTGCTCTGGCGCTGGGTGACGGTCAGCAGCACGGCCTCGGGGCGGCCCTTCGGCGCGGGGGTGGCGGCCTGGGCGCGGGTGAAGGCGTAGCAGACCTTCTGGCCGGCCTCGAGATTGGTGGCGGCGGTCCAGTCATCGAACTTGTCGATGGCTTTCGGTGCGGCGGTGGCGGGGCGTGCCGGCGCCGGCTTGGTCGTGCGGGTCTGGGCCGCTGCCGGTTGCGAGAGGGCCAGCAGGGCGAGGAGGCAGGGGAGGAATGCGCGCATGCCCGCAGAGATACGGATGCTCGGGCCGGGCGACAAGCGGCGGCTGCTCAACCCTCCTGCCCGTCGCGGGCCTCAGGCTCCGGACTGGCCCAGTCGGGCACGTTGCGGCGGAACACCGGCGTGCCGTGGCCGGCGGCATCGGGGGCTGGGGGGGCGCCGCCCGACTGCACCGGGCGGTCGGCGAAGCGGCCGTGCTGCAGCAGCCGGTCGTAGAGCACCAGGGCACCGGCGACGGCGAGGTTGAGGGAGAAGCGGGTGGGGATACGGACCACGTGGCGGCAGCGGGCCAGCATGGCCGGCGACAGGCCCGATCGCTCCGGACCGAGGATGTAGGCGGCGTTCAGCGGATGGCGGAACGACGGCAACTCGGCGGCGTCCTCCAGCAATTCGACGCCGACCAGCACGCAGCCTTCCGGCAATGCCATGGAATCGACCGATTCGAAGCGCCATAGGGGGACATGGGCCGGGGTGTTCGGCGTGTCGGCGGCCCGCCCGGCGCGGGCGTCGAAGCCGGCGCCCACGGTGAAGCAGAAGCCGGCGCCGAAGGCGTGGGCGGTGCGCAGCAGCGCGCCGACATTGGCCGACTTCGAGACGCCCTCGACGCCGATGCCGAAATATCCTCGTGTTCTGGCCAGCCGCATCCTGAAGGTCTATTCCGCCGCACATGACCGACGCAACCGACCTCCGCCTGGCGGCCCAGTACGAGGCCTATCCGTATCCGCAGCGCGACCCCCGCGACGAGGCGCGGCGGCTGGTGATCGGCAGCCCGAGCCATCTGCGCGAAGTCGACTACTGGGTGTTCGGCGCCCGGCGCCCCCGCTCGCAGCCGTTGCGCGCGCTGGTGGCCGGCGGCGGCAGCGGCGACGGGACCATCATGCTCGCGGCCCATATGGAGCGCTGGGGGCAGCCGGGGACGGTGACCTATCTCGACCGGTCGGCGACGGCACTGGGGATCGCCCGCGCCCGCGCCCAGGCGAGGGGGCTCGGGAACGTCGAGTTCCAGCAGGGCTCGCTGCTGGATCTCGCAAGCTCGGGGCTGGGGCCGTTCGACTACATCGATTGCTGCGGCGTGCTGCATCACCTGCCGGACCCGGCCGCCGGGCTGCGGGCTTTGCTGTCGGTGCTGGCGCCGGGGGGCGGCATGGGGCTGATGGTGTATGCCCCGCATGGCCGCACCGGCGTCTACATGCTGCAGGACGCGCTGCGGGTGCTGGCGCCCGAGAGCGAGCCGCCGGCGGCGCGGCTGGACGTTGCCAAGCGGGTGATGCGCCATCTGCCGCAAACCGCCTGGCTGCGGCTGAACCAGAACTTCTCCGACCATCTGGACGGCGGCGACGCCGGGCTGTACGACCTGTTGTTGAACCCGCGCGACCGCGCCTATGACGTGGCATCGCTCCACGCGTTGCTGACGGAGGCCGGCCTTGCCGTTACCTGCCTGGTCGAACCCCTCCGCTACGACCCCGCGTCCCTGTTGCCCGATCCGAAGCTGCGCGGCCTGGCGGGTGGGCTCGACCCTGTGACGCGGGCCGGAGTGGCGGAGGCGCTGGCCGGCAACATGAGCACCCATGTGTTGTACTGCGTGCGCGCCGCCGAGCTTTCGCCTGCCGCTGACGCGATGGCCCCGGAGGCCGTACCGGTGGCGCGCGAGATGCCGGCCGGTGAGATCGCCCGCAACATCGGCCCGGACAACATCCTCGGCCTGGTGTTCGACGGGTTGCGGGTGCCGGTGGCGCTGCCGCCGCTGGCCGCCGCCATCCTGCGGCTGATCGACGGGCAGCGCAGCGTCGGCGCGATCGCCGCCGCCTTTGCCGAGCGCGGCACCGATGCCGCGGCCTTCGCGCGCGCCTGGAGCGGGACGTGGGAGAAGCTGTCCGGCCTCAACCGCATCCTCCTCGCACCGCCGGCCTGACCCGCGGCATGTCCTATTCCGACGACCCCGCGCCGGCGCCGACCATCGCGATCACCACGCCGGCTTTCGCCACGATGCCGGCGTCGGCGCTGGTCATCGTGATCTTCGGTGCGGCGGTGCGGTCGGACGGGGCGCCCAGCACTGCGCTTCGCCGCCGCGTCCACAGCGCGCTGCGCTTCGGGCGCGCCCAGCGCGACGTGATCTACCTGCCGACCGGCGGTGTCGGCCGCCACGGACCGTCGGAAGCCTCGGTGATGGCGCAACTGCTGCAGGCTGCCGGCGTCCCGGCCGGCGACATCCTGCTGGAGGAGACCGGGACCAGCACCCTGACCTCGGTGCAGGGCGTCGCCCGGGCGTTGCGGGCGCGCGACTTCACTGGCCCGGTCTATGCCGCCAGCAATGCCTACCACCTGCCGCGCTGCGTGCTGCTGATGCTGATGGCCGGGCTCGATGCCTGGGCGTGCCCGGCGCCCCAGGGGCGGGCGGCGCGCAGCCTGCGCATGCGCTGGTTCTGGCGGCTGCGCGAGGCGGTCGCGGTCCCCGTCGACCTCGGCGCGGCCTTCATCCTCAGGCTGCGGGGCAAGCTGTAGCGCCAGGCGGTTGCGCGTCGCTCAGGCCCCGGAGTCGTTCAGGCCCGGAACTCGTTCAGGCCCGGCGCAACTGGAACAGCGCCTGCTCGCCGAAGAGGTTGGCCATGCCCGAGAATCGCCGCCAGGGCGACCGGCGACCGGCGTCGTCGATCGCCAGCCATTGCTCGACCAGATAGCCTTCCTCGGCGCAAAGCTGGAAGAAATCGGCGATCGTGCAGGGATGGATGTTCGGGGTCTCGTGCCAGGGCCGGCTCCACACCGAGGTCATCGGCATCCGGCCGTGCCACAGCAACTGCCAGCGCACCTTCCAGTGGCCGAAATTGGGGAAGCTCACGATCGCCCGGGTGCCGATCCGCAGCATCTGCCGCAGCACCTCGCGCGGGCGCTCCACCGCCTGCAGGGTGCGCGACAGCACCACGTAGTCGAACGCGCCGTCGGGGTACTGCGCGAGGTCGGCGTCGGCGTCGCCGTGCATCACCGGCAGCCCGTGGCTGACCGAGCGCGTCACTTCCGCCATGTCGATCTCGATGCCGCGGGCATCGCATTTGCGGTTGTGGTACAGGTGCCCGATCAGCGAGCCGTCGCCGCTGCCGATGTCGAGCACGCGGCTGCCCTCGTTGATCATTTCGGCGATCAGCGTGAGGTCCAGGCGCATGTTCTTCGGGCGGCCCTGCCTGGCCTGACGCACCGGGGCGTGCGGCACGTTCACGGCACCGGCGCCCCGGCCGGGCGCAGGCCGGCATGCTCGGCGCAGCCGGCGAGGAAACCGGCCAGCGTGCGATGGAAATCCGGCTCGTCCAGCAGGAAGGCGTCGTGGCCCTTGTCGCTGTCGATCTCGACGAAGCTGACATTGGCCGCCGCCCGGTTCAGCGCGCGCGCGATCTCGCGGCTTTCGGCGGTCGGGTACAGCCAGTCGGACGAGAAGCTGATGACGCAGAAGCGGGTCCGACTGCCGGCGAAGGCGGCCGACAACTGGCCCTCATGGTCGGCGGCCAGGTCGAAATAATCGGTGGCGCGGGTGATGGTCAGATAGGAATTGGCGTCGAACCGGCTGACGAAGGTGCTGCCCTGGTGGCGGAGGTAGCTCTCCACCTCGAACATGTCGCCGAACATCGAGGCGGCGGCGCCGCCGGCGTCCGGACCGCCGCGCAGCCGCCGGCCGAACTTCCGCGACAGCGCCTGCTCGGACAGGTAGGTGATGTGGGCCACCATGCGGGCGACCGCGAGGCCACGCGCCGGGACCGCACCGCTTTGCCAGTAGCGGCCGCTCTGCCAGTCCGGATCGGCGAAGATCGCCTGCCGGCCGACCTCGTTGAAGGCGATGTTCTGCGCCGAGTGGTTGGCGGCGGTGGCGATCGGCACTGCCGCGAACACCGCCTCGGGATAGGTCGCGGCCCATTCCAGCACCTGCATCCCGCCCATCGAGCCGCCGATGACCGCGAACAGGCGGGCGATGCCGAAATGGTCGATCAGCTTCTTCTGCGCCCGCACCATGTCGCGCACGGTGATCGGCGGGAAGTCGGTGCCCCAGCGCTCGTCGCCGTCGTCGTGGCGCAGGCTGTGCGGCCCGGTCGAGCCCATGCAGCCGCCGAGCACGTTGACGCCGATGACGAAGAAGCGGTCGGTGTCGATCGGCAGGCCGGGGCCGACCACCGCCTGCCACCATCCCGGGCGGCCGGTCAGCGGATGCGTCTCGGCGACGTATTGGTCCCCGGTCAACGCATGGCAGACCAGAATCGCGTTGTTCCGATCCGCATCGAGCCGGCCATAGGTGCGATAGGCGACCGCCAGACGCGGCAGGGTCACCCCGCATTCGAGGGCAAGCCCGTCCTCGAAGGTGACGTGCTGGTGGGAGATGTCGGGGATCTCGGGCCGGTCCATTGCCGTTTCGGGCCATTCTGCACAGGTGGTCGCTGCATATGCGGCCCGCCTGCACAGGATGCAACCGCCGCCACCGCCACGACATCCATGCGCGCGCCATCCATTCGGGGTGCGCTGCGAACCCGGTCGCGACTTTGCATCCGGGGAGGGTTCGGCTATTGCAGGTCTCCCCAGCCGCACCCGGTCATGTCCAGCACCCCCCTCGCCGCCCTGCCGCAGCAACCCCCTTCGCTTGACGACCTGCGCGCCGAGCTCGACCGGCTGGACGACGGCATCCACGACCTGCTGATGCGCCGGGCGGCGGTGGTCGGCCAGGTCGCCGGCCTGCGGCAGACAGGCAAGATTCCGTTCCGGCCCGGACGCGAGGCGGCGATCATCCGTCGGCTGCTGCGCCGCCATGCCGGGCCACTGGCGCCCCGGCTGCTGGTGCGTCTTTGGCGGGAGTTGTTCGCCGCCACCACCGCGATGCAGTCGCCCTATGTCATCACCGTCTGCGAGACCGGCCCCGGCAACCTGTTCGTCCAGGCGGCGCGCGAGCATTTCGGCGCGCTGACGCCGTTGCGGGCGCATCGCAGCCCGGCCCAGGCGATCGCCGAGGTCAGTTCCGGACAGGCGATCGCGGCGGTGCTGCCGATGCCGGCGGAAGAGGACGTGGTCGCGACCGCCTGGTGGACGGCGCTGCTGCACAGGGATTCGCCGCGCATCCATGTCGTCGCCCGGCTGCCGTTCTGGGCGCCGCGCAGCGAGGGCGGCCCCAATGCGCAGGCGCTGGTGGTGGCCGCCGCGGCGCCGGACCCCAGCGGCACGGCGGAAGACGCAGCCGGAGACCGCTCGCTGATCGGGCTGGAACTGCCGCTGGACATGAGCCGGGCGCGGCTTTCGGCCGCTTTGCTCGCCGCCGGCCTGGAACCGGGGGCCACCATCCTGCGCCGGGACCCCGGCGCCGCGGTGGCGCACGCGCTGGTGGAGGTCGAGGGCTATCTCACCGACGCCGATCCCCGCCTGATTGACCTGCCCGGCCTGTTGCGCCCGCCGGTGGTGCTGGGCGCCTACGCCGTGCCCATTGACGGAGACCAGACATGACCGCGCCGCAGCCCCGCCCCGAGGTCCTCGCGATCGCCGCCTATGTCGCCGGCGAGGCCAAGCTGTCCGGCGCCAACCGGGTGGTCAAGCTGTCGTCGAACGAAGGCGCGTTCGGGCCGCCGCCGGGCGCCCAGGCGGCCTATGCGCGCGTCGCCGCGGAGCTGCACCGCTATCCCGATGGCGGCTCCGGCGAGTTGCGCCGCGCCCTCGGCGCGCGCTTCAAGCTGGACCCGGAGCGGATCGTCTGCGGCACCGGGTCGGATGAGCTGATCGGCCATCTCTGCCACATCTATGGCGGCCCCGGCACCGACATCGTGATGTCGATGCATGGTTTCACCATGTACCAGATCTCCGGCACCTATGCCGGCAGCCGGGTGCTGAAGGCGCCGGAGCGCGACCTCACCACCGATGTCGACTTCATGTTGGCCGCGGTGACGCCGGCCACCCGGATCGTGTTCGTCGCCAATCCGAACAATCCCACCGGCAGCCTGCTGCCGGAATCCGAGATGCGGCGGCTGCGCGCCGGCCTGCGGCCGGACATCCTGCTGGTGATCGACGCCGCCTATGCCGAGTACGTCGACGATCCCGACTACGATCCCGGCACGGCCCTGGTCGATGCAGGCGACAACACGGTGATGCTGCGCACCTTCAGCAAGGTGTTCGGGCTGGGCGGGATGCGGGTGGGCTGGGCCTATGCGCCGGCCGGCGTGGTTGATGCGCTGAACCGGGTGCGCGGGGTGTTCAACGTGAACCTCGCGGCCCAGGCGGCGGCGGTCGCGGCGCTCGCCGAGCCGGGCTGGGTGGAGCGGATGCGGGCCCACAACAACGAATGGCGCGCCCGGCTGTCGACGGCGATGGAAGCCGCCGGGATCAAGGCGTGGCCGACCCAAGGCAATTTTATCCTGGCGGATTTCGGCACCGCCGCCCGCGCCGCTGCCGCCGACCTGTTCCTGAAATCGCGCGGCGTGATAGTGCGCGCCATGGGCGCGTACGACCTGCCGCATTGCCTGCGCGTCACCGTCGGCACCGCCGAGGAATGCGAGCTGGTGGCCGATACGCTGAAGGAATTCATGGCCCAGCCCGCGACCGTCGGCGCCAGGGCCGATGCCTGAACCCTTGTCTCGGCCACCGTTGTTTCGGCGGTTGGCGCTGCTCGGCATCGGCCTGATCGGCAGTTCGGTCGCCCGGATCGCGCGCGAGCGCGGCGGGATCGCGGGCGAAGTGGTGGCCAATGCCCGGACCCAGGCGACACTCGACCGGGTGCTGGAACTGGGGATCGCAGACCGGGTGGAGCTTGACCCGGCGCGCGCCGTCCAGGGCGCGGATTGCGTCATGCTGTGCGCGCCCGTCGGCGCCTATGCGGCACTGGCGGAGGCGATCGCGCCCCATCTGGCGCCCGGCTGCATCCTGACCGATGTCGGCTCGACCAAGCAGTCGGTGATCCGCGATGTCGGTCCGCTGGTTCCGGCGGGGGTGCATTTCGTCCCCGCGCATCCGCTGGCTGGGACCGAGCATTCCGGCCCCGATGCCGGATTTACCACGTTGTTCGACGGCCGCTGGTGCCTGCTGACACCGCCGGCCGGGACCGACCCGGACTCGGTGGAGAAGATCGCCGAGCTATGGCGGCGCTGCGGCTCGATGATCGAGACGATGGAGCCGGGGCATCACGACCGGGTTCTGGCGATCGTCAGCCACCTGCCGCATCTGCTGGCGTTCACCATCTGCGGCACCGCCGACGACCTGGAGGGCGAGAGCCGCCAACAGGTGCTGCAGTTCGCGGCCTCCGGCTTCCGCGACTTCACCCGCATCGCCGCATCCGATCCGGCGATGTGGCGCGACGTGTTCCTGAACAACCGCGAGGCGCTGCTGGAGATGCTGGCGCGCTTCATGGAGGACGCGCAGGCGATGGCCCGCGCGGTCCGCTGGGGCGACCCGACCTATATCGAGGACCGCATCCGGCGCGGCCGGGTGATCCGGCGCAGCCTGATCGAACTGAAGCAGGCGTAGCTCGACGCCCGGGCACGGATGCCCGGGCGTCGGTCGCGTCGGCCGGCTCGCAACGTTTCCGGCTGTTAACGTCTACTGCACTCAACCTCTCCGGCGGCGAAGTGCGACCAAGCCCAGCAGCGCGCTGCCGAGCACGGCCAGGCTTGCAGGTTCCGGCGCCGCCACCGGGCCGATGACCGGCGGCGCGGAGATGTTGATCGATTCTTCGAGCGAGAAGTAATCGACGCCGCCATTTGCCGCGATACCACCGGTGAAGTTGACGGTGCCGCTGTCCTTGTTGGTGGCGACGTTGGTGAAGAAGCCGTTGGCGCCGCCGTAGCCGGTGGTGTCGGGGTTCGCCGGATTCTTGACGAAGCCGGTGATGAAGCCGTCGACTCCATCACCATCGAAGCCGAAGATGTTCGAGCCGGATATATCGAACATGGTGATGACACCAGCGGTGTTGTTCACCACCCCGACGAGGGCATCCTCGGAGCCGTCGTAGTTTCCGCCGGCACCCGACGTAGAGAGGGTGCCGTCGGCATTGAACGTGATGATGAAGTTGCAGTTGAGCACGCCGCTTGTCGTGGTCGGGCAAACGGCGCCGGCCTGGGCCGGAGAGGGGGATATCGCCGCGATACCGGCGGCGATGGTCCCCGCGACGAGGAGATTTCTCAGCTTCATGGTCGTGTCTCCGTCTTCGAATTCACTAAACTGGAAGTCTGGAGCGACGGGGTTCTGCATGACAGGACCCACGACAAGGGCATGAAGCAACTTGCGTACCATTTCCGATTTTCAAATGGCCGCAATAGTTTAGTTATGAGCCTGAACGGCCCCGGATTAAATTTGTAAAACACATAAACGTCATGCACCGAAATCTATACTTGTACAGATCGTGTATTTTTTTCGACATTGTATCTATGGTTATGCGTACCGTTACAAAACGGCACTGTATGACCCTAGGGAAATCGAAAGCTAGGACCTGTGACGGGGCGCGGGGCCAGAGCGGTCAGTGACGGTTGGCAATGTCCATCGATGGCAGCAGCGCGAATACCCTGGCGCTGGCTGGCCATGCCTGCATCACCGCCTCGCGCCAGACATAGGCTTCGACCGCCATCGCCGCGACGAGCAGGAGGCTGAAACCGATCGCGGCCAGCACCTCGATCCGGATGCCTGGGCGCTGCCGGCGGTGCAGTGACTTGGTGTCACCTTCCAGCCGGGCGCCGCCGGATGGCCGCTCCGGCGGATCGAGTTCGCGGGCACCGCGCGGCGCCATGTCCGGGCTGGCCTCCGCCCCGGGTAGCGCCGGGGGATAATCGGGCGGGAAAGGTGTCGATGAAGGCGCGCCCGGAGACGAGGCGGCCGGCGAAGATACACCGGGCGAAGGTATGCCCGATGCAGACAGGCCGGGTGCAAGCCGGCCGGGTATGGACCCCATTTCCCCCGGATCGGCGAAGGCCGCGACCGCCCGCTCCACCGTGGGGGCCGGCAGTTCGGCAAACTCCGGCGGCAGCCATTCGGTCTGGCATCGGGCGCAGCGAACCTCCCGGTTCGCGGACCCGACCAGCGACGGCGGCAGTTCGTAGGCGGCCTGGCAATTGGGGCAGACGATACGCATCCGGACTCTCTCAGCGGCGGGTGATCCTGCGTGAGCGGAACGTCCGCGGCAAGCACGCTTCCGGCGCGGGGGCCAATGATGGCACAACACAAACGCGAACAGCACAATCGCTCGCAGGACCGCGGCAGGCAGGGCCGCGGCCGGCGCCACCACGGCATGCATGCATCGGGCAGCACCATGATTCGTCTGCAAGGGGTGGGACTGGACTACCCGCCCTCCCGCAACCAGGGAGGGCAGGCGGGGCGCATGAGTGGCGCCAGCGTGCTGCGCAACCTCGATTGCCGGATCCCGGCCGGCGGCTTCCGCTGGCTGCTCGGCCCGTCCGGCGCCGGCAAGACCTCGCTGCTGCGGCTGCTGCACCTGGAGCAGCGCCCGACCAGCGGGCGGCTGAGCCTGCTCGGCGCCGAACTCGGCCCGGCGGCGGGGCGCGCCGTGCGGCGGGCCGAACTGCCGGTGCTGCGCCGGCGGATCGGCATGGTGTTCCAGGATTTCCGGCTGCTGGCGCATCTGCCGGCGTTCGACAACGTCGCCCTGCCGCTGCGCCTGGCCGGGCGGCCGGAGGGGCAGATCCGCGCCGATGTCAGCGAGATGCTGCGCTGGGTCGGGCTGGAGGAACGCCGCTTCGCGCGGCCGGCGGAGCTGTCCGGCGGCGAGCAGCAGCGGGTCGCCATCGCCCGCGCGGTGATCGGGCGCCCGCATATCCTGCTGGCCGACGAGCCGACCGGCAACCTCGACGACCGCCAGGCCGAGCGGCTGATGCTGCTGCTGAAGGAGATGAACCGTCTGGGCGCCACCGTGGTGGTGGCAACCCACAACGACGCGCTGGTGGCGCGGCATCCCGGGCCGGTGCTGCGGCTGGAGCATGGCCGCCTGGTCGAGGATGGCGCCACGGAGGCGGGCGATGGCGGCTAGGCGGCCGCCACATTTCCGGCGCCGCCGCTTCGACGACCTGGGGCTGCGGCGGGCGCTCGGCGACCGGATGCTGCCGCTGCTGGTGGCCGCCATGGCGTTCCTCGCCGCGTTGGCGCTCGCGGGGTCGGTCGGCGCCGCCTCGCTGGCGCGGCATTGGCAGCAGGGGGCGGCCAGCGCCATGACGGTGCAGGTGCCGCGCCCGGGCGAGCCGGCGGCCGATGCCCAGGGCTCGCGGCTGGACCGGGTGGTGGCGATCCTGCATGCGGCATCGGGCGTCGCCGCCGTCCGGCCGCTCAGCGATGCCGATCTCGCCGACCTGTTACGGCCTTGGCTCGGCAGCGATGCCGGCAGGCTGGCATTGCCGCTGCCGGCGGTGATCGAGGTGCGGCTGGCCGAACCGCAACTGTCCGACCTGCGATCGGTCCGCGCCGCCGCCGACCTCGCGGACCTCGCCCGCCGGCTGCAGGCGGCGGCGCCCGGGACCCTGGCGGAGAGCCACGGGGTCTGGCTGCAGCGGCTGTCGATCCTGGCGCGCAGCCTGCAGGCGGTGGCCGGCGCGGCGCTGCTGGTGGTGGCGCTGGTGGCGGCCGCGGTGATCACGGTGGCGACCCGCGCCGGACTCGGCGCGCGGCGCGAGGCGATCGAGATCGTGCACGGGCTGGGCGCGACCGACGGCTACATCGCCGGGCGCTTCGCCGGCCGCGCCACCCGGCTGGCGGCGTTCGGTGCGGCCGCCGGCGCGCTGGCGGCGCTGCCGGTGCTGCTGCTGCTTGCCGACATGGCGGCGCCGTTCCTCGGCAGCGCCGACGAGGCGGGGGCCGCCGATGCGGCTGCGGCGGTTGCGGCGAGCGTCCCGGCGGTGCAGGAGCCGGTGCGCATGCTGCTGTCATGGTTCTCGCCGCTGCCGCCGGCCTTGTGGGTCGGCCTGCCCTGCCTGCCGCTGGCGGCGGCGCTGATCGGCTTCGTCACCGCCCAGGGAACCGTGCGCCGCTGGCTGCGGCACCTGCCATGACCCGCGGCCGCCGCATCGCGCTGCTGGCCGGCGCGCCTGTTCTGGCGCTGGTCGTGGCGTGGCTGGGCGGGTTCGCCTGGTTCCTGCACGTGGCCCAGCGACCGACCCAGCCGCCGCCGGTGTCGGACGGCATCGTGGCGCTGACCGGCGGCGCCGGGCGGGTCGAGACGGCGCTGCAACTGCTGGCCGAGGGCCGCGCCCACGCGTTGCTGGTGTCGGGCGTCGGGCGGGCGGCGGAGTTCCCGGAACTGGCGCATCGGGCCGGGGTCAGCCCGGCGCTGGCCTCCGTCGTGACGCTGGGCCGCGCCGCGCTGTCCACCCACGGCAATGCCGCCGAGACCGCCCTGTGGGTGCATGACCACCACATCGCCTCGCTGATCGTGGTCACCGCCGGGTATCACATGCCGCGCGCGCTGGCCGAGCTTCGGCGCAGTCTGCCGGGGGTCGTGCTGCATCCGGCGCCGGTGGTGCCGCCGGCGCTGCGGGGCACGCCGGACGCCGCTACCTTGCGCCTGCTGGCGGGGGAGTACATGAAGTTCCTCGCGGTGACGACCGGCCTGTCGGGCATGACCGGGCATGGCGACGAGCAGCACGACGCGACCGCGAGCCGGACATCCATCCATGTCGGCCAGTCCCCGGGACGGATGACGGAGCAAGGCGCCGGATGAGTTTTCTGCGGTCCGCGGTGTTCAACCTGTGGTTCTACCTGGTGACCGCCGTGCTGGCGCTGTCGGCGGTGATCCCGCGCGCGCTGACGCCCGACCCGACGCCGCCCTGGGCGATGACGATCGCGCGCAACTGGGCACGGCTGACGGTGGGCGGCCTGCGCCGGATCTGCGGCGCCGACTGGGTGGTGAGCGGCGCCGAGAACCTGCCCGCGGAGGGCCCGGCGCTGATCGCCTCGATGCACCAGTCCGCCTTCGACACCATGGTCTGGCTGCTGCTGGTGCCGAAGCCCTGCTACGTGCTGAAGCGCGAACTGGTGCGCATTCCGGTGTTCGGCTCGATGTGCACCTCCACCGGCATGATCGCGATCGACCGCGGCGCCGGCGCCGGGGCCATTCGCGGCATGCTGCGCGAAGCCGACCGGGCGGTGCGCGAGCAGCGCCAGATCGTCATCTTCCCAGAGGGCACGCGGATGCCGCCCGGCCAACCCGGGGCGCTGCAACCGGGCATCCTGGCGCTCGCCAGCCGCACCGGGCTGCCGGTGATCCCGGTCGCCACCGATTCCGGCTATTGCTGGGGCCGGCGCGCCTTCCGCAAGCGGCCGGGGACGATCCACGTGGCGATCGGCAAGCCGATCCCCCCGGGGTTGCCGCGAGCCGAGTTGCTGGCGCGGCTGGACCAGGCCTTCGCCGAGGGCAACGCCAGCCTGCTGCGACGTGGATAGAACGGCGGGATGTGGGTAACTCTGTTGGCAGTCGGCGAATCCGCTTCTCAAAGCGTCCGAGGCAGGCGGCGTAACATGCTGATGAGACAGATAGAATTCCCGAATAATTCCACAGCGGACGACGCCGCTGCCGGGTGGGGATGGAAATGAGGCGGCGGCTGTGGATATGGCTGCCGCTGCTGCTGGTGCTGGCGCTCGCCGCCGCTCACACCGCGCTGTGGCGCTGGAGCGAAAATACGCTGCAAGCCGGGTTCGACGAGTGGCGGGCCTCCCGCAAGGCGATCGGCTGGACCGTCACTTCGGACCCGCCGGTGCGCGGCGGCTGGCCGCTGCGGGCGCAGCTCCTGGTGCCCAACCTGGTGCTGCGAAGTGCCGCGCCCGCGGTTCCGCCGGGCCTCGAATGGGGTGCCGGCCGGGCGACGCTCGACGTATCGCTGCTGCATCCGCGGCTGCTCAGCATCGCTCTGGCGGGGCAGCAGCATTTGCGCCTCGGCGACCTGCCGGAGATCCCGTTCCGCGCCGATCGCACCCTGCTGACCGTGCCGCTCGACCCCGGTGCGCCGCCGCGGGTGTTCGACCTAGACATTGACCACCTCCGCGCCGGCGTCCCCAACGGCGAGGGGCCGTCCGGGCTGACCCTCGCCAGGCTGCAGCTGCACAGCGAAACCCATCCAGGCGCGGCCCAGGGGGAGCCGGCGCTGAACATCAGCCTCAGTGCCGGCGACATCGACCTTCCTCCGGGCAACTGGGCGTTCGGGCAACGGATTTCCTCGGTCATCGTCGAGGCGACGTTGAACGGCCCGATGCCCAGGCTGCCGACATTGGATGCGCGGGCGACCGGCTGGCGGGACGGCGGCGGCAACCTCGAACTGCAGCGGGTGGCGATCGGCTGGGGCCCGCTGGGGCTGACCGGCAGCGCCACCGTGGCACTCGACGACCATTTGCAGCCGATGGGGGCCGCCACCGCGCGCATCGTCGGGCCGACGCAGACGCTCGACGCCCTCGCCGCCGGCCATGTCATCGGCAGCGGCGTCGCGACCTCCGCCAAGGCGGTGCTGGGGCTGCTGGCGCGAACCCCCGAAGGCGGCGGCGCCCCTGAGGTGGAGGTGCCGCTGACCCTGCAGGACCGCACCCTCAGCGTCGGACGGATCCCGCTGGCGAAGATGCCGCAACTGGTCTGGCCAGACGGCCCGTGACCTGTTATGCTGGTGGCATGACGCTCCGGACCCACAGCGCGCGAATTATCACCTCGGCTGCCTGAGCAGCCGAAGCTTTTCGCGCCTGTCGTCTTCCTGTCCGGAGTCTTCCCCAAATGTCGCTTGAACCATGGACCCTCGTGGGTCTGCACTCATCCGTCCGTTTCAGCCTGGTGGCCGATCCCGCCCCGGGCCTGCTGCCCCGCCTGCTGCAGCCATTCGCCAAGCGCGACCTGACGCCCGATGGGCTGGAAGCGAAATGCGACGGCGCCACCATGCGCATCGACATCGCCATGTCGGCGATGCCGGCGGAGATGGTTCATCTGGTGCAGGGCAACTTGGCGCAGACCGTGGGCGTGCGCAGCGTGACGCTGCGCCAGGAAGTCACTGGGCAGGTACGGCGGCGCGCAGCCTGAGTTCCGGCGGGTGGCGACGAAGGATATACAGCATAATTATCATGGCTGGTAACGAAGCCAGCATCGCCAGCGCGTAGAACAGCGTCCACCCGGTCGCCTCCACCAGAAAGCCTGAAAACCCCCCGACGGTGTGCGAGGCGATCGGCGCCACCGAACTCAGCAGCGCGTACTGGGTCGCGGCGTAGGCCGGCGCGCAGAGCGTCGACAGGTAGGCCAGGAAGGCGGCGCTGGCGAGGCCCTGAACGAACGACTCGGTCATCACCGTCGCATACAGCACCGCATGGTTGCCGGCCGAGGCACTCAGCAGCACATACATCGCCATCGCCGCCATCTGCACGAAGCCGGTGCTGATCAGCGCCCGCGACAAGCCGATCCGCGCGACGATCCAGCCGCCGATGGCGATCCCGGACAAGGTCGCGGCCAGCGAGAACGGCCCGATCGCCGTCGCCACCGCGGCCCGGTCGAAGCCGAGATGGCGGTAGAACGGCGCCAGCATCACCCCCGCCATCGCCTCGCCGAGATTGAACAGCGCCACATAGGCCAGCACCGCCGTCGATCCGGTTCGCGACAGGAATTCCTGCAGCGGCTCGCGGATCGCGGCCAATGTCCGGGCCAGCCAGCCGCCGCGCACCGGCACGCGCTCCGGCAAGGCCGGTTCCGGCGCCAGAAGGGTCACGAACACGCCCAGGCCCGCAAGCACCGCGATGCCCAGCAACGCCAGGTTCCAGCCGACCAGCCCGGCCGAGGCGATCACCCCGGCGCCCGACACCAGCATCGCCACCCGGTAGCCCCAGACATAAGCGGCGGTGGCAATGCCCTGCTGCTCCGGCGGGAAGATCTCGATGCGCCAGGCGTCGATCGCGATGTCCTGGGTCGCCGACAGGGTCGCGATGGCAGCGGCGGCGGCAATCGCGCCGATCGGCGCCAGCGCCGCGTCGGACAATGCCAGCCATACGCAGGCCGCCGTCAGAAGCGGCTGCACCAGCAGCAGCCATCCGCGCCGACGCCCAAACCGGGCGAAGACACCGGGCGGGATCTGGTCCAGCACCGGAGCCCAGAGAAATTTTAACGTGTAGGGCAGCCCGATATTGGCGGTGAGCCCGATTGCCCCGAGCGCCACGTGCCCCTCGGTCAGCCATTGCCGAAGCGTAAAGCCCGACAACGCCAGCGGCAGTCCGGAGGAGAAGCCGAAGGCCGCGATCAACCAAAGCCGACGATGACCCAAGGCCTCGGAGTCCTTTCAGGAACAGGAAGGCCAAAGGCTTCGCCTCTGGACGCCAGTCAAGGCAGAGCCTTGACAATCCTGGATTTCCTGGCTGCGACAGCAGCCTTCGATCGGTCGCCGGATATCATCTGGGGGTTGCTCGCGCAACCGGGAACTCGAGCGGCTTGTCGTCGGCGCGATCGCCTAATCCGCGACCAGCACGCGCGCGATCATCTCCCGGAGCTCGCTATACCGGAACGGCTTGAACAGCAGCCCGGCCGGACGATCCGAATTGATGCGCTCGACGATTTCGGGCTCGGCCGACCCGGTAATGAAGATCACCGGCACCGACAACAGCGGCCGTATGGCGCTTGCCGCGTCCACCCCGTCCTTTTCGCCTTTCAGCCGCACGTCCATCAGCACCAGCGACGGCCTGTGCAACTGCGCCAGCCGAACCGCATCGTCGGCCGTGGTGGCGGCGGCACAGACGGTCATGCCGATGTCCTCGACCATGATGGCCAATGCCTGGGCGATCAGCGGTTCGTCCTCGACGATGAGCACGCTGCCCTTCATGCCGGCTGCCCCCGTTCCGGCAACGGCATGACGACATCGACCCGCATGCCGCCATCGGAGGTGACCTCCATCCGGCCGGCGAGTTGCGCCACCAGGCCGGCGATGATCAGGCTGCCCTGGCCTGGCGTTTCCATGACGGCCTGGCCGGCGGCGGCCCCCGCGCGGCCGACGCCGTCGTCCTGCACGCTCAGCATCGCGTTGCCGCCGTCGCTGCGCCGGAACTGCACGGAAATCTGCCGGGCGTTGGCATGTTTCAGGCTGTTGGTGACCAGTTCCGTCACCACCAGCCCCAGGGGGATGGCAAAGTCGAGGTTCACCTGGGCCGGCTCGCAGCGGACCGTCAGCCCGATCGCGCGGTCCGTGATGCCTTCGGATGCGCTGATGTTGCGAACCAGCTCGCCGACGAACGGGGCGATGTCGAAATGCTCCAGGTTGTCGGACGCCATCAGCTGGCGATGCACCAGTCCGAGTGCCGCGAACCGCCGCTGCAGCACGTCGATCAGCTCCCTGGTGGCCGGTTCGCTGGTCCGGCGGCGCTCGATGAACAGCATGGAATCGACCACCTGCATGTTGTTCTTGACCCGGTGGTAGACCTCGCGAAGCAGCAGGTCGCGCTCGCGAAGGGATGCGGCAAGGGCGGCGGTGCGCTCCTGGACGCGCTGCTCCAGAAACTCCTTCGCCCGGGCCAGAAGCCGCAACTGCCCGGCGAACCGTCCCATGAAGAACATGAACAGAATGCATGAGGACGCCATCCAGCCGAGCCGGCCGAGCGTCCAACCCAGGCTGTAGCGGGTGCCCGACACCGTGCTGAGGACGTTGATGCTGAGTGCACAGGCGATGGCGACGGTGAACCACAGGAACATCTGGCTGCGCCTTCCCGCGATCCACACGCCCATGCCGACCGTGAGAAGCATCATGGCGAAGCTGGCGTAGCGCATCAGCAAGGTGGCCGCCGTCGGTACCATTTCGGCCGGACAACTCCCATTGACCAACGGGCGGGCGCAGACCGGCGACGGCGGCAGGGCTTGCGAAACCGGCGGCAGCAGATCGACGAAGCGGATGGTCATCTCACCGAGGCTCCAGACCACCAGGAGCGTCAATGTCAGCCCGACCGCGATCGCCCGCCGGGCGGCGGCCTGCTCCATCGGCTTCGCGGGCATGACGCATTCGACCAGCATGGCTGCGGCGCAGAGCGCGGCGTAGCCCGTCCAGAACACCTGGGTGATCCACGGATACGACTGGGTCGAGCCCCAGACGATGGCGCCGCGCGCCAGCACGCCGGGGAAGGTCGCCACGTTCAGCGCCGCGACCGCCGCGGCGAACAGGTAGGCGCAGGCCAGGACCAGCAGCGAGGGTTTGCGTAATTCGCGAAACAGCACAAGCAGCAGAAAGCCGGTGGACAGGTCGGTCGTCAGGACCACCGCGCTGAGGAACGGCATGATTCCAGGTATTTCCGGCAGCGGCTGCGCGACGAAGGGCAAGGCAATCAGCGTCAGCGCGAAACAGATGCCGATCGCGCCGACCGCAGTGAGATAGCCGCGGGCGGTTGGGCGGTCGTTGTCCTCGCCCCTACCCTCCCGGACAAGCCCGACGGTGAGCCAACCGGCCCAGAACGGCCGACCGACCTCACCCGAGGCGGACAAGCCGCCAGCGTCATGGGCCGGGGAAAGCTGCAGATGCTCGACGCCTCGATGCCGGGTCATATCAGCTGCCGCGACGGTGGATCCATCGCGGTAGAACCGCAACCCGATGCAGACTCATAATAATCCGGTTGAATTCTCAAATGCTTCACGCGTGCTTAATGCCGAGCTCGAAATACCGTATATCCGGTGCTTAGCCGAACCAGCACGCTTATAATACTCAAAATCAGGTATGCAGCGACGCTCGCAACTAGTTGTCATTGCCGAAGCGTAAGGCTCGGCTGAGCGAGTGGCAGACCAGAGAAGAAGCCGAAGGCCGCGATCTCAGCGGGCGGCATCACCCTCCAATTGCGCCCGCAGCGTCGTGGGCGATCCCGTCAGAAGCCCCTTGAACCGCTCCGGTCCCAGAATCCGGCTCAAATTCTTGAACATGAAATAGGGTAGTAGCGCGAAAAACAGGATGACCGCGGTGGTGATCGCGCCGGCCAGGCCTCCCTGCCCGATCGCCGGGACGCTGGCAACGGCCGGCCTGCCCTGGACCAGGCCGACGACCACCGCTTCCAGCACATGGAACACGAGGAACAACGTGGCGAAAAGCGCCGCGTCGATTGCGATGGAGACGAGGAGCGGGTAGCGGCTGAACCGCTGGTCGAGCTTCAGATCCTCTGCGATCAGCATGACCTTCGCCAGGATGAGCGCGTTGACGAGGGCGAAGCCTTGCAGCGCGAAATCGATGCCGCGCTGGCCGAGGATGATGCGCTCATGCAGCACGAACAGGCCGAACAGCACCCAAAGATAGAGGAAGATCCAGATGAAGCGCGTGATCTCGTGCATGAGCCAGCGCTTGAAGGACCTGGGCTCCGCGTTCGCACCGGGCGTTCCGGCGGTGGTCATGTCCGCGTCTCCCTGCACGATTCCTGCCGTTCCAGTTCGTCGGCAAGGATCGGCAGCGCCATGTTGGCGGCTTGCACGCCCTGCACGACGCAGAGCTTCAGCACCTCCATGATCTCCGCGACCGTCGCGCCGTGGCTGAGCGCGGCGCGGATATGCCGCCGCGTCCCCGGTGCGTACATGTGGGTGATCGAGGCGTCGAAGGCGATGCTGAGCAGCTCGGCCAGCTTCGGGTCGATGACGCCGCCGGCATAGACGCCGACACCCGCGGCCATGAACGCGTCCGTCCATCCCGGATCGAGCGCGAAGAACGGGTCCCACGCGTCGTTCCACATTCCCTTCTCGCGCATCAGGTTGCTGACCGGCGTCGGCGGCGCCGGCGTGCGCACCGGGTGTGCCGCGCCGACGGCTGCCGCCTCCTCCAGCAAGACCGGCGCGCCGAGGCTGCAACTGTGGATCGAGAGCAGGCTCGCCATCTTGATGACGAGCAGGATTTCGTCGCGCGTCGCCCCGGCGGCGAGCGCGCCGCGGATATGGCGGCGCGTTCCTTCCGCATTGAGGTTGGTGCAGGCGGCGTTGACCGCGAGACCGATCAGCTCCGCCGTCTTGCGCGGCAGCACGCCCGAGGTCCAGGGATCGGTCGCCATCCGGCGGCACATGCCCGCCCATTCCGGATCCCACGCATCCATCAGGGCGAAACCGCTGTCCAAAGGTCCATCGGCGATGGTTGCGATCTTCGCGTCGGTCACGATTGCTTCCCCCTGTTGATCGAACAGTCCCCGTTCAAGCCTTGGCGGGTTTCGTCACCACCGGCACATGCCAGATCTTGGACATGAACCAGGAGACGATGACCCCGAACAGGCAGCCAAGAATGATCTCACCGATACGGCGTAGACCCGTTTCCACGCCGGTCGATCCCGCGTTCTGCGAGAGCGACGACGCCACCACGAGCGCCGCGGTGATCGGGCATTGCCGCCACATCGTGGGCACCCGCACCACGTAGGTGGAGACCAATGTCGCCGCCGCCATCGCGAGCGGCAATTTCCATTCGCTCATGCCCCCGACTTCGATGAAGGCAAGTCCCACCGCACAGCCGAACAGCGAATTCAGGAAGCGCGCACGGAAATTCGCATACGCCTGCTTCACCTGCGGATCGCTCGCCGCGACCAGCGAAGCGATCGCCCAGATCGGATTGAGACCGGCGGCAACATGCAGGATCAGCCACAGCAGCGTGCTGCCGACGAAGATGTTCGCCGCGAGATGGACGCCGACGAACGAGTCCCCGCGCATCCTGTCGAGAATACGCTCGCGCGGCATCGGCCGGGTTACTCATGCGCCTGCGGCGGATTGCCCTTGAGGCGGTACACGAGTCCCGTCTTGGTGGTCCCGAGCGAGAGCCAGTCGCGCCCGGCCTGCTGCAGCTCGATGAAGAACCGGGTGCAGCGATCCATCGCCTTCTCGTGCAACTGGTCGCGGCGCTTGAATTTGGCCTGGAACGCGAACTCGCCGCAGAGCCGCTGGTGTGTCGCGCGGTCGCGCCAGATCGCGATGTTCGCCTCGGCCGTAACGCCCTTGCCGAAATCGAGGACGCAGAGATCCTGGAGAACCTCCTCGACGTAGGTCTGATTGACCAGCTCGACGCGGTCCGCCGCGCCCTGTTGCAGCCCGGCAAGTGCGGGAAAGATCCCGGCCAGCATCGCCATCGAGGTCCGGTCGCCTTCCGGCGCCTGGCTTATCCCGAACTGCACGTTGTGCGAGTAGAGCAGGCGGTATCCACCCACCTCGTTCTTGAGCGGCAACGCTTCCGCCTTGAATTTGATGCGGTAATTCCCGGCGATGTTCGGACGCACGTCCAGTTCCGCCGCCCTTTGCAGGTCCGGATGGCGAAACTTGAACACGATCTCCGGGTCAGCTTCGGGAAACCCGTCCTCATAGGCGATCCGCCGGCGCAGGATGAAGGCATTGTTGTACAGCCGGAAATCCGCCGTATCGAGGAACAGCACCTCGCGCGACTCCGGCCGCAGCACGACGCCCTTGTCTTCGACGTCGATGCCGAACTTCTTCGCGGTCCGCTTGACCAGATCGCCGTATTCGAGGAACACCTTGGCCGAGGTGAAGCGGTCCGGCTTGAGGATGAGCTTGCACTCCAGGTATTGCACCTCATCGAGTGGACTGCCGTCGCTATAGGCTCCCGGCTGCATCTGAGGGGCCTTTGCCGGCGGCTTTTTCACTGCGCTGGACGACATCGACTCCGTTCCTTCTTCAATCCGGATCGAACGGCGGAAATGCCTTCGGATCCGGCTGCCACATGGCGAAGATATTTTCTTCCGGGTCGGCAACCACTGCGTACCAGGCCGTCCGCGGCACCGCCGTCTTTTGGCGCACGACACGCGCACCCAGTCGCTCCGCCGTCGCCAACGCCTCGTCGAGCGAGTCGACCTGGATGTACTGCAGCCAACCCCGCACCGGGATCGACGGCCGGTACGTCACGCCGCCGCTGTTGTTCTGCTGATCGCCGTTTTGCTGATCGCCGGAGCCGGTGTGGATGCGCCAGTAACCGACACCCTCGGCGCGGTCGATCCGCCATCCAAACAACTCGCGATAGAACGTTGCGAGTTCTTCCGGCGCGTCGCCATAGATTTCGAAATGAGTGATTCGGCCTGACATCTGGGCGTCGTCCCGGTAGCGAGCGTGGCCACGTCCCGCAGGGACGGGGCCACGACCGTTTCGAAATACCTCAGGCTTTCTGCATGACCGGCGGGGCGGTCATGCAATACGCCATCGGATGCGAATCGCCGCCGGTCTTCGCCACACCCTTCTTTCCGTCCGTCTCCCACAGCAGGAATCCGGTTTCGCCTCCCTTGCGGTTGGGCGGCAGGCCGAGATGGTGCAGCGTCTCCTCGACGCTGTCGTACCATGTCCCGATCTTCATGATGTCGCGGGCCTCCTCGGCGGTCGCGACCTTGCGGCCGAACTCGCGGCAGAGCCGCACCGCGCCCTCCACCTGTTGCACGGAGGTCCGGCGCTTCTTGTCCACGCCCCACAGATTGTCCTCGTTGCCGACGCGAACATGCTGGCCCAGCACGATCGACATCGCCGACAGCGAGATCAGCGCGCGCATGCTCGACCAGAACGTGACCGAAGACGCGCCCTGCGGGATCCGCTGGAGGAAGTTCATCCAGTCGTACGGGTTGCGGCCGAGCGTGCCGCCGCCGTAGCCGGCGATCGCCATGTTGACCGGTCCCATGTAGACGCCGGCGCGGATCAGGCTCTCGATCAACTCCCACTGATGGATATGGGCCGGCACGAAATAAGGCATGATCCGGTTCGCGCGCAGCCGCTTGAGGTGCTCCAGATAGAAGGCCGGCCCGGCATCCACCCACATGCCGGCCCAGGCGGCCTGCACCTTCGGGTTGTTCTCGAGATGCGTGCCCTTGATATCGTCGGGCGTCATGATCGAGACGACGTCCCACTGCGTCGTGCCGACCGCGATCGTCACGCAGTCCGGCTTCGGGTCGAGTTCCGTCAGCATGTGGCGGGTGTCGTAATCCAGCCACTTCGCTTTCGCGCCGTCACTCTTCGGGGCGAAGGAGATCGAGCCGCCGACCTGGAGAATCATCTTCGGGACCGCCTGCCGGAGCCGCCCGATGAAGTAGTTGAACTGTTCGAAATCGACCGAGCCGTGGCCCGTCGCCGGATCGCGCACATGGACGTGCAGCATCGTGGCGCCCGCGTTGTAGCAATCGACGGCGGCTTGCACCTGCTCGTCCCACGACACCGGAATATCGGCATCGCCCGGCATCCATTCCGGACCATACGGCGCGGCCGTGATGATAAGCGGCGCCATGTTCTCCGGAAGGATTGAATCCGAAGTGTAATACATGAGTTTTCCTCCGTCGTTGCTGTGCAGCCTGATGTCCGCCCGACGGGGGACACCCGGCTTGCGGGGCGCTCTTATTGCGGCGCCGACGCGTTCCCGCTTCACATTTTGCGCCAAAACCCGCATACCGTACGCCGCGGAATGAAAATGCGGGGAGAGAATGGATGCAAAACCCGAAGTCGGTGCGTTCAGACGACCAGGCGGCGCGGGAAGGGTGGCATCGCGTCGGCGTGGTCGCGGAGTTGCCCAGGCTCCTCGATCGAGCATGGCATCTCCGCCGGAACGCGCGCTGGCTGCCGTCGAGCTGCCCCCGGACCTGCTTCGCAATCCGGAGAACGCGGTGTCGTTTCCGAAATTGTGTCGTCTACTTGCGGTCGCGGCGGAGATGACAGGATTGCCGCATCTCGCCGTGCTGATCGGGCGGCGCGGTGGCACCGCGAGCCTCGGCCTGGTTGGGCGCCTGATGCAAACCGCGCCGACCCTCGGCGACGCGATCCTCGATCTCTGCCGGAACCAGCATCGCTACATCAGCGGAGCCGTGACCTACCTGATCGTGCAAGGCGACACGGCGCTCTGGGGATATGCGTTGGAGCAGCCCCATATGGAGGGGCGCACGATCGCCTGCGAGGGCGCGACGGCATCGGTTGCAGCATGGTCGAGGAGCTTGCCGGGATTCGGGCCGGAGGAGGTCTTCTTGCCAGAAGCTCGGCGGCCGAAACGTCGCAATTTGAGACTGCCTTCGGCGTGCCGGTCCGTTTCAGCGCAGATATCTTTGCCGTGGTCATCAAGACGGATCACCTGAGGCTTCCCGTCCGAAGCCGCGACCGTGATTTGCGCGCGATCTTGCAACGACAGGTGGCGGCATACTGGGCGCTGGACCAGCCGAGCGTCGCCGAACAGGTCCGGCGCAATCTGGCGGCGCGGATCACTGCCCGGGCGGCAGCGGCGACCTCGGTCGCCACGGATATCGGAATGTCGGTGCAGGACGATGAACCGCCGGTTGGAGGACGAAGGCGCGACATTTCGCGATCTCGTGGGCGAGGCACGCTTCAACGCAAGCCGGCACCTGATGCGCGCGACGGCCCTGACCGATGACCGACATTTCCCTCGCCCTCGGCTACGCGTCCCAGGGCGGCATTCACCCGGGCCTTCACCCGGTGGGCCGGAAGCGCGCCGACGGCGTGGCGCGCGTCGGCATCGTGGGACGACGGCTCAGTCAGCGGCTGATCCGTGAGCCGCCGGAATCGTCAGCCTCGTCGGCCTTTGGTCAGGCCGCCGCCTCCGCATCCGCCTTGCGCTCGTTGCGCTTGCGGGCGTTCGGATCGAGGTAGCGCTTGCGCAGCCGGATCGCCGAGGGGGTGATCTCCACCAGCTCGTCGTCCTCGATATAGGCGATCGCCTGTTCCAGGCTCATCCGGCGCGGCGGGATCAGCAGCATCGCGTCGTCCTTGCCGGCGGCGCGGATGTTGGTGAGCTTTTTCTCTTTGATCGGGTTCACGTCGAGATCGCTGCCGCGCGAATGCTCGCCGAGGATCATGCCGAGATAGACCTTGTCGCCGGGATCGACGAACAGGGTGCCGCGCTCCTGCAGGTACCAAAGCGAGTAATGAATCGCAACGCCGTCGGAATTCGAAATCAGGCTGCCGTTGCGGCGGCCTTCCATCGGGCCGCGCCACGGGCCGTAGCCGGCGAACAGGCGGTTCATTATGCCGGTGCCGCGGGTGTCGGTCAGGAACTCGCCGTGATAGCCGATCAGGCCGCGGCTGGGCATGCGGAAGGTCAGCCGCACCTTGCCGCCGCCGGACGGGCGCATGTCCAGCATCTCGCCCTTGCGGCGGCGACATCTTCTCCACCACCACGCCGGTATAGGGCTCGTCGACATCGACCAGCACGTCTTCCATCGGCTCCTCGCGCTCGCCGGTCTCCGGGTTGTCGCGGGTCAGCACGCGGGGGCGGCCGATGGTCAGCTCGAAGCCTTCGCGGCGCATCGTCTCGATCAGCACGCCCAGCTGCAATTCGCCGCGGCCGGCGACCTCGAAGGCCTCGCTCTCGTTGCTCTCGGTGATCTTGATGGCGACGTTGCCCTCGGACTCGCGCATCAGCCGGTCGCGGATCTGGCGCGACGTGACCTTCTTGCCCTCGCGGCCGCCGAGTGGGCCATCGTTGATGCGGAAGGTCATGGCGAGCGTCGGCGGATCGACCGGAATGGCATAGATCGGCGCGGTCAGTTCCGGGGCGCCGATTGAATCGGGAATGGTCGCCTCGGTCAGCCCGGCGATGGCGATGATGTCGCCGGCCTCGGCCTCCTCGATCGTCACCCGCTCCAGGCCGCGGAAGCCCATCAGCTTGGTCAGGCGGCCGGTCTCGACGACGCTGCCGTCCTGGCGCAGCACCTTCAGCGGCATGTTCAGCTTGGCGCGACCCTGCTCCAGCCGCCCGGTCAGCACCCGGCCGAGGAAGTTGTCATAGTCGAGGATGGAGGCGACCATGGCGAACGGCGCGTCCTTGTCCAGCGCCGGCGCCTTCACGTGGCGCAGCACCAGGTCGAACATCGGCGTGAGGTCCTTCCGCTCGCCGTCCAGCGTCTCGGTGGCCCAGCCCTGGCGGCCGGACGCGTACAGCATCGGGAAATCGAGCTGGTCGTCGGTGGCACCAAGGGCCGCGAACAGGTCGAACACCTCGACATGCACTTCGTCGGCGCGGGCGTCCTGGCGGTCGATCTTGTTGACCACGACGATCGGCTTCAGGCCACGCTCCAGCGCCTTGCCGACCACGAACTTGGTCTGCGGCAGCACGCCCTCGGCGGCGTCGACCAGCACGATGGCGCCGTCCACCATGTTCAGGATGCGCTCCACCTCGCCGCCGAAATCGGCATGGCCGGGGGTATCGACGATGTTGATCCGGGTGTCCTTCCACATCACGCTGGCGCATTTGGCCAGGATGGTGATGCCGCGCTCACGCTCCAGGTCGTTGCGGTCCAGCGCCCGCTCGGCCACCTGCTGGTGGTCGCGGAAGGCGCCCGACTGCTTGAGCAGCTGGTCGACCAGGGTGGTCTTGCCATGATCGACATGGGCGATGATGGCGATGTTGCGGATGTCCATTGGGGGGACCTAAGAGCACGGGATTTCGGAACGTGGCGATGCACTGCCGCGGATTCATATCCGGGCAGGGCGAAATGCTGCGGCGCACACATAGGCGATCGGATCGCCGGATGCGAGGATAAAACGCAGCGCGGCCCGGGTATCAGTCCAGCGCGGCGTGGGCATCCGCCGGCGCCGGCGCGGCGCCGCGCGGTTTACGCATCAGCAGCAGCAGCAGGATGCTGGCCAAAGTAACGTACGTCATCATCAGGTAATCGTCGTTGTAGGCGATGATCTGCGCCTGGCGGTCTATCATCGCCTCGAACATCCCAGCACCATGCGTGGTCATCGGGTTGAGGTAGTGCTGGACCGCGCCGTTGCCCTGCAGCGCCCGGTTGAACGGCGTCGCCACGGCGGCGAGGTCGGCATGTGAGATCTGGGTGTTGCGGGCCAGCGAGAACGAGGTGACCGAGACGCCGATCGCCGAGCCGATGTTGCGGAACAGGCTCAGCAGCGCCGCACCGTCGCCGCGCAGCTGCGACGACAGGGTGGTGAAGGCCAACACCGACAGCGGGTTGAACACCATGCCCATGCCGAAGCCCTGGACGACGATGGTGAAGATCAGCTGGCGCTCCGGCACGTCGGGGGTCCAGCCGCTCATCGACCACAGCGACCAGGTCAGCACCAGGATGCCCAGCGCCATCAGCTTGCGCTGGTCGACCCGCCCGCCGAGCCGCCCGGCGATCATCATGGCGATCAGCGTGCCGCCGCCGCGCGGCGCCATCGCCAAGCCGGCGGTCGCCACCGGGTAGCCGGCCAGGTTCTGCAGATAGGGCGCCAGCAGCGCCGAGCTCGCCAGCAGCACCATGCCGATCGCGAACATCATTCCCAGCGCGGCGGCGAAATTGCGGTCGCGGAAGATCACCGGCGGGATGAACGGCCGCTTCGCCGTGAACATGTGGACCACGAACAGATAGCAGCCGAGCGCCCGCCAGCACCGCCTCGACGATGATTTCGCGGGAGGTGAACCAGTCCTGGTCCTGGCCGCGGTCGAGCATCATCTGGAAGGCGCCGATGCCCAGCGCCAGCACGCCGAAGCCGGTCCAGTCGAAGCGCAGGTCGGAATTGGCGTTGGCCTTCGGCATGAACAGCATCAGGCCGGTGATCGCCAGGATGCCGAACGGCAGGTTGACGTAGAACACCCAGCGCCAGTTGTAGACGTCGGTGAGGTAGCCGCCGAGGGTCGGGCCCAGGATCGGCCCGACCATCACGCCCATGCCCCAGATCGCCATCGCCTGGGCGCGTTTTTCCGGCGGGTAGATGTCCAGCATGGTCGCCTGCGACAGCGGCACCAGGGCGGCGCCGAACACGCCCTGCAGCAGCCGGAACAGCACCATCTGGGTCAGCGACTGCGCCGCGCCGCACAGCATCGAGGCGATGGTGAAGCCGGCCAGGCAGGTGATGAACAGGTTCTTGCGGCCGAACCGGTTGGCCAGCCAGCCGACCGGCGCGGTCATGATGGCGGCGGCGATGACGTAGCTGGTCAGCACCCAGGTGATCTGGTCGGAGGTCGCCGACAGGCTGCCCTGCATATATGGCAGCGCCACGTTGGCGATGGTCGAATCCAGCGCCTGCATCAGGGTGGCGACCATGACGCAACCGGTGATCAGGGCTCGCTTCGGGACGACCTCGGCGCTGCCGCTCATGCATGATCCGGATGCTTCATGGGGATAATAGTAAGCAGGCTTATGATAAGGTCGATATCACAGATCCGCGCATCGGCCTTGCGTCAGAGGCTGGTGCCCCCGGTCCGCCGGTTCAAGGCCGGGCGCTGGTCGCCACCGGAACCAGGCGCCGGTGGCGGCGCATGATCAGCAGCAGCAGCAGCGGCGGCAGCGCGACGAAGGTCATCATCCGGTAGTCGCCGGCATAGGCGATGATCAGCGCCTCCCGGTTGATCGCCTGGTCCAGCATTTCCGCCCCGCGCGTGGCCCCGTGCACCGCCATCGGGCTGAGAAAGTGGCTGACCGCGCCGTTGCCCTGCAGCGTCCGGTTGAACGGGGTCGCCAGGGCCGCAAGGTCGGCGTGGCTGACCTGGGTGTTGCGCACCAGGGTGAAGCTGGTGACCGAGACGCCGATGGCGGCGCCGAGGTTGCGGAACAGGCTCAGCAGCGAGGTGGCCGAGCCGCGCAGCCGCGGCTCCAGCGTGGTGAAGGCCAGCACCTGCATCGGATTGAAGATCAGCCCCATGCTGAAGCCCTGCGCCAGGATGGTCAGCAGCAACTGCCGGTCCGGCACGTCGGGCGTCCACAGGCTCATCTCGTACATCGTCGCCGACAGCAGCAGCAGCCCGGTCGCCACCATCTTGCGCTGGTCGATCCGCGTGCCGATGCGCCCGGCGATCACCATCGCCACCATGGTCCCCGCACCGCGCGGCGCCATCGCCATGCCCGCCGTGTACACCGGGTAGTTGCCGAGGTTCTGCAGATACGGCGCCAGCAGCGCGGAACTGGCCAGCAGCACCATGCCGACGAAGAACATCATCAGCATGGCCGCGGTGAAGTTGCGGTCGGCGAAGACCGCGCGCGGGATGAACGGCCGCGGGGCGGTGAACATGTGCACGGCGAACAGGTAGAACCCCAGCCCCGCCAGCACCGCCTCGACGATGATCTCCCGCGAGGAGAACCAGTCCTGGTCCTGGCCGCGGTCGAGCATCAGCTGGAAGGCGCCGATCCCCAGCGCCAGCACGCCGAAGCCGGTCCAGTCGAACTTCATCTCCGCGTTCGCCGCCGCCTTCGGCAGGAAGATGGAAAGGCCGGTGATCGCCAGCAGCCCGAACGGCAGGTTCACGTAGAACACCCAGCGCCAGCTATAGGCGTCGGTGAGATAGCCGCCGAGCGTCGGCCCCAGGATCGGGCCGACCATCACCCCCATGCCGAACACCGCCATCGCCTGGGCGCGCTGCTCGAACGGGTAGATGTCCAGCATGGTCGCCTGCGCCAGCGGCACCAGGGCCGCCCCGAACATCCCCTGCAGCAGGCGGAACAGCACGATCTGCTCCAGCGACTGCGCCGCCCCGCACAGCATGGAGGCCAGCGTGAAGCCGCTCAGGCACAGCAAATGCAGGTTCTTGCGGCCGAACCGCGCCGCCAGCCAGCCCACCGGCGCCGTCATCATCGCCGCCGCGATCACGTAGGAGGTCAGCACCCAGGTGATCTGGTCCGAGGTCGCCGACAGGCTGCCCTGCATATACGGCAGCGCCACGTTGGCGATGGTGGAGTCGATCGACTGCATGAGGTTGGCCATCATCACGCAGGCCGTCAGCAGCGTCCGATGCGGAACCTTGACCGCGGCGCCGCTCATGGCGGGCCAGCGGCGGTGGAGTGGCGATTGGTGCAGCGCACAGCCGCGCGGCACCCCGCGTTAACCGTCCGTGCTGTTGCTTTCCCCCCCTCGGCCACCGCGCCGACCTACGGGATCAGGTCTTGCCAGTGCCGGACATGCCCGGTGTCGATATCGACCAGCACGCTCATGCCCGCCCGCAGGTCCGGATCGCCGGGCTGGCGGTCGACCTTCACGCGCAGCGGGATCCGCTGCACCACCTTCACCCAGTTGCCGGAGGCGTTCTGCGCCGGCAGCACCGAAAACTCGGCGCCGCTGGCCGGGGCGATGGTGTCGACGGTGCCCTTCCACTTGCGGTCGGGATAGGTGTCGACCAGCAGTTCCACGCTGTCGCCGGGCTTCACATGGGTGAGGTCGGTCTCCTTCGGATTGGCCTCGACCCAGACCCGCTCGGTCGAGACCAGGCCGAAGGCGGCGGTCGAGGCGGCCAGGTACATGCCGGGCTGCACCGTCTCCACCTGGGTCGCGATGCCGTCGAACGGCGCCATCACCACGGTATGGTCGAGCTGGCGCTGCATCTCGTCGACGGTGGACTGCGCCTGCATGTATTGCGGGGTCTGCGCCGGATCGATCTTGGCGTCGCCGCCGAGCCGGGCCAGCTGCACCATCGCCTGGGTCTTGAGGCTTTCCACCGCGGCCTGGTCGGCGGCGAGGCGGAAGCGCGCGTCGTCATACTCGGCGCGGGTGACGCCGCCGCCCTTCACCAGGTTGGAGAACCGGTCGAAGCTGGCCTGGTCGGCCTGCACCTGGGCGGCCTTGGCGTCGGCGTCGCGCAGCATGCGCTGGTAGTCGCGCTTCATCGCCTCGAGATTGAGCGCGATCTGCGCCAGGTTGGCGCGGGCGCCGGCGAGCGCGATCTGGAACGGCCGCTGGTCCAGGCGGAACAGCACGTCGCCCTTCTTCACCCGCTGGCCTTCCTTGACGGCGACCTCGGTCACGATGCCGGACACGTCGGTGGCGACCGCCAGCTTGGCGGCGCGGACATAGGCATCGTCGATCGAGACGATCCGGCCGCCCTGCAGCCAGTAGTAGCCGGACCCGACGATCACCACCGCGATGCCGCCCAGCATCAGCAGCGGGCGCAGCAGCCGGCGGCGCAGATGGGTCGCGACATGGGACGTTCCGGCCGTGACACGAGGAGTGGCGGCGATCGAGGCCGGGGAAGCGGCAGGCGACGTGGCGGACATCAGGTGGGGACCTTCTCCAGCGCCTTTCCGAGCGCCTTGTTGCGAATATCGTCGACGACATTGGCCTTCATGCGCAACAGGCCCGATTTGATCGCGGCCAGCGCATCGGCATCGATGCCGGCGGAAACCATGGCCAGCATGTCGGCCCGCTCATGGCTCAGGTCGGCCAGCACCGGGGCCGCCGGCGGGCACAGATGCAGCCGCCAGATGCGGCGGTCGTTGGGGTCGTCACGGCGCTCGACCATGCCGCGATCCTCCAGCCGGTCGATCAGCCGGGCGACGGTGATCGGCTCGACCTCGAGGATTTCCGCCAGTTCCTTCTGCGACAGGCCGGGTTGCCGTTCGAGGCGGATCAGGATCACCCATTGCGCCCGGGTCATGCCGTGCGCCGCCGCACGCCGGTCGGCATCGAGCCGCATCTGGCGCGCAAGGTCGTGCAGCAGGAACAACAGGTCGGGCTGGTCGGTCACCAGGAGATAATAAGCAGCGTTATCTTAACGTCACCATAGTTAGCCCTGCGCCGAGCGCGATGCTGACATGCCCACGCCTGGCTCCCTGGTCAGGCGAGCTGGATTCCCCCGACGATGAACGGCGCGGTATTGCCGATATGCTCGGGGCTCTCGGAGAAGCCGTACACCACGCCCGACCGCGTCGTGCCGCTGTTCAGCAGGTCGACCCACCCGGCCAGCCCCGGCGCATCCGGCGCCCGGTGCAGCGTGTTGGCATACAGCGTGGTGACGAACTGCGTGTCGTTCAGCGCCCCGTAGGTGCTCTGGAACTCCTGGCTGCCGGTGAAGCCGTCGATCACCTGCGACAGCGTCTCCTGCCCGGTCTGGATCAGGTTGGTCCACCCGGCCAGCCCGCCGATATCCGGCTTGCGCCCCAGCGTGGTGTCATACAGCCGCGCCACCTGGTCGGCGACCAGGTTGTCGACGAACACCCCGGCCTGCAGCAGCGGCGCGGTGTTGGCGATGTTCTCCGGGCTTTCCGAGAAGCCGATCAGGACGTCGGCCCGGCTTTCGCCGGTGCTCAGCGCCGTCTCCCAGCCCGCCAGCCCGGCGGGGTCCGGCAGCCGCAGCAGCGCGTTCTTGTACAGCGCCGTGACGAAGCCTTCGTCGCTCAGGTTAGCGCCATACAGGCCGATGAACTCCTGGCTGCCGATGAAGCCCTGCGCCAGCGCATCCAGCGGCGCCCCGGCCTGGATCTGGCTGACCCAGCCGTCCAGCCCGCCCTGATCCGGGGTGCGCTGCAGCGCCGCCTGGTACAGCCGCACCACCTGCGCCGCGGTGTCGTGCAGGTCGAACACCAGCCGGCCATCGATGAAGTCCGCCTCGGCGATCTGCGACAGATGCTCGTGGCCGAGGCTGGTGATCAGGTCGGCGCCGGAGGCGTTGCCGCTGCTGGCGACGCCGCGATAGCCGATGCCGAAGGCCAGCGTGTCGTGGCCGCCGTTGCCGTCATAGATGTTGCCGCCCGCGGTCGCGGTGAAGGCGTCGTTGCCGGCGGTGCCCTCATGGACGCCGAAGCTGCCGCTGGCGGCGCTGTTGCCGGCGGCGTCGGTCACCACCGCGGTCAGCAGGTTGTCGCCGGCCAGCGCCGCCGCGAAGCTGGCGTTCCAGGCGCCGCCAGTGGCGACGCTGGTCTGGAACAGCGTGGCGCCGCCGTTGTCGACGATGGCGATGCTGCCCCCCGCCGCATGCAGGTCGGCCAGCGTGCCGGCCAGTGCGAGGGTGCCGCCGGCATAGCTCACCTGGGCGAGCGCTACCGATGGCGGCGTGGTGTCCAGCGTGTCGACCACGGGCGTGCTGGTGCCGGTGTTGCTGACCGTGTCGGTGGCCACCGCCGTCAGGCTGTGGCTGCCATCGCCCGCCAGCGTCACCGCCGTGCTCCAGCTGCCGTCACCGCCGGCGACCGTGCTGCCGATCTGGATGGCGCCGTCGAAGATCGCCACCGCGGCCCCCGCCGCATACAGGCCGGTCACGCTGCCGGAGATGGTCTGCACCGCCTTGTTGGTCAGCGACGGGCCGGCATCGCTGATGGCGACGGTCGGCGGCGGCGAGAACGTGAACACGATATCCGTGCCGCTGCCGTCCGGGACATAGCCGAAGCCACCCGGCGCCCCCCCCGAGAAGTTCAGCAGGATCGGGGCCCCGGCCGGCTGGCTTACCGTCAGCACATTGCCGGCAAAGCCGATCGAGGACGCGGTGATGCCCAGCAGGTCGATGGTCGCCGTGGCGCCGAAGCCTTGCAGCTTCCCATTGAAATCGGCCGCATCGCCCAACCGCAGCACGGCGCCGGCGCCGGTGAAAACGACCGTCGCCGTGCCCGGCTCGGCGCCATCCAGTTCGAGGGTCGATGCGGCATCGATCTGCAGCAGGCCGGCCACGGTGGTGGCGGCGACCAGCGTGCCCCCCGTGGCCTCCACCAGGCCGGTGTTGACGATCGCCGGCGCCGCCAACGTCCCGAAGCCCTTCAGCAGGCCCGCATTGTTGAACGCGGAGGGCGCTATCGTGCCGCCCCCCAGCAGGATCTTGCCCTGCGCCTCGTTGATCAGCGTCAGCGCGCCGGCGCCGATCCGGCCATAGCCGCTGATGGTGTTGTCGACGTTGTCCAGCGTGTCGCCCGCGGACGCCCCGCTGATGACCTGAGGGTTGGGGTTGCCGGACGCATTGGAGGTTTCCGCCAAAGCCACCGTGCCGCCGCCCGACAGGGTGACCATGCCGTCGATGGCGAGCCGGCCGACATTGCCGTAATAGCCGTCGCCGCCGACGCTGATCTTGCCGGCATTGGCGATCGCGCCGCGCAAGGTGAGCGTCTGGCCGGCGATTACGGTGGCCTGCGAACCGGCCGCGAACTGCACGGCGCCCGCGGTGCCGTCCAGCGTGCCGCCATTGCCCGTGACGCGCAGGGCAGAGTTCGGATCGCTGGCGTCGGTGGAAATGGCGCCGCCGCGCAACGTGCCGCCATCCAGCAGGATCGCCCCGATGGTGCCGGTGTTGTCAACCGCCGCGATCTTGCCGCCGGCGGTGCTGTCCAGGACCGACTGCACCTCCAGCGTGCCGCCGACCGCCTGGATCGTCCCGTGGTTGGCGAAGGTTCCGGAACCGGTGTTGACGACCAGGGTGGAGAAGACGGCGTCGATGGTCCCAGCGGCCTCGTTGATGATCGACAGCTGGCCATGGCCGAGCTGGCCATAGCCGATGATGGTGTTGCCGATATTGTCCAGCGTGTCGCTCGCCGAACTGCCGGTGATCACCTGCGTGCTGGTGTTGCCGCCGGTATTCGCCGTCTCGGCCAGCCGCACCGTGCCGCTGCCCGACAGCGTCACCACGCCGCCGATCGCCAGCGTGCTGACGCTGCCGTAATAGCCGTCGCCGCCGAGCCCGATGGTGCCGGCGTTGTTCACCGCCACTCCGCTTAGCGAGCCGCCCAGCGTGGTCACGGTGACGCTGCCGGTTGCGGCGATCCCGAATGTTCCGCCGACCAGCCCGCCGCCATCCAGCGTCATCGCCCCGCCAGCCAGCACCTTGCTGGCGCCGCCCGCGTCGGTCAGCAGCGCCCGCAAGGTCAGGACGCCGCCGGCACCAGCCTGGACCAACCCGGAATCCGCTACCGCACCGTTCAGCACCACCGCGCCGCCGAGTGCCAGGATCGTGCCGCTGTTGGCGATGGCGCTGTTCGCCTGCAATGTGCCGGCGGAGCCTTCCAGCAGGCCGTGATTGACGATGACGTTGGCGCCGGTGTCGACCACCAGCGTGGAGAAGGTACCCTCGATGGTGCCGGCGACCTCGTTGATGATCGACAGCTGGCCATGGCCCAACTGGCCGTAGCCGATGATGGTGTTGCCGACGTTGTCCAGCGTGGCGCCGGCCGACATGCCGGTGATCACCTGTGTGCTGGTGTTGCCGCCGGTATTCGCCGCCTCGGCAAGCCGCACCGTGCCGCTGCCCGACAGCGTCACCACGCCGCCGATCGCCAGCGTGCTGACGTTGCCGTAATAGCCGTCGCCGCCGAGCCCGATGGTGCCGGCGTTGTTCACCGCAACCCCGCTCAGCGAGCCGCCCAGCGTGGTCACGGTGACACGCCCGGTGGCCGCGACCGCCAGCGTACCGCCGACCAGCCCGCCGCCATCCAGCGATCATCGCGCCGCCATCCAGCACCTGGCTGGCGCCGCCGTCATCGTGCAGCAGGTCGCGTAGCGTCACGGTGCCGCCAGCACCGGCCTCCACCAGCCCGTAATCACTGACCGCATTGTTCAACACGACGCTGCCAGAATCCCCAGCCCGGCGATCGCTAGGATGGTGCCGCTGTTGGAGAGCGGGCTGTCGACCTGCAGCGTCCCACCGACGCCCTGCATCAGGCCGTGGTTGAAGATGGCGGTGGCGCCGGTGTTGACCACCAGGGTCGAGACCGTGCCCTCGATGGTGCCGGCGACCTCGTTGATGATCGATAGCTGGCCATGGCCCAACTGGCCGTAGCCGATGATGGTGTTGCCGACGTTGTCCAGCGTGGCGCCGGCCGACATGCCGGTGATCACCTGCGTGCTGATATTGCCGCCGGTATTCGCCGCCTCGGCAAGCCGCACCGTGCCGCTGCCCGACAGCGTCACCACGCCGCCGATCGCCAGCGTGCTGACGCTGCCGTAATAGCCGTCGCCGCCGAGCCCGATGGTGCCGGCGTTGTTCACCGCCACTCCGCTCAGCGAGCCGCCCAGCGTGGTCACGGTGACACGCCCGGTGGCCGCGACCGCCAGCGTACCGCCGACCAGGCCGCCGCCATCCAGGATCATCGCGCCGCCATCCAACACCTGGCTGGCGCCGCCGCCGTCGTGCAGCAGGTCGCGTAGCGTCACGGTGCCGCCAGCACCGGCCTCCACCAGACCATAGTCGCTGACCGCATTGTTCAACACGACGCTGCCAGGAATCCCCAGGCCGGCGATCGCAAGGATGGTGCCGCTGTTGGAGAGCGGGCTGTCGACCTGCAGCGTCCCACCGACGCCCTGCATCAGGCCGTGGTTGAAGATGGCGGTGGCGCCGGTGTTGACCACCAGGGTCGAGACCGTGCCCTCGATGGTGCCCGCGGCCTCGTTGATGATCGACAGATGGCCGTGGCCGAGTTGGCCGTAGCCGATGATGGTGTTGCCGATATTGTCCAGCGTGTCGCCGGCCGATGTGCCGGTGATCACCTGCGTGCTGATGTTGCCGCCGGCATTCACCGCCTCGGCCAGCCGCACCATGCCGCTGCCCGACAGCGTCACCACGCCGCCGATGGTCAGTGCGCTGACCGTCCCGTAATAGCCGTCGCCGCCGATGCCGATGGTGCCGGCGTTGCTCACCGCAACGCCGCTAAGCGAGCCGCCCAGCATGGTGACGGTGGCGCCTGCGGTGGCGGCAATGCCGAGCGGGCCGCCGATGATGCTGCCGCCATCCAAGGTCAACGCCGCGGCGGCGCCGATGTCGATCGAACCGGCGCCGTTCAGAATGGTCGAGCGAACGATCACCACGCCGCCAGAAGTTGCCGAAACCTGCCCGGTGTTGGTCAACGTCGCGGCGACGACGACGGTGCCGTGGGCTGCGAGTACCAGACCGGTATTGCTGACCGTGCTGTTCAGTTGCAGCGTGCCGGCAGCCGACGCTTCCAACGTGCCGCGGTTGAAGATGATGTTGGCGCCGGTGTCGAGGGTCAGGGTCGAGACGGTGGCGTCGATGGTGCCGGTGGACTCGTTGATCAGGCTCAGCGCGCCGCCGCCGAACCGGCCATAGCCGCTGATGGTGTTGTCCAGATTGTCCAGCCGGACCGACGCGGCCGTGCCGGTGAGCAGCTGGCTGGTGCTGTTGCCAGCGGCGTTGGCCGATTCGGCCAGGTGGATGGCGCCGCCGCCGGTGAGCGTGACGCCGCCGGAGACCAGCAGCGTGCCGACGGTGCCGTAATAGCCGTCGCCGCCGATGGCGATCGTTCCGGAGTTGGCGATCTGCCCGGCGATGGTGAGCGTCTGTCCGGAGAGGATGACCGCCTGCGATCCCGCGGTGATGGTCACCGCGCCGTTGGTGCCGTCCAGCGTGCCGCCGTTGGCGGTGATGCGCAGCGACGAAGCCTTGTCGACGGCGTCGGTGCCGACCGTGCCGCCCAGCAGAACGGCGCCGTCGAGCAGGATGGCGCCGACGGCTAGCCCCGCATCGGCGGCCATGATCCGTCCGCCGGTCCGCGAGTCGATGGTGCCCTGCAGTTCCAGCGTGCCGCCGGTCGCTTCCATCAACCCCTTGTTGGCCACGGTGACCGTGCCGGTGTTGACCAGCAGCGTCGAGGTGACGGCATTGATCGTGCCGGCCGCCTCGTTGACCAGCGTCATCGCGCCGTTGCCGAGCAGGCCGTAGCCACTGATGGTGTTGTTGATGTTGTCGAGCGTGTCGGCGCCGGTGCTGCCGGCCAGCACCTGGCTGCTGCCGTTGCCTGCGGCGTTCACCGATTCCGCCAGCCGCACCAGGCCGGCGCCGACCAGCGACACGACGCCCGCTACGCGCAGGACGCCCTGGGTGCCGTAGTAGCCGTCGCCGCCAACCCAGATCGTTCCGAGATTGACGAGCGTCCCTGTCGCCGTCAGGGTCCGGCCGGCATCGATCGCGATCTGCGAGCCGGCGGTCAGCGTCACCGCGCCATTGGTCCCGTCCAGCGTGCCGCCATTGGATGTCAGACGCAGCGCCGAGGATTTGTCCACGGCGTCGGTGGTGATGCTGCCGCCACGAAGGCTGACGCCGTCCAGCAGGATGGTGCCGACGGCGGCGGTCGCGTCGGCCGCGACGATCAGCCCGCCGGTCCGCGAGTCGACGCTGCTCTGCAGTTCGAGCGTGGCGCCCGTGGCCTTCATCAGGCCCTTGTTCAACACCACTGCAGCGCCGGTGTTCACCAGCAGCGTCGCCCGCGTCGCAATGATGACGCCGGCCGCTTCGTTGACCAGCGTCAGCACGCCGTTGCCGAGCAGGCCGTAGCCGCTGATCGTGTTGTCGAAATTGTCCAGGATGTCGGAAGCGGACACGCCAGTGAGAACCTGGCTGTTGCTGTTTCCGTTGGCATTCGCCGATTCCGCCAGCAGCACGGTGCCGCCGCCGCTCAGCGCAAGGCCGCCGGAGATCAGCAACTTGCCCTGGGTGCCGTAATAGCCATCGCCGCCGATGCCGATCGTGCCGGAATTGGCGATCGTGCCTTCCGCCGTCAGCGTCCGGCCCTCGACGATCGCGATCTGAGAGCCGGCGGTCAGCGTCAGCGCGTTGCTGGTGCCGTCCAGGGTGGCGCCATTGGTGGTGATCCGCAGCGCCGCCGCCTTGTCGACCGCGTCGGTGGTGATGCTGCCGCCGCGCAAGATCGCACCGTCGAGCAGGATGGTGCCGATCGAGGCGCCGGCATCGGTCGCCAGGATCCGACCGGCGGCATGCGAGTCGATGGTGCCCTGCAGCTCCAGCGTGCCGCCGGTCGCCTCCATCAGGCCCTTGTTGACGATGACGTTGGTGCCGGTGTTGACCATCAGGGTCGAGAAGACGGCATCGATGGTGCCGGCCGCCTCGTTGGCCAGCGTCATCGTGCCGTTGCCGAGCAGGCCGTAGCCGCGGATCGTGTCGTTGATGTTGTCGAGCAGATCGGCGCCGGTGCTGCCGGTGACAAGCTGGCTGCCGCTGTTGGCGGAGACATCCGCCGATTCCACGAGCCGCAGCAGTCCACCGCCGGTCAGAGAAACGGTGCCGGATACGCGAAGCAAGCCCTGGCTCCCGTAATAGCCGTCGCCGCCGACCCAGATCGTGCCGGAATCGGCGATCGTGCCTGTCGCGGTCAGCGTCCGGCCGGCGTCGATCGCGATCTGCGAGCCGGCGGTCAGTGTCACGGCGCCGTTGGTGCCGTCCAGCGTGCCGCCGTTGCCGCTCACCCGCAGCGCCGCCGACTTGTCCGCCGCATCGGTGCTGATGGTGCCGCCGAGCAACGTCGCCGAATCGAGCAGCACCGTGCCGAGCGAGCTGCCCGCGTCGGCTGCCACGATCCGCCCGCCGGTCCGCGCGTCGACGGTGCCCTGCAGCTGCAAAGTCCCGCCCAACCCCTGCATCAGGCCCTTGTTGACGATCACCGCGGCGCCGGTATTCACCAACAGCGTCGACAACGTCGCGTTGATGGTGCCCGCGGCTTCGTTGACCAGCGTCATCACGCCATTGCCGAGCCGCCCATAGCCGCTGATCGTGTTGTTGAGGTTGTCCAGCGTGTCGGTAGCCGAGCTGCCGGTGATCAGCTGGGTGGCGCTGTTGCCGTAGATGCCGCCGATCTCCGCCAGCCGCACCAGGCCACCGCCGCTGAGCGTGAGCTTGCCCGCAACCAGCAGGGCGCCCGGGGTGCCGTAATAGCCATCGCCGCCGATGCCGATCGTGCCAGAATTCGCGATCGTGCCTTTCGCCGTCAGCGTGTGCCCGGATGCGATGGCGATCTGCGAGCCTGCGGTCAGCGTCACCGCATTGACGGTGCCGTCCAGGGTGCCGCCATGAATTCCGACACCCAGCGAGGCGGATTTGTCCACGCCGTCGGTGCTGATGGTTCCGCCGCGAAGCGCGGCGCCGTCGAGCAGGACCGACCCGGCGTTGGCGCCGCCGTCGAGCACGACGATCCGGCCCCCGGCATGGGCGTCGACGTTGCTGGCGATAAGCAGCGTGCCGCCGGTCGATTCCAGCACGCCGTTGTCGATGATGGTGCTGGCGCCGGTATCCAGCCGGAGAAGATATTTGTCCGCATCGACGGTGCCGCCGGCCTCGTTGACCAGCGTCATCGCGCCGTTGCCGAGCTGCCCGTAGCCGTTGATGGTGTTGTTGACGTTGTCGAGCGTGTCGCTGCCGGAGCTGCCGGAAACGACCTGGCTGCTGCTGGAAGCGGTGATGTTGACCGACTCGGCCAGCCGCACGACTCCGCCGCCGGTCAATGTGAGCTTGCCCGACACGAGCAGCTCGCCCGCGTTGCCGTAATAGCCGTCCCCGCCGATGCCGATCGTGCCGGAATTGACGATGGCACCTTCCGCCGTCAGCGTCCGCCCGGCGGCGACGGCAATCTGCCCCCCCGCAGTCAGGGTCACGGCGTTGGCCGTCCCGTCCAGCGTACCGCCGGCGCCGGTCACCCCGAGGGCTGCGCGCTTGTCGACTGCGTCGGTGCTGATGGTGCCGCCATGCAGCGCGACGCCGTCGAGCAGCACGGTGCCGATGTTGCTGTTGCCGTCCAGCACCAAAATCCGGCCGCCGTTATGGGCGTCGACATCGCTCCGGATGTCGAGCAGGCCTCCGGTCGACTCCAGCACGCCGTTGTCGGTGATCACCGCCGCACCGGTGTCGAGCTGCAGCGTGTAGCCGTCCGCGTCGATCGTGCCGCCGCTTTCGTTGACCAGGGTCAGCGCGCCGTTGCCGAGCAATCCATAGCCGCGGATCGTGTTGTCGACATTGTCGAGCCCATCGCTCGCAGAACTCCCGGTAACGACCTGGGTGTTGGCGTTGCCGGAGATATTCGCAGTCTCCGCCAGTCGCACGGTGCCGCCGCCGGTCAGCGTCACCGTGCCCGCCAGCAGGACGACGCCGGCGGTGCCGGCCGAGCCGTTGCCGCCAACGCTGATGGTGCCGGAATTGGCGATCGCGCCATCAAGCGTCAGCGTCTGGCCGGCGCTCACCGCGACCTTGCCCGTCGCAGCCAGAGACACCGCATGGGCGCCGCCATCGAGGGTCGCGCCGAGGGCGCTGAGCAGCAGGGTCGAGTTGCCGTCCGCCGCATCGCCGGAAATGCCGCCGCCGATCAGGTCGGCGCCGTCCAGGATGACGATGCCGGCGAGATTGCCGCTGTGCATCGCCGCGATCTGGCCGCCGCCACTGGAATTGATGACGCCGCGCAGTTGCAGCGTGCCGCCCAGCGCCTCCATCAGCCCGTGGTTCAGGATCACGTTGGCGCCGGTGTCGACGACCAGCCCCGCGCCGGTCCCGGCGATGGTGCCGGCGGCGTTGTTGGTCAGGCTCAGCTGGCCCTGCCCGAGTTGCCCCGAGCCTCGGATGGTCCAGGTATTCGTCAGCAGCGCCCCGGCGCTCACGCCGGTGATGACGTTGGCCTGGCCGTCGTCGAGCTGCACCACGCCATGCGGCGCACCCGGCGCCGAAGCCACGCCGCCAGGTGCAAGGAACGCCGACGCGGCGCTCAGCCGGCCGATCTTCAGCAGCCCGCCGGCCAGCTCGATCGTTCCCGAATCGGCGACCCCGGCATCGACCTCGCCGACCAGCGTCAGGGTGTTGGCGCCGACCAGCAGCACGCCGTCCAGCCCGATCGCCCCGGGATTTGCGGCGCCGTCCAGCGTCGACGGACTGGCCACCTGAAGCCCGGTCGGCGTGTTCGCGCGCAACTCGCCGCCGGTGACGGTGGCGCCGTCCAGCAGCACCGTGCCCTGTCCGCTCAGGATGCGCGCCGTGCTGGGCGTCGGCCCCAGCAGGTCGCGGTAGGATTCCCCGATGATCAGCCCGGTCAGCCGGATGGTGGACGCGGCGCCCGGGATCACCACCGCATCAATGGTGATGCCATCGGTGCCGCCGGCCAAGACCGCGGTGCCGAAATTGGTGATCTGGTTGTTGTTGTTCCCCGGCGTCGTGAACAACGTGCCGCCGGTGATGGTGACCGGGCCGCTCAGCGTCACCGCGCCGTTGTTGGTCGCGGCGATGGTGCCGGAATGGTTGTCGACATTTGTCTCAATATACAGCCCGCCCACCACCGGCGGCGCGCCGGTGCCGCCGGCGCCGATCGCTTCGAGCAGGCCGGTGTTGGTGGTGTCGGCCACCAGTTGCAGCGCCGTGCCTGAATCGGTGCCGGCGATGGTGCCGCTGTTGATGAGGTCGAAGCCGCTGGCGGCGCTGTTGAGCTGGGTCGGGTCCGAAGCCAGATAGCGCCCGATCACGCCGGAACCGCTGATCGTGTTGTCGACGTTCCACAGCACCGGGAACTTGCCGGGGCTGCCCAGCTTGGCGCTGCCGGCCCACAGATTGGACTCGCCCGCAACCATCACCACGCTGCCGCCGCCGTACAACTTCACCAGCTGCCCGCCGATGGTGATCAGCGGCGTCGTTTCGTTGTTCGGGCCCGCCGCCGCGCCCATCAGGATGGTGCCGGTGTTGTTGACCGAATCGTTCAGCACCAGGTTGGCCGCGCCATCGACGCGGACCAGGCCGGCATTGTTCGACACGTCGGTGTCGGACGTCCCGCCGTCGATGAAGAACGAATTCTGCTGCAGGTCGAGCACGCTGCCGGCCGCCAGCTGCAACGTATAGATGTCGGCCGACGGCACCGTCCCGAACGTCACCGCCACCCCGGAGTGGATGATGACGTCGCCGTAGAGGGTCAGCGGCTTGCCGCTCAGGGTGGCGTTCACATAGGCCGGCGACCAGTTGGCCTGGTTGCTGAAGTCGCCGCTGACCGGGCCGATCCAGGTGTTGGTGGGCGGGATCGGCGGCAGCGCGTTGGCGGCGTCCGGCGCGCCGTCGTTGAAGGTCAGCAGGGTCACCCGCGCCGAGTGGTAGTTGGTGATCGTCTGTCCGAACACCTTGACTGCGGCATCGAGGCCCGCGGTCACGATCCCGGACGCCACGAACGCGCTCAGCGGCGCGCTCTGCAGGGTGGATGCGAGGGTGTTGATGTAGTTCTTGCCACCGTCGGCGAGATACAGCGACAGCGTGCCGCTGACATTGCCGCCACCGGCCACCGAGGCGACCAGTGCCGAAAGCTCCAGGTCCAGCTGCAGCGCCGCGGACACCGAGGCGATCGGCTGCGAGGTGCCGTTGTTGGTGGGGTTCTCCACATACAGCCCGTCGATGATCTTCGACGGATCGGTGAAGCCGCCCTGGGCGTATTGGATCAGCCCGGTGGTGTCCATGCCGATGTTGATGCCGAACGCCGCCTGCAGCGCACCGCCGAGCAGCACGTGCAGTTCAGGCAGGGTCGGGATCGGCGTGAAGTCCAGCAGGTTCAGGACGCTGGTGGGGGTGCCGTCCGGGGCGATCGCACCGAAGCCATGCACCGTGAAGTCGGGGATGTTGAGGTCGAACAGGTCGGCGGGGGTGTTGCCGAGCAGATGGGTGATGGTCGCCGCTGGATTGGACAGCAGCGGCACCACCACGTTGGCGCTGGTCAGCAGGTCGCTGGCCATCTGGCCGATGGTTTCGGTGCTGTTCGGCGGCGTCACGCCATACGCCGCCGGCAGGTTCGCCAGGAAGCTGCCGAGGCTGGCCGCCTGGCTGGTGACGGTCGGCGTGATCGCGCCGATCGAGAAGCCCGGAACCCTGATGTCGCTGCCGATCAGGAACGAGCCCAGGCTGTAGTTGTCGGGGCCGAGCGTCACCTGGTCGAGCGCCGCGGCGAAATGCACCATCTTGTCGACGAACGACGCGATGTTCTCCAGCGGCACGAAGTTGGACGACTGGCCGGCGACGTTGGCGGCGAGCTTCAGGAAATCAATCAGCGTGATATGGCCGTCCGGGATGTCGTTGCCGCTGCCGTCGGCGCCGCCGGCGACATCGAGCGCCGCACTCAGGCCCGGAACGACCTTGAGGAAATCGAGGTTGGTGTTGAACACCGCCAGCGCCTCGCTGAGCGGCAGCAGCACCGGCTTGATGGTGTCCAGGATCGGCCTGATGTAGTCGTCGATGAAGCTGCCGAAATCGAGGTTGGTGTTGTTGAAGGCGAGCGTCGGCGTGTTGCCGAAGGCGCTGATGTTGCCGCCCAGCACGCTCGCGTTGAAGCCCCAGCCGGCCTGCAGCTCGGTGCTGAACGAGGGCAGCCCCGGATTGCCGAGATTGGTGTTGAGCTTCACGTCGAGCGCGGCATTGCCGGTGAAGGTGGCATTGCCCGCGAGGTTGACGGCGAACTGGCCGTTCAGGTGGGAACCCGCATCGGCGGCGCTCATGTGCAGCAGGCCGAACGAGGCGGATGCGTCGAGTGCCGGGGCCGATACGTTCAGCGATGCGGTCAGCGCGTTGCCGAGCGGCTCGATCACCGAGAAATTGCCCGCAAGGTTGACGCTCGCGACCACGTCGAGCGTGTAGCCCATGTCGGCGGTGACGTGTCCGGTCACGTTGAGCGGGAGGTTGGGCAGGCCGTAGCTGCCCGCGATCGCCGGCGAAAAATGCACGGTGTTGGTGGGATCCAGCGTCACGCTGAGCACCCCTCCGGACAGGCCCACCTGCGCGAAGCTGCCGAAACCGGCGCTGCCGATCGCGTTGTTGATTGCGTTCTGGATCGCCGTGGTGGTGATGCCGGAGGTGGTGTTGACGAATGGCCCGCCGCCGATCCCCTGGTCGAACGTGGCCGCCTGCGAGGCGGCGAGATTGGCAAGCCCCTGCTTGATGTCGGTGACGAGGGTCTGGAACGCCAGCAGCGCCGCCTGCCCGGGGTCGCTCGGGTTGTTGAACACCGTCGACAGCGCGCTGCCGAGGATTGGCAGCGCCTGGGTGACGACCTTGGACGCGACCGTCTGTTCGAGGCTGTCGAGCATCGGGTCCAGGCCGTTGATCAGCCCGGTCAGCTGCTGCGATGTGACGTTGCCGCTCATTGGATATTCCTCTTGCGCCTTGCGCCAGCCGGACGACCAAGCCGATCCGATTGCCCACAGCGCCGGGAATCGGGTCCAACATGGCAGCTAAGCCCGGCGCCGATGGCCGGATACTCACAGCTGTGAATAACTGCTTTATTTTGGAACCGGACAGGTGTCCCTTAGCCGGGCGCCAGGCCGATCGCGACCAGCAGCCGCGTCAGTTCGTGCTGGCGGCTGGTCTGCGTCTTGCGGAAAACGCGGCTCAAATACTGCCGGGTGGAATAGATCGTGAGCCCCAGCCTGTCGGCGACATCCTTCAACTCGTGTCCCGCGGCAATCCCGAGGGCGACCGCGGATTCGGAGCGGGTGAGGTCATAAAGCGCGCGCAATGTCTCGGTCGGGCCGGCATCGTCCTGCTCGGGATCGATGATCGTCACGATCGCGGCCGGGCGGCTGGGCATCAGCCAGTTGAACTCGAGGCTCAGCGGCGCCACGATCACCGCCAGCGCCCGCCGGCCGGACGGTCGCGACAGCGTCATCGCGCCACCGCGCCGCTTGGCGTGCGCATCGCCGCGGGCGGCCAGGCCGATCAGCCGCGACAGGCGGGACTGCTCGGCGCCGATGGCCGCGGAAATGCCGCCGGTGCCGATCACTACGCCGTCCCGCAGCGCATCCAGCCGGCGCCCCGCCTCGTTCACGTGCAGCACGCCGCCGTGCTGGTTCAGCAACACCATTGCGGCGGCCAGCCGGTCCAGCACCACGGCCGCCCCCTGGTGCGCCGCGTTGCGCCAGACCAGGCGCGAAGACAACGCCACCGCGCCCTGCAGATGCGGCATGAGGCGCTTCGCAGCATCGATATCGTCGTTGTCGAACTCATCCTGGCCGGCGTGGCGGAACAGGTTCAGCACCGCATCTTCCTGGCCCGAGTTCCACAGCTTCAACGCCAGCAGTTGGTTGAGCTCATATCGGCCAAGGAACTCGTTGTAGTAGTCGGTGCGCCGCAGCGAATCGCGCGGCATCATCATCGCGTCGGTCGCGACCACCCCGGCCCGCAGGATGGTGTTGGGCTGGCGCAGCGGATTGCGGGTGTTCCAGTTGGCCATGTAGTCGTTTGCTGGCTCCGCCCGCGTCCCCAGCACCCGGGAGGCGTTCGAGCGAAGATCCCAGGAAAGCAGCGCCGCCACCGAACCGTCGAACGCGGTCCTTAGGTCGTCGAGCAGGCAATCCCAGACCGACGGATCGACCGCCGCGTCATAGATCCGCGTCACAAGGGCGTCGTAATCGCTCTCTTTCACTTGGACAACCTTGCGCGGCCAAAAACAGGGCCGGCCCCGACATCACCGAACTGCGGCCTTCTTGCCGATCAGCTCGTTTCCGGACCGGATAATCGTATGGGGACTAAAACTTCTCCGGTATAATTTCATTAACGGCGCCATTTCGCCAGTGAATTATTGTAATCACCCGGTCAGGCTGCAGGGAACTTCGGCATCCCGCAGCAGGTTTGCTTTTCGTCTACTACTCGACGTATTGCCGGAAGCAGACGCAAGTATCGGCGCAAGGAAGCATGGAATGACGCAGTGGGTGCGCTTCGAACGGCAAGGTGTGCCCGGGTTCGGGACCTTGCACGACGACATGGTGCACATTCATTCCGGTGCCATGTTCGATGCACCGATCGCCACCGGTGAGCGCGTGTCGCTCCATGAGGTCAGGCTCGCCACCCCGGTGCAGCCAGGAAAATTCATCGGATTGTGGAATAATTTCCATGCGCTGGCCGTCAAGCTTGGTGCTGCCATTCCGACCGAACCGCTGTTCTTCCTGAAGGCCCCCGGCTGCCTGCTGCCGCACGGCGCGGACATCCGCCCACCCGCCGGATACACCGGCAAGGTCGTCTACGAGGGCGAACTCGGCGTGGTCATCGGGCGGCGCTGCGCCGATGTCGGCGAAGCCGAGGCACAGGACGCGATCTTCGGCTACACCTGTATCAACGATGTCACCGCCCTCGACATCCTCGGCGCCGATCCATCCTTTCCGCAATGGGCGAGAGCCAAAAGCTGCGACACGTTCGGCCCCTGCGGCCCGGTGATTGCGACCGGCCTCGATTGGAAGGGCTTGCGCATCCGCACCCTGCTGAACGGCCGGGAGCGGCAGAACTACCCCGCCGACGACATGATCCTGCCGCCCGCCCGCATCATCAGCCTGATTTCCCGGGAAATGACCCTCGATCCCGGCGACCTGATCGCCTGCGGAACCTCGGTGGGGGTGCTGCCGATGCGCGCCGGGATGGTGGTGGAGGTGGCGATCGAGGGCATCGGCATGTTGCGCAATTCCATGGCGGCAGCGCCCGCCGCGGCATAGCCGCCTGTCGGCGGAACTTTGCGCGGGAGCCTTCGTTTGCCCATCGGGATGGCGCGGATCGCCGCGCCGCCGACCCATGCCTGGGGGAAAGACCGCCATGCCGGACCAGATGACCAATCGCAACCCGTCGCCGGGCGGAAAGTCGGCGACCGATGCCCGTCAGGGCCGGACCCTGGGGACGATGCGCTGGGTGCTGCTGATTTCCGTCATTCTCGCCATTGTCGCGATGGTCGCCGCCTTCGCATGGCGCTGACACTTTCGGCCTAGTCTTCGTCGGGCACGGCCTTCACCGGGTGCTGCGAAACCAGACACCGGATGCCACGGCGGTTGTCAGCATCACGCCATAGACCACCAGCGCACCCGCCAGGATCGCTAAAACCTACGTCAGCGAGCCTGTTAGGTAGTAGGCGAGCCAGCCGCCGCCTATCGCCACCATCATGCGTGCTCCGGCGGCGAGCAGCGGCCCGCGGGCTCATGGCAGCTTGCCGCGGGGCGGAGGTCGGGGCTAGGGCGGCGACGTTCATGGCGCCAGCGCCCGGCGACGGCGCGGCCCGGCAAGCCTGCGGGGCGCCTCGGGCCATTTTGGGGCTGCCGGCGCCCGGCGCGCCGCCATGCGCCGGTGCTGCGCCTCGTCGGCGGCGGGGCCGGGCGCGAACACGAAATCGGGCTCGACCAGCAGCCGGCGGCTGTGGCGGTCGATCAGCACCGGCTCCGCCTCCAATCCAGTTGTCGCGTCGGCCAGGATGACGCTCACGCCCTCTGGCGCGAAATGCCGGTTTCCCCAGGCGAGCAGAGTGACCAGCACCGGGCGGAAATCCCGACCCCGCTCGGTCAGCAGGTAGTCGTCGCGCGGCGGCCGCTCGCTGTAGCGGCGGCGCTCCAGCAATCCCGCTTCCACCAGCGCGTTCAGCCGGCGGGCAAGCATGTTCGGGGCGATGCCCAGGCTCTCCTGGAATCCGTCGAACCGCGTGACCCCGGCCAGGGCATCGCGCAGGATCAGGATGCTCCACCATTCGCCCACCCGTTCCAGGCTGCGGGCGATCGGGCAAGTCATGGCGCCGAGATTCTTGCGCTGCATCGACAGAGTATGGCGAGGTGACTATCATCATGCAAGTTACTACCCGATCGGAGGCATAAGATGACGGCGACCGAGACGCGGCAGGCCGCACGGCTCTACCTCGACGACATCAAGGTTGGGGAGCGGTTCACGACCGCCACCCATGCGCTCGACGAGGCGCAGATCAAGGCATTCGCAGCCCAGTTCGACCCGCAGCCGTTCCACCTCGATGACCAAGCGGCGCAAGGCACGTTGTTCGGCGGGTTGGCGGCAAGCGGCTGGCATACGGCGGCGATCAGCATGCGGCTGCTGGTCGACAGCGGCCTGCCGATCGCCGGGGGCATCATCGGCGGCGGCGGCGAACTGGCGTGGCCCAAGCCGACGCGCCCGGACGACATCCTGCGCGTCGAAAGCGAGATCCTGGAGGTGACGCCATCACGCTCGCGGCCAGACCGCGGCACGGTTACCGTCCGCAATGAAACCCGCAACCAGAATGGCGACGTGGTCCAGACATTCGTCGCCAGGCTGGTGGTGCCGCGCCGCCCCCCGGGCTAAGCCCCCCGCGCTAACATATTTGCCGCATTGGCAAATCGCCGGCCGTTCAATTAGTGTCCCTGCCAATCGCGGCGACAACGCCGAGCTCGTCCAGGGAAGGCAGGTAAGGCGGATGGCCACAGTCTCGATTCGCGCGGTTCGCAAGGCGTTCGGCAGCACGGAGATCTTGCACGGCGTCGATGTCGAGGTGCTGGACGGCGAGTTCGTCATTCTGGTCGGACCGTCCGGCTGCGGCAAGTCGACCTTGCTCCGGATGATCGCCGGTCTCGAAAACATCACCCGCGGCGACATCGCGATCGGCGAGCGGGTAGTCAACAACGTTCCGCCCAAGGAACGCGACATCGCCATGGTGTTCCAGAACTACGCCCTGTATCCGCACATGACGGTGCGCGACAACATGGCGTTCTCGCTGAAGCTGGCGAAGGCGCCGCAGAGCGTCGTCGACCAGAAGGTCGGCCGCGCCGCGGACATCCTGGGCCTCGCACCTTATCTCGACCGCTATCCCCGCCAGCTCTCGGGCGGCCAGCGGCAGCGCGTGGCCATGGGCCGCGCGATCGTGCGCGACCCGCAGGTGTTCCTGTTCGACGAACCGCTGTCGAACCTCGACGCCAAGCTGCGGGTGCAGATGCGGGCCGAGATCAAGGACCTGCACGCCAGGCTGAAAACCACCACCGTCTACGTCACGCACGACCAGATCGAGGCGATGACCATGGCCGACAAGATCGTGGTGATGAATTCCGGCAACGTGGAGCAGATCGGCGCGCCGCTGGAACTGTACGACCGCCCCGCCAACCTGTTCGTGGCAGGCTTCATCGGCTCGCCGGCGATGAACTTCTTCAAAGGCCGGGTCGAAGGCGGCAGCTTCCGCGTCGGCGATATCAGCATGAAGCTGCCGCCCGGCGCCACCGCCAGCGAAGGGATGCCGGTGACCTACGGCATCCGCCCGGAGCATTGGCGGCTGGCCGCCGACGGGGTGCCCGCAACCGTGCGCGTGCTGGAGCCGACCGGCTCCGAAACCCAGGTGATGGGCCGCATCGCCGACACGCCCGTGGTCTGCGCGTTCCGCGAGCGGGTGGCCGCACAGCCGGGCGAGATCATCAACGTGGCGCCCGATCACGCCCTTGCGCATTTGTTTGACGAGAAGACCGGCGTGCGGCTGAACTGAACGCCGCGGCCCACCCGGCTCGGTGCGCCGCCCGCTTGAGACCGAGGCCAATATGTAACGTGCGGCGATAACGCCGCCTCCAGGGAGAGACAGGATGGAAGACTTTACGCGACGCGGATCACTGGCCATCGGCGCCGGCGCCGTGGCTTCGGCGACCTTGCTTGGCAGCCGTCCGGTTTCGGCGGCGATACCGGTCGCCAACGTGCCGATGCCGAAGCAGCCGATCGAGGCCGGCGCCACGCTGCGGGTGATCCGCCCGACCAAGTTCGTCGATCCCGACGAGACGATCTGGAACGAGAACACCCAGAAATTTACCAAGGCGACCGGCGTGCAGGTTCGCGTCGACTATGTCGGCTGGGAAGATCTGCGGCCGCAGGTGGCCGTCGCCGCCCGCACCGGCGCCGGCCCCGATGTCGTCGTCGGCTGGGCCAACGACCCGCATCTGTATTCCGACAAGATCATCGACATGACCGAACTCGCCGACTACCTCGGCAAGAAATACGGCGGCTGGGGCGCATTGCCGCTGAAATACGGCATGAAGCACGGCACCAAGCAGTGGATCGCCCTGCCGATGGGCTGCGGCGGCGGCGCGCTGGTGTATCGCAAGTCCTGGGTCAACGAGGCCGGCTACGACAGCGTGCCCGATGACCTCGGCAAGTTCCTCGACCTGTCGCGCAAGCTGAAGGCCAAGAACCACCCGATCGGCTTCGCCCTGGGCAACTCGCAGGGCGACGGCAACGGCACCGCGACCTGGCTGCTCTGGGCGCATGGCGGCTACCAGGTGGACGACAACAACAAGATCACGATCAATCGCAAGGAGACGATCGAGGCGCTGAAATACGGGACGGAGCTCTACAAGAACTTCATCCCCGGCACGCTTTCATGGCTCGATCCGTCGAACAACAAGGCGTACCTCGCCGAAGAAATCAGCATGACGTCGAACGGCGTCTCGATCTACTTCGTCGCCAAGACCACGGGCCCGACCAACCCGGCCATGGCCCGCATCGCCGCCGACACCGAGCACACGCGCCTGCCCGGCTCCTTCCAGGGCCGCGCGCCGGAGGCCGCCAATACGCTGAACGCGATGGTGTTCAAGCACACCAAGTACCCCAATGCCGCGAAGGAATACCTGCGCTTCATGATGGAAGTGGAGCAGTACGATCCCTGGCTGACCAAGTGCCTCGGCTATTGGGCGCATCCGCTGCTGGCATTCGACAAAAGCGATTGCTGGAGCGGCGACCCGAAGGTGCTTGCCTATCGCGACGCGCAGAAGATGACCTTTTGGGATGGCTACCGGGGGCCGATCAGCGCCGCCGCCGCGGCGGCGACCGCGGAATACATCCTGGTGCAGATGTTCGCAGGCGTCGTCTCCGGCCAGGCTACGCCGGAAGACGGCATCAAGGACGCCGAGCGCCGCATGAAGCGCATCTACAAGACCTGACGCAACGGATGCCGCCGGCCTGTCCCGGCGGCGTCCCTGTTCCCCCCTGCCCGGCGACGGGCAGGGGATGACCGAAAGAAGAATGATGGACGCATCTACCTGGGTCGCCTCCCGCAAGCAGCCGAATTGGCTGGTGCGGCTGTTCGACTACAAGCCCTTCCTCATTTTCATCTGCCTGCTGCCGGCGATGGGCCTGCTGCTGGTGTTCCTGACCTATCCGCTGGGCCTCGGCATCTGGCTGGCCTTCACCGACGCCGAGATCGGCAAGGCCGGCGAATGGGTCGGGCTCGACAATTTCCAAAGCCTGCTCGACGACCGCGTGTTCATCAACACCGTCTGGTTCACCATCTTCTACACGGCCGTCGCCACCGTCGGTAAATTCGCCCTCGGGCTGTGGCTGGCGTTGCTGCTCAATCACCACATCCCGTTCAAGTCGCTGATCCGCGCCATCATCCTGATGCCGTTCATCATCCCGACCGTGCTGTCGGCGATCGCCTTCTGGTGGATCTACGATCCGCAGTTCTCGATCCTGTCCTACGTCCTGGTGGACGTGCTGCACTGGCGCGAACACTATGTCGACTTCCTCGGCACCCCCTGGAACGCCCGCTGGTCGCTGATCGCCGCCAACATGTGGCGCGGCATCCCCTTCGTGGCGATCAGCCTGCTGGCCGGATTGCAGACCATTTCGCCGTCGCTGTACGAGGCAGCCTTGCTGGACGGCGCGTCGCCCTGGCAGCGCTTCCGCTTCATCACCACGCCGCTGCTGATGCCGATCCTGGCGGTGGTGCTGACCTTCTCCGTGCTGTTCACCTTCACCGATTTCCAGCTGGTCTATGCCATCACCCGCGGCGGCCCGATCAACTCCACGCACCTGATGGCGACTCTTGCGTTCCAGCGCGGCATCCCGGGCTCGCAACTCGGCGAGGGTGCGGCGATCGCCGTGTCGATGATCCCGTTCCTGATCCTGGCAACGCTCGTCAGCTACTTCGCCCTGGCGCGGCGCAAATGGCAGCAGGGGCCCGAGAATGACTGACGCATCCATGCCCAACACCGCAACGGGAACCGTCACCGGCACGCTCGACGAAATCGCCCACGAGGCGGTCACCGAGGCGGAAGGCCCGCAGCTGCTATCATGGGATTCGCGCGCACGCCGCGTGGTGATGGTCTACATCCCGCTCGCCTGCTTCGTGCTGATCCTGCTGTTCCCGTTCTACTGGATGGTGGTCACCACCTTCAAACCGAACGTCGAGCTGCTGAACTACAAGGACAACAACCCGTTCTGGATTCGCTCGCCGACGCTCGACAACATCCGGAAGCTGCTGTTCGAGACCGACTACCCGCGCTGGCTGGTGACCACGATGGAGGTGGCCTTCGCCTCCACCATCCTGTCCCTGATATCGAGCGTGCTGGCCGCCTACGCGATCCAGCGGCTGCGCTTCCGCGGCTCCACCTATGTCGGCCTCGCCATCTACATCGCCTATCTGGTGCCGCCCTCGATCCTGTTCATCCCGCTCGCCCAGGTGGTGTTCCAGCTCGGGCTGTTCGACACGCCGTTCGCGCTGATCCTCACCTACCCGACCTTCCTCATTCCGTTCTGCACCTGGCTGCTGATCGGCTATTTCAAATCCATCCCCTATGAGCTTGAGGAATGCGCGCTGATCGACGGCGCCACCCGGCTGCAGATCCTGTGGCGGATCACCCTGCCGCTGGCGGTGCCGGGACTGATCTCCGCCGGCATCTTCGCCTTCACCCTGTCTTGGAACGAGTTCATCTACGCGTTGGCGTTCATCTCCTCGACCGAGAACAAGACGGTGCCGGTGGCGATCCTGACCGAACTGGTGCAGGGCGACGTGTATCATTGGGGCTCGCTGATGGCCGGCGCGCTGCTGGGCTCGCTGCCGGTGGCGATCTTCTATTCGTTCTTCGTCGAATACTACGTCTCCAGCCTGACCGGGGCGGTGAAGGAGTAGGGTGGAACCCCTCGTTCGCCGCGCCGTCGCGGCCGACCTCGCGGGGCTGCTCACCCTCTATGCCCAGCTCAATCCGGACGACCCGAAGCTGCCGGAGGCGCGCGCGACCGAGATCTGGCGGTCGATCCTCGGCAATCCATGGCTGAGCGTGTTCGTGGTCGAAGTCGGTGGGAGTCTTGCCGCCACCTGCCTGTTGTCGATCACCCCGGGCCTCACCCGCGGCGGCCGGCCATTCGGTGTCATCGAGAATGTCGTCACCGACGCTGCCCATCGGCAGCGGGGATTCGGCCGGGCGGTGCTCGACATCGCCGTGGCCAGCGCCTGGCAGGCAGGGTGCTACAAGGTGATGCTGGCCACCGGCTCCAAAAACCCGGCAACCCTGCGGTTCTATGAGAGCGCCGGCTTCAGCCGCGGCAAGACCGCCTTCCAGGTTCGCCGCCCCTGAGCGACCGGCTGTGCCGTGCCTTTCGGCGCGTCAGACGATCCCGGCGGCCGCCACCCGCAGATCGACATGGCGGACGGCTGCTACCCCGAGAAAGATCTCGATGCCCTGCACCATCGCCTCGACCGACATCGAGGGCGATCTCGGATGATTGGCGGCCTGCTCGGGCAGATACGGCACATGCATGAACCCGCCGCGAAACCGTGCCTGCCGGGTCGCCGCATAGTGCATCAGGCCATAGAAGACATGGTTGCAGACGAAGGTGCCGGCGCTGTTGGATACCGCCACCGGCAAACCGACATGCCGCATCGCCGCTGCCGCCGCCTTGATCGGCAGCGTCGTGAAATAGGCGGCGGGTCCGCCTGGGATCACCGGCGCATCGATCGGCCGATCGCCGGCGTTGTCGGCGATATGCGCATCCTGGATGTTGATCGCGACCCGCTCCGGCGACAGCTCCGCCCGGCTGCCGGCCTCGCCGACGCACAGCACGATGTCGGGGTCATGGTGTTCGATCGCCGCATACAGCTCCGGCAGCGACGATCCAAATTCGGCGGGCAGCCGCTGCGTCACCACAAGCAACGCGCCGACCATGGCTGGCAGGCGGCGGATCGCCTCCAGCGAGGGATTCACCCGTTCTCCGCCGAACGCGTCGAAGCCGGTGACCAGCGCCTTCATTCCCGGCACCTGCGCTCAAGGACTTCCCGCGGCCGGCACGATCACCCCACGGCAGTCGCCGAAGCCCAGCGACGCCGCCCCGGGCCGCACCCCGCGCGCACGCATGATGATCTCGTCGCCATCTTCCAGGAAGCGTCGGGTTTCGCCTGACGGCAGCGCCAGCGGCGAACGGCCGCCGCGGCTGATTTCCAGCAGGCTGCCCCAACCGGATTCCTCGGGCGTCGAGATCGTGCCGGTGCCGAACAGGTCGCCCGCCCGCAAATTGCAGCCGGCGCTGGCGTGATGCGTCACCATCTGCGCGACGGTCCAGTAAAGCTGGTTGGAATTGCCGAGCGACAGGCGATGCGGCGGCAGCCCCGCACCCCGCATGGCGGCGGTCAGCAGCAGGACCTCCAGTTGCAGGGCCAGGCCGCCCAGGCGTTGGTCCTGTTCGTGGAAAAGATGCGGCAGCGGCGCCGGATCGCCGTCCGGGCGCTGCGGCTGCGCGACCCGAAATGGCGCCAGCGCCTCCGGCGTCACCACCCAGGGCGAGATCGTGGTGTGGAAGCTCTTGGCCAGGAATGGACCCAGAGGCTGGTATTCCCAACCCTGGATGTCGCGCGCCGACCAATCGTTCAACAGGCAGAAGCCGGCGATATGGCGCTCAGCCTCGCCGATCGGCACCGTCTCCCCGAGTTCGTTTCCCGGCCCGATCCAGACGCCCATCTCCAGTTCGTAATCGAGGTTCCGGCTTGGACCGTAGCTTGGCGCCGGCTCGTTCGCCGGCTTGCGCTGGCCCTGCGGGCGACGCACCGGCAACCCCGACGGCCGCACCGAGGAGGCGCGACCGTGATAGGCGACCGGGAGATACTTGTAGTTCGGCATCAGCGGATTATCCGGCCGCAGCAGCTTGCCGCCGTTGGTCGCGTGATGAATGCCGGCGTAAAAGTCGGTATAGTCGCCGATCGCCGCCGGCAAATGCAGCGTGCAGTCGGCAGCGCGATGCAGCAGGCGGGATGCCAGGCCGCGCACGCTGGCCGGCGCATCGTCGGCGAGCAATTCGAACAGCTTCCACCGCAGCGAGCGGCGCGGCTCGGCACCCAGCGCCATCAGCTCGTTCAGGCTGGCGCCGGACGCCGCCTCCGCCGCCTCGCCGCTCAACATCCCAGCCTCCAGCGCCGCCGACAGGTCGAGGATGTGGTCGCCGATCGCGACCCCGCCGCGCGGCACGTCGCCGGATGGACTGAACACGCCGAACGGCAAATTCTGCAGCGGGAAATCCGCGTGTCCGGCGGCGGTGTCCACCCAGCTGCGGCGGCTCGGGTCGTGGGTGTGGTCGATCACGCTGTTGCGCCTCGCTCGATCATCAGCGGCACCGACAGGAAGCCGCGAAACCGCACGCGGCCGCCGCGGACCGCCGGGCCGTCCATACGATAGGCCGGAAACCGCGCCAGGAACCGCGAAATCGCGATCTGCGCCTCCAGCCGCGCCACCGCCAGCCCAGCGCATTGGTGCAGTCCGAAGCCGAATGCCAGGTGCCGGTTCGGCCAGCGGCCGATGTCCAGCCGGTCCGGCGCGTCGAACTGCTCCGGATCGCGATTGGCGGCGCCGATGCACAGGGTGATGCGGGTTCCCGCCGGCAACCGCATTCCGGCCAGCTCCGCATCCGCCGTGCTGATCCGGTTGCCCAGCTGGTTAGAGCTTTCGAAGCGTAGGAACTCCTCCACCGCCGGCTTGATCAGGGCCGGATCGGCGATCAAAGCCTGGAGTGCCTGCGGCCAGTCGAGCAGCGTGTGCAGCGCGTTGCCGATCAGGTTGGTGGTGGTCTCGTGACCGGCATTCAGGATGAAGATGCAGTTCTGCAGCAGCTCCGCCTCGGACAGCCGCTCGTCGCCCTCGCCCTGGATCAGCCGTGTCAACACGTCGCGCGCGGGATCGCCGGGAGCCCGGCGGCGGCGCGCGACGAGGTCTTCGAGGTAGCCCAGGAAGCCGCGCACGGCATCGTTGCCGCGTTGCTCCTGCGCCTCGGTCAGCGACGGTTCCAGCGCCCCCAGGATCGCCAGCGACCAGTCGCGCAGCGGCGCGCGCTCGTCATGCGGAATCGCCAGCAGGTTGCCGATCACCTCGACCGGGATCGCCGCCGCGAAATCGCCGATCAGGTCGAAGCGGCCAAACCGTTCCGCGCGGTCGAGCAGCCCGTCCACCAGATGCTCGACTGCAGGCACCATGTCGGCGACGGCGCGCGAGGTCAGCGCACCCGCGATCAGCCGGCGCACGCGGGTGTGCAGCGGCGGATCGTTGAACACCAGGCTGGTGGTGTGGTGCGCATAGAGCGGCGATTCGACGCCGTATTTAGGTCCGAACTCGGCCCGCTTGTCGGAGCTGTACAGCCGCGGATCGCGGTACACCGCCACCACGTCGGCATAGCGCGTCAGGAACAGCGAACCATCCGGCATCCAGCGCCGCGGATCGGTCTCGCGCAGCCGGCGGTAGGTCGGGTAGGGGTCGTCGACGAAGCCCGCCGGCAACGCGCGAAGATCGAACTCCGGTGCGGTGGACAGGCTCATTCGAACAGCGCCTGCAGCACCTGCGGCTGCAGGACGATCAGGTACCCATCCTGCTGGGCGATGGCACCGCCTTCCCGCCAGACCCGCAACTGCTTGTTGACGGTCTCGCGGGAGCTGGCGACCAGGGTGCTGATGTCGCGCTGCGACAGCTTGAGGTCGATGCGCGTTCCGCCTTCCGGCAGGGTGCGGCCGTAATCCGCCGCCAGCTTCACCAGCAGCCTCGCCAGCCGCGCCGGCAGGTCGAAAAGCGCCAGCTCCTCCAAGGCCAGGGAGGTGCGGCGCAGGCGGTCGCACAGCACCACCAGCAGCCGCTCCACCAGGCTTTCATGACGCAGCAGGAACGGCAGGAAATGCCGGCGCTCGACCATCAGCGCCGTGGTGTCCTCGATCGCGGTGGCGTCGGCGCTGCGCGGCTTGCCGTCCAGCAGCGCGATCTCGCCCAGCAGCTCGCCCGGACCGATCACGTTCAGCGTCACCTCGCGGCCATCCGCGGAGACGTTGCTGGCCCGCACCCGCCCGACCAGGATCGCCAGCATGAAGCTGCCGGGGTCACCCTTGCCGAAGATGCTGGTGCCGCGCGCGAAGCGTCGCTCGACGGTGAAGCCGATGATCTCGTCGAGTTCCTCGGGCCGCATCGAACGGAAGAACGGGCTGGCGAGCAGCGCCTCCCGCTTCATGTTCAGTTCGACCCGCGGCGCCTGGGCCATCGGCCGGACCTAGGCGGCTGCGAGTTCGACGATGCGCCGCGCCTGGTCGATCGCCGCGACGTAGCGGTTCTGGCCGCGCATCAACTCGGTCTGGCCGCAGCGGCGCAGATGCCCCTCCGGCAGTTCGGCAAGCTCGGCCGCGACCGACAGCGTGGGCAATTTCGGCACGCTGTAGGCGGGGTCGTGGCGGAAGCGCGGTTCGCTGGTCGCGTTGATCGGGATCAGCAGCCGCGACAGGTCGTGGATGGCGGCGTTGCGGGCGGCGGTGGGGGCGGCCGCCAGTTTGCCCAGGGCCGCCTTCAGCTCCTCGGTCGCCTTGCGCGCCGGCGACAGGTCGGCCAGCGGTCCCGCTGCCTTGGTGTAGTCCGCGATGGTGTCGAGGAACTCGTCGCAGGTCGCCACCCAGTCGAACGGCAGCAATTCGGCATTGGCCACGCGCAGCACCGACAGCAGGTAGATGCGTATGTCGGTGAGCAGGATGTCGCGGTCGGCGATCTCCAGCGTGTCGTTCTCGGTGTGCCAGGCGATGTTCGCGCCGCATCCGGACACGTCGTAGTAGTTTTTCTCATGGCGCAGCGCGTCCGGCATCGTCGAGCTCAGCATGAAGAAACTGGGCAGGCCGATATTGTTGAAGCTGTAGTCGCCGGCCTGGTGCGGCCGCGCGGTGCCGACCACGGCGTCGGGCACGATGTCGCTGGATCGCGGCGACCGCGATGTGTGCGGCATTCCGGTAAAGGCGGAGGTCTGGTGATAGCTGGTCGCCCAGCGGCAGCCGGGGCTGTCGCAGTTGATCTGCGCCAGGCAATTGCGATCCAGGTCCATCGCGAAAGCGTCGGAGAACCAGGTTGACCCGGCGTAGCGGCCGGTGGAATGGCCGGGCCACCAGGCGATCTTGACCGACCGGCGCAGCCCGTCGCGGTTGGCCCACAGCACCCGCGCCAGTTCCATCAGCGTGGCGTCGCCGGTGGCGTTGTCGCCGACGCCGACTTCCCAGCTGTCGTAATGGCCGTGCACCAGCACGAATTTATCCGGATCCTCGGTGCCGGGGACGGTGACCACGGGGATCTTCTGGGCGAACCAGCCTTCCAGCATCTCGGTCCGGATGGTCACCTCGCCGCCCTGGCCTGCCAGCGCGATCAGCTTCTGGCCGTCGGGATTGTTGACGGCGACCACCGGGATCTTCGGCTTGCGGCCCATGTCCTCGAGGTCGGGGCTGCCCCAGATGGTGGTGCAGGTGCCCCAATGGATGTCGATCCCGGGATTGACCGCGATCAGTCCGGCGCCGCCCCATTCCTCGATCAGGCTGGTCAGCGCTGGGTTGCCGAAGCCTTGCATGACCACGATGTTGCCGCCGACCAGCTTCTTCACTTCCTCGACCGAGGCGATGCTGCCGCCGAACAGGGTCTTCACGTCGCGGTTGTAGCTGCGCAGCGCCTTCGGGTTGGCCTTCAGCGTCACCAGCTTGGCGGTTACGCCCTGCGGCGCGGACAGGGTGGAGGACGGCGGCTTGGCGCGGTAGGTGACGTTCCCGGCCGTCACCGAGGCGGACAGCGGCACCGACAGGCAGATCTCGGGCGCATGCACCTCGACGGGGATGCCGGCGGCGCGCAGCCGTTCCACGATCACATCGGCGCCGCGATTGACGTCCTCCGGCATCCAGCGATGCATGGTGGCGAAGGTCTCGACCAATGCCCACGGCATGTCGAGGCTGACCGCATCGAGGAAGCGGCGTTCGCTGGCGGTTATGGTCATGGTGTGGTCCCCCTGGAGGCGCAATCGCATCACCGATCCAGTCGCGAGGCAATACGCCCCCTTGAAACCCCAGCCCGCGACCGGTTCAATGCCGCCAACCAATCCAACGGGGGCTTCTGCGATGTGGCGATTGCTGCTGACGACCGGAGTCGTGATCTCCGCCTTTGCTTCCGGCGGGGCCGTGCAGGCGCAGCCGGCCGGCGACGCAATCCGCCCGCTGACCATCGTCACCCGGCCGCAGGCCGCGGCGCCGCAGGAATATGCCGCGGCCGAAATCATGGCGCAGGCGTTCAAGGGCCTCGGGCTGCAGGTCAACCTGCGGCCGCTGCCGGGCCAGGAGTTCACCCAGGTGGTCTGGTACGAGCGCCAGCGCTGGGATGCCACGATGTGGGTGATGGTCGGCCGGCCGGAGCGCAGCGATCCCGATGAACTGACCTTCAACCTGTTCAATTCCGCCAACGCCGCCAACGGCTACGACTTCGTCAACTACATCAATCCCGCCTACGACGCCCTGGCCGCGGCGCAGCGCTCCGAGCTCGACATGAACAAGCGCCAGGTGCTGATCCGCGAGGCGCAGGAGATGATCAACAAGGACCAGCCCTATGGCTATCTGGTCCACCCGATCAACCTCAACGCCTTCAACAAGGAGGTGTTCGACGAAAAGACGGTGGTGGAGCAGGCCGGCATCGGCATCCGCAATTTCTGGTCCTGGGTCAAGCTCACGCCGCGCGGGGCGCAGCACGACATCGTCCTCAACTCGACCGCGCCGTCGGGGGTGCTGAACCCGTTCTACATTCCGGGCGCGCAGGGCTCGTGGATCACCGAGGTGCTGTGGGACCGCCTGATGCGCATCGGCCCCGACGGCCTGCCGCAGCCCTGGGCCGCCGAAAGCGTCACCCGGCCGACGCCGCTTACCGTCGACGTCACGCTGCGCGACGGCATGAAATGGAGCGACGGCAAGCCGGTCACCATCGAGGACGCGGTGTTCAGCCTCACCGCACCCGCCACCGCCGACAAGTCGCCGATGTACAAGCCGTTCGTCGCCAACATCGCCTCGGTCGAGCAGACCGGTCCGAAATCGCTGCGCATCACGCTGCAGCCGCCCGGACGCCGCCTTTCTGTCGACGACGCTGTCCAAGCTGAACTTGGCGCCGAAGCATATCTGGGAGCCGATCCTGCTGGGCCTCAAGGACAAGCCGGAGACGCTGGAAAGCGTGCAGGAGCCGAAGCCGGTCGGCTCCGGCCCGTTCCGCATGGTGCGGTTCTCGCTGGCCGAGGAGATCGTGCTGGAAGCCAATCCCGATCATTGGGCGAAGCCCAAGGTGGATCGCTGGATCATGCGCATTACCCCGAACATCGAGGCGACGATCGGCGCGCTGAAGCGCGGCGAGATCAACTTCCTGGCCGACTACACCGGCGATCCGCAGGTGCTGGAAGACACCGCAAAGGCCATGCCGGCGCTGCAGGTGGCGAAGACGGTGGATATCGGCTTCAACTTCCTCGCCTACAACGAGCGGCGGCCGCCGTTCAACGACGTGGCTTTCCGCCGTGCGCTGTCGGCCGCGATCGACCGCGAGGAGATTGCCGCCGATGCCTGGGGCGGCGCGGCGCTGCCGGCCAACTCGCATATCTCGCCGGCGCTGAAATTCTGGCACGACGACGGCATCGAAGGCCGGGTGCCCGGCGGCAACGTCGAAGGTGCGAAGAAGATGCTGAAGGACGCCGGCTACACGGTGGTCGACGGCAAGCTGCACTATCCGGCGGGCGTCAAGGAGACCACCGCGGCGTATCAGTAGGAACCCTGCCGGGCCAACCGTGACGAGGTATCTGCGCAGCCGCCTGGGGCATCTCCTGCTGGTGCTCTGGGCGGTCGCGAGCCTGGCCTTCGTGCTGTTTCGCATGGTGCCCGGCGACCCGACGCTGAACTACCTGTCGCCGCAGTTCAACGACGAGATGCGCAACGCGCTGCTGCACGGCTTCGGCCTCGATAAGCCGCTGTGGCAGCAATACGCGATCTATATCGGCAACCTGCTGCGCGGCGAACTCGGCGTCTCGTTCATCCAGAAGCGGCCGGTGCTGGATATCCTGCTGGATGCTTTGCCGAACACCGTGGCGCTGACGCTGATCTCGCTGGTTCTCGCCTACGCGATCGGCATCGTCGCCGGGGCCTTCCTGGCGTTCCATCGCGGCGGCCCGGCCGAAGCCGTCGCCATCCCGTCCGCCCTCGCCACCCGCGCGGCGCCGGAGTTCTGGCTCGGCATGCTGATGCTGGCGGCCTTCGCCTTTCAGCTCGGCTGGTTCCCGACCGGCGGCGCCGCCAGCCCCGGCGCCGATCCCGGCAGCCTGGGCGGGCGGCTGCTGTCGCGGCGACTTCTGGTGGCATCTGTGCCTGCCGGCGGCGACGCTGACGTTGTACCTGCAAGGTCTTCCGTTGCTGCTGATGCGCGCCACGATGCTGGAAATCCTTAACGACGAATTCATCGTCATGGCGCGGATGAAGGGCCTGTCGCGCTGGTCGATCGTCATGCGCCATGCTGCCCGCAACGCGCTGCTGCCGGTGGTCACCGCCTTCGCGCTCGGCCTCGGCGCGTCGATCGGCGGCAACGTGGTGATCGAGACGGTGTTCGCCTGGCCGGGCATCGGCCGCGTGCTGGTGGACGCGGTGCAGAGCGCCGACTATCCGCTGGCCCAGGGCGCTTTCGTGATGATCGCCTTCGTGCTGGTGACGATGAACACCGTCGCCGACCTGGCCTACGCCGCACTCGATCCCAGGGTCTCCGTCGGTGCATCGCGCTAGCGCCGCCCTGCGTTTTCTCGGCCGTGAAAGATTCGCGGCCTTCGGCGTCGCGGTCTATGCGGTGATCCTGGCCGCGGCGATCCTTGCCGACCGGATCGCGCCGTACGATCCGCGGGAGATCCTCCGCGTCAATCGCCGCATCGCGCGCTATCTGCCGATTTCGCCGGAGCATTGGCTCGGCACCACCGCCGGCGGCCGCGACGTGTTGAGCCAGCTCATCCACGGCACCCGCGCGGCCCTCGAAGTCGGTATCACGGCGGCCATCGCGGTGGTGGCGATCGGCACGCTTGCCGGGCTGCTCGCGGGCTATCTCGGCGGTTGGGTGGACAGGCTGATCACCCGCCTCGCCGACATCGTTCTCGGGCTGCCGTTCCTGCCGTCGATGCTGGTGCTCGCGGCGCTGACCCGCCCGGGCAGCCTGACCGTGATCGCCACCGTCGCCGCCCTGCTGTGGCCCAACACCGCGCGCGTCATCCGCAGCCAGGTGTTGAGCCTTCGCGAGCGCGCCTGGGTGGAGGCCGCCCGCGTCACCGGTTGCAGCCCGGCGCGGATCATGTTCGTGCACGTGCTGCCGCAGGTGCTGCCGCTCGCCGCGTTGTATGGTTCGGTTGCGATCGGCTGGGCGATCCTGGCCGAGGCGTCGGCCAGCTTCCTCGGCTTCGGCGATCCGCAATCGGTCAGCTGGGGCGTGATGCTGCAGGACGCCTATGCCAACCAGGCCTTGTCGCGCGGCGCCTGGAACTGGTTCGCGCCGCCCGGCATCGCCATCGTGCTGATGGTGCTGGCCGGCTTCATGATTTCGCGGGGCTCCGAGAAGCTGCTGTTCCCGAAGCTGGCGGACAAATGAACATGCTGCGCGCATCTTTGCCTTGCTGGTGGCTGGCTTGAGCCTTCTCTCGCTCCGCGACTTCGCCGTGCACTATGCCACGCGCGCCGGTGCGCTGCGGGCGGTGGACGGGGTCGACCTGGACGTCGCGCCGGGCAGCATCACCGGCCTGGTCGGCGAGAGCGGCTGCGGCAAGTCGACCCTGGCCCGGGCGATCATGGGCGTTTTGCCGGATGCGGCGCGCGTGGCGTCGGGGTCGGTGACGTTCGAGGGCCGGGACATCCTCGCGTTGTCCGAGCGCGAGCGTCGCGCGTTGCGGTGGCGGCGGATGGCGTTCGTGCCGCAGACCGCGATGAACGCGCTGGACCCGGTGCAGCGGCTGCGCACGCAGATGCTGGAGGTGCTGTGCGAGCGCGGCGGCCTGTCGCGTGCGGCGTCGCTGCCGCGGGCGGAAGAACTGTTCCGCATGGTCGGGCTGGACCCGTCGCGGCTGGCGGACTACCCGCACCAGTTCAGCGGCGGCATGCGGCAGCGCGCGTCGATCGCGCTCGCCCTGGCGCTGGAGCCGGCGCTGGTGATCGCCGACGAACCGGTGACGGCGCTCGATGTGATCGTGCAACGGCAGGTGCTGGACGTGCTGCGGGCTTTGCAGGCGCGCCTCGGCCTGGCGATGATTCTGGTGACGCACGACATGGCGGTGGTGGCGTACGCGTGCGACCGCGTGGCGGTGATGTATGCCGGGCGGGTGGTCGAGTCCGGCAGCGCCGAGGCGGTGCTGGAGCGGCCGCTGCATCCCGTACACGATGGGGCTGACCCACGCGTTCCCGGATCTGCACGGCGATGCGCGAGCGGCGCTGGTGCCGATCGAGGGATCGCCGCCGGTGCTGATCGGCCCGTCCACCGGTTGCCGGTTCGCGCCGCGCTGCCCGTTCGCGCTGCCGCGCTGCCGCAAGGAGGCGCCGCCGATGGCGGGCGGGGAGGCGGATCACCAGGTCAGTTGCTGGCGTGCGGATGAGGCGCCGGCGCTGCGGCAGGCGGCGGCGTTGCCGGCCACCTGGGCGGCGATCGCGGTATGAGCGAGGTGATCGCAGCCGCTGGCCTCGCCAAGAGCTTCCACGTGCAGGGGCGCGACATCCATGCGGTGCGCGATGTCAGCCTGCGGGTGGCGGCCGGCGAGGCGCTGGGGATCGTCGGCGAATCCGGCTGCGGCAAGACCACGACGGCGCGCATGCTGCTGCGGCTGGAGGCGCCGACCGCCGGACGGATCATGTTCGAAGGTGAAGATATCACCGAGGCGAAGGGCCGCGCGCTGCTGGCGTTTCGCGCGCGGGCGCAGCTGGTGTTCCAGAACCCGTTCGACGCGTTGAACCCGCGCTTCACCATCCGCCGCACGCTTGCCGAGCCGCTGCGCAATTTCGGGTTTCCGCCCGATGAGCATGCGGCGCGGATCGAGGCCGTGTTGCAGCGGGTCCGGCTGACGCCTGCGGCGGCGTGGCTGGACCGGCATCCGCATGAATTGTCCGGCGGGCAACTGCAACGGGTGGTGCTGGCGCGGGCGTTGATCCCCGGGCCGCGGCTGATCGTCGCCGACGAGCCGGTTTCGATGCTGGATGTGTCGGTGCGGGCCGGCATCCTCAACCTGCTGCGCGCCGCGCGCGACGAGCTTGGCCTGGCCGCGATCTATATCAGCCACGACCTGGCGCTGATCCGGTATGTGTGCGAGCGCACGCTGGTGATGTATCTCGGCCGGGTCGTGGAAGAGGGTCCAACCCAGGCGTTGATCGATACGCCGCATCATCCCTATACCCGCGCCCTCGTGGCGGCCGTGCCGGTGCCGCGCGTCGACCAGGATCGGGCGGCGCTGCCGATCCGCGGCGCCATGTCGGACACGCCTTTGCAAGGCGTGGGCTGCGTGTTTCGCGACCGCTGCCCGGACGCATTCGACCGCTGCTCGGTCGAGACGCCGGCGCTGCGCACTGCCGGAAATGAACGCCGCGTTGCCTGTCACCTCGGAGACGATGCATGAATTCCTGTGATCCGATCACGCTCGAAATCATCCGTGGCGCCATCCGCGCCGCGCAGGCGGAAATGGAGGCGTTGCTGGAGAGGACGGCGATCTCCGCCTTCATTCGCGAGAAGAAGGATTTCTATACCGCGTTGTTCGATGCCGACGGGGTGATGGCGGTCGGCAGCAACGTGCCGATCTTCGGCGATATCTGCGGGCCGGTATTCGAGAAATTCCCCGCCGAAGCAATGCAGCCGGGTGATCTCTATTGGTACAACGACTGCTACGGCAGCCACGGCGCGGTGTCGCATTCCAATGACCAGGTGTTCCTGGCGCCGGTGTTCCACGAAGGCCGGCGCTGCGCCTTCGTGATGGGCTGGGCGCATTTCTCGGATATCGGCGGCTTGCGGCCGGGATCGATCAGCCCCGATGCCACCGACATCTTTCAGGAAGGCATCATCATCCCGCCGACAAGATTGATCGCCGCCGGGGTGACCAACGAGGCGACGCTCGATATCTTCTATCGTAATTCCCGCTATCCGGACACCTGCCGCGGCGACACCCGGGCGCTGATGGCCAGCGTCGACCTGGGGGTTCGACGGCTGGTGGAGATCATCGAACGGTTCGGCGCCGACATCCTGGCCGATGCCCTGGCACAGTTGCTGGCGCGCACCGAGACGCTGGTGCGGCGCCGGCTGCACGAGACCTTTCCCGTCGGCACCCACAGGTTCACCGATGCGATCGATTCGGACGGACATGGCAACGGCCCGTTCAAGATCCGCTTCGCGCTGACCCGCACGCCCGACGACCGCTTCATCTTCGACGCCACCGAAACCGACGACCAGGCGCCGGGGCCGGTCAATTTCCTGATGAACCGCGATGTTCCCGGAATGGCGTTGGGACTTTCCTTCCTCGGCGCCGATCCCACCCAGGTCTGCAACGCCGGCGGCCCGCGTGCGCTGGATGAGGTGCGGCTGCGCGAGGGCTCGCTGCTGCGGCCGCGCTTTCCAGCGCCGCTTGGCATGCGCGGCCTCACCATGATGCGGGTGCTGGCGGCGCTGAACGGGTTGGTGAACGTCGCCGGCACGCCGGGGCTCGCGGCGCATTCCGCCTATGTCATCATCCTGATGCGCGGCAGCGCCGGGGAGAAGAAGTTCCTGCTGTCGGACGGCATCGGCGTCGGCTACGGCGCGCGTCCGGATGCCGACGGCATCGACACGGTGTATTTCGTGGCCCAGGAGAACCTACCGGTCGAGTTCCTGGAGATCGGCTATCCCGTGCGGCTGCGCAGCTATAGCGTGCATCGCGACAGCGGCGGCGCCGGCAAGTTCCGTGGCGGCTGCGGCATCGTTCGTGAATACGAGGTGCTGGCCGACGAGGCGGTGCTGGCGGTTCGCATCGACAGCGTCGAGAATCCGCCCTGGGGCGTCGCCGGCGGCATGGCCGGTGGCGCCGGCTCCGTCTCGGTCAATCCGGGCCGCAACGACGAACGCAAGCTGGCGCCGTTGTCGGACGGCAACACGTTGCGCAAGGGCGACGTGCTGCGGCTGGTGACCGGCGGCGGCGGCGGTCGCGGCCATCCATACGATCGGCCGGCGGAGCTGGTGCTGCGCGACGTGCTGGACGGATTCGTGTCGGTCGAGGCGGCGTCGCGCGACTACGGCGTCATCATCCGCGAAGGGCTGCTCGACGCCGACGCCACTGAAGAACTTCGTTCAACTCGGCCGAATGCCGGCGCCTTTCACCGCAACGGGTATGTCGATGTCCTCGTCTGACGTGTCGATGACCCAGCCCGGGCCGCTGTCGCTCGCCGTCGATATCGGCGGCACCTTCACCGACGTCACGCTGCAGGACCAGGCGAGCGGCATGGCGTGGCGCGCCAAGACCGCCAGCACCCCGGCCGATCCCTCGATCGCCTTCGTCGCCGGCGTGCGGCTGGCGCTGGAGGCCGCCGGCGCCGGTGCCGAGGCGATCGGGCGGGTGCTGCACGGCACCACGGTCGCCACCAACCTCATCCTCGAGAACAAGGGCGCCGTCACCGCGCTGGTCACCACGGCCGGTTTTCGCCACGTGCTGGAAATCGGCCGACAGGATATTCCGCGGCATTCCAACCTCTATGTCTGGAACAAGCCGCGGCGGCCGGTGCCGCCGTCGCGGGTGCTGGAGGTGGTGGAGCGGATCGGCCCCGGCGGCGTCGTGGTGACGCCGCTCGACGAGGCGAGCGTCGAAGAAGCCGCCGAGGCCTGCCGCCGCCTCGGCGTGCAGGCGGTGGCGATCTGCCTGCTGCACAGCTTCGCCCACCCGGCGCATGAGCAGCGCGTGGCCGAGATGCTGCGCGCGGCCTTGCCGGGGATTGCCGTCACCGCCTCGGTCGACGTGCTGCCGGTGGTGCGGGAATACGAGCGCAGCCTCGCCACCATCCTGAATGCCACGGTGATGCCGGCCGTCTCGACCTATGTGGCGCGGCTGGAGCGGCGCCTGGCCGAAGCCGGGATCGCGGCACCGCTGCTGCTGATGCAATCGAACGGCGGCGTCGCCGGCGCCGCCGCCATCCGCCGCGCGCCGGCGGTCACCGCGCTGTCGGGCCCCGCCGCCGGCGTGGTCGGCGCCCGCGACGTGGCCGCGGCGGCCGGGTTCGCCGACATCGTCACGGTCGATATCGGCGGCACCAGCGCCGATATCTGCCTGATCAAGGACGGGAAGATCAGCCTCACCCAGCGGGGACGGGTCGGCGAATGGCCGCTGCCGCTGCCGATGCTGGACATGGTGACGGTCGGCGCCGGCGGCGGCTCGATCGCGCGGGTGGCCGACGGCGCGCTGAGTGTCGGCCCGGCCAGCGCCGGCGCCGATCCGGGACCCGCCGGCTACGGCCTGGGCGGTATCGAGGCGACCGTCACCGATGCGCATCTGGTGCTCGGGCATCTGCCGCCGGAACTGCTCGGCGGCCGGATGCGGCTGGACATCGCGCTGGCCGCCGCCGCCGTGCAGCGCGTCGCCGACCGGTTGGGACTCGACCCGCACACCGCCGCCCGGGGCATCCTGGCGATCGCCGACAGCAACATGATGGGCGCCATCCGGGTCGTGTCGGTGGAGCGCGGGCATGATCCGCGCGACTTCGCACTGGTGGCATTCGGCGGCGCCGGGCCGCTGCATGGCTGCGCGCTGGCCGGCCTGCTGGGGATCACCACGGTGCTGATCCCGCCGGCCCCGGGGGTGCTGTGTGCCGAGGGGTTGCTGGCAGCGGACCTCAAGGCGGAATTCCACCGCACTCTGCCGCAGGCGGGCTTTGCCGACCCGGTTGCCATCCGCGAGATCCTGGATGCGTTACGCGACGAAGCGCTGGCCTGGCTCGAGGAGGAGAAGATCACGCCGGCCGACCGGTCGCTCGAAGACGTGGCGATGATGCGCTACGAAGGGCAAGGCGGCGAACTGGCGGTGCCGTGGCCGGGCGACGCCGACGCGGCGCGAGCGGGCTTCGTCGCCGCCCACCAGGCGCTGTACGGCTTCTCGCTGGAGGCGCCGATCGAGCTGGTGACATTGCGGGTCGAGGCGATCGGCCGGCTGCCGGCGGCGGTCGGCGCCCGGCTCGGCAACGGTTCCGGCGGCGTGATGCCGGGCCGCCGCGACGTCCATTTCGCCTCGGGCACGATGGCCGCCGCGGTGTACGAGCGCACCGGACTCATTGCCGGGCAGCGATTCGAAGGCCCTGCCATCGTCACCCAGCTCGACGCCACGACGCTGATCCCGCCGGGATGGAGCTGCGAGGTGCATCCGGCGGGCTCGCTGCTGCTTCGCCGCGGCTGATGCCGATCCGTACGCAGAGCGCGATATCCAACCTCAAAGCGTCTGGGCTATGAGCGTCCGCAGCCGCCGATGGCGGCCAAGCACAGGAGGTCGCCCCATGGGCCAGGACATTCTCGCCGATATCGTTCGCCGTCTCGACGTCAACGGGCAGCATCGCTACGGGCTGTCGGACATCAACCAGATCCAGCATGGGCTGCAGGCGGCGTGGCTGGCCGAGCAGGCCGGCGACCCTCCCGGCATGATCGTGGCGGCCCTGCTGCACGATATCGGCCACATGGTGCACGACCTCGGCGAGAACCCGGCGGCCGAAGGGATCGACGACCGGCACGAGGAGATCGGCTTCGCCTATCTGGAGGATCGTTTCGGACCTGACGTGACCGAGCCGGTCCGTCTGCACGTCGCAGCCAAGCGCTATCTGTGCGGCAAGGAATCGGATTATTTCGCCAAGCTGTCGAGCGATTCGGTGCTCAGCCTGTCGCTGCAGGGCGGCCCGATGTCCGCCGACGAGATCGCGGCGTTCGAAGCCCTGCCCTACTGGCGCGAGGCCGTGAAGCTTCGCCGCTACGACGAGCAGGCCAAGGTGAAGGGGCTGACGACGCCGCCGGTTTCGCATTTCGTGCCGTTCGTCGAGCAGTCCCTCCGCCAGCGCGCATAGGCGCTTTGGGCGCATCGCCCGATTGCGGATCGAAGCCGCTCTGCGACGGGGAACCCTACGACGGCGACCGGGGCCGCAGCCGCCAGAACCGGGCGATCGCGGCCGCGGCGTCCAGCCCGATGTCGGGGCAGAAGCGGTCCAGCGACACGCCGTCGATGGGGAAGCCGTGGCCCATCGCGTCCAGCGTCCATAGCTCGACCGCATCGCCCCATACCCGCCGCCGCACCCCCTTGCGCGGCCGCACGTCGATCGAGGGCATTCGGCCGCTGCCGTGCAGCGCCTGCCATTGCGTCGCGAGATTGAGGGCGTTGGCCGGCGCCACGGTATGGTCGGCGCCGCCCTGCCAGACGGTGATCCGCGGCCACGGACCCGCATAGCCGGCGGGACCCGCCTCGCGGGCGAGCCTGGCCCAGCCCGCCGGGGTCAGGACCGGGCCCGCCTGGGCCATGCAGGCCATCGCCGAGGCGGCGTTGACGGCACAGCCGACCGGCAGGCCGGCGACCACGGCGCCGGCGGAAAACACCTCCGGATAGGCCGCCAGCAGGGCCGCCGCCATTGCGCCGCCGGCCGAAAGCCCGACCACGAAGATCCGGCCGGGATCGGTGCCGAAGCGCTCGCCGGCGACCTCGATCATCTGCCGCACCGACAGCGCCTCGCCGACGTCGCGCCGGGCCTGGGTGGGCAGGAACCAGTTGAAGCACCGGCCGCGATTGTTGCGCGCCACTTGCTCGGGTAGCAGCAGCGGCATGCCGAGGCGGTCGGCCAGCCGGGTCCAGCCGGATGCGGTCGCAAATCCCGGGGCATGCTGGCCGCAGCCATGCAGCACCACGATCAACGGCGCCTTCGGCCGGGGGGGCGTCGCCGGCACATACAGCAGCATGCGCAGCGCCGCGGGGTTGGATCCGAAGGCGGTCACCTCCTCGACCCGTCCGGCGGCAACCGGGGTGTGGCGCGGCACCTGGATGGTGCCGGCGCCGAGGCCACGCATCTTGCCGATGGCCTTGGTTACCGCGCGCGGACGGACCAGCCGGCGCGTCATCCGCATCAGGGTTTTATACAGACCGGTTGTTCGCATCGCCGGCTTGTCGCATGCCCGGCCGCGCCGGACCACCGCGCCGGGCCCACCGCGCCGGGCCCACCGCGCGGCCCCACCGCGCGACGATGCTTGCAACTCAGGCCGGCGGTGCGTCCTGGGTCACGGCCAGGGCCGCGGCGATCGCTTCGCGGACCACCTGCACGCGGCCGATATGGTTGGCCAGCAGCAGGATGATCCGCGCATCGAGGCGGCGTGACGCATCGGCCTCCAGCCCGCGATGCGCTTCGACCAGCATCTCGAACAGCGCATCCGGGTCGTCGAGGTTGGGGGACGTGTCGAGCATGTCAGGGGGCCTCCATCGCGAGCGCCCGGCGGCGGGCGGCGGCGACCCGGTTTGCGTCGAAGCCTCGCCAGCGCGCCGCGACATGCTGGTCGGGGCGGAGCAGGATGGCGGTGCCGGGTTGCGCGTCGTAGCGGCTGGAGGCGAGGCCGAGATGGTCTTCCAGGGCACCGTCCAGGGCGCGGTCGGCGACGAACACCGGCCGCACCGGCAGCGGCTCTGACGCCAGTTGGTCCAGGCCGGGAAATTCCGCCGGTCCACCGAACAGCAGCAGCGAGAAATTCTCCCCGCCAAGCTGGGGCAGCAGCCAGTCCTCGCCGCCACGGGACCGCACCGGCGCATCGACGGCCGGCGTTCCCGGCGGCAGGCCCCCCGTCCAGGCGTCTTCGTCGGGGGTGTTCAACGGGCTGTCCCGCAGGATGGCGGGGCGGGAGAGCCGGCCGGAGTTGACCAGCGGCCTGGCGAACGGGAAATGCTCGGCCAGTTCCAGCACCGCGTCGCGATAGGCCCGCGCCGCATCGCTTTTCGGGGTGATGAAATCGGTGCTGCGGGTGGAATTGAGGATGTTCTCGTCCGCCGCCGGCACCCGCTCCGCGTCATAGCTGTCGAGCAGCGCATCGGGAGCAATCCCCCGCATGACCGCATCCAGCTTCCACACGAGATTGTCGGCGTCCTGGGTGCCGCCATTGCCGCCCCGGGCGCCGAACGGGCTGACCTGGTGGGCGGCGTCGCCTAGGAAGAAAATCCGGCCATGGCGGAATTTTTCCAGCCGCCGGCAGCGGAAGGTGTAGACGCTGACCCATTCCAGGGCGAACGCCACCTCCGGCCCCAGCATCGCCCGCAGCCGGTCGGTCACCCGCTCCGGGTCGCGCTCCGCTTCGGGGTCGGCGTCCCAGCCGATCTGGAAATCGATCCGCCAGACGTTGTCGGCCTGCCGGTGCAGCAGTGTGGAACCGCCGGCATGGAATGGCGGGTCGAACCAGAACCAGCGTTCCGGCGGGAAGGCGGCCTGCATCACCACGTCGGCGATCAGGAAGCGGTCCCGGAAGACCCGTTCCGTCGAGGCCACGCCCAGGCTGTCGCGCACGAAGCTGCGCGCGCCGTCGCAAGCCAGCAGCCAGTCGGCGCCGAGGCCGTAACGCCCCTCCGGCGTCTCGATCGTCAGCGCAACCCCGTCCGGACGGTTTTCGACCCCGCACAGGCGGCTTTTCCACCTCAAATCGACCAGTCCGGTGGCCTCGCAGGCCTCCACCAGCCAGTGTTCGAGGTAGTATTGCTGCAGGTTCACGAAGGCCGGAAAGGCGTGGCCATGCTCCGGCAGCAGGTCGAACTCGTAAACCTTGCGGTCCCGGAAAAAAACCTTGCCGACGTTCCAGGTGACCCCCTTGTCCAGCAGCCGCTGCCCCACCCCCAGCCGATCGTAGATCTCCAGCGACCGCTTGGCATGGCAGATCGCGCGCGAGCCGACGCTGACGGTGTCGTCGTCGTCCAGCACCACCACGCGCTGACCCCGCCGGGCCAGGTCCAGCGCCGCGGTCAGGCCCACCATGCCACCGCCAGCCACCACCACCGGGTGCCGCGCGCCGTCGTCCCGCACCGGGCGGAACGGGTATTTCGGATAGGCGAATGTGCTGTTCATCTCAGCCGGCGCTCACCGCCCCGGCGCTCGGCTCACCGGCTGATCTCGCCCGACTTCGCGGCCTTGCCCTCGACCGCCCGCCACATCTCCACATCGCGCTCGGCGGTCCAGATACGCGGATGGTCGATCCCGCTGGCCTCGTCGAAGGCGCGCGAGACATTGAACGGCATGCAATGCTCGAAGATCACCCAGTGGCCGAACTCGGGCCGCATCTTCTGCATCGCCTCGGCATAGATGTCGGTGAGGTTGCCGCCCTTGGCGACGCCGGCGCGGACGATGCCGAACAGCCGCGAGGTGAACGCCTCGGTGCCGTCCAGCGCCTCCTTCACCTCGCCGGCGTTCAGCAGCGCCCGGCCGCGCCCCGGCACCATCTTCTCGGCGCCGAGTTCGCGCAGCTTGCGGATGGTGTCCGGCCAGTCGGTGAAATGCGCGTCGCCACAATAGGGGGTGGCGCCGAACTCCACCGTGTCGCCGGCGAACAGCACCTTCTCGCGCGGCAGCCACACGATGGTGTCGCCGGCGGTGTGCGCCCGACCGATATGGATCACCTGCGCCTCGCGCTCGCCCAGCCACAGGGTCATGCGCTCGTGGAATGTCTCGGTCGGCCAGGTCAGGCCGGGAATCCCCTCCCGCCCACGGAACAGCCGCGGGAACCGCCCGATCTCGCTGTCCATGTCCTGCTGGCCGCGCTCCACGGTTAGGTCCCGGGTCACGTCCGAGCAGATGATCGAATGCGCCGGATAGCCCGATGCGCCGAGCACCCGCACCGCATGGTAATGCGTCAGCACGATCCGGGTCACCGGCTTGTCGGTGACGGTGGCGATCTTCGCCTGCACTTCCTTGGCCATCGCGGGGGTCGCTTGGGCGTCCACCACGACCACGCCATCCGGGCCGACGATCACGCCGGAATTGGGATCGCCCTCGGCGGTATAGGCGTACAGCCCCTTCCCGAGTTCGTCGAACGAGACCTTTTTCTCCGCCATATCGTTGGTCGAAGCGAAACCGGACATGTGCGCATTTCCTCCATTTTTCGCGGCCGGCCCTATACCGCGCGCCGGCAGGCTGCCTACGATGTGCCGCCGCCGGTGACAAACGCAACCGCGGCGGATGCTTGCCGCAACCCACGGAATGGAAACCGCGATGCAGGACCTGCTTCCCCGCGCCGAAGCCGTCGCCGGCCTGCTGCGGGCGCGCCAGGCGACCGTGGCCGTCGCCGAATCCTCCGCTGGCGGCCTGATCTCGGCGGCGTTGCTGGCGGTGCCAGGCGCCTCCGCCTACTTCCTGGGCGGCGCCGTGATCTACACCCGCCTGGCCCGCGCGACCCTGCTGGACATCTCCGACGAGGCGATGGCCGGAATGCGCGCCTCCAGCGAGCCCTATGCCAGCCTGTTGGCAACGACCATCCGCAGGCGCTTCGACGCCACCTTCGGGCTGGCGGAGACCGGCGCCACCGGCCCCACCGGCAACCGCTACGGCGACGCCGCCGGCCATGCCTGCCTGGCCGTGGCCGGGGGTTCCGGGGCGGTGATGACGCTCGAGACCGGCAGCCCCGACCGGGCCGCCAACATGCGCGCCTTCGCCGACGCGGCCCTGGCCCTGCTGGAGCGCTGCCTGCGGGACGCCGCTTAATTTACTTCAGGTTGCCGCTCCCCCTCGACGCACGAGACCCGCTCATGCAGATTGCGGCGCCATTCGAGCAGGGAGTGCATTTATGTCCGAAACCCCCACCCAGGCTGCCGAGGGCGCGGTTGCGCCGCAGGCCATGCCGCTGTTCTTCAAGCGCGTGGTCGGGGTGAACCCTGCCCATCACGGCGGCCTGAAGCTGGATCGCAGCGTTGGCTACGGCTTCACCGCCAAGGCCCAGTCGGTGCCGCTCGGCCTCAGCGAGTTCGAGGCCGCCTCGCAGCATTTCCCGATCCTGTTCACCGCCGGCCCGACGCCGGCGCCGGTGGCGCTGCTGGGGCTGGCGGAGGCGATCAACCTGTTCGTCCAGCCGGACGGCACATGGCGCGCCGATACCTACGTGCCGGCCTATGTCCGCGCCTTCCCGTTCATCTTCGTCGAGGATGCCGCCACCAAATCGGTCTATGTCGGCATGGAGCCGGACGCCGAATGCATCCGCCCCGACACCGGCGCCCCGCTGTTCGAGGACGGCAAGCCGACCGGCGCCCTGAACGAGGCGGTCGCGTTCTGCTCGGCGTTCCGCGACAACCTGAGCGCCTCCGCCGCCTTCGCCCGCGCGCTGGACGAGAACAACCTGCTGGAGGAGGAGGAGGCGACGGTGAACTTCACCGCCGGCGGCACCGCCAAGATCCGCGGCTTCAAGATCCTGCGCGCCGACCGGCTGGACCAGGTCAGCGACGAGACCTATCTCGACTGGCGCCGACGCGGCTGGATCGCCGCCATCTACGCCCACCTGCACTCGGCCGCCCGCTGGGGCCGGCTGATCGAACTGGCGGCGCCGCTGACGACGCCGGTTCACTAGCTACATAGGCCATCCACGGAGGGCGGAAACCGCGGTCATCACGCCGCGGAGTTCCGCCAGCCCGCGCATCCGCCCGATCAGTGGATAGCCCGGATGGGTCTTGCGGCCATGGTCCTCGAGCAGGACGTGGCCATGGTCGGGCCGGAACGGAATCCGCCAGTTCGGATCGCCCTGCTCCCGGCGTCGTCCCTGTTCCTCCAGCAGCGTCGAAATCACCGCTACCATGTCGACATCGCCGCCCAGATGGCTGGCCTCGGCGAACGAGCCGTCGGGCTCCTTGGCGACATTGCGGAGATGCGCGAAATGCACTCGCCCGGCAAAGCGGCGCGCGATCTCCGGCAGGTCGTTGCCCGGTCCGGCCCCGAGCGACCCCGTGCATAGGGTGAGGCCGTTCGCGTAGTCGTCGACCGCGTGCATGATGAACGCCAGGTCGTCGGCGTTCGATGCCACCCGCGGCAGGCCGAACAGCGGCCGCGGCGGGTCGTCGGGATGGATGCACAGCCGCACCCCGACCTCGGCGGCGGTCGGCACCACCGCCTGCAGGAAATCCGCAAGCCGCGCGCGCAGATCGTCTCGGCTGAACCCCCGCCAGGCATCCAGCACCCGCCTCAGCCCCGGCACGTCATAGCGCTGATAGGCGCCCGGTAGCCCAGCCATGATGGTCGCCAGCAGCCGGTCCCGGTCGCTCTCGGATGCGGCCTTGATCCAGGCATGCGCGCGGGCGAGCGCCTCGGGCGGATGCTCGCCCTCCGCGCCCGGCCGCTCCAGCATGAAGCAGTCGAACGCCGCATATTCATCCGCATTGAAGCGCAGGGCGGTGCCGCCCTCCGGCAGCGGCGCCGCCAGCTGGGTGCGGGTCCAGTCCAGCACCGGCATGAAATTGTAGCAGACGGTGGTCACGCCCTCGGCCGCGAGATTGCGCAGCGACTCGCGGTAATTGGCGAACAACGGCTCGAGGTTGCCGTCGCCCAGCTTGATCGCCTCCGCGACCGGCAGGCTCTCCACCACGCTCCAGCGCATCCCCGAGGCCGCGATCATGTCCCGGCGCTCGGCGATCTCGGACCGCTGCCAGACCACGCCATAGGCGATGTCGTGCAGCGCGGTGACGATCCCGGTGGCGCCGGTCTGGCGGATTTCATCAAGCCGGATTGCATCGCTTGGTCCGAACCAGCGCCAGGTCTGTTCCACGTCGTTCCCCCTCCCGCCGGACTTATGGCCGGCCGAACTAGGCCACGGGCTCGGCCTCTCCCGCAACCAGCCGCCGAACCCAATCCCGCATCCCGGGCCGGGCGGTCGAGCGCCGTTCCACCAGCTCCGGCACCACCACCAGCCGGATCGGCGGCAGCCGCTCCGCGACGGGCTGCGACAGCCGCTCGACGATGCAGCGCACCATCGCCACGCCCATCTGCTCCTGTGGCAACCGGATCGTGGTCAGCGGCGGCACGATCTGGGTGGCGCACAGGAAATCGTTGTAGCCGACCACCGAAATATCATCGGGCACGCTGACCCCGAGGCGCAGCAACTCGGAAACCGCGGTCACCGCCAGCCCGTCCTGGGCGCAGAACAGGGCGGTCGGCGCGGCCCCCGAACGCAGCATCGCCAGGAACGCCGCGCGGAACCCGTCCGGCTCGGTGAAGCCAAGCTCACGCACCTCAACCCCCGGCGTCGCGCGGGCGCCGTCCAGCAGCCCGCGAAACCGCTCGGACCGCCCGTACAGGCCCGGGTTTCCGCGCACGAAGCCGATGCCGCGGTGGCCCAGGCCGGTCAGGAATCGCGCCACCGCGACGCCCCCCTCGTAATCCGCGCCAACCACCTGATCGACCGGCTCCAGCGCGTCCACATGTCCGGCGCAAACCACCGGCAGCCCGGTGCGCGCGGCATCGCGGGACAACGCGGTAGGCCTCGACAGCGCCAGCACGAGCCCGACCACCGCCGCATCGAGGCGCGCCAGGTCCCCCAGATGCTGCGCCTGGCGCGGAATAATCGACAGGCCGTGCCGCGTCCCCTCGCGCTCGGCGCCATGCAGCATGTTGATCCACAACTCGCTGGGGATGGAATCCTGCTCATGGCGCACGAACAGCACCTGCCGCACCGGCGCCGCGGCCGTCGCCAGCCCGCGATAGCCGGAGCTCTGCGCCGCCCGGAGCACCCGGGCCCGGGTCGCCTCGCCGACCCCGGGTTTCCCGGCCAGGGCGCGGGAAACCGAGAACTTGGACAACCCAAGCTGGTCCGCCAGAAGCTGCACCGTGACACGGCGTTCCGTCATGGTTTGTTAGGTTCCTTGTTAGGCAAGCTTTTGCGTCCCAAGCCCTGTTCCCGTCAAGCGCAATCAGGAAGACCGATCGAGGGGTTGCAACCGCTGTTTGGTTTTCCTAGGCTGCTGGAAACCACCAGGACCAAACGGCGCCACCGCTTGAAGACCAAGCCGTATCGAGGAACGACAGCCGCGTCGCGCGCCAGCCTGCTCCAGGCCGAGTGCGGCCAAGACCGCGTCTGAGACAGGAGAATTCCATGCCGATCACCGTGCGTGGCGCCATCGATTGCGACGTCCACCCGGGGGTCCCGCCGATCGGCGCGCTGCTGCCCTACATGGATGAATACTGGCAGGAGAATTTCGTCTCCCGCGGCCTCGACGGCTTCACCATGGGCAGCTATCCGCCGAACGCGCCGATCAGCTGCCGGCCGGACTGGGCGGCCAAAAACGGCTCGCCGGCCGCCGATCTCGGCACCCTGCAGGCCGATGCCCTCAACCCATTCCAGGCCCGCTTCGCGATCTGCAACACCCTGTCCGGCGGCATGGTCGCGGTCAGCGAGCGCATGGGCGCCGCCCTGTGCGGCGCCGTAAACGACTGGATCGCCGACAAATTCCTGTCCCGCGATCCCCGCCTGCGCGCCTCCATCGTCGTCACCGCGCAAAGCCCCGAACTTGCCGTCGCCGAGATCGAGCGGCTGGCCGACGACCATCGCTTCGTCCAGGTGCTGATCCCGGTCGCGGTCGACATGCCGCTCGGCAAAAGCTTCTACTGGCCGATCTTCGAAGCCTGCCAGCGCCACGGCCTGCCGCTCGGCCTGCACGCCGGAACCATGTACCGCCATGCCCCGACCTCGACCGGTTGGCCGACACATTTCCTGCAGGACTACGTCAGCAACACGCAAGCCTTCGAAGCACAGCTGCTGAGCCTGGTCACCGAGGGCGTCTTCGGCAAGTTCCCCGACCTCAAGATCGTGCTGATCGAATCCGGCGTCACCTGGCTGCCCGGCCTGCTGTGGCGCGCGGTCAAGACCTGGCGCGGCGTGCGCGGCGAAATCCCCTGGGTGAAGCAATCTCCCGCCGAACTGATCCGCGAGCATGTCCGCCTCACCGTGCAGCCGATCGACGCCCCTTCCGATCCCAAGTTGCTTGAGCGCATCATCGACCAGATCGGCTCCGACGACATGCTGCTGTTTTCGACCGACTACCCGCACTGGCAGTTCGAGGGCGAGGCGGCCCTGCCGGAAGGCATTCCGCACCGGCTGCTGGAGAAGATCATGGTGGACAACCCGCTGGCGACCTATTCCCGGCTGAAGGAGACCGTGCAGTGAGCATCACACTCGACAAACCGACGGCGCCCGCCAAGGCCGCCTCGCGCCTCAAGATCATCGACAGCGACATCCATCCGTCGATGGCCGACAAGCGCGCGCTGTTTCCCTATCTCAGCGCGCAGTGGCGCGAGCACGTCTCGCAATACGGCAACCGGCCGCACGGCGTGTATTCCGGCCGCGGCACCTATCCGCGCTTCTCCCCCAACACCGCCCGGCGGGATGCCTGGCCGCCGAACGGCAAGCCGCCCGGCTCCGATCTGGCCTTCATGCAGAAGCAGCACCTCGACGCCTACGACATCGAGATCGGCATTCTCGAGCCGCTGATCGAAGCCAACACGCCGCGCAACCTCGAACTCGCCGCAGCCCTCACCGCCGCCGCCAACGAGTGGCAGGTCGCCGAGTTCACCTCGCAGGAGAAGCGCCTGCGGGCCTCCATCCTGATCGCCGCCGAAGACCCCGACAGCGCGGTGAAAGAAATCCGCAAGCGCGGCGGCGATCCGCAATTCGCCCAGATCCAGCTCGGCTCCCGTTCGCTGGAGCCGATCGGCCGCAAGCGCTACTGGCCGATCTTCGCCGCGGCCGTCGAACACAACCTGCCGATCGGCTTCCATATCGGCGGCCCCTCGGCCTATTCGCCGACGCCCACGGGATGGCCGGCCTTCTATGCCGAAGACCATCACGTGCTGATCCACAGCATGCAGGCCCAGGTCGCCAGCCTCATCCTCGAAGGCGTGTTCGAGCATTTCCCGGATCTGCGCGTGGTGATGATCGAGGGCGGCTTCGCCTGGGCGCCCCCGCTCGCCTGGCGGCTGGATGCGCACTGGGCAAAGATGCGCAACGAAACGCCGCATGTGAAGATGAAGCCCTCCGAATACATGCGGCGCAACATCTGGTTCTCGACCCAGCCCGTAGAGGAACCCGAAAACCCCGAGGACCTCCGGCTGCTGTTCGACTGCATCGGCTGGGACCGGTTGCTCTACGCATCGGATTATCCGCACTGGGATTTCGATGATCCGCTGCGGGCGTTCCAGATCCCGATGAGCGAAGCCGAGCAGCGCATGATCCTGCACGACAACGCGGTCGCCTTCTATCAGCTGAAAGGCTGACCGCGGGGCTTGGCCGGCGCCTCCGCCTACACCGACGCGCCCATGCTGAAGGCGCAGGTCGATGCGGGAAAATTGCCGCCGGTCGCCGACCGCCTGCCGGCGGCGCCGAAAGTCGTGCCGGTGCACGCCGCCATCGGCCAGTATGGGGGCACCTGGCGCATGAGCATGGCCGGCGCCACCGACATCTTCAGCCTGGTGCGGATGATCGGGTATGAACAGCTGACGCGCTGGAAGCCATGGTCCCTGAAGGCGCGCGGCCTCGACATCTTCCCCGAGGTCGAGCCCAACATCGCCCAGAGCATCGACATAGCCGACGAAGGCCGCAGCTACACCTTCCACCTGCGGCCGGGAATGCGTTGGTCGGACGGGCATCCGTTCGGCGCCGACGACATCCTGTTCTGGTATTCCGACATCTACCTCAACACCGAGCTGTTCCCCTCCAAGCCGATCTGGTCGGTGCGCGGCGGCAAGCCGGTCGCCGTCGAGAAACGCGACGACCTGACCGTGGTGTTTCACTTCGAGCAGCCGGAAGGCCTGCTGCCGCAATGGATGGCGACCCCGGCCTATGCCGTCGAGCCCAACATCCCCACCGCCTATCCGAAGCACTACCTCTCGCAGTTCCACAAGACCTACACACCGGGCGTGGCAAACGCCGGCGGGCAGGACTGGGTCCGGCGCTTCCATGACCGCGCCAACAAATGGGCCAACCCCGAGCTGCCGACGCTCAATCCCTGGGTGATCACCCGGGGCGTCGGCCAGGCCAGCGGCGCGCGCGTCATTGCCGAACGCAACCCGTATTACTGGAAGGTCGACAGCGAAGGCCGCCAGCTGCCCTATATCGACCGCGCGACCTTCGACATCGTCTCCGACAACCAAGTGCAATTGCTGAAGGCTCTGAACGGCGACTACGACATCGTCGACAGCTATCTTGGCTTCGTGACGACACCGGAACATAAGGCGCTGTTCGCCGACGCCGCCGAGAAGATCGGCTACAACTTCTACAAGGTGGTCCCGGATCGCGCGAGCCTGATGCTGATCGCGCTCAACCTGGTTCACAAGGACCCGGTCAGGCGCGCGCTGTTCCAGAACATGGATTTCCGCCGCGGCCTCAGCGTCGCGATCAACCGCGACGAAATCATCGACCTGGTATTCCTCGGCCAGGGCCTGCCCTACCAGATGATCGAACGGCCGGATTCGCTGCTGTTCGACAAGGAGATGGCGACCCAGTTCACCCAGTACGATCCCGCCGCCGCCAACGCCTATCTCGACAAGGCCGAACTCACCAATCGCAACGCCGACGGAACCCGGCTGGCCGCCGACGGCAAGCCCGTGCGCATCACCGTCGAGTGTTCCACCCTCCGCCAGCCCTGGATCAATTCCGCCGAACTGGTGAAACGCTACTGGAAAAGCGTCGGCATCGAGCTGTTCATCAACACCGAGTCGACCAGCCTGCTCAACCAGCGCGTGTCCAACAACGACCACGACGCGGCGATCTGGTCGGCCGCGGCCGGGACGGACACCATCTTCGATCCGAAATATTATTTTCCCTATTCGCTGGACTCGTATTTCGCCATCCCCTGGGCGCGCTCCTACCAGAAGCTGCCCGGCGCGGAGTAGCCGCCGCCGCCGGCGGTCCAGCAGGCGGAGCTCTACGACAAGATCCAGAACAGCCTGCTGACGGCCGAGCAACGCATCGCGGTGTTTCGCCAGATCATGGCGATCGCCAAACAGGAATTCTACACCATCGGCATCGTGCAGCCGACCGACGACTACGGCATCATCAACCGGCGCATGCGCAACGTGCCGGACACCATGTTCGCGAGCACCCAGTATCCCCACCCTGGACCGGTGAACCCCGAGCAGTTCTGGTTCGCTCCCGCCTGACCAGACGGGCGCGCCTCGAAAAGCCCCAACGCGGTAGCCTTCTCTGCCGCGAGCGACCATCCATGACGCGACGAAGGAAGCCGGCGATGCAGGTAAAGACCATCATGACCAGCCTCACCTACCAGGGGAGACACTGGGACCGCCTGGCCGAGGCGATCGGCGACGCCGAGATCATCCGCTTCGCCAGCGGCGACGACCGGGCGATCGAAAGCGCCCTCGAACGCGCCGAGGTGGCGCTGCTCGAAACCGATCCGGACACGCGCTATTTCCGCGCGCCCCGGTTGCGCTGGATCCACGCCGACCACGCCGGCCTGAACAAGGCCGCCAAGCCCGAGGCATTCGACCGCGGCCTCATCCTCACCAGTTCCGCCGGGCGATCTTCTCCCGTGCTGGCCGACCACGCGCTGTTCTTCGTCATGGCCCTCGCCTACAAATTCCCCGCCTTCCTCGATGCGCAGCGAGCCCATCGCTGGGGTGGGGTGCCCGGCCAGGAGGATCTGCGCGGCCTGTTCGGACGCACCATCGGCATCATCGGCCTCGGCCATACCGGCTGCGAACTGGCGGTGCGCGCCAACGCGCACGGCATGCGCGTGCTCGGCTATCGCCGCCGCGCGACAGCACCGCCGCCCGGCGTCGACGAGCTGTTCTGCGGCGATCGCGGCGACACCCTCGACCCGCTGCTGCGGCAGAGCGACGCCGTCGTCCTGGCCGTGCCGCTGTCCGACGCGACCCATCACCTGATCGGCGAACGCGAACTGGCGCTGATGCCCGCCGGCGCGTTCCTGGTGAACATCGGCCGCGGCAACGTCATCGACGAACCGGCGATGCTCGCGGCCCTGCGATCGGGGCATCTCGGCGGCGCCGGCCTGGACGTGGTGGCGCAGGAACCGCTGCCGGCCGACAGCCCGCTCTGGGATGCCCCGAACCTGCTGCTGACCCCGCATTTCACGCCCCCGGTCCCGGACAAGATCGGCCGCTCGCTCGACGTCATCTGCGAGAACCTGCGGCGCATCCGCACCGGCGAGCCGATGCTCAACCAACTGACGCGGGAGGACATCTACACCAAGGGATGACGATGCAGTCGATCCAGGAGCCGAGCCTGTTCGAAGCCGCGCCGACCACTCCGGCGCCACGCATCGGCATGGCCAGCCAGCGTCAGCTGGTCTGGCGGAAGTTCCGCGAGCATCGCGTTGCTTTCGCGAGCCTGGTCGTGGTCGGCCTGATTTATCTGATCGGCGGCTTCTGCGAGTTCGTGGCGCCACGGACGCCGGATTTCTACGACGCGCGCTACACCCTGGTGCCGCCGCAAGGATTGCACCTGTTCGTCCGCGACGAGGCCGGTTCGCTCCGCCTCCAGCTCCACGCCTACGGCTTCTCCTCGACCCGCGATCCCAAGACGCTGCGCCGTCGCTTCGTGCCCGACGAAGCCGTGCGCGTTCCGATTGGCTTCTTCGTCACCGGCGAACCCTACAGGCTGTGGGGATTGATCCCGTCCAGCACCCATCTGGTCGGCCCGCTCGATCCGACGCAGCCCTTCTACCTGTTTGGCTCCGACCGCATCGGACGCGACGTGTTCAGCCGGCTGATCTACGGCACCCGGATCTCGACCTCGATCGGCCTCGTCGGCGTCGCCGCCAGCCTCGTCCTCGGCGTCCTGCTCGGCGGCATCTCGGGCTATTTCGGCGGCGCCGTCGACACCATCATCCAGCGCGTCATCGAGTTCATCATGTCGGTCCCGACGATCCCGCTATGGATGGGCCTGGCCGCGGCGATCCCGGTCACTTGGTCGCCGGTCCTGGTCTATTTCATCATCACCCTGATCATCTCGCTCATCGGCTGGACCGCGCTGGCCCGCGAGGTCCGCGGCCGCTTCATGTCGTGGCGCAACGAGCCGTTCATCCACGCCGCCCGCCTGGATGGCACCAGCGAGATGCGCATCATCACCCGCCACCTGGTGCCGGCCTTCACCAGCCACATCATCGCCTCAGTAACGCTCGCCATTCCCACCATGATCATCGCCGAGACATCGCTGAGCTTCCTCGGGATCGGCCTGCGCCCTCCGGTCGTCAGTTTGGGCGTGTTGCTGCAGGAAGCGCAGAACATCCGCTCCCTGGCCGAGGCGCCCTGGCTGCTGATGCCGGGCGCGATGGTGATCCTGACCGTGCTCGCCCTGAACTTCCTCGGCGACGGATTGCGCGACGCGGCCGACCCCTATGGCGACTGAACCGGTGATGGCCGAACCGCTGCTGCGCATAAAATCGCTGCGCACCCATTTCAACACCCGCGATGGCGTGGTCCGCGCCGTCGACGGCGTCGACCTCACTATCGACCGGCAACAGACGGTGTGCGTCGTCGGCGAATCAGGGTCCGGCAAGTCGGTGACCGCGCGCTCCATCCTGCAGATCGTCGCGCGGCCCGGCCGCATCGTCGACGGCTCGATCGTGCTGGCCCGCGAAGGCCGCCCGGTCGTCGACATCGCCGGCCTCGATCCGACCGGGAAAGACATTCGCGCCATCCGGGGCCGCGACATCGCGATGATCTTCCAGGAGCCGATGAACTCCATGAGCCCGGTGCTTTCGGTGGGCACCCAGCTGATCGAGAAGATCCGCCTGCATCACAAGCTCACCGCCCGACAGGCCGGCGAACGCGCCCTGGAGGCCCTGGCCCGCGTCGACATCCCCGACCCGCGGCGGTGCCTGCGCAGCTATCCGTTCGAGCTTTCCGGCGGCATGCGGCAGCGGGTGATGATCGCCATGGCCCTGGCCTGCCAGCCCGCCTTGCTGATCGCCGACGAACCCACCACGGCGCTCGACGTCACCACCCAGGCGAACATCCTGGAGCTGCTGCGGATCATCCAGGACGAGTTCGGCATGGCGGTGATGTTCATCACCCATAATCTCGGCGTGGTGGCGCAGATCGCCGACGAGGTCGCGGTGATGTATCTCGGCCGCGTCGTCGAGCGCGCCGGCGTCGACGCGATCTTCGAGAATCCGCAGCATCCCTACACCCAGGCGCTGCTTCGCTCGATCCCCAGGCTCGGCGCCCGCAAGGCGCATGGCGAACGGCTGAACGCCATTGCCGGCATGGTCCCGCACCCGCTGGACCGCCCGCCCGGCTGCCCGTTCAACACCCGCTGCGCCGAAGCTGTACGCGGCCTCTGCGACCGCCTCGATCCGCAGCTTGGCGAGGTCGCCAAGGGCCACCTCGCCGCCTGCCACATGCGGCCAGGGCAGCAGGCACCGCAATGAGCGCCCCGCTGCTCCGCGTCGAAGACCTGCGCGTCCACTACCCGATCCGCGCCGGCGTGCTGCAGCGGATCATCGGCACCGTGCGCGCGGTCGACGGCATCACCCTGTCGATCTTCCCGGGCGAGACGCTGGGCCTGGTCGGTGAATCCGGATGCGGCAAGACCAGTTTCGGGCAAGCACTGGTCCGCATGGTCGAGCCGAGCGGCGGCAAGATCCTGTACGCCCGCGCCGACGGCCAGCAGGTGGACCTCGCGCATCTCCGCGAGAACGAGCTGCGGAAATACCGCGCGGACATCCGGATGATCTTCCAGGACCCGTATGCTTCGCTCAACCCGCGCCGCCGCGTGATCGACCTGATCGGCGAGTCCCTCCGCAACTTCCGCACCACCGACGAAGCGGTGGTCGAACACACCGTGTCGGAGCTGCTGCGAAAGGTCGGGCTGCGTCCGGAATACCTGAAGCGCTACCCCTACGCCTTCTCCGGCGGCGAGCGTCAGCGGATCGGCATCGCCCGCGCTCTCGCGGTGCACCCCAAGCTGGTGATCGCCGACGAGTGCGTGTCCGCGCTGGATGTCTCGGTGCAGGCGCAGACGTTGAACCTGTTGCAGGACCTGCAGGAAGAACTGGACCTGACCTATCTGTTCATCTCCCACGACCTCAGCGTCGTCGAATACATCGCCGACCGGGTGGCCGTGATGTATGCAGGCCGCGTCGTCGAGCTGGCAGCAACCGAAGACCTGTTCGCACGGCCCCGCCATCCCTACACCGCGGCTTTGCTGGACGCCGTTCCGCGCCCCGATCCGAAGCTGGCGCGCAAGTCCGCGCATATCCGCCTCAAGGGCGAAGTGGCCAACCCGGCCAGTCGCCCGTCCGGATGCGCCTTCCATCCGCGCTGCCCCTATGCCGCCGACATCTGCCGCAGCACCGATCCCGTGCCGCAATTCGTCGCCGGCCACGAGGTCGCCTGTCATTACGCCGCTGAGCTGGAGCTCAAGGGAGTGTCTGCCGATGCCATCGCCTGATGCAATGCCCATCACAGTCTCGCCGGCCAGCACCCAGGAGGTTTGGTGGAAGCGGCCGTACCGCATGGTGCAGACAAACCTGCGCCAACCGGACGCGCTGCTGGATCCGAAGCGACTGGCCCGCCAGACCCGGGAATTCGGCGCCGACGTCCTGCTGTTCAACATCGGCGGCATCTTCGCTTTCTACCCGACCGAACTCGAACTGCAGGCGCGCAACCCCTACCTGAAGGGCGACATCCTCGCCGAGATGATCGCCGCCTGCCGGGAAGAGGGCATCAGCATCGTCGGACGCTTCGACATGTCGAAGGCGACCCGCGTCGCTTACGAGGCGCATCCCGATTGGTTCATGCACAACCGCGCCGGCAAACCGCTGATCTACAACGGCACCTACCAGGCCTGCGTGAACAGCGGCTGGTACAACGACTACGCCCACCAAATTCTGCGCGAGGCGCTCGGGCGCTACAAGGTGGACGGCCTGTTCTTCAACATGTTCGGCTACCGCTCCTCCGACTACAGCGGCAACTACCATGGCATCTGCGTGTGCCGAAACTGCAGCGCCCGCTTCCGCGACATGTACGGCCGCGACCTGCCGGAGCGGGAGGAATTCTCCGATCCCGCCTATCGCGACTATCTCGAATTCCAGGACCGGACCGCGCTGCAACTTGCCGACGAAATCTACCGGACGATCAAGTCGGTCAATCCCGACGTCGCGATGACCGGGCACCGCAACACCAGCGACCTGATCCGCATGGAAGTCCAACGCGCGGTCGATCGCCCGCAACCGGAATGGCCCTACCAGGCCGGCGAACAGGCGCGCTGGGCGGCCGCCTACGGGCGCGGAAAAACCTTCTCATCGACCTCCGCCAACTTCATCGATTTCGCCTGGCGCTTCGTCGCTGAAACCGGCGACTACCACATGCTCCGCTTCGCCCAGCAACTCGCGAGCGGCGCCGCCCTCGACTACTATCTCCTCGGCACCTTCGACCAGGACGACACCAAACCGTTTCCAAAAATCAGCGCGCTGTACAAATGGCATGCCGAGAACGCGGACCATTATCGCGGCCTGCGGTCGGCCGCCCGGGTCGGCCTCTACCACTCGTTCAAGACCAACACCTACCGCGGCGCCACCACAACGCGGCGCCTCGGGGCCGGCTGTTTCCGCGGCGCCTATCGCATGCTCGCCGAGGCACGCATCCCGTTCGACTTCATCTGCGACGAACATGTCGGCGGCGTGCTCGACGCAGCCGCCTTGCGGGACCGCTACGACGCCATCCTGGTGCCCAATGTCGCCTGCATGAGCGATGAGGAAGCCGCTTGCCTCGACGCCTACGTTGCCGCCGGCGGCACCCTGCTGGCGACCGGCGAGACCGGCTTCTACGGCCCGCGCGGCGAGACGCGCGCACAGCTGGCTCTCACCTGCCTTCCGATCAGCGAACTGGGCCTGCTGCGCGACGAGATGCGCGGCGCCTACTTCAAGATCCGTGACGGCGAGCTCGATCTTCCCGGCACCAGCCTCATGCTTCTGGACGGGTTCTACATCCACGCGACGCCGCGCGCCGGCGCAACCGCACAGCTCGAACTGCTGCCGCCGCAACGCTTCGGTCCGCCGGAATTGTGCTTCCCCGAAGTATCCTCGACACTCCCCGGGATGTTTTCGCTGGCCAGCGGCAAGGGTCGCGCGATCTATTTCCCGTGGATGCCGGAGTGGCTCTACTATCGCGACAGCCTGCCCGACCATCGCCATCTCATAATTCAGCTTCTCGCCGGCGCCTCGCCGCCACAACCCTTCGTCCTGACCGGCGAAGGCCCGATCGAACTCACCATCCAGACCCAGGCCGACACCGGCCGGACCTTGGTGCACCTGGTCAACTACAGCGGCCAGCGCAACAACCTCTACGAAGCGCCGATCACGATCCACGGCCTGAAACTCGGCGTTCTTCGGGCCGAACCGGCAAGCGTCCGGGCTCTCGTCGCCAACGCCGAACTCTCCTTCGAAGCGCCCAGGCCCGACAAAGGCGGATATATCTGGCTCAATCTCCCGCCACTCGGTGCCTTCGAGGCGCTGGTGATCGACCGCTGAAGACGTTCCGAATGCCACATCATGCCGAGGAGGACGCGATGCCCGGATCAAAGCCGACCAACCTTCGCCGCCGCGACCTATTCCTCGGCCTTGCCGCCGTGGTCACCACACCGGGGATTGCCGGCGCGACTGAATACCAGGAGGCGCCGGCGCTCGCGAAGCTGGTTGCTGCCGGGTTGCTGCCGGCGGTCGCCCAACGATTGCCCGACGAGCCACTTATGGTCACCCCGTTCAAATCGATCGGCGCCTATGGGGGCACCTGGCGTCTCAGCATGGCCAGCGCAAGCGACATCAGCAGCCTCGTCAGGACCATCGGCTACGAGAACTTCACCCGCTGGAAAACCTACGCGCCAGGTGCCAAGCAGACCGATATCCTGCCGGAAGTCGAGCTCAACGTAGCTAAATCCGTCGACATCGCCGAAGACGGCAGGCTCTACACCTTCCGCCTCCGCAAGGGTCTGCGCTGGTCCGACGGACATCCATACACCGCCGACGACGTCATGTTCTGGTTCGAGGATGTCTACTCGAATACCGAGGTGATGCCCGCCAAGCCGACCTGGTCGATGCGCGGCGGCAAGCCCATGGTCGTGGAGAAAGTGGATGACCTGACGGTCAACTTCCGGTTCGCCGAACCGAATGGCCTGCTCCTCCAGCAATTCGCCCGTCCCGCTTACGACCCCGAACCGAACGTGCCGACCGCCTATCCCCGACACTACCTTTCGCAGTTCCACAAGCGCTACAACAAGGATGTCGATACCGGCGCCCGCACCAGCGGCGCGCAGAACTGGGTGAGCCTGTTCCACGCCAAGGCCGACGCTTGGCGCAATCCCGAGCTTCCACGCCTGAATCCCTGGATCGTCGCCAGCGGCATCGGCCAGGCAAGCGGCAACAGGGTGACGGCGCGACGCAATCCGTACTACTTCAAGGTCGATCCCGCAGGCCATCAGCTGCCCTACATCGACGACGTCACCGTCGACATCGTGACCGACGCCCAGGCGATGCTGCTGAAATCCGCCAACGGCGACTTCGACATGGTCGACAGCTACATCGGCTTCATCACCACGCCGGAAAACAAGTCGGTCCTGTCCGACAATCAGCAACGCGGCAACTACGATTTCTATGAGGTCCTGCCGAACCGCGCCAATTTGATGATCATCTCCCTGAACATGGTCGCGAAGGACGCCGGCAAGCGCGCCTTCCTGGCGGACAAGACATTTCGCCAGGCGCTGTCCCAGGCGATCAACCGCGACGAACTGATCGACCTTGTCTGGCTCGACCAAGGGCGTCCCTACCAGGTGGTCGAAAGGCCGGAATCGCCGTTGTTCAACGAAGCCATGGCAACGCAATTCACCAAGTTCGATCCGGCAGCCGCGAACGCAACGCTGGACCGCGCGGGATACGCCCGGAAGAACGCCGATGGCGTACGGCTTGCACCCGATGGCCGGCCGATCCGAATCACCATGGACATTTCAGTTCTCCGGCAGCCATGGATCGACGCCGCCCAGCTCGTCCGGCGCTACTGGAGACAGGTCGGCATCGAATTGTTCATCAACACGATGGATACGACCGGTCTGTTCCAACGCGTGTCGAACAACGACCACGAGGCGGCAATTTGGTCCGCCTCCGCCGGAGCCGACACGATCTTCGATCCGAAATACTATTTCCCTTCGTCCAGGACAGCCTTTTACGCCCCGACCTGGGGAAACTGGTATGCGAAGACCTCCAATGCGGAAGAACCCCCGGCTGCGCCGAAGCGGCAGATGGCGCTCTACGATCAGCTTCTAGGATCGCTCGACGCGGGCCAGCGGCTCGACCTCATGCGGCAGCTGATGCAGATCACGGCTGACGAGTTCTACACGATCGGCATCGTCCAGCCGACCACTGATTATGGCATCATCAACAAGCGCCTCAGGAACGTGCCTCCGGTGTTGCTGGCCAGCAGCGAATATACGCACCCAGGCGCCGCGAACCCCGAACAATTTTTCTTCGCCGCTTAGCCGCGCGCTCGGCAGGTCCCCGGAGGTTTCGGCAGTGCTCTCGTTCATCCTGCGCCGACTGCTCTATATGGTCGGGACGCTGATCGCCATCTCGGTGATGACATTCATCATTATCCGGCTGCCGCCGGGAGACTTCGTGACGACCATGGTCAGCGAACTGACTCTTCAGGGAACGACGGTCGATCCGGGCGCCATGGCCGCGTTGCGCGCGCGCTACGGCCTGGACGATCCGGCATACATCCAGTACCTGGAAATGGATCAGCAATATCGTTCTTCACGGCGACTTCGGCTATTCGCTGGAGTGGCGTCGCCCGGTCGCGGACCTGCTTTGGAACCGGGTTGGCCTGACATTCGCACTCGCCCTTGCCTCGCTTCTGTTCATCTGGCTGGTGTCTTTCCCGATCGGCGTCTACACCGCGGTGCACCGGCAGACCACCGGCGACTACGTCGCCACCTTCATGGGTGTCATCGGACTCGCAGTGCCTAATTTTCTGTTTGCGCTCGTCCTGATGTACGTGGCGTTCCGCTATTTCGGCCAGGCCATCGGCGGCCTCTACTCACCGGAGTTCGAGGACGCGCCATGGAGCCTCGCCAAGCTTGGGGATCTCGCCGCCCATTTGGTGGTTCCGACCATCGTCCTCGGCATGCACGGCACCGCGTCCCTGATACGAATTCTCCGCGCCAATCTAAGCGACGAGTTGGTCAAGCCCTATGTCACGACGGCACGGGCATATGGCCTTTCGGAGCGGGCGCTCCTGATCCGCTACCCGGTTCGCATCGCTCTAAACCCATTCGTCAGCACCGTCGGCTGGGTGCTGCCCTCGCTCGTGTCCGGCGCCACGATCACCGCCGTCGTCATGAACTTGCCGATGACGGGTCCGCTGCTGCTGCGCGCACTGATTGCCCAGGACATGTACCTGGCCGGGAGCTTCATCCTGATGCTAAGCGCTTTGACCGTCGTCGGGACTTTGCTTTCAGACCTCCTGCTGGCGTGGCTAGACCCGCGCATCCGCTATCGCTAACCGTATCGGCGTTGTGGGATGAACGAGGGTTTCCGAGTGCAACGCGAACACAATTGGGCTGACAACTACACATACGGCGCCGCCCGGATTCATCGACCTGCGTCGGTTGCCGAGCTTTCTCGAATCGTTGCGAATGCCGAAAAGATACGCGCGATCGGCTCCCGGCATTCATTCAACGGGATCGCCGATTCCGCGGGCGATCTGGTCGATCTCGCCGATCTCGATTCGGACATCCGGATCGACCCACAGCGCCGATGCGTCACCGTCGGCGCCGCGACGCGTTATGCGACCGTCGCGAGCACGCTGCAGCGGCAAGGATTTGCCCTGCATAACATGGGGTCGCTGCCGCACATCTCGATTGCCGGTGCGATTGCCACCGGCACCCACGGCTCAGGCAACCGCAATGGAAATCTGCCGACGGCAGTGTCTGCTCTGGAAATGGTCGACGCCGACGGCAGCATCCGCCTGGTGAGGCGCGGCGATCCCGGGTTCGATGGCATGGTTGTGGGCCTGGGCGCGGTCGGCGTGGTGACGCGGGTGACCTTGGACATCGAGCCGAGCTTTCAGATGCTGCAGCACGCCTATGCCGGGCTACCGTGGTCCGCCGTGCTCACCGATCTGCAAACCGTGATGTCTCTCGGCTACAGTGTCAGCCTGTTCACCCACTGGTCGTCCGAGACTGTGGAGCGTCTATGGGTGAAACATCGCTTGGATCACCCGACGCCCGGCATAGTCCCGGCGGAATTAGGTGCCGATGCCGCCCCGCATCCGGTCTGGGATCAATCGGACGCGATAGCCGCGCAACTCAACCCCTTCGACGTGGCTGGAGCCTGGTCGGAGCGATTGCCGCATTTTCGCCCGGACGTGTTGCCCGGCCCGGGCGACCAGATCCAAAGCGAATACATGGTTCCGCTTCGCCACGCGATGCCGGCACTGGCCCGGCTGCGCGAGATGAGCGACCGCATCGACCGCCTCCTGCACATCACCGAGATCCGCAGCATGGCCGCCGACACGCTATGGATGAGTCCCTCCTGCGGCGACGAGTCGATTGCCTTCCATTTTACCTGGGTCAAGCAACCCGAAGCGGTCGCCGCCATCACCGCGGACATCGAAGCGTTGCTGCTGCCGTTCGGGGGCCGGCCACACTGGGGTAAAGTGATTCACGCAAATGCCGAGCAGATCGCTGCCCTTTATCCCCGCGTCGCCGATTTCAAGGGGCTGGCAACGTCGCTCGATCCGGCTGGCAAATTCCGCAATGCATTTTTGGATCGGCACGTATTCGGGACGCACTCACCTACCGCCGAAGCCTGAGCCGATCGCGATGCCCTTGAAAATGTACCGATGCATCAAGATGGTCAGGAACAGGCCGGGAAACATAGAAATCGTGGCGCCGGCCATCATGTAGTTCCATTGAGTGCCCTGCTGCCCCTGGAACAACGTCAGCCCGAGCGGAAGCGTGGCGTGATCGGGTCCATTCACCGTGATCAGCGGCCAAAGGAATGAATTCCATTGGCCCGTGAAAGTGAACAGCGCCAGCAACCCGACGGCCGGCAGTGACAACGGCAAGAAGATCGTCGTCAGGATCCGAAGATGGGAAGCGCCGTCGATAATCGCCGCATCTTCGAGCTCCTGCGGAATGGTGAGAAAGAATTGCCGCATCAGAAACGTGCCGAAGGAGCTGAACGCCATCGGCACGATCAGTCCCTGGTAGGTATCGACCCAGCCGATTGCGGACATCATCAGGAAAAGCGGGATGACGATGACCGCCTGCGGTATCATCAGGGTAGCGAGGTAGAGCAGGAACAATCCTCCCCGGCCAGGGAACTTCAGACGCGCGAATGCATATCCGGCAAGGCTGGAGACACAAAGCACGATGGCGGTGATCGATCCCGCAACGAATGCGCTGTTCAGGAAGAAGCGGCCGAACGGGAGGTACTGCCACGCCTCGATGAAGTTGCGCCATTCAATGACCGACGGCAGCAGCAGCGGGGGCACTGCAAACACCTCGCGGTCGAGCCGCAACGCCGTCGAGATCATCCAGAAGAACGGAAACAGGAAAACGCCGGCGACGATGACGATGCCCCCGTGCGACAGCAGCGCGCCAGACCATTTCGGCAGCCCGGCCGAACCGGCGGCACGCGACGCCCGGTCAGACATCGTAATGCACCCACCTCTTCTGGAGCCGCAGCTGCATTGCCGTCAGCAGCATGATGACCGCGAACAGAATCCACGCGATCGAGGAGGCATAGCCAAGCCGGTAGTTGACGAAGCCCTGGGCGTAGATTGCGTATCCAAGCGTGGTGGTCGCAGATCCCGGGCCGCCGCGTGTCAGGGCATAGACCTGATCGAAGACTTGCAGACTGGTGATTGCGGTTAGCACGGTGCCAAAAAACAACGACGGCGATATCAGCGGCAGCTTGATCTTCCAGAAACGCTGCCAGCCGGTGGCGCCGTCGATGGCCGCAGCGTCGAGATAGGTGGCAGGAATCAATTCGAGGGCGGCCCCGAACAGCAGCATGTTGTAGCCGAAATGCGACCACAGCGAGACCAGGACGATCACCTGCAGCGCATAGGCTGGATCGGTGATGAGGTTCGGCATCGGCACGCCGACAGCCGCAAACGCCCAGTCGACCACCCCGCCGGGCGTCAGCATCAGCAGCCAGACCAGGGCGACGCCGACCAGCGGTGTAAAGGTCGGCAGGAAGAACACCAGGCGAAACAATTGCCGGCCCCAGGAAAGGCTGCCGACCCACACCGCCATCGCCAGCGATACGACCAGGTTGAGCGCAAGATACTCGACCGTATAGGAAACGGTTACGCCGAACTCCTTCCAGAAGATCGGGTCGGCGTTCAGCAGCCGAACGTAGTTGGCAAGACCGACAAAGCGCGTCTCGCCCATCACCGTCCAGTTCGAAAAGCTGAGCAGCAACGATGCGAACAGCGGGACCACGAGGAACAGGCACAGTCCAAACAGGCTGGGCAAAAGGAACAGCGCAGCCGTGGTCAGATCATCGCGTCGCCTCGTGGGCCCGCGGGCAGCGACGCGCAAACGCAGATCCGCCTTGTTACTGGGATGCGAGATTCTGGATGGTGTCGAGCACCTTGCCAGGGCTCTCGGATCCTACATAGGCCAGGGGCGCATATTGCAGGAAAAGCGCCGAGACTGTCGACCAGTTCGGCGTCGTGGTGAACGGCTCGGCGTTCTTCAGCGCTGCCGGAATTGCTTCACGCGCCCCGACGACATCCTGTGCCGCGGTGTCGTACCAATATTTTTGCAGGGCGCTGCGTGCACTGAAGGCGCGCCCCGTCTCCGCCAGGTACTTCTCGGCATCCGGCCCGGTCATGACCTGAATCGCCTTCCACGCCGCGTCCTTGTTCTTGCTCGTGGTCGCTATGCCGAAGCCCGAACCGGCGGTGATGGTGATGCTTCCTGCCTCACGCGCAGGAACCGGCGCAACCCCGACCGTGAAGCTTGCCTTCTTCTTCACGTTGATCAATTGCCACGGTCCGTCGACATACATTGCGACATTGCCGGACGTGAAACGGCCATTGGCGACCGCGGATGACAGAGTTCCGCTGGCAGGAAACAGCGGTGCCACCTTGTCCTTGCTGACCAGGGCCACGTAATCCGTGAAGGCGTTCTTGAGGGCTGCGTTCGTGAGATCGAGCTCGCCATTTGCGTCGAGGTATCGAGCCCCCTTCGATCGGGCAAAGGCGATGAAGGCGTCCGGCTCGCTGACGGCAAAGCCATAATTCCCGCTCTTGGTGAGCGCTTTCGCGGCCTTCATGAAATCCGCCTCGGTCCAGCCAGGCTGCGGAAATGCAACGCCCTCCTTGGCGAACATGTCGTGATTATAGAACAGCACCAACGGGCCGAAATCGTACGGCAACGCGAACTGCTTGCCGTTGCGTGAGAGGCCTTTCACGATGGAGGGCTCGAAGTGGCCGATATCGAACTTGTCTGCCGCAATCCGCGCATCCAGCGGTTCCATCAAGCTGGCAAAGCCCGGTGCGCGCAAGCTCTGCAGACTGACGATGTCCGGCAACTTGCCCGCGGCCGCCAGCGCCGGAAGCTTGGTCCAATAATCGGGAAACGATGTCGTCTGAAACTCGATCGAGATATCCGGGTATTTCTCCGTGACCAAGGACGCGACGTGTTTCCATGCGGTCACTTCCGGCTCCGAGCCGGACCACATGAACCACGTAAGCTTTACAGGTTCGGCTGACGCCGCACTGGTCCCAAACGCCAGCGGCAGCGTAGCGGCGGCCAGCAGCAGCATGGCCCGAACAGCCCCTTTGAGGCATGATAACATCGCTTCCCCCTGCTCGTGATCTGACGCCACAGCGCTCACCCATCAGCTTGCCGCAGCGCCAGCCCCGGGTAAAGTCTCGCCGGATCGGTCTCTCGATCTCCGCCTTCCCCTGCGGCTGCAGATTGAAGAGGCTTTGTCATGTCGCTCCACCAAGTGCGCGTCGTTCGTGAGATTTCCGGCTGGACCGCAGACTGCTCAGTCACCCTCGTCACCGGAGCCGGCGGCGCGATCGGGTCAGCGATAGCCGCACGTCTGGCAGCGTCAGGCTCCGCGGTTATCCTGGTTGATCGCGACGGTGAGGCTGCCGAGAAAGCCGCTTTGGCCAACCGCAATCCATGCCTGGTGATCGAAGCAGATCTCGGATGGGCCGGATCTGCTGCGGCGATCATGGACATCGTCGCAAGCCGCGTCGGACGGCTCGACAACCTGGTCAACAATGCCGGTCTGAACATCCCTCAGACCATCCGCACAGTCAGTGCCGGCGACTGGGATGAGGTCATGGCGGTCAATCTTCGCGCGCCGATGTTGCTGGCCCAGAAGGCGATCCCCTTCTGGGAGGCGCAGGGCGGCGGCAGCATCGTCAACATCGGCTCGCGTGTCTGGGTCAGCGGCTCTATTCCAGCCTACACCGCTTCCAAGGCCGGGATCGTCGGACTGACGCGCTCATTGGCCGTCGAGCTCGGCCGGTTCAACGTTCGTGCGAATGCCGTGGCGCCGAGCTATCTCGACACCCCATTTACCCGACAGAACCGAAGCGCGGAGGTCATCGCCAAGATGCAGAAAAGTGTCCGGAGCATCACGCCACTACCTCGCATCGGCACGGCCGCTGACATCGCCAATGCGGTTGCGTTTCTGGTGTCCGATCAAGCGAGCTTCATTACAGGCGAGGTGCTGCATGTCTGCGGCGGCGCACAGCTCGCGGCTCAAAGCTATTCGTTTCACGAAACTCAAAGCTAGAAGTCAGAAGCTCCTCACATACAGATTTCCGTCGATGAGCAAGCGGATCTGCCCGAAGGGAAACAGCCGGCGTGGGTGCTGCAATCTGAAGCCATATCGACAGTCTCCGTAGCGGGCATCCCCCAACAAGGAGGTCGGCTGGTCGGCAACGCCCGAAGATCTCGCGACATTGAAGATATCGCAGCATTCAACAGGCATCTTTCTCCCTGGATGCCGCAGGTCGATTGCCATGCCATCCACAATGACGAGGTCCGAGGTAGCCGTCAGAACGATTCTGACGAGAAGATCTGCGTCGCCTGCCCCCGGTTGAGGCGGGACCAAAGGCGGAGCCCGATGTAACTCATCCATGATGGAGCGCACGCTGTCCCCGTAGCGCGCCATCCTGGCATCGTGGCGATCGTTGGTGTCATATTTCTTGAGGAAATGCTGCCAGTCGTAATTCTTGTCGTCCGTGTTCTCAGCCCACCCCCGCCTGACCTTTGCAGCATATTCCTCTCTGGATTTCACATGGTAATGGTTGATCCAGATCTGCGTCGTGTCGATGTTGGCCAGGATTTCATCGCCCGTGTAGAACCTAGCCCCTGCGTATGACGCCCCGACCGCGTTATCCTGCGCAACGACCGCCGTATGCGCGCTTTCAACCAACTTTATGGCTTCCGGCCTGGCCAAGAATTTGAAGGGCCAACCCCAGACGTCGGGCGACGCCTGGCAACGAACGAACGTCTCTATGACCAGGCCAGGTTGCGACGAATCGTGACCGCTGCTTCCGAAATTGACCCAGTAAAGCGTCAGGAGATCGCGGCCGGGCAAGTCGCCGAGGTGCCGAGGGATCGGACGGTCGTCGACGGTTGCGACGAATTCGTCCATATCGATGCAAATGAGCCATTCCGCGACGCCGGCCAGAGCTCGGGCCGCATGCGTGTAGGCCGCGTTCTGTTCATGCCATGCTTGCCGTCGGATTTCCGGGTCGATCACGAAATTCGGCCAGGGGATGACCCGTGCGATCCCTTGGGCCACGAACGGTGCAATCGCGTGGGCAAGATCATCCGTGCTTTGGTTGTCGTAGAACAAGAAATACTGGATGCCGCGCGCCATATGGTACGCAATCCATTCCGGAACGTAGCGCGCCTCATTCTTGATGATGCAGGCCGCAGCGAGCTCAAACCTCGGCGCATGCTTATCGAGCAAGAGGCCACACCCATATCAAGTTGAGAACATCGCGCGCAGCGCGGCCGCCGATGGCGGAGGGTATGCCATCTGACTGTGCCGTAATCCCAGCCCCCGCAGCCTGACTGCCATCTCCGCAAACACGACCGGCCCACCGATGGTGTCGACCACCGGTGCGCCCCCGATTTCGACAATCCCGTTTTCTGCCACCATCACTGCGAGCATCCCCTCGGCGGGAACGATAGCCTGCGCTCCTTCGGAAATCGCGCGGCGACACACCGCATCGAAGCGCTCGAGATAAGCGGAGGGTGAACCGAATTGCGTGTCGAGTTCCTCTTCGTCCATACGCTCGTCGACCACATAGATGCCACTGACGCGCTGACCGAGCTGGTGCAGCTTCACCGACTTGGCAACATAGGGGACGGATACACGGTTCAGCGTGACCAACGCGAAACTCGGCGCCAGCATGCAGGCGATCAGCATCGAGGCTTCGGGCATGGTGACCAGCGGGATGGTGGCAAGGGATCGCAACTCCGGCACCAGCGGTTCGCTGAACGATCCGATAATGAATGCATCGAACGCGCTCTGCTGCGCGGCATATAGGTTATCCACGTAAACCGGCGCCGCCAATCGATGGTAGGCGATCGGTGATCCGACGATGTCGTTCATGCGCAGGCCGTGTTCGGAGGGTCCACGGCCGTGCAACTCGACATCGGTGCCCGGCGCCTTGACCTTGGCGAAATGCCTGCGCAACGCGTCGCGATATCCGGTCGTCTCGGCCAAATTCACGGTCGACTGGTACCAAAGTTTCATGCGCCGATACCGGCGCCGATGGCGTGGTCTACGTCGCCCCACCAGCGGTCCATCCGCAAATGCTGTTCGAACGGCCTTCGCTCGATGGCGAATTGCTTCGGCATCGGCCCGTTGAAATATGCCTGCAAGGCGGCCTGCGACTCGACCCCGTAGATCATCATATAGGCAAGCCAGCCATCTTCGGCATCTTCGGCAAGCTTCAGCCGCTTCATCCAGCGGAAGCCCGGCTGCGACACCACGTCCTGCATGTGCCGGCTGTCCAGCCAGTGCAGCAGGGCGTCGCGCCCCTCTGGACTGACCCAGAAGCGAACGCAGTAAAGCGTCTCGGTCTGCATCATTGTCTCCTATCCTGGCAACTTCGGTTCAGCCGCCGAGATACGCCTCGCGAACCGCGTCATTGTCTTCCAAGTCGCCCGAGCTCCCTTGCGCAACCAGCTCGCCGTTTTCGAGAACGTATCCATGCTGGCTCAGTTCAAGCGCCGCGCGGGCATTCTGTTCGACAAGCAGAACCGACATCCCGGTTTCACGCAGCCGGGAAATTATATCGAAGATGATCTCGATCATCACCGGGGACAGTCCCAAGCTCGGCTCGTCCAACAGCAGAAGCCTCGGTCCGGCAAGCAGCGCACGCGCCATCATCAGCATCTGCTGTTCACCGCCCGAGAGCGTGCCTGCCGCCTGTCGAAGCCGCGGGCGCAAAGCGGGGAACCATTCAAGCATGCGATCGAAATCGCGACGGGCGGCCGGTTTGTCGCGACGGCCCCAGGCACCCAGCCAGACATTCTCCTGCACGGTCATGCTTCGGAAGATCGCCCTGCCCTCCGGCACCTGGACCACGCCGCGCGCGACGATCTGTTCCACCGGCAACCCGGCCAGTTCGCGGCCTTCGAACATGATGCTGCCAGCCCGCGTCGGCACCATCCCGCAGATGCAGTTCAACGTCGTCGTCTTGCCGGCACCGTTGGCGCCAAGCAGGGAGACAACCTGCCCTGCCCCGACCTCGAGCGAGAGGCCGCGGACTGCGGTGATGCGGCCATAGCCCGCTTCGAGGTTCTCAATGCGCAGCATGGCTGCCACGTCCGAGGTAGGCTTCGATAACGCCTGGGTGGGCACGAATCTCCGCGGGCTCGCCCTCGGCGATCTTCTGGCCGAAGTTGAGCACCGTAATGCGATTGGCGACCGCCATCACCAGCGACATCACGTGCTCAACGAGAAGAATGGTCAAACCACCGCGGGCAAGGTCGACGAGTAGCGCATCCAGCGCCTGTATTTCGCGCTTCCGCAATCCGGCCGCCGGTTCATCCAGCAACAACAGGCGCGGCTCGCAGGCCAGGGCCCGGGCGAGGTCGAGCAGTTTCTGCTGACCGAAAGCAAGCCGGCCGGCGGGAACCCCGGCTTGGTCCTGCAGGCCGACGCGATGCAACAGATCAAGCGCCGCCGCGCGATTCACCTGCCGGCTTCGGTTGACGGTGCTCATACCGATCAACACATTGTCGATCACCGTCAGCCGGCCGCAAAGCTCGATATTCTGGAAGCTGCGGCCGATGCCACGACCGGCGATGCCATGTGCAGGAAGCCGCAGCAACGAGGTCCCTTCGAAGCGGATATCGCCGGACCGGGGAGTGTTGAACCGCGAGACGGAATTCAGCGCGGTCGATTTGCCGGCACCGTTCGGGCCAATCAACGCATGGATGGTACCGGCCTGCACCTGCATATCCAATCCCGCCACCGCCAGCAGCCCGCCAAAGCGGACCTCCACACCGGAGAATTCAAGGATTGCACTCACCGGCGCACCAGGCCGGCTATTCCCCTCGGCATGAACATCACCGCCAGGATCAGCAACCCGCCATAGATGATCTCCCGAAAGACCTGCAGGTCGCGCATCACTTCTGGAAGCAACCCCATCACCAGCACGCCGGCAAGCACGCCCCAGCTTGATCCCAGGCCGCCGACGACCACCATGGTGAGCACCGCCACCAACGTCTCCAACCCGAACGTATCCGGGTGAACGTAGGAATTGAACAATGGCATCATGCCGCCGGCGACGCCCGCAAACACGCCCGACACGCCGAACGCAATGATCTTCACCCGCCGGGCATCGATGCCGGAGGCAATCGCCAGCGGCTCCGATTCATGCACGGCCGCCATCCGCAGACCGAGTGCCGACCGCTCCAACAACAGCCGCAGCAACAGCATCGCCACTGCCACGCCGACCAGCAACGGGTAGGCGTCACGATCGTCGATCACGTGCCAGCCGAACAGGTTGGTGGAGGAGATTCGCAGGCCGTTCGCTCCTTGGGTCACGGCATCCCAGGAGTGGAACACCCATTGCGCCGCTGCCGCGAACGCATAAGTGGTCAAGGCCAGATAAATCTGCCGCAGGCGCAGGGCCGGGATCGCAATCAGCAGCGCCAGGGCCCCGGCGAGGCCGGCGCCCGCGAGCAATGGCAGCGGGAAGCTCAATCCGAAGACATTCCCGAGAACGGCTGTGGTGTAGACTCCGATTCCGAAGAAGGCCACGTGCGCGAAGGCGAACTGGCCGGCCAGCCCCAACAGTACATCGAGGCCGAGCGCAAGCACCGCGTAGGTCAGCAGCAGGTTGGCCAGGAACACTCCGTAAGACGGCAATGCGGCTGGAATACCCACCGCCAACAGCACCGCGGCCGAGGCACCCAGGGATGCCCGCTGCACGTCAGACCTTGCGCGCGGCAAGGGCACCCCCGCCGAACAGGCCTTGAGGCCGCAACACCAGCACCGCCATGATCACCAGGAAAGGCGCAACCGCAATCGCTTGTGCCGATATGAAAAGCCCGACGAGGTTCTCCACCACGCCAATCAGGATCCCGCCAATCACGACGCCCGGAAAATTCGTAAAGCCACCGATCACGGCAGCCGCGAAGGCCAGGATGACGATCCCTCCCATGTCAGGCGTCATCAGGATCTTGGGCGCCACCAGCAATCCGGCCAGGGACGCGATGCCCGAAGCGATCGCCCAGATCAGCATGCGCATCCGTCGGACAGGAATGCCGATCAGTGCCGCCGCGCGTGGATCTTCCGCGGTGGCCCGCAGACCGCAACCGAGCCGCGTATATCGGAAGAACGCAAACAGCAACGCACCGGCGACGGCTGCGGTGACCAGGATGCCGATATCCTGCCGCAGCAGGAAGACGTCGCCGATGATCACCGGCACGCCCGTGAACTGCGCCGGCAGGCTGCGGACTTCGTCGGCATAGCCGAGTGCGCGAATGGTCCCTTTCAGAACGTACGACAATCCGATGGTGGCTGTCACCATGGCAACCATGATGTCCTGGCCCCGGGATTGCCGGGCGATGCGCTCCAGCACGAGACGGTCGAAGCCGGCGCCGATGACGGCAACCCCGAGGATCGCGACAACGGCCGCCAGCCAATACATCGTGCTCGACGACAGCACGATCAGCGCGATGTAGCACCCGGACATCAGCAGATCGCCACCCGCGAAGTTGATGACGTCGGTCGATTTGTAGACCATCACCAGCGACATCGCGATCAAAGCGTAGATCGACCCGGTCACGACGCCGCTGGCAATCGCCTGGGCGAGCAGCGGCACCTATTTCTGACCGCGGTATTCGTTGACGTAGACGCCCGGCATCCGGACAGAGTTGGTGCCATCGTACTTGATGAAGATCGAGGCGTTATGTGCGTCACGGCGTTCCGGCCCGAACTCGATCGGCCCTGCCATCACGCCGCTTTCAAACTTCAGGTGAGACATCGCATCGACGAACGTCTCGCGCGTCGGGTTCGGCCCGGCCAGCATGAGGGCGTAGGTAACGGCCTGCGCGGAAGGCAATCCATAGGCCATGAAGGCGCTTGGCGTGCGATCGGGGAATTCGGCCTTATACATGTCGAGCACCCATTTCTGCCGCGGCCCGTCAGTCAGGTCGTTCAGCGGTGAGCCGTAGTAGAAGTTCTTGAAGGCTGCTGCGTTGCCGACGTTTTTGACCAAGGCGGGAGGGTTGGGCACCGACTGGACCGCCGCCACAACGGGCATTGCGAACCCGAACTCGTTGACCTTCTGCATCGCCAGGGTCGCCGGCTGGGGATAGGTAGTGATCACCACCACGTCAGGATTCGCCTGGCGGATACGCAGCATGGAGGTCGTGATATCGACGATGTTCACCGGCACGCGCTCGATCGCAACCAGCTTCACACCGCGCTTTTCGGCCATGAATTTCGCCGCAGCCAGGTTGGCGCTGCCGAAATCATCATCGTTGCCAAGATAAGCGACCGTCTTGGCATGCAGCTGCTGGGCGGCGAAATCGAGCAGAGTTCCACCAACGGTCAACTGAGTCCCGCCGAATGCCCCGAACATATACCGAGTGGGCGGGAACAACGCGTTGTCGCCGGCCGCGTTCAGCATCACCATCGGGACCTTTTCCCGGGTGATGTATTCCTGCGCCGACACCGCCGCCGGCGTGCACGAGCCGCCATGCAGCAGGAACACCTTGTCGACCGTGACCAACTTGCGCACGACACCGTTCAGCGTGGTCGGATCGCATTTGTCGTCTTCCAGCACCAGCCGTATCTTGCGTCCCCAGATGCCGCCTGATTTGTTCACCATGTCGTACCACATCTGCGCAGCGCCCTGCGGATCGAAGCCGAAATTGCGCAACGGGCCGGATTGCGGACCGAACAGGCCGATGACGATTTCCTTGTCGGTAATCCCGGGATCGGCATAGGGGCCATTGGGGTCACCGACCGGAAACGCCTGTGCCGAGCCGGCAATGCCCAAAGTCAAGCAGGCCGCCAGCAATGCGGAGCGAATGTTCATGGACGTCTCCCGTTGATTTTCATTGTCATTGCATCCTTGACCCGCCGTTGACGTCAAGCACGCTGCCCGTCATGTACCCGGCAGCCTCGCTGACCAGGAACCGTACCGCCGCGGCAATCTCATCGGGATGGGCGATGCGGCCGAGCGGTACGCCGGCCAGCATCGGCGCGTCGCCGCCCTCGGGATTGACGCTTCGGAACAACGGCGTCTCCACCGGTCCGGGGGCCACCGAATTCACCGTCATTCCGATCGTTGCAACCTCTCTGGCCGCCAGCTTCGTCAACGCCAAGACAGCGGCTTTCGAGGCCGCATAATCGGCGCCGCCGCGCAGCCCGCCGCTTTGGCCGGCGGTCGAGGAAATCGTGACGATCCGGCCATGCGGCAGAGGGTTGCGAAGGCGGCGGCGCAGCAGGGCGCGCATGGCAAAAAAGGTGCCGCGGGCGTTGACGGCGAATGTCGTTTCCCATGTTTCGGTACTGATGTCGGCGAGCGACGGTCGGCGATCCGGCGGGGCAAAAATGGTCCCGGCGCAGGTGACGAGAACGGAGATCGGGCCAAGCTGCGCCTCGACCTCATCGAAGCAGCGTTCGACCGCGGCTTCATCGGTGACGTCCATCAGATACGGCGCCTGGTGACGATCGGTGACACCGACGACCAGTCCGTCCGACTTGAGCGCGCCGGCGCAAGCCGCGCCGATGCCGCTTGCTCCACCAGTGATGAGTGCCACCCTCGGAAGAGTCATGTCAGGCCCGATGGGGCGGATGCGAGGAACTCTTTAATCGTGCCCGCCAACAGATCAAACCCGACATACATCGACAAGCCGGTGGGATCCGTCTGTGGCAGCGCAATGGCGCGAGCGTTCGCCATCCCTGCCGTGAGTTTGCTCGCCTGGCGCCCGTAGAGCTGATCCTCGCGGTCGGATGTGATCTCGATGATCATAGTATGCGTGGCGATGCTGCGCATGGCGTCGGCGAAATCGAACTCGAAGTTGGCCTTGAAGAGTTCGGCGAAAGCGCGCGGTCCCCAGGTTTCATCCGCATACCGCCCTTCCATGCGGATGATCGCCATGTCGACCTGATTTTCGTCGATCACCGCCTGCATGGCCTTGTTCCGTTGCGCATGGTCGGGGATCAGGCTGTGGCTGCGGCCGGCAATGATCAGACGGTCCACCCGTGCGGGCCAGTGGGCGGCGAGTGCTGCCGCCACCTTGTGGCCAGTGTGAAGACCGAACAGGTCTGCCCGCTTGATGCCAAGCACATCCATGCAGCCGATGACGGCATGTGCCACATCGCGCATGCTTGGGCCGTCCGGCACCGGAGACGATCGGCCGAAACCCGGCAGATCGATGCCGATGACCCGCTCGACGTCCGGAAACAACGGCAGGAGCGGCAGCGACGATCGGGCGCGTGGATTCAGCAGCACCAGCACCGTTCCGTCCGCGCCCGAAGGGTTGTGGCGAGCGGTGTAGTGGATCTGCCCGAAATCGACGTCGGCATAGCCGTTCCGGTACTCCATCTGCTGGGTCATGCCGGCCTAATCGCTCAGCACGCAGCCGCCGTCCTTCTCGGGACGGAACGCATGCTCGCCAGGGATGCGTTCGACCAGCTTGAACACATCCCATTCACCGGAGGACTCAGACGGCGCCTTGACCTGATACAAACCGTTGTCGCGCAGCAATCGTCCGTCCCGCCGCAGCCTGGCGCCATGTGTCATGAAATCTTCCACCGGCATTTCGCGCATCTTGGTCATCACCGGACCGGCGTCCACCGTGCCCGCCGCCTTTACGGCCTTCAGGTAGTGCATGACCGCGCTGTAGACCGATGCCTGGCCTTGGGTCGGCGGCATGGTGACACCCGCCTTCGCCATGAAGCGCTTGGAAAAGGCGCGGGTGCCGTCATCGTCGTTCCAGTAGAACGGCAAGGTCAGATAGGTGCCGCGCGCTGCGCTCAGGCCGATGGCGTGAACATCCGAGATATCGAGCGACACGCTTGCCAGCTTTATGCCGCCTGAGGTGATGCCGAATTCGTTTGCCTGCTTGATGCTGTTGGATGCGTCCGTGCCGGAATTTGCAAGGAACAGCACCTGGGGATTGGCCGCCTTCGCCTGCAGCAGGAAGGTTGCGTAGTCGGCGGTGCCGAATGGATGGAACGCGGTGCCGACCGAGCGGCCGCCGCTTTCCTCCGCGAATTGGATCGCTGCGGTGACCGCCGTGTGGCCGAAGGCATAGTCCGAGCCAAGGAAGTACCAGGTTCGCGCGCCCTGAGCCGACAGCGCGTCGATCACCGGCTTGGCGAGCGAATAGACGTCGTTCGCCCAATGCGCCCCGGTCGCAGAACATTGCGCGCGGGTGAGTTCTTCGGTCGAGGCGCCGACGACGATGTCGATTCGGCCCAGCCGCTTGGCGATCGCCTGCGCCGCGAGTGCGACTGCCGAGTTTCCCAGGCCGGTGATCATGGTGACGCCGTCGCGATCGTACCATTGGTTCGCCAGGGCGGCCCCGACATCCGGCTTGTTCTGATGGTCGCCTGAAACGATCCTGATCGGCGCACCAAGCAACTGGCCGCCGAAATCCGCGACAGCCATTTCGGCCGCGGTGACGTCGCCCGGACCCGCGAGGGCCGCGAGGGGGCCGGACATATCATCAATGACGCCGATCACCACACCCGCCGCACGGACCGGCGGCGCGGCGAGGCCCAGCACCGCCGCAAGGGATGCCGCGGCGAGGCACACGCGCCGAAATTTCCCGGTGGTCATGTTTTCTCCTCCCGCCCCGCCTTTGCGGCGAGGTCATTGTCATCTGCATAGATCCGAAGTGGGCGGCTGTCTCTCCCCAAAGTCAGATCGTTCCTTCCTGCGCGAGCCGGTCCAGTTCGGCCGTGTCGAGGCCCAGCATTCCGCCCAGCACCTCGCGGGTATGCTGTCCGAGCTCGGGGCCCGGCCCGCGGATCGAGCCCGGGGTGTCCGACAGGCGCGGGGCGACATTCTGCATCGCGATCTCGCCAAGCTTCGGGTGAGCCATTCGGATGATCGCCTGCCGGGCGGCAAAATGCGGATCGGCCATCATCTCGGGAGCGCGGTAGATGCGGCCGGCCGGAATGCCGTTCTCGTTCATCAGCGCCTCGATGGCCTCGGCGGTGTGCTGCCGGGTCCATGCGGTGACGATGCCGTCAAGTTCCGCCTGGCGCTCGCCGCGTGCGGTGTGGGTGGCGAAGCGCGGATCGGTGGCGAGGCCGGGCTGGTCCATCGTCTGGCAGAGGCGGCCAAAAACGCTGTCCTGGTTGGCGGCGATCAGGATGCCGAGGCCATCCGACGTCGGATACACGTTCGATGGCGCAATCTTCGGCAGGATCGCGCCGGTGCGCTCGCGAACATGTCCGGTCTGGTGATACTCGCTGACCAGGCTTTCCATGTTGGCCAGCACCGCCTCGTAGATCGCGCTGTCCACGACCTGCCCTCGGCCGCTGCTCTCGCGCGCATGCAGCGCCATCAGCGCGCCCAGGCAGGCATAGGTGGCAGCCAGGGAATCCCCGATCGAAATGCCGACCCGGCTGGGCGGGCTGGTCGGATCCCCCACGATATGGCGCAAGCCGCCCATGGCCTCACCGACCGCGCCGAAGCCGGCACGGGAAGCATACGGCCCGGTCTGCCCGTAGCCGGTGACGCGGACCATGATCAGGCGGGGATTGCGGGCCGACAATGTCGGATAATCGAGTCCCCAGCGCTCCATGGTACCGGGCCGAAAGTTCTCGATCAGTATGTCGGATTCGGCGATCAGGTCGCGCGCGATCGCCTGGCCGGCTGGTTGACGCAGATTCAGCGTCACCGAACGCTTGCCACGGGCGATGATGGGAAACCACAGCGAGTGCCCGCCCGAGGTCTCGCGTCCCCATTCGCGCATCGGGTCGCCTTTGCCAGGCGGTTCGATCTTGATGACCTCGGCGCCGAAATCCCCCAGTAGCTGACCGCAGAAGGGGCCGGCGATCAGTTGCCCCATCTCGATTACGCGGAGGTCTGCGAGTGGGCCGGGCGAGGACGCAGATGTCATCGAGCGGGCGGGGCATATTCGCCCCGTTCCAGCATGCGTTTGGAGGCGTAGTCGCCGCCATTCCAGCGGGTGATGTGGCCGGCGGTGAGCCCGCCGTCGACCGGGATCACGGCGCCGCTGACATAGGCCGCAGCATCCGAGAGCAGGAACGCGGCGACACTGCCCATTTCGTCCGGGTCGGCCATCCTGCCGAGCGGGGTTCGGTCGATCAGCACCGTCTCGATCTGCTCGGCGGGCACGTTGCGCCGAGCGGCCGGGGTATCGGTGATACCGGGCGCCACGGTGTTGACCCGAATATTGTGGCGGCCCCACTCGAGGGCCAGCGTGCGCACCAGCCCGACCATGGCGAATTTGGCGGCGCAATATCCGAGGCGCCCGGCATGGGCGCTGAAGGCATCGCTGGACGAGATCGTGACAATCGATCCACCGCCGTTGGCAATCATCCGCCGGCCGACAAGCTGGCATGTCAGGAAGCAACTGGTCAGCGACAGGCCGATGACGGTGTCCCACGACGCGCGGCTGATGTCTGCCGCCGGTTCGGGGATCGACATGCCGACGGCCGCCACCAGGCCGCTCAGCGGACCGAAGGCGCGCTCGGCCGCGTCTACCGCTGCCTCCATGTCGGCGCGGATTCGCGCATCGGCCCGCACGGCGATCCCGTCGCCGCCGAGCGACTTCAGTTCGGTAACGACCCCCTTCGCCCCCGCCTCGTCGATATCGACAATGGCGACGCGGCCGCCCGCGGCCGCGATACTGCTTGCGCAGGCGCGACCGATGCCGGATGCGCCGGCGGTTACCAGAAAGGCGCGGTCCGCGAAATCGCCCAATGCTTTCGGTGCTGGCATGGCGTTCAACGAGCCGCGTAGACGCCGCGGTCGAGCAGCGCCACCGACGCGAGGTCGGCTCCGTTCCAGCGATTGAAATAGCCGGTCGTCATTCCGCCATCCACCGGCATCACCGTCCCAGTGATGTGCGCAGCGGCGTTCGACAGCAGGAACAGGCAGGCATTCGCCTGGTCCTCGGCGGCGCTCAGGCGCCCGAGCGGGGTGCGGTCGATCAGCACGTCGTCAATGTAGCTGTCAGGCACGCCGGCGTGCAGCAGCGGCGTTTCAACCGCACCGGGTGCCACGCAATTCACCCGAACTCCGAAGCGACCCCACTCCAGGGCCAGGCCCTTCGTAAGCCCGATCACGCCATGCTTCGACGCGCTGTAATGCGCTCGGCCGGAATGCCCGCCCAGCGCATCCGTCGAGGCAATTGTCACGATGGCCCCGCGCCCATGGGCGATCATCCGACGTCCTCCGGTCCGGCAGGTGAGGAACGCCCCGGTGAGGTTGGTTTCGATCACGAACGCCCAATCCTCGTCGGTGATCGTCTCGGCAGCACCCGACCGCGACGTTCCCGCGCAGGCGACCAACCCGTGGAGTGGGCCAAGGACGCGTTCGCATTCCTCGAAAGCCGCCTCGGTTCCAGCCTCGTCGGCGACGTCGAACTGCAAGGCGGCGGCGCGACCACCCGCTGCGATGATCTCCTCGGCCACCGCGGTCGCCGCCGCGGCATTGAGGTCGCCGATCCCCAGCGCCGCCCCGCTACGCGCCGCCATCAGCGCCGTTGCACGGCCGATGCCGGAGCCCGCTCCGGTGACCAGCACGACGCGGCCGCCCAGTCCGAAATCTACCATGTTGGTTTCCTCCCCGGCCCGATCGTTCATTGCATCCGGATGCCGCCGTTGACGTCGACGCAGCTGCCGGTGATGTATCCCGCATCCGGGGAGGCCAGGAAGTTCGCGGCAGCCGCGATATCCTTCGGGTGTCCGATCCGACCTAGTGGCACGTTCAGGCAGTAGGCGGCGTCGCGGTCGGGTGGCATTGCCGACCGCAGCATCGGGGTATCGATCGTCCCGGGCGAAATGGCATTCACCGTAATGCCCATCGGCGCCGCCTCTCGTGCCGCCACTTTGACGAAGCTCAGGACAGCGCCTTTGGACGAAATATAGGGACTTGGGCCGTTGTAGCCGCCGATCTGGGCCGCCGACGACGCGATCAGGATGATGCGCCCGTCCTTGACCGGCGTTGTCTGACGCCGACGCAGCATTTCCCGCACGCCGAGGAAGCTGCCGAACGCATTGACCTTGAAGGTGCGGTGCCAGTCCTCGGCCGTGGTGTCGGTGATCGCCGGCCGTCTGTCGCGTGAGGTGATGATCAGGCCAGCAAAGTTGGCGAAGACGGCGACGGGGCCGAGGTCACGCTCGACTGCGGCGAAGACCGCTTGAATGCCGGCCTCGTCACAGACGTCCAGATGGTGGGCAGCATGCCGGCCATTCGGCAGCGATCTCGCGACATCGGTCGCCGCATCGCCATTGAGATCGCAGATGGCCACCGACATGCCGGCCTCCGCGAACGCGGCCGCGGTGGCGGCACCCAGCCCGCTGGCGCCGCCGGTGACCAATGCGACGCGCAGCACCGCAGGCGCTCAGGCAGCGGTCTGGCGGCGGATCGGCCAGTTCTCGGCAACCGCGCGGGCTTGCCACGCCTTCACAACGTCGGCGGCGGCGGCCTTGTGCTTTTCCGCCTCACCTGCGGCTTCGGTGCGGATGGTCAGTTCAAGCCGGTGACCGGACGGATCGAAGAAATAGATCGACTTGCAGAAACCGTGATCGGTCGGGCCGACACAGGGGATCTTGTTCTCATCGAGGCGTCGCTTTCCTTCCAGAAGTGCGGCCTCGTCCTCGACCTCCAGCGCCAGATGCTGAACCCATTCGGGCGTGTTGCCGTCCTTCTGCTGGGGCGGCGATTTCGGCACCTCGAAGAAGGCGATGTAGCTCCCGTCCGCCATCTCGAAGAAAATATGGATGTGCGGGCTGTAAGCCTTGAGCGACGGCACGTAATCGTTGGTCAGCGCATGCACCAGCGGCATTCCGAGCACCTTCGTGTAGAACTCGACGGTCTCGCCCGCGTCGGCGCACCGGTAGGCGACGTGGTGAAGTTTCTGCAGCTGCATCGGCTTGCTCCTGTCTTCGAGGGGAGTTGCAAGGGCCATTCGGCCCAGACAGCACCCGATTGCATACAATTTGTTACTGCGTTCAGTCGTTGCGTGCGGCGGCCGGGTTGCCACGGAAGCGCTCGCCGTGTTGCACACTGCCGTAGAGGACGTTCCAGATCTCCGGCGTCACCGGGGCCTTGCCGGCGGCGACCGGATGCACCGAGTCCGACATCAGATTATAGCCTCGCTGCACCGCCGGCCGGGCGCCGACGCGGTCCGCCCAGGCATCGAGATGCGGCGTCGGCACCTCCGGCGGCATCCGGGAGCGGAAACTCTGCACCCAGGGGTACACCGCGATGTCTGCGATGGAGTATTCATCGGCGAAGTAGTCGTGGCGCGTGAGGTGGCGGTCCGCTACCAGCCGGAGACGATCGATCTCGCGTCGGTAGCGTTCGACCGCATATGGGATCTTCTCAGGCGCATACATCGAGAAATGCACCCACTGGCCAAACATCGGACCGACCCCGGCCATCTGCCACATCAACCATTGCAGGCAGGCGGCTTCGCGTCGCGGCGCCTTCGGCAACAGCATCCCGGCCTTTCGGGCGAGATAGATGAGGATCGCGCCCGACTCGAAGATCGCCAAAGGCGCGCCATCCGCGGATTCGCGATCGACGATAGCGGGCATCTTGTTGTTGGGATTAATCTCCAGGTAGTCCGGCCGGAACTGGTCGCCGGCCAGGATATCGATCGGATGGAGCTCGTACGGCAGCCCCGTTTCCTCGAGCATGATCGAGATTTTGCGGCCGTTCGAGGTCGGGCCGAAATACAGGTCGATCACGCAACGCTTGCCCGGGCCGGATTGCCCATTGCCGCTTCCCCAAGAGTTATTTTCGCAAGATTGTATGCATTTTGTCAGGCTGTCAATTCCGAGGCGGAGGGTCGCCCGCGTCTTCGCGCAACGCGCGGTGCGGTTTCGGCGGTCGCCGGAACTGCAGGTTCACTGGCGCTGAGGGGCACCCGCAACAGCACCTGATGAGCGGCGTGCAGGTGGCTTCGCATCACCGATGCAGCCCAGTCGGCATCCCGGGCCTCGAAGGCCGCGATCAGTTCCCGGTGATGCGCCATGCTGCGCTGCAAATCCCCTCCGCCGTAGACGGTAAACGTCCGCATGATCAGCGGTGTATCGACCAGCGTCGACATGATGGTTGTCAGCCTGCGGTTTCCGGGGGCGCCGATGATGGTCCGGTGAAATTCGGCGTTCAGGGTCATGATCGCCTGCAGGTTGTGCGCCGCGAGGTGCTGGCCCGGCCGGAGCGTGGCGGCCTGCTCCATTCGTGTGGCAAGGGCGCGCAACTGGGCAATGCCGGCTGCGTCCAGGCGAGAGGCGGCGATCGACGCGGCATGGCTTTCGAGAACCACGCGAAGGCTGAACAGTTCGTCGAGGTCATCGCGGGTCCAGGGCGTCACGTAGGCGCCTCGGTTGGCAATCAGGGTTAGCAACCCTTCCGCGTGCAGGCGCCGGAATGCCTCGCGGACCGGTGTGCGGCTGATGCCGAGCGTCGTTGCGATCCGCCCGGCGTCGATGTGGACGCCATTGGCGTAGCGGCCATCGATGATCGCGGCACGGATTGCTTGGTATGCCCTATCCTCGGCCGCCACGAATTTCCCCTTTTGCATACAATCGAAGCGTAATGCCACGAAACTCTACGTCAATGAGGCACCAAAGATTGTGTCGATTGACCTAGTGTATGCGATCTGCATAGTGCCAGGAAACAATGTGGTGCGCCCGATTTTCACGGGCAGCAGAGACCGAGGAAGCGCCGGCGTGATCTACGAACTCCGAATGTATCATACCGCTCCGGGTCGGCTCGACGACGTCGCCAACCGAATGCGGGATCTGGTCCCGGCGGTGTTTGCAAAGCATGGCTTTCCGTTCCCGCTCGGGCAGTGGCGGGTCACCGCCGGCAGCAAGATGCCGCTATATGTATGGATGGTCGCGTGGCCGGATTCAGAGACCCGGGCAAGGGTGTTCGCTGATCTTTATGCCGACGCGGAGTGGATCAAGATCCGCAACGAGACCAACGGGCCGCGCGAGATGGTTCTGTCCTACGACATCTCGTTCATGCACGACACGCCGGCGGGGCTCGCCGCGCGGCGGCTGCATCGGGACCGTAGCGGCCAGGCTCGCGGCCTGCATGAGTTGCGCATTCACCAGATCTATCCCGGGCGATTGGTTCAAGCCAATGCGGCCCTCTCGACTGTCGATCTACCGGCTCTGAAGCGAGCGGGCGCCACCACGCTTGGCGTGTTCGAGATCCAGAGCGGGCTGGTCACTCCCGGCTTCGTGCATATTCTGGAGTGGGAGAATTTCGAAGCGCGGCAGCAAGGTCAGGCTCAGTACGAGGCCGACCCCGAGGTTCGGCAAACGCGCGAAGCCGAGGCCGCCGAACTGAAGACGTACGTCGTGGGCCGCCACGATACCTGGCTGCTTGAGCCGACCGAGTTCAGCCCCCCGCATTACGGGTTCGGATTGCCGGCGTAGACGACACCAATCAACGACCAAAGCAAATATCAAGGAAGATCGCCAAATGACCGTCGACCAGGCAGCGTGGGACCGGATACCGGCGATCGTCTCCTTCACGAATCCGTCGCGCTACACCGAGAGCTATGGCTTTGCGGGGACAACGGGGAAGGTTTTCCTGGAGGGCCAATACATCATCCCGCGCGATCGGCCATCGCGGACCGTCTATCTGTTCATGCATCCGACGACGACGCTGCAATTGCTGCCGATGCCGACGTCGCTGGCGCAGGCGGGGTTGCATGTTCTCTGCGCCGCCAGCCGCTATCCGAAGAACGACTCCGGCCTGATCATGGAGAATGTGGCGATCGACATGGGTGCCTGGGTGCGGTCGGCGCGCGAGCGGGGTTACGAACGGGTGATCCTCGTCGGGTGGTCGGGCGGTGGCTCGTTGTCGTTGTTCTATCAGGCCGAGGCAGAGGCACCCAGCATCACTGCCACGCCGGCCGGCGACCCGGTCAGCATGGCCGATGCTGGGTTGGTCCCCGCCGACGGGGTGATCTTCATCGCGGCGCATCTTTCGCGCGCGGAGACGCTGACCGAATGGATCGACCCGTCGGTGACAAACGAAGCCGACCCCGACAGCCGCGATCGGGATCTCGACATCTATGCGGATGATGCGCCGCAGCGGCCGCCGTTCAGCGCGGAGTTCGTGGCACGATTCCGCGCCGCTCAGGTGGCGCGCAATCGCCGGATCACCGGCTGGTGCCAGGAATGGCTGGAGCGGCTGCGCAAACGCGGCGGCAGCGAAATCGAGCGTGCCTTCGTGGTACATCGGACGATGTGCGACGTGCGCTGGATCGACGCGACCGTCGACCCGAACGGTCGGCCGCCGAACACCTGCTTCCTGGGTGATCCCCGCACGGTGAACGTGGCCCCGGTTGGGTTGGCGCGCTACACGTCGCTTCGTTCATGGCTCAGCCAGTGGAGCTATGATCTGTCCAACGCGAGCGGTCCGCGCAACGCGGCGCGGGTTCGGCGAACGCCGGTGCTGCAGATCGAGAATCAGGCCGACGATGCGGTACCGGCGACGCACAACCCGGCGATCCGCGCTGCACTGGCAACGCCGGACAAGGAATACGTCCAGATCATGGGCGCCAATCACTATTATCGGGATCAGCCCGAAAAGATGCAGGAGTGCCTTGCCGCGGTGATCGATTGGAGCCGCCGCAAGGGATTCCTGCAGGACTGAATGCAGGGCGAAGCTTCGTCAGCCGAGCTTGAGCAGCCGGGCCGCATTGCCGCCGAGGATGGCGGCCCGCTGCGCGTCGGTTACCGGCAAGGTGTCCACGTGCTTGGAATCGGCGCCGATGAACGGGTCGTCGGTCGCAAACAACAGGTGCTCGGCGCCGACGGTGCGCACTGCGAGCATGAGGGTTTCGCTGTCGAAGGCGGCCGTGTCGTAATACAGCGCCCGGGCAAACTCGCTCGGCGGACGGGAGATGAACTCGCGACAGTCCGGAAACAGCCTGTAGCCGTTGTCGAGGCGGGCCAGCATCATCAGCAGCGCACCTCCTGTGTGGGCCAGGATGTAGGGGAAATTCGGGTAGCGCTGGAACACCCCGGCATAGATCAGCCTCGACGCCACCAGCGTCGTCTCGAACACCATGCCCACGCGCAGTGGCAGCTCGAACTCCTGCATGTTCGAGATGTCCTTGGGGAACATCGGATGCTCGAAAACCGGCAGGCGCAGTGCATCGAGGCGCTGCCAGAGCGGCTCGAACTGGGGTGCGTTCAGTGCCACGCCATCGATGTTCGAGCCGATCGTGACACCCTTCATGCCGAGTTCACCAACCGCGCGGTCGAGCTCCGCCAGGGCCGCGTCGACATCGTTCAACGGCAGGCTTGCCAGGCCGACCAGGCGGTCGGGATGCGCGCGGCAGAGCCGGGCAAGCTCGTCGTTCATGTGCCGTGCCATGCGCAACTGGTCGGCGCCCTGCCAGTGGTAGACGTTCGGCGTGCTGAGCGAGAGGACCCTGATGTCGATGCCTTTTGCATCCATGTCGCGCAGGCGATGCGCTTCGTCGAACATGTCCGGACGCGACCACAGCACGCTTGATCCCTGTCGGCGATACAGGGTCTTGCCGTCGCCGGTCGGTTGCGATTCGAGCCCCAGGATCTGCTGCAGTTCCTGGACATATTGCCGGTCGAGAAAATGTGCATGGATGTCGATTTTCATGAGCCGTTCTCCCGCAAAGGGTTAAATACCACGGCGCACCGATGGACAAGCGAGCAAACGCTCGGCCGACCACTTGGGAGGAAAAGAAATGAATTTGAACCTGCGGCTTGCCGCAGCCTGCATCGCTTTTGGCGCTGCGATCTCGCCGGCCGCGGGGGCCGCGGATTTGCGCATCGGCATCGCGGCGGAACCGACGTCACTCGACCCTTACTACCATAACGCATGGAACAACGTGACGATGGACTTCCATCTGTTCGATCCGCTGGTTCGCCAGGATGCGCAGGAAAAACTGCAGCCGGGCCTGGCAACTTCGTGGAAGGCGGTCGACGACACCACGTGGGAGTTCACCCTGCGGCATGGCGTGAAGTTCCAGGATGGCGGCGCGTTCACCGCCGACGACGTCGCGTTCAGCCTTGAGCGCATACCGAAGGTGCCCAACAGCCCTTCATCCTTCGTGATCTACACTTCGACGATCGCCTCGTGGGAGATCCCGCAGCCGGACACGATCCGCGTCCATACGAAGGAGCCGGACCCGAACCTGCCGACCAAGTTCAGCCTGTTCGGCATCATGGGACGCGCGCAATCCTCGGGCCCGGCGCCGGAAGGCCGCAGTTCGGCCGAGCTCAGCAGCGGCACCGGCTTGGTCGGGACGGGCCCATACCGGTTCGTCAGCTGGAAGCGCGGCGACAGCATCGTGATGGAGCGCAACCCGACATACTGGGGCGGGATCGAACCATGGTCGCAGGTGAGCTTCCGCCCGATCTCGACCGGTACCGCGCGCACCGCGGCCGTGCTCGCGGGCGACATCGACGTTGCGGAGAACGTGCCTGCCGAGCAACTGGCCATGCTGCGTGGTGATGCCCGGGTGGCGTTGTGGGCCAGTCCGACCAACCAGGTGATGTACATCGCCATGGACAGCTTTCGCGACCGTAGCCCCGGCATATCGGACGCGGCTTCGAATCCGCTGAAGGACCCACGAGTGCGGCGCGCGCTCTCCATTGGAATCGATCGCACCGCACTGGTCGACCGTCTGCTTGCAGGTGCTGCCGTCCCGGCGGCCGAGGTGGCGCCGTCGTTCATGTTCGGGACCGACCCCACGCGCAAGGTCGAAGCCTATGATCCCGGCGAGGCGCGTCGCCTGTTGACCGAGGCCGGGTATCCGAACGGGTTCCGGCTGGTGCTCGGCACCGCGAGTGATCGCTACCAGAGCATCACCCAGCTCGCCCAGGCGATCGGCGCCATGTGGACCCGCATCGGCGTGCGCACGGAAATCGACGGCAGCCCGTTCTCGGCGTTCGTCGGCAAGCGCAACCGGTTCGAGTACAGCGCATTCATCGGTGGCAGCCAGGTCTATACCGGCGAGATGGGCATCATGCTGAACTACCTGGTGATGACGCCGAATGCGGAGACCGGCGATGGCGTGCTCAACAAGGGCCGCTACAGCAGTCCGGCGCTCGACGCGCTGCTCAACCGCGCGGCGCGCACCATCGACGATACCACGCGGCTCGATCTGTTGCACCAGGCCAGCCGACTGGCGATCGACGACCACGCGGTGCTGCCGCTCTACGTCTCGGTGAACACCACGGCGACCAGGGTCGATCTGGTCTGCGAACCGCGCGTGGACACGGGCGTGCCGGCGATGTCGATCCGTCCGAAGCCATCACCCTGAGGAGGGGGTCATGAAGCCTGTCGTCATTGCCGTCGCAATCACCGGCTCGGTGCCGCGCAAGAAGGACAATCCAGCGGTGCCGACGACACCTGCCGAGCAGATCGAGAGTACCCACCAGGCGTTCGAGGCCGGGGCGTCGCTGGTGCATATCCACGTCCGCAATCCCGACGAGAGCGCCTCCAGCGACCCGGCGCTGTTCGAGCAGGTCCAGGCGGGCATTCGCAAGCATTGCCCGGGGATGATCGTGCAGTTTTCCACCGGCGGGCGCGGCCGCGATCCGGCTGCCCGCGGCAATGCACTGGAACTGCGCCCCGACATGGCTTCGCTGTCCACCGGCTCAGTGAACTTCCCAACCATCGTGTATGAGAACGGCGCCAGCCTGGTCACGGACCTCGCTACCAAGATGCAGGCCAACGCCGTGCGGCCGGAGATCGAGCTGTTCGACCTGAGCCATATCCATGGCGCCCGGCGGCTGATCGGTGCCGGGCTGATGGACGCACGTCCGCATGTGCAGGTGGTTTTGGGAGTGAAAAACGCGCTGCCGGCGGAAGAGCATCTTCTGGACCTGATGCTCGGCGAGATTCGGCGGGTCCTGCCGCAGGCGACCTGGACCGCGGCCGGAATCGGCGTGAACCAGGCGCGGGTGATCGAATGGGTTCTTGCGCGCGAAGGCGATGGTTTGCGGACCGGGCTGGAGGACAATATCCGGATCAGCAAGGATCGCCTGGCCGCCAGCAATGCCGAGTTGGTGCAGATGGCCGTCGCCGCAGCCGCGCGCCATGGCCGCCGCCCGGCAACGCCGCAGGAGGCGCGGACGGCACTCGGCCTGGCCGCGATCGCTCACGCCGCATGATGCCTCGCGGTCGTGCATGGCCGCTGTGTCGCGACCTGTGGCATAACCCGACGCTGTCGAGTGGATGGGGGCCATAGTAGCGTGCTGCGAAAGTCGATCGCGACCGTCGCGTTGAGCGGAAGCTTGCCGGACAAGCTGGAGGCGGCCGCCTCGGTCGGCTTCGATGGGGTCGAGGTCATGGAGGCGGACCTGCTGGCCTTCGATGGGTCGCCCTCGGATGTGCGGCAGATGGCCATCGATCTGGGCCTGACGATCGACCTGTATCAGCCGTTCCGCGATTTCGAGGCCATGCCGGAGACGCAACGGCTGCGCAACCTGGATCGCGCGGAGCGCAAGTTCGACATCATGCAGGCGCTTGGTACGGACATGCTGCTGGTGTGCAGCAACACCCAGGCGGCGGCGCTTGATGACGACGCGCGGGCGGCGGCGGACCTGCGCGCCATGGCGGAACGGGCGGCGGCACGTGGTCTGCGGGTCGGCTTCGAGGCGCTGAGTTGGGGCCGGCACATCCGGCTCTGGCGGCACGCCTGGCGCATCGTCCGGGAGGCAGACCACCCGGCGCTGGGCCTGATCCTCGACAGCTTCCACACATTGGCATTGCGCGACGATCCGGCCGGGATTTCCGAGGTGCCGGGGGAGCGTATCTTCTTCGTCCAGCTTGCCGATGCGCCTTTGCGCGACATGGACGTGCTGTCCTGGAGCCGCCATTACCGGAATTTCCCGGGACAGGGCGAATTGCCCGTCGAGGGTTTCCTGCGCGAGGTCCTGGCAAGCGGCTATCGCGGGCCGCTGTCGCTCGAGGTGTTCAACGATCATTTCCGCGCGGCGCCGTCGCGCACCATCGCGCGAGACGGCCTGCGGTCGCTGATCCTCGCCGAAGCCCAGGCGGCCGCCGCGGGCGGCGGTGAGGACACGCTGCCGCCGGCGCCGGTCATCGACGGCATCGAATTCCTGGAATTCGCCGTCGACGAGGAGGCAAGCGTCGCGCTGGCGCATTGGCTGGAGCAGCTCGGCTTCCGGTTGGCGGGTCGGCATCGGTCGAAGGCAGTCACGTTGTACCGGCAGGGGCGCTTGAAACTGGTATTAAATGCGGAGCAGGACAGCGCCGCCGCCGAGCATTTCCAGCATCACGGTCCCGCCGTCTGCGCCATGGCATTGCGCGTCGACGATCCGGCCGCGACGGTGGCCCGTGCGCGCGCCTTATTGGTCCAAGTCTGGCATGAGGCGACCGGCCCCGGGGAGCGCCGCATCCCGGCGGTGCGCGGTCCTGACGGCACGCTGATCTACCTGGTCGAAACCAGCGCTGCCGAACCCTCATTCTGGCAGGACGACTTCCACATGCTGCCAGTGGCGGCGGACGACGCGGGCGTATCGGGTGTCGATCACCTTGCGGTGGCACTGGCGCCGGGGCAGATGGACACGTTCGTGTTGTTCTGGCGGTCGTTGTTCGGGCTGCAGCCGCAGGCGATGCTCGACGTGCCCGATCCATTTGGGCTGGTGCAGAGCCGCGCGATGTCGAATTCCAGCGGCAGCTTCCGCCTGACCTTCAATGTTTCGGAAGCACGGGATTCGGCGACCAACCGTTTCGTCGCCACGTTCTCGGGCGCCGGCGTGCACCACATCGCACTCGCCACCGGCGACGTCGCATCGACCATCGAGAAGACGAGCGCAGCCGGGATGCACCTGCTGGCAATCCCGGCAAACTATTACGAGGACCTGGTGGCCCGCCTAGACATCGATGACGCCGTTGCGGCAAGGCTCGAGCAGCACGGCCTGTTGTACGATGCCGATACGGGAGGAGAGTTCCGCCACGCTTATACCAGCGCGTTCCAGGACCGGTTCTTTTTCGAGCTGGTCGAGCGGCGAGGTTATGCCGGTTTCGGCGCTCCGAACGCGCCGGTCAGAATGGCAGCGCAGGCGCGGGAACGACCGGTTCGGTTCTGATTTGTGCGCGGTGACGCCATAGAGGCGCAGCCGGGGTAACCGGCCGCACCCCGGCGCCGTCAGCCGGCGAGACCCGCGTTGGCGAGGTTCCGTTCCCGCAAGCGGTCGTAGTCATCCTTGCCGAGGGGCGCCGCATCCGAGTGGCCGAGCTCGTTCATGTGGATGCGGAAGGTCTCGCGCGCGCTCCAGGCAGCGAGTGCCGCGATGACGGTCACCGCAAAGGTCACGGCACCGATGGTGAAGGGGATGTTCTCGGCACCGGGGGGCGCGACCCACGCGAACAAGGCGGGCAGCAGGGCGGTGATGGTGGTCCCGACATTCTGCGAGATGGCCATTGCCGAAACCCGCGTGCGGGTCTGGAACAACTCGGGGAAGAAGCTCGGGAACACCGCATTGTAGCCCTGGTAGACCACGCCCCACATCAACAGCGACAGCAGGATCGCCAACGGCACGTTGTGGATGCTGATGGCATAGAGATAGCCGAAGGAAAGCAGCCCCGAGCCAAGCGCGCCGATGATGATCGGCGGCTTGCGGCCGATCCGGTCGGACAGGTTGCCCACATACGGGATGACGAGCACGGCGAGGATGTTGCCGAGCACGGGGATCCACAGATAGATGTCCTTCTGGAAGCCGATGCCATACGCGGCCTGAACCGCATAGGCGGCGCCGAACACGGTTGTCACCACCGGAATGACGTTCATCAGCGACATGCACACGACGCGCAGCATGTTCGGCCAACTCAGTTGGAATGCCTGGATGATCGGGGACCGCGGGAGTTCGCCGCGCTCGCCTTCCTCGGCAAAGACGGGGGTCTCCTCGACCCGGCGACGGATGATGTAGCCCGCGACGATGACGAGAAAGCTCAGCAGGAAAGGGATGCGCCAGCCCCAGCTGTTGAACGCCTCTTCCGGCATGTAATGCGCCAATGGCAGGAACACGGCCGCGGCCAGGATCTGCCCGGCCTGCACGCCTTGGAGCGTGAAGCTGGCGAAGAAGCCGCGTCGGCCGAACGGCGCGTGCTCGAGGATCATTGAACTGGCGCCGGAAATTTCGCCGGCCACGGCGAAGCCCTGTATGAGACGCAGGACCACGAGCAACACCGGAGCAAGCACGCCGACCTGCTGATAGGTGGGCAGGATGCCGACGGCCATGGTCGAGAAGCCCATCAGGAACATGCAGACGAGCAGCACCTGCTTGCGGCCGTGGGTGTCGCCTAGATGGCCGAGGACGAAGGCGCCAATCGGCCGCGCGACGTAACCGACGCCGTAGGTCGCCAAGGACGCGACGATGGCGATCGTGGGATTGCCCGACGGGAAGAATATCTGAGGAAAGATCAGCGATGCCGCTGTCGCATAAATAAAGAAGTCATAGTATTCGAGAGCCGAGCCGATCCAGCCGCTGGCAGCCGCTTTCTTCGACTGCCGCCTGCCATGGGCTTCTTTCTCCATATCGGTGGTCATTGTTGTTTCCCCGAAAGTTATTGATTGGGCGATTCGTCGGTCGACCTGATGCAACGCGCCGGTTTGCCCAAGACACCAGCCTTGCCATGGAACCTACCTACCGGTAGTATAAATACGATCGATTGGCGGAGGGCAAGATATTTTGGCCGTCCCGGCGCAGAATCCGGACAGACACGACCAAGCCCCGCGGGCTAGTCTCGCAGCGCCGACTTTCTGCACGAACAAGGAGTGCCTCCACCTGGACGGATTCGATCGGCCCCGGGCCCGGCCGCACGATGCCAAGCGGACGCGGGCGAGCATCCTCGACGCGGGACGCGTGGTGTTTGCGGAGAAGGGCTACAGCGGCGCCAACGTGAACGAGATCGTGGCCTTGGCGCGGACCACCAAGCCGATGATCTATTACCATTTCGGCAGCAAGGAGGGGCTGTTCGCAGCAGTCCTGGAAGAGGTCTATGCGGGCATGCGCGAGTTCGAGCAGTCAGTCCAGGTGTCGGACCTGCCGCCGACCGACGCCATGCGCCGCTTGGTGGAAGTGACGTTCGACTATCATGCGGCACACCCCGACTGGGTTCGATTGATATCGGTCGCCAACATCCACGGGGCGGAGCACATCGACGGGTCCGCGACCATCGCGTCGAGGAATTCCGCCGTCGTTGAGATTCTGCGGAGCCTGCTGGACCGGGGCGCGGCCGCGGGGGTGTTCCGCGCCGGGGTCGACCCGCTGCACCTGCATCTGCTGATGGCATCGTTCTGTTTCTACCGTGTCTCCAACCGGCACACCTGGAAGGTGATCTTCAACCGCGATCTCGGAACGGCCGCCGAGGCCGCGGCACAACGCCGCCTGGTGGTGGACGCGGTGCTTCAGTATCTGAAGCCGGACGACGGTGCGTCCCGCGACTGAATGACCGCACGCCGCGATGCGGGCGCCGAAAGGAATCGCAATGAGCCATCTCGTCTTCGTGCTCAACGGGCCGAACCTGAACCTGCTGGGCAAGCGGCAGCCGCATATCTATGGGCATGAGACGCTCGCGGATGTCGAGCGGGATTGCCGGACGCTTGCCGGCGAACTGGCGCTGGAGCTGCGCTTTCACCAGAGCAACCGGGAATACGAACTGATCGACTGGATCCATGAGGCGCGGGAGATTGCCGCCGGGATCGTCATCAACCCGGCGGCCTTCACTCACACCTCAGTTGCCATCCTCGACGCGCTGAACACGTTCGACTCGCCGGTGATCGAGGTACACATCTCCAACGTCCATAAGCGAGAGGAATTCCGGCATCATTCCTTCGTATCGACGCGCGCCGACGGCGTGATCGCCGGCTTCGGCACCCAAGGCTACCAGTTGGCGCTGCGCAGGCTTGCAAGGCTGATCGAGGAGAAAGCGAAAAACGGGTGATACACGCAGACCAGCCGCCGGTACGACTTGCGGTGATGGGTGCCGGGTTGATCGGACGCCGGCACATCGAACACATCCTAGCCGAGGATTGCTCGGCTCTCGTGGCGATCATCGATCCGGCGAGCGAAGCAAGGGCGTTGGCCGAGCAGTTGGGGGTGCCCTGGTATCCTGATTTCGCCGCGATGAGCGCGGTGGAACGGCCCGACGGCATCATCGTCGCGACGCCCAATCGGATGCATCTGGAGCACGGGCTGGAGGTCATCGCAGCGGGATTGCCGGTGCTGATCGAGAAGCCGATTACCGACGACGTCGCGGATGGGGAGCGCCTGGTAGAGGCGGCGGAGCGTGCCGGGGTCGCGTTGATGGTGGGACATCATCGCCGGCATAACCCGCTGATCCATGCTGCGAGGGAGGCAATCGCCTCAGGAAAGATCGGCAAAATCGTTGCGGTGCACGGCACCTGCTGGATGAGCAAGCCGGACTCGTACTTCGACGCGCCATGGCGGCGCGAAAAAGGAGCGGGACCGATCCTCGTGAACCTGATCCACGACATCGACCTGCTTCGCCACCTGTGCGGGGAGATACGCTCGGTGCAGGCAATGGAGAGCAATGCCCTGCGCGGCAATGCCGTGGAAGAAACCGCGGTGATGCTGCTGCAGTTCGAAAGCGGCGCGCTGGGGACGATGACGGTTTCCGATTCGATCGCGGCGCCATGGAGTTGGGAGTTCACCAGCGGCGAGAACGCGGCCTACACCCACACGCCGGAGACCTGCTACATGATCGGCGGCACGCGCGGGTCCCTGACGGTGCCGTATCTCGATCTTTGGCAACATCCGGGCGAACCCGATTGGTTCACGCCCCTTGCGCGCGTGCGTTTGCCGGTGGCGGGAAAGGACCCGCTGGGACTGCAGGTGCGCAACCTGTGCGAGGTTATTCGCGGGACCGCGCTGCCGGTCGTTACCGGACAGGAAGGACTGAACACGCTGCGCGTGATTGCCGCGGTGAAGCAGGCGGCGGCAACGGGAGGCAGGATCGATGTTGGATGATGCGGGACTGAGGATCACGGGCGTGTCGTCATGATCATCACCGGCAAGACGCGGCTGGTGGCGCATATCGGCTATCCGACCGAATCGTTCAAGGCGCCGATGATCTACAATCCTTGGTTCGAAGCGCATGGCATCGAGGCCGTCGTCGTGCCGATGGCGGTCGAGGCGCGCGAATATCGGGAGCTTTTGCGGCCGCTGTTTCGCATCAGGAACCTGCACGGCGCGCTGGTGACCATGCCGCACAAGGTGACGACGCTCGACCTGGTCGATGAACTGACGCCCACGGCGAAGATTGCCGGCGCCTGCAATGCGATCCTGCACCGCGAGGACGGCACATTGCTCGGCGACATGTTCGATGGCGCCGGGTTCGTGCGTGGATTGGAGCGAAAGGGGCGGGCGATTGCCGGCGCCAGCGCCCTGGTGGTGGGCTGCGGGGGCGTCGGCTCGGCCATTGCCGCATCGCTCGCCGCAAGTGGGATCAGCCGGATTGGGCTGTTCGACGCGTCCGCGGCCTCGGCCGGAGCGCTCGGCGAGCGGCTGCAGCGCCATTACCCCGCAATGTCGATGACCTCCGGATCGAACGACCCCGCGGGCTACGACATCGTCGTCAATGCGACGCCGCTGGGAATGAAGCCCGGCGATGCCCTGCCAGTGGATGTCGAGCGAATTTCGCCGGGGACGTTCGTGGGCGAGGTGGTGATGAAGGAGGAATTCACCCCGCTGCTGCGGGCGGCGATGGCGAAGGGCTGTCCGGTCCAGGTCGGGACCGACATGCTGTTCGAGATGATTCCGGCGTATCTGGAGTTTTTCGGTTTTGGGACCAGCACGCCTGAGGAACTGCGGCGGCTGGCGACGTTGAAGTATTGAAGCAGCGTTGCGAAACGGGTCCTAGGCCGCCGCCGCCGGGAGCCCTGCAATTACTGTGGATCGGCGTAGCGATAACTAAATCGTAACTTAGCCGATTGGAATTTTGGTTTGACATTTGTGCCTCGGATGCGCTGTCATCAAGTTGACACAATGGCCGTCAGTGAGGGTTCAGATGTCAATGACCGCCGAGATCGACTTCCGGTCCTTTGCCCGCAGCGTCGGGACAGTGATGGACTATGGAGAGGGCGACGCCATCTTTCGCGAAGGCGATCAAACTCGTTTCATGTATGTCGTGCTGAAAGGCTCGGTGGAGATTGCCAGCCACCACAAGGTCCTGGAAATCATCGGGGAGGGGAATGCGCTCGGCATTCTTTCGCTGCTCGATGATGAGCCACGGACGGCCACTGCGCGGGCGTGCGAGCCGACCCAGGTCGCCATGATCGACCGCAAGAAGTTTCGCTACATGATCGAGGAAATGCCGAACTTCTGCTGGTATGTGATGGGCGAACTCGCGCACCGCTTGCGGACCACCAACGCGGCGCTCTGATAGCCGCCTTGCCCGAAAAGCGAGCGGCGCTGCAAGCGCCAAGGCAAAGATTGGCGGACCCGACACAATTCGAACGTGCGACCTTCGCCTTCGGAGGGCGACGCTCTATCCAGCTGAGCTACGGGTCCTGCATGCGGCCTGCATAGCGCGAAAGCGGCGGGCAGCGGAAGGGTTGGTCAGGATGCTCGTTGGGCGGCGTCACTGCTGAGCCAGGAGCGCGGCGGCGATGTCGGCGACCGAAGGGAGCGGGGCGGAGCGGGTTGCGGATCCAGGCGATGGTGTCGCCGATCGGCAGCGAGCGGTCCAGGTCGCGCAGCAGCAGGTGGTAGCCGTTCGGGTAATAGGCCAGCCGCGAGCCGCCGCGGCGGCACCGCCTCCCAGGTGGCGCGGGTGGCGCGGCTTCGGGACCAGCTGGTCCTTGCGCCGCCGTAGAGCAGCAGGGCGGGGGCGGTTGAACCGGGGGGCGGCGGCGAGGGCTGCGTCCATCAGGTCGACCAGGCCGCGCAGGGTGTCGAACCGGGTGCCGTGGATGGTCAGCGGGTCGCGCGACAGGCGGATCAGCGCCTCGACGGTTGTCGCTGGCGCGGATGACCGGATGATCGGCGGCGGCCGGTCAGCCGACAGGCCGGGCACCAGGGTCGCGGCCAGCCACAGGCTGGAACGCAGAAACACGTTCATCCGCGCCCGCCCCCATACCGCGGGCGCCACGAGCACGTAGCCGTCGACCCGGCGGCGCTTCGGCGCGGCTGGCCAGGCGCATCAGCACGGCGCCGCCCATGCTCTCGCCCATCAGATACAGCTTGGCGCCGGAGTAGCGGCGGCGCAGCAGCCGGGCCATTTCGGCGGCGTCGTCGGCCATGGCGTCGGCGCCGGCCCACAGGCCCCGGCCGGGCGCCTCGCCGAAGCCGCGCTGGTCGGGCGCATACAGGGCGATGCCGGCGGCGGCGAAGTCGGGGGCCGGGATCTCCCAGGCGTCGCGGCTGTCGTTGAAGCCGTGCAGCGCCAGCACCACCGCCTTCGGCGCGGCCCTCGGGCAGCCAGTCGCGGTACGGCAGCCGGGCGCCGTCGCGCCATGACGAAGGCGCCCTCGCGCCAGCGACGGCTGCATTATCGCGGGCCCCGGCGGAATGCCACTCGCTGGCGCAGCCGGCCAGCAGCGTGGCGCCCAGCAGGGCCGCACCGCCTCGCAAGACGTGGCGGCGGCCGGTGGCGGCGCCAGCCTCATTGCGTGGCGTGCCCACCGGCGCGTTCGCCGGCGAGGTTGAATGCGCGGCACCCTCGACTATCATGCGGCCGGCCCACGCGGGCATCCCCGACCCAGCAAGGAGACACATGCAGCCCGCCGCCGCCCCGATGGCCGCTCCCGAGCCGACCGAGATCATCCATGTCGATGACCGCACGCGTCGCCTGCGACGGCGGCGACGGTGCCTCGGGCCATCCGCGGGTCTATCTGCGCATCCCCGACACAGCAGAGTCATGTGCCCGTATTGCTCGCGTCTTTATGTGCTGAATCCGGGCGCCGGAGGCGACCACGGTCACTAGCATGCCCGATCCCGCGCCCGCTGACACCGGTGAAATCAACCTGCCCGGGGCCGATGAGGTGAACCAGCCCCAGGCCGGAGAAATTAAGGCTGCCGAGGCGGCTGAAATCAAGACCGATCAGCAGGCCGGCGCGCCGCACCTGATCCTGATCGACGGCTCCGGCTTCATCTTCCGCGCCTTCCACGCGCTGCCGCCGATGACCCGGCCCGGACGGCACGCCGGTGAACGCCGTGTTCGGCTTCACCAACATGCTGGCGCGGCTGCTGAAGGACCATGTCGGCACGCATTTCGCGGTGATCTTCGATGCCGGGCGGCACGACCTTCCGCAACCGGCTGTATGACCAGTACAAGGCACAGCGGCCGGAGGCGCCCGACGAACTGGTGCCGCAGTTCGCTGCTGGTGCGCGAAGCGACCGCGGCGTTCGGCGTGCCGGCGATCGAGCTGGCCGACTGGGAGGCCGACGACCTGATCGCGTCCTACGCCAAATGCGCGGTGCGAAGCGCGGGGGCGCGCGACCATCGTCTCCTCCGACAAGGACCTGATGCAGCTGATCCGGCCCGGCGTCGAGATGCTCGATCCGATCAAGCAGAAGCCGATCGGCGCCGCCGAGGTGATGGAGAAGTTCGGCGTCGCGCCGGAGAAGCTGATCGAGGCGCAGGCGCTGATGGGCGATTCCGTGGACAACGTGCCCGGGGTGCCGGGCATCGGGCCGAAGACCGCCGCGCAGTTGATCGCCGAGTTCGGCGACCTGGAGGGCGTGCTGGCGGCGGCACCGGCGATGAAGCCCGTCAAGCGCCGCGACCTGCTGATCGAGCACGCCGAAAACGGCGCGCATCTCGCGCCAACTGGTCACGCTGCGCGACGATGCGCCGCTGCCGCTGCCGCTGGAGGAGCTTGTGGTCACGCGAGCCGGACCGGCCGCGTGCTGGCGGCCTGGCTGCTGGCGCAGGGGTTCCGCAGCACGCTGCTGCGGCTGGGGCTGGAGAACGCCGTACACCGTCATGCCCGCCAGCTCGCCGCCGGCCGACCAGGGCCAGCTGTTCGCGCCGCCGGCGCGGCAGGTCCGGCGTCGCGCCGGCGCCGACGGCCGGCGTGCCGTTCACCGGCTATGCACTGCGTCACCACCGTCGCCGAGCTGCAGGCCTGGATCGACAGCGGCGACCGCAGGCCGGCATGGTGGCGGTCGAGTCGGTCGCCGCGACGATCGCCAATCCGATGCGGGCCGATCTGGTTGGCTTCGCGCTCGCCACCGCGCCTGGGCGAGCCTGCTATGTGCCGCTGCGCCATCGAACCGCCGAGGTCGAGCAGATCGCCCCGGAGCAGGCGATGGCGGCCCTGGCGCCGCTGCTGGGCGATCCGGCGGTGCTGAAGGTGTTCGAGAACGCCAAGTTCGACCTGATGCTGTTCGCCCGCGCCGGGCGCGCCGCTGGTCGGCGCCGCTGGATGACACGATGCTGATCTCCTACGCGCAGGAGGCCGGCGCCCACGGGCATGGGCTGGATGAGCTGTCCGTGCTGCATCTCGGCCATACGCCGCTATCGCTCGACGCCGTCACCGGCACCGGGCGCGACGCGCGCTGCCGTTCGCCCAGGTGCCGCTGGACCGCGCCACCGCCTATGCCGCGGAGGATGCCGACATCGCGCTGCGGCTGTGGCACGCGCTGCGTCCCCGGCTGCGCGGCAACAGGCGCTGGCGCTGTACGAGCAGGTCGACCGCCGGCTGGTGCCGGTGCTGCTGGCGATGGAGCGCGCCGGGGTGAAGGTCGACGAAGACGACCTGCGCGCGATGTCGATGGATTTCGCCGACCCGGATGGCGGTGATGGAAACCGACATCCACCGCCTGGCCGGGGAGAGCCTTCAATCTCGGCAGCGCCAAGCAACTCGGGCGAGATGCTGTTCGACCAGCATGAAGCTGCCCGGCGGCAAGCGGATGAAGACCGGCGCCTGGGGCACCGACGCCTCGGTGCTGCAGGCGCTGGCCGAGCAGGGCCACGAGCTTCCCGGCGCGGATCCTGGAATGGCGGCAGCTCGCCAAGCTGAAATCGACCTATGCCGATGCGCTGGTGGAGGAGATCAATCCGGAGACCGGGCGCGTCCACACCAGCTTCGCGATGGCCATCGCCAGCACCGGGCGGCTGTCCTCGACCGACCCGAACCTGCAGAACATCCCGATCCGCACCGAGGAGGGCAGCCGCATCCGCCGCGCCTTCATCGCCGAGCCCGGGCATGTGCTGGTGAGCTGCGACTATTCGCAGATCGAGCTGCGCCTGCTGGCCCATGTCGCCGACATCCCGGCGCTGCAAGGACAGCTTCGCGCGGCGGCGAGGACATCCACGCCCGCACCGCCAGCGAGGTGTTCGGGGTGCCGATGGAAGGCATGGACGCGATGACCCGCCGGCGCGCCAAGGCGATCAATTTCGGCATCATCTACGGCATCAGCGCGTTCGGCCTGGCCCGCCAGCTGCGGATCGCGCCCGGCGAGGCGCAGCACTACATCGACGCCTATTTCGTCCGCTATCCCGGAAATTCGCGCCTACATGAAGCCGCCCGCGAGGAGGCGCGGATCGCCGGCTACGTGCTGACGCCGTTCGGCGAGCGCTGCTGGATTCCCGGGATCGCCGACCGCAACCCGGCGCGGCGCAGCTACGCCGAGCGCCAGGCGATCAACGCGCCGCTGCAGGGCGGCGCGGCCGACATCATCAAGCGGGCCATGGTGCGGCTGCCCGCGGCTTTGCAGGGCGCCGGGCTGACCGGCCGGCTGCTGCTGCAGGTGCATGACGAGTTGCTGTTCGAGACCCCCGAGGCCGAGGCCGACGCCACCGCCAGCCTCGCCCGCGAGGTGATGCAGTCGGCCGCCAGCATCTCGGTGCCGCTGCTGGTCGAGACCGGCATCGGCAAGACCTGGGCCGAGGCGCACTGACCGACGCAAGGCGGGCTGGTCCCAGTTAGCATCGGCGGCGGCGGGACTGGCGCGGGAGCCTGGGCACCGCCATCTTCGCGGCATGGATTCGATCTTTCGCGGCACGCTGGCCACCCCGTTGGGGCGCACCCTTGCCTGGGTCGACAGCATGCTGGTCGACCACGGTGCGCTGCGGTTGCTCTGGAGCAACGGCGCGGCGGTGGTGCCGGGCCGGCTGTACCGATCCAACCATCCGACCCCCGGCCGGCTGGCGCGCGCCACCCGGCGGCTGGGCCTGCGCAGCCTGATCAACCTGCGCGGCGCCACCGCCAACGGCTCGGACGCGCTGTCGCGCGAGCAGGCGCGGCGGCTTGGCCTCGAGTTCTACGACGTGCCGCTGTCCAGCGGCCATCCGCCGAGCCGCGAGCGGGTGCTGGTGCTGGTCGAGGCGTTGCGGGCGGCCGCGGCGCCGGCGCTGGTGCATTGCAAGTCGGGCGCCGATCGGGCGGGATTCGCTGCTGCGGTCTTCCTGATCCTGCAAGGCGTGCCGGTGGCGCTGGCGCTCGGCCAGATGTCGCTGCGGCATGGGCACCTGAGGGGGTCGCGCGCGGGCGTGCTCGACGCGTTCCTGATGTGCTACGCCCGCGAGGCCGAGGGCCGGAAGGATTTCCTCGACTGGGTGCGCGACGACTACGATGCGGCGGCGCTGGGGCGCGGATTCACCGCCGGCGGCCTGGCCGGGTTTCTGCAGGACCGCGTCCTCGGGCGTGAGTAGGGAGTTTCGCCAGATGCAGGCAAAGGACGTGCTGGAGATCGTGGACGGCGACAGCTGGACCGGTCCGTTCGACGCGGCGACACAGCGGCGGGCGATCGAGGCGCTGGAAAGCGGGCGGGTGATCAGCCTGCCGCATCTGGCCTTCGCGCTGGAACCGGCGGAGACGCCGTTCCTGACCCCCTCGGCGCTGGACAACAGCCGCAAGAACATCAGCCGCGATCCGCGTACCGGGCAGTGCCAGGGTTCGGGTTTCGACGGCGCCGAGCTGGCCCGGCTCGACACGATGCTCAACCGTTACGCGGCCGGCACCGACGCGCTGGTCCGGGCCTTGCTGCCCGCCTACGCCGCCAGCCTGGACCAGGCGCGCACAAGTTTCCGCCCGGCCGAGATCAGCGGCCGGGAATACTCGCCACGGCACGACGACCGCCGGCTGCATGTTGATGCGTTCCCGACCCGGCCGATGCGCGGCCGGCGCATACTGCGGGTGTTCTGCAACGTGGCGCCCGACGACATCCAGCGGCAATGGCGGGTCGGCGAGCCGTTCGGCGACTTCGCCGCGCAGTTCGTGGCCCGCGTGCGGGCGCCCTGGCCCGGGCAGTTCTGGATCATGGACAGCCTTGGCCTGACCAAGGGCCGGCGCAGCGCCTATGACCACCTGATGCTCGGGCTGCACGACGCGGCGAAGCTCGACGCCGGCTACCAGCAGAACGCGCCGAATGTCGCGGTGGCGTTTGCGCCCGGCACCACCTGGATGTGCTTCACCGATTCAGTGCTGCACGCGGCGATGTCCGGGCGATGCGCCATGGAGCAGACGTTTCATATCCCGGTGCAGGCGATGGCCGACCCGGCCAAGTCGCCGCTGCGGGTGCTGGAGCGGCTGGCGGGGCGGGAGCTGGTCTGAACCGCGCATTCGTCCGGCGCGCCTTGCGGATTTATTCAATTACGGATCGAGAGCGGAGATCGATAATACGCATCAACGATTGTTCATGCGCGTGTCATCACCGTTGCGGCGGTGGATGATATGTCGGGGAGGGTAAGTAACCGTCAAGAAATGGTGGCCCCTTGTCCCAACCAGTCGCGTTCGACCGCCCATTCAACCTACATCCGCAGGGCCTGCAGTCCTTCGATTCAATTGGAGACATGATCGACGCGGCGGCTGTTGGCGCCGCCACGCTACCTATGGCTGACGGTTTCGCCTCGACCGCCGGCATGCTGGTGATGACACCAGTCGGCAGCGAAGTTACGAATGCCGGCGGCGAAGACCTGGTCGACGACGGCCTCGGCGCCACTGACGTGGGCAGTACGGCCGCGACCACGCAGAGCGCCATCCTCAGCAGCGCCACCTTCACCGCCGCGGTCACGCCGAGCACGATCTTCAACGGCGTGGCCGCCGGCGACATGACGTCGAACGACGCGATCCTGTGGACACGCGCCACCGACGGCACGGGCACGGGACCGGTTTCGCTGACGGCCCAGGTTTCGACCGACGCCAGTTTCGCGAGCGGCGTGCTGACGTTCACCGGAACGACCTCGGCGGCGTCGGATTTCACCCTGAAGCTCGATGCCATCGGCCTTGCGGCCAACACCACCTATTTCTACCGCTTCGTCGACGGGTCGGCGACCGCGAGCGCGGTCGGCCGCTTCATGACGGCGGCGGCGGCGAACCAGAAGACCGAGGTGAAGTTCGGCTTCTCCGGCGACGCCGATGGGCGGTTCAGGCCGTACACGATGGTGAGCGGGTTTGGCACGGCCAGCCAGCCGCAATCGCAGAATTTGCAGTTCTTCACCTTTCTCGGCGACACCATGTACGAGACGGCGAGCACCGGTTCCGCCGCCGTGCCGGCCGTCACCAGCGCCACCACCGGCGCCGCGCTGACAACGGCGCTGGCGGCCTATGATCGCAAATACCTCGAGAACGTCAGCGGCGTGAATTCAGCCAGCGGTGCGGTCAGCAACACCGGCCAGCAGGGCCTGCAAAACATGCAGGCGGCGACCGGCGAATACACGCTGCTGGACAACCACGAACTCGGCAACGCGTCCCTGCAGTCGGGCGGCGCGCCGCTTGCCGCCGGTTCGCGGGTGACCTCGGGCCAGGGTTTCGATGTCAACACGACCGGCACCTTCGACAACCAGACGGCGGCATTCAAGACACTGGAGAAGGCCTTCTTCGATTACCACCCGATGCGCGACAGCCTGGATGCGACGTTGACCTCCACCGGGCCCACCGTCTCCGCACCGACCGACGCGCGCAGCAACGGCACCGTGCAGCAGTATTTCTCGCAGCAGCAGGGCGCCAACGCGGTCTATATCCAGCTCGACGATCGCAGCTACCGCGACGCACGGCTCGGCACGCCGTCGAATGCGGACGATGTCACCTCCGGGCGGCAGCTCAACGTCAACCGCACGATGCTGGGTTCGACGCAGCTGGCCTGGTTCAAGCAATCGCTGCTGGCGGCGCAGGCGGCCGGCACGCCCTGGAAGTTCGTCGCGATCTCCACCCCGATCGACGCGACCGGGCCGGCGCAGGACGGCAAGTCCTGGTTCGGCGGCTACACGGCGGAGCGCAACGACCTGCTGAAGTTCATCGCCGACAATCACATCCAGAACGTCGTGTTCCTGACCACTGACGATCACCTGACGCGGATGAACGCGCTGCAGTACCAGACTACATTCGGCGACGCATCCACCACGACGACGGTGCCGGGTGCCTTCCAGGTGGTTACGGGACCGATCGGCGCCGGTGGGCCCGATGCAATCACCGATCACAGCTTCAGCAACCTGACGACGCTGCTCAACACCACCAACAGCGGCCTGCAGACGGCCAGCGAACCGATGATCGGACTGAGCGGCTTCACCGGGCTGTCGAACACGCACCGGCAGCTGGACCCCAACTCCGGCACTGTGACCTCCAGCATCGACTTCTACTCTCCCGATACCTTCAACTATACCGTGCTGGACGTCAGCGCCGACGGGTCGTCGCTGACCGTGGATACCTACGGGATTCCGTCCTACCAGCAGAACACGTTCCCGCAGGATACCCCTGCGGTCACCGACATCATGGGCTTCACGATCAGCGCGGGCTTCGTCGCCAACGCGCCGGCCCCCTGCTTCGCCGGCGGGACGATGATCGCGACCGCGGCGGGCGAGGTGGCGGTGGAGGATCTGAAGGCCGGCGATCCGGTGCTGTCCGCATTCGGCGGCGCCGTCCCGGTGAGGTGGCTCGGGCATCGCCGCGTCGATTGCGCCGCCCATTCGAAGCCGGCCGACGTGATGCCGGTCCGCGTCACCCGCGGGGCGTTCGCCCAAGGATTGCCGACGCGCGATCTGCTGCTGTCACCCGACCACGCGCTGTACGTGCGCGAGGCCGAGGACGCCGCCGGGGTGCTGATCCCGGTGCGCTACCTGGTCAACGGCCGGACCATCGTCCAGGAGCAGGTGGCGACGGTCACCTACTACCATGTCGAGCTGCCGGCGCATGACGTGTTGTTCGCCGAGGGCCTGCCTGCCGAAAGCTATCTCGACACCGGCAACCGCGCGGCGTTCGCCAATGGCGGCGCGGTGATGATGGCGCAGCCCGACTTCGCGCTCGGCGTCTGGGAGGCCGCGGCCTGCGCGCCGCTGGTGGTGGACGGTCCGACGCTGGTGGCGGCGCGACTGCGGCTGCTGGCGCGAGCGGTCGTGCTGGGACACGCCCGCACCACGGATGCCGGTACGCATCTGGTCGTCGATGGGCGCAGGGTGGACCCGGCGATCGACGGGGATGTGCATCGCTTCGAATTGCCGGAGGGCGCATGCGACATCAGCCTGGTGTCGCGGACGACGATCCCGGCCGAGACCTTGACCGACCAGCGCGATCACCGCCGCCTGGGCGTGGCGGTTTCTCGTATGGTGGTGGATGGCGTGGCGGTCGGCGCCGCGGACCCGCGCAGGACCGGCACCGGCTGGTACCCGGCGGAAGCCGAATGGCAGTGGACGGACGGCCGCGCTGTTCTCCTAAGCCCAGGTGCCCGCCGTATCGAAGTGACGATTCGACCGGTGCTCAGCTACTGGGACCAGAACGCACCGTGGCAGGCTGCTGCCGCATAGTCCTCACGGGGGTTCAGTCAGAAACCGGCCAGGGGCACGTCCCCTGGCCATGTTCACGTCCAGTCAGGCGGTCGCCGGGGCGGCGCCGGGGGTCTGCGCGCGGCGGCTCTGCCACAGCGCCAGAAAATCGATCGGCTGCAACAGCACCGGCGGGAAGCCGCCTTCGCGGGTGACATCGGAGAGGATGTTGCGGGCGAACGGGAACAGGATGCGCGGGCATTCCACCAGCAGGATCGGCTCCACCGTGTTTTCGGGGACGTTGTTCAGGGTGAACACGCCGGAATAGGACAGTTCGGCCAGGAACACGCGCGGGCCGTTGCCGCCGCCGTTGGTCGGGGCTTCGCTGGCCTCGGCGCGGATCGCCAGGGTCACTTCGAACAGGTTCTGACCGTCCTGCACGCGGCGGGCCTGGACGTCGAGGTTGATGTCCACCCGTGGCGCGGTCTTCAGCGTCGAGTAGATCATCGGCGCGCCCGGGACCTCGAACGACAGGTCCTTGATGTACTGGATGTTGACCACCAGCGGCGGCGTGGCGGCGGGGTCGGCGGCCGGGGCCGGGGCGGGGGTGGTTTCGGACATCGTGTTCTCCATTGGGGACGCCAGGCGAGAACGCTGGCGAAACAGGGTGGGGTGGCGGGGCGGTAGCACAGGTGCCGCTGGAACGAAAGGCAGCGCGGATCGCCGGGGGTAATGCCGCCGGGTCGAGGCCGGTGGCGGCTAGTGCCGCCAGATGATGTCCGGCAGGGGCCGGCGCGGTCGGGTCGCAGCGCAGCCATTCGCCGTTGGTGACGCGCGGCCGGTCATCGACAGGATGAAGCCCCAGTGGCTGACCACCAGGGTGTTCGGCCCAGTCGGGCAGCGCCGCCATTTCGGCGCGGAACAGGGCGGCGCGGCCGAGCACGGCGTCGCGCCGGCTCCTCGACCGGCGGCCACCAGATTTCCTCGATGCGCGGAGAAATCATGGTCCGGCCACGCCGCGTGCCAGCTCGGTGCGCGGGCTGCCGACGTCGCAGGTGAAGGCGTAGCGCTCGCGGACGATCGGGTTGACGAGCACCGGCACGCCGAGTGCCGCGGGCCACCGGTGCGGCGGTCTGCAGCGCGCTGGTGTAGGGCGAGACGATGATCCGGGTGATCCCCTCGCCGGCCAGCGCCTCGGCCGCGCGGCGCGCGCCTGCTCGTGGCCGAGCGGGGTCAGCTTCGGGTCGATGATGCCGGGATCGCGGCGGGTTTGCGGTGAACCGCAGGTTGAATTCGCTCTGGCCGTGGCGCAGCAGGATCATCGCCGCGGAATTAGCCGCCGCGCGGCGGCCGTGCAATGGGGCCGGGCGGCATCGCATCAGGGCGTTGCAATCCGGCGGGGCAATCGGTGCCGGATTTGTTGTGCGGAGCCGCGGAGATGCTTATGTCAGAGGCGCCCGCATTCCTGCCGGGTGATGGAGACGTAACATGGGCGCCGGCAGCGGTTTCCCGATCGACCTCGTGCTGTTCGGCGATGATCGCGGCTTTCCTGGTGCTGCGCCTGCGCAGCGTGCTGGGCCGGCGCCAGGGCTTCGAGCGGCCGACCGAGCTGCGGCCGCGGCCGGATGGCGCGTCTTCGCCCGAACAGGCCGGCATGGCGGCGCGGTCCCCCGACGGCAAGGTCATCGACCTGGTGCCGGAGCCGGTGCACCGCCGCAGCCTGCCGGACGCCGGCAGCCCCGCCGGCCGACGGCGCTGGACCGGATGAAGCTGGTCGACCGCGAAGTTCGACCCGATCCGCTTCCTCGACGGCGCCGAGGCGGCGTTCCGGATCATCGTCGGGGCCTTCGCCGCCGGCAACCGCGACACGCTGCGGCCATTGCTGTCCGACGACACGTTCCGCGCGTTCGACGGCGCGATCGCCGGGCGCGAGACCGCCGGCGAGACGCAGCGTACCGAGATCCGCGGCATGCATTCCACGGCGATCGAGAACGCCGACCTGCGCGGCAGCCTCGCCGACATCACCGTGCGCTTCGTGTCCGACCAGGTGAACCTGACCCTGGGCCCGACCGGCCAGCCGGTGGCCGGCGCCGATGCGGTGACCGAGATCACCGACCTATGGACCTTCGAGCGCGACCTGACCGCGGCCGATCCCACCTGGCGGCTGGTGGCCGCGCGCAGCGCTTGAGCTGGGTGCGGCAGGCGCCGCGGGTCTGGATCATTCCTTGCCGCCGCGGCGCTGGCGTTGCTGGCGGGCTGCGCCACGACCCAGAAGACCGCCGACGACCTGCCGCCCGGACCGCCGCCGACCTGGCGGGTTCCCGCCGGCGCCGGCCCGGCGCTGACGCCGCTGGCCTTCAACCAGTTGAACGGCTGGGCGAGCGACCACACCGCCGACGCGCTGGTGGCATTCCTGACCGGCTGCACCCAGATGACCGGCGGCAAGTCGCTGGGCGGCCAGGGCCAGGCGGCCAGCCTCGGCGGCTCGCCGGCGCAATGGCGGGCGGCCTGTGCCGCCGCGGGCGCAGGTTTCGCTCGCTGACGATGCCGCCGCCCGCAACTTCTTCGAGACCTATTTCCAGCCCTACGGGGTGTCGTCCGACGGGGACGCGGAAGGCCTGTTCACCGGCTATTACGAACCCGAGGTGGCGGGCGCGCGGGCACCGGGCGGCGACTACAAATATGCCATCTACCGCCGGCCGCCGGGCCTCGCCGATGGCCGCAGCTACCTGAGCCGCGCCGAGATCGACCGCGGCGCGTTGAAGGGCAAGCGGCTGGAGCTGCTGTGGCTGGCCGACCCGATCGACGCGTTCTTCCTGCACATCCAAGGCTCCGGGCGGGTGTTGCTGCCGGATGGCCGCACCGTGCGGGTGAATTACGACGGCCAGAACAACCGCGGCTACGTGCCGATCGGGCGGGTGCTGGTGTCGCGCGGCGAGATGACGCTGGACCAGGTGTCGATGCAGAGCATCCGCGCCTGGCTGCTGTCGCACCCCGCCGAGGCGCGCGGCGTTATGGAGCAGAACCCGTCCTACGTGTTCTTCCGCGAGGTCAACGGCCTCAGCGCCGACAAGGGCGCGCCGGGCGCGCTCGGCGTGGCGCTGTCGCCGTTCCGCTCGATCGCTGTGGACAAGGGCTTCATCCCCCTGGGCGCGCCGGTCTGGGTGAACACCCGCGACGCGCTGGACGGCTCGCCGTTCAACCACCTGATGGTGGCGCAGGACCTTGGCGGCGCCATACGCGGGCCGGTGCGGGCCGACATCTTCTTCGGCTGGGGCGCCGACGCGGAGAACCGGGCCGGGCGGATGCGCCAGCGCGGGACGGAGATCGTGCTGCTGCCCCGAGGCGGTTGAGCAGGGGTGGACGGTCACCCGCCGCAGGCAGGCCTCCGGCAGCCGCAAGCCGTCTCGTTGCTGTGCGGCGACTGCCTCGACCTGCTGCCGCGGCTGGATGCCGGGTCGGTCGACGTGGTCGTCACCTCGCCGCCGTACAATCTCGGCATCGGCTACCGCGACTACCGCGATGCGCGGGCGGAAGCCGACTATCTGGACTGGATGGTCGCCGTCGCCACCGCGCTGCGCCGGGTGATGAAGCCGGACGCGTCGTTCTTCCTCAACATATCCGGCTCCTCGTCGCAGCCCTGGCTGCCTTTCGAGCTGATCGTGCGGCTGCGGCCCTTGTTCGTGCTGCAGAACCACATCACCTGGATCAAGTCGATCGCGACGGCGGATCGATTCGGTCGGGCATTTCAAGCCGGTCGGCGGCGCCCGCTTCCTCAACCACGCGCACGAGCACATCTTCCACCTGACGGCCGATGGCCGGGTGAGGCTGGACCGGCTGGCGATCGGGGTGCCGTTCAAGGACAAGTCCAACATCGCCCGCCGCGGCCATGCCCGCGACCTGCGCTGCCGGGGCAACACCTGGTTCATCCCCTACGACACGGTGCAGAGCAAGGCGCAGAAATTCCATCATCCGGGCACCTTCCCCGTGCTCCTGCCCAGCTGGTGCATCCGGCTGCACGGGCGGCCTAACCCGGTGGTGCTGGACCCGTTCATGGGCACCGGAACCACGATGGTGGCCGCCATGCGGGAGAACGCGCACGGCATCGGCATGGAGGTGGACCCGGCCTATGTCGCGATTGCCCGCGAGCGTCTCGTGCTCGAACCCTCGTCTTTTCCGGCGGAGACTTTACAGTAGCCATCATGCCCCACTCCGCCGCCGCCAAGCCTCGCGTTGCCCTGTTCGTCACCTGTTTGGTGGACCTGCACCGCCCGACCATCGGTTTCGCCGCCATCCGCCTGCTGGAGCAGGCCGGCTGCCAGGTGGAGGTGCCGCGCGCCCAGACCTGCTGCGGCCAGCCCGCCTACAACTCGGGGGACCGCACCACCACCCGCGAGATCGCCCGCGACATCATCGAGGTGTTCGGCGGCTACGATTATGTCGTGGTGCCGTCCGGCTCCTGCGGCGGCATGCTGCGGCACCATCTGCCGGGGCTGTTCGACGACGATCCCAACACCAAGCTGAAGGCGGAAACCCTGGCGGCAAAGACCTACGAGCTGATCGGGTTCCTGACCGAGGTAATGGGGGTGACGGAGATAGAAGCAGCTTATTCCGGGACTATTACATACCATGATAGTTGCAGCGGCCTGCGCGAGCTCGGCCTGAAGCAGCAACCGCGGCGCCTGCTGGCGGGCATGGACGGGGTGAAGCTGACGGAAATGACGGAGCCCGAGGTGTGCTGCGGCTTCGGCGGCACGTTCTGCGTGAAATACCCCGATATCTCGACCCGCATGGTGAGCGACAAGGCGCGCGACATCACTGCGACCGGCGCCGACACGCTGCTGGCGGGGGACCTCGGCTGCCTGCTCAACATGGCCGGCCGCCTGCAGCGCGAAGGCAGCAACGTAAAGGTCCGCCATATCGCCGAAGTGCTCGCCGGAATGACCGGCGAAGTCCCGCCGATCGGCCAAGGGCGCAGCTAAGTTGAGCACTACAGCAAACGGGTTTCCAAAGGCCTCCGGCCTTTGGTGGGTCCAGGGCAAAGCCCTGGCCTTCTGGAGGGTCTTCTAGTGCTTTCGACCAGCCCAGCCTTCAAAGCCAACTCTACCGCCGCGATGGCCAATGCCAGCCTGCAGAAGGCGCTCAATCGCACCCGCCCGCAGCATCCGCTGAAGCGCGGCAACGCCGTCGCCAACCTGCCGGAGTTCGAGCAGCTTCGCGACATCGGCCGCGACATCAAGAACCACACGCTCGCCAATCTCGATTTCTACCTGGAGACCTGGGCCGGCAACGTCGAGGCCGCGGGTGGCCACGTGCATTGGTGCAGCACCGCCGACGACGCGCGCGCCGCGGTGCTGGAGATCTGCCGCAACGCCGGTGCGAAGACAGTCACCAAGGGCAAAAGCATGATCAGCGAGGAGCTCGGCATCAACGAGCACCTCGAACATCACGGCATCACCCCGGTCGAGACCGACCTCGGCGAATATATCCTGCAGCTTCGCAACGAACCGCCGAGCCACATCATCGGGCCGGCGTTCCACTTGAACCGCGAGGATTGGGAGGAAAGCTTCCGCAAGGCGCACACCGATCTCCCCGCCGACCGCGTGTTCGCCGAGCGCCGCGACATCATGTCCGAGGCGCGGACGCTGCTGCGGGAAAAATTCCTCACCGCTGATGTCGGCATCACCGGGGCCAATTTCCTGATTGCCGAGACCGGCAGCAGCGTCATCGTCACCAACGAGGGCAATGGCGACCTCACCCAGACCTTGCCACGCGTGCATGTCGTGCTCGCCAGCATCGAGAAGATGGTGCCGAACCTGGAAGATGCGGTCAGCCTGCTGCGGCTGCTGGCGCGTTCCGCCACCGGACAGGATTTTTCGGTCTACACGACGTTTTCCACCGGCGTGCGGCGGGCGGGCGACCTGGATGGCCCCGAGGAATATCACGTGGTGCTGCTGGACGGCGGCCGGTCGGCGATGATCGGCACCGAGTTCCAGGACATGCTGCGCTGTATTCGCTGTTCCGCCTGCATGAACCATTGCCCGGTGTATTTCACCGTCGGCGGGCACTCCTATGGCTGGGTGTATCCGGGGCCGATGGGGGCGGTGCTGACGCCCAGCTTGATCGGGGTGGAGAATGCCGGGCACCTGCCCAATGCCAGCACCTTCTGCGGCAAGTGTGAGAGCGTCTGTCCGGTGAAGATCCCGCTGCCGAAGCTGATGCGGCATTGGCGCGAGCGCGAGTTCGAGCGGCATCTGCTGCCGCAGGCGCTGCGCAGCAATCTCTCGCTTTGGGCGTGGTTCGCCAAGCGGCCGTCGGCCTACCGTCTCGCGACCCGGGCGGCGGCCGGCCTGCTCGGGATGATGGGGCGCAAGAAGGGACGGTTCCGCTCGTTGCCGTTCGCCGGCGGCTGGACCAACGGGCGCGATCTTCCGGCGCCCGAGGGCGAGACCTTCTTCGCCCGCTATGCCCGCGAGCAGCGGGCCGGCCGGGCATGAGCCGGGAGGATATTCTCGGGGCGATCCGGCGCGGGCTGCGGCGCGGGCCATTGCCGGAAGACCAGAAGCTGGCCCTGCGCGCCCGCATGACGGCGCATCCGCGGCATCTGATCCCGGCCCGCAGCCGGGTTTCCCGCCCCGAGCAGATTGCGTTGATGATCCGCAATGTCGAGAAGGAGTTCGGCACCATCGTGCGGGTTGCCGATTCTTCCGCCGTGCCGGGGGCGATCGCCGATTATCTTGCCGGGCAGAACCTGCCGACCGATTTCGCCATGGCGCCGCATCCCGACCTGCAGAACCTGCCCTGGCACGAACGGCCGATGCTGCGGATGCGGCAGGGCCGGGCACAGGCGACCGACCTGGTCAGCGTGCAGCAGGGCTATGCCGCGATCGCCGAGACCGGCACGCTGATGCTGCCCGCGGCGCCGGAACGCCCGACCACGCTGAACCTGCTGAGCGACACCGCCATCGTGGTGCTGAAGGCCAGCCGCGTCGTCGGCGCCTATGAGGAAGCCTTCGACCTGCTGCGGGCCGAGCGGCAGGATGCGATGTCCGGCGGCTTCATGCCGCGCAACGTCATGCTGGTGACCGGGCCGTCGCGCTCGGCCGACATCGAGTCGACGCTGGAACTCGGCGCGCACGGACCGCGCCGCCTGCATATCGTGCTGATCGACGACGACCCCGCCGCACTCGCGTGAGCGCATGGCCAGCCTTCGCCGAAAGATCCTGAGCGAAGCCGACCGTGCCGAATGGGCAGCCTATGCCCAGGCCATCAAGGCCATGCCGGGACGCGATGCGCCGATGCCGCCAGCGCCCTCGGCGCCGGCGACACCGGCTGCAGCGCCGCGCAAGGCCAGGACAAAGCCCGCGCCCGCTACCCTAGCTCCCGCCGATGATCTTGCGGATTGGTACAAGGCCTTCCAGGTGCCGAGCCTGCGTCCGCGCGCCGCAAACGCGAAGCCCACCGCCGTTGCCGTCGGCGAACACCCGGCGGGACTGGACAAGGCGTCGTGGAACCGCTTCCGCACCGGCAAGCTGACGGCGACCCGCACGCTCGACCTGCATGGGCGCACCGCGCAGCGGGCCCACCACGCGCTGCAGGCGTTCCTGCAGGCGGCGCATGCGGAAGGGGTACGGTGCGTCGAGATCATCACCGGGCGCGGTGCCGGTGAAGCCGGCGGCGTGCTGAAGCGGGAGTTGCCGCATTGGCTCAACCAGCCGGAACTGCGCCATCTGGTATTGGCCGCCAGCCATCCGCACGCCGCCAACTCCGGCTCGGTCCGGGTGCTGCTGCGGCGGTCTGCACGCGAAAAGCCGCGGTGACCCCGTTCGGCGCCCGCCTGCGCGCCATTCGCGCCGAGCGCGGCATGACCCTCAAGCAGTTCGCCGCCGAGTTGCAGGTGTCGGCGGCCTATGTCTCGGCGCTGGAACACGGCAAGCGCGGTGCGCCCAGCCCGGGGCTGGTGCACCAGGTCTGCGATGCGTTTGGGCTGATCTGGGACCAGGCCGAGGAACTGGCGCAACTCGCCCGGCTGTCGCATCCCCGCGTCGTGGTGGACACCGCGGGCCTGACGCCGGAGCAGACGGCGCTGGCCAACCGCCTGGCGCAGGGCATCCATCGCCTGACGCCCGAGGCGGTGGCCCGCTTACACGCGCTGCTGGACGCGACGACGCCGCAGCCGAAGCCGCGGCTGCGCCGGGCGGCCGGGCGCGGAAGATAAGCGCCAGCCCGACGGCGCTTTACGTCACCAGGGCGCCGTGTTGGCGGAGGAACCCGAGCAAGGGCAGCAGCGGTAAACCGAGGATCGCGGCCTGTTCCCCGTCCACCTCATCGAACAGATGAACACCGGGGCCTTCCAGCCGGTAGGCGCCCACGGATGCGGTCACGCGGTTGGATTCCAGTTGCGAGATAGGCGTCGAGGAATGCGTCCGAGAAATTCCGCATCATCAGCCGCGGCTCGGCAACGTGGTGCCAGATCCGCCCGTCGCCGCGTTGGCAGACCACTGCCGTCACCAGCGTATGGCTGCGACCCCGCAGCGTCTGCAGCTGCTGCCGCGCATGGTCGATCGTTTCCGGCTTGTCGAACCAGGCGCCTTCGCAGACCAGCAACTGGTCGCAGCCGATAACCAGCGCGTCGGGATTGCGCCGCGCCACACGCGCAGCCTTCATCTCCGCGAGCAGGATCGCCGTCTCGGCAGCCGAAATGCTTTCCGCCTTCGCCGCCTGCTTCACCTCGGCCTCGTCGACCGCGCTGACCTCGATATCGAAGCGCAGGCCGGCGTCCCGCAGCAGCGTTGGCCCGGGTGGCAGAACCGCTGGCCAGGATCAGGCGCGGCGTCGCCGCCTGCAGGATCATGCCGGCTCGGGCGCCGGTTCGGCCTTGCGGCGGCGTTCGTGCCAGGCTTCCATCAGTTGCAGCACGGTGGCGGCCGTTTCCTCGATCGAGCGGCGGGTGACGTCGATCACCGGCCAGCCGCGCCGCACGCACAGGCGGCGAGCCCAGAGCAGTTCGGCTTTCACGGACTTCAGCGTCGACATAGTCGCTGCTGTCCTGGCGGGCCGCCGCCGCGGTGCCGGCGGCGCCGATCATTCGCAGGCGGTGGCGGCGGATTTCGATCAGCGCGTCGGCATCGAGGGTCAGGCCGATCACCGGCGTGGTCGGCGCCTCGAGATCAGGCGGGTCGGGCAATCCCGGCACCAGCGGGATATTCGCCGCCTTGATGCCGCGGTTGGCGAGGTAGAACGAGGTCGGGGTCTTGGAACTGCGGGATACGCCGACCAGCACCACGTCGGCATCGGCCATGCCCGCCTGGGCCTGGCCGTCGTCATGCGCCAGCACGTAGTGCATGGCGTCGATGCGGCGGAAGTAATCCGCATCCAGCACATATTGCCGGCCGGGCCGGGCGGCGGCGGCTTCGCCGATCTGGTCCTGCAGCATGGTCAGGATCGGGTCGAGCACATGCACCACCGGCAGGCCGATGCGCTGGCAGGCGGCTTCCAGGACCCCGCGCAGGCTTTTCTCCACCAGGGTGGACAGCACCGGACCGGGCTCCGCCTCGATGCCGTCGATCACCCGGTGCAGCTGGAACCGGGTCCGGACCAGGCTCCAGCGGTGATAGACGATGTCGGTGTCCTCGAACTGCACGACGGTGGCACGGGCGATCGCGTTCAGCGTTTCACCGGTGGCGTCGGAGACCAGATGCAGGTTCAGCCGATGCGTCATGGCAGCGAGGATAGCGGGGATATGCCGCGGAAACATCCCCCCGGGGCCGGGCCGCCTCGAGTTCATGGGGATAACCCGCCGGCTGCCGGGAATCCCGCCGCTGCTCGGAACGCAGAGTTGACATCACGGGGATGCTTGCCATCTGCACGCCGTTCCCAGCCACTTGCGCGGCGATGCTGCTGTGGACGAAACAGGCATGAATCAATGATGAATGTTCTCCCTCATATCCACAGGGCCCCTTAAGGCTACCAAAGAGTCTTAAGTCTTTTATCTGTTAAGTAGTCGGCGGGACGGGGATCGATCGCGGATGACCAAACCAGTGTTGCGCGTGCTTGCCGGCGAGGCGATCTGGCCGCCGCCGGTCTGGCTGCTGCGCCAGGCCGGCCGCTATCTGCCGGAATATCGTGCCGTGCGGGCCCAGGCCGGCGATTTCGTGTCGCTGTGCATGAACCCGGAACTGGCGACGGAGGTCACGCTGCAGCCGCTGCGGCGGTTCGGCATGGATGCGGCGATCCTGTTCAGCGACATCTTGATGCTGTCGCTCGCCCTCGGCCATCCGGTCGAATACCGCGAATCCGAGGGCCCGGTGCTGCCGCCGGTCCGCAATGCCGCCGGGGTGGATGCGCTCGACCTCGAACGCATGGCCGGCGCGATCGAGCCGATCCTGGAGACGGTGCGGCGGATCAAGGCGTCGCTCGGCAACGAGGCGCTGATCGGCTTTGCGGCGAGCCCGTTCACCCTGGCCTGCTACATGGTGGAAGGCCGCGGCTCCAAGGAATTCGCCGCCGCCCGGCTGATGGCGCACGGCGATCCGGCCTTGTTCGGGGCGCTGATGGAGGTGCTGACCGAAGCCACCATCCGCTACCTGTCGGCGCAGATCGACGCGGGCGTGGAAATCGTCATGCTGTTCGACAGCTGGGCGGGCATCCTGTCGCCGCCGCAGTTCCGCAGCCATGTGATCGAGCCGACGGCCAGGATCGTCGCGGCCCTGCGGCACCGGCATCCGACGGTGCCGGTGATCGGCTTTCCCAGGCTGGCCGGGATGCTGGTCGGCGAATATGCCCGCGCGACGGGGGTGCAGGGCGTGAGCATCGACACCGCGTCCGACCCTGCGCTGGCGGCGACCCTGGTGCCGGCCACGGTGGCGCTGCAGGGCAACCTCGATCCGCTGGCGCTGGTCGCCGGCGGCGCCGCCCAGCAGGCGGAGACCGCCGCCATCCTGCAGGCGCTGCGCGGCCGGCCGCATATCATGAACCTCGGCCACGGCATCGTGCCGCAGACCCCGCCGGAGCATGTCGGCGCCCTGATCCGGCAGGTGCGCGCCGCATGAGCGAAGCCACCGAAGGCGACATGGCCGGCAGGAAGAAGCTGGCCATCGTGCTGTTCAACCTGGGCGGTCCCGACCGGCCGGAGTCCATCAAGCCGTTCCTGCTGAACCTGTTCCGCGACCCCGCCATCCTGCGGGTGCCGTTCTTCGTGCGCCCGGCGCTGGCCCAGTTCATCGCCCGCCGCCGGGTGCCGGCCGCCAAGCTGATCTATGCCGAGATGGGCGGGAGATCGCCGTTGCTGGAGATGACCGAGGCGCAGGCGACGGCGCTGGAAGCCGCCCTGCCGGAATTCGAGGCGCGCTGCTTCGTGGCCATGCGCTACTGGCATCCGTTCAGCCTGGAGGCGGCCCGGGCGGTGCGGGACTGGAATCCCGACCATGTCGTGCTGCTGCCGCTCTATCCGCAATATTCGACCACCAGCACCGGCAGCTCGCTCACCGCCTGGCGCGAGGCGGCGGCGCAGGCCGGCCTGGTCAAGCCGGTGACCACGCTGTGCTGCTATCATTCCGACCCCGGCTTCGTTGCCGCGACCGCCGCGCGGGTCCGCGCTGCCTACGACGAAGCCCGCGCGGCGCTCGACCCGAACATACCGCTGCGGGTGCTGTTCACCGCGCACGGCCTGCCCGAGATCATCGTCCGCCAGGGCGACCCATACCAGTTCCAGGTCGAGCGCACCGTCGCCGCCCTGTGCCGCCGCATCGGCGTGCCGGAGCTCGATGCGGTGGTCTGCTACCAGTCCCGCGCCACGCCGCAGCGCTGGCTGGCGCCGTCCACCGAGGACGAGATCGCCCGCGCGGCGGCCGACAAGGTCGGGCTGCTGCTGGTGCCGGTAGCCTTCGTCTCGGAGCATTCGGAAACCCTGGTCGAACTCGACATCGAATACCGCGAGCTGGCCGCCGGCCTCGGGGTGCCCGGGTATTCCAGGGTGCCGACCCAGAACCTGGACCCCGGCTTCATCGCGGCCCTGGCCGACCTGGTTCGCCGGGCGCAATCCAATGGCCCCGGCCTGTGCAGCTTCGCCGGCGGTCGCAGCTGTCCCGCGCCGCATGGCGATTGCCCGCACGCCCGCGCCGAGGCAAAACGTGCCGCATGAGCCCCCTCGAACTGATGACGCGGCGGACGTCGCCGCTCGGCCTGGTGATCTTTGACTGCGACGGCGTGCTGGTCGACAGCGAGCCGCATTCGAACCGCATCGTCGCCGCCTCGCTGACCGAACTCGGCTGGGCGATGACCGCCGACGAGGCCAACTCGATCTTCCTGGGCATCACCCTGAACGACATGGTGCTGATGATCGAGGAGCGGCTGGGGCGGCCGTTGCCGCCGGATTGGCGGTCCGGGCTGTCGGCCACCCACCTGAAGGCGATGGCCGAGGAGCTGGAGGCCATTCCGGGCGCGATCGCGGCGCTGGACGCGGTGACCGCACTCGGCCTGCCCTGGCGCATCGCATCGAACGGCTCGCATCCGGAGATGGAGGTGAAGTTCGCAACCGTCGGGATCACCGACCGGGTGGCGGGGCGGGTTCACTCCCACACCGACGTCGCCCGCGGCAAGCCGGCGCCGGACCTGTTCCTGGCCACCGCCGCGGCCGAGGGCGTGGCGCCGGCCGATTGCGTGGTGATCGAGGACAGCGTCCCCGGTGCCCGCGCCGCCGCCGCCGCCGGGATGGACTGCCTGGGCTACGCGCCGCATTCGGACGGCGCCGCGTTGCGGGCGGTGGGCGCCGTGCCGTTCCATTCGATGCACGATCTACCGGCCCTGATCGCCGCCGGCCTGCGCCGGTGATCGGCGACCTGCTGCTGCGCCTCTATCCGTGGACCAAGGCGTTCCACGTGATGAGCCTGATCGCCTGGATGGCCGGCATCTTCTATCTGCCGCGGCTGTACGTGTACCACTGCGCCGTGACGCGCGGATCCGCCGAAAGCGAGCGCTTCAAGGTGATGGAGCGGCGCCTGCTGAAGCAGATCATGACGCCGGCGATGCTGGCTACCTGGGGCTTCGGGCTGCTGCTGGTGCTGACCCCGGGGGTGATCGACTGGCACGCCGGCTGGTGGCACGTGAAGCTGCTGGCGGTGCTGCTGATGACCGGCTTCCACGGCGCCGCGTCGAAATGGCGCCGCGCCTTCCTGGAGGACCGCAACACCCGTCCCGACCGATTCTACCGCATCGCCAACGAGGTTCCGACCCTGCTGATGCTGGTGATCGTCATCATGGTGATCGTGAGGCCGTTTTGAACCACTACGAAGTTTCGCTGCCGGCCGGCTACACCGTCAGCGACGATCCGGCCCGCCTGGATGTCGACCGCATCCACCGCTATTTGGCCGAGGACAGCTACTGGACCGCCGGCCGCAGCCGCGCCACCACCGACCGCAGCTTCGCCAACAGCCTGTGCATCGGGCTGTACGCCCCGGACGGCAGCCAGGCGGGGTTTGCCCGGCTGGTCACCGATCGCACCACCTCGGCGCATCTCGCCGACGTCTTCGTGCTGCCGGAGCATCGCGGCCGTGGGCTGGGCAAGGCGATGGTGGCCGCCGTGCTCGCCCATCCGGACCTGGCCACCATCCACCGCTGGTCGCTGACCACCCGCGACGCGCATGGCCTGTACGCTCAATTCGGCTTCGTTCGGGCCAGCGACGTGCCGGACCTGCCACAAAGCATGATGGTGCGGCGTCTCGATCCGCTTGACGCGGGCCGGTCGGGCACCTAGCTTAATGCGATAACGAACGGCAGGCGCCAGCCGCCGGGACCATTCTGAAACCGCGCTCCATTCGCCGGGGCCCCTCCTTTCCAGGAACAATATCGCTCAGCCGCCCGCAATATTCGGGTCCGGCGAGCAGCGAACCAGCATCCGGGCATCCGCCCCGGGCTGCCCCTCCCCCCAAACAACTGTCCTTCCGCACATGAACTCATTCGGGGCAACCCCATGCATCTAGCCGAACTCAAGGCAAAATCGCCCGCCGACCTGCTCAGCTTCGCTGAATCCCTCGCCGATCGAGAACGCCTCCAGCCTGCGCAAGCAGGACATGATGTTCGCGATCCTGAAGAACCTGGCCGAGAACGACCAGGCGATCCACGGCGAGGGCACGCTGGAGATCCTGTCCGACGGGTTCGGCTTCCTGCGCAGCCCGGAAAGCAACTACCTGCCGGGGCCGGACGACATCTACGTCTCCCCCAGCCAGGTCCGCCGCTTCGGCCTGCGCATCGGCGACACCGTCGAGGGCCAGATCCGAGCGCCCAAGGACGGCGAGCGCTATTTCGCGCTGCTGAAGGTCAACAGCGATCAATTTCGAGCCGCCCGAGGCGGTCCGCCACCGCATCAACTTCGACAACCTGACGCCGCTCTACCCGGAAAAGCGGCTGAACATGGAAATCGAGATACGCCGAGCCGCCGGCCAAGGGCGTCACCCGCGATATGATCCCCGCGGGTGATCGACCTCGTCGCGCCGATCGGCAAGGGCCAGCGCGCGCTGATCGTGGCGCCGCCGCGCACCGGCAAGACCATGATGCTGCAGAACATCGCCAAGTCGATCTCCGCCAACCACCCCGAAGCCTTCCTGATCGTGCTGCTGATCGACGAGCGGCCCGAGGAAGTCACCGACATGGCCCGCACGGTGAAGGGCGAGGTGATCGCCTCGACCTTCGACGAGCCGGCCACCCGCCACGTCCAGGTCACCGAAATGGTGCTGGAGAAGGCCAAGCGGCTGGTCGAGCACAAGCGCGACGTGGTCATCCTGCTGGACTCCATCACCCGCCTCGCCCGCGCCTACAACACCGTGGTGCCGTCCTCCGGCAAGGTGCTGACCGGCGGCGTGGACGCCAACGCATTGCAACGCCCGAAGCGCTTCTTCGGCGCCGCCCGCAACATCGAGGAAGGCGGCAGCCTGACCATCATCGCCACCGCCCTGATCGACACCGGCAGCCGCATGGACGAAGTGATCTTCGAAGAGTTCAAGGGCACCGGCAACTCCGAGATCATCCTCGACCGCAAGCTGTCCGACAAGCGCACCTTCCCGGCGATCGACATCACCAAGTCCGGCACCCGCAAGGAAGAACTGCTGGTGGACAAGGGCACGCTGTCGAAAATGTGGGTGCTGCGCCGCATCCTGAACCCGATGGGCACCATGGATGCGATGGACTTCCTGCTGGACAAGCTGAAATACAGCAAGACCAACCAGGATTTCTTCGACGCCATGAATACCTGACGACCCGGGGATCGCATGGACACCCTGACCGAGAACTACACCGTCCATGGTCCGATGGAAGTGCATCCCCTCGGCGACGACCTGTTCGCCGTGGTCTTCGCCGCCAGCAAGAACCTGCCCGACGCCGTGCCAGCGCCCCTGGTGTGGCGGGTGTCGGGGGCCGACCTGGCGGATCTCGCGGTGAAGATCCGGCGGGCCAGCGATCTGGCCAAGGCGTTGCTGGCGACGCCGGCGAGCAAGGCGAAGAATTAGGAAGGCCAGGGGCTCTGCCCTTGGAACCCGCTCAAGGCGGAGCCTTGAGAAACCATGACTTTCTTGGCTGCGTCAGCAGCCTTCAGTTGATATTGGCATTCGGATTATGGCCGCTGACGCGGCGAAGAAAACGGATTCTCAAGGCTCCGCCTTGAGCGGGTCCAGGGCAGAGCCCTGGCCTTGCCTTCACCCTGGCTTCGCCTCCACCAACCAAACCGCCGCCGCCAACTTCACGGTTCCCCCGTCCAGATAAGGCGCCAAGGCGTCTCGGATGGCGGCAGTAGCCTTGGCTTGTACTTCCGCCGGTTGATCCTGCATGGCACGGCTTGCTGGGCCCATGTTGGCCGCTTGTTCGGTGGCGGCGTCGAGGCCGCGGCCGGCGCCGAGTTCCATCTTGAAGTCGAACTTGCTGATTTCGGGATCGGTGAAGCCGGCGCCGGTCAGGATGTGCCGGACCCGGTCCGGGTTGGCGAAGGCGAAGGGTCCGGGGTCTTCCGGGCCGGGTCGCGGCAGCGGCGGCACGTGGGCGGAGACGGCTTGCAGCGGCAGCTGCATCCACGGGTTGATGTCGAACGGGCGCCAGCACGCGAACACCAGCCGGCCGCTGGGGCGGATGGCGCGGCGGATGTTGCGGAAGGCCGGGATCGGGTCGCCGAAGAACATCACGCCGAAGCGGGAGAACCCGACGTCGAACGAGGCCGGCGCGAACGGATGGAAGGCGGCGTCGGCCAGGATCCAGTCGACGTTGGCCAGCCCCGCGGCCCGCTGGCGGGCGAGTTCCAGCATCGGCGCGGACACGTCCAGGCCGGTGGCATGGCCGGCGACCTTGGCGAGTGCGAGCGTGGTGGCGCCGCAGCCGCAGCCGAGGTCGAGCACCGTCTCGTGCGGTTGGATCCGGGCATGGGCGATGGTGGCGTCGGCGACCGGGGCGAGGGCGGCGTCGAGGCGGCTCTGGCCGGCGACCCAGTTTTCGCCGGCGGGGCCGTTCCAGTAGGCAACCTGCTCTGGTGCAGGTCCGGTGCGTCGCTCATGTGCGGGTCTCCGTGATCATGCGGCGAGGCTATCCGGAATGGCGGGTTCGCACCATTGCAGCTGCCCGGCGGCAGCCTTGGGTTGCGGACATCAAGATATCCTTATATACGCTCGCCACCTCATCCCAGGAGCACGCTGATGCCGGAAGCCGCCGACTATAAAGTCAAGGACATGTCCCTCGCCGACTGGGGCCAGAAGGAAATCTCCATGGCCGAGGACGAGATGCCCGGCCTGATGGCGATCCGCACCGAATACGGCAACACCAAGCCGCTGGCCGGCGCCCGCATCGTCGGCTGCCTGCACATGACCATCCAGACGGCGGTGCTGATCCAGACCCTGGAGATTCCTCGGCGCCAGCGTGCGCTGGTCGTCGTGCAACATCTTCTCGACCCAGGACCACGCGGCCGCCGCGGTGGCCGCGACCGGGACCCCGGTGTTTGCCTGGAAGGGCATGAGCGAGGAGGAGTTCTGGTGGTGCATCGAGCAGACCATGCGCGGGCCGAACGGCTGGACGCCGAACCTGATCCTCGATGACGGCGGCGACGCCACCGCGCTGATGCACGACAAATATCCGGACATGCTGAAGGACGTTCGCGGGCTGTCGGAGGAGACCACAACCGGCGTCCACCGCCTGTGGGAAATGGCCAAGGCCGGCACGCTGAAGGTGCCCGCGATCAACGTCAACGACAGCGTCACCAAGTCGAAGTTCGACAACCTGTATGGCTGCCGTGAAGTCGCTGGTCGACGCGATCCGCCGCGGCACCGACGTGATGATGGCCGGCAAGGTCGCGGTGGTGAACGGCTTCGGCGACGTCGGCAAGGGCTCGGCCGCGAGCCTGCGCAATGCCGGCTGCCGCGTGATGGTCACCGAAGTCGACCCGATCTGCGCGCTGCAGGCGGCGATGGAGGGCTACGAGGTCACCACGATGGACGACGCCTCGCCGCATGGCGACATCTTCGTCACCGCGACCGGCAACGTCGACGTCATCACCATCGACCACATGCGGGCGATGAAGCACCGCGCCATCGTCTGCAACATCGGCCATTTCGACAGCGAGATCCAGATCGAGTCGCTGCGCAACTACCCGTGGGACAACGTCAAGCCGCAGGTGGACGAGGTGGTGTTCCCGGACGGCAAGCGGCTGATCGTGCTGTCGGAAGGCCGCCTGGTGAACCTCGGCAACGCCACCGGCCACCCGAGCTTCGTGATGTCGCGCCAGCTTCACCAACCAGGTGCTGGCGCAGCTCGAGCTTTGGACGGCGCCCAGCGGGCAAGTACGAGAACCGGGTCTACACGCTGCCGAAGCACCTCGACGAGAAGGTGGCGTCCCTGCATCTGGCGAAAGTCGGTGCAAAATTGACAAAACTTTCACCGAAGCAGGCTGAATATATCGGTGCGCCGGTCAATGGGCCGTTCAAACACGACCTTTATCGTTACTAAGTGCGAAATTGGACGCGGCTAATAACAAGCCGCGTCCAGCTTCGGCCTGGCAAGACGATGTCATCAAGAGATCACTTCTGTGCAAAGGCGCCGTGCATTTAGGTGACTTAAAAAGCGTCCCTGCCAGAATGCGCAGGCTCCGGCAAACCGGACTGCGTCGCTGCGGAGGGGAGATGCCTATGCACCGCCAACCGTTTCCGCTCACACCGTCGAGTCCCTGCACCGCCGCCCTGCGCGAGCGCATGGACAGTGTGCGCGACGAGAGTTCCGCCGCCGACCTGCTGTTCCTGGAGCGCTGGGAGATGCACCCCCTGCCGGGGGCGGCCGCGGCGCTACGCGTGCACCAGATCCGCCGCGCCAATCCCGAGCTTGCCGCAGCCATCCGGGCGGAGGTTTCGGGCCGGCGCTGACCGCCGCCACGCTTGCGTCCGCACGGCCCTGGTGGCACGACTCCGCCGCCAACAGGTTTCGAGGAGACGCAGGACGGTGCGGAAGATCTATCCCGACGCGGCGGCGGCGCTGGCCGGCGTTTTGCAGGACGGCATGACCGTCATGTCCGGCGGCTTCGGCCTGTGCGGCATCCCCGGCGCGTTGATCGAGGCGATCCGCGCCTCCGGCGTCACCGGGCTGACGGTGATCTCGAACAACGCCGGCATCGACGGCTGCGGCCTCGGCGTGCTGCTGGAAAGCCGCCAGATCCGCAAGATGATCAGTTCGTATGTCGGCGAGAACGCGACCTTCGCCCGGCAATACCTGGCCGGCGAACTGGAGATCGAATTCAACCCGCAAGGCACGCTGGCCGAGCGCATCCGGGCTGGGGGCGCCGGTATTCCGGGGTTCTACACCCGCACCGGCGTCGGCACCGCGATCGCCGAGGACAAGGACCTGCGGCAGTTCGGCGGCGAGACCTATGTGCTGGAAACCGGCCTGGTGGCGGACCTCGCGATCGTGCATGCCTGGAAGGGCGACCACGAGGGCAACCTCGTCTACCGGAAGACGGCGCGGAACTTCAATCCGATCATGGCGACCGCGGCGCGCATGACGGTGGCCGAGGTGGAGCACCTGGTGCCGTCCGGCACGCTCGACCCGGACCACATCATCACCCCGGGCATCTTCGTGAAGCGCATCGTGCAGCTGGCCGGCGTCGAGAAGCGGATCGAGCAACGCACCGTGCGCAAGCGCGCCGCCTGAGCGGGGGAGGAACAGCAGGATGGCCTGGACACGCGACCAGATGGCGGCCCGCGCGGCGCTGGAAATCAGCGACGGCTTCTACGTCAACCTCGGCATAGGTATTCCCACGCTGGTGGCCAACCACATCCCGCGACGGGATCACGGTGCAGCTGCAAAGCGAGAACGGCATGCTCGGCATGGGACCGTTTCCGTGGGAGGGCGAGGAAGACGCCGACCTGATCAACGCGGGCAAGCAGACCGTGACCGAACTGCCGACCACCAGCTTCTTCGACAGCGCCGCCAGCTTCGCGATGATCCGCGGCGGGCATATCGACATCTCCATCCTGGGCGCGCTGCAGGTGGCGGAGAACGGCGACCTCGCCAACTGGATGATCCCCGGCAAGATGGTCAAGGGAATGGGCGGTGCGATGGACCTGGTGGCCGGCGTGCGCCGGGTCGTGGTGCTGATGGAGCACACCGCCGGCGGCAAGCCGAAGCTGCTGCACCGCTGCACCCTGCCGCTGACCGGCGCCGGCGTGGTGGACATGGTGGTCACCGACCTCGGCGTGTTCTCGATCGACCGCAAGCAGGGCGGCATGGTGCTGCTGGAGACCGCGACGGGCGTCACGGTCGAGGCGATCCGGGCCGCCACCGAGGCCGATTTCACGATCTCGGCGGAGCTGAAGCAGGCCGCCTGACCGCGGCGCGGCACGCCACGGGCAGCTTCGCGATTCATGCCCTTGTCGCATTCGCGGCGGGGGGCTATATGCGCGCCTCTCGCCATCCCGGGGCGAGGCCTGACGCAGGCTGTGGGGCCATAGCTCAGCTGGGAGAGCGCCTGAATGGCATTCAGGAGGTCAGCGGTTCGATCCCGCTTGGCTCCACCACCCCCGACCGCGCCACGAGTTCCCGACCCCCCTTGCGAGGAGCCGGGCCGATCGACGTTATTCGGTAACGGCGCGCGTGGTCCCGGCGGATTTGTTCCAATACAGCGTCACAGTGCTGATGCTGCACAGGTTCAGCCCGCTCCATTCGGCGGTATCGCCATCGTCGTATTTCACCATCAGGTCCCACTTGCAGACCTTCGACGGGGCGTTGAAAGAGATGTCGACCGAGTGGTCGGCTTCGAGCGAGCCCTTGCCCATGATGTCGTCGCCCCAGGAATGGCTGCTGACCGGGCCGACATAAACTTCGTCGATCTGATAGCCGGTCTTGTTGACGAGCTTGAAGTCCTGGTCGCCGGCAAAGGCGGGAGCGGCCGATGTGACGGCGAGAACACTGGTTGCGAGCAATAAACGGCGCATGGCCACCTCGAATAATACTGGAAACGGGCACCGAAATTGGGCCGCAATTCATTCTACGCCCGGATGCGGTCAAACAACGGTTAATATTAAACGTGGACAGCATAGCTGCTGACGGTCACGGCGCCAGACTTTGGTGCCGGGGCGTCCGACCGCCGAAAGGTCCTGGCCTATCCCATCAGGGCCCGCTGCACCTGCACCCGGCGCACCAGGCGCGGCCCGCTCCAGACCTCGACGGCGGAGTACTGGCCGGTGAGCAGATCATCGTTGTCCTGCACGGGGTCCCGCTCGCGCGCCCGGCTGTGAAACCGCGTCATCCGGCCGGCTGCATCGAAATACAGATAGATGAAATTCGTCATTACGCCCTCTTGATGAGAGCAGGGAGAGCGGATCTACCCCCAGGCGTCGGTGTCCTGCGAAAATCGCGGCCGACGATTACTGTAGATTCGGTGTTCTTTCGCAAAGAACAACCGGGGCCACGACTACGTGTGCTCACGACTTGATACGGCTGAAATGTGACCGTGTTCGGCAAACAAAGGCCAGTGTCCAAACGACAACGGCGGCCCTGGGGCCGCCGTTGCTCGCCGGTATGGGAGGCCTGTTTAGCGGGTGCCGGTACGAAGGCGGCGGTCGGCCTCGCTCTCGCCCGGCAGGTATTCCGGCGCCGACTCGTCGAAGCGATTCCAGCCGCTGGCACGGTATTCGCTGCCGCGCCGCTGGACGTCGACGTAGTTGCGCTTCATCATGATGTTCTCGACGGTGGCGGCCTGGTTTTCGTCGACCCGGGCCGTCACCAGGGAGCCGCCGCGGCGGACGCCCTCGGCATAGACATGGGCTTCGTCCTCGCTGACGCCCGCCCCGGTGAGCGAGCCGATCAACCCGCCCGCGGCCCCGCCGACGCCGGCGCCGGCGAGCGTCGCCACCAGCCAACCGGCCGCGACCACGGGCCCGACGCCCGGAATCGCCAGCGCGCCGAGGCCGGCGAGCAGTCCGGCGCCGCCGCCGAGCACGGCGCCGATCCCGGCCCCTGCTCCGGCCCCGGTGCCGGCATCCGTCGAGGTAGCGGCGTCGCGCGTCTTGCTGGCGACCAGGCTGATGTCGCCGTGCGCGATTCCTGCCGCCTCCAGGTCCGAGACGACCTGCGAGGCGTCGTCATAGGAATCGTACAAATGCGTAATGGTACGAATGGCCATCTTGATCTCCTGATATTTCGGCGGCCCCGGGGTGCCAACGGCGGTGCCTGCAGGGCGGCCCGGCTAAGCGTGTGTCGATCGGGCTAGGCCAGACGCTCAGGGCGTGCCGACATTGCCCTTGTAATCGAGCCATACGTCGGACGCGGATCCGTTCTTCTGGGCGTGCCCGCGCCAGACCCCGTTGTTGTCCTTGGTCAGGCCCGAGACGTTGGTGAAGCCGTTCGACTCCATCCGCTTGCGCGCCTGCGCCATGGTGAAGCTGTTTTTGCCCTTTGCCGGCGCCGCCGCGTTGGCGCGGGTCGTCGCGACTGCCTGATTGTTGTTGCCGCCGGCCGCAGCCTGGCCCGTGGTGGAGCCGGCGAGCGTGCGGGCGCCCGGGGCGGTGCTGAGGCTGCCGGTAGTGCTGGGCATGGTGGTGCTGCCGGTCGCGGCGCCGGGGGTCGCGGTCGTGACCGGCGGCGTGGTTGCCGGCGGGGTCGCGCGCATCGTGCCGGTCGTCGGGGCGGCGCCGGGGGTGGTGGTCGTCGTCTGGGCCAGGGCGAGGCCGCCGGCCAGGCTGCCTGCTGCAAGTGCCGCGGCAATGCCGGTCATCATCCGTCTCATGTGTTCCTCCGAACAAGTTGGTTCGCTCCTAACGAGCATCCTCGCCATTGGTTCGACACACGGGGTCCGGGGGGTGGAACGCCGCCAAGTCCCGGCGGGCGCCCGGTGGAACCTTGCGCGCGCCACAGGCGTTTCGACCTGCCGGTGTAGCGAAAAACCGGTCACAGGGGGTCATCGGCATGGCGGCACAACGTCCGATCTGGCGCGGACATTTGCGGCTGGCGCTGGTGTCCTGCCCGATCGCCCTCTATAGCGCCCGCCACGAGCGCGGCTCGCTGCATTTCAATCTGCTGAACCCGAAGACCGGCAACCGCATCCGGATGGTCACGCAGGATGCGGAGACCGGCGACGAGTTGTCGCGCCGCGACCTCGTCAAGGGCTACGAGGTGCAGAAGGACCGGTACGTCATCGTCACGGACGAGGATTTCGAGTCGGCGCGCGTCGCGGCATCGTCGACGCTGAATGTCGAGAAGTTCGTGAAGCTGGACTCGATCGACCCGATCTACTTCGATTCGAGCTATTACGTGGTGCCGGACGGCGATGCCGGGCTCGATGTGTATGTGGTGCTGCGCACCGCGATCGCCGAGGCGAAGGAGCTGGCGTTGGCGCGCATCGTCATCGCGCAGCGGGAGCGGGCGATTGCGCTGATGCCGATGGGCAACGGCATGGTGGCGCACACGCTGCATGAAAACCGTGACCTGAACGATGCCGCGGAGCTGTTCGACGGGATCCCCAAAACCAAGGCGGACCCCGACATGGTGCGCCTCGCGACCCAGCTGATCGAGCGCCAGACAGGGCGGTACGACGCGGCCGACGTCGAGGACCGCTACGAGACCCGGCTGCGCGCGGTGATCGATGCCAAGGCGAAGGGCGAGGGCCTCGAGCCGGAACCGGAGGACGCGCCGGAGCAGAGCAACGTCATCGACCTGATGGCGGCACTGAAGCGCAGCCTCGGCCAAGCGCCCGCCAAGGGGTCGCCGGCCAAGGGATCGCCTACCAAGCCATCGGCGGAAGGCAAGGCATCGAAGCCGGCTTCGAAGGCCACGAAATCGAAGGCCGCCAAGGCCCCGGCGAGAAAAGCCGTGGCGAAGCCCGCGCGCAAACGCGCTTGAAGCTAGGTTGCGTCAGAGCGCTGTTGATGAAACCGCCGGCTACCGCCTAGGTGTCTGGACCGCGCAGGAAGCACATCACACCTTGCGATGGCGACCAGCAGACCACGGCGCGGCCGGTGGGGTTGTCCGAACGCGACAGCACCTTCTCGGGTGGCACCCGCCGCCAGGCGCCGGCGATGAAGGCCTCGTAGGCGCCTTGGGTCACGCGGTAATCGGCGTTGCGGCAATCGGAGATCGAGCAGCACGAGATGCCGGTATCCGGCTGCCGCAGGCTGTTGAACCACGGCCCGAGCGAGGGATCCGCGTCGGCCGGCGGCGCCGCATGCGCAGGTGCCGGCAGGCCTCCCGCCAACAGGCACATCAGCGCTGCCCGGAGATATCCCCGGAAGGTTCCAAGGTCCATCTGACGCCCTGTCATCGCCACTTCGCGGCCACTTCGCGCGAGAACGGGCAGTATCCAGGAATGTTCGATTACCCCCGGTTCGCATTTCGGTGAAATAATCGCGGCGATTGCCACAGGCGTGCAATTCCGCCGCTATGGTTCCGATCACAATTTGCGGAACCGCGTGATCGAGCCGACGTTGTACCGTTGTCCCTGCGGAATTTGAGCCATGCCAGAGACTGTTGTTTCCGACCCCAGCCTGCCAGGCGGCGCGGCGCCGATGGCCCGCGCTGCACCGGATAGCGCCGAGATCAAGCAGCCAGTACGCCCGAGGCTGCTGGAGGTGATGGGCCCTGGCCTGATCACCGGCGCCTCGGACGACGATCCCAGTGGAATCGCCACCTACTCCCAGGCCGGCGCGCAGTTCGGTTATGCGCTGGGCTGGACCTTGCTGCTCACCTATCCGCTGATGTGCGCCATCCAGTTGATCTCGGCGCATATCGGGCGGGTCACCGGGCGCGGCCTGGCCGGCAACCTGCGGCGCTATTTTCCGGCCTGGCTGCTGCTACGGGGTGGTGGCGCTGCTGCTGGCGGCCAACGTCATCAATATCGGCGCCGACCTCGGCGCCATGGCGGCGGCGGTCCGGCTGCTCATCGGCGGTCCGCTGCTGCCCTACGTCGTGCTGTTCGGCATCGTCACCGTGCTGCTCGAGGTGTTCGTCCGCTACTCGCGCTACGTGTCGGTGCTGAAATGGCTGTGCCTGTCGCTGTTCGCCTATGTCGCGGCGGTGTTCGTCGTCGGCGTGCCGTGGGGAACCGTCGGGCTCGCCCTGGTCTGGCCGCATATCTCGCTGAGCGGCGACTACCTGACCGTGGTGGTCGCCATCCTGGGCACCACGATCAGCCCCTACCTGTTCTTCTGGCAGGCCGAGGAGGAAGCCGAGGAAGAGGAGGAGAACCCCGACGCCAGCCCGCTGAAGGATGCGCCGGAGCAGGCGCCGCAGGCGATGGAACGGATGCGCATCGACACCATCGTCGGCATGGGCTTCTCCAACCTGGTCGCATTGTTCATCGTCATCACCACCGCGGCGACGCTGCATGCCGCACGGGCACACCGACATCCAGACCTCGGCGCAGGCGGCCGAGGCGCTGCGGCCGATCGCCGGCGAATTCGCCTTCGCGGTGTTCGCGCTGGGGATCATCGGCACCGGCCTGCTGGCGCTGCCGGTGCTGGCGGGCTCCGCCGCCTACGCGGTCGGCGAGGCGCTGGGCTGGCCGGTGGGACTGGCCAAGGTCCCGTACCGCGCCAAGGCGTTCTACGGCACGATCGCCGCCGCCACGCTGGTCGGCGTGCTGCTGAACTTCACATCGATCGATCCGATCAAGGCCTTGTTCTGGAGCGCCGTGATCAACGGCGTTGTCGCAGTGCCGGTCATGGTCATGATGATGCTGATGGCCTCGCGGAGCCGCGTCATGGGCGAGTTCGTGCTGGGGCGCGGGCTGAAGCTGCTCGGCTGGCTGGCGACCGGCGTGATGCTGCTGGCGGCGATCGGGATGTTCGCCACGTGGAACAACTGAGCGCTCGGCGCCGCGCGCGTCTCGACGGCTCGGCCCGGCTGAAGGCGGCGTCAGGCGCCTGATGGAGTGTCGCTGCGATCCGGGCAATACTCCGGCCGCTGCCGGGGTCCCTCGGGCGACGCGCGGCGACCTGGCAGCCGGTATCGACGGGGTATTCACGGTTGCGGCATCCTGCGACCGTTTGCTGCTCCATGCGTTAGGCAACGTGGCGTGGGACCTGCGTTTCGGCATCGGGTTCGGTCTGCGCCTAAGTGTCGAGGGTAAAAGCTCTTGTCTGTCGATCCATCTGCCCCAGTGTCCGACACTCCTGCCCCGGCTGGCCCATGGCGCGGCGAGACCGTGATGTCCGACAGCGACCGGCGCTTCGGCCATCTGATGGACCACGCCCCGGTGATGGTGTGGGCGTCCGGCCCGGATCGGCGGTACTACTATTTCAACCTGCCCTGGCTGGCGTTCACCGGCCGGTCGCTGGCGGAGGAGGCGGGCTTCGGCTGGATGGACGGCATCCACCCCGACGACCGCGCCCGGGTCGCCCAGACCTATGGCGAGCGCTTCTCGGCGGGCGAGCCGTTCCGCGTCGAGTATCGCCTGCGCCGGCATGACGGCGTGTTCCGCTGGCTGCTGGACCAGGGCATGCCGCGCGCCGACGTCGACGGCAGCTTCATCGGCTATATCGGCTCGTGCACCGACATCACCGACCTGAAGGACGCCGAGGCGCGCCGCCAGCGGGATCTCGAGGAGAAGTCGGCACTGCTGGAGGAGCTGCATCATCGGGTGCGGAACAACGCCCAGCTGTTTGCCTCGCTGCTGACCATGCAGGCGTCACGGACCACGCTGCCGATGGTGAAGCACGCTCTGGCGACGGCGGCTGCCCGCGCCGCGACGCTGGCGGTGGCGCAGGACCAAATGCATGCTACCGAGGACCCGGCCTCGTTCGACCTGCACAACTACGTCTACATGCTGACCCAGGCCGCCGGCCCGATGACTCCGAGCAACGTCCGGATCTCGGTGGTGTCCGACGAGCGCGTGTGGGTGCCGCTGTCGACCGTGGTGCCGATCGGGCTGATCGTGCACGAACTGATCACCAACGCGATGCGGCATGCCTTTCCGAATGCGCGCAAGGGGGTGTTGCGGGTGCAGATCCGGCGCACGGCCGCCCAGGGCATCGCGGTGGCGGTGGCCGACAACGGCGTCGGCCTGCCGGCGGATTTCGATTTCGCCCGCTACAACTCGGTCGGCTCCACCATTGTGCGGCGGCTGGCGGCGCAGCTGCAGGCCAGCGTCACCGCAGCCCCCGGCCATGATGGGGTGGAGGAGGAGGCCCCGGCGGAGGACGCGGAGATGCCGGCCGGGATCGGCGCCACGGTGACCCTCGAACTGCCGCCGGCCACGCTGTCGCCAGTGCGCAAGCCGCGGCCCGCAACGGTGTCTGCGTTCACCCGGTAGGGCGCCGCGGATGCGGTGCCGGTTTGTTCGTGGCCGCGAATGGCGTAGGCTGGAGCAATGCACCGAAAGGTCCTGAGACGCCTGTTCTGGCATGGTCGCCGGCCTACCGCTCTCGCGGTGGTCGTGGCGATCCTGCTGCAGGCTGTGCTGCTGCCTGCGGCTCCAGGGCCGGCGCTGGCGGGCGCGCCGTTGTTCGCTGCCGGGGACATCTGCCACGCCGCTGGATCGGGGCCGGTCGAGCTTCCAGGGCCCGCGGTTCCCCAGCCGGGGCATCGTCACGAGCACTGCCTGCTCTGCCAGCTCGGTGGCGCGGCTTTGCCGGTGCATGCCGCGGCGCCGATGGTCCAGCTGTCGGCGGTGCTCCCCGCCGACAGCCTGCCGCCCAGCCTGGCGGGCTCGCCTGGCCTGGTCTGGCGGCCCTACGCGCCCCGGGCGCCTCCACGCAACGGCTGACACCGACCTCGTCGCCGTTTGTGGAACCCGGCCGGCTTGCGTCAGCGACGCGCCAGCCCCTGTCCTGGAGCCTGATCATGTCCCGAGCCCTTTCCCGCGTGGCCTTTGCGGCCCTGCTGGCCGTCGCCGTCGCGCCGTTCGCCATGCCCACCCCCGCCTTCGCCCACGCCCATCTCCGCACCGCCCTGCCCGCCGCCGACAGCACCGTCCCGGCGCCCTCGGAGGTGGTGTGCAACTTCACCGAAGCGCTGGAGCCGCGGTTTTCGACGCTGGAGGTGCAGGATGCCAGCGGCCACCGTGTCGATTCCGACAACACCCACCTGGACTCGACCGATGCGAAGCAGATGCTGGTCGGCCTGCCCCGGCTTCCGGCCGGCGTCTACACTGTGATCTGGCATGCCACCTCGGTCGACACCCACAAGACCGACGGACGCTTCAACTTCACCGTGCAGCCCTGAGGCCGGCGGGAGCGGTACCGAACTTCGGCCTTCGATGTCATCGCTTGACGGGGTTGCCCTTGCAGGCAGCCGCGCGGTGCATGTCGCGGCGGTGCTGTCGGTAGCCGGGGCGATCGGGTTCCGGTTGCTGGTGGCGCCGTACCGGCTGGTCGCGGTCACTGTCCCGGCGCTGGCGGTGGCGGTGCTGTCGGGCGGCGTGTGGCTGGTGCTGCAGGCCGGCGAACTCGGCGGCGTCGACACGTTCACGGCGATCGTCCCGGTGCTGCCGGCGGTGGCGCTGCATACCTGGTTCGGGCACGTCCTGCTGGCGCGGATTCCGCTGCTGGTGCTGGCGGTGGCGCTCGCCGGGTCCGGCACCGGGTCGCCGGCGCGGCTCGGCGGCGGCCTGGCTTGCGCCGCGCTGGCGGTGCTGCTGCAGGCGGCGACCGGCCACGCGGCGGCGATCCGCGATCCGGTGCTGCTGGCCGCCCTGGGCCTGCATCTGCTCGCGGCGGCGGCCTGGCTCGGCGGGTTGGTGCCGCTGTGGCTGGCGCTGCCGTCGGCAACATCTTCCGGTCAGGTGGCACGTCGGTTTTCCATCCTGGGCGTGATCGCCGTCGCGGTGATCCTGGGGTCGGGGCTGGAGCAGGGCGCGATCCTGATCGGTGGGCTGCCCGGGCTGATCGGCACGCCATACGGCCGCGTGGCCATGCTGAAGATCCTGCTGCTGTTCGGGCTGCTGGTCCTCGCGGCGATCAACCGCTTCCGCCTGACCCCGGCGCTCGACCGCTCCCCGGCCGCCTTGCGGGTGCTGCGCATCTCCCTGGCGCTGGAGGTGGGCCTCGGCCTGTGCGTGGTTTGCGCGGCGGCCGCACTGGGCTCCCTGCCGCCGGCGGTGCACGAGCAGCCGGAATGGCCGCTGGCATGGCGTCCGAGCCTGGAGGCCGCGTCCGATCCGGATCTGCGGCGCGAGATCCTCGGCGCCGCCGGTGCGCTCGCGGCCGCGGCGGTGGTGCTGATCGCCAGCCTCGTTCTGCGCCGCCTGCGCCTGCTGGCGGGCCTCGTCGCGGCAGTGGTCGCGTGTTTCGCGCTGCCGCATCTGAGCCTGCTCTCGGTGCCGGCCTATCCGACCAGCTTCTACACCTCGCTGACCGATTTCGACGCCTACGGCATCGTCCGCGGCGCCCGCCTGTACGGACGCAACTGCGCCGCCTGCCACGGCGACGAGGGCCGTGGCGACGGTCCGCTGGCGCATGGCCTCGACATCCCGCCGGCCGACCTGACCGCGGCGCATCTGTGGCAGCACAGCGACGGCGACATGTTCTGGTTCCTGACCCACGGGATCGACTCCCCGCGCGGCGGCCTGTCGATGCCGGGCTTCGCCGCCACCCTACCGACCGAGGCAAGGTGGGCGCTGATCGACTTCCTGCGCGCCCGCAATGCCGGCAACGCCCGGCGGGAGACGGGAAGCTGGACCACGCCGGTCCAGGCGCCGGCGATCGACGCCCCCTGCGGCGATGGCCACGTCGTCTCGCTCGAGGAGCTGCGCGGCCAGGTGGTGCGCGTCGTCGACGGACCGCCCGATGGCGACCGCGCGCTTCCCAGCATCTTCCTGTCGCCGAAGCCGCCCTCCGGCGCCGATTGCGTGGCGGGTCCGCCGGAACTGCGCCAGGCCTACGCCATCGTCGCCGGCCTGCCCCCTGAGGCTCTGGCCGGCAGCGTCTTCCTGATCGACCCCGGCGGCTGGCTGCGCACGCTGATCGCTCCGGGCGATCCCCCGCCCGACCTGCGGCGACTGGCGCGCGACATCACCGACCACCCGATCGCCCCGCCTTCGGGGATCGGCCACCGACATTGACCCGAAAAGGAAATCATCATGCGGTATAAGTATCTTGCGGTCGTTCTGCTGGCCGCCACCCCCGCGCTGGGCCAGACGACTGGCGTCCAGCAGGCAGCGACCATCCAGGTGCAGAATGCGTGGGCCCGCGCCACCACCCCGGCCGCGCAGGCGGGCGGCGTGTTCCTCACCATCACCGACCGCGGCGCGCCCGACCGGATGCTGTCCGCCGCCACCCCCGTCGCCGCCACCGCCGAACTGCACGAGACGATCGACGACCATGGCGTGATGAAGATGCGCCCGGTCCCGGCCTTGCCGCTGCCGACCGGCACCGCGGTCGAGCTGAAGCCCGGCAGCTACCACATCATGCTGATGGGCTTGAAGCAGCAGCTGAAGCCCGGCGACAGCTTCCCGATCGTGCTGAATTTCGAGCATGCGCCGCCGGTCACGGTGTCGGTCACGGTCGGCCAAGCCGGCGCCGCGGGACCGACGCCGCATCACTGAACGCGGGCGCAGGGGAGCTACGGGTCGGGGCGCACGTCGACGATGCGGAACACCAGCGACTCCCCGGTCGGCCTTCGCAGCGTCACGTATTCGCCCGGGCGGAACACCCCCCCCTCGAAGTCCCACAGCGGCGCGTCCTCGCTGGCCCCGCGCAGCGCCCAGCCGGCGTCCGAGCGCACCAGTTCGCCGGCGTGCAGCCGGCCGTCCGGCAAGGTGCGGCGGGACTGCCACGCCTCGGCACCGAACGCTGCCTCGTCCAGCCGTCCCTGCGCGGTCAACTTCACCGCCAGCTCCAGCCGGTCGGCGACGTCGCCGTTCGGCAGCCCCGGCGCATAGGCCAGCAGCATCACGATTTCCGCCATCAGCCGGCACTTCGCATCAGATCGCCACCCGCACGCCGAGCTCCACCACGCGGTCGCTCGGAATGCGGAAGAACTCGGTGGCCGGGACCGCGTTGCGCGCCATCACCAGGAACAGCCACAGCCGCCACAGCGGCAGCTTCGGCGCGCATCGCCGCGCACCAGCGTTTCGCGGCCCAGGAAGTAGCTCGCCTGCATCGGGTCGAACGCGACCCCGGTCGCGTGCAGCGCCGCCAGGTCGCGCGGCAGGTTCGGGCTTTCCATGAAGCCGTAGCGGATGATCACCCGGTGGATGCCCGGCGCCAGCTCGGTCACCGCGCTGCGCTCGGCCGCCGGAACTTCCGGCACGTCGACGTTGCTCGACGGTGACGAACAGCACCCGCTCGTGCAGCACCTTGTTGTGCTTCAGGTTGTGCAGCAGCGCGCCGGGCACGTAGTCGGGATTGCCGGTCATGAACACCGCCATGCCCGGCACCCGCACGGTGCGCGACTGCGGCAGCCGGGCCAGGAACGAGGCCAGCGGCAGGCTGTCCTGCTTCCAGCGCGCCAGCAGCAGGTCGCGGCCGCGCTTCCACGAGGTCATCAGCGCCATCAGCGCCAGGCCGAGCACCAGCGGCACCCAGCCGCCTTCCGGCACCTTCAGCGCGTTGGCGGCGAAGAACACGAGGTCGATCACGAAGAAGACGCCGAACACCGCGATCGCCGCCGGTCCGCGACCAGCCGAACTGGCGGCGGAACACCACGGCGGCCAGCACGCAGGTGCAGATGAAGGTGCCGGTGACGGCGATGCCGTAGGCGGCGGCGAGGTTGTCGCTGGTCTTGAACGCGAACACCAGCACCAGCACGCCGACCAGCAGCGCCGCAGTTGACCTGCGGCACGTAGATCTGGCCCTCCTCGGTGGCGCTGGTGTGGCGCACCGTCATGCGCGGCAGGAAGCCCAGCTGCATGCATTGCCGCGCCATCGAGATAGGCGCCGGAGATCAGCGCCTGGCTGGCGATCACGGTCGCCGCCGTGGCCAGGATCACCATCGGCAGGCGCAGCCAGTCCGGCGCCGAGCAGGAAGAACGGGTTCTCGATCGCGGTCGGGTCGGCCAGCACCAGCGCGCCCTGGCCGAAATAGTTCAGCACCAGGCACGGCAGCACGAAGAACAGCCAGGCGAGCGCGGATCGGCGCGCGCGCCGAAATGCCCCATGTCGGCATACAGCGCCTCGGCGCCCGGTGACCGCCAGCACCACCGAGCCGAGGGCCACGAACGCCAGCCATTTGTAGTGCACCAGCAGCGCGATGGCGTAGGTCGGCGACAGCGCCAGCAGCACATAGGGATGCTGGACGATCTGCGATGAGCGCCGAGGACGCCGATGGCGCCGAACCAGACCGCCATCACCGGGCCGAACACCCGGCCGACGCTGCCGGTGCCGCGCGACTGCACCAGCGAACAGGATCACGATCACCGCACCGCAGATCGGCAGCACGAACTCCTTCAGCTGCGGTGCGGCGACCTCCAGGCCCTCGACCGCCGACAGCACCGAGATCGCCGGCGTGATGACGCCGTCGCCGAAGAACAGGCAGGCGCCGCCGATGCCGCACCAGGGCGAGCGCGTTGCGCATGCGCGGGCCGGCGGACACCCGCTGCGCCAGCGCCATCAGCGCCAGGATGCCGCCCTCGCCGCGGTTGTCGGCGCGCATCACCAGCAGCACGTATTTGACCGTGACGATCAGGACCAGCGACCAGAAGATCAGCGACAGGATGCCCAGCACCTCGCGCTCGCTGAGCCCCCGTGGAGCTGAAATGGTCCAGGCTGGCCTTGAACGCGTAGAGCGGGCTGGTGCCGATATCGCCGTAGACGACGCCGAGCACGCCAAGCAGCGCCGCCGTGTCGCATTGGCGGCAGCTTCGCCGACCGTGGTGGCGGTGGCGGCGGTCACGCCCGCCATCTGCCGGCGAACTTTACCCAGCCGGCGCCCTTAACCCAGCCTGTCCTCATCACACGTCTCATGCTGCCAGCACCGCCCGATACGCGGCAGCGCAACGCGGCGCAAGCGTTCGCGTTGCAGCGCAGCGTCGAGCCGGCGGCCGGTGCAGGGCGGTGCCGTTCGGCGCGGATCGGCCGGCGGCCGGCTGTCCGAAGATGGCGGTGCCGACCCGGACATGGGTGGCGCCATGGGCGATGGCGATCTCGAAATCGGCCGACATGCCCATCGACACCACCGGCAGGCCGTGCCGTGCCGCGCGGTCCGCCAGCCAGGTGAAATGCGGCGCCGGGATCGGCATCGGCCGGCGGGATGCACATCAGCCCGACCAGGCTGGCGCCGAAGCGCTCCCGGCACAGCCGCATGAAATCGTCCGCGTCTGCCGGGGCGACGCCCGATTTCTGCGCCTCGTCGCCGACATTGACCTGCACCAGCAGGTCCGGGCAGCGCGCCCTGCCGCTGCGCCGCCTCGGCGATCGCGTCGGCCAGGCGCGGACGGTCGAGCGTCTCGATCACGTCGGCCACCCGCACCGCGTCGCGCGCCTTGTTGGTCTGCAGGCCGCCGATCAGGTGCAGCCGCAGCGCCGGATGGCCGGCCCGCAGGCCGGGAAACTTGGCCGTCGCCTCCTGCACGCGGTTTTCGCCGAACTGCACCTGGCCGGCCGCCAGGGCCGCCCGCACCGCCGCCGTCGGGATGGGTCTTGGAAACCGCGACCAGGGTCACCGCCGCCGGGTCGCGGCCGGCCGCCACGCGCCGCGGCGGCGATCCGCGCCCGAACCTGGCCGCCAGGTTGCCGGCGACGTGGGCATAGGCTTCGGTGTCGGCGGACGCGGAGAAACTCATGGATGCAAGGCTTGTCGCCTGGGCCCGATCGGTCAAGGCGCAGAAACGCGCGGACGCCGGGAAAACCGCAGCCGCCGCTCTGGCTGTTCACCGACCGCGCCCGGCTGCCCGATCCCGCGCGCCGCCGTCGCCGCCCTGCCGCGCGGACTCTGCGGCGTCGTGCTGCGCCATGACGACGATCCCGCGCCGGCCGTCGCTCGGCCGGGACCTGCGGCGAATCTGCCGCGACCGGCGGCTGCTGCTGGCGGTCGCCGGGGACTGGCGGCTGGCCGCGGCACTCGGCGCCGGCCTGCATCTGCGTGCCGGCCGCCGCCCCACGGCGCCGCGAAGCTGCCCGGCGCTCACCAGTTCGGCCCATCGCCGCGCCGACATCGTCGCCGCCCGCCGCGCCGGGGCCGCGCTGGTCTTCCTCTCACCGGTATTCGCCACGGCCAGCCATCCAGGGGCCCGCACGCTGGGCGCCGCTCGCTGGAACGCCCTCGCCCAGCGCGCCGGGATCGCCGTCGGCGCGTTGGGCGGGGTGGACGGCGCGGGGATCCGGCGGCTGTCCGGGCGGTGCCGCGCGGCCGGGGCGATCGGCGCCCTGGGACCCATCAAAACCTTCCCGTAACAGACTGTTCCGAAACAGTATCTGACTGCTGCCGACCTGTGCCTTCTTGGCCACAGTGTCCCGCGAATGCCATGCGGAAGGTGTCAAGGTGATTGCGAGTTTGTCAGGAGCGCGCCAATACTTCGCTCAGGTCTGGCTGCCCCACCCCGTGGGGATCCGGTTTGCTCCCGCCCAAGGGAGCCCCGGTTCCTGGGAACGGGCGGGGCCTGACAAAATCGCCGGTTTCCGGCGCTCACGAGGAGGACTGCATGCGTAAGCTTCTACTTGCCTCCGTGGCCCTGGCTGGCGGTTTCGCCGGCACGGTCTCGGTCGCCAACGCCGAAGCCTTGGTGAACATCCAGCAGCCGGGCGCCATTCCTGGCGCGGCAAGCCCGCCCGGCTACGGCACGGCCAACCCGTCCACCACCCCGGCCCAGCCCGGCACCATCACCGTGCGCATCGATGCCCGCGTGATCGTCAACATCTACGGCGGCTCCGACAGCGGCCGCAACGCCACGGTTACCCCGGTCGCCAGCTCGGCCACTTCGCTGGGTTCGCCGCAGGCCAACACCAAGCTGGCTCCCTACTCGGTCGAGAACTACGCCCGTATCTATCCGCAGTTCGTCGGCGTGATGGCGAACGGCGTGAAATACGGCGCCTTCATCGAAATCCGGCAGGACAACGCGGCACCTCCGGGCGGCGGCATCAACGGCGGCGTCTCGGCTTCCAACCGTACTCGCGGCCAGCTCTATTTCCGTCGTGAATACGTCTACATGGGCACCGACAACCTCGGCTTCGTCCGGGCCGGCGCCGTCGACCAGCCGACCTCGGCCTTCGCCACCGGCACGATGGAAAACTTCGACGACGGCGCCTGGAACGGCGACCTTCCCGGGTTCTTCACCTCCGGCTCGGCGCCGACCTGGCCGTTCCCGGACGTCGGCAACCTGTACACGACCAGCAAGATCGTCTACATGTCGCCGAACCTGTATGGCTTCGACTTCGGCGCCTCGTTCGAGCCTTCGACGGCTGCGATGAACTCCGGCCCGGGCAACTGCCCGTACGGCGTCACCGCCAACGCCGGCATCGTGACCACCGGCGTCGGTGGCAACTCGGCGCTGGGCTGCGACGCGGCCTCGTCGACCTCCTCGGGTGACAACGCTCGTCGCCGCAACACGGTCGACGCCGTGCTCCGCTATCGCGGCGCCTTCGGCCCCGTCGGCGTGGCGGTTACCGGCGGCGGCATGTTCGGTGGCCGGGTGCTTGACAACAGCACGCCCGCCAAGGCCGTGCAGTTCGCCAACCTCGCGGTGCTCGACGTCGGCGCCCAGGTGGTCTACGGCGGCCTGACCGTCGGCGCCCACTTGGATTACGGCAACTTCAACGGGCAGTGGAGCCTGGCGCCGCAGGGTGTCAACGCCTCGACCGCCTGGATCGCCGGCGCCTCCTACGCGATCGGCCCGGTCATCGTCGGCGCCAGCTACTTCGACTACATGAGCCCCGGCTCGCGCACCCCAGTGTCGGCGGCCGGCATCGGCAACCGCAACGAGTATGGCCTTGCAGTCGGTGCCACCTACCAGATGGCCCAGGGTGTCTACCTGTTCGCCTCGGGCCTGTATGGCGGGCGTCACGAAACCGGCGTCGACTTGCTCTCTGGCGCCACCGGCACCTCGGCTTCTCCGGTGCTGACCAACAACAACACCAAGGCTTACGGCGCCGCCCTCGGAACCCTGTTCCGCTGGTAATCGCCTGAACCCTGGACTTCGCTACGGGAGGGCGGTGGATTTTTCCACCGCCCTCTTTCTTTGTCCGCCCTCTCGCTTTACCCGGGGCTTGCCTCGGTTCGCGGTCGCCCCGCTAACTCAGGATTAAATATTTCAAAACTTTGGTGGAACGTTCTGGCAGAAACATTTAGACATGTTCCTGACAGAAGGGGCACCGATGCGGGGCGCGGCTCTCGATCTCAAGGCGGCGATCGTCCGGCGAATGGGCCTCATGGCACTTTGCGGCGTCTGGACGCCGGCGGATTTCGATGATCTCGGGCCGCGCGAGGCCGTCCACCAGGCCTTGCACCGACTGGTCCACGCGCAGGAAATCCGTCGCATCAGCCGCGGCCTCTATGACCGGCCGGATGTCGACCCCGAAACCGGCGCGATGGCGAACCCCGGCGCCCGGCTTCTGGTCGAAGCGATCGCCCGCCGCGACCAGGCGCGCATCCTGGTCGATCCCGCCACCGCCGCCAGCGACCTCGGCCTGACCGACACGCCGCCGCTGCGCATGACCGGTACAGACCGACACCCGCATCCGGACCCACGCGATGGGGGAGCTGCAGATCCGCTTCAAGCGAACGGCGCCGGGCAAGCTCTATTGGGCAAGCCGTCCGGCGATGCGCGTGGTCCAAGCGCTGCACGGGCTGAAATCCGAGCTCGCCGCCCAGACCCCGGCGGCGCTGCGACTTCGAGCGGGCCTTGCCGCGATCCTGGCCGGTTCGGCCGACGGGTCGTCGATCCGCGCCGATCTGCGCCGCGGCATGGAACGGCTGCCCGCCTGGATGCAGGCACTCCTGCACGATTTGGCCCCCCAATTCGCCGCATCCCGGGAAATCGCCTCATCCGGCGATCCGGTGCCGCATTCCGCCGCTATTCCGCCGGCCTTTGCGCGGGCCAAGTCCCTGGCCTGACAGCCGGAATGCTCGCGCAACGGCTGTGCTATTTCAGACACAGTGTTTCGCAAATGCCATGCGATTCGCATAAAGAACATTGCGAGCGGGATAAGACCCCGCCAATACTCCGCTCAGGTCTGGCTGCCCCACCCTGTTGGGGACCGTTAATCACTCCGAAACGGGTCGTTGCGGTTTCAGGGAAAAGGGCGGGGCCTGACAAAATCGCCGGTTTCCGGCGCTCACGAGGAGGACTGCATGCGTAAGCTTCTACTTGCCTCCGTGGCCCTGGCTGGCGGTTTCGCCGGTACGGTCTCGGTCGCCAACGCCGAGGCGTTGGTGAACATCCAGCAGCCCGGCGCCATCCCCGGCGCGGCGAGCCCGCCCGGTTACGGCACGGCCAACCCGTCCACCACTCCGGCCCAGCCCGGCACCATCACCGTGCGCATCGATGCCCGCGTGATCGTCAACATCTACGGCGGCTCCGACAGCGGCCGCAACGCCACCGTCACCTCGACGGCAAGCTCCGCCACCTCGCTCGGTTCGCCGGCGGCCAACACCAAGCTGGCGGCCTACTCGGTCGAGAACTACGCCCGTATCTATCCGCAGTTCGTCGGCGTGATGGCGAACGGCGTGAAATACGGCGCCTTCATCGAAATCCGGCAGGACAATGCCTCGCCTCCGGGCGGCGGCATCAACGGCGGCGTCTCGGCCTCCAACCGTACTCGCGGCCAGCTCTATTTCCGTCGTGAATACGTCTACATGGGCACCGACACCGTCGGCTTCGTCCGGGCCGGCGCCGTCGACCAGCCGACCTCGATGTTCGCCACCGGCACGATGGAAAACTTCGATGACGGCGCCTGGAACGGCGACCTTCCCGGGTTCTTCACCTCCGGCTCGGCGCCGACCTGGCCGTTCCCGGACGTCGGCAACCTGTACACGACCAGCAAGATCGTCTACGTGTCGCCGAACCTGTATGGCTTCGACTTCGGCGCCTCGTTCGAGCCTTCGACGGCTGCGATGAACTCCGGCCCGGGCAACTGCCCGTACGGCGTCACCGCCAACGCCGGCATCGTGACCACCGGCGTCGGTGGCAACTCGGCGCTGGGCTGCGACGCGGCTTCGTCGACCTCCTCGGGTGACAACGCTCGTCGCCGCAACACGGTCGACGCCGTGCTCCGCTATCGCGGCGCCTTCGGTCCGGTCGGTGTTGCCGCTACGTTCGGCGGGATGTTCGGTGGCCGGGTGCTCGACAACAGCACGCCCGCCAAGGCCGTCCAGTTCGCCAACTTCGCCGCCATGGATATCGGCGCCCAGGTGGTCTACGGCGGCCTGACCGTCGGCGCCCACATGGACTACGGTTCCTTCAACGGGCAGTGGAGCCTGGCGCCGCAGGGTGTCAACGCTTCGACCGCCTGGGTCGCCGGCGCCTCCTACGCGATCGGCCCGGTCATCGTCGGCGCCAGCTACTTCGACTACATGAGCCCCGGCTCGAAGACGGCCGTCTCGGCGGCCGGCATCGGAAACCGGAACGAGTATGGCGCGGCCGTCGGCAGCACCTACCAGCTGGCCCAGGGCGTCTACCTGTTCGCCTCGGCCCTGTATGGTGGGCGTCACGAAACCGGCGTCGACCTGCTCTCCGGCGCGACCGGCACGGCCGCATCGCCGGTCAAGACCAACAACAACACCAAGGCCTACGGCGCCGCCCTCGGAACCCTGTTCCGCTGGTAATCGCCTGAACCCTGGACTTCGCTACGGGAGGGCGGTGGATTTTTCCACCGCCCTCTTTCTTTGTCCGCTCTCTTTCTCGGTCCGCGGACAGTTCCTGCGCCCCGATTCCCGGTTCGGCTTGGCGGAACACCTGGGGTCGGCTAAACAGGCGCCAGCGCCCCCGGGTGCGATCCCACCTCACAGGCTCAGCCATGATAACCCGCTTTCGCTCCGCCTCCGTTTTGATTGCAGGACTCCTGGTCCTGTCCGCCTGCAACAAGACCCGCCCGGTCGCCGACGACGAATACAACGACCCGCGCTACCAGGGCCCGTTCAAAGGCAGTCTCAGCGGCGACGGCGGATTGTTCAACTTCGGCGGCAGCAAGAAAGACGCCCAGTCCGACGGCGCCGGCCTCGGCGTGAACGCCTATCTGTGGCGCGGTACACTGGACACGCTCTCGTTCATGCCGCTCGCCTCGGCCGACCCGTTCGGCGGCGTGATCATCACCGACTGGTCCTCGCCTCCCGCCGGCAACGGCGCCGAACGCTTCAAGGCCACCGCCTATATCCTCGGCCGCCAACTCCGCGCCGACGGCATCAAAGTCTCGATCTTCCGCCAGGTGCTGCAAAACGGCCAATGGATCGACAGCGCCGTCAGCCCGGGAACCGTCACCGAAATCGAAAACAAAGTCCTCGCCCGCGCCCGCGAACTGCGGTCGCAATCGGCTGGTGGGTGACGGAGCAGGGAAGAAGGCCAGGGCGCTGCCCTGGACCCCGCCAAAGGCCGGGGGCCTTTGGAAACCCATTTGTTTAAGTGGTCTACAGTAAAGAGGGCCAACTATACTGTTGCCGGCCGCCGAGTAGGCCCTCTTTACTGTAGACCACTTAAGTAGAGGGTCTCCAAGGGCTCCCGCCCTTGGCGGGGTCGAGGGGCGGAGCCCCCGCCTTCCTTCCTCGCTACGTCCACCCACCAAACCCGATCGCCGTCCGCAATGCGTCGGCGATGCCTGGGGCGGCGGCGAGGATTGGGTTGCCGTCGGTGAGGCCGCGGCCGTTGGTGAAGTCCGAGGTTATGGCTCCGGCTTCGGCCAGGATGGTCAGTGCGCCGGCGACGTCCCACAGGTTGATATGCAGTTCGACGTAGGCGTCGATCCGGCCGGCTGCGACATCGGCCAGGCCGAGTGCGCCGGAGCCGCCGGCCCGCAGTGTTGCGCCGCTGCGCATCGTCGATTCCACCAGCTTCCAGTAGCATTCGTTACTTCGCCGTGGCGACCAGCCGCATTCGATGGCGGCGCGTCCGAGATCGGTGGTGGAGGCGGCGCGGATCGGTGTCCCGTTCAGGGTTGCGCCGCCGCCGCGGCAGGCTGCGAACACTTCGCCGAGGGCGGGCGCCACCAGCACGCCCAGCAGCGGCTGCGGACCCTCGAGCAGGCCGAGGGAGACGCAGAAGCGGGGCGCGCCGCGCGCGTAGTTGGCGGTGCCGTCGATCGGGTCGACCACCCAGCGGAGCGCGCCGCCGCGTCCGTCGCCGGTTTCCTCGCCCTGAAAGCCGTCTTCGGGGAACAGTTCGGCCAGGCGTTCCGACAGGAAGGCTTCGACCGCGCCGTCGGCTTCGGTCAGCCAGTCCTGGGCGCCTTTCAGCGTGGCGATCGGCGCGCCGGGGGGCGGGCGAAGGCGCAGCGCCAGTTCCCCGGCCTCGCGCGTAAGGGACACGGCTGCATCAAGGCGGCGATCGAGAGCGGGCATGGGCGGGACGACTCCGGCGAAGGGGAACGCACTCAGGCGGGCTTGGCGGCGCTGGCCATGACCAGTTCCTGGATCTTCACCGGGTCGGACTGTTCCATCACCCGCCGCGCGAAGCGGGCGCAATCGTCGATGTTGAGCCCGCGCACCGCCTGCTTCACGCGCGGCACGGCGGAGGCGTTCATGCTGAAGCTGCGCAGGCCGAGCCCAAGCAGCAGCGGCGTGAGGCGCGGGTTGGCCGCCATCTCGCCGCAGACCGAAACCGGCATGCGCATCCGCAGCGCCGCCTCGGTCGCGAACTGCACCAGGCGCAGCACGGCCGGATGCAGCGGGTCATAGAGGGCGGCGACATCGGTTTCGCCGCGATCCACCGCCAGGGTGTACATGGCCAGGTCGTTGGTGCCGATGGCGAAGAAATCCGCCTCCAGCGCCAGCGCGTCGGCGGACAGGGCGGCGCCTGGCGTCTCGATCATGATGCCGAGCGGCGGCAGCCGGTCCGGCAGTCGTTCGCCGCGGCGGCGCAGGCGGCGGGCGACGCGGTCGTAGATCTCGCGGGCGGCGCGCACCTCGGCGACGGTCGTCACCATCGGCAGCAGCACGCGCGTCGGGCCGGCGGCGCTGGCGCGCAGGATGGCGGCAAGCTGGGTCTCGAACAGCTCGGTCTCGCGCAGCAGCAGGCGGATGCCGCGCAGGCCGAGCGCCGGGTTGTGGTCGGCCACTTCGGGCACCACGCCCTCGCTCTGCAGCGCCTCGATGTCCTTTTCGCCGCCCCAGTCCAGCACCCGGATGGTGACGGGATCGCCGCCCATCGCCTCGATGACGGTGCGGTAGGTCTCGTATTGGTCGGCCTCGTCCGGCAGCGTCTCGCGGTTCATGAACAGGAACTCGCTGCGCAGCAGGCCGATGCCGGTGGCGCCGGACTGGGCGATCAGCGGCAGTTCGGCGGGAATCTCGAGGTTGGCCTGCAGCTCGACCACTTCGCCGTCGTCGGTGACCGACGGGCAGCCGGCGCAGCAGCGCCAGCTTCTGCAGGTTGCGGGCGAACGCCGTCACCGCCCGGCGGGCGGCGCTGAGGGTGGCCGCGGAAGGGTTGATCACCACGGTCCCGGCGGCGCCATCCACCACCACGAGTTTGCCGGGCCGCGCCGCCTGCGACAGCCCGGCGACGCCGAGCACGGCGGGCACGCCGAGGGCGCGCAGCATGATCGCGGTATGCCCGTCCGAGCCGCCTTCGTCGGTGGCGACGCCGGCCAGCCGCGACGGGTCGAGCAGCGCCGCATCGGCCGGGCGCAGCGCCTCGCTGACCAGCACGGCGCCTTCCGGCAGGCCGGCGAAGTTGCGGAACGGTGCCCGCGTCAGGTTGCGCACCAGCCGCCGGCCGATCTCGCGCACCTCCTCGGCCCGGCGTTCGCTGCCCGGCGGGATCATCGTCCTCGGGCATCGCCAGGATGGCCGCGGCGATCGCCTCGGTCTCGTCGAACACCGCGGTTTCGGCAGCTGACCAGCCCCTCGGCGATGCGCCGGCGGGCGCCGCGCACCAGGCGCGACGGGCCGATCATCTGCAGGTAGGCGTCGAGCATCGGCGCGATCTCGGCCTGGCTGTCCTCGGGCAGCACGCCGAGCCGTGCCCGCAGCTTCACCAGCTGCTTGCGCGACTGCAGGATGGCCGCGTCGAGCCGCGCGGTCTCCGCCTCGATGTCGGCAGCCTGGATCTTGTGGCGGTTGACCACCACCGGCGGCTCGACGGCGCCGAACACCGGTCCGATGGCGACGCCGGCGCAGACCGGAATGCCGATCAGCCGCCGCTCCGATGCGGCCGGGGCCGCGGGCGGGCGCTCAGTCGGTTTCATTGAACCCGGCCTCGACCAGGGCCGCCAGCGCGTCCATCGCCTCTTTCGCGTCCCACCCTTCGGCCTGCAACTCGACTGTGGAGCCCATTCCGGCCCCCAGCATCATCAGCCCCATGATCGAGCGGGCGGACACCGACTGGCCGTCCTTCACCACCTCGACCGAGGCGCCGAAGCGCTCGGCCAGGCTGACGAATTTCGCCGCCGCCCGGGCATGCAGGCCGCGGCGGTTGCAGATGGTGAGGGTGCGGCGAAGCGTCGTTCCACCAGAGCTTTCCGGCGGCTCGCCGCTCATCCGATCATGCCCGCCACCGCATCATTCGCATTTGCCGTTGGTCTTGCTGTGCGGCAGCACGTGCGACGCGGCGGCGATGTATTTGCGGCCGGCGGTCTGGGCGCAGTCGACGGCATCGGCGAGGGGCTGGTTGGACCGCACCTTCGCGAGCTTCACCAGCATTGGCAGGTTGACCCCGGCGATCACCTCTACCCCTTTGCGGTCCATCTGCGAGATCGCGAGGTTGCTGGGGGTGCCGCCGAACATGTCGGTCAGCAGCACCACGCCGTCGCCGGTGTCCACTTCGTCGATGCGGCGGGTGATTTCGGCGCGGCGCCCCTCGATGTCGTCGTCGGGGCCGATGCAGACGGTGGCGACGCCGCGCTGCGCGCCGACCACGTGCTCCATCGCCAGGCGAAGTTCTTCGGCGAGGCGCCCGTGCGTCACCAGGATGAGACCGATCATGGGGTGAGGCTCAGACAGCCCACTGCGGTCGAGGCATGGCCGAGTCAGCTTGGCTATCCACGGCTCGGTCGGTCCCTACATGGGTGGGCTCAGAACGGCCGGGCCCGGATTGGTCGAAAGCGGAAGATGTCATCACGGAAATTCAGGCCTCCTGAGCCTGACCAGGCGGAGCGTCACCAGCAGATCCGGGCGGCAGGCCCTGGTCGCGCCGCGATCCCGCGCGCGCCAGGCTGCCCTCCCGGGCAAGTTCACGGTGCGCGATGCTCACGCGCCAACCATCCTTCAGCAAATGCAGCGACAACCGCTCGATGATGGTGACCGAGCGATGGCGTCCGCCGGTGCATCCAACCGCGATGGTCGCATATTTCTTGCCCTCTTGCACGAAGCGCGGGAGCACCAGGGCCAACAGTTCGGTTAGTTTGGTGAAGAAAGCGGCAAAATCGGGGTCCGCTTCGACGAATGCCGCCACGGCGGCATCCAACCCGGTCAACGGCCTGAGGACTGCATCATAATGCGGATTGCGCAGAAATCGTGCGTCGAGAACAATGTCGGCTTCGCGGGGCAGGCCTGCGGGAAACGCGAAGGACACCAGGGACACCGATAAACCGAGCTGCGGGTCCTCCGGCGCCTCGGGTCCATAGCGGCGCTCGATCAGCTGCCGCAGCGAGGCGAGAGGCAGGTCGGAGGTGTCGATCACCAGGTCGGCGGCGGAGTACAGCGGGGCGGTCAGAAGCTGTTCGGCGGCGACCCCGTCGGACACCCGGCCCTGCGGCGACATAGGATGCCGGCGGCGAGTTTCGGTGTAGCGGCGCAGCAGCACGGACTCGTCGGCCCAGGCGAAAATCAGTTCCAGCCGCAGCTCGGGGTCCCGGCGCAACCGCTCCAGCGTTGCCAGCACGGCCTCGGCATCGAACCCGCGGGAGCGCGCGTCGACGCCGACGGCGATCCGCCGGGCGGCGGCGCCGTCGCTGCTGCTCACCAGCTCCTCGATGAACTCCAGCGGCGGATTGTCCACCGCCTCGTAGCCGATATCCTCCATCGCCCGCAGGATCGAGGCCTTGCCGGCGCCCGACAGGCCGCTGACGATGACGACCGACTGGCGGCGCGGCGCGGGATTTGCGGGGACGCTCATGGCGCGAAGGCGCCCACCGGTTGCGAGACCCGCCCGAGCGCGCAGTCCAGCGCCAGTGCCACGCGCTGCGGCGCCGAGGCGGCGGCGGGGTCCAGGCGGATCAGCGGCACGGCATAGACCGGGTGCAGCTCCGGTTCCGGCAGGCGTGCCCCAGGCTCTGCGTCGAGCACCACCGCCAGCGCCAGGCGCGCATCCGGCGCATAGGGCAGCCGAAAAATGCCGAGGCCGCGCAGCTCCAGCAGCCCGGCGAGGGGCGCCGGCGCGCGCGCGATTCCGTCGTCGATGTCCACCCGATCGTCCGCCACCAGCATGAATCCGCGATCAAGCAACCGCAGCAGCAGGTCCGACTTCCCGGCGCCCGGCTGTCCCAATAGAAGCACACCCGCGCCATCGCGCGCCGCGCAGCTCGCATGTATCTGCATGTGCCGCGAACATGCCGCGTTAACGCCGGCAAACCAAGTCCCTTGTTCACGCAATCGTGTAATCACCTTGTTTAGGTCTTTCCCGCGTGCCAGCGTCGCCCGATGAATTCGAAGCTCCAGCCGACCCGCGCCGATATCGAAGCCGCCGCCGCCCGCATCGCCCGATACGTTCGTCATACGCCGCTGCTGCGTCTGGCGGATGCCGATCTCGGCCTGCCGGGTAATATAGTGCTGAAGCTGGAGCTGTTGCAGCATGCCGGAAGCTTCAAGCCGCGCGGCGCCTTCAATCGTATGCTCAGCGAAACGGAGGCGAGCGGCCTTCCCGCCGCCGGCGTGATCGCCGCATCCGGCGGCAACCACGGCGCCGCGGTCGCCTATGCCGCACGGGCGCTCGGCGTGCTGGCCGAAATCTTCGTGCCCGAGCAGACCCCCGCCGCCAAGCGCGCGCTGATCGAATCGTACGGCGCCCACCTGGTCCGCACCGGCGCCACCTATGCCGAGGCGCTGGTCGCCAGCCGCGCCCGCGCGGCGGAAACCGGGGCGCTGGAAGTGCATGCCTACGACCACCCCGACGTGCTGGCGGGCCAGGGCACCACCGCGCGGGAGTTCGAGGCGGATGCCCCGGACCTGACCCATGTGCTGGTGGCGACCGGCGGCGGCGGCCTGATCGGGGGCATGGCGGCCTGGTATGCCGGCCGCGCCAAAGTGGTCAGCGTCGAGCCGACGGCCTGCCCCGCGTTGCACGACGCGCTGCTGGCTGGCGCCCCGGTGCAATCCGCGGTCGGCGGCGTCGCGGCCGACGCGCTGGGTGCCCGCCAGGTCGGCGCGCTGATGTTCCCGATCGCCCAGGCCTATGTCAGCGAGGCCGTTCTGGTGTCCGACGACGCCATCCGCGCCGCCCAGAGGCTGCTGTGGGATCGCCTGCACCTGGTGACCGAACCCGGCGGCGCCACCGCGCTGGCGGCGCTGGCCTCCGGCGCCTGGACGCCGCCGCCCGGCGCGCGGGTCGGCGTCCTCGTCTGCGGTTCCAACACCGATCCGGCGACGGTGACTGGATGACCGGCGGCGCTCCGAGCGGGCCGGTCCTGCTGGACGTCGACGCCCGCGGCGTGGCAACGGCGACGCTGAACCGGCCCGAGCGCGGCAACGCGTACGACGAGGATCTGCTGGCCGCGCTGATCGAAGGGTTGTTGCGCCTGCAGGGCGACCGGGCCGTCCGCGCCCTGGTGATCCGTGGCGCCGGCCGTCATTTCCAGGCCGGTGCCGACATCGACTGGCTGGCGCGCGCCGCCGGATACCCCCCGGACCGCGCCTTCGCCGCCTCGATGGCGACGACGCGGGCGATGCAGCTGCTGAACGAGTTTCCGAAGCCGACCATCGCCGTGGTCCGCGGCGCCTGCTTCGGCGGCGGCTGCGGCATGGTCTGCTGCACCGACGTGGCGCTGGCGACGCCGGACGCGATCTTCGGCCTCACCGAGGTCCGCGTCGGCGTCGCGCCGACTCCGATCTCGACTCACATGGTCGATGCCATGGGCCTGCGCCACACTCGCCGCTACGCACTGACGGGCGAGCGCTTCGACGCCGCCGAGGCCTGCCGCATCGGACTGGTCCACGAGGTGGTCGCCGCCGATGCGATCGAACAACGACTGGCCGAGGTGCTGGACGCCATCCTCCTCGGCGCGCCGGGCGCGATCGCGGCGACGAAGTCATCGTTTCTTGCAGCCAACGGTATCACGCTGGGTCCGCGCGAGATGGCAATGCTGGCGCATGAAAGCTGGACCCAGCGCAACTCCGCCGAGGGCCGCGAAGGCACGGCGGCCTTCCGCGAGAAGCGCCGGCCCAACTGGTACGTCCCAGTCCCAGACCAGGTCTGAGCCGCCTCGCCGCCTACGCTAATTAGCGGTTGGCGTTCCAGATCGACGCGACCTCGGTCTGCGGCGGCACCCGCCCGCCCGGCGTCAGCTTGTCGACCACGCCCGGGAGAAGTTGCGAAAGCTGCGCCAGCAATTGCTGCTCGTTCATGCCGGCATGCTGGGCCAATTCAGCAACGGTGGTCTGGCCGAGTGCCGTTCCCAACTGCGACGGCTGGATCGGCACGTTCTGGCCGGTGCCGACCCAGGAGTTGGCGACGTCGCCATGCCCTGCCGAGGTCAGGCGCTCCAGCAGGCCGCCCAACCCGCCGGCCAGTCCGCCCGCGAGACCACCGCCAAGGCCGCCGCCGAATCCGCCGCCCTGCTGCGGTTGCGGCATCGGCTGCTGTGGCGCCGCCGGTTGCGGCGCGCTGCCGCTGCCGCTCACCATCCGTCCGACCAACAGGGCGCCGAGCGCGACCATCAGAGGCTTCGCAATGCTGCCGCCAGGAACGGCATCGTCGAAAATACCCATGTTTAACCTCCTTGTCCGATTTCGGGAACGTCGGATTCGTTGTCATGTCCGGTCCGCGACAGAACTCAGCGTTTCGTTTGCGGAACTCGACAACCGCGTCCAAACTATAGTGGTTCGCCCATCCCCCGCCAATCGAAAGGAACCAGAGCGATGTCCATCATAAGTTGGATCATACTTGGCCTGATTGCCGGCTTCATTGGCAGCAAGATCGTCAACCGCTCCGGGCAGGGCATGATCATCGATATAGTGCTGGGCATCATCGGTGCCATCGTCGGCGGCACGGTGTTCAGCATGCTCGGCGCATCCGGGGTCACCGGCCTCAACATCTACAGCATCATCGTGGCGATCATCGGCTCGATCATCGTGCTGTGGGTCTATCACAAGTTCGTTGCACGACGCGGCTGACTTGCGCCGGGATTTGTCCCGGATCAGACATAGACCGACTTCATCCCGCCGGCCGGATAGCGCGTGCCGGCGGCGGCGCCGACCGGGATGGCCGCGGCGATGCGGTCCAGCTCCTCGGGTGAAAGCTTCAAGCCCAGCGCCCCGACATTCTCGTCCAGGCGCTTGGCGTAGCGCGTGCCGGGGATCGCCACGATATCGTCGCCCTGTGCCAGCAGCCAGGCCAATGTTAGCTGCGACGGCGTGCAATTCTTCTCCCGGGCGATTTCCTCGATGCCCATCACCAACGAACGGTTGCGGGCGAAATTCTCCTCCTGGAAGCGCGGATGCGCGGCCCGGCGGCCATCGATGTCGGAGAAGTTCTGGATCGCTCCGGTAAGGAACCCACGTCCGAGCGGCGAATAGGCGACGAAGCCGATGCCGAGTTCACGGGTCGTCGCCCGGGTCTCTTCGGCTTCCGCGCGATACAGCAACGAAAACTCGGTCTGCACCGCGGCGATCGGATGCACCTTGTGCGCACGCCGGATGGTTTCGGGCTTTGCTTCCGACATGCCGAGGAAGCGCACCTTGCCCTGCTCGACCAGGCGGGCCATGGCGCCGACCGTCTCCTCGATCGGCACCGACGGGTCGACGCGATGCTGGTAGTAGAGGTCGATCACCTCTTCGCCGAGGCGCGTCAGGCTGGCCTCGCAGGCCTGGGCCACGTATTCGGGGCGACCGTTGACGCCGTTCGGCTGCCCAGGCCGCTGGATCTGGCCGAACTTGGTGACCAGCACCACGCGGTCGCGCCGCCCCTTGATGGCGCGGCCCAGCACCGTCTCGTTGTGCCCCCAGCCGTACATGTCCGATGAATCGAGGTGGTCGACGCCGGAATCGATGGCGTGCCGGATCAATTCTTCCGAGTTGGCGTCATCTGCCTCGCCGTAAACCCCCGACAGCGACATGCAGCCGAGCCCGATCGCCGAGACCGACAGGCCGCCGAGCCTACGATGTTCCAGTTTGTCCATGCCGGCATCTCTCCTCTGTTCGAGGACGCCGGTTTACACCGCCTTAGGCAACCGCACCACGAAGCGGGCGCCGATGATGCGGCCGTGATCGTCGCGCCGGTTCTCCGCCGCGATCCGCCCCTTCAGCGCCTCGACGATCTGCCGGCTGATCGACAGCCCGAGGCCGGAATGCGCACCGAACGTCTCGCCCTGCGGACGCTCGGAATAGAACCGGTCGAAGATGTTCTCCAGCTTGGCCTCGGGAATGCCCGGGCCGTCATCCTCGACGCTGATCTCGATGACGTTGCCGGTCTCGCGCGCGCGCAGCCCGATATGGCCGTCGCGCGGCGAGAACGAGCGGGCGTTGCCGATCAGGTTGCGCAGCACCTGCACCAGCCGCCCCTCGACGCCCTGCACCACCAGCGGACCTTCGCCAGCATCCAGTTCCAGATGCGGATCGCCCTCGTCATGGGTCGCCTGGTCGATCTCGGCGAGCAACGCCAGGATCGGCGCCACGTCCACCGGTTCGGTGGCGACGCGCGACAACTCGGCGTCGATCCGCGAGGCATCGCTGATGTCGCTGATCAGCCGGTCGAGGCGGCCGACATCCTCGGCGATGATCGCCAGCAGGCGCCGCTGCTTGTCCGGATCCTCGATGCGGCGCAGCGTCTCGATGGCGCTGCGGATCGAGGACAGCGGATTCTTGATTTCGTGCGCGACATCGGCGGCGAAGCGCTCGATCGCGTCCATCCGCGCCCACAGCGCGCGCGCCGATTCCGACAGCGACTGCGCCAGCGCGCCGATCTCGTCGTGCCGCGCCATCAGCCCCTCGGGCATCTCGCCGGCGCGGCCGCTGCCTTCGCGCATCTGCTCCGCGGCGCCGGCCAGCCGCAGGATCGGTCGGGCGATGGTCAGCGACAGGTACCAGGACAGCAGCACCGTCAGCGCCAGCGCCAGCGTGAACAGCCCGAGGATGGACAGCCGCACCGCCAGCAGGCTAGTCGTCCACCTCGCGCGCCTCGCGGGTCAGCAGCACGATGCCGACCGTATGGCGGTTGCGCAGCACCGGCTCGGCCACCGTCACCAGCAGCCGGTTCTCCTGCGGTGCGGCGGATATAGGGCGGCATTTCGCGGCTCTCGTTGGACCCGGTCAGCCGCAACTCCTCGCGCACGTCGGGCTGCCAGTCGGCGCCGGCGGCGGAGGGGCCGGTGTCGAGCTGCGGCGTCTGCGCGCCATGCGGCAGCAGGTACAGCAGTGGTCGTAGATGCGCCCGATGGTGCCAAGGATCGCGCCGCGGTCGACCGCCGGCGGCAGCGGCTCCGTCACCACGGCGCCGGCGGCACCCTCGCGCACCCGGCTGTCGGCGATCAGCTGGCCGTCGGGCGCGTACAGCCGCGCCTGGGCGTTGGGCGTCGGCTCGGTCAAGCGCCGCAGCAGCGGCCGCGCGAGGTCCGGCACCAGATGCGGCGTTGTCGGCACTTTCCTCGCGCACCGCGGTCTCGCCCAGCGCGCCGGCGATAGATCCGCGCCTGTTCGCGCAAGGTGGTCACCTCGGCCTGCAGCAGCCCGTTCTGGTACTGGTCGAGATACAGCAGGGCGGCCAGCAGCAGCGCCAGCGGCAGCGCGTTGACCAGCAGGATGCGGCGCAGCAGCGGCGAGATCTTGCGCGCGCGACAGGAAGCCTCGGCGGTGATGTCGGCTTGAGGGCGGCCGGCAGGACGCCGCTATCGGGCATCGGTCTCGCCGCTCGCGGGCATCAGGTTTCGCCGTTGCCGGGCATCAGGCCTCCTTGTAGCGGTAGCCGATCCCGTACAGGGTTTCGATGGCGTTGAAGCTGTCGTCGATCGCCCGGAACTTCTTGCGCACCCGCTTGATATGGCTGTCGATGGTGCGGTCGTCGACATAGATGTTCTCGCCATAGGCGGCGTCGATCAGCTGGTCGCGCGACTTCACCATGCCGGGCCGCGCCGCCAGCGCCTTGACCAGCAGGAATTCGGTTACCGTCAGCTGGATGTCCTGCCCCTTCCAGGTGCATTGGTGCTTGGTCTCGTCCAGCACCAGTTCGCCGCGCACCATCACCCCGCTGGGTGCGGCACCCGAACCTTCCGCGCGGCCGGCCTCGTTGCGGCGCAGCAAGGCGCGGATGCGCTCGATCAGCAGGCGCTGGCTGAACGGCTTGGTGATGTAGTCGTCGGCGCCCAGCCGCAGGCCCATCAGCTCGTCCACCTCCTCATCCTTGCGAGGTCAGGAAGATGACCGGCAGCGAGGTGCGGGTGCGCAGCCGCTGCAGCAGCTCCATGCCGTCCATCCGCGGCATCTTGATGTCCAGCACCGCGAGGTCCACCGGACGCGCGGTGATGCCCTGCAGGGCGCTCTCGCCGTCGGTGTAGGTGCGAACCTGGAAGCCTTCCTGCTCCAGCGTCATGGACACGCTGGTGAGGATGTTGCGGTCGTCGTCGACCAGGGCGATGGTCTGTTTCATGGTGATGGCTCCGGTGGGCGATCAGATGCGGTCGGACCGCAGCCGGTCGTGCGGCGGCTCATATGACAGCGAATTGTGGCGCAACGAAGCCGGCATGGCTTAGCCTGAGCGCAACAGAAAGTGATCCTTGCATGGATGCACCCGAGGAAGCGCCGGCCTGGCAGGCCGCACCGACTGCTCCGCGCCGCCAGGGTGGGGACCCTGGCCACCACCGTCGGCGGCCAGCCGTTCGCATCGCTGGTGACGCCGGCCACCGCGCCCGATCTCTCGCTGCTGCTGCTGCTGTCGTCGCTGTCCGAGCACACCCGGCATTTGCGCGCCGATCCGCGCTGCTCGATCCTGGTCGCCGGCGCCGCCACCGGCGCAAACCCGCAGACGGCGCCGCGCCTGACGGTCACCGGCCAGGCGCGGCCGGAGCCCGACCCGGCCCTCAAGGCGCGCTGGCTGGCCGTGCATCCCTACGCCGCGCTGTACGCTGACTTCAGTGATTTCGGGCTTTGGCGGATCGCCCCGATCGCCGGGCTCCTGGTCGGCGGATTCGCCCGTGCCACCCGCCTGCGCCAAAGCGAACTCACGCCCGACGCCGCCGCCGTCGCCGCCATCGAAGCCGCCGCCGCCGGAGATCATCGGCCATTGCAACACCGACCATCCGGATGCGCTGGCCGCCATCGCGGCGCGGCCGGGCACGTGGAGGATGGCCGCGGTCGATGTCGATGGCTGCGACCTGGCGTCCGGCGAGACTGTCCTGCGGGTCGCCTGGTCGGCGCCGGTCGGCGACCCCGGCGACGTTCGAAGGGAGTTGATTCGCCTGTCGCGGACCGCACGGGGAAAATGATTTCGATCTCATAGCCTTTTGCGACCTGGACCCCTTAGTGTCCGCAAAGTATGAGCATCGATCCGATCTGACCGAGGAAGCCGTCCTGATGCAAAAGACCGCCGCCGCCACCGTCCAGCCGCTTGCCCAGACCGGTGTGCTCGCCGGCCGGGCGGTTCATCCGAACCTGACCGCGCCGGCGCTGGTCGCGCATGCCATCCGGCGCGACGAGGCGACGCTCTCGGCCGACGGCGCGCTGATGGTCACCACCGGGGTGCATACCGGCCGCTCGGTGCAGGACAAGTTCGTGGTCGACGAGCCGGAGACCACCGGCGGCATCTGGTGGGGGCCGGTCAACCGCAAGCTGCCGCCCAGCGCCTTCGCCCTGCTGACCGCCCGCACCCGGGCCTACCTGCAGGGGCAGGAATTGTTCACCCAGGACCTCTACGCCGGCGCCGATCCCGCGCGGCGGGTGCGCGTGCGCATCGTCACCACCCATGCCTGGGCCGCCCTGTTCGCCCGCAACATGTTCATCCGCCCGCCCGAGGCCGAGCTCGACGCGTTCGAACCGGACTACGTCATCCTGCACGCGCCGCTGTTCCAGACCGATCCCGCCGTGGACGGCGTGCGGTCCAGCACCACCGTGGCGCTGTCCTTCGCCCAGAAGCTGATCGTCATCGCCGGCACCGAATATGCCGGCGAAATCAAGAAATCGATCTTCACGGTGATGAACTGGATTCTGCCGCCGGCCGGCGTGCTGCCGATGCATTGCAGCGCCAATGTCGGTCCCGACGGAGACGTCGCCCTGTTCTTCGGCCTCTCCGGCACCGGCAAGACCACCCTGTCGTCGGACCCGGCCCGGCCACTGATCGGCGACGACGAGCATGGCTGGGGTCCCGACGGCGTGTTCAACTTCGAAGGCGGCTGCTACGCCAAGGTCATCAACCTGTCCGCCGCCGCCGAGCCGGAGATCTGGGCCGCCACCCACCGCTTCGGCACCGTGCTGGAGAACGTCGTCGGCGACCACCACGGCCGCCTCGACCTCGACGACCAGCGCTTCACCGAGAACACCCGCAGCTGCTACCCGGTCGACTTCATCCCCAACGCCATCCCCGCCGGCCGCGGCGGCATGCCGCGCAACGTGGTGATGCTGACCGCCGACGCATTCGGGGTGCTGCCACCGATCGCCAAGTTAACGCCAGCGCAGGCGATGTACCACTTCCTGTCCGGCTACACCGCCCTGGTCGCCGGCACCGAGAAAGGCCTCGGCGCCGAACCCAAGGCCACCTTCTCCGCCTGCTTCGGCGCCCCGTTCCTGCCCCGCCGCCCGGAAGAATACGGCCGCATGCTGGCCGACCTGATCGCCCAACACGGCGCCGATTGCTGGCTGGTCAACACTGGCTGGAGCGGCGGGCAATACGGGGTCGGCAGCCGCATGCCGATCAAGCTGACCCGCGCCCTGCTGCGCGCCGCCCTCGATGGGTCGCTGGCCAAGGTGGAATTCACCGAGGAGAAATTCTTCGGCCTGCAGATCCCCACGGCGGTTCCCGGCATCCCCTCCGAGATGCTCGATCCGCGCCAGTCATGGAAAGACAAGGCCGCCTACGACGCCGCCGCCAAGCACCTGCTCGGCCGCTTCGAAGCCAACTTCGCCCCATTCGCCGCCCATGTCGGCGCCGACGTCCAGGCCGTGGCGCTGAAGGCTGCGGCCTGATCACCCCGGGACTGGATCACCACGGAACGGTGTTGCCGTCGCGGTCGAGGTAGCGCAGCCCGGGCCTGCCCTGCTGCGACAGCACGACATCGACGATCTTCGGGATGCTTTCCTCGACGCTGAACCGCGCCTGCGGCCCGCCAAGTTCGGTGCGTATCCACCCGGGGGCCATCAGCAGCATGGCGCGGGGCTCGCCGGCGTGGCGGGCGGCGTAGCTTCGCATGTACCTGGTTCAGGGCCGCCTTGCTGCCGCGGTAGACATCGTGTCCGCCCTGGGTGTTGTTGCCGACGCTCCCCTGCCCCGACGACATGACGCCGATCAGTCCGTCCTCCCGCACTAGGTCCTGCAACCCTTCGACGGTCCGCATCACGCCAAGCGCGTTCGTGAGCATGACGCGGATGAACTCCTGGTCCGAGACATCGGCGATGCTCATGCCCTGGTTCGGGTTCGCCGTGCCGGCATTCACGAACAGGATGTCGAACCGGCGACCCGCCAGTCGCTGGCGCAATGCCGCGATTCCATCGGCGTCCGTGACGTCGAGGCTCTCGACTTCGATACGGCCTGGATGCACGGCAGCGAGCTCGTGCAGCCTGGTTCGCGCTTCGCCGCGAACGGTGCCCAGCACGTGCCAGCCCCGCTCCGCAAACTCGCCGGACATGGCATGGCCGAGGCCCCGTGACGCCCCGACGAGGAGGATCGTCCCGGCAATGTGGTCCGATGTGGCAGTGCTCATGCGTCAGTTCCTTGCGCGTTGATCTGGCCGGCAAGGTGGGATGCAACATGGCACGGCGCCACGCGCACAGGACACAAACAGTGTTTGCGCCAAACGCCTTATAACGGTTCCGGGGCCCGGATAGCCCCGGAAGGATCGATCATGATCGACGACGTGGACCTGAACCTGCTCGCGGCGCTGGATGTCCTGCTGGCCGAAGGCAGCGTGACCGGCGCCGCCCGTCGCCTGGGCCTCAGCCCGTCCGCCATGAGCCGGACGCTGACCCGCCTGCGGTCCGCGACCCGCGATCCGTTGCTGGTGCGGGCCGGGCGCGGGCTGGTGCCGACGCCGCGGGCTGCCGAGCTGCGCGACCGGGTTCATGACCTGGCGCGGGATGCCCGGGCGGTGCTCAGCCCGCAGTCCGGCAATCTGGACCTCGCCTCGCTGGAGCGGACATTTACGATCCGCGCCGGCGAAGGGTTCGTCGGCCTGTTCGCCGGGGTCCTGGTCGCCGCCGTCAGCGCGGCGGCCCCCAAGGTGAGCCTGCGCTTCGCGCCGAAGCCGCAGAAGGACGCTCATCCGTTGCGGGAAGGCGAGGTCGACCTGGAGATCGGGACGCCCGGCCTGGCCGCGCCGGAGGTGCGGACGCAGCTGCTGTTCCGCTTCGGCTTCGTCGGCGCCGTCCGGGCCGGGCACAAGCTGCTGGCCGCTCCCGTGACGGCGGAGAGCTACGCGGCATGCGGGCACGTCGTGGCATCGCGCAGGGGATCCTCCGCCGGACCGATCGACGATGCCCTGGCGAGGCTTGGACTCACCCGGAAGATCGTCGCCATCGTGCCGGGCTTCCCCGACGCGATGCGTGTCGCGCGGCAGACGGACCTGGTGGCGCTGGTGCCGCGGTCATGCCTCGGTCCCCTGGCCGCGCAGGTGGACCCGGGCGCCCTGGAATTGCGCGGCTTCGAGCTTCCCGTCCGCACGCCTGAAGTCGCCGTGTCGGCGATGTGGCACCCTCGCCTGGATGCCGACCCCGCGCAAAGCTGGCTTCGGAGCACCGTGGCCGCTGTCTGCCGAGCCGCCCCCGCACCCTAGACAAATGGGTTTCCAAAGGCCCCCGGCCTTTGGCGGGTCCAGGGCAGCGCCCTGGCCTTCCCTAACCCTATGCCGCCATCCAGACCGGTTCCTTCAGCCGCGCGACAAACGCCGCGTGCACCGCCAGTTCCCGGTCGTCCACCAAGATCGGCCGAGGCGTCCGGCCGGTGATGGCCTGGTACACCGCGACCGCGATTTCCGATTGGCCCTCCTCGTCCAGCGAGAACCCGCGCTGGCGGCCGCCGGTGAGTTCGACATAGACCTCCGCCAGCAGCCGGCAATCCAGCAGCGCGTTGTGGTGCGTGCGTTCGGACAGGTCGATGGCGAAGCGGCGGCACAGCGCGTCGAGGCTATTGGGCATGCCGGGGAAGCGTTGCTTGGCCAGCACCAGCGTATCGATCATGCGCCCCCGGTCCAGCGCGGGGTGGCCGGAGCGGGCGAATTCGGCGTCCAGGAAGCCGAAATCGAAGCCCGCGTTGTGGGCGATCAGCGGGCCGTCGCCGAGGAACTCCAGCAACTCCTCCGCCACCTCGATGAACTTCGGCGCGTCGCGCACATGGTCGAGGGTGATGCCGTGGATGCGCACCACCTCGTCGGGGATGTCGCGCTCGGGGTGGAGCAGGCGATGGAAGCTGCGGCCGGTGGGCAGGTCGCCTTCGAGTTCCAGGGCGGCGATCTCGATCACGCGGTCGCCGGTCAGCGGGTCGAGGCCGGTGGTTTCGGTGTCGAACAGCACGGCGCGGGTCATGCGGTGGGTCGGATCATTCTGGGGGCCAGCAATTCACGGATGCGGCGGCGAATCGCGCGCAGCGCATGATGCCGGGAAAGTCCGGTCTGCACCACCGTGTCGGCCAGCCGACGCTTCTGCCGGTCGGGCATCTGGCGGGCGATGACGGCATCGACCTGGGCTGGGCTCATGCCGCGGCGCAGCCGGACGCGATGCACCTGCACGGCGCGCGGGGCGGAGACGACGATCACCTCGTCCACCCGCCGATCGCCGCCGGTCTCCAGCAGCAAGGGAATGTCCAGGACGGCCAGGCGCGCACCGCTGCGCCGGGCGCGGGCCAGGAAGCGGCGCTCCTCGGCGCGCACCAGCGGATGCACGATCGCCTCCAGCCGATCCAGCGCGTCGGGCTTCCCCAGCACGGCGGCGCGCAGGGCGGCGCGGTCCAGATGGCGACCGGTGACGGTGCCGGGGAAGGCGCGGGCGATCTTCGTCACTGCCCGGCCGCCCGGCGCCTGCAGCGCGTGCACCGCGGCGTCGGCGTCGAACACCGGCACATGGGCGCGGCGGAACGCGGCGGCGGCGGTGGACTTGCCCATGCCGATGCCGCCGGTCAGGCCGATCACCCGCATGCAGCCCCCGTTCGTTGCAGTGGAACGATAGTACCGCAATGAATGAGCATGGCGGCCGTCGCCGGGCAACCCCGACGGGGTAGCTGCAATGGCCGGGCGCGGGCATAGAACTGTCACAAGCCAGGCAGGCCGTGCGAAGCTATGCGTCGGGAGAGATGACCATCGCCGATCGAATCGATCCACTGCCGCCGCTGACGGCGTCGCCAGCGCAAGCCGGTGCGGCGGTGCGCCTGCACGACGTCACGCGCAGCTGGGGCGCCACCACGGCGCTTGCCGGCGTGTCGCTGCACGTGCCGGCCGGCAGCTTCTGCGTCCTGCTCGGCCCCTCCGGCTGCGGCAAGACCACCTGCCTGCGCATCGTCGCAGGTTTGGAGCAGGCCAGTTCCGGCCGGGTGGAAATCGGCGGCCGCGATGTGACCGCCTTGCCGCCGGCGCAGCGCGGTCTGGCCATGGTGTTCCAGTCCTACGCCCTGTTCCCGCATCTGAGCGTCGCCGAGAACATCGTGTTCGGCCTCAAGGCCCGCAGCGTCGCGGCGCCGGAGCGGGCGCGGCGGCTGGACCGCGCGGTGGAAATCCTCGGCATCGGCCACCTGTTGGCGCGCCGTCCCGGGCAACTCTCCGGCGGCCAGCAGCAGCGCGTGGCGCTGGGCCGCGCGATCGTGGCCGAAGCGCCGGTCTGCCTGATGGACGAGCCGCTGTCGAACCTCGATGCCCAGCTTCGCGCGGAGATGCGCCGCGAGATCCTGTCGCTGCAACGCCGCCTCGGCATCACCATGCTGTACGTGACCCACGACCAGACCGAGGCGATGGGCATGGCCGACCAGGTGGTGCTGCTGCGCGACGGCCGGGTCGAGCAGGATGCGCCCCCGGCCGAGATCTATGCCACCCCGGCCACCAGCTTCGCCGCCAGCTTCATCGGCACGCCGCCGATGAACCTGCTGAAGCTCGACGCGGACGGCACCCTGGAGGGCACCCGCTTCGCACCTCCGCGCCATGCGGCGACGCTCGCCGGGATTCGCCCGGAAGCGCTGCGCCATGCAGAAGGCGGTGTGACCGCGCCGACCATCCCGGCGCATGTCGTGCACGCCGAATATCTCGGCGCCGACACCATCGTCGCCTGCCGCATCGGTGCCAGCCAGTTCCTCGCCCGCCTGCCTGGCCGCGCCGAACTGGATGCCGGCAGCGCCGTGCGCTTCGCCTACGATCCCTCGGAGCTGCATTTGTTCGACGCCGCCTCCGGGCAACGCATTTCCGCAACCGCCTGACACACAGGAGACATCATGTCTGCAACCACGCGACGCACGCTGCTGGCCGGGGCCGGCCTCACCGGGGCGGGCCTGCTGGCGATGCCGGCCATCCTGCGCGCACAGTCGGCGACGGACATCGAGTTCTACTTCCCGGTCGCGGTCGGCGGCCCGATCACCAAGATCATCGACGGCTATGCCGCCGACTTCACGCGGGAAAATCCGGACGTGAAGGTGCGGCCGATCTACGCCGGCAGCTATGTCGATACGCTGACCAAGGCGGTCACCGCCACCAAGGCCGGCAACGGACCGGCGCTGGCGGTGCTGCTGGCGGTGGATGCCTATTCGCTGGTCGACGACGAACTGATCCTGCCATTCGATACGCTGGCGACCAGCGCCGAGGACAAGGCCTGGCTGAACAGCTTCTACCCGGCCTTCCTGCGCAACGGCCAGATCGACGGCCATACCTGGGGAATTCCGTTCCAGCGTTCGACCATCGTGATGTACTGGAACAAGGACGCCTTCAAGGATTCCGGCCTAGACCCCGAAAAGCCGCCGGCGAACTGGGCCGAGCACACGGCGTTCGCGGAGAAGACCACGCGCCGCGAGGGCGACCGCACCACCCGCTGGGGCGTGCAGATCCCCGGCAGCGGCTTCACCTACTGGCTGTTCCAGGCGCTGGCGATCGAGGCGGGGGCCGAGCTCGCCAACGCCAACGGCACCAAGGTGAACTTCAACGATCCCGCCTGCGTGCAGGCGCTGCAGGTACTGGATCGACCTCACCTCGAAGTACAAGGTGCATCCTCCGGGGATCGTCGACTGGGGCACCACGCCGCGCGACTTCCTGGAGGGCAAGGCGGCGATGATCTGGCACACCACCGGCAATCTCTCCAACATCAAGGCGAATGCGAAATTCCCCTTCGGCGTCGCCATGCTGCCCGCGGAAAAGCGGCGCGGCAGCCCGACCGGCGGCGGCAACTTCCACCTGTTCAAGGGCGCCAGCCCGGCCCAGCAGGCGGCCTCGTTGCGGTTCCTCAAATGGATCACCTCGCCGGCACGCGCGGCGCAGTGGAGCATCGACACCGGCTACGTCGCCACCCGTGCCGACGCATTCGAAACGGATGCGATGAAGGCCTATGTTGCGAGTTTCCCGCCCGCCGCGGTGGCGCGCGACCAGTTGCAGTATGCGGTCGCCGAATTGTCCACGCACGACAACCAGCGGGTCACCCAGGCGCTGGACGACGAGCTGCAGGCGGCGCTGACCGGCCGCAAGCAGGCCAAGGCGGCACTGGACGACGCGCAGGCCAGCGGCACCAGGCTGCTGCGCCCCTACGCCCGCTGAACCATAAAAAGGAAGGGAAAGAATAATGATCCGCCGTCGCGCGCTGCTCGCCAGCGTCCCCGCCATGCTCGCCGCACCCGCGGTGCTGCGGGCCCAGACCGTGCAGAAGCTCAGCTTCTATTACCCGATCGCCGTCGGCGGCCCGATCGCCGCCATCGTCGACGACTACTGCAAGCAGTTCCAGGCGCAGAGCGGCATCGAGGTGACGCCGGTCTATGCCGGCGACTACGGCCAGACGATGACCAAGGCGGTCACCGCCATCAAGGGCGGCAGCGGCCCGCAGATGGCCATTCTGCTCGCCGCCGAGATGCACAGCCTGCAGGACCAGGACATCCTGGTGTCGCTCGACGAGATCGGCCTCGACGCCGACGGGAAGAAATGGATCGAGGGCTTCTATCCGGCGTTCCTCGCCAACAGCCATGTAGACGGCAAGGTCTGGTCGATGCCGTTCCAGCGCTCGACCGCGGTGCAGGTACTACAACAAGGCGGCGTTTCAGGAAGCCGGGCTCGACCCGGAGAAATACCCAACCACTTGGGCGGAGCTGGCCAACGCCGCGCAGAAGCTGACCAAGCGTGACGCAACCGGGCGGGTGACGCGCTGGGGCATCAAGCTCGCCAGCGATTTCGGCAATGCGCAATGGACCTTCGGCGCACTCGCCAACCAGGTGCAGCACAAGTTGATGAACGAGGCCGGGACCGAAACCTACTTCAACGATCCGAAGGCGATCGAGGCGATGACGTTCTGGCGCTCGCTCGCCTCCGAGTACAAGGCCACCCCCGACGGCATCAGCAGCTGGGGCCAGCTGTCGCCCGACTACCTGGAGGGCAATACCGCAATCATCCAGCACACCACTGGCAACCTGACCAATGTGCGCGACAAGGCGCCGTTCCCGTTTGGCGTCGCCGGCCTGCCGGGGAAGGATGGCCCACGCACCGTGGTCGGCGGCGGCAACATGTATTTCTTCAAGGCCGCCAGCCCCGCCGAACGTGCCGCGGCATTGAAGTTCGCCCGCTTCCTGTCCACGCCGGAGCGCGCCGCCGACTGGTCGATGCGCACCGGCTACATCGCCACCCGTCCCGACGCCTACGAGACGACGGCGCTGAAGGACTATGTCGCCAAGTTTCCAGCGGCCAACGTCGCGCGCGGTTTCCTGCCGGTTGCCACCGGCGAACTTTCGACGTTCGAGAATCAGCGCGTCTACAAGGCACTTACCGACAACGTCCAGGCATGCCTGAACGGCACCAAGACGCCGGCGCAGGCGATGGCCGATACGCAGTCGGAGGCCGACCGCATTCTCAAGCCGTTCCGGCGAGGCTGATGCGGCAGCCAGCGGCCGGCGAAGGCATGCCGGCCGCCGTCGTCGCCTTCACGCTTGCCGCCGCGATCGGGGCGGGATGGACGCTGCTGCTGATGCCGCTGTCGGCGATCGCCGGCGGCGGCGCGCTGTGGGCGGCGCCGGGCGGCGACAACGCGCAGGCACTGGCGGGACATCTCGCATTTCAGCTCGACGCCTGGCGGCTGCCGCCTTTGTTTGCGCACACGCTGTTCTGGCCCGGCGGCTTGTCGGTCGCGATGACCGACAGCAACTCGCTTTTCTCATTATTGGCGAAGCTGGCGGCGGGCTTCGCTGGCCATCCGGTGAACCTGCTGGGTGCCTGGTGGGCGCTGTGCTGGGCGGCGCAGCCGGTGGCCGCGGTGTATGCGTTGCGCGGCTTCGGCGTGCGCGCGCTGGCGCCGTCGCTCGCTGCCGCGGCGCTGGCGGCAATGACGCCGGCGCTGCTGTTCCGGATCAACCACGTCAATCTCTGCGGACATTTCCTGCTGCTGCTGATGCTGGGCACGACGTTGCGCCTGCTGCGCCGCGAAACCACGCGGCTGTGGTGCGCTGCCGGTGCGATCCTCGCCGGGGCGATCCTGTCGCATCCCTATCTTTTTGCCTTCGACTGCGCGGTGCTGGCGGCGCTGCCGGTGCAGCGGCTGATCGAAGACCGGCGAACCGCCTGGCCGACATGCCTGCGATTCCTCGCCTGCTGCCTGGCGCCGTTGCTGATGTTCACGCTGCTGAGCGGCACCGTCGGCGGCGGCGACCACGGGTTCGCGGTGTTCTCGATGAACCTGCTGTCGCCGGTCTGGCCGCAGCACTCCGGCCTGTTCGGCGCGGGGTTGCCGGTGATCGACGCGACCGGCGGCCAGGGCGAGGGGTTCAACTATCTCGGCGGCGGGACCCTGTTGCTGGTGGCGGTGGGCCTGGCTGCGTGGCTGTCCGGCAGGCGGGTCTCGTTGCGGCCCTGGCGTGGGCTGCTGGCCGTGCTCGCCGGACTTTTCGTGCTGGCGCTGAGCAGCCGGGTCTATGCCGGGCAGATGCGCTTGTTGAATCTCGGCCTGAAGCCTTGGGAAGACATCTTCGCCCCGATCCGCGCCTCCGGCCGGGCGTTCTGGCCGGTCGGCTACGCCATCATGCTCGCGGGCGTCACTTCGGTGGCAGCGCTGCCGCGGCTGGTCGGCTGGCCGTTGCTGGCCCTTGCGGTGGCGCTGCAGTGGATCGACACGACGCCGCTCCGCCACGACGTGCAGGCGATGATGGATGGCGGGTCGCCGGCGCCGGCCTTGCCGGTCCTGCCCACGGGCGGGCGCCTGCTGACCATCACGCCGTCGCCTGGCTGCGGCGGCGCCCTGGCCGGCACGCGCGACAGCAACCTGCTGCTGCTGGCCGGGGTGCGCGCGGGCATGGCGCTGGGCGATATCGGCGTCGGCCGCCCGCCGCGCTGGTTCAACTGCGAAAAGCTGCTGACCGATACGGCCGAACGCCCGATGCAGCCGGGAGAGTTGCGCATCTTCACCGATGCCGTGGTGCCTTTGGTGCGCCAGGAACTGCTCGGCCCCGCCACGCAATGCACCCGGGCCGATGGCTTCGCGATCTGCGTCATGCAGACCGCGCCGCCGGTTGGGGAGAAGATGGACCTGCGGCACGGCCTGGCGGAACTGCACGGTACCGCTACCGGCGCGGCGCTGGTTCCGCTGCTGTCGTTCGGCTGGGCGCGCGATGCCGCGGGGCTGGCCTGGTCCGAGGGTCCGCGCGCCACCCTGGCATTCCGCCCGCCACCCGGCGCCCGTCATCTGTCGCTGCGGATCGACGGCGTTGCCGATCGCGATGGCGGCAGCCGCGCGGTCACCATCTCCAGCGCCGCGGGGGTCCTCGTGCAAGCCGACCTGCCCGACGCGCAGGCCACCACGATCGATCTCGACATCCCCGACTCCTCGGCGCCGCTGTGGCTCGCCTTCGACATGAACCGCCCGGTCGATCCCGTGCGCCGCGGCCTCAAGGCGCCGGTGAACCGTGCGGCGCTGCGGCTGATCTCGGTGACGGCCACGCCATGAAGCGGGAAACCTGGCAGGCCTGGCTGCTGCTGCTGCCCGCCCTGGTGCTGCTGGTGGCGTTCACCCATTGGCCGGCGATCGCGACGCTGGTGGACAGTCTCTACACCACCCCCAAGGGCAGCCGCCCGCCCCGCTTCGTCGGCGTCGACAACTACGTCGATCTCTGGACCGACCCGGTGTTCTGGACGGCCCTGCGCAACAACGCCGTCTATGCGCTGTGGACCATTCCCGCCTCGGTTGTTCTCGCCTTGGTCATGGCGCTTGCGGTCAACACCGCCCTGCCCGGACGGCCGCTGCTGCGGATGGCGTATTTCACCCCGACCATGCTGCCGATGATCGCAGTGGCCAATATCTGGCTGTTCTTCTTCACCCCCGACTACGGGTTGTTCGACCAGATCGTCGGCGTGTTCGGACTCGGCCGGCACAACTGGCTCGGCGACGCCGCGACGGCGCTGCCAGCGATGATCGCCGTCGCGGTCTGGAAAGAGGCCGGGTTCTTCATGATCTTCTATCTCGCCGCATTGCAGGCGATGCCGCCGAACCTGGCGGAGGCGGCGGCGCTGGAAGGTTCCTCGCGCTGGAATTTCTTCCGCCGCGTCACCCTGCCGCTGCTGATGCCGACCACGCTGTTCGTCCTCGTCAACGCCGTCATCAACGCCTTCCGGCTGATCGACCACGTGGTGGTGATGACGCGCGGCGGCCCGGACAACGCCACCACGCTGCTGCTGTACTACATCTACGAGACCGGCTTCCGCTTCTGGGACACCGCGACGGCCGCGACGCTGACCGTGGTGCTGCTGGCGATCCTGGGGCTGCTGGCGCTGTTCCAGTTCGCCTTCCTCGGGCGCCGAGTGCATTACCGATGAGCACCCGCTTCCTCGAGATCATCGGCGCCTGGCTGCTCGGGCTGCTGTGGATCCTGCCGCTGGCCTACGCGGTGTGGACGGCGTTTCATCCTTCCGCCTACGCCACCCATTTCGAGCTGACCGCGCCGCTGACCCTGCATAATTTCGACCTCGCCTGGCAGGCGGCGCCGTTCGCACGGTATTTCCTGAACACGACAATCCTGGTGACGCTGATTCTCGCGGCACAGTTCGTCATCTGCACCCCGGCCGCCTTCGCCTTCGCGCGGATGCAGTTCCCCGGCCGCGACCTGATCTTCGCGGTGGTGCTGCTGCAACTGATGATCATGCCGGACGTGCTGCTGGTGGGGAATTACCGCACCATGGTCGGGCTCGGGCTGGTCGACACCATCCTGGCGATCGCGCTTCCGTATCTCGGCTCCGCCTTCGGCATCTTCCTGCTGCGGCAGACCTTCCGCACGGTGCCGCAGGAACTGGACGATGCCGCCCGGCTGGAGGGCAGCACGTTGCTGGGCCGGCTGTGGCGAGTCTACGTGCCGCTCGCCCGCCCGACCTACATCGCCTACGGACTGGTCAGCGTCAGCTACCACTGGAACAATTTCCTCTGGCCGCTGGTGATCACCAACTCCGTCACTACCCGGCCGCTGACCGTGGGCCTCGCGGTGTTCGCCTCAACCGACCAGGGGATCGACTGGTCCATCATCACCGCGGCGACGCTGATGACGAGCGCACCGCTGCTGGTGGCCTTCCTGCTGTTTCAGCGGCAGTTCGTGCAGAGCTTTATGCGGGCGGGCATCAGGTAGAAGGCCAAGGGCTTTGCCCCTGGACCCCAATCAAGGCGGAGCCTTGAGAATCCATTTGCTTTCTTGGCTGCGCAGCAGCCTTGAACTCACCTGTCGATATTATTTGAAGGCTGCTACGCAGCCGAGAGAGTCCAGGGGATCAAAGGGGCTCCGCCCCTTTGCGGCTTTCGGCGCGCAAGAGCGTGCCTGTCGCCCACGGGGTCGAGGGCAGCGCCCTCGCCTACTCCGCCGCCATCGGCACCGCCGCCGCATGTGCCGCCTGCCGCGCCGTGCCGGCGCAGAGCAGGCTCAGCAGCAACAATGCCGCCACGCAGATCAGCACCAGTTCCGGGTGTCCCTTGTCGATCATGTAGCCGAACGGCGCCGGCGTGATGGCGCTGCCCAGCGGCAGGCCGGCGCTGACGAAGCCGAACACTTTGCCGATCTGCCCGGGCGGGGCGGCGTCCTTCACCATGATGTCGCGCGGCGTCCGGCTGGCGCCGAGGGCGAGGCCCGAGAGGAACATTACCCCGATGGTTGCCGCGTCCGGCATCGCCACCGCGGCAACCACGAGGATGAGCATGGCGGATGCGGCGGTCAGCGTGCTGGCGAAGGTCAGGTGCCGTTTGATGCGGTCGGCGGCGTAGCCCCCGACCAGCACGCCGGCGGTGCCGCCGACCATGTAGCTGGTCAGCACCGAGGATGCGGCGGCGAGGTCCATGCCGTGGACCTGGTGCAGCACGGTGATGATCCAGGACTGCACCCCGGCGCCGGCCATCGAGCCGAGCAGGAAAAAGGTGAAGAAGAACAGCATCGGCCGGGTCATCAGCAATTGCCGCCCGGTCAGCGCCGGGCCGGAATGCTGGACGGCGGGCTTCGACTGGTCGTTGAGGATGCGGCTTTGCAGCAGGATCGTCAGCACCAGCGGAATGCCGACGCAGCCGACGATCAGCAGGCTGGCGCGCCACCCGAAGGCCAGGATCAGCGCCGCCATGACCGGCGGCGCCGAGGCGAAACCGAGGTTGCCGGTGAAGGTGTGCAGCGCGAAGGACCGGCCCATTCGCGACTTGTCGATCGAGCCGGACAGGATTGCGTAGTCGGCCGGATGGATCACCGAGTTGCCGATGCCGGACACCAACGACAACGCCAGGATCTGCCAGAACTCGGTGGCGAACGCCATCGCCGCCATGGCGAGCGTCATCAGCAGGGTGCCGCCGACCAGGAAGCGCCGGGCGCCGTGCCGATCCACCAGGAAGCCGACCGGCGTCTGCAGGATTGCGGTGGTGCCCTGCATGAACGCGACCGTCAGCCCGAGCTGCGCGAAGCTGACATGGAAATTGCTTTGCCACACCAGGAACAGCGGCGGCAGCGACAGCACGTAGAAATGCGAGAGGAAATGGCCGGTGCCGATCAGGGCGTTGACACGGTTTTCACGGCTCATGGCGGGACTTTCCGGGACGATACCGCAAAATGCGACCGCCTGAACACGGCGTCAATCGCTTCGCTTCGGCATCCTTGACCTGCCTGGGTGAAATGACTGATCGCTGCCGACCAAGTACGAACCAGGCGGCGTCGACGCGGCGTAAGGACGCCGGTGGGCCGTTACTTGCCCGCCCGGCGCCGCTTGCCCCGCATCTTCTTCGGATCGTACCCGCCGCCGCCCGGCCCCATCGGCTCCGGCGTGCGGTCACGCCGCGGGCGCAGCGTGGCGGACGCGGCCGGCGGCGGTTCCAGCCCGAGTTCCAGCGCCTCCAGGCGGCGGATTTCGTCGCGCAGCCGCGCCGGCCTCCTCGAATTCCAGGTCGGCCGCGGCCGCTGCGCATGCGCTTTTCCAGTTCCGCGATCGAGGCCTTCAGGTCCTTGCCGACGAACTCGGTGGCGCTGCTGTCGGCGATCGGGGCGACGGTGACGTAGTCCTGCTCGAACACGCTTTCCAGCACCCGGCCGATCTGGCGCTTGATCGATTGCGGCGTGATGCCGTGCGCCTCGTTCCAGGCGCGCTGCTTGTTGCGGCGGCGCTCGGTTTCCTCGATCGCGAAGCGCAGGCTGTGGGTCATGGTGTCGGCATACAGGATGACCCGGCCATCGACGTTGCGCGCGGCGCGGCCGATGGTCTGCACCAGGCTGGTCTTGCTGCGCAGGAAGCCCTCCTTGTCGGCGTCCAGGATCGCCACCAGCGCGCATTCGGGGATGTCGAGCCCCTCGCGCAGCAGGTTGATGCCGATCAGCACGTCGAACACGCCCAGGCGCAGGTCGCGGATGATCTCGATGCGCTCCAGCGTGTCGACGTCGGAGTGCAGGTAGCGCACCTTGATGCCGTGCTCGTTGAGGTATTCGGTCAGGTCCTCGGCCATGCGCTTGGTCAGCACGGTCACCAGCACGCGGCCGCCGGCCGCGGTCGGTCGCGCGGCATTCGGCCAGCAGGTCGTCGACCTGGCGCTCCACCGGGCGGATTTCGGTCACCGGGTCGATCAGGCCGGTGGGGCGGATCACCTGTTCGGCGAACACGCCGCCGGTGCGCTCCATCTCCCACGGGCCGGGCGTGGCGCTGACGAACACGGTTTGCGGGCGGAAACGCTTCCCATTCCTCGAATTTCAGCGGCCGGTTGTCGATGCAGGACGGCAGGCGGAAGCCGAACTCGGACAGGATGGATTTGCGCGCATGGTCGCCGCGCTCCATGCCGCCGATCTGCGGCACCGTGACGTGGCTTTCATCGACGATCAGCAGCGCGTTCTCCGGCAGGTATTCGAACAGGGTCGGCGGCGGCTCGCCGGGCATTGCGGCCGGACAGATAGCGCGAATAATTCTCGATGCTCTTGCAGCTGCCGGTGGTCTCCATCATTTCGATGTCGAAGGTGGTGCGCTGCTGCAGCCGCTCGGCTTCCAGCAGCTTGCCTTCGGCGACGAATTGATCGAGCCGGTCCTTGCAGCTCGATCTTGATGTCGCGTGATCGCCTGGGTCAGCGTCGGGCGCGGCGTCACGTAGTGGCTGTTGGCGTAGACGGTGATCGTCTCGAGCTTGGCGGTGACCTCGCCGGTCAGCGGGTCGAATTCGGAGATGCTCTCGATCTCGTCGCCGAACAGCGTGACCCGCCAGGCGCGGTCCTCGTAATGGCTCGGGTAGATGTCGACCGATCTCGCCGCGCAGCCGGAACGTGCCGCGCTGGAAGGCGGCGTCGTTGCGGCGGTACTGCAGCTCGACCAGCGCCTTGGCCAGCCGGTCGCGGTCGATGTGCCGCCGACCTCCAGCTTGACCACCATCTTGGCGTAGGTCTCGACCGAGCCGATACCGTAGATGCAGGACACCGAGGCGACGATGATCACGTCGTTGCGTTCCAGCAGCGACTGCGTGGCGGCGTGGCGCATGCGGTCGATCTGCTCGTTGATCTGCGCAGTCTTTCTCGATATAGGTGTCGGTGCGCGGCACATAGGCTTCGGGCTGGTAATAGTCGTAGTAGCTGACGAAATACTCGACCGCGTTGTCCGGGAAGAACGACTTCATCTCGCCGTAGAGCTGCGCCGCCAGCGTCTTGTTCGGCGCCAGGATCAGTGTCGGCCTCTGCACCGCCTCGATCACCTTGGCCATGGTGAAGGTCTTGCCGGAGCCGGTGACGCCCAGCAGCACCTGGTCGCGCTCGTTCGGCGGCCACCCCGCCACCAGGTCGCGGATCGCCGCCGGCTGGTCGCCTGCCGGCTCGTACTCCGACACCACGCGCAGGTTGCGCGTGTGCGGCAGCACCGGCTGCTTCTGCGGCATGAACAACATCGGCGACGGACGGTTCAGCACCTGCGACATCGACACCATCTTTCATACCGGCAACGCTGGATTCCGGGCCCTGGTGCGTCAGGGTCGGATTTGGGGATGCCCTATCAAATGGGCACTCATCCCAAGGCGCGCCACCCGATATCGTGCCGGCAGAAGCCCTCCGGCCAGTCAATTTTCGCCACCGCCGCATAGGCTGCCGCCCGCGCCGCCGGCAGGTCGGCGCCGGTGGCGCAGACCGTCAGCACCCGGCCGCCGGACGACACCAGGCGGCCGTCGCGCAGCTCCGTGCCGGCCTGGAAGATCTGCACGCCCGGCATGGCCGCGGCCTCGGCCAGGTTGCCGATCGGGGTGTGCTGCACCGGGTTCGCCGGGATAGCCCTTGGCCGCCATCACCACGCCGATCGCGGCCACCGGGTTCCAGCGCAGGTCGAAGCGGCCAGCTCGCCGTCGCAGGCGGCCATCAGCGCGCGCCAGCAGGTCGGAGCGCAGCCGCAGCAGCAGCACCTGGCATTCCGGGTCGCCGAAGCGGACGTTGAACTCGATCAGCTCGGGGCCGTCCGCGGTCAGCATCAGGCCGGCGAACAGGATGCCGCGGAACGGCGTGCCCTGGCCGCGCCAGTTCGGCGAGCGTCGGGCGGATGATCCGCTCCATGGCCGTCGCGTTCCAGTTCCGGCGTCAGCGCGGGCGGTCGGCGAATAGGCGCCCATGCCGCCGGTGTTCGGGCCGGTGTCGCCGTCGCCGACCCGCTTGTGGTCCTGCGCCGCGCCGAGCGGCGATCGCGTTGGTGCCGTCGCACAGCGCGAACAGGCTGATTTCCTCGCCGACCAGGCATTCCTCGATCACCACGCGTGTGCGCCGGCGGCGCCCAGCCTGCTGGCTTCCATGAAATCGGCGATGGCGTCCTCCGCCTCGGCCACGCTGGCGGCGACCACCACGCCCTTGCCGGCGGCCAGCCCGTCCGCCTTGACCACGATCGGCGCGCCCCGCCGGCGCACGAAGGCGCGGGCGGCGGCGGCGTCGTCGAAGCGCTCCCACAGCGCGGTCGGGATGCCGGCGGCGTCGCAGAGTTCCTTGGTGAAGCTCTTGCTGCCCTCCAGGCGCGCCGCGGCGGCGGACGGGCCGCAGCAGGCGATGCCCGCGGCACCCATGGCGTCGGCGATGCCCGCCACCAGCGGCGGCTCGCGGCCCGGCACCACCAGGTCGATCTCGTTCTCCGTGGCGAAGGCGACCAGGGCCGGGATGTCGAGCGCCGATCGGCACGTTCTCGGCCACCTGGGCGGTGCCGGGGTTGCCCGGCGCGCACCACAGCTTGGTCAGCAGCGGGTGGCCGCCAGCGCCCAGCACAGGGCGTGCTCGCGCCCGCCCGATCCGACCACCAGCACCCGCATTCGTGCCACCTCGCTTTGATCGCCGCGCGGCCGTAGCATAGGCTGCCGCCATGGACGAACCAGCCGGCCATCTCCAACATCCCGGAATACACCGTCTCGGAAATTTCCGGCGCGGTGAAGCGCACGCTGGAGGGCGCGTTCGGCCGCGTGCGGGTGCGCGGCGAGATCACCGAACTGAAGCGCTACCCCTCCGGCCACATCTATTTCTCGCTGAAGGACGAGGGCGGCAAGATCTGCCGGCGTGGTCTGGAAATCCGCGGTCTCGCGGCTCGGCCTGGTGCCGGAGAACGGCGTCGAGGTGATCGCCCAGGGGCGCATATCCGCCTATGGCGACCGCTCCTCCTACCAGCTGATCGTCGAGCGGATGGACTATGCCGGCGTCGGGGCGCTGCTGGCGCGGATCGAGATGCTGCGGCAGCGGCTGGCCGCGGAGGGACTGTTCGACGCCGCCCGCAAGCGGACGCTCCCGCTGCTGCCGGCGGTGATCGGCGTGGTCACATCGGAAAGCGGCGCGGTGATCCAGGACATCCGCACCACCATCCCGCGGCGCTTCCCGCGCCACATCCTGCTTTGGCCGGTGCCGGTGCAGGGCGAGGGGGCGGCGGCCAAGCATCGCCGCGGCGATCAATGGGTTCGCCGCGATGACCTGGGCGGAGCGGTGCCGCGGCCGGACGTGCTGATCGTCGCGCGCGGCGGCGGCAGCCTGGAAGACCTGATGGCGTTCAACGAGGAAATCGTGCTGCGCGCCGTCGCCGCCTGCGGCATCCCGCTGATCTCGGCGGTCGGGCACGAAACCGACACCACCCTGATCGACCATGTGTCGGATCGGCGGGCGCCGACGCCTACCGCCGCCGCCGAATTGGCGGTGCCGTCGCGGGTCGAACTGGCCGCCGATTTGCAGCATAGCGGGGCGCGGCTGTCGGGTGCGCTGAACCGGTTGCTGCAGGAGAGCCGTCTGCGCCTGCAGCGCGCCGAACGCGGGCTGCCGGACCTGCCTGCGTTGGTCGGCGGCGCCCGCCAGCGCCTCGACGACCGGTCCGGACGGTTGCTCCTGGCGTTGCCGAACCTGCTGGCGGCACGGCGCTCGGCGCTGGACCGCGCCGAGCGGGGACTGGCCGATCCGCGCAGCCTGATCGCGGCGCGTCGGTCGGGGCTCGCGCTATGCGACCAGAAGCTGCGCTCGGCGCTGCGGCACGCGGTTGCCGGCCGCGCCGCCGCCGCCGCGCGGGTGCTGCCCCGGCTGAGCACGGTGCCGCTGGAAGCCAGGCTGCGCGAGAACAAGGCCCGGCTGGAAGGGCTTTCGGCACGCCTGGAATCGGTCTCCTACACCACCGTCCTGGCGCGCGGGTATGCGCTGGTGACCGATGCCGCCGGCCATCCGGTGACCACGGCCAAGGCGGTGCGGCCGGGCATGGACCTGCGCCTGCGCTTTGCCGATGGCGAGGCCCGCGCGACGGCTTCCGGCGGCCGCGGCGAGCAGCGTCAGCAGGTCCTGCCGCTTTGAGACAGGGCGAGCGCCAGCGCCGGTAGTTCGTCCGGCCGCCCGGCGATCGCGTCGGCGCCGACGCCGGTGAGCTCCGTCCGGCCGCCATAGCCCCAGGCGACGCCGATCGCCGGCAGCCCGTTGGCATGCGCCGCCTCGATGTCGTGCAACCGGTCGCCGATCATCACCGCGCCCGTCGTCGGCAGCTCTTCCCGGTTGAAGATGTGCGCGATCAGGTCGGCCTTGCGGTCGAACACCCCGCCATCCTCGGTGCCGTAGATGCCGGCAAAGGCGTCGGCCAAACCGAAATGCCGGATGATCGGCACCGCGAACCGGGTGCGCTTCGCGGTTGCGACGTAAAGGGTGAAGCCGGCTTCCCGAAGCTTCGCGATGGCCTCGGGGATGCCGTCGTACAACGCATTCTCGAACATCCCGCCGGCGCCGTAATGTTGCCGGTACAGCGCCGTCGCCTCGGCGTTGCGGGTGTCGCCGTAGTGCGCCAGCAGCCGGCCGATGATCTCCTCCATCGGCGGCCCCACCACCCAGGTCAGGTCCTCGCCGGTATCGGGCGCGTGGCCGAGATCGCGCAACGCCGCGTGCAGGCTGGCGATGATGCCCGGGCGGGAATCGGTCAATGTGCCGTCGAGGTCGAACAGGGCAACCGGCTTCTGCATGTCGGGTGAACTCATCGCTTGGGCCAGCGGCGGTGCAGCCACAGCCATTGCTCGGGATGGGCGCGGATCCAGCGCTCCAGGCAGTCGTTCATCTGCTGCGTCAGCTGGGCGATGTCCGACTGGCGGTCGCCGGTGGCGGGCATCGCCAGCGGCGGCTCGCAGATGACCCGGAACCGCGCTGGGCCGAGCCGCTGTACCACGCCCGGCACCAGCGGGCAGCCGAAGCGCAGGGCAAAGGCCGCCGCCGCCGGCGCGGTCATGGCGAGGTGGCCGAACAGCTTCGCCTCGATGCCGTCATTCATCTTCTGGTCGATCAGCATGCCGAGCTGCCCGCCGCCGCGCAGATGGGCCAGCGCGCTGCGGGCGCCGGGTGCGCCCTTGGCGAATTGCGGTACGTCGCCGCCGACGGCGCGACGCCGCAACTCTACGATCATCGCATCGACGATCGGGTTGGCGGCGGCGCGGTAGAAACTGGCCAGGACGATGCCGCAGTGGCCGGCGACCAGCGGCAGCGCCTCCCAGTTGCCCAGATGGCCGGAGAACAGGATCGCCGGTCTCCCGAGTGCGGCGATCTCGCGCGCGATCGCTTCGCCCTCGATCTCCCAGCCGGGTCCGGACGCGGTGCGCTGCAGGGAGGCGACATGCGGCAGCTCGGCGACGGTGCGGCCGAGATTGTCCCACACGCCGCGCACGATCCGCCGCCGGGCGCCGGCGTCCAGTTCCGGCATCGCCAGCGCCAGGTTGGCGTCGGCGATGCGGCTGACCGGCAGCAACGGCCCGATGCTGCGCCCGACCAGGCCGCCGAGGTTGGAGGCGGTCGCCGGGCGAAGCTGCCGCAGCACCAGCAGGGCGGCGCGGGCGATCATCGCTTCTGCGCGGAAACGGAGGTCGCGCAGGCTCATCGCAGGGCCTTGTCGAGCAGCGCTTCCGGCGCCGCCGGGTCGTCCCAGGCCAGCCGGACGCCGACCACCTGGACGTGGGCGCGCATCGATGGCGGCAGCCGGGTCGCATCCTTCGGCGTCGTCACGATCCTGCTCCCGGTGCGGGCGGCGGCCTCCGTCACCCGCCGCAGGTCGGCGGCGGAATAAGCGTGGTGATCGGGAAACGCCATCTGCTCCACGAGTTCGACGCCGGCTTCACGCAAGGTGGCGAAGAATTTCGCCGGCCGTCCGATGCCGGCGAAGGCAACCGCTCGCTGGCCGACCGGGGCATCGACGGATTCCAATGTCGCCCGCAGCACCGGCAGGGACGTGGGCAGCATCGCCAATGCGTTGTGGCTGTCGGCGCCGATCAGCACGGCCGCCTGGCAGCGAGCGGCGGCGGCCGCAACCGGCTCGCGCAGCGGCCCGGCCGGGATCACCCGGCCGTTGCCGAAGCCGGCCGCACCGTCGATGACACAGATAGAGAAAGATCTTGTGCAGCGTCGGGATTCTGCAGCCCGTCATCCATCACCAGCACGTCGGCGCCGCCGGCGACCGCGAGCCGGGCCGTGGCGGCGCGGTCGGCACCGACGTAGGCGGGCGCCATCGCCGCCAGCAGCAGCGGCCTCGTCGCCCGACCTCGGCGCCGCATCGTCATCGGGCATCGACCCGCACCGGGACGCGGACGCCGGCCGCCATAGCCGCGCGATCAGGAATGCCGGCACGGCGCCCCGCGGCCAGCAGCCGGGCGCCCAGGTCCAGCGCCAGCGTGGTCTTGCCGGCGCCGCCGGCGCCGGGCGTTGCCGCAGCAGATCACCGGCACCGGCGCCCGCCAGCCCGGCCGCGCCACACGCCGCGCCGTCGCGGCCGCATAGATCGCCGCCAGCGGCGACAGCAGAGCGGGCAGCAAGTCCGTCGCGCTGCCAGAACCCGGGCGCCCGCATCGGTCAGGCCGCCGTCAGCAGTTCGGCGAGCATCGTCGGCCACCTGCGCCGGCAAGCTCGCCGTGCGCGACGCGAGGCGATACGCCCTGCCTCGCCCATCGCTGACCGCCGCGCGGGATCGCGCAGCATGGTGGTCACCCAGTCCGCCAGCGCCGGCGCGTCGGCCACCCGGGTCAGCGCACCCGCCGCCTCCAGGATCGCCACCGGCATCGGCGAAGTTTCCGACATGCGGCCCGACCGCGACCGCGCAGCCCAGGCGCGCCGGCTCCAGCGGGTTCTGCCCGCCCGCCGCCACCAGGCTGCCGCCCGACGAAGGCGTGCCCGACCAGCCGGTAGAACAGCCCGAGTTCGCCCAGCGTGTCGGCGACCCAGATGCCGGTGCCCTCCGGCGGGTCCTCGCCCAGCGCGCGGCGGCTGACGGCGCGCGGCGCGACGGCAGCGGCGATCTGCGGCGCCGCGCTGCGGGATGGCGCGGCACGACGATGGTCAGCAGCCCCGGATAGCGTCGGCCGACACGCCGGTCGTGCACCGCGGGACCGAGCGCCTCCTCGCCCGGATGGGTGCTGGCGGCGAGCCAGACCGGCCGGCCGCCGAGCAGCGGCCTGCAGCCGGGCGCAGCTCGGCCGCGTCGACACGGCAGCGGCTCGGCGGCGAATTTCAGGTTGCCGGTGCACGTGCTCGCCGGCGCGCCGAGGGCCTGCAGCCGTGCCGCGTCGGCCGCCGACTGCGCCTGCACCAGCGCGAAGCCGCCGAACAGATGCGCGCGAACCCGGGCAGCCGGCGCCAATGCGCGAAGCTGCGCGCCGACAGCCGGGCGTTCACCAGCATCAGCGGGATGTCCCGCCGCGCGCAGCCGGCCAGCAGGTTCGGCCAGATCTCGCTTTCCACGAACGCCGCCGCGTCCGGCCGCCAGTGATCGAGGAAGCGCGCCGCCCAGGCCGGCACGTCCAGCGGCACGAAGCGGTGCAGCACCCGGCGCTCCAGCCCCAGCTCCGGCAGCCGCCGCGCCAGCAGCTCGGCCGAGGTGACGGTGCCGGTGGTCAGCAGCACCGTCAGGTCCGGCGCCCGGGTGGCCAGCGCCGACAGCACCGGCAGCACCGAGACCGTCTCGCCCGACGCTGGCGGCATGCAGCCACAGCAGGCGGCCGGCGGGCGCGGCGCGGCGTCGATGCCGCGCCGTTCCGCCAGGCGGCCGGCGATCTCCTTGCCGCGGCGCAGCGCGCCGCGCGCAGCATCAGGCGCAGCGCCGGGGCGGCCAGCGCGGTGGCCGCGGCGTAGACCGCGGCGCAGCATCATGCGCGCACAGCCGGTCGGCGCGGTCGGCGGCGTCGGTCAGCGCCGCCGCGATCGTCGGCAGCGCCGCCTGCCAGCCCGTCCCGCGGCACCGCGATCGGCGGCGCCGCAGACCATCACGCCGCGCCCGAACGGCAGCGGCAGCACCATGCGGTCCCAGCTGCGCAGCACACGGCGCCGCCTGGTCTGCGCCGCGCACGGCAGCACCGGCACGCCGGACAGCGCGGCCAGCTGGGCCACGCCCGGCGCCGCCGACCGGCGCGGGCCGCGCGGGCCGTCGGGCGTGATGACCACGTGGTCGCCGGCCTGCCAGCACGTCCAGCAGCGCCGCACGCCGGCCGCCCCGCCGCGGTCGCGGCCGTCGCGGCGCGGTCGAGCCGTGCACCACTCGACGCCGAAACGGCGCATGAACTCGCCGATGAACCGGCCGTCGCGGTGGCGGCTGACCAGCACATGGATGCGCTGCGGGCCGCGTGGCGCGGCGCCGCGGTGCATGGTCCACAGCGCCGGCATCAGCGGCAGCCGCTCGTGCCAGAACGCCGCGACCGCGGGCGCGCCAGCTGCAGTGCGGGCGCCAGGTGCTCCGCGCCGTGCAGCGTCCAGCGCGTGGTGCGCAGCGCGAAGGCGAGGTAGCGGCCAAGCAACGACGCCAGCACCGCCTGGGTGCCGGGCCGTCGCAGCAGGTCCTTCAGCATTCCGGGGGATGACGGGCCGACATGCTGCGGCGGGTAGCATGCAGGCCGGATGGCGTCGAGGATGGCTCAGCCTGCCGACAGCGCTTCCTTGGCCGCGTAGTTGAGGTCGCGGAACCAGGCCAGGTATTCCGGATAGGTGATCGGCGGATAGCGCGGCGGGTTGTCCGACCCCTGGCAGGTGGGCAGGCAATCCATCCGCGGTGCGGTAGTCGCAATCGAAGAAGAACGGGATGGCATAGCGCTCCTGCCCGGAGCGGTTGACGACGCGATGCGGGGTGGCGAGGAAGCGGTCGTTGGTCCAGCGCCGCAACAGGTCGCCGCCGTTGACCAGGAAGCTGCCGGGCAGCGACGGGGCCTCGATCCATTGGCCGTTCGGCAGCCGGATCGAGAGGCCGGGCACGCGGTTCTGCGCCAGCAGCGTCATGAAGCTGGTGTCGCTGTGCGGCGCCAGCCCGAACTCGTTTTCACCGGCGGGGTCCGCCTGCGGGTAGTGCGACATCCGCAGCGTGTACATCGGGGACGCGAAGCGGGCGGCGAACCAGTCCGCCGGCAAGTCCAGCGCCCGCGCATAGAGCGGCAGCAGGGATTTGGCCAAGGCCTCCATGGCGTCGCAATAGGCGACCACCCGGGCGCGCAGGCCGGGCATTTCCGCGGGCCACTGGTTGGTGCCGCGGAACGGCAGGCCGGCGACGACGTCGGGATGGTCGGGCGGCAGGTCGCGCTTGACGAACAGCGCCTCGTTCAGATTGGGCTTGTTGTTGGCGTTGAGCTTCGAGTGCCGGGTCACCGCGCCGCGCATCGGCAGGTAGCCGATGTTGTGGGCGTTGCGCTCCAGCTTCATCTTGGCTTCCAGCGGCAAGGCGTGAAAGTCGCGAGCGGCGGCGAAGGTATCGTCTACCAGGCGCTGGTCCACGCCGTGGCCGGTGATGAAATAGAAGCCGATATTCTCCAGCGCGTGGCGCAGCGCCTGCGCCGTGCGCTCCAGCGCCTCGGGCTCGCCGGCCAGATAAGGTGCGAGGTCGATCACCGGAATGTCTTCCGCGGCGTCGGCGCGGATCGGATTGAGGCTCGGGGCGAGGTCCGTGAGGCTCATTGCGGCGTCTCCCTGGGGTGGCGTCCGGTTCGGCAAAAAGCATCGGCCTGCCCGATGTCCGGCGTCAAATTTGCGCGGCGCCGCCGGCTCCTTCAGCATCGCGCCATGAAGCAGATCACTCGCGACGACCTGGCGGCCTTCGACCGCGACGACGAACTGGCGGCCTTTCGGCGCCTGTTCAAGCTCACGCCTGGCGAGGTCTACCTCGACGGCAATTCGCTCGGCGCGATGCCGCTGGCCACGCCGGCGCGGGTCGCCGATGTGGTGGCGAAAGAGTGGGGCGGGGGCCTGATCCGCAGCTGGAACGACGCCGGCTGGATCGACATGCCGGCCCGCATCGGGGCCAAGATCGGCCGCTTGATCGGTGCGGCCCGAAGGCACGGTGATGGCGGCGGACTCCACCTCGGTCAACCTGTTCAAGCTGCTGGGCGGCGCGTTGTCGCTGCGGCCCGAGCGGCGGGTGATCCTGTCCGAGCGGGGCAACTTCCCGACCGACCTCTATATCGCCGAGGGCCTGGCGGCGCTGCTGGCGCGCGGCCACACGCCTGCGCATCGTCGAGGCATCGGAGATGGCGGCCGCGATGGACGCGGATGTCGCGGTGGTGATGCTGACGCACGTGAACTACCACACCGGCGCGATGTTCGACATGCGCGCGATCACCCGTGCCGCGCATGATGCGGGCGCGCTGATGCTGTGGGACCTCGCCCATTCCGCCGGCGCCGTGCCGGTCGACCTTGCAGGCTGCGACGTCGATCTTGCGGTCGGCTGCGGCTACAAGTTTCTCAACGGCGGCCCCGGCGCACCGGCTTTCATGTACGTCGCGGAACGGTTGCAGGACCGGATCTCGTTTCCGTTGACGGGATGGCTCGGCCACGCCGCGCCGTTCGCGTTTGAACAATCATATCGCCCCGCCGGCGGCATCGCGCGAGCGGTGGTCGGCACGCCGCCGATGCTCAGCCTTGCCGCATTGGAAGTGGGCGTCGATATCGCGCTGCAGGCGCCGATGCCGGCCTTGCGGGCAAAGTCGTTGCGGCAGTCGGACATCTTCGCGGCATTGGTGGAGCAGCGTTGCGCCGGCCACGACCTGGCACTGGTTTCGCCGGCCGACCCGGCGCGGCGCGGCAGCCAGGTCTGCTTCGCGCATCCGCAGGCCTACGCCGATCATGCAGGCGCTGATCGCCCGCGGCGTGATCGGCGACTTCCGCGCGCCCGACGTGCTGCGCTTCGGCATCACCCCGCTTTATCTCGGCTATGCCGATCTGTGGGACGCGGTCGAGGTGCTGCACGCGGTGATGGCCAGCGGCGAGTGGGACCAGCCGCACTTCCACAGGCGGCGCAAGGTGACGTAGCGTAACCGATCGCAGCACGAAAGAACCGACCATGCGGAGAATCCTCGGCCTCGTCTTCGCGCTGGCCACGATGCTTGCGGCGCAACCCGCCCGGGCGCAGGGGATCGAGGGCTCATGGTGCCGGAACGAACAGCGGCTGACGATCATGGGCAACAGCATCACCACCCCCGGCGGCAACCAGACGCAGGGACAGAACAACGGCGACATGTTCTCCTGGTCGGTGCCGCAGGGCGAGCCGGGCGCCGGCGGCTATCTGACGCTGCAGCAACTGAGCGACAACGAGGCGCAGATCCGCACCGGCGAGCACGCGCCGCCGCAGATCTGGCGCCGCTGCAGTCCGCCGGTGAGCTAGGGCTGGCAGCTACGGGTTGAGTCGCTCGAGGATCAAATCATCGTCCCTGGCGCCGACGACCTCCCAGCCCGCCTTGAGATAGAAACGTTCGGCCCGGCTTCCGGGAGAGGTCGTGAGCCACATGCGCCGACAGCCGGCCGCGATCAGCACCGCGCAGGCGCGTTCGAACAGGCGCCGCCCGATCCCGCGTCCTTCGTAGGCCTGGTTCATGAACAGCGCCCAGATGCTGCAATCACGCGGATCGGCGGCCGAGAAGCCGACGATGCGGCCGTCTTCCTCCCAGACGAAGATCCCCGGATTGGCGATGAACCAGCGCACGTCGTCGATGGTCACGCGCGATGGGTCCCGCAGCTTGTTCTCGCGCACGGCCGCGCGGATTTCGGCAATGCGGGGAATGTCGGGTTCCTCGGCATTGCGGATCATCGCCCGGGCCGCAGGTCAGGCGCAGCCGCGACGGAAGCGGAGAATGCGCGATCGGTTGGTCACCAGCCGCACCTCATCGCCGGCGAATTGCAGGCAGACGCGTTGCCGCCACGGACCGTCGGGGTCGCCTTCCATCAGCGCCCGATCCGCGGCAAGCGGGGTCAACTTCATCACCGTCCGCAGCGGGCCGGTGCCGACCGAGAGGCGCCCCTCGCCGTTTGCGACCTCGACATGGAACTGGGCGTCCTGGTCCGACGCCAGCCAGTGCCCCGCCCAATCCTTGGATGCCGTAAGAGCCGCCGCCACCGGCACGAAGCGGCGAGCGACATGGCCGATCCGGCCGACGACCTCGCGCCCTTCCATTCGCAGGCGCGTCGGCATGTGGACCGAGCGGCCCTCGGCATAGCCGTCGCTGCCGGGATAGAGCGTTTCGGTGGCGCCGAGATAGGTCACCACGCCGGCTGCATGTTCCATCCAGATCGGGCCTTCCGGTTCGACGAACAGACCTTGCGGCAAGGCATCGGTGACGGGCGTGGTCAAGGCGGTTCCGGCCAACGCGGCCATGACCCGCAGCGCGATGCCGTGGGCGTCGGTGTCCTCGCGGTTGCTGACGATCACAACGCCGGCGCCGGCTTCCGGCGCCAGGAGAAAATGATTCTTGAAGCCCGGCAGCGATCCGCCATGCCCCAAGGCGCGCAGGCCCGGCACCGGTGATGTGGCCAGCCCCAGCCGGTAGCCGGTTTCCTGCCCGTCGATCAGGTCTCGCGGCGCCGACAGCAGCGGCAGGATTCCGTGCAACGGCCCGCGTCCGGTCAGCAGCGCCTGCGCCCAGGTCGCGAGGTCGCGGGCGCTGCCGGCGAGGCCGCCGGATGCGGAATAATGCAACCCATAGCGTCCATGCTGCCAGCCGAGCGGACCGCGCCAATAGCCGCGGGCCAGTTCCGGAACCGGTTCGGTCTCGTCATAGGGCAGCCGGATCGACAGGCCTAGCGGGGCAAAGAAGTTCTCCCGCAGCGCCGTCTTGTAGTCGGTGCCCTTCGCTTCCAGCGCAGCCTGCACTAGGCGGTAGCCGCTGTTGGAATACGATATCTCGGTGCCGGTCGGAAAATTGGTGGCGGAAAATCCGCTGACGAACCGCAACAATGCATCGCGGCCGATGCTGGCGGTGGGCGGCACGCCCAGCAGCCAGAGCGTCTCCATCGCATCGGCAATGCCGGCGGTCATGTCGAGCGCCCGGCCGACCGGGATGTCGGACAAGGCCGGCGTGAGCTTCAGGTGGTCGCCCAGCCGGCCCTTGAAATCGATCAGCCCGGTCTTCGCCAGCAGCGCGCACAGGAAATGCTTGCTGATCGACGCATACCGCACGGCCGTGTCGGAAGTGAACGGCAGCGGGCGCTCCAGGCTGGCTTGGCCACCGCAGGCCTCGGTGCGGATGCGTTCCGCGTCGAACAGCAGGATGGCGCCGCCCGGCCCGGCCTGTTCGTTCCACTCCGCCGCGATCGCCGCAGCTGTCTGGCCTGCCTTGTCCCACTGCATGTTTTGTTTCCCTCCGATGACAGGCCGAGCTTTACCTTTTCCGCGTCCGGCGGGATAGGAGGGGCGGCGAATGCGCGGGGACAAAAATCATGGCGACCGAGGAGTGGCGCGAGGCGAACCGTGCCAATTGGGACGAACGGGTGGCCATTCATCTGAAGGCCTATCATCTGGAACCGTTGCGCGCCGGAAAGGGCCGCCTGGGACCGATCGTCGAGGCCGAGCTGGGTGACGTCGCCGGCCAGCGCGTTCTGCATCTGCAATGCCATTTCGGCGCCGATACTCTGGCCTTGGCGCAGCGTGGGGCTGAAATCGTTGGTCTCGACTTCTCCGGCGAGGCGATCCGGGCGGCCCGCGCGCTGGCGTCCGAGCTGGGTTTGTCGGAGCGCGCCCGCTTCGTGCAGGCGGATCTGTACGATGCCCCGGCAGCCATCCCCGAGCCGCACGGCTTCGACATCGTATTCGTCACCTGGGGCACCATCTGCTGGCTGCCGGATATCAGGCGCTGGGCGAAAGTCGTGGCGCATTTCCTGAAGCCCGGTGGCCGGCTGTATTTCGCCGAGGGACATCCGGTCGCCTGGGTGTTTGACGACGCCGTGAAGCTGCCGGGCGGCATGCCCGGCGTCTTCCTGCCGTATTTCCAGCGCGAGGCCCTCGTGGAGGACAACCCGTTCGACTATGCCGATCCGGCCGCCCGGCTGGTCAACACCCGCCTGCACCAGTTCATGCACCCGCTCGGTGACATCGTGACGGCGCTGATCGACGCGGGGCTGACGCTGGACTGGCTGCACGAGCACGACGCGGTGCCTTGGAAAATGTTCGAACGCATGGTGATCGGCGAAGACCGCATGTATCGCTGGCCCGACAAGCCCTGGCTGCCGCTGGCCTTTTCGCTGCGCGCTACCCGCCGCGCCGCGAGCGCCGATGCTCCATGACCAGCAGGAAAATGCCCGACGACAGGATCAGCCCGGCGCCGATCCAGATCGGCAACGACGGAATGTCGCCCCAGACCAGGTAGCCGAGCACGAAGGCCCAGACCAGCGCCGTGTATTCGACCGTCGCCATCACCGATGCCGGCGCCATCCGGCACGCTTCGAACAGCGAGTATTGCCCGAGGCCGCCGAGCACGCCCACCGCCAGCAGCAACCAGAATTGCGATCCATGCGGCGTGACCCAGGTGAAGGCGGTCAGGGTGCCGGTGATCAGAAGGAAAAAACAGTTCTGGTAGAACATCTGCAGCATCGATGATTCGCGGCGGGCGATCTGGCGCATCAGGATGATCGCGATCCCCCAGAGCACGGCAGCAAACAGCACCAGCCCGGTGGCGAACGAGGCCCGCACGCCGACCGGGTCGCTGGCAATCAGCACGCCGGTGAAGCCGAGCCCCGCGGCGATCCAGCGCGGCCGGGTGATCCGTTCCCCGAGCATCGGGATCGCCAGCATCATCGTGATCAAGGGCGAGCTGAAATACAGCGTCAGCAACTGCGCCAGGGGCATGTCGCGGGCGGCGGAGTAATAGCAGATCCAAGCCGACAAGGTCAGCGTGCTGCGCATCAGCATCGCCCGTTTCGACGGCGTGGCGATGGCGCGTGCGACCAACGCGCCTCGGCCGATCACCAGGCAGGCAATGACGATGGTGACGCTGCGGAAGAACAGCACCTGCCAGGCCGGCATGAACGCCACCAGCCATTTGTTGCTGGCGTCGTGCAGCGAGAACAGGCTGTAGGACATTACGCCCAACCCGATGCCGGCGGTGATCTTGTCCCCCATGCTATTCGGCAGCACTACGCAAGGCGGCGCCGGCGGCCAGCGGACACAACGGCAAGGCCGCAGCCAGCATCGCAGCCAGCAACAGCAGGTGCGGCCGTGCGGACATTCCGGCACTGGCGGCGTCGGCGGCGGCAACCCCGAAGATCAGCACCGGGGCGGTCAGCGGCAGCACCAGCAGCGGCAGCAGCACGCCGCCGCGCCGTGCGCCGAGCACGATCGCCGCCCCCGTGGTGCCCAGCAGCGACAGCACCGCGCTGCCGGGCAACAGCCCCAGCAGCAGTGCGGGAATGGCGTCCGGCGGCATCCGCAGCATGACGGCGACCGGGGCAGCCGCCAGCACCAGCGGCAACCCCGTCACCAGCCAATGGCCGCACATCTTCACCAGCGCCACCGCCGCCGCCGGCAGGCCGCACAGCAGTAGCTGGTCCAGCGACCCATCCTCCAGTTCGGCGCCGAACAGCCGATCGAGCGGCAGCAGCGCGGCCAGCAGCGCGCAGACCCAGACGATCCCCGGCGCCAGTCGGCCGAGCGTCTCCGGCGCCGGCCCGATCGCCAGCGGGAACAGCGAAGCCGCCAGCAGGAAGAACAGGATCGCGGCCAGGCTGTCGCTGCCGTGCCGCAGCGACAGCCGCAACTCCCGACCCAGTAAGGCGAGGAACAGCTTCACGGCGGTGAGGTCACGCGAGCGCCAATGCCTCGGCCCCGGGCAACGGCAGCGGCAGATGCGTCGCCGCGACCACCATCCCCCCGGCGGCCCGATGCCGCGCCAGCAGACCCGCCAGCAGCCCGACCGAGGCATCGTCCAGGCCCAGCGTCGGCTCGTCCAGCAGCCAGATTGTCCGCGGCGCCAACGCTAGCCGCGCCAAGGCGAGGCGGCGGCGCTGCCCAGCGGATAGCATCCTGGCCGGCAAATCGGCCAGCGCCGCCAGGCCGACCGCGCCGAGGGCGCCTGCGATGTCGCGGCCACCCCAGCCGCGCAAATTCTCAGCCGTTGTGAGACCCGGCTTCACCGCGTCCTGGTGCCCGACATAGGCGAGCCGCCCGGCATGGCCGGCACGGTCCGCCAACGCGTCCTCGCCGTCCCACAGCAGCCGACCGGCCTCGGCCCGAACCAGTCCGGCCAGCAACCGCAGCAGGGTGGATTTGCCGGATCCATTGGGGCCGACCAGCGTCAGCGCGCCGCCGGCGCCGAGAGTGAAGCCGAGGCCGGCGAACACCAGCCGCTCGCCGCGGATTGCCGCCAACCCTTCCGCCTGCAGCACGTCCCCTCCTGCCCGCCCCGCGACTGCGGCGCAGGTCTCTTATGCCGAACCGAACGGGTTGCCGTGCCCGCACCCCCATGCTTTAAGCCGGTATCGCCAGGCTTGAATACAGGGCGCTTGCAAATAGCGACCTGAACTTCGTCGGGACTGGCGCCGGCATCACACCCCGCCCGCACCGCCGTCGGGACTCTCTCTCCCTCTGCGACGCGTCGGCGCAACGCAGAGGCAGCTTCTCATGAAATCAGTCGGGCAGGACAGCCTCCACACTCGCCGGACGCTCACCGTCGGCGGCAAGTCCTACGAGTATTTCTCCATCCCCGAGGCTGCCAAGACGCTCGGCGACGTGTCCCGCCTGCCGGTTAGCCTCAAGGTGCTGCTGGAAAACATCCTGCGCTTCGAAGACGGCCGCACCTACACCGTCAACGACGCGAAGGCGGTCGCCGGCTGGTTGGAAAAGGCGTCCTCCACCGCCGAGGTGCCGTTCAAGCCGGCCCGCATCCTGATGCAGGATTTCACCGGCGTCCCCGCGGTGGTCGATCTCGCCGCCATGCGCGACGGCATCCTGCGCCTGGGCGGCAAGCCGCAGCAGGTGAACCCGCTGATCCCGGTCGACCTCGTCATCGACCACTCGGTGATGGTCGACAGTTCCGGCAGCAAGGACAGCCTGACCAAGAACGTCGACATCGAGTTCGAGCGCAATGCCGAGCGCTACACCTTCCTGCGCTGGGGCCAGGGCGCGTTCGACAATTTCCGCGTGGTCCCGCCCGGCACCGGCATCTGCCACCAGGTGAACCTCGAATATCTGTCGCAGGCGGTGTGGACCGCCGATGTCGACGGCAAGACCTTCGCCTACCCGGACACGCTGTACGGCACCGACAGCCACACCACGATGGTGAACGGCATGGGCGTGCTGGGCTGGGGCGTCGGCGGCATCGAGGCGGAGGCGGCGATGCTCGGCCAGCCGATCGCCATGCTGATCCCCGACGTCATCGGCTTCCGCCTGGTCGGCAAGCTGCCCGAGGGCGCGACCGCCACTGACCTGGTGCTGACGGTGACGCAGATGCTCCGCCGCAAGGGCGTGGTCGGCAAGTTCGTCGAGTTCTACGGTCCCGGCCTTCCGGAATTGATGCTGGCCGACCGCGCCACCATCGCCAACATGGCCCCCGAATACGGCGCCACCTGCGGCTTCTTCCCGGTCGACCAGATGACGCTCGACTACATGCGCCTGACCGGCCGCGATCTCGGCCGCATCGCCCTGGTCGAGGCCTATTGCAAGGCGCAGGGCATGTGGACCGACGCGAACACGCCGGAGCCGATGTTCACCGACACGCTGGAACTCGACCTGTCCACCGTCCAGCCGAGCATCGCCGGGCCGAAGCGGCCGCAGGACCGGGTGCTGCTGAAGGATGCCGCCTCCGCCTTCAAGGCTGATCTCACCAAGGGCCTCGGCGTTCCCGCCAACGATGTCGGCACCAGCGTGAAGGTCGAGGGCAAGAACTACGAGCTGACCCACGGCGATATCGTCATCGCCGCGATCACCAGCTGCACGAACACCTCGAACCCCTACGTCCTGGTCGCCGCCGGCTTGCTGGCGCGCAAGGCCCGGGCGTTCGGCCTGACGCCGAAGCCCTGGGTGAAAACCTCGCTGGCCCCCGGCTCGCAGGTGGTCACCGAATATCTGGATAAATCCGGCCTGTCGGCTGATCTCGACGCGCTCGGCTTCAACACCGTCGGCTATGGCTGCACCACCTGCATCGGCAATTCCGGCCCGCTGGACGAGGCGATCGTCGACGCCATCGAGGACAACAAGCTGGTTGCCGCGGCGGTATTGTCCGGCAACCGCAACTTCGAAGGCCGGGTCAATCCCAACACCCGCGCCAACTATCTCGCCAGCCCGCCCTTGGTGGTTGCCTACGCGCTGCTTGGCACCGTCGCCACCGACATCACCACCGCGCCGCTCGGCACTTCGCGCGATGGCAAGCCGGTCTACCTGCGCGACATCTGGCCCTCCAACAAGGAGATTGCTGACGTCGTCGCCTCCAGCCTGTCCCGCGAGCAGTTCCTGGCGCGCTACGGCGAGGTGTTCCTCGGCCCCAAGCAGTGGCAGGCGATCGAACTCGCTGGCGACGTCAACACCTATGGCTGGCGCGACAATTCCACCTACGTGAAGAACCCCCCCTATTTCGACGGCATGACCATGGAGCCGAAGCCGATCGGCGACATCAAGGGCGCGCGCATCCTGGCCGAACTCGGCGACAGCATCACCACCGACCACATCAGCCCCGCCGGCAACATCCGCAAGGCGTCTCCGGCTGGCGAATACCTTGGCGAACGGCAGATCCTGCAGCAGGATTTCAACAGCTACGGCGCCCGCCGCGGCAACCATGAAGTCATGATGCGCGGCACCTTCGCCAACATCCGCATCCGCAACGAGATGGTGCCCGGCGTCGAAGGCGGCGTGGCGAAGCACCTGCCGGACGGTGCCGTGATGCCGATCTACGACGCGGCCATGCGCTACCAGAAGGAAGGCGTGCCGCTGGTCATCCTCGGCGGCAAGGAATACGGCACCGGCTCGTCGCGCGACTGGGCGGCGAAGGGCACCATGCTGCTCGGCGTGAAGGCGGTCATCGTCGAAAGCTTCGAGCGCATCCATCGCTCCAACCTGGTCGGCATGGGTGTCCTCCCGCTGCTGTTCAGCCCGGGCATGGACCGCAAGTCGCTGGGCTTCACCGGCGAGGAAATCCTCGACATCACCGGCCTGGACGATCTGCGGCCGCGGATGGAACTCTCGCTGGTGATCCACCGGCCGAACGGCACCGTCGATACGGTGCCGGTGATCTGTCGCGTGGATACGCTGGATGAAGTTTCTTATTATCGGCATGGCGGGATTCTGCAGTACGTGCTGCGGGGAATGGCCAAGGCAGCCTGACGGCCAGGGGCTTTGCCCCTGCACCCCAATCAAGGCGGAGCCTTGATAATCCTGGACTTTCCTCGGCTGCGTCAGCAGCCTCCAGTCGATATCTGCGTTTGAATTAAGGCCGCTGCAGCGGCAAGGATAAAAACGGATTCTCAAGGCTCCGCCTTGAGCGGGTTCAAAGGGCAGAGCCCTTTGCCTTCTTTCATCGCCACCAGGAGCACCTTCATGCAAAACACCGATCGCGTCTGGAACCTCGTTGATGAGAAGAAGGAAATCTTCGAAGCCCTGAGCGACCGCATCTGGGAAAAGCCCGAAATCGCCTACACCGAATACGCCGCCGTCGCCGAGCACCGGGCGATGCTGGAGGAGCAGGGCTTTCGCATCAGCGACAACCTCGCCGGCATTCCGACCGCGGTGATGGGCGAGGCGGGCGAGGACGGTCCGGTGATCGCGATCCTCGGCGAGTACGACGCGTTGCCGGGATTGAGCCAGGAAGCCGGCGTGGCCGAGCCGATGCCGATCCCGGGCAGCGGTCACGGCCATGGTTGCGGCCACAACCTGCTGGGTTCGGCGTCACTGCTGGCGGCGACGGCGGTGAAGGATTGGCTGGCGGAGAACGGGATCAAGGGGCGCGTGCGCTACTACGGCTGCCCGGCGGAAGAGGGCGGGGCGGCCAAGGCGTTCATGGTTCGCGCCGGATTGTTCGACGACGTGGACATCGCGATTACCTGGCATCCGATGCCGTTCGCCGGCGTCAACGACGCGATGAGCCTGGCCAACACGCGGATCGATTTTTCCTTCGTGGGCCGCGCCAGCCATGCCGCCGCGGCGCCGCATCTCGGTCGCTCGGCGCTCGATGCGGTCGAGCTGATGAATGTCGGCGTGAACTACATGCGCGAGCACATGCCGAGCGACGCGCGCATCCACTACGCCATGATCAATGGCGGCGGCGTGGCGCCGAACGTCGTGCAGGCGCAGGCGACGGTGCGCTATGCGATCCGCGCGCGCGACATCACCGAGATGAATGCGCTGGTAGCGCGGGTGCGCAAGGTTGCCGAAGGTGCCGCGTTGATGACCGAGACGACCGTGCATCCGAAGGTGATTTCCGCGGTGTCGAACCTGATGGGCAACACGCCGCTGGACCAGGCGATGCACCGGAATTTCGAGCGCCTTGGCCCGCCGCCGTTCGATGCGGCAGACCGGGCGTTCGCGGAACAGATCCGCGCCACCCTGACGCCTGAGGATATCGGTTCGCACTACCGTCGCGCCGGCCTGCCGATCCGGCAGGACCAGCCGCTGTCGGATTCGATCGTGCCGCTGGGCCTGCGCGGCGAGCCGATGCTGGGGTCGACCGATGTCGGCGATGTCAGCTGGAAGGTGCCGCTGGTGCAGGCGGACGGCGCCACCATCGCGATCGGCACGCCGTTCCATTCCTGGCAGCTCACCGCCCAGGGAAAATCGCCCTTGGCCAAAAAGGGCATGGTGCACGTCGCCAAGGTCATGGCGGCGACGGCGCTGGACGCGCTGCAGGATGAAACGCTGGTGGCGCGCGCCAAGGCCGACTTGGCGGAGCGTCGGGCGGGCAACCCCTATATCTGTCCGCTGCCGGATGACGTGCAGCCGCCGATCCAGCCCAAAGCCGCGTAGTTTCCTGCACCTGCGGTGGTACTCCACTCGCGGGGGCTGGATTCGCGCCTACATCATCGCTAGCCCATGCTTCACCTCACCAAGCTTGCCGTCGGCGTTCGTGACATCGCGCATCTGCGTCAGCTCCAGGCCGCTCGCGGCAAGGCGGATCCGCCACTGCGCCACCGCACCGGCAATTTTCCGCGCCGGGTTGCCGAGATCGTGGATGGCGGCTCGATCTATTGGGTGGTCGCCGGTGCGCTGGTGGTGCGGCAGCGCATTCTGGACATCATCGAGGACACCAAGGATGACGGCAGCCGATGCGCCGGTATCCTGCTGCACAAGCAATTGGTGCCGGTCGCCGGCCGCCCGATCAAGGCATTCCAGGGATGGCGCTACCTCGAGCCGGCGGATGCACCTCCCGATGTGGTACGCGGTGCCGTCGCCAAGGGCGAGGACGCGCTGCCGCCAGCGATGCGGCGCGACCTGCGGGCGCTCGGGCTTCTCTGATCGCGGCGGGATGTTTTCTGCGCTGGTTTAAGGAGGCAGCCGGCGAAATCCCTTGCAAAGTCACGGAAGGGGTTGCAATGGTATTTCAGGCCTGTAGCGCGCGTTGCTCTACTTTGACCTGAACCTCAACCCCATGTTCCGTTTGGAGCGTCGCCGTGATCCTCAACCGTAGAACCCTGCTCGCCACCATCGGGCTCGCACTGCCGGCCGCTGCCGCCGAGGCGGCTTCTTCCACCAAAAAGAAGAAGCCTGCCCATGGCACGCACACCACCAAGGCGAGCACCTCCAAGAGCACGCATCACAAATCCCATATCACGACCCCGGCTACCTGATCCGCGGCCGGGATCCGAGGCGGCTGGCGCCTTGCGAAAAAGGCCCGTGAGCCCGGCGTGATCCCGAAGCGATTGCGGTTGCCGTTGCGAGTGATCTGACGGATACAGGCATCTTGCCCGATCCGTCAGAGACTGGCCCGAGAGATCGATGACCGCTCCGCCTGCCGATATGCCTACCGCGACCGAACCGCGCTATGATTTCGCCAGCGCCGAGCCGCGCTGGCAGAAAGCCTGGGCCGACCGCGACTGCTTCCGCGTCGAGGACGTGCCGACCGACGGCCGCCCCAAATACTATGTGCTCGAGATGTTCCCGTATCCCAGCGGGAAGATCCACATGGGTCACGTCCGCAACTACACCCTTGGCGATGTCGTGGCGCGTCACAAACGCGCGCAGGGCTATTCGGTGATGCACCCCATGGGGTGGGATGCATTCGGCCTGCCGGCCGAGAATGCGGCCCGCGAGCGCGGTATCCATCCGGCAAAATGGACCTGGGACAATATCGCCGCGATGCGCGCGGAACTGAAGCGCATGGGGCTGTCGCTGGACTGGCGCCGCGAATTCGCGACCTGCGATCCGGCCTATTACGGCCAGCAGCAGAAGCTGTTTCTAGACTTCATGCGCGACGGGCTGGTGGAACGGCGGGAGAGCTGGGTCAACTGGGATCCGGTCGACGGAACCGTGCTGGCCAACGAGCAGGTGATCGATGGCCGCGGCTGGCGTTCGGGCGCTCTGGTCGAAAAGAAGCAGCTGTCGCAGTGGTTCTTCCGGATTACCAAGTTCGCCCCGGAGCTGCTCGAGGCACTGGATGGTCTGGAACGTTGGCCCGAACGGGTCAGGCTGATGCAGGCCAACTGGATCGGGCGCAGCGAGGGCGCGCGCGTGCGCTTCCCGCTGACGGATGCTCCCGAAGACATTCGCGCCAAAGTTGCCGAGATCGAGGTTTATACTACCCGTCCGGATACCCTGTTCGGCATGTCGTTCCTGGCGATCGCGCCGGAGCATCCCCTGGCTGCCGAAATCGCCGCGCGCAGCCCGCAGGCGGCCGCTTTCATCGCCGAATGCCGCAGCAAAGGCACCAGTGAGGCGGTGATCGAGGCAAATGAGAAGAAGGGATTCGACACCGGATTGCGCGTTCGGCATCCGTTCACCGATGCGACCTACCCCGTTTGGATCGCCAATTTCGTCCTGATGGAATACGGGACCGGCGCAATCTTCGGTTGTCCCGCGCATGATCAGCGCGACCTGGAGTTTGCCCGCAAATACTCTCTAGACGTGACCCCGGTGGTACTCCCCCCGGATGCCGATCCCGCCAGTTTTGCCATCGGTGACACGGCCTATACCGAGTCCGGCGTAATGATCAACTCGGGCTTTCTCGATGGGCTGGAGGCGCCTGACGAGGCCAAGCGGGAAGCCATTCGGGCGATCGAGCGCCTGGGCCTGGGGAAGGGCGTTGTGAACTGGCGCCTGCGCGACTGGGGGGTCAGCCGGCAACGTTACTGGGGCTGCCCGATCCCGGTGATCCACTGCAAGAGCTGTGGCGTCGTTCCGGTGCCGCGCGACCAGCTGCCCCTGCGCCTGCCGGAGGATGTCAGTTTCGATGTTCCGGGCAACCCGCTCGATCATCACCCGACCTGGAAACACGTCGCCTGCCCGAAATGCGGCGAGGCGGCCCGCCGCGAAACCGACACCTGCGATACCTTCGTGGACAGCGCCTGGTATTTCGCCCGGTTCTGCAGTCCCGAGGCGGAGGAGCCGGTGACGCAGGCGGCCGTCGATCATTGGCTGCCCGTCGACCAGTATATCGGCGGCATCGAGCACGCCATCCTGCACCTGCTGTATTCCCGCTTCTTCACCAGGGCGATGCGCGAAACCGGGCATCTCTCCGTGGTCGAGCCATTCGCCGGATTGTTCACCCAAGGGATGGTGACGCATGAGAGCTACCGGCTGGGGGAAGGGGCGAACGGTACCTGGCTATATCCCGAGGAGATCGAGAAGCGGCCGGATGGCACCGTCGTGCACCGGGAATCGGGCGAACCGGTCACCGTCGGTCGTGTGGAGTCGATGTCGAAGTCGCGCCGCAACACGGTCGACCCCGGCGCGATCATCGCTCGGTACGGCGCGGATACGGCACGTTGGTTCGTGCTGTCGGATAATCCTCCGGAGCGGGATATCGAGTGGACGGAAGCAGGCGTTGCCGGCGCCTACCGGTTCACCCAGCGACTGTATCGACTGGCAGAAGCAATTCCACCGGCAGCGGGCGAGCAAGATGTTCCCGATATGTTCTACGACGCCGCGAAGCGCCTGCGGCATGCGACGCACCGGTCGATATTCGCTATCAGCGATTCGCTGGAGACGCTGTCCTTCAACGTCGCGGTGGCGCGCGCCTATGAGTTCGCCAACGCGCTGACCGATGCGGAGAAGGCTGCGGCCTCCGGCGGCGGCGAGGGCCTGGACTGGGCGAGATTCGAGGCAATGTCGGTGATGGCGCGGCTGATCTCGCCGATGATGCCGCATCTGGCTGAATCCATTCATCTCCTGTTGTCCCCAACTTCGGGGCGTCTGCTCGCGGAGCTTCCATGGCCTGTCGGTGACGCCGACTTGGCCGCGGCGCAGACCGTCACGATTGCGGTGCAGATCATGGGTAAGCTGCGCGGCACCCTGGAAATGCCACCCGGCAGCGAGGCCGCGGCCGTGCTGGCTGCGGCCGAGGGGGAACCGAATGTTGCCCGGTTGCTGGCAGGCAAGACGATCGTCAAGCGCATCCATGTGCCGGATCGGATCGTTAATTTCGTGGTGCGGGACTAGGGCAGTGGGCAAGCCGTACCATCCGATGAGCCAACCAGGGCTGCGGCGGCGGGCGGCGATGTCCTTGCTGCTGGCCTCGGCTTTGCCCGGTTGCGGCTTTTCGCCGGTATACGCGACGTCGAGCGGGGGACTGACCGGACCTGCTGAAGAAGGTTTGGCGGAGACGACGATCGGCTTGATGCCGGAGCGTACCGGACAGTTGCTCCGGCAGGCGTTGCAGGCCCAATTCGAGCATGGTGGCGCCGGCTTGGCCCGCCGCTACGATCTTACCGTTTCCATTGGCTTGACCGGCGATCCGATTGCCGTGCTGCAGGATAGCTCTATCACGCGTATTCGACTGGTGGCGACGGCGGCCTGGACATTGACGGGCCAGGACCCTCAGCGGAGTACTCTTGCCAGCGGCACAGCGCGCGTTGATGACGGCTTCAACATCGTCAACGAACAGTTCTTCTTCACCGACCTTCAGAATGAGGCGATCCAGCGCCGGATGATGGAGGCTTTGGCGGATCAGATCACGCTGCGGGTTGCCGGCTACTTCAAGCGACGCGCAGCCGCGGCGACTTGAACGGTGGCGGCGCCATTGCGGCCTAACGATGAAACTTGACGCCCGACGGGTCGACGCATTCCTGAAGGATCCAGGCGCTGTCCGGGTGGTTTTGCTGCACGGCGACGATGTTGGTTTGATCCGCGACCGTGCTTCGCGGTTGGTGAGAGCCGTCATTGGGGCGGCAGATGACCCGTTTCGACTGGTTGAGTTGGAACGTGATCGGTTCGCCAGTATTCCCGACGAGGCCTCGTCGCTGCCGATGACTGGTGGTCGTCGGGTGGTCAGGATTCGTGAGGCAGTCGAGTCTGTTGCACCGTTTGTCCAGGCCGTGCTCTCCGGCCCAGCAACGGGGCTCCTGATACTGGAGGGAGCCGCGATCACGGCAAAGGGCAAGCTGCGGGGGATGGTCGAGAAGTCGGCCGATGCGGCATCCATTGCTTGCTATCCGCTGGCGGGCAAAGCGTTGGAGCAGGCCATTGTCGCTACCCTGGGGAACTTGCAGGTAACCGCCGATGCCGAGTCGCTCGAATGGTTGACCACCCAGCTTGGCGCTGATCAGGCGGTGACACTGGCCGAGGTAGAGAAACTGGCGGTTTATGCGCGAGTTGGTGGGCGGGTTGACCTCACCGCTGCCAGAACCTGCGTCGGGGATTTAGCCGGGCTGTCGCTTGACGATGCCCTGTTTGCGGCGACGAGCGGTGATGTGCAGGGCACTGACCGCGCGCTCGAACTGGCGATGGCAGAGGGGGCTGCGCCTGTGGGGGTCTTGCGCGCGGCATTGATGCACCTGCAGCGCCTGCAACGCGCCAAAGCCACCATGGCGACGGGTCGAAGCGCTGCCGAAGCAGCAAAGTCTGCCCGCCCTCCGGTATTTTTTCGTAGGGAGCAGGCTTTCATCAGTGCCCTAATGAATTGGCCTGAGCAGGCGTTGGAGCAGGCGTGCCAGCGCGTCTGGGAGACGGAGCTAGCCTGCAAGCGGACTGGGTCGCCGGCTGAGACGCTCTGCCGGAACGCTTTGGTGGGCCTATCGCAACGCGGCGCGGCTGCGGCTCGCCGGCGGTAGATCCAGAAGCCCGATCAGCAGATTGGCACAGCCGGTTAAGCGCACGGTTAGCCGCCCTATTCATGGGTGAGCAGCATGATCACGCCATCGAGCTGGTCCAGCGAGGAGTAGTGGATCCGAACGGTTCCACCCTTGCCATCGAAGCTGATTTCGACTTTCAGACCAAGCCGTTGTGACAGATCCCGCGCAAGCGCTGCTGTCTCGGGATCGACGGTTTTGCGGGGGGCTGCTGGTTCGGCTTCGCCACGTGGGCGCTGGGCCGCCATTGCCTCGGTTTGGCGAACGTTCAATCCGCCGGCGATTACCGCGAGTGCGGCTTTCGCGGGATCGGGATGTCCAAGCAATGCGCGCGCATGGCCTGCGCTGAGCGCTCCGTTCTTCACCTCGGCCTGAACCGTCGCTGGCAAGTTCAATAGTCTCAGCGTGTTCGCCACATGGCTGCGTGATTTTCCGACCGCCTCTGCGAGTTGCTCCTGGGTCATGGAGAACTCATCGACAAGCCGGCGATAACCGTCCGCCTCCTCGATGGCATTCAAGTCCTGCCGCTGGAGATTTTCCACCAGGGCCGCTGCCATGGCCTCGGAATCGCTAAGGCCGCGAACCAGCGCCGGAACTTCATGCAACCCGGCCTGCTGCGCCGCTCGCCAACGCCGCTCTCCGGCAATGATTTGAAAATGGCCAGGATTTTGCGGGTGCGGCCTGATAAGGAGCGGTTGCAGGACGCCCCTGGCCCGTATGGAATCGGCAAGATCGCCCAAGGACTTCGGGTCGATCGGTGCCCGTGGTTGGAAGGGACCGGGTTCGAGCAGCTCAATCCCGATCGTCGTGGCGCCGGTAACTGCCGCACTGGCTTGGGGAGGAGCGCTGGCGGGCTCGGGATCACCCATGAGGGCAGCGAGACCGCGACCCAGTCGCGGGCTGATTTCCTTGGCGCTCATGCGTCGACTCCAAAGCTGGCACGCTCTCGGCGCAGCATTTCTGCGGCGAGTCGGATGTAGGATTGCGCGCCTGGCGAGCGGTAATCGTAGAGAATGACCGGCTTGCCGTGGCTGGGCGCTTCGGAGACACGGATGTTGCGGGGGATAACCGTGTCGTAAACTTGGTTTCCGAAGAAGCCCCGGGCATCGCTCGCAACCAGGTCCGATAGGTTGTTGCGCCGGTCGAACATGGTCAGAACAATTCCCTGCAGCCGAAGATCGGGGTTTAGCTTCTTCTTGACCAGGTCGATGGTGCGGATCAGTTGGCTGATCCCCTCAAGCGCGAAGAATTCGCACTGCAGCGGCACCAGGACGGCATCGGCGGCGACGAGTCCGTTAAGGGTTAATAATCCCAGGCTAGGCGGGCAGTCGATCAGGATGAAGCTTGGGGCAGGGGAATAGGCGCCGGGCTTTCGGAGGGCATCACGCAACCGGAATTCCCGCCGCTCCTCGCTGACCAACTCGATTTCGGCTCCAGCAAGATCCGGCTCGGCTGGGATGATCCACAGATTGGGTACGCTGGTTGCCCGGACCACCGATTGCGGCGCCACTCCGCCCAAGGTCAGGGCATAAGTACCCGGCGCCACGGTCGGTCCGACTTAGCCCGAGACCCGTCGACGCATTTCCCTGGGGGTCGAGGTCCACCAGCATCACGTTCTCGCCAGTCGCGGCGAGCGCCGTAGCCAGATTGACCGCAGTTGTCGTCTTCCCGACGCCCCCCTTCTGGTTGGCAATCGCGATAATGCGGGGCGGCGCGGCGACCAACGGTCGGGGCTGGGTCGGGCTTAGCGCGTCATGATCCGACACGGCTGATCTCGCTTATCCGGAGGATGGTCGCGGCCGGGTCCGTCGGACTTGGCAATCGATCCACTCGCATCTGCCATTGGCGGGCCGCCTGCGTCAATTCTTCAGTTGCTGTGCGGCCTTTTGGGAAGAGGCACATGCCGCCAGGTGCAAGCAGCGGCTGGCTCCAGCCCAGTAACACGGTGAGTGGGGCTAGGGCGCGCGCGGTAATGACCATGCTTGGGACCAATTTCGCGGATTCGATTCGGACTGGATGCACGGTGACCGGGGCAGTGACCAGCCTTGCAGCTTCGCGCAAAAACGCGGCTTTCCTCTGGTCGGATTCGACAAGATCGAAATGTTGATTTGTAGCGATGGCGAGAACCAACCCGGGGAATCCCGCGCCCGATCCAAGATCGATTGCCTCTACGTCGCCTGGAGGAAGGAGCGGAACAAGGGAAAGGCTGTCGGCAATATGGCGTTCCCAGAGGACCGGCTCGTCCGATTTTGAGACGAGATTGATCGTGCGGTTCCACCGAATTAGCAGCGAGACATATTCCCGCAGCCGCTCCGTTGTTTCACGTGAAACACTCGCGGGCATAGGTCCGGCAGAACGAGAGTGAAGTTCAGGATGTTTCACGTGAAACACGACCGACATCTTCGCCTCCGTCGCGGCGGATATGGGAGAGCAAGATTGCCATAGCGGCAGGGGTCATTCCCTGGATCCGACCGGCGGCGCCTAGGGATGCTGGCCGGACTTGCTCAAGCTTCTCCGCGAGCTCGGCCGACAACCCACCGATGCTGTCATACCTGATGTGAGGGGCGAGTGCCGTACTCTCCTCCCGCCGAAAACTTCTGATGTCCGCCTCTTGTCGGGGTAAATACCCTGAATAGAGCGCCTCCGTCTCGAGAAGGCTGCGAATTCGTGGTGACAAATCCTGAAGCCACGGAAACACGCAGTCCAACGCTTCGGGATCAATCCCCTTTTGACCAAGCAGATCACTGGCCGTGCGGGGCTGGCCGTCAGCCCGCACGTTTATGCCCAGCTTCGAGAGAGAAGACGGAGTGACTGCGTCTGTGCCCGCCCGTGACAGCGCAGCTTCCAAGGCAGACAAGTCCTGTTCGAATTGGGTCGCACGCTCTTTTCCAACGCATCCCCAACCAATGCCTGCACCGGTCAGCCTGAGGTCCGCATTATCCGCACGGAGCGACAAGCGGTACTCCGCCCGGGAGGTGAACATCCGGTAGGGTTCAGTTACCCCTTGCGTCACCAAGTCGTCGATTAAGACGCCGATATACCCCTGCGCCCGATCGATCGTAATTGCATCTTGGGATCCGCAATGGCGAGCCGCATTTATGCCGGCAATGATCCCCTGCGCCGCCGCTTCTTCATAGCCCGTCGTGCCGTTGACCTGCCCTGCCAGGAACAGGCCCGGCAGCGCCTTTACTTCGAGCGATGAAAGCAATGCCCGAGGATCAACATAGTCATACTCCACGGCATAGCCTGGACGGACCATGCGCACTCGCTCCAGTCCGGGAATAGTCGCGAGCAGCATCTGCTGGACGTCGGCTGGAAGGCTGGTCGATATCCCGTTCGGATACACAAGATCGTCATCCAGGCCCTCAGGTTCCAGGAAGATCTGATGCCGCTCGCGGCCCGCAAACCTCGTCACCTTGTCCTCGATCGACGGACAGTAGCGGGGGCCTCGACCAGCAATCTGCCCGCCGTAGACTGCGGAAAGATGAATGTTTTCGCGGATGATTGCATGCGTTGCCGCCGTCGTTCCGGTCACTCCACAGGAAATCTGCCTGTTGGTGATCGCCTTCGTCATACGACTGAACGGCTCCGGAACGGCATCGCCGACGTCAACATCCAGGCCTGCCCAGTCGATGGTGTCTCGATCCAGGCGAGGAGGGGTGCCGGTCTTCAGGCGTCCCATCGGCAGGTTCAAACGGGCCAGCGCCTGCGCCAAGCCGACCGATGGTGCTTCGCCCACGCGCCCCGCTGCGCTTGAAGCATGCCCGATGTGGATCATGCCGCGCAGAAAAGTGCCTGCCGTCAGAACCGCAGCACCGCAGACGATCCGATTGCCGCCGGCGCAGATCAGGCCTTCAAGCCGTCCGTTTCGGTCGATAACGAAGTCCTCGACCGAAGCCTCCTGGATCTCGAGGCCTGACTGTTCGGCGAGCAGCTCCTAAATCGCATGACGGTAAAGTGCCCGGTCAGTCTGAGCTCGAGGGCCGCGCACCGCCGGACCCTTGCTGCGGTTGAGGATCTTGAAGTGGATGCCGGCACGATCAGCTGCCCGGCCCATCAAGCCATCCAAGGCATCGATTTCACGGACCAAATGGCCTTTGCCAATCCCGCCAATTGCCGGATTGCAGGACATTTCACCGACCGTGCTGCGTCGGTGAGTGAGCAGAAGCGTGCGGGCGCCGATCCGTGCGGAGGCTGCCGCTGCCTCGCAGCCGGCATGTCCACCACCAATGACGACGACGTCGAACTTGGACTGCACAGCAAGGCCTCGGTGTAGGAGGGGCATGTTCTAACGTTCGACCGGCCACCGGAGGTGGCCAGCCACGCAGCCTTTCCTACTCAAAACCACCAGCGAACGGAAGCACTCTTCAATGGCTGGTTATTATTTGCCTATACAGAACTGGCCAAATATAAAATCAAGTATTTCTTCGACGCCGACAAGTCCCACCACGCGGCCGATGCAACGCATGGCCAAGCGGATATCTTCCGCCTGCAATTCCGGCAACGGCGCCGACGCAGCGGAATGCAGCCTTGCTGCTGCTTCCGTCAGCGCGGCCCGGTGCCGAGCGCGGGTCAAAGGCGGCGGCCCTGATGATCGGGTCAAGTCCAGGGTGACCTCTGTCAACGTTGCTTCCAGGCGATCCAGGCCAAACCCGGTATGCGCGCTGATCTCGAGAATTCCTGATATCCGTTCCCTACCGATCAGGTCGATCTTGTTGACAACGTAAACGACGCGGCCGGTCGTCTCCATTATGTCCGTTTGGAAGGCTGCTGTCGCGTCGCGGACCACGACCACAATATCCGCCGTCTCCGCCCGCATACGCGCACGGCGCATTCCCTCCACCTCGATCGCGTCGCCGCTGCCGTCATGTAGTCCCGCCGTGTCGAGCAGCGTCACCGGCACGCCGCCAAAGTCGACGCGCGCTTCGAGAACGTCGCGAGTCGTGCCGGGTGTTGGGGATACGATGGCGATTTCCCGTCGGGACAAGGCATTGATAAGCGTGGATTTCCCTGCGTTCGGCGGACCGACGATTGCACAGACGAGCCCTTCCCGCAGCAACTCGCCGCGCCTGGCATCATTCAGGTGCAAGTCCATCTCGCCTGCCAGCGCGGCGATTTCGGCCTGCGTTGACGCTTCCACTTCAGGCGGAATGTGCTCGTCGGGGAAGTCGATCAGCGCTTCGAGACCCGCCAGCAGCCGAACCAACCTGTCCGACCAGGCGCGATATTGCTTGCCGAGCGCGCCCTGCATTTGCAGCAAGGCCTGGGCAGCCTGGCCTGAGGTCTCGGCCGCAACCAGATCCGCAACGGCCTCGGCTTCGGTCAGGTCCATTCGCCCGTTCAGAAACGCCCGGCGAGTGAACTCGCCGGCCTCCGCCGGGCGGGCTCCCAGGTCGAGCAGGCGTTCTGCAACGCCGGCCAGCACCGCTCGTCCGCCATGCAGATGAAGTTCCGCGCTGTCCTCGCCGGTGTAGCTATTGGGCCCCGGAAACCACAGCGTCAGCGCCTGGTCCAGTAGGGCGCCATCGGCATTTCGCAACGGCCGCAGGGATGCCACGCGCGCGTTGGGGGGTTTGCCGCATATCGCGCCGAGCATGACGCCCGCTTCCGGTCCGCTGATCCGCAGCACGGTGATGGCTGATCGGCCGGCGCCCGACGCCACGGCGAATATCGTCTCCGATCCAGTTGATCGGTTCGCTATCATTATGAATGATCGCGAGGCATTATCCTGCCGGCAGCATCAACTCATCGGCCCTGCCGACATCGCGCAGATGTCGTTCCAGAACAGCATCGACATCCGCGGTCGAATCCACCCGGTACCAGACTCCCTCGGGGTAGATGACGACGCAGGGCCCGAGCTCACATCGGTCGAGGCAGGCCGACGTGTTTATGCGCACCCCGGGCAGGCCCATCTCCTTGGCCTTCGCCTTCATATAGTCGCGCAGCTTCTCGGACCCGCGCTCGGCACAGGAACCCCGCTTATGTCCGTCCGGACGGCGATTGCAGCAGACGAATACATGGGCCTCGAAATACAGCGGCGGGTCTTCGGGACGGCGCGGATTGGTCATCGTTGCATCCTTATTGGCGCAGGCGAGTTGGCACGTCGGAGCAATTCCGGAAAGGCCTCGCGGCATTCCGCAAAACCTGCCCATCTATTCGTTCGATCGGCGCTTGCCTATCTGCGAAGCGGCGCGATGACAAGGAACCAGCATGACCGGTCCGGCACATTCGACTTCGAGCGACCGCCCGGCGGGGAACCTGCTGGGCCTCGAGACCTCGCCCTATCTGCTCCAGCACGCCGATAACCCGGTGCATTGGCGCGGCTGGGGTGCGGAGGCGCTGGCCCATGCCCGGGCCACCAACCGGCCGATCCTGCTCTCCATCGGATACGCCGCCTGCCACTGGTGCCACGTCATGGCGCATGAGTCGTTCGAGGACCCCGAGACCGCGGCGCTGATGAATTCGCTCTACGTCAACATCAAGGTCGACCGCGAGGAACGCCCGGATATCGACACGCTCTACATGTCCGCGCTGCATGCGCTGGGCGAGCAGGGGGGCTGGCCGTTGACGATGTTCCTGACCCCGGATGGGGACCCGTTCTGGGGCGGCACGTATTTCCCGCCGGAGCCACGCTGGGGCCGGCCGTCGTTCCGCCAGGTGCTGAACGGGGTGGCGGAGGCTTTTCACGGCAACAGCGACGCCATCGGCCAGAACGTGAAGGCGCTGCGCCGGACCCTTGCGGCCGCATCGGCCTCCCGACCGGGCGATCCGATCGTGCCGGCGACGCTGGACGCCGCGGCCACCGCCTTGCTGCGATTGAACGACCCGGTGAACGGTGGCCTGCGCGGCGCGCCGAAATTTCCCAATCCGCCGATCTTCCGCTTCCTCTGGCAGGACGGCTTCCGCACCGGCGGCAGCGATGGCATCGCCAACACCCACCTGCTGCTCGAGCGTATGTCGCAAGGCGGCATCTACGACCATCTCGGCGGCGGCTACGCCCGCTACTCCACCGATGCCGAATGGCTGGTGCCGCATTTCGAGAAGATGCTCTACGACAACGCGCAAATACTGGAACTGCTGGCGTTTGCGCATGCCGAGCGGCCGAGCCCGCTCTACGCCGCCCGGGCTGCCGAGACCGTGACCTGGATGCTCCGCGACATGACGGCCGAGACCGCCAACGGCCGGGCCGCCTTCGCCGCCTCGGAGGATGCCGACAGCGAGGGTGTCGAAGGCAAGTTCTATGTCTGGACCGAAGCCGAGGTCGATGCGGTGCTCGGCCCCGATAGCGCCGCCTTCAAGGCCGCCTACGACGTCACCGCATCGGGAAACTGGGAACACAACACCATCCTGCGCCGGATTACTCCGGCCGGCGACGACGACGCGGAACAACGGCTTGCGCGCAGCCGGGACAAGCTGCTGGCCGTGCGCGGCCATCGCATCCGGCCCGGACGCGACGACAAGGTCTTGGCGGACTGGAACGGCCTCGCCATTGCAACCCTCTGCCGGGCCGCCGCGGCGTTCGACCGGCCGGAATGGGTGCACCGCGCACGGGAAGCGTACGATTTCGTCCGGGCCGAGATGTCGGCGCCCGATGGGCGCATCCAGCACGCCTGGCGGCTCGGCCGGGTCACGGCCGTCGGGCTGCTGGACGACCAGGCGGCGATGGCGCGCGCAGCGCTCGCGCTGTTCGAGGCCACTGGCGAACCCGGGTTCCTCGACCATGCGCAGCGCCTCGCCGAGGCGGCCGACGCCTGGTTCGCGGATGCCGGGACCAACTACTTCACCACCGCCAGCGATGCGGCGGATGTGCCGTTCGGTCCGGAGGGACGGCCGCGCAGCGCCGCCGACAATGCCACGCCGAACGGCAACGGCCTGATGGCCGAAATGCTCGCCCGGCTGTACCATCTCACCGGGGACCTCAGGTGGCGGGATCGCGCTTCGGCGGTGCTGACTGCTTTCTCCGGCCTGGGCGACCATCTGTCCGCCGCTCCGACGCTGCTGGCCGCGGCCGATCTGCTTGAGGAGGGAGCCAGCGTCGTCATCGCCGGCGCCCCGGACGGCCCCGCCACCCAATTGCTGCTGGCAGTCGCGCTGGCGTCTCCCGACCCCGCGGTCTGCGTCCTGCGCGCTGGCAGCGCCATCGAGCTGCCGCCTGGCCATCCGGCCTACGGCAAGACCGCGGCCGCCGCAGGGCCGGCGGCCTATGTGTGCCGTGGCGGCGTGTGCAGCCTGCCGGTCACCGACGCCGCCGAACTCTCCCGCCGCCTGCGCCGCCGGAGTCCTGCTGGGGCCCAGGGAGCTGTGGCATCCTCCTGGCAAGCTTGACATCCCGCTCGCCCGGGGGTGGCATCCGCCGACGTGGCCGACACCGCCGCCCCGAACATTGGAATCGCCCTGATTGCCCCAGCTTTCGCTGCACAGCCCGGTCGGCGACCTGACCATCTCCGAGGAAGACGGCGCTATCGTCGCCATCGACTGGGGCTGGGGACGTGACCAGACGGAAACGCCGGTGCTGGTCGAGGCGCGGCGCCAGTTGCACGCGTATTTCGACGGCGAACGCCTCAGCTTCGACCTGCCGCTGACCCCCGCGGGCAGTCCTTACCGCCAGCGCGTCTGGCAGGCGCTGCGGGACATCCCTCCGGGCGTCACCCGCACCTATGCCGACATCGCCCGCGTCGCCGGCGGCAGCCCGCGTTCGGTCGGCGGCGCCAACGGGGCCAACCCGATCCCGATCGTCATCCCCTGCCACCGCGTCGTTGCCACCACCGGCATCGGCGGCTATTCCGGCGGCGACGGGCTGCCGACCAAGCGCTTTCTGCTGAACCTGGAAGCCCGCCTGCTGCAACTCCAGTCGCAGCAGCGATCGGCCAAGGCGCCATCGACCGACGACCGGCCTTCCACGCACAACCAGATGGATCTCCTATGACCAAGGCCATCCGCATCCACGCAACCGGCGGCCCCGAGGTGATGCAGTGGGAGGATGTGCCGACCCCCGAGCCCGGCCCCGGCGAGGCGCTGGTCAAGCATGAGGCCGTCGGCCTCAACTACATCGACGTCTATTTCCGCACCGGCCTGTACAAGACCGCGCTGCCGGCGACCCTGGGCATGGAGGGCGCCGGCACCGTCGCCGCCGTGGGCGCGGGCGTCACCTCGGTCAAGGCGGGCGACCGCGTCGCCTATGCCGGCGGCCCGATCGGCGCCTACGCCACCGCCCGGGTGATCGCCGCCGACCGGCTGGTCAAGCTGCCGCCGAGCATCGACTTCAACACGGCCGCGGCGATGATGCTGCAGGGAATGACCGCGCAATACCTGCTCCGCCGCACCTACAAGGTGAAATCCGGCGACACCATCGTGGTGCACGCCGCCGCCGGCGGCGTCGGCCTGATCCTGTGCCAATGGGCGAAGCATCTCGGCGCCACCGTCATCGGCGTGGTCTCGACCCAGGCGAAGGCCGACCTGGCCCGCGCCAACGGCGCCGCCCACGTGGTCATCGGCCATGCCGACCTGCCGGCCGAGGTGAAGCAGATCACCGGCGGCGCGATGGTGCCGGTGGTCTACGACAGCGTCGGCAAGGACACCTTCATGGCCAGCATCGACAGCCTGGCCCCGCTCGGCCTGATGGTCAGCTACGGCAACGCCTCGGGGCCGGTGCCGCCGGTCGATCTCGGGCTGCTGAGCGCCAAGGGCAGCCTCTACCTCACCCGGCCGACGCTCGGCGCCTACACCACCAAGCGCGACGATCTCGAGCGCGTCGCCGCCGACCTGTTCGACGTGGTGCAGTCGGGCGCGGTCAAAATCCGGGTCAACCAGACCTTCCCGCTGAGTGCCGCCGCCGAGGCGCACCGGGCGCTCGAGGCGCGCCAGACGACCGGCAGCACGGTGCTGCTGCCATAGGCGAATGACAAATAGGTAAGGCGAGGGCGCTGCCCTCGATGTGCTGGGCCGGAATGCCCCCCGGTTCCCCGCTGCTAAGGTGCTGGAATTCAGGCGGTATCGCCCGGAACTGACGACCGGACCCCGCCGCCCATCGCGCCGCTTCGCACCGGCGCAATAATTTCCCGGCGCCATGGGCTTTCCGTGTTCATCATCCGGCGCGATGCTGGGGCATGGACGATACCGCCGCCGCCGCGATCGAGATGCTGCCTGCCGCCCGCGCGCGACGCACCCGCATTACCGCCCTCATCGTCGCCTGCGCGCTGTTCATGCAGAATCTCGACAGCACGGTGATCTCGACCGCGCTGCCGACGATGGCCCGGGCGTTCGGCGCCCAGCCGACGCATATGAACGTGGCGCTCACCTCGTACCTGCTCAGCCTGGCGGTGTTCATCCCCGCCAGCGGCTGGATGGCCGACCGGTTCGGCGCCCGCACGGTGTTTCGCGCCGCCATCGCGGTGTTCACCCTGGGCTCGATTCTGTGCGGGCGGGCCGACACGCTGACCTTCCTGGTGATCGCGCGGATCTTCCAGGGCTTCGGGGGCGCCATGATGGTGCCGGTCGGGCGATTGCTGCTGCTGCGCACCGTGGCCAAATCGGAACTCGTGGCGGCCATGGCCTGGCTGTCGATCCCGGCGCTGATCGGGCCGGTGCTGGGGCCGCCGCTCGGCGGCTTCATCGTCACGTATTTTTCCTGGCCGCTGATCTTCGACATCAACATCCCGATCGGCATCCTCGGCATCATCCTGGTGACCCTGTTCGTCGAGGATGTGCGCGAGCCGACCACCACGCGGTTCGATTTCTGGGGGCTGGTGCTGTCCGGAACCGGCCTCTCCAGCACCGTGTTCGGGTTGGAGACGGCCGGCCGCGGGCTGGTGCCGCTACCGGTGACCCTGGCCATGGTCGGCCTCGGCGTGGTCTGCGCGCTGTTGTATTGGCTGCATGCGCGGCGTCACCCGAACCCGCTGCTGGACTTCACCCTGCTGCGAATCCCGACCTTCCTGGTGGCGGTCGTCGCCGGGACGTTGTTCCGGATCGGCATCGGCGCCATTCCGTTCCTGCTGCCGCTGATGCTGCAGGTCGGCTTCGGGCGAACGCCGGCGCAGAGCGGCATGATCACCTTCGCCAGCTCGGCCGGCGCCATCCTGATGAAGCCGGCGGCGATGACGGCTCTGCGGCGATTCGGCTTCCGCGACACGCTGCTGCTGAACGCCATCGTGTCGGCGATCCTGCTCGCGGCCATTGCCGCGTTCCGGCCGTCCTGGCCGGCCTTCGCGCTGTATGCCGTGCTGCTGACCGGCGGCTTCTTCCGCTCGCTGCAGTTCACCGCCTACAACGCGCTCGCCTATGCCGACATCCCGCGCCACCGCATGAGTGCGGCTACCAGTCTCTACAGCACCATCCAGCAGCTTTCGCAGGTGCTGGGCATCTCCACCGGCGCCGCAGTGCTGCAGATCAGCATGCTGAGCGACGGCCATCCGGTGCCGCTGCTGAACGATTTCTCCATCGCCTTCCTGGCGGTCGCCTGCATCTCGCTGGTGTCGGCGCCGTTCAGCCTGGTGATGCCCCGGCATGCCGCGACCGAAATGAGCGGGCACCGCGGCCGCGGATAGTTCCTGACGGCCGCACGAGAAAACGGGCGTCAGGTCTTGTGCAGCGCCTCATAGCGCGACAGGTCCGACATCACGCCGAGCGACAGGCCCTCGACATTGCGCCGCACCACCGCGACCTGGATCGGCTGCACCATCATGGCGTAAGGGCCGCGTTCCAGCACGTCGCGCTGCAATGACTCGGTACTGCGCGAGCCGCTTGGCCGCATCGGTTTCCTTGAGGGCGGCAATGGCGCGATCGGATATGTCGCGGTCCATCCAGGCGTTGCGCCAGGCGGTGGTCTTGCGCAGGGCGGCGTCGGAATTGTCGGTGTTGACGCAGAAATTCTCGGCGTTCGAATTCGGGTCGAAATAGTCCGAGCCCCAACTGCCCATCGCCAGCTGATGCTGGCGCGCGCGCACCCGCGTGGTCACCTGGCGGGTTTCGCCGGCCAGCAGCGACAGCTTGATCCCGGCGTCGCGCAGATTGGCCTGGATCACCTGCGCGATGTCGGGCGTCGGCGCCACGGAGGCATGGTCGAGCGTGAGCTCGGTTCCTTCGGGCACGCCGGCTTCGGCCAGCAGGGCGCGGGCGCGGGCGGTGTCCTTGTGGAACGGCGTGTCGGCCAGGGCGCCGGGAAAGCCCTCCGGCACGAAGGCCTGATGCACCTTGGCCGTCGCCGGCATGATGTTCTTCTGGATGGCGGCGTAGTCGATCGCCCATTTGATCGCCTGCTGCACCTTCGGCTTCGCCAGCACCGGATGCAGCATGTTCATCGCGATGTAGTTGATCCGGCCCGACAGGTGCTGGACGATGGCCAGCGTGGGGTCGGACGATGCGGAGGCGATGTGCTCGGTGCTGAGGTCGCGGGCGATGTCGGCGTCGCCGTTGCGCAGCAGCAGGAACTGCGTGGATGGATCGGGCACGTGCCGGATGATCAGCCGCTTCATGCCGCCCTCGGGCGGGTTGAGGGGGTTAGCATCGAGCGAGACATTCTCGCTGGCGCGCCAGCTGCGCAGGACCCAATGGCCGGAGCCGGCGCTGTTCTGCTTCAGCCAGGCATTGCCGAGATCGTTGCCCTGCGCCTGCGCCATCACCGTCTTCTGGTCGACCACCGCGCCGACATTGGCCGCCAGGCAATACAGCAGGAAGCTCGGCGACGGGCGCTCGGCGAAGCGCAGCACGAGCGTGCGTGCGTCGGTTGCCTTGATGCGCTCGGCCAAATTGTCCGGTGCGAAGCCGAACTGGTTGAGGATGAAGGCCGGGGGCTTGTTGAGGGTGATGACCCGCTGCAGCGAGAACGCCGCGTCCTGCGCCGTGACGGGGTTGCCGCTGGCGAATTTCTTACCCTCGCGCATCCGCAGGGTCATGCTCAACCCGTCCGGCGCCACCTCCCAGCTTTCGGCGAGGTCGCCGCGCAGTTCGGAGGGATTGGACGGGTTCGGCGTCACCAGCTTCTGGTAGATGTTGCCGGTGATCTCGTTGCCGGAGAATTCGAAGCTTTCATGCGGATCGAGGCTGAGGATGTCGTCGATCTGCTTGGCCATCACCACGGCGTCGCGCGGCACCGCGCCGAGGGCCGCGGTGAGCCCGGCATAGGACACCAGGGACGCGCCGACCGACCCCGCCAGGAAGCCGCGCCGCGTCAACGATTGCCGGGTGATCATGCCGTGAACTCCTGAAAATGCTTTCGTCGCGCCATCAAGCCGCCACGCTATCAACTCGCGGCCGCGGCGACACCAAGAATCGGCGCTGCCGCTACCAGCCGTTCACCCGCGGCCACATCGCGGCCACGGTGTCGTCGCCGTCGACCACGAAATAGCGGTCATGCGCCGCGGCGGTCATGCAGGTGTGGTTCGGCACGATCCGCACCTTGGTGCCGATCGGCAACGGTGCCGTGGGCATCTCGGGATCGAGGTCGACGATGCCATGCTCCTGGTAGGCACGGCGGACCAAGGCGTGGCCGAAACTGCGCTGGCCTGCAATGTCCAGCATCAGGCCGAAGCCCCAGTCATGCGGCGCCGCCTCGGTGCTGCGGTCCTTGGACAGCGCCAGGCCGCCGGCGTCGACCAGGATGCGGTTCTCCCGCGGCCGCCGGCCGATGACGCTGGTCAGCACGGTCAGCGCGATGTCCTCGAGCCCGTTGGTGCCGATCTCCGCCTGGAACAGGTCGCCGAACATGTAGACACCGGCACGGACTTCGGTCACGCCCTCGAAATTGGCACCGTGCAGCGCGGTCGGTGAGCTGCCGATCGAGACGATCGGGCAGGCGAGGCCCGCCGCCGCCAGCCGGGCCGCGGCGTCGATGGCGGCGCGGCGTTCCACTTCGGCGATCAGCGTCATCTCGGCGTTCGAGCGTCCGGCGTAGCTGTGCCCGGCATGCGTCATGATCCCGGCCAGCGACGGTCCGAGGCGCGCGGCGATGTCGAGCAAAGCGGGATCGTCGGCGGCCAGGCCGCCGCGATGCTCGCCGCAATCCACTTCCACCAGCGCCCTGGGCGAGGCCGGGTGGGCGGCGATCACGCCGGCCATCTCGGCGTCGTCGGTGATCACCATGACGTCGGCGCCGGCGGCATTCAGCTTGGCGACCTGGTCGAGCTTCTGCGGCGTGATGCCGACGGCGTAGAGGATGTCGGCGATGCCGTGGCCGACGAAATACTCCGCCTCCGCCAGCGTGGAGACAGTGATGCCGCCATGCCGCGCCTGCGGGATTGCCATGGCCGCGCGCGCGACGTCGATCGACTTCGCCGTCTTCATGTGCGGCCGGAGCGTGGTGCCGTGTGCTGCGACGGCGTGCGCCATGCGTTCGAGGTTGCGGCCGAGGATGCCGCGGTCGAGCACCAGGCACGGGGTCGGCAGGTCGGCGAGCTTCATGCGTTTTCCATTCGCGCGGGCGGCGTCCAACTCGCCTGCGGATCCAGCGGGATCACTGGGCGCGGCAGTTTCTTCCATTGGAAATGTTGCAGCATCGGCGTGGTGAGGCCGGGCGCATCCACCTCGATCACCTGCTCATGCTTGAAGAACTCATCGAAGCCGCCGCGGAAATGCCCGCGCGACTTCACCACGACGACGCGGGCGCGGCCGATATCAAGGCCGAAGCTCTCGAAGAAGGCGGGATCGGCGCATTGCACCCGCCGAGACACCACCACCACGACGATGCCGCCGATCTGCAGCGCCGCCGAGGGGCCGAGATCGACCGAGCCGCCGGCGAAGATGCCGCGCCGGCACAGGATCGGCCCGGAGTGCAGCGCCCGCACCCGCGCATGGGTGTTGTAGGGCCTGGAGAAGTCGTTGATCGGCTCGCGGTTGAAGCGTGCGGGGATCATCGCCCCCATCCCGGCGGCATGCGCGTCCGCCGCCAGGGCGGGATCGTGGATGATGCCGACGAGGGCGTTGGAAATGCCGGCGGCGTGGAACGCCTCCAGGATGAACATGGTGTTGCCGCGCCCGCCGCCGCCGGGATTGTCGGCGACGTCGGCGAAGATCAGCGCCGGCCGGGCCCGGTCGGTGGTGCCGCGGGCCAGCGCCACCGCATCCTCCAGCGAGGTCAGGGACGGATAGAACCGGTCGCGCCGGCTCCAGCCCGCCTCGCCGATCTCCACTGCGAGATTCTGCGCCGATGTGGCGTCGAGGGCAGTCACCACCGCGGTCATGCCGTTGAACGGCGTGTCGGCGAAGGCGAAGCCGCCCATCACCGAGACGTTCAGCACGCGGCCGGCATAGGGCGGCTCGCGCATCCGGGACTGGCCGAGATCGATCAGTTCGCCGTATGGACGCTTCGGCGCCTCACGGCCGGTCAGCAGCGTCACCGGCGGCGCCACGATCGGCAGCCGCACGCGCGCGACATGCGTGGGCGGGCCGCCGACCAGGCGGCGCATCAGTTGCGCGCATTCGGCGCCGCATTCGCGCATGTCCATGTGTGGGTTGGTGCGATAGCCGACGAAGGCATCGACCGCGATGTCGGCGTCGCTGACATTCGCATGCAGGTCGAAGCTGCCGATGATCTTCACCGACGGTCCGACGATGCGGCGGACCATGGCGAGGACGGTGCCCTCCGGGTCGTCGTCCTCGGTGGTGAGGCCGGCGCCGTGCAGCACGCAGTAAACGCCGTCGAGCGGGCCGGCGGCCTTCAGCCCCGCTTCCCACTCCGCCATCAGGCGCTGGAAGAAGGCGTGTTCGACCGGGCCGTTCGGCTCGGCCATGGCGATCATGATCGGCACCGGCTGCCAGGCGCCCGATGCGTCCATGTCGGCGACGAACCCCGGCAATTCGCCGAGCACCCGCGGATGGGACGCCCGCGCCTCCTGCAGCATCGCGTCGCCGCGGAACAGCGAGCGGCCGACGAAATCCTGTTCGGTGGCGGGCGGCGCGAAGCGGTTGCATTCGATCGAGAAGCCGAGCAGGCCGATCCGCAAACTCATAGCGCCACTCCCAGCAATTCGGCGATGCGCGGCGTCGCCTTCAGTCCCGATCCGGTCAGCACCAGCACGGTGGTCTGTTCCGGGGTGATCGCGCCGGAACCCAGCAGCTTGCCGAACGCCGCCGCAACCTGGGCACAGGTCGGCTCCACATAGATGCCGGTGGCGGCGAGGTCGAGCATGGCGGCGCCGATCTCCTCCTCGGTCAGCAGGATGGCACCGCCGCCGGTTTCGGTCAGCGCGCCGAGCACCTCGGGCATGCGGATGGGGTGGGCGATGGCGGTGCCCTCGGCGATGGTCGGCAGCACCGGGCGCTCCACCGGTTCGCCGGCCAGGAAGGCGGCGGCGATCGGTCCGCAATTGGCCGGCTGGGCCGCGAAGATGCGCGGCATCGATTCGATTTCGCCGGCCCGCAGCAGCTCGGAAAAGCCGATCTCGCAGCCGAGCACGTTGCTGCCGGCGCCGCACGGCACGATGACGTTGTCGGGTGCGACGAAACCGAGATCTTCCCATAATTCGTAGGCGAGCGTCTTGGTGCCCTGCAGGAAGAACGGCTGCCAGTTGTGGCTGGCGTAGAAGATCTGGGAGGCGCGCGCCACCGCCGCGTCCGAGGTCGCCTGGCGGTCGCCGGGGATCAGCTCGACGGCGGCGCCGTGGGCGCGCATCTGCACCGTCTTGGCCGGGCTGGTCGAGGACGGGGCCATGATGGTGGCCCGCATGCCGCCGGCGGCGGCGTAGGCGGCGACGGCGGCGCCGCCGTTGCCGGAACTGTCTTCGAGCACGGCGGTGATGCCCTGCTGGCGCAGGATCGACAGCATCACGCTGGCGCCGCGATCCTTGAAGCTGCCGGTGGGCATGAACCATTCGCATTTCAAAAGCACCGGCGCGTCGTGCAGCCGGCGGGCCAGCAGCGGGGTGCAGCCCTCGCCCATGCTGATCGGGTCGGGCACCGCGAGCGGCAGCGCCGCGCGGTAGCGCCACAGGCTGCGGGTGCCTTGATCGATCCGGTCGCGCGTCAAGCCGGGCAACGGCGTCAGCAGCAGCGGCGCCTGGGCGGTGCCGCACCAGCGGGGCGCATCGAGCGGGAATTGTTCACCACTTCGGGGATCGAGATATGCCGGCGTCATGTTTCCTCACAGCCCGTATCGGGCATGGCGGAGGCTGGCCGACCGGACGGATGGTGGCAAGCGGGCGTTTGCCTCATGCCGGGTTCGCCGGCACAATGGCGGCATGCGGATGCCCTTGCCAACGCCTTCCCTGGCAGCCTTCCCGGCATCCCGCTGGAGCCGCGCATGCGGCTGACCGCCTGGCTGGCCCGCGTATTCGCAGACAACCCGATCGGCGTGCTGTTCGCCATGGTGCTGCTGCTCGGCGCCGCGCCGTTCGGGGCGATGCACGCGGCGCTGGTGCCGGCCGGGCAGGCGGCCGACGAGCCGGCGCATGCGTTCCGCGGCTACAGCGTGGGCCACGGCGAAATCGTCGGCCACAGGGAAGTAACGAAATATCCGGATGGCGCCGAACTGCCGGTCACCACCGTCGACATCGACGCCATGCTGGGGGCGGTGATGCTGCGCAACGGCGCCGGCAATGCGCACGCCATCAGCCTCGACGACCTGGTGGTCGCCGGTTTCAGCAAATGGGCGAACATGAAGTCGCCGGCGGCGATCGGGCCGATCGGGTCGTATTTCCCGCTGTTCTACCTGCCGGCGGCGGCGGTGATGGCAGTGGCGCAGCCGCTCGGTCTGGTGCCGGCGGATGCGGTGCAGATCTCGCGTTTCCTGAATCTCGGGTGTTTCCTGCTGCTCGGCGTCGCGGCGTTGCTGGCGGCGCAGCGGGGACGCGCGATCTTCCTGTGCGTGCTGTCGGTGCCGATGACGGTGTCACTCGCGGCGTCGCTGAACATCGATGCATTGCTGATCGCGACGTCGGTGCTCGGCGCGGCGCTGCTGACCCGCGACGATGCGGCGCCGTCGGCGGGCAGGTGGCCGGCGAAATCCTGGTGGGCGGCGGCGGCGGCGCTGGTCGGCGTGGCGTTGGTCAAGCCGCCTTATCTGCCGATGCTGGGGGCGCTGCTGCTGCCGTTGCCGCGCCGGGGCGCGTGGCGGGCGCTGGGCGGCGCGGTCGGGCGTCGGCTGGGCCTTGTGGTGGCGCTGTCGCTGCCGGTGTTCGCCTGGACTGCCTATGTCGCCCGCTACGTGGTCAGCGGCGTCTATAAACCCGCGTACACGCCCGGGCCGTGGTGGCCGGGCGAGGCCGGCATGACCCTGCACGGAACCGACGCGGCGGCACAGACGAAGATCCTGCTGGACCATCCCGGGCATCTGCTGGCGGTGGTGCAGAGCGGGCTGCATGAAAGCCTGAAGCTGGACATGGTCGGCGTGCTCGGCTGGCTCGACGTGATGCTGCCGAAATGGCTGTATCCGTTCTGGTGGGTGGCGGTCGGGATCGCCGTGGCAAGCGAGATGATCGGCCGCCGCGGCGCCGGACGCGGGCTGCGGCTGGCCGACACCCTGCTGTTGCTTCTCATGCTGGCGGCGACCGTGGCGGCGATCTGCGTGTCGCAGTACCTGGCCTGGACGCCGGTGGGCTTCACCGCGACCGAAGGGGTGCAGGGCCGCTACTTCCTGCCGCTGCTGCCGTTCCTGGCGCTGGTGCTGCCGCGCGCGGGGATCCCAGGCGGCGGCGCCGCGCGTCTCGCCGGCCTGCTGGCGCCCGGCGCCGCCGCGATCGCCGGCTGCGTCGCCATGCCGTTTATTTTTCTGTGGGTGTATTACCTGCGGTGAAGATGTTGCCGCACCCTGCACCGAAAGATCCTGCCCAGTGACCCAGCTTTCCCCGGTGCTGAACCTGGCGCGCGACCTGGTGGCGCTCGACAGCCGCAGCTTCGTGTCGAACATCGCGGTGGCCGAACGCATCGATGCGACATTGGCGGGGTTCGAGATCGAGCGGCTGGATTATGTCGACGACGCGGGGATCGCCAAGCGGGCGCTGGTAGCGCGCAAGGGCACGGGCGCCGGTGGGCTGGGCCTGTCCGGCCACATGGACACCGTGCCCGACACCGGCTGGACCACCGATCCGTGGTCCGGCGAGATATCCGGCGGCCGGCTGCACGGCCTCGGCAGCGCCGACATGAAGGGGCCGCTGGCCGCCTGCATCGTCGCCGCCGCGGCACTGCCGCCGGAGGTTCCGGTGATGCTGCTGATCACCACCGACGAGGAGACCACCAAGGCCGGCGCGCGCGTCATCGCGGAGCGGTCCGTGCTGGCGCGTCGGCATCCGCCCGCGGCCATCCTGGTGGCCGAGCCGACCCGCCTGGGGCCGGTGCGCGGGCATCGCAGCAGCATCAATTTCGTCGCCGTCGCGACCGGCGTGCAGGCGCATAGCAGCACCGGCCAGGGGCGGAACGCCAACTGGGCGCTGGCCGGCTTCGTGATGGACATGCGCGAGATCCATACCCGGCTGCGCGACGACCCGGCGCTGCACGACGACGCCTACGACCCGCCGTTCAGCGACTTCAACCTGGTGATCGACAATTTCGGCGCGGCGGTGAACGTGACCGTGCCCAAGGCCACGGCGCGGATCAAGTTCCGCTACAGCGCCAGCCTGGACCCCGCCCCGATCATCGCCGAGGTCCGCGAGGCCGCCGGGCGCGCCGGGGTGGCGCTCAGCGTGATGACCGAGGGAAGCCCGCCGGAGTTGCCGTCCAACCACCCGCTGATCCGCCTATGCGTCGAGGCCACCGGGCAGCCGGCCCGGACAGCGTCGTTCGGCACCGATGCCTCCGAGCTGCAATCCATCGCGCCCTGCGTGATCCTGGGGCCGGGCGACATCGACGTTGCCCACAAGCCGGCCGAATCGATCGCCGTTGCCGAACTGGATGCCGCGGTGGCGATGTTCGACCGGCTGTGCCGGACGGTCGCGGGGACCCCGAAGACGTAGCCGGCCCGCCAGGCTCCGTTAACCCGAAAGACACCCCCTTTCCGCAGGCTGTCCCCTGGTTTTGGGAATTGTCCTGGCAATGCGGAGCAAAGCTGCAATCGGAGTGTTTCTGGCCTGGCTGGCGGCCCTGCCGGTCGCGGCGCAGTCCATCCCGGATGCAACGCTTCGGGCAATGTTCGCGCGCCCGACGGAAGTTCCATTCCCGGCCGGCAACGCCTACACCGCGGAGCGCGAGATCCTCGGGCGCACGCTGTTCTTCGATCCGCGCCTTTCGGGTTCCAACCTCCTGGCCTGCGCCTCCTGCCACAATCCTTCCTTTGGCTGGGGCGACGGCCAACCGCTCGGCCGCGGCCAGGCGATGGTGCAGTTGCGGCGCCGGTCGCCGACGATCCTGAACGCGGCATGGGGAACCTCGTTCTTCTGGGATGGGCGGGCAAAGACCCTCGAGGAGCAGGCCCACAGCCCGATCTCGCAGCCGACCGAAATGGACATGCCGCTCGGTCTGCTGGCCGAGAAAATGTTCCAGATCAAAGGCTATCGCAAGCTGTTCGATGCGGCATATCCCGGCGAGGCGATATCGGTCGAAACCATTACGCGGTCGCTGGCGACGTTCGAGCGTTCCGTCGTCAGCGGCCGATCGGCCTTCGACCGTTGGGTCGAGGGTGAACCGTTCGCCCTTTCCCCCAGCGAGCGGCACGGTCTCGATGTGTTCGTCGGACGTGGCCACTGTTCCGCGTGCCATACCGGCTGGAACTTCACCGACCGCGCATTCCATGACACCGGCGTGGAATCCGGCGACATGGGCCGGGCCGAGTTCGATCCGGCCAATCCGCTGGCACGGTATGCCTTCAAGACGCCGAGCCTTGCCGACGTCGGCCGGCGGTCGCCCTACATGCACGACGGCAGCGTTCGGACATTGGAGGCTGTCGTCAAATTCTATGTCGCAGGCGGGACGAGCCGGCCAAGCAAGTCGCCGGTTCTGCAACCCTTGCACCTGAGCGAACTGGACCAGTCGGATCTCGTTGCATTCCTGACCGCCCTTACCGCGCCACCGCAGGAATTCGCGGCGCCGGCCCTGCCGCGGTAGGCGGTGAACAAGACGATGACGATACGCAATTCCCTGCTGCTGGGCCTGTGCCTGCTGACCCTGCTGGGCGCGCTCGAGGGCGGCGCGGCGTTGATCGGCAACAAGCGGCTGTCACGCAGCACCGCTGTCCAGGCCGCCCGGCTGATCGACGTGAATACCATCGCTTCCGCCCAGCTTGCGTTCGAACGCGCCGACCGGGCGGCTTCGATGAGCAAGCGCGCCCCTGACCCGATGTCGGCACGAAAATCCGCGGCGCGGTTCCGCGCCCAAGCCGCGCTGGCATTGTCGAAGCTGGCCGACGCCTCGCGTTCGGAACCGGGGCTGGCACCGCTGTCGCTTGCCGCGGCCGAGTGGATGGACCTGGTCGACAAGCGGCTGCTCGCCAGCCGGGCCGGGCCCCAGGCGAGCATTCTCCGGGAGGATCTTCTGATGGATCGCCGCGACTCCCGGCAGCAGGAAATCGACACCACGTTGAGTTCCATGCTGCGCGCGGCTGCCGCGGCGCAGGACATGGCGTCGGGCGAAGCCGCGAAGGTGCAGGCGGCAATCCTTGGCCTGGTGCTGATTTCCGGGGGCGGCGGACTGTTGCTGGCCTGGCTGCTGCAGCATCGCGTGCTGCGGCCCATGGCACGGTTGACCAGCGCGACGCACCGTCTTGCCGCCGGCGACTTCAGCCAGGCGATCGAGGAGACCGCCCGTGGCGACGAGATCGGCGAGATCGCGTCTGCCCTGGAAGCGCTGCGCAGCGGAACCCTGCGTGCACGGGCGATCGAGGCCGAGGCGGCGGCGGAGCGCGCGGGCGCCGAGGCGAAGATCCATCACATGGCCCACCACGACTCCCTGACCGGTCTCGCCAACCGCGCGCTTTTTCGTGTCCGGCTGGAAAACGCGATCGAGGTGGCGCGACGCACCGGCACGGAAGTGGCCCTGTTCTGCATCGATCTCGACCGCTTCAAGGCCGTGAACGATTCGCGCGGGCATGCCGCCGGCGACCTGCTTCTATGCGAGGTCGGCAGGAGGCTGTCCGGGATGGTCAGGTACACCGACACGGTTGCTCGGCTGGGCGGGGATGAATTCGTCTTGCTGCAGGTCGAGGGGATGCAGCCCGGCGGCGTCGAAGGGCTGGCCCGGCGCATCACCGAATCGCTCGCGGAATCGTACGACATCGGCAACGGCGACATGGCCGCGGTGACCGCGTCGGTCGGCGTGGCGATTTCCCCGCACGATGGCGAAACGGCCGAAGCGCTGCTCGCCAACGCCGACATCGCGCTGTATCGCGCGAAACGCGACGGGCGGAACGGGCATGCGTTCTTCCGTGCGGACATGGATGCGCAGGCGCAGCTTCGGCGGCTGCTCGAACAGGATCTCGGCGTCGCGCTGGCGCTCGGGGAACTCACGCTCGCCTATCAGCCGCAGGCGGATGTGCGGAGCAACCGGGTCGTGGGGTTCGAGGCGCTGCTGCGTTGGGACCATCCCGGCCGCGGGTCGGTTGCTCCGGAGGTGTTCATTCCGATCGCGGAAGCCACCGGCGCGATCGTGCGGATCGGCGCCTGGGTCCTGCGTGAAGCCTGCCTCGAGGCGATGCGCTGGGACGAGCCGTTGCGGATCGCCATCAACGTTTCTCCGGTGCAGTTCCACGGCTGTGAATTCGCCGAACTGGTGGCCGCGACGCTGGTGGAGACCGGGCTTCCGGCGGACCGGCTCGAGCTCGAGGTCACCGAGGGGATCATGATCCATGACACCGCCGGCACGCTGGAGATCCTGCGACAGATCAGAACCATGGGCGTAGGCATCGCCATGGACGATTTCGGCACCGGCTATTCGTCACTCAGCACGTTGCGGGCATTCCCGTTCGATCGGATCAAGGTCGATCGGTCGTTCGTCAAGGACCTCGCCACCCACCGGGAGGCAGCGGCGATCGTGCATGCCGTCCTGGGACTTGCGAAGGGCCTGAGGCTTCCGGTGGTCGCCGAGGGCGTGGAGAACGAGGAGCAGATGGGAATCCTGCGCGAAGGCGGCTGCGCCGAGGCGCAAGGCTACCTGATCGGCAAGCCGGCCGGGATCGAGAGCTTCGCGCAGGTGACCCACCCCGGGAAGGTGCGCGTGCAAGGTCCGGCCGACGGCCGGCGGCCGCCCCGATCGAGGCGGGCGACGGTCAATGGCGGGAGGCAGTCTCCGCCTGACTGGCCGGCCCCGGATCGTTCGGCCCCGTCCGATCAGGCGGCGTAGTCGACCGCCGCTTCGCCGACCGTCGAGAACTTGACCCGCACCTTGGCCGTCGGGCCAACCCGGTTGGCGCCGCTCCAGGAGCCGCAGGTGATGAACTGCCCGGCCTTCAGGCCGCCGGCCCAGACGCTGCCCTCGTTGGCCAGCCACACCACTTCGCCGATCAGGTCGCCGCCGGGCATGCCGGTGCGGCTGGCGTTCAGCGCGCCGTCGACATGCTGCTCCATGCTCTCGGCGGCGAGGTCCACCTTCTGCCAGTCGGCGATCCCGGGGCCATAGACCAGGCCGCCATGCGACTGGGAGTCGGCGATGTTGGAAGGGGCGTCGACCTTTCCGACCTCGACATAGCGGGAGTTCAGCACCTCGATCACCGGATGCATGGTGGCGATCGCGGCGATCACCTCGTCGCGGGTGTACGGGGTGGGGCGCGGCGGCAGGTCGCGGCCCATGCGGACGCAGATCTCGGCTTCCACGCCGCGCATGCAGGCGGCGTCGGGGGAGATCTTGGCCGGGCTGGGGACGATGGTGTCGGCCGGCAGGGCGCCGCACATCGGGGGCGCGTCGGCACCGAACGGGCTCACCTTCCAGCCGCCGATGGCGCCGAAGCTTTTCGCGACCTGCTGCTGGATCGCGTAGGCGGCGCGGCGGTCGGCCGGGCGGATCGCCTCCGGCAACGCGTCGAGGCGCTGGGTGGGATCGCGGCGGGCGGCGAGCAGCAGTTCGGCGGCCTTGGCGGCGGAGTCTGACATCGGGCGTTTTCCTCGGGGACTGGATCGGACGCCAAAACCATTGCACCCGGTTCGCGCGCTTGTCCAACCGGCGAACCCGGTTCGCGCGCTTGTCCAACCGGCGGGCGATCGCGCATTCTGCGCCGATGCCGATCCCCGCAATGCAGATCATCGCCAGCGACGACCCGGACGACAGCGGCCGCAAGGTCCTGTTCAAGATGATCGAACAGTTCAACGACGCCGAGACCGGGCTGACTGAACCGGCGCGCAAGCTCGCGCTCCTGGTGCGCGATCCCGCCACCGGCGAGGTCCGCGGCGGGCTGCGGGCGATCAGCTACTACGGCTGGATGTTCATCGAGCTGCTGATCCTGCCAAAGGACCTGCGCGGCGCCGGCCTGGGCACCCGGTTGATCCGCACCGCCGAGGCCGAGGCGCGCAAGCTGGGCCTGAAGGGCGTCTGGCTGGACACCTTCAGCTTCCAGGCGCGGCCGTTCTACGAGCGCCTGGGCTACCGCTTGTTCGGCCAGATCGACGACTACCCGCCGGGCGGGGCGCGGTATTTTCTAGGCAAGAGACTGGACGGCGGCGCCGCCGTGGCCGAGAACGCGCCCTCGTAACAGCGAGGGCGCGGGCATGGACGGCGGCATCTGCTTCGAGGATCTGACGGTCGGGATGACCGCGTCGATCGGCAAGACCATCACCGAGGCGGATATCCTGATGTTCGCCGCCGTCAGCACCGACACCAACCCGGTGCATATCAACGCCGAGGCCGCCGCCGCCAGCCAGTTCGGGCAGCGGATCGCGCATGGGATGCTGTCGGCCGGGCTGATCAGCGCGGTGCTGGGCACCAGGCTGCCCGGGCACGGCACCATCTACATGAGCCAGAGCCTGCGGTTCCGCGCGCCGGTGAAGATCGGCGACACGGTGACGGCCACCGTCGAGGTCACGGCGCTGGACGCGGCGAAGAAGCGGGCGACCCTGAAGACCATCTGCAGCGTCGCCGGCAAGACGGTGATCGAGGGCGAGGCGCTGGTGATGCCGCCCAGCCGGACGCTCCAGACATAAGGTGGAAATCCATCGGGACTGGCGCGGCCTGCCGGAGCAGGCGCGCGGCGCCATCGTGGCGCTGGGCAATTTCGACGGCGTGCATCCCGGCCACGCGCATCTGCTGCGCGCCGCGCATGCCGCCCGGCCCGACTGCCGCGCTCGGCGGTGCTGACCTTCGAGCCGCATCCGCGCGAGTTGTTCCGCCCCGACGATCCGCCGTTCCGCCTGACCCTGGCCGGCCGAGCGCGCCGACGCGCTGGCCAGGCTCGGCGTGTCGCTGGTGTATCGAGCTGCCGTTCGACGACGCCTTCAGCCAGATGCCGGCGGAGCGCTTCGTCGACCGAAGTGCTGCACGCGGGGCTCGGCGCCCGGCACCTCGCCTGCGGTCCGGATTTCGCGTTCGGCCATCGCCGCGGCGGCGATGTCGCCCTTTTGGCCGACCGCGCCGAGGCGCTGGGCATCGGCCTGACCGTGGTGCCGCCGCTGGCCGACGAGGCGGGGCCGATCTCCTCCACCCGCATCCGCCGGGCGCTGCAGGACGGCTACCCGGAGCGGGCGACCGCGGTGCTGGGCCGGCCCTGGGCGATCCGCGGCAGGTGGTGCACGGCGACAAGCGCGGCCGCACCATCGGCTTCCCGACCGCCAACATTGCGCTCGGCCGCCATCTGGAGCCGGCGCGCGGCGTCTACGCGGTGACCGCCACGCCTGCCCGACGGCACGGTGCGCCCGGGGGTCGCCAATATCGGCCGGCGCCCGACGGTCAACGCAGGGCCTGGAGAGCCGGCTGGAGGTGCAATCTGTTCGATTTCGACGGCAGACCTATACGGCGCCGAACTATCGGTCGGCGCTGCATGGCCTTCCTGCGCGGCGAGCGGAAATTCTCCGGCATCGACGAGCTGCGCGCGCAGATCGCGGCGGATGCCGATCGAGGCGCGGGCGCTGCATGACCGTAGCGATCCTTGACCCGCCGGCCCGCCGATCCCCATAGTCAGGCGCATGACATGGGGCTCAAGCGCGCGAATTACCGGTCCCGGCCTCGCCCTGAGAGCCGGGATCAAGCTGCACGCCCTCCACCCCTGAAGCGGCCTGCGCCATGAGACCCGCGCGAGATCAACCGAATCGAGCGATACCGCCAAGCGCGACTACCGCGACACCGTGTTCCTGCCGGCGACGCCGTTCCCGATGCGCGGCGACCTGCCGAAGCGGGAGCCGGCGATGCTGGCGCGCTGGCAGCGACATGGGCCTGTGGGAGCAGCTGCGCGCCAGGACTCGCGCGGGCCGGCCGAAATTCATCCTGCATGACGGCCCGCCCTACGCCAACGGCAACCTGCATATCGGCCACGCGCTCAACAAGATCCTGAAGGACGTGGTCAACCGCGCCCGCCAGATGGCCGGCTACGACGCCGACTACATCCCCGGCTGGGACTGCCACGGCCTGCCGATCGAGTGGAAGATCGAGGAGGAATACCGCAAGTCCGGCCGCGACAAGGATGCGGTGCCGGTGCTGCAGTTCCGCGCCGAATGCCGCGCCTACGCGCGCGCAGTGGATGGGCGATCCAGGCGCGAGGAGTTCCAGCCGCCTCGGCGTCGCCGGCGACTGGGCCGACCGCTACGCCACCATGGATTTCGCCTCCGAGGCGGCGATCGCCGGCGAGATCGGCAAGTTCCTGCTGAACGGCGCGCTGTATCGCGGGCTGCGCCCGGTGATGTGGAGCCCGGTCGAGAAGACCGCGCTGGCCGAGGCCGAGATCGAGTACCACGACCACACCAGCACCACCATCTGCGGTGCGCTTCCCGATCGTGCAGGCCGCTGACCAGGGCTTGATCGGCGCGTCGATGGTGATCTGGACCACCACGCCCTGGACCATGCCGGGCAACCGCGCCATCGCCTACGGCGCGGAGATCGACTACGCGCTGGTCCGCGTCGACGGCGTGGCGCCGGCCGCCCGCGCCAGCGCCGGCGAGAAGCTGCTGGTGGCGCTGGCGCTGCTGCCGCAGCTCTGCGCCGATGCCGGCATCGCCACCCACCACGTGCTGCGGCTGATCAAGGGCGCCGACCTGGCCGGCGTCATCTGCGCCCATCCCGCTGCGCGGCCGCGGCTACGACCACGACGTGCCGGTGCTGCCCGCCGACTACGTCACCACCGACGCAGGGCACCGGCTTCGTGCATATCGCCCCCGGCCACGGCGAGGAGGATTTCGTCCTCGGCCGCGCGCATGGGCTGGAGGTGCCGGACACCGTCGGCCCGGACGGCACCTTCAACGCCTGGGTGCCGCTGTTCGCCGGCCTGCATGTCTACAAGGCGGCCGACGCCGGTCTGCGCCGCCTTGACCGAGGCCGGCGGGCTGCTGGCGCGCGGACAAGCTGGTGCACTCCTACCCGCATTCCTGGCGCTCCGCGCGCCGCTGATCTTCCGCGCCACGCCGCAATGGTTCATCCGCATGGACGGCCGAGCAGGACATCCGCGGCCGCGCGCTGGCCGCCATCGACGACACCGATTTCGTGCCCGACTCGGGCCGCAACCGGCTCGACAGCATGATCGCCGCGCGCCCGGACTGGTGCATCAGCCGCCAGCGCGCCTGGGGCGTGCCGATCGCCGGTGTTCGTCGACCGCGCCACCGGCGAGCCGCTGCGCGACCCCGCGGTGATGACCCGCATCGTCGCGGCCTTCCGCGAGGAGGGCGCCGATGCCTGGTACGCCTCGCCGCCGGCACGCTTCCTCGGCACCGGCCGCGACCCGGCCGCCTACGAGCAGGTGATCGACATCGTCGACGTGTGGTTCGAAAGCGGCTCCACCCACGCCTTCGTGCTGGAGGCGCGCGGCCTGCCCTGGCCCGCCGACCTGTATCTGGAAGGCTCCGACCAGCATCGCGGCTGGTTCCATTCCTCGCTGCTGGAGTCGGTCGGGCACGCGCGGGGTCGCGCCGTTCAAGGCGGTGCTGACGCATGGCTTCGTGCTCGACGAGCAGGGCCGCAAGATGTCGAAGTCGCTCGGCAACGTCACCGCGCCGCAGGAGGTGTGGAACAAATACGGCGCCGATATCCTGCGCCTGTGGGTGATGGTGTCGGACACCACCGAGGATCTGCGCATCGGCCCGGAGATCCTGAAGCAGCAATCGGAGCTGTATCGTCGGCTGCGCAACAGCCTGCGCTGGATCCTCGGCAGCCTCGACGGCTGGACCCCGGCCGAGCACCTGACCGCTGGCCGAGATGCCGGAGCTGGAGCGCTGGGTGCTGCACCGGCTGAGCGAACTCGACGTGCTGGTCCGCGACGCGGTCAAGACCTATGACTGGACCGGCGTCTATCCGGCGATCCATGCCTTCTGCGCCACCGACCTGTCGGCGTTCTACTTCGATATCCGCAAGGACGCGCTGTATTGCGACCGCCCCGACAGCCTGCGCCGCCGGGCGGCGCGCACCGTGCTGGACCATCTGCACCGGTCCCTGACCACCTGGCTGGCGCCGGTGCTGGTGTTCACCGCCGAGGAGGCCTGGACCGCCCGCTTCGGCGACGACGTCAGCGTCCACCTGCAGGATTTCTACGACATCCCGGCGGCCTGGCGGGACGATGGGCTGGCGGCGAAATGGACCCGCATCCGCGAGCTGCGCCGCGAGGTCACCATCGATCTCGAGGCGATGCGCAAGGCCAACACCATCGGCTCCTCCAACCAGGCGGCGGTGCGGCTGGCCTTCGCGCCCGGGGAAGACCGGCTGCTGAGCGAAGCGGAATGGGCCGAGGTGCTGATCGTGGCCGACGTAAAGTTCGCCGCCGGCGCCGACGACACCCTGGCGACCAGCGTGGCCGAGGGCGAGAAATGCGTCCGCTGCTGGCGGGTGCTGACCGAGGTCGGCAGCGTCGCCGCGCATCCCAGCCTGTGCCGGCGCTGCGCCGACGCGGTGGATTCGGGCCTGATCTGCCGGCCCGCCGCGGCATGAGGCGCAACCGCCTCACCGTGTTCGGGATCGTGGCGGCGATCCTGGTGCTGCTGGCCGACCAGGCGAGCAAGCTGTGGGTGCTGGACGTGGTGCATCTGCCGGAAGCCGGCAGCATCGCCGTGCTGCCGGGGCTGAACCTCACCATGGTGTGGAACCGCGGCATCACCTTCGGCCTGCTGACCGCCGGCGACGCCAGCGGCAGCATCGTGCTGGCGGTGGTGGCGCTGGCGGTGGTCGCCGCCCTGGCGGTGTGGCTGCGGCGGGCCGAGGGGCAGGTGGTGGCGATCGCCCTGGGCGCCATCGGCGGCGGCGCGGTCGGCAACGTCATCGACCGGCTCCGCTATGGCGCCGTGGTCGATTTCATCCATGCCCATGTCTATGGCTGGTCCTGGTACGTGTTCAACCTGGCCGACGCGGCGATCGTCTGCGGCGTCGCGGCGCTGGTGCTGGACGGCTTGCGCGGCAAGCGCGGACCGCCGCTTGCCGCCGATGCGCCGCCCCGTTAGAGAACGGTCCGGTAGGGAACCGCGCCAACGCGCCGAAATTCTGCTATTATCCCATGTCGTGGAGTCGAGGGCGGCCCACGCCGGCTTCGATCAAGCAGGGCACGAAGTCGCCCGGGTTCAATCAACGAGGGCAATGAAATGCCCGGAGCATGCCATGCTCAGGAGTTCGCCATGACCATTCTTCGCCCGCTTCGCCTGGTTCCGCTGGCCGCCGTGCTGACCCTCGCCGCCTGTGGCGGCGACGATCTGTCGCGCACCTTCGGCCTTACCCGCGATGCCCCGGACGAGTTCCGGGTGACCACCCGCGCGCCGCTGTCGATGCCGCCGAACTACACCTTGCGGCCGCCCCGCCCTGGCGCCACCCGGCCGCAGGAGACCACCGCCGAGGCCGCCGCCGAGGCCACCCTGGTGCCGCAGGCAGCCCTCGCCCCGACCGCCGCCACCAGCCCCGGCCAGGACGCCCTGGTGCAGGCCGCCGGCCGCCCGGCGCCGGCCGATATCCGCACCCGGGTCGAGGCTGATTCGGCGCTGGATTCGCCGGGGCAGAGCTTCACCGACCGGCTGATGTTCTGGCGCACCCCGCCGGTCGCCGGCGTCGCCGTCGATCCGAAGGCCGAGGCGCAGCGCCTGCGGGAGAACGCGGCGCTGGGCCAGAGCCCGGAGGCCGGCGACACCCCGATCATCCAGCAGAAGAAGTCCGGCGGCTTCCTGGGCCTCGGGCTGTTCTAGCCCGACTGTCCCGACCCCGACGGCATCACCGCAGGCCGCTAGCAGTGGGAGGCGTGCCGACATGACGCCGCCGCGGATTCGCCTGCTCTCGGCCGCCACCGTCAACCGGATCGCCGCCGGCGAGGTCATCGAGCGGCCGGCGGCGGCGGCCCGCGAACTGGTGGAGAATGCGCTCGACGCCGGCGCCGGCCGCATCGCCGTCGCGATCGAGGGTGGCGGCGCCGTCCGCATCGAGGTCACCGACGACGGCGTCGGCATGAGCGAGGCGGAACTGGGGCTGTGCGTGCTGCGGCACGCCACCTCGAAGCTGGCCGAGACCGCCGCCGGCGACGAACTGGTGCATATCGCCACCCTGGGCTTCCGCGGCGAGGCGCTGCCCAGCATCGGCGCCGCGGCGCGGCTGTCGATCACCTCCCGCCAGGCCGGCAGCGGCAACGCGGCGGCGATCACAGTCGAAGGGGGCGTGGTCGGCGACGTGCGGCCGGCGGCCGGCGCGGTCGGCACCCGGGTGACGGTGCGCGACCTGTTCTTCGCCACCCCGGCCCGGCGCAAATTCCTCAAATCCCCGCGCGCCGAGGCCGACGCCACCGAGGCGGCGATCCGCCGGCTGGCGCTGGCCGCCTGCCACGTGGCGTTCCGCTTCGAGAGCGACGGCCGGGTGGCGTTCGACCTGCCGCCGCAGGACCGCGCCCAACGGATCGCCGCCTTGCTCGGGCCGGAGGCGGCGGCGGCGCTGCTGCCGGTAACCGGCGAGCGCGGCGAACTGCGCCTGACCGGCTTCGCCTGCGCCGCCACGGCCACCCGCGCCACCGCCGCCGCCCAGGCGCTGGTGGTGAACGGCCGCCCGGTAGTGGACCCGGTGCTGCGAACGGCGGTGCGGGTCGCCTACCGGCAGGTGATCGCACCCGGCCGGTTTCCGGTGGTGGCGCTGTATCTCGACATCCCGTCCGAGGATGTCGACGTCAACGTTCACCCCGCCAAGGCCGAGCTGAGGTTTCGCGATCCCGAGGCGGTGCGGTCGCTGGTCATCGGCAGCCTGGGCCGGGCGCTGGCATCGGGCGCCGGCCCGGCGGCGCCGGCGATCGGATTTTCGCATCTGCTGCAGTCGCGGCCCACCCGGCCGGGGCTGCACCTGGTACCCACCGGCCCGCGGCCGACGGGCATGGCGGAGGCGTCGCTGCCGCTCGACGCGCTTCCCGGCGCGCGGATGGTCGACCGCGCGCATGGCCCGTTCACCGCAGCCGCCCCGGCCGACTTCCCGGCCGAGCGCTTCCCCCTCGGCGCCGCGGTGGCCCAGGTGCTGGACACCTACATCATCGCGGTCGCCGGCGACGGCAGCCTGGTGCTGGTCGACCAGCACGCGGCGCATGAGCGGCTGACCCACGAGGCGCTGCGCGGCCAGATGCTGGCCGGCGGCGTCCGCAGCCAGCCTTTGCTGCTGCCGGGCGTGGTCGACATGCCGGCCGCCGACGCCGCAGCGGCTGCTGGCGCGGGCCGGCGAGTTCGCGCAGCTGGGCCTGGAGATCGAGGCATTCGGCGCCGGCGCAATCCTGGTGCGGGCGATGCCGGCGGCGCTCGGGGTGCCGGACCCGGCGCCGCTGCTGCGCGACCTCGCCGACGAACTGGCGGAGATGGACGAGACCACCGCCCTGGCCGCGCGCATGGACGCGGTGATCGCCCGCATGGCCTGCCACGGCAGCATCCGCGCCGGGCGGCGGCTGGGGGCGGCCGAGATGGACGCGATGCTGCGCCAGATGGAGGCGACCCCGCGCGCCGCCACCTGCAGCCATGGCCGCCCGACCTTCCTGAAGCTGTCCAAGGCGGAGATCGAGCGCCTATTCGGCCGCCGCTGACCCGACCCGGAAGATGCTGAGCAAAGCCGCCCCGTGGCTGCGCTGGGCGAGCATTTCGCCGAGTTCGGGGATGTCCTCGTCGCGGCCGGTTTCCAGCACCACCACCGCATCCGCGGCCACCCAGCCGCCGGCGCTCAGTGCCGCGAAGGCGCGCGCGCCCAGGCCCGCGCCATAGGGAGGATCGAGAAAAACCAATCCGCACGCGGCACCGGGCGGCGGCCGGGTGGCATCGGCGGCGAGGATCGTCGCCAGCGCCTCGGCGCCGCAGGCCGCGACATTGGCGCGCAGCACCCGGGCCGCGGCGCGGTCCCGCTCCATGAACACGGCGTGCGCCGCGCCGCGGGACAGTGCCTCCAGCCCCAACGCGCCGGTGCCGGCAAAGCCGTCCAGCACGCGGGCGCCGTGCAGCAGCCCCGGGCCGCCCCAGGACGCATGCATCAGCATGTCGAACAGCGCCTGGCGGACCCGCTCGGCGGTCGGGCGGGTGGCCTGTCCCGGTGGCGCTGCGAGGCTGCGGCCCCGCCAGGTGCCCGCGATGATGCGCAAAGTTCTAGCTGGGGTCGGGAAGCTGTTCGCGCAGCACCTTGGCCGTCACCTCGTCGACCGCGCCGGCGGCGAGGTTGCCGAGCTGGAACGGCCCGTAGGCCACGCGGATCAGCCGGCCGACGCGCAGGCCCAGATGCTGCATGACCTTGCGGATCTCGCGATTGCGGCCCTCCCGCAGGCTGACGCTGAGCCAGCAATTGTCGCCCTTGCGGCTGTCCAGCGCCGCTTCGATCGGCCCGTAGCGGACGCCCTCGACCTCGACCCCCTTGGCCAGGCCGGCCAGCGTCGCCGGCTCGACATGCCCGTAGGCGCGCACCCGGTAGCGCCGCAGCCAGCCGCTGCCCGGCAGCTCCAGCCGGCGGGCCAGGGCGCCGTCGTTGGTCAGCAGCAGCAGCCCCTCGCTGTTGAGGTCCAGCCGGCCGACGCTGACCACCCGCGGCAGGCTCGGCGGCAGGGCCGCGAACACCGTCGGGCGGCCTTCGGGGTCGCGGTGCGTGGTCACCAGCCCGACCGGCTTGTGGTAGCGCCACAGCCGCGCGCGCTCCGGCGGATCGACCAGCACGCCGCCGACCACCACCAGGTCGCCCTTGCCCACGAAGGTGGCGGGGTGGGTGACGGGCGCATTGTTCAGCCGGACGCGGCCCTCGGCGATCAGCTTTTCGGCATCGCGGCGGCTGGCGACCCCGGCGCGGGCCAGGAACTTGGCGATGCGCTCGCCCTTTTCGGCAACCGGATCGTCGCTCATGGGCGATGGGTCATGCGCGGCAGGCGGCGATCAGCGCGTCGAAGATCCTGCGGTCGCCGGGATCGATGTGGAACTCCGGATGCCACTGCACGCCCAGGCAGAACCGGTAGCGCGGGTCCTCGATGCCCTCGATGACCCCGTCCGGCGCGGTGGCGTCGACCACCGCATGCGGCCCGGGCGCCCGCACCGCCTGGTGATGCGACGAGTTCACCGCCATGTCGGTGGCGCCGACGATGCGGTGCAGCAGGGTGCCGGGCACCACCTGCACGGGATGGCCGGGCTCGTCGCGCGGGTTCGGCTGCTCATGCGCCAGCGCATCGGGGACGCTGTCCGGGATGTGCTGGATCAGCGTGCCGCCCAGCGCCACCGCCAGCAATTGCTGCCCGCCGCAGATGCCCAGCACCGGCATGTCGCGCGCCAGCGCCCCCTGCACCAGCGCCAGTTCGGCGGCGGTGCGGCCCTCCTTCAGCTTCACCGTGGCGTGCCGGCCGCCCTCGCCGTACAGCGCCGGGTCCACGTCGAAGGCGCCGCCGGTCACCACCAGCGCGTCGATCGCGTCCAGATAGGCGGCCGCCGCTTCATGGTGCGGCCAGCGCCACCGGCAGGCCGCCGGCGGCAAGATCGCGTCGGCGTAGTTGCTGCGCAGGGCGTACCAGGGAAATTTCGAATAGCCGCCGGGCTGCTCGCTATCGAGGGTGACGCCGATCACCGGCGGTTTGTCCGTGCTCATTCGGCGTTGCTAGTCCCGTGGGATGCGGGCAGGCAAGACATTCCCCGAAAACCGCGCCATGAAGCGGGGCATGGACCCCATGCAGATCGCGCTCGACGAAGCCCGGAGCGCCGCCGCGCGCGGCGAGGTGCCGGTGGGCGCGGTGGTGCTGGGGCCGGACGGCGCGGTGCTGGCGCGCGCCGGCAACGCCACCGAGGCGACCCATGACGCCAGCGCCCACGCCGAGTTGCTCGCGTTGCGCCAGGCCGGGGCGCTGCTGGGCACGCCCAGGCTGGCCGGCTGCGACCTGGTGGTGACGCTGGAGCCGTGCCCGATGTGCGCCGCCGCGATCAGCTTGTTCCGCATCCGCCGGCTGGTGTTCGGCGCCTATGACGCGAAGGGTGGCGGGGTGGAGCACGGCGCGCGGGTCTTCGACGCCCCCTCCTGCCTGCACCGGCCGGAGATCATCGGCGGCATGCGAGAACGCGAGGCGGCCACGCTGCTGCGTGAATTCTTTGCGGCCCGGCGGGGCTGAGGGATCGATTCACCTTCGGGCGCATTGAATCGCCGTCAACCCGGCCGGCCCGGCCAGGGTTGTGCGCAACCGCACACAAACGGAGGATGTCATGCGATATCGTTTTCTGCTGCCGGTCCTGGCAGCCGGCTTCACCGTCGGCTTGGCGCTGGCCCCGGCCTCGGTGCAGGCGGCGAATGCAAAGAACCCGTATGCCAACGTCGACCGCCGCAACGATTCGGGCAACGATACCGGCGATTCCAAGGTCGATGCGCTGAACGCCGCCCAGTTGAACCAGAACTATGTCCCAGGCACCAACGAGCGGATGATGAACGGCGGGCAAGCGGCGCCGATGGGCGCGCCGGGCAGCATGCCTGGGCAATCGCCGATGCAGCCGCGGATGGCCCCAACGCGCCCCTGATACGCACGGCCGCCGCCGCTCGCGCGGACGCGACAACGAAAAAGGCCCGGCAGTGATGCCGGGCCTTTGCCGTTCAAGATGATCGTCTGGGGTCAGCGCAGATCGGTCGCGGATACCGCTCGATCGGCCGCGGCGATTTCAGCCATAAGCGACCACACCCGATCGGCGTCCAGGCGGACCTCCGGATCGTTCAGCAGCCGCTCCATCTCATCCAGCTTGCGCGCATACTCGACTTCGCTCATGGCAAAAGGCCCTCTGCAACACGGGATACGTTGGCGCTTCAATGCCAAGCTGTGATGAAGGTTGCCTGTCTGCAAGGTCGCAGGGAAATCACTTCGCCGAATCGAACGATCTGGTTTTGTTCAGGGAGGATAACCGAGGCAAGCGGCCTAGCTGGCAAGGGCCAGACGCACCGCCCAGACCAGCAGCGCCCACATCGGCACCGACAGCGCCAGGGCCGAGGCCAGGCCCTTGGCGATCCGCAACTCATCCGTCGGATCCAGTAGCTTTTCATCGGTGGCGCGCGCAGCCAGATCGACGTTGCGCAGCAGGCTGACGAGATGCGGATTGACGATGGCGGTCCGGCCGGGCCGACGCCGGTCCACGCTGGTCGAGCCGCTAGTTTCCAGATCGTGCCCCAACTCGTCCGCGTTCGACCCGCTCGCGCGCGGCGCCTCGAGATTGACTTGGTCGGCCATGCATCACCCTCTGCGGGAGCCTTCCCCGCCGTCACATTCCTCGCCGACGATTGGCGTTTTCGCCATCAGCCGGCACCGCGCAGGGAAGCCCTGTTGCAGCCGGTGCCTGGGTCGGTTCCGAAGGGAGAATGGGGTGGAAATTCTTACCGGCAGGTAAACCAGTCGGGATCGAACGCGCGGGCGACGGCGCGGTTGATCAGCGCAGCAGGTCGATCACCAGCCAGAAGCCGCCGATCCACAGGGTCACACCTAACAGGGCCCCGACCAGGATACCCTGGGGGGCGGACATGGCGTGGTCGTCTTCGTGGTCCGCCGGGTTCTCGGCATTCGCGTCCGGACGCCAGCGCAGCAATTCGACCAAGGCGGGCGAGACATGGGTGGGCCGACCGGGACGCCGGCGCTCCACGGTCACGGACCCGGCTGGCGCATGCTCGGCCGGCATGTTCCCATGCCGCATCGTTTCCCGCACCGTCGTCACATCGTCCTGGTGCCTGGCAGGCGCTTCATCGATCATCCGGCTCCTCCCCATCCCACAACTGAAAAATATGCGACTGAAAAAATCACAGCTGCCGTCAGCTTCGCCGAGTCTCGGTCTCGCTCCATTGGTATTCGGTTAAGAGCGATCCGTGCCCCTTTGTTCCCAGCCGTTCGGGGCCGGCATGGGTCGAGTCTGGTACTTCACATATCAGTTTTCCTGACAAATGCGATTCGTCGCCAATAAATTAATTAATCGCTCCCATTCATGTGAAGCGTTGTGAAGCAATGGTCGGGCCAAGGGCCTTGTTCCTGAACATAACCTGACGCTTCCGAACAACACGAAAACGCGCGTCCGTGGTCTAACGCTGCTCACGAAAAGTTAATCCTTCGTAGGAAAGCGCCCCATGCGACTTCTTCAGGTTCAAGCCACCAGCACCGAATCCAATGCCCTGACGGAGGTGTTCCGCAGCACCGGCGTGGTCGCCGACCGCGTCGGCAGCGCCGCCGAAGCGTTCGATTTCCTGCAAACCTACGAATACGACATCGTGGTGCTCGACCAGAACCTTCCGGACATGGACGGGACCGAGGCAATTCGCCGCTTTCGTGTGCAGCGCTTCACCACCCCGGTGCTGCTGCTGACCTCCTCGGTCTGCGGCCAGACCAACGCCATTGCACTTCGCGCCGGTGCTGACGATCTGCTGACCAAGCCTTACCACCCCGACGAACTGGTCGCCCGGATCGAGGCGATCGTCCGCCGCCGCAATGGCTACACCCGGTCCGTCCTGCGTGTCGGGCCGCTGGAGATCGACATGGCCAGCCGCGAGGTTCGCGTGCATGAGCAGCCGATCAGCGTCACCCGCAAGGAATTCGCGATTCTGGAGCTCATGGCGCTGCGCAAGGGCCGCGTCATCACCAAGCAGAACTTCCTCGATCACCTCTATAGCGGCCTCGACGGGCCCGAGACGCGGGTCATCGACGTCTTCATCTGCAACCTGCGCAAGAAGCTGGCCAATCTCGGCCTCGGCGCCCTGATCGATACCGTACGCGGTCATGGCTACATCCTGCGCGACCTGGCCGAAGCGGCGGCCGACGTGATCCCGCTGCGTCCACGGATCGATGCCTATCCGGCCCGCGCGGCCGACCACGCCCAGGTCGCCTGAGGCGGCGCTCGCCGCTTCAGCAGGGATCAGCTCCGGTCAGGGCTTCGGGCGGGTGGCGGGTGTCACCTCGCTCGAAGTCCCGGCGTTGCGATCGCCGCTCCGAACATTTTGAGTGACCACGGGGTCGCTCTCCCCACCTTTGCCGTCCGGTGTCTTGTCCCGATTGCCCGGCCTGGTCGGCCGGGTGCCGCCGGGATCGAGGCCTTCGACGGGATCGTTGCCGGTCGTCCTGGTCGACTTTCCTGCCATGCGCTGCGCCCTCCGCAATGCCCGCATCCCTGCGATGGGACATGGGTCCGTTAGCGGTCTCGAAGCAATTCGGTTCCGTCGACGCCGGCCGCGGGTTAGGCTTCGATGCTATCCGGCTGCCGCATCGCCCCTCCTTTGTTTGGATTTTCCCATCCGTCTCCGGCGGCGCGGCAGATTGATCTGCATCAAGGAATCGCCGGCCGCGCTCACGGATAAGCGGTCCGCGCAGTCGTGAAGGGCGCCGCCGCATGCACCTCGATCCCGTCTTCCTGTCGCGGTTGCAGTTCGTGTGGGTGGTCTCGCTGCATATCCTGCTGCCGGCGTTCACCGTCGGCCTCGCCTCCTACATCGCCTTCATGGAGGGCATGCATTTCATCACCGGCCGCGAGATCTACCTGCGGATCTCCGGGTTCTGGGTGAAGATCTTCTCGGTCGCCTTCGGCATGGGCGTGGTGTCGGGCATCGTGATGCCGTTCCAATTCGGCACCAACTGGAGCCGCTTCTCCGACATCACCGCCAATGTCGTGTCGCCGCTGCTGGCCTATGAGGGGCTGACCGCGTTCTTCCTGGAGGCGACGTTCCTGGGCGTGCTGCTGTTCGGCCGCAAGCTGGTGCCGTCCTGGGTGCATTTCGTCGCGGCGCTGATGGTGGCGATCGGCACCCTGTCCTCGGCGTTCTGGATCCTCGCCGTCAACAGCTGGATGCAGACGCCGGCCGGCTACGAGATCGTCGATGGCCGCTTCTTCGCGGTGGACTGGTTCGAGGTGATCTTCAACCCGTCCTTCCCCTATCGCCTGCTGCACACCGTGACCGCGTTCTACATCAGCACCGGCTTCGTCGTCGCGGGCGTCGCGGCCTGGCAGCTTCGGCACGGTCGCTTCGTCGAGGAGGGCCGGCTGGTGCTGTCCACGACCTTCTGGCTGTTGCTGGTGCTGGTGCCGCTGCAGATCGAGCTCGGCGACCAGCACGGCCTGTCCACGCTGAAACACCAGCCCGCCAAGCTCGCCGCGATCGAGGGCCGCTACGACACCGCCGCCCCCGCCCCGCTCACCTTGTTCGGCATCCCGGACGACGCGGGCGCGGTCATGCGCGCCGACGTGTCGATCCCCTATCTCGGCAGCCTGATCCTGACCCACAGCCTCGACGGCGAGATCAAGGGCCTGAAGGAATGGCCCGTCGACCAGCGGCCGCCGGTGGCGCCGCCGTTCTTCGCCTTCCGCATCATGGTGGGGATCGGCCTGCTGATGCTGGTCGTGGTGGTCGCCGGCAACCTGCTGCGGCGCGACGGCCGCTTGTACCGCAGCCCGCTGTTCCTGCGGGTGTGCGAATACGCCACCCCGCTCGGCTTCATCGCGGTGCTGGCCGGGTGGGTCACCACCGAGGTCGGGCGGCAGCCCTGGACGGTCTACGGCCTGCTGCGGACGGCCGATTCGGTGTCCCCGTCGCTGACCGGCGCCAACGTGCTGCTGTCGCTGATCGGCTACGTCGTCGTCTACGCCATCGTGTTTCCCGCCGGCCTCCTGATCATGCGCCGGATCATCCGCCAGGGACCGCGATCGCCGCTGGCCGACGCGCTGCCGCATGATGCGGTGGAAAGCGGGCGCCCGTCGCAACCGATCACCGCCCTGCCCGATGCGCGCGCAGAAGGAGCCGCGTCATGAGCGCCGAACTGACCCAGAGTTTCGTGCCGATCTGGACCGCCATCCTCGGGATCGGCGTGTTCCTGTATGTGCTGCTCGACGGCTTCGACCTCGGCGTCGGCATGCTGTTCGGCTTCGCGCCGGACACCGCCTCGCGCAACCTCGTGATGAACAGCGTGGCGCCGATCTGGGACGGCAACGAGACCTGGCTGATCCTGGGCGGCGTCGGCCTGCTGGTGGCATTTCCGCTGGCCTTCGCGATCATCATCCCCGCGGTCTATTTCCCCATTCTGGTGATGCTGCTGGCAATGGTCTTCCGCGGCGTCGCCTTCGAGTTCCGCTATCGCGATTCGGAGCACCGGACGTTCTGGGACTACGGTTTCTCCTACGGCTCGACCATCGCCACGCTGGCGCAAGGCATCGTGCTCGGCGCCTTCATCCAGGGCTTCCAGGTGAAGGGGCGCGAATTCGTCGGCGGCAGCTTCGACTGCTTCACGCCGTTCTCGCTGCTGACCGGGATCGCCCTGGTGTTCGGCTATGGCCTGCTCGGCGCCGGCTGGCTGATCATCAAGACCGGCGGGGTGATCCAGCAACGCGCCCGCCGCCACGGCCGCATCTGCCTGCTCGGCGTGCTGGCATGCGTGCTCGTCGTCAGCGTCTGGACGCCGCTGGTGAACCCGGACATCGCCCAGCGCTGGTTCTCCTGGCCGAACGTCGCCTGGCTGGCGCCGGTGCCGGTGATCACCGCCCTGATCGCCTGGGCCGAGTGGCGGGCGCTGCACGGAACTTTCGAGGCAGGGCCCTTCCTCGCCGCGGTCGGGCTGTTCCTGATGTCCTATATCGGCATCGCCATCAGCCTGTGGCCGATGATCGTGCCGCACACCTACACATTGTGGGAGGCGGCCTCCGCGCCCAAGACCCAGGCCTTCCTGCTGATCGGCACGGTCTTCCTGCTGCCGGTCGTGCTACTTTACACCGGATGGTCCTACTGGGTCTTCCGGGGCAAGGTCCGCGCCGATATCGGCTACCACTGAGCCCGCATAGTTCCGGACCAACAAGGAGATTTCGATGAACGCCGCCGATGTCATGTCCAAGACCCCGCTGGCGATCCGCGGCGACGCGCCGCTGGCGCAGGCGCTGCGGCTGATGCTGGACAATCATGTCAGCGGCCTGCCGGTGATCGACGAGGCCAGCCGGCCGGTGGGGATCCTCACCGAAGGCGACCTGCTGCGCCGGGCGGAACTCGGCACCGCCGGGGCCAAGCCCGGGTTCCTGCGCATGTTCTTCACGCCCGACCGCCTCGCCGGCGACTACGTGCTCACCCATGGTCGCCGGATCAGCGAACTGATGACGACGCCGGTGGTGTCGGTGGAGGAAACGACGCCGCTCGACGAGGTCGCGGTGCTGATGCGCAAGCATCGGGTGCGCCGCCTGCCGGTGACCCGCAACGGCGCGCTGGTCGGCATCGTCAGCCGCGCCGACATGATCCGCGCATTGTTCAACAACCTGGAGAAGCCGGCGGGCGACCTGGGCGACGATGCCATCCGCGAGCGGATCGAAGCCGAGTTCGACAGCCAGCCGCTGCTGCTGCGCCGGTCGGTCTCGGTCTCCGTCACCGGGGGTGCCGTCGATCTCGACGGCGTGGTCTTCGACATGCGCCAGCGCGATGCGGCCCAAGTGGTCGCGGAAAACGTGCCGGGGGTCAAATCCGTGGAAAATCGCATCGTCGTGGTGGATCCAAGCAGCGGCCTGATCGTGATGGATCCTGCGGTAGACGGCGCCGCGGACTGACGCGCAGTCTGCCTGTCGTGACGTCGCCGCCGTTCCGCATTCGCGGCGCGGCGGCGATGTCGCCTGCACGGCTGGCACGGAGATGACCCATGGCGAAATCCCCCCTCTCGGCGACCCAGCTGGAGCGGATGAACCAGTGGTGGCGGGCGGCTAACTACCTTTCCGTCGGGCAGGTCTACCTGCTCGACAATCCGCTGCTGCGTCGAGCCGCTGACCCTGGCGGACGTGAAGCCGCGTCTGCTGGGCCATTGGGGCACCACGCCCGGCCTGAACTTCATCTACGTCCATCTCAACCGCATCATCCGCGCGCGCGACCTCGACGTGATCTTCATCGCCGGGCCCGGGCACGGCGCGCCGGGGGTGGTCGCCAACACCTGGCTGGAGGGCACCTATAGCGAGATCTATCCGGAAATCACCCGCGACGCCGACGGCATGCGCCGGCTGTTCCGGCAGTTCTCGTTTCCGGGCGGCATCCCGAGCCACGCCGCGCCGGATACCCCCGGCTCGATCCACGAGGGCGGCGAGCTCGGCTATTCGCTTTCCCACGCCTATGGCGCGGTGCTCGACAATCCCGGGCTGATCGCCGCCTGCGTCATCGGCGACGGCGAGGCCGAGACCGGACCGCTGGCGACGTCCTGGCATTCCAACAAGTTCCTCAATCCGGCGACCGACGGCGCGGTGCTGCCGATCCTGCACCTGAACGGCTACAAGATCGCCAACCCGACCGTGCTGGCGCGCATCGAGCCGGACGAGCTGGAGAGCCTGCTGCGCGGCTATGGCTACGACCCGATCTTCGTCGAGGGCGACGAGCCGGACGCGATGCACCAGGCGATGGCGGCGGCGATGGACCGCGCCTTCGACGGCATCCGCGCAATCCAGGCGGCGGCGCGCGACGAGGGTAACGACCACGCGCCCGCGCTGGCCGATGATCGTGCTGCGCAGCCCGAAGGGCTGGACCGGGCCGAAGACCGTCGACGGGCTCAAGACCGAGGGCTCCTGGCGCTCGCACCAGGTGCCGTTCACCGACATGGACAAGCCCGGCCACCTGCAGCTGCTGCGAGGACTGGATGCGCAGCTACCGGCCGGAGGAGCTGTTCGACGAGGCCGGGCGCCTGCGTCCCGAGATCGCCGCACTGGCGCCCGACGGCGATCGCCGCATGAGCGCCAACCCGCACGCCAATGGCGGCGCTGCTGATGCGCCCGCTGCGGCTGCCGGACTTCACCGACCTACGCCGTTGCCGGTGACCCGTCCGGGCGCAGATCGACGCCGAGGCGACGCACGTGATGGGCGACGTTCCTGCGCGACGTGATGCGCGAGCAACGCCGAGGCGCCGGAATTTCCGCGTGTTCGGCCCGGACGAGACCAGCTCCAACCGGCTGCAGGCGCTGTTCGAGGTCACCGACCGCAGCCTGGGATGCCGACCACCCTGCCCGAGGACGATGCACCTGGCGCCGATCGGCCGGGTGATGGAGATCCTCAGCGAGCACACCTGCCAGGGCTGGCTGGAGGGCTATCTGCTGACCGGCCGGCACGGCCTGTTCTCCTGCTACGAGGCGTTCATCCACATCGTCGATTCGATGTTCAACCAGCATGCGAAATGGCTGAAGAGCTCGCGCGCGATGTCCGTGGCGGCGGCCGATCGCCTCGCTCAACTACCTGCTGACCTCCCATGTCTGGCGCCAGGACCATAACGGCTTCAGCCACCAGGATCCGGGCTTCATCGACCACGTGGTGAACAAGAAGGCCGACATCGTGCGCGTCTACCTGCCGCCCGATGCCAACACGCTGCTATGGGTCACCGACCACTGCCTGCGCAGCTGGGACCGCATCAACGTGATCGTCGCCGGCAAGCAGCCGGAGCCGCAATGGCTCGACATGGATGCGGCGATCAAGCACTGCGAACCCGGCATCGGCATCTGGGACTGGGCCAGCAACGACCACGGCGGCGAGCCGGACGTGGTGATGGCCTGCGCCGGCGACGTGCCGACGCTGGAGACGCTGGCGGCGGTCGACCTGCTGCGCCGGCATTTGCCGGAACTGCGGTGCGCGTCGTCAACGTCGTCGACCTGATGACGCTGCAACCGAAGACCCAGCATCCGCACGGCTTGAGCGACGCGGATTTCGATGCGCTGTTCACCAACGACAAGCCGGTGATCTTCGCCTATCACGGCTATCCCATGCTGATCCATCGCCTGGTCTACCGGCGGACCAACCACCCCAACTTCCACGTCCATGGCTACCAGGAAGAAGGCTCGACCACGACGCCGTTCGACATGACGGTGCGCAACCACCTCGACCGGCTCCACCTGTTCATGGCGGTGGTGGACCATGTGCCCGGGCTCGGTGCCGCCGCCGTCTACGCCAAGCAGGCGATGCGCGACAAGCTGATCGACCACCGGCGCTATGTCGACCACTACGGCAAGGACATGCCGGAGATCGCCGACTGGCGCTGGCCGCACGCGACCGGCTGAGCTGAGCCGTTCAGGCCGGCGGCACTCCGAAGCCGCCGGCGGCGAGGCCGCGGAGCTTGGCGGCAACCAGGTCGCGCAGCCAGCGATGCCCGGCATCGTTGCGGCGGCTTTCATGCCAGGTCTCGTAGATCGGCACCGGCGGCAGCTTCACCGGAAACGGCACCACGCGCAGCTGCATCTGCCGGGTCAGGATCGGCGACAGCGATTGCGGCACGATGCTGAGCAGGTCGAACGACGCGACCAGGGTCGGCACCTCGAGCCACTCGCTGACGCTCAGCACCACCTTCAGCCCGAGGTCCTCGATCAGTTGAACGGTCTTCGGCCGGTGTTCCGTGGGCCGGCGCGGATGCAGCCAGACGAACTCCTCCTGCCGCAGATCCTCCAGCGTCGGCTTGGCGCCGAGGCGTGGATGCCCGCGGCGCATGATCAGCATCAGCACCTCGTCATGGATGCGCTTGTTGATGAACTGGTCCTGCTCGACGCGCAGCCAGTCGATGGCAAGGTCGTAGTCGCCGGCCCGCAACTCCTGCGAAAGGTCGGGCAGCATCGTGCGCGTGTCGATGTTCAGCGTGACCCGTGGCACGGCGGCCGCCATCGCCACCCGGATGGAGTGCGCGATGACCGGGCCCAGCGGATGCGGGATCGCCACGTTGAAGTGCCGCTCGGAGGTCGCGGGGTCGAAGCCGCGGGTCTCGGCCAGGCCCTGCCGCAGCACCCGCAGTGCTTCCTGAACCTTCGGAAAGAAAGCCTTCGCGGACGGGGTCGGAACGAATTGCTGGCCGGCTCGAACGAACAGCTCGTCGCCGCAGACCTGCCGCAGGCGCCCGAGCGCATGGCTGGTGGCCGCCTGGCTGAGCGCCAGGCGCTGCGCCGCGACACCGACATTCCGGGCCTCGTAGATCGCCTCGAACACCGTCAGCAGATTCATGTCGAAGCCGCGAAGATTGAACATCCGGCGAACACCCGCTTGTTTCCGTTCAGGTACACGCGATATCGCGCCCGGCCAAGTTGGCCTCCTGAGCCCAGGCATCATGCACGGCGTTGATCGCCAACATGCACCACCATTGCTGGCGGGCTCCGGCCGCGCCATGCGTATTCTCGGCATGGACAGGAAGGCTGCGTGGCCGATGGGCTGCCGGCTGCGCTGTCGAGCACAATCGGGCGCGGATTGGGGTTCCGCACCGGTCGGGGGCTTTCCGCAAACCTGCAACGGCCAGGGCGTGTCATGACCAAGTACCGGGTATTCGTGCTGAGCCGCGACGGCAGCATCGTCAGCGGCCACGAGATCGACTGCACCGATGACGCGCAGGCCTGCGCCGCGGCCCTCGGCCTCCTGCACGCCGGCGAGAACGCGGCCGTGTGGGATCAGGCCCGACGCGTCGGAACGGTCAGCATCCCGCGGCCACCCTCCCGCCCGCCGCGAAGCTGCATGGAGCCATGCGTCGGCACCTGCTGACGTTCGCGGCCGTGTGCGGCTGACATCTCCGCAAGCTCCCATCCTGCTCCCGCAGTGCCCTCTGCCGACGGACGAAGACGGTTGCGATCGAACCGGCTTGGGGCAGTGGGCTACTTCGTTAACACTGGCCCGCCACTTCAATGATCTCGGGGGCGAAGCCGCCGGCCGAGGGCAAGGGGAGGCGCGTCCGGGTGCGCTTTCGTGGGCCGTAGGCGGTCCACTCTCGCTTGCCTCGCCGCGCAAGATGCGCGTCTGCCGGGTGAGGGATTTGAACCCCCGGCCTTCGGTTTACAAAACCGCTGCACTACCACTGTGCTAACCCGGCGTGGCCGTCATCCTACCCCGGGCGGGACGGACCGGGCAAACCTGCGGCGCCCCGCCGGTGGATGACGAACGTTTCACCCCCATGAAATCGTAATGACGGCCGGTCTTCCTCATGTTGCAGCCATGGGATGGCGCCGATCAAACCTGGTTATCCCGATTTATTCCCGGCTTTCACCAGGCTCGTCCACAGACAGAGAGAGACAATCATGAACCTCAATCAAACCTCCCGCGCCCGGCCCTGGCGCGCGGCCCTTGTCGCTGTACTGCTCAGCGGAACCGCGCTCGGCGGCATTGCCGGCGGCGTGATGGCGGCGACGCCGTCCGATGCCCCGGCCGCGAACCTGCCGCAGGCGCAGGTCGCCGCACCCGCCGGCCGGCTGCCCGATTTCTCCGACCTCGTTGCCCGCGTGAAGCCGGCGGTGGTCACCATCACCAGCAAGATGAACCCGAGCGCCGAGGAAGAGCGCGCCGTGCCGACACCGTTCGGCATGATGCGGCCGGACCGGCCGCAGCGCAGCCGCGTCGTCGAAGCGCGTGGTTCCGGCTTCATCGTTGCCGCCGACGGCACCATCGTCACCAACAACCACGTGGTCGCCAACGCGCGTTCGGTGTCGGTCACCATGGATGACGGCACGACCCTGCCGGCCCGCATCGTGGGGCGCGACCCGCGCACCGACATCGCGGTGCTGAAGATCGATGCCAAGGGCAAGCTTCCGTTCCTGGACCTCGGCGATTCCAACCAGGTGCGGCCCGGCCAGTGGGTCATCGCCATGGGCAACCCGTTCGGCCTCGGCGGCACCGTCACCGCCGGCATCGTCTCGGCACGCGGCCGCGACATCGGCTCCGGCCCGTATGACGACTACATCCAGATCGACGCGCCGATCAATCAGGGCAACTCCGGTGGGCCGCTGTTCACCCAGGACGGCCATGTGGTGGGCGTGAACACCGCCATCCTGTCGCCGTCGGGCGGCAGCATCGGCATCGGCTTCGCCATCCCGGCCGACATGGTCCGAACCGTGGTCGCCGACATCCAGAAGGACGGCCACGTCACCCGCGGTTATATCGGCGTCGAGACGCAGCCGGTGAACGCGGCGCTGTCCTCCGCGCTGCATCTGCCGGCGATCACCGACAACGTGCCGACCGGGCGCTCCCACGCCGATCAGTTCGGCGCGCTGGTGGCCAATGTCGAGGCGGACTCGCCGGCGGCCAAGGCCGGTCTGCAGCCGGGCGACGTGGTCCGCGCGGTGAACGGCAAGCCGGTGTTCTCGCCGCGCGACCTCGCAGTCGATGTCGCCGGGGTGAAGCCCGGTGACAAGGCGGCGCTGGACGTCATCCGCGACGGCGCGACGCAGAGCCTGACTGTGACCGCCTCGGCGCTGCCGAACCAGCGCACCGCGTCCAACGACAAGGGCGACCAGGGTCGTCCCGGCGTCGGCCTGGCATTGGCGCCGCTGTCGCCGGAGATGCGTGACCAGCTCGACCTTCCGGCGAGTGCCAAGGGTGCCGTCGTCGCCGAGGTTCGCTCCGGCTCACCGGCCGAGCAGGCCGGCCTGCGCCAGGGCGACGTGATCGTCGGCGTCGGCAACCACGCGGTGAACTCCGTCAATGACGCCACCTCGGCCATCCGGGCGGCGACCAAGGACGGGCACGACATGGCGCTGCGCATCATGCGCGACGGCCATACCGCGTTCGTCGCCATCGACCTGAGCAAGACCCAGGGGAACGGCGGCGACGCCAACTCCGAAGGCTGATCAGGCGTGCCCGGCCGGATCGGCGTCGGTCCGGCCGGGCAAGCGCACCAAGGCGGCCAGCAGCCGCAAGGCGTCCGGGCCGCCACGATCGTCCAGGGCGCCGCTTTCGATCTCGCCGGCCAGGATCTCCGCCTGGCCGGCAATCGTTTCGCTGGCACGGTGCAGCGCCGCGCGCGACAGCGCCAACTGCTGCATGTCGGTCAGCGTGGCCCAGTCGCGTGGCGGGGCGCTGTCGGACGAAAAATCCGATTCGGACCGTGGGGCCGGGTCAAATAGCAAAGCCGGTTCGGGGAGCATCGGGTAATCCCGCTCTGGCCTTTTTGGCATGGAACGCCGCGGGCGCCTGTCGCGCGGTCAGTGCCTTATCCTGGGCGGCGTCGGTTAAGAAGCGGTAGCCGGCCGTCAGGAAAATCGAACCCGGACTTCGGGCAGCCCGACGAACATGACCGACGCCTCGCACGGGCCGTCCAGCCAGATCGGCGGCGTGACGCTGCCGAGCATGATCACCTGGCCTGCCCGCAGTCCCCCGAACGCGGCGGCGACCGGCGAGGCCGCCAGCCATGCCAAGGCCTGCATCGGGTGGCCCAGCAGGTCGGCACCGGTGCCGTTGGCACGCGCCTCGCCGTCGATGCTGATGCGGCCGGGAATGGCCGCCAGATCCATCTCACGCCAGCCCGCGGCCGGGGCACCCAGCACGGCGGCGCGGTGATAGACCTGGTCGGCAATCAAGGTGGGGGTGCCGAGCGCCACGAGGTCGCCGGCCGGGGGTGGGCCGTAGCGGTTTTCCACGACCTCGATTGCCGCCGAGATCTCGGCCACCGCCGCGGCGGCCCGGGCCGCGTCGCATGGCCCGGGCGGCAGGTCATGCCCAAGCCGAACCGCGATCTCGCATTCAACGCCGGGGCCGCGCAACCCGCTCCATTCCAGCGTGGCGCCGCTGGCGTGCAGATCCTGCGTGACCATGAACCCGCCGGCCGGCCCGGACAGCCCGAGATAATCCTGCATCCGCTTCGCGGTGGCGCCGATCTTGAAGCCGGCGGGAACCGCCGCGCCGAACAGGCCGGCCAGGGCCAGCTGAACCGCGACCCCCTCGGCTTCCGAACGCGGCGCGATGGCGGCCGGCAGCGGCCCGGCCGGGCGCCGGTGGAGCCTTGCCTGCAGCAGCGCCTCGGCGGCCGGGCCAGGATCGAAACTCATGTGGACCTGCAGACCTCGTAGAGGGCGATCGAGGCGGCGGCGGAGACGTTGAGGCTCTCCATCGCCGAGGCGTGGCCGGTCGGCATCGCGATACCAGCCAGCTCGTCGCAGGTCTCGCGGGTGAGGCGGCGCAGGCCCTCGCCCTCGCTGCCGAGCACCAGCGCCACCCGCCGCTCGCGCAGCGCCGCGCCGGATAGCGGCGCGCCGCCGGCGTCCAGCCCGACCACCCAGCAGCCGGCGGCCTTCAGCGCCACCAGCGTGCGGGCGATGTTGACGGCGCGGAACAGCGGCAGCTTTTCCAGCGCGCCCGAGGCTGCCTTGGCCAGGGCGCCGGTCTCCTCCGGGGAGTTGCGCTCCTGGGTGATCACCGCGGCGACGCCGAACGCCGCCGCGCTGCGCAGGATGGCGCCGACGTTGCGCGGATCGCTGATCTGGTCGAGCACCAGCACCGGTCCCGGCCGTTCCAACGCCTGGGCCAGCGACGGCGGGGTCAGCGGGTCGGCTAGCAGGGCGGCGCCCTGGTGCGCCATGTCGCGGCCGAGCAGGTGGTCCAGCCGGGCGCGGTCGGTGCGCTCCGGCGCCAGCGGCCAGGCCGCGCGGAGCTGGCCGGCGATGGCCGCCTCGGCCTCCTCGGTCAGCAGCAGCCGGCGCAGCCGGCGGGCGGGGTTGGCGAGGGCGGCGGCGACCGCATGGAAGCCGTACAGCCACAGCGTGCCATGCGGCGGCGCCTCGCCGGTGCTGCGGCGGCGGGGGGCCTCGGGCGGCGAAGAACGGGGCGCAGGCACGGCGTCGTGCCGGACCGGGGCAACCAGCGTGTTCGGGGAGGGCGGCCGCGCGGGCTGCCGATCCTCGCGCGGCTGGCGGTCCTCGCGCGGCTGGCGCGGCGCCGGCTTGCTGCCGGCGCGGCTGCCGCCACGGTCGGGCGGTGGCCCCGCCGGGCGCTTGTGCTGCCCGCCCGGGTGATGCGAGCCACCGCTGGGACGATCGCCCGGCCGGTCGCCAGGGCGATGCCCGCCTCCATCGGCGCGATGGCCAGCGCCTGCTTGGCCGCCGCCGCCCGATCGATTTGCGCCGGAACTGCGCGGGCCCGATGCGAATTGTCCGGGCCCGCGTTGCGCCGGCCCGCGCTGGCCCGGTCCGTGCTGGTGCCGCGCTGGCCTGGTCCGCGCTGGCCCGATCCGCCCGGCGCAGGGCCGCGTGGGCCGGTTCCGCCGGGGCCGCTTCTGTGAGGTGGTTTCATGGTGCGGTCCGTATAGACGCCGGCGCACCCGGCGCAAAGGCACAGCCCGCCGCTGTTTCGTTGACAAGCGCCGCGAGATGACAATAGTGCCGCCAATCCGGCGGCCGAAGCGAAAGCCTGGCAGCGGAGGGGTGCCCGAGTGGCTAAAGGGGGCGGACTGTAAATCCGCTGGCGCACGCCTACGTTGGTTCGAATCCAACCCCCTCCACCATCCCGGCGCTCGCTTGGTTGGGTTGGTCGCCCAGGCTTGGTTACACTGGCCGGGGCGGCGCTTTGCGGGTGTAGCTCAATGGTAGAGTTCCAGCCTTCCAAGCTGGCCATGCGGGTTCGATTCCCGCCACCCGCTCCAAAGCCCGCGCAAAAAGCCGATTTCGGGACACCGCACTTGACATCGCGGGGCTGGCATTCTTTCTACGCCCCCCGGAGTGCCTGTTGCCGGTGCGCGTCGGCAATCTGCGTTTCACGCATGCGGCCGACGCCTGCGTCTGCTACGTGCTCCGGGGCGCGATAGGGGTGTAGCTCAATTGGCTAGAGCGCCGGTCTCCAAAACCGGAGGTTGCGGGTTCGAGACCCTCCGCCCCTGCCAAGCCTTTTCGTGTATGTCTGGTCGTGCCTATCCGGCGCCTGGCTCCCGCAACGGAGCCGGTCCGGCGGAGTATCCGGGCTCGCGAAACCGGCTGATCCCGCGCAGGCGAGGCGGCTTTCGGGATTGCGGGCTCAATTGAAAGGCGATGAAGGAGCATGAGCGGCGTGGCCATCGATCCGGCAAAATTCTTCCGCGAAGTCCGCAGCGAGGTGTCGAAGGTCACCTGGCCGTCGCGGCGGGAGACGATGGTGACGACCGGTCTCGTCTTCGCGCTGTCCGCCCTGGCCGCGATCTTCTTCTTCGTCGCGGACCAGGTCATCGGCATCGGCGTGCGGGCGCTGTTCGGCGTAGGAATCTGAGAGATGGCCAAGCGTTGGTATGTGGTTCACGTCTACTCGGGCTTCGAGAAGAAGATCGCCCAGCAGATCAAGGAACAGGCCGCCCAGAAGGGCCTCGGCGACCAGTTCGACGAGGTGCTGGTGCCGTCCGAGCAGGTGGTCGAGCTGCGCCGCGGCCAGAAGGTCAACGCCGAGCACAAGTTCTTCCCGGGCTACGTGCTGGTGAAGATGGAGCTGACCGACGAAGCCTGGCACCTGGTCAAGGACACCCCGAAGGTCACCGGCTTCCTCGGCACCAAACTGCGGCCCAGCCCGATCAGCGAGGCCGAGGCCGAGCGGATCATGAAGCAGACTCAGGAAGGCGTCGAACGCCCCCGCCCCGCGGTGCTGTTCGAAGTCGGCGAACAGATCCGCGTCGCCGACGGCCCGTTCACCAGCTTCAACGGCGTGGTCGAGGAAGTGGACGAGGAAAAGGGCCGGGTGAAGGTCAGCGTCTCGATCTTCGGGCGGTCTACGCCGGTGGAGTTGGAGTATTCGCAAGTGGAGAAAGTATGACGCTAAAAGCGCCCTTTCGGGCGCTTTTTAGCGGCGAGGTGAGCGGCAGGTGCGCCCTCGCGCACCGAGAGCGGTTACCCCGAGGGCCGGGCAAGACCCACTGATCGTGCGGGCGCGGCGCGTGATTTGATCTACTCGGCGGCGCATACGGCACCAGTCAGCCTCGATTGGCCAGAAAGCCTTCGGCCATCAGCCGAAAAGCGTTGACCGCTTTCGGCAGGACAACGTCCGGATCGTCGCTGGCGGCAACCCACAGCGCGGCATCGAATGCTGCACCGCTCAGAAGGCGTGACGCAGCCTCGATATCGACTGGCTTCATGACGCCCGCGGCAATCAGATTCGCGACCGTCTGCTTCGTGATGTTCAGACAGGCATTCTGGCTGGGCCATTGCGAGGGGTCGCCCAGGTAGGCCGGCCCGTCCAGCAGGACGATCCGCCGGACCTCCGGGTCCAGCGCCATCCCGATATACGCCTCGCCGACCGCCAGCAGCCTTTCCCAGGGTTCCGCCGCAGTCGCTCCCGCCTGTCGTGCGCGCGCGGCCATCTCGCCGTCGACCTGGGCGACGACGGCCCCCAGCAGTCCCTTCTTGTCGCCGAACGCATGATAGAGGGCGCCACGGGTGAGCCCGACCTGCGCGGTCAGATCGTCCATCGACGCGGCGGCAAAACCAGACGTCGCGAACGCTTTTCGCGCTGCCCCGATCAGCTTGGCGCGGTTTTCGCCCATCGTTTCGGCGCGACGCTTCGCCGCCAAGGCAACCTCCTAATTCGCATACGGTGCGTATGTGGGGTTGACTGTCAGGGCATATCGGTGCTCTCACATACGGAGCGTATGTTACTGCCCTGGCTTGGCTGGAATGTCCAGCGAAGCTGGCCGGCTGCGCTCGCCCCGATGTGAAAAGGACAATGATATGGCCCAGCGTGAGGCAGTGTTTCCCCCCGATCGGCAAGCCCTCTACGAGAAGCACAGATATTCTGCCGCGGTGCGATCGGGCGACCTGTTGTTCGTGTCGGGTCAGGTCGGCAGCCGCCCCGATGGTTCGCCCGAACCCGATTTCGAAACTCAGGTTCGCCGAGCCTTCGCCAATCTGGAAGCCACGCTGCTCGCCGGGGGCTGCGGATTCGATGATATCGTCGACATAACGACGTTTTATACCGACCCCGAGAAGCAGCTCGGCACGGCCCGGGCCGTAAGGGACGAATTCTTCAAAAGCGCTCCCTACCCGAGCTTGACGGGGCTTGGCGTCTCCTGGCTTGCTGGCTTCGACTTCGAAATCAAGGTGATCGCACGCATTCCGTCGCGTGCATCGGCGCCGGTGAGTCGCCGCAACCCTCCAACGATGTGGGATATGGCGTCGCTCGGGTGGTCGCAGATCAGTGTCGCGGAACCAGGCCGCCTCGCCTTCCTGTCCGGCCAGATCGCAGTGACGCCTGGCAAACAGGACGTGCCGAAGGATATCGCCGGCCAGGCAAAGCTTGCGACCGCCAGCCTCGCCGCCGCACTCAAGGACCTGGAGGCGTCGGCGCGAGACATTGTCATGCTGCAAGTCTACGTCGTGGATGCGACCAGCGAAACGTTCGGGCAGGCCATCACCCCTTTGCGCGAACTGTTCGGGGACGCGATGCCCAGCATCACGACGATCGGCGTTCAGGCACTCTATAGGCCGGAGTTCAAGGTCGAGATTGAAATGGTGGTGCGTGTCCCCTGAACGGGGAAATACCGGACCCGGCCATCGAACTTCTGCGGGCACGTCCGCCGGTCGCCGCCCAAGCGGCGCGACTTAAGGTGCCCGATTCCGCATGACCCGATGCAGGTCATGATCGATCGCCGCCGGTATCTCCCCGAACTTTCGCTGCGCCACCTCCCGCCATTCCGCGATGTCGGCCACGAAGCTCGGGTTGTCGCGCAGCAATTCGCGTTTGACGAACGGGAAGCCGGCTTCCAGCAGCTGCCGCCATAGGTCCGAGGTCGGGTTCAGCGGCGTGTTGGTGACGGCGAAATGGCGGATGCGATGGGCCTGGATGCGCCGCATGTTGAGGATCGGGTCGGTCGAGATCGGCTTGTCCTTCGGCGGCTCCATCAGGAAGTAGCCGTCGACGCTCTCCACCATCTCGGAATACGGCCAGATGGCGGCGCAGGTGATGCCGCCGCGCAGCAGCTTCTGGGTCAGGCCGACCTCGTATTTGTTCACCACCCATGTCTTGGAGCGCACCGGCCGCACCTCGGACCAGAATTCCCGCCAGGCCTTGCTGCCCAGCGCCTTGCGGCCGGCGGCGACGAAATAGGATTGCAGGTGGTAGCGGGTCTGCCAGCTTTCGGTGGCGCCCCACATGTCGGCGCGATTGAAGTTGATGCGGGACAGCAACTGGTCCAGCGGCTGCAGCGGGCCATAGACGCTGTCGTTGATCACCAGCGCCATCTCGGTGTTGTCGCGGGGCAGCTTCAGATATTCCAGGCCCTCGCGCATGGCGCCGAAATCGTAGCCGATGTTGCGACGGATCAGGATGCCGGCGCAGACCGGCTGCAAGGCCGCCATCGCCGCCGGTTGCAGCTTGCCGGAATTGGTGACGAACACCACCGAGACGCCGGCATCGCGCAGCGCCGTCACGTAGTGCAGCACATGCGCCCCGAGCCGCCCGTTGGCGTCGAAATGCACGAACACCGCGACCTTCGGTCCGAGCGGGATCTCGCCCTCCGGCCACGCCCGGATCAGTTGGCGCGGGCTGCGGAAGAAGCTCAGCCAGTAATCGACGTAGCAAATCTTGCGCGAGATCCAACTCCGGATCTGCATCCACAACGCAATGAGCCGCTGCATTCTCATGGCGTGTTCCTAGAGCAACATCGTTCCGGTGGGAATCTCCCTCCTGTGTGCGGGGTGGGGCGGACACCCCCTGTCCCGGCAACACCCCGCCGCGATCGGCTCATGCCCCGGCGTCGGGCAGCGGCGACAGCAGGCTGGCTTCGGCCTGTGCCGGCGGGCGCAGCAGTTCCGGCACCCGGGCCAGCAACGCGCTGGTCAGTTCGTGGCGGCGGTCCCACAGCGACCGATACCAGGCGTTGCGGCGCGCCACCTGGTAGGCAAGCATCCGCTCCTTCGCGACATAGACGCGGGCGGCGTCGGCGATCGCCTGGCCGAGTTCGGGATTGGCCACCAGCCGCATCAGCTTCTGCTGCAGCTCCTGGGGATCGCGGAACAGCATCCCGGTTTTGCCGTCCTCGATGGTGTCGCCGTACACCACCGGGCTGGCCAAAGCGGTGACCCGGAACGACGACGCCTCGAGGAATTTCAGGTCCGACTTGCAGCGGTTGAAGGCGCCGTCCTGCAGCGGCATGAACGAAATCTCGGACCGCGACAGCAGGTCCTGGTAGGTCTCGTAGTCGCACAGCGGGGTGAAGCTCTTGTGCACTGAACGCAACGAGTCGAACAGCCCGCGGTCGTTGACGATCTGGAAGTGCAGCCGCTCCCCGGCGACGGCGGAGACGGCGTTCAGGGCATCGACATAAGGCGGCCACTCGTCCTCGCGGTTGAGGCCGCCGAAGAACAGCGTCACCCGGCCGGGATCGGTATAGTTGCGCACGTCCGGAAGGGTGGCGACGGCGTTGGGGAACAGGCCGACTTCGGGGTTCTGCCGGCTGAGCAGCTCGACCAGCGGCTGGGTGGTGGTCTGCACCGCGTGCACGGCGCGGAAGTTCTGGATGTCGGGCTGCTGCAGCACCTTGATGTAGTCGGGATTGTCGTCGAATTCGCAGATCACGACATAGCCCGCGCCGAGCAACTGGCGGATCGGCTCCAGGCCGGCCTCACCGGCCAGCGCCGGGCGGTGCAGGATGAAGATCTTCGGCGTCTCGGCGGTCAGCGCCGGCACGATGCGCTCGGACAGGACCTGGCTGAGGATGCTCGAATCGGTGCCGATCGCCTGCATCGGCTCCAGCACCCGCACGTGGCTCACGCCGCCGACCGGCGCCAGCATGGTGGACACCACGTGCAGATACGGCATCGGCTGCCGCCGGGCCCGCCAGACATGCTGCAGCGGTGCGGAACGAGCCAGGTAGTTCTCCGGGTCGATCCCCAGCGCCTCCAGCGCCGGCCGCATGGCGCGGGAGAATTCCCGCGCTTGGTCCATGCCGAAGATGCGCGGGGTCACGTCGCTCACCGCGACGCCGGCGGCGGCCAGCGCACGGCGGGTGGTGTCGAAGCTGAACCAGCGCAGATGGGTCTGGTCGAACAGACCCTGTTCCTCGTAGTCCCAGGTGCCGCGCAGCAGCCGCTCGGCGAAGCTCCAATGCTCCACGTTCGGCATGCATACCAGCAGCGTGCCGGTGTCGCTCAGCGTCTGGACATGGCGCTGCAGCACGCCCCAGGGGTCGCGCAGGTGTTCCAGCACGTCGCCATAGATCAGGCAGTCAACCTTCTCGGTGCCGAAATCCAGCGGATGGGTCTCGATGTCGGTGACCACCACCTCGTCGATGCGGCTGGCGGCAATGCGGGCGCGCGCCATGTCGCCTTCGACGCCGATGTAGCGGCAGGTCGGGTTGCGCCGCTTGTAGGCGCCGCCGAGCGCGCCGGTGCCGCAGCCGACATCGACGATCAGCCGGGCATCGAGCGGAATCCGCTCCAGCAGGTCGGGATTGGGAAGGTCACCATAGTGCGGCATCTCATGTCCTGCGTCGAATGATCGCAGGGCAGGGACTAGACCATGATGGGTGCGGATAGAAGCGCCGATCGCAGGAAAGGCCGCGTCGGCCCGGCCGAGCCTACCGCACGAGAGCCGCTTTCGGGCGGCCGATCGAGTGATATGCGAACCCGGCCTGCGACATCGCCACCGGATCGTAGACATTGCGCAGGTCCACCAGCACCCCACCCTGCATGGCGCCGCGCAGCCTGGCCGGGGACAGCGCGCGGAACTCGTTCCACTCGGTGATCACCACCAGCGCGTCGGCGCCGGTGACCGCGTCCATGGCGTCGCGACAATACACCACGCCGGGCGGCAGCAGCGGCTTGGCCTGTTCCATGCCCTCCGGGTCGAATGCCCGCACGATGGCGCCGTCCTCGACCAGGCGGGAGACGATCGGCAGCGAGGGACTGTCGCGCATGTCGTCGGTCTCCGGCTTGAAGGTCAGGCCGAGCACGCCGATCGTCTTGCCGCGGACCGAACCGCCGCAGGCGGCGACGATCCGGGCGGCCATCCCGGCCTTGCGCGCGTCGTTGACGCCGACCACCGCCTCCACCAGGCGGCTGGGCGCGCCGGCATCCTGGGCGATGCGCATCAGCGCCAGGGTGTCCTTGGGGAAGCAGCTGCCGCCGAAGCCGGGGCCGGGATGCAGGAACTTGCGCCCGATCCGGCCATCGAGCCCGACGCCGCGGGCGACGTCGTGGACGTCGGCGCCGACCCGCTCGCACAGATCGGCCATCTCGTTGATGAAGGTCACCTTCATCGCCAGGAAGGCGTTGGCGGCGTATTTGATCAGCTCGGCGGTCTCGATCGCGGTGAACAGGATCGGCGCCTCGATCAGGTACAGCGGCCGATACAGCCGCCGCAGGACCTCCTGGGCGCGCTCGCTCTCGCAGCCGATCACCACTCGGTCCGGGCGCATGAAGTCGCCGATGGCGTTGCCTTCGCGCAGGAACTCGGGGTTGGAGGCGACGTCGAATTCGAGGTCGGGGCGGGCTTCGCGGACGATTTCCTGGATACGCCGGCCGGTGCCGACCGGGACCGTCGACTTGGTCACGATCACCGTGTAGCCGCTGAGCGCCTTCGCCACCTGGGCGGCGGCCGCATAGACGTAGCTGAGGTCGGCATGCCCGTCGCCGCGGCGCGTCGGGGTGCCGACGGCGATGAACACCGCTTCGGCGTCGGTCACCGCCGCCTTCAGGTCGTCGCCGAAGCTCAGCCGGCCGGCGGCGACGTTTTCCGCAACCAGGCGGTCGAGGCCGGGTTCGTAGATGGGGATGCGGCCATCGCGCAGGGCCGCGAGCTTGGCGGGATCGGTCTCGACCACCGCCACGTCCACTCCGAATTCCGCGAAACAGGCGCCGGACACCAGCCCGACATAGCCACCGCCGATCATCGCAATGCGCAAGACCCATCCTCCATCAACCGCTGGGACATCCACCACAAACCGGCCCGCGACGCCACCGGGTAAACGGCTGCGGCGCCGTTATAACCCTGTGGCATGTCTCGTTTTCGTTCAGGAGTACTACTGATGGGCGATGGCCGGTGGGCGAGGATCGGGGCGGGGCGGCCGCTCACGCCGGCCGAGGGCGTTGCGCGATTTCATCCAGCAAGGCCTGCTCGCGCTTCAGCAGTTCGGCACGGGCCTCGACGGCACGGCGCTCCAGCAGCGCTTCCGCCGCGGCTTCGGCGGCGCGCGCGAGCACGAGCCCGGCCCGGGCCTGGGTGGTGACGGCCTGGGCGCGAACCAGCCGATCCCGGGCGCCGGCCAAGGCGCTGTTGCCGCGCGGCAGCCATGCCGCGAAGGCCTCGACCGCCCCGTCGCCCGCGTCCGTCCGGGAGGCTTCGGCCCGCTCGCGCGCCAATGCGGCGACGGCTTCCCGCTCAACCGCTTCGGCCGCATCCTGCTGCGACAGGGCCGCGGCCAGTTCGCGCCGGCACTGGACGACGGCGACGCCACGCACGCGGGCGATCAGCGAAAGGGTGCGGGACATCCGGCCAGCCTCGACGCCGGCGCTTAACAATTCGATAAGCCGTTCGGTCCGGAAGCGAAGGTCCCGACCAGCGCGGCTTTACGGTGCGGACAGGCTGCTCAAGACTACCCTCGGCACCGACATGAACGAGGGTGAGCGATATGCCGTTTTTCGCGAAAGGCGACGTCCGGATCCGATATGAGGAGGCCGGCAGCGGCTTCCCGTTGCTCGTCGTCCCCGGCGGGGGCCTCAACTCGCGCGTCGACAACTGGCCGCGGGCGGTGTTCGAACTCGATGGAGATATTCAAGGACGAGTTTCGGTGCATCACCATGGACCAGCGCAACGCCAATGGCGGCGAGTCCAGCGGACCAATTCCGGCGGCCGACCCTTGGGGTGCCTTCGCCGACGACCAGCTCGGCCTGATGGACCATCTCGGGATCAGGCAGTTTCTCTTCATGGGCTACTGCATCGGCGGGTGCTTCGCGATGAAGCTCATGGAGCGCGCCCCGGGTCGGGTGGTCGCATCCGTCCTGGTGCAGACTGTCGGGCACAATCCGGAGCACCCTGATTACATGTGGAACGCGGGCAAGGATGTCTGGGCGCCCGAGTTGCTGGCCCGGCGGCCCGATCTCACCATGGGACAGGTCGAGCGTTATCTCCATGAGCTGTACCGCGTGCAGCCGGATTTCGTTTACAGCGTGACTCGGGATTTCGCGCGCTCCTGCCGGACGCCGATCCTGGTGTTGCCGGACGACACCCCGGCCCACCCACTGGTGTCGTCCGTGGACGTCGCATCGCTCTGCCCGAACGCCGAGACAACCGTCTTTCCCTGGCGCGAGCCGCCGGAACTCAAGGCCCGGACGATCGACCGCGTGCGCAACTTCCTTAGGACGCACCAGCCGCGCTGACTTGTGCCGACCCGCAAATCGCCGGAGCAGAAATGCAGACTTCGCGGATTGAGGCGTTCAGCGACGGAGTGCTTGCCATCATCATCACCATCATGGTGCTGGAGATGAAAGTGCCGCATGGCGAAGGCTTCGAAAGCCTGGTGCCGATGCTGCCGGTGTTTCTCAGCTATGTCCTGAGCTTCCTCTACGTGGGCATCTATTGGAACAACCATCACCACCTGTTCCATGCGACGAAGCGGGTGACCGGCGGCGTGTTGTGGGCGAACCTGCACCTCCTGTTCTGGCTCTCGTTGTTTCCGTTCGTCACGGGCTGGATGGGGGAAAACCATTTCGGGCCGCTACCTTCGGCGCTTTACGGCGTCGTTCTGCTGATGGCCGCCGTCGCCTACTGGATCCTGGCGCAGACGATCATCGCCGGCGAAGGCCAGGATTCGCTGGTGGCCGCGGCGATCGGCAGGGATCGCAAGGGGGTGGCATCGCTCGTCCTGTACGCCGTCGCGATCCCGCTGGCCTTCGCCAGCCACGCGATCGCCCAGACGATCTACGTGGTCGTTGCCATGATGTGGCTGGTGCCGGACCGCCGGATCGAACGCCGAATCGGCTGAACGCGACCAAGGCGCCTCGCCGCACCGTCGATCGGCCGCGATGCCCGGCCGGGGACCGATGACGTTTCCACGTCTCTGCACGCGAGTGATCCATTTCACAGCCAAGGTCGCGCCGGCGGTGTAACGCTTGTTGCAGTTGCTGTCCGTGCCGTCCGCATATCGCGCGAAGGGTCGCCAGATGACAAAGCACCAACCGGCCAACCGGCTCGCCGAAACCGATCCCTGGGATGTCGTCTCGATGGCCCGGGCGGAGCGCGGTCGCTTCATGGCCGCTCATGCAAGGGCAATCGTCGCCGGCCTGCTTCGTCGTCTGTCGTGGCTCCTGCGGGCACGACGCAGCGCAGGGGACATTCTGCAGCGAACCCGGCTCGACGCCCGGTGATGCTTTCGCGCCGGTCATGCTCTCGCGGTGGCGATCCGTTCGCTACCGCGCACTCCTAGAACGACGACCAGGAGGATCAGGAAAATGAGCCAGAACGTCAGCCAGATGAACCAGGGCGCGCCGCGCGCCTTGACTTCGGGTGCGGGAGACGCGTTGACGCGCTACCGCAGGACTGTATCGGCGCGGGTTTTCCTTCGGCCGATCGATCATGCCGTCGCCGCGTGGCGGCGCTGGCGTCGCCGGCAGCGTGAGCGTTCCTACCTGCTGCAAAGCGACCGCCGCATCCAACTCGAACTCATTGCGCAAGGGCATAATCTTTTCGGCGATGACAGGGGATAGGCCGCCGCCCGACCTCTTGGCCGGCGGGACCTGAAGCCCGTCGTGTCCAGGTTGCGGGGCAGCAAGGCGCCGCCGTAGTATCGGCGCAAGCCAATCTGCCCGGGAGGCAACATGCGCCATCGTTCAATAGCCCTTGCCGGGCTGCTGCTGGCGATGCCGGCCGCGGCGCAGAAGCCCGACCCCGGAACGGTGGTGGTGGGCTTCAGTACCGATGCGCAGACGCTGGAGCCGGCCGAGATCAACTCCCGCGACACCCAGAACATCGCCGACCACGTCTGGGGATCGCTCTATGAAATCGGCGACGACGGCAAGGTTTCCCCCTACCTCGCCGACAGCGTCGCGGAATCCGCCGACGGCACCGAGATCAGCTTCAAGATGAAGCCGGGCCTGACCTGCCATGACGGCTCGCCTTTGACCGCCGAGGATGTCGCCTTCAGCTTCCAGCGCGCGCGCGATCCGGCCAACAAGTTCACCGGCAGCACGCCGGGATTCGTGTTGACGTCGCTTGGCTACAAGGGCGCGCGGGTGGTCGATCCGTCGACGGCGGTGATCGAGCTCAAGGAATACAACCCGATCGCACTGGGGCTGATCACCGAGGTGAAGATCGTCTGCAAGACGCCATACACCAAGATGAGCCGCGAGCAGGCGACGCAGACGCCGGTGGGGAGCGGACCGTATCGCTTCGTCGAATGGGCGAAGGCCGACCACATCACGCTGGCCAGGCAGCCGGGGTTCACGGCGCGGACGGCGCATTTCGACCGGATCGTGTTCAGGGTGATCCCGGAGGCTTCGACCCGGGCGGCGGAGTTGATGGCTGGCAACGTCGACGTCATCACCTCGGTGGCACCCGACCAGATCGACACGGTGAACCGCAGCGCCAACGCCAAGGTGCAGGCGGTGAGCGGGACGCGGCGGATGTATGTCGGCTTCCAGCAGCGGCCGATCTTCAACACGCCGGGCGGCGAGGCGGTGCGCAAGCCGGAGGTCCGGCGGGCGCTGCAGTATGCGGTCGACGTGCCGACCATCTGCGAACAACTGCTTCGGGTGGCCTGCACGCGCGCCACCGACCTGGTGAACCCGCCGCTGGGCAACCCGGATCTGAAGCCGTACCCGTATGATCCGGCGATGGCGGAGAAGCTGCTCGACGAAGCCGGCTACAAGCGCGACGCCGCGGGCACGCGCTTTGCGCTGACGTTGCAGGCGCCGAACGGACGCTACCTCAACGACAAGAACGTGGCGCTGGCGATCGGCCAGTATCTGTCGGATATCGGGGTCAAGACCGAGGTGCAGTTCATGGACTGGGCCTCGGTCTACCTGCCGCTGACCCGGCGCAAGGAAGCCGGCCCGCTGTTCTTCCTCGGCACCGGCGGCGGGACATGGAACCCGCTGTATGACATGGCGGATTTCGCAACCATCGAGTCGGTGACGAATGCACCGAGCTGGACCGACAAGCGCTGGTTCGACGCCTGGCCGGTGGCCAACCGCAAGCAGCCGGAGGCGGAGCGGCAGAAGGTGATCAACGGCATGCTGCAGGTGTTCCACGATGATGGACCGTGGCTGCTGCTGTATTTCCAGCCCGACTTCTATGGCGTCAGCAACCGGTTGAACTGGCAGGCGCGGCGCGACGAGCGGATCAACCTGGTCGGCGCGACGCTGAAATAGGCCGCCAGCGCTGGGATACATCGCGTGCTGGGATACATCGCGCAGCGGGTGATGCAGGGGGCGCTGGTGATCCTCGGTGTTACCTGCGTGACCTTCATCGCACTGCATCTCGGCGGCGATCCGACATATCTGTATGTCAGCGAGCGCGCTTCGGCCGCCGATATCGCGACGGCGCGTGCGGCGCTCGGGTTCGACCTGCCGCTGCCGGTGCAATACCTGCATTTCGTGGAAGGGCTGCTGCACGGCGATCTCGGGGCGTCGCTGACCTACAAGACCGGCGCGCTGGGCGTGGTGGTGGAGTTCCTGCCCGCGACGGTGGAACTGACGCTCGCGGCGATGCTGCTGGCGGTCGGGCTGGCGGTGCCGCTGGGGGTGCTGGCGGCATTGCACCGGGGCAGCGCGTGGGATGGCGGGGTCATGCTGCTGGGCATGGTCGGGCAATCGATCCCGAGCTTCTGGATGGGCATCCTGTTGATCCTGACATTCGGGCTGGGCCTTGCCTGGCTGCCGATGTCCGGGCACGTGCCGGTGCTGTCGCCGCTGCTGCACGGCGATCTGGCGCTGGCGGTGCGCAACGTGCCGCAGGCGGCGCTGCACCTGATGCTGCCGGCGGTGACCGTCTGCTGCTTCTCGCTGGCGCGCAACGCCCGGCTGGTCCGCTCCTCGATGCTGGAGGTGCTGGGGCAGGATTTCGTGCGCACGGCGCGGGCCAAGGGACTGGGTGAATACGCGGTCGTGGTCCGCCACGCGTTGCGCAATGCCTGGCTGCCGGTGGTGACCATCGTGGGGCTGGAATTCGGCTTCCTGCTCGGCGGCGTCGTGGTGGTCGAGACGATCTTCGCCTGGCCGGGCGTCGGTCGGCTGATCTTCAATGCAATCAACCAGCGCGACATCCCGCTGGTGCAGGCCGCGGTCATCCTGCTGGCGGCGGTGTTCGTGCTGCTGAACCTGCTGGTCGATATCCTCTACGCCCGGCTCGACCCGCGCGTGCGGCTGGGGTGAGAGGCGAGACGGGATGGCGCCGGGCGCTGCGCTCGCTGCTGCGCGCGAAATGGCCGGTGCTGGCGATCCTCATCCTGATCGGCGTCTCGACGGCGGCGGCGTTTGCGCCCGAACTGGCGCCGCGCGACCCGAACCGGCAGAACATCATCGCCCGGCTGCAGCCGCCGATGAAGGCTAACCGGCAGGGCCGGGTCGATTTTTTATTGGGCAGCGATGCACTGGGGCGCGACGTGCTGTCGCGGCTGCTGTATGGGGCGCGTGTCTCGATCCTGGTCGGGCTGGCGGCGGTGCTGATCGGCGGCGTCCTGGGCACGCTGCTAGGGGTGGCGGCTGGCTACACCGGGGGGTGGACGGACACGGTGATCATGCGCGCGGGCGACATCCAGCTGGCGTTTCCGTTCATCCTGCTGGCGATCATGTTTCTTGTCGTGCTGGGGCCGGGACTGGCCAATTTGATCGTCGTGCTGGGGATCGGCCAGTGGGTGACCTATGCGCGCATCGCCCGCGGCCAGACGCTGGCGGTGCGGCAGAAGGAGTATGTCGAGGCGGCGCGCGCGATCGGCGCCGGAACGCCGACGATCGTGCTGCGGACCATCCTGCCGAATATCGCGGCGCCGCTGATCGTGGTGGCGTCGTTCAACCTCGCCGGCGTGATCCTGTCCGAGGCGGCGCTGTCCTTCCTCGGCCTGGGCGTGCCGCCGACGGTGCCGACCTGGGGCGGGATGCTGGCGGAGAGCCGCGACCAGCTGCTGGCCGGCAACTGGTGGCTGGCGGTGCTGCCGGGGGTGGCGATCATGCTGACGGTGCTGTCGTGCAACATCCTCGGCGACTGGCTGCGCGACGTGCTGGACCCGCGGCTGCAGCTGGACGTTTGAGCGCTGCCGTTGCGGCCGCGAGCCCGCCGCGGATGTCGCGGCTCAGCCCTTGACGGCGCCGGCGGTCAGGCCGGCCACCAGGAAGCGTTGCAGGGCGATCACGAGGGCCAGCACCGGCAGCAGCTGCACCGTGGCGGCGGCGAAGATCACGCCCCATTGCACGCCTTCGACGGTGCCGAGCATCTCGCCGATCACCACCGGCGCGGTGCGGGCGTCGCGGGTCGTGAAGATCATCGCGAACACGTATTCGTTCCAGGCGAACACCACGATGAAGATCGCCACCGCCACCAGCCCCGGCACCGCCAGCGGCAGCACCACGTGGCGCAGGATGCGGAGCAGACCGGCGCCGTCGACCTGGGCCGCCTCTTCCAGTTCGATCGGCAGCTGCGCGATGAAGGCGCGCATGATCCAGGTGCCGAGGCTTACGTAGAATGCAGCGTAGAGCAGGATCAACAGCAGATGGGTGTCGTTCAGCCGCAGCATGTTGACGGCCGGGAACAGCGGCACGGTGACGATGATCGGCGGCAGCATGCGCACCAGCAGCATGCCGAGGCCCGATGCGTGCAGCAGGCGGCCGCGGCAGCGCGCGTAGACATAGCCGGAGAGGGTGGAGGCAACGATGGTCAGCGCCGTGGTACCGATGGTGATGATTAGGCTGTTGCGCAGGCCGTCGAAGAATTCCGGGCTGTTGGCCCACAGCATGCGGTAATTGTCGAAGGTCGGGTCGAACAGCAGGTGCGGCGGGACCTCGAAGATCTGGCCGGCGCCTTTGAACGAGGACAGCACCACGAGAGCGATCGGCAGGCCGCACCACGCGAGCAGGATGCCGGCCGCGGCAAGGCGGGCGCAGCGTTCGATCGGCCCGGGCCTACGCATGGCGGCCGAGCTCGCGGTACATCCGCCATAGGTAGGGCGCCGCCACGGCCAGCGAGATCATCAGCATGATCCAACCGGTCGCCGAGGCAGTGCCGAAGGCGTGGTACTTGAACGTTTCGCGGTACAGGTAGATCGCCAGGAGTTCCGACAGCCGGGCCGGTCCGCCTTCGGTGAGAAGCCAGACCTCGGCGAACATGCGGATGGCGAAGATGGTGCGGAACAGCGCGGCGACGAGCAGCGCCGGCATGATCATCGGCAGCACCACGCGGTGGAATTTCGTCCAAGCGCCGGCGCCGTCGATCTCGGCGGCCTCCAGCACGTCCTTGGGCATCGTGGTGAGGGCGGAGTAGAGGATCAGGAAGGTGAAGGGCAGATGGTGCCAGATGGCAATCATTGAGGCCACCGCGAGGGTTTGCACCGGGCTGGTGTTCCAGTCGATCTGTCCGAGACCGAGGCTGGTCAGCGTCTGCGAGATCAGTCCGACATCTGGCTCCAGCAGGTAGCGCCACATGACGATGCCGCTGGTTTCGGAAATGGCGTAGGGGGCGACGATGACGGCGATGATCCATCGCTTGCCGGGCATCCAGCCGGACAGCAGCACCGCCAGCCCCAGGCCCAGCAGCAATTCGCCATGCACCACGATGGCGACCACGCAGATCGTGTTGAGGAAGGCGCGCCAGAAGATCCGATCTGACAGGATCTGCGCGTAATTCGCGAGGCCGACGAAATGCGGGTCCTGGCCATAGGTCGAAACGCTGAGGCTGAGCCAGCCGACATATAGGGTCGGCAGGGCCAGCAGCATCAGCAGCAGCAGCAAGGTGGGCGACAGCATCAGCAAGTGTGCCGGCCGCACGCCACGCGCGGCGGCGAAGGCCAGGCGGCGCCGGACGGGCCGAGGGAGCGGCACGCGCGAGGCCGCCGCCGCCACGCTGCTGTCCGGCATGTTGCTGTCCGGCACGGGGAAGACGGCTAGGCCGGCAGCAGCGGCTGCACCCGCCGGCGCAGGTCGGTCATCGCTTCCTGCGGGGTCTTGGCCGCCAGCAACGCGAAGCCCAGTTCCTCGATGAACATGTCCATGGCGCGTGCGGCGTCGGCGAACCCGGGCACCACCAGCCGTGCCGAGGCGAGTGCGCGCTCCTCCGCCGCCGCGTAGGGAATGAGCGCCTGCACCTTGGCGTCCTCATAGGCGGAAGGCCGCACCGGCCCGTTGCCGTTCAGCGCCTCGGCGATCGTCGATTGCGGCAGGCTGAGATGGCGGATCAGGCTCCAAGCCAGCGCCTTGTTGCGGGCATTGCGCGGGATGGCCATGGCCCAGACCGAGGTCTTCGCCGGCGAGGGCTTGCCATCCACCGCCAGCGGCAGCGCCATCACGGCGATCTTGCCGGGGTATTTGCTGGCCTTTGGGTCGTTGTAGTTGAAGTAGCGGCCGAACGGGTTGTTGGTCATCGCCGCCCTGCCCTGCTGCATGAAGGTGATGACGTCCTCGGTCTTGAGGTTCATGGAATTCTTCGGCAGCACGCCTTTGCGGAACAGATCCGCCAGCATGGCGATACCCCGCACCGCCTCCGGCCGGTCGACCACCACCTTGTAGTCGGCGGTGATGAAGTCGCCGCCGAACCCGCGCAGCCAGTCCATCGGCGTGGCGGGGTCGTCGAGATTGACCACGAGGCCGTAGACGCGGGTTCCGTCGGCGCGGGTATAGGTGAGCTTCTCGGCCAGCGCCGCCGCTTGCTCCATGGTGGCGGGAGGGCCGGCGATGTTGCGCTCGGCGAAGAACTCCGTGTTGTAATGCAGGCCGTGGGTGGCGTGGCGGAACGGGATGGCGGTCAGCTTGCCGGAGAAGCTGTGGGCGGCGATCATTCCGGGCGGCATTTCGGCGAGATCCGGGATCGGGTCCTTGGCCTGCCATTCGCGCAGATCCTCGAACAGCCCAGCGTATTGCGGCCCGGTGTAGCGGTCCAGCAGGAAGACGATATCGGCGTTGCCCTGGGCTAGGCTGGCTTCCTTGAACGCCCGCTCATTGGCTGCTTCGACGCCGAAGGTCAGCCATTCGATGCTAGCGCCGGTCTTCTCGCGCCAGGCCTGGGTGACGTCCCCGCCGGGGCCGCCGACGGCTGCCGATTTGTGCACCGCATGGCCGATCAGGGTCAGCCGCTCCGCGGCCCGCGCCGGCTGGGGCCGCAGCATGGCGGCGGACAGGGCGGCGCCTGGAATGAGGCGGCCGACGACAGCGCGTCTGGTTGTCATGTGGATTGTTTTCTCCCGCATTTGGCAAACGATTTTACATATTTATCAAATTAGCCAGGTCGAAGCAGCCGGGCCGATCAGGCGGGTTCGACCTGCCGTGCCTGCCGGATGCCGCCGGCGAAGGCCTGCTGCTCGAGGACGAAGTCGCGGGCGGTGTTGATGTGCCGCTCCATTTCGGCCCGCGCCCGTGCCGGGTCGCGGTTGCGGATATGTTCGAATATGGCGCTGTGCTCGGCGTGGATGCGGTGCATGCGGTCGGCCGGATCTTCGGCGCCCAGGGTGGCGATGTTCAGGCTGTCGATGCCGACGAAATTCGGGATCATTTCCAGGGTCGCCAAATAGAACGGGTTCTGCGTGGCGCCGGCGACGGCGCGATGAAAGGCGAAGTTCAGTTCGGAGAGCACCTGCACACCGCCGGCCGCCATCGCCTCCGCGGCGCCGTCCAGCGTGCGTTCGATGGCCGCGAGGCCGGCGGCGGTGCGGCGTTCGGCGGCGATGGCGGCGGAGGCGGTTTCGACGGTGACGCGGAATTCGTAGGAGCGAAGCAGGTCGGCGATCGAACTGATCGGCGGAAAGCTGCGCTGGCCCGCGGCATGGCCGCGCACCACCACGGTGCCGGAGCCGCGTTGCGAGGCGACGTGGCCCTCGTGCTTCAGCCGGGCCAGCGCGTCGCGGATCACCGGCCGCGAGACCCCGAAACGCTCGCTGAGTTCGGTCTCGGCCGGCAGCTTGCAGTCCTTCGGGAATTCGCCCCGGGCGATCAGCCGGAACAACTGATCATAGACGATGTCCGCCAGCCGGACCGGCGACTTGCTCATGACGCGGCGACAGTGCTCAGACCGGTCGTTCGCCGATCGTCGTCAGCCGGTGCATCCGGCGCCGCCCCTGATTCTTGAAGGCGTCGCGGCGATGCATGGTGCAGCGGTTGTCCCAGATGATCAGGTCGTCGACCTGCCATTGCTGCGACCAGACATCTTCCGGCAGCCCGCAGCAGGACCACAGCAGGTCGAGCAGTTCCTCGCTGCGGGCCAGCGTCAGGCCGGGGATGTAGCCGCCGAAGCGGCGGCCGAGATACAGCGCCTTGCGGCCGGATTGCGGATGCGTGCGCACGATGGGATGCAGCGGGCCCGGCAGCTCGCGCGGGTCGTCGGTCTCGATGTCGCGGTAGCCGGGGCGGCGTTCGCCTTGCGCGGTGTGGCTCTCCTGATGCTTCAGCCGCAGCCGCGCGATCCGCTGGCGCACCGCCTCGGGCTGCTTCTCATAGGCGCTGTACATGTTGGCGAAGCTGGTGTTGCCGGCGGTCCCGGGCACTTCGCGGGCCAGCAGGAACGTGTAGCAGGAGGGGGTGTCGACGAAGCCCTTGTCGGAATGCCAGTTCAGTTCGCCGTCGCCGTGATCGCCGATCGGCTTGCCGTCCTCGGTGACGTTCGAGATGATCGTCATGTGTGGTGATTCCGGCACGTAGACCTTGCGCGAGCGGCTGAAATCGGGCGAGCCCTCGAGTTCCCCGAAGCGCTCGGCAAAACGGGTGAAGGTCACGTCGTCCATCTTGTAGCCGCGCAGCCGGACCACCGAATGTTCGCGCAGCGCCGCCTCCACGGTGGCGATGTCGGCGGCCTGGGGATTGATCGGGTCGATGCCGAGGACATCGGCCCCCAGCGGTCCGCCGGTCGGCCTGATCTCATGCCTGGCGAGGGTGGTTGTGGACATCTTTGTTCTCCCGGACCGACTTGAACTGGTTGTCCGCAGCCTGCCCCGACGATCCGGAGATTGTCAAATATGTAATCGTGCTATGACGTAGATGCGCTTAGCCGCATTCAGACGGTGAACTGTTCGGCGATGATCCGTTCGGACAGGCCCTGGTCCGGGTCGAACAGGATCTTCGCGCCGATCGTGCGGTCTTCCCGCACCACCACCTGGACTACCTCGCGCACCTCGGTGAAGTCGGCCACCGCTGCGACCGGGCGTTTCTCGCTCTCCAGCACGTCGAACACCACCTCGGCGGAGCTCGCCAGCAGCGCGCCGCGCCAGCGCCGGGGACGGAAGGCGCTGATCGGTGTCAGCGGCAGCAGGTTGGCCGAAAGCGGCACGATGGGGCCATGCGCCGACAGGTTGTAGGCGGTCGACCCGGCCGGGGTGGAGACCAGGATGCCGTCGCACATCAGTTCCGGCAGCCGCACCCGGCCGTCCACGGTGATGCGGATCTTGGCCGCCTGGCGCAGTTGCCGCAGCAGCGCCACCTCGTTCAGCGCCAGCGCCACCTCGGTCTTGCCGGCCTCGGTGGTGGCGACCATCCGCAGCGGGTGCAGCACCGCCTCCTGGGCGCGGGACAGCCGGCCGAGCAGGTCGTCCTCGCTGAAATCATTCATCAGGAAGCCGACCGAGCCGCAGTTCATGCCGTAGACCGGGATGTCCTGACCAAGAATGCGATGCAGCGTTTCGAGCATGAAGCCGTCGCCGCCCAGCGAGACGATCACCTGGGCCTGCTCCGGCGCGCAGTCGCCGTGGCGGGCGACCAGCCGAAGGCGGCTCTCCTGGGCCAGCGCGGTCGGCGACGCCAGGAAGCTGATCCGCTTCAGGTCCACCCGGCGAAGCGGGATGACCTCCTCGGCGGCGGGCGGGGCGACGACCGTGGTCACGCGGGTACCCGATGCGCCGGCGCGCGGTGTTCCAGGACCGGCATGTCCTGGCGGACCCGTTCGGTGAGGTCCCGGTCGATGCGCGCCGTGGCCCAGCCGACGCCGTCCGAGACCTGGGCGACCACCTGTCCCCAGGGGTCGCAGACCAGCGAATGCCCATAGGTCTCGCGGGCGGCGCCGCGTTCGCTGTGCCGGCCCCAGGTGGCGGGGGCGGCCAGCCAGCATTGGGTCTCGATGGCACGGGCGCGCAACAGCACCTCCCAATGGTCGCGCCCGGTCGGCACGGTGAAGGCGGACGGCAGGAAAATCAGTTCGGCGCCGGCGCGGCGCAGGGCCAGGAACAGCTCGGGGAAGCGCAGGTCGTAGCAGATCGCGCAGCCGACCCGCAGGCCATCGGCGTTGTAGGTCGCGATCGCCTCGCCGGCCTCATAGGTGCCGCTTTCGCGCAGGCCGCCGCCGTCGGGCCGGGTGATGTCGAACAGATGGATCTTGCGGTAGCGCGCGACCTCCTGCCCGTCGCGGTCGAAGGCCACGGTGGTGTTGAACAGCTTCTCGCCGCCCGGCGCGCGCTCGGCGATCGAGCCGCCATGCACGTGGATGCGTTTGTCGCGTGCGGTGTTGCGCAGGAATTCGTAGGCGAGACCGGCGGGACCGTTGCTGCCGGGCGGCGGCAGGTCCTCGGCCTGGGCGAAGCGGGCGGCCCGGTCGCCGCCCAGGCAGCTCCACATTTCCGGCAGGCCGACGATGTCGGGCGCGTCGGCGGCGAGCGCCGCTTCGATCAGCCGGCCGGCCTGGGCGATGTTGTCGCGCCTTGTCGTGACCGGCGTTCATCTGCACGACGCTGACCCGCATCTCCGCTGCTTCCATTGTCGAAGGACGGCGGGAGGTTAGCAGGGCGCCGCTCAGCGTGGCCAGTCGAGGCGGGGTTCGGAGCGCGAGGGCCGGCCAGGCGGAGTGCGGCGCCGATCGATCACGGGCGGATCGTCATCGAGATCGAGGTCGGGTTCACGGCCGCGGGCCGGCGCCCGGTCGTGCATTGCCCGATCATAGGCGGGCGGAATCGGCGCCTGGGTGGCGGGACTCTCGGGCAGGCGCAGCACCAAGGCGCGGATTTCCCCCTGGATCTCGTCGAGGCGGGCTTCGATCAGGTCCAGCCGGCCTTTCACCCCGAGCACGCTGAACGGCATCAGCACGAAGGCCAGAAGGAACAGGACGCCCGGCACGATGATGGCGACGGCCATCCACCAGGGCAGCCAGTCCGGCAGGGTCAGGGGACCGATCATTTATGCAACTGTACCAGCAAAGTGCGGGAACGCGAACCTGTCTCGCCGGGAATGCGGCTGGATTCGGCGCCGCCGGCGTGCAATTCCTCCGCGCAATGGGCCGACGCGACAGCGGCCGCAAGACATAACGGAGAACCGTCGATGTTGCTGCTGATCCCCGGCCCCGTCACCACGCGACCTGACGTCCGCGCGGCGATGGCGCAGGATTACGCCCCCTGGGACAACGATTTCCGCCCGATCTACGCCGGGGTGAAGCAACGTGTGCTGCGCATCGCCGGCGGGCGTGAGGGCGAGCATGTCGCCCTCTGCCTCCAGGGCTGCGGCCATTTCGTCACCGAAGCGGCGATCCGGAGCTTCGTCCGCCCGGGCGGCCGCCTGCTGGTGCCGATGACCGGCGCCTATGCCGACCGGATGCTGCGGCTGGCCCGCGAGGCCGGGCGCGACGCCGTCGCCATGGAGATGCCCGAGACCGAGCCGTGCAGCCCCGCGCTGGTTGCCGCGGCGCTGGCCGCCGACCCCACGATCAGCCATGTCGGCATGGTCTACAGCGAGACCGGCTCCGGCGTGATCCACGACCCCGCCGCCATCGGTGCGGTGGTGCGCGCCGCGGGCCGCCGGCTGATCGTCGATGCCGTCTCGGCTTTCGGCGCCCTGCCGCTCGACGTCGGCGCGCAGCCGGAGCTGGACGCGGTGGTGTTCACCACCAACAAATGCCTGGAGGGACTGCCCGGCCTCGGCTTCGCGGTGGTGCGCATCGAGCAACTGGTGGAAGGCGCCGGCCACGCCGGAAGCTGGTCGTTCGACCTCGCCGACATCTACGCGCAGACGCTGCGCAGCGGTCCCGGCAGCTTCCGCTTCACCCCGGCAGCACAGGTGCTGGTGTCGTTCAACGTGGCGCTGGACATCTACGACGCCGAAGGCGGGCAGCCGGCGCGGCTGGCCCGCTACGTCGCCAACGCCGACGCCCTGTATGGCGGCCTGCAGGACCTGGGACTGCAGCTTTACCTGCCCCGCGCGCTGCAGGGGCCGATCATCATGAACGTCAATGCCCCCGACGACCCGGCCTGGTCGCTGCAGGGATTCGTCGATGCGCTGAAGCGCCGCGGCTTCCTGATCAGCAATTTCTACAACACGCCGAAGCCAAGCTTCCGGGTCGGCTGCATCGGCGCGGTGACGCCGGCCGACATGCGGCAATTCGTGACGGCGGTGGATGAGGCGCTGACCGAACTTGGGGTCCGCAACCGCCACGCCGGCCGCCAGGCGGCCTGAGGGATGAGCACCGACCTCGAGATCGCCCGCGCCGCGAAGCTGCAGCCGATCGCCGACATCGCCGCCCGTGCCGGCATCCCCGCCGATGCGCTGGTCCCCTATGGCCGCTACATGGGCAAGGTGGATTTCCCGTTCATCCGCGCCCAGGCCGGCAAGCCGGACGGCGCGCTGGTGCTGGTCACCGGCATCAGCCCGACGCCCGCGGGGGAGGGCAAGACCACCACCACCATCGGCCTCGGCGACGCACTGAACCGCCTGGGCACGCGCAGCATGATCTGCCTGCGCGAGCCGAGCCTCGGCCCCTGCTTCGGGGTCAAGGGCGGGGCCACTGGCGGCGGCCGGGCGCAGGTAGCGCCGATGACCGACATCAACCTGCATTTCACCGGCGATTTCCACGCCATCACCTCGGCCAACAACCTGTTGGCGGCGATGGTCGACAACAGCATCTACTGGCAGAAAGAGGTCGGGCTCGATTCCCGCCGCGTCACCTGGCGGCGGGCGCTGGACATGAACGACCGGGCGCTGCGCAGCATCGTCGACAGCCTCGGCGGCATCGCCAACGGCGCCCCGCGCGAGGATGGCTTCGACATCACCGTGGCCTCCGAAGTGATGGCGGTGTTCTGCCTCGCCGCCGACCTCGACGACCTGAAGGCGCGGCTCGGCCGGATGGTGGTGGGCTCGCGGCGCGACGGTTCGTTCATCACCGCGGCCGATGTGAAGGCGCATGGCGCGATGGCGGCATTGCTGCGCGACGCGCTGATGCCCAACCTGGTGCAGACGCTGGAAGGGTCGCCGGCGCTGGTGCATGGCGGCCCGTTCGCCAACATCGCGCATGGCTGCAACTCGCTGATGGCGACGCGGCTCGGCCTGAAGCTGGCCGACGTGGTGGTGACCGAGGCGGGGTTCGGCGCCGATCTCGGGGGCGAGAAGTTCCTCGACATCAAATGCCGCATCGGCGGGCTGGCGCCGTCCTGTGCGGTGGTGGTCGCTACCGTGCGGGCGCTGAAGATGCATGGCGGCGTGGCCAAATCAGCCTTGGGGCCGGAGGACACCGCGGCGGTGTCGCGCGGGGTGGTGAACCTGTCGCGCCATGTCGAGAACTTGCGCAAGTTCGGCCTGCCGGTGGTGGTGGCGCTGAACCGCTTCACCGGCGACACCGAGGCCGAGTTCGAGGTGGTCCGCGCCGCCATGGCGCAGCAGGACACGCAAATCTGCCTGTGCACCCATTGGGCCGATGGCGCCGCCGGGGCGGAAGATCTGGCCCGTGCGGTGCAGGCGGCGATCGCCGCCAAGCGGGCGCGATTCAAGCCGCTCTATGCCGACGACCTGCCGCTGGCCGACAAGCTGCGGACAGTGGCCCGGGAGATCTACCGTGCCGCCGATGTCGCGCTGCCGGCGCCGGTGCTGCGCAAGCTCGCCAGCTACGAGAAGGCGGGATTCGCCAACGTGCCGGTCTGCATCGCCAAGACCCAGTACAGTTTCAGCGCCGACCCGACGCTGCTGGGCGCACCTGAGGGCCATGTGCTGCCGGTCCGCGATGTGCGGCTGTCGGCGGGAGCCGGATTCGTCGTCGCGGTGGCCGGCGACATCATGACCATGCCGGGGCTGCCGCGCGTTCCCGCCGCCGAAGCAATTTCGCTCGATGACGACGGGGAGATCACCGGGCTGTTCTGAGCCGTGCTATTGGGGCCGGGTTGTTTCGAACAATCATCTGAGCGAGGTGGATTATGCAAAAGACCATGGCGATCATTGCAGTGTTGCTGTTTCCCGGATTGGCGCACGCGGACCAGAAGGCCGCGTCACAATGCCGGTCCGGCCTGAAGCCGGAAGCGAGACTGATCTACGACAAGACGCTGCCGATGGTGACGCCGACGACGGTCATCCGCGACGCGCTGCAAACGGAAACCCGATCCCTGGTAAGCGCCGGAAGCGTCAGCATGCGGTCGGCCCGCGGCAGCGCGGAAGCCGCCGGCGCCTGCTTTCAGGCGCTGCGCCAGTAGCCGGCGCAATCGGCCCATCCGCTCTCGCAGGGCGATACCGGATGGGCCGCAGGCTGACTCGGAAGCGATACGAGTCTAGCGGACGCCCGCGCGGTTGACCGGGCCACCGAGGTTGGCCGCCGACCGCGGGGCGACGCCGACGCCGGGCGCGCCCACCCCCACGCCGGGACGCACGCCGACGCCGGGTGCTCCGACGCCGACCCCTGGCGTGACGCCGACACCGACGGCCGCTGGCCGGACCACGCATCCGCGGGGGATGCCGACCGCCCGGCAGTAGACGACGGCTTCGGCGGGGTAGGCTGACGCAGCCGAAATCAAGCCGATGGCGAAGGCAGAGACGAGCTTGAAATGCATGAAAGGCTCCTGGCCGGGTTAAATGATGGTGGCCGCGTGCCGGCAGACGGCAGTGTGACGTTATCCATGTTCAACATTAGGAAAACGTCAGCATCGGGGAAGAATGGCTGAGGGCAGGTGCGCGTCCGTTGCGCAGGCCACGGCCAGCAGCAGCGACGCGATCGCCTCGACATCCGCCGCGGCCGGCGTGGCCGGATGGCGGGTCAGCAGCAGGGTCTGCCGGCGGATCGCGTCGCGCACCCGGTCGTCGCGGCGGATGACGCCGGCACTGGCCGGGGAGCGACCGAGAAAGCTGGCGCTGGCGCGGGCCAAAGTGGCAAAGATGCGCTCGCCCGCCGCGGCGTTGGCGGCCTGGTTGACGATCACGCGGGCGTCGCGGCCACCGTCGGCGGCGTAGAGCTTCAGCACCGCGTAAGCGTCGGTCAGGCTGGTCGGCTCGTCGATCGCCACCACCAGCAACGTGTCGGCATGGACGGCGAGGCGACGAACGTTGCGGTCCAGACCAGCGCCGAGATCGAGCAGAATCGCGTCGTAGCGGCCGCGGGCCCGGTCCAGCGTCGCCAGCACGATGTCGAACGCGGCCGGGTCGAGCGATCCCAGCATGCCGCAGCCGGAGCGGCCGGGCAGGATGTCGAAGCCGCCATCGTGGTGCAGCACCGCCTCGTCGAGCGTCGCGCGTCCGCTGATCACCGATTCTAGGTCGAGCGAGGGCATCAGGCCAAGCTGCACGTCGACATTGGCCAATCCGAAATCGGCGTCGAACAGCAGCACGCGCAGGCCGTCGCGCGCCAATGCGTGCGCGAGCGTCACGGCCAGCCAGGTCTTGCCGACACCGCCCTTGCCGGATGCGACTGCGAAGATCCGTCCGGCCGTCATCGCCGTGTCCCCTTGTGCTGCTGCAGGCGCCCGGCCAGGAATTCCGGGGTCAGCGCCACCAGCGACTCCGCGGCATGCGGACCGATGCCGGCCTCGGCCATCGCGAGGCCGGTATCCGCGGCCGCCAGGATGCCGCCCAGGCGGCCGGTCGCATCGAGGCGGGTGGCGATCAGCGCGATGGCGCCGGCGTCCTTGCTGGCGACGGCGATTTCACGCGCCTCCGCCGGGTCCAGGCCAGCCGGCAGCACCAGCGCGATCGTGGCGTCCGCGGCCTGGGCCAGCGCCAGCATCTCGGCGCGCTGGACGGGGTCGAACACGTCCCAGGACGGCCCGTCGATCAGCACCGGCGCCGCGTCCTGCCGCGTGGCCAGGGCCTTTTGCAGCGACGCCGGCTGGCTGGCGGTCGCCAGCTTCAGGCCGAGCAGCCGGGTAAAGGCGGCCAGCTGCTCGACGGCGCCGGCTCGCCTGGCATCAGCGGTGATCACCATCGGCTTCGCGCCGGCCATCACCAGCCGCGTCGCCAACCTTGCCGCGGTCAGGGTCTTGCCGCCGCCGGGCGGGCCGACCAGCAGCAGCGGCCGGCTGCCTGCGGAAAGATCGAGTTGCATGAAGCGGAACACCGTCGCGAGCGCGAACGGCAGCGGCCCGGCGGCGAGCTTGGCGACCAGGATGTCGGGAATGCCGTGCCGCGCCAGCATCTCCCGCCGGTTCGGCTCGATCACGATCGCCGGCGGGGCTTCGATCGCCGCCGTCACCTCGACGCCGCCCTGCACGCGGCGGGACCCGAGGATGAGCGCATCGGCGCCGAGTTCGCCGCGGATCTGCGCCATCGCCTCGGGCATGCCTCGGGCGCGGTAGAGCTTGACCTGCACGGATCAGATGCTGCCGACGGTACGAATGCGGGCGCGCGGGAAAATCTCGCCCTGGGCCATCACCGGGGTGGCGGGGCGAATGCGGTCGACGATGGCGCGGACATGGGCGCGGATCGGCCCGCTGGTCAGCAGCACCGCGGCCTCGCCGCTTTGCGCGGCGGCGTCGAAGGCGGTGCGCAGGCCCTGCATGAACGCCGAGAGCTGCGACGGCGCCATGGTCAGCTGGCGATCCTCGGGCGGCCCCACCAGCGATTCGGCGAAGGCGGTCTCCCAGTCCGGCGACAGCGTCACCAGCGGGATGTAGCCCGAGGGGCCGACATGGCTGTCGCTGATCTGGCGCGCCAGACGCGCCCGAACATGCGCCACCAGCGTCGGGATGGCGCGGATCTGGCCGGCGCATGCCTCCTGCACGCCTTCGAGGATGGTCGGCAGGTCGCGCACCGAGACCCGCTCGGACAGCAGCATCTGCAGCACCCGCTGCACGCCGCCGACTGAGATCTGGGCCGGGATCAGTTCGGCGACCAGCTTCTGGTGCTCGCGCGGCAGGTCGTCCAGCAGCTTCTGGGTCTCGGCATAGGACAGCAGTTCGGCCAGCGTCTGCTTCACCAGCTCGGTCAGGTGGGTGGTCAGCACGCTCGGCGCGTCGACGACGGTGCAGCCGCGGAATGTCGCCTCCTCGCGCTGGGACTGCTCGATCCACAGCGCCGGCAAGCCGAATGCGGGCTCCTGCGCGGTCTCGCCGGGAAGGGCGGGGACGCCGCCGTTGGGGTCCATCGCCAGCAGCTTGTTCGGGCGGATTTCGCCGCGCCCGGCCTCGATCTCCTTCACCCGGATGCAATAGGTGTCGGCGGGCAGCTGCATGTTGTCCTGGATGCGCACCGGCGGGAGCACGAAGCCCAGCTCAGCGGCGATCGAGCGGCGCAGGCCCTTGATCTGCTCGGTGAGGCGCGGCGCGTCGCCGCCGGCCAGCACCAGCAACCCGTAGCCGAGTTCGAGGCGGATCATATCGATGCGCAACGCGTCGCTGATCGGCGGCTCGCCGGAAGCGGGCGGGGCGACGATGGTTTCCTCGCTGGGCGGCGGCATGGTGTGGCGCAGCCAGGCGCCGCCGCCGGCGAGGCCGGCGAGGGCCAGGAACGGCAGGGCGGGAAGCCCCGGCAGCAGCGCCAGCACGCAGGCGGCGCCCGATGCCAGCGCCAGCGGCTTGGCGTTGCCGAGCTGGCGGATCAGGGCCGCGTCCGCGGTGCCCTCCATGCCGCCCTTGGTGACCACGATGCCGGCGGCGGTCGACACCAGCAGCGCCGGTATCTGACTGACCAGGCCGTCGCCGACGGTGAGGGTGGTGTAGGTGCTGGCGGCGTCGGCGAACCCCATGCCGTGCCGGCCGATGCCGATGGCGAGGCCGCCGACGATGTTGATGCAGGTGATGATCAGGCCGGCGATGGCGTCGCCGCGGACGAATTTCGCGGCGCCGTCCATGGCGCCGTAGAAGCCGCTCTCGCCCTCCAGGTCGAGGCGCCGTCGCCGCGCGGTCTTTTCGTCGACCAGGCCGGCGGACAGGTCGGCGTCGATCGCCATCTGCTTGCCGGGCATCGCATCGAGGCTGAACCGCGCCGCGACCTCGGCGATGCGGCCGGAGCCCTTGGTGATGACCATGAAGTTCACCACAAGGAGAATGGCGAACAGGATCAGCCCGATCAGCACGTCGCCGCCCATCAGGAAGCCGCCGAACGCCGCCACCACGTAGCCGGCGGCGAGCTGGCCCTCGTTGCCGTGGGACAGGATCAGCCGCGTGGTGGCGACGTTCAGCGACAGCCGCAGCAGGGTGGTCAGCAGCAGCAGGGTCGGGAAGCTGGTGAAGTCAAGCGGCTTGTTGAGGAACATCGCCACCATCAGCACCAGCACTGCCGCGGTGATCGACAGTGCCAGGCCGAAATCCAGCACCGGCGTCGGCAGCGGGATGATCAGCATCGACAGCAGCGCCACCACGCCCAGCGCCAGCCCGACATCACTGCCGGGCACGTATCGGCGCAGCCCGGCGGACCAGCTCGCCGGCAGGGGGGACGCCTGTTCAGCCATCTAGGCGGCGACGCCGAGCGACGGCGGCGGCACCGCGACACCCTGGGCCGAGTAGTCGCGCAGCTTGTTGCGCAGCGCCCGGATGGAGATGCCGAGGATCACCGCCGCATGGGTTCTGTTGCCGGCGGTGTGGGCGAGGGTGCCGATAATGACGTCGCGCTCGACCTCGTCCATGCGGCGGCCGACGAAATTCGAGGCATTCGGCGCGTCCGCCATCGCGGGTGTTTCGCCGTCCAGTTCGATGGCGTCGGATTCGATGCAGGTGCCGTGCGCAAGAAGCACCGCGCGATGCAGGGTGTTCTCGAGCTCGCGCACGTTGCCGCGCCAGCCATGCGCCTGCAGCCTGGTGATCGCGGCGGGCGAGAGCGGGCGCTGCGGGGCGCCGTTCAGCTCCGCGTAGTGGCGGGCGAAATGCACCGCGAGTGCGGCGATGTCGCCACGCCGTTCACACAGCGGCGGGATGCGCAGGCCGACGACGTTGAGGCGGAAATAAAGATCCTTGCGAAACTGCCCGGCGGCGATGGCGTCGGGCAGATGCCGGTTGCTGGTGGCGATGATGCGCACGTCCACCTTCACCGGCGTGCTGCCGCCGAGGCGATCGACCTCGCGCTCCTGCAGCACCCGCAGCAGCTTGGCCTGCAGCCGCACGTCCATTTCGGTGATCTCGTCGAGCAGCAGGGTGCCGCCGTCGGCCGCTTCGAACTTGCCGATCCGCCGCGCGACGGCGCCGGAGAACGCGCCCTTCTCGTGGCCGAACAGCTCGCTCTCCAGCAGGTTCTCGGGGATGGCGGCGCAGTTCACCGCGATGAACGGACCGTGCGGGCGGCGGGACTTGCGGTGGATGTGGCGGGCGAGGATTTCTTTGCCGGTGCCGCTGGGACCGGTCAGCAGCACCGAGGCCTCAGCGGGGGCGATCTGTTCCGCTCGTTGCACGGTTGCAAGCATCACCGGGTCGGTCGCGATCATCACGTGGTCCTGGCCGTCGACCATGCCCAGCATGGCGGCGATCAGTTCGGCGTCGGGCGGCAGCGGCAGGAAATCGCGGGCACCAGCGCGGATCGCCTGCACCGCGGCTGCGGCGTTCACGTCGACGCCGCAGGCGATCACCGGCACGGTGATACGTTCGGCGGCCATGGTGGCGATCAGCCGGGCGATGTCGTGGCCGAGGTCGCAGAACACGATGGCGATGGCGGCGTTGCGGCGCAGCAGGCGGAGGCCGTCATCGATGCCGTCGGCCTGTTCCAGCCGGGCACCGCGGGCGATCGCGATCTTCGCCGCCTGGCCGAGTGCGCCGCCGAGCGATCCGACGATCAGGATTCTCATGGCGTGCTTCGGCTCATAGCGCCCGATCCGCCTTGACGATTTCGGTCATCGTGACGCCGAGGCGGTTGTCGTCCACCATCACCACCTCGCCGCGCGCGACCAGGCGGTTGTTGACATAGATGTCGATGGCCTCTCCGAGTTTGCGATCCAGTTCGACCACGGCGCCGCGTCCGAGCTTCAGCAACTGGTTGACCTGCATGGTGGCCTTGCCCAACACCGCGCTGACGGTCACCGGAATGTCGTAGACGGCTTCGAGGTCGCGGCCGCTGCGCGGTGCCGCGGCTTCCGCGGTGGGGGCCGGAAGTTCGCCGAGGTCGGCGAGGTCGATTTCATCGGGCATGTTCGACTACCTGTTGTGTTCGGCCGCGACCCTGAACGGACGCGGGCTTGGCTGCGGCGGCATCAAGGAAGCCGAACTGGCACAGCGCGTCGGCGACCTGCTGCCAGATCGCCGCGGTGTCGCGCAGCATCTCCCCATCCTGCCAGGTGACGCGGATGTCGCCGCGGGCGACGGCATCGGTCTGGGTGACGACGACGCGGTCGCGCACGTCGTCGTTGAGCACGTCCATCTGCGCCAGCACGCCCGGCGCGTCATGCGGGTTCAGGCGGATCCGGATGCGCGGTTCGCTGCGCAGTTGCGGCAGCAGCGTCCGGGTCAGCGCCGATATCTCCGCCGGCCCGCAGGCGGCGCAGATCTCCGGCACCAGGCTTTCCAGCACGCCGAACATCAGCCGTGCCAGCTGGTCGGCGGCATGGTCGGCCATTTCGCCGAGGCTGTCCTCGGCGCGGCGGAACTCCTCGGTGCAGCGCTCGGCCAGCAGCCGTGCGGCGGCATCGTCCTCGGCTTGGCGCCTGGCCACGCCGTCGGCGACGCCGCGCGCGTAGGCTTCGTCCAGCAGCGCCGCGGCAACCGGTGCGGCGGGAGCCGGGTCTGCGATATCGTCGATCTGGTCGAAGTCTTCGATGAACAGGCTCAATACACCAGCTCCTCGTCAGCGCCTTCGCCGATCTCGATCTGGCCTTGCGCGGCCATCTCCTTGGCCAGCGCCACGATCGTCGCCTGCGCGTCGTCGACGTCGCGCAGCTTCACCGGGCCCAGGGTCTCGATGTCGTCACGCAACATCTTGCCGGCGCGCTCGGACAGGTTGCTGAAGAACAGCTCGCGCAGCTTTTCGGACGCGCCCTTCAGGGCGAGCGGCAGCTTGTCCTTCTCGATCGAGCGCAGCAGCACCTGCACCGCCATCGGGGTCAGGCGCTGCAGGTCGTTGAAGGTGAACATCAATGCCTTGATCTTGTCCGCGGCCTCCCGGTTGCGCTCGTCCAGCGCCGCGATGAAGCGCGCCTCCGAGGCGCGGTCGAGGTTGTTGAAGATCTCCGCCATCATCTCGTGCGCGTCGCGACGCGTGCTGCGGGCGAGGTTGGACATGAATTCGGCACGCAGCGTGCGCTCCACGCCATCGAGCACATCCTTCTGCACGCTCTCCATGCGCAGCATCCGCATCACCACTTCCATGGCGAAGCCGTCCGGCAGCATCGACAGCACGCGGGCCGCGTGATCGGGCCGCACCTTGGACAATACCACGGCCACCGTCTGCGGATATTCGTTCTTCAGGTAGTTGGCGAGCACCGCCTCGTGCACGTTGCCGAGCTTGTCCCACATCGTGCGGCCGGCGGGACCGCGGATCTCCTCCATGATCTGCACCACGCGCTCGCGCGGCAGTGTCTTGTTCAACAGCCGCTCGGTATTCTCGAAGCTGCCGACGATGTTGCCGGAGCCGCCGAGATGCTCGGCGAAGTCGACGCACAGACGTTCGACGGTCTCGGACTGCACGGCGCCGAGCTGCGCCATCGCCGACGAGATCTCCTTGATCTCGTCTTCATGCATCATGCCGAACAGGCGCGCGCATTGTTCCTCGCCGAGCGCCAGCATGAACACCGCGGCCTTCTGCGGGCCGCCGAGAGCGCGAAATTCGTCGGTGCGCGCCATCAGCCGCGGCCGCCGGACAGAGGCCGCGTCATGCCGGTTCCTGCTGCATCCAGCCGCGGACGATGGACAGGCTCTCCTCGGGGTGCTTCTCGACCATCTCGGCGAGGCGACGCACCGAGGAGGCGCGCAGCTGGCCTTCGATGTTGGCGATGCTGATCAGGCTGTCGTCGCCGGCCATGCCGGCGTCGGATGCCTCGTTGCCGAGGGCGCGCCTGCCTTCCGAGGCGGGGCCGGCGAGCAGCGCCTGCCCGTCGTCAGCCGCCCCCGTACTGCCGTTGAGCTGGGCGGTAGCCTGGGCGGGGGTGCCCGGCAGCGTGGTCAGGCGGGTCACCATGGGACGCACGACGAGCAGGCCGCCGGCGATCACCACCAGCCCGACCAGCAGCGTCTGGGCCATCCCCAGCAGGTCGCGCTTCTCGATCGGCAGGCCGAAGATCCCCGGCGCCGCCGCGGTTGCTTCCGCCGCCTCGGACACGAAGCGCATGTTGACGATTTCCACCCGGTCGCCGCGCTTCTCGTCGAAGCCGACGGCGCTTTTCACCAGCCGCTCGATGCCCTGCAGTTCCTCGGCCGAGCGCGCGCGCCACGCCATCGCGCCGTCCGCTCCACGCTCCTCCACGCCATCCACCAGTACGCCGAGGCTCAGCCTGCGGATCTGCGCCTGTTCGCGGGTGACTGTGCGGATCGTCTTGCCGATCTCGTAGTTGGTGGTTTCTTCCTGGCGCTGCTGCTGGGTGCCGGCGGCGGCATTGCCGACATCGGCGTTGGGCAGGTTGTTGGCGACCGACACGCCGGCGTTCGCCTCGTTGGTCTTGTTGTTGTCGCTGGTGCTCTGGGTGCTGCGCACCACCTGGCCCTCGGGGTCGTATTTCTCCTGGCTTTCATGGATATGGTCGAAATCCACCTCGACAGAAGCCTCGGCGCGGGCACGGCCGGCGCCGAGGCTGCGCTCCAGCACATCCTCCACGGTCCGGTTCAGCCGCTGCTCGATGCCGCGGCGCATTTCCTCCGTGGTCTGCGCCGCCAGGGTGGTGCTGGAGGGATCGCCCGCCCGCGCCAGCACGCCGCCGCGGCTGTCCACCACAGTGACGTTCTGCGGCCGCAATCCCGGCACCGCCGCGGCGACGAGGGTCGCCACCGCCTGCACGCTCTCCCGGTCCAGCCGCGCCGGTCCGGCGGTGGTCAGCATCACCGAGGCCTGTGCGTCCTGCCGCTCGCGGGCGAATGGCTCGCGCTTCGGCAGCACCAGATGCACCCGCGCCGCGCGCACGCCGTTGATGGTGCGGATGGTGCGCGACAACTCGCCCTCGAGCGCCCGCAACGCGCTCATGTTCTGCTGGAACTGGTTGGCGGTGAAGCCGTCGTTGCGGTCGAAGATCTCGTAGCCGATCGAGCCGCCCGAGGGCAGCGATTCGCGCGCCAGCAGCAGGCGGCTGCGGCTGACCTGGTCGACCGGCACGAGGATCTCGCTGCCGCCGCCACCGCTGGAATGCGGGATGTGCTGGCGGTCCAGGCTGTCGGCGATCTGGCCGGCCTCGCGCAGATCGAGATCGGCGTACAACAGCGCCATGCGCTCGCTGGACTTGTGCGTCGAGACGAAGGCCAGCCCGGCCAGCATGGCGGCGGCGACCAGCCCCAGCATGGCGAGCCGCAGCGGTCCGAGCGCCTTCAGCCCTTCGAGCAGGGAAGTCACGGGCGCGGTCCGGAGGGCGGGAATGGCATGGGCGCAGCATCTGTGGTGGCGCCTAACCGGGAGTTAAAGCGGGCGGCAGAATCTGCCGGGCGCAACGATCCACTGGGACCGGCGGCCTACCCAGAATTGCCGAAAACCGATCCTGTGGCCGAATGGGTCGTAGCCGGAATCGTTCGCAAACGCGACGAGCCGGCGTGGCAGGCTGGCGCTCGTGATGCAGACGAAATGGCCAACGGGCGGCGGCCGCGGCGGCCGGAACAATTTCGACGCGCTGCGGGTTATCGCAGCGCTTGCGGTCGTGATCTCGCACGCCTTCCTGCTGTCCACCGGCACGTATGCACGCGAGCCGATCGCCGCCATCAGCGGCGGCCAGACCACCGCCGGCGGGATAGCGGTGCTGATGTTCTTCGTGCTGAGCGGATTCCTGATCACCCGGTCCTTCGACCGGTCGCGCGACGCCAGGCGCTTCGTCGCGTCGCGGCTGCTGCGGATCATGCCGGGGCTGGTGGTGGTGGTGCTGCTGGCGGCGGCCGTCGTTGGTCCGCTCGCAACCATCCTCAGCGTGCGCGAGTACCTCGATGCGCCCGAGACCTACCGCTACGTGGCCGGCAACCTGTCGTTCCTGCGGCCGGTGGACACCCTGCCCGGGGTGTTCCTGGCCAACCCGTTCCCGAGCGCCGTGAACGGTTCGCTGTGGACCTTGCGGTTCGAGGCCGCGTGCTACGCGCTGGTGCTGGTCCTGGGCCTCTGCCGGGTGCTGAACCGGGGCGTGGTCACGGCGCTGTTCGCGCTGGACCTGGCGGCGCTGGCGACCATCGGCCACGCGCATTCGGGGATCGAGTTCACCAGCGATTTCCTGGCCGGCGCCGCGCTGTATTTCTGGCAGCCCCGGCTGCGGCCGGGCGTGGCCCTGGCCTGCGCCGCGCTGTGCGGGTTTTCGCTGGCCGCTGGCTCGTTCCGGTTCGTATCGGCCACCGCCGGCGCGTATCTGGTGCTGTACCTGGCGATGGCGCCGGAGGTGCGGCTGCCCAACCTCACCCGCTACGGCGATTTTTCCTACGGCATCTACATCTATGCGTTCCCGGTCGAGCAAATCGTGGCGGCTTCGCTGGGTGCCGCCACGACGTGGCAGGCGGAGCTGGCGATTTCCTTGCCCTTCATCCTGGCGCTCGCGGCGTTGTCCTGGCACGGGATCGAGAAGCGGGCACTGGGCTGGCGGATGGCAGCCGCCGCCCCGCTGCCGGCTGGGGCGGATTGATCCTGGGCGTCGGGACGGTCGGCTCGCGGCCCACCCCGCTCCCCACCCTCTCCCAGAAGGGGAGAGGGAGAAGAAATGGCGTTTTCAGTGGCCGCCGAGCGGGACCAGATGCGAGAGGAAGACGGTGGCGCATTCGCGCCAGCTGAACTTCTCGGCATGGGCCCGGCAGGCGGCGCGGTCGGCGTCCAGTGCCCGCAGCGCGGCGCGGCGGAGATCGGTGTCGACCGCGCCGATCAGCCCGGCCGCCTCGGCCAGGACATCCTTGGGGCCGGTGACCGGGAACGCCGCCACCGGAATGCCGCAGGCCAGGGCTTCGAGGATCACCAGCCCGAAGGTGTCGGTGAGGCTCGGGAACACGAACACGTCGGAGCCGGCATAGGCGCGGGCCAGCGCGGCGCCGTGGCGCGGGCCGGCGAAATGCACCTGCGGATAGTCCCGCCGCAGCGCCGCGAGTTGCGGGCCGTCGCCGACCACCAGCTTGGAGCCGGGCAGGTCAAGCTTCAGGAAGGCCGGCAGGTTCTTCTCGACGGCGACCCGCCCGACATAGGCGAAGATGGGCCGGGGCAGGTTCCAGTCTTCCGCCGGCAGCGGGCGGAACAGCTCCAGGTCGACGCCGCGCGACCATTGGCGGACATGGCTGAAGCCGCGGGCGGTGAGTTCGGCGCGAAGGCTGGCGGTCGCCACCATCATGCCCTGGCCGGCGCCGTGGAAGCGCCGCAGCCAGGCGTAGAGCAGCCGTGGCGGCAGGCCGATGCGGGCCTGCACGTATTCGGGGAAGCGGGTGTGGAAGGCGGTGGTGAAGGCGCAGCCGCGGCGCAGCGCCCAGGAGCGGGCGGCCTGGCCGAGGGGGCCTTCGGTGGCGATGTGCAGGGCGTCCGGCGCGAACGACTCGATCATGCGCGACAGCCGCCGCTTCGGCAGCAGCGACAGCCGGATATCCGGGTAGGTCGGGCATGGCATGGTCACGAAGCGGTCGGGGCCGATGGTCTCGACGGTATGTCCCATCGCGGTCAGTTCGGCGGCGACGGTCTGCAGGGTACGCACCACGCCGTTGACCTGCGGCAGCCAGGCGTCGGAGACCACGAGGATGCGTGCCGGCAGCGGCCCGACCGCGAGCAGCCGCGCCCGCGCCTGCACCCGTGCCTGCGCGGTGGCGTCGCTGAGGGCTTCAGGCAGGTTGCGGCGCTCCGCGCCTGCCGACGGTTGCCGTGCCGCCGCCGACCGACGCGCTGCCGGGATCGAGGAACGAGAACCGGTTCATGGCCGCCCAGTCGAGCAGTTCCAGGCGGCCGTCATGGTGCTCGACCAGCGCGGTGCAGCTTTCCACCCAGTCGCCGTCGTTGAGATACAGCACGCCGGCGACCTCGCGCATCTCGGCATGGTGGATGTGGCCGCAGACGACGCCGTCGAAGCCGCGCCGGCGGGCCTCGCCGGCCAGCGCCAGCTCGAAGCGGTCGATCGCCTTGACCGCTTCCTTCACCTGCCGCTTCAGCCAGGCCGAGAGCGACCAATAGGGGTAGCCCAGGCGCCGCCGCACCGAGTTGAACCAGCGGTTCACCACCAGCGCCACCGTGTAGGCCCCGTCGCCCAGCAGGGCGAGGAACTTGGCGTAGCGCACCACGCTGTCGAACTCGTCGCCGTGCATCACCAGCAGGCGGCGCCGGTCGGCGGTGACGTGCACCGCGTCCTGGCGCAGCCGGATGCCGCCGATCTCGAGGTCGAGCTTCAGCCAGTCGCGGAACATCTCGTCATGGTTGCCGGGGATGTAGGTGACCTCGGTGCCGGCCCGGGAATGGCGCAGCACGAGGCGCAGCACCTCGTCGTGGCTGGGGTCCCAGTACCAGGATTTGCGCAGCCGCCAGCCGTCGATGATGTCGCCGACCAGATAGAGGTGCTGGCAGCTCACGCGACGCAGGAAATCGGCGAGGAAGGCGGCGCGGCAGCCGCGTGTCCCGAGATGGACATCGGAGATGAAGATCGCGCGGTAACTGAGGGTATTGGTGCTGACCGCATTCATGGGCGCACCAGATAGACTTGGCGCCGCGTCGCGTAAGTGAAGTTTGCATGACCCGGCACGATCTTTTCCGGATGCGCCGAGTTCATCGGGACGCCGCGCAATCGTCATCGCAATGCAACAGTCGCGGGCCATGAAGGACGCTTTGCCGCGACGCCGTACGCCGAGTCGCTGCCGGGTAGAAATGATTTTCCTTAGCGACGGCCCGCCGACATGATGATCGTGTTCAATCCGGCCGCCGGCCGCCGCCGCGCCCAGCTGCTGTGGCGGGTGCTCGACGTGATGGCGACGAGCGGCGTGCGGCTGGAGATCGCCGAGACCACCCATGCCGGGCATGCGACCGAGCTGGCCCGCAAGGCGGCCGTCGCCGGCGTGAGGCTGGTGGTGGCGGCCGGCGGCGACGGCACCATCGCCGAGGTGGCCAACGGGCTGGCCGGATCAACCTGCCGGCTCGGCATCATCCCGCTCGGCACGGCCAACGTGCTGGCGCATGAACTCGGCCTGCCGTTCGCGCCGCGCGCGGTGGCCGCCTCGCTGGCGTTCGGGCGGACCCGAATCGTCTGGCCGGGGGTGGCGCACGAGCGCCGCGGGGCGACGCGGCTGTTCGTGCAGATGGTCGGGGCCGGGTTCGACGCGCAGGTGGTGCACCGGCTGTCGCTGCGGCTGAAGCGGGCGATCGGCCGCAGCGCCTACGTGCTGCAAGACCCGCGCGAGACTGGCGCGCTACCGGTTCCGGCCGATCCGGCTGCGGCTGGACGGGCGCGGAGATGGAGGCGGCCAGCGTGATCGTCACCAAGGGGCATTTCTACGCCGGCTGCTACACGCTTGGCGCCGGGCGCCACGCCGACCGACAAGGGTTTCACGGTGGCGCTTGTTCGACCATGCCGGGCCGTGCTCGCGACGTTGCTGTACGGCGTCGCGCTGCCGCTGAACATGATCTCGCGGATGCCGGGGGTGCGGCTGCTGAAGGCCGAATGCATCGAGATCGAATTCGGCCCGCATCCCGGTGCAGGCGGACGGCGATGCGATGTGCGACGGCGCCGCTGCGGATCAGCGACGCGCCGACGCCGATGAACGTCGTGGTCGAGTCGAACTAGATACTGTCGGCCTACCGGGTCTGCTGGATCGCCGACAGCAGCCAGCGGCCGCCGGGCGCGCGCACGAAGGTCCAGATCTCGGTGGCCTGGGTGCGCTCGGTCGGGTCGCCGTCGACCACCCGGCCGGCGGCGTCGCGGGTGACGTCGATCATCGAGAAGCGCATCGCCACGGTCGCGTAGTCGCGGCCCTGCTCGGTCCAGGCCTCGGACAGGTCGCCCTGCTCCAGCTGGACGTCGGTGACGGTGTTGCGCACGCCGCGGCTGGCCTGCTCGGCGAGCTGTTCGGCGAAGTAGCTGACCATCTCCGGCGTGGCGATGCGCTGCATGCGCGCGCAGGTCGTGCGCCGACCAGGCGGCCTGGACGCTCTGCAGCACCTGCTCGAACGCCTGGTAGTCGGCCGGGCGCGATCGGCGACCGGTGCGTCGCGGGCCGCCGCCGCCGCCACCGCCGAGGCCACCGCCCGGGGCATGCCGGCGCCCGGCTGCGCCGATGCGGCTGAAGATGCCGGGCGCCGGCGAAGGCCGGCTGGCGCGAGCGGGCGAACAGGCGGAACAGGAAGCGGACGACCATGACGATCAGGAAGATCTGCAGCAGGAAGCCGAGGAAGCCGCCGAAGCCGGTGATGCCGTGGAACAGGCCGCCGCCGAACAGCAGGCCGCCGATGCCGGCGCCGATCAGTCCGCCCATCAGGCCGGACATGAAGGGCGAGCGGCCGCCGAAGCCGGGCTGCGGCGCCGAAGCCCGGGGCGGTGCTGCGGTGCCGGACTGTGCGGCGTCAGGCTGCGCTGCATCGGGCGCGGCATAGCCGGGCGCGGTGTTGGTGGCTGGCGGCGCCGAGAAGGTCATGCTGCCGCGGCTGCCCATCGACGAGCCGCCGCCGGCGCGGGCGAACGCCAGCGCCGGCGCCAGGGCCAGGGCGAGTGGCAAGGACGCGGCGAGTCAGGAGACCGGTGCGTCGCATGGACGGTAATTCGCATCGCCTGATTCGAGATCTTGACGGCAATATAGGGCGCCGCGCGTCCGGAACGAAGGGGTCAGGCGCCGGCCATCGTCATGCCGTCGATCCGGATCGTCGGCGCGTCGGTGCCGCGGCGGAAGCGCAGGTCGTTGGCCGGGCGTCAGGTGCGGCGAACATCTCCTGCAGGTGTGCCGGCGATGGTGATCTCGGCGACCGGCTCGGCCAGCGCGCCGTCGCGGATCATGAAGCCGGCGGCGCCGCGGCTGTAGTCGCCGGTGACGCCGTTGACGCCCATGCCGATCAGCTCGGTGACGTAGAGGCCCTCGCTTGATGTCGGCCATCAGCTCCGCCGGCGGTCAGCGTGCCCGGCGTCCAGATAGAGGTTGGTCGGCGCCGGGCGACGGCGGGCCGCCGGTGCCGCGGCCGGCGTGGCCGGTGGTCTTGCAGGCCGAGCTGGCGGGCGCTGCGGCTGTCGAGCAGCCAGGTCGGTCAGCACGCCGTCCTCGATCAGCGCCAGCGGCGCGCGTCGGCGACGCCCTCGCCGTCGAACGGGCGGGAGCGCAGGCCGCGCGCGGCGGCGCGGGTCGTCGATGATGTTGATGCCGGCCGGGAAGATGCGCTGGCCCGAGCTTGTCCTTCAGGAACGGGTGCCGCGCGCGACCGACGCGCCGTTGATGGCGCCGGCCAGATGGCCGAGCAGGCTGCCGGCGACGCGCGGGTCGAACACCACCGGCATGCTTCGCGGTTTTCGGCCGGGTCGGGTTGAGCCGCGCCACCGCGCGCTCGCCGGCATGGCGGCCGATCTCGCTCGGCGTCCTCCAGGTCGGACAGATGGACGGCGCTGGAATAATCGTAGTCCCGCTGCATGCCGGTGCCGTCGCCGGCCAGCGCGGTCGCGGAGACCGAGTGGCTGGTGCGGACGTAGCGGCCGGCGAAGCCGGCCGAGGTGACCAGCACGATCTCGGTGCGGCCGTAGCCGGCGCTGCCGCCTTCGGAGTTGGTGACGCCCTCGACCGCGCGGGCGGCATCCTCGGCCGACGCGCGCGCGGGCGATCAGTTCGGCGGCATCGGGCTCGGCGGCGTCGGCCAGGTCGAGGCCGGCATCCTCCTGCGGCGCGCGCTTCGTCGGCGAGGCCGGAATACGGGATCCTCCGGCACCACCCTGGCCATGGCGACCGCCCGCTCGGCCAGCAGCTGCGAAACCCGCCGGATCGACGGCGGTGGACGAGACAATGGCCGAGCGCTTGCCGACGAACACCCGCAGGCCGAGGTCGCGGCCTTCGGAGCGCTCCAGATGCTCGGTTTTGCCCAGCCGGCGACTGCACGCCGAGCGAGGTGCCGGCGACCAGCACGGCATCGGCGGCATCGGCGCCGGCGGCGCGGGCACGGCCGATCAGGTCGGCCAGGAGTTCGGTTATGATCCATGATGCTCATGCCGCCAGCCGGTCGGCGATGGAGGGCAGCCCCGGCACCCGTCCCGGCCGGGCCCATCGCGGCCAGCGTGGGCGCCGCGCGGAACATGCGGGCGGCGGCGCGCTGCACGTCGAGCGCCGTCACCGCGTCGATCTTGGCCACCGTCTCGGCGGTCGGGATCACGCGGCCGAACACCTGCATCTGGCGGGCCAGCTGCTCGCAGCGGCTGCCGGTGCTTTCCAGCGACATCAGCAGCGCCGGCCTTCACCTGGGCCCGGGCGCGGCCGAGCTCGGCCTCGGTCACCTCGTGCTGCACCTTCTGCAGCTCGTCCAGCGTCACCGGCATCAGCTCCGCCGCCTCGCTCTCGCCGGTGCCGGCGTAGATGCCGAACAGGCCGCCATCCATCGACGGCGCGGTGAAGGAATAGACCGAATAGACCAGGCCGCGCTTCTCCCGCACCTCCTGGAACAGCCGCGACGACATGCCGCCGCCGAGCAGGGTCGAGAGCAGCATCGTCGGGTAGTAGTCCGGGTCGGCGTAGGCGACCGACGGGAAGCCGAGCACGATGTGCACCTGGTCGAGGTCGCGCGCCTCGCGGAACTCGCCGCCGTCATAGGTGCCAGGGACCGCGGCGGGCGCCGGCTCGCGCCGGCAGGTCGGCGAAGTGCTCGCGCGACCAGGTCGACGAACGCGGTCGTGCTCCAGGTTGCCGGCGGCCGGCGACCACCGTGTTGGACGGCGGCGTAGTGGCGGCGCATGTAGCTCATCAGCGCGTCGCGCGGCATGCCGCGGATGCCGGCCTCGGTGCCCAGCACCGGCCGGCCCATCGGCTGGTCCGGGTAGGCGGTCTCCTGGAAATGGTCGAAGATGATGTCGTCGGGCGTGTCGTTGGCCTGGCCGATCTCCTGCAGGATCACGCCGCGCTCGCGCTCCAGCTCGTCGCGGATCGAAGGTGGAGTGGCTCAGGATGTCGCCGATGATGTCGGCGCCGAGCGCGGTGTCCTCCTTCAGCACCTTGACGTAGTAGGCGGTCTGCTCGCGCGCGGTGTAGGCGTTGATGTGGCCGCCGACCGCCTCGATCTCCTCGGCGATGGCGGCGGCGCTGCGCCGCTCGGTGCCCTTGAACGCCATGTGCTCGAGGAAATGCGACACGCCGTTCTCCTCGGCGGTCTCGTGGCGGGTGCCGGTGGCGACATAGGCGCCGAGCGAGACCGTCTCCACCCGGTCCATGCGTTCGGTGACCACGGTCAGGCCGGACGGCAGGCGGGTGACGCGGATCGCGGGGTTGTCGGCGGGGGTCACGTTGGCGGCCACGCCAGCCTGGATCACGTCGGTCATGCGGCATTCCTCAATACAGTGGCGCGGACCAGAGCCTCGACGGCGGCGAGGTCGTTCGGGGCGCGCGAAAACGTCTCTGGACGTTCATATAGGTCGGCGAGGTGCGCTGGCAGAGGGGGGCGCTGTCCGGTCGCCTGTTCCATGGCGTCGGGGAACTTCGCCGGGTGGGCGGTGGCCATCGCCACGGTGGGCACCCCATGCTGGCAGGCCAGCGCCCGGGCGGCGGCGATGCCGATGGCGGTGTGCGGGTCGGCGAGGTAGCCGTCCTCGGCATGCAGCCGGCGGATTTCCGCCAGCGTGCCGGCATCGTCCAGGCGGAAGCCGTGGAACACCGAGGTGACGCGCTTCCAGGCCGCATCCGGCACCGGCATCCGCCCGCTGGCGCGGAACTCGGCCATGGCGGCGGCGGTGGCCGGGCCGTCGCGGTCGAGCAGCTCGAACAGCAGCCGCTCGAAATTGGAGCTGACCTGGATGTCCATGCTGGGCGACAGGCTGACGGCTCCACCGGCGCGCATCGACATGTCGTTGCTGGCCAGGAACCGGGCCAGGATGTCGTTGCGGTTGGCGGCGACAGATCAGCCGCGCCACCGGCAGGCCCATCCGCCGCGCCACCCAGGCGGCCAGCACGTTGCCGAAATTGCCGGTCGGCACCGCGAACGCCACCTCGCGCTCCGGCGCGCCCAGCGCCAGGGCGGCGGCGACGTAATACGGCACCTGCGCCGCGATCCGCGCCCAGTTGATCGAGTTCACCGCCGAGAGGTGCATCTCGCTGCGGAACGGCGGTGTCGGCGAACATCGCCTTCACCAGGTCCTGGCAATCGTCGAAGGTGCCGTCGACGGCGATGTTGGCGACGTTGGCCGCGCCGCACGGTGGTCATCTGCCGGCGCTGCACCTCGCTGGTGCGGCCGTGCGGATGCAGGATGACGATGTCGACCGCGCGCGCGGCCGGCGAAGGCCTCGATCGCGGCCGAGCCGGTGTCGCCCGAGGTGGCGCCGACGATGGTGATCCGCTCGTCGCCGCTCGGCCAGCACATGGTCGAACAGCCGGCCGAGCAGCTGCATCGCCATGTCCTTGAACGCCAGCGTCGGGCCGTGGAACAGCTCCTGCGCCCACAGCCCGGTGTCGAGCTGCACCAGCGGCACCACGGCCGGATGGGCGAAGCCGGCATAGCTCTCGTGGCACAGCTTCTGCAGCGTCGCGAAGGACACGCAGTCGCCGACGAAGGGCTGCATCACCCGGGCGGCCAGCTCGGGATACGGCAGGCCGCGCAGGGCGCGCCAATCGGCGGCGGAGAAGCTCGGCCAGGTCTGCGGCACGTACAGGCCGCCATCCTCGGCCAGCCCGGCCAGCAGCACGCCGGCGAAATCGCGCACGGGCGCCTGCCCGCGGGTGGAGACGTAGCGCATTGCGGAACACTGCCTGGCGAGGGATGAAGGGGAGAGTTCTGGGCCAGGACCTTGCCAGGAGCAATGGCGATCGGCGGGACCCGTTCCCGGCGGTGGCGCGTCAGGCCACCGGTGGCCCGTCCGGAACCTCCGCGGCGGGCGCGCCCTGGTCGCGGCCCGGCAGCACGAAGCGGCGATGCACGGCGCCCAGCCCGATCAGGCCGAGCCCGAGGCCGAGGAAGGACAGCACCCGCCAGAGCCCGGTGAGGTCCGACATGTCGACCAGGAACACCTTGGCGCAGACCAGCGCCACGATGCCCAGCGCGGCCAGGCGCAGCGCCCGCTCGCCGGTGCGGATGCCCAGCACCATCAGGGCGATCCCGTAGGCCAGCCAGCCGCCGGACCACGCCCACAACTCGGCATTCTCGATCGGCACGGTGTCAAGCGACATCAGGATGGGGTGAAAGGCCTCGCGAATTTGCAGCGTGATCCAGGCGAACCCGGCCAGCACCGCGTAGGCGCGCGAGGCCCTGGCGCAGGCGGGGCGAGGCGATGCGCAGCGCGGCCCAGGCCGCCAGGACCGCCGGGATCAGGTAGGCTCCCGCCAAAGCGATCGCATCGGCCGCGGCGCCGGTGAACGCCGGATTGAGGCACGATCAGCGCGATGCCCAGGATCAGCGCGGCCCCGCCCAGGATCCGCCAGGCCCAGCGCAGCATCGGCCGTCCGGTGCGGTCGGCGAGATACAGGTACGCGGCCGCCTGGAGTGCCAGCGTCGGCAGATGGACCGCCAGTTCGGAGAAGTCGAACGGCTCCTCCAGATTGCCGCCGCCCAGCCAATGACGGATCTCCAGCGCCACGAAGCACGCCATGAAGGCCACCGCGCCGGCTTCGAGCATCGCCACCAGCAGGTCGTCGGCGCGGCGGCGGAACAGCCGCGCGGCGACCGCAAAGGCCACGGCGGGCGCGGCGTAGGCGGCCACCAGGCCGTTCGCCAGCGGCACTGTCCCGAAGGCGTAGTCCAGCACGTACCAGTTCAGCAGCAGCCGGGCCAGCACCAGGGCGGCCACCGCCAGCGCGACCCGGCGCAGCGGCGGCAGGTCGGCACGGGCCTCGATCCAGGCCAGTGCCGGCAGCACCAGGGCGATGGCGAGCGTCAGCCAGTGGTCGTGCAGCAGGATGGCGCAACCCAGCGCCAATGCGGCGACCGCGCCGGCGGCATGCACCCCGGCGCGCTGTCGTGCCGGGAGAGCGTCCGCCTGCCCGGCGGCCCGCGCGGCGAGGCCGGTGAGCGCCGCCGCCAGCCCCAGCGCGGCGGCGGCCCAGCCGAATATCGGCCTGGAAGCGCGCGACCTGCGCGTAGGCGACCGCCAGCGTCAGCACCGGCACCGCCGCCACCAGCGCCGACCAGCGCAGCGGATGCAGCCCTCGCCGCTCCAGCCACAGTCCGGCGGCGGCATGGAAGGCCGCGAACAGCGCCGCCGCGGTCAGCAGCGGCTGGATCACCTGCGGCGCCCAGCCGCCCGGCAGCACCGCCTGGACGAAATCCTCGGTGCGGATGACCTCGCCGGTCGGGTTCCACTCCGGCAGCGCCCATAGCAGCAGGGTCAGCAGGCCGAGCAATGCCGCCAGCCACGGCAGCCGGTCCAGGCGCGGCTCGGCGGCGCCCTTCCACACCGCCAGCGGCGACAGCAGGAACAGGCCCACGCGCGGGGCATTGCCGGTGACGAAGCTCTCCAGCACCAGGCCGGCGACGCCGAGCGCCGCGAACGGCACCCAGGCGAGGCGGCGGCCGATCGGGTGGTCCAGTGCCGCGGCCGGCAGCAGGAACAGGTTCAGCGCGGCGGCGGCCGGCACGAAGGCGGCGGCGGACCAAAGCTCCGGCGCGCCGGAGACCGCGGCGATGCCGACCCAGACGCAGCCCGCCAGCGTGGTCGCCCAGGCCAGCCAGATCCAGGCGGTGCGGCCGACGACAGAGAGCGCGGCGGCCGACACCACGAACAGGTAGGCGAACAGCCCGGGCATCGACGGCGTGTCGGTGGCGACCAGGGCGGGGGTGGCGAAGGCGCCGGCAATTCCGGTGGCGGCCGTCAGCGGCCCGTAGCGGAGGGCGGCCAGCAGCGCCAGCAGCGACGCCGCCGCCAGCGCCGCGAACGCCGGCAGCGGCGGCAGCAATTCGTAGAACGGTCCGGCGCCGTAGGCCGCCCCGAACAGGATCGCGGTGCCCCCGGCGGCGAGTCCCGCCGGCGCCTGGTCGATGCCGAATGGCCCCGTCGTCGCCGGACCCTGGCGCCGGTGCAGCCACTCGGCGCCGGCCAGCAGCGCCACCCCGAGCAGCGCGCCGAGGCCGCAGCGGGCGGCGGGCCCGAGCAACTCCTCCTCGACGGCGTAGCGCACCAGGAAGACGCCGGCGAACAGCAGGGCGGCCGAGCCGAGCCAGACCCCCCAGCGCAGGGTCAGCAGCGATTCCAGGTCGCGTGCCGGCGGGGCAGGACGGGCGGGTGCCGCGGCTGCGGGTTTCGCCTCGTCCGGGATCGGGCGCTGCTGGACCGGTTCACCCGAAGCGGCCGGCGCCGCCACCGGCGCAGGCTCGGCCGGTGCGAACCCGACAACCGGTGGCGCCGGCACGGGGGCACCCTGGGCCATCGCCTGGCGAAGCATCCGGAGTTCGGCCAGCGCGCGCCCGGCCCGAACGAACCCGACGATGCCCAACACCCAGCCACCAACGATGGCCACCGCCAGGAGAACCAAGAATTCCATTACGCTGAAGGGGCGCGCAACCCGCCGCCGCCGTCAAGAAAATTGCGCGTTCCATCAAACGGCTAAGCGGAGGCGCAGAGAAGAAGACCGAAACGACCGCCCGCTTCCTTCTCCCCTTCCTCGGCGCCTGCGCAACCCAATCCTGGCGGAAGGAAGGCAAGAATATTCACCGCAGAGACAGCGAGAAGTGGGAGAAGCGAAGCCAGAATCTATTCTTCTCCTGTTCTTCTCATCTTAGGTTGCCCTTCCGCCCTTCCGCCCTTCCGCCCTTCTCCCCGCCTCACCGTCTCGGCGGTGAAATCCCTTGCTGCCCTTAAGATAGATACCGCGAAGTCAGATGCCGCTCGAAATCCCTAGGATCGAGCGGCTTGCCCGTCGCCGACACCAGCAATTCATTGAACCCGAGCCGGTTCGCCTGCGCATGCACACGGCTGCGCAGCCAGCCGACCAGCGGCGACAGGTCGCCCTGCCCGAGCCCCGCATCCAGCCCAGGCACCTCGCGCCGCGCCGCCGCCATCAGCTGCGCTGCCGCCATGGCGCCCATCGAGTAGCTGGGGAAATAGCCGACGCCGCCGTCGTACCAATGGATATCCTGCAGGCACCCCTTGGCATCATCGGGCGGGGTGATGCCGAGCAGGTCCTGCATCCCGTCGTTCCACGCACCCGGCAGGTCGGCCACGCGCAGATCGCCGGACACCAGCCCCTGCTCCAGTCGGAAGCGCAGGATGACGTGCGCCGGATAGGTCATCTCGTCGGCGTCGACGCGGATGAAGCCGCGCTGCACACGGCGCCACAGCCGGGCCAGGTTGCCCGCTTCGTAGACCGCCGGATCGCCGCCGAACTGGGCGAGCAGCTGCGGCCCCAGAGCAGACAGAAAGGCATCCGACCGGCAGGCCTGCATCTCGACGATCAGCGACTGGCTCTCATGCGCCGCCATGCCGGCGGATTCGCCGACCGGCTGGCGGGCATGCTGCGGCGGCAGGCCGCGCTCGTACAAGGCGTGGCCGGTTTCGTGCAGCACGCCGAGCAGGCTGGTGGCGAAATCGTTCTCGTCGTAGCGGGTGGTGATGCGCACGTCGGTCGGCGTGCCGCCGCAGAACGGATGCGCCGAACGGTCCAGCCGGGAATGCTCCGGTTCCAGCCCCGCCCGCGCCGACAGACGGCGGCAGAGTTCTTCCTGTCGATCCGCCGGAAACGGCCCCTTCGGGCGCAGCGGCGGCGGCAGCCGCGCCTGCCGCTCCTCCGCCTCGGGCAGGGCGCGGCGCAGGAACTTCTCGTAGTCTGCGAACACCGGGCCGACATCGCCGGCGGTGATGCCGCGCTGGTAGCCGTCCATCAGCGCGTCATAGGGCGAGAGGCCGAGCGCCGGCGCCAGCGCGTCCGCCTGCTGGCGGACCAGGTTGATGACTTCGGCCGAGGGCATCGCGAACCAGGGAAAAATTGGCGGTGCGGCGGGCCTCGCGCCAGATCTTCTCGCAGGCGGAGTTGGCCCGCGCCTGCGCCTCCACCAGGTCGGGCGGGATGGCGGTCGCGCGGGTATGGGCGTGGCGCATCAGGGCGAGGTTGGCGGCGCGCCAGGGGTCGGGGTCGGCGCCGGCCGCCTCGGCCTCGGCCAGGTCGTCGGCGGTGGCCGGCGCGGTCAGCTGCGCGTGGCCGAGGCCGGCCAGCACGGCAAGCTGGTCGCCGCGGGCGGCGCCGCCGCCGCTCGGCATCATCGCCGAGGCATCCCAGCCGAGCATGCCGGCGGCCTCGCCGATGATGGCGATGCGCTCGAAGCGCGCGGCGAGACGATCATAGGCGGAGCGGTCGTTGACGATGTTCACGGCGTCCTCGTGGTGAGGGTTTTGCGGGCGTAGATCAGGAAGATGACCAGCAGGGTGGCGGCCAGCCCGAACCAGGTGAGCGCGTAAGTCAGGTGATTGTTCGGCGGCCGCGGCAGTTCCTTCGCGGGGTCCGGAATGCCCCGGCGGTCCCATCGCCACCAGGGTGAACGGCGCCACCCGGGGCAGGCCCAGTGCGGCGGCGATGGCGTGCGGGTCGAGGGTGAAGAAATGCCGGCCGGCGACGTCGTCGGTGGCCGAGAACATGCCCGCCTGCTCGGCCGGCCGAATATAGCCCTCGACGGTGGCGACACCTTCAGGGCCTTTCGGGAACGGCGGAGTAACCGGCACCCAGCCGCGATCGACCAGGATGGGGTCGGCGCCCGGGCGCTCCAGCGGCACGATCAGTTCGCGCGCCCATCTGCGGGCCGGTGCGCAGGTCGCGGCCCTCGGCGGCATACAGGGCGGCGAGGTCGTCGCGGAACTTGCCCACGACGCGGATTTTCGTGAATGGCGCCGGGTCCGCCGGCAGCGGCACCGCCGGCGACCGCTCGGCCGCGGCGATCTGGTCGAGGATCCCGGTCTTCCAGGCCAGCCGGTGCACCTGCCAGACGCCGAGCCACAGCAGCACGGCCAGCATGGCCAGGGTACTCAGTCCAGGCACCAGCAGGCGGCGGAGCGTGGTCATGCCGGAAGATCGGTTCGAAGGATCACAATCCCATCTCGCTCGACCGGTGGCGGTACTGCAGCGCCACCAGCCCGGCCTTCAAGGGCCGCATCAGCAGGATCGCCAGCGGCACCGTCACCACCGGCCACAGCACGGCATGGACCCATAGCGGCGGCTCCAGGTGGAATTCCACCCAGAACGCCAGGCCGACCACGATCGTGCCGAGGATGAAGATGACGAACACCGTGGCGCCGTCGCCGGTGTCGTGCTGGCGCAGGTCCAGGCCGCAGGCGGCGCAGGTTTCGCGCACCGTCAGCACGCCGTCGAACAGCTTGCCCTCACCGCAGCGGGGGCAGCGGCACCGCAGCGCCGCAAGCCACCACGGCGGCGGCGGCATCATTCGGACATGATGACGCCGTGGCCCCACCAGTAGACGCAGACGAACAGGAACAGCCACACCACGTCGACGAAGTGCCAGTACCAGGCCGCCGCCTCGAAGCCGAAATGGCGCTGCGGCGTGAACCCGCCGGCATTGGCCCGCAGCAGGCAGACGGCCAGGAAGCAGGTGCCGATGATGACGTGGAAGCCGTGGAAGCCGGTGGCCAGGAAGAACACCGACGGATAGATGCCGCCGCCGCTGAAGTGGAACGGCGCGTCGGAATATTCCAGCGCCTGGCAGGCGGTGAACGACAGGCCGAGGAACACGGTCAGCGCCAGGCCGGTGATCAGGCCCTTGCGGTCGTTCACCAGCAGGCAGTGATGCGCCCAGGTCACCGTGGTGCCGGACAGCAGCAGGATCATGGTGTTCAGGAACGGCAGGTGGAACGGGTCGAAGGTCTCGATCCCGGCCGGCGGCCACATCGGGGTGGCGGTGCCCAGCACATGCTCGGGGAACAGGGCGAAATGGAAGAACGCCCAGAAGAAGCCGACGAAGAACATCACCTCGCTGGTGATGAAGAACATCATGCCGTAGCGCAGGCCGAGGCGCACCACCGGGGTATGCATCCCCGCCGTCCGGCTTTCCTTCAGCACGTCGCGCCACCAGAAGAACATCACCGCCAGGACGACCAGGATGCCGGCGGTGAACGGCCACCAGTTGCCGTAATGGGCGATGAAGACAACCCCGCTCAGGGTCAGGCCGCCGCCCAGCGCGCCGATGATCGGCCAGGGGCTGGGATCGACGAGGTGGTACGGCTGCTTCAGGCCGGAACTGATCGGGCCGAGGGTCGCACCATGCGAGTCGCTGCTCATGGGGTATCCAATTCCAGGTGGGGCTTCTGCGAGATTGCCCGCATCATCCCCAAAACACGGCCGCCATCAAGGGCCAATGCTGCAATGCACGGTGAGAACGGCCCCGTAGCCGCCGCAGCGCCCTACATCAGCACGCAGGCCTCGTCGAAGGCGAAGCGCGGCAGCCGGTCGTATTGGCCCTCGGGATTGCCGTGGCCGAGATTGACCAGGAAGTTGGACTTCCAGCCCCGGTCGTACAGGAACGCCGAATCGACCTTGGACTTGTCGAACCCGGACATCGGGCCGGCATCCAGGCCGAGCGAGCGCGCCGCCATGATCAGGTAGGCGCCCTGCAGCGTGCCGTTGCGGAAGGCGGTCTCCTCGGCGAGGTCGTGGTTGCTGGTGAACCAGGCCCGCGCGTCGGCATGCGGGAACAGCTTCGGCAGGTGATTGTAGAAATACGGGTCGTGCGCGACGATCACCGTCACCGGCGCCGCCATGGTCTTGTCGGTGTTGCCCGCCGACAGCGCCGGCTTCAGCTTCTCCCGGCCCTCCGGCGTGCGGATGAACACGAACCGCGCCGGCGAGCAGTTGGCCGAGGTCGGGCCCATCTTCAGCAGGTCGAACAGCGCGCGAAGCTCGTCGTCGGTGACCGGCTGGTCGGTCCATTTGTTGAGCGTGCGGGCCTCGCGGAACAGCACGTCCATGGCATGGTCGTCGAGCGGGGGGCGGATCGCGGGGGCGGCCAGGTCCGGCGGCGGCGAGACGCCGGGGACCGCCTGGGCCACCTCCCGTTCGGTCGCCGGGTCCTCGATGCCGGAGACGTCCCCGGCGGCGGCCGGCTGGGCGTCGTGCTCGGAACTCATCCTAGGCCGCGACCTGCTCGACGCCCTGAACCTCGGGCACGTAATGCCGCAGCATGTTCTCGATGCCATGCTTCAGCGTGGCCGAGGACGAGGGACAGCCGCTGCAGGAGCCCTGCATGTGCAGCTTGACCACGCCGTCGCGGTAGCCGCGGAACACGATGTCGCCGCCGTCGCCGGCCACCGCCGGGCGCACCCGGGTGTCCAGCAGCTCCTTGATCTGGGCAACGATTTCCGCGTCCTCGGGCAGCACGTCTTCGTCGGCGGCCTCGTCGGCGCCTTCGATCACCGGCCGGCCGGCGACGAAATGCTCCATGATGGCGCCGAGCACCATCGGCTTCAGCGCCTGCCACTCGGTGTCGTCGGACTTGGTGACGGTGACGAAATCGCCGCCCAGGAAGACGCGGGCGACGCCCGGCAGCGCGAAGATGGCGCCGGCCAGCGGGCTGCGGGCGGCGGCGTCGGGGGCCGAGAAATCGGCGGTGCCGGCGCCCATGACGTCGCGGCCCGGCAGGAATTTCAGGGTAGCGGGGTTCGGCGTGCCTTCGGTCTCGATGAACATCGGATGTCCCTATGCCTGGGTGCGGCGGTGCTGGCCGGGGGGCAAACAAGACCCCCACGGTCCGGTTGCTACATCGGCCGAACTCGCGGCCGAAGACAACCCCCCGGCGAAGACAACCCTCCGGGCCGCGAATGCGCCGGCACCTATTCTCCGCGGTCCTGCATCGCCCTGGCGCCGCCGCCGAGATCTTCCGAGATCCGCCGCGCCGCGTCGCACACCGCCCGGGGCAGGTCCTCGATCGGCAGGCGGGTTCCGGGCATCGCGAAATAAGGCACCGTCAGCGCCGCGGCCGCGGCGCCGCTGTCGTCGATTACCGGGGCGGCGACGTCGACGACGCCCGGACAGACCAGGCTGTCCGACCGCGCATAGCCGGCGGCGCGGATCGCCGCGAGCATCTCCGGCAACTCCGCGGGGATTCCATCGGCGCCGCCTTCCTCGGTGATCGAGGCGAGCCACAGGCGCAGTTCCGCGGGCTTGCGGAAGGCCAGCAGCACCCGCCCGGAGATCGACCCCGCCAGCGGAAACCGCGCGCCGCGCCGCACCGAGAAGCCGATCGACGCGGGCGAGGCGACCTGGGCCACGATCAGGATATGGGCGCCGTTGCGCATCGCCAGGTGGCAGGATTGCCGGGTGGTCTGCGCCAGTTCCTGCATCACCGGAATGGCGCTGGTCAGCAGCCGGTCCACCGGCGGGTGCCGCAGCCCGAGCTCCAGCAGCCGGGGCGTCAGGGAAAACCGCTCGCCCGGCTGGCGGCGCTCGATGATCTGGCGGCGCTCCAGGCATTGCAGGATGCGGAAGATCTCGCCGGGCGAGCGGCGCATGGTGGCGGCGATCTGGCTGCCGGTCGGCGGGGTGGCCTGCCCGGCCAGCAACTCGATGATGTCGAGGGCCTTTTCCAGCGCGGGCACCGCGTAGGCGGGGCGGGCTGCCTCCAGGGTCGCTGCGTCTGGTTGCTTCATCGGCGAAATTCCCATATCGTAGGCGAAAATCACGGCTTTTTTCCAGGACCGCTCTGGCCAAGGCTAGCCCACCCGGCCGAAGCTGGAAAAACCGCACCGGGGGAACCTCATGACCGCGCCATTGCTGCTCGACGACGCGCAGATGCAAAAGTTCATCGCGCATGGCTACCTGTGCCTGCAGACCCAGCTGCCGCGCAGCTTCCACGACCGGATCTATGAGCGGTTCGACGGCATGATCGGCACCGTCGAGGAGGGCCGCAACCCCGGCAACAACCTGCTGCCGCTGGTACCCGAACTGGAGTCGGTGTTCGCCGATCCGGTGGTGAAGGGCGCGCTGACCAGCGTGGTCGGCCCCGGCTACGCCATGCACCCGCACCGCGCCCTGCACAACAACCTGCCGGGCTCGCCGGCGCAGGTCCTGCACAAGGACAGCTACTGGGGTTACCGCAGCCGGGTCCGCAACCATCACCTGCGCTGGGTGATGATCATGTACGTGCCCCAGGCGACGCCGCTGGAGCAGGGGCCGACCGGGGTGGTGCCCGGCAGCCAGTTCCAATACCGCCGCCCGGACCCGGCGCTGATGCCGGAGAAGCCGGGCTCGCTGGAGGCGGGCGGCTTCCTGCTGATCCACTACGACGTCTGGCATCGCAAGATGAAGAACGACACCAACCGCAACCGCTTCATGATGAAGTTCGAATTCGCCCGCATGGAGAGCCCCACGACGCCGAGCTGGAACCATCGCGATCCCGCGTGGCGGTTGCAGGACAAGCCCGGGCTCGACATGTCGGCGGTGTGGCGCCGGCAATGGCGCTGGCTGCGCGGCGCCACCGACGACCCGCCGCGCGGCAACGCCGCCGACGGCACCGGCTTGCGCGACTCCGACCCGCGGGTCCGCCTCGCGGCGATCAACGGCATCGCCGCCAGCGGCCAGGCCGCGGCGTTCGTGGCTGACCTCGCCCCGCTGCTCGACGACCCCTGCGATCCCGTCACTATCGATGCCGCCTACGCGCTGGCCGAAGCGGGTGCGGCGGCGATCCCGGTGCTGCGCGACGCGGTGCTGCGCAATGACGGGCCGCATGTGGAGGAACTCAACAGTTCCGACTTCCCCAACGACTACGTGATCGACGCCGAGCGGATCGCCCGCGCCGCCGCCTGCGGGCTGGTGGAAGTCGGGCAGCCGGCGGTGCCGGCGCTGCTGGACATGCTGCGCGAAGGCCAGCCCCGCGCCCGCAAGCTGGCGGCGTTCGCGTTGGGCGAGATCACCGGCACCGGCGAGGCGGTGAGCGCGGCCCTGACGGATGCGGTGCGCGATCCGGAGCGGCAGGTGCGCGTCAATGCCGTCGAGGCGCTCGGCTGGAAGCCGGCGACCCCTGGCTCGGTCGCGGCGCTGTCCCAGGCGGTGCGCGATCCCGAGGCCGACGTGCGGTTTTCCGCCGCCCTGGCGCTGGGGCAGCTCGGCCCGCGCGCCGAGGCCGCGGTGCCGGCGCTGGAGGACGCGCTGCACGACGACAACCGCTACGTCCCCGGCTATGCGGTGGAAGCATTGGAACGCATCGCCTCGCCGCGCGCGCTGCGCAGCCTGGTGCCGTTCCTGAAAACTGCGCGCTGGTGTCCGCAGACTTCGCCTGCCAGCATCTACTGAGCAGCCGCGACGCAGCGGAACTGCTGCCGCCGAAGGGGGAAACATGAAGCGAATTCGCATCCTGGCGCTGCTGGGCGGCTGCATTTTCGCATCGCTGCTGGCGCCCGGGATGGCGCGCGCCGAAACCCTGCGGATGCCGGTGCCGGCCGGGGCGGCGGCGAAATCCTTCAATGCCATCGCCGCCCGCTTCAAGGCCGATACCGGCATCGAGGTGAACGTCGTGGAGATGCCGCTCGACGACGTGCGGCAGAAGGCGATCCTCGATCTCTCCACCGGCGCCGGCCAGATCGACGTGGTGGTGCTGAACAACACCTGGCTCGGCGACCTCGCCAAATACCTCACCGACCTCAAGCCGGACCTCGCACCCGGCGACGGCTTCGACATGAGCGCGATCGTGCCCTCGATGGCGGCGCTGTTCGCCGACAAGGGCGCGCAATATGCGTTGCCGGTACGCATCGGCGGCCGCGTTCTGGCCTACCGCACGGACCTGTTCCGCGCCGCCGGGATCGCCGCGCCGCCCAAGACCTGGGCCGAGTTCGTCGAGGTCGCGAAGCGGCTCACCGATCCGGCGAAGAACCAGTACGGCTTCGTGGCGCCGATGGGCCAGGGGCTGAACATGGTCGACAGCTGGGGCGTGTTCCTGACCAGTTTCGGCGGCGACTTCCTGTCCCCCGACGGCACCAGGCCCGCATTCGCCGAGCCGCCCGGGCAGGCTGCGACCAAGCTGTTCGTCGATCTCTATCGCAGCTACCAGGTGATGCCGCGCGACGCGCTGGAATACGACGACGGCGGCACCATCGGCGCCATGCAGAGCGGCCGCGCGGCGATGATGCTGGCCTTCTCGCCGTGGCTCGCGGCGCTGAACGATCCCAAGCTGTCCAAGGTCGCCGGCAACGTCGATTCGGCGCCGTACATGCCGACCGGTGCGCCGAATGGCGTGTCGATGAGCAACGGCTGGGGCTTCGGCGTCAGCCGCGCCTCTAAATCCTCGGCGGCGGCGATCCGCTTCGTGCGCTATGCGGCATCGCCCGCGGTGCAGCTGATGGCGGCGCGCGACTACGGCAACAGCCCGACGGTCGCCAGCGTGTTCACCGATCCCGACTACCTGAAGGCCAATCCCTACGCCGCCAACGTGCTGAAGGCGCTGGACGGCGCGCGGCCGCAGCCGAACCGGCCGGGATGGGCCAATGTGGCGGACGATCTCGGCCGCAGCCTGTCGCTGGCGCTGACCGGGCAGGAGACGCCGGAAAAGGCGCTGAACGACGCCAGCACCCGGGCGACCCGGACGCTGCGCCGCTGAGCGTGTCGCCGGGCTGGCGGTCGCCGCGGCACCGGCTGGCGTATGTCTTCATCGGCCTTCCGCTGCTGTATGTGCTGTTGGTGGTGCTGCCGCCGCTGCTGTTCAACGTCTATGCGGCGCTGCAGGACTGGCAACTCACCAGCGGGCCGCCGCTCTATGTCGGGCTCGATAATTTCGCGGAAATCCTGACCGAGCGCCGGTGGCTCGACGATCTATGGCGGACGCTCGCCTTCACTGCATTCGCGGTCGGCGCGGAACTGCTGCTGGGCTTTGCGATAGCATTGCTGCTGTATCGGCATTTCAACAACATCCGCTGGCTGCAGGCGCTGTTCCTGACGCCGATGATGATTTCCGAAGTCGCCGCCGCACTGGCCTGGCGGCTGCTGCTCAGCGGCGACGGCAGCCTCGCGAACTGGCTGATGCAGTCGGTGGGATTGCCGCCGCAGCTCTGGCTGGGCGGCGACTGGGCGTTCGCTTCCGTCGTGGTGGTGGACATCTGGCAGCAGACGCCGTTCGTGGTGCTGGTGCTGTTCGCGGCGCTGCAGGGCGTGTCGATCGAGTTGCTGGAAGCCGCCGAACTGGACGGCGCGCGGATGTTCGCCCGCATCCGCCACGTCATCGTGCCGCTGCTGCTGCCGGCGCTGTCGGTGGTGCTTATTTTCAGGACCGTGTTCGCACTGCGGGTGTTCACCACGATCTGGATTCTCACCGGCGGCGGCCCCGGCGACAAGACCGCGGTGCTGGGCGTGGAGATCTACCGCACGGCGTTCAAGTCGTTCGATCTCGGCATCGGTGCGGCACTTTCGCTGGTGATGCTGGCGGTCAGCGTCGTGGTCGCAATCGCCTATATGCGCGCCCTGCGCAGGGAGGCGCTGTCTTGAAACGTCGGTCACGGCATCTCGCGAAATTCGTTGCGGTCCTCGTGGTCGCGTGGCTGGCGGCGGTGGTGATCCTGCCGATCCTGTGGCTGGTGCTGACCAGCTTCAAGACGCCGCCCGACATCGTCTCGCTGTCGCCGACCTTCCTCTTCCGGCCGACGCTCGAGAACTATCGGGTGGTGTTCACGTCGGGCAAGTATTCGATCGTTCCGGCGATGATCAATTCGCTGGTGGTCAGCCTGGTCAGCACCGGCTGCGCCGTGGTGCTGTCGGCCATGGCGGCCTACGCGCTGGCCCGGCTGCGGCCGCCGGGGCATGGCCTGCTGGGCGTGACGATCTTCGCCATGCGCATGCTGCCGCCGGTGGCGATCGTGCTGCCGCTGTTCTTCTTCGCCGGTCAGGTGGGCGCGCTCGATACGCGGCTGGCGTTGATCGTGCCCTACGTGGCGCTGGCGATTCCGCTGGCCACCTGGATGCTGCAGGGCTTCTTCCTCGACCTGCCGAAGGCGCTGGAGGAAGCGGCGATGATCGACGGCGCCACGCCGATGCAGGCTTTCCTGCGGGTGATCCTGCCGCTCACCGGCCCCGGCCTCGCGGCCGTCGCCATCTTCAGCTTTTCACTCGCCTGGAACGACCTGGTGCTGGCCCTGCCGCTGACCTCGGAGCACGCCGTGACGCTGTCCGTGGTGGCGTCGCGCATCCGCACCGACGAGGGCATCCAGTGGGGGCAACTCGGCGCCGTCACCACGGTGATCATGCTGCCGATGCTGGTCTTCACCCTGGTCTCGCAGCGCTGGCTGGTGCGCGGGCTGACCTCAGGGGCGACGAAAGGCTAGAGCACCATCCGACCGATCTGATTCATCAGCTAGGATAAAGATACTCTAGGTCCCGGCGATGCGGGCCCGGGCGCCGGGTGTCGAGATCGCGTCCAGCGCGGCGCGCAGACATGCATACCGGGTGCCGACGATGCCGCAGGCGATGTCGAGCACCACCACGCCGTCGTCGTTTCCCGGCCGGAACACCTGCCAGCATTCGCCGTCATCGGCGAACAGCACGTTGGCCACGTCGTAGCTGTCGGTCTTCGACCGGCCGGCGAAGTGCCAGAAGCGCAGCGTGCCGCCGACCTTGGCGGCCCAGGCCCCGACCATGGCCCGGTCGGCGAGCGAAAGCTGCCCCCGGGTTCCGGCGTCCCAATTCGCGGCGAGGGCGTCGTCCGGCAGCATCTCGATCGGATTGCCGGCCAGGAGTTCGCGAATTTTGGTAAGCATCTTGCGCGCTGTCCTCGGATCTGGCCGTTGCCGGATGGCACCGAGTGGTGCCGACCGGCGAGCCTTATCACGAACGCGTTAGGAAAGTATCAAGGTTTCGCGAGCAACCGGCGAATTCGCGGTCCTGCTATTCCGCCGCCGCCTGCTGCGCTGGCGCCTTGCGCACCCGCAGGCGCCGGATTCGCCGCGCATCGACCTCCAGCACGCGAAATTCCACCCCCGCGGGGTGCCCGATCACCTCGCCCCGTGCCGGCACCCGCCCGGCGAGCCGGAACACCAGCCCGCCGATCGTGTCGATATCCATCTCACGCTCGTCCTCGGTCAGCGTCGGGCCCATCCGGGCCTCGAAGGCGTCGATCGGCAGGCGGGCGTCCATGTCCAGCGTGCCGTCGGCGCGCTCGGTGACCATCGGCCCCAGCACCTCGTCGTGCTCGTCGGAGATGTCGCCGGTGATCGTCTCCACCAGGTCCTCGATGGTCACCAGGCCGTCGATGCCGCCATACTCATCGACCACCAGCGCCAGATGCATGCGCGCCTGGCGCATCTGCAGCAGCAGGTCCAGCACCGGGATCTGCGGCGCCACCAGCAGCGGCTTGCGCAGGATGTTCTCCAGCTGGAACGCGTCCGGCCGGCCAACATAGGCGAACACGTCCTTGATGTGGACCATGCCGACGATGTCATCCAGCTGCTCGCGGAACACGGGCAGGCGGGAATGGCCTTCGCTGCGCAGCTGGGCGATCGCCTCGTCCAGCGTCACGTCCACCCGCATGGCGACGATGTCGGCGCGCGGCACCATCACGTCGTCCGCCATGGTGCCGCGCAGCCGCAGCACGTTGGCGATCAGCGCGCGCTCCTGGCGGTCGAGTTCCTCCGCCTGCCCCGGCACGTGCTCGGCCTCGGCGGCCTCCTGCACCAGGTCGGCGATATGGGCGCGCACGCTGGTCTCGTGGCGCCGGCGGGTGAGGCCCTTCAACCGGTCGAGCAGGCCGGCACGTGACAGGGGGGCGTTCATGCTCGCTTCCAGGGGTTGGCGACGTGGATCCGCGACAGGATACGCGATTCCGCCATTTCCATGCGCCGCGCGTCGCCGGCGTCGTGGTGGTCGTGGCCGCGCAGGTGCAGCGCGCCGTGCACCACCAGATGCGCCAGGTGGGCGGCGGCGCTGCGGCCGGCGGCGCGGGCCTCCCGGCAGACGGTGCCCAGCGCCAGCACGATCTCGCCGGGGCAGCCGGGCATAGCGGGGTCGAAGGTCAGCACGTTGGTCGGCTTGTTGCGGCCGCGATGGCGGGCGTTCAGCCGCTGCACCGCGAGGTCGGACGACAGCACCACGACCGCGTCGCCGCCGGCAGCCAGCGCCGCCCGGGCGGCGATCGCCGCCGGATCGCGCACCACCCGCCGCCAGCCATGGTCCGCGACGATCACCTGGACCCCCCCGGAGGCGCCCCGTTCACCGGATGGCGGGGCCTGCGGGGGGGATCTACTACTTCCTGGGTCCATCTACTTGGCCGCACCCTCCACCGCGCGGGACCGCCGCGCGCTGGTTTCCTTTTCGGCGGCCTGCCGCTGCTCGTAGGCGTCGACGATCCGCGCCACCAGCGGATGGCGCACCACGTCGCGGCTGGCGAAGCGGCAGACGCCGATGCCGGAGACCCCCTCCAGCGTATCCAGCGCATCGCGCAGGCCGCTGCGGGTGCCGGCCGGAAGATCGACCTGGCTGAGATCGCCGGTGATCACCATCCGGGTGCCCTCGCCCATCCGGGTCAGGAACATTTTCATTTGCACCGGCGTGGTGTTCTGGGCCTCGTCGAGGATGACGAAGGAGTGCGCCAATGTGCGGCCGCGCATGAAGGCGAGCGGGGCCACCTCGATCTCGCCGGTGGCCATCCGCCGGATCACCTGGTCGCCGGGCATCATGTCGTGCAGCGCGTCGTACAGGGGGCGCAGATAGGGGTCGATCTTGTCCTTGAGGTCGCCGGGCAGGAAGCCGAGGCGCTCGCCGGCCTCAACCGCCGGGCGGGACAGCACGATCCGGTCCACGCGTCCGGCCTGCAGCATGGCCACCGCCTGGGCGACCGCGAGATAGGTCTTGCCGGTGCCGGCGGGGCCGATGCCGAACACCATCTCGTGCTTGCCCAGCAGGTCCATGTACTCGGCTTGCCCGGGGCTGCGCGGGCCGACCGCGCCGCGCCGGGTGCGGATCGCCGGCAGGTCGGCCAGCGCCAGCCGCGGCTGCGGCAGCCCGGGGGTGCGGGTCTCCTCCAGGTCGCTCATCCGGATCGCCGCGTCGACATCGCTGGAGCTCACTCCGTCGCCACGTTCGAGCCGAGCATACAGCGATGTCAGCGCCGCCTGGGCGGCGTCGACGCGCGCCGGCAGGCCGCCGATCGCCAGCTTGTTGCCGCGGCACGACAGCCGCACGCCCAGCCCCTGTTCCAGCCGGACCAGATGGCGGTCGTGGTCGCCGAGCAGCAGCGGCAGCAGGGTGTTGTCGGAGAAGCGCAGGGTGATCGCCTTTTCGGCGGCAATGGCGCCGGCGGGCGTGCGGGACGGGTCAGCCGAAGACGCGGCAATTTGGGTCAAGCGCAGGCTCTCTCCTCTTCGGGGGTTGCGGAAAGCAGGACTCCAGCCAGGGAATTGGTGTGGGCTTCGGCGATCCGGACCGGCTGCTCGGTGCCGATCAGTTCCGCGGGACCGATGCAGTGCACCCCCTGCAGCCAGGGGGAACGGCCGACGATCTGTCCCGGGTGGCGGCCGGCATGGCTGAACAGCACCGGGATGGTCAGCCCGACGCAGCCGGAATTGAACTTCGCCTGCTGCTCGCGCAGCAGCGCCTGCAGCTCCCACAGGCGGCGGTCCTTGAGCGTCTTCGGGGACCTGGGCGGGGGCGCCGGCGGCTGGCGTGCCGGGGCGTTGGGAGTATTTGAAGCTGAACGCCTGGGCGAAGCGCACCCGCTCCACCAGCGCCATGGTGTCGCGGAAATCCTGCTTCGGTCTCGCCGGGATGCCCGACGATGAAATCCGACGACAGCGCCATGTCGGGGCGAACCTCGCGCAGCCGGTCGATGATGCGCAGGTATTCGGCGGCGGTGTGGCCGCGGTTCATCGCCTTCAGCATCCGGTCGGACCCGGACTGCACCGGCAGATGCAGGAACGGCATCAGTGCGGGGACCGTCGCCGTGGGCGGCGATCAGCGCGTCGTCCATGTCGCGCGGGTGCGACGTGGTGTAGCGGATGCGCGCGACGCCCGGGAGCGCGGCCATGCGCGTGGATCAGGCCGGCGAGCGTCGACGGCTGCCCGTCCGCGCCGTCGCCGTGCCAGGCGTTGACGTTCTGGCCGAGCAGGGTGATCTCGCGGGTGCCCTGGGCCACCATCCGCGCGGCCTCGGCCAGCACGGCGGCCAGCGGGCGGCTCTGCTCGGCGCCGCGGGTGTAGGGCACCACGCAGAAGCTGCAGAACTTGTCGCAGCCTTCCTGGATCGATCAGGAAGGCGGTCGACGCCCTGCGGCGCGGCGGCATCGGGCAGGAAGTCGAATTTCTGCTCGACCGGGAAATCGGTGTCGATCACGTGCCCGCGCGGCGCGGCTGGCGCGGGCGACCATCTCGGGCAGGCGGTGATAGGTCTGCGGCCCCAGCACGATGTCCACGTAGGGCGCGCGGGCGAGGATTTCGGCGCCCTCGGCCTGGGCGACGCAGCCGGCCACGGCCAGGATCATGCGCCGGCCGGCGGCCTCCTGCGCCTCCTTCGGCACGCCGCAGGCGGCCAAGCTCGGAGAACACCTTCTCCGCCGCGCGGTCGCGGATGTGGCAGGTGTTGAGGATCACCATGTCGGCGCCCTCGGGGCGTCGTCGGCCGGCGCATAGCCGAGCGGCGCCAGCACATCGGCCATGCGGCCGCTGTCATAGACGTTCATCTGACAGCCCCAGGTGATGACGTGCAGGCGCTTGCCGGCGGCGGGCGTCGGAAGGGACGTCATGCGCGTGGGAAGTCATGGCACAGGGCTCCGCGGCGTCCGCCGGATAGGTTCCGGCAGGAAAGGGCGGAGAGATCGTCGTCCGCGGGCGGCGGGTCAAGTGCAATGACGCGGAAGTGCCTCCTGATGGAGCGGTGGAACGGCCCGGCTTCAGGCTCGCCAAGTCTTGCGGGCAAGGTAATTCTCGCAGGGTAGATGGTGGGCGTGTCAAGCATTCCCAACTGGCATCGACGCAGTTGTCATGGAAATCGCCGGCTGTCGGAAGTGCGGCGCTCAGGCAAAGGCGTGCGACCCGGCATCCATCAGCGGTTCGGCGGCGGGCGTCGGCTCGACCGGGCGGTTCTGCCGCAGCGCGGAGGCGCCGTCGGCCACCGCCGCCCAGGTCGCCTGCGCCAGCGCCTTGCGGTCGGGAAAATGCGCGGGGTCGAGCGGGGCGTGCAGCAGCACCGTGACGCGCAGGCCGCGATGCTGCGCCAGCCGCCAGAAATGCGACGCCGATATCCATGTCGCCGTACCAGGCGAACAGCGGCCGGCTGGACCGCCCGGTCGGCAGCCCGGCGAGCCGGTCATAGACCACGGAAACCGGCTGTACCAGCGGCTTGCGGCCATCCGGGGTGGCCGGCTGCTCGGCGACCGCCAGGAAGGACGAGCGGAAATCGGCATCACCCGCGAGCCGTCCGAGGTGGTGCCCTCGGGGAACAGGATCAGGCTGTCGCCGGCGGTCAGGCGGTCATGCATGTCGTCGCGCTCGCGCCCGGTGCTGCTGCGCGCGCGGCGGACATAGACGGTGCGGCCCAGCCGCGCCACGGTGCTGATCAGCGGCCAGCGGGACGACCTCGTCCTTGGCGATGAAGCAGGCGTCGAGCCGGCCGCCGAGCACCAGGACGTCCAGCCAGGAGGAATGGTTGGACACGAACACCACCGGCCGCGGCGTCATCGGGCCGGATGAACCGCCGCGCGGCTGCGGCCGGGTGGCGGGGGTGCCGATCATCCGCACCGTCAGCCCGATCAGCCGGCACATGCCGGACCAGTAGATCCGTGCGAACGCCACCTTGGCGCGGCCCATCGGCCAGCTATCCGGCAGCAGGATCAGCACCAGCTGGATGGGGATGCACAGCAGCGTCCAGACCAGCACCGAGATGCCGCGCCGGATCGCCCGCACGCGCCGCATCACATGGCCCCTGGCGGGGCCGAAATCGTTCCACGCGGTGTCGCCGGGGACGCCATCGACGGGGTCCGCCAGAAGGGCTAGTCGTTTGGCACCGAGTCGTTTGGGGGCTGGTTCCATCGAGACGGCGAATACTCCGGGTTCGGGGACCGGACAATGACGGCACTGTTACCATTGCTTGAATGCTGGGCGAAAGCCGGCCCGGCCCCGAAGGTTGCGGGAAAGCGCCGCCGCGCGGGCAACGACCGCCGTCCGGTCGCGTTGCGTCTGCGATGAAGCTGCCGGGTATGCAATCGCCGGGTGAGGACGTGGCCAGGCCCGGGACGCGATTGCGGACGCGGACGGCGTCGCGGCTGGCGCGGCTGCTGCTGGGCTTCGCGGCCATCCTGCTGGCGCCGCCGGTGCTGGTGCGCAATCCCGGCCGGGCGGCCGACCCGGTGGCCTATGAGGTGACCATCGCGCCGACCGGCGATGCCGGCATCGACGCCGCGCTGCAAAGCGCCTCGACCCTGATCAGCCTGCGCCAGACCGCACCCGTCGGCAGCTTCGCGCTGCTCGCCCGAGCCCGCGCCGACGTCGCCCGCTTCGCCACCGTGCTGCAGAGCGACGGCTACTATGCGTCGACCGAGAAGGTCACCGTCGCTGGCCGCAGCCTGGACGACCCGGGCCTACCCGACGCCCTCGACGCGCTGCCCGCCGGCGCCAGCGTGAAGGTGGAGGTGGCGATCACCCGCGGCACGCTGTTCCACCTGCGCCGGGTCGAGATCGACGGCGCGGTGCCATCGGGTGCCCGGCAGGCGCTGGGGCTCGAGCCCGGTGCCCCGGCGCGGGCGGCCGACGTGCTCGCGGGCGGCCAGCGCCTGCTCGATTCGCTGAAGTCCCAGGGCTACGCGCTGGCCAAGGTCAGCCCGCCGCAGGCGACGCTGGTGCCGGCGGCCGACGCGCTCGACGTGGCGTTCCCGGTCAGCACCGGCCCGCGGGTCGATATCGGCCCGATCACCTTCACCGGCATGGACCGGCTGACCGAGGCCTATGTCCGCCGCCGCTTCGGCCTGATGCCCGGCGTGCGCTACGACCCGGCGGTGCTCGACCGGGCGCGGCGCGACCTCGCGGCCTCCGGCGCCATCGCCGGCGTGCGGATCGATCCCGCCGACGCGGTCGACGCCGACGGGCGGCTGCCGCTGCATGTCGAGGTCACCGAGCGGCCGCTGCGCTCGGTCAGCTTCACCGCCGCCTGGTCCACCGACCAGGGCGGCAGCGTGCTGGCGTCGTGGATGCACCGCGACCTGTTCGGCGGCGCCGAGCAGCTGACGCTGAGTGCGGCGGCGACCAATCTCGGCGGCACCGCCTCGGAACAGCCGGGCTACAACCTCTCGGCGCAGCTGCTGCTGCCGGACTGGCAGCGCCGCGACCAGTCGCTGACCTTCTTCCTGACCGGGCTGAAGGAGTCGCTGCAGGCCTATGACCGCACCGCCGTGATCGCGTCGGCGACCCTCAGCCGCAAGCTGACCGACCAGCTCTCCGCCAGCGTCGGCCTGCAGCTGGAGCAGGCGCGCTTCCTGCAGGAGCACGTCACCCGCAACTACTCGCTGGCGCAGGTGCCGATCGGGCTGACCTGGGACAGCACCACCAACCTGTTCGACCCGGCCAGCGGCGTGCGCGCCTCGGCCACGGTGACGCCGTCCACGAGCTTCGCCAACGACGCCGGCAGCAACAACGCGTTCTTCGTCATCGGCCAGGCCTCGGCCGCGGCCTATTTCGACGCCGGGGCGTGGCTGGGCGGCACCCCGGCGCGCAGCATCGTGGCGATGCGCGGCGCTGGTCGGCGCGGTCGAGGGCGCCAGCCTGTTCGACATCCCGCCCGACCAGCGCTTCTATGCCGGCGGCGGCGGCACCATCCGCGGCTACCGCTACCAGTCGGTCGGGCCGCAATTCCCCAGCGGTCGGCCGACCGGCGGCACCGCGATCGACGTCGGCACGCTGGAATACCGCCAGCGGATCCTGCGACAGCTGGGGCATGGCGGCGTTCGTCGATGCCGGGCAGGTCAGCACCACCGGCACGCCGTTCTCCGGCAAGGTCGCGGTCGGCGCCGGCCTCGGCGTGCGGTATTTCACCTCGATCGGGCCGGTGCGGCTCGATGTGGCGGTGCCGCTGGTGCATGAGCGCCACGGCGATTCGTTCGAGGTCTATATCGGCATTGGGCCAGGCGTTCTGATGGTGGTGTTCCGCATCCTGCGCTGGACGGCGGCGGTGCTGACCGGGGTGGTGGTGCTGGTCGCGGCCCTGGTGCTGGCGGTGCCGAACACCGATGCCGGCCGCGTCTGGCTGGCGCAGGCGACAGCCTGGGCAACCGGCGACATGGTGGTGTTCAACGGCCTGTCCGGGCGCTTTCCGGACCGGCTGCGGCTGGCGCATCTGGAGGTGCGGGATGCGAAGGGCGCGTGGCTCGACCGTCGACGACCTGGCGCTCGACTGGTCGCCGCTGGCGCTGCTGACGAAGCAGGCGCGGATCGAGCGCCTGACCGCGGCGCGGGTCGCGGTCAGCCGGCTGCCGGCCAGCCAGGGGAGCACCAGCGGCGGCTCCAGCTTCTCGCTGCCGGTGCGCGTCGACCTGCAGAGCGTCGAGGTCGCGCGCATCGAACTGGCGCCGGCGGTCGCCGGCATGGCGGCGGCGCTGGGGCTGAGCGGCACGGCGACACTCGATTCGCTGCAGCAGGGCAAGGCCGACATCACCCTGCGCCGGCTCGACGGGCCCGGCGACTACCACCTGTCCGGCCATGTCGACGCAGGCTCGATCGAGGCGGTGCTGCAGGCGCACGAGCCGGCGCAGGGCCTGGCTTCCGGCCTCGCCGCCCTGCCCGATCTCGGGCCGCTGTCGCTGGACCTCGACGCCAAGGGACCATGGAATGCGGTCGGTCTCGAATTGCGGCTGGGCGCCGGCGACCTCGCGGCCAACGCCACCGGCCGGGTCGACGTGCCGGGCCGCTCCGCGACGCTGGACCTCGAGGCCAGCGCGCCGGCGATGCGGCCGCGGCCCGACCTGTCCTGGCAGTCGGTGGATCTCGCGGCCCATGTCGCCGGACCGTTCGACAAGCCGGCGGCGACCGGCACCCTGAAGATCGTTGGCCTGGAGGCCGCAGGCGCCGGCATCCGCGACATCGCCGCCGACCTGTCCGGAGATGCCGCCGGGCACATGACGGTCGATGCCGCCCTCACCGGCCTGCGCATCCCCGGCAGCCAGCCCGACCTGCTGGCGGCGGCGCCGGTGCGGATCAAAGCGGACGTGCAGCTGAACGCCGCGGACCGGCCGGTGCGCCTCACCGTGTCGCATCCGCTGCTCGGCATCGACGGCACCCTGCATGCCGGCGACGCACCGAACGCCGATCTCGACCTGACCCTCCCCGACCTCTCCGGCTTCGGCGCCGACCTCAAGGGCCACGGCGCCCTGCACGCGACCGCCGCCATGTCTGGCGGCACCACGACCCTGGGGCTGACCGGCAAGGTGTCCGTGACCGGCGGCATGGCGCCGGCGCCGGCGCTGATCGGCGACGACGCCGAGATCGCCGCGGAGGCGAGCCTCACCGGCAGCGACATCACCCTGCGGCGGCTGCATGTCGGCGCCGCGAAGCTCACCGCCGACGCCAGCGGTGGCCTCGTGGGCGGCGTGGTGGACGCCCGCGCCGCCGTCGCCCTGTCCGATCTCGCCGCCGTCGTGCCGACACTGCGCGGCAATCTGCGCGCCGACACCCGCGTCACCGGCCGGACCGACGCGCTGGCCGCCGATACCACCCTCAGCGGCGACCTCGCCACCCAGGGCTTCCCTGCCGCCCCGCTGACCGCCACGCTGCATGCCGAGGGCCTGCCCAACGCGCCGTCCGGCCGGATCACTGCGCAGGCGACCCTGGAGGGCGCCGCGCTCACCCTGGCGGCGGCGGCGCAGCGGCTGGCCGACGGCACCCTGCACCTCACCATCGACCGCGCCGACTGGAAGAGCGCCCATGCCGAGGGCGACGTCACCCTGCCACCCGGCGCCGAGGTGCCGCGGGCGCATCTGGTGGCGCGGATGCAGCGGCTGGACGAGCTGCGGCCGCTCACCGGCATCGACCTCACCGGCGGCTTTTCCCTCACCGCCGACATCGACGACCAGCAGCGGGCGAAGCTGCAGATGGAGGCGCACAACATCGCCGGCGCCGACAGCATCCGCCTGCGAGGCGACGGCCGGGCCGACGCGATGGCACTGCAGCTCGACGTCGGCGGCATGGGCGCCACGGTGACTTCGGCGGGCATGCTGAACTTCCCGGACCGGCGGCTGACGCTGTCGCGGCTGCAGGCGGGTTGGAAGGGCGAGACCCTGTCGCTGCTGTCGCCCGCGCAACTCGCCTTCGCCGACGGGCTCACGGTCGACCGCCTGCGGCTCGGACTGCATGGCGGCGTGCTGGAGATCGCCGGCCGCGCCTCGCCGACGCTCGACCTCACCGCCAGCCTGCGCAACCTGCCGGCCGACCTCGCCAATGCCGCGGCGCCCGGCCTGGGCGCCACCGGGACGCTGTCCGCCGATGCGCGGCTGACCGGCACCGCCGCCAGGCCTTCGGGCAACATCAAGCTGACGGGCAGCGGACTGCGGCTGACCCAGGGTCCCGCCGCCTCGCTGCCGGCGGCCACGGTCACTGCCAGCCTGGCGCTCTCCGGCGGCAGCGGGCAGCTCGACGCCCGCGCCAATCTCGGCAGCAGCCAGCTCACCGTCGCCGGCACCGTGCCGCTGGACCCCGCGGGCGCCGCCAACCTGCGGGCGCGCGGCAATGTCGACCTGACCCTGCTGGACCCGCTGCTGACCGTGAACGGGCGGCGCGCGCGCGGGCAACTGGCGCTGGACGCCGGGATTACCGGGCGGCTTTCGGCGCCTGCCGTGACCGGTACCGCGCGCCTGAGCAACGGCGAGGTGCAGGATCTCGCCCAGGGCGTGCGGATCCACGACATCAACGCGCTGCTGCGCGCCACCGGCGACACCATCCGGCTGGAGCAGTTCACCAGCCGCGCCGGCGCCGGGTCCATCACCGCCGGCGGCAGCATTTCCCTGGCCGCGCCGATGCCGGTGGACCTGCGGATCACCGCCCGCAACGCCTCGCCGCTGGCCTCGGAGCAGCTGACCGTGGTGCTGGACGCCGACCTCACCTTGCGCGGCGCGCTCGCCGGGGCGCTGGCGGTGGCGGGCCGGGTGAACATCCAGCGCGCCGATATCCGCGTGCCGGAGCGGCTGCCCACCAGCGTCGCCGTGCTGAACGTCCGCCGCCCGGGCGAGAAGCCGCCGCCGCCGCCCGCGCCCGGCCCCGATATCGGCCTCGACCTCGATATCCAGGCGCCCAGCCGCATTTTCATCCGCGGCCGCGGCATCGATGCCGAGATGGCGGGCAGCCTGCATATCCGCGGCACCGCCGCCGCCCCGCGCCCGGAGGGCAGCCTGACGCTGCGGCGTGGCCAGATCAGCGTGGTCGGCACCACCCTGACCTTCACCTCGGGCACCGTCGGGCTGGACGGCAGCGGGCGGATCGACCCGACGCTGAACTTCAAGGCCACCAGCACCAGCGGCGGGGTGGTCGCCACCCTGACCGTCACCGGCACCGCCAGCGCCCCCAAGCTGGGCCTGTCCTCGGTGCCGGACCTGCCGCAGGACGAGGTGCTGGCGCATCTGCTGTTCGGCACCAGCATCGCCAAGCTGTCGCCGCTGCAGATCGCCCAGATCGCCGCGGGCCTCGCCGAACTGGCGGGCGGCAGCGGTGGCGGGTTCCAGCCGCTGGAGAGCATCCGCAAGGGGTTGGGGCTGGACCGGCTGTCGGTCGGCGCCGGCCAGAACGGCTCGACCGGCGCGCTGGAGGCCGGCCGCTATATCGCCCCCGGCGTCTATCTCGGCGCCCGCCAGTGCGCTGTCCGGCAACGGCACCCAGGCGACGGTGCAGATCGACCTCTACAAGGGCCTCAAGCTGGAAACCGATGTCGGGACATCGTCGAGCTCCAGCGGAACCGGATCGAGCGGCAGCGGCAGCAGCGTCGGGCTGACCTACCAGTTCGACTACTAGCCCTCCGGTGCCCTGTCGCTTCTAGCCCGCTTCGGATCGCGCTACCTTGCCGCCGAAACGAGGGGAGCGATCGATGAACCGTCGCTGGCTTTTTTCCGTCGCCGCCTGCCTGGCAATGGCCGCCCCGGCCCTGGCACAGCAGCGTGCCATCCCGCCGGCCGAGCGCCCCGCCGCCGAGGCCCAGGAATTGCGCCCGCCGGCGCGGCCCCGCCTGCCGGGCGCCAGCAGCACCCAACAGACCCTCGACCTGCCAGGGCGGCAGCTGCGCTTCACCGCGACGGCCGGCAGCATCGTGCTCTCCGACGCGCAATCCGGGCCGGAGGCGGAGATCGCCACCATCGCCTACACGCTTGCCGGCGCCGAGCCCCGGACGCGGCCCGTCACCTTCGTGCTGAACGGCGGCCCTGGATTTTCGTCGGCCTGGCTGCAGCTTGGCGCCGTCGGCCCATGGCGGGTGGCGATGGGCGGCCCTGGCGACGACCGGTCGGGCATCCCCTCGGCATCGCCCGAACTGCTGCCGAACGCCGAGACCTGGCTCGACTTCACCGACCTCGTGTTCATCGACCCGGTCGGCACCGGCTACAGCCGCTTCGTCGGCAACCGCGAGGACGTGCGCAAGCGCATGTGGTCGGTGACCGGCGACGTCGACTACCTGGCCGAGGTGATGCGCCGCTGGCTGGAGCGGTCGGGCCGCGTCGCCTCGCCGAAATACCTGCTCGGCGAAAGCTATGGCGGCTTCCGGGTGCCGCGGATCGCCCGGGTGCTGACCGACCAGCAGGGCATCGGCGTCAACGGCATCATCCTGGTCTCGCCGCAACTCGATACCGGGGGCCGCAGCGGCGCGCTCGACCCGATGTTCTGGTCGGTGCACCTGCCCAGCATGGCGGCGGCGCAGCGCGCCAAGAGCGGCCCGGTGACGCGCGCGTCGCTGGCCGATGTCGAAGCCTACGCGACCGGCGACTACCTGCACGACCGCCTCGCCGGCCCGCGCGATCCCGCGGCCCTGGCCCGGCTGACCGACCGGGTGGCGGAGCTCACCGGCATCGACCGCGAACTGGTGCGTCGCGACGCCGGCGGCATCCCGGTCGCCAGCTTCCTGCGCGAGACGATGCCCGGACGCATCGCGAGCGTGTACGACGCCACCCTCACGAATCCGGCGGCGGCCCCGGCCAACCCCTTCTTCGGCGAGCCGGAAACTACCCTCAGCCGCCTCAGCGCGCCGTTCTCCAGCGCCATGGTGGAACTCTACGCGCACCGGCTGAACTGGCACCCGGAGACGCTTTATCAGCTGCGCAACCTCGCCGCCGGCCGCAGCTGGGACTACGGCACCGGCGCCATCCGGCCCGAATCGGCGACCGCGATGCGGGTGGCGCTCGCGGTCGACCCGCAACTGCAGGTGCTGGTCACGCATGGCCTGTTCGACCTGGTCACACCCTATTTCGAAACCGCCCTCATTCTCGACCAGTTTCCCGAAATCGCCCCGGCTGGCCGCATCCGGCTGATGACCTTCGAGGGCGGCCACATGTTCTACAGCCGCGACGCGTCGCGCATCGGCCTGCGCGACGCGGCGAAGCGGCTGGTCGAGCGGGAGTAGAGCCGCCGTCCTAGTCGGCGGCCAGGGCCAGGCGGGTCGGTCCGCGCCATTCGATGCGGCCCGGGGTATGGCAGGCCGGGCAGGCCGGCAGCCATTTCGCCTGTGCCGTGCCGCAGGCCTGGCACCGCCAGGCAGGATCGGGTTCCGCCGACGCCGCCTGCCGCAGGGCGTCGTGCTGGGCGACGCGCCCGGCCTCGGTGTCGCCGTGCTCGATCGCCTCGAGGTCGGCGAGCAGCATGTATACCCGCTTCTGCCGCATGCCCCCCTTGAGGGCGGCATCGGCATGGCGCCGCGCCTCGGCTGTGAGCCCCGCTTCCAGCGAGGTCCGTGCCATCAGCAGGTGGCTCTCGGGGTCGTCGGGCGCCATCGCGGCGATCCGCGCCGCCAGCTTGACCCGCGCCATGTCCACCACGCCGTTGTCCAGCGCGAAGGCGGCGAGGTCCGGCTGCGGGGCGACCCGCCAGCTTTGCCGGATGATCTCCTGTGCCCGCTCCTCGTGCCCGGTCTCGCGCAGCCGCCGCGCATAGGCGAGCGCCGCCGGGGCGAACCCGGTATTCGCCTTCCAGGTCTGCCGCGCCAGCCGCATCGCCGCGTCGGCGTCGCTGTTGGCGTCGGCGGCGGCGATCGCGTAGGCGGCGCGGGGAGCGTCGGGGCCGGCCAGCGCCAGCGCCTGCTTCCAGTCGCCGGTGCGCACCGCCAGCGCGGTCCGCTCCTCGCGCAGCCAGGATGCGCCCGGCCGCACCGCTTCCGCGCGGCGGGCGAGAGCGGCGGCCTCGGTCCAGTCCTCCCGCGCCATCGCCTGGCGGAACAGGCCGCGCAGGCCGAGGAAGCTCGCGTCGTCGCGGGCCGCCAGCGCGCGGTATAGGGTCGCGGCCTCGCTCTCGCTGCCGGCGAGGCGGCGGGCTTCGGCTGCCAGCAGCAGGGTCTGCGGGGTATCGCCGAGCAGCTTCCGCGCCCGGCCGGTGTGGTGTAGCGAATCCGCCGGGTCGCCGGCGGCCAGCGACAGCAGCGCCTTGGTCACCGACAGGTCGCCCTGCTCGCGCCGCCGCTGCCGGCGACGGCGCCGCAGGGTGCGCGGCAGCGTCACCAGCAAGGCCAGCAGGCGGAGCAGCACGTAGAGGACGACCACCAGGATCGCCAGCGCCAGCACCGCCAGCGGCGCCGAGGTCTCGACGGTGATCCCGGCGACGGTCGCGGCCACGTTGCCGGGCAGCCCCGACAGGTACCAGGCCGCCGCCACCACCAGGGCCGCGACGACCACGAAGGTCAGGAGGCGACGCATCAGCCGCGCGCCATCGCGGCCAGGGCGGCGCGGGCATCGACCAGCGACTGCGCCTGCGCCCGCCAGTCCGCCATCGCCAATGCCGCGGCCGGGTCCAGCCCGTCCAGGGCGGCGATCGCGCCCGCGAGGTCGCCGGCGTCCAGCTTGCGGCGGGCATCCGCCAGCACCACCGTCGCCGGGGCGCCGACCAGCACCTCGTTGCCGGCGCGGACGGTCACCAGCCGGGTGATCTTCGTCCACATCCGGTCGACCAGCGGCTTGCCCTCGGTTCCGGGCTGGCTGGCCTCGGTGGCGATGCGGGCGGCGCTCGGGAAGGCCAGGCGCAGCGCCGCCTCGGTTGGCGGTTTGGCGGTGGCGAAGCGCGCCAGCGCCGGCGGCGCGCCCGGGATCTCGCCCAATGGCTGGCCCTGTTCCAGCGCCGTCTCGGCCACCTGCAGGCGGGCGATGCGGCCCGCGCGGTCGATCGTCTGGTTGGCCTGGCTCTCGCTCTGCGTCAGCTTGCGGTCGAGCGCGTCGAGCTTGGCGGTCAGCGGTGCGAGGTCGGGCGCGGGCGGCGGCAGCGGCCGCTTTTCCAAGGCCGCCAAGCGCTGTTCGAGGGGCGCCAGGTTGACCGTGGGGGCAGGCGGCGGCGGTGCAGGTGCAGGTGCGGGTGCAGGTGGGGGCGCCGGGGGCGGGGCCTGCTCCAGCTGGGTCAGCCGCTGCTGCAGCAGACGGACCTGGCTTTCCAGCACGGTGACGCGGACCGGGTCGGCATTGCGCTCGAGCTGCTCGATCCGCGTCCACAGGAAGAATCCGGCGCCGGCGAGCACCAGGAAGCCCAGGCCGCAGAACACCGCCAGCGCGCTGCGGGACGAGCCGGTGGGCGGTCGTGGCGGCGTGGCGGGCAGCGGCGCGGGAGGGGGTGCCGAAGCCGGCCTGGATGCCGCCGGCTGGGTCGGCGGCGATGCCGGCCGGGCTGCCTCGGGGCGCGGCGGCGGGGCTGCCGCTGGCCTGGCCACCTCCGGCTTCGGCGGATCAACCTTCGCCATCTCCGGCTTCGGCATTTCCGGTTTCGCAGTTTCCGGCTTCGCCATCTCGGGCCGCGACGGCGGCGGCTTGGAAGGCTCAACCTTCGCCTCCGGCCGCGGCGGAGTTGCGTCGCGCGCGGGCAGGCCTGCGGGAGTGACCGGAGGGATCGCCGCGCCGGACGGCGCGGGCTTGTCGCCCGGGGTGGGGATCGGCGGGTTCTCGGTCATCGCAGCATGGCCAGCAACTCATCCTGGTTGGGGTGGGATGCAACACGGACGCGACGCCACGCCAGCGGCGTCAGCGCCGCAGCCGTGGCGGGTGAAATCGCCAATGCCTCAACCCGGCCGAGATCATAATCGGTCGGAGCCTGCCGGAACAGGGCAACGAAGGCGCGTGCCGTCGCCGGCGAGAAGAACAATGCCGCCTTCAGGTCGTTCCCCGCCAATGAACTCTGCGCAGCCTCGGACAGCCGCCGCACCGGCGCCGCGGCGTAGGCGATCCGGCGGATCACCCGAAACCCGGACTGCCGCAGATCCGCGGCCAGCCGGGTTCCCTGGCCTTCGCCGCAAGCCAGCAGCAGCGTCTTTCCGGCCGGCGAGCAGTCGCGCGCGACCAGCGCCGCCAGCGCCTCGGCGTCGCGGCGGGCGCTGCGCACCTCGGTGAATCCGGCGTCCCGCGCCTGTCGCGCGGTGGCATCGCCGACCGCCAGAAGGGGTACTCCGAAATGCCCGCCGCCCAGACCCGGGATGGCGTTGCCGCTGGTCACGAGGATCGCCTGCAAGGCTGCCGGCGACGGCAGGCGCGGTGCGCCGCCGGTTACTTCCAGGACCGGCGCCACCACCGGCCGCAGCCCCATCGCCGCCACCAGCCGCGCGGTCGCGTCGGCGCCGGGCTGCGGCCGGGTGATCAGGACCCCGGCGGGTTCCGATCCGGCGAGTTCAGGCAAAGATATCGCGCGGACTGTCCACCCGCAGGCTGGCGCCCAGTTCGGCGCCCATCTGCTCCGCCTCGGCGGCCGGCCCCTGCAGGCTGCGGCGCAGTAGGAAGCTGCCGTCGGCCCGCGCCACAAGCCCGGTCAGGTGCAGCCCGCCATCGTCCAGCAGCCGCGCGTAGCCGCCGATCGGGGTGCGGCAGGAGCCATCGAGTTGCGCCAGCAAAGCGCGCTCGGCGGTGGACACCGCGCGGGCCGCAGGGTCCTCGATCGCCGCCAGCAGATGCCGCAGCTCGATATCGTCCGCCCGCACGGTGATGCCGACGATCCCCTGGCCCGCCGACGGCAGCATGATGCCGGGGTCCAGCACCACGTCGGCCGCCGCCTCCAGCCCCAGCCGGCGCAACCCGGCCAGTGCCAGCAGGGTGGCGTCGCAGCCCTCGGCGGCGCGCAGCTTGGTCAGCCGGGTCTGCACGTTGCCGCGCAGCGGCCCGATGCGCAGGTCCGGCCGCCGGTGCAGCAGCTGCGCCTGCCGCCGCACCGAGCTGGTGCCGATGACGGCACCCTGCGGCAGCGCGCCGAGCGGGTCCTCCGGATCGACCGGCCCGCAGGACGGCCCCAGGATCAGCGCGTCGCGCGCGTCCTCCCGCCGCATCGTGCAGGCGAGCACGATGCCGTCGGGCATGGTGGTTTCCAGGTCCTTCAGGCTGTGCACCGCGAAGTCGATGCGGCGGTCCAGCAGCGCCTCGTGGATCTCCTTGGCGAACAGCCCCTTGCCGCCGATCTCGGCCAGCGGCCGGTCCTGCACCGCGTCGCCGGTGGTGCGGATGGCGTGTTCCTCGAACACGTTCATGTCGCGCAGCACCGGGCAGAAGGTGGTCAGCCGCCCGAGGAAGGCGCGGGTCTGCCACAGCGCCAGCGGCGAGCCGCGGGTGCCGACCCGCAGCGGCAAGCTATGGCTGTGGCGGCCCGGCTGGTTCATGCCCGGTTTGTTCATGCCCGGCCGGTTCATGCCCGGTGTGTTCAAAACGGGCTCGTTCATGCGAATCCCGGGACGGGGGGTGCGGCGTTCATGGCGGTGTCCTAGAACCAGCCCAGGATGATGGAAAGCAGACAACCGGCGGGACCCGTCCTGGGGATCGAGTCCTCCTGCGATGACACCGCAGCGGCAGTGCTCGATGCAAATGGAAAGATTCTCGCCGAGGCGGTGCGCAGCCAGGCCGGCCACGCAGCCTATGGCGGAGTGGTGCCGGAAATCGCCGCGCGCGCGCATCTTGCCGAGTTGCCCGACCTGGTCCGCGGCGTGATGCGCGAAGCGGGCGTCAGTTACGCCGACCTCGCCGGCATCGCCGCCACCACCGGCCCGGGGCTGATCGGCGGGCTGATCGTCGGCTCCGGCTTCGCCAAGGGCGCGGCGCTGGCGGGCGGGCTGCCGTTCGTCGCGGTGAACCACCTGGAGGCGCACGCGCTCACCGCGCGCCTGCCGGGATTGTCGGTGGGCGGCGCGCCGTTCCCGTATCTGCTGCTGCTGCTGTCCGGCGGCCATTGCCAGTGCGTCGCGGTCGAGGGCGTCGGCGCCTACCGGCGCCTCGGCGGCACCATCGACGACGCCATCGGCGAGGCGTTCGACAAGACCGCGAAGCTGCTGGGTCTCGGCTGGCCCGGCGGCCCGGCGCTGGAGAAACTGGCCGCCGGCGGCGACCCGAAGCGCTTCCCGCTGCCCCGGCCGCTGCTCGGGCGGCCGGGCTGCGACTTCAGCTTCTCCGGCCTCAAGACCGCCGTCGCCAACCTGATCGCCGGCTTCCCGGACGGGCCGCTGGCGCATGCGGACGCCGTCGACATCGCCGCCAGCTTCCAGCGCGCCGTCGCCGAGGTCCTGGCCGATCGCGCCGGCCACGCCATGGAGGAGTTCGCCGCCCGGCACGCACCCGGCCTGCTGGTGGTCGCCGGCGGCGTCGCCGCCAACGCGACGTTGCGGGCGATGCTGGAGGCGACCTGCGCCCGGCATGGTTTCCGTCTCCTGGCGCCGCCGTTGCGGCTCTGCACCGACAACGCGGTGATGGTCGCCTGGGCCGGGATCGAACGCCTGCGCCTCGGCCTGGTCGACGGGCTGGATGCCGCACCCCGGCCGCGCTGGCCGCTTGCGCCGAGTTGCAGCGGTGAACTACCGCCACGCGTTCCACGCCGGCAATTTCGGCGACTGCATGAAGCACGCCTTGCTGGTCTGGCTGCTGCGGGCGATGCAGCGCAAGCAGGCGGGCTTCTGCGTGCTGGATACCCATGCCGGCAGTGGCCGCTATTCGCTGACCGAAGGCCCGGCCACCCGCACCAACGAGGCGCAGTCGGGCATCTTTCGCCTGCTCGAACATCCCGATCCGCGGCTGGCCGATTATCTCGGCGTGATCAGGGACTGCGGCCTGTATCCCGGCTCACCCGCCATCGCCGAGGCGCTGCTGCGTCCGCAGGACCGGCTGGTGTGCTGCGAACTGCACCCGGAGGATCATGCCGCCCTGCGCCGGCAGATGCCGCGCGACGTCGAGATCCACCGCCGCGATGCCTGGGAGGCGCTGGGCGCGCTGCTGCCGCCGCGGGAGAAGCGCGGCCTGGTGCTGATCGACCCGCCCTACGAGGCGGAGGATGAATTCTCCCGGCTGGCCGACGGCTTGCAACGCGGTCATGCCCGCTTTCCCACCGGCGTGTTCGCGGCCTGGTATCCGATCAAGCATCGCGGCCCGGTGCGCGCGTTCCACACCCGCCTCCAGGAGTCAGGCCTACGCGATATCGCCGCCGCCGAACTCTGGCTGCGCGAACCGCTCGACGCCGCCCGGCTGAATGGCTGCGGGCTGCTGCTGGTCAACCCGCCGCATCGCTTCGACAGCGAGCTCCCGCCGATCCTCGATGCCCTGCTGGCGGGCCTCGGCAGCGGCGAGGCCGGTGCAGGCGTGGCGTTGACCCGGCTGGCCGATGAGTGAGCCGCCCATCGAGGACGTCGCCGTGATCGGCGCCGGCGCCTGGGGCACGGCGCTGGCGATCCAGGCGGCGCGGGCCGGCCGCCGCGTCACCCTATGGGCCCGCGATCCCACTCGCGCCGCCGCGATCGCCTCCGCCCGGACAAACCCGCGCCTTCCAGGCAGCAAGCTGTCCGAGGTCATCCATGTCACCGGGATCATTCCGGCGGCGGAGCTGTTCGTGCTGGCGGTGCCGCTGCAGCATCTTCGCACGGTCCTCGCCGACCTCCCCGGCGGCAATCCCCTGGTGGTCTGCGCCAAGGGCATCGAGTCCGGCAGCCTGCTGCTGCCGCTGGAGCTGCTGGCGGAGGCGCTGCCCGGCCGTCCGGCGGCGGTGCTGACCGGGCCGAACTTCGCCCACGAGATCGCCGGCGGCCATCCCGCCGCCTCGGTCGTCGCCGGTGCCGATGCCGTGTTGCGAGGCCGCATCCTTGCGGCGCTCTCGACGCCCGGGTTTCGCCTCTACGGCAACGACGACGGCGTCGGAGCGCAGGTCGGCGGCGCCGCCAAGAACGTGGTCGCCATCGCCGCGGGCGTGGTGGCCGGCGCCGGCCTCGGCGAGAACGCCCGCGCGGCGCTGGTCACGCGGGGCCTGGCCGAACTCGCCCGCCTCGCCACCGCCCTCGGCGGCCGCGCCGAGACGGTCGCCGGGCTGTCGGGCATGGGTGACCTGCTGCTGACCTGCACCAGCGCCTCCAGCCGCAACTTCAGCCTCGGCCTGGCGCTCGGCGAGGGCGCGGCGCTGGAGAGCATCCTCGACGCCCGCACGACCGTCACCGAGGGCGTCGCGACCGCGCCGGCGCTGGTGGCGCGGGCGCGGCAGGTGGGCGTCGTCATGCCGGTCTGCGAAGCCGTTGCCGCCATCGTCACCGGACGCGTGACCGTGGCGGCCGCGATCGACGCCCTGCTTTCACGGCCGCTGCGCGACGAGTAGATTCGCCGCAGCGGAGGAGGCGGCTCGCATGGCATTTCGCGTCGGCGGTTTCTGCGTGGTCCTGCTCGCCTGCGCCTGGATGGCCCGGGCGCATGCATCCGAACCGGCGCCCGCATCCGAACTCGAGCGATGCTCGGTCATCGTCACCGGCACCGATCAGCGCAGCCGCGATCCGGGGCTTGCCCGCTGCCTGCTGCAGGTGCTGGTGAAGCTGTCCGGCGACCCTTCCGTCGCCGACCATCCGCGCGCCGCCGGCATCGTCGCCGACGCGCCGGGGATGGTCGAGGATTTCGTCTATTTCGACCGCATGAGCGACGTGCCGATGCATGACGAACAGGGCAGCCGGGACCGCCCGTTCGACCTCGTGGTGCATTTCGACCCGGCCAAGACCGACCGCGCTCTGGCTTCCCTCGACCGCAAGCCGTGGCGTGGCGCCCGACCGGCCTTGCTCGCCGGCGTGCTGGTGAAGGACCAGCGCGGCGGCGTGTTCACGCTCTCGGCCGACGCCAATGCCGGCGAGCGCCAGCGCGAATCGCTATTCGCCGCCGGCGCGCTGTACGGCATGCGCGTCGCACTGCTCCCCGAGTCGGCGCTGCCCCCTGCCGGCGCCACGCCCGTCGATTTCGCGAGCCTCGGCGCCGGCATCAAGTCGACCGCAGTCGTTCCGCTGACCGGCACCCTGCGCTGGAGCGATCCGGATTTCGGCTGGGTCGGCAGCTGGACGCTGACCCAGGACGGCAAAGTCGATTCCTGGGAAGTCAAAGGCGTCTCCTTCGACGAAGCCTTCCGCAGCGCCGTCGGCGGTGCGGCCAGGATCCTTTCGCAATCGGATCGGCCTCGCTGACCTCGGCCATCTGCGGCTTGCGGCGCATGATTCGCTGTGCTTCCGTCGAATCGAACCGCGGCGACTGTTCGCGGGGGGAAGGCTGACCTGAACGGGGGTACATGGTGGCCTATGCGCTGCAGCAGCTGGTCAATGGCATCACGCTCGGCATGATCTACGGGCTGATCGCGGTCGGCTACACCATGGTCTACGGCATCATCGGCATGATCAACTTCGCCCATGGCGACGTGTTCATGATCGGCGCGTTCCTGTCGCTGATCTCGCTGCTCGGGCTTGCCGCCCTCGGCATCACCGCCGTGCCGCTGGCGCTGGCGCTCACCCTGCTGTTCGCCGCCGCCATCGCGGCACTGTACGGCTGGACCGTCGAGCGTATCGCCTACCGCCCGCTGCGCGGCTCGTTCCGCCTGGCGCCGCTGATCAGCGCCATCGGCATGTCGATCGTGCTGCAGAACTTCGTCCAGGTGAGCCAGGGCGCGCGGGTCAAGCCGATGACCGCGCTGATCCCCGGCGGCTACGGCCTCAGCATCGAGGGCTTCACCGTGCAGCTGTCCTATATGCAGATCGTCATCGTCGTCGTGACGGTGATCCTGCTGGCGGTCTTCACCTGGCTGGTGACCCGGACCGCCCTCGGCCGGTCGATGCGGGCCTGCGAGCAGGACCTCAAGATGGCAGGCCTGCTCGGCATCGATACCGAACGCACGATCAGCCTGACCTTCGTGATCGGCGCCGCGCTCGCGGCCGTCGCGGGGCTGCTTTTCCTGCTGTACTACGGCGTCATCGATTTCTTCATCGGCTTCATCGCCGGCGTGAAGGCGTTCACCGCGGCGGTGCTCGGCGGCATCGGGTCGTTGCCGGGGGCGGTGCTCGGCGGCCTCGCGATCGGCCTGATCGAGACCTTCTGGTCGGCGTATTTCAGCACCCAGTACAAGGACGTCGCCGCGTTCTCGATCCTGATCATCGTGCTGATCTTCATGCCGACCGGCCTGCTCGGCCGCGCCGACGTGGAGAAGGTATGAACCTGGATCAGGCGCCTTCGCGCTCGCCGGCCTCGACGGCGCTGCGCGACGCGTTCTTCTCGGCGCTGGTCGCACTCGGCCTGTTCGGCGTCATGGTCGGGCTGAAGACCGATCCGGGGCCGACCTCGCTGGTGCTGACGCCGCATTTCCTGCAGGTCGGGATTCTGGTCGCCGCAGTGTTCGTAGGGCGCCTGGGCATGCTGGGCTGGCGGATCGCCCGCCCGGTCGGCACGCCGTCGCCGCGCCGCCTCGCCGAAGGGCTGACCCATGCCGGACGCTACGTGGCGCCGCTGTTCCTGGTGCTCGCCATCACCCTGCCGTTCTATGCCGGACGCTATTACCTGGATCTCGGCATCCTGGTGCTGACCTATGTGATGCTGGGCTGGGGCCTCAATATCGTGGTCGGCCTCGCCGGCCTGCTCGATCTCGGCTACGTCGCGTTCTACGCAGTCGGCGCCTACACCTTTGCCATCGCCGCGACCACCTTCGGGCTTGGCTTCTGGACCTGCCTGCCGCTCGCCGGCCTGTTCGCCGCGACCTTCGGCTTCCTGCTCGGGCTGCCGGTGCTGCGGCTGCGCGGCGATTATCTCGCCATCGTGACATTGGCCTTCGGCGAGATCGTGCGCGTCGTCATCCTCAACTGGGTGTCGCTCACCGGCGGCCCGAACGGCATCGCCGGCATTCCGCGCCCCACCCTGTTCGGGCTGACGTTTTCGCCCGGCGGCGGCCCCGAGACCTTCGCCGGTTATTTCGGTATCGAACCGGACATCACCCAGCGCGTCATCTTCCTTTTCTACGTGATCCTCGGCCTCGCATTGCTCACCAACTGGGTGTCGCTGCGGCTGCGCCGCCTGCCGCTCGGGCGCGCCTGGGAGGCACTGCGCGAGGACGAGGTGGCCTGCCGCTCGCTCGGCATCAACGTCACCACCACCAAGCTCACGGCGTTCTCGATCGGCGCCATGTTCGGCGGTTTCGCCGGCGCGTTCTTCGCCACCCGCCAGGCCTTCATCAGCCCCGAGAGCTTCACCTTCATCGAGAGTGCCACGGTGCTGGCGATCGTCGTGCTCGGCGGCCTCGGCAGCCAGTTGGGTGTGGCGCTGGCGGCGCTGGTGATGATCGGCGGCTCCGAGATGCTGCGCGGCATCACCGTCATGGGCGTCGACCTGGTCGAATACCGCATGCTGTTCTTCGGCATCGCCCTGGTGGTGGTGATGGTGCTGCGGCCGCGCGGCCTGGTGTCCGGCCGCGAGCCCTCGGTGTCCCTCGGGGCACCTCGGGAGATCCCCGCCGAACTGGTGGCGCAGGGCCGTGGCTGACATCCTCGCGGTCGAGAACCTGACCATGCGCTTCGGCGGCCTCACCGCCGTCAACGACCTGTCCTTCACCGCCCGCGCCGGCGAGATCACCGCGGTCATCGGCCCCAACGGCGCCGGCAAGACCACGGTGTTCAACTGCATCACCGGCTTCTACCGCCCGAACTCCGGCTGCCTCGCGCTGACCCATGCAAGCGGCGCCGCCTATGAACTGCAGCGCCTGCCCGGCCACCGCATCGCCCGCCGCGCGCGCGTCGCCCGCACCTTCCAGAACATCCGCCTGTTCGCCGGCATGACGGTGCTGGAAAACCTGATGGTGGCGCAGCACAACACGCTGATGCCGAACGTCCCCGCCGGCCTGCTGGCGGTGTTCGGCCTCGGCGGCTATCGCCCGGTGCAGCAGGCGGCGATCGAAAAGGCACGGACCTGGCTCGACGCCATCGGGCTGATCGCGCGCGCCGACGATTCCGCGGGCGCCCTGCCCTACGGCGAGCAGCGGCGGCTCGAGATCGCGCGCGCGATGTGCATCGACCCGGTGCTGCTGTGCCTCGACGAACCCGCCGCCGGCCTCAACCCGCGCGAGAGCGACGAACTCTCCGCCCTGCTGCTGCGCATCCGCGCCGGCGAGATCGGCGACGGTTGCTCGATCCTGCTGATCGAGCATGACATGGGCGTGGTGATGCGCATCTCCGACCATATCGTGGTGCTCGACCACGGCCGCAAAATCAGCGACGGCACGCCGGAACAGGTGCGCAACGACCCGCACGTGATCGCCGCCTATCTGGGCGAGGGCGACGAAGGCCTGGAAGAAGAACCCGCGGCCGGTGCGGCATGACGGCGCTGCTGCAGCCTGGTCGGCGTCACCGCCTATTACGGCGCCATCCAGGCCCTGAAGGGCGTCGATCTCGAGGTCGAGCCGGGCGAGATCGTCACCCTGATCGGCGCCAACGGCGCCGGCAAATCCACCCTGATGATGACCATCTGCGGCAACCCCCGCGCCCGCGACGGCCGCATCGTCTATGACGGCCAGGACATCACCCGGCTGCCGACCCACCAGATCATGCGCCGCGCCGTCGCCCAGTCGCCCGAGGGGCGGCGCATCTTTCCGCGCATGACGGTGCACGAGAATCTGCTGATGGGCGCGCATGGCCGACCGCCGGCGGAGACCGGCGCAGACCATGGAAGCAGGTGTTCGCCCTGTTTCCGCTGCCTGAAGGACCGCATCGCCCAGCGCGGCGGCACGCTGTCCGGCGGCGAGCAGCAGATGCTGGCGATCGGCCGCGCGCTGATGAGCCGCCCCCGGCTGCTGCTGCTGGACGAGCCCAGCCTGGGACTGGCGCCGCTGGTGGTGCGCCAGATCTTCGGCGCCATCCGCGAACTGAACCGCCGCACCGGCCTGACCGTGCTGCTGGTCGAGCAGAACGCCTTCCAGGCGCTGCGCCTGGCCCATCGCGGCTACGTCCTGGTCAACGGCGCCATCACCATGTCCGGCACCGGCCCCGAGTTGCTGGCCCGTCCGGAGATCCGCGCCGCCTATCTCGAAGGCGGGCATTGATCCGGCGCTTTCCCGCCAACCACGATCCGGCCTAACCTGTGGGCCTGCCGTGCATCCCGCGCGGCCTACAAATCCTCTGGGGGAAAACATGCTGAAACGGACCTTGCTCGCCGGTGCCGCCTCGATGGGCGTGGCGCTGATGCTGGCCGCTTCGCCCGCGCAGGCGCAGATCAAGATCGCCACCGCCGGCCCGATCACCGGCTCAATACGCGAGCTTCGGCGCGCAGCTGAAGGCCGGCGCCGAGCAGGCCGTGGCCGACATCAACGCCAAGGGCGGCGTGCTGGGCAAGAAGCTGGAGCTCGACAATCGGCGACGACGCCTGCGACCCGAAGCAGGCCGTCTCGGTCGCCAACAAGCTTCGCCAGCGACAGGCGTGGTGTTCGTGGCCGGGCATTTCTGCTCGTCCAGCTCGATCCCGGCCAGCAAGGTCTATACCGAGGAAGGCATCCTGCAGATCACCCCGGCCTCGACCAACCCGGCCTTCACCGACAAGGGCGGCTGGAACACCTTCCGCACCTGCGGCCGTGACGACCAGCAGGGCAAGGTCGCCGGCGAATACATGGCCAAGACCTTCAAGGACGACAAGATCGCGATCCTTCACGACAACTCGGCCTACGGCAAAGGCCTGGCCGACGAGACCAAGAAGAACCTGAACGCCAGCGGCAAGAAGGAGACGATGTACGCCGCCTACGTGCCCGGCGAGAAGGACTACTCGGCGCTGGTGTCGCGCATGAAGGCAGGCCGGCATCGACGTGATCTATATCGGCGGCTACCAGACCGAGATCCGGCCTGATCGTCCGCCAGGCCAAGGAACAGGGCATGAAGGCGACCCTGGTCGGCGGCGATGCGCTGGTCACCAACGAGTTCTGGCAGATCACCGGCGACAGCCGGCGACGGCACCCTGATGACCTTCCCGTCCGACCCGCGCAAGCGCCCGACGGCCGCCGCCGTGGTGAAGGAATTCAAGGCCAAGAAGCATCGATCCCGAAGGCTACGTGCTCTACACCTACGCCGCCGTCCAGGTCTGGGCGGAAGCGGCCGACGAAGGCCGGCACGCACCGACCCGAAGAAGGTCGCCGACGTGCTGCGCGCCGGAACCTGGCCCAGCGTGCTCGGCCCGATCTCCTACGACAGCAAGGGCGACGTGAAGGTCAGCGACTATGTCTTCTACGTCTGGCACGACGGCAAATACGCCGAGATGTGATTTTCTCCACCCCGCCCGGCCGTTCAGCCGGGCGGGGACGGCCTGGCCGTGGGCTGTAGCGGCGCGCAGCGCACTGCACTAAACCCGACGCCATGTTGCGCGGCATCCTTACCGTCGGCGGCTGGACCATGGCCAGCCGGCTCCTCGGCTTCCTGCGCGACATCCTGATCGCCTTCCTGATCGGCGCCGGCCCGGTCGCCGACGCCTTCTTCGTCGCTAACCGCCTGCCCAACCTGTTCCGCCGGCTGTTCGGCGAGGGCGCGTTCAACGTCGCCTTCATTCCGGCCTTCTCCGGCATGCTGGCGGCCGAGGGCCGGGCGGCGGCCCAGGGCTTCGCCCAGGAGGCCGTCGCGGTGATGGTGTTCTGGCTGGTTGGCCTGACCGTCGCCGCCGAGATCTTCATGCCGCAGGTGATGGCGCTGTTCGCCCCGGGCTATCTCGACGAGCCGGAGAAATTCGCCCTCGTCGTCACCCTGTCGCGGATCACCTTTCCCTACATGCCGCTGATCTGCCTGACAGCGCTGCTGTCCGGCGTGCTCAATGGGTTGGACCGGTTCGCCGCCGCCGCGGCGGCCCCGGTGATCTACAACCTCACCTCGATCGGCTTCATGCTCGGCCTGCTGCACCTGGTGCCGACCGCGGGCCATGCGCTGGCCTGGGGCGTGTCGGTGTCCGGCGTGTTCCAGCTGGTGCTGCTGGTCTGGGCGCTGCGCCGCGCCGGCATGCACCTGCACGTGCCGCGGCCCCGGCTGACGCCGCGCATGCGGCAGCTGCTGCGCAAGATGGGGCCGGGGCTGCTCGGCGCCGGCGTTACACAGCTGAACCTGTCGGTCGACACCATCATCAGCACGCTGCTGCCGGCCGGCACCGTTTCGGTGCTGTACTACGCCGACCGGGTGAACCAGCTGCCGCTCGGCACCATCGGCGTCGCGGTCGGCACCGCCCTGCTGCCGACCCTGTCGCGCCAGGCGCTGTCCGGCCAGGCCGACGCCGCCATCGCCACGCTGAACCGGGCGATCGAGTACGCGCTGAGCCTGACCCTGCCAGCGGCCATCGCCCTGCTGCTGGTGCCGGGGCCGATCATCCTCGTGCTGTTCGGCCGCGGCAGCTTCGACGCGGCCAGCGTGGCGCTGACTGCCCAGGCGCTGGCCGCCTACGCCATCGGGCTGCCGGCCTTCGTGCTGGTGCGGGTGCTGGTGCCGGGGTTCTTCGCCCGCGGCGATACCTCGATGCCGGTGAAGATCGGCTTTGCGGCGGTGGGCCTGAACCTTGCCCTCAACCTCGCCTTCATGGTGCCGCTGCAGCATCTCGGACCACCGCTGGCCTCGGCCGTCGCCGCCTGGTTCAACGTCGGCGCGCTGTCGGTGATCCTGATGCGGCGCGGCCACCTGGTGCCGGACGCGGCGCTGGCGTCGCGGGTGCCGCGCATGCTGCTCGCCGGCGGGCTGATGGGCGCGACGCTGATGGCGCTGCAGGGCTACGTGTTCCTGCCGCTGTCCGGCATCCCCGGCCTGCGCTGGCTGGGGCTGGGACTGCTGGTCGCCGGGGGGGCCGCTGCCTACGGGCTGGCCGGCCAACTCGTCGGCGCGTTCGATGTGCGCCGGATGCGACCCCGGTCCCGCGCGGCCCAGGGTTGACCGGGGGGGAATTCCACCGGACAACGCGGCACCGCAGTTTCAACGGGTTCCCTCCGCCATGCAGCGCATCTTCTCGGGCATCCAGCCCACCGGCATCCCGCATCTCGGCAACTATCTCGGTGCGCTGCGGAACTGGGTGGCGCTGCAGGCCAACCACGATTGCCTGTATTGCGTCGTCGACCTGCACGCCATCACCCAGCCGCAGGACCCGAAGCAGCTCGCCACCCAGACCCGCGAGCTGACCGCGGCGCTGCTGGCCTGCGGCCTCGATCCCAAGGCGCATATCCTGTTCAACCAGTCGGCGGTGCATGCCCATGCCCGCCTCGCCTGGATCTTCATCTGCGTCGCCCGGATGGGCTGGCTGAACCGGATGACCCAGTTCAAGGAGAAGTCCGGCAAGGACCGCGAGGCGGTGTCGGCCGGGCTGTTCACCTATCCGGCGCTGATGGCGGCCGACATCCTGGTCTACCACGCCACCCGCGTGCCGGTCGGCGACGACCAGCGGCAGCATCTGGAACTGGCCAACGACATCGCCCAGAAATTCAACCACGACTACGGCGATTTCTTCCCCAACATCGAGCCGCTGATCATGGGCCCGGCGGCGCGGGTGATGAGTTTGCGCGACGGCAGCAAGAAGATGTCGAAATCCGACGCCTCGGACCAGAGCCGGATCGACCTGACCGACGACGCCGACACCATCGCCTTGAAGATCCGCCGCGCGAAGACGGACCCGCAGCCGCTGCCGAGCGAGGCCGAGGGCCTGGAGAACCGCCCGGAGGCGCGCAACCTGGTCGGCATCTATGCCGCCCTCAGCGACTCCGACCACGCCGCCGTCCTGCGCGAGCACGGGGGCAAAGGGTTCGGCGCGTTCAAGGAGGCGCTGTCGGCGCTGCTGGTGGAGAAACTGGCGCCGATCGCCGCTGAAACCCGCCGCTGGCTGGCCGACCCCGATGAGTTGGACCGCATCCTGCGCGACGGCGCCCAGCGGGCCGCGGCTTTGGCCGATCCCATCGTCGCCGAGGCGGAACGGCTGGTCGGCTTCCTGAAGCCCTGAGTCCTGTTGCCGTTCGCCGGGGCTGGGAGCAGAACCGGACGACGCAGGACGGGAGCCCTCAGGTGACCTTGCCCGACCATGATGCCAGGCAGCGGTCGGCGCGGCTGCGGGGATTCTTCGCCCGCTACGCGACGACCAAGGGCGGGGCGCAGGACCCGCGCGTCGAGCAGGCGTTCGCCGCGGTCCCGCGCGAGCCGTTCGCGGGACCGGCGCCATGGTCCATCCACGTCCCCGGCAACGGTTACCTGGAAACCCCGGACGACGATCCCGCCTATCTCTATCAGGACGTTCTGGTGGCGCTCGACCCCACCCGCGGCATCAACATCGGCGAACCGAGCCTGCACGCGCGATGCCTCGACGCGCTGGCGCCCGGCCCCGGCGAAACCATCCTGCATGTCGGCGCCGGCGCCGGCTACTACAGCGCGATCCTGGCGCATCTGGTCGGCGCGCAGGGGCGGGTGCTGGCCTACGAGATCGATCCCGACCTGGCCGCGCGCGCCAGGCGCAATCTTTCGGACTGGCCCTGGGCCGAGGTCCGGGCCCGATCCGGCATCGCCGCCGGACTGCCCGAGGTCGACGGCATCTATGTCTCCGCCGGCCTCACCCAGCCGGCGCCGTCGTGGCTCGACGCCCTGCGCCCCGGTGGCCGGCTGCTGTTCCCGCTGCAGCCGCTCGGCGGCTTTGGCGGCATGCTGCTGGTGCGGCGCCCGGGCAAGTCGGGCCATGCCACCGCCTGGCCGGCGCGGTTCATCTGCACCGCGGGGTTCATCGGCTGCATCGGACCGCAGGACGAGGAAACCGGGCGGCGCCTGCGCGAGGCGTTCACCGCCGGCGGCTGGAGGGCGGTACGCGCACTGCGCCTGGACGATGCGCCGGATGAAACATGCTGGGTCGCGGGCGACGGCTGGTGGCTGTCCACCGCCGAGCCGCCGGCCGACTGATGCCGCGGATCGCCTAGCCCGCCGGTTTGCGCGGCGGCTTCAGCGCCGGGGGCGGCGACTTGTTCGGGAACTTGCACCATTGCGCCGCCACGCAGCGCCAGCACTCCGGCAGCCGGGCCTTGCAGACGTAGCGGCCGTGCAGGATCAGCAGATGATGCGCGTCGCGCAGCATCTCCTTGGGGATGCGCTTCACCAGCCCGTTCTCGACCGCGCGGACATTGGCTCCGGGGGCGATGCCGGTGCGGTTGCCGAGGCGGAAGATATGCGTGTCCACCGCCATCGTCGCCTCGCCGAAGGCCACGTTCAGCACCACGTTGGCGGTCTTGCGGCCGACCCCCGGCAGCGCCTCCAGCGCCTCGCGGTCGCGCGGCACCACGCCGCCGTGCTCGGCCACCAGCCGCCGCGACAACTCGACCACGTTCTTCGCCTTGCCCTGCCAAAGGCCGATGCTGCGGATGTACCTGCCGACCCCCTCGACCCCCAGCTTCACCATCGCCGCCGGGTCCGGCGCGTGGCGGAACAAATCCACCGTTGCCTTGTTCACCGAGGCATCCGTCGCCTGCGCCGAGAGCACCACCGCCACCAGCAGGGTGAACGGATCGACATAGGCCAACTCCGATTTCGGATCGGGATTGGCGCGCGCCAGGGCGGTCAGGAATTCGCGGACCTCCTGCAACGTCATCGGACGGGTCTTGCGCGGCTTGGGCGAGGGCGCGAGCATCGCCGTACTCTCCCCCGGACGCCTCGCTCGCGCAACATGACCAGTCAGGAGAACCGCCCATCAGCGAATCCGCCACCCTGTTCGAGGCGCTGATCGTCCCGCATCGCAGCCTGTCTCGCCGCGCCTGGCGGGTGCTGCTGACGGCGATCTGCGGCCTGTGCGGCGTGACCTCGGGCATCTTCGTCTGGCTCGGCGCCTGGCCGGTCGGCGGGTTCACAGGCCTCGAACTCGGGCTGGCCGCGTTCCTGTTCCGGCTCAACGTGCGCAGCGCCCGGGCGAGCGAACTGGTGATGCTGCGGCCGGACAGCCTGCACGTGGTCCGAACCGACCCCAATGGCGTCCGGCAGGCGTTCGAATTGTCGCCGTCATGGCTCAATGTGTTGCTGCAGGACCGGCCCGGCCGGGTGCCGGCGCTGCTGCTGGTCAGTCGAGACATGCAGCACGAGATCGGCCGCAGCCTGGGCGAGGCGGAAAAGCGGGATCTCGCGGCGGCGCTGCAGGACGCGCTCCATCGCTGGCGCAATCCGCGCTTCGACAACCCGCAGTTGCGGGCGGACCCGACTGTCAGCCTTCCGGATTCTCCGGCGTCAGCGACTTGATCAGGTCGAATACCCGCTTGCGCACCGCCGCATCGGTAATGCGGTAGTACGCCCGCACCAACTCCAGCGTCTCCCGCCGGCTGAAAGCGTCCTCGGCGAACGCGTCCTGGGTGTCCGCGAAGCCGACCGTCCGTCGCCCCGCCAAGACCGTGTTCTGGGTGGCGAAGCCGGTGCCGAGCGGCTCCGGCATGTCATCGAAGAAGAAGCTGATCGGTACGTCCAGCACGCGCGACAGGTCGAACAGCCGGGAGGCGCCGACCCGGTTCACGCCGCGCTCGTATTTCTGCACCTGCTGGAATGTCAGTCCGAGCGACTCGCCAAGGCGCTCCTGCGACAGGCCCATGAGGGTGCGGCGAAGCCGGATACGGGTGCCGACATGCACGTCGATCGGGCTCGGCCGCGACTCCTTCTCGGAGGCGCCGGTTCCAGCGGCAAGTCCTTCGATATCCCCCGTCTTTGCTGCCATCCCGGGGCTCCGATCCTGATGCCGTTAATTTTCCGTTATTCAGTCGTGACGTCCTGTCACCACCGACTTAGGAAGATCCAGCGTCGGTTGCCAAACGGTTAGGGCTACAACCTCGAATCGTCAATAACTTTCAACAAAAGGAACAAGATGTATCAATAATGTGACTAATTCCCAAAACTTCTTCGTCCCCAGGCGAATCCAGCCCCGATTGTTGCCAGTGCGAGCAGCAGCGGCACCCATAGCCGGAACCGGCCGAAGAAGGTCGGTTGCAGGTGCCCGGGCAGCGGCACCGACAGGATGCCCTCGGTGTTCATGCCCAGCCGCCCCTGCTCGCGCCCGAGCGCATCATAGGCGGCAGTGATGCCGGTATTGGCCGCGCGCATCACCGGCAACCCCTCCTCCACCGCGCGCATCCGCACCGCCGCCAGATGCTGCCGCGGCCCCGTGGAATTGCCGAACCAGGCGTCGTTGGTGACGTTCACGAGCCAGTCCGGCCGGTCCGTCACGTCGACCGCCTGGCCGGAGAAGATCGCCTCGTAGCAGATCATCGCTCCGACCGATGGCAGCCCGGGCAGATGCAGGGTGCGCGGACCGGGGCCCGGGGCGAAGCCGCCGCCCGGCACCACCTGGATCGGCAGCGGCATCCATGTCGGCTGGTATTCGCCGAACGGCACCAGATGCCATTTGTCGTAGATCGCGGCCGGCGCGCCATCGCCAATGATCGCCATCAGGCTGTTGCGCGGCCGGCGGTCCTGGTCGAAGCGGACGCTGCCGACCAGCACCGGGTGCCGCGCCGCCTCGGCGATGGCGGCGCGGGCATTGGCGTCGGTGTCCAGCAGATAGGGGCTGGCGGTCTCCGGCCAGACTACCACGGTGGTGCCAGTTGCGTGGGCGACGCCGGCGCGGGTCAACGCCAAATAGCGGTTGAAGATCGACTCGACCATGGCGCGGTCCCATTTCTGGCCCTGCGCCACGTTGCCCTGCACCAGCACCACGCTGACCCCCGGCGGGGTCGAGAGCTCCGCCGTCCGCAACCGCACGGCGCTGAAATCGGCCCAAACGACGAGGCCGGTCAGCGCCACCAGGATGCCCCGGTTGCCCAGCGCCGGGCAGCCGGCCAGCAGCACCGTCAGCAGCGTCAGGCCGTGCACGCCGATCCAGGCCGCCGGCTGCAGCATGACGTCGCCGAGCGCGCCGGGAATGGCCCAGACGCTGCCCCACGGGTTCCAGGGGAAGCCGGTGGCGACGAACTGCCGGGCGATGTCCGCCAGCACCCAGGCACCGGCCAGCACCAGCAGCCGCGACGCGCCCGCCGGCGCGGTCCGCGCCAGGCCGCAGGCGGCGGCCATGAACAGCGCCAGCACCGCCGCCGTCAGCGGCACCGCGAACGGCACCAGCCACCAGAACCGCGCCGATTCGATCAGGATCGCCTCGGTCATCCAGTAGAGGCCGAGCAGGTGATGCCCGAAGCCGAACCAGAAGCCGATCTTCGCCGCCCGCCGCCAGTCCTTGCAGGCGCCCAGCAAGGCCAGCAGCCCGGGAACCGCGACCAGCAGCACAGGTATGGCGTGCACCGGCGGCAGCGCAGCCGCCGCCAGGCCGCCCAGCCCCGCCGCCAGCAGCGGGGCCCGCCAGCCGCGCCGGTCCGCACACCAGGCGAGGTATCGGCCGAGCATCAGCCGCCGTGCACGATCCGCTCGGGCGGCACCACGCCACCGGTCAGGGCGGCGGCGATGCACTCCGCCGCCATCACGCCCATGTTCACCAGCGAGCCGTCGGTGACGCCCGCCACGTGAGGCGTGACGATCACCCCGGGGTGGTCGCGCAGCCCGTAGCCCGGCACCGGCGGCTCGGTCTCGAACACATCGAGGCCGGCGCCGGCGATGTGCCCGGATGCCAGCGCCGCCTCCAGCGCCGCCTCGTCGACGAGGCCACCGCGCGCGGTGTTGATGACGAAGCCACCCGCCGGCATCGCCGCCAGCGCGGCCGCCCCGACGATGTGGCGGGTGGCCGGCGAATACGGGCAATGCACCGACAGCACGTCCGCCTCGGCCAGCAACGCCTCCAGCGTGGCGGCGCGCCGGATGCCGGCGACGGTTGCGCCGTCGGCCACCGGATCGAACGCCGACACCGCCATGCCGAACGGCCGCGCCAGGGCGGCGACCGCCTGGCCGATCGCACCGAAGCCCAGCAGTCCCAGTCGCAATCCGGCGATGTCGCGAACCTTGGTGGCGCCGCCCCGCCAGTTGCCGGCGGCGATCGAGGCCGGCAGCCGCCGGAGGTCCTTGGCCAGCGCCAGGATCAGCGCCAGCGTGTGTTCCGCCACCGCCTGGGTGTTGGACCCCGGCGCGCGGGTCACCAGCAGCCCCTTGGCAGCAGCCGCCTGCAGGTCGACGTCGTCGACGCCGACGCCGTGCCGCGCCACCACCCGCAGCCGTGCCGAGGCGTCCATCGCCGCTGCCGTGACCGGCCCCTGCCGGGTCAGGATCGCATCGGCCTGCAACCGCCCGCACAACTCGGTGACCGCGTCCGCGCTGGGGTAGGGCGGCATGTAGTGCACGGCGCATCCCGCCGCCTCCAGCACCGCCACCGCCGGCGCCGCCAGCACCGGCGCGGTCATGATCACATTGAAGCGCGGCGCATCCGGGATGCCGGCCGCCGTCCCTGCCGCAGCGGTCATGCGTCCGCTGGGTCGCGCGCGGAGCGCTCGTAGTGGCGCAGGTATTTCGCCGTCACCAGGTCGGTCTTCACCACCACCGCCACGTCGATCGTGTTGAACTGCAGGTCGACCACGGCGCCGTCGCCGACGAAGCCGCCCAGCCGCAGGTAGCCCTTGATCAACGGCGGCAGCAGGGTCAATGCGCGCCGGCTGTCCACCAAAGCCGGGTCGATCCGGCGCATCTCGACATAGCGGCTTGGCAGCGCCCGCGGCCGGATCGCCGGCGGGGCGAGATGGCTGCAATACAGGTAGGTCAGTTCCATCGCCACGGCGTCGGGGTCGGTGCCGTGCAGGCTGGCGCAGCCGAACATCAGGTCGATCCGGTGCTGCGCCACATAGGCGGCGATACCACGCCACAGCAACTGCATCGCCATCCGGCCGCGATAGCTCGGATGCACGCAGGACCGGCCCAGCTCCATCGCCTCGCCGGGGAAGCGCTGGATCGGCGAGATGTCGTATTCGTCGGCAGAATAGAAGCGGCCGAGCTTCGCGGCGGCAGGGGCGCGGATCAGCCGGTAGGTGCCGACGACCCCTTCCGGTCCGGCGCCGATCGCATGGTCGATGACCAGCAGGTGGTCGGCGACGGCGTCGAACCTGTCCCGGTCGCGCCGGGTCAGCGCCGTGGCGGCATCCGGCCGGGCGCCCATTTCCTCGTAGAAAATCCGGTAGCGGAGCGCCAGGGCGGCGTCGATCTCCTCGGCGCTGCTGGCGATCCGCACCCCGAGATTGCCGGCCCGAAGCTCCCCGAAATCCGCTGCCATCACGTCGCCCGCGGCAGCCCCGGCCGCTCTGCCTTCAACCGGGCGGCTTTCAATGGGCCGACTTTCAACAGGCCGGCTTTCGACGGGCCTGGCATCCAGCGGGCCCGGCATCGCCACGGTCATCGGCCGGCACCGCGTTCACCGGCGATGGTCGTCTCGTGGGTGCGTTCGTCGTCCTGGCCGGCGGCCGGCGTCGCGGCCGCGCGGCCGGGCGGCCTGGATGTGCGCACCGCCGCCGGACGCGCCTCGCGCTTGCGGCCGAACAGTTCCAGGCGCTGCGAGACCAGGTCGAAGCCGAGGCGGCGGGCGATCGCCTGCAGGACACGTTCATGCTCGGGATCCTCGAACTCGATCACCCGGCCGGTGTCGATGTCGATCAGGTGATGATGCGGACCGTGCTCGCTCGGTTCGTAGCGGGCCCGGCCGCCGCCGAAATCGCGGCGTTCCAGTATGCCCTTCTCCTCGAGCAGGCGGACGGTTCGATAGACCGTCGCCACCGAGATCCGGTTGTCCAGCGCCGTGGCGCGGCGGTACAGCTCTTCGACATCGGGATGATCGGCAGCATCGGACAGGACCCGCGCGATGACCCGGCGCTGGCCGGTCATCTTGAGGCCTCGTTCGACGCAAAGGCGCTCGATCCGGCTTTCCATCCGATCCCCATTGTCCGCTTTCGGACCGACCGGTGAGCGGTCACGCCTCAGGCGTGCGCACCGCCGGTCGAGACGAGCGAGGGCAGGATACTAGCCCCGGTGGTTCGGACGCAAATCACCGGCGGCGGATGCGCGGCAGCGGACGGGTGGCGGAGGGCGTTCCGCCGCCGCGGCCTACTTGCGTCCGCGCGGCTTGGTCCCGAGGCCGATCTTCTTGGCCAGCGACGAACGATGCCGGGCATAGCTCGGCGCCACCATCGGGTAGTCGGGCGGCAGGCCCCAGCGGTCGCGATACTGGTCCGGGCTCAGGTTGTAGGCAGTCTTGAGATGCCGCTTCAGCATCTTCAGTTTCTTCCCGTCTTCCAGGCAGACGATGTAGTCCGGGAAGATGGATTTCTTGACCGGAACGGCCGGCTGCGGCTTCTCCGGCTGGGCCGGCTCGCGGCCGACGCTGGCCAGGGTCCGATAGACGTCCTGGATCAACGAAGGCAACGCATCGATGGTAACGGAGTTGTTGGATACATGCGCCGAGACGATCTGGGCTGTCAGCCCCAGCACATCGCTGCCCGCAAAATTGTCAGCCATAGCTTCGCCTTTCGAGCACATAACACTTGTGCTTATATAAGTTACGCCATAGCCGTTTCGCAACGTGTATTTGCGAGCAACAATAGGTGCGATTAATATCTGTTAACATGAAGACAAGCGCGCCCCTTAACATTACCGAACAAACGCCCGCAGCAGATGCCGAGCCGCCAACCCGCACGCTCGACATCACCAACGAGGTCTGCCCCATGACCTTCGTGCACACCCGCCTGGCCCTCGATCGGATGGCATCCGGGGAAACCCTGTTGGTGCTGCTGCAAGGCGAGGAACCGAGGATTAACGTGCCCCGGACTGCCAGCGAGCAAGGCCACACGATCTTGTCGCAACAGATTGACGCAGCCGGCGTTACCCGTTTGTTGCTTCGTCGACGCTAATGTTTCGCCGTAATATCAACGCGTCCTCGCCGCCACTATAATAGTGACGGCGTAGTCCTACTTCAGCAAAGCCGCATCCGGCGTAGAGCGCGCGCGCGGCAACGTTCTCCGTCGAAACCTCCAGGAAAAGCGCCCGGGCGCCGGCCGCCGCGGATCGTTGCGCGGCCGCTTCCAGAAGCGCTCTTCCGACGCCGTGACGGCGCAGCGCCGGCACCACCGCAATGGTCAGGATTTCCGCCTCGTCCGCCACCGTGCGCGCCAGCAGCATCGCTCCCCGGGCGACGATCAGGCCGAAGCCGCCGTGAAGATTGAGCTGCAGCGCCATGGCGTCGGCGCCCCAGCGCTCGCCTGGCGGAAAGCTCGCCGCGTGGATCATCGCCAGCGCCGCAGCGTGGCCGGGACCTGCGGCCTCGATCAACCGACCGGCCGCGGCGGCGGCCGCAACCCTCCGGCCGGCAGCTTCGCCTCGGGCGGATCGACATAGAGCGGCTGGGCCTCCAGCCAGGGCAAGGTCCCCGCCAGCCGCCGGGCGGCCACCGCCGCCACGTGCGCCATCTCCGGGAACTGCTCCTGCGTCAGAATGACGTCGTCGCCGCGCGCGGCCAACCGCCCGGCCACTTCGGCTGCCGCATCGCCTGCGATCGCCACCGGGCCCGGCGCCGGCGGTAGCGCGTCCAGCGCGGCCGGCCCGATTGCCCCGTCGCGGTGCAGGAAGACGCGGCCGCGCCGGCTGTCGATCGCCACCCACAGGCCTCGGCCGCACAGCGCGCCCACTGCGTCGGCGAGCGCTTCGGCCACGGTAACGCCGGCCACGCGCAGGCCGGCGGCGGCGGCCACCCCGTGCGCCAGAGCGAGAGCCGTCCGCAGGCCGGTGAAGCTGCCTGGGCCCACCGTCACCGCGACGCCGTCCAGATCGGCGGCAGGGATGCGGGCCTCGTCCAGCACCGCCGCGACCATCGGCGCCAGCGCCGCCGAGTGGCCGCGCCCGCCGGGCTCGCTGCGTGACGCCAGGATACGACCGTTGCCGACTACCGCCGCCGAGCAGCGCGACAGCGCCGCGTCCAGGACCAGCAAGCGCACCGGCAGCCTATGTCGAGGGGGTCAGGCGCGGCGTTTGCCGCATCCCGATGCCGCGCCCGCTATCGACGGTCAGCGCCGCAGCGGACCGACATGCGGCCCCGCCTTGGCGAGGGCGCCGGTTTTCGCCGCGTCCTCCAGCGTACGGAAGAACGTGTAGGACAGGGTGATGGTCTTGATGTCGGCGGTGTTCGGATCGGTGGCGATCGCCGGATCGACCCAGAAGCTCAGCGGAAACTGCATTTCCTGATTGGCCGCCAGGGTCTGTTCGTTGAAGCAGAAGCAGGCCGTCTTATGGAAATACTTCGCGGCCTTCTCCGGCGTGACATTGTAGGTGGCGACGCCGGTGACCGGGTTCTGGTCCAGGTTGCGCGCCACGTAGAATGCCACCTGCTCCTCGCCGAGGTGCAGCTTGACCTCGGTCTGCTGCGGCAGGAAGCGCCACGGCAGGGACGGGTGGGTGTCGGCGTTGAAGCGCACCGAGATCATCCGGGCGCTGACCCCGGGGCTGTTGGCCGCGCCGGTCTGCGGCGTGCCGTCGAACCCCGTGGCGGCGCAGAAGGCGCGGTACAACGGCACCGCCGCGAAGGACATCCCGACCATGCCGGCGACGATGCCGGCCAGGGAGATGGCGATCAGGTTGTTGTTCGCTCGCTTGGCCATCGGCGCAACGTCCGTGGTTTCAGCCCAGGTCGGGGCGGGTCAGCTTGACGATCGAAACGGCGTAGAACAGCCCTGAGATCACCAGCAGGGCGATCAGCATGGCGATGTTGCGCCCCCGCCGGCGGCGGGCGAACTCGTCCGACTGCGCGCGCGTCAACATCTGCAGCGGCGGCTCCGCCGGCTGTACCGGCTCAGCCAACGAAGTGATCCACGGCGAACGCGCCGAACAGCACGAACAGATAGACGATCGAGAACTTGAACGCCGCCTTGGCCGGCGCATCCTTGGTCAGGCTGACCCCGGCTTCGTCCTGCGCGTCCCGCAGCACCCGCCAGGATTGGGCGAGGAAGCCGGCGCCGAGCACCAGCGCCGAGACGCCGTAGACCGCCCCGGTGCAGCGCATCGCCCAGGGCAGCAGGCTGACCGCGACCAGCACCAGCGTGTAGGCGAAGACGTGCCGCCGGGTGGAGCGCGCGCCGGCCACCACCGGCAGCATCGGCACCCCCGCCCGCGCGTAGTCGGCGTGCGCGAACAGCGACAGCGCCCAGAAATGCGGCGGCGTCCAGAAGAAGATGATGGCGAACATCAGCACCGGCAGCACGTCGATGCCGCCGGTCACCGCCATCCAGCCGATGATCGGCGGAAACGCGCCGGCGGCGCCGCCGATGACGATGTTCTGCGGCGTCCGGCGCTTCAGCCAGACGGTGTAGACGAACACGTAGAACCCGATCGACACCGCGAGATGCCGCGGCGGCGGCGATGTTGGTGGCCAGCCCCATGACCACGACCGAGGCGACGGCCAGGGTGACGCCGAAGCTCAGCGCCTCGCCCGGCGTCGATCCGCCCGGCCGGGATCGGCCGGTCGCTGCGGTGCGGCGCATCACCGCGTCGATGTCGCGGTCGTACCACATGTTGATGGCCCCGGCGGCGCCGGCGCCGACCGCGATGCACAGGATCGCGGCGAAGGCCAGCACCGGGTGCAGGTGCCCCGGCGCCACCAGCAAGCCGATGGCACCGGTGAACACCACGAGCTGGATCACCCGCGGCTTCAGCAGCACCAGCCAGTCGCCGGCGCTGGAGGTGCCGGCGATCGAGCCCGGCGAGCATGCGTCGACCCAGCCTTGGTCATCGGCCGTCGGGCATCGGCGGGTCGGATACCGATCAGCGGATGCGCGGCAGTTCCTCGAAGGTGTGGAACGGCGGCGGCGAGGAGACGCTCCATTCCAGCGTGGTCGCACCCTCGCCCCAGTAGTTGGCGGGCAGGTGCTCCTTCGAGGTGAAGATGCGGAACAGCACGTAGAGGAAGATCAGGACCGAGAAGCCGCCGATATAGCCGCCGATCGAGATGATGTGGTTCCAGCCGGCGAAGGCATCCGGGTAGTCGACGTAGCGGCGCGGCATGCCGGCCAGTCCCAGGAAATGCATCGGGAAGAAGGTGAGGTTCACGCCGACGAAGGTGACCCAGAAATGCACCTTCCCCCAGAACTCGGGATACGGCTTCCCGGTCATCTTGCCGATCCAGTAGTAGAAGCCGGCGAAGATCGAGAACACCGCGCCGAGCGACAGCACGTAGTGGAAATGCGCCACCACGTAATAGCTGTTGTGCAGCACCTGGTCGATGCCGGCATTGGCCAGCACCACGCCGGTGACGCCGCCGATGGTGAACAGGAAGATGAAGCCCACCGCCCACAGCATCGGCGTGTTCATCTCGATCGAGCCGCCCCACATGGTGGCGATCCACGAGAAGATCTTGATGCCGGTCGGCACCGCGATGATCAAGGTCGCGGCCATGAAGTAGGCGCGGGTGTCGACGTCCATGCCCGAGACGAACATGTGGTGCGCCCACACCACGAAGCCGACCACGCCGATCGCCACCATCGCGTAGGCCATGCCGAGATAGCCGAACACCGGCTTCTTGCTGAAGGTGGAGATGATGTGGCTGATCATGCCGAAGCCCGGCAGGATCATGATGTAGACCTCGGGGTGGCCGAAGAACCAGAACAGGTGCTGGAACAGCACCGGGTCGCCGCCGCCGGCCGGGTCGAAGAACGCGGTGCCGAAATTGCGGTCGGTGATCAGCATGGTGATGGCGCCGGCCAGCACCGGGATCGCCAGCAGCAGCAGGAACGCGGTCACCAGCATCGACCACACGAACAGCGGCATCTTGTGCAGGGTCATGCCCGGCGCGCGCATGTTGAAGATGGTGGTGATGAAGTTGATCGCCCCGAGCAGCGACGAGATGCCGGCGAGATGCAGCGCGAACAGCGTGAAGTCGATCGACGGGCCCGGCTGGTAGGTGGCGTTCGACAGCGGCGGATACAGCGTCCAGCCGGAGCCGGCGCCGTCGCCGACCAGCAATCCCGCCAGGATCAGCATCAGCGCCGGCACCAGCAGCCAGAAGCTGATGTTGTTGAGCCGCGGAAAGGCCATGTCCGGCGCGCCGATCATCAGCGGCACGAACCAGTTGCCGAAGCCGCCGATCATCGCCGGCATCACCACGAAGAAGATCATGATCAGCCCGTGCGCGGTGATCACCGCATTCCAGGACTGGCCGTTCGCGAACAGATGCGAGCCGGGGCTCTGCAGCTGGATGCGCATCAGGATCGACAGGCCGCCGCCGATCAGGCTCGCGAACACCGCGAAGATCAGATAGAGGGTGCCGATATCCTTGTGATTCGTGCTGCCCAGCCAGCGCGCAGCAAAGCCCGGATAATGCCCGTGGCCATGGTCGTCGTGGGCGTCATGTGCGTGGTCGGGAGTGGTCGCACTCATCGGTGGTCTCCTGTGCGCCCGCGGGCGCGAACTTCATCCGGCCGCCTGTGATCGCGGGGGCTGGGGGTTGGTCTGGCCTTGGAATTCGGCAGGCGTATCAGCGCTGAAGCTGCGCGAGGCGGGGCCCGGCCTCGGCGGCGGTATCGGCGGCCCTGGTCGGGACGGCGGGAACGGGCACCGCTTCGGGCTCCGTCGCGGCGAACTTGGTCTTGGCCTCGGCGACCCAGGTCATGAATTCGGCTTCGGAGACCGCGTGCACCGAGATCGGCATCTGGCTGTGGTTGGTGCCGCAGATCTGGTTGCACTCGCCGTAATAGGTGCCGGGGCGGTCGACCCGCACCCAGGTCTCGATGGTGCGGCCGGGGATGGCGTAGCGCTGCACGCCGAGGCTCGGGATGAAGAAGCTGTGGATCACGTCGGCGCTGGTGGTCAGGATGCGCACGTTCTTGCCGACCGGCAGCACCAGCTGGTTGTCGACGTCCAGCAGCCGAAGCTGGCCGGGCTTCAGGTCGTCGGCGGCGATCTCGTGGCTGGCGAAATCGACCGGGCCGTTGTCGGGGTAGGTGTATTCCCAGTACCACTGATGCCCGGTGACCTTGATCGTCATGTCGGCGTTCTGGGTGCGGTCCTCGTAATAGACCAGCCGGAAGCTCGGGATCGCGATCACCACCAGGATCAGCACCGGCAGCACGGTCCAGGCCACTTCCAGGATGGTGTTGTGGCTGGTGCGGCTGGGCGCCGGGTGGCGGCGAGCGTCGAAGCGCCACAGCACGTAGGCCAGCAGGCCCGCGACGAACAGCGTGATGACGGTGATGATCACCATGACCAGGTTGTGCAGGCTGTGGATGCGCTCCTCCACCGGGCTGCCCGGGGTCTGCATGCCGAACTGCCAGCTATGCGGCATCTGCGCCATTGCGGCACCGGCATGCAGCGCGGCACCGGAGGCGGCGAGGGACAGCACGGCGAACGCCCGGGATATCTTGGTGAACGCGGTGTAGTGGCGAAAACTCGCCCGAGAAGCTGCATCTGCCGATCCATCCCGCTAAACAATGCCCCCGAAACGACCGAGGCTGGGGACCACCTCGCGCTGCAGCATTTGGCTACAAGACCCGAAGGTGGAGATCAAGAGCGCTTCCGCAATATCGCCGTCCGCGAACGGCTTAATTCGGCATCCGTGCCAGGGTGAACAGCCCGAAGGGGGGCACGGGGCTGCAATGTCAGCCCGGCCCGATCGTCGCTGCCGAACAGCGCGTCGGTGGAGAAATCGGGATGCCAGCCCAGCGCGCGCGACGCCGGCGCCAACGCCCGCTCCGCCCACCAGCGCGGACCCCGCTCGGCGGCAAAATGATTGACCAGCAGGATCTGTCCGCCCGGGCGCACCACGCGGCGCATCTCCTGCAGCAGCCTGCGCGGGTTCGGCACCACGGAGGCCACGAACATCGCCACCGCGGTGTCGAAGCTGGCATCGGCGAACCCGGTCTGCTCGGCATCGACCTCCAGCAGCGCCTCGACGTTGGCGAGCCCTTCGGCGCGCACCCGGGCCTGTGCGCGCTCCAGCATCTCGGCCGACAGGTCGATGCCGGTGATGCGCTTGCTCGGCGCGCGTAATGCGGCAAGGCGAGGCCGGTGCCGACGCCGACTTCCAGCACCCGGATCCCAGGTAGCCGGTTGACCTCGGCCACCGCGCGGCGGCGGCCCCAGGCCGAAACCCCGCCGAAGACCGCGTCATAGACGCCGGCCCAGCGGCGATACGCCGCCCGGACGGCATCGGCGTCGAGCGCCGAGTGCGGCACGGGCGAGCGGTGGGTGTCGGTGAAATGGCTCATGAAAGACTGGTCCTACCTCGCCGCGGCGCTCACGGACGGGCACGGGTTCATTGGCGTCGATGACCGCTGTAACACGTCCGTTTCCAAGGCGGGAGAGGGGGGTTGCGCGGATCGGCCATCGCACGACAACGCGCGGCCCCCGCCATCGTCGCCGGGACCGGTCGCAAAACCACGGATTTCTGATCCAGGCCCGCTATTAGCGCCCGGCGCCTGACCTGCGCCCGGGGCCTGGTCGGCGGCCGGAGATCGGAGATCCGCGTGGAAGCCGTGGTCAGCTGGCTGTCAGGTCCACCGCGGCTGCGCGGCCGTTCTGCTGCATTTCGACCTCGAAGCCGAGTTTCTGCCCCTCGTTCAGGGTTCGCATTCCCGCCTTCTGCACGGCGCTGATGTGGACGAATACGTCCTTGCCACCGTCTTCCGGCGCGATGAAGCCATACCCCTTCGTCGCGTTGAACCACTTCACTACACCCTTGGGCACGACGCACCGCCTCCCTTGCTGCGGACGCCTGGGCCTGGAAACCTCGCCTTCCCATCGGAGACGGGCCGACCGTGATCGGCGCGCCCCACCCTGACGCCCTCGTAACGAAGGACGCGCGCCCGGGCTGATCGGAGGAACGGGACGCACGTCCAACCCTGCGATGGCGCGACCTAGCTGGCCCGCCACGTCAAAACGATACGCTGCGCGCATCGCCCGACGCAATGTTTTCGCACCTCAACTCCGTGGTGGAGCGTGGGGTGCGAACGCCGCCTCAGGCAGCTTCCTCGCGGCGGTCCCGAACCTTCACATAAGCCAGTTGCGCGTGTTCCGTGCAGTACGGCTTGCCGGCGGTCGCCTCGGCGTCGCAGAAGCGAAAGCTCTTGGTGCCAGGCTCGCCGATCGGCCAGCAACAGGCGGTCTGGCGGCCGACGCGGGCCGCCACTGGGCGGATCGGCGGCCGGACCGGCTGCTGCGCCGTGGCCGGAGCCGGCGAGCGCTGCGGGGTCGCGAACTTGGCGGCCGGCTGCGGCCGTGGTTCCGGCAGCGGTGCCGCGGCATGGGCCAGCGGCGGCAGGGTCGGGCCGACGATGCGGCGCGGGGTCGGTGGCCGCGGCGTGCCGGAGGCGCCGTCGCGGCGGATCGGCGACGGCCGCGCCGGCAGGTTCAACCGGTGCGCCTTGCCAACCACGGCGTTCTTCGAAACCCCCATCCGGCGACCGATCTCAGCCGTCGAATGACCTTCTGCCCAAAGCGCCCGAAGCCGCATGATGGACTCTTCGTTCCACTCCATTTCGTGGTACCTTTCGCGTCCCAGACACAACATACGGTAGCGGACCGTGGCGCATGGTCAACGACGGAATGTCTTCGAACCACAAAAACTTGTGGAGAACCTACCCTGCACCCCCAATATGCAGTGGTTTTAGAACAGCAACCCCTTCTTCAGCAGGCCATGCACGCCTTTTTCGCCGTTGACGGTCTGGGTGACATGGAAATCCACCGCCAGCGAGCAGAACTGGTAGGCCTCCTGCCGCGACAGATTGCTGCGGCTGGTGATGAACGCGATCATCTCCCGCAGCGCCTGCTTCATCGCGAGGTCGAGGTCCTCGTTCATCCCCATGGTGATGAAATGGGTGGGGGTCTCGGCCGCGCGGGATACGTCAGCAGCGGGGCGCCGCCCTGCTGCTTGTGCAGGGTCAGCTTGAAGGTCCCGGTCAGGCACATCTCCAGGGCATTGATGCAGACCTCGCCGTCGCCCTGCACGCCGTGACCGTCGCCGGCGGAGAACAACGCCCCGGGCGCCCAGACCGGCAGGAACAGGGTGGCGCCGGCGCCCACCTCCTTGTTGTCCATGTTGCCGCCATGCTCCCGCGGCTGGACCGTGGAGATGGTGCCGTAGGCGGGCTTCGGCGCCACGCCCATCACGCCGAAGAACGGCTTGAGCGTCAGTTCCACCCCGTACGACATCCGGCAGGTGCCGCGCGCCCGGTCCACCGGAATGTGGGTCAGAAAGCGCTCGGGAAAATCCTCGGGCAAGGTTCCGGCCAGCGGACGGAAGCCGCAGAAGCCCCAGTCGGCGCCGAATTCGATCTTCTCGATATGGACTTCCAGCATGTCGCCTGGCATCGCGCCGGCGACCGCGACCGGCCCGGTGATGATGTGGCCGTTGCCGCGCGGAACGTTGGCGTGGATCGCCGTCAGCGCCGGCGGCACCACCATGCCGGAGCCGGGCGGCGGCAGGGTGTCCGGGCTGCCGGACACGCATTCCAGCACCACCGTGTCGCCGGACGCGACGGTGATGACCGGCGGGCAGGCGGCGTCGAAGGTGCCCCAGCGGACGGTCTGGGGGCCGGCGTCGATGCGGTGCGTGGCCATCGTGGTCTCCAGTTCAGGGCGGTGCCCCGTTGAACGTCAGGGCAGCCCGAACTGGGCCGCGACGTCCGGGAAATCGGCAGCGACCGTATGCCGGTCGGACGCCTCGTGCCATCCTGCGGCCGCACCAGCTGGCAGGTGCGCAAGCCCGGCGGCCGCCGCGGCATCCAGCTCCGCCTCGACGTCGGACAGGAACAGCACCTCCACCGGCGGCACGTTCATGGCGATCGCCAGCCGGCCGTAGCTGTCCGGCTCGCGCTTGCCGCCGACCCTTGTGTCGAAGAAGCCGCGAACAGTTGCGCCAGGTCGCCCGCCGTCGAATGGCCGAAGATCAGCTTCTGCGCCTCGACCGAGCCCGAGGAATACACATGCAGCTGCAGCCCGGCATGCGACCAGCGCCGCAGGCCGGCGGCACATCCGGGTAGATGTCGCCCTTGCAGCGCACCGCTGGCGTAGCCCTCGCGCCCAGATCATGCCCTGCAGCGCCTTCAGCGGCGTCATCTTGGCGTCCAGGTCCATCCAATGCAGCAGCGTCGCCAGCGCGTCCGCGCCGGGCGCCAGGCGGCGGATTTCGGCCAGTTCCGCCGCGACCTCCGGCGTTTCGCCGGCGCTGCGACAGGAACTCCGGCAGCCGGGCGCGGGCGTACGGGAACAGCACGTCGCGGACGAAGGCGATCGGTGTGGTGGTGCCCTCGATATCGGTCAGGACCGCCGCCGGCAGCAGCACGCTCACGAGAACTAGGTCGCCGCCGGGAAACGCTCGCTGATGCGCGTCGCCGGTGTAGTGCGCCACCCAGCCGGAGGTGTCGGTGAACACCCGCAGCGCGGTGAAGAACGGCCGCTCGCCGGCGTCGAACCAGTGCCGGTGTCTGCGCCGGCACGCTGATCAGGTCGCCCTGCACGCAATGCGCGTCGTAGACGCGGCCGTCCACATGCATGATGAAATTGCCGCTGCCATGCACGAAGAAGCGCACCTCGTCCTCGGTGTGGATGTGCTCGGAGAGGAATTTCTGTGCGCAGTCGCGGCGGCGTTGGGATTGTCCGGCGTCAGCTTGATCACGTCGGCCGAGCCGGCGCCGCGTCGCGCCCATCAGGCTGTCGAGATACGGGCGGTAGGCGGCCAGGATCTTCTCCGCCGAGTCCTCGGGCGACAGCGTCACCGGGCTGTCCCAGCGCTCGAAGCGCACGCCGATCGCTTTCCAGTTCGCGCGGCGATCGCGGCGGCGTCCTCGGTGGCCAGGACCGGCGTGCCGGGCGTCGTCGTCGGCGATAGACGGTCAGGCGGCTCATCGATCAAGCTTCCTTCTCTCGAGCTCGCAGGCGAGCAGGAATTCCAGCCCTTCCAGCCGCGCCAGCGCGGTTGCCATGTCGGGGCCCCAGACATAGACGCCGTGGCCGCGGATCAAATAGCCGAGAGGGCTGCCTTGCGCGAGCACCGGCGCGACCAGCAGCGCCAGGCGGGCGATGTCCTGGTCGTTGGCGAACACCGGCAGCTCCAGCGCGGTCGCGTGGGTGGTCTGGCCCTCGAACACCTTCAGCACCTCGTAGCCGGCGAGGCGGATCGGGCCTTGCTGCGCCATCGACAGCACCGTGCCGGCCACCGAGTGCCCGTGCAGCACGGCGCCGGCGGTCGGGAACGCCCGGTAGATCTGGCAATGCAGCAGGCTTTCGGCGCTGGGCCGGGCCGGTGTCAGGGGCCGGCCCTGGAGATCCACCTGCATGACGCCGCCGGCATCGAGGAACCCCTTGTGGCCGCCGCTGCGGGTGATCGCGATGCGCTCGGCGTCCAGCCGCACGCTGATGTTGCCGGCGGTGGCCGGCACCCAGCCGCGCTGGTCCATCCGCCGGCCGGCGGCGACGATGGCATCGACCGCCCAGGCCGGCGTCGGCTCGAAGCCGGCCGGCCCCGCCAGGCCGTGGGCGGCCGGCACGTCTCAGCTGTGGCGGGTGGCGGTCGTCTGCGCGGTCGCCCGAGCCGACGCCGGCGCCTGGGCCGGACAAGGTGCCGGACGGCTTGTCGGCGGACGCCTCCATCGAGGCGTCCGTATCGTCATCGGCCATGTTCTTCTTGAACGATTTGATGCCCTTGGCAAAGTCGCCCATCAGGTTGCTGACCTTGCCGCTGCCGAACAGCAGCAGCACGACCAGCAGCACGACCAGCCAGTGCCAGATGCTGAAACTACCCATGGTTCCCTCCAATCGGGCGGATGTCTTGCCCGCGTACCACGCCTTCTAGGACATGGCCCGTCCCACCCCGGGACGCAAGCGATGCTGGGGCGCTGAGTAGCGTGAATCCAGGCGCGACGCCAGCACGCCTTAGGCTGCGGCGGCGCGGTTTGCCGCTACCTTGGCCTCGATGGCGTCCCAGATCTGGCCCGACAGATCGGTGCCGTCGAAGCGGCCGATTTCCTGCAGGCCGGTGGGCGAGGTGACGTTGATCTCGGTCAGCTAGTCGCCGATCACGTCGATGCCCACGAAGATCATGCCCTGCTGCTTCAGCAGCGGCCCGATCCGGCGGCAGATCTCGAGGTCGCGCGGGGTCATCGCGGATTTGTCCGGCCGGCCGCCGACATGCATGTTGCTGCGCGCCTCGCCGGCCGCCGGCACCCGGTTGATCGCGCCGGCCGGCTCGCCGTCGACCAGGATGATGCGCTTGTCGCCCTGCCGCACCGCCGGCTCGTAGCGCTGCACCATCAGCGGCTCGCGCGAGCGGGCGAAATGCATCTCCAGCAGCGAGTTGAGGTTGGGGTCGTCGTCGCGGATCAGGAACACCCCGGCGCCGCCGTTGCCGAACAGCGGCTTCACGATGATGTCCTTGTGACTGCGTCCGGAACTCGCGGATCGCCTCCACGTCCCAGGTCACGATGGTCGGCGGCATCAGGTCCGGGAAATGCGTCACCAGCAGCTTTTCCGGCGCGTTGCGGACCGAGGCCGGGTCGTTGACCACCAATGTCTCTGCGGGTGGATGTGCTCCAGCATGTGGGTGGCGGTGATGTAGGCCATGTCGAACGGCGGGTCCTGGCGCATCAGCACCACGTCCGTGGCGCCGAGGTCGAGCACCTCCTCCGCGCCGAACTTGTAATGGTCGCCGCGCACCCGCTGCACCGTCACCGGGCGGGCGCGGGCGAACAGCCGCTCCCGCGTGCGGGCGCCGCTTGGTGTCCACGCCCTCGCGCAGCGCCATGTTGCGGCACCTCGTAGTGCCACAGCGTGTGGCCGCGCTCTGCGCCGCCAGCATCAGCGCGAAGCTCGAATCGCCGTCGATGTTGATGGTCTCGATCGGGTCCATCTGGACCGCGACGATCAGCTTGCGCGACATGATTTTCTCCGGGCTGCCCGGACGTTCGCCGGACCGACCGGATGAATTGCCTAGTTCAGCCGCGAGCGCAACTCGTCCATGGCGATCCGCGCGCGGCTGGCGGCCTCGCCCTGCGGGCACCAGGTCCAGGAAACCGCTCGAAGCAGCGCAGCGCCGCCGTCACCCGGTCCAGCCGCTGGTTCAGCAGCGCCGCGTCGCGCCACAGCGGCGCCTCGTCGGGGGCGATCCGCAGCATGTCCTCGGTGCAGGCCAGGGCGCCCGGCAGGTCGCCGGCCGCGCAGGCGCCGCAGCTTGATGTTGTTCTGCAGCCGCAGCAGCACCGCGCGGGCGCTCATCGGCCGCAGCAGGCCCGGCCGCAACTCCGCCTTCGGCGCCCTCCACCCGCTTGATCAGCGCCCGCAGGTCGCGCGCATCCAGCGCCGCGCCGCCGGCGAACACGTCCACCACCCGCTGCTCGCCGCGGCCGGTCAGGGCCAGCAGGAAATGGCCGGGGAAGTCGATCCCGTGGGCGGCCCAGCCGGCGGCGCGGGCGGCGTGCAGCCACAGGATGCCGAGCGCCACCGGCAGGCCGCGGCGGCGCTCGATCACCCGGATCAGGTTGGCGTTGGCGGGGTCGTCATAGTTTTCGACGTCGCCGCCATAGCCGTGGTCGGCCATCAGCCCGGCCAGCACCGCTGCCCGCTTTTCCAGGTCGTCGGCGGCGAATGTCGCCGGCCCGCGCCACCGCGTCGCGGGCAAGCTTCGACAGATGCGGCGCGCGCGGCCTCCCAGTCGGCATCCGGCGCATCGACGCGCGCCAGTTGCAGCGCCGCATCGGCGATATCGATCTCGATGTCGGGCAACTGGCCGATCGCCTCCAGCGCCGCGCGTGGGTCGGTCATCCGCTCTCCCCTGCCCCATGCAGTGCGATAGTCTGGCGGTGACGCCCCGGTTCCCGCAAGGACGATCACCCGAGGCGCGCCCCGGAAGATTGCGCCGAACTCCCCCGCGCCCTAGACTTGCTGCCGAAACGCAATGGTCATCGACGGCAGAGCATGAGAAAACAAGGCCATCGCGCAGGCGCCCCTGCGGCCACCGCCGGATGACCGGCCCCCCGACGCCTGCCGTCGCCGTGCTGGTCCGCACGCGGGCATTCAGCGACAAGGTGCTGGACCTGCTGGCGGGATTGCGACGCGGAATGGGCTTCGACGTCTTTGTCTGCGCCGAGGAGACGAACGGATTTTCGGCGGCGGCGCATGACTGGCCGGACGGGGTCGGCCTGCTGCGGTATGGCGAGGCCAGCTTGGGGCCCCTGGGCCTGGTCGAATCGCTGCCGGACGCCAGCCCGCTATGGTTCTTCGGCGATTACCCGCTCTACGCCAGCGCCGCCGAAATCCCGGCCTACGACCACTACGTGCTGCTGGACGAGAAGATCGACTTCGTACGCGGCAACCCGCTGTTCCTGGAGGGCCTGTTTCGACGCCTGCCCGGCGACGACGGCATCGTGCACGATCTGGTTGCCGCCGGCCTGGGCGAGCGGCCGCCCGAATGGGTCTGGCATGCGGCGGCCGCGGCCAGGTTCCCCGCCGTGCACGGCATCCTCTCGCCTTTTCTTGTGCTGTCGCGACGGGCGCTGGAGCATCTGTTCGCCTGGCGGCAGGCCGAGGCGGCGCTCGGCGCCGGCTTCGTCTTCTGGGAGGCGCTGGTCGCCTCCGCCCTGGTCGCCGCGGGAGGCTTCCGCTGCACCGACCTCAACGACCTGATCCCGCGGGCCTGGGACCCCGCCAGCTTCCCGGCGCCGGAACCGATGCTGCTCGGCCAGCTGCCGCCGTTGCCGAAAGGCGTCGAACTGGTCTTCCCCGTCGCCTCCGAACGCGAATACCTGGCCTGGCTGATGCAACGATCCCGTGCCGGTGGAACGTTGCATGATCTGGTCGCGCGGCTCGCCCCCGGGGGCGACCTCACCGTGTCGTTGCAGGTCCGCGAATGGTTTCTGCGCGAGGCGATGCTGGCGTTGCCAACCGATTCTTGACGCTTTTGTGATTACAATGTTGCGCTTCGTGACGGTGTCAGGCACTCCCACCTGCAAGTCTCGGTGAGGGGACACCATGAACGTCAATTTCAACGGGCAGTCGCCCGCGAAGATGCAGCGTGCCGGCTTTGCACTGAGCTTTGCTGAGCCGAAGAATTTCCTTGCGGAGTTCGCGGTGGAGAAGCCGGTCGTCGTGCAGGGCACCATCATTCCCGACGGCCCGTTCCGCATGGGCGCCTTCAGCGCCAGCTACGGCGGCCGGTTGTACAGCATCGATATCGGCCGCTACTGCTCGTTCGCACCCGACCTGCAGACCGGCTGGGAGGAACATCCGGTCGACTGGGCAACGTCCTCCATGCTCGGCTACGTCAAGGACCTGCACGGCTGGGCCACCCTGCTCGGCCGCCCGGATCACACGCCGGACCAGGAGTTCGCGGCGATCCGCGGCCTGACAACGATCGGCAACGATGTCTGGATCGGCCAGGGCGTGTTCATCCGCAGCGGCGTCACCATCGGCGACGGTGCCATCATCGGGGCGCGGTCGGTGGTGCTGCGCGACGTGCCGCCCTACGCCATCGTCGTGGGAACGCCGGCCAAGGTGGTCCGGATGCGGTTTCCCGAAAAGCACATCCAGTCGCTGCTGCAACTGGAATGGTGGCGCTACAGCATCTTCGACATGCCGGGCAAGCTGCTCCGCGACGTGCCGCGCTTCGTCGACTACATGCACGACGCCATCGCCGCCGGCCGGCTGAAGCCCTACGCCCCCGGCTGGACCGGCGCCGAGGACCTCGCGGCGATCATCTCCGCGCCATAACGGCGCCGCCGTCCTCGACTTCCGGATGGCGGGTAAATAAGCTTCGCGACAAGATGGGCCGCAAAATCCGCCACGGCGTCAGGGAGGAGAGCACCGGATGGCGCTCCTGGAGCTACACGGCATCTCCAAGCATTTCGGGGCGATCGAAGCCCTGATCGAGGTCAACATGCAGGTCGAGCCCGGCGAGGTGCTGGGCCTGATGGGCGACAACGGCGCCGGCAAGTCGACGTTGGTGAAGGTCATCGCCGGCAACTTTCCGCCGTCGGGCGGCGAAATCCGGCTCGAGGGGAAGGCGATCCACTTCGCGAGGCCGGTCGATGCGCGCGCCGCCGGGATCGAGGTCGTCTACCAGGACCTCGCCTTGTGCAACAACCTGACGGCGGCGGACAACGTGTTCCTGGGCCGGGAATTGAAGAAGCGGCTCGGCTTCATGCAGGTCCTCGACCACCGCGCCATGAACGAACGCGCGCGGGCATTGTTCGCCGAGCTGAAGTCCGAAACCCGGCCGGCCGACCTCGTGCGCAGCATGTCGGGCGGGCAGCGCCAGGCGGTCGCCATCGCCCGCACGCGGCTGGCGAAATCGCGGCTGGTGATGATGGACGAGCCGACCGCGGCGATCAGCGTGCGCCAGGTCGCCGAGGTGCTCGACCTGATCCGCCGCCTGCGCGACCAGGGCATCGCGGTGATCCTGATCAGCCACCGCATGCCGGACGTGTTCTCCGTCTGCGACCGGGTGATGGTGATGCGGCGCGGCCGCAAGGTCGCCGACAAGGCGATCGGGTCGAGTTCGCCGGAAGAGGTCACCGGCCTCATCACCGGCGCGATCATGGCCGCCTGAGCGATGCCGCAGAAATCATTTCCGTTCCGATGACAGAACAACCGCTCGCCGATACGCTCGACGGCGCGGTGCTGCCGGCGAAGCACGGCTCGATCCTGCACGCGATGCTGTCGCCGGCAGTCGTTCTGGGTGACGGTGGCGTTGGTGATCATCTGCGCCGTCATGACCTTCATCGCCCCCGGCGCATTCGACACCGCCGACAACTTCTACAACATCACCCGCAATTTCGCGTTCATCGGCATGATGGCGATGGGCATGACGGCGGTGATCATCACCGGCGGCATCGACCTGTCGGTCGGCTCGGTGATGGGCCTCGTCGGCATCGTCGCCGGGCTGTGCCTGCAGGCCGGCTGTCCGGCCTACACGGCGATCGCCGCGGGATTGCTGACCGGCCTCGCCGCCGGCGCCGTCAACGGGGTGCTGATCGCCTACGTGAAGCTGTCGGCGTTCGTGGTCACCCTGGGCATGCTGTCGATCGCCCGGTCACTGGCTATCGTGCTGTCGCAGAACAAGATGATCTACGATTTCGGCCCAGGTTCGGACACCATCTTCGCGCTCGGCGGCGGCGAGGTGCTGGGGATCGCCAACCCGGTCTGGATGCTGATCCTGCTGGTGCTGCTGTTCGGCTTCGTGTTCCGCATTCACCGCCTGGGGCCGCCATCTCTACGCGATCGGCGGCAACGAGCAGGCGGCCCGGCTGACCGGCGTGCCGGTGGACCGGGTCAAGCTGCAGGCCTACATGGTGTCCGGCCTGACCGCGGCGATCTCGTCGGTGCTGATCATCGGCTGGCAGGGGTCGGCGATCAACGCGCTCGGCACCGGGCTACGAGTTGCGGGTCATCGCCTCTTCGGTGATCGGCGGCACCAACCTGATGGGCGGCGAAGGCGGCGCGTTCGGCGCCTTCGTCGGCTGCGGCGCTGATCGAGGTGATCCGCAACAGCCTGCTGATGGCCGGGGTCGATTCGAACTGGCAGGGAATTTTCGTCGGCGTGTTCATCATTCTCGCGGTGCTGCTGGAACGCATCCGCGGCAGGAGGTCGGAGTAGGCCGCAAAGGCCGCTCGGCAGGTCAGGCAAGAGACAAGCAAAGGGAGGACAGGATGCGTGAAGACAATTCTGAGCGCCACGGTCGCCGTCGCGGCGCTGCTGGCGGCGGGGCAGGCGGCCCACGCGGCGGACAAGAAGCTGGTGCTGGCGCTGGTGCCGAAGAACATGAACAACCCGTTCTTCGACCAGGCCCGCGACGGCTGCAAGAAGGCCGAGGCGGAACTGAAGGGCGCCATCGAATGCCTGTATATCGGCCCGGACGAGCATGGCGGCGGCGAGGAGCAGGTGCAGGTCGTCAACGACCTGATCGCCAAGAAGGTCGACGGCATCGCGGTCTCGCCGGCCAATGCCGCAGCGATGGCCAAGGCGCTCGAAGGCGCCAAGAAGGCCGGCATCGCGGTGCTGACCTGGGACAGCGACCTGCTCGACAAGGACAAAGGCCTGCGCATCGCCTATGTCGGCACCAAGAATTACGACATCGGCGTCAACCTGGCGAAGCTGGTGGCGCAGCTGAAGCCGAATGGCGGGACCATCTGCATCCAGTCGGGCGGTGCTGCCGCTTCCAACCACAACGAGCGCATGCAGGGCATTCGCGACACGCTGTCGGGCACGCCCAGCAAGGAGGCGCCGGGGGTCAAGCTGACCGGCCAGAAGGGCTGGACCGAAGTCGCCGGCTGCCCGCTCTATACCGACGACGATTTCCCCCGCGCGGTGCAGCAGATGGAGGACATTCTCGGCAAGAACCCGAAGCTCGACGCCTTCGTCCCGACCGGCGGCTTCCCGCAGTTCCTGCCGCAGGCCTACAAAAGGGTCGCCGAGAAATACAAGGGACGGATCGACGACGGCTCGCTGGCGCTGGTCGTTGCCGACACGCTGCCGGTGCAGATGGAGCTGATGAATGCGGGTCTGTCGAAGGGGCAGGTCGGCCAGCGCCCGTTCGAGATGGGCTACAAGGCGATGTTCTTCCTGAAGGACCTGAAGGAAGGCAAGAGCGTGGCCGACCCGACTTATACCGGCCTCGATGTCTGCACGCCGCAGACCGCCAAGACCTGCATCGGCAGTTGATCCGCAAATCGGCCCGGCATCCAAACCAGGATGCCGGGTCGGCCTTGCTCAGTCCTCGCCGGGTTCGGCCGGTGCGGATTCCGGCAGGTACAGCGCCGATCCCTTCGCCTTGAAGGTTTCGCTCATCTGCTCCATCCCGGCCATTCGTTCACTATCGGCACGGATGTCGTGACTGATCTTCATCGAACAGAATTTCGGTCCGCACATCGAACAGAAATGCGCCACCTTGTGCGCTTCCTTCGGCAGCGTCTCGTCGTGGAACTGCCGCGCCGTGTCGGGATCGAGCGCCAGGTTGAACTGGTCTTCCCAACGGAACTCGAACCGGGCGCGCGAGATCGCGTCGTCGCGCAGCCGTGCCGCGGGATGGCCCTTGGCGAGGTCGGCGGCGTGGGCGGCGATCCGGTAGGTGATGACGCCGGTCTTCACGTCGTCGCGGTTGGGCAGGCCGAGATGCTCCTTCGGCGTCACGTAGCAGAGCATCGCGGTGCCGAACCAGCCGATCATAGCGGCGCCGATCGCCGAGGTGATGTGGTCGTAGCCCGGCGCGATGTCGGTGGTCAGCGGCCCGAGCGTGTAGAACGGCGCCTCGCCGCATTCGGCGAGCTGCTTGTCCATGTTGACCTTGATCTTGTGCATCGGCACATGGCCGGGGCCCTCGATCATCACCTGGCAGCCCTTGTCCCAGGCGACCTTCGTCAGCTCGCCCAAGGTTTCCAGTTCGGCGAACTGGGCGCGGTCGTTGGCGTCGGCGTTGCTGCCGGGGCGCAGGCCGTCACCCAGCGAGAACGAGACATCGTATTTGCGCATGATGTCGCAGATCTCGTCGAACCGCTCATACAGGAACGACTCCCGGTGATGCGCCAGGCACCAGCGCGCCATGATGGAGCCGCCGCGCGAGACGATGCCGGTGGTCCGCTTCGCCGTCAGCGGCACATAGGCCAGGCGCACGCCGGCATGGATGGTGAAGTAGTCCACGCCCTGCTCCGCCTGCTCGATCAGGGTGTCCTTGAACACCTCCCAATCGAGCTTGTCGGGATCGCCGCCGACCTTCTCCAGCGCCTGGTAGATCGGCACGGTGCCGATCGGCACCGGCGAGTTGCGCATGATCCAGCTGCGGATGTTGTGGATGTTGCGGCCGGTCGACAGGTCCATCACCGTGTCGCCGCCCCAGCGGATCGCCCAGACCAGTTTTTCCACCTCGTCGGCCGCCGAGGAGGTGACCGCGGAGTTGCCGATATTGGCGTTGATCTTCACCAGGAAGTTGCGGCCGATGATCACCGGCTCCAGCTCCGGGTGGTTGATGTTGGCCGGGATGATCGCGCGGCCGCGGGCGATTTCGGAGCGGACGAATTCCGGCGTCACGAAAGCCGGCATCTCGGCGCCGAAATCCTCGCCGTCGGCGCGGGTCGCCTCGGCGTTCGCCAGCATTTCGGTGCGGCCGTGGTTCTCCCGGTGGGCGACGTAGATCATCTCCTCGGTGATGATCCCGGCACGGGCGAACTCGGTACTGGGTGACCATCTGCCCCGGCTTGCCCGCCAGCACGCTGTGCGGCGCCTCGCATGCCGCCACCAGCTTGTCGTCGCCGACATTGCCGTTGTCTTCCGGCTTCACCGCGCGCGGCGCGATCGCCTCGAACCCGCGGCGGGCCAGCCACGGCGCCCGCATCGGCGTCAATCCGGCATGCAGGTCGATCCGCGCATCGGTGTCGGTGTAGGGGCCCGAGGTGTCATACAGCGTCAGCGGCGGCTCGTTGGCCGACGGATGCAGCGCAATCTCGCGGAACGGCACCACGATGTCGGGCCGTCCGTCCGGGCTGGAATAGATTTTCCGCGAGCCGATGATCGGCCCCGTGGTAACGGCGGCCGACTTCACTTCGCCGGGCTTGAATTCGATGTTCATGGCCGTGTCCTCGTGCAAATGGGCTGCCGGAGCGGAGGATACGGGGTGGATCGACCACCGGTTCCCGTTCCTACGCCGGCATTAACCGGATCAGGTTCTCAGGGTCACCACGCTGGCCGTCCTTCGACGGCCTCATTGGTATCTCAGCCCCTGGCGGGGCACCCCTCGGAAGCATTCACACTGTGCCCGGCAACAGCCGCTGTCAATTCACGGGTTCTGCACGCGCTTGCCCAGCATCGGACCCAGCGGCGCGCCGCCGAACAGGTGGACGTGGAAATGCGGCACCTCTTGCCCCGCGTGCTCGCCCATGTTGGCCAGGACGCGATAGCCCGGCGCCTCCAGGCCCAGCAGCCGCGCCACGGTCGCGACCGTGCGGAAGAACCCGGCAATCTCCTCGGCGCTGGCCTGAACCGCGAAATCGGCAAGCGAGACATACTTTCCCTTGGGGATCACCAGGACATGCACCGGCGCCTGTGGCGCGATGTCGTGGAACGCCAGCGCCCATTCGTCCTCATGGATCTTGCGGCAGGGAATCTCGCCGCGCAGGATCTTCGCGAAGATGTTCTGGTCGTCGTAGTCGCCGAGACCCTTGACCGGCATTTGCATCTGCTCCGCTGCGTCGTCCATCAGGCCGGACATCCGGCAAGAGCCAACCAGGCCGTGACAGCTTACGGAATCTTGGTCGTCCGCAGGCCCATCCGCACCGGCAGCTTCCGGGCGCGGGAGGCTTTCTCGGCTATTCCCGATACGCCCTCGCGCCGCTGCAGTTCGGCCCAGACCTCATCCGGCCGAATGCCTGCGTCGACCCACAACACCAGCAGATGATAGAGCACATCGGCACTTTCCGCCACCAGCGCGTCGCGATTGCCGCTGACAGCTTCGATCAGGCATTCGACCGCTTCCTCACCGAATTTCTGCGCGATCTTGTCGGTGCCACGGGACAGCAGCCGCGCCGAATGGCTTAGCGACGGGTTGGCATCGCGTCGCGAGACGATCACCGACCAAAGACGGTCCAGCACGATTGAGGCGGCACCATTGGCCAGCGGCGGTGCGATCCGGGACTCCGACGGCGCCGCGGCAGGGGGCGGCGCCTTGCCCTTCGGCTTCACCTTCTCGACCTTGCCGATCCTCGCCGCCACAGCCGGCTTTCGCTTCTTGCGTGGCTGCTCTTTTTTTCTCGGCTGTTTCTTCGCAAGCTTGCCCATCGTCTAGGCCGCCAGCAATGTCGGGCGCGGCAGCCGAACCGGCAGGCCAGCATCTGCGAGCGCGGACTTCACCTCGGCAATCGAGAACCGGCCGAAATGGAATACGCTCGCGGCCAGCAGCCCGGTGGCGCCGGCCCGGGCGCCCTCCACGAAATGCGCGAGGGTGCCCACGCCCCCCGATGCCACCACCGGCACCCGGACCGCGGCACACACGGCACGCAGCAATTCCAGGTCGAAGCCTTCTCCGGTACCGTCGCGGTCCATGCTGGTCAGCAGAATTTCCCCTGCCCCCAGCGCCGCCAGGTCCTGGCACCAGGCGACCGCGTCCATCCCGGTATCGCGACGCCCGCCATGGGTGAAGACGCTCCATCCGCGCCCGTCGACGGTCCGCTTGGCGTCGACCGCTGCGACGATGCACTGGCTGCCGAATTTCTCCGCCGCCTCGCGCACCAGTTCGCGCCGCGCCACCGCCGCCGAGTTGATGCTGCATTTGTCGGCGCCGGCCAGCAGCAGCCGGCGGATATCCTCGACCGACCGAATGCCCCCGCCCACCGTCAGCGGCAGGAACACCCGCGCCGCGGTGCGCGAAACCACATCCAGGATCGTGTCGCGATCTTCATGGCTCGCGGTGATGTCGAGGAACGTCAGTTCGTCCGCCCCGGCCGCGTCATAGACGCAGGCCTGCTCCACCGGATCGCCGGCATCGCGCAGGGAGACAAAATTGACGCCCTTCACCACCCGACCGTCCTTGACGTCCAGACACGGAATAACGCGCAACTTCAACAATTCGGCGGAAACTCCTTGACCCTCAACCCGTCCCAGGCGCGACTTTTGCCGGTCCGCCCCGTGTCGATGCAAGCACAGAACACGCAATACGGAACTGTGTGGTTCCGGAATGCGGATGAGTTTTAAGGTGATCCGGTTAGCGGGCGAACAGCGCCAGCGCGTCCGCCGGCACGATCCGGCCATCATACAGCGCCCGGCCGACGATCACACCTTCGATGGCGCCGTTCGATTCCGCCGCCACGGCCTTCAGCCGCACCAGATCCTCGATCCCGCCCACCCCGCCGGACGCAATCACCGGCGTCGACACCTGCCGTGCCAGGTCCAGCGTCTGCTCCAGGTTCAGCCCGGTCAGCATGCCGTCCCGCCCGATATCGGTGTAGATGATCGCCGCCGCGCCCGCGTCCTCGAACCGCAAAGCAAGCTCGGTCGCGCGCAACTCCGAGGTCTCGGCCCAGCCCTCGACCGCGACAAATCCCTCGCGCGCATCGATCCCCACCGCAATCTGCCCCGGATGCGCCCGGCACGCCAGCCGCACCAACTCAGGATCCCGCGCCGCGATGCTGCCGAGAATGACCCGCGCCACCCCCGCAGCCAGCCAACGCTCGATGCCCTCGCGATCGCGAATCCCGCCCCCTAGCTGAACCGGAACCGTCGCCGCCGCCAAAATCGAGCCGACCGCCTCCAGATTCACCGACCGACCCGCAAACGCACCGTTCAAATCAACCACGTGCAACCAAGAAAACCCGGCATCCCCCCAAGCCCGAGCCTGCGCCCCAGGATCGTCGGAATAAACCGTCGCCTCCCCCATCTCCCCCCGCCGCAACCGAACACACACCCCATCCTTCAGGTCGATCGCGGGATAGAGCGTCAGCATGGGGTGGAAATGCCGAAAGGCAGGCAAGGCCAGGGCGCTGCCCTGGACCTGCAAAGGGGCGGAGCCCCTTTGATCCCCATCTGTTTGAGGTCGTTGCTCAAGGGGGGCGCAACTCGGTTATAGCGGCGACCCAGTCGCGCCCCCCTTGAGCAACGACCTGAATAGGCGGGTTCTAAGGGCTTCGCCCTTAGCGGGGTCGAGGGGCAGCGCCCCCGCCTTGCGTCCCTTACCCGCATCCCCGCCCCAAGCCGCCGCTGCATCACGCGAGCCGGCCTCGGGGTTGGAGGAGTTTGTAGTAGTGGATGCCGCGGATGGTTTTGCCGCGGACGCGGGCGTAGGCGGGATGCACGCCCCAGCGGATGTATCCCATTGATTCGTAGAGGGCGATGGCGGCTTCCTGGGTGTCGCGGACGTCGAGGTTGAGCACATGGTAGCCGAGCGCTCGGGCGCCTTCCTCGACGCGCCCGGTCAGCAGCCTGGCGAGGCCGTGGCCGCGGGCGTAGGGCGCGATGAAGGAGTGCATCAGCTGGGCTGCGAAGGCCTGGGCCTCGTTGTTGCGGGGCGGACGGACGAGTTGCGCGGAGCCGACGACGCGGCCTTCGGAGCGGGCGATGAACAGCTCGCGCTCGGGAACCAGCAGGACGCCGCGAAAGTAGCGTTCCAGCGCCTGGCGGCCCGGCGGATTGACCCAGCCGAAGCCGCCGCCGTCGATGATGGCGGCGTCGGCGGCTTCGCAGAGGTCGTGGAGGTCGTCGTCGCTCAGGTCGTGGCTGCGCTCCACCGTCTGGATCGGGTCCGCGGGCGGGTCGGTGGTGAGCATGGTCATGGGGTCCAGCGAAGGAAGTTGCCCAGGATGCGCAGGCCGACCTCCTGGCTTTTCTCGACGTGGAACTGGGTGCCGGCCCGGTTGCCGGCTGGCGACCATGGCGACGATCGGCCCGCCGTAGTCGGTGGTGGCCAGGATTTCCCGCCCGCTGCCGCCGGCGAGTGCGTAGCTGTGGACGAAATAGGCGTGGTCGCCGGGCTGGACGCCGTCGAGCAGGGGGTGGCCGGGTTCGAAAACAAGTTCGTTCCAGCCCATCTGCGGCAGGCGCAGGGCGGGGGGCGGGGCCATCGCCGCGATCTCGCCCGGCGATCCAGCCGAAGCCCGGGGTGACGGCATGTTCCAGCCCGCGTTCGGCCATCAGCTGCATGCCGACGCAGATGCCCAGAAACGGCGTTCCGGCGTCCGTCGCGTCGGTGATCGCTTGCCGCAGGCCGGCGATGGCGTCGAGCCCGGCCGAGCAGTCGGCGAAGGCGCCCTGGCCGGGCAGCACGATCCGGTCGGCGCCGGCGACGACATCGGGATCGGAGGTGATGACCACCTCCGCATCGAGGCCGCCGCGCTCGGCGGCGAGGGCGAGCGCGCGGGAGGCGGAGGCAAGGTTGCCGCTGCCATAGTCGACGACGGCGACCTTCATGCGTCGCCCGGAGTCATTGCGCCAGCTCCGGGATCAGGTCCGGCCGGCGCGCGAGCAGACGGGCGAGGGCGCCGTCCTCGTCGCTGGCGGCAACGACGTGGACGGTGGCGAAGCCGCGTCGTTCCAGCGAAGCCCGCACCAGATCGCGCCCGAACAGCCCCACCAGCCAGGCCAGTGCCAGCATCAGCAACGGACCGGCGCGCCCCGGCACGAAGGCCAGGGCCAGGCCGGCGCAGAAATCGAGCACCGCGGCGATCCATGCCCGCTGCGCCAGCAACCAGATCGGCCCGAACAGGAACGCACCCCAGCTGAAGCCTTCCTTGACCAGGATTGGCGGGCTATCGGGGCGGGTATGTGCGGTCCATATCTTCATAATGTACCCTTAGTTGAGGGTATGGCGTCGCCGACGCGCGGATCGGCCTCGACGGCCTGGCGCAAGGCCCGCGCCAAAGCCTTGAAGCAGGCCTCGGCCACATGGTGGGTGTTGACGCCGGCCTTGCGCGTCACATGCAGGGTGATCAACGCGTTGATGGCAAAGGCGCGGAAGAACTCCTCGAACAACTCGGTATCCATCTCGCCCACTTTCGGCGGTCGAACGCCACCGACCAGGCCAGGAACGGCCGCCCCGAAATGTCGATTGCTGCCTCGACCAGCGCCTCGTCCATCGGCACCACGGCGTGGCCGAAGCGGCGGATGCCGCGTTTGTCGCCGAGCGCCTGGGCCACCGCCTGGCCGAGCACGATGCCGACATCCTCCGCGGTGTGGTGGAAGTCGATATGCAGGTCGCCGGTTGGCCCGCACGGTCAGGTCGAACAGCCCGTGCCGGGCGAACGCGGTCAGCATGTGGTCGAGGAAGCCGATGCCGGTGGCGATGTCGCGGCCGGCCGGTCCCGTCCAGGGACAGGGTGGCGGAGATGTCGGTTTCGGACGTGGTTCGGGTGATGCCGGCGGTGCGGGTCATGACCGGCGCAGCGACTACCCGAAAACGACCATCGGCAGCAAACGCCTGGGCGGCGAAGAATGCCTTGCACCCTGGCCAAACGGGGAGGCGTCTTGCCGACGGACCGGCGGCGGGCCATCTAGCCGGCCATGCAACACAATTTCTCGATCGACAATTCCGCCCCCTATGATCCGGTCGGCTGGCACGGCACCACCATCCTGTGCGTCCGCCGCGACGGCGCCGTCGCCATGGCCGGCGACGGCCAGGTCACCCTCGGCCAGACGGTCATCAAGGGAAACGCCCGCAAGGTCCGCCGGATCGGCGCCGACGGGCTCGTGGTGGCAGGCTTCGCCGGCGCCACCGCCGACGCCTTCACCTTGCTCGAACGGCTCGAGGCGAAACTCGAGCGCTATCCCAACCAGCTGGAGCGCGCCTGCGTCGAGCTCGCCAAGGACTGGCGCACCGACCGCTACCTGCGCCGGCTGGAAGCGATGATGGCGGTGGCCGACAAGAACCGCTCGTTCACCCTGACCGGCAACGGCGACGTGCTGGAGCCCGAGGATGGGGTGATCGCCATCGGCTCCGGCGGCAATTTCGCCCTCGCCGCCGCCCGCGCGCTGATCGAGGTGCCGGGCCTGGGCGCCGAGGAAGTGGCCCGCCGCGCCATGAAGATCGCCGCCGATATCTGCGTCTATACCAACTACAACGTGATCGTCGAGACGATCTGAGGCGCCCGGCGACGAGGATCTGAAGTCATGGAAGTCCCGACCTACTCGCCACGCGAGATCGTGAGCGAACTCGACCGCTTCATCGTCGGCCAGCACGACGCGAAGCGCGCAGTGGCCATCGCATTGCGCAACCGCTGGCGCCGGCAGCAGCTGCCGGAGGGGATGCGCGAGGAGGTGGTGCCGAAGAACATCCTGATGATCGGCCCGACCGGCTGCGGCAAGACCGAGATCGCGCGGCGGCTGGCGCGTCTTGCGCAGGCGCCGTTCCTGAAGGTCGAGGCGACCAAGTTCACCGAGGTCGGCTATGTCGGCCGCGACGTGGAAAGCATGGTCCGCGACCTGGTGGACGCGTCGATCAACATGCTGCGCGACGCCAGCCGGCGCGAGGTCCAGGCCAAGGCCGAGACCGCGGCGGAGGAGCGGCTCGTCACCGCCTTGTGCGGCGAGCAGGCGGCGGCGGACACGCGCGGCAAGTTCCGCCGCATGCTGCGCACCGGCGAGCTCGACGACAAGGACATCGAGGTCAGCGTTGCCGACACGCCGTCCAACCCGATCGGGCAGATGGACATGCCCGGCATGCCGCCCGGCCAGATGATCAACCTGGGCGAGATGATGAAGGGCATGTTCGGCCAGCGCCCGATGGTGCAGCGCAAGATGAAGGTGGCCGCCGCCCGCACGACGTTGGAGCGGGAAGAGGCGGACAAGATGCTGGACGACGAGCGACTGACCAAGGATGCGGTCACCCATGCCGAGAACAACGGCATCGTCTTCATCGACGAGATCGACAAGGTCTGCGCCCGCACCTCCGAAGGCGGCTTCCGCGGCGGCGACGTCTCTCGCGAGGGCGTGCAGCGCGACCTGCTGCCGATCATCGAGGGCACGACGGTGAACACCAAGCATGGTCCGGTGAAGACCGACCACATTCTGTTCATCGCCTCGGGCGCGTTCAGCCTGGCCAAGCCGTCGGACCTGCTGCCCGAGCTGCAGGGGCGGCTGCCGATCCGGGTCGAACTGGCGCCGCTGTCGCGCGACGATCTGCGCCGCATCCTGATCGAGCCCGAGCACTCGCTGCTGAAACAGTACGAGGCGCTGCTGGGCACCGAGGGGCTGAAGCTGGAGTTCAGCGAGGATGCGATCGACGCGCTTGCGGATCTGGCGGCGGACATGAACGACCGGGTGGAGAACATCGGCGCCCGCCGGCTGCACACGGTGCTGGAAAAGCTGCTGGAGGAGATCAGCTTCTCCGCCAACGACAAGAGCGGCCAGACGGTGACGGTGGATGCCGGAACGGTGCGCGACCGCGTGGCCCCGCTGGCGGCCAAGGGCGATCTCAGCCGGTTCATCCTGTAGGCAACGGAGCAGGCTGCGTCGGCATCGGGGTTGACGCTCCCCGGTGCCGCGCGCACATGCGGCTGATGCCTGATCCGTCGACGCCCGACCCATTCGTCGTTCCCGAAGAGCCCACCGCCGCCGAGGCGATTTCCGCCATCGGCGAGGAACTGGACGTGTTCGACGACTGGATGGACCGCTACCAGTACATCATCGAGCTCGGGCGCAAGCTGCCGCCATTTCCCGAGGAATGGTCCGACGACGCCCATCGCGTGCCGGGCTGCCAAAGCCGCGTGTGGATGGAGGCGATCCCGCGCGACGGCCGCCTGTTCTTTGCCGGCGCATCGGACGCGGCCATCGTGTCCGGCCTGATCGCCCTGCTGCTGCGGGTCTATTCCGGGCGCACCGCGGCCGAGATCGGCGCCACTGACCCGGTGTTCCTGAAGGATCTCGGCCTGCTGGAGGCGCTGTCCACCAATCGCGGCAACGGCATCGCCGCGATGGCGCGCAAGGTTCGCGAGGTCGCGGCGCTGCCGGCTGCCCTCTCCTGAGGCACAGCCGCGGCGGAAGTTACGGACGCCGGTCGAGGCGGTGGAAGTTGTCCGGGAGGCGGGCTTCCTCCACCGTATCCTGCGGCTTGGTGATGGTGCAGGCGCCCAGCGCCAGGAACGGCTTGGGGTCCACCGCGTGGCCGTTCAGCCGAACCTCGAAATGCAGGTGCGATCCATGCGCGTTGCCGGTGGTGCCGACCGCGCCGAGCACGCCGCCCATCGCAACCGCCGCACCTGGCACGATGCCTGGCGCGAACCGCGACAGATGCGCGTAGCGCGTCAGGGATCCGTCGTCGTGCTGCACGTCGACGATGTTGCCGTAGGCATAATAGGTGCCGGCGAAGACCACCCGCCCGGCAAATGCCGCCCGGACCACGGAGCCGTACGGAGCGAGCAGGTCGACGCCGCTGTGATACGTGCTGAAGCCGCGTGCGACCTGTTTCAACTGCGCTGCGGGCATCAGCATGCTGCCGCAGGCGGGCTCGGCGTGGGCTCCCTGCGAGAGAAAAGTGGCCAGCAGGAGGGCGAGTGCAGTTTTTTGCATCCGCTGCCTTACCACGCGAAAGTTAATCTTTGTATAGGTTCCCCCCGGGAAATATTTCTTTCGGTAACAGAATAAGGGGTGGGCTGGGGGCTTTGCCCCTCGGATTATGCGGATCCCCGAGCCCCAGGATCGCGCAAGTGGCACGAAAAACGACCTACAAACACTAAGGTGGTTGCCTAGGTGTTTGCGCGATGATAGTTAGGCATATGCCTAACCAAACAGCGGACCTTGGTCGACTTTTCAACGCCTTGGCTGACCCCGCGCGTCGCGTGATCGTGGAGCGACTGAGCCGCGGCCCGGCACCCGTGAGCGAACTGGCCAAGCCACTGCCGATGTCGCTGCCATCGGTCATGCAACATCTTGGTGTGCTCGAGGCCGCCGGCCTCGTGCGGTCGGAGAAAGTCGGGCGGGTGCGAACATGCTCGATCGAGCCCGGTGCGCTCAGTCTGGCCGAGCAATGGATCAACGCCCGGCGAACGGAGTGGGAGCGCCACCTCGATCGCCTGGGCACCTATCTCGCAAAAATGCCGAAGGAGGAACCGGACGGTGCCGAATGACCATCATATCCTGACCCTGCACATGCACCCGTTGGCGTCCTACTGCTGGAAGGTGCTGGTCGCGCTGCACGAGTCCGAAACGCCGTTTCGTTCCAACCAGATCGACGGTATGCCAAAGGATAACAAGGCGTTCGCGGATCTATGGCCACTCGCCAAGATGCCACTGTTGCAGGATGGCGAACATGTCGTGCCTGAGACCTCGATCATCATCGAGTATCTTCAGGCTCGCCATCCTGGCGCGGCTGTCCTGATCCCGGCCGAAGCCGATGCGGCCCGTGAGGTAAGACTGTGGGATCGCTTCTTCGATCTCTACGTCCACACGCCTCTGCAGAAAATCGTGTCGGATCGGCTGCGTCCCGGGGGTGCCAAGGATGCGCTCGGTGTCGAGGAAGCGCGCGCGATCCTCGACAACGCATACGCCACGCTGGATCGCCGCATGGCCGGGCGAGAATGGGTCGCCGGCGATGCGTTTTCGATGGCCGACTGCGCCGCCATGCCACCCCTGTTCTATGTCGACGCGGTCCATCCCTATCGCGCGGCCTATCCCGCGCTGGCCGCCTATTTCGAACGGCTTCTGCTTCGGTCGTCCGTTCGGCGGGTGATCCGCGAGGCGCAACCCTGGCTGCAGCACTTCCCGTTCGCAGATGCGCTCGAACCGCGCTTCCTCGCCGCGACACCCGCGTCATGACCCGGAAGGCAATCGACGCCGGCGACGCCACCGAGGCCATGCTGCCGCGAAGGCGCGACGTAAGCGCCAGAACTTCAAATCCATCGGAATCCTGGTTGCCTTCGTCGACGGCCTCCGGAAGCCTTCACTTTTGATGGTTGGCCGCGGGCATCTTCGCGCCCGGGGCCGGCTTGCCGCCGCAAGGCTCCGCGTTGAGCAGGGGCGCGGGATCGACCGGGTGGCCGTCGACCAGCACCTCGAAGAACAGATGGGTGCCGTAGGTCACGCCGGTCCGCCCCACCACCCCGAGTTCCTCGCCGGCGGCAACCGTGGCCTTGCCCTCGGCCAGCGCCGGCGTGACCCGTCCCAGATGGGAGTAGATCGCGGTGAAGCCGTCATGCCGCACGATCACCTCTAGGCCCCCGGCGCCGCGCTTGTGGATGCTCATTACGTGTCCGGGAGCGACTGCGAACACCCGGCCGCCCGCCGGGGCCGGCAGATCCACCCCGTTGTGGAAGGCGGCCGGCGCCTGGGGACCGATTGCCCGGCGCGGTCCGAACGGCGATGAAAGACAGCCGCTGGCCACCGGCATGCGCAAGCTGCCCGCAACCGGCAGATGATCCGGCGCCGGCGGATGTCCGGGCTCGGCGTCGGCCGGACCGGCCAGCAGGCTAAGCAGCGAAGCGGCGCACAGCGTCCGGATCAAAGGAGAACCCCCAGCCGGGCCGTTCCGGCACGATCGCCTGGCCGCTCTCGTCGAGTTCGATCGACTCGCGATAGATCGGGGCGAACCACGGCATGTGCTCCAGGAAGATGGCATTGGGCAGGGCCGCCAGCAGCGGCAGGCTCATCTCCGGAAACAGATGGGAAGAGACCGGCGTGTCGAACCCCTCGGCAAGGTGGCCGGCCTTCAGGAATTCGGTGGCGCCGCCCATCCGCTGCAGGTCCGGCATCAGGATATCGGCCGATTTCAGCCGCAGCATGTCCAGCATGCCGCGGCTGGTGTGCTCGGTCTCTCCCGAGGCGATCGGGGTGTCCAGCGCCGCCGCGATCTCCGCCTCGCCCTCATGGTTCCAATAGGGGATCGGCTCCTCGAACCAGGTGAGGTCGAGCTCCTCGAAATCGCGGCCGATGCGGATCGCCTGGGCGACGGTCATCTGCTGGTTGGCGTCGACCATCAGCTTGATGTCGGGGCCGATGGCCTCGCGCACGGCGCGGACGCGCGCGACGTTGCCGGCGCGGTCGGTGTTCGAGACGCGGGTCTTCATGGCGCGGAAGCCCTGGGCCACGAAGTCGGCGGCCTCGCGCTGCAACCGGTCGATCGAGGAGGACAGCCACAGTCCGCCGCTGGCATAGGCCGGCACCGCGGTGGCGCAGGCGCCGAGCAACCGGGAGACGTTCATGCCCGCGGCCTTGCCGCGCAAATCCCACAGCGCATTGTCGATGGCGCCGAGCCCGAGGATCGAAACCCCCTTGTGGCCGAGGAAATTCAGTTCGGTCCAGGCGCGCTTGTAGAATACGCCCGCCAATGTCGGGTCGGTGCCGACCACCAGCGGCTCCAGCGAGCGCACCATCTCGTGGATCACCTTCAGGCGGTGGTTGTTGATCGCGAACACCAGGCCCTCTCCGGTGACGCCCTGGTCGGTATCGAGATGAACCAGCACGCAGCCGGCGGAGCGGATGGCGAAGATCGCCGACAGGATCGGCGGCTCGATCGGAATGTCTATGACGGTCGTTCGGAGCGCGGTGATCTTCATGGGCTGGCCCGCAGGACGGTGGCCGGCGAAACCGCGTAGCGCGCGAGCACCTCGAGGTCCGGATCGGCACCGAGGCCGGGTGCCTGCGGGACAGTGACCCGACCATGTCGGGCCGCCACCATGTCGTGATACGGGCTGGCCTCGAGGTCGACGAACAGGCGTTCGAACGGCTGGTCCGGGGCGAGGCGCGCGTGCAGGTGCAACGAGGCCAGGAAGCCGGCGCCGAAATAGGCGCAATGCGGAATAAGCTTCACTCCCGCCGCCTCGGCAAGGCCGGCGATGCGCAGCATCTCGGTGACGCCGCCGATCTTGGCCACCGATGGCTGCGCGATGTCGAGCGCCTCCGCCTCGAACGCCGTGCGGAAATCCACCAGGCCGGAGGCATTCTCGCCGGCGGCGATCGGGATCCCGGCCGCGCTGCGCACCCGTGCAATGCCGGCGAAATCCTCCGGCGGCCAGACCGGCTCCTCGAGCCAGGCGAGGTCGTAGGGGCGCAGCATGCGGGCCATCTCGATGGCCTCGGCCGGAGTCCAGGGGCAATTGGTGTCGAGCATGATTGCGGGCGCCTCGCCCGCCGCCTCGCGCGCGGCGGCAATCGGGCCCTCGGTGATCTCATGCAGCTTGAGGGCCGAATAGCCCTGACCGACCGCACGCTCCGCCGCCTGGGCGACAGGGCGGCGCTCACCGTAGCGAAGCAGGCTGGCATAGGCAGGAAAATCGGTTGGCGGCGTGGCGCCGAGCAGTCGCCAGAGCGGCAATCCCGCCTGTTTCCCGGCGAGGTCCCAGAGCGCGATGTCCATCGCCGACTGCGCGTACAGATGCGGCCCGTTCCGGCCGAACAGATGGAATGCATGCCCGATCCGGCGATGCAGGCCGGCGATGTCGCGGGCGTCCTGTCCGAGCAGGGCAGGGGCCAGCTGGGTGTCCATGACGGTCCGGGTGGCGGGGCAGCATGCATGGCCGAAACCCTCGCCCCAGCCTTCCAGGCCCTGGTCCGTGACGATGCGCAGGAACAGCGAATACATCTTCGACCAGCTGAACCCGACGAATTCGGCGGGTGCGGCACCCATGCTGAACGGCACCCCGATCAGGTGGGTCTCGACGGCTATGATCCTGATGGCACTTCCCCCAGCACCGCTGCCCATGCACCCGTTTCCTCGGCACGGTGGCAGGCGACCTGGGAGCCGCCGACCTGCCGCCATTCCGGCACGACCGCGCGGCAGATGTCCACCGCCATCGGGCAGCGCGTGTGGAAGCGGCAGCCGGACGGCGGATTGGCCGGCGACGGGATTTCGCCGATCAGCGGAATGCGCGGCTTGGCCCGTTGCCGCGCCGGATCGGGCTCCGGCACCGCTGCCAGCAGGGCGCGCGTGTAGGGATGGCGCGGTGCCGCGAACAGCGCCTCGACAGGCGCCAGCTCGGCCAGCCGCCCCAGATACATCACCGCCACCCGGTCGCAGACATGCCGCACCACCGCCAGGTCGTGCGACACGAACAGGCTCGACATCTTCAGCCGGGATTGCAGCTCAACCAGCAGGTTGAGGATCTGCGCGCGCACCGAAACATCCAGCGCCGACACCGGCTCGTCGCAAACCAGCAAGGCCGGACGCAGAGCCAGCGCGCGGGCGATGACGATCCGCTGGCGCTGGCCGCCGCTGAACTGGTGCGGATAGCGGGCGGCGAAATCCGGCCGCAGCCCGACCTCCTCCAGCAACGCCGCCACCCGCTCGCGCAGCGCCGCACCCCGCGCGATGCCGCGCACCAGCAGCGGCTCGCCGACCGCTTCGCCGATGGTCATGCGCGGATTGAGCGAGGTGACGGGGTCCTGGAACACCATCTGCACCCGCGCCCGCATCCGCCGCAGCGTTGCCCGGCTGGCGCCACCGATCTCGTCGCCCAGCACGCGGATGCTGCCGCGCGTCGGCGCGACCAGGCCGACCACGGCATTGGAGACGGTGGATTTGCCGCAACCGGATTCTCCAACCAGTCCCAACGTCTCGCCGGGACCGATGCCGAAACCGACGCCATCGACGGCGCGCACCGGCGGCCCGTGGCGTGCGGGGAAATGCACCGCGAGGTCGGTGATTTCAAGCACCTCGCTCATGCCAGCGCGCCCACCCGGCCGGCGTGCCAGCAGGCGGATTGCCGGCCGTCGCCGATATCGGCCAAGGGCGGCTGCTCGGCGGCGCAACGGGCATCCGCCAGCGGGCAGCGGCCGGAGAAACGGCAGCCCTGTGGAAACTCGCTGGGCGTCGGCACCCGGCCCTCGATCACCGCGAGCTTCGATTTCGGCACGTCGGACAGGCGCGGGATCGAGGCCAGCAGCAGCGCCGTGTAGGGATGCCGCGGCTGCTCGAAGATGCGCGCCGCCGGCCCGGTTTCGGCGATGCGGCCGGCGTACATCACCGCGACCCTGTCCGCGATGTCGGCGACCACGCCCATGTCGTGGGTGATCAGCACCACCGCCGTGCCGCGCTCGATGGCGAGGCGGCGCAGCAGGTCCAGGATCTGCGCCTGGATGGTGACGTCCAGCGCCGTCGTCGGCTCATCGGCCAGCAGCACCGCCGGCCGCCCGATCAGCGCCGTCGCGATCATCACCCGCTGGCACATGCCGCCGGACAGCTCGAACGGATGCTGGTCGATGCGGCGCTCGGGATCGGAGATGCCGACCTCTTCCAGCATCCGCCGCACCTCGCCGCGCACCGACCGCAACGGCCGGCGCAGGGTCTCCGCTATCTGCGCGCCGACCGTGGACAGCGGATCGAGTGCCGCCTGCGGCTCCTGGAAGATCATGCTGATGGCGGTGCCGCGCAGGTCGCGCATCCGGCGTTCGGGCAGGTGGGAGAACTCCGTGCCCGCCAGCCGCATCCGCCCGCTTTCCTGGCGGACCGCGTCGGGCAGCAGGCGCATCACCGCCAAAGCCGACAGCGATTTCCCGCAGCCGGATTCGCCGACCAGCGCCAGCACCTCGCCGGGCGCGACGGTGAAGGACACCCCATCGACCACCCGCGCCGGCCCGATTGCCAGCGCCAGGTTCTCGACGGCGAGGGCCGGTTCGACCGACGGCATTCAGCAGTTACCCGGCATTCAGCCGTTCTGCGCAGGCGGCTGGTAGGTGCCGATCGAGTTGCCGCCATCGACGCTGACCACCGCGCCGGTGATGTTGTTGGCCACCTGCGAGCACAGGAACAGCACCATCTGCGGCGCGTCGTCCGGGCCGCTGTTGCGCCCGAGCGGGATGCGCGCCGTCATCCGGTCCACGTATTCCGGCGACAGGATCGAGAAGGTGCTGCCGGGGGCAAAACCGGGCTCGACCACGTTCACCCGGATGCGGTCGGGCGCCAGTTCCAGCGCCTGGCCCTTGGACAGCCGCTCCAGCGCCGTCTTGGACATGCAGTACGTGACCGACCCGGTCGGCATCTGCCGCGCCGCGCCGGAGCCGATATTGACGATGGCGCCGTGCACGCCCTGGCTGATCATCAGCCGCGACATCTCGCGCACGACCAGGAACGGCGCCCGCACATTGACGCTCATGATCCGGTCGAATTCCTCGGTCGCCAGATGCAACAGCACGCCGGTGCGCGGATAGACGCCGGCATTGTTGATGACGATGTCGGGCGCATCCCACTCCTTCGCCACCAGTCCCGCCAGATCGGCGATCGAGGCGGCATCGGTGAGGTCGGTGACGTGCAGCAATGTCTGGCTGCGGTCGACGCCGAGCCGGTCGACGGTTTCCTCCAGATTTTCGCGGCGCAGATCGGACAGGCACAGCCGCGCCCCCTCGCGCGCGAAGGCGGCGGCGATCCAGCCGCCATAGATGCCGGCGGCGCCTGTTATCACCACCCGCTTGCCGCGGAACTCACCCTGGTAATCCATTGTCTTGACCTATCTGCTGCGGGATTTCGGATCCACCCGGTCGCGCAGCCAATCCCCGAAGAGATTGACGCACAACACGAGCACGAACAGGCACGCGCCGGGGAACACCGTGAGCCACCAGGCGCGGGCGACGTATTGCCGGCCGGCGCTCATGATCGAGCCCCAGGACGGGTAGGGCGGCTGGATGCCGAGGCCGAGAAAGGACAGCCCGGCCTCGAACAGGATCATCAGGCCGAACTCCGTGGTGGCGACCACCATCAGCGGCCCGGCGATGTTGGGCGCGACATGCCGCAGCAAGATTCGCAGCGCCGAGCTGCCGGCCATTTCGGCGGCGCGGATATAGGGCAGCGAGGCCACCTGCAGGGTCTGCGCGTAGGCGACCCGGGTGTAGCGCGGCCAGCGGGTGAAGCCGAGCACCATGACCAGGTTGAAAAATCCCGGCCCCAGTACTGCAACCGTCAGCACCGCGAGGAGAATAGCCGGGATCGACAGCATGGTGTCGACCAGCCGCATGATGACGATCGCCGTCCAGCCGCGAAACCAGCCGGCGACCAACCCCAGCAGCGTTCCGACCACCAGCGACACCGAAACCGACAACGCCGCGACCGCCAGCGAGGCGCGGGCGCCGTAGAGGATCCGCGACAGCAGGTCGCGCCCGAGGTCGTCGGTGCCGAGCAGATAATGGCCGGCGCCGATGGCGCTGCCGGGCGGGCGCAGGCGCAGCAGCAGCGACTGCCGCAGCGGATCGAACGGCGACAGCCAGGGTGCGGCCGCCGCCGCCACGAAGAACGCGGCCAGCAGCGCGAGGATGACCGCCATCCCGGGCGTCAGCCGCCCGGTCATCTTAGCCGTCCGGTCATCTCAGCCATCCGGTCATCGCTGCAGCCGGATGCGCGGGTCGATCACGGCGTAGGCGAGGTCCGCGATCAGGTTCATGCCGACATAGACCAACGAGACGAACAGCACGACCGCCTGCACGATCAGGAAGTCGCGCGCGGCGATCGACTGCATCGCCAACTGGCCGATGCCCGGCCAGGCGAACACGGTCTCCACGATCACCGCGCCGGCCAGCAGGTTGCCGACCTCCAGTGCCGCCACCGTCACCACGGGGATCGCCGCGTTGCGCAGCACGTGCCGCGCGACCACGGCGCCGGCGGACAGCCCGCGCGCCCGGGCCGCCGCCACATAGTCCCGCGACAACTCGTCCAGCACGGCGATGCGGGTCATGCGCGCGAAGGTGGACATGGTGAGCGCGCCCAGGGCGATCGACGGCATCACCAGCGACGAGAGGCTGTCGGCGCCCGAGGTCGGCAGCCAGCCGAGATTCACCCCGAACAGCAGGATCAGCAGGATGCCGGACCAGAATGTCGGCAGGCTCTGCCCGGCCAGCACGAAGCCCGCAAGCCCACGCTCGATCGCCGAGCCGCGCCAGACCGCCATCGCGAGACCCGCCGGGATGCCGATGCCCAGGGCCACGACCAGCGCCCCGGCGGCGAGGGCGACGGTGTAGGGAATGCGCTCGCCGACGATGCCGGCCACCGGCTCCCGCTGCACCAGCGATTCGCCGAGGTCGAAGCGGGCGAGGTCGGTGAGATAGGCGCCGTACTGAACCAGCAGCGGCCGGTCAAAACCGAGTTCGTGCCGCAGCTGCGCGATCTGCTCGGCGGTCGCGCCCTCCGGCACCAGTAGCAGCGTGGGGTCGCCCGACAGGCGCATGACGAAGAAGACGATGGTCAGCACGCCGAAAATGGCCAGCACGGCCTGGCCGACGCGGCTTGCGATGTGGCGCAGCACTAATGATGGCCCAGGCTCTGCCGCCGATGCAGCCAGCCAGGTCGGGGATTATCAAGGCTCCGCTTTGATCGGGGTCCAGGGGCAAGGCCCCTGGCCTTCCTCAAGGCTGCCACTTCATGTCCACCACAAAAAACGCCTCGTTCGCCGTCGGTGTCCACTTGAGCTCTTTCCGCGCCGCATACAGCGCATAGTCCTGGAACAGCCCGATCCCCGGCACCTCCTCGCGCAGGATCTCGAAGGCGCGGTGGTAATGCGCCAGCCGCTTGCCCTCGTCGAGCACGGAGCGCGCGGCGTCCACCTCGGCGTCGAATTCGGCGTTGCTGAATTTCGACCAGATGCTGCCGCTGCGGAACAGCGGGAAGATGACGCCGTCGGCGTCCTGGCAGGCGCAGGACCAGCGGCCTTGCGACAGGGCGCCGGCCTCTTCCGGCGTGCCCTGGCGGCGACGCAGATAGGTCGGCTGGTCCAGCATGACGATCTCGACCTTCAGGCCGACATCGCCGAGCATCTGCTGCACCGCCTCGTTCAGCCGGCGGTCATAGGCGGGCGAGGTGAGGAACTGGATGGTGGCGCCCTCCGCCCCCGCTTCCTTGATCAGGGCGCGGGCCTTCGCCGGATCGTGCGGCCAGCCTTTGACGTCGGACACGTAGCCGAAATTGGCCGGGGTCAGCACGATGTCGGCGGGCTTGGCGTAGCCTTGCTGCAGGGCGGTCACCAGCGTGTCGCGGTCCACCGCCATGGCGATCGCCTGGCGGACGCGCTTGTCCTTGGTCGGGCCGGCGAGGGCGTTGACGAACATGTAGGCGATCCGCTCGGTGGCGACCGGCAGCAGCTGCAGGGCACGGTCGTTCTTGATCGCCTCGGCGTCGTCGGGGCTGAGGCCGCGGGTGATGTCGGCGCGGCCGGTGCGCAGGTCGGCGATGCGGGTGGCGGTGTCCGGCACGGCGCGGAAGGTGACGCCGCGGAAATTCGGTTTGCCGCGCCAATACGAATCGGTCGCCTCCAGCACGCTCTGCTGGCCGCGCTGCCAGGATTTCAGGCGATAGGGGCCGCTGCCGATCGGCTCGTTGTTGAAGCGCTGGTCACCGACCTTCTCGACATAGGCCTTCGGGATGATCGACAGCTTCACCAGCTGCGCCATCAATGCGGGGTAGGGCGACTTGGTGTGCAGCGTCACCTGGGCGGGGCCGGTGACCTCGGCGGAGGCAATCTGGTCGAACTGCGAAAGCTGGGCGCTGCGGAAGGCCGGGTTGGTGATGCGCTGGACGCTGAACACCACGTCCTCCGGCGTCAGCTTGCTGCCGTCCTGGAACACGATGTCGCTGCGCAGGTCGAACACGATGGTCTTGTCGTCGGTGTAGCGCCAGGCAGTGGCGACCTGCGGCACGATCTTCCCGGAGACGTCGCGGGTGACCAGATTGTCGAAGATGTTGCGATAGACCGAGTAGCTTTCGGTATCCCATTGCTGCTGCGGGTCCATGGTCGCGACGTCGCCCGGCAGGTCCACGACCAGGGTGTCCTTCGGCTGAGCGTGTGCGGCCGGGCAGAGCGCCAGCGCGCCCATCAGCAGATACGGCAAACGGAACCGGGGCATCGGCCACTCTCCTCTGTTGCCGCAATGGTGGCCGTAGCGGCCGCTTCGCGCAATCGCCCGCATGCGGCGTCTTGCGGCGGTGCACCATTGGCCCCTAGGCTGCACCCATGCTGAAATTCGTCGGCCGCCGTGCGCTGCTAGCTTTGCTCGTCACGTTGACGGTGCTGACGATCAGCTTCGCCCTGACCCGGCTGTCCGGCGACCTCGCCATCTCGATCGCCGGGCCGCAGGCGACCGCCGAGGACGTCGCGATCATCCGCAAGGCCTATGGGCTGGACCGGCCGGTGATCGTGCAGTTCTTCGACTGGGTGGCGTCGGCGGCGTCGGGCGATCTCGGGCGGTCCTATCTTTACCACGAGCCGGTGGCCAACCTGATCCGCGAGCGGCTGCCGATCACCCTGACGCTGGGGCTGACCGGGCTGTGCATCGCACTGCTGACGGCGATCCCGCTCGGCATCTTCGCGGCGATGCGCGAGGGCTCGCTGCTGGACCGCGGCATCATGATGGTGGCGTTGGTCGGGCAGGCGATGCCGAGCTTCTGGCTGGGGCTGCTGCTGATCATCTGGATTCGGGCTGAAGCTGCAATGGCTGCCGATCTCCGGCGTGGACAGCTGGGACGGCTACATCCTGCCGGGCATCGTGCTGGCGTTCTCGGCGATCCCGGCGCTGATGCGCCTGACCCGCAGCGGCATGGTCGACGCGCTGGCGTCGGACTACATCCGCACCGCGCGGGCCAAGGGGCTGAGCCGGGCAGTCGATCGTGCTGAAGCACGCGCTGCGCAACGCGGCGATGCCGGTGGTGGCGGTGGCGGCGGTGCAGCTCGGCTTCATGCTGGGCGGCTCGATCGTCATCGAGGCGGTGTTCGCGCTGCACGGCGTCGGCTATCTGGCCTGGGAATCGATCAGCAAGAACGATTTTCCGGTGGTGCAGGCGGTGGTGCTGTTCCTGGCCGCGATCTACATCGTGCTGACTCTGGTGGCCGACCTGCTGAATGCGGTGCTCGACCCGCGGCTGCGCGCGGCATGAGGCTGCCCTCGATCAAGATCATCGCGGCCGTGCTGGGCGCGGCCATCGTCGGCGGCGTGGCGCTGGTGGCGATCTTCGCGCCGTTGCTGGTGCCGCATGATCCATTCGCGCAGGACCTGGCGCGCCGGCTGATCCCGCCGTCGTTCATGGAGGGCGGGCAGCCGGAGAATTTCCTCGGCACCGACCAGCTTGGGCGCGACTATTTTTCGCGGCTGATCTACGGCGCACGGATTTCGATGCTGATCGGGGTCGCTGACCGTGATCACCTCCGGGCTGATCGGCATCACGCTGGGCCTGCTCGGCGGCTTCTTCGGCGGGCGGGTCGATGACGTGGTGATGTTCGTCATCACCTCCCGGCTGGCGATCCCGCTGATCCTGGTGGCGCTCGCCGTGGTGTCCCTGGTCGGCAGCTCGCTCACCGTGGTGGTGCTGACGCTCGGGCTGCTGCTGTGGGAGCGTTTTGCCGTGGTGGCGCGGACCACCAGCATGCAGGTGCGCACGCTCGACTATGTCAGCGCCGCCTGGGCGGCCGGCTGCTCGCGAACGCATATCGTGCTGCGCGAGGTGCTGCCGAACATCGCGCATCATCTGGTGGTGGTGGCGACGCTGGAGATGGCGCTGGCGATCCTGCTGGAGGCCGCGCTGTCGTTCCTCGGCCTCGGCGTGCCGCCGCCGCTGCCCAGCTGGGGGCTGATGATCAGCGAGGCCAAGGACTACATGTTCTTCAGCCCCTGGGTGATCATGGTGCCGGGGGTCGCGCTGTTCGTGCTGGTGTTCGGCATCAACCTGCTGGGCGACGGGCTGCGCGACCTGCTCGGCGCGACGCGGGACGCATGAGGCAGCCGATGCCGAGCGACTTGCCATTGAGCGATACGCTGCTCGACATCGAGGGCCTGCGGGTTCGCTTCGGCGCAGGCACCGAGGCGGTGCGCGGCATCTCGCTGAACGTGCAGCGCGGCGAGACGCATTGCCTGGTCGGCGAATCCGGCTGCGGCAAGTCGGTGACGGCGCTTGCGGTGATGAACCTGCTGGCCGCGCGGCGGGGTACGGACGGCGGGCCGGATGAGCCTGCGCGGCGCGGACCTGCTGCCACTGTCCGAACGCCAGATCTCGAAGCTGCGCGGCGATGGCATGGGCATGATCTTCCAGGAGCCGATGACCAGCCTCAATCCCGCCTACACCGTCGGCTCGCAGATGGCGGAGGTGCTGCGGCGGCATCGCGGCGCCACGCGGCAGCAGGCGATGGACCGGGCGGCGGAGCTGCTGGGGCGGGTGGGCATCACCGCGCCGGGGTTGCGGCTGGCGCAGTATCCGCACCAGCTGTCCGGCGGCCTGCGCCAGCGGGTGATGATCGCGATGGCGCTGATGTGCGACCCGGAACTGCTGATCGCCGACGAGCCGACCACGGCGCTCGATGTCACGGTGCAGGCGCAGATCCTGCGGCTGCTGCTGGAACTGCAGCGCGAACTCGGGCTGGCGATCCTGCTGATCACCCATGACCTCGGGGTCGTGGCGCGCATGGCGCACCGGGTCAGCGTGATGTACGCCGGCGAGATCGTCGAGCACGGCACCGGCCGCCGAGGTGTTCGCGGCGCCGACCCACCCGTACACGCGCGGCCTGCTGGACTGCGTGCCGGTCCCGGGCGGGTGCGGCGGGACCAGCCGCTCGGCAGCATTCCGGGCACGGTGCCGCGGATTTCCCCAGGCTTTGCCGGCTGCGCATTTCGCGACCGCTGTGCCCATGCGATGCCGGAATGCGCGGTCGAGGTGCCTCGGCAGGAACGGGCGCCGGGCCACGGCTATCTGTGTCGCCTGCCGCCGGACTGGTCGCCTGATGACTGGTCGCCCGCCGCTCCCGGGGTTGCGGCCGCGTGACGGCGGCGATCGAAATTCGCGACGTGCGGCGGATTTTCCGCCAGGGCACCGGCATGTTTACCGCGGCGCGGCAGGTGCGCGCCGTCGACGGGGTCAGCCTGTCGGTGCCGGCGGGGGGCTGCGTCGGCATCGTCGGCGAGTCCGGCTGCGGCAAATCCACCCTGGCGCGGCTGATCCTGGGCCTGCACCCGCCGAGCAGCGGCGACATCCTGGTGGCTGGGCGGCAGCTTGCCGACATGGACCGCCGCGAGCGGGCGAAGCTGATCCAGCCGGTGTTCCAGGACCCGTTCTCCTCGCTCAATCCCCGCCGCAGCGTGCACGACATCGTCGGCATGCCGCTGGCCGCCGCCGGCACCCGGGGCGCCGAGATCACCCAGCGAGTGCACGCGATGCTGGACCGCGTCGGGCTGTCGCGGGAGATGGCGGGGCGGCTGCCGGCGCAGCTTTCGGGCGGCCAGCGGCAGCGGGTGGCGATCGCCCGCGCGCTGGTGCTGCGGCCGGAGATCGTCGTCTGCGACGAGCCGACGTCGGCGCTGGACGTTTCGGTGCAGGCGCAGATCCTGAACCTGCTGGCGGAACTGCGGCGCGAACTCGGGCTGACCCTGCTGTTCATCAGCCACAACCTCGCGGTGGTGGAGCATATCTGCGACGAGGTGGCGGTGATGTATCTCGGCCGCATCGTCGAGCATGCGCCGACCGACGCGTTGTTCCATGCGCCCGCGCATCCCTATACGCGCGCGCTGCTGGCCTCGGTGCTGACGCCGGAGCCGGGCCGCGGCATTCCCGATGTCGGGCTGGGCGACATCTATCCAGATCCGGCCAACATCCCTCCCGGATGCCGCTTCCATCCGCGTTGCCCGATGGCGATCGACGCCTGCCGCAGCGAGACCCCGGAACCCCGGTTGCGCGACGGACGAATGGCGGAGTGCCTGCTGGTCTGAGCGCGCTCGCCCGGTCGCCTCGCGACTTGCTGTCATAAAGTAGTCGGCTATTAATAATTCCGCGATTTCATCCATCCGCCAATTGACGAATCTCACGTTCCGGTGGAAAAACGGGCCATGTTGTTGCAACGCCGCACTCTGTTGGCCGGATTGATCAGCGCACCTGCTTTCGCGTCGGTCTCCCGGGCCGATTCGGTGTCGCCGATCCTGCAGGACCCGCCCGTACGCCCGTCTGCCGCGCCCGCAACCGTGGCACCCACCACGTCTGCGACCGTCGGCGCCGCTGCGTCCGGGCCGCCGCGCTGGCAGCGTTTCGCGGCCGCGGCGCCGAAGATGGATGGCCGGCCGGTGATCAGCATCGTCATCGACGACCTGGGCGTGATGCATGCCGGCACCGAGCGTGCGGTGGCCTTGCCGGGACCGTTGACGCTGGCGTGGTTCCCCTTCGCCCGCAACCTGCCGGAGCAGGTCGGCTACGCCACCAGCCGTGGCCACGAGACGCTGCTGCACATGCCCATGCAGGCACTCGGCCACACCGAGGCTTCCGTCGGCCCGGATCCGTTGCGCATCGACCTGTCGGCCGAGGAAAACCTGCGGCGCCTGGTCGCGGCGATCGACTCCGTTCCCGACAGCGTCGGCCTCAACAACCACATGGGCTCGGTCGCGACCCGCGATGTGCCGCTGATGGACCTGGTGGCCGCCGAGACGCGCCGGCGCGACATGCTGTTCCTGGACAGCCTGACCATCGGCCACAGCGTCGCCTGCCGCCAGGCCGAGCAGGCCGGGGTGCCCGCTTGCTCGCGCGACGTGTTCATCGACGACGTGGCAGACCGTGGCAAGATCCAGCACCAGCTCGAGCAGATCGAGCGGATTTCCCGCCGCCAGGGGCATGTCATCGCGATCGGCCATCCCCGCCACCTGACGCTGGACGCGCTGGAAGCCTGGGTCCCCGGGCTGGCGGCGAAGGGCTTCGTGCTGTGGCCGCTCTCGGCGACCACGGCCCTGCGGCACGACATCGTCATGCCGGGCCAACTCGCCATCTGAGAGCCGGCCTCGGCCTGTCGGTCGCGGCGCCCCGCCGAGGCGAGGCTACTTCCAGCTTGCCAGGTAGAAGCGCGGCAGCTCGTCCGGATACGGCTTGAAGTTCAGCGTGCGCGAGAAGCCATACGTGGTGACGTAGGTGTGCAGCGGCAGGAAATACGCCTTCTCCATCACCAGCTTGATCGCCTGGACATAGAACTTGCGCCGCACGTCCGGGTTGGTGCTCGCGCCCCCCTGCTCGACCAGGGATTTCAGTGTCGCATCGCGGCTGTAGTCGGTGTCGCTGCCGGTGAAGAAGAACGGCAGGAAGGCGGAGACGTCGTTGATCGAATAGCTGCCCCACGAGCCCAGATTCATCGGCGTGGTGCCGGCCAGGGTGCGCTGGATCGTCGCCGTCACCGTCAGGTGGGTCATCCGGGCATTGATGCCGACGGCCTTGAGGTAGGTCTGGATGGCGCCTTCGTATTGCGGCAGCACGTAGGACACGATCTCGGTGTCGAAGCCGTTCGGGAAGCCGGCTTCGGCCAGCAGCGCCTTGGCCTTCGCCGGGTTGTACTCGTAGCGCAGGCGCCGCTGGAATCGCAGCCGAACTGGGTCGGGTAGCAAGGGCCGTCGGGTACCCGCGAGCCGCCCTGCACCAGTTGCTTGGCGATCGCCACCCGGTCGATCGCGTAGAAGATCGCCTGGCGGACCTTCTCGTTGGTCAGCGGGTTGCCGGCGCCGGTGCGGCCGGCGGCGTCGAGGGACATGTAGCCGACCCGCATGCTCTCGGCCCGCAGCGCCTGCAGGTTCGGCATCCGCGCGACGTTGTCGAACTTGTCGGCGATGAAGTTCCAGATCCAGTCGGCGCGGTTGCCCAGCAGCTCGGTCATCTCGGCGGTGGAGTCGGAGACCTGGTGGATCTTCAGCATGCCGGATCGCCGGCTTGCCCTTCGGGCTTTCGGGATAATAGTCCTCGAACCGCTCGAGATCGATTTCGCTCAGGTCGCCGACATGGGTGATGCGGTAGGGGCCGGCGCCGACCGGGGCCTTGGCATAGGCCTCGGCGCCGAGCCGCTCGCGGTAGGCCTTGGGCCAGATCGGCAGGGTCATCGAGAGATATTCGAGCGCTGCCGGGAACACCCGCTTCAGCTTCACCCGGACCTTGTAGTCGTCGATCTTCTCGGCGCCGACCAGGAACTGGTAGTTGCTGGGCACGGCCACGTTGCTTGTCGGCGATCACGGTGTTGATCGTGTAGACCACGTCGTCGGCGCTGAACGGGCTGCCGTCGTGGAACTTCACGTTGTGGCGCAGGTCGAATTCCAGGGTGGTGTCGTCGATGTAGCGCCACGCCGTCGCCAGCAGCGGCTTCAGCACGAAGGTGTCGGGGTCGCGATAGATCAGCGTGTCCCAGGCCTGGTGGGCGATCACCAGGCCGGTGCGGGGCTGGTTGTAATAGGGCTCGACAGTGCTGGTGCCGTTGTTCCAGGTGACCCGCAGCGTGTCGGCGGATTTCTGGGCGTGCGCTGGCGTGACGGTGGCGAGCGCCGCCGCCAGGAACGCACCGCCGAGCCATGACCGCCGCATCAGTCGTCTCCCGCAACCAGCACCGCCGCGAACGGTAGAAGCCGCGTCCCGGCTGGGCAAGCAACGAATGCCCCGTTTTGCGGTGAATTGCGAAGCGGGGGTTCGGATCAGTCCCAGCCAGGCGGCGGGACGAAGCCCTGCCAGGATTTCTCCAGCAGCCGCGCCACCGCCATCGTGGTCCGGTCGCCGTAGAGCGGGCCGACGATCTGCACGCCGACCGGCAGCCCCGACTGGGTCAGCCCCAGCGGCGCCACCGAAGCGGGCAGGTGGAAGCCGCCGGTGATGCCGGGCCAGAACAGCATGTCTTCCCACGCGGTGTCCTGGCCGTTGATGTCGATGCGCAGGTCCCGGGGCGAAATATCGTGCCGATGCGGCAATGCGGGCAGCGCATGCACCGGGCAGAGCAGCACGTCCCAATCCTGGAAGAACGCACTCCAGGCGCGGCGGATGCGGTGCCGGCGTTCGTTCAGGCGCAGGTCACTCCGAATGCGCCAGGCCGTTCGGATCCGGTTCCGCCCGCGCGCTGAGGCGCCTGCCTTCAGCAACTGCCGGTACAGGTCGTAGGCGGTGGCGGGGTCGAACGCCGGCCGTGCGGTGAGGCTGATCTTGGCGCCCTCGCCGCGCAGATGCCGGGCCAGCGAGTGCAGCTTGGCGGTGATCTCGTCGTCGGTGCGGGTGGCCGGGTCCGACGGCCAGACGGCAATCCGCAATCCCTTCAGGCCGGTGAAATGCGGCGTCGGAAGGTTCAGCGTCAGCGCCGTCTCGGTCTCGTCCGGGCCGGCCATCGCGTCGAGCGCCAATGGCAGGTCCTCGGCCGAGCGCGCCAGCGGGCCGATGACGGAGATGTCGGTCATCGCCGCGATCCCCGGCGCCAGCGCATGGCCGCGCGGCGGCAGCAGGCCCCAGGTCGGCTTGTGGCCGAACACGCCGCAGGAATGCGCCGGCTGGCGGATCGAGCCGCCGATGTCGCTGCCGATTTCCAGCCCGGTGAGCCCGGCCGCCAGCGCCGCCGCGCCGCCGCCGGACGAGCCGCCGGGCGAGTGCGTCGGGGTTCCAGGGATTGTTGGTGGCGCCGTAGATCGCGTTGTAGCTCTGCCAGTCGCCGAGCATGATCGGCACGTTGGTCTTGCCGAACACCACCGCGCCGGCCGCCTGCAGCCGGTCGCACCGCGAGGGCGTCTGCTGCTCGGCGATGTCGTTGCGCGTTCTCCGGCACGCCCCAGGTGGTCGGCAGCCCGGCGACGTCGAAGCTTTCCTTCACCGTCATCGGCACGCCGTGCAGCGGGCCGGTGCGGATTCCGCGCGTGCGGTCCAGCAGCGCGGGCGCGCTTGCGGGCGCGGTCGAAGTCCCGGACCACGACGGCGTTGAGCCGGCCGTCGAGCCGCTCGACCCGGGCGATGAAGTGGTCGAGCAGCTCGAGGCAGCCGATCTGGCCGCGGCGGATCATCGTCGCCTGCCGCCAGGCGGAGAGGAAGGCCGGGTCCTTCATCGGCTCACCCCATCGTCGAGTTGAAGCCGCCGCCGTCGAGCAGCAGGTTCTGCCCGACGATGAAGCCGGAGGAGGCGGCGCAGAGGAACACGCAGGCGTCGCCGAACTCCGCCGGGTCGCCGACCCGCCCGGCCGGCGAGTGCTTGGCGCGCTCGGCGCATCTCGTCGCTCGACCGTGCGTGCCGTTCTTGGCGGCGATCGCCGTCGTGGTGCTGCGCAGCCGGTCGGTCAGGAACGGGCCGGGCAGCAGGTTGTTGATGGTGACGTTGTGGCGCGCGACCTGGCGGGCGAGGCCGGCGACGAAGCCGGTCAGCCCGGCGCGGGCGCCGTTGCTCATGCCGAGCGTCGGGATCGGCGACTTCACCGAGGCCGAGGTGATGTTGACGATGCGGCCGAACTTGCGCGCCGATCATGCCGTCGACCACCGCCTTGATCAGGAAGATCGGCGTCAGCATGTTGGCGTCGAGCGCCTTGATCCAGTCGTCGCGGTCCCAGTCGCGGAAATCGCCGGGCGGCGGGCCGCCGGCGTTGTTGACCAGGATGTCGGGGTCCGGGCAGGCGGCCAGCGCCGCGGCGCGCCCCGCCTCGGTGGTGATGTCGCCGGCGACGGTGGTGACGCGTCACGCCGGTCGCGGCGCGGATCTCCTCTGCGGTCTGCTCCAGCGCCTCGGCGCTGCGGGCGGTGATCGTGACCTCCACGCCTTCGCGCGCCAGCGCCATGGCGCAGGCGCGGCCGAGCCCCTTGCTGGCCGCGCACACCAGCGCCCGCTTGCCCTTGAGACCCGTGTCCATCTTTTCTCCTTTGCCGGTTCAGTCCGGCGTTTGCAGCTTTGCCATTTCCACGCGCATGAAGTCCGGCATCGGCACCGGCCGCATGCTGGCGCGCTCGACGTAGACATGCACGAAATGACCCTCGGCGGAGGGCGCGTCGGCGTCCATGCGGAAGATGCCGATCTCGTAGCGCACCGAACTGCTGCCGAGCCTGGCCACCCGCAAGCCCACCGAGACGTCGTCCGGAAAGGCGATCTGCGACAGATAGCGGCAACTGGTTTCGGCGACGATGCCGACCAGCGGGCTCGCGGCGATGTCCAGCAACCCGTGGTCGATCAGGAAGCGGTTCACCGCGGTGTCGAACCAGGAGTAATAAACGACGTTGTTGACGTGGCCGTAGACGTCGTTGTCCGCCCAGCGGCCGGTGATGGTGACGAAGCGGCGATAGGCGGAACGCGGGCGTGGGATCGGTCGGCTCATGGCCGCAACTACACAAGGTTTGCCCCCGCCCGTCTACCGGGCTAAACCGCGCCCCATCCTGGGACAGAGAATGATTGCATGAGTTTTCCCCGGCTGCGTGCCCTGTGGGTCTCGGCCTGCCTGACCTTGCCCTGCGCGATCCTGCCGCATGCGGCCGATGCCCACGCGATCCTGGTTGCGAGCACGCCGCCGATCGCGGGGCGCGTGCCGGCCGGACAGGTGGCGCTGACGCTGCGCTACAACAGCCGGATCGACCGCGGCCGTTCGCGCCTGACGCTGACCCGGCCCGACCATACGCAGGCGGTGCTGCCGATCGCCGCCAATGATCCCGACGACACCCTTTCCACCCAGGTGGCGCTGACCCCCGGCGCTTATGTGGTTCGCTGGCAGGTGCTGGCGATCGACGGCCACATCACCCGCGGCGACGTGCCGTTCACCGTCGCGGCGCCCTGAGGATGTCGCTGCTCGTCGATCTGTTCGGCTATCTGAGCATCATCATCCATGGCCTGACCATCGTCGCGCAGTCGATGGCGCTGGGGTCGGTTTTCTTCCTTGTCTTCCTGGCCCGGCCGCTGGGCGCGATGCTGGCCTCCGCGGGGCCGGCGATCCAACGCGACGTGGCGCGCATCGGCGCCTGGAGTGCCGCGGCGCTGATCGCCTGCGAGGCGGCGACCATCGCATTGGAGGTCTCGGTGCTGGTCGGCACCATCGATCTGCCGGTCAGCAATGCCATGGGCGCCAACTTCGCACTCGCGGGGATGGTCAAGATCGCGGCGGCGCTGGTGCTGGCGGTGGCGCTGTTTCGCGCCGGGCCGCGGGCCAACCCGGCATTGCTGCTGGGCGGTGCGGCGGTGGTGCTGATCGCCGCCACGCTGACCACCCATGCCGCCGCGCGCCTCGACGACCGTGGACTGCTGCTGCTGGTGGCCTGCCTGCACCAGCTTGGCGCCGCGATCTGGATCGGCGGCATCCCGGCCTTCATCTCGGCCCTCGCCCGGGTTCGCGACGCCGCCGACTGGCGGATCATCGGCGCCCGTTTCTCCCGCATGTCGATGCTCGGCGTCGCCTGCATCCTGCTGTCCGGCATCACCATGAGCCTGCACTATATCGGCGCGTGGGACGCGTTCTACGGCACCGCCTATGGCGTGATGGTGCTGGCCAAGATCGCCATGTTCCTGATGCTGCTCGGCTTGGGCTTTCTCAACTTCCGCACCGTGGAGCGGCTGCGCTGGGACCCGGCGACGCCGGTGATCCGGATGCGCCGGTTCGCGGAGGTGGAACTGGCGATCGGGTTCTCGATCTTCTTCGCCGCCGCCTCGCTGACCTCGGTGCCGCCGGCGGTCGACCTCACCGAGGACCGCGTGTCCTGGCATGAAATCGTCGAGCGCTTCCGCCCCGAACCGCCCCGCCTGGCGTCGCCCGACTACGACACGCTGGCGTTGCCGGCGCTGCAGAACCGGCTGGACGCGGAGGCCGCACAGCGTGCCGCGAAGCCGGCGCCGGCCTTCGTTCCCGGCTCCGGCGAGTTGCCGGACCGCAACGCCGCGGATATCGCCTGGTCCGAATACAACCATCACTGGTCCGGCATCCTGGTGCTGTCGATCGGCTTGCTCGCTTTGCTGAACCAGGCCGGGCTGCGCTGGGCGAGGCATTGGCCGCTGCTGTTCCTGCTGCTCGCGGTGTTCCTGTTCTTCCGCTCCGATCCCGAAGTCTGGCCGCTCGGCAAAATCTCCTTCGCCGACAGCATGCGCGACATCGAGGTCGTGCAGCATCGCTTCTTCGTGGTGCTGATCGTGGTGTTCGGGCTGTTCGAATGGCGGGTGCGGGCCGGCGGCTGGCGCAGCCGATGGGCGGCGCTGGTGTTCCCGATCATCACCGCCGGCGGCGGCGCCGCGTTGCTGACCCACAGCCACGCCATCGCCAACGTCAAGGAGGCCTTGCTGATCGAGCTCAGCCACACGCCGTTGGCGCTGACCGCCATCATCGCCGGTTGCGCGCGCTGGCTGGAAATCCGCCTCGACGGTCGCGCCAGCCGCATCGCCGGATGGATCTGGCCGGTATGCTTCCTGCTGATCGGGTTGCTGCTGCTGTCGTACCGGGAGGCCTGATGGAGCGGGCGCGTATTCTTCTGGTGGATGACGACGAAGACGTTCGCGAAATGGCCGCCGAAATCCTGCGCAGTGCCGACTTCGAGGTGCAGACCGCGTCGGGCGGTCCGCAGGCCGCGGCGATCCTGCGCAGCGGGATACGTTTCGACGCCGTGGTGACCGACCAGACGATGCCCGGCCTCGACGGCATCGGGGTGCTGGAAATCGCGGCCCAGCTGCAACCAAGATTGCCGGGCCTGCTGATGACCGGACACGCCGACGTCGAAGCCGACGTAAAAATCCTTCGTAAACCCTTCCGCGCCGCCGCGCTCGTCGCGGCCGTGCGGGCGTTGCTGTAGCGGAAGGAAGGCCGGGGGCGGCGCCCTCTACCCGCTTAGCGCCTTCGGCGCGCTGACGCGGCAGCGCTGGGTGGTGAGGGTGGTCAGCAGGGCTGCGACGGCCTGGTGGGTCGGTTGGCCGGGATCGTGGAGTCCGGCGCGGATTTCCTGGCACAGGGCGGGCAGGTCGGTGGTTGGGGGTTCGGTGGCCGCCGTCTCGCGGGCGGCGATGGCGATGGCGTTGGCGATCATCAGCGCCTTGAACCGGGCGTCGCCCGCGAGCTGCGGCAGGATATCGGCCAGCAGGGTGGTGCGGGCGATGGCCAGCAGGTCGGCGGCATGCGGCTTCTCGAAGCCGTCGCTCATGGGTTCGCCTCCGCGGTGGCGCGCAAGATGTCGAGTTCCAGTTCCGGAATGATGTGGCCGGTGAGGGCCAGTTCCAGGCTCGGTTCCTGTCCGGAAATGTGGCGTTGCGCTTGCTGGGCTGCGATCACGGCCCAGCGGATGCTGGCCGCCAGTTGCCACCAGGCGATCCTGGCCGGGTCGGCGTCACGGCCGGTTTCGTGGGCGTAGGCGACGAGGAACGGTTCGAGGGGGCCGATGCCGCCGACTTCGCCGGGGCCGCCGAAGCGCCAGCACCGGGCGCAGAGCCAGCCGATGTCCTCATGCGGATCGCCCCAGGCAGCGAACTCCCAGTCGAGGATTCCGGTGATGCCGGCTTCGAGAAATCATGAAGTTGCCGGTGCGGAAATCGTTATGGCAGAGCACCGTCTCGCCGTCCGGCGTCGCCGATCGTTCCAGGTGCCGCAATCCCCATTCCAGCACCGGGCGGGGCTCGCGCGCGGCATCCAGGGCCTGTCGCATATCGGCAACGAATCGGGCGGTGGCCGGGGTTCTCGGCGAGCCGAGGAAATCGAGGTCGTTGCGCGGCGGCAGGATGTTGTGGATACGGCCGAGTTCGCGCCCGAGGCTTGCGACGAGGCGGCCGCGGCCGCCGCCGAGCGTGTCGCTGCGGACCACGCGATGGCCGGCGGCGATCCCCTCGACCCGCCGCATGATGAAGAACGGTTGCCCGATCACCGCGGGATCGGTGCAGAGGGCGAGCGGCTCGGGGACCGTGACGCCCGCCGAGAACGCAGCCTGCAACAGGCTGTATTCGTGCGCCCGGCTGCGGCTGACGCCGAGGGTGGTGGCGGCGTCGGTGCGCAGCACCCAGGTTTGCGGAACACCGTCGATGCGCGCGTCGAGCCGCCAGTTCTGCTGGATGGCGCCGCCGGAGAGCAGCGACATGGCAGTGATCCCGGTCACTCCGAACCGGCGCCGAGCCATGCTTCAAGGGCGGCGGTGCGGCCTGCGTCCATCGGCTATTTCATTCCGGTGATGGACCCGCCCATCGCCCGTGGGTCGCGGGTCGGCCAGCGCCCGGCGTCAACCTGGGCGAGGAAGTCGCCGACGATGCGGTTGAACTGGTCGGGGTCCTCGGCATTGATGCCGTGGCCGCAATTCGGCATCACCGCCAGCGCCGCGGTGGGGATGTTCTGCTTCATGAGAATGCCCGGCGCCAGGCACGGCCAGTCCTCGTCGCCGGTCAGCACCAGGGTGGGCACGGTCAGGGCCTGCATCTTCTCGACCAGGTGATACAGCGACGGCCGCTCGCGCTGCACGCCGAGCTGGGTGTTGGCGGAGCCCAGGGCCGAATGTTCGGCCAGCATGCGGCGGAATTCGCCGAAGCCGCGCGGGTCCTTGTTTTCGAACTGCACCCGCGTCGGGCCGTAGGCGTAGCGGGCGGCGAAGGCTTCCATGCCGTGCTCGCGGATGAAGGCGACGGTGTTGGCGCCCTCGGCCCGGAAACTGTCCTGCTGGGCCGGATCGGCCCCGTAGCCGCAGCCGGCGACGACCAGCGAGCGCGCGCGCGCCGGATGGCGGAAGCCGAAATGCAGCGTGGCGAAGCCGCCCATCGAAAGCCCGACCACGTGCGCGGCGGCAATGCCCAGATGGTCCAGGACGGCGGCGATGTCGTCGGCCGCGCGATCCTGCGAATAGGCCGCCACCTGCTCCGGCACGTCCGACGGGGGATAGCCGCGGGCGTTGTAGGCGATGGCGCGGTAGCGTTGGCCGAACATCCGCAACTGCGGTTCCCAGCTGCGTAGGTCGCCGGCGAACTCGTGCACGAAGACCAGCGGCGTGCCGACGCCGGTTTCCTCGAAATAGAGCCTGACGCCGTCATCGGCGGTGGCGTGCGGCATGGTTTCCTCCGGAAGCGGCATTCGACGCGGCGAGTGTAGAGCTTTTGGGCATTCGGCAAAGGGACGGAGAATATCTCGAAAATGTTCCTTGCCCGTTATCGTCCGGATCGTGAGAGTCGATGCCAGGCGGCATTGTTCAGGCGGTCCTGGCGCAAAGGATTGGCCCCTGACCTGAAACGAGTTGCAAGATGCTCGACGTTCAGACACCGACCCCGGCACCCGCCGATCCGACGCCGCTCGTGCGACGCGCCTGGTGCGACGCCGGCCGATCCGACGCCGGCCGAGCGGACACCGCTCAATCCGGTACATCGGGCCGACCGGCTGAACTTCCTCAATCGCGAGGCGGCCGAGGTCTACCTGCTGCTCGACTTCCTGTCCGGGCGCTCCGACCGCTCGATGACCGCGTCGCCCGATGAACTCGGCCGGGCGCTGCTCAACGAGCAGGCGGCCAAGGGGATTGCCAGCGACGCATCGACTGAAAGCGAGATCGCCGACCGCGCCCGGGTCGAGGCCGACCTCAAGGACCCGACGCGGCTGGTGCTGCGGGTGATGGCGATCAAGTATCCGCTCACCCCCGGATCCGGCCGGTTCGAGACCGATGCCGCCTTCCTGCTGCGGGCGCGCGATGTGCTGAACTATCGCGCGTCGCCCGCATCCGGCGCGACCATCGCCTTCACCTGGATGGTGTTCCGCGAGCGCCTGCGTTCGGCCGGCGGCACGTGGCCGTGGATCAAGACCCTGTTCGGCGCGGACCGGTCGGCGCGGACACCGGCGCCGGGCCTGCCGGCGGACGGGTCGCGCTCGGACGCCGCGGCGGCTTTCGCCGAGGAGGCGTTCCCGCATCTGCGCGCAGCGGCACAGGACCTGGCGCGGCAGATACGGCGGATCGTCTCCTGGACGCTGCCGCTGCTGCTGATCGTCGTGGCGCTGTCGGCGTACGCGGCCTGGGGCAAGGTGTTGCTCGACACCATCGACGCGACCCGGCGGGATTTCGGCGCCATCGAGCAATCGATCGAGAACCTGGAATCCACCGACAGGACGGCCGCCCCGGCCTCCGGGCACGCGGTGCATCTGTGCGACCGGCCACGGCTGCTGCCGCAGCTGCCGGCGCAGGCGGGCGCGCCGGGGGACATGGTCACGCAGTTCGAAAGCACCGCGCAGTACCACCTGTGCGACCGGCTGGACGACGTCAACCGGCGGATGGACCAGAGCTACCGGCATCTCGGCGCGTGGGCACATATCGCATTGTTCTGGCGCTCGCCCGGGACCGACGAGCAATGGGCGACGGCGGCGCTGTCGGTGCTCAGCAACTCGGTGATGCCGGTGCTGTACGGCGTGCTGGGGGCGATGGCCTACGTGATGCGGCGCTTCCACGACCGGCTGGCGGGCAGCCTGCTGACGCCGCGCGACCAGCGCGCCAACATCATCCGCCTGGCGCTGGGCGCGCTGATCGGCGCCAGCATCGGGCTGTTCTTCAACAGCGGCGCAGGGACCTCGCAGGCATCGGGCGTGTTGGGGCTGGCGGTCAATCTCTCGGCGTCGGCGCTGGCGTTCCTGGCCGGCTACGGCGTGGAGGCGGTGTTCCGCACCCTCGATGCGCTGATGTCCAGCGTGTTCAAGATCGGCGACGGCGACACCGCCGGGCCGGCGGTGAAGCGGTAGCGTCGTTCAGCCCCGCGCGTTGGCCTCGACCAGGCTGCGCAGCCCGTCGAGCAGCGCCGCCGGCGTCGGCGGGCAGCCGCGGATCAGCAGGTCCACCGGCACCGCCGAGTCGACCCCGCCGCGCGATGGCGTAGCTGCCCTTGAAGACGCCGCCGTCGATGGCGCAGTCGCCGACCGCGACCACCCATTTCGGGTCCGGCGTCGCATTCCAGGTGCGCAGCAGCGCCTCGTGCATGTTGCGGGTCACCGGGCCGGTGACCAGCAGCACGTCGGCGTGGCGGGGGCTGGCGACGAAGCGCAGGCCGAACCGCTCCAGGTCGTAGACGATGCTGTTCAGCATGTGGATCTCCAGCTCGCAGCCGTTGCAGCTGCCGGCGTCGATCTGGCGGATCGCCAGGCTGCGGCCGAGGCGGTGCTGGCTGGCGGCCTCCAGGCGCTCGGCCAGCGCGCGCGCGGTCTGCGTCGTCGCGGGCGCCGGCGGGGCGCGTGACCGGTGCCCGGCCGAGGCTGCGCGAGCAGATGTTGCCAGAGCATCAGAGGTCCACCCCGGAATAGGAGCAGTTGAAGCTTTTGTTGATCAGCGGGAAGTCGGCGACGATGTTGCCGCGCACCGCGGATTCCAGCAGCGGCCATTGCAGCCAGCTGGGATCGCGCATGAAGCAGGCGCCGATCAGGCCGCCATCCAGCCGCAGCCAGTGCCAGATGTCGCCGCGGAAGCCCTCCGCCCAGCCGATGCCCTCGCCCGACGCCATCGGCAGCATCACCGAGACCGTGCCGTCCGGCAGCAGGGCCAGCAGGTCGCGCAGCAGCCGCGTGCTCTCGCCGATCTCCAGCGATGCGCAGGCGCACCCGCGCATCGACGTCGCCGTCGGACAGCATCGGCGTCGCGAACTCGAGCGCGGTCATAGGGCGGGTAGCCCGGGGTCTTGCGGGCGTCGAAGTCGCGCCCGGCGGCGCGGCCGACGATGCCGCCGGCGGCGAAGCCGGCGACCAGCGCCGGCGCGGTGGCGCCGGTGGCGACCACGCGGTCGGCGAGGCTGGCGTGGTCCTCATAGACCCGGCAACAGTTCCGGCAGTTCGGCCTCGATCGCGGCCAGGGCGCGCAGGATGGCCTCGACGCCCCTCGGGCAGCGATGTCGGCGGCGACGCCGCCGGGCACCACGCAGTCCATCATCAGCCGGTGGCCGAAGGCGGCGTCGGCGGCGCGCAGCATCGCCTCGCGGTGCCAGCCGAAACGCGCGGGCAGCAAGGCGAAGGCGGCGTCGTTGGCGATGCCGCCGCAATCGCCGAGATGGTTGGCGATGCGCTCCATCTCGGCCATCACCGCGCGCAGCGCACGGCCCGCGGCGGGGCGGCGGTGCCGGCGGCGGCCTCGGCGGCGCGGGCGAAGGCGAGCGCGTGGGCGACCGTGGAATCGCCGGACAGCCGGGCGGCGAAGCGGGCGGCGGCGCGCGGCGACTTGCCGCGCATCAGCCCCAGCGTGCCCTTGTGCAGATAGCCGAGCCGGATCTCCAGCCGCGATCACGGTCTCGCCCTGGGCGGAGAAGCGGAAATGTCCCGGCTCGATGATGCCGGCATGCACCGGGCCGACCGCGATCTGGTGGTAGTCCTCGGCCTCGACCGGCAGGAACTCCGGCGGCTCGGGCGCGCCCGACAGCGGAACCGGTCGTGGCGACAGCGGCGCCGACGCCGCCCAGCGGCCGTGGTCGAGCCAGGGCCGGGCATCGGTGCCGCCGTCTGCCGCATGGCCCCAGAGGTCGTGGATCATCCGCTCGAACCAGGCGGCGGCCGGGCGGTGCGGGGACAGCGCCGGGTAGCGGCCGGCTTCCACCGGCACCGACGCGAGCAGGAAGCGCGCGTGCCGGCTGTCGTGGAACAGCGGCATGGACCTGGGCGGTGTCGGCCCACAGCGCCAGCAGTTCCAGTTCGGGTGCCGATGCCAGCGCCGCCGCCATCGCCCGCCAGCCCTCGGCGGTCAGCACATGGCGCGGCCAGGGATGGCAGGGCGTCACCGGGGCTGCGCGGATGAGGTCGGCGGCGCCGACGCCCGCGGCGCCGGGGCTGGACACCGGGAGCGTCATGGCATCGCCGCCGCAATGCCGGTCAGCCAGTCCACCACCGCCGCCGGCATCGCCAGGCCCAGCACCAGCACCGCCGCCAGATGCAGCCAGGCCGGCACCAGCGCCAAGGTGCGCGGCGCCGGCCCGCGGTCCGGCGTCGCCGGCGCCGAGGCAGAGCATGATGCAACCGCGACCACCAGCGCCCAGGCGCCGACCACCAGCCCGAGGCCGAGCGGGCAGCGCCAGCCAGCGGCGCCGCGCGGACGGTCTCCGTGACGATCAGGAACTCGCTGGTGAACAGGCCGAACGGCGGCAGCCCGGCGACCGCCGCGATGCCGGCGGCCAGCGTCAGGCCGAGCAGCCGGTGGCCGGCGACCAGGCCGCCGATCTCGGCGAAACGCTGGCCGCCCTTCAGCTGGCGGCGCGGCCGACGCATTGGAAGATCGCCGCCTTGGTCAGCGTGTGCAGCGTCATGTGCAGCAGTCCGGCGAACATCGCGCCGGCGCCGCCGAGGCCGAAGGCGAAGGCGGCGACACCGGATTGCTCGATCGATGGAGAAGGCGAAGAACCGCTTCACGTCGCGCCGCCGCCACAGGCTGAACGCCGCCAGCAGCACCGAGATCAGGCCCAGCGCCATGATCGGCGGGCCCGGCGAGATCGGCCTCGGCGTTCGCCGCCAGCAAGGCCACGCACCCGCAGGATCACCAGCAGCGCCACGTTCAGGATCGAGCCGGCCAGCACCGCCGAGACCGGCGTCGGCCCTTCGGCGTGGGCGTCCGGCATCCAGGCGTGCAGCGGCGCCAGGCCGGCCTTGGTGCCGTAGCCGATCAGCAGGAACACGAAGGCGAGGTTCAGCATCGCCCCGCCGGCAGCGCGGCGCCGCGTCGGCCAGCGGCGCTCCAGCTCATCGCCGCCATGCCGGGGCCGAGCGCGGGCAGGGCGGCGAGGTAGAGGACGATGGTGCCGAACAGCGCCAGGGCGATGCCGACGCCGCAGATCAGGAAGAACTTCCACGAGGCCTCGACCGCATCGGCGGTGCGCGGCAGGCCGACCACCAGCACGGCGGCGATGGTGGCGGCCTCGATGGCGACCCAGGTGACGCCGAGGTTGTTGGACAGCAGCGCCAGCAGCATGAAGCCGAGGAAGGCCATGAACAGCGCGTGGTACTGCCGCAGCGCGGCGCGCATCGAGGCGGCCGGCCGCTTCCTCGACGGCGGTGTAGTCGCGGCTGAACCAGGCGGTGGTCATGCCGACGAAGCTGGTCAGGATGGTGATGTGGGCGGCCAGCGGATCGACCAGCAGCAATTCGCCGACGCCCTGCTCCCAGGGCAGCCTGCAGGCCAGCGCGAAGGACGCGGTGCTGGCGGCGATGCACAGCCAGGCGGCGAGTCGCGGGTCGGCACCAGCAGGCTGGCCAGGCCCGCCAGCAGCGGCACCAGTGCGACCAGGCCCGGAACGGAGAGGAATTCGAGGATCATCGGTGGGCGTCGCCGATGCGGTCCAGGTGGCTGACATCGAGGCTGTCGAAGCGCTCGCGGATGCGGAAGAAGAAGACGCCGAACACGATGAAGGCGACCAGCACCAGCACGGCGACCGAAAGCTCGACCACCAGCGGCATGCCGGCGACGCCGACGGCGGCCAGGATCAGCCCGTTCTCCAGGGACATGAACCCGACCACCTGGGTCAGCGCGGTGCGCCGGGTGATCATCATCAGCAGCCCGAGCAGCACCACGGACAAGCGCGAGTGCGAGGTCCTCGCGGGTCGAGGGCCTGGCGCCTGCATGGTGGTCGGCAGCACCACCAGCACCGACAGCGCCACCAGGGCGACGCCGGCGACCATGGAGGGGAAGATGCCGAGCGCTGTTTCGATGGAGCGGTGGATGTCCAGCCGGCGGACGATGCGGCGCAGGGCGAGCGGGATGACCAGCCCCTTGGCGGCCAGGGTGATCAGGGCTGTGATGTAGAGATGCGGCGCGCCCTGCACCCAGCCCTGCCACGCCGCCGCCATGGCCAGGACCATCGCCTGCATGGCGTAGATGTTGATCACCGCCGCCATCCGGCGCTGGTAGAGCAGCGCGAAGGACAGCACCAGCACGGCGCCGCCGAGCAGATGCGCCAGGTCGTAGGAGAACACGCCGTAGCCGAGCCGGGTTTCCATCAGGCGATGCCTCGGCGCAGGCGGATACCGGGCTTCACGCGAACCCCTGGCTGACGAACAGGAAGACCGCCGCCAGCAGGCCGAGCAGCACGGCGATGCCGAGGAATTCCGGCACCCGGAACACCCGCATCTTGGCGATCGCCGTTTCGAACAGCGCCGAGCGCCAGCGGCCAGCACCGCGACCTTGGCGACCCAGGCGGCGAGTCCCAGCAGCCAGAACAAAGGCGTGGCCAGGCCGCTGACGCCGGTCGCCGACGCCGAACGGAACGAAGATGATGGCGATCAGCGTCAGCCACAGCAGCAGGCGCAGGGCGGCGGCGAATTCGATCAGCGCCAGGTGGCGGCCGGAGTATTCCAGCACCATCGCCTCGTGCACCATGGTGAGTTCCAGGTGCGTGGCCGGGTTGTCGACCGGGATGCGGCCGTTCTCGGCGATCGCGACGGCCATGATGGCGATCATGCGCCAGGCCGAGCGAGACCCGCAGCCCGTAGCGTGCCTTCGCGCAGGCAGGCGGCGATGACGTCGAGGTTGGTGGTGCCGGCCAGCAGCGCCAGGGTGAAGATCACCAGCAGCAGCGCCGGCTCGGCGAACACCGCGAAGGTCATCTCCCGGCTGGCGCCGATGCCGCCGAAGGCGGTGCCGACATCCATGGCGGCCAGCGCCAGGATGCAGCGGGCCAGCGCCAGCAGGCCGGCGATCACCAGCAGGTCGGCGAGCGGCGCGCTGGCCATGCCGAGCGCGAAGGACGGCACCAGGGCGGCCGCGGCGGCGATGGCGGCGAGGCAGCCGGCGGGGGCGGCGGCGAACAGCCAGGAGGCGTTCTCGGCCATCACCGGCTGCTTGCGCAGCAGGCGCAGCAGGTCGCGCCAGGGCTGCAGCAGCGGCGGCCCGACGCGCCCGAGCAGGCGCGCCTTCAGCCGCCGGATGCAGCCCCGACCAGCAGCGGCGCCGCCGCCAGCATCAGCGCGATGTGCAGCAGCTGGGCGACCAGGGCTGCGAGCGAAGATCACAGTTGTTCCGATCACCGCGACCGCGGTCAGGAACACCACCAGCACGACGAACATCACCGTCAGGATGCGGCGGATGGTGAGGAACTGCATGTGGTCGGCGACGCGCGGAGACGGCATCGCGCGCCGGCCGAGCGGGTCGAACAGCCAGTGCGGCGGCCGGGTCGCGGGCGATGCACGGTGATCCGGGCCGGGGCGACGCTGCCGGGTTCGGGCATGTCCACGGTTTCGCGCGCGTCGAGGATGCGTGCGGCCGAGGGCGCGGCGCAGCGGCTGCGCAGAAGCTGGCGCCGCCGTACTGGGTGACCGGGTCGCCGAACGGCAGCCAGGCTGGCGGGGCGCCGAAGCCGCAATCCCAGGCGGGGCCGTCGCGGTGGCCCGGGGACGGCGAAGCGGCGCATGCCGACGTAGATCAGCGCCGCCGGCGACCAGCAGCAGCGCCGCGATGCCGAGGGCCGCGTAGCCGGGGGCGTCGGTCTGCGGCGCCACCAGCAGGGCCGTCGGCGCGGGCGACATCGACACGCAGCAGCAGGCGCAGGGCGGGCCCGGCGAGCTGCAGCACCGCGCCGGGGAACAGGCCGATCGGCGCCGGACAGCGCGGCCAGCCCGATCATCGCGGCGCGGGCCGGCAGCCCGACCTCCTCGGCGGCGGCGGCGCGCGGCGTGCGCGGGCGGCCGAGGAAGGCGACGCCGATCAGCCGCACGGCAGCGGCGGCGGCCAGGGCGGCGGCCAGCGCCATCACCGCGGCGACCACGCAGACCAGCGTCTGCAGCGCCAGGCCGCCGATGCGCGGGGCGGCGAGGATCGCCTGGAACAGCAGTCCACTCGCTGGCGAAGCCGGAGCTCGGCGGCAGGGCGGCCAGGCAGGCGGCACCCGCCAGCATGCAGGCGGTGGTCACCGGCATGCGGTGGATCAGGCCGCCGAGCCGGTCCAGCCGCCGCGTGCCGGCGCCATGCAGCGCCGCGCCGGCGCCGAGGAACAGCAGCGACTTGAACATCCCGTGCGCCATGGCGTGCAGCAGCGCGCCGCCCATCGCCAGCGCCGCCAGGGCGGGCAGGTCGGCCGCCCGCGCCGCCAGCGCCATGCCGAGGCCGATCGCGATCAGCCCGACATTCTCGACGGTGCGAGCAGGCGAGCATGGCCTTGATGTCGGCCTCGATGTTGGCGCGCAACGCGCCGAGCACCGCGCCGCCGCGCGCCCAGCAGCCAGCAGCGGCACCCCCCACCATAGCGGCTGCGCCGGGCCGCAGAGGTCGAACAGCACGCGGATCATCACGTAGAGCGCGACCTTGGTCATCGCGCCGGACATCAGCGCCGAGACGTGCGCCGGGCGCGGCGGCATGCGCGGGCGGCAGCCAGACATGCAGCGGCGACCAGCCCCGCCTTGGAGCCGGCGCCGACCAGCACGAGGAACCAGCACGACGCCGGCGCGCCAGCCCTCGGGGGTGCTGGGCGCGCATCGCGGCGAAGCCCAGTCGGCCGCGCGCTTCGGCGACAGCAGCGCCAGCGCCGGGATCAGGCAGGCGGCGCCGAGGATGGCCATGCCGAGATACAACAGCGCCGAGGATCGCACTGCCGCATCATCATGATGGGTCAGAACCAATGCGAACGATGCCAGCGACATCAGTTCGAACCCGCCGCACCAGGGTGAAGGCGTCGGCCGCCAGCAGGGTCAGCGCCATCGCGGCGACGAACACCGGGAGAAACGGCGCGGTCGGCGCCGGCGGTTCGTCCAGGGTGGCGACCGAGGCGGCGGTGGCGGCGAGCATGAGCAGCAGCAGGAAGAATCCGGACAGGCCGTCCAGGGACAGCGCCATGCTGCCGCCGGGCAGGCCGATCGGCAGCGACAGCGCGGCCGGCGGGGCACCGACCGCGAGGTAGGCGAGCGCTGTCAGCGCGCCGAGGCCGCACAGCCCGGCCATCGCCATCGTCGCGCGCCGCGGATCGGCCAGCGCCGCCAGGGCGGTTGCCAGCAGCAGCGCCACCAGGATCGCCAGCGTCGGCAGCGCCATCGTCATGCGGGGAAACTGCGAATCACACCGGCGACGCTAGCAGCCGGGTCGGCGCGCCGGAAGCGGCCAAGGTCCGCACGTCATACCGCATCGCATCATATCGTCACATTCTTGGGGCCTGTTTCGAACGCGCGGCTTGGCTAAGGTGCGCGCCCGCGTGGAGCCCGAAACGATGACGAGTTTTCTGCTGGTGGTGTTCGACGGGCTGCGCCCCGACATGGTGCGGCCGGAGACCACGCCCAACCTGATGCGGTTCGCGGCGATGGGCACCCGCTTCGCCCATGCGCGCTCGGTGTTCCCATCGGAGACGCGGGTGTGTTCCGCCTCGGTGGCCACCGGCTGCCAGCCGCGGCGGCATGGGCTCGTGGCCAACCAGTTCGCCCATCCGCTCGACCCGAGGCGCGTGGTCGACACCGGCAACGTCGGCGTGCTGCGGGCGCTGCAGCAGGACACCGGCGCCGCCCTGCTGGACGAGCCGACGCTGGGCGACATCCTGGCCGGCGCCGGCCAGTCCTGCGCGGTGCTGAGCAGCGGCACCACCGGGCAGACCTATGTGCTGAACCCGCGCGCCGACGAAACCGGGCAGCTGACATTGTCGGCGCATGGTGCCGACGCCTGCTCGGCGGCGGGGCGGGAACTGCTGGCGACGCTCGACCCGCCGCCCACCGGCTCCGCGGACCGCGCGATCTGGATCGCCGAGGTGTTCCGCCGCCGCATCATGCCGGCACCGCCGGCGGTGACCATCCTGTGGCTATGCGAGCCGGACAGCACCGGGCATTACGCGGGCCTCGGCTCCCGCGTGCAGCGGGCGGCGCTGCTGGCGGCGGACGCGGCGTTCGGCCGCATCCTGGACGACTGGCAGGCGGGCCCGCTGCGCGACACGCTGCAGATCGCCGTCGCCTCCGATCACGGCCACGCCACCGTCACCGGGCGGACGGACGTGCGCGCCAGCCTGCCGGATTTCGCCGACTGCACCGTGATCCCCGGCTCCAGCGGCGGCCTGTTCGTTCCCGGCGGCAATTCCGAGCAGATCTCGGCGCTGGCGGCCTGGCTGACCCGGCAGGATTGGTGCGGCCCGGTCTATGCCGCCGACAACGCCGACCGCCCGCCGGGCGTGCTGCCGCGCCAGCGCGCTGCTGGCCGACCACCGCCGGTCCGCGCATGTGCTCTACATGCTCCGCGGCAGCGCCGCCCTGTCCTTCGCCGACCTGCCCGGCATCACCCTGTACGACGGCGCGCTGGAAGCCGGCGCCGGCACCCATGGCGGGCTGCTGGCCGCCGAGATGCGGACCGTGCTGATGCTCGCCGGCAGCCGCATCCGGCGCGGCGAGCTGTCGGAATGGCCGGCCGGGCTGATCGACATCGCGCCGACCGCGCTGGCCCTGCTGGGCCTGCCGGTGGCCGCCCGATGGACGGCCGCGTGCTGGGCGAGGCGATCCTCGACCACCCGCCGCGGGTCGACGCGCCCGGCGCCGAGACCTGGCAGGCCGCCGGCAACGGCTATGCCCAGACGCTGTTCCGCACCCGGCTCGGCCGGCGCGTCTATATCGACCAGGGAACCCGCACCTGACCTGTTGCGTCTAAAGCGGTCACTGGATCGTAATGGGGCATGATGATCGCCGTCCGAAGCATTGCCCGCATCGCCGCCGTGGCGTTCCTCACCCTGCTGGCCCGCTGCGCCCCGGTGGACCTGCTGAACGCCACCATCAAGACCGAGGACGTCACCATCACCCGCGACATCCCGTACATGCCGGGACCGCGCGGCATGATGGACGTGTATCGGCCGACGGCCGCCGCCGGCCCGCTGCCGGTGGTGGTGTTCTTCTACGGCGGCGCCTGGCGGACCGGGAAGCGGCAGGACTACCTGTTCGCCGCCACCGAACTGGCGCGGCGCGGCATGGTCGTGGTGGTGCCGGACTACCGGCTTTACCCCGAGGTGCCGTATCCGGTGTTCCTGCAGGACGCGGCCAGCGCGGTCGCCACGGTGCAGCTTTCCGCGGCCTCCTGGGGCGGCGACCCGCGGCGCGTGGTGGTCGCCGGCCATTCCGCCGGCGCCTGGATCGCGGCGATGCTGGCGCTGGACCCCGAATGGCTGGCCGCCGCCGGCGACGGATCGCCGCTGGTCGGGCGCGACAACCTGGCCGGCATGGTCGGCCTTGCGGGGCCGTACGACTTCCTGCCGATCACCGGCGCCGACGTGCAGCAGGTGTTCGCGGCGGCTCCGGACAAGCGCGACACCCAGCCGATCACCTACGCCGATGGCCGCAACCCGCCGATGCTGCTGCTGCACGGCGACGACGACGACACCGTCTATCCGCGCAACAGCCTGGCGCTGGCCAACAGCGTCCGCGCCGCCGGCGGGACGGTGCAGGAAACGACCTATCCCGGCGATCGGCCATGTCGGCATCGTCATCAGCTTGGCGCCGCTGTTCCGCGACAAGGCGCCGGCGTTGGACGACATGGTCGATTTCATCCTGTCGGTGCCGCCCCGCTGGGTCCAGTAGAACAGCCCGGCCGCCGCCGCTTTAGCTGGCCCCGCCACCCCGCTATACAGCCGCCGGTTCAATCCGGAGCGGCCACCCAACTTGCCCGAAACAGGTCCCACCCTGGTCACCGGCGCGACCGGCTTCGTCGGCTCCGCCGTCGCCCGCGCGCTGCTGGCGCGCGGCCACGCCGTGCGCGCCTGCTGGCGCGGCCCGGCAGCGACCGGCGCAACCTCGACGGGCTGGCGGCGGAGATCGTCGAGGGCGACCTCACCGACCCGGCCTCGCTGGCCCGCGCCGTCACCGGCTGCCGCTACGTGGCTGCATGTGGCCGCCGACTACCGCATCTGGGTGCCCGACCCCGCCGCCATGCTGCGCGCCAACGTGGAGGGCACCGTCGCCCTGATGCAGGCGGCGCAGGCGGCCGGCGTCGAGCGGATCGTCTACTGCAGCAGCGTCGCCGCGCTGGGCCTGACCAAGGACGGCACCCCGGCCGACGAGACCACCCCGGTCACCGAGGACATCGGTCGTCGGCATCTACAAGAAATCCAAGTTCCGCGCCGAGCAGGCGGTGCTGGCGATGGTCCGCGACCGCGGGCCTGCCGGCGGTCATCGTCAATCCCGCCGCGCCGGTCGGCCCGCGCGACATCAAGCCGACGCCGACCGGCCGGATGATCGCCGACGCCGCCGCCGGCCGGATGCCGGCCTATGTCGATACCGGCCTCAACATCGTCCATGTCGACGACGTCGCCGAGGGCCATATGCTGGCGCTGGAGCGCGGCCGGATCGGCGAGACGCTATATCCTCGGCCGCGAGAACATGACGCTCGCCGCCCTGCTGGCGATCGTCGACGAACTGACCGGCCGCAGCCGCCCGGCGCATCCGCCTGCCGCACGCGGTGCTGTGGCCGGTGGCGATGGTGATGCGAGGCGCTGGCGCGCGATTCGGCATCGCGCCGGTGGTGACGCGCGACCACCTGCGCATGGCCCGCAAGCTGATGTATCTTCTCCAGCGCCAAGGCGATCGCCGAACTCGGCTACGCGCCCCGCCCGGCCCGCGAAGCGGTCGCCGACGCGATCGGCTGGTTCCGCGCCCACGGCATGATCCGCGCATGAGTTTTTTGTCTGTTCTTTCGCCTGCTGGCCTGGCTGTACCTGGTGTTCGCGCATGGCCGGTTCTGGCAGGCCGGCCCGACGCTTTCGCCAACCTTGCTCACGGATGCACCGGACGTCGCGATCGTCGTGCCGGCCCGCGACGAGGCGCCGCTGATCGGCCGCAGCATCGGCAGCCTGCTGGCACAGGACTACGCCGGCAAGTTCCGCGTCGTGCTGGTGGACGACAACAGCGACGACGGCGACGGCTGCCATCGCCCGCGCCCTGCCGGGCGCCGAGCGATTGACCGTGCTCGCCGGCGCCGCCGCGCCCGCCGGGCTGGGCCGGCAAGCTGTGGGCGGTCCACCAGGGCGTCGGCCGTCGCCGATGCCGAACTGGCTTCTGCTGACCGATGCCGACATCGTCGCACGCGCCCGACCATCTCGCGACCCTGGTGGCGCAAGCTGCAGCGCGACGGCGCTCGACATGGTCAGCGAAATGGTGCGCGCTGAACTGCGAAAGTCTCGCCGAGCGCGCATTGGTGCCCGCCTTCGTCTATCTGTTCGCAATGCTGTACCCGTTCGCCCGCGTCAACGACCCGCTCTCCGCCACCGCCGCGGCGGCCGGCGGCACCGTGCTGATCCGCGCGCGCGGCGCTCGACCGCATCGGCGGCATCGCCGCCGATTCGCGGCGCGCTGATCGACGACGTGGCGCTGGCGGCGAAGGTGAAGCGCGGCGGCCGCATCTGGCTCGGCCACAGCGAGCTGGCGCCGCCTCGATCCGCCCCTACCCGCATTTCGCCGACATCTGGCGCATGGTGACGCGCTCGGCCTATGTGCAGCTTCGCCATTCGCCCCCTGCTGCTGGTGCGGACCACGCTCGGCCTGGCGCTGCGTCTTCCTGCTGCCGCCGATCGCCGCACTGAGCGGCACGGTGCCGCCGGCCGGGCTGGCCGCCTGGGCACTGATGGCGGCGAGCTTCCTGCCGAGCCTGCGCCGCTTCCGTCTGTCGCCGCTCTGGGCGCCGCTGCTGCCGGCGATCGCCGCCTTCTACATGGCGGCCACCATCGGCGCCGCGATCGACCATCATCCGGCCGCGGCGTGGTCTGGAAGAACCGCGCCTACGCGGGCGGCCGGTCATGAGTGCCGCCACCCTCGAATCGGTCGAGGACCTGGTCGGGCAAGGATCGCGGCGACGAGAACTTCCCGGTCGGCTCGGCGCTGATCGCGCCGCGGCTGCGCGCCGCATGTCCACGCCTTCTACGCCTTCGCCCGCAACGCCGACGACATCGCCGACAGCGCCGTGCTCGACCGCCGGCGACAAGGTGCGCCGGCTCGACATCATGCAGGCGGTGCTGCTGGGCGAGCGACAGTCCGGTTCCCCGAGCGCCACCGGCCTGCGCGCCAGCCTGGCCGCAACCGGCGTGACGCCCACCCATGCCTGCGAGCTGCTGGTCGCCTTCCGCCGCGACGCCACCAAGCTGCGCTACGCCGACTGGGACGAATTGCTCGACTACTGCCGCTATTCGGCAATGCCGGTCGGGCGCCACGTGCTTGATCTGCACGGCGAATCCCGCGACACCTGGCCGGCTTCCGACGCGCTCTGCGCCGTGCTGCAGGTGCTGAACCATCTGCAGGACTGCCGAAAGGACCTCGATGCGCTCGACCGCTGCTACCTTCCCGAGGATCTGATGCAGCGTTTCGGCACCGGCATCGCCGATCTGCACGGCGCCGCCGAAACCCCCGGCATGCGCCAGGTGTTCAGCGCCCTGCTGGATCGTTGCGACGACCTCAACAGCACCGCCAGGGCATTGCCGCGCCGGCACCCGCGACCGGCGGCTGCGGCTCGAAACCGCCGTGATCGTCGGCCTGTCGCATCGCCTCGCCGCCCGTCTGCGCCGCGGCGACCCGATCGCCACCCGGGTAAAGCTCACCCGCGGCGACGTCGCTGCGAGCATGTTCGGCGCGCTGCGCTTCCTGGGGGCGCGATGAGCTCCGCCCTCGGCGCCGACCCGGCCGATCTCGACCAGGTTGCCGCCCAGGTCCGCAAGGCCGGCACCAGCTTCTACCGCGGCATGGCGGTGCTGGAGCCGGACCGGCGCTACGCCATGTATGCGATCTATGCCTTCTGCCGGATCGTCGACGACATCGTCGACGATCCCGGCGACTTCGCCTCCAAGCAGCCGCGGCTGAACCGCTGGCGCGAACGCATCGCCGGCCTCTACCGCGGCGCGCGCCGACGACCCGGTCACCCGCATCCTGCTGCGCGCGGTGAAGCAGTTCCGCCTGCGCCAGGCGGATTTCGAGGCGGTGATCGACGGCATGCAGATGGACGCGCTGGAAACCATCGTGGCGCCGCCGATGGCGACCCTCGACCTCTATTGCGACCGCGTCGCTTCAGCGGTCGGACGGCTGTCGGTGCGCGCCTTCGGCGACTCCTCCGCCGACGCGGATGTTGTGGCGCACCATCTCGGCCGGGCGCTGCAACTCACCAACATCCTGCGCGATGTCTACGAAGATGCCGGACTCGGCCGTCTGTACCTGCCGCGCGAAAGCCTCGAAGCCGCCAACGTTCCGCTGGACCCGAAAGCCGCTCTCGCCAGCCCGGGGCTGCCGGCCGTGTGCGCCTCGGTCGCCGAACAGGCGCATGATCATTTCGCCAAGGCACATGCCGCCATGCTGCGCTGCGACCGCCGCGCGATGCGACCGGCGCGGCTGATGGGGGCGACCTATGCCGCTTTGCTGTGGCATCTGGAGCGGCGTGGCTGGGATCATCCGGAGATCGCGGTGAAGTTGCCGAAATGGCACAAATTGTGGATCGTCCTCAGGTACGGGTTTCGGTGATCAGTATGAAGGCCAAGGGCTCTGCCCTTGGAACCCGCTCAAGGCGGAGCCTTGAGAAACCTGGACACTCTCGGCTGCGTAAGCAGCCTTCAGTTGGTATCCGCTTGCGGATTATGGCCGCTGGCGCGGCAAGGAAAACGGATTCTCAAGGCATTGCCTTGAGCGGGTTCCAAGGGCAGAGCCCTTGGCCTTCCTTCTGATGCCCGCCGCACACGTCATAGGCGCCGGCCTGGCCGGCCTCGCCGCCGCCATGGACTTCGCCGAAGCCGGCCATGCCGTCACCTTGTACGAGGCTGGCCCCGCCGCCGGCGGCCGCTGCCGTTCTTATTTCGATCGCGCATTGGAGTGCCGCATCGACAACGGCAACCACCTGCTGCTGTCCGGCAACCTGGCCGCGATGGAGCATCTGCAGCGCATCGGCGCGCGCGACAGCATGACGGGGCCGGGAGTCCCGTTGTTTCCGTTCGTGGATCTGGGCAGCGGCGAGCGATGGGTATTGCGTCCCGGGCTTGGCCGCATTCCGTGGTGGGTGTTGTCACGGCGCCGCCGGGTGCCGGGCACGCGGCTGCGCGAATATCTGCAACTGTTGGCGCTGAGCCGCGCGCCGGACGGCAGAACGGTCGATCAGGTTTTGCAGCCCGGCACCGGCCTCTATCGCCGCCTGCTGGAGCCCCTGGCGGTGGCAGCGTTGAACACACGGCCGGATGTCGGCCTGGCCAGCCTGATGCGCCCGGTGGTGGACCAGACCCTGCTGCGGGGCGGCCGGTTCTGCATTCCGCTGGTGCCGAAGGTCGGCCTGTCCGAGAGCTTCATCGACCCGGCGCTGGCCTGGCTGGCCGCGCGTGGGGGCGCCCTGCAGACCGGCCGCCGGATCACCGGGCTGCGGATCGAGGCGGACGAGGTGGCCGGGTTGGAGACCGCCGACGGGCGGAATTGCTGTCGGCGCCGGTGAGAAGGTGGTTCTCGCGGTGCCGGCCTGGGTCGCCGCCGACCTGTTGCCGGGGCTGGTGGTGCCGGACGCGTTCGAGGCGATCCTGAACATCCATTTCCGCGTCACCGCCGATCCTGGCCCTGCTGGCTTCCTGGGCGTGGTTGGGGGCACCGCCGAGTGGATCTTCGTCCGCGAGGGCATCGTCTCGGTCACCGTCAGTGCGGCCAACCACCTGGTGGACCAGCCGGCGGAGGCGATCTCCGCGTTGGTCTGGGCCGACGTGCGGACATGCCTCGGGCTGCCGGACGCGATGCCGCCGGTGCGGGTGGTAAAGGAAAAACGCGCCACTTTCGCCGCCACCGCCGCCCAGGAGCGCCGTCGCCCGCCGGCCGGAACGCGGCTCGCCAACCTGGCATTGGCCGGGGATTGGACCGCCACCGGCTTGCCCGCGACCATCGAAGGTGCCATCAGGTCTGGTCGTATGGCCGCCGGATTGTTGTTGAACGGCGGTCGGGTCCAAAGCGCGCAATGAGGCTATGAGACTGTTTTACCGGGCAAACGCGTCCCCTCCGGATATTTCCCTCCGGACCGAAGTTGCTCTATCGGATCGCCGCATGCCTGCTGACAGCGTGACCGCCGCCGCCGACGCCACCGTGCAGGATGCCGTTTCCCGCGCCAGCGCCGCATTGCTCCGACACCAGCGTCCGGACGGGCACTGGGTGTTCGAGCTGGAGGCCGACGCCACCATCCCGGCCGAATTCGTCCTGCTGCAGCATTTCCTCGACCGCACCGACCCTGAGCTTGAACGCAAGATCGGCAACTACCTGCGCGGCATCGCGCTGCCCGGCGGCGGCTGGCCGCTGTTCCACGAAGGCGCGTTCAACCTGTCGGCCAGCGTGAAGGCGTATTTCGCGCTGAAGATCATCGGCGATGCGCCGGACGCGCCGCACATGGCGGCGGCGCGCGACGCCATCCTGGCCGCCGGCGGCGCCGAGCGCAGCAACGTTTTCACCCGCGCGCAACTGGCGCTTTATGGCGAAATCCCCTGGCACGGCGTGCCGGTGATGCCGATGCAGATCATGCACCTGCCGCGCTGGTTTCCGTTCCACCTGGACAAGGTCTCGTATTGGTCGCGCACCGTCACCGTGCCGCTGCTGGTGCTGATGACCCTGAAGCCGACCGCCCGCAATCCGCGCGGCATCCATGTGCGGGAGCTGTTCCGCACGCCGCCGGCGGAGGTGCGCGACTGGATCCGCGGCCCGTTCCGCTCCGGCTGGGGCTATTTCTTCCGCGCGCTGGATCCGGTGCTGCGAGTCTGCGAGCCGCTGTTCCCCGGCAAGCGCCTGGCGATCCGCAAGGCGGTCGAATTCGTCACCGCCCGGCTGAACGGCGAAGACGGGCTCGGCGGCATCTACCCGGCGATGGCCAACGCGGCGATGATGTTCGACACCCTGGGCGTGCCCGCCGACGATCCCAGGGCGCAGATCGTTTGGAAGGCGCTGAACAAGCTGCTGGTGGTCGAGGAGGACAGCGCCTACTGCCAGCCCTGCCTCTCGCCGGTATGGGACACCGGCCTCGCCGGCCACGCGATCGCCGAGGCGGACGGCGCCGATGCCGCGGCGGTTCGGGCGGCGAATGACTGGCTGCGGCCGCGCCAGATCACCGAGGATGTCGGCGACTGGAAGCGCGCCCGCCCGCATGCGCCCCCGGGCGGCTGGGCGTTCCAGTACGAGAACCCGCATTACCCGGATGTCGACGACACCGCCGTGGTCGGCATGCTGCTGCATCGCCAAGGGCTGTCCGGGGGCGACGACCATGGCGCCGCTATCGCGCGCGCGCGGGACTGGATCATCGGCATGCAGTGCCGCGACGGCGGCTGGGGCGCGTTCGATGCCGACAACGACAAGCACTACCTGAACCACATCCCGTTCGCCGACCACGGCGCGCTGCTCGATCCGCCGACCGCCGACGTCACCGCCCGCTGCATTTCCTTCCTGGCCCAGATCGGCGTCCCCGCCGATGCGCCGGTGATGGCGCGCGCGCTGGCCTGGCTGCGGCGCGAGCAGGAGCCGGACGGCAGCTGGTTCGGCCGCTGGGGCACCAACTACATCTACGGCACCTGGTCGGTGCTGTGCGCGCTGAACGCCGCGGGCGTCCCGGCCGACGATCCGGCGGTGGCGCGCGCGGTGCAGTTCCTGCTGCTGACCCAGCGCGAGGACGGCGGCTGGGGCGAGGACAACGAGACCTACGCAGGCACCGCGCATGGCCGCTACCACCGCAGCAACCCCAGCCAGACTGCCTGGGCACTGCTCGGCCTGATGGCGGCGGGGGCGGCCGATCACCCGGCGGTCGGCCGCGGCGTCGCTTGGCTCGCCGGCGCGCAGAAGCCGGACGGCGAGTGGGACGAGCCGGCCTACACGGCGGTGGGTTTCCCGCGGGTGTTCTATCTGCGCTACCACGGCTACCGGCTGTTCTTCCCGCTGCTGGCGCTGGCCCGCTACCGCAACCTGTCGCGCGCCAACGATCTCCACGTCGGCTGGGGTTTTTAGAGCATGACCGCTTTGATCATGCTCCGCCTGGACAAGAACCGATCGGCTTTACCAGCCGCTTGGAATCGCGCTGCGATTCCAACTGCGCTGATGCCGATCTGACTCCGTTGCGCCTGGGCATCGTCGTCGGTCTGGCGGCGGAGGCACGGATCGCCCGCAGGCTCGGTGAGGTGGCGATCGGCGGCGGCACGCCGGAAGGCGCCGAGGCGGCCGCCGAGGAGCTGGTCGCCCGCGGCGTCACCGACCTGCTCAGCTTCGGCCTGGCCGGCGGCCTCGACCCCAATCTGCAGCCGGGCGACCTCGTGGTCCCGGTGGTGGTGCTGGAGGACGGCGAGCGCTACCCGACCGACGACGCGCTGTGCCGCGGCATGGGCGGCGCCACCGCCGGCGTTCTGCTCGCCGCCGCCACTATCGTGGCGAGCGCCGACGCCAAGCGTGCATTGTCGGTGCAGACCCAGGCCAGCGCCGTCGATCTCGAAAGCGGCGCCGTCGCCCGCGTCGCCCGCCGCCACCGGCTGCCGTTCGCGGTGCTGCGCGCGATCTGCGATCCCGCGGCGCGCAACCTGCCGCCGGCGGCACTGATCGCGCTGGATGCGGGCGGCGGCATCAAGGGCCTGCGCGTGCTCGCCTCGGTCGCCTCGCGCCCCTGGCAGGTCGGTGGCCTGCTGTGGCTAGCATTGGACGCCGCGAAGGCGCGACGGTCGCTGGTGCGTGCGGCGAATGCCTTAAATCGACGGATGGACGGGGGGTAGAAGGGCGAGGCAAGAAAAACCCCCACGGAGACGGTGAGACCGTGAGAAGACAAAACCGCGTGCTTCTCCTCGCCTCACCGTCTCCATGGTGAAATGGCTTTACTCGCTTCGCGCCTCAGTCCGCTGCGTCCACCAGATCGTCCGCGGTCGGCTTCTGGTGCTTGATCTTCTCCATCGCCTGCTGCACGTGCCGGCTGAACACGTATTCGGCGGGGCGCTGGTTATCCAGCGGGATCTCCGGCGCCATCGGCCCGGTGGTGCGGATGCCCTTTGCCACCGCGAGCATCTTCCACGGCTTGGTCACGGCCTCGGTGACGGCGGTGGCCTCGTAGCCGCTATGCACCATGCAGTCGGCGCATTTCTCGTAGTTGCCGGTGCCGTATTTGTCCCAGTCCGTCGTCTCCATCAATTCCTTGAAGCTCTTCGCGTAGCCCTCGCCGAGCAGGTAGCAAGGCCGCTGCCAGCCGAAATAGGTCCGCGTCGGGTTGCCCCAGGGCGTGCAGTGATAGGTCTGGTTGCCGGCGAGGAAATCCAGGAACAGGCTCGACTGGTTGAACTCCCATTTCTTCTTGCCCGGCAGCGCGCGGGAGAAGATGCCGCGGAACAGTTCCTTGGTCTTCTTGCGGTTCAGGAAATGCTGCTGGTCCGGCGCCCGCTCATAGGCATAGCCCGGCGAGACGCTGATGCCGTCGATGCCCATCGCCGTCACGTCGTCGAAGAACCGCGCCGTCCGCTCGGGGTCGGCGTTGTCGAACAGCGTGGCGTTGATGATGGTGCGGAACCCCGCCGCCTTGGCCTTGGCGATGGCCGCCACCGCGCGGTCGTACACCCCGTCCTGGCAGACCGAGCGGTCGTGGTCGCCCTTGTCGCCGTCGAGATGCACCGACCAGCTGAAATATTTGTCCGGCTGGAACAGATGCATCTTCTTTTCCAGCAGCAGCGCGTTGGTGCAGACGATGACGAACTTCTTGCGCGCTATCACCCCGCGCACGACCTCGTCGATCTCCTTGTGCAGCAGCGGTTCGCCACCGGCGATCACCACCACCGGCGCGCCGCACTCGTCGACCGCCTCCAGGCATTCCGCCACCGACAGCCGCTGGTTCAGGATTTCGGCCGGATAGTCGATCTTGCCGCAGCCGGCGCAGGCCAGGTTGCAGCGGAACAACGGCTCCAGCATCAGCACCAGCGGGTAGCGCTTGCGGCCGATCAAATGCTGTTTCAGGACATAGGCGCCGACACGGAGCGCCTGGTGGACGGGAACGGACATGGTCTTGATCCTCGAATTCAGGCGTCGGCGAGCTGGGCGGGGAATTTGAACTTCACGTCTTCGGCGACCCCGTCGAGCGTGGAAACCTCGACCTCGCCGAACTGGCGCAGGCCGTCGATCACCCCCTGCACCAGCATCTCGGGGGCCGACGCGCCGGCGGTGAGCCCGACCGAGGAGATGCCCTGGAACCACTCGGCGCGCAGTGCCGCCGCATCGTCGATCAGGTAGGCCGGCCGGCCCAGCTCCTCGCCGATCTCGCGCAGGCGGTTGGAATTGGAGCTGTTGCGGCTGCCGACGACCAGAATGAGGTCGACCGTGGCCGCCAGGTCGCGCACCGCCTGCTGCCGGTTCTGCGTTGCATAGCAGATATCGCGCACATCGGGCCCGACGATGGCCGGAAACCGCGCCTTGAGGGCGGCGATGATGCCGCGGGTGTCGTCCACCGACAGCGTCGTCTGGGTGATGTAGGACAGCCGGTCCGGGGTGCCGGGAGCCAGCAAGGCGACATCCTCGACGGTCTGCACCAGGTGCACGATCCCCGGGATCTGGCCGATCGTGCCCTCCACCTCGGCATGGCCGGCATGCCCGATCAGCACGATTTCACGGCCCTGGGAGGCGTAGCGGCGGCCCTCGTTATGCACCTTGGCGACCAGCGGGCAGGTGGCGTCGATCACCGGCAGGCCGCGTTCGGCGGCCACCGCCTCGACCCGCTTGGCGACCCCATGGGCGCTGAACACGGTCATCGCACCCGGCGGGATCTCGTCCAGCTCGTCGACGAACACGGCGCCGCGGGTGCGCAGATCCTCCACCACATGCCGGTTATGTACGATCTCGTGCCGGACATAGATCGGCGGACCGTATTTCTTCAGCGCCCGCTCCACGATCTCGATCGCGCGTTCGACACCGGCGCAGAAGCCCCGCGGTTGAGCCAGGACGACCCGTAACATTGTCACTCACTTTCGTTACAGCAAAACTTCTGCAGGCATCGGTGAAACGCCATCCCGGAGGGCGAGTCGACCGATATTACAGTTTCCAACCCGACGGCAATGCCGCATGTAGGCGGCGGCGTGGCTGGCTCGGGCTTGGCCGCATATATGGCACGAATTCCTTGGCTAGGGTAGGCTCGGACAGAAGGTGGTGTCCGAGTTCGGACGGAACAACCCGTTGTAATTCAGCCACATCGGTGAGTGAATTCGAAGGAGGCTGGATCGCGTATGACGTCCGTATCGGAAGCGACGAAGATGCGCGAAACCCTTGCCGAGGCGATGCCGGCGGTCGCCGCGGAAATCGAGATCACCCTCGACGAACTGATGGCGGTGCCGGAAGGCGCCGAGGCGCGACTGCTGGAGGCCATGCGCTACGCCACCCTGGGCGGCGGCAAGCGGCTGCGCGGTTTCCTGGTGATGCAGGGGGCGGCGCTGTTCGGCGTTGACCGCCGCTGCGCCGCCCGGGTCGCCGCTGCGGTCGAGATGCTGCACGCCTATTCCCTGGTGCATGACGACCTGCCGGCGATGGACGACGACGACCTGCGCCGCGGCAAGCCCAGCACCCACAAGGCGTTCGACGAGGCCACCGCCATCCTGGCCGGGGACGCGCTGCAGACCCGCGCGTTCGAGGTCCTGGCCGACGCCGACACCCACGACAACGCCGAGGTGCGCTGCGAGCTGGTGGCGGCCCTGGCGCACGCCTCGGGCGCCGCCGGCATGGCCGGTGGCCAGATGATCGACATCGAGGCCGAGGGGCAGACCCTGTCCGCCGAGGCGATCGGCCGCCTGCAGGCGATGAAGACCGGCCGCTTGATCCAGTTCAGCGCCGAGGCCGGGGCGATCCTCGGCCGCGCCGGCCCGCAGCAGCGCCATCTTCTCGCCGCCTACGGCCGCGACATCGGCGCCGCGTTCCAGATCGCCGACGACGTGCTGGACGCCGAAGGCACCCTCGAGGAGACCGGCAAGGCCACCGGCAAGGACGCGGCGGCGGGCAAGGCAACTTTAGTGGCGGCGTTGGGGTTGGAGCGGGCGCGGGCCCAGGCAGAGGCGCTGAGCACGCAGGCCGCCGCCCATCTGGAGAGTTTCGGCGAACCGGCCGGGTTGCTGCGCCAACTCGCGTTGTTCGTGATTTCACGCCGAAGCTGAGAGCCCCATATGGTTCAGGTCCTTATGAAGGCGTCGCCCCAATGAACGCGCCGATCGTCCCGTCGAGTCCGCCGCGGTTGTCGACGCCGCTGCTGGACCGTGTGGTTGTGCCGTCGGATTTGCGCAACTTCTCGGCCGAGCAGTTGAAGCAGTTGGCGGACGAGCTTCGGGCGGAGACCATCGACGCGGTGTCGGTCACCGGCGGGCATCTGGGCGCCAGCCTGGGGGTGGTGGAGCTGACGGTGGCGATCCACGCCATCTTCGACACCCCGCGCGACCGGCTGATCTGGGACGTCGGCCACCAGTGCTACCCGCACAAGATCCTGACCGGCCGGCGCGACCGCATCCGCACCCTGCGCATGGGCGGCGGGCTGTCCGGCTTCACCCGCCGGGCGGAGAGCGAGTACGACCCGTTCGGCGCCGCCCATAGCTCGACCTCGATCTCGGCCGGGCTCGGCATGGCGGTGGCGCGCGACCTGAAGAACGCCCGCGCCGCCGCCGACGCTGGAGAGGGTACGCCGGTGGACGGCGCGCTGCTGGACGACCGCCAGGTGATCGCGGTGATCGGCGACGGCGCGATGTCGGCCGGCATGGCCTACGAGGCGATGAACAACGCCGGCGCGCTGCATTCGCGGCTGGTGGTGATCCTCAACGACAACGACATGTCGATCGCCCCGCCGGTCGGCGCGATGAGCGCCTATCTGTCGCGGCTGCTGTCGTCGCAGAGCTTCCTGTCGCTGCGCGACCTCGGCATCCGGATGGCCAAGAAGTTCCCCCGCGGCATCGAGCGGACGGCGCGGCGGGCCGAGGAATACGCCCGCGGCATGCTGACCGGCGGCACGCTGTTCGAGGAACTGGGCTTCTACTATGTCGGCCCGATCGACGGCCACAACCTGGACCACCTGCTGCCGGTGCTGCGCAACATCCGCGAGGCGGAGGAGCACGGGCCGATCCTGCTGCACGTGATCACCCAGAAGGGGAAGGGCTACGCGCCGGCGGAGGCCTCGGCCGACAAGCTGCACGCGGTCAGCAAGTTCAACGTGATCACCGGCGAGCAGGCCAAGGCGCCGCCGGGGCCGCCGACCTACACCCGCGTGTTCGCCGACGCGCTGATCGCCGAGGCGACGCGCGATCCGGCGATCGTGGCGATCACCGGGGCGATGCCGTCGGGCACCGGGCTCGACCGCTTCGGCAAGGCATTTCCCGACCGCACCTTCGATGTCGGCATCGCCGAACAGCACGCGGTGACCTTCGCCGCCGGGCTGGCGACGGAAGGGATCAAGCCGTTCTGCGCGATCTACAGCACGTTCCTGCAGCGGGCCTACGACCAGGTGGTGCACGACGTGGCGATCCAGTCGCTGCCGGTGCGGTTCGCGATCGACCGGGCGGGGCTGGTGGGCAATGACGGGGCGACCCATGCCGGCAGCTTCGACCTGGCGTATCTGGGCTGCCTGCCCGGGATGGTGATCATGGCGCCGGCGGACGAGGCGGAACTGGTGCACATGGTGGCGACGGCGGCGTCGATCGACGACCGTCCGAGCGCGGTGCGCTTCCCGCGCGGGGAGGCGACCGGGGTGGCGCTGCCGGAGCGTGGCGAGGTGCTGGCGATCGGGCGTGGCCGGGTGCTGCGGCGCGGGCACGACGTGGCGATCCTGTCGCTGGGGACGCGGCTGGCGGATGCGCTGCGGGCGGCGGACGAACTGGCGGCGCGCGGGATCAGCGTGACGGTGGCCGATGCGCGGTTCGCGAAGCCGCTGGACGCGGCGCTGATCGAGGGCCTGGCCCGCGATCACGCGATGCTGGTGACGATCGAGGAAGGCAGCATGGGCGGGTTCGGCGCGGCGGTGCTGCAGCACCTGGCGGCGCAGGGTCTGCTGGACCCGCGGGCCAACGGCGGCGGCCTGAAGATCCGCACCATGACCCTGCCGGACCGCTTCGTCGACCACGACAGCCCCGCCCGCCAGATCATCGAGGTCGGACTCACCGCCAAGGATATCGTCGCAACCGTGCTGGGGATGACCGACGCCACGGCGAGGGTGGCGCCCGGACGATGAGACGCCGCGCGTTGCTTGCACTTGCCTTGCTGGCGCCAGCCGCGGCGCGCGCCCAGCCGCCGAACCAGGCCGAGACGTCGGTCCAGGACACCGGAGCGGCGGCGCCAATCGAGTCGCTCAACGAGGGCCTGCTGGCGATCATGCACGCCGGCAAGGACGTTCCGTTCGCGACCCGCCTGCGGATGTTGCAGCCGGTCGTCGCCAACAGCTTCGACCTGAAGCTGATCCTGCAGAACTCCGTGGGACCGCGCTGGTCCGCCATTCCGCCGGCGCAGAAGGCGCTGCTGATGGACGTTTTCAACAAGTTTACCGTCGCCTCGTGGGTCGCGAACTTCGACACCTATGACGGCGAGCGCTTCCAGATTCTGCCGGAACTGCGCCAGGTCGGCGGCGATGAGGTGGTGCAGACCCGGCTGATTCCGGCCAGCGGCGACGTCATCCGGCTCGACTATGTGATGCGGCGCGGCGGCGACGGCTGGAAGGTGGTGGACGTGCTGCTCGACGGCTCGATCAGCCGGGTGGCGGTGCAGCGGTCGGATTTCCGGTCGCTGCTGCGCGGCGGCGATCCCGCGCCTTTGATCGCCTCCCTGCGCGAGAAGGTTGCCGCACTCGCCTCCGGCGCCGGCTCGTGATGTACGCCGCGACCCTGCTTGCAGGCGGTGCCGGGCTGCTGGCGATTGCCGGGATCGGCCAGGTGGCGGCCGGCTGCCTGGCCGTGCAGCGCTTTCTGGCGGGGTGGCGCGGCCGCCAGGGCCCACGCCCGCCGGTTACCATCCTGAAGCCGCTCGCCGGCAACGAGCCCCTACTGGAACAGGCGCTCGCCAGCGTCTGCGGCCAGGATTACCCCGAGTTTCAGGTGGTGTTCGGCGTGCAGAACGCGGCCGATCCGGTGCTTGCCGTCATCGACAGATTGCGGACGCGCTTCCCGGCCTGCCGCATCGACGTCGTCGTCGATCCCGCCCAGCACGGGGCAAACCGGAAGATATCCAATCTCATCAACATGATGAAGCTGGCCCGGCATGACCTGCTGGTGATCGCCGACAGCGATGTCCACTGCCCGCCCGATTATCTCGACCGCGTCGTGCAGGCGCTGGCGGCGCCTGGGATCGGCCTGTCCACTACCGTCTATGTCGGTCTTGCGGCGTCCTCGTCGCTGGCCGGAGTGCTGGGGGCGGCCAACATCAACCATAGCTTCCTGCCCGGTGCGCTGATGGCCCGCTGGCTGGGTCGGCAGGATTGCCTGGGCGCCACCATGGCGCTGCGGCGGGAGACCCTGGCGGCGATCGGCGGCTTCCCTGCGTTGGTCGACCACTTGGCCGACGACCACATCCTGGGGAAGCTGGTCCAGGCCCAGGGGCTGGGGGTGCAAATCGCCGAGACCGTTGTGGCGACCACGGTGCCGGAGGCGACTCTGCCGGCGCTGTATCGGCACGAATTGCGCTGGAACCGGACCGTGCTGTCCCTGGTGCCGCTGGAATTCGCCTTGTCGGCCATCCAGTTCCCGGTGTTCTGGTCGGCGCTGGCGATGCTGTTGTCGGCGGGCGCCCCGTGGACCCTCTGGCTGTTCCTCGCCACGTGGTTCGCCCGCGGGGCCGGCGCCCTGTGGATCGACCGCAGCCTGCGGCGGGCGATCCCGTCGGCAAATTCTCTGCTTGCAACCCCCGCGTCGATCTGGCTTCTCCCGCTGCGCGACCTCATGTCCATGACCACCATGCTGGCCAGCTATTTCGGCGACCAGGTGGAATGGCGCGGCCAGGTCATGCACACCAGCCGCGGCGACGACGCTGCAACCCCGCCCACCGCGCCCGGTTCGCACCAGGCGCAGGCGGGCTAGACCCGGGCATGCCGCCGATTTCGACGGCACGACCCCACGACCAGGCGAGCTGAGAAGGCGAACTGCGATGATGAAGACCCTGTTCCTGCAGCCGCCGTCGTTCGACGGCTTCGACGGCGGCGCCGGCTCCCGCTACCAGGCGAAGCGGGAGATCAAGAGCTTCTGGTTCCCGACCTGGCTCGCCCAGCCGGCGGCGCTGGTCGACGGCAGCCGGCTGATCGACGCGCCGCCGTCCCGCACCAGCCTGGAGACGGTGGTCGCCGATGCGCGGGGCCGCGACCTGTGCGTGATCCATACCTCGACGCCCTCCTTCGCCTCGGACGTGCGCGTGGCGCAGGCGCTGAAGGACGCGAACCCGGGGCTCAAGATCGGGATGGTCGGCGCCAAGGTTGCGGTACAGCCGCAGGAGAGCCTGCTCAAGGGCGCCCCGATCGACTTCGTCGCCCGCAACGAGTTCGACTTCACCATCAAGGAAATCGCCGAGGGCCGCGATTTCTCGGCGGTGGACGGCATCTCCTACCGCAATTCGGACGGCGTGATCGTCCACAACAAGGATCGCGCGATCCTCGAGGACATGGATTCGCTGCCCTTCGTGACCGAGGTCTACAAGCGCGACCTGCGGATCGAGGACTACTTCATCGGCTACCTGATGCACCCCTACGTGTCGATGTACACCGGGCGTGGCTGCAAGAGCCGCTGCACCTTCTGCCTGTGGCCGCAGACCGTCGGCGGCCACAACTACCGGGTCCGCAGCCCCGGGCATGTCGCGGAGGAAATCCGCCTCATCCAGAAATATTTCCCGCAGGTGAAGGAGATCTTCTTCGACGACGACACCTTCACCGACAACCTCCCCCGCGCCGAGGCGATCGCCCGCGAACTCGGCAAGATGGGCGTCACCTGGTCCTGCAACGCCAAGGCCAACGTGCCGCGCGAGACCTTGAAGGTGCTGAAGGACAACGGCTTGCGGCTGCTGCTGGTCGGCTACGAGAGCGGCAACCAGCAGATTCTGCATAATATCAAGAAGGGCATGCGGATCGAAGTCGCCAAGAAATTCACCAAGGATTGCCACGAACTCGGCATCAAGATCCACGGCACCTTCATCCTCGGGCTGCCCGGCGAATCCAAGGAAACCATCGAGGAGACCATCCGCTTCGCTACCGAGATCAACCCGCACACCATGCAGGTGTCGCTGGCCGCCCCCTACCCCGGCACCTTCCTGCACAAGCAGGCGGTGGAGAACGGCTGGCTCGATGCCGACAACGCGGAACTGATCGACGAGCAGGGGGTGCAGATCGCGCCGTTGCACTACCCGCATTTGTCGCACACCGAAATTTTCGATTCGGTGGAGACCTTCTACCGCCGCTTCTATTTCCGCGCGCCGAAGATCGCCTCCATCGTCGGCGAGATGGTGCGCAGCCCGCAGATGATGAAGCGCCGCCTGCGCGAGGGCGTCGAGTTCTTCCAATTCCTCCGCGAGCGCCACAAGGACGCCGCCTGAACATCTGCCGGTAGGGGCCGCCCACATGCGGCGGGCCATCTTCACCGCCGATGATTTCGGGCTGTCCGAAGCGGTCAACGAGGGCATCGAGCGCGCCCATCGCGACGGCGTCCTGACCTCGGCCAGCCTGATGGTCGCCGGGGCGGCCGCCGCGGATGCGGTGCGCCGGGCACGGGCCATGCCCGGGCTTCGGGTCGGCCTGCACCTCGTGGTGATCGAGGGGCCGGCGGTGCTGAAACCCGCGGAAATCCCGAATCTGGTCGATCGCGACGGTATTTTTCCATCCGGCCAGCTCGGGCTCGGGATCGGCTATTTCGCCCATCCCTCGGTCCGCCGGCAGCTCGCGGCCGAAATCCGCGCCCAGTTCGCGGCGTTCGCGGCCACCGGGCTGGCGCTGGACCACGCCGATGCTCACAAGCACATGCACCTGCACCCGACCGTCGGCGCCCTGCTGCTGCGGATCGGCCAGGAATTCGGCCTGCGGGCGGTGCGGGTGCCGGCCGAACCCTTGGCGGTGATGGCGGGCTGCGGCGAACCCGCCAGTCTCGGGGCGCGGGCCCTGTATGCGTGGAGCGGCCTGCTGCGCGCCCGGATCCGCCGCGCCGGCATGATCGCGAACGATGCGGTGTTCGGCCTGGCATGGACCGGCCATGTCACGGAGGAGCGGTTGCTTCGGCTGCTGCCGCGGCTGCCGGAGGGGGTCAGCGAAATCTATTTTCACCCGGCGGCGCGCCGGGACGGTGTTATCGACACCTTGATGCCTACATACGCGCATGAAGAGGAACTGGCCGCGCTGACCAGTCCTTATGTGCGCGACATGCTGCGGCGGGAAGGCATCCGGCGCTGCGCTTACGGAGATTTGCCGTGAACGACCTGTCTCCACCCGTCGCGTTGCGCAACGAGCTTGCCGAACTATGGGATTGGCGCCGACGCGTTGCCGACCTGTACGCCGCGGTCCGCACCATGCCGGACCCCCAGGCGGCCTGGCGGCATTGGCGGGAACAGCGCGACACGCTGTTCGCGGGCCACCCCCAGACCCCGCTCGACACCGCCACCCTGCGCGGCTTCACCGCGATCAACTATTTCCCCTACGACCCGGCCTTGCGCCTGACGACGCGGCTGGTGCCGGTGGCGCAGGCGCCGCTGGAGCAGTTTCCGGCCGGCGCCGAAACCATCACCCTGCGCCCGTTCGCCCGCACCGCCGGCCTGGCGCGGCCGCTGGGCGCCGAACTGACGCTCTATTGGATCACCGGCTACGGCGGCGGCGTGTTCCTGCCGTTCGCCGACGCGACCAACGGCCGCGAGACCTTTGCCGCCGGGCGCTATCTGCTGGACAGCATCAAGGGCGCTGACCTGGGCACGACAGGTGACCGCGTGGTGCTGGATTTCAATTTCTCGTCCTACCCCTCCTGTGCGTATTCATCGCGCTGGGTCTGCCCGCTGGCGCCACCGGCGAACCGGTTGCCGGTGGCGATCCACGCCGGGGAGCGCGCCTCGGATTGACCGGCGCCGGCGGGCCCGGGTTTTCTTTTCCGTGCCAACTGGCGCTATCCTCGCGGCAACCCGGCCAGCGCCCAAGTGGATCGGGATCGCACGAGGAATTCCATGACCGATCGCCTTCGCCCTCCCGGTATCCGCGCGCCCGCAGCCCGGCTGCAAGCCGTCGGCCGCCGCAAGCTGTTGCGCGTCGCGGCGGCGCTGCCGGCGGGCATCCTGCTGCCCCGTTTCGCGCATGCGCAGAACTCCGCCGCGGCGATCAGCGAGACGCTGGTGAAGGAGGCACAACGCGAAGGCGCCATTAGCTACTATCACAATTCCGACATCGACGTGACGGCCAACTGGACCGCCGCCTTCACCCGCAAATACGGCATCCCGGTGAAGAACATGCGGTTGCCGAGCTATCCGCTCTATGACCGCTGGCTGAACGAGGAACGGGTCGGGCGGCACATCGCCGACCTGATCCAGATCACCGATCCCACTTTGCTGAGCGCCGCCGCGAAGCTGGGCTTCGTTGCCAAGTACGTTCCCGCCCAGTCCGACGCCATCGACAATGCAATGAAGGAAGACGGCGTCTGGTACACGCTGTTCACCGACTTCATGGGCATCGGCTACAATCCGAAGAAGATGACCCCCGATGAGGAAAAACTCATCCAGACCGGGGGCTGGGACGTGCTCGGCGACCCGCGCTGGAAGGGTCGCTTCGGGACCGCCACGCCCGCCTCGGGCGGCAGCAGCTATGCCTTCTGCTATATGTTCCTGGTCACCCTGAAGGACCGCTACGGCATCGAGTTCTTCCGCAAGATGGCGGCCAACAAGCCCGACATCTACGCCAGCAAGGCGCCGCTGTTCGACCGCCTGGCGGCCGGCGAATACGCCCTCATGGACCAGGGCTCGCAGGGCACGCTGACCGATCTGTACAAGAAAGGCTCGCCGGTGCGCTGGGTGTTCCCGGCGCCGACGCCGATCGTGGTGAACGTGCAGAGCATCAGCGCCCACGCGCCGCACCCGAACGCCGCCCGCCTGCTGCAGGAATGGAGCATCACGGCGGAGGCGCAGACCGAGTGGATGAAACACATCGCCGCCGGCGGCAGCCGCCCCGACGTGGTCGATCCCCGCGCCGCCGCGCACCAGGATTGGTACGCCGAACCCTGGTACCATGACCCGACCAAGCTCTACACCGACTACCTGAAGGACCCGGCCTTCGCCGATCCGAAGAAGCCGGTGATTGCCGAGTGGAACGAAATCTTCGGCTACCAGTCCGGCCGCAAGGGTTAGTCGAGGATGTCCGCTACGGCGCTGCGGGCGCCGTCGCGGCAGGCTGGCGTGCGCGTCGGGCTGCCGCTGCTGATCGGCCTGGCACTGGGTATCCTGGTGCTGCTGCCGGTGGCGTTCATGTTCATCGGTTCGGTGATGTCCGGCGCGCTGGTCGATCCGGACGCCCACCTGACCCTGGAAAAGCTGGCCGCCGTCTATACGACGCTGCCCTACCTGCGAACCCTGGCGTCGACGCTGGCGATCTCGGTGGTGGTGGCGGTGGTGGCGACGGCCGCGGGGGTGGCGCTTGCCTGGCTCACCTCGCGCACCGATCTGCCGGCGCAGGGCTTCATGGAAACCTGCGTCATCGCGCCGCTGTTCCTGTCGCCCTTCGTGGGCGCCCTGGCGTGGCTGGTGCTCGGCGCCCCGAAATCCGGCCTGTTGAATGTCATCGCCACGGAACTGCTCGGCGCCACCGGGCCGGTGCTCAATGTCGCGACGCCCACTGGGATCGTTGCCATCATGGCGCTTTATTTCGTGCCCTACGCCTACCTGACGGTCGCCGCATCGCTGCGCAACATCGACCCCTCGATGGAGGAGGCATCCTACCTCAACGGCGCCGGTGTGCTGGCGACCGCAGCCCGGGTGACCTTCCCGGTGGTGCGGCCGGCACTGATCTCGGCGTTCTTCTTCATCTTCGTGCTGGCGGCAGGCACCTTCGCCATTCCCGCGGTGCTGGACCGCGCCTCGCAGATCCGTTTCCTGGCCGTCGACGTGTTCCAGGCAAGCGCCACCTATCCGATCGACTACGGCACCTCGGCCGCGATCGGCACCATGCTGTTCTGGATTTCCATCCTCGGCATCGCCGGCTACCGCTTCGCCTCGCGCGCCGCCCGCCGCTTCGTCACGGTGACGGCGCGCGGCTTTCGCATCCGCCGTGTGAAGCTGGGCGTGTGGCGGCTGCCGGCGGTGGCGCTCGTGCTCTTGTATGTGGTGCTGGCGATCGTGCTGCCCTATCTGGCGCTGTTCTACGCGGCGTTCGCCAAGTATTCCGGCGGATCGCCTTTGCATCCCACCTTCACCTGGGCCAACGCCGCCGCGGTCGGCGGCTCCGCCGAAGTGGTGGCGTCAACCGCACACACGTTGGTGGTGGGGCTGATCACGCCCACCCTGTGCGTGCTGCTCGGCGTGGCGGTCGCCTACGCGATCCGGCGCATGCGCGTGCGCGGTGGCAAGGTGCTCGACTATCTCGCGATGTTCCCGATCGCGGTGCCGGGGATCGTGTTCGGCACCGGCATCTTCTGGACCTACGTGCTGACCCCCGTCTACGGCACGGTCTGGGTGCTGGTGCTCGCCTTCATCGCCTCGTACCTGCCGTTCAGCTATCGCATCGCCGACACCGCCCTGCTGCAGATCGACCGGGCGCTCGAGGAGGCATCATCGCTGTGCGGGGCCTCGCATTGGCGGACGGCAGGAAAAATAACCCTGCCGCTGGTGCGCCCGGCGCTGCTGTCGGCCTGGGTCATGGTGTTCATCTTCTCGGTCCGTGAAATCAGCGCCGCGGTGCTGCTGACGTCGGCCGACAACGTGGTGCTGTCGGTGCTGTCGTGGAATTATCTCGATTACGGTGACGTTCCGAAAGCCGCGGTGATCGGGCTGCTGCAGACCCTCATTCTGATCGTCGGCGTCGTCGGCGGCCGGTTCGTGTTCCGCGTCCGGCTCTCGCGGACGGTATAGGCAGGCGATGACCAAGACCCAGCTCAGCGTTCGCGACCTGGTGGTCCGCTACGGCGATGTCGTGGCCGTCGACCGGGTGTCCTTCGATGCCGCCGAAGGGGAGTTCATTTCCCTGCTCGGCCCCAGCGGCTGCGGCAAGACCACCACGCTGCGCTGCATCGCCGGCCTGGAAAGCCCGCATTCAGGTGAAATCCGCATCGGCGACGAGGTGGTGGCGCTGGACGGGCGGGAGGTGCCGCCGGAAAAGCGCGGCGTCAACATGGTGTTCCAGTCCTACGCGGTCTGGCCGCACATGACGGTGTTCGACAACGTCGCCTACGGCCTGCGCAACCGCGGCAACTCAGGCGCCGATATCGGCCGCCGGGTGGCGGAGGCGATGCGCCTCGTTGGGCTGGAGGGATTGGAATCACGATACGGCACCGAGCTTTCCGGCGGCCAGCAGCAGCGCGTGGCGGTGGCGCGCGCGGTGGTCACCGAGCCCCGGCTGCTGCTGTTCGACGAACCGCTCAGCAACCTGGACGCCGGCTTGCGCGAGCGGATGCGCTTCGAGTTGCTGCAGTTGCAGCGACGGCTTGGCCGGACTTCCATCTATGTAACCCACGACCAGTCCGAGGCGATGGTGATGAGCGATCGCATCATCCTGATGAACCGCGGCCGCATCGTACAGGAGAGTTCGCCGCGCGACCTGTACGAGAGGCCCGCCTCCCGCTTCGCCGCCGAGTTCGTCGGCAGCGCCAATCTGCTGCCCGGAACACTTGCCGAGGATGGCTCCAGCGTCTGTCTCGCCGGTGGCCTGACGCTGCGCACCAGCCAGCGGCCGCAGGCGCTGTCGCCCGGCAACGCAGTGCTGGTGTGCGTGCGCCCGGAGAATGTGGAGATTGTGCCGGAGGGAACCACGGACGAGAATTGCGTTCGCCTGCGGGTCCGCAGGGTCAGCTATCTCGGCGCGGTCCTGAATTGCGAAGTCGAAATCGGCGAACTCGCCATGCGCGTCGACCTGTCGCCGCGCACCGGTGTCACCGAGGGTGCGGAGTTGACGGCACGGATCGATCCCCGGTCGGTCGTGCTGGTCCCAGACGAGGATTGAGCAGAATGAAAATCACTGCGATCGACCTGCAGGAATATCGCTGGGCGCGCACGGTGCCGATCACCAATGGCAAGCACACCTACACCCACGTCAACTACGCGCTGGTGAAGATTTCCACCGATGACGGCATCACTGGCATCGGCCTCGGCCATGGCGGCGGCATCGAGCGGGCGACGATCGAGCATCTGAAGCCGCTGCTGATCGGCGAAGACCCAATCGACGTCGAGCGGCTGTGGCACAAGATGTGGGTGCCGAAGCTGATCGGCCGCCGCGGCATCACCACGCGGGCGATTTCGGCAATCGACATCGGGCTTTGGGACATTCGCGGCAAGGCCGCCAACATGCCGCTGTACAAGCTGCTCGGCGGCTTCCGCGACCGGGTGCCCGGCTACATCGCCGGCGGCTACTACGAGGAAGGCAAGGGCCTGCGCGAACTGGCGAAGGAGATGGAGCAGAATCTCTCCCTCGGCGCCCGCGCCATCAAAATCAAGATCGGCGGCGTGCCGATGCACGAGGACGTGGCGCGGGTGAAGGCGGTGCGCGACGCCATCGGCCCCGATGTCCGCCTTCTGGTCGATGCCAACTGCGCCTATCGCGCCTACGAGGCCGCACGAATCGCCAGGCGCATCGAGGAATACGACGTCTTCTGGTTCGAGGAGCCGGTGGCGCCCGACGATTACGACGGCCATCGCAAGGTGGCGCAGGCCAGCAGCATTCCGGTGGCGACCGGCGAGAACGAATACACGCGCTACGGCTTCCGCGACCTGATCAAGGCGGAGGCGGCGTCCATCCTCAATCCCGACGCGAAGATCCTCGGCGGCGTCACCGAGTTCATGAAGGTGGCCGCCCTGGCGCAGGCGCATGACCTGGACATCGCCCCGCATGGCTCGCAGGACATCCACATTCATCTGGTGGCGGCGATCAGCAACGGATTGATGCTGGAATTCTATCGCGACTCGGTGGATCCGATGTGGGGACGCATCTATCGCGAGACGCTGTCGATGAACGCGGATGGCACCGTTAACGTGCCGACCGGCCCCGGGATCGGCATCGACCCCAATGAAGACGTGCTCGCAGAATTCCGCGTCGCCTGACGCGCAGGAAGGAGAAAGACATGAAAATCACCAAGGTCACGCCGTTGATGGTGGACCGTTTCCTGTTCGTCCGGGTCGAAACCGACAAGGGCATCACGGGCATCGGCGAATCCGGAACCTGGGGCCATCTGGAAGCGAGTTCCGCCGCCATCACCAAGTTCGGCGAATATTTGGTCGGCCGTGATCCGCGCTTCATCGAGCACCATTGGAACGTAATGCTGCGCGCCCACCACTTCACCGGCGGCGCCATCAGCGGCGCCGTGTCGGCGATCGACATCGCGCTGTGGGACATCAAAGGCAAATTCTACAAGGTGCCGGTGTATGAGTTGCTCGGCGGCAAGATGCGCGACAAGGCGCGGCTGTACGGCCACGTCAAGGGCAGCACCATCGAGAAGCTGGTCGAGGAATCGCTGCGGCTGAAGGCGGAGGGCTACAACGCCCTCGGCCACCTGAACCCGTTGCTCGACGAGTCCGAGGACAAGCCCTACTTCAAGACCCATGCGGCGAAGATCGAAGACGCCATCGACAACGTCCGGCAATTGCGCGAGGCGGTCGGCAATTCGGTCGACCTTTGCATCGAGATCCACCGCCGCATGACGCCAGCCGAGGCGATCGCGCTCGGCCGGGGCATCGAGAAATACAAGCCGATGTTCTTCGAGGACCCGCTGCGCCCCAACAGCTTCGACGCGATGGCCTGGGTCGCCGACCATATCCCGATCGCGGTCGCCACCGGCGAGCGCTTCACCAGCATGTATCAGTTCCAGACGCTGCTGACCCGGCACGCGGTGGAATATCTGCGGCCCGATGTCTGCCTGTGCGGCGGCATCACCGGCTCCAAGAAGATCGCCGCGATCGCCGAGGCGCATGACGCGCAAATCGTGCCGCATAACCCGCTTTCGCCGGTCAGCCTCGCGGCATGCCTGCAGATTTCCGCCTGCATCCCGAACTTCGCCATCCAGGAATATCCGACCCGCACGCCGGAACTGGAAGGCAGCACCGATCTGCTGGGCGCCGGCCTCGCCACCGGCCTCGCCGACCCGGTCGGCGGGTTCATCGCCATTCCCGAAGGGCCGGGCATCGGGCTTGAACTCGTGGACGACATCGAAAAGCGCTTTCCGCCGCGGCCGCGCAAGATCCGCATGCGTCCGCACGAGGATGGCGGCGTCGTCGACCAGTAATCCGCAGCGGCTACGGCCACCGCTTCAGGCGGTGGCCGAGATACAACGGGAAGGTCACGGGTCCGCGCCCGGCGAGCTTCAGCACCAATGGCGGCAGGGTTTCGATGCTGTCGAACAGGGTGCCGTAGCTGGCGTTGATCCGCTCGGCGCTCTGCCGTGGCGCCACGATCAGCAGATCCTCGCCGACATGTGCCGCCGGGCCAGGTGAGAAGGCGAATTCGCGGGCGTCGGTGTTCAGGCACAGCACAGTGGCGTCCGGGCCGAGCCCGTAGGCCAGCTTGCCGGTGTCGGACCAGCTCGGCGCCGCGATCGGGTGTGTCAGCAACCCGCGCGCCGCGAGGTCGCCGCGCAGCCCGGTCCAGTTGCGCGCCTGCAGGCCCGGGTCCAATCCGGGGGCGAACCAGCCGAGCCAGTTGAACCGGACTTCGGTGCCGACGATCAGCAACCCGACGCAGATGAATACCCCCGTCCCGAATGCCCAGCGCCGGGCCACCTCCGGCCGCCATCCCTCGATCCACTGGCCGAGCAACGGAAACAGAAAAAGATAGCCGGGGGCCGCCCAGTGGAACAGCACGTTGCGTGACCACAGCGACACCAGCGGGAACAGCAGCACCGGCCCGCCTGCCATGCAGCACAGCAGCCATTGCGGCCAGTCCACGGGCCCATGGCGCAGCCAACGCAGCCACACGGCCATGAGGCCAAGCCAGATCCACGGCAGCAGGAACAGCGACTGCCCTGCGGTGGTCACCAGCGGCCCGAACGGCTGGAAGCGGGCGGCGGTGGCGCGACCGCCCTGGAAGGCGAAGGACGCCCAATCATGCTGGGCATTCCAGATCAGCTCAGGCGAGAACAGCAGCAGCGCCACCAGGCCGGCCACGTAGGGTTGCGGCCGCCGCAGCCAGTGCCGGTGCGCCGGGTCGGTGGCGACGGCTGCGAAGGCGCCGGCGATCACCAATCCCGCCGAGTATTTCGACAGCATCGCCAGCCCGGCCGCGCCCCCGGCCGCCAGCCACCACCGCCAGCCGTCGCTCGGCCACGCCCGCAGCAGAAAAATGCCCATGGCCAGCAACGCGCAGACAAGCGGCCCGTCAGGCAGCACCCAGCCCCCGGTGGTGATGCCGAACACCGGCGCCAGATTGAATGCCAACGCGGCCCAGAACCCGGCCCGCCGCGTGAACATCTCGGCGGTCAGCCGGTACATCAGCCACGTCGAGACCGCGAACAAGGCAATGAACGGCAGCCGCACCACGACCGGCGCCTCGCTGCCGAACAGCCGCGCGGCGCCGGCGGATATCCACCACGACAGCGGCGGATGATCGAAATAGCCGATGTGGAAGCTGCGCCCGGCGGCGACCATGTAGCTTTCGTCGACGCCGAGCCCGATCGCGCCCGCCATCAGCAACCGGATCACCGTGCCCAGGATGACCAGCCAGAGCAACGCCCGCGCGGGACCTCGCTCCGGCATGGCCACGGTTCTCCTTACGCGGCGATCACCGTCTGCTGCTGCTCGCCCAGGCCCTCGACGCCGAGGCGCATGGTCTGGCCGACCTTCAGGAAGATCGGCTTCGGCTTCTTGCCGAGGCCGACGCCGGGCGGCGTGCCGGTGGCGATGATGTCGCCGGCATGCAGGGTGATGAACTGGCTGACATAGGACACCACGTGCTGCACCCCGAAGATCATCGTCTGGGTGCTGCCGTCCTGCATGCGCTTGCCGTTGACGTCGAGCCACATCTTGAGGTTCTGCGGATCCTTCACCTCGTCCTTGGTGACCATCCACGGGCCGGTCGGGCCGAAGGTGTCGGCGCCCTTGCCCTTGTCCCAGGTGCCGCCGCGCTCGGACTGGAATTCCCGCTCGCTGACGTCGTTCACCACGCAATACCCGGCGACATGCTTCATCGCGTCTTCCATCGAGACGTAGCGCGCGGTGGTGCCGATGACGACGCCGAGCTCGACCTCCCAGTCCATCTTCTTGGAGCCGCGCGGCATCTTCACGTCGTCGTTCGGGCCGCAGAATGCGCCGAGCGATTTCAGGAACACGATCGGCTCCTTGGGGATGGCAGCTCCGGTCTCGGCTGCGTGGTCGGCATAGTTGAGGCCGATGCAGACGAAGTTGAGCGGCCGCACGATGCAGGGGCCGATGCGGGGATTGCCGCGCACCGCCGGCAGGGTGGCGGGATCGAGCTTCGACAGCTTGCGCAGCGAGGCCGGCGACAGCGCCGCGGCGTTGATGTCGGGAATGACGCCCGACAGGTCGCGGATCTTGCCGCTGGCATCGAGCATTCCGGGCTTCTCGGCGCCGGCCTTGCCATATCGCAACAGTTTCATTGGTTCTCTCGTTGTTTAAAGTGTGATGCCGCCGTCGATGATCATGGCCTGCCCGGTGACGAACACCGATTCGTCGCTGGCGAGATAGACCGCCATCGCCGCGATCTCCTCGGTGTTGCCGAGCCGGCCCATCGGCTGCCTGTCTACGAAGGCGGCGCGCGCCTTGTCGATCCCGCCGGCGGCGGCGGCATTTGCCTGGATGCGTTCCTCCAGGCTTGGGGAGTGCACAGTGCCGGGGCAGATGCAGTTGCAGCGAATGCCCTTCTTGATGAAGTCGATCGCCACCGACTTGGTCAGCCCGATCACCGCGGCCTTGCTGGTGCCGTAGACGAAACGGTTGGGAATGCCCTTCACCGTGCTGGACACCGACGCCATGTTGACGATGCTGCCGCCGCCACGCTCCAGCATGCCCGGCAAGAAGGTCTGGATGGTGCGGAACATCGAGCGGACATTGAGGTTCAGCGCGAAATCCCACTCCGCCTCGGTGGCATCGAGCACGGTGCCCTGGTGCACGAAGCCGGCGCAGTTGAACAGGATGTCGATCGGACCGCAGTCTTCCGCCGCGGCCTTGATGGCGGCGATGTCGAGCACGTCGAGCTTGGCGGTGCGCAGGTTGGGGCCGGTGATCTCGGCAAGCTTCGCGGCGTTGACGTCGGTCGCATAGACCTGCGCGCCGGCGGCGGCGAAGGCGAGCGCCGTGGCGCGGCCGATGCCCTGAGCGGCGGCGGTGACGAAGGCGGTCTTGCCGGCGAGGCGGTTGCTCATTTGACAGGGCCTTTAGAAAGAAGGGTTCACCACAGAGGCGGTGAGACGGGGAGAAGCAAGATCAGCGTTGGGCCAGGCGACGCAATCCGTCCTTGAGGTAGGCAGTGTTGAAATTCATCAGCAGACCGGTCCTATGGCCACTGAGGCGAAGATAGGTGAGCATCTGGGCTTCGTGGCAGTAGCTTTTCGACTGCTTTGACTTCGACGACAAGTTCCTGCTGCACAACGATATCCATGCGGTAACCGATTTCAAGGCTGACGCCCTTGTAGACGACCGGAAGACTCACCTGCCGGCCAAAGGCGAGCCCAGCCTGTTCAAGTTCGAAGCAAAGGCAGGCCTCATATGCGGATTCAAGCAGGCCGGGTCCCAAAGCGCGATGCACGTCGATGGCGAAGCCAATGATGCGCTCGGTCAATGCGCTTCCAGGCTCCAGTGCCCTTGCTTCTCCCCGTCTCACCGCCTCTGTGGTGAATGTCCTTCCTTCAGTGATTGTTGCGGCTCTCGCCACGGGTTTCGAGGATGTTCAGGTAGAGCGTCGCCGGTTCCAGGCAGCCGCCGGTGCCGAGTTGGCCGACCATGCTGCGGTAGATCTCCTCCCATGGCGTGAGGTTGGCGAGCTTCGGCGCCACCCAGGCGGCGCGGCGGCCTTCCAGTTCGCCTGCCGGCAGCAGCACGTCGACCTTGCGGGTGTTGAGGTCGATACGGATGCGGTCACCGGTCTTCAGCAATGCGAGACCGCCGCCGACGGCGGCCTCGGGCGACACGTTCAGGATCGACGGCGAGCCGGAGGTGCCGGACTGGCGGCCATCGCCCATGGTCGGCAGGGCGTCGATGCCGCGGGCCAGCATGCTCGCGGGCGGCTGCATGTTCACCACCTCGGCGCTGCCGGGGTAGCCGACCGGGCCGCAGTTGCGGATGATCAGCACCGACTGGTCCTCGACGCCGAGGTCCGCGTCCTCGATGCGGGCGTGATAGTCCTCCGGGCCCTCGAACACGATCGCCTTGCCCTCGAACACGTTGGGGCGGTCGGGGTTGGAGAGGAAGCGGTCGCGGAACTGCTTGTCGATGACGCTCATCTTCATCACCGCGGTGTCGAACAGGTTGCCGGACATCACCACGTAGCCGGCGGCCTCCTTCATCGGCGAGGCATAGGCGCGGATCACCTCGCGGTCGCCGGTCTGCGCGTCGGCGAGATTCTGTGCGACGGTCTTGCCGGTGACGGTCATCGCGTCGCCGTGGAGGTCGCCCGCTTCGAGCAGCTCCTTCATCACCGACGGCACCCCGCCGGCGCGATGGAAGGCCTCGCCCAGAAAGCGGCCGGCCGGCTGGCAATCGACCAGCAGCGGCACCTTTGGGCCCAGGCGCTGCCAGTCTTCCAGCGAATGCTCCACGCCCATGTGGCGGGCGATCGCCACCATGTGGATCGGGCAGTTGGAACTGGCGCCGAGGGCGGCGGCGGCCACCACCGCATTGTCGAACGCGTCCTTGGTCATGATGTCCGAGGGACGCAGGTTTTCATGCACCATGTCGACGATGCGGCGGCCGGTCTCATAGGCCATCTGGCCGCGCTCGCGGTACGGGCCGGGGATGGCTGCACAGCCGGGCAGCGACATGCCCAGCGCCTCGGCCAGGCTGTTCATCGACAGCGCCGTGCCCATGGTGTTGCAGTGGCCGACCGATGGGGCGGAGGACGCCACCATCTTCATGAATTCCTCGTAGCTGATCTTGCCTTCGGCGTACAGCTTGCGGCCTTCCCAGACGATGGTGCCGGAGCCGGACAGGCGGCCCTTCCACCAGCCATCCAGCATCGGGCCGCCGGAAAAAACGATAGACGGGATGTTGACGGTGGCGGCCCCCATCAGCAGCGCCGGGGTGGTCTTGTCGCAGCCCGCGGTCAGCACCACGCCGTCCAGCGGGTAGCCGTGCAGCACCTCGACCAGGCTGAGATAGGCAAGGTTGCGGTCGAGTGCCGCGGTCGGGCGCTTGCCGGTTTCCTGGATCGGGTGGATCGGGAATTCCATCGGGATGCCGCCTGCGACGCGGATGCCGTCGCGGATGCGGGTGGCGAGTCCAATGTGGTGGCGGTTGCAGGGGGACAGGTCGGAGCCGGTCTGGGCGATGCCGATGATCGGCTTGCCGCCCTGCAGTTCCTCGCGGGTCAGGCCGAAATTCAGATAGCGCTCGACATAGAGCGCCGTCATTGCCGGATCATGCGGATTGTCGAACCAGCGCCGGCTGCGCAGGCGCTTGTCGGACTCGCCGTGGTCTTGCGTCATGGTAATTGTCCCGTTTCCAACCCAGCCAGAATGTCAGCGTTGCATGCAAGGTGCGATTTGCGGCGCGCAGGTGTCAACCGCGCGGCAAGGCGTCAGCGCGCCTTCACCGGGCGGTCGGCGAAGCTCTGCTGCGGAACGCCGCGGTTCAGCGACATGTGCGAATGCACGCAGGACCATGCACCGCCGGTTTGGTGGAACACCATGGTGGCGCGGCCGGGCCGGTCGAAGCGGCTGCCGTCCTGGTGAAAGCCGGTGCTGGTCCAGGGTGCGACGAGCACCGCCATCCCGTCGTCGTCGGAGGCCAGCATCCGGGTGGCGCCGAGGTCGAAATGAAAATCGGCGGTGCGCGGCCAGACATTGTCCCATTGGGACCCGACCCATTGCTCGACCCCCTCGATCACGTCGCGGTGGGTGCCGAATGCCAGCACCTTTGGATGAAACAGCGGCCGCGCAGAGGCGTAATCGATGTCGCGGACGAATTCGGCGAAGGTCTCCAGCCATCCGGTGAAGAAGGCGCGCGTGGCATCGTCGGCTTCGGGCAGCCTGGCGTTTTCGGTCATGGTTCTGTTTCCGGATGGACGGGCGCAGGGTAATCCAGGTGGGGCAACGTGGGAATCACCCGCAATATCGGAGTCGAGGAATGACGCAGCGGGTGATCGTCGTGACGGGTGCGGCCAGCGGGATCGGGGCGGCGGTGGCGCGGCGCATGGCGGCCCCGGGCGTGGCCCTGCTGCTGCACACCAGGCGCAACGCGGACAGCGTGGCCCGCGTCGCGGACGCGGCGCGCGAAGCGGGGGCGGACGTGGAGACGATGCTGGGCGATCTCGCCGATGCCGCCGGACCCGCGACCCTGGTGGCGCATGCGGTCGGGCGGTTCGGCGGCCTCGCCGTGCTGGTCAGCAACGCCGGCTTCGCCGACCGCACGCGTTTCGAGGACCTGACCGATGCCGATTTCGCGCGTTCTTCCGACGCCATCCAATGGGGATTCCTGCGGCTGGCGCGGGCCGCCATGCCGCATCTGCGCGAAGCGGCCGATGGCCGGGTGATCGCGGTCAGCAGCTTCGTGGCCCACGCGTTCCGCACCGACGTTCCGGTGTTCGCCGCCTCCGCCGCGGCCAAGGCGGGGTTGGAGGCGCTGGTGCGGGCGCTGGCGATCGAGATGGCGCCGGGGGTGACGGTGAACGCGGTGGTGCCGGGCTTCATCCGCAAGGATTCCGGCGCCCATGCGGCGCTCGACGCCGCGGCCTCGCAGCGGCAGACCGCGGGCATTCCCGCCGGTCGCCTGGGCCTGCCGGACGAGGTTGCCTCCGCCATCGCCTTCCTGGCCTCCGCCGATGCCGGCTACATCACCGGCCAGGCATTGCATGTCGATGGTGGGCTGGTGATTTAATCGCCGGGACGCCACGCCAGCAATGCGCTCGACTCCACGACTTCGGGCAGCACGCCATCCGGCGCGGAGCGAGCCAGGGTCGCGCGCAGTTCCGCCACCATCGCATCGGCCTGGTCGCCGAGGCGGGCGCGCGAGGTCGATGACAGGGACAGCGCGCGGTCGATGAGCTGTTCCACCGTGACCTGCAGGCGCTCCACGACGCCGATGCGTTCGAGCTGGGAGAACGCGGAACCGAGCAGCATGGCCTCGTGCCGCACCCATTCCGGCGCCTGCCGGTGCAGCCGCTGCTGATCGTCCTCGGCATAGCGGCGCAGCACGGCGGTGTAGTCGCGGTGCGGCAGGTTCTCCGGGATGTCGAGGCGGCTGACGTTGAACAGCGCGATGGCGCCGCCCGGCTCGACGATGCCGTCCAGTTGCCGCAGCGTGTCGGCGCGGTCCATCCAGTGGAACGAACGTCCCATCGTGACCAGGTGGAAGCGGCCGAGGTCAGGCCCGAGATCCGCCGAACTGCCCTGCACGAAGCGGACATTCGCCGGCGCCCCGCTGGCCCGCGCCGCGCGCAGCATTTCCGGCTCCGGATCGACGCCCAGCACCTCCGCGGCATAGGGCGCGAAGCCCACGGCCAGCGGCCCTGGACCGCATCCGAGGTCGAGCACCCGATGGTCCGGCCGCAGCCCGGCCAACTCCGCCACGCGGCGGATCAGGTGCGGCGAGTAAGGTGCGCGGCCGGACAGGTAATGCGCGGCCGCGGTGCGGAAGCGCCGGGCCTCGAAGCGGTCGGGATGGGCCTCGGTCATGCCCGCGACCATGACCCTCAGAACATCTCCGGCCTGATCACGTTCTGCGGCGTGTTGCTGAGCAGGGCGGCGGCCATGGTCTCGGCGGATTTGCGGCGGATGTCTTCCCACGATTCCGGCGAGAAATACGCGGCGTGCGGGGTGATCACGAGGCGGCCCTCCAGCCAGGGCTCGCGGGCGCGATAGGCTCGGACCAGTTCCGGCACCGGCTCCACCGGCGGCTCCACCGGCACCACGTCCAGCCCGGCGCCGGCGATGTGGCCGTCGCGCAGGGCCTGGGCCAGCGCGTCGAGGTCGATGCTGGGGCCACGCGCGGTGTTCACCACCACCGCACCCTGGCGCAGCATCGCAAGCTGCCGCGCCCCGATCATGTCGCGCGTGTCAGGCGTCAGCGGCACGTGCAGGCTCAGCACGTCGCATTGCGGCAGCAATTCCTCCAGCGACCGCGCCCGGCGGATGCCGACGCCGAGTTCGGTGCCGTTCGGAACATGCGGGTCGTAGCAGACGACATCGAAGCCGAACGCCTTCGCGCGCAGGGCGACGGCGGTGCCGATGCGGCCGAGGCCGATGATGCCGAAGGTCTGGGTGCCCATGCGGCGCAGCAGCGGGGTGCGGATATAGGCCCAGGGCTCCGGGGGCGTGTGGCGCTGGGTCTCATGGTACAGGAAAAGTCCGCGGCGCAGGCCCAGCACCAGCGACATCGCATGGTCGGCGACTTCCATGGTGCCGTAGTCCGGCACGTTGCAGACCATCACGCCGTGGGCGGCGGCGGCCTTGCGGTCGATGCGGTCGTAGCCGACGCCCATCCGCAGCACCACGCGCAGCTTCTTGAAGCGCTTGAAGTCGTCGGCGGTGATCCAGTGGCGCAGGAACATCAGGCCATCGGCCTCGGCGCAGTCCTCGTCGCTGAGATCGCCGATGGTGGCCGCGGCGCGCATCAGGATGCGGGTATCGGGGCCATAGACCTCGCGCTCCACACTGTCGTCGGCATACGGCTTCTCGGCATAGAGAATGGTGGTCATGGTCGGTCGTTTCCCCCGGGTTGCGCGTCGCCGGACGCTCGCGCAGTGTCTGGCGCCGGTAACAAGCGCCGGCATCGGTAACAAGCGAGAGAATGCATGTCTATGAACGGCGCGGAAAGTCTGGTGCACACGTTGCTGGCCTGCGGGGTCGACACCTGCTTCGCCAATCCCGGCACCAGCGAAATGCATTTCGTCGCCGCATTGGATCGGGTGCCCGGGATGCGCTGCGTGCTGGGGCTGTTCGAGGGCGTGGTCACCGGCGCCGCCGACGGCTATGCGCGGGTTGCCGGCAAGCCGGCGGCGACGCTGCTGCATTGCGGGCCGGGTCTCGCGAACGGGCTGGCCAACCTGCATAACGGGCGCCGCGCCAACACCATGGTGGTGAACTGCGTCGGCGACCAGGCGACCTATCACCGGCCGCTGGACGCGCCGCTGACGGCGGATACCGAGGGGCTAGCGCGCAGCGTGTCGGCCTGGGTGCGCACCGCCACCCACGCCGAGCGGGTGGGGTCCGATGCCGCCGTCGCGGTGCAGGCGGCAATGACCTCGCCGGGGCAGATCGCCACCCTGATCCTGCCGTCCGACACCTGCTGGAACCCGGGTGGCGTCCCCGCCGCGAAGCTGCCGGCGCCGCCGGCGCCGACTGCCGATCCGCATGCGGTGAAGGAGGCGGCGCGGATGCTGCGCAACGGCGCCAGCACGCTGCTGATCCTCGGCAACGGCGCCCTGCGCGCTGGCGCGCTGGCCGATGCCCACCGGATCGCCGCGGCAACCGGGGCGCGGCTGTTGGCGCAGGGGTCCAACATGCTGATCGAGCGCGGCCGCGGCCGGCATCCGATCAACCGGGTGCCCTATCCGGTGGACCAGGCGGTCGCCGCGCTCGACGGGGTCCGGCAGGTGATCCTGGTCGGCGCGCTGAAGCCGGTCATTTTCTTCGCCTATCCGAACAAGCCCGGCAGCCCGGTGCCGCCCGACGCCGACGTGCATGTGATGACCCGGCCCGACCACGACCAGGCGGCGGCGCTGGCGGCGCTGGCCGAGGAACTGGGGGCGACCACCGCGGTCGCGGCACCTGGGTACCCCGCCGATCCGCGGGCCGCGACCGGCGCCGTCACCAGCGAGGCGTTCGCCCAGTCGCTGACGGCACTGCTGCCCGAGGACGCCATCGTCGCCGACGAGAGCGTCACCTTCGGCCGATCCATCTTCCCCAACACCCAAGGTGCTCGACGGCATGACTGGCTCTCGGTGACCGGGGGCGCCATCGGCGGCGGCATGCCGATGGCCACGGGCGCCGCGGTTGCGGCGAACGGCCGGCGGGTGGTGAACCTGCAGGCCGACGGCTCCGCGATGTACACGCTGCAGGCGCTGTGGACCCAGGCGCGCGAGAAGCTGGACGTCACCACGGTCATCTTCTCGAACCGAAAATACGCCATCCTGCTGCTGGAGCTTGGCAATGTCGGCGCCAATCCGGGACGCACCGCGCTCGACATGCTCGACCTCGGCAACCCCGACATCGATTTCGTGAAGCTGGCGGCGGGCATGGGTGTCGAAGGCGCGCGGGCCGACACGATGGAGCAGTTCAACGAGCTGTTCGAGCGCGCCAACAGCCGGCCCGGCCCGTTCGTGATCGAACTGATGATCTGATCCCGCCGGCCTGAAGCCGGAGTCCGGGAACTTCCAACGCCGAAATGAAGGCGCCGCGGATCGAAAACGCGCTAAGGCCGTTACCGCGCCGGCGATCATTCAGGAGGCACGAAGTTGCGGACTGGGAAGTTCCGGACGGCGCTCTCTCATGCGTTGTTTTTCTACATTGCAATGCTGGCCGGAAACGCGGCGCCGGCTTTCGCGGATGATCCTCCGGACGTCAGGCCGGAGCCGCTCTACGCCGACGGCAACCGTGATCTTTATGGGGCCAGTTCCGGCGGGGTCGTCAGCGAAGTCCGGCTGGGTGCGCTGGCGCACGACGTCAAGGCTTTCGGCGGCAAGGAGGCTGGTGCCGACATCAACGGCGAGGTGCTGTTCGTCTCGCCGTTTCCGGTCAACTGGGGCGACAACTGGCCGAAATACCTGCAATGGATCGTGCATCCGCGGCCGCATGTCGGCGTCGACATCAACACCGCCGGCACCACCAGCCAGCTTTACGGCGGGCTGACCTGGACGGCGGTGCTGGCGACCGAGATCTTCCGCCCGGATGACGGGCTCGAATTCAACTACTTCTTCGGCGGCGCCTTCAACAACGGCAAGACCTTCACCTCGGAGCCCGGCCGCAAGAGCCTGGGGTCGAACCTGCTGTTTCACCTGGGCTTCGAGGTCGCGTACCGGTTCGCCCCGAACTGGTCGATCAGCTTCATCTACGAGCACAGCTCGAACGCCGATCTCGCGCACAAGAACCAGGGCATCACCAGCCTGGGCGGCCGGATCGGGTATCACTTCTGAAGTTCTTCAGCGGCCTGCCAGAATCAGGCTGACTCCGGCCACGATCAGCAGCAGCCCGGCCACGTCGGCGCGGCGGATATGCTCGCGCAGGTAGAAGCGGCTGAACAACAGGGTGAACAGCATCTCGACCTGGCCGAGGGCGCGCACCAACGCGACCGGCGCCAGCGCGAAGGCGCTGAACCAGCAGGCCGAGCCGCAGGCCGACAGCGTGCCGACCCAGCCGGAGTTGCGCCAGGTGGTGAAGGCGAGACGAAGCTGCTGCGGTTCCCGCCATGCGAGCCAGGCGCCCTGCATCAGGGTCTGCAGGATGTTGGTCGCCACCAGCACGAACAGCGCCTGCAGGATGATGCTGCCACCGCCCAGTTCGCGGTTGGCGGTCTTGATGAAGATCGCGGTGAAGGCGAAGCAGGTGCCGGCGCCGAGGCCGCACAGCGCCGCCGGCTGCACCGTCGCCGCCCATAATTCGCGCAGGCTGCCGACGCGCCCGGCCAGCGACAGCAGCAGCACGCCGGAGACGCTGACCGCGATGCCGAACCAGGCCAGCGGCGACAATGCCTCCCCGAGCACGATCCAGGCGGCGATGGCACCCTGCACCACCTCGGTCTTGGCGTAGGCGGTTCCGACCGCGAAGCTGCGGAAGCCGAACGCCATGATCAGCAGCGAGGTGCCGAAGATCTGCAGCACGCCGCCGGCGGCGCAGGCCAGCAGGAAGCGGGAACTGGCCACCGACGCCATGTCGCCGGTGATGGCGACGCCGATCGCCACGAACGCCAATCCGGTCGGGATCGCGTAGAGGTAGCGCACGAAGCCCGCCGCGTTGACCGAGAGCGTGCCGCGCAGCTTCTGCTGCAAGGCGGTGCGCCAGGTCTGGAACAGCGCCGCCGTGACGGTGATCGGGATCCAGAGTTCCACCCTAATGCCGGGCGCGGCCCCAAAGGCTGGGCGGCTCCGCGAGAGCGCCACGCAAATTGGTGCGGTCCAGCATCAACTCCGTTTCCGCCTGGGCGCAGTCGAGGATTTCGCCGATGTCGACATGGGTGACCCGGCGCCCACGCATCAGCACGCGGCCATCGACGATGACGCTGTCCACGTCCTGGCCGTTGGCGAAGCAGACCACCCGCCACAGCGGCATGTTGGCGGGATACAGATGCGGCTTGCGCATGTCGATGGTGATGACGTCGGCGCGCTTGCCGACCTCCAGGCTGCCGATCTCGTCCTGCATGTGCAGGCCGCGCGCGGCGTCGATGGTGACCATCTCCAGCAGCTTGCCGGGCGGCATCAGCCGTTCGTCGCGATGCGTGCGCTGGTGCAGCCGCATGCACTGGAACATGTGGCGGAACATGTCGGTGCTGCGGTCCGGCGCGGTGCCGTCGGAGCCCAGCATCACGTTGACGCCGCGCTCCATCAGCCGCGGCACCGGGCAGTAGCCGCGCACCGAGGCGATCGCCGACGGATTGTGCACGATGGTGGCTCCGTGCCGCGCCACGGTGTCGATATCGGCATCGGTGAGGTCGGTGGAATGCGACATCGCGGCATCGGGGCCGAGCAGGCCGAACATCCGGTCGGCCATCTCCAGGCTGCCGTTGTTGTGGCCGTCCTGGTGGAACAGGGTGCCATGGCGGCGGCCGAGTTCGCGCACCTGGCGGCCCTGGCGCTCGATCTCGGCGACGCGGACGGGATCGTGTTTCTCCTCGCGGTACACCGGCATCAGCGTGGCGATGGTGGTGCGGTCGCGGCCGTGGCAGGCCTCGATCAGCGCCGCGACGGTGTCGAGCTGCTGTTCGAAGCCGACGCTGGTTTCGCGGCGGGTGCCGCCTTTCCAGCTGGCATAGACGCGCGGATGCGGCGGGCGCGTGGGGCCAACCGCCATCACGTCGCGGATGCCGATCTCGGCCACCCCGCGGGCATGCGCGATGCCGTGCGCCGGGTCGTCGGTGCGCATGATCGAATCACCGCCGCCCAGCAGCGAGACGCCGGTGGTGACGCCGAACATCAGCCGCTCGGCCGCCGCCAGCCGGGCTTCCGCGGCCCAGAATTCGGGGGTCGATCCGGTGGTGTAGATCACCTGGCAGGCCTCGCTCCAGGCCGCCGAATCGCCGCCGAACATGGTCTTCACCAGGCCGTGCCCGGCATGCGCGTGGCCGTCGATCAGCCCCGGCAGGATGGCATGGTCCCTGGTTTCGATCACCTCGCGCGCCGTATGCGCCGCCTCGACCTCGGCGCGTGGGCCGACCGCCACGATGCGTTCGCCGGCGATGGCGACGGCGCCGTCCTCGATCACCCGGCGGCGGCCGTCGACGGTGATGACGGTGCCGCCGCGCAACAACAGGTCGACGTTCATTGGACGGTCACCAGGCGCAGCCGGAGCTGGTTGTCCGGGCCCTGGCGCAGCGAGATGCCGCGGCGGGCGGCCCAGGTGATCGGCTGCTGGTGCAGCGGGATATGGCCGATATCCTGCTTCTCCATCAGGAACGCCTCGCGGATCATGGCGCGGCGCTGGGTCTCGTCGGTGGCCTCGGCGATGCGGTCGATCAGGCTGTCCAGGGCAGGGTTGGAGTAGCGCCCGACATTCAGCCCGCCGGCCTTGTCGGTGCGGGTACGCAACACCTCGTTCAGGGTGGAATAGGCGTCGGCCAGCGGCAGCCCGGCATGGCCGAGCATGAACAGCGACACGTCGAGCGAGTTGACCCGCCGCGACCAGGCGCTGGTGGTCTCCGCCTGCACCTGCAGCTTGATGCCGACCCGCGCCAGCATCGCCGCCACCGCCTGGCAGATGCGCTCGTCGTTGACGTAGCGGTCGTTCGGGCAGGCAATCTGCACGGTGAAGCCCTGCGGGTAGCCGGCGTCGGCGAGCAGGCGCTTGGCCAGGTCTGGATCGTATTTCAGGCGGTCGTTGATGTCCTGCGGCGAGCCGGTGAGGAACGGCGACGCCATGATGCCGGCGGGCCATGCGGTGTCGCGCATCACCACGTGGCGAATCGCCTCGATGTCGATGGCGCGGTAGAACGCCTCGCGCACCCGGTGGTCCTTGAACGGGTTTTTCCCGACGACGTCGCTGTAGAGTAGCTGGTCGCGGAACTGGTCGAAGCCGAGATAGATGGTGCGCAGTTCCGGTCCCTGGACCACCTGCAGCTTCGGATCGGCGCGCACCCGCTCGACGTCCTGCAGCGGCAGTTCCACGGTGGCGTCGATGGCGCCGGAGATCAGGCTGGCGGTGCGGGTGGCGGCGGCGCGCAGCGGGATGTAGGTGACGCGGTCGAGGTTGTGCGCCGGCTTGTCCCACCATCCGGGAAACGCCTCCAGCACTGTCGGGCCGTCGGCGCTGCGCGATGCCACGCGGAAGGGGCCGGTGCCGTTGGCGTTGCGGGTGGCGAAGTTCTCGGTCTGCGCGGTGAGGTCGCTGGCGGCGACGGCGCCGTGCGCGTCGGCCCAGGCGCGGTTCATCACGAAGAAGCCCTGCAGCGCGTTCAGCAGGATCGGGAACGGCGCGAAGGTCTCGATGTCGACGGTGAACGGGTCGACGGCGCGGATGTCCTTCACCGCCACCATGTTGCCCTTGGCCAGCGCCCCCGGCGTGTTGATGCGCTGCCAGGTGAACACCACGTCGTCGGCGGTGAACGGCGCGCCGTCATGGAAGGTGACGCCGCGGCGCAGGGCGAAGCGCCAGACGGTCGGGCTCGGGTGCTCCCAGGCGGTCGCGAGCGCCGGCTCGATCTCGATGCGGTCGTTCATCCGCACCAGGCTTTCGTAGATGTTGGCGGCGAAGGCGTTGGTGAAGCTGTTGTTGGAGCTGAGCGGGTCGAGCGTGAGGATGTCGGCGGAATAGGACCAGACGAGGGGTGCCGCCCGCGCTGCGGTGGCCGTGCAGAGCAGCAGGATCGCCAGCAGGGTCCGCATCGGTGTCTCCGTCAATTGCTGCACCAGCGTAAGGGCGCGCCGGCGAGCGTCAAGGCGGACAGGTGACACCGGCGCCGGAAGCCTGCGATCATCGCCGCCTCTGCCGGGGATTCATGATGCCGATGATCGACCTGCGTTCGGATACCGTCACGCGGCCCTCGGAGGCGATGCGCGAGGCGATGGCGCGGGCGCCGGTCGGCGACGACCAGTACGGCGACGACCCCTCGGTCAATGCGCTGCAGGAGCGGGTCGCCGGGCTGCTTGGCAAGGAGGCGGCGCTGTTCGTGCCCAGCGGCACCATGGCCAACCAGATCGGGCTGAAGCTGCTGACGCGGCCGGGCGACGAGGTGGTGGTCGGTGACGAGGCGCATATCGTCTGGCACGAGAGCGGCGCGTCGGCGGCCAATGCCGGAGTACAGTTTTCCGTGGTCGGGCGCGGCGGGCTGTTCGACGCCGCCGATTTCCGGGCCGCGCACAAGCCGGCGGGGCACGTGGTGTTTCCGCCGACCACGCTGGTGGCGCTGGAGAACACCCATAATCGCGGCGGCGGCGTGGTGTTTCCGCAGAAGGATGTGGTGGCGATCTGCGCGGCGGCGCGCGACCTGGGCGCCGGCAGCTACCTGGATGGCGCCCGGCTGTTCAATGCCGCGGTGGCGACCGGGCTTTCGCTCGCCGAACTGGCGGCGCCGTTCGACGTGGTGTCGGTGGCGTTGTCGAAGGGGTTGGGATGCCCGGTCGGCAGCCTGGTGGCAGGAAGCGCGGAGGCCATGACCAGGGGCGTGCGGGCGCGGCGGATGCTGGGCGGCGCGATGCGGCAGTCGGGCATTCTTGCCGCCGCCGGGCTGTACGCGCTCGACCATCATCGCGACCGCATTGCCGAGGACCACGCCAACGCGCGGGCGGTCGCCGAGATCATGGCCGGCACGCCCGTCGATATCGATCTCGCCACGGTGCAGACCAACATCGTCATCTTCCGGCTGCCGGCGCCGCTGCCGGATGCCGCCACGGTGTTCGGGCTGGCGCGCAGCCAGGGGGTGCTGGTTTCGGTGTTCGCGCCGCGGACCATCCGGGTGACGACGCATCTCGACGTCGACGCGGCGCAATGCCGCGAGGCCGCCGAGATCCTGGCCGAGATCGTCGCCGGCTGAGCCGCCATTGCGCTGCCATATCCTGCCGCCAGGATGCGGCGGCAACAGGCGGAGGACCACGGACATGAAAACGATTCTGATGGCGGCGGCGCTGGCGGCGTATGCGGCGCCGGCCTGGTCCGACACTGTGCTGAAGCTGTCGGAGACCGCGCATGTGATGGTGCATCCCGATGAGCTGGTGGCCAGCCTGCGGGCGGACTCCACCGGAAGCAGCGCCGCCGAGGCGCAGGCGATGGTCAACACCGCCATCGCCCGGGCGCTGGAGCAGGTGAAGCAGGCGCCGGGGATCACCGCCGCCACCGGCTTCTACCAGGTCTGGCAGGTGACCAAGCCGGCCACGCAATGGCATGCCGGGCAGTCGGTCACGCTCAAGACCGGCGACGGACCGGCGTTGCTGAAGCTGGTCGGCACCTTGCAGGGCAGCGGCCTGGCGCTGGAGGGGCTGTCCTGGCAGCTGGCGCCGGCGACCGCCCGGGCGGCGCAGTCGCAGGCGACCAGGGAGGCGCTGTCGCGGCTGCGCGCGCGGGCCGAGGAGGCGGCGGGTATTCTGGGGCTGCGCTTCGTGTCGTTTCGCGAGGTTCGCCTGGATGGCACGCGGCCTTCGCCGCAGCCGGCGCCGCGGATGTTCGCCATGGCCGCGTCCGCCGCGCCGGCGGCGCCGCCGCCGAGTGCCGAGGCGCAGGACGCGGACATCCAGGCCAGCGTCGATGCAGATGCGGTGCTGGTGCCGGCTCAACCATAACCGCCGGGGCGCCCTGGCCTTCCCACACCTGCCGTGCCAGTTATGCGCCGCGAATTTCGGGGGAAATGCCATGGCGCGGATGACCGGTGGGGAAGCGATCGTCGATGGCCTGTTGCGGCATGGCATCGACACGGTGTTCGGCCTGCCGGGCGTCCAGGTGTACGGGCTGTTCGACGCGTTCGCGCGCAATTCCAACCGGCTTCGGCTGATCAACGCACGCCATGAGCAGACCACCGCCTACATGGCGCTCGGCTATGCCTGCGCCACCGGCCGTCCGGCGGCCTATGCGGTGGTGCCAGGTCCCGGCGTGCTGAATACCGCCGCGGCGCTGGCGACGGCCTGGGGGCTGAATGCGCCGGTGCTGTGCCTCACGGGGCAGGTGCCGAGCGTGCTGCTCGGACGCGGGCGGGGATCGCTGCACGAATTGCCCGACCAGTTGGCGACCTTGCGCAGCCTGTTGAAATACGCCGAGCGGATCGAGCATCCGAGCCAGGCCGGGCATCTGGTGGCGCGCGCGTTCCAGGAGATGCAGTCCGGCCGGCGCGGTCCGGTTTCGCTGGAGATGCCGTGGGACCAGTTCACCGCGATCAGTGACGTGACGCCGGTGGAGCCGTTGCCGCTGCACCCGAACCCCGTGCCGGACAGCGAGAAGATGGAGGCGCTGGCGAAACTGGTCGATGCCGCGAAGGCGCCGATGATCTGGGTCGGCGGCGGGGCGGTGCACGCGGCGGCGGAGATCCGGGCGCTGGCCGAGCGGATCGGCGCGCCGGTGGTGTCCTATCGCAGCGGCCACGGCATCATGGACGACCGCCATCCGCTGGGGCTTTCGGTCGCGGCGGCGTATCCGCTGTGGCCGCAGACCGACCTGCTGATCGGCTTCGGAACCCGGCTGGAGGCGCCGACGATGCGCTGGGGAGCGCCGCCGAACGGGCTGAAGATGGCGCGCATCGACATCGACCCGGTGGAGATGCGGCGGCTGAAGGTGGATATCGGCATCGTTGCCGATTCGGCCGACGCAGCGCGCATCCTGGGCGCGCGAGTCGCGGTCCGACGCGATCCGGCGCGGGCCGAGGCGATCGCCCGGCAGAAGGCGGAGACCGCGATCGAGATCCAGTCGGTGCAGCCGCAGATGTCGTTCCTGGAGGTGATCCGCGACGTGCTGCCCGAGGACGGCATCCTTTGCGACGAGATGACCCAGACCGGTTATGTCTCGTGGTTCGGGTTTCCGTTCTATGCGCCGCGCACGCTGATCAGCTCGGGGTTTTCCGGCACGCTCGGCGCCGGCTTCCCGATGGCGCTGGGGGTGAAGGTGGCGCATCCCGATCGGGCGGTGGTGGCGCTGACCGGCGATGGCGGCTTCCTGTTCGGCGGCGCCGAACTGGCGACGGCGGTGCAGCACGGCATCAACCTGGTAACGGTGCTGTTCAATAATTCCGCTTACGGCAACGTGATGCGCGACCAGCACCGGCTGTTCGACGGGCGGGATTCAGGTTCGGCGCTGCAGAACCCCGACTTCCAGATGTTCGCGCGCAGCTTCGGCGTGAAGTCCTGGCGGGTGAGCGATGCGGACGGATTGCGCGCGGCGCTGGTGGAGGCGCTGGCGGCCAACGCGCCGGCGCTGATCGAGGTCGTTACCGATATCGGCAAGGAAACCGCACCGTGGAAATATCTGGCGCCCGGGCGCGCCTGATCGCGGCGCCACCGGGGGGAATGCTGGCGGGCAACAGCCTCGCCGGCATCGGGCTGACGCTGCTGAGCGTGACGCTGTTCGCCTGCTGCAACGCGGTGGCGAAATACTTGGTGATGCGGTTTCCGGTGGGCGAGATGCTGTTCGTCCGCTCGGCGGTGGCGCTGCTGCTGATCCTGCCGTTGCTGCGCCGGGCCGATCTCGCGGCCATGCGGCGGACGCGGCCGGAGCTGCATCTGCTGCGCAGCCTGTGCTCGGGGGTCGAGGTCGGCTGCTACTATTGGGCGATCACCCTGCTGCCGCTGGCCGATGCCTCCACCATCTACCTGGCCGGGCCGATCTACATCACCGCACTCTCGGTCTTCTTCCTGTCCGAGCAGGTCGGGTGGCGAAGATGGGCGGCGGTGCTGGTGGGGTTCGCCGGTGTGATCGTGGCGGTCCGGCCGAGCGGGGCCGGGCTTTCGCTGCATGCGGGCGTGGCGCTGTTCGGCAGCCTGCTCTACGCGATTTCGCAGGTGGTCACCCGCGGGCTGCGGGGCACGCCGACCTCGCTGCTGGTGGCGACGCAGATGGCCGCCCTGCTGGTGCTGTCGGCGGGCACGTCGCTGTGGGGCTGGACCGCGCCGAACGGCTGGGAGGGCGCGATGATGGTGCTGATCGGGGTGCTGGCGATGGTGGCGTATTTCTGCGCCAACCGCGGCCTGCAGCTGGCCCCGGCCTCGGTGGTGGCGCCGTTCCAGTATGCCAGCATCATCGGCGCGGTGGCCCTCGGCTACGGCATCTTCGACGAGATCCCGAGCGCCTCCACGCTGGCCGGCGCCGCCATCATCGTCGGCGCCGGCTGCTTCATCCTGGCGCGGGAAAAGCGCGTCGGCGTCGCGACGGTGGCGGGTGGGGCTACGTCAGGCCTTGTGCCGCCGCCATGACCTCCTGCGCATGCCCGTCGACCTTCACCTTGCGCCAGATTTTCGCGACCTTGCCCTTCCCGTCGATCAGGAAGGTGGAGCGCTCCATGCCCATGTATTTGCGCCCATACATCGATTTCTCGACCCAGGTGCCGTAGGCGCCGGCGGCGGTCTTTTCCTCGTCCGAGGCGAGCGGGAAGGTGAGCGAATATTTCTCGGCGAATTTCTCGATCGGCTTCATCGGGTCGGGCGAGACGCCGATCACCGCCAGCCCCATCTTGCCGAGTTGCGGCAGCGCTTCCTGGAAGGCGCAGGCCTGCTTGGTGCAGCCGGAGGTGTCGGCCTTCGGGTAGAAATACAGCACGAACGGCTTGCCGCGCTGGCCGGCGAGGCTGACGCTGCGGCCGCCGCTGGCCGGCAGCTTGAAGTCCGGGGCGCGGTCGCCCTCGCTGGGTCCCGTCGATGCGGTCTCGCTCATTTTTCCACCTGTCCTACATAGCGGTTGAAAGCAGTGCGCACCTGTTGCGCGAGCCCATCAAGGGTGGTGTGAAGCGTGGGCAAGTCAATTGTTTCGGTGCTCGAGAATCCGGCGGCGGCACAGGCGCGCAACAGGGCATCGGCCGGGGCATCGGCGGGCGCGTCCGACAGCGCCGGCGCCGGCCTGCGGCCATAGGTGATGCGCAGCATGCCCTGCACGGTGCGCCAGATCCGGTCGGCGCGGATCAACAGGTCGGCGTCCGCTGCGTCGAGCAGGCCGGCATCGCGCAGGTTGGCGAGCGCCGTCCGCGTGGTCGGGCTGGCGAGGCCGGGATGCGCCGCCGCGTGCAGCAACTGCTGCGTCTGGGCCACGAACTCCACCTCCACCTGTCCGCCGGGGCGCAGCTTCACGTCCCACGGGCCGTCCGGCGGCAACTCCTTCAGCATGCGGGCCCGCATCGACGCGGCATCCGGGCGCACCCGGTCCGGGTCGGCGCCGGCGATCGCCGCCCGGATCGCGGCCTCCACCTGGCGGCGCAGCTTCGCGGGGCCGGCGACGACGCGGGCGCGGGTCAGCGCCATCCGCTCCCAGGTCCAGGCGTCCTGGGCGTGGTAGCGCGTGAACGCCGCCAGCGAGACCGCCACCGGGCCCTTGTTGCCGGACGGGCGCAGCCGCATGTCGACGTCGAACATCGGACCCTCGGCATCGGGCGCGGTCAGCGCCGCGACATAGGCGTGCACCGCGCGAATGAACCACTGGCTGGCCGGCAGCCGCCTGGCGCCGTTGCTCTGCGTGACGCCGGCGGGGTGGTCGTAGATCAGCATCAGGTCGAGGTCGGAGCCGGCCATCATCTCGCGCGAGCCGGCCTTGCCGAGCAGCACCAGGGCCATGCCGCCGCCGCGCACCGTTCCGAAGCGCGCCGCGAAATCGGCCAGCACCCGTTCCAGCAGCGCCCCGAGCGCCGCGTCGGCGAGGTCGCTGCGGGCGAAGCCGGCGGCGTCGGCGTCCATGCGGCCTTCCATGGTGGCGACCGAGATGGCGAAGTTCTCCTCGCGCACGGTGGCGCGGATGATGTCGATGGCGTCCTCCAGCGCCCGCGCGTCGGCCAGGCGCGCATGCATCAGGCGGCCGATATCGGGCAGCACCTCCGGCGCCATCAGCCCCTCCAGCGCCGAGGGCGTGCGGGCCAGGTAGTCGGCGAGCGAGGGGGCGGCGCCCAGCACCGCGGCCACCCGGTCGAGCAGGGCCGGATTGCGCTGGAACATCGACAGCAGCTGCACCCCGGCCGGCAGCCGGCCCATGAAGGCGTCGAACCGTGCGAAGGCCTGGTCCGGCTGCGCCTGCCGCGACAATGCCGCCAGCAGCCCCGGCAGCACCTCCCGCATCAGTTCGCGCGCCCGCTGGGAACGCAGCGCGCGCAGCCGCCCCGACTGCCAGCCGCGCACAGCGGCTACGATCGCCATCGGCTCGCGGTAGCGCATCCGTTCCAGGGCGGCGGCGGTTTCCGCCGGCACGTCGCCGACGCCGGTGAAATCGAGCGTCGGGCCGGCACCGGCCGGCTCCTGCACCGCCTCGAAGACCCGGGCGTAGCCGAGCTGGACCCGGCCGAGATGGCGCGTCAGCGCGGCGGCGAAGGGCTCGGTGCCGGCGTAACCCATGAACACGGCGAAGGCCTCCAGCCGGTCGGGCTGTTCCGGCAGCGAGTGGGTCTGGCGGTCGGCGACCATCTGCAGCCGGTGCTCGACCCGGCGCAGGAAGCGGTAGGCGGCGGCCAGCAGCTTCGCGGTCGCCTGCGGCAGATGCCCGGCGCGGACCAGCAGCCGCATCGCGTCCAGCGTGCGCGGCGCCCGCAGCGCCGGGTCACGGCCGCCCCAGACCAGCTGCAGCGTCTGCGCCAGGAACTCGATCTCGCGGATGCCGCCGCGCCCCAGCTTCACGTTGAAGCCGAGCAGGCGGGCGGTGTCGGTGCCCTTGTGCGCGTCGATCCGGCGCTTCATGGCGTGGATGTCGGCGACCGCCGCGAAATCCAGGTGGCGGCGCCAGACGAACGGGCGGATCGCCTCGCGGAACATGTTGCCGAGGGCGATGTCGCCGGCGACCGGGCGGGCCTTCAGCATGGCCGCCCGTTCCCAGTTCTGGCCCATGCTCTCGTAATAGGCGATGGCCGCCGGCACCGACGATGCTGGGCGGCGTCGCCGCCGGGTCCGGCCGCAGCCGCAGGTCGGTGCGGAACACGTAGCCGTCGGCGTCGCGCGCCTCCATCAGCCCGACCAGCGCCGCGCGCCAGCCGGGTGAAGAACGCGCCCACGCCGTCGCCGTGATACACACCCGACTGAGGGTCATGCAGCAGGATCAGATCGACATCGCTGGAGTAGTTCAGTTCGCGGGCGCCGAGCTTGCCCATGCCGAGCACGGTGAAGCCGCTGTCGCGGGCGGGGTCGGCCGGATATGGCAGGCGAAGCTCGCCGCTGTCGTGGCCGGCGCGCAGCAGGTGCGCGACCGACAGGCGCAGCGCCGCCTCCGCCAGGTCGGACAGGGCCGCGGTGACCCGCTCCAGCGTCCACAGGCCGCCGATGTCGGCGATCGCGGTGGCCAGCGCGACGACGCGCTTGGCCTGGCGCAGGCCGGCGGCGATGCGGGCGCGCGGCGCCGTCGGCGGCAGCCGGGCGATCGCCGCCATCGCCAGCGCCACCGCCGCATCGGGACCGTCGCGGGCCAGCAGCGCCATGGTCGGCCGCTCCCGCAGCGCCAGTTCCGCGAGATAGGGGGAGTTGCCGCCGAGGCTGCGCAGCAAGGCCGCCGGGGGCTGGCCGCGGCCCGCGCCGAACTGTTCGCGCAACCGCTCCGCCGCCGCCGGATCGGCGGGCGGTGGCCATTCGAGGTGCGAGAAGATTCCGGTCGGCATCGTCCGGCAGGCTGGCCATGAGGGTGATCGCCGGTCAAGTCGCGGGCCATACCGGGCGGCTGCTGCACCGCTTGCTGCAACTGGCGCTGGCGCTCGTGGTGCTGGCCGGCGTCGGGCTGGCGATCCTGTCCTGGCGGCTGTCGCGCGGGCCGCTGGAGCTGACCTGGCTGGCGCACCGGATGGAGGACGCGGCCAACGCCGATGGCGGCCCGACGCGGCTGTCGATCGGCAACGTGACGCTGGCGTGGAACGGCTTCACCCGCGGCGTCGACCATCCGCTGGAACTGGAGGTGACCGACGTCGCGGCGGTCGATCCCAAGGGCGTGCAGGTCGCCAGCATTCCCCATGCCGGGGTGACCCTGTCACCGGGGGCGGCGCTGTTCGGCCGCATCGCGCCGCGCACGATCACCATCGACGGCGCCCGGCTGCGACTGCTGCGGGCGCAGGACGGCTCGGTCCGGCTCGATCTCGGCAGCCTCGACGAGGGCGCCGAGGCGAGCCTGTCGGCGGATGACATGCAGCCGTCGCCCGGCGGCCAGTCGCCCAGCCTGTCCGCGTTCCTGGCCGAGCTGACGGCGCCGCCGCAGGGCGACGCGCGGCCAGGCAGCTTCTCGCCGTGGAGCCAGCTGCGCAGCATCCGGATCCGCGATGCCGCGGCCACGGTCGTCGACCGGCAGCTGCGCCAGACCTGGAGCCTGCCGCACATCACGGTCGATCTCGCACGATCGGCGCGCGGCGGCATCGAGGGCAGCGCCGACGTCACCGGCGACCTCGCCGGCGAGCGGCTGCATGCAAACCTGCAGGCGCATGCCGAGCCGGGCGGGCGGGCAACCGAATTGCAGGTGAAGCTGGATGAGGTCGTGCCGGCCCGGCTGGCCTCCGCGACGCCGATGCTGGGCGGCCTGGGCGCGGTCCGACTGCCGGTCAGCCTGACGGCGACCGCCCGGCTCGGCGCCGACCTGGTGCCGACCAGCCTGCACCTGGACGCCGCGCTGGGACGCGGGGCGATCGGCATGGGAGCCGGCGAACTGCCGGTGATGGGGGCGGCGCTGCGGGCCGACGGCACGCTCGACGTCCTGGATGTCCGGCTCGACCGGCTGGAACTGGCGCCACCGCGATCCGGCAAGCCGGTGACCACGGTGAAGGGCCACGCCGAAATCCGCCGGCAGCCCGAACTGGTGCGGGTGGCGGCGACGCTGGATGTCGATGCGCTGGCGTTCGCCGACCTGCCCGACATCTGGCCGGTCGGGGTCGGCGGCAAGGGCACCCGCCCCTGGCTCGCCGAGAACATCACCGACGGCGTGGCGCGCAACGGCCATGTCGAGATGGTGCTGCAGGCGCCGCGCGATTTCAGCAGCGTCGACCTGACCTCGCTGAGCGGCGGGCTGGAGGGTCACGACATCACGGTGCACTGGCTGCGGCCGGTGCCGCCGGTGGAGCACGGCGAGGCGCGGCTGAGCTTTCGCGGCCCCGACGTGATCGAGATCGCGCTGCTGTCGGGCCGCGAGGCCGGCGGCAGCCAGGGCGGCATCACGGCGCGCAACGGCCTGATGCGGATCATCGGGCTGACCGTGAAGGACCAGGTCGCCGACATCGACGCCGACCTCGCGGGTCCCATGGCCGACGCGCTGGCGGTGCTGAAGCATCCCCGGCTGAACCTGCTGAGCAAGCATCCGATCGAATTGCGCGATCCGTCCGGGCAGGTGAGCGGCCACCTGTCGATCGTCCGGCTGCCGCTGGAATTCAAGATCAGCCTCGATGATTTCCGCATCGGCGCCACTGCGAAGCTCACCGACGTGCATCTGGGCGGTGTTGCCGGCGGCCGCGACCTGGACCACGCCTCGGGCAGCCTCGACGTCAACAACGACATGCTGAAGGTGGTGGGCCAGGGCGAGGTGTCGAAGGTTCCCGGGCAGTTCCAGGTGGACATGGATTTCCGCGACGGGCCCGCGTCGCAGGTGGTGCAGAAGGTGTCGGCCTCGGCGGAGCTCGACCAGAAGCAGTGGCAGGCGCTGGGGCTCGACGCCGGCGATACGCTGGGCGGGTCGGCGTCGGTGGTGGCCGACATCGTCAGCCGGCGCGACAGCCGGGGCGACATCACGGTGAAGGCGGACCTCACGCGCGCCAGCATCACGCCCCCGCGGCTGAACTGGGCGAAGCCGGCAGGCCTCGCGGCCACCGCCGACATCCATTTGCTGCTGGACCATGACCGGCTGACGGGGATCGACCGGGTGCGGCTGCAGGGCGAGGGCATCGACGTCGCCGGGCAGGTCGATCTGGTCGGCGGCGCGCCGGTCAGCCTGCGCCTGCAACGCGCCGTGCTGGGGCAGGCGCTGGACGCGCACGGCGATATCCGTTGGCCGGCCGGGCCAGGCGCGCCGTGGGTCGTGGGCGTCGCGGGCAGGCTGCTCGACCTGACGGCGCCGCCGCGTACCGGCGAGCCGAAGCCGCCGCCGGCGCGCGACGCTCCCGGCACGCCGTACCGGGTGGATGCCCAGTTCGACCGGGTGGTGTTCGGCCCCGACCGGGCGCTGACGGGGGTCGCGTTGCAGGCCGAGAACGACGGCCGGATCTTCCGCACCGCCAGCCTCGCGGGGAAGGCCGGCGGGCCGTTCGACGCGTCGATCAGCGGGGCCCCCGGCCACCGGCTGCTGTCGGGGCGGGCGGCCGATGTCGGCAGCCTGCTGCGGGCGGTGGATCTGTACGACTATATCCGCGGCGGCCGGCTGACGCTTTCCGGCAGCTTCGATGACAGCACGCCGGCGCATCTGCTGTCCGGCAGCGCCGAGATGCACAACTTCAGCCTGGTCCGCGCGCCGGCGATGGCGAAGATCCTGCAGGCGATGACGCTGTACGGGCTGGTCGACGCGGTGCAGGGCGGCGGGCTCGGCTTCGACGAGATGGTGGCGCCGCTGCAATATTCCCGCGACGTGCTGACGCTGGGCGATGCGCGGGTGTTCAGCTCGTCGCTGGGGATGACCACCAAGGGCCGGGTGGATACGGTCCGCAGCACCTGCGACCTCGATGGCACCATCGTGCCGGCGTATTTCTTCAACAACCTGCTTGGCCGGATCCCGCTGGTCGGGCGGCTGTTCAGCCCGGAGAAGGGCGGCGGCCTGTTCGCCGCGACCTATTCCGTGCGCGGCTCCTGCGACGACCCATCGGTCAGCGTCAACCCGCTCGCCGCGGTGACGCCGGGCTTCCTGCGCGGGCTGTTCGGGATGTTCGACGAGCCGGCCAGCGGCACGCCGCGAACGCCGCCGCCGCTGTCGCAGGGAAGCGGCGGCGGCAAGAACTGAGTTGTGCCGGAGCGCCGGCGGGGCGATCCTGGGGCGATGCAGACACCGGTCAAGGCGATCCTGTTCGACACCTTCGGCACCGTCGTCGACTGGCGCGGCAGCCTGATCGACGAACTGACGGCGTGGGGAAACCATCATGGCCACCCGGCGGACTGGGCGGGGCTGGTGGATGCGTGGCGCGCCGCCTATGCGCCGTCGATGGACCGGGTGCGGCGGGGCGAACTGCCGTGGACCATCCTGGACGACCTGCACCGCGCCAGCCTGGAGCGGCTGGTGGCGGAGTTCGGCATCGCCGGGCTGACCGAGGCAGAGATGGACCACATCAACCGCGGCTGGCACCGGCTGCGCCCGTGGCCGGATTCGGTGGCCGGCCTGACCCGGCTGAAGGCGCGATATACGATTGCCCCGTTGTCCAACGGCAACGTCGCCCTGCTGCTGAACATGGCCAAGCATTCCGGGCTGCCCTGGGACATGATCTGCGCCACCGAGCTGTTCGGCCACTACAAGCCCGACCCCGAGACCTATCTCGGCGCCGCCCGGCTGCTGGGGCTGGCGCCTGGGGAGGTGATGATGGCGGCGGCACATAACGGCGACCTCGCGGCGGCGCGAACCTGCGGCCTCAAGACGGCGTTCTTCGCGCGGTCGACCGAGTATGGCCCACACCAGAAGCGGGACTTCGCCGCCGACAGCGACTGGGATGTTGTCGCGCGCGATATCGAAGACCTGGCGGCGCAGATGGGCGCCTGAGAGACCACTCGATAATTCTACTCTGCCGGCCATCCAACGCGGCCATCGCCGCTTCCGGTGCTCACGGACATAAAGTCCGCTCCGCTCCGGTTCTCGATGGCCACGCCGGATGACTCGGCAGAGCGAATTCTCGAACGGTCCCTGCGACTTGTCAGGCGGCGGCGCGCCTCATTGAGCCGTCCCAGTATTCCGCACCGACCGCGATCCGCAGTTCCAGGCGGCCGGCGCCGGTAGCGACCGCGGCGTTGCCGTCGGTCCATTGCCAGCCGGCTTCCGGCGCGTGCCAGCCGGTGGTGCGGGACGATACCTCGTTGCCGTCCAGGGTGAGGCTCGCCACCGCGACGCCGAGGCGGCGGTGGTCGGCGGCGTCGCCGCCGGTCCAGGCCGGGACGATGCTGCGCGAGACCAGGCGGATTTCGGCGGTGCCGGTGGGCAGGTCCCAGACCAGGGCGTCGCCTTCGCGGCGCGGGTCGATGCGGCGGCCGGAGATCTCGATGTGGATGTCGGGCTCGCCGGTGCGGGCGTGGCCGAGGGTCTTGGCGCGGTCGAGCAGGCGCTGGCGGAGGCCGGCGAGGATCGGGCCGTCGACGACCATCGGGGCGCAGCCCTCGGCGTCCCACACCGCCCTGGCGAATTCAGCGGGGGCGAAGTCGGCATGCGCCATGATCGTGGTGCCGCCATTGGCGAAGGCGGCGCGGTTGCCGGTGTCGAGGTAGCTTTCCGCCGGCAGTCCTTCCGCCAGCAGCACGTCGTGGGCGGGCAGCTCGACATGCCAGTAGGTGATGCTGTCGACCTGTTCCTGGGCGATGCTGGCGCCGTTGACCAGATAACGCACCGGCACCAGCACGCCGTCGGCATAGACCGCGTGGTCCGGCGAGAGCCGCAGGTCACGCAGCGGCTGGCCGGGGCCGAACGCGCCGGCCTGGACGCGGACCGGCCAGACGCTCTCCGGCTTCGGATGGCGCCGGCAATCGATGGTGCGGTGGCCGACCCACTGGACTTTTGCAGTGCCGCCTAGGGCCGAGAGAACGGTGTCGCCCTCGCGCAGGTGCTCGACCAGGATGTCCAGATCGGGCGCCCCTATGCGGGTATTCGAAGCAAAGCAGGCCACTGTGAATGCTGGGGTGAACAGCTCGTTGACCGCGCCGGTCGTCTGTGTGCCGAAGGAAAGGACCGCAGCGCCGGTATCGATGGTTTGCAATGACCCAAGCACGTTGGCGACGATGTGCGCGTGACCAAGCAGATCCAATGATCCGAGTGTACCCAGCAACGCGATCGATCCGCTGCCACTCACGAAAGGGCTGTTGGTGGTGATCGAGAAGTTGAGAACCTCGCCAACGACGTTCTGCGGCAGCGTAAAGCCGGGCGGAAGCGTGTAGCCCGGGGGCAAGTCGTTGGTTGTCAAGTTTACCACGGTCCCGGGGTGGACACCGGTAATGGTCAAGGTTTGGATCGTGATGCCGCTGAAGCTTTGGCCGGATGCGAGCACGTCCTGGGAAATGACGATGTCGCCAATGGCTGGGGGCGTTGCCCCGGTAAAATCTATACTGCCGGTCTGCGTGAACGCGAACTGGCCCGTCTGTCCTGCGCCGACGGTAGCTGCCGCCAGTGAACACCTGGCCGACTGCAAATGTATTCGCCATTGGAAAGTCCCCGATGAGATGTTGCCGCGATCGTTTCGTGGAGCATACACCAGCGTGGCTGGCTACTCACACATGGATAAGATCGCAGCCGAAATCTAATTCGAGGACAGCACCGCCGGCGCCAGGGCGGCCGCCTTCGCCGCGGGGTGGGCCGGATTGCGGAAGCGCAGTTCGCCGTCGTCGTGACCGTCGAGCGGACCCGGGCCCAGCAGTTCGATACGCGACCGGCAGGTGACGGCGACGACGCGGCGGCTTTCCGGATGGGCGAGGAACTGCCGCGCCTCGCCCTCGAGTTCCAGCCGTTCGCGCAGATGCGTCCATTCGGCGCGGTCGGTGTCTTCGACGAACATCGCCAGGATGCCGGGGCGGTCGCCGGTCAGGCGGATCGGGGCGATCTCGGCGAGCCGGCGGCGCAGCGCCACCGCCACCTCGTTGGCGCGCCCGGCCCGTGCCGCCAGCACGAACACGCCGCCGCCGGCGGAGGTGACCGCCAGATGCGCCTCGTGGCCGAACTCCTGCCGCAGCGAGGACATCAGGCCCAGCTCGGCGGCCTGCGAGCCGGCCAGCATCAGCGGGTCGAGGCGCAGCACCGCGGCCTCGTCGTGGTCGGCGCGGCGGCTGCCTTCCAGCATGGTGCGGATGCGGCCGTGCAGGGCGGCGAGGCCCTGCTGGTCACGGCGCAGCCCCTGCGGCAGGGTCAGCTTCAGGATGTAGCGGCCGGGATGGGCTGCGAGCCAGGTCTGCAGGTCGGGGTCGACCCGGTCGAGCAGGTTGACCCAGGCGCCGCGATGCACGTCGCGGCCTTCCTCCGCCGAGATCACGTCGCAGGCGATTTCCGCCTCGACGCCGCCACGCTTGATCAGCAGGTCGAAGGTCGCCGCGTCCTCGAAGCCGGCGAACCGCACCTCGAAACCACGCGCGCGCTGCAGGGCGGCGGTGCGGACCAGGTGCAGCAGGGGAATGAGGGTGTTGGCGCCGGCGAGCCCCTGGCGCAATGCGGTTCGCATCGCGGCCCGCCCGGTCCGCGACAGGCCGGCCAGCACCCGCGCCGCTTCGGCTGCCAGGGCGACGATCCGGTCTTCCGCCGGGGTGCGGATCCGGCCTGGGTCCTGGCGCAGGCGCTCCAGGGTGATTTCGACGGCATGGCGCTGCAACAGGGCGCGGCGGGAATACTGGCCCTGCTCAGCCGGACCAAGGGTGGCCTCGGCGGCCAGATATTGCATCCGCGCGGTCCAGGCGCGGGTCCCGGCGGCGGCGATCAGAGCCTGACAATCGGTGATGTCGTTACGTCCTTCGTGCATGGTTCAAATCCCGCCTGGCCGTTCGCAGTTGTAAGCACAGATTGACAACCGGCGCCACCGCCGCGCGCCTGCTTCACGCAGAGTTACACGCGCCGGATGCTTGTGATGCTGGGCTAATTTCTGGGCAGTCGGGCCGTGGTCGGCGCGTCGGGATTCTGGGCGCGGTGGCGCAGCAGGTGGTCGGCCAGCACGCAGGCCAGCATCGCCTCGCCCACCGGCACCGCGCGGATGCCGACGCAGGGGTCGTGGCGGCCCTTGGTGGTGACTTCGACGTCGCGGCCCTGCGCGGTCCACCGCGCGGCGCGGCGTGAGGATGGAACTGGTCGGCTTCACCGCGAACCGCGCCACCACCGGCTGGCCGGTGGAGATGCCGCCGAGGATGCCGCCGGCATGGTTGGAGGCGAACTGCACCACGCCGTCCTGCCATGCGCATCTCGTCGGCATTTTCCTCGCCGGACAGGCGGCGGCGGCGAACCCCTCGCCGATCTCGACGCCCTTGACCGCGTTGATGCTCATCAGCGCGGCGGCGATATCGGCGTCGAGCTTGCCGTAGATCGGCGCGCCCAGGCCGGGCGGCACGCCGTCGGCCACCACCTCGATCACCGCGCCGCAGGAGGAGCCGGATTTGCGGATGTCGCCCAGGATAGCTTTCCCAGGCGAGCGCCGCGCGCGGCGTCGGGGCAGAAGAACGGGTTGTTCGCCGACCTGCGTCCCAGTCCCAGCGCGGCGCGGTCGATTCGGTGCGGGCCGATCTGCACCAGGGCGCCGCGGATCCGCACCGCCGTCCCAGCACTAGCCGGGCGATGCCGCCGGCCGCCACCCGCATCGCGGTCTCGCGCGCCGAGGACGCGGCCGCCGCCGCGGTAGTCGCGGATGCCGTATTTCAGCTCGTAGGTGAGGTCGGCATGGCCGGGGCGGAACCGCTCGGCGATCTCGCCGTAGTCGCGCGAGCGCTGGTCGACGTTCTCGATCTGCAGCGCGATCGGCGTGCCGGTGGTCTGGCCCTCGAACACGCCCGGACAGGATGCGCGACCTGCGTCCGGCTCCTGCCGCTGGGTGGTGAATTGCGACTGGCCGGGGCGGCGGCGGTCGAGCCAGGGCTGGATGTCGGCCTCGCGACAGCGGGATGCGCGGCGGGCAGCCATCGACCACGCAGCCGATCGCCGGCCCGTGGCTTTCGCCCCAGGTGGTGACGCGGAACAGATGGCCGAAGCTGTTATGCGACATGACGACGGTGACGCATGACGTCATTGGCGGTCGTTCGACCACCGAGATGTCCGGCGCGTCGGGGTTCTTCATGCCGACGATGTGGTAGCCGCAATCGACATGGTGGACCTCGCCGGTCACGCCGGTGGCGAGGTCGGACAGCAGGTAGAGCGCCGGCGCCGCCGACATCCTCGATGGTGACGTTGCGGCGCAGCGGGGCGTTGTACTGGTTCCAGCGCAGGATATAGCGGAAATCGCCGATGCCGCTGGCCGCCAGGGTCTTGATCGGCCCGGCGCTGATCGCGTTGACCCGGATGTTGTCGGCCGCCGAGGTCGGCCGCGAGGTAGCGCACGGAGGCCTCCAGCGCCGCCTTGGCGACGCCCATCACATTATAATGCGGCATGACACGTTCGGCGCCGAGATAGGACAGGGTCAGCAGCGAGCCGCCCGGCCGCATCATCGCCGCCGCGCGCTGGGCGACCGCGGTGAAGCTGAAGCAGGAGATGTCGAGCGCCTGCAGGAAGGCGGCGCGCGGCGTGTCCAGGTAGCGGCCGCGCAGGAATTGCTTGTCGGCGAAGCCGATCGCGTGGACCAGGAAATCGAGCCCGTCCCAGTGCTGGCCGAGCGCCGCGAAGGCCGCGTCGATGCTGGCATCGTCGGCCACGTCGCAGGGGACGACGAGGCTGGAACCGACGGTTTCGGCCAGCGGCCGCACCCGCTGCTCCAGCGCCTCGCCCTGGTAGGTGAAGGCGAGCTCGGCGCCCTGGGCGGCGCAGGCGGCGGCGATGCCCCAGGCGAGCGAGCGCTCGTTGGCGACGCCCATGATCAGGCCGCGCTTGCCGGCCATCAGGGTGCCCTTGGCAGGGGTGGTCACGGGCTCACCGACGTTCATGGGCCTCGTTTCCGGGATATGCGGGATCGGCTGTGCATCGAACGTGGTGACATGGCGTCGTTGCGGCGGCAAGGGCCCATGCGGTCGGCACCATGCAGCCCGCACCTCGTCCTGGCCGCGCCATCTTGGCGGCGACCGCCGGAGCGGGCACATACGCACGCGCAGCCAGGAGGCGCCAGCCATGAGCGACGACTGACCAGGCAGGCGAGCCAGATCGCCGCGACCGACCCGTTCGAGCATTTCGACGACTGGTTGGCCGAGGCGCGGCAGAGCGAGCCGAACGATCCCAACGCCATGACCCTGGCCACCGCCACCGCGGACGGCGTGCCGTCGGCGCGGATCGTGCTGCTGAAGGGCTGGCGATCGCAGTGGCTTCGTGTTCTACACCAACAAGAACAGCCGCAAGGGCGAGGAGCTGAGCGCCAACCCGCGCGCGGCGCTGCTGTTCCACTGGAAGTCGCTGCAGCGCCAGGTCCGCATCGAGGGCCGGATCAGCGACGTCACCGACGCCGAGGCCGACGCCTACTACGCGACCCGGGCGCGGATCTCGCGCCTCGGCGCCTGGGCGTCCGAGCAGTCGCCGCCCGCTGCCGGACCGCGCCGACCTGGAGCGGCGGCTGGCCGAGTACGAGGCGCAATATCCCGGCGACGACATCCCCCGCCCGCCGCACTGGTCCGGCTACCGGCGTGGTGCCCGCAGCGGTTCGAGTTCTGGCAGGACATGCCGTTCCGCCTGCACGACCGCAGCATCTACACCCGCGCACGGCGATCGGCTGGGCGCCGAGCAAGCTGTATCCCTGAGCCGGTGGCCATTCCGGCCGAGCAGGCCGAGACCGCCGGCGCTGCTGCGCCGCCTCGCCGGGCGCCGATCCGATCGAGACGCATATCTCGGCGGTGTTCGTCGGCGCGGACACGGTCTGGAAGCTGCAGAAGGCGGTGCGGCTGCCGTTCCTCGATTTCTCCACCCTGGCCGAGCGCGAGCGCACCGCGCCGCGCGCGAACTGGAGCTGAACGGCCGGCCGCGCCCGGCACTGTATCGCGACGTGGTCGCCGGTGCATCCGCGGCGCCGATGGCGGCGCTTGGCGCTCGGCGGCGACGGGCGAGACCGCGTCGACTGGGTGCTGCGCATGGCGCGGGTGCCGGCGGCCGATTTCCTCGACCGCGATCGCCGCCGACGGCGGGCTGACCCCGACGCTGCTCGACGCGCTCGGCCGATGCCGTCGCCGCGTATCCACGCGACGCTGCCGCCGGCTGCCGCAGCCGACGGCCGGCGGCGATGCGCCGGGTCGCCGACGGCAACGCCGCGCCGCCCGCGCCGCCGGGCTGGACGCCGAGCCGGCTGGCCGCCTGGCAGGACCGCGATGCTCGCGGCGCTGTCGGCGCGGGACGCCTGGCTGCGGGCGCGCGGCGAGGCCGGCTTCGTGCGGCGCGCGCATGGCGACCTGCATCTCGGCAACTGTGCCTGTGGCAGGGCCGCCCGGTGCCGTTCGACGCGCTGGAGTTCGACGAGGACCTCGCCACCATCGATCTCGGCTACGACCTCGCCTTCCTGCTGATGGACCTCGACGCGCCGCGTCGGCCGCGCCGCCGCCAACCGGGTGCTGAACCGCTACGTCGCCCGCACCGGCGACTGCGGGCTGCTGGCCGGGCTGCCGCCGTTCCTGTCGATGCGCGCGATGGTGCGCGCGCATGTGGCGGCGCAGCCGGGGCGACGCCGCGGATGCGCGAAGCCTATCTCGGCCGCGGCGCTCGGCTATCTGCGGCCGGCGCCGTCGCCGGTGCTGGTCGCATCGGCGGCCTGCCCGGCACCGGCAAGTCCACCCTGGCCCGCGCCCTGGCGCCCGAACTGGGCGCCGCGCCCGGGGCGCTGGTGCTGCGCAGCGACGAAATCCGCAAGCGCCGGCACGGCGTGGCGCCGGAGCAGCGGCTGCCGGCCGACGCCTATGCCGAGCGCCGCCAGCCGACGCGGTGTTCGCCGAGCTGATCGACGCCGCCGCCGCGGTCGTCGCGCCGCCGGCCACGCGGTGATCGCCGACGCGACCTTCCTCGATCCCGCCGACCGCGCGCGCCGCATCGCGGCCGTCGGCGGCGCGCGACGTTCCTCGGCGTCTGGCTGCAGGCGCCGCTGCGCGGTGCTGGAGGCGCGGGTCGCCGGCCGCCACGGCGACGCGTCGGACGCCGATGTCGCGGTGCTGCGCCGCGCCGCCGCAGTCCGATCCGGCGCCGGCGACTGGCGCGCGGTCGATGCCACCGGCGCCGCGGCGGCCCTTGCCGGCATCCGCGCGGCGCTGGGATACCCGGTTTCAATGACATGACCACGGCCGAGATGTGGCATGATGGCGCCCTGCCCAGGCTGACGGGCATGCCGACCGCGTTCGCGAGGAGGACGCACATGGCCATCCGCAAGCTGCTGCTGCCGCTGACCGGCACCGCCGCCGGCGAAGCGGCCCTGGCGACCGCGCTGATCGTCGCCCGGATCTGGAACGCCCACGTCACCGCGCTGCATGTCCGCGTCGACAGCCGCGACGTGGCGCCGCTGGCCGGCGAGGGCCTGTCCGGCGCGATGATCGAGGAGATGATGTCGGCCACCGAGAAGGAGAGCTCCGACCGCGCCCACGCCGTGCGCGGCATGTTCGACCGCTTCGTCAACCAGCACGGCGTCGACGTCACCGAGCCGCGCCACGCCGCCGGCCGCGCCACCGCGAGCTTCGCCTCGGTGACCGGGCGCGAGGAAGACCTCGTCGCCCAGCAGGCCCGCCTCGCCGACCTCACCGTCGTGCCGCATCCGGAAGCCGGCGAGGACGTCTCCTCCTCCGACGCGCTGCATGCCGTGCTGTTCGATTCCGGCCGCCCGGTGCTGATCGCGCCGCAGGTGGCGCCGACGCGGATCGGCACGCGGGTCTGCTGCGCCTGGAACGGCACCGCCGAATCCGCCGTCCGCCGTGCTCGGCGGCGCTGCCCTGGATGCAGCGCGCCGAGGCGGTGCGGGTGCTCTCGGCCGACGAATACCAGCGCCGCGGCCCGGGGGCGGCCGACCTCGCCGACTACCTGGCGCTGCACGGCATCACCGCCGAAATCGCCACCTTCCGCCCGATCGACCGCGACGTCGGCGCCGGCCTGCTGGAAGCCGCCCACGATTTCGGCGCCGACCTGCTGGCGATGGGCGCCTATTCGCATTCCCGCCTGCGCCAGCTGATCCTCGGCGGCGTGACGCGGCATGTGCTGGAGAACGCGGACCTGCCGGTGATGATGAATAGATGAAGACGCGCGCCTCCGCGCGGCGAGGCAAGCGGCAACCATGACGCGCGACTCCGCGCGGCGAGGCAAGCGGCAATGGCGCCCTTGCGCCATGAGAGCGTACCCCTTGCTTCCCGAGACCCATGTTCAACGTAGATGACCCCAAGGTCGAGGCCGCCGTCCGGGCCTATGTGAAGCTGATGCGCGCCAGCCGCTCTGTGCTGGCGCGGGTGGAGAAGCGGCTTGCCCGCGACGGCCTGACCCCCACCCAACTGGGCGTGCTGGAGGTCCTGCTGCATCGCGGCCCGCTGTCGCACCGCGATCTCGGCCGCAAGGTGCTGACCAGCGCCGGCAACATCACCGACGTCGTCGACAAGCTGGAGGCCCGCGGCCTGGTGCTGCGGGTGCGCGAGGCCGCCGACCGCCGCCAGGTCCGCGTGGAACTGACGACCGAGGGTCGCGCCATGATCGAGGAGCTGTTCCCCCGGCACGCCCGCGACATCGCCGACGCCATGGCGGGCCTGGACCCGGCCGGGCTGGAGCGGCTCGGCGCCGGGCTGCGGGCGATTGGAACCGCCGCCGGCGCGGAGGACGATGGCGCCCCTCTTGCAGACGGACCGCCGCATACCTAGTTCATCGTCGAACTATTCGACATCGAACAATAGGAGCATGCCATGATCGACGTGAAGAAATTCGACCAGCTCGGCGCCTTCCGCAACGACTGGCTGAACGCCCGCCACCACTTCAGCTTCGGCAGCTACCACGACCGCAACCGCATGGGCGTCGGCGGGCTGCGGGTCTGGAACGACGACGAGATCGCCCCCGGCACCGGCTTCGACCCGCATCCGCACAGGGAGATGGAGATCATCACCTATGTCCGCGCCGGCGCCATCACCCACCGCGACAGCTTGGGCAACGAGGGCCGCACCGAGGCCGGCGACGTCCAGGTGATGCACGCCGGCACCGGCATCGTGCATGCGGAGCTACAACCAGGAGGACGTGCCCACACGGCTGTTCCAGATCTGGATCATGCCCGATCGGCATGGCGCCGAGCCGGGCTGGGGCATGCGCGCACTTCCCCAAGGGCAACGACGGCGCGTTGACCCCGCTGGCCGACGGCCGGCAGGGCGCCGACGGATCCGCGCTGCCGCTCTATGCCGACGCGGCGGTGCTCGCCGGCACGGTCAGGCGCGGCCAGACGGTGCGCCAGAAGCTGGGTGCCGGTCGGATCGCCTATCTGGTGCCGGCAACCGGTGCCGTCACGGTGAACGGAACCGAGGTGGGCACGCGGGACGGCGCGACGATCAGCGGGGAGACCGAACTGGTGATCACGGCGTCCGAGGACGCGGAGTTGGTCCTGGTCGACGTGAAATCGTGACGCGCGTGACGTAAACGCGATCCGGCCCTCTGGAACAACCTCGCCCCGAAGTCAGTTGACGGGCGCAATTTGTCCCGGAGACGAAGTTGGACGCCATCGTCGCAATCCCCGTGAAGAACGAGGTCGAACGGATCGGGGATTGCCTGCGCGCCCTCGACCGACAGCAGGGCGGGCATCGAACGCGGGTGTTGCTGCTGCTCAACGACTGCACCGACGGCACCGCCGAGTTGGTGCGGGCGATGCGGCCGGCGTTGTCGGTGCCGGTGGAGATTCTCGAGACCACCGTGCCGGCCGCGCAGGCGGGGGCCGGCTTCGCCCGCCGCGCGGCCATGGAGCGCGCCGCGGCGCGGCACCCGGGCGCCGCGCTGATGACTACCGACGCCGATGGCCGGGTGGCGCGCGACTGGGTCGCCGCCAACTTGTTTTCGTTGCGCAGCGGCGCCGACGCCGTGGCCGGCCAGGCGATCATCGACCCGGTCGAGGCGCTGGCGATTCCGCAGACCCTCCACGATGCCGACGCCCGTGAATGCGCCTATGGCGAAATGCTGGACCGCATCGCGGCGCTGCTCGATCCCGATCCCGCCGACCCCTGGCCGCGCCACACCGAGCATTCCGGCGCCAGCATCGCCGTCACCCCGGCAGCCTATCGCCGCGCCGGCGGCATCCCGGCGGTCGCACTCGGCGAGGACCGCGAATTCTTCGCCGCCCTCCGTCGCATCGATGCCCGCATCCGCCATGCGGTGGGCGTGCGGGTGACGGTATCGGGAAGGATCTTCGGCCGCGCGGCCGGCGGCATGGCCGACACCATCCGCCGCCGCCTGACCCGGCCGGACCCCATGCTGGACGACCGCCTGGAGCCGGCGCTGAACGCCGCGCGTCGCGCCTGGATGCGGCACGGCCTGCGCCGGGCCTGGCGCCGGGGCGTCGATAGCGGGCCGAAACTGGATTCGCTGGCAACCCGCCTCGATCTCGAATCGCAGGCGTTGCGGGCGATGCTGGACGCGCCGAGCTTTGGCCTGGCCCTCGAGGCGGTCGAAACGAGCAGTCCGGCGCTGCGACGGGTCCCGGTGCGGACCGAGGACCTGCCGCAGGAAACCGACATCGCCGCCCGCATTCTCGACCTGCTGGAATTCAGCCCGGCCGCTGCAGCCGATCCAGCCGATAGCCCTCGGTTCGACTTTGCAATGACGGGGTGAGCGCCGGCGCGCATGCGGCGATGAAGATGTCCGCCGCCGCATCGCCGGTGGTCGGCGAATCGGTTGGGCCGAGATAGTTCACCAGCACCACCACGCCGTCCGCCGCCAGGCCGGCGCACACCCGGGCGGCAGTCGCCTCGATATCCGCGTGATCGAGGAAATACAGCACCTCCGACACCACGATCAGGTCGTATTCCCCGTCGGGGAATTCGCGCGGGATCTGCCCCCGGCGAAACCAGACATGGCCTAGATCGGCGCAATTGCGCCGCGCCTGGGCCAGCGCCGCCTCGGCGAAGTCCACTCCCAGCAGGGCGCCGCAGCTTGCCGCCAGGCGGCGGGTGAGAATGCCGATAGCGCAGCCGATCTCCAGCCCGCGGCGGAATGTCCGGCCTTCCAGCGCGGCCACGGTGGCCGCGTATTTTTCGCTTTCGTAAGGACTGCCGGCGAGGTCCCACGGGTCCGGGCGCTCGGCATACAGCCGGTCGAACACCTGCGCCGGCCAGGAGCGCGGCGCGTCCGTCAAGCAGCCCCCACGGCATCGCCGACGATGAACACCTCGAAGGGTTCGCGGAAATGCTGCAGGAACGCATCCGGCATCGCGAACCCCTGGGCATCGTCGGTGATCACGCCGCCGAGTTGCGAGGCATGCGCGGCGATTGCGCGGCCCTTGCTCAGCAGATGTCCCGAGATGTCGAGCCGGTGCCCGGCCGGCAGCGTCCCGTCGAGGCTGGCGGTCTCGTCGAGGGTCCAGCCCCAGACCGGATACGACAGCAGGCCGATCCCGGCGCGTGCCGCCGCGACCACGGCGATCCGGTGCGCCGCCAGATGGTCGCCATGCGGATCGTGCCGCCAGGGCGCCAGCAGCCGCGTGCAGCCATGGCGATGCGCCAGCTCGACGATCGTCGACACCGTCGCCGCGAAGCCGGGGCCGTCATTCGGCACGAAGCGGTCGGGAAGCCGGAGAAACACCAGCCGGTCCGCGGCCAAACCCAGGATGGCCGCGGCGTCCTGCGCCTCCCGCTCGCGCAGCCGGCGCAGGGCGTCCGGCGGGTGCGTGGTCGAGTTGGGATGCGAGCCGGTGCCGTCGCTAAGGAACACCAACAGCGGCGGCTGCCCGGCCAGGCAGGCGGCGGCGATCAGGCCGCCGCAGCCCAGGCTCTCGTCGTCCTGGTGCGGCGCCAGGATCAGCGCCGGGCCGCCGCCGGTGATGGCCGCGAGATCGGCGAACGGGAACGCGCGCATCGCCCGGTGGGCCGCGCCGGCAGGGATCATCAAGTCGGCTCCGGCAGGTCGCGCTGCATGAAATGCCCGGCTGCTTCGGTCAGCGCCTCGTCGCCGGCGGGCTGGCGCAGATAGGTCGCGAGATCGCGCATGATCCGCTCGGCCGGGTTCGGCGGCACGAAGGCGGCGAGGCCGAGCGAGCGCTGCACCAGCGGAATGGCCTCCAGGCTGGCGGCTTCCACGGCGCGGCGGGCCAGGTTGACGAAGCCGGTGATGTCGTCCGGCTTGCCGTCCACCTGCTCCGCCAGCCGGGCTGCCTTGCGCACCCATAGCAACGCCGTCTCCTGCGCCACCAGGGCGTCGCCGATGCGGGCAAGCTGGTGCGGGTCATCGGCCCGGCGGCGCGCGACGAGCTGCGCGCGGGCTTCCTCGATCAGCCCATGCAGGCATCCCGCCGTTACCGCGGAGGTCCGCCACGCGCCGGCGGAGAAGGCCGGCTCCCGCAGATAGTCTCCGGGCGCGCCGATCCGGGCGTCCCGCGCCACCGGTATCTGGTCGAACAGCATCCGGCCATTGGCGGCCGCCCGCATGCCTTGCGGCGGCGCCGGCAGGTTTTCGACGCGAGCCGCGGTGACATCGGCCAGCACCATCCGCGGCCCCTCCGGCGTGTCGACGGTCAGCAGGGCGCGGCTGGCCCAGCCGGCCCCGGAACAGAAATCGCGGCGGCCATCCAGCAACGGCGCCTCCGCCGGCCCGTCCAGCGTCAGCCCGGCGGCGGCGCCGGTGACCCACAGCCCGAACAGGTGCCCGGCCTGCGCGTCGGCGGCGACCCGCCGGCACTGCGCCGGATCTCCGTAGCGATGCACCAGGGCAATGGCGTTGACATGCGCCTCGAACAGCCGGCCGATCGCGGCGTTGCCCCGCCCTAGCAACACCAGCAGCCGGCAAAGTCCGTCGGCGCCCTCCGGCCCGGTGCCGAAACCGAGGCCGCCCACCGCGCGCGGCAATGGCGCGGCCAGCAGGCCGAGGCTGCGCAGATGCGCGAAATCGACTTCCGGGAATGTCGCCGCGCGGTCCAGCGCGCCGGCGTTCCGGCGCATCTGCGGCAATGCGTCCACTACGCCGCGCAATAGCGCGTCGCCCGCGTCTTCGATGACCTGCATATCCATGCCGGCGCAACGTCCGCGGCCGGCAAAACGTTGCGCTGCCCCATGTCGGCCAACCCCCTGCGCGACGCCGCGCGCCGCAGGCGGGAAGGCGGCGGGTGCCTCTGCCGCCGTCCGCCGGACTCAGGTGCCGGGGGCAGCCGCCTTGTATCGCCGGGCCGCGACGGCGCCGAGCAGGCCGATGCCCAGCAGCGCGAAGCCGGCGGGCTCCGGGATGGCGGGGGTCGCGTCGGTCGTAATGGTCAGCGTCGCATTGATCGGTCCCCCTGCCGGAGGCGCCGACAGTTGGTAGACCCCATCCACGAACATCGGCGCCGCCAGGGTGCCGCTGAAAACCTGCGGTCCGATTTCGTTGATCCCCTGGCCCGGCGGGAGATTGTCGGTCTCGATTCCGCCCCCTCCGGACAACAGGAAGAAGTCGAGGCCGACGTCCGAAACCATCACGTTGTTGATGAAGACCGTCTGGTGGAAGACGTCGAACTGGTTGTTTCCGATGAAGCTCGGGACCGGTTGCTGCAACAGGTCGAAGACCACGACGCGACTTGCTTCGGCATAGACGAAATGACTGATCGGAGCGGCGCTCGCGGGACCCGTCGACCCAAGCGCCAGCACGGCGAGACCGGCAGTGGCGAGAGCGGCTGTCCTGAGCGGCTGGATGCGCGCGAGCATGGCTCTTCCGTCCCTTGTGAGATCCGGGTCCGGAACAACAATAAAGCCGCCTGCGTCAGGGGGCTGAAAAAACGGCGTCCGATCTCGAACTTGTCATCCGCGACGCCGATGCGCCGTGCGGCGGAGGCAGGGTCTAGCCGTCGGCCTCCGTGGGCCGCCGGTCGTCGCCGCCACCCTCGCGCCGCGGAACCACCCCCAGCGTCATCGCAAGACCGGTCGGCAGCACAATGCGGCGCAGCACGGCGGCATCCGGGTGCATCTCCGGATCGGGCTCGATTTCGGGGGTCGCCTCATCGGCAAGGAAGCGCATGGGTCAACTCCTTGTTGCGAGTGACTTGCAATTGCATCATTGGCCGCGCCGCGTCAATCCGTCATGCCAGGGCACGCCGTTCACATCGGCAACAGCCGGAACAACACCACCTCGCGCGAGGTATGGTCCTCCAGCTCTAGCGTCGTCGGCACCATGAAGCGGCGCAGTTCCCGCATCCCCTCGCGCGGCACGTAGGCCCGCCCGGGGTCCGCCACCCAGACCTCGGCGCTGGCCGCCATCCGCCGCAGCCAGGGCAGGATATGGCCGGTCATCGGCGCCTCGTAGCAGACGTCGCCGCACATGATCAGGTCCCAGCGGCAGGCGGCGCCGACGACGTCGCCGGTGGCGGCGGCGACGGTGACGCCGTTGGCACCGGCATTCAGGTGGATCGCCGCGATCGCCAGCGGGTCGATCTCGGCGGCCTCGACGCCCGCCGCCCCCGCCTGGGCGCAGGCAATGGCCGCCAGTCCGCAGCCGGCGGCGAAATCCAGCACCCGCCGCCTCGCGACCGCCTGGGGATGATCCAGCACATGCCGCGCCAGCGCCTGGCTGCCGGGCCAGGCGAAGGCCCAGAACGGCGGCTCCGACCCGATCGCGCGCAGCCGGTCCTCGGTCGCCTGCCAGATCGGGGTGATTTCGGTGGCCAGATGCAGCCGGATTTCCGGAACCAAAGGCGGCGCCTCCAGCACCGTGTTGGCCAGGATGAACGCCGCGCTCAAAACCGGCCCCGCCCGCTCACCAGCGCCCCAGCAGGATCGCCAGCGCCACCAGCAGGCCGATGTCGCGATGCGCCCGGAACAGCCGCAGGCACAGCGCCGGGTCGTCGATGTTGATTTTCCATACCTGCCAAGCCAGTAACCCCGCCGGCAGCAGCAGCGCGTCATAGAACAGCCCCCCCAACCCCGCGAGCGCGCCGGCGATGGCGAGCAGCAGCAGCATCCCGGCGTAGCAGGCGGCGAGGAACCGGCGGGTGCCGTGCGCGAACAGCCGCGCCGTGGACCGCACCCCGATCAGCGCGTCGTCTTCGCGGTCCTGGTGGGCGTAGACCGTGTCGTAGCCGAGGATCCAGACGATCGCCGCCGCGTACAGCACGATGGCCGCCGGCTGCAGCCGCCCTGCTGCCGAGGCGAACCCCATCGGCGCGCCCCAGCCGAAGGTGAACCCCAGCATCAGCTGCGGCCACCACGTCACCCGCTTGGCCAGCGGGTAGCTGACCACCAGCAGCAGCGACGCGACCCCCAGCGCCTGCGCCAGCCCGTTCAGCTGCAGCAGGATGAGCAGCGCCGCGCAGAGCAGCAATGCAAGGAATGCCATCGCCTGGCGCATCCGCAGCGCCCCCGACGCCAGCGGCCGCCCCGCGGTGCGGGCGACAAGCCGGTCCATGTCGCGGTCCCACATGTCGTTGACCACGCATCCCGCCCCGCGCATCAGCCATGCGCCGACCAGGAACAGCACCACCAGTCGCAATGTCGGCGCGGCCGGGAGGCCGGCCAGCAGGATGGACCACAACCCGGGCAGGAACAGCAGCCACGCGCCGATCGGCCGGTCGAGCCGGATCAGCAGCGCATAGGGCCGTGCCCAGGCCGGCAGCCGGGCGATCCAGCCGGTGGTGACGATATCGGTATGGGGCTGCATGGGTGTATTCTGGCCCCCAGCATGACCGCCGCCAAATGAGCACCGCCATCCGCCTGCACGTGACCGCCGACCTGCACGCCGATTGCGGGATCGACCTCGAGCCGGGACAGGCGCATTACCTCGGCGCGGTGATGCGGCGCGGCCCCGGCGACGAGCTCCGCCTGTTCAACGGCCGCGACGGCGAATGGCGCGGCCGAATCGAGGCCCTGCGACGCGACCGCTGCCGGGTCCAGGCCACCCGCCAAGTGCGCCCGCAATCCCCCGGCGCCGATCTCTGGCTTGCCTTCGCGCCGCTGAAGCGCGACGCCACCGATCTCGTGGTGCAGAAGGCCACCGAACTCGGCGCCGCGGCGCTCCTGCCGGTGTTCACCGAGCGCACCAACGCCGCCCGGCTGAACCTGGGCCGCCTGCGCGCCATCGCCACCGAGGCCGCCGAGCAATCCGAGCGCCTGACGCTGCCGCGCATCGCCGAACCGGTCCGCCTGCCGGACCTCCTCTCCGCCTGGCCGCCCGAACGGCGCCTGGTGGTGGCGATGGAACGCGCCGATGCCCCGCCGATCCGCCCCGCGCCCCACGCCGGCCTGCTGATCGGCCCCGAAGGCGGTTTCACGCCGCCGGAGCTTGACGCGATGCGTCGGCATCCCTTTGTTGAACCGGCCACTCTCGGTTCGTTGATCCTGCGGGCCGAAACGGCTGCGATCGTCGGGCTGGCTCTTTTGCAAGCTCATTCCGGCGGCTAAGACTCCTCCCGCGCCGCCGGCGCCCAACCAGCCCGCGCCGCCGGCGCCGAACCAGGAAGCCGCATGTCCAATCCCGGAGCCGCCGACGCGACCGCGATCTCATCGACGCGCCAGCTAGCCGACTACATCGCCGTCGGCTGCAAGCCGCCCGAGCGCTTCACCATCGGCACCGAGCACGAGAAGTTCGGCTTCCGCCGCCCCGGCCACGGCGCCACGCCCTACGCCCCGCCCGCCTACGAGCCGCCACCGCCGGAGCCGGGCGGCATCCGCGCCATCCTGGAGACCCTTGCGGGAAACGGCTGGGAGCCGATCCTCGACCACGGCAAGCCGATCGGGCTGTCGCGCGAATCCGCCTCGGTGTCGCTCGAACCGGCCGGCCAGCTGGAGCTGTCCGGCGGCCTGATGCCGACCCTGCACGACACCCGCGCCGAGTTCGAGGCGCATTTCGCCGAGGTGCGCGCCGCCGCCGAACCGCTGGGCCTGGGTTTCGCCCCGCTCGGCTTCCACCCCACGGCGCGGCGGCAGGACATGCCGTGGATGCCGAAGGGCCGGTACGCCATCATGCGCCGCTACATGCCCCTGGTCGGCGAGCTCGGCCTCGACATGATGACCCGCACCTGCACCGTCCAGGTCAATCTCGACTACGCCAGCGAAGCCGACATGGTGCGCAAGCTGCAGGTATCTCTCGCCCTGCAGCCGGTGGCGACTGCGCTGTTCGCCAATTCGCCGTTCACCGAAGGCCGCCCGAACGGCTACCTGTCCTACCGTGCCCAGGTCTGGACCGACACCGACAACGCCCGCAGCGGAATCCATCCGGTGTTCTTCGAGCCGGGCTTCGGCTTCGAGCGCTACGCCGAGTGGCTGGTCGACAAGGTGCCGATGTATTTCGTCTACCGCGACGGCGAATACATCGACCTGGGCGGCGAGTCGTTCCGACGCTTCATGAAAGGCGACCTCGCCAACACCGCCGCCGGCGTCGCCACCCTGGGCGATTTCGCCGACCACATGACCACCGCCTTCACCGACGTGCGGCTGAAGCGCTTCGTCGAGATGCGCGGCGCCGATGCCGGTTCGCTCGACATGATGGTGGCGCAGTCGGCACTCTGGGTCGGCTTGCTGTACGACGAAGCGGCCCTGGAAGCCGCGGTAAACCTGGTCCGGCGGCATCCCTGGCAGGATTTCGCCGCCCTGCGTCCGCTGGTGCCCCGCCAGGGGCTCGGCACCGCCTTCGCGGCCGGCACGGTGCGCGACCTCGCCCGCGACATGGTGGCGATCGCCCGCGACGGCCTGCGCGCCCGGGGCCGGCTGGACGCCTCCGGACGCGACGAATCGCGGCATCTGGCGCCGCTTGAAGCGATCGTCGAAGGCGCACCGACGCAGGCCGAGTATTGGCTTGCACAATTTAACGGTGCTTGGCGCGGCGATGTAACGCAGATATACGCAGCATGTGAGATCTGATACACGACCGGTGGACGCTACATGTCAGGGTCGTTTTGAAATAATACTCCAATGAGCTGCGGAAATCCTTGCTTGCACAACTTGTCTCGGCGTTGAATTAAGGCATGATCGCAGCCCAACCGCAGCGGGTTTCCCCGAGTTTGCTTTCCCCCCAAGGAAACGATCCAGTCCTGGTCCGACTCCGTCTGATCGGACAGATGGAAGCGTGGACGCTCACCAGCGAGAGCATTCTGCCGACCGGCCGCAAGACCCGGGCCTTGCTCGCCATCCTCGCACTGGCTTCACCACGGCCGGTGCTGCGCGGAAAACTTGCGGAATTATTATGGAGCCGGCGTCCGGAGGAACAGGCGCGGGCGTCATTGCGCCAGGAAATTCACCGCCTGCTTGACGCGCTGGATACGTTCGGCGCGCAGATCCTGGCCATCAACCGCGACCATCTGGCACTCCAGCCGGGCACCGTCTGGGTCGATGTCGAGGAGGTGCTGCGCGCCTCGCCGACCAAGCCGGCCGCGCTGTCGCTGCTGGACGGCGACCTGCTGGAAGACCTCGACGGCGTCGATCCGAGCTTCGATGCCTGGCTGGCCGGCGAGCGCGAGCGGCTGCGCGACCGCGCGCGCCTGCTTGCGGAAAACCTGCTGCGCGAAAAGACCGACCCCGAGGCGATCATTCCCGCCGCCCAGCAACTGCTGGCGATCGACCGAGCGCATGAAGGTGCCTGGCGGGCGCTGATGCGCGCCTATGCCGCCCGCGGCGAGCGCGGCATGGCGATCCAGGCCTATGAGCGCTGCCGCACCGTCCTCGCCGACCAGCTCGACGCCCAGCCCTCCGGCGAAACCCAGCGGCTGCTGGCGGAAATCCGCGCCGCCGGCCCCGCCCCGCCGCCGCGCAGCGAGCAGCGGTCGGAGCCCCGTCCGGAATCGCGCGGCGAGTCGCGTGGTGAGCCCAGGGGCGAACCCCGGGTGGACCGCGGCTCGGATCGCGGCTCGGAACCCCGTCCGGAAGGCCGCATCCTGCGCGCCGACGGCCGCGAGGCACGGGCCGAATCGCGCCCCGCGCCGACCCGCGGCGGGGCACGCGTCGGCGTGCTGCCGTTGCAGCTCGTCGGCACCAGCCAGGCGGAAGCGCATCTTTCGACCGGCCTCGCCGACGAGATCACCTCGGCGCTCGCGCGCTTCCGCTGGATGTTCCTCGTCTCCTCCAGTTCGCTCGCGCGCTACGCCACCCAAAGCCGCGACGAGACCGCGATCCGCCGGGCCTTCAGCATCGACTTCCTGCTCGACGGCACCATCCAGTCGTTCGGCACGCGGCTGCGCATTTCGCTGCGGCTGCTCGATCTCAGGGCCGGCAACCAGGTGGTCTGGTCACATCGTTTCGATCGTGCCAGCGACGACCTGCTGACCCTGCAGGACGACATCGCCGCCGAGGTGGTCGGCCAGATCGACCCCGAAATCCTGCTGATCGAGGCGCAGCGGGTGGCGGCGCGGCCATCCAGCGATGCCACCGCCTACGACCTCGTGCTGCGGGCGATGCCGTTGATCATCCGTCTGGAAAAGCCGCTCTACCTGGAAGCCGGCGAATTGCTGCGCGAGGCGATCGCCCGTGATCCGGACTACGCCGTTGCCCATGCCTGGTATGCGTTCTGGCACATCTTCCTGGTCGGCCAGGGCTGGGCCGACGACCTGCAGCAGGCGATGCGCGAAGCCGGCCGCCTGGCCGAGCGTGCCGTGATGCTGGATCCGCAGGACGCCAAGGCACTCACCATCGCCGGGCACATCCGCGCCTTCCTGCACCATCGCACGCGTGAGGCGCTGACGCTGCATGAGCGCGCGATCATGCTGAACCCCAACCTCGCGATGGCCTGGGCGTTGTCGGCGATGACCTATTGCTACCTGGGCGAACACGACGAGGCCGAGCGGCGGCTGAACCGCTACAAGAAGCTGTCTCCGCTCGACCCGCATGCCTATTTCTACGACACGATTTCCATCTACGTGTCGTTGTTCCAGCATGATTTCGAAAACGCGGTGGCGCGCGGCCGGGCGGTCAGCGAGAGCAATCCGGCATTCTCGTCCGCGTGCAAGCCATACCTCGCCGCCCTCGGCCATCTCGGTCTGATGGATGAGGCGGAGCAGGTGCGGACGCGCCTGCTCGCCATCGAGACCGACCTCACGATCAGCCGCTTCAACGACGCGAGCCCATTCGAACGCGAGCAGGACCGGCTGGTCGTCGCCAAGGGGCTGCGTCTGGCCGGCGTGTCGGACTAGCCGTCCAGCTGCCAAGCGCAGCACCAACCCGTCCGAAAACGCTCATCGTTCCCGAGCGAAGTTGATACAGCCGCCCTATGACCTTCGAAAGCGGGCATGCTCAGGCTGAGCGTGCACCCGCGCCCTCAGCCATTCTCCTCTGCCTTGCGCCGCTTGCGCGCGGCCACGGCGTAATGCCCGCGCGGCTGCGCCACCGTCACATTCGGCCGCACCACCGCATCATAGAAATTATCCCAGTCCTCCGGCGCCAGCGATTCCAGGTCGCGCACCGAACCGAATTCATTCAACGCCGCCTCCTCGAGCGCGATGCGCGGGATCGGCTGCACCTGGGCCATCGGAAAATCGATATCGAAGGTTATCGGCACATCGGTCTTGGTCAGCCGCATGTTGGTGAACAGCGGGCCGAACCAGCGGTCCGTCTCGATCACGCCCTCGAACAGATCATACCCGGAACTGCGGGGGATGTTCGGGCAGGCGCGCACCAGGAGGCTCCAGCCAGGTGCCGTCCGGGCCAGCATGCCGGGCCAGATCTGCAGCAATCCCGGTTCCTGCATCGCGGCGATAAAGGGCGGTGAAAAGCCGCGGATCTCCTCGGGTACGCGGGCGTCAAAATACGGCACGAAGTTCGGATATTGCGCGGTCTTCAGCGGCAGCCACTCGCCGCAGCCGTCATAGGTCCAGACCACGTCGTGACCATCCCACATCACGCTGAAGTTGATCGGCGGGAAGATGTAGTAGCCGAACGCAGACGCGGTGGTTACCGGTTCGCAGAACCGGAAGGCGCGGGTCGGCAGGCTCCCGGCCGCCGACCGGTCGGCGCGTTCGGGCATGCGGGCATCGGGGATGAAACGGAAGAAGGTGACCCTGGGCACGCGCTCCACCGCGGCTTTCGCCGTCGGGGCCGCGCCGCTGTCCGGACCGGAAATGCCCGTGCCGGCGTTGCGTTGATCCATAAAACAAATGCTCCGTTGACTCGTTACGAACATTCACTGGGCTAAAACGCATGAAAGCCGGGAAGGACCCGGCTTTCAAGAGTTCGCAGATATCGGGCGTCAGATGACCCCCAGGAATGAGCCGAGCTTCTCAGTTGCTGCGCGGCAGGCTGCGGGCGACGCCACCGAGACGGACCTTGCCGGCATCGGCGGTCGGCAGGCTGCGGGCGACGCCACCGAGGCGGACCTTGCCGGCGTCGGCGGTCGGCAGGCTGCGGGCGACGCCACCGAGGCGGACCTTGCCGGCATCGGCGGTCGGCAGGCTGCGGGCGACGCCACCGAGACGGACCTTGCCGGCGTCAGCGGTCGGCAGGCTGCGGGCGACGCCACCGAGGCGGACCTTGCCGGCGTCGGCGGTGGGCAGGCTGCGGGCGACGCCACCGAGACGGACCTTGCCGGCATCAGCGGTGGGCAGGCTGCGGGCGACGCCACCGAGACGGACCTTGCCGGCGTCGGCGGTGGGCAGGCTGCGGGCGACGCCACCGAGGCGGACCTTGCCGGCGTCGGCTGCAGGCTGCGGGCGACGCCACCGAGGCGGACCTTGCCGGCATCAGCGGTCGGCAGGCTGCGGGCGACGCCACCGAGACGGACCTTGCCGGCGTCGGCGGTGGGCAGGCTGCGGGCGACGCCACCGAGGCGGACCTTGCCGGCGTCGGCGGTGGGCAGGCTGCGGGCGACGCCACCGAGGCGGACCTTGCCGGCGTCAGCGGTCGGCAGGCTGCGGGCGCACGCCACCGAGGCGAACCTTGCCGGCATCGGCGGTGGGCAGGCTGCGGGCGACGCCACCGAGGCGAACCTTGCCGGCATCGGCGGTGGGCAGGCTGCGGGCGACGCCACCGAGGCGAACCTTGCCGGCATCGGCGGTGGGCAGGCTGCGGGCGACGCCACCGAGGCGGACCTTGCCGGCGTCGGCGGTCGGCAGGCTGCGGGCGACGCCACCGAGACGGACCTTGCCGGCATCAGCGGTGGGCAGGCTGCGGGCGACGCCACCGAGACGAACCTTACCAGCGTCCAAAGTGACGGAGATCGTGCTGAAAATGTTGCTCATGTCCAAAGTCCCTTCCTGGAGGATCGGCGCACGAGACATCTCGCCGCGCCGTCACTGATGAAGAAGACCTTGCCATACCGGATCCACGCGCGCGTATTAACGACGTTAAGACGACGTTAATACGCTGCATAAACGACGATTTAACGATAGCCGCGGGGAGGTTGCTCGGCGTGGGTAATGAAACCCGCGCGGGTGGAGTCGAAAACCGCGGCAGAGTGCCGCATGCACCATTCCGGCAGACCGACCAGCCTTGCCGCAAATAGCAAGCCTCGCTGTCTTTGCTCACATAATCGTGCAAATTAACGCAAAACACCACAATGATGAATCGTTGCGATGAATCATTGTGAAAATCGGGTTCAGGGGGCGGTAAATGGTTCCAGCGGGCGCGCCCTCGCTGAATCGGCCACTCGCGCCAGGGTTGTGCGGCGCTCCGGCACCATCCCGAGCCTGGAATCAATCTCCGGCGATCCGTATCCGGCTCCTGGCTGGCCGGTGCCTGCGTCGGCCGACTGATCCCCGCTGGCTAGGCGCTCAGCTTCCGCGCAGCCGGCGAGGCCCGGCGGACCGGCGTTCGATGATCCTCGAGGCGATCAGGACCCGCTGCGACGGCGCGTCCGCCCTTCGGCCCGCGATGCGCTCCAGCAGCAGCCGCAACGCCGCGGCGCCCATCTCGCCGCCATCCACGCGCACGGTGGTAAGTTGCGGCGAGATCTGGATCGCCGCCGAAAAATCCCCGAACCCCACCACCGACACATCCTCCGGTATCCGGTGGCCGAGCCCCAGCAGCTCGGACATCACCGTCAGCGCAAGACCGTCATTGGCGCAAAAAAACGCGGTGGGATCGTCCCCGGCCTGCCGCAGGCGGCGGAAGGCATCGACGAAGCCGCCCTGCTCCTCGAAGAACATCTGGTGCAGGACCACGTCCGGGTGGCGTTCGGCGATCTCGCGCATGCCGTGATAGCGCTCGCGGCGCCCGCGAAAGCCGCCCGCGCCATGGACGAAGGCGATGCAACGGTGCCCGAGGTCGATGAGGTACTGCGCGACCGCCTCGCCGCCCTCCCGATCGGTATGCACCACCTGGTCTACCTGCTCCAGCGGATCGACCCAGCCCAGCCTCACCACCGGGATGCCGATCGCCTGCACCGCGGCGGTGGCGGCACGGTCATGCGGGCCGACCAGCAGCAGGCCTGCGCAGCCGCGGGCGAGTTCGACGATATGTTCCAGCGAATGGGTCCATTGCGACCGGATCGGCTTGTTCAGCCGGCTGGCCTCGTGCTGCACGCCGCGCTGGATCTGCATCCGCAATTCGCCGTTGACGTTGTCGAGGTCGTGCAGGACCAGGCCGATGTCGCCGGACCGCACCGGCGCCGGCCTCAGATACCCCAGCCGCGCCGCCGCCTGCCCGACCAGCCGCCGGGTTTCCTCGCTGACGCCGTCCTTGCCGGACAGCGAGCGTGAAACCGCGAAGGTCGACAGCCCGACCTGCCGCGCGATCTGCTGCAGCGTCACCCGCCGCGATCCGGCCCCGGTCTTGCGCTCCCGCACGATTGCTCCCTGTCTATGCGCCGGACCTATGCCCCGGCGGCCGACGATCCGGGGCCATGCTCCCCGGCGCCGCGCCGGACATAACGCTTTACCTAACGCAGTTCAAACATCATGAATTGCTTAGGTCGCCAAGAGCCGTTGAGAAGGCGTTTCGACGTCTGGGGAAATAAAAGAGGAAGCACATGCCGAAGATCCGCCGTCGCACGCTGCTTGCCGCCGGTTCCGCCGTCGCCCTGTTCGCGAGCCGGCGGGCCCAGGCGCTGGACTACAAGGAAGCGCCCAGCACGCGCGACAAGGTCGCCGCCGGCGCGCTGCCGCCGGTCAAGGACCGCCTGCCCGAGAACCCGCTGGTGGTGAAGCCGGTGGAACGGATTGGGCGCTATGGCGGCGACTGGAACAACGCCCTGGTCGGCGGCGGCTCGCTGTCGATGCTGTTCCGCTACCAGGCCTATGAGCCGCTGCTGCGCTACACGCCCGACTGGTCGGGCGTCACGCCCAACGTCGCCGAATCCTTCGTCGCCGACGCCGAGTTCGAAGGTCTTCACCATCCGCCTGCGCCAGCGGCATGCAATGGTCGGACGGCCAGCCCTACACCACCGACGACGTGAAGTTCTGGTACGACACCGTCCTCACCGACAAGCGCATCGCCTTCGTCGGCCAGGACCACTGGAAGATCGGGCGGCCAGCCGGCCAAGCTCGAGATCGTCGATGCGCAGACCTTCAAGGTGACGCTTCCCAAGGCCGAACGGCTTCTTCCCGCTGCAGGTCGCCTGGGCCAACAACGACCAGACGACGCGCTGCCCGAAGCACTACCTGGAGCAGTTCCACATCGACTACAATCCGAAGGCCAACGAGGTCGCGAAGCAGCGCGGCTTCGACAACTGGATCGCCTCGTTCCAGAGCGCCGCGCGGCTTCCAGGACGACAACACCTTCTTCCTGAACTCGTCGAAGAAGCCGACGCCTGAACGCCTGGATGTTCACCATCGCCCCCGGCGAGAACACCGAGCGCGCCATCGCGGTGCGCAATCCGTACTACTGGAAGGTCGACACCGCAGGGCAACCAGCTGCCCTACCTCGAACGCATCGTCTACCAGTTGGTCGCCGACGCCGCAGGTGCTGCTGCTGAAGACGCATGCAGGGCGAGATCGACATGATGGACCAGTACATCGCCACGCCCAACAACAAGTCGGTGCTGTTCGACGCCAAGCGAGAAGGGCGGCTACGGCTTCTACACGCTGACCTCGACCGAGGCTAACGTGATGTCCTTCATCCTCAATCTCAACCACAACGACGAGATCAAGCGCGAAGCTGTTCCAGAACCGCGACTTCCGCGCCGCCCTGTCCACACGCGATCGACCGGCAGGCGCTTGATCGACACGGTGCTGGTCGGCCAGGGCGCGCCGGCGCAGCCGTCCATCAAGAAAGAGGACCCGCTCTACAACGAGCAGCTCGCCACGCAATTCACCGCGTTCGACGCCGGCTCGCGCCAACGCGATGCTCGACAAGCTCGATGCCCAAGCCGCGACGCCAACGGCATCCGGCTGGATGAGAAAGGCCGTCGCGTGTCGATCATTTTCGAGCTCGACCAGTCGCGCACCATCTTCCTCGACATGTTCCAGCTCGATCATCCCGATGTTCAAGGCGGTCGGCATCGACGCGCAGATGCGCGCCGATGGACCGCTCGCTGTGGGAGACGCGCGTGCGCCAGGGCCGCGACTTCGACGCGACGGCCCACCAGTTCGGCGCCAATGGCGGCATCGCGGCGATGCTGGACCCGCGCTACTACGTGCCGACCGATTCGAACGCGATGTACGCGCCCGGGCTGGCAGCTCTGGTACCGCGACCGCAAGAACCCCAGCGCCATCGAGCCGCCGGCGCTGACGCAGCAGCAGTTCGCGCTCTACGACAAGCTGAAGGCCACCGCCGACGCGGCCGGGCAGGCGGCGATCATGAAGCAGATCCTGCAGGCGCGCGGCCGACGCGTTCTATGTGTTCGGCGTGTCGCTGCCGCCGGACAGCTACGGCGTGGTGCAAGAACAACATGCAGCAACGTCACCCAGCACGATGCCGAACTCGTTCGGCTGGCCGACGCCCGGCGCCGACCATGCCCGAGCAGTATTTCAAGGCGTGATCGCATTCCTCCTGCCTGGTGATCGGCAACGATGCTCGACAAGACCCAACGCGACACGCAGGCGCTGCGCACCCCGGACTGGTTCAGACCGCGACGCGATGGACCCAGCTGACGCTCGCCGAGGACGATCCGGTGAAGTTCGATCCGGCCTTCTGGATCGAGGTGTTCGAGCGCACGCGCTCGAACGCGACGCTGCATCAGCGCCGGCGGCTACATCGCCTATTATCCGAGCAAGGTGCCGCTGCACTACGTCAGCAAGTTTCTCGGCGACAAGGACTCCTTCGGCGCGCTCGTCGAGGGTGCGCGCAAGCTCAACATGCACGTCATGGCGCGCGTCGATCCGCACGCCATCCATGACGACGCCGCCGCACGCGCATCCCGAATGGGTCGCGATCGACGCGGACGGCAAGCCGCGCCGGCACTGGGCCTATCCCGATGTCTGGGTCACCAACGCATACGGCGACTACAACAGCGTCTTCATGCCCGAGGTGGTGAAGGAGATCGTCCGCGAATACGACATCGACGCGATCTTCGCCAATCGCTGGCAGGGCCACGGCGTCGACTACAGCGAGGACAGCCGCCGCCGCTTCAAGGATTTCTCGGGCTTCGACCTGCCGCTCGCCGCCAACGCGGAGGATCCGGCCTGGCAGGCGTGGCTGCAATGGCGCCGCAAGGTGCTGACCGACGTCATCGCCCAATGGGACGACGCGGTGAAGGCCATCCGCCCGAACGCGAGCTTCATCCCGAACATGAGCGGCGCCTCGCTCATGGAATTCGACCTCTCGGTCATCACGCGGCACTGCCCCTTCCTCGTCGTCGATCACCAGGGCCGCCGCGGCGTGGAACTCGGCTGGTCGGCGGGGCGCAACGGCAAGCGCATCCGCGCGACGTTCCCCGACCGCCCGGTGGTGCTGATCACCTCGATCGGCCCGGAGGAGGAATATCGCTGGAAGGACGCGGTGACCTCGGGCGAGGAGATCCAGCTCTGGATCAACGACGGCATCGCGCATGGTCTTTGCGCCTGGTTCACCAAGTTCAACGGCGTCGTGCCGGACGAGCGCTGGATCGAGCCCGTCGCCGATTCCTTCGCACTGCACGGCGGTCGTCGAGCCGGTGCTGAACGCGCATGCGGCCGGCGGCGGAGATCGCCGTCATCGATCCCTCGACCACGCTGCGCCACTGGGCGCCCGAGCAGCGGCACGGAAGCCGAGCGCCACGATCTCGGCTTCTACCACGCGCTGGTCGAGGCGCGGCTGCCGTTCGAGCTGCTGTCGGACCAGGTGCTGACGGCGGAAAACCTCGACCGCTTCAAGCTGGTCGTCCTCGCCAACGCCGCCTGCCTGTCGGACGCGCAATGCGCGGCGATCCGCGCCTATGTCGGCGCGCGGCGGCAGCGTCGTCGCCGCCTACGAGACCTCGCTGCGCGACGAGATCGGCAAGCCGCGCGCCGACTTCGGCCTCGCCGACGTGTTCGGCGCGCATTACGTCTCCGGCCCGCGCGGCATCGTGAAGAACAACTACGTCGCGCTGCAGCGGCACGCATCCGGTGAACGCCGGCTACGAGGGCGCCAGGCGGATCATGGGCGGCACGCCATCTGCTCGCCGTCGAAGCGCATGACCCGGCGGCGGCGACGCCGTTCCTGTTCGTGCCGGATTTCCCCGACCTGCCGATGGAGGAGGTCTACGCCGCGCGAGGAGCCGAAAGGTGCGGCCGTGATCGCGCGCGAAACCGGCCACGGCGGCCGCGTCGTCTACATCCCCTGGAATATCGGCGAGATCTTCTGGGAGGTGCATGGCGGTCGACCATGGCCGGCTGATCGCCAACGCCGTTCGCTGGGCGCTCGGCAAGACGCCGCAGGTGACGATCGAGGGCGTCGGCGTGGTCGACATCGCGCTGCGCGAGGACGCCGGCGGCCTGGCGCTGACGCTGTTCAACCTCACCAACCCGATGATGATGAAGGGTCCGATCCGCGAGAACCAGCCGATCGGTCCGCAGCGCGTCTCTATCGAGCTGCCGGCTGGGAAGTCCGTCGGCACGCGCGTGCTGCTCGTCGTCGCCGATCGCGCCGCCGCCTTCACCGTCGCACGATGGCCGGGCCATGCGTGGACGTTCCCGGGCATCGAGCGCCTGGAGGTCGTGCACCTGACCTGGGCGTAGCGGCGGCGGGACCGGGAGGAAAATGCTCGGCTACATCGTCCGGCGCGTGCTCTACATGATCCCGACGCTGTTCGGCATGTCGCTGATCTCGTTCCTGATCATCCAGCTGCCGCCTGGGGATTACCTGACCTCGCTGGTCGGCGACGATGAGCGACAGCGGCCAGACCATCGACCCCGCGCAGATCGAGCGGCTGAAGAGCATCTACGGCCTCGGCGAGCCGTTCTACGTGCAGTACTGGAAATGGATCTGGGGCATCCTCTCGCGCGGCGATTTCGGCTACTCGTTCGAGTGGAACCAGCCGGTCGCCGGCCTGATCTGGAGCCGCATGGGCACCACGCTGCTGATCTCGCTGCTCAGCCTGGTGTTCGTCTGGGCGGTGTCGCTGCCGATCGGCATCTACTCCGCGGTGCGCCGGCATTCCGTCGGCGACCATGTCTTCACCCTGCTCGGCTTCCTCGGCCTCGCGGTGCCGAACTTCATCCTGGCGCTGGCCCTGATGTACGTCGCCTACAAATATTTCGGCCAGAGCGTCGGCGGCCTGTACTCGCCGGAGTTCGCCGACGCGCCGTGGAGCGTCGCGAAGTTCTGGGATTTCCTGGCGCATCTGTGGATCCCGATCATCATCATCGGCGCCTCCGGCACCGCCGCACTGATCCGCATTCTGCGCGCCAACCTCACCGACGAGCTGCACAAGCCCTACGTCGTCACCGCGCGGGCCAAGGGCCTGCCGGAATACAAGGTCATTCTCCAGCTATCCCGTGCGCATCGCGCTCAATCCGTTCGTCTCCGCCATCGGCTGGGTGCTGCCGCATCTGGTCTCGGGCGTGACGATCGTCGCGATCGTGCTGAACCTGCCGACCGCCGGGCCGCTGCTGTTCCGCGCCTGGTCTCGCAGGACATGTATCTCGCCGGCAGCTTCATCCTGCTGCTCAGCGCGCTGACGCTGGTCGGCATGCTGGTCTCCGACGTGCTGCTGGCGCTGCTCGATCCGCGCATCCGGTTCAACTGAGCCCATGAGCGATCGCCGACGCGCTCGGCCTGGACGAGATCGACGGCCCCGCGATCAGCCCGCTGAAGCGCGGCGGCAGCACCGCGATCGGTCGCGGCCATCGGCCCGTGGCGGCTGATCGGCGGCAAGCTCTTGCGGCAGAAGGTCGCGATGGCGGCCGGCGGATCGTGATCCTGCTGCTGTATCTCGTCGGCGCTGTTCGCGGAGTTCCTCGCCCCCGGCCTGCCCGACACCTCGCGGCCGCAATACACCTTCGCACCGCCGCAGACGCTCGGCCTGTTCGTGACCAAGCCGGACGGCAGCACCGCATTCCAGCTGCATGTCAGCGGCTACACGCGTGGCGATCGACAAGGTGGCGCTGCGGCGAACCTTCGTCGTCGGACGAGAAGAAGGTGGCGCCGATCGGCTTCTTCGTGAAGGGCGCGCCGTACCGGCTCTGGGGCCTGATCCCGCTGGACGTGCATCTGATCGGACCGCTCAATCCGGCCGACCCGATGTATCTGCTCGGCGCCGACCGCCTCGGCCGCGACCTGCTGTCGCGGCTGATCTACGGCACCCGCATATCGATGTCGATCGGCCTTGTCGGCGTCGACGATCTCGCTGCTGCTCGGCGTGGTGCTCGGCGCCGTCTCCGGCTTCTACGGCGGCTGGGTGGACACGCTGATCCAGCGGCTGATCGAGGTGGTCAGCGCCATGCCGACCATCCCGCTCTGGCTGGGCCTCGCGGCGGCGATCCCGCTCACCTGGTCGCCGCTGCAGCGTGTATTTCGTCATCACCCTGATCGTCTCGCTGCTCGGCTGGACCAGCCTCGCGCGCGAGGTGCGCGGCCGCTTCCTGTCGCTGCGCGGCGAGGATTTCGTCACCGCCGCGCGGCTCGACGGCGCCAGCGAACGGCGGCTGATCTTCCGCCACATCCTGCCGTCGCTGACCAGCCACATCCTCGCGGTGGTGACGCTGGCGGTGCCGACGATGATCGTCGCGGAAACCTCGCTGTCCTTCCTCGGCATCGGCCTGAAGCCGCCGGTGGTGAGCTGGGGCGTGCTGCTGCAGGACGCGCAGAACATCCGCTCCGTCGCCACCGCGCCGTGGCTGCTGATCTGGCCGGCGCTGGCCGTGGTCGTTGCCGTGCTGTCCTTCAACTTCTTCGGCGACGGCCTGCGCGACGCGGCCGATCCCTATGAACACTGAGGAACTGCTCGCACCTGACGTCGTGCTCTCGGTGCGCGACCTGTCGATCGATTTCCGGCTGCGCACCCACATCCTGCACGCGGTCCGCGACTGTCAGCTTCGACCTGCAGCGCGGCGCCGACGCTCTGCCTGGTCGGCGAGAGCGGCTCCGGCAAGAGCGTCACCGCGCGCTCGCTGCTGCGCATCGTCGACAAGCCCGGGCGGCATCGTCGGCGGCTCGCATTCTGCTGCAGGACGGCGACGGCGCCATCGACGTCGCCGCGCTCGATCCCGGCAGCCGGGCGATGCGCGACATCCGCGGCCGGCGCATCGGCCTGGTGTTCCAGGAGCCGATGAGCTCGCTGTCGCCGGTGCACACCATCGGCTTCCAGATCGTCGAGGCGGTGCGGCTGCACAGCACGCTGGACGCGCGCGGCGGCCCGCGCGCGCGCCATCGAGCTGCTGCGGCAGGTGGAAATCCCCAACCCGGACAAGATGATCGACCGCTACACGTTCGAGTTCTCGGGCGGCATGCGGCAGCGCGCGATGATCGCCATGGCGCTGGCGGGCAATCCGGACATCCTGATCGCCGACGAGCCGACCACGGCGCTCGACGTCACCACGCAGGCCGAAATCCTCGATCTCGTCAAGCGCCTGCAGGCCGAGACGCGGCATGGCGATGCTGCTGATCACGCACGACATGGGCATCGTCGCCGAGGTCGCCGACGAGCGTCGCCGTGATGCGCTTCGGCCGCATCGTCGAGCAGGGACCGGTCGACGACATCTTCCACAGCCCGCGGCATCCCTACACGCAACGACTGCTGGCCGCCACGCTGCAAGCTGGAACAGCCAGGAGCCAGCGCACGCGGCAGCCGAACGCTCGACGCCGCTGCTGTCCGTGCGCGGGCTGGTCAAGGTCTTCGAAGGCCGGCGCGGTCTGTTCGGCGGCGGCGCCAACGCCCTGCGCGCCGTCGATGACGCCAGCTTCGACCTCTATCCCGGCGAAAACCTCGGCATCGTCGGCGAGAGCGGCTCGGGCAAGACCACGCTCGGCCGGCTGATCCTGCGCACCGTCGGAGCCGAGTGCCGGCAGCGTCATCTACCGCGACCGGCGACGGCCGCGAGGCCGAAGTCACGCACTCATGGACAAGGCCGAACTGCGGCAATTCCACCGCGACGTCCGGCTGGTGTTCCAGGACCCGTTCGCCTCGCTCAACCCGCGCATGACCGTGAAGGAGGTGATCGGCGATCCGCTGGTCATCAACGGCCTCGCACGCGGCCGCGCGCTGGACGGAGCGGGTCGCCGAGCTGATGCGCCTGGTCGGGCTCGACCCGCAGGCGATGGAGCGCTATCCGCACGCCTTCTCCGGCGGCCAGCGGCAGCGCATCGGCATCGCCCGCGCGCTGGCGCTCGATCCGCGCATCATCATCGCCGACGAGGCGACCTCGGCGCTGGACGTCTCGATCCGCAGCCAGATCCTCGACCTGCTGCTCGACCTGCAGACGCGGCTCGAGCCTGAGCTTCATCTTCATCTCGCACGACATCTCGGTGGTTCGCTATTTCTGCGACCGCGTCGTGGTGATGCATCGCGGCCGCATCGTCGAGATCGGCGAGGCCGAGCAGATCTGCACCGCGCCGCGCGAGGCCTACACGCGCAGCCTGATCTCGGCGGTGCCGAACCCCGATCCGCGCAACAAGCGGATGCTGCACCGGCACCGTTTCGCAGCGCCTGAACCGATTTCCGCAGGAGACGACTAGCGTGTTGAGAACCGACCTCCAGTTGCCGTACGGCGCGGTCTATTTCCGCAAGTCCAATCCGCCGCAGCAGGATTGGGAGCGCGATTACGGCGTCGCCGGCGAAGACGGCCTCAACATCTTCCGGCACTGGTTCATGTGGGGCTCGATCGAGACCTCGCCTGGAGTCTATGACTGGTCGGATTACGACCGGCAGATGGATCTTGCCGCCGCGAACGGCATCAAGACCATGATCGCCGAATTCATCCATTCGGTGCCGGACTGGGCGGTGCGGAAATACAGCAACGCGCTGCAGGTCCGCGCCGACGGCTCGAAGCTCGGCTCGCACATGGGCGTCAGCGCGGCAGTCGGCGGCTTCAGCAACAACGGCGGCGGCGCCGGCGCGCTGACGTTGAACTGTCCGGAGGTGAAGGAGGCGGCGGGCCGCTACATCACGGCACTGGCCACCCGCTACAAGGACCATCCCTCGCTGTACGGCTACGACGTGTGGAACGAGTGCAACTACGCCACCGACGTCGACTACAGCGACTACGCCAAGGCCGCCTTCCGCGTCTGGCTGCAGCAGCGTTACGGATCGCTGAAAGACGCTCGCCCAGGCGTGGAACCGCTACAGCTACAGCGAGTGGGACGACATCGAGCCGCCGACCCAGATGGCGCCCTACCCGGAATGCATCGACTGGCAGGAGTTCCGGCGGGAAAATTTCTACGGCCAGATGCAATGGCGCATCGACACCATCCGCGCCGTCGATCCCCGCGTCATGATCGCCGCCCATGGCGTCTCCGGCGCCATCCCGAACATGGCCTCGAACGGCTGCGACGACTGGCTGGCGGCATCCAAGGTCGAAGTCTACGGCTTCACCTGGATCGCCGCGCGCAAGGGTAACGAGGCGTGGAAGAACTGGTACGGCGTCGACATCGTCCGCGCCGCGTCGCGCGGCAAGCCGTTCTGGCACGCCGAGCGCCAGGGCGGCCCGCTGTGGCTGCAGCCGCAGGTGATCGGCCGCGACAAGGAGGATGGCCGCGTCGCCGACCCCGAGGATATTCGCATCTGGAGCATGATCTCGCTGGCCGGTGGCGCCCGCGGCGTCATCAACCTGCGCTGGCGGCCGCTGCTGGACGGGCCGCTGTTCGGCGCCTTCGGATCGTACGGCATGGACGGCTCCCGCACGCCGCGGTCCGAGATGGCCAGCGCCATGGCGAAATGGGCGAACCAGCCGGCCCAGGCGCCGCTGTGGCAGGCGAAGCCGGTGCGTGGCGAGATCGGCATCCTGGTGGTGCGCGAAACCCAGCAATTCGATTTTCTGCTCAATTTCAGCCGCCAGGAAAAGCCCTATCCGGCGGCGATGTGGGGCGCCTTCCGCGGCTTCCTGGAAAACGGCGTGCAGCCGGACTGGGTGCATATCGACGACATCGACGACTATGACTGCCTGTATTTTCCGTATCCGATCATGTTCACCGCGGCCCAGGCGCAGCGCCTGACGAAGTGGGTGGAGTGCGGCGGCACGCTGATCAGCGAGGGCTGCCCCGGCTATTTCGGCGACCGCGGCCATGTCGGCGTCACCCAGCCGAATTTCGGGCTCGACCAGGTGTTCGGCGCGCGCGAGGCCGAAGTGGAGTTCATGCCCGACATCGGCGACCGGATTCATTTTTCGTTCGACGGCAAGCCGGTCGACGGCGGCGGCTTCCTGCAATCCTACGAGGTCACCTCCGGCACCCAGCGCGGCGCCTATGATGACGGCCGGGTCTGCATCGTCGAACACAAATTTGGCGCCGGGCGCACGCTGCTGGTCGGGACCCATCCCTCCGCCGGCTATTACCGCGCCAGCAGCGCCGACAACCGCCGCTTCTTCGCCGATGTCTTTGCCTGGACCGGCAAGACGCGCCACGTCGCGCTGTCCAACGCCGAGTTGTTCGCCCGTATCCACCAGGGCGAAAACGGCAGCTATCTGTGGCTGGTCAACCCGACGCGGCAGGCGCAGTCGACCACCGCGCAGCTGGCGCCGGGACTGGGAAAAGTGCAGCCGGGCGCGGGAGTCTGGCCGACCGAGGGCGGGCCACGGGACGGCGGCGGCTTCACGATTCCGCCGCGCGACGTGCTGATCCTGAAGCTTCAGGATGCCGCGGCGCAGCAATAGCCGTTCCCAAGGGCCGCGGTCCGGGTAACAATGGCCCGGACCGCGCGCAATCGCCCAGGGGGACCACATGATCGACCGACGCCACTTCTTGCTGGCCAGTGCTGCCGGTGCGGCGGCCCTGGCCACGCCCGCCTTTGCCTTCGAGAAAGTCGGCGACCGCCGCATGATGGTGTTCTCCGGCGGTCAGCCGGTGCCGGTGCTGGACCCGCATGTGCGCTACGACTGGTCCACCCGGATGATGCAGCAGGCCGTGTACGACGCCCTGGCCAAATACGAGGGCAACCCGTCGAAGGTGGTGCCGTGGCTGGCCGAAAGCTGGGAGACCAGCCCGGACGGCCTCGTCTGGACATTCCACCTCGTCGCCAACGCCAAATTCCACAACGGCGACCCGGTGGATGCGGAGGCGGTGCGCTACTCGTTCGAACGCGCGCTGAAGCTCAACAAGGGCGTCGCCTGGATGCTGAAGGACCACCTCGACCCGTCCGGCATCAAGGCGGTCGATGCGCGCACGGTGCAGCTGCACCCTGAACTCGCCCTATGGCGCGTTCCTGTCGTTCATTCCGCTGTGGTTCATCGTCAACCCGAAGCAGGTGACCGCCGCCGCGGTCGGCGACGATTACGGGCAGAAATTCCTCACCGACGGCGATGCCGGGCTCCGGCCCGTTCCGGATCAAGCGCTGGGACGCGCAGGCGGTGATGGCGCTCGATGCGGTGCCCGATTACTGGAAGGGCTGGCCGATGCCGGAAGCCGACCGCCCCGCCGGCGTCATCTACCGCGTGGTCCGCGAGCCGGCGCCGCGCAAGGCGGCGCTGCAGCGCGGCGAGGTCGACATGGTCACCGAAATGACCCCGGACGACTACGACCAGATGGCCAAGATGCCGGGCATCGTGGTCACCGCCGATGTCGGCATGACGCCGTTCACCATCCAGATGAACACGCAGAAGGGGCCGACGGCGGACCTCAACTTCCGCAAGGCGCGTGGCCTATGCGTTCGACTACGACGCGCTGATCCAGATCGAGAACGGCGCCGCGAAGCTGATGGACAGCCCGTTCCCGAATGCCATGACCGGCCACATCGCGATTGCCGACATCCCGCGCCGCGATCTGGACAAGGCGAAGCGAATATCTCGGCAAGACGCAGTGGGCGAAAGGCGGGATCGAGTTGGAATACACCTACGTCGCCGGCCTGGAGGTCGAGCGGCGCATCGGCCTGGCGTTGCTGGAATCGCTGCAGCCGCTGAACATCAAGGTGAACGTCGTCGCGCAGCCCTGGCCGACGCTGGTCGGGCGCGGCGCCAAGGCGGAAACCGCGTCCGACATGGTGGCGGTCTATGTCACGCCGGTCAGCCCCGATCCGGACGTGCTGGCGGCGCAATACGCCTCCACCGCGGAAGGCCAGTTCTGGGGCATGCATCACCTGCGCGACGCCCAGCTCGACGGCATGGTCAAGGCGGCGCGGCTGGAGACCGACCAGGGCAAGCGGGCCAAGATGTATGCCGCGATCCAGCAGCGGATCGTCGACCTGCAGCCGGCCATCTTCGGCATGCTGGAAGACCGCAAATGGGCGCAAGCGCAACTATGTCAAGGGCTTCCAGTATTGCCCGGTGCGGCTGACCGGCGAGGTCGACCTATACGCGGTGCATATCGGCAAGGCCTGAATGCCGAGGGGCAGTGACAGCGGGCAGGCCCGATGCTCCGCTACCTGGCCCGGCGGCTGGCGCTGCTCTGCGTCATGCTGGGCGGGCTGGTGCTGATCACCTTCGTGGTGTCGAACGTGGCGCCGTCGGATCCGGCGGCGCTGGCCGCCGGGCCGGACGCGACCGCGACATGATCGAGACGGTGCGGCACGAATACGGCCTGGACCAGCCGTTGCCGCAGCAATTTGTCCGCTATGTCGCGCGACCTGCTGCGCGGCGATCTCGGGCGGGCGGTGCAGACCGGCAACGCGGTGACGCACCGACCTCGTCCGATATTTTCCGGCGACGATGGAGCTGGTGCTGCTGTCGATGGCGTTCTCGGTCGTGGTCGGGGTGCCCATGGGGATGCTGGCGGCGGTCTGGCGCAACTCGCCGTTCGACCATCTGGTGCGCGTGGTGGCGGTGTCCGGCGTGGCGCTCCCGGCGTTCTGGGCGGCGCTGCTGCTGCAGCTGGTGTTCGCGGTCTGGTTGGGCTGGCTGCCGACCAGCGGCCAGCTTTCGGTGGCGACCGCGCCGCCACCGGCCTGGTACCGGCATGGTCCTGGTCGACGCGCTGATCGCCGGGCGATATCCGCGACCTTCATGGAAGCGGCTGCGCTACGCCGTGCTGCCGGCCTTCGTGCTGGCGCTGCCGTCGCTCGCGGCGATCATGCGGGTGAACCGCGCCGAGATGATCGAGGTGATGGGCGTCCGACTACGTCACCGCCGCGCGCGCGCACGGCGTCTCGTCCTGGCGGGTCGATCGGCTGGCTCGCGCTGAAGAACGCCATGCTGCCGACGCTCGCGATGATCGGCCTGCGCTTCGGCTGGACGCTGGGCAGCACGGTGCTGGTGGAGACGGTGTTCGACTGGCCGGGGCTCGGGCTCTACGCGGTGTCCTCGGCGATCGCGTCGGATTTCAAGCCGGTGATGGGCGTCACGCTGGCGATCGGCGTCACCTTCATGCTGATCAACCTGGTGATCGACCTCGCCTATGGCTGGCTCGATCCGCGGACCAAGTCGGCATGAGCGGGATCGCCGCTCGGCGACCGCGCGATGCGCGCGTCGGCGCATGCGCTGGCGCGTTCGTCGTCTGGACCTTCTCGGCCAGCGCCTCGGCGCTGCTCGGGCTCGCGCTGGTGGTGCTGTTCCTGCTGCTGGCCGCATTCGGGCCGTGGCTCGTGCCGTATCCGGCGGATGCGCTCGGGCGCGATCGCACCTGGCGCAGCGGCTGCAGCCGCCGTCGGCGCTGCACTGGTTCGGCACCGACGAGATGGGCGACGACATCTTCACCCGCGTCGTCATCGGCACCCGCACCAGCCTGTGGGTCGGGCTGACCATCACCTGCATCGCGGCGGCGATCGGCGTGCCGCTCGGCGTCGCCGCGGGCTATATCGGCGGGCGCGTGCGCAGCGTCATCATGCGCGTCACCGACGTGTTCCTGGCGGTGCCCGGGCTGGTGCTGGCGCTGGCGATCGTCGCCGCGCTCGGCCCCGGCATCCTGCACGGCGTGGTGGCGCTTGTCGCTGGTGTGGTGGCCCGGCTATGTGCGGCTGATCGAGGCGAAGGCGCTGACCCTGCGCAACGAACCCTATGTGGAGGCGGCGCGCACGATGGGCGCCGGGCATGGCTGGATCCTGTTGCGGCACATCCTGCCGAACTGCGTGTCGCCGCTGGTGGTCAAGGCTCAGCATGGACATGGGGCTGGCGATCCTGGCCGCCGCCTCGCTCGGCTTCATCGGCCTCGGCGCGAAGCCGCCGGCGCCGGAATGGGGCGCGATGATCTCGGTGGCGCGCAGCTACATGCCGGATTGGTGGTGGTACAGCTTCTTCCCCGGCCTGTTCATCTTCCTCACCGTGCTCGGCTTCAACCTGTTCGGCGACGGGCTGCGCGACATGCTCGATCCGCGCAGCGCGCGCGGATGAGTCGGGCATGGCGGCACTGCTCGAAATCCGCGATTTCCGGCTGGCGTTCGACGGCTACGAGGGCCGCGCCCAGGTGCTGAACGGCATCGACCTCGACGTCGCCGAGGGCGAGGCTGTCGGCATCGTCGGCGAGACCGGCTGCGGCAAGTCGGTGCTGGCGCGCAGCATCCTGCGGCTGAACCCGGCGCCGCCGGCGCGCGTGCTGGGCGGCGGCATCCGCTTCGACGGCGCCGACGTGCTGGCGATGGATCGCGGCGCGCTGCGCGCATCTGCGCGGCGCCGGCATCGGCATGGTGTTCCAGGACCCCGCCACTTACCTCAACCCGGTGTTCACCATCGGCAGCCAGCTCGCCGACGTGCTGCGCGCGCACGGCATGCGTCGCGCGGCCGAAATTCGCAGCCGCAGCGCTGGAGTTGCTGGAAGCGGTGCAGCTGCGCGAGCCGTCGCTTGCTGGCCCGCTATCCGCACGAACTGTCCGGCGGCATGCGCCAGCGGGTGCTGATCGCGCAGGCGCTGGCCGGCAATCCGCGCCTGCTGCTCGCCGACGAGCCGACCACCGCGCTCGACGTCACCATCCAGGGCCAGGTTCTCGCCCTGATCGCCGACCTGGTCGGGCGGCTCGGACTGACCTTGCTGCTGATCAGCCACGATCTCGGCGTGATCGGCGCGATCTGCCGGCGCATCGTGGTGATGTATGCCGGCGCCATCGTCGAGGACGCGCCGGCGGCCGAGCTGTTCGCCGCCCCGCGCCATCCCTACACCCAGGGCCTGCTGGCGGCGGTGCCCGACCTCGAACAGGCCGGGGCTGATGCCGCAGGGCATTCCCGGCAGCATTCCCTCGTTGCGCAATCCGCCGGCCGGTTGCCGCTTCCATCCGCGTTGCCCGCTGGCGATGCCGGTGTGCCGCGCGCAGGCGCCGGTGCTGGCCGGTGGCGCCCACCGGACCGCCTGCCACGCGGTGACGGCATGAGCGCGCTGCTGGCGCTGGATCATGCGGTCTGCCGCTACGGCGATGTCGCGCGCGGTGGACGATGTCAGCCTGGACCTGCAGCGAGGGCGAGTCGCTGGGGCTGGTCGGCGAATCCGGGTCCGGCAAGTCGACCGTGCTGCGCATGCTGCTGCGTCTGGCGCCGGCCAGCTCCGGGCGGGTGCTGTTCCAGGGGCGCGACATGACCCACGCCCGCGAGCGCGACCTCGGCGATCTGCGCCGCGACCGTGCAGGTGGTGTTCCAGAACCCGCACGCTGCCCTCGATCCGCGCGCCTCGGTGTTCGCATCGGTCGCCGAGCCGTTGCGCCTGATGGGCGGCATCGGCCGCGCGGCGTTGCGCGACCGGGTGGCGGCATTGCTGGACGATGTCGGGCTTGGCGCCGAGTTCCTGTGGCGGCATCCGCATGAACTCTCCGGCGGCCAGAAGCAGCGGGTCTGCATCGCCAGGGCGCTGGCGCCGCGGCCGCGGGCGCTGCTGCTGGACGAGCCGACCTCGGCGCTCGACGTATCGGTGCAGGCGCAGATCATCGACCTGCTGGTGGCGCTGCGGGCCAGGCACGGGCTCGCCTACCTGTTCGTGTCGCACAACCTCGCGGTGGTCCGCCTGCTCTGCGCGCGGGTCGCGGTGATGCAGGGCGGCCGGCTGCTGGAACACGGCACGGCGGAGGAGATCTTCGGCGCGCCGCGCCATCCCTACACCCGCGCGCTGCTGGCCTCCGTGCTGCCGCCCCGCGCGACGCTGGCGGCATGGCCGCCTGCCATGCAGCGATAGCCGTCGGAGGTCCCGCGTGTTCGGCATCAACCTCGAATCGCTGCTGGTCATCAGCGGGCAGGTCCGCGGCGACGTGCTGCTGGTCGCCGGCCTGCTGATCGCGCTGGCCGCGACGGCGCATATCCTGCTGTCCAAACGCGACGTCGGCTCGGCGATCGGCTGGATCGGCCTCGTGTGGATCTCGCCGATCGTCGGCGGCATCCTGTATTTCAGCTTCGGCATCAACCGCGTGCAGCGCCGCGCGCGGCGGCTGCGCGATGCGCGGGACCTGGCCGCCGGCACCGATCCGCCGGTGCCGGCCCTGCCGGGCGACCACCATCTGGCGCCGCTGGAGCACGCCGGCCGGCAGATCACCAACCGGCCGGCGCTGGCGGGCAACGCCGTCTACATGTTCCATAACGGCGACCAGGCCTATCCGGCGATGCTGGAAGCCATCGCCGAGGCCCGCGTCAGCATCGCGCTGTCCAGCTACATCTTTTGGGACGATGCCGCCGGCGGCAAGTTCATCGACGCGTTGATCGCCGCCCAGGACCGTGGCGTGGCCGTTCGGGTGATCGTCGACGGCGTCGGCAGCGGCTATATCCGTTCCCGCGCCTATCACCGGCTGCGCCGCAACGGGGTGCCGGTCGGGCGCTTCATGCACACCGTGCTGCCGTGGCGGATGTCGTTCCTGAACCTGCGCACCCATAAGAAGCTGCTGCTGATCGATGGTCGCCTCGGCTTCACCGGCGGCATGAACATCGCCGCGGGCAACGTGCTTTCGAGCAATCCCCCGGATCCGGTCCGCGACACCCATTTCCTGTTCGAAGGTGCGGTGGTCGCCCAGCTCGTGGAGGCCTTCGCCGCCGACTGGTCGTTCGTGACCGACGAGGACCTGGACGGCGAGATCTGGTTTCCCGCCATCGCTGCCGCCGGCGACGCGATCGCCCGGGTGGTGACATCGGGTCCCGACGAGGACGAGGAGGACATGGAATCGATGGTGCACGAGGCGATCGCCTGTGCCCGGCGCTCCATCTGCATCCTGACGCCGTATTTCCTGCCGGACGAGCGGATCGTCACCTCGCTGACGCTGGCGGCCATGCGCGGCGTTCAGGTGGACCTCGTGCTGCCCGCCGTATCCGACCACCGGATCATGGATTTCGCGATGCACGCGCATGTCGGCCCGCTGCTGACGGGCGGCTGCCGCATCTGGCGCAACCCGCCGCCGTTCGAGCATTCGAAGGTGATGGTTATCGACGGCGCCTGGTGTCTGATCGGCAGCGCCAACTGGGACGTGCGCAGCTTCCGGCTCAACTTCGAACTCGGCGTCGAGATCTACGACCCGGTGTTGGCCGTGCAACTGGAAGCGCTGGTGGCGGCCCGCCGGGGGCCGGCGTTGACCAGCAAGCTGCTCGACTCACGGCCGCTGCCGATCCGCCTGCGCGACGCCGCCCTGCGGTTGGCCCTGCCTTACCTGTAGTTACCCTTACCTGTGGTTACCGGTAAGCGGCCGCACGCGTGGCGGGGCGCGCGTAGACGGCCGCGTTGCCGCTGTGCTCGCGCACCTCGACCTCGTCCAGCCAGACCCGGCCATCGGTCTCGCTTTCGACGAACGCCGAGACGTAGTCGTAGGTCTGGCGCGCGGTGGCCTCGCAGCCCACCGACGGCAGCACGCGCAGGTCGATCAGTCCGCGGGCGGCCAGTTGCTGGAAATCGGCCAGCGCCGGATCGTCTTCCGCGATCAGTGTGGTGTGGTCGAACATCTCGTGCAGCCAAGCCCGGACCGGCTTCAGCCCGCCGAAGTCGAAGCACCAGTTCCGCTCGTCCAGCGCGGCGCTGGCGAAGCTCAGCCGGAACGAAAGGGCGTAGCCGTGCAGCAGGCGGCAATGGGATCGCGCCCGCCACTGGCGAAAGCAGCAGGACAGGCCTTCCTCATGGCCATAGGTCTTGCTGGATCGCCAGGTCACCTCGGCGCCGGCCAGCAGCGAGGCGTTCATCTCAGCCGCCCCCGGCACGTTCGAGCCCCTGGCATTCCTGCAGGAACTCCGCCTTCAGCGCCGGATCGTCCGCGAGCGCCCCCCAGTACGAGCTGCTGACCATGCGGGACTGGTGGGTGGAGCGGACGCCCCGCTGCGTCTTGCACATGTGGACCGCGCTGATCCGCACCGCGAGGCCGCGCGGCGCCGTCTTCTCGACAAGGTAGCTGCCGATCTGGCGGACCAGTTCTTCCTGGATCTGCAACCGGGAGGCGAAATAATCGACTACCCGGTCGTATTTCGAAAGGCCGATGATCCGGCCGTCGCGGTCCGGCAGGACACCAATGAACGCCTGGCCGTAGACCGGCATCAGGTGATGCGCGCAGGTCGACCGAAGCTCGATCGGCCCGGTCACGATGAGGTCGTTGAAGCCCAGCGTGTTGTCGAACTCGGTGATCTCAGGCGGTGCGCAGAAGCGGCCGCGCATGATCTCCTCGACATACATCTTCGCCACCCGCTTCGGCGTATCGCGGGTGTTGTGGTCGTTGCGATGATCGATCTGGAAGATGTCGAACAGCTCCTCCAGCTTCGCCGAAGCTGCCCTGATCATTGCTGCACGTTCGGAAACATCGAAGGCCCCGACTGCACTTTCGTTGCCCAGCCGCGGATGACGGAGGCGGTGCATGCTTACGTTTGCGCTCACGGCGGTAAATCCCAAAATGGAACTGAGGGCCAATTCCAATACGGTCCCGTAAAATTCTCGATGTCAACGACCTGTTAAGAACGCCGGTAACTTTTGTTGGCCGCAACCCCTCCGAAAGGCCGATCCGGCGCTGCGAGACGTGTTCGATACCGAATTATTCCGGTTAACGAAAGCCTAACAGAACGGCTCCAATTTTTGAGCGTAGTTCAACAAATGGAGAAGAAAATGTCTCGTTCCCTTGGCCGCCGCGCTTTCGGCGGAATGCTGCTGAGTTGCGCGTCGCTCGCTTCGGCCCGGGCAGCCGACGCGCTGGCCAAGCCCACCGAGAAGCCGATCCTGTCCATCGCCGGGAAGATCGAGCGGACGAACGAAGGTGGTTCCGCGATCTTCGATCGGGCCATGCTGGAGCAACTGGGACCGGACGGGTTCCAGACCAGCACGCCCTGGTACGCGGGTTCGGTGCGGTTCGATGGCCTCAGGATGGCGCGGCTGATGCAGGCGGTCGGCGCGACCGGAAGCATCGTCACCGCCGTCGCGCTCAACGACTACACGACCGACATCCCGATCAGCGACTTCGAGCAATATGGCGTCATCCTTGCGATCAAGCGCGACGGCGCCTACATGCCGGTGCGCGACAAGGGGCCGCTGTTCATCATCTATCCGTTCGACAGCGCCTCCGAACTGAAGTCGCAGAAATTCTACAGCCGGTCGGCCTGGCAGGTTGCAAAACTCATCGTCAAATGAGCGATCTTCTACCGCTCGGCCGGGGGCGGTCCAAGGCCGTCACGATCGTCCTCGGCGGGGCGCTGCTGTTCCTGGTGTTCGTCGCGGCCAACACGTCGCTGCTGATCATCCGGCACCAGGCAACGCTTCGCGAGGTGTCGCGCTACAACATCACCTGGCTGATCAGCCAGGCGGCATTGGAGGTGGCGCGGCTGCACGGCACCGTCGCGGCGGCGATGGTGCCGGGCAGCGGCGTCGACGACGACGACGTCGACCTGCGGCTCGACATCATGGCCAACCGGGTCGGCCTGTTCGAGGACGGAGACGTCGTCAGGTTCGTTTCGCGATCCCCCGAACTGATGACCATCGTCAAGGAGTTTCGCACCGCCGCCGCCGCCGCGCGCGCCGAGATGGACCGCACCGCGTCGCCCGGCCGGCTGCTGCGCATGCTGAAGCTGGTGGCCGACATCAACGCCCCGCTGGCGCGGCTGGCGGCGGCGGCCAATGCCTATGGCGGCGAGCAGGTCACCCAGGACCAGCAGCAGCTGAGCAAGCTTCACTGGACATTCGCCGCGGCGCTCGCCGCCACCGCCCTGTGCGGGTTCGGCCTGGTGGGCGCCCTGACCTGGAACAACCGGCGCCTTGTCCGCACGGAATGGCAGAATTCGACGTTGCGGATCCGCGACCATGAGCTGAACATCCAGAACGCCAGGTTCGACGCCGCACTCAACAACATGTCGCAGGCGCTGTGCATGATGGATGCCGAACAGCGACTCATCGTCTGCAATGTCAGGTTCCTCGATCTGTTCGGCATCTCCGAACAATCCGCGCGGCCGGGCGCGCTCGCGGCGGACATCTTCCGCGATATCGCCGGCATCGGGCGGTACGATCCCGCCATGATTTCCGCGATGTCGGAAAGACAGTCTCAGCAAGCCCATGCCCGGGCGTCATGCAGCTTCGCCGAAGAAGACGAGTCCGGTCGCGCGCTGGCGGTCTCGCAGGAGCCGATGGGCGACGGCGGATGGGTGGCGACCTTCGAGGACATCACGGAGCGCCGGCGGACCGAGGCGCAGATCACCTTCATGGCGCATCATGATGCGCTGACCGGGCTGCCCAACCGGGTGCTGTTCCACACGCGCCTGCAGCAGGCGCTGCAGCGCTTCAATTCACGGACGGAATCGGTGGCGATCCTTTGCCTCGACCTCGACCAGTTCAAGAAGGTCAACGACACGCTGGGCCATCCGGCGGGGGATGCCCTGCTCATCACGGTGGCCGGCCGCCTGCAATCCTGTGTTCGCGACGACGACCTGGTGGTTCGGCTCGGCGGCGACGAGTTCGCCATCCTGCAGATCGGCGCGGTCCAGCCCGAGGCATCGCAGGCGCTGGCGCGGCGGGTGATCGAAGAACTCGGCCAGGCGCATGAGATCGACGGGCACCGCGTCTTTGCAGGTGCCAGCGTCGGCATCGCGATCGCGGCACCGGGCCTCACGGCCGCGGATGCGTTGCTGAAGGGCGCCGATATCGCGCTTTACTCCGCCAAAGCCGACGGCCGCGGCACCTTCCGCCTGTTCGAGAAGGCGATGGACACCGAGATGCAGATGCGGCGCATGATCGAGGCCGATTTGCGCGAGGCGCTGAGGCGAAACGAATTGCAGGTCTATTATCAGCCGCTCATCAACCTGACCGCCAACGAAGTGTGCGGGTTCGAGGCGCTGCTGCGCTGGCGTCATCCGACGCGCGGAATGATCTCGCCAGAGGTCTTCATCCCGATCGCCGAGGAGCTGGGGCTGATCGTCGCCATTGGCGAATGGACGCTCAACCGGGCCTGCCACGACGCGGTGAAATGGCCGGACCACCTGAAGGTCGCGGTCAACCTGTCGCCCATGCAGTTTCGTGCCCAGGGCCTGGTCGCAGCCGTGCGGGCGGCGCTCGAAGCGTCAGGGATGGCGCCGGCGCGCCTGGAACTGGAGATCACCGAATCGGCGCTGCTGGAGGATAGCCAGACGGTGCTAGCCATGCTGCACGAGCTGGGCGCGCTGGGCCTGCGCATTGCGCTGGACGATTTCGGCACCGGCTATTCGTCCTTGAGCTACCTGCGCAGCTTCCCCTTCAGCAAGGTCAAGATCGACCAGTCCTTCATCAGGGAAATGGCGTCGCGGCCGGATTGCGAGGCGATCGTGCGCTCGGTCACCAGCCTGGCCCACACATTGGGGATGACCACCACCGCCGAGGGCGTCGAGACCGAGGAGCACCTGCTGCGCCTGCGCGATACCGGCTGCACCGAGGTGCAGGGCTTTCTGTTCGATCGCCCGAAGCCCGCGGGCGAGATCGGCAGATGGCTGGAGACGGACGGGATCGACGGAACATGCGGCCGTGCGCGGCGCAGCGAGCCCGCGCTGCGGCAAGTGGCCGCGGCGCTCGCGGGAAGGTGAGGCTCGCCGAAGCCTGGGCCGGGGTTCTCAGGCCGCGAGCAGCACCGGTGCCGGCACGCCGAGGCGGACCACGATCGGGTGGTGGTCGGAACGCTCGCGCGGCAGAACGCTGGAATCGGTGCAGGTGAGGCCGCGGACCAGGCAGCGATCGATGCGGATCGGCACGATGTCGCCCATCACGTGGGTGTGGCGGCGCGGGCCGACGTCGCGGAAGCCCGGCAGCAACGCGGGTCCGAGCAGGTTGTAGTCACCGAGCACAGCGGCGCGATGCGGCAGATGCTGGGCGATGCGCCGCAACTGGCGGCGGTTCAGCACCTGTCCATGGGACAGATGCACGTTGGCGACGGCGAAGTCGCCGAGGTCGAGAGTCTGGCAGACGCGGCTGAACATGCTGCCGCGCTGCAGATGAACCACGACCGGTGGACGCGCGATCGGCGTCGGACTCCACAGCGCCAGCCCGTGGATGCGACCCGGCAACGGGGCGCGGGCATAGTGGCCGCCGACCCGCGTGGTCAGGCCGTCCATGGCGTTGGTGGCTTCCTGCATCAGCAGCAGGTCGGGCTGTTCGCGCTCGATCAGCCGCACCACGTCGTCGAGCGACGCGCCGGTCAGGCGCAGCAGGTTCCAACTGACGATCTTCATGAACCGCGCCGGCACCGGATGCTTGCGCGCCTTGTGCGCGGTCAGCGCCGCCCGTTGCCGCTCGAACCATTGCCGCGCCTGGTCGGCGGGGGATTTCCTGACGAGTTTCAGCGCGTCGCCACGACGCACGATCGGGGGGTGGTGCATCGTCGCTACGCCGCGGTGCCTCCGACGGTGAGACCGGACAGCTTCAGGGTCGGCTGGCCGACGCCGACCGGCACGCCCTGGCCGTTCTTGCCGCAGGTGCCGACGCCGGGGTCGAGCGCCATGTCGCCGCCCACCATTTCGACCTGCGTCAGCGCATCGGGGCCATTGCCGATCAGCGTGGCGCCCTTCACCGGGGCGGTGATCTTGCCGTCCTCGATCATGTACGCCTCGCTGGCCGAGAACACGAACTTGCCGGAGGTGATGTCGACCTGGCCGCCGCCGAAATTCACCGCGTAGAGGCCGCGCTTCACCGAGCGGATCATCTCGTCGTGGGAGCTGGTGCCGTTCAGCATGATGGTGTTGGTCATCCGCGGCATCGGGGCGTGCGCGTAGGACTGGCGGCGGCCGTTGCCGGTGGGCCGCACGCCCATTAGCCGGGCATTCAGCCGGTCCTGCAGGAAGCCCGTGAGGATGCCGTCCTCGATCAGCACGGTCCGGCCGGAGGGCGTGCCCTCGTCGTCCACCGTCAGGCTGCCGCGGCGGTCCTTCAGCGTGCCGTCATCGACCACCGTGACCCCGGGGGAGGCGATGCGCTTGCCCATCAGCCCGGAGAATGCGGAGGTCTTCTTGCGGTTGAAATCGCCTTCCAACCCGTGCCCGATCGCCTCGTGCAGCAGGATGCCCGGCCAGCCCGGCCCAAGCACCACCGGCATTTCGCCGGCCGGAGCGGCGCGGCTGTCGAGGTTGACCAGCGCCTGCCGCAGCGCCTCGTCCACGGCGCCCTTCCAGACCGTCTCGTCGAGGAAGCGGTCATAGTCGAAACGGCCGCCCATGCCGTGGCTGCCGGTTTCGCGGCGGCCGTCCTTCTCCACCACCACGCTGACGTTCAGCCGCACCAGCGGGCGCAGGTCGGCGACCCGGCCGGCATCGGCGCGGATGATCTGCACCGCCTGCCATTCGCCGAAGATCGAGGCCATCACCTGGCTGACCCGCGGGTCCTTGGCGCGGGCGTAGGCGTCGATCTCGGCAAGCAGGCCGGTGCGCTTGGCGAACGGCATGGCTGACAGCGGGTTGCTGTCCGAATACAGCCGCGCGTTGGTGGAGCGCGGCGCTTCCGCGGCGGTGCCGAAATGGCCGGACGAGATGGCCGAGACGGTGGTCGCGGCGCGCTTCAGGGCGTCCTCGGTCAGTTCGCCGGCATGGGCGTAGCCGGCCGCCTCGCCGGCCACGGCGCGCAGGCCGAAACCGAAGGAGGTGTCGAAGCCGGCGGCGCGGATGCGGCCATCGTCGAGGCTGATCGATTCGCTCTCCCGGTATTCCAGGAACAGCTCGCCGTCATCGGCGTCGCGCAGGGTGGCGGCGACGGTGCGTTCGGCGGTGTCACGGTCGAGCGCCGAATCCGCGCGCTCGAAGAACAGTCGGTCGGTGACGGCGAGCGGGGTGTCGGAGGAGCTCATGGTTTCATCCAATGGATTGCGCGAGGCAATGGGAATCGCAGGGGAAGTCTAACGCCGCAATGTAAAGACGCACAGCACGGCAGCGGTGAGCACGAGCACCGCGACGCCCTGGTGGGCGGCGGCGAGGGCGACCGGCACCACCGCGAGCAAGGTGGCGACGCCGAGCGCGTATTGCGTGGCGACGGCGCCGCCGAGCAGGAGCATCGGCGCGCGAGCCGCCCCGCGGGCGAGGCCGATCGCCGCGGTTGTCAACGCGAGCAGGGCGGTCAGCGTTGCCAGCAGCCGGTGGTCGAACTGCACCGCGGCGATGTTTTCGGTGAGGTTGCGCAGGAACGGCCGCAGCGACGCGTAGCCGTCGGGCACCAGCCGGCCGTCCATCAGCGGGAAGGTGTTGTAGTCCAGCCCGGCGTGCAGCCCGGCGACGAAGCCGCCGGCAATGATGGTCAGCGCGACCATGCCGGCCACCGCATGCGCCAGCCGGCGGAGCAGCCGGTCGGGTGCGGCGCGGCGCGGTTGCCATAGCTCGAGCGCCGTCCAGAACACCGCGACGTACAGCGCCAGGGCCAAGGCGAGGTGGATGACCAGCCGGTACGGCGAAACCGCGGTGCTGTCGGGGAAGAAGCCGGAGGCGACCATGAACCAGCCGACCGCGCCCTGCAGTCCGCCGAGCGCGAACAGCAGGACCAGGCGCGGCACCAGCCGGCGCGGGATCCGGCCGGTGACGGCGAAGCCGACCAGCGGGACGATGAAAAACAGACCGATCAGGCGGCCCCAGAGGCGGTGCGTCCATTCCAGCCAGAAGATGTGCCGGAAACCGTCGATGCCGAAGCCCTGGTTCAGCAGCTTGTATTGCGGAATCTGCTGGTAGAGCCCGTAGAGGCGTTGCCACTCGGCCTCGCTCATCGGCGGCAGCGCGCCGGACAGGGGCGCCCATTCCATGATCGACAGGCCGGAGCCGGTGAGCCGGGTGGCGCCGCCGAGTACGATCATCACCAGCAGCATGGCGCAGACGCCGAACAGCCAGAGCGCCACCAGCCGGTCGCTGCGCGACGGCGCAACGCGAAGGCCCGCGTGGTCGCCGGCGCGGCCGGGAAGGTCTCGGTCGTCGAATGGCATGGGGCACCATATAGGGCGTGGCGCCCGCGAAACAGGGTGCGGCGAGGGATCGCGCTATCGCGGCGGCGGCATTTCGATGCGCCGGCCGACCCAGGCGGGGCGGATCGCAGCGTGTGCCGCGCGAGCAATCCGCATCCGTGCCGCGACCGCCTCCGGCCAGGGCGTCACCTTGCGCACGGCAAGGTCGATGTGGAGGTAGAGCAGTTCCTGCGCGGCGGCGCGCTTGCCGTCGGCGAGGCGGATCATCTCATGCCCGAGATGCAGCCGCTTCGCATCGGCGCCGAGGACGTGGCTGGCCACCCGGACCCGCTCGCCCAGGCGCAATTCGTTGTCGTAGAGGATATGCGTCTCGACCGCGAAGGTGCCGCAATTGGTCGCCGCCTTGTAGCCCGGCCCCATGCCGAGCGCCGCATAGATCGCATCGGTCGCGAAATCGAACAGCACCACGTAGTAGGCGAGGTTCATGTGGTCGTTGGAATCGATCCACGCCGGCAGAACCTCGCCTTCGTACTCCGCGAACGGGGCCGGGAACGACCCCGCCTGGTGATCCAAGGCCCGCTCAGGTGTTGGTCAGGTCGTCGCTGGAGCCGGAGTCGGTCCAGCCGCTGTCGGCGGTGTTGTCCGAGCTGACATCCTGCCAGCCGCCGGAACCCTGGTTCGGGTCCTGCCAGCCGCCGCCCTGGTTGGCGTCCTGCCAGCCGCCGGTGGTGTTGTCGGCCCAGCCGGCCGGATCCTTCGGCGCGCCGCCGGCGTCGAACGGGTCGGCCGACGGACCGCCGGCCCAGGGACCACCGACCGGCTCCACCGGGACGTATTCGACCGCGGACGGGCTGCCGAAGCCGCCGGCCCCGAAGCCGCCGGCACCGAATCCGCCGCCGCCATGGCCGCCACTGAACAGGTTCATCAGCGCGTTGCCCGCCACCATGCCGCCGGCGACGCCGGCCGCGGTGGTGAGCGCCGAGCCAAGGAAGCCGGAACCCTGCCGCTGGAACATGCCGGGCTGGTAGTTCGGCGGATATTGCGGCGGCGGCGGCGCGTATTGCGGCTGCTGCGGCTGCTGGTATTGCGGCTGTGGCTGCGGTGGCGGCGAACTGCCGCCGAACAACCGGCCGAACATGCCCTGCTGGGCCGGCTGGGGCTGGGCCGGCTGGGCCGACTGCTGGCCGGCGGCCCCCCAGGGCGACGGCGCGCCCGATTGCGGCGCCGCCTGGCGAAGCTGCTGCACCTGCCACTGAAGCTGGTTGATCTGGTTCTGCGCCTCCACCAGCGCGTGCTCCTGCACGAACGCCGTCTGGGTCAGCCGGTAGCGGGCTTCCGGATAGCGGGTGAACAGGTCGGCGATCAGCGCGTCGGCCTCGCGGTCGATCGGCGGCAGCGCCGGCGTCGTGGCCGGCACCGAGCCACCGGTGCTGGCCGGGGCCCCGCCGACGCGTTGGATGAAGCGGGTGATCAGGTCACGTTCTTCGTTGGTCATCGGCTTGCTCCCATGTTGCAGGCACGAAATTCTTCGCAGATGTGGCGCGGCTGCCACATGGCTTCAAGCGATGCCGAGCCGCCGCAGTTCGATGGCCGGGCAGCGGTCCATGACGACGGTGATCCCGGCTGCCCTAGCCCTCTCCGCCGCTGCCTCGTTGACGACGCCGAGCTGCATCCAGATCACCTTGGCGCCGAGGCGGATGGCGTCGTCCACCACCGGATCCACCTTGTCGCTGGCGCGGAACACGTCGACCATCTCCAGCGGCGCCGCCTCGTCCAGCGCCGCCACCACCGGGCGGCCATGCAGGCTCTGGCCGGCGAGGCCCGGGTTGACCGGCGTCACCTCGTAGCCGCGGCGCTGCAGCAGGGCCTGGACGCCGTGGGCCGCCCGCGCCGGGTTGGCGGAGGCGCCGACCAGCGCCACGCGCCGGGTGTTTCGCAACACGTCCGCGACCGTTGCGTCGTCGAGCCCGTCGATTCCCATCCAGGTCTCCTATCGCAGCCTGATGTAATTAGGTAGTGCGGGGGCAATGTCGCGTCCAACCCCCTGGTTGCTTCCGATTCTGGCCGGCCTCGCGGCGCTGGTGGTGCTGGCGTGGTGGTGGCCGAACCGCCCGCAGCCGGCCGGACCGGACATCCCCGGCGGGCGGCTGAGCTCGGTATCCTTCGCCCCTTATCGGCCGGGGCAGTCGCCGTTGACCGGGACCTTCCCGACCGCCGCCCAGGTGGATGCCGACCTCACGCTGCTGGCGCCGCATGTTCGCGCGATCCGCACCTATGCCGCGAACGAAGGCGAATACGACATCGCCGCCCTGGCGCAACTGCATGGGCTGAAGCTGTGGCAGGGCATCTGGCTGGGCGCGGACCGGGCGCAGAACCGCCGCGAGATGGCCCGCGCCATCGCCGCCGCCAACAAATACCCGGACACCGTGACCCGGGTGGTGGTCGGCAACGAGGTGCTGCTGCGCCGCGACCTGCCGGTGCAGGAGCTGATGGCCGACATCGACATCGTTCGCCGTGCCGTGCGCCAGCCGGTGACCTACGCCGATGTCTGGGAGTTCTGGCAGCAATTCCCCGAGGTCGCGGGCCATGTCGACATGATCACCATCCACCTGCTGCCTTATTGGGAGGACGTGCCGAGCAACATCGACCGCGCCTTCCTGCACGCCGAGGGCAGCTACGCCCGGATTGCCGCGCAGTTTCCCGGCAAGCCGATCGTCGTCGGCGAGGCCGGCTGGCCCAGCCGCGGCCGCTGGCGGGCCGATGCGGCGCCCGGGCGGGTCAACCAGGCGGAGTTCATCCGCCGCTTCGTGATGTCGGCGACCCAGCGCGGCTTCGACTACAACCTGATCGAGGCGTTCGACCAGGACTGGAAATACGCCAACGAAGGCGTCGTCGGCGCCAACTGGGGACTGTGGACGGCGGACCGCCAGCCCAAATTCGCGCCGGCCGGGCCGATGTCGGAAAACCCGGACTGGGCGCGCGGGGCGCTGCTGAGCTGCATCCTGGGCGGCCTGCTGCTGGCCGCCGGGCTGTCCGTCCCGGGGGTGGTGCCGGCGGCCCAGGCCCGGCTGGCGGTGCTGGCGATGGTGCTGGGGGCGGCGCTCGGCTACGCGGTCGTCACCACCCTGACCGAGGTGTACGACGTCCCGGCCGGGATCGCCGCCGCCGGCAACCTGCTGGGCCAGGCGCTGCTGGCGGTGCTGCTGGTGCGCCGGATCGCCGCCGCGGTGGCGGGGTGGGACGTGCCGCCGCGCCGCAACGGCGCCCATGCGACCGCCACCGTGCGCGGCTGGCTGCGCCTGTCGCCGCCGCCGGGCTGGCGCGACTGGCTGCTGGACGACCTGTCGTTCCTGTTCGTCTGGACCGCGGCGGTGCTGCAACTGCTGCTGCTGTTCGACCCGCGCTACCGGGATTTCCCGTTCGACAGCTTCGCGGTGCCGCTGGTGGTAGTGGTGGCACGGCTGGTGCTGCAGGATTTCAGCCTGCAAGGCGGTTCGCGCGAGGATTTCTGGGCCGGCGGCGTGCTGGCGCTGGCGGCGCTGGCGACGGCAGTGCACGAGGGGCCGCTGAACGCCCAGGCGGCCGGCTGGAGCTGCTGCGCGCTGGTGCTGGCCGGTCCGACCTTGCTGCGCGGCTATCCCTGGCGGCGCTGAGCCAGCCGCGGGGCCGGCGCTGATCCACGCCTGCCGCTGACCCACGCCCAGGCGCCGAGGCAGGCGCCGAGCATGCCCCAGGTCGCGTTATAGTTGACCACCCCGGCGATGCCCGCCGCGACCGCCAGGAAGGCGACCTCGGCGCCGGCGAAGGCGGCCATGCCAAGCGCCAGCGCGGCGAGACCCCAAACCTGCCAATGCTGCAGCCACAGCAGGGCCTCCCGCGGCAGGCAGGCGGCCGGCGGCATCAGCACCGCGCAGGCGGCGCCCCACTCGCGCGGCTCCACATAAGCGGCCCGGTAGGCCAGCAGCGCCCAGAGCCATGCCCCCAGCGCCGCCGCCGCCAGCAGCGCCCGCAGCAGGCCGCGATGCCTCGGCTCGTCACGCCTCGCGGCGCCAGGGCCGCCGGGGTTCGGCGCCGTCTCAGGCCGGGTCATCGATCGCCCATCCTTGTTCCCACATCACCGGCCCCGTATTGTGCGACGCATCATAAAGAGACGCCGCGGACACATGCCAACACGCCTGCCCATCCCCAGCTTTCAGGAGCTGATCCTGCGGCTGCACGCATTCTGGTCGCGCCAGGGCTGCGTCATCCTGCAGCCCTACGACCTGGAGATGGGCGCCGGCACCTTCCATCCCGCCACCACCCTGCGCGCGCTCGGACCGAAGCCGTGGGCCGCGGCCTATGTCCAGCCCAGCCGCCGCCCGTCCGACGGCCGCTACGGCGAGAACCCCAACCGGCTGCAGCATTACTACCAATACCAGGTGATCATGAAGCCCAGCCCCGCCGATGCCCAGGCGCTGCTGCTGGACAGCTACCGCGAACTGGGCCTGGACCCGCTGCTGCATGATTTCCGCTTCGTCGAGGACGACTGGGAAAGCCCCACCATCGGCGCCTGGGGCCTGGGCTGGGAGGTCTGGTGCGACGGCATGGAGGTCGGCCAGTTCACCTATTTTCAGCAGGTCGGCGGCATCCCCGTGGCACTCCCGAGCTTCGAGATGACTTATGGCCTGGAACGGCTCGCGATGTACGTGCAGGACAAGGAGCGGGTTTACGACCTGGACTTCAACGGCCGCGGCGTCCGCTACGGCGATATTTTCCTCCGCGCCGAGCGGGAATACAGCGCCTTCAACTTCGAGCACGCCGACACCGAGGTCCTGGCCCGGCACTTCGTGGACGCCGAGCGGGAGTGCGCTGCCCTGCTGGACCACGCGCTGGCATTGCCGGCCTACGACCAGTGCATCAAGGCCAGCCACCTGTTCAACCTGCTGGATGCGCGGGGCGTGATCAGCGTGACCGAGCGGGCCAGCTATATCGGCCGGGTGCGGAACCTGGCGAAAGGCTGCTGCGAGGCCTGGCTGGCCGGTGAAATGATGGCCAATGAAGCGACGGCCGATGCCTGAGTTTTTTCTGGAGCTGTTCAGCGAGGAAATCCCCGCCCGAATGCAGGCCAAGGCGGCCGAGGATTTGTCCCGTCTGGTCGGCGACGCGCTGGCGCCGCTCAAGCCGTCGAACCCGCGCAGTTTCCACGGACCGCGCCGGATCGCGCTGGCGATGGACATCGCCGCCTCGGTCGCGGAAACCCGCACCAACGAGCGCGGCCCGCGCGTCGGCGCCCCGGAGCAGGCGTTGGCCGGCTTCCTGCGCAAGCACGGCGCCGAACGCGACCAGTTGCGCGAGGAGGCCGGCTTCTGGGTGCTCGACCGGGTCAGCCCCGGCGTAGATGCCGCGGGCGCTGGTCGCCACCGCCATGCCCGGCGTCCTGCGCCGCATGCCCTGGCCGAAATCGATGCGCTGGGGCGGCACCAGCGCCTTCACCTGGGTGCGGCCGCTGCGGCGGATCGTCTGCCTGGTGGGCGGCAACCTGGTGAAGTTCTCCCTGCGCGACGGCGCCGATGACGGGCACGGGCTGGAATTGGACGACCTCAGCGAGGGCCATCGCTTCCTGTCGCCCGGCGCCTTTCCCGTGACCTCGGTGGCCGACTGGGCGGCGAAGCTGCAGGCGCGGCACGTCGTCGTCGACGCCGCCGAGCGCCGGCGGATCATCGCCGACGGCGTGGCAAGGCTCGCGGCCGACCGGCAACTCTCCGTCGTCGACGATGCCGGACTGCTGGACGAAGTCGCCGGCCTGGTGGAATGGCCGGTGCCGCTGCTCGGGCGGATCGACGCCGCGTACATGCAGTTGCCGGCCGAGGTGATGCAGGTGTCGATGCGGGTGAACCAGCGCTACTTCGCGCTGCGCGATGCCGAGGGCAAGGCGGCGCCGTTCTTCGCCTTCGCCGCCAACATCGTCGCCCCCGACGGCGGTGCGGCCATCGTCGCCGGCAACGAGCGCGTGCTGAGCGCCCGGTTCAGCGACGCCCGCCACTTCTGGGATCTCGACCGCACCCGGCGGCTGGATTCCCGCATCGCGGCGCTGGACGCAATCACCTTCCACGCGAAGCTAGGCACCCAGGGCGACCGGGTGCGGCGGCTGGTGCGGCTGGCCGGGATCATCGCCCCGCATGTCGGCGCCGACCCGGTTCCGGCGCAACGGGCCGCACGTTTGGCGAAGGCCGATCTCACCACCGGCATGGTCGGCGAGTTCCCCGAGTTGCAAGGCGTGATGGGCCGCTACTACGCGTTGCATGACGGCGAGGGCCCGCGCGTTGCGGACGCCGTCCGCGATCATTACGGACCGAAGGGCCCGACCGACGCGGTCCCCGCCGACCCGGTCGGGATCGCCGTCGCCCTCGCCGACAAGCTCGACCTGCTGGCCGGGTTCTTCGCGATCGGCGAGAAGCCCACCGGCTCCGGCGACCCATACGCGCTGCGGCGTGCGGCGCTCGGCATCATTCGCATCATACGGGACGCGGCCTTGCGGCTGCCGTTGCGGACGCTGATCGCTGCCGCCGGCGAAGGCCAGCCCGCGGCGGTCGACGTCGACGACCTGCTCGCATTCCTGGCCGAGCGCCTGCGCGTGCAGCTTCGGGCGGAAGGCGCGCGCCACGACGTGCTGGCGGCGGTACTCGGCACCGGCCTGGACGACGATATCATACGGTTGCTGGCGCGCACCGAAGCCGTCGCCGGTCTGCTGGGCACCGAGGATGGCGCCAACCTGCTAGCCGGCGCCAAGCGGGCCGCGAACATCCTGCGCATCGAGGAAAAGAAGGACGGCCCGCATGGCGGGGCGGTCGATGCCGGTTTGCTCATGGTGGACGATGAGCAATCCCTGGCCAGCGAACTCGATGCGGTCAGCCCGCAGGTGTCCGCGGCAATCGCGGATGAAAAATTTACCCAGGCCATGGAAGCTCTCGCACGGTTGCGGCCGGCGCTGGATGCGTTTTTCGAAAACGTGACTGTCAATGATCCGCAACCGGAATTACGCCGCAATCGTTTGGCTTTGCTCGCCCGCGTCCGCGCCGCCATGAATCTCGCGGCGGATTTCTCCCGTATCGAAGGCTGAAGGAGTTCCTCCCGGCATGACCAAATGGGTGTACAGCTTCGGCGCCGGCCACGACGAGGGGCGCGCGGACATGCGCAACCTGCTCGGCGGCAAGGGCGCCAACCTCGCCGAAATGGCCAGCATCGGCCTGCCGGTGCCGCCGGGGTTCACCCTGACCACGGAGGTCTGCACCGCTTATTACGACAACGGCCAGAAATATCCCGACGAACTCGCGGCCCAGGTGCGCGCGGCGCTCGCCGTGGTGGAGAAATCGGTGGGCCTCGGCTTCGGCGACCGGCAGAATCCGTTGCTGGTTTCGGTTCGTTCCGGCGCCCGCGTGTCGATGCCGGGGATGATGGACACGGTGCTGAATCTCGGCCTCAACGACGCGACCGTCGAGGGGCTGGCGGCGGCTTCCGGCGATGCCCGCTTCGCCTGGGATTCGTATCGCCGCTTCATCCAGATGTATGGCAGCGTGGTGCTCGGCGTCGATCACCACCGCTTCGAGGAGATCATCGAGCACGCCAAGATCGATGCCGATGTGATCGAGGATACCGGCCTGACGGCGCAGCACTGGCAGCGCGTGGTCGAAGGCTACAAGGACATGGTCCAGCAGGAGACCGGCAAGCCGTTCCCGCAGGACCCCGAGGAACAGCTTTGGGGCGCCATCGGTGCGGTGTTCGGCAGCTGGATGAACCCGCGCGCCAACACCTATCGCCGGCTGCACGAGATCCCGGCCAGCTGGGGCACCGCGGTGAACGTGCAGGCGATGGTGTTCGGCAACATGGGCGAGGATTGCGCCACCGGCGTGTGCTTCACCCGCAATCCGTCGACCGGCGAGAACCTGTTCTACGGCGAATACCTGGTGAATGCGCAGGGCGAGGACGTGGTGGCCGGCATCCGCACGCCGCAACCGATGTCGGACGCCGCCGCCAAGCCGGGCGAGACCTCGATGCAGACCGCCATGCCGGCGGCCTATGCGGAACTGATGCAGGTCCGCGAAAAGCTCGAGCGGCACTACAAGGACATGCAGGACATCGAGTTCACGGTGCAGCGGAACAAGCTGTACATGCTGCAGACCCGCAACGGCAAGCGCACCGCGGCCGCCAGCCTGCGCATCGCTGTTGAGATGGCGCAAGACAAGTTGATCGACCGGAACGAGGCGGTGCTGCGGGTCAACCCCGCCTCGCTCGACCAGCTGCTGCACCCGACGCTCGACCCCAAGGCGCAGCGGACGCTGTTCTCCCGCGGGTTGCCGGCGAGCCCAGGTGCCGCCTGCGGCATCGTGGTGTTCAGCGCCGACGAAGCCGAGATGCGCGCGGCGAAGGGCGAGGCGGTGATGCTGGTGCGCATCGAGACCAGCCCCGAGGACATCCACGGCATGCACGCGGCCCGCGGCATCCTGACCACCAGAGGCGGCATGACCAGCCACGCGGCGGTGGTGGCGCGCGGCATGGGGCGCCCCTGCGTCGCCGGCGCCGGCGGCATTTCGGTGGATTACGGCGCGCAGACTTTGTCGGCCGGCGGCAAGACCGCGCGGGCCGGCGACACCATCACCATCGACGGCGCGACCGGCGAGGTGTTTCTGGGCACCGTCGCGATGATCGAGCCGATGATGTCCGGCGAATTTGCCACGTTGATGTCCTGGGCCGACGACATCCGGCGGATGCGGGTGCGGGCGAATGCCGAAACCCCGCTCGATGCCGAGACGGCGAAGAAATTCGGCGCCGAGGGCATCGGCCTGTGCCGGACCGAACACATGTTCTTCGACCCCGAGCGGATCGGCGCGGTGCGGCAGATGATCATGGCCAACGACGAGCGTGGCCGGCGCACGGCACTGGCCAAGCTGCTGCCGTTCCAGCGCCAGGATTTCTTCCAGCTGTTCAAGATCATGGCCGGGCTGCCGGTGACGATCCGGCTGCTGGACCCGCCGCTGCACGAATTCCTGCCGCATGCCGATTCGGAACTGGCGGAGCTCGCGGAGGCGGTCGGCAGCGACATGGAATCGATGCGCCGCCGCGCCGCCGAACTCGCCGAGGCCAACCCGATGCTGGGCCATCGCGGCTGCCGCCTGGGTGTGACCTACCCCGAGATCTACGAGATGCAGGCACGGGCGATCTTCGAGGGCGCGATCGCCGTCGCCAAGGAGCTTGGCCGTGCGCCGATCCCTGAAATCATGATCCCCCTGGTCGGCACGCGGCGCGAACTGGAGATCACCCGCGCACAGGTCGACAAGGTTGCCGCCGAGGTGTTCGCCGAGACCGGGGAAAAGATCGAGTACACCGTCGGCACGATGATCGAGCTGCCGCGCGCCTGCATCATCGCCGACCGGATCGCCGAGGTTGCCGATTTCTTCAGCTTCGGCACCAACGACCTGACCCAGACGGTGTTCGGTTTGTCACGCGACGACGCCGGCAAGTTCCTGCCGGCCTATGTGGAAGCCGGCATCATCGCGAAGGATCCGTTCGTCTCGCTCGACACCGAAGGCGTCGGCGCGCTGGTGCGGATCGCGGTGGAGAAGGGCCGGTCGGCCAAGCCCGATCTCAAGCTCGGCATCTGCGGCGAGCATGGCGGCGACCCCGCCTCGATCGCGTTCTGCGAGCAGGTGGGGCTCGATTACGTCTCGTGTAGCCCGTACCGGGTGCCGGTGGCACGGCTGGCGGCGGCGCAGGCGGCGCTGGGTGCGGGGGGAGACCGGACCGCCTAATCGCGCTGCGTCTGCCGGCGTTCCCGTTCGACGGCCTCGAACCAGGCGTCGAGGAGTTCGGTCATCTGCCGCACGCGCTCGGCGTCTTGCGCCGCGAGGTCCACGGCCTCCGACGGGTCGGCGGCGATGTCGTACAGTTCCGCCGGCTGCGGGGGCGGGATTGCGCGGTCGGGTTCGCCGGGCAGGATCTGCGTGTGCAGGCCGGGCTGGTATTTGAGTTCTTCGTCCATTTGCAAATCAGCAGGCGTCACCTTCATCGCTTCCGGAATCGGCGGGAAGACGAGCTTCCAGTTTCCGTCGCGCATGGCGGCGTTGCAGCGGGCTACCGGGGTGTAGCGGTTCCACTGCCAGAATCGCGGCGCGGGCGCAGGAATGCTGCCGGAAATCTGCGGCCACATGGAACAGCCGTCGAACGGTTGCGCGCCCGGCGCCGCGGCGGCGCCGGCGATGTCCAGCAGGGTGGGGGACACATCGACGAAGTGCAGCAGGTGGTCGACGCGCGTGCCGGCGGGGATGCGGGCGGGCCAGCGCATCGCGAACGGCACCTGGATGCCGCCGTCATAGACCTTGCCCTTCCAGGCGCGCAGCGCGAGGTTCGGCCGCGCCGATGCACCCGACAGATCGGGGCCGTTGTCGCTGGCGAACAGGATGATCGTGTCGTCCTCGGCGCCGCTCTCGCGCACCGCCTCGGCAACCTGCCCGATGGCGCGGTCCATGATCTCCACCATCGCGTAGATCGTCGCGACTTCCCGGGTCACGCTCAGCTTTTCCAGATAGCTTTCGATCAGCTCGGCGGGGGCCTGCAGGGGATAATGCGGGGCGTTGAAGGCCAGCATCAGGTAGTACGGCGTGTCGCCGCTTTCCCGGATGAACTTCGTTGCCTGCTCGGCCCAGACATCGGTGAGATAACGGCCGTCGGTACGGGTGGATTGGCCGTCCACGCTGATGGTCCAGTCCCAGTAATCCATCCAGCCGCCGCTGAAGCCCGCGAACCGGTCGAAGCCACGCTGGGTGGGCGCATAGCGCGGGTCGAGTGCGCCGTTGTGCCATTTGCCGACCAGGCCGGTGCGGTAGCCGGCCGCCTTCAGCGCGTCGGCGAGCGTCCTTTCCCGGAGTGCGAGCCGATCGAGGCCCCGGCCTTCCAGCGTGTCGATCGCGCCGGTGCGGTGCGGATAGCGTCCGGTGAGCAGGGCCGCGCGGGCGGGCGCGCAGACGGGGGAGGCGGAATAGGCCTGCGTGAACCGGGCGCCGCCGCTGAACAGCGCGTCGATGTTGGGCGTTCGGGTGACGCCGTCGTTGAAGAAGCCGATGTCCTGGAAACCTAGATCGTCGGCCACGATCTGAATGATGTTCGGCGGCATCTCAACGTCCTCCAAGTCCTGAGGTCAGGACAACACCCTTGATGAACCAGCGTTGCGCGAACAGATAGACGGCAACGGTCGGGATGGTCGCCACGATCGCGCCGGCCATCAGCAGGTCCCAGCTGGTGAAATATTGTCCCTGGAACTCGCGCAGTCCCAGCACCACGGTGCGGGTGGCATCGGTAGTGGACATGACCAGCGGCCACAGCAGGGCGTTCCAGTGCGCCAGGAACGCAAACAGCAGCAGCGTCGCGATGGCCGGGCCGGACAGCGGCAGGATGATTCTGGTGAAGATGATCCAGTGGTTGGCGCCGTCGATCTGGGCGGCGTCCTCCAGTCCCTTCGGGATCGCCAGGAAGAACTGCCGCAGCAGGAAGATGCCGAACGCAGTGAAGGCCTGCGGGATGATCAACCCGTGATAGGTGTCCACCCAGCCCAGGCGGCTGGCGATGATGAACTGCGGAATGAGGGTTACCTGCGGCGGCACCATCAGGGTCATCAGGAACAATGTGAACAGCAGGGCCGATCCACGGAACGGAATGCGCGCGAAGGCATAGGCCGCGAGCGCCGCAGTCACGGTCTGGATGACCGCGATGCCGCCGGCGACGACCAGGCTGTTCAGCAGATAGCGGCCGAACGGGAACAGCCGGAACAACGCAAAGAAGCCGCCGACGGTCCAATCCCTCGGGAGAAATGTCTGATCGGCGCTAAGGATTTCGGAATTCGACTTGAACGCCGATATGATCATCCAGACGATCGGCAGCAACGCGAAGAATACCAGCAGCGCCAGCACCGCGGACGCCAGCATCGCGGACAGCAGCGCAGGCGACGCCTTCGGGCGATCCCGGCTAGTCATCGTAATGAACCAGTTTGCGCTGCAGGCCCATCTGGATCAGCGTCACCGCCAGGATCACGGCAAACAGCGCCAGGGCGATGGCCGAGGCGTAGCCGAAATCGAAGGCTTCGAATCCGGTGTTGTAGATGTGCAGCACGAGCGTGGTGGTGGCCGTGCCGGGGCCGCCGCCGGTCATCACCAGGGCCGAGTCGAAAACCTCGAACGACGAAATGATCGAGATGACGCTGACGAAGAACAGGATCGGCGACAGCAGCGGGATGGTGATGAAGCGCAGCCGCTGCCAGGACCGGGCGCCATCCAGCGAGGCTGCCTCGTACAGCGAGGCGGGGATCGCCTGCAGGCCGGCGATGAACAGGATCATGTTGTAGCCAAACGACTTCCACACACCCATCAGGATCAGCGCCGGCATCGCCCAGACGCGGCTGCCCAGCCAGTTCGGCCCGTGAATGCCGAACATTGCCATCAGGCCGTTCATCAACCCGAGCTCGGGCTGATAGATCCAGCGCCAGACGATGGCCATCGCCACCGTGACCGTCACATAGGGCATCACCAGGAGCACCCGGGCGATGCCCACGCCCCTGACCGCGCGGCCGACCAGGATGGCGCAGCACAGCCCCAGGCTGACCGACAGGACCACGACGCCCACGGTGTAGTAGGCGGTGTTCCACAGCGCCGCCATGAACACCCGGTCGTGCGGCAGCCGCGCGAAATTCGCGAGGCCGACATAATGCGGCGGGCTGATCAGGTCCCAGCGAAAGAACGAGATGGCGAACGCCGCCAGCACCGGCAGCAGGACGAAAACGCAGAACCCGGCCAGTGCCGGCAGCAGGAACAGGCCCGCGCTGATCGTGTTCGACCGGTGGATGGGACGGGCAGCGCGGCGGGACGTCACCGCGAGAGAAGCGTCTGCATCTCGTCCTGAAGCGTCGCCATCTCGGTGTTCACATCGCCACGTTCCAGGAACAGCGGCGACAGGATCTGCAGCGCGCGCTGGTTGATTTCCGCCCATGATGCCGGCGGCAGCAGCGGCCGCGCCTTGCCGATGGTGCCGTGCAGGACCTTGTCCACGACGCCGACGTTCTTCGGCGCCGCGTCGGTGGGCTGCCGCAGCGCGAAGGTGGATTGGCGGGCCGGAAACACCCTGCCGGCATCGTCGAGGATCTTCAGGGAGTTCGTGCTGGTCAGTTCCTTCAGCAGCGACCAGGCCGCCGCGGGATTGGCGCTACGGGTCGATATGCCCCATCCCGAGCCCGCGACCCACGGCACGCTGCCGGCCGCACCGGCGGGGAAAGGCGCCACGTCCCAATCGAACTTCGCGTTCTGCCGAACGGAGACGAACCGCCAGGGGCCATCGAAATACATCGCCACCTTGCCGCCGACGAAAGCCTCCGTCGCGAAGTTGGCATTCGACAGGCTGGTGACCGGCGCCGCGACCTTGTGGGTGAACAGCAGGTCGAACAGGTAGCCCAGCGCTTCCTTGCTTCTGGCGTCGGCGATGCGCGCCTGCTTCAGATCGGCGGAGAAGATCTCGCCGCCGTTCGACCAGATCCAGGGGATGCTAGATTCGAGGTTGGGCGCCAGCACCATGCCGTAGGTGCTGGTCTTCGGGTTGGTCAGCGCCTTCGAAATCTCGAGCAGTTTGGCCCAGCTCATCGGGGTCTCGGCGTCGGGCAATGGAACGCCGGCCGCGCGGAACAAATCCTTGTTGATGTAGGTGACGAAGGCGCCGAGGTCGAACGGCAGGATCTGCAGCTGGCCGTCATGCTCGAACGCCTGGCGGATGCCCGGATAGAAATCCGCCACGTCGAAGGCCGGATCGGCCTTGATGAAGTCGTTCAGCGGCCGCAGCACGTTGCGGCCGGCATAGGCCGGGAACCGCAGGCTCTGCATCTGGATCAGGTCGGCGGCGCCGCCGCTGGCGAGCTGGGTCTGCAGCTTGGTCCAGTAGTCGTTGAACGACGTGCCCTCGACGGTGACGGAAATCCCCGGAAGATTGCCCTCGGCCCGCGCGGCGATCTGCTTCCAGAGCGCCAGTGCCGAGGGATCGAACGCGATGGCGGACCAGCGCAGCGCGGTGGCCGCGCGGGCCGGGCCGGCCAGCCAGGGCGCCGCCATGCCGGCGGCAGCGAGACCGGCGGCGCGTTGCAACAATTTGCGGCGACCGATGGACGAGACTGGTGTTGGCATCCGACGTCCCTCTACGAGCTTTTTGCGCTCAGCGGCGCATTGGCATCCGTGCTGGTTGAACATGAAAACCTGGTGACGGCAATCATCCGGTGGGGCCCCGTTGGCATCCGGCCGGCTTCGTGGGAGGCTCGGCCGCCACCGACCACTTTGGCGCCAGCAATCAGGGACACACATGACCGAGGTTGAATGGGCCCGCCTGACCGGGCCTGAGTTGAGGGAAATCGCCGCCCGCCCCGGCGCCATCGCGATCCTTCCGGTGGGGTCGCTGGAGCAGCACGGGCCGCATCTGCCGGTGATCACCGATACCCGCACCGCGTCCGAGGTGTCGATCCGCGCCGCCCGGCTGGTGGCGCCGACCACGGCGGTGGCGGTGCTGCCCGGGATGTGGACCGGCATGAGCGAGCATCATCTGCCGTTCGGCGGCACCATCAGCCTCAACTACGCCGAATTCCAGGGCGTGCTGCGCGGCGTGGTGCGCAGCCTGCGGGCGATCGGCATCGGCCGGTTGCTGATCGTCAACGGGCATGGCGGCAACATCGCACCGCTGGCCGTCGCCACGCGCGAACTCTGCGTCGAGTTCGCCATGCCGGTGGTCGCCACCACGCCCTGGTTCGCTGCGGCGAAGCGCGTCTCCGAGGTGATGGAATCGGCGCCGGGCCCGGAACATGCCTGCGAGGGCGAGACGTCGGTGATGCTGGCGATGGTGCCCGACCTGGTCCGCACCGGGAAGATCGAGGAAGCGGTGCGCCAGGCGCCGGCGGCGGTCGCGGGTCGCAAGGGCTATGATCGGTTCTGGAGCTTTTCCGAACGCGCGCCGATCACCGGCACCAAGGGCGACCCGCGCGCCGGCACCGCCGAGAAGGGCGAGCGGCTGCTCGATATCCTGGCCGAGGAACTTGCCGAGGCGATCCGCGACGCGTCGCTGTGGCGCACGCCCGATCCGGTGTGGACGCCCGGCCGCGGCCAGGGACCGACTGCCGGCGACGCCCAGGGAATCTGAAGCGAACCAACCAGCCAACAAGGAGACATCACGATGGCCGAGGCCAAGCTCGCTCCGAACCTTCCGCAATGGATGCTTGATCACGCGCACCGCTATTTCTCCAGCGGCGGCACCGATGGGCATATGTACACCGTCACGCCGCCGGGCTATCCGGAGATGACGGTGCCGTCGCTGATGCTGACCACGACCGGCCGGAAGTCCGGCGAGAAATTCATCTTCCCGCTGTTCTACGGCGAGGCGGGCCGCGGCTATGTCATCGTGGCGTCCAAGGGCGGCGCGCCGGAGCACCCGGGCTGGTACAAGAACCTGGTCGCCCATCCCGAGGTCGAGGTCCAGGTCGGCACCAAGAAGCTCAAGGCGAAGGCGCGGACAGTCAGCGGCGCGGAGCGTGCCAAGCTTTGGGAACAGGCGGTGAAGTTCTGGCCGCCCTACGCCGACTATCAGAAGAAAACCGATCGCGAGATTCCGGTGGTCATGCTCGATCCCATCATCTGAGCCGCATCGCCTGATGGCCGAGACCGAGATCACGCCCGAATTTCAACGCGGCTGGGACGCCGCCCTGGTCGCGGCGCGCCATTGGCACGAGGACCAGGCGAAGAAGGCGCTGGTGCAGGCGCGCAGAAGCCGGTTTCCAAAGAATTTCGAGCGGGAAGCGGAGGTGCATACCAAGGCCGCGGAGATGATCAGGTTGCTGAGCCCTGACGACGTCTGAGCCTTCCGTGGCGGACAGGCGAAGCGCTCCGATCAGAAGACCTGGGTGATTTCCGTGTCCCAGGCTCGCGTTTGCTCGCGCGCATCGGCAAGCGTGTCTAGCAGCGCGCCGTGGCGGCGCGCGAGTTCCTCGGCCGATGCGAGGATCGAGCGTGCCGCCCGCAGGCGATGGTCGGTGGGCGCGGTGTAGCGGAGCGGACCGCCGGCGTAATCGATCGGATCATCGATGCTGGCATCGTCGATCTGGCGCTGCCCATCGATGAATGACCTGTCGAACAGCAGCCATTCCGGATGGGTTCGCAGATTGGCCAGAAGCTCGGTGTAATGGCCGGCGGTTCCGCGTTCGGCTTCCGCGACGCCCGAGGCGAGCACCTTCAGTCGTCCGACCACCGCCTTGGACAACATCTGCCACCCGGAACGAATTGGGTAATGCGCCAGGACGAGGTTATCGTCGCGCCGTTGCGGCAGTCTCGCGCCGTCCACGTCGACATCGTGATTGCCGTGCTCCAGCGTGCCGCCTTGGGTCAGCAGCCTGGCCCTGACGATCACCTTCAGCGCGCAAAATTGCGCGTCGCGATAGCGTAGCCGCAGCGGCACGATCGGCTCGTCGCGATCATCGACTTCGGTGCCGTTGTAGTTCAGCAATCCCGCATGGAGGTGCCGCACGTCCGCGGGCTTTGCCGCGAGGTAATCCCGCAAACCACCCGGAATGCGCCGCTGGTCCACGAACTCGTCGCAATCCAGGCAGAGAATCCAATCTGCGCCGAGCGCCGCGGCCTGGCGTGCCAGATAGGTGTTGTGCGTGGCTTCGACAAACGTTGCCGAATTGCTGGCGAACAGGGTCAACGGCAGACCTTCCGCCTTGAGCGACTGCAGGATCTCGCGCGTGCTATCGTTGCTACCGTTGTCGAGCAGGATCAGGCGGTCGACGAGCGCCAGGTGATGCCGCACGAATGCCTCGACGATATCCTCTTCGTTCCGCACACGCGCGACGGCGATCAGTATCGGCAAAGCCATGCCCTAATGATTGGCAATAAAGTAGTCGCCAAATCCACCATAAACCTTGCATAGTTGCAGAGAATATTATCAGGGCAAAGAAAATGAGGCGCGTCTGTGCTTCTGATGGAACAACGTTTCAACCTGGAATTCCTGGCGGCCCGTACAGGGTAGAGATTGAAGTTGCCTCCGATGCAGAATTGCGAGATCTGAAGCGTCGAAGCAAGCTTCTTCGGGTTCGCATGTTTGGCACTACTCCAAGTGGCCGCAAGCAGTACAATCTTGTGCCAGTGGACGAAATCACCGGCTTCACGTGGTAGGCTTTGGCGGCGGTTCGTGTCGCACGCTCCATCCTGAGTAGGCCGCTTCTTCGTCCTGAAAGAACGCGTGGATGAACGCTACATGCTATGATGGATCAGGAGCTACCATTTCGCCAACAAATGGGGGCCTGGGGCCTCCGGCCCCAGCGGGTCCAGGGCAGCGCCCTGGCCTTACCTACTCAGCCAATCCCGAACCGCGCCCTTCAGAAACGCGAAATCCTCGCGGCTGACATTGGGATTGCCGGCCCGGTGCCCCCAGATGCTGGGAATCGGGCGTAGTTCGGCGACGGCGATGTGGGGGATTTCAGCGGCGTTGTCGGCGACGGGGAAATACAGATCGGTGCGTCCCGGCATCAGCAGCATTCGCGCCCGGATGCCTTGCAGGGCGCGCACCAGGTCGCCGCCGTAGCGCGGGTCGGCGCTGATGTCGCCGTGGTACCAGGTGACCAGCTGGGCGTAGAGGTTGGCGGCGCGGCGGGCGTGGTAGCGGTCTTCCCAATCGGTGCGCAGGAAGGTGTCGAGGTCGGGGGCGCCGAGGGCAGTCAGGTGCAGGCCGGCGCGGTAGAAATCCTGGCTGAGCGCCCAGCCGGCGTAGATATGGGCGAAGGCGCGCAGGGCGGCGCGGGGCTCGGCGGAGAAGCGGCCGTTGCCGAGATGCTCGGGGGCGGCTTCCAGGGTGCGCAGCAGGCTGGAGAGAAACACCTTGTTGTGGGTGGCGGTGCGGGCGCTGCCGCAGACCACGATGGCGCGCTCGACCATGTCGGGGAACAGCGCTGCCCAGTGATAGGCCTGCTGCGCGCCCATCGAGAAGCCGTAGACGGCGGCCAGGCGGTCGATGCCGAACTGTTCCGACAGCATCCGGTGCTGGGACCGCACCAGGTCGCCCGAGGTAACGATGGCGGGGTAGTCCGGGGTTTCGGCGGCACCCGAGGAAAGCCCGTTGGAGAACATGTTGGGGATGACGATGAACCAGCGTGTCGGGTCGAGGATGCCGTCGGGGCCGATCAGCCAGGCCATGTCTGGGTGCTGGGCGGTGTAGCTGCACGGGTAGAGCACGACGTTGTCGCGGGCGGCGTTCAGGGTGCCGTGGGTCTGCCAGACGATGCGGGCGTCCCGGACGGTGCCGCCGCGCTCGACCGGCAGGTCGCCGAGGCGGAATTCGCCGCCGGCCTGGGGCCAGGTCACGCGCGGCGCTACTTGTCGGCTTTCGGCGGCTTGGCGGCGGCCTGGGCGCGGGCTTCGGCCAGTTCGGCGCGCAGGGCGGCGACCTCCGCCTGCAGGGTCGCGAGTTCGCTGCCGAGCGGGGATTTCTCGTTCGAGAGGGAGGCGTCCTCGCCGCCTTCGGTGGGCAGGAACGGGGTGAACAGGCTCATCGCCCGCTCCATCATCGCGAGGTTCTGGCGGCTGACCTCCTCCATGCCGAAGGGGAAGAAGTTGCCCATGGTCTGCTGCATCGCCTTGCGCATCTGCTCCTGCTGGCGGGCGAAGTTGGTCATGGCGTTCTCGAGGTATTTCGGCACCAGGGTCTGCATCGAGTCGCCGTAGAAGCCGATCAGCTGGCGCAGGAAGCCGGTGGGCAGCAGGGCGCGGCCCTTGCCCTCCTCCTCGACGATGATCTGGGTCAGCACGCCGCGGGTGATGTCGTCGCCGGTCTTGGCGTCGTAGACCACGAAGTCGCGGCCGATGCGGACCATGTCGGCGAGGGTGTCGAGGGTGATGTAGCTGGAGCTTTCGGTGTTGTAGAGGCGCCGATTGGCGTATTTCTTCACCACGACGGGCGGCTTGTCCGCCTGGGCGGTGCCGCTCTCGACCTCGTTGATCTGCGCCATGTATCCGCCTCGCGGGAAATTACGGTGATGAAGTTTAGCATGATGCGGCGCAGCATCCAACGCGAGATCATGGGGCTACGGCCGGCGGGTCGGCGGTTTCCCGACGGTCCGGCGGCGGATATGGTCCCGCCGCACAGGAGATGTAATGAAGCATGACGGGGCCCGAAAACCCGGATTCCGAAGGCCCGGCGTCCCCGCAGGGCAGTTGGCAGGATCTGGCGCGCGACTGGATCACGATCTGGCAGAGCGAATTGGCGGCCGGGGCGCAGGACCGCGAGGCGCAGGAGACCTGGCAGAAGCTGCTGGCGCTGTGGGCGTCGACGGCTGGTTCGCTCGTGCGCGCGGTCCCGGCGCCGCCATGGGCCGTGCCGCCATGGGCCGCGTCGGCTGATGGCGGACGCGCCGGGCCCGCTGCTGCGGCGCGGTCCGCGGCCGCTGCTGCTGCACCTGACCCTGGCGATGCTGAAGACCGCGCGAAAGGCGGCGGCGCCGATGGGCGCGATGCCGAAATCCGACGCCTGGCCGGACATGTGGCCGAACTCGAGCGCCGGCTGGCCGGATTGGAGCGCGGCGGAAAAGACGGCGGCTGATCCGGCATCCGGCCTGCCGCATCCGGCCCTGCTGCGGGCGATGCGGGACGACCGCGCGCTGATCGCCGGCATCGCCGCCTATCGCCGGCACCCCTGGCGGCGCGACCTGGCCGATCCGCCGGTGCTCTGGCAGGAGGGCGGCAGCCGCCTGCTGGACTACGGCGGCGACGGGGCGGCCGGTGCTGTTCGTGCCGAGCCTGGTCAACCGCGCCTCTGTGCTCGATCTCGCCCCGGCCGCTCGATGATGCGCTGGCTCGCGGCGCAGGGGGTGCGGCCGCTGCTGCTGGACTGGGGCTGGCCCGGGGAGCTGGAGCGGGGCTTCACCCTCACCGACTACATCGCCGGACGGCTGGAGCGGGCGCTGGCCGCCTGCGGCGGCGCCGGTGGTGCTGGCCGGCTACTGCATGGGCGGGCTGCTTGCGGTGGCCGCCGCGCAGCGCCGGCCGGACCTGCGTCGCCGGCCTGGCGCTGCTGGCGACGCCGTGGGATTTCCACGCCGGCGACCCGGAGCGGCGCGGCGAAGCTGGCGCAGCTGCTGCCGCTGCTGGAGCCGGCGATGGCGTTCACCGGCACGCTGCCGGTGGACGCGCTGCAGACGCTGTTCGCGCTGCTCGACCCGGACGGCGATCGCCGACAAATACCGCGGCTTCGCCCGGCTCGACCCGGACAGCGCCCGCGCGCGGATGTTCGTGGCGCTGGAGGACTGGCTGAACGACGGCGTGCCGCTGGCCGCCCCGGTGGCGCGCGAGTGCCTGGCCGGCTGGTACGGCGCCAACACCCCGGCGCGCGGCGACTGGCGTGTCGCCGGCCTGCCGGTCGAACCCGACGCAGCTGCGGCTGCCCATGCTTCGTCGCGGTGCCGGCGCGCGACCGGATCGTGCCGCCGGAATGCGCCCGGCCGCTCGCCGCGCTGATCCCGGGCGCCGCGCTGCACACCCCGGCGCCGGCCATATCGGCATGGTGGCCGGCGCCAACGCCGAGGCGGCGCTGTGGCGGCCGCTGCTGGACTGGCTGCGCGGGCTGTAGTCGCCTAAGACTCGTCGGCAACAGCACGGCCTGACCAAGTTAGCAAGCAAATTCCCCGGGAGAACTCGACATGGACGACATCGTCATCGTCTCCGCCGCGCGCACGCCGGTCGGCAGCTTCAACGGCGCCTTCGGCAACGTGCCCGCGCATGTGCTCGGCACGCGCCGCCATCCAGGCCGCCATCAGCCGCGCCGGGCTCGAGGCGGGCGACGTGGACGAGGTGATCCTCGGCCAGGTGCTGACCGCGGCGCAGGGCCAGAACCCGGCCCGCCAGGCCGCCCGCGCCGCCGGCATCCCCGACGCCAAGACCGCCTTCGGCATCAACCAGGTCTGCGGCTCCGGCCTGCGCGCGGTGGCGCTCGCCGCCCAGCAGATCCGCACCGGCGAGAGCGCCATCGTGGTCGCCGGCGGGCAGGAGAGCATGAGCCAGTCGCCGCACGCCGCCTATCTGCGCGCCGGCGCCAAGATGGGCGACATGCAGTTCATCGACACCATGATCAAGGACGGCCTGTGGGACGCCTTCAACGGCTACCACATGGGCACCACCGCCGAGAACGTCGCCACGCGCCTACCAGATCACCCGCGAGGAGCAGGACGCGTTCGCCGTCGCCAGCCAGCACAAGGCCAGCGCCGCGCAGAAGGCCGGCCGGTTCAAGGACGAGATCGCCCCGGTCACCATCAAGGGCCGCAAGGGCGACATGGTGGTCGATCCGACGACGAATACATCCGCCACGACTCCACCATCGAGGCGATGGCCAAGCTGCGCCCGGCCTTCAGCAAGGACGGCACCGTCACCGCCGGCAACGCCAGCGGCATCAACGACGGCGCCGCCGCGCTGGTGGTGATGTCCGCCGCCGAGGCCAAGCGCCGCGGCCTGACGCCGCTGGCCCGCATCGCCAGCTTCGCCACCGCCGGCGTCGATCCGGCGCTGATGGGCACCGGCCCGATCCCGTCCAGCCGCAAGGCGCTGGAGCGCGCCGGCTGGAAGGCCGAGGACCTCGACCTGATCGAGGCCAACGAGGCGTTCGCCGCCCAGGCCTGCGCGGTGAACAAGGACCTCGGCTGGGACCCGGCGAAGGTGAACGTCAACGGCGGCGCCATCGCCATCGGCCACCCGATCGGCGCCTCGGGCGCGCGCGTGCTGATCACGCTGCTGCACGAGATGCAGAAGCGCGACGCCAAGAAGGGCCTGGCCACGCTGTGCATCGGCGGCGGCATGGGCGTCGCCATGTGCGTCGAGCGGTGACGATCGCTCGCCCTCGAGGTCGACCGGTAACGATGGTTATGCCGCATCACCATCCGATGCAGAAGGATTCCGCCGCCGGCGAATAAACCGCCGCCCTCCCCGGTCACCTCCTCGACGCCATTTTCGGCAACCGAGGAGGACGACATGGAGATCAATCGCAGGGGCGCGCTGGAGTGCATGCTGTGGGCAGGCACCGGCGTGATATGGACCGTCGCCGGCGGCATCCCACGCTCGCGCCTGATCGGCAGCGCGGAAGCGGCGGAAACCGGCCTCAGCTTCGTGCAGATCAGCGACAGCCATATCGGCTTCTCCCGCGACCCCAACACCGACGTCCCCGGCACGCTCGCCGCCGCGATCGATCAGGTGAAGGCGGCCCCCGGCAAGCCCGCGCTGATGATCCACACCGGCGACGTCAGCCACCTGTCCAAATCCGCCGAATTCGACACCGCCGAGAAGATCATCGCCGGCGCCGGCTTCGACACCCACTACGTCCCCGGCGAGCACGACATGCTGGAGGAGGACGGCCGCGAATTCATCGCCCGCTTCCAGAAGGGCGTGAAGCAGGGTGCCCCCGGCGGCGCCTATTACAGCTTCGACCAGAACGGCGTGCATTTCATCGGCCTGAACAACGTCTCCAACCTCAAGGCCGGCGGCCTCGGCAACCTCGGCGAGGCGCAACTCGCCTGGCTCGCCGACGACCTGCACGGCCGCTCCGCCAGCCAGCCGATCGTGGTGTTCGCCCACATCCCGCTCTGGACCGTCTACCCGCAATGGGGCTGGGGCACCGATGACGGCGAACGCGCATTGGCTGCGCTGAAGCCCTTCGGTTCGGTGACCGTGCTGAACGGGCACATCCACCAGATCATGCAGAAGGTCGAGGGCAACGTCGCCTTCCACACCGCCCGCTCCACCGCCTTCCCGCAGCCGGCACCCGGCACCGCGCCCAGCCCCGGCCCGATGAAGGTCGAGCCCGGCAAGCTGCGCACCGTCCTCGGCGTCGCCAGCGTCACCTACGTCCCGGGCCAGTCGCACCTCGCCATCGTCGACACCCCGCTCGTCTGAGGAGGCTTCCATGAGCGTCTCGACTTTGCCGCGCCGTCGCGCGGTGGGCCTCGCTTGCGCCCTGTTCGCCGCCGCCGCGACGCGCCGAAAGGCGCAGGCGGCGGAGGCGGAGGTCACCATCGACAATTTCAGCTTCACCCCCGAAAGCCTGACCGTCGCCGCCGGAACCCGCGTGGTGTTCACCAACCGCGACGACATCCCGCATACCATCGTCAGCGACGCGAGGCCGCCGCTGTTCAAGTCGAAGGCGCTGGACACCGACGACGCCTTCGCCATGGTCTTCGACAAACCCGGCACCTACGGCTATTTTTGCAGCCTGCATTCCCACATGCAGGGAACCGTCGTCGTGACATGAACCAGGCGTTCGCCCGCATCGCCCTGCCGCATCTCGACGCCGCCTACAATCTCGCGCGGTGGCTGGTGCGCGACCCGCAATCCGCCGAGGATGTGGTGCAGGACGCGATGCTGCGGGCGCTGACCTACTTCGCCAGCTTCCGCGGCGACAACCCGCGCGCCTGGCTGCTGCAGATCGTCCGCAACACCGCCTATACCCGCCTGCAGCGCATGGCCCCCGAGGAGCCGCTGGATCCGGACGGACGCCACGCCCACCTGGCCGACCCCGGCCACGATCCGGAGGCCGCCCTGGCGCTGCGCGAGGGCACGGAGCAACTGGCGGCCGCATTGCAATCGCTGCCCCCCGAACTGCGCGAATGCGTCGTGCTGCGGGAACTGGAGGATTTCTCCTACCGCGACATCGCCCGCATCACCGGGGTGCCGGTCGGCACCGTCATGTCGCGGCTGTTTCGCGCCCGCCAGGCGCTGGTCCGGATCGGCCAGGCGGACGCTGCCACCCGGCCCGCCGCGGCCAAGGAAAATACCCGATGAGCGGCCACCCGACCTCTTGCGACGAATTCCACCTGCTGATCCAGGCCGATCTCGACGGCGAACTGGATGCAGCCGCGACGGCCGCCCTTTCGGGCCATGTGCGCGACTGCCCCGGCTGTTCCGAAATGCAGGCGGAACTGACCGCGCTCTCGCAGCGGATGCGGCAGACGCTCGCGCCATACAAGGCCCCTGAGGCTCTGCGGCTGGCCATGCAGGAGAAGCTGCTGCCCCCGGCCGCATTTGTCCCCGACGGCGCATCTCCTCCGGCGCCGAGCGGCTTCCGCCGGCGGCTGTCGCCACTGCTCGCCTTCGGCGGCGGCGCCGCCATCGCCGCCTCGCTGATGCTGCTGGTGCCGGCGTCGCGCCCGGATGCCGATGCCGAATTGCTCGCCGGCCACATCCGCGCGCTGCAGCCCGGCCACCTGACCGACGTCGCCTCGACCGACCAGCACACCGTCAAGCCTTGGTTCGACGGTCGGATCGACTACGCGCCGCCGGTCAACGATTTCGCGGCCGAGGGCTTTCCCCTGATCGGCGGGCGCCTCGACTATATCGGCGGCCGCGCCGTGGCGGCGCTGGTCTACCGGCACGACAAGCACCCGATCGACCTGTTCGTCTGGCCGGCCAGCGGCTCCGCGCCGGTGACAACCGAAATCCGCAACGGCTTCACCATCGTGCGCTGGACACGCGACGGCATGGCGTTCCGCGCGGTCTCCGATCTCAACGCCCGCGAGCTGGACGGCTTCGCGGCCCTTTGGCAGACGGCGAGCCAAAACCGCTGAGGGCGCCATCGCTGCGCCCGACTTTGCACCCAACTCTGCGGTTGGCGCCATGGGACTGGCCGCAGCCGAGGCTCCTGAACCTCAGCTAAATTAATTATTTCTCCTAAAGAAATTATTCTCGACCCGTTATGTAAACCCCTTCGACGTTTTTAATCTGACAGCCGAACGAACAAAATCGCGAAATTTAATTACTGCTGCAAATCACTGTAGAAACACGGAATCCGAGAGCGTTCGTTACGCTCTGTATTCTGGCATATTGCTTGCGATTCCCCCTTGACGCGTAAAAAAAGGGGAAAGAAGCCGTGAATATAAATCGCTTTATCGGGACTGCTGCCTTGCTTGCTTCGGTACTCGGCGCAACCGCACTGAGTTCGCCAGCGCACGCTATCAATCTCGTCACCAATGGCGACTTCGAGTCAAGCAGCTACATCCACAACAACCAGTTCGGAACCGGCTTCGGCGGTCAAGGCGTGACCGGATGGACCGGCAACGGCGGCTACAACATCTACTTCTTCGGCGGAACCGCCACGACGAACTCCGCCAACACGCAGTACAACCAGCCCGGCGGCTTCAACACCGGCCTGGAGAAGCTCTACAATGGACCGGGCTTCACCGGCTCCAGCCCGGCCGGCGGCAACTTCGTGGCTCTCGACGGCGACCCGGGCGCTCAAGGTGGCATCAGCCAGCAGATCACCGGCCTCATCACCGGCGCCACCTACCTGCTGACGTTCGACTGGGGCGCCGGCCAGGTCCAAAGCCGGTCCGGTGCCACGACCGAGCAGCTCCAGGTCTCCCTCGGTGGGGAAACCCACTCCACTCCGGTAGTGGCCGATCCCAGCCAGAGCTTCACCGGCTGGTTCACTTCTTCGATGACCTTCACGGCCACCAGCTCCAGCGAGCTCCTGAGCTTCCTCTCGATCGGAACGCCTGGTGGGCTGCCGCCGATCGCGACGCTCGACGCGGTGGCGCTGAACCAGGTGGTGCCGGAACCGGCGTCGCTCGCCGTGTTCAGCATCGGCCTGATCGGCTTGGCGATGGGCCGCCGTCGCAAGGGCTGACGCGGCCCGCTATCGCGTGACTGCTCCAGCCGGCATCGGCGCTACGCCGATGCCGGCTGGCCTTTTCCGATTTCATCCCGGCCTACAGGTATTCGAACCGCGATGCCCCAATTCATCAGTCAGCATCTGCAGGGCTTTCTGACCGACGTGTTCCGGCTCAGCCTCTGGCTGCTGATCCTCAGTGTCATCTTCGTGCCGCTGGAGCGGCTGTTCGCGCTGCATCCGGCCAAGCTGTTCCGCAAGGCCATCGGCGCCGACCTCGGCTATTATTTCCTGAATTCGCTGGTCACCAGCTTGCTGCTGAGCGTTCCGCTGGCGGTTGTCGCCTGGGCTGTGCACCAGGTCGTCCCCGGTAGCTTTGTCGCCATGGTCGCGGCCTGGCCGCTCTGGCTGCGGGTGCCGGCCGCCTTGCTGGTCAGCGAAATCGGCTTCTATTGGGGCCATCGCTGGAGCCACGAGATTCCGTTGCTGTGGCGCTTCCATTCGATCCATCACAGCGCCGAGCATCTCGACTTCCTGGTCAACACCCGCGCCCATCCGGTCGACATGGTGTTCATGCGGCTGTGCGGCCTGGCGCCGCTTTACGTGCTGGGGCTGGCGGGTCCGATCGGGCCTGCCGGCAGCGTCATCCCGATGGCGATCATCTTGATTGGAACGATCTGGGGATACTTCATCCACGCCAATCTTCGCTGGCGCTTTGGCCCGTTGGAGTGGCTGATCGCGACTCCGGCCTTTCATCATTGGCACCACACCCTCGCCGCACCGCTCGACCGCAACTACGCGCCGATGCTGCCCTGGCTCGACCGGGTGTTCGGCACTCTGCACATGCCCCGCGATGAATGGCCGGCGGCCTACGGCACCGAATACCGGACCGCGGCCTCGCTGCCCGGCCAGTTGCTGCAACCCCTGCGCTGGTCCGCGCCGCCACTACGCGACGAGCATCACGTCTCGTTGCTGGATCGACCCTACTCCGACGCGGCGCCCTCCTGACACGTCGCCCTCCTGAAAGTCGCCGTCATGGACAGGCGGTGTCACTGCAGGGGGATGTGGACGCCCAGTCCCAGCATCGGCAACAGGCTCGTGGGTCGGGCGCGATACTGCCAATCCGGCGGATAATCCTCGTTCCGCTCGACCTTCCCCAAATCGGGCGTGGTCTGGATGAACAACCGCCGTTCGGCTGCCGCCGCTGGCGGCGGAAGCACGTCCCGGTCGGGCACGGGTGCGTTGCGATCCGGCGGCGGATGCGCCGGCGGGATCGGCGGCACCGGTAGCGACGCCGGCCGGGGATGCGGGTGCGTCACGGGCGCAGCCGCGGCAGTGACCAGGGCAAAGACCAGTAACAGCCGGCGATCGAACATCTGAACATAACGCCGCGCGTACCCATCGGTTGCGCTGCCGGCCCGGTGACCGTCGGCGCACGCTCGTCGAAGTAAGCGTGCCCGCTCTCGGATAAGCCAGACCAGCCTTGGAACTAATGCTTTTCGATGTTCCAGTAGGTCACCACCGGCGACGGCAGCACCCCGCCGAGATTTGCCCGCCATGCACTCGGCGCGTTGCTCTCGCCGACGATCCGATATGGCGACATCTCGGCCAGCCGCTGGTGCAATTGCCGCAGCAGCGGCGGGCGATCGGCTTCGCTCGCATCCACGAATAGCGCCCGCAGCCGCTCGGCCTCCTCGTCGCACGGCCAGCCGGAAAAATTCTTCCGCGTGCAGCTCATGTCGGTGCCGAGATTGGTCTGCGGGCTCACCACCAGGGTTCCGGAACTGCTGGTGACCCGCAGGTTCCAGCCGCCATTGGCGACCGGCCCCTGGTTCAGCGCGCGGCCGACCACCGTTGCCCAGTCCGACCACACCATGTCGATGTTCAGCCCGGCCCTGACCATGGCGTCGGCGACGACTTCGGACATCGTGCCGTTGGTGTTTTCGTGCGAGGCGATGAACACCAGCTTCTCGCCCTTGTAGCCCGCCGCCGCCATCAGCGCCCGCGCCTTGGCGAAGTCCTGGTGGAAGCCCTCGGCACCGGCATCGGTGCCGTACGGGCCGCCGCACAGGAAGAACGCGTTGCAGGCCTGCCAGTTGGCATGGTCGCCGAATGCCGCGGCCAGCGCGTCGGACTGGTCGACGATGTAGTTCAGCGCCTGCCGCGCCCGCACGTCGTTGAACGGCGGCTGCAGGTTGTTGGCCCGCAGCATCGTCTGGTTGTTCAGCGGGCTCAGCTTGCGCAGCACGATCCCGGGGCTGCGCGCGAGCAGCGGCAGCATGTCCACCGGCATCACCTCGACGAAATCCACCTCGCCGTTCTGCAGCGCCGCGGCGATGGTCGATGCATCGGGCAGCACGTGCCATTCCACCCGGTCCACCTTCACCACGCGCCCGCCCGCCAGCCCGTCCGGAGGCTCGGCGCGCGGCACGTAGTCCGGGTTGCGGGCATAGACCACCTGGCTGCCGCTGACCCGGCCCTCCGGCACATAGCGGAACGGCCCCGATCCGATCGCGGTGTTGACCTGCTTTCTCTCCGTCGGAATATCCTTCGCCCGCATGACCGCCGGGAAGCGCGAAGGGGCGGCGGCCAGCACCGACAGCATCGCCGGAAACGGCCGTTTCAATCGGATCTCGAAGGTGGCGGGATCGATCGCCACCATGTCGGCGGTGGCCGCCGCCAGCTTGCCGCCGCCGCCGTCGAATTCCATCCAGCGCCGCAGCGACGGGATCACGTCCGCCGTGGTCACCGCCGAGCCGTCATGGAAGCGCAGGCCCGGCCGCAGCGTGAAGCGCCAGGTCAGCGAATCCGGCGACACGCTCCAGCTGCCGGCCATCTCCGGCTTCGGCTGCAGGTTGCTGTCCCAGGCGAACAGCGACTCGTAGATCATGGTGCCGCCGATGTTGGAGATCGCCGCGGTGCCGAACACCGGGTCCAGCAGCACGATGTCCGATTGCGGCACCACCTTGAGGACGCCCGTCTGCGCCTGCGCCAGCGGGGCGACGCCCATCGCGATGGCGAAGGCCAAGGCCGGCAACCAGCGGCTTCCGGCCGAGCGGTGCAATCTCATCCGGCTTTTTCCCCTTCTGCATGGTCCGATCGGAGGCCAAGCCCCGAGCGCCGCCTCGGCAACTCGCTTAGGAGCATCAGGGGAAGCACGCGATGTTGCAACCGCGAAGGCGCTCCGGCGCCAGGGTACAGTGTGCTGCAATAACATTCCGCGCCCACAGCAAACCCCTCATTGGAACGGATGATGAAGTGAATAGAAAAAATCCAGGGGAATAGAAGCGAAACAACGCGCGTCTACACTTTGACCGCGCATGAGCCAATTCCGCTGATCCGGTCAAACTATAATGCGGTTCAACCCGCTAACATAGGAGAACGCCCATGCGTTTGAGCAATCTCACGCGTCTGTTGCTTGTTGCAGCCGCGATGTCGTTTTCAATGGCTCCCGCCGGACGAGCGGCATTCGCCCATGACAACGGCGGCCATGACGCGGCCGGTCATGATGGCGCCGGTCATGATGGTGCGGGCCATGACGCCAACGACAACAACGGCCACGAAAAGGACGACGGCGCCGGCCACCGCTGACCTCCTGGCGTGGGGGCGGGCGGCTCCGGCGGGGCCGTCCGCTTCGCCCACGCTCGCCTTGCTGCCTTGACCCTCCCCTTGCCCCGACCCGGGCATGTTGCGTTACGTTGCGTGCGGCCGGAGCAAGCGGCCGGGGGAGACGCGGGTTGGACTTCGAATGGCTGTATAATCTCGATATCGGGGTGCTCTATCCCGCCACCATCGTGTTGATCGCCGGCGCCGGTGAGCTCGGCACCTTGATCGGCTTCAATTTTCGCCATCCCCGCCCGCAAGCTGCCGAGATCGGCACCCTCACCGGCGCTTCCCTGGGGTTGGTGGCGCTGCTGCTGTCGTTCAGCTTCGCCATTTCCCTCGGCCGCTACGATGTGCGGCGAACGATGGTGCTCGAGGAGGCGAACGCCCTCGGCAGCACCGCGAATTTCGCCCTGATGCTGCCCGAGACGGCGCAGAAGCCGATCCTCGGCCTGTTGCGGGAATACACCGAAATCCGTGTCTCGCTGGGGGTGCAGTACGATCCCACCCAGTTCGATCGCGACATCGCCCGCTCGGTGGCGCTGCAGGGCCGGCTCTGGCAGCAGGCGGTCGCCGTCACCGCCGCCGCCCCGCAATCCTTGCCGGCCTACCGCTTCGTGAACTCGTTGAACGAGGTCAACAACATCCACGAGCGCCGCATCACCGCCCTGCGCTACCACGTGCCGTCCGCGGTGCTGCTGATGCTGGTCGCCGTGACCATGGTCGCGATGGGTTTCACCGGCTACAACGATGGCGTCGGCGGCGCCCGGCGCCGGGTGCCGAACCTCATCATGTCGGTGACGGTCGCGTTGCTGGTGATGCTGGTGATCGACCTCGACCGTCCCGCGCGCGGCCTCATTCACGTCCCGGTGCAGGCGCTGCAGGACGCGCTAGACGGCATCCCAAAATAGCCCCGGCGATGCTACTTCAGGACATACTCGATATCCCGGGCCAGCCAGCAGCCGAGCCGCAGGCCGCTGGCCTTGCCGCCGCCGTCGCGCTGGATGCGCACGGTCCAATCGCCGGGTGCGGAATGATCGAGCGCCCGCGGGCAGGGCATCAGCCAAGTGTCCGGCCCGAACGGCTGCAATGACAGCATCGCCCCCTGGCCGAGATCGCCTGAAAACGCCGCGTACATGGCACCCCCGGCGGTGGCGATGGTGAAGTCGCAGTCGAGTTCGGGGCTGTGGTAGACGCCCTCGATGTCGCGGCTGGGCTGGCCGGGGCAGGGCACCAGGCGAGTCGACTGGTTCTCGCTGGCGCGGTCCATCCAGATGCCATCGGCCTCCGCGCGCAGCTTGCTGGAGGCGCCGTGGGCCGCGTCGACGCCGTCCGTGGTGAGAAACTCGGGGCCACGGTCGTAGTTCATCCGCAGCCGGCGTCCCTCGGCCATTTCCAGGCGTACCGCGAGGCCGCTGTCCGGCTCGATGAAGCGGCCGGTCCAGGCGAAAGGCTGCGTCGGCGGCGGCGGCTCGGCCGGCGGATCGATCATGGCGGCGAGCAGTTCCATGGCGGCAGCGCGGGCGTTCGACATGTGGTTGAACAGCACCACGATCGAGATCCGTTCTGACGGGATATAGAAGCGGAAGCTGCTCCAGCCGCGCAGTCCGCCGCCATGCCCGGTGGCGGGGCGGTCGAGCAGCTTCGAGCGATTCAGCCCGAAGCCGGTACTGCGCCGGCTTGCCGTTGCGAAACGTCACCGGAACCGACAGCCGGCTGTAGATCGCGTCCGGATCGTCCCGGGTGGCGTCGATGGATTTTTCCCAGGCGATGAAATCGTCGAGGCTGGCGCCGATGCCGGCGTCGCCGGTCCAGTTGATCCGGTTGACCGCCGGCCGAAACCCGGTCTCGACCGTTCCCTCGTAGCCCACGGTGCCGCCTTCGACCGACGAGGTGTCGGCGTTGACGACGGCGTGCGGCATGCCTACCGGATCGAAGATGCGGTTGCGCAACAGCTCCCCATATGGCTGGCCGGTCCGGGCCTCGATCAGGTCGGCGATCAGCCGGAAGTTCTGGTTGCAGTACGAATAGCTTGTGCCCGGCGCGAAATGCAGCGTCCTGGTGCGCTCGATCAGGCGCCGCGCATCCTCCGCCCCGAACGGCCGCTCCGGCGGCGCGCCGGCGAGCATCGCGGTCGCCCAGTAATCCCGCATCCCCGATTGGTTGTTGGCGCAGTCGACCACCGAAGGCGCGGCCTGCTGCAGGTTCGGCAGCCGCGCCTTGAGGTCGCCGTCCAGCACCGAGGGATCGGGAAACTGGTCGAGCAGCAGCGAGCAGGTGAACTGCTTGGTGATCGAGCAGATCAGGAAAATGGTTTCGGGCGTGAACGGCAGCCGCCGCTCGGCATCCGCCCAGCCCCATGAGTGCCGGGCCAGCACCTCGCCGTTGCGCAACACGGCCGCCGCACCTCCGGGGCCGGGGAAGCGGGATGGAATCGCGGCGAGGGCCTGGTCGAGTGTTGGCATGTCGTTCAGGTTCCGAATACGAGATTGGGCAGCCAGAGCGTCAGGATCGGCACATAGGTGATGATCATCAGCACTATGAGCAGCAGAATCAGGAACGGGAAGATGCCGCGGATCACCTCGCCGATCGGCGCGGCGGAAATCGTCGACAGCACGAACAGGTTCAGCCCCACCGGCGGATGCACCAGCCCGATTTCCATGTTGTGGGTGAAGATGATGGAGAAATGCACCGGATCGATGCCGAGCGGCTTCAGCGCCGGCGCCAGGATCGGCATCACCACCAGCAAGGTCGCGATCACCTCCAGGAAGCAGCCCATCACTAGCAGCAGCACGTTGATGATCAGCAGGAACTCCCAGGTGGTGAAGCCGTGCTCGACGGTGAACTGCACCAGTTTCGCGGGGATGCCGGATTCGGTCATCCAATGCCCGAACGCCAGCGCGCTGGCGACGATCAGCATGATGGTGCCGGCGCTGCGGATGGCGTCGGCGATCACCCACAGCGTCTGCGACAAGGGGAAGCCGCGGTAGTACAGCAGGCTCACCAGCAACGCCGTCACCGCCGACAGCGCCGCCGCCTCGGTCACCGTGACGATGCCGCCATAGATGCCGACCAGCACGACCGTCGGCACCAGCATCGCCGGCAATGCGTGCAGCGTCAGCCGCAGGCGTTCGCGAATGGGCAAGGTCGGCTCGACCGGGAAGTTGCGGCGCCGCGAATCGTACCACACCCAGCCGAAGAACGCCGCCGCCTGCAGCAGCCCCGGCAGCACGCCGGCCAGGAACAGCCGCGGCACCGATTGTTCGGTCACGATACCGTACAGGATCAGCGCCAGGCTCGGCGGGATGACGATGCCGATGGTGCCCGAGGCGCCGATCACCCCCAGTGCGAAGCTGCGCGGATAGCCGCGCTCGATCATAGCCGGCAGCAGGATCGTCCCCATCGCCAGCGCCGTCGCAACCGAGGAGCCGCAGATCGCCGCGAACAAGGTGCAGGACACCACGGTGACCAGCCCCAGCGAGCCGCGGATGCCACCCAGCCACGCCGACGCCAAATCCACCAAGGCGCGGGCGATGCCCCCCTGGCGCATGAACGCCGCCGCCATCACGAACAGCGGCAGCGACATCAGGGTGGAGGAATTGAGGTGGTCCAGCACCACCTGCGCCACCCCGATCAGCGGCTGCCCCGACACCCAGTACAGCACCGCCGAGACCATGCCGAGCACGAGGAAGATCGGCATGCCGCACGACAGCAGGCCGAAGAAGGCAAGCAGGAACAGGATCATCCACATGCCTCAATGCGCCCGGGGAGGAAGCTGCATTCCCGATGGCGCTTCGTGGATGACATGCCCGACGCTCATCGTCGCCGGGTCGAAAAAGGCGATGTAGCGGACCAGCCGGATGCAATAGCGCAGGAACATCAGCGCCGAGCCGACCGGCAACGCCGCATAGTAGATGTACATCGGGAACGACAGCCCGGTGAAGCTGCGCTCGTCCAGCAGCCACGAGGTCTCGACGATCTGCCACCCGTACCAGACCAGCCCGCCGGCGAACACCAGCGCCACCAGGCAGTTGAAGATCTCCAGCCAGCGCTGCGTGCCGGCGCCGAGCAGCCGCAGCACCACGTCCGGCCGCACATGCCCGTCATGCCGCACCAGCTGGCTGGACACGATCATGATCGCCCAGATGATCAGGTAGACGATCACCTCGTCGCCCCAGCCGGAGCTCAGCGAACTGTCGAAATAGCGGCCGAAGATCTGCCACACGCCGACCACCAGCGCCGCCAGCCCGAGCAGCCCGACGAGGGTCTGCTCGATGCGGTCCCAGATCTTCATTTTCCTCCCTGCGACGCCGCTAGTAGGCGCCTGCCCAGCCATCCCGCCGCGGATCGGACCCCGCCGCGCGCACGCCGTTCGGCATGACCTCGATCGCCTGCATCGAGCACGGCGCCTCCAGGTGCCCGACCCGGTTCAGCACATGCCCCCGTCGCTCGAGATCGGCCAGCACATCGGCCGGAAAATCGCTCTCGATGCTCAGCCGGCCATCGCCCGAATGCGGCCAGTTCGCCCCCTGGCCGGGTTGGCTGCTGGTCCAGCGCGGGCTCTCCAACGCCGTCTGCGGATCGGCGCCGAAATCCAGCATCGCCGTCAGCACCTGCAGATTCACCTGCACCTGGTTGTCGGCGCCGGGGGTCCCGAGCACCGCCACCAACTTGCCGTCCTTGAACACCATCGGCGCGTTCATCGTGTGCCGCACCCGCTTGCCCGGCTGCAGCCGGTTGGCATGGCCCGGCGCCAGATGCCAATACGCCATGCGGTTGTTCAGCAGCACACCCGTGTCGCCGGCGGTGACGCCGGAGCCGTAGCCCGAGTTGATGCTCTGGATGCCCGAAACGGCGTTGCCGTCCGCGTCGACCACGGCGAAATAGGTGGTGTCGCCCTCCGCCGCTTCCGCCTGCAGCGCCATGTTCGCGGCGCGGCCAAGGTCGATGCCGGCGGCCAGCGCGTCGGCATGCGCGTCCGACAGCAGCAGATCCAGCGGCACCGTCTCGAATCGCGGATCGGCGCCGTATCGCTCGCGGTCGAGAAAGGCGCGCTTCTTCGCCTCCACCAGCACATGCACGACATCCGCCGGCGACAGAGCCCGCAGGTCGAAGCGCTCGACGATCTTGAGCATCTGCAACAGTGTGAAGCCGGTCGAATTAGGCGGCGTCTGCCGCACTTCCCAGCCGCGGTACTGCACCTTTATCGGCGGCGCCACGTCGGCCCGGCAATTCGCCAGATCGGTCTCGGTCACCAGCACCCCGGCCTCGCGCATGCCGCGGGCGAGCCGAGCGGCGAGCCGGCCGCGATAGAAAGTCTCCGCCCCGTCGGCGGCGATTTCCTCCAGCGTCCGTGCCAGCTCCGGCTGCAGCACCAGCCCGCAGAGCTCCTTGCCGAGGAACGTCTTCGCGCTGCGCGCGTCGGGCGCCAACACCGCGTGGTTGTTCTCGATCCCGTTGCAGTGACACGTGGGTGGCGGCAAACCCGTCTTTCGCGAGCGCGATCGCCGGCTGCACCAGTCCCGACCAGGGAAGCCGCCCGTGCGCCGCGTGCATTGCAGCAATCCCGCCCAGCAGCCCGGGCACCGACACGCTGCGCGGGCCGGTCACCTGCATCCCGGACGCGAACGCCTCGGGCGTCGCTGCCAGCGGCGCCGGGCCGGTGCCGTTGAACACCTCGGCATGGTTCGTGGCGGCGAGATAGACGTGATAGAACCCGTCGCCGCCGAGGCCGGAACTGCCCGGCTCGCACACCCCCAGCGCCAGCGAGATCGCCACCGCCGCATCGAAGGCGTTGCCCCCGCCGCGCAGCGTATCCAGCCCGGCTTGGGTGGCCATCGGATGATTTGTGCCGACCGCGCCATGGCGGCCCATGATCAGCGGCCGATGGCTTCGTGGCTTCGGAAACATCAGCACCCCCTGCGCAAGTCCGGCAAGCTTGGCAAGCAGTCAACCCCCGGTCAATCGCGGTGGTTGCGCGCCGTCGCGCGGCCCTACTTTCCTTTCGGGATCATGTCGGACAGGTCGGTGCCGTTCACCGAGACCTTGCTGTCCTCGTATTTCACCTTCCAGACCATGTCGTTGCCGTCGCGCTCGCCGATGCCCTTCAGGAAGATCAGCACAGGGGCCGCCACCTTGAACTCCGCGGTGGCGCCGACCTTGCGCAGCAGCGCGTCGAACCCGGTCAGGCGCAGCTCCGCCTCGCCGCTGATATCGGCGGGCGACGACACGTCCAGCTCACCGTTGCCGGTCAGCTTGGCGATGCCGATGTCCAGCACCAGATCGTCGATGCCGAAGGTGAGGGGCGATTTCTCCAGCACCTCCATCGCTTCCTGCTGCAGCTTCGTGGTGTCGTCGCCGCCGCTGTCGATCGCGGCGTTCATCAGCCGCACCAGGTCGTCTTTCGGAATCCCGGACAGCCGCGGCGAGATTCCGACATGCCGCGGCACGATGTCGCGGAACGCGCCGGGCGGCACGTCCGGCGAGTTCGATCCCGTCCATGGCCAGCCGCAGGTGGATTTCCGACTCGCCCTTCGGCGCGCCGAAGCCGAACCCCATCGCCAGCTTGGCGATCTTGCCGCTGAAGCCGGCCGCCTTGATCCGCACCCCCTCCATCGTCTGCTCGCCGTCCACCAGCGTCAGCGCATCCGACAATGCGCCGGCGACCGAGCGCACGAGGTCCCTCTCGGCCGGGGTCATCTTCGAATCCGGCTTGCGGCCGGTGTCCGAGGCCAGCCTGCCGAGCGCCACGAAGCCGCGGATCATCGTGCCGACCCGTGCGAAATCGATCGCGTCGGCATGCCCGGTCTGGCGCATCCGCTCGATGGCGATCGAAACCGGGGGCCCCTCCTTGGTCGGCTGGTTGCTGGCGTAGCCCTCCAGCGTGCTCTCCATCACCAGGTTCTGGCGGCCGCCATCGGTTGGCTGCAGGCTCTGGTGCCAGACCATCTGCGCGACCTCCGTGCTCTGCTTGCCGAGCGAAGTCTCCGTCGTCTGCGACAGCCCGCGAACGCGGCCGTCGCTGCTGGAGGTGGTGGCCAATGCGGGATCGAAGATGGAATGGTTTTCCTGCTCGGCGATCCGCAGGGTGAAGTTGCCCTGCATCCCCGGGGGGCCGCCTGCGTTGATCACCTTCAACGGCGACGGCAGCTTCATGTTGTCGATCGCCCAGCGGTTGCCTTCCAGCGGGTGCACCGTCGCGGTCCACGGCTCACCCTCGATGGTGACCCCGCTGCCGGCGAACGTGCCGGCGACATCGGCCTGGACGCGGTAATGGTCCCCCTCGGGCGAGAACCGCAGCGGCAGCGGCGGCACGTCGATGCCCGGGCCGACCACGCCGGCCACCCAATCGTGCAACTGCTTCTGCAACGCCGCCGCCTGGTCCGGCGTGACGTCCGCATGCGCCGCGGTGCTGGCGATCAGGCCGAGCACCAGCGTGCCGCGACAAAGCCTGGACAGGATCGGCATGCTTCCTCCAATGATTCGGGTTGCTATCAATCTAACGCCGCGACGCCATTCGCGCACCCTGCAAGGGTGCGGTCACCCGCCGCTCTCGCGCGCCGCCTTGAAGCCGGCGACGAAGCGCGCCAGCGTGTCCGATGTGACGCCGCGGGACAGCATCACCTCGATCAGCTGGAACCGGCCGCGCGTCGCATGCGCCCGCTCCAAGGCTGCGCGCAACGCCCGTCGCGTGGTCACCCGCACGCCGTCGCCACCCAGCGGTCCCGCGAGCTCGGAGAACTTCCAGTCATCGAGGTCGTTGAACGCGCTCTCCGGCTGGAACACCCGCAGCATTTCCCAACTGGCGTTGTTGAACACGATGCAGATCGGGTCCCAGCCGTAGCGGCGGCAATTGCCCAACTCGAACCCGGTCATCTGGAAGGCGCCGTCGCCCACCAGGATCATCGGCCGGCTGCCGGCAGCGACGCAGGCGCCGAGGCCGGCGGGCACGCCGAAGCCCATGCCGGCGTAGTAGCCGGGCGCCACCAGCGGCGCGCCGATGATCTCCATGGCGGTGAACAGGCAGTCCCCCATGTCGGCGGCCATAGGCATCACCCCGTGCCGGGCGAACAGGTCGTTCACCGCCGCCGCGACATCCGATGGCTGGATCGGCGCGTCATCGTCGGCGAGGCTGCTGGGCGGTGGCACCGTGACAGGCGACGCGGGCTTCGGCGAACCGGGCTCGGCCCGCGCCAGCAGCACGTCGACCAGCGCGTCGAGCGGGATGCCGGCATAGACATGGTGCCCGATGCGCATCTCGCGCCCGATCGCCAGCATGGCGCGGCGCATGTCGATCTTGCGCTCCGACACCGCGAAATTGGTGTCCGACAGGATGACGCCGAGCAGCAGCAGCGCGTCCGATCCCTCGACCAGGCCGGTCAGCGCGCGGTCGCCGGCCGCACCCATGTAGGTGCCGCGCACCACGTCGCCGTCGCCGGCCAGCAGGCCGCGTCCCATGAAGGTGGTGACCACCGGCAGGTTCAGCGCCCGGGCGAGGCGCGCCACCTTGGCCTCGATGCCGAAGCGCCGCACCTCGACATCGACCATCAGCACCGGCCGCTCCGCGGCGGCCAGCCGCGCCAGGATTTCGCTGGCGCATTCATCGAGCGCATCGGGATCGGCCGGTAGCGGGTCGGCCCGCTCCACCGCCGCCACCTCGACGCCGACCATGTCGCGCGGCAACTCGATATACACCGGAAGCGAGTAGGCCAGCGCGCTGCGCAGCACCCGGGCGATGTCGGCGGGCGCGCGCTGCGGATCGTCCAGCACCGCATGGTCGCAGGTGATCTCGCGGAAGATCCTGGTCTGGGTGTCCAGCGCCCGGGACATGTGATGCAGATGGAACCCCGATGCGCTCTCCCGCACCCCTGGCGCGCCCGAGATCACCACGACGGGGGAGCGTTCGGCATAGGCGCCGGCCACCGGGTTCACCAGGTTGAACGCCCCGGCGCCCCAGGTGGCGACCGCCACCGATATCGACGAATGGAATCGGGCCGCGGCATCGGCCGCGAACCCCACCGCCGGCTCATGGCTCAGGGTGTAGAACGGCAATACGCCGCTTTCCTCGATCACCTTGAAGAACGGCAGCACGAAGTCGCCGGGGATGCCGAAGATCTCGCGCGCGCCGTGCGCCTGCAATGCATCGATCAGCGCGCGGCCAAGTGTCGGCATGGGCACTCCCTGCTGTCGGCGCCTTGGGTACAACAATCCCGGGCGATTGTCGCGGCTTTCGCCTATGGATAGGGTTAATCCCGTGCATGACGGCAAACCAGAAATCTATCTCGCCGGCCCGGAGGTGTTCTTTCCGGACCCGATGCGGCGCGCCGCCGAACTGAAGGCGATCTGCTCCGCACATGGCGCGATCGGATGGTTCCCGCATGACAACCAGCAGGACGTGGCCGACCCCGATCCCGATGTGATGGCCAGCAACATCTGCCGCGCCGACGAGGAACTGGTCCGGCATTGCGATGCGGTGATCGCCAACATGCAGCCGTTCCGCGGGCCATCGATGGACCCGGGGACGATCTACGAAATGGGCTACGCGCGGGGCCTGGGCAAGCTCGTCGTCGGCTACACCACGGACTGGCGGCGGATGAGCGAGAAGATCGCCGCGACCACGATCCTCACCCAGGGGCCGGATGGCCTGCGCGACCCGGACGGCATGCTCTGCGCCGATTTCGGGTTGATCGACAACCTGATGATCGTCAAGGGCGCAGCGGCGGTGCTGGATTCGTTTGAGGCGGCGGTGGATTTCGTCGTCCGGCGGTTGCGCCGATGACGGCATTTTCCGCCCTGCGCGATATCTGGGGCCTTGCCGGCGGCGATCCGGAGGCGCTCGGGCAGGTGCGGTTGACCGGCAACGATCCGGTGCTGCCGTCGTCATTTGCCGTCGGTGCCGCGGCGCAGGCGTCGATCGCCGCCGCCGGCCTGGCGGCGGCCGAACTCTGGCGCCTCCGTTCCGGCCAGGCACAAACCGTTTCGGTGGACATCCGGCACGCCGCCCTGGCGTTCCAGAGCGAACGGCATCTGCGGGTCGATGGCCGAAACGCGCCCAATGCGTGGGACAGCATCGCCGGCGTCTATTCGACGATGGATGGCCGCTACGTGCGCCTGCACACCAATTTTCCGCATCACCGCGCTGCGGTGCTGCGCGTGCTGCGCTGCGGCCCCGACCGCGCCGATGTGCAGGCGGCGCTGCGGCAGTGGTCGGCCGCGGATTTCGAAGAGGCCGCCTACGCCGACGGCGGGGTCGTCGCGCTGATGCGCACGCCGGAGGAATGGGCAAGCCACCCGCAGTCGGCGGCGCTGGCAGGTTTGCCGCTGGTTGAGATCACCCGCATCGGCGAAGCCGAACCGCGCAGGTTGCCGCCCGGCCGTACCCCGCTGGACGGGGTCCGGGTATTGGATCTGTCGCGGGTGATCGCAGGGCCCGTCGCCGGCCGCACGCTCGCCGCCCATGGTGCCGAGGTGATGCTGATTTCGGCGGCGCATCTGCCGTCCATCGAATGGCTGGCGATCGACACCGGCCGGGGCAAGCTGTCGGCACAACTCGATCTGCGCAGTCCGGACGGACACGCCGCGCTGCAGCATCTGTTGAGCGACGCCGACATCCTTTCCCAAGGCTACCGGCCACAGGCGCTGTCCCGGTTGGGGTTCGCTCCGGAGGATCTCGCAAGGATGCGCCCGGGCATCGTTGCGGTGTCGTTGTCTGCATATGGCAGGCGGGGCCCGTGGGCCGAACGGCGCGGCTTCGATTCTCTGGTGCAGACCGCCACCGGCTTCAACGCCGCGGAGGCGGAGGCCGCCGGGACCACCGGCCCGAAGGAACTCCCGGCGCAGGCGCTGGATCATGCCACCGGATATCTGATGGCGTTCGGCGCCATGATGGCCCGCGCCAGGCAGGCGCGCGAGGGTGGCAGCTGGCATGTCCAGGTATCGTTGGCGCGCACCGGCGCGTGGCTGTGGCAACTCGGCCGGGTCGACCGCGGATTTGCGGCCATCGCGCCTACACCCGATCAACTCCCCGACAGCATCGAGGCAAGCGCTTCGCCCTTTGGCACCATCCGCGCCGTGCGCCATCCAGCCATGCTATCGGCCACGCCGGCGCATTGGCGGCGCAGCGCGGTGCCGCTCGGCTACGACCCGGCGAGGTGGGGGCAAGCGCCCTGATCGCTGGCTTCACCTTGCAGAACCGTCATCTCCGCCAACCCCCCTCAGGCGGAACCTCCGTCGCCAAGCCTGCGTTGATTTGACACGGAGCGGATGCGATCGCGTCCGGCTCCAGCAACGATCAGGAGCTTTCAATGGCAAGCGTTTCAGACACCACCCGCGTCGACAACCCCGATGACACTTCGGGGCGTCTGATTGCCGCGAGCAAGGTCAACGGCACCAACGTTTACAACCGCAACGGCGACAAGCTCGGCAGCGTCTACGACGTGATGCTCGACAAGAACAGCGGCAAATCCGAATACGCGATCATGAGCTTCGGCGGCTTCCTGGGAATCGGCGAGCGCTACCATCCGCTGCCCTGGCATGTGATGAAATACAGCCCGCGCGAGGGCGGCTTCGTGGTCGATCTCGACCGCAGCCAGCTTGAGGGCGCACCGACCTACGACACCACCGAGTTGTGGGGCGACGACACCTGGGGCACTCGCGTCGATGACTATTACGGCGCCCCCACCCATGACGACCTGATGAACCGCCCTGGCATGGGCGTCGGTGCAGGTATCGGTGGCGTACCGCCGCGCATCTGAAGCCGGGCCATCTTGAACTGACGACGGGGCTCGCTCGATATCGGGCGGGCCCTTATCGTTTAGTCGCGCGGTGCGACGCCCAGGTACATCTCGACGATGCGTCCATCGGCGGCGAGTTCGGCGGCCGCGCCCTGCAAGGTTACGGCGCCGGTCTCCAGCACGTAGCCCCTGTCCGCGATCTGCAGGGCCGCCCGTGCATTCTGCTCCACCAGCAGGATCGCGACGCCCGTGCTTTTGAGTTCCGCGATCGTTGAGAAGATGTCACGCACGATCAACGGCGCAAGCCCCAGGCTGGGTTCGTCCAGCATCAGCAACTGCGGCCGGGCCATCAATGCGCGCCCCATGGCCAGCATCTGCCGCTCGCCCCCTGAGAGGGTGCTGGCAATTTGCCCGCGCCTTTCCCGCAGGCGCGGGAACAATTCGAAGATGCGCTCCAGTTCGGCCATAGCCGCGCGGGCGCCCTGCTTGCGAAACCTGAAGGCGCCGAGCCGAAGGTTGTCTTCCACGCTCATGCTGGTGAACAGTTCGCGCGCCTCCGGCACCAGCGACATGCCGGCGTTCACCCGCGCCTCGATGCCGATGCCCGCGAGGGACCGTCCGCCCAGGCGCACCGTTCCGCGCGATGGCAGAACGCCCATGATCGCATTCAGCAGCGTCGTCTTTCCCGCGCCGTTGGGACCGATGACGGTGACGATGCTGCCGGCCTCGACCGCCAGCGAAACGCCGGTGACGGCGGGAATGCCGCCATAGGCGACCATCAAGTTCCCGACCTCCAGCAGCATCACGCGACGCTGCCGAGATAGGCTTCGATGACCGCCGGGTTGCGCCGCACCGCCTTCGCCGGACCCTCGGCCAGCTTGGTGCCGAAATCCATCACGACCAGGCGGTCCGCGAGCGTCATCACGAAATCCATGTCGTGCTCCACCAGCAGCACGCCCACCCCCTCGTCGCGAAGCTGCCGAAGCAGGCCCGCGAGCTCGGCCTTCTCGTTGTGCCGCAGCCCCGCCGCCGGTTCGTCCAGCAGCAACAGGATCGGGTCGAGGCAAAGCGCCCGGGCGATCTCGACAATGCGCTGCTGCCCCAGCGCCAGGCTGGTCGCTGGCCGATCCGCGGCGGCGCCGAGTCCGACCCGGTCGAGTTGCCGCGCCGCCTCGGCAAACAGCATCCGTTCCTCCGCGCGGTCCAGCCGCAGCAGGCCGGACAAAGCGCCCTTGCGGCCGCGCAGATGCGCGCCGATCGCGACGTTCTCGATCACCGACATGGTCGGCACCAGCTTCACGTGCTGGAAGCTGCGCGCGACGCCGAGGCGCGCCACCTCCCGCGCCGGCAGACCGGCCAGCGAATGGCCGCAGAAGCGGACCATGCCAGCGGTCGGCGACGCGACGCCGCTGAGCAGGTTGAAGGTGGTGCTCTTGCCGGCGCCGTTGGGGCCGATCAACCCGACGATCTCCCCGGCGGCGACCGCGAAGTCGAGCTCGTTGACCGCGACCAGCCCGCCGAACACCTTGCGCAGGCCTTGCACATTGAGGATCTCGTTGCCTGGCGCCGGTCGCGCCCGGACGGGTAGAGGCGGCCCACCGATTCGCACGCGGTGCCGCTGCGGGCGGATGCGCGCGAGATGCGGCCACAAACCTTCCGGCGACAGCTGCAGCGCCGCCACCAGCAACGCGCCGAACACGATGGTCTCGAAATTGCCGGTGGTCCCGAACAGTTTCGGCAGGATGTCCTGCAGGCGGTCGTTGACGATGATCACCAAGGCCGAGCCTAGCAGCGCGCCCGGAATATGCGCGGCGCCGCCGACCACCGCCATCAGCAGGTACTCGATGCTGGCATTCAGCGCGAATGGCGTGGGGTTCACGCTGCGCTGCAGGTGGGCATACAGCCAGCCTGCGAGCGCCGCCAGCATTGCCGCGTAGACGAAGGCGAGCGTGCGCGTGCGGGCGGTGTCGACGCCGAAGCTCGCGGCCGCCGCAGCACCGCCGCGCAATGCCCGGATGGCGCGGCCGGCGCGACTGTCCAGCAGGTTTGCGGTGCCGAGACAGGCCAGCAGGACGCCGATCCACAGCACGGTGGCATAGAGCCGTGCATCCACCAGCCGGATGCCGAAAAGCTGCAGCGGCGGGATCGCGGAAATGCCATCGTTGCGGCCGAACACGTCGAGATTGGCGAAGGTGTAGTACAGGCTCACCGCCCAGGCGATGGTGCCGAGCGCCAGGTAGTGCCCGGACAGGCGCAGCGTCACCGCGCCGAGCAGCAGCGCCGCGACGGCGGCAACGAGCAAGGCCGCCGGCAAGGCCAGCCATGGCGAATAGCCATGCGTGCTCATCAGCGCCGTGGTGTAGGCGCCGAAGCCCATGAAGCAGGCCTGTCCGAACGAGGTGATGCCGCCGATGCCGGTCAGCAGCACCAACCCGATCACCACGATGGAAGCGATGCCGATGCTGTTCAGAAGGTTGATCCAGAATGTCGGGATGCCCGGCAGCCACGGCAGCAGCAGGCACAGCAGCAGCGCCGGCAATGGCCACAGGCGGCTCATTCCTCGTCGTCCACCGCCGGGCTGCGCCAGGATCGCCACAGCAGCACCGGCACGATGGCGGTGAAGACGATGACCTCCTTGAAGGCGCTGGCCCAGAACGACGAGAAGCTCTCGATGATGCCGACCAGCACCGCCGCCAGGGCCGCGCCTGGATAGCTGGCGAGGCCGCCGATGATGGCCGCGGTGAAGCCCTTCAGCCCGATCAGGAAACCGCTGTCGTAGTACACCGTCGTGAGCGGCGCGATCAGCACGCCGGACAATGCGCCGATGCCGCCGGCCAGCCCGAAGGCGATGGCGCCCGACTGCGCGGCGGCGATCCCGACCAGCTGCGCGCCGAGCCGATTGACCGCCGTGGCCCGCAACGCCTTGCCGAGCAGCGTGAGTTCGAAGAAGGCGAACAGGGCGAGGATCAGCGCCAGGGTCAGCCCGACGATCCAGATCGCCTGGCCGGCGATGCTGAGTTCGCCCACCATGAAGGTCGAGTCGGAAAACCCATGGGCGCGGAATCCCTCCGGGCCGAAGAACACCAGCCCCAGGCCGAGCATCGCCAGGTGCACGCCGACGGCGGCGATCAGCAGCACCAGCACGGGCGTCGCCGCCAGCGGCTGGAACGCCACGCTGTAGAGGTAGGGCGCCATCGGCGTCACGATCGCCAGCGTCAGCAGGGCGTTGACCAGCACGCCGGCATGGCGCGGCGCCAGAAACCACGCCAGGCCCAGCACGAGAACCGGGAGCACGACACAGCCGAGCAACACCCGCAGCACCCCGCGCGCACTGCCGCCCGATCGCTGCCGCCACAGGCCGGCAATGAACGCGGCGGCCCCCAGCGCGCAAAGCAGCCACACGCTGCCGGGAAGCTTGCCTGCATCGAGGGCCGCGTAGGTCAGCGCGCCATAGGCGACGAGTTCGCCCTGCGGCAGGAAGATCACACGGGTGACGGCGAACACCAGCACCAGCGACAGTGCCAGCAACGCGTAGACCGCTCCGTTGACGACGCCGTCCTGCAGCAGAATCAGCAGGATCGTCGAGTCCATCAGGCGACGATCCTGCTGCCGCCGGCAGGAAGGATCAGGGCAGCAGCTTCCAGGCGCCGTCGCTGATCGTCACCATCACGCGGGCGCGGTCGTCGAAGCCGTTGTGGTCGTCGGGAGTCATGTTGGCGATGCCGTGCGTCAGGACCAGGTTCTTCTGCGCCTCCATGGCGTCGCGCAATCCTGCCCGGAATGCCGGCGTGCCCGGCTTGCCCTTCTTCAGCGCCTCCGGAACGGCGGCTGCCAGCAACGTCGCCGCGTCGTAGGCATGGGCGCCGAAGGTCGCGACCGACCCGGCGCCGTTGGCCGCCTCGTAGGCGGTGATGTAGGTCATCGCCTGCTTCTTGATCGGGTTGCTGTCCGGCAGCTGCGCCGCGACCAGGATCGGGCCCGCCGGGAGAATGGTGCCTTCGACATCCTTGCCGCCGACCCGCAGGAAGTCGTTATTGGCGATGCCATGGGTCTGGTAATATTTGCCCGTATAGCCGCGCTCGTGCAGCGTCTTTTGCGGCAAGGCCGCCGGGGTGCCGGAGCCGGCGATCAGCGCCGCATCCGGTTTCGCCGCCATCAGCTTCAGCACCTGCCCGGTGACGCTGGTGTCGTTGCGCGAGAACCGCTCGGTGGCGACGATGGTCAGGCCGTGGGCCTTGGCGGCCCGGCCGAACTCGTCCACCCAGCCGTCGCCGTAGGCATCGTTGAAGCCGATGAAGCCCACGGTCTTGACGCCGTTTTTCGCCATGTGGTCGGCAATCGCGTCGGCCATCAGGCTGTCGTTCTGCGGCACCTTGAAGACCCATTTCCGCGCCGCGTCCATCGGCGAGATCAGCCGCGCCGAGGCGCCGAGCGAGATCATCGGCACCTGCTTCTCGGCGGCGACGTCGATCATCGCCATCGAGGAGGGCGTGGTGGAGGAGCCGATCACCACGTCGGCGTGGTTCTCGTCCACCAGCTTGCGGAAATTCGCCACCGCCTTGGTGCTGTCTCCACCGTCATCGAGCACAATGTAGTCCATGTCCTGCCCGGCCACCTGTTTCGGCATCAGCGCGATCGAGTTGCGCTGCGGAATGCCGAGCGAGGCCGCGGGTCCGGTGGTGGAGATGCTGACGCCGACATGGATGGTGTCGGCCAGTGCAGGCCCGGCCATGAAGGCGCCCAGGGCAAACAGGCCGGCACCTGCAGTCAACGCGGCCATCGAGACGGCGGAGCCGATCCTGGACATGCTGTTCTCCCATGCACGCCGGTAGGGCGTTGCGCTTGCCGATGTGTAGTGTCGCGCCTGAAACTCTGTCAATTGATCCAGCCATCCCTGCCGCGACCAGACCGGACCCCGCATGACCCGCATGACCACCGCGCAAGCCACCATCGAGAGCCTGCTCCACCACGGCATCGACACGCTCTACGCACTGCCCGGCGTCCATAACGACCATCTGTTCGACGCGGTCCACAACAGCAATGGCCGGATGCGGCTGCTGCACACCCGGCACGAACAGACCGCCGCCTACATGGCGCTCGGCGCCGCCCTGGTCACCGGCCGGCCGCAGGTGTTCTCGGTGGTGCCCGGCCCCGGTTTCCTCAACGCGTCGGCCGCCCTGCTGAGCGCCTACGGCGCCGGCGCTCCGGTGCTGGCGCTGGTCGGGCAGATCCCGTCCGGGGCGATCGACCGCGGCTGGGGCCATCTGCACGAGCTGCACGACCAGCTTGGCATCATGCGGCACATGACCAAGTTCGCCGCCCGCATCGATGGGGCGGCCGCGGCCCCCGGCCTGGTCGCCGAGGCGCTGCGCCAGGCCGTCAGCGGCCGGCCGCGGCCGGTGGCGCTGGAATGCGCGATCGACGTGTGGGGCCGCTCCGGGATCGCGCCGGCGCCGTTCATTCTGCCGGTGGTCCAGCCGACCCTGGATGACGATGCCCTGGCGCAGGCCGTGGCGCTGCTGCGCGCCGCGAAACGACCGATCATCGTCGCCGGCGGCGGCGCCAACGATGCCGGACCCGCGCTGGTGGCGCTGGCCGAGCGGTTGCAGGCGCCGGTGCTGACCTATCGGCGCGGCCGCGGCGTGATGCCGACGTCCCATCCGCTCGCCGTGTCGCTGCCGGTCGGGCATAGGCTTTGGCGCGACGCCGACCTGGTGCTGGCGGTCGGCACCCGGCTGCACACCCAGCAGGCCGTCTGGGGCACCGACCCGGATCTCAAGATCATTCGCATCGACATCGATGCCGAGGAGATCTCGCGGTTTCGCCGCCCCGACTGCGCCGTGCTGGCGGACGCGGCGACCGCCTTGAGTGCAATTTGCGCACAGCTCGCCGCCGATTCCCCACGCGCCGCGGACCCGGAGCTTGTGGGGCACCAGGCTTGGATGGCGGAGCGGCTGTCCCGGCAGGAGCCGCAGATGGGCTTCCTGCGCGCCATCCGGGCCGCCCTGCCCCAGGACGGCATCGTGGTCGAGGATGTCACCCAGGTGAGCTTCGTGGCGCGCCTGGCCTTCGACACGCCGGGCCCGCGCCGCTACATCGCGCCCGGCTACCAGGACAATCTCGGCTGGGGCTACGGCATCGCGCTCGGCGCGCAGGCGGCGCTCCCGGGACGCGCGGTGGTGGCGATCTGCGGCGATGGCGGCTTCATGTACCAGGCCGGCGAACTCGCCACCGCGATGCGCCACAACTTGCCGGTGGTGGCGATCGTGTTCGACGACGGCGCGTTCGGCAATGTCCGCCGCATCCAGGCCGAGCATTACGGCAACCGGCTGATCGCCAGCGACTTGCTCAACCCCGATTTCCAGGCCTTCGCCCGCAGCTTCGGCATGGCCGCGCACAAGGTCCGCACGCCCGACGCCCTGCAGGCGGCGCTGACCGAGGCGCTGGCCTCCGGCGCGCCGGCGCTGATCCACGTGCCGGTAGGCGAGATGCCCAGCCCGTGGGATATGCTGATGCTGCCGCGCGTCCGTGGCTTCGAGGATGCCTGGCGGCAACCATTGCCCTGATCAAGTGCTGCCGAAACGAGAGGAAACACCTATGCAACGCCGCGATATCAACGCCCCCGACGCTCCGATGCCCGCCAGCCCCTACACCCAGGCGGTCGAGATCACCGGCGCCACCCGCACCCTGTATGTCAGCGGCCAGATTCCCGCCGACGCGAAGGGCCACGTTCCGGACGACCTCGCCAGCCAATGCCGTCTCGCCTGGGCCAACGTGGAAGCGCAGCTGCGCGCCGCGGGCCTGTCGCTGGACAACATCGTCAAGGTCACCACCATCCTGCCCGACCATGCGAGCCTCGGCGAAAGCCGCGCCGCCCGCCAGGCGGTCCTGGGTGACCGCCGGCCGGCCAGCACGCTGATCATCGGTGGCCTGGCCAGCCCCGCGTGGAAGATCGAAGTCGAGGTGATCGCCGTCGCGTAGCGCGGGCGTCCGGGAGCAAGGGTCAGGCGGCGACGGGCATCTCCGTCCCGTCGCCGAGCCGCCGCACCCGGACCTGTCTCGCGCCGGCCGGAAGCTCGGCACGGAACGCGCAGCGGCCGTCGTTGAGGCCGGCGTGGTCGAGGTCGATGCGGTAGAGGTCGGCCACCACCGGCATCGGCGCGGCGCCTTCGGCCAGGATTTCCAGCCGCACCGGCGCGTCGCCGTCCAGCGCCCAGCCTTCAAGGATGCCGCCGCTGATCCGTTCGACATGACCTTGCAACGTGCCGGTGGATGCCGCTTCCCGGTTCACGACGCCGGCGCGCACGGCAATGCGGCGATGGGCAGCTTGCAGCACGGGCCCGGAATGCACGCGCGGGATCGCCATCGAGGGCGTCGTCTCCACCGCATCCGGGTAGAGCTCGGCGTATTCCCAGGCGTTCTGGAACATCCCGCGGCTGGCGTGGTCGACGAAGCTTTCCGCCGGACAGCCTTCGGCGGCGAGCAACTCGTGCCGCTCCAGCTCGACATGCAGATAGCTGACATCGCCAGACGGCGCGCGGGTGATGCTGACGCCGTTGACCAGGCAGGCGGCGGGGATCAGCACGCCGTTGACCAGCAGCGCATGCTGTGGTGAGACCAGCAGGTCGCGCGCCGGCAGTCCCGGTGCCAGCGCGTGGGCGCCGATGCGGACCGGGCGGAGCTGCCGGTTGGCGGCGACGAAGCGGGCGGCGTAGGCGCGCCGGCCGATCCATTTCACCGGCACCTCTTCGCCCGAATGCGTCGCGACCAGGTCGCCGATCCGCAGATCTTCGATAGCCACCTCGCCGGAGGGGGTGGCGATCCTGGTGCCGGGGCAGTAGCAGGCGACGCTGAACGGGTGGGCGGTATCGAGCGTCGGGCCTGACAGCGGATTGTAGCTGGTCGATGAATCGATCACCGGAGCGTTGGAGACCTGGCCGGCGGTGATGCCATAGAGCGTGTTGCCGCTCAGCGTGACCGGTGCGGGGTTGCCGTCGGCGTCGGAGGTCTGGTTCGATATCAGAACGGTGAAGCCGCTGCGGTCATCGGTGATGGTGTTGTTGGTCAGCGAGAGGCTGGAGCCGTCGTTGGACGGGAAGAGCTCCCCCCCGAAGTGAATGATCGCGCCGTTCTGGGCGTTCGGCCCCTTCTCGATGACGTTGTTGCTGACCGTGGCGTTGCCGCCGTTCGGCAGGTCGATGTCGTAGCTGGCGTCGGAGTTGCCGTCCGCGATCCGGTCGTTGCTGATGATCGTGTTGTATGCGCGGCTTTTGATTTCATGGCCGACATTGGCGTCGTGGATATAGCTGTTGGTGATGCTGAACTGGGCAATCGTGCCGATATACATATTGTGCGAATAACCGTCGCCAGCACCGTTATTGTTGAACTCCGAATGATCGATGCTGATCGTGGCGCCCGTTAGTCCGTTCGACAGCAGGCCATCCTGGTTGTCATGGATCCAGCTGTTGGTGATGACCAGGTTGTTGCCGGTTTCGAAGCGCACGCCCGCGCCATTATTGTCGGGCACGGCGGCGCCGGAAAGTTCCAGATGGTCCAGCGTCACGTCCGGCGCGTCGATCACCAGGATGCCCTGGCCGTTAGAGGGCGATCCGAGCGGCGTCAGATGCGCCAGGCCGCCGACCCCTTCGATCGTCAGGCTGTGGCGGATCTTCGGGAAATCCTCAGTGTAGGTGCCGGCCGAGATGTCGATGACGTCGCCGGAGGCGCTGCCATTGATCGCGTCGGAGACGGTCGCGAAGCTGGCGCCGGTCGTCTTGTCGATGATCGACATGAAGAGAACTCCTTTTCACGCCTGCAATGAAACAAAATGCCTGTCGCTCGTTACGGGCGAAAAGACAGCGCAAAACAGGTCGGGTCAACGTAAACCTGCGTATAATTTTCGTGACACAAAGTAATGGTATGAATTCGTGCATAGCTCGACATGGTATGCATTGATCTTAACTTGAGCTTAACAACCAGCCTGTTTGCTAGGCGGTTTGGAGCGGTTGCCTGGTCCGGTGTAACACTGTCGCCAAGGTCGGCGGCGAGTCGCTGTCCGATGCCCACGTAAAGATCCGGACAGGGAAGGAGCTGCCATGACGCCGCATTTCGATCTGCTCATTCGTGGTGGCACCTGCGTGCTGCCATGGGGGTTGGAGCAGACCAGCGTCGGGGTGCGCGACGGCCGCATCGCGGCACTCGGCACCGGGCGCGACGCGACCGCCGACGAGACCATCGATGCCACCGGCCTGCACGTGCTGCCGGGCCTGATCGATCCGCATGTGCATCTGCGCGATCCCGGCGATGCCAGCCGTCGAGATCGATCCCGACCGGCACCAGGGCCGCGGTGCTGGGCGGCCTGACCGCGGTGTTCGACATGCCGAACACCACACCCGTCGATCACCGATGCCGGAACGGCTCGCCTGGAAGCAGGGCTATGCCGAGCAGCAGGCCGTGGTGCGACATGGGCCTCTATGTCGGCGGCACCAAGACCAACATCGCCGCACTGCCGGCGCTGGAGACCGGGCGCGGGCGTGTGCGCCATCAAGGTGTTCGCCGGCAGTTCCACCGGCGACCTGATGGTCGAGGACGACGAGAACCTGGAGCGCGTGATGCGCGCCGGGCATCGCCGGATCGCCTATCACAGCGAGGACGAATACCGGCTGCAGGCGCGCAAGCATCTGTTCAAGTCGGGCGATCCGTACAGCCAGCCACATGGAGTGGCGCGACGAGGAAGCGGCATTCCTCGGCACCCGGCGGCTGATGGCGCTGGCGCGCAAGACCGGCCGGCCGGCGCATATCCTGCACGTCTCGACCGCGGAGGAACTCGACTATCTGAAGGACTATCGCGACATCGCCACCGCCGAGGTGCTGGTCAACCACCTCACGCAGATGGCCCCGGACGTCTATGAGCGGCTGCAAGGGCTTCGGCGTGATGAACCCGCCGATCCGCGGCCAGCGGCACTACGATGCCGCGTGGGCGGCGGTGCGCGACGGCACCGTGGACACCATCGGCTGCGATCATGCGCCGCATCCGCGCGCGGCGAAGCTGAAGCCCTGGCCGGAGGTGCCGGCGGGGCTCACCGGGGTGCAGACGCTGGTGCCGGTGATGCTGGATCACGTCAACGCCGGCCGGCTGTCGCTGACGCGGCTGGTGGACCTCATGTGCGCCGGTCCGGCGCGGGTCTACGGGGTCCAGGGGCAAGGGCCGGATGGCCGCCGGCTACGATGCCGATTTCACCATCGTGGACATGAAGCACGTCGCGCCGGATCGAGGAAAGACTGGATCGCCAGCCCCTGCGGCTGGACACCGTTCGCGGGCATGCAGGTGACCGGCTGGCCGGTGGCCACCATCGTGCGCGGCGTGGCGGTGATGCGCGAGGACGAGGTGCTGGGGACGCCGCGCGGACGTCTGGTCAAATTCTCCGCCTGAGGAGGTCGGGAGCCTTCGTATCGACGGCACAGCCCGGCCTGATACGAAACGTTCTGATGACGCCTGCGTGAGCTTGAATATTTCCCGGAATAGTGGCCAGGGCCACGCGTCCTGATTCCTGTCGGTGCGGTGCCTGTGAAGGGGCGGCCGCGAACCGGTCGTTCGGCATCGGGGGGAAACGGGTCATGCGGCTTGCAACGCGCCTGCGCGAAGTCTTGTTGGTGACGGCATTCGGCATCGGTGCAATCGTCGGCGGCGGAGCGCCGGCGGCTGCTCAGGGATACAGTCAGACGAATCTCGTGTCGGACATTCCGGGGCTGGCGCTCCTCACCGATCCCGCCTTGAAGAATCCGTGGGGCGTCTCGGAAAGCGCCACCAGCCCGTTCTGGATCTCCGACCAGGCAACCAACGTGAGTACGCTGTACACGGTGACCGGGGCCGGGGTGACGAAGGCCGCGCTCACCGTCGCCATCCCGACGACAATCGGCGGACCGCAGGGGCCAACCGGACAGGTGAACAACGGCACGAGTTCCTTCCTGGTCGGCGGCACCCCGGCCAACTTCATTTTCGCCAATCTCAACGGCACCATTTCCGCCTGGAACAACGGCGCCGGGACCACAGCGCAGGTCGAGGTGCCGTCATCCGGCGCGGTCTATACCGGTTTGGCGATCAGCAACACCGCCACGCGGCTTTATGCGGCGAGCGGCGCCGGCATCAACGTCTTCAACGGCAGCTTCGCCCCGGTGGCCCTGCCCGGCGCGTTCATCGATCCGGCGCTGCCGGCGGGGCTGGCGCCGTTCAACGTGCAGAATCTCGGCGGACAGATCTATGTCACCTATGCGCCGGTGGGTCGCCCGGCGCAGATTTCCGCCACCGCCGGGATGGGCGCCGTCGCGATCTTCGATACCAACGGCAACTTCATCAAACAGCTTGTCGCAGGCAGCAATCTTGCGTCGCCCTGGGGGCTGGCGCTCGCCCCCGCGAGCTTCGGCGCCTTCGGCGGTGATCTGCTGGTCGGAAATTTCAGCTTTGCCGACAGCGAGATCAACGCCTTCGATCCGATCACCGGCGCGCTCGCCGGAACGATCCCTGTCGATGTCGGCGCCAATACGCCTGGCGGACTCTGGGACCTGACCTTCGGCAACGGCGGCTCGGGCGGCAATCCGAACACGCTGTATGTCACCGATGGCATCAACGGCGAGACGGACGGATTGTTTGCCGCCATCACGCCGGTGCCGGAGCCGTCGAGCATGTTGCTGCTGGCATCGGCGCTGCCGCTGGCGGCGATCCGCAGGCGGCGTTCGTCGCGCCGATAGGCGCGGGCAGGCACACTTCGGATCACGTTCGCCAACGGCGTTTGGCCTTCCCGGCGCATCCGGCTAGGGTGCGCGCCGCAAGGGAAACCGCGGGGCGATCCCTGTCGACCCGGCGGGCCAAGGGGATAGTTGGGGAACGTGACCGAGCGCTGCGGGACAACGACACGATCAGTGCCGGCTGACATCGGTCATTCGGGGCGAGCGCGTTCGGCGTGACGTCGCTGCAGGATTCGCCCCACGCCTGGTTCCGCCTGGCCGCCGCCGTGCTGCTGAGCACCATCGGCGGCGTCGGCATGTGGTCGGTGGTCGTGGTGCTGCCCTATGTGCAGGTCGAGTTCGGCATCGACCGCGCGGCCGCGTCGATCCCGTATACGGTGGGGATGCTCGGGTTCGGCGCGGGCGGCATCCTGCTGGGGCGGGTCGCCGATCGGTTCGGAGTCATTTTTCCTGTCGTTGCCGGCGCGATCTGCATTTGCCTCGGCTATGTCGCGGCTGGACTGTCCACCAGCCTTTGGCAATTCGCACTGGCGCATTTCCTGCTGATCGGCCTGCTCGGGACCGCCGCCAGCTTCGGTCCGCTGATGGCCGACGTGTCGCTATGGTTCGTGCGCCGCCGCGGCATCGCCGTCGCGATCTGCGCATCGGGCAATTATCTCGCCGGCACGGTGTGGCCGCCGGTGGTGGAGCATTTCAGCACCCGCTATGGCTGGCGGCCCACCTATGTCGGCATCGGCCTGTTCTGCGTCGCCACCATGTTGCCGCTGGCGCTGGTGGCGTTGCGGCGGCCGCCGCCGGTGCAAGCGCCGCCGACCGCGCTGGGCCGCGCCGGGTATCTCCGCCCGCTGGGTTTCTCGCCTGGCGTGCTGCAGGGCTTGCTGATGGTGGCCGGGGTGTCCTGCTGCGTCGCCATGTCGATGCCGCAGGTGCATATCGTCGCCTATTGCGGCGACCTGGGCTTTGGTGTCGCCCGCGGCACGCAGATGCTGTCGCTGATGCTGGGCTTCGGCATCGTCAGCCGCATCGCCACCGGCGCCATCGCCGACCGGATCGGCGGCCTGGCGACGCTGCTGGTGGGCTCGGCGCTGCAGGCGCTGGCGCTGCTGCTGTTCATGATGTTCGACAGCCTGATCTCGCTATATGTGATTTCCGCCCTGTTCGGGCTGTTCCAGGGCGGCATCGTGCCGAGCTACGCGATCATCGTCCGTGAATACTTCCCGGCCGGCGAGGCAGGCACCCGGGTCGGCGTGGTGCTGATGGCGACCCTGGTGGGCATGGCGCTCGGCGGCTGGATGTCCGGACTGGTGTTCGATGCCACCGGCTCGTATCGCGCGGCGTTCGGCAACGGGGTTGCGTGGAACCTGCTCAATATCGGCATCGCCGGCTTCCTGCTGACACGCGGACGCGGCGCCGCGCGCGCGCTGGCGGCCTGAATTCAGGCCGCCGCGGCCTTCGCATCGGGCCCGCGGCGTTCCTGCCAATAACCGAGGGCGGGCAGCAACGACAGCTCCAGGTGGTCGAGGCCGCTCACGTCGATCGTGGCATCGCCTTCGGTCCAGCGTAGGCCCGGCTCGGCTTCGTGCCAGCCGGCTCCGAGGCTCGGATGATCCAATGGCGCCGCGACACCGTTGCGCTCGATCGCGGTCACCGCCACGCCCAGCCGGCGGGTATCGGTAGCGTCTTCGCCGATTTCGGCGGGGACGGCGCTGCGGCTGTTCAGCCGCAGGCTGCGCGCGCCGGCCGGAACGGCGAAATGGTGTGTGTTGCCGATTCGCACCGATTGCCGTTCGACGCCGTCGAAGCTGAAGGCGATCGCCGGGTCGGCGGTGACGTCATGGCCGAGCACGCCGGCGCGCGCCGCCAGCCAGGATCGGATCGCCACTAGTTCGGCGCCCTCCGTCACCAGCCGGGCGCAGCCCTGGCGCTGCCAGACGGCACGGGCGAAGTCCGGATGCATGTCGACCGCGCCGCCGCCATTGGCGAAGGCCGAACGGTTGCCGGTGTCGAGATAGCTCTCGGCCGGCAGTCCCTCGGCCAGCAGCACGTCATGCACCGCCTCGCCGTCCGGTCCGGCCAGTTCGACATGATACCAGGTGACCCGGCCGGCAGCTTCGCGAACGATGGTGGCGCCGTTGACGAGATAGCGCGCCGGAACCAGCACGCCGTCGGCATGGATCGCGTGGTCCGGCGAAACGCGCAGAGCGGTGTGCGGCAGATTGTCGCCGAAGGCGTGCGCGGCGATGCGCACGGGCGCCACGTCGCGCGGCCGCGGATGGGCGGTGAGATCGAGGCTGCGATGGCCGATCCAACGCACCGGGCGCGTCGCGCCGGAAACCGTCGGCACGAGGTCTCCGGGGCGCAGCGCCTCGACCGCGACATCGCCACGAACCGTGCTGATCCGGGTGCCGGCGGCGAAGCAGGCGAAGGTCACGGCGGTAAGCTGGGTCGGCGAGCTGGCGTGATAGGTGACGTTGTTGATGTCCTTCACCAGCGTGGTGTTGAACAGGCCGTCGGTGGCCCAGAGCTCCCTGCCATGGATGCCGTCGTCGGCTGCGAAGAACACCTTGCCGCCGGAGGACGCGAAACCGCTCGGGGACGAACTGCCGTTGGTCAGGGTGTTGATGTCCTGCAGCACTCCGGTGCCGGCAGCCGTTCCGTCGGTGGACCATAGTTCGGTGCCGCCCAGCGCCGATGTCGCCTCGAACACGGCCCTGCCACCGACGACGCTGAACCCGGCGGCCTCGCCCGACTTTGCGGTGGTGGAAAGCTGGAAGGTGCCGGCGGGGGTGCCGTCGGTGATCCACGGCACGGCATTGAGGCCGGTGGAGGACCAGAACAGGTCCTTGGTGCCGAACGGGAACATCTTTCCCGCCAGCACGCCGTCGCTGGAGATCTTCACGGTGCCCAGCGCGGTGCCGTCGGTCGCCCACAGCGCCGAGACGCCGCCGTCGGTGCCTTCGAACAGCACCCGGCTGCCCAGCGCCGTCGGGTTGCCGTTGGAGCTGTTGGCCAGGAAAGATTCGTTGCCGCCTTCGTAGCCGTTGCCGAAGGTCCGCAGCATGGAGGTGTTGGCGGGGGTGCCGTCGGTCACCCAAAGCTCGGTGCCCTCGTTGCCGCCGCCGCTGGCGGCATGGCTGGCGACGCCGCGGGCGGCAAAGACTGCGAGCCCGGTGTTCCCGACCAGCGCCGCCTGCCCGGGGTTGCTGGGCTTGTAGGCGCCTGGCGTGATGTCCTTCAGCAGCGAGGTGCCGCCGGCGGTGCCGTCCGTCACCCACAATTCCCGGCTGGCGCTGCCGACGGCGGCGGAGAAGATCGCCCGCCCGGTGCCGAGGTCGGTGATGGTTCTGGGGCTGCCGGAGCCGTAGATGCCGGGGTCGAGGTCGGCCAGCAGCGACGTGCCGAGGGGGGTGCCGTCGGTCACCCACAGCTCCTGACCGTGCAGGTTGTCGCCTGCCTTGTGCAGTCCGTCGAAGGCCTGGAAAAGCTGCTTGTTGCCGAACGCGGTGAAGAAGCTGGGATTGCTCGGCTTGCTGCCGGCATAGATGTCCCGCAACTGGGAGGTGCCGGCCGAGGTGCCGTCGGTGACCCATAGCTCCAGGCCGGTCGTGCCGTCATCGCCCAGGAACACCATCTTGCCGCCCGCCGGCCGCACGCTCGATTGGGTGCCGTTGGTGAAAAGCTGGGTGGAGACGCCGCTGCCGGCGCCTGGGCTGATGTCCTTCAGCAGGTAGGTTCCGGCGGCGGTGCCGTCGGTGGTCCAGAGCTCGGTGCCGTGGGCGGAGTCGGCGCCGTTGAACAGCACCCTGTTGCCGAACTGGGTAAGCCCCAGGACCCCTGTCGAGGTCTTGCCGGGGCTGATGTCCTTCACCAGCGAGGTTCCGGCGGCGGTCCCATCGGAGACCCATAGTTCGGTCCCGCTGGTCGTGGTGTAGGCACTGAACAGCACGCGATTCGACATCGGCTCGGCACACCTCGATCTGGCAGCGGACTTATCCATTTTTCCTTTCGCGAAACAATCCCTTAATTCCGGGTTCAATTCAGGCTGCGCAGCGGTCGGGTTGCCGATACAAGCACGCGCTCAACCCACAGGGGCAAGCGATGGCGGACGTGGTCACGGCGGGGGATTCGGCGCCGCCTTATTCGGTGCACGCGTCGGACGGCTTCGCCGCGTTCCTGCATGGGTCGGGCCTGGCGCTGGCCGTCAGCACCTACCAGATCGGCAAGCTGTTCCTGATCGGCGCGCCGAGCGGCGAACAGCTCAGCGTCACCGAGCGTACCTTCGAACGCAGCCTGGGGATCGCCGTCGCCGGCGGCAGCCTATACCTCGCGGGCCTCAATGCGATCTGGCGCTTCGAGAACGTCATTCCGCCGGGTGGCGAACTGGAGGGCCACGACGCCGTCTACGTGCCGCAGGCCGCGTGGTTCACCGGCGACGTGTTCGCGCATGACCTGGGCGTGCTGCCCTCGGGGCGGCCGGTGTTCGTCAACACCGCGTTCTCCTGCCTCGCGACGGTGGACGAGGCGTCGAGCTTCCGCGCGGTCTGGCGGCCGCCTTTCGTCAGCCGGACCGCGCCGGGGGATCGCTGCCATCTGAATGGGCTGGCGATGGGCGAGACCGGCCGTCCGGCCTACATGACCGCCGCCGGCGAGAGCGACGAGGACCGCGGCTGGACTGCGAAGCGGGTCGGCGGCGGGGTGGTGATGGACTTGGCGGCGCCCCCGGCCGAGGCGGTCGTCTGCCGCGGCCTGACCATGCCGCATTCGCCGCGGCTGCATCAGGGCGGCCTGTATGTGCTGAACGCCGGGCTGGGCGAACTCGGGATCGTCGATCCGGTGGCCGGCCGGTTCGAGGCGATCGGCTTCGTGCCTGGATTTGCCCGCGGCCTCGCCTTGCACGGCGGCCACGCGCTGGTCGGGATCTCGCTGCCGCGCAGCAGCGAGATATTTTCCGGCCTGCCGCTGGAGGACCGGCTGCGGGCGGACGGGCGGGCGGCGGAATGCGCCGTGCTGGTGATGGAGCTGGCGACCGGCAGGATCGTGCATTGGCTGCGGCTCGGCGGCATCGTGCGCGAGCTTTACGACATCGCGCTGCTGCCCGGACGCGATGGCGGGCCGGGTCCGCGGCGGCCGATGTTGGTGGGGCTGGCGCAGAGCCAGATCAATCGCCTGATCACCGCCGGCGCGCCGATCGGCCTGGATGCGCTGTGACGCCGGTGGACGATGCGCCGGCATTGAAGCTGGCCGAGGCGGCACATGCGCTGGTGCGGCAAGGCCGCTTCGCGCAGGCGTGGCAGGCGGTGGATCTGGCGCTGTCGGTCGATGCCGACCTGGCCAATGCCCACACCTTGAAGGCGCATCTGCTGGAGCGGCGGGGCGCGTTCAACGATGCCCTGCCGCATTGGCGGGAGGCGGTCCGGCTGCAGCCCGCCGCACCCGGGCACCGGTTCAACCTGGCGCTCGCCCTGCTGGGCGCCGGCTGCCTTGCCGAGGGGTTCGCGCTGCAGGAGGCGCGGCTGGAGAAGACGGATTGGAACAGCCTGGCCATGGCCGGAAGCTTCGCCGGGTTGCGCCAACGGGTGCCGCGGCCGGGTGACGATCTGTCCGGCAAACGGGTGCTGGCGTTCACCGAGCAGGGCCTGGGCGACATGCTGTGGGCGGCCCGCTTCCTGCCGGCCATGGCGACGCGCTGCGGGGTGCTGGACCTCGCCTGCCCGCCCTCGCTGCGGCCGCTGCTCGGCGACCGGCCCGGCGGCGATTTGCTGGGCCCGCCGGATGAGCAGCCGGGCGCCCGTCTGAACCTGTCAGCGCTGAGCGGCCGCTATGATGCGTTCCTCCCGCTGATGAGCCTGCCGCATGTGCTCGGCTGCACCGAACCGACGCCTGGAGTTCCATGGCTGGCGGCCGACCGCGCGCTGACCGCCGAATGGCGGGCAAGGCTCGCCGCCGCCCTCCCGGGGCGCCGGATCATCGTGGGCGTGGTGTGGCGGGCCAATCCGGAGAACGGGTCGGCGGCCGAGCGCTCGTTCCCGCCGTCCGTGCTGGCGGGGCTGGCGCAGCCGGACATCGGCGTGGTGAACCTGCAGGGCGGCGCGCCGGCGGGGCGCGAGGCTTTGGCGGCGGCGCTGCCCGACGCGATCGATCCTCTCGGCGAAGGCGACCCGCCGCTCGACGTGCTTGCGGCGATGCTGGCGGCCACCAACCTGCTGATCACCGCCGACACGATGGCGGCGCATCTCGCCGGCGCACTCGGACATCCGGCCTGGGTCGCCGTGCCGGCGGTGGCCAACTTCTACTGGATGCAGCGAGGCGAAACGACGCCCTGGTATCCACGGGCGCGATTGTTCCGCCAGGCGGTTGGCGCCGACTGGACGGCGGTCGGTGCGTCAATGGTCCAGGCGGTGTCGACGGCGCCCTGAAAGCCGGCTCTGCCTCAGATCAGGATGCCGGCGCCCTGCTGGGACGAACTCTGCGCCGCCAGCTGCTTGGCCAGCAGGTACTGGTCGGTCAGCGTGTTGACGAAAGTGGGGTCCTGCAGCTTGCTGACGTCGAGCCGGTTGGCGACCTGCTGGGTCTGCGCCGCGGTGTCCTGGAAGGCGATCTGCTGCGGAATGCCGAGCGCCGTCAGCACCACCTCCCAATTGGTCGGGTCGCCTAAAATCTGCACCACGCTTTTGATGCTGCTGGCCTGCTGCTTGAATTGCAGCGCCTGGGCGAGACCGGGTGTCGCCTTGTCCAGCGAGTTGAGCCAACTGACCCGCTCATAGGCGCTGGCGATCTGGGCCTGCACGGCGGGGTCCGAAAGCCCCGCGAGACCCTTGGTTCCGAGGTTGTAGGTCGAAGCGACGGTCTTCCAACGCGTGTCGGATAGTTGGTTGACCAGCGATTTCGGGTCGGTCGGGTTGGCCAGCAGGGCCTTGCCGGCGAGGGCCGAATAGTCGAGCTGGTCGGCCAGGCCGTTGGCGGTCAGCAGCACCTTCAGCACGTTCGGGTTCTGCAGCGCGGTCGCGATGTCCTTGGCCTGCGAGATGCCTTTCACGAAGGCCGCAAGGTCACGCATCACGATCGGGTCCTTGGCTTCCGCGGCCACGTCCTTGGTCTGGTTCTGCTCGGCCAGCTTGAGATCGAGGATGGCGTTGCCGGAGGACACGGCGGTGCCGGAACTGATGCCCCCGCTATACAGCGTCGTCAGGATGTTGGCAGCGGCGTTGCCGGTGCCGCTATTGCCGTACAGGACGCTGTAGTCGATGCCGCCGGAAATGCCGCTCATGCCGCGTTCACCTCGATCGCGCGAGGCTGGGCGCCGCGGATTAATAACGCATGAACAACGGCAACAATTTTGAGATCGCCATGGCCGCGGCATGGCGGGTGCCTGGACCGCAGGACCGGATCTCGGGCAAAATGGTCGGATGCCAAGCGTCATTCCCGAGGTCGACGGCGGATTGCGCCCCGGCGAAGTAGCGGTCGACATCCCTGCGGCGGCGGATGCCGGGGTCTATTTCATCGGCATCATCCGCACGCCGTGGACCAGGCGGCAGGATTGTCCGAAACGCGGCATGCCGGATGGGCCCGTCTGCTTCATCGAGATCGACCGTCGCTGGCAGGAGGCCTTGACCGGGCTCGGCGCGCATCGGCGCATCCAGGTCCTGTATTGGATGCATCGCGCGCGCCGGGACCTCGTGCTGCAGACACCACACCGCACCGGGCAGACGATCGGAAGCTTCGCCCTGCGGTCGCCGGTGCGGCCGAACCCGATCGCATCCTCGATCGTGGATCTGCTGGCGATCGACGGCACGACCCTGCATGTGCGCGGAATGGATTGCCTCGACGGCACGCCCCTCATCGACGTGAAGCCCGACCGCACCGCGGCGGCGCAGGGATGACGTGCGTCGCCGCGGCCTGCGCAAGGTCATTGAAGATGGCGGATCGCACGGGTTAGATGGCGGCGATGACGAAGCGAAACCCGAGTGCGGCAGAGAAGGCGAGCCCTGAGCACCGGCTGAGCATCAGGGTCGACCTCGCCTCGGGCGCCAAGATCGGCCCCGGCAAGGTCGCCGTGCTGGAGAATATCGCAAAGCTCGGCTCGATCTCGGCGGCCGGCCGGGAGTTGCGCATGTCCTACCGGCGGACCTGGGAACTGGTGGACGATCTCAATCGCAGCCTCGGCACCCCCGTCGTCGAGACGGCCGCCGGCGGGAGCAAGGGGGGAGGCGCCGTGCTGACGCAGGCCGGCAAGGCCGTCATCGACCTCTATCGGGCGATCGAGTCCGATACCGCGGTGGCCGCACAGAAGCACCTGCTCGCGCTCAGTCGCACCTGCGTCGACAAGTAGGACACGGACGCGCCCAGCTAGAGGATGAAGGGCCTGGCCGCGAATTCGTAGTCGCCGTAGCCGAGCGTGGCGCGGAACTCGGCAGCGGGGAGTGCACCCTCCGCCTCGGATTTTCCGGCCGCCAGCGCGGCAAGCGCCGCCTTCATGGCGCCGATCACCGGCGACAGCATGGCCGTCGGGAAGGTGCCGATCTTCAGGCCGAGTTCCGCGGCACGCGCCTGGGTGGGTGTTTCCCTGCCGCCGCCAGGGGACAGGACGGCGAATGACGGACGGCCGCTCGCTGCGGCGACCGCGCGGCGAACCTCGGCCTCGTCGGCCGGCGAGTCCAGGAACAGGATGTCGGCGCCTTCCTCGACGAACGCCTCGATGCGCGCGACCGCCTCGTCCATGCCGAGAGTCGGGCGGCAATCGGTGCGCGCCATGACCAGGATGCCCGAATCCCTGGCAGCCTCGACGGCGGCGCGGACCTTCATCCGGGCCTCCTGCCGCGACAGGCAGGGCTTGCCGTCCGACGTGAGCGCACGCGGGGTCACCTTGTCCTCGATCAGCACGGCGGCCGCACCCGCCCGGCCATAGCCGCGCACGGTGCGCTGGACATTCATGGCGTTGCCGTAGCCGTGGTCCCCCTCCGCCAGCACCAGCGTATCCGGGGCCGCCCCGCGCACCATCTCCAGCGAATTCAACATTTCGGCGGCTGAGACGAGGTCGAGATCCGGGCCGCCCAGGCGGGCCGCCGCCACGCAGGATCCGGACAGGAAGGCGGTCTTGAATCCGGCCTTGCCGGCAAGCTTGGCGCTGAGCCCGTCCCACACGGCCGGCATGGCAACGAAGCCGGGCTCAGCCAAAAGCGCGCGGAGGCGGCTGGGTGGGGACATGGATGGGTGCTTCCTCGATCGGTGGTTGCCGATGCGGACGGCATCGGCGTGGAAATGGCGATAACATTTGCTCATCATCGCGGAAAGGCTTGCACCGTCGCGCCAGACCTCGCGTCCGCGCAGCCTTCGGATCTGGGCGCCGGCCCCAGGTCAGAGCACGCGGGAGAGGAACTCGCGTGTCCTCGGCTCCTGCGGGCTGGCCAGCACGCGTCCGCGGCGATCCGCGCTCCACGATCAGGCCGTCCGCCATGAACACGAGGTCGTCGCCCACCTCGCGCGCGAAAGACAGCTCGTGCGTGACCACCATCATGGTCATGCCGCTCGCCGCGAGGTCGCGCATCACCGCCAAGCACCTCGCCCACCAGTTCGGGATCCAGCGCCGAGGTCGGCTCGTCGAACAGCATCAGCTGCGGCTCCATCGCCAGCGCCCGCGCGATCGCGACGCGCTGCTGCTGGCCGCCGGAGAGATGGGACGGGAAGGCGGCGGCCTTGTCGGCCAGTCCCACGCGGTCCAGCAGCAGCCGGGCCTTGGCACGGGCCTCAGCGCGGCCGGCATCGCGCTTCACCCGGATCGGCGCTTCGATGATGTTCTGCAGCACCGTCATGTGCGGGAACAGGTTGAAGTGCTGGAACACCATGCCGATGCGCGGCGCGCATTCCCGCCACCTTGCGCTCGGGCAGCTCATGGAGCTTGCCGGCGTGTTCGCGGTAGCCGACCAGCTCGCCGCCGACCCACATCCGGCCGCCGTCGATGCGTTCGAGATGGTTGATGCAGGACAGCAGCGTGCTCTTGCCGGAACCGGACGGGCCGATGATGCACATCACCGACCCGGGCCGCACGTCCATGTCGATGCCGCACAGCACCTCCTTCGCCCCGAAGCGCTTGCGCAGGCCGCGGATGCGAACCATCGGCTCGGTCACGCGCCGCGTCCGTAATGCCGTTCCAGCGCGTGTTGCGCCACCGAGAGGACGGAGACGATGGCGAGATACCAGAGCGAGGCGACGATCAGCAGCGGGATCGTCTCGTAGGTGCGGGCGTAGACGAGCTGCGCGGTGTAGAGCAGGTCGGCCATCGCGATGACGCTGACCAGGGACGTGCCCTTCACCATGGAGATCACCTCGTTGCCGACCGGCGGGATGATCACGCGCATGGCCTGCGGAAAGACGATGCGGATGAAGATCGTCGCCGGGCCCATGCCCAGCGCCTTGGCCGCGCGGGTCTGGCCCGGCGCCACCGACAGGATGCCGGCGCGGATCACCTCGGCGGTGTAGGCCGCCTGCGCCAGGCCGAGCCCAGCCAGGGCCGCGGTCAGCGGGGTGATCACGTCGTTGGTGGAGGCGCTGTAGAGCACCGGCCCCCAGGGCAGCGCCAGGGTGATGTGGGCATAGAGCGCGCCGAAATTGTACCAGAAGATCAGCTGCACCAGCACGGGCACGCTGCGGAAGAACCAGATGTAGAGCCAGCTCAGGACGGACAGCAGCTTGTTGTCCGGACAGCCGCATGACGGCCAGCGCGGTGCCCAGCACCAGGCCCAGCGCCATGGCCGCGACCGTCAGCTCCAGCGTGCGGCGCAGCCCGGCCAGGATCTGCCCGTCGAACAGGTACTGCGCCACGACCGGCCACTCGAACGCCGGGTTGGTGGCGACGCTCCAGGCCACTGCCGCCAGCGACCAGCACGACCAGCACGACTGGCGGCCCAGGTCCAGGGGTGGCGCAGGGGGATCACCTGCATCGGCTCGTCCGGATGCAGGGTTCAGCAAGGCGGGCGCGGGGGGCTCCGACGCGCCGGAGCTCATTTTTCCACGTTCGTCGGGTTCAGCGGCGCCTGCTTCACCGCGCCCATCTTCCAGGCCCCATTTGGTGACGATCTTGCCGTAGGTGCCGTTGTCGATCAGGTGCTGGATCGCGGCCTGCAACGGCGCCGCCATGTCCGAGCCCTTGGGCAGCGCCACGCCGATATAGGAGGTGTCGGTGTAGCTGCCGACGACCTTGGTGCGGCCTTTGGTTTGCGCCACGAAGTAGCTGACGGCGGTGGAGCCCAGCCAGAACAGGTCGGCCCGCCGGCTCATCATCGCTTCCGCGGCGCCGTTGCCGTCATTGAAGGCCAGCGCGTTGATCGGCTTCTTGCCGGCGGCCGCGCATTTCGGCTGGTGCTCCTCCGCGAACACCATCTCGCGCGAGCCGCGGGTGGTGGCGACCGTCACGCCGCACAGGTCGTCGAGGGTCTTCACCGAAATCGGGCTGTCGGCATAGGCGGCGAACAATTCGTTGCCGAACAGCGTGCCGACCATGTCCACCACCTTCTCCCGCACCACGCTGACGCCCATCTGGCCGACCGCCGCGTCGAACCGCTTGGCCTGCAGGCCGGGGATCAGCGTGTCGAAGGTGGTGGGGCGCAGCTCCAGCTCCAGCCCGAGCGACTGCGTGGCGGCGCGCAGGATGTCGATCTCCCAGCCGACGACCTCGCCCTTTTCGTTGCGGAAATCGTCGGGCGGGGAGCCGAGGGCAACGGCGACCGTGAAGGGCTTTCCGGCCGTGCCGGCCGGAACCATCTTGGCCAGCGCGGCATCGGCCTGCTGGGTCAACGACGGGATCGGCACCGGGCTGCAGCCCGGGCTGCTGCGCGTGCAACGGACAGCGCGACACCGGCGAGCACGGCCAGCGACAGCAGGCGGACGAGCGTCTTCATGAGCGGGGCTCTCCGATGAACGTGCCGTTTTCCCGGGCATGCGCGCCGCGGCTGTGGAAGGCTGGGGCGGGGCAGGCCGAGGCTGCCGCGCAAGGTGCCGTCGCCCTCATACTCCGTCTGGAACAGGCCGCGCCGCTGCAACTCCGGCACCAGCCACTCCAGGCATTCGATCGCGGGTTCGGGCATGAAGGGCGGGATCAGGTTCCAGCCGTCGCAACCGCGGCTCTCGAACCAGTCCTGCATCACGTCCGCGGCCTCGGCCGGCGTGCCGACGAAGACGCAGTGCCCGGATGCGCCGGCCTGGGTCTGGTACAGCTTGCGGATCGTCATGCCGGGCTGGCGGCTCAGCGCGACCAGCTTGTCATAGGCGCTCTTGACGGCGTTGCTGGCCGACGAGCGGCGGCGGCAGCGGGCCGTCGAGATCGTGGCCCGACAGGTCGCCGAACACTTCCGCCAGCATGGGCAGGCCGACGCGCGGATGCACCATGTCCTGCATCTGCGCGAACTTGTCCTCGGCCTCGGCCCGGGTGCGGCCGAGCACCGGGAGGATGCCGGGCATGACCAGCATGGAGTCCGGGTCGCGGCCCGCCTTGGCGCCGTGCTCCTTGACGCTGCGGTAGAACGCGATCGCCTCGTCCTTGGTCTTCTGCTGGGTGTAGATCAGGTCGGCGATGCGGGCGCCCAGATCCTGCCCTGGGCCGGAGGAGCCGGCCTGCGCGATCACCGGATAGCCCTGGATGGGCCGCGCGACGTTCAGCGGCCCCTTCACCTTCAGGATCTCGCCCTGGTGGTTCAGCGTGTGCAGCTTCGCCGGGATCGAAATAGCGGCCGCTCTGCTTGTCGCGGATGAACGCGTCGTCCTCCCAGCTGTCCCAAAGGCCGAAGACGACGTCGACGAACTCCTCCGCCCGGCGATAGCGCTTGCCATGCTCCACATGCGCGTCGAGGCCGAAGTTGAAGGCCTCCTGCTCGCTCCAGGAGGTCACCACGTTCCAGGCGACCCGGCCTTCGGTGACGTAGTCCAGCGAGGCGAACTTGCGGGCGACGTGATAGGGCTCGTTGTAGGTGGTGGAGGCGCTGGCGACGAAGCCGAGGCGCTCGGTCACCGCGGCCAGCGCGCCGATCACGGTCAGCGGCTCGAACACGTCGATGCGCGGATTGAACGACAGCTCGTCGTCGTCCTTGGCGGAATGGCGCACGGCGATGCCGTCGGCCCAGAACATGAAATGGATGCGGGCGCGCTCGGCGGCGCGGGCCATGTCCTTCCACAGGCGGATGTCCATGGCGGCGTTGGCCTGGGCCCCCGGCATCCGCCAGCCGGCGACGTGGGCGCCGTTGGCGACGATGTTGAACCCAAGCTTCATGCGGCGGGGAGCAACGTCTGGCATGCGCGAAACCTCAAGAAATGTGCAACAAAGCAACGAGTCCGGCGGGGTTGAACAGGCAGGCGCCGGCGGCGCTCCCGCGTCGGCCCGGCGCAGCTCCCCGCCAGGCGACACCATAACGCCAGAAAGCCCGGCGGCTGAGAAGATGGCAATGACCCGGCCGACCGTATCTGCAACGTAAGAATAACCCGGCTGGCCCCACAGCCCCACTGAAACGCTTCGCAAGAATTGTCGACAATAAGTCACGGGACGCGATCTGGCGAAATACGTGCCTTGACAAATCCGAGCAATGGTCACAGTTTTTTAGGGCAGGCTGCACATCCAAGGGATGACGCGCTCGTGATTGTCGACCAACCGGAAAAAGATGAGGATTTCGACTCGGTTTCCGATCGCCTGCTCTGGCTGATCGGGTCGGGCATCATCTCCGGCGACCTGGCGCCTGGGGAGAAGCTCACCGAGCTCGGGCTGGCCAAGCGCTACGGCACCAGCCGCGCTCCGCTGCGCGAGGCGTTGCTGCGGCTGGAGGAACGCGGGCTGGTGGAGCGACTGCCGTTCTCCGGCACCCGCGTTGCTCTTCCGAGCCAGCGCATGCTCGATGAGCTGTACGAGGTGCGTGCCGTGCTGGAGGGCCTGGCGGCGCGGCGCGCCGCGGCCCGTTCCACGCCGGAGCAGATCGCGGCGCTGCGCGTGGCGCTCGCCGAGGGCGCCGAGGCGACACGGACGACGGCGCAGACCTTCCCGCTGTTCGGCTCGCCGGCGGCGCACCAGTTTCACAACAAGATCGCCGAGGTCGCCGGCAGCCTGGAGCTGATCCGCCTGCTCAACCGCGAGATCTGGCAGTTCTCGATGTTGTCCGACCGGAGGTGGCACCGCTCGCCGACGCGCCTGGAAGCCAGCATCCGCGAGCACGAGCACATCCTGTCCGCCATCGAGCTCGGCGACGAGGAGTTGGCGGAGATGCTCATGCGGCGACATGTCGCCGCCGCCTACAAGGGTCTGGAACGAGACGAGCGCCGCCCCGGCAAGGAGGGCGAGTCTGCGCGCATGCTGAACGAAGTCTGATCGAGACCGCCCGGCGCCAACGCGCGCCGGATCGCGGAAGGAGGAAACAATAACCATGATCCACGCAATCTCCCGGCGCCGGGTGCTTGCCGCCGGTGCTGCTTCCGCCTTGGGCATGCCCGCGGTTGTCCGAGCCGCCGAGAAATTCCCATCGCGCCCGTTCGTCATCATCAATTCGTCGGTTCCCGGCGGCTACCTCGACAACCTGGCAAGGGCGCTGACCCCGTTCCTGAGCAAGGAGCTGGGCGAGTCCTTCTCCGTGCAGAACGTCCTCGGCGGCGACGGGATGCTGGCGACGATGCGGGTGCTGCAGCTGCCGCCGGACGGCTACACGCTTTACGTGGCCGGGGTGAACACGGTGGTGGTGACCATCCTGACGCAAAAGACCAGCTACAAGCTCGACGATCTCGCCATGATCAATCTGCCGGCCCGCGACTTCACGCTGATGGCCACCAGTGCCGAGAACGCCAAGCTGAAGTCGGTGGACGACGTGGTAAAGGCGCTGCAGGCCAATCCGAAGGCGCTTTCGATCGGCGTGCAGCCGATCTCGACCGACACCATCAACCTGGCGTTCTTCGCGCAGGCGATCGGCGTGCGCTATGCCGATCTGAGGATCGCGACCTATGACGGCGGTGGCGCGGTGCGCAGCGCCGTCGTCGGCGGAGTAATCGATATCGGTCTGGCGGGCGGCGAGGGGTTCCTGCCGCTGCAGGGGCTGTCGCGCCCGCTGCTGACCTTCGACGACCAGAAGCGCGCACCCTTCGACGCGCCTTGCGTCAAGGACGTGACGTTCAAGGCGCCGCTCGATTTCGTGCCCGGCACGGTGCGGGGATTCTGCCTGCCGGCGACGGTGAAATCCAAATACCCCGAGCGCTACGAGAGGCTCGTCGACGCCTTCGAGAAGGCGTTCAAGGATCCGGCGACCCTGGCTTCGTTGCAGAAGCAGCAGCTGGCGACGACGTGGTACGGCCCGCAGGCCAGCGACGCCGCCTATCACGAGATGTTTGCGCAGCTGCAGAAATACGCCGGCCTGTTGAAGAAGCAGTAGGACGGCGATCATGAAAAGCCCTGGATCGATCCCGGAGCGCACGACGACGCGGCGCTACCGCGTCGAATGGGGACATCTCGTCTTCGTCTCCGCGATCGCGCTGGCCACCGTGCTGTACCTGGCGGATGCCATGCAGGTCTCTTTGGATATGAACAACCTGCTGTTCATCGCGCCGGTCGGCGCATTCGCGCTGCTAATGTATTGCCTGATCCTGCCGCAATGCTTCGTGCGGACCGACCGCCCGGTTCGACAGCGGCGGGTCGCGCACGTGGTGGGCGAGCCGGCCGGGGTGATGCCCGACACCCGCAAGGGCGCATGGCAGATCGGCCTGCTGGCGGCGGCCATGGGGCTGATGGTGTTCCTGCTCGACGTGATCGGCTTCGATGTCGCGATCTGGCTGTTCTCGCTGGCGGTGATGCTGATCTGCGGCGAGCGTCGGCCGCTGGTGCTGCTGATCTTCCCGCTCGCCTGCGCGGGCCTGATCGTGGCCGGCTTCCGGGCGATGCTGCCGTACCCGCTCTACACCGCAATCATCTAGGGGCAGCGCCCGTGCTCGACATGCATGCCTTGCAGTCGGCGATCGAGATACTGGGATCCTCGTCCGCGTGCTGGATCTGGATCATCCCCGGGCTGGCGATCGGGCTGGTCGGCTCGTCGCTGCCCGGCGTGTCGATCAGCATGACGATGGCGGTGGTGCTGCCGCTCACCTTGCAGATGGAGCTGATGCCGTCGCTGGTGTTCCTCACCTCGGTCTATACGGGAGGCGTGTTCGGCGGCTCGGTGCCGGCGATCCTGATGAACATTCCGGGCAGCCCGGCGGCGTATGCCACCACCTTCGACGGCTATCCGATGACATTGCGGGGCGAGCATAACGAGGCACTGGGCTACGCGCTGTTCTCCTCCACGCTGTGCTGCATCGTCGGATACGTGCTGTTGCTGCTGGTGGTGCAGCCGATGGCGCACGCCATCATCAAGATCGGGCCGCTGGAGATGCTGGTGGTGGCGCTGTGGGGGCTGGCGCTGCTCGGCTCGCTGGGCAGCCAATACGTCACCCGCGGCTTCATGGCGGCGGCGTTCGGCATCCTGATCAGCACCATCGGCATGAACACCGCGGGTTACTCGCGCGGCACGATGGGCATTCCGCAGTTGCTTGCAGGCGTCTCGCCGGTGGCGGCGATGATCGGCCTGCTGGCGGCGGGGCAGCTGCTCAATCTCGCCACCAAGGATTACCTGATCGACGTCGGCAAGGCGCGCGAGGTCAGCCTGCGGCGCATCCTGACCGGATGCCGAAATACGCTGCGCTATCCCGGCGTGCTGGCCAGGGGCACCGTCATCGGCATCATTCTTGGCATGATCCCGGGCACCGGTTCGGCGGTGACCAACCTGATCTCCTACGCGGAAACCAAGCGCGCCTCCAAGGACGGGGCGAGCTTTGGAACCGGCAACCCGAAAGGGGTGATCGCCGCCGAAGCGGCGGTTGCCAGCGGCGAAAGCGGGTCGATGGCGACCATGCTGGCATTGGGCATCCCCGGCCACGGCGCCGTCGCGGTGCTGATGGCGGCCTTCACCATGCACAACGTGGTGCCGGGGCCGAGCCTGGTGCGCAACCAGATGGACCTGATCTACGCGATCATCCTCAGCAACCTGATCCAGGCGAGCCTGCTGCTGTTCGTCGGCATCCTGTTCATCTACGCCGCGAGTAACGTGGTGAAGGTGCGCAGCCGCTACGTGTTGCCGGTGATCTTCGCCTTTTCGGTGATGGGCATCTATTCGATCGACGGCACCACGTCCGGCCCGATCACGCTGTTCATCTTCACGCTGATCGGGGTGTTGATGATCCGTTACAAATATCCGGTTTCGGCAACCGTGGTCGGCATCCTGCTGGGACGGATGCTGGAGACGCAGTCGATCCTGACCCACCAGATCAGCGGCGGCAGCTTCGGCTACCTGCTGGAACGGCCGGCCGCGATGGTTCTGATCTGCGTCATGACCTTGTCGCTGGCGTCGACGGCGCTGTCGAAACGACGGTCGCTGCGGCGCGAGCGCGAAGGAGAGATGGCCGTTGCGTCCCAGCACTGACGGCCCAAACAAGCGGGAAGGAAGCCGGCAAACCGGAGCGTCCAGGACTCGGCCAGCGTTCGACGGTGGGCCCGCATGGTTGCGGCCGTCCGTCATTGCCACTCGCGTAGCAACAACCCAAGGAGAAAGTTGACATGGCGTTCATTCGACACATCGCGGTTCTGAGCGAAGACCCGCCGAAGGCAGCCGAATTCTACAAGAAGCATTTCGACATGAAGGAACTGTATCGCCAACCGGCGGACACCGGCGCCGAGGGCGTGTGGCTGAGCGACGGCTGGATCTATTTCGCCGTTCTGAAGCAGGGACCGAACACGCCGAAGCTCGGGCCGAACCAGTCCTCCGACTATATCGGCCTGCATCACATCGGCTTCCTCGTCGATGACCAGAAGGCCAAGGCGAAGGAGCTGGAAAGCATCCTGCAGCCGGTCGAGGAAAATCCGCTGTCGCCGCCGCGCCCGCTGGCCAGCCTGGTGAAAGACGCGCCGAACCTGAAGTTCATCGGTCCGGACTGGGTGCATCTCGATATTCGTGACCGTGGCTGGAACGAGGCCATCAAGTCGAAGACCCAGCTTTACGAACTGAAGCCGGTTGCCTCCTAGCAACCTTCCGCGGAACAGGCCCGGGCCGGGCATCAACCCGGCCCGGAGCGCACTTCGCACATGCATGCAGGCTGGTGGAGTTCGCAGCATGGTAGCAACATGGAAGCTCCATGATTCACCGGCCCGATCGGGGCCCTGCCATCGGAGCCTCGAAAGTTGAGCAAGATCGCCGGCGTCAGATCGCTTCCCATCGTGGTTCCGCTCACGCGCAAGCATCGCACCGCACATGAGCCGCGCGAGGACGTGACGCTGATCATCGTGGAGGTGACGACCGACGACGGCATCACCGGCTATGGCCAGATCAGCAGCACGCCGATCGGCGACATCTGCCGGTGGGTCGATCGGTTCGGCGAGATCGTCATCGGCATGGACGCGCTGGCCTATGTCGCGGTCTGGGAAAAGCTGTTCGGCCTGACATCGCCGCGCATCGATGGCGGCGGGTTGTCGCGCCTGGCGCGGCCGCAGATCATGGGCGCCATCGCCGGCATCGACATGGCGTTGTGGGACATCGCGGGGAAGGCTGCGAACAAGCCGATCTTCCGTATGCTCGGCGCCGAGAACAAGCCGGTCTTCACCTATGCCACTGGCGGCTACTACGTGGACGGCGAGAAGCTCACTGCCTGCGCCGACGAGATGGCGGGCTTCGTCGCGAACGGGTTCAGGGCGGTGAAGCTGAAAACCGGCGCGCGGCCGGTGAAGGACGAGGTTGCGCGCATCCGCGCCACGCGGGAAGCGGTCGGGCCCGGGATCGGGCTGATGCTCGACATGAACGGCGCCTATGACCTGCCGGCCTGCATCGCATTCGCCAACGCGGTGGCGCCGTACGACATCACCTGGCTGGAGGAGCCGCTGCACTGGTATCTGCAGCCGGCGGATTTCGTCCGTCTTGCCGCGGCCTCGCCGATACCGCTGGCGCATGGCGAGCGTGAGATCACGCGCTTCACCGCCCGGGATTTCATCACCAGCGGCGCGGTCCGCTACATGCAGTTCGACGCCACCCGGTACGCCGGCTTCACCGAGGCGCTGCGCGTGGCGCATCTCGCGGATCATCACGGCGTGCTGATCTCGCCGCACCATGCGCCGGAGCTGCACTGCCACCTGGTTGCCGCGTTCCCGCGCGGCGGCTACGCCGTGGAATCGCACGGCTCGCACCTGCGCGACCCGATCTGGCAGGGGATCTACGCCGACCGCGCCGACATCCGCGACAGCCATGTGCACATGAACGAGAAGCCGGGCTTCGGCTTCGAGATCGACTGGACGTTCGCCAACAAGCACATCGTGAAGGTCTGACGATGACGCGCGCATTGAAGGACCGCGTGCTGGCCCAGAAGACCATCGCCGTCTGCAACACCGACTTCCCCACTGCCGGGATGGTCGAGTTCGTGGGCGGCCTGGGCTTCGATGTGCTGTTCATCGACTGCGAGCACAGCAGCACGGATTTCCGGGAGGTGGAGGAGCTGTCCCGTGCCGCCCGCGTGGCCGGGCTGGCATCGGTGCTGCGGCCGTGGAGCAACGAGCCGGGACTGATCAACCGGTTTCTCAGCTGCGGCGTCGGCGGCATCCAGGCCGGTCACGTCCACAGCGTGGAGGATGCCAACGCCATCGTCGCCGGGATGCGCCGCTGGGGCGACGGCGATGCGGGCGACAAGATCATGGTGGCGATGGTGGAGTCGCAGCAGGCGATCGACTGCCTGCCCGGCCTGCTGGCGATCGCCGAGATCGACGTGTTCTATTTCGGCCAGAACGACCTGGCGGAATCGATGGGCCTCAAGGGCCAGCGCAAGCATCCGAAGGTGCGCGCGGCGGTGGAGGACGCGATCAAGCGCGTGGCCGATGCGGGCAAGGTGGCGGGCATGAACGTGCAGGATGAAATCGACGCGGTGGCGCATTTCATGCGCCTGGGCCTGCGTTGGATCAACGTCCACCAGAAGCAGTTCATGGCGCGCGGCTCCAGCCAGTTTCTCGATGCCTTGCGGAGCGCGCAGACGGAATAGCGGGCCGGAACGCGATCCAGGGAGGAAACGATGCAACGAGAACTCGGCCGCCGGGGCGCATTGGGAGCACTCGGCGCGGTGGGATTGGCGCGTGTCGCCCGGGCGCAGGCCGGCTGGGCACCCGACCATCCGGTCGAGATCGTGGTCGGCACGCCGCCGGGCAGCGGCACCGATCTCCCCGCACGCGTGCTGCAGAAGATCTGGACCGAAACCCATATGGTCGGGCAGCCGGTCACCGTCAGCAACAAGCCGGGCGGTTTCAATGCCGTTGCCAACGCCTACATCGCGCGCCATCCCGGCCAGGGCAACTACCTGACCACCACCGGCACGCTGCTGCTGTCCGACTATCTCGCCGGCAACACGACGATGAGCTTCCGCGACTTCACCCCGATCACCGTGTTCATGAGCGAGGAGATCGGCTTCGGCGTCAATGCCGAGGGACCGATCAGGTCCGGCGGCGACTTCATAGACCGGCTCAGGCACGATCCCGCTTCCGTATCGGTGGCGCTGTCGGGGGTCGGCGGGCAGAACCACATCACCCTGGGGCTTGTCGCCCATGCGGCGGGCGTCGATGCCACCAAGCTCAAGGTGGTGGGCTTCCAGGGCGCGCCGGAGGGCCTGATCGCGCTGATGGGCAATCACGTGGATGCGACGGTCGGGCCGGTATCGTTGCTGGCGCCGCAAATGGCCGCCGGCAAGTTGCGGATCATCGCGATCGCATCGGACAAGCGGATGGAAGGGCCGCTGGCCGGTATTCCCACCTGGCGTGAACAGGGAGTCGACGCGGTGTTCTCGCAATGGCGGGGAATGGTCGGTCCCAAGGACATGACGCCGGCGCAGATCGCCTTCTGGGACAGCGTCCTGGCCAGAAGCGTGCAGTCGGCGGACTGGCTCGACTACATCAGGCGCGCGCAGCTGGTGTTTCGATATCTCGACAGCCACGCGATGGGCGGCTTCCTGGAAGCGGAGAACAGCAAGGTGAAAGCGGCATTGACCGATATCGGCCTGCTGAAGGTCGCAGGGAGATGAGCATGCAACTCAGCCGCCGCCGCGGGCTCCTCACCGGCGCCGCGGCGTTGGCTGTCGCCGGCGGGGCCACGGCGCAGCCGGCATGGACGCCCGGCCGCGAGGTCGACCTCATCGCCCCGAGCGAGGCTGGGTCGGGCTTCGACCTGGTGGCGCGCATCCTGCAGAAGGTCTGGCAGCAATCGAAGCTGGTGACGGTGCCGGTCACGGTCGTGAACAAGCCTGGCGCCTCCGGCTCGTTGGGGTGGACCTATGTGCGCGACCGTGTCGGCTTGGGCACGTATCTGGCGGTGGTGTCCGACCTGATCATCACCAACCATCTCTCCGGCAACACGCCGCTGCACTACGACGAGCTCACGCCGGTGGCGATCCTGCAGAAGAACGATATCGGCTTCCTGGTGCCGGCGGCGTCGACGATCAGGACCGGCCAGGATTTCATCGATCGGCTGAAGCAGGATCCGGCTTCGGTTTCCATCGCCATGTCGGGCGTCGGCGGGCAGAACCATATCGCGCTGGGCCTGATCATGAAGGCGATCGGCGCCGATGTGCGCAAGGCGCGGGTGGTGGGCTTCACCGGTTCCTCCGCGGCCCAGATCGCGGTGGTCGGCAATCATGTGGACGTGCTGATCGCACCCCTCTCCAGCGTCGCCTCGCAGCTCGAGGCGGGGGGCCTGCGGGGCATCGGCGTTGCCTCCGAGGAGCGCATGAAGGGGGCGATGGCGAACACGCCCACCTGGCGCGAGCAGGGGGTGAACGCGGTGTTCTTCAACTGGCGCGGCATGATCGGGCCAAAGGGCATGACCCCGGCCATGCTGGCCTACTGGGACGGCATCTTCGCGAAGACGGTTCAGGACCCGGCGTGGCTGGAGAGCCTGGCCCGCGAACAGATCACCAGCGACTATCTCGACAGCACCCAGGCGGCGGCTTTCCTTGCCCGGGAGGAGGCGGATACGCGCACGGTGCTGCAGGAACTGGGTCTCGCCCGCAGCAGCTGATCCTCGCGGCCCAAGCCCTCAAGGGGAGGGGAGAGCCGGCGTTGCCGTCTGCCGCGGGTGCGAGTTTCGTGATGTCGGGTCGGCTGGCCAAGCGGCGGCGGGATGGTAAGCTGCTGCGGAGTTCATGTCGGCCTCCCTGGTGATCTGAATGTCCCAGCAGCGCCCGTTGCCCGCGCGCTCCGTGATCGGGCGGTTGCTGATCATCGCCGTTGTTGTCGGCGGCGGCGCCGCTGCCTTCGCCTATACGGCAGGATTGTTCTCGCCGCGGCGTCTCACGCCGGACCGTATGGTCGATGCCTTGACGCCGCCCACCGGCGAACCGCTCGGCCATCGCCGCAACCATGCCAAGGGCGTCTGTTTCACCGGCGTGTTCGAGGCGAACGGTGCCGGATCGGCGTTGTCGGCGGCGCCGGTTCTGGCGCGCGGCCGGTATCCTGCCGTGGGACGCTTCAATCTCGGCACGGCGGACCCGAACGCGCCGGACGCGACGGTGCTGGTGCGCGGCATCGGATTGCAGATCGACGCACCCGATGGGCAGCAATGGCGTAGCGCCATGATCAACCTGCCGTTCTTTCCGGTGGCGACGCCGCGCGCCTTCTACGAGCTGCTGGTCGCGTCGGCGAGCAAGGACGCGGACGCGATGAAGCGATTTGCCGGCGCGCATCCGGAGATCGCGGCGTTTGGCGAGTGGGCCAAGACCGCGCCCTGGACCGGCAGCTACGCGGAGAACCGGTTCAACAGCGTCAACAGCTTCGTCTTCACCAACGGCTCCGGCGCCGAGTCGACGGTGCGATGGTCGCTGCTGCCGGCGGCGCAACCGGTTGCGACCACCCCCGACGCGCTCGCCAAGCGCGGCCCCGACTACCTGGAACAGGAGATCGCCGAGCGGGTCGGGAGCGGACCGCAGCGCTGGACCCTGCAGGTGATCGTTGCCGGTCCGGGTGATGCCGTCGCGGACCCGAGCAAGGCCTGGCCGGAAGACCGGCGCGCCGTCGATGTCGGCACCTTGACCGTGCAGCGGATCGAGGCCGAGCGCGACGGGCCGTGCCGCGACATCAATTTCGACCCGACGGTGCTGCCGTCCGGGATGCGGACCTCCGATGATCCGTTCCCGGCGGCGCGGTCCGCGGCCTATGCGAAGTCGTTCGACCGGCGCATGGCGGAGGCGGCGGATTACCCGCGCAACCCAGGTGCCGCGCGCGCTGCGGGGGATCGCAAGCCATGAGCAGCCACCGCCTGCGTTTCACCGGGTTGCAGCGGGCGCTGCACTGGTCGATGGCGGTCTGCATCCTGGCCATGCTGTTCATCGGCGTGGGGATGGTCTCGACCGTCATGCCAAAGCATCTGGTGCTGATCTCGATCCACCGGCCGCTCGGCATCGCGATCCTGGCGCTGGCGCTGATCCGCCTGGGCGTGCGCCTGCGCTTCGGCGCGCCGCCGTTGCCCGGCGACCTGCCGCGGCCGATGCGGGCCGCGGCCATCCTGTCGCATGTCGCATTCTACGGATTGATGATCGCGATGCCGTTGATCGGCTGGGCAATGCTGTCGGCGGCCGCCTATCCCGTGGTGATGTTCGACGGGGTGCGGCTGCCGCCGATTCTGCCGCAGAGCGACACCCTGCATACGGTGCTGTGGAATGCGCATGTCCTGCTGGCGTTCGCGTTCTTCGCGCTGATCCTGCTGCATCTCGCGGCGGCACTTTTCCACGCGCTGGTGCGGCGCGACGGCGTGTTCGAGGCGATGGCGCCGGCCGTGCGGCGGAAGGGCGCCGCGCCGGCGGAGTGACGGCCGAAATCATGGATACGGAGGTGGGTGATGGCGAAGATGCGGGCAGTGCAGGCGGCGCGGGCTGGCGCCCTGGAACTCGTGGAGCGCGACATGCCGGAGCCCGCGGCAGGCGAGGTTCGTGTCCGCATCGAGGCCTGTGGGGTGTGCCACAGCGACAGCCTGACCGTGGAGGGACAATGGCCGGGCCTGTCCCTGCCGCGCATCCCCGGGCATGAAATCGCCGGCGTGATCGACGTGGTGGGCGCCGGCGTGACCGGCTGGTGGGTGGGGCAGCGCGTCGGCGTCGGCTGGTTCGGAGGGCATTGCGGGCACTGCGAGCCGTGCCGCCGCGGCTGGCTGGTGGACTGCCGCAACCTGCGCATCCCCGGCATCTCCTACGACGGCGGCTACGCCGAGGCGATGGTGGCGCCGGCCGACGCACTTGCCGCGATCCCCGAGGAATTCGCCGCCGCCGAAGCGGCGCCGCTGCTATGCGCCGGGGTCACGACGTTCAACGCGCTGCGCAACAGCGGGGCGATGGCGGGGGATGTGGTGGCGATCCTGGGGATCGGCGGCCTCGGTCATCTCGGGGTGCAGTTCGCCAACAAGCTCGGCTTCCGGACCGTCGCGATTGCCCGTGGGGCCGACAAGGCGGCGCTGTCCCGCAAGCTCGGCGCGCACCACTTCATCGACAGCGCGACCGAGGACGTGGCCGCGGTCCTGAACGGCCTCGGCGGCGCGCGGGCGGTGCTGGCCACGGTCAGCAGCGCCAAGGCGATGACGCCGGTCATCGACGGGCTCGCGGTGCGCGGGCGTCTGATCGTGGCGGGCGTCGATGCCGAGCCGCTGCAGATTTCGCCGCTGCAACTGATCGGCGCCAGCCGCAGCGTGGTGGGTCACGCCTCCGGCGCGTCGATCGACTCGCAGGACACCCTCGCCTTCAGCGCGCTGTCGGGGGTGCGGCCGATGATCGAGACGATGCCGCTGGAGCGGGCGGCGGAGGCCTATGCGCGGATGATGCGGGGCGACGCGCGGTTCCGGATGGTGCTGACGATGGGATAGGCCTGGTCAGGGCGATGGGCGTTGGGATCAGCGCGGGCCGAAGCGCGGTTCGCCCAATTTCGGCAAGAAGGCGGTCAGCAGCCCGATCACCGGCAGGAACGAGGACAGCTGGTAGACATAGGCGATGCTGGTGGCGTCGGCGATGCGGCCCATGACGGCGGCGCCGAGGCCGCCGAGGCCGAAGGCGAAGCCGAAGAAGATGCCGGCGACCATGCCGACGCGGCCGGGCATCAGTTCCTGCGCATAGACCAGGATCGCCGGGAAGGCGGACGCCATCAGCAGGCCGATGATGATGGTGAGCACGTCGGTCCAGAACAGGCTGGCATAGGGCAGCAGCAGGGTGAACGGCAGCACGCCGAGGATCGAGATCCACATCACCCGGATGCGGCCGATGCGGTCGCCGAACGGGCCGCCCACCAGCGTGCCGATGGCGACGGCGGCCATGAAGATGAACAGGTGGATCTGCGCGTCGTGGACGGAGAGGGAGAATTTCTGGATCAGGTAGAAGGTGAAATAGGAGCTGAGGCTGGCGGTGTAGACGTTCTTCGAGAAGGTCAGCGCCGCGAGGATGAAGATGGCGAAGGCCACGGTGCCGCGCGAAAGGGTGCGGCCGCCAACCACCGCGCGGGCGCGCTTGCCGACGCCGGCCGTCGGGATACGGGCGCGATACCAGAAGCCGACGCGCAGCAGCACGAACATGCCGAGCAGGGCGCTCAGCGAGAACCAGGCGATCGCCGCCTGGCCGCGCGGTGAGGACGACGACCGCCGCAAGCAGCGGGCCGATGGCGCCGCCGGCGTTGCCGCCGACCTGGAACAGCGATTGCGCCAGGCCGTAGCGGCCGCCCGACGCCATCCGCGCCACCCGCGAGGATTCCGGGTGGAACACCGAGGAGCCGACGCCGACCATGCTGGCGGCGATGACCAGCGCCTCGAAGCTGCCGGCGACCGACAGCAGGAGCAGCCCGACCAGGGTGAAGCCCATGCCGACCGCCAGCGAGTACGGCATCGGCTTGCGGTCGGTGTACAGCCCGACCACCGGCTGCAGCAGCGAGGCGGTGAGCTGGAAGGCCAGGGTGATCAGCCCGACCTGGGTGAAGTCCAGATGGAACTGGGTCTTCAGCATCGGATACAGCGACGGGATCAGCGACTGCATCATGTCGTTGAGCATGTGGCAGAAGCTGAGCGCGATCAGCACCGGGAAGACGGCGCCGCTGCTGGCGGGGATGCTGCCGGCGGTGGAGGTGGCGTCGTTGGCGGGGGCGGCCGCGGTGGGATGGGCGATGTCGTCGGCGATATCGAGTTCAGCAACGGCTTTCTGCATCGAGCGGCTCCCGCGGGCTGGCCGCAGTATGGCGGCAGCGTGCCGGGTGGTCCATTCGCCAAACTTGCAGACCAGCGGCCCACGGGCGGGACAGTGCGTCGGCTGGAGCGTTCATCGGCCGGAGCGTTCAGAGGCCGGGCCAGGGCCGGGTGCGGTTCGCCTCCTGTGCCGGGGTCAGGGCGAGCGGGCCGTCGGCGACGCCGCGCGGCGGCTGGTCGGTGAGCGCCTGGGGATTGGCCCAGCAATCGACGACGCCGAGGCTGCGGGTGCAGAACGGCGGCGGCTGCGGCGGCGGGGCGATTTCGCGGCACCAGGTCTTGCCCTGGTCGAGGCGCACCACCGAGCAGTCCTGCCCCGACAGCGCCGAGACCACGATGTCCGGCAGGCTGCGATGGAAGACCGGGATGGCGGCGACCTCGGCGGCGGCGAAGATGCTGGCGCTCTCGATCCCGCAGCCGGTGACCAGGATGGCGGTGACCAGAGTGAGCGGCAGCAGGCGGGCGAGGCGCAGGGCGCGGATGATATGCATGAGGCAGTCAACCATGCGGGTGTGAACAGCCGGTTGCCGTGGGCGGGCGAGGTGTCGCCATGGTTTGCTACGGGTCGACCTCGCCGCTATGGTCCGGCCCCGCTGCAAGGCCCCGCTGCCAGGCTAAGAGGAATTCAGTTGTCCGATATTTTCGACGAGGTCGACGAAGACCTGCGCGCCGACCGCGCCCGCAAGCTGATGCAGAAATACGGCGGGCTGCTGCTGGCGGCGGCCGTGCTGGTGGTGGTCGGCGTCGGCGGCTACCAGGCGTGGCAGTACCGGGAGGCACGGGAAACCGCGCGGGTCGCCGACATCTTCCTGGCCGCGATGCGCATCGCGGACGGCCCCCCGGGCACCGACCGGCAGGCGGCCGCTGGCCGGGTTCGCCGCGGTCGATCAACGAGGGCAATGCCGGCTACCGCACGCTCGCCCGCTTGCGCGTCGCGGCGTTGAAAGCCGATGCCGGCGACCGCGCCGCGGCGCTGGCGCTGTGGGACCAGGTGGCGGCGGATGGCGGCGCCGACCCGCTGCTGCGCGATCTCGCCAACCTGCAATGGGCGCAGAGCCAGATCGACAAGCGGCGACCCCGCCGCCGTCGCCGCCCGCCTGAAGCCGCTGAGTTCGCCGGACAATGCCTGGCATGCGCTGGCCGAGGAGGCGCAGGCGATGCTGCGATCTGCGGCAGGGCAACACGGACGCGGCGCGGGACACGCTGAAGCGGCTGGCGCAGGACGTGACGGCGCCCGACGGGGTGCGTGGGCGCGCCAACGGGCTGCTGGCCCGGCTCGGCGTCGCGCCGGGCGGCAATGCCGGCGGCTAGTCACGCGGATCTGATAAGTATCACAGTTATGACGCATAATAGTCGCCTTTCGCGCCGCCTTGCCCTGCTGGCGCCGCTCGCCCTGCTGCCGCGGATGCAGCCTGTTCGACGGCTGGTTCGGCTCCAACAAGACCCCGCTGCCCGGCAAGCGCCTGCCGATCATGGCGGTGAACCGCGCGCTGGAGGTCGGCCAAGCCGCCGCCGACGGTGGCGCTGCCGCCGCCCGTGGCGAACCCCGACTGGCCGCAGTCGGGCGGCGTGCCGACGCACGACATGGGCCATCCGGCGCTGGGCGACACCCTCTCGCGCATCTGGAGCTCCGGCATCGGCGAGGGCGGCGGCTACCGGCGCAAGATCACCGCGCAGCCGGTGGTCGCCGACGGCCGCGTGTTCGCCATGGACAGCGACGCCGTGGTTTCCGCCTTCGACGCCGCCACCGGCAGCCGCATCTGGCGACACCGACACCCAGGGCGAGGACAGACCGCAGCACCAATGTCGGCGGCGGCATCGGCTGGACGGCGGCATCGTCTACGCCTCCACCGGCCGCGCCGAGATGCTGGCGCTGGACGCCGCCACCGGCGCCGATCAACTGGCGGGTGCCGCTGCCCGCCGGCGCCCGCGCGGCGCCCACCGATCGCCGACGGCAAGCTGTTCGTGCCGACCATCGACAACCAGCTGCTGGCGCTCGACTGCCAAGGACGGCAGCAAGGTCTGGTCGCACCAGGCGCCGGCGATCGACGCCACCATGCTCGGCCTGCCCGCCCCGGCCTTCCAGGACGGCATCGTGGTGGCCGGCTTCAGCAGCGGCGACCTGCGTGGCCATGCGCGCAGCAACTCCGGCACCGTCGCCTGGGCCGACAGCCTCGCCTCCGCGCGCGGCCGCAACTCACTGACCGACCTGTCGTCCATCCGCGGCCTGCCCGATCATCAAGGACGCCCAGGTCTACGCCGTCGGGCTCGGCGGCCTGATGGTCTCGCTCGACCTGCGCACCGGCCGCCGCCTGTGGGAGCGCGAGATCGCCTCCGCCGAAACCCCCTGGGTGGCCGGCGACTGGCTGTTCGTCCTCAACACCGACGGCCAGCTGGTCGCCATCTACCGCCAGGACGGCACCGTCGCCTGGGTCACCCAGCTCGACCGCGTTCGAGGACATGGAGAAGCAGCGGACCCGATCCGCTGGGTCGGCCCGGTGCTGGCCGGCGACCGGCTGGTGGTCGGCCGGCACCAACCGGTTGGCGCTGGCGGTCAGCCCCTACACCGGCAAGATCCTCGGCCAGCAGAAGCTGCCCGGCATCCCGCTCGCTGGCCCCCGGCGGTCGCCGCCGGCACGCTCTACATGCTCACCGACGACGCACGCTGACTGGCCTACCGATGAGCGGCCTCCCGATCGTCGTCATCGCCGGGCGGCCGAACGTCGGCAAGTCCACGCTGTTCAACAAGCTCGCCGGCCGCCGCCATGCGCTGGTGGCCGACACCCCCGGCGTCACCCGCGACCGCAAGGAGGCCGAGGCCATGCTGCGCGGCCGCATGGTCCGCCTGGTCGACACCGCGGGGCTGGAGGAAGCGGCCCCCGACACCCTGTTCGGCCGCATGCGCGCCTCCTCCGAAACCGCGGTCGCGCGCGCCGACCTGGTGCTGTTCGTGGTCGACGCCCGCGCCGGCATCACCCCGGCCGACGAGCATTTCGCGCAATGGCTGCGCCGCCAGAACCGCCCGGTGCTGCTGGTGGCCAACAAGGCCGAGGGCCGCGCCGGCGCCAACGCGGCGCTGGACGCCTATTCGCTCGGCCTCGGCGACCCGCTCGCCGTCTCCGCCGAGCACGGCGAGGGCCTGGCCGACCTGATGGGCGAAATCGCCGATCGGCTGCCCGAAAAGACCGAATCCGAGGACGAGACGAGCGTCCGCTGAAGCTCGCCATCGTCGGCCGCCCCAACGCCGGCAAATCCACCCTGCTGAACCGCCTGCTCGGCGAGGAGCGGATGATCACCGGCCCGGAACCGGGCCTGACCCGCGACGCCGTCGCCTCCAGCCTCACCGACACCGACGGCACGCAGATCGAGACTGGTCGACACCGCCGGCCTGCGCCGCCGCGCCCGCATCGAAGAGCCGCTGGAGAAGATGTCGGTCAGCTCCGCGATCGAGGCGCTGAAGATGGCCGAGGTCGTGGTGCTGGCCGTCGACGCCGCCGAGGGCCTGCACGACCAGGACCTGCAAATCGCCCGCCTGATCGAGCGCGAGGGCCGCGCCTGCGTGCTGGCGCTGAACAAATGGGATGCCGTCGCCGACCGCAACGCCACCCGCAAGGCGATCTCCGACCGGCTGGAGACCAGCCTCGCCCAGATGAAGGGCATCACCGTCGTCACCCTCTCGGCGACTGACCGGCCAAGGGGTCGACAAGCTGCTGCCCGCGGTGCGCCGCGCCCACGAGGTCTGGAACAGCCGCGTCGCCACCGGCGAGCTCAACCGCTGGTTCGAGAATGCCCTGGAACGCCACCAGCCGCCGCTGGTCGAGGGCCGCCGCCTGAAGCTGCGCTACATCACCCAGGCCAAGGCCCGCCCGCCGACCTTCATCATCTTCGGCACCCGCGCCGAGCAGACGCCGGAGGATTATCAGCGCTACCTGGTGAACAGCCTGCGCGAGACCTTCAAGCTCCCCGGCACGCCGGTCCGTCTGCAGTTTCGCGGCACCAAGAACCCCTACGCTGAAACCTGAGCAGCAAGCCGCCGACCGCACCTCGTCATGGCCGGGCTTGACCCGGCCATCCACGCGGCCAGGCATGCGACCAACCGGCAAACCTGTTTGCACATCACCATGGCGGCAGGACCCACCGCCCACTTCCGCATGAACGTGAGCAGAGAACCGCCGTTCTTACCCTCTCCCCCGCGGGAGAGGGCCATGGAGAGGGGGCTAGCCACACGCAAACCGCCTGCCCCTCATGCGAGAGTGTTCGACATGCCACCAAAGAACGGCGGCAAGGTCGTCCGCTACCGCAGCGATACCTCCACCGACGTGATCCGCCCGCTGAACGCAAACGGCGCGCGATCGAAATAATCGAACGAAACCGGCGAGCCCAGGTCCATCCCGACGTCGAACGTCTCGCTCGCCGAAAACGCCCCCGCCACCGTCCGCACCACGTCCACATGGAACAGCGGACGGCCATCCACGGTGATCTGCACATCGGCTGCGCCCGCCGGCTTGCCGATCGTGGTGCCGACGACGATGCGGTGCCGGCCCGGCGTCAGCGCCTCGGACGAGCGCCCGATATAACGCTCGATCATCATCATGTTGTACTCGTACACGAGCCGCCCCTGGTCCATGTACAGGGCCAGCCCGCCGCCGATGCCGCCGAGCGCGTACAGCACGCCCGAGGCACCCGCTTCCGTCGCCACATCGACCACCACCTCGTTGCTCTCGCGCCCCAGGCCGGGCCCGGCGAACTCCGGCAGCCGCCGGGTCGCCCCGTCGAAATGCCAGTGCGTGTAAGGCACCTTCACGCGGTCCTCCGGATGCAGCCTGGTCCATAGCCCGCCGCCGATCGGAAACGCCTTGTTCTTCTCCGCCTCGGCCAGGAACATCCGCTTCATCTCCTCCAGCCGTCCCGGTTCCGCGGCCGCAAGGTCGTTCGCCTGCGCGAAGTCGCGGCTGATGTCGTACAGCTCCCAGCGATCCTTGCCGGCGTTCCAGGTGTCGAGCCCGGGACTGACACTCAGCCATGGCGTCAGCGGCCCGAACGCCGAGGCGAACCAACCGTCATAGGTACAATCCACGGCTGCCGTTGTTCTCGAAATACTGGATCTTCTTGTGCCCGGGCGCCTTCGGGTCGGCGAAGCTGTAGACCATGCTGACGCCGTCGATCGGATCCTGCTGCTGCCCGTTCACCATCTCCGGCGGCTTGATGCCGACAAGCTCGTACAGCGTCGGCACCACGTCGTTGACATGGTGAAACTGCGGCCGCGGCGTCTTGTCCGGGTGGATTCCCTTCGGCCACGAAATCACCAGCGGGTTGCGCGTCCCGCCGAAATGCGAGGCGATCAGCTTGGTGTAGCGGAACGGCGTGTTGCCGGCCCATGCCCACCCGGCATGATACATGCTGTCGGTCCTGGCTGTGCCCAGCGCGTCCAGCCCGCCGATCTTGTCGAGCGCCGTAAGCTGCTGTGCCACCGTGTTGGGAATCTGGTTCTGCGCCAGCAATTCGCTGATCGTGCCGTTCTGGCCCTCGGCGCTCGAGCCATTGTCGCCGAACACGTAGAGAATGACAGTGTTGTCGCGCAGCCCGAGTTCCTCAAGGCCATTGACCAGCCGCCCGACCTGCGCATCCACGTGCTCGGTGAATCCCGCGAACACCTCCATCAGCCGCCGCTGGAATGCCCGCTCGGAATCCGGGATGCTGTCCCACGACGCCATCGTCTCGGCCCGCGGGGTCGGCTGCGCGTTGTCGGGAATCCAGCCGAGCTGCTTCTGGCGGGCGAATACCCGCTGGCGATAGGCGTCCCACCCGTCGTCGAATTTTCCCTTGTACTTGTCGGCCCATTCCTTGAAGATGTGGTGCGGTCCGTGCGAGGCGCCGGGCGCCCAGTACATCAGGAATGGACGGTCCGGCGCGAATGCCTCATGCCGGTGCAGCCAGGCCAGCGCCTTGTCGGCGAGATCCGAACTCAAATGGTAGGAAGGGTCATGCGGCGGCTCAACCGGCGTGGTGTTCTCGAAAAGCCGGGGCTCCCATTGCGACGTTTCGCCCGCCATGAAGCCATAGAAATATTCGAACCCGTACCCGGTCGGCCAACGGTCGAACGGGCCCATCGCCGTGGTTTCGGTGGCCGGCGTGTTGTGCCATTTTCCGAACGCCGCCGTCGCGTAACCGTAATCACGCAGCACCTCGGCCACCGTCGCTGAGCTTTTCGGAATCACCCCGGTATAGCCATCGAAGTCCAGCGCCCGTTCAGCGATCGTGCCGGACCCGACATGGTGGTGGTTGCGCCCGGTCAGCAACGCCGCGCGCGTCGGCGAACAGATCGAGGTGGTGGTGAACGTGTTGTAGCTGATGCCCTCGTTGGCCAGCCGCGTCAGGGTCGGTGTCTGCACTTCGCCGCCGAATGTCGAAGGCAGCCCGTAGCCGACGTCGTCGAGCAGCACGATCAGGATATTCGGAGCCCCTGCCGGCAGGTGGCGCGGTTCGTCGCGGCGCACATGCTTCGACTCCTGCAGGGTCGGCCCGGCGACGCTCGCCGACGGCACCGGTGGAAACGGCAGCACCGACCCTTCGGGTGCTGCGGGCGAGACCTGCGCCGATGCGGGCGGCCCCGGAAGCACCAGCATAGCGAACAGCAGCGCCGCGAGACCGTGGCCAAAGCCCGTTTTCATTTCCAGATCCTATCCCAAGGAACCAGCGTGATTCGCAGGCCAGGCGTAAGGTCGCGCCTTGATCGAAATCAATGCTATGAAAGCTTCGGCCGCGCAACGCTGACAGGTCGGGCGGGTCGGACCGAGGGCCTCCGCGGGAACTGCAATGATCAGCGTTCGGACGACAGGCCTGGCGGTGGCGCGCAGGGCAGGACGGTGTTCGATCCGGATTTCAACATCGACGACGGCGGCCTGCCACGCGAGAAGCCGTCGCTCCCGACCCGCTGAAGCCCCGGAATAGCGAGAGCCGCGCTCAAGCCCGGCGCGCGGCTTGCGGCGGCTGGGCAACCCAATATCGCGCCGTCATCGCCACCTCGACCTCCAGCGCGCCGGCGCCGATCGCCAGGGCAGCCTCGCCGTTCGTCCAGCGCCAGGCCGCGCCGCCTTCGCCGGATTCGACCTCGTTCCAGCCATCGCCCAATCGCGGATCGCTCAGCGCCAGCGCCTCGCCGTTCACAACGAGGCCCGAGATCGCGACACCCAGCCGGAAAGCAGCGCCGGGCCGGTGAGATTTTGGAACGTGATCTGGGTGCCGCCGGGCAATTGCGTGACCAGGTCTGCGCCGGTCACGGTGGTGGCGGCAAGGTCCTGCGATCCGCAAGTCAGGCGCGCCGATCGCCTTCCTCGACCAACCCTCGGTGGCCTACCGGACCCGGCATCGGATGCACTATGCCCGGGCCAACGAAACCGCGCCGCCCGAGGCGGTCTCTCGCGCCGACCTGCATGACGACCGGTATCATTGAGCGATACGGCGCCGTAAGGTTGGCGACGCCCAGGCGAACCGGTCTCGCCGCCAGCGCCGGGCGCGGCGGGGGATCGTCGCCATCCTCCGACCGTCGTCGCCGCGAATTCCCTGCGACCCACAAGGGGGTTCGCCTGCGGCGCGAATAGGGCCGGGCGGACAGCAGCGCCGCAGCCGGCTCGTAAGGCACGGACTGGCTGTCCGGTCGTAACGATCGCCTCATTCGCAATCTCCCCACGGAATCGCCTCCCGGCCAGGCCGGGAGGCTGGAACACCGCAATCTCGCCTCGGCAGGCGGTCTCAGGCGACCTTGCTCGGTCGCTCCGGGATCTGATCGGCCAGCCGTGGATGAGTGCCCTGTGCAGTGATCGTGGCGGCGGGGGAGCCCACCTCGATGCGACGCGGCTTCAACTGGTCCGGCACTTCCCGCGCCAACTCCACCGACAGCAGCCCGTTCTCCAGCTGTGCGGCGCTGACCTTCACGTGGTCGGCGAGGCTGAAGCTGTGCTTGAAGTTGCGGAACGCGAGACCCTGGTGGAGCATCTCCCGCGGCTCCTGCTGCGCCTGCTTCTGTCCCGCGACCAGCAGCACATTGCCCTGCTGCGTCAGTTCGATGTCGTTCGGTCCGAAGCCTGCCAGCGCCATGCTGATGCGGTACCGGTTCTCGTCGATCCTTTCGATGTTGTACGGCGGCCAGTCCGGCCGCGCGGTGCTGTCCAGCATGTCGAACAACCGATCGAACCCGACCGTCGACCGGAACAGCGGAGAGAAATCATAGGTCCTCATAACCACATCCTCCTGGAGCAACATGGATACGGGAACGCCGCCCGATGGCGACGCCCTTGCCGAGCCACTCGGGCCTCGACAGCGAGCGAATTATTTTCCTCGATCTGGAGCTTCAAGAGCCCCGGGCTCAAAAATCGGTGAGCGCCGACAGGTCCCGACGCAGTCGCTAGAATCGGTCCACCGCACCGCTGGCCAGCCGCCGCTGCACGGCGGCCAGCAGCATGTCGAGCCCGGCCGCGTCGGGGACCTCCAGGCCGAACTCGTCGCCCAGCACCTCCGCCAGCTCGTCGCGCCCTTCCAGCGTGCGGCGTTCGCTGCGGCCGTCCAGATGGCGAACGGCGAAGACATTGTTGGCCAGCGTCAGCCGGCGCCCGGGCAACGGCCGTGTCACCAGCAGCATGTTGGTGAACAGCGCACGGGGATGGGTGGACGAGTACCAGTTGGCGGTTTCGTAATCGACCGGGAATTGCTCCACCTCGTCGAACCGGTAGACCGGCAGCCAGGCGCCGTCATGCTGCGTTTCCAGAACGAATTCACCGCCGTCGCGCGAGACGCGGAAAACTTCATGCGAGGTCGCCTGCTCCAGCCCCGGCACCAGCGCCAGCGGCGCCGTCAGGGTGCGGCTGCCGAACCCGACATCGGTGAGGTAAGGCCCCTCCGGCAGATCGACCCGCAGGACCATGTGGCCGCGCCCGGTCACCACGTCAGGCGGCACCCCCCAGCGTACCCGCCCGATCAGCCCGGTCACCGAGAAGCCCAGTTGCCGCAGCACCGCCAGCAGCAGGCTGTTCTGCTCGTGGCAGTAGCCGCCGCGCCGGCGCTGCACCAGCTTGCCTTGCAGCGACGGCAGATCGAGATTGATCGGCCGCCCCGTCAGCACATCGAGGTTCTCGAAGGCGATCGCCGTCGGATGCAGCGCCGTTATCTTCGCCAATGTCGCCAGCGAAGGCGGGTGCGGACCGTCGAAGCCGATCCGCCGGAAATAGGCCGGCAGATCGATCGCGTCGGCGCCCGTCGCGTCAGGCTTCGACGACGACATAGTCCTCCTCGACCTTCACCGGCACGGTCTCCGCGACATAGGGCCCCTCGACCACGGTCTTACCGTGCTCCACGGCCACGTTGTAGGAGCGGGTGCGGATGCGCGAGGGATCGCAGTAAGATTGCCCGGTGCGGATGTCGAACTCCCAGCCATGCCAAGGGCAGCGGATGATCTCGCCCTTGCGCGAATAGACGAATTCGCCGGGCTGCGGCGCCTCCAGCAGGCCCGTCACCAGGCCGTCGCACAGGCTGCCGCCCTGGTGCGGGCAGCGGTTGAACAGCCCGAAGAACTCGCCTTCCAGGTTGAAGATGGCGATCGGCCGCCCTTTCACTTCGACCAGCTTGCGGGTGCCGGGCGGGATTTCGGCGACGGTCGCGACGACATGGCGGGTCATTGCACGGGTTCCATCAGGTTGGCGTAGGTTTCGCGTGGATTGTCGATGGCGATGCGGCGCATCAGTTCCGGGGACAGATCATCCGGCATGGCGTGCTCGCCGTCAAAATGCGCATGCGGATAATCCGTCGAAAACAGAATGAGCTTGTCCGACTGCAGATGATCGAACACCCGGTTCAGCCCGGCGGCCGTCGGCGGCGCGTCGATCGGCTGCAGCGAGAAGCGAATATTGCTGCGCAGGATCTCGTCCGGCGAGCGGTCCACCCACGGGATTTCCATGCGCAACCCGCGCCAGTATTTGGTCAGCCGCCACATATGCGCCGGCACCCAGGTGAAGCCGGATTCCAGCATCACCACCTTCAGCGCGGGATGCTTGCTGAACACCCCCTCGCACACCAGGCTCGTCAGCTGCGTCTGGAAGCTTTGCGCCTGCGCCACGTAGTCTTCGATGTAGTAGGTCGGCCAGCCCACCGCGGTCGGCGGGTTGTGATAGTTGGAGCCGGCATGGATGCCGATCGGCAGCCCGGCGCGTTCGGCGGCGGCATAGATCGGCCAGTAATGCCGCTTGCCCAGCGGCATGTCGGCGCCGGCCAGCATCAACACCTGCACGAAGCGCCGGTCGGCCGCGCAACGGTTGATCTCGTCCACCGCCAGTTCGGGGTTCTGCACCGGGATCACGATGGACGCGCGCAGCCGCGGGTCGCGGTCCAGCCACTCTGCCGCCATCCAGTCGTTGACGGCGCGGGCGAAGGCCGCCGCCATATCCTCGGTGAACAGCAGCTGCACGCCATACAGGCAGTTGCAGATGGCGATGGCGGTGCCGAACGGATCCAGCGCCTCCGCCTGCACCCGCGCCAGCTCCGAACCGGGTTTCCCCGTCGGCGGCCGCCAGTCGTCGCGCGCGGAGGAGGGGGCGCCCTGCGGATAGCTCAGCGAGGTCAACTCATCCATGCCTCGCAGCAGTACGGTCTCGCGCCAGTGCTCCTGCAGATACGGCAGCAGCGCCTTCAGGCTCGGCACCGCCGGATGGATGTCGCAGTCGATGGCGCCGTTGGGGATCTTCATGGCAGTTCCAGTCTCATCTTTCGGCCCGTCGGGTCGGGTCGAACACGTCGCTGAACGAATCGCCCAGCAGGTTGAAGGCCAGCACGGCCAGGGTGATCACCACGCCGGCGGCAATGATCGGCCACGGCGAGCCCAGCATGTTGTTCATGCCGTCGCGGATGATGTTGCCCCAGCTCGGGCTCGGCGGCTGCGTGCCGAGGCCGAGGAAACTCAGCGTCGCCTCCAGCCGGATCGAGGTCGCCACCTGCAGGCTGGCCATCACCAACACCGGGCCCAGAATGTTGGGCAGCACATGCGCGCTGATGATCCGCCGATGCAGCTGCCCGATCGCCCGCGCCGCCTCGATATAGGGCTCCTGCCGAACCGACAGCGTGGAAGCCCGGGTGATGCGGATGAAGCGCGGCAGGAACGCCAGGGTCAGCGCCACGATCACGTTGCGCAGGCCGGGCCCGAGCGCCGCCGCGATCAGCACCCCCAGCAGCAGCGACGGGAACGCCATCAGCAGATCCACCACCCGCATCACCACGCGGTCCACCAAGCCCCCCGCATAGCCCGCGATCACGCCGATCAGCGTGCCCGCCAGGCCCGCCAGCAGCGGCGCCGCGATGCCGACCAGCAACGACACCCGGCCGCCGTAGAGAATGCGCGAATAGATGTCGCGGCCGAACTGGTCGGTGCCGAACCAGTTGGCGGCGGAAGGATCGCGGCTGGCCTTCAGCATGCTTTGCGCCGTGGGATCGACCGCGCCGAACAGCGGCGCGCCGATCGACATCGCCAGCATCACGAAGATGACCAGCACGCAGCCGACCGCCGCGGGATCGCGCGACAGCGCGCGGCCAATCGACTCCCAGCGGCCCGCACGCCGGATCGCGCCCTGCGCGGTGGCCGCACTCATCCGCCCGACACCCGCACGCGCGGATTGATCACCGCGTAGGCGATGTCCACCAGCATGTTCACGCCCACCACGAACAGCGCGAACACGGTGATCGAGGCCTGCACGATCGGGTAGTCGCGGCTGTCCACCGCGCCGATCATCATCTGGCCGAGGCCCGGCCGCGAGAACACCAGTTCGATGGCGATCGACCCGCTCAGCGCGCTCAGGATGTAGATGCCGATACCGGTGACGATCGGGATCATCGCGTTGCGCAGCGCGTGCTTGTAGACCACCAGCACCGGCATCAACCCCTTGGCGCGGGCGGTGCGGATGTAGTCGAAGCGCAGCACCTCCAGCATCGAGGCGCGGGTCAGCCGCGACAGGAACGCCGCCATCACCAGGCCGATCGTCAACGCCGGCAGGATCAGGTGCAGCATGCGGTCGGCGAACCCCTCGCCGCCGCCCATCACCGGCAGCAGATCGAGATGCAGGCCGAAATAGATCATCAGCAGCGCGCCCAGGAAGAAATCCGGAATGCAGTAGCCGGCGAGCCCGAACACCCGCGCCGCGTAATCCGACGGCTGGCCGGCATGGGTCGCCGACAGGATGCCGATCGGAATTCCGCAGACCAGGCTGACCAGCGTTGCCGCCAGGGTCAGTTCCAGCGTGTACGGCAGGTTGGCCGCGAGCAGGCTCGTCACCGGCGTGTCGTTGGCCATCGACCGGCCGAAATTGCCGGTCAGCACCTGGCCGAGGAACGTCACGTATTGGGTCAGCAGCGGCTGATCCAGTCCCAGCCGATGGCGGAACAGTTCCAGCTGCTCGGTCGGCACCCGGTCGCCGAGCATCGCCAGCGCCGGGTCGCCGGGAAGGATCCGCAACGCCGCGAACACCAGCGTCAGCACCAGCAGAACCGTGGGCACCGCGTCGATCAGGCGGGTCAGCAGATAGCGGCCCATGCGGAAAGCCTATTTGTCCAGCTCGATGTTCTCCATCGGGAAGTTCAGCAGCCCCGAGGCGAGTTGGAACGGCATCTTCACGAACGGCTGCTGCACCCACACCCAGCCGAGGCATTGCAGCGGCACCGCCGGCAGGTCGCGCAGCAGCTGCAGCTCGATCTGCCGCAGCATTGCCGCCTGCTTGTCGGCATCGCCCTCGGAGCGCGCGGCAGCGAGGGCCGCGTCGATGCCGGGCCCGTGCACGCCGTAATGGCTGAAGTTGGAGCCGCCCTTGCCGTCCGGCAGCACATCGGCGCCGGCGGCGAAATAGGTGGCATCCCAGCGCGACGCGGTCTCGGTGTTCGGTCCGGACATCACCACCATCGGGTCCTTGTCCTTGCGCGCGTCCGCATGATAGGTCGCGTGATCGACCTGGGTGACGTTGATATTGAGGCCGATCTTCTTCAGCTGGTCCTGCACCAGCAGCAGGTTGGTGGTGTAGTCCTCGCGCTTGCTGATGAACACGTCGACGCTGAGGCCGTTCGGGTACCCCGCCTCCTTCAGCAAGGCCTTCGCCTTCTCGGGGTTGTAGGCGTAGCGCAGCTCCGGCGGCACGTCCTTCTCCTGCAGTGCCCCGAACGCGGCCGGCGCGTTCATGCCGTAGAGCGGCCCCGACAGCGGCCCGTAGGCCTCCTTCCAGACCGAGCGGTCCAGCCCGTACGCGACCGCCTGCCGCACGCGAAGATCGTTGAACGGCTTGCGCACCGTATCGAGATGCATCAGCTGCGTGCTGCCGGGGAACAGCACCCGCACCTGCGCCGTCGGCATCGCGCGCTGCAGGTCGGTGGTCCAGCCGGGCGCCCGCGCGCCGTCGATGAAATCGAGGTCGCCTTTGCGGAAGGCGATGGTGCGGGCAACGGTTTCCGGCATGTAGAGAAAATGCAGCTCGTTCAGCTTGGCCGGGCCGCGATGGAACTTGGCAAATGCCTTCAGCGTCACCTGCCGGCCGGGCTGGTAGGCGGCGAACTCATAGGCGCCGCTGCCGACTGGATTGCGCGAGAATGCAGTGGCGCCCATCTCCTCCACCGCGCGGCGCGGCACCACGAAGCCGCCCTCGCGCGGGAACAAATGGGTCGCCTGGAAGATCGGGTTGGACTGCGCGAGGTGGAAACGCACCGTGTGCGGGTCGACGACTTCGACCTTCAGCAGGTCGGCGTAGCCTTCCGCGTAGAGCGAGCCGGATTTCGGGTCGCGCACCCGGTCGAACGAGAACTTCACGTCGTCCGCGGTCACTTCGCCGTAATCGCGCTGCCACTGCACGCCCTTCTTGAGGAAGAACGTCCATTGCTTGGCGTCCGGCGAAACCTCCCATCGTTCGGCGAGTTCCGGCTGGGCGTGGGCAAGGTTGTTGTCGCCGGTGCCGGGCGGCGGGCTGACCAGGCTCATGAACACCTGGCGGCAGATCACGTCGTCGTTGGAGGCGCGGATGCTGATCGGGTCGGCGCTGCCGAGATCGCTGTTGGCGAACGCGTATTTGAAAGGTCGCTGCACGGACGCATGGGCCCGCCCGCTGCCGAGAACGCTTGCCGCTCCGGCTCCGAGCACGGCGCGGGCTATGGCGCGTCGGGTTATGTCGACGTGGCGCATCCTGGCTCCTCCGGTTTTTTTCACCACCACGCGCGCCCGTGGGACGGGCGTTGACAATCCGGGCAGTGCCAGGGATTAAACGGCGTTGCCTGCACCCGCGCAAGTGTGGTCTGGTGCCTAATATTTCCTAACGGGGCGCGACCCCGCTTCCCAAAAATCCGGGCAAAGCCCCGCAGTGGTGGAGACACCCGCATGAACGTCGAAGTCCGTGAGCCCGCCACCCAGGCGAGATCTTCGAGCCGGATGGCGATCGCCGACTGCGACATCCACCACAGCCCGAAATCCTTCAAGCTGATCCACAAATATCTCGAACAGCGGTGGTGCGACCATCTCGACCGCTACGGCCAGCGCTCGCGCCAGGGCAACAGCGCGGGACCGCAATTCCCCAAGGGCCAGCCGGACGCCTCGCGCCGGGACGCCTGGCCGCCCACCGGCGGCCGGCCCGGCAGCGACCTCGACTTCATGCGTTCGCACCTGCTCGACGCGAACGGCATCGAGCTCGGCATCCTCAACATGATCCGCCCGCATCCCGGCGGCTTCAGCAACATCGAGCTGTCGATCGCCGTGGCGCGGGCGCTGAACGACTGGCAGGTCGCGGAATGGACCCAGCCCGAGCCGCGGCTGAAGGCCTCGCTGGTGGTGCCGTACGAGGACGCGGAGGCCTCGGTCGCCGAGATCGAGCGCTGGGCCGGGCATCCCGACATCGTGCAGATCCTGCTGCTGAGCCGCACCCAGCAGCCGTTGGGCAACCGCCGCTACTGGCCGATCTACGAGGCCGCCGAGCGGGCCGGCCTGCCGGTCGGCGTGCACGCGTTCGGCAATGGCGGCCAGCCGGTCACCAGCACGGGCTGGCCGAGCTTCTACATCGAGGACATGATCGGCCATTCGCAATCCTGCCAGTCGATGCTGACCAGCTTCGTCATGGAAGGGGTGTTCGAACGCTTCCCCGGCATGAAGCTGGTGCTGATCGAGGCCGGCTTCGCCTGGCTGCCGCCGCTGGCCTGGCGCATGGACCGTGCCTTCGAAACGCTGCACAGCGAGGTGCCGCATCTGAAGCGCCGCCCGTCCGAATACATCCGCGACCATGTGTGGCTGACGACGCAGCCGATGGAGGAGCCGGAGCCGCGCATCCACCTGCTGGACACCATCGAGTGGATCGGCTGGGACCGACTGCTGTTCGCGACCGACTACCCGCACTGGGATTATGATGATCCGGCAACGGCGCTGAACCTTCAGGTCGGCCCGGCGGAACGGCAATCGTTCTTCATGGGCAACGCCCGCTCGCTATATACCCGCTAGGAATGCGCTGGCTTCTCCTGGCGTGTATTCTAGCGTTGCCCGCCCAAGCCGCCGACCTCGCGATCGGGCGGGCCGGGGAGCAATCCTCGCTCGATCCGCAATTCGCCAGCACCGGCGTCAACATCGACACGGCGCTGGACATGTTCGACGGCCTGGTCACCACCGATGCGCAGAACCAGACCTTGCCGGCGCTGGCGGCCTCGTGGCGCGTGGTCGATCCGACGACGTGGGAGATCAAGCTGCGTCCCGACGTGAGCTTCCATGACGGCAGCAGGTTCACGGCGGCGGACGTGGTGTTCTCGTTGCAGCGCGTCAGCACGGTGGCGAACTCTCCGGCGCCGTATCTCCGCGCCGTGCGCGGGCTGGCTTCGGTCGAGGCGATCGACCCGTTGACGGTCCGCATCAAGACCACGTCGCCGACGCCGTCCTTGATCGAGCAGGTCGGCACCGTGTTCATGCTGTCCGCCAAGGCGGCGGCGGGGATGAACACCTCCGACCTCAACGCCGGCAAGGGCATGATCGGCACCGGCCCGTACCGGTTCGACCGCTGGCAGCCCGGGCAGCGGCTGGATATGACGCGCAACGACGCCTACTGGGGCGGCAAGCCGGCATGGGACCATGTGTCGCTGCGCTACATGCCGGCCGCCGGTTCGCGCGTCGCCGCATTGCTGGCGGGCGACGTGGACCTGATCGAGCAGGTGCCGCCGGCCGACGCGAAGCAGCTCGCCGCCAATCCGAAGCTGTCGCTGTTCTCCATCGCCTCGACCCGGATCGTCTACCTGGCGATGGATTCGTCGCGGGCGCGGAGCCCCTTCGTCACCGACAACGCCGGCAAGCCGCTCGACCGCAACCCGCTGATGGACAGCCGGGTGCGCCAGGCGATTTCCAAAATGATCGACCGCAACGCCCTGACTTCGCGGCTGCTGGACGGCTCGGCGGAACCGGCCGGGCAGATGGTGCCGCAGGGCCTGGGCGGCTTCGACCCGGCGTTGCCGCCGCCGCCGCTCGATCTCGCGGGGGCGAAGCGGCTGCTGGCCGATGCGGGCTGGCCGCAAGGCTTCGGCATCACCTTGCATTCGTCGAGCGACCGGCTGCCGCAGGACGGCGCGGTGGCGCAGGCGCTGGGGCAGATGCTGAAGCGCGGCGGCCTGACGGTGAACGCGGTGGTGGCCCAGCCGTACAACGTCTATGCGCCGGCGGCGTCCCGGCAGGAATACAGCCTGTTCCTGTTCAGCTTCGGGACCGGCAGCTCGAACGCCGCGGAATCCTACATCACCGTGCTGACCACCTACGATCCGGACCACGGCATGGGCACCTTCAACCGCGCGCGGTACTCCAACCCGCAATTCGATGCGCTGTTGAAGCAGGCGCTCGGCGAGTTCGATGAAACCAAACGCAACGACCTGCTGCGGCAGGCCACCCACGTGGCGTTCACCGATGCCGCCATCGTGCCGCTGTACTGGCAGATCGTGCACTGGGCCGCGCGCAAGGGCATCGCCTATGTGCCGCGCCGCGGCGAAGACACCGCGGCGCGATACGCGAAGCCGGACTAGCGGCCAATGCCGTCCTCTCCCGCGGCCGATCCAGGCCCCATGATCACGGTCGACCCGCAACACGCGCCGATCGACGTGGCGCGGAGCATCCGCCTCGCCGGCTTCGCGCCCGACGCCGAGGTGCAGCTGGTCGGCACCCTGCGGGACAATCTCGGCGCGGGCTGGCGCAGCCACGCGGTGTTCCGGACCGACAGCAGCGGGCATGTCGATGTCGGCGCCGCGACGCCGCTGGTGGGCACCTGGGACGCGCCCTCGCCGATGGCGGTGGTGTGGTCGATGCATCCCGATCCCGCCGGCAACGGCGGGGCGATCGGGCCGGTCGATCCGCTGACCGTGCGGCTGACGGCAACAAGCGCCGACGCCGAGGCGCATGGGTCGTTCGAACAGTATTTCCTGGCCCCCGACGTGACGCGCAGCGAAATCCGCGAGGCCGGCATGGTTGGCACCCTGTTCACCCCTTCCGGGCCGGGCCCGCATCCCGTGGTGGTGGTCCTCGCGGGCTCCGGCGGCGGCCTGATGGAGACGCGGGCGGCGCTGTTCGCGCGGCACGGCTACGCGGCGCTGGCGCTCGGCTATTTCGGCGTGCCGGGGCTGCCCGAACGGATCTCGGGAACCCGCCTCGAGTATTTCGAAGCGGCGCTGGAATGGGTGCATCGCGCGCTGGCGCCGGCGGATGGGTTCGTTGCCCTGTCTGGCGTGTCCCGAGGCGGCGAGCTGGCGCTGCTGCTGGCGGCGACCTTCCCCGACAAGGTAAGCGCGGTGGTCGCCTATGTGCCGAGCCCGTTCACCCACGGCGTGCTCAACGCAGGAGCGCCGGGGGAGGACCGGCACGCGCCGGCCTGGACATGGCGCGGCCAGCCGCTGCCGGTGCTGAGCCGCGACAACACCCGTGCCCGCTGGGCGCTGTTCGACGAGGCCGCACCGCCGCGCCGGCAGACGCCGGCCTTCCTCACCGCGCTGGAAGACGCGCAGGCGAGTGCCCGGGCGATGATCCCGCTGGAGCGCATCGCCGGGCCGGTGCTGCTGATCTCCGGCAACGACGACGCGCTGTGGCCCTCGGCCCGCTTCAGCGAGATCGCCGCCGAACGTCTTGCCCAGGTCACGCATAAATTCCCGGTGTCGCACCTGGACTATGCCGATGCCGGGCACTCCATCGGCTTCCCCTACGTGCCGACGACGGTGCTGTCGCGACCGCACGCGGTATCCGGCATTCACCTCGCCTATGGCGGCACCGCCGCCGGCAACGCCCGCGCCGGGGAGCAGTCCTGGCGCGAGGTGCTGCGGTTCCTTGCAGCGGCGGTCGACGACGCGCGGGCGCGCCGGAGTGCAGCCTGAGATTTCAGGCGGCGCTGCGCCGGACCTGCCAATAGAGTTCGGTCATTGCGGCACGGAAGCAAATTTCCCGCGCCTCACCGATTCCGCCGCCGCCGTCGGCGTTGCCCGAACCGCCTTTGCCGCCGAACGCGGCGGCGTTGCTGATCAGCAGGTTCTGGATGGTGACGTTGCCGGAATACAGCAGGAAGCCGCGAAACTTCAGCGCCCCGTCAAGGTCCAGGCCGGCGCCGTTGATGGTGAGGGTCACCCCGGCCGGCAGGTTGATCGCGTTGAGGTCGCTGACCAGGCCGATGCTGGCGCCGAAGGTGATTGTGTAGGCACCGGGCGCCGTGCTGGAGCGTCGTCAAATCCGCGTTCAAGTCGGTCTCGGACATCACTGGATTGATCAGGCCATCCGCGGAGCCTCCTGTTCGAGGATCGTCGCGCGACGGTAGAGGCCGCCATCCCGCCGGGATAGCATTCGCCCGGCGGAGGCAGATCACTTCAGTGAGACGAACGGATCGCAGCTGGAACCACGCGGTCCTGCATGTCGGATGGCGGATAACGGCCCTTGAGTCAGCCGTTCAGCGTTGCGCCATCCGCGAAGTGGGCGGCCGATCCGGCCGCCCGTCGCCTCAGGCGCTGGCTTCGGTGGAACGGGCGGGTTCCGGCGGATTGCGCGCCGGTTCGGTGATCATCTCGATGCGGCCGGTGATCTGGCCGCCATCCTCCACCTGCAGGCGGCGGCAACGGGCGGTGCCGAGCACCTTGCCGGTGGCGCGGACGATCAGGCTATTGCGGGCGGTCAGGGTGCCGTCGATGGTGCCAGCGACCTCGGCCTCCTCCACCTCGCACTCGCCGCGGAACACGCCGCCGGCGGCGATGGCGAGCTCGGCCGCATGGATCATGGTGGCTTCGACGGTGCCCTCGACGACCAGGCGCTCGGCATCCTGGACCACGCCCTGCACGCTGATGCCGCGGCCGACGACCAGGGTGCGGCGCTCGGCCGGCGGGCGCGACTGGCCGGGGGTGACCGGACGGGCCGGCATCGGCTGCATCGGCTGGATCGGGGCCTGCGGGGTCGGGGCGGCGGTGCCGGGGAAGGGGGGGCGGCTCATGGCAGGTGTATCCTTTGGCGCAGCGGGACGGAACGGGGGAACGCCGAGGCCTTCGTCCGGGCGCGCGGCCGCGGGGCCTGGGGCGGGTGCCACCGCGCTCGGGCCTGGCATGGTCGGCGATGGCTCGTCGGGCTTGCGGCGCTTGAACACGAGCGGTCCATTTCAAAAAATAAACGACACTGTCTGCGGACTATGAAGGTGCGGTGCCGCGGACGGGCATGGCCTAACACACGCATGGTCAGGGTCACAACCCACCCCCGGCGGCAGATCGGCGGGCGTTATGTTCCGCCGCGCTACACGCGGGGCCGGGGCGCCGAGGCCCCCGGCGAGGAAGCCTGGGGCGCGTGCAGCACATGCACCATGGCGGCGGCGCCGAGCAGCGGCAGCAGCAGGTTCAGCAGCGGCACCAGGCTGATCGCCGCCAGCGCGCCGCCCTGCGCCAGCACCGCCGGCCGGCGGGCGCGGTACTCGGCCTGCGCCGCGGCACGGGTCATCCGCCGCATCGCCACCGCCACGAACAGGCCGCGACCGATCGCCCAGGCGGCGACGATCCAGCCCAGCACCAGCCCCACCCCCGGCAGCACGAATGCCAGCAGCAGCGCCAGCAACTGCCAGGCCAGCACCCGCAGGCCCAGGACCACACCGTCCCAGGCCTGCGCGCTCAGGCTGGCCGGGTTGGGCGGTGGCAGGCCGGGGTAGAAGCGCCACTCCACCGCCGCGGCGATGCGGTCGATGAACAGGGTGGCGATCACCGTCGCCACCGGCAGAAACAGCAGCAGGGCCAGCAGCAGGGCGCCGACGCCGCCCGCCAGGGCAGCCAGCCACGACCACCAGCCATAGCCGGCGGTCGCCGCATGTCCGCCCCAGGCGATGCCGGCGACCAGCAAGGCGAAGCCGGCCGCCGCCCATGCCAGGCTGCGCCAGGCGGCACCGAGGAACACCGGATCGTCGAGTTGGCCGAGGGTGCGCAGGATGGGGGTCAGGAACAACGGTGGCTCGCCATGGTTGCCGGGATGGGGGTGGGGTGTTAGGCGATGCGCCCATCTTCCGCGACCCAAATCTGCTTCCGCGACCCCAATCCGCTTGCGCGCCCAGCCCAAGCGCCTCTTTCACCCACCGGAGTGCCGCCATGCCCGCCTCGCCCCCCCGTTTCGACATCCTCGGCATCGGCAACGCCATCGTGGACGTGGTGGCGCCGGTGCCGGAGGCGTTCCTTTCCAAGCACGACATGCGCAAGGGCGGCATGGCGCTGATCGACACCGCCGCCGCCGACCGGCTGTATGCCGACATGCCCGCGGGCCAGGAGAGCAGCGGCGGATCGGCCGCCAACACCTGCGCCGTCGCCGCCGGGCTCGGGGCGAAGGTGGCTTATCTCGGCAAGGTCGCCGACGACACGCTGGGCCGGGTGTTCCGCCACGACATCGGCGCCGCCGGGGTGCATTTCCCGACCCCGCCGCTGACCGGCGGCGCGCCCACCGCGCGCTGCCTGATCATGGTCACCACCGACGGCCAGCGCACCATGAACACCTATCTCGGCGCCTGCGTGACCTTCGGCGAGGACGATGTCGACACCACGCTGGTCGGCGATGCGGCGGTGACCTACCTGGAGGGCTACCTGTTCGATCCGCCGGCGGCCCAGGCTGCGTTCTACCGCGCCGCCGCCGCCGCCCACGCCGCCGGCCGCCAGGTGGCGCTGTCGCTGTCCGACGCCTTCTGCGTCGACCGCCATCGCGCCGCCTTCCTGGAACTGGTCAGCGGCCATGTCGACATCCTGTTCGCCAACGAAACCGAGATCTGCAGCCTGTACGAGTGCAACGATTTCGATGACGCCGCCAACCTCGCCCGCCGCGACGTCGGGCTGGCGGCGCTGACCCGCAGCGAGGCCGGCAGCCTGATCGCCCGCGGCGACGAAACCGTGCTGGTGTCCGCCGTGCCGACCAGGCTGGTGGACAGCACCGGCGCCGGCGACGCCTATGCGGCGGGCTTCCTGGCAGCGCTCACCGCCGGCCGCAGCCTCAGCCAATGTGGCCGCCTGGGCAGCATCGCCGCCGCCGAGGTGATCTCCCATTTCGGCGCCAGGCCGCAGCGCGACCTGCGCGCCGAGATGGCCGCGCTGGGCTGACCGGGTCGCCGGCGAACACCGCCGCCGGTCACCACCGCAAGCCGCCGGTATGCGACATCGCCTGGGCGACGTTTGGGTCGGCTGGTGCGGAATTCGCAGCACCCGCCTGCACATAGACGATCTGCCCGGACCCGTGTTCCAGCATGCTGGCGCCGGCCGCCAGTTCGCAGTGATTGCGCATGACATCGGCGAGGAAGACATCGCGGGCGCTCGACCGGTGGCGCGCCTCTGACCGCAGCAAGGCGAGCATCCCCGAGACATAGGCGGTCGCAGCGGAGGTGCCGCGGCACTTCTCGCCGGTGCTGCCGGTGCCGACATGTTCGGTCACGCCGGCCGCCGGGGTTTCCTCGCCGCCCGGCGCCATCAGGTGCCAGCGATGGTTGGCGGTGCCGTAATTGGTGAAGGTCGATCGCGCGCCGCTGGCGGTGACGGCACCGACCGCGAGCGTCTCCGCCTGAAAGGCCGGAAAGTTGAAGGCGGTGGTCGACGTTTCGTTGCCGGTCGCGGCCACGTAGATCGGCGGCTCGCCGCCGGCGGGCCGGACTTTTGCAATCCCCTCGATCATCTTGTCGAAGGCCAGCAGCCGGGCCTGGATGGTGGCGCCGCAGCCACTGCATTTCAGCGGGAAGCTGGAGAAGCCGAGGCTCAGGTTGATGATATGCGCCTGGCAGTCATAGGCGGCGATCGGGATCGCCGCGAGGAGGTTCCACAAGCGCAGCGCGCCGCCCGGGTCCATCGCACGTACCACGCTGATGTCCGCATCGGGGGCGACGGCGCGGATCAGTGTCGCCATGGCAGTGCCGTGGCCGTCGCTGTCGGTAGAAGAGGTGCTGGGGCCTGGGGGTGTCGCCTCCACGTCGTAGGCGTCGGCCGGCACTATTCCGGAACTGCTGTCGAGACCACTGTCGATGACGGCAACCCGGATATTTTTGCCGGTCACCCCGGCCGGCACCTTGTCGTGCCGCATCCGCCGCAGGTAGGCGGCATGATCGCCGCCGGGCGTGAACGGCGTGCCGAGATTGGCCGAAAGGGTAAAGCGCGCATTCGGCTCCGCCTCTTCCACATGCCCGCGGGTTTCGGACTTGCCGTCGTGCCAGGCGAGGATGCGATTGGCGACGACGACTTCGTTGCCTTCAGGCACCGAAATTAGATGGAAGCCGTAGGCGTGTTCCTTGAGGTAGCGGGCACTCGGCAGATCGCCCAGGCGCGCGATCAGCGAGCCAAGATAGGAACAGCCGAAATCCAGGGATCCGCGTGCGATCAGATGGTCAATTGCACGCTGGCCGCTGGCACCGTTGGGAATCGACAGCACGAGTTCGGCCATGGGAGTGCCTCGCTTTCGGATGAGGACGAAGGCGGTGATGCCGATGACGATGGCGCATAGGGCGGTGAGAAGTTGGCCCGGGGAGATTTGGCTGGGGTAATTTCGGGCGGCGGCGGCAAGGTCGAGTATTGCCGACAGCAGGATCAGCCCGGACATCGCCAGGATGATGGCGGCGCCGTTCCGCTCCAGGAAGTGCCGCATCGCTGAGCCGGGTCAGAAGGTGACCCGGTACAGCACGCCCCGTTTCGCATCGGTCTCGGCGGCCAGGATTTTCTTTTCGGCGAGCTTCTTGAGGATGTCGTCCAGCGTTGGCGGTGTCTGTTCTTCGCGATGCGTGAAGAAGGCGGCGATGTCCTGCCGGGTGGCGCCGTCGGGGGTCACGCCGGCCGCCTTGTTCTCCCGCCGCTTGTCGGCGATGGCGGCACAGACCAGACGTTCGGTGGGGTCCAGCCGGTGGATTTCGGCGGCGAGCTTGTCGAGCAGTTCGATCGCGTCCTTGGCCGCCTCGCCCCAGCTGAGGCCGGTCGGATCATGCGCGGCGATGCCGAGCTTCACGAGGCACACGGCGAGCGGCCAGACCGTGCCGGTGATCCTGATGGACCACCGCCCGACGACGATTTTCGTGCCGCCTTCCTCGTCTTCGGGCGCGGCCTTGGCGATCGCTTCGAGGCGGTCGGCGATCTGCTGGCGCAGCCGGGCGATTTCGTCCGGGCTGGCGCCCTTGAGCCGGGCCGCAAGCCCGCTTTCCTGCAGGAAGGATTCGACGGCGTCGGGTGCGGGCTGCTGCTGGTTCATCTGGCGCCTTTCTGTCTGTCGATCCGATCAGGAAACGGTTGTGCCGAATGCCTGTGATCGGAACTCGTTTGATCAGAACTCATGCAAGCAGTTTCAGTGTCGCAAAAGATGCCGGGATCGGCAATGGCCGCGTGCGGAAGTGGGCAGCCGCATTTCGTTCCAAAAATAAGAAACGATTAATCGCGTTACCCGAACAGCCCGTGCAGGAACCAGCGTGGCAGGCCGGCGATGCCGGCGCGGAAAATCCAGAAGCGCGCGCCGGTGCTGTCTTCGACCCGGTAATAATCGCGCAGCCGGTCGCTTGGGGACCGGTCTTCGTCATCCGGCGACTGGGGCTCGGCAGCCGCGTGTTCGGGCCCCGCGTGCTCGGACGCCTGCCGGCGCCACCATTCGGCGGCGATCCGCTCGGGGCCGCTGGCGGCGCGGACCCGGTGCAGGGCGCCGCGCCAGCGGAACTGGATCGGCGGGTCGTCGGGCACCGGTGCCGTGGCCTCGATCGGCTCGGGCCGGCGCAGCAGGCGCAACGGCCGTTCCAGCGGCCGCTGGCGATCCCAGGCCGGGGCCGCCGACAGCGGCGGCACCCGGCCGATGGCGCGTTCGGGCACATGGCTGGGATGGGGCGCCGGCCGCCACAGGCGGTGATGCCCCAGCCGGTTGGCAAGCTGGTCGACGGTAGTGGCGAGAAGGCCGGTGTCGAGTACGCCGGTGGCAAGCGTTGCGTCCGCCTGGCCGCCGAGGGCCATCTGCGGCTTGTGCAAGGGGGCGGTTTCGGCGGCGTCCAGCAGCATCGCCTCCACCCCGAAGCCGGGATCGACGGTATCGAGCTTTTCCAGCAGCAGCTTCGCGGCATAGCCGGGGTCGTCGACCGGCAGGGCGGTGGCGATGCCGATTTCGGGAGTGCGGTCGTCGACGCAGAAGAACGTCGCCACGAACGCGTGGCCGCCGCGCTGGCCGGCCCGCAGCCGGTCGCAGAGGCGCCGGGCGAGCAGGGTCAGCGCGCGGGCCAGGTCGTCCGGGGTGCCGATCGGCTCGGCGAAGGCCAGGCGCTCGGACCAGGGCGCCGGCTGGCGCGGCCAGGCGATGGCTTCGGCGACGCCGCCCAGGGCCTGGTCCAGCCGCAGCACGGCGCGGGCGCCGAACCGGGCGGCGAGGTCGGCGCGAGGCTGGCGGGCGAGTTCGCCGATGCTTTTCAGGCCGATCCGGCGCAGGCCGGCGACGCAGCGCCGGTCCAGCCGCAGCAGCGCCACCGGCAGCGGGGCGAGGGCGGCGGCTTCCCCGCCCGGCGGCAGCACGAAGCAATCGACGCGGGCGGTGGGGGAGCGGGCCAGCGCCCAGGCGGCGCCGGGGCTGCCGGCCACCGCCATGCGGGCCTGCAGGTTGTTTTGCCGCAGGCGGGCTTCGAGATGGGCCAGTAATCCGGCCTCGTCGCCGAACAGATGGCCGCAGCCGGTGATATCGAGGAAAAATCCGTCCGGCGGCTCGGCGGCGGCCAGCGGGGTATAGCGCTCGCACCAGGCGGCCAGGGTGGCCAGGGCGGCGGCGTCGGCGGCGGGGTCGGCGTCCACCACCTCCAGCTCCGGGCAGATCGCCCGCGCCTCGGTGAGCGGCTGCTCCGGGCGCAGGCCGCTGGCGGCGGCGAGCGGGCAGACCGCGGCGAGGCTCCGCCGGCCGCGGGTCTCAACGGTGGCGAGCGGCTTAGGCGCGCCGGAGGAGCGGCGGGTGGCCCGATCGTGCCGGCGCAGGCGCTGGGTCGGCCAGCTCGGCAACCACACGGAGAGGATGCGGCGCATGATGTCCCCCGGCTTGCATGATCCATTCGGCTTGCATGATCCACTTGCCTTCCAGGCCGCCGCGGGCGTGCTCCAGCTCCACCCGCCAGCGCGGCCGGCCGGGCTCGCGGGCGGGGGCGTCTTCAGGCGCCTCGCTGGGCGCTGTGGCGAGCCGCCAGCGGGTGACCGAGGCGGTGACCTCCTGCGCCGCCGCCCTGCGGCCATGCGGCCAGCGGCGCAGCACGAAGCCGGTGCTGCCATGCTTCAGGCAGGCGAACTGCAGCCGGCGGGAGGCGAGGCGGCCCAGTTTTCCGGCTTCGACGACCACCGCGGCGGCGCTGCCGGCGCGCAGTGCCGCTTCCCCCGCCGCCAGGGCCTGTTCGTCGCCGGCGGCCTGCACCAGCACCAGCCGCCCGGGGTTGAGGCCGTATTCCAGCAGCCCCGGCGGGTACAGGTCGGGGCTGGAGAAGATCCAGAAGACCGGCCGGCCGGCCCCGATCCGCGCCAGCAGGCAGGCGATGAAGGCGGCGCCCAGCGCCCCGGTCTCGGCCTCGATGCCGTCGGCCGCGACCTCGTGCAACGCCCCCAGAGCAAGGCCGCCGCCGGCCAGGCAGCCATCCACGCGAGGGTCGCCGAACGGCAGCACGCCATGCGCCGCCGGCGGTTGCAGCAGCCCCATGCGGGCGCGCAGGACGGGCAGGGACAGGCGGGTGGGAGGGGAAATGTTCATACTTTGTTCCCCTCTATAGATTCCCGGACGGGTGGCGAGAGTCAAGCGGCCGGAGTCAGGCAGCCGGAGTCAGGCGTCCGGGGGTCAAGCGGGGAGAAAGCCCGCCCGCTGCAGGAAGATCGGCGCCTGGCGGTTCAGCAGGGTTCCGGCGCGGGCCAGGAAATCCCCCAGCCCGGCCACCGGCACCACCTCCAGCGGGTCGTACTCGCCGTTGCCCGACTGCGCGTGCGCCGCCTTGATCCGCTCCGCCGACCACAGGCTGCGCAGCGAGATGCCGAGGTCCAGCACATGGCTACCGGAATGCTCGACGATGCACAGCAGCCGGGCATCGCCGACGGCATGCGCCGGCAGGCCCAGCTCCTCCTCCAGTTCGGCCAGCAGCTGGTGCACCACGTCCACCACCCCGTCCGGCCGGGCGCTGCCGGAATCGACGCTGCCGGCCGGGGCCAGCTGCCACTCGCCGGACTGGTAGACCGCACGCGCCGGGCGGCGGCCGAACACGATGCCGTCCGGCCCGGCGATCAGCCCGCCCACCGCCAGCGGCCGCGCCCCGATCAGCGGATACAGGTCGGCGCGCTCGATCTGGGCGACGATGCGGCGGAACTCGGTCCAGTGGCCGCAGACCAGATGCGGGCTGATGACGTCGGCGCTGAACACCCGGCCGTTGAACAGCCGCCCGTCCAGCCGGGCCTGCGCCACCGCCCAGAGCCGGTCGATTTCGGCATCGAGCGCCGGCGGCAGCGCCTGCATCTCCCGCACCACGCGAAAGCGCGCATCGGAGGCAATTTCATGGATCGGCCAAGGGTCAGTGCTCATGGCTAGTGCTCCGACTCGCTTAAAAACTTCAACAGTGTCGAAGCACCAGCTCGTCTTTGGTGGACTGATTCAGCCAACGCCCCAAGCGGGCGCCAGCATCAGGCCACGACATTGACGCAAGCCGGATGCCACCGCACGCTGCCTTGATATGAAAATCCCCAACTGGTTGATGGCGCTCGGCGCGACGCTGCTGATGCAGTCCACCGCCTCGTTCATGGGCCAGTGCCTGCCGGTGGTGGCGCCGCTGCTGACCGCCAGCGCCGGGCTCGCGCCGGAGCGGATCGGCAACCTGACCTCGCTGACCTCGTTCGGCACCGTGCTGTTCCTGATGTTCGGCAGCGCCTTCCTGGCCCGCTTCGGGCCGGTGCGGATGCTGCAGATCGGCGCCGGCTTCGCCATCTCGGCGATGCTGATCGCCTCCACCGGCTGGTGGCCGGCCCTGGTGCTGGCGGCCCTGCTGCTGGGCATCGGCTACGGCCCGACGCCGCCGGCCGGCAGCCGCATCCTGGCGGCCACCGCGCCGCCGCAGCACCGTTCGCTGATCTTCTCGATCAAGCAGGCCGGGGCGCCGGCCGGCGGCGCCATGGCCGGGCTGATCATCGCCCCCTTCGCCATCCGCTTCGGCTGGCCGGCGGCGCTGCTGCTGGCGATCCTGGTGAGCCTGTCATCCGCCCTGCTGATCTCGCCGCTGCGGGCGATGATGGACAGCGAGCGCGAACCCGCCCGCTCCATCCATCCGCGCGCCATCCTGCACCGGCGCAACCTGCTGGCGCCGGTTACGGCGTTGCGCGGGCATCCGCTGCTGATCTCGATCACCGCCCTGGCGATGTCGTTCTCGCTGGTGCAGGGCAGCCTGTTCAGCTTCTCCGTCACCTATCTCACCCAGCGCGGCCTGTCGCTGGAGCGCGCCGGCCTCGCCTATGCCTGCCTGCAGGCGGCCGGGGTGTTCGCCCGCGTGTTCCTCGGCTGGCTCGCCGACCGCACCGGCACGCCGGCGGCCAACCTCACAGCACAGGCCTATGTCGCCGGCGCCACCATGTGGCTGTACGCCTACATGCCGATCGACGCGCCGCTGGCGGTGGTCGCCGGCATCGCCACCCTGACCGGCTTCTTCAGCGCCAGCTGGAACGGCATCTACATGGCCGAGGTCGCCCGCCTGGCACCGCCCGACCGGGTCGCCGACGCCACCTCCGGCAGCACCCTGTTCACCTTCCTGGGCTACGTCGCGGGGCCCAGCCTGTTCGCCTTCGCGGTGCCGAGCCTGGGCTGGCAGCTGCCGTTCGCGCTCGCCGGCAGCCAGCTGATCGTCATGGCGGCGGTGCAGACCTGGCTGCTGCTGCGCCGGCGCGCGGCCTTCGCCGGTTAGACACGGCAACCTCCCCAAGAGTTCGCTTGCCCATTCGCAGCGAGTGGCCGAACATCCCCCGATGCGATGGTTGGTTGCAGCCTTGCTGTTGCTGTCGGTGCATGCCCCGCCCGCTTGCGCGGGGGAGCCGGTGGACCTCGCGCTGGTGCTGGTCACCGACGTGTCCCGCAGCATCGACGATTCCGAGTTCGACCTGGAGAAGAACGGCTACGCCTCTGCCTTCGTCGACCGCGACGTGATCGCGGCGATCAAGGGCGGCGCCATCGGTTCGATCGCGGTCAACTATGTCGAGTTCGCCAGCGGCTACGAGGTCAAGACCGTGGTGGACTGGACGGTGATCCGCGACGAGGCCGGCGCCCGCGCCTTCGCCGACAAGCTGCTGGCGGCGCCGCGCACCTATTACGGGCGCACCGCGATCGGCTCGGGCATCGAGGCGGCGATGAAGAACCTCGCCAGTTCCGGCTACGAGGCGCAGCGCCGGGTGATCGACGTGTGCGGCGACGGCACCAACAACAACGGCCGCGACGTCGGCAGCGTCCGCGACGAGGCGGTCGAGGCGGGCATCACCCTGAACGGCCTGGCGATCATCAACGACCATCCGGTGTCGTGGACCTTCGCGCATGTGCAGCCGCCGGGCGGGCTCGCCAACTACTACCGCGAGAACGTCACCGGCGGCGTCGGCAGCTTCGTCATCGAGATCCATGATTTCGCGACCTTCGGTGCCGCGATGAAGCGCAAGCTGATCAACGAGATCGCGGATAGCGGGACCCGCCGGCGGCTCTGACGCCGGCGGCTTTTGACGCCCGCACCGCGAGCGGCGACACTCGCGCGCACCCTCACGTCTCCAGGAGTCCTCCACAGTGGAAATCCGCAATCTCGGCCGGTCCGGCCTGCGCGTCTCGGCGATCGGCCTTGGCTGCAACAATTTCGGCGCCCGCATCCCGCAGGAGGCCACCCAGAAGGTGATCCACAAGGCGCTGGACCTCGGCATCACCCTGTTCGACACCGCCGACGTCTACGGCGAGCGCGGCGGGTCGGAGACGGCGATGGGCAAGGTGCTGGGCGACCGCCGCAAGGACATCGTGCTGGCCAGCAAGTTCTGCGGCGCGATGGGCGACTCCGATGCCGACAAGGGCGCGTCGCGCCGCCATATCATGAGCGCGGTCGAGGCCAGCCTGACCCGGCTGAAGACCGACTGGCTGGACCTGTACCAGCTGCACCAGCCGGACCCGCTGACCCCGATCGAGGAAACGCTGCGGGCGCTCGACGACCTGATCCGGCAGGGCAAGGTGCGTTACATCGGCTGCTCCAACCTCAAGGCCTGGCAGGTGGTCGAGGCGCAGTGGACCAGCAAGTCGCTTGGCATCAACGCCTTCATTTCGTGCCAGGATGAATTCTCCCTGGTCGCGCGGGATGCCGAGAAGGAGCTGATGCCGGCGGCGCGCGCCTATGGCCTCGGGCTGCTGCCGTATTTCCCGCTGGCCGGCGGGTTGCTGACCGGCAAGTACCGTCGCAACGCGCCGATGCCGGCGGACGGGCGGCTGACCAAGACGCAGCGGCTCGCCGACCGGTACCTGACCGAGCATAACTGGACGATGACCGAGAAGCTGATCGACTATGCCGAGGCGCATGGCCATACCGCCCTGGAGCTCGCCTTCAGCTGGCTGCTGGCCAAGCCGCCGGTCGCCAGCGTCATCGCCGGGGCCACTAGGCCGGAACAGGTGGAACAGAACGTCAAGGCCGGCGGCTGGGCCCTGACGCCCGCGGAAATCGCCGAGATCGAGGCCATCGCCGAACCGGCCTAACTCTTTTGGCGTTGACCATCCGCGAGCGTTGACAGGGCCGTTCCCCCGACCGAACATTTCGCGTCGCGAAAAACGCAATGGGGAATGGTCATGTCAACGTTCAAGTGGCTTGGCGGTCACGGCACGATCGACCTGAACGACGCCAGCCAGGGCGCCAACTGGCTGGTCTTCAACGGCACCAGCTTCGTCGCGGCCAACGCCACGCCGGCGGCCGGCGATACCGTCCTGGTCCCCGGGCCGCCCGCCGACAGCGGCACCCTCGACCTCGCCAGCACCGCCGGCAACAACATCGAGTTGCAGAATTCGCTGATCAACATCACCGGCCCCGGCGAGGTGCTGAATTTCAGCGGCGTCACGCTCGACGCGCCGACGGTGATCGAGCAGACCGGCGCCGGCACCGACACTCTCAACCTTTCCGCCGGCATCGCCAGTTCGATCAATGCCGGGCAGATCGCGGCCGTCGGCGCCGGCGGCACGCTGGTGGTCAATCTCGGCGGAAGCCTCAGCAGTGTCCCGGGCCTGACCAACACCGGCCAGATGTTCGCAGCCCTCGGCGGCACGCTGGTGATCAACGGCAGCACCAGCGCGCCGCTGACCAATTACGGAAATATCCTCGCCTATGGCGGCACGGTGAAGCTGGCCGCGCCGCAGCAGAACGTCACCGGCAACCTCTCGGTCGGCAGCGGCACCTTCGACGTCGCGGCCGCGGTCGGGGCCGCGCCGACGATGTTGTTCCTGGACTCGCTCGGCGTGCTCAAGATCGAGTTCTGGTTTCGCCCTGAACTTCAGCCCGCGCATCGCCGGCATGCAGGCCGGCGACAAGATCGACCTGGTCGGCATCCCGCTCGCCGGCGCGAGCGAGGCGATGGTCAACAACAACAGCACGCTGCAGGTCAGCAGCAACGGCACAGTGGTTGCCAACCTGCGCTACAACGGCGCCGGGTTCACCATCGGCAGTTTCCAGGCGCTGGCCGACGACGGCGCGGGCGGGGTGCTGGTGCAGACCGCAAACACGATCCTAGACCCCACCTGGTTCAAGACCAGCGGCGATTTCGGCACCGCCACCAACTGGACCACGGGAACGGTGCCCGGCACCGCCGACACCGCGCTGATCACGGCACAAAACCCGTCGCCATACACGGTGACCGTCAGCACACCGCAGAAAATGACGACGCTGATCAGCGGGTCCGCCAACGCCACGGTGCTGGTGCAGAGCACGCTGAACGCCAGCACCGTCTACGACTCCTCCGGCACCTTCGACGTGGTCAGCGGCGGCTCCCTGACCGCCGCGGTGTTCCAGCAGACCGGCAGCGGCGGCACGCTGCTGCTGGAGCCCGGCAGCACCATGATCCTGCGCGGCGGCACCCCGAGTGCCGCCGCCAACGGCAATCCCGGCCTCGACATCGAGAACACCGGCACCATCAACGGCGCGATCTATTCCGCGGCCGCCGGGGTCAACAAGGGCGGCGACAGCTTCGTCGGCTCCACCGGGATCGGCAGCCTGCTGGTCGAGAACGGCAGCACCGTCACCGACACCTACGCCGAACTCGGCAACTTCAACCTGGGCAGCGGCTCGCTGACGATCACCGGGGCGCTCACCCGCTGGACCGATGCCGGCGGCGATATCACCCTGTCGCCCGCCTATAACGGCGGCATGCTGGTCGGCGGCGGCGGCTTCTCGTCCACCAACGGCAGCCTCAGCAGCGGCGGCGTCGGGGTGCTCCTGGTCGACCAGGGGGCGACGCTGACCGAGGCGAACTTCGCCATGATCGGCTATACCGGCCTGTCCAACGGCAGCGCCACGGTCAGCAACGGCGCGCATTGGAACATCGGCACCGGCACCAATGCCACCCCGACCCTGTCGACCTCGGGCACCAGTTCCATTCCCACTTTGACGGTGGGCGACTTCAACCAGGGCGCGCTGACCATCGCCTCCGCCGGCACGGTGACCATCGGCGGCGCGCAGAGTGCCGACATCTACCGCGTGGCGATCGGCTACGCGACCAGCGGCAGCAGCGGTTCGATCGGCACCGGCACGCTGACCGTCGCGGGCGCCGGCAGCAAGCTCGACGACAGCGCCGGCCCGATGGTGATCGGCCATCACGGCAACGGCACGGTCAACGTGCTGGCCGGCGGCACCGTGCTGGTCGGCGCCGGCGGAGCATCAAGCGGCTTCACCTTCGGCGCGACCGTCGGCAACCGCGACGCCAGCAGCGGCACCGGCCTGGGTGTCGGCGCATTGACCATCGACGGCGCCAGTTCGCTGTTTTCGGACAGTTCGAGCTTCCTCGACGGCCGCGACGGCGTCGGGCTGGTCGTGGTGCGCAATTCCGGCCGCCTGGCGATCGGCGGCACGCTGTATGTCGGCGGCAGCGGCGCCACCACCGGCCTGGGCGGCGGCGTGCTGAACGTCGCCACCGGCGGCCGGGTCACGGCGACCGCCCTGCATCTCTACGCCAACAGCACCGCCAACGCGCCGGCCGGCGACCAGGTGACGGTGGACAGCGCCTCGGCGCTGGAGGTCGGCACGGCAGGGAGCCCCGCCGTTGGATTCCTGACCGTTGATGCGGGCTTCACCGCGGACGGCGCCGGCGTGATCAGCGGCAGCGAGAAAATCAACGGCGTGGTGGCGGCGGACGTGGCCGGCGGCACCCTTAACCTCGGCGGCGGGTCGCTGACCGGCAGCGGCTCGCTGTCGATCGTCGGCACCGCCGTCCTGAACCTGCTGACGCCGACCGCCTATACCGTTCCGGTGGTGTATTCCGGGGTCGGCGGCACGTTGCGGCTGCAGGCGCCGAGCGCGCAGCAGGGCACGATCCGTGGGTTGGTCATCGGCGACACGATCGACGTTCCGGGCGCCGTCTATCCGACCGCTTCGGGTCCGACCTACGACGGCAGCCAGCTGAGCTTCTTCGGCCATGTCTACGATGTCGGCTCGGTGAACGGCGCTTTCGCCGCCCAGCCGGACAGCACCGGCGGCACCCAGCTTGTCGTGGTCGCCTGTTTCCGCGCCGGCACCCGCATCCTGACCGCGGCCGGCGAGCGTGCGGTCGAGAGCCTGCGCGAAGGCGACCTGGTGGCGACGCTGCAGGGTGGCGGGCTGCGGCCGGTGCGCTGGGTGGGCCGGACCCGCATCGACCTCGACCGGCATCCGCAGCCGGAGAAGGCGGCGCCGATCCGGGTGCAGGCGGACGCCTTCGGGCCCGGCATGCCGCATCGCGACCTGTTCCTGTCCGGCGACCATGCGGTGTTCACCGGCGACGCCCTGATCCCGGTGCAACTGCTGGTGAACGGGCTGACCATCGCGCGCCAGCCGGCGTCGGGGGTGGTCGAGTATTTCCATGTCGAGCTGTCGGCGCACTCGGTGCTGCTGGCCGAGGGGCTGCCGGCCGAGAGCTACCTCGACACCGGCAACCGCGGCGTGTTCGAGGGCGCCGACGTCCCGGTCCTGCACCCCGACCTTTCCGCCGATCTGTCGGCGCGAAGCTGGGACCAGGCGGCCTGCGCCACGCTGCTGCTGGGCGGTGCGCGGGTGGCTGCGGAGCATGGGCGGCTGCTCGCGCGCGCGAAGCGGCTGGGCCACCGGCTGACGCGCGATCCTGCGATCCGCATCGAGGCCGACGGCGTGGCGCTGGACGTGCGGACGCAGCCGGACGGCCGGGTGCTGGCCGAGGTGCCGGAGGGCACGCGGGCGCTGCGCCTGCTGTCGCGCCGGGTGGTGCCGCAGGAACTGGAGTTCGCCAGCGACGACCGCCGCTGCCTTGGCGTCGCGGTGGCGGGCGTGCGCTGCGCGGGCATCGACCTCGAGCTGGACGACGCGCTGTGCGCCGGCGGCTTCCATCCGCGCGAGCAGGACGGCGACACCGCCTGGCGCTGGACCGATGGCGCGGCGACCCTGCGGCTGCCGGCGGGGGGCGCGCTCGAAATCCGGCTGATGCCGGGCTGGCGCAGCTACGTCGACCACGAGGCGGCCGCTGCACGCACGGCGCGGCGCGCCTGATTTAACCGAAACGCCGGCCGGCCATCACGGTCGCCCATTTAGGGCGCCGTCCTGGTCGGCCGTCTTGGTCAGCCGGCTTGGCCGCTCGTCTTGGTAGACGGGGCGGTCAGGCTTCGGTCAGGCGGCCGAGCGGCGACCCGCGCGGGCCGGTGCGGCGGCCTTGGCGGCGGCTTTGCCGGCGTTCTTGGCGGCGGCCGTCATGTAGGCGCGCAGGTCCGACAGCAGGTCCTGGCCCTTGCGGGTGCGCAGCACCAGCACGCTGCGACGGTCGCGCGGGTCGGGGCCGCGCTTGGTCAGGCCGAGCTCGGCCATGCGGTCGAGCGAGCGGGTGATCGCGGGCTTCGAGATCTCCAGCCGCGCCGCCAGGCCGCGCACCGTGTGCTGGCCGTCTTCGATGTAGACGATCATGAAAACCGCGAACTGGCGGGCTGACATGTCCGGACCGTCGCGGCGAACGGTGCCCACGATGGTGTCGCGAAGGATCGGGAGCAACCGGTCCGCGGTGATCTCTAGCGCCATTTCAGCCTTCTCTGTTGGATTGCAGGCAGCCCCGGGATTGGTGCGACCCTCGAACGTCAATCTATCGTTAATCTTACATCATAACCTGTGACTGAATGCAACATACATATACGTAACGACTACGATCCGTCCAGTGCGAACGGTCTCGCCTTCACCCCTGGGATACGCGACACTGCCGACATGCAAGCCGCTCCCCAGCCCGCGCCGCCGCGCCCGACCGACGACGAACTCGCAGCGATGCCCGAGTTGCAGCGGGAGCTGCTGCGCAAGATGCAGCTCGAAACGGCGATGTCGGCGGCACCCGGCGACCAGGGGCTGCGGCGCGAATATTTCGACCTGCTGCTGCAGTTCGCCGGCTGCCGCACCGGGCTTTCCCATGCGCTGCTGCCCGAGCTCGGGCAGCCGCTGCATTTCCGCTGCGGCTCGATCGACGTGTTCAACCTGTCGCAGGTTTTCCGTGATGGCGCCTACGGATTTCCGATGCGGGCGACGCCGCTGCGGATCCTTCAGCTCGGCGCCTATTGCGGTTATGCCGCGGTCTATCTGGCGCACCGGTTTCCGCAGGCGCAGATCCTCTGCGTCGAGCCCTGCGCCAGCAACTTCCGGATGCTGTCGCTGAACACCACGCCCCTGCGGCGCATCCGTGTCATTAACGTTGCCGCCTGGCACAGCGCCACCAGGCTCGGCGTGAAGGCGCGCTACTACGGCGACTGGGGCATACAGCTGCATGATGCGCTGCCCGAAGAAGCACGGGTGATCCCCGCCTGTTCCGTGCCCGAGCTGTTGCAGATGGCCGGATGGGAGCGCGCCGACATGGTGCTTTCGGACATCGAGGGCGCCGAGGCCGCGGTGTTCGCCGACCCGACCGCGCGCTGGCTGCACGGGGTCGACGTGGTTGCGGTGGACACCCACGAGGCCGCGGCACCAAACAGCGCCGCCGTGGTGGCCGCCTGTTTCGACCCAACGGCATACGAACGCACCCAGCACGGCGAGACGACGCTGTTCCAGCGCCGGGTGCCGTTCCGCGCTTTGGCCCGTGCCCCGGTGCCGGAATTGCCGTTGGTCAGCAGCGAGCCCGGCCTGCTGCCGATCGCGCTGCAGGACGTGTCCAGCGCCGCCTGGGGGTTCTTCACCTTCGACAGTGATTGCTGCCAGCTGCATCCGAACCCGCCCGGCGAGGCGCCGGCCAGGGCGATCTTTCCGCGCAGCCTGGACGGGCAGGGCAGGTTTTCCGCCATCCTGCAACACGCCGGGCGGCCGAGCGCGGGTATCGTGTTCAGCGTGATCATCCAGCGCGAAGACGGCGGCGAGGTGTGGCGGGTGGACCGGCTGGTGGAGCCGCAGGGCAGGATGCCGGTCGATCTGGAGCTGCCGGGGCTGAGCGGCCGCCACCGCATCGTCCTGCAGACGGCGATGGCGCCCGGCGCCGCGAACAATTTCAACGGCTGGGCCCGCTGGCTGAACCCGCGGCTATCTTAGTCAGCTTCTACCAGACGAAGGCCGGCAGGCACGCCGCCGGGGCCAGGCCGGCCGCCGCTGCTGCCGCCTCGATGCGCTTCGGGTCACCGCCCAGTTCGGCGGCGTGGATGCCGCCGAGCACCCAGCAGGACGCCACCCCGGCGGCCGCGGCGCCGGCGATGTCGGTGTGCAGCGCGTCGCCGACCGCCAGCACGCGCGGCCGCTCCATCCCCAGCATCGCCAGCACCGGGGCATAGATCGCGGGGTCCGGCTTGCCGATCCAGCGGGCCACGCCGCCCAGCGCCTCGTAGCGCCGGGTCAGCGCGCCGGCGCAGATCACCCGCGTGCCGCCGCGGATAACCTGCATGTCCGGGTTGGCGCAGATCATCGGCAGCCCGGCGGCGCGGCAGGCCTGCAGCACCGCCTCGTGGTCGGCGAGCTCGCTGGTGCTGTGCAGGTCGTCCGGGCCGGTGTTGAGCACGAAGCTGGCGCCGGCCGGATCATCGACGCGGGTCAGCTGCAGCGTCTCGAACACGTTGCGGTCACGTTCCGGACCGAGATGGAACATCTGGTTGCCGAGGCCCGCGAACCAGGGGTCGGTGCGGTCGCGCAACATCAAGTGGGTGGCCTCGCCGCTGGTCATGATGCCGTTGTAGAGGTCGTCCGGAATGCCCATGCCGCGCATCGCCTCCTGCGCCACATGCGCCCGCCGGGGGGCGTTCGACAGCAGCACCACGCGCTTGCCGGCGGCGCGCAGATGCCGCAGGCAATCGACCGCGCCAGGGTACGGGGTGACGCCGTCATGGATCACCCCCCAGAGGTCGAGGATGAACCCGTCATAGCCGCCGGCGATCGCGGAAAAGCCTGTCAGGTGCTGCATGTTCTTCAACCCAGGTCGGCGCCGATGGCGTCGGTGACGCTGGCGTGGCCGGCGCGGTCCAGGGCGTCGAGCAGTTCCCGCTTCAGCCGCGGGATCAGCGCCGGCCCGCGATAGGCGAACGCGGTATAGAGCTGCACCAGGCTGGCGCCGGCATGCAGCTTGGCCAGCACGTCGGCACCGGTGGCGATGCCGCCGACGCCGACCAGCACCAGCCGGCCGGCAGCCAAGCGGGCGGCGCGGCGCAGCATGTCGGTCGACGGCGCCAGCAGCGGCGCGCCGGACAATCCGCCGGCCTGGGAGGCGTTGCGCGAGCGCAGCCCCGGCGGGCGGGCGATGGTGGTGTTGGACACGATCAGCCCCTGCGCACCGCCGTCGATGCAGGTCTGCACCACCGCGGCCAGGCCCTCCTGCGACAGGTCGGGGGCGATCTTCACCAGCAGCGGCGGGCGGTTCGGCACGCCGCGGGCGACGGCGGCCAGGATCGACTGCAGCCGCGCCTCGCCCTGCAGGTCGCGCAGCCCCGGGGTGTTCGGCGAGGACACGTTGACCACCAGGTAATCGGCGAGCGGGGCCAGGGCGGCGATGCCGGCGGGATAGTCGCGCTCGGGGTCGGCGCCGTCCTTGTTGATGCCGACATTGGCGCCGATCGGCACCGGATGCGCCGGCAGCGCCGCCAGCCGGTCGCCGCATCGCCTCCAGCCCGGCATTGTTGAAGCCCATCCGGTTGATCACCGCGGCGTCCTCGGACAGGCGGAACATGCGCGGCCGCGGATTTCCCGGCTGCGGCCGCGGCGTGACGGTGCCGGCCTCGACGAAGCCGAAGCCCAGCCGCGCCAGCGGCAGCAAGGCCGCGGCGTCCTTGTCGAACCCCGCCGCCAGGCCGATCGGGTTGCGGAACGCCTGCCCGAGGACATCGACCCGCAGCCGCTGCGAACTCGGGCGCGCGGTCGCGGCCGGCGAGCCCCATGGACAGCGCCCGCAATGCCAGCCCGTGCGCCCGTTCGGGGTCCATCCGGCGCAGCAACGGAAGCATGGCCGACGCGAGTTCAGGAATCATGCAGGGCTAGTGCCGCAATCCCGGCCGGATTGAAAGCCGGGCCTCATGAACGCGGGCTCAGGCCTCGATCTGCACCCAGTCGCCGCTGCGCAGGCTGGCGGCGATCGCCTGCAACGACAGCACCACGTCGACCGATTCGGCCTCGGTGGCGCCGTTCCATTTGGCCGGCCCCTGGCGGACCATCCGGGCGAACGACTCGCCCTCCGCCCGGAAGCCGTCGCCGCCCTCCACCGGTTCGGTCACGTAGGGGACCGTGCCGGGCACACCGCGCTTGACGCGCAACGACAGCCCGCCCTCGGCCGGGGCATGGTTGCTGTAGCTGGTCTCGACCACGCCGCGATCGCCGACGACGACGGCGTGACGATGCAGGGCGGTCGCCATGCTGGTGGAAAGCTGCGCCATGGCGCCGCCCGGGAACATGATGGTCGCCACCACCGTCAGGTCGACGCCGGTCTTGGTCCAGCTGCCGGTTGCATGCACCCGCGAAGGCCGTTCGCCGGCGGCGATGCGGATCAGGCTCATGGCATAGGTGCCGGCGTCCAGCAGCGCGCCGCCGCCACGCGAGGGATCGAGCCGGATGTTCTTCGGGTCGCCCAGCGGCGTGCCGTCCGGGCTGCAAAGCTGGAAGCCGAACGCGGCCGCGATCGTCTGCGGCTTGCCGATGGTGCCGTCGGCCAACAATTCCCGCAGCCGCAGGGTCTGCCGCTGCGACATGTAGGGATAGGCCTCGGCCATGTGCACGCCGTGGGCGCGGGCGGCGGCGAACATGGCGCGCGCCTCGGCGCCGGTCACCGCCAGCGGCTTCTCGCACAGCACGTGCTTGCCGGCCTCGGCGGCGCGGATCGCCCATTCGGCGTGCATGTCGTTCGGCAGCGGAATGTAGATGGCCTCGATCCCGGGATCGGCGAGCAGCGCCTCGTACGTGCCGTGCGAGCGCGGGATACCGAGTTCGGCGGCGAAGGCGGCGGCCTTGTCGGCGCCGCGGCTGGCAACGGCCGCGACCGTCGCTACCGCGGAGCCCGCGAGGCCGCGGGTGAACTGGCGGGCGATGTTGGCGGCGCCGAGGATGCCGTAGCGGACGGGAGCGGAGTCGGACATGCGATCGGCCCATCGGAAGGAGGGGTGTGCGAACAGCGCTTGCGGATCGGCCGGCACGGGCCGACATGGCAGTCTATGTGGCATCAACCCTACCTGGAAACCTGCTGCCGCGCCGCCCTGCACCGCGCGGTGCTCAGCGCCGCGATCGGCCGCCCCGGCGGGCTGAAGGACGGTCCGTGCCTGGAGCGGCTGGAGGGCATGGGGCTGGTGTGTCGCCGCGCCGATTTGCGCTACCAGCCGACCGAGGCCGGCATCGCCCGCCATGCCAGCGAGATCCTGAAAGCCTGACCGCTACTGGCTGGCCCAGACGATCCGGTGGATCCAGGTGACCTCGGCCAAATCGAACGTGTAGTCGGGATGAGCCGGATTGAGGCTGCGCAGCTCCACCCGGCGGGCGGAGCGGCGGGCCAGCTGCTTGGCCATCACCTCGCCGGCCACGGTGCGCGCCACCACGCGGTCGCCGCGGCGGATCGGGGCGGCGGGCGAGACGATCACCAAGTCGCCGTCGCGGAACACCGGCTCCATCGAATCGCCGCTGATCTCCAGGGCATAGGCGTGCGGGTCGCTGACCTCGGGCAGCCCGACCTCGTCCCAGCTGCCGCCGACCGGGTAGCCGCCATCGTCGAAGAAGCCCTCGCCGCCGGCCTGGGCGAGGCCGATCAGCGGGATCCGCCGCTGGATCGCGGCGGCGGAGGCGCGGCTGCCGCCGGGCATGGCGCGGGCGCCGTAGACCAGGGCGCTGAAATCCTCCAGCGAGGCGCCGGTGGCGTCGAACACCTTCGCCAGGCTTTCGGTGCTCGGCCAGCGGGCGCGGCCGTCCGGCATGGTGCGCTTCGACGGATTGAACGTAGTCGGGTCAAGCCCGGAGCGCCGGGCCAGCCCGGATGCCGACATGCCGTGCTCGGCCGCCAGGGTGTCGAGCGCGCGCCAGATATCCTCGTGTTTCATTGGGTTTGCTTCACGATCAATCCTGTTGCCCCCAAAGCTACGCGAATCGGTTGCGTTAATCCAGTGTGATAGGAAACTTCGCCAAAGAAAATAGGAAAATACGCATAAAACTTGTTGCTGCGGCGATTGATCCGGGTCTAATTGTTCCCGTTATGTTCTTGTATCAAAACACCCGGAGCGCCCACCCGATGATCGCCGCAGCCAAACCCGGCCTCCGTGCCTCCGCCGCGCCCGACGCGGCCATATGTGCCCTGGCGGTATCTACCGAAAAACTGAGGCTGGCGGCCGCTCGGGCACCGTTCGGCACCGCCGAGCAAGCGTGGTTCTGGACTATGGGTTCATTGGTGGCCCGCCGCTCCGCCCAACCGCCCCGGGCCGATGCAAGCCGCGAAATCGCGCGGTCCTGGACACCGGAGGACGTTCTCAAATGCCTCGACCAGCTGTACCGCCGCCGCCGCATCGACCTGCTGCATGCCCGCATCCTGCGCCGCTGGGGCGAGCGCCAGGTGGCGCCGAGCCCAGGCCGGCACTGGGAGAAATCGGATTGCCGGATCTGGCGCGAAGCCATCGGCCGGCTGGAGTGGCCGTTGCGGATGCGCGGCATCGTGCGCCAGGCAAACGATCTTGATTTGGCCGTGTATAGGAAAACAATCCAAGAATGCGGCCCTTCCTCCAACTGAGCCAGCTGAACGACGCATTCGATACGCCCGACCACGACAAATTGAAGCCTTCAGGAGCCATCATGGCATTCGCAGTTCGCAACCTCTCCGTCCTCGCCTACGCCCAGGGCTTCACCTTGTGGCACTACAAGGCCGTCAACGCGCCGCTTGCCCGCGCCGCCGGCGACGGCTTCTTCGATGACGCCGCCGACATGCTGGCCCCCGGCGACATGCTGATGATCTCCGCCGCCGATGGCGGCCGGATGCTGTTCGTCACCCGCGCCCAGGGCGGCGTCCGCACGGCGGCGCTCGCCTGACGCCTTTCGTTCCGCCGCTTCCCGCGCGGGGCGCCATGTGCTTCCCTTGCCATGACGTAATCAGGCAGTGGAGACAGCGCCGATGGCCGGCCCGACGGCGGAAAATCCGCCACCCGACCACCCGGTGGGCGGCGCGTGGTTCCGGGCGGGAACCAAGGTGATGACCCTACGCGGCGAGGTGCCGATCGAGAACGTCCACACCGCCGATCGCGTCGTCACCCTGTCCGGCAACGGCAGCACCCTGAAGCCGGTCGCGGCGGTGCTTCGGCGCGACATCGACCTCGACCGGCATCCGTTGCCGCTGCAGGCGTCACCGGTCCGGATCAGCGCCGGCGCCATCGAGCCCGGCATGCCGATCCGCGATCTTGTGGTGGCGCCCGGGGAGGCGCTGTGCCTGGAGGACGGGGACGGAGAGCGGGTGCTGGTGCCGGCGCTGTACCTGGTCAACGGCGCCACCATCCGGCGCGAGCCGGCCACCGGGAGCATCGCCTACTGGCAGGTGGCGCTGGAGGAACACGACATCCTGATGGCCGACGGCATGGCCGCGGAGAGCGCGGTCGCCCTTGAACCAACTCCTTCGCCACGGGGCAGCGTCGTCCAGCTTCGTCCCGCAGCCCCGGACCCTGCCGCCGAAGCGCCGGCGAACCTGCTGCCGGGCGGACGCGACACCGCCACCTGCGTGAAGCTGGTCCTGGGCAACAACGCGGCCCCGTTTCACGCCCGCCTGCTCGCGGTTGCCGAAGCCTCCGGCTTCGTGCTGAGCGACGATCCGCAACTGGCGCTGACCGTCGACGGCGCCGAACTCGCTGCCCTGTCGGCCAACGATGGCGAGTTCTTCTACCTGCTACCGCCAGGCGCCGCCGGATTGGAGCTGCGCTCGCGCACGAGTTCGCCGATCGAGACCAACCTGGTCGGCGGCGACACCCGCCAGCTTGGCGTGGCAATCGCGCGCATCGTTCACGATGGCAAGGAGCTTCCGCTCGACGGCCCGGCCTGTGCCGCCGGCTTCCTGCCGGCCGAGCACGATGGCGCCAACGCGTGGCGTTGGACCACCGGCGACGCCACCCTGGCGCTGGTCCCGGGCGACGTCGAAACGACGCTCGAGATCCACCTGCAAACCGGTTGGGCGAAGTACTGGAGCTCACCTCGTGCGGCTGAGCAGGTTGCCTGACAGAAAAGGCAGGCCAGGGCTCTGCCCTGGACCGGCTGGGGCCACAGGGCCCCAGGCCCCGGTTGTTTAAGTAAGGGCCGCTCAGGCTCGGCCGGCGGTCGCCGACAGCAGCAGGGGATCGATGCGCAGGGTCGCCAATGCCCGGCGCCATTTGGTGGCGTTGTCCGGGTCGAACAGGACGTCGAGGTCGACCGGCGCCGAAAGCCAGGCGTTCTGTCCCATCTCGTTGTCCAGCTGGCCCGGCCCCCAGCCGGCGTAGCCGAGCGCCAGCAGGCCCTTGCTGGGGCCGCCGCCGGTGGCGATCGCCTTCAGGATGTCGAGGCTCGCGGTCAGCGCCAGGGCCTCGTCGACGCGCAGGCTGGCGTCGTCCGTCCAGTCCGCGGTGTGCAGCACGAAGCCGCGCGCGTTGTCCACCGGGCCGCCGCTGCACAGCCGGATCTTGCGGGCCGGCGGAACCGGGTCGACCTTCAGCTGGCGCAGCAGATCCTCGAAGCTCGGCGTGGCCAGCGGCCGGTTGACCACGATCCCCATCGCGCCCTCCTCGGTGTGGGCGCAGACATAGATCACGCTTTGCGAGAAGCGCGGGTCGTCCATGCTCGGCATGGCGATCAGCACCTGGCCGGTCAGCGTGGTTTCCTCGGGGCTGGGACGCGCCGTGGCGCGCGACGGCCGCAGCCTGAATTCGGCCTCGCCGTCGACCGACGCCCCGAGTGCCGCCGGGACGGCACGGGAGGATTTGCTGCTGGGGGACCGTCCGGGGGGTGATCTGCGTGCCATGGGCTGTATCTTGGGGGTGTTGGCGCGTCACGCAAGCTTCATCATGCGCCACGGTTTCGGGACGCGTCTTCACGGCGGCGGATAACCGCGCAACCCCGTTCATGCGCCGAAGGTTCCCCGGCGCCGGACGCGCCCGGCGCGGCGTGACTCGGGCGCCGGACGCGCCCGGCGCGGCGTGACTCGCGGCGGTGTGGACGCTAGGAATGCCGCGTGCTCCGATTGCCGCGCGTCAGCGCGGCGATCCGCCCCAGCACGCAGCCAGTTCAACCAGCGCCGGCGGAAACCCTCCGTCCGCGATTACCGAGGGACCAGTTCCAGATGACCCAGACGATCAAGGTTGGCGACGCCATTCCGTCGATGAAGGTGATGATGGCGACGCCGGAGGGGCCGAAGGAGATCTCGACCGACGAAATCTTCAAGGGCAAGAAGGTCGTGCTGTTCGCCGTTCCGGGCGCCTTCACACCGACCTGCAGCGCCAAGCACATGCCGGGCTTCGTGCAGAACGTCGACGCGTTGAAGGCGAAGGGCGTCGATACCGTCGCCTGCCTGTCGGTCAACGACGCTTTCGTGATGGGCGCCTGGGCCAAGGACCAGGGCGTCGACGGCAAGATCCTGATGCTCGCCGACGGCTCGGCGGCGTTCACCAAGGCGCTCGGCCTGGAACTCGACCTGATCGGCGCGCGGCATGGGCGTGCGCAGCCAGCGCTTCGCCCTGGTCGCGCAGGACGGCAAGGTCACGCATCTCGCCGTCGAGGCGCCCGGCGGCTTCGACGTCAGCCGCGCCGAGGCGATTCTCGCCAGCCTCTGATGGGATAATCTCCGGGGCCGCCAGCAAGGGCGGCCGACGGCCCCGGGGATGGCTTCTCGTTAAGGATACTGGTGGGTCGGCTGGTTGGAATCGCCGGCGTGGCGGTTCTGGTCGGCCTGGTCGTGCGCCGCCTGCTCGCGTTCCGTCTTGGTCGCCTCATGGTGCCCGATGGCGCAGCCGGCCCCGGCGCCCACCACCGAGTGCCCTCCGGCATAATGGCCGGCGATGCCGCCGACGATGGCGCCTTTGATGCAGCCCGCAGCCTGCGACGGCGGGGTGTTGGCGAGCCCCAGCGCGATAACGGCGGCGCTCGCGAACAACAGCTTTTTCATCCGGATCTCCTGCGGAACATTTGTCGGTGTCCTGTGCTCAACCGGTGCGCCGGCGCTTGGTTCCACTCCGCAGGATCCGTCCCGCGACAGGCGCTATCCGCTATGATGGCCCGGCGGCGGCATCGCCGGGCGCCAGCGCCGAGGAGTTGGCCTTCGCCGGTGCGCCGCTGACATAGGCGCAGGGGCGAACCCGGAACAGCGCCGCGGCATCGCGCGCGCGAACCAGCTCCAGGCGGGCGGCATCGTAATGTGCGAGGTCGGGCTCGCCGCCGGCATCCAGCAGCAGCAGGTAGTCGAAGCCGCACACGCTGTCGGCCACCGCCAGGTGCGGGCGCATGCCGCCGGTCTGGTCGGCCAGGCGCTGGTAGTCCGGGCGCAGCGCGATCGGCTGCTGCGACGGCTCGGCGAACAGGAACGGCCAGAACGCCCGGCGCTCGATCAGCAGCAGCGCCGGCAGATGCGCGTCCAGCGTGCTGCCGTCGGACAGCATCCGGCCGCGCGGGGCGTGGCGCCAGTATTCCGGCGCCTCCGCGGGGGTGACGGTGGTGACGTCGACCGTGGCCCCCGCCGGCACCGCCGCGATCACCGCCCGAAGCTGCGCGAGGTCGGCGGCATGGCCGTGCCAGTTCATTGCCAGCACCGCCATGCGCACGGCGAACACGCAGCCAAAGCCGGCGATGGCGAGGGCGGCCACCGGGCGTGGCAGCCGCGCCGGGGACATGCCGGCGAAGGTCAGGAACCCGACCATGATGGCGAACCGCGCGTCCAGCGCCATGGTCCCCTTGAACCCGAACGGCGCCACCGCGCCCAGCACGCCGAGCAGGACCAGCGCCACGCCGCTATGCAGCCGCAGCGACCCCCAGCGCATCGCCAGGCACAGCGCCGCGAAGCCGATCACCAGGCAGGCGGTGGCCACGTCGAGCGGGAAGTCGTAGTTCAGGAACGGAAAAATCAGCTGCACCAGCTTGAGGTCGAGCGGCAGCCAGCCGAGTTCGCCCTCGGCCTGCTGGAACGGCGAGGCGACGAACAGCGCGAACGGCAGCGCCAGCACCACCGCCACCGCGCCCGCCCGCCGCCAGATCTCCGGCCATCGCAGGCCATGCCGCCACGCCTGCTCGGCCTCGTAGGTGGCGATCAGCACGGCGAAGAAGGCGAGGCCCATCAGGTGGCAGACGAACAGCAGCACCGCGCCCGGCACCGTCAGCAGCACGGTAGCGAGCGGGCGTGCCGGACGCCCGGCGATCCAGGCCGCCGCCAGCAGCAACGCCAGCCCGAGCGCGATGACGAAATTGAGGAAGCCGAGCAGCAGGGCAGCGTTGTAGGCGACCAGCGCCGAGGCCAGCGGCCACCAGGAGCTTTCCCGGAACACCACCCGGTGGTAGGCGACCGTGCCCAGCACCGGCAGCAACACCCCGAGCGCGATCAGCAGCCGCCCCACCACATGCACGGGAAACAGCAGGAACAGCGGCGGTGCGATCAGGTCGGCGGCGAGGTTGGGGATGATCGCCCACCGGCTGACGAACATCCGTCCCAGCACCGGGTCGCCGGCGCCCGACGATGCCAGGAACAGCCGGGCCAGATGGTTCGGGTAGTCCAGCAGCGGCGGCACGTCGACCAGCAGCAGCGGCGCGGCCAGGATCGCGCACAGCAGCCAGAGCATCCGGTCCTGAACTCTCGCCATGCGGCCCCGCCTGTCCAATACTCACCGGCCCCATACTCACCGGCCCGCGCCGACGTGGCGCCGCCCCCAGCCGAGGCAACATGACCGAACCGACCATTGCCGATCCCGCCGCCAAGCCGCGCAGCTTCGAAAGCCGCCACCAGGCAAGCTGCCACGGCAGCCAAGTCGCATATCGCTGCCTGGCGGGCGAGACCTATCTGCTGGACGCCAAGGGCGCGCCGCGGGCCAGCATCTTCTCCTTCAGCTATTTCGCCGACGACGACCGATCACATCTTCGTCCCGTCACCTTCCTGTTCAACGGTGGCCCCGGTTCGGCGTCTTTGTGGCTGCATATGGGCGCGTTCGGTCCCCGGCGGATCATCGTTCCGAGCGACGCCACGCCGGTCGGCAGCGGCCCGTACGAGGTCGTCGACAACGACCTGTGCAGCCTCGACGCCAGCGACCTCGTGTTCATCGACCCGCCCGGCACCGGCTTCAGCCGCATGCTCGGCGAAGCCAAGCCGGAGGACGCCTGGGGGGTCGATGCCGATGCGGAACTGGTGGCCGACTTCATCAAGGCCTGGCTGACCGCGCATCGGCGCTGGGCGTCGCCGCGCTATCTGTGCGGCGAAAGCTACGGCACCACGCGCGCCGTCGCGGTGGCCGGCAAGCTGGCCGGACCGGCTGTCGGGGGTGGCGTTCAACGGCATCGCGCTGATCTCCGCCATCCTCGATTTCCATACCGCCCGGTTCGAGCGCGGCAACCCGCTGGCCGATGTCAGCTTCATGCCGACCTACGCCGCCACCGCCCTGCACCACGGCCGCGCCACGGCGCCCGACGGCCGGGCGGCGTTCCTCAACGAGGCGCGGCGGTTCGCGGTGATGGAGTATCTGCCGGCTTTGTTCGCCGGCAGCCGCCTCGCCGACGACCGCCGCCAGGGGGTGCGCAAGAAGCTCTCGCGATTGACCGGGCTGTCGGAAACCTGGCTGGACGGCACCCGGCTGCGGATCGATCCGTCGCGCTTCCGCAAGGAGCTGCTGCGCGACGAGGGCCTGACGGTCGGCCGCTTCGACACCCGCTACACCGGCCGCGACTACGACGATGTCGGCGAGATGCCGGACGCCGATGCCTCGTCCTATGCGATGGACAGCGCCTATGTCAGCGCCATGCTGGACTACCTGACGCGCGACCTCGGGGTGGACTGGGACCGCACCTACAACGTGTTCAACCGCGATGCGCTGACCAAGTGGGACTGGCACGGGCCGCGCAAGGAGGGTGTTTCCACCTGGCCGGGCTACGTCAACGTCGCCCCGACTTTGGGCAGGCTGCTGCGGGAGAACCCGAGCCTGCGCGTCCTGATGGCAAACGGCATCTATGACCTGGCGACCCCGTTCCATGCCTCGGAATGCACCATTGCGGGCAACGGCATCGAGCCCGGGCGGGTGCGGATGACCTATTACGAGGCCGGCCACATGATGTACCTGCACCAGCCGTCGCTGCAGGCGCTGGTCGCCGATCTGCGCGCCTGGATGAACCCTGAGGCAGCGGAGCCGGAAGAGCCGGCAGCGGAGCCGCTCGAGGAGCCCGCGGCCTGAACCGGGCCTGACATGGCGCGCTCCGCCCCCGGCGCCATGCAGGCGGCGGTCGCCCATCATCAGGCAGGGCGGCTGGAGGAGGCGCGACGGCTGTACGAACAGGTGCTTCGGGGCGAGCCGAAGAATGCCGACGCCGTGCAGCTGCTGGGATTGGTGTTCATCGAGCGCGGCATGCCGGAGAAGGGGTTTCAGCTGCTCCGCCGCGCCGTGGCCTACGCGCCGCGGTCGGTCGAGGCGCTGAACAACCTCGCCGTCGAACTCTGCCGCGCCGGGCGCTTCGACGAGGCGATGCCCTGCTTCGACCGGCTGCTGGCACTGGGCGATGTCGCGGCCGACGTGCACTACAACATGGGTCGCGCGTTGCAGGAGCTGGAGCGTCCCGACGCCGCCCGCGCGGCTTATGACCGGGCGCTGGCGCTGGACCCGGGACATGCCGGTGCATTGTCGCATGGCGGCCAGGTGCTGCAGCTGCTCGGGCACGACGAGGCCGCGCTGGCGCGGTTCGACGCGGTCATCGCCGCCAATCCGGGCAACCCCGAGGCGCATTACAACCGCGGCGTCACGCTGCAGCGGCTGAAGCGCTTTGGCGATGCCGTGGACAGCTACGACCGCACCCTGGCGCTGCGGCCGGACCATGCCGAGGCGCTGTACAATCGTGGGCTGGCGCTGCACGCGCTGGGCCGGCTGGATGCGGCACTGGCGGCATACGACGCGGCGCTGGCGTGTCGGCCCGATTATGCCGAGGCACTCAACAATCGCGGCACCGTGCTGCACGAAGCCGGCCGCTTCGACGCGGCGGAACAGAGCTTTCTCGCCGCCTTGTCGCGGCGTCCCGATTATGCCGACGCTTATTTCAACCTCGGCAACACCCTGCGCGCCAAGCACGATCCGCGGGCGGCGCTGGCGAGCTACGACGCGGCACTGGCGCTGCAGCCGGATCACGCGGCGCGCGCAGGAGAATCGCGGCAGCGCGCTGCTGGACCTGCAACGATATTCCGAAGCGGCGCAGGCGTTCGCGGGCCTGCTCGCGTGCGAGCCGGAGCGCGACTATTTGCGTGGCCGGGTGCTGCACGCGCGCCTGCAAAGCTGCGAATGGGACGGGTTCGAGGAATCATCGCAGGATATCGCCGCGCGCATCCGCGCCGGGCAGCGGATGGAAATTCCATTCATGGGGCTGGCGCATCTGCACGATGCGAATCTGCAACTTCTCTGTGCCGCCGCCTATGTGGCCGACAAGCATCCCCCCGTCCCTGGCGAGCGCGGGTGGGGAGGCGGGGAAAAGATAAGGCTGGCCTATCTGTCGGGCGATCTGCGCGAACATGCCGTCACATTTTTGATGGCCGGCATCTTCGAGCGCCATGACCGGGAGCGGTTCGAAGTCTTCGCGATTTCGTTCCGGCCGCCGGAGGACAGCGCCACCGGGCGGCGCATCGCTGCGGCATTCGATCGGTTCGTCGACGTATCCGGGATGACCGACGGCGCCGTCGCGGCGCTGCTGCGGGAACTCGGGATCGACGTCGCCATCGACCTGATGGGCCACACTGCCGGCAGCCGCACCGGAATCCTGGCGCATCGCCCGGCGCCGGTGCAGGTCCAGTACCTGGGCTATCCCGGCAGCATGGGCGCGCCCTATGTCGACTACATCATCGCCGACGACTTCCTGGTGCCACCGGGCGCCGAGGCTTTCTATTCGGAGAAGATCGCGCGCCTGGCGTGCGGCTTCCAGGCCAACGACGACCGCCGCGCGGCCGATCCGACACCGACGAGGGCCGAAGCGCTGCTTCCGGAAACCGGCGTGGTGTTCTGCTGCTTCAACAACATCTACAAGCTCAACCCGCCGATATTCGATGTCTGGATGCGCCTGCTGTCGGCGGCGCCGGGCAGCGTGCTTTGGCTGGCCGTGGACGATCCGGCGACGCGCGCGCGGCTCGGCCAGGAGGCGGCGAAGCGTGACGTGCCGCCCGAGCGCCTGGTCTTTGCGCCCCGCGTTTTCTACGCCGCGCATCTGGCCCGCCTGAAGCTCGCGGACCTGTTCCTGGACACACTGCCGTTCAATGCCGGCGCGACGGCGAGCGACGCGCTGTGGGCCGGGGTGCCGGTGATCACCTGCGCCGGCGAGGCCTTCGCCTCCCGCATGGCCGGCAGCCTGCTGCACGCCTGCGGGATGCCGGAACTGGTGACCGGCGGCCTTGCCGAATACGAGGCGCTGGCGCTGCGGCTGGCGTTGGACGATGGCGAGCGTGCCGCCGTCCGGGCGCGCCTGCGGGATCGCGTCGCCGCATCGTCGCTGTTCGATACGGATGCAATCTGCCGCCATCTGGAGGCGGCCTACGCGATGATGCTGGAGCGCCACCGCCACGGCGAGGCGCCCGATCATCTGGCGGTGAAAATCTAGCGCAGCGTCGGGTCCATCCGGTCGCGCACCCAGTCGCCGATCAGGCTCACCGCCAGCGTCGTCAGCGACAGCACCACGCCGGGCAGCACCGCGATCCACCAGGCGTTGCCGAGATAGCTGCGGCCATAGCTCAGCATGTTGCCGAGGCTGGAGAGCGGTGGCTGGATGCCGAGGCCGAGGAAGCTCAGCGCGGTTTCCAGCAGGATCACCTCGGGGAAGCCGATGGTGGCGTTGACGATCAGCACGCCGGCGATGTTCGGCAGCACGTGGCGCAGATAAACCCGCATCGGCTGCGCGCCGAGTGCCACCACCGCGTTGATGTAGCCCTGGCGCGTCACCGACATCGCCATCCCGCGCGCCAGCCGGGCGTAGGTCTGCCAGCCGTACAGCCCGACCACCACGACGAACAGGGCCAGGCTGTTGCCGAAGAAGGCGATGACGGTCAGCGCCACCAGGATGAACGGAATCGCCGCCTGGGCGTCCACCAGCATCATCACCAGGTCGTCGAACCAGCCGCGGAAATGCGCCGCCAGCAGGCCGAGTGCGGTGCCCAAGGTGGAGCCGATCAGGGTGCCGGCCAGCGCCACCAGCAGGCTGACGCGGATAGAGGCGAGCAGGCGGCTGAGCACGTCGCGGCCGAGCTCGTCGGTGCCCAGCACGTGCTTCCAGCTGCCGCCGAACGGCGCCGGCGGCGCCAGCCGGGCGCGCAGGTCCATGGCGGTGTAGTCCTGCGGCGACAGGCGCGTGGCGAACAGGGTGACGGCGATGCACAGCGCGACCCATGCCAATGCCAGCACGATCACCATGGGCCAGCGCCGGCGCACCGCGTGGCCGATCGTGGCGGCGCTCATCGTCCGTCCTGCGTGCTGCTGCGCATGCGCGGGTCGAGCCAGACATAGAGCAGGTCCACCGCGAGGTTCGCCAGCACCATCGTGGTGGCGATCAGCAGCACGATGCATTGCACCACCGCGAGGTCCCGCCGCGCCACCGAGGTGATGATCAGCCGGCCGATTCCGGGCCAGGCGAACACCGTCTCGGTGATCACCGCGCCGGCGACGAGGCCGCCCAGCAGGAAGCCGATCATGGTCAGCGTCGGGATCGCCGCATTCGGCATCACATGCGCGCGGACGGTGCGCGGCCAGTCGAGGCCGCGCGCCAGCATCGCCCGCACGAACGGTTGCCGCAGCGCATCGAGCATGGCGGCGCGGGTGAAGCGGGCGATCACCCCGGCGCCGCCGGCGGCGATGGTGATGGCCGGCATGATGATGGCGACGGGACTGCCGGCGCCGCCGCTCGGCAGCAGATGCCAGCGCACGGACAGCAGCAGAATAAGCAGGATCGCCAGGAAGAAGCTCGGCACGCTGTGGCCCATCACGGCGGCCGTCACCACCAGCCGGTCGAGCGCCCGGCCGCGATGCAGGGCGGCCAGCACGCCCGCCGGAATGCCGATCGCCAGCATCAGCACGAAGGCGAGGCCGGCGAGGCGCAGCGTGTTCGGCAGGCGCTCCGCCACCACCGTCAGCGCCGGGCGGCCGTCGAGGAACGAGTTGCCGAAATCGCCGCCGATGATGTGGCCGAGATAGCTCGCATATTGCAGCGGCAGCGGCTGGTCCAGGCCCCAGGCGCGGTGGAATTCGGCGATCATCGCCGGCGTCGCGTCGGTGCCGAGGATGACGATCGCCGGATCGCCGGAGGTCCGCAGCACCACGAAGGTCAGCGTCACCACGATCCACAACGTCAGCAGCGCCCGCAGCAGCTTGCGCAGGATCAGGGATGCACCCATCAGGCGATTCCCTGCACGACGTGGCAGGCGACGCGCTCGCCGGCGCCATCCGGCGGCGGCGCCAGTTGCGGGTCGTCCGTGGCGCAGATCGGTTGGGCGAGCCCGCAGCGGGCGCGGAAGCGGCAGCCCTGCACGATGGCGGTCGGGCTCGGCGGCTCGCCCGGCAGCAGGATGCGGGTGCGGCCGCGTCGGGTGGGGTCCTGTTCCGGCACCGCCGACAGCAGCGCCTGGGTGTAGGGATGGCGGGGGGCGGCGAACAGCCGGGCGGATGGCGCGGTCTCGACGATGCGGCCGAGATAAACCACGGCCACCCGGTCGGCGACCTGCGACACCAGGCGCAGATCGTGGCTGATGAACAGGTAGGCGAGGTTGCGCTGCCGCTGCAGCGTGCCCAGCAGGTCGATCACCTGCGCCTGGATCGACACGTCGAGCGCCGAGGTGGGCTCGTCCAGCACCAGCATGCGCGGTTCCAGCACCATTGCGCGGGCCAGCGAGACGCGTTGCCGCTGACCGCCGCTGAGTTCGTGCGGCCGGCGGTCCAGCACCCAGGCATCGAGGCCGACCGCCGCCAGCGCCGCCGAGACCGCTGCGCGCCGCTGCGCCCGGTTGCCGCCGGCGCCGTGGATCAGCAGCGGCTCCTCCACCTGGGTGAAGCAGGACAGCCGGGGATCGAGCGATTCGCCCGGGTCCTGCAGCACGATCTGCAATTCGCGGCGCATGGCGCGGCGCTGCCGGGGTGACATCGACCCGACATCGCGGCCGGCGAAATCGATCTCTCCCGATGTCATGCCGAGCAGGCCGGCGACCATCAGGGCGATGGTGGACTTGCCGCAGCCGCTCTCGCCGACCACCGCGAGGGTCTCGCCGGCGGCGATCTCGAACGACACGCCGTCCACCGCCCGCAGCGGCGGCGGGGCTGCGCGAAACCAGCTTCGGCGCATAGCGAAATGCCGCGACAATCCGGTGACCCGGAGCAGCGGTTCGGCAGCGACAGGTTTTCGCGCGGCGATCGCATGCTGCGCAGCTGCCCGGTCCGAGCGCGGCAGGGCGGCCAGCAGCTGCCGCGTGTAGGCGTGGGCGGGGTTGGCGAACAGCGTCTGCACGTCCGCCTGCTCGACCAGCTTGCCGCCGCGCATGACGGCGACGCGGTCGGCATATTGCGCGACGATGCCGAGGTCGTGGGTGACCAGGACCATGGCCATCCCGGTCTCGTCGCGCAGCCGCGCCAGCAATTCCAGCACCTGCGCCTGCACGGTGACGTCGAGTGCGGTGGTCGGCTCGTCGGCGAGCAGCAGCAGCGGGCCGCCGGCCAGCGCCAGGGCGATCGCCACCCGCTGCGCCATGCCGCCGGAAATCTCGTGCGGGTAGGCGCCGAGCTGGCGTTCCGGCGCCGGCAGCCCGACCCGGCGGAGCAGCCCCGCCGCCTCCTCGGACACCGCCTTGGTATCGAGGTCCGGACGGTGCAGCGCCAGCACCTCGCGCAACTGGCTGCCGACGGTGCGAACCGGATCGAGCGAGCCGCGCGGCTCCTGGAAGATCATGCCGATCGAGCGGCCGCGCAGCCCGGCGGCGCCGGCCTCGATCGGCCGCCCCTGGAAGCGCAGCTCGCCGGAGGTTTGCGCGCGCGGGTCGAGCAGCCCCATCACCGCGAGGCAGGTGGCGCTCTTGCCGCTGCCGCTCTCGCCGACCAGCCCGAGGATTTCACCCGGCCGGACTTCGATGTCGATGCCGGACACCGCTTCGACCACGCCCTCGGCGGTGTCGAAACGGATGCTCAGGCGGCGGAGGTCCAGCAGCGGCGCGACCGGCGCCGCGCGTGCGGGATCGGCGACGCTCACGCCTTGCGGCGGACCGGGGCGGCGGAGAATGCCTCCTTGCGGAAATCCATGTGCTCCACCGGATACGGCAGCCAGTGCAGGTCGCGGCGCTGCGCGTAGAACATGCCGACCGTGTAGAGCACCGTGCCGGGCGGGTCCTCGTTGTCGTAGATGTCCAGCATGCGCTGGAACGCGGCATAGCGCGCCTTTGGATCGAGGCTGGAGACCAGCGTCGGGCCGAGGCTGTTGAACTCGTCGTCGGACCACAGCTTGTACTGCACCTGCAACGTGCTTTCCTTGCCGTAGCGCCGCCAGATCTCGCTGACCGGATCGGGATACAGGGCGGTGTCGGAGGTGTTGGAGATGCCGCGGTTGGGCGGCTGGAACACCTGGGCGAAATTCTCCTTCAGCACCAGTTCGACGTTGATGCCGACATCCTTCCACATGCCGATCAGCGCCTGCGCGGTGGCGACCTCGTTCGGGTAGTAGTCGCTGCCGATCACCCGGTACGGAATCGGCGTGCCGTCGTATTTCGACAGCTTCAGTTCGGCGCGCGCCTTGGCCGGGTCATGCGGAGGGATCGGCCGGTCGGGGTTGTACAACGCGCCGAACGACGGCAGCTGCATGCTGTGGGTCACCGACACCCGGCCCTGCCAGAAGGTGTCCACCAGCAACTGCCGGTCGATCGCGAGGCTCAGCGCGCGGCGCACATGCACGTCGGCCAGCTGCGGATTGAACTTGTCGTACAGCAGCACGCGGTGATTGAGGATCGGGCCGCCGACCACCTGCACCGCGGGATCGCTCTCGACGGTCTTGAACTGGTCGGGCGGGACTTCGGTGATGAGGTCATAGTCGCCGGCCGACAGCCCGGCCATCCTTGCCGCGATCTCCGGCACGATCTGGAACTTGACCGACGCCGCCGGGGGCTTTCCGGCCCAGTAATCGTCATGCGCGACGAGCAGGATGGACTCGCCGCTCTTCAATTGGCTGAGCTTGTACGGGCCGGTGCCGACCGGCGCGCGGCCCCAGGCATCCCAGTCCTTGGCGGCGAGGAAGGCGCGCTTGCTGACGATCTGCGCGCCCCAGCCGGCGAGCCTGCGCTCGATCAGCGGGTCCGGCTGCTTGGTGATGACGCGCACCTTCAGCGGCCCCGCGACCTCCACCCGGTCGATGGTGCCGAGGAACGGGCGGCTGGAGGCGTAGCCGCGCGATTGCGGCGACATCATGCGTTCCGGGCCGAAGCTGAACGCCACGTCCTCCGCGGTCATCTCGCTGCCGTCATGGAACTTCACGCCGGGGCGCAGGGTGAATTCCAGCGTCACGTCGTCGACGCGGTGCCATTCGGTCGCCAGCATCGGACCCTGCTTCAGGTCGTTCAGGTAGTCGGTGGCGATCAGGTAGTCGTAGATGTTGTCCTGCACGCGGTAGGACACGTTGCTGATCACCAGCAGCGGATCGAGCAGGTCCGGATTCTCCTGCACCGCGACGATGATGTTCGGCCGCGCGGCGGGGACCTGCGCGCCGGCACGGGCCGTCCAGGCGGAGGCGCCGATCGCACCCAGGCCGGCGAGTGCGGTACGGCGGGAAAGCGCCGGATGTTTCATGTCGGTTTCCTCAAAAAGCGTCGTGCCCTTGCCGCGCACCCTGCTATCGGCGCCGCTCCGCGGCAAGCACCGCGGTCACCATGTCGGCAAGCTTCTCGTAATCTTCCATTTCGTTGTACGCCTGCGCCGACAGCCGCATCCAGATCGCCTCGCCGTTGGCGTGAAGGGGCACGTCGCTGCCGGCGTCCAGCATGTCCATGCGCAGGGCGAGCGCGCGTTCCTCGCTGACCGGCCCCTTCGCCGGCAGCCGCACCAGGCACATCGAACCCGACAATTCGTTGCCGCCGCCGGTTTCGGTGCCGAGGCGGCCGGCCATCATGGCGCCGGCTTCGGCGGCGAGGGCGGCGTTGCGGGCGCGCAATGCAGCGCCGCCGAGGCGGTGGTGGAAGTCGATCGCCGCCGTCACCGCGAGATAGGCGCTGGGGTCCCAGGTACCCGTCCAGTCGAATTCGGCGAGGAAGCCCTTGCCGAGGCCGTGCGAGATCGTGACGGGGTGGATGCCCTCCTGCCGGTCGGCGCGGGCATACAGAAAGCCGCAGCCCTTCGGCGACATCAGCCATTTATGGCAGTTGCCGACATACCAGTCGGCATCGAGATCGGCCATGTCGAGCGCCACCTGCCCCGGCGCATGCGCGCCGTCCACCAGCACCGGCACGCCGGCCGCGTGGCAGGCCGCGATGATGCGCTTGATCGGCAGTACCAGGGCGCTGCGGGAGGTGATGTGGTCGATCGCGGCCAGGCGCGTCCGCGGGGTGATCGCGGCCTGGATGCGCGCCACGACGTCGTCGGGCTGCACCTTCGGGAACGGCAGCGTCACCTCGACGAGCTTGCCTCCCGCGCGCTCGGTGACGTAGCTCACGGTGTTGCGGACCGCGCCGTAGACATGCGACAGCACGATGATCTCGTCGCCCTCGCGCAACGGCAGCGAGCGCAGCACGGCGTTGCAGCCGACGGTGGTGTTCTCGACGAAGGCCAGGTTGCTCGCGTCGCCGCCGATGAAGGCGGCGAGCTTCGCCGCGGCATCGCGCAGCGCACCCGGAAGCACCTTGCGCATGAAGCGGCTCGGCTGCGCCTCCATCCGGCGGCGCCATTCGTCCTGCGCGGCGAGGACGATCTGGGGCGTGGCGCCGTAGGAGCCGTGATTGACCGTCAGGTAGTCCGGGTCGAGCGCCCACTCATGGCGGACCGCGCTCCCCAATGCCGGTGCGTTCATTGCGCGGCCTGGTTCGCCATCGGACGAAGCCGCAGGCCCGGCCGCAGATGTTGGAACGGCAACGTGGCGGGGTCGACCGGCACCGGTCCGGGTGCCGTGGCGAGGATGACCCGTTCGGCGATCGGGCCGAAATCGGCGCGGAAATGCACCACGCTTTTCAGCACCAGGATTTTGCAGGCGGCGGGCTCGACGCCGATATGGGTGAACAGCGCCTGGTCCAGCGCCTGCATCTTGGAGCTGACGACGATCACCCGGATCCCGGGCGCCACCTCGACCAACGCCGACGGGCCGAGCCGGAACGGGTTGCCGCGCGCCATCGGCCCGGTGCCGACGAAGGCGCCGTCCGACAGGCGTTCCACTTTCGCATCGACGCCGATCGGCACGCCGTCCGACTTGCCGCCGAGCCGCAGCTTCAGCGTGGCGCCTGATCCGGCGGCGTGGCAGGCGGCCGCACTCTCGGCGTCGTTGATCATGCCGAGCACGGCGCCTGCGGCGCGCTGGCGGATCAGCTCGGCGAGCACGCCGGTGGTGTCGCCGTGGCCGCCGCCACCCGGGTTGTCCTGGCCGTCGGCGATCACCACCGGGCGGTTGGCGCCGGGGGCGATGCGGATGGCCTCGGCGACGGCCTGGGCGGCGGGCATCGCTTCCAGCCGGAAGATGGATTCGTTGCGGTCGATCCAGCCGAGCAAGTCGCCGGCGGCGGCGTCGGCCTGCGCCTGGGTGTCGGCGTAGGCGGCGATGGCGGCGCCGCAATCATGGAAATCCGCATACGGAAAGCCGAAGTTGAAGGCCAGCTCGGCAACGCCCGGCCGTTCGGCGATCGAGGCACGTTCCTGCATGGCGGTCGCCATCGGGGGCACCAGGGTGCATTGCGCCGGCACGGGTATGAAGAAATCGACCTGGCGGAAGGCGCGCGCCCACGGCCTTCCACGCTCGATCCGCGCCAGCAGCAGCCGCATCGCCTGGCCGCCGGCGGCGGGCATGTCGACATGCGGATAGGTGCGGAACGGCACCAGCGCATCGACGCGCGTGACCATGTCGGCGGTCATGTTGCAATGCGGATCGAGGCTGATGGTGAGTGGAAGGTCACCGGCGACGGCGCGGACCCGGCGCAGCAATTCGCCTTCGCCGTCGGGGAAGCTGTCCACCACCATCGCGCCGTGCAGGTCGAGATAGATGCCGTCCACCTGCCCCGCCTCCAGGACGCCGGACAGGTCGGCGCAAAGCATCGCGGCAATCCGCTCGAACGCCTCGTCCTGCACCGGGCGGGCGGGCGAGGCCGTCGCCCAGGTCAGCGGCAGGATTTCGCAGACGGCCTGCTCCGCCACCGCGATCGCGCCGGCGACCGGCCAGGAGGTGGCGCGCAACGCCGGCACCAACGTGGCGCCCCGCTGCAACGCGGGCGATTCGCCGGCGGCGAGGAAATCCGCATAGGTGGTCGGCAGCGGCGCGAAGGAATGGCTTTCGTGCAAGAACCCGCCGATGGCGATTCGCAAGGTCATGGCGGGTTCCCTGAAAGCCCGATCAGTGCCGGATGTTGGCGCTCTGCTCCGGGATGCCGGTCTGTTCGTGGCAGACCTTCGCCAGTGCGGCGACGCCTTCGCGGATGTTTTCCTTCGACGGCAGCGCGAAGCACAGCCGCAGATACGGTTTCGCGGCATCCGGGTCGCAGGCCCATTCCGGGCCGGGGTTGAACACGATGCCGCGTTCCGCCGCCGGCTTCACCAGCTTGGTGACATCGACGCCGTCGGGCAGCTTCAGCCACAGGAAGATGCCGCCCTCGGGCCGCATCGCCTGCACCGAACTGCCGAATTCGCGTTCCACCGCCTCCACCATGGTGTCGAGCTTGTCGCCCAGCACCTTCGACAGGCGTTCGATATGCGCATCGAAGTGGTGGGAGAAATATTCGGCGATCACCATCTGGTCCAGCGCGCCGGTGCCGCCGTCGGCCTTGCACGAAACCATCCGGCTGAGCACCTGCCAATCGGCCACGGCGTAGCCGACGCGCAGGGCGGGGGCGAGGGATTTCGAGAACGAACCGATATGGATCACCTGCGCCGGGTCCAGCGAATACAGCGATTGCGGCGCCGAGCCGGCCCAGATCAGGTCGGCGTAGCACTCGTCCTCGAAGATCGGGATGCCATGCTGTTTCGCGAGCTTCAGCAGCGCGTGGCGCCGGTCGAGCGGCAGGATGCTGCCGGTCGGGTTCTGGATGGTCGGGATGGTGTAGATGAATTTCGGCTTCTTCCCCGCGGCCTTCAGCTTGTCCAGCAGCGTGGCCAGCGCATCGATGCGGATGCCGTGGTCGTCGAGCGGCATGCCGACCACGTCCATGCCGGATTTCTTGAACTTGCCGATCGCGCCGCCGTAGGAGAATTCCTCCACCAGCACGGTGTCGCCCTTTTCCAGCATCAGGCGGCTGACCAGGTCGATGCCCTGGCCGGAGCCGGAGGTGATCAGCACGTCGTCGCGGGTGACCTTCATGCCGCGGTGGCGGGTCAGCTTGTCGGCGACGAAATCGCGCAGGCCGGGATAGCCCTGCGGGCCTTCGCCGAGATTGTACATCGCGAGCTTGGAGCCTTCGCGGGCCAGTACGGAGACCGCCGCTTGGCCGAGTTCCGCTGTCGGGATCTGGGTGGTGTCGTTGTGGCCGCCTATGAAGTTGAATTTCGGGAAGCCGCCGAAGCGCGGCGTCGGGTCCGGCAGGCCCTTGGCGAAACGATCGGCGTAGGCGAACCCGGCTTCACTCATGACGTCATTCCCCGCTGCCGCGGCCGTTGCCGCGATCCGGCGCAGTCTGACATTTCCTGGAGTTGCCGCAAGCGGGCGGCTATTTCCAGGCGCGCAGGCGGCGCGCCGCCTCCGCCATGTCGGCTTCCGGTCCGCAATAGCTGAAGCGGACGAAATGATGACCGCGGGCATCGTCGAAATCGACCCCCGGGGCCGCCGCGACGCCGGCTTCGGCCAGCATGCGGGCGCAGAATTCGCGCGAATCGTTGGTCCGGTCGGCGACGTCGGCATACAGGTAGAAGGCGCCCTCGGCCGGGGTCAGCCGGGGGAAGCCGGCGCCGGGCAGGGCCGCCACCAGCAGGTCGCGGGAACGGCGGTAGCGGGCGACGTTGGCCTGCAGCTCGTCGGTGCAGTCGAACGCCGCCTCGGCCGCCACCTGGGAGATGTGCGGCGGGCTGATGAACAGGTTCTGCGCCAGGCACTCGACCGGGCGCACCAGTTCGTCCGGCAGCACCAGCCAGCCGATGCGCCAGCCGGTCATGCTGAAATATTTCGAGAAGCTGTTGACGACGATGGCGCTGGGGCTGGAGGCGGCAGCTGTTGCGCAGGCGAAATCATAGCTGAGGCCGTGATAGATCTCGTCGCTGACCAGGCGCACGCCGTTCGCGTGGCACCAGCGGGCGATGCCGGCCAGTTCGTCGGGATGCAGCATGGTGCCGGCCGGATTGCAGGGGCTGGCCAGGATCAGGCCGTCGGGCTTCGGGTCGAGCCTTTCGAGCAGCTCGACGCTGGGCTGGAAGCGGGTCTCCGGCCCGGTTGCGAGCTTCACCGGCTGCATCCCGAGGGCGGTCAGGATGTTGACGTAGGGCGGGTAGAACGGGGTCGCCATGGCGATGCGGTCGCCGGGGTCGAAGGCCGCGATGAAGGCCAGTGGGAAGGCGCCGGACGCACCGACGGTGACGGCGATCCGCTCGGCCGGGAGGGCGATGCCGTACCAGTCGGCGTAGTGGCGGGCGATGCGTTCGCGTAAGGAACGCTGGCCCAGCGCCTCGGTATAGCCGAGCGACGCGCCGGACCGCAGCGCCTGCTGGGCGGCGGCGATGGCGCCGGCGGGGGCGCCGGTGCCGGGCTGGCCGACCTCCATGCGGATCACCGGCGGCGCGCCTGCCGGCAGTGCCGCCTGGCGGGCGTTGGCGGCGGTGATCACGTCCATCACGATGAACGGCGGCGCGCTGGCGCCCCTGCCGATCTTGATCGCCATGGACGCCGCCTAGTTGCTGCCGATCGCCAGGCCGGCGCCGCGCGGGTCGGTGGCCCAGCGGCAGCTGCCGTCGGCTTCGGGAAGGTAGCCGCTGCAGGCGATGATGTTGGCGCGGCCGGGGTCCGGCACGGAGCCGGGGTTGAGCGGCGCGCCGGCGCGGCGGCCCAGGGTCTGGCTCAATCCCATCGCCACCGCCAGCGGCGCGCCGGCCTGGCCCGAGCCGCCGACCTCGGAATGGAACGCCTTGAGGTTCGGGTTGTAGGCGATCGCCGCCGACAGCAGCGGCGGCGCGACGCCGTTGGGCGAGGCGCCGAGCAGCACGCCGGTTCCGGCGGCGACCCGGCCGATGCCGAACAGGTTGCCCATGCTGACGGCGCAGACCACGGCGTTGCCGTTGCGGTCGAGCGTCGCATAGGTGGTGGAGGCGGGCAGCGCCGGCAGCGGCGTGTCGGGCAGGCTTTCCTGCAGGATCGCCTGCGGATCGCCGCCGCCCTGGCGCCAGCGGGCGGCGGCGCCCATGGCGCGGGCGTTGGCCTGGGCGAAGGCGCCGGGGTCGGTGGCCAGCACCTGGTAGGCGGCGGCGGCGGCCAGCCCGCCATCGGCCGGCGGCGGCAGGAAGGCGATGCGGTCGGCGCCCGGCCCCGGCAGGGTCAGCGGCGGCACCACGGTCGGCAGCCCGGCGCGCAGGTCTTCGACGGTGATCCGCGCCCCGACCTGGGCGGCGGCGGTGGCGAAGCGGCGGCCGAGCGCCCCTTGGTAGAGGTCGCCGACGCCGGCGATGCGGATTTGCGCCAAAGTGGAGCCGAGCGCCGGCTGCAGCAGGGTCTCGCCCTCGGCGATCGGCTGGCCGTTGCGGTAGAAGGCCTCCCGCGCGCCGGGATCGGCGGCGAGCGGGCCGGCCACCACGGCGAGGTCGCGGGTGAAGGCGCGCGAGGCCTGGACGCCGAAGCGGGCCATCTGCTCGGCCGGGATCACCAGCTGCTCGAACGGCATGCTGCCGTAGCGGGCATGCAGCACGAACAGCCCGCGGGTCATCGTCGGCAGCCCGACCGGGCGGTCGGTGCTGCCCGGGTTGGACGGCGCGATCGCGGTGAACATGACGGCGTCCGGCGAGCCGGAGGCGTCCTTGCCGGCGCGGTAGGCGAGGCAGGCGCCGCCGCCGCCGAGCCCGGCGCGCGACGGCATCGTGACCGAGAGGGCGAACCCCAGGGCGACCGCGGCGTCGGCGGCGTTGCCGCCGGCCGACAGGATCTGGCGGGCGGCGAGCGCCGCCTGCGGCTCGTCCGCCACCACGCCGCCAAGGAAGCCGCTAACATGGCCGGGCGTACCCTGCGCCACGTCGCTGCCGCTGCCGAACAGCGTATCGCTGACCGAATTCACCGTCGAGCAGGAAGTGGTGGCCAGTGCCGATGCGAGCAGGACGGCGGCGGCGCGACGGGGTAGGCTGGCGCGCAGGATGGAGACCGAGACGTTGCTGCGCAATTTCGCCAAACCCCTTATGCCTGCCGACCCCGGTAACCCGATCCGGGGGGCCAACCCGGTGATTCCGGGTCTTGTCCGCACCATCTTGATCCGGGACGCTGCCATAAACTCGTTCGGCGGCACCTACAACCGGGCCCGCTCCACAGCTTGGCGCGGTTCGCACCCGATTCGCGCGTGAAAGGCATCACTGCATGACCCGATTCCTCCCGGCCCTGCTGTTGGCGGCGCTGGCATTCTTCCCCGCCGGCGCCGGCGCCCAGGCCATCTCCGCCATGCCGCCGGCCGCGGGTAGCTTCACGCCGCAGCAGCGGCTGGAGATCATCGACATCATACGGGGCGCGCTGAAGGCCGATCCTTCGATCCTGCGCGATGCCGTGGGGGCGCTGCAGCAGGACGAGAGCCAGAAGCAGGCGGCGGCGACCCAGGCGGCGCTGGCCGGCATGGAGGGGGCGCTGCAACATACCCCGGGCGACCCGGTCGCGGGCAATCCGGACGGCGACGTCACGCTGGTGGAGTTCTACGACATCCGCTGCCCGTATTGCCGCCGGATGCTGCCGGTGATGGCCGACCTGCTGAAATCCGACCGCAAGCTGCGCGTCGTGCTGAAGGACATCCCGATCCTCGGCCCCGGCAGCGTGATCGGCGCCCGCGCGGTGCTGGCGGCGCAGCGCCAGGGCGGCTACCTCAAGCTGCACGACGCGCTGATGAGCGGCAGCCCCAACATCGACGAGCAGGTAGTCCGCGCCGCCGCCCAACGGGTCGGGCTCGACTGGGACCGGCTGCAGAAGGACATGGCCGACCCGGCGATCCAGGCGCGGATCGACGCCAACCTCGCCCTCGCCCACGCGCTGCAGATCGAGGGCACGCCGGCCTACATCATCGGCAACCGCATCCAGCCCGGCGCGATCGAGCTGGCCGACCTGCAGGGCATGGTGGCGGCGGCGCGCAAGCGGTGAACCAAGGCGCCGCGGGCTCGCCGCCGGGAACGAACCCCTACCGCTTCGGCGTCGGCGAGGCGGCGCTATATTTCCTGATCGCCGCAGCGATCGACGTGGCGGTCGGGGCGCGGTCGCTGCCGGCGCTGCTGCAGGGCGGGCTGGTCAATCCGGACAGCTACATGCGGCTGGACCGGCTGCGCGACATCCTGGCCCTGCACGCGCCGCTGAGCGTGGTGCTGCGCGATGCCTCGGGCGCCGGCGGACTGGTGATCTGGAGCCACCTGCTGGACGCCATCATGCTGGTGCTGGCGCTGCCCCTGCGGCCGTTCATGGGCGCCGACGCGGCGCTGCATGTGGTGGCGGTGGCGATGGGGCCGCTGGGGATGGGCGCCCTTGGGACCGCCTGCGCCTGGGCGATGGCGCCGCTGTCGGACCGGGCGTGGCGTTGGACCGCGCCGGTGCTGGTGGGGGTGGCGCCGCCGATCGTGTCCTACGGCATCCCCGGCGTCGCCCATCATCACGTGCTGCTGGCGCTGGCGATGCTGATGATGGCCGCCCTGGCCGGACGGATCGCCGCCGGGCCGCCCTACGGCGACCGCGTCCCCGCCGGCTGGGCGCTGGCCGCCTGGGGGGTATTCGGCATCTGGCTGAGCCCGGAGGCGATGCCGTTCCTGCTGATGGCGCTGGGGGGCGCCGGGCTGGCCTGGGCGCTGTGGCCGGGCCAGCGCGAGATCGGCCGGGCGCTGGCCGCCTGCGGCAGCGTGCTGGCGGTGCTGATGACCGCCGCCTTCCTCGTCGACCCGCCCAATGTCGGGCTGCGCTCCACCGAGATCGACCGGCTGTCGGTGGTCTATGTCGTGCTCGGTGCCGCGGTCGGCCTGGCCGGCTGGGCGTTGTGGGGGGTGGACAGGATGCGGCTGTCGCCGGTCCGGCGCGCGGCCCTGGGCATGATGGCGGCGCTGGCCGGGCTTGCCGCCTGGCTCGTGGTCTTCCCGAACGTCCTGCGTGGCCCGGACGGCATGATGGACCCCGAGACCACCCGCGCCATCTTCGGCGACATCCAGGAGATGCAGCCGATCCGCACGCTTACCGAGGGCGCGGTGTTCCTGCTCGACGGCGGCGTGGCGGCGCTGCTGCTGGCTTGGCTCGCGGCAAACGCCCGGCCACGCCCGGTGGCGGCGATGTGGGGCTACGCGACGCTGTGCACGCTGGCGATGCTGGTGCTGGGGATGCAGCATGTGCGCTTCGCCACCTATGCGACGGTCGTTGCGGCGGCGGCGCTGCCGGTGGCGCTCAGTGAATGCAACCGCCGGCTGGCCGCGCGCCCCGGCGCCCAGGCGATCGCGCGGGTGTCGCTGCTGGCGGTGGTGATGCTGGCCAACCGGGCGGATGCGGCGCGGCCGCTGTTCGAGACATCCACCGCCTCGCTGGTCGATGCGGCGGATGACTGCCCGGTAGACGGCCTCGGCCCGATGCTGGCGCCGTTCGCCGGCCAGGTGGTGCTGACCAACGTGAATCAGGCGCCCGAACTGCTGTACCGCACCGGCATCAAGACCGTCGGCTCGTTATACACGCGCAACATCAACGCGTTCCTGCGGCTGCGCGCGGCCTGGCGGAGCGGCCCGTCGCAGGGCGTGCCCGAGGCGATCCAGGCAGCCGGGATCAATGCGGTGCTGATCTGTCCGCGCGCCAGCCGCTCCGCGCTGGTGTCGGACCTGCCGGAGGACACGCTGCTGGACCGGCTCGCGCGCGGAGAGGTGCCGGCGTGGCTGCGCCAGAGTGCCGTCGACCCCGTTTCGGGCTACGTGATCTACGTGGTGACCGGCGACGGAACCGCCTCCAGGTAAATCCCGCGCGGTTATTCGGCGCGCCAGTACTCCGCCCACAGCGCGCCCATGTCCCCGTGGCCGGTCGGGGCGTAACCCTGCAGCCATTTCGGCACCGCATGCGCGTCAGCGCGGAAATACAGCGGCAGCATTGGCAACTCGTCCGACGCGATGCGCTGCATTTCGGCGAACGCGGCGCGGCGCTTCGCGGGGTCGAGTTCGGTTTCCACCACCTTGATGTCGGCATCGAAGGCGGGATTGCTGAATCCAGGGAAATTGCTGCCCGCCCAGTTGTTGGCGGCGGTCGGGATATGGTCGCTTGCCATGGTCTGGCGCGGCGGCTCGCCGACCGCGGAAATCCAGCTGTACAGCACCAGGCCGGTGAACTTGCGGTGCTTCATGGTCTCCCCGAACAAGGTGCGGAACGGCTCGTTCTTGATCGTGACCTCGATGCAGTTTCCCTTCCACTGGCTCTGCATCACCGATTGCTGCAACTCGCGCAGCCTGATGCCGGCGGAGACGCTGAACTCAACCGACAGGCGCTCCCCGGCGGCGTTGCGGCAGATGCCGTCGGGGCCCGGCGTCCAGCCGGCGGCGGCCAGCAGGGCGCGCGCGCGGGCGGGATCGTACGGATAGGTGGCGGTGTCCTTGCTGTAGTCGGGCTCCAGCGGGTTCACCCAGGTCGCGGCGATCGGCAGCATGCCGCCGAACAGCTTGTCGTCCATGGTCTTGCGGTCGATCGTCAGCAGCAGCGCCTGGCGCACGCGCTTGTCGGCCAGGATCGGGTTTTCCGTCTGCACCGCGATTTCGTCGAAGGTGAGGCTGGGTTTGAAGATGTAGGTGAAGCGGTCGGGCTGCTGGCGCTGCAGCTCGATCACCTGGTCGATGGTGAGGCCGATGCTTTCGCCGGGGGTCATGTCGATGTCGCCGGACAGCAGGTTGGCCTGCAGCGCCGCGGTGTTGTCGATGTCGCGGATGACGATGCGCTTGAAATACGGCTTGGGGCCGTTCCAGTAAGGGTTGAGCGTCAGCACCACCATCGAGCCGGATTTGTAGTCCGAAACCATCCACGGGCCGTTCCACAGTCCTGGCGTGGTCGGCGCGCGGTTATAGGTGTTGGCCTTGATGTAGTCGCCGGCGTTGGCGGCCTTCGCGTAGACCGGGCCTTCGATATGTTCAGGCAGGATCTGCTTGATGCGGTCGAACAGGCTGGTCACCTCGTCGAGATGCATCACCGCGGTCTGGTCGTCGACCACGTCGACGCTGGCGACGCGGCCCCATAGCCGGATGTCGGCGAAGCCCGAGTTGGGATCGCGCCCGACGCGCGCGGTGAAGGCGATGTCGCGGGCGGTGACCGGCTCGCCGTCGTTCCATTTGAGGCCGGGGCGCAGCTTGACGGTGACCGCCATGCCCTTGCCGCCGCCGGGCCGGTCCTCGATCTTGACCAAGCCGTTCTCGAGCGTCGGAAGCTCCGTGCAGAGCAGGCAGGAATTCTTCCAGTCCTTGTCGAACGCGGTCACCGGGCGGGTGGTGAACGCCTCGATATAGGCCTTGACCAGTTCCGGATCGAGATAGGGATGCATGCTGGACGGGAACTGCGAAATGCCGATCACCAGGTCGTCCTTCGCCTGGGCGGCAGGTGCCGCGAGCGCCAGGGAAGCGGTCAGCGACGCGGCGAAGGCGAGGGCGCGAAACATGGCGGTCGCTCCGGTGATGGAGCGGCGAGCATAGGCAAGCGGGACGAACGAAGTCCATACGCTGCGACGCAGCATCAAGCCTGGCGGCTGGGCGCCGCGGCATCTTGCCGGGCGGCATGGCGGCGGTGCAGGGTCGGCCGTGACGAACAAGGGAATGGCCGGGCATGCTGCGGATTGGCGTCGACATTGGTGGCACCTTCACGGATTTTGCCATCTGGAACGGCAATCCGAACGGCTACACCGCCGTGCGTTCGATGAAGGTGCCGTCGACACCGCCTGATTTCGCGGAGGCGGTGAAGCAGGGCCTGGAGACGTTGATTGCCGACGGCACGATCGGCAGCGGCGAGCCGGTGCTGATCGTGCATGGCACCACGGTTTCCACCAACGCGGTGATCGAACGCAGCGGGCCGCAGCTGGCGTTGCTGGTGACGGCCGGTTTTCCCGATATCCTCAATGCCGCCCGGCTGCGGCTGGACCGGCCGATGGATCTGTTCCAGCGCCGCGCGGCGCCGCTCATCCCGCGGGCTTGCGTGTTCGAGGTCGAGGAACGCATGCGCGCCGATGGTTCGGTGGACCGCGCGCTCGACGCCGCACAGGTGGTGCAGGTTGCGCGCCGCGCATTGGACGAGGGGGCCGCCGGGATCGCCGTGTGCTTCCTGCATGCCTATCGCAATCCGGACCATGAGCGGCAGGCCGCAGCCGCGATCCGGGCCGCGCTGGGGGATGTCGACATCGTGCTGTCGCATGAGGTCTGGGCGCAGCAATCGGAGTACGAGCGCGCCTGCGCGACCCTGCTGAACGCGTATGCGCGGCGCGCCATGTCCGGCTACATCGCCGAATTGGAATCCTATCTCGCCGAGCGGCTGCCGATGGCGCGGCTGCTGGTCACCAAGTCCAACGGCGGCGTGATGTCGGCGGCGGAGGCGACGCGGATGCCGCTGCACACGCTGCTGTCGGGTCCGGCCGCCGGCGTCAGCGCCGCCGCCGTGCTGGGCGGTATGCTGGGCGAGGCGAATCTGCTGACCATGGACATGGGCGGCACCAGCACCGACATCTCGCTGATCCAGGCCGGGCGGGTGATGACCTCGCATGACGGGCGGGTCGGCGATTTCCCGATCATGCTGCCGGTGACGGCGATCGAGGCGATCGGCGCCGGCGGCGGCTCGATCGCGTGGCTGGACGGCGGCGTGCTGAAGGTGGGGCCGCGCTCGGCCGGTGCCGTTCCGGGGCCGGCCTGCTACGGGCGCGACGGCACGCTGCCGACCGTTTCCGATGCGTACCTGCTGTGCGGGTATCTGGCCGAGGACGCGCCGCTGGCCGGCGGGCTGCGGTTGCGGCGCGACCTGGCGGAGGCGGCGATGCAGACTCTTGCAGCGGCCCTCGGGCGCGATGCGACGTCCGCCGCGTCGGCGGTGATCGCGGTCGCGACCGCCAACATGCTGGCAGGTGCATTGCCGTTCATCGCCCGCCTGGGCGAGTCGCCGGCCGATTTGACGTTGATGATATACGGCGGCGCCGGCGCCATTCATGGGCCTTTGCTGGCCGCCGAAATCGGCATCGGTCGCGTCGTGGTGCCGCGCCTCGCCGCGGTATTCTGCGCCTTCGGCGGGCTGGTCTCCGACCTGCTGTACGACGTGGTCCGCAACGTCCACGGCGTGCCCGCAACCGAGCTGGCGCTGGCGGATGTCTTCGCGGATCTGCGCGAGGCGGGCCGGCGCTGGCTGATCGAGCAATCGGCCGGCGCGGAACCGGAGTTCGAGCAATTTGCCGACGTGCGCTACGCCGGACAATCCTTCGACGTGGCCACGCTGCTGGACGGCGATGCCGATCTGGACGGCATCGCGGCGGCGTTCCATGCCGAGCATCTGAAGCGCTTCGGACATTCCGATCCGGGCGCCGCGATCGAGATCATCGCGCTTCGCCTGCGGGTGCGCGGGAAGCTGCCGCGGCCGGGCGCGGTTCCGGCCGCCGCCGTCGCGCGGCGTGCGCCGGCGGCGGGCATGCGCCGCGCCTGTTTCGACGGCGCTTGGCACGAGGTTCCGCTGCTGGCCTGGGACGAGCTCCCGGTCGGCCATGCCGGGCCGGGGCCGGCGATCGTGGCGCAGGAGACGGCGACGGTGCTGATCCCGCCGGATTTCGACTTCCATGTCGGCGCCTTCGGCGACCTGATCCTGACGAGGAGAAGCTGATGGACCCGGTCCGCACCGAGGTGATGCGCAACCGCTTCATGGCCATCGCGGAGGAGGCCAGCAATGTCGCCTACCGCACCGCCTACACCACCTTCGTCAAGCAGACCCAGGACTTCCAGGTCGCGCTGGCGAATGTCGACGGCGAGTTCTTCGCCTACCCGGTGCGCTCCGGCGTCACCTCCTCGGTGTGCCAGAACGTGCGCGGGCTGGCTGACGAGATCGGGCTGGAGCGGCTGGTGCCGGGCGACGTCATCATCACCAACGATCCGTTCTCGGCCGACGCGCTGTGCACCCACACCATGGACATCCACCTGCTGCGGCCGGTGTTTCGCGATGGCCGCGTGATCGCGCTGGCATGGGCGTTCATCCATGCCTCCGACATCGGCGGCTCGGTCGCCGGCAGCATCGCGCCGACCAATTACGAGGTCTTCCAGGAGGGCGTGCGGATGCGGCCCAACCTGTTGTACCGCGCCGGCGTGCTGAATGAGCAGCTGTGGCATTTCTTTGCCGACAACAGCCGCATCCCCGGACTGATCTGGGGCGACCTGCAGGCGATGCTGTCGGGCCTCGCGTTGCTGGACCGCCGCACCCAGGAGCTGTGCGACCGCTACGGCACCGGCGAGTTGCTGGACAGCATCACCGACGTGCTGGCCTTGTCGGAACTGAAGGCGCGCGCGGCGATCGCCCGGCTGACGCCCGGGACCTATGAGTTCAGCGAATATCTGGAAAGCTTCCGCGACGACGGCGACATCTTCATCCACGCGAAGATGACGGTGACCGGTGCGGCCGAGGGGCCGGCGCTGGAGATGGATTTTTCCGGCAGCGACCCGCAGGTGCGCCAGGCGATCAACTTCACCACTGGCCGGCGGACGCATCCGTTCCTGTGCATGCCGATCATCAACTACATCCACACCGTCGAGCCGACGGTGCCGATGACGTCGGGGATCATCCGCGCGATCGCCACCCGCGCGCCGGAGGGCACCTTCATGAACGCCAGCTTCCCCGCCGCGATGGGCAATCGCTGGGTGGCGGTGATGCGGGTCTACGACGCGGTGCTCGGCTGTCTGAACCAGGCGATTCCGGGCGGGCTGGCGGCGGCCGGGGCGGGGCAGGCGGGCATCATTTCGGTTTCGTCGGTCGACGAACGCAGCGGACGCAGCCATGTCAGCGTGGTCGAGCCGTTCGTCGGCGGCAGCGGCGGTCGCAATGGCGTCGACGGCATCGATGGCATCGACCAGCCGGTGGCCTTCCTGCGCTCGGCGCCGGTCGAGGTGGTGGAGACCGAAACCCGGCTGATCGTGCGGCGCTTCCAGTTCGAGCCGGGCAGCGCCGCACCGGGCCGATATCGCGGCGGCTACGCCATGCGGATCGAACTGGAGAACGTGGGACTCGCATCGGTGCTGACGGTGCGCGGCATGGACCGGTTCCGCTTCCAGCCCTGGGGGGTGGATGGCGGCGCCAGCGGCAATGCGGCGAGGGCCGTGCTCAACCCAGGTACCGCCGCCGCGCGCGACATCGGCAAGATCGATGTTCTTGAGTTGCGGCGCGGGGATGTCCTGCAGATGGTCACGCCCAGCGGCGGCGGGTTCGGCGATCCGTTCCTGCGGCCGGCGGCGTTGGTGCTGGAGGAGGTGGCGGACGGGCTGCTCGACGTGGAGCAGGCGCGTGCGCGCTATGGGGTGGCGATCGCGGATGGCGCGGTCGACGCGGCGGCGACGGCGCGGCTGCGCGGCGTGCGGCGGCCGGCGCCGGATCGCTTCAGCATGGGACCCTGCCGGCTGGAGGTCGAGGCCGGATGGCCGATGGCGGTTCGCGCCTTGCTCGCCGAGGCCAGCTTCCGGGCGCCGGACGGCGTGCGCACGCATGTGCTTGCCGCCCTGCGCACCGGGCTCTCGGGCCGGCCGGCACCGGTAGGCGCCGACGATGTCGCCGCCGCGGCCTCGCGGTATTTCGAATCGTCATCGGTGTGAGTCGATCGAAGGAGACGCTGCCATGGAGTTTGCCCTGTCCGTCAACGGCCGCGACCTGCAGGTGACGGTGGAGCCCGCGACCACGCTGCTCGCGGTATTGCGCGGGCAGCTCGGGCTGTTCGGGACCCGTTACGGATGCGGCACGGAGGCGTGCGGCGCCTGCACCGTGCTGATCGACGGCGAGCCGGCCTTCGCCTGCACGATGGCCGCCGTGGATGTGCGCGGGCGTCCGGTGACGACGCTGGAAGGCATTCAGGAGCATCCGCTGCGCCAGGCTCTGCTGGACGAGCAGGCGGGGCAATGCGGCTATTGCCTGGCGGGGATCATGATGACCGCGAAGGCGCTGCTAGACCGCAATCCCGATCCGAGCCGCGGCGACATCGTGGCGGCGCTGGATCGCAACCTGTGCCGCTGCGGCGCGCATAACCGGATCGTCCGCGCAGTGCAGAAGGCAGCGGCGGAGTTGCGGGGGGCGCCGGCATGATCGCCAACGCACTGCCGCAAAGCCTGCAGGACAATCCGCGCCTGGATCGCTGGATCGCCTTCGAGAGCGATGGGCGGGTGCGCCTCAGCACGGGCAAGGTCGAGATCGGCCAGGGCATCCTGACCGCGCTGGCGCAGATCGCCGCCGAGGAACTGGATGTCGCGCCGGCGCGGCTGCGCGTGGTGTCCGGCGACACCGATGCGACGCCCGACGAAGGCTATACTGTCGGCAGCATGTCGATTGAGGTTGGCGGAGCGTCGGTCGGGCTGGTCTGCGCGGAAATCCGGTCGTTGCTGCTGCAGCAGGCGGCGACGCAGCTGGGCTGCGCCACGACGGCGCTGGCAACCGAGGACGGCCGCATCCTGCGCGACGGGATGGCGACGGGGCTGGATTATTGGGGGCTGGCGCCGTCCGTCGATCTCGCGCGCGATGTCACCGGCGGCGCGCCGCGGCGGCCGGTCGCAGAACATCGGGTGATCGGGCAGAGCCTGCCGCGGCTGGACCTGCCGGCGAAGCTGGCGGGTGCAGCGTTCATCCAGGACATGATGCTCGACGGCATGTGGCATGGCCGCGTGCTGCGGCGGCCTCGCCCGGGTGCCCGGCTGCAATCTTTCGACGAGTCGGCGGTGCGGCGGCACGGGACCGATGTAGTGCGGCTGGGAGATTTCGTCGGCGTGGTGGCGGCGCTGGAAGCAGACGCCGATGCGGCGCTGGTCGTGTTGCGCAACCATGCCGTCTGGAGCGACGGCGCGGCCCCCAGCGTCTCCGACGCGGAGGCGGGCACCTTGCGCGGGATTCCGAGCATCGACGCCGTGATGGGACCTGCCGAGCGGCCACGGACGGGGCCGGAGACGGTGACGGCCACCTATACGCGGCCTTATGTCGCGCATGCGTCGATCGGTCCGTCCTGCGCGATCGCATTGTGGCAGGACGGGCACCTGACGCTGTGGACGCACAGCCAGGGCGTCGGGCCGCTACGGGGCGCGGTGTCGCGGGCGCTCGGCATCGATGCAGCCGCCATCAGCGTGCGTCATGTGCAGGGCGCCGGCTGCTACGGCCATAATCCCGCCGACGACGTGGCATTGGACGCGGCGTTGCTGGCGCATGCGACGCCGGGGCGGCCGGTGCGGGTGCAGTGGGCGCGCGAGGACGAGCTTGGGGCATCCGCCTATGGCTCGGCGATGGTGGTGGAACTGGCGGCGGGGATCGGGCCCGACGGGCGGCCGGTGGATTGGAACATGGAGATCTGGACCGGCCCGCATGGCCAGCGGCCGGGACGGAGCGGGGCGATCAACCTGCTGGCCGCCGAGGCGCTGCCGGAGGGCGATCCGTCGCGCGGACCGGTCAGCATGACGCCGGCGCCGGGCGACGGCGGCATCCGCAACGCGGCGCTGCTGTACGAACTGCCGCCGCAACGGCTGGTGCATCATCTGGTGCCGAAGCCGCCGCTGCGGACCTCGGCGCTGCGCGGACTGGGGGCGCAGGCCAACGTGTTCGCGCTGGAGAGCTTCATCGACGAACTGGCACTGCGCGCCGGCGAGGACCCGGTGGCATACCGGCTTTCGCTGCTGTCCGATGCGCGCGGGCGGCGGGTCATCGAGGCGGCGGCGGCGATGGCCGGCTGGCGGGAGCGGCCGGCGGGGGGCGGCGGGCGCGGCCTCGGGTTCGCGTTCAGCCGCTACAAGAACCAGGCGGCGTATCTGGCGGCGGTGGCGGCGGTGACGGTGGAGCAGGAAGTGCGGGTCGAGCACGTATGGTGCGCGGTCGATGCGGGGTTGGTGATCAACCCCGATGGCGCCATCAACCAGGTCGAAGGCGGGGTGGTCCAGGCGACCAGCTGGACGCTGAAGGAACGGGTGCGCGCCGATGCCGAGGGCGTGGCCAGCCGGGGCTGGGAGACCTATCCGATCCTGAAATTCTCCGAAGCGCCGCTGGTCGATGTCCGGCTGGTGGGATCGGCGGAGGATGCGCCGCTGGGGATGGGCGAATGCGCGCTGGGGCCGACCACGGCGGCGATCGGCAATGCGGTCGCGCACGCGCTAGGCACGCGCATCCGCGACCTGCCGCTGAGCCGCGAGCGGATCATGGCGGCGCTGCTCGCCTAGGACTATTTCAACGCGCCGGCCGTGAGGCCGGCGACGATCTGGCGCTGCAGCAGGACGAACAGCAGCAGGATCGGCGCCACGAAGATCGTCGCGAACGCCATCACCCGGTGCCAATCGGCGATCTCGGTGCCGATGAAGCTGTAGATGCCGACTGTGCCTGGCTGCAGCTCCTGCTGGTTCAGCAGGGTCAGCGGATAGACGAACTGGCCGTAGGCCTGGGCGAAGGTGATGGCGGCGAGCACCATCAGCGGCACCCGCATCAGCGGCAGAACGATGCGGATGAAGCTCTGCAGTTCAGTGCAGCCGTCGACGCGCGAGGCTTCCTCCAGCTCGAACGGCACCTGGCGGAACATCGGCCGCAGGATCACCAGGCCGAAGGCGACCGCGCGGGCGGAGGTCGCCAGGATCACCGCGGCGTAGGTGTTCAGCATGCCCAGCGCCTTGAAGATGATGAAGATCGGCGTTGCCAGCAGCGCTTCCGGGAACACCTGCAGCATCAGCACGGTGATCAGGGCGACATCGACCAGGCGGGAGCGCAGGCGGCTCATGGCGTAGGCGCCCATGGCGCTCAGCACCAGGGTGACGAGAGTCACGGGAATGGCGATGGTGATGCTGTTGCGCAGGTAGCGGCCCATGTTTTCGTGGCCGATCACGTAGCGGAAGGCGTCCAGCGTCGGCGCGCGGGGGAAGAAGCTGGGCGGATCGGCGAAGATCTCCGCCTGGGTCTTGAAGCCCGAGATCACCATCCAGTAGAGCGGGAACAGATACAGCGCCACCAGCGCGCCTGTGGCCAGCGTCGGCGCGTAGGCCCGAATGGCGCGCTTCACGCGGCCTGTTCCCGGCGCAGGGTGCGGACATAGACCAGGGCGACGCCGAAGACGATGAGGAAGGCGAACGAGCCGATGGCGGCGCCGCGGCCGAACTCGAAATCCTGGAACGATGCCTGGTACGACAGCAGCGGCAGCAGGTTGGTCGAATTCAGCGGACCGCCCTGGGTGAGCGCGAAGATCACGTCGAAGGCGCGCAATGCCGCGATGATCACCAGGCAGGTGACGGCGAGCAATGCCGGCGCGATGGCGGGCAGGGTGATGTAGCGGAAGCGCCGGAACGGGCCGGCGCCGTCGATCGCCGCCGCCTCGTACTGTTCGGCGGGAACGTTGGTCAAGGCGGCGGCGATCAGGATCATGCTGAACGGCATGCCGAACCAGATATGGGCGATGTTCAGCGCGGTCATCGAGATCGCCGGGTCGGCCAGCCAGTGCACCGGATTGCGCACCAGGCCCAATGCGGCGAGAGCGAAGTTCACCACGCCGTACTGGGTGGCGAACATCCATTTCCACACCGTTCCCACCACGAGGCCCGGCAGGATCCAGGCGGCCAGCAACAGGCCGCGCATGGTGTTGGCGCCGCGGAAGCCGCCGGCGAAGCAGGCGGCGGCGAGGGTGCCGAGACCCACCTGGCCGATGACGTTGACCAGCACGAAGACGCCGGAATTGCGCAGCACCTGCCGGAACACGTCGTCCGCCAGCGCTTCGTTGAAATTGTCGAGGCCGACGAACGGCCGGGCGAAATCGGCGATGTTGCCCAGCGTCACTTCCTGCACGCTCATGACCAGCGTGTAGACGATCGGCACGCCGATCATCGCCAGCAGGAACAGCATCGGCAGCAACAGGAAGGTGAACAGCAATCCGGAGCGCCTGTGCACGGCCAGGCGCCCCGGATCAGAGCGGCGTCTTCGCCAGGATCGGCTTGATCTTCGCAGCCGCGCCGGCCAGCGCCTCGGCCGGCGGCTTGGTGCCGGTCAGTGCCTCCTGGATGGCGATCTGCAGCGGCCTGGACAGGCTGGCCCATTGCGGATGCGGGCCGCGCTGGATGGCGGTGGCCATCTGGGCGCGGAACACCGCGTACGACTTCGGCCAGGCGGGGTCCGGGACCTCGACATCGCTGCGCGGCGCCAGGATGCCGCCGGTGTTCCAGCCCTGGCGGAAGATCTGCGCGTCCAGCATCTGCTCGATGACCATGAAGGCGCCGTCGACTTCCTTGGCGCCTTTCGGAATGGCGAAATGAAATCCGCCCAGCGACGAGGCCTGGATCTTCTTGTCGTCCTTCACCGGCAGCGGCACCACGCGCCATTTGAACTTCGCCTCCTTGGCGAAGCGCGGCAGTTCCCACGGGCCACCGACGGCGAAGGCGGTGTTGCCGGCGAGGAAGGTGCTGATGACCTCGGATTGCTGCTGGTTGATGACGTCGCTGGAGACGAAGCCGCGCTTGACCATGTCGGTCCAGAACTGCAACGCCGCGAGCGCTTCCGGCTGGTCCAGCTTGTCGATGGCACCACCGGCCTGCCAGAGCCAGGGCAGGAACTGGAACGTCGCCTGTTCCGACTGGTGGGCGCAGAATCCGAAGCCGTAGACATGGGCGGGCGCGTCGGTGAGTTTCTCGGCCGCCGCCATGACCTGCGACCAGGTCGCCGGCGGCTTGTCGGGGTCGAGGCCCTTGGCGCGGAACATGTCGTCGTTGATGTACATCGACAGCGCGTTCACCTCGCGCGCCACGGCGAAGCGCTTGCCGCGCCATTGGTCGGAGGTGGCGGGGCCCTTGAAGAATTTCGGCGCGCCGATGCGGGTTGATTTCGCGACCCGGTCGGTCAGGTCGGTGAGTTGCCCCTGGCTCGCGTAGCCGGCGACGTCGGGATCGTTGATCACCACGAGATCCGGCGGCGAGCCGGTGGCGATGGCGCGGATCAGTTCCGGGTTGATCTGCACGTAGGGGATCAATCGTGGCTCGATCTGGTAGGCGGTCTGGCTTTCGTTGAACAGCTTGATGCCGAGATAGATCATGTCGAATTCGCGGGCGTAGATATGCCACAGCGCGATCTTCTTCGGCTCGGCGGCGCGCGCGGTGGCGGGAAGCGTCGCCACCAGCGTGGCCGCGGATCGCTTCAGCAGGTCCCTGCGGTGCATCTTCGTTCTCTCCCCGTGTTCTTGTTGCTACCAGGTGACGCGAACGGTGGAAGGCGCGGCGGGCATCCGGACGAACAGGAAATGGCCTTCATGCCGCCACTCTGGCTGTTCGCCTTGCCCAAGAACCACGCGCGAAGGTTTGCGCGATGCGCGCAGTTGCAGCGTGTAGCTGCGCGTGTCCGGAACCAGCGTGGCGTCGCCGACCGGCGCGCCGATGGTGAAGGTGACGCCGGTGTCGTCCGCCGCGCAGTCGAACCGCGTCTCGACATGGCCGCCGCGCTGGTAGGCGTTGGTGAGGCCATCATCCTCGTAGAGCGTGAACGAGGACTGGCCTTCGGGATAGACGAGCAGGGTCACCGCATCGAGCGGCCGTTCCGCGTCGTGCTGCATGACCGGCCCGAGCGGCATGATGGCGCCGCCCCGCACGAATAGGGGGATGCGTTCGAGCGGGGAGGCGACGGTGATGCCGCCGGGTCCCTGGTAGGTCTCCTGCGTCCAGTAGTCGTGCCAGGTTCCGGCCGGCAGGTAGACCGGCCAATGGGTGGCGCCGCGGCGGGTCACCGGGGCCACCAGAAGATCGTCCCCCCACAGATACTGCGTGCCAAGGTCCCAGACATTCGGGTCGTCGGGATAGTTCAGCACCAGGGGCCGCATGGTCGGCAGGCCGGTCTGCCGCGCCTGCCACGCCAAGGTATAGCTGGTCGGCATCATGCGGTAGCGCATCTCGATGATGTCGCGGCAGATGCCCTCGATGTCGGCGCCATGGGCCCAGGGCACGTGGCGGCGCCAGACATGGCCGTGGGCGCGGAACAGGGTGCAGAACGCGGCGAACTGCAGCCAGCGGACGAACAGCTCGCCCTGGTCGGGCGCCACCGAGTAGAAGCCGCCGGTGTCGGTGCCCCAGTGCGGAATGCCGGACAGGCCGACGTTGAGGCCGGTGCGGATCTGGGTTTCCATCGTTTCGAAGGTGGTGTTGATGTCGCCGGACCACGGGATCGCGCCGAAGCGCGACATGCCTGGGCCGCCGGAGCGGCACAGCAGGAACGGGCGCTGGTCGGGGCGGTCGCGCGCCTCGCCTTCGGCGAAGGCCTGCTGGCGCCAGAGATCGTAGTGGTTGTGCACGATGGCGGCGTCGCCGGCGGCGAGTGCGGTGCCCGCCGGCGGGCCCTCGCCGCCATCCAGCCACCAGCCTGCGATGCCGTGGGCGACCAGGTCGCGATGCGCATCCCACCACCAGGCGCGCACCTCCGGACGGGAGAAGTCGATGAAGCGCTGGCCTTCCTTGAACACCGCGGCGTCCGGCCGGGGCGGCTGCAGGCGGGCATAAGCGTGCTCCAGCAGGTAGCCGCGGGCGGCGGCGTCGGCATGGAGCGGCGAGTTTTCGTGCAGCACCGGATATTCGTGGCTGAAGGTGCGCAGGTGCATGTCGTGCAGCGCGCCCAGCACGGCTGCGGGTTCGGGAAACAGGTCGGGCTGGAAATCGAGATGGCCGACGCCCCGGTTCCAGCCATGGGCGCGCCCATAGGTGGATAGGAAGATGATCGCATCGCAAGGCAGGCGCCGCGCCCGCAGTTCCTCGCCGAGGCCGGTTATCTCATCCGTGCTCGCAAAATGGCGGGTGGATTGGAGATAGCCGAGCGCCCAGCGCGGCGGCATCGTCGCGCGGCCGAGCAGGGAGGCGACGTCGCCGAGCACGCTGCGCATGGTGCCGGCGATGAAATACAGGTCGAACGGGCCGGCTTCGGCGGTGTAGTCGAGGATGGTGCCGCCCTCGTTCGAATCGCCATGCTCGATCCTCCCGCGCGCGGTGTTGTCGATGAACAGGCCGTAGCCGATCTGCGACAGGATCAGCGGCACCGCCATGTCGGCGCCCTGGCCTCGGTTGGCCTGAAAGTTCCACAGGCGACGCGCAACGCCGAGCCGGTCGAATTGCTGGCCGCCTTCGCCCATGCCGTAGAGATGCTGCTCGCCCTGGAGCAGCAGGCGCATGTTGACGGCGGGCGACAATGCGAGGGTGTCGTGGACCAGATGCAGCAGCACGCGGCCGGCGGGATCGCGGAACACCAGCGCGCCGGCGCCGTCGGGGGCGACGGACACCGCGGAGGTTTTGAGTTCCGCCATCGCGCATCTTGGCGGGTGAGGGAGAGGCGGGCGCCGGTGGCTGGTGCACGTAGGTCGATGCCGCTGCGCCGGGACGATTGCCGACCGAGATGCGCAGCATCGTCGGGGTGAGGGCCGTGATGCGAAGGGGAGCCGCGGCACCGGCCACGGTGATCGTGGCCCCCTGTTCCTCCAAATCCGCCATCAAGCGTTTCCTTCGCCGTCTTGTTCTTCCCCGAAGCTTGGCATCCCGGCGGGATGGCGCGCAAGCGGAAAGCGTTTTCCGGCGTGCATTCCGGCGTGACTACGGAAAGTCGGGCTCCTCGACATGGGCGCCGCCGCAGGAGGCTCGGACCACCAGGCTGCAGGGCAGGCGCCGGGTGCCCGGGCGGCCTCGTCCCTCGATCATGGCGAGCAGTTCCAGTCCGGCTTGGCGGCCGAGCGCCGGCAGGTTCATGTCGACCGTGGTCAGCGCGGGCCGGGTCGCGGCGGCGATGATCTCCCAATTGTCGAAGCCGACGACGGCGATGTCTTCCGGCACGCGCACGCCGCGCTCGCGCAGGGCGTCGACCACACCGCGGGCGATCTGGTCGCTGCCGCAGAAGATCGCGTCCAGCCGGACATGGGCGGCGGCGAGGCGCAGGACGGCGGCGTGGCCCCACGCTTCACTCCAGCTGCCCGTGAGGACAAGTTCCGGCGACAGCTCCAGGCCGTGCGCGGCATGCGCCGCCTGCAGGCCGGCCAGGCGGTGCTGCACCGCCTCGGTCCGCGCCGGGCCGGTGATGTGGGCGATGCGGGTTCGGCCGAGGCCCAGCAGGTGCTCGCCGGCCATGCGGCCGCCGCCGACATCGTCGGGCAGCAGGCATGGCTGGTCCGGACCATCGACGCGGGCGAAAGCGTAGACGACGGGCACCGGTTCGCCGGCGAGGTCCAGCGGCGGGCGCGGGCGGGAGCGTTTGCCGGTGACGATGATGCCGTCGACGCGCTTGGCCAGCAGCGACTGCACGTGTTCGTGCTCGCGGTTCGGGTCGCCGGCGGCGTTGCAGAGGAAAACCGAGATCCTGGCAGCATCGAGCGTGTCCTCGATGCCTTCCAGCACCGGTATGCTGAAGCGGCCGTGGCGGTCGGTGGAGACCAGGCCGACGGTGAAGCGTCGAGGACCCGACAATGAGCGCGCCAGCTCGTTGGGCCGGAACCGCAGCGACAGGGCGGCGCTGCGCACCGCGTCCCGGGTCGCGTCGCGCAGTTGGCCGCCGCCGTTGAGGACCTTCGAGACGGTGCCGACGCTGACGCCGGCGGCGTCCGCCACGTCCTTGATCGTCGCCCGGCGGCGCAAGGTCGTGGGCCCGGGCGGGCGGATGCGATTGGTCATGATGCGCGCGAAGATGGCATTTTCGGAACGGCGCGGAAACTGGTTTCCGAGGGGTCATGCCGACTTGCGGGGAGGAGGGCCGGGGGCCGCGACGCCCCCAGCCGCGTCTGCGCGTGGACGGTTTGCACACTCGTGCCGCCGACCCTAACGGATTACCCCGAACGACGTCGTCGGCTTCGGGCTTTTGCGGGCGAGGCGAGCCGACTTCGGCAAGGCGCTGAAGCGGCGCGAGAATCGGGCGAGGTCCCGCGCGGTCTCGGTGCATGGTCAATTCGGTCCATACCTCTTGCGGGTAGAATTCCGCCGGTTGCGTCGCGGGGTGGCAATTTTGCCCGGCTTGGTCCGGGGTCCGCGCTGGGTTACAGCGCCAGGACCGGGTCTGATCGGGTCAATGGCCGATCTGCTGCAGGGCCGGTTCTGCTGCAGGGATCGAGGAGAACACGGCGCGATGGCAACCAGTCCGACGCAGATTCAGATCACCGCCTACGGCATTTCCGACGCGGGCGGTTATCCGAGCCTGACGCTGATGGTCGACGGCAGCCCGATCGGGGCGCAGTTCGTCACCGGCACCTCGGCGACCTACAGCTTCACGGCGAACATCGACACCAGTGTCGGCCACGACATCCAGATCGGTTTCTACAACACCTATGGCGCGCGTGCGCTGGAACTGCAGTCGATCAGCATCGGCGGCAACACGGTGCAGGCGACCAGCCCGCTGGAGACGTACACCTCCCGCGTGGGGACGGTGACCGGCTCCGGCGACATGCAGTATGGCGGGGTTGCGGACTTCAAGCTGCCGGCGAGCTTCTTCTCCGGCACGCCGACGCCGACGCCGACGCCTACACCTACTCCGACGCCGACCCCAACGCCCACGCCCACCCCGACACCGACCCCCACTCCGACGCCGACACCAACTCCGACACCGACGCCCACACCAACACCGACGCCCACTCCGACACCAACACCGACGCCGACGCCGACCCCCACACCGGTTCCCACGCCGACGCCGACGCCCACCGGGACGATCGGGGTGACGGCCTATGGCGTGCCCGACAGCAACGGCAACTACCCGAGCCTGACGCTGATCGTGGACGGCACGCCGATCGGCCAGCAGACGGTGACCGGCAGCGTCGCCACCTACACCTTCAACGACACCCTGACGCCCAACGTGGCGCACGACATCCAGGTGGGGTTCTACAACACCAACGGCACGCGGGCGCTGGAGCTGCAGTCGATCAGCATCCCCGGTGCCACGATCGCGGCGACGAGCACGCTCGAGACCTATACCTCCCGCGTGGGGACGGTGACCGGCTCCGGCGACATGCAGTACGGGGGCGTGGCCGACTTCAAGCTTCCGGCCAGCCTGTTCACCGGCACGCCCACTCCGACGCCGACGCCCACTCCGACACCTACCCCTACGCCCACGCCGACGCCCACTCCGGTGCCGACGCCGGTGCCGACTCCGACACCCACGCCGACCCCAACGCCCACGCCGACGCCAACTCCGACCCCCACGCCTACACCGACGCCGACGCCGACCGGGTTCTATGTCGCGACCAACGGCAACGACGGCAACGACGGCAGCCTGGCGCATCCCTTCGCGACCATCGGCCGCGCGGTCAGCGCGATGGAGCACAGCGCCGTGCACGCCACCTACATCGAAGGCGGCAGCTACGGGCTGTTCTCGACGGTGGCGCTATCATCGGCGGATTCGGGCTTCACCATCGCCGGCTATAACGGCCAACGCCCGGTGGTGTACGACGCAACCAACGGGGGCCTGCAATCGCTGTTCGCGCTGAACGGCACCAGCGGCGTGACCATCACCGGCATCAGCTTCCATGCCGCGGGCCAGGTCGGGGTGCAGTTCAACGGCGCCAGCAACAACGCCTTCGTCGGCAACCAGATCAAGGATGCCGGCACGGCGATGGTGCTGGCCAGCGGCTCCAGCTCCAACAACGTGTCGGGCAACGAGATCGACAACTCGGCGCAGGCCGGGATCGAGCTGAAGGACGGCAGCAACGGCAACTCGATCGACAGCAACATCATCAACGGCGTGTCCTCGACCTCGGTCGCGGGCGGTGCGGTCTACGCGCACGGCGTCAACAACAACGTGGTCAGCCACAACCTGGTGGAAAACACCGGCGGCGTCGGCATCGCATTCGACAATTTCGACACCTTCGCCACGATCAATGTCGGCAACACGGTGGACTACAACCAGATCATCAACACCGGCTATGCCACGGGCTTCGACAGCGGGGCGATCTACGTGCTCGACCGGTCGAACACCGACACCAAGATGACGATCAACAACAACTACATCGACACCACGGGCCCGGGCGGCGGCGCGCACGACGTGGCGATCTACCTCGACGACTACACCGACGGCGTCACGGTCACCAACAACATCGCGCGCAATGTCGGCACCCATGCGTTCCAGGTGCATGGCGGCCACAACAACACGCTCACCAACAACATCCTCGACCTCGGCGCAAACGCCAACTCGGCCGGCTATTTCCAGTCGGTGAACAACGACGCGGCCTCGGCGCAGAACGAGTATGGCAACACGATCTCGCAGAACATCGTCGTCTCCAGCAAGGCCGGCACCCAGGCGGCCTACCAGAGCCTGTTCGGCGGCAATCCGAACATCACCAACAACCTGTATTACGACAGCGCCGGCGGCAGCTTCGTCTCCGACCCAGGGGTCAACGACAGCAACCCGAAATTCGGCAACCCGCTGTTCGTCAATCCGGCGGGCGGCAACTACAACCTGCAGCCGGGCTCGGCCGCGTCGCAGATCGGCTTCGTCCAGATCGACCAGTCGGGCATTGGGGTGAATCCGACCGGGCCGCATTGGTACTGATCGCCGCCCGGCGCCGGCTTGCGGTCAGCCGCGGGAGGCGAGGGCCACGCCGCTGACCGTGAGGCCGAGCGCCAGCAGCTGGCGCAGGCCGAGCGGCTCGCCCAGGGCGAGGGCGGAGCTGAACACGCCGATGACTGGGACCAGCAGGGTGCCGATGCTGGCCGAGGAGGCCGGCAGCAGGCGCAGCGCGCGGAACCAGGCGAGGTAGGCGACGCCGAGCGCCAGGACCGCGTTGTAGCCGAGGCCGGCCCAGCCGATCGCCGTCACCCTGCTGAAGTCCCAGCGTTCGAACAGCAGGCTGGCCAGCAGCAGCGGCAGCGAGCCGAACAGGACCTGCCACGCGACGTTGGTCACCGGCGGCAGTCGCAGCGGGTAGCGCTTGGTGAACACGGCACCGAGGGCGAACATCACCGAGGTGCCGAGGATGCAGGCGACGCCCGGCAACTTCGCCACCAGCAGCGCCGCGGGGGCGCTCAGCAACTGGCCGGCGAGCAGCACCGATACCCCGGACAGGCCGAACGCCAGCCCGGCCACGCGGAAGGCGTTCGGGCGCTCGCCGAGCAGCGGCCATGCCAGCATCACCGCCCAGATCGGCATGGTGTAGCCGATGATCGCGGCCTCCGACGCGTCCAGCCAGAGCAGCGACAGCGTCGCCAGGCCCATCCATGAGGTGAGGTTCAGCAGCGAGGCCAGGGCGAGCCGGCCCCATTGCCCGGGGGCGGGAACAAGGTCCTCGCCGCGCAGCCGGGCGATGGTGGCGAGCAGGATGATGCCGCCGGCGGCGCCGAGGATGCGGTAGAGGAACGGCGGCCACTCGGTCAGCATGGATTTGGTGACCGGCCAGTTCAGCCCCCAGCACAGGGCGGTGACCAGCAGCATGGTGACGCCCTCGGCGCTGCGCCGCGCGGGCGCGGGGGCGGTCATCTGCGTCACGGCGAAGGCGGGCTCAGGCCGCGCGGGCGGGACGCCGGGGCCTAGCGCGCATAGACGCGCACCTCGCGCGGCGGATCGCCGGGATCGCCGCGGAAGCCGATATGGATGTGGTCGGGGTTGATGCCGTCGGCGGCGAGGGCGCTGGCGACGGCCTGGGTGTCGGTCTCGCCCTGGGCGGTGAACTGCGCCTGTACATCGTGGCTGGCCGACAGCGGCACCGGCGCCAGCACGTCGAAGGCGACGTCGGCCTTGTGCGCCTGGGCCGATTCGACCGCCGCCGCCAGCGCCTGGGTGTAGTCGGAGTCGGGCTGGTCGAAGCGGATGGTGACCAGCGGCAACGGCGGCAGCTTGCTGCGGGCGATGTCATCGGCCGTTGGCGGCGGCGTCGGGCCGCGGAAGGTGCCTTGGTCGATCAGGGTGAAATACGGCCATTTCCCAGCCGGCACGCAGCCGGCCAGCAGCAGCCCCAGGGCCAGCACTGGCACCAGCGCGGGCACCAGCACGGGCGTCGGCGCGCACGCCCGGTGCCGCGGTCGGGCGCGCATCATGTTCGGATCATCCGGGGGAGCCTCCATCGGCGCCAAGGCTTGCAGGAACGCCGCCGCCGGGCAAGATGCGGCCCGAATCGAGGGAGTCCCGGCATGAACGTGCAGACCAACCAGCGCATCGACGGGGCGCGGCTGTGGGACAGCCTGATGGACATGGCCCGGTTCGGCGCGACCCCGAAGGGCGGCGTGCGGCGGCTGACGCTGACGGATATCGATCGCCAGGGGCGCGACCATTTCCGCGCCAATTGCGAGAAGCTGGGCCTGGCGGTGCGGGTCGACGCGATCGGCAACATGTTCGCCCGCCGCGCCGGGCGCGACCCCTCCCGCCTGCCGGTGCTGTTCGGCAGCCACCTGGACAGCCAGCCCTCGGGCGGCAAGTTCGACGGCGCGCTGGGGGTGATCGCCGGGCTGGAGGTGATGCGGAGCCTGCAGGACCTGGGCATCACCACCGAGGCGCCGCTGGAACTGGTGAACTGGACCGACGAGGAGGGCAGCCGGTTCGGCCACAGCCTGATGGGCTCGGGCGTCTGGGCCGGGGTGTATCCGCTGGACAAGGTCTTCGCCCTTGCCGACACCGAGGGCGTCACGGTGAAGACCGCGCTCGACGGCATCGGCTATGCCGGGCCCGAGGCGGCGCGGGCGTTTCCGGCCGATGCGTATTTCGAGCTGCATATCGAGCAGGGGCCGATCCTGGAGGCGGAGGACAAGCGGATCGGCATCGTCACCGGGGCGCAGGCGCAGGTCTGGTACGACGCGGTCTGCACCGGGCAGGATTCGCATGCCGGCACCACGCCGCCCTCGACGCGGCGCGACGCGCTGGTGGCGGCGGCGCGGATCATCGACCTGGTGGACCGGCTGATGCGCGCACGCGGGGAGAATGGCCGCGGCACGGTGGGGCGGCTGCAGGTGCTGCCGAACAGTTGCAACGTGATCCCCGGCGAGGTGCGGTTCTCGGTCGAGTTCCGTCATCCCGACGACGCCGAGATCGAGGCGCTTGCCGCGGGCTTTCCGGAGGAGGCGGCCGCTATCGCCGCCAGCTGCGGCGTGCGGCTGGAGCTTACGGAGCTGTTCCGCATCCCGGCCCAGCCGTTCGACGCCGGCTGCGTGGAGCTGGTGCGCCAAGCGGCATCGCGGCTGGGCTATCCGGCGCGCGAGATCGTTTCGGGCGCCGGTCATGACGCCGTCTATGTCGCCCGCCACGTGCCGACGGCGATGATCTTCACGCCGTGCAAGGATGGGCTGAGCCACAACGAGGCGGAGAGCATCGAGCCGGAGGAAGCCGAGGCCGGGTGTCAGGTGCTGTTCGAGGCCGTGGTGGCGCGGGCCAACCGCGCGATCTGAACCGAAGAAGCCGGCGGCGTCGGCCGCTGGAACCATCGGGCGCGCCCCCGGTTCTTTCCGCGTTGTATTCGGGGAGGATGCTGATGGCAGGCCAGGTCGGAAATCGTGCTCGCGAGGGACTGCCTTTTCCACTTGGTGCGCATTGGGACGGCAAGGGGGTGAATTTCGCGGTCTTTTCGGCGAACGCCACCAAGGTAGAGGTGTGCCTGTTCGACGAGGCGGGCGAGACCGAGCTGGAACGCATCGGGCTGCCGGAATACACCAACCAGATCTTCCACGGCTGGCTGCCCGATATCGGGCCGGGCCAACGGTACGGGTTCCGCGTGCATGGCCCGTACGAGCCGGATGCCGGGCACCGGTTCAATCCGAACAAGCTGCTGCTGGACCCGTATGCGCGCGCGCATGTCGGCGACCTCGTGTGGGACCCCGCGGTGTTCGGCTACACCATCGGCCACGCCGACGAGGACCTGTCCTACGACGAGCGGGACAGCGCTGCGTTCGTGCCGAAATCGGTGGTGGTGGATGCGGATTTCGACTGGCAGGGCGAGCCGCAGCGCAATCCGATCGCCTGGGACCGCACGATCTTCTACGAGACGCATCTGCGCGGCTACACGATGCGCCATCCCGGGGTGGCCGAGAACCTGCGCGGCACCTATGCGGGGTTCGGGACGCCGGAGGTGCTGCGGCACATCAAGTCGATCGGCGTGACCTCGGTGGAGCTGCTGCCGGTGCACAGCTTCATCAACGACAGCCAGTTGCTGGAGAAGGGGCTGACCAACTACTGGGGCTACAACACCATCGGCTTCTTCGCGCCGGACCCGCGCTATGCCGCCGACCGCGCGAACTCGTTGCGTGAGTTCAAGGAGATGGTGGCCCGCGTGCATGAGGCCGGGTTGGAGCTCATTCTCGACGTCGTCTACAACCATACCGCGGAAGGCAACGAGCGGGGCCCGACGCTGTCGTTCAAGGGCATCGACAACGCCTCGTATTATCGGCTGCTGCCCGACCAGAAGCGGTTCTATATCAACGACACCGGCACCGGGAACACCGTCAACCTCAGTCATCCCAGAGTGATCCAGATGGTCACCGACAGCCTGCGCTACTGGGTGGGGGAGATGCATGTCGACGGGTTCCGGTTCGACCTGGGGACGATCCTGGCGCGCGAGCCGAACGGGTTCGACAACCAGTCGGGCTTCCTGAAGGCGTGCAGCCAGGACCCGTTGCTGGGCACGGTCAAGCTGGTCGCCGAGCCTTGGGATTGCGGGCCGGGCGGCTACCAGGTCGGTGAATTCCCGCCGGGCTGGGCCGAATGGAACGACAAGTTCCGCGATACGGTCAGGGACTTCTGGCGAGAAGAAGCGAGCGTCGCGGAGCTTGCGCCGCGCCTGCTGGGGTCACCCGCCGAGTTCAACCACCAGGGCCGCAAGCCGTGGGCGTCGGTGAATTTCATCACCGCGCATGACGGATTCACGCTGAACGATACCGTCACCTACAACGAGAAGCACAACGAGGCGAACGGCGAGGACAACAAGGACGGCTCGTCGGACAACCGGTCCTGCAACTACGGCGTGGAAGGGCCGACCGACGATCCGGAGATCAACCGGGTGCGGGCGCGCCAGATTCGCAACATGCTGGCGACCTTGCTGCTGAGCCAGGGCACGCCGATGCTGGTCGCCGGCGACGAGTTCGGCCGCACCCAGGACGGCAACAACAACGCCTATTGCCAGGACAGCGAAATTTCCTGGGTGAACTGGGAGATCGAGGAGAAGGGGCGCTCGCTGATCGAGTTCGTCACCCGGGTGACCGGGCTGCGCAGCCGCTTCCCGATCCTGCGGCGAAACCGGTTCCTGACCGAGGCGTACAACGAGGAACTGGATATCAAGGAGCTCACCTGGGTCAATGCCGGGGGCGGCGAGATGCAGCAGAGCGACTGGGACGAGGCGGCGAAATGCGTCGGGCTGATGCTGGACGGCCGGGCCGCGCCGAGCGGCATCAAGCGGCGCGGCGAGGATGCGACGCTGCTGATCATCTACAACGCCTGGCACGATGTCGTGGAGTTCACGCTGCCCGGACAGGGCGGTGAATCGCACCGCTGGACGTTGATGATCGACACCAATCTTTCGGACCACGAGGAGAAGCAGGAAGACCCGTTCCCGATCGGGCATGTGTATGCCGTGACCGGGCGATCGTTCCTGCTGTTCGCCCTTACGCCGGAGGCGTAAACTACAAACTCCGGGCGCCGGACGCGTGAGCTACCAGCTTCCGGGTTCGAACACGTAGCCGCTGCCCTGGCTGCGGACGTAGCCGCAGTACGGGGCGCCGAAATGCATCGGCATGATCAGCGCCCCGCGCTCCGCGGCGCGGGCCAGGACCAGGGCGCGGGAGGCCTTGGCCTGGTCGGCGCGCAGGACGTAGCGGTCGTTCCAATGCGGGTTGGCGACCTGGATCGGGCTGTGCATGGTGTCGGTGGAGAAATAGCCTTCCTCGCCGCCGGAGCGGAGACGGAAGGCGAGCATCCCGGGGGCGTGGCCGGGGACTTCCTCGGGCAGCAGGCAGCCGGCGACTTCGCTGTCGCCGTCGATGAAGTCGACCAATCCGGCTTCCAGCACTGGCAGCACCGAATCGGCGAAGGAGCCGGCCTGCACGCCGACATCGCCCTTGGTGTATTCGTTGTTCCAATGGTCGAATTCGACCTTCGGCACCAGGTAGCGGGCGTTGGGAAAGGCCGGTACCCAGCGGCCGTCCTGCTGAATGGTGTTGCCGCCGACATGGTCGGTGTGCAGGTGGGTGTGGACGACGTGGGTCACCTGTTCAGGCGCCGCACCCGCCGCCTCGAGCCAGGGGGTGACCAGCGTGTTCAGCATGTCCATGCGCGGGGCGGCGCGCGGCTTGCGGTTGCCGACGCCGGTGTCGATCAGGATGACGTTGCCGCCGGCGTGGACCACCCAGATCTGGATCGTGACGATCAGCCGGTCCATGTGCGGAACGTAGTGGTGCGGCGCCATCCACGATTGGTTGGCGCGCAGGACGGCATCGCGCTCGGTCTTCGGGATTTCGGGGAACAGGAATTCGGGCGGATGGGTCGGCCCGGAATATTCGAGCACGCGGGTTACCCTGGCATCGCCGATCATGCGGGACTGGATCATTTTTGCGGCACTCAGCTGTCGTCGACGGGGAGGTTGGCCAGGACCGAGGGGCGGCGGTTGAAGCCCTCGTGCCAGGCGGCGAGACGCGGGTGGCCGTCGCGCCAGCTTTCGTCGGCGAAACGGAAATCGAGGTAGCCGAGCGCCACGCCGATGCAGAGATGACCGATGTCGAAGGGGCCGGCGGCGAGGGCGTCCGCCTCGTGCTCCAGGGCCTCGACGGCGGCTTCGCGCTTGGCGCGCCACAGGGCCATGTGCGGGGCGGATTGGCGTTCCGGCGGGCGGACGCGCTCGGCGAGCGATTGCAGGCCGACATCCTGGATGCCGTCGGCTAAGGCTTCATGGCGCAGCGCCTGCAGGCGTTCGGCACCGGCCGGCGGGAACAGTTCGCGGCCGTCGTGCAGCGTATCGAGATATTCGCAGATGACGTGCGAATTGTAGATCACGGCGCCGTCCGCCAGCACCAGCGTGGGGAGCTTGCCGAGCGGATTCGGCGCATCAGTTCGCGGTTCGCGGTGGTGCCGCCGACCACGGTGCGGACGCAGTCGATGCGGCCGGCGAGGCCGAGCTCGTGGGCGGCGATCATCACCTTGCGCACGAACGGCGAGCGTGGCGACCAGTGCAGGATCATGCGGTCGGTTGATGTCATGCGGCGTTCTCCCGGTTGCCATCGTGCCATCGGCGGCGGCTTGCGCCTAGCCGGGCGCCTGGGCTTAGCTGGCGGCACGGGGGGACACGCATGGCGATCGACAAACGGGTGGCGAATGCCGCCGCGGCCTTGGCCGATGTGCGCGACGGCGCGGTGGTGATGATCTCGGGCTTCGGCGGCGCCGGGTTCCCCAACGTGCTGATCCAGGCGCTGCGCGAGGTGGGGCCGCGCGACCTGACCCTGGTGGTGAATTCGGCGACGCATCGGTATTCGCGGTCCGGCGACCTGATCGAGGCCGGGATGGTGCGGCGGGTGATCTGCACCGCGGCGCGCGGCCACGACAAGGGGCAGTCTGCGTTCGAGAAACTATGGACGGCGGGAAAGATCGAGCTGCGGATGATGCCGCAGGGCAGCTTCGTCGAAAGCATCCGCGCCGCCGGTGCCGGGATTCCCGCATTCTACACGCCGACCGGCTTCGGCACCGAGTTGACGCATGGGCAGGAAGTGCGGCGCTTCGGTGATCGCGACTACGTGCTGGAGGCGGCGATCCATGGCGACGTGGCGCTGGTTCGCGCGGATGTCGCGGACCGCTATGGCAATCTTTCCTTCAGATACGCACAGCAGAATTTCGGACCGGCGATGGCGACCGCATGCAAGCTGACGGTGGCCGAGGTGCGGGAAATTCTCGACGAGCCGATGGCGCATCGTGAGGTGCAGCTGCCGGGCGTCTACGTGCGGCGCGTGGTCGCGGTGGGGGCTTGAGCGATGGGCAGGTTGAACCGGATGCAGATGGCCTGGCGTGCCGCGCAGGACATCGAGGACGGGATGGTGGCCAATCTCGGCATCGGGCTGCCGGTGCATGTGGCCGATTATCTGCGCCCTGGCTGCGATGTTTTCTTCCAGTCGGAGAACGGCGTGGTGGGGGCCGGGCCGCTGGCGCCGCCGGACATGGCCGATCCCGACCTGGTCGATGCCGGAAGCCGGCGGATCACCTTGCGGCCGGGCGCATCGGTGATCGATTCGTCGTGGTCGTTCGCGATGATCCGCGGCGGGCATATCGACGTGACGGTGCTCGGCGCGTTCGAGGTGGCGGCGAACGGCGATCTGGCGAACTGGGACATGCGGTTGGAGGGCAAGGGGCAGCTGGTCGGTGGGGCGATGGATCTGGCGGCGGGCGCGCGGGCGGTGTGGGCGATGATGGAGCACACGACGCGAAAGGGCGCGCCGCGGCTGCTGGCGCAATGCGCGCTGCCGCTGACGGCGGTGCGCTGCGTGCGGCGGGTGTTCACCGATCTGGCGGTGGTCGATGTCGGGCCGGCGGGCTTCGTGGTGCGCGAGATGGTGGAGGGGATCAGCCGGGCGGATCTGCAGGCGGCGAGCGGGGCGGTGCTGGTGTTCGCGGACGACTGCAAGGCGCTGGTGGCGCCCGAGATCGCCGACGCCGTCGCATGATGCATTGGCTCGACACCGGGCGGACGGCGCTGCGCTATGAACTGAGCGGCGCCGGCGCGTCGACGCTGGTGCTGGTGCATGAGATGGGCGGCACGCTGGAAAGCTGGGACCATGTGCTGCCGGAGTTGGCGGCCGGGCGGCGGGTGCTGCGCTACGACACGCGGGGCGCCGGGCAGTCGGAGAAGGCGCGCGGCGTGCTTTCCCTGGACGCGATGGCCGGGGATGTCGTCGATCTTCTCGATGAGGTGGGCATCTCCGGGCGGGTGGCGATTGCGGGTTGTGCGGTAGGGGCGGCGATCGCGCTGCAGTTCGTTGTGCGGTTTCCCGAGCGGGTGGCGGCGCTGGTTGCGATGTCGCCGGCGGTGGGGGTGCCGGCGGAGCGGCGCACGGCGACGCTGGCGCGGGCCGAGCAGGTTGAGCGAAAGGGGATGCGCGGGATCGTGGAGGAAAGCTTTGCCGCGTCATATCCGCCGGAGGTGCGGCATGATGCCGAGCATTATCAGGTGTTCCGCGCGCGCTGGCTGGCAGGCGATCCGGCGAGCTATGCGGCGATCTATCGGATGCTGGTGAACTCCGAACTGGAGGGGGAGTTGGGGCGGATTGCGTGCCCGACGCTGGTGGTGGCCGGGACGCTGGACCGGCTGCGGCCGCCGGCGGTCGTGGAGGCGGTGGCGACGGCGATTCCAGGGGCGCGGATGGTGGTGGTGGAGAGCGGGCACTTCATGGCGACGCAGACGCCTGGGTTGGTGGCGGGGGTGATCGGGGGGTTTCTGCGGGAGGTGGGGATTTGAGGGTTGGGGAGTCTCGGATCGTTACCGGTCTGTTGGATCCGGCTTAGCGCGTCCTGCGGAGGCTTGGTGGCGCTGCGCTTACCCACCCTACGGACGGGAGGGCGCCGATGCCCCGCATCGTTGAGGCGGTGCGGCTGGCCCGGGATGCGGATGCGGTCTGGCGCGAGATCGGTGGATTCGGCGCGCGGTCGGCGCGTGGCATCCGATGGTGGCGCGTCTGGACAGCGAGGGTGAGCAGCCAGGCGCGCTACGTACCGCGCAAGGACGGCAGCGTGCAGACCGAGCGGCTGCGGGAGGTGCGTCCAGACCAGCGCGCCTATCGTTATGAAATGGTCACGACGGAGATGCCGGTCGTCGACTACGTCGCTGAGTTTCAGGCCGAGGACATCGGTGACGGCACCAGCAGGGTTCGTTGGCAGGCTGAATTCCATGTGACGTCCGCGGACGCGGTTGCGACGGTGAGCGGCATACGGGCGTTTCTTCGCACCGGGCTCGACGCGCTGGCCGCCCGCTACGGAAAGGCGCCGGCGGCGCGGCTGCTCGGCATCAACCATGTGGCGCTGGAGGTCGGCGACCTGGACGCGGCGCTCGCGTTCTATCAGCGGATTTTCGAGTTCGAGTTGCGCGGGCGGGCGGGCGGCATGGCCTTTCTCGACATGGGAGACCAGTTCCTGGCGCTTGCCGAGGGGCGCAGCCAGGCGCCCGACGACAAGCGGCATTTTGGGCTCGTGGTGGATGACCGGTCCGGATTGCGCGCGCGGGCGCTGAATGCGGGGTCGGAGAAGAGGAAGGAGGTTATGGACGAGCTGGCGGCGAAGGGAGTCTTTTCGGGGGGTAGGCGGGGCGGGGTTGGTGGGGGCGTTGGAGTGGTGCAATGCCAAAGCGCATTGCACCCTACGGGCGTGGAATATTTTCCTTGACGGCGTTCAGGTGGTATGTTCTTTGTTTGTTCGTGTTGTTTGTTCCTTCCCTTTCTTTCGCCGAGAGCTTTGCCTTGATCATGGGCAATTTGGGGCGGGTGGTGGCTCGGCGGGGCGGGGCTCCGGTGTGGGAGCCGTTTGTTGCGCTGATCTATGGACGGTTGAGCCGGTTGGCGGTGCGGTTTGCGCGGCTGGCGGCGCGGGTTCAGGCGGGAGTGTTGCCGCGGGCGGCGGGGGTGCGTGCCGATTCGGAGCGGATTCGGCCTGTGGCGGTGCGGTTGCCGCGGGGGTTTGGCTGGCTGATCCGGATGATGCCGGAGGCGGCGGTTTATGGCAGCCAGCTGCGGCATCTGCTGTCGGAGCCCGGGATGGTGGCGCTGCTGGCGGCGGCGCCGCAGGCGGGTCGGTTGTTGCGGCCGTTGTGCCGGATGCTCGGCGTCGAGGAGGCGGCCGAGTTGTTGCCGCCTGCTCCCGCGCGAAGGAAGGCGGCGGAGCCGCAGGCGCCTCGGGCGGATGCGGCGAAGCCGATCCGCCGCTTGGCGTCGTGGCGGAGACCGGTTGTCAAACCGGCTTGAGCGTGTTGCGCCGATGCACGTCCAATTAGTTACGAGATAGCAACCAAAACGCTTATCCGTCGTAGCACCCTGCCAACCGCGCCCGCTCGCGCACCAAGGCGAGGACGGAAACGCAAATGGGCATGGGGTGGTTGGTGAGTTCGCCGAGTTCGACGACGGCGCCCAGGAGGGCATCGATTTCCATCGGGCGGCCGCGTTCGAGGTCCTGCAGCATGGAGGTCTTGTGCTCGCCGACTTCGGCGGCGCCGTCGATGCGTTTTTCCAATGAGACGGCGAACTTCACGCCGAGCGATTCGGCCACCGCCTGGGCCTCGGTCATCATGGCGCGGCAGAGGGCGCGGAGATCGGGGCGGGAGGTCAGGCGGTCGAGGGTGGCGCCGGTGAGGGCGGAGATCGGGTTGAAGCAGAGATTGCCCCACAACTTGACCCAGATCTCGTCGCGGATGCGCGGGCGGACCGGGGCCTTGAGGCCGGCGGAGATCATCAACTTGGACAGCGCCTCGACCCGCGGGCTGCGGCTGCCGTCGGGCTCGCCGAGGCTGAAGCGGTCGCCGTAGCCGTGGTCGATGATCCCCGGTGCCGACACTTCGGCGGCGGGGTAGACGACGCAGCCGATTGCCTGGGCGGGGGGCAGCAGATCCCAGAGTTTGCCGCCGGGATCGACGCTTTCCACGCGGTGGTCGCGGAAGGGGCCGTCCAGGCCGTAGAAATACCAGTAGGGAATGCCGTTGATGCCGGTGACCAGGGCGGTGTGCGGGCCCATCATGCGGGCGATCGCGGGGGCGGCGGCCGGCAGCGAATGCGCCTTCAGGGTGACGATGACGTAGTCCTGCACGCCGGCCTCGGCGGCGTCCGCGAGGCAGCGCGGGCGCACGGTGGTTTCGGTGCCGCCGCTGCGCAGGGTGACGCCGTCGGCCTGCATGGCGGCGAGATGCGGGCCGCGGGCGATGAAGGTGACGTCGGCGCCGGCGGCGGCAAGCTTCACGCCAAGCATGCCGCCGATGGCGCCGGCGCCGAAGATGCCGATCTTCATGGGAGGAAGACTTCTTTTCTGAAGAAAAGAAGCAAAAGACTTTTATCCGTTGGCTTCGCCTCGCTTAGTCGGGTGGAAGTTTTTTGGTTCTTTTTTTCAAAAAAGAACATGCTTCCTTACCCTGCAAGCCCGAGTTTTTCCGCCAGCCCGATCCGCTGCAGCTTCCCCGTGGCCCCCTTCGGGATCTCGGGGAGAAAGACGATGCGGCGCGGCACCTTGAACTGGGCCAGGCGCTCGGCGGCGAAGTCGCGGAGTGCCCGTTCCTCCAGCGTCATGCCTTCGCGGAGCACGACCGCGGCCGCCACTTCTTCGCCGAGTTTTGCGTGCGGCATGCCGAAGGTGACGACCTGGGCCACTGCGGGATGGTCCATCAGCACGGTGTCGACCTCGAGGGGAGACACCTTCTCGCCGCCGCGGTTGATGATTTCCTTGAGGCGGCCGGTGAGGCGGAGGTAGCCGTGGGCGTCGAGGTAGCCCTGGTCGCCGGTGCGGAACCAGCCGTCGGTGAAGCCGGTGGCGTTGGCGGAGGGGTTGTTCTCGTAGCCGGCGGTGACGTTGCGGCCGCGGATGACGACCTCGCCGAGCGCGTCCGGCGGCAGCAGCTTGCCGGCCTCGGACATGATCGCGATCTCGGGGCCGGCGGCGATGCCGACGGAGCCGGCGTGGCGCGATTTCGGCGGCAGCGGGTTGGAGGCCATCTGATGCGCCGCCTCGGTCATGCCGTAGGCCTCGATCACCGGGACGTGGAAGGTCTCCTCCAGCGCGGTCATCACCTGTGGCGGCAGCGAGGCGGAGGAGGAGCGGATGAAGCGCAGGCGGGCGCGTTCGATGATGGCGGCGTTGCGCGGGGCGAGTTCCAGCAACGTCTGGTGCATGGTGGGAACGGCGGTGTACCAGGTGGGCTTCACCTCGTCGAAGCTGGCGAAGAAGCGGAAGGCGTTGAAGCCCGGGGTGCAGGAGACGCTGGCGCCGGCGGCGAGCGAGGACAGCACGGCGGCGATCAGGCCGTGGATGTGGAACAGCGGCATGATGTTGAGGCAGACATCGTCCGGGGTGAGTTCCAGGCCCTCGCCGATATGGTAGGCGGAGGCGGTGACGTTGATCTGGCGCAGCGGCACGATCTTCGGGCGCGAGGTGGTGCCGGAGGTATGCAGCACGAGGGCGATGTCCTGCGCTTCCACGACGCCCGGGGATGCCGGGGTGCCGGCCAGGGGGGTGGCGGCGCGCAGGAAGAAATCGCCGGCGGCGTCGGCGCCGGGGACCAGCTCAACCACCGGGATGTTGCGGGCGGCGGCGACGGCGCGGGCGGGGCTTTCCATGCCCTGCTGGATCAGCAGGCATTTGGCGTCGAGGTCGGAGAGGTAGAATTCGAACTCGTCGTGGCGGTAGCCGGGGTTGAGCGGGGCGGTGGTGGCGCCGCAGGCGACGGTCACGAACGCGGCGGCCATTTCCGGGCCGTTCGGCAGCACCATCGCCACCCGGTCGTGCCGGCCGATGCCCATGCCGTTCAGCGATTCGACGGTGCGGCGGGCGAGGGCGCGCAGGGCGCCGTGGGTCATCGAGGGGCGGCCGGGGGCGCCGATCGCCGGCGCCTCGTCGGCGCCGTGGTCGAGCAGGCCTGGAAGCGTGTCGGCGGCGTAGATGCTCATGCGGGGACCCTCGGTGTCATGTTCGGGCATCGGCATACTCCGCCGCGCGGTTTCGGTGAAGCGGTGCGAGGCACGGGACGAATCGGGCGGGACCCGGTATCGTCCGGCCATGCTGATGCGGGTGTCCGAACCAGGGCTGGTGGCTGGCGTCGACGAGGCCGGGCGTGGGCCGCTGGCCGGGCCGGTGGTCGCCGCCGCGGTGGTGCTGCCGCCGCGGCTGCCGCGTGGGCTGGGGCCGCTGCTGAACGATTCCAAGAAGCTGACGCCCGAGCAGCGGGAGATCGCGTTCGCCGCCCTGCTGCTGGCGCAGGCGCGCGGGCAGGTGGCGATCGGCGTCGGCGCCGCGTCGGTGGCCGAGATCAGCCGGATCAATATTTTGCAGGCGGCGCTGCTGGCGATGTGCCGGGCGGTGCGCCGGCTGCCGAGCCCGCCCGATCTCGCGTTGGTGGATGGCAACCAGCCGCCGTCGCTGGCCTGCGAGGTGCGCTGCGTGATCGACGGGGACGCGACCTATGCGGCGATCGCCGCCGCCTCGATCGTGGCCAAGGTGTTGCGGGACCGGGCAATGGCACGGCTGGCGCCCCGCTATCCGGGCTATGGCTGGGAGTCGAATGCCGGCTACGCCACGCTGTTTCATCGGCAGGCGCTGCGCAGCCTGGGGCCGACCTGCCATCATCGGCCGAGCTTCGGCACGGTGCGGCAGATGGCGCTGGATCTCGTGGTGCTGGAGGGCGCAGACGCCGATTGACGCGGCCACGCGCGGCATGGCCAAGGTCCGGCGACGAACATTGTCGCCCACGCTCGATCTCGATTGACGCCGGTCGGGGGCAGCCGCCACCATCCCATTCCCCCGCCGGAGCCACCGGAGCCCGTGGAAATCATCCGCGAACTGCCCTTGGACCAGGTCATGCTGGGCGAAGCCGTGCGCACCATGCGCATGCTTCCGCCGGCCTCGGTCCACTGCGTCTTTGCCGATCCGCCGTACAACCTGCAGCTGCGTGGGGAGTTGCGGCGGCCGGACGACAGCCTGGTGGACGGGGTGGACGACGACTGGGACAGGTTCACCGATTTCGCGGAGTACGACGCCTTCACGCGGGCCTGGCTGGCGGAGTGCCGCCGGCTGCTGCGCAAGGACGGCACCATCTGGGTGATCGGCAGCTACCACAACATCTTCCGGATCGGCGCCATCCTGCAGGAGCTGGGATTCTGGATCCTCAACGACGTGATCTGGCGCAAATCCAATCCGATGCCGAATTTCCGCGGCCGGCGCTTCACCAATGCGCACGAGACGATGATCTGGGCGGCGCGGGGGCGGGATTCGCGTTACCGGTTCAACTACCAGGCGATGAAGTCGCTGAACGACGACCTGCAGATGCGCAGCGACTGGCTGATCCCGCTCTGCACCGGGGCCGAGCGGCTGCAGAACGAGCATGGGCTGAAGCTGCACCCGACCCAGAAGCCGGAGGCGCTGCTGCACCGGGTGCTGCTGGCCAGCACGTCGCCCGGGGATATCGTGCTGGACCCGTTCCTCGGCACCGGCACCACGGCGGCGGTGGCCCGGCGGCTGCAGCGGCATTACATCGGCATCGAGCGGCATCCGGCCTATGTGGAGGCGGCGCTCGGGCGGGTGCGCCGGGTGCGGCCGGCCAGCGACGAGGGGGTGGGCACCTCGCCGACCAAGCGGGACATTCCGCGGGTGCCGTTCGGCAGCCTGGTGGAGCGGGACCTGCTGCCGGCGGGGACGGTGCTGAGCGATCGCACGCGGCGGGTGTCGGCCGTGGTCGTGGCCGACGGCAGCATCCGCGTCGGGACGGTCCAGGGGTCGATCCACAAGGTCGGCGCCGCGGTGCAGAACGCGCCTTCGTGCAACGGCTGGACGTTCTGGCATTTCGAGCGTGACGGGGCGTGGGTGCCGATCGACGAGTTGCGGGCGATTCCGCGGGAGTAGGCGGATGCGGGCGCTGGTGGTGCTGCTGCTTCTGGCCGGCTTTGTGCCAGCGGAGGCCGCGCAGATGTCGCTGACGCCGGGACTGGTGCACGCAAGCCTGCCGGTGCCGGTGGTGCTGCCGGACGGACGGCGCGTGGTGCTCGACGGCATGGTGCTGCGGCCGGACCGGCCCGGACGGTTTCCGCTGGTGCTGATGGTCCATGGCACGCCGCGCAGCGACGGGCGGGATGCGGCGGCGCTTCGGGCGAAGCTCAGTCCGGAGAGTTTCCTCGCACCGGCGGTGGTTTTCGCCCAGCGCGGGTATGCCGTGGTTTCGGTGCTGCGGCGCGGCTTCGGGCGATCCGGCGGCGAATATGCCGAGCAGACGGTCGGGCGCTGCGGCAATGTCGATCCGCTGCCGCCGGCCCGGGCTTCGGGCGAGGACGTGGCGGCCGCGGTCGCCAGCCTGCGCGCCATGTCGTGGGTCGATCCCGGCCGGGTGCTGCTGCTTGGGGTGTCGACGGGCGGGATGGCGGTAACGGCGGCCGCGGCGGTGAACCCGCCTGGGGTGGTCGGGGTGATCGACTTCGCGGGCGGGCGCGGGTCGCCGGCGCCGGATCAGGTCTGCAGCCCGGGCAGGCTGGCCGACGCGTTTGGCGCATTCGGCCGCACCGCGCGGGTGCCGGCGATCTGGATCTATGCCGAGAACGATCATTTCTTCGGGCCGGATCTCGCCCGCCGCATGTTCGAGGCCTATGCCGCCGGCGGTGCTCCGGCGAGGCTGCTGATGCTGCCGCCGTTCGGGGCCGATGGGCATCGGTTGCTGATGGCGGGGCCGGAGGGATCGTGGTGGCCTGATGTCGCCGGCTTCCTGGCGAGCCTGCATCTGCCGACCGGGATCGTTATCGACCTGCCGCCGCTGCCGCCGTTGCGGCAGCCGCCGTTCCTGAACGGGCTATGCAAGTCCGGCTGGGTGAATTTCGCGCTTCGGCGCAGTGCCACCAAGGCGTTCGCCAGCGGGCCGTCGGGGAATTGCGGGTGGGTGCTCGGCGCCGAGACGGAGGAGGAAGCCGAGGACCAGGCGATGGCCAATTGCAGCCTGCACGGCACCGGCTGCCGCCTGGACGCGGTCGGGCACGCGATGGTGGATCGGTAGGCCGTTCTATTCAGCAGGCGCGGGTTGGCGGTGGAGCCGTGCCGCAAGGGTCCGGCGCTGTCGCTCGGAGGGCGGGCGGATGGCGGGCGCCGACGACACGCCGATTTCGGGTGCGGCACCGGTGAACTTCGCCAGTTGCACCATGCAAAGCTGCCCGGTGCAGCCCTGGGTGAGGCCGGAGGTGCCGATATCGGCGGTCAGCATGTTGGGGTTGCCGCGGATGCAGGCGAGGCCGATGCCGGGCAGTTCGCGCGGCTCGTACCAGGCGCCGGTGGAAAGCTGGATCACGCCCGGGCGGACGCCCCCGGTCACCACGGCGCCGGCGAGGCAGGCGCCGCGGGCGTTGGACAGCAGGACCACGTCGCCCGAGACGATGCCGCGCGAAGTGGCGTCGTCGGGGTGGATGCGGACCGGTTCGCGGCCGTCGATCTTCGCGGCCTGGCTGTGGGCGCCGAAATCCAGCTGGCTGTGCAGGCGGGTGGCCGGCTGGTTGGCGACGAGTTGCAGCGGGGCGGTGGCGATGTTGGCGCTGCCGAGCCATTCCGGCGGTTCCATCCAGGTGGGATGGCCGGGGCAGTCGTCGTAGCCGTGGCCGGCGATGGTGGCCGAGAAGATCTCGATCTTGCCGCTCGGCGTCTGCAACGGTGCCGATTCGGGGGCGGCGCAGAAGCGGCGCACCGGACCGTCTTCGCGCAGGATCGGCAGCTCCAGTTCGCCGGCCTGCCAGAAGGTTTCGAAATCGACGGTCGGGAAATTGCCGGCGGCGAGGCTGGCGCGGGTGGTCTCGTACAGATGTTCCAGCCATTGCCGGGCGGTGCGGCCCTCGGTGAAGGCGTCGCGACGCCCCAGCCGTTCGGCGAGGTCGGAACAGATGGAATATTCGTCGCGGGATTGGGCGTAGGGTTCGATGACCTGGCGCATGGCGATCATCTTGGTGTCGCCGCCGGCGGCGCCGATGTCGTCGCGCTCCAGGGTGACGGTGGTCGGCAGCACGATGTCGGCGTGGTTGCAGGTGGCGGTCCAGACCGGCTCGTGGACCACGATCGTATCGGGGCGGGCGAAGGCGCGGGTCAGGCGCTGCAGGTCCTGGTGGTGATGGAACGGGTTGCCGCCGGACCAGTAGACCAGGCGGATGTCGGGGTAGGTCAGTTGCCGGCCGAGATAGCTGCAGCCGTCGCCCGGGTGCAGCAGCATGTCGGCGATCCGGGCGACCGGGATGTAGGCGCCGACGGAATTGCGGCCCTGGGGCAGGCTGGGGAGGGCGGCTGCGAGGCCGGGCTGGCCGATCGAACCGATCGAGCCGAAGCCGAGGCAGAAGCCGCCGCCGGGCAGGCCGGTCTGGCCGAGCAGGGCCGACAGCACGACGCCCATCCAGACCGGCTGCTCGCCGAAGCGGGCGCGTTGCAGGGCGTAGCTGACGGTGACCAGGGTGCGGCTGCTGGCCATCCGGCGAGCCAGCGCGCGGATCGCCTCGGGATCGATCTCGGCTTTGCCGGCGGCCCATTCGGGGGTCTTGGCGACGCCGTCGCTGCGGCCCATCAGGTAGTCTTCGAACGGCGCGAAGCCGGTGCAGCAGCGGTCGATGAAGCCGCGGTCGTGCAGGTTCTCGCTGACCAGGGTGTGGGCGATGGCCAGCATCACCGCGACGTCGGAGGAGGGGCGGATCGGGTGCCATTCCGCCTCGGCATCGTCCTGCAGGTCGTCGCGCAGCGGGCTGAACAGCACGAAGCGGGTGCCGCGGGCGCGGGCGGCGGCGATGGCGCCACGCGCGACATGGCGGGTCATGCCGCCGCCGGAGACCGCGGTGTTGCGCAGCGGGATGCCGCCGAACGCCACCACCAGTTCGGTGTGGGTGGCGAGTTCCTCGTACAGCGGGACGGCGCGGGTGATGGCTTCGGGCGGCGCAATGATGCCAGGGAGCAACGGGCCGCCGGCGCCGTTGCTGTAGGAGTTCACCGACCGCACGCAGCCGTCCAGGCAGATGTTGAGGAAGCGGTGCACCTGGCTTTGCGCGTGATGGAAGCGGCCGGCGCTGGACCAGCCGTAGGAGCCGCCGTAGATCGCGCCGGCGCCGTGGGTTTCGCGGACCCGCGTGAGTTCGCCCGCCAGCAGGTCGAGCGCCTCGGGCCAGTCGAGCGCGATGTAGTCGTCCGATCCGCGGCTCTGGTCCGGGCCGGGCCCGTTCTCCAGCCAGCCGCGCCGGACCATCGGCTGGGCGATGCGGCTGGGGTGGCGGGCGGAAGCGGGGATGTTCTGCAGCAGCGGCGAGGGATCGGGATCGTCGGGGTGGCTCGCGACGCTGATGCGCTCGCCGTCGCGCTGGGCGAAGAAGGCGCCCCAATGCGAGCTATGCGGAATGCCGACGGTCATGGCGTTCGTCCTGCTGCTACCGGCGGGGTTTCAGTAGACGACGACGCTGCGGATGCTTTCGCCGCGGCGCATCAGGTCGAAGCCGTCGTTGATTTTTTCGAGCGGCAGCACGTGGGTGATCAGGTCGTCGATGTTGATCCGGCCTTCCATGTACCAGTCGACGATCTTAGGGACATCGGTGCGGCCGCGGGCGCCGCCGAACGCGGTGCCCATCCAGCTGCGGCCGGTGACCAGCTGGAACGGCCGGGTGGAGATTTCCTGCCCGGCGCCGGCGACGCCGATGACGATCGACTTGCCCCAGCCGCGATGGGCGCATTCCAGCGCCTGGCGCATCAGCGTGGTGTTGCCGACGCATTCGAAGGAATAGTCGGCGCCGCCTTTCGTGAGGTTGACGAGATACGGCACCAGGTCGCCGTCGACCTCTTTCGGGTTGACGAAATCGGTCATGCCGAATTTCTTCGCCATCGCCTCGCGGCCGGGATTGATGTCGACGCCGACGATCTGTTCGGCGCCGATCATGCGCAGGCCCTGGATGACGTTGAGGCCGATGCCGCCGAGGCCGAACACCACGGCGCGGCAGCCCATCTCCGCCTTCGCGGTGTTGACCACGGCGCCGATGCCGGTGGTGACGCCGCAGCCGATGTAGCAGATCTTCTCGAACGGTGCGTCCTCGCGGACCTTGGCCAGGGCGATCTCCGGCAGCACCGTGTGGTTGGAGAAGGTCGAGGTGCCCATGTAGTGGTACAGCGTCTCGCCGTCGCATTTGAAGCGGCTGCTGCCGTCGGGCATGACGCCCTTGCCCTGGGTGGCGCGGATGGCGACGCAGAGATTGGTCTTGCGCGACAGGCAATACTCGCATTGCCGGCATTCCGGCGTGTAGAGCGGAATGACGTGGTCGCCCTTCTTCAGGCTGGTCACGCCCTTGCCGACATCGACCACGATGCCGGCGCCTTCATGGCCGAGGATGGACGGGAAGATGCCTTCGGGATCGCCGCCCGACAGGGTGAACTCGTCGGTGTGGCAGATGCCGGTGGCCTTGATCTCCACCAGTACCTCACCCTCCCGCGGACCTTCGAGGTCGACGGTCTCGATGCTCAGGGGGGAGCCGGCTTTGCGGGCGACGGCGGCGCGGGTTTTCACAGACGCGCCTCCGGCGCGGCGAGGCAAGCGACAGCCGCCCCCTTGGGCGGCGAAAGCGTTGTCCCTTGTTGCTGTTCAAGAACCGACATTCCCCAACCCCCTCATCCCATAGCCCCGGCATCCTGCGGGCGGATCGCCGGCCGATCAACCTCCGGCCAGCATCGCCACGCATTTGCGCATCACCGAGGGCAGCGCCGCGCCTGCCAGCCCCGCGGGCTCGCAGAGAAATCCGTCCGTTCCGGAGATGTCGGCCAGGCTCGCCGCGTACAGCCGGATATGCAGTTCGAAATGGGTGAAGCCGTGCCTCACCTCGCCGGCCGGCCGCCACTCCGCCGGCAGCGGCGCATGCGCCAGCGCCTGCCCGGCGCTCCAGGGTTCGGCGCGCCAGGGGGTGCCGGGGAGTTCGGTCATGCCGCCGAGCAATCCGCTGGGCGGGCGGCGGCGCAGCAGCACGCGGCCTTGCGCGTCGGTCAGCCAGAAATGCGCGCCATGCCGCAGCGGACGCAGCTTCTTCGGGGCCTTGCGGGGGAGTTCGCCGGCGATCCCGGCGGCATGGCCGGCGCAGTCGGGACGCCAGGGGCACAGCGCGCAGGCGGGATTGGCGGGGGTGCAGATGGTGGCGCCGAGGTCGAACAGCGCCTGGACGAAATCGGATGGCCGAGCCTGGGCCAGCGGGTCCGTGCCCAGCGAGGCGGCGCCGGCGGCGATGGCCGGCTTGGCGGCGGGCAGCGGTTCGGCGATGGCGAAGACCCGCGCGACCACGCGCTCGACATTGCCGTCGATCGGCACCACCGGGCGGCCGAAGGCGATGGCGGCGATGGCGGCGGCGGTGTAGGGGCCGATCCCGGGCAGCGCCCGCAGCCGGTCGACGTCGTCCGGGAAGCCGCCCGCGCCGGCGACCGCGCGGGCGCAGGCCAGCAGGTTGCGGGCGCGGGCGTAGTAGCCGAGCCCGGCCCAGGCGCGCATGACGTCCTCGTCCTCGGCGGCGGCCAGGGCATGCACATCGGGGAAGCGGGTGAGGAAGTTTTCATAGTAGGGTATCACCGCCGCCACGGTGGTTTGTTGCAGCATGATTTCGCTGAGCCAGACCCGGTAGGGATCGGCCGTTTCATGCGGCCGGGCCCGCCAGGGCAGGCGGCGACGATGGCGATCGTACCAGGCGAGCAGGGCGGCGGCAGGGGGCACTTTCGCGGTATGGCGACCGACAGGCAGGACGGCAAGGGCGAAGCGAAGGCCGGCGAGCCGAGCGTGAAGGAGTTCGGCGCGCGCCACGTCTACGGCCCCAGGCAGGTCGGCGCGTTGATCCCGGCGACTGGTGCGCCCGGCGTTCCGCAAGCGGGCCCCGGCGACGGCGCAGGTGCTGGCGGATTGGGCGCTGATCGTCGGCCCGGCGATCGCCGCCGTGACCGTGCCGCGCAAGCTGTTCGCCGGCACCCTGGCGATCGGCTGCACCGGCCCGATGGCGCTGGAACTGCAGCACCTCTCCTCGCAGCTGATCGGGCGGATCAACACCCATATGGGGCAGGTGACGGTGACCCGCCTGCGCTTCGTCCAGGAGATGCCGCGGCCGGGACCGCTGCCGGCCTCGCGCCGGCCGCCGGCGGTGCGCGAGGCCCGCGAGGCGGTCGCCCACCTGCCCGCCGACGGATTGCGCGACGCGCTGGAGTCGCTCGGCCGCTCGGTCTTGACGCGCCGGGCCGAGTAATTCCCTCTCGACGGCGACATCAGGCTATCGACTCGCCGGGGCTGATCCAGCTAGAACACCACATGTTGAGGTCAAAATGCAGATTTCCCGCCGTACGCTACTAGCTGTTGGGGGCGCCGCCCTCATCCCGATGATCTCGCCGGCCTGGGCGCAGGCTGCCTCCGAGGACCCGCGGATGGGCGAGCGCGCCATCGGCAAGGCCGACGCGCCGGTGACGGTGATGGAGTTCTTCTCCCTCACCTGCCCGCATTGCGCGGCCTTCAGCAAGGAGACGCTGCCGCAGGTGAAGACGGCGCTGGTCGACACCGGCAAGCTGCGGATGGTGTTCCGCGACTTCCCGCTGGACCAGCTGGCGCTGACCGCGGCGATGGTCGCCCGCAGCCTGCCGCCGGAGCGCTACGAGCCGTTCTGCGCCGCGCTGTTCGCCTCGCAGGACCGCTGGGCGTTCAACCGTGCCGGCAACCCGACCGAGGAACTGGCCAAGATGGCGGCGCTGGCGGGAATGCCGCGGCCGGCGTTCGATGCAGCCATCGACGACCGCGCGCTGAAGGCCGCGATCCTGAAGGAACAGGACGAGGGCGACAAAATCTATCACGTCGAACTCGACTCCGAGCTTCATCTTCAACGGGCCGGCCAAGAAGAACCAACGCGAGTCGGGGTCTCGCAGCTTCGAGGACTTCGCCAAGCTGGTCGCGGCCGCCGCCGGATAGGCCGGCCGAGACTTCGTCTTTCTGGGAGAAAACGCCTTGCCCGTCAGCTTCAGCCGCCTGCGCATCGCCGGATTCAAGAGTTTCGCCGAACCGGCGGTGGTGGATATCCGGCCGGGGCTGACCGGCATCGTCGGCCCCAACGGTTGCGGCAAGTCGAACGTAGTCGAGGCGTTGCGCTGGGCGATGGGCGAAAGCTCGCCGAAATCGATGCGCGGCGACGAGATGGACGACGTCATCTTCGCCGGCACCGCCGCCCGTCCGTCGCGCAACATCGCCGAGGTGACGCTGCTGCTCGACGAGACCCAGGGCGTGGCGCCGCCGCCGTTCCACGAGCACGGCGAACTGGAGATCAGCCGCCGGATCGAGCGGGGGCACGGCAGCGGCTACCGGGTGAACGGGCGCGAGGCGCGGGCACGCGACGTGCAGACGCTGTTCGCCGATCTCGCCACCGGCGCGCATTCCTCCGGCATGGTCAGCCAGGGGCGGGTGGCCGCCATCGTCAACGCCAAGCCGGACGAGCGACGGCGCATCCTGGAGGAGGCGGCGGGGATCACCGGCCTGCATGCGCGGCGGCATGAGGCGGAGCTGAAGCTGCGCGCCGCCGAGGCCAATCTGACCCGCGCCGAGGATCTGCGCGGCCAGCTGGAGTCGCAGCTCGAGGGATTGAAGCGGCAGGCGCGGCAGGCCAACCGCTACCGCAACATATCGGGCGCCGTGCGCAACGCCGAGGCGGAACTGCTGTCGATCCAGCGCGCCCGGGTCGAGGCATTCCGTGAGGCGGCGCAGGCCGCGCTGCATGCCGCAGCCGCCGCCGTCGCCGCCGCCACCGGGACTGCAACGGCGGCCGCGACCCGCGCGACCGAAGCCGCCGCGGCGTTGCCGGCCCTGCGCCAGACCGAGGCCGAACTGCGCACCGCGCTGGAGCGGCACAAGCTGTCCGGCGAGCAGATCGCCGCCGAGCAGGAGCGGGCGCAGACGGCGCTGGCCGCCACCGCCCAGCGGCTGGCGCAGCTTGGCAGCGACCTAGCCCATGCCGAACAGGTGCAGCGCGACGCGGTCGCCGCCAGCGCGCGGCTGGCCGAGGAGGATGCCCGGCTGGCCGCCGAGGAAGCGGCCCATCCGCCGAAGCTGGAGCGGGCCGAGGCCGAAGCGGCTGCCGCCGCCGACGCGGTGCGCGCGGCCGAGGCGGAAGCCAACCGCGCCACCGAGCACGCCGCCGAACTGGCCGCCCGCCACCGCGCGCTGAGCGAGGCGCTGGCGCAGAGCGAACAACGCCGCCGCCGGCTCGCCGAGCAGCGGGCTCGGCTGGAGGCCGAACGCGAAAGCGTGCGCGGGCAGCGCGTCGATCCCGCGCACGTCGAACAGGCCACCGCCGCCAGCGACGCCGCGACGCAGGCGTTGGAAATCGCCGCCACGGCGCTGGAGGCTGCCGAACGGGCCCGCGTCGCCGCCCTGCACGAGGCGGGGCTACTGCGCGGCGGCGCCCAGGAGACGGCGCAGCGGATTCGCGCCGAGGCGCTGCAACAGGGCGAGCAGGCGCGCGCCGCCGCCCGAACCAAGGTCGCCGCCGCCCGCGAGGCCGCCACCGCCGCCGCCGGCATCCGGGCGAAGCTGGCCGCCGAGGTCCAGGCATTGTCGGAAGTACTGGGGGTCAAGGACAACGAGTTGTGGCCCCGCATGGTGGACCAGCTCGTGGTGCCGGCCGGGCTCGAGGCGGCATTGGGCGCGGCGCTCGGCGAGGAACTCGATTCCGCCGCCGACACCAGCGCGGCCCGGCATTGGCGCGAACAGCCGCCGCTGGACCCGGCGCCTTCGTTGCCCGACGGGGTCGCGCCGCTGTCGACCCTGGTGCAGGGGCCGGGCGCGTTGAGCCGGGCGCTGTCGCAGATCGGGCTGCTGGAGAACGAATCGCCGGACGATGCGGTGGCCGCGCAGGCGCGGCTGCTGCCGGGGCAGATGCTGGTTTCCCGCGGCGGCGCGCTGTGGCGGTGGGACGGCTATACCGTGCGCGCCGGCACCCGCACCGCCGCGGCGGTTCGGTTGCAGCAGCGCAATCGCCTCGCAGGCCTGCGCGGCGAACTGGCCGATGCCGAGCGCGAGGCCGCGGCGGCTGCCGCTGCCCGAACCGAGGCGGAGGCCGGCGAGACCGCCGCCCGGACCGAATCCGAAGCACGCGAACGCGCCGCCCGCGCCGAGGCCGATGCCGCCGAAGCCGCCGCCCGCGCCGCCGCTCAACAAGCCGAGCGCGACGCGAATGCCGCCGAGCAACAGGCCCGCGCCGACCGCCGCACCGCCGAGCAGCGCCGCGAGCAGGCCCGCACCCTGGCCGCCCAGCTCGCCGCCCAGGCGCAGGCGGCGCTGGCGCGGCTGGCCGGGCTCGACGAACAGGCCGGCCGGCTTGGACAGGAATGCGAGGAAGCAGAGGCGGCGTTTTCCGCATCGCAGTCCGCCCTGGCGGAACTCGCCGATCCCGCCGCGGCGCGCACCGCCATGGAGCAGGCGCGCCAGGCGCTCGCCGCCGCACGTGCGCGCGACAATGCCGCCACCGCCGAATGCCAGGCGCTGATCCGCGCCGCTTCCGGCCGCGCCTGGCGCCGCCGCACGATCGGCAACGAACGCGACGACTGGACCATGCGCGCCGACGATGCCGGCGGCCGGGTGGTCGACCTCGCCGCCCGCCGCGAGCAGGCGGCGCGCGAGCACGCCGCGCTGGAGGCGGCGCCGGCCGAGATCGCCGCGCGGCAGGCCCTGGCGATGGACGCTCTGGATGCCGCCGAGACCGCGCATCGCGGCGCCGCCGATCTGCTGGTGCAAGCGGAGAGCGAGGCCGGCTCGGCCGACCGAGCCGCCCGCGCGGCCGAATCGGCCCTCGCAAGCACCCGTGAAAGCGTGGTCCGTATCGAGGGCGAGATGTCCCAGGCGGAGACTGCCTGTGCCGTGATCGCCGAACGCATCCTGGAGCGGCTCGGCGCCGATCCGGCACTGCCGAACCCGCCGGCCGAGCTTGGCGAGGAGACCGAGGAAAAGGCGCGGCGCAAGCTGGAGCGGCTGCAGCGCGAGCGCGAGGAGATGGGGCCGGTCAACCTGCGGGCCGAGGTCGAGGCCGAGGAGATCGCCAAGCAGATCGAAGTCATCGTGCATGACAGCGCCGAGCTCACCACCGCCATCGCCAAGCTGCGCGGCTCGATCGGCAGCCTGAACCGCGAGGGCCGCGAGCGGCTGGCGCAGGTGTTCGAGCAGGTGGACAACCATTTCCAGACGCTGTTCGCCCGCATGTTCGGCGGCGGCCGCGCGCATCTGGCGCTGGTCGGCTCGGACGATCCGCTGCTGGCCGGGCTCGAGATCTACGCCCAGCCGCCGGGCAAGAAGCTGGCCACGCTGTCGCTGCTGTCAGGCGGCGAGCAGGCATTGACCGCGCTGTCGCTGATCTTCGCGGTGTTCCGCTGCAACCCCGCGCCGGTCTGCGTGCTGGACGAGGTCGACGCGCCGCTGGACGACGCCAATGTCGAGCGGTTCTGCACCCTGCTGCAGGACATGGTGCAGGAGACCGCGACCCGCTTCCTGGTCGTCACCCACCATCCGCTGACGATGGCGCGGATGGACCGGCTGTACGGCGTGACGATGCAGGAGCGCGGCGTCTCGCGCCTGCTGTCCGTCGATCTGCAGCGCGCCGCCGAAATGGTCGACGGCCACCAGATGGCGGCGGAGTAGCGCCGACCTTCCGGCTGTCCGCCGAATGTAGAAATCCGTTGCAGCCATGCAGCAGGCGCGGATTGCCTGCCAGCCAGTAGCGTTTGACGTCGCGGCGGCGGACGTTCCAGGTTGGGCGATGTTCCGGTATTTCGAAAGTTTGTTGCAGCCGACGGAGATTTCGCCCGAGCTGGCGCCGCCGGCGTTGGACGGGCGGCGCGGGCTGCTGAAGTTCTACTGGCATTTCATGCGCCAGGTGCGGGGCCTGATCGCGCTGCTGTTCCTGGCCGGGCTGTTCGTGGCGCTGGTCGATGTCACGATCCCGGCGATCATCGGGCGCGTCGTCGGCATGGTGTCGCACGGCGATCCGAAGACGGTGGTGGCGGAGAACTGGCACCTGCTGCTGGGCATGGCGTTCATCCTGCTGGTGCTGCGCCCGGCCTCGGTGCTGGCGCGGGTGCTGATCACCAACCAGGCGATCAATCCCGGAATGACCAACATGATCCGGTGGCAGAGCCACTGGCACGTGGTGCGGCAGAGCTGGACGTTCTTCCAGAACGACTTCGCCGGGCGCATCGCCAACCGGGTGATGCAGACCGGGCCGAGCCTGCGCGAAAGCGTGGTCAGCTCCACCAACGCGGTCTGGTACATCGTCGTCTACGGCACCAGTGCGGCCACCCTGCTGGCCCGCACCGACCTGCCGCTGGCGGTGCCGATGCTGCTGTGGTTCTGCGGTTACGGCGGCATGCTGCGCTATTACGTGCCGCGGATGCGCGACCGCTCGCGGCGGATGAGCGAGGTGCGCTCGGCGCTGACCGGGCGGATCGTCGACAGCTACACCAACATCCTGACGGTGAAGCTGTTCGCCCGCGCCCGCGACGAAGACGATTTCGTGCGCGAGACGATCGACGAGCACACCGACACCTACCGCGCGCAGCTGCGCATGATCAGCCGCTACATCCTGACGCTCGCCTCGCTGAACGCGCTGCTGCTGGTCGGCACCGGCACCACCGCGATCTGGCTGTGGACCGAGGGCAAGATCGGCGTCGAATCGGTGGCAATGGCGCTGCCGCTGGCCTGGCAGATCGCCAACATGGCCGGCTGGGTGGCCGACAACGTCACCACCATCTTCGAGAATGTCGGCGTGGTGCAGGAAGGCATGCGCTCGATCGCGGTGCCGCGGCAGATGCCGGACGCGCCCGATGCCGCCGAACTGGACGTGAGCCAGGGCGAGATCGTGTTCGAGCGGATGCGCTTCGGCTACGGCTCCAGCCGCGGCGTGCTGCACGACCTGACGCTGCACATCGCCGCCGGCGAGCGGGTCGGGCTGGTCGGGCATTCCGGCGCCGGCAAGTCGACGCTGGTGAACCTGCTGCTGGGTTTCCACAAGCCCGAGGACGGCCGCATCCTGATCGACGGCCAGGACATCCGCAACGTGACGCAGGAGAGCCTGCGCACGCAGATCGCCATGGTGACGCAGGACACCTCGCTGCTGCACCGCTCGATCCGCGACAACATCCGCTACGGCCGGCCCTGGGCCAGCGAGGCCGAGATCATCGCCGCCGCCACCCAGGCGGAGGCGCTGGATTTCATCACCACGCTGGAAGACTGGAACGGCCGCACCGGGATGGACGCGCATGTCGGCGAACGCGGCGTGAAGCTGTCCGGCGGCCAGCGCCAGCGCATCGCCATCGCCCGGGTCATTCTCAAGAACGCGCCGATCCTGGTGCTGGACGAAGCCACCTCGGCGCTGGACTCCGAGGTCGAAGCCGCCATCCAGTCGCAGCTCGAGCACCTGATGCGCGGCCGCACCGTGATCGCCATCGCCCACCGCCTGTCCACCATCGCCCAGATGGACCGGCTGGTGGTGCTGGACCACGGCCGCATCGCCGAACACGGCACCCACCAGGACCTGCTGGCCGCCAACGGGCCATACGCCCGGATGTGGCGGCGTCAGTCGGGCGGCTTTGCGGAGGCTGCGGAGTAGGAGGCAAGGCGGGGGCGCTGCCCCTCGACCCCGCCAAGGGCGGAGCCCTTGGAACCCGCTACTTGGAGTGGTCTTCAGGGAAGGGGGCCAACTCAGGCAATGGCAACGGCTCAGTCGGCCCCCTTCCCTGAAGACCACCTTAAACAAATGGGTTTCCAAAGGCCCCCGGCCTTTGGCGGGTCCAGGGCAGCGCCCTGGCCTTGCCTCCTACTCCGTCAGAACTGCTTCAGCAGCCGGTCGATGTAGTCCAGTTCGGGTTGTGGCCGGGTGCGGTCGGCGCCGCGGCGGCGGAGTTCGTCCTGGATGGCGCGGGTGCGGGCTTCTTCCATCTGGTCCGGGACCTTGACGCCGCCGCTTTCCTCGGTGCCGGAGACGCCTTCCTTCAGCGGGCGGCCGAGCGGGTCGCGACGGTCGTCGGCGCGGCGGTCGGCGGAGCGACCGTTGTTCCACGGGCGGTCGCCGCGGCCGGGGCCATAGCGGTTGCCGCCGTATTGGTTGCCGCCGCGCTGGTTGCCGCCGGGCTGGTTCCCCGGCTGGTTGCCGGGCTGGTCGCCGGCCATGTTGCCCTGGCCGTCGTCGCCTTCCTCGCCGTCGTCGCCTTCGCCCTCGTCGCCTTGCTGGCCGCGGCCGAATTGCTGCGCCATCTGCTGGCTCATCGAGCGGCCGCCTTTCTGCAGGGCCTCGATGGCGCGCTGCTCGGCCTCGGCGGCACGGCCGTCGCCGCCTTGGCCGAGCGCCTGCATGGCGTCGCGCATGGCGGTGTCGCCTTCGCCGAGGTTGGGCGGGATCTGGCCGGTGAGATCGCCGTATTGCTGCATCAGTTCGCCGAGCGCCCGGCGCAGCGCCTGCTGCACGCGCTGCTCGCCGCCGCGCTCGTCGCCCTGGCGCTGCTGGGCCTGCTGCTGCTGTTCGGGCGAAGCCTGTGGGTCGCCCCGGCGCGGCGTGAACGGACGGCGCGGATCGCTGGCGGCGCGGTCGGCCTCGGCGCGGCCCTGGGCGCGGTCCAGCAAGCTGCCTTCGCGGCGCACGATGTCCTGCAGCGCGGTCATCTGCTGCTGGCCGCGCTGTCGCTTTTCGGCGCGCTGCTTTTCGCGCTCGGTCATTTTGCCATGCTCGGGGCGGCCGTTCTGCATCGCCTCCAGCATCTTCTCCAGCTCGGCCATTTTGTCGCGGGCCTCGTCCATCTTGCCCTCGCGCGCCGCCTCGCGCATTTCCTCGGCCAGCCGCTGCATGTCCTGGGCGTCGAGACGCTGGGTCTCGGGGTTGAACTGCTGGCTGTCGGGATCGCGGCGAGCCTGTTCGGCGAGCGCCTCCAGATGCTTCTGTAGCGCCTCCTGGACCTCCTTCGCGCGACGGTCGAGTTCGGCCTTGTCCACCGTTTCGCCGCGCTTTTCGGCGTCCAGCGCCTCGCGCAGGGCCTGGCGGGCCTGGTCCAGCGCCCGGGCGGTGCGCTCCGCCGCACCCTCCTCCAGGTGCAGCGCCAGCAGCCACATCCGCGACTGGGCGTCGTCGACCGCCGGCATGCTGGAGTCGCGATACAGCAGCGAGCCGATGGCGCGCAGGTTGAGGTAGGCGGGGAAATCGTTCTGCCAGACCTCGTCGAGGCCGGCGAGCCGGTCGAGTTCGACCACCGCGGGCATGCGTTCGTCGGGCTTCAGCGACAGCTGCTTGCGCACCGCCATCAGGGCGCGTGCGACGGGGTTCTGGAAGCGGCGTTCGGGCAGCTCGAACGTGGCCTCGGCGCTGGTGCCGACCAGGCCGGGGGCATCGCGGGCCAGCAGCCGCGCGGTCACCGGCAGTCCGGCCCATGGGTTGGCGGTGAGGTCTTGCAGGCGCACTCCCTTGGCGGCGCGCGGGGCGCCGCCGGGCAGCGGTATGGCGAGTTCGACCGGCGGCGCGTCGGGGCGGTCGCGCAGCCGCAATTCGGCGTGCAGCGACACCACGCCGTAGTCGTGGGCCACCTGCCAGGGCAACCGTACCTGGGGGGTGCGGGCGCTGCGGGCGGTGCCGGGCGGCTCGGGGAAGCTCACCTCGGGCGCGCGGTCGGCGATCACCGTCAGCGCCCAGGCGCCGATGTCCCGGCCCTGGCGGCGCACCTGCAGGCGGCCGCCGGTGGCGAGGTCCTGGTCTGCCTGGAAGCTGCTGCTGTCCAGCGTCTGGAACGGCGTCGCATGGCCATCGAGCAACAGGCTGGGCTCGGCGGTGCCGCCGGTGACGTTGACGGTCAGGTGAGAGCCGGCGGGAACCGTGACGTCGCCGCCTTCAGCCTTCAGGAATATCGGCGCCAGGCCGGTATAGGAGGGCGGGGTGATCCAGGCCTGCAACTGCGTGGTGGCCGGGGCCGTCGGCGGCGCGAACCCGGGCTGCATGGCACGCAGCAGGCGGGACGGCGCGTCGGCTCCGGCTATCACCAGGCAGGCGGCGAGCGCCACGACCAGCAGCCCGCGCAGCGCCCTGGGATCGCGCGCGGCCAGCCCCGGATGCGGCGCGCCGACGCGCAGCCGGCCGACCTGGGCGGTGGCGCGCGCCACATGCGCCCGCCACAGCGCATCCGCCCCCGGCACCGCCGGTCGGTCGGTCAGCACGGCGAGCGGGCGATGGGTGAGGCCGGACGCGGTCTCAAGCCGCCGGTCGGCCTCCGCGGCATCGGGTGCCGTGATGCGCAGCAGCTCGCGGACCAGCAGCGCCAGCACCAGGATGCCGGCGGCCACCAGCAGCGCCAGGTGCGCCTGCGGCGGAAGCCATGACGGCAGTTCCAGCAGGGCGGCGCAGGCCAGCGCGCCGGCCACCCCGAGCGGCGGCCACAGCGCCGGCCATACCCGCTCGAACAGCAGCACCGCGCGGGCCAGCGCCCGGCTGCGCCCGAGCCGGCGCGAGATGGGATTGGATGCCTGCTGGTTCTCCGGCGCGTCAGTTCCGCTCATGCGATCCTGCTAGCTGAGATGATCCGGAATCCGCTCCCCGGCCCAAAGTTCATCGACGGTCTGGCGATCGCGGATCACCGCCCAGTCATCTCCGTCGATCAAGGCGATCGGGGCCAGCGGGCGGGCGTTGTAGGTCGAGCTCATCACCGCACCGTAGGCACCGGCATCCAGGATCGCGACGCGGTCACCGGCGCCGACTTCAGGAAAGGCCCGTCGCCGCGCAAACGTGTCGCCGCTCTCGCAGACCGGACCCACGAAATCCACCGACCCTGCGAAGGCTGCCGGCATAGATTGGGTCGCGGCGATCGGCGACAACGGCACGATGCCGTGCCAGGCGTCGTACATGGCCGGGCGCACGAGGTCGTTCATGGCGGCGTCCAGCACCACGAAGCGGCCATTTCCCTTCACCAGCACGACCGAGGCCAGCAGCACCCCGGCGGGACCGACCAGCCAGCGCCCGGGCTCGATCATCAGCGACAGGTCCATGTTGCCGAACACCCCGCGCACCGCGCCGGCGAAGGCGGCGGGGGAGGCCGGGGGCTCGTCGCGGTAGCCGATGCCGAGGCCGCCGCCGCAATCCATCCGCCGCACCGGGAGACCCAGGGCGCGCAGCCCGCGGATCAGTTCGGCGGCCCGCCCGAAGGCGGCGCGGTAGGGGGCCATGGACATGATCTGGCTGCCGAGATGCAGCGCGAGACCGACCGGCTCCACCCCCGGCAGGGTGGCCGCCCGCGCATACAGGGCGGCGGCATCGTCATAGGGGATGCCGAACTTGTTCTCGGCCTTCCCGGTGGTGATCTTGGCATGGGTCCCGGCATCGACGTCCGGATTGATCCGCAGCGCCACCCGCGCGACCCGGCCCATTCCGGCAGCGATCGCCGAGATCGTCTCCAGCTCGGCGACGCTTTCGACATTGATCTGGGCGATGTCCTCGGCGAGCGCCGCGCGGATCTCCGGCGCCGTCTTGCCGACCCCGGAGAACACGATGTGATCGGGCGCCACGCCGGCGCGACGGGCGCGGCGCAGTTCGCCCTCGCTGACGACATCGGCGCCGGCGCCGCCCAGGGCGAACACCCGCAGCACCGCCAAGTGGTCGTTGGCCTTCACGGCATAGTGGATCTGCGCGTCCATGCCCGCGAAAGCCGCCGTCAGTTCGGCCAGGCGGGCGCGCATGGTGCCGGCGGAGTAGACCCAGGCCGGCGTGCCGATCTGGTCGGCGATGCGGCCTAGCGGAACGCCTTCGAGCAGCAGCCCGTCGCGCGCATGCATGCTGAATTGCCGGCGCGCCGCGATCAGGTCGGCCGGGCTCGGGTCGGGCATGTCGGGAAGCAAGGCGGGTGCGGGGGCGGACATCGGTGCAGGTTAGAGCGGGCAGAATGCCGATGCCAGCGGATAACTTCCCGTGCCCCTGGCCGGCTGCCAGCTGTCCTCTGCCGCAGGTGTTTGCAGAAGATCCGGTTTCCTGGCTATCGTGACCGCAGCCGCTTACGGGAATGCGCGACAGCTGCTGCATGGTGGGCCATTGCATGGATGGCCGGCTTGCATGGTCAGCCTGCCGCACGACATGCCGCCGTGGACGCTCAGAAAATTGCTGGTTGCTTGGTGGAGGTTGACCGACCGATGTCATACACGATCAAGGTGAACGGCGCGCCGCGCCGCGTCGATGTCGACGGCGAAACCCCGCTGCTGTGGGTGCTGCGCGATACCCTGGACCTCAAGGGCACCAAGTTCGGCTGCGGCGCCGCGCAATGCGGCGCCTGCACGGTGCACATGGACGGCGTGCCGATCCGCTCCTGCCAGACCCCGATCGCCTCGGTCGGCGACGCTGCGATCACCACGATCGAGGCGATCGGCCAGACCAAGGTCGGGGCAGCAGGTCCAGGCCGCCTGGATCGACCTCGACGTGCCGCAATGCGGCTACTGCCAGGCCGGCCAGATCATGTCGGCCACCGCCCTGCTGACCCGGGTCCCGGCGCCCACCGACCAGGACATCAACGCGGCGATGAGCGGCAATGTCTGCCGCTGCGCCACCTACACGCGCATCCGCGCGGCCATCAAGCAGGCCGCCGCCGCGGGGAGGGCCTGACCATGCTGGCGCGCCGTAACTTCCTCAAGGCCAGTCTCGCCATCGGCGGCGGCATGCTGCTGACGGCCTCCATTCCCGTGCGCTCGATCGCGGCGACGCTGGGCAAGGCCGGGCCCGGATGCGGTGGCGCTCAACGCCTATGTCCGCATCGCGCCGGACGGCAAGGTCACGATCACCGCGAAAAACCCCGAGGTCGGCCAGGGCGTGAAGATCATGCTGCCGATGCTGATCGCCGAGGAACTCGACGTCGCCTGGGCGGACGTGCAGATCGAGCAGGCCGACCTGGATGCGCGCTATCCCGGCCAGGTCGCCGGCGGCAGCACCGCGACCCCGCTGAACTGGCTGCCGCTGCGCCAGGTCGGCGCCGCCGGCCGGCAGATGCTGATCGCCGCCGCCGCGGCCGAATGGAACGTGCCGGCCGCCGAATGCACGACATCGCCGGGGCATGGTGCATGCACGCATCGAGCGGGCGCAGCCTGACCTACGGCGCGCTGGCCACCAAGGCGGCGGCGCGTCGCCGGTGCCCGACCTCAAGACCGCTGAAGCTGAAGGACCCCAAGACCTTCAGCATCATCGGCAAGCCGACCCGCAACATCGAAGTGCCGCGGATCGTCACCGGCCAGCCGATGTTCGGCATCGATGTCAGCGTGCCCGGCATGCTCTACGCCGTCTTCCAGAAATGCGACGTGCACGGCGGCAAGCTGGTCAGTTCCAACGTCGCGGCGATCCGCGGCTTGCCGGGCGTGCAGGCGGCGTTCGAGGTCAAGGGCGGCACGGATCTGCACGGCCTGCTCGACGGCGTCGCCGTGGTGGCCGACAGCTGGTGGCAGGCCAACCGGGCGCGCCAGCAGCTGGAGATCACCTGGGACGAGGGCGACATCGCCGGCCAGAGCAGCGCGGATTTCGCGGCCACCGCGGTCCGGATGTCCAAGGGCACAGCCGGAGACCATCCTGCGCCAGGACGGCGACGTGAACGCCGCCTTCGGCAAGGCCGCCCATGTGGTCGAGGCGGCCTATCATCTATCCGTTCCTGTCGCACATCGACCTGGAGCCGCAGAACTGCACCGCGCATTTCGCCGACGGCAAGATCGAGATCTGGGCGCCGACCCAGAACCCGGCGCCCGGCTCGAAGCTCGTCGCCGCCACGCTGGGCATCCCGGAATCGGCGATCAAGGTCCACATGGTCCGCGCCGGCGGCGGCTTCGGCCGGCGGCTGAGCAACGACTACATGGTCGAGGCCGCCTGGATCTCCAAAGTCGCCGGCGCGCCGGTGAAGCTGCTGTGGACCCGCGAAGACGACATGCGGCACGATTTCTACCGGCCCGCCGGCTTCCACTTCTTCAAGGGCGGCGTCGACGCGCGACGGCAACCTGCTCGCCTTGTCCGACCATTTCGTCACCTTCAGCCAGGACGGCGCCTTCGCCTCCTCGGCCGACATGGGGCCGGCCGAGTTCCCGGCCCGCATGGTCGAGAATCTCGAATTCGGCGCGTCGATGATCCCGCTGCGGGCGCCGACCGGCCCGATGCGGGCGCCGCGCTCCAACGGGCTCGGCTTCGCCTTCCAGTCGTTCCTCGACGAACTGGCGCACGCGGCCGGCAAGGATCCGGTGGAGTTCGCCCTCAACCTGCTCGGCAAGCCGCGGCTGCTGCCGGACCCGCCGGGCCCGCGCCCGGGCCCGGGCTTCGACACCGGGCGCATGGCCGGCGTGATCAGGCTGGTGGCCGAGAAGTCCGGCTGGGGCAAGGAGAAGCTGCCAGCCGGCACCGGCATGGGGCTGGCCTACTACTTCAGCCATCTCGGCTACTTCGCCGAGGTGATCAAGGCGACGGTCAGCGGCGCCGGCGCGATCGCGGTCGACAAGGTCTGGGTCGCCGGCGACATCGGCAGCCAGATCATCAACCCGCTGAACGCCGAGAACCAGGCGCAGGGCGCCGCCCTCGACGGCATCGGCGCGGCCCTCGGCCAGGGCCTGACCGATCGAAGGCGGCCGGGTGGTGCAGGGCAATTTCGATACCGTGCTGCCGCTGCGCATGCGCCAGGCGCCGCCGGTGGAGGTGCATTTCCTGGTCACCGACCACCCGCCGACCGGCCTCGGCGAGCCGGCTCTGCCGCCGGCGCTGCCGGCCCTGGCAACGCCATCTTCGCGGCCACCGGCAAGCGCATCCGCAGCCTGCCGCTGAAGGACCAGGATCTGTCGTCGACGGCCTGATCGGGATCGCTGGTCCGGCCCGCGCCCGTGAAAACGGGAACGTTCTCGGCTCGCCTGAGCCGATCCGCGCCCGAACTGCCCGAGAGCGCCCAAGCATGATGCGGATGCCCCTGATCGCCTTGCTGTTCGCAAGCCTTTCGCTTGCGCCCGCGGCGCATGCCGAGGGGACCGCCGATCCCACCGCCCGCGGCGAATATCTGGCGCGCGCCGGCGACTGCGTCGCCTGCCATTCCGCGCCGGGCGGAAAGGCCTTCGCCGGCGGCCTGAAGATGGGCACGCCGCTCGGCACCATCACCACCACCAACATCACGCCCGGACATCGAGACCGGGATCGGCACCTACACGCTGCAGGATTTCGACCGCGCCGTGCGCCGCGGCGTCGCGCAAGGACGGCCACCACCTGTATCCGGCGATGCCCTATCCCTCCTACGCCAAGATGACCGACGACGACGTGCAGGCGCTGTACGACTACTTCATGCGCGCCGTGCCGCCGGTGCGCCAGGCCAACGCGCCGAACGAAATCCCGTTCTATCTCAGCTCGCGCTGGCCGCTGGCGATCTGGAACGCGCTGTTCACCGGCGGCACCGGCTTCACCCCCGATCCGAAGCAAGCGACGCGCAATGGAACCGCGGCGCCTATCTGGTCGAAGGGCTCGGCCATTGCGGCGCCTGCCACACGCCGCGCGGCCTGGCCTTCGCAGGAGAAGGCGCTCGACGCGCAGGGACCCGAGCTTCCTCTCGGGCGCCAATCTCGACGACTGGTATGCGCCCAGCCTGCGCGGCAGAACCTGTCGACCGGCCTCGGCACCTGGTCGCAGGCCGATATCGTCGCAGTTCCTCAAGACCGGCCGCAACCGGCACGGCTCGGCGTTCGGCTCGATGCGCGACGTCATCAACAACAGCACGCCCTATCTCACCGACGACGACCTCGCGAGCATCGCCGTCTATCTGAAATCGCTGCCCGCCAGCGGCGAGGAGGCGGCCTACAGCTACGACGGCGCCACCGCCGCGGCCCTGCTGGCCGGGAAGACCGATGCGGTCGGGGCGGCGCTCTATGCCGGCAACTGCCAGACCTGCCACCGCGAAACCGGCGCCGCGGCGCCGCCCTTCGTGCCGCCATTGGCCGGCAACCCGACGGTGGTGGACCAGGACGCCGCCTCGCTGATCAACATCGTGCTGAACGGCTCCGGCGCCGCTGGTGGTCAAGGGCCGGCCGGACGCCTACCGCATGCCGCAGTTCCGCGAGCAGCTGACCAACCAGCAGATCGCCGACGTCGTCACCTTCATCCGCAACGGCTGGGGCAACCACGCGGCCGCGGTGTCAGGCGAGCGATGTCGCCGAATTGCGCAAGCGCACCGATCCCGCCAGCGACCGGGTGGTCATCCTGAAGATGCGCTGAGCGGACAAGTTCTCAGCGGTTGGGATACGTCCGCGGGTAGATCACCTGGTCCGGCGGCCCGGGCGGCGAGGGCGGCCCACGCTTGCCGCAGGCCACCAGCGACACCGCAAGCATCAGGGCGACCATGAGGAACCTCATGCGAGTGCTGCCAGCCAGCGTGCCGCCTGCCGCGCGACATTGGCGGGCGCCGTGCCGCCATGGCTGGTGCGCGAGGCGACCGAGGCATCCACCGTCAGCACCCCGAAGACCGCGTCGGTGATGCCCGGTTCCTCCGCCTGCATCTCCGCCAGCGTCAGGCCGGCGAGGTCGACGCCGCGCGCCTCGGCCTTCGCCACCAGCCGGCCGGTGACGTGGTGGGCGGTGCGGAACGGCAGCTTCAGCACCCGCACCAGCCAGTCCGCGAGGTCGGTGGCGGTGGCGAAGCCGGAGCCGGCGAACGCCCGCATCCGCGCGGTGTCGGCGGTCAGGTCGCGCACCATGCCGGCGATCGCCGCCAGCGACAGCGCCCAGGCCTCGGCGGCGTCGAACACCGGCTCCTTGTCCTCCTGCATGTCCTTGGCATAGGCCAGCGGCAGGCCCTTCATCACCGTCAGCAGGGCGACCAGCGCGCCGGTGATCCGCCCGGTCTTGGCGCGCACCAGTTCGGCGGCGTCGGGGTTGCGCTTCTGCGGCATGATCGAGCTGCCGGTGGTGAACGCGTCGCGACAGCCGGATGAAGCCGAACGGCGCGCTGCACCAGATCACGATCTCCTCGGCCAGCCGCGACAGGTGCATCGCCGAGATCGCGGCGGCGGACAGGAACTCCAGGGCGAAATCCCGATCGGAAACCGCATCCAGGGAATTGGCGGTCGGCCGGTCGAAGCCGAGCGCCGTCGCGGTCATCGCCCGGTCGATCGGAAACGACGTGCCGGCCAGGGCCGCCGAGCCCAGCGGGCATTCGTTCAGCCGCCGCCGGCAATCGGTCAGCCGGCCGCGGTCGCGCGACAGCATCTCGACATAGGCCAGCAGATGGTGCCCGAAGGTCACCGGCTGGGCGGTCTGCAGATGGGTGAAGCCCGGCATCGGATCGGCGGCGTGCTCGGCCGCCCGCCCGGCCAGCGCGCGCATCAGGTCGGCGATCTGGGCGTCCAGGCCGTCGATCGCGTCGCGCACCCACAGCCGGAAATCGGTCGCCACCTGGTCGTTGCGGGTGCGCGCGGTGTGCAGCCGCCGGCCGGCCTCGCCGATCTTGTCGGTCAGCCGCGCCTCGATGTTCATGTGGATGTCTTCGAGGTCGGCGGAGAAGGCGAACCGCCCGGCCTCGATCTCCGCGGCGATCTCCGCCAGGCCGTTGTTGATCGCCGCCTCATCGGCGGCGGACAGGATCCCGATGCGGGCGAGCATGGCGGCGTGGGCCAGCGAGCCGTCGATGTCCTGCCGCCACATCTTGCGGTCGAACCCGATCGAGGCATTTATCTCCTGCATGATCACCGACGGCCCGGCGTCGAACCGCCCGCCCCATTGGGCATTGGCGTCGACGTTTCGCAGGTCGGGGGTCTGGCTCACGAGAGGCGTTCCATATGCAGATCAAGACGCGCCGGGCAGCGATTGCGGGTGCCGGAGCCCTGGCCACCGGTGCCATTGCCGCCGGGACCCTAGCCGCCGTCACGCTGACGCGCAAACCGCCGCCGCAGGTCGCCACCCTGCAGCCGGAACCCGAGGTTCGGCTGCGCCCGTTCGCCGTCATGGTGCCGGCCGACCCGCCGGCGCCGCCGCCCGAAGCCGGCTTCACCGACGCAGGCGGCGAGGTGCGCCACCTCTCCGATTTCGCCGGCAAGGGCCTGGTGGTCAACCTCTGGGCCACCTGGTGCGTCCCTTGCGTGGCCGAAATGCCGGCCTTGCAGGCGCTGGCCGGCACGCTGGCCGGGGACGGCATCTTGGTGCTGCCGCTGTCGTCCGACCGCGGCGGCGCGGAGGTGGTGAAGAAATTCTACGCCGGCCACGGCATCACCTCGCTGCCGGTCTGGCTCGACCCCAAGGGCGATCTGGCGCGGGCCTGGGGCGCGCGCGGCCTGCCGACCACGTTGATCATCGACCGCCAGGGCCGCGAGCGCGGCCGGCTGGAAGGCGCCATCGACTGGACCGCGCCGGAGACCTTGGCCGCCATCAGAAAGCTGGTTGGCGCCGGCTGAATCGCATGATCCCGCAGCCGCTTCGGCAGCGGGCCGGCGCATGATCGCGCCGATCCTCGCCCGGCGCGACGCGGCCGGCTTCTGGCTCGCCGTGGTGCTGACCGGCATCGGCACCGGACTGGGTGCCGCGGCCCTCACCGGCCTGTTGGAATTGGTGCAGCACACCGTCTGGCCGGGTGCGGGGATCGACCTGCTGGACGCCGCATCGAAGACGCCGGGGTGGCGGCACGTCGCCGTGCTGCTGGCCGCCGGCGTGCTGACCGGCGGCGGGCAATGGCTGCTGGTGCGGCTGCCGAGCGGCAACGGCATCGACATCACGCGCCGCCATCTGGTTCCACGCCGGGCGGCTGCCGGCCTGGCGGACGCTCGGCAGCGCCGTGCTGTCGATCCTGATCGTCGGCATGGGTGCCTCGCTCGGCCGTGAGGGTGCGCCGAAGCAGACCGGCGCGGTGGTCGCCAACGCGCTGGCCGACCGGGTGCAGCTGTCGGACGAGGCGCGGCGCCTGCTGGTGGCCTGCGGCGCCGGCGCTGGCATGGCCGCGGCCTACGGCGTGCCGCTCGGCGGCGCCCTGTTCGCGCTGGAAGTGCTGCGCGGCCAGTTGGCACTGCGCTTCGTGCTGCCGGCCCTGGTCACCACGCTGATCGCCACCGGTGTGTCCTGGATGTTCCTGCCGGATGCCCCGACCTACGAAATCCCGGCCTATCCCGGCTCGGTTTCCAGCGCCGCCTGGGCGCTGCTGGCGGCACCGATCATCGGCGTGGTCTCGGTCGGCTACGTCCGTGCCGTCGCCTGGGTCGATCGCCATCGGCCCAGGGGTCGCTGGGCGATCGCGGCGCCGGTGCTGGCGCTCGGGCTGCTGGGCACGGTTTCTATCGCTTTCCCGCAGCTGCTGGGCAACGGCCGCGACGTGGCGCAGCTGGCATTCACCGGCCAGGTCGCGCCGTTGCTGCTGCTGGCCCTGGTCGTGCTGAAGCCGGCGGCCATCCTGCTCTGTCTCGGCGGCGGAGCGCCGGGCGGCCTGTTCACCCCCTCGCTCGCGTTCGGCGCGCTGCTGGGCGGTGTGCTCGGCATCCCGTGGTCGATGCTGTGGCCCGGCGTCCCGCCCGGCTTGTTCGCGATCCTCGGCGCCGGCGCGATGCTGGCGGCGACCACCCAGGGGCCGATTTCGACCGTCGTGCTGATGATGGAGCTGACCGGCCACGCCCGCGACTTCATCGTGCCGATGCTGCTGGCGGTCGCGACTGGCCACCTTGGTTGCCCGCACGATCGAGCCGCGCTCGATCTACGACGCCCGCCTCAACGACGCCGAGGTGCGGCAGCGCCAGCAGCAACGAGAGCTTCCGGATTCCAAATCATAGGAATTTCCAGATGCCAGCAAAGCTGACCCCATGGTCGTTCGTGCTCGCCGTTCCCGACCTGCAACGCAGTGCTGCCTATTTCCGCGATGCGCTTGGGTTTCAGGTGCTGTGGGAGGACGCCGCCGAATGGCGCCTGGTGGAGCGCGACGGCATGCGCGTGATGCTTGGGCATTGCCCGCGCGACCTGCCCGCGGCGAAGACCGGCTCCCACAACTGGTTCGGCTACATCAACGTCGACGACGTGACGGCCCTGCACGTGGAACTGGCCGCGCGCGGCGCCGCCTGCACGCCACCGGTGGAACGGGAATACGGCATGCGGGAGATCGTCGTGACCACCGTGGACGGCCATCGCATCGTCTTCGGGGAGGAGATGCGGTAAGGCTCGTTTCGGTATACGGACGTGAAGGGTGGTCGCGCATGTTTGCAAGATTGTCGCAATGGCTGCGGACCAGATCCGCGGTCCGCGGCTACGCCAGGCGGCTCGGCCCGCAACTGCTGAGCGACTACGGACCGGCCGAGGAATACACGCCGGCGCAGATCAGGGAATCGGCGCGCCGGGCGAGGCTGCCGACAGAACACCTCCGGCTCGGCTATGCCGGATTTCTGTCCGAGGCCGCCTTCCAGGAGCTGAGGCTGCCGCCGGTCGTCGGCGGCTATCACGAGCTTCGTGCGGCACTCCATCGCCACACCGGCGGCCGCCCGGTCTCGGCGGGGATGCAGTCGGCGCCGGAAAATACCGACGCCTTCGCCGGAGCGTCCAATCCCTGAGGCTTATTCCGGGACCGTGTCGCCGGAACCGCCGAACTCCGCCGGGAAATCCTTCAGCTTCGGCAGCCCGTCGCGCATCGGCAGCACCGTCTCGGCGTAGTTGACATGCACCTGCGGGACGAACGCCAGGTCCGGAAGGGTCGCGGAATAGACATCGACCATGTTCAGCGGCGGATGGTTGGTCATCAGATGGCCGCCGCAGACCCGGCAATATTGCCGATGGCTCATGTCCGTCTTGTGGAAGGTCGCGATCTTGTCGGCGCCCTTGGTGACCTCGACCGCCTCCGGCGACCACAGCGTGAACGCGTTGACCGGGCCACCTGACCAGGACCGGCAGGAACGGCAATGGCAGTAGCCCATCGCGTTCGGCTGGCCGGTCACCCGCAGTTCGACGGCACCGCAGAAACATGCCCCTGAATACAATTCGCTCATGCCGTTCCCTCGCAGCTGAATGGTCTGCCGGCGAGATTTCGCTCCCCAGGCTCATCCCAGGCAAGCAACATTGGAGTTACACTGCAACCCCTATCGAAGGCTGTCGGCGATCCCCAGGATCGTCCGGGCAAGATCCACCTTCGTTTCGAGCGTGGTCATCAAGGTCGGCGCGCGGAACACCGCCGCAAAATGATCGGCGCCGTCCTGCGCATCGCCGGCATCCAGCACGAAGCCGTCCAGCAATCCGCGATAACGTGCCGAGGCCGCGGCGGCGCTGGGGACCATGCCGAGTTCGGCCATGATCTTCGCCGTCGGCCCCTTGACCGCCTGCCCGCCGATGATCGGCGACACCGCAATGACCGGAGCCGGACATTGCGCGATCGCATCACGGATACCCGGCACCGCCAGGATCGGCTCGATCGAAATGAACGGGTTGGACGGGCAGATCACCACCGCGCGCAATCCCGGATGACGCAGGGCCGCCAGGAAACGCGGCTGCGGCACGGCCTGGGCCGCGCCCTCGAACACCAGTTCGCTGACCACCGGCTCGCAGTGCCGCCGCACGAAGTAGTCCTGGAAATCGAGCCAGCCCGAGGCGGTCGAGCCCGCGTGCGCACGATGTCGTCCGTCATCGGCAGCAACTCGGACGCGAGGCCAAGCCGGCGGCGGAAATCGTCGGTGACCGCCGACAGCGAAACGCCCGCGCCGCAGGCGGCGGGTCCGCTCGACATGGGTGGCGAGATCGGCATCGCCGAGGCGAAACCAATCCTCGCCGCCCAGGCGGGTGAGGGCGGCCATGAAGTTCCACGTCTCGCCGCGCAGCCCCCAGCCGAGTTCCTGGTTGTTGAGGCCGGCCAGGGTGTACATCACCGTGTCCAGGTCGGGTGAAATGCGCAGGCCCAGATGTTCGAAGTCATCGCCCGTGTTGCCGACCACCAGCAGCTTGCCGGGCGGCAGCACGTGGGCCAAGCCGAGCGCCAGCTTGGCGCCGCCGATCCCGCCCGACAACGCCAGCACGGCGCCGTCCAAGCTGCCGTCGCCGCTCATTTTCGGCTCCAATCGACGCTGGGCAACTCCGCCGCCACGGCCTCGGCCACCGACCTGAAATTGCGCGACGCATCCTGCCGGAACAGCCGCAGCGTCGGATACCACGGGCGTATCGGCGCGGGCTTCAGCAGCCAGCGCCAGTCCGGCGCGCGCGGCAGCATGATCCAGACCCGGCCGGCCCATCGCGCCGGCCAGGTGCGCCACCGAGGTATCGACGCGTCACCAGCATGTCGAGGTTGGCCAGGATGCGCCATGGTGTCGTCGTAATCCTGGATCTCGGCGCCGATATTGACCAGCGGGGCGCGGCCGAAATAGCCGCCGGCCTGGCCGCCGACGGGCCCTTCTGCAGCGACACCAGCGCCACCCCGCGCAAGCTGCGTCAAGGGCGCGAAATGCGGCCAGCGTGGCGGAGCGGTTGCGGTCGTTGTTGTGGGTCGGCCGTCCCGCCCAGACGATGCCGATGCGGCGATAGCCGCGCGGCACCAGCGCCGCCAGCCGCTGCTTCCAGGCGGCTGCGCGGGCCGGGTCGGCATGCAGATAGGGGACCGGCGCCGGGATGTTGTCCAGCCGCGTGCCGTGCAGGCGCGGCAGGCCGGACAGCGGGCAGAAGGCGGCATAATCCGGGCACTCGTCCCAGCGTTGGAACAGCCGCGCCGCCGGATGCACTTGCCGCAGCACCGGCATCATCTCGGGCGCTGCAGGCGATGGCGACGTCGGCGCAGCGCTCGGCCGCCCAGGGGATGTAGCGGCTGAACTGGATGACGTCGCCGAAGCCCTGGTCGGCAACCAGCAGCAGCGTGCGCCCGGCATCGGCGCGCCGTCCCATTGCGGCCGGTCGGTCGGCGGCATCAGCGGCGCCGCGCCGGCGATGCGGAAGCGCCATTCGTATTCCTCCCAGCCGCTGCTCGAACTCGCCGCGCAGCAGCAGCGCCTCGGCCAGTTCGAAATGCGCGCCCGGCAGGGTCGGGTCGATCGCCAGGGCACGGCGCGGCGCATGCCGATGCTGTCGTCGATCTCCAGCCGCTCGTAGTGGATGATCGCCAGGTTGTGCAGGCAGAGCGGATCGCTCGGGCGCCATTGCCGCTGCCCGCTGCGCCGCGGCCAGCGCGTCGTCCAGCCGGCCGAGGATGCGATACACCTCGCAGATGTTGCGCATGTACAGCGGCGTGTCGACGCCGTGCACGATCGCCTGCTCCATGAACTGCCAGCGCGTCCGCGTGCCGCCCGCGGCGGAACGCCACGATGCCCGCGAGGTGCAGCGCATCGGGCTGCAGCGGGGCGGCGGCGAGGATATGCGTCAGCAGCCGCTCCGCCTCGCTCGATCCGCCCGGCGCTTTCGAACTCGCTGGCGATGGCGAACACCTCGCCCAGCGGCATGGTGACCGGGATGGCCGCGGCATTCGGCCGCGCGGCGGCTGGGGACTGGATATCCAGCCGACTATTCCACGCTGTAGCCGAGCCGCTCGATCACCGGCGCCAGGATCGGCAATCACCGGCTCGCAGCTGCGCGCGGTAGTGCCGATAGCGATAGCGCGAGCGGTCGTAGAGCTTTTCGGTCACCTGCGCGTAGCTGGCGGTGCGGGCGTAGCGCCGGTTCTCGTGGAACCTCAGGCAGCGCTCGTCGAACGCCTCGCCGATGAAATCCAGCATGCTGCGGACCACCGCTTCCTGGTCGTCGACGATGTCCTCGTAGCGCACCGGCAGATAGCGCAGCGCCATTTCGCCGCGGTAATGCTGCACCAGGTCCATCACCAGCACGTAGTGCCGCGCCGCCGTCTCCAGCGCGAGGCGCAGAAGAACCCGTGCGTGAGGTGGTTGGAGATGGCCGACACCATCACGTCCAGCGGATGGCGGATGCACATGGATCAGCGGCGCCTGCGGGAACAGCAGCGCGATCAGGCCGAGATGCGTCTCGTTCAGCGGCATCTTGTCGGTGAACCAGGCGGCGCCTCCGGCGCAGGATGCCCAGCTGGCGGACCTTCTGCAGGTAGTAGTCGCGCAGATTGTCGAGCCCCTCGCGCTGGTCGCCCATCCACAGCTCGGCCAGCGCCTCCGGGTAGCCCAGCGGGCTGTTCAGCATCCGCGGCATGATGTCGGTGATGTCGTTGATCAACGGCAGCTCGTCGCCGGCGGCGATGCGCGGATGCGCCGACAGCGTCTGCTCGACCAGGGTGGTGCCGGAGCGCGGAAAGCCGAGGATGAAGATCGGCTGCGGCCACGTCGGCGCGCACCGTCGGCGCGCGGCAGAGCTGCAGCCGGCCGGCGGTGAAGAAGCCGCGCAGCCGGCTGGCCAGCTGCTGCGGCGTGCGCGTCCAGATAGGCATTGCCGCTGCATCTCGCGCGCCAGCCGCTTGCCCTCGATGAAGGCGGCGAAGGCCTCGTCATAGCGGCCCATCTGGTCGAGCAGCCGGCCCTTCTCCAGCAGTTCGTTGGGGCCGAGCACGCCGTCGCTGGCTGTCCGCGGCGATGCGCGTCGAGCACGGCCAGCGCCGCGTCGGTCTGGCGCATGCCGGCCGAGCAGCACGGCGCGCGTCAGCTGCACGCCGGGATCGTCCGGCGCACAGCCCATCGGCGCGGTCGAGCACCTCGGCGGCGGCGTCGAACTTGCGGTCGGCCTCCTCCAGCCGCGCCCAGCCGAGCAGGGTCTGGCGGCATGTCGGGCGCGGCGGCGACCGATTCCTCGTAGAGCGCGCGCGCCTCCTCCATGCGGCCCTGGTTCTTCAGGTTCCAGGCCAGGTTGGCGAGCAGGATCGGGTCGCGCGCGCCGGACAGTTCCAGCACCCGGCGGTAGTGGTATTCGCCGACCGCGGGCCGCTGCGCCTCGGTCAGGATCATGCCCATCAGGTTGTGCGCCTGCGGGTTCTCCGGCGCGATGCGCACGGCGTTGCGGGCGTGCACCTCGGCCTCCGCCAGGTCGCCCTTGGCCAGCAGCAGCAGCGCCAGCTCGTTGGTCGCCCAGAAGTTGTTGGGGTCGAGCGCGACGATGCGGCGGATCAGCGCCTCCGCGGCCGCGCGTCTGCCGCTGCGCCTTGCGGATCTCGTACAGCACGGTCAGCGCGCCGGGCCGGTCCGGGCGCCAGTTCCAGCACGTCGAGGCACAGGCGCTCGGCGGTCTCGGTGGCGCCGTGCGCGATGCGCCTGGATCGCCCGCTCGACCAGCGGCACCAGGTGCCGGGTGGCCTCCGCCGGCGGCAGCGAGCTGCCGGCAGCGAGCTCGCAGCAGCGCGCCGCGCGCAGGCCGCTGCCGCAGGCGCACAGCACCAGCGCGACGGCGCTCACAATGCGAGCTGACGGCGCGCTTCGGCGATTGCTACCGGATAGCGCAGCAGCGGCGCCAGCGTCACCGTCACGCTCCGGCACGCCGGCAGCACCGCATGGCCGTCGGTCCAGCGCCAGCCGCGGCTGCCGCCTTCGCGCGGCTGCCATCCTGCGCCGAGGCGCGGATCGGTCAGCGACATTGCCTCCCCGTCCAGTTCGATGCTGCGGACCGCGGCGCCCAGCAGGCGCGGATCGTCGTTGCCGGCCCAGACCTCGGCCGGGATCGCGGCGCGCGATGTCAGCCGCAGCGACCGGCAGGCGTTCGGGATCGTGAACTCATGGCGCGAGCCCAGCCGCCGCGCGTCGATCCGGACTCCGTCGGCTAGCAAATGCAGGTCGGGATCGTCCGCCAGCGCGCCAGGCGGCAGCCGGTCCAGCAGAAGCTGCTTCACAGCAGCCAGGGCCGCACCGCCGCGCATCAGGCGGCCGCAGGCGCTGCTGTCCCAGACTTCCAGCGCGCGCACCGCGAAGTCGGCATGCGCCGCGGTGGCGGGGCCGCCGGCGAAGGCGTCGCGGTTGCCGGTGTCCAGATAGGATTCTACGGGCAGGCCCTCGGCCAGCAGCACGTCGTGCCGCTCCAGCTCGACATGCCAGTATTCGACCTCGGCGACCTCGAGCCGGACGACGCTGATGCCGTTCACCAGGTAGCGCACCGGGATCAGGTCGCCATCGACGAACACGGCATGGTCGGGCGAGAGCACCAGGTCCCGCAGCGGCTGGCCCGCGGCGAAGGCATCCGTCCGCACCAGCACCGGCAGCACGTCCGCCGGTGCCCGGTGGCGGCGGCAATCCACCCGGCGATGGCCGAGCCAGACGATCGGCAGCGTCTCGCCCCAGGGGTTCACCACCAGGTCCCCGACCTCCAGATGCTCGACGGCGATGGCGCCGCGACCTGTCCGGATGTGGGTGCCGCGGGCGAAGCACGGCACCACCAGCGCGGTGCTTCCGCCGGAAACCGAGAAACCGAAATTGGTGCCGGTGAAGCTCTGCGCCGGATCGAACTGCAAGGTGAGGTTTGGACCGGCGCTCTGCGTCACGGTCAGCAGGTTGCCGACGCCCAGTGTCGCCGAGGTGACATCGGTGATGCCGGCGAGATCGATCGTGTCGGTCGCCGCGAAACCGGCGATGGTGCCGGCGACGCTGTCGGGGTTGGCGAGCGTCAGCGTCGCATTGGCGCCGGCGAAGGCCAAGGTCTGCGCCGCCGCCACGGTGCCGCCTAGCGACCAGGCGCCGCCGGCGTCCAGCGTCACCTGCGAGAAGCCGACATATTTGCTGCCGAAGCCGGCGATGCTGCCGGAGCCCCCCGCCTGCAGTTCCAGCACGCCGACCGCCGTGCCCCCGGAGCGGACGTTGCTGCCCGCGACGATGCCGCTGAACTGCGCGCCCGGGGCCACCACCACCCGGTCGACGATTCCGGCATTGGCCGCGAACACCGCGTACTGGGTGCCGCCGATGGAGCCGGCATTGACGATGGTGGTCGGGTCGTAGCTGACCACCCCGTATGGACCGCCGCTGATGGTGCCGGAGGCCGAGTTCAGGATCACCCCCGCGCCCTTGATCCAGACCGCGGCGCCGTTGGTCCCGTCGCTGGCGAAGATCAGCCCCTGGTTGAGCACGGTCCCGCCCGGCGCATAGGAAATGGTGCCGTAGTTAAAGCCGCCGATCTGCGCCCCGATCCACTCGGCGGAAATCGTGCCGCCCGCCCCGTTGACCACGGTGCCACCGGATTTCAGCTGCACCCCGGCGCCGGCGAAGGTGCGGGTGCTGGAGATCTGGCCGAGATTGGTCACGGTCGCCGCGACATACAGCGAATAGACGCCGATATTGGTGCTGGCGATGGTGCCGGTGGCGGCGTTGGTGGCCGCGCCGCCGGCGACCATCAGGATGCCCCGGCTGATGCTGCCGCCCTTGGTGATGATGCTGCCGGCGTTCACGATGTCGGCCAGGCCGCGCGTCAGGATCCCGATGTTGTTGCCGGTAATGCTGCCGGACGCCGCGTTGATGACGCTGCCCGGCCCGAACAGGTCGATGCCGCTGCGCGCGGTGCCGGAGATCGCGCCGAAATTGGTCACCGTGGCCGACTGGGTGCCGAACGCCACGATCCCGTCCAGCCCCGCCGAGATCGTCCCGGACGCGGCGTTGGTGGCGCTGCCGCCCCCCTGTATGAGCACCCCGAAGCCGTCCACGGTGCTGGCCGCCGAGACCGAGCCGGCGTTGACCACGCTGCCGCCGCCGGACATGGCGATGCCGAAGAAATTGCTGCTGACGGTGCCGGTGGCCGCGTTGCTGACCCCGCCGCCCTGGTTCACGACGATGCCGCCGGTGATCGGGATGATGGTCTTGGTCGTGCTGTTGTAGCTGAACCCGGTGCCGGAGGTCTGCACGGAGCCGACGCTGCCGGCGTTGACCACCGTGCCGGCGCCGCCGAGGCTCACCCCGATCGTGTAGCCATTGATCCCGCTGGCGGAATTGTTGGTCACCGCCCCGCCGCCGGCCAGCGCCACGCCATATCCGGCTAGGCCGCTGATCGTCCCTGAGTTCACCACGACGCCGGACGTGGTCAGGCTCACCCCGCTGTTGCCGCCGGTGACCTTCGCTCCGGTGCCATTCACCACTGCGCCGCCAGCGGCCAGGAAGATGCCGCGGCCGACCGTCGCCTGGGCGCCGATGCTGCCGCCATTCACCACCGTCCCGGCGGCATACATCGCCACGCCGGCGTAGTTGCCGCCGATCAGCGCGGCGGCCTGGTTGGTGATGGTGCCCCCAGCCGCCAGGGCGATGCCGGTGGAGCCGATGCTGGTGCCGGTGGAACGGACCGTGCCGGAGTTGCTGATGATCCAGTCGAGCGTGCCGGTGCCCTGGACCCCGGCGCCGGTGGCGTTGCCGATCACCGCCGTGTTGGTGATGCTGACCGGGTTGTTTGTGGCCGCGTCGCTGAGCACCACGCCGGTCACGTAGGCGCCGCTGATGGTCGTTCCGGTCACTGGCAATCCCCGCTCAACAGGCCGTCCTGGCCACAGAACTCGAATACTAGCCCCGATGCCCTCGGCGACCGAAGGCACGGGCGACGTCGATTGCGGGCAGGTTAAACCGTCGAGGCAGCCGTTGCCATGCGTAGACGGTCAGATGCTGTGGGTTTCGTGGGCGCCGGGATGAAAAAGCTCCTCCGGCCGCAACTCGCGGGAAGACAGGCCCTGGGCGTGATGCGCCCGCAGAAACGCTTCCAGGACGTGGCGGTTGGCGGCGAGGCCGTACGACCAGAAATCCTCGCCCATCAATGCCCGGGCGGCGCGCAGCTGCTCCTCCACGAACGGCAGCGTCACCTTGGTCGCCGAGGTGTCCGTGAGCTTGGCCAGCGCCACCGTCTTGGCGGCAGTGAACGCCTTCGCGACCGCGGCCGGCAGATACGGGTAACGGTCGGCCAGGGTGCGGCGAATTCCCACCAGATGCATGATCGGGAAGATCCGGGTGCGGCGGAAGGACTCCGACGCGGCGGCGGTCGGGTCGGCGAACAGCCAGCCGACATGCGGGTGGCCGCGTTCGAAGCAGGACGGCGCCCGCGGCCCGATCACCGCATCGATGCTGCCCTCGGCCAGCATCGCCGAGATGGTCGCCCCGGCCGGCGCATTCTCCAGCCGCACCGAAGCCGGCAGGTCGAGGGTAATCTTCTCGACCCGGCCCGGGTGCTCGTAGCCGCCGCGCACCCAGGTGACGTCCGACGGGCTGACGCCGTGCTCCTCCAGGATCATCCGCGCCCAGACATTGGCGGTCAGCTGGTATTCCGGCACGCCGATGCGCTTGCCCTTGAGGTCGGCGGGGGTGCGGATGCGGTCGCTGCGGACGTAGATGGACGTGTGGCGGAACGCCCGCGAAGGGAACACCGGCACGCCGACATAGGGCGAGTCGCCGTTGGCGGTCTTGACCGAGAAGCTGCTCAGCGACAATTCGCAGATGTCGAAATCGGCGTGGCGGAAGCCGCGGAAGAAGATCTCCTCGGGTTCCAGCAGCATGAAGACCGGATCGACGCCGTCGATGCCGACGCTGCCGTCCACCAGCGGGCGAACCCGGTCGTAGTCGCCCACGGCGACCGAAAGCGAGAGCTTTGCCATGGCCGCCGGCATAGGTGGGGACAGCCCGCATGTCCAGCCGTGCGCCGGTGGACGCCATTGGCGGTTGCCGCCAAGATGCCGCCACGCGCCGCAACAGGGAGGACGCTGATGGCCGACGGCAACAGCCGCGGAAAATTCGACGCCGCGCCCCGGCCCCGGCTCTAGGCCGCCGCGTGGAGCTCCGCCCGCAATGAACCTGGCGTTGCCGGACCATCTGGCGCTGAGTTCGGCCGTCCCGCCCCCGGCGCTGGCGGTCGAGGCCGCGCGCAAGCAGTTCACCACCGCGGACGGCGACCTGGTCGCGGTCGAGGACATCAGCTTCGATGTCGCCCCCGGCGAATTCGTTTCGGTGATCGGCCCGTCCGGCTGCGGCAAATCCACCTTGTTCCATGCCATCGGCGGCCTGACGCCGCTGACCGCCGGGCGGATCATCGTCAACGGCGAAGTGGTCCGCGGCCCGCACCCGGCGATCGGCATGGTGTTCCAGGAGGAAAGCACCTTCCCCTGGCGCAACGTGCTCGACAACGTCGCCTTCCCCCTCGAACTGCAGGGGCTGCCGAAATCCGAACGGCAACGGCGGGCGCAGGAGATGGTGGCGCTGGTCGGCCTCAACGGCTTCGAGCGGCGCTACCCCAGCGAACTTTCCGGCGGCATGCGCCAGCGCGTGTCGATCGCCCGCACCCTGGCGGCGCAACCGAAGATATTGCTGATGGACGAGCCCTTCGCCGCCCTCGACGAACAGACCCGCATGCTGCTCGGCGACAAGGTGCTGCAGATCCAGCAGCAACTGCACCAGACCACGCTGCTGATCACCCACAGCCTGACCGAGGCGGTGCAGCTTTCCGACCGCATCGTGGTGATGAGCTTTCGTCCCGGCCGGCTGAAGCGCATCGTCGAGGTGCCGCTGCCCCGCCCGCGCACGCCGGAGGTGCTGACCACCCCGGAATTCGGCGCCACGGTCGCGTTGCTCTGGGCCGATCTACGCGAGGAGGCCTCCCGCGGCCTGCTCGCCAGCGAGCATTCGTGACGCAAGGCGGCGCGTGACTCGCCGACGAAAATGGGTGGCGACCGGGGTCGGCATCGCCAGCGTGTTCGCGGCGGCCGCGATCATGCAGGTGCTGCTGCTGACCGACGTCGTCAGCGTCTACATCATGCCGTTGCCGACCGATATTCCGGCGGCGCTGCTGCGGGTCGTCACCGAGGAACACGTCGCCTCCCGCTTCCTGCTGACCACCGCCGAAACCGCCGCGGCGGCGGGCCTGACACTGGTGTTCGGCGTGCCGCTGGCGTTTCTGCTGCGCGCCTCGCCGCTGCGGCGCGCGGCCTTCGAGCCGTGGGTCGCCGCCTGGGCGGCGGCGCCCTTGGTGCTGGGCTACCCGCTGTTCCTGGTGGCGTTCGGCCGTTCGCCGCTGACGCCGATCGTCATGGGGTTCGCCTCCGGCCTCGCGCCGGTGGTGCTGAAGACCCTGGAGGGCCTGGACGGCATCCGCCACGTGCTGATCGAGGTCGGCCGGTCGCTGCGGCTGACGCAGTGGCAGATCTTTCGCAAGATCCTGCTGCCGGCGGCGTTGCCCGCGATCTTCACCGGCCTGCGCCTGGGCCTGACATTCTGCCTGATCAACGTGGTCGCCGTGGAATTCCTGATCAACCTCGGCGGCCTCGGCCAACTGATCAACGAACTCTCCGAGCGCTACGACCTTGCGGGAACCTGGGCGGCGATCTTGTTCGTGGTGCTGGTCAGCGTCGCCTTCTTCACCATCACCGAACGGGCCGAGCGTTGGCTGCGGCATCAGCATTGATCGCCGGCAACCGCCGCGCGGTGCTGCTGACGCGGCTGTTCGCGGCGCTGCTGCTGCTGGCGCTGTGGCAGGGCCTGGCGTGTTCCGGGCTGCTGTTCCGTGATGTCGTCCCGGGCGTGCCGCAGATCACGTCGGCCCTGCTGCGCACGCTGGCCGATCCGGAGTTCTGGTCGAATCTCGGCGTCACCGGTTCCGAATTCCTGATCGCGGTCGGCATCGGCGGCCTCGCCGGCCTGGTCTGCGGCTTCGGCCTGGGGGCAAGCAAGTTCCTTGCCTGCGCCTATGAGAATTGGGTCTACTGGTTGGCGCCGACCCCGAAGATCATCTTCTTCCCGGTGCTGCTGATGATGTTCGGCGCCGGGCCGCAATCCAAGGTCGCGATGGGCGTGCTGTCCAGCTTCTTCCCGGTCGCCATCAGCGTCGCCGCCGGCATCCGCGGCGTCGATCCGGTGCTGGTGCGGGTGGGACGCAGCCTGCGTGCATCGCCGTGGCAGCTGGCGACCAAGATCTACCTGCCGGCGGTGCGCGGCTCGGTGCTAAACGGCCTGCGGCTTGGCTTCGGCGTGGCCGGCATCGGCGTCCTGCTGGCCGAAACCAAATTGTCCCGCGCCGGCCTAGGGTTCATGCTGACGGATGCGTATCGGCGCTTTGACATGCCGCAGATGTATGCGTTGCTGCTGCTGGTCGTGCTGCTGATCGCCGGCCTGAACGCGGCGCTCGCCCGCCTGGCGCGGTGAGCCCATAAGAAACCGAAGGGAGACCTGCCATGCGCCGTCGTAGCATCCTCGCCGCAGTCGTTCCGGCCACGCTGGCCGCCCTGGCGCGGCCCGTCCGCGCCGCGGAGAAATTCTCCCTGGCAGTCGGGCAGAAGGGCAACTGGGACACCAGCGTCTCGGAAATGGGCGTTCGCTCGGGGATCTTCGCCAAGCACGGCATTGCCGTCGACATCCTCTACACCCAGGGCAGCGGCGAGACCCTGCAGGCGGTGCTGTCGCGCAGCGCCGAACTCGGCATCGCCGGCGGCACGCTCGGGGCGATCGGCGCCTACGCCAAGGGCGCGCCGCTGCGCATCATCTCCAACGAGACCACCGGCGCCGGCGACCTGTTCTGGTACGTGCCGGCCGACAGCCCGATCAAGTCGATCAAGGATTGCAGCGACAAGACGGTGGCGTTTTCCACCCAGGGCTCGTCCACCAACAGCGTCGTGCTCGGCTTCGGCCCGACCTTCGGCATCACCCCCAAGCTCGTGGCCACCGGCGGCGTGCCAGGCACCTATACCCAGGTGATGTCCGGCCAGATCGATGTCGGCTGGTCGGCGGTACCGTACAACCTCGATGCCGCCGCCGCCGGCAAGATCCGCATCCTGGCCACCGGCAACGACGTGCCGGAACTGCGCACCCAGACCATCCGCTGCAACGTGGCACATCTCAGCGTCATCACCGGCCGCAAGGCGGCGCTGCAGGCGTTCATGGCCGCCTACCGCGAAACCGTCGACTGGATGTACGCGACCGACGACGCAGTGAAGGCCTACGCCGATTTCGCTGGCGTGCCCCCGGCGGTGGTGCAGCGGCTGCGTACCGAATTCTTCCCCAAGGCGGCGGTGTGGCCTGACAAGATCACCGGCCTGGACAGCGTCATGCAGGACGGCATCCGCTTCAAGTTCATCCAGGCTCCGCTGACCCAGCAACAGCTGACCGACCTCATCCAGATCCCGGCCGCCTGACCCCGGCCCACTCGGCAACCTGCGTCTCCTGGCGGAGCCGCAGCCGGCGGAAGTCGAGGGCCACGAACAGCTCGCCAAGGTCCAGAGCGCCGTCATGGGCGATCGGCAGGGTGGTCTGGGCTTCCCCGACGAAACGGCTGCGGACGGATGGGTCCGCCTCCAGATAGGCCTCCTGCCACCATTGCACGATGCGTGGCCGCGCCTCGGCCAGCGCCGCCGAGGTCACGATCAGTTCGCGCTTGCTGCTCCGGTTCAGGTCACGCGCGGCAGGGAGCAGGTTCCACAGGTCGCCGCATGGCCAGGCCGACCACGGCAGCAGGTGGTCGACATCCATTGATCCCGCGCCGAGCGGCCGCCCGGACCAGACGCAGTCGACGCCGCGGCCGGACGCGAACCGGCGATCGACCAGGGCCCGCACGACGGTCGTGTCCCGGTTCGGTTCGATCCAGCGCAGCGCGGTCAGCACCTCGTCGGCGGTGATCGATCGGTCCCGTGCATATCCCTGGGTCAGGCGAACCCATTCGGCGATCAGCATCGGTTCGATCCATGCCGCCATTCGCCGCATCGCATTCCAGATCGCCAGCGGCACGCGGGTGGTGCCGTATGTCCAAAGCACTTCCTGGTCGAGCACGAGCGCTTCCGCCGCGCGCGGCATTTTCCCGAACATGGTCTCGAACACCGGGCGGTCGTTCGCGAATGTCAGGTGCCGGGCAGGCATGTTCGAGATCAACCTTGCTGCATCCGCCAGCGACCGGCGCAGCGCGTCGGCCATCGCTCCGACGAAGTGGCCGCCGGGCCGCAGATCGAACGGCGCGAGCGGGGCGAGGGCGTGGAACGCAGGGGTCAGAAAACCCATGCCGTCACCGGGCCGCTGCGGCAGGCGGGCTTCGACCAGCGGCTTGAACATGCGGATCCAGTAGAGCGCCACCAATCCCAGCGGCAGTTCGACATGATCGGCGGTCTCCCGGCCGGCGTTCGGCGAGGCATCCGCGATCCGCGCGATGCAGCGCAGCAGCGCCAGCTTGTAGGTCGCGGATTTCTCCTGCCGAAGGATCACGCTGCGCAGCAACGGCAAAGCTCCGCCGCCATCGTCCGGCAGGTCGAGGATGACGGTCTGCCAGAGCACGTCCTTGCGGCCGCCCTTGTCCTCGCCACGTTCGGTGGCGACCCGCAGCGCCAACCCGTGGTCCAGCCCGAGACGCTCGACCTCGTTCATGTCGACCGGCCACATCGGCCGGTCGTCCGGGGCGGGACCGTGGCGCAATGTCAGCATCAGCCGGCCGCCCGGCTTCAGCAGGGTGGCGAACTTCCGCATGGAGCGCGCCCGGTGCTCGGGGGCGATGTGCATCCACACCCCGCTGAGCCAGATCAGGTCGAACCCGAGGCCCAAACGGCCGACGTTGGCGAGGGATGGCAGCCTGTCGTCGACCCAGCGGATGCCGGCCGAGGGATGCCGACGTGCAGCCTCCTGCCGCAGCGCGGTGGCAGGCTCGGCGGCGACGACATCCCAGCCACGGGCAGCGAACCAATCGGCGTCCCGACCGCTGCCGGCGCCGACATCGAGGACGAGGCCCGGTTTGCCGGGGATGAACGGCAGGGCGCCGCTGTGGATGTCCTCGAACCCGAACGCCTCGTATGCCTCCGCGAATTCGCGGAAGCCTTTGTGATAAGGGGCGACGGTGTCCCAGCTCAACGGAGCGCGACGCCGTCGGGCTGCGCGAGGGGAGAGAAGACCCGGGTGATCGAACCGGCGCCACGTTTGCCGGCTGCGCTCCCGGCTCCCGTGCGAGCGCTGGCGCGCCTGACATTCATGGACATGGCTTCCGGATCGGATTGGCGAAACTATGCGCGCAACGAGCCGGCGTTTGCCAGGGGCGTCGCACACCCACCTCCCCCGGCGAAGACAGCGGCCGCAACTCCCGGCCACGCCGAGCGTTGCATGCCGCAAAATGACCGATCTCGCCCTCGAAACGCTCCCTGATGACCCCGAAGAGGCCGCCCGCGCGGCGCATCTGCGTTATGTCAGTCCGGATCGGCCGGGCATACGGCGCGAGCGGGCCAAAGACGGATTTCGCTACCTTGATCACGAGGGCCGCGAGATCACCGACGACAAGACCCTCGCACGAATCAGGTCGCTGGCCATTCCGCCCGCATATGAGGACGTCTGGATCTGTCGGCATCCTCATGGCCACCTGCAGGCGGTCGGCCGGGACGCCCGCGGCCGGCGGCAATACCGGTATCATCCACGCTGGCGGCTGGTGCGGGACGAGAACAAGTATCACCGCATGCTGGTGTTCGGCCGCGTGCTGCCGAAGATGCGCGCCCAGGTCGGCAAGGACCTCGGCCGGCCCGGCTTGCCGCGCGAGAAGGTGCTGGCGGCGGTGGTGCGGCTGCTGGAGACGACGCTCGCCCGGGTCGGCAACGAGGAATACGCGAAGTCGAACAAGAGCTTCGGATTGACCACGCTGCGCAATCGTCACGTGCGGGTGAAGGGCGCCCGCCTCACCTTCGACTTTCGCGGCAAGAGCGGCGTCCAGCATCACATCGATCTGCACGATGCTCGCCTGGCACGGTTGGTGAAGAAGCTGCAGGATCTGCCCGGCCAGGACGTGTTCCAATACGTCGATGAGACCGGCGAGCGCCACGGCGTCGGTTCCGAGGACGTCAACGCCTATCTCAGGGAAATCTCAGGCGAGGAGATCACTGCCAAGGATTTTCGCACCTGGGCCGCGACCAACCTCGCAGCGCTGGCCCTGCGGGAACTTCAGGCCTTCGACACCCGGGCCGCGGCCAAGCGCAATGTCGTGCAGGCTGTCGAGGCGGTGTCGAAGCTGCTGGGGAATACCCCCGCGATCTGTCGGAAATGCTACATCCACCCGGCGATCTTCGACGGCTACCTGGACGGCACGCTGGTCGATGGCCTCCGGCAACGTGCCGAGGAGACGCTGGCGGAACCGGAAAGCGGCCTGAGCGCCGAGGAGGTGTCGGTGCTGGCATTCCTCAGCCAGCGCCTGGAGGCGCGCGCCCACTAGCTTGCGGCTCCGTTGCGGGCGTAGCATTCGCCGCCCGCCGGAGAACAATGCGATGAACGACGCCGCCCCCGTATCGCCCGTGCTCGGCCAGACGATCGACGCGCTGGATACGCCGGCCCTGATGGTGGACCTCGATGTGCTCGACGCCAACATTGCCCGCGTCGCGCAAACCTGCCGCAGCCACGGGGTTTCCTGGCGGCCGCATATCAAGGGCAACAAAACGGTCGAGATCATCCGCCGCGAGATCGCCGCCGGCGCCATCGGCATCACCTGCGCCAAGCTCGGCGAGGCCGAAATCATGGCGGCCGCGGGAATTGCCGACATCCTCATCGCCAACCAGATCGTCGGCGCGGCCAAGGTCGCGCGCCTGGTGGCGCTGCGGCGGCGCGTGGACGTGAAGGTCGCGGTCGATTCCGTGGCCAACTGCGCGCCGATCGCCCAGGCGGCGCAGCAGGCCGGACTCGTCGTCAGCGTGGTCATCGAGGTGAATACGGGCATGAATCGCGCCGGCACCGAGCCCGGCGCCGCGACGGTCGCACTGGCCGATGCGATCGCCGCCATGCCCGGCGTGAAGCTGGTGGGTGTCATGGGGTGGGAGGCGCATACCGTCGGCATCGCCGATGCGGCCGAGAAGGCGCGCGCCGTCGCCGCCGCGGTCGGGTTGCTGACGGCCACCGCCGATGCCTGCCGCAAGGCGGGGCACCGGATCGACATCGTCAGCTGCGGCGGCAGCGGCAGCTTCCCGCATTGCGCGGCGCAGCCGGGGGTCACGGAAGTTCAGGCCGGCGGCGCGATCTTCAGCGACATGTTGTATCGCACCCGCTTCCATCTCGATTTTCCGCCGGCGCTGCTGCTGCTGGCCACGGTGACCAGCCGCCCCGCGCCCGACCGGATCATCCTCGACGCCGGCAAGAAGGCGATGAGCAGCGACGGCGCGGTGCCGGCGCCGCGCGACCTCGCGGGCGTCGCCAAGGTCGGCCTTTCGGCGGAGCACGCGACGATCACCCTCGAACAGCCGAGCGACACGCCTTCGGTCGGCGACAAGCTGGTCTTCATCGTCGGCTACGGCGACACCACGGTGCATCTGCACGAGGAAATCGTGGCGATTCGCGGCAACCGGGTGGAAGCCGTCTGGCCGGTGGCCGGGCGCGGCCGGATCAAATAGGCCCGGCCACGTAGCTGATGATGCCGAGCGACCCCAGGGCCACCAGGATCAGGTGCAGCCCCAACGCCAACTGAACGATCCCCAACACCGCCCCGAACACCTGCAGCGGCATGGTCGCCCACTGCACGATGAACCGTGCGGAGAGCATCGCCGCCAGGTCCAATGCCAGGATCAGCGCCAGCAGCCCGGCGATCAGCAGCTTGGTTCCGGCATCGGGCGCCAGCGCCATGAACACGATCACCGCCGCGATGCCCGCAGGCGTCACGATCACCGGGAATGCCAAAGGCGAGAACGCGGCGCGGAGGCTGGGCGGCTGGTCGCTCGGCGCCGGCGCCGCCGGCGAACCCGAAATCTGCTCCAACACCGTGCGCAGCGCCACCATGAAGACGATGACGCCGCCCGCCAGCGCCAGCTCGGCGGGGCGCATGTTGTATTTGTCCAGCATCGAAACGCCGACGACCGCAGCCACGAACAGCACCAGCCCGGCAAAGCCGGTGGCGCGCAACGCCAGCCGAAGATCGAAAACACGGTCGCACCCGCGCGTCAGCCGCGCAAACGGCACGATGATCTTGATCGGGCCCAGCAGCAGGAAGAACAGCGTCCAAGCCTGTCCGGGATTGATCCGCGTCGCCGTCAGCGCCGCCCCGTCGGCAGCTTCGGCGGCGGTCTGGGCAAGTGCGTCGTCCGCCACCGCAATCCACGCGGCAGCGAGTGCCAGCAGAAAACCGGGCGATCGCATCCGTCAGGCTTCCGCGGCTGCAAAGGCCAGTGCGGCGCCATGTCCCGGCCCGGGCGGCAGCGGGCTGTGTCCGTCGTGCGGCCTGGGAAGCCGCGGATCGGGCAGGTCGAACAGCAGATCGGTCTCGCCCCATTGGATTTCGAGCGGCAGGCCGGTGGCGAGCGCAGCGCTGACATGCAGGCTGACCGCATGGCAGACCGAGCCGGTTGGATTGTGCAACGACACCCCGACGCCGTGTCGATGCAGCGCTTCGGCGATGCGCAGTGTCTCGGCGAGGCCCCCGGCGTATTTCACGTCCGGCATCATCACGTCGTAGGCATCCAGCCAGGGCAGAAACCCCTCCAGCGTCGAGGTCTCCTCCAGCCCGGCCAATTGCACCCCGGCGGCATTGGCCAGGCCGCGCAGGTGACGGACGGCGGCGATGTTCTCCGCTGTTTCGGGCAGCGGGCATTCGAACCAGGCGACGCCGATCCTCGCCGCCTCGTGCAACGCCGCCGCGGCGCTGTCGGGGGTGAAGCGCCGATGGCAATCCACCATCAGCCGGGCGACCCCGCCCTCGAGCGCCGCATGCGCGGCGGCGATGCGCTCCAGGCCCAGTTCGGTCAGCGCCAGTCCCTCTCGCGTGCCGGCGAGGTGCGGCGCCATGTCATCGAACGGCGCCATCTTCACCGCGGTGAACCCCGCGGCCGCAGCGGCGGCCGCGGCGTGGGCGAAGCCCGCCGGCGAACGATCCAGGGTGCCGCGGTTGATGTTGGCGTAGAGGGGAATGGATTCGCTCCATCGAGTCCGCAAGCAACCCCGCCAGCTTTCGTCCGGAGCGATGGCCCAGGATGTCCCACAGCGCCTGGTCGATCGCCGAGACCACCGCCCAGCCGAGCTTCCCCGGGCTGATCGGCCGCAGCCCCGCCGCAACATCCGCCATGGTGCCGGAGAGTGCCGCGTCCTGCCGCCCGGCTTCCGCGGCGATGGCGTCCGCCTGGCCGGAGATCGTCGCCTCGCCCCAGCCCACCAGCCCGTCATCCGCCTCGACCCTGACGAAGCTCCACACGGTTTTGCCACTGACCCGGCGAAACATCGATTTGATGGCGCGGATGGTGACCTTGGTGTCGTCGCTGCGCATCGTGATGCTGCTCCCTGCCGGCGCAGCCTAGCCGGAGCGTCCGGATTCGATCAAAACGGCTGCAGACCAACCCGGTCGGTCCGCATTTTCGGCCCTGACCGGACCTGAAGGAGAGACGAAGATGTCCAAGCAAATCCTGTTCACCGGCGGCAGCGGCAAGGCGGGCCGCCATGCGATGGCATGGCTGCTCGGCCAAGGCTATTCGATCATGAATTTCGACCGGCAGCCCTTCGCCCATCCGGACATCGTCACCCTGGTCGGCGACATCACCGACGGGGCGCAGGCGATGAACGCGATGACGTCGCATTTCGGCCGCGAGGGGCTGCGCGCCGGCAAGGCCCCGGCACCGGTGGACGCCGTGGTGCATTTCGCCGCCATCCCGCGGATTTTCCTCAACCCGGACAACGAGACGTTCCGCATCAATGTGATGGGCACCTACAACGTCATCGAAGCGGCGATGAAGCTCGGTATCCGCAAGGTCGTGATCGCCTCCAGCGAGACCACGTATGGCGTCTGCTTCGCTGAGGGCGACCGCGACTTCAAGCAGTTCCCGCTGGAGGAGGACTACGACGTCGATCCGATGGACAGCTACGGCCTGTCCAAGGTGGTGAACGAGAAGACCGCCCGCGCCTTCGCCGCGCGGTTCGATGCCGACATCTACGCCCTGCGCATCGCCAACGTGATCGAACCGACCGATTACGCCCGCTTCGCCGGATTCCTCACCGATCCGCCCTCGCGCAAGCGCAACGCCTGGAGCTACATCGACGCCCGCGACCTCGCCCAGATCGTGCATCTTTGCCTGCAAAAGGACGGCCTTGGGTTCCAGGTCTTCAACGCGGTCAACGACACCATCACCGCCGACCTGCCGACCGCGGAATTCCTTAAGCGCTGGTGCCCGAACGTGCCGGTGACTCGACCGCTGATCGGCAACGAGGCACCGCTGTCGAACCGCAAGGCACGGGAGGTCCTCGGCTTCAAGGAACAGCATCCCTGGCGCCGCGAACTCGCAGCCACCCAGTCCTGACACAACGGAGCATATGAGAAGATGGAATATCGACGCCTTGGGGCCTCGGGCTTCAAGGTCCCCGTCCTGAGCTTCGGCACCGGCACGTTCGGCGGCCGGGGCGAGTTCTTCGCCGCCTGGGGCGGAACCGACGCGGTGGGGGCGCGGCGGCTGGTCGACATCTGCCTCGACGCGGGCGTCACCATGTTCGACAGCGCCGACAGTCTATTCGCGCGGCGCTGTCCGAGGAGGTGCTCGGCGCCGCGATCAAGGGCCGGCGCGACCAGGTGATCATCTCCACCAAGGCCACGTTCCGCATCGGCGAGGGGCCGAACGATGTCGGCTCGTCGCGCTTCCACCTGATCGCCGCCGTGCGAGGCGGCGCTGAAGCGGCTCGGCACCGACTATATCGACCTGTTCCAACTGCACGGCTTCGACGCCATGACCCCGGTCGAGGAGGTGCTGTCCACCCTCGACGATGCTGGTCCGCGCCGGCAAGATCCGCTATGTCGGCGTGTCCAACTTCTCCGGCTGGCACCTGATGAAGTCGCTGGCGGTGGCGGACCGCTACGGCTACCCGCGCTATGTCGCCAACCAGACCTATTATTCGCTGATCGGCCGCGACTACGAGTGGGAGCTGATGCCGCTCGGGCTCGACCAGGGGGTCGGCGCCGTGGTCTGGAGCCCGCTCGGCTGGGGCCGCCTGACCGGCAAGATCCGCCGCGGCCAGCCGCTGCCGGAAACCAGCCGCCTGCACAAGACCGCCGACATGGGACCGCCGGTCGACGACGAGTACCTCTACCGGGTGGTCGACGCGCTGGACGCGGTGGCCGAGGAGACCGGCAAGAGCGTGCCGCAGATCGCGCTGAACTGGCTGCTGCAGCGGCCGACCGTGTCGACGGTGATCATCGGCGCGCGCAACGAGGAGCAGCTGCGGCAGAACCTCGGCGCCGTCGGCTGGACCCTGACGCCCGAGCAGGTGGCCGCGCTGGATGCCGCGAGCACGGTGGCCCCGGCCTATCCCTACTGGCACCAGCGAGGCTTTGCGGAACGCAATCCTTCGCCCGTCTAACCCAGGCACGCAAAAGCCGCGGCGCCTTTCGGTGCCGCGGCCCTTAAGTCATTGGCTCCGCGCGGTGCGCGGGCCTCGGGGCTGCGTCAATTGCAGCCCTGGCCGCTCGCGTTGCGAGCGATACCGCCCTCACCGGCGGCCAGCTTAGCCACTCCGCCTTCGCCCGAAGCCAGCTTCGCGACCCCACCCTCACCGGCGGCCAGCTTCGCGACGCCACCCTCGCCGGCGGCCAGCTTCGCGACGCCACCCTCACCGGCGGCCAACTTGGCCACTCCGCCTTCGCCGGCGGCCAGCTTCGCGACGCCACCCTCACCGGCGGCCAACTTGGCCACTCCGCCTTCGCCGGCGGCCAGCTTCGCGACGCCACCCTCACCGGCGGCCAACTTGGCCACTCCGCCTTCGCCGGCGGCCAGCTTCGCGACGCCACCCTCACCGGCGGCCAGCTTGGCTACGCCGCCTTCGCCGGCCGCAAGCTTCGCGACGCCACCCTCACCGGCGGCCAGCTTGGCTACGCCGCCTTCGCCGGCCGCAAGCTTCGCGACGCCACCCTCACCGGCGGCGAGCTTGGCCACGCCGCCCTCGCCACCCGCCAGCTTGGCGACGCCACCTTCGCCGGCGGCGAGCTTCGCGACGCCACCCTCACCGGCGGCCAGCTTCGCCACACCGCCTTCGCCGCCGGCCAGCTTCGCGACGCCACCCTCGCCAGCGGCCAGCTTGGCCATGCCGCCCTCCCCGGATGCGTTCACCGCGGCGGGGCAGCCGGGGTTCTTGGGCGCTGCGGTCTGGGCGTAGGCGGCGGACGAGAATGCCAGGGCCAGGGCCGCGGCAGCCAGCGTGTACCTCGTTGCCATTTTTAGTCTCCTGTTGCGTTGTTACGTTCCAGGCGGCTTCGCAGTGCGAACAGCTGGGCCTATCTGGTGGCCCATTCATGCCGAGCCCGTCCCCGAAACGGTATGAACGCATTCACATGAACGCGATATTCTCCCGCCGCGGTCGCCTGGGTCACGCAGAGCCGCCGATCGGCAGCGACATGAACTGCTGATTTTCGCCCCGGCGGATCAGCACCAGGGCGGTGCGGCGCTTCGATTTCTGTACGGCCTCCAGACGCTGCCGCACCTCGTCGGGCGTGCTGACCGGCATGCCCTGCACCTTGAGAATGACATCCCCAGGGGCAAAGGAGCGGTCGGCTGCCGCCGTGTTGGGCGCCACCTCGGTCACCACCACGCCCTCGGTGCCGGCGGGCAGCTTCCACTGGGCCCGGTTATCGCTGCTCAGCACCGCCAGATGCAGCCCAAGGTCGCTGGGGTTGGTGCTGGCGGTACGAACTGCGGATGGCGCCTTCTGCGCGGCCTGGTGCGCCCCATCCATCCATTCGCCGACCGTCGCCGTAAGGTTCATCTCCCGCCCGTTGCGCCAGATCGTCAGCGGCATCGTCGCCCCGATCTTGGCGCGCGCCACCGTGCGGGCCAGCGCCCGCACGTCCTTCGGCGCCTGCCCGCCGACGCTCAGGATCACGTCCCCCTCCTGGATGTCCGCCTTGGCCGCCGGCCCGTCCGGTTCGATGCTCGCGACGATCACGCCGCGCGGGGTCGCCAGCCCGACCGAGTCCGCGATGTCGGCGGTCATGTCCTGCGTGCCCAGCCCCAACGAACCGAAGCGCAGCTTGCCGAACCGGCGCAACTGGTCGACCACGAACAGGACGTCGTTGGCGGGTATGGCGAAGCCGATCCCGATCGAACCGCTGTTCTCCGACGGCGAGAAGATCGCCGTGTTCATCCCCACGACCTCGCCGCGCATATCGACCAGCGGGCCGCCTGAATTGCCATGGTTGATCGCCGCATCGGTCTGGATGAAGTCGTCGAACGGGGAGATCCGGATATTGCGGTTGAGGCCGCTGATGATGCCGGCACTGACCGACTCGCCGACCCCCAGCGGATTGCCGACCGCCAGCACCTGGTCGCCGATATGCAGCTTGTCGCTGTCGGCCCACTTCACGGTCGGCAGCGGCTTGTCGGAATCGATCTTCAGCAGCGCGATATCGATGCTGTTGGAAACCCCGATGACCTTGGTCGGAAGCGTCTTCCCGCCCTGCAACGTGACGCTGATCTCCACCACGTCGCTGATGACGTGCCGGTTGGTGATGATCACCCCCGACGGGTCGATGATGAAGCCGGAACCGAACATCTCCTGCCGGCGAACCTGCCCGGGCGAATCCTGCACGAGCTTGATCATGGTGATGCTGACGACCGCCGGCAGCAGGTTGGCGATACGGTGGGTTCGCCCGAACGGAATGAGGTCGCGGAAGTCGGCGCGGGCCGGTGTCAGGCCCACCGAGCCAAAGGCAACAGTCAGCGCCAGAAGCAGCAGGCGCCGCACGCGGGTGCGGGAAGGTGAAGCGGGGTTCATCGGCGCAAGGACCCTTTCTGCAGCCGCTCATCTGGCGGCACGCGGCGAGCACGCAATCGTTTGTATAATATGTGCGGCCCGGCGCCAAAGCGACCCCGTGGACGATAGGCCTGCCGTGCCGGCTAGACTCGACGGCTTGCCGGCGGCCGTTACAATTTCGGTCGCGCTGCACCCCGCCCTGCTTTAGAATCGCTACTCTCGTCGGGAGACTTCCAGCAATGATACGCTCGCGCCCGGCCGTCGATCTCGATGAGGCCGAGTATCGGCTGATCGCCGGCAACAGTGTTCTTGGCTGCATTCCCTCGGCGGCTCTCCGGGGGTTGGTCAAGCGCTCGACCCTGCTGCTGATCGATGCCCGCGAGCCGATCTTTGCCCAGGGGGACGACGGCCACACCGTGCTGATCGTGCTGCAAGGCTACGTGAAATTGTCCTCCACCACCGTCGGCGGCCGTGAAGCGATCCTCGACGTCGCCGGTCCCGGACACGTATTCGGCGAAATCGCGGTGCTGAACGACTGGCCCCGCTCGGCCGATGCCGTTGCCCTCTCCCCATGCCGCCTGCTGTCGATCGATGGCCAGCAGCTGACCCAGGAGATGCAACTGGTGCCGGAGTCGCTGATCGCGGTCATCCGCCTGCTCAGCCGCCGGCTGAGGACTGCGACCGAGCAGATGACCGATGCAGTGGACCTGCCCGCGCCGGCGCGAGTCGCCAAGGCGCTGACCTACCTTGCGGCGCTGCACTCGCGGCCGGACGGCTTCGGCTTGCATATCGAGTTCCAGCTGTCGCAGCGTGAACTCGGGGGGCTCACCGGCCTGACGCGCGAGAGCATCAACAAGCACCTGGCGAACTTCCGCGACGCCGGTTCGATCCGCCTGTCGGGCCAGGACATCACCATCCTCGACCTCGACGCGCTGCGCCAGTATCACGCCGGCTGAACAACCTTACGCCGTGTGTGCCTGGCGCGCCGCCGCCAGTTCCGCTTGCAGCGTCTCGACCTGCCGCTGCAGGGAATTGATGTTTTCGAACAGCCGTCCCGCGGTCAGGCGCAGGAAATGATAGCCGAAATCCGGATTTTGGTAGGTACAGCTCGCGGACATGCTCGTAGCTGATCGATAGCAACTCGCCCTCGGCGATGCATTCCAGCGTCTGGGTCCGCCGGCCGCTGGGCGCCAGCAGCCCGAGTTCGCCGACATAGCTGCCGCCGCGCAGGACCACCCCGATCTCGGTCACCAGGAACTCCCCCGAGACCAGGTAGTACAGCGCATCGGCCGGATCGCCCTTGCGGAACAGCACCCGACCCTTCTTGCAATGGCTCCGCCGCATGAACGGCCGCAGTGACCCAAGCGTCTGCTCGCCCTGCGAGGCCGCCCGCACCCGCCGCGTCAGCAACAGCATCTGGTAGATGCGGACCGCGTTCAGCGGCAGCAGGATCATGTGCAGGAACAGCGTCGGATACTGCCCTTCCATATACGAATAAGCAATGAAGCAGACATTGCTCAGGATGGTCATGACCCGCAGCGGAATCATCGTCTTCATCACGAAGGACAGCACGACGAACGCGGCGCCGACATACCCTGGAACCTGACTCCAGGTGATGTTCGCCATGATCCAGGTCAGCGGATGCACGTTCATCGTCATCTCTGTTCCCCGCACCCGCCATGGGCTGCCCGTATTGCCGCCCGGGTGTCTTTGCCGCGCGATTCCAGGCGCATGTCAAGTTTGCCGCAATGGTCCGGCCGACGCCGGACACCAAGAAGGCCGCTGGCGCCCTGCCGCGGCTTCATGCCGGCCACTCGCGGAGGCCACGCTGTCGGGTAGCAGACATAGCCTGACCGGGTCGCCGGATTTACCTGCCGCGGCAACGTTCGAGTGCTGGACATCTTCGAACCCGAGGCAGATACACCGTGGTTTGACGTAGGGAACGAACGAGCGAGGCCCTTGCGCCACGCTTCTCAGCGGTGAGATTGCCTGACATGTTGGACAATGTGACGCGCTGGCTGTTCGATCCCTCGGGGTTGACGGCACATGGCTTCTGCCTGCTGTGGGAGCCCGGCCTGATCTGGACCCATGCCATATCGGACGTCGCGATCGGCGTCGCCTATTTCACCATACCGGTCGCGCTGGCGGTCTTTGCCCGGCGCCGCCGAGACCTCATCTTTCGGCCCGTACTCTGGTTGTTCGCCGCCTTCATCCTGCTCTGCGGCGCGGGCCATTGGCTGGACCTGCTGACGATGTGGGTGCCGGTCTACGGCATCGAGGGCGTGGTCAAGGCGGCAACGGCAGTAGTCTCCGTGGTCACCGCCATATCGCTGTGGATATTGCTTCCCGCCGCACTGCGGCTGCCGTCCCCCGCGCAACTCCGCGAGGCGGGGGATGCCCTCCGCGAAAGCGAAGCCCGCCGCCGTGCCAGCTTCGAACTGTCCCCGGCGCCGCTGCACATGCTGGACGGCAACGGGATCATCACCGGCGTCTCCGACAGTTGGCTGGCGTTGCTCGGCTACACCCGCGACGAGGTCATCGGCCGCCCGATCGGTGCCTTCGGTGCGCCCGGTAACGAGCCATGGACCGCCGCCGACCGCGAGGAGCTTGCGGCCGGTGGAGAGCTTCGCAACCCGGAACGGCAGTTTCGCCGCGCGGACGGAAGCATCGTCGATACATTGGTCTCGGCCCGCATCGAGCGCCGTGATGGGGAAACCTGGACCATCTGTGTCGTCATCGACATAACCGCCCGCCGACGTGTCGAAGCGGCCTTGCGGCTGAGCGAGGAACGTCTGCACCAGGCCCAGAAGATGGAAGCGGTCGGACAGCTGACCGGCGGCATCGCGCACGACTTCAACAACATGCTGCAGGGAATCGGCGGCTGCCTCGATCTGATGGACCGCCGGATTGCCCAAGGCCGCTCCGAGGAGGTCGTCCGCTACGTGGCCGCGGCCCGGGAGTCGGTCGACCGCGCGGCCGGGCTTACGCACCGGATGCTGTCCTTCGCCCGCCGGCAGGCGCTGCAGCCGGGCCCCGTCGACCCGGACCAGCTGGTCCTTGGCATGGAAGATCTGATCCGGCGCACCGTCGGGCCGGCGATCCAGCTCGATCTGAGCCTGCACGACGGCGTCTGGTCGGCGCTGTGCGATCCAAATCAGCTTGAAAGCGCGCTGCTGAACCTGGCGATCAACGCGCGCGACGCCATGCCGGATGGTGGCTCGCTCATCATCTCGACGGCCGACAAGACGGTGACCGAGGCCGATCTTTCCGGCCAGGATGACGCCGAGGCCGGCGGCTATGTGGAGATAGCCGTCCGCGACACCGGCACCGGGATGGCGCCCGAGGTCATGGCGAGGGTGTTCGAACCGTTCTTTACCACCAAGCCGATCGGCCAGGGCACCGGCCTCGGCCTCTCGCAACTGTATGGCTTCGTGCGGCAATCCGGCGGATTCGTCCGGCTTCACAGCCAGCCGGGCGAGGGCACCACCGTCCGCCTTTACCTCCCGCGCCATTTCGGCGACCCACCCGAAGCCGCGCCCGTGCCGCAACAGGCAGACCCTGCCCAGGTCGAGGCGACGATCAATGCAACCATCCTTGTCGTCGAGGATGAGCCGGGTTTGCGTGGCCTGATCTGCGAGGCGTTGCGTGACCCCGGCTGGGCGGTGCTGGAAGCGGCCGACAGCTCAGGCGGGCTGCGAATTCTGCAATCCGATGCGCCGATCGACCTGCTGGTCACAGATGTGGGCCTGCCTGGCCTGAACGGCCGCCAACTCTCCGACGCGGCCCGGGCCATTCTGCCCGGACTGCCGGTTCTGCTCATCACCGGCTATGCCGGCACCGCCTTGTCGGAAATGGAGCTGGCGCCAGGGCTGGAGATCATGCGCAAGCCTTTTCCGCTCGATGCGTTGGCGGAGCGGGTTCGCGCAATGCTGGAGGCCTCGCTGGTTCGTTCTGCTTAGCGGCCGCGTTGGCGGGTTGCGCGACCCCTGGGATCGCCTAAGCTTCGTCACGGGAGGCATGGTCCCATGATGACCCGCCGGTGATGCAGGTTGCGCAGTGTCCGAATTGCATCCCTTGCAGGCGCATTTCGCAATGAGTGCCGTTCCAGCGGGAGCCATCGACTGCGACATCCATCCGGCCCTGCCGGATACCCGCGCTCTGCTGCCGTATCTCGACGAGTACTGGCGCGAACATGTCCTTCGCCGCGGACTGGAGCGGGAGAACTTCGAGCTCAGCTCCTATCCGGCCAATGCCGCCATCAACTGTCGCCCGGACTGGCGCCTGGATGGCCGGCCACCAGGCAGCAGCTTCGATGCCCTGCGCTCGCAGGTCCTGGACCGGATGCAGCCTCGCTTCGCCATCTGCAATGCATTGCACGGGGCGCAGGTGTTGTTCAGCGAGGATTTGTCGGCCGCGATGTGCCGGGCCATCAACAACTGGCTGGCCGCGGAATGGCTGGGCCGCGATCCCAGGCTGCGCGCGTCCATCGTGGTGCCGCCGCACAGTGCCGAACTGGCGGCCGCCGAAATCGACCGCATGGCCCCGGACCAGCGCTTCGTGCAGGTGTTGCTGCTGGCGATGGCGGAACTGCCGCTCGGACGCCGCCAGAACTGGCCGATCTACGCTGCCGCCGAGCGTCACGGCCTTCCGATCGGCATCCATGCCGGCAGCAGCTTCCGTCATCCTCCGAGTGCCGGCGGGTGGCCGTCTTATTACCTGGAGGACTACGTATCGCAGGCCCAGGGTTTTGCGGCGGTGCTGAACAGCCTGGTGGCCGAAGGCGTCTTCCTGAAATTCCCCGGACTGAAGGTGGTGCTGATCGAATCCGGCGTCACCTGGCTGCCAGCCTGCCTTTGGCGGATGGACAAGACCTGGCGCGGCATTCGCGCCGAAGTCCCCTGGCTGGACCGCCGTCCGGCCGAGATCATCCGCGATCACGTGCGCCTGACGATTCAGCCCTTCGATGATCCCCCCGCGCCGGGGCAGATCGAAACCATCATGGACGGCATCGGTTCGGACAGGATGCTGCTGTTCTCGACCGACTACCCGCACTGGCACTTCGACGGCGACAACGCCATGCCGCACGGCCTGCCGGCGGGACTGCTGCAGAAGATTCTCGTCGACAACCCGCTTGAGACCTACACTCGACTCTGCTGACCTCGATCAAGGAGACGCCGCGATGAACGTGACCGTTCTCGATCGCCAGCCCGGCCCCGCTTCCCGGGCCGAGCGCGCCGGCCAGAGCCATCTAGGCTTCATCGACTGCGACGTGCATCCCTTCGTCAATTCGCCGGATGAGTTCGATCCGTTCCTGTCGGCCCGCTGGCTGGAGCATCGTCGCAGCATTGGCGGGCGCAGCCGGCAGGGACTGGCCAGGACCACGATGTATCCCCGCATGTCGCCGGGCGTCGGAATGCGGATGGATGCCTGGGGCGAGGACGGCAGCTTTCCAGGTTCCGACCTCGCACTCATGCGCAAGCAATTGCTTGATCTGTTCGACGTTTCGCACGGCCTTTTGGCGCCCTTGGTGGGTGGCGGCCCGGGCGAACGCAATGTCGAATATGGCGCTGCCATGGCCGCCGCGGTGAACGACTGGCAGATCGCGCGGTTCTGCGAACCGGAGCCGCGATTGAAGGGGTCGGTGCAGATCAACATCGAGCACCAGGACGCCGCGATCGCCGAGATCGAAAAGCGCTCCGCCGATCGCCGGTTCGTGCAGGTGAACATTCCCCCACGCGGGTTGGAGCCGCTGGGCCGCCGCCGCTACTGGCCGATCCTGGAAGCCTGCGCCGCCAACGGCTTCCCCGTTTCGCTGCATCTGGGCGGCACCAGCGGACATGCCTCGACCGGGGGCGGCTGGCCGTCGTTCTATCACGAGGAGCACCCTTCCTATGTGCAGAGCATGCAGACGCTGGTCACCAGCCTGGTCTGCGAAGGCGTGTTCGAGCGCATTCCGGATTTGAAGGTGGTGCTGGTGGAAGGCGGCTTTGCCTGGCTGCCGGCGCTGAGCTGGCGATTGGACAAGCACTGGAAGCGGTTGCGGGCGGAGGTGCCGCATCTTCGCAGGGCGCCGTCGGAGTACGTGCGCGAACACATCTGGGTGACCACACAACCCATCGAGGAGCCGGAGCGCCCGCAGGACATGCTGTCGACGATCGAATGGATCGGGCCGGACCGGATCATGTTCTCGACCGATTATCCCCATTGGGATCAGGACGACCCGCGATACGCCTTCAAGGTGGCGCTTCCCGACGATTGGCAGCGCAAGATCTATCGAGAGAACGCCCAGGCGCTGTATCGCCTCGACTGACATGAGCCGTCATGTCGTCGCCAGCACGTCGGAGATTGCCGACGGCAGTTGCAAGATCGTGCAAGTGAAAGGCCGCGAGGTCGGCATCTTCCATGTCGGCGGCGAATTCTTTGCCCTGATCAACCGATGCCCGCACCAGGGGGCCCCGCTGTGCCGGGGCGAGATCGTCAGCCGCCTGGAGGCTCCGCAGCCGGGCGAGTATCGGCTGACGCGGCGCGGCGAGATGATCCGCTGTCCCTGGCATTGCTGGGAGTTCGACATCCGCACCGGCCAATCCTGGTGTGACCCGCACAGCATGCAGGCGCGTAGCTACGATGTGACGATCGAACCCGGTGGCGTTCTGGCGCACGGCCCATTCCGAGCGGAATTAGTCGAAGTCAGCGTCGAGCAGGACTATGTGGTGTTAACTGTCTGAGGCCAGTCCTCGCATCGGGCCAAATTCAATTATTGCGGGCGTTGCGCCCGTGGATTGGCCGCTCGCACGATGATTATGATTTAGCATCGAAGTGCGTTTGCTGTTGCACGCCTTACATTTCAGGGGCATAGGTGGTTATGACTTTTTCGTGATCGCTCAGGAGCTCGTGTCGCGACTATTTTGCGAGGGACGATGACCGGCTATCGAATTTTTATGTTGAATATTTGCGGACGGGTCACCGGCGGCTCGTCGGTTGATTGCGCAACCGACGAGGACGCCTGCGCGCATGCCAAAACGATGATGGCTACCGGCGAGCAGGGTGAAATTTGGGCCGGCATAAGGTTTGTAGGGCGGGTGTCCGGCGCGCTGGTTTCTGAAATTTCGGTGATGCCGCAATCGACCGTCGAGTCAGAAACGATGGACAATGGTACAAAGGGCGCGCAACTCGAGTAGTCGACGCGGCCCTGCAGCGATCCAAATGGGTTTGCCCTCGACCTCAGCCGGCTTGCTGTCGCCGTAGCGTATCCACGCCTTCCAAAAGACCGCGCATGTAGCCGAAGGCGTAAAGCCGGCCAAGTGCCTCATAGCCCGGGCGCGTGTTCGGATCACCTTCCATGGCGGGCGCGTGGTCAGGTCGGATCGGCCCATTGAACCCGATGTCGCGGTAGGCTTGCATGCAGGCGAACATGTCCGTGTGCCCTTCATCGTGAAAAGTTTCGACGAAGTCTTTGGCGGTGCCGCGGACGTCCCGGAAGTGCACGAAACCGATGCGTTCCCCGAAATGGCGGATCAGGTCAGGCACGCGCGCCGGGCTGTCCATCAACCCAAAATTCGCTTGGCAGAAACAGATCGCATTCGCTTCACTCTCGATCATCGCCATGGCCCGATCGAAATTCTCTTGCTTGCCGAAGATCCGAGCAACACCCATGACCGGTGACAGCGGCGGATCATCAGGATGCAGTGTCAGCCTGACTCCCGCCTTCTCGGCAACCGGCACGACTTTACTTAGCCAATATTCATACGTTTCCCATAGCTTGTCCTCGGTGATCCGAAGCTTGTTGGCGCCGGGTGCACGGTCGGTGAGATGATGCTCGTAGCTCGATACCAGCGCGCCCCCGCGGCCGCGCGTGGTGAAAGATGTGCGCGCCCAGGTGAAAAACACCATCCAGCTATAGCACAGAACAGGAATCTCCAGCGCGCCCATATTGCGAATGACTTGGCAGAACTGCTCGATCTGTACATCGCGGCCGGCTGTGCCGGCCTTCATTTCGTCCATCGGCACCAGTCCCTCGATTGCCGACAGGTTCAACCCGGCGTCCTCGAACTGCTTTTTCAGCATCAGGAGATTGCCGTAATCATGCAGTCGCATGGCACCGTCCGTGCTGCCGAGCACCACGGCATGGTCGACGCCCAATTGTCGCGCATGTACCCATTTCGGGCCGACCGACGTCTCAAGGCACATGGCAAACTTCATGCCGCACTCCTGCATTCTGTCGAAAAGGCTAGGTGCGCCCCACAACAGGCGTCAAGGCAGCTTGAGGGTCGCCAGAAACGCCCAAACGTCACACCTCGACGACGATATATTGATCCTCGACCGTCACCGGGAAGATGTCGGCGACGTAAGGGCCCCGCTCCAGCTCCGTGCCGCTCTCAACGCTCACCCCATACTGCTTCACAAACGTTTTGCCTGGATCGCACCATGACTGCCCGGTGCGGATATCGAACTCCCATCCGTGCCAGGGGCACTTCAGCATCTCGCCATGACGCGACATGCGATATTCCCCAGGGGAATCGCTTTCCACCAGGCTCGCCAGCTTGCCCCGACACAACGGCGCCCCCTCATGCGGGCAGCGGTTGAGCAGCGCGAAGTATTCCCCGTTCACATGGAAGACGCCGATCTCGCGGCCCCGCACAGTGATCTGCTTGGATGCTCCTGGGGCAATCTCGCCAACGCGGGCAACGACGTGGCGCGCCAACTCAGGACAACCCGTAGAGCGACTTCGCATTGCCGCCGAAGATCGCCACCCGCGCCGCCTCGGACAAGGCGACCTTGAACGTATGCCGTGGATCGTCGAAGTCCCAATGCGGATAGTCGCTCGAATACATCAGCCGATCGGAGCCGATCCAGCGTATCACGTCGAGCAACTCGTTCGGGTCCGCAGGTTCCTCGATCGGCTGGGTGGTGCACCAGACATGCTCGCGGATGTATTCCGAAGGTGGCCGCTTCACCATCGGGAGCTCGTCCCGCATCCGCGCCCACTGCTTGTCGAGCCGCCAGCCGAGCGGTGGCAGCCACGCAAATCCCCCCTCGATCAACGCCACCTTCAATTTCGGAATACGCTCGAAGACCCCTTCCATGACGAGGCTGCTGACGACGCCCTGCAGGCTATGTGCAAAGCCGTAATGCTCCTCGATGTAGTAGGACACCCAGCCCGTCGCTGAGTTGGCATGCGGCCCATAGGCGGCAGAATGCAGCCCGATCGGCAGCCCATGCGCCGCCGCCGCTTCGTAGACCGGCCAGTAGCGCCGGCGTCCCGCCGGCTCGATGGTTCGCGGCGGGATTGCGATCTGGACGAATTTGTTGTCGTGCGCACGGCGCTCGATTTCAGCGATCGCTGCCTTCGGGTCCTCCTGCGTCACGCAGAGTGATGCACGCAGCCGCTTCTCAGGCCGGCACCATTTCTCCAGCTGCCACTCGTTCACTGCGCCACAAAGTGCGGCTCCGAGATCCTGATCGAACGTGGTGCTGCCGCTCGCCAGTGGTTGCAGGATGCCGTACTCCATGTCGTAGGCATCCAGTAGCTGACTTTGTAGAAACCCAAGATCGGAGGCGGGCGGTCCGCCTTCGGGAGGCCAACTGTCCATCCGCATTCCGTTGCCCGGTGTCATCCGCGGGTAAGGTATGGCGCCGACGAAGGGCTGCGGCACCCGGGCGCCGAATCGCGCAAGATGCGTCCTCCAGCGTTCTGGAAGAAAGCTTGCGAGTTCGGTCGGAGAACTGAACGCCGGGTGAATATCGCAATCCACGATTTGCAGCCGCGCACTCGCCCGATTCCCTCGCGGCACGGTGGCCGTCTCGGTGGACTGCTCCTGGGTGATGCTCATGTGACGTCTCCCAGACGTGGGTAGGTCGCGATGGCATTGTCGACCAACATCTTGCTACGCAGATGCTCCGGCAGGCCAGCCGGTATGGCTGCGTCGCCCTCAAACTGCCAGTGCGGGTAGTCGGTTGCAAACAGCAGCATCTCGTCGGAACCGAGATGCTCCGCAATTCGCCCGACCTCCGCCGCGGGTGCGTCGAACGGCTGGCAGGTGAGCCGGACATGTTCGCGAATAACATGCGCCGGCGTTTGCTTGACCCAGGGAATCTCGGTTCGGATGCCACGCCAGTCCTTGCTCATCCGCCACATCAGCGCGGGCAGCCAGGTTACGCCGGATTCCAGAAGGACCACGCGCAGCGCCGGAAACTTCGCGAAGACACCTTCCGCCACCAGGCTCACGAGCTGCGCGGCGAACGCTTGCGGATGCGCGGAGTAATCCTCTGCCAGAGTTGACGGATAGCCGCTTTGCGTTGGGGCGTGCCGAAACGCACTTCCGGCGTGGATGCCGACCGGTAACCCGGCGCGCTCGGCCGCTCTCCAGATCGGCCAGTAATATCGGCGTCCCAAAGGCATTTCTCCGGCCGCGAGCACCAGAACCTGGACGAAGCGCCGATCCCCTGCCAGCCGCTCAATCTCCTCTGCCGCCATTTCCGGACTGGCGAGGGATACCACGATCGAGGCACGCAGGCGACGATCCGTCGCCAGCCAACGGGCCGCGATCCAGTCGTTCGTCGCCCGGCACAAAGCAGCGCCAAGATGCTCGTTGTAGACGACGAGACCCCCGCACAGGCAATTCAGGATCGCGGTGCGCAGGCCGAATGCGTCCAGCACCTGCGTGCTCATCATTTCCGGCGTGCGTGCCTGCCCGGTTGCCGCTCGCCAGTCCGGCCGTGCGCTCAGCGGCGAGCCGACCGGATAGCTCGTCAGGTCCAGACGATCGATGTCGCGGCTGACGACGGCGTCTTGCCAATATGCGTCGAGAAACGGCAGCAGATCGTCCCTGCGCGGCACGTCAGGGTGGATATCGCAGTCGATCGCTCCCGCAAGCGACGCTGAGGCGGAGGCTGTCACGTCCATCGTCACGCAGCCCGGCTACTGACGGCCGGCGCGGCGGGATTGGGGATGGGATCTTCCTCGCCGCCATAAATCCGCCCCACCAGGAACATGCAGACTGCAAGCACCGCTGGACAGACCGCGAGGCAGACGAAAATCAACCGGATCGGCATGTTCGTCGACAGGATCAGGCCGCCGAGGAATGGTCCGGCGATCGAGCCGATCTTGGCGACCGATGTGGCCCAGCCAGCGCCATTGCCCCGGATGGCGCTGGGATAGAAAATCCCGGCCGTGCTGTGCATGCCGAAATGGCCGCCGATCAACGCGACGAAGATCAGAAACGTCACGCCGAGGAATTCCGGATGACTGAGATCGGTGAGACCGGCCACCAGCAGCAGCGGTATCGCGATCAGCGGCATCATTGTCACCATGATCGGCCCGCGGGTATCGACGAAACGCATCAGCAGGACCCCGCCGAGGGCACCGCCCAGCGAGTTGATGGATGCGGCGGAAGCGGCGTCCGCACGGGCAAAGCCGAGCGACTCGAACAGCAGCGGCGTCCAGGTGGCCAGGAAGAAGGCGGTCATCGAACTGGCGATGTAGCCAAGCCAGAACAGCGGCGTTATCCGCGCCAGCCTGCCGCGAAACAGCATCGACACCTTGAAATTCTGTGCCCTGGCGAGCGCCCCTGCTTCGTCCGAAGCGATGAACCTGGCGCCGGGAGGCAGCGCCATGGCTGGAACCAGCCGCCGCAGTGCCGCGGCAATTCGGGCCGGCGCTACCTCACGCGCAACCATAAACTTGATCGATTCCGGCAGCACCGCAAACAGCAGCACTGCCGCTGCAAGGGAGCAGGTGCCCCCGAACACATATACCGACTGCCAACCGAAGCGCGGGATCAGGTAGTTGGCGATCGGGCCGCCGAGGCTGGATCCGAACGAGTACCCCAGCATGATCAATGTCACGACCGTGGACCGGAAGCGCTTCGGCACGTATTCCATGTTGAGCGCCCAGCACAGCGGCAGCATTCCGCCGATAGCCAGCCCGTCGATCAGGCGGATCACCAGCAACCCGGCATAGCTCGATGCGAGCGCATAGCAGAGTGTCAGCACGCCGAATGCGGCGGTCGCGAGAATGATGGCCGGTCGCCGGCCGATCCGGTCTCCGAGATAGCCGAAGGCGAACCCCCCGGCCATCGTCCCGACCAGCCCGATGCTGAATATGTTGCTCAGCATGATCTTGCTCAGGTGGAATTCGCTTGTGAGGTAAGGGGCGACGAACGCGATCACGTTCAGGTCGAAGCCATCGAAGAACGTGATCACCCAGGACACCAGCACCAGGCGGACGACGAACCAGGTGAGCTTCTGGTTTTCGATGATCGGCGTGACGTCGACGATGCCGTCCTGATGCATGTTCCCTCGTGCGCCTGTTCTTGTCAGAGGTGTATAGATCACCAGGAAACCACCACGACGCAAGCAGCGTGTCGGCTTCACTGGCCTTCGCCGTGACCGCCAGCCGGCCGCCCGAGCCTTGCGACGCTTCGATGGAATGGCCATAGTCCGTCCGCGAACGGTTTATTTGGACCATACCGGACGGTCCGTTTCTGCCGCGTTGCTGTTGCCGTCCGATGGTCCCGACGAAAAGGGGGAAACATGACGCAGCAAAGCATGCGGGTCGCCGTCGGCCAGTTCAACGAGCTTACTGACGAGAAGCTGCGCTTCGCCGCCCAGATCGGCGTCGGCGGTGTTCAACTCAATACGCCCAACCTCCCGGGTGACACCCATTGGGAGGAACGCGACCTGCGCGGCTTGGTCGACAAGGCCGCGAAGTTCGGCCTGGCCCTTGAGGCGATCGAGAACGTTCCCATCCATTTCTATCACAAGGCGATGCTCGGCTTGCCCGGCCGCGATGAGCAGATCGCCCACTATCAGACGACGCTGCGGAACATGGGCCGGGCGGGCATTCCGATCCTTGGATTCCATTTCATGCCGAATTCGGTGTGGCGGACCGAGCGCTTCGCGCCAGGACGCGGCGGCGCCGGCTGCACCAAGTTCGATATGGCCGAAGTGGACGAGATAGTCGGGCCGGACAACATCGGGCGGTTCGTCGCAAAGACCGACGAACGTCGTACGGCACTTGCCGACGGAGTCCGTCCTCGCCAGGAGGACGTCATCTCGGAAGAGCAGATGTGGGACAACTACGCCTATTTCATCAAGGCGGTGCTGCCGGTCGCGGAAGCGGCGGGCGTGAAGATGGCGCTGCACCCGGACGATCCGCCGGTGCCCATGCTTGGTGGCGTCGGCCGGATCTTCCGGGAACCCGCCGGCTTCAAGCGTGCCTATGCGTTGAACCCCGACAGCCCGGCCTGGGGGTTGGACCTTTGCCTCGGCTGCTGCTCGGAGATGCCGGGCGGAAAGGCGAACGTCGACGAGATGATCGAATTCTTCGGTCCGAAGGGCAGGATCTTCTACGTTCACTTCCGCGATGTGCAGGGAGTTGTTCCGAACTTTCAGGAATGTTTCATCGGCGAGGGCAATTATGATCCAGCCGAAGTCATGCTGCATCTGAAGCGGGTTGGCTTCGATGGGTTCCTGCTCGACGATCATGTCCCTCACATGGATGATGACACCACCTGGAATCACCGGGGACGCGCGCACGCGATCGGCTACATGCAGGGCCTGATGCGGATGCGCGAAGCGCACGCCTAACGCGGTTCCCCCCTCCGTGGCGGGAGCGTCTTCATGACGGAAAAATTGTCTTGCACCGGCTGCGAAGGCCGGCCCCAGGGAGGTTGGCGATGACGAAAAAGCAGAGCTGGAACCGGCGGAAAATGCTTGGGGCCAGCGCAGCGGCGGCGGCACTGGCGGCGTTCGGCGGCGGTGCAGCGACGGCGCTTGCTGCGCCGGCAGTGATACAGAAAGGCAGCAAGCTCACCTACTGGGGCGGCCTGATCTTCTCGGACGCGGCGAACAAGCTGCTGACTGCAACCATCAACAAGTGGGGTGCGGACAACGGGGTCCAGACCGAAGTCGTCATGATTAATCAGAACGAGACGGTCCAGAAGGTCTCGGCCGCGGTTGAAGCGAAGACGATGCCGGATGCGCTGGACCTCGACCTCGATCTTTTGCTGTTGCTGTCGCGGCAAGGCGTGTTCCTGCCGCTGGACGATCTCTACGCCTCGATCGGGAAAGAGCAAGGCGGTTGGTTTCACGCCGTCGATGTTGCAGTCGGCTCGATCGCCGCGACAGGCGCCCGCACCGGAATTCCATTCGGTGTATCGGGCAACCTGCTGCTTCGCCGCAACGACATCCTTTCCAAGGCGGGCTTCACCAAGCCGGCCGCCACATGGGAGGAGTTGGCGAAGCAGGCGGCGGCGGTTCAGAAGCCGCCGCTCTTTGGCTTGGGCCTCGCCCTGTCCAATGTTGGCGACGGCAACACCCAGGTCGGTGTTCTGCAATCCTATGGCGGCCGCATAGCCGACGACAGCGGAAAAAGGGTGACAATCAAGTCGCCCGAGACCCGCGTCTATCTCCAGTGGGTCAAGGACGCCTGGGAAAAACACCTGTTTCCGCCCGGCAACACCACATGGGACGGCGCGGGAGATAACAATGCGTATCTCTCAGGACAGGCGGTGTTCATCGCCAACACCGGTTCGGTCGGCATTGCCGCGAAGAAGGATGATCCAGAACTGTACAAGGATACCCTGTATTCAGCCCTTCCCGGTGGACCCAAAGGGGTCGTCTCGCCACTATCCCCAAACCTCCGCGCGATCCCTAAATCCGGCAAAAACCCCGACGCCGCCAAGGCGCTGATCGAGCACTTGGCGCAACCGGCATTCATGAATGAGTACTTCAAGGTCGCGATCTATGGTCCGGTGCTGCAGAACCAAGCCAAGCTGGCCGCATTCGGCAGCGGCGATCCGATCCTCTCTGGATTGCTCGACCTGGTGGAGCGAGGCACCGCCCCCGGATTTCCGGATGTCTACAATGCGGCATATGCCGATGCGATGAACAACTTCGTCGTTCCGAAAATGATCCAGCGGGTTGTCATCGACGGGTGGGACCTGGACCGTGCGATGGACGAGGCGCAGACGCGAACCCAGGCGATCTACGATAAGTATAAATAGCGTCGGTCTGTACGGTTGGTGAGGGTGAACGACCTTTCGCTGTCGGGCATCCGAGAATGAGCGGCAAAACCGAGCGGGGGAGGGCCCGGAGGCAGCCATTGCGGCGGCCGCTGGGCTTCACCGGCACCACTTCGTTTCTGGCCTATGCCCTGGTTGCCCCGGAAGTGCTGTTGTTGCTGGCGCTGGTCGCCTACCCGTTCTTCTATGCCATATTCGTCTCGTTCACTGATCGGGTCGTCGGTAGCCCCGGCGAGTGGATCGGGTTTGCGAATTTTCGGTATCTCTACAACTCACCAAGCTTCGGCAGCGCTGTCTGGAACACGATCGTTCTGGTAGTCGTTACCGATGGCATCAAGCTGTTGATTGGCCTGGGCCTTGCGATGCTCGTCAATCAACGTTTTCGCGGCCGGGGGCTGTTCCGATCGCTTCTGATACTGCCGTGGGCCGTCCCGGGATTTGTGGCGTTCCTGGCCTGGCGGGTGATGTTTCAGCCGATCGGCGGCGGCATCAACTTGGTTTTGATCGCAACCGGCATCTACCCGGAAACGATCGACTGGTTAGGCCAGAAATCGACGGCAATGCCAGCCGTCATCGTGGCCACTGTCTGGCGTGGCTTCCCATTCTGGTTCATCAGCCTGCTGGCGGCCCTGCAGCAGATTCCGGGGGAGCTGTACGAGGCGGCACGAATGGACGGCGCCGGTGCCTGGCAGCGGTTCTGGGCTGTTACCTACCCATCCATCAGGCAGGTCATCATCGTCACGGCGCTGCTGTCCTCGATCTGGACCGCGAACTCTTTCGAGAACATCTGGCTGCTGACGCAAGGTGGTCCGTCCGATGCGACCATGGTCTTCCCCGTGCTCGCCTATTTCGGAATGCAGACGCAGCGGATTGGTGAAGCCGCGTCGATATCCGTGGCGATGATCCCGGTTCTGGCGGTGCTTGTCTTCTTCGCCACCTCCTTCATGCAGGAGGATGACTGATGTCCTCATCCGCCCTGGCTGTCACCGGCTCGAAGCCGCCCAGCATGCGGCGCCGCGCTCTTGTATCGCGGGTGGCGACGTATGCAATTCTTGTTGCGGTGGTGCTGCTGATCCTGTTTCCGATCTACTGGATGGTGATCACCTCGCTTAAGCTACCGCGCGAGATCTATCGGGTGCCGGCACTCTGGCCCAAGGTCTTCACCAGCGCGAACTATGTGATCCTGATCGCGGATAAGGGATTTCTCCTTAATATCCGCAACAGCTTCATCGTCGCTCTGACAGTCACCGTGATCTCGGTCTTCATCTCGGCTTTCGCCGCCTATTCGATGGTCCGCTTCCGCTACCGCCTCAAGAGCCTGTTTGGTCGTTTGATCCTGTTCGCCTACCTCACACCGACGTCGCTTTTGTTCATTCCGCTATCAATTCTGATGGCCCGTTTTCAGCTGGGCAACTCGTTGCAGGGGCTGATCATCGTCTATCTCACATTCTCCCTGCCGCTCGGCACATGGCTTCTGCAAGGCTATTTCCGCGGAGTGCCGCGCGATCTTGAGGAGCAGGGCATGATCGACGGGTTGAGTCGGATTGGCGCATTGTTCCGCATCATGCTTCCCCTCTCGGCCCCGGGCCTCGCAGCCGTGGCAATCTTCACCTTCACGGGGGCCTGGAACGAGCTGTTGCTGGCGCTGGTGCTGATCACCTCGGAGTCGATACGTACGGCTCCGCTCGGCCTGAATTACCTGATCACCAGTGACGTCCTGCCATGGGGACCGCTGATGGCCGGCGCCGTTTTGTCATCCTTGCCGCTGGTGATCCTGTATTTCGTCGCCCAGCGTTTCATGGTGCAGGGAATGACTGCCGGAGCGGTCAAGGGCTAGGGCTGGCGGTCCGGCTTTCACAACTTCGTTCCAAACAAGATTGTTCCTGGCCGTGGAACGATGCTTGGCCCTATGAGATCGAGCGCTCAAGAAGCGTAAATCGCAGTCAACGGAGCGGCGGTCATGGGCAATATGATTTTGCTCGCCTTGGTAGGCAGTAGCTCGACCTTGTTCAGGAATGGCTCGCCGCCTTCTCCACAGACCATCAGGCGACACAGCCCTTGGCGTTCTACAGCCGAATGGATCGCGGACAAAGCAGTTGAATTCGAGGTTCGCCCCGACGAGCTATCGACCCGTTCCCTCATCTTACAGCTCGCGATGGCGATCATTGGGATCATCCTGATGGCGGTCTCGTTTCTGGTGATCTGACTGGCCGAAGCCGCTGGACTGCTCGGGGCGCATCGCGTTCAATCCGCAATACGAATCAGCGGATTGGAAGCCACATTGTCCCACGACCTGTTGCTCAAGAATGTGCGCCCCATGGGTGCGTCCGCCACCGATCTGTTGATCCGCAACGGCCACATTGCGGGGCTTGGCCCCGGCTTGCAGGCTCAGGGTATCGCAACCGAAGATGGCGGAGGAGCGCTGCTCATACCAGGGCTTGTCGAGGCCCACACGCACCTCGACAAATCCCTGCTCGGCATGGGGTGGCGGGTGCACCAGGCCGGACCGCGGCTGATCGACAAGATCGAGACCGAACGCCGGCTGAAAAAGGAATGGGACATAGATCCGGCGCGCCAGTCGGCGCGTCAGGTGGTGCAGTCCTTGCGCATGGGATCGACGCATATTCGCAGCCATGTCGATGTCGACGACGCCGTCGGTCTTGCTGGCATCGAGGGTGTGTTGGCCACGCGGCAAGCCCACGCGGACATCATGGACATTCAAATCGTCGCATTCCCGCAATCCGGCCTTCTGTGTCGACCGGGTGTCGCCGCCCTGCTGGAACAGGCAATGCGCTTGGGCGCCGATGTGGTCGGCGGACTAGATCCCTGTGCAATCGATCGCGACCCCAAGGGGCACCTGGATAGCATCTTCGCCTTGGCCGAAAAATTCGGCAAGGAATTGGATATCCATCTGCACGAGCCGGGACTGCTGGGCGCTTTCAGCATGGAGTTGATTGCCGAGCGAACCCGAGCGCTGGGCATGGCCGGGAAAGTCACGGTTAGCCACGCCTTCTGCCTTGGTGATCCGGATACCGCTATGGTGGAAGCATTGCTGGAGCAGATTGCAGCGCTCGACATCGCGATCATGACGACTGCTTCACCCAGCCGCCCGGTGCCATCGGTTGCGCGCTTGCGAAAGCTCGGAATTCGGGTCTGCTCCGGGTCGGACGGCATTCGCGATACCTGGGGTCCATACGGCAATGCCGACATGCTGGAACGCGCGACGCAGATCGGGCTGCGGAACAATCTGCGTCACGATGCCGAGGTGGAGATGGCGTTGGATATCTGCACCTATGGCGGCGCATCGGTGATGCGCCTGAAGGACTACGGGGTGACCGCGGGCTGCCGCGCTGACCTGGTGCTGCTGGACGCGGAGACACTGGCTGAGGCGGTGGTTGCGCATCCACCGCGAAGCTTGGTCCTGAAAGGGCGGGCGCATCGTGGCACGCAACGGCGAAGCGCTTATGAGAGCCACATAGCGACCTTGGCGCGCCAACGGGTTTCTCGAGACGCCTCTCGGCATGGCAATGAATCTCCCTGGTTTGAGATCCGTTACGATGCCTTGCATCATTCAAGGATTTGAGCGTCAATCGCGCCGCGTCACCAGTGAGTGCGTTCGCCTTTGATGTGACGCGGGAAAACGCGGGGAAGCGAGGCATGTCGTCGTTCAGGGTCCAGGTCGGTCCGCCGCAAATCGCGATCCATCACGGGCAGACGGTATTGGTGACCGAGCCCGACGGACAAATCCAATGGCCGAGTGACCGTGGCCTCTATTTTCTCGATACGCGGGTCATCAGCAGTTGGTCCATCTACGCCAATGGCGAGCCGTGGCAATTGCTCAACGGTGGCGCAACCACCTACTTCGAATCGCGAATATTCATGACCAACCCCGCCTTCCTGACGGAAGACGGACCGGTTCGCGACCGGTCATTGGGTTTGACGATGACCCGACACATCGGCAGTGGCCTGCGCGAGGAACTGGATGTCACCAACGACACCGGCAAGCCGATCAGGTTCAACCTCGAGATCTCGATCCGGGGAGACTTCGCCGATATTTTCGAAGTCAAGAGCAACCGGATCGTGCGTCGTGGCCGGATCGCCACTCGCTGGCTGGAGCACATCCAGCAGCTTCGGCTGACGTACCGAAACAAGGATTTTAGCCGTGAGGTAGTGATTTCGGCACAACCGACCGGCGCACGGGCTGTGTACGCAAATGGCCGGCTCAGCTTCGACATATCTCTGGCGCCGGCGGAAGCATGGCATTGCTGCCTGCTTTATGACCTCATCGATGGCGGCCGGCGCTACAAAGCCCCTCGAACCAGCGTTGCCCATGGCGGGGCGTTAAAGCACTCCGAGTCGCTGGTCGAGTGGCAACGGACTGTGCTCAAGATCACCACCAGCAACGAAGAATTTTACCGGTGCTTCCATCAGGCGATTGCCGATATGGCGGCATTGCGCCTGCCCATCGCCGGTACGGACCATATGGTGTTTGTGCCGGCGGCGGGCTTGCCGTGGTTCGTCGCTTTGTTCGGTCGAGATAGCTTGATCGTCTCGTTGCAGACCATGCTGGTTTATCCCGAATTCGCCCGCGGCGCGCTCGATGTGCTGGGCGCGCACCAGGCGCAGGAGCGGGATGACTATCGCGATGCCGAGCCGGGAAAGATCCTGCATGAGATGCGTTACGGCGAACTGGCCCATTTCAAACTCATTCCGCACACACCCTATTACGGTACTTCCGACGCGACGCCGCTTTATCTTGTGGCCCTCCATGCGGCATGGCGCTCGACCGGGGATCGCAGCCTGCTTGAAAAGCACCTGCGCACCGCGGAGGGCTGTCTTGCCTGGATCGATCAATACGGCGACCGTGACGGTGATGGCTTCCAGGAGTACCAGACCCGTTCAAGCGCCGGCTACGAGAACACCGGCTGGAAGGATTCTGGCGACTCTGTCATGTATCCAGACGGCACCGTGGTAAAGGGACCGAAGGCACTCTGCGAGTTGCAGGGCTATGTCTATGACGCCTGGCTGCGCATGGCGGAAATCTTCGATGAACTTGGGCGCAACGAACGGGCCAGCGAATTGAGGCAGAAAGCCGAAGTGCTGTTCAAGAAATTCAATGACACGTTCTGGAATGAAGCCGAAGGGTTCTACGCCTACACCCTTGATGGCGACAAGCGGCCGGTATTTTCGGTCGCGTCCAACCCAGGCCATTGCCTCTGGTCAGGGATTGTTCCGCCGGAGCGCGCTGCGCGGGTGGTTGCGCGATTGATGCGGCCAGACATGTGGAGTGGCTGGGGCATTCGGACCCTTTCCGCGGAGCATCAGGCCTTCAATCCTTACAATTACCAAACCGGCGCGGTGTGGCCGCACGACAACGCCATCATTGCCATGGGTTTTCGCCGCTACGGGTTCGCGGCAGAGACGGCCGCCATCGCCCGCTGTATCAGCGATGCAGCCAGCTACTTCATGCTGAACCAGCTACCCGAACTCTACGCTGGCCTGCAGCGTACCGAGGGGAGTTTCCCGGTTCAGTATGTCGGCGCGAATGTGCCGCAGGCTTGGGCCGCGGGCACGCCGTTCGTGCTGCTCCAGTCAATGCTCGGGGTCCGCCAGGACGCGCCCCGCGGCCTACTCTATGTCGATCCGGCGTTGCCTGACTGGATGAAGGACGTGACGCTGTTCGACGTGCGGTTGGGGCGACGCAGCTTCGACATCGAGTTCTGGCGCGATGGAGAGGAAACGAAGTTCAAGGTTCTGCGCGGTGATGCCAAAGCAGTCGTGCGACGTAGCTGCGCGATCGGAAGCACACTTCCCGTTCCGGTACCGACAAACGCTTGAGAGGCCACACGGCACCTGCCCTGTCGTCAGGTGACCGTCTTGATCGCAGGATGCTTGCCGGTTTCCGGCATGACGAAGCCAATCATGAACGTGCCGCAAAGCCCTATGAGCGCCAGGCCAAGGAAAGCAGCACGGGCAGCAAATGCGTCCACCATCCAGCCGCCAAGCGTGGTGCTGATCGTAGCGCCAACGAAGACGGCTATCCCGAGGGCCCCCATGGCCAGGTTGAAACGGCCCGACTCGCGGGTGAGATCGGCTGCAACCAAAGCCATTGTGACGCCGAACACCGCGGCACTGATGCCCCCGACCATCTGGAAGCTGGTCAAAAGATAAGGGCCGGGCAACGTGGCGAACAAAACACCCTGTACCGGCAATGCCGCCCAGCCGATCAGCATGATCGGTCGGCGCCCCCACCGGTCCACCGCGCGCCCGACCAGCGGCGACAGGATCGCGACGATCAGCTGCGGGATGATGACGGTTGCCGCGACCAATTCGTCGACGCGCTTCGGCGCCATCTTCGCCATCTCGCTTGTCGCCAACGGCCCCATCGCAGCATTGGCCAGGAAAAATAGCAGGATGCATGCGGCAAAAATCAGTAGCCGGTGATCCAGGAACAGTTCTTTGATACCCTTCAGGCTCAGTTGTGCTTCGGCAGCCGGGTCCGCAAGGCCGGGTACCACCGGTGCGCGTTCGCGTCCGATCATAGCAAGCGCAACCAGGGCCGGCACGCCGAGCGCCGAGGTGAGCCAGAATACTGCGCTGGTGGATACGCGGGCGCCCAAGACGCCCATTGCCGCCGCGGCCAGCGCGCTGCCGATCGAGGCGTAGCGGGCGTTTAAGCCGACACGCTCGCCGAACTCCGCCCGCCCGACGAGAGTGAGGCTGACTGCGGCAATTGCCGAGGTCAGTACCGCACTGGCAAAGCCGTGCAGAATTTCGGCAAGATAGACGATGGGCCTGGTCGGCGAGACCGCGTACAGCAGCGCCGTTCCACTCACGGCGAAGACCCCGAACAGCACTGCGCGGCGCTTGTCCTGCATTGCATCGAGCAGTGCTCCTGCAGGAAGTTGGCTGACCAACGCTGTGATGCTGCCGATTGAGAGGGCGACGCCGATCTCGCCCGGTGTCCAATTATGCTGGGTCAGATAGACGGCAATGAACGGACCAAATCCGGTCTGAACATTGGCTACGAAGAAATTGAGCGCGCTGAGGCTCCTGAGACTACGCTGCGTTGCCACGGCTAAGCGGTTCGCGCTGCTGCGGCGCGACGGAGGTGGTGGATGCCATCGACACCTGCAACAATGACTTCGCTGGCCAGACCGATGAATAGCCCGTGCTCGATGATTCCGGCCCGGCTTGCCAGCGCATCGGCTGTCGCCTGGACGTTGCCGATCGGCCCAAAACGACAATCCAGGATGAAGTTGTCCTGATCGGTTCTGTGCGGCGTTCCGTCAGAATTTCGGCGTATCTGCACGTCGGCCCCTAGTGCAATCAGAAAACGCGACTGCGCGCGCCAGCCATACGGGAGAACCTCGACCGGCAACGCGTGCTGCGTTCCAAGCCGCGGCGACAGCTTCGTCGCATCCGCAATGATCACCACGCGGGCGCTTGCCTGGGCAGCGATCTTTTCCCGGAGCAACGCACCGCCGCCGCCCTTGATGAGATTCAGTTCCGGATCAACCTCGTCGGCACCATCGATCGTCAGGTCGATGCCTTGGGGCATCTCATCGTCAAGCATGGCTATGCCCATCGACCGCGCCTCTCGGGCCACTTCCCGCGATGTGGCGAACGCTGAAATCTCGCGTAGATCACCGTCCGCGATCCTGCTGGCGATGCGGCGGGTTGCGTGGATTGCAGTGGAACCAGTTCCGAGCCCAATAACCATGCCGGATTGAACGAGATCGGCGGCGTGCTCACCGGCCATCCGTTTGAAATCTTCCTGCCTATCGGATGGCTCTGCGCTCATGTTGCCGATTTCAGTTCGGCGGCCGCGGCGCGATCGATAAGCCAATTCAGTGCGCCATGGGTTGGTGCGACGATCTGCGACGGGAGAACGGTGGGCTCGTAGGGACCCTCCAAAACGCGGCTCAGTATGGCCGCCTTCCCAACCCCGGAAACCAGGAATGCCACGCAGCGTGCCGCATTGATGAAGACGGGCGTGAGGGTCACCCTCCACATACCGGCGACCTCCACATACTGCGCCATGACCCAACGCCGAGTCTCTGTGATCGCCGGCAAGCCCGGGAATAGCGATGCGGTGTGCCCGTTGTCTCCCATTCCAAGCAATACCAAATCGGGACTTCGTTCCGGTGCTTTCCCATTGATGGGATCGCCGCCGAAGCAGCCGATCAGCGTCCGCTCGTAGTCCGCGGCAGCTTGCTCCGGCGGGGCTTCCCCATGCACGCGGTGGAGGTTTTCGGCCGGGATCGGGACTTTGTCGAATAGCGCTTCCTTCGCCATCCTCCAGTTGCTTTGTGGATCATCCGGTGGAACGCAGCGTTCGTCACCGAAGAAGATTTCAACCCGGCCCCAATCTATCCCGCTCGATTGTCCGACGGCGGCCAGACGCTCATAAACCGGCCGCGGCGTATCGCCGCCAGACAGCACCAGGGTAAAGCGGCCACGCGCGGAGATGGCCGCCACCGCTTGGCGCGTGACCAACGCCAGCGCCGCTTCGATCAAATGATCCTTGTCGGCGAGTACCCTGGATCTCGCCGGTGCGACCGATTGAGCTTTGATTGGGGTTAGGCATCAGGGCGCAGCCATGGGTCCGCGTCGTTGCCTGTAGCGTTCGATCGCGGCGTTGGTCGAGCTGTCATGCGTCAACTTGGGAGCCGCCGTGCTGTGCAGTTCGGGAATGATGCGGGCCGCGAGCGCCTTTCCAAGTTCGACACCCCATTGGTCGAAGGAATCGATTCCCCATATAGCACCTTGGGTGAACACGTTGTGCTCATAGAGTGCGACGAGCGCTCCCAGGCTATGGGGCGTCAGAGCATCCGCCAGCACAAGGTTGGTCGGCCGATTGCCTTCGGTCACCCGGAACGGCGTCTGATACGCCGGGGATCCCTCGGCAGTGAGTTCCTCAGCCGTCTTGCCGAAGCCAAGCGCTTCGGCCTGTGCGAACAGATTGGCCATCAACAGATCGTGGTGATCTTTCAACGGACTGAGCGAGCGACAAAATCCGATCATGTCGCAGGGCACCAGCTTCGTGCCCTGGTGCAGGAGTTGGTAGAAGGAGTGCTGGCCATCGGTGCCAGGTTCGCCCCAGATCACCGGCCCGGTCTGGTAATCCACAATATGACCATCGAGATCGACATGCTTGCCGTTGCTCTCCATCTGTAGTTGCTGGAGATATGCGGGGAAGCGCGCGAGATGAGCGGAATACGGCATGACCCCTACTGTTTGGGTGCCGAAGAAGTTATTATACCAGACGGTCAACAGACCCATCAGCAGCGGCATGTTGCGCTCCGGAGGGGCCTCTTTGAAATGCACGTCCATTGCGTGGAACCCAGCCAGCATCTGGTGAAAATCGTCAGAGCCGATGGCCAGCATGGTGGAGAGACCGATAGCTGAATCCATCGAGTAGCGGCCACCGACCCAGTCCCAGAAGCCGAACATGTTCTGAGTGTCGATCCCGAACTTTGTCACTTCGGCCGTGTTAGTGGAGACCGCAACGAAGTGGCGAGCGATAGCTGCTTCATTGCCCAGAGCGTCCATTACCCATTTCCGCGCCGAGGCGGCATTGGTCATCGTCTCCAGCGTGGTGAAGGTCTTCGACGATATGATGAACAGCGTCTCGGCGGCATCCAGTCCGTAGGTGGCTTCACAGAAGTCGGCGCCGTCGACATTGGCAACGAAGCGGAAAGTCATGGATCTGTCGCTGAATGGCCGGAGTGCCCGGTAAGCCATCTCCGGTCCTAGATAGGAACCACCGATACCGATATTGACGACGTTACGGATGCGCTTCCCGGTGTGTCCAAGCCAGCTGCCGTTGCGAACGCTCGCGCAGAACTTTGCCATTCTGTCCAGAACGTCATGCACGTCCGGAACGACATCGTGGCCATCTACCACAATGCGGGCATCTCGCGGAGCACGAAGCGCCACATGCAGAACCGCACGACGTTCGGTCTGGTTGATCTTTTCGCCGGCGAACATTGCATCTCGACGATCGGTCACGCCTCGCTCACGCGCCAGTTGCAGCAACAGCGCAATCGTCTCGTCCGTGATCCGATTTTTTGAATAGTCGAGAAAGATGCCAGCACCTTCAACGGTAAGGCGTGAGCCGCGGCTGGGGTCATCGGCGAATAGCTGCCGCAGATGCGCATCCTTGATCTGGCGATGATGCGCCAGTAGAGCCTGCCATGCTGGCGTCTGCGTCAAGTTGGGCATGCTCATCGTCCCGTCGTTGAGGGTTACGCCGCGTTCAGAGCGCTGCTTTTCTTTTCGATCGCCCCGAGCAGCTCGTGCCAGGACGACACGAAGCCCTTCGCTCCGTCGGTCTGCAGCTGCGCGGCGACGGCGTCGAGGTTGATGCCGGCCTTCGTTATTTTTGCCAGGACAGTCTCGGCGTCGCCGCCGGTGCGGTCGATCACGCCCTCGAAACGGCCATGGTCAGCAACTGCCAGCAGCGTCTCCTCCGGCATGGTGTTGACCGTGTTCGGCGCCGCGAGGGCAGAAATGTACAGCACGTCGGAGGCTTTTTTATCCTTGGTGCTGGTGCTGGCGAACAGCAGACGCTGCGGCCGCGCTCCCAACCCCTCCAACCGCTGCCAGCGGTCGCTGGCCAAAAGGTCGCGATAGGCTGCATAGGCTTGGCGTGATACTGCGATTCCCAGTTGATTTTGCAATTCTTGCGGCAGCTTCTCCGTGGTCGCACGATCCCAGCGGCTGACGAAGAGGGAGGCGACCGAACGCACGTCCGGACTGAGGCCGGCGGCGATCCGACGCTCCAGTCCCGCCATGTAGGCGTTCGCGGCCGCCAGGTAATGGGCACCGGAGAACAGCAGCGTGACGTTGATCGGGACGCCGGAAAAAATGGCTTCCTCAATTGCGGGAAGGCCTTCGGTCGTGCCGGGAATCTTGATGAACAGGTTGTCCCGCTTTGCCTTGGCGTGCAGCTTGCGGGCCTGTTCGACGGTGTTCTTGGTGTCGTAGGCGAGCAACGGCGAGACCTCGAGCGAGACCCAGCCGTCGACTGTCGCAGTTCGGGCGTGAATAGGCGCGAAGAGGTCGGCGGCTTTGGTCAGATCCTGGATGGCGAGCTCAAAGAATAGCGATTCACCTGAAGCGCCATTTGCAACCAACCGGCGGATTTCGCCATCATATGCGGCGCTTCGCGATATCGCGTTGTCGAAGATAGTCGGATTCGAAGTCAGGCCAGTGACCGAAAACTCGTCGATATAACGCTTCAGCGTACCGGTGGTCAGCATGTCGCGGGTGATGTTGTCGATCCACAGACTTTGTCCGGAATCGTGCAGTGCGCGGGTCGCTTTCATCTGTGCCGTCTCCTGGCTATTGGTTGATAAATTTTGAAAGATCGTGCTGCATCAGATCCGCAATGCGCTCGATCGTAAGGTCGGCGGGGGGGTAGGACGCGACGAGTTTCTCGTCTGCCGCGTAGTGACCTTGGCGGGGGAATATGGTGGTGACCCGACTGCCCCAGGCCTGCTTCATGGCGGCGAGAATGCGGACTTTGTCGTCGACCATGATATAATGCCGGGCCGGGTATTGCCGGGCGACGTCGTCGAGTTCTTCCTCTTTGTGGACGAAGATCAGGACATGTTCGTCGAACTGCTTCCAGATGCCAGAGCGCTCCACCTTCCGCGGCTGAAACACCGCGTCGCCGTCTGACAACACGACGGTTCGGCCCCATTTGGCTGCGTGGCGGACGGCATCGAGGGCGCCCGGATAGAGCCGGTCGGCGAACGGGTAATCGACCAGCCAACTGGCCATGCGCAGCACGCGTGGGTCGTGCATTTCCTCGACCCGGTAGCGCTCCAGCGTCCCGAGATAGTCGGCATAGCCGAGCTCGGAGCGCAGCTGCTCGAAGATGGTCCAGTAGCGGTCACGAGCAGCTGCGCCGAAGTCGGTCAGGAGGTAGTCGCTGAGGTCGGCCTGGACGTGGTCGTTGTCCAGCAGCGTGTTGTCCACATCGAACAAGATGACGAGGTCATGGGTCTCGCTCATTCCGTCACCGTCGAAACCTTGGGGTCCAGCCAGGGACCGTCCGAACCGATCAGCCGTTCTGCCTCGGCCGGCCCCCAGGTGCCGCATTCATAGTTGTAGAGCGGCGTGGCGTTGTCGAGGATCTGGTCAACGACGCGCCATTGGGCGTCGACGATTTCCTGGTTGCCAAACATATCCCCGATGCCGTGCATTGCGTCGCCCAGCAGCCGCTGATAGGGCGGAACGTAACTGCCGGCCTGTTCGGTCAGGATCAGTTCGACGTCTTCGCCCACCATCCGCTCACCAGGCTGCTTCACGCGCATTCCGATCCCGATGCTGACATCGGGACTGAGGCGCAGGCGCATATGCGAAGAGGCGGACGGCACCAGTTCGCCGAAGGTCTCCCTCGGCGGCCGACGAAACTGCACTGTCACTTCGGTTGCGGTTGCCGCCATTTTCTTGCCGGCGCGGATGTAGATCGGCACATCTGCCCAGCGCCAGCTGTCGATGAACAGCTTCACTGCAATGAAAGTCTCAACGGTCGAGGTTGCCCGAACGCCTGGGACCGACCTGTAGCCGGCATACTGGCCGCGAACGACATGCGAGGAGTCGAGCGGACGGATCGCGCGAAGCAGGCTTGCCTTCTGGTCCCGCAATGCTTCGTTGTCCTCGCCGGTGGGCGGTTCCATGGCCACATGTGCCAGGACTTGCAGCATGTGGTTCTGGAGTACGTCTCGGGTGGCCCCGGTTTCATCATAGAACCGGCCGCGGTCCTGCACGCCGAACTGTTCCGACATGGTGATCTGGATGCTGCGGATGTGGTTGCGGTTCCAGATCGGCTCGAACACAGGGTTGGCGAAGCGGGTGTAGAGGATGTTCTGCACCGGCTCCTTGCCGAGATAATGATCGATCCGATAGATCGACTTTTCAGGGAAATAGCGCGCCAGGACTTCGTTCAGCACCCTTGCCGAGGTGCGGTCATGGCCGAAGGGCTTTTCGATGACCAGCCTGCCGCCATCGGCGCATTTGCCGCTTGCGAGTCCCTCGGCGACCGTTGCGAAGAGGCTCGGCGGGATCGCCAAGTAGTGCAGCGGCCGCTTCGCATCGCCGAGTTCCGTCCGCAACTGCGCGAAGGTGGCGGCATCGTTGTAGTCGCCATCGACATATCGCAGCTTCGCCAGGAACCTTTCGGTGACCTCTTGATCCGTACAGCCGTGATGGGTAAGGCTGTCCTTTGCGCGCGCTTTGAGCTGGTCCAGGCTCCAGCCCGCCTTGGCGACACCGACAATGGGAACATCGAGGCCGTCGTCGCGCACCAGGCCGTAGAGTGACGGGAATATTTGCTTATAGGCGAGGTCGCCCGTCGCGCCGAAGAAGACGATTGCATCTGACAGCGCGGATGGCATTCAGGCCGCCCCGCCTTTGTCGCCACCGCCCGCTGGCTTTTCGACATGGCCGCCGAACTCGAAGCGCAGCGCCGAGAGCAGCTTGTTGGCGTAGTCGTCTTCGTTGCGGGACGAAAACCGTGAGTATAGCGCGGTCGAAATCACCGGCGCGGGAACGCCTTCCTCAATGGCTGCCTGCACGGTCCAGCGGCCCTCGCCTGAGTCGGAAACGCGGCCATGGAAATTGTCCAGCGTCGGATTCTTCCGCAGCGCGCTCGCCGTGAGATCGAGCAGCCAGGAGGCGACGACGCTGCCCCGCCGCCATACTTCGGCAACCTGCGCAATGTCGATATTGTACTGATAATGCTCGGGATGACGGAGTGGCGTCGTCTCGGCATCGACGGTCTGATCGGTGATCCCGACATTGGCGTGATGGATGATGTTGAGGCCTTCGGCATAGGCAGCCATCAGGCCATATTCGATGCCGTTGTGGACCATCTTCACGAAATGACCCGCGCCGTTCGGCCCGCAATGCAGATAGCCGTGCTCCGCCTGCGAGGGCTGCCCGGCAGCGCCGGTCGATCGTGGAGCTGCTTCGACGCCCGGCGCGAGGGACTGAAAAATCGGATCCAAATGCGCCACGACGTCTTTTTCGCCGCCGATCATGTGGCAGTAGCCGCGTTCCAGTCCCCAGACACCGCCGCTTACACCGACATCGACGTAGTGAATGCCCTTCGGCTTGAGTTCAGCGGCCCGCCTGATGTCGTCGTGGTAGTAGGAATTGCCGCCGTCAATGAGGATGTCGCCCGGCTCGAGAAGCGGCATGACTGAATTGAGGACGGCATCGACCGCGGCTGCCGGCAGCATCAGCCAGACGGCGCGCGGCTTCGCCAGCTTCTGAACGAATTCGGCCAGGCTGGCAGCACCTTTGGCACCTTTGCCCACGAGGTCCTGCACCGCCGTGGGGTGAGTATCGTAGACCAGACAATCATGGCCCGCCTTCATCAGGCGCACCACCATGTTGGCGCCCATCCGCCCCAAACCGATCATGCCGAGTTGCATCAAGTCCTCCCGTGGGGGCGGAATGTCCGCCGTCTAGCTCAACCTCAGTGGTAGCTTAGCGCCTGGCGGGCCGCTTCGGCCACATGGCCCATGGTAAATCGCGATGCCGGGAAATGGTCACCAAAAAGTGACTTAGCCACGACCTCGACCTGGGAGCCAGCCAAAGAAACCGACGCCGGGCAACGCAATTCGGCGAATATTGCATCCCGATGCGATGGCGCATAGCCTCGGGCTTTCGAAATGATCGCGCTTCGATGTGACGGTTCGTCCTCGCTGGTGCGGGATGACACAGGACGTTCATGGCACAGTGGCTGAAGCAGGGTAGGAATGCGGCGCAGCTTGCCGAAAGCAGCGCGGTCATCAGAAAAACGGTCGAGGACATACTCGCCGAGATCGGCGACCGCGGGGATGCGGCGGTTCGAGAATTGTCGGTGCGCTTCGATAACTGGGACCGCAGCGACTTTCGCCTGACCGACCAGGAAATCCGGGAATCCCTCTCCGAGCTTTCGTCGCGAAATCTCGAGGACATTCGCTTCGCACAGGCGCAGATCCGTAACTTCGCGGAGCAGCAGCGTTCCACGATGCTGGACCTGGAGGTCGAGACGCTTCCGGGCGTGGTCCTTGGGCATAAGCACATCCCGATCTCGGCGGTGGGATGCTATGTGCCGGGTGGGAAATACCCTCTGCTCGCATCTGCCCACATGTCGGTGGTGACGGCCAAGGTCGCCGGTGTCGGCTCCATTCTGACCTGCGCGCCGCCTTACCGCGGCCGGCCGGCGCCGGCGATTGTTGCGGCGCAGCATCTGGCGGGCGCCGACGTCATCTGCTGTCTCGGCGGCGTTCAGGCGGTTGCGGCGATGGCGATCGGGACGCAGACCATCCAAGCCGTGGACATGCTGGTCGGGCCGGGGAACGCCTACGTCGCCGAGGCAAAGCGCCAATTGTTCTGGCAAGGTCGGCATAGATCTTTTCGCCGGCCCGACCGAGACGCTCATCATCGCCGACGAGACGGTGGATGCGGAACTTTGCGCCACGGATCTTCTGGGTCAGGCGGAACACGGGCCGGATTCGCCCGCGATCCTGCTGACCACGTCGGCGCGGTTGGCCAGGGAGACGATGGCGGAGGTCGACCGACTGTTGACGATCCTGCCGACGGCCGAGATTGCCCGTCGATCCTGGGCGGACCATGGCGAGATCATCCTTTGCGACGACCGGGAGGAGATGCTTCGCGAGGCTGATCGGATTGCGTCCGAGCATGTCCAGGTGATGACCTCGGACGATGGGTTCTTTCTTCAGAACATGAAGAATTACGGCGCGCTGTTTCTCGGTCCGCGAACAAACGTGGCTTATGGCGACAAGGTCATCGGCACCAATCATACGCTCCCGACCCGCAAGGCAGCGCGGTACACCGGTGGGCTATGGGTCGGGAAATTCCTCAAGACAGTCACCTATCAACGCGTTCTCACCGATGATGCCTCGAGCAGGATCGGCGAGTATTGCTCGCGGCTCTGCATGCTGGAGGGATTCGCGGGACATGCGGAGCAGGCGAACATCCGGGTGCGCCGCTATGGCGGCCGCAACGTTCCGTATGCCACCGCTGCTGATTGACGCCTTTGCGGCGTGTGCCCTGAAATGACGGCTTCAGCGGCGCTGGCCGGCCTCCGCGTGCTGGATGTCAGCGACAATGTCGCCGGCCAATATTGCAGCAGGATGCTGGCGGATTATGGTGCCGACGTCACGCTGATCGAGCCGCCTGCCGGTTGCGTCATTCGGCGGACGGGACCGTTTGCCCCGGCGGATGCCGTTGCCGGCGCCACCGATGAGTCACTGCTGTTCGTCCATCTGAATGTCGGCAAAGCATCACGGGTCCTGGACAGGTCGGCACCGGGGGGCGATGCGGTGTTCGAGGATCTGGTCCGCCAGGCCGATATCGTGGTGCTGGATGAAGCAACCGATCCTGGGCCGCTGCGGACGCTCAATCCGCGGTGCATCGTCGCGCAGGTGACGGCCTTCGGCACGCAAGGTCCGTTGCATGCCTGGCGCGGCACGGAGATGATCTTCCAGGCACTGTCCGGAATGATGAACAACAACGGCGAGGCCGGCCGGCCGCCGTTGTTCGGGGTCGGCCATCGGGCCTCCTATTCCGCCGGAGTTGTCGCATTCATCGGCGTTCTGGGGGCGCTATTCGCTCGTGGCCGTCATGGGGAGGGGCAGGAGGTCCGGACGGAGATTGCCGAGACCGCGGCGTCGATGTGTTTCCCGTACCTGATGCAGTATATCTACAATGGCTCGATCCGCTCCCGCGGCGAACAGCAGCAACCCATCTGCCCGGTGCAGTGCCGGGATGGCTGGATCTGCATCTGGATCTATCCCCATCGCTTCGCCGCGGCTTGCGAGACGCTCGGCCGTCCGGATCTCATTGCGGATCTGCGTTTCGCCCGACAACTCGACCGGCAGGCGCATTGGTCCGAATTCGTCGCCATCATGGGAGAACATCTGGCGGGCAGGATGTCGGAAGACCTCGTGGCCCTGCTGCAGTCGAACCAGATCATTGCAGCCAAGAGCTACCGCCTGACGGAAATCGTATGCAACGAGCATCTTCGGCAACGTGGCTTCTGGGAGACGGTGCAGACACCGCTGGGCGAGCAGCGCGTGCTGGGGCCACAGTTCCGCATGAGCGGGACGCCGCGCACTCTGCAGAACCGGTTCCCGGTCTTGAGTGGCGGTGGACAGAGCAGCCCACAGGCCGCTGCGCCGATAACACCACCAGACGCAGCCCTCGCGAATTCCCTGGCGGCAGGTCCGTTGACGGGGGTTCGCGTGGTCGAACTGACGACCGCCTGGGCTGGCCCCATGGCCGGTCGGGTCCTGGCCTTCCTCGGCGCCGAGGTGATCCATGTCGAGGCGGCGACGCGGGTGAACTCCTGGCGGTCGCATCGTGAAACGGCGAACCCGCGGAACTACCCGGATCAGGTGGCGGGTGACCGGCCCTACAACCGGTCGTTCCTGTTCAACTCGCAAAACATCAACAAGCTATCGATGACCCTGGACATCAAGAAGCCGGTCGGGGCCGCTGCGCTGCTCGATCTCGTCAGCGGGGCCGATGTATTGATCTGCAATTTTCGTCCGGGCACTTTGCGCAAAGTCGGCCTCGATTATGATCGCCTGCGCACGATCAATCCGGGGATTATCGTGGCAGAGATGCCCGCCTTCGGGAGTTCCGGCCCGCTCTCAGGACATGCAGCACTTGGACCGACGATGGAGATGGCGGCCGGGATGTCCGGCATGATCGGGTATCCGGGCGAAGGTCCGGAGACGACCGGCCCTTCCTATCTCGACCCGATCGGCGGCAATCATGGCGCTGCAGCGGTGATGCTGGCGCTGGTGCATCGCCAGACGACGGGCCAGGGACAGCACATTGAAATACCGCAGGTCGAAGCCGCCATGCAGTTCGTGGGAGAGGAACTGTTGCTGGCCATGGCAACCGGCCAGGATCGGAGCCGGAATGGGAACGCGGTCGATTGGGCCGCTCCGCACGATGCCTTCCCGAGCATCGGCGAGGATCAATGGGTGGCGATCTGCGCGACCGACAAGGCTGCGTGGGTTGCATTATGCACGGCCATCGGCGCCAGCGGACTGGCGACCGATCCGCGATTTTGCAGCCTAGAGATGCGATTGCGAAACCAGGCCACTTTGTATGAGGCAATCGCCGCGTGGACACGCGGACTGACGAAGCATGAAGCAGCGCAGCGACTGCAGGCGATGGGCGTCGCGGCGGCCCCGGTTCAGAATCCGCAGGACCTCGCGGATAGCGCATACCTGGCGGATCGCGGATTCTTCACAGAGCTCGAGCATCGGGAAGCTGGCACGCATCCATATCCCGGATTGCCGATTTATCTCAGCCGGGATCCAGGTTCCCAGCACCGTGCGGCGCCGTGCTTCGGCCAGGACAACCGGATGGTGCTGACCGAGATCATGGGCTTGTCCGCGGCCAGCCTGAATGAGTTGCAGTCCAGCGGCGCCCTGGCCGACATCCCCGTGAGATAGGGTCGAGCATGTTCAGCACCACAGCCGGCTATGACGTCCAGATCACCGCGCGTCTCGGCCACAACCCTCGTTACCGGGGGTCATTCCACGATCCGGACACCGCTCGGCAACTCGGTTATCGCGGCGCGCTGATCCCGGGTGCGTTCCTCTACGGCTATATGAGCCGGCTGGCGGTAGAGGCTTGGGGAATGCAGTGGATCGAGCGCGGCAGCATCGAGGCGCGGTTTCGCAAGCCGGTCTATGATGGTGAGGCGTTGCTGCTACGGTGTGCCCCGCTACGGCTGGAGGATGACGTTCAGACGGTCGCGATGTCCGTGTTGGACAGCGGCGGACAGGAAGTTGCGAGCGGTGGGATAGGATTACCGGAACAAGCCTTCGAGATGCCGGACCTTGCTGCCTATCCAATTTTGCCGCGGGGCAGCGATGTGGAGCCGGTCGGGCCCGGCGAGCTTGTCGAGGGATTTCGACTGCTGACGCGCAATGAGGAAGTCACCGCCGAGGCGCATGCCCAGTCCCTCGCGGATTTCGGTGAAACATACGCGGGCTACCGTGAGCAAGGCATCGTCCACGCCGGATTGCTGCTGCGCACCTGCATTGGCGACGCAAATTCCAGCCGCAGATACCCCACGCCGGTGATCCTGGTCGCGGCGGCGGCGCAGCATCTCGGGGTCGCCCATGTGCGGGACCGGCTGGCGATGTCCGGCAAGGTGACCCGCAGCTACGAGCGAAAGGGGCATCATTATTTCGACAGCGACGAGTTGCTGATCGCCAACAGGCAGCGGCCGATCGGCTATTTCCGCCGAACCTCCATTTACGCCGCACGGCTGGCCGCTTAAATGGTGAGCACTGCCACGGCATAGCCGTCGGCATGCCTGAACGACCGATCGGATCAAGCCTGAAAGCGTTCGACCATCGCGGATACCGCGGGCGTGTGAGCCGGTAGCGGAACACCGGGACTGCGGAACACCGGGAATACGGTGCAAGGGGGAAAGAATGTCGGCAACAACCTATCGGATGCGACGCCGCACGCTGCTGACCGCGGCCTCGGCTGCCGTCGTTGCAGGCAGCAGCGCGGCCCGCGCCGCGGACGGCAAGATGAGCATTGCGTTGGCGGCGCGCAGCGCGCGAACGCTTGATCCCGCGCACACGACCCAAGGCGCGGACAACTGGGCGGTCACGCAGCTATTCGACACGTTGGTGCGACCGGACGACGGCAATTTCGCGGTTTCCCCGAAGGATTACAGGCCTGCCCTGGCGGAGAGCTGGACAGTGTCCCCGGACTCCCGGGACTGGGTTTTCCGGCTGCGGCCCAAGGTGAATTTCCACAAAGGCTATGGCGAGGTCACGGCCGATGACGTGAAGTTCACGTTCGATCGCAGCCGGGATCCCAATGCCGGCGCCTCCGAGCGCATCCTGTATGCCAACATCGACAGCATCACCGTCGAGGACCCGCTGACGGTCCGCTTCCATCTGAAGCGGCCTGATCCGTTGTTCTGCGGGAGTGCGGTGCATACGACGGGCGGCTGCATCCTGTCGCGCAAAGCGGTCACCGAGCGCGGCGACAAATTCGAAACCGATCCCGTCGGCACCGGCCCCTACCAATTCGAGAGCATCGACCAGACCCGCGGCGTGGGATTGGTCGCAAACCCGCAATACTTCCTGGGGCCGCCGGCGACGCCGAATCTGCAGGTGCAGTACATCCTCGACACCACCGCCCGCACGCTCGCGCTGCTGTCGGGCAATGTCGATATGATCGAAGGCGTGCGTGCGCCAGGCTGGATGCAGTCGATCAAGCAGCGCAAGCCGTCGATCGTATTCGACGCCACGACGCCCGGCAGCTCCAACCATCTGCACATCAACCTGACCCGCAAGCCGTTCGACGACATCAGGGTGCGGCGAGCGCTGGTGCACGCGATCGACCGCGAGGCGATCGCCAAGGGGCTGGCGCCGATGGGCGGGATCATCTGGGGGATCAATCCGCCGCAGTTCCGCGGCTCGGTCACGGAGAAGGAGCTGCCCGTCGAGTTGCAGTATCGCTACGACCCGGCCAAGGCCAAGGCCCTGCTGGCGGAAGCCGGCTTGCCGAACGGCTTCAGCTTCCAGACATTCTCCAGCCTGCGTGAAGATTATAGCTCCGTTATGCTGATGGTGCAGGAGCAACTGCGCAAGGTCGGCATCAACATGGATCTGAAGCTGATCGATCACACGGCAATGCAGAATGACAGCCGGCGCGACCTCGCGACCTTGGCGATGCGGTCGTCGAGCTATCCGCCGGTGCCGCTGAAGGCGATGCTGGAGCAGCTTGCCAGTGCGTCCTGCGTCAAGGCGGACGGCTCGGGCGGATCGAACTACAGCCATTACGGCGTGGCGATCCCGGGCATCGACGCGATGCTGGAGGCTGCCCAGGACGAACCCGACTTCGATCGGCTGATCGCCCAGACACAGGCGATGGAGCGCAAGGTCCTGACCGACATGCCGCTGTTCTCGCTGGGCTCGCTTTCCTACGTGATCGCGCGCAACCCGCGCATCGACCTCGGTTATCAGGTGCAGTCCGGCTACGCCTATTGGTCGTTGCGCAAGGCGAAGATCGTCGCCTGATGTGGCGCTACGTTGCCCGACGATTGCGCGATGCAATCCCGACCGTCCTTCTGGTCCTGACGCTGGTCTTCATCGTTCTGCGGTTGCTGCCGGGCGATCCGGCGCTGACGGTGCTTGGCGAGAATGCGACGGCGGAGCAGATCGCGCAGTTCCGGGCCAGGATGGGCTTCGATGCGCCTTTGTATGTGCAGTATGGGCGGTTCCTGCTGGATGTGCTGCAACTGCATTTCGGGAATTCATTCATCACGCGTACGCCGATCGTCGACATGCTGGCGCGGAACCTGCCCTACACGATCGAGCTGACATTCTGGGCGACGGTCATCGGAATCCTGATCGGCGTGCCGGTGGGCGTCATTTCGGCGGTGCGCCAGGGCGAGACCACGGACCACGCCAGCCGGGTTTTCGCCCTGCTTGGGTTCGCGGTGCCGGATTTCTATCTGGCGGCGTTGTTGCTGATCTACCTGTCGCTGAATCTTGGGTTGTTTCCGATCAACGGCGCCGGCGAAGGCTTCGTGGACAGGCTCTATCACGTGTTCCTTCCGGCATTCACGCTGGGGGTGATCAAGGCGGCCTTTCTCAGCCGGCTGACACGCTCGTCGCTGCTGGAAGTATTGGGCCGTGACTATGTTCGCACGGCACGGGCAAAGGGGGCGCAGGAGGGCCGGGTGATCTACCGGCATGCGCTGCGCAATGCGTTGCTGCCGGTCGTCACCGGGCTCGGGCTCAGCATCCTCTCGACGCTGTCAGGTTCGGTGGCGGTCGAGCTGATCTTCGGCCGACCTGGCCTTGGAACCATGCTGATCAACGGGATCGAGACACGCGACTATCCGGTCGTGCAGGCGGGCATCGTGGTGTTTGCGCTGTTCGTGGTCGTGGTGAACGTCGTGGTCGATCTGCTGAACACGGTCATCGATCCGCGCATCCGGGCCGCCTGATGTCGGATACGGTTCCCACAACGGTCGCCGTCAGGACCGACACCGCAAGTGCGCCCAGCACGGTCATGCGGCGTCTGCTGCGGCAACCGGTGACGCTGGTGAGTGGCGTATTCCTGTTGGTGCTGGCGATGGTGGCGGTGTTCGCCCCGGTGCTTACGCCGCATGATCCGCTCGAGCAGAGCATGTTGCGGCTGAACCTGCCGCCCTCCGCCGATTATTGGCTCGGCAGCGACCAGTTCGGTCGCGACATCTTCTCGCGCCTGTTGGCCGGGACCCGGGCGTCGCTGCTGCTGGGTGTTCTCTCGCCATTGCTGGCAGCAGCGGTCGGCTGCACGATCGGGGTGGTGGCGGGGTATTTCGGCGGCGTGGTTGACCGGCTGGCGAGCCAGGCGATCGACTTGCTGCTGGCGTTTCCTGCCCTGCTGCTGGGCATTCTGGTTTCGGCGGCGCTCGGGCCGGGGTTCTGGGAACTGGTCGGGGCATTGGTGCTGGCCTTTGCGCCGCGCTTTGCGCGCATCGCGCGTGCGTCCACCTTGTCCGTGCGAGGGGAGCTGTACGTGGAGGCCGCGGTGGCCGCCGGCGTTCGCCATCACGTCATCATCGCGCGGCATGTCATTCCCAACATTGCCGGGCCGGTGATCGTGGTTCTGACATTGTGGATCGCCACCTCCATCCGGCTCGAGGCGACGCTGAGCTTCCTGGGGTTGGGCACGCAGGTGCCAAATCCGAGCTGGGGAAACATCATCCGTGACGGGCTGGCTAATCTATTCGGCTCACCGTGGCCGATCGTCTCGGCGGGACTGGCGATCACGCTGACGGTCCTGGCGTTCAATCTGATCGGGGACGCGGTGCGCGATGCGCTGGACCCGGAGATGCGGGTATGACGGCGCCGCTGCTGCGCGTCCAGGACCTGGTGGTGGCGTTCAATCCGGCGGTTCCGGTGGTGAATGGGGTGAGCTTCGAGGTGCCGGCTGGTGGCACGCTGGGGATCGTCGGCGAGTCGGGATCCGGCAAGAGCGTGACGTCGTTGTCGATCCTGCGCCTGCTGCCCGGGAAATCCAGTCCGATCCGCGGCGGGCGCATCGAGTTCGACGGGGTCGACCTATTGCAGCTGCCGCTGGACAAGCTTCCCGATATCCGCGGGCGCGACATCGCCATGGTGTTCCAGGAGCCGATGAGCTCGTTGAATCCCGTCATGACGATCGGCGATCAGATTGCCGAGGCGGTGATGCTGCACGAGCGGCTTGGGCGGAGGGCATGCCACGATCGTGCGGTGGAGATGTTGCGGCAGGTCGGCATTCCGGCACCCGAGCAGCGGGCGGGGGCATTCCCGCATCAGTTCTCCGGCGGCATGCGGCAGCGGGCGATGATCGCGATGGCGCTGGCGTGCCGGCCGCGATTGCTGATTGCCGACGAGCCCACCACTGCGTTGGACGTGACGATTCAGGCGCAGGTGCTGACGTTGATGAAGCGCCTGCAGGCGGAACTGCATATGGCGATCGTGATCATCTCGCATGATTTCGGCGTGATCGCGGAATTGGCCGAGCAGGTGATCGTCATGTATGCGGGGCGGGTGGTGGAGAGTGCGGATACCCGCAGCATCCTGCGGCGGCCGGCACATCCCTATACCCGCGCGCTGCTGCGATCGATGCCGCGGATCGATGACGACCAGCGGCGGCTGTATCAGATCTCGGGCTCGGTGCCGGCGCCGGATGCTCTGCCGCCCGGTTGCCCTTTCGTGACGCGTTGCCCGGATCGGATCGGCATTTGCGCGGAGCGGATGCCGCCGATGGTGGCGGTGGATGCGGTGCAACGGGCGGCCTGCTGGGTGACGGCGCCGCCTCGCGCGGCGCCGGAGGCGGCGTGATGGCGGAAACGCTGCTGGAGGTGCGCAAGCTGTCGAAGGTGTTCGGCGCTTCGGGCCGGTTCGGCGCGGGCAAGGGGCCTGGAGTGCGCGCGGTGGACGATGTCTCGTTCAGCATCGCCGCCGGCGAGACGCTGGCGCTGGTCGGCGAATCCGGATGCGGCAAAAGCACCACCGGGCGGCTGCTGCTGCGGCTGATCGAGCCGAGTGCGGGGGAGGTGGATTTTCAAGGCCGCGACCTGCTGGCGCTGTCGTCGGCGGAGATGCGCCGGACCCGGCAGCACGTGCAGATGGTGTTTCAGGATCCGTACGGCTCGCTCAGTCCGCGGCTGACGGTGCGCGACATACTTGCCGAGCCGCTATGGGCGCACCGGCTGGTGCAATCGCGGGCGGATTGCGATGCGCGGGTGGCGGAACTGCTGGAGCAGGTGGGCCTGCCGCCGAACGCCGGCGAGCGTTATCCGCGGCAGTTCTCCGGCGGGCAGCGGCAGCGGATCGTGATCGCGCGAGCAATCTCGGTCGGGCCGCGCTTCATCGTCGCGGACGAGCCGGTTTCGGCGCTGGATGTCTCGATCCAGGCGCAGATCGTCAACCTGATGCAGGACCTGCAGGAGCAGCGTGGGCTGGCGTATCTGTTCATCGCCCACGACCTCGCGGTGGTCCGCCATATCGCGGACCGGGTGGCGGTGATGTATCTCGGGCGAATCGTCGAGATCGGGCCCAAGCGGCAGATCTATGCGGCGCCACAGCATCCCTATACCCAGGCGCTGCTGTCGGCGGCGCTCAGTCCCGATCCGGATGCGGTGCGGCGGCGGGTCGTGCTGGAAGGCGACGTGCCGAATGCGGTGTCTTTGCCGTCGGGTTGCGGCTTTCATACGCGGTGCCCGATCGCGGTGGCGCGGTGCAGCAGCGAGCGCCCGGAGTTGCGCGAGGTGGCGCCGGGGCAGCGCGCCGCGTGCCATTTTGCAGCGCCTAATCCGATTCCGGTTTAGTGGCGACACGCACGGGTTGGTTGAGTTCGGTGCGCCAGTCCGCCGGGTTCTGGCTGAGCTCTGGACCAGCGACGTAGACTTCCCAGAGGTCGGGAGTTCGCTCGTACTTGTTCTCCTCGATCCAGCGCCGAAAGCTGGCCCAGGCGGCCGACAGGCCTTCGTAGCCGCCGTGGTAGGTGGCTCGCACAATATTGCCGGCTGGAAGTTGCCCTGGCTGGACACGGCCCGCCGCCACCAGGGGATGGTCGGTTGGGTATCCGATTTCAAAGTTGAAGATCGCGTCGTCCATTCGCAGGTGATGCGCGAAAAGCGGGCCTGCCGGAGTAATTCCCTGCGCGCGGAATGCTTCTTTGAGTTCCTGGATGGCCGGCCCCATCACCTTGGCCATGTCGGGGCGGGGGACTTCGATTCTGATGATGGCGGCCGCGCGCGCCTCGACGTGGATCATAGACGGAGATTCCAGCATGCACGTCATTCCTCGTGAACCTGAGAATAGTTGATATCAACGTAATTCCGCAATGTCAAACCGGTCTGCGATGCGTTTCGGCATCACGTCAGATGGCAGGCCACCGAGCGGCCGTCCGGTTGCTTGGCCAGGGCCGGGGAGTTCGCGCCGGCAAACCTCCATGACGAACGGGCAGCGGGCGTGGAAGGCGCAACCGGTGGGCGGGGCGAAGGGGGAAGGCGGCTCTCCGCGCAGGGCGACATGGACCTTGGGTCCCGCGTCCACGCGGGGCACCGCGGCGAGCAGCGCCTGGGTGTAGGGGTGGGCCGGCGCGGCGATGATCTGGCGCGTAGGGCCGGTTTCAACGATGCGGCCGAGATACATCACGCCGACGCGGTCGGCGAGGCGGGCCACCACCGCAATGTCGTGGGAAATGAACAGCCAGGCGAGGCCGAGTTCGCGCCGAAGCCGTTCCAGCAACTCGATGATCTGCGCCTGGATCGACACGTCCAGCGCGGAGACCGGTTCGTCGCAGACGAGGAATTCGGGGCGCAGCACCAGCGCGCGGGCGATGCCGATGCGCTGCCGCTGGCCGCCGGAGAACTGGTGCGGATAGCGGTGCAGGTGTTCGGCGCCGAGTCCGACGGCCTCCAGCATCGCCACCACTTCCGTGCGGATCGCATTGGCGCCGGCAGGGCGGTGCAGGCGCAGCGGCAGGCCGATGATTTCGCCCACGGTGCGGCGGGGGTTCAGCGAGGAATACGGGTCCTGGAAAACGATCTGCATTCGCGACCGCAATGCGGCCAGGGCGGCCGGCGACAATCCGCCGAGATCGACGCCGTCGAAGCGGACCACGCCGGCGGTGGGTTCGCGCAGCCGCAGCGCCAGCCGGCCGAGCGTGCTCTTGCCGCAGCCACTCTCGCCGATCAGCCCGAAGCGCTCACCGCGGGCGATCTGCAGGTCGACTCCGTCGACGGCGTGCACGACGGAGTGCGGCCGGCGTGACAGCCTTGCCAGCAGGCCGGTACGCGCGATGAAGTGCCGGTGCACGCCGCTCATTTGCAGCAATGCCGTCATGCCACCAGCCGGCAACGCGCCTGGCGGCCGGGGCCGGCCGGCCGCATCGGCTGGGGCACATCGCATTCGGCGGCGTGGGCCGGGCAGCGCGCGGCGAAGCGGCAGCCCGGGGGCAGGTGCATCGGGTCCGGCATGCGGCCGGGGATCGGGGGCAGAATGTCGTCGAGCCGGTCCAGCCGCGGCAGCGATGCGAGCAGGCCGCTCGTGTAGGGATGCGCCGGGCGCGCGATCACCGCGGCAGTCGGGCCGGCCTCGACGATCTGGCCGGCATACATCACCGCCACCCGATCGCAGTGTTGCGCGACGACGCCGAGATTGTGGGTGATCAGCACCAGCGCCATGTCCAACCGCGCCCGCAGATCTGCCATAAGGTCCAGCACCTGGGCCTGCACGGTGACATCGAGTGCCGTGGTCGGTTCGTCGGCGATGAGCAGTTGCGGGCCGCAGGCCAGGGCCACCGCGATCATCACCCGCTGGCGCAATCCGCCGGACAATTCGTGCGGGTAGGCAGCGAGCCGGCGGGCCGGATCGGCGATGCCGACCAGCGCGAGCAACTCCGTGGCCCTGGCGCGCCGTTCGACTTTGGAGGCGGTGCCATGGGCCGCCAGCATCTCCTCGATCTGGGTGGCGACGGTGAGGGACGGATTGAGCGCCGTCATCGCGTCCTGCAGGGTGAGTGCGATCTCGGCGCCGCGCAGCCGCCGCAGCGTGGCCGCGGACATTTGGCGAATGTCCTGGCCATGCCAGAGGATTTCGTCGGCGGTGACGATGCCGGGAGGCGCCACCAGCCCGAGCACGGCAAGGAAGCTGACCGACTTGCCGGAGCCGGATTCACCGACGATGCCGAGGCTTTCGCGGGCATGCACGTCGAGGTCCAGTCCATCCACCGCCCGCACGGTTCCGCCATGGCCGGGAAAGCTGCAATGCAGCTTACGGATCTTCAGGATCAGGGTGTTCATCGGTGCAGCCTGGGATCGAAGGCTTCGCGCAGGCCCTGGCTGCCGAGGTTGATCGCCAGCACGACGACGAGGATCGCCAGGCCCGGCAGCGTTCCGACCCACCAGGCGTCGGCCAGGAACTCGCGCCCGTCGGCGACCATGCCGCCCCATGAGGGAACCGGCGGCTGCACGCCGAGCCCGAGGAAGGACAGGCTGGCCTCCATGATGATCACCTGCGCCACCCGCAGGGTCGCCATCACCAGCACCGGCGACAGAATGTTCGGCAGGATTTCCCCGCCGATGATGCGCCAGCCCGGGCAGCCCAGGGCCTTGGCCGCTTCCACGTAGTCCTGCTCGCGCGCCGCCAGCGTTTCGCCGCGCGCGAGGCGGAACGGCACCGTCCATTCCTTCAGCACCAGCGTGACGACGATGTTGGACAGCCCAGGGCCCATCATGCCCATCAGGCCGATGGCGAAGACCAAGTAAGGGAAGCCCAGCAGCACGTCGGCGATGCGCGACAGCACCGCATCCAGGGCACCGCGGGCATAGCCGGCGACGAGACCCAGCAGCAGCCCGGCGGCGGTGGACATGGCCACGACACCGATGCCGATCTGCAGCGAAATGCGTGCGCCGTAGATCAGTCGCGACAGGATGTCGCGGCCCAGGCCGTCGCAGCCGAGGGGATAGGCCCATTCGCCGTCGGCCATCCAGACGGGCGGCTGCAGGCGGCGCAACAGGTCGGAATCGGCCGGATCGTGCGGCGCCAGCCAGGGTGCGGCGACGGCCACGAGTACGGCGCCGAGCACCACCAGTACGCATAAGACCGAGATCCGGTCGTGCAGGAAGCGCCACCAGGCGAGGCGGCCCGGCGACGGCGCCGCGTTGATCGCGGCGCTCAAGCAGCGACCTTCGGGTTGAGGGCGCCGTAGAGCAGGTCGGCCGCGAAATTCAGCACCACGTAGGTCAGCGCGTAGAGCAGCACGCTGGCCTGTACCAGCGGGTAGTTGCGGGCGAAGATCGCTTCCACGACCAGGCGCCCGACGCCGGGCCAGGCGAAGATGGTCTCGACGATCATGTTGCCGCCGAGCAGGGCGCCGATTTCGATGGCGGCGATGCTCACCGCCGGCGCCAGCGCGTTCTTCAGGACATGCAGTCCGAACACCCTGCGGTCCCGCAGGCCCTTGGCGCGGGCGAAGGTGACATAGTCGGCGCGCAGCACCTCCACCACGGCGCTGCGGGTGACCCGCATTAGCACGGCCGCCATCGGCAGGGCGAGCGTCAGCGACGGCAGCGCCAGATGCTGCAGGGCCGCGCGGAAAGCGGCTGGCCGCCCGGCGATCAGGCTGTCGACCAGCAGGAGATGCGTGACCGCCGGCGGTTCGTCGCCATAGCCGGTGCGGCCGGCCACCGGCAGCCAGTGCAGGGTGATGGACAGCAGCAGCATCAGCAGCAGCGCCAGCCAGAAGCCGGGGATCGAGACCCCGACCAGGGAGGTGACGCTGGCCGTTCGGTCGAGCCAGCCGCCGCGATGCACGCCCGCCAGCAAGCCGAGCGAGATGCCGAGGGCGATGGCCAGCAGCGATGCCGCCAGCGTCAGTTCGATGGTCGCCGGCAGACGTTCGACGATGACATCCCACACCGGACGCCGGTGAAAGAAGCTGCGGCCGAAGTCGCCTTGCGCCGCGTGCCAGACGAAATGCCCGAAGCGTTCGACGATCGGCAGGTCGAGCCCCATTTCCTGGCGCATCGCCGCCACCTGCGCGGGCGATGCGCGCTGGTCGCCGAGCATGATTTCGACCGGGTCGCCCGGGGTCACGGCGATCATGGCGAACACGACGAGGCTGGTCAGCAGCAGCACCGGGACCAGGTGCAGGACACGTTCCAACAATCGCGGAAGGCTCATGCGGGTCCTGCCAGATCGACGCCGATCCGGTTCAGTATGGCGGCGGCTTCGCCGGCGAACAATCCTGGTGCGATGAGGCGCGATCACATAAGCTTCGCCGGCCATTCGGTGGAGCGGTCGAGCCGTGCTGAGTGCCCCAACATTGCTGGCGGATGCGCTGGGTAAAAACCTGTCGGACGTGTTCCTGCGAACGTTCGGCGGCCAGCATCCGCATGTCGCGGCGTTGCTGGACGAGGCCGGGCGCCTGATCATCGAGCGCCTCGCGATCAGCGACGCGTTGTACCACGATGCCGAGCACACCGCGTTGGTGACGCTGGTGGCGCAGGACATGCTGCGGGGGCTGCGCCTGAAGCGCACAATCTCGCCTGAGGACTGGCTGCATTTCATCATTTCGGCGCTGGCGCATGACGTCGGGTATGTCCGCGGCATCTGCCAGGGGGACAACAACGAGCACCAGGTCATCGATGCCGCGGGAACCACCATCGCGCTGCCGCGCGGCGCATCGGACGCCTACCTGGCGCCGTATCACATCGAGCGATCGAAGATCGCGGTGCGCGACCGCTTCGCCGGACATCCGTTGATCGATGCCGGGCGGATCGCCCGGGCGATCGAGTTGACCCGCTTCCCGGTGCCGGATGACGGCGACCATAGCGAAACCGCGACGGAGGCGGGATTGCTGCGCGCGGCCGACCTGATCGGGCAGCTCGCGGACCCGCTGTACTTGCGAAAGCTCAACGCGCTGTTCCACGAGTTTGCCGAGACCGGAGTGAACGAAAAGCTGGGCTACCAGACGCCGGCCGACGTGGCCGAGCTTTACCCGCGCTTCTTCTGGGGCAAGGTGGAGCCGTATATCGGCGATGCGCTGCGGCACCTGGAATTGACCATGGAGGGGCGGCAGTGGATCGCGCAACTCTACAGCCACGTGTTCGCCATCGAGCACCATCTGCAGCGCATGGGTCCGCAGCCTGGGCGAGGAACGTAAGCTGCCGGTGTGCGTTCTCCCGCTCGGATTGGAGGAGCATGCAGCATGTCCGATGAACGCGAGAACCAGTTGAAGCAGCGCGCCTACGAAATCTGGGAGCGCGAGGGGCGTCCACATGGGCGTCACGACGAGCACTGGCAGCAGGCCGAGCATCTGGAGCAGGCCGGACAGACGGAGAAAGGCCAGCAGTCCGTCGAAGGCGAAGGCAGCTATACCGCCGCGCGGGCGTATGACGAAGGTGTCCGCAAGACGGTCGAAAGCGGCAAAGTCCCGGCCGCCGCACGCGATGCGGCAAACGCGGTCGCAGGGCCGGAGGGCGCCGAGTTGCGCAAGGCGGAAGAGGAAGGCCGCAGGCACAGTCGCGGCGAGGACCGCAAGCAGCGCAAGGGAGCTGCAGGTTGAGGTAGCGACAACCAGGATCGTTCTGCCTTAAGGTCTCCGTTCGGCCGCCCTGCCGAGCGGAGATTGCATGACCTGGTCTATCGTCACCTTCGATGCGGCTTCCCGCGCGTTTGCCGTGGCGGTGGCGACCAAGAACTTTGCGGTCGGCGCCACCGTGCCGCATCTTCGAGCCGGCGTTGGTGCCGTGGCCACTCAATCCATCGCAAACCGTTATCTCGGACCTGCCGTTCTGGATGCGATGGCGCGCGGGCTGGACCCTAAGGCTGCAATTGCCAGTGCCATTGCCGGCGATGCGGGCCGGGGCCTGCGGCAGGTGCATGCGGTTGACCGGCATGGACGCACTGCGGCGTGGACCGGGGGCAATTGCGTCATGTGGTGCGGCAGCGAGGCGGGCGCTGCGGTGAGCGTTGCCGGCAACATGCTGGCGAATGCGGCGGTGGTGCCGGAAACGCTGGCGGCGTTTCTGGGATCGGAGCAGCTGTCACTGGCCGAGCGCCTGCTTGCCGGGATGCTGGCGGGCGATGCCGCCGGCGGGGATCGGCGTGGGCGCCAGTCTGCGGCCATGGTGGTAACGACCACCGAGGATTTCCCTGACCTCAACATACGTGTCGATGATCATCCCCTGCCGCTGCCGGAAATGCAGCGGCTGCTGGCGATCTGGCGCCTCGACCGGGAGCCCGGGTTGAAGAATGCCCCGTCGCGGGCGAACCCGGCCGGACTGACCGATCTCGATGCCATCGAGGCGCCGTGGATTGCCGCCGGCCTGGACCTTCGGCTGCGAAGATAGCTTCCCCGATTGGAGATTCCGCCATGCTGCGACGCCGACTTCTTGCAGGAGCCACCGCGGCCGCCGGACTGTCGTCGGCCGGCTTGCCCCGGCCGGCGATCGCCCAGGCCAGCGCCAAACCGTTGCGGTTCGTCCCGGAGGGCAATCTGCAGAACCCGGACCCGATCTGGACCGCCAGCACCATTGCGCGGAATTTCGGCTACATGGTCTGGGATACGCTGTACGGCGTGGACGCCAATCTCAATCCGAAGCCACAGATGGTGGAGGGGCACGAGGTTTCCGCGGATGGGCTGACTTGGCGCTTTCGCCTGCGCGAGGGGTTGAGATGGCATGATGGCGCGCCGGTGCGGCCGGCAGACTGCATTGCGTCGCTCGGCCGGTGGATGAAGCGGGACGGGTTGGGCCTGCGGCTGGAAGCGGTTCTGGAGGAGATGCAGGCGAATGGTGATCGCGGCTTCACGCTGCGCCTGAAGAAGCCGTTTCCATTGCTGCTGGTGGGGCTGTCCAAGCCGTCGGCCGCGGTCTGCTTCATGATGCCGGAGCGCATTGCGAGCACCGATCCCTTCAAGCAGATCGACGACTACGTGGGGTCGGGGCCGTTCCGCTTTCTGCGCAACGAGTGGACGCCGGGCGCGCTGGCGGCATTCGCGAAGTTCGATGGCTACAGCCCGCGCCAGGAGAAGCCGGATTTTACCTCCGGCGGCAAGGCGGCAATGTTCGACCGCATCGAATGGAACGTCATTCCGGACGCGGCGACCGCGGCGGCGGCCATGCAGAACGGCGAGGCGGAGTGGTGGCAGAGTCCGACGGTCGATCTGCTGCCGGTGCTGCGCAAAGCGCGCGGGGTGGTAGTGGAGAAACGCGACAGGTTCGGCGCCATCGGCACGCTGCGCTTCAACCTGCAGCAACCGCCGTTCAACAACCCGAAGCTGCGCCGGGCGTTGTGGCCGGCCATCGACCAGGCGGATTTCATGGCGGCGGCGATGGCCGGCGACACGGAACTGTCGCGCACGGGCGTGGGCGTGTTCACGCCGGGGTCGCCGATGGCGACCGAAATCGGCATGGACATCCTGACCGGCCCGCGTGATCTGGCGCGCGCCCGCAAGCTGGTGGCGGAAAGCGGTTATGCCGGGGAGCGGGTGGTGTTCCTGGCCCCCACCGACTACCCGGTGATCTATGCGATGGCGCAGGTGGCGCGGGACATGCTGAGGAAGGTCGGCATCAACGTGGAGCCGGTGGATACCGACTGGGGCACCATGATCCAGCGCCGCAACAATCGGGAGGGCGTGGACAAGGGTGGCTGGAGCGCTTTCTGCGTCACCTGGGAAGGTCTGTCGCTGGTCGACCCGGTCAGCCACTTCCCGATTTTCGGCAACGGCTACAAGGGCTGGTTCGGCTGGATGGAGAGCCAGAAGCTGGAAGATCTGCGAACCGCCTGGTTCGACGCGCCCGATCTCGCGGCACAGAAGAAGATCGCCGAGCAGATCCAGCTGGATGTGTGGGACGAGGTGCCGTATTACCCGCTTGGCCAGACCTTCACGCCAGTGGTGCGCCGGGCCAATATCGTCGATATGGTGGACAGCCCGTTTCCGTTGTTCTGGAACGTGCGGCGGGCCTGACCCGCCACGCCGCCCCGGACAGTGCCGGGGCGGTTCGGCACGAGTTGCCGCTTATTTGCGGCAGTATTCCTGGTTGTGCCAATCCTTTACGCAATGGCCGTGCTGCCATTCAGCGTGCTTCGCCTCTTCCTTGTATTCTTCGCGGCGGCGCCATTCGGCCGAATTTTGGCCGGCCTGCTGCTGGCGCCAATAATCGCCGCCGGAGGGAGCGCCGATGGTGACGCCGGCCGGGCCGACGGTGACCTGGGCTTGGGCGGCGGGGGCGTAGGCGATCTGCGCGGCGAATAAAAGACCGATTGCTGCCAATGAACTTTTCATAATGAGCCCTTTTAAGTTGCTTTCGAAATAGGAACGGCGCCGGGCGGAACCGGTTCCATTGCAATCTCGATCGCGATGTCTGCCACGGTCAGACGAAGTCTCAGGCGGGGTGTTTTGCGGCTGGCGATGCCACTTGGACCTTGGTTCAAATGACGGAGGAACGTGCAGTGAATATTGCCCGATGCCGTTGCGGAGGCCTGACGCTCACGCTGGAGGGGCGATCGAGGCTGGTCGTCGCCTGTCACTGCCTGGACTGCCAGCGGCGGACCGGCGCGCCATTCGGCGTCGGCGCATTCTATCCAGAAGGCGCCGTCGCCATTTCCGGAACGCCGAAGGAATTCACACGCGACGGCGCAAGCGGCGGGAGGGTCCATAGCTACTTTTGTCCAACCTGCGGCTCGACGGTCTATTGGAAGGCCGACAGGCTGCCCTCGCTGATCGGGGTCGCGGTCGGTACGATGGCAGATCCGACATACCCGGCCCCGGTCATCTCCGTCTTCGAGCAATCGAAGCACGACTGGGTGCAGATCGCCGTTGCCGCCGAGCACTTCCGGGAAGGCAGGATGGATGCTGCGAAAGATGGTTCGGGCTGAAGGACGATCAGTCGACGCGGGCGCGCAGCAGGTTGATCTTGCCGTCGGGTTGCGGCTTCCAGTCATGCACCCGTTTCGAGACGCCGTAGATGTCTTTCGGCAGGTACAGGAAGATCCATGGCGCCTCGGCGGTGACGATGTCCTGCACGCGGAAATAAGCCGCCTTGCGTTTGTCCTGGTCGATCTCGACATCGGCGGCGTCGAGCAGCCGGTCCACTTCGGGGCTGGCGAAACCGGAATAGTTGCCGCGGCCGCCGCTGCGGATCGCCGGCATCATGATGTCGGACGGGTCGAGCGTGGCGTTGCCCCATGAGGTCAGCAGCAGATCCCGCGCCGCGCGGCTTTTCGGATCGCGCCACACCGGCACCATCACCGCGGTTTCCCATACCTGGACCTTCGCCTGCACGCCGGCGCGCCCGAGCATGGCCGCGATCGCTTCGGCGATTTCCTTCTGCGGGCCGTCGGTGTCGATGGTGAGCGCCAGGTTCGCGGCGCCCGCCTCGGCCAGCATCGCCTTGGCGCGCGCCGGATCGTAGGCGTATTCCGGCAGGTCCGGCTTGAAGGCGAAGGCGTCCGGGCTGAGCACGCCGTTCAACTGCGCCGCGTTGCCGTTGAGCAAACGGGAGATGATCAGTTTCTTGTCGACGGCGTGGTTCAGCGCCTGGCGGACGCGGATGTCGTTGAACGGCGGCTTGGTGGTGTTGATCGTGAGGAAGTTGGTCCGGGTGCCGTTCGACAGCGCGACCACCGCGTCGTCGCTCGCCTGCACCTGGCGCATCGCCGAGACGGGTAGGTTGTTGATGATGTCGACGTCGCCGGCGAGGAGGGCGGCGACCCGCGAGGCATTGTCCGGCATCACCTTGAAGATGATCCGGTCGACCAGGGCCGGGCCGGGCTTCGGGATCTCGGGCGAGCCGCCGTAATAGTCGGGCACCTGGGCCATGATGATGCTGTCGCCGCGGCGCCACTCGACCAGCTTGAACGGACCGGCGCCGTTCTCCTGCGTCAGCATGCCGTCGTCGCCGACTTTCTGGGCGAAGGCGCGGCTGACGATCTCCTGGAACGGCAGCATGGCGGGCAGCAGCGGCCAGGGCGCGGCGAGGACGAAGCGTAGGGTTTTGGGATCGACGATGTCGACATGCTGCAGCGGGCCTAGAAGGTCGCGGCGCGGGCTCGTCTGGCCGCCGATCTTGCCGGCCAGGACACGGTCCATGGTGAACTTCACGTCGTCGGCGGTGACCGGTGTGCCGTCATGGAAGCGGACGCCGTCGCGCAGCTTGAACTCATAGGTGAGCGGGTCGACGCGCTGCCAGCTTTCGGCGATTTCCGGCACGATCTTCATGTCGGGGCCGCGGGTGAGCAGGCCGTCGAACATGTTGCGGATGATGGTTTCGGTCAGGGCGTTGCCCGGGATCGCGGGGTCGAGGGTGACCGCATCCTGGGTGAAGCCGACGCGGATTTCCGATGCGCCGGCGGACCGCGGGGGGCAGAGCAAGGCGAGCGACACGGCGAGTGCCGGCCAAAGATGCTGCTTGCGCATTGCGACCTCATTCCAGGCGCCGGCGGCTTCCAGGATGCTCCGGAGCGGTGGTGGTAGAACGCTAGGTGGCGGCGGATTCACGGGTCAAGGGATATGTTCGGCGGCAGCCGGCTGGAGACGGCCTTGATCATTCCTGGTTATCGGCCGCCGATACCGGAACCGGGGTCGGCGGCGGTGGCGAAGGCGCGCGCGTGGTAGGGTTGCCAGGCGATCGCCGCCGGCTGGCCGGGGGCGAGCCCGGTGAGCGGCACGCCGGCGGGGCGTCGGACGATGATTTCGGCGTTTGCACCGGCCCGTTCGGCCAGGGACAACCGCAGCCGGGTGTGGTCGCCGCGTGGGCGGATTTCAAGCACCGTCGCGGCGATCGCGCCGTCACCCATTTCCTCGGCGTCGACCGCCGCGACGGCGACCCGCTCCGGCCGGATCGCGATGATGCAGCGGGCATTCGCGGCGATGTCGATGGCGAGTGCCTCGACCAGTGGGCCACAATCCAGGCGGACGATGGCGAGGTCGTCCTCGATGGCTTCGACCGTGCCGGACAGGGTGTTGGTGGGGCCCATGAGCCGGGCCACGGCGAGGTCGGCGGGGGAGTCGTACACGGCCTGGGCCTGGCCCAGCTGGCGCAGCCGGCCGCCGTCGAGGACGGCGATCCGGTCGGCGACGGCGAGCGCCTCGGCGGCGTCGGTGGTGGCGTGCAGGATCGTCGGGCGAGGGCCTGGAGATCCGGTGAGGTTGCGCAGCAGGTCCTGCATGGCTTCGCGCGCCGCGCGGCCGAGTGCCGCGAACGGCTCGTCGAGCAGCAGGAGCTTCGGCTGGAAGGCGATGGCGCGGGCGAGGGCGCCGCGGTGCTGTTGCTCCTGGGTCAGGGCCGCGGGCTTGCGGCGGCCGAGGCCGGCCAGGCCGGTGCGCTCGAGGGCGTCAGCGACACGGCGGTCGATCTCCGTCATATTGCGCTGCCGTAGCGGAAACGCGACGTTTTCGGCGAGGTCGAGATGAGTGAACAGCGCCGGGCCGGGGAACACCATGCCGATGTTGCGCCGGTGCGGGGGGGTTTGCGCGAGCATGCGGCCATCCAGGAAGATTTCGCCCGAATCGGGCCGCTCGAAGCCCGCGAGCAACATCAAGGCAGTGGTCTTGCCGCCGCCTGGCGGACCAAGCAGCGCCAGGATTTCGCCGGGGTCGATGTCGAGCGACAGGCCGTCCAAGGGGGCCAGGGCGGCGCCGGCGCGGTTGCCAGAACCGCGGCGGTGTATCTGGCGCATCCGGACCAGCGGCGGTTCACTTGGCATCGTTACTCCTGTTGCAACCGTGCCGCAGCATTTGCGTTAGGCTGATGGAATTCCGCAACACAGGGGGAGTGCAACGATGGCCGCCCGGGCAGAGATCAAGACCGATATGGACGTGCATGACGAGATCCAGCGGCTGCGCGACCAGGTGCAGAGCCTGATCGCCGATCGTGCGGCGCCTTATATCGCCGATGTGGCGGGCCGCGCCGAGGATGCGGTGCGGCACGGCTACGACAGCGCGCGGGAAAACCTCGATTCGGTGGCCGATCGGGTGCGCGGCCAGCCATTGGTGTCGGTGCTGATTGCAGCTGCCGTGGGCTACCTGCTCGGTCGGATCTCGCGTTGAGGGGGTCGGCGATGCGGGTCGTTCGCGCGACAATGACCGGTCGGGCCTGAGCGTTGCGCACGCTTCGGCTGGCTGAGGCGGTCGCGCAGGCGGAGCGGCTGCGGCTGAAGGCGCTAGCGGGTCGGATGGTGACCCGGCTGGTGCTTGCGGTCGTGGCCGGGGTGTTCCTGTTCTTGGCGTTGCTGGGTGCGGATGCGGCATTGGTGGTGCTGTTGCTGCGGTCGGTGGCGCTCGGTTGGGCATGCCTGTTCGTCGCCGGCGGCAACCTGGTGATCGCGGCGATCTTGGGGGTGCTGGCGATGCGCGACGTTCCGGGGACTGCGGAGCGCCAGGCGCTGGTGCTGCGTCGCGATGCGTGGGCGGCGGTGAAACGCGATCTGGCATTCACCACGCTGCTGTCGACGGGGCTGAATGTCTGGCGGCGCACCCGGCGTCGCTAGCCGATTGGCGAGAGGCGCTGTGGTTACGCTATAGGGGACCGGTTTGAAACTGGGATCCCCATCAGCATGAGCGAGCCGTCCGCCTCGATTGCCTCCGATCCGGATGCCAGCGTGGTCGTCGCCCGGGAGGGGCGGATCGGCCGTATACTTCTCAATCGGCCGAAGGCGCTGAATGCGCTGGATCACGCGATGATCGTGGCCATGACCGATGCGCTGGTGGCGTGGCGCGATGATCCCCTGGTGCATGCCGTGGTGCTGGAGGGGGCGGGGGACCGCGCCTTCTGCGCCGGGGGCGACATCCGCGCCATCCGCATGCACGCGCTGGCGGGCGGAGCGCGCGGAGATCGAGCGGTTCTTCGCCGACGAATACGCGCTGAACGCGCTGATCGCCGAATACCCGAAGCCGTATGTATGCGCTGATCGACGGCATCTGCATGGGCGGCGGCATCGGGGTTTCGGTGCACGGCCAGATCCGGGTCGCGACGCGAGGCGGCGATGTTCGCGATGCCGGAGACTGCGATCGCCATGTTCCCCGATGTCGGCGCCACGTTCATGCTGCCGCGGCTGCCCGGGGCGTTGGGGATGTATCTCGGCCTGACCGGGGCGCGGCTGCAGGGCGCTGACGCGGTGCATGCGGGGATTGCCACCCATTTCGTGCCGCGGCCAGGAATTGCGGGGCTGCGGGAGGCGATTGCGCGGGACGGGGTGGCGGCGATCGGGCCGGCGATGCGCGGAATTGCCGCCGTTCGGGCTGGGGCCGAACCGCGCGCGCGATCGATCACTGCTTCGGCGCCGACAGCGTGCCGGCGATCCTGGCGCGGCTGGAGGAGGATGGCAGCGCCTGGGCAGGCGAGACGCTGGCGACCTTGCGGGCGATGTCGCCGTCCGCGGTGCTGTGGTCGTTCGAGATCATCCGGCGTGGCGCACGCCTGAACCTGCAGGCGACTGCCTGGCGATGGAATTGCAGGCGACCCGCGGGGTGACGGCGCATGCCGATTTCGCCGAGGGGGTGCGGGCGATGGTGGTCGACAAGGACCGCCGGCCCAACTTCGTTCCGGCGCGCATCGAGGACGTCGATCCGGCAACGATCACGGCGGTGTTGGCCGGGCGGTGAGTCGGCTGGGCGATTGTTGATCGACAGCAAGGAATTTTATTGTACATACCGTGACATTGCGCCCCTTACGGAAAGGGGCGGCCGAACCGGTTGATGTTGCGGAGTGCAATTGAATGCGTCGCTTTCTTGCAGCCAGGAATTTCATTTTCGCATTTGGGCTTCTAGGCGGTCCGCTGGGGATGGCGGCGCCGGCGCGGGCGCAGGTTCCGGATTACATGCAGGTGATCGTCGGTGCGGTAGTGCCGACGCCGGCGGTGGCGGCGCGGCAGAATGTCCTCGCGTTGAACACCGGCATGTTCGAGCTGTACGGCGAGGCCGGGCAGATGGTCCAGGGGAGCATCCTGGCGCAGCACCCGGTCATTCTGGGGCTGTTCTCCGGCGCGGGTGGACGCTTCATCCTGTATCGCCCCGGCAGCCCGCCGCTGGACGGGCCGCCGGTGCCCGAGGTCTACCAGTTGCTGAAGTCGATCGGGCACAGTGTCATGGCGCTGGGCGTGGTGGTGGGGCCGCATATCGGCAAGCCGGACGATCAGTCCTGGCGGCCGTCGCTGGCCAGCTACCGGGTGCGGCTGAAGGCGGCGCTGGACAGCCTGGATGCGACCAGCATGCCGGTGGAGTGGCGCGACAACAATCGTGCGCTGCTCACCGAGAACATCGCGTTCATCGACAAGGCGATGGCCGACGGGGTGATTTCGTTCGCGGCGGTGCAGGCGTTCGCGGCCAGGCAGAAGGATCCGCTGAAGCTCGACATCAAATGGGCGGCCGATACCCAGGTCAGGCATTGGATGGGGGTCCTCGCCGGCTGGAAGCAGCAGCTCGGCGCGGATTGGGGCCGCGTGTATGCCGCCACCAACACCATCTACGTCGCGCGGCAGAACAACGTGCTGTTCAGCGTGCTGGCGCAGTTCTTCGGGCCCGAGGACATCAACACACGGCTGATGCTGATCGAGACTGTGTCGTTCACGACCACCCCGTCGGACATGCTGGAATCGCTGACCCGGATCATCTCCGACCGCACCGTCGGCGAGACCTTCTTCGGCAATGCCTACCTGATGGATTACGAACTGATGGGGGGCGACGCGCGCGACAGCATCGCTTCGGAAACCAAGACGCGCGGCATTCCCACCAACCTGCCGCCGCGGGTGCCGTTCGGCTCGCACCAGTGGCCGACACTGATCACTCCGGGTCCTGGCGCCGCGTCGCTGGCGGATCTGCCGTAGCGCCCGGACCCGGCCTCGACACCACCGGCGGCGCGCGCTTTCTCGATCACAGGATGGACTGGCATGGATCTCAACACCATCACGCGGGTGATGCGGCCGGGCGCGCCGGCCGAGATCGCGGAGTGGCCGGCGGGGCATGCATGGCTCGGCGGCGGGACTTGGCTGTTCTCGGAGCCGCAGCCGGGGCTCGACACGCTGGTCGACCTGGACGGGTTCGCCTGGCCCTCGCTGCGCGTGACCGATGACGGGCTGGATATCGCGGCGACCTGCCGGATTATCGAACTGGACCGCTTCAAGCCGCCTACGGACTGGCGGGCGGGGGGCTTGCTGCGCGAATGCTGCAGGTCGCTGCTGGCATCCTTCAAGATCATGAACGCCGCGACTGTAGGCGGCAACATCTGCATGTCGCTGCCGGCGGGCTCGCTGATCGCGCTGTCGGTGGCGCTGGAGGCCTCGTACACGCTGTGGCCGCGCGAAGGCGAGGCGCGGGTGGTGCCGGCCGCCGATTTCGTGACGGGGGAGCACCGGAACATCCTGCGGCCGGGCGAGCTGCTGCGGGGAATTACGATACCGGCCGAGGCGCTGCGCAAGCGCTATGCGTTCCGGCGGGCGACCTTGACCCATCTCGGCCGGTCGGCCGCGGTGCTGATCGGCACGCGGACGCCGGGAGGCGACGATCTTCTGCTGACGATCACCGCCGCGACGCCGCGGCCGGTCCAGCTTCGGTTCGCGCGGATCCCCGATGCGGCGATCCTGCGAGAGGCGATCGGGGCCGCGGTGCCGGATGACGGCTTCTTCGACGACGTGAACGGCACGCCGGCCTACAAGCGCCATCTGACCTACCGGTTCGCCGAGCAGATCCGCACGGAACTCGCCGGCGAGGATCGGCCCGCATGAGCTGCATGATCGACGGCAAGAGCATTTCGGCCGTTCCGCGACCTGGCCAGTGCCTGCGGACATTCATCCGCGACCAGGGCGTGTTCGGCGTCAAGAAGGGCTGCGACGCTGGGGATTGCGGCGCGTGCACCGTGTGGCTGGACGGCCTGCCGGTGCATTCCTGCCTGGTGCCGGCGTTCCGCGCCGAGGGCCGTGCCGTCACCACCATCCAGGGACTGGCGCCGGAGGCCGGCGGTCTGCATCCGATGCAGCAGGCCTTCCTCGATGCGCAGGCGTTCCAATGCGGCTTCTGCGCCGCCGGCATGATCATGACCGCCGCCTCGCTCGACGCGGAGCAGCTTGCGGACCTGCCGCGCGCGTTGAAGGGCAATCTCTGCCGCTGCACCGGCTACCGGTCGATCACCGATGCGCTGGACGGCGTGACCACGACGGAGGCGGATGTCGCCGGCACCGCCTGCGGCGCCAGCCTGCCCAATCCGTTCGGCGAAGGCATCGTCACCGGCCATGCCTGCTACACGATGGACGTTCCGACGCAGGGCGCGATCGAAGGCCTGTTGCACCTGAAGGTGCTGCGCTCGCCGCATGCCCATGCCCGCATCCTGCGGATCGACCGGACGTTGGCGTTGGCGGTGCCGGGCGTGGTCGAGGTGTTCACCTGGGAGGACGTGCCGCGGCGGCTGTACAGCACGGCGACGCACGAGGACCATCTGGTCGATCCGGACGACTGCTACATGCTGGACAACGTGGTGCGCTTCGCCGGGCAGCGCGTGGCGGCGGTGGTCGCCGAGACGGAGGGTGCGGCCGAGGCCGGATGCCGGGCGCTGGTGGTGGAGTACGAGCCTTTGCCGGCGGTGTTCGACCCGGTGGCGGCGATGGCTGACGGATGCGCCGGTGCTGCACGCGAAAGGCGGCGAGACCCGGGGCAACATCTTCGCCGACATCCACGGCGAAGTCGGCAGCGTCGCCGAGGGTTTTGCGCAGGCCGATGTGGTGCATGAACAGACCTATTCGACGTCGCGCGTGCAGCACGCGCATCTGGAGACGCACGGCTCGATCGCCTGGCGCGACGCCGATGGACGCGTGCACGTGCGGACCAGCACCCAGGCGCCTTTTATCACCCACCAGAAGCTGATGTACCTGTTCGGCCTGCGCGCGCAGGACCTGCATGTCTTCACGGAGCGGGTGGGCGGCGGATTCGGCGGCAAGCAGGAGATGTTGACCGAGGACCTGTGCGTGCTCGCGGCGCTGAAGACGCGGCGGCCGGTGAAGCTGGAATTCACCCGCGAGGAACAGTTCACCAGCGCCACGACGCGCCACCAGATGACCACGCGGGTAAAGGTCGGCGCGCGGCGCGACGGCAGCCTGACGGCGCTGGAGATCCATGTGGTCTCCAACACCGGCGCCTATGGCGGGCACGCGTCCGAGACGCTGGGGGCGGCGCTCGGCAGCCCGATGAGCCTGTATCGCTGCGACAACAAGAAGGCCGCCGGTTTCGCGGTGTATACCAACATGGTGCCGGGCGGCGGCTTCCGCGGCTATGGCTCCTCACAGACGACGTTCGCGATCGAGTGCGCGATGGACGAGCTGGCGCGGGCGCTCGGGATCAGCCCGTACGCGATCCGGCGGCAGAACATGATCCGGCCGACCGACTGGATCGAATCGGCCTGGAACGACACCACCGACGTGGGCTTCGGCAGCTACGGCCTGGACCAGTGCATCGATCTCGTGGAGGCCAGGCTGGCGGATGGCTCCGGCGCCACGAAGCCCGCCGGCGACGATTGGGTGGAGGGCACCGGCTTCGCGGTCGCGATGCTGGAATGCGGGCCACCGACCGAGCATCGCTCCGGCGCCGAGATGCGCCTGCTGCCCGGCGGCCGGTTTCACCTGGCGGTGGGCTCGACCGAGATGGGCAACGGCTCGGTGACGTCGCACATGCAGATCGCGGCGGCGCATCTGGGGGCCAGGCTGGCCGATATCGACATGATCAACGCCGACACCGACCGCACGCCGTTCGATACCGGAACCTTCGCCAGCACCGGCACGGTGGTGGCCGGGCAGGCGGTCGGGCTGGCGGCGGCGGCGCTGAAGCAGAACATTCTGAAGTTTGCGGGCCAGCATACCGGCACGGACGCCGCCGCCTGGACGCTGGCGGATGGGCGGGTCAGCAGCGGCAACCAACATTTATCGCTCGACGAGCTGTTCGAGGCGGGCCGGGCGGCGGGACATCGCTTCCAGGCCATGCGCAAGGCGTATCTGTCGCCGCGATCGGTGGCGTTCAACGTGCAGGGCATCCGGCTGGCGGTGAACCGGGTCACCGGCAACGTGCAGATCCTGCGCAGCGTGCACGCGGCGGATATCGGCCGGCTGATCAATCCGCTGCAATGCCGCGGGCAGATCGACGGGGCGGTGGCGATGGGCCTGGGCTGGGCGCTGACCGAGAACATGGTGCATTCGCCGGGCGGCCGGGTGGTGAACGCGGCGTTCCGCAACTACCACATCCCCGCCTATGCGGACACGCCGCGGACCGAGGTGCTGTTCGCCGACACGCATGACACGATCGGACCGCTCGGCGCGAAGTCGCAAGGCGAATGCGCCATCAACCCGGTGGCGCCCGCGGTCGCCAACGCGATCGCGGATGCGGTGGGGGTGCGGTTTCGGCATCTGCCGCTGACGCCGGACCGCATGTTCGCCGACCTCGCGATTCCTGAATGAGCGATGCTCAGTCGATCGGTGCGCGGATGAAGGGCGCGGGGACGACGATCGTTACCCAGACCCGCCCGGCGCCGGGCCAGGAGGAAGCGTTCGGCGCCTGGCAGCAGACGGCGACCCAGGCGATCGCGGCGTTTCCGGGCTTCGTGCGGCAGACGGTGATTCCGCCGCATCCGCCGCTGCAGGTGGACTGGGTGATCCTGCAGCATTTCGCCGATCGCCAGGGTGCGGTGGAATGGCTGCGGTCCGACGCGCGGCTGCGCCTGGTGGCGGAGGTGCAGAAGCTGGTCGTCGGGCCGGACGATGTGCACCTCGTCGCCGGCGACGGCCCGTCGGCCGGGCAGTCGCCGGTTTCGGCGGTGATCTCCACGCGGGTGAAGCCGGGCCAGGAAGCCGCGTACCGGCAGTGGGAGCAGCGGATCGCCGCCGCGCAGGCGCGGGCCACCGGCTTCCAGGGCTACCGGCTGGAGCCGCCGATCCCGGGCATCCAGGAGGATTGGCTGGCGGTGCTGAAATTCGACAGCAGCGCGCATCTGCAGGCCTGGCTGGACGGGCCCGAGCGGGCGAGGCTGCTGACCGAGACCGCACCGTTCACCGAGGAGTTCCACACCCGGATCGCGCAGACCGGTTTCGATCAATGGTTCGACGTGAGTGCCGGTGCCGGTTCGCCGGTCGCCGCGTGGAAGCAGGACATGGTCGTGCTGCTGCTGCTGTATCCGATCGTGTTCCTGTTCGGTACCTTCGTGCAGACGCCGTGGCTGATGCGCCGCGCCGGGCTGCCGTTCGCCGTGGCGTTGTTTATCGGCAACGTCGTCAGCATCGTGCTGCTGGGCTGGCTGATCCCGCTAGCCAGCCGGCGCCTGGGCTGGTGGCTGCAGCCGACGGCTGGCGGTCCGGCGCGCACCGCGGTGGGCGGAACGCTGCTGGTGCTTGCGCTGTACGGCGTGATGGTCGCCGCATTCACCTGGCTGTTCTGAAAGTCGAGGCAGACCATGGCACGCGACGGGTGGCGGACGGTCCTGCTGATGGCGCTTTGCCTGCTGATGCCGCCCGGGCCGGCCTGGAGCCAGGAGGGCACGGATTGGGTCACGGCGCTGCCGCGCCAGCCGATCCATGTGCAGGCCTGGCCCGATGGCCGGAAGGTGGCGGTGTGCTTCGTCCTGTATGTCGAGGATTGGGGCTATGGCGAGGGGCCGAATTTTCGCAGCGACATGAGCGGGCGCGATCCGGACGTGGTGGACGAGGCGTTCCGGCAATACGCCATCGAGTGGGGCATCCCGCGCGTCGGGCGGCTGTTCCGGCAGCAGGGGGCGGCGCTGAGCGTTGCCCTCAACGCGCAGTTTCCGCAGGCGCACCCCAAGGTCTGGCAGCAGTTCCGCGCCTCGGTGCCGCAGGCGCCGATCATCGGCCACGGCATCAACAACTCGACGCAGCTGCTGCCGCTGGGCCGCGGACTGGCGGCGCAGAAGGCCTATGTGCGGCGGACGTTGGATGCGATCGAGCGGGATGTTGGGGTACGGCCGCTCGGCTGGTCGAGCCCGAGCGTGTACCCCAACGGCGACACCTTCCTGGCGACGGCGGCGGAGGGGGTGCGCTATTCGCTGGACGGAATGGATTCCGACGTGCTGTCGCGGCTGGAAACGCCGTCGGGGCCGCTGGTGCTGATCCCGTATCCGGCGATCACGGTCGACATGGGGCAGTATCTGTCGCGCGCGAAGGAGCCCGTGGACCTCGAGCGGATGTGGATCGAATACGTGACAGCACTCGCCGAGGAGGCTGCCGCCGATCCGGCGCGGGAGGCGACGGTGGTGGCGATCGGCATCCATCCGTTCGTGGTGGGCACGCCCTCCGGTGCGGCCGCCCTGCGCCGCGTGCTGGCGAACCTGCAGCAGCAGAGGCTGGTGTGGCTGACCGACGTGCAGGCGGTGTTCGCGGCCTCGGGCGAGGCGAAGTAGCCGCCTGGCAACGACATCGGACGGCCACTGGCGGATTTGGGTGCCGCGGCTAATCTCTGAACCGAGCCCCGTCGTCCGTGACGCCGGGTGACGTTGACCCAGCCGGAGAAACCGCATTGCTGAAGATCGGCTACAAGGCGTCCGCCGAGCAGTTCGGCCCCGTCGAGTTGTTGAAATACGGCGTGCTCGCGGAGCAGGCCGGGTTCGACTCGGTGTTCATCAGCGATCATTTCCAGCCCTGGCGGCATACCGGCGGACATGCGCCGTTCGCGATGGCCTGGCTGGGGGCGCTCGGCGCCAGCACCTCGCGCATCGCCATGGGCACCAGCGTGCTGACGCCGACCTTCCGCTACCATCCCTCCATCGTGGCGCAGTGCTTCGGCACGCTGGGCTGCATGTTCCCCGGGCGGGTGATCCTGGGCGTCGGCACCGGCGAGTCGCTGAACGAGGTGCCGGCGACGGGCATACCCTGGCCGGAACCGAAGGAGCGGTTCGCGCGGCTGCGCGAATCGGTGCGGCTGATGCGCACCCTGTGGACCGAGGAGCGTGTGACGTTCGACGGCGAGTACTACAAGACCGAGAACGCCACCATCTACGACCGCCCCGAGGTGCCGGTGCCGATTTATGTCAGCGCCGGGGGCGCCCAAGTGGCGAAGTTCGCCGGCCGGATGGGCGACGGGTTCATCAACACCAGCGGCAAGGCGCGCGAGTTCTACACCGAGACGCTGCTGCCCAATGTCGATGCCGGGCTGGAGGCGGCGGGGCGGCCGCGGGAGGCATGCGAGCGGATGATCGAGATGAAGGTGTCGTTCGACACCGACCTCGCCGCGCGCCATGGACGACACCCGGCACTGGGCGGCGCTGGCGCTGTCGCCGGAGGAGAAGCTGTCGGTGGAGGACCCGCGCGAGATGGAGCGGCTGGCCGATGCGCTGCCGGTGGAACGCGCGGCGAAGCGCTGGATCGTCTCGAACGATGCCGACGAGCATGTCGAGCGCATCCGGCCTTATGTCGAGATGGGGTTCCGGCACCTGGTGTTCCACGCGCCGGGGCCGGACCAGGCGCGGTTCATCGATCTGTACGCGAAGCAGGTGATTCCGAAGCTGCGGCGGATCGGCGGTTGATGCCGGAGTCCGCGGACGGCGGGGCGTCGCTCAGCCTGTACGCGGTTCCCGGCCTGAAGATGATCGCACCCGGCGACGATCTGGCCGCGATCATCCTGGAGGGGCTGGCCAAGGCGGGCTTCGTGCTGCGGGACGGCGACCTCGTGGCGGTGGCCCAGAAGATCGTTTCCAAGGCCGAAGGCCGCTATGTCGATCTCGGCACGGTGACGCCGTCGGCGGAGGCGGTGACGCTGGCGGCCGCGGTGGCCAAGGACCCGCGCTTCGTCGAGGTGGTGCTGTCCGAATCGCGCCGGGTGGTGCGGCACCGGCCGGACCTGCTGATCGTCGAGCATCGGGATGGCTACATCATGGCCAATGCCGGCATCGACCATTCCAATATCGACAATCCGGGCAAGGGAGATGAGCGGGTGCTGCTGCTGCCGCAGGATGCCGATGCGGCGGCCGCTTCGCTGCGGGAGGCGCTGGAGCGGGGCAGCGGCTGCCGGCTGGCGGTGCTGATCAACGACAGCTTCGGGCGGCCATGGCGTCGCGGCACGGTCGGCGTGGCGCTGGGGGCGGCCGGGCTGCCGGCGCTGAAGGACATGCGCGGCCAGCCGGACCTGTTCGGGCGGACCTTGCGGGTGACCGAGATCGGCTACGCCGACGAGATCGCGGCGGCGGCGTCGCTGCTGATGGGGCAGGCGGCGGAGGGGCGGCCGGTGGTGGTCGTGCGCGGGCTGGACCTCAGTGGCCCGCACAGCCCCGGCCGCAGCCTGGTGCGTCCGGAGCGGGAGGATCTGTTCCGGTGACCCGTGCCGCCGGTCAGGTGTGGACGTGCGCCTGCGGCTGCATCACGGGGAAGATCAGGCCGAGGCCGACGCCCCAGCATCCGTTGATGAGCAGCGCGCGGGCCCAGTTCTCCACCTGCCAGCCGCCGCCGAGCGCGTTGCCTTTGATCGCCGCGACGACGAACATGCCCATCAGCACGGCGATGATTCCGGTCGCGAGGCCGGTCAGCCAGTACGGCAGCGCCAGGCGCGGCGCGATCAGGCCGAACGCCGCGCCATACAGGCCGCCCCAGAAGCACAGGTTGAACACGCTCGGAATGCCGAAGGGCGGGATCGGCGACATGTTGTAGGGGGGACGCGCGATCTCGAGGCCGGGCAGCGCCAGCGTGTGCAGGGCGCCGACCATGCCCTGGTGAAACGTCAGCACCGAAATGGCGGCGGCCAGGAAGCCCAGGAGGGCGCGCAGGGGGGGTGAGTGGGTCACGAGGGGCTCCTCACGATAATTTGTGCTGAGCATGTACCATGGTCGCGGCGCCGCCAAAGCAGATTTTATCCGGCGCGGGGGATGGCGATGTCGCATATACGTTGACTCCGTCACCGGCCAGGGGGCCGGCGATCACGCCGCGGGCGTCGCAATGAGGGTGGGGCGAGACGCCGCCGGGAGCCTGCTTTGGCTGAGAACAGCGAAGAGGATCTGGAGCGGATCGCCAGCCGGTTGGCGATGGTGGTGTCCGAGGACGGCGAGGCGGCCAATGCCGGGCGGGCCGTGGGGCAGCTCGCGCGCCGGCTGGGGCTGACCGGCGGCGACCTGAAGCAGATCTTCCTGGCCGGCGCCGCCGCCAACGAGCAGGGCGCGCGCCTGACGCAGCGGACCGGCGAGGTGGAGCGGCTGGAGCGGGAGGTGAACGCCCTGCGCGCCAGCCTGCGTATGATCGAGCAGAACAGCCGGGTGATCGAGCGCGAGCGGGACGCGCTGCACTACGAGATCGCGGCGCTGCGGACGACGCTCGATTATCGCCGCAGCGGGTCGCGCCTGCGCCAGGTGCTGGTGACGACGGTGGTGATCGCGGCGGTGCTGGCGGCGTTGATCGGGTTCCTGCAGCCCTCGACGCGGGTCGCCGAGCTGCCGCAGTCGCGGTTCGAGGTGGTCGGTTCGCCGAAGGGGGCGTTGCCGCCGGTCGGGTCGCAGGGGACCGGGCGGCTGGCGGTGGTGCATGCGGCGCGGGCGGCGGTGTTCGGGTCACCGGACCGGGCGGCGCCGGTCGTGGCGACGCTGCGGGCCGGGATGCCGATCGTGATCCATCGGCTGCTGTGGAACATGTTGGTGCAATGGGCCGAGATCGATGTGGGCAGCGGCACCGGCTATGTGCTGACCACGGATATCGACCTGTCCTGAAGCGGCTGGTCGTCCTTGAGCCGCACGCCGGACAAGCGGAGCCGCCGCATTTCCGTTATGAGCCATGATAGTTTCGATGCGGCCATTTCCACCGTCAGGCCCTCGGGGCGGATGTTGGAGATGCAGTTGCGCTCGGCGTCGGTGCGCCCGCGCCGGGGCTGCCAGGTGAGGTAGACGCCGAGGCTGTCGGGCGCGGACAGGCCGGGCCGCTCGCCGATCAGCACCACCACCGCCTCGGCGCCCAGCGCCTCGCCGATGTCGTCGCCGAGCGCGACGCGGCCCTGCAGGGCGATGATCGGGGGCGAAAATGAGCTTGATGCGGGGATGAGCGCGGCGGATCAGGGGCGCCGCGTGCCGCTGCACGGCGATGGCGGAAAGGCCGTCGCAGACCACCACCGCGATGCCGGGGACCGGCGTTGCGCGAAGGGTTCGCGGTCCGCATCGCGCAGAGTCGGCGGCCGAGATCGGGGCGCAGCAGATAGGTCCGGCGGTCGGGGCAGGCGCTGTGCACCACGACGGCTCGGCGCCGCGAGGTCGGCGTGCAGCCGCGGCACGTCCAGTGCGGCGTGGACCGCGTCGCGGGCGGCGGCATGGGCGGCCTGGAAATCGAGATGCGCCGCGGTGGGCAGCCCGTTGCCGGCCCGCCCGAGCGCCACCCGCGCCGGGGTGAACCGGCGCAGGTCCCGCCACAGCGCGGCGGCGCGCTCATGCGAGGCCGATCAGCGCCGGCGACATGCCGGCCGGGATGCGTCGTCGCCGGCCAGCCGATCCAGCCCCATCCGCGCCAGCCAGGCCTCGAACTCCGGCGCCGGCCGCAGGCCGAGCGACGCCGCGCAGATACAGCGCGTCGTGGAACGAGGTGCTCTGGTACGACAGCATCACGTCGTCCGCGCCCGGCACGCCCATGACATAGGTGACGCCGGCGACGCCGAGCAGGGTCAGCAGCGCGTCCATGTCGTCCTGATCGGCCTCGGCGTGGTTGGTGTAGCAGACGTCCACCCCCATCGGCAGGCCGAGCAGCTTGCCGCAGAAATGGTCCTCCAGCCCGGCGCGGGTGATCTGCTTGCCGTCATACAGGTATTCCGGCCCGATGAAGCCGACCACGCTGTTGACCAGCAGCGGCGGGAAGGCGCGCGCCACGGCATAGGCGCGCGCCTCGATGGTCTGCTGGTCGACCCCGTGATGCGCGTCGGCCGACAGCGCGCTGCCCTGGCCGGTCTCGAAATACATCACGTTGTCGCCGACCGTGCCGCGCCCGAGCGACAGCGCCGCCTCCCGCGCCTCGGCCAGCAGCGCCAGCGAGACGCCGAAGCTGCGGTTCGCCGCCTCGGTGCCGCCGATCGACTGGAACACCAGGTCGACCGGCGCGCCCCGCTCGATGCAGCGCAGCGTGGTGGTGACATGCGCCAGCACGCAGGTCTGCGTCGGGATCGCGTAGCGCTCGCGGACTGTCGTCCAGCATGTGCAGCAGGGTGATCGTCGCCGCCACGCTGTCGGTCGCCGGATTGACCCCGATCACCGCATCGCCGGCGCCGAGCAGCAGCCCGTCCAGCGTGGAGGCGGCGACGCCCCTGCGGGTCGTCGGTCGGATGGTTGGGCTGCAGCCGCACCGACAGCCGCCCGGGCAGGCCGAGCGTGTTGCGGAACGCGGTGGTCACCCGGCATTTCGCGGCCACCGCCACCAGATCCTGCAAGCCGCATGATCTTGCTGACCGCCGCCGCCATCTCCGGCGTGATGCCGGCCCGCAGCGGCGCCAGCAGCGGCCGGATCCGCCGCGCGCAGCAGCCAGTCGCGGAATCCGCCCACCGTCAGGTGCGCGACCGGCGCGAAGGCGGCCGGGTCGTGCGCTGTCGAGGATCAGCCGCGTGACCTCGTCCGGTCTCGTAGGGGATCACCGCCTCGCGACAGGAACGTCGCCAGCGGCAGGTCGGCCAGCGCCATCTGCGCCGCCACCCGCTCGCTGGCCGAGGCCGGCGGCCAAGCCCGGCCAGCGCGTCGCCCGAGCGGAGCGGCGTGGCGCGGGCCAGCAGCGTGCGCAGGTCGGCGAAGAGGTAGCGCGTGCCGTTGACCGAGTATGCGTGATAGCTCAGTAAGCTCGCGTCCGGATTAACGCTGGACTCCTGCCCGGGCCATCGTCTAAACGCCCCGGCTCAACCGGAACGCGGGAGATCCGGGCCAGTCCCGTATGGGGACTGCGCCGGATCGTATGCACCGCGGTCCCCTGGGCGCAGGTTGCGCGAGGACCAGGGATATGGCGAAGAAGATCGTCGGCTACATCAAGCTGCAAATTCCCGCGGGCAAGGCAAATCCGTCCCCGCCGGTCGGCCCCGCGCTGGGCCAGCGCGGCCTGAACATCATGGCGTTCTGCAAGGAATTCAACGCGGCCACCGCAGAACATGGAGCCGGGGATGCCGGTGCCGGTGGTGATCACCGCGTTCGCCGACCGCACCTTCACCTTCATCACCAAGACGCCGCCGAACACCTATTTCCTGATGAAGGCCGCCGACATCAAGAAGGGCACGCACCACCGCCGGCAAGGGCGCCACCGTCGGCCGCGTCACCATGGCCCAGCTGCGCGAGATCGCCGCCATCAAGATGAAGGACATGAACGCCAACGACGTCGACGGCGCCGTGCAGCATGCTGGCCGGCTCGGCCCGTTCGATGGGCCTGTACCGTGGTGGAGGGCTGATCATGGCACACGGCAAGCGCCTCAAGGCCGCCTGCGAAGAACGTCGATCCGGCCAAGACCTACGACCTCGCCGAGGCGATCGCGCTGGTGAAGTGCAACGCCACGGCGAAGTTCGACGAGACGGTCGAGATGTCGATGAACCTCGGCATCGATCCGCGCCACGCCGACCAGATGGTGCGCGGCCTGATCAGCCTGCCCAACGGCACCGGCAAGACGCTGCGCATCGGCGTGTTCGCCCGCGGCGCCAAGGCCGAGGAGGCGCTCGCCGCCGGCGCCGACGTGGTCGGCGCCGAGGACCTGGCCGAGAAGGTGCAGGCCGGCGAGATCGAGTTCGACCGCTGCATCGCGACGCCGGACATGATGGCGCTGGTCGGCCGGCTGGGTAAGATCCTCGGGCCCGCGCGGCCTGATGCCGAACCCGCGCCTCGGCACCGTCACGATGGACGTCAAGGGCGCGGTCTCCGCCGCCAAGGCCGGCCAGGTCGAGTTCCGCGCCGAGAAGGCCGGCATCATCCATGCCGGCATCGGCAAGGCCAGCTTCGCCGACGGAAAAGCTGCTGGAGAACGCCCGCGCCTTCGCCGACGCCATCAGCAAGGCCAAGCCGACCGGCGCCAAGGGCACCTACGTCCAGAGGGTCGCGCTCAGCTCCACCATGGGCCCCGGCGTGCAAGGTGGATACCGTCGACGCTCGCCGCCTGACAGAATACGCCGGCGCCTTCAGGGGCCGGCGGGCAGGGGGGCGGGAGCCCTCCGAACCTGTCCGAGACTGCACGTGGTTTCCCCTCCTCAACCGGGGGCGAACCTTAATGGGCCGCACGGATAGGGCCCGCGCGCAGGAGACGGGGAAGCCAGAATTTGCCGCGGCCTTCGGGCCTCGGGAGTTTGGCGGTTCCGACTAGACGGGCGCTGCGGTCGCAGTGCCCGAGGACAGGCGAACCGGGTCTGTCCCGGCGCCTGGATTGCGCTGGTACAGGCCCATAGGGCAACCCGGCCCTCTGCGGTCCATACGCAGCTGGCCACCGACGGAGACGAGATTTGGACCGTACGGAGAAGCGGGAGTTCGTCGCCTCGCTCGCTTCGGTGTTCGCGGAGACGTCGATGGTCGTGGTCACCCGCAATAACGGGCTGACCGTGGCCGAAGTGACGGATCTGCGGCGCCGGATGCGGGCGGCGGGCGCGAACTTCAAGGTCGCGAAGAACCGGCTGGCCAACCTCGCCCTGGATGGGACCCGATTCGACAGCCCTCAAGCCAATGCTGAAGGGACCGACCGCGCTTGCGTGGGCGACGGACCCGGTGGCAGTGGCGAAGGCGGCCGTCGAGTTCGCCAGGATCAACGAGAAGTTCGTGGTGCTCGGTGGCGCCCTTGGAACCCAGACGCTCGATGCGGCCGGGGTCAAGGCGCTGGCGGAACTGCCGTCGCTGGATGCGCTGCGCGGCAAGCTGCTGGGGCTGCTTGCCGCCCCGGCAACGCGCATCGCCGGCGTGCTGCAGGCGCCGGCCGGCACAGCTCGCACGGGTTTTGGCGGCCTACGCCGACAAGGCAGGCGCCCCAACCGAGGCCGAGGCCGCATAGCCCCGACCCGCGATGCCTGAGGGGCCCATGGCTGGGCCGCTTGACCACATGAATGGCAGGCCCGCGCAGGTGGGCTTGCATGGAACCGACCAGACTCTAAGTTAAGGGATCACTGAAATGGCTGATTTGTCGAAACTGGTGGACGAGCTGTCCAGCCTGACCGTGCTGGAAGCCGCCGAGCTGTCGAAGCTGCTCGAAGAGAAGTGGGGCGTTTCCGCCGCCGCTCCGGTTGCCGCGGCCGCGGCGCCGGCCGCTGGTGGCGCGCCTGCCGCGCGCGGTCGAGGAGCAGACCGAGTTCACCGTCATCCTGGCCACGACCGGCGACAAGAAGATCAACGTCATCAAGGAAATCCGCACGATCACCGGTCTTGGGCTGAAGGAAGCCAAGGACCTGGTCGAGGGCGCGCCGAAGACGGTGAAGGAAGGCGTGAACAAGGACGAGGCCGCGAAGATCAAGAAGGTACTGGAAGAGCAGGGCGCCACTGTCGAGGTTAAGTAACCTGACGGCGACCGCCGCCTTGCAATACGGGTGCGGCCGCCACTGAGACTGGGAGCGGGCGGAAACCGAGGTCGGTTTCCGCCCGCGAACCCGTTTCCGCGGCCTTGGCCGGCGAGCGTGGATCGAATGACGTTGGACGCACAAGCGATATGGGGCAGCAGGACAGACGATGAACGCAATCACCAGGTCGTTCACCGCGCGCAAGCGCATCCGCAAGAGCTTCGGGCGCATCCCCGAAGTGGCGCCGATGCCGAACCTGATCGACGTGCAGCGGTCCAGCTACGAGGGCTTCCTGCAGATGCACGTGCCGCCTGACAGCCGTACCACGACCGGCCTGCAGGAAGTCTTCAAGTGGCGTCTTCCCGATCGACGATTTCGCCGGCCGCGGCCGGCTGGAGTTCGTCTATTACGAACTGGAAGAGCCGAAATACGACGTCGAGGAGTGCATCCAGCGCGGCATGACCTTCGCCGCGCCGCTGAAGGTCATCCTGCGCCTGATCGTCTGGGACGTCGACGAGGATACCGGCGCCCGCTCGATCCGCGACATCAAGGAGCAGCCGGTCTACATGGGCGACATGCCGCTCATGACGGATAACGGCACCTTCATCATCAACGGCACCGAGCGCGTCATCGTCAGCCAGATGCACCGCTCGCCCGGCGTGTTCTTCGACCACGACAAGGGCAAGACCCACAGCAGCGGCAAGTACCTGTTCGCCGCCCGCGTCATCCCGTATCGCGGCTCCTGGCTCGATTTCGAGTTCGACAGCAAGGACCTGGTCTACGTCCGCATCGACCGCAAGCGGAAGCTGCCGGTCACCACCCTGCTCTACGCGCTGGAGAGCGAGGCGACCGATGCGCGCCGCGCCGCGATGGAACCCAGGCCGAGACGATGGACATCGGCGACATCCGCGGCATGGATGCCGAGGAGATCCTGACCTATTTCTACGGCCAGGTGGTGTTCACCACGACCGCCAAGGGCTGGGCGCGGCCGTTCGACCCCGACGCCTTCCGCGGCATCAAGCTGCTGGAGCCGCTGGTCGACGCCGACACCGGCGAAGTGGTCGCCGATGCCGACGACCAAGCTGACCGCCCGCACCGTCCGCAAGATCGCCGAGAAGACCAAGGAAGTGCTGGTCGGCCGCGCCGACCTGCTCGGCCGCTTCGTCGCCGTCGACCTGGTCAACGAGGAGACCGGCGAGATCTACGCCGAGGCCGGCGAGGAACTCGCCGAAGCCCGGCTCGCCGCCCTTGAAGACGCCGGCATCGACCGCGCTGCCGACGCTCGCGGTCGACCAGTCGAACGGCCCGTGGATCCGCAACACGCTCGCCGTCGACAAGAACACCAACCGCGACGACGCGCTGATCGACATCTACCGCGTCATGCGCCCGGGCGAGCCGCCGACCGCCGGAGACCGCCGAAGCCCTGTTCCGCGGCCTGTTCTTCGATCCGCGACCGCTACGACCTGTCGGCGGTCGGCCGGGTGAAGATGAACATGCGCCTCGGCCTGGATGCCGAGGACACCGTCCGCGTGCTGCGCAAGGAGGACATCCTGCGCACGGTGAAGATCCTGTGCGAGCTGAAGGACGGCCGCGGCACGATCGACGACATCGACAATCTCGGCAACCGCCGGGTGCGCTCGGTCGGCGAGCTGATGGAGAACCAGTACCGCGTCGGCCTGCTGCGCATGGAGCGCGCGATCCGCGAGCGCATGGGCTCGGTCGATATCGACACCGTCATGCCGCACGACCTGATCAACGCCAAGCCGGCGGCGGCCGCGGTGCGCGAGTTCTTCGGCAGCGTCGCAGCTTCAGCCAGTTCATGGACCAGACCAACCCGCTGTCGGAAGTGACGCATAAGCGCCGCCTGTCCGCGCTTGGCCCGGGCGGTCTGACCCGCGAGCGCGCCGGCTTCGAGGTGCGCGACGTGCACCCGACGCATTACGGCCGCATCTGCCCGATCGAGACGCCGGAAGGCCCGAATATCGGCCTGATCAACTCGCTCGCCACCTTCGCCAAGGTCAACAAATACGGCTTCATCGAGACGCCGTACCTGCTGGTCAAGGACGGCGTGGTGCAGGAGCGGCTGCGAACTATCTCTCCGCCATGGAGGAGGAGAGGCTGGTCGTGGCGCAGGCCGACGCGCCGATGGACGCCGACGGCCGCTTCACCGAGGAACTGGTCTCGGTGCGCCGGCAGGGCGATTTCCGGCTGGTGAAGCCGGAGGACGTGACCGCGATCGACGTGTCGCCGAAGCAGCTGGTCTCGGTCGCCGCGGCGCTGATCCCGTTCCTGGAGAACGACGACGCCAACCGCGCGCTGATGGGCTCGCAACATGCAGCGCCAGGCGGTGCCGCTGATCCGCGCCGATGCGCCGCTGGTGGGCACCGGCATGGAAGCCGCGGTCGCGCGTGACTAGCGGCGCCACCATCGTCGCCCGCCGCGCCGGCGTGGTCGACCAGATCGACGGCGCGCGCATCGTGGTGCGCGCGACCGGCCGAAGACGGCACGACCAAGGGCGTGGACATCTACCGCCTGCGCAAGTTCATGCGCAGCAACCAGTCGCACCTGCATCAACCAGCGTCCGCTGGTGCGCGTGGGCGACCGGGTGGCCGACGGCGACATCATCGCCGACGGCCCGTCCACCGAGCTCGGCGAACTGGCGCTGGGCCGCAACGTGCTGTGCGCGTTCATGCCCTGGAACGGCTACAACTTCGAGGACTCGCATCCTGATCTCCGAGCGGATCGCGCGCGACGACGTGTTCACCTCGATCCACATCGAGGAATTCGAGGTGATGGCGCGCGACACCAAGCTCGGCCAGGAGGAAATCACCCGCGACATCCCGAATGTCGGCGAGGAAGCGCTGAAGAACCTCGACGAGGCCGGCATCGTCTATATCGGCGCCGAGGTGAACCCGGGCGACATCCTGGTCGGCAAGGTGACGCCGAAGGGCGAGAGCCCGATGACGCCGGAAGAAAAGCTGCTGCGCGCGATCTTCGGCGAGAAGGCCTCGGACGTTCGCGACACCTCGCTGAAGCTGCCGCCGGGCGTCACCGGCACGATCGTCGATGTGCGCGTGTTCAGCCGCCGCGGCGTCGACAAGGACGAGCGCGCGATGGCGATCGAGCGCGCCGAGATCGAGCGGCTGGCCAAGGACCGCGACGACGAGAAGGCGATCCAGGAGCGCTGCTTCCTGAACCGGCTGCGCGAGAAGCTGCTGGGCCGCAAGGCGTCCGGCGGCTTCAAGGGCATCAAGGCCGGCACCGCCGATCACCGAGGAGGTGCTGGCCGAGCATCCGCGCGGCGCCTGGCGCCATATCGGCGTGCAGGACGACGCCGTGATGGCCGAGATCGAGACGCTGAAGCGCGAATTCGACGCGGCCGTCGGCCGCCTGCAGGCGCGCTTCGACAGCAAGGTCGAGAAGCTGCAGCGCGGCGACGAACTGCCGCCCGGCGTGATGAAGATGGTCAAGGTGTTCGTCGCGGTGAAGCGCAAGCTGCAGCCGGGCGACAAGATGGCCGGCCGCCACGGCAACAAGGGCGTGGTCTCGCGCGTCGTGCCGGTCGAGGACATGCCGTTCCTGGAGGACGGCACGCTCGGTCGACCTGGTGCTGAACCCGCTCGGCGTGCCGAGCCGGATGAATGTCGGGCAGATCCTGGAGACGCATCTCGGCTGGGCCTGCGCCACGCTCGGCAAGCAGATCGGCGAGCTGGTCGAGGAGTACCGCCGCACCGGCGCACGCGCGGCAGGAGCTGCTGGACCGGCTGCAGGACGTCTACGGCGACGAGGTGTTCGCCGACGAGATCGCCGACCTGAACAACGACGCAGCTGATCGAGCTGTGCGGAGAACCTGAAGAAGGGCGTGCCGATCGCCACGCCGGTGTTCGACGGCGCCCGCATGTCCGACATCGAGGGCATGCTGACGCAGGCCGGGCTCGACACCTCCGGCCAGGTGGTGCTGACCGACGGGCGCACCGGCGAGCCGTTCGAGCGCAAGGTGACGGTCGGCTACATCTACATGCTGAAGCTGCACCATCTGGTGGACGACAAGATCCACGCGCGTTCGATCGGGCCGTACAGCCTGGTCACCCAGCAGCCGCTGGGCGGCAAGGCGCAGTTCGGCGGCCAGCGCTTCGGCGAGATGGAGGTGTGGGCGCTGGAAGCCTACGGCGCCGCCTACACGCTGCAGGAGATGCTGACGGTGAAGTCGGACGACGTGTCCGGCCGCACCAAGGTCTACGAGGCGATCGTGCGCGAGCAGGACAACTTCGAGGCCGGCATCCCCGAGAGCTTCAACGTGCTGGTCAAGGAACTGAAGTCGCTTGGCCTGAACGTCGATCTGGACAGCAGCGCAGCCTGAAGTCGAGCCACGGGCCTGACCTGAGCCGCTCCGGCTGCGGCCTGCCGCGGTCAGGGCCGCCGCGGCGGCGCTCCGGCCTGCACGCACTCTTGGAGGGATGCACGCATGAACGAGCTGATGAAGATCCTGGGCCAGACCGGCCAGGCCATGACCTTCGACCAGATCAAGATCCAGATGGCCTCGCCCGGAGCAGATCCGCTCCTGGTCGTACGGCGAGATCAAGAAGCCCGAGACGATCAACTACCGCACCTTCAAGCCGGAGCGGGACGGGCTGTTCTGCGCCCGCATCTTCGGCCCGATCAAGGACTACGAGTGCCTGTGCGGCAAGTACAAGCGGATGAAGTTCCGCGGCATCATCTGCGAGAAGTGCGGCGTCGAGGTGACGCTGGCCAAGGTGCGCCGCGAGCGCATGGGCCATATCGAGCTGGCCTCGCCGGTCGCGCATATCTGGTTCCTGAAGTCGCTGCCCAGCCGCATCGGCCTGATGGTCGACCTGACGCTGAAGGAGCTGGAGAAGATCCTGTATTTCGAGAGCTACGTGGTGCTCGAGCCGGGCCTGACCGACCTCAAGCTGCACCAGCTGCTGACCGAGGACCAGCTGCTCGCCAAGCAGGACGAGTTCGGCGACGACGCGTTCCGCGCCGGCATCGGCGCCGAGGCGATCAAGAGCATCCTGCACGGCATCGACACCGACGCCGAGAAGGTGCAAGCTGCGCGCCGACCTGAAGGAGACCACCAGCGAGGCCAAGCGCAAGAAGCTGGTCAAGCGCCTGAAGCTGATCGAGGCGTTCGCCGAATCCGGCGCCAAGCCCGAGTGGATGATCCTGGACGTGGTGCCGGTGATCCCGCCCGAGCTGCGCCCGCTGGTGCCGCTCGATGGCGGCCGCTTCGCGACCTCCGACCTGAACGACCTGTATCGCCGCGTCATCAACCGCAACAACCGCCTGAAGCGGCTGATCGAGCTGCGCGCGCCCGACATCATCGTGCGCAACGAGAAGCGCATGCTGCAGGAGATCGTCGACGCGCTGTTCGACAACGGCCGCCGCGGCCGCGCCATCACGGGCGCCAACAAGCGCCCGCTGAAGTCGCTGTCCGACATGCTGAAGGGCAAGCAGGGCCGCTTCCGGCAGAACCTGCTCGGCAAGCGCGTCGACTATTCCGGCCGTTCGGTGATCGTGGTCGGGCCCGGAGCTGAAGCTGCACCAGTGCGGCCTGCCGAAGAAGATGGCGCTCGAGCTGTTCAAGCCGTTCATCTACTCGCAAGCTGGAGAAATACGGCCACGCCACCACCATCAAGGCCGCCAAGCGGATGGTGGAGAAGGAGCGTCCCGAGGTGTGGGACATCCTGGAGGAGGTGATCCGCGAGCATCCGGTGATGCTGAACCGCGCGCCGACGCTGCATCGCCTGGGCATCCAGGCGTTCGAGCCGGTGCTGATCGAGGGCAAGGCGATCCAGCTGCACCCGCTGGTCTGCACCGCCTTCAACGCCGACTTCGACGGCGACCAGATGGCGGTGCACGTGCCGCTGTAGCCTGGAGGCGCAGCTCGAGGCCCGCGTGCTGATGATGTCGACCAACAACATCCTCAGCCCGGCCAACGGCAAGCCGATCATCGTGCCGAGCCAGGACATCGTGCTCGGCCTCTACTACCTGTCGCTGGAGACGCCGGAGTTCCGCGCCGCCGACGACGAGCGAGGCGCCGGCGTTCGGCACGATCGGCGAGATCGAGCACGCGCTGCACGCCAGGGCGATCAAGCTGCACGACAAGATCCGCGCGCGCTTCGAGACCGTCGACGCCGACGGCAAGCCGATCCGCCAGATGGTGGTGACCACGCCGGGCCGCATGCTGATCGCGCAGATCCTGCCGAAGCACCCGGAGGTGCCGTTCAGCCTGATCAACCGGCAGCTGACCAAGAAGAACGTCTCCGACGTGATCGACGCGGTGTACCGCCATTGCGGCCAGAAGGAATGCGTGATCTTCGCCGACCGGCTGATGGGCCTCGGCTTCGGCCAGGCCGCCAAGGCCGGCATCAGCTTCGGCAAGGACGACCTGATCATCCCGGACGAGCAAGCCGGAGATGATCCGCAAGACCCAGGCCGAGGTGAAGGAGTTCGAGCAGCAGTACCAGGACGGCCTGATCACCGCCGGCGAGCGCTACAACAAGGTGGTCGACGCCTGGTCGCGCTGCACCGACGAGGTCGCCGGCGCGATGATGAAGGAGATCTCGCAAGCAGGAGGTCGGCAAGCCGACCAACTCGGTGTGGATGATGAGCCATTCCGGCGCGCGCGGGTCGCCGGCGCAGATGCGCCAGCTGGCCGGCATGCGCGGCCTGATGGCCAAGCCGTCGGGCGAGATCATCGAGCAGCCGATCATCGCCAACTTCAAGGAAGGCCTGTCGGTCCTCGAGTACTTCAACTCCACCCACGGCGCCCGCAAGGGCCTGGCGGACACCGCGCTGAAGACCGCGAACTCCGGCTACCTGACGCGGCGTCTGGTCGACGTGGCGCAGGACTGCATCATCGTCGAGGAGGATTGCGGCACCGAGCGCGGCCTGACCGTGCGCGCGGTGATGGATGGCGGCGAGGTCGTCGTCCAGCCTGTCCGAGCGGATCCTGGGCCGCACCACGGCCGAGGACGTGCTCGACCCGGTCACCGGCGAGGTGCTGCTCGCCGCGCAACACGCTGATCGAGGAGGAGGAGGCCGAGCGGATCGAGAAGGCCGGCGTCGAGGCGATGAAGATCCGCTCGGTGCTGACCTGCGAGGCGCAGGTCGGCGTCTGCGGCCATTGCTACGGCCGCGACCTGGCCCGCGGCACGCCGGTGAATATCGGCGAGGCGGTCGGCGTCATCGCCGCGCAGTCGATCGGCGAGCCGGGCACGCAGCTGACCATGCGCACCTTCCACATCGGCGGCGCGGCCCAGCGCGGCGCCGAGCAGTCGCAGCGTGGAGGCCAGCCACGACGGCACCGTCGCGATGAAGAACCGCAACGTCGTCATGAACAGCCAGCAACGTGCCGGTGGTGATGAGCCGCAACTGCGAGATCGTGCTGACCGACGACAAGGGCCGCGAGCGCGCCCGCTTCCGCGTGCCGTACGGCGCCCGGCTGCTGGTCGACGAGGGCGCGCACGGTCACGCGCGGCCAGAAGCTGGCGGAGTGGGACCCGTACACCCTGCCGATCATCACCGAGCGCGCCGGCAAGGTCGAATATCTCGACCTGATCGAGGGCGTGACGCTGGTCGAGCGGATGGACGAAGTGACCGGCCTGACCTCGAAGGTGGTGGTCGACTACAAGCAGGACGCCACGCGGCGTCGATCTGCGGCCGCGGCTGCAGCTGAAGGACGCCAAGGGCGAGGTGGTCCGGCTGCCGAACGGCACCGATGCGCGCTACTTCCTGTCGCCGGACTCGATCCTCTCGGTCGAGAACGGCGCCGAGGTGCAGGCCGGCGACGTGCTGGCGCGTATCCCGCGCGAGGGCAGCAAGACCCGCGACATCACCGGCGGTCTGCCGCGCGTGGCCGAACTGTTCGAGGCGCGGCGGCCGAAGGACCACGCGATCATCGCCGAGACCGATGGCCGCGTGGAGTTCGGCAAGGACTACAAGGCCAAGCGCCGCGTCATCGTGAAGAACGACGAGACCAGCGAGGAGACCGAGTACCTGATCCCGAAGGGCAAGCACGTCTCGGTGCAGGAAGGCGACTTCGTGCGCCGCGGCGACCCGCTGGTCGACGGCCCGCGCGTGCCGCACGACATCCTGAAGGTGCTGGGCGTCGAGGCGCTGTCCGACTACCTGGTCAACGAAATCCAGGACGTCTACCGGCTGCAGGGCGTGAAGATCAACGACAAGCACATCGAGGTGATCGTCCGCCAGATGCTGCAGAAGGTCGAGATCATCGATCCGGGCGACACCACCTACCTGGCCGGCGAGCAGGTCGACCGCATGGAGTTCGACGCAGGAGAACGCCAAGCGCCTGAAGGAAGACGAGCGTCCGGCGACCGGCGATGCCGGTGCTGCAGGGCATCACCAAGGCCAGCCTGCAGACGCACAGCTTCATCAGCGCCGCCTCCTTCCAGGAGACCACGCGGGTGCTGACCGAGGCGGCCACGGCCGGCAAGGTGGATAACCTGATCGGCCTGAAGGAGAACGTGATCGTCGGGCGGCTGATCCCGGCGGGCACCGGGCGCGTGATGAACAAGCTGCGGGCCATGGCGGCCGGGCGCGACCAGGCGCGCGGCGTCCGCACGGAGACGCCGGTGGCCATCACCGGGCGGGATATCGCCGCCGAGTAGGCTAATTCTTGCCTGGACTGGCGCGTGACGCATGGAAGGCCGGCGATTACTGCATCGCCGGCCTTCATCTTTTCGAGATGCGGGCGCGTGGTTGGCCTTGACTTGGATGCCTGCCCTCCGTAGGTTCCGCCCCCTCGGCCAACCCCCGCGACTTGCTTGGGTGGCCGTCGTTTGCAGGCACCAGAGCATGCGGCGCCGCACCCCTCCTCGGAGGGGAGCCTAGGCCGCTGGCAGGGTCGAACCCCGCAGAAACCGGCACCTTGCCGTCTGCGGGGCTTGCGTGTGGAAGACGGCCTCCGTGCGAAGCGGGATGCGGCCAGCAGAATCGAAAGAGGGTCTATGCCGACCATCAACCAGCTGATCGCCAACGGTCGCGAGCCAGCGGCCAAGCGCAACAAGGTCCCGGCCCTGCAGGGCTGCCCGCAGAAGCGCGGCGTCTGCACGCGCGTCTACACGACCACCCCGAAGAAGCCGAACTCGGCGCTTCGCAAGGTCGCCAAGGTGCGCCTGACCAACGGCTACGAAGTGGTGAGCTACATCCCCGGCGAAGGTCACAACCTGCAGGAGCACAGCGTCGTGCTGATCCGCGGCGGGCGCGTGAAGGATCTGCCGGGCGTGCGCTACCACATCCTGCGCGGCGTGCTGGATACCCAGGGCATCGCCAAGCGTCGTCAGCGTCGTTCGCTGTATGGCGCCAAGCGGCCGAAGTAAGGGAGAGCCGGGAATGAGTCGTCGTCGCCGCGCGGTCAAGCGCGAAATCCTGCCGGACGCCAAGTTCGGTGACGTCGTCATCACGCGCTTCATGAATGCGCTGATGTACGACGGCAAGAAATCGGCCGCCGAGGGCATCGTCTATGGTGCGCTCGACGTGATGAAGAAGCGCGGCGGCAGCCAGTCCGATCCGGTTCGGATGTTCCACGAGGCGCTGGACAACGTGAAGCCGGCCGTCGAGGTGCGTTCGCGCCGCGTCGGTGGCGCCACCTACCAGGTGCCGGTCGAGGTTCGCACCGAGCGGCGCCAGGCGCTGGCGATCCGTTGGCTGATCGATGCCGCCCGCAAGCGCGGCGAGCACACGATGGAAGACCGGCTATCGAACGAGCTGCTGGACGCGGTGAACAACCGCGGCTCGGCGGTGAAGAAGCGTGAAGACACCCACCGGATGGCCGAGGCAAACAAAGCCTTCAGCCATTACCGCTGGTAGACATATCCCCCACCCCCGAGATTCTGAGCGGGCACGGAGCATACGACGATGGGTAAGGCGAAATTCGAGCGGAACAAGCCGCATTGCAACATCGGCACGATTGGCCATGTCGATCACGGCAAGACATCGCTAACAGCAGCGATCACCAAGATCCTGGCCAAGAGCGGCGGCGCCACGTTCACCGCCTATGACCAGATCGACAAGGCGCCGGAAGAGCGCGCCCGCGGCATCACGATCTCCACCGCGCATGTCGAGTACGAGACCAAGAACCGCCACTACGCGCATGTCGACTGCCCCGGCCACGCCGACTATGTGAAGAACATGATCACCGGTGCGGCGCAGATGGACGGCGCCATCCTGGTGGTGTCTGCCGCCGACGGCCCGATGCCGCAGACCCGCGAGCACATCCTGCTTGCCCGCCAGGTCGGCGTGCCGGCGCTGGTGGTGTTCCTGAACAAGTGCGACATCGCCGACCCCGACCTGCTGGAACTGGTCGAGCTGGAAGTGCGGGAGCTGCTCAGCAGCTACCAGTTCCCCGGCGACGACATCCCGATCATCCACGGCTCGGCCACCTGCGCCCTGAACGACACCCAGCCTGAGCTGGGCGAGCAGGCCGTGCTGAAGCTGATGGAGGCCGTCGACAGCTACATCCCGCAGCCCGAGCGCGCCGTCGACATGCCGTTCCTGATGCCGGTCGAAGACGTGTTCTCGATCTCCGGCCGCGGCACCGTCGTCACCGGCCGTGTCGAGCGCGGCATCGTCAAGGTCGGCGAGGAAGTCGAGATCGTCGGCCTCAAGGACACCGTGAAGACCATCGTCACGGGCGTCGAGATGTTCCGCAAGCTGCTGGACCAGGGCCAGGCCGGCGACAACATCGGCGCGCTGCTGCGCGGCACCAAGCGTGAGGACGTCGAGCGCGGCCAGGTCCTGGCCAAGCCCGGCTCGATCACCCCGCACAAGAAGTTCAAGGCCGAGAGCTACATCCTCACGAAGGAAGAGGGCGGCCGCCACACCCCGTTCTTCACCAACTACCGGCCGCAGTTCTACTTCCGCACCACCGACGTGACCGGCATCGTGTCGCTGCCGGAAGGCACCGAGATGGTGATGCCGGGCGACAACGTGTCGATGGATGTCGAGCTGATCCAGCCGATCGCCATGGACGAGGGCCTGCGTTTCGCCATCCGCGAGGGTGGCCGGACCGTCGGCGCCGGCGTGGTCGCGAAAATCGTCGCCTGAAGAAACGAATTCGGCCCGCAAGCCTGGAAGACTGAGAGATGGACAACCAGAACATCCGCATCCGCCTGAAGGCGTATGATCACCGCGTGCTGGACAACAGCACGAAGGAGATCGTCAACACCGCCAAGCGGACCGGAGCGCGGGTGCGGGGGCCGATTCCGTTGCCGACCCATATCGAGCGCTTCACCGTGAACCGCTCGCCGCATGTCGACAAGAAAAGCCGCGAGCAGTTCGAGATCCGGACCCATCGCCGGCTGCTCGATATCGTCGAGCCGACGCCGCAAACCGTGGACGCGCTGATGAAGCTCGATCTCGCGGCCGGCGTGGACGTCGAGATCAAGCTCTAAGGCACGACCATCCGGCGGCGCGGACTCGCCGCGCCGCCGGCAGAAATTTTGGCCTAAGGACCCCGACCCATCCGCAAGGATGGCGGGTCCCTCTGGGGAAAGTATGATGCGAACTGGATTGCTGGCGAAGAAGCTGGGCATGACCCGGCTGTTCAAGGATGACGGCACCCACGTGCCGGTCACGGTCCTTCATGTCGACAAGCTGCAGGTGGTTGCCGCCCGCACGCATGGAGACGGACGGCTACGTCGCCGTGCAGCTTGGCTGGGGCACCGCCAAGGTGAAGAACGTCACCAAGCCGAACAAGGGCCATTTCGCCGCGCGAAGGTGGAGCCGAAGGCGCATCTCGCTGAATTCCGCGTCGCCGACGACGCCGTTGCTGGAAGTCGGGCGCCACCCTCTCCGCCGCGCATTTCGTGGTCGGCCAGAAAGTGGATGTCTGCGGCACCTCCAAGGGCAAGGGCTTCGCCGGCGGCATGAAGCGCTGGAACTTCGCGGGCCTCGAGGCCAGCCACGGCGTGTCGGTCAGCCACCGTTCGCTGGGTTCCACCGGCAACCGCCAGGATCCCGGCAAGACCTTCAAGAACAAGAAAATGCCTGGCCATCTCGGCGTCGAGCGGATCACCACGCTCAACCTCGAGATCGCCGGTGTCGATGCCGACAAGGGCCTGCTGATGGTCAAGGGCGCCGTGCCGGGCGCCAAGAATGGCTGGGTGCTGGTGCGCGATGCGGTGAAGAAGCCGCGCCATGCCGATGCGCCTTATCCGGCCGGGTTGGTCGCCACCGCAGACGCGGCGCAGGGCTAGGGGCCACGGACATGCAGATCGACATCAAGACCCTCGACAACGCCGCCGCCGGCACCGCCGAATTGCCGGACGACATCTTCGCCGTGAAGCCGCGCGCCGACATCATGGCGCGGGTGGTGCACTGGCAGCAGTCGAAAAGCCGCGCCGGCACGCACAAGACGAAGGGCATGGGCGAAGTCCAGGGCACCACGAAGAAGCCGTACAAGCAGAAGGGCACCGGCAACGCCCGCCAGGGCAGCCTGCGCGCACCGCAGTTCCGCACCGGCGGCCGCGTGCACGGCCCGGTGGTTCGCAGCCACGGCTACGACCTGCCGAAGAAGGTGCGCCGCCTCGGCCTGGTCTCGGCACTGTCGCAGAAGCAGCTCGAAGGCAAGCTGGTCGTGCTCGACACGGTTGCCGGCGCGGCAAAACCCGCGACCTGGTCGCGAAGTTGAAGGTGCTCGGCTGGAAGTCGGTGCTGATCATGGACCGTGAGGTCGATGCCGGGTTCCTCCGCGCCAGCCGCAACATCATCGGCATCGACGTGCTGCCGACGGTCGGCGCCAACGTCTATGACATCCTGCGCCACGACGTGCTGGCGATCACCGCCGCCGGGCTCGAAGGCCTGAAGGCGCGGTTCGCCGACAAGGGCGCGGCCGCTGGGGAGATCGCCGCATGAGCGACGCAGCAACCAAGACGCCGAAGCGCAAGAAGCAGCTTTCGCGCGAGCGGATGTTCACCATCATCCGCAGCCCGGTGATCACCGAGAAGGCGACGATGCTCAGCGAGAAAGGCTACACCGTCTTCCGCGTCGCCATCGACGCCACCAAGCCGGAGATCAAGGCGGCCGTCGAAGGCCTGTTCGGCGTCAAGGTCACCGGCGTCAACACGCTGGTGGTGAAGGGCAAGACCAAGCGCTTCAAGGGCCGCCCTGGCCAGCGCGTGGATGTGAAGAAGGCGTATGTGAAGCTTGCCGAGGGTCAGACCATCGACCTGTCGACCGGCCTCTCGTAACGCGGGAAGAGCACGATGGCACTGAAGAGTTTCAATCCGGTCACGGCCAGCCTTCGCGGCACGGTGCTGATCGACCGCAGCGAGCTGTGGAAGGGCAAGCCGGTCAAGGGCCTGACCGAGGGCAAGAGCCACTCGGGCGGGCGCAACAACCACGGCCGCATCACCAGCCGGTTCCGCGGCGGCGGACACAAGCAGTCGTACCGCCTGGTCGATTTCAAGCGCCGCAAGCTCGATGTGCCCGGCACGGTTGAGCGGGTCGAATACGATCCCAACCGCACCGCGTTCATCGCCCTGGTGAAATACCAGGACGGCGAGCTGTCCTACATCCTGGCGCCGCAGCGGCTGAAGGTCGGCGACGCGGTGATCGCCTCGGTGAAGCGCCGACATCAAGCCGGGCAACGCGATGCCGCTGGCGGCGATCCCGGTCGGCACCATCGTGCACAACCTGGAGCTGAAGCCGGGCGCCGGCGGCAAGCTGGCGCGGGCCGCCGGGCAGTATGCCCAGCTGGTCGGCAAGGACTCCGGCTACGCCCAGATCAAGCTGATGTCGGGCGAGCTTCGGGTGGTGCGCGGCGAATGCATGGCGACGGTCGGCGCGGTGTCCAACCCGGACAACTCCAACCAGAGCATCGGCAAGGCCGGGCGCTCGCGCTGGCTGGGCCGCAAGCCGCATCAGCGCGGCGTGGTGATGAACCCGGTCGACCATCCGCACGGCGGCGGCGAAGGCCGCACCTCCGGCGGCCGCCATCCGGTCACGCCGTGGGGCAAGCCGACCAAGGGCTGACAAGACGCGCGTCAACAAGCGGACGGACTCGCTCATCATCCGCCGTCGCAACAAGGGCAAGGGCTAAAGCGATGGCTCGTTCCGTCTGGAAAGGCCCGTTCGTCGACGGGTATCTGCTGAACAAGGCCGAGGCCTCGCGGGCGTCGGGCCGCAACGAGATCATCAAGATCTGGGCGCGCCGCTCGACTATCCTGCCGCAGTTCGTGGGCCTCACCTTCGGCGTCTACAACGGCCACAAATTCCTGCCGGTGCAGGTCACCGAGAACATGGTGGGTCACAAGTTCGGCGAGTTCTCGCCGACCCGGACCTTCACCGGGCACTCGGCCGACAAGAAGGCGAAGCGGGGCTGACATGAGCAAGCCGAAACACATCCGCGCTGCTGGCGGAAACCGAGGCGCAGGCCGTGCTGCGCAACGTCCGCGTGTCGCCGCGCAAGCTCAACCTGGTCGCCGGGCTGATCCGCAACCGCAATGCGGCCGATGCGGTCGCCACGCTGACCTTCAGCAAGCGCCGCATCGCCCAGGACGTGCGCAAGACGCTGGAGAGTGCGATCGCCAACGCCGAGAACAACCACCAGCTCGACGTCGACCGCCTGGTCGTGTCGCGCGCCGAGGTCGGCAAGTCGGTGGTGATGCGCCGCTTCCAGGCACGCGGCCGCGGCCGGGCGGCGCGGGTGGAGAAGTGGTTCAGCCACATGAAGATCGTGGTGGCCGAGCGGGCGCAGGAGCCGCGACCGAAGACAGCGCAGGGGGCCGCATAACATGGGTCACAAGGTCAATCCGATCGGGCTGCGGCTCGGCATCAACCGCACCTGGGACAGCCGCTGGTTCGCCGGCGCCGACTACGCGAAGCTGCTGCACGACGACCTGAAGCTGCGCGCGCATCTGCGCAAGAAGCTGTCCGGCGCCGGCGTGTCGCGCGTGGTGATCGAGCGCCCGGCGAAGAAGCCGCGCGTCACCATCTATGCCGCCCGCCCCGGCGTGGTGATCGGCAAGAAGGGCCAGGACATCGAGAACCTGCGCAAGGATCTCGGCCAAGATGGCCAAGTCCGAGGTGTCGCTGAACATCGTCGAGATCCGCAAGCCGGAGATCGACGCGACGCTGGTCGCCGAGAACATCGCCCAGCAGCTGGAGCGCCGCGTGGCGTTTCGCCGGGCGATGAAGCGCGCGGTGCAGTCGGCGATGCGGCTCGGCGCACAGGGCATCCGGATCAATTGCGGCGGCCGCCTCGGCGGCGCCGAGATCGCCCGGGTCGAATGGTATCGCGAGGGCCGGGTGCCGTTGCACACGCTGCGCGCCGACATCGACTACGGCGTCGCCACCGCGAAGACGACCTATGGCACCTGCGGCGTGAAGGTCTGGATCTTCAAGGGCGAAGTCCTTGGCCATGACCCGCTCGCCCAGGACCGCCGCGCCGCCGAACAGGCGCCGCAGCGCTGAAGGATGCGGTAAGGAACTGAAGCAATGCTTTCTCCGAAACGGACGACATACCGCAAGGCCCACAAGGGCCGCATCCACGGCCTGGCCAAGGGCGGCACGGCGCTGAACTTCGGCGCCTTCGGCCTGAAGGCGCTGCAGCCGGAGCGCGTCACCGCGCGCCAGATCGAGGCGGCGCGGCGCGCCATCACCCGCGCCATGAAGCGCGTCGGCCGGGTGTGGATCCGCATCTTCCCGGACGTGCCGGTGACCCAGAAGCCGCAGGAAGTGCGCATGGGTTCCGGCAAGGGCAGCCCTGAATTCTGGGTCTGCCGGGTGAAGCCGGGCCGCATCATGTTCGAGATCGACGGCGTGGCTGCCGACCTCGCCAAGGAGGCGCTGACGCTCGGCGCCGCCAAGCTGCCGATCAAGACCAAGTTCGTCACCCGGATCGGGGACGCCTGAGATGGCCAAGACCAAATCAGGCGCCGCAAGCCGGCCGACGTGCGGCTGAAGACGCCCGGACGAGTTGGGCGCGATGCTGCTCGAACTCGCGCAAGGAGCAGTTCAACCTGCGCTTCCAGCGCGCCACCGGGCAGACCGAGGGCGTGGGCCGGGTACGCGCAGTGCGTCGCGACATCGCGCGCGTCAAGACCATCATGGCGGAGCAGAAGCGCTCCGCCTCGGCGGGGACCAAGTCCTCCGCCGTCAAAGCCTGAAAGGAGTAGGGCGATGCCAAGGCGCGTCCTGACGGGGCGAGTGACCAGCGACAAGATGGACAAGACCGTGACGGTTCTTGTGGCACGTCGCGTGATGCACCCGCTGTACAAGAAGTTCATCCGCCGCTCGAAGAAATACGCGGCGCATGACGAGGACAGCCTGTGCAAGGTCGGCGACACCGTGCGCATCGAGGAATGCCGGCCGATCAGCAAGCGCAAGACCTGGCTGGTGGTCGAGCGCAACGGCGAGAAGGTCGAGCGGCCTGACTTCATCACGCCGCCCGAGCCCCGCCCTGCGCACGTCTCGGCGCCGGCCTCCGCACCCGCTTCGGCCTGAGGGGACAGTTAGATGATTTCGGTCGAAAGCAATCTGGACGTCGCCGACAATTCCGGTGCGCGTCGCGTCCAGTGCATCAAGGTGCTCGGCGGCTCGAAGCGCAAGACCGCCTCGGTCGGCGACGTCATCGTGGTGTCGGTGAAGGATGCCATTCCGCGCGGCAAGGTGAAGAAGGGCGATGTCCACCAGGCGGTGATCGTGCGCACCTCCTTCCCGGTGCGCCGCGCCGATGGCAGCGCCATCCGCTTCGACCGCAACGCCGCCGTGCTGATCAACAAGCAGCAGGAGCCGATCGGCACCCGCATCTTCGGGCCGGTGGTGCGCGAGCTGCGGGCGAAGAAGTTCATGAAGATCATTTCGCTCGCGCCGGAGGTGCTGTGATGGCCGCGCGCATTCGCAAGGGCGACACCGTGCTGGTGATCACCGGCGCCGACCGGGGCAAGCGCGGCGAGGTGCTGCGCGTGCATGCCGAAGGACAACCGCGCGGTGGTGCAGGGCGTGAACGTCGCCAAGAAGCACACCAAGCCGCGCGGCATGGGCCAGCCTGGCGGCATCGTGGAGGTCGAGGCGACCATCCACCTGTCGAACCTGAAGCTGGTCGATCCGCAAGACCGACAAGCCGACCCGGGTCGGGTTCCGCGTGTTGGACGACGGCCGCAAGGTTCGTGTGGCCAAGGCCACCGGCAACGTGATCGAGAGCTGAGGAGGCGCTCATGGCCGACAAGAAGAAGGCTCGCCGCCAAGGGCGGGGCGAAAGCAGGCGGCAAGGCCGGCGCCAAGGGCGGCGGCGGCGCCGCCGGCGCGCGGCAACACCGGCGGCAAGGTCGCGGCGCCGCAGCCCGGTTCGTCACGCGGCGAGGCCAGCTTCACGGCGGCAGCCGGTCGCGGCCGCGGCATCGCAGCGGCGAGACGCCCGCGCATGCAGCAGCGCTACCCCGACGAGGTCCGCGCCGAGCTGCAGACGGAGTTCGGCTACACGAACCCGATGCAGGTGCCCAAGCTCGAGAAGATCGTCATCAACATGGGCGTGGGCGAAGCCGCCGGCGACCAGAAGAAGCTCGACGCGGCGGTGGCCGAACTGGCGCTGATCAGCGGCCAGAAGCCGGTGAAGACGGTGGCGAAGAAGGCGATCGCCGGGCTTCAAGATCCGCGAGGGCCTGCCGATCGGCTGCAAGGTGACGCTGCGCAAGGCGCGGATGTACGAGTTCCTCGACCGGCTGGTGACGATCGCCCTGCCGCGCGTGCGCGATTTCCGCGGCATCGCCGGCAAGGGCTTCGACGGCCGCGGCAACTTCGCCATGGGCCTGAAGGAGCAGATCATCTTCCCGGAGATCGTCTACGACAAGGTCGACGCGATCCGCGGCATGGACATCGTGTTCGTGACCACGGCGAAGACCGACGCCGAGGCGAAGGCGCTGCTGAAGCAGTTCGACATCCCGTTCGCCGCCTAGGCTAAGCCTGACGACTTTCGCCTGCTGATCGACAATGGATTTGGAAAACCGCCGGCTCGCGCCGGCAGGTTCCGGAGGATAGACAGGATGGCCAAGACTTCGCAGGTCAACCGCAACATGAAGCGCGACACGGATGGCGGCGCGCGACAAGGCCAAGCGCGGCGACGCTGAAGGCGATCGTCATGGATCGGACGCTCCCGGTCGAGGATCGCTTCGACGCGACGATGAAGCTGGCGCAGCTGCCGCGCAACGGCGCCAAGGTGCGGGTGCGCCTGCGCTGCGAGCTGACCGGCCGTGCGCGCGCCAATTATCGCAAGTTCAAGCTGTCCCGCATCGCGCTGCGCGACCTGGCCAGCTCGGGGCAGATCCCGGGCATGGTCAAGGCGAGCTGGTAAGGGAGCAGCAGCCATGTCGATGTCTGATCCCCTGGGCGATATGCTCACCCGTATCCGCAATGCGCAGCGCTCGCGCCATGCCATCTGCGTCGCGCCGGCGTCCAAGCTGCGCGCCAACGTGCTCGACGCGCTGAAGCGCGAAGGCTTCATCCGCGGCTTCTCCGCCGAGGAGATGCGGCCGGGCATCTCGCAGCTGCGCATCGAGCTGAAATACAACGAGGGCGAGCCGGTGATCAAGGAGATCACCCGCGTCTCCAAGCCCGGCCGCCGCGTCTACTCCAAGATCAAGGAACTGCCGCGGGTCTATGCCGGCCTGGGCATTTCGATCCTGTCCACGCCGCGCGGGGTGCTGAGCGATGCCGAGGCGCGCGCTGCCAATGTTGGCGGCGAAGTCCTCTGCCGCGTGTTCTGAGGGGGATGCGGCATGTCACGCGTAGGCAAATATCCCGTCGAGATCCCGGCCGGCGTGCAGGTTGGCACTCGCCGGCCGGATGCTCACGGCCAAGGGCAAGCTCGGCGAGCTGAAGCTGCCGCTGACCGACAAGGTCGACGCCAAGGTCGAGGGCAACAAGGTCATCGTCAGCGCCGCGCGGGCAACTCGACGCCGGCGCGGATGATGTGGGGCACCACCCGCGCGCTGGTCGCCAACATGGTGAAGGGCGTCTCGACCGGCTACTCCAAGTCGCATGGAGATCACCGGCACCGGTTACCGCGCCGCGGTGAACGGCCCGAACCTGGTGATCAACCTCGGCTTCTCGCATGACGTGGTCTACCCGATCCCGCCGGGGATCAAGGTGACCTGCGAGCGGCCGACCTCGATCAAGGTCGAGGGCGTGGACAAGCGCCAGGTCGGCCAGGTCTGCGCCGAAATCCGCGCCTGGCGTCCGCCGGAGCCGTACAAGGGCAAGGGCGTGAAGTTCGAGGGCGAGGCGATCCGCCGCAAGGAAGGCAAGAAGAAGTAGATGAGCGACAGCAAAGGATCTGCAGCAGCGCCGGCGCACGCGCCTGCGCTTTCAGCTGCGCCGCAAGTCCGGCCGGGCGGCCGCGCCTGTCGGTGTTCCGTTCCGGCAAGCACATCTACGCCCAGGTGATCGACGATGCCGCGGGCCGCACGCTGGCGGCCGCGTCCAGCCTCGACCGCGACCTGCGCGAGGGCGCTGAAGACCGGCGCCGACAAGGATGCGGCGGCGGCGGTCGGCAAGCTGGTCGCCGAGCGGGCGCTGGCCGCCGGCGTCACCGCAGGTGGTGTTCGACCGCGGCGCGTATCTGTATCACGGCCGCGTCAAGGCGCTGGCCGAGGCCGCCCGCGAGGGCGGCCTGGCATTCTAGGGGAACTGCAGCATGGCACGTGAAGCGAGGGAAGGCGGCCGGCGGCGGGCGCGAGCGCGACCGCGACGGTGACGGCGGCGACGACCTGATCGACAAGCTGGTCACCATCAACCGCGTGGCCAAGGTGGTGAAGGGCGGACGCCGGTTCGCGTTCGCCGCCCTGGTGGTGGTGGGCGACCAGAAGGGCCGCGTCGGCTACGGCGCCGGCAAGGCGCGCGAAGTGCCGGAGGCGATCCGCAAGGCGACCGAACGGGCCAAGCGCGCGATGATCCGGGTGCCGATGAAGGAAGGCCGCACGCTGCATCACGACGTGCAGGGGCATTACGGCGCCGGCAACGTGGTGCTGCGCAGCGCCGCCGCCGGCACCGGCATCATCGCCGGCGGCCCGATGCGCGCGGTGTTCGAGACGCTGGGCATCGGCGACGTCGTGGCCAAAAGCCTCGGCAGCCGCAACCCGCACAACATGGTCAAGGCGACTTTCGCCGCCCTGCAGCGTTGCGCCAGCCCCCGCTCGGTGGCGGCGCGGCGCGGCAAGAAGGTCACCGATCTGCTCGGCAAGCGCGACACGCCGGGCGTGGTCGCTGGCAGGGCGCCGATGCCTGATACGACAAGAAGGGTCGCGTCCGCGTGACCCAGATCGCCTCGGCGCTGGGCCGCAAGCCCGGCCAGAAGGAGACGCTGGTCGGCCTCGGGCTGAACAAGATCCGCGCCACGCAGCGAGCTCGAGGACACCCCCTCGGTGCGCGGCATGATCCGCAAGGTTGCCCACCTGATCAAGGTGGAGGACGCTGTCCTGAGCGCTGCGTCCTGGGACGGCAGGAGAACGACGATGAAGCTGAACGAACTGCGCGACAATCCTGGCTCGCGGCTGAAGTTCAAGCGGCTCGGCCGCGGCATCGGCTCGGGCAAGGGCAAGACGTCCGGCAAGGGCGTGAAGGGCCAGAAGGCGCGCGAGGGCGTGTCGCTGAACGGCTTCGAAGGCGGCCAGCTGCCGATCTATCGGCGGCTGCCGAAGCGCGGCTTCACCAACATCTTCCGCATGGCGTACGCGCCGGTGAACCTCGGCGCGCTGGCAAAGGCGATCGAGGCCGGTCGCCTGGACGCCGCCGCAGCCGATCACCGAGGACATCGCTGCGCAGCGCTGGCCTGGTCCGCGCCCGCCAGGTCGCCGGCATCCGCCTGCTGGCAATGGGCGAACTGACGCCGCGCCATCAACATCACCGTGTCCGGTGCTTCGGCGACGGCGATCGCGGCGGTGGAGAAGGCCGGCGGCAGCGTCACCACGACGGTCGCCAAGACGAAGCCGCCGCCGAGGCAGCCTGACGACGGTTGCGCGTCGGCCTCTTGCGGCAAGCGGCCTGCGGTGCGGACGCAGATGATGCGAGCGGCGCCCTCGGGAGCTTCCGTGGGCGCCGTTCGTCTTCAAGGGGAAATTGCGCATGGCCTCGGCGGCTGAACAGCTTGCGGCGAATCTCAATCTCGGCGTGCTCTCCAAAGCCACCGAGCTGAAGAAGCGCATCTGGTTCACCCTGGGTGCGCTGCTGGTCTACCGCATCGGCACCTACATCCCGGTGCCCGGCGTCGATGCCTCGGTGATGGGCGAGATGCTGTCCGCAGCACGGCGGCGGCATCCTCGGCATGTTCGACATGTTCAGCGGCGGCGCGCTCGGCCGGATGACGGTGTTCGCGCTCAACATCATGCCGTACATCAGCGCCAGCATCATCATGCAGCTGATGTCCGCCGCCATCCCGTCGCTCGAGACCCTGAAGAAAGAGGGCGAGAGCGGCCGCAAGAAGCTCAACCAGTACACCCGCTATCTCACCGTCGCTGATCGCGATGTTCCAGTCCTACGGCATCGCCGTCGGGCTGGAGAGCATGCGCGGCAGCTTCGGCGCCGCGGTGATCGACCCCGGCGCTGTTCTTCCGCATCTCCTGCGTCGTCACGCTGGTCGGCGGCACCATGTTCCTGATGTGGCTCGGCGAGCAGATCACCGCCCGCGGCATCGGCAACGGCATCAGCCTGATCATCTTCTCCGGCATCGTCGCCAACGTCCCGCACGCGCTGGCCACGTTGCTGGAACTCGGCCGCACCGGCGCGCTCAGCCCGGTCTTCATCCTCGCCTTCCTGGTGATCGCGGTCGCCGTGGTCGCCTTCATCGTGTTCATGGAGCGGGCGCAGCGGCGGATCGTGGTGCAATACCCGAAGCGCCAGGTCGGCCAGCGCATGTTCGGCGGCGATTCCACCCACATGCCGCTGAAGATCAACACCTCGGGCGTCATCCCGCCGATCTTCGCCAGCTCCATCCTGCTGATCCCGGCGACCGTCGCCGGCTTCTCGGGCGCCGCCGGGGACACAGGCTGGATCGGCACCATCGGCAATGCCCTGGCGCATGGCCAGCCGCTCTACATGGTCGCCTATGCGGCGATGATCATCTTCTTCAGCTACTTCTACACCGCGGTGGTGTTCAACCCGCAGGAGACCGCCGACAACCTGAAGAAATACGGCGGCTTCATCCCGGGCATCCGGCCGGGCACCGCGACCGCGGACTACTTCGACTACATCCTGACCCGCCTCACCACGGTCGGCGCGCATCTATCTGTGCGTCGTCTGCCTGCTGCCGGAGATCCTGATCAGCCGCTACGGCATCCCGTTCTACTTCGGCGGCACCAGCCTTATGATCATCGTGTCGGTAACGATGGACACGGTGACGCAGATACAGTCTCATCTCCTGGCGCATCAATACGAAGGGCCTGATCAAGAAGGCCCGCGTCAAGGGAAGAGGTCGGTGAATCTGATATCTGCTGGGGCCGCCAGGGGCGGGCAAGGGCACTCAGGCGAAGCGGCTGCAGGACCGCTACGGCATCGTGCAGATCTCCACCGGCGATATGCTGCGTGCCGAAGTGGCCGCCGGCACCGAGGTCGGGCGCGAGGCGAAGGCGGTGATGGAGGCGGGCAAGCTGGTGTCCGACGACATCCTGGTCCGCATGCTGGCCAGCCGGATCGCGCAGCCGGACTGCGCCCGCGGCTTCATTCTCGACGGGTTCCCCCGCACCGTGCCGCAGGCCGAGGCGCTCGACGCCATGCTGTCGCGCACCGGCCGGCGGCTGGACGCGGTGATCGAGCTGGCGGTGGACGACGCGGTGCTGGTCGACCGCATCGCCGGGCGCTTCACCTGCGCCAATTGCGGCGCCGGCTACCACGACGATTTTCAGCAGCCGGCGGTGGCCGGCGTCTGCGACGCCTGCGGCAGCACCACTTCACCCGCCGCGCCGACGACAACCGCGAGACCGTGACGGCGCGTCTCGACGCCTATCACCGGCAGACCGCGCCGCTGCTGCCGTACTACGCCGCCCAGGGCCGCCTGCAGACGGTGGACGGCATGGCCGACATCGACGCCGTCACGGCGGACATGACAAGCTTCTGGACGCGCTTCCGGCTACCTCGCCCGCCTGACGGCGCCTGCAAGCACGTGCTTCTTGCATAGCTGGCAACGCTTCAGTGTGATTCACGGCATTTTGATCTGTGCGCGTTGACTCGCGGGAATCCGCGGCTATATTCCGCGCGCCTTGGCGGCACCCATTGATGTGGGTGCATCCGCATTTCTATCCGAACAGCCTCACGCCGCCCGCAGGGGGCAAAGGCGATCAGTCGGTTTGGCGTTGCCTGTCCCTTATCGGGGCATCGGCCGGCGCCGGGCCGCCCCGGAGCGATCCTGGCGTAACAGGAGAAAGACAGCGTGGCGCGTATTGCCGGCGTAAACATCCCGACCAACAAGCGGGTCACCATCGGCCTGCGCTATATCTTCGGCATCGGCCCGACCAAGGCCGCCGAGATCTGCGGCAAGCTCGGCATCCCCGACGATCGCCGGGTGAACCAGCTCTCCGACGACGAGGTGCTGCGCATCCGCGAAACGATCGACCGGGAATACCGCGTCGAGGGTGATCTGCGGCGTGAAGTTGCAATGAACATCAAGCGGCTGATGGACCTTGGCTGCTATCGCGGCCTGCGCCATCGCCGTGGCCTGCCGGTGCGTGGTCAGCGGACCCACACCAACGCCCGCACGCGCAAGGGCAAGGCGGTCGCGATCGCCGGCAAGAAGAAGGTGACGAAGTAGCCGAGCCGATGCTGGGCGGCTTCGGCCGCCTGCTTGGCTTCGCGTTGCTTCGGCTGAATTGAACTCACCGCGGCCGTTCCGGCGCTTTCCGGATGGCCGCGGTCCATCGTTGAACGGGACAGAATTTCATGGCGAAGCCTGCCGTCGCCGCGCGCACGCGGAAAAAAGAACGCAAGAACATCACGTTCGGGCGTGGCGCACGTGGCCGCCACGTTCAACAACACGATGATCACCATCACCGACGCGCAGGGCAACACCATCGCCTGGTCGTCGGCTGGCAGCCAGGGCTTCAAGGGCAGCCGCAAGTCGACCCCCTACGCCGCCCAGGTGGCGGCCGAGGATGCCGGCAAGAAGGCCAAGCGAGCATGGCATGGAGACGCTGGAGATCGAGGTCAGCGGCCCCGGCTCGGGCCGCGAGAGCGCCCTGCGCGCGCTGCAGGCCGTGGGTTTCGGCATCACCGCGATCCGCGACATGACCCCGATCCCGCATAACGGGTGCCGTCCGCGCAAGCGGCGGCGGGTGTGACAGCATGAGACTCAGTGTCGTCCTGCAGAAAAACTGGCAGTCGCTGATCAAGCCGGAAAAGCTCGAAGTCGAGGCCGGTTCCGATCCTTCGCGCGTCGCCACGGTGATCGCGGAGCCGCTGGAGCGCGGCTTCGGGATGACCCTCGGCAACGCCATCCGCCGCATCCTGCTGTCCTCCCTGCAGGGCGCCGCGGTCACCGCGGTGCAGATCGACGGCGTGCTGCATGAGTTCAGCAGCATCCCGGGCGTCCGCGAGGACGTCACCGACATCGTGCTGAACATCAAGCAGCTCGCGCTGCGCATGCACGGCGACGGTCCGAAGCGGATGATGCTGTCGGCGGTCGGACCCGGCGAAGTGAAGGCCGGGCAGATCCAGGCCGGCCACGACATCGACGTGATGAACCCCGACCTGGTGATCTGCACGCTCGATGACGGCGTGAAGCTCGGCATGGAGTTCACCGTCGGCATGGGCAAAGGCTACGAGCCCGCCAGCGTCAACCGGCCGGAAGACGCGCCGATCGGGCTGATCCCGATCGATGCCATCTACTCGCCGGTGCGCCGCGTGTCGTACAAGGTCGAGCCGACCCGCGTCGGCCAGCGCACCGACTACGACAAGCTGCTGCTGACGCTCGAGACCAACGGCGCGGTTTCGCCCGAGGACGCCGTGGCGCTCGCCGCGCGCATCCTGCAGGACCAGTTGCAGATGTTCATCAACTTCGATGAGCCGACGCAGGTCCGCGCGGAGGAGCCGCAGGACGACCTGCCGTTCAACCGCAACCTGTTGCGCAAGGTGGACGAGCTGGAGTTGTCGGTACGCAGTGCGAACTGCCTGAAGAACGACAACATCGTCTATATCGGCGACCTCGTGCAAAAGAGCGAGCAGGAGATGCTGCGGACGCCGAATTTCGGCCGCAAGTCGCTCAACGAGATCAAGGAAGTGCTGGCCTCCATGGGCCTGTCGCTGGGCATGGCCGTCTCGGGCTGGCCGCCGGAAAACGTCGAAGACCTCGCCAAGCGGCTCGAAGAGCCGTTCTGACGCGCGAAATCAGGAGCAGAGTAAATGCGTCACGGGGTCCACGGGCGAAAGCTCGGCGTCACCACCAGCCACCGCTTCGCCATGTTCCGCAACATGGCGCATGCGCTTCTGAAGCATGAGCAGATCACCACCACATTGCCGAAAGCCAAGGAGCTGCGGCCGGTGGCGGAGAAGCTGATCACCCTCGGCAAGCGCGGCGATCTGCATGCCCGCCGGCTGGCCTATGCCGAACTGCGGGACGACGTGATCGTCGCCAAGTTGTTCAGCACTTTGGCCGATCGGTACAAGACCCGGACCGGCGGCTACTGCCGGGTGCTGAAGGCCGGCATGCGCTACGGCGACGCCGCCGACATGGCGGTGATCGAACTGGTCGACCGCGACCCCTCCGCCAAGGGGCTCGATAGCGGCCCGGTGCAGGAGCGCGCCGAGGACTCCGAGAGCGAGTAACCGCCCTCCGGGTTCGGGAATATATTTCGTGACTGAACATGGACCGGTCCCAGGACCGGTCCTATGTATTTCGGGCATGTGCATCGCCCCCGCCCGCGCTTCCGTCCCCACCTGCGCTCGCATACCGGCCTGAGCACGTGGCGCGCGTCGCCTCCCCCATCGCCGAGACGCTGATCCCGGCGCCTGATGTATCCGGCACGCCGTCGCCGCTGGCCGACCGGCTGCGGCCGCGGGCGCTGGACGAGGTCGTTGGACAGGATCACCTGGTCGGGCCCACCGGCACACTGACCAGGATGCTGGAGCGTGGGTCGCTCGCTTCGATGATCCTCTGGGGGCCGCCTGGGGTCGGCAAGACCACCATCGCCCGGCTGCTCGCCGACCGGTCGCGGCTGCACTTCACCCAACTCTCCGCCGTGTTTTCCGGCGTCGCCGATCTCAAGCGCGAGTTCGAGGCGGCGCAGAAGCGGCGCGCGGCGGGGCAGGGGACGCTGCTGTTCGTGGACGAGATCCATCGTTTCAACCGTGCCCAGCAGGACGGTTTCCTGCCGGTTGTCGAGACCGGCACCGTGGTGCTGGTCGGCGCGACGACGGAAAATCCGTCCTTCGCGCTGAACGGCGCGCTGCTGTCGCGCTGCCAGGTCCTGGTGCTCAGGCGGCTCGACGATCCGGCGCTGGAGAACCTGCTGGCACGGGCCGAGGCGGCATTCGGGGCGGAACTGCCGCTGCAGGCGGAGGCACGGGAAAGCCTGCGGGCGATGGCCGACGGCGATGGCCGCTATCTGCTGAACATGGCCGAGCAGCTTGCCGCGCTGCCGCCCGGGACCCCGCCGCTGGACGTGGCCGGGCTGTCCGAACTGCTGGCCAAGCGGGCGGCGCTGTACGACAAGGACCGCGAGGAGCACTACAACCTCATTTCTGCCCTGCACAAGGCGTTGCGGGGATCGGACGCGGATGCGGCGCTGTACTGGTTCGCCCGCATGCTGGTCGGCGGCGAGGACCCGCGCTACATCGCCCGCCGGCTGGTGCGCTTCGCCTCCGAGGATGTCGGGATGGCCGACCCGCAGGCACTGGTGCAGACGCTGGCGGCCTGGGAGGCGTATGAGCGGCTGGGTACCCCGGAAGGGGAACTGGCGCTGGCGCAGGCGGTAGTCTATCTCGGCACCGCACCGAAATCGAACGCGCTGTACACCGCGATCGGCCAGGCGCAGCGGGCCGCCCGGGACACCGGCAGCCTGATGCCGCCGGCGCATATCCTGAATGCCCCGACCAAGCTGATGAAGCAGCTTGGCTACGGCGCCGGCTACGAGTACGACCATGCCAGCGAGGACAGTTTCTCCGGGCAAAATTATTTTCCGGACGGTATGCTCCGGCAGGATTTCTATCAGCCGCGGGAACGCGGCTTCGAGCGCGAGATCGCCAAGCGGTTGGCCTACTGGGCGAAGCTGCGCATGGAGAAAGGTGGATGAACGCCGTCACGACGGTCACGCCGAAGACCACTCAGGGCGAGGTGCAGCACCGGGCGATCACCGCCGACGAGGCGGATATCCGTCTCGATCGCTGGTTTCGCCGGCATTTCCCGGCGGTCGGACAGGGCGCCATCCAGAAGCTGTGCCGCACCGGCCAGATCCGCGTCGACGGCAAGCGCGCCGATGCGGCGACGCGGCTGCTCGCCGGGCAGTCGGTGCGCGTGCCGCCGCTGCCGGTGTCCGCGACGGCGCTGGCCGCCGCCGCACCCAAGGCCATCCCGACATTGGCGCCCCGCGACCAGAAAGAGGTCGAGCGGATGGTGCTGTACCGCGACGACCAGGTGATCGTGCTGGACAAGCCGGCCGGTCTGCCGAGCCAGGGTGGCCCCGGCATCAGCCGCCATCTGGACCTGCTGCTGGACGGGCTGCGCTTCGGCTCCGAGCACCGCCCGCGGCTGGTGCACCGGCTGGACCGCGACACCTCCGGCGTGCTGGTGGTGGCGCGCACGCCGGGCGTGGCGGCCAAGCTCGCGGAATCGTTTCGCGGCCGCAGCGTGGAGAAGTCCTATTGGGCCGTGGTGGTGGGCCGGCCGGTGCCGCCGCAGGGCCGCATCGACCTCAACCTCGTGCGGGTGGACGGGTTTCGCGGCGAGCGGGCGGCGGTGGCCGGCGAATACGACACCGACATCGCCCGCGCGATCACCGATTTCTCCACCCTCGACCACGCCGGCCGCAAGCTGGCCTGGCTGGAACTGCGGCCGCTGACCGGGCGCACCCACCAGCTTCGCGTGAGCTGCGGCGCGATCGGTGCGCCCATCCTGGGTGACCTGCCGTATGGGCAGGAGGTCGAGGGCCGCAACACCGCCCTAGTGGAGGGCCTGTCGGACGCGCTGCACCTGCATGCGCGCAGCCTGACCTTCCCGCATCCGGCCGGCGGCAGGCTGACCGTCGAGGCCGAGCTGCCGGCGCACATGCTCACCACCTTCCGCACGCTGGGGTTCCTCGCCCCGCCGGCCCGCGCCGCCCAGCGCAGCTGATGCAGCCACCGCGCACCCGAAGAACCAGCCCGCGGACGCCCGGGAGCACCGGGTCGCGGCGCCGCCGCAAGCAGCGGCTGAACCGCAAGCTGCTGTTGTGGATCGGCGGTTGCGTCGCCGGCGTGGTGCTGTTGCCGGTGCTGGTCATCGGCATCCTGATCGCCCTGATCGACCCGGCCACCTACAAGGCGCGCATCCAGGCGGCGGCGCTGCAGAGCTTCGGGCGTGAACTGGTGATCCGCGGCAACGTGTCGGTCAGCGCGTCGCTGTCGCCGACGCTGATCGCCGACGACGTGTCGCTGGCCAATTTCGCGACCGGTTCGCGCGCCGACATGATCCGGGTCGACCAGATGGAGGTGCAGCTCTCGCCCTCGGCGCTGCTGGCCGGGCGCTTCCTGATCGTGCGGCTGGTGCTGCTGCACCCCGACATCCTGATCGAGACCGATGCCAGCGGGGAGGGCAACTGGCGGTTCAACAGGCGAGCCCCGGTTGCCGGGGCCGCGACGCCGCCGCCCGCACCTGCACCCACGGCCCCTGCGGCGCCTGCGACAACAGCCGCAGCCGCGCCGCCGCGGCAGGCCGGGCCGCCGCCCGCGCTCGCTTTGCAGACACTGCACATCCGCGACGGCCGGCTGACCTGGCGGAATGGCCAGACCGGCCGCTCCACGGTGTATGAGGTGAAGCGCGTCTCGGCCACCGCCACCTCCGCCGATTCGCCGGTGGTGATGGGGGCCGAGATCGGGATCGGCCGCCAGCGGCTGCTGATGAGTGGCCAGACCGGGCCGCTTTCGCGGCTGCAGGACGTGGCGTCCCAGGCGCCGTGGGGCCTGTTCATGAACCTCGATCTGTCGGGCGCGAAGCTGACGGTCGCGGGCTCTCTGACCAAGCCGCTGGAGGGCCGCGGTTACTCGTTGCGGGTGGATGGCGCGATCCGGGACCTGCTGCCGCTGTCGTGGCTGTCGCCTGTGGAACTGCCGCCGCTGCACAACCTGACTTTCACCGCCAAGCTGCTCGACCAGGGCGGCCCGCTGCCCGACATCTCATCGGTGGTGATCCAGGCCGGACTGACCAACCTCGACAAGATCTCGCCCGGCTTCACGCTGGAGACCGCGCGCATCGAGATGCCCCGGTTGAGCGAACCGGTGGTGGCAACCGTGGAGGGCCAGTTCGCCGGCGCCCCCATGCGCCTGAACGCCACCATCGGCGCGCCCGCCCTGCTGCTGCCGGGCAACAAGTCCAGCCAGGCCTTCGCGATCGATGCCAGCGCCGAGGCCGGGGGCGCCAACGTCGCGATCCGCGGCGCCATCCTGGACCCCGCGAAGCTCGGCCGCATGGACATCGCCATCGGCGCCCGCGTCGCCGATCTCAGCATCCTGTCGCCGCTCGCCGGGCAGCCCCTCCCGGCCCTGAAGACCATCGCCTTCACCACGCACCTGGTCGACGTGCCCGCCGGGGACGCGCCGGTTGGCGAGGTGCCGGGGGCGATGCTGAAGGGCATCATCCTGACCCTGCCGCAGGGCGATCTCTCGGGCGATGCCACCCTGCTGCTGGGAGCGCGCCCGAGCGTGCAGGCAAGCTTCGAATCCGCCCGGATCGATGTCGATGCGCTGCTGGCGATCCTGTCGGCGCCGGCGCGCGAAAACCAGCAGGCGCAACTCAACCGCGAGCCCCGGCCGGAGGACGTCACCGCGCCCCCGAAGCTGCCCCGCCGCGGCAATGCGGTGGTGCCCGACGATCCGCTCCCGCTTGCGGGCCTGTCGCGCGGCGATGCCGATTTGCAGATGAGCGTCGGCGAGTTGGCGCTGGGCGGCGCGATCTATCGCAACCTCGCCGGCCACGCGGCGCTGCGCGGCGGTGGGCTGGTGCTGGACCCGTTCCACCTGGAGGTGCCCGGCGGCCGGGTGGATCTGCGGGCGTCCGTCGACTCCGCCCAGGTGGCGGCGCCGATGGCCCTGTCGCTGCGGGCTCCGGGGCTCGACCTGAAGCCGCTGCTGGCGGCATTCGGCGTCGGCGACCTCGCAACGGGCAAGCTGCTGGCCGAGGCCGACCTGCGCGCCGCCGGCCGCAGCCTGCATGCGCTCGCGGCGACGCTGGACGGCAAGCTCGGGATCGGCCTGACGGACGCCGACATCGACAACGGCGTGGCCGGCGATCTGCTGCGTGACGTGCTGCGCGCCGCCCGGCTGCCGCAACCGGCCGCCGACAGCGGCACCCTGAAGCTCCGCTGCGTCGTGCTGCGGGCCGACATCGCGCAGGGCGTGGCTACCCTCGGGCCGGCGGTGCTGGATGGTCCGAAGGCGCTGCTGAACGTCACCGGCCGCGCCAATCTCGGCGAGGAGACGCTGGCGCTGCAGTTGCGGCCGATGCTGCGCTCCGGTCCCGGGATCGTCGTGCCGCTGCGGGTGGAGGGCAGCTTCAAGCAGCCGGTGTTCGCGCTCGACTCGGGCAGTGCGCTGCAGTCGGCGCTGGCATCTGTCGTCGGCCGCAACGGGCCGGCCGCCTTTCCCGGCGAGCATGGCGGCGATTCCTGCACCCTGGCGCTGGCCAGCGTGCGCGGCCTGGTGCCGCCGTTGTCTTCGGCGATCGCGGCGCCCGCGGCGGTCGCGGCAAGCGCCAACGCGGCGCCCGCGGCGGTGCCGGCGACGCGATGAAGCGGTTTTGGGACAATGCGACGGCGGCCCCGCTGGGTGCGGGCTGGCAGGTGCTGCTGGATGGCCGCCCGGTGCGCCTGCCCGGCGGGCCGCCGCTGCTCGTGGCGCAACCCACGCTGGCGGAGGCGGTCGCCGGCGAATGGCAAGCCGCCGGCGGTGGCAAGGGCGGCGAAATGACCTATGCCGACGTGCCGCTGACACGCCTCGCCGGCACCGCGCAGGACCGGGTGGCGGCCAATCGCGAGGCGGTGGTGCTGGAGCTGGCCCGCTACGGCGAGACCGACCTGCTGTGCTACCGCGCCACCGACCCGCAGCCGCTGGTGCAGCGGCAGCAGGACCTGTGGCAGCCCTGGCTGGATTGGGTCGCCCGGCGGCACGGCGCGCGGCTGGCGGTCACCGCCGGCGTGATGCCGGTGGCGCAGGACCCGGCCGCGCTGGCCGCCCTGGCGATGGCCGTAGCGGCGCTGGACGTCGACGCGCTGGCGGCGGTCGGGGTGATCGTGCCGGCGCTCGGTAGCTTGGTGCTGGGACTGGCGATGGCGGAGTTCGAACTCGATGCCGCCGAGGCGCACGGCATCGCGACGCTCGACGAGACCTTCCAGGAATCATTCTGGGGCCAGGACGACGAAGCGGTGGCCCGGCGCGCCAGGGTGCTCGAGGACGTGGTCACCGCCGGCCGCTTCCTCGCCCTGTCCCGCCCGCAGGCGAGGGCGGCATGAGCGCCTACCGCCTGCGCATTTCCGGCCGGGTGCACGCGGTCGGCTTCCGCGACTGGATGGTGGCGCAGGCCCAGGCGATGGGCATCTCCGGCTGGGTGCGCAACCACCGCGGCGGCTTCGTGGAGGCGCTGGTGGCCGGCGAGGATGCGGCCGTGGCCGAATTGCTGCGCGCTTGCCGCCGCGGCCCCCGCGCCGCCGAGGTCACGGAGATCGTCGAGGAGCTCGCCGAACCGCCGGAAGAACCTGGATTCCGCCGGCTGCCTTCGGTCTGAATGGCGACCTTCCACGCGTGGCTGGCCGCCCTGGTGGCCTTCATCCAGGCGCATGCCGAATGGGCGGCGCCGATCGCCTTCCTGCTGGCGTTCCTGAAATCCCTCGCCTTCGTGTGCATGGTGGTGCCGGGGATCACCCTGATGCTGACCATCGGCACCCTGATCGGCGCCAGCGGCATCGCCTTCGTCCCGATCTGGCTGGCGGTCAGCCTGGGTGCCGCACTCGGCGACTGGGTGTCGTTCGAGATCGGCTGGCGGGTCAAGGACCGCGTGCGTCACATCTGGCCGTTGTCCCGCCACCCGGCGCTGCTGCCGCGCGGCGAGGCGTTCTTTCGCCGGTGGGGGGCGATGAGCGTGCTGCTGTGCCGCTTCTTCAGCCCGCTGCGGGCGACCGTGCCGCTGCTCTGCGGCGTGTTCGAGATGCCGCGGATGGTTTTCCAGGTGGCCAACGTCCTGTCGGCGCTGGTCTGGGCGGCGCTGCTGCTGGCGCCGGGGTCGTTCCTGGCCAACTGGCTCCAGTAGCTACCCGAACACCTCGCCCCAGGCCGACTTCAACGCCAGGTCCACCTCGGCCATCGTGGCCTCGACGCCCAGCGCGCGCAGGCTGGTGACGCCGTGCTCGCGCACGCCGCATGGCACGATGCCGCCGAAATGCGACAGGTCGGGCGCCACGTTCAACGCCACCCCGTGCCAGCTGACCCAGCGCGTAACCCGCACCCCAAGCGCCCCGATCTTCGCCTCGCCGCCTTGCCCGTCGGCGACCCAGATGCCGATCCGCCCCTCCCGCCGCTCGCCGCGCACGCCGAAGCGGTCGAGGCAGCGGATCAGCCATTCCTCCAAAGCCTGCACAAAGCTGCGCACGTCGCGCGGCCGGGTCATGCCGTGCGGCTCGGTCAGGTCCAGCATGATATAGCCGGTGCGCTGGCCCGGCCCATGATAGGTCCATTGCCCGCCGCGGCCGGCGGCGAAGGTCGGGAACCGCCCGGGGTCCTGCAGGTCGGAGGCCGCCGCCGAGGTCCCGGCGGTGTAGAGCGGCGGATGCTCGACCAGCCAGACGAGGTCCGAGGCGGTGCCCTCTCGGATGGCCGCCACTCGCTCCGCCATGGTCGCCAGCGCGTCCGGATACGGCGTCAGTCCGGCGCCGGTGCGCCATTCCAAAGACCTCGCCGCCGGCGGCTGTTCGAGCATTGATGCGTGACTGCTCATCGGCTATACCCCGCCGCCTGTCCGATGCGGTCGTGGCGGAATGGTAGACGCGCAAGCTTGAGGTGCTTGTGGGGGTAACCTCGTGGAAGTTCGAGTCTTCTCGACCGCACCAGACAAATGCCGTTCCCCAACGATAATCTCATGTCGAACGCCCCGGCGATGACCGTGGCGCCAGCGGCGGGAACTCGGCGCCCCTGACCGAGTTAATCTCTCTACGAAACATAAGTCGTGTGAGAGAAAATACCATGAGCCTCATCCTCGTCATACTCGTCCTGTTCCTGCTCTTCGGCGGTGGCGGCTACTATGGCTATCGCTCGGGATACTATGGTGGCCGAGGCTATGGCGGCGGCCTGGGGCTGCTGGTTCTGTTGCTGATCCTGTTCCTGATCTTCGGCGGCGGCCACAGCTACTACTGATCGGCCGTCACCGGGTTCATAGCCCTGCGGCCCGAGCGGACATGCTCGGGCCGGAAGCCCATGCCGATCACCCTGGCCGGCAGGCGGCGCAGCAGCTTGTAGCGCTGCAGCATCCGCAGCGGCCAGGGTAGCGACGAGGTCGAGGCGCCGCCCAGCACCCGGCCGATCACCCGGTTCTGCAGGATGACCTGCAGGCGCTGGGTCATCATCATCGGGAACGTACGCCGGCGCTGCACGGCGGCCAGGTCGGCTTCCCCCGGCACCCCGGACGCCAGCGTCGCCGCCAGCAGATTGGCGGTGGCGACGGCATCCTGGACCGCGAGATTGATGCCCACGCCGCCGATCGGCGACATCGCATGCGCCGCATCGCCGATGCACAGCAATCCCGCGCGGTGCCATTTGCGCAGCCGGTCGATGGTCACGGTTAGCAGCTTCACATGCTCCCAGTCGGTGAGCTCGCCCACCCGGTCGCGCAGGTAGGGCGCCAGCCCCACCAGCTTTTCGCGGAATGCCGGCAGGCCGGCGGCGCGCATGGGGTCGTAGCCGCCCTTCGGCACCACGTAGGCGCATTGCCAGTAATCGCCGCGGTTCAGCATCACCAGCATCTGCCCGTTCGCCACCCTCCCGAACGTCGCCTCGGGATCGTCGGGATGGCGCGACAGCCGCATCCACAGCACGTCGATCGGCGCACCGATATCCCGCACCTGCAGCCCCGCGGCGCCGCGCATGGCCGAGTGCCGGCCGTCGGCGGCGATCACCAGGTCCGCAGCGATCTCCAGCACGCCATCAGGCGTCTTCGCCCGCAGCCCGGTGACGCGGCCGTTCCGCTCGACCAGTTCCGTGGCCTCGGTCTGCATGCGCAGCCGGAAGCTCGGGTAGCGTTTGGCCTCGGCGGCCAGGAAATCCAGGAAATCCCATTGCGGCATCAACGCGATGAACTTGCACTCGGTCGGCAGGTGCGAGAAATCCGCGATGTCCACCGCGAAATCGCCGATCTGGCCGCCGAGCGTCTGCACCTGCTGGTGCGGCAGCTTCAGCAGCGCCGGCAGCAGCCCCAGCTCGTGCATCACCTGCAGCGTCGAGGGATGGATCGTGTCGCCGCGAAAGTCGCGCAGGAAATCGGCGTGCTTCTCCAGCACCAGCACGTCCACGCCGGCGCGGGCCAGCAGCAGGCCCAGCATCATTCCCGCCGGGCCGCCGCCCACGACGCAGCAGCGCGCTGCAGCCTGCTCGGTTTCCATCGTGTTTTCTCCGTTCCGCGTTCTCTCGGCCGCGCCGGGGCTTGGTTGCATCGCCGCTCCAACCCGCCGATCCTGTGCCGGCGGCAAACGAGCCGACGAGACATGGGGTTGAACGAACAGATGGACGAGGACCTCCGCAAGGCGGCGCTGGATTATCACCGCTTTCCGCGGCCGGGAAAGCTGGCGATCGAGCCGACCAAGCGCATGGCCACCCAGCGCGACCTCGCCCTCGCCTATTCCCCCGGCGTCGCCGCCGCCTGCGAGGAAATCGTCGCCAATCCGGATGCGGCCTACGACTACACCGCCCGCGGCAACCTGGTCGGGGTGATCTCCAACGGCACCGCCGTGCTCGGCCTCGGCAATATCGGCGCCCTGGCCGGCAAGCCGGTGATGGAGGGCAAGGCCGTCCTGTTCAAGAAGTTCGCCGGCATCGACGTCTTCGACATCGAGGTGGACGAGACCGACCCCGACCGATTCTGCGACGTGGTGGCGGCGCTGGAGCCGACCTTCGGGGCGATCAACCTCGAGGACATCAAGGCGCCGGAATGCTTCGAGATCGAGGCCAAGCTGCGCGCCCGGATGCACATCCCGGTGTTCCACGACGACCAGCACGGCACCGCCATCACGGTGGCCGCCGCCGTGCGCAACGGCCTGGTGCTGCAGGACAAGCGCCTGGAAGACGTGAAGCTGGTCACCTCGGGCGCCGGAGCCGCGGCCCTCGCCTGCGTCGACCTGCTGGTGGCGATGGGCATGAAGGCCGAGAACGTCACTCTCACCGACATCAAGGGCGTGGTCCATTCCGGGCGGGAAAACCTCGACCGGCCCTTGAGCGCGAACAGGCCTTGCGGCCGCTTCTGGATGAACACGACGATGAAGACCAGCACGAAGATCTTGGCCAGCACCGCGCCGGCCACGCCTTCGAGCACCTTGTTCATCAGCCCGAGCCCGAGCGCCGCGAGCACCGTGCCGGCGAGCTGGCCGACGCCGCCCAGCACCACCACCATGAACGAGTCGACGATGTAGCTCTGGCCGAGGTCGGGGCCGACGTTGCCGACCTGGCTCAGCGCGCAGCCGGCCATGCCGGCGATGCCGGCGCCGAGCGCGAAGGCCAGCGTGTCGATGCGCACGGTGTTGATGCCGGTGCACGACGCCATGCGCCGGTTCTGCGTCACGCCGCGCACGAACAGGCCGAGCCGCGTGCGGCTGATCAGCAGGCAGGTCGCCGAGCAGCACCAGCGCCGCGAACGCGATGATCGCGAGCCGGTTGTACGGCAGCGTCAGGTTGCTCGTGACGGCGATGCCGCCCGACATCCACGACGGGTTCTCGACCTCGACGTTCTGCGCGCCGAACATCGAGCGCACGCGCCTGCATCAGCACGAGGCTGATGCCCCAGGTGGCCAGCAGCGTCTCGAGCGGCCGGCCGTAGAGGAAGCGGATCACGCCGCGCTCGAGCACCGCGCCGACGGCCGCCGAGACGAGGAACGACGCCGGGATCGCCAGCACGATGTAGGCGTCGAACAGCCCCGGCGCGAAGTGGCGGAACAGGTTCTGCACACCCCAGGTGGTGTAGGCGCCGATCATCATCAGCTCGCCGTGCGCCATGTTGATGACGCCCATCAGGCCGTAGGTGATCGCCAGGCCGAGCGCGACCAGCAGCAGGATCGAGCCGAGGCTGATGCCGGTGAACAGCACGCCCAGGCGCTCGCCCCAGGCGAGGCGGCCGTCGACCTGCACGATCGCGTGCGTCGATCGCGGTGCGCAGCTCGGGGTCGGTCTCGGCGTCGGGCGCGAGGCGCGACTGCAGCAGCGCGCGCACGGTGGGCTCGTCGCTGCGCGACAGGTCGTCGATGGCCTGCAGGCGCTTGCGCGCGGTCGGGCGAGGCGATCTGCACGGCGGCGCGCAGGCGGCCCAGCTCGCGCTTCAGCTTCGCGTCGGTCTCGGCGGCGAAGGCCTTCTCGACGACCGGCAGCAGCGCGGGATCGGCGGCGCTCGGCGGCGAGGTCGTCGATCGCCTTGCGCCGCGTCGGCGACGTCCGGCGACAGCAGGCGCAGGCCGCTCAGCGCGGTCTCGAGCGCGCCGCGCATGCGGTTGTTGTTGGAGACGTCCTCGGCGTCGTCGGGCAGCTTCGCGGGCTGGCCGGTGACGGCGTCGACGGCCTTGTCGTCGTGGACGATGAAGACGCCGGTCGGCGGTCGTCTTGACCGAGTCGTCGAGCAGCGCCTGCGCGAACGTGGCCAGGCCGGGATCGGCCCGCGTCACCGCGTCCTGCAGCGCCGCGATGCGCGCGTCGCCGTCGCCGACGGCGATCGCGCGCGCCTGGGCCGCGTCGAGCGCCCAGGCCGGAGCGGCGACCGCGCCGAGCACCGCGAGCAGACGCGATGACGGCACTGCGAAGTGTGAGTCGCCGCATCATCGATCTCACTTCTTTTCGGGCTCGTCCTTCTTGCCCTTGTCTTCCGGGATGTACGGGCTCCACGGCTGCGCCTTGATCGGGCCCGGCGTCTTCCACACCACGTTGAACTGGCCGTCCGGCTTGATCTCGCCGATGAAGACCGGCTTGTGCAGGTGGTGGTTCTTCGGGTCCATCGTCGACATGAAGCCGCCCGGGCGCCTTGAAGGTCTGGCCGGCCATCGCCGCGATCACCTTGTCGGTGTCGGTCGACTTGGCCTTCTCCACCGCCTGCGCCCACATGTGGATGCCGATGTAGGTGGCTTCCATCGGGTCGTTGGTCAGCGGCTTGTCCTTGTCGCCCGGGCAGATTGTTCTTCTTGGCGTAGTCCGACCACTCCTTGATGAACGCCGTGTTGGTCGGGTTCTTGATCGACATGAAGTAGTTCCACGCCGCCAGGTGGCCGACCAGCGGCTTGGTGTCGACGCCGCGCAGTTCCTCCTCGCCGACCGAGAACGCGACGACCGGCACGTCCGTCGCCTTCAGGCCCTGGTTGCCGAGTTCCTTGTAGAACGGCACGTTGGAGTCGCCGTTGATCGTCGAGACCACCGCCGTCTTCTTGCCTTCGCTCGCGAACTTCTTGATCTTGGCGATGATGGACTGGTAGTCGGAGTGGCCGAACGGCGTGTACTCCTCCATGATGTCCTCGTCCTTCACGCCCTTGGAGTGCAGGAACGAGCGCAGGATCTTGTTGGTCGTGCGCGGGTAGACGTAGTCGGTGCCCAGCAGCACGAAGCGCTTGGCCGAGCCGCCGTCCTTGGACATCAGGTATTCGACCGCGGGAATCGCCTGCTGGTTCGGCGCCGCGCCCGTGTAGAACACGTTCTTGCTCAGCTCCTCGCCTTCGTACTGCACCGGGTAGAACAGCAGGCTGTTCAGCTCCTCGAACACCGGCAGCACCGACTTGCGCGACACGCTGGTCCAGCAGCCGAAGACGACCGCGACCTTGTCCTGCGTGATCAGCTGGCGCGCCTTCTCGGCGAACAGCGGCCAGTTCGACGCCGGGTCGACGACCACCGGCTCGAGCTGCTTGCCCAGCACGCCGCCCTTGGCGTTGATCTCGGCGATCGTCATCAGCGCGGTGTCCTTCAGCACCGTCTCCGAGATCGCCATCGTGCCGGACAGCGAGTGCAGGATGCCGACCTTGATCGTGTCGGCGGCCATGCGCCGGCGTCATCGCGGTCAGCGAGGCGAGCGCGGCGAGCGCGCCCAACGTCAGGTTGAAGCTGCGGCGGGAAGTGGTCATTGCGGGATCGCTCCTGATGATGTCCCCTGCGTTGCCGAGGACGATGAACGAAGGATAAGCAGCGCGGCCGCGCGGCGACATACGACACATGCCGTAGCCGCGACCGCCGGCGCGGTAGTCGACCACCTTCGCGGGATCACGCCGACCGCTTTCGCCGGATCACGCCCGACCCTGTTCGCAAAGCGTGCGCGACAGCGTAAACCAGGTACGATCCTGAACGGCTGTTCAAAGCCCTGGGTGCAACATGCGTGCAAGAAAGCTGGCCGCCAGTCGACCGGGCCGCGCCATTCGAGGGATGGGAGTCGCGCGCACCGGACAGGCCCACAAAGAAAAATCATGCAACGCAAGAACGCGATCCTCATCGCGGCCAACCACATTTCGCCCACCACGGATTCCGTGGCGCCAGCCTGCGCGACATCGCGCGCGACGCCGGGGTGTCGCTGACCCTGCTGAACCACCATTTCGGCAGCAAGTTCCAGTTGCTGTCCGCGGTGATCGATTCGCACCGCGCGATGCTGGACGAACGCGCCGAGCGCGCTGCTGGCGCTGGTGACGCAGCCGGCCCCGGCAGGTTCACCGTGCGCGACCTCGTGCAGGTCTGGATCCGCATCGGCTTCGAGACCGCCGCCGAGGCCGACGGCGAGACTGTTCCTGCGGCTGATGGCGCGCGTGATCGACGATCCGTCCGAGGAAGCCGCGCAGGTCGTGCGCGAGAAGCTGGACGACGCCGCGCTGGTCTTCATCGACGCGCTGCAGCAGTGCTATCCGAAGGCGTCGCGCTACGCCGCGGCCTCGGCCTACATCTACGTCAGCGCGTCGCTGCTGAAGTTCCTGGTCGGCTCCAAGCGCCTGTTCCGCCTGGCGCAGGCCGGCCCGCCGCGGCCGATCGCCGAGGACCAGGCCCGCTGACCCGCTTCCTGGTCGCCGGCATCGAGGCGGCGCTGCGGCCGCGACCGCCACGGAGCCATCGGCCGCGTCGACGACACGCCGAGCTGCCGGCGTCGCCACGCGCGCCGACGGCATGCCGGCGCCGACGGCGCGGACGCTCGACGACGCGCAGGACTGATCCGCACGGCGCCGCGGCGCCCGCGGCGGCCGCGGTCGACCGGTGCGCCGTGCCGGTCTGTGCCACGCGATCGCCGCAGCGGCGTCGCCGCTGCCAGCACGGCGCGGACGCGGCCCCGGCGTCGCCGTGCGCCGGCGAACGGCTACGCTCGGTTGAGCCAGCGTCCGCCCATGACCCGTCCGTCGAAGACATCACTCCGCGCTGCAGGCGTTCGCGCCGCCGACCGACGGCGCGGACAACGTCGCACCGGCTCAACGAGCTGCTGGCCGGCTTCGCCGCCCTGCCCGGCTGCGACGCGTCGCGCCGGCGCTGTTCGCGCTGCTGGAGCGCCATCCGGACCGACTTCGGCACGCCCGGCCCGCTGGTGCACGCGCTCGAGGCCCAGCCCGGCTACCGCGCTGCTGGCCGCTCGCTGGAGCGCCAGCCCACCGAACTGACGGCCTGGATGGCCAACCGGCTGCTCAACTCGAAGCTGCCGCGCGACGAGCGCGCCGCCTGGCTGCAGCGGCTCACCGCCGTCACGTCGCATCCGCTGGCCGCGCGCTCGGTGCGCGAATCGGCGATCCGCTTCCTCGACTTCCAGGCGAGCCGGCCGGGCCGGCACTAGACTGCCGTGACGCGCTGCGCGTCAGCGGCGCATCAGCTCCGGCAAGGTGCCCAGCACGCGCGCCGCGGCGGCGGTGCGCGTCTCGACGCCCAGCTTCTCGAACACGTGCTCCAGGTGCTTGGTGATCGTCTTCGGGCGCGTGCCGAGGATGTCGCCGATGTCGCGGTTGGTCTTGCCCTGCGCGACCCAGTACAGCACCTCGGCCTCGCGCGCCGTGAGCCGGAACTGCAGCGACAGCGCCTCGATCGCCGCGCCGTTGTTGCTCTCGCGTCAGCACCAGCAGCCACTCGTCCTCGGCGCTCGCCGGATGCAGGCTGCAGTGCAGGCGCTGCGTGCCGGTGACGCAGGTCCAGGTGTCGCGCGCCCGTCGCCCGCGCGGCGCGCCGCGCGCGCGTGACGCGCTCGCGCACCCAGTCGCACAGGCTCGCGGGCGCGTGCAGCGGCGCGCCGACGCGCTGCCGCGCCGGCGATCGGCGCGCCGGCGGCGCCGGCGCCGAAGTGGCGCTGCATCAGGTCGCGCGCCAGCGGCGTCTGCCACAGCACGCGGCCGTCGGCCGGGCGCAGCGCGATCGACGCGTGGCCGAACGCGTCGAGCGCGTTGCGCGCCTGCGCTCGCGTGGCGCGCGCTCTGCAGGTGCGCGGCGATGCGCGCCACGCACCTCGCGCGGGCGCATCGGCTTGGAGACGTAGTCGACGCCGCCGGCCGCGAACGCGGCGAGCACGTGCTCGGTGTCGGTCAGCGCCGGTCATGAAGACGATCGGGATCGGCGCGGTCGCCTCGTCGGCCTTGAGCCGGCGCGCCACCTCGAAGCCGTCCATGCCGGGCATCAGCGCGTCGAGCAGCACGATGTCGGGCAGCGCCTGCGCGGCGCGCGCGATCGCGCTGGCGCCGTCGGTGGCGACCAGCACCGTGTAGCCGGATTCGTCGAGCGCGTCGTGCAGCACGGCGAGGTTGTCGGGCATGTCGTCGACGATCAGCACCACGCCCGCGGCCTCGCCGGCCGGCGCGCGGCGCGCGGCCGCGCGCGCGCGCCGCCCGGCGGCGTCCTGCATCCACTCAGCCATGCGGCACCTCCCGCAGCGCGCAGCGCCTGCGCGATGTCGGCGGCCATCGCGTCGAGCTGGAAGCTGCTGCGCCAGGCCGCGCAGGCGCTGCGTGAAGTCGGCGCAGGCGGGCTCGGTCGGCGTCGATGTGGTCGAGCCAGCGATGGATGCCGCGCGGAGTAGCCGACGCGCACCTGCTCGGCGAGCGCCTGCAGCGAGCGTCGGCCGCCGGCAGCGCGCCGACGTCGGCGGCCGCGACCGGCCGGCGCCGGCGCCGGCTCGCGCGCGCCGGCTCGTCGCTCCAGTCGCAGCGCCAGCGCGCGCGCCCAGCCAGTCGAGCAGCTCCTCGCCGCGCACCGGCTTGAGCACGTAGTCGTCGGCGCCGATGCCGACGTCGTTGTCGAGCCGCGGTCGAACGCGTTGGCCGAGACGATCGCCACCGGCGCGTCGCTCAGGCCCTCGGCGCGCAGCGCGGCGGATCGTCTCCCAGCCGTCGATGCCGGGCATCGCGAGGTCCATCAGGATCGCGTCGGGCAGCGCACGGCCGGCGCGCGCAGCAGGTCGCAGGCGCGTCCTCGCCGCGACGCGGCCTGCGCACCTCGAAGCCGAGCGGCTCGAGCAGCTGGCGCAGCAGCTCGCGGTCGACCTCCTCGTTGTCGACCACCAGCACGCGGCGGCGCGCGCCGGCGTAGCCGGTGCGGCGCCGCGCCGGCGGCGCGCGCCGGCGCCGCGCCGGCGCGCTGCTCGGGCAGGAACAGCACGATGCGGAAGCGCGTGCCGACGCCCGGCGTGCTGTGCACGGTCATCTCGCCGCCCATCAGGTCGGTGAGCATCTTGGCGATCGTCAGGCCCAGGCCGGTGCCGCCGCTCGCCGACGCGCCGGCGTCGGCGCCGCGCGCGAAGGGCTCGAAGATGCGCTCGAGCTCGCTCGGCCGGCGATGCCCGGGCCGGTGTCCTCGATCTCGAAGTAGCGCCATCTCGCGCTCGTGGCGGATGCGCAGCGCGACCTGCGCCGCGGTCGGTGAACTTGACCGCGTTGCCGAGCACGTTGATCAGGATCTGGCGCAGCCGCTTCTCGTCGGCGCGCACCGCATTGCGGCAGCGCGGCGTCGAACTCGCGCACGAAGCGCAGGCCCTTGGCGCCGGCCTGCAGCTCGAACAGGTCGGCGAGCTGGTCGACGGCCTCGCGGAAGTGCATCGTCGTCGTCGTCGAGCGACACCTTGCCGCTCTCGATGCGCGCGAGGTCCAGCGTGCCCTCGATCAGCGACAGCAGGTGCTCGCCGCCGCGCCGGATCACGCTGACGGCCTGGCGCCGGTGCGCGCGGCAGCGCGGGGTCGTCGTCGAGCAGCTGCGCGTAGCCGATCACGCTGTTGAGCGGCGTGCGCAGCTCGTGGCTCAGCGTCGAGATGTAGCGGCTCTTGGCCTGGTTGGCGGCGTCGGCGGCGGCCTTGGCGCGCTGCAGCTCGGCGTCGGTGCGGCGGTGCGACTCGATCTCCTGCGTCAGCCGCACCGTCTGCTCGCCCAGCGCCTGCGTCTGGCGGTTGCTCTCCTCCTGCGCGACGCGGCGGCTCTGGCGCGTCAGCACCAGCCCACCAGCCGACGATGCCGCTGGCCAGCAGCAGCATCGCGAACACGCTGATGACCGACTGCCGCAGCGCCGCGCGACGCCTCCGGCGCCGCGTCGCCCAGCGCGCGCAGCTCCTGCTGGTAGAGCAGCGCGCACACGCCGGCCAGCAGCGGCGACACCGGCAGCCATCAGCGCCAGCCAGCGCGCCCAGGCCGCCGTCGATCGCCGGCCACAGGCGGCGCGGCAGCAGCGCGTGCACGCGCGTCGCGCGCCTGCGCCGCCAGGCGCGCGTCGGCTTGCACAGGTCGCCGCAGCGCGCGTCGAGCGAGCAGCACAGCGAGCAGATCGGGCCCTGGTAGGCCGGGCAGTGCGCCATGTCCGGGCCTTCGTAGTCGCGCTCGCAGATCACGCAGCGCAGCGTGCGGTAGCGCCGCGTCGCTCGCCGCGTCGCGCTCGGCCGGCTGCGAAGAAGCGCGATCGGCGCGCTGCGTCGGCGCGCCGCGCGAGGTAGTAGCGGCCCTTCGTCGCCCAGGCGATCAGCGGCGACGCGACGAACGCGGTGACCAGCGCGATCAGCGCCGAGAACGCCTGCGCCAGCGGCCCGAACGCGCCCAGGTGCGCCGCGATCGCACAGCACCGAGGCGACGCCCATCGCGCCGACGCCCACCGGGTTGACGTCGTACAGGTAGCGCGCGCGGAACTCGATGCCGCGCGGCGACAGCCCCAGCGGCTTGTTGATGACCAGGTCGGCGACGACGGCCATCAGCCACGAGATCGCGAGGTTCGCGTACAGCCCCAGCACCTTGCCGAGCACCGTGAACACGTCGAGCTCCATCAGCATCAGCGCGATCGGCCGTGTTGAACGCGACCCACACGACGCGGCCCGGGTGGCTGTGCGTCAGCCGCGCGAAGAAGTTCGACCAGGCGAGCGAGCCGGCGTAGGCGTTGGTGACGTTGATCTTGAGCTGCGACAGCACGACGAACGCCGCCGTCGCGGCCACCGCCATGCCGGGCCGGCTGAACACGGTGTCCTAGGCCGCGAGGTACATCTGGTTCGGGTCGACCGCGCGATCCGGCGGCACCGACTGGCCGATCGCGATCCACGCCAGCAGCGCGCCGCCCAGCATCTTCAGCACGCCCGGCAGCACCCAGCCCGGGCCGCCGATGGCCACGCCCGGCCCACCAGCGCCTGCGGTTGGCCGCGGTGCGCGCGGGCATGAAGCGCAGGTAGTCGGCCTGCTCGCCCATCTGCGTCATCAGCGCGATGCCCACCGTCATCGCGCGCCGAACTTCAGCAGGTCGAAGCGCGCCGCCGCGGCCGTCCTCGCCCGCGTAGTGCCCACAGGCCCGGCGAGCGCGTGCGGGTGCGCGCGGAACACGTAGACGTAGGGCAGCACCAGCATCGCGAGCCACAGCGGCTGCGTCCACACCTGCAGCCGGCTGATGGCCGTCACGCCGTGCGTCACCAGCGGCATCACGACCAGCGCGCAGACGCAGGTAGCCCCAGGCCGGCGGGATGTCGAACGCGAGCTCGAGCGCGTAGGCCATCACGGCGGCCTCGAGCGCGAAGAAGATGAAGGTGAAGCTCGCGTAGATCAGCGAGGTGATGGTCGAGCCGAGGTAGCCGAAGCCGGCGCCGCGGGTGAGCAGGTCCATGTCGAGCGCCGTGGCGCGCCGCGTAGACGCTGATCGGCCAGCCGGCCAGCGCGATGATCAGCCCGGTCGCCAGGATCGCCCAGAACGCGTTGACGAAGCCGTACTGCACCAGCAGCGTGCGCGCCGACCGCCTCCAGCACCAGGAACGACGCCGCGCCGAACGCCGTGTTGGCCACGCGCAGCTCCGACCACTTGCGGAACGACTGCGGCGTGTAGCGCAGCGCGTAGTCCTCCAGCGACTCCTGCGCGACCCAGCTGTTGTAGTCGCGCCGCACCTTCACCACGCGCTGCGGCGCGGGCGGCGGCGGTGGCGGGACGGATCGAGGGCGGCGTCGGTCATGGGCGCGCGTGATGCACTCAAGACTCGTGCCGTCGATCTCATTGCGCGTGGCATCGAATCGTGCAATACGCTCTGCAAGATGAACCTGACTCCGCGCGAAAAGGACAAGCTCCTGCTCTTCACCGCCTCGCTGCTCGCCGAGCGGCGCAAGGCCCGGGGCCTGAAGCTGAACTATCCCGAGGCGGTGGCGCTCATCAGCGCGGCCATCATGGAAGGCGCGCGCGACGGCCGCAGCGTCGCCGAGCTGATGAGCGAGGGCCGCCACGTCCTGACGCGCGCCGACGTGATGGACGGCATCGCCGAGATGATCCCCGAGATCCAGGTCGAAGCCACCTTCCCCGACGGCACCAAGCTGGTGACCGTCCACCAGCCGATCACATGATCAGGGCGCGAGCGCACCCCTGAGGTGCGCGCACGTCCGATCCACC
>CAWFVP010000002.1:0-905261 GCA_963819305.1 uncultured Alphaproteobacteria bacterium
CGAGGCCGGCGCGGTTGCGCCAGGCTGGATCATATCCGACGCCATAGGGCGGATCCGTAACCATCAAATGTGGCCGCACGCCGTCCAGCGCACGCTCGACCGTCGCTGGGTTGGTGCTGTCGCCGCAAACCATGCGATGCCGTCCAAGAAGCCAGACATCGCCGGCGCGGCTCACCGGCGTCTCCGGTGTCGGCGGCACTTCGTCCGGGTCGGTGAGCCCGGTGGTGGGCTCGAGAAGATAGTCTGCGATCTCGTCGAGGCTGAAGCCGGTCAGCGCCAAATCGAAGCCGTCGGCCTGCAGGTCGCCCAGTTCGATGCGGAGCAAGTCCTCGTCCCAGCCGGCGTTCAGCGCAAGGCGGTTGTCGGCGAGCACGTAGGCGCGGCGCTGGGCTGGTGTGAGGTGGGCCAGTTCCAGGGTCGGCACCTCGGTCATTCCCAGCGTGCGCGCGGCGAGCAAGCGGCCGTGACCGGCGATCACGCCGCCTTCGGCATCGATCAGCACGGGATTGGTGAAGCCAAACTCGCGGATGCTCGCCGCGATCTGCGCCACCTGCGCGTCGGAATGCGTGCGGGCGTTACGGGCGTACGGAACCAAGTCTCCGACTGGAAGCGGTTTGTAGGTGGGGAAAGGGCCCGACATTGCTGACTCCGAGCCCGGCACGCTGCCGCGAGGGTTCGCGGAGATGGGGCGTGCTCTCTATCTACCCACGCGCTCGGTGATCTGTTCCACGGGCACCGCACCGTTCAACCGCGCAACGCTAAGCCAGTAGGTTTGGTAGGTTTAGAAGGTCATTTCCACTCCACTCCTATAAACTGTCATGCATGGATTAGAGAAATGACATTCCGCACGGGGTAGTGGAGAAAGACCTATCAAACCTACTAGACCTATTCGGGGCCAGTGCCGAAGGTGATGCGTGCGCACCGGCGCGTTGTTCGTAAATTATGGGACTACCCTCTGGTGGCACGAAGCGCGGTAGCTGCTCGAGGCATGTCCGCCGTTGAGTGAGCAATCTGCACTCTCAGACGCTAACAAGCCTATACTGAGCGACCGCTGTTGCCACCCGTTCTCGGCTGATCCGATATCCAGCCACGACACGGCCTTCGTACTTCCTGATCTTGGTGCCAAGTCGGTTCGTGTTGATGCTGCCGCTCCGCTCACCTGCAATCCTTTCAAGTAGATCGCGGAGGCTAGGCCACCTGAAGACATCGGTCTGCCGGCCATGCTCGTTCACTTCCTTGTCCTCTGACCAAGCGACGATCCGCTTGCAGGTGAGCGGCATGTTGATGGGCAGCGTCTCTCGCCATACCTCAATGATCTCGCGCAGCTCGGAAAGCTCGGGGTCGTCCTCGCGGGCGGCTTCCATAGACTTGGCCGGATCTGCAAAGCCCAGCCAGACCAAGGCTGACCGCACCAGGTCCGACCATTCGGAGAAGCTCGCCACCGTCGCCAGTTTCCCAGGGCTACTTGCACCTAGGTAGGCTCGGACGATGGTCAAACAGGCGGAGACGTATTTGCCGCGGTCCTCCATGACCCGAGCAACTGGGATGCTGCTGAACACGCGCAACTCGGGCCGTTCGACACCGGCGTCGAGATCGCAAATCAGAGTGCGCCGGGTCATGTCGCCACGGACCCTAATGCCATTGCCGTTGCCGAACACCGTCGCACGGAACTCGACCTCGACGATGTCGGACCGCCCCAACGGTCGAAGCCGGATCAGCGGCCGCTCGATCGCCTGGCAAAGCAAGTCACCGCCCAGTTCGCCATTCACGTTGTCCAAGCTGATCAATGGGAACCCGGCCAGCAGCAGCCCAGCGAGGCGCTTTTCCGTCTCGATCTCGTCCCGACCAGCGGCAAGAACCGGACAGTCACGTCCGGCGCTGATGGCGCTGGCTACATCGGCCAGATAGCTTTTGCCAGTGCCTGCGGTATTGGCGCGGAACACGTGCATCGGCGCATTCGGGATCGCGCCCCGCACAACGGGCGTGATCATAGCCGAGAGTGCGACAGCCTCATCCACGCCGCCTCTGCCGTCGATGAACGGGAACTCGGTCAGCAGCGCGGACAGCGTTACCAATGCAGTCTCTGCGTCGGCGCGAGTCGGTGCCTGAACGGTTTCGTCGAGATGCAGCGACGGGTCGGCAGCGTGGTAAAGCCCGGTGGCGGAGTCGTATCCGGCCGCTGACAACACCGACCCATCCGGACGGATGGTCGGTGTAGTGACGATGCCGACGATCTTCGGGAACGTCCACTTGCCGGCGCGGGACAGGATGGTGTCGGCCACCCGCTTCGGCGGGTCGATCCGCACCCAGTCCTTGACCCGAGCATCGAAGCGCTCCCAGGTCGCAACCGTGCACAGGGCATCGACGAGGCTGTGCAACGATAGTTCGATCAGTGCAGCCGAGAACGTGGTCCGGCCTCGGGCAGCGCGTACCTCCTGCAGCACAGGCCGGACCAAACTGTGGCCTCGCTGGTAGATGGGCATGCCCGCGGCAACTAGCGCTGACTCACCCTCGCTAGCTGCAACGTGGAGCTCTCCCGCCACGACACGGATGACGGGCAGATCAGGGTCCTCGCGCGTGTCGGCTTCTGCTTTTCGCTTCTTCGGTCGGGCCTCTTGCCAGCCACACTCGGCCGCCGAGATGCCCAGATGCTCGCAGATCCAGAACGCTGCTGCTTTGGCGTCCGTTGCACCGCCCCATTGCACAACCAGGTCGATCGGGGTGCAACTGCGCCGCGTGCCGAAGTCGTGCCCTCCGTTAATCGGATGGACGCTGATATCCTCCTGGAGGCTGCGGCCGATGTCGACTGACGAGACGCGCCAGCACCCACGGGTCAGTCCGCCTCCGGTCTGCTCAGCTGCGGTTGGAAACAGCACCTGGAACCAAGCACCGATATTGCGGAGCGCGCGCGTGTTCACCTCGCGGAAGAAGTCGCTGCCGTTGCAGGGTCGGTTCTTGTTCGCCTTTGAGGGGACGGGCTCGGCCGGGTACGCCTTCTGCGACTCAGGACGCTCATCCTTGAGCTGCTTGACCGCCTCAATCTCCTTCCTGGTTCGGCCTCCTGCCGCTCGCAGCACGGCCTCAGCCGCCGCCAGGAATGTCCGGAGGGAGTTCGCGCCAACCATCGGCAGGTCGCATAGCGGCACATCCAAGGGTGACTGCGCCGACCAGCTGTAGGGGCGCTTGGTATCCGGGTGCATGCCGAACCCGACCACGTGTTGACCGTGGCCCATGGCCTCGACCTGCACCACCGTTCCGTCAGCCAGCAGCAGTTCCGCAGTCTCTTGCTTGGCCATTGGTTGTTCTGCCCGGTAGCAGCGTAGGGCCTTCGGCGCCTTGCCCAACCGGAGCAGCGGGGTGGCGCCCAACATGGCGTCGGCCATCCGGCCAATTTGGTCGGCAAGCTCCGCCTTGGGTAGGTCCAGGTCGAGGCCGATCAGCTCGCCACACAATAGGCCGGTATTGCCATCCTGCGGTCGGGCTGTCGTCCAGCCGGCGATAGTCGCTTCATCGGCGCTGGCGCAGACTGTTGGCCAGTCCTTCATGAACGGTGCTTTGCCGGAGGCCGAGGTTAGGTCGTTCGGGCTCGACACCGGCACGGGCCTGTACCCATTGCGATGCAACTGTAGGCGCAGTTCGGTGAGGTCGCTTATTTGCTGCGGACGAGAGCAGCTGCGGCAAACAGGATCGCCGCGACTTCCGCCGAGGTGACCTGCGTCAGGGTCGACGGTACTCTTCATCGTCCAGCCTCTTGGTTCGCACGCTCGCGCCGCCAGGCAGCGAGCAGCTCCGAACCGATCAGCTCGAGGCTCTGTGGGCCCGGCGACGACTCGGGCTCGATCGGATACAAGGCGGGATCGGCGTCCGCCCATCGCCGCTTGAACCAGCGATTGCGCTCCGGATCGGACATTGCGGCCGCAGCGGCAGCGTCCCTCATGCCGACCTCTGCAGATCGGACAGCCCGGCCTGTTCGAGGATGGCCTTGAACGCTCCGGCGCCCGCCCTGGGCCGGGTGCGAGCGACCAGGATGTAGCTGTACCTCGCTCGGGCCCTCGCGACGCTGCACGAGATCGACCAGCCCGTCCTTGAAAAGCTGGTGGGCCCGGTCCGCCACGCGACGGAGTTGCTGTTGCTCAATTGTGAGCATCTGGCTGCACGGGCCGGTGTCTATCGCTAGGAAACCGCGGTGGTAGATGAGTTGGTCGGCGGTGGTGGCTTGCCCGACCCAGGCGCACAAGGCTACCTCGGTGAGGGCAGGGCGGCTGGATGCCGCCAGATGAAGTTGCTTCATCTCCTTCATCTACCCAGCCACCGGTTGACTTGTTCCACTGAGGTTGCCCACACCGGCGGCCAGCAACTGGCAGCGCAGTTCTCGGACCCGGCGGTGTCTTGTTGTGCGGGACAGACCTGCCGCGGCCGCCGGATCAGCAGTCTCCGACAGCAAGTTGGTGCAGAGTGGAACGGCATCGTCGGTCAGGGAGGTCAGAGCACGGTCGAGGTCCAGGCGATACTCGACCCGACCCACCGCGTCGACCGGCTGCCCGATCCAGGCAGCATAGCCGTCTCCTTCGGAGATGGTGTCGGCCAACGTCCGGTTCGAGTCCGGGCGAATCCGTGCATCTAGCGCGGCAGGGTGCCGAGCTTGCAGCTCCCTCTGCAGCAGCCGGGTCAGACGGGTTGACCGGTGTTGGAAGCAGATCGCCGCGAAGGTTGGTAACGAGCTCTGGGCTGCATCGAACAACTTCAGGCGTGCGACGAGGTCTAGCAGCAGGTCCTGGCGGACGTCTTCATGCTCTAGTAAATGGGAGCGGTATCTGCGGCAGAGGCGGCCTGCGGCGATCTCGGCCTGGGTCAGCAAAGATTGGATATCGAGCGGGGCAGCAGTCGGTTTCATTGGGGTGGCATCCATCAGTTTCGATGGCGACACCCTCTCCTGTTATTTCACCCACATGGGTTGGACAGGTGTGGGACAGTTGTAGGTCCGTTGTGGGTCCGCGAAGCTAAGTCTCTTTCGTTTTGATGCTAACCTCGCTTGCCTCGAGAGCGAGGGCGTAGCCAACATTCGAGCGAGTCTCGATTAGATCGGGAGAGGCAGGAGTTGCCCTGAGATAAGGCCGCAGCTCGCCAACAAGTCCTCGTGCCCTGGAGTGTGAGGTTTGCTCGCTGAACATTGCCTTGTGGATCTCAGCCGCGCTGACGATTGGACTACCCTCGTGCAAGCGTTGGGCAAGCAATCGCAGTAGCTGAAACGGGCGACTTGGGAGCTTGAAGACACGACCGTCCAATTCAGCCGCGAGATTTGCGGTGTCTAGCGTCAATCGTTGCCGAACGAACTCATCAGCAGAAATGACCTTCCGATCATTTGCTTCGGCCGTCTCCGCCGGAGGATCTGAGGGCGAAGACAACAGCAACTCGGGGGCGGGGCCCGGCTCTCGAATCCGGAGATCGTTGAGGGTGATTCCTGTTCCCTCAGCACTCCAGTTGTCAAAATCCAGCTTGAGCACGCTCCACCGGTTAGGCTGGACATCGGATCGTGGCGACCCAGGAGGATCACCCGACACGTAGCCAGATCCGATCAACAAACCATCGCAGAGCTTGTGGTGAAGCTGCTCGCGCAGCTTATCCAAAACGCGACAGAACGGGTCCTCCAGGCGGTCCTCGGGCCGCTCTGTGCCGAGAATGGCCCCGAACGTCATCCCGTCGTGTCCGGCCTCACGCAATCGATGCAATTTTTCTACAAGCACCGGGTCGCACCACCGCTCGATGGCCGCGTCGGGGTCGAGCTCAAGCGCCGTGTTCGCTACATCAGGATTTTCGTCCATAGCTCGTTCTTGATAAGTTCCAACGCGCTCGTCAAGCCGTGGCGGTGTCCCACGCGCCCTGAGGCGGAACAGTTCGCCAGATGCTTGGGTATATGATGGAGGTGACCCAGCACCTTTCAGGCTCGCTCCATCTCAACCCCCACCTCCGCGAGGTCTGCTCGATCCTCGCCGCTGGCATGGTGCGGCTTCGATGCCGCACTGCCGAGGAACTCGCCCGCGACGCTGCCGAATCAGAGGCTGACGGAGAGACTTCGCTACACTTCACCGCCCACCAGAGCGGTCATGCGGGTTCACCAACTCGGAGACACGCATGAAAGCCGAACCAGCCACCGCAGCGGCGCCTTCGTTCCCGGCCATCCCGCCAGCTGATGTGCTGGGCCGGATCGCCGCCCTGAAGACCACGCCGACGCCGGATCTGAAGCAGCAATGGCGCGAGCTCTACGGCAACGAGCCGCCCGCCTTCAACCGGCCCTACCTGGTCAGCCGCCTGGCCTACAGGATTCAGGAGCTCGCCTATGGCGGGCTCAGGCCCGAGACCCGCGCCCGGCTGGAGGCGCTGGGCGAGCAACTGGACGGCGGCAACGTCGTGCTCCGCCGCATCCGCGCCGACAGCCGGCCGCTCGCCGGGACTCGGCTGCTGCGGGAATGGCACGGCGTCGAGCATGCCGTCACCGTTCTGGCCGACGGCTTCGAGTGGGAGGGTCGGCCCTACAAGTCGTTGTCGGCCATCGCCCGGGCAATCACCGGCACCCGCTGGAACGGCTGGACCTTCTTCGGCCTCCGCGGGCGAGGCGGCGCATGAGCCGGCGCGCGCCATCTTCGGATACCGTGCCAGCCCCGGTCCTGAAGCGCCGCTGCGCCATCTACACCCGCAAGAGCACCGAGGAGGGCCTCGACCGGGAGTTCAACACCCTCGATGCCCAGCGCGACGCCTGTGAGGCTTACGTGACCTCCCAGCGCGCCGAAGGGTGGATCCTGGTCGGTGACCACTACGACGATGGCGGGTTCACCGGCGGCAATCTCGAGCGTCCCGCCCTGCGCCGGCTGCTGGCGGACATCGAGGCCGGCCAGGTCGACGTGATCGTGGTCTACAAGATCGATCGGCTTAGCCGGTCGCTGATGGATTTCGCGAAGCTGGTGGAGGTGATGGATGCGCACGGGGTGACCTTCGTCTCGGTGACCCAGAGCTTCAACACGACCACCAGCATGGGTCGGCTGACGCTGAACATCCTGCTCTCGTTTGCCCAGTTCGAGCGCGAGGTGATCGGCGAGCGGATCCGCGACAAGTTCGCCGCCTCCCGGGCGCGCGGCATGTGGATGGGCGGCAAGGTGCCGCTCGGCTACGACGTGCAGAACCGCAAGCTGGTGGTGAACGAGGTCGAGGCTGCGGTGGTCCGACGGGTGTTCGAGGGCTTCGTCGAGGCTGGAGTCCGCGACCGCTCTGGCTCGAGTGCTGCAAGGGGAGGGGGTTCGCAGCAAGACAGGCCGGCTCCTGGACAAGGGCGACATCTACAAGCTGCTGAACAACCGTACCTACGTCGGCGAAGCCGCCCATAAGGGGCAGGTCTACCCTGGGGAGCACAAGGCGATCGTCTCTCGCGAGCTTTGGGATCGAGTGCACGCCATCCTCCAGGAGAGCCCGCGGCGGCGGGCCAATCGGAACCGCAACCAGAGCCCGGCGCTGCTGAAGGGGATTATCTTCGGCGTGGACGGCCGGGCGCTGTCGCCCACGCACACCCGGCGCCGCGGGCGGCTGTATCGCTACTATGTGGCTCAGCGGGTGCTGAAGGGCGACGATGCGGATCACAGCATCGTTCGGCGGGTGTCGGCCGCCGAGATCGAGACCGTGGTCATCGACCAGGTGCGGGCGCTGCTGCGGCAACCGGAGGTGATCGTTGGCACCTGGCTGGCGGCCCGAGCCGAGGCGCCCGACCTGACCGAGATGGAGGTGCGGGAGGCGCTGCACGAGCTGGACCCGCTCTGGGATGAACTGTTCCCGGCGGAGCGGGCGCGGATCGTGCGGCTTCTGGTGGAGCGGGTCGAGATTGGACCCGAGGGCGCGGACATCCGGCTGCGAGTCGCCGGGCTGGCCAGCCTGGTCCGGGATTTGGGAGCCGGCCACATGCAGGTGGCGGCGTGAGCGCGACGTCTAGCCTCACCGTCCGGGTGCCGCTGACCATTCGGCATCGGCCGGGGCGCAAGACCGTGGTGACACCCGCCGGGCGAGATGCGCGGCGTCGTGCGGACCAGAGCTGACCCCGCGCTGTTGAAGGCGTTGGCCCGGGCGTTCCGGTGGCAGCGGTTGCTCGACGAGGGGCGGTATGCGTCGATCAGCGAGATGGCGAGGGCGGAGAAGATCGAGCGCGGGTATCTGGGGAAGGTGCTGCAGCTGACGTTGCTGGCGCCGTGGGTGGTCGAGGCGATCCTCGAGGGGAACAGGGTGGGAATAGGGCTTCCGGAGTTGATGAAGGGGGTGAGGATGGTCTGGCCAGCAAAAGAACCGATGCGGTAACCGTTGGTTGCTAATGTAGGTGAGGGGCTCCGTTCCGACTTTGCATCTTCAGGCCATTTCGACATAGCCTCCTTAGGCGTAGTAAACGCCCGTCGCGCGCATCGTAGCGCCTCTTGGCGGCTTCCTCGTCGGTATAGGAGTCGTCCTTGTCTACAAATCACAATTCGGTCCCGCCGCCGCATCAAAACAAAAAAGACCCGGCGCCGAAGAAGCGTTCGCGAAAGGACTATGCCGCATTTCCGGATAAGACTTGGTCGTCGCCAAAGATCGATCCGACAAAGAAAGGCTCGCAGGACCAAAATGAGGTGTTTCGGGCTGTGGGGGCGGCGCTCTCCGCATGGGAGCGGGCCGAAGAAGAACTGACTAACCTTTTGGTCAAACTATGCAGAATTTCCGACCGAAGTGCGGATGGCGTCTTCCGTGCCTTCGGGGCTATCGAGAGCAATGCGGTTCGCAGGAAAGCTGTTGAAGCCGCAGCCGAAGTGTATTTTGGACGGTTTTGGTCACACAGTGAGATTCGGTTCACGTTAGATGCGCTACTAGACGCAATACAAAACGCAGCATTCATCAGAAACGAAATAGCGCACGGAAAGGTGGTTCAGTTCATAATAAACGATGCCGCCCTAGGCGTACATGATCTTGGAGCATTTTTGTGCGCACCAACATATAAGACCAACCATCAACTACCATACTTAAATTCTACGGTAGAGGGAGATTTGTTATCGATTTATATTAAGAGCAGCTATAGATATAACGTGGATGACATAACCGGGTATATAACCAAATTTATAATGCTCATGATAAAGATAACTGAGTATTCTAATTCAATTGATATGGTGGATGGTTTTCCGGCAAACGTCTGGAAGTTTCTCCCAGTTACTCCAGACGGCCAGCCTCGTTCAATACATCAAGAACCCGTTCAGACACCTGACCAACCAAACTCCGCACCGAGCTGCGACTCAGGTCAGTAAGCTGCTGGGCAGCTCGATCAGCTTATCCATTGCTGGCGCAACTATGCATAACCACGCTTGGACCTTGTCAATGAGATGGAAAAACTTCCTTGTTGGGGTTGCAGCGGATGGCTGGACCGCCAAAACTGATGGAGGGAGTAAGGACGGTTTGAAAGACGAAAGGTTGACCCGCAGCCCTCGGTTCCCGCGGCGTAGCAGGCCAATGTGCGGTTTGCGGCCTCAATGTTCCGTCGCAGTCTCGGCGACATGCAAGTTGATCTACGCTGCTTGGACGCGACGTTGCGCCCAACCGCGCGTAGCACGATCATCAGTGAATGATGGCCCTGAAGACGTGTTTGACGTTGTTCGTCGTGCTTTACCTCGTGCCGCTCGTTATCTCTGCAGCTCGCTATTTGCTGAATGATACGGGAGCGAGTTGGCGGACCGCAGATCGCTCCAGTGTCGGCGTATTGCCGTCCGCTGACAGCAAAGCGGCCGTCGTCCGCATCTTCGCAGCGCAAACGGTACGATGGCGCGGCATCTTCGCCACCCACAGCTGGGTCGTCTTCAAGCCCGCAAATACCAATATCTACACGCGGTATGACTACACCGCCTGGGGTGATCCAGTCCGCGTAAACGGGTTCGAACCGGACGGGCGCTGGTTTGGCCGGCCGCCAGCCGTCGTGTTCGCCGCGGATGGTGACGCAGCAGAGGCAATGATCCCTCTCATGAGAACCGCCATTGCCAATTACGCCTGGCAAAAATCTGGTGACTACAGCGCCTGGCCGGGCCCGAATTCGAATACCTTCGTGCAAGCGATAATGGACAGCGTGCCACAGATCCGGCGCTCGTTGCCGCCCACGGCGATTGGTAAGGACTATCCATATGACGGGCGCTGGGTGCGCTGGACTGCCTCCGGCACCGGCTTTCGCATGACCCTCGGCGGGTATGTTGGCGTGACCGTTGCGTGGGTTGAAGGGGTGGAGATCAACATCCTCGGCGGGGTACTTGGTCTGGATCTGCGGCATCCAGCCATCAAGCTGCCGGGCCTAGGCAGACTCGGAATGTTTAATTCGGACGGACCGGTAACTTCGGGCACGCAGGTGTTCGTCCCGAGATAAAGGAAGCGGACGCGCGGTGGCGACGACAGGCGAAGCTTAATCGCCGCTGATGGGTAGCCTCAGCACGAACCCAGCGCCGACTACGATCGGCAAACGCACTTTGCGCCCTGGTCACCGACAACCGGCAGCGGCGATGTCATGCTGATCACCTCTTAATCCCCGCCAAGCCGTTCTGGATCCCGGCCTTCGCCCAAGGGCCCCAGGGTATGGTGAAGAACTTGAAGCCTTTCTGGACGAAGAAGTTCGGATCCATTTCGGGAGGGATAAAGTACATCCCGGCAGCAATGCCATGCTTGGCTGCGGTTGCCGCAATTTTATCGAGCGCGCGCAGATAGGTTTCGCACTGGTAGTCGAGCGGTACTCCCAGCTCGATCGAAAGGTCTGATGGGCCGATCAGCAGGACGTCGACGCCCGCGACCGAGGCGATTGCGTCTAGATTCTCCAGCGACTGGTTGGTCTCGATCATCGGCGCGATGACGACCCCGCTATTCACCGCATCCATGTAGTCCCGATAGGTCTTGAACTCGCCCCAGTCGCCGCGCACTCCCGCGTTGCTGCGGTTCCCGGCGGGATAGTAGCGGCAGGCGCGCACTACCGCTTCCGCTTCCTCGCGCGTGTTGACCATCGGCACAACGATGCCTCGTGCCCCGGCGTCGAGCGCAAAGCAGATCTGATCGGCCCGATTGGCGCTGACGCGCACCAGCGGGGCTGCCCTTTTGCCGAGCATCGCCTGGATCGGGGGTTGCAGCTGTTTGAGCTCCCACGGCGAATGCTGGGTGTCGAACAGCAGGAAGTCATACCCTGCGTCAGCCAGGATCGAGACATCCACGTTCGGTGCCCCGGCCGTTCCGACGACGGTTTTACCTGACTTGATGGCATCCTTAATGGCGTTCATCTGATCTCGAATTCTCCAATGTGCCTCGCCTCCCGAATCGACCAACGAGGCCGGGAAGTCGATGCCGAATCATCGCACCATTGGCGTCTCAGCGCACGATTGATTCGGTGCTGGCATCGCTCGCTGAAGGCGCGGATTGCGGTGGCGGGCAGAGCAACTATGAGCCGTCGCTAGACAAAACAAACGCCTGGCATCCACCGCCACTTACGCCCGGCTGGTTGCAGATTCGAGACCGCCTACCAATCGCAATCTCAACTTAGCTGGTTAGCTGCCAGGGCAAGCGATGCAATATCAACTACTTAAACCTTGAGGGAAAATCGGCCTACCCTCAACCCTCAGAGACAAAGAGCAGAACGGAGACCGTTTCAGCTATTCATTACGATGAGGTAGCCTCAAGGTAGACGCCGAAAGCCGCGCCAATCCTGGGCTTTTTCTGCGGCCAGGCCCCACCGGAGAATGGTTGGACGCCGGCAGACTGGAGCGGGCGAAGGGATTCGAACCCTCGACCCCAACCTTGGCAAGGTTGTGCTCTACCCCTGAGCTACGCCCGCGCTCCGCGAGGGACCGGCTTCTAGGCGGGTTTTCCGTTGATTGCAAGGGTGAGTGCAACAGACGGTTTGCCGATGCCGTGTTTCGTCGTGTTGGCCTTGCGTGGTAGCCTTGCGGCGGCCGTCTTGCGTTACTGTCGGCCGGCTACATGTAATAATCGTCGACCCGAGCAAGGCGAGGACTGCGCGCATGGATCTCATTATCGGTCAGAAGCCCTCGGGCCACGCTACCGGGCCGGGCCAGGTGACGGGCGGCGGCGCGGCCGGGGTCGATGCGATGATCGTCGACGGCGACCAGGCGACCTTCATGGCTGATGTCGTCGAGGCATCACGGACGATCCCGGTACTGGTCGATTTTTGGGCCACCTGGTGCGGGCCTTGCAAAACCCTGACACCCGCCTTGGAAAAGGTGACGCGGGCCGCCGGCGGGCGGATCAAGCTGGTCAAGATCGACATCGACAAGAACCGGGGGCTGGTTCAGCAACTGGTGCAGCTTGGCCTGCCGCTGCAGTCCGTGCCGACGGTGGCGGCGTTCTGGCAGGGCCAGATCGCGGACCTGTTTCAGGGCGCGCTGCCGGAATCCGAGATCAAGCGCTTCGTCGAAACCCTACTGAAGACAGCCGGAGGCAGCATGCCCGGCGCCGACCTGATCGCCGAGGCCAAGGCGGCGGTGGCCGACGGCCAGATGCAGGAGGCCGCTGAGTTGTTTGGCGCCGTCCTGCAGGAGGAGCCGGAGAACCCCGAGGCATGGGGTGGGATGATCCGGGCATTGATCGCGTTGGGCCAGGAGGACCAGGCCCTGGATGCCTTGGCCCAGGTGCCGGAGAAGATCGCCGAGCATGCCGAGGTGTCGGGCGCCCGGAGCGCGCTGGCCTTGGCGAGCGAGGGGCGAGCGGCGCGGGACCAGTTGACCAGTTTCGAAGCGAAGGTTGCGGCCGACCCTGCCGACCTGCAGGCCCGGTACGACCTCTCGACGGCCCTGAATGCCGTGGACCGGCGCGAGGAGGCAGCCGCGCAGTTGCTGGAGATCCTCAAGCGCAACCGCGGCTGGAACGAGGACGCGGCGCGGCTGCAACTGCTCAAGTTCTTCGAAGCCTGGGGGTTCGACGACGAGGCCACGCTTGCGGCTCGGAGAAAGCTGTCGGCGCTCCTGTTCAGCTGATGGCCTCCTCGGGCCGCGGGCTCACCGGCTTGCCGGAGATCTTTCCGGTATTCCCACTGGCCGGCGCGCTGCTGCTGCCGCATGGCAAGCTGCCGTTGAACATCTTCGAGCCGCGATACCTGGCGCTGACCGAGGATGCGCTGGCTCCACCGCGGATGTTCGGCATCATCCAACCCGACGAAAGCCGGCCCGCCGGGGAGTCCGGTCCTGGGCTGTACCGGGTCGGTTGTCTCGGCCGGCTGTCCTCCTTCAGCGAGACCGATGACGGGCGCTATCTGATCTCGCTGTCCGGCATCATTCGTTTCGTGCTGGTCGAGGAAGTGGAGATGCGGCGGGGCTACCGCCGGATTCGTGGCGAATTTTCGAGGTTCGTCGACGATCTCGCCCCCTCCGACGAACTGCTGCCGACCTTCGACCGGGAGGAGTTGCTGGCGGCCTTACGCCGCTACTTTGCCCATCGCGGGATCGAGGCCAACTGGGACGCCGTCCAGCAGATGCCGGATGCCATCCTGGTGACCACCCTGTGCGTCGTCTGCCCCTTCGAGGCACGGGAGAAGCAGGCGCTGCTAGAAGCGGTCACGCCCGCAGACCGCGCCCAGGCGCTGCTGACACTGCTGCAGATCGACGCGCACGGCATGAACCAGGATGATGCGGACCCCCGCCGGCCACGGGCCAGTTGAACCGCGTGGGAGGTGCCGCCAATGACTGAGCCAGGTGCCGAGGCGACGCCGCCGGTGGACCCGCGCTTGCTGGAGATCCTCGTCTGCCCACTGACCAAGGCGCCGCTGGAGTACGACCGCGCCCGCAACGAGCTGATCAGCCGGGCGGCGAACCTGGCCTATCCGATCCGCGACGGCATCCCCATCATGCTGGTCGAGGAGGCACGCAGGCTGGAGGAGCCGTGATGCCGACGCCGACCGAAATCCACCTGCACAAGGCCGAGCGACGGCTGGACGTGGTGTTCGACGACGGCGCCCGATTCGGCCTTCCGGCGGAGTATCTGCGGGTCGAGAGCCCCAGTGCCGAGGTCCAGGGCCATGGACCGAAGGAACGGAAGCTGGTCCCTGGCCGGCGGCATGTCGGGATTCTGTCGGTCGAGCCGGTCGGCCATTATGCGATCCGCATCCTGTTCGACGATCTGCACGATACCGGCATCTTTTCATGGGACTACCTCCACACGCTTGGGCGGGAGCAGTCGCTCAGGTGGCAGGCATACCTGAAAGGGTTGGCGGACCAGGGGCTTAGCCGCGACCCTTGAGGTTTCGCGGCATTATTCCTCCAGAACCCGCAGTTCCCGTAATCCGGCAGCGAGCACGCGGCACAGGTCTGGCATTGCGAGCGCGATGCAACCGTCGGTGGGTGCGAAATCCGGTCGCGCCACGTGCAGGAAGATCGCGGAGCCGAGGCCTGCCACAACCGGGGCGTCGTTCCAGCCGAGCACCCCAACGATGTCGTACAGCCCGTCCTGCCGCCACAAAGTCTCGTGCCGCGCCTGGTGAGGAAGGCGGATCTGGCGGTTATAGGCCGGATCGGCCGGGTCGTCGCACCACCCGTCTTCGGGCGCTATGGGCTCACGCGGAACGGCAGCCTTGGGTATCGGGACACGGTCTGCACGGTAGAGCAGCCGGCGCAGTAGCATCGGACCCGTCGGCGTGGCGCCATCGCCCTCATGCTTGCGGGTCCGCACCCCACCGCGGCCCAGCGCCGCCCGGTACCGTCCGCCGGCATGAAGCAACCAGCCATCCGGCCGGATGATCGCCTGTGCCGTGCCTGGTTCAGCCAAGCAAATGCCCCAGGCGCCGCGCCTTGGTGGCAAGGTATTCGTCGTTCACCCCATTCGGGGCGATTTCGTGCTGCTCGCGCTGGGATACCTCGATGCCGCAGGCGACCAGCGCCGCGACCTTGTCGGGATTGTTGGTCAGCAGCCTGATCCGTGGGATCGCGAGTTCTTCGAGCATCGTGGCCGCGACCAGGAAGTTGCGCTCGTCGGCGCCCCAGCCCAAGGCCCGGTTGGCGTCCACCGTGTCGAGGCCACGGTCCTGCATGGCGTAGGCCCGCAGCTTGTTCACCAACCCGATGCCCCTGCCTTCCTGCGCCAGGTAGAGCAGGACGCCGGCGCCCTCCTCCCCCATTCGGCGGATCGCGCCGCGCAGTTGCGGGCCGCAGTCGCAGCGGAGGCTGCCGAGAAGGTCCCCGGTGAAGCATTCGGAGTGGATGCGGACCAACGGTGCGGCGGCCCGTTCCGGACGTCCCACCAGGATCGCCAGGTGCTCGATCCCTGAATCCGGGGCGCGGAATGCGACGACCCGGGCGTCCGGCGCGCCGTCGAGCGGCACCTGGGCCTCTGCCACCCGCGTCAGGTCGGCGGCTGCCGCCATGGGGTAGGCCAGGACATCCGCAGCTTCGACGCTCAGCAGGCCGGCTGCTAGCGCTTCCCTCGAATCGAGGCGTCCCGGCGAATCGAGGCGGACCGGTGCGGCCAGGACGGCGGGCAGCAGCCGGGCCAGCTTGGCCAAAGCCAGCGCCGCACCAGCCTCAGGCGGTGAATCGGCCACCGAAGGCGGTTCCGGTAGCATCTGCTCGGCGGTCGGATCGGCGATGCCCCGGAGCAGCGCTGGATCGAGCAGCAAATTCGGTAGGGAAAACGCCACGACGGGCTCTTCCAGAAGCGTCGGGCGGTGCAACACCGAGGCAGCCCTGCTCCCGGCGAGCAGCAGGAGGGCCGGTCCCACGGCCAGGGCCGCCATTTCCCGCAGACCGCGCGCCCCGGCGGTCTCGGCCGGCAGCAACACCCAGTCGGTCGCCCCCAGCAGAACCACGGGCACCCCGCTTTTCAGGTCGGCAGCCGCCCGATGCACCGCCCGCAGGCTCAGAACGGGCGGCTCAGCGGGCAGATCCTGGCTCGTGGCGGCGGCAGCGAGGTCGGTGGGCGCGTCCTCGCAGATCGGCATATGATTCATCAATCCATCAACAATCTGGAAGATCTCTGTCACCCCGCTCTACGGCGGAAATGACGCGTGATCGCCGTGAACATCGGATAAGATCGGAACGGTTCGGCTGGCCGGCAACTTTAGTGGAGGAGATCACCCGATCACTTATGCCACATTGGTAGACAATAATATGTGTGCCTTGATAGACCACAAGGGCGTCGGCGGATATTGTTGGCGCGACGGTCCGATACGGTGTCGGCTTATTCCGAAGTCGGTTCATCGGCAGCAACCGCGGCGCTCCTTGGGTGCCGCTCGTCAGACAGGAGCACGGCATGGCCGGTGAACGGCCCATTCTGATAGTCGACGACGACCCGGCCCTGCTTGCGATGCTGGTCCAACAATTGGCGGTGGACGGGGAGTTTACCGCCCATCAGTCGGTCAACGCGGCCGATGCCGAATCCCGCATTGTCAGCGGCGATGCCCGTTACGACGCCCTGATCCTGGATGTCGGGCTGCCCGATGGCGATGGACGGGATCTGTGTTCCAGGCTCCGCCGCCACGGCGTGAAGGTGCCGATCATCATGCTGACCGGCTCCGACGACGAGTCGGACGTCGTCCGCGGTCTCGATTCGGGCGCCAACGACTACATCGCCAAGCCCTTTCGCATGGCCGAGTTGCTCGCCCGCCTGCGCGCCCAGCTGCGGATATTCGAGAACAGCGAGGACGCTGTGTTCAGCATCGGGCCGTACACCTTTCGCCCGGCCGCCAAGCTGCTGCAGGACCCCGCCCGCAACCGGCGTATCCGCCTGACCGAGAAAGAGGCGGCGATCCTGAAATTCCTCTACCGCGCCGGCACCCGCGCCGTGGCCCGCCAGGTGCTGCTGAACGAGGTGTGGGGCTACAATGCGGCAGTGACCACCCACACCCTCGAAACCCACATCTACCGGCTGCGCCAGAAGATCGAGCCCGATCCCGGCAACGCCCGCCTGCTGCTGACCGAGGGGGGCGGCTACCGGCTTGACCCGGACGGCCTCACCCAGCCGGCCTGAATTTCAGGGAATATACCCCGTCCGAACTGGGTAACGGTCCGTCAATTGGCAGCGTCACCCTGCTCAAGGGCGGGTGTGCCGGAAGCCCTGCGGTTGACGGCGTACTTTTTGCGCGTGCCCTGACATTCAGGACCCGGTGCCGACCGCCGGCGTCGAGGCGGATGGGCTACGCGGACGCTCACCCGCCTTCCCGGCCGCCCTGAGTTCGCGGATCACCCGGGTCGCGGCATTGCGGTAGGTGCCGAAGTGATAGCGGTACGACCCGACGAAATGGATCAAGGCGGCATTCCCGATTGCAATGCCCGCCCAATGCAACGGGTAGCGAGCAAAATCGAGTGCCAATGCCTGAGGGCAGTTCGCAATGACGTAGTTCGAGGTGACCTGCTCAGATCCCCATTCCGCCCATTTGGTGGCTCCCAGCGCCTGAGTCATTTCCAGCGAGAACGCGACGGCGGATGCCTTGATGTCGGCTCCGCGGGGAAAGCCGGCAAATCCCGCCGAGCCGCGGACATATTGCGCTTCGCTGGGCGCGGCGATGGACTCCAGCGCCTGCTCCGCCAGAGTTTGCACGTGGCTGCCCGACTGGGTTCGGGCATGGGCCGCGGCGTCTTTCAGGCTGCCTATCCTGTGGCCGATCCCGCCGGCCTGGGTGAATGCGCGATTGCCGCGATACGCCTCCACCACTTCCTCGATCGGTTGCAGCGCCAGCAGATCGGAATCGACCTGGATGACGTAGGCCTCGTCGGTCAGCCCCGAAATGGTCATCAATCGCTCCCAGCATCCACCGGTCGGGCATGGCGCTGTATCCACGTCGGTCAATGCCTTGAATTCCGGATTATCCAGATGCGTCCTGAGAGTAAAAATATCTGTTTCGGTCAGGCTGCCGTCGTTGATAATGATGACACGACCTTCATTGAAGTAACGGTAGATCGATTTGATCGCCAGAAGGTATCTGTGCAGATCTGTATGGCTCACCATACTAATGAAGATGAGTGGAGCATCGTTGGTCAACAAAGCCGGTGTATCCAGAACCTTCCGGCAAGTCAGATCGAACCAGGCTGCGCGTAGAGTATTCGGCTCTAGCCACCTGCGCATGCCACCCATCTATATCTCCCGATTCGCAGCCCAAGAAGTCATTTCAGAGCTATAGCGTCTTTGGTGTGGATGGGACACCGAGCGATCCTTCGCCAGCCGAATCGTCGCCATTCTTCCACGCTGGCAAAACTCGATGCATGTGTCGATGCCGGGCGGCGTTGACCCGCCCTGGCTTCCCGCCGACGCCGCGGTCCGGTCCTCCACACGGCGACCGAGCGACGACGAAGGACAACGATTTTGCGTTTCGATCTCGGTTGATTATAAATCCAGAATGAAACTCCCAAGCCGTATGCCAGCCCTGGACGGATTGCGCGGCGTCGCGATCCTGATGGTCGTGATGATCCACGCCAGCATGGGAATGTGGGGCGCCGTGGCCCCCTTCCGCGAGCCGGACCCCGGGATGGCGATGCTTGCCCTGCCGTATTGGCTGGAGCGGATCACGTCGAGCGGCGCCCTCGGCGTTCAGCTGTTCTTCGTCATCAGCGCATTCACCCTGACCGTCAACGCGAGCCGGGGGCGGGGGGATTTGCGAAGCTATGCGCTCCGGCGCATCGCCAGGGTCGGACCGGGTTACTGGATTGCGGGCCTGATCTACATGCTGGTCGTCGGCCTTGGTCCGCGCCCACAGGCGCCCGACGGCGTCGGGCTCGTCGACGTCGTCGTGGCAGCCCTGTTCGGGACCGCCTGGCAAGGCGGCGCCGCGTTCGCGGTCGTGCCCGGTGGCTGGTCGGTCTGCTGCGAGGTCATGTTCTATCTGGCGCTGCCCCTGCTGATCCGGCTGATCGATTTCCAGGTCTGGCGTGCGGTGGCCCTGACCGTGTTCACCGTCGTCGTGGCGCAGTTTCGGCAGCGACATGCGCCCTCCGGCAGCGACCTGGACGCCCTGTTCTTCTACACCAACCCGATCGAACAGGCGCCGGTCTTCCTATGTGGAATGACAGCGGCAATGATCGCCCTGCGCTGGGAGATTCCGAAGGCGCCCGGTACCGCGATCCTGCTGCTGCTCGTGGCTATCGTGGCGCTGCCGTTCCAACCAATCGCCGTTTGGCACCTGATGCCGCACATGATCTTTGCGCCTTTGGTGGCCGTGGTCGTCGCGCTGTCCGCGGCCCATCCGCCTCGCCTGCTGGCCAATCCCTGGATGCGCAAGATCGGCGACGTCAGCTACAGCATGTACCTGGTTCACTTTGCGTTCCTGGTGCCGACCATCTATGTCGCGGAATGGCTGTTCCCGGCCTCCGACTGGCGCACGCTTGTGGTGCATTTCGGGCTGGCGGTAACGCTCAGCTTCGTCGCTTCCTGCTGGACCAGGCGCATGATCGAGCAGCCGCCGATCGACTGGGCGCGCGACTATCCCCGGAACCTGGGCATCGCCACGGCGGCAGGCCTGTGAAAAACACCGCGTCCTGAGCAATCGCGAGAGCGGGCATCGCCGGCCAGAGGCGCAAATCCTGTACACCCCCTAACACTGCGCCGCTATTCGAAGGGGCATGATGTCCGCCGCTCTGCCACGGCTGGGGGAAACCACAGCCAGCCGGGGACGCGCCGCGGAAATGGTGCTAGATGCACGGTTACTTGGATCATGCTCTCGAGGGTCTGGCTGGTGCGATCACGCCGCGCTCTTCGGATATTGGTCGCTGCCCATCCGCCTTTCGGACCCTATCGAGGCTGACGCGACAAGATGCTGTTCAATTCGTTCGTCTTCGTGTTCGCGTTCCTGCCATTGGCCCTTCTCGGCTTCGCGCTGGCCTGTCGCGTGGGCCGCAGGCCGGCAATGCTTTGGCTCATCATCGCGTCGCTGATCTTCTACGGCTGGTGGCAGCCATTGTTCCTGCCGGTGCTGCTGGTTTCGATCCTGGGCAATTTCATCGCGTCGCGATGGATCGACCGGGCGGCCGCGCGCCCCGCCGTGCAGACGGCAATTCTGTCCGCCGCGATCGCTTTGAATATCGGAGCTCTGGTTTATTACAAATATCTGGCGGCCCTGGTATCGGGACTCTACGACGTGGGGCTGGCGGATCATCTGTTGCCCGCGGTGGCGTTGCCGCTGGGGATCAGTTTCTTCACCTTCACCCAAATCGGGTTCCTCATCGACGCGCAACAAGGCGCCGCGCGGGAACGCGGCTTTGTCGAATATTTCCTGTTCGTCACCTTCTTTCCGCATCTGATCGCCGGCCCGATCGTCCACCACCGGGAGATCATGCCGCAATTCGCCCAGGCCTCGACCTGGCGGATCGATCCTGCAAACCTGTCCATCGGAACCTCCATCTTCATCCTTGGATTGATGAAGAAGTGCCTGCTCGCGGATCCGACATCCGCGGTGGTGGCGCCGGGCTTTGTCGACGCCGCGCATCTCGCCGCAGGGCAGGCCTGGTACGTCGCCCTGTCCTATTCGATGCAGCTGTATTTCGATTTCTCCGGCTATTCGGACATGGCGATCGGGCTGGCGCGGATGTTCAACGTGAAGTTTCCGCTGAATTTCGACAGCCCGTACAAGGCCACGTCGATCATCGAATACTGGGCCCGCTGGCACATGACGCTGACCAGGTACATCACGATGTATCTGTACAACCCGATCGCACTGGCGATCAGGCGACGTTCCGGGGCGACGCGGGCGTCCACCCTGTCGGGGTTCGGCCTGCTCGTCGGCATCCCGACGATGGTGACCATGGCGTTGGCCGGGATCTGGCATGGGGCCGGATTGCAGTTCCTGATTTTCGGCCTGCTGCACGGCATGTATCTGACCATCGCGCATGGATGGCGGGCCTGGCGCAAGTTGCCGCATCGGGCGCCGGAGGACGGCATCGCCCAGCGTGTCGGCAAGATTGCGCTGACCTATGCCTGCGTGCTGGTTGGCGCGGTGTTCTTTCGGGCGTTGTCGGTTGGTAACGCCCTCGACATGCTCGCCGGCATGATCGGCCTGCACGGCGCCGGCCGCCTTCCCTCAATGTCCCAGCTGGTTTGGCTGCTGGCGCTGTTCGTGATCGTCTGGGGGATGCCGAACGTGCAGCAGATCATGGCGAGCGCGGTGCCGGCCCTGGGCAAGATCCGCCCGTCCGGCTGGACCTGGCTTGCCTGGCAACCCAGTAGGACCTGGGCCTGGGGCATCGGGGCGGGCGCTACGCTTGCGATATTGAGCTTCGGCGGCACCGCCGAATTCCTTTATTTCCAGTTCTGACGTGGAAACTCCGGTGCAGCACTGGCCGCGGTATCTGCGGAATGTCGCCCTTGCGGCGCTGGGATGCCTGGCCCTGGTATGGATGTACGTCGTCGTCGCACCGATGGCGTATCTGGACGCGGAATACCCCCGATGGACCGCCAAGCTCAACATGATCGAACTCGTGCGATCTCGCGCCGGTCGTCTTCCTCGGCGACAGCAGGGTCGCCATCGACATCGTGCCATCGCTGCTGGAGGGGCCAGCGGTCAACCTCGGCTTCGCCGGCACCACGCCGATCGAGTTGCATGATGCGTTGAAGCGCATCCTTGCGTGCCCCCGGCAGGTTCGGCGCGTAGTCATGTCGATCGTGCCCAGCCACTTCATCAAGCCTGAATTCGTTCTGGACCAAGAGCACGCGCTACGGCCTGTTGACCGGGCCGGACCTCGATGAACTGCTGCGTGTCTCGACATCGACCGGGGACATGTCCGTCTTTTCCCAGGACGGCGGGGAGGACATACCGCCGCGGTTGCGGACCCTGCTGCACACGATCCACTTTCCGACGATCTATGCCAACAGCCTGTTCATCGCCGCCGGCGCCGCGCGGCTCATGGACAATCTTCGGATTTATCGGGAGGTGCTTGCCGCCCGCGGACACTACGTGTTCGGCATCGGCAGGCACGGCACCGCCCCGATGATCGGCCCGGAGGAAAATCTCACCGGCTTCCAGCCGGCGCCGGTGATTGCGGCATTCATGAAGCTGATGCTGGCCGAAGCCGCCGCGCACGGCGTCACCATCACGTTTCTGCCTATGCCGATCAACGAAGAAACCGCACGATTAATGCCCCGCGAGGCGACGCAGGCGTTCTCGGCCTACCTGCAGCAGCTATCGGCCGCTTACCCAGGCTTCAAGGTGCTCGGGCCGGTGGTGACGGTGCTTCCCGACGCCTCGTTCAACGACCCGTTGCTGCATCTCAATCTGGAGGGGGCCCGCGCCTTCACGACGCGCCTGCGGGGGTGCCGGCTGACCGGTTTGGCTGAACCGGTCGACACCTGCCTGCTGGGCATGGGCTATCACGACAAGTCCGCGCGGTAGCCGATGCCGCGTGAGGGCCTCCCCGTCCGGCCGTCACTACGCGAAATCCTGCGGCTGATGTGACTGGACCAGCCGGCGGAACAGGAAGGCGGTCCCGCATCTCGTTGCGGTGCTGCATGGAGCGCTGTGGAAGATCATCGCCCTTCGTCGGCGCAGGCTGTTTTCCGGCCGCCAGCCAACCATGGCGATCGCACTGGTGGAGCATATGGGCGACATCATCGCGGCGGAGCCGTTGTCCCGCCGCGCGGAAGCTGAATTTCCGGCTGCCCGCCGGCAGTGGTTCGTGCGGCCGCCGTATCGCGGAGTGGTCGAGAATTATCCCGCCATCGACGACGTCGTGTCGGTGCGCTGCCTCACGGAGTGGCTGCTTGTCTGGGGCAGCGGTGCGATCGACACGGTCTGGGACCTGCATCTCAGTGCGCGCGAGTGTCCGACGTGCAAAGCCCCGTTCCACAAGCCCGGTCCGCCAGGGGAGATCACGGATGTAACCTACTACAACCGTGGCAACCTGCTGCAGATCCAGTGCCTGAGCGCCGGCCTCCCGCCGATCTCGGATACGCCGATCCTCACGCCGGATGCCGCCGCAGCGGCCCGGATCGACGGCCTGGATTTGCCGGCGCGGTTCGTCGTCATCCATTGCACATCGAATGAAGCCAGCCGCGACTGGAGCCGGGAGAAATGGCTGCAACTGGTGGCGCATCTCACCGGGGAACGGGGCCTCCTCACCATCGAGATCGGTGCGAAGCCGCATGTTATCACCATGGACGGCGAGCGGTCGCGCAGCCTGTGCGGCGTGCTGTCGATCATGGAGACGGCCGAACTCGTTCGCCGGGCAACCCTGTTCATCGGCGTCGACAGCGGCCCGGCCCATTTGGCCAACTCGGTCGCGACGCCGGGTGTCATCCTGCTCGGGCATTACCGCGGCTTTCGCCGCTATATGCCGTATAGCGGGTTCTACCAGACGGAAGCCGGCGCAACCCTCGTGTGGGCCGACGGGCCGGTTGCTACCCTGGGCCTCGATCCTGTCCTGCAAGCTGTCGGGCAACGGCTCCGCTGAAGGCGGGCGTTGCCGAGCGGCACGTGTCGACGCTAGCCTTCGACAGGTAAGATTGCCGGGATACAAACGGCGAAAGGATGAGGAAGTGTCACCGACCGCACCTCGCGGCGGGGCGGCCAGCAAGGTCCGCTCCTTCCTGGCCAAGAGCAACAAGGATCGGCTCAACGCGGTTCAGGCCACGATCCGCCACGCCTGCCGCGACGGCATCGCGGGGCTGAAGAAGGCGCAGCTGCGCCGCATCACTGCCGGTGAGCTGGCAGTGCCGCGCGTGCTGCACTCGAAAAGCCATTTCTACCAGGCCTACCGTCCGGATTCGGATATCGATTTCGATCGCCACCCGGAAATGCGGGGATTGTCGGGCAACTGGGTGGCGAACAATGTCGCAAACAATGCCTGCGACCTTCCGCGGTTCTACGCGCTGGCATTCAACATCAAGCAGGTGCTGGAAGACGGTGTCGCAGGAGACTTCGCCGAGTTAGGGGTTTATCGGGGAAACTCCGCTGCGGTTCTGGCGCATTACGGCCGAAAATACGGCAGGACCACTTATCTGTTCGACACCTTCGCAGGATTCGAGGCCCGGGACCTGGTCGGCGTCGATGCAACGAAACAGCGTGAATTCGCGGACACCTCGTTGGCGCTCGTCAAAGGCAATGTCGGTGAAGCCTCGGTCGAATATGTAGCCGGGTATTTTCCCGACAGCGTGAACGAGGCGGTCGCGCGCCGGCGATTTGCGGTGGTGCATCTGGATTGCGATCTGTACGAACCGATCAAAGCCGGCCTCGAGTTCTTCTTCGACCGCCTGTCTCCAGGGGGCCTGCTGATCATACACGACTACGCCAACCCGTGCTGGGTGGGCGTGAAGCAGGCCGTGGACGAATTCCTACCGAAGATCTCCGAAACGCTGATCCTGATCCCCGACAAATCAGGAACGGCGATGCTTCGAAAGCGGCGCTGAACGTCACCGCCCCGGGCTGGACAGCGCCAGACGCGGGCTCCGTTCAGGCGTGGACGTCGCGTGCCGCCAGGATATCGACGTAGTCGCCGTCCGAGTCCGTCGCGGTGGCGAGTTTGTTTCGCAGGGCCGCCTGCGCTTCGTCGGGACGGAGGTAGCGCGGTGCTTCGGCGATGCCGCCTGCCATGATCGCCACGCGATCGAAGCTCGCCAACATGTCGATGACGATGTTCGGGTCCCCGCCGAGTTGGTGCATCAGATAGGGGCAGAATTCCATTGCCAGCAGCCCGGCCCTGGCAATCACCTGCCGTCCGCCGGCGATGACGGAGGGCTCGGCGCCTTGGGTGTCGACCTTGATGGCGAGCGGGCCGTCGATCCGGTCCAGGAAGTCGTCCAGCGGCACTGCAGGAATTTCGACGCTGCGGCGGCCCGGCACGCCGCCGAGGGTAAGCCGATGATCCCCGATATTCGCATCATCGATCGCCAGCGACATCGAGCCGCGGGTATGAAACAGCGCGACCTGGTGGAACTCGACCGAAGCCTGGCCGGCATTGCGCGACACGTTGCGCTTGAGCAGATCGAAGTTGCGTGGTTCCGGCTCGAAGGCCAGACACCTGACCCGCGGGTTGCGGGCGATCGGAATGGTCATCAAGCCGATGTTTGCGCCGACATCGATATAGGTGCCGCCCCCGGCCGCGAAGAACGCGACGAAGGCCGAAGTCACGGTTTCTGCAAACGTCCCGTGCTTCGCGTATTCCGGAAGCACGACGCGGTCATCCCGCAAGCTCGTGACGACGCCCCGATCGCCGGTGGCGCTCACCTCCACGATCTTCAGCTTGTCCATGAACCGCGAATAGACTTCGTCCGGGCCGATGCGATCGACGCAGGCTTGAAAAAACGCCTCGCGCACGCCCCAGGGAGCACGGAACATCATGCTGCGGATGGCAGAGCGGGCGAGCTGTTTCATTTAAGGCATATTCCTTTAACGGAACATACCAACGGCATCGCGAGTTGAAGTGTCAAGCCATAGGTTTCAGATTTGCACCATTTTCCGAGGATTTACTGGAGGATTATCGTTTATTGGTGTCACTGACCGCGGCCGGCGTCTGGAGCATCGCGCGATGGCCGCTATCCTTCGGCGGCAGCCGCGATATTCGATCAGTTCAAAGCGTGTAGCCGGAGACGGCCTGGAAATCGTCCATCAGGAGCGACTGCTTCTGCATCCGCCGCCGCAGCAGCCAGCGGGTCAGCTGTGTCAGTCTGGTCTCACGCGCGAAGAATCGAAACTTCCGGTCGGACACCGGCGCCTTCGAGAGGAGGTGGTTGCCGGACCCGTCGGAGGAAAGATGCAGGTTGAAGCGCTTGGCTAAGACCTGCAGCGCCGGGATTGTGTAGAAAGCAATGTGCTGACCGTGATCGGGGCCGAAATACCACCAGTCTTCGGCCTTTTTCACGCGCGCCGGCACCAGCAGCGTCGAGAACAGCAGGTTGTCCGCGAGGCCCAGCATCTTCTCGACCTCGGCGACCGGGTCGACGAGGTGCTCGAACACCTCGAACGCGGTCAGGAGTTCGAAGCGCATGTCCGGCGCCGCGACGAAGTGCTTGGCGAACAGGTTCTCGCAATACAGGTCGCGCCAGTAGAAATCGAAGCCGCGGTCGCGCATCAGGCGAACCAGCACGCCGTACCCCGCACCATAGTCGATGAACTTCGCGTTCCGGTCGAAGCTGCTGAGGATCACTCCCTCGATCAGCTTGGAACCGGTGATCGCCCGGTTGACCGGACCGAGATCATTCTGGTTGATGGCCGAGGCGTAGGATTCCGCGAGCCAGTACGGATCGTCGGTCTGCATGAAGCCGCAGGCGGTGCAACGATGATACCCGACGTCGTATTTCCCGAGGACCCTCGCTGAAAATGCCAGGTCCGTTTTGGACTGGCATATCTTACACTGCATTGCGCAACTTTCTGAACAGGAACGATATGTCGACTGAGACCGGGCCGCAGACGAACACCAGATAGGAGATGACGGTGCCGGCGATGACGCCGGTCACGCCCCAGCGCTGGATCAGGAAGATCGACAGAACCACGTTGGCCACGCCGGCAATCGCGCTGTAGACCAGCTGTGCCCGCATATGCGCGGCCGCCGCAAGCAGGCAGGCGATCGGGCTGCAGAACGCGTTGATCATGCTCCACGCCCCCATCCACAGCACGAGGTCGATCGGCGGCACGACCGCCTCGCCAGCCCAGATGCGGATGAATGGACGGGCGATGAAGATCAGCGGCAGAACGGCCGCGGCGGTGGAGCAGAGTGAAAAGGTGAGGTTCAGGCGAAAGGTCCGCTCGACCCACGCGATGTCACGCCGGGCGATGGCTTCCGAGTAGGCCGCCCAGACATAGTTGAACATAATCACCTGGATCATCGAGGTGAAGTCGAACAGGCTGTAGGTGAGGCTGTAGGACGGCACGTTCGACGCGCCGAGGTAATGGGCGACGACGAGGTTGTCGGTCTGGAACACCACCAGGGCCATGATCTGGATCAGGAAAAACTGAACGCCGACGCCCATCAGCTGCTTGACCGAGCTCCGCTGCACATGCCGCAGTCGGGGTGCCAGGTCTGGTTTGTGACGGGTGAACAGCCAGGCTCCACTGGCAATGTTCACCAGCATTCCGGCGCCGGATATGGCGATGACGAGCCACACCAGTCCACCATGGGTCTTCGTGACGATGAGCAGCGCCACCAGGCTGGCGATGTTGCCGGCCGCCCCCCAGTAGTTGGCGAGCCTGCCGTCCTGCGACGCCGTGTAGACGCGGCCGATGACCGACATCGGGAAGTTGATGAGGAAGAAGACGATCGCCGCGGCCATCGCGGGTGCCACTTCAGCCTGTGCCACCGCACTCTTGACCCCGAACAGGCTGTTCCAATCGATCCACGGCCAGGCTGCCAGGACCGCAAGGCCGAGTGCCATGGCAATCCCCGATAGCACCGCCACCGCGGTGCTGACATGGGCGCGAACGAGGTCCGGCCGATCCATGCCGATCGCCCCGGCGATGGCGTTGTTGAGGCCATTGCCGATGCCGAGATCCGCGAGCCGCAGCCAGGCGAGCATCGAGCCCACCAGCGCCCACACGCCGTAGCGCTCGGGGCCGAGATAGCTGATCGTGAGCGGGACCGACAGCAGGCTGACGGCTACTCCGATGAAGCGGTTGGCGATGCCGGTGATCACCCCCTGGACGATGCCGATCCAGCGGCGGCGGCGGTGATCCGCGCTGTCGACTTTGCCCAGCGCGAACCGTATTGAAGCAGCGATATCCAACCTGCGGAACCTGATCCTGTTTGAACGAGAATACCTGCTCACCCGGCAATAGAATAGGGTTTACCCCTATCGGGTTGGTTAAGCCGCGCCCGGCCGCAGCCGATACGCGAATGGAATACGCGAAATTGTCACCCGCATTGCTGCCGCCGGCTCGCGCGAGGATCACGCTTGCAGGCCCATTGCAGGGTGGCGATACTGCCGGGGAACGATCCTATGAACCAGCGATCCGCCCTATCCCAGATCCCGCCCGACGGCGTCGTTCCGTACCGGTGCAGGGTCCTGACCGATCCCCGGTTCGACCGCCCTTGCCCACGATGACTCTGCTGGATCAACTCGTCGCCAACAGCGGCCGTGGCCCATGGTTCGAGAACGCCGCGGAACTGCCGGTGGGCATCAAGCCGCCAGTTCGGCTGATCGCCTATTACCTGCCGCAGTTTCACCCGATCCCGGAGAACGATGCCTGGTGGGGAAGGGGCTTCACCGAATGGACCAACGTGTCCAAGGCGATCCCGCGGTTCGAGGGGCACTACCAGCCGCATCTGCCGGGGGAGCTCGGGTTCTACGATCTTCGCATGCCGCAGGTGCTGCAGCGCCAGGCCGAACTGGCCCGCCGCCACGGGCTGGAAGGCTTCTGCTTTCACCATTACTGGTTTGCCGGCAAACCCTTGCTGGACACACCGATCCGCCTGCTGCTCGAGCATCCGGAGATCGACCTGCCGTTCTGCGTCAACTGGGCCAACGAGAACTGGACCAGGACGTGGGAAGGCAACGACAAGGAGATCCTGATCGGCCAGGACCATTCGCCCGAAGACGACGTGGCCTTCGTGGCGTCGCTCGAGAAGCTGTTCCGCGATCCGCGCTATATCCGGATCGACGGCCGGCCGCTGCTGATGCTCTACCGCCCCAAGATCCTGCCCGATGCGCGCGCCACGGTCCGCCGCTGGCGGGCGCATTTGCAGTCGGCCGGCCTGGGCAATCCCTACATCGTGATGGCCCAGGCGTTCGGCGACCAGGACCCGCGGGCCTACGAAATGGACGCAGCGGCCGGCTTCCCGCCGCACAACACCGGCTTCGAATGCCCGCGCATCCAACACACGCTGGAATGGTTCGATCCGAACTACCAGGGAACGGTGGTCCGCTACACCGACATGGCCGCGTCGGCGCTGGCCAACCGTCCGCAGGAGTTTCGCCAGTTCCCCGGCGTCTGCCCGAGCTGGGACAAGGAGGCGCGGTCGCCCGGAAGGGGCTTCAGCTTCGTTGGCGCGACGCCCGCCGCATACGGCGAGTGGCTGGCCGCCGCCTGCCGGATTGCGATGCAGGCGCCCGAGCCCGACGAGCGCGTGGTGTTCATCAACGCCTGGAACGAGTGGGGCGAGGGCGCGCATCTCGAACCCGACCGGCATTTCGGCTACGCCTACCTGGCCGAGACCGCCCGGGTGGTCGCCGCGCTGGCCGGGCATTCTCCGCCGCCGGCGGAAGTCGTCGCCTCGCCAGGCCCGGCCCCGCGCCCGCCGCGGCCGCTGCGGACGCTGCCGGGGCTGGTGGTGAAGAACCTTGCGTTCCACGCGGCGAGGCTGGCCGAGGCGACGGCGAGAAGGCTCCGCAAGTTGACGTAGTGTCAGAGGCGCGGCAACGGCCGAAGCGGGGTGAACAGGCCGTACAGCAGGGCGATCCCGACGCGCTTCCCATGTCCCGGTGGACGGCCTGGGCGCGTCGTCTCTTTGGCCAGAGTGCGCATGATAGTGCGCAGCGTCGTAAAAACTCCGAAATGCTTGCGTAGCACTTGCGCGTAGCCGCGATAATACAGCCGCGTGGCGGACGGGCTGCGCTCCCCGCCCGATGACGCGCCGCCCTGGTGCAGCAGGAACGGCTCGCTGATATAGTGGATGGGCAGCCCGGCGGACTTCAGGCGCAGGCAGAAATCCGTATCCTCCCAGTAGACGAAGAAGCTTTCATCCAGCAGCCCGATCCGGCGCAATGCCGCGGTGGTCAGGCCGAGGCAGCAGCCGCTGGCGAATTCGACGATCCGGCTGCCGTGGTCGGCGCCGAGCCTGAGCTCGTGCCGGCTGCTGAAGGTCCAGCCGAAATCGAGAATGCCGCCGGCATACCACGCGGTATCGGGCGCATCCTGCTGCATGACCCTGGGCGCCACCACGTCGGCCGCACAGTCCGTCCAGCGGTCCATGAGGTCCTGCAGGAAGTTCGGTTCGAAGACGACATCCGGATTGAGCAGCAGGCACCGGGTTTCGCCTTGCGCAGCGGCGGCGCGCAGGCCGGTATTCACGGCCCGGGCAAATCCCTCGTTGCGGGGATTTTGGTGTAGCGTGACGCGAGGGTCCTGCGTCGCCTCCAGGAAGGCGGCCGCCCCGTCTCCGGACGCGTTGTCGATCGCAATCAGCCGCCAGCCGGTGAAGGTCTGGGCGCGCAGGCAGTCCCAGAGCGGCTGGATCGCTTCTTCGCTGTGGTAAAGCACGACGATGATCGACAGTGTCAGCATTGCAGGTCCCGCCTGACGATCGGCGCCAGCGCCTCCGGCGTGCGGTCTTGGTGCATGGCGTCAAGCGCGCGCTGAAAGCCGGCATACGCCGTGGTGTCGCGGAGGCGCGCGGGATCCGACAGCAAGGTCTGGACCGCGTCCAGGTCGCCGCACAGGTAGCCAGGCGGGCCGTAGCGCTCGGCCAGCGCCGTGAGCATGGGGTTGCGCACGGCGATCAGCGGCTTGCGCTGGGTCACGCAGTCCAGCAGCGAGCCGCTGGCGATGAACCTGTATTCGGGCCTGAATGCCATGATCGCGAAATCCGCTGCACGCACCCGCCCGAGGAACTCGGCGCGCGGCAGGTTGTGGGTTGAATGTTCGATGCCGGTCATAACCGAGGGGTCGTACTCGTCGCTGAGATGCCCGGTAACAGACCAGTCATAGGCTGGGCCGAGGGCCTGGTGGAGTGCCAGGAAATCATCGAAGCCCTTCACCCGGTTGGCGGTGCCGACGAATGCCAGGCGCAGCCTCGGGCCGGGCTCCCATGCGGCGCCCGCGGGACCTCCGTCGGTCGGGGCCGGATGAGGCCATATCAGGAACGCATTCGATAACCCGGCTTCCGCCGCGGCGTCGCGGATATGCGGCTCCAGGACAATGAGGTGAATCCGCGGGTGCCTGGCCATTGCCAACCCGGATCGCAGGTCGATCATGCGCCGGCGCGGATCGCGCGAGCGCCAGCCGGTGACGCCAGCGAGATTGCCATGCATCACCGCGAACACCTGCAGTCCGGCATGCCGGGCGACCAGGGCGCGGGTGACGAACAGGGTCTCGGGACCGGCCGAGAGCAGCACCAGTCGGGTTGCGCCATGCGTGCGGACGAGGCCGTCGAGGACGCGCCATTGCGCACGCATCCGGCGGAGCTGCACCCCGCCGGGCGGCAGGACGGCGATGTCCCGGCACACGACCCCGTTCATCGAGGGCGCTGCTTCCCTGACGCGGGCGTGATGCAGGGGCGTGGCCGCGAACAGGATGTCCCCGCAGGCACGACCAAGCCCCTGCAGCAGCGCGGCGTTGATGGCGGCATGTTCGCCGTCGGCGTAGGTCGGTTCGGCGACGACGATCATGCCCTGATGGCATCTCGGTGGGCGCCGGCGATGCGGGCAGGTCGGGCGGCCGCTTCGACGGGGGCGATGTGAATCACACTATTCCGGTGGACAGGCCAAATGAGTTCGGCATATTCCACGCATGCCTCCAACTCACGGGTCACCCGAAATCAGCGTTCTGATGCCCGCATATAATGCGGAACGGTATATTCTGCAAAGTGTCGAGAGCGTGCTGGCGCAGACCTATGAGAATTTCGAACTCCTGATCGTCAATGACGGGTCGTCGGACCGGACGCTGGACATCCTCTCGGATATTTCCGACCAGCGGATCAAGGTTCTTAACAATTCTCACAACCTTGGCATCGTCGGCTCATTGAACCGGGCGATGGCGGCGGCGCGTGGCCGTTATATCGCCCGGATCGACGCCGATGATTGCTGCATGCCGACCCGCTTCATCAAGCAGAAGGCGGTGCTCGATTCCAACCCGGGCGTCCTGATCGTCGGTACCGAAATGTCCGTGCTGGAGCGTGGCCAGATAAAGTTCACCCGCCAGCGCGCGGATCCGGATCCGGAAGTGCTGCGTTGGATGCTGCATGTGGGCAACCCGGTGGGACATCCCTCGATGATGTTCCGGGCCGAAGTCATCCCAGCGCTGGGCGAGTATCTGCGAGAAGAATTCAAATACGCCGAAGACTTCGATTTTTCGCATCGGGTCCTGCTCCGGGGCAATATTTCGGTCATTCCCGAAAACTTGGTCATATACCGGCAGCATAATGAAAATCTGACCCGGACTCGCCGGTTCGAGATGATCAGCCGTACGGCGGCGGTGCTTGGCGACGTCTATTCGGCGCTGCTGTCCACCGATTGCTCCGGCGAAGCGCGGCTGGTCGCCGAGCACCTGATTGCCGGCAACCCGCTTGAGGATGCCGCGTCGGCGGAGCAGCTCGGAAGCTTTCTCAACCGGCTCATGTCCGCTTTCGTCGCCGCCTACCGCCTGACCCCGGCGCAGACGGAGAGCGTGCAACTGCACACCGGCAAGCTTTGGTGGCGAACGATCCAGGCCACGCTCCGGGCCGGCAGGTTCATGGTTCCCGCGCGCTGCCACGGCCGCTTCGACGGCAGCCTGCAGACGCGCCCCAAGCCGTACCAGATTGCCCGTTCGGTCGCCTCCGGCATGGTCGCACGCAGGCCCTGGGCACAGCTGGCGCGGGGGCCGGAACGCCCTCTCGCGAGCAGCCCGACATTGAAGATCAATGCGCTCGACTTCAACGCGGTCGCGGTCACCGAAGATGACCCGCCGCGGCTTTATGTCGAGGTCGACACCGAGGCCGAGTTCGACTGGAGCAAGGCGTTCGATCGGTCGATGACGAATGTCAGTTCGATGAAGCAGCAGATCCTGGCGCAGGATATCTTCGACCGCTACGGCGCGCGCCCGATCTATGTCGTCGACTATGCGGTCGCTTCGCAGCCCGACGGCTACGAGCCGCTGCGCGAGATTTTCGAACGCGGCGCCTGCGTCATCGGCGCGCATCTGCATCCCTGGGTGAACCCGCCGTTCGAAGAAGTCATTTCGGAATATAATTCGTTCGGGGGAAACCTCCCGGCCGACCTTGAGCGGCGCAAGCTGTGCGAGCTTGTCAGCATGATCGAGGCGAATTTCGGAATCTCGCCGCTGTTCTTCAAGGCAGGCCGCTACGGGATCGGGCCGAATACCATGAGCACCCTGAAGGATCTTGGGTTCGTCGTCGATTTCAGCATTCTGCCGCTGGCCGATCTGCGGGCGCGGGGCGGTCCGGATTTCCGCTTCGCCAACGCCCAGCCATACCGGGTCGGTGACGGTCGGATCCTGTCGATCCCGATGACCCGCGGACAGTTGGGGGCGCTGACGCCGCTGTCGCCACGGGTGCACAGCGCCTTGCGGTCTTCGCTCGCCACGCGCCTTCATCTGCCGGGCATCCTGTCGCGCACGCATCTGGCCAATACGGTGACGTTGACGCCCGAGGGCGTTTCATCCGACGAGCAGATCTATCTTGTGCAATCGATGCTGGCCAGGGGCTGCCGGACCTTCGTCCTGCACTACCACAGCCCGTCGCTGGCCAAGCACACCCCGTATGTCCGAGACGAAACCGAGCTTCGCCTGTTTCTGAAGAACCTGGAGGCTGTCTGCCACTTCTTCTTCGAGGAGCTCGGTGGCATGCCCGGCAATCCTGCCGACCTGGTTCCGCCATCGATGCGCCACCTGGTGTTGGCGCCGAAGGGAAGACCTGCAGCTTCGGGTCGGCTTCCAAGCCAGACGGAGACCGCGCAATTGACGCCGATCGTGCGTTAGCCGACCGGGGATGCGCGCGCTTCGGAGCGGAGACTCAAACCCCTGATGGAATTGGAACAGGCGGCAGTTCCCGCGCCGGCTGCAACCGCTGTTTCGGCGGCTTTCACAAACCTGCTCTGGATCGTTGTCGCGGCGGGATCGCTCGGCATCGTTGTTATCCTCAACGGCTATCCTCTTGTGTTCCCCGACTCCGGCACCTATGTCCGCCAGGCTTTGAAGCTGGAAGGCGTGATCGACCGGCCGCCGTTCTACAGTCTTTTCCTGGTGCTGCTTAACTGGCGCCTGAGCCTTTGGCCGATCCCCTTCGTCCAGGATCTGATCGCCTGCTACGTCATCACGCGCAGCCTGTCGATCGCCTTCCCCGATCTCACTCCGGCGCGGCGAGCCGTGGCGATCCTGCTGACGGCGGCGTTCAGCAGCCTGCCATGGTTCTCCAACCAGATCATGCCGGACATCTATACCCCCCTGATACTGCTGGTGATCTTCTGCCTCTGCCATGGCTGGCGGCAGCTCGCCCGGGTGGAGCAGATCGTGTGGCCGCTGGCGCTGCTCGCCATGCTCGCCTTTCACCAAGTCAACCCGGCTTTCGCGCTGCTGTTGCTGTCGGGCGTTTCGTTGCAGTTGGTCAAATGGCGACCAAGCGGCGATCCACACGCGGTTCGCCGCAGCATCCTGCTGGTGCTTGTTCCGGCTTTGCTGGCGATCCTGGCGCAGAGCCTATACGGCTATGCCGTCATCGGCCGGTTTTCGCCGTCTCCATCGGCGCCGGTCTTCAGCCTCGCACGGCTGCTCGGGGATGGTCCGGCGCAACGCTATCTCGCCGATGTCTGCCCCCGCGCGGCGTTCACGTTGTGTCGCTATCAGGACGGACTGCGCGAAGGCAGCGACAGTTTTCTCTGGGGCGCTTCGTCGCCGCTGCACGAACTTGTCCGTGAACGTGGCGAGGTCGGCGCGCTGAAGGAGGCGGGGGACATCGTCGCCGGAACCTTGCGCGCCTACCCCGGGTCGGTAGTGGTGAATGCTCTTCGCAATACTGCGCGCCAGCTGGTTCACGTAGCGACCGCGGACCCGGAATGCCCATGCTCGGGTGCCACCAAGATTGACCGTGTCATTCGGGAGCTCTTTCCCGGCGAGCACGCCGCCTTTGTCAACTCGTTGCAGAACCGCGGTGCCCTGCCGTTGCAGGGCTTTGCGTGGGCGGACCAGGTCGTGCTTGTCGCCTCGGCGGCGTTCCTCGGGCTGCTGGCAGTCGTCCGGCGGCAGGCCTTGGCGGGCAACGCGGGTCGCCTGCTTGGGCTGATCGCGTGGGGGTGCCTCGTGAATGCGGCGCTGATGGGTGCTTTGTCCGTCGTCACGGATCGCTATCAGGCGCGGCTCGTCTGGTTGGTGCCGATGTTTGCAATCGCATTGCTGCTGTCCCGCCGCCGGTTTGCTATTGGCCGGTCGAACGTCTTCAATGTGCTGCCGGCAGGAGCCAGCGGCCTGGTTCCGACCCAGGCCGAACGCGGAGGAAGATTCCAATGAAGATGATGAGCTTTGTGGCCGACGGGCAGGCCGGGTGGGGCGTTGTCGACGGCGATAGCGTCGTCGACATGACGAGCCGCGGGCCGAGCCTGCGGGCGTGGCTTGCGGCGGGGGCCGGGCCTGCTCTGGCGCTTTCGGGGCTGCCGCGGCGCAAGCTCGACGGCGTGACGTTCCTGCCGCCAATTCCTGATCCGGACAAGATCATTTGCGTCGGCCTCAACTATCTCAGCCATATCCTCGAAGGCGGGCGCGAGGTGCCGAAGTTTCCGACCATCTTTACCCGCTTCGCCAACAGCCAGGTCGGGCACGGCCAGAGCATCATCCGGCCGAATGCGTCGGCGACGCTCGATTTCGAGGGCGAGCTTGCGGTGGTCATCGGCAAGCGGGCGCGCCATGTCGCCGAGGCGCAGGCGCTTGACCACGTGGCCGGGTATTCCTGCTACAACGACGGCTCGATCCGCGAATTCCAGCGCCACACCACGCAGTTCACCCCGGGCAAGAACTTCCCTTCCACCGGCGGCTTCGGGCCGTGGCTGGTGTCGCCCGACGAAGCCGGCGATATCGGGCATGCCAGCCTGGTCTGCCGGTTGAACGGCGCCGAGATGCAACGCGCCACGCTGGACGACCTGGTGTTCGGGATTCCGGCGCTGATCGCCTATTGCTCCGGCTTCACCATCCTGGAGCCCGGGGACGTGATCATCACCGGTACAACAGGGGGCGTCGGGGCCTATCGCACGCCGCCGGTCTGGATGAAGCCCGGCGACACCGTCGAGGTCGAGATCAGCGGCGTCGGGCTGCTGCGCAACAGCGTGGCGCAGGAAACTTAGTTGGCGCGGCCATTCGGAACAGAATGAGGTTGCCATGACGATCCATCGGTTCGCCGCGATACTGCTGCTGGCAGCGGCTGTCGGATTCCCGGCCGCGGCCCAGGCGCCGTCCAAGCCGGTTCGCATCGGCGTCATCACCGACATGACCGGCAGCCTGTCGGCGCAATCCGGACAGGGCTCGGTGGTTGCGGCGCAGCTGGCCATCGATGATTGCCTGGCCGGACCCTGCAAGGGCATGGCCATCGAACTGCTGTCGGCGGACCACCAGAACAAGCCCGACCTCGCGGTCGGCATCGTCCGCAAGTGGATCGACGTGGACGGCGTGGATGCGGTCACCGACATCATCCAGGCGGCGGTGCAACTCGCGGTGCAGCACGTGATGGCGGAGAAGCACCGCATCGCGCTGTTCCCCGGCGGCACGGCGCGGCTGCACCAGGAGGACTGCGCGCCGGCGACCAGCGTGCAGTGGATGTGGGACACCTATGGCCAGGCCGTCGGCATCGCCAAGCCGCTCGCCAAGCCGGGCAGCAAGTGGTTCTTCATCACCGCCGACTACGCCTTCGGCCTGTCGCTGGAGGCCGATGCGACACGGTTGATCGAGGCGGCCGGCGGCAAGGTCGTCGGGCATGTCCGGCATCCGTTCAACTACGCCGGCGATTTCTCGCCGTTCCTGCTGCAGGCGCAGTCGAGCGGGGCGGACGTGATCGCGCTCGGCAGCACCGGCGCCGACCTGATCAGCCTGCTCAAGCAGGCGCGCGAGTTCGGCGTCGGCGGCGAAGGGCCAGCAGGTCGCGAGCTTCGTGCTGACGGTGCCCGACATCGCGGCGCTCGGGCTGGACGTGGCGCAGGGCGTCACCGTCAACGAGGCGTTCTACTGGAACCTCGATCCCGAAGCCCGAGCCTGGTCGCAGCGCTTCGCGGCAAAGCTATGGCCAGCGGCATGCCTTCGACGATCCAGGCCGGCGTCTATTCGGTGACGCTGCACTATCTGCGCGCGGTGGCCGCGGCCGGCACGACGGAAACCGATGCGGTGATGCGCAAGATGCACGAGCTGCCGGTGGGCGACGCCACCATCCGCAACGGCACGCTGCGGCCGGATGGCCGGATGGTCCATGACAGCTATCTGTTCAAGGTGAAGACCCCGGCCGAAAGCCGCGAGCCGTTTGATTTCTACAACACGATGGCGACCATCCCGGCGGCCGAGGCGTTCCGGCCGCTGGCCGACAGCGCCTGCCCAGCGTTCCGCAAGGGTTGATTGGGCCCGCTATAATTCCATTTCCACGCAGACCGGGACGTGGTCGCTGGGTTGCGGCCAGTCGCGGGCCTCCTTGTGGATGGTGTGCGACAGCAGCGCGTCCTTGAGGTCGGGACTGACCCAGACATGGTCCAGCCGGCGGCCGCGGTCTGAAATCCGCCAGTCGCGGTTGCGGTACGACCACCAGGTGTAGAGCTTCTGGTCTTCTGGCACGAAATGCCGCAGGGCGTCGTGAAAGCCCGATGTTCTGCCAGCCGATCAGGCCATCGGTTTCGGCCGGCGTGTGGCTGACGACATCGAGCAGTTGCTTGTGGCTCCAGACGTCGTGTTCGAGCGGCGCGATGTTGAGGTCGCCGACCAGGACGAGCGGGCGCGCGCGGGGCGCTGGCGAACCAGCTGGTCGCTTCGGCGACGAAATCGAGCTTGTGGCCGTATTTGACGTTCTGCTCGCGGTCGGGAATGTCGCCGCCGGCCGGCACGTAGAAATCATGCAGTTCCACCGGGCCGGACATCAGGTCGAGCATGACCGCCACGTGGCGGCAGTCGCTCTTGCCGCACCAGTTCGGTGCGCGTTTCCAGGCGTTGCAGCGGGATGCGCGAGAGGATCGCGACCCCGTTATAGCCCTTCATGCCGCGGTAGGCGAAATGCGGATAGCCGAGTTCGGCCGGGGCTGCCGAGCGGGAACAGCTCGTCCGGCACCTTGGTCTCCTGCAGGCAGATGACGTCGGGGTCGAGGTCGGCGATGACCCGTGCCAGCAGCGGCAGCCGCAGGCGGAGCGAGTTGATGTTCCAGGTGGCGATCCGGAGGCGTTGGGTCATGCGCCGGTGCATCGCCCGGTTTGGCCGGCGCCGCAAGGCCCCCGGGAAGCGCCCGGATCGCTTGATCTGGCGGATGGTTGCATTAGGGTGCGGCCAAGGTTGGTCCCAGGGGAAGCGTCATGATGCGGAGAAATTTTGCGGCGGGTCTGGCAATGACGCTGGCGGCATTCGCGATGCCGGCGCAGGCGCAGGTCCCGGTCGGCGCGATCGAGATCCTGAGCGGACCGAACGCCGCCTATGGCGTCGCCATCAAGGCCGGGCTGGAACTGGCGCTGGACGAGGTCAACCGAAGGGCGTGCTCGGCGGCCAGAAGATCGCGCTGACGGTCGAGGATTCGGCGGCCAACAAGGACCAGGCGATCAACGCCGCGCGCAAGCTGATCGGCCGCGACAAGGTGGTGCTGGTCATCGGCCCGACCCTGTCGAACGAGATGTTCGCGGTCGGCCCGGTGACCAACGAGCGCAAGATCCCCACCATCGGCACCTCCACCACGGCCGCCGGCATCACCGATATCGGGCCGTTACATCTTCCGCACCTCGCTGCCGGAATCGGACGTGATGCCGGTGACGCTGCAAGAAGGCGCAGGCGCGCGGGGTGCAAGACCATCGCGCTGATGTACGCCAACGACGACGCGTTCTCGAAATCCGGCTTCGACGTGATGAAGGCCGCGGCGCGAGAAGGCTCGGCCTGAAGATCCTGGCGATCGAGAGCTTCGGCAGCAAGGACACCGATTTCTCGGCGCAGCTGACCAAGATCAAGGCGCTGAAGCCGGATGCGATCGGCATTTCGGCGCTGGTCGAGCCGGTCTCCGGCGTGCTGCTGCAGGCGCGGCAGCTCGGCTTCGGCAAGGAGACGCTGTTCATCGGCGGCAACGGCTCCAACTCGCCGAAGCTCGGCGAGATCGCCGGGCGCCGCGGCCGACGGGCTGCTGGTCGGCAGCCCGTGGTTCATCGCCAAGCCGGACCCGGTCAACACAGAAGTTCGTCGCCGCGTTCCAGGCGCACGCTACGGCAAGGACCCCGACCAGTTCGCGGCCCAGGCCTATGACTGCATGTTCATCGTTGCCGCGGCGATCGACCGCGCCGGCGCGGCGGATCCGGAGAAGATCCGCGACGCGCTTGCCAAGACCAACTACAGCGGCGTGATGGGCCCGTTCACGCTTCACCGGCGCATCGCGACCCGGCCTCGAGCGAGGGCGTCGTGGTGCTGGAGATGCGCGGCGGCAAGTTCGGGATTGCGCCTTAGGGCGCTTCTTGGCCGGTTCGCAGTGATAAAGGCAAGGTGGTAACCGCTCTCGGCGCGCGAGGGCGCGCCTTGCAGTGCTGGCGTTGGCAGAAGGTAAGTTGGTAACCGCTCTCGGCGCGCAAGGGCGCGCCTGCCGCTCACCTCGCCGCGCGAAGGCGCGCGTCTGATGTTAGCCCAGCAACTCGTCAACGGCGTCCTGCTCGGCGCCACCTACGCGTTGTTCGCGCTCGGCTTCACGCTGATGTTCGGCGTGCTGCGGGTGATCAACCTGACCTACGGGTTCTATTTCTCCGCCGGCGCGTTCATGGCGCTGTGGCTGACGCGGCAGGCCGGGCTTGGCGATCTGGGCGGCGCTGCCGGTGGCGGCGTTGGCGGCGGGGTTGATCGCGGTGGTGCTGGACTGGCTGCTGCTGACGCCGGCTGCGGCGGGTGCGGGCGCCGGAGCTGGCGTCGCTGATGGTCACGCTTGGGCGCGGTGCTGGCGCTGTATGCGGCGGCGACCTCGGTCCTGGGCCCCGATATCCGCCGCCTGCCGCCTGACCTCGTCGGCCGCCGAGGCCTGGGTGGTCGCCGGGGTGCGGATCACCACGGCGCAGATGCTGATCCTCGGCGGCGACCGTCGTGCTGGTCGGCGCGCTGATGCTGCTGATCCGCGGCACCCGGCTGGGCCTGGCAATCCGCGCGATGGCGGAGCAGCCGGACACCGCGGGGCTGATGGGCATCGACACCGGCGCGGCTGGCGGCGCTGGTCTCGTTCATGTCCGGCGCGCTGGCCGGCGCGGGCGGCGTGCTGATCGGGCTGAACTTCAATGCCATCCACCCCTACATGGGCGAGGCGATGATGCTGCGCGGCTTCGTGGTGATCATCGTCGGCGGCCTGGGCGACATCCGCGGCGCGCTGATCGCCGGGCTGCTGCTGGGCCTGATCGAGGTGCTGACCGCCGGCTATGTCGCTTCCGGACTGAAGGAGGCGGTCGCCTTCGGCATCCTGGTGATCGTGCTGTGGACCCGCCCGTCGGGCTTGTTCGGCCGCGCCGTGGTGCGGCGCGCGTGACCCTGCCCCCCTGGCTCGACGACTTCCTGTGGACCTACCAGAACCTGGTGCATGCGCTGGGCGTCAACGGGCTGCTGGCGCTGTCGATGTATGTGGTGCTGGCGGTCGGGCAGCTGTCGCTCGGCCAGGCGGCGTTCATGGGGTTGGGCGCCTATTCCTCGGCGCTGATGACCTTGAAGCTGAAATTGCCGTTCTTGCTGGTGCTGCCGGCCGTCCTGCATCGTGCCGGTGGCGTTCGCGCTGGCGATCGGCGGTGCCGACTCTGCGGCTGTCGGGCGTCTACCTGGCCATCGCCACCATCGGCCTGGGCGAGGTGCTGCGGGCGGTGTACCTCAACGTCGACGCTGTTCGGCGGCGCGCTGGGGCTGTCCGGCATCCCCGAGCGGGCCGAAACCTGGATGATCTTCTGCGCTGCTGCTGGTGGCGATCGTGGCGCTGTGGCTGGTCGGCCGCAGCGGGGTCGGCCGGGCCATGGAGGCGATGCGGGAGGACGAGACGGCGGCGCAGGTGATGGGCATCGAATCGTGCGCTACCGGATGGGCGCGTTGATCGCCTCGGCGGTGCTGGCGGGCCTGGCCGGCGCGCCTCAGCGCGCATGCGTCGAGCTTCATCGGCCCCAACGAATACGGTTTCGAACCGGCGGTGACCATCCTGTCCTTCGCGCTGCTCGGCGGCATCGGCACGCCGCTGGCGCCGGTGCTGGGGGCCTGGATCCTGACCCTGTTGCCGGAACTGCTGCGCGGTTTCTCAGACCTGCGGCTGGTGTTCAACGGCGTGATCATCGTGCTGGCCGTGCTGTTCCTGCCGAACGGGCTGCTGGCCTGGCGCATGCGCCGGCGGGCGGCATGAGCCTGCTCGCCACCGCCGGCCTGACCCGCCGCTATGCCGGGCTGGTGGCGGTGGACGGGGTGGATCTCGCCGTCGAGGCCGGCAGCATCCATGCGGTGATCGGCCCCAACGGCGCCGGCAAGACCACGCTGTTCAACCTGATGTCCGGGCTCGTCACGCCCAGCGCCGGGCGGATCGAGTTCGCCGGCCGGGACATCACCGTGTTGCCGGCGCATCGCCCGCGCCGGCCTGGGCATGGCGCGCACGCTTCCAGAACATCCGCGTGTTCGGGGCGATGACCGTGCTGGAGAACGTGCTGACCGGGCTGCATGCGCGCGCCGACCGCCAGCCTGGCGGAGATCGTCGCCCGCCTCGGTCGTTTTCGCGCGCAGGAAACGCGCCGCCGTCGCCCGAGCGCGGGCGGCGCTCGATCTGGTCGGCCTCGCCGACCGAGCCGAAACGGCCGCTTCGGCGATGGCCTATGGCGACCAGCGCCGGCTGGAGATCGCGCGCGCCATGGCGATGGCGCCGCGGCTGCTGCTGCTTGACGAGCCGGCGGCCGGGATGAACCCTGCCGAGACCGAGGCGCTGGCGTTGCTGGTGCGGCGGATCCGCGACGCCGGCACCACGGTGCTGCTGGTCGAGCACGACATGGGGTTCGTGATGGACCTGTCCGACCGGGTGACGGTGCTGAATTTCGGCCGGCGCATCTTCCAGGGCAGCCCGGACGAGGTGCGCCGGGAGCCCGCAGTGGTCGAGGCGTATCTCGGTCCGAAGCTGGCCGAGCGCCTGGCGCGGCGCGCGGGATGAGCGGCGACGTTGCGTACAGCCTCGAGGTTCGTGGGCTGCAGGTGTTCTACGGCCGCACCGAGGCGCTGCAGGGGATCGAGCCTGCGGGTCGCGGACCGGCCAGGTGGTGTGCCTGATCGGCGCCAACGGGGCCGGCAAGACCACGACGATGCGGACGCTGTCGGGGCTGCTGCGTCCCCGCGCCGGCAGCATCGTCCTGGACGGCGCCGACATCACCGGCGGAAGCGCCGCACCGGATCGCGGCGGCGGGGATGCGGCAGGTGCCGGAGGGGCGGCAGGTGTTTGCCGAACTGACGGTGGCCGAGAACCTCGCCATCGGCGCCTGGCTGACCGCGGACCGTGCCGCGATCCGGCGCCGGCAGGAGCAGATGCTGGCGCGCTTTCCGCGGCTGCGCGAGCGCCTCGCCCAACTGGCCGGCTCGCTGTCGGGCGGCGAGCAGCAGATGCTGGCGCTCGGCCGGGCCTTGATGGGCGCGCCGCGGCTGCTGCTGCTGGACGAGCCGAGCATGGGGCTGGCGCCGCTGTTCGTGGACGAGATCTTCGCGATCATCGCCGACCTCCGGCGCGAGGGCACCACCATCCTGCTGGTCGAGCAGAACGCCTCGGCGGCGCTTGGAGGTGTCCGATTACGCCTATGTGCTGGAAACCGGGCGGATCGTGCTGGAAGGGCCGGCGACCGTCGTCGCCAATGATCCGGCGGTGGTGGCGGCCTATCTCGGGGGTTGAGGTAGCGGGCTGAAATGGCGGTAGGATCACCCGGCAAGGCGCCAGAAGGCGCCGCAATTCCGGGGGAAATGCCGATGTTTCGACAAGCGACGAAATTGGCCTTGGTGGTCGTGCCGCTGCTGCTGGGTGCGGGTGCCGTCCATGCGCAGGGAAGCTGGGTCGCCGCCTGGACGGCTTCGGCGCATGGCCCCTATCCGGTCGGCAATGCGACGGCGCAGCCGGAACTGAAATTCGCCTTCCCGTCGGAGCAGCGCGGCGCGGTCGACCAGTCGTTCCGGATGATCGTGCGGCCCGACATCTGGGGTCCGCAGGCGCGCATCCGGCTGTCCAACGCATTCGGCACCAGGCCGGTGACGTTTGACGGCATCTATGTCGGCCTGCAGACCAGCGGCAGCAACGTGCTGGCGGGCACCAACCGGCCGGTCAGCTTCGGCGGCAAGCCGACCGTGACCATCCCGCCCGGCAAGATGGCGGTCAGCGACCCGGTGGCACTGCCGTTCGCCAAGCGCTCGACCGACCCGATGCTGACCGATCGCAAGCTGGCGGTGAGCTTCCATGTCGCGGGCGAATCCGGGCCGATGACCTGGCATGCAAAGGCGCTGACGACATCCTATCTGAGCCTGCCGAACAGCGGTTCCAAAGGCGCCGAACTCGGCGAGGCGGCGTTCCCCGGATCGACGACATCGTGGTATTTCCTGGATGCGGTCGAAATGACGGCGCCGCCCGGCACCCACAGCATCGTGGCGTTCGGCGACTCGATCACCGACGGCACCGCGTCCACGCTGAACGGCGACGATCGCTGGCCGGACGTGTTCGCGCGCCGGCTGCATGCGGCCTACGGCAACCGCTTCGCCGTGGTCAACGAGGGCATCGGCGGCAACATGGTGATCGGGCCGACCGATTACGCAACGAAGCCGTTCGGCGGCGGCCCAGCGGCGACCGAGCGGTTGGAACGGGACGTGATCAGCCTGCCGGGCGTCTCGACGATCGTCTGGCTGGAGGGCATCAACGATTTCGGCAATGCCGGCGCCAAGCCCGAGGACGTCGAGGCCGGGGTGCGGGACATCGTCAAGCGCCTGCGCGCCAAAATCCCTGGCGTGAAGATCTACATGGCGACGCTGACCTCGTCGGTGAACAGCACCAACGGCGGCTACGGCGCGCCGGCGATCGACGAGAAACGGAAGGCCTATAACGACTTCATCAAGAAGTCCGGCATCTTCGACGGGGTGATCGACTTCGACGCGGCGACGCTCGATCCGAAGACCGGCGAGCTGAAGGCGGAGTTCCAGCCGAACTCCACAACCGGCGGCCCTGGCGACCGGCTGCACCCGAACCGCGCCGGCTATGCCGCGATGGGCGGTGCAATCGACCTCAAGCAGGTCGCCGGGAAATGATCCTGGCAATCCCGGGCGGCATTTTCGCCGCCCGGGATTGTCTCAGACGATCTTCGTCTTGACGGTGCCGACACCATCGATGCTGCCTTCCAGCAGGTCGCCGCGCTCGACGGCGGCCACGCCTTCGGGGGTGCCGGTGTAGATCAGGTCACCAGGGGCCAGCGTCACCAGTCCGGACAGATAGGAGATCGTTTCGGCAACGCTCCAGATCAGCTTCGACAGGTCGGACACCTGGCGGACCTTGCCGTTCACCTTCAGCTCGATCTTTCCCGCGGTCGGGTTGGGGAAGCTGGCGGCGGGCACCAGCAGGCCGATCGGGGCGGAGTGGTCGAAGCCCTTGCCCATGTCCCAGGGCTTGCCTTCCTTCTTCGCGGCGTTCTGCAGGTCCCGCCGGGTCATGTCGAGGCCGGCGGCGTAGCCCCAGACATGGGCGAGGGCGTCGGCCACGGCGATGTTGGCGCCGCCTTTGCCGATCGCCGCGACCAGTTCCATCTCGTGGTGCAGGCTCTTGCTCATCGGCGGATAGGGCATGTCGGCGTCGTTCGCGAGCAGCGCGTCGGCCGGCTTGCAGAAGAAGAACGGCAATTCGCGGTCGGGGTCGGAGCCCATCTCCCGCGCGTGCTCGGCGTAGTTGCGGCCGACGCAGAAGATGCGGCGCACCGGGAACCGCCCGCCGCCCGCGACCGGAACGGAGACGACGGCGGGGGGAGCGATCACGTAGTCGGCCATGCTGGGGCAACCTTCGGGGCAGGAGGGGGGGGCAGCGTCGCGCGGACCATACAAGCGCGCCCCTGCGCGGGAAAGCCGCCGGAAACGCCTTGCGCCGGTGCGTCAGTATGCTAGTCGCTGCACCCCCTCCGCTTGGCGCGGAGTGCCGGAGGAAACAATGATCCAGGCCAGCCAGTCGAAGTCGCTCTACATCCAGGTGCTGGTGGCCATCGTGCTCGGCGTCCTGCTGGGGCATTTCTATCCGACCTATGCGGTCGCGATGCAGCCGTTCGGCGACGGGTTCGTGAAGCTGGTGCGGATGATGATCGCGCCGATCATCTTCATTACGGTTGTGGTCGGCATCGGCAAGCTGACCAACACGGTGGAAGTCGGCCGCATCGGGCTGAAGGCGATCGTCTATTTCGAGGTGCTGACCACGATCGCGATGCTGATCGGCCTGATCGTCGGCCATGTGGTCGAGCCCGGGGCCGGGCTGAACGTGGACCCCAAGACGCTCGATGCCTCGCGGGTCGCCACCTACACCAACGCCCCGCATGTCAGCGTTGCCGACTTCCTGCTCAACATCATTCCCGACACCATCGTCGGCGCATTCGCCAAGGGCGACATCCTGCCGGTGCTGTTCTTCGCGGTGCTGTTCGGGCTCGGCCTGGCCAAGATGGGCGAGCGCGGCAAGCTGGTGGTGCGCTTTCTGGACGACGCCGGCGCCGCCCTGTTCGGGGTGATCGGCATCATCATGAAGGTGGCGCCGCTGGGGGCGTTCGGCGCGATGAGCTTCACCATCGGCCGCTACGGCATCGGCGCCTTGGCGCAGCTCGGCATCCTGATGCTGTGCTTCTACATCACCTGCGCGCTGTTCGTGCTCATCGTCATGGAACTGGTGATGCGGGTCACCGGGCTGTCGCTATGGCCGCTGCTGCGCTATCTGCGCGACGAGTTCTTCATCGTGCTGGGAACCAGTTCGTCGGAGGCGGCGCTGCCGACGCTGATGAAGAAGCTGGAGAATCTCGGTTGCGCGCGGCCGCTGGTGGGGCTGGTGATCCCGCTCGGCTATGCCTTCAATCTCGACGGCACCTCGATCTATTTCACCATGGCGATCACCTTCATCGCCCAGGCGCTGAACATTCCGCTGTCCTGGGGCGACTACGTGCTGATCCTGGCGGTGCTGTTGCTGACCTCGAAGGGCGCGGCCGCGGTGACCGGCGGCGGCTTCATCACGCTGGCGGCGACGCTGGCGACGTTGAACGGCAAGGTGCCGGTGACCGGCATCGTGCTGATCCTCGGGATCGACCGTTTCATGAGCGAGGCGCGGGCGATCACCAACCTGTTCGGCAACTCGGTGGCGACCGTGTTCATCGCCTGGTGGGAAGGCCAGCTCGACATCGACCGGGCGCGGCGGGTGCTGGCCAGCGAGGCGGTGCCGGAGATCGTCTACGACCAGCTGACCTGAGGAATTCCTACCGCCTGACGCGCAGGCAGGGGCTGCGGCGGGCGAAGGGCTGCAGGCTCGGCAGCAGGCGGTCGACGTCGTCGCCGGCGGAGAGCAAGGCGCGGCCCTGGGGCGTCAGCTTGGCCGGGGCGATCGCCGGGTCGGCGAGCGGGCCGCTGACCCGCATCGGCACGTCCAGCGCCAGGAAGCCGGTGGTCCGCGCCTCGCTGGCCACCACCAGGTCGACGGTCTTGCGGTTGAGGTCGAAGCGGCCGTTGCCGGCGATGGTGCCTTCGGCTGAGCGGATGCGCAGCGGCGATATGGTTCCGGCGCCGCCGCGCAGGTCGATCACCCCGACCATGCAGGAGATCGCGGTGTTGCCGCGGGCGGTGCGGAACAGGGTGCGCGCGTCGGTCGAGGCGAGCTCGATGATTTCGCGCGAGACGCTGCCGCCGTTCATGGCGACCACCGCGGAGACATGCGCGGCCCCGGTCGCCTCGTTGAGGGTCCGGCCGTTGGCCTCGACGGCGAAGCGGCCGTCCATCCGGCCCTGCACCGGGATGGCGCCGACCTCCAGCTGCCGGCGCAGCGTCTGCACGTCCATGCCCGCGAGGTCCACTCCCGCCGACATCTGGCCGCGGCCCGGGCTGCCGGGTTCGGGCACGATCTGGCCTTTGGCGCCGACCTTGGCGCCGGCATAGGTCATCGAGAGGTCGTCCACCGCCACCCGCCCCGGCGTCAGCGACGCGTCGAGGACCACGTCGGTCCCGCGGATGCCGGCATATGCCAGGCCGCGTGCCGACAACTTGGCTTCGACCAAGGTGTCCGGCGCCTGGTCGACGGCGATGGAGATATCGGCGTCGGCGCCACTGGTCTTGCCGCGCGGCCGCACCAGGGCATTGATGTCGAGCTGGTCGAAGGCGAGGTCCACCGTCACCTCGTCCGGCGATCCGCGCGGACCTTCCTGCAGGCGCAGGGTGGCGGCGGTGATGGCCGCGTCGCCCAGGCTTCCGGAGGCCTCGGTCAGCTGCCAGAGCGGACCCTCATGCACCATGTTGCCGCTGAGCAGCAGCGACGGCGAGATCTCGCTGGAAATGCCGGCGATCTTGAACAATGCCGCCGCGGTGGGGGCCGAGAGCGCAAGCGTGCCGTGGGCGCCGTCGATGGCCAGCGGGTCGGTCATGGTGCCGAGGAAATGCAGGGTGGTGTCGCCGGAGGTCAGCAGCAGGTCGGTGGGGTAGGGGATGGAGGCGTCGCGCAGCGTGTCGATCGAGGCGAGCCCTGCCTCGATGGTGACCGGCGCGTCGTTGTAGCTGCCGGTTGCTTCCAGCCGCACCGGCTGGTCGGCGCCGGCGGTCTTGATGGTCAGGCTGTCGAAATGGGTGCGCAGCTGGGCGCCGCTGCTGGTGAGGAAGACGATGTCGCCGGCGCCGTGGGCATCGAGCAGGGTGGGAAAACCGGCGCGGCTGGCCGGAGCCGGCCCCGCAGGCTTCGGCGTGTCACCCGCGGCAGGCTTCGGCGCGTCGCCCGCGGCGGGTTTCGGTGTGTCGCCGAAATGCCAGTTCTTCGCCTGGTCGGCGGTTCGCTGCAGCAGGACCTGCAGGCCCTCGATGTCGAGTCGGCGGATCACCAGCGGACGGTGCAGCAGCGACATCGCCTCGACCTCGGCGGTCACGGTGGTGGCCTCTGCCATCACCGGCCGGAGCCCTCCGGGCAGGTTGTCCAGCTTGAAGTCGTGCAGCTTGACCAGCAGCCACCGGCCGGGGGTGACGTGCAGGCTGCCGATCGTGACGTTGCGGCCGAGGGCGGCCGTGACGCGGCCGGCGACGAGCGGTCCGAGGTCGTAACGTCCGCCCAGCCAGAACACCGCGGCACAGGCCGCGACGAGCAGGCCCAGGAGGCTCAGGAGACCGAGGACGATCCAGCGTCGCATGGCCGGAACGCCCTCGGTCGGAACAGGCGCGGGTTGGTCAGCGCAGATGGGCGTCGCTGACCGGGGCGGCTTCCGGCTGGTGCAGGACGCGGGCCACCATCGCGGCGATCAGGGCGCCGACGATCGGGGCCAGCCAGAACAGCCAGAGCTGCCCGACATAGGGGCCGCCGGCGAACAGCGCCTGGCCGGTGCTGCGGGCGGGGTTGACCGAGGTGTTGGTGACCGGGATCGAGATGAGGTGGATGAGGGTCAGGGCAAGGCCGATCGGCAGCGGCGCGAAGCCGTCCGGCACGCGCGAGGACTTCACTCCCATGATCACCATCAGGAAGAAGAAGGTGCAGACCACCTCGCAGACGAGGCAGGCGGCCAGGCTGTATTTGCCGGGGCTGAGGTCGCCGTAGCCGTTGGAGGCGAAGCCGCCCAGTTCGAAGCCCGGCTTGCCGCTGGCGATGAAGTACAGCACGGCGGCGGCGAGGATGGCGCCGATCACCTGCGAAATCAGGTAGCCGACCACCTGGCTCGAGGGGAAGCGCCCGGCGGCCCACAGGCCGATGGTGATGGCCGGGTTGAAATGCGCGCCGGACAGGTAGCCGACCCCATAGGCCATCGTCAGCACGGTGAGCCCGAACGCGAACGCGACGCCGGCGAAGCCGATGCCCAGGGCCGGGAAGGCGGCCGCCAGGACGGCGCTGCCGCAGCCGCCGAAGACCAGCCAGAAGGTGCCGAGGACTTCGGCGGACAGGCGTTGCGTGGTGGTGATCTGCATAGGGTCGTGTCCTTTTGATTCAGGCTTCAGGAAGACGCTGTTTTGCGCACGGGAAGACCTTCAGGAGGAGCGCGCCTCGGTCCGATATCGCTACACACGCGAAGCGGAATGATCCATCCGAAATAAACCGAATCTGGTCGACTGCGCAAATAGCGCCACGATTCGCATGATCACTTCCACGCAACCGATAGAACGGGTTGTGTACGGTTGTCGCCGTTTCGCGGAACAACCTTATGTGTCCTATGCTGGTCCCGTCACGACTGGGATCGGAGGAGAATATCAATGCGCGAAATCATCGAGGGGCACCGCCTGCGCCATGCCGGTTCTTGGCTGGCCGGTTCCTTGTTTGTCGTTGTTGTGCTGCTGCTCGGCTTCTCAGGCAGCGCCCAGGCGCAGATCAACCCGTTCCGCAGCTACAAGGGGCCGGTGCTGACGCAGGAGGATCGCAAGCAGGCGAGCGACGCCGTCACGCGGCTGCTGGGCAACGCGCCGCCTGCGGTCGGCGCGTTCGAAACCTGGGACGGGCCGACCTCGGGCAACAGCGGCTCGTTGACGGTGGAGCGGGCGTTCCGTCGCCAGAACAGCGAGTGCCGCTCGGTGCGTTCGCATGTCACCTACAAGGCCGGCAACGACCGGACCTTCGTGCTCGACGCCTGCTTGATCGCGGGGAAGTGGAAGCTGCTTTAGGCGCTCACGCCGCCAGCTCGGTGGTGGCGTCGAGGCCGAGCGCCTGGGCCAGGCGGTCGAGCCGCCGGGTGACGCTTTCGCCGGCGAACACGCCGCTGCCTTCGGCCAGCCGCAGGGTCAGCCGGTGGTTGGCGCTGAGGCGGGTGCCGGCCAGCAGGTCCGGCGTGCCGGCCGACAGGGTGTAGGCGAGCCGCAGCGCCACGCCGAGCATGGTCGCCCGGCGTGCCGCCTCGGGGCTGAGCAGCGCGCAGGCGGTGGCCAGGTACGGCGCAGTCCGGTTCGGCCTCGTAACGCAGCGCCAGGGTCAGCGCCAGGAAGGCGCGGGCGTGATGGTCGAGGCCGATGCCCGGCTGGCGCAGGATGCGCAGGAAGGCCTGCTCGGCGCGGTATTCCGGATGGTCGTGGCTGCCGATGTCGGACATCCAGCAGGCGGCCTCGCGCAGCCGGCGCGCCTCGCCGGTTTCGCGCGGGAACAGCGGGTCGGTCCAGCGCCAGCAGGGCCGGCGGCAGGCTGGGATCGCGGCCGAAGCGGCGGGCGTAGTCGTGGCCGGCGGCCAGCAGCGGGTCCTGCGCGCGGGTCGCGGGCGGCAGGCGGCTCATGTACCAGCCCTCGCGCAGGCCGTTGGCGCTGAACACCACCCGCCGCGCGCCGGTGGCCCGCAGCACCCGGCGCAGCACCACGGCGGCGAATGGCAGATCGTCGATGCGGCGGCGCGGCACGCCCGGCATCCGCTCCAGCGCCGGCGCGAGGCGCCGGCGATCACGCCGGTGAGGTCGCGCGCCTCCTCCCGGCTGATCGTGTAGTGATGCGACGATGTTCAGCGGATAGCCGGTCTGGGCGATGTGGATGCGCGCCAGCGCCCGCCAGGCGCCGCCGACCAGGTACAGGTCGCGGCCCTGCGCCCTCGGCCAGCCAGGCACGCGGGGCGAGGTCCGCTTCGGCGATGCGCGCGGGCACGGACCGGGTCGCCGCCGGCGCGTTCGGCCAGCCGGATCACGCCGAGCCGCAGCGTCTGCGGCCTGGTCGCGCTGGCCGGCGCGCAGCCGCACCAGTTCCAGCGAACCGCCGCCGATGTCGGCCAGGACGCCGTCGGCGGTCGGGATGCCGCACAGCATGCCGCCGGCCGAGAGTTCGGCCTCCTCGCTCGCCGGACAGCATGCGGATCGCCACGCCCGGCATCCGGTCGTGCGAGCATCGGCACGAAGGCCGGGCCGTTGTCGGCGTCGCGCACCGCGGCGGTGGCCAGCACCTCGAACGGGTCGGCGCCCATGGCGCGCGCGATGGCGTGCGTAGCGGTTCATCACCGTCAGCGCCTGCGCGACGCCCTCCTCGTTCAGCCGGCCGGTGCTCTGCAGGCCGCGGCCCAGCCGCAGCACCGCCTTTTCGTTGAAGATGGCGACCGGGTTGCGGCCGCGGCCCTCGAACACCACGAGCCGGACCGAATTGGAGCCGAGATCGACCACCGCGCAGCGCGGCAGGCTCGGACGGGGGAGCATAGGGCAAGCGGCTCAATCCTGTGACACGCGGTCGGGCCGGCGGTGCGGGGCGACCGGGCTGGCCACCAGCGGCCCGTGCAGCGCCGAGCCGCGGCCGGACAGCGACGGGTTGGTCATGAAGTAGTCATGCGCCGAGACCCGCCGCTTGCCGGGCCGGGCGGCACCCGCCGCCAGGCGCCGTCCGAGCCGCAGCTCCCAGGACTGCATGGTGTCCTTCAGGTTCACCACCATGATCTGGTCGAGCACCTGGGCATGCACCGTCGGATTGTGGATCGGCACCAGGGTTTCGACCCGCCAGTCCATGTTGCGGGCCATCCAGTCGGCCGAGCTGATGAAGACCTTCGCATGCGCGGCTGGGCAGCTTGTGGCCGTTGCCGAACGCGACAGATGCGGCTGTGTTCCAGGAAGCGGCCCGACGATGGACTTGACCCGGATGTTCTCGGACAGGCCGGGCACGCCCGGGCGCAGGCAGCAGATGCCGCGCACCACCGCCATGACCTTCACGCCGGCGCAAGAGGCCTCGTACAGCTTGTCGATCAGCGGTTCGTCGACCAGGCTGTTCAGCTTCAGCCAGATGTTGGCGGGCTTGCCCTCGCGCGGCGAAGCACGATCTCGCGGTCGATCAGTTCGATCAGCGTGTTGCGCGTGGTCAGCGGGCTGAACGCCAGCGCGTCCATCTTCTCCGGCCGCGCATAGCCGGTCATGTAGTTGAACAGCCGCGCGGCGTCGCGCGTCAGGTCGGGGTCGCAGGTGAAGAAGCTACAGGTCGGTGTAGATGCGCGCGGTGATCGGGTGGTAGTTGCCGGTGCCGAAATGCGCGTAGCTGCGCATGGTCGCCGCCCTCGCGCCGCACCACCAGCGACAGCTTGGCGTGGGTCTTCAGCTCGGTGAAGCCGATACACCACCTGCACGCCGGCGGCTTCCATCGCTGCGCGCCAGGCGGATGTTGGCCTCCTCGTCGAAGCGGGCGCGCAGCTCGACCATGGCGGTGACGGACTTGCCGGCCTCCGCCGCCTCGATCAGCGCCTTGACGATCGGGCTGTCGCGGCTGGTGCGGTACAGCGTCTGCTTGACCGCCACCACGGCCGGGTCGCCGGCGGCCTGGCGCAGGAACTGCACCACCACGTCGAAGCTCTCGAACGGATGGTGGACGATGATGTCCTTGGCGCGGATGGCGGCGAAGCAGTCGCCGCCGAAGTCGCGGATGCGCTCGGGGAAGCGCGGCGTGTAGGGCGGGAACAGCAGGTCCGGCCGGTCGTCGACGATCAGCTGCTTGAGGTCGGCCAGGCCGAGGATGCCGTCGTGGACGTAGATCTCCTGGCTGGCGCCTCCAGCTCGTCGGCCACAAGGTCGCGCAGGTCGTCCGGCATGCCGGCATTGACCGCCAGGTGGATGGCCACGCCGCGGCGGCGGCGCTTCAGCGCGGTCTCGTAGGAGCGCACCAGGTCTTCGGCCTCTTCCTCGAACTCCACGTCGGTGTCGCGGATCAGCCGGAACATGCCCTGGCCGAGCACCCGGAAGCCGGGGAACAGCCGGTCCAGGCAACAGCCCGACCAGGTCCTCCAGCAGCACGAAGCGGATCTGCCCGGGCTCGGCGTCGGCGCTGGCGGGCAGGCGGATGAAGCGCTCGACCTGGGCCGGCAGCGGGATCAGCGCCCGCATGGCGTGGCCGTCCTCGTCGCGCAGCAGCCGCAGCGCCATCACCAGGCCCATGTTGGGGATGAACGGGAACGGATGCGCCGGGTCGATCGCCAGCGGCGTCAGCACCGGGAACACCCGCTCCATGAACCAGGCGTCGAGCCAGACGCGGTCCTGGTCGGAGAGGTTCTCGGTTTCGGCGACGACGATGCCGGCCGCCTCCAGCCTGGCGCGCAGCTCGTGCCAGACGCGCTGCTGGTCGGCCACAGCAGCGCGGGCCCGCGCCTCGACCTCGGCGAGCTGCTGCGCCGGGGTGCGGCCGTCCGAGCGACAGCGCGGTGACGCCGGCCTTGGCCTGGCCGATCAGGCCGGCGACCCGCACCGAGTAGAATTCATCGAGGTTGGAGGCGCTGATCGACACGAAGCGCAGCCGCTCCAGCAGCGGGTGGCGGGTGTTCTCCGCCTCCTCCACGACGCGGTGGTTGAAGTCCAGCCAGGACAGCTCGCGGTTGATGAAGCGTTCGGGCGATTGCAGGGTGATCAGGCCCGGCACGACCGGCGCTTCCGCCGTTTTCAGGACGCCGTTGGTGGCCGGGCCATGCATCGCCGGCATCTCGATGTCGGAAGGCGATGTTCCGGCATGGGGCAGGTTCAGGTCGGGGCTGGACATGGCGGGGATCCTGACGGTGCGCGCCATCTTACAGGAGGCGGGGGCTGCCGGTGGAGCCGTCCGATGCCGATTGCGTGAAATCTTCATATTCGGCCGGATCATCGCGCAGGCGACCGATTTCGGCCAGTTCCGCGACGCCGGACGAAGCCGGCTCGAACTGCAGGATCTCCGGCGGCTCGGTCATTTCGGCCGCGACCCGGGCGGCGGTGACCCGCGTCACCCGGCCGCCATCGGCGAGGGCCAGGTGGTCCAGCCGCGCCGCCGCCTCGCGCATCGCCGCGGCAGTGCGCGGCAGGCGCAGCCGCAGCCAGTCCTGCACGGTTTCCGGCACCGCCAGCTGCCGGTCGGACAGCAGGCTGGCGAGCAGGGCCGCGAGCAGCGCCTCGTCGGCGGGGCCGATCGCCACGGCGGTGATCGCGCGCAGGCGGCTGGCGAGGTCCGGCAGGGCAACGCGCCAACGCGCCGGCGCGGCGCGCGCCGGCGAGCAGGACCTCCACCCCGGCCTCGCCCGCGGCGTTCAGCAGATGCAGCAACGCCAGTTCGGGGGCCGCGTCGGCGTCGTCGATGGCCAGCGGCCGCGACGGCGGTTCGAACACCCGCTCCTCCCAGGCAAGCTGCGGGCCGGAGAGCAGCCGGGCGTCGTGGCGGGTCGCCCAGACATGCAGCAGGTGGGTCTTGCCGCTGCCCGCCGGTCCCCACAGCGCCAGCCGCCGCTGCGGCCAGTCGTCGGTGCCGAGCCAGGCGAGGGCCGCTTCGTTGCTGGGGGGGCGCAGGAAATCCGCCGCCAGGTAGCGCGGGACATGCACGAAGGGGAAGGCGAGCTGGCGGGCGAAGCTCAAGGAACATGCTCCAGCGACGGCGCGGTGTTCGAGCCGGAGGCGGCAATCCTGTCCATCGGCGGCGGATCGAGATAGAGCGGGCTGCTGAGGTAGCGGCGCAGCCAGAAGCGGCAGAGCACGCCGATGGTCGCGGCCACCGGCACCGCCAGCAGCACGCCGACGAAGCCGAACGCGGCGCCGCCGGCGAACAGCGCGAAGATCACCCAGACCGCGTGCAGCTCCACCCGGTCGCCGAGGAAGCGCGGATAGATCACGTAGCCTTCCAGCAGTTGCCCGAGCACGAACACGCCGGCCACCATCGCCACCCCGGTCCAGGTCGGGAATTGCGCGAACGCCAGCAGCGATCGCGGTGATCGCCCCGGTGATCGATGCCGACATAGGGGATGAACGACAGCAAGCCCGATGAGATCCCGACGATCAGGCCGAGATCGAGCCCGACCGCCGACAGCGCCAGCGGCGTAGAACAGCGCCAGCGCGACGCAGCACATCGCCTGGCCGCGCAGCCACGCCGACAGGATGCGGTCGACCTCGCGGGCCTGGGCCTGCAGCACCCCCGCGTAGCGGCGCGGCAGCCAGCTATCGAGCTTGCGCCACCACCCCCGGCCAGTCGCGCAGCAGGTAGAAGCGACCACCGGGGTGACCACCACCAGGGTCAGCACGTTGAACAGCGCGAAGCCGCCGCCGATCACCTGGCGCAGCGGCGACGGCGACGAAGCCGAGCATCGCGCCCGGCCTGGCCGCCGACCAGGTCGCGCAGCTTCTCGTCGACGAATTCCGGGCCCAGCCGCTCCTGCAGATGCGCGATCAGCGTCGACCGCGAACAGCGCGACCAGTTCGACATAGCCGGGCAGCCGGCTCGAACAGGATGCCGAGCTGGGCGAGGATCAGCGGATACAGCAGCAGCGCGAACAGCAGGCAGCGGCCAGCATGGTGAACAGCAGCAGGCCGGCCGCGACCGCGCGCCTGACGCCTAGGCGCTGCAGCCGGCTGGCCAGCGGGTCGAGGAAATAGGCGACGCCGGCGGCGGCCACGAACGGCAGCAGCACCGAGGCGAACAGCTACAGGGTCAGCCACAGCACCACCAGCAGCCCGAACAGCAGCGCCCAGCGCTGGCGCGCGTGCGCGCAGGGTGTCGGCGCGCAGGGTGTCCGCGCGCAGGACATCGCCGGGCTGCTCCGGCGGCAGCGAGATCGGGGTCATGGGCGAACTCCACGCACGACACAGGCGGCGCCGGAAGCCAGGGTGCTCGCCGCCACCAGCAGCGAGCAGGCGAAGATCGCTCGCGGCGCGGCGACGCCGAGCCCGGCCAGCAGCAGCGCGATCGCCACCAGGGCGATCTGCAGGGCGGTGTTGAGCTTGGACAGCGCGGGCGGGCGGATCGCCGGCCGGTGGTGCAGGAGCACATGCAGCGCCAGCACGCCGCCGACGATCACCACGTCGCGGAACACCACGAGGATCGCCAGCCAGTCCGGCAGCACCCGTTCCGCCGCCAGGGTGACATACATGGTGACCAGCAGCGCCTTGTCGGCGATCGGGTCGAGCCAGGCGCCGACCACGCTCGGCCCGCGCCGGCGTGCCAGCCAGCCATCCAGCGCATCGGACACGCCGGCGGCGACGAACAGCCAGAAGGCGGCCATGTAGGCGGCGTGCAGCACCAGGTAGACCGCCAGCGGCACTGCGCATAGCCGGGCGAAGGTGATCGCGTTCGGGCAGGTTGACCAGGTCGAGCCGGGCCAGCCGCGAACTCTGGCCGCCATCAGGCATGCGATGCCCGCGCAGTTTCGGCGGCCGGCGGCGCAAGTTGCACCGCCGAACCAGCTATGGTTGTTTCCGCGGCCGATGGGCCGCAATGCCGTGACCCGCGTCATCTTCCACCGCGCCGAGGTTCCGCAATCACGGCCAGTATACACCGAGGACCGCCATGGCCAGCATGACCTATCGCTCGGCCGGCGTGGATATCGACGCGGGCGACGCGCTGGTCGAGCGGATCAAGCCGCTCGCCCGGGCCACCAGCCGGGTCCGGCGTGATGGGCGGGATCGGCGGATTCGGCGCGCTGTTCGACCTCAAGGCGGCCGGATTCGTCGATCCGGTGCTGGTCTCCTCCACCGACGGCGTCGGCACGAAGCTGAAGATCGCGATCGACACCGGCCGGCACGACAGCGTCGGCATCGACCTGGTGGCGATGTGCGTCAACGACCTCGTGGTGCAGGGCGCCGAGCCGCTTGTTCTTCCTGGATTATTTCGCGACCGGGAAGCTGTCGGTCGAGCAGGCGGCGCAGGTGATCGGCGGCATCGCCGAGGGCTGCCGGATCGCCGGCTGCGCGCTGGTCGGCGGCGAGACGGCGGAGATGCCCGGGATGTATGCGGCCGGCGACTATGATCTCGCCGGGTTCGCGGTCGGCGCCGCCGAGCGCGAGCGACCTGCTGCCGCAAGGACGTGGCGCCGGGCGACGTGCATGCTGGGGCTGGCCAGCTCCGGGCGTGCATTCCAACGGCTTTTCGCTGGTGCGCCGGATCGTCGAGGCGCGGCGAATGCGGGCTGGGATGCACCGGCGCCGTTCGCGGTCGGCCAGACGCTCGGGCGAGGCGATGCTGGCGCCGACCCGGATCTACGTGAAGCCGGTGCTGGCGCTGCACCGGGCGGGGCTGCTGCACGCCGCGGCGCACATCACCGGCGGCGGCCTGCCGGGGAATTTGCCGCGGGTGCTGCCGGACGGGACTGCGGGCGGTGATCGACACCGGGCGCTGGACGCTGCCGCCGGTGTTCGCGTGGCTGGCGCCGTGCCGGCAACGTGGCGGCCGAGGAAATGCTGCGGGTGTTCAACTGCGGCCTCGGCATGGTGCTGGTGGTGAAGGACGCCGCCGCCGCGCGGACGCTGCTGGAGGGCATGGCGAGACGGTGTTCGAGATCGGGCGCATGTCGAGGCCTGCGAGGGTCGGGCCGACGTGCGGATCGATTTTTCCGCGCGCTGGCCGGCGGTTGATGCCGCGCCGCCGGGTCGGCGTGCTGATCAGCGGCCGCGGCTCCAACATGGCGGCGCTGCTCGACAGCCGCCGCCGATCCCGAATTTCCGGCCGAGATCGTGCTGGTTGTGGCCAATAAACCGGATGCGCCGGGCCTGGCCACGGCGAAGGCCGCCGGGGTCGCGACCGCGGTCGGTGGATCACCGGCCGTTTCGTGGCGACCGGCCGGCGCACGAGGCGGCGATCGTCGCCGAACTCGATCGGGCCGAGCGTCGAAATAGTCTGCCTCGCCGGCTACATGCGGCTGCTGACCCCGTTCCTGGTGCAGCCGCTACGCGGGCCGGATGCTGAACATCCATCCCAGCCTGCTGCCGGCGTTCCCGGGGCTGCACACCCATGCCCGCGCCCTGGCGGCGGGGATGAAGCTGCATGGCTGCACGGTGCATCTGGTCACCGAGATCATGGACGAGGGGCCGATCCTGGCGCAGGCGGCGGTGCCGGTGCTGCCGGACGACGACGAGGACCGGCTGGCCGCGCGGGTGCTGGCGCAGGAGCACGGGCTGTATCCGCTGGCGCTCGGCGTTGTTCGCGGCCGGGGTCTCCGGCACGCCGCCTCCGGAGCGGAGCGGCCCTCAGCAACCCCTTGCCTGCGCAGGCTTCGGTCACTTAGAACATCGCAACCGCAGCAGAACGAGACGCGCCCATGGCCCAGTCGCCCAGCACCGTGCCCAATCCCGTCACCCCCGACGCCTTCCTGGCCGATCGCCAGGCGTTCTGGACGTCGTTCTGCAGCTTCACCACCGGCAGCGCGATCGCCGTGGCGGTGCTGCTGGTGCTGATGCTCATCTTCCTGGTCTGAGGCTGCCGCCGGGGGCTTGAACCGGCGGGCATCGGGTTCGACCTGCCGGCGGGGCGGATGTTCGCCCCAACCCGATATTCATGGAGCCGACCATGAAGCCACGCATGAACCCCCAACAGGCCGCTCCGGACGCGATGAAGGCGCTGGGCGCGCTGGAAGACTACGTGCAGCATTGCGGGCTGGACCAGGTGCTGATCGACCTGGTCAAGACCCGGGCCTCGCAGATCAACGGCTGCGCCTTCTGCATCAACATGCACACCCATGACGCGATGGCCCGCGGCGAGGCGGCGGAGCGGCTGTTCCTGCTGGATGCCTGGCGCGAGACGCCGCTCTACACCGAGCGCGAACAGGCGGCGCTCGCCTGGACCGAGGCGGTCACGCTGGTGTCGCAGACGCATGTTCCGGACGACGTGTTCGAACAGGCGCGGCGGCAGTTCGACGAGGCGGAACTGACCAAGCTGACCTTGCTGGTGGCCACCATCAACGCCTGGAACCGGATCGCCATCAGCTTCCGGTTGACGCCGCAGGTCAAGGTGCGGGCGGCTACCCAACGCCGCGAGGCAGCCGCCTAGGGCACGCTCGACCCGAGCGCGCCCGCTGTTGGGTAGGTTTCGCCGGCGTCGGTTTGGCCGGTCAGCCGACGATTTCGATGCCGGCGAAGAAGTACGCGATCTCGATCGCCGCGTTCTCGGCGCTGTCCGAGCCGTGCACCGAGTTCGCCTCGATGCTTTCGGCGAATTCCTTGCGGATGGTGCCGGCGGCGGCGTTGGCCGGGTTGGTGGCGCCCATGATCTCGCGGTTCTTGGCGACGGCGTTCTCGCCTTCCAGCACCTGCACGACGACCGGGCCGGAGGTCATGAACGTCACCAGGTCGCGGAAGAAGCCGCGCTCGCTGTGGACGCCGTAGAACTGCTCGGCCTGGGCGGTGGTCAGGTGCAGGCGCTTCTGGGCGACGATGCGCAGGCCCGAGGCTTCGAACTTGGCGTTGATCTTGCCGGTCAGGTTGCGACGGGTCGCGTCGGGCTTGATGATGGAAAACGTGCGCTCGGTCGCCATGTCGGCCCCTGTTTCTCGAAGTTGCGGTTGCTTGTTGCGTGCGGCGGGCGTTTAGAGCACGCGCTGCAGTGCGGCAACCCCTTCACGGCACCCCCTGTCCCCGGCTAGACCCCGCAGATGTCACTACTGATCGTCAGCGACCTGTCCATCCGCCTCGGCGGGCGAACCCTGCTCGACGCCGCCGACCTCACCATCGACCCCGGTCGCCGGGTCGGGCTGGTCGGGCGCAACGGCGCCGGCAAGTCGACGCTGCTGAAGGCGATCTCGGGCGAGCTGTCGGTCGATGGCGGGCAGATCCGCCTCGCGGCGCGCGCCCGGATGGGGCAGGTGAAGCAGGAGGCGCCGTCCGGTTCGGCGTCGCTGCTGGACGTGGTGCTGGAAGGCGACACCGAGCGGCTGGCGCTGCTGGCCGAAGCCGAGACCGCCGAGCCGATGCGGCTCGCCGAGGTGCATGACCGGCTGCTGACGATCGGCGCCGATTCGGCGCCGGCGCGGGCCGCGACCATCCTGGCCGGGCTCGGCTTCGACGCCGCCGCCCAGGCGCGGCCGGTGGATTCGTTCTCCGGCGGCTGGCGGATGCGGGTGGCGCTGGCGACGGCGCTGTTCTCGCAGCCGGACCTGCTGCTGCTGGACGAGCCGACCAACCATCTGGACCTGGAAGCCACGCTGTGGCTGGAGGGATGGCTCGCGAAATTCCCCGGCTCGGCGATCGTGGTGTCGCATGACCGCGGGCTGCTGGACCGCTGCGTCGACAGCATCGCCCATCTCGACCGGGGGAAGATCACCCTGACCCCCGGCGGCTACGACGAGTTCGTGCGCATCCGCACCGAACGGGCGGCGCAGCAGGCGCATCTCGCGGTGAAGATCGCCGAGCAGCGGGCGCATATGCAGGCTTTCGTGGACCGCTTCCGCTACAAGGCCAGCAAGGCGCGGCAGGCGCAGTCGCGCCTGAAGGCGATCGAGAAGCTGCCGCCGGTGGAAGCAGCACTGGGCGATGCCGTCACCAGGTTCGACTTCCCGGAACCGAAGCAGCTGGCGCCGCCGGTGCTGTCGCTCGACGATGTCAGCGTCGGCTATGGCGGGCCGCCGATCCTGCGCGGGTTGTCGTTGCGCATCGACATGGATGACCGGATTGCGCTGCTCGGCGCCAACGGCAACGGCAAGTCGACGCTGGCCAAGCTGATCGCCGGCAAGCTCATGCCGTCCTCGGGCAAGATGCTGCGCGGCGGCAAGCTGCGGGTCGGTTATTTCGCCCAGCACCAGACCGACGAACTGACCATGAACGAGACGCCGATCGACCATATGCAGCGGGCGCTGCCGCAGGCGACGGTGCAGCAGGTGCGCGGGCAGCTGGCGCGATTCGGCCTCGACGTCGATCGCGCCGGCACCAAGGTGGACAAGCTCTCGGGCGGCGAGAAGGCGCGGCTGCTGCTGGCGCTGGCGACCCGCGACGCGCCGCAACTGCTGATCCTCGATGAGCCGACCAACCACCTCGACATCGACGCGCGCGAGGCGCTGGTGCGGGCGCTGGCGGATTTCGGCGGCGCCGTGCTGCTGATCACCCATGACCCGCATCTGGTGGACCTGGTCGCCGACCGGCTGTGGTTGGTCGCCGACGGCACGGTCAAGCAGTTCGAGGGCGATCTCGAGGAATATCGCGGCGTGCTGGCCGATCGCGGCCGCCCGGCGAAGGCCGAGCAGGCGCCGAGCCGCAAGGAGGGCCGCAAGGAACGCGCCGATGCGCGGGCGGCGGTGGCGCCGCTGCGCAAGCGGGCCAAGGACGCGGAGGCGAAGATGGCCAGGCTCGCCGCCGAGCGTGGGCGGATCAAGGCGCTGCTGGAGGACCCGGCGATCTATGCCGAGGGGCGCGCCGCCGAGGTGACCGCGGCGCAAACCCGCCTCGCCGCCCTGGCCCGCGAGGAGCAGGCGGCGGAGCGGGAATGGCTGGCGGCGTCCGAGGCGCTGGAGTCCGCGTCGGCCTGACCGGCGGCGCGGCTTAGCCGCGTTGCTCGGGCGTCATCCAGCCGAGCGGGGCGCCGGTGGGATCGACGATGATGGCGATGCGGCCGACATCGGGGATGTCGAACGGTTCGCGCATCACCTTTCCGCCGCTCTTCGCGACCATCTCCACGCGCTTGTCGACGTCGTCCACCTCGACATAGCCGAACCAGTGCGGATTGACCCCCGGCGGGGTGATGCCCTTCATGTCGAGCATGCCGCCGACCGGCTTGCCGTCCTGCTGGGCCACCCAATAGGTGTGCTCGGTCATGTTCATCGGCTGGAAGCTCCAGCCCAGGGTCGCGGTGTAGAACTGCTTGGCCTTGTCGACATCGTTGGTCAGCAGCTCGTTCCAGCTGAATGCGCCATGCGCCATTTGGAAGCTCCCTCCGAACAATGGCCCGCCTTGATCGCGGGCGACGGGTCAACGCTCTTAGAGCGGATCGGGGCGGCAGGGCGAGGGTGATCCGCCGGCGCCGCGATGAACATTGCGGGACGGCGTCAGGAAGCGGTCAGGGACTTGGTCAGGAAGATGCGGCTGGTGCCGGGCGGGTCGCAGGGGATTTCCCCGAACCTCCGGTAGCCGAGCTTCTCGTAGAATTTCGGTGCCTGGAAGCTGATGGTGAACAGGATCGCGGCGCTGCAGCCGCGGCGGCGGGCCTCGGTTTCCATCATGTCCATCATGGTCGTGCCGAGGTCCTGCCCGCGCAGGCTGGCGGGCAGGTAGACCAGGTCGACGAACAGGATGCCGAGCGAGGTCCGGCCACTGATGCCGCCGATGATCTCGCCGCTTTGCGGGTCGGTAAGCTGCACCGCCAGCGGCCGGCTGTCGGAGTAGCCGGCGGCGGCGGCGTTGTGGGCGTCGAGACCGGCGCCGACCACCGTGCGCAGGTTTGGATCGGGCGTGTCGGTGAGGGTGAGTTCGGGCGTCATGCGGCGCGGTCCTGTCGGCGGATTTCCTGGTGGAAGGTGTCGACGATATGGGCGGCCAGCACGTTCGTCACCGGCTGCCGGGGCTCGCGGCCCTTCAGCAGCAGGATGCCAGTGTCGCCGAGGTCCGGCAGCCCTTCGTCGGGGCGCAGGGCGCGCAGCCCGTCGGGCATCCACGCCGAGGTCGAGACCGTCACCGCCAGCCCGGCCAGCACCGGCGCGTGGGTGCCGGTCAGCGAGGTGGAGATGTAGGCGGTGCGCCAACGCCGGCCGACGCCGTCGAGCGCCTGCCGGGCGACGTGGCTCCAGTGGCAGCCGCCCCGGCCCAGCGCCAGCGGCAGCGGGTCGATCCGGTGCGGCGAGTAGCGCTCGGAGGTGACCCATACCAGAGGACCGCGCCACAGCGTCTCGTGCGGCCAGTTGCGCGGCTCGATCCCCTGCGAGCACAGCGTCAGGTCGAGTTCGCCGGCCTTGAGTTTTTCGACCACTTCCTCGGACGGGGCGCACAGCACCTCGACATCGACCGCCGGGTGCGAATCGGCGAAGCGGCGCAGGACCTGCGGCAGATAGCGCAGCGCGTAGTCGTCGGGGGTGCCGAGCCGGACCGTGCCGTGCACCTGCGGCGCCTGGAAGGTGTGCATGATCTCGTCGTTCAGGGCGAGCAACTCGCGCGAACGGTCGAGCAGGTATTGGCCATGCGCGGTAAGCTGGACTGTGCCGCCCTTGCCGCGGAGCAGCACCTTCTGGCCGAGGGCGGCCTCCAGGCGCTGCACCTGCATCGAAACCGCTGACTGGGTGCGGCCGACGCGCTCCGCCGCACGCGTGAAGCTGCCTTCTTCGGCGATGAACGCGAAGGCGCGCAGCAGGTCGGGATCGAGGCCGGAGGGGACACCCATGGGCATCAATATCCTTGATTGAGGGTATCAGCGCAATTCGTTTTTCTAATGCCGATTACAAGCCCATGTAGGGGATGTCGATGACGTTTGAAGGAGTCAGGACATGTCGATCACCACTGGTTTTGCCCCCCGCTCGCTGCCCGGCCACGGCGTCCGTGCCGCATTCCGCTCCGGCGCAGGGAAGGCCTGGGTCGCGTTGCGCCATTGGTACCGGGTCGCCAGCACCCGCCGCGGGCTGGTCGAAATGGACGACCGGATGCTGTCCGATCTCGGCATTTCGCGCGCCCAGGCGGAGTTCGAGTTGTCGCGGACGCCCTGGACGCGGCCTCGCTGAAATCAAGCTTTGGACCGGTCTCGCAACTGACGCCCCGGAGGTTTTCCGGGGCGTTTTGTTATGCCGCGCGCCGCCGGCGCACGCCGGCTGCTAAGTTGCGCGCCGCCGGCGCACGCCGGCGAGCCCGAGCAGCGCCGCGCCGAGCATCGCCAGGCTGGCCGGCTCCGGCACCGGAGTGTTGTTGAAGGTCGTGACGAAGGCCTGGCCGGTGGTGCCGATGACGTGCGAATGCAGTTCGCCGGTGGTGTTGACGGCGCTGGCCACCACGGTTCCGTCGATCGGGTTGGCGTCGGTGATGGTGGCGGCCGGGGCCAGGATCGTGCCGCCGAACTCGGCGTTCAGCGCGATCGTGCCGGTGGCATCGTAGAAATTCCACAGCACGCTGCCGGTGTAGCCGGACGACACGGCGTTGAAGTTGTTGCTGAGGCTGAGGCTGGTGGCGTCGACGTTCACCACCAGCAGCTGGGTGCCATTGAGGTTGATGCCGCCGCTGGCGCCGTTGGTGTTGAGGCTGGCCAGTTGCGCGCCGGTGATGTTGAGCACCGCGACGTTGCCGACGCCACGCAGGGTGGTGGGTGCCGCGGTGATGACGTTGCCGCTGTAGCTTGTGCCGGCGGTGGTGCCGATCAGCGACAGCGCCTGGGATAGCTGGGTCAGCTGGGTGAAGATGCTGCTGAAGCTGTATTTGAAGGCGTAGCTGTAGACGGCACCGGAGCCGTAATTGGCGCCGGCCGTGTTGGCGGTCGCGACATTGGTCGCGGCGCCGTTCATGTTAGCGTTGCCGCTGGCGGTTCCGTAGATGTTCAGCGCGCCGTAGCCGCCGGCGCCGGTCAGCGAGGCGGCGGAGGGCGTCGAGACGTAGCCGGAATGGTTGAAGCCGGCGAAGTTGCCGCCGATCACCAGCGCGCCCTCGCTTTCGGAGTTGGACGCGTAGTTGCCGAGGATGCCGTTGAAGTTCGACAGCAGCTCGCCGTTGGTCGGACCGGCGAGGGCAAGCTGCGTCGAGCCGCCAAGCAGCCCCGCGACAAGCAGCATGCGCGCGGCCAAAGGCCGGACGCTGGAATGCCGGATGCCCGAATGAGTGGAAGCTGCGCGCGCCAGGAAAGCCATCACCAGTCCTCGTTTTCGTTCCGACTGGATACGCGCGGCTGCACCTTCCAGATGCTTTCTTATGTGCGTTTAATCTCATTTTTTGCAATCGGCATTGGCAACCCGGAACAAAAATTCACCACCGCCGCCGAATTGTTAAGAGATTGTTGAAGACTATTTTTTCGACCAGCCCTGGGGGGTCTGTTGCCAGTAGGTCAGCGCGTGGCCCGCGGCCTTCGCCGCGGTCCAGCGCGCGCGCGCGGCGGCCACCGCTGCCTCGTCGCGGCCGTCGAACAGGTCGAACACGCGGTCGAAAGTCGCCGCCAGCTCGCTGCCGGCGCCGTCGATCAGGAACAGGAAGCGGGCGCCGTTGCGGGGCGGGCGTCGGCGCTGCCGGCGGTGGCGAGCCAGATCGGCTGCAGGTCGGCGTCGCCGGTGGCGCGCGCTGCCATGCGGCAGCCAGTCCGGCGTCGGGGCACAGCCACAGCGCGGTGTCCAGCGCCGCCACCCGTTCCTCGCTGCCGCAGACCACCAGCGGCGCGCTGCCCGGCCGCCAGCGTGCGCCCGAGCAGCGGCGGCAGCGCCTGGTCGGGGCCGGTGCGCGTCAGGTGGTAGAAGCCGATCTCGGCCATCGGCGGCTCAGCCCTCGTAGTGCTCGGCCACCAGCCGGTCCAGCAGCCGCACGCCGTAGGCGGTGGCGCCCTTCGGCACGGTCGGCGCGTCCTTGCTGCTCCAGGCCATGCCGGCGATGTCCAGATGCGCCCAGGGCTTGCCGTTGACGAAGCGCTGGATGAACTGCGCGGCGGTGATGGCGCCGCCGGGCCGGCCGCCGATGTTCTTCATGTCGGCGATCTCGGACTTGATCAGCTTGTCGTAGGCGTCGCCCAGCGGCATCCGCCACAGCTTCTCGCCGGTGCCGGCGCCGGCGGCGTGCAGCTGCTGCGACGAGCTCGTCGTCGTTGCTGAACAGGCCGGCATATTCGTGGCCGAGGCTGATCGATCATGGCGCCGGTCAGGGTGGCGAGGTCGACCATGAAGCGCGGGTCGAATTTCTCCTGGCAGTACCAGAGCACGTCGGCCAGCACCAGGCGGCCCTCGGCGTCGGTGTTGATGACCTCGACGGTCTGGCCGGAATAGGTCTTCACCACGTCGCCCGGGCGCTGCGCGTTGCCGGACGGGCATGTTCTCGACCAGCCCGACCAGGCCGACCGCGTCCACCTTGGCCTTGCGGCCGGCCAGCGCCGCCATCAGGCCGACCACGGTGCCGGCGCCGGCCATGTCCCACTTCATGTCCTCCATGCCGCCGGCCGGCTTGATGCTGATGCCGCCGGTGTCGAAGGTGACGCCCTTGCCGATGAAGGCACAGCGGCTTCGACCGGGCGCGTTCTTGCGCCGGTCTTGGCGGCGGCCGGCGCCGTTCCACTGCATCACCACCATGCGCGGCTCGTTGGCGCTGCCCTGCGCCACGCCCAGCAGGGCGCCGAAGCCGAGCCTGGTCATCTCCTTCGGGCCGAGCACCTCGACCTTCAGGCCGAGCTGCGACAGGGCGCTGGCAGCGTTCGGCCATCTCGGCGGGGTTCAGCACGTTGGGCGGCTCGCTGACCAGGTCGCGGGCGAGGAACACGCCCTCGGCCACGGCGCGCATCGGCTCCCAGGCGGCCTTGGCGCGCGGCGGCGTCGGCGACCAGCAGCGTCAGCTTGGCCAGCCTCGGCTTGTCCTCCGGCTTCTCGGTGGTGCGGTAGCGGTCGAAGCGGTAGCTGCGCAGCGCGGCGCCCATGGCGACCGAGGCCGCCTGCTCCGGCGTCCAGGCCGTCGGTGGCGACGCTGGCCGCGGGCTCGCGCGCCAAGGCGTGCGGCAACGGCGCCGCCGGCCTCCTCGAGCACAAGCGGCGTCAGCTCGTCGCGCTTGCCGAGGCCCGACCACGACGACCCGGGACAACCCGCCGCCGGGCGCCAGGATGGTGGTCGTCTGGCCTTTCTTGCCCTTGAACTCGGCCGCTTCCAGCGCCCGGGTGATGGCGCCGCCGGTCGGCCGCGTCCGCGATCTGCCAGGCGGCGCCGGTGGGGCTGCGTGCCCGCCGCCTTCCTCCAGCAGCAGCACGAGGGCGCCGGATTTCGGCAGGGCGCGATTTGGCGAAGGCGATGTCGAGCATGGGTCGGAGGCTCCGGCTGCAGGATGCGTGAACCCGCGACTGTAGCAGCGGCTGGCGGCGCTTTGCGCATGCGCGCGTCCGGTTCGTGTATGACCCATGGCATGAACGACGATGACGCTGCTCGACCTCGCCGCCGACCTCGCCCGCGATGCCGGCACGACCATCCTGGCGGTGCGGGCGCGCGGCTTCGACACCAGCTCGAAGGCCGACGCATCTCCGGTGACCGAGGCCGACCACGCCGCCGAGGCGCTGATCGTGGCCGGGCTGCGCGCGCGCCACGCCCGACATCCCGGTGGTGGCCGAGGAGGAGATCGCGGCCGGCCACGTGCCCGACGCAGCGCCGACAGCTTCTGGCTGGTCGACCCGCTGGACGGCACCCGCGAGTTCGCCGCCGGGCGCGACGATTTCGCGGTCAATATCGGCCTGGTGCGCGACGGCCGCGCCGGTGCTGGGCGTGGTCGGCGTCGCCGGCGCGCAGGCGAGCTGTTCGGCGGCATCGTCGGGCGCGGCGCCTGGAAGCGCGACGCCGCCGGCGAGCACGCCGATCAGCGCGCGCGCGTCCGCCGGAGGCCGGGCTCGACGGTGGTGGCGTCGCGCGCATTACGGCGACGACCCGCGGCTGACGCCGTTCCTGGCCGGACGGGCGGTGGCCGGGGTGACGCATGTCGGCTCGGCGCTGAAATTCTGCCGTCTCGCCGAGGGCGTCGCCGACCTGTATCCGCGCTTCGGCCGCACCATGGAGTGGGACACCGCCGCGCCGCAGGCGGTGCTGGAGGCGGCCGGCGGTGCCGTGCTGGTGATGGCGACCGGCGCGCCGCTGCGCTACGGCAAGCGCGGACTGGGAGAACCCGGCCTTCGTCTGCACCGGGCGGCCGTGACGCAACGTGACCGAGCGGCTGCCGGCTGACCCGGCCGGCATCGCCCGGGCGGCGGCACTGCTGCGGGACGGCGCGGCTGGTCGCGTTCGGCACCGAGACGGTCTACGGCCTGGGCGCCGACGCCACCGACGCCGCGCGCGGTCGCGGCGGTGTTCGCGGCCAAGGGGCGGCCGCATTTCAATCCGCTGATCTGCCACTATCCGGACGCCGCCGCGGCCTTCGCCGATGTCGAGGCGACGCCGCTGGCCCAGGCGCTCGCGGCGGCGTTCTGGCCCGGGCCGCTGACCCTGGTGCTGCCGCGCCGCGATCACCTGCCGGGTGGCGCTGCTGGCCGGCGCCGGGCTGGACACGCTGGCGGTGCGGGTGCCGGCGCATCCGGCGCCGCGCAGGCGCTGCTGCGGGCGGTCGGCCGGCCGGTGGCGGCGCCTTCGGCCAACCGCTCCGGCCAGGTCAGCCCGACCACCGCCGCGCATGTGCTGGACGGGCTGGACGGGCGCATCGCCGCCGTGCTCGACAGCGGGCCCTGCGCGGTCGGCGTCGAATCGACCGTGCTGGACCTGACCGGCAGCGCATCCGTTCCTGCTGCGGCCGGGCGGGGTGCCGCGCCGAGGCGATCGAGGCGGCTGATCGGGCCGGTGCGGCGCGGCCTCGCCCCGCGCGACGCCGAGGCGACCCGGACACTGCGCTCGCCGGGACTGCTGGTGTCGCACTACGCGCCGGTTCTGCCCGGTGCGGCTGGACGCCGCGGACGTTGCGCGCCGACGAGGCGCTGCTGGCGTTCGGGCCGCCGCTGCCAGGCGCCGGGGCGACGTTCCAGCTCAGCGCCGGCGGGCGATCCGCTGGAAGCCGCAGCACGGCTGTTCGCCGGGCTGCGGGCGCTCGATGCCGAGGCCGGTCGGCTGGGGCTCGTGCGGATCGCGGTGATGCCGGTGCCGCGAGGCGGGGCTCGGCCTTGCCATCAACGACCGGCTGCAACGGGCCGCGGCGCCGAGGGAATAAGTTTCAGCCGCCGGGGAAATAGCTGCAACGGCGAAATCGGCTCTTCGCAGGTGCAGCATTAAACGGCATGCTGCGGTATGGCTATTCCCACCTGGCTGCCGCTGCTGCTCGGCCTGCTTTCCGCCGTCGGGCCGCTCTCCACCGACATGTACCTGCCGGCTTTCCCGGCGATCGAAATTGCGATGGGCGGGCAGCCGGGGGCGGCGCAGATCACCCTCGCCACCTGGTTCGCCGGGCTGGCGATCGGCCAGCTCACCCAGGGGCCGCTATCCGACCGGTTCGGCCGGCGCGGGCCGCTGATCGTCGGCACCGCGATTTACACCCTGGCCACCATCGGCTGCGCGCTGGCGCCGGGGCTGGTGTTCATGTCGGCCTGCCGCTTCGTCTCGGCGATCGGCGCGTCGGCCAGCATGGTGATCAACCGGGCGGTGGTGCGCGACCTGTCCGACGGCCACGCGGCGGCGCGGATGATGAGCAAGCTGATGCTGGTGATGGGGGCCGCGCCGATCCTGGCGCCGAGCCTCGGCGGGCTGGTGCTGGCGTTCGGGGATTGGCATTCGATCTTCTGGATCTGCGCCGGCTACGGCGCCATCTGCTGCGCGCTTGTCTTCTTCTATCTGCCGGAGACCCTGCCTGCGAACAACCGGATCAAGCTGTCGTTGGGCGGCCAGGTGTCGCGCTATTCGGCCATCCTGCGCGAGCGCGGCTTCGTGACCCACGCGCTGATGGGCGGCTTCGCGATGTTCGCGATGTTCGCCTATCTCGGCGGCTCGCCTTCGGTGTTCATCGACCTGTTTCATCTTTCGCCGTCGCTCTATGGCGCGCTGTTCGGCGTCTGCGCGTTCGGCTTCATCGGCTGCTCGCAGATCAACCCGCGCATCCTGCCGCGCTTCGGCGCCGACCGGGTGATCCGGGTCGGCATCCGGGTGCTGCTGTGCGGCACCATCGCGCTGACCATCGTCGCCTTCGTGCCGGTGCTGCATTGGTGGGCGGTGGCGATCCCGATCTTCTTCTGCATGAGCAGCCAGGGGTTCAGCATGCCGAACGCCGTGGTCGGCGCGCTCAGCCGGCATGCCGGGCATGCCGGCAGCGCATCGGCGCTGATGGGCACGCTGCAATTCGGTCTGGCGGCGTTCAGCGGCGCCGCCGTCGGGCTGCTCAGCGACGGAACCGCGCGGCCGATGGCGCTGTTGATGCTGACCGGCGCCATCGGGGCGGTGATCTGCGATCTGTGCCGGCCCAGGCGAGTGTGATACTGCCGTGTCATCGCAACGGAACCAGTGAGTTTCGCATGTCCCTCGTCATCGGCATCCCCGCCTGCTCCAAGGAAATCAACGGCCAGTTGCAGCACGCGACCCCGGCCCGCTACGGCGCGGCGCTGATCGGCGGCGCCGGCGCCATTCCGATCCTGCTGCCGCCGGTGGGCGAGGGGATGCTGGCGCTGCTGGACCGGCTGGACGGGCTGCTGCTGTCGGGCAGCCCCAGCAATGTCGAGCCGCATCACTATGGCGACGAGGAGGACCTGACCCCCGGCAGCCACGATCCGCACCGCGACAGCACCACCTTGCCGCTGATCCGCGCGGCGCTGGCGCGGGGGCTGCCGGTGCTGGCGATCTGCCGCGGCATCCAGGAGCTGAACGTGGCGCTCGGCGGCAGCCTGCACCAGACGGTGCATGCGGTGGACGGACGAAACGATCATCGCCCGGGCCCGGGCACCATCGACGAGAAATACGCGCCGAGCCACGGCATCGCGCTGTCCGGCCATCTGGCGCGGATCATCGGCAAGACCACGACCCAGGTGAACTCGCTGCACGGCCAGGCGATCGACCGGCTGGCCGATGGGCTGGTGGTGGAGGCGGTGGCCGAGGACGGCACCATCGAGGCGGTGCGGCTGGCCGGCAGCGCCGGCTGGGCGTTCGGCGTGCAGTGGCATCCGGAATGGGCCTATGCCGCCAACGAGGACAGCATGGCGATCTTCCGCGCCTTCGGCGATGCCTGCCGCGCCTATGCCGCCGGGTTGCGCAAGGCGGCCTGAGCGATGGACCTGCAGCTTGGCGGCAAGCGGGCGCTGATCACCGGCGGCTCCAAGGGAATCGGCCGGGCCACTGCCGAGGCGCTGGCCGACGAGGGGGTCTCGCTGGTGCTGGTCGCCCGCGACCCGGCGGCGCTGGACGAGGCGGCTTCGGCGGTGCGGGCGCGCCGGCAGGTGGAGGTGCGGACCATCGCCGCCGACCTGTCGCAGGAGGCCGAGGTGCTGCGGGTGGTGCGGGAAGCCGGCGAGATCGACATCCTGGTGAACAATGCCGGCGCGATTCCGCCGGGCACGCTGTCGGCGATCGACAACGAGACGTTGCGGCGCGCCTGGGACCTCAAGGTGTTCGGGTTCATCTCGATGTGCCGGGCGGTTTATCCGGCGATGGCGGCGCGCAAAGCGGGTGTCATCATCAACGTCATCGGCGCCGCGGGGGAGAAATTTCCTTCCAACTACATCGCCGGCGCCGCCGGCAACGCGGCGCTGATGGCGTTCTCCAGGGCGCTCGGTAAGTCGAGCACGGCGGACGGCATTCGCGTGGTGGCGATCAACCCCGGTGCCACCGCGACGGCGCGCCTCGAGATGCTGTTGCGGCATCGTGCCCAGGAGGCGCTCGGCGCGGCCGATCGTTGGTTGGAGTTGTGCAAGGACATGCCGTTCGGCCGCCCGGGCAAGCCGGAGGAGATCGCCGATGCGGTGGCGTTCCTGGCGAGCCCGCGCTCCGGCTACACCTCCGGCACCGTGCTGACGATCGACGGCGGCGCCGCCTGAAAGAAGTTCAGCGCTTGCGGTCGGGGTAGCTGGCCGCCATGCCGTCGCGCACGTCCTGCTGGATGCCGTATTGCGGAAACGGATAGCGCAGGCCGTTCTTCGACAATGCCTGCATGCCGGCGATGGCCTGGCCGATATACGACGGCGGGGTTGCCATCAGCATCTCGTCGTCCAGCACGCCGCCGTAGCGGCGTTCGGCGAAGCATGGAATCGACAGCGACGGGGTTTTCGTGGCGAGGGCGCGGCCCCAGCTGTCGGCGCAGGCGCTTTCGCCCACCACCGACCAGTCGAACCGCTTGTAGCCCGACCATTGCAATCCGTTGATGAAATACATCATCGCCCCGGGGGTCGCGTAGAACAGCACGATGTCAGGGGCGGGCAGCCGCTGGGCGCTCGCGGGAGACACCGCGAGGGCTGCGTATTTTCCGTCCGGGACGCAGTGCATGGCGGCCTGGTGAGCGCCGGCATCGGCCTGCGTGGCAAACCAGACATTCACCATGTGCTGGCCGGATTGCCATTTCGGGTCCTTCGCATTGCCCAGCCCGACCACCGCCCGGCATTGCGCGCCCACCAGGTCTTCGGAGGTGATGCCGACCGTCCAGCCCAGGCGCGCGGCCTGCGCCACCACCTGATCGAGCGTGTGGACGTTCTTCGGCCGGCGGATGCGCGGGATCGCCTCCATCTCGGCCCGGTCCTCGAACAGCTGAATGCCGAACGGGTTGACCCGCAATTTCAGCAGCGCGGTGAGTTGCTCCGCATGGACCGCCAGTTCCGCCGACATGTTTTTTCCCCGTTGCACGCCACGACGTGTCCTGCCGGATGATCGCCCGCGGAACCGCCTCGGCCTTGATGCTTTACTCTATCCCGGGCGAGCGGTTGGAGCACGCCCGGCCATGCTGCGCGAGGCAACCGGAGGGAGGACCCGATGAGCGATTCGAAAATGCCGGCCGGGACCGAGATCATTCCATACATCTTCTATCGCGACGTGCCGGCGGCGATCGAGTGGCTGTCGCGGGCTTTCGGATTTGCCGAGGAGATGCGGCACGCGACGCCAGGCGGGATGCATGCCGAAATGAGTTTCCGTGGCCGGCGCATCATGATGGGACAGGGCAGCAAGGATTGGGGGATGCTGAGCCCCCACGACTCAGCGGCCGCGACGATGGGCGTGTTCATCTATCTGGGCGATGTCGACGCGCATCACCGGCAGGCGCGCGATGCCGGCGCGGAGATCGTGCAGACGCCGCATGATCAGCCCTACGGGCGCACCTATACGGTGCGCGACCTCGACGGGCATCCCTGGTTCTTCACCACGCCGCCGAACTGAAATCCGTCCGCGCCGCCTCAGGCGTTGGCCAGCACCGCGTCGCAGATGCGGCCGACATCGGCGTCGGTGAGGTCAGGATGGATCGGCAGGGCGAGGATGCGGGTCGCGAGGTCCTCGGAGACCGGCAGCGCCGCGCCGTCATGGGCCTCGGCGTAGGCGGGTTGGCGGTGCAGCGGGCGCGGGTAGTAGATGGCGGTCGGAATTCCGGATTCCTTGAGCCCCGCCTGCATCTTCTCGCGCCCGGCCTGGTCGGGCAGCAGGATGGCGTAGATTGCCCAGGCCGGCGTCGAGTTCGGCACGCGGGCGGGGATGGTGACGGCGTTGCCGAGGCGCGAATCATAGATGCGGGCGATCCGTTCGCGCGCTTCCAGCTCCTCCTCGAACACCGTCAGCTTGCTGAGCAGGACCGCCGCCTGCATCGTGTCGAGGCGGCCGTTCATGCCGGTGCGCAGCACCTCGTAGCGGGTGGTGCCTTCGCCGTGGGTGCGCAGGCTGCGGAACAGTGCCGCGCGCTCGTCGCTTTCGGTGAACAGCGCGCCGCCGTCGCCATAGGCGCCGAGCGGCTTCGAGGGAAAGAAGCTGGTGGCGGTGACATCGGCGGCGGCGCCGAGCATGCGGCCGTGCAGCCTGGCGCCGAAGCTCTGCGCGCAATCGTCGATGGTGAGTATCTTCTCGCGCGCGGCGATCTCGGCGATCGCCGGCCAGTCGGCGGGCTGGCCGAACAGGTCGACGCCGATGACGGCGCGCGGCGTCAGCTTGCCGGCGGCGCGGATTTCGTCGATGCGGGCCTGCAGATGCGCGGGGTCGATCTGGAAGGTGCGGGGATCGACATCGACGAACACCGGCGTGGCGCCGAGCACCAGCGGCACCTCGGCGGTCGCGGTGTAGGTGAAGGCGGGCAGGAAGATGGCGTCGCCGGGACCGATCTTCTCGGCCATCATGGCGATCTGCAGGGCGTCGGTGCCGGAGCTGACGGAGACGCAATGTTTTGCGCCGCAGAGCTTGGCAAGCTGCTGTTCCAGTTCCACCACCTCGGGCCCGAGCACGAACTGGCAATGCGCCAGCACCGCGTCCAGCCGCCGCCGGAGGTCGACGGCGATGCGCGCCTGCTGCGCCTTGAGGTCGAGGAACGGGATCGGGGAGGGGGCGTCGTTCATGGGAGATCTCCGGGCGTGGCGGTCAGGCGCGCGCCGAGCCTTCGGTGCTGATGGAAGTGTCGCCGGTGGCGTTGTGCTCGAACTCCGGCAGCAGCCGGCCGAGCAGGGTCATGGCGAGGCGTTTCTGGCCGCCGCGGCAGGCGGAGGCGATCTCCTCGATGGCGCGGCCGACGATCGCCGGATCGGCGGTGCGCGGCGTTGCCATCAGCAGCCCGGGATGGCCGGTCGCGACCGTCGGCTCGGCGCCGTGGAACAGCTCCTCGAACAGCTTTTCGCCAGGGCGCAGGCCGGTGAAACGAATTTCGACGTCGTGGTCCGGGCGGCGCCCGGCGAGGCGGATCATCTGGCGGGCGAGGTCGACGATCTTCACCGGCGGCCCCATGTCGAGCACGAAGATGCCGCCTTGGCGGAGATACTCCGGCGGCTTGGCGTCGGCGCCGATGACGCTGGCCTCCAGCACCAGGCCGACCGCCTCGCGCACCGTCATGAAGTAGCGCAGCATGTCGGGATGGGTCACCGTCAGCGGACCGCCGCGGGCGAGCTGGCGCTGGAACAGCGGCACCACCGAGCCGGTGCTGCCCAGCACGTTGCCGAACCGCACCGTGATGCAGCGCATGCCGCCTGCGGGACCGCCGTCGCCGCCGCGGGCGCCGATGTCGAGCGCCTGGCAATACATCTCGGCGACCCGCTTGCTGGCGCCCATGACGCTGCTGGGATTGACCGCCTTGTCGGTGGAGATCAGCACCATCGCCAGCGCGCCGGCGGCGCGCGCCGCATCGGCGACGTGGCGGGTGCCGGCGGCGTTGGTCAGCAGGCCTTCGAGCGGGTTGGCCTCCACCATCGGCACGTGCTTCAGCGCCGCCGCGTGGAACACCAGTTCGGGGCGGACATCCTCCATCAGCGCGCGGATGCGCTGCTCGTCGCGGATATCGGCGATCACCGCGCGGCGCGGCACGTTCGGGGCGGTTTCGGCCAGTTCCAGCTCGATCTGCCAGAGGGCGAATTCGCCGTTGTCCAGCAGCACCAGCTGCTCCGGCCCGAGGGCTGCGACCTGGCGCGCCAGTTCGGAGCCGATGGTGCCGCCGGCGCCGGTCACCAGCACCCGGCGGCCCTGCACCAGCCGCGCCATGCCGGCGCGGTCGAGTGCGACCTGCGGGCGGTTCAGCAGGTCCTCGATGGCGACCGGCTTCAGTTCGACATGGGCGGATTCGCCGGCGAGGTCGAGTGCGGTGGGGCGGGGTGCGCGGAACACCCGCAGGCCCTCGCGGTCGGCCACTTCCATCAGCTGGGCGAGGGCGGTGCCGGACAGTTCCGGCTCGGTCACCACCAGCGAGGACGGCACCCGGCCCTCGGTGCGCAGCCGGGCCAGCAGGTCAGGGGCGTCGGCGACCGAGCCCAGGATCGGGTAGCCGTGGATTCGGCGGCCGGTCTGGGCGGTGCCGAGCGAGAGCAGGCCGCCGATGTTGAAGCGGGCCTCGCGGTCCTGGGCGAGGGCGCGGATGAACAGGTCGGCGCCGTCGCCGGCGCCGATCAGCAGCACGGTCTGCGCGGCGGCGTGCTCGGGGGCCGGGGATTCGCGCATCAGCCGGTAGCCGATGCGCGGCAGGCTGAGCAGCACCATCAGGACGAGGGCGAGAATTGCCGGGAAGGCGATGCTGGGAGCGGCGACGCCGGCGGCGTGCAGCAGCATCGGCAGGATTGCCGCCGCGGCGACGCTGGAGGCGGCAACTCCAAGCAGGTCGCCGACGCCGGCGAAGCGCCAGTACTGCGCCGACAGCCGAAACGGCAGGCCCGCCGCCAGCAGGCAGGCGCCGCCCAGCGGCACCGCCCAGAGCGGCATTGCGACATCGCCCTCGGGGTTCGACAGGACATGCGCGAGCGGCACCGCCAGCGCCGCGAGCAGGAAGTCCAGCCCCGCGTTCACGGCGAGTCGGGTGATTGATCTCCGGGTGGCCATGCGGCCGTATAGCAAAGCGAACGGGCGATTCCGAGGGCGGGGCGGTAAACCCTTGTTTCAGAAAGAATCGCTCCCGGCTGACGGAGGGCGGAGGCGTATGCGAGGGCGCGGCAATGCGGAACGCCGCGCCCGTTACGCGGGTTTTCAGGGCCGTCGCCTGTGGCATTCGTCATGGCCGGGCTCGACCCGGCCATCCACGCGTCGCCGGGTAAGCCGATCCCGCCGTCACGGAGTGGTGGCGGTGACCCCGAGCCTGATGCTTGGCGGCATGCCTGACCGCGTGGATGGCCGGGTCAAGCCCGGCCATGACGACGTTGAGGCGAGGGGGCGATCGGCCATGACGGGTTCGGTGGGCTATCTGCGGCGGCCGGGGCCAAGGGGGTGGGCGCGGCGCGGCGGTTGCGGCTAAGCAGGGCGGATGACCCTTGCCGCCTTTCTCCGCCACCTGGGCTTCGCCGCGGGACTCGCGATGGTCTCGGCGCTGGTGGTGCGGGCGATGATCACGGCGCGGGTGATGGATCGGCCGGATTTCCGCAAGGCGCATTCCAACCCTACGCCGAAGGGCGGCGGCGTCGGCGTGGTGGTGGCGTTCCTGCTGGGGATTTCGGTGCTGTACAGCACCGCCACCTTCTCGCGCCTCGGCGATCCGTATTTCCGCGGGGTGATCCTGGCGTCGATGGCGATCGCGGTGGTGGCGTTCATCGACGACGTGCGCGACTGGCCGTTCACGGTGAAGCTGGCGGCGCAGGTGGGCGCGGCGCTGGCCGCGGTCGGCAGCGGGCTATACGTGCAGGTCTACAACCTGCCGCTGCTGGGGCCGGTCGATATCGGCTGGCTGGGCATTCCCGCGACCATCGCCTGGATCCTGTTCGCCACCAACGCGATGAACTTCATCGACGGGTTGAACGGGCTGGCGGCCGGGACGGCGCTGGTGGCCTCGGTGTTCCTGGCGGCGATCGCGGCCTCGCAGGATGGCTGGTTCGTGTATTTCGCGGCTTTGCTGCTGGCCGCCGGGCTGGCGGGGTTCCTGCCGTTCAACTTCCCCCGCGCGCGGATCTTCCTGGGCGATGTCGGCAGCCAGTTCTGCGGCTTCGTGCTGGCGGTGCTGGGGGTGGCGGCGTCGCGCTTCGGCGCGGTCGAGATGAGCTTCCTGCTGGTGCCGATGCTGCTGTCCGGGGTGCTGTTCGACGTCGCCTTCACGCTGCTGCGGCGTGCCGCGATGGGCGAGCGGATCACCCAGCCGCATCGCGGGCATCTGTACCAGGTGGCGCAGCGCTCGGGGATGGATGCGCGCTGGGTGGCGGCGGTGCATTGGGGGTTCGCGGCGCTGGGCGGGATCGTGGCGCTGGCGTTCGTGGCGGCGCCGTCGGCGTGGAAGCCGGTGCTGCCGCTGCTGCTGCTGGCGCCGCAGCTGCTATGGCTGGGCCTGGTGGCCCGGATGTCGCAGCGGGCGGGGCTGGCGCGCTGGTGAGGGGACGCCGGCCAGCAGGACCGCGCCGACCACGAGGAACGCCGGGATCACCGCCATGCCGGCGCGCTGGCTGGCGAACAGCGCCGTCACCACGCCGAGCGCCAGCGGCCCGAACAGGGCGGTGATCCGGCCCGACAGCGCGAACAGCCCGAACCAGGCGCCGCGGGCATCTTCCGGCGCCATCGTCGCCATCAGGCTGCGGCTGGCCGCCTGGGCCGGGCCGACGAACAGGCCCAGGGTCAGTCCCAGGCCCCAGAACCATGATCTGTCGCGCACCAGCAGCACCATCACCGACAGCGCCGTCAACGCCGCCAGGGACGCCAGCACCGTGGTCTTCGGCCCGATCCGGTCCTCGACCCAGGCGAAGCCGAGCGCGCCCAGGCCGGCGGTGACGTTGAGGCCGATGCCGAACATCAGCACCCCCTGCGCGTCGAGGCCGAAGGCGCCGGCGGCGTAGATGCCGCCGAACGCGAACAGGGTGGTCAGCCCATCCATGTAGAACAGCCGGGCGATCAGGAACCGGCGCAGGCCCGGCTGGCGGGCGGCGTCGCGCAGGGCCTGTCGCAGTTCCGTGGTGCCGCGCGCGATGGCGACGCGCCACGAGGTCCGCGGTGTCGCCTGCGGCACGAACACCGAGACCGGCCAGCCGAACACCGCCAGCCAGGTGCCGGCGAGCAGCGCGGTGGCGCGGATCTGCTCGGATTGCGCGCGGTCGAGCCCGAAGGGGGGCGTGGCCGGCGAGATCAGGAGGGTCAGGCACAGCACCAGGCAGGTCAGCCCGCCGGCGTAGCCTGCGCCCCAGGCCAGCATCGACAGCCGGCCGAGCCGGCCGGGGGGCGCCAGCCCCGGCAGCATGGCGTTGTAGAACACCGTCGCGACCTCGAACGCCACCGTCGCCAGCACGACCAGGACCAGCGCCAGCATTGCATAGGCCGGGTCGGGGCGGACGAACCACAGGCCGAGCGTGCCCGCCACCATCAGGATGGTTGCCGCCGCCAGCATCTCGCGCCGGCGGCCGCCCTGGTCGGCGATGGCGCCAAGGGGCACCGACAGCAGTGCGATCAGCACGCCGGCGACGGTCTGTGCGGCCGCCCATTGCGAGGCGCCGCGGACCGGGTTCGCGGCCACCGCCTGGGTGAAGTAGGTGGCGAACACGAAGGTGGAGACGACCGTGGTGAAGGCGCCGTAGGCCCAGTCGAACAGCACCCATGCGGCGACGGCGCGCTTCGGGGGGGTGGGCAGGTCTGCCAAGGCGTACTCTCCTGCTTCACCCGTGCTGGGGGAAGAGGCTATCCTGCCGGCATGCCACAGACCAGCACCCGCGACCGCAATATCCCCCGCATCTCCCGGCTGTTCGCCCTGGCGGCGTTCGCTGCCCTGGCGACTGCTGCCGCCGGCCCGGCCCCGGCGTCGGCGCCCGCGCCAAGTGGGCAGAACCCTTCCTTCAACCTGGTCAATCGCACCCAGCAGCCGATCCGCGAGCTGTTCGTCACCCCGTCCGGGAATGCCAACTGGGGGCAGAACCGGCTGGACGGACGGTCGGGGCGGCCCTCGTCGCTCGCCGCCAACGCGAGTTTCAATGTGCGCCGTGCCGCCGACAACAACTGCATCTTCGACATCAAGGTGGTGTTCGCCGACGGCAAAAGCGAGGAACAGCGCAACCTCAACACCTGCGCGGTCGAGGAGGTGGCGATCAGCCTGCCGGGTGCCGCCGCCGCCGCGCCGCCGCCTGGCCAAGCGGGCGGCACCGGCAAGGCCGCGGACGATCCATCGGTCAAGCTGTTCAATCGCGCCGCGGTGGCGATCACCGAATTCTATGCGGCCCCCGCCGGCCTGAACGACTGGGGGCAGAACCGGCTGGACAAGGCGCCGCTGCCGCCCGACCAGAACCGCCAGGTGGTGCTGCCCCGGGACGGCAACTGCATCTACGACCTGCGGGTGGTGTTCGCGGACAAGCGGGCGCGCGAAAAGAAGCGCGCCAATCTCTGCCGCATCACCGAGCTGCCGGTGCCTTGAGGCCGGTCCCTTGAGGCCGGTGCCTTGAGCTCGGGTGCCCTGGGTCATGGTGCCCTGAGCCGGCCGGGCCGCCCCCGGTAGGGAGTCGCGCCGGCGCTGCATTGTGCCGTATGATGCCGGGAACGAATCCAGCGATGGGAGGACACCGGGTGCAGGCGAACCGCCCATCCACGATGATTGCGGGCGCATGAGCGCCACCACCCAGGGGCGGGTTCGCGCCGGCAGTTCGGGCACGGGACTGCGGGGGCGCAACTATGCGCGGCATTACTGGCCGTTCCTGGTGCCGGCCGGCGTCGTCGTGTTCGCGGTGATCGTATTCCCCTGGCTGTTCACGCTGTACATGTCGGTGCAGGACTGGCATCTCGGCGGCACCGTCAGCTTCGCGGGCCTGGCCAACTACCGGCGGCTGCTGATCGACGATCGCTTCCAGTGGGCGGTGCTGCGGACACTTTATTTCACCGTGCTCGCGGTGTTCTTCCCGGTGGTGCTGGGGATCGCCGCGGCCGCCTGCTTCCAGCGCAACTTCCGCTTCCGCGGCATCGCCCGCACCATCTTCATCATGCCGATGATGGCGACGCCGGTGGCGGTGGCGCTGATCTGGACCATGATGTTCCACCCGCAGCTGGGGGTGCTGAACTATCTGCTGACCTCGGTCGGGCTGCCGCCGTCCTCGTGGTCGTATGACAGTTCGACGGTGATCCCGACGCTGGTGCTGGTGGAAACCTGGCAATGGACGCCGCTGGTGATGCTGATCGTGCTCGGCGGACTCGCCAGCCTGCCGCTCGATCCGTACGAGGCAGCCAAGCTCGACGGCGCCAGCGCGTGGGACATGTTCCGCCATATCTCGCTGCCGCTGGTGTGGCCGCATATCGTGGTGGCGCTGGTGATCCGCACCATCGACGCGCTGAAGGCGTTCGACCTCATCTTCGTCATCAGCAACGGCGGCCCCGGCACGTCCAGCGAAACCCTGAACCTGTATCTGTACCTGCAGGGGTTCGCGTTCTACGACATGGGCTATGCCTCGGCATTGGTGGTGGTGTTCTTCATCATCATCCTGATGATCAGCCTGGTGCTGTTCGGCATGCGCAAGCCGGCGCACTGAGATGGACATGCGCGCCCCCGTTGCCGTGCCCACGCTGCCGCGACGGCGGCCCCATGCCGCGCGTTACCGGGTGCGGCGGATCGCCGGCAAGATCGGGTTCGCCCTGGCGGTGTTCGCGCTCATTTCGCCGGCGCTGCTGGTGTTCCTGTGGATGCTGTCGTTGTCGCTGAAGAACGAGGTCGACAACACCGCGTTTCCGCCGGTGTTCATTCCCAACCCGCCGACGCTCGACAACTTCATCGACGTGTTCGAGAAAAACGACTTCCTGCTCTACACCTACAACTCCTGCGTGGTGTCGTTCAGCGCGACGGGGCTGGCGCTGCTGCTGGGCGTGCCGGCGGGGTTCGGCATCGCCAAGGCGAGGGCGACCAAGGCGGCGGCGCTGATCATGATCGCCCGCGTCACGCCCGGGCTGTCCTACCTCATTCCGCTGTTCCTGATGTTCCAGTGGATCGGCATCACCGGCACGCTGACGCCGATCGTGATCACCCACCTGGTGATCACCGTGCCGATCGTGGTGTGGGTGATGATCGGCTTCTTCGAGGGCCTGCCGAACGAGCTGGAGGAGGCGGCCCTGGTGGACGGTGCCACAATTTGGCAAGCGTTTCGTCACATCGCGCTGCCGCTGGCGCGGCCGGGGATCGTCGTGTCGACGATCCTGGCGTTCATCTTCAGCTGGAATAATTTCATTTTCGGCGTGGTGCTCGCCGGGCGCACCACGCGAACCCTGCCGGTCGCGGTGTACAACGTGCTCACCTTCGAGCAGGTCAGCTGGGGACCGCTCGCCGCGGCCGCGTTGCTGGTGACGGCGCCGGTGCTGCTGCTGACGCTGCTGGCGCAGAAGGAGATCGTCGCCGGGCTGACCGCGGGCGGCGTCAAGGGCGGTTGACTTATCCGTTCCCGGACGCAATGACGGCGATGTGACTCCCCAGCACTTGCTTAAGGTGCAATGGTTTTGCGTGGGAAAAACCCATGTCCTGTAAAGCTTAACTATAAGTTGACACCGCTGCGTCGAATTCTCGGGCAAATGAGTGGCGACGAGTGAACGACGACGCGCCGGTAAACGGATGCGGAACAATCAGGTTCGCATTCGGGCGGCGGATTGAAGCGGTGGAGAAGACGGCATGGCTTTCTACTTGGTGACGGGTGCTGCGGGCTTCATCGGCTCCCATCTCGTCGATGCCTTGCTTGATGCGGGTCACGACGTGCGGGGCCTGGACGATTTCTCCACCGGCCGAATCGAGAATGTCGACCCCCGCTGCGAGATCATCCGCGCCGACGCTGCCGACCCTATCGCGATGCGGCGCGCCATGCAGCAGACCGATGGCTGCTTCCATCTTGCCGCCATCGCATCGGTCGCTCGCACCAACGAGGATTGGCTCGGCACCCATCGCACCAACCAGACCGCGACGCTGAACGTGCTGGACGCGTCGCGCGATTGCGGGCGCATCCCCGTCGTATACGCGTCGTCGGCCGCGGTGTATGGCGACCTGGGACGGCGGGTGGCGCATGAGGGGTTGCTGCCGGCGCCGCTGACCGCGTATGGCGCGGACAAGATGGGCTCCGAACTGCATGGCGGCGCGGCGTGGCGGGTGCACGGGATTCCGACGCTGGGGCTGCGCTTCTTCAACGTCTACGGGCCGCGGCAGAATCCGGGCTCGCCCTATACCGGCGTGATCTCGATCTTTGCGCAGCGGGTGCGGCAGCGCGAGACGGTCACCGTGCATGGCGACGGGCACCAGATCCGCGATTTCGTGCACGTGTCCGACGTGATCCGGCATCTGCAGGCGGCCATGGTGCACCTGGAGGCGTCGCCCGGCGCCCAGGTGGTGAATGTCTGCACCGGGCGGGGGACGTCGCTGCTGCAGCTGGTCGACTGCCTGGGGGTGATCCATGGCCGCACGCCGCGCATCAGCCATGGGCCAGCGCGGCTGGGCGACATCCGCCAGTCGGTCGGCAGCCCGCATGCCGCGACCACGTTGCTGAACGTGTCGGCGCAGGTCGTGCTTCAGGATGGGCTGGGCAGCTTGGCGGCGGAGGCGTCTTCGGTCGCGGCCGCCTGAGCGGCGGCGACCCGCGCCTGCGGGATCAGCGCAGCCCGAAGAACGACAGAATCGCGCCGATCACGACGATCAATCCGATGATGTAGATGATGCTGTTCATTGCGGTGGTTCTCCTGAACTGGTCCCGCAACAACGCGCCTTGAAGGCCGCAGGTTCCCCAGGGCCTCGTTGCCCCGATCCGGCAGCGGCCGGGCGCCCCGGCGTGACGTAGGCCGGGGGGTCGTATATAATGCCGGGGAGCGACATCCGGGGCTCGGCCGAGTCCGGGATGGCGCGGCATAACCTCGAATCGAGACCGCGTTGAGCGACACCACTCCTGAAGGCCCGCCCCCCGAGATCCCTGCCGGGGCGGGCGCCGGCACCCCCGACAACACGCCTTCGGTGACCCTCGAAGACGAGATGCGCCGGTCCTACCTCGACTATGCGATGTCGGTCATCGTCAGCCGGGCGTTGCCGGATGCCCGGGACGGGCTGAAGCCGGTGCATCGGCGGATCCTGTATGCGATGCAGGAGGGCGGCTACACCCCCGACCGGCCGTATCGCAAATCCGCCAAGATGGTCGGCGAGGTGATGGGCAACTTCCACCCGCACGGCGATGCGGCGATCTACGACGCGCTGGTGCGGATGGCGCAGACCTTCTCCATGCGGGTGAAGCTGATCGACGGCCAGGGCAATTTCGGCTCGGTCGACGGCGATCCGCCGGCGGCGATGCGCTACACCGAGGCGCGGCTGTCGCGGGCGGCGATGCTGCTGCTGGGCGACATCGATCGCGACACGGTGGATTTCCAGCCGACCTACGACGAAAGCGCCGAGGAGCCGCGGGTCCTGCCGGCCAGCTTCCCGAACCTGCTGATCAACGGCGCCGGCGGCATCGCGGTCGGCATGGCGACCAACATCCCGCCGCACAACCCGACCGAGATCGTCGATGCGGCGCTGGCGCTGATCGCCGATCCGGACATGGGGCTGGAGGCGCTGATGCAGATCGTGCCCGGCCCGGATTTCCCGACCGGCGGGCTGATCCTGGGGCGGGCCGGCATCCGCTCCGCGTTCGAGACCGGGCGCGGCAGCGTGGTGATCCGCGCGCGGGCGGAGATCGAGGACATCCGCAAGGACCGCCAGGCGATCGTCATCACCGAAATCCCCTACCAGGTGAACAAGTCGACGCTGCTGGAGCGGATCGCCGAGCTGGTGCGGGCCAAGCAGGTGGAGGGCATTTCCGACCTGCGCGACGAGAGCGATCGCAGCGGCATGCGCATCGTGGTCGAGCTGAAGCGCGACGCCACCGCCGAGGTGGTGTTGAACCAGCTGTTTCGTTTCACCCAGTTGCAGACAAGCTTCGGGGTGAATTTCCTGGCGCTCGACGGCGGCCGGCCGCGGCTGATGGGGCTGAAGGACGCGCTGGAGGTGTTCATCCGCTTCCGCGAGGACGTGATCCTGCGGCGCGCCCGGCATGACCTGTCCAAGGCGCGGGAGCGGGCGCATCTGTTGGTCGGGCTGGCGATCGCGGTGGCCAACATCGACGAGGTGATCCGGCTGATCCGCGCCAGCCCCGACGCGGCGACGGCGCGGGTGGCGCTGATGGAGCGCGACTGGCCGGCCGACGACGTGGTGCCGCTGCTGGAACTGATCGAGGACGAGCGCAACATCCTGACCGGCCGCTCGGTGCGGCTGACCGAGGAGCAGGCGCGCGGCATCCTCGACATTCGCCTGCAGCGCCTGACCGGGCTGGAGCGCGAGAAGATCAACGGCGAGATGAGCGAGGTGGCGGCGCGGATCGCCGGGCTGCTCGACATCATCGCCAGCCGGCCGCGCCGGATGGAAGTGATGCGCGCGGAACTGACCGAGGCGCGGGCGGAAATCGGCTCGCCGCGGATGACCGACATCGTCGACGGCATCGCCGACCAGGACGACGAGAGCCTGATCGAGCCGGGGCGGATGGTGGTGACCATCACCCGCGACGGCTTCATCAAGCGGACGCCGCTGGAGACGTTCCGGCAGCAGAACCGCGGCGGGCGCGGGCGCAGCGGCGCCGGCACGCGAGGCGACGACATCGTCACCCGCAGCTTCAACGGCCACACCCACCAATGGGTGCTGTTCTTCTCCTCCGGCGGCAAGGCGTTCCGCGAGAAGGTGTGGCGGCTGCCGGAAGGCGGGCCGACCGGCAAGGGACGCGCGCTGGTGAACCTGCTGCCGGAACTGGGGTCTGACACCATCACGACGGTGCTGCCGTTGCCGGTGGACGAGAGCCTGTGGGACAGCCTGCATCTGGTGTTCGCGACGGCATCGGGGAACGTGCGCCGCAACCGGCTGTCGGATTTCCGCAACGTGCGGGCAAGCGGCCTGATCGCCATGAAGCTCGACGCCGACAGCATCCCCGGTGGCGACCGGCTGATCGGGGTGGCGACCTGCCGCGAGGGCGACGACATCTTCCTGGCGACCCGGCAGGGCCGCTGCATCCGGTTCCAGATCACCGACGAGACGCTGCGGGTGTTCGCCGGCCGCGACAGCTCCGGCGTGCGCGGGATCAGGCTGGCCACCGGCAAGAAGCCGGACGAGGTGATCAGCCTGGCGGTACTGCGCCATGTCGACGCCGACACCGCCGAGCGGGCGGCGTATCTGAAGCATGCCGCCGCCCGGCGCCGCAACGGCGACGACGAAAGCGAGGCGGCGGTCGAAGTTGCCGGCGATCCTGGCAGCGAGCCGGAGGAGGTGGTGGACGACGTGTCGCTGTCGCCGGAGCGGATTGCCGAGCTGGAGGGCGCCGAGGAGTTCCTGCTGACGGTGACCGATCTGGGCTTCGGCAAGCGCTCGACCGCCTATGAATACCGGGTGAGCGGCCGCGGCGGCCTGGGGATCGCCAACATCACCCTGACGCCGCGCACCGGTACCGGGGTGGCCGGGACCTTCCCGGTGCGGCCGGGCGACGGCGTGATGCTGGTGACAGACGACGGCAGGCTGATCCGGGTGCCGGCCGACCAGGTGCGGATCACCGGGCGCAGCGCGATGGGCGTGACCCTGCTGCGCCTTGATTCCGGCGAGCGCGTGACCAGTGTCTTCCCGATCCTGGAAGACGAGATTATCGAGGATCTGGCGGAAGGCGAGGAATCCCCCGACCTGTCCGGCGAAGGCGACCCGCCCGTGGACGACACGTCGGGCACGGAGGGCGAGGATGTCTGAGAAGCTATCCGGCGACGATATCCCCGCGGGCGGAGGCGCGACCAGCAGCGATCGCGCGCCGGACCCGCTGGGCACCCAGATCCTGGGCACCGGCGCGCTGGATGCCGGCCCGATGGGGGCGCTGGCGCAGCGGACCGGGCTGTATCCCGGCACCTTCGACCCGATCACCAACGGCCATATCGACATCATCGCCCGCGCCGCGCGGCTGGTGGACCGGCTGGTCATCGGCGTCGCCATGAACATCGGCAAGAACCCGCTGTTCCCGCTGGAGGAGCGGGTGGAGATGGTGGAGGCGGAATGCGACAGCATCTCCGACCGCACCGGCACGCCGATCGAGGTGCTGCCGTTCGACTCGCTGCTGGTGGCGTTCGCCCAGCAGGTCGGCGCGCAGATGGTGATCCGCGGACTGCGTGCGGTGACCGATTTCGACTACGAGTTCGCCATGGCCGGGATGAACGCCCGGCTGAATCCGATGATCGAGACGGTGTTCCTGACCGCCAGCGAGCACCACCAGTTCATCAACTCGCGCTTCGTGAAGGAGATCGCGACGCTTGGCGGGGATATTTCCTCGTTCGTGTCGCCGTTCACGCTGGAGCGCACGCTGGCCCGCGTCGGGCGCGGCTGACGCCACACCTCCCACTTTGAACCGAAGCTGCCCGAAGGAGCATCCGATGCGCCGTCGCACATTGATCGCGAGCCTTGTTGCAACCCCTGTCCTTGGAATGACCATGAGCGAATCCGCCACCGCCCAGACCGATCTGGAAAACACCGTTTATTTGGACCTGAAGGATGGCCGGGTGGTGATCCAGCTGCTGCCCGAGATCGCGCCGAAGCACGTGGCCCGGGTGAAGGAGCTGTGCCGCAAGGGCTTCTATGACGGCATCGTCTTCCACCGGGTGATCGAGGGCTTCATGGCGCAGGGCGGCGACCCGACCGGCACCGGCACCGGCGGCAGCGGCATGGGCAACGTGCCGGCCGAATTCACCCGCAGCCGCCACTTCCTGCGCGGCACGGTGGGTGCGGCCCGCAGCTCCAGCCCGGACAGCGCCGACAGCCAGTTCTTCATCATGTTCGCCCCGGCGCCGAACCTCGACGGGCAGTACACGATCTGGGGGCAGGTGATCTCCGGCATGGAGTTCGTCGACCGCATCAAGCGCGGCTCCGGCTCCAGCGGCACGGTGAGCGGCCCGGACAAGATCATCCACATGCGGGTCGCCGCCGACGTGAAGGGCTGATCGCCCCCGAACTCGGCCGTTCTCCCGGCTCCCGCCTGAGGCACCTTGACCTGATGCACGGCATCGCGTTCAAGGTGCCGCTGGCGAGCCCGTAGCTCAGTTGGTAGAGCACGAGACTTTTAATCTTGGGGCCGTGGGTTCGAATCCCACCGGGCTCACCAAACCGCATTCCTGAAAATTCGGTGGCCTTCGAGTTGAGGAATGGGCGGGGTTTCGCCCGTCTTTTCGGGATCGCGTTGACATCGGTATTAAACGTAGCTACATTAATTTATGCGGGTCACCTACGACGCGGCGAAGCGCGCAGCGACTCTTGCCGAGCGCGGCTTGGATTTCGCCGATGCTGTCGAGGTGTTCGCGGGGCTTCACGCCACCCTGGCGGATGACCGCATGGCGTATGGCGAGCCGCGGCGCATCATCTCGATGAGGTACGCACATGGCAAAGAAGAACGCCGCTGGATCAGGCATCTTGGACAAGGCGGATGATGCGCCGGAACTGACGGACGCCTTCTTCGCCGCGGCGACGGTGCGCGACGGTGACAAGATCGTGCGTCGCGGGCGCCCGAAGCTCGCCGAGCCGAAGCAGCTGGTGAGCATCCGGTTTCCGGCGGCGACGCTCCTTCGGCTTCGCGCAATGGGGCCGGGGTGGCAAGGCGTCGTGGTCAAGGCAGTGGAGAAGGAACTGGGCGCAACGACTGCGACCACCGCGCACCCGAAGCGCAGCATTCCGGTCTCTCGCGCCCGCCGCTCGGAAATGGCCTAAGGCCGTGCGCCGGATCCACGAGGTTTTCGTCTCCGTTCTTCCTGTGGCGGTGCAGCCGGAGAGCGAGTGTGAACGCGTTTGGACATGGGAACGACACTGCTGAAGCGCGGCCATGGAGCCGTGCCGGAGGCGGACAGCGCCGGGATGGTCGGCTACTGCTGCTGTTGTTGCTGTTGACCTTGCCGCCCGGTCGGCCGTTCCTTGTAGAGCTTATCCAGGAGGGCTGTCGGGTTCCGGAGAGCGGCTCTCACGTCCGGTTCGGTGGCCTTGCAGAAGGCGCCCTTGGTGGCTCCGGACAGCACGAAGAGGATGGTCGCCGCAACTCCGAGGGCGATCGGGTTTGTGAGACCGAAGGCGCTCATGAGCCAAGCTGACACGCCGGTGGCGAGACCGCGTGCGGTGATGCCGCCAACCTCCCCTGTTTTGCCGGCGTCGGTTCCGCAAATTCTCTCACGAAGCTCATGGAAGAATACGAGTGAGAATGCGGTCACCAGGGTAATGCGCCCCTGGCGCGTGACCAGCTTCTCGAGGTCGGACACGAGGCCGAATTCCTGCCGATCCTTCAGAGCCCCGACGAGCGCCTGGTAGGTCGATTCCGTCATGTCGAGACGGTAGAGCCGGAAGACCTCTTCTTGTTGCTGCTGTTGTTGCTGTTGCTGCTGCTGTTGTTGCTGCTGTTGCTGTTGCTGCTGTTGTTGTTGCTGGGTCAGATAGTAATCGACGGCGCCGGCGGTCAACGCAAGGTCCAGGAAGTCCTGATCGAGCGGCAAGGTCAGCCTCCCATTGCAGATTTTGGACACCGAGGCTCGATTGCGGCGAGCCGGTTGCGGTTTGTCACAGGCAGTGGATTGAGGGGGAATGCTACGGCACCCGATGAGACCCTGTCGATGCGGATCTGCCGCGTCTTTGCTGGGACAAAAGTAATATTGCTGTTCCACAGCCGGCTACATGTTCTAGATTAGAAATGAATTGGGTTGGTTCGGCTGGAGCAATTTTGGCGTCCGACCGCGACCGATCTGTCTCGCGCGACGCCAGAAAATGGAATAGTGCTGAGCGTAAGGTTTCCGGATTTGCCGGGGTCACCAAGCCTGCCTGCAGAGGGCCTGCGCGTCCGATGAACGAACACATGCCTGCCGCTTTGGCCGATATCGTTACACCGCGTCTGGTGCTGCGGCTGATGGGGCGGGAGGGGGTCGAGGCCTGTCTTGCAGGCGACCTTGCGCGGGCCGAGCAACTTTTGGGTGCCAGGATTCCGAACGTGTTGCTGGATTATCCGAGCAGCCTGGGATTTGCCAAGGTGCGGCTGGACGAAGACCCGCAATACCAACCCTGGTCGTTCCGGGCCATTATCCTTCCTGACGACCGGACGATGGTCGGCCATATCCGGTTTCACAGCCGGCCCGATCCCGATGACCTGCAGGCCTATGCGCGCGACGCGGTCGAGTTCGGCTATCGCGTTTTCCCGGAATATCGCCGTCGGGGCTACGCGGCGGAGGCTTCGGATGCGGTGATGAATTGGGCGCGCGCGATGTTCGGGGTTCGTAAGTTCATCGTGACCGTGTCGCCCGACAACAAGCCGTCACAGGCGGTGATCGCCCGCTTCGGCTTCGTGCGCATCGGGCAGCAGATGGACGAGATCGACGGGATCGAGGACGTGTATCTGCGCGAGGTTGCGGTCTAGCACTGCCTCGGGGGCGAGGGGTCGCGTGCGGTAGAGTGGGGGCGTCGATGACTTTCGGTTGCTCCCCCTCTCCCGCAAGGGGAGAGGGAGAAGCCGAGGGTTGTTATTTCGCGCGCCGCCTTCCCGGTTGCAGTTCGGTGACGGTGGCGGCCTTTCGGCCGCTCGCGCCTTGAGGCGGCGTCGCACCCGGTAGACTTCCGGGCCGTGGGCGGCGTGGGGGCGCAGGCTTCGGCGGGCCAGGTGGTGGCGGCGAAGTCCGGGTGCAGGTCGAGCGCCGGGCCGCCGCCTTCGAAGGCGTGGCGGTTGCCGGTGTCGAGGTAGCTTTCGCAGGCCAAAGCCCTCGGCCAGCAGCACGTCGTGCTGGGGGTGGCGGCGTGGCAGGGCGTCCGGCTTGCTGCCGGGCAGGCTGTCTTGACAGGGCGGCGGGTTTATGTTCTTGTTTTGTTCATGCACGTCTCCGTCCCTCCCACCGTCGCCGAACGCTTCGGCTTCATCATGGCCTGGCTGGGCCGGGCGGTGGTGGCGCGTCGGGCCAGCCCCCGGGAGCTGGGGCCAGTGATCATGGCGATCTGCAACCGGCTGAGCCGCATCGCGGTGCGCTTCGCGAAGCTGGCCGGGCGGGTTGCGGCCGGCACGCTTCCGGTGACGCGTCGTCGCGTGAAGCGCGCGGCGGTGTCGCCGCCGGCGTCGGTTGCCGCGCCGCCGGTTCGACTGCCGCAGGGTGATGCATGGCTGGTGCGGCTGGTGCCGGAGGCGCGGGTTTTCGGCAGCCAGCTGCGCCACCTGCTGACCGATCCGGAGATGGCGGCGATGCTGACAGCGGCGCCTGAACTGGGGAGATTGCTGCGGCCGCTGTGCCGAATGCTCGGGGTTACGCCGATGCCCGAACTGCTCGCGGTCGCCGGCCGCTCGGCAGCGGCGGTCGTTGCCGATCCGGCGCCGCTGGCACACCCGGTCGTGGTTGCGCGTCCGGCTGTACGGCCGGTTTTGGGGGATGCGGTTTCGGCTGGTCCGTTGGTGTTTCCGCTTATGGCGCGCGCGGTTTTGCGAGGCTAGTCACGAAGCGCCTCACTGCGTCTTAGTCGTTGCGTATTCGCAATTAGTCAGCGGCGTGGCCGGCGGGTTGGCGGTCGTAGCGGACCGCCGGGGTGTTGAACGACTTGGTCAGCGGCGGCGCCTGGAAGGCCGCCTGCACCCGGCTTTCGGCGGGGTCGCCGTACAGCGTGTTGCGGGGGCGCGGGACGCGGCCGGCGGCGCGGATGATGTCGGTGAACTGGTTCGGCGACATCTCCTGCCCGTGCACGGCGCCGGCGGAGCGGGTGATGGTTTCCTCCATCAGGGTGCCGCCGAGATCGTTGACGCCGGCGTGCAGGCAATCGGCCATGCCCTCGGCGCCGAGCTTCACCCAGGAGACCTGGATGTTGGTGATGAGGGGGTGCAGCGCCAGGCGGCTGACCGCGTGCATCAGCACCGCCTCGCGGTAGGTCGGGCCTTGCCGGGATGCGGCGCGCAGGAAGATCGGGGTTTCCATCGGCACGAAGGGCAGGGGGACGAATTCGGTGAATCCCCCTGTGCGGGCCTGCAGGTTTCGGATTCGCAGCAGGTGCCGCGCCCAGTGCACGGGATGGTCGACATGCCCGAACATGATGGTCGCGGTGCTGCGCAATCCGACCTGGTGCGCGGTCTCGATGACCTGCAGCCACTGGTCGGTGTCGAGCTTGTCCGGGCAGATGACGGCGCGCACCTCGTCGTCCAGGATCTCGGCCGCGGTGCCGGGGAGGGAGCCGAGGCCCTCCGCCTTCAGGGCGGTGAGGAATTCGGCGACGGAGATGTTCAGCGTCGCGGCGCCCTGCCAGATCTCGAGCGGTGAGAAGGCGTGGATGTGCATCTCGGGCGTGACGTCCTTGATGGCGCGGACGATGTCGAGATAGGTCTGGCCGGTGTATTCGGGGTGAATGCCGCCTTGCAGGCAGAGCTCGGTGCCGCCGCGCGCCCAGGCCTCGGTGGCGCGGCGCTGGATTTCGGCGACGTCGAGATTGTACGGCCGGCCGCGCAGGTTTTCGCTGAGCTTGCCTTTCGAGAAGGCGCAGAACTTGCAGCGGTACGTGCAGATATTGGTGTAGTTGATGTTGCGGGTGACCACGTAGGAGACGGCGTCGCCGCAGGTTTCGGCGCGAACTGGCGTCGGCGGTCCTGCAGACCAGGTCGAACTCCGGGCCGCGGGCGGCGAACAGGCGGACGATGTCGGATTCGCTGAGATCGCCGCCTTGGGTGGCGCGGTCGAGAATAGCCGGGAGGTCGCGGCCGGTCGGGATCGCGCGGGCGCCAGGTCGGATGGGGGGCGGGGTGGTGCCGGAGCCCGCGACCCAGTTGTCGGGCCGGGCAAGGCCGGTGGCATCGGAATGCCGCATGGTGGGGCCGCGCAGGGCCGGGTCCAGCCAGCGCCGCGGATCGAGCGTGAAGGCGGGATAGATCGCCAGCCGCTCGACCAGCAGTTTCCCGGCGGCGGCGGTCTGGTTGGCGAGATGCTCGATTTCCGGCCACGGCGCCTCGGGGTTCACGTGGTCGGGCGTGACCGGGGAGACGCCGCCCCAGTCGTTGATGCCGGCGGCGACGATCTGGCCGAGCGCCTCGGGCCGCAGGTTCGGCGGCGACTGGATGTTCATCGCGGGGCCGAACAGCAGGCGGGCGATGGCGACGGTCCAGAGCTGCTCCTCGAGCGGCGGCTCGGGCGCGTCCGCCATGCGGGTGCCCGGCTTGGCGCGGAAGTTCTGGATGATGAGTTCCTGGATGTGCCCGAATTCGCGGTGCAGGGCGCGCAGCTTGAGCAGCGCATCGAGGCGTTCCATCCGGGTTTCGCCGATGCCGATCAGCAGGCCGGAGGTGAACGGGACCTGCGCCTCGCCGGCGGCGCGGATGGTTTCGAGGCGGCGCGCCGGGATCTTGTCGGGCGATCCGAAATGCGGGAAGCCGCGCTGGGACAGCCGATCCGATGCAGTCTCCAGCATGATGCCTTGCGAAACCGACACCGCACGCAGGCAGCGTGATATCGTCGAGCCCCATGACGCCGGCGTTGATGTGCGGCAGCAGGCCGGTCTGCTTCAGCACCAGGCCGGCGACCTCGAGCAGGTAGGAGATCGTGGTCTCGTGGCCCAGCGGCGCGCAGGGCGGATCGGGCGGCGCCGTAGCGTTGTTCCGGTTTGTCACCGAGGGTGAACAGCGCTTCCTTGCAACCGGCGCGGGCACCGGCGCGGGCGATGTCGAGCACCTGTTCGGGGCTGAGATAGGCCTGCTCGCCCCTCGCCGGGGGCTGGGCGAAGGTGCAGTAGTGGCAGCTGTCGCGGCAGAGATGGGTGAGCGGGATGAAGACCTTGCGCGAATAGGAGACGAGGTTGCCGTGACCGCGGTCGCGCAGTTCGCCGGCCAGTTCGATCAGGCGGGCGAGCGGTGCGGTCTGCGCCAGTTCGCGTGCGGCGTCGTCCGAAATGTCGGGGGCGTCGGTGCGGTCGAGGGCAGCCAGCGCGTCGGTCATTGGGCGTGGCTCCGCTCCGCGGCGACGGCGGCGAACACCGGCGACGATCGGAGGAAGCGATGGGTTCGCGTCGGCCAGTCCCGGGCCGCGAGGGCGAGAAGATCCGCCGGCGTGTCGACGTCGAGGGCGATGCCGGGAAGGGTGACAATCCGCGGCTCGATCTGCTGGCGGCGGGCCGCGTCCAGATGCGGCAGGAAGCTGTCGTCGCCATACGCGAGCGGCACCGCGTCGGGCGGCGTGGCCACGATGGCGTTAGAGCCGCGCCGGTCATGCGACGGCACGATCGTGAAGGCGGGCGTTGAGGCGGGTGCGTCGCGATGGGTTGCGAGCAGCATGTCGATCTCCTGGGCAGTCACGCCGGGGATGTCGCCGGGCAGCGACAGCATGCCGCGCCCTTGGCCGGCGAGGAAGCCCGCGCCGGACATGACAGCCGCGGTGTGGCCGGCATCGGCGCCCGCCATGCGGATCTCGGCGCCGTATCGCCGGGCGAGCGCCGCGGCCGCCGTGTCCTGGGTGACGGCGAGAATGCCGGCGAGGTGGCGCGACCGGAAGAGGGCGTCGAGCACGTCTTCGACCATCAGGGCGGCCAGTTCGCGGCGGAATTCCTCGGGGAACACGAGGGCCAGCCGCTGTTTCGCCGCGTCGAAACCCTTGATCGGCACAACGGCCCAGATGTCGCGAAACTGCGTCATGCGGTTGCCTTTCGGATCGCCCGGGAATTGCGGTCCGATACAGCTTTATGAACGACGGCCGGGACTGTCCAGGGGCGGCCGCCCGATCGGCTCAGCCGGTACTGGACCCAGCTTCCGCCGGCGGCGGAGGAGCGGACCACGGCATCGACGAAGCGCACGCCGTTCGCGCCGTCATCGACGGTGGGGAACTGCACGTCGGCGGCAATTGCCGCGCCGGTTCGCGCGGCGCGGATGGCGTGGGCGATTTCCGTGTAGAGGGTTGCGAATCCCTCGAGGTAGCCTTCGGGGTGACCGGCGGGAATGCGGGTGATCCGCGCCGCATCGGGCCCCGCTTCGGCGCTGCCGCGGGTGATCAGACGGCGGCCTTGGCCGGAGGGGGTGAACCACAGGCGGTCCGGGGTCTCCTGCGCCCATTCCAGCGCGCCATCGGTGCCGTAGATGCGCAGGCGCAGGTCGTTCTCGTGACCGTGCGCCACCTGGCTCGCCCAGATCATGCCGCGGGCGCCGCCGGGAAAACGCAGCAGCACGTGGGCGTTGTCGTCCAGACGCCGGCCGGGCACGAAGGCGCTGAGGTCGCCGAGCACCGCGTCCGGCAGCAGGCCGGTGACGAAGCTCGCGAGATGAAAGGCGTGGGTTCCGATGTCGCCGATGGCGCCGCCGGGGCCGGATTGCGCCGGATCGGTGCGCCATGCCGCCTGTTTCTGGCCGCTGGATTCAAGCGAGTTGGCGAGCCAGCCTTGCACGTATTCCGCCTGCACCACGCGCAGCGTTCCGAGCAGGCCCTGGCGCAGCATTGCCCGGGCTTGGCGCACCATCGGGTAGCCGGAGTAGTTGTAGGTGACGGCGAAGATCCGATCTGCGGCGGCGGTTGCGGCAACCAGGTCGCGGGCCTCGCCGATGGTGGTGGCGAGCGGCTTGTCGCAGATGACGTGGAAGCCTGCTTGCAGCGCGGCCAGCGCGATCGGATGATGCAGATGGTTCGGCGTCACGATCGCCACCGCCTCCATCCCGTCGGGCCGTGCACGTTCGGCGGCGAACATCGCGGCGTAGTCGCCGTAGCTGCGCGACGGGTCGAGCCCGAGATCCGCCCCCGACGCCCGTGCCCGTTCCGGATCCGACGACAGCGCCCCGCAGACCAGCGTGTACTGGTCGTCGAGGCGGGCGGCGAAGCGGTGCACGGCGCCGATGAAGGCGCCCTGGCCGCCGCCGACCATGCCGAGGCGTATGCGATCCTGGCCCGGCATCGCGGTCAGTCCAGGCCCAGCATGCGACGGGCCTGGGCTGGATCGGTGGCGCCGCCTGCGAAGTCGTCGAATGCCTTGTCGGTGGCATGGATGATGTGGTTGCGGATGAACGGGGCGCCTTCGCGCGCGCCGTCCTCGGGGTGCTTGATGCAGCACTCCCATTCCAGGACGGCCCAGCGGTCGTAGCCGGCGGCGGCAAGGCGGGAGAACACCGCCGGAAAATCGACCTGGCCGTCGCCGAGGGAGCGGAATCGGCCGGCACGCGAGATCCAGGGCTGGAAGCCGGAATAGACGCCCTGCCGGCCGCTCGGGTTGAACTCGGCGTCCTTCGCGTGGAAGGCGCCGATCCGGTCGGCGTAGATGTCGATGAAGTCGAGGTAGTTCATTTGCTGGAGCAGGAAATGCGAGGGGTCGTAGTTGATGCGGCAGCGCGGATGGTTGCCGGTGCGTTCCAGAAACATCTCGAAGGTGACGCCGTCGAACAAGTCTTCGCCAGGATGCAGTTCGTAGCAGACGTCGACGCCCGCTTCATCGTAGGCATCGAGGATCGGCTTCCAGCGTGCGGCCAGTTCGTCGAACGCGGTTTCGATCAGGCCGGGCGCTCGTTGTGGCCAGGGGTACAGGAACGGCCAGGCGAGGGCGCCGGGAAAGGTCACGCTGGCGGCAAGGCCCAGCCGCCGCGAGGCGCGGGCCGCCTTCAGCATCTGGTCCACCGCCCAGGCCTGGCGCTGCTTCGGCTTGCCATGCACCTGCGATGGGGCGAAGGCGTCGAACGCCTCGTCGTAGGTCGGATGCACCGCGACGAGTTGGCCCTGCAGATGGGTGGAAAGCTCCGTCACCTGCTGGCCGTGGCGTGCGAGGGTGCCGGTGATCTCCTGGCAATAGGTATCGGACTCGGCAGCGCGGTCGAGGTCGAACAGCCGCCGGTCCCAGGTGGGGATCTGCACGCCGACATAGCCCAGGCCTGCGGACCAGGCGCTGATGGAGTCGAGCGAATCAAACGGCGCATCGTCGCCGGCGAATTGCGCCAGGAACAGGCCGGGGCCCCGCATCGTGGCTGGCATTTTCACGAACTCTCCGTTCTGGTCGTCATCGTTGGGAAGGCGGTGTCAAACGGCGCCGGGTCTGGCGAGTTTTCGGGCCTGGTCGTCGGTCATCGGCAAGGGCCGGTCCAGCTGGGTGCCGATCTCCACCACCTGCCGCGTTTCGGCGGCTTGCAGGATGGCGTACATCGCTTCCAGCACGTGCTGCGCCAGGCGACCAGAGCTGCGATGCGGGGTGCCGTTGGCGGCGGCGCTCGCCAGTTCGGACAATCCGAGGCAGCGGTAGTTGGCCTGCTCCGGGCGTTCGGGCGGCCAGTTCGGCGAACGCCAGTTCGGGCGGCCGAACGGCATCGCGGCGGCGGAGGCGCTTTGCCAGTCGCCGTCGCGTTCGGTGAATTCGATGTTGCCGCCAAAGAAGTTCGGATCCGGCACGCGCATCGAGCCCTCGGTGCCGTAGAGCTCGATGGCCGGGTGGCCATGCTTCCAGACATCCCAGCTCATCACCAGCGTGATCTGGGCGCCGGCGCCGAATTCCAGCAGAGCCGAGATCGAGGTGGGCGTTTCCACGACGACACTCTGCCCCATGCGGGGGCCCTTGCCGATGACGCGTTCGGCGAACCCGATCGCGGACTGCGCCTGCACCCGGGCGATCGGCCCGAGCAGGTTGACCAGGGCGCTCAGGTAATACGGCCCGAGGTCCAGCACCGGGCCGCCGCCCGGCTTGAAGAAGAAATCGGGATCCGGGTGCCAGTGCTCCATGCCATGCGACAGCAGGATTGCGGTTCCGGACAGGATCTTTCCGATCCGGCCGCTGTCGATGATCTGCCGGGCCAGGCGGCCGCCGCCGCCGAGGAAGGTATCCGGCGCGCAGCCGAGCAGCAGTTTGCGCCGGTCTGCCTCGTCCAGCAGCCGGCGCCCTTCGGCCACCGAAACGCAAAGCGGCTTTTCGGAAAACACGTGTTTGCCAGCAGTGAGGGCCGCGTGGCTGACCGCGAAATGCGCATTCGGCACGGTGAGGTTGACGACGATGTCGATATCCGCCCTGGCCATCAGCGCGTCGACGCCGCAGGCCTCGATCCCGAACTTCTCAGCCTGGGACTTGGCCGCTTCCGGCCGCTGGTCGGCGCAGGCGCGCAGCGCCAGCCCCTCGAACAGCTTCATGTTCTGCATGTAGATGCCGGAGATGACGCCGCAGCCGACGATCCCGACTCCGAACTCGCGCATGGCGGTCGCTCTACCAGGCCGAAACGGTGGCGAATGAGCGCGCCGCGAAGCGTGCATCGTCGCTGGGGTTGTCGTGCTCCAGCGTCCACAGGGCGGCGGGTGTCGCGAGCATCGCCGGCCGCAGCTTCGACCAGTCGAGCCGGCCGTGGCCGACATCGGCCCAGCCGTCTTCATCGAGGGACTGCCCTTCGGGCGCGAGGTCCTTGACGTGGAAGCTTGTCACCCTCGGTGCGTAGCGCTTGATCCAGGTCAGCGGGTCCTGGTTGCCGCGAACCGCCCAGGCGATGTCGACCTGCCAGAGCAGGCCTGCATCGTCGCCGAGGATCCATTCCAACGGCATCGAGCCGTCGGGAAGCTGGGCGAACTCGAAATCATGGTTGTGCCAGGCGAAGGCCAGCCCGTGATCGGCCGTCCGCTTGGCGTAGCCGGCGAGTTCGCGGCCCAAGGCCTGCCAGCCTTCCCGATCCTGCTTGCGTTCGGATGGCGGGACCGCCGGCACGATGGCGAGCTTCACGCCGAGGGTCTTCAGCTTCTGCATAGTGCCGTCGAAATCGTCCCGCAGCATCGGCGCGCCGATATGCGCGCTCGGCGCATCCAAGCCGTTCTTGTCGAGCGCATCGCGAAGCGCGCCGACATCGTTGAACAGGCCGCCATAGGGCTCGACATGCCGCAATCCTATCCCGGCGAGCATCTTCGCCTGGCGTGCCAGGTCCGGAAAGTTGCGCGAGGAATAAAGCTGATAGGAGATCTCGGGCTTCGTCGTCATCTCATGGCTCCTGGTGGGGCGAGGATTTCACAGCCGCTCACCGGAAGCGGCATCGAAAAGGTTGAGGCGGTGGAAGGGAAGTTGCAGGGCGAGCCGATCGCCGCGGGCGACCGGCGTTTCCGCGGGAAGGCGCACGGACATGCGGCTGGCGCCGACGCGGGTCCAGGTGAGCATTTCACTGCCCATCGGCTCGATGACCTCGACGGCCGCTTCCAGGCCAGGGGTTCCGTCGGGGGAAAGCAGGATATGCTCCGGCCGGATGCCGAGGTCGATCTTGGTCCCTTCGGCGATCGTTGCCGCAGCACCGGGCGGCGTGAGGGCGATCCTGAAGCCTTCGCCCTGGAACAGCGACTGGTCGCCATCCCGGATCACGTGGCCCGGGAAAATGTTCATCGCCGGCGCACCGACGAAGCTGGCGACGAAGCGGTTGGCGGGCCGCAGATAGACATCCTGCGGGGTGCCGAGCTGCTGGATCTTGCGATCCTTCATCACCGCGATCCGGTCGGCGAGCGTCAGCGCCTCGATCTGGTCATGCGTCACGAAGATCATCGTCGCACCGAGGCGCTGGTGCAGCATCTTGATCTCGACACGCAATTCGGCCCGCAGCTGCGCATCGAGATTGGACAGCGGCTCATCAAGCAGGAACACGCCGGCGTCGCGCACCAGCGCGCGCCCGATCGCCACGCGTTGCCGCTGGCCGCCGGACAGTTCGGAAGGTTTGCGGTCGAGCAGGTCGTCGATGCGCAGCATGTCGGCGGCGTTGGCGACCCGGCGCTCGATCTCGGCCCGCTTCTCGCCGGCGACCTTGAGTCCGAACGACATGTTTCCGCGCACGCTCATGCGCGGATACAAGGCGTAGGACTGGAACACCATGGCGATGCCGCGGTCCCGCGGCTCCAGCCAGGTGACGTTGCGGCCGCCGATCCAGATTTCGCCCTGGTCGACTTCGGTGAGGCCGGCGATGGCGTTCAGGAGCGTGGACTTGCCGCAGCCCGAAGGCCCCAGCAGCACGAGGAATTCGGATTGCTCGACCTCGAGGTCGAGACGGTCCAGCACGCGGACGGAGCCGTAGGAGATCTCTATCCCGCGCAGGGAGACATCGCTGCGAGCCGGCATGGACTATCCTTTCACCGCGCCGGCGGCGATGCCGCGGACGAACCAGCGTCCCGAAACGATGTAGACGATGAGCGGCAGCAAGCGCGGTCAGCAGCGTCGCCGCCATCTCCACGTTGTATTCCCGCTCGCCCTGGGTGGAGTTGACGACGTTGTTGAGCTGTACCGTCATCGGCAGGTTTTCGCGCCCGGCGAACACCAGCCCGAGCAGGAAGTCGTTCCAGATTCCGGTAACCTGCAGGATCATCGCCACCACGATCATCGGCACCGCCATCGGCAGCATGATGGCGCTGAAGATGCGCCAGAAGCCGGCGCCGTCGACGCGTGCGGCCTTGAACAATTCGATCGGCAGGCCCGCGAAGTGATTGCGGAAGATCAGCGTCATCGTCGGCAGGCCGAAGATGGTGTGCACGAGCACGATGCCGGGGATGGAGTTGTTCAATCCGACGAAGGAGAAGATCCGCACCAGCGGATAGATGAAGACCTGGTATGGCACGAAGGCGACCGCCATCAGCATGCCGAACAGCAGCTCCGCCCCGCGCGGGCGCCAGAAAGACAAGGTGTAGCCGGTCAGCGACCCGACCGCGATCGACATGATGACGCTGGGCACCAGGATGCGCACGGAGTTCCAGAACCCCACCTGGATGCCGTTGCAGTTGAGGCCGGTGCAGGCGCTGGTCCAGGCCTTCACCCAGGCATAGGTGCTGGCCTGCGACGGCAGGGCGAGAATGTTGCCGAGCCGCACCTCCGGCATCAATTTCAGCGAGGTGACGAGCATGACGTAGAGCGGTGTCAGGAAGAAAGCCGCGGAGATCGCCAGGAAGGCATAGATGCCGACCCGCGCCGTCGTCAGCCGGCGCGGGCGCCGGCCATGCGGTTGCGTGAGGCTGGCGCTCATCCGGCGTGGCCTGCCGCCGCCGCCCGGCGTTGCTGCCAGTACAGCCATGGCCCGACGACGGCGACGATGGTGATCAGCATCGAAGTTGCCGCCGCCGTGGCCAGGCCGATATTCGCCCGTTCGAACAGGTAATCCATGACGAACTTGGCCGGCACTTCGGATGCGATGCCGGGTCCGCCATTGGTCATCGCGACGCTGAGGTCGTAGAGGCGCACGACGCTGGTCGCCAGCAGCACCAAGGCGGTGGCGAAGCTGCCGCGCAGCATCGGCACGATGATGACGAGGTAGGTCCGCCAGGGCGGCAGGCCGTCGACGCGGGCGGCCTTCCAGATCTCGGGATCGATGCCGCGCAGGCCGGCGAGCATGATCGCCATCACCAATCCCGAGGCGTGCCAGACGGCAGCAAACACCAGCGTGTAGATGACCCGGTCCTGGCGTACCAGCCAGTCGAACCTGAAACCGGCGAAACCCAGGTCGTGGCCGATCTTTTCGATCCCCAGCGTCGGGTCCAGCAGCCATCGCCAGGCGAGGCCGGTGACGATGAACGACATCGAGAACGGATAGAGGAAGATCGAGCGCATCAGCGTCTCGGCACGCACCCTCTGGTCGATCATCACCGCCAGCAGGAATCCGATTGTGATGGCGGCCAGCAGGAAAAGTCCGCCGAACAGCCCGAGGTTTCGCACCGAGACCAGCCAGCGTTCGTTGTCGGCCAGGCTGACATACTGCCGCAGGCCGACAAACACCGAGTTCGGCAACATCCGAGAGCTGGTCAGCGAGATCCAGACGGTCCAGGCCGTGCTGCCGCAGTAGACCACGAGCGCGATCAGCAGCGCCGGGGCCAGCGCGAGCTGGGCGGCAAGGCGCGAGCCGGATGGGCGGGCGTGGCGGGGCATGGATGCGGGACCTGGACTGGACGCGTGCATTCCCGGACACGGGCGGCGACATGCCGCCCGCGTCCGGACACTGTGTCAGAGCGGTTGCGCGAGGGTCGATGCAACCTTGGCGATGAAGGCGTCGGTGGTCATCGAGGAGTCGTTCCAGTATTGCGAGATCAGGTCTTCCATCGCGCCGGTGAGTGCGGGCGGCGACAGCAGTTCGTTGGCCGGAACCTGGGCGGATTTGTCACGCAGCCAGGCGACGGCCTTCTGGGCGCAGGCGTCGAGCGAGCTTACGTCCAGGTCCTGGCGCGACGGGATCGAGCCTTTCTTCTGGGCGAAGGCGATCTGCGTCGCCGGCTCGAGCATGGCCGTAGCCAGCATCACCTGCGCTTTCTGCTGTGCCGGGTCCTTGTTCTTCGGGAACACGAAGACGTCACCGCCCATCACGTAGGCCGGGCCATGATTGCTCAGCACGGTGCAGCCGTATTCCTTGCCGGGGGTCTGGCCGGCGGCGGTGAACTCGCCCTTGGCCCAGTCGCCCATCACCTGCATGCCGGCCTTGCCGGCGATGACCATGCCGGTGGCGTCGTTCCAGTTGCGGCCGGGGCTGCCCTGGTCGACGTAGTTGTGCAGCTTGCGGAAGGTCTCGGCCACCTCGCGGAACGCCGGGCCTTTGACCATGGCGACGTCGCGCTTGCCCCAGAAATCGATGAACATGGCGCCGCCGCCCTTGCCGGCGAGCACGGCATTGAACAGGCCGCGCTCCCACGTCTTCTGGCCGCTGAACGCCAGCGGCACCAGGCCGGCGGCCTTCAGCTTGTCGAGCACCGGGAACACATCGTCCCAGTTGGTCGGCGGCTGGGCGCCGGCCTTGGCGAGGGCCGCGGTCGAGTAGAACAACCAGCCCTGGCCATGGATGTTGACCGGGACTGCATAGTCGTGGCCGTTGCGCGTCACTGCGTCGATCAGTGCCGCGGGCATGATGGCCTTCCAGTTCTGCGCCGCCGCCACGGCGTCGACATTGCTCAGCATGTCGTTCTCGACCAGGTCGTCGAATTGCTTGCCGGTGTTGAACTGCATCGCGGTCGGCGGGTTGCCGCCGATAGTGCGGTTGATTGCCGCGGTGCGCGCATTGGCGCCGCCGGCGATCGCGGTGTCCACCCAGACGCCGCCGTCATGGTTGAATGCGTCGGCGAAGACCTTCACCGCGGCCGACTCGCCTCCTGAAGTCCACCAATGAATGACTTCGGCCTTCTGCTGCGCGCTGGCAGGCCCGGCAAGGGCGAGCGACGCGATCAGGCCGAGACCGGCTGCGGTACGAGTGAGCATGACGTGTCCCCTGGCGTTGCCCGGCCGGTTCGTGCGGCTGGGCTTCTTTGTGAGTGATGTGGCGGAGGCGTCGAGTTCTTGTAATCGATTACATCCGGGCATAGGATGGCGGAGACCGGCTTCGACTGTCAAGACCAAGTTGGTCGGGGGAACGGGACGCACGTGGACGAGATTGCCAAGGACCGGCGGACCCTCAGGATCGCCGATATCGCCGCGATGGCCGGCGTCTCCACCGCGACCGTCAGCCGGGCCTTGACCTCGCCGGAGAAACTGCGCGCGGACACGCTGGCGCGGGTGACGGAGGCGGTGCAGCGCACCGGCTATACCCCCAACCCGGCGGCGCGCTCGTTGCGCGCGCGGCGCAGCATGGTGGTGCTGGTGGTGGTGCCTGATATCGCCAACCCGTTCTTTTCCGATGTGCTGCGCGGGATCGACGAGGCGCTTTCCGGTGCCGGCTATGGCTGGCTGATCGGCAATCTCGGGAACACCCGCGAGAAGGCGCAGGAGATCGTCGACATCGTCCAGTCCGGGCAGGTTGACGGAGTCGTGCTGCTGAACGGGTCGATCCCGGAATACGATGGAAGGTCGTTGAACACGCTGGGGGTGCCGATGGTGGCGGTCTGCGAGACGATCGCGGGTGCCGATTTCCCGCAGGTGGAGGCGCAGAATTTCGAAGCGGCGCGGGAAGGGGTGTCGCATCTGCTGCGCCTCGGCCATCGCCGCCTGGCGTATCTTGCCGGGCCGCCCGACAACGTTCTCGAACGGCAGCGTCGTGCCGGGTTCTGCGACGCGCTTGCATCGGCGCGCATTCCGATGCGCGAGGCCCGGTTCTATCCGGGCGATTTCACCTTTGCCGCGGGCTGTGCCGCCGCGTCGCGATTCCTCGCCGCGAAGAACCGGCCCACGGCTTTGTTCGCGGCGAATGACGAGATGGCCATCGGCTTTCTGAAGACGGTCCGGACCGCCGGCGTCGAGGTGCCCGAGGATGTCTCGATCATGGGTTTCGACGGCATCGCATTCGCCGACTTCGTCGAGCCGACGCTGACCACGCTGCGCCAGCCGCGACGGGCGCTTGGCCAGGCCGGAGCGTCCCTGCTGGTGAAGGCGATGACCGGAGTACCCGTGTCACCGGAGGAGGCGCATATCCGCCTGCCGGTTCCGCTGCTGGCCCGTGGCAGCACCGGCCCGTGGCAGCATGGGCCCGGTGGGAAAAGCTGACGCGGGTCAGATGAAGGGCCGGCGATCCAGGACCAGCTTCAGCGGCCGATCGCTGCGCACCAGTTCCGGCACCGCCTGCTGCAATTCGGCGAAGGCGCAGAGTAGGCCGAACAGCGAATGCAGGTCGTTCAGGCCGTCGTCGGCGGCGGGATCGAGCGACAGCACGTAGTCCGCCAGTCGTTGGCCGAGCAGCGTCATTGCCGACCGGCAATCGGCGAAACGATGTCCGCATTGCCGAAGGCTGCGGTTGACGCAGAAGAACCAGTCGATCTCCGCGAAGCCGACGCGCGCACCCAGCGGAAATCGGCCGTCCGCGAGCATGTCGAGGCAACTGTCGATCAGGCGGTCGGGGTAGCGGAGCTTGCGGCGCGCCCATTCCATGTTGAACAGATAGTGGAACGTCCCGGCCATGTGCGGCACCATGCTGACGCTGCCGCTATGCGCCACCGGCGGCAGGCCGGCGCCGCCGAACAGCCCCGTCTGGGGATCGGCAGAGTTCCAGAGCCAGTCGAAATAGGCGTCCTGCCAGGACAGGTCGACCTCGCCGGTGATCACCAGGGCCGCGAACAGGCCGGCTCCGCGATGCGATTCGCGCCAGGGGTCGCCGTGCCAGTTCAGCCCATCGAGGAAGCGGCGTAATGAGGCGGCGTCCTTCAGCGCGGCCATGCCTTGCAGCGGGTGGCGCGGCCGCGCATCGAACAGTTCCAGTGCCGCGATGCAATGCGCCGTCGTGTGGAACTCGTGATGGGTCGATTCCTCGAACATCCCGGAGCCCGGGTCCTGCATCGCGCGCAGCACGGCGATCCAGGAATCGCGCTCCACGGGATCGCCGGGGAAGCGGCCGATCGTGTACAGGATGTTCGCGGCGTCGGCGCAACCATAGGGGTTGATATCGAGCTCGCGCCGCGGTCCCTGGCTTTCCCGGGTGTCCCAGTTCCACCGGCGATAGGCGCCTGGGCGGTCCAGCCGATGGGTGGCCAGGATCTGTTCGACGTTGCGCAGGAAATCCCGCAGGTCGATCACCATCTTCCGTTCCCCTTCGTGCCCGTTCGCGGACAGTGTCGCCGCGGCGGCCGGATTGCAATTGCGGCCAGACTGCCATTGCGGACGGACTGCCATTGCGGAAGGGCGGCAGGCCTTTTCCATTGACAGTGGATGCCGCTCGGTCAGATTCGCGGAAAGCAGGCATCCGGCCGAGTGTGTCCGGCAAGCAATGGCCCGATCAGGGCTCGATGGGGGAAAAACGAATGAAAGCCAGGACCGAGTTGTTGCGACTGGCGTTGCTGGCGTTGAGCGTGGCGTTTGGTGGCCGGTTGGCCACGGCGCAGGAAATCACCATCTGGCATGACAAGGGCGATGACGGCATCCGCATGATCCAGCAGATGGCCGACCGCTATAAGGCGGACCATCCCGGCGTGACGGTGAAATCCGTTTCCATGCCGACCGACCAATGGTTCAGCCGTTCGATCGCCGCGCTGAACACCGGCACCTCGCCCGACATCCTGTTCAACGACAATCCGCGGATCGTGCAGATCCAGCAAAGCACCAACAAGCTCTCGGACGTGACGCCGCAGTTCCAGCAGATCGCCGCCGACGATCGCAAATCGATCACCGATGGCGACGTGACGGCTTCCAGCTTCAAGGGGCGGATGCTGATGATCCCGTTCCAGCGCACCATGACCGGCTGGGGCGTGCGCAAGAGCTGGCTGGATGCCGTCGGCGAGCCTTACCCGAAGACCTGGGATGACGTGCTGCGGGTCGGCAGGAAATTTCAGTCGACCAAGGACCGCTTCGGCATCGCCATGCAGGCCGGCGACCCGCCGTCGATGGTCGGCGCCGGCATCGACCTGCTGGTCTATGGCAACGGCATCGCGCATCCGGTGATCGACGAAAAAGGCGACGTCGTCATCGACCGGCCGGATGTCGCCCGCATCACCATCGAGTACCTGAAGCTGTTCACCGAGTACAAGCTGGTTTCGCCGGAGACGGTCAACCAGACCTTCACCGACATGTACCAGTTGATCGAGGGCGGCCGGGTCGGCATGTTCCGCGTCGGCAACTGGAACGTCGGCAAATGGGACAAGTCGCCCCCGGCCGGCGACTATATCGTCGGCCCGTACCCGTCCATCAACGGCGGTGTCAGTTCGATGGTGGTGGGGTCGATCCGGGGCATGGCGGTGCCGACCAACGCGCCGCACAAGGATGCGGCGCTGGAATTCGTCAAGTTCATCGTCAGCAAGCCGGCGCAGCAGAACTCCCTGGACAACATGGGCGGGGTGATCCGCCCCGATGTCGATACCAGCGCGGTGACGCCGAGCCTGAAGCCGTTCCTGGCGGCGGACACGAAGCTGCAGAACGACGATTTCGCCGCCTCCTCGTTTCCCTGGTACTTGAAGCTGGAGGCGAGCTATTACCGGATGCTGATCGCCGCCGTCAGCAGCCCGCCGGCCGACTGGAATGCGTGGATGAAGGAGACCGCGGACAAGCTGCGCCAGGAAGCCGCGACCCTGAAGGCGAAGGGCTGAGCATGCAGGGCGCCGTGATCGCCACGGCGCCCGTGCGAATCTTCGGCTGACGCCGCTGATGGTCCAGCCGTGGTCCGGCTCGGTCAGCCGCTACCGCGCGCTGTACGTCTTCCTCGGCCCGTTCGCGATCCTGACGGCGGTGTTCGGGCTTTGGCCGATCGCCGAAAGCATCCGGGTCGCCTTCGCCGATTCGCAGACCGCGCTGAGCGACGCACCGGAATATGTCGGGCTGGCGAATTTCAGAGCGGTGTTCGCGGACCCCACCTTCCTGTCCTCGATCTGGCGGACCGCGGCGTTCACCGGCGTGTCGGTGGTGCTGAATGTCGGCGCGGCGATCATGCTCGCCATGCTGCTTTCGCACCGGCTGCTGGAGCGCGGCCGCACCTTGTTCAAGCTGGCGATCTTCCTGCCCGTCATCACCCCGGATGCCGCCACCTTCATCGTGTGGAAGTGGATGTTCAACCAGAATTTCGGGGTCGTGAACCACGTTCTCCTGGCGATCGGTCTGCCGCCGGCACCGGGGCTGACCACCCCCTGGGGCGCGTTCACGACGCTCGTGCTCGTGGAAGCCTGGCATCACGTGGGTCTGTATACGCTGATCTTTCTCACCAACCTGCAACTGCTCGACCGATCGTTGGAGGAGGCGGCGCAGATCGACGGCGCCAGCGCCCGCCAGCGGTTTTTCCACGTCACGCTGCCGCAGCTGCGCCCCGCGATCACCATCAACACGATCTACGCCCTGATCGAGTTCCTCAAGACCTTCACGGCCGTCTTCGTGATCACCAAGGGCGGGCCGAACTTCTCGACCGATTTCATCTCGTACTACGCGTACTCCCGGTTCAACACCGGAGAATACGGCGAGGCGGCGGCCATCGCCACGGTGCTGTTCCTGGCGATATTCGCAGTCGTTGTCGGCGTCTATCGCAGCATGGACGCCAGCCAGAGGACATGAGAACGCATCTTGCCCGAACAGCGATCTACGCCACCGCATCGGTGATCGCGCTGGTGTTCGTCTATCCGTTCTACTGGATGTGCGTCAGCGCGTTTCGCACCCAGGACGCGATCCTCTCGACGCCCACTAGGCTGCTTCCCGAGAGCCTGGACCTGTCCTCGTTCCGCGCGATCGCCAGCCTGGGTGGAACGCCGTTGTGGATCTACGCGGCGAATTCGGTGTTCATCACCATTGCGGCGACGCTGATCGGCGTCTGCGCCACCGGCGCCGGCGCATATGCGCTGTACCGCAATCCGCGCATGCCGCTGTTCAGCAGCGTCCGCTACGGCTTCCTGCTGACCATCATGTACCCGAACATGATGCTGGTGATCCCGCTTTACTTCGTGGTGTTCAAGCTCGGCCTGCTCGGCACCTATGCCGGCATCATCCTGGTGATGAGCCTGGTGCCGCTGGTGTTCTTCATCTTCGTCCAGTTCTTCGCGACGATCCCGCGGGAGGTGCTGGAGGCGGCGAGCGTCGACGGCGCGTCGGAATGGCAGATGCTGCGCCTGATCGTGGTGCCGATCGCGCGGCCGGTGATTCTCACGGCGAGCCTGATCGCCTTCCTGATGAACTGGAAACAGTGGTTTCCGATCCTGGTGCTGTCGACGACGTCGGGCACCTACACCCTGCCGGTGGGGCTGATCGCGCTGAACACGGAATACGGCGTGAATTTCCAGGCGACGATGGCTTTGGCGACCCTGACGGTCGTGCCGGTGGTGGCGCTTTTCCTGCTGACGCAGCGCCGGGTGATGAGCAGCTTCATGGCCGGGGCGGTCAAGGGGTAGCTGCGCCGGCCGTGCCGTCGAGCATTCGCAGCAATTCGCCGGCGTCGTCGCGGAACTGCGCGGCATCGTCGCCCGCCACGAACTCGATCATCGCGTAACGCTCGCCCTGCCACCGGCCGGGCTGCAGATCGTCGAGTATCGCGCGCCAGTACTCCCGGCCTTGCGCCAGCGGATAGCGCGTGGCGGCCGCGTCCCATTGGAATACGTGCAGATGCGAGATGTCCGCCGCCAGCGTCTTCACCTCCGCACGGGCAATCTCGAGCGGAAGCCCCGGCCGAGGCTGCCAGTAGGTGAAGACGTTCGGGTGGTCGATCTCCGTCAGCAGCGCCGCGGCGGAGTCCAGCCGATCGGTGAGCGTCTTCGGGTGATATTCGAGGCCGAGCGTGATCCCAGCCGCCGCCGCCGCCGTCGCCACCGCCCTTATGTCGTCGGCCACCGCGCGGCGTTCGTCCGCTGTGTAGTCGTCTGAATCCCGGCCTGGGAAACCGGGCCAGATGCGGATGTTGCCGGCGCCGAGGTTTGCGGCGGTCTCTACCAGGACCGCATCCCCGCGACGATCGCCGGGCCGCCAGTAGGAGCCGTAGGAGGCGATCCTCAATCCGCGGCCCTCGGTCAGCGCCCTTGCGTTCCGCGCCGCCGCGAGGTCGCCCGGCGGCACGTGGATGTCGGCACCCCATTCGACCGCCGCGATCCCGGCCGACGCGGCAAGGTCGATGATCGCGGAAGGCGCCAGGCCGCGGAAGGTCACCGAACACAGTGCCGGGACGAGCCGCACCGCCCGGCTTGGCGTCGAGGGCATCAGGCCGACGCGGCGCCGGCCTTGGTGGCGGCCGCGATGGCGCTCTCAAGCTTGAGGATGCGGGTGGCGTTCTCGTAGAACAGCTTCTCGATCACGCCCGGGCGAAATCCCTCCATCTCCCATTCGTCGCAGCATTGGCCGGGGCTCCAGCCCGGATAGTCGGAGCCGAACAGCACCTTGTCCTGCAGCCGCCGCTGCATGTCGTGCTTCAGCGACGCGGGGATGTATTTCGGCCCCCAGCCGGAGATGTCGATCGAGACATTGCCCTTGTGCAACGCCACCGCGATCAGTTCGTCCGTCCAGGGCCAGCCGGGGTGGGCGGCCACGATATTCAGGCGCGGGAAATCGGCGGCCACGTTGTCGATATTCGGGATGGGCCGGGCATGCGAGAGCTTGAAGCCGAGCCCGCCGGGTTCGCCGGAGCCGATGGCGGTGGTGCCGCAATGGATCAGCACCGATGCGCCGAGCGACTGCAACAGATCCCAGATCGGGTAGAATTGCAGGTCGGCCGGCGAGAAGCCCTGCACCGGCGGCTGGTACTTGACGCCGATCAGGCCGAGATCCCTGACCGCGTGCTCGATCTCCTCCAGACCCTTGCGGCCGCGCCATGGATCGACCATCGCCCAGCCGGGCAGGAACACGTCCGGGTAGGTGCGCGACAAGGCAGCCAGTTCCTCGTTCGCGTAGACGCCGCCGGCGGCACCGTGCTCGGCATCCCAGGCGATCGGCATGGCCAGCACGTCGTCACGGCGGAAATCCGCGGCGATCTGGGAGTCGGGGCGGGCGTCGAACTTGTTGCCGAACATTCGCCGCGTCGCCGGAATGAACGGCATGCTGGCTTCCACGTAAGCCTGGTTCATCGGATGCACATGGACGTCGATGGCGCGCAATTCGGTTTCTCCGTTCGGTCTGGGCGACGTTCAGGGGGCAGTTGCAGTCATGGCCGGCAGGGAAGCGGCCCAGCTGTCGCGGATTTCGCCGACATCGGTGTTTTCGGTAATCATCACCAGGCGGGATCGCCGGTCGGCTTCCGGCCAGCGCGCGAGTTCGACCGGCGTATGCAGGACATGGTGGATGCCGTGAACGACGATCGGTCCCGGAGCGCCGGCGATGTTCAGGATGCCCTTGACCCGCAGCAGCCGCTCGGCATGGCCGATCCTGATGCGGCGTAACCAGGCATCGAACTCCCGCCATCGCAACGGCCGGTCGGTGGTCAGCGACACGGTGCCGATCCGGTTGCCATGATCGGAATTTGCCGAGACAACATCGGCGAACAATGCCGAGCGCGGCCGGGCCGGCGCCTCCGCCGCGAAGAAGGCTGGGGGAAACAGCACCGCCGCATCGACGTCGCCTTGGCGAGCCAGGTGGATCGGCGCCAGCGGGTTGGCCGCCTGCAATTCCGTCCGCAGCGCGGCGATTGCCGCTTCGTCGGAGAGGTCCGACTTGGTCAGCACCAGGCAATCGGCCAGCGCGACCTGCTTGCGGGTTTCGGGATGGTGGGCCAGTTGCGCATGGGCGAACAGGGCATCGACCGTGGTGACGATGGCCTCCAGCCGGAACACCTTGGACAGCACCGGATTGCGCAGGATCGCCTGGGCGATGGGCGCCGGATCGGCGAGCCCGGACGGTTCGATCAGCAGCCGGGCGAACGCCGGCACCTCGCCGTGCTCGCGGCGGCTGAACAGGCGCATTACGGCCTGTTCCATATCGCCGGCGAGATTGCAGCAAAGGCAGCCATTGGCCATGACGACGGTGCTGTCGGCGCCATGGTCGATCAACTGCCGGTCCAGCGGAATTTCACCGAATTCATTGACCGCGACGGCCGTGTTCGCCATGCGGGGATCCCGCAGCAGGGCATTCACCAGCGTGGTCTTGCCGCTGCCAAGGAAGCCGCTCAGCAAGGCGACCGGCAGCCGCGCGCGATCGGCTTCCTGCGTGAGGAACATCCCTGCGAGCGCGCGGTGGCTGGCGGAGGTCATGCCGGTCTTCGTCTCCTGGTCCGGCGGGACCATAGGGACGGGGGCGTGAAGACTCCAGGCCGAAGCTGTCCGGATCGTCGTTCGCCAGTCGCTCCGATGCTTCTCCGACGATGTCGACGGCGATATAAGCAAGCTCGCCGGGCGGCCGATGGACGCAGCCGCCGGCACGGGCGCGGGCAAAAGGACGGATGCGGTGCAAGGCAACCGATGGAGAAGCTTTGCGGTGGCGATTTCGCTGCTGTGTGCCGCGCCGGTCGCCCGCGCGGCCGGGCCGATGGAGGACCTGGTCCGCGCCTATCCCGACGCGTTGGCAGGCTTCGACGGGCGCGACCTGATCTGGCGGGACGGCACGCGCACGCCGACCGGGGTGGACCGGCCCGAAATCGCCCCGGAGGAGCAACTGCGGAACGGCTCGATCTTCGACCAGATGCGGTTGATCTACCCCGCCGGCGCAGCCGTGCCGCCGGCCCCGCAGGATGATCCGGGCCGGGTTCGCAATGCCGCTTTCTTCGAAAAGATGTATGGCGACTGCCGGGCCGGGGAGGTGACGCCGAAGCTTGTGCGCGTGGTGTGGCTGCCCAGGACATGGGGCCATACGGTCTCGATCACCTCGGTGAACGGCGTCGACCGGCGCTTGGCGGCGATCTCGCGCGAGCTCGACGAGTTGCCGGCGGCAGACAAAAAATACCTGTATCCCCTGGGCGGGACCTATCTTTGCCGCGGGGTCGCTGATACCGGCCAGACCAGCATGCATGGCTGGGGTGCGGCGATCGATATCAACCCTGCCTACTCTCATTACTGGTTGTGGCGCCGAACGGCCGGCCAGCTTCCGCCTTACGTGAATCGAATTCCGCCGGAGATTGTTGAGATTTTTGAGCGGCATGGCTTCATCTGGGGCGGCAGATGGGCGCATTTCGACACGATGCATTTCGAGTACAGGCCGGAACTCCTCAAATACGATCCGAAATCCGACGAGTAGGCTGGCGCCTTCGGATGCTGGCTGTCATGCGCGATCGAGGCAGCTGGACGGGTGGGAACCGGCGGGGAAGCCGCCAGATTTATTGTCGGTGTGAGCGGCTTCACAGCGCAGCTGGGAAGCTTACGCCATAACGGGCTCAGCGCTGAACGCGCAGCTCGCAGACAGCGATTATTCCGCACAGAACAGCCTGGAGGTCTTCTATGTCGGTGAACCCAGTCGAACGTCGCGCATTCCTCAAAATGGCATTCGCCGGTGCTGCCATCACGGCCATCCTGCCGGGCATGGCGCACGCGCAGGCCGCCGGCCCCACGGCGCCGATCGAGCGGCTGAACGCGGCGCTGGTCGCCGCCATGAAGGCCGGACGCACCGCATCGTTCCCGCGGCGGGTTGAGCTTGTGTCGACGGCGATCGATCATGCGTTCGATCTGGACGCGGTGTTGCAGGCGTCCGTCGGCGCGCGGTGGGCAAACCTGTCTCCGGAACAGCAGGCGCAACTGCAGGCCGCATTTCGCCGCTACACCATTGCCAACTACGTAGCCAACTTCGACAGCTACGACGGCGAAACGTTCCAGGTGTCGCCGACCACGCGGCCGGTCGGCAACGGCGACCAGGTGGTGACCACCCGGATCGTGCCGGTTTCCGGTTCGCCCACGACCCTCAGCTACGTGATGCGCCAGACACCTGCGGGGTGGAAGGCTGTCGATGTCCTGGCCGATGGCGCGATCAGCCGGGTTGCGGTGCAGCGCTCGGATTTCCGCAGCCTGCTGACGAGCGGCGGCGGCGCTGCCCTGGTCGCCAGCTTGCAACGCAAGGTGGCGGATCTGTCCGGCGGGTCGCTGGCCTGAGCTTCAGGGGGTGAGCGTGCCGGTGGGCCCGTTCACCCGCCCGAGACGTCCTTGGTCAGAAGCGCGGGGAAGTCGGCCCTGGGGTCGCCGTCGATGACCGCCTCCGCCTCCTTGGCGAAGCCGTCTTCGGCATGATGTGCCTGCTGCGCGGAATGCGCGGCAATGGCCATGTCCCAATAGGTCAGGTCACGGCCCTCGGGCCTGCCGTCGCGTTCCCAAAGGTAGTAGGCCCGTTCGCGAACGGCTTCCTGTTCGCCTCGATGCAATTTTGCCATTCACTTCCCCCGCTCGTAAGCCTCCCTTCGATGAACGGGACGCTGTTTCGACCAACGGCTAAAGGCGAGATGCTGCTGAATGTAATGGCAAGGATGCAGGCACGCCACGAATTTGCATTCTGGGCGGGCAAGCTCGCATTAAATGTGATGATCAGGCGGGCATGATCGCCGCCGCTGATCAGCTGACCGCCACCTCGCGATGCTCGCGGGCGCTTCGGGCGGCGGCGGCAATGACCGCAATGACGTGACGGGCCTGGGCTCCAGTCACCGGCAGGGTTGCCTCCCCGCGGATGGCCGCCGCGAATTCGGACCACTGCCGGCAGATGGCACGGAATGCCCAGCCCGGCTCGGCGCTTTCCCGCACCCGTTCCCACTCGCCGCCCTGGCCCAGCCGCAGCCCATCGGCGAAATCCAGCCGCAGGGTTGCGTCGGCGCAATAGAGGTCGGTGCCGTTGATCGTGGCGCCATCGCGGGTGCCGAGACTGGTCACCTGGGCAGCCCCGCCGCCGGCGAAGCGCAGCAGCAGCATCGCGGCGTCATCCGCCGACTGGTCGTGAAATTCGGTCTCCATTATTGCGCTCACATGTGTCACGTCCCGTCCGGCGAGGAAGATGGTCCGGTCCAGGGCGTGGATGCCTGCGGTCAGCAGCATGCCGCCGCCGGTCTCCTGCCGCAGGTGCCAGTCGCGGCGGTTAGGCTCCATCCAGGGCTTGGCGAAGCCGGCGGTGATGTAGCGGGGCGGTCCGAACGCGCCTGAAGCGGTCAGCCCCGCCGCAACCCGGCAGCCATGGGCGAAGCGCATCGTGTGGCCCGGCATCAGCAGCACGCCGGCGCGCTGGACGGCGTCCAGGATCCGGTCGCACGCCGCGACGTCGGGCGCCATCGGCTTTTCCAGCATGATGTGCCGGCCGGCCTCCGCCGCATCGCATGCCACCGCCTCGTGCGTATGGTGCGGCGTGGCGACCAGTACCGCCTGCACCGCGGTGTCGGCCAGCAACGCATGGTAGTCGCGATGGGCGGCGCCGCCATGCGCCGCCGCGAACGCCGCCAGCTCGGCCGGGTCGCGCCGGCATACCGCAACCAGCTTGATGCCAGGCGTTTGGGCGATGGCCCGGGCGTGCACGGCTGCAATATATCCAGCCCCGATGATGCCGACGCCCAACATGGGTCAACCGGCCATCGCGTAAGCGGCATCCGCCAGTTCGCTGGCGCGGGCGAAATCATCGAGCGATACCAGCGGTGGCCGGCCATCCGCACAGCGCGCCAGGGTGTCGGCCATGAATGCCCGGTAGCGGCCGCCCTTGGCGACCGTCGACAGCTTCTGCGGGGCGGCGTCCGTGGTCGCCACCTGCAGCGCCTCCCCATCGTCCGCCAGGCTGACCGACGGCGCATCGACGCGCCATTCGTAGTCCCCGCCGCGCGGGTCGGCGTGCGTATAGCCCGCCTCCACAACGCCGATCATCCCGTCCGCCGCCCGCAATACGACGAGGGCATATTCCTCAACCCCGGCGTATTGGCCACTGCGCCTGAACGCCGCGTGCTCGACGCGGATGTGCTGGTCGCCGGCAATGGCCGCGAAGGCATCGAGCCCGTGCACGCCGAGATTGCGCAGCGCCCCGCCGCCGCTGAATGCCGGGTCCAGCATCCATCCGACGCCCCAATCCCGGTAGCGCTGGGCGGGGCCGTTGATCAGCCGGTATTGCATGTTGGTGATGTCGCCCAGGCTGCCCGCGGCGCGACGGGTGGCGATCTGTTCCAGGATCGGAGAGGTCCGGTTCGCCAGTGGTACGGCCACGAAGCGACCCAGCTTCGCCGCCTGTGCCGCCAGCCGAATCACCTCCGGCGCCGAGAGCCCCAGCGGCTTGTCGACCAGCAGCGGCAGATCGTGCTTCAGCAATTGCGCGACCAGCGCCGCCGACCCTGGGCCGGTGCCCAGCGCGACCGCGAAATCCGGTCTTTGCGCCAGCGCCGCCGCAACGGTTGGCACCGCATGTCCGCCTTCGCGCGCTGCGAAACGGGTTGCGACATCCGGATCGGCGTCCCACACCGGACCGAGCACGGCCCCGGCGGCGCGAGCCGCGTCGGCGTGCATTCCGGCATGCCAATGGCCGACCCCAAGCATGGCGATGCGCATGGCGCCGTTGCCCTCCGCGTGCAATTGACCCGCATCCTATGGCTTCATACTGTTTCGGCAAGGCGCCCAATGCCTCGAAGCGCTGGCAACCCCGCGGAGTAACTCGCGATGCCCGTGATCAGCCGTCGAGATGCCCTGTCGCTTGCAGTCTCCGCCGGCGCCGGGATTATGGCGCCCCGCGGGGTTCGGGCACAGCAATCCCGTAACGTGATGGTCGGCGGGTTCGACGTCGGACCCGGCGGCGGCCAGGGCAACTTCAATCCCCTGGCAGCCGGTGGCGGTTTCCAGTCCTTCAACCTCTACTACGATACGCTGGTCGCGTATGACGTGGCGCTGGAGACCATCTCCGGCGCCCTTGCCGCGAGCTTCAGCGCCAACCCCACGGCGACGGAACACAGCTTCAGGCTGCGCCCGGGAGTGACCTGGCACGACGGGGCGCCATTCACCGCCGCCGATGTGGCGTTCACCATCGACCTCGCGCGAGACCCGCGGTCCGGGTCCATATTCGGCTCCCGGCTGTCAGCGATCACCAACATCGCCATGCCCGATCCGCTGACCGTGGTGATGACGCTGGACAAGCCGGTGGCCGGGCTGCCGGACATCCTCACCAAGCTGATGATCCTGCCGAGACATGCGATGGAAGCGCTTCCGCGCGACGGCCTCGACCGGAATCCCTGGTGGAGCAAATCCCCGGTCGGCACCGGGCCGTTCAGCTTCGTCCGCTACGAAACCGACCAGTTCGTGGAGCTCAAGGCCAACCCAGCCTACCGCAACGGCAAGCCGAAGCTCGACGGCATCGTCAACCGCTATTTCCGCAACACCGCAGGCGCGGTGGCGGCGCTGCGATCCGGCGAGATTCAATTCAGCTACGTCGAATCGGACGAAGCGCCGGGCTTCGCCGGCAAGCCCGAGTTCCGCATCATCGAAGGTGATTCCTGGGTGCTGAACTACATCGGCATCAACCACGCCGCCGGCATGTGGGCGGACGTGCGTGTGCGCCGCGCGCTGATGCATGCGCTGAACCGCGAGGGGATCGTCAAGTCGATCTTCAAGGGGGCCGCGGAAGTCGCCAACGGTCCTTACGTCTCGCGCAACGTCACCCCGAAGGATCTCGATCCCTACGCCTACGATCCGGCCAAGGCGAAGGCGCTGCTGGCGGAGGCGGGCTGGGAGAAGATCAACGGGGCCAAGCCGCTGTCGCTGCTGACCTACTACAACACGCCCCAGGCGACCAACGTGCTGGCGGCGATCCAGGCGATGCTGGGGCAGGTCGGGATCAACGTGGTGCCGCGCGCCGTCGATGTGGCAACCTATAACGGCATCGTCCGCGCCTCGCCGCCGGATTACGCGCAGTTTCCGCTGACCTATGCCGGCGCCCAGATCGGTCCCGAAGCCGGGATCGCCGACATCAATCTCAACGAGAAGCAGATCCCCCCGGCCGGCTACAACCTGATGCGTATCCGGATGCCGGCCCTCAACGCCGCCCTGGATGCCGGCGTCGCCGAAGCCGACCTGGCGCGTCGCCCGGCGCGCTTCCAGGAGGTCTCGCGCGTGTTCAACCGGGAGCTGCCCTGGGCACCGATGTGGGTGGCCAAGCGCTACGGCATCGTCTCGTCGAAAATAGCCGACTTCGTCTGGACCCCAGCCCCCGGAGGCGGCGGCTACGAGCAGAACGCCGAACGCTGGTCGTTCACCTGAGCGCATGAGCCTGCGACGATGGTCCGCTACGTGCTCCGGCGTCTCGGCGCCTCGCTGCTCATGCTTGTGGCACTCAGCGTGCTGATGTTCGGGCTGTTGCGGGCGACGCCGGGGGATCCGATCGCCGCCTATATCGATCCCAGCGCGCCGGTCTCGGAGGCCGACATCGCCGTGCTGCGGGCTCGCTATGGTCTCGATCAGCCGCTGCCGGTGCAGTATCTCGCCTGGGCACGGGCGGCGCTGCACGGCGACCTCGGCTACTCGACCCAGCGGGAGCGCGCGCCGGTTCGCCGCCTCCTGGCCGAGCGCGCGCTGCCTACGCTGTTGCTGATGGGAAGCGGTATCGCGCTCGCGACGGTGCTCGGCCTCGGCGCCGGGATTGCCGCGGCGATCCGCCGAGATGGTCCGCTGGACATCACCCTCGCGGTGCTGAGTTCGATCGGCATCTCGGCACCGGCTTTCCTGATTGCGCTGGTCGGGCTGTTCGTCTTTGCGGTTCGGTTGCGCTGGGCGCCGACCGGAGGGATGACCACACCCGGCATTCCCGTCACTGCCGCGGATGTGCTGGTGCACCTGGTGTTGCCGGCCTGCCTGCTGGCGCTGGCACAGGCGACGTTGACCATGCGTTACATGCGGGCATCGCTTCTGGAGGTGCTCGGCATGGATTTCATCCGGACGGCCCGGGCCAAAGGCGCGCCCGAAACGGTCGTCATCGGCCGGCATGCCGTGCGCAATGCGCTGTTGCCGGTGGTCACGCTCGTCGGCGCCAACATGGGTGCTGCAGTGGGCGGTGCGATCTTCATCGAGAGCGTGTTCAACTGGCCGGGGATGGGGCTGCTGCTGGTCAACGCCGCGGAGGCGCGCGACTACCCGTTGATGATGGGCGCGGCCCTGCTCATCGGAAGCTTCGTGCTGGTGATCAACCTTGCAACCGATCTGCTCTGCGCCGCGATCGATCCACGCATCCGCCTGCAGTAGTGGCATCGGCCGTCGACATGACGATTCCGGCAATCGGCAGAATCCGCCAGAATCCCTTCCGACGCGCGGCCGCCCATTATGCCGGCAAACCCGTGGCGATGTTCGGCCTGGTCCTGCTCATGCTTCTGGTGGCCGCCATCGCGCTGCATCCGCTGCTGCTGGGGATCGACCCGAACGCGATCGACCTGCTGGCGCTCAATGCGCCGCCCGGACCCGGCCACCTGCTCGGCACCGATGGCGTCGGGCGCGACGTGCTCGCCCGCACGCTGGAAGGGGGTCGCGTCTCGTTGATCGTCGCACTCGGTGCCGTGGCAATCTCGCTGATGATCGGCTGTACCTGTCGGCGCCGTTGCGGCTTTGGGCGGTCGCGTGCTCAGCGTGCTGGCCATGCGCCTCGTCGACCTCGCAATGACGGTGCCGCCGGTCGTGCTGCTGCTGGTCCTGGCCGCCATCACCGGGCAGGGCGTCGGGGCCACCATATTCGTGATTGCGCTGCTGTCCTGGCCGGTGCTCGCGCGGTTGATCCGCGCGCGGCTGCTGGAACTGCGTGAGCGCGAATTCGTCGTTGCCGCGCGCGGGATGGGGGCGGGCTTCTGGCATGTGATGGGCCTCCATGGCCTGCCCAATTGCCTCGACATCATCGTCGTCTACACCACGCTGCAGATTGCTGCGGCCATCCTGCTGGAAGCCGGGCTGTCGTTCCTCGGCCTCGGCATCCCGCCACCCGCCGCAAGTTGGGGCAACATGCTCAACGCGGCGCGCTCCACGGTGGTCCTGGAAGACTATCCCTGGCAATGGCTGGCGCCAGGCGCCGCCCTGCTGCTGACGACGCTCGCCATCAACTTCGTCGGCGACGGCCTGCGAGCGGCGTTCGATCCGCGCTCGGAACTCGGGTGAGCGGCGAACCGCCGGAAGACCGGTCGGGAGGAGCCCGCATGCGTGTTTGCTATATCGACTGCTCCCCGTTCATGCGCACGCTGCTCACGCTGGAAATCGAGGCGAGAATTCCGGGATTGGTCGTCTATGGCGAGCCGGCATCGATGGATGACCTGCTGCATCGGCTACGGGACACGACGGTCGTCCTCAACGGCCATACGCCGATGCCGGCGGCCCTGCTGAGGCAATGCCCGAAACTGCGCAGCATCGTGTTCCTCGGCAGTGGAGCCGGCAGCTATATCGATCTCGAAGCTGCCGCTGAGCTTGGGATCGTGGTCAGGACCGTGCCGGGCTATGGCGATCGCGCGGTGGCCGAACATGCGATGGCGATGCTGCTGGCAGCTTCCCGCCAGCTTGCGGCGATGGACCGAGCCATTCGAAACGGAATTTGGGACCCGCTGGAGGGCATGGAAATCGAAGGCAAGCGCGTCGGCGTGATCGGAACCGGCGGCATCGGACGTTGCTTCATCCGCCTGGCCGCTGCGTTCGGCATGGAGGTCGTGACGTGGAATCGCTCAGCCGCGGTTGAGAGTTTGCCGGCGCAGCCGATGGCATTGGACATGCTGCTGGACACATCGGACATCGTCAGCCTGCACCTCGCCTTAAACGACGACACGCGCGGATTCCTGGGCGCATCGCGGTTGGCCCGACTCAAGCCGAGTGCCATCCTGGTCAACACCGCAAGGGGCGCGTTGCTCGACGAGCCGGCATTGATCGAGGCGCTGAAGGCGGGCCGCCTGCGCCATGCAGCTCTCGACGTCTATGCGGAGGAACCCCTACCCCCGGGGCATCCTTTGGCGCAGCTGCCGAACGTGACGTTGTCGGCCCATGCGGGGTTCAAGACGCCCGAGGCAAGCTGCCGTTTGCTCGCGTTGGCAGTGGATCTTGCGGCGAGGGACCTGGCGGACTTCGAAACGCGGCAGTCTTAGACAGCGACCGCAGGCCCTACGGTTTGGAGCCGGCGAGCGCCAACAGCCCCCGATGCCGCAGCAAGGCGGCGGTCTGCGGCTCCTGTCCGCGAAATGCGACATAGAGCTGCATCGGGTCCTGCGTGTCCCCGGCTTCGAGAATGCGGCGCAGCTTCGCCGCCAGCTTTGGATCGAATGGATCTCCCGCGACCTCGAAGCACCCGAAGCCGTCGGCGTCCAGCACCTCGGCCCAGAGATAGGAGTAATACCCCGCGGCGTAGCCCGAGCCCGCGAACAGATGTTGGAAGTGCGGCGGACGATGTCGCGGCCCGATTTCCGCCGGCATGCCAATCCGCGCCAAGATCTGGCGTTCGAACGCGGTCACGTCGAGCCCGGCCGGGTCGGGGTGCGCGTGCAGCGCCATGTCGAGGATCGCCGACGCGGTGTACTCGACCGTGGCGAACCCCTGGTTGAAGGTTCGCGCGGACAGCAGGCGCTGCATCAGCGCCGCGGGCAGTGGCTCGCCACTGACATGGTGCACGGCGTAGCGCTGCAGCGTTTCCGGGACCGCCAGCCAATGCTCATAGATCTGCGACGGGAACTCCACGAAGTCACGCCTGACCGAGGTGCCCGACTGCGAGGGATACCGCACCCGGCTGAGCAGGCCGTGCAGCGCATGGCCGAATTCGTGGAACAAGGTCTCGGCATCGTCGTAGCTCAGCAGCGTCGGATTGCCGCGGGCGAAGTTGTTGTTGTTGACGATGACGGGCGAGATCGGCGCATCCAGCGCCTGCTGATCCCTGAAGCTGCTCATCCAGGCGCCTGATCGCTTTCCGGGGCGGGCGAAGTTATCCGCGAGAAACACGCCGATATGCCCATTGGCATCCAGCACTTCCCACGCGCGCATGTCGGGATGGTATTTCGGCAGGTCGTCCCGTTCGACGAAGCGGAGGCCGAACAGGCGGCTGGCCGTGTCGAATGCCGCCTGCTGGATGTTCTCGAGAACGAAGTACCGGCTTCAGTTCCGCCTCGTCGATCGCGTACTCGGCCTGCCGGACACGCTCCGCATAATGCTGCCAGTCCCACGGCTCGATGCGCTCGTTAATGCCGTCGGAGCGGGCGACTTCCAGCAATAGGTCGCGTTCGGCGGCGGCGCGGTGTTTGGCCGCGGCCCAGACTTCATCGGTCAGCCGCTCCACATTGGACAGGGATGCCGCCATGGTGTCGGCGATGCGGTATTCGGCATAGTTTGGGTAGCCGAGCAGTCTCGCACGTTCGGAGCGCAGTGCCAGGATCTCGGGAATGAGCGCGCGGTTGTCATGCGCGCCCGCATGTTCCCCACGCGCAACCCAGGCGAGATAGGCCGTGCGGCGGAGATCCCGGCGCCTGGAGAATGTCAGGAACGGCTCGATCGATGAACGGGCGAGCGTGATGACATACCCTGGCTGCTGGCGCTCCTCTGCCGCCTGCCGGGCCCCCTGCCGCACGAACTCGGGGAGGCCGTCGAGATCGGACTCGCCAAGAGTTAGTTGCCATTCCTTTTCGTCGTGCACGACATTCTGCCCGAAATGCGCGTGCAGCGTAGCGAGGCGTTCCAAGATTTCGCCCATGCGCGCCTTCTCGGCGTCGCCGAGGTTCGCGCCCGAGCGAATGAAGCCGAGCCTGCTCCGCTCCAGCAGGCGCATGGCATCGTCGGCGAGGCCGAGGCTCATGCGTTGCTGGTACAGTGTCTCGATGCGGGCAAACAACGCCGGATCCAAGGCGATTTGCGAGGCGTGCCGGGCGAGCTTCGGCGCAAAATCGAGCTCGATCCGCTGCAGCTCGTCGGTCCCAAGGCTTGAGACCAGATTGGAGAACACGTTCGAGACGCGCTCGAGCAGGGCGCCGCTGCGCTCCAGCGCCTCGATCGTGTTGGCGAATGTCGGTGCCGCAGGGTTCCCGGCAATCGAGGCGATCTCGGCGATCTGCGCGCGCATGCCCTGATCCAGGCCATCGACGATATGCTCGGGGCGTATGCGGTCGAACGGCGGCACCGCGAAAGGTGTCGACCAAGTCTCGAGGAACGGGTTTGTGCTCATGCCGAAGACCTGCCGAAGCAGGCGGCCCGCGTCAAGGCGCTGGTTTCGCAGATGGCGGCCGCATCAGTGGATGAAACCGAGTTCCTTCAGCACCGGCGCGAGTTTTGCCTCCTCGGCCTTGAGGAACGCCGCCGTCGCCGCGCTGTCCAGGTAGCGGTCGCTCAGCTTGGAGCGCGAAAGCTCCTCCTGCCATTCCGGGAGTTTGACGGTCCGCGCGAACACGTCGTCCCAGTATGCGATTTGCGTCGGCGTCATCGGCTTCGGGCCGCCGACCCCGCGCCAGTTGGTGAAGGTGACCGGGATACCCTGCTCCTGCCAGGTAGGCACGTTGGCGAACGTGCCGCCAAGCCGCTTTTCGGAAGCGACACCCAGCCCCCGCATCCTCCCGCTCGCGAGCATCCCGCCCAGTGACGATGCGGGCGCCACGACGGCATCGACATGCCCGCCCATCGCCGCCGTGACCGCCTCGCCCGATCCCTCGAACCCGACGATCTTCAGCTTGGCGATGTCGGCGCCGACCGCGCGGCCCACCAGACCGACGGTCACGTGGTTCTGACCGCCGATGCCCGACATGGCGATCGCCAGCGACGATGGATCGCGCTTCAACGCGTCGGCGAACTCCCGGCCGCTGTGGACCGAGGAATCGCTGCTGGAGGCGATGATGATCTCTTCGCCCAGCAGGATGCATAGGGGCGTCAGATCCTTGGGGTCGAAGCTCGTTGTGTGGGTCAGGTAGTTGGTCAGCAGCAGAGGGGCGATGATCGTCAGTTCATCGGCGACGCGGGCCCGCTGACCGACATAGTGATAAGCGATGACACCGGCGCCTCCTGGCTTGTTCAGGACCGTGACCGGAACATCGATGACGTGCTGGTCCTTCCAGACCGATTGCAGCACGCGTGCCGTGCGATCGAACCCGGTGCCCGGATTGGTGCCCACGACGATCTCGACGTTGCGGCCTGGCTTCCATGCCATCTGCGCGTGGGCCGAGGTTCCGGCCAGCGCGGCGCAGGCCGCCAGCGGCACCAATCTGCGCCGCGGCAGCCTGAGCGACGTGGACACTACACCTTGGCCGTTGTCTTGAACGCGCCGCGGACGACGACTTCGGCAAGCGTGCCGTCTGGCGCGCGGAATTTCAGCGCTGCTGCATCCGGCTTGCTGAGGATCTGGCCGCCCGCCTTGGTGATTTTTTCGGCGAACGCGGCGCGGTCATCGACTTCGATGCCCCAGTGATGGATGCAGGCACCGGGACCCGACAACTGCGCCTCGGGCGTTTCTTCGGACTCGTATTTCATGATCGCGAAGTCGATGTTCCCGTCGGTCATGTGGCGAGAGATATGCCCGTCGCGGCTGCCGGTCTTCAACTGCCGGAAGCCGAACACCTGCTCGTAGAAATTCGTCGCTGCCTCCAGGTCATCGACCTTGATGGCGATATGCTTGATCACGTTGGTCATCGGGTTTTCTCCTTCGAAGTTGCTCAAGAGCCGGTGAGAAGCTGGCGGGTCGCCGGTTTGCGCTTGGCCCATATCGACGCGCCGACCGAGGTTGCCGAGCAGAGCAGCAGGAAAGCGGCGATGGGACTGCTGATGAAGATCATCGGTGAGCCGCTCGAGATCGTCATCGCCTGACGGAATGACTGCTCCAGCAAACCGCCAAGGATCAAGCCGAAGATCAGCGGCGCGCGGGGGATGTCCAGCTTGCGGAATATGAAGCCCGCGCAGCCGAACGCCAGCGCCATATAAAGGTCGAACACCTGGGTGCCGAACGAGTAGACGCCTGCCGATGCAATGCCGAGAATAATGACCAGCAGCACGCCCGGCGGCACATAGAGGACGCGCGCGAAGACGCCGACCAACGGCAGGTTCAGCACCAGCAACATCATGTTGCCGACATACATGCTGGCGATCAGGCCCCACACCAAGTCCGGATGGGTTTGGAACAGCATCGGCCCGGGCTGGATGCCGTACATGATGAACGCGCCCATGATCACCGCAGTGGACCCGGAGCCGGGAATTCCCAAGGCAAGAAGATGCACGAACGCGCCGCAGGTGTCGGCGTTGGTTGCGGCCTCCGGGGCTGCGACGCCCTCGATCGCGCCATGACCGAATTCTTCGGGCCGCTTCGATATCTTCTTCTCGAGGATATAAGACAGCATCGCTGCGATCGTGCCGCCGAGGCCCGGCGCCGCCCCGCACAGAAAGCCCACCGTACCGCCGCGGAAGATGGCCGGCCACGCGCGCTTCCATTCGGCGCCCGTGAACCACAGGCGGCCCTGCACCCTCACGGCGTGCATGGTACCCTCGCGCATGCCCTCCACCATCCGGCTGACCTCCGAGATGGCGAACATGCCAACCACGACCACAAGGAAACTCACCCGGTCCTGCAACTCGGTCAGGCCGAAGGTGAAGCGGGGCGTGCCACTTTGCAGATCGAGCCCGATGGTCGAGATCGCGAGGCCGATACAGGTGGCCATGATGCCCTTGGCCAGGGAATCGCCGGTCAGCGCGCTCACCGTGGAGAGTGCGAACAGGATCAGGGTGAAATATTCGGCCGGCCCGAACCGCAGCGCAAACTCGGACAACGGGACGGCCACGAACGCCAGAGCCGTAACACCCAAAGTACCTGCGATGAACGAGCTGACCGCGGCAATCGCCAATGCGGCACCGGCGCGGCCCTTGCGTGCCATCGGGTAGCCATCCAGCACGGTCATGACGGCCGCCGCGTCGCCGGGCGTGTTGAGGAGAATGGCCGTGACCGCGCCGCCATACATACAGCCGTAATAGATGCCGGCCAACATCATCAACGCGGTGGATGGCTCCATCCCGAACGTCACCGGAATCAGCAGGGCGATCCCGGCGGATGGACCGATCCCCGGCAAATGGCTGATCATGGTGCCGGTGAATACGCCAATGAGCGTGTACAGAAGATGCGCCGGCATCATGGCCACGGACAGGCCGTGTACGATGCCGTGAAAACCATCCATCTATAACGATCCCAATGACAGCGGAACGATCAGTGACACTTCAGAACCCCATCGGACCGGGCGGGAACTGCACGCCGAGCAGGCGCGAGAACACGCCATAGGCCACTGCTGTAAATCCGACGGCAACCAAGACGTTCATGAGATGCCGTCCCTTGTTGAAGTAACACAACAACCCGAACAGGTAGCAGACCGTGGCGATGATGTACCCGGCAGGCTCGAACACCGTGTAGTAGCAAACGGTCCAGATAAGCATCCCGAACAGCACCGGGTAATGACTCGGACCGGCCGGGGCAGTCGCAGTCTCGGCCACGGGCTGGCGCCGCCAGGTTTCGATTGCCAGTAGCACAGCCGAGATCAGCAAGAGGCAGCCGACCAGGGCCGGGAAGGCGCGGGGCCCGAGCGGATCCCCAAGCTCCAGTCGGGGCATGTGGTAGTCGGCGTTCAGGTAGAGAATCGCACCGACGGCGGCGCAGGCCGCAAGGATCCAATCCTTCATCTCCGGTTCCTCCGCCGCCTTGGTGCGAACGTTCGGCGCTCAGGCGACGCCGTGGAACTTCTTCAGGTTCTCGTAGCGGTCCTTCTGGACGAGTTCGGCGATCGTGCCATCCGGGGCGCGGAATTTGATCACACCGGCATCCAGCGGCGACATCACCTCACCACCGAGTTCGGTGATCTTCGCCGCTGCGGCCTTGATGTCGTCGACCTCGGCGCCCCAGTGGTGGATGCATGGTCCGGTGCCGGAAAGCTGAGCCTCCGGCGAATCCTCGCTCGCATAGACCATCAGAGCCAGATCGATGTTGCCGTCGGTCATGTGGCGCGAGACGTGGCCACCCTCTTTGCCCGGACTTGTGGTGACCTGCCGAAATCCGAACACGTCCTCGTAGAACTTGGTGGAGGATTCGAGGTCGTTCACCTTCAAGGCAATGTGGACAATCTTGCTGGACATAGCGATTCCTTTTCCGATCGGGGATTAAGAGAAACTTGGCAGCCCGTCAGGTCGATTTCTTTTGCACGAGATCGAGTTCCTTGACGATCACGGCGAGACGTTCCCGCTCTTCCTTGAAAAACTTCGCAGTCGCGGCACTGTCGCGGTAGTCGGGACTCCAGAAGTTCTGCCGGACATAATTGGCCCATTCGGGCGCCTGGGTCACTCGCCCCAACGCCGCATCCCACCACGCAAGCTGTGCCGGCGTCATGCCGGTCGCTCCCGTGAGGGCGCGCCAGGCGGAGAACACCACGTCGATCCCTTGTTCCTTCCAGGTCGAGACCTCGCCGAGCTTGCCCGGCAGGCGTTTGGCCGCGGAATACGCAATCACGCGAACCTTCCCGGCCTCCAACGGCCCGAGGATGCTGGAGGCGGGGGTCACCGTCGCCATCACATGCCCGCCCATCAACGACGTCACGGCCTCACCACCACCGTTGAAGAACACGGTCTTCAACTTGCGCGGATCACCGCCAGCGGCCTTCGTGACCAAGGCCGCTGCAATGTGGCTGTGACCTCCGGGCGCGCTCGACATTGCCAGGCTGACCGAGGACGGATCGGCGCCAAGCTTGTCGGCGAGGTCCTTTCCGGTGCGGAACGGCGAGTCCGTCGCCACCGTGAACATGATCTCCTCGTCGACCAGCTGGGCGACGGGCGTCACGTTCTTGAGACCGACCGGGGTGGTGCCAACGAGCTCGTTCGTCAGCAACCCTGGTGATTGCACACAGATATAGTGCCCGTCCGCCTTGTGCTGGTTGTTGTAGAGAATTCCGATGACACCGCTGCCGCCAGGCTTGTTGATGACGTTGACCGACTGGTCCGTCACCGCCAGGTCATGCATCAGCCGCTGCAACACGCGAGCGGTGACATCCAGCCCGCCACCGGCGGCACTGGGAACGATCAGTTCGATCGGCCGCGTCGGTACCCAGTTATCCGCACGGGCACCGCCCGCATCCAAGCCCGCGGCTCCCGCGATCAAGGTGGCGAGCAGATGGCGGCGGGTCGGGTGCTGCATGGCGTTGACCTCCGGGTCGTCAGAATCGCAAGGCGTCGCATGTCGAGGCGGCGAACAACTCATCCAGCGCAACGTCCCGCTGGATCAACCCATCGGCGCGTGAGTAGCGCAGCATCGCTTCAAGGTCTTTGGCATTGCTTGCGACGCCGTAACGCCAGTAGTCGGCGCCCATCAGGGCTTGCACACGCCCCACGTCATGCGCGATCCAAGGATGCGTCGCCGACAAAACACCTGTTTGCACAATTTCCTGCATGGCGATCGCCTTGGCGGCGGAAAACGCCTTGAACACGTTCATCGGCAGCCATGGATGCTGACTGACGAGGCTGCGGCGAATACCGATGACATGCATGAGAGGAAACAGGCCCGTCTTCGCGAAATATTCTTCTTCGGCGCGACGAAAATCCGGGAACAGCCGAGCCACTGGTGCGCGGCCCATACAGGAGGGGGCGCGGGGTCCGATCACCGCATCCAGTTCGCCGGACTCGAGCATCCCGGAAAGCGTCTGGTCTGGACCGATCGGCTCGATCGAAAGGCCGGCGGGCGTATCCAACGCGACGCGGGCGGTCCGACCGGTCTGTTCCAGACCGCCCGTAAGCCATCTGACGTCCTGCCGCTTCACGCCGTATTCGTCTGCGAGCATGCCGCGCACCCATACGCCGGCAGTCTGCTGAAAATCTGGGACCCCGATCCTGCAGCCCTTGAGTTTCTGCGGTGAGTCTATGCCGCGGTCCGTGCGGATATAGATCGCCGAATGGCGGAAGCTTCGCGACACGAAGGCCGGAATGCCGATATAGCTACTGTCCCCGCGGGCCGTCGTGAGCAGATGGGTGCTCAGGGATAGTTCCGAGATATCGAATTCCGCGTGTCGGAAAGCTCGTTGAAAGATCTCCTCGACCGAGGCCGAGACAAAGGTGAGGGTGCACCCATCTACGCCAACTCGCCCGTCCCGGAGAGCGCGTGTCCTGTCGGTGTCCTGGCAGGCGATCGAAAGCGATAACGCCGTGACGGGACTCACGTTCGCTCTGTCCTGGCTGCTCTTTGATCCATAAACGCCACCCCCAGCCTTGTGAAAAGCATCAGCGTAGTAAACGTGCAAGTCAACGGATCAGATAAGGCCCGTTGGAATCGAGATAATGTGTTACACTCACCTTCATCTCCCGCTTCGCCGCTTGAGCGGGGTCCCCTCAGATACGATTTCCAAGGCGATTTCCGTAGGTATCAGGCGCGGCAACCCCTGCTCATCCACCCAGAATTAGCTGTCTCGCTGATGTACGCTACCCGATTTTTTCTCACAGGCTGTTGTCTGAGTGTCGCCTGAATGGCTGATGGCCCTCAAGGTGAGGCGGGATGGGCTCCCTGCTCGTGGTTGCGGCGGCGGCGCGGACCCGGTTTTCAAATCCCGCCAATAGGGGCCAATGGCATCCGCGCACCGTAAATTAGCAGCCTAGACGCGTTGTTAATGGTTCGAAGGCAGATAGTGGGATGCATGACCGCGAGCGTGCGACCAGAAATCGCATGCGCCGCGAACCATCAAGCCGCGGAGCATATCTTGTCGATCGGATCGCGAATCATAGTTGCGGTTGGTTTGCTGACGACGCTGCTCGCCTGGCAGTTGGCGACCGGCGCTGCAACCGCCTGGCGCGAGACCGGGCGCGCGGCGGAGCAACAGCGCCTGAGCATCATCAGCGGCCAACTGATCACCAGTGCTGGCCGGCTTGCGGTCGAGCGGGGATTGGTGAACGGGCTTTTGGCCAATCCCACCGGCGCAACGCCGGCTCAGAAACAGCGTATCGCCACCGAGCGCGCTGCCGGAGTTGCGGCATTGAACGGCGCGCTTGGCCGGCTTCCGTCGATCGACGCAGCGGGCTTCGTAGGGCCACGCAGCGCTCTCCTGAAGTTGCAGGAGGCGGTCGACCGGGCGCTTGCTGGAAATGGCCCCGCGCCATCCAGCCAGTCGTGGTTTGCCGCGGCCACAGCCGAAATCGACGCGTTGGTCGCGCTCAGGCGGCGGATAGATTCGCGTGCGAGCAACCAATCCGCGGTCACAAGGCTGCTCGCCGTGCGCGACAGGCTGGCGGAAATCGCCGAATACGCCGGCCGTGAGCGGGGCATCATGAACGGACTCATCGCGAGAGACGCCCGAGTTGATCCCGCTTTGCTATTTGCCCTGGGTCAGCTGAGCGGCACGATCGATGGTGCATGGTCCGTCGTGCTCAGTCGTGATCCCGACGAGTCAGTCCAGCTGTCTGCGGCTCTCGACGCGGCGAAGAAGGCTTGGTTCGAGACCTTCGCCCCACTTCGACGTTTGACGATCGCCGCCGCCGAAGAACGTTCGGCATGGCCAGCGTCTCCACCCGTGTGGTTCGCCGCAAGCAGTCAGGCAATCGACGCGATCCTCGACGCGCAAGCCGCGGCTGCCGCCGATGTCGGGCTGGTGCTGCAGAATGAGCAGTCTCAAATGGACCGGACGCTGCAGATTGCTGGTTCGTTGCTAATTCTGGCAGCCGCAGTCTCGGCCGGGATGGTCTGGTATCTTCGGACCCGTGTCCTGCGCCCGCTTGCGCGAAGCATTGAAGCACTTTTCGATCTGGCGGCGGGGAAGCTGGATATCGATCTGCCTGCGCCGGCCGGCAACAACGAGATTGCAAGGCTGCAGACAGCGACGGTTCACTTCCGCGAAACGGCTCGTCAGGCGCGGGCGATGGCAGCGGCGCAGATCGAGCTTAGGGAAGAGGCCGATGCAGCACGCGGCGAGGCAATCCGTCAGATTGGCGACATGATCGAAAATGTCAGCGAACAGGCGATCCAGGGCGTGCGCGGCATGACGCAGGAGATGAGCGAACTGGCTGGACGGGTGAATCGGGGAGCCGGCACAATTGCCGCCAACAGCGGCGCAGCAGCGATCGACGCGGACGCCGCACAACGAGGCGCCGAAGCCGCAACGGAATCGGCCCAGGAACTAAGCAACGCCATCGGGGAAATTGCGCAGCAGATGGAACGTTCGGCAGCCTCAACCCGCGACGCGGTGATCAGCTCCGAGAAGGCTCAATCCCTCTTTGCTGCGTTGTCTACAAGCGTGGCAGAAATCGGAGAAGTTGCCGGGTTGATTACGGAGGTAGCCGGGCGGACGAACCTGCTCGCGCTCAACGCGACCATCGAGGCTGCGCGGGCAGGCGAGGCAGGGCGGGGCTTTGCGGTGGTCGCAAGCGAGGTCAAGAACTTGGCGCAGGAAACCGGGCGGAGTACCGCGCGCATAGTGCAGCGCATTGCGGCGATCGATGCGTCGACACGGGACGCGCTGGCTGCAGTGGATGGCATCACCAAGTCGGTCAGCGACTTGTCGATGATATCCGGCGCGGTTGCGGCCGCCATCGAGCAACAATCCGCGGCCACCTCGGCAATCTCATTGAGCGTCTCGAATTCCAGCCAGGCCGCCGGTCGGGTTTCGTTGCGGGTGGCCGACATGAAGGCAGAAACTCAGGCCTGTGCCGCAGTCTCCGGACAGATGGCATCCATCAGCGCCAATGTCGACGACAGCGTCGGCGAGCTTAAGACGACGCTGGTCCGTCTTATGCGGACACGAGTTGCCGACCTCGATCGACGAAGCGAACACCGTATCAACGTGCGGCTGGCGGCCGTGCTGCGGCACTCAACCGGTGTGTTGAACGGGGAGGTTGTCGATGTAAGTGCCGCAGGAGCGCGGTTCATTGCCGCCACGGCGGAGAATTGGCCGCAAGGTGGGGATCTGAGGCTCGCGATTTCGGGTCTGCCCGAATGCCAGGTTACTCTGATCCGCCGAAGCCAACAGCTTCTACAGGTTGCGTTCGTATATGCCTCCGAGGATCAGCGGGCTGAAATGTCTCGGTCATTGGCGAAGCTTCCTCAACGCTCGCAAGTGGCTGCGTGAGCAGGGTCACTCGGTTCGTCGGCCCGACGAAGACGGAATGGTGCCGACGCCCGGGATTGAACCGGGGACCTACTGATTACGAATCAGTTGCTCTACCGCTGAGCTACGTCGGCAAGACCCATCGCGCCAGATTGCCTAGTCGGGGCAAGTGCGGAAGGCAATCGCAAACTTCGGGTCCGTCGGCAGAAAAATCAAGCGCGGCGGCCACCTCGGCGACCCTTTAGCACCGGCGGATTGGTTTTGCCAGAGCGTGATTTGGCATCGCTCGTGCTTGCTGGCGCAGGCGCTGGGAGGCTGCCCCGGCGCAGCAGCGTTCGGGTTTTCCGGCTCGGCGGCAACGGCGGAGCGCCGATCTCGCCCAGTCGACCCTACCAGTTCCAGAGCGTTCCATCCCCGAGGCGATTCACGTCCAAATAGGATCGGCGATAGGGAAACTTCGCCGCAGCGACGAGATCGATCTCCACGCCGTGGCCCGGCCGTTCGCTGCAATGCAGGGCGCCATCCCGGAATGCCCAATCCCACTGGAACACCTCGGCGGCTTCCGGGGGATGGACGGAATATTCCTGGATGCCGAAATTCGGCACCCAGCGGTCGAATTGCAGTGCCGCCCCCATGCTCACGGGGGAGAGATCGGCGGCGCCATGAAAGCCGGTGCGGATGGCATACAAGCCGGCAAGATCGGCGATCCGGCGAACATGCGTAATGCCACCTGCATGAGGTATGGTAGCACGGATGTAGTCGATCAACTGTTCGGTGATCAGTGTCTGACAATCCCAGATACTGTTGAATACTTCGCCGACTGCCAGTGGCGTGGTGGTGTGGCGGCGGATCACTCGGAACGCCTCCTGGTTCTCCGCGGGCGTCAGGTCCTCCAGCCAGAACAGGCGGTAGGGCTCAAGCGTTTTGCCCAGATGTGCCGCTTCGTTCGGGAGCAGGCGATGGTGGCTGTCATGCAGGAGGTGAGGATCATCGCCGAAGCGCAGCCGCGCCGCTTCGAACAGCCTGGGCACCAGCCGCATGTAGGCCGGCGTGTCCCAATCGCCTTCCAGGGGGCGCTGCTGGTGTTCCGCCGCGGCTTCGGCATGGTCGTCGTGCACGCCGTAGATGCGCTTGAGACCCGGCACGCCCGATTGCAGGCGCACGGCCTTGTAGCCCTTTGCGAGCAGGCGCGCGGCATTGTCCAGGGTTGCTTCGATGTCCCGCCCATCGGCGTGGGCGTAGCACAGCATGCTGGAACGGCTGGCGCCCCCCAGAAGCTGGTACAGCGGCATCCCCGCCGCCTTGCCCTTGATGTCCCAAAGCGCCACGTCCACTGCGCCAATGGCGGTCATCGTCACCGGTCCGCGTCGCCAATAGGCGCCGCGGTAGAGGTATTGCCAGGTATCCTCGATCGTCGCTGGGTCGCGTCCGATGAGCAGCGGAACCAGATGTTCCTGCAGGTATGCCGCGACGGCGAGTTCGCGGCCGTTCAGGGTGGCATCACCGATGCCCGAGAGACCGTCGGCGGTGTCGATCTTCAAGGTGACGAAGTTTCGGCCGGGGCAGGTGACGATCACCTGGGCGCTGATAATCCTGTCGACCAAGCCCGCTTCTCCCGCTTTCGTCTTCGTGCGGATTTAAGCGCGGTAACCGGATGAGGGTAAAGTGGGGTGTCGGATGGTTGACAGCATGGGCCGGCCGGTCATCACAATCCCGGATGGAAACGGGAGAGCCGCACATGGTCGATCTTGCCGCCGTTCGCGGCAATCTTTTTGCTGCATTGCTGTCGGATGTTCTCGACGGGCTTGGCTACATGCACCAGGCGCTGCCGCCGCGGATCCGGCCGCTGAATGATGCCAGCGTCATGGTCGGCCGGGCCCGCACCGCCTTGTTCGCCGACATCTACGCGATAGATCCTGAGGAAAATCCCTACGAGCTGGAGATCGCCCTCATCGACAGCCTGCAATCGGATCAGATTCCGGTGTTCGCCTGTGGCGCCACGGGACGGGTTGCCCCGTGGGGCGAACTGCTGAGCACGGCGTCGTCGGTTCGTGGCGCCGCGGGTGCGTTGATGGATGGGCTGGTCCGCGACATCAAGGCCATCCGCGCCATGGGCTTCCCGGTTTTCCATGGCGGCATCGGGCCGCTCGACAGCAAAGGCCGCGGCCGAATCATCGCTCTCGATGTGCCGGTGGAGTGCGCCGGCGTCCTGGTGCATTCCGGAGATCTGATCTTCGGCGACGCGGATGGCGTGATCGTTGTCCCGCAGGAGATTGAGGCTGCGGCGTTGGAGGCGGCATTCGAAAAGCTGAAAGGCGAGCGCAGCACCTTGGCCGATCTTCGGGCCGGGATTTCGCTCTCCGAGGTATTCGCCAAGTATGGAGTGCTGTGACGCATGATCGTCGATTGCCACGTCAACGTGTTCGAGGAGCAGCATGTATCGCCGTTGCTCCGGCAGGAAACCAAGAACTTCCGTCCAGGCGCGCCGGAGCTCCGGGCCGACCCCGACACCGTGTATCGCGCCATGGCCGCGGCCGACCGGGCGATTATTTTCTCCCTTCGCTATGCGGATTCGTCAGGCATCGACGGCGACGACGAGGTTACCGCCCGGGCGGTAGCAAAGTATCCGAAGAAATTCGTGGGGTTTGCAGCCCTCGATCCTCGACGAAACGATGCGATGGATCTGCTCGAGCATGCGGTCCAGGATCTGAAGCTGAAGGGGGTGAAATTCGGGCCGATCTACAATTCCGTTTCGCTGCTCGACCCGCGGATGGAGCCGTTCTACCGCTTCTGCATACGTAACAACCTGCCGTTGACGATGCACATGGGCACGACCTACGCCCGCAACGCGCCTGCCGATCTGGGACGTCCGATCTATGTCGAGGAGATCGCACTTCGGCATCCCGAGTTGAAGATGGTGATGGCGCATATGGGGCACCCCTGGCATGACGAATGCATCATCATCGCGCGCAAGCAGCCCAACGTGTATTGCGAGGTCTCGGCGTTGTTCTACCGGCCCTGGCAGTTCTACAACATCCTGATCAGCGCCCAGGAATACACCATCCACGATCGCAACAAGATCTTCTGGGGAACGGACTTTCCGTATTCCGGGGTGGAGGAATCACTCGCTGGTCTGCGCAACATCAACCATCTGGTGGAGGGCACGAACCTGCCGCGCGTGGCACAGGTGACGATCGATGGCATCATCCACTCCGACCCGTTCGCCCATTGGTGGCATGGCGGTCTGCCGCTGGCTTAGCTCCGCCAGGGCAAGACCCGGCCGGTGCACAGGATATGCTGGCCCTGCAGCACCGGCGCCGCCCAGGCCTGGGCGATCACCACCCCGTCCACTCCGGCACGGACCGGCCAAGGGTCGAGGTCGAGCCGCTCGAAATCATGCAGCAGGCCGACTACGGCGCCTTTTTCAACATCGATGCCGCAGTCGAGCAGCGGCTCGAAATGCCCGGCGAAGGGCGCCACTGTGAAGCAGTCGCGATCGACCATCGCCACCATGCGCTGGGTGCCGTCGGCATGGTGCGCGATCTTTTCGATGCGGCCGCTGAGTTGTCCGTGGTGGATTGCCGCCGCCAGGACGCCGTGCCGGGCAAATCGCACACCGGCCGGCTGGATCGCTCCACCCCATCCGAACTCGCCGCCGATCGCGATTTTCCCGAGGCTCTCGGCTTCGCTCGGGAGCAGGCCCGGCGTTTCGTTCTGATACGCGATGACGATAGGCGTGCCGAACCAGCGGGCCGTCGCCTCGATCTGCTTTCCCTGGGCGGCATCCTCGATTGGGTGGAAACTGGTGCCGAGGGCGAAGCGGGCCACCTGCCCGCCGGCGTGCAGGTCGATCACCACATGCACCTGCGGCCAGATGGTCCGGCGGACGAAGTCGGCGATGCGATGGGTGATGCCGGCGAGGGACGCCACGCGGCCTGCACCGTCGACGAATGCGCGGTTGAGGTTCTTGCCGTCGTCCAGCGAGGAATCGCGGGTGCCTGCGCGAAATGCGGCCACGTTGAGGATCGGCACCAGGATGATCCGTCCGACGACATCCGCCAGGGCGATGTCCGCCAGCAGATGCCTGATGGCGACAGGGCCTTCGTATTCGTTGCCGTGATTGGCGCCGAATGCCACCAGGCCCTCTCCCGGCCGGGCTTTGGGTCCGACCAGGACGGTCAGCGGAATCAGGTGGTCGCCCCACATCGAATCATGCTCCAGCGCGACGTGGTAGTCGCGTCGTCCCGGAGACTCGAGGTCGAGTTCCGCAGGTCGGACGATTTGACGTTGCATCATCAGTTCACCCGGTGGGCCTTGATGAAATCGAGATCCACCTCGACACCGATCCCGGGCGTGTCGGGGATTTCGACTGTGCCGTCGGCGGATAGCGAGAACTGCGCCTGCGCGATCCCGGCCGTCAACGGGCTCTGGCTGACGTTGAACTCGACGAAGCGGGCGCGGGGAAGGGTGGCGATCAGCTGCAGGCTGTAGCCGGTCAGCAGGTGGGTGAGCCAGGAATGCGGCACCAGGTCGATCCCGGCTTCTTCCGCCATCAGCGCCACCTCGCGCGCGACGCTGATGCCGCCGCAGCGCGACAGGTCGGGCTGCACCACGTCGACGCATCCGCCCCCGATGAAGCGGCGGAAATCCCAGATGGTCGCGACCTGTTCGCCCGCGGCGATCGGCACCGGGCTGGTCGGCGCGGACATGGGCATATTCGTCGAAGCGTTCCGGATGGATGAAATCCTCGACCCAGCCGACCCCATAATCGGCGAGCCATCGGCAAAGGGCCTCCGCCTCCCGCCGGTTGCGCATCGGCCCCGGGTTCTTCCAGCCGGCTGGGTACCAGCCGGGATCAACCAGCAAATGCCGGTCGGGGCCCAGTGCTGCACGCGCCGCCGCCACCAGTTCGCGGTCGCGGCCGGGATCCTCGCCGAACACGCCCCAGCCGAATTTCACCGCCTGGAAGCCGCGTTCGACATAGCCGCGGGCAGCTTTCGCCATCGCTTCGGGGGTTTCGCGAAAAAGCGTTGAGGCATAGGCCATGATCCGGTCCCGGCGCCGGCCGCCGAGCAGCCTGGCCAAAGACATTCCCGCGGCCTGCGACCGGATCGACCACAGGCAGTTGTCGATCGCCGACATGCATTGCATGGCAATGCCGCGCCGCCCGTAATAGGCGCTGCCGACATACATCCGGTCCCACAGCCGCGCGACATCCAACGGGTCCTCGCCGACCAGGATGTCCTTCAAGGTGCGGAACCCCAGGACCGACATGCCCTGGCCGGCAATGATCGCCACCGCCGCCGGGCCCAGGGTCTCGGCATCGGCCCATCCGGTCAGCCCGGCGTCGGTGTCAACACGCACAAGCAACTGCCAGTCGCCGTTGTCCGACGCCTCGGCCGCGCCGGCGGACGCGCCGTAGCCTTGCTCTCCGCGCAGCAGGATCGGTTCGACGTTGGTGATGCGCATCGCGATGATCCCCGGTGAGCGCGCACGCCGCATGTCGGGCCGAATATGGCGCCGGGATGATGCGGCCCGTGAAGATCGTGGGTCAATGTCGTTTTGCCGATGCGCAAAGGGGCGGGTGCCTGGGCCGTCGCGGTCACGCCTTGTATAAGGGCAGGCGTCGTGGCTGGCTGGCCGCGGCAACGACAGGAGAACCGAATGGCCGCCATGCGTTTCGTCGCAACCGGGGACAGCTTCATCACACGCCGCCTGGCGCGGACGCCAGAATTTGCCGGGCTGGAGCAGGTGATCCGGGGCGCCGAAGCATGCTTCACCAATTTCGAGGTATTGACGCCCGAGGGCGAAGGCCATCCCAGCGCGGTCAGCGGCGGCACCTGGGCGAGTGCGCCGGCGGCGGTGATTGGCGACCTGCAGGCGATGGGCTTCAACCTCGTGGCCTGGGCCAACAATCACAGCTTGGATTATTCCTATGGCGGCCTGGCTGCCACCCATCGCGAACTGGACCGCTTCGGCATGGTTCACGCAGGTGTCGGCCGCAACCTGTCGGAGGCGAGCCGACCGCGCTACCTCGAATGTCCCACCGGCCGGGTTGCGTTGATCGCCGTGACCTCGACCTTCCATGAATCGGCCGCCGCGGGGCAGCAGCGGCCCGACGGCATCGGCCGCCCCGGCGTGAACCCCCTGCGCTTCACCACCACGCATACCTTGCCCCGCGACCGCCTGGACCTACTGGCGAAGCTCGCCGACGAGGCCGGGATCAACGACGCGCATCGCGCCCGGGTGAAGGAGGGTTTTGCCGCCGAGGCCGACCCCGGTGTGGTGCTGTTTGGCAACTATCGCTTCATCGAGGGGGCCGAGGGTGGGAGCCGGACCGAGGCGAACGCCGCCGATGTTGCCCGGACCGTGGCTGCGATCGGCGAGGCGCGGCGGCAGGCCGAATACGTGCTGGTCAGCCTGCACGCGCACGAGATGAAAAAGGCGGACAAGACCGTCCCGGCCGATTTCCTGCGCAGCTTCGCCCATGCCTGCATCGAGGCCGGCGCCCATGCCGTGATCGGCCATGGACCGCACGTGCTGCGCGGTATCGAACTGCACCAGGGCCGTCCGATATTCTACAGCCTGGGCAACTTCATTTTTCATAATGAAACTGTTCCGGGCCTGCCGTCGGATTTTTACGAAAAATATGGCCTGGGATTGACCGACAACGTCGCGGACGCGCTCGACAAGCGTTCCGACACAAATTCGAAAGGATTTGCCGCTAATCCCTGGGCGTGGAAGTCGGTCCTGACCCGTTTTTCGTTCGAGGCCGACCGGCTTGCATCGCTGGAGCTGATTCCGGTCGAAATGGGCTTTGGCCTGCACCGGGCCCGCCGCGGCACCCCGCGACTGTCCGCCGATCCTTCGATCCTGGGGCACCTTGCGGAATTGTCGGCGCCGTTCGGTACCGAGATCAGCATCCAAGGAAATATCGGGTCTATCGTGCCCACCTGAAGCAACGCCGCCCAGCACAACGAAAAGAACGGGAGAAACGTCGATGCCAGCCGATGCCAGTTCGCAGGACGCGGCTACTCCGGAGGGCTTCGAGGCCCTGCTGCTGAACCATGTCGATCCGCAGGACCTCGCCGCCTGCTCGCCGGTCGACCGGGAGCGGCTGGCCCGGGCCGCCTACCAGCATCTCGCCGCACCGCGGGCGCCGGCGCAGCCGGTCATCTTCCTGACCGACCAGCACCTGCTCGGCAACGGCTCCGCCGCCGGCCGCGATGTCACGGTGCTTGAAGTCGTCAACGACAATATGCCTTTCCTGCTGGACTCGACGCTTGCGGAGCTGGCGGACCAGGGCTATGCGCCGGCCCTGGTGGCGCATCCGATCCTGGCCGTGCAGCGCGATGCCGCAGGGCGGTTGCAGCATCTTTCAGCCGGTGTCACCGCGGTTCCTGCGGGAGCGCGGCGTGAGAGCTTCCTGCACATCCATCTCGACCTGATCGATCATCCCGAGGCGCGGGAGCGGCTGCGGGCGGGCCTCGAAAGAGTTTATGCCGATGTCGCCGTTTCGGTCGGTGACTGGGTCGCGATGCGCACGCGCGTCTATGAGCTGGTGCAGGCCTACCGCGTCAACCCTCCGCCCCTCTCGCGGGACGAGATCGCGGAGGCGGTTGCATTTCTTGACTGGATCAACGCCGAAAATTTCACGTTCCTGGGCGTTCGTGAATACCGCCTGCCCGATGGCGATGTTGCAGCCGATCCCGTCGATGCTTCAGGTCTCGGCCTGTTGCGAAATCCTGCGACCCGCGTGCTGCGCCGGGGCAAGGAACTGGTGGTGATGACGCCAGCCATTCGTGCCTTCCTGGCTCGTCCCAATGCCCTGGTCATTGCCAAGGCAAATGTGAAGTCGCGTGTCCACCGACGGGTTTATCTCGACTATATCGGCATCAAGCTGTTCTCCAGCGTCGGCCAGTTGCAGGGGGAACTCCGGCTGATCGGCCTGTTCGGCAGCAACCTGTATTCCCATCCTGCCGCTGCCATTCCCTATCTGCGGCGCAAGATCGCCCATGTGGTCGAGCGGGCCGGATTCGATCCCGCCAGCTATGCCGGGCGGTCATTGCTGTCGGTGCTCGAGTCCTATCCGCGCGACGAGCTGTTCCAGGTGGACGACGACACGCTCTATCACTTCGCCATCGCCATCATGAACCTGTCGGAACGACCGCGCATCCGCGCATTGGCGCGTACCGACGAGTTCCACCGGTTCATATCCGTCCTCGTGTTCGTGCCCAAGGACCGTTACGACAGCAACATCCGACGCAGGATCGGCGAGTATCTGGCGGCGATCTACCAGGGCCGCATGTCGGCGGCCTACCCGACCTACCCCGAAGGCCTGATGGCGCGCACCCACTTCATCATCGGGCGCGATGAGGGCGAAACGCCGGTGGTCGACCAGGCGACGCTCGAGCAGGGAATCGAAGCCATCGTCCGCACCTGGGCCGATGGCCTGCGTGAGGCGCTGCTGCCGTCGCGCGCGCTGTTCCTCCGCTACGGCGAGGCCTTCTCGGCGGCCTATCGCGAGGCCTACACGGTGGCGGAGGCGGCACGGGATATCGGGATCATCGAGCGCCTGAGCGAAACGGCGCCGCTGGCGGTCGACATGTATCGGCGCGAGGGTGACGCAGCGACGCGCGCCAATCTGCGGCTGTTCTCGCGCGGCGCCGCTTTGCCGTTGTCGCAGCGCGTTCCGTTGCTGGAAAACCTCGGCTTCAACGTCGTCAACGAACGCACCTACCGGATGGCACCTGCCGGCGACGGAACAGAGCTTCGCGTATGGTTGCACGACATGACACTGGAGCGGGCTTCCGGGGCGGCGTTCGAGGTGCCTGCCGTGCACGCGGCGTTGGAAGACACGCTGCTCGCGCTGTTCCGCGGGGCTGCCGATTTCGACGGTTTCAACCGCCTGGTGCTCGAGGCCGGCCTGGCGTGGCGCGACGTGGCGCTGATCCGCACCCTGGCCCGCTATCTGCGCCAAATTCTTGTCCCCTATGCGCAGGACTACCTGGCTGCCACGCTCACCCGCCACGCCGCCATCGCGGCGCGGATCGTCGCCCTGTTCTACGCGCGCTTCGATCCGGCGATTGCCGAGCGTACCACGGAGGAAGCCATCCGCGGCGGCATCGAGACGATGCTCACCGACGTCGCCAGCCTGGACGACGACCGCATCCTGCGGCGGTTCGTCAACCTGGTGGAGGCGGCGATTCGGACGAACTTCTTCCAACATGCCGCGAACGGCGGCCCGCGTGAGACCATCACCGTCAAATTCCTGTGCAGCGCGGTCGAGGCGATGCCGTTGCCGCGGCCGTTGTTCGAGATCTTCGTCTATTGCCCACGGGTCGAGGGGCTGCATCTGCGTTTCGGCAAGGTCGCGCGCGGCGGATTGCGGTGGTCGGACCGGCCGCAGGATTATCGCACCGAGGTGCTGGGCCTGGTGAAGGCGCAGCAGGTCAAGAATGCGGTGATCGTGCCGGTCGGTGCGAAGGGCGGCTTCGTGCCGCAGCATCTGCCGCCGGCGTCGGACCGCGCCGCGTGGATGGCGGAGGGAACCGAAAGCTACCGCATCTTCGTTCGCAGCCTGATCGAGCTCAGCGACAACATCGTTGACGATGCCATCGTGCCGCCGCCCGATATCGTTCGCCACGATGCGGACGACCCGTATCTGGTGGTCGCCGCCGACAAGGGCACCGCGACATTTTCCGACGTGGCCAACGCCATCTCCATCGAGGAGGGCAACTGGCTGGGTGACGCCTTCGCATCCGGCGGCAGCAACGGCTACGACCACAAGGCGATGGGCATCACCGCGCGTGGCGCGTGGGAGGCGGTGAAGCGCCATTTCCGCGAGATCGACATCGACATTCAGCGCCAGCCGATCACCGTCGCCGGGGTCGGCGACATGTCGGGCGACGTCTTCGGCAACGGGGTGCTGCTGTCGCAGCAACTGAGGCTGGTGGCCGCCTTCGACCATCGCGACATCTTTCTCGATCCGGCGCCCGATCCACACGCAGCCTGGACCGAGCGGGCGCGCCTGTTCGCGCTGCCGCGGTCGAGCTGGGCCGATTACGACCGCAGCCTGATATCAACCGGCGGCGGCGTGTTTTCGCGCAGTCTGAAATCGATACCGCTGTCTCCTGAAATCCGCGCGGTGATCGGGTTGGACCGAGCCGAGGCGGCGCCCGCCGAAGTGATCAATGCCATTCTCAAGGCGCCGGTGGACCTGCTGTGGTTCGGCGGCATCGGCACCTATATCCGCGCGACCACCGAAACCGACGCCGATGCCGGAGATCGCGCCAATGACGCGGTGCGCATCACCGGAACCCAGATCCGCGCCAAGGTGATCGGCGAGGGGGCCAACCTCGGGGTCACCCAGCGTGGCCGGATCGAGGCTGCCCGGAACGGGGTGCGCCTCAACAGCGATGCCATCGACAATTCGGCCGGCGTCAACACTTCGGACGTCGAGGTGAACATCAAGATCGCCTTGTCGATCCCTGAGCGCGACCAGCGGCTCGACTTGGCGTCGCGCAATTCGTTGCTGGCATCGATGACCGATGAAGTCGCCAGCCTGGTGCTTCGCAACAACTATCTGCAGACGCTGGCGATCTCGCTTGCGGAACGGCGCAGCGTCGCGGATCTGGGTTTTGCCCGACGTTTCATGCAGGTGCTGGAGCAGGAGGGCCGGCTCGACCGGACGGTGGAATACCTGCCGGACGAGGGGACGCTGACCGAGCGCGCCAATCGCGGCGAGGGCCTGACGCGCCCGGAGATCGCGGTGCTGCTGGCCTATGCCAAGCTGGCTTTGCATGACGCTTTGCTGGAAAGCCGGATTCCCGACGATCCGTATCTCGGGCGGGAGCTGGAACGATATTTCCCGGCATTGCTGCGCGAGCGCTTCCCCGACGCCATCGCCGCGCACAAGCTGCGGCGGGAGATCATCGCCACCCAGATCGCCAACGCGATCGTCAATCGGGCCGGCCCGGCTGCGGTAACCCAACTCCGCGATGAGACAGGCTCCGACGCGGCCGGCGTGGCTGCCGCCTATGCCATCACCCGCGATGCATTCGGCCTGATGGCGCTCAATGCCGCTGTCGACGCATTGGACGGGGTCATTCCCGGCGCACTGCAATTGCGGCTTTATGCGCAGCTTCAGGATCTGCTGATGAGCCGGATGGTCTGGTTCATCCGCAATATCGACGTGGCGCATCTGGCGCTGGATCTCGTGGTGACGCGCTTCCGGGACGGCGTTGCGCAACTCGATGCATCGCTGAGCGGTTTGCTGCCCGAGGCCGGCGCGCAGGCCTGGCGGGAGCGGACCGAGGCGCTGACCGCGGAGGGCGTGCCAACGGATTTCGCCGCCCGGATTTCCGCCTTGTACCAGCTTGCCGCCGCCCCCGACATCGTACTCGTGGCGGAGCGCACCGGAGCACGCGTAGCCGATGTGGCGGCGACGCATTTCGCGGTGGCCGGGATGTTCCGCCTGGGATTCATCCTGCGGGCCGCCGAAGAGATTGCCGTCGGCGATTACTATGATCGACTGGCGCTCGACCGAGCGGTCGATGCGATCGGGGTCGGCCATCGCCGCCTCACGGCGCAGGTGGTGGCCGCCGGCGGCACGGGCGCGGCCGCGGCGGCGGTGTGGGGGGAGACCCATGCTGCCGAAATTGCCCGCATCCGCGACGCGATGGCGGGAATCGTCGCATCCGGCCTTACCGTCTCGAAACTGATCGTTGCCGCTAGCCTGCTCGGTGACCTGGCGCGCGACGAGCGCTAGGGCACGCTCGGCTTGAGCGTGCTCGCGCTTGGATGAGGTAGAGCAGTTGGTGCTGCTCTAGGCTGCAACGCGCCAGAAATCAGGCGTAGCGGCGGATTTCGTCGGTGGGCCGCTCGTCGTCCCAGGTGAGTGCGGTCATCGCCACCCGGATGCGCAGCGTGGATGCGCCGGTCAGCAACAAGGCGGCGTCGCCGTTCGTCCAGCGCCACGGCGCATCACGGTCGCCTTCGGGTTGATGCCAGCCCGCGCCGAGCCTCGGATCGTCGAGCGGCAGATTCTGTCCGTCGACGAAGATGGCGGCGACTGCGACTCCTAGCCTGCGATGGTCGGCATCGTCGGCATGGATATGCGCGGGGATGGTCGACCGTGAGCGCAGTCGCACCGACTGCGTCCCCCGCGGGAGCGCCCAGCGATGGTCGCCGGCATCCTGCGTTGGCTCCACGAGGCGTGTTCCGGCAATCAGCTGCAGCGATGCGTCGCGACCGGCTCGATGGCCGAGGGCGGCCGCCCGGAGCAGAAGCCGTTGCCGGACCTGCGCTAGGGCTGGCCCGCTCAGCACGAGATCGGCGCAGCCCTCGGCCTGCCACGTCGCGCGGGCGAAATCCGCGTGCATCGATACCGCACCGCCGCCATTGCCGAAGCCTCCGCGGTTGCCGGTGTCGAGGTAGCTCTCCGCCGGCAGTCCCTCGGCGATGAGCACGTCGTGCGTCGCCAGTTCCACGTGCCAATAGGTGACGGACGCGACCGGCAGCTGGGCGATGCTGGCGCCGTTGAGCAGGTAGCGGACGGGGATCAGGATGCCGGCCGTGGCATCGAAGATGGCGTGGTCGGGTGACAGCAGCAGATTGCGCGCCGGGATGCCGGGGGCGAAGGCGCCCGCCTGGACCCGCACCGGCCAAACGTCCTGCGGGCGGGGGTGGTTGGCGCATGTGACCTGGCGATGGCCGAGCCATGCAATCGGGACGGTGCCGCCGAACTGCGACACCACTCGGTCGCCGATGCGCAGGTGTTCAACCGGGATTTCGCCTTCGGCGGTCAGGATCCGGGTGCCGGCGGCAAAGCAAGGCGGCGGCTGGGCTGATCCGCCGATATCGCCGAAGCTCATGCCATCGCCACCGCCGCCGCCACCCCCGCCGCCGCCGGTCAGTACGCCGGGTTTGCCGGTGCTGCCGGGCTTCCCGGTGTCGCCGCCGGCGCCGCCGATGCCGCCTGTCGTGCCATACCCGATGGACCCCGCGCCGCTTGGCATCGCGCCGGAGGTGCTATGGCCGCCGATGCCGCCGGCTCCTCCGTTGCCTCCCGCCGAATAGCCGTCGGCCGTTCGGCCCAGGCCGCCGATGCCGCCGTTGCCGCCGTTGCCGCCGACGTCCTGGTTGTTGACGAAACTGGTGCCGGCCAACGCGAAGCCCGCGCCGTCGCCGAACAGGCCGCCGGCGGTGCGGCCCCCGGCGCCGCCGCCGTAGCCGCCGTAACCGGCCTTGCCGTTGGCGGTGGCGTCCTTGCCGCCGCTGCCGAGGCCGCCGTAACCGCCGACGGCGAAGTTTTCGCTGACCAGCGAGTTGTTGAGGGTGACGCTGCCCTGGCGAAGATAGATCGCCCCGCCGGCGTAGCCGCCCCGGCCGCCGGCGGCTGCTATGCCGTTCCCGGCATCCCCGCCATACGCGTTGTTCTGGTGCAGATTGACGTCGTTAAGGACCACGATGCCGCCGAGCACCAGGATGCCGCCACCCGCGTAGCCGCCGTTTCCGGCTGGCGTCCCGTCGGCGCCATGACCGCCATGGGCCTTGTTGCCGAAGATCGCCCCGTCCGTGACGGTCAGCGAGCCGGCCTCCATGAGAATGCCTCCGGCGGCCCCCTTGCCGTCGGCATCGCCGCCGAACACGCCGTCCCGGCCGTCCCCTTCGCCGCCGGTGATATACAGGTCGAGAAAGGTGACATTGCCGCCCTTCACGTCGAAATCGGTGCTGTCGCCCTGGCCGTCGATGGTGACCAAGCCGCTGTTGCTGAACCCGTTGATGGTGACGCTCCGGGTGATCGGCAGCGGTCCGGACAGGGCGACCGTCCCGCCGGCAATCCCCGCTGCGAATACGATGGTGTCGCCCGGGGCGGCGCCGGCGAGGACCAGGCGCAGAGTGCCGGCTGAGCCGTCATCGGCGAGGCTTGTCACGGTATCGGTGGCCATCCGGCGGCTTCCTTGGCAGAATGTTTCACGTGGAAGACGAGTTTTCCACGACCGCAACGGTCCCGCAATCCGGCCGAAGGGGCCCCCGAGCGCCGGCAAAACTTGACTTGTCGGCCCCCGCCGCCGATAAGCCGCTCCTTTCCGCCGCTCCGCGAGTGTTCGCGCAGCGGCGCGTATTCCGTTGAGGTGGGCGTCCGGCGTGTTTGAAGCGTTATCCGACAAGCTTTCGGGGGTTTTCGACCGGCTGCGCCGCCGTGGCGCGCTGAACGAGACCGACGTGATGGAGGCCCTGCGCGAGGTCCGCCTGGCGTTGCTGGACGCCGACGTGGCTCTTCCCGTGGTGCGGGACTTCATCGCCAAGGTGCGCGACCGCGCGGTGGGCCAGGAAGTGCTGGATTCCGTGTCGCCCGGCCAGCAGGTCGTCAAGATCGTCAACGACGTGATGATCGAATCGCTCGGCGGGGAGGGGGCGGTCGGCCTCAACCTGAACGCCGCGGCGCCGATCCCCATCCTGATGGTCGGCCTGCAGGGCTCCGGCAAGACCACGACCTCCGGCAAGATCGGCCTTCGCCTGCTGCAGCGCCACCGCAAGAAGGTGCTTTTGGCCAGCCTGGACACCCAGCGCCCTGCCGCACAACTGCAGTTGCAGCAGCTGGCCGAGCGCGCCGGCGTCGGCAGCCTGCCGATCGTCGCCGGCGAGACGCCGTTGCAGATCGCCACCCGGGCCATGGATACCGGCCGGCGCGAGGTCTACGACGTGGTGATCCTGGACACCGCCGGCCGCCTGTCGATCGACGAGGCGCTGATGGACGAGGTCCGCCAGATCCGCATGGCGGTGAACCCGGCCGAGACGCTGCTGGTGGTCGACGCCATGACCGGCCAGGACGCGGTCAACACCGCCAAAGCCTTCAACGATGCGGTCGGCGTCACCGGCATCGTGCTGACCCGCATGGACGGCGATGCCCGTGGCGGCGCGGCACTTTCGATGCGCGCGGTCACCGGGGCGCCGATCAAGCTGACCGGTTCGGGCGAGAAGCTGGACGCGCTGGAGGATTTCCACCCCGAGCGCGTGGCCGGCCGCATCCTCGGCATGGGCGACGTGCTCGGCCTGGTGGAGCGTGCTTCCGAGACGATCGACCAGGAGGAGGCCGAGAAGCTCGCCCGCAAGATGGCGCGCGGCAAGTTCGACCTGGAGGATTTCGCCGCCCAGCTGAAGCAGATCACCAAGATGGGCAGCCTGTCGTCGATCATCGGCATGCTGCCAGGCGCCGGCAAGCTGCAGGCGGCGATCGGCGATAAGAACCTCGACACCAAGATGCTCGGCAAGCAGGCGGCGATCATCGGCTCGATGACACCGAAGGAGCGCCGGAACCCCGACATCATCAAGGCCAGCCGCAAGAAGCGCATCGCCGCGGGTTCGGGCAGCAGCGTGCAGGACGTGAACCGCCTGCTGAAGCAGTTCGACGACATGTCGACCATGATGAAGCGAATGAACAAGCTCGGACAGAAGGGCCTGATGCGTCAGGGCATGTCCGCGCTGATGCCGACCAATCGCCGACCCTATTAATCCACTCTCGGAGACACCGACTTATGGGCCTTAAAATTCGTCTTTCCCGTGCCGGCGCCAAGAAGCGTCCCTATTACCACATCGTGGTCGCCGACAGCCGCAGCCCGCGCGATGGCCGCTTCATCGAGCGCCTGGGCAGCTACAACCCGATGCTGCCGCAGGAGCACGAGGACCGGATACGCCTGCAATCCGAGCGCATCCTGCATTGGGTGAGCCAGGGCGCGGTGCCGACCGACCGGGTTGCCCGTTTCCTCGGCCATGCAGGCATCGCGCCGATGCCGACTTGGCCCGAGCAGCCGATCCAGTCCGCCCCCAAGGCCAAGGCGCAGGAACGCGCCAAGGCCGCCACGGCCGGCTGATCAACCGAGCGGCCGACGTGCCGGACGAGCGCATCCAGATGGGCGTGATCGGGAGGCCGCACGGTGTGCGGGGCCTGCTGCACGTCCACAGCTTCGCCGAGGACCCGGCGTCGCTGGCGCAGTACGGCGTGCTCACCGACGATCTTGGCCGGCAGTTCACGCTGCAGTGGAAATCCGAGGGCGTCGCCGAACTCACCGAGCATGTCGGCGGCGCCAGGCGTGCGGTGCGTGACCGGGAGGCGGCGGAGCAACTGGTCAACGTCCGGCTTTTCGTCTCTCGCGACCGGCTGCCCGCGCCCGACGAGGACGAGTTCTACCTGGCCGACCTGCTCGGCCTGCAGGCCGTCGATGCCGGTGGCGCGCCGCTCGGCAAGATCGAGTTCGTGCATGACTACGGCGCCGGCGCCAGCTTGGAGATCGGCCCGCTGCTGGTGCCGTTCACCAAGGCCTGCGTGCCGCATGTCGACCTCGCTGCCGGCCGGGTGACCATCGTGCCGCCGGCCGAGATGGTCGTCCCTGATGCTCCAAGCCGCCAGGCTGCTCCATGACGAGCGGAGCCACCTGGCGGGCCACTGTCCTGACGTTGTTTCCGGAGATGTTTCCGGGTCCGCTCGGCCACTCCCTGGCCGGCAAGGCGCTGGCGGCCGGACGTTGGTCCCTGCAGGCGGACGACATCCGTGCCTACGCGACGGACCGCCATCGCAGCGTCGACGACACCCCGTTCGGCGGCGGCGCCGGCATGGTGATGCGGCCCGACATCGTTGACGCCGCGGTCGCCGGGCACGCCGATGGACGTCCGCTGGTGTTCCTGAGCCCACGTGGCGCGCCGCTGACCCAGGCCATCGTGCAGGATCTGGCCGGCGGCGAAGGTGTCGTCCTGCTCTGCGGCCGGTTCGAAGGCGTGGACGAGCGGGTGATCGCGCATCGCGGCATGCAGGAAATCAGTGTCGGCGACTACGTGCTTTCCGGCGGCGAACCGGCCGCCATGGTGCTTCTGGATGCCTGTGTGCGGCTGCTGCCCGGCGTCATGGGCGCCGCTGCGAGCGCCGTCGAGGAAAGCTTTACGGACGGCCTGCTGGAATACCCGCATTACACCCGGCCCGCCAACTGGCAGGGCCGCCAGGTGCCGGACGTCCTGCTCTCCGGCAACCATGCGGCAGTGGCCGCCTGGCGCCGTGAACAATCCGAACGCATCACCCGGGAACGCCGCCCCGATCTGTGGGAAGCGGCCCGTCACGGCCAAACAACAGTCATGCGCCGCGCGATGGTTGCCACCATCCCGGCTGCGCCTTAGACCGATCAGTACGTAAAGGACCACAAGATGAACATTATCCAGCAATACGAGGCGGACCAGATTGCCCGCCTCAGCGCCGACCGTCCGGTGCCCGACTTCATTCCCGGCGACACCCTCCGCGTCGCCGTGAAGGTGGTCGAGGGCGAGCGCAGCCGCGTGCAGAATTTCGAAGGCGTCTGCATCGCCCGCTCCAACAAGGGCCTCAACAGCAACTTCACCGTGCGCAAGATCAGCTACGGCGAGGGCGTCGAGCGCGTGTTCGCGCTGTATGCGCCGACGATCGCCGAAATTGCGGTGATCCGTCGGGGCGATGTGCGCCGCGCCAAGCTGTATTACCTGCGCGGCCGCCGCGGCAAGTCCGCCCGCATCGCCGAGCGGGCCCGCGACACCGTGGCCCCGGCTGGCGGCGCCGCCGCCGCCGGAACCGCGGCGCCGGCCGAGACGACCGCCGCCGAATAGGCGCCGCCGAGAAGGGGGAAAGATGGCAAACGCACCGAAGACCTTGTTCGACAAAGTGTGGGATGCCCACGTTGTCGAACGCCTCCCGGACGGCACGTGCGTCCTTTATATCGACCGCCATCTTGTCCACGAGGTGACCAGCCCGCAGGCCTTCGAGGGCCTGCGCCTGGCTGGCCGCCGGGTGCGGCGCCCCGATGCGACGATTGCCGTCGCCGACCACAACATCGCCACCTCCGACCGTCGCTCCGGCATCAAGGAGGAGGAGAGCCGCATTCAGGTAGAAACCCTGGAGCGCAACGTGGCGGAGTTCGGCGTGCCGTATTTTCCGGTGCTCGATGCGCGCCAGGGCATCGTTCACATCATCGGTCCGGAGCAGGGCATCAGCCTGCCGGGCATGACCATCGTGTGCGGCGACAGCCATACCTCCACCCACGGCGCGATGGGCGCGCTGGCGTTCGGCATCGGCACCAGCGAGGTCGAGCACGTTCTCGCCACCCAGACATTGCTGCAGAAGCCCGCCCGCAACATGCTGGTGCGCGTCGACGGCTCGCTTCCCAAGGGCTGCACTGCGAAGGACTTGGTGCTGGCGATCATCGGCCGGATCGGCACCGCCGGCGGCAACGGCCATGTCATCGAATATGCCGGCGAAGCGATCCGCGCGCTCGACATGGCTGGGCGGATGACCGTCTGCAACATGAGCATCGAAGGTGGTGCCCGCGCCGGAATGATCGCCCCGGACCAGACCACGTTCGACTATATCCGCGGCAAGCCCTACGCGCCCCAAGGTGAGGCGCTCGACCGCGCCATCGAGCATTGGTCGAAGCTGCCGTCCGACCCTGGCGCCCATTACGACACCACATTGGTGATGAACGCCGCCGACATCGTGCCGATGGTGACCTGGGGCACCAGCCCCGAAACCGCCATCCCCGTGACCGCCACCGTTCCCGACCCGGCGGCCGAGCCGGACGAGGCCAAGCGTGTGCAGCTGCAGCGCATGCTCGACTACATGGGTCTCACGGCCGGCCAGCCGCTCGAGCGGCTTCCGGTCGATGTCGTGTTCATCGGCAGCTGCACCAATGGCCGCATCGAAGATATCCGCGCCGCAGCCGACATCGCTCGGGGGCGCAAGGTTGCCTCCGGCGTGCGAGCGATGGTGGTGCCGGGGTCCGGCATCGTGAAGCAGCAGGCGGAGAACGAGGGCCTGGACCGGGTTCTGCTCGACGCGGGCTTCGAGTGGCGGGAGGCGGGGTGCTCGATGTGCCTGGGCATGAATCCCGACAAGCTCACGCGGGGCCAACGCTGCGCCAGCACGTCCAATCGTAATTTCGAGGGTCGGCAGGGTCCGGGCGGCCGCACCCACCTGCTATCGCCGGCAATGGCCGCCGCCGCTGCCGTCAGCGGCCATCTCATCGACGTTCGCAGTATCCGCTGAGGCGCGCATGGAAAAATTCACCACCCTGACGGGCGTCGCCGCGCCGCTGCCGATGGCCAACATCGACACCGACAAGATCATTCCGGCGCGCTTCCTCAAGACCATCAAGCGGACCGGCCTCGGCGTGCACCTCTTCGATACGTTGCGCTTCGATCCGGAAGGTCGCGAACGGCCTGATTTCGTGCTCAACCGCGAACCGTACCGCCACGCCGAGATCCTCGTCGCGCACGAAAATTTCGGCTGCGGTTCGTCGCGCGAACATGCGCCCTGGGCGCTGCTGGATTTCGGCATACGCTGCGTCATCGCGCCCGACTTCGCCGACATCTTCCATACCAACTGCTTCAAGAACGGCATTCTTCCGGTTCGCCTGCCGCGCGAGATCTGCGACAAGCTGATCGATGACGCACGGCTCGGCGGCAATGCCCGCATCACCGTCGATCTGGAGCAACAGGTCGTGGTGCGGCCCAACGGCGAGAAGATTCCGTTCGAGATCGATGCGTTTCGCAAGCACCTGCTGCTGAACGGCCTCGATGACATCGGCCAGACGCTTCAGCATGCGCCGTCGATCGATGCGTACGAGGCGAAGCAGAAAGCCGAGAGATCCTGGACGCCCGCCATCTCGGTAGGCTGATTACGGATATAGAACATGGCCGCGAACAAGAAGCTGCTGGTGCTGCCCGGCGACGGCATCGGACCCGAGGTCATGCGCGAAGTGGTCCGGGTGATCGACTGGATGGACCGCCGCCGCCGCGCCAGCTTTGATCTGACCGAAGACCTCGTCGGCGGCGCCGCCATCGATGCCACCGGCGTGCCGATCACGCCCGAGACGGTCGCCCGTGCGAAGGCGGCTGACGCTGTGCTGTTCGGCTCGGTCGGCGGTCCGAAATGGGAGAAACTCGGCTTCGACGTCCGGCCGGAGATTGCCATCCTGACCCTGCGGCGGGAGCTCGGCCTGTTCGCGAACCTGCGGCCTGCCGTGGTGCTGGATCCGCTGGTCGACGCCAGCTCGCTCAAGGCAGACATCGTTCGCGGTCTCGATCTGATGATCGTCCGCGAAAGCACCGGCGGCATCTATTTCGGGGAGCCGCGCGGCGTCGAAACCTTGCCGGATGGCAGCAAGCGCGGCGTCAACACCGAGGTCTACACGACCATGGAGATCGAGCGGGTGGCCCGGGTTGCCTTCGACCTCGCCCGCAAGCGCCAGAACCGGGTCTGCAGCGTCGAGAAGGCCAACGTGATGGAGAGCGGCCTGCTTTGGCGCGAGACCGTCACCGCGCTGCAGAAGGCCGAATATGGCGACGTAGAACTGACCCACATGTATGCCGACAACTGCGGCATGCAGCTGGTTCGCAGCCCGCGGCAGTTCGATGTGATCGTCACCAGCAACCTGTTCGGTGACCTGTTGTCCGACCTTGCAGCCATGCTGACCGGATCGCTCGGCATGCTGCCGTCGGCAACGCTCGGCGCCCCGGATGCCTCGGGTCGTCGTCACGCGCTGTACGAACCGATCCACGGCAGCGCCCCCGATATCGCCGGCAAGGGCATCGCCAATCCGCTGGCCCAGATGCTGAGCTTTGCCATGCTGCTGCGCTATTCGTTCGACATGAACGAGGATGCCGCCCTCATCGAGAGGGCCTGCACCAACGTGCTTGCCAGCGGCCTGCGCACCGCGGACGTGATGGCGCCCGGGCTGCGCCAAGGTGGGGACAACTGTCATGGGCGAGGCGGTGCTGCGTGAACTGGACAAGCTGAGCGGCTGAAAACAAAGGCGCCTGGTTGGCGCCACTTGCCCATTGCCTACGGTTCGGTTACACCCCGGCCCGCGCTGCGCCCGTAGCTCAATTGGATAGAGCACCAGACTACGAATTTGGGGGTTGGAGGTTCGAGTCCTTCCGGGCGCGCCATTTCGCTGGCAATCATCACTCAGCATAGACGCGTCGGCGAGACGTATCCTTCCCTGATCTGCAAGCAATTCCAGCATCGCAGTTGGATGAAGATTGCAGAGTTGGGCAGGCGGACCAGATGTGTCGCCTTGATCGAAAAATGGGGGCTGCCGTGAAGATCTTGCTGACCGTCGTGGCCTGCATCGCGCTTGGGCTCGCAGGAGCCGTTGGTTTCATCTATTCAGGCATCTACGACGTATCGGCGCTGCAGCCGGACAACGCGATCGTCCGCTGGGCGCTGCACACCACGTCGGACCGCTCGGTCGATGCGCGTCTGGCCGGGATCGTTGTTCCACCAGGGCTTGATCAGCCGCAGGCGATCCGGGCTGGCGGCCTCATGTTTGCGCAGAATTGCGTAGTCTGCCACGGCGGCCCAGGTTTGAAGCCGACCGACATCTCGCAGGGGCTGAATCCTTCGCCGCCGAATTTCTTCCGGGCGAACCGCAAGCCCTGGATGGAGGAGATGTTCAGGTTCATCAAATACGGGGTCAAGATGACGGCGATGCCGGGGTTCGGAAAGACCCACACGGATGACCAGATATGGCAGGTCGCCGCGTTCCTCAACAAGGCGCCCGGCATGACGCCTACTGATTTTGCTGCGCTGACCGGGCTGACAGCGGGCAAATAGGATTGCCTCTCTCGCTCAATGAATTTTTGGTGAACGGAGGCAGGTTCGTTTTTTGGCCTGTTATACGCGTTCAATGGAACAGTTCGCTACAATACTGATCGCAGCTGGTCCTACTGAGTTGATTTGAGCATCAGGTCGAGAGCGATACTTGCGCGGTCCGTTGTGCCGTGCTGACCGGCATGGACATCCACGAATGCCGCCTGGGTTCAAGTCTGCCAACTACGTTATGATGATGCCGGTATGATGATCCCGGTACGATGATCATCGAGAGCAGCACCGGCCAACACAGCACGGGGAGTAACCAAGCATGAGCGGATTACTGGGCCAGATTCTGGGCGGCGTCCTTGGCGGCGGCCAGCAAGGACAGCAATCGAACGTCGCCGGCATCCTCCAGCAGGTGCTGTCGATGCGCGACAGCAATGGCAACTCCGGTATCGCGGCCATCGTGGCGAAGTTTCAGTCCGCCGGGATGGGTCCGCAGATCCAGTCGTGGATCGGGACAGGAGCCAATGCACCGGTCTCTGCCAATAACATCAGCCAGGCGTTCTCACAGGAACAGTTGCAGGGTTGGGCAGCCCAGGCCGGGACAACCCCCGAAGCCATCAGCCAGGTACTTGCGCAGGCGCTGCCGCATGTCGTGGACCATCTGACCCCAACAGGCGAAGTGCCGGCGCAGACACCCGACCTGGCTGGGATGCTCGCCAAGATGCTCGGCGGCCAGACGGCCACTCGACAGGCGTAGCGACGCGAGCGCTTTCTCGACCGGATCAGCCAACTTGGTTCGGTCGAGAAGCCGGCTCAGCAAGGCCGGATGAGCCGAATGCCTGGCTATCGTTGAAACGAGGCATCAAAAATCTTGCGGTAGTCATACCCCTTGGCGACCAGTCCCTGGTCCTGCCAGAAGGTGATCTGCTTCAGGATGTCGTCCTCGTCGAACCGCGCCTGCGGATCGATGTAGGCGACCTGTCCATCCAGTTCGGCTGGCTTGATCCCGGCGTGCTGCGCGATGATGGCGGCCAGCGCCTCGTATTCCGGGCCTTTGGCGGGCTTGCCGTCTGGACCAAGCTGGTTGAAGTTGCGGCTGTATTCGGCGGCGCCCTGGGCATAGGCGCGCATGAAGCGTTCCACCATGTCCCGCTTGCTGGCGAGCGTTTGCGGGCTGGCGAACACGATGCCCTGCTGCCAGGGCACCTCGTCGCCCGCCCAGCCGATCAGATGGCCGCTCTGCGACGCGACCAGGCGCTGCGCCGGCGCCGGCGGCAATACGGCGGCATCCACCTGCCCGGATTGCAGTGCGGCGATGATGTTCGCGTAACTCTCCAGCGGCACCAGGCTGATCTGTTTCAGGTCGACATGATACTTCTGCGCGAACAGGCCGATATAATATTGGTGCGTCGAACCGGCCGTGGTCATGCCTATGCGCTTGCCGGCCATGTCGCCGAACCCGGTGAAGCCCTGGGCATATGCCTTGTTGGACACCATGAAGGCGTTCATGTGGAAACCGGGTCGTTCGCGCGTGTAGCCGCCGATGATCTTGAACCCGCCCTTGGAAGCAAGGTTGAAGGTCGCGGCCGTGGTTCCGGTGACGCCGATATCGACGTCGCGAGATACCACCGCGGAAAAGATGGTAGCCGCCGCGGTGAACCACTTGATGTCCACCTTCAGCCCTTGCTGGGCGAAGTAACCCTTGTCCATCGCAATGAACAACGGCGCATTGGTGGGCAGCTGCACGCCGCCGACCGTGACCGTGGTCAGGTCTTCGGCGTGCGTCTGCGCCGCCCAGGCCCAAAAGCAGACAAGCCGCAAACAGGGTTTTCGCAATCGATCGCTTCATCGTCGGTTCCTTGTCCGGCGCGCGTCAGCGCCAATGCAGCAGGCTCTTTTCCAGTCGGGACAGGATCGTTCCGATCACCAGGCCCAACAGGGAGATGACGCAAACGCCCGCCAACAAGGCGTCGGTCTGCATGAGCTGGCCCTGGGTCAGCACGAACGCTCCGATGCCGAATTGCGCGCCGATCATCTCGGCGGCAACGAGAAGCAGCAGTCCGACCGAGGCCGTGATGCGGAATGCCGACAGAATGCCCGGCAGCGCCCCGGGGAACACCACCTTGCGGAGGATTTCGAACCACGGGAGGTCGAAGCTCTGCGCCATGCGGATGAGGCCGCGAGGAACCGCGTCGATCGCGCCGAACGTGGCTATGGTGGTCGGGAAAAACACGCCCAGTGCGATGACCGCAATCTTCGGCGTCTCACCGATGCCCAGCCACAGGATGAACAGTGGCAGCAATGCGATCTTCGGGATCGGGAACATCGCCGATATCACCGGAATCCCGACCGCCCGCGACAGCGAGGATATGCCGATCAGGAACCCGGCAATCACGCCGACCGCCGTTCCCAACGCCCACCCGGCACCCAGGCGAACAAGCGAGGCGCTGAGATTTTGCCAAAGCGTGCCGTCCAGGATCAGGCCCCAGAGTGCGGTGATGACTGCCGAGGGGGCCGGCAGGAACAGCTCGCTGACGACATCTTCGCGAACCGCCGCTTCCCAGAGCAGGATGATCGCCAGGAAGGCGATCCAGGAGGCGGCACGATGCCGCGAGACGACGAAGCCGCGGGCGCGGAACCGCACGCGCCGCTGCGCCGGAGCCTGGGCCGCAACGCTAGACATGCTCGAGCTCCCGATCGGCGGTGAGCGCCTCGGCCTTGATCACGTCCCATAGCTGGTCCTGCAACTCGGCGAGCCGGGCGCGCCCGGCCGGTGAGGATCGCTCGACCTGCGGCACATCGACGCTGACGAGTTCCCGCACGCGTCCGGGACGCCGGGTCAGGATCGCAATCCGGTCCGCCAGCCGCAGCGCCTCCGACAGGTTGTGCGTGACGTAGATCGCGGTGGTTCTGTCGCGGAGCCAGAGAGCGAGGAAGTCTTCCATCAGCAGATCCCGCGTCTGGGCGTCCAACGCCGACAGCGGCTCGTCCAGCAGCAGCACCGCCGGCCGCACGACGAGCGCCCTGGCGATGCCCACCCTCTGCCGCATGCCGCCGGAAAGCTGCTTCGGAAGGGCTGCCCGAAACTCCAGCAGATTCATCAGCCGCAGCGCGTCGGCGACGCGTTCCCGCTGCTCCGGCCGGCTGAGCTTCTGGTGCTCCAGCGGAAGCGCCACATTCTGCTCCACCGTGCGCCACGGCAGCAGGCTGAAGTCCTGGAACACGTAGGTGAATTCGTTCAGGCAGCCCGTCGGCCGGTCTCCGACCGCGAGTACCTCTCCGGCCGACGGGTTGAGCAGGCCACCGAGGATGCCCAGCAATGTCGACTTGCCGCAGCCGGAGGGGCCGATGACGCCAAGCACCTCGCCTTCGGCCACGTGCAGGTTGATGTCCTCGAGCGCCCGCATACCCGCATAGTCGTGGCTGATGTTTTTCGCGAACAGCTCCATGCGATCCCCCCAGGCCGGCGCGTTGCACGCGGCCGGCCACGCCTGGCGGCAGCATAGACGGTCCGCGCGGCCCTAACCAACCGGCGTCGGTGCATCCGCCGGGATCAGCCCGCGATCGCGCATGTCATTCCACATCGCCGACGGCAGCGGCTCGGCGAGCAGGGCCAGGTTCTGCACCACCTCCGCTTCCGACTGATGCCCGACAACGACGCTGGCGACGGCCGGATGCGCGAGCGGGAACTGCAGCGCCGCCGCGGCGAGCGGCACGCCGTGCCTGGCACAGACCGCTTCGAGTGCCCGGGTGCGGGCCATGATTTCGGGGGATGCCGGCCGATACGAAAAGCGTGCGCCTTCCAGCGCGCCGGTGGCCAGGATGCCGGTGTTGAACGGCGCCGCGACAACGACCGAAATATCGTGCTCCGAACAATATGGCAGGAACTCGTGCAGCGCCGCATGCTTCAGCAGCGTATAGCCTCCGGCCAGCATCACGCAGTCGATCTTGCCGGTACGGGCAAAGCGCAACGCGGTATCCCAATCGTCCATGCCGACGCCGATGGCGCCGATGGTCCCGTCGCTCCGCATCCTCAACAGGATTTCCACAGCTCCGTTCATCGCAGTTTCGAACAAGCCCTCGAACGCGGCGCCATGCATTGCCGGTGTGAGGTCATGCAGATAGACGATGTCCAGCCGCTTCAGTTGCAGCCGCTGCAAGCTCTGCTCAATGGACGTCCTGGTCCCCGCGGCACTGTAGTCGAAACTCTCGCGGCCATCGGTGAGATAGCGGCCGACTTTCGTCGACAGCGCGAATTCATCCCGCGGGCGCGTGGCCATGGCCTGGCCGAACCTCGCCTCGCTCACGCCGCCGACGTAGAAGGGCGCGGTGTCGAAGTAGCGCAGGCCGCTCTGCCAGCAGAAATCGAGAACCCTGCCGACGCCATCGTCACCGATCGCGTTGAACAGGCTTCCTCCGCCAATCCCGAGACGGGAGACACGAACTGCGGTACCGCCGATTGGACGGCGTTCGATGCCGTTCATTGGCTGAGCGTCGCGACATTGGGAAGGTCCATCCGCGTCACAGCGTAACCGAGCCGGTACGACGTCCAGGGTGGGTCGCTTGAGATGAGTCCCGCGGATCGCAAACAGGCATTCACCTCGACAAGGCTCGCATTCAGTGCGACGCGATCGAAGCTTTCCAGCACCAGCACGGCATTGCCGGAAGGTGCCGGCGCGTCGCCACCAATTCGGAACGGAACGGGTGGGATCGCCGGATCGACCACTCCAAGATGCGCCGACGTGACGGCGGTCAGTGCAAGAAGCTGGTGAAGCGCGTCCGCCGAGCGCTCCCCGTTCAGCACGAACGGTGCCGCGACCGCTGCGCCGCCGATGCCTCCGCCCAAAGATGCCTCAACGATGCACCCGAAGCGGACGAACCCACGGAACGATGGGCGCATGCTACGCGACCATGCGGTCGGCGTTTCCAGCAGGCGGAGATAGGGCGGGCTGTTCAGGACAGCGCTGGATTCGAGCTCATACAAAGTGAAGTATTGCGGCATCGGCCCTTGCCCGTCGACATAGCGCCGGGCAGCGATCATCCCGGGAATACCGATACGTTCAGGCACATGCTCTCGCGTATGCCAAAGATCGTATTCGGCCTCGCGGGCCGGATCGACGCCGTTCCACAATGCCAGGAAGCCGCGCCCGGACAATGGCACATTGACCCCCTTCGCGTATCTGGCCACGTTCATAAAACCGAATTACCAAGCCGGTCAACGCGCCGGGCTCCGCCCTGCCGCTTCGGCGTGAGATCAAACCAAGGAACCTGAGATGGACAAGGCGGCTTCCCCCGGCGCCAGTGAGGACGACCGGCTGATACGCGAGTTGCTGCAGAACTGGGTGGTCTGGCGGGATGCCGGCCAGTGGGACCGGTTCCGCGATGTCTGGCACAGCGACGGCCGGATGATGGCGACCTGGTTTCAGGGAAGCGCCGACGAGTTCATCCGCGTCAGCCGGGAAGGATGGGAGAAGGGGGTGAACATCCTGCATTTCCTGGGCGGAATATCCGTCGATCTTGCAGGTGATCGGGCGATCGCCCAGACCAAGATGACGATCTCGCAGCGCGGCAACGTCGAGGACGTTCTTTGCGATGTGGTCTGCACCGGGCGATTTTACGATTTTCTGGAAAAGCGTTCGGGAAAATGGGGCATCGTCTTGCGCCAGCCAATTTATGAAAAGGATCGCCTTGATCCGGTGTCGCCATCCGGGTCGCTGAAGCTCAATTCCGCTCTGCTGGCACGGTTTCCCGAAGGCTACCGTCACCTCGCGTATCTGCAAACTCGCATCGGCTACACGGTGAAGGCGGACATGCCGGGGCTGAAGGGACCGGAGGTTGAGAAGTTGTACCAGCGCGGTGCCGGCTGGTTGGCCGGCGGCGGCATCTAGCGGATCACTTCGCCAACCCGAGCTTGCCCATGACGGCCGACAATGCGGCATTCTGGCTGTCGAGGAACGCGGCTGTCGCCTTGCTGTCGAGGAAGTGCTCGCTGAGCTTCTCGCGCTCAACCTCCTCCTTCCACATTGGGGTCTCGACAGTCTTCTTCAGCACGCCTTGCCAGTAGTCGATCTGCTCTGGCGTCATGCCCTTTGGGCCGATCACGCCGCGCCAGTTGGCGAAGACCGAATCGATACCCTGCTCACGCCAGGTCGGCACGCCGGCCAATGTCCCGGTCAGTCGCTTCTCCGACGAAACGCCGATCGCTCGCATGCGTCCTGACGCCACCTGCGGGGCAACCGTCGATGCCGGGGATGCCGTGGCTTCGACATGGCCACCGATCACCGCCGTCGCTACATCGCCGGAGCCGGCGAAGCCGATTACCTTGAGCTTGGAGACGTCGATCTTTCCGGCCGCCTGCGCGAGCAGCGCCAATGCCAGGTGATTTTGACCACCTATCCCGGACACGCCCACCGATACCGAGGCGGGATCCGCCTGCAGCCTGGTGATGAGGTCATGTCCGTTCTGGATTGCCGAACCACTGTACACGGCCGTCACGATCTGCTCGTCTTCCAGCAGCGCCAGGGGCGTGATGTCGCGGTAGCTCATCGCCATGTTGCCGGTGAGATTGTTCGTCAGCAGCAGCGGTGAGATGATGGCGACAAACGTGCCGCCCTTGCCGCGCTGGTTCATGTAGTCCCAGCCCACCGCGCCAAAGCCGCCCGGCTTGTTGACGACGGTGACTGTCTGGCTGACGAGGTGCTCGGTTTGCCAGATTTTCTGCAAGATGCGTGCGGTCCGGTCGAAGCCGCTACCGGGATCGGTGCCGACGATCAGTTCGATCGGCCGGTTCGGCTGCCACGGCGATTCTGCGTTCGCCTGGCTTGCGACCGAAAGGCCAATCAAGAACAGGTAGCAAACGATAGCTGATCGGAAAGTGCTGTTGGCCGCGCGGCCGGCCTTGACGATATAGTTCGTAACAATCACGACGTCCTCCGCAATACCGAACCGGCATTGCACTTGTTCTATTTATGTGAGTGTTTGATTTTTGCGAGATTTGTGGATTTCGGCATATTTTAGTAGATACATGTATTTTACAATATGTTGAGAAGACTTGTCAATGACGATTTTTTTGGCCAGGAACGCTGCCGGCAGGGGCCGTCGTCCGTAGCGAAAGCGCCCTGGGAGAAGTGTCATGCCGGATTGGATACTCGCCTTCAGCACGGTCGTCGGCGCGGTCATCTATCTGAGGGCGGTGTTCGCCTTGCCACGACTGCTGGTGGGCGACGCTGTCGGGCCGCAGTTTTTTCCTGCCTTGATCGGCATCGGCCTGCTGGCGTCCGGCCTGCTGCTGATGTTCGAGACATGGCGTAAGGCCTCGACCATCGGCACCGCGCCCGACGAGATTCCGGAGCATGACGCTGCGGGTCAACGTCATGTGCCGCTGGTGCTCGCCGTCACCGCGCTTTGGACCGCGCTGTACTACGCGGCATTCGAGCCGGTGGGCTACGTCGTGGCGACGCTGGTCTACCTGATCCCGATGCTCTGCTACTTCCACCGCGCCAAGCTGTGGGTGAACTTCGCCTGCGGGATCGGCTTCACCGCCTTGTTCTACACCGTGTTCGCGCGGTTTCTCGGCGTGGTGTTGCCGTCTGGCGTCCTGGCATTCTGAGGGCGCATCCAGATGTCAGGTAGCTTCCACGGATTGCTGCACGGGCTGTCGGTCGCGGCAATGCCGGTCAACCTGCTCTACACGCTGGTCGGTGTTTTCATCGGGACGATGATCAGCCACTTGCCCGGCATCGGCCCGTCCGCGGGCATCGCTCTCCTGATTCCCGTGACCTTCGGAATGGAGCCCACTTCCGCGCTGATCATGCTGTCCGGGATCTACTATGGCTGCATGTATGGCGGCGCCGTCACCGCCATCCTGCTGAACACCCCCGGCGATGCGGCCGCGGTGATGACCGCGATCGACGGCTACCCGCTGGCGCGACAGGGAAGGGCGGGAGCGACATTGGCGATAGCCGCGGTGAGTTCGTTCATCGCAGGCACCATCGGAGTGACCGCCCTGACCTTTGTCGCGGCGCCGGTGGCGGAATTGGCGCTGCATTTCGGGCCGACCGAGTATTTCGCGCTGCTGTTGTTTGCGCTGTGCACCGCCAGCGCGCTGACCGGGGATTCTCTTGCGAAGGGACTGATCGCGATGTTCCTCGGCCTCATCATTTCCACCATCGGCCTGGACCTGCAGAGCGGGCGGCCGCGCTTCACCATGGGCATCACCGAACTGCAGCAGGGTGTCAGCTTTCTCGTTGTCGTGGTCGGCATCTTTGCGCTGGCGGAGGTGAGCCGGATGATCGAGGGCACGCTCGGCGGCACCATGCTGATGGTCCGGGTCAAGGGCCGCATCTGGTTCACCCGCGAGGAGTGGCGCCTAGCGTACCCGGCGATCTTCCGCGGCACCGGCGTCGGGTTCTTCTGCGGTGCGGCGCCGGGGCTTGGCGGCACCATCGCCGCGATGTTGGCATATGTCCTGGAGAAGCGGGTCTCCAAGCACCCGGAGCGGTTCGGCAAAGGCGCCATCGAAGGCGTGGCCGGGCCGGAGGCGTCGGTCAACGCGGATGCCTGCGGCGCCTTCGTGCACCTGCTGGCGCTTGGCATCCCGGCTTCCGGATCGACCGCAGTGATCATGGGTGCGTTCATCATGTACGGCATCCAGCCGGGACCGATGCTGTTCACCAGCCAGCCGGATCTGGTCTGGGGGCTGATCGCCAGCATGTATGTCGGCAACCTAATGCTGCTGGTGCTGAACCTGCCGTTGGTGGGGGTGTTCGCGCGGGTGCTGTATGCGCCGCCCGGCGTGCTGCTGGTGATGGTGCTGGGCATTGCTTCGATCGGGGTCTACTCGTTCGATACCAATCCCTTCATGCTGTATCTCGCCTTGCTGTTCGGCTTCGTCGGCTATGTGTTCCGCAAGCTGGACATCCCCAAGGCGCCGCTGACCTTCGGCGTCATCCTCGGTGGCAAGCTGGAACAGTCGCTGCGCCAGGCGATGACGCTGTCGAGCGGTGACGCGATGGTGTTCCTCAACAGCCCGCTTTCAGCGGTGCTGCTGGTGCTCTGTGTTCTAACCCTCGCGGTGTCGTATTGGACAGGCCGCAAGTCGGCCGCGACGTTGCAGCAGGCGAAGGCGCAGGCGGTGCATTGATTTCGGTGGCAGGGGCCACGGAATGGACTTCAACAGGCTTGGCAACAGAGGAATATCAGGATGTCCCGGATCGTACATATTGCACTGAAGTGCAACGATATCGAAACATACGAGAAGTCGACGAAATTCTATGAGGAGGTCTTCGGCATCTACCAGACCAAGACCGGCCACGCGCGCGGTCACCTGTCCCGGCACATGACCGACGGCAACATCGACCTCGCGTTGATGGTGTATGACAGCGAGGAGGAGAAGGAGGCCAAGCTGGCCGGCGCCGGTCCGCGCATTCATCACATCGGCATCGAGGTCGATGATCGGCCGAGCATGATCAAGAAGATCGAGGACAATGGCGGGAAGATCTACTCCGACCGGGCCGAGGGCGCCCTTAAATACCATGCGCCGGATGGAACGATGGGTGAGATCGTTGCGCGGGGCCGTTATCCCAAGAAGGACATGAGCAAGATCTCCAAGATTGTTCATGTCGCCATGAAGGTGACCGACCTGGAGGCGTCGACGAAGTTCTATGAGAACGTGTTCGGCTTCAAGCAGCTTGCCACCACCAGCCGCGACGGCCATCTGTCGCGGCATATGACCGACGGTGAAACCGACCTTGCCTTGATGTACTACGAGAGCGAGGACGTGCCCGAGGCACAGTTGGCCGGCTCCGGGCCATGCATTCATCACTGGGGGCTGGAGGTCGCCGACCGGGCGGCGTTTGCCGAGAAGATCAAGCAGTATGGCGGCACGATCCTGTCGAAGCCGGACGCCAAGGCGCTGAAGTTCCGCGGGCCGGACGGCAACATCGGCGAGATCGTCGAGATCGGGAGCTTCGAGGCTTACAAAAAATAGCCAGGGGCTCACGGGGGAGCCGGTCTACCGGCTCCCCCGTGGCGCTTGCCGAGTGCGTTACCCTAGGGAGGAACTATCAAGCCGCGGGAAAAACTGGCAACGTTTGTTCCGACGCTACAAGGAAGCCTGTTCGATGGCATTGCTGGCCCGGCCTCTCGTGACTTTCCTGCTCGCCCTGGCGCTTGCCAACGTCACGATGGTTCCCCTGGCGCAGGCCGCCGACTGTCCCAAGCTGCCTTCTTGCAACAAATGCGGTTGCCGGGGTGGCACCGGGTACCGCGCTCCCGATGGGCACTGCGTCGGGTTTCGGGAGCTCAGACGGATATGCGGTGCAGAGCCCGAGAAGGCCTGCACATTCGAGAATGCGCCCAATACCGGCCTCAACCGTGAGTGCACGCTGGGTGCTTCACCGGCGAAGAACCCACCGGTCCTGTAGAAGGATCGATTCAACGGATTGGGCGCGTCAGGAGCGTCGGCTTGCCGCGATGATTGCGATGTTGCCGTGCAGATGCAGAAGCATGTGTTCCAGGCCGGCGGCGTTGAACCAGTGGCGGTAGTCGTCCAGCGTTGCGGGCATGTTGCGGTCATTCAGTTCGGCTTCGTAGGTCGGGAAATCATCCGTCGCGCGCATGCCGGTGCCGTGGATCCGCTCTAGCCGTCGCCAGATTGCCTTCTGCAGCGGGAACAGCGTGGCCGACGTCAGGCGGATGCGATCGTACAGCAGGAATACGCCGTCTTCTTCGAGCAGGCCGGCGATCCGGTCGATCAGCGCCTGCTTTTCGGTGTTGGCAAGATCGTGGAACACCAATCCCGAGGTCACGAACCGGTAGCGATCTGGCAGTCGGAAGGATGATGGATCGCCGAGGTTGCCTTGGACCCACTCGAACCCGCTGGCCGGGAAATTCCGCCGCGCCGCGTCGAGAGCTTGGTCGGAAAGGTCGATGCCGGTGAAGGCGAGATCGCGGCGCTTGGCGGTCAGCAGGTGCGCGAAATAGCCGGTTCCGCAGCCGAGGTCCAAGACCCGGTCGCCGGGCCGGGCGCGGTCGGCGATGATGTCGGCCATGAGGTCGAGTTGTTCCGCCCGGGTGGGGTGACGCTGGATCGGATCGTCCATCTGAGCAGCTCCTGGAATCATGCGGCAGGCGGCACCAGCACCAGTTTCGGCGGCGGCTTGCGAATGGCCCCGATCAGGCTGCGCACCTCGGCACGTGCGGCGACGTGGCTCATTCCCATCTGGATGCCGAGGCCCGCCTCGCGCACATCCATGAGGGTGAGGCCCTGGAGGTAGAGTTCGCGGAAGATCACCCTTTCGCCGAAGCCCTTGACGGTGCGAAAGCCGATCCGCTTGGCCAGTGCTTCCAGCGTGGTGCCGACGTCGCGCTTGTTGCGGGCCTCGCTGGCGCCGAGGCGATTGCGCATGACGATCCAGTCGATGCGGCCGCGATCGCGCTTGAAGCGCTGCTTGCGCGCCTCCCATACCATCTCGCTGTAGATGCTGGGCTGCACCACGTCGTGGTTGTCCGGCTCGACCTTCGCCAGCATGGCGAAGTCGACGAAGCTGTCGTTGATCGGGGTTATCAGCGTGTCGGCCTGGGCATGGCCCAGCCGCGAGAGGAAGGTGTCCGACCCCGGGCAGTCGATCACCACGACGTCGCATTCACGCGACAAGCCGGAGAATGCGGCCACGAAGCGCTCGGTTTCTTCAGCCTCGGCGGCTGCCCGGCTGTCGAGGTCGCTGCGATGCACCGCCGCGTACCGGGGCAGCGGCAGATCGATGCCGCGGGCCTTCACGAAAGCCTCGCGCGAGGCGAGATAGGCGGTCAGCGTCGCCTGCCTGGCATCGAGATCGATAGCGCCCACGCGGTAGCCGTCGCGGAGCAGTCCGACGATCACGTGCATCGCACAGGTGGATTTGCCGGAGCCGCCCTTCTCGTTGCCGAGGACGATGACCTGGGCGCGTTCTTCCAACGAGATGGTCGCCAAATTCTGTGCTCTCCGGATCCCGCCGCAGATCGGCCGGGGGCAGGCGGGTTATGCCAATCCGGCGATTGCTAGTCCATGTGGCGCGAGTCCCGACAGGGGGCGGGGATCACAGGCTTGGGATGGCGGCACCGGCCCGGGGATGACGGTCTGGCGGAGGTGGGACTGTTTTTAGGGCAACCGCTTGATCCCATGAATCGTTTCCCCATGCTATGAGCCTGCTGCAAAACCACCCGGAGCCGCTGCATGGCGCCATCAGACTACGAACCCGGACGGCTGCGGGAATGCCCGGATTGTGGGCTTTTCCAGCGGCTTCCCCGGCTGCCGCCGGGCGGTGCGGCGCGTTGCCCGCGCTGCCACGCGGTGCAGCGGCATCGTCGCCGCAATCCGGAGGGCAGGGCGCTGGCCATGGCGGCGACCGGCTTGCTGCTGTTCACGGTGGTCGCACAGCTGCCTTTGCTGAACCTGCAGCTCGGTGACCGCAGCAGCGTGGCGGAGCTCACCAGCGGCCCGCTGGCGCTGGAGCAGCAGGGGATGCTGCCGCTCTCGGTGGTGGTGATCGGAACCACCATGGCAGCGCCGCTGGCGCGGCTCGTTGCAATGGTATGGGTGCTGGTGGGGCTGCGGCTGCGCCGGCCGCCGGCGCATCTCTACCGGGTTTTCCGTTGGGTCGAATTGCTGCGGCCCTGGTCGATGATCGAGGTCTTCCTGCTCGGCCTGTTCGTTGCCTATACCAAACTGGGCGACCTGGCGCTGGTGCATGTCGATGCGGCTGCGTATGCAATGGGCGGCCTGATGCTGGCGATGGCGGCAGCCGATGCATCATTGGAACGGGAGACCGTCTGGCAGACCTTGGAACGTGCCGGCGCCATTGCCGCGCCGCGGGCTTTTTCCGAAGGACGCATCTGGCAGGGCATCGGAGCCGGCGCGCCGAACCTGATGGGTTGCGATTGCTGCGGCTTCGTCAGTGCGGTGGGACCGGCCGCCGGCCATCCGCATTGTCCGCGATGCGGCGCGTCGCTGACGCGCCGCAAGGTCAACAGCTTCACCCGAACTTCCGCACTGCTGGCTGCCGCGGCCATCCTGTATGTCCCGGCCAACCTGCTTCCGGTGATGACGGTGGTGCAGCTGGGGCAGGGCAATCCCAACACCATCCTGTCCGGCGTCATGGAGCTGGCGGCGTCCGGCATGTGGCCGTTGGCGATCCTGGTGTTCTTCGCCAGCATCCTGGTCCCGGTGCTGAAGCTGCTCGGGTTGAGCGGCCTGATGATCAGCACCTATCGCGGCCAGCGTGGGCGCCTGCAGGAGCGCACGGTGCTGTACCGCGTCGTCGATGCGGTCGGGCGCTGGTCGATGATCGACGTGTTCATGGTGTCGATTCTCACGGCGCTGGTGCGCTGGGGGCGGATCGCCTCGGTCACGCCCGGTGTGGGCGTGCTGTCTTTTTGTTCGGTGGTGATCCTCACCATGCTCGCGGCGGCCAGCTTCGATCCACGGCTGATGTGGGACGCGGCCGAGCGTCCGCGCGCATGAGCCCGCCCGACATGCCGGAGCCGCCGGCGCCACCCAGTCCGGCCCGCGCGGCTCCGATCCAGCATTTCCCGGAGGCCGAGGTCAGGCCTCGGCGGTCGTTGCAGCTGATCTGGCTCATTCCGATCGCCGCCGCCATCATTGCAGGCTTCCTCGGGTGGCGGGCGTGGCACGACCGCGGGCCGGTGATCACCCTGACCTTCAACACCGCCGACGGGCTGCAGGCCGGCCAGACCAAGGTGAAGCACAAGGCCGTCGATCTCGGCACCGTCGAGCGCATCAGCCTCAGCCCGGACCGCAGCCATGTCGTCGTGCGGGTGCAGATGAGCCGCGAATCGCAGGACGAACTGACCGAGAATGCGCGCTTCTGGGTGGTTCGCCCGAGGCTCACCCTGGGCAACATATCCGGGCTCGATACCCTGGTGTCGGGATCGTATATCGAACTCGACCCGGGCGTCGGCGGCCCCGCGACGACGCGCGAATTCACCGGGCTGGAAGAGCCGCCGGCGGTGCGCTCCGACGAGCCCGGGCAGGTCTATCACCTGAAGACGGACCGGATCGGCTCGATCAACAGCGGGGCGCCGCTGTTCTTTCGCGACATCACGGTGGGCGAGGTGCTGGCCTATACGCTGGGGCCGAACGGCGAGGGGGTGACAATCGACGTCTTCATCCGGTCGCCCTACGACAAGCTGGTCCGACCGACATCGCATTTCTGGAATGCGTCCGGGGTTTCGGTGAGCCTCGGCGCCGACGGCGTGCAGTTGCGCCTGGAAAGCCTGGCGGCGGTCTTGTCGGGCGGCATCGCGTTCGACAACGCGGCCGGCGCCACGGACGGCAAGCCCAGTCCGGCCGGAACGAGCTTTCCCCTGTACCGGGACGAGGCGGCCGCCACGGCCGCCGGGACCAGCCAGAAGGTTTCGTTCGTGGTGTATGTCGAGGGCTCGGTCCGCGGCCTCTCGGTCGGCGCACCGGTCGAGCTCTACGGGATCCCCATCGGCAACGTCACCGACATCCGGCTGCAGTTCAATCCGGCCGATGGCTCCTCGCACGTCGCGGTGCGCTTCGACGTGCAGCCGGAGCGTTTTCGCAACCCTGCGGCGACTACGCCGGTCGACCCGGTGCGGCTGGCGCAGCGGCTGGTGGATCGCGGGCTGCGTGTCGAGCTCAATACCTCCAACTACCTGACCGGCCAGCTCGTGGTGGCGCTGACCTTCGTGCCCGATGCGCCGAAGGTGCAGGTGCGCAGCGAAAATGGCGCGATCGTGCTGCCGAGTCAGGCGGGCGGGCTCAACGGGCTCACCGCCGGCCTGGGCGACGTCGTGGCCAAGCTGAACCGGCTGCCGCTCGACGAGATCGTGGGCAACCTCAACGCCACCTTGCAATCGGTGCACGACCTGGCCTCCGGGCCGGAACTGCGCGAGGGGCTCACGTCCCTGGTGGCGACGTTGAATGCGACCCGCGACATGGTGCGCAACTTCGACGAAGGCGCCACCCCGGCGCTGAAGCGGCTGCCGGCGATCGCCCAGTCGCTGCAGGCCGCGGTGGATCGTACCGGGCGGCTGGTCGGATCGGTCGACTCTGGATACGGCGAGAACTCGCAGTTCCGCCGCGACCTGCAGCGCCTGCTGTCGCAGGTCAGCGATACCGCGCGGTCGGTTCGGCTGCTCGCCGATTACCTCGACCAGCATCCCGAAGCCCTGGTCCGCGGGCGTGGCGGCGATCGTTGATGTTCGGAGATCCTTCGATGCCTCGTGCGAAGCTGCGCGCCGCCGGCTTGCTGTTGCTGCTGTTCACGCTGGCCGGCTGCGCGTCTCCGCCAGCCGACCTGTATACCCTGGCGGCAGTCCCCGGCACGCCGCTGCATACGCCGCGGCGCAGCATCGAACTGCGCCGGATCGGTCTTGCCGCCTATCTGGATCGCTCGGAAATCGTGCGGTCCCAGGCGCAATACCGTCTGCGGGTGGCCAACAACGACCGCTGGGGCGAACCGCTGGGCGGCATGCTCGGCCGGGTGCTGACCGAGGACCTGGTCCAGCGCCTGCCCGATGCCTCGATCTTTCTCGAATCCGGTGCGATCTCGACGCAGCCGGATCTGGTGCTGGAGATCGATGTGCAGCGCTTCGACCCCGACGCGGACGGTACCGTCGTGCTGCTGGCGCAGGTGGCGGTGCGGCGCGAGAGCGGCGGCGGGGCGACGCGGGGCGCCGGTGGCTTCGCCCGCAGCTTTCGCCTGACATCCATGCCATCGGGCGCCAGCACCGCGGACCTCGCCGCGGCACTCAGCCGCACGCTGGGGGAACTCGCTGACCGAATCGCCGCGAGTGTCGCCGACTTGCGCTGATGCATCTGGCGGTTTGCCCTGCCGCTGCTAAGCTGGCGGGAAGGGAGGACACCACATGAGCAGAATAGCCCTCGTCACTGGCGGGACCCGCGGCATCGGCGCCGAGATCAGCCGGGCGTTGCAGAAGGCCGGCCGTACGGTCATTGCGAGCTACGCCGGCAACGACGAAGCCGCCAACGCTTTCCACGGCGAAACCGGCATCAAGGTGATGAAGTTCGACGCCGGTGATTTCGCGGCCTGCCAGCAGGCAATCGAGGAAATCCACGCCAGCGACGGCAAGATCGAGATCCTGGTCAACAACGCCGGCATCACCCGCGATTCAACCATGTCCCGGCTGACACGGGACATGTGGGATGCGGTTATCGACACCAATCTCGGGTCCTGCTTCAACCTTTGCAAGCTGACCTTCGACGATATGCGTGCGGCCAAGTTCGGCCGCGTGGTCAACATCGGCAGCATCAACGGGCAGGCCGGGCAGTACGGCCAGGTCAATTATGCCGCCGCCAAATCCGGCATCCACGGCTTCACCAAGGCGCTGGCGCAGGAGGGTGCCCGCTTCGGCATCACCGTCAACGCGATCGCGCCCGGCTATGTCGATACCGAAATGGTTCGCGCGGTGCCGGCCGACGTGCTGCAGAAGATCATCGCCCGGATTCCGGTCGGCCGCCTGGGCCATGCCGAGGATATCGCCCGCGGGGTGCTGTTCCTGACCGCCGACGACGCCGATTTCGTGACCGGTTCGACGCTGTCGATCAACGGCGGGCAGCATATGTATTGAGGCGATGGCGGGCGTCCTTCCGGACGCCCGCCACTTCGTCAGCCAAGCCGTTCGCCGTGCATGGTGACGTCGAGGCCCTCGCGCTCCTCTTCCTCGGTGACCCGCAATCCGATGACGGCGTCGACCAGCTTGAGGATGATGAGGGTGAGCACGCCCGACCACACCAGGGTGACGCAGACGGCGACGACCTGCGCCTCGAACTGCGCCAGGCCGCCGATGCTGACGCCGGCCGGGGCGTCCTTGGTGGCGGTGAACGGGCCGTAGGCGAACACCCCGGTCAGCAGCGCGCCAATGATGCCGCCGACCCCGTGCACGCCGAAGGCGTCCAGGCTGTCATCGTAGTTGAAGACATGCTTCAGCCCGGTCGCGGCCCAGAAGCAGCCGACGCCGGCGGCGATGCCGATGATCAGCGCCGGCCCCGGCAGCACGAAGCCGGAGGCGGGCGTGATCGCCACCAGCCCCGCCACCGCGCCGGAGATCGCCCCCAGCACCGAGGGCTTTCCCTTGGCCGCCCATTCCGCAAAGGTCCAGGCCAGGGCGGCGGCGGCGGTGGCGATCTGGGTCACCGTCATCGCCATGCCGGCGCGGCCGTTCGCCGCCACCGCGGAGCCGGCGTTGAAGCCGAACCAGCCGACCCACAGCAGCGACGCCCCGATCACCGCCAGGGACAGGTTGAACGGCGACATGTTGTCGGTGCCGTAGCCGACCCGCTTGCCGAGAACCAATGCGCAGACGAGGCCGGCGATGCCGGCGTTGATGTGCACCACGGTGCCGCCGGCGAAATCGGCCGCGCCCGGCAGTCCGAACACGCCGGCGCCGAGGAAGCCGGTGGGGGCCCACACCCAATGGGCGATCGGGCTGTAGACCAGCAGCGACCACAGCACCATGAAGGCGATCATGGCGGAGAACTTCATGCGGTCGGCGAAGGCGCCGGCGATCAGCGCCGGGGTGATGATGGCGAAGGTCATCTGGAACATCATGTAGACGCTCTCGGGGATGGTCTGCGGCTGGGCGTTGTCGGTGCCGAGGCCGAGCGTGAACGGCTTGTCCCAGTTGGCGCCGATGCCGTTGAGGAAGAAGCGCGAGAGGTCGCCGACATAGGCGCTGCCGTTGGTGAAGGCGAGGCTGTAGCCGGCGACCATCCAGACCACGGTGACGAGGCAGCAGATGAAGAAGGACTGCATCATGGTGGCGAGCACGTTCTTCTTGCGCACCATGCCGGCATAGAACAGGGCGAGGCCGGGGATGGTCATCATCAGCACCAGTGCGGTGCTGGTGAGCATCCAGGCGGTGTCGCCGGAATCGATCTTGGGGTCTTCGGCCCAGGCGGGGTGGGCGGCGCATGCGACCGCCAGCAGTGCCGCGGCGCCGAGCCACCCGCGGGTGGACTTCATCCAGCCGCCGCGGGCGGCGGACTCCATGTTGAAAACGCTCACAGTGCTTCCCCGTCCAGTTCGCCGGTGCGGATCCGCACGGCACGTTCGATGTCCATCACGAAGATCTTGCCGTCGCCGATCTTGCCGGTGTGGGCGGATTTCATGATCGCCTCCACCACCTGCTCGGCGAGGTCGCTCGCAACCACGACCTCTATCTTCACCTTCGGCAGGAAGTTCACGTGGTATTCCGCCCCCCGGTAGATCTCGGTCTGGCCCTTCTGGCGGCCGAAGCCCTTCACCTCGGACACCGTCAGGCCCTGCACCCCCAGCGGGGTCAGCGCTTCCCGAACGTCGTCGAGCTTGAATGGCTTGATGATGGCCATGATCAGCTTCATTTCGCAGTCCTTGCCTCCGGTTCGCGTCCTGTGCCGAGGCGCTCGATTTGCTTGCGCAAACGCGGCTCGCCGCTGCTCCCCTACCAAGAACCGTGCCGCAGCCCATTTCTTCCCGGTTTGCAGCGATTGCCTGCCGAGACAACCGTTCCCTCCCGCCCGGACCCCGGGCCGGTGGACCCTGCCCAACGAACAGGCAACCGTCCTAGACTGCGCGTGCTGCGAGATTTCCCCGAAACTGCCCAATCCGCGGGCAGATAAGAACGAACACCCGCCGGAGTGACCCATGCCAGAGCCAAGACCGAACCTCGACGTCGACGTCTGCGTGGTCGGTGCCGGACCGGTGGGGGGAACGCTGGCCTGCCTGCTGGCCCGTGCCGGGGTCGCCACCGCCGTCATCGACCGCGCCCCGCTGCCGCCAATGGAGCACCCGGATTTCGACGGCCGCGCCTATGCCATCGCGGCCGGATCCCGCGCCGTCCTGGAGCAGGCGGGCCTGTGGGACCGGCTGCCGTTTCCGCCAGGCGCCATTCACGACATCCGTGTCTCCGATGGCCGGCTTGGCCGTCCCGCCTCTCGCCTGCACCTGCATTTCGACAGCCGTGATGCCGGCGACGAGCCGTTCGGGCACATGGTCGAGGCCCGCAGCCTACGGATGGCGCTCAATGCGCTGATTGCCGATACCGCCGAAATTCACCTGTTCGCGCCGGCGGAGGTCGAGGTCACCCGATCCTCCGACCATGCCAGCGTCCAGGTGGTAGGCGGCCCGCGCATCACCTGCCGGCTGGTCGTCGCCGCCGAAGGCCGCAACAGCGCGTTGCGCAGCCAGGCTGGCATACCGGTCACCCATCTGCCCTATCGGCAGACCGGCATCGTCTGCGCCGTCGCGCATGAGCAGCCGCACCGGGGCGTGGCGCTGGAGCATTTCCTGCCGTCCGGACCGTTCGCGCAGCTGCCGATGCACGACACAACCGACGGGCGCCATATCTCCGCCATCGTCTGGACCGAACGGACCGGCCAGGCCGAGCGGCTGCTGCGGTTGGACGACGCGGCGTTCACCCGCGAACTGTCCCGCCGCCTCGGCGATCATCTCGGCGCGGTTCGCCTGATCGGCCGGCGGTGGTCGTACCCGCTGTCGGCGATGATCGTGCACCGCTACCACGACACCCGCCTCGCTTTGGTCGGCGACGCCGCGCACGGCATCCATCCAATTGCCGGGCAGGGCCTCAACCTGGGCTTCCGCGACATCGAGGCATTGGCGGGGCTGGTCCGCGGAGCGATCAGCGCCGGCGGCGATCCTGGCGCGCCCGAGTTGCTACGCCGCTACCAGGCGGCCCGGCGCCCTGACAACATGCTGATGCTGGCCGCGACCGACGCCCTGGACCGGCTGTTCAGCAACGACTTCCCGCCGCTCCGCCTGGCCCGCGATATCGGCATCGCCGCTGTTCACCGCATTCCGATGCTGAAGCGCCGGTTCATGCGGCAGGCGATGGGCATCGGTGTGTAGCAGCGCCGTCCGAACGGTCGCGCCTCAGGCGGAGCGCTGCTCCGGCATGGTGAAGAATTGCTGCATCACGTGCCAGATGCGGAACCGGTTGATGCCCAGCACCGCGACATGAGCGATGCCCTTGATCATCGCGAACTGCTTGTCCTTGTTCGGCAGCAGCGCGAAGAAGGCCAGCAGTTCGGCATCGGTCGCGTTGCCGTCGTGCTCGGCGCGGGTCATGCAGACCGGGCATTGCACCCGGCGGGGATCGACCAGCGGCAGATGGATGGCCATGTCCAGGTAGGTTCCGCTCGGCGCGCGGTCGGTCAACGCCAGTTCGTATTCGGCCAGCGCCTCGGGCACCGCCGGCTCGAAGGTGGTGGGGTCGTCGCGGCTGAAGATCGCCCGGGAGCTGTCGCGGGTCATCGGCCGGAAGTTGCTCGCCTGGTAGGCCTGCACCTGTTGGCGTCGCTTCATGATCTCGGGCGCGCCCTCGCCGGTATAGGTGAAGGCGTCGAGCACCATGCGATCGACCCGTTCCGGCGCCTCGGTGGCGAACAGACCGAGGCGGATGGCGCCGGACGACTGGCCGTAGAACATCACCCGTCGCTGCCCGGTGACCTGTTCCACCACGGGCAGCGCCGCCTTCAGGTCCTCGACCCCGGAGCAAATGTCCGAATTGCCGTCGGTCTTGGAGGAGCGGCCGTAGTTTTCGTGATCCATCGTCCATACGTCGAACCCGGCGGCGGCGAATTCGTCCATGAACGAGTAGCGAGGGTGGCCCGGGACCTGCAGATCGAACCCGCCCCGGCCGGAAAATGACGACCCGTGGACGAGGAACAGCACCGGCCGGTCGGGCGGCCCGCCGGCGATGCGCTTGCGGTACAGATAGAGCTTCACCGGCCCCTTCTGCGCCCAGTGCTCCTCGGCCACCGGCATCGATGTCGGGGCAGCGGCTTCGACGGCTGCCGGAGCGGCCAGGGCCAGCCCTGCGCCCTGAAGCACGCGTCGGCGTCGCATGGCAGAAACCGTCATCGTCTGTCTCCCTGGCCGGCGCGATGATACATCCGGCAGATGGCTCGCGCACGTACCGACATCCGCATCGTCCCACGCGCCGATCTGCCGGCGCCGGTGCGTGAGCCCGAGCGCCGTCGGCGGCGGCGCTGGTGGGTGCTGAAATGGCTGGTGATCCTGTCCGTGTGGGCCGCCCTGCTCGGGGCGATCGGGCTGCTGTGGTTCGCCTGGGATCTGCCGCGCCCGGAGGCGGCTTTGGATGCCGCCCGCCGTCCGAGTCTGACGCTGCAGGACCGCTCCGGGCAGATATTCGCCACCTATGGCGACGTCGTCGGCGAACCGCTGCGCCTCAGCGACCTGCCGCCGTTCCTGCCGGCGGCCGCGGTGGCGGTCGAGGATCGGCGGTTCTATTCGCATCATGGGCTCGACCTGATCGGCATCGGCCGCGCCGCCTTCGTCAACCTGCGCGCCGGTCGGCTGGTGCAGGGTGGCTCCACCATCACCCAGCAGGTGGCGAAGAACCTGTTCCTGACCAACGCCCGCACGCTGCGCCGCAAGGTGCAGGAGGTGCTGCTGACGCTGTGGCTGGAGCGGACGTTCACCAAGCGCGAGATCCTGGAGATCTGGCTCAACCGGGTTTACCTCGGCTCCGGCGCCTGGGGCGTGGATGCCGCCGCGCGCCTGTATTTCGGCGTGTCCGCGCGGCGGGTGAACCTGTGGCAGGCGGCGGTGATCGCCGGGCTGCCGCGCGCCCCCAGCCGCTTCTCGCCCCGTGTCGATCCTGGGGCGGCCGCCGCGCGCGGACGCGAGGTGCTCGCCGCCATGGTGGAGACCGGGGTGGTGACCGCGGCCCAGGCCCAGGCCGCCTCGGCCGCCATCGCATTCCCGCCGCGCCCCGCCACCACCGCCGGCTGGTTCGCCGACTGGATCGCCGACCAATCCGCGACCATCCTCCCGACCGGCACCGATGCGGTGTTGAAGACGACCATCGACCTGCGCCTGCAAGCCGCTGTGGAGACACGGTTGTCGGCCATTCTCGACGGCCCGGGCGCCCCCGCCAATGTCGGCCAGGCGGCGGTGGTGGTGCTCGACGCCAACACCGGCGCCGTCCGCGCCATGGCCGGCGGCCGCGACTACCGCGCCAGCCCGTTCAACCGAGCCGTCATCGCGCGTCGACAACCCGGGTCCGCCTTCAAGCCGTTCGTCTGGCTGGCCGCTCTGGAAAAGGGCGCCCGCCCCGATGACCTGGTGCTGGACGCCCCGATCCGCATCGGCACCTGGAGTCCGGCCAACTTCGAAGGCCGGTTCCGCGGCGAGATCACGCTGGAGGAAGCGCTGGCGCACTCCGTGAACACCGCCTCGGTCCGCCTGCTGCTGCAATCCGGAGGGCCGGCGGGCGTCGCCGAAATCGCCCATCGGCTGGGCATCGCCGACACCCTGCCTGCCAATGCGTCCCTGGCGCTCGGCACCGGCGAGGTCGGGCTGCTGGAGCTGGCAGGTGCCTATGCGACCTTCTTCAATGGCGGCATGAAGGTCACTCCAAACGGCCTTGAAAGCATCGCCGCGGACTTCAAGCCGTTACCGTTGCCCCGCACCCCTCCGTCCCGCGTCATCGATCCGGATCTCGCGGCGATGATGACCCGCATGTTGGCCGCCGTCGTGTCCCGAGGCAGCGGCACCGCCGCCGCGGTCCCGGGCCGCCTGGTAGCCGGCAAGACCGGCACCACCCAGGATTACCGCGACGCCTGGTTCGTCGGCGCCATTTCCGGCACGGTCATCGGCGTCTGGATGGGCAACGACGACAACCGCCCGATGAAGGACGTCGTCGGCGGCGGCCTCCCGGCGCGGCTGTTCCATGATATTGCAGTCGAATTACGCTGAGGACCCAACCATGCGCATCGCCTTCCACGGCAGCAACGCCGCCTCATTCGCCGACGGTTTCGCAGCCCTGCTCGACCGGCCGCACGACATCCGGCTGCTCCCCGACGACCTCCCCGCCGCCGACCAGGCCGAATATGCCGCCGCGGAGGTGATCATCAGCGCCAAACTCGACCCGAAAACCCCGATTCCCGGGTCGGTGAGGCTGTTTCATAGCCCGGGCGCGGGGGTAAACGCGATCGACATCGGCCTCCTTCCGGCCGGCGCCGTCCTGTGCAACTGCTTCGGCCACGAGCACGCCATCGCCGAATACGTCATGGCCGCGATCCTGCTGCAGCGCATCGACCTGCCCCGCGCCGACGCCGACCTGCGGCGGGGCATCTGGACGTTCTGGGCCAACTCCCCGACCACCGTCCACCACGAGGTTCACGGCGCTACCATCGGCCTGCTCGGCTTCGGCCATATCGGGCGCGCCATCGCCGACCGCGCCCGCGCCTTCGGCATGCGCGTCCACGCTGCCAACCGCAGCCCCATCGCCGCCGGCAAGGTCGACCGCGCCTTCTCCCTCGCCGAACTGCCGGAGTTCATGGCCTCCGCCGATTTCGTCGTGGCCTCCCTGCCGCTGCTGCCGGAAACCGAGGGCCTGGTCGACGCCGCCGCGATCGCTGCCATGCGCCCCGACGCGGTGATCCTGAATGTCGGGCGCGGCGGCGTCATCGACGAGATCGCCCTCTACGAAGCCCTCGCCAGCCGCCGCATCGCCGGTGCCGTCATCGACACCTGGTACCAATACCCGCCCGCCGACTCCACCCCGGGCGACGGCGTCGTCACCATGCCCTCCCGCCTGCCGTTCCACACCCTTCCGAACATCGTCATGACGCCGCACATGTCCGGATGGACCACCGGCACCATCGCCCGCCGCCGCGCCGTCATGGCGGAAAATGTGAACCGCCTCGACCGCGGCGAACCCCTGGTCAACCAGGTCTGGCCGGTGCCAAGCTCCGCCTGACCCCGCTGCAGGAGGCGCGCATGTGCGACACCATGGCTGCCCAAGGAACCGCGACCGCCAACGGCGCGACCCTGTTCGCCAAGAACAGCGACCGCGAGCGCAACGAGGCGCAGTTCCTGCAGCTGATCCCCGCCCGCCGTCACGGCCGCGGCGCCCAGCTTCGCACCACCTACACCGCCATCGCCCAGGCGCCGCAGACCCACACCGTCCTGCTCAGCCGGCCGTTCTGGATTTGGGGCGCCGAAATGGGCGCCAACGAGCATGGCGTCAGCATCGGCAACGAGGCGGTGCATCCCCGCAGCAAGCCGCAGCGCCAGGCCGCACTGATCGGCATGGACCTGCTCCGCCTCGGCCTGGAGCGTGGCGCCACCGCGGCCGAGGCGGTCGATGTCATCATCGCCCTGCTGGAGCAGCACGGCCAGGGCGGCAACTGCAGCCACCTGTCGCGCCGCTACTACGACAACTCCTTCATCGTCGCCGACCACCGCGAGGTCTTCGTCCTCGAGACCATCGGCCGCCGCTGGGCGGTCGAGCGCGCCGGCCCCACGCGCTCAATCTCCAACACCTACACCATCGCCACCCCGACCCGCGCCAGCGCCGATCTCGAATCCTTCGCCCGCCAGCAGGGCTGGTGCGCCGGCAACGATTTCGACTGCGCCGCCGCCGTCACCAACCCGGACAATCCCGGCCTGCCCGTCGCCCGCGCCCGCTGCGACCGCTCCGCCGCCCGCCTGCGCCGCGACGCCGGCCACCTCACGCCCGCGCACATGATGGCGATCCTGCGCGACCACGGCGCCGACACGCCCTTGCACCATCCCCAGGACATCGTCGGCGGCAGCATCTGCATGCACGCCGCCGACGGCACCAGGCGTGGCCAGAGCGTCGGCTCGATGGTCAGCGAGCTCCGCGAGGACGTCGCCTTGCACTGGGTCACCGGCGGCTCGGCGCCCTGCACCGCGGTGTTCAAGCCGGTGTTGCTGCATGACGGCCTGCCCGAGCAGGGCATCCGCCCCGGCGACCAGTACGAGCCGGACAGCCTGTGGTGGCGGCACGAAGCCCTGCACCGCGCTTTGCTCACCGACTACGCCGCCGCCATGCCGGATTTCGCCGCCGAACGCGACGACCTCGAGGCCCGCTTCATCGACCGGATGGCCGCCCGCCTGCACGCCGCCGACCGCCGCGACGCCACCGAGCAATGCTGGCGCGAGGCGGAGGGCTTCGAGGCCCGTTGGCTGCAGGCCTTGCAAGGCCGAGACCGGCTGCGCCCGGGCTACCGCGCCAGCTGGACCCGCCACGACCGCCTCGCCGCGGCCACTCTCCTTTGCAGCCCGGTGCCGCAACAGCTCGCCCAGCCGATCGCCGCCGAATAGGCAGGTTCACCGAATGCCCGGCCAGACCGCCTTCATCTGCGTCACCTGCGGCACCCAGTATCCGCCCTCCGACGCGGCGCCGGCGAACTGCCGCATCTGCGACGACGAACGCCAATACGTCCCGGCCGGCGGCCAGCGCTGGACCGACCTCGCGGCCATGCGCCGCAGCCATTTCAACGCCTGGCGCCAGCACGAGCCGAACCTGCTCGGCATCGGCACCACGCCATCCTTCGCCATCGGCCAGCGGGCGTTGCTGATCCGCACCAAGTCCGGCAACATCCTGTGGGACTGCATCAGCTTCATCGACGAGGCCACCATCGCCCTGCTGCGCGGCCTCGGCGGCATCTCGGCGATCGCCATTTCGCACCCGCATTACTACGCCAGCATGGTCGAGTTCGCCCACGCCTTCGGCGCCACCATCTGGCTCCATGAAGGCGACCGCGGCGAGGTGATGCGCCCCGACCCCGCGATCCGCTTCTGGTCCGGCGAAACCCACGCGCTCACCGACGGCCTGACCCTGGTCAACGCCCCCGGCCATTTCGACGGCGCCACCATGCTGCATTGGGCCGGCGGCGCCGGCGGCAAGGGCGCCCTGTTGTCGGGAGACATCTTCCAGGTGGTCCCGGACCGCCATCACGTCAGCTTCATGCGCAGCTACCCGAACCTCATTCCGCTGCCGGCAACCGCGGTTCGCAAGATGGACGCCGTCATGCGCCCCTTCGCCTACGACCGCATCTACGGCGCCTGGTGGGACCGCTGCATCGAGACCGGCGCCAAGCACGCCGTTGCCGAATCGGTCGAGCGATACCTGCGCTGGATCACCGGATAACCATCCGACGCGGCATCAGGTAAAAAAGTCAGGAATATTTAGCAGTGAGGCTGTGAGAAGGAGAAGGCAGCAACAGGCGAAGCCATTTCCTTCGCTTCGCCCTGTCTCACCGGCTCTGTGGTGAATTGCTTGAGTTCTGGATCACGCAGGCCGCAGAAACACATACAGCTGAAACTTGTCGTCCAATGAGCGATCGACAGCAGCGACGGTCCAACGTGGTGGCAGGTTGGACTTCAGCCACGCCATGGAAATCCCGGTGTCGCCATAGGTGACGTCTCCATCCACGGCCGGCCGTGGATGGGGCCTGAAGGCGAAACCTCGCTCGCGCTGGGCCGCCCGCAGCTTCGCCGCCTCATCGGGCGGAATATCCTTGTCGGACTCCCAGTACTCGACGGGCCGGACAGTAATCAACATGACGCCGTCATCGGCGATGTGGCGGCGGCAGGCTTCGAACGCCTTCATGGTCGCCCGCTCGGACAGATGCGTGAACACCGAGAAAGCATAGATCAGGTCGAAATCGGTCCGCGGCACCGGCAACGAGTTCGGGCAGGTAATCCGATTGCAGAAAATGGTCGCCGAGGCCGTCGGCGCGGCAGATTTCGATCGACCGATCCCACGGGTCCACGCCGTAGAAGTTCTCCGGATCGGTATAGTAGTACATCAGCCGCGCCAGCCGGCCGTAGCCGCAGCCGTAATCCAGGATCGCCGCATCATCCAAAGGCCGGCCGGTGAGCCTGGTGAAATTATAGGCTGCCGACCGAACAAAGCTGCAGGACTGGCGCAACAGCGGCAGGCCGTGTGCGCCGGTCCAGTTGATCTGGGTTTCAGCGCTCGCCATGCGGGGAAGCTCCCGCGAGACCCGCGGAAAATCCTCCATCGGCGCCGAAATCATGATCTCCCCGAAATCATCGAGGCCCAGAGTTTTGCGCAGGACCGGCAACATGGTCGGGAGCGAGAGGGGACGAGGATCGTCCTCGAAATCCCGGAGCACCTCCCTTACGTGCTCGAAACCCTTCCAACTCGGTCGGGCAGCCTCGGGTGGCTTGCCGCGCTGCATCGCAGCCCGCAACGAGGATGATGCTGTGCTCCCGGAGAACAGGGAACCGATGCGCTGCAACAGGCCGGTGCCGCTCATGGATCGTTTCGCCTTCTGATTTTCAGGCTGTCGTCGAACTCTCCGCCAAGTCATGGCGGGCTGTCGAGGATTAAGGTTGCCGCTGGCCCTACGGGCCGCGAGACACCTTCGACGAAGAGTTTCTGCTGGTTCCGCATTGCCGGCGCAGGGCGAGCCCCGCCACGCTCCGGCAACAACCGCGAAAAGCTCACCAGGCTCGCCACCCCGGCGAACCCCGCCCCCAATGCCAGCGCCAGTTCCGGGCCGCGCTGCGCCGCGATCCCGAAGCACAGCGCCACCAGCGCCGCACCCACCGCCTGCCCCACCAGGCGGGATGTCGCGACGATGCCGCTCGCGCCGCCGCTGCGCTCCCGCGGCGCGGCCGACATGATTGCCTTCAAATTCGGTGACTGGAAGAACCCGAAGCCCGCGCCGCAAACCAGCATCCGGCCGACGATGTCCAACGTGCCCGGATGCGCCGGCAGTTCCGCCATCATCCCAGGCCGACGCACAGGATCGCCATGCCGATGCCGCCCAGGATCGCCGGCGGAAACCGGTCGGACAGCGGGCCGGCGATCGGCGCCATGATCGCCGTCGCCACCGGCCACGGCGTCAGCAGCAAACCCGTCTCCACCGCGCTGTGGCCCAGCACCGTCTGGAAATAGAACGGCAACGACACGAAGGCCAGGCCCTGGGCGGTGAACGAACACATCGCCGTGGCCGACGAGAGCGCGAACATCGGCCGCCGATACAGGTCAACCGGCAGCAGCGGCGCGGAAAGCGAGAGCTGTCGCCTGACCAGCAGCACGCCGCTCAGCAGCGCGCCGCCCAGCACCAGCGCGGTCACGCCACGCTCGGCACTGTGCGCCGCTTCGCCGATGCCGAAGATCAGCAATCCGAAACAGGCGGCGTTGAGCACGGCGCTGCCCAGGTCGAAGCGATGCGATGGCGCGCGGCGTCGCCGGCAACGCTCGCATTGCGAAGGCCAGCGCCAGCACCCCCAGCGGCACGTTGATCGCGAACAGATAAGGCCAGGACGCCACCGAAAGGATCGCCGCCGCCGCACTCGGCCCGGCGGCGGTGGACACCGCGACCACCAGCGCATTGAACCCGACGCCGCGGCCGAGCGAGCGGGCCGGATAGATGAAGCGGATCAGTGCCGTGTTGACGCTCATCAAGCCGCTGGCGCCGAAGCCCTGCAGCACCCGCGCCGCGGTCAATGTCGGCAGCGACCATGACAGCGCGCACAGCAGCGACGCCACGGTGAACACCGCAAGGCCGCAGATATAGACGCGCCGATAACCGAAGATCTCGCCCAGCGAAGCGAACGGCAGCAGCGTCGCGACCAAGCGTCAGCTGATACGCGTTGACCACCCAGATCGATGTCGCCGGGCTGGCGTTGAGGTCGGCGGCGATGGTCGGCAGCGCGGTGTTGGCGATCGAACCGTCGAGCGAAGACATGCCGACGGCAATCACGATGGTCGCGATCGCCCAGAACCGCTGGGCCGGCGGCAATCCGTCCTGCACGCCGCCTTGCGCGACGCCTTGCGCAACCAACCGCTGCATCAGTCGATCGGGATGAACAGCGAGTGCCTGAACTTGCCGTCCACCGCCTGCGACACGTGCCCCTTGCCGTGAGTGTCCTCGACCAGGAAGACCTCGCCGGGACCGATCACCCGCGTTTCGCCGTCGCTGACCGTGATCCGCACCGCACCGTCGAGGTTGACGATGTATTGCCGGCGTGGTGCAGGGTGCCAGTCATAGTCGTAGCTCCCCGGGGTCGCGCGGAAGATGATCCCGGTGGCCGGCATCCGGTCGGACATCTTTCCGCCAGGGCCTTCGCTGGTCCACTTCACCTCGATGTCCCGGAAATGTGTTTCGCCCTGCTCATCGACATAAAGATTATGAATGCGCATTGTCCGAACTCTCCGGGCTGGTTTTCGCCTTTCAGTCTGTACGAAATCCCCCTGGCCGAACAGGCGTGCCACCCACCGAACAGGCATGTCCCGGGCTCGGACTCGCTTGCCAACGATTCCGCCAGCCCCGAAGCTCACCGCCGCCGATCGTGGCGCAACGAGGCGGAAACCATGCCCACCACCCTGTTCCTGACGTCGATCGCCATGGTCGCCTTCGCAGCGAACTCGCTGCTGGCCCGCGCCGCGCTGGCCGGCGGCGCCATCGACGCCACGAGCTTTACCGCGCTCCGTCTGATTTCAGGTGCCTTGGCGCTTCTGTTGCTGCTGGCTTGCCAGAGTGGCCGCTCAGTCCTTCGCCACCCGCCTGGCAACTGGCCCTCGGCGTTTGCGCTGTTCGCCTATGCCCTGGCGTTCTCGCTTGCCTATCTTCGCCTGGGTGCCGCGACCGGCGCGCTCATCCTGTTCGCGTCCGTCCAGGGAACGATGATATTCTGGAGCGTCAGCCAGAAAAATCATCCGACCAGCGTTGAGATGGCTGGGCTGGCGATCGCCTTCGCCGCCTTTGTCTATCTGCTGCTGCCCGGCCTCGATACGCCCGATCTAACTGGCAGCCTGCTGATGATCATCGCGGGGGTCGCCTGGGGCGTGTATTCCCTGCGCGGCCGTGGCGCGACGAACCCGTTGGCGCAGACGACGGGCAACTTCGCCCGCGCGGCGCTCGTCTGTATTCCGCTCCTCGCGGCATCGGCAGCTATCCCGGTGCTGCCCGGCCACGTGACGCCATTCGGCGTCGGCCTCGCCGGCGTGTCTGGGATCGTCACGTCGGGCCTGGGCTACGCCATCTGGTACCGCGCGCTTCCGGGCCTTACCACCGCCCAGGCCGCAACGGTACAACTCACCGTCCCGATCATCGCAGCGCTCGGCGCGGTCGCATTCCTCGCCGAAACACTGACCCTGCGCCTGGTAATCGCCAGCCTCTGCATCCTCGGCGGCGTTGCGCTCGCGATCCTTTCACGTCCACCCGCCACAGCCCGCCTGCGTCCGTAGACGAAGCGCGCCGGGACGGGACGCGCCGGCAGCACCGGCCGAGCAAGCCGGTGCTGCCGTCGTCGTATTTATTTCGTGCTCGATCCGCCTGCATTGGAGCCGGCGTTCGAACCGGTGTTGGAGCCGCCCGTCGCACCCGGCGCGGTGCCGCCAACCGGCCCGGTGGTGCCGCCGCTGCCGACAGTCCCCTGGGTGCTACCCCCCGGATTGGCCCCCGGCGAAGTCGCCGGGATGCCGGGGGTCGAGGAGCCCGGGCTGGTCCCCTTGGCGGCGTTGCCGGTGGGTGCGGTGCTGGTCTGCGCCGACGCCGGCTGGATCATGGCCGGAAAGGCAAGGGCGGCGGCTATAATAGCCGCCGTTGCGATACGGGTCTTGGACATCTGTTCACTCCATTGCTGATGTTTAGAAATGAACAGACGGCGAAATCGCCCCAAGGTTCCACGCGCCCCCAGCCCAACAAAACGCGAGCGACATCATCCGCGCATCGTCCCACGCTATCTTAATCCTCATGGCGGAATGAACGGAAACGCTACGGATCGGGAACCGTGTTGGCGGCGATGGTGCGTTCGTCGTTGCGGGCGATGTAGCGCAAGCTCTTGCGCGCCGCCCAGATATTCATCTCCTGATACAGCATCACGAACGGCAGCTCCCGGGTGACGATCTCGCTCGCCTCGCTCAGCGCGCGTTCGCGCGCGGGCACATCGAGGTTGTGGATCGCGCCGTCCACCAGGCTGTCCAGCGCCGGGTTGCTGTAGCGCCCGCGGTTGACCGCACCCCAGCCGCGCGCACGGTCCTGCGTCAGCACCGTGTCCACCAGCGCGGCCCCGACCTCGCCGGTCCAGGAGCCGGCGCCGGATAGATGAAAGCTGAAATCACCTTTCGATTCGCGCGGCACGTAGATGGCGAACGGCAGCGCCTCCGCCTGCACCGTCATGCCCACCCGGGTCAGCATCTGCGCCACCGTCGCCACCACCTTGCCGTCGTTGTTCCAACGATCGGCCGGCCCGTGGATGGTGAGATGAAAGCCCTTCGGAAATCCCGCCTCCGCCAGCAGCCTGCGGGCGCCCTCGGGATCATAGGCGTCTGGCTTGATGCCGGGCACATAGCCGGGCTGGCCTTCGCGAACGAACTGTCCGGCCGACACCGCGAACCCGTCCATCAGCCGGTCGATCAGCGCGCGCCGGTCGATTGCCTTGCTGAAGGCCTGGCGGACCCGGATGTCCTGGAACGGATTGCGCGCCAGCGGCTTGCCGTCATTGTCGCTGTAGTTCGGCGACGGCCCGGGATTGAGCCAGTCGAACCAGAAATACATCACCCGCTGCGACACCGTGGAGGCAACGTTGACCCGCGAATCCTTCTCCAGCCGCGCGGCGTCCTGGGTCGGCACCGTCTCGATCACGTCGACATCGCCGGCCAGCAGCGCCGCCAGCCGCGCGGCATCGTTGCCGATCACCCGCGTGGTGACGTGCTGCCAGAACGGCTTCTTGCCCCAGTAGTCGTCCTTGCGGTCGAAGGTGAGGTTCGACATGCCGTTGACCGACGTCAATCGATACGGACCGGTCCCGATCATCGCCTTGCCCGAGTTGAACTGCTCGGTCGCGGCGCTGCCATGGATCTTCTGGCTGAGGATGAACAGGCGCGACATGTAGTTCGGCAGCAACGGCGTCGGCGCGGTGGTATGGACGCGCAACGTCGTGTCGTCGACCGCCTCGACGCTCGCCACCGGCCCCAGATAGTTCACGAAGCCGCCCATCGGCGTCGGCACGCTGCGGACTCGCCCGAAGGTGAAGACCACATCGGCGGCGGTGAACGGCGTGCCGTCGGAAAACCGCACCCCCGGCCGCAGCGCGAACTCCCAGGTGGTGGGATCGACGGTCTTCCAGCTGGTCGCCAGGCCAGGGTCCAGCCGGTCGGTGCCGGTGGTCGCCACCAGCGTCTCGAACACGTGCAGCGCCACCTGAATGCTGGGGGTTGCGTTGTGGTAATGCGGATCGAGCGAGGTCGGCTCGGTCCGGTAGCCCAACCGCAGGTCCTGCGCCGACGCAGGCAAGGCTGCGAACAACGACGCGGCAACGGTCGCGATGCGAAGCGAGCGGAACATGCCGGGGTTTCCTTCAGCCGTTCGAATCGAACACGTGGCGATCGACCCGGTGCGCCGCGATCCAGTCCCAGTCGACGGTGACGCCGAGGCCCGGCCCGTCGGGCACCGGAAAATGCCCGTCGGCGCCGACATCCTTCAGCCGGTCGCTGTAGCCGCAGCTGTAGCAGTCGGGGGTGAACTGTCCACCGGACGGGCCGACCAGGGAGAGTTCGTAATAATTGGTGTTGCGGATCGCCGACATGCAGGCGCGCGCCGCTGGGCCCGGGCGCATGGATCTCGACGTCGATGCCCAAGCGCCTCGGCGAAATGCGCGATCTTCATCGTGCCGGTGATGCCCATGTCGAAATCGGGATCGGCCCGCAGCATGTCGGTGCCTTCCGCCAGCACCAGGTTGGCCATCGATTCGAGGCCGCGGACATGCTCGCCCAACAGGATCGGCGTGCGGATCATCTGCCGCAGCTTCTTGTGGCGAATAGGCGCTCAGCCCACCATCGCTGATAGGGGTCCTCGTACCAGTAGAAATTGCCGTCATCGCACGCTCGCCCGACCGCCAGCGCATCGGCGAACGTGCGCAGATGGCAGGCGGCATCGTGCATCAGCGTCCATGCGGTCGCCGACCCGCTTGCCCAGCAGGCGAACGGTGGCGCATTCGCGCGCCACGTCGCCATCGGTCCAGCCATGCATCTTGTAGCCGCGATAGCCGAGCCTGCTGCATTCCTCGGCAAAATCGGCGAACGCCTCGGGCGAGGCGAGGCCACCCGTCTCGCCACCGAACCAGGTGGAGGCATAGGCCTTCACCCGGGTACGGTAGCCGCCGAGCATCCGGCTGACCGAGGTGCCGGTGCGCTTGCCCGCCCAGTCCCACAGCGCGATGTCGATCGGACCGACGCCCATGCTTGTCGGTCTTGCGCAGCTTCCGCTTGACATCGTCGTAGAACAGCTCACGCTCGAACGCGTCGTAGCCGAGCAGCATCTTGGCACAGCTTTTGGTCTGCCCGATCATCGACTCGTTGCCGCCGATGAACTCGCCGACGCAGCCATCCGCGGTCTCGATGCGGATCGCCATCCGGGTTCGGCTGCTGAGCGCGCCCGGCATGTCGCTATGCGCCGGAATCGCTGACATGGTGGATCGGATAGTTGATGACGTCGACATCGACGCGGCGAATGCGCGAGCCCTTGCTGCCGGCTTCCGAATGGCTTTCCGTATGGGCTTCGTCGTTCATCGTTTCCTCCTCGCGCGGGTGCAGCCCACGCCCGATCCCTGGTCCGCCGCAGTATGTCGCCGTCCCACGCCACCTGGCCAGGGGGCCGGCGCGGACTGGACGTGGCGAATGGATTGCCCCAGGGTTGCGCCCATGCACCCCTGGGCAGGCCTCACCCGCATTGCCGCGCTGATGTTACCGGTCCTGCTGCCGCTCGCCCCGGCGGTCGCCGCCGATGCCCAGCCGCCCGAACTGCGGATGGCCGTCCAATCCGCCTTCGTCGTCGACCCGCATCTGCTGTTCATCGGGCCCAACATGGCCGCCTCGCGCCATCTCTATGATTCCTTCGTCGGCAAGGACGAAGACGCCCACTGGACGCCGACCTTGGCCGCCAGCTGGCGCCAGGTCGACGCGACCACCTGGGAGTTCAAGCTCCGCCCCGACGTGCTGTTCAGCGACGGCGAAAAATTCACCGCCGAAGACGTGCTGGCCACGATGGCGCGCATTCCCGCCATCCCCAACAACCCCGGCCCCTACACCTCCAACATCCGCACCATCGTCGCCACCCAGGCGATCGACCCCGGCACCGTCCGCTTCACCACCGACCGTCCCAACCCGCTGCTGCCCGGCCAGTTCACCAACGTCTTCATCCTGCCGAAAAGCGTGGTGAACGCCCGCCCGGAGGAATTCAGCTCCGGCCGCGCCGCCATTGGCACCGGCCCGTTCCGCGTCACCTCCTTTCGCTACGGCGAAGCGATGGAGCTGGAACGCAATCCAAATTACTGGGGCAAGCCGGCCGCGTGGGCGAAGGTGCACACCAGGGTGATCGGCAACGACGCCGCCCGCGAGGCCGCCCTGCTGGCCGGCGACGTCGACTTGATCGAGAACGTGCCGCCGGAGGACGTGACGCGGCTGCGCGCCACCGCCGGCATCGGCGTGTTTTCCCGCGCGTCCGACCGCGTGCTGTTCCTGCTGCCGACCGTCGGCGCCGACACGCTGGCCCTCCTCACCGACCGCGACGGCAAGCCGCTGCCAGTCAACCCGCTGCGCGACCTCCGCGTGCGGCAGGCGATGTCGCTCGCCATCGACCGCCGCGCCCTGGTGGACCGGGCGCTGTCGGGCCAGGGCACCGCCAGCATGCAACTTGTCCCCGACGGCTTTGGCGGCTGGGACCCGGCCGTGACCGTCCCGCCGGCGGACCCCGCGTCCGCACGCCGCAAGCTCGCGGAAGCCGGCTATCCCGACGGCTTCGGCCTCACCATCGCCTGCTCCAACGACCGCTATGTCGACGACGGAAGGGTGTGCCAGGCGGTGGCCCAGATGCTTTCGCGAGGCGGCTTCACGGTGCAGGTGAATGCCATGCCCGGCAGCCTGTTCTTCCCGCGCTCGCGCGCCGAACGAAACCCGTTCCCGCTCATCCTCTACGGCCTGTCGCTGTCGTCGTTGCGTGACGGCGCCTACATCCTGCAGGTCGTGGCGCACGGCATCGACGACAAGCGCGGCCTCGGCGACGGCAATCGCGGCAGCTTCACCGACCCGGCCCTCGATGCCCTGATCGACGACGCCACCAGCCGCAGCGACGACGGCCGCGAGGCCGCCATCCGCCACGCCCTCGGCGAAACCGTCGCCCGCCTCGGGATCATCCCGATGTATGCCGAGCCGACCATCGCCGCCGCCCGCGGCGGCATCGTCTATCATCCGCGCATCGACCAGCAGATGGTCGCCACCGGCGCCATTCCGCCATGAACCCGGGAGTAGGAAGATGAGCCACCGGCCGACGATCTACGGCGCCAGGCACGCAGTCTCCGCCGGACACTATCTCGCAGCCGCCGCCGGCTTCGCGATGCTGGAGGCCGGCGGCAACGCCATCGACGCCGGCTGCGCCGCCGGCATCGCGCTCGGCGTGCTGCAGCCCGACCTCGTCAACGTCGCCGGCGTGGCGCCGATCATGATCCGCATGGCCGACGGGCATGTCGAGACCATCGCCGGCCTCGGCCACTGGCCGATGCACCTGCCGGCGGACCTGTTCATGCGCGAGCACGACGGCAAGATACCCGAATTTATCCTGCGCACCGTGGTCCCGGCCGCCCCCGACGCCTGGATCACCGCCCTCCAGCGCCACGGCACGATGCGCTTCGCCGAGGTCGCGGCACCGGCCATCCGCTTCGCCGCCGAAGGCTTCTCGGTCTACAAGCTGCTGGAGACGTCGATCGGTTCGCACGCCGACGAATACCGCCGCTGGGCCAGCAACACCGCTGTCTTCCTCCCGGGCGGCCGGGTACCGCGTGAGGGCGAGAAATTCGTCCAGACCGACCTGGCCCGCACCCTGCAGTACATGGCCGACCAGGACCTCGCCGCCCCCGACCGCGCGGCCGGCCTGCAAGCCGCCCACCACGCCTTCTACCGCGGCGACATCGCGCGCGAAATCGTGGCGTTCCAGAAAAGCCAAGGCGGCTACCTCGACGCCGACGATCTGGCGAACTTCCGGTCCCGCATCGAGCCCGTGGTCCGCAGGCCGTGGCGCGGCCACGAGGTGCTGGTCTGCGGCCCATGGTGCCAGGGCCCCGCGTTGCTCCAGGCCCTCGCCCTGCTCGAGCATATCGGCATCGACGGCCTGGCGCACAACTCCGCCGACTACATCCACCGCATCGTCGAGTGCCTGAACCTCGCCATGGCCGACCGCGAATATTTCTACGGCGACCCAGCGTTCATCGACGTGCCGATCGACCATCTGCTCGATCCCCGCACCATCGCCCGCCGCGCCGCCGACTTCTCCGATGCCCACGCATTCGGCAAGATGCCGCCGCCGCTGGACCGGCCGAACACCGACTTCGCCGCCAGCGCCAGGGAACTTCCGAAAGTCGAAGCCGACACCTCGTATTGCTGCGCGGTGGACCGCTGGGGCAACGCCTTCAGTGCGACACCGTCGGACGGATCCGGCAGCGTGCCCATGGTGCCCGGCCTGGGCATCACCCCCTCCGGCCGAGGTTCGCAGAGCCGCGCCGATCCCCGCCACCCCGCGGGCGTCGCCCCCGGCAAGCGGCCGCGCCTCACCCCCAATCCCGCGATGGTGCTGACCGCCGACGGCGGCGTCATGCCGTTCGGCACCCCCGGCGGCGATGTCCAGACTCAGGCGATGCTCCAGGTTCTGCTGAACGTCCTGCATTTCGGCATGGACCTGCAAACCGCCATCGAGGCCCCACGCGTCGCCAGCTTCTCCTTCCCATCCTCCTTCGCTCCCTTCGAATACTTCCCCGGCCGCCTGGCCGTTGAAGGCCGGATCGATCCCTCGACCCGCCAGGAGCTTGCGGCCCGCGGCCACGAGGTGAAGGACTGGCCGGACTGGACCTGGCTCGCCGGCAGCGTCGAGGCGATCCGGACCGAACCGGCGACCGGCCTGATGGGCGCCGGCGCCGATCCGCGGCGGCCCGCCTATGCGATCGCGATCTGAAGGAGACGCAGCGTGAACGACGACAGCCCCGCCATCGGCAACACCAACCCCTATCTGGCGCTCGGCGTGCGCCCGTTCATCAATTGCTGCAGCGTCCGCACCGTGCACGGCGGCAGCCTGATGCTGCCCCAGGTGCGCGCCGCCATGGCCGAGGCATCGCGCCATTTCGTCAACCTCGACGAGTTGATGGAAGCGGCCGGCGCCAGGCTCGCCGAACTCACCGGCGCCGAATGGGGCCTGGTGACCTGCGGCAGCGCCGCCGCAGTATCGCTCGCGACCGCTGCCTGCGTCGCCGGCAACGACCCCATCAAGATGCTGCGGCTGCCGTTCACCGAAGGCTGGCCCCGCCGCGTCGTCATGGTCCGCAACCAACGCTTCGCCTACGACCAGGCGATCCGCATGGTCGGCACCGAGATTGTCGAGATCGACACCCTGGCCGAACTCGACGCCGCGCTGGCCGAACCCGTGGCAATGGTGGCGGTGCTGGGGACTCACGAAGCGCAGTCGGTTGTGCGTCTGGAAGATATCGTCGCCCGCACCCAACCGCTCGGTATCCCGATCATGGTCGATGCCGCCTCGGAGTTCCTGGAACGGCCTAGCCCCTGGCTGCAGCGTGGCGCCGACCTCGTGATCTACAGCGGCGGCAAGTTCCTGCGCGGCCCGCAGACCAGCGGATTGCTGCTCGGCAAGAAGGGCTTGGTGCAGGCTGCGTGGCGCAACGCCTCGCCGCACCAGGCGTTCGGCCGGCCGATGAAGGTGTCGAAGGAAGACGTCGTGGGCCTCCTCGCGGCGGTCGAATTCTGGATGCAGGACCGCGACGAATCCGGGGAGCGGCGGCGCTGGTCGGACGATCTCGCCGCCATCACCGCGATCCTGTCGCGCGCCGGCGTCGCCAGCGAGGTGGTGCCGCCCGCCGGCGTGGAGCGGGTGCCGGGCCTTCGCGTCCGCTGGGATGCCAAGGCAGCGGGGCTGGACGGCGCCGGCCTGCGTCAACGACTGATGGACGGATCGCCGCGGGTCATGCTGGACGACATGTCGGCCACCGCGGACAGCATCGTCATTAACCCGTTCGGCCTACAACCCGGCGAGGCATCCGAGGTCGGCCACGCCATCGCCGTGGCACTTCGGGCGGGTCGGGCTGCGACGGCGGCCGCCGCCGTCGATGCGGCTGCGCCGGCGATCTCCCTGGCCGGGGATTGGGAATTGCGGGTGAAGTTCCTGCACGGCGAGCGCGTGCACCGGCTGCAGTTGCGCCAGGACGGAGGCGCCCTTTCGGGCCAGCAATCCTCGCCGCAATTCGCGGGGCCGGTGTCCGGCACTGTCAGCGGGCACGACATCGCCCTGGTTTTCGATACCCGCTACGAGGGCAGCACCATCCGGTACCGCTTCGAGGGAACGGCCACGGATGGTCGCATGCACGGCAGCCTCGAACTCGGAACGTCCAACGATCACCACCAGGGCGTGGTAAACCTGCGCCAGTTCGGAACCGCCGAGTGGGAGGCCAAGAAGGTCTGAGCCGATCCGGCCGCCGAGGATATCCGCCGCCGCGGCGCGGCGGATTGCACTTGCCAGCCAGGGCCTGGGAAAGCCACGTCCGGACGGTCCGGGGCGCCGGCAATTGCTTGGCATGGTCGACCGCGTCGGCATGCTGCAGATCGACTCGGTCAACATCCTGGCCCGTGCCCATTACTTGCCAGGATTTTCGCGCCTCGGGCCCTATCCCACGGCGCTGCTGGACCACGCCGCCTGGGGCCGCCGGCGCAGCCTGTTCGAGTATTGGGGACACGAGGCATCGCTCCTGCCGCTGCGACTGCATCCCTTGCTGCGCTGGAGGATGGCCCGCGTGGCGAACGGGCAGGGCACCTACAAGCACCTCGCCGAATTCGCTGTTGCGCGCAAAGACTATGTTGCCAACGTGCTGGCCGAGATCAGGGCAACGGGCGCCATGGCCGCCGCCGACCTCAGCAATTCCGGCAAGGCGCGCGGCAACTGGTGGGGGTGGAGCGACGGCAAGCTGGCCGCGGAATTCCTGTTCGCGAGTGGTGAGATCGCGGTGGCACAGCGGCGCGGCGCGTTCGAACGGGTCTACGACCTCACCGAGCGGGTCATTCCGACTGCAATCCTTTCGATCCCGACGCCGCCGGAGGCCGACGCCCAGCGCGACCTCGTCCGGATCGCCGCCGCTGCGATGGGGGTGGCGACCGCCGGCGATCTTGCGCGCTACTTCCGGCTGCCGCCGCAGGACGCCCGCGCCCGCGTCGCCGAACTGGTCGAGACCGGCGAACTTCTCCCGGTCGCCGTCGAGGGCTGGAAGCAGGCCGCCTTTTTGAGCGCCGATGCGCGCCGGCCGCGCCGCGTGGATGGATGCACGCTGCTGTCGCCGTTCGACCCGTTGCTATGGGAGCGCGACCGGGTCGAGCGGCTGTTCGATTTCCATTATCGGATCGGCCTCTACACCCCGGCGCATCTGCGGGTGCACGGCTATTACGTGCTGCCGTTCCTGTTGGGCGAACGCATCGTCGCCCGCGTGGACCTCAAGGCGGACCGTGCGACAGCGGTGCTGCAGGTATTGGCCGCCCATGTCGAGAGCCACGCGGCCCCAGGCATCGTCGCGGCGCCGCTGCACCGGGAACTCACCAGTCTCGCTGCCTGGCTCAACCTCGACCGTATCGAAATCGCCCAGCGCGGCGATCTTGCCGGCGCTCTCAGTGCAATTCCGTCCGGCCGACCGGCCTGAACGATTCATCGATCCGATACGCGAGAGGGTGGCCGGTCGCGATTTCGAGGTGCTCGACATCGGTGTCGGAGATGCCATCGAGATGCTTCACCAGCGCACGCAGGCTGTTGCCGTGCGCGACGACGAGCACCCGACGCCCTCGGCGCAATTCGGGGGCGATCACTTCATTCCAATAAGGGATCACCCGCGCGGCTGTATCCCGCAGGCTTTCGGTCGATGGCAGGAGCACGGGCGCGACATGGCCGTAGCGGGGATCACGCGCGGGGTGGCGCGGATCGTCCGCCGCCATCGCGGGGGGCTTGTCCGCGAAACTGCGCCGCCACCGGATGACCTGCCCGGCTCCGTAGCGTTCTGCGGTTTCCATCTTGTTGAGTCCCTGCAACGCACCGTAGTGACGCTCGTTCAGGCGCCAGTCGCAAATACAGGGCAGCCACATCGTGTCGAGTTCATCGAGCACGATCCAGGCGGTGCGGATCGCTCGCTTCAGAACCGACGTGAAGCAGATGTCGAAGCCCATGTCATGCGCGCGCAGGATGGCGCCGGCGCGCTGGGCTTCCTCTCGTCCTGCCGGCGTCAGGTCGACGTCGGTCCAGCCGGTAAACCGGTCCTCGAGGTTCCACGCGCTCTGCCCGTGGCGAATGAGGACCATCATCTACAGCGGCCAGAAATAAACGATGAGCCAGGTGCCGAACACTGCCACCAGGATCGAGAGCGGCAACCCGAGGCGCCAGTAATCGCCGAAGCGGTAGCCGCCGGGCTCCATCACAAGCAGGTTGTTCTGGTGCCCGATCGGCGTCAGGAAGTCGCAGGAGGCGCCGAGGGCGGTCGCCATCAGGAACGGGTCCGGCGAATAGCCAAGGTTGTTCGCCAGCGCGGCGGCAACCGGACCCATCACCAGCACCGCGGCGGCATGGTGCAGGAACGGGGTGACCAGCATCGAGGTCACCAGCATCATGCCGACCGCAAGCATGGCGGGCAGATGCACCGCGGCGAGCGTCAGCGCCTGCCCGATCAGCCCCGCGGCGCCGGTGTCCTTCAGCGCCTCGCCGACCGGGATGAGGCATCCGAGCATCACGATGATCGGCCAGTCCACGGCATCGTACGCATCGCGGATCGGCAACATGCCCAGCAGCACGACCAATGCGGCTGCCACGAAGAAAGCGATTTGGACCGGAAGGACATCGAATGCGGTGAGTGCCATGGCGGCGACCAGTATCGCGATCAATCCGGCCCCCGAGCCGCTCCGCGTCATCGAGAGCTTGCGCTCGGCCAGCGGCAGTAAATCGAACTCGGACAGCAAGTCGGCGACCGCGGTCGGGCGCCCCTGCAGCACCAGCATGTCGCCGGCCCGAAAGCGGACATTGCGGACACGGCTGGCGATCCGCTGACCCTTCCGCCCGATTGCCAGCACGTTGACCTCGTAGCGGCGGCGCAGGTTGAGCGAAGCGGAGGTCTGGCCGATCAGCCGCGATTCTTCCTTGATCACGGCCTCGGTCGTCTCGACGTCATCGGCCTTGTCCCTGCTCGGCGGCAGCTCCCGCGCGTCCGACATCTCGAGCTGGCCGCCATCGATCAGCGGCGACAATGTGGCCGGGTCGGCATGCAGCAGCAGCATGTCGCCTTCGTGCAGAATGGCCGTGGCGTCGGGCCATGATTGCCGCTCGCCCGGCCGAATGATTGCAGCGACGGTGATGTCCCCGTCACCACCCTCTTCAAGCTCGGCCACGGTCTTGCCGATCAACGTCGAACCCGCTGGGACGGCGGATTCGCTTGTATAGTCTTCTATCTTGAAGCGTTGGCCAGCCGACGGCCGGCCGGACCGGGCGCGCGGGATCAGACGCCATCCGAACGACAGGAACAGCACGGCAACGATCGACAGCGGCAGCCCGACCGGGGTGAAATCGAACAGCCTGTAGGGGTGCCCGGTGACGTCCTGGCGCACGGTCGATATCAGCAGGTTCGGCGAGGTGCCGATTTCGGTGATGGTGCCGCCGATCAGCGATCCGAAGGCCAGCGGCATCAGGAAAGTCGAAGGCGAGCGGCCGCTGCGTTCCGCGGTTCGAATGGCGATCGGCATGAAGATGCCAAGCGTGCCGACGTTCTTCAGGATTGCGGACAGGAACGTCACACACCCGGTCAGCGCCGCAACCTGCATGGATATGCTGCCGAGGCGACGCAGCACGCCGCGGAGGCTTGCCTCGATGACGCCGGAAGCGGAGATCGCCCGCCCCAGGATCAGTACGCTGGCGATGATGATGATGACCGGATTGGAAAACCCGGTGAACGCCTTGTTGGCGGGAACGATCCCACTGAGAGCCGCCACCGAAAGTGCGGCGGCGGCAATCAGGTCATAACGAAGCCGATCCCAGACGAACAAGGCGAGCATGCCGCCGACCACCGCAAAGGCTTCGATCTGGTGCAGCGTCATCAAGCCTCCGTTCGGATGGAGGCGACCGCCCCGCGTCTAATACGTGCGGGATGGCGCAGTTCCGCGCCGCCATTGCAACGGCGGCGTGCGCGCCCGGAAGAATTGCGCCGATGGTTCAGTCGGTGATCGCCTGGTAGCTCAGCACCCGCAATTCGCGGCGGATCGGATAGGTGGAAGATGGCATCAGCTGGGTCAGCAGGATCACCGCCATCTCCTCGGCGGGATCGATCCAGAAAGCAGTGCTGGCGGCGCCGCCCCAGGCATACTCGCCCGCCGACCCGAGGATCTGCGCCTTGGCGGGATCGAGCATGACGGAGAAGCCCAGGCCGAAGCCGATGCCGTAATAGGATGACTCACTGAAGCGGGCCTGGCCCATGTCGGCCATGTCGCCTCGCAGATGGTTGCTCGTCATCAACTCGACCGTTTTGCGGCCGAGAATGCGCGCGCCGTCGAGTTCGCCTTTGTTCAGCATCATCCGGCAGAAGCGAAGATAGTCGGCCGCCGTCGAAACCAGGCCGCCGCCGCCGGAACAAAGCTGGCGGGGCTTGCCGTAGCGGCTTTTCGCCGGGTCGTCGATCAGCGCCAGCTTGCCATCCGGTCCCACCGTGTAGTTGGCGGTGAACCGCGACAATTTCGCGGCGGGAACATCGAATGCGGTATCCACCATGCCGAGCGGAGCAATGACCCGTTCATGCAGGAACTGCTCGAACGGGCGGCCGGAGATCACCTCGACCAGGCAGCCCAGAACGTCGGTGGCGATGCTGTAGCTCCACTGGCTTCCGGGTTGGAAAATCAACGGCATCGCCGCCGCCTTCTCGACCACCGATTGCAGGCTCGCTTCTTCCGTCTGGAAATCGACGCCGCCTTGACGGTACATCGCGTCGACCGCGGTGGATTCCATGAACCCGTAGGTCAGGCCGGAGGTGTGGGTCAGCAGATCCCGAAAGGTGATGTCCCGCTCTGCCGGCACGCTTTCGATCTTGCCACGGCTGCCGCCGGTAAACACCCGCATATTGGCGAAACAGGGCAGGAAACGGGTGATCGGATCATCCAGCTGGAAGCGGCCTTCCTCGTACAGGGCCATGATGGCGACGCTGGTGAGCGGCTTCGTCATCGAATAGATGCGGAAAATTGCGTCCGCCTCCATCGCCTGGCCGGTCGCGAGGTTCGCTTTCCCGACGCTCCGCTGATACGCAACCTGTCCGCGCCGCAGGACGAGAGTTGTCAGCCCGGCGAGCTTTCCGTCGGCAACCAGCTGTTCCATCCAGCCGCCGATGCGCTGCAGGCGCTCGGACGAGAAGCCGACATGCTCGGGGCGCGTGGTGGCAACGGTGTCCATGTCGAACTCCTTCGGGGTGGCTGGATTGGATCGACCGGATTATCCATCGCTCACCGAAGGGCCGCAACCGGAGCCCTCGCCCGAATGGCGGAAGCTGCAGGCTCCGATGCGGGTCGGCGCGGGTTACGCCGTAACAGCGGCGTTGCGTTGCCGACGGGCCCGCAGATCGAAGAACAGCGCCTGGCTGATGATCGCCTTCACCGTCTCGGTGCGGAACGGCTTGGTGATCAGGAACGTCGGCTCCGGCCGCTGGCCGGTGAGCAGGCGCTCGGGGTAGGCGGTGATGAACACCACCGGAACCTCGGTGCTGGCCAGGATTTCGTTCACCGCGTCGAGGCCGGAGCTGCCATCGGCCAAATGGATGTCGGCCAGAACCAGCCCGGGCTGATGCTCCGCCACGGCCGCGACGGCCTCATGGTGGGTCCGGCTGACATGCGTCACCTTGTGGCCAAGTTCCTCCACCAGCGCCTCGAGGTCCATGGCGATGATGGGCTCGTCCTCGATGATCAGCACGTCGGTGCTGATCTGGGTGGCCAGCTCGCGCCCTGCGCGGTCGATCAACTCGGTCACGTCTTCCGGCGAGCAATCCAGGGTGCCGGCGATCCGGTCGACGGTGAAGCCTTCGACCGAGTGGAGAAGGAAGGCGACGCGGGGCAGGGGCGAAATCGCCTCGAGGTTCTTGTCGGCCGCATTGATCGCGTCCGAGAGCTCCGGATCTGAGGACTCCTGGCCCTTGGTGGCCACTGACTGCCAAATCCGCACGAACACCCTGTACAGCGCCGCACGTGGGTCGAGATCTCGGCTGAGGATGCTGTTGTCGGCGATGATTGCCTCCAACGTCGCGCTGGCATACGCGTCTCCAGCCGCCTGGGAGCCAAGAAGCACGCGTGCAAAGCGCCTCAGGAAGGGCAGATGCGGTGCAAGCGGTGCGGATATAGGCATGGATTAGACCCCCTTGAGCTGCATGAACGTAACACACGCGAACCCCGCAGCAGTCGGTTAATGCGTCAGCCTTAAAAAAGTTCCAAGCGCACGCAACTTTCGGTGGCCGACAGCGTTATCGGGTGGAGCATTCTATGCTGGTTCGAAGGATGTCCCCGGGCGATTATCGGCGCCAGGCCAGTCCGGGCTGTCCGCGCTCCAGGCGGCCGGTCGGCGGTTTGGAACCAAACGAGTGTGGGACTGTTGGGAGAGTGGAATGGGCCAGCGTGAACGACCCGGGCCAGGAGTAAGTAGTGTAATGCCGGGACAACAATCAACGGAAGCGCTTCCGGCAGATGCCGTGCTCGACGCGAACATAGCGGCCCTGGATGGCGCGTTGGAACCCGAGTTGCAGGCCCATATCGGCCGGCAGCTTCGTGCAATGTACAACGAGGTTGTCAACGAACCGGTGCCGGATCGCTTGCTCAAGTTGCTTCAGGAGCTTGAGAAGAAGCAGGCGGACAAATCATGACCGAGCAGAAGGAAGGAATGGGGGATCTGCTGGCGGCAATCCCCAAACTGCGCGCCTTTGCAGTTTCCCTATCCGGCAAGTCCGATCGGGCCGACGATCTGGTGCAGGAGACGCTGGTCAAGGCGTGGGCAAATCTAAGTTCGTTCCAGCAGGGCACGAACATGATGGCCTGGCTCTACACCATCCTTCGCAACGAGTTCTACACCGAGTTCCGCAAGCGCCGGCACGACGTTCCGGACACCGATGGCAAGTTCGCGGCCGGCCTGACCAGCCACGCGACCCAGGACAGCCATATGGAATTCCAGGATTTCCGCACGGCGCTGGAAAGGCTGGCGGACGATCAGCGCGAGGCATTGATCCTGGTCGGCGCCTCCGGCCTCTCCTACGAGGACGCGGCCGAAGTTTGCGGCTGCGCCGTCGGGACCATGAAAAGCCGCGTTCACCGCGCGCGTGCCCGGCTGGCCGAGCTCCTTGCCAGCCAGCCACCAGGACCAGCCGGCGGCCGCCGGGTCGGGCGGGAGGTCGTCGCCCTGATGAACGACCCGTCTCCCGCCGAGCCATAAACCAAGCCGTTCCGCGACTGTCGCGATCCCGGAACCTTTCCGTGCCCGAGCTCGTTACAAACCCGCAGTCATCCCCAGCTAAGAGGGCAATTCGATGCTGAAATGGGCACTCTTTTTCCTGGTCATCTCCATAGTTGCCGGCCTGTTCGGGTTCACCGGCATCTCGGCGGCGACCGCTGGGATTGCACGAATCCTGTTCTTCATCGCGATCGCCATCTTCGTGATCTTCCTGATCATCGCGCTTGCCGCGGGCAACGCCATACTATAGCGATCAACTAGGCGCCTGTGCCGAAGGAGTGCCGGTTGGCCGAATTGCACAATCCTCTGCGAGGTCTGCGGGTCCTCATCCTCGAAGACGAGATCATGATCACCATGATGATGGAGGACATGCTCGCGGATCTGGGCTGCGAGATCGTCGGGCCGGCTTCGAACGTAGCCGACGCCTTGGAACTGGTCGGCCGGGAGCCCATCGGCATTGGGCTGCTCGACCTTAATCTCAGCCTGGGCGAGACGGGCTACCCCGTCGCCGATGCGCTCGCCGCTCGTGGGGTGCCGTTTGCGTTCGTCACCGGTTATGGGCCCGACGCATTGAAGGAGCCGCACCGGAACCGCGCGACCCTGGGCAAGCCGTTCCGAATGGAAACGCTGGAGGAACTGGTGCTGTCACTCGCCCAGACCCGATCATCCGACGGGCAGATTACCGCGCCTTAGTCCGCTTCGTCGCCACGGCGGGCGTTATTGCCTCTAGCTTGCGGAGAGCCGCAGATCGCTGTTTCCCGGATTCCATGATCATGCCGTGGTCGGACGCGGCGAGGATGAAGCGGGCGCCCCTCGACACGTAGTGGCGCATCCACTTGTCATCTCCAACTCCGCCGGTTCCAAGCAGCTTCCCGTTCCGGTCGCACGCTGCGCCAACGCGCCGATACGCATCCTGGACCCGCTTGTGGCCGAATTGCCCGGGAATGCCCATCGTCGTGGTGAGATCCGTGGTGCCGATCATCAGCGAGTCGATACCCGGGGTTGCCGCAATCGCATCGACGTTGGCGACAGCCTCCTCCGTCTCGATCATGGCGCACACCATCACCTCCCGGTTCAACGCTGCCTGCGCCTCGCCTAGCGGAGGGCCGCCGAACAGGAAGGCGGCCGGGGGCGCGCCCCAGCTGCGCTTGCCCAAGGGTGGGAAGCGAAATGCATCGGCGACCCGCTTCGCCTGCTCAGCTGTGTCCACGTGGGGGACGATGATCCCCATGGCGCCGTTGTCCAGGGCTCGCGTGCCCTCATCCAGCGCATCCGCACAAACCCGCACGATCGGCGTGATCCCGAGCGGGATGGCCGCGTAGCACATCTGCGAGGCTTCCTGGATCGAGAAGGCGCCGTGCTCGGTGTCGATGAACAGCCAGTCGTAGCCGGTCGCGTGCGCCAGCATCGCCGACGCGGAGCTGCGCAGGTGATACACGCAAAAGCCAAGCGCCAGCTTGCCTTCACGCAGCCGCTTCAGCGTCGGGTTTGGAACCATCGACATGGCGCGCTCTCCTCCATCGGTTTTGCAGCAGGCGACCACCGGATCGTCGCGCTGTCAACGTTGCGCATGCGACCGATTTCACGACCGGTGCCAGTCGCCTGCAACCTCCTGGGCTTGGTCCTCCGGCGCGGGCGAACTAGATAAGGGCCTGCGCTGAAGAAACGGAGCCACTCGCATGCCCCACGATCACCCCCACCCACCCGAAAGCCCGCCGGCGGGCGCGGTCGACTGGAAGCTTCACGGCGTCAAGGTCATTCCGGGCGATCAGCTCGACACGAACACCGCGCAGACCCCGGGCATGAACAGAGCGGCGGCCATCAATCTTGCCCGGGTCGGGGCGCAGAAGATCTGGGCCGGCACCGTTCACATCCACCCGAACGCCAAGACCGGCGCCCATCATCACGGCGCGTTGGAAAGCGTGATCTATGTCCTGAAGGGCCGCGCCCGTATGCGATGGGGCGAGCGGCTGGAATTCGTCGCCGAAGCCGGTCCCGGCGACTTCATTTTCGTGCCGCCCTACGTGCCGCACCAGGAGATCAACGCCTCGACCGACGAGACGCTGGAGTGCGTCTTGGTGCGCAGCGACAACGAAGCCGTGGTCGTGAATCTGGCGATCGATCCGGTTGAAAAGCCGGAAGCCGTCGCCTGGGTCGATCCCATTCACCGCGCGCCCACCGATTAGAGCTCCACGATCTCGATCCAGTTGGGCGCGGCGCCTACTTCGACTGCGCTGTGGTGGCGAAGCGCACCGGTGCCGGGGTCGATGGCGTATACGCCGAGTTTTCCCGTAGCCATGCCGGCGCAAAGCACAAACCTTCCCTGCGGCGAGACCGCAAAACCGCGAGGCGTAGTCTCGCTGTCGACATGGCCGATCAGGCTCAGCTTGCCCGAGGACGGCTCTATGCGGAAAGCCGCGAGTATGTTGGTCGTGCGCTCGCTGCCATACAAGAAACGTCCGTCTGGGCTGATGTGCAGGTCGGCCGCGGCAACCCGATCAGCGGCGGGCGACCGCAGCATCGAAATCGACTGGATCTCCGCCAGCGCGCCGGTGCCGACATCGCGCTCATAGACGTTGATGCTGCCGTCGAGCTCATTGATCAGATACAGCACCGCGCCGTTGCGCGCGAATTGCAGATGTCGAGGTCCCGCTCCAGCGCGCGTGCGTGCCGCGATCTGCGGCACCGGATCGATGCGCCCGGTCGCGCGGTCGAAGTGCTGGCAGAGGATGGCATCGCCGCCCAGCGTGGCCGCATAGACGAATCGATTGGATGGATCGACCTGCACGCTATGCGCCTTCGGTGGCGTCTCCACTATCTGGGTGCTGTCCTGAACGACGCCGTTCACGATCGGCGCAACCGCGAGCTTGTTGCCACCGTAGGAGGCGCTGAACATGAACGCACCGGACGTGTCGGTAGAGAGATAGCACATGCTGTCGGGGAGCTTTGCCATCCCGACATGAGCGAGGCTGCCATCGGACCGATTGATGCGAAAGCTCGATACCGGGAACGGGGCGGTGCGCAAAGCCGCATAGAGGAAATGCCTGTCGGGACTGAGAGCCAACGGCATGCTGCCGGTGGATGGCTCGTTGGTTCCGGGCACCGGGACGCGGGCCCGTTCCGTCAAATCACCACCGACCGGATCCATCTCCAACACGGTGATCGCCTTGTCGTCGGCGCAGGATACATAGACGATCATCGGCATGGGTTTGCGGCTCCTCGTGATTGTTTGCACTATGCCAAAGCTGCCTTGCCGGTCAGGCGGCGCAAGCCCGGTAGCAAGCATGACCATGACTGCAAGGCAAGATAACGAACGAACAGGGAGTGATTTCATGATCGATCCGAGCAAAGACCGGGTATTGATAACCGGTGCCGCCGGAGAGATCGGCCAGGCGCTCCGGCTGGGGATGCGATCCACGTGGAAGCACCTGCGGCTGACCGACTTCCGTCCGATCGGCGACTTGGCGGATAACGAGGAGCAGGTCGTCTCCGACATCGGCGACCGCGCGGCGCTCGAGCGGATGATGCAGGGCGTCAGCGCGGTCGTGCATCTCGCCGGTGCGCCCGGTGACCACGACCTGGAAACGCTGTTCAAGGTCAACGTACGCGGCGTCTTCGATGTATTCGAATCCGCTCGCCTGGCGGGGGTCAAGCGGATCGTCTTCGCCAGCAGCAATCATGCATTCGGCTGCTACCCGATCGACGTGCCGGTCAGCCCGGCCTTCCCGCCGCGGCCCGATAGTCTCTACGGTGCGTTCAAGGTGATGGGTGAGACCATTCTGCAAACCTACTACGATCGGCATGGCATTCGATCCGTGTCGTTGCGCATCGGAACGTATCGGCCGCTGCCGATCGACCAGCGTTCTTTGGCGACATGGCTCAGCCCGCGCGATGTCACGCAACTGGTCGATCTGTCGCTACGCCATCCCGATCCCGGTTGCCTCGTCGTAAATGGCTATTCCGGCAACGACAGGATCAAGACACATGATCCCAATTGGGCTTTTCTAGGGTATCGCCCGATCGACAATGCGGAGGAACACGTCGCGATGCTTCGCGGCATGGGTATCGACGTCGATGGCCCATGGGAATGGAACGAGCATGGCGGTGCCCATGCCAACGTGCCTGAGCGCCCAGCCCGCGCCTGATCAGCCTTTCAGGCCGGTCAGCGCCATGTTCTCGATGATCCGGCGCCGCAGCAACAGGAAGATGATCAACATCGGAATGACGCTGACGACCGATCCGGCCATCAGTTTGCCGGTGTCCGCGGTAAAGGCGAACTGGAAGGCGGTCAGTCCCAGTTCCATGTTCAGCATCGTCTGATCATTGGCAATCAGCAGCGGCCAGGTGAACAGCCCCCATCCTTGGATGAAGGCGAAGATCCCGACTGCGGCAAGGGCATTGCCCGAGAGCGGGGCGATAATGCGGCGCAGGATCCACCACTCCCCGGCGCCGTCGACGCGGGCCGCTTCCATAAGCTCGGTCGGGATGGCCGAAGCGACGTGCTGCCGCATCAGGAAGATGCCAAAAGCCATGAACAGGTAGGGCAGGATGATGCCCTGGTAGGTGTTGATCCATTCGAGCGCGACAAGCTGCAGGTAAAGCGGGATCATATACGCTTCGAACGGAACGATCGCGGTCGCCAGTACCAGTCCGAACAGCAGCGAGCGACCGGGAAACCGATATTTCGCGAACACCGTTCCAGCGATCAGCGACGTGATGGCGACCGAAATAGTGGACACCACCGCGATGAGGACCGAGTTCAGGAAAAATCTCCCGAACGGAGCGGCTTCGAACGCACCCGAGTAGTTCTGAAAGCTCGGTGCCCGGGGAAAGAAGACCGGGGGCCACAGGGCGATCTCCGAGGGTGGCTTCAGTGATGTTGCGATCATCCACAGCATCGGCATCACCATGACGAGCGCACCGGCCATCAGAACGACATGGGCAAGTCCGGTGCCGATCCGGGCGGCGGCAGAGCGGCGGCGTGCCATGTCAGCCCTCCTTGCTCGGGTCGTTGCGGACGAGGCTGAACTGGACGACGGTCAACCCAAGCACGATCAGCGTGAGAATCACCGCCTCGGCCGACGCATAGCCCATTCGAAAGAACTGGAAGCCATTGGTGTAGATATCGAACACCAGCATGCGCACCGCTTGACCCGGCTGCGACTGCGAACCGAGCGTCATCACATAGACCTGGGTGAAGACCGCGTAGGCGCTGATCGTCGCGGTCACCAGAACATACAGCAGGATCGGCCGCAGCAGCGGCAGGGTGATGCGCCAGAAGCGCTGCCAGTCGGTTGCGCCGTCGAGGCTCGCCGCTTCCAGGTATTCCTGCGGGATGTTACGGATGCCCACCAGGAAAAGTACCAGGTTGTAGCCAAGCACCTTCCACACACCCATGATCACCAGCGCCCAAAGCGCGATGTCGGGATCGGTCAGCCAGGCGACGGAAGGTATCCCGACCAGCGACAGTCCGTAGTTCAGAACGCCGTAGTTGTAGTCGTAGATCCACTTCCATGCGATCGCCATAGGCACCAAAGGCGTGATCACCGGCAGGAAATACACGGTCTGGTAAAACGTCGACAGGCGCGACCTGTGGCCGAGGAACACCGCCAGCGGCAGCGCGATGACAGTGCTCAGCGCCACGGTCGAAAACGAATAGATGGTGGTGTTCTTGAGTGCGAGCAGGAAGTTGTCGTCACTCATCAGGTTGACGTAGTTGTCCCAGCCGACGAATGGCTTGCGCGGGCTGATCAGGTTCCATTTGTAGAAGCTGAGCAGGAAGCTGAAGCCGATCGGGATGATGCGGACATAGAAGAACAACGCCAGCACCGGGAACAATGCGACGTAGCAGAACATCGGAATGCGCGCCCGCCGCATGAAGCGGCGGAATTTGAGCCTCGTGCCGTCCGCCGGCATCGCGCCAGCGGACAGGGTTGCTTCGCCAGGCATGGTCTCAGGTGCCGTAGAGATCCGCCTCTTTCAGGATCGCGTCGGTCTGGGTCGCCCATTTGTGGATTGCTTCGGCGACCTTCTGCGGGTTGTCCTTCAACGACGGGTCGACATAGGCGCCCGGCAGCTGGTCAGCGAGCTTGGTCTCGATTTCGTTCCAGGCGGCCATCACCGGCTCTGGATAGAACTCGAGCTCCTTCGGCGGCGAGACGAAGGTCTGGTATTGCGGAATCTTCTGCAGCAGCGGCGTCCAGTCGACATCCTGGCGGGCGGCGACCCATCCCGACATGACGGTCAGCTGCACGCTGTTTTCCTTGTTGGTCAGGAACTGCATGAAGTCTTCCGCGGCCGCGAGGTTCTTGCTCTTGGCGCTGACATACAGGCCATCATGCTGCAGCAATGTCTTCTTCTTACCGCCGGCCGTCCAAGCCGGAATGGTGTAGACCCCGTAGTCGAGGGTCGGGTTCTTCTTCTGGATCTCACCGATCACCCAGGCTTCGCGGAACAGCATCGCGGTGTTGCCGGCCACGAAGGCATCGGCATCGTGCTGCACCTTGGGGTCGTCGACCTTAAAGGTCTGAACGGCATCGATATAGAATTTGAGGGCCGCGCGGCCGGCCTCGTTGTCGTAGCCCTGGTGATATTTCCCGCTCGCCGTCTTCACGATCAGCGTGCCGCCGGCCGGTTCGAGCACGAAACGGAACTTCTCGGCGATGCCGCTGCCCTGGCCGGACAATCGCAGGCTGATGCCGCTACGGGTCATCTTGCCGGTGCTGTCGACCTTGGTGAGCTTCTTCGCATCGTCCATCAGTTGCGGATAGGTATCCGGCGGCCCGGCGATGCCGGCCTCCTTGAACATCGCCTTGTTCCAGAACATCGCCGGCGTACTGAACAGCATCGGCAGACCGTAGGTCTTGCCGTCGATGGTGAACTGCGAAACGCTAACGTCCTTGTAGGCGCCGCCACGCAACTGCTTGTCGATTGCCGGCGGATTCGGCTTCAATAGCCCGGCCTCGATGAAGCTGATGCTGAGAATTTGCCCGACATCGAACAGGTCGGGGCCGGTGCCGGTCGGCATGGCCGCGGACAGCTTCTGCTCGTGCTCCCGCAGGGTGGTGCTGAACACCGTCACCTTGGTGCCCGGTTTCGCCTTGCTGTACGCCTCGCCCACGGCCTGGTACCAAGGCACCAGTTCCGGGTATCCGGTCCAGACGCTGAGTGTGATATCGGCGGCGCGGGCAGGCCCCGCAGCAGCGGCCACGCCGGCTCCGGCAGCCAGGGAAAGCGCGGTGCGGCGGGTAAGCGGCATCGTTTCAGCCTTGGCTTCGGTCATTTTTCGAGCTCCCAGTGTTTGTTGACTGAAACTCTACGCGCCGCGAAACTTCCCATGCAACAGGGAGGGCGTCGGTATGCAGCCGTTCGTCAATTCGAGTGACCTGCTGGGCGATGGCGCTCGGCTGTCCGAGCGCATGCGTCGTGACGGCTACCTGTTCCTGCCTGGGCTGCTGCCGGCCGCCGACGTCGCCCAGGTTCAGCGCCAGGTAGGGGAAATCGTGCGCGCTGCCGGTTGGCTGAGCCAGGACGCGCCTGTCGAGCACGCTATCGCGAACCCGGCAGGGTTTTGCGTCGATCCGGAGCCGGCCTACCTCGACGTGCTGCGGCAGGTGAACCGGCTCGAGGCCTATCACGCACTGAAGCATCACCGGGCGCTGTTCGAGCTGTTCGAGCGGATGCTGGGCGGCCCCATCCTGGTTCATCCTCGCGTCTTGATGCGCAACATCTTCCCCGCGCGCGAGGAGTTCACCACGAAGGCGCATCAGGACTTCCCCAATGTCCAAGGCAGCGAAGAAGTCTATACCGCGTGGATTCCGCTGATCGATTGCCCGCTGCCGGTCGGGCCGCTCCAGGTCGCCGGCGGCTCCCACACTACCGGCGTGTTCGATTTCGACATTGCCGCGGGGGCCGGCGGCGTCGAGATCAACGACCCTCTGACCGGACGTTGGCTCTCCAGCGGCTTCGCGGTGGGCGACGTGCTGATTTTTCACAGCATGACCGTCCACAAGGGTGTCCCGAACCGCAGCGATCGCCTGCGCATGTCGATGGACGTTCGCTACCAACTCGTCAGCGAGCCATTCAATCCCGACAACGCCAACCCGGATGGCCAACCGCTTTCATGGGAGGATGTCTATGCCGGCTGGTCCTCCGACTCCCTCAAATACTATTGGCGGAACTTGCCGCTGACGGTCCAGGAATTCGACCGGCGTTGGTTCGACAAGCGTGACAAGCTGGCGTTCGACATGGGTGGCGCCGGCGATCCAAGGGCACGCTCGGTCCTGCAACGGATCGTCGCGCGCGATGCCGATCCGGTAAAACGGGCCCACGCCCAGCAATTGCTGGACGCTCTGCCGCCTTAATCGTTGGCTGCCATCGCCCGGGCGAATTCCGCGACGTTGTGCCGGAACATCGCCAGGTAGGTGGGGGCAGGGCCGTCCGGTGGCGACAGGGCGTCTGAGTAGACTTTGCCACCCAGGCTGGCGCCGGCCTCTCGCGCCAGCACTGCCGCTAGCCTCGGGTCGGTCATGTTCTCCACGAACACCGCGCGAATATGCTGGCGACGAATCTGGTCTGCCAGGGCGGCGATGTCCTTCGCGGTCGGTTCGGCATCGGTATCGATCCCTTGCACTCCCTGCATGACGATCCCGTACCGCGCGGCGAAATAGCCGAACGCATCATGGCTGGTGATGAGCCTGCGACGAGAGACGGGGATGGCCGCCATGGTGGCCTCGATCCAGCGATCGGTCGCCTCGATCTCGGCGACATAGGCCGCCGCACGCTCTCGGATTGCGGAGGCCTGTGCGGGGATCGCGGCGGCCAGGCCGTCGGCGATCGCGTTGGCATAAAGTACTCCGTTGCGGGGGTCTTGCCACGCATGGGGATCGGTGACATGGCTGCGGCCCTCTTGCATGGTGCGCGGGGTCACTCTGGCGGCGGCGACGATGCGCCGGCCCGCGAAGCCGGACGCCGCGACCATGCGGGTCATCCAACCCTCCAGCCCCAATCCGTTCTCGACCAGGGCCTGGGCCGCCTTCAGGGTTCGCAGGTCGGAAGGCCGGGGCTGGTAGGTGTGCGGATCGCCATCCGGACCGACGAGCGACGTCACCGAAACCGACTCGCCGCCGATGACGCGGGTCATGTCAGCCAGAATCGACATGGTTGCGACCACCTTTATGGGCTCGGCCGCGTTCACCGTTCGCCCAAGCAACAACCACGGCGGCGCCATGCCGAGCAGCAGGGCCTGCAAAAAACGACGGCGGTACATCGGTTCACCAAGAACGTTATAACATAACATATTAAACCTCAACGAATGGTCGCACGCAAGTGTTGTTCCGGTTGCCGGACGCTTGCGGACAAGTCAGAGTTGCACGATGGATTCTCCGATATCGGAAGTTCTTAAACTGCCCGGCGGCCCGGCGCGGATCGAGTGGCGGCGCAGCCTGCGCGCCCAGCGCGTCAGCCTGCGCATCGATCCGCGGGGCGGCGCGGTCGTCGTGACGCTGCCGCCCCGAACCGGGCGGACGGCAGGCATGGCCTTGTTGATGGATCATGCAGACTGGGTGACGGAGCGCCTGGCGGCGCTACCGGGACATGTTCCGTTCGAGGTGGGCGCGTGGGTGCCGCTGCATGGCATCGAGCACCGGATACGCAATGTCGGGCGAAATGCTGCCGGCCGGAAAGGGGTATGGGTCGAAGCGCGGGAAATCCGTGTCGCGGACGATATCGACCTGCCACGGCGGGTCGCCGACTTCCTGCGCGGTGAAGCGCGACGGCGCATGCTGGCACTGGTCAACGAAAAGTCGGCTATCGCGGACGTGCGGGCCAGCCGGCTGACGGTCAAGGACACCAGAAGCCGTTGGGGCAGCTGCGCCTCCGACCGCACGCTGTCGTTCAGCTGGCGCTTGGTGATGGCTCCCCGCTTTGTCCAGGACTACGTCGCCGCCCATGAGGTGGCGCATCTGCGCCATATGAACCACGGCCCGCGGTTCTGGGCGCTGGTGCAGACGCTCACCCCACACACCAACGCCGGCGTCGCCTGGCTGCGGATGGAGGGGCCTCGCCTGCTGCGCATCGGCTAGATCAGCGCTTCTCGATATTCCAGAACGCCAGGGTACTGCCCGTGCGTCAGTCCGGAGATGGTCTTTCTCCATGCCACGGGCTGGCGGTACTGGCCGAGCAGCAGGCTCGGCAATTCCGACCAGAGCGCCTGGCTGTACGCCTCAAGTCGCGGCTGGCTCGGCGCATCGATCATGTCGGTGCGCATCGCCTCCAACTGCTCCGAGCAGGGCCAGCCGACATAGTTGTTCCGGTCGCACCGGGCGTCGATCAGGATGTTGGTCGCGGGATTGGTGATGGTCGCGACATCGGTGCCGGACTGGAAGATACTCCAGCCGCCCTTTTCCACCGGGTCCTGCCTGGCGCGACGGACCACCAGGGTGCCCCAGTCGCTGGTCTGCATGTCGACATTCACCCCGATGCTGCGCAACGCGTCGCCGGTGACCTCGGCCAGGGCCCCGATCAGCGGAATCTCCTGGCTGGACAGGATGACGATCTTCTCGCCCTTGTAGCCGGCCTCCGCCAGCAGCTTCTTGGCCGCGGCGGGGTCGGGCTTGCGGTAGGGCTCGCTGCCGGCCTGGGTGCCGTTCGGCGTGCCGCAGCCGAAGAAGGAAAAGCATTCCTGCCACCAGGTGGCATCGGTGGTGAACGCGGCCGACAGATAGTTCTTCTGGTCCACCAGCATCGCCAGCGCGCGGCGCGCCCGCACATCGTTGAACGGCGGCTGCAAGGTGTTCATCCGCAGGAACGCCATGTTGCCCAGTTGCGAGCTCGGCTCGACCACGATATCGGGGCGATCCTTGAGCGACTGGATGCCGTCATGCGGCAACTGGTCGAGCAGGTCGACTTCGCCCTTTTGCAGAGCCGACACCCGGGTCTGCAGATCCGGCATGATGATCCACTCGACGCGGTCCACCTTCACCCGCTTGCCGCCGGCGTTGCCGTTGGCCGGCTCATCCCGCGGCAGGTAGTCGGCGTTGCGGGTGAAGCTGACCTTGGCGCCCGGCGTGTAGCCCGACGCGTCGAACCGGAACGGACCGGAGCCGATGGTGGTCGTCACCGGCTTGTCCCCGGCGGCCTGCATGTCCTCCGCCCGCATGACGATCGCACCTGGCGAAGCAAGGGCCGCCTCGACATAGGCGAACGGCTTGGCCAGGACGATCCGGAAGCTGTTCGCGTCGATTGCTTCCATCCGCGCCAGCCGCTTCATCATCAGCTGCATCAACGGGTCCTGCTTCGACCCCCGGATCAGCGAAGCGACAACGTCGGCCGCCGTCACCGGCTGTCCGTTGCTGAATTTCAGGCCCGGCCGAAGGGTGAACTCGTAGCTCAGCTTGTCGTCCGAGACCTTGGTCGCGCCGACCATCTGCGGGTGCGGAACCATCGCCTCGTCGAAGCTGTATGGTGAATCGTAGATCATCAGGCCGAAGATATGCGTGATCGTCGCCTGCGTGACATGTGGGTCGAGCACCCTGACATCGGCCTGGGGAACAATGCGCAGGACGCTTTCGGCGCGGGCGGGAACAGCCGGCGCCATCGCGACGAGGCAGAAAGCGGCGAGCAGGTGGCGCAGATCGGGCATGAGTCGGGTCCTTGCGGCAGGCGAAGCTTCGCCGGGAATTAGCTTGGAAAAGCAGGCGACACGCAAGCCGTTTGATCGCCCGACCTAACCAACCGGCTTGCCGCGCTGCAGCCGCTCCCTCCAGGCGCGAACAATGTCGTCCGCGCGTTGCAGATCGCGGTTGCTGGCCAGCGGGCCGCATGTCTTCGCAGGCTCGGCCTCGGCAAAGCTCTCCAACGCTTCCGCATCGGCGAAGCCGAGGGCCGCGAGCGCTTGTTCGTTGCCAGGTGCCGTTTGCAGCTCGGACGCATCATGCGCGTCCGCACCGGTTGCGGACTGCACCGCCGATTGCCGCAGATCGGCCGCCCAGCGGCCATCGCGCAGACCGCATAACGGTGCGAGGGTGGCGAGACGGCCGAAGCGCACCGCCTCGGCCAATTGCTGCTCGCTCAAGCCTCCTTCGATGGGTTGGCCCTGGGCGGCAAAAGGCCCGCCGGCGAGCGCAAGAACGGCAATGATCATCTTCCAATGCTGCATCCTGCCTCCGACGGCACTGTGGCGGAGGCGATCCGCCATGTCACCGGCGCCGGGCAAGTTCGCGGCAATGTCACCGGCTGCGATATTGACAGCTGCGGCGGTCGACAATCTGATCATCCGAACGCGCCGGAACCACGCAGGCGCGACATCAATGGGAGAGGCATCCATGCTCCGTCGTCTCGCTGGCATGCTTCTGCTGGTTTCATCCCCGGCTTTTGCCCAGACGCCTGTCCCGGTGCCGGAGATCCCGTTCGAATCGGTGGCGGACCCACTGAAGCTGCCGCCGAACCTGTTCTTCGGCGAAGTGGCCGGGGTGGCGGTGAACTCCAAGGGCCATGTTTTTGCGTTTACCCGCGGCAACACCCAGGGGCCCGCCTATGCCGCGGCGGCTGCGACATTGTTGGAGTTCGGCAAGGACGGCCAGTTCCTCCGGGAAATCGGCCACAACCTCTACGCATGGTCCTTTGCCCACAGCGTGAGGATCGATCGCGACGACAACATCTGGGCTGCCGACAAGGGCTCGGACATGGTCGTGAAGTTCAACCAGGACGGCCGCGTCGTCATGGTCTTCGGCCGCAAGCAGGAAGCCTCGGACGAGGATACCGGTCCGCTGAAGCACCCCAAGCCGCCGTTGCCGCCAGTCGACGGCATGTTCCGGCAGGTGACCGACATGGCATGGGACAGCGACGGCAACACCTATATCAGCGACGGCTACATCAATTCGCGGGTTGCGAAGGTGGATCGCGACGGCGCCTGGCAGGGTTCCTGGGGTACGCCTGGCGATCAGCCGGGGCAGTTCAACACGCCGCACAGCATCGCCACCGACGCCCAGAACAACGTCTATGTCGCCGATCGCGGCAATCGCCGCATCCAGGTGTTCGACAGCGGCGGCAAGTTCATTCGGTCCATCACCATCGACGTGCCCTACGATCCCAACGCAAAGCCGGCGATCGGCAACAAGCCCAACCTGCCGCTGCCTTTCGGGACGCCGCAGACAATGGCGCCGGGCGCCCCTTGGGCAGTCTGCATCACGCCCGGGCCCAATCAGGTGCTCTATGCGTCCGACGCCTATCCCGGGCGGATCTACAAGCTGAGCCTGGACGGCAAGGTGCTCGGCTTTCTCGGGATGGCGGGCAAGCAGCCGAAGCAATTCGGCTGGATCCACGAGATTGCCTGCCCGTCGGAGAACGAGCTCTATGTTGCGGAACTGCTGAACTGGCGGGTGCAGAAGCTGATCCTGCATCCATAGGCCCCGTCTCACTTCCTTCGGCCGATCAGGCGCGCAGACGCTACCGCTTGGGCGGATGGGCCAGCACGCCCTTCTCGTTCACGTCGACCCCCCAGCCCGGGCGATCCGGCACCACGAAGGCGCCGTCCTCGATGATCGGCGGAATCGTCACCAGTTCATCGCGCCAGGGAACGCTGTCGATGTCGATTTCCATCACCGCGAAGTTCGGGATGGCGGCGCAGAAATGCGCGCCGATCATCGAGCTCAGATGGCCGTAGTAGTTATGCGGCGCCACGTTCACCTCGTAGGCATCGGCCATGGAGGCGATCTTCAAGCCCTCGAACACACCGTTCCAGATCACGTCGACGATCGCCACGTCGACCGCACAAGCATCCAGGAAGGGGCGAAATCCGCGGCGATGGACCACCGATTCAAGCGAGGCGATCGGGCAGGGCGCGGCACGGCGTATGGTCGCGAGACCGGCGACGTCCCAGGTGTCCAGCTCCAGCCAGGCGAGATCGAACGGAGCCACCTCCCTTGCCACCTTCAAATAGCCGTCAGTCTTGAAGTTGTAGTTGGTGTCGAGGTGCAATCCCATCTCCGTGCCGGCACCATCGCGAAATGCCTGCAAGGTATTTCGGATGGCGGCCAGCACGTCGCGTCCTGCGTTCAGTTCGGGATGTCCCTCGGTGGTCGCAAACCCGGCCCCATAGACACTTGGCTGGTCGCCATCGAAACGCAGGATATTGGTTTTCAGCGCCTTGAACCCGCGTTGGCGGACTTCCTCGCCGAGGCGCGCGACATCGTCGTAGCTGCGCAGCGGCTTGCTGCCGAGGATTGCGTGGTTACGGACTCGGTAGGTGCCGCAATGCGAGAAGTAGACGGGAAGCCGGTCCCGCACGCCGCCGCCCAGCAGATTGTAGACCGGCACGCCCAGCGACTTCCCCTTGATATCCAGCAGCGCATTCTCGATCGCCGCGATCGCCCTCTGGTTGATGCCCCCGGGCGCCTGAATGGTCTTTGCCGCCAGCCGCGATGTCAGCCACTGGATGCGGTGCGGATCCTCGCCGATCAGATATTCGCCAAGGCCGTGAATCACCCCGGTCAAGCCGCGGCTGCCGTCGGCTTCGGTATATTCGGACCAGCCCACGACCCCATCCGAGGTGGATATCTTCAGGAACGAGAAGGTGCGCCAGCCGGCGTCGCAATGGAGATCGTCGATGCGGGCGATTTTCATTGGGTTTCCTCCTGTTGAGCGGCTGCTCGGAGGCCGATCAAAGCACAGCTTCCGCAACGATCCGCAAGGCTTCCACCGTGGCGCCGGTCAGCACCAGGGTGCCGACCTGGCCGTCGGCGGCGATTGCCTTCCAGGCCTGCAGCCGGTCCCTGATGCGTGCAGGGGAACCGAGCAGGGCGATTTCGTCGATCAGCTTGTCCGGCACCGCCGCTGCCGCCGCCTTTTTCTGCCCGGACAGATACAGGTCCTGGATCTTGATCGCCTCGCCTTCGAAACCCAGGCGTCTCGCGTAATCGTTGTAGAAGTTCTTGTTCCGCGCCCCCATGCCGCCGATGTAGAGGGCAAGCTCCGGCCGAACGGCATCGCGGCAGGCGTGCAGGTCGTCGCCGACGCGAATTTTCACGTGCGGCGCGATGTCGAACGCGTCGAGCACGGGTGGGCGGCCGGCCTTCGCCATTCCTTCGAGAATTGGCCCGCTCACTTCCTTGGCAGCTTCCGGCGACATGAAGATCGGCAGCGTGCCGTCGGCGATCTCGCCAGCCAGCCGCAGTCCAGCCGGCATGATCGAGGCGGTGTAGAATTTCATCGATGGGTCGCCGTGGATGATGCTCTTCAGCGGCTTGCCGAGCCCGGTCGCACCCGCGCCGTGATACGGGATCTGGTAGTGCTCGCCCTGATGCTGCAGCGGTTCTTCACGAGCCAGGATGTTGCGCATGATGCCGATATATTCGCGCGTCCGGGCCAGTGGCTTGCCGAACGGCACGCCGTGCCATCCCTCCACCACCTGCGGACCGGAAGGGCCGACGCCGCACAGGAAGCGGTTGCCCGACAGCGCCTGCAACGTCATCGCGGTCATCGCAGCGCAGGCCGGCGTGCGGGCGGACATCTGCATGATGCCAGTACCCGCCTTGATCCGCGTGGTGCGGGCGAGCACCCAGGCGATCGGCGTCACCGCATCGGCGCCGTAGGCCTCGCCGCACCAGACCGCATCGTAGCCGAGCCGCTCGGCCTCGAGCACGGTATCCATCCCGACATTGGGGGAGGCGCTGAAGGTGCTGAGCGTGATCCCGAGCTTCATGGGCGGCACTTCAGCTCTTGGCCAGAACGTTGTCGCGGAACCGCTGCATCGTCGAAAGCATCTCGGTGGGGTTCGCGCCGGTGAAACCGAAATCGATGCCGCGGACGCCAAGCGCCCGGCAATCCCGTAGGTCGGCGGCCATTTCGGCATCGGTGCCGGAAAACAGGCGCCGTTCTCCGTCGTTCGCCTTGGCCGGCAATTCGCTGCCGAAACGCGACACGCGATAGGCCACCGCCACCGCGGAAGGGTCACGGCCGGCTTCCCGGGTAAGTCTCGCCAGTCGCTCCATGCCCGCGCGCAATCGAGGCAGGCTGTCGAGAGGATGCGCCGGATTGGTGCCGATCGGATACCACCCGTCGCCGAGCGCGGCGGCACGACGCAACGCAGGGCCGCTCTCGCCGCCGATCCAGATCGGGGGGTGCGGCTGCTGGATCGGTTTCGGCGCGAACAGGATTCCGCCGAACGCAACGTGCTTGCCCTCGAAGCGTGGGTGCGGCTGGGTCCACAGCGCCTTGAACGCCTGCAGGTATTCGTCGGTCACCGCGCCACGAGCCGCGAAATCCGGTGCATCGATCGCTTCGAACTCCTCCTTCAGCCAGCCGGCGCCGATGCCGACGGTCAGCCGGCCGCCGGACAGCACGTCGATCGTTGCCAGCATCTTCGCAGCCAGCACGGCCGGCCGGTGCGGCACGACCATGACCGAAGTCACCAGTCTGATCCGCGACGTCTTTGCGGCGACGAATGCAACTTCGGTCAATTGCTCATGCCGGTCTCCGCGGCCTCCGCTCGGGAATTCTCCGGTCTCCGAGTAGGGGTAGCGGGCGTGGATATCGGTCGGGATCACGATGTGGTCGCTGAACGCCAGGTAGTCGAACCCCATCGCCTCGCCCTCGACGGCGATCCGGGTCAGCGCCTCCGGCATTGCCAGCGCTCCGCCCGTCGGTGCGTTGAAGCCGATTTGCATGCCGCCCTCCCTCGTCGCCGGATCCGCGAGCCCACGATGCGGCCAAGTCGGGTGATCGGGCAAGCGCGCGGATGTTTGGCTTCCGCCCGCCGCTCTGCAACCATGGCCGTCACGGGCCGGCATGAGTGGAACCGGCATGGGTGGAAGGGGAGAAGCAGGTATGAAACTTGGTGTGGCGCTGCCGTTCGGCGATATCGGAGGCGATGCGGGCACGGTGCGCGAATTCGCGCAGATCGCCGAAGCTGCGGGTTACGATGACCTGATGCTCGCCGACCACGTGCTGGGCGTGAATGTCGCCAGTCGCCCGGACTGGGGCAACCGCAACACGTCGCTGGATTTCTTTCATGATCCGTTCGTGCTGTTCGGCTTTCTCAGCGCCTGCACGACGAGCATAGGATTTTCCACGCAGGTGCTGATCTTGCCGCAACGGCAGGCGGTGCTGGTCGCCAAGCAGGCGGCGAGCCTCGACGTGCTGTGCGGCGGGCGGTTCAGGCTGGGCATCGGCGTCGGCTGGAACGAGGTCGAGTTCGTCGGGCTGAATGAGAATTTCCATGATCGGGGCAAGCGTTCGGAGGAGCAGGTGCAGGTGATGCAGGCGCTGTGGGCATCGCCGCATGTCGACTTCAAAGGCAAGTGGCACCGGATCGACGATGCTGGAATAAATCCGCGCCCGGCCGCCGGACGCATTCCGGTGTGGTTCGGAGGCCACATGGACATCACGCTGAAGCGGATCGCGAAACTGGGCGACGGCTGGATGATGCTGGCCTACCCGCCCGGTCCGCAGGCGACCGGCGAGTTCGACAAGCTCCGCCGTTTCGTCGCGGAGGAAGGGCGCGATCCTGCCAAGGTGGGGCTGGAGGTCTGGGTTTCGACCGGCGCCGGCAACGAAGCCGACTGGCGCAAGGAATTCGCCTTCTGGAAATCGGCCGGCGTGACCCACGTCACGCTGAACAGCAGCTACAACCGCAACCATCACCGCCGGATCGCCGGTCACACCATGGCGGATCATGTCGAGGCTCTGCGACGCTACCGGAATGCCGTTGCAGACTTGCTCTGAGCCGTTCCGCCCTTGATGTCCGCCTGCTGGCTACAGTCGGCACATGCTGTGCCGGATCTCGGGAATCACGTTTGACGAAGGGAAGTGTCTCGTGCATCGCATCGGCATCATCGGGCTCGGCAAGATCGCGAGCGATCGGCATCTGCCGACGATTCTCGCTCACCCGGCTTTCGAACTGACGGCCGTGGCCGACGTCGCCGCCGATCTCACCAAGCTTCCAGTGGCCGGATTTCCGTCGCATATGGAGATGCTGTCCGCAATGCAGGGGCTGGAGGCTGTTGCCATCTGCACGCCGCCGCGTGCGCGATTTCGCGTGGCCCTCGATGCCCTGGAGGCCGGCAAGCATGTTCTGCTGGAAAAGCCGCCCACGGCAACGGTCGGGGAGATGATGGTCTTGCAGCACGCAGCGAAACGTGCCGGGCGGGTGCTGTTCACGGCGTGGCACTCTCAGCACAACGAGGCCGTGGACCAGGCGCGTCTGCGGCTGGCTGGCCAAACCATCGAACGGCTCGAGATAATGTGGAAGGAGGACGTCCACAAATGGCATCCCGGCCAGGAGTGGATCTGGCGGACGGGCGGCTTCGGGGTGTTCGATCCGGGAATCAACGCGCTGTCTGTTCTCACCCGGATCCTGCCGGCGCCGGCCTGTGTTCGCGACGCCGAACTCCTTGTTCCGCGCGATGCCGACATGCCGATCGCGGCAAACATCACCTTCGACATTGGAGGTGGTGAGGGGAACGGCCATGCTGAGTTCGATTGGCGGTCCGAAGCAGGAGAACTGCGCGAGATAACGGTGACAACCGGCGGCGGAACGATCATGCGGCTAGCCGCCAGCGGTGGGCGCCTGCTCGTCGACGGCCATGTCGTCGTCGATGGCCCGCGTGCCGAGTATCCGCGGATGTATTCGCATTTCGACGCGCTGATCCAAGCCGGAGAATCGGACGTCGACATCGCCCCGCTGGTCCTGGCGATCGACGCCCTGTCGCTGGGGCGGCGCGTTGCGCTTCCGATGTCGGTCGGAGCTTCCGGGATCGCCGGCTGACTTCAGTCCGGCCAACGCAGAAGCGCAGCAAAGCGCCGGCGCCGGCGATCGGCCACGCGCGTGGCGGTGACGTCGTTGGCCTTCGCTGCCCGGTCCAGTTCCGCGTCCATCCGGTCGGCGACGATTGCCTCCTCGCCGGGATGCAGGTTGCACGGGTCGAGCAGGAAATATCCCTGTTCGATCTCATGATCGCGAACGATCACCGGCGGGTCGCCGGCCGCCAGCGCGTCCGCCAGGTCCCACGCGGTGATCCGCGCCTTTTCCGGATCGACATGAACCTCGATGCGGTCGAGCGGATTGTCGGTGGGGTCCGGGACGATGACCGGCCGCACCCCCGGGTGGCGGGACAGGCGGGAATGCCATAGTTCCAGGGCTGCGGTCTCGCGCGCCCGCACCGCGGCATGGTCGCGCCGTTCCCACGCCTCCAGGGCTGCGATGGTGCCGGCGACGCTCTCCTTGCCGACCTTCATTCCGCGTCCGATGCCGATATTCTGCAGGAAGGCGCTCCGTATCAACGCCTTCTTGCCGGCGACGATGCCCGCGGTCGGGCCGCCGAGGAACTTGTGTCCGCTATACACCGCGATGTCGGCGCCGCGGGCCAGGAAACCTTTGAGGTCGTACTCCGACGCGCCGTCCACGATGACCGGAATGCCGCGTGCGTGGGCGAGCTCGCAAACATCCTCCAGCGGGATCTGGCCATACTGCACGGTATGATGCGACACGACATGCAACACCGCGGCAGTCCGCGGGCCTACGGCGAACTCCATCTGATAAGGCCGCACGTCGGTGGCCTGTCCCACCGGCACGACCTTGGCGCCGGCGAGGCGGATGGCCTGTTCCACCGGCGCTCCATAGCCCACCATGTGGCCCATCTGAATGGCAACTTCGTTGCGCATCCCGTCGGCGTTCGGAAGCCGCTCGATGGCGGCAAGGTCGGCGCCGGTCATGGCCCCGGCGATCGCGACGGTGATCCCCGATGCGGCGGAGGCGGTGACGAACCCCGCCTCGGTGCCGCATAGCCGCGCGATGGTTTCGCTTGCCCGACGCTGCAACGCGTTGATCTCGACGAACTGCGAAAGCACCGCGCGCACGGCTTCGATCGCCTCCGGCACGACGATGGATGCGCCGAGTGCCGTCATCGTGCCCGATACGTTGATGATCGGGCGCAGTCCAAGTTGCTTGCGGATATCGACGTTCACCGGCTGGCTCCTTTTAATGGTTGGCCGCAGCAACTGCAGATTGCCTGTGGTGGTGCCTGGTGGCGGGATGCGGGCACCAGTTCGGCGCCGATGATACTGGCGCGCGGCTCGATCATGCGCTGCATCCGCACCGGCGCACGCATGGAATCGGTGACCTCGATGTCCGTATCGACGACGTCGAACAGCGTCAGCTCGGCACGCGTGCCGGCAGCGAGGAGACTTTCCGTCGGCAGGTTGCAAACCTGCATCGGGGCGATGGACGAGGCGCGGATCACGTCCGACAGATCGAGCCCGAGCGCCATCACCTTCGACATCGTTGTCGCCATGTCCCACACCGGCCCGTCCAGCGAGCGGGCATGCAGGTCGGTGGAGATCGAGAACGGCGGCAGCCCGCGGCTGATGGCGACCTCCGCCACCTTGAACGAAAACGACGCGGCGCCGTGGCCGATGTCGAGGCGAATGCCCTCGGCCGCGCAGCGTGCGGCGAGCGCAAAGAGATCCTCGTCCTCGATGAGCGAGCCACCCTTCTTGCCGTTGAAGCAGTGGGTGACGACATCGCCCGGACCCAGGATCTCCAGCACCTCGTCATAGAGGGGCGGGGGTTCGCCGACATGCACCATCAGCGGCAGACCGAGAATCTTCGCCACCTTCTTGGCAACCTTGACCGGCGTGATGCCCCAGGATCCGAGGATCACGTGACTGGCGCGAACCTTGATGCCGATGATGACATCGCGATTGGCCTCGACGCAGGCAATGGTCCTGTCGATGTCGATGAAGCGGATGTCCTGCAGTTCGGGCACCCGGTTGCCCGCCACCAGCCCGATCGACCCGATGTTGAGGAACGCCAGGATGCGTTCGCGCGCGGGCTTCACGATGAACTCGCGAAAGCCCTTGAAGTTGGCCTCGCCCGAGGAGCCGGCATCCACGATCGTCGTGACGCCGCGTGCGGCGCCGCATTCCTCCGGCAGGACGGAGCCGGAGGTTCCGCCCCAATAGACATGCGTGTGCAGGTCGACCCACCCGGGCGAGAGCCAGGCGCCGCGCCCCTCATGAACCCTGGTATCGGCCGGCGCCGCGATCATGCGCCCGGCCGCGGCAATGCGGCCATCGCCACCGACCAGCACATCGACCGGCTTCGCGGAATCCGCGGCGCCGAAGCCGATCGGCCGAACTTCGCGCAACAGCAGCGCCGTCTCGTTCATCGGTCGTCCCTCAGGCAATGCGGGACGACTGCAGCGGCAGTATTCCCGGACGTGACTTCAATTCGCGGAGACAGCATGAGCCAAGGTGCGGGATTGAGATAGCCTTCGACATTGCTGCATCGTGCCTCGGGTTTGCCTGCGGCGACATTGGATCCCGCAGCGCGTGCGTGGCCGCGTGGGGGCACGATGATGAATTCTTGCTTTCAGCGGAGCCGTCGCGAATCGAACGCAACTCTGTCGTCTTAGAGACCGCCTGAGGCGCAGACAGATAGGGTGCGGCCGAATATCAGCCATGCGAGGAGACCCGGTGGTGCAATCGTTGCGCTGGCAGTTGAAGGTGGCCACGCTATCGGCCGTAACGGGGACACCGGTCGCGAGTTTAGGCCGTTCCCACATTGCAGAAGTGGCACCTGAAATGACCCGACTGTCTGCAGCGCTTTCGTTGGCTGACAGAATTGCAGGCGGCATCGGAGTCCTCGATCGCCCGATTTCGGCGCATGACCTGATCGAGAAGGCCGAGCGGCGGGCGGGGAATGCGAGGTTCCTCGATCGCAGCTTCGCCGATCCCTTGCAGCGCTTCCTGGCCTCCTGCGTCGAGGAGGCCCGGCTCAGCGTTTTCGGGCGGATCGCGACCCGATGGGATGTCGCGCATTTCCTCTCCAACCTGCTCCGCCTGGAACAGGAGGAGTCGAAGGACCCGAGCATCCTGGACGAGACGATCGACCGGCCGATTTTCATCACCGGCCTGCCCCGGTCCGGCACGACCTTTCTCTACAAACTGCTGACGCAGGACCCGGCGAACGATGCGCCTCGGGTCTATCAGATCAACCATCCCTATCCGTTGTCGGAGAAGGCGGCGGAGCCGGATCCGCGGATCGCGCTGGCCAATCGGCAATTGCGCATCTTCGACCATCTGGCGCCGGAATTCCGCGGCTTGCATCCCCTGGATGCCACGTCGCCGCAGGAATGCAGCGAGATCACCGCGCATGTCTTCGCCAGCCTTCGCTTCGATTCTACTTACAACATTCCTTCATACCGCGACTGGCTGGATGAAAACGGCCATGTGGCGGCGTATCGATTTCACAAACGATTCTTGCAACATCTGCAGCGGCAATCCGGCCCGCGGCGCTGGATACTCAAATGCCCGGATCATATCTTTGCCCTGGACGCTATCAGGGCTGTCTATCCTGACGCCCGGATCGTCTTCGTGCATCGCGACCCACTGAAGGTGCTGGCCTCCGTGGCGCGCCTGACCGAGGTCATCCGCCGACCGTTCACACGGCATATCGACCGCGTCGACCTCGGCCGGCAGGAAAGTGCGCGCTGGTTCGACGGCACCGAGCGCATGATCCGGGCAGCCGAGGAGCGGGGCTTCGCCGAAACGATTTGTCATATTTGGTACACCGACCTCGTTGCGGAGCCGGCGCAGACCATCCAGGGCATGTACGCGCATTTCGGTCTCACGCCGAGCGAGGAGATGCTGCGGCGGATCGCCGCCGCGAATGTGGCCACGCCCAACGGGGGATATGGCCGCCATCAATACCGGTTGGCAGATCACGGTCTCGATCCGGATACGGAGCGACAAAAGTTTTCCCGATACATGAGAGTGTTTGGAATCGTACCGGAACGCGGTCCGGATTCCGGGGCTGGTCCGGACTTAAGCAACAATGGTTTTCGCACCGATGCCTCCGTGCATTATAGCACAGGCACCGCGGGTACGGAGTAGCGTTCCCGGTGGCTGACCCGTTGGGGCCCGATCGGAGCGGAACCGAAGATGAAGCCTGAGCAGATGAAGACGGTTGGGCCGATCAGGGTCCCCCGCCGCGGCCTGCTATGCGTTGCCCTGGCAAGCTTCGGCAAGGTCGCCTTCGCCGCAGACTCGGTCGTCGAGCTGGCCGAACCGATCGAGGCATTCTACGCGGCGCTGCTTGCCGCCATGAAGGCCGGCAAGAGCACCGACTTCTCGCATCGATTCGCCATCATCGCACCGGCGCTGGACCGTGCCTTCGATCTGCCGGTGATCCTGGCCGTTTCGATTGGCGTACGCTGGTCATCGCTGTCCGCCGAAGATCGGGCGGCGCTGCTGGAGGCGTTCCGGCGCTATACGATTTCGAGCTATGTGGTGCGGTTCGACAACTTCACCGGCCAACGGTTCGAGGTGCTGCCGGACGTACGGGTCGCCGGCAATGACGAGCGTGTGCTCCATACCCGCATCGTCCCGGTGTCCGGCGATCCCAGGGTGCTGGATTACCTGATGCATCAGGAAGGCCGTTCCTGGAAGGTGGTGGACGTCTTGCTCGATGGTTCGATCAGCCAGGTTGCGGTCCAGCGGTCGGATTTCAGGCGCCTGCTGGCGGAGGGCGGCGTCGCGGCGTTGCTGGCGAGCCTCAACCGCAAGGCCGCTGACCTTTCTTCGGGCGCCACATAGCGATGTCGACCATGAGATTCCTGCCGCGCCCCCGGCTGGAGTTGCGTCAACTGGGGGTGCTCGCGGCCTGCGCCGCGGGGGCGACGCTGACATGGGTGCTGCTCTACAAGCGCCTCGATGCGATCGGCGCCGCGATGGGCAGCATCGGGGTCTACGGCTTCGCGGCGATGACCGGCCTGCACCTCGTGCTGATCGGGCTGCTGGGCGCGGCGTGGTCGATGCTTGCCCGAGGAACGCCATTCGCGGGCGTGCGAAAGTTCATCTGGGGCCGGCTGATGCGGGACTCGGCGGCCGAGGCGCTGCCCCTGTCGCAACTGGGCGGTTACGTGCTGGGCGCCAGGGCGCTGCACCTGTTCGGAGTGCCGGGCGTCTTTGCCGCGGCCTCCACCGTGGTCGACCTGGCGGTGGAGCTTGCGGCAAGGCTGCCATACACGATTGTCGGCCTGGGTTTGCTGGCCTGGTTCAAGCCGGGTGAGGGCCTCGTCGGACCGGCGCTGCTCGCGGCCATCTCGATGGCGGCGCTGGCCGGGCTGTTCGCGGTTGCACTGACCCGGGGACCGGCCCTCCTCGGCCGCATCGGTCCACGCCTCGCACCCCGCTGGGCGCAGGCATCGGGCGGCATGTCGTCGCGTCTCCGCCTGGCGATCGAGGCAATCCAATCACGCCGCGGTTCGTTGGGCCGAGCGCTGCTGATCCACAGCATCGCCTGGATGCTCAGCGGCCTCGAGTTGTGGTTGCCGTTCCATTTCATGAGCGCCGATCTGGGTCTCGGCCAGGCGATCGCCATCGACAGCCTGGTGTCCGGATTGCGCAGCTTCGGCTTCTTTGTCCCTGGTGCCCTCGGCGTGCAGGAAGGGGCATATGTCGTTGCCTGCGCCATGTTCGGCATCTCGCCGGCCATGGCATTGGCCGCGTCGCTGTTGCGGCGGGGCAGGGACATCGCCATCGCCATTCCGACCCTGGCCACCTGGCAGGTGCTGGAGGGGCGCCGCGCCTGGCGGGACACCCCCGTGCTCGACCTGGCCGGCACCGTCGAACACGCGCCCCAGCAGAGCCGGTAGCCAGCTTCCCCGCGGCCATCTCGGCCCGGCCTACGCACCCCACCCCAACGCCGGACCGACTGGCGGAGATGCACGAATTCGGCTATCCCCCGCCGCGAGCATCCGCCGGTCCGCAATGCCACATCGGCGTGTCAGGTTTTGTGGGAATCCGCCATGTCTGCACCCGAGCTTCACTGGCTTCCACCGGCCTCGCCGACCTGGGCGGCCGATCTCGCCCGTGCGACCGACGCAGGAGACGAGGGCTGGCCGATGCTGGTCGCCCTGGCAAATCACCGGCTCGGCGGCCTGCAGACGATCCGGCTCGATCGGCGCCTGACCGCCTTCACCGAACCGCCCGCGGCGCTTGCGACGAAGCCGGTTCGCCTGGCGGTGCTCGGGTCCTCCACCACGGATCACCTGTTGCCGGCGCTGCGTGTCGGGGGTCTCCGGCGTGGCCTGTGGGTGCGCACCTACAGTTGCGAATACGGCCAGTACGCCGGCGAGATTGGCGACTCGACCTCCGCCCTGCACGCGTTCAAGCCGGACACCGTCCTGTTCGCCCTGGACGCGCATCACCTCCTGGCCGGCGTCGACGGGGCGATGCCCGCCGATGCGGCGCTTGCCTGGCTGGAGGCGAAGGGCGCCGAGCTGGTGCAGAACTGGCGCCTCGCGCGCCAGTCTTTCGGCTGCAAGGTTATCCAGCAAACTGTGTTGCCGGTGTTCATCGACCTGTTCGGCAACAACGAGCAACGTCTTCCGGGCTCGCGGGCGGCGCTGTCGGCGCGGCTGAATGCCCGGCTGCGCGAGTTGGCCGACAGCGAGGGCGTCGAGCTTCTGGCCGTCGACGCCCAGGCCGCGCGGGATGGCCTGGCCGCCTGGTACGACCCGATGCTGTGGCATCGCGCCAAGCAGGAAATCCACCCCGCCGCCGCCCCGTTCTACGGCGACCTGGTCGCCCGCCTGCTGGCCGCGGCGCAGGGCCGCTCGTCCAAGGCGCTGGTCCTCGATCTCGACAACACCCTCTGGGGCGGAGTGATCGGCGATGACGGCATGGACGGCATCGTCCTCGGCCAGGGCAGCGCCCACGGCGAGGCCTTCGTGGCCTTCCAGGACTATGCCCGCGCCCTGTCGCGCCGCGGCGTGATCCTGGCGGTCTGCTCGAAAAACGATGAGGCGAACGCGCTCGAACCCTTCGACAGCCACCCCGACATGGTGCTTCGGCGCGGCGACATCGCATGCTTCGTCGCCAACTGGACCGACAAGGCGACCAACCTGCGAAGCATCGCGCAACGGCTCAACATCGGCCTGGACGCCCTGGTGTTCGCCGACGACAACCCGTTCGAGCGCAACATCGTCCGTCGCGAGCTGCCCATGGTGGCGGTGCCCGAGTTGCCGGAGGATCCGGCGCTGTATGCGGCCTGCATCGCCGGCGGCGGCTATTTCGAAGGCGTGCAGCTGACCGAGGAGGACCTCGAGCGCAGCAGCCAGTACCAGGCCAACCTCGCCCGCGAGGACCTGAAGGCCGCGGTAACCGACATGGACGCGTATCTCCGCAGCCTCGACATGGAGATGCGCTGGCGCCGTTTCGACAAGCTCGGGATGAAGCGCATCGTCCAGCTCATCAACAAGACCAACCAGTTCAACCTCACCACGCGGCGCACCAACGATGCCGAGATCGAGGCGATGCTCGCCGACCCGGACGTGATGACGGCGCAGGTCCGCCTCGTCGACCAGTTCGGCGACAACGGGATCATCGGCATCGTCGCGGGCCGGCGAGACAACGGCGGCGATCTCAGGATCGAGACCTGGCTCATGAGCTGCCGCGTCCTCGGCCGCAACGTCGAGCAGGCAATGCTGAACCTCGTGGCCGCCGAGGCGCAGCGGCTGGGCGCCAAGCGGCTGGTCGGCGAATTCCGCCCGACAGCGAAGAACGCCATGGTGCGTGACCATTACCAGAAGCTCGGCTTTGCGTTAATCGAGGAGAGGGACGGTGCCACTTTCTGGAACCTGGACCTGTCCGACTACACGCCGTCCCCCACCTTCATCCGCACCGTCGAGGCTTAGAGCATGGACCACGCCGAAATCCTGGCCGCACTGACCGAGATCCTGCGTGAAGTGTTCGAGGACCCGCAGCTGAACCCCACCCCGGAGACCACCGCCGATGACGTCCCGGGGTGGGATTCGATGAATCATATCAACATCGTGGTCGAGGCCGAGCGGCGCTTCGGCGTGAAGTTCCGCACCTCGGAAATCGAGGAGTTGCGCAACGTCGGCGACTTCGTGAACCTGATCGCCACGAAAATGCAGGCTGCCGGCTGAGCGGACCGGCCGAGTGCTGTTCAACTCCCAGGTCTTTCTGTTCGCCTTCCTGCCGGCGACCCTTGCGGGATTCTTCCTGGCCGGCCGGTTTGGGCGTGGACCGGCCGGGCTCTGGCTGGTCGCCGCGTCGTTCGTGTTCTACGCTTGGTGGAACCCCGCCTTCCTGCCGGTGCTGCTGGTTTCGATCGCCTTCAACTTCCTCGTCTCGGAGGCGATCGGCCGCCTCGAATCCCGGCCGGCGGCCCAGGGCTGGCTGCTGGGATTGGCGATCGCCGCCAACCTCGCCGCCCTCATCTATTTCAAGTACCTGTTCGCGCTGTTCGGCGTGCTGCGCGAGACGGGGCTCGATCTCCCTTTCGCCGCCGTCGCCCTGCCGCTCGGCATCAGCTTCTTCACCTTCACCCAGATCGGCTACCTGGTCGACGTGAAGCAGGGCACCGCGCGCGATCGCGGCCTGCTGGACTACCTGCTGTTCGTCACCTTCTTCCCGCATCTCATCGCGGGCCCGATCCTGCACAACCGCGAAATCATGCCGCAATTCGGCGACCCGGCGACGTTTCGCCTGTCCGGCCGCAACCTCGTCATCGGCGCCACGATCTTCGTCATGGGCCTGCTGAAGAAATGCCTGCTGGCGGACCCGCTTTCCGCCGGCGTCGGCCTGGGTTTCGCCGACACCTCCACCCTGCCGATGGCGGCGGCGTGGATCACGGCGCTGTCCTATTCGTTGCAGCTCTATTTCGACTTCTCGGGTTACTCGGACATGGCCATCGGGCTGGCGCGGATGTTCAACGTGCGCTTCCCGCTGAATTTCAACTCGCCGTACAAGGCGGCCTCGGTCATCGACTACTGGCAGCGCTGGCACATGACGCTGACGCGCTACCTCACCTTGCTCGTCTATAATCCGATCGCCCTCGCCGTGACCCGCAGGCGGGTGGCGCGCGGTCTGCCCACCAATCGCCGCGCCACTGCGACGCCACGCGGGTTTCTGCAGATGGTGCTGCTGCCGACCTTCATCACCATGGCGCTCGCCGGGGCCTGGCATGGCGCGGGCATGCAGTTCCTGGCCTTCGGCATGCTCCATGCGATCTATCTTTCGGTGAACCACGCTTTGCGGATCTTCCGTCCACCGCCGATCGGCGCGCCGCCGGAGCCCGCCCTGACCCATGCCGGAAAGGTGCTGGTCACCTACCTCGCCGTGCTGGTCGGTGCCATTTTCTTCCGGGCCCCATCGGTCGCGTCCGCCCTGAACCTGCTCGCCGGGATGCTCGGCGCGCATGGCGCCGGCGGCGCGGTCCCGATGCTCAACGTGCTCTGGCTCGCGGCGCTCTATGTCTTCGTCTGGGGGCTTCCCAACACCCAGCAGATCATGGTCCACGCGGAGCCGGCCCTCGGGCGCATTCTCCCGGGGCGTCCCGCATGGCTGCAATGGCAGCCGTCCCCGGTCTGGGCCATCGCCACCGGCCTGGGCGCGCTCGCCGGCCTGCTCACGCTCGGAGGAACCAGCGAGTTCCTCTATTTCCAGTTCTGAGCGTCGCCGTTCAGTTCCGGGTGTGGGCGTCGCCGGCGCGCGGCTGCAGGGCGCCGAGCTGGGTCGCCCCGCGCAACTGCTCCACCAGCCAGGCGGAGTAGATCCGCGCCCCGCGCGAATTCATGTGCGTCGGGTTGTCCCAAAGGGTGTAGTCCCGCGACACCACGTCCGGCAGCGGCCAGAAGCTGCCGAACGGGCGTAGCCTGTCGAAATGATACGGCGGCTCCGGCGTGCCGACCGCCGGCATCGACAGAAACACGATCTTCGCGCCGGACGCCTGCAGCTGCCGCAGCATCCGCATCCGGTAGGTCTCGGCGTAGCGCAGTTGCACCCAGGCCCAGGCATCGTACTGCCCGGCCTTGCGCACGATGTTGCCCACCCACCAGGCGGCGTACGATTCGAACGCGGCCTTCTCCATGTTGCTTTGACGCAACGGCCCCCGGATGCCGCCATGCGCGGTCACGTGATCGACGTCTTCCCAATGGGCGCCGCGATAGGTCGCGGGGTCGAACTTTTCCGGGCCCCGGACCAGCCGCTTCCAGGTCAGGTTGAGATTGCGGCCGGCGACGCCGATCAGGTCGTTGAGCAGCCACTCGTTGACGATCAGCGGCGCATGCAGGATTTCCTCTGGCGTCGCCAGCAGCGGGAACGCCGGATTCGTTTCGCTGTACGCCAAATAGTCCGTCTCGACGAACACGATCCGAGGCCGTTTCGTTTCGACCAGCATCTTGGTCAGCAGATACGGCACATCGAGGCCCAGCGACGGGATGCCGAAATTCACCACATGCGCGTCATACCCGGCCGCCTTCAGCCCGGCTTCCACGGCGCTGCCGTTGATCCCCTCCATCGTCCGCGAGGAGCCGATGAATGCGATATCGACCGGGGTCGGGTCGAAGTTCAGCCGCTCGTAGACCCAGCTGCACTTGATGTAGTCGGTATCGATCACGCCGGCATATCGCTCGTAGGCGCCGGTCGGCAGAAAGAACAGCCCTACCCACGCCACCAGTAGACTGCCCGCTGCGAGAAGGCCGTAGTGAAGCGGGCGGAGTGTTCGGTTCATCGAGCGATTATCGTCCAGAAACGGCAATGGGGCCATCGCGGTCGCCGCAGCTCAAAGACCGCATGGCCATATACAAGGCCCACCCCAACAAATACAGCAGAACCGCACCCCCAAACTCCGCGCCGCACCCGCCAATTCCGCAAACCCGTATGGTGCAATGCGCTTTCGCGCCGCCCCACCAACCCCCCACCCGTAGGGTGCAATGCGCTTTGGCATTGCACCACCCCACGCACAAATATCATAACGAAATAGCAACAAAAAAGACACAGAAACCCCCACGCCCCTCAACCCCGCGCAAGAACAACGCCGCCTCCCACCAACCCCACACCCCTCGACCGACGCCTCCGCCCCACCAAAACCGCAACCGACCCCGATCCGCCACGCCCCGCGACACCACCCGAGACCGAGATCATCGACGCCCCAACCTCCGGCACGCCACCCGACGCCGCCCCAACCCCCGCCGCCCCAACCTCCGGCACCCGAGGCAAAATCCGCAACTCCGCGATCAACTCCACCCCAAGCATCCGGCACAGCGGCCGCAGAACCCGCCCCACCCCAGGCGCCGCCTGGATCAACGCCACCATCTCCGGATCGGTCAGCAGATGCGCCAACTGCCCACCATAGCAGCGGGCATTCGTCCCCAACCCCAGCAGCCACCCGAACCTCTGCGGCAATCCCGCCACCGCCGGCCGCACCCGCGCAACCGGCGCACCGGCAACCCGCGGCCGCACAACCATCCACTCGCCTCGCCGAACCCGATCAGCCAGCGCCAGCAACCGAATCACCATTCGCCGCAACCGCACCCACACGAGAAAGGTAATCGCCGGCCCGAACACCAGATGCCGCTCGCCGACGAACCGGCTCAGCGCACCCACGATGGAAGCGAAGCGGTCAGCGGCGGGAGGGAGCGGGGAGGCCATGAACATAACAAGAACATAAGCAGACCGAAATGTCAAGTCAACCCCAGGCGATATGGTCCCACAGCAGCCGACGTCATCCGCCCCGGCCGGCATCCTCGATCGCCGCCCCGCGCTCGACCATCTCCAGCACGAACTCGCTGTATAGCCCCCGCTTGTCGCCGCCCCACGCGACATAGGCCTGCTGCACCCGGCGGTGGCGCTCTTCGCTGAGATCGAGGCTCGGCGGAAATAGCCACACCGGCGCCGCCTTGCGGAATGGCATCAGGTCCAGCGCCAGCGGCCGTGCCGCAGCGGCCGGCCTAGCGAACAGCAGCCGCCTGGCATTGCCGTAGCGGAACGCCTCCAGCTCCGCGGCGGAGGGGGCCAGCCGCAGCGCCCAATCCAAGGTCGAGCGGTAGGTCTCGTTGCGCCACAGCGCCACCGGCCACTCGCTGCCCCACAGCACGCGGCCCCACCCGACCCGCTTGACCACGGCGGCGGCCCAGGCATCGAGCGGCAGCTGCCCCATCGCGCCATGGCGCGTGAAGGCCACATGCAGCGACGGATGGTCGAACAGCCGCCGGACATCCGCATCCTCGTCCAGCAACGCGGGCTCCGCCGGCCCGCCGAAATGCCCGGCGATGGCGAAGCTCGCCGGATAGGCGTCGATGAAATCGGCAATCCGCGCCGCGCCCTCGCGCAGGCCGGAGGTGCCGACGAAGATGGCGAACCCGCCGGCCTGCCCGATCGGCTCCAGGATGTCCGGATGCGTCGCGACCATGGCGGCCGGCACGCGGATTCCCGAAAAGCCGCTGTCCAGCTGCTCGCGGATGCCGTCGAGGATCGCCGCGTGGTCGGCGCCGAGCGGCATTCCCACGACCCGGAACCGGTCCGGATGCGCCCGCCGCGCGCGTGACAGCTCCTGGATGTCTGGGCAGGTGTCGGCGGTGCTGAGCACGGCGCATTCCACGTCGTTCTCGTCCATCAACCGGAGGAATTCCTCCGTCGAAAGGAACCGCGGCAACGAGACATGGCCGTAGATGTCGATGATTGGCATGCGTTTCTCTGTTGTTGGATGCTGTCAGCGCCTATTGGCCAACCGGCTCCGCCTCGCGCCGCGCCTTGCGCACGCGCTCCGGCACCGGGCGCCAGGTGTCCAGCAACCGCAACGTGGCCGCTTCCGCCGCCGCCGGATCGCGTGCCTGGATCGCCGTCAGGATCGCCTCGTGGAAGGGCAGGGACCGGCGCTGGCCCTCGACGGCCGAGTCGGGCGCCATGACGGTATTGCCGTAGATGCCGATGGCGATCAGGTCGATCATGCGGGAAAAGATGACGTTATGCGTGGCCTCGAAGATCGCCGCATGAAACGCGCGGTCCGCCTCGCCATGCGCCTGCAGGTCGCCGATCGTCTCGCACATCGAAGCATAGGCGGCGGCAATCCGCATGATCTCGGCCCGGGTGGCGCGCTGTGCCGCGCGCGCCGCCGCCGCCGGCTCCAGCACCCGCCGCAGATCGACCAGGGAATTCAGGAACTCCCGGCTCGGGCCGGTCTCGTAATGCCACACCATCACGTCGGGATCGGTGTGATGCCAGTATGATCTTGCGCGGACGCGGGTGCCGGTCTTGGTGCGGATCTCCACCATGCCCTTGGATGCCAGGGTCTTCATCGCCTCGCGGAAGGTGCTGCGGCTGATCCGCAGCCGCGCCATCAGGTCGTCCTCGTTCGGCAACGGCGCGCCCTCGACGAACTCGCCGCCGACGATGCGGCGGCCCAGGTCATGAACCACCATGCCGAACACGCCGCGCCGGCGGGTCGATCCGTATTTGCTGACGAAGTCATCGAACGGCGAAGCGATCAGCATGTCTGCGTTTCAGCCTCCCGTTTTCTGCGTGTTGGGCATTTCATATGATGATTGACAGCGCGCAGGCAAGCCGGGAATATTGCCGCCGTCAAGACGAAGGCGAACTTCGTCGGCACCGAGGAAACGTTTCGATGATCCGCCACGACCGGCCGCGCAAGCCTTCCGAAGATGCCGTCTCGCCCACCCGCCGCGCGCTGCTGGGCGCCGCGGCGGCCGCCCTTGCCACCGGGTCGGCAATGCGCCCGGCCGCCGCACAGGCGCCGGATGCGCAGTTCGCGCCGCCCCCGGCCGGCGACACGAAAAAGCTGACGTTGCGCTTTGCCACCAACTACGTCGGCGTTCACCCCATGGCGACCGTCGTGCGCAACCAGCTGAAGGCGTTCACCACCGAATACCCCAATGTCACGATCAACATCGAGGAGACGCCCGGCAACGATCACCAGACCAAGATCAAGCTCGATGCCAGCAGCGACCGCCTGCCGGACCTGTTCAACTACTGGCGCCTCGATCCCGGTTTCGGACTGGACCAGATCGCCCAGGCCGGCAAGCTCGCCGACCTGACCGGCTGGACCCGGTCGGACCCGTTCTTCAAAGGCCTGTTCGACGACTATTCCTGGCGCACGGCCTCCCTGGGCGGCAAGGTCTACGGCATCCCGCTGCTGATGTTCTACGTCGAGTTCCTGGCCAACAAGGCGGTGTTCGACCGCGCCGGCGTCCCCATCCCGACGGACTGGAACAGCCTGCTCGCCGGCGTCAAGGCGCTGAAGCAGAAGGGCGAGATCCCCTGGGCCATCAGCATCGGCAACGACAGCGAGGGCGGGCGGATCTACAACTATGTGGTCAACCGCTCGGTCGGCAACGAGCGCGCGCTGCGGATGCATTCCGGGCAGGAGCCGATCAACGTGCCGGAGATGGTCGCCGCCGCCACCTTGCTGAAGGAACTGGTGGTCGGCAACATCCCCTCGGACGCCATCTCGATCCAGAACGACAGCGTCTATGCGAAATACGTCAACACCAACCGCGGCGGCCTGATCCTGGATGGATCATGGGTCACGCCGACCATCAAGCCGGCGGTCCAGGAGAACCTGGTGGTGCTGGAATTCCCGCTGATCCCCGGCGGTGCCCAGAAGCAGCGCAATGTCGAGCGCGACCTGACCTCGCTCTGGTATCTCAGCGCGAAGTCGGTCGCCGACAACGAGAAGCGGCCCTATATCCTGCAGCTCATCCGCCATCTGTCCTCGCGCAATGCGGCCAAGCTCTATGCCGAGCAAGCCAACCAGCAGGTGGCGGCTTTGGGCGTCGAGATCGACGCGTCGAAATACAGCCGCGTCGCGCGCGAAGCGCAGGCGCTCGCCGAACGCTCGCCCGGCAACAAATGGATCCCATCCGTCATGAAGCCGACCCAGCGATCGAAGTTCGAACCGACGCTCGGCGAGTTCCTTTCCGGCAAATACGAACCGGACGCCTTCGTGGCGCAGCTCGGGAAGATCTTCAGCGCCTGAGAGACCGTTTGAAAATGCGCGAAGCCGAGTCAGAGGCGCCGCCTGGCGCCTCCCGGCGTGGCTGCCGAGAGCGAAGCGGGCTGCACGCCCGCGAGCACCGGAAGCCGCGTCGGATGACCGGCGTAGCAGCATTTCCAGACGGTCGCTGAGGCCGGCCGCGAACCATGGGCAGGCTGCGCTTCACTCCTTCCGTCCTGCTGTTCATGCTGCCGGCATTCGCCCTCTACGGCGTGTTCTTCCTGGTGCCGTTCGCACGCACGCTGTACGGCAGCCTGTTCGACTGGAACGGCATCGGCGCCGCCACCTTCATCGGGCTGCAGAACTATGTGCAGCTCGCGCACGACGACCTGTTCATCGCCGGCATCGGCCGCGTCGCGCTCTGGGCCGTGCTGGCCGTGCTGTTCAAGGTCGGCATCGCGCTGGTCCTTGCCGCCATGCTGCGAGTGCCGATCGCCGGGTCGCGGTTCTTCACCGGCGCCTTCTTCGTGCCGGTGGTGATCTCCTCCGCCGCCATCAGCCTGCTGTTCACCCTGCTGTATGATTCCGACGTCGGGCTGGTCAATCTCGCCTTGCGCGGCATCGGCCTGGGCTTCCTCGCGCGGAACTGGCTGGGCGACCAGGATACCGCACTTCTCGCGGTGATCGCCGTGCCCATCTGGCACACCATCGGCTACTTCTTCGTGATCCTGCTGGCGGCGATGCAGAACATCTCGCCGGAGATGTACGAGGCGGCCAGGATCGACGGCGCCAATGCCCGCGTCACGTTCTTCCGCATCACCGTGCCCTCGGTATGGCCGGTGCTGCAGATCTGCATCATCCTGGCGATCACCGCGGCGCTGAAAAGCTTCGACTACGTCTTCGTCATGACCAAGGGCGGCCCGGGCACCGCGACCGAGGTTCCCGCGACCTATCTGTACAAGACGATCTTCGTCAGCCTCCAGGTCGGCTACGGCACCGCGATGGCGTCGACCATCTTCCTCATCGCCCTGGTCTCCACTCTCGCGTTTCGTCGCCTGACGAACTTCCGGCTGGACTGACCGTGGCCGCCACCGCCGCGCGCGCCTCCGCGCGTTTCCGTCGCATGCCCGCAAAAATCTTCCTGTACATGGTGCTCATCGGCCACGCGCTGCTCACCCTGTTTCCGTTCGCCTGGGTGCTGTCCAACTCGTTCCGCGCAAAACGACGAGATCCTCACCAGCATCCGCCTGCTGCCGGAAACCTTCGTCCTCGACAACTATGTCCAGGTGCTGCAGGCCACCAACATCCCGCGCGCCTTCCTCAATTCCGTCACCATCACGCTCGGCACCCTGGCGTTGCTGCTCGCGGTGGCGACGCCGCTGTCCTTCGCGATCGCCCGGTTCCGCTTCCGCGCGGCCGAATACGTCTACATCCTGTTCGGGCTGGCGATCCTCGTGCCCGGCGTCTCGGTGTTGCCGATGACCTTCCGCCTGTTCAACGAGCTCGGCCTGCTCGGCACGAAATACGGCATCTGCCTGGTCTATGCCACGGAGCAGCTGCCCATCTCGGTGTTCCTGCTGGTCACCTTCATGCGCGCCATCCCGGCCGAACTGGACGAGGCGGCGATCATCGACGGCTGCGGCATCTGGCAGCTGTTCCTGAAGGTGGTGCTGCCGCTGAGCCGCAACGGCATCGTGACCGTCCTGATCCTCGCCTTCGTGGCAGTCTGGAACGATTACCTGACCGCGCTCATCCTGCTGCCGGACCAGCAGAACCGCACGCTCTCGGTCGCCCTCGCCTACGCCAAGGACGAGTATCGCGTCGACTATGGGGTGATGGCCGCGGCGATCGTCTTCGCGGTCGCCCCGATGCTCGTGATCTACCTGCTTCTCAAGGACCGGCTGACCAGCGGCATGGCCGCCGGCGCAGTCAAGGGATGATGCCAATGCTCTTCAGCAGTTTCGGTCCCGCCGCATTCCCCGCCAGCCGCCTGGGCTTCGGCGGTGCGGCGATCGGCCTCACCAACTATCTCGGCGAATTCGATGCCGGCTCGCCCGCCAATCGTGCCGCCTCCATCGCCGCGGTCCGCCTCGCGGTGGCCCGCGGCGTCACCTATTTCGACACGGCGCCAGGCTACGGCCGCGGCCTCTCGGAGGAGATCTTCGGCGAGGCGCTGGAGGGCGAAGCCAACCTGGTGCTCGCCACCAAGGTGCCGCTCACCGCCGCCGGCAACGTGCGCGGTTCGCTGGAAGACAGCCTGCGCCGCCTGCGCCGCCAACGCGTCGACCTGCTGCAGATCCACGGCGGCAGCCTGGACAAGGCGACCGTCGCCAACATCCTCGGCCAGGGCGGCATGCTGGAGCAGATGCAGCGCCTGCGCGAAGAAGGCATGATCGGCGCGATCGGCTTCACCTCGGAAGACAACAACAGCGGCGTCTACGACCTGATCGAATCGGGCGGCTTCGCAACCATGCAGATCGCCTACAACCTATTGCTGCAACACCCCTACGAGCCGACCCGCCCGTTCGGCAGCCTGTTCGAGGCCAAGCGCCACGGCATGTTCACCATCGCCATGCGCGCGACCACATCGGGCATCTTCCAGAAATGGGCGAAGCTGGTGAACCCCGGCAACGACTTCAACTACGCCCCCGCGCTGATCCAGTTCGTGTTGTCCAACCCGCTGATCGACGTGGCGCTGGTCGGCATGCGCACCGAAGCCGAGGTGGATTCGTCGAACTCCATCTGGCGCGACGAAGCCGGCCGCATCGATGTCGCCGAGCTGTGGGGCCGCTACGTCCCGGAACCGACCCGCTCCTGACCCCTCAGGGCGGCGGCCGGTCCTCGAAAAGAATGCGGTTCGCCGCCCCCTCGAGGTCCTCGTACTGTCCCGAATGCAGTGCCCAGAGAAACAGCGCCAATCCGCCGCCGCCCAGCGCCAGGCTGAGCAGGATAAGCGTCAGCATCGAGGTCATCGGGGCATGATCCGGACGCGAAAGCTGTTGCCCATCACCGACAGCGAAGACAGCGACATCGCCGCCGCCGCCAGCCACGGGGTCACGAAACCCGCCACCGCGAGCGGCACCATCACGACATTGTAGCCGATCGACAGCCCGATATTCTGCCGCATCACCGATCGCGTCCGGCGCGCCACCCGCAGTGCGCGCTCCACCGGCGCCAGCGACGCGCCCTGGAACACCACGTCCGCCACGGTCTGGCTGATGTCGGCGGCGCTCGATGGCGACATCGACACATCGGCCGCCGCCAGCGAGGGGCTGTCGTTCAACCCGTCGCCGACCATCAAGACATGCCGGCCATCGCGGCGCAGCGCCTCGACCATCGCCACCTTCTCGACCGGCGTGCACGCCGCCCGCCATTCCTTGATGCCGAGCCTGCGCGCGATCGCCTCGACCGCCGCCGCATGGTCCCCGGACGCCAGCAGCACGCGCACCCCGTCACGCCGCAGCCGTTCCACGGTGGCCAGCGCATCGGGCCGCAGCCGTTCCTCGAACCTGAAGCCGACCGGCGGCAGGCCCGGCCGCGACAACCAAAGCTCCGGCTGCATCGAGGCCGGCGCCACGACACCGGCGAAATTCCGCTGCCCGAGCCGCACCGTCCCGCATTGCAGGCCCTTCCCCGGAATTTCCTCGACACCGTCGAGCGGTGCCGTAACGCCCGCCGCCGCCACCAATGAGCGGGACAGCGGGTGCCGGCTCCACACCGCCATCGCAGCCGCCAGCTGCATCGCCTCCTCGGGAATGCCGTCGGCGTTCGCCAGCGCCAGCAACGGCTCGGTCAATGTTCCGGTCTTGTCGAGCACCACGGTATCCACGGCGGCAAGGCGTTCCAGCGCGGTGGCCGATTTCAGCAGCACACCCCCCTTGAACAGCCACCCGGTCGCCAGGACCTGCACCGCGGGAACCGCCAGGGCCAGCGCGCAAGGACACGTCACGATGAGCACGGCGCAGGCGGTCAACACCGCGTCGCCGAACGGCACCGAGCGCACTCCCCACCACCATGCGAAAGTCAGTGCGGCGCACAGATGCACCGCCGGCGCGTAGCGTCGGGCCACCTGATCGGCCAGCACGACGAACCGGCTCTTGCGCGATTCGGCCGCTTCAATCAGCCGCACGCACTCCGCCAGCAATGTCGCCTCGCCGGTGGCATTGGTTCGGATGGTGATCGGGCCGCCGATGTTGAGCATCCCGGCAAACACGTTCGCCCCTGGCCCGGCGGCGCTCGGCAAACTCTCGCCGGTCACCAGGCTCGCGTCCAGCAATCCGCTTCCGGACTCGATTATGCCGTCGACACCCACGCGCTCGCCGCTTCCGACCAGCACCCGGTCTCCAGGCGCCACATTCTGCTGCGCCCGCCGCCTGATCGCCCCGTCCGCTTGGATGACGGCGACATCGCCCTCGCGCAACGTCAGCAACTCCTCCGCGGTCGCCCGGGCGTTGCCGCGCGCCCGATGATCCAGCACGCGGCCGATCAGCAGGAAGAACAGCAGGGACACGGCCGAATCGAAATACGCATGCTCGGCGCCGCGGATCGTCTCGACCAGGCTGACCGCCGTCACGACGCAGACGCCGACGCTGATCGGCACGTCCATGTTGGTGCGCCCTTTCCGCAGCGCCTGGAAGGCGGAGCGGAAGAACGGCATTCCCGCATAGGCGATGGCCGGCATCGCCACCAGCGCCGAGACCCAGTGCAACAGGTCCCGCGTTGCCGGACCCATGCCCTGCGTCAGACCGGCCCAAACCGCGACCGAAGACAGCATCACATTGCCCGCGGCGAATCCCGCCACGGCCAGTGCGCGCATGAGGACCTTGCCCGTGCGATCGCCGCTGGCCGCCAGCCGTGCCGCATCGAACGGAATGAGGCGATAGCCCAGCCGCTCCACGACGGCGATGAACCGCTCCGCCTCATCAGGCGATCCGCGCCACTCCAGATGCAGCCGTCTCGTCGTCATGTTCAGCCGGCCCTGCAGCAACCCCGGCTGCTGCGCGAGTGCCGATTCGATCAGCCAGACGCACGCACCGCACTGAACCCCATCGACCGCGCAGTCGAGCTGATGCAGCGAGCTTTGGTCGGTGACGATGTAGCGCTCGAGATCCCACCGCTCGGCGCTGTCCGGCCGCGGCGGGCGCGCATCCGGATCCAGCAGGCGCTGCTTGTAGTATTGGCCAAGGCCCAGCTTCTGGATCGTTGCATATGCGGCGGCGCAACCGGCACAGCAGAACCGCCGTCCCGCAAGCACCGGCAGCCCGCAATGCACGCATCCCGTCCGAGGCTCGTCCGAAGAAAGCCCTCCGATCGGCTCACCGACCGCGAGACCGATCACGGAACGATGATCCGCTTCGTCAGATGCAGCGGATGGTTCTCCACCCGCCCGGAAACCAGCAGGTCCCATTGCCCCGGCAGCGAAAATCTCTCCGCCGCCTCGTATCTTCCCGCGGCCGTTTCGTGAAGTTGCAGCACGGTTCGCATGTCCGGCCCCAGCGGCCGCTGCGCGACGACCTGCACATCACCGCCCACGAGCGGAGCCCCCGTCCGGTCGGCCAGGACCAGCACGGTCATGCCGTCCTGCTGCAGCAGCTGGACCGACCACCCAAGCTCCGCCTCCGCTCGCGCTTCCGTCAGCACCTTGTCATAGGCATTGCTGTGATCGAAGACGTTCTGCTCGGCCACGCCCGGAAACGTGTGCAGCGCGAAATACGCCATGACGGCATTTGCCGCCACCACCACGCCCAGCGCCATGACGACATACCAGGGAAACAGCCGCCACGCGCTGTTCTCTGTGTGAGTGACCGTCTTCATGCCCGTCTCCACCGCCGCATTCAGTTGCTGCCTCGCCCGCCGGGTCCCATGAACACCGAGCGGTAGGTGGCGATCTCGTTCGTATCGGTGTTGCGCAGCACGAAATCGATATCCTGCGATCCTTCGTTCAGCCGCCCGGGCCGTCCGAACAGCAGAACATGGAAGGTGCCCACGCTGTCCGGCGCCACGGTCAACATGCGTATCGGCATGCGCCCGACGGTCTCCTCGGCAACCGCGATTCCGGCGCCCTCCAGCCCGCGGATCGACAGCGCGAAGTCGGCAAGCTCGCGCGATTTGTTGGCGATCTTGACCGTGTACCCGTTCCGCAACGACCCGTCGCTGACCTTGACGAAAAGCGGCGAACGATCCCGTTGCACCGAGAGCCCAACCTGCGACCGCGTGGCCAGCGCCGCCGCCATCACCGAGACCGACAGCAAGAGTGCTGCAACATAGATCACCGTTCGGGCACGCAGGATCTTGATCGGCTCGTGCCGCCCGGCCGCCTTCGCCTGCTGGCGGGCCAAGGTGTCCCAGGTGACTAGGTATTCCGGCTGCCCGGTCCGCCGCATGATGTCGTTGCAGGCATCCACGCACAGCCCGCAGCCAATGCACTCCAACTGCACGCCGTCACGAATATCGATGCCGGTCGGGCAGACATTCACGCAGGCCTTGCAATCCACGCAATCCCCGAGCTTCTCGCTGCCGGAGTCCCGCTTGCCATGACCCCGCGGCTCGCCGCGCCAGGCCTGATAGGTGACGATCAGGCTCTGGTCATCCAGCATCGAGGCCTGGAAGCGCGGCCACGGGCACATATACGTGCAGACCTGCTCACGCGCCCAGCCGGCGAGCACGTAGGTGGTGGCAGTAAATAGAAGGGTGAAGCCGTACACGCCGAGCGATGCCTGGCCCGTCCAGAACTCCCGCGTGACCGTCGGCGCATCCACATAGTACATGATCCAGGCGCCGCCGGTCCAAAACGCCACCGCAATCCAGATCGTGTGCTTGACCAGCTTGCGCCAGAGCTTCGCGAAATCGTTGGGCCCCTGGTCGCGCTTCATCCTTTCATTGCGATCGCCCTCGATCCGGCGTTCGACCCACATGAAAAGATCGGTCCACACAGTCTGCGGACAGGCGTAGCCGCACCACACCCGGCCGGCGACGCTGGTGACCAGAAACAAGCTGACAGCAGCAAGGATCAGCGCACCGGTCAGGTAGTAGATGTCCTGCGGCCAGAACTCCAGGTCGAGAAAATAGAACCGCTCCCGGCCGAGATCGAGCAGAACGGCCTGGTTGGGCTGGCCAGGCCCGCGATCCCACCGAACCCACGGCAGCACGTAGTAGACGGCGAGACACACGACCAGCACCGCCCATTTGATATTCCGGGCGATGCCATGAACAGCCTTCGGATACACCCGCACCCGGTCGGCGTAGAGACTGGCCTTTTCATCTCCGGCCGGCACGCCGAGTTTCGACATCTTGCTCACGACGCGCTATTCGCCGCCGCCGAGCGAATGGACATACAACGCAACGCTCTTGATGGTGGCCTCGTCGAGACGCGTGTTCCAGTTTGGCATGACGCCCTGGCGCGGGTTGTTGACCTGGCCCAGCACCGCCTCCCGGCTGTCGCCGTACAGATGCACCGCGCCACGCAGTGCCGGCGCGCCCATCTCCCGCTTGCCCTCTCCCGACTCTCCATGACAGGCGGCGCAGTTCTCGGCGAAGACCTTGTCGCCCTCCGCGGTCGCCGTACCCGGCACGGGCTTGCCGTACAGGCGCATCACGTGGTCGACGACGGCCTGGATTTCCTCGGGCTTCAGGATTCCGTCGGCGCCGAACCGCGGCATCTGGCTGATGCGGGCGTCGGGGTGCCCGCTGCGGATGCCGTAGGTGACGGTTTTCTGGATGTCCTGCAGCTTGCCGCCCCAGATCCACGCATCGCCGGCAAGCGCCGGATAGCCGATGCGCCCCGCGCCGCCCGCGCCGTGGCAGGGTTGGCAGTTGTTCGCGAACGCGATCCGCCCCGCCGTCGTCGCGACCGCCAGGAGCTGCGGATCCTCTCGAACCTTCTCGATGGGCAGCGACTTCACCCGATCCATGACGGTGGCCCGCTGCGCGGCCAGCACCCGTATATCGGATTCGACCGATGCCCGCGTGGAATAGCCGAGCACGCCATGAAAATAGCCGGTGATCCCGGGCACCGACGGATACAGCACGACCCACACCAACGCCCACACGCAGGTCGCTGCAAAGGTGTACAGCCACCATTTGGGCAGCGGCGTGTTCAGCTCCTTTATCCCGTCCCATTCGTGGCCCGTGGTGTCGCGGCCGGAAACGGCGTCTTTCTCGATCTTGGTCGGCACAGCGCCGCTCCTATCTTTCGTCGTCGAAGATGAGCCGGCTGTCGCGTTCGAAGCGAGACTTCCGGCCTGGCCAATAGATCGATGCCACCAGCATCACGAACACCGCGAACACCAGCACGACCGAATGATGCTGCAGCCACAGGATGAGGCTCATGAAGTCGCTCATGCCGGTCTCCTACTGCTGCAGTTTTTCGGTGCTGGTATCGGCGAAGTCCACCATTGTGCCGAGAACCTGCAGGTAGGCCACAAGGGCATCGATCTCCCGCGGCTGCCGCCCATCGCCGGGGACGACGACGGCCTTAGGATACCGCGCCATCAGCGCATCGGGGTCGGCCTGCGGATTGGCCTGCGTCTCCAGGTCGGCTTTCGCGTTGGCGATGTCCTCTTCCGTGTAGGGCACGCCGAGTGCGCGGTTGGTCCGCAGATGCGCCTGGATGATTCCGTAGTCGAGCTTGGTCTCGGCCAGGAAGGCATATTTCGGCATCAGGCTTTCCGGAACCAGCGCCTGGGGATTCTCCAGATGTCCGTAGTGCCAGTCCGTCGAGTATTTCCCGCCAACCCGCGCCAGGTCGGGGCCGATGCGCTTGCTACCCCACTGGAACGGGTGGTCATACATGCTCTCGGCCGCCAGGCTGTAATGCCCGTAGCGCTCCACTTCATCCTTCAGCGCGCGGATCTGCTGGCTGTGACACAGGTAGCAGCCCTCCCGGATGTAGATGTTGCGCCCCATCAGCTCCAGCGGCGTGTAGGGCCGTATGCCTTTCACATGCTCCACCGTCGTCTCGATGGTGAACAGCGGAACGATCTCGACGATGCCGCCGATGGCGACGGTAACCAACGTCAGCACCAGCATCAGGATCGCGTTCTTCTCGATCCACTCGTGACGAAACTGCATTGTCCTACTCCCCCGCCAGCGCGAGTTCTTGCGGCAGCCGCATGGAGGGTATCGGCGTGCCGGACCGGTTCGGGTCGGTCGATGGCGACAGGACCGTCATGATCAGGTTGTAGACCATGATCAAACCGCCGGCGAGGAACAGGACGCCCCCGAGCATGCGGATGACGTAGTAGGGATGCACCGCCATCACCGATTCGGAGAACGAATATTGCAGGAAGCCGAACTGGTCGTAGGCGCGCCACATCAGGCCCTGCATGATGCCCGCCACCCACATCGAGGTGATGTAGAAGACGATGCCGAGCGTGGCGATCCAGTAGTGCCAGGCGATCAGCCGCGTGGAGTAGACGCCGCGCCGCTCCCACAGCACCGGAACGAGATAATAGATCGCGCCGAAACTGATGAAGGCGACCCAGCCCAGGGCGCCGGAGTGCACGTGGCCGATGACCCAGTCGGTATAGTGCGCCAGCGAATTGACGTCGCGGATCGACATCACGGGGCCTTCGAATGTCGACATGCCGTAGAAGCCCACGGCCGTAACCGAGAACCGCAAGGCGGGATCGGTGCGAAGCTTGTCCCACGCGCCGGAGAGCGTCATCAGGCCATTGATCATTCCGCCCCAGCTCGGCATCCACAGCATGATCGAGAAAACCATGCCGAGGGTCTGCGTCCAGTCGGGCAGCGATGTGTAATGGAGGTGATGCGGGCCGGCCCAGATATACATGAAGATCAGGGACCAGAAATGCACGATCGAAAGCCGGTACGAGTAGACCGGGCGCCCAGCGGCCTTCGGGATGAAGTAGTGCATCATGCCCAGGAATGCCGCGGTCAGGAAGAAGCCGACCGCGTTGTGGCCATACCACCACTGGATCAGCGCATTCTGCACCCCGGCATACGCGACATAGCCCTTCGCCGCATACATCGAGACCGGCAGTGCCGCCGTGTTGCCGATGTGGAGCACCGCGATCGTCAGGATGAAGGCGAGATAGAACCAGTTCGCCACGTAGATATGCGGCTCTTCGCGCTTCAGCAGCGTGCCCACGAAAACCACCGCGTAGCAGACCCAGACGACCGTCAGCAGAATGTCCAGGTGCCACTCAGGCTCGGAATACTCCTGCCCGCGGCTGAACCCGAGAACGTAGCTCAACGCGGCCATGACGATGAAGAACTGGTAGCCCCAGAATATGAAGTCGGCCAGCGCCTCGCCCCCGAACAGCCTGGCCCGGCACGTGCGCTGAACCACGAAGAACGAGGTAGCGAACAGGGCCGATCCGCCGAAGGCGAAGATCGCCGCCGATGTGTGCACCGGCCGCAGCCTGCCGAAATTCAGGAAGGGCAAGCCAAGGTTGAAGGCGGGCCAGGACAGCTCGGTCGCCAGGTAGGTGCCGACCAGAAACGCCACGATCGCCCAGAAGACACTGGCGATCAGAAATTTCTTGACCACGTCGTCGTTGTATTCGATCGCCCTCGCTGTGCTCCGCGACGGAAAGTCGGCCTCCGTCGCGGCCATGAGCGTGGCGCTCATCGCCGCACCGCCTTTGCGCGAACCGCCTCGGCACGATCGAAGTAGCGCCGGATGAGGCCGAAGCCGAAGATCGCGGCAAAGCCCGCCAATGACAGGCCGAAGATAAAGATCTCATCGTCCAACGCGCCGGATGCCAGGATCAGGCCGACTAATCCCAAGGCTGCCATCATGGCAGCAACGATCAGCGCACTCAGGTTTTCCATGACGACTCCACGGGCGAATTGGCCGAAACAAAATTGGCCGGCCGCAAAATGGCTCGCGGTCGCCGGATGCGGCATTGACACAGATCAATGTGTTGCGGCCGTCGCCCGGGCATCTGCGTGCAGGAAAGCGGAGTAACGCGTGGCCTGGCATCTATCCACGCTGATGGCCCAATGCAGCCAGGACGGGCCGATCCTGCCGGCCACGTTGTTCCTGGCGGGCCTGTTCGGCGGCATCATGCATTGCGCGGCGATGTGCGGGCCCTTCGTCCTGGGACAGGTTGCCGACGGGCTGGCGAGGGTCCCCGCGGCAAGATTATGCGAGGCGTCCCGACTTAGGTCGGGCCTGCTGTTGCCCTATCATTGCGGCAGGCTGGTTACCTATTCCGTGCTCGGCGGCCTCGCGGGCGGCTTGGCAGGCACGTTACCGGCCGGGCCGGTGCCGGGTTTGCTGTTGCTGGGCGGCGCCGGACTGTTCCTCGGCATGGCGGTCTGCCGCCTGGCGCCCCGCTTCGCCACCTGGCGCTTCTCGCCGCACGCTGCGCCGCGTGGGCTTGTGAAGCTGCTGGGCCTTGCCACCGGCGGTCTCGATCGAAGCAAAGCAAACGCGGGCCTGCTGCTGGGCCTCGTTCTGGGCCTGCTCCCCTGCGGAATGCTCTACGCGGCGCTGACGGTGGCGGCCGGCACCGGCAGCGCCATGGGCGGGGCGCTGGCCATGGCGGCCTTTGGCCTCGGCACGGTCCCCAGCCTGGTCGTTGTCGGCGTGGCGGGCCACGCGGCCGCCCGGCACTGGCGGCGCTCCTCGGTCGCCATCGCGCCTGCCGTGCTTCTGGTCAACGCGATGTTGCTCGCGATCATGGCGTGGCGAGCACTGGCCAGCGCGTAGCGCAGTCCTGCACTTTCTTTCCCGAGCGAGTTCTTCGACTGTAAAGACGAGATTAACCGTCTTAACAATCGCGACAGTATCATTGACGCCTGGGCATGGAACGTTGGTGTCGTTTTAACAGCGTATTACGTTGCTCGCATTCCTGTGATCGGACATCATCCGGCGATCACGAATTTGCGAGGAAATAGTGATGCAGAAGGCTCACCAGATCAGCGCGTAATGAAGTGCCTCGGGTCAATGAATGGACGGCGAGCTCCCTGCTCGACGTGCTCCCGCTTGCGGCGGCGAATTTAAGACACAAACGAATGCGGCGCGACATCCAAATATTATTGGGTGAGCGCCCTCAAATCTGGAAATAATTATGACAACGGCAACCGGCCTCACGCCATTTCCGCTTGGCGCGTATATTGGCAACCCCGACAACAGCAGCGCGGCGAACGAGAGCATTTTCGAGGGCCTGGACGCCAGCTTTACACAGCTGATGGGTGCTGCCCCCCAGTATCTCGTCTACTACCTGGATCAGAATCAGCCGATCAGCCAATGGATCGGCAACGCAAGCTGGGCGGCGGATTCCGCGTCGCAGTCACCGGCCGCACGCAGCGCAATTCCCGTGATCGGGCTGCCGATGGCGACGCGCGCTCCCTCCACGATGACGGCCGATCAATATTTCCAGGCCTTTGCGTCCGGCCAATACGACAGCGTCATCCGCGGCGTCGTCGAATCCTGGGCCAGCGCGGGCTTCGCCACGCAGTATTGGCGGCCGGGCTGGGAGATGAACCTCACGTCCTCGGTCTCCTACGCAGGTAGCGACAGCGCAACCCAGGCCGACTGGGTGGCGGCCTTCCAGCATATCTCCACGGTGCTGCATCAGGCCGGGCAGGCAGACGGCGTGAACGTCCAGGTGGTCTGGAATCCTTCGATCACCAACTACACGAACGCCGAGGCGACAACGAGCCTCTATCCCGGCAACAGCTACGTCGATGTCATCGGCGCCGACATCTATGCCGACATGTACCCGTACAATCCGCTGTATGACTGGGACAAGAACAACGGCACCGTCGATGGCAGCCTCGCGCAATGGATGGCCGACCCGATCAACCGCGAGCATTACTGGACATACCCGGCGGCAACACCCTACTCGCTCGACGGCAGCGCCGGTCACAGCCTCAGCCTCACCGACCTGCTGCAGTTCGCAAAGGCTCAAGGCAAGCCGTTTGCGCTGCCCGAGACCGGTGCCGGGAATTCGAATGGCGGACAGGATGTCGCGGACGACGGCACGTTCCCGCAATGGCTCGCCCAGACACTGCAGGCTTCCGGTGATCAGATTAAATTCGTCGATCTATGGAATTCCAACGGTGGCGGAAATTACGAATTCTCTTCGGCCGCGGATGGCAAGCCTAACGAAGCCGCGGCCTGGGCAAAATACTTCGGGGCCAGCCCGACCACCCCAGCACCCCTGCCGACCGCGCCCGCGCCGGTCACCATAGGCGCCGGTACCGATACGCTCTCACTGTCGATTGCCGAGGATGCCTGGCAAGGGGATGCCAAATTCACCATCTCCGTCGATGGCGTCGCTGTCGGCGGAATTCAGAGCGCGCTTGCATCGCATGCGGCCGGGCAGACCCAGACCTTCAACATATTGGGGAATTTCGGCACGGTCGCGCACAGCGTGTCCGTCAGCTTCCTGAACGATGCCTATGGCGGCACGGCGCTTGCGGATCGGAATCTGTACGTGGTCTCAGCCGCGGAAGACGGCGTGGCAATTCCCGGTGCGTCCCTGTCGCTGTTCAGCGCGGGTGCGCAAAGCTTCCTGTTTCATGGCACCACGGCGGCGCCCGCGGCAATCCTGTCCCCCACCGACACGCTCGATCTGCATGTGTCGGAAGATGCATGGCAGGGCGACGCACAGTTCCTCATCAGCGTCGACGGCAAACCCGTCGGCGGGGTGCAAACCGCAACCGCGTCGCACGGAACCGGCGCGACCCAGGATTTCTCGGTGTCCGGGAACTGGGGCGACGGTCCGCACACCGTCGGCATGACGTTCATCAACGACGCGTGGGGCGGCACCCCCAGCACGGATCGCAATCTGTATGTCGATTCCGTCTCTTACGATGGCCATCCCGCCGCCGGCGCACCCCAGGCGCTGATGTCGAACGGCACGGCGAATTTCGCGGTATCGGGTGCGGCCGTGAATGTCGACCTCGTACTCCATATGGCCGAGGACGCGTGGCAGGGCGACGCGATGTATTCACTCTCGCTGGACGGACAGCCGACCGGGCAGAGCGGCGTCGTCACCGCCTTGAATGCGCTGGGTCACTCGCAGGCGGTGGATCTGAAGGCCGCATTGTCGCCGGGCGTTCACGACCTCGGGATCTCCTTCCTGAACGATGCCTATGGCGGCAGTCCTGCCACCGACCGCAACCTGTTCGCCACGGGCGTCGACCTCAACGGGGCACCTGTCGCCGGTGCGGCAGTGGCGCTGTATTCGCAAGGAACCGGACATATCCAGATCTTCATCCCCGCGGCGTGACGGCGCCTCGGCAGGACATCTTTTCGCGAGCCGGATTGCCTCACGATCAAGTTTCCGTTGCCGGCATCGCCAGGGATATTGTGCATGTGCGAGAAGATGAGGGCGCCTCGGGCAGGCGCGTCCGAAATTCTCGTCATCGTGCGCGGAGCCGCTCTTGTCGCTCGACCTTTACAAGAACCTTTCCTGGCTGCCTCGGCCGCCCAGCGATTTTGCCGCCCGCTGCAAGGCGCTCCCCGGTAGCAAGGGCGACCCAGGTCGCCAGGCACGTGCGCTCGCCACCTATTCGCTTAATGAAAATCAGGCGTCTCGGCTAGGACGCACGATCGCGGCGTTGCTGCAGAGCGGGCGGTCGTTGTCGCCACTCGTCCCGTTCCGCCTGGGCATTCTCGGGAATGGCACACTCGACCTGATCGAACCGGTCCTGGTCGCGACCGCAGCCCGGCACGGGATCGCGCTGGAATGCATCCGGGGCGCATACGACCAGTTTCTGCAGGACGCATTGGCGCCCGGATCCGATGTGAACCGGTCGCGTCCAGACGCCGTGCTGATCGCGCTGGATCACCGCGGCCTCTCGATCCAGCCCGCGCCGGGCAACGCATCCGCCGCTGCCCAGGTAGTGGACGATGCCATCGACCTGTTGGATACGCTGCGGGCTGCCATCCGGACCAACTCCGGGGCAACATGCATCCTGCAGACGCTGGCTCCGCCGCCCGAGGGTCTGTTCGGGTCGTTGGATCGGACCATCCCGGGGACTGCACGCAACCTCGTCGATGCACTCAATCATCGGATCGTCGAGACATTGCGGCAGTCCGATGACATCCTGCTGGATGTGGCCGGAATCGCGGAAACCGTCGGCCTGGCGGAGTGGCATTCGCCATCGCTGTGGAACATGGCGAAATTGCCGTTCGCGGATGCTTTCGTGCCGCTCTATGCCGATCACGTCGCCCGATTGATCGCGGCCATGCGCGGCAAAAGTCGCCGCTGCCTGGTGCTCGACCTCGACAACACGGTTTGGGGCGGGGTGATCGGCGACGATGGTGTCGAGGGCATCAAGATCGCACAGGGCGACCCCGCGGGAGAGGCCCATCTGGGCGTGCAGCAGCTTGCGCTGGCATTGCGCGCCCGCGGGGTGGTGCTCGCCGTCAGCTCAAAGAACACCGACAGCGTCGCCCGCCAGCCATTCATCGATCACCCGGACATGCTGCTGAAAGAAGAACATATCGCGGTCTTTCAAGCCAACTGGAACGACAAGGCAACCAACATCCGGGCGATCGCGACCGAACTGGCGCTCGGGCTCGAATCGCTCGTGTTCCTCGATGACAATCCGGTGGAACGAGGTCTGATCCGCCAAGAGCTGCCCGAGGTCGCCGTTCCGGAACTGGCGGAAGATCCAGCGGACTACGCCCGCACGCTGGCAGCCGCAGGCTATTTCGAATCGGTCCGCTTCTCGGACGAGGACCGCAGCCGTGCCGAGATGTACCAGGGCAACGCCCGGCGGTTGCAGCTTCAAAAGCAGATCGGCGACATCGATTCCTATCTGCGCTCGCTGGACATGCGCATCGTGTTCAGTCGCTTCGACGCGACGACGCGGGCGCGGGTATCGCAGCTGATCAACAAGAGCAACCAGTTCAACCTGACGACCCGGCGCTACTCGGAAGCCGAAGTAGCGGAGGTCGAGATGGACCGGGATGCGATGACGCTGCACGCCCAACTCATCGACAAATTCGGCGACAACGGCATCATCTGCGTCATCATCTGCCGGGCCACCGCGCCGGCAACCTGGTCCATCGATACTTGGTTGATGAGTTGCCGTGTTCTCGGACGCGGCGTCGAGAAAATGGTTCTGCGGGAAATTCTGCTGCAAGCTCGCGCGTCCGGTATCGAGCGGCTGATCGGCATCTACCGCCCGACCGATCGCAACGGCATGGTCCAGGACCATTACGCGAATCTGGGATTCAGCCCGATCGGCGACGAACCCGATGGCACCACCCGGTGGGAACTGGCCGCCGATACCGAAGTGGAACCAGCGCCCATGGCCGTCGAGCGCGATTCCAGTCACTTGCAGTTGGCTTGAATACCACCGCGCCGTCAGGCCACGCTGCATGAGCCTCGCCTCATCCACCTTCCTCGCCTTCGTCGCGCTCACGGTGATCGCATTTCACCTCAGCGCGGCGATCGCCTGGAGGCGCGCGGTTCTGACGATCGCCAGCGCCGTCTTCATCGGCAGCTACGTCGAGAACGCAACCGAGCTGCTGCCGCTGCTGGGATTCCTGCTGCTGGGATACGCCGCACTGCAGGTCATGCTCAGAATGCGGGAACGCGAGGCCGGCGCCAGCCTCGTCCTCACGGCGAGCATCGCCGTTGTCCTGGTCGTCTACATATTCCTCAAGCGCTTCTCGTTCGTCGAGGCGCTGTCGCCGCTGTCGTTCCCCTATCTGGTCATCGGCCTGTCGTACATCCTGTTCCGAATCCTGCACGTGATGATCGACGCCCGGTCCGGCGGCGTGCGCGGTCCCATCGGCCCGTTCGCATTCTTCCGATACACCTGCAACTTCCTGTGCTTCGTCTCAGGCCCGATCCAGCGATATCAGGACTTCGCTGCAAGCGACGGGATCGAGGCGGCGCCACTCACCGCCGAACGGGTCTACGAAGCGTTCTCCAGGGTTGTCGCGGGCTACGTCAAGTTCGTCATCATCGCCGCCTCGGCCGACTACATCTTCAACAACATCAGCCCGCAACTGATGGCGGGCTCGTCGCCCGGCCTGCTGAAGATGGGCGTGCTGTACGCGGCCTGTGCCGCGGCCTATACCGCCTACCTCTATTTCAACTTCTCCGGCTACATGGACATCGTCATCGGCATTGGTGTTCTGCTCGGCCAGGCGCTGCCGGAAAACTTCAACCGGCCATTCTCCGCACGCAGCTTCCTGGAGTTCTGGCAGCGCTGGCACATGACATTGTCGGAGTGGTTCAAACTCTATCTGTTCAATCCACTGATGATGGTGCTTCTAGAGCGCTTCCCTTCACCTTCGTTGACGGCCTATCTCGGAGTGTTCGCGTTTTTCGTGACTTTCCTGGTGATGGGGGTGTGGCACGGCACGACGATGGTGTTCGTGATCTACGGCCTGCTGATGGGTGCGGGTGCCAGCATCAACAAGGTCTGGCAGATCGCCTGCACCAATCGGCTCGGCAAGAAGCGCTATCGCGCATTGACCCAAGCCACCGGCTACATCTACTGCGCGCGTGGCGTGACATTCGCGTATTTTGCCCTGGCGCTGACATGCCTTTGGACACCTGAGTTGCCACAGTTTCTAGCCCTCGGCCAGAAGCTCGGGCTGCTGGGGGTCGCCTGCGCCTTTGCGGTTCTTGCGGTCGGGTTCGCGGTGTTGGCGTGGGTTTTCGATTCCGCCATCGGCCGAATGACGGGCATAGCCGCGCGTCTCCACAATTTCTCGTCCGGATTGCTGGTGAGGAATTTCTCTCTGGCGGGCCGAATTCTCGCGGTCCTGGCGATCGCCTCCTTGTTCAACAAGGCGCCGGACTTCGTGTACAAGGCGTTTTGAGGTGAAGGCGATCCTCCGGCAAGCGGCGCTGACGGCAGTTTGCTTCGCGGTGCTGTATTCGGCGGCGCTCGGGATCACATTCATCGTGGCGCCAAATCCGCCCCGCGATGGCTGGCTCGACGTCTGGACGGCGGGCAACACGCTTTATCTGACCAGCCCTAAATACGCGTTTCTGGGACGGGATGTCCTCGATGTGCCGGACCGAAAAGTGCTCTTTGTCGGTGCATCGAACACCGGCCTGGGGTTCAAGCAGCCTGCCATGCAAGCGCTGGTTCCCTGTGCGAAGGTCAGCAACCTCGCAATCGGCAGCGCAAACATCTCGGAAGTGCGGCAGATGATCGATCTGGTGCACGCCGTCCAGGATGCGTCGGCCCGGCAAACCGACACCTTCGTCATCGGGATCTGGTTCGGAATGTTCGTCGACACCGAAGCGCGCTGGTCCGGCGCGGATCGGCATCGCGGTGACACCGACCTCGATATCGAGCGCTACCGCTATGGCTTCGATCGTCGTACCGCATCAGGTCCGATCGCCGTGCTGCCCCCGCGTTGGCTGCATGTCGGCGTGACTTTGATCCGGCCGTACCTTTTGCTGGAAAAAGTTGCCCGCGACCTCACCTCCGGCCTGCGACGCAGCCTGTTCGTCCGGCCGCCCGAACTCACCGACGCCGATCGCGAAAAGCTCGTCATGAGCGACAAGGAGAAAGCCGACGCTCTTGTCTATTGGCAGCAGACGATGGGCGGCAAGAGCGACATTTCCCAGGCGCAGGTTGCGTTGCTGCAAGACACCGTCGAAGGCTTGCTCAAGGCAGGCGAGAAAGTCGTGCTGGTCGACCTGCCGATCCCCGCCTGGCATCGCGACGCGAGTCCTTACCAGCCGGGATATGTCAAAGCCAGGCAGGCATTGTTCGAGCGCTTCGCCGACCGCCCCGGCTTCGCTTCCCTCACTATGCCGGACCTTTCGGCCGACCAGGACTATTCAGACGAAGTGCATGCCAAGCCGCACCTCGCCAAGGTCTGGGCCGAGCGTCTTGCGGTGGTGCTCGATCGCCTGGTCTGTCCGAACATCACGGCTTTGGGCGGTGCCACGTCAAACATCCATTCAGCGTCGGAAACGCCGGCCAGCAGGAACAGGAATCCATGATAGAAGAAGCCACGGTCTATGAAAAGCTCACGACGGTGTTCCGCGACATATTCGATGAGGACGATCTCAGCCTGACCCCGACAACGACGGCGGATGACGTCGATGGGTGGGACAGCCTGAGCCATATCCGATTGGTGCTCGCGGTGTCCAAGGCGTTCGGTGTGAAGTTCTCGGCGGCAGAGGTGGGCGGCTTGAAGAATGTCGGCGAGTTCGTGGACGTCATCAGGTCGAAGGCGTGACCCCGGCAACGCTCAGCGGGCTGGCGTTCCATCATTTCGGGCTAGCCGTAAGCGCTCCCGACGAGGCTTTTCTGTACCTGCGGGCGCTCGGATACACCGAAGGGAATTCGGTGTTCGATCCACTGCAGGGGGTCAACCTGGCAATGCGCCATCACGCGGCGATGCCGGACGTCGAGGTCATCTGGCCAGGGGACGGACCTTCACCGATCGATGAGATGGTCAAGCGGATGGGGCCGATGGTTTATCACCTGTGCTACGCCTGCGCGCAGCCGGAGGCGGCGATCGCAGCACTCGAGGCAGAGGGGCTCGACACGATGCTGGTCAGCCCGCCGACACCCGCGGTGCTTTTCGGGGGCCGCGAGGTTTCTTTCTATACCGTATCGGGATTCGGTCTGGTGGAATTTCTGAAGGCTGACGAATAGGCGATGAACCCTCGCATCCTGCTGGGCACATTTGCCATTTTCATGTTGGCCGCAAACGGCCTGACCGCGTCGGCGCAAGAAGCGCCGGTAGCGAAAGGGGGCACTGTCGCAGGTGCCGTTCCGCCGACCACCGCCTCGGTCAAGCCGGTCGGCGTAAGCGGTGATTTCGTCAATCTTCTCGACGCCACCTTCGGCCGAGACCGCCTGGAAGCGACGATCCGCGACAAGAATGATCTCGATCGCATCGCCTATTATCGTTACATCTACGGCGATGGGTCCACGACCGGCGACGGGACGGACGGGCTATACAAAGACTATCGCAGCCGGCACCGCGATTATCCGGACGGCGATCCACGGGCGTTGCACGTGTTCACCTTCCGTGGCCTGGTGCTTCGGGGGCATTGCGGACTGGACACGGGCATCCGGTCGGATTGTTCGGACGGCAACATCGAAAGCGGTATCATCCGGTTTGCGTTGCCGATCCATCCGGGAAGCTACATCGAAATCCGCTGCCGGATGCCGCCGGCGATGTATGCCTGGCCGGCGTTCTGGCTCAATTCCGGCGTGCAATACCCGCCGGTGCCGCCGAGCCGCAAAGCCAGCTTCAGCGCGCGGCACTGGCCCCCCGAGATCGACATCTTCGACCAGTTCGGCTTCAACAACACGCCGCCCGGCCACTACCTGAACAACGGAACGTCAACCAACAACAACGATGCGGCGTTCGGCAATCCGAGGGATACCTACCACGCGCCGGATTGGGGCGATAAACGGTACTACCAGACGAAGGAAGACCTGGTCGCCGACTATCATGTCTACGGCCTGGATTGGGGCACGGACGACAAGCTGAAATTCTATCTGGACGGGCGGCTGATCCGCGAGCGGATCTACGCCTGGAATAGTGTCGACCACGTGCCGGCGCATCTCATCGCGAGCCTGGCCGTGGGTGCGAAGTTCAACGACCTATCGCATATCAGCGACCAGGGCGGCGTCCCGCACGGGTGGGACTGGCCGATCGACTACATTCGCGTATGGCAGCACAAGCCGCGGTAGGGTCCTTTGCCTGCGGCATCATGCCCGGATAACATGGCGCCGGTCGCAGCCGCTAGTCATGCCGGCCGCGGGATTGCACCGGAGGCGGCAAGATGAAACGCAGGACTTTCCTGGCAGCAACGGCAAGCGCTGCGCTGGCTTCCCCGGCGCTGGCGCAGACCGAGCAGCAAAGGGTTCTGAAATTCGTCCCCTACGCGGATCTCGCGATCCTTGACCCCATCTGGACCACCGCCGACATCGTTCGCGACCACGGCTACATGGTTTACGACACGCTGTACGGAACGGACGGAAAGTTGTCGCCGCGGCCGCAGCTGGCAGAAGGCCACCTGTTCGAGCAGGACGGCCGAAGCTGCACCATCAGCCTGCGCGCAGGCATCAGGTTCCACGACGGCGAGCCGATCCGTGCCCAGGACTGCGTGGCCAGCCTGCGGCGGTGGATGGCGGTCGCACCGATGGGACAGACCTTGGCCGCGGCACTCGACGAGATGGTGGCCGTCGACGATCGCCGCCTGCGGTTTCGCCTGAAGCGCAGATTTCCGCTGCTGATCCATGTGCTGGCGCAGGCCACCGCCCCAGTGCCCTTCATCATGCCGGAACGGGTGGCGCAGACCGATCCCACCAAGCAGCTGTCCGACACCACCGGCTCGGGGCCGTTCCGTTTCCGGCGCGAGGAGTACCGCACCGGCAACATCGCGGTCTATGAGCGCTTTGCGGGCTATCTTCCCACGCCCGACCAAGGCACTGGCCTGACGGCCGGCCCGAAGCAGGTGAATTTCGACCGGGTCGAATGGCACATCATCCCGGACGCTGCCACGGCGGCGGCGGCCTTGCAGCGGGGCGAGGTCGATTGGTATTCGCAGCCGCCTCCCGAAATCATCGACCTGGTACGCGGCAAGCCGGAGATCGAGGTCGGCCAGTTGGAACTGCTGCCGGGTGTCAGCGTCATGCGGCTGAACTGGCTGAACCCTGTCTTCGACAACAAGCGGATGAGGCAGGCGCTGTTGCCGGCGATCAGCCAATCGGATTTCGCGATGGCCGCGGTCGGCACGGATCCGCAAAACTACAGGGTCGGTACCGGCTTTTTCCCGCCCGGCTCGCCGATGGCCAACGACGCCGGGTTGGCGCCCTTGCTCGGGCCCCGCGACCTCGGCAAGGCGAAGGCGTTGCTCCGCGAGGCAGGCTACGGCAACGAGAAGATCCGGCTGATCGGACCGACCGACACGGTGGTAACGAAGGCCCTCACCGAAGTCGCGGCCGATGTCTTCCAGCGGCTCGGCATGAATCTCGATCTCGCCTTGTCCGATTCCGGTACCGTCGTGCAACGCCGGCGTTCCATGGAGCCGCTGGAGCGTGGCGGCTGGTCGGTCGGGTGCTGGTCGTTCCCGGGCCTCTGGTTCGTCGATCCCTCCACGCACATCCTGCTCCGCGGCAACGGGCGCGACGCCTGGTTCGGCTGGCCAATCGTGCCGAAGCTGGAGGAATTGCGGAACGCCTGGCTGGAGACGCCGGACCTTGATGGGCAGCAACGGATTGCCCGGGAGATGCAGGTCGTCGGGATGGATGAATTGCCTTGCATTCCTCTGGGCAGCGTTTTTCAGTCCACGGCGCTGCGCCGAGATCTGAAGGATCGCGTGCTGGGATTTCCCATATTCTGGAACCTGCGCCGAGCTTGAGCCGTGCGCGACCCAACGGGTAACCAATACCGGCAATTGTCGCGATCTATAGTAGTTTCTGCTGACGGCCATTTTCCACTATAGCAACGGTCACGGAATCGTTCGGCCGGTCCGGCGTTCCATCCAGCAGCGGCAATGGAAGTTCGGCATGCGGCTGGCTGGCGGCGGCAGCAAGATTGACCAGCTCCATCGCACCGTCCTGTTTCTCGCCCCGAAGCACCACCCGCAAAGATCCGTCGCGCAACGGCCGCTGCAGCACGCACGCTTCCGACCACGGTGCCCGCAGCCAGGTCTCGCGCTCATCCGGCGTCGTCAGGATGACCGGCATCGCCTGCGGGTGCACGGCTGCCACTTCCGAGTTCGGCTCCGTGGTAAGGAAGCCGAACAGGTCCGCCGTCACCTCGCCCTCTTTGACCTTGCGAACGGATGTCCAGCGCGTCCAGATGCCGGCGAAGAACGCCAGCGGCCGATTCTCGTCGAACGCGAACCATATCGGCTGCCTGGAGCCGCCGGGCGTCAGCTCGTTCTCGGAAAAGCTGGTAAACGGAACCAGGCAACGGTTCTCCGGCCCAAGCCATCGCCGCCAGTGCGGGGATTTGACGTTGCGAATGTTGGTGACCCCTGGATCGGTCTTCTTGCCCTTGAGCGAGAAGATCGGCGAGGGCATGCCCCACCGCGCCAGGATCATCTCGCACCCGTCGCCGCCTTCGCGGACGACTGGCGCCCCGTAGTCGGGAAAGATGCCAGGCAGCGGCGGCATATTGCCCGTCCGGTCATTCATCACGCGGGCCAGGGCGCGGATCGCCGCCTGGGAGGTCGTCATCGAGTAGAGGTTGCACATCGCAGGCGAGTCAATCGTTGCATTCTGTCAGGAGAGCGGGATCGTCGCCGTTGCTGTCACACACAAAGGGATCGGTCGACGATTTGGCCGGGGTTGGGTGCAGGACTGCGTCACAACCCTTGGGGTATTTGTCCGGACCCATCGCTGCAGCACGCGTACAAGCCCCCCGCAGCGTGTCGTCATAGGCCCGCTGCGCCCCGGCCTTATCCGAACTCGGCTGGTAATCCCGTTTCGCCGCTCGTGCGGCGGCAAGCTGCTGGCTGAACCAAGCATTGTTTGCCGTCCGAGGCGAGACATGTCCTGAAGCCCGCGGTGCGGCTGCGGGCGGTGAAGCGGGCTGTGTGGTGCATCCCGCGATCAGTAGGATGGCTGACCCGAGCGAAGTGACCATCCGCTGCTGCAAAGTCCTCAAGACATTCTCCTAATTATGCGAGGCGACTAAGGCACAAGCGACATCCGATGGAGCCGATCGGTCTGGCGAATCGCATTCATCAACATGGACTAACGATAACACGCGCAGCACAACCGGACGAACAGGCAGGACAAATTCGAACGGCCAGCGCAGCGCGACCTTGTGCGTCGCTCCGCAGTGATGGCGGCTTGCTGTCTTTGCATTGTGGAACCCATCGTCGAGTTCTCGACACTCCGACTTTCCTCAGCCACCTCCCAGGCCAGCCGCAACGCCACTTACCAAAGTCAGGCACGTCGGTCTGCGGATGGTGGGGGTGGCCCTGAACCGCGCGCAAACACCAGGCGGCCAAATGGCTTTCAATTTAGCTGGACAAATCTTCGGCCGTTAGACACAATTTGTCCTTCAGCTCTCTGATGTCCAAAAGGGTTAGCCTTCATGCCAGCCCCAGGCGCCACATCGGTCCGCATACTTCCTTCTGCGATCGACAGCGAAGCGGCTGCACTAGGCACCCGGCTGCGTCAGATCCGTATCCGGAACGCAAATACGCTTGAGATCGTCGCCTCCGCAGCCGGAATAACCACCGGGCACCTTTCGCGCATCGAGCGCGGCGAGAAATTGCCGTCAATGGGCGCGCTCCTGCGGCTGGCCGCTGCGCTCGGCGTGACGCTGGCCGACTTGATCGGCGGGTCGCCGGTGGATGGTGAGGTGTTGGTCGTGCGCGCGGGGGAACGCTCGTCGCTGCGGCTGAACGGAGTCGAGGCGTCGCGATACGCTGTGTTGATGCAGCAGGCAACCTGCGCCGGGCAGTCCGTCACTTCCTACATCATCGACCCCGCGAAAGACCTTGATGCCATCGCACTCACGTTCCATGGCGGGCTCGAGTTCGTCTTCGTTCTGGAGGGTGAACTCGAGCTAGAGTTGGGTGACGCCGTGGAGATTTTGCGGACGGGCGACGCCACGCTGTTCCCGGGATACCTGAAGCACAGGCTGCGCCCGGTCGACAAGCGACGCCGGTCGAGAGCCTTGATCGTGATCGTGAGTTCCTGAACCTCCACATCGAGGGAGATTGGCCCCATGCTCGCTGTCGTTGGCCGCCGTCCATTGGTCGCCGGATCCGTTGCCGCGTTGGCCACTCCCGCTTTTCTTCGGCGCGCGCGGGGCGCCACTGCCGCGATCCGGATCACTCGTCAGGTCGGGCTGAGCTATCTCCCGTTTGACGTGATGAAAGCGCGCAAGCTCGTCGAAGCTGCGGGTGGCAGACAAGGGGCGGCCGTTTCGGCCGAATACATCCGGGTCGCCAACGGCTCATCGGTCAATGACGCGCTCATCTCCAACAACACTGATTTCGGGGCGGTCAGCCTGGGGCCACTACTGACGCTGCGGGAGCGGACGCGGACGACGCTGCAAGTGGCCGCGGCGGCGGCCGTGGACGCCAGCGCCGCCGTTTTGAACACCAACCAGAGCCGCCTGAAGACACTGCGGGAATTCAAGCCGACTGACCGGATCGCGATGCCCGATGTCGGCGTGTCCTACCAGGCTCTGCTGCTGCAGATGGCATGCGAGAAGGTTTTCGGCGAGGGTCATGCGAAGCAGCTCGACGTCAACACTGTCTCGATCCCGCATCCGGAGGCGGCAGCGGCGCTGATGAGCGGCCATTCGGAGATCACTGCCCATTTCGCGACCGCGCCGTTCTGCTTTCAGGAGTTGGACAGTGGGAAGGTGTCGCAGGTGATCGCATCGCCGGAAATCCTGGGCGGTCCCGGGACGTTCCAACTGCTTGTCACCTCGCGGCGGTATCGGGATGAGAACAGGGCCGCTTTCGTGGCCGCGCTGTCAGCGCTGGAGGAGGCGCAGCGTTGGATCGTGGCCAATCCCGAGGACGCGGCGGCGCTCTATATCGCCGAGCAGGCGCCGAAGCTGGCGCCCGAGTTCGTAGCGCGGATGTTGCGCGACCCGTTGATCCGTTACGGGAGCACGCCGGAGAACACGATGCGGATCGCAGATTTCTCGTTCCGTACCGGCCGGATCAAGAACAAGGTCGAGGCGTGGCAGGAGCTGTTCTTCGAGGATGCGCATCACCTGCCGGGCTCCTAATCGGCGCGGATTGGCAGCCGTTCGAAATTTTTCCGACATGCGTCTTCCTCGGTCACCGTGATGACTATCATCACGCCGCGCGGCACGCGTGCCGCACCACCGACTCTCCAGGCCCAGGTCAAGTACGCCCAGTGCGCGCGGGCCAGCCGGGTCGCCATGCTCGGCGCGCCACATTGCGAATTCCGGCGCGGCAAAATCGTCCGCGAATGGCGCATGCATGGCGAGAGCGCCGTGTTGTAGCAAATCCATGCCCACCGGCTGGCTACCGCACGCAAGTTCGTCATTGATTAGGCCGTAGGAGCGAGAATTGCCGCTTGATTGCGGGAAACATGGCTGCGTAAGCTGCAATGCATTCGAATGCGTAAAAACGCAAAGGGACCCCCACGATGGGCAATACCGCAGACAGCCCAGCGCACACCGGCTTGCAGGCGGAGTGGAGCGCCAGCGAACCGATCCTGGAAGCACGTGGTATCCGCAAGAATTTCGGTCATGTCGAAGCCTTGCGCGGCGCCGATTTCAGCGCCCGCGCCGGTGAGGTCACCGCGCTGATCGGAGACAACGGCGCCGGAAAAAGCACGCTCGTGAAAATCCTGAGCGGCGTCTACAAAGCCAGTGCCGGCGAGATTTTCATCAAGGGCCAGAAGGTCTCGTTCGATTCGCCTGCCGCGGCTCATGCCGCCGGGGTCGAGACGGTCTACCAGGATCTTTCGGTCGCACAGGACCTCAGCCCTGCCGCCAACATGTTCATGGGTCGCGAGAAGGTGCTGCCCGGCCTGCTCGGGCGCCTTGGCTTCCTCGACAACGCCGCGATGCGGCGCGAAAGCCTGGTCGCCTTCCAGCGACTGAAGGTCAGCCTCAAGGACATGGATACGCCGATCTCCAGTCTGTCGGGCGGGCAGCGGCAGAGTGTCGCGATCTGCCGTTCGATCATGTGGGCGCGCAGCGTGGTGTTCATGGACGAGCCGACGGCCGCGCTCGGTGTGGTGCAGACCGGGCGCACGCTGGACCTGATCCGGCGCATTCGCGACACCGGCGTTGCCGTGGTGCTGATCAGCCACAACATGCGCGACGTCATCCAGGTGGCCGACGTGATCGAGGTGCTGCGACTGGGCAGGCGAATCGCCCGGATGCCCAACGCCGGCATCACGGTGCAGGATCTGGTGGGCGCCATGACCGGCGCGCTCGATACGGAAACCGAGGAAGGAGCCGTGGCATGACCGGAAAGGCAACGGCGTTGCCTGCCGATCCGGCCGCCCTGGCGCCGCCCGGCCTGGGCCGCCGCTTGCGCGGGGCGCTGACATCGTCGCCTGCCTACATGACCGGCATCCTGATTCTGCTGGTGTTGTTCTTCACCTTCATGCGGCCGAACACCTTCGCCAGCACATTCAACCTTCGCAACATCTTCCTCGACGCCTCGGTGCTGCTGGTGATCTCCATCGGCATGACCTACGTGATGATCGCCGGCGGCTTCGACCTCTCGGTCGGTTCGGTGTTGGTCTTCGCAGGCGTCGCCGCGGCCAAGACGATGGAGGCGGTGGGCGGCGACGGCGTCGGCGCCGTCGCGATCGGCGTCGTGGTAGCACTGGTCACCGGCCTGGCTTGGGGTCTGTTCAACGGGTTCTGCGTTGCGAAACTGCGGGTCTCCGCGCTGATCACCACGCTGGGCTCGATGGGCGCAGCCCTCGGCATGGCCTACCTGATCACCGACGGCAACGACGTGCGCACGGTTCCCAAGACGCTCATCGCGATCGGCACCGGCAGCATCGGCGGCATCCCATCGCTGGTGCTGATCTCGGCGCTGTTGACGTTGGTCGGCATGATCGTGCTGCATCTCACGCGCTACGGCCGCCACACCTTCCTGATCGGATCGAATCCGGAAGCCTCGCGCCGCGCCGGCATCAACACCGCCGGGCATCTGATGAGCCTCTACGCGCTCAGCGGCCTCCTCGCCGGTGCTGCGGCCATGCTCTCGCTCGGGCGATTCGCCACCACCACCCTCGAAGGACACGCGACCGATCCGCTGGAGGCGGTGACCGCCGTCGTGCTCGGCGGCACCAGCCTGTACGGCGGGCGGGGCACCATCATCGGCACGGTGATCGGGGTGTTCATCCCGGCCGTGCTGGCCAACGGCTTCATCATCATGGGCGTGCAGCCGTTCTGGCAGATGGTCGTCATCGGTTTTGTGGTGATCGCCGCCGTCTACGCCGATCAGATCAAGCGGCAGGCCCAGGATCGATAACCGCGACGCTTCCCTCTCGCCACCATGGCCCAATAACAAGGAGAATTTCATGCGACTCAAAGTCACCGCGGCGCTCTCGCTCGCGCTTGCCGCATCCCTCGGACTCGCGTCCGCTGCCTCCGCCAAAGACCCCTACAAGATCACCTACATCATGGGCCTCACCGGCAACCCGTTCTATGCCACCGTCGCCTGTGGTGGCAGCGAGATGGCGCGGCAGCTTGGCGCCACCTTCGATGCGCAGGGTCCGGCCCAGTACCAACCGGCGCTGCAGATGCGGGTGCTGGACGCGGTGATCGCCTCCAAGCCCGACGGCATCATGTTCACCGCCGACGACCCGGTGGCGCTGACCGCCACGCTGCTTGAGGCCAAGGCGCGAGGCATCCGCATCATCTCGATCGACGGCGACGTGCAGGATTTGAGCGTCGCCATCTCCAACATCCAGTCCGACAACGTGGCGGGCGGCATGCAGGCGGCCAAGGCGCTGGCGGCCGCGATCGGCGGCAAAGGCAAGGTGATGGCGCTGATGAACTCGCCGGCCGCCAACGTCGCCCAGCAGCGCCTGCGAGGGTTCACCGAGGAGCTGAAGAACTACCCCGGGATCACCTTCCTCGGCCCGCAATACAGCAACAACCAGACCGTCAAGGCGGCCGGCATCGTCACCGCTACGGTGGCCGCGAACCCCGACCTCGCCGGCATCTTCACCATCACCACCAACAATACCGAAGGTGCCGCTACCGGCGTGCGCGAGGTAGGCGGCATCGGCCGCATCAAGATCGTCGGGTTCGACACCTCGGACCCGATCGTGGAGGCTATTCGCCAGGGCATCGTTACCGCCGACGTGGTGCAGTATCCGCTCGAGGTCGGCCGGCTCGGCGTGAAGATGATGATCGACGCGCTGGACGGCAAGCCGATCGAGCGTCAGGTGAACACGCCCTTCGTGATCGCCACCAAGGACAATATCGATACGCCCGAAGTGCAGAAGTTCATCTACAAAATGAAGTGCCAGTAGCAGCAGGCGCTCCAGGGACGGCGTCCCTGGAGCGAACGCCGTATCAGGGCAGCGGCGTCAGCCTTGCCGATCCACGTGCGACGAGGCTCGCCGCGACCTCCATCCGCATCACCGGCAGGTCCGGCGCGGCCAGCCGCTGCAACAGCAGGCCAACGGCTTGCCGCGCCATGTCCACGGTGTCCTGCTGCATGGTTGTGAGCAGGTACCCCGGGCGCCCCGCCTCGGCTACGCCATCGAATCCCACCACTGACAAATCCCGCGGGATCGTCAGTCCCAGCGTGAAGCGGCTGGCGTCCATGACGCCGAGCGCGATCTGGTCGTTGGCACAGAACACCGCATCGAAAAGCGTTGTGTCCTTCACGTAGCCGAGGAAGGCGTCGCGGCCGCCGGTATAGGAAAAATCCGTTGCGATGACCGGCGTATCACGCACCCCAAGCGCCACGAGCTGGCCGATGAAGCCCGCCACACGATCACGACTGACCGGCGCGTCGGTCGGCCCTCCCACGCACAGGAACCGGCGATGGCCAGCTTCATACAGCGTCTTGGCCAATTGGGCGGCGGCCGCGGCATGGTTCACGGCGACGGCATCGACAGGGATCCTGGGCGAGCTCCGGTTGTAGAGCACGAGCGCGACGTGGCGATCCCTTATCCATCTGATCTCCTCATCGGCCAGTTGCACGCAGGAGATCAGCCCATCAAGCGGATATTCCAGCGCGCCGCGCAGGGCGGCGGCGTCCGGCAGGTCGCGCTCGGCCGTCACCAGCAGCAAATGCTTGCCCGCGGCCGCCAGTGCCTCGCCGATGGCATAGATCACGTCGGGATTGCCGCGCAGCGTGTAGCGTGTCGCAATCACGCCGACCATGTTCGAGCGGCGTGTGATCAGGCTGCGCGCCAGGGCATTCGGCATGTAGCCGAGCCGCCGCGCCGTCTCCAGAACCAAATCCCGCGTTGCGAGTGAGATCGCGCTGTCGTTCTGGAAGCAGCGCGAAACGGTCGATTGCGCCACGCCGGCGGCGCGGGCGACATCGTATGATGTCGCCCGCCGCTGTGACGCGGGCCGTTCGATCGCTACACCAGCGACGGCGGTACGCGGCTCATTCTGCATGCGCGTGCCGTATCATGATTTTTCGCAGGCCATCCGCCGGGCGACGTCAAGCTGCGTGCGGCCGCGACTCCGGCGGCAGCAACCGCACTGGCGCTATGTAGCCGGCGTGGTCCAGCGCCGAACCCCGCGCGGCCGCGGCGGCGGCGATCTCGCCGCTCCAAACCGGGTGTTTCTTGTGATCCCCCGCCGTGATGACGGCAATTTCCGTCGCCTCCGTCCCGACCGAGGCAATGCTGCGCCACACATCGGCCGGCACCGAGAACACCTCCTGGGATTCCGCGCGCACCGCGGCGGCTTCGTCGAGCGTGACCTCGATCGCGCCGGTGAACACCAGCAGCACCTGCTTCTCCGCCAGCTTGAACGGCCCGACCCGCTCGCCGGGGGCGATGCGCAGCCACTCGATGGAGAAGCCGTGCGGGTTGGCCACCGGGGGTGAGTGCTCCAGATCCTGGCTCATGCCATGGCCGATCACCGGCGCCAACGCGCTGGCATGGCCCGGAAGGGCGCTGTCCAGCAACGCGTGATTGGACCAGGCGAGTTCGCCATGCGCGACCACCCGGCGGCGCATCGCTGCGGTATCGAAGCGGCGCAGCCCCGCGATGGTCGCGTCGTCAAGCGGTTCCATCAACTCGTCCGCCGCCGGTCGGGCCGCTCCCGCCGCGGTGTCCACCAGCATGTTGTCCCGCGTGAGGAACAGGCCGTATTCGGCTGCCGTGTTCAGGATCGAGGGGTGCCAGATGATGCCGCCGGTGTCGTCCCCGCCAAGTGCGGTGAAAATCCATCCATTCGTATCCCCGACATTGCTGAAGCCGCGGAAGATCCAGGTCGGGATGCTGACCACGTCGCCGGCGCGGCCGATGATCTCGCCGTCCTTGCCGTCGGCGCCCCAGCGGAACAGCCAGGTGCCGCTGAACACCATGAACACCTCGGCGGTATAGTGGATGTGCAGGTTGTTCACGGTGCCGGGCGGCATCGCCGCGACACCGAGGCTGAACCCGTGGGGCTCAGTGATGTTCACCACCTGATCGGAGGCCTGGGTGACCCCGGGGCCGATCAGGGAATAGTTTTCCTTGGCGGTCGATCCGGGCATCTTGCAGTCTATGAACGCGACCTTGCAGGCGACCATGTCCCGCCGGCGGATCAGTCTCGTATTCGTATCCATTGATCTGCTTCCTCTTGCCCCTGTGGTGCTTGAGCAACCGAAGGCATTAGCTTATCATGCATTCGAATGCATTGAAAGCTCGGAGCGCCTCGCATGGACCCGCTTTTGCCCTCCGCCTATGCGCCATACCGGAATCCGCGTGACTACATCCTGAGCTGGACCGACACCATCTGGATCGACCGCGCAATCGGCCGTCTGGGCGAGCACTACAGCGAGGACATCAAGGTCCATACCGCCTACGGCGAGACCTATGATTACAACTCGGTTATTTCGAACTCTGTGCAGAAATTCGCCGCCTTCCCCAATGGTGGCGGCGGGCAGGGGGAGGATGTGGTGTGGGAGCAGCGCGGCCCCAATGGCTTCATCAGCTTCCACCGGGTCCTGAAAACCGGAACCCATAGCGGCTTCTGGACCTATGGGCCGCCGACCGGACGCGATTTCATCTCCCGCACCGTCGCGCATTGCCTGGTGCAGGACAACCGCATCGTCGAGGAGTGGCTGGTGCGCGACGAGTTCGCGGTGCTGGAGACGCTTGGACTCGATCCTTACAAGGTCGCCGCCGAGCTTGCCGCGCGCAGCCCCGTGCTCGGCCGCGCCGTCGCCGCCGCGCCTGAGGACGGCGCCTTCGCCGGGCGCATCGCCGATCCCGCGAAACTGGGAATTTCCGGCGCTCGACCGCCGCGCCACCAGGCGGTCTGCGACATGGTGACGAACTATTTTCAGGATGTGTGGAACCGCCGCCGCTTCGATCTCGCGCCTCAATATGTGAGCGACCGGATCGTGTGCCATGGTGTGCGCATGCGCCGGGTGCAGAACCTCACGCCGTACCAGATGGAGATCATCAATCTGCTGGCGACCTTCCCGGACGGCCAGGTGGAAGTGCGCGACATCGCCATCAACGATTCGCCCGAGCTTGGCATGCGCGTCGGCGTCATCTGGGTGCTGCGCGGCACCTATTCCGGCGTGCCGACCTACGGACCGCCGACCGGCACGGCGATCCATGTGCTCGGCGCCTCACAGTTCGAGCTGCACGAAGGCAAGATCCTGCGCGAATGGCGCATCTATGACGAGATCGCGGTACTCGCACAGATCATGGCGGCACGTGGATGACACCGCCGCCCGGATCGCCGGATTCAACCAGTCAACACGAGGCAATGTCATGAGCGACCCGCAGACTCCCCGCATCGTGCCGAACGACCAGGCGGCCGAGCCGGTGCTGCACGTGGAGCGCCGCGACTTTACCGATCTGGTGCCGAACAATCGACCGCGCGTACAGAGCCTGCGCGGCTTCGATCCGTGCTATACCGACATCGTCGACTATATCGTGCGCTGCACGCACCGCATCTGGGACGAGCGCGACATCGGCCTGATCTACAGCCACTACACGCACAACCCCGATGTCTACTACAACCTCCGCTCGGTGCATGATCGCGAAGATATCGTCCGCGACACGATCGCGCGGCTGGCCGTGTTCCCCGAGCGTCGCGGCATGGCCACCCAGGTGATCTGGCGCGGCGACGATTCAAGCGGATTCTACACCTCGCATCTCGTTACCAGCACCGGCCGGCACACGCAGGACGGACCCTACGGCAAGCCGACCGGCCGCGGCTTCAGCACCCGCACCATCGCCGATTGCATGATCCTGGAGAACCGCATCTACCGCGAGTGGATCGTCACCGACGGCATGGCCATGGTCTGCCAGCTCGGCCTCGATCCGCATCCCATCGCCGAGGCCGCCGCGCGCGGCCTGCATGCCAGTGGCCAGGACACGATGGATTTCGGCGAAAACCGCCGCATGATCGGCCAGTATCCACCCGAGGCCCAGGCCGACCTCTCGATCGCCCATGGCGACGGCGAGGCGGCACTGCTGGGCTGGCTGCACGAGATGTTCAACCACCGCATGCTGGGCACGATCGACCGCGTCTATGCCGCGAACGTGCTGTACCATGGCGCCGGCAAGCGCGAACTATGCGGCCGAGCCGCGGTGCTGCATCGCACGCTGCGGCTGATCGCCACCATCCCGGACTGCGCCTTCATTCCGCAACACATCTGTTCGGTGCCGTCCGAGGAAGGTGGCGAGAAGATCGCGGTGCGCTGGATCATGGAAGGGCATCATCTCGGCTACGGCATGCTGGGCGCGCCCACCGGCCACCGCATCTTCCTGCTTGGCATATCCCACTACCATGTGGTCGACGGTCGCATCGTCGAGCAATGGGACGTCTACGACGAGATGGCGATGCTGACGCAGGTAAAGCTCGGCGAGATGGGTCTACTCGAGTAGGAGCCGAAGGCTAGATCGGATTGGCCCGCTTGATCGCCGCCAGCATGTCGCGCAGATAGGGCGCGAACGACCGCGCGACTTCGATATGCCAGTCGGCTTCGCCGCGGCGCCACAGCACGATTTCGGCCTTCTCGAACATGGTGCGGGTGCACATGCCCACCGGGAAGGCGGCCGGCGCCAGGTCGAGCGCCACACCCGCGGCAAGCAGCGCTTCCGCATTCGGGCCGGCAAGGCGGAAGCCGAGGTTGCGATGGGTCACGTCCACGACGGCGAATTCGGTCGCCGGCACGGCGCGGCCCAGCAGCAGGTATTCATCCGGGCCGAGCCACAAGGCGGCGAAACCCTCCGCCTCGGCCGCGCGGCACGGCTCCGCCGGGAGGACCACTCCGTGCAACGTCGTGCCGGCGGCCGGGCCACGCAGGATGTGGCGCGGGCCCATATCTTCTTCGGCAAATTCAGCCATCCAACCGACCTCCGTCGGGATCGTAGAACACCGGCCGGGTGACAGTGACGGCAATGCTTCCCCCCTGCATCGGCACGTGCACGACTTCCCCGATCCTCGCCCGTCCGCCTTGCAGCAGCCCCATGGCGATGACGCGCCCAAGTGCCCCGCTGTAATAAGCCGAGGTGACGTGCCCGATCGCTGCCGTGCCGACCGGCGGGTCCGGCGCCGCCACGATCTGCGCCCCGTCCTCCAGTGCCGCCGAGGGGTCGACAGGCAACAGCCCCACCAGCTGCTGGCGGTCGGCGAGCAGCATGTCCGGGCGGTTCAGCGAGCGTTTGCCGATGAAGTCCGGCTTGGCCTTGCCGATCGCCCAGGACAGCCCCAGATCCCCCGGCGTGACCGTGCCATCGGTGTCCTGGCCGACCACGATGTAGCCCTTCTCGGCGCGCAGCACGTGCATTGCTTCGGTGCCGTATGGCTCCAGGCCCAGCGCCTCGCCGCGCTGCCACACCGCATCCCATACCGCGGCGCCTTGGCCAGCTGGTACGTTGATCTCAAAGCCGGCTTCGCCGGTGAAGCTGACCCGGAACAGGCGGGCGGGCCCGCCGGCAACGTGGCATTCGGCCAAGCTCATATGCGGAAATGCCGCGAAATCGACGCCTTCGGTCAACGGCTCCAGGATCTCCCGCGCGAGTGGACCCTGCACCGCGATCACCGCCCATTGCTCGGTTACCGAGGTGAGCCAGCAGCGCAGGTCGGTGAATTCGGTCTGCAAGAAATCTTCCATATGGTGCAGCACCGCCGCCGCGCCCGAGGTGGTGGTGGTCACGTGGAACCGGTCCGGCGCCAGGCGGCCGACCACGCCGTCATCCATGACGAAACCGGCCTCGTTCAGCATCAGGCCGTAGCGGCAGCGTCCAGGGGCCAGCTTGGCCCAGCTGTTGGTATATACGCGGTCCAGGAAGGTCGCGGCATCGGGCCCGACCACCTCGATCTTGCCCAGCGTCGAGGCGTCGAACAGCCCGGCGCGCAGGCGTACCGCGCGGCATTCCCGCGCCACGGCAGCGGCTTCCGTCTCCCCGGGGCGCGGGAAATGGTGGGCGCGTTTCCATTGCCCGACATCCTCGAACACCGCGCCACGCGCTGCCGCCCAGCCATGCATCGGCGTCTGGCGCACCGGGTCGAACAGGTCGCCGCGCGCGTGGCCGGCGAAGCTGCCGAAGGTGACCGGGGTGTAGGGCATGCGGAACGTCGTCAGCCCGACTTGTGGCATCGTCCGGCCGAGAGCAGCCGCGGCAATGGCAAGGCCATTGATGTTCGAGGTCTTGCCCTGGTCGGTGGCCATGCCGTTCGTGGTGTAGCGCTTGACGTGCTCGATCGAGCGGAAGCCCTCGTCCACCGCCTGCCTGATATCGCTCGCCTGCACGTCGTTTTGGAAGTCGACGAAAGCCTTGCCCGGGCTGGAACCGGGCACCAATCCCTCGAACCCGCCGACGGGCGGGATGTCGCCGGCGACGGCGACACTCACCCGTCGCCCGTCGCCGGCGGCATAGCCATCCGCCAGGCAGGCCGCGAGGCCCGAGAGCCCGCGGCAGGCGCCGGCGCATGCCAGGCCATCCGGACCCTCGCCCGGCAGGTACATGCGGCGCTCGGGGTCGAAGGCGAGCCGGCCGCGCGCCTGGGAGAACAGATGCAACGCGGGCGTCCAGCCACCGGCCATCAGCACCAGGTCGCAGGGGACGCGCTCGATGCCGCCGCCGGGCGGACGCAGATCGACGGCGGCCACGCGCAGGCGGCCGATGCTGCCGACGATCCTGCTGGCCTGGCGCACCGGCAGGCCGAAGGTCTCGCACATGTTGCCGGGCCGCAGATCCGCGACCGCCGCGATGGTGACACCGACGCGGGCGAGGTCGCGAGCGGAGACGTACATCGCGTCGTCCGCCCCGCAGACCACGACCCGGGTGCCGGGCTTCACCGCCCAGCGATGCAACAGGCTGCGTGCCGCGCCCGCCAGCATGATCCCGGGCCGGTCGTTGCCGGCGAACACCATCGGGCGTTCTATCGCCCCGGTGGCCAGCACCACCCGGCCCGCCCGCAGCTTCCACAGCCGCTCGCGCGCCTGTCCCGGCGGCGGCTCGGCAAGATGGTCGGTCAGTCGCTCGGACAGGCCCAGATAGTGCTGCGTGAAATAGCCGAAGGCGGTCGTGCGCGGCAGCAACGTGACGTTCGGCCGCGACGCCAGGGTCGCCACGGCGGCGGCCAGCCAGCGGGCGGCCGGCATGCCCTCGATGCTGGCATCCGCCTCCGCCAGCAGACCGCCGCCGAAGATCGGTTGTTCATCCACCAGGAAGACGCGCTGCCCATGCTCCGACGCCGCCAACGCCGCGGCCAGCCCCGCGGCGCCCGAGCCGACGACGAGTACCTCGCAATGGGCGTAGCGCTGGGTATAGCTGTCCGGGTCCGGCGCCTGCGGCACGGTTCCCAACCCGGCGGCACGGCGGATCGCCGGTTCGTAGAGCCGATGCCAGGCGCGACCGGGCCCCATGAAGGTCTTGTAGTAGAAACCGGCGCCGAGCAGCGGGGCGGCCAGCCCGGCGGCAGCGGCCAGGTCGAAGGCCAGCGACGGGAAACGGTTCTGGCTGGTCGCGTCCAGCCCGTCATACAGCTCGACCTGCGTGGCGCGCAGGTTGGGCGTGTGCCGTGCACCGGCGCCGACCGCCACCAGTGCGTTGGGTTCCTCGGCCCCCATCGCGATCGGCCCGCGTGGACGGTGGTATTTGAACGAGCGGCCCATCAGGTGCACGCCATTGGCCAGCAGCGCGGAGGCCAGCGTGTCGCCGGGATGGCCGGCATACCGCCTGCCGTCGAAACGGAATTGCAAAGCGCGGCCGCGGTCGATCAGTCCGCCTTCAGCCAGCCGCATGCCGGTCACGGCGCGAGGTCCGGAGGCTGCGTGCCGGATCGATAGGTCGCCAGGATGCGATCGCTGACGGTATGGCGCAACGCGTTGAAGAAGCGCCCGCAGCCATGGATGTGACGCCAGCGTTCGGCGACCACGCCCTTGGGGTTGTCGCGCATGTACAGGTAGTCGCTCCATTCGGCATCGCTGGCGGCGGTGGGCACTGGCGGGCGAATGATATGGGCCTCGCCGGCGTGGCGAAACTCCAGTTCGGGGCGCTCCATCTCGCAGACCGGGCAGCGGATCAGCAGCATGCGCGGCTCCCGTTCAATGCGCGACAGCCGCGGCGGCGGCCTCGTCGATCAGCCGGCCGCTGCGGAAGCGCTCGAGGGTGAAGCCGGCGTTGATCGGGTGCGGGCTGCCGGTGGCGATGGTATGGGCAAAGACGTGGCCGGAACCGGGCGTAGCCTTGAACCCGCCGGTGCCCCAGCCGCAGTTGACGAACAAGCCTGGCACCGGGGTGAGGCCGATGATCGGTGAGCGGTCCGGCGTGACGTCGACAATGCCGGCCCAATTGCGCAGCATCCGCAGCCGCCGAATGGTGGGGAACAGCTCGCAGATCGCCTCGAGCGTCTGGGCCGAGATGTGCAAGCCGCCGGCCTGGCTGTACGAGGTATAGGCGTCGGTCCCGGCACCGATCACCATCTCCCCCTTGTCGGACTGGGACATGTAGGCGTGGATGGTGTTGGACATCACCACGCAGGGCATTGCGGGCTTCACCGGCTCGCTCACCAGGGCCTGGAGCGGGAAGCTGTCGATCGGCACACGCACCCCGGCCATTTCCATCAGCACGCTGGTATGGCCCGCCGCGGCCACGCCGATGCGCGGCGCGCGGATCGGCCCGCGCGTGGTCTCTACGCCGCTGACCGAGCCGTCCGCCCCGCGGCCGATGGCGGTGACTTCGCAGTTCTCGATGATGTCCACGCCCAGCGCCGCGGCGGCACGGGCGAACCCCCACGCCACCGCATCGTGCCGTGCGGTGCCGCCACGGCGTTGCAGCGCGGCCCCCAGGATCGGGTAGCGAATGTTGGGCGCGGTGTTGAGCAGCGGGCAAAACGCCTTCACCTGCTCTGGGGTCAGCCATTCATTGTCGATGCCGGTGAGCCGGTTGGCGTGGATGTGGCGCCGGGCGACCTGCACGTCGTGGTGATTATGCGCCAGCACCATCACGCCGCGCGGAGAATACATAACATTGTAGTTCAGGACCCGCGACAGGTCCTCGAACAAGCGCAACGAGTGTTCATACAGGGCCTGCGATTCCGGCCACAGATAGTTCGACCGCAGGATAGTGGTGTTACGACCGGTGTTGCCGCCGCCCAGCCAGCCTTTTTCCAGGACCGCAATTCGCCGCATGCCATGCTCGCTGGCCAGGTAGAAGGCGGTCGCCAGCCCGTGCCCGCCGCCACCCACGATCAATGCGTCATAATCCGGCTTCGGCGCAGCCGCGGGCCATTGTTGCGGCCAGCCGGTGTTGCCGGTGAAGGCATGACGCAGGAGCGAGGCGAGCGAAAACCTTGTCACGTTCGCGACTGTAACAACGGCGATCGGTGCGGCAAGGCGTTTCCCAATCCCAACAGTTATACATCGTGCATTCGAATGCACAATCATCATGTGGAAACCGATGTGCCCTGTCAATGCGTCCAAGGCGGACGACCGAAGCTACTTGCGCATTCGAATGCGCAATCTATGCTTCCGTCCATCAACGTTGGAATTCCGCCATGCAGCCGAACGTGGGGTCCTACCGGGACGTACCCGACTTCATCTACGGGATCACTCGGGAGATCTGGGAAGATCGCGGCATCGGCGGCAAGCTGGACCGCTACTACGCCCCCGATATCCTGCTGCGCGCCCCCACCGGCCTCACCACCAGCAACACCGGCGTCACCGCGCAGACGTTGCAGACGTTGCACCAGTTTCCCGACCGTCAATTGGTCGGCGAGGACGTGATCTGGGCCGATGGCGGCGACGGCTCATTTCTTTCGTCCCACAAGCTGATTTCAGTGATGCGCCACACTGGTGACGGCAGCTATGGCCCCGCCAGCTTCCGTGTTGTGCGCAGCCGCATCATCGCTGATTGCTGGGTGGTGGGCACCGTGGTGACCGAGGAATGGCTGGTACGCGACCAGGCCGCCTTTGCCCGCTGCATCGGGGTGGAGCCGAAGGTGCTGGCGCAGCAGATGGTGGACCACGACCTCGCCCGTGGCGGCACGGTGGAGTTCTTCCTGCCCGAGCATGACCGGCCGGGCCGCTACCGGCCGCAAATCCAGCCTGGCGCGGAAGTCGAGTTCGTAGTGGCCGGTTACCGCCGGCTATGGCAGGACAAAGCAACCGCGGCGGTGCGCACGTTGTATTTCCAGGGCGCGACGCTGTCGGTGCCGGGCGGGGAAATCGCCTATGGCCATGTCGACATCGACCGGTTCTATCTTGGTTACTTGGCTTCCTTTCCCGACGCAGTGCTGTCGATCGACAGCGCGATCGTCAACCGCGATTCCGGTCAGCCGCCCAGAGTGGCGTTGCGCTGGTCGTTGCGCGGCACCCATTCGGGCTTCGGCCATTTTGGTCCGCCGACCGGCGCGCCGGTCTTCATCATGGGCATGAGCCACATGTACATCGTGCACGGCCAAATCAGCCAGGAGTGGATGCTGACCGACGAGGTGTCGATATGGAAGCAGATCATCGCTCATACAGAGAGCAAGGCAGGAAGCTGACCCCTGGGCAGGCCGGACGCCGGAGAACGAAGCTGCATGATTGCTTAGAGTAGGTTCAGGCGGAGAGTGAACGGCCGGTGGAAATGGTAATGCGAGAATGCCGCGCCAGCAATCCTGCCGATCCCAAATTTTGAGTTCTCTGCCTCGGTCGGAAGCGCACGTCCGGATCAAAACATCCAACTCGCGCCCGAACATCCGACAAGCCCCGTCATCGAATCGGAAATGTTGTTTCTGGAACCGATGGGGGCCGACACCCTGGGGTGGTTCCTGTCGGCAGCCAACGCATCTCCGCCAAACTCCCCCCGTTCCAGGCCCGCGGGCTGCAAGGCCGAGTGCGCCTGATGCTTGACTTGGACTCGGTCTCATTGTTCGAGCCGGGCTCCCAGGCGAGGCTATAGCCACCAATTTGCTAATGAGGTGATTTGGCTGGCCAGCGCGGTGATGCCGGGAGCGCTTGCAATGCCGACCACCGGCCAGCCCGATTGCAGGCGTTCGATCATCGGCATTCGACTATGCCGCGTGGTTCGCGCATTCTCATTGGCGTCCATCTGGGCTGTGGGTTGTGGGTTTCGCAACCACAGGCTCTCAGCCCAGCCCCGGAGGGACAACCTCCATAGCAGCGGCATCCGGTGGTGTCGCAACCAGCAGGCGCGAGACATGGAGTTGACACTGACGCCCGGCCGCCGCGCCACGATACGTGATGTTGCGCGCAGCAGCGGCGTTTCGGTTGCGACGGTTTCCTATGCGCTGAACCACCCTGAGCGGATCAGCAAGGCGCAGCGGCTGCGGGTGCTGCAGGCGGTGGCCGAACTTGGCTACAAGCCGAACCGGCTGGCGCAGGGGTTGCGGCGCGGGCAGTCCCGGCTGATCGGAATCAGCGTGCCGCATCTGGCCAGCGCCTATTTCGCCGAGTTGGTGAACTGTCTTGAGGGCGCGGCCGGACGGGACGGGTATCAGGTGCTTCAGGTGCTGCATCATCACCGGCCCGCAGTGGAGCGGCTAAGGATGGCGGCGCTGTTGGACCACCAGGTGGCGGGGCTGTTGGTGGTGCCGAGTGAAACTCCCGGTGCGGCGTTGGATCTGGCCGCGGCGGCGGGGGTGCCGACCGTTGTGCTGGACCGGGCGCAGGCGGATGCGCGGTTCGACCAGGTGACCTTCGACAATCGGGCGGCGATGACGGATGTGGCGGCGCATCTACTCGATTTCGGGCACCGGCATATCGTCTTCGCGGTGAGCCATCCGCGGCTGGTGACCACGCGGCAGCGGATCCAGACATTGCAGCGTTTGGCGGCGGGACGGGCGCGGGTGACGCTGCTGCGGCAGGATCCGTTGGAGGCGATGTTTCACGATCGGCTTGCCGAGGCCCTGGCGGGGCCGGATGGGGCGACGGCGGTGATTGCCAGCAACACGCAGGTGGGGCTTTGGACGTTGCGGGGGCTGCAGGCGATGGGCGTTGCCTTGCCAGGCGACGTGTCCCTGTTGGTGTTCGATCATCCAGACTGGGCCGATATCGTGACGCCGCGGATTTCTGTGGTGGAGACGCCGGCGGCTGCGATGGCGGAGGCGGCGTGGGGGATGCTGCTGGGGCGCATGGCCGGTGGTGCAGGAGGGGGCGAGACCGTGCAGCTACAAGCCAGCGTGCGCTTTGCAGCATCCACCGCTGTGGCACGTGTTACTTGACAGAATGTCAGGTTAAACGTTTCACTGCTGCCGGGAGACGCAAGAATGCGCATCGTGAAGATCGAGACATCTGCCCATTGGGTCGATTGGTGCAACTGGCTGTTCGTCAAGATCGTGACGGACGAGGGGCTTGTGGGGTGGGGCGAGGCCTCGCTGCATGGGGCTTTGCGCAGTGTCGAGGTGGCGATCGCGGAGCTTGGGGAGCATCTGGTCGGGCATGATCCGGCGGGGCCGGAGCGGCATTGGTCGCGGTTGAACAATGCCTGGCGGTGGCGCGGGGGCGCTGTCTATTCGACGGCGATGAGTGCGCTGGACCAGGCGCTGTGGGACATCGAGGGCAAGCGGCTTGGGGTTCCGGTGCATCGGCTGCTGGGGGGCGCGCATCGGACGCGGCTGCGCGTTTATGCGAGCCACTGGCTGCAGGGGGCGGATACGCCGGAGAAAGTCGCGGAGGGCGCGCGGGAGGCGGTGCGGCGGGGATTTACCGCGTTCAAGTGGAGCCCGCTCAATGGCGATCTGCTGCATGTTGACGAGGCCGGGGAGATCCGGCGGGCGGCTGAGCGGATGGCGGCGGCACGCGAGGCGGTAGGGCCGGATGTCGATATTTTTATCGAGTGCAGCGAGCGGCTGTCTCCGCGCAGTGCGATTGCGTTGGAGGATGCATTCGCGCCGTATAGGCCCGGCTGGTTCGAGGAGCCGCTGCCGTTCGAAAACGCCGATGCGATGATCGCGCTGCAGAAGCTGTTGCGGACGCCGATCGCAACCGGCGAGCGGCTGCTCAATCGGTTCGAGTTTCGCCGGCTGATCGAGCAGGGCGGCTGCCGGATCGTGCAGCCGGATATCATGCATGGCGGCGGGTTCACTGAATTGCGCAAGATCGCAGCGCTAGCCGACACCTATTACATACCGGTGGCGCCGCACAATCCGGGCGGGCCGATTTGCACCGTGGCCTCGATGCATCTGGCGGCGGCAATTCCGAACTTCTTTATTCTTGAGCAGATGGAACCGCAGCGCGCGTTGCGGGATGCGTGTTCATCGGTGCCGATCCGGTTCGAAGACGGGTGTTTCGTGGTGCCGGAAACGCCGGGGCTGGGACTTGAGCCGAACTTCGAGATGTTGCGCGAGCTGTCGTTTCGGGCGCAGCCGCGCAGCGAGCGGAGCGGGTCGCTGTATCGCTGAATATCTTGCGGGAGGATTTCATGAAGCGCCTTGTTGTCGCCGTCTGTCTGGGCCTTGCGCCTGTTGCGGCGCAGGCCGAGCCGGTCACGATCCAATGGCAGACTGCCAACTTGACCGAGCCGCAGTTCGAGCCGGTCTGGAAGGCGATGATTGCGGATTTCGAGAGGGCTCATCCTGACATTCATGTCGAGCCTGTGCTGGTGGCGCGCAAGGAGGACTGGACGAAGTTCGTGACCGCGGCACAGGCGCGGCGGGCGCCCTGCGTGGTGCAGGAGGATCTCGCGACAGCGGCCTATAATGGCTACCTGCTGCCGATGGACAAGTTTTGGAATGCCGAACCGGCGGCCTTCCGGGCGACATATAGCGACGACATCATGGCGGCGATGCGTTGGAAGGGCGCGTTGTATGGCGTGCCGATCTGGGGCGGCGTTTTTGCAGAGATGTACAATCGCGACAAGTTGGTCGAAGCGGGGTTGGATCCGGCGCATCCACCGACGACCAATGCCGCGTATGTCGACTGGATGCGCAAGTTGACCAAGCCGGGACAGTGGGGCACGGCGGTGCTGGGTGGTCCGACCGATACCACCACGCGGGTGTTGCTGACCTGGATCTGGGCGAACGGCGGTGAGGCGTTCAATGCCGACATGACGAAGGCGACGTTTGCCTCGGATCCGAAGTCGCTGGAGGCGATCAAGACCTACCTCGGCCTCGCCGCGCAGGGCTTGGCGGCGCCTTCGCCGAACACGACCAATTATCTTGAGCAGACGGTGCTGTTTGCGCAGGGCAAGATTGCCGCAATGCGCAGTGCCTATTGGGCGATTGCCAAGGTGGTGGGGGACAATCCTGCGCTGGCCGGAAAGATCGTGGTGGGACCGGTGCCTGGGAATGGGACGACGCTCGCGACCCTGGCGCCGGCGAGCATTTCGGCTTCCTGCAAATATCCCGAGCAGGCCTGGAGTTTCATCAAGTTCCAGGCGGAGAAGCACTGGGCGGTGGAGCGGGCTCGGGTTTCCAACTGGATGCCGTTACGCAATGACATGTCGGATGATCCGGCGATTGCCAAGGATCCGCAGCTGCAGCAGTTCCTGGAGATTGGCCGCAAGGCGCGCAGCTACCCGCTGCCGCATCCGGCCTGGGCGGATATTGCGGGCACCGACGTGGTGAAGGCGGTGCAGCGCGCGTTGCTCGACCCCGCCCATACCGATCAGATCTTTGCAGATCTCGACAGCATGTTGACGAAGAAGCTGAACGATCTATGACCGCGGCTGCGCTCCGCCCATGGATGCGGCCGGGGTTGCGGCGCGAGCGCTGGCACGGGGTTTGGTTCCTGTCTGTGCCGCTGCTGTATCTGGCGGCAGTGGTGTTGCTGCCTTTGCTGCAGGCGTTGCGCAGTTCCATGTTTCGGATCCGCGGGCTGAACGCCAGCTTTGTCGGGTTCGACAACTACGCCCGGGTACTGGGCTCCGAGTCGTTCTGGACGTCGCTCGGGATTTCCGCGCGGTTTACCGTGACCTGCGTGGTGTTGCATCTGGCGCTGGGGCTTGGGCTGGCCTTGTTGCTGCAATCGGTCGGGCGGGGGCGGACGGTGTTGCGGCTGGTGCTACTGACGCCTTGGATGGTGGCGCCGGCGATTGCGGCGACGATCTGGCTTTGGCTGTTCGAGCCGAATTTCGGTGTGCTGAACTATTTGCTCGGCCTGGTGGGGTTTTCGCAGGAGGGACAGTCCTGGCTGGGGGAGCCGGCCAGCGCGTTCGGCGCCGCGGTTGCGGTGGATGTCTGGCGCGGGACGCCGTTTGTGATGCTTTTGCTCAGTGCTGGCCTGCAAACGATTCCGCGCGAGCAATATGAGGCGGCGATGCTGGACGGGGCCTCGGCCACGCAGCAGTTCCGGCATGTCACGCTGCCGAACATTGCCTATATCGTGGCCGTCGCCACTACGCTCGACACCATCAACACGGTGCGACAATTCGACATCATCGCCGTGCTGACCGGCGGCGGGCCGGCAGGGGCGACAGAGGTTTTGCCTGTGCTGCTCTACAACACCGGATTCCGCGCCAACGACCTGGGCTCGGCCGCCGCCATTGGCGTGCTGCTGCTGGTGGTGGTGCTGGCGCTGGCCAGTTTGCATGTTGTCGTCACCGGCCTGGACCGGACGCGGGAGTGAGGCGGCTTGGGTCTGCCCTGCGGTGGGCGGCGCTGGCAGTGGCGGTGCTGGTGGCGTTGTTTCCGTTCTACTGGATGCTCAACACCGCCCTGAAGCCGCCGGCGGAGGTGATGCAGTCTCCGCCAGTGTTCTTTTCACCGCATTGGTCTCTGGCGGGGTTTGCCACGGTGTTGGAGCAGCGGCCGGTGCTGCGGTGGTTCGGCAATTCCGTGATCGTGGCACTGGGGTCTACCGCGATCGCCACCACGCTGGCGGTGCTTGCCTCCTACGGGCTGACGCGGTTCCACCTGCGGTTCAGCGGAGCTGTGATGGTGGCGCTGCTGTTTGCCAAGATGTTGCCGGAGACGTTGCTGGTGATTCCGTATTTCCAGATGATGTCCGACCTTGGGTTGATCGATACGCATCTGGCGTTGATCCTGGTTTATTCGTCGTATTCGGTGCCGTTCGCGGTGTGGATGCTGGTGGGGTTCTTTCGCGCCATTCCGCGGGAGATCGACGAAGCCGCGATGATGGATGGTGCGTCTCGGTTGACGGCGTTGCGGCTGGTGATCTTGCCGATGGCACGGCCGGGGCTGGTGGCGGCGGGATTGTTCACGTTCCTGATGGCCTGGAATGCGTATGTGTGGGCTTTGGTGTTGACCACGGATGCGAGTCATTACGTGTTGTCGGTGGGTGTGGCGACGATGATCGGCGAGTATCGGGTGCAGTGGAATGAACTGATGGCAGCGGCTTTGCTCGCGACGGCGCCGGTTTTGGGATTGTATGCTTTGTTGGATCGCCATTTGGCGAGTGGGTTGACGGCTGGAGCGGTTAAGGGGTGATTTGGAACGCGTAGCGGGTGAATGCGGTCGATTGGATTGGTGGATAGATTCGGCCGATTGACGCCTCCGCCCTTGTGGCTATCAGCCTGCTCGGGTGCAGGTATTTTCGGGTTCGATTGTTGGGATTACCGGCTGAGTGCCGCGTTCGGCCAGAAAGCGGCGCGGGTCATTATTCATTCGCATCAGGGTGTATCGGGATGAGCAAGGTAATTGCTCTGGCGGAGGGAGTGTCCGCCGCTCAAGCCCAAAAAATGGCCGAATTCCCGCCTTTTGTCTTGGTTAACTAGGCCCGTCCCCTAGCAGGTCCCCTAATAACTCGGCGAAAGCGGGCGAACCGCTGTGAACTATTGCGGCTTCACCGTGCAGCCACGCTCAATGGTTCGAGTTTCCGTTGGACCCATTCATAGACGAACTTTCCGGACCAGTTGCCCGGCTGTTCGACGAGGCAATAGCCCATCCATCCAACCGCCGTTGCGACTCCCAAGGCCATTGCCGCGCAGATAGGATAGGCGAGAGGGGCCGGCGCCCAATCCACTATCCCATGCAGCAGGGGCTCTAGGATTGCGATGAGCGGCGCATGGCAAAGGTAAAGCGAGTAGCTGATCTTCCCGTAAAATTGGAGCACGCGGCTCTCAAGCACACGGATTGGCCGGAGTGTGAAACCCAGAACAAGCAGGGCATATCCAAGGCCAATGGGATACCGCATCGTCGGGCTGGTTCCGGACCCGTAGGCCAGCATGCAACCTGCAAGCAATGCAAGGCCGCAAACAGTGGCGACGATCCCAATTGACTTGCTGTTAGCGCGCTGCCGCAGATTGGCGTAGCTGACGAAGGTCAACTCGCCCAAAATGAAGATTGGGATAAAGCCGACGAAACTAAACACATACATCCGAGAAGCTGCGGGCACATGACACATGAACCAGTAGCCGACAAGCACAGCTACTATCAGGCTGATTTTGTTCTTGACTGCCAGCAAGTAGATCATTGGAAACAGTGCGTAATACAGCATCTCCACGCCAATCGTCCAACTTGCCCAAACTATGCCTTCCTGACGGCCCGGGAAAAAATTGAACACAAACAATGCGTTCCCAGCGATGTTGCCTGCCCAGATGGGCTCGCCTTGGAACAGGCTATCTCGGATGATGGAAAACAGAAGGAGCACATAGAACATCGGGGCGATCCTGAACAAACGCGATGTGCCGTAGCTGAGGATCGGAAAACGCGCCCGAAGATGGCGAGGCATAGTCATTGAGAGCGAAAAGCCGCTGATTATGAAGAATAAAAGAACGCCAGTCCCCCCAAACATCACAACATGTTCCGCACCTTCGGGCAGTGGCAGGTTCGGTCTGGGCACCAGGGCAGTATGGAAAAGCACCACATAAACCGCGGCTAGCCCGCGCAGACTGTCGATTACCAACAGCCGGGGCGGCTTCATTGGCAGGGATGAATTAGTCAAAGCGGTTTTGCCGGACTGTGGGGTAGTTCCGTTCTCGCCATGCGGAAGCCGACCCGACACCACGGCAAATAACTCATCCTTTCCTACTCAATGATCTATGAAAAACAGCATGCTGGAGAGAAGCCCGGCCCTGGTCCACTGAATAAACACGTCCCCGATCTATTCCGACCCAAGTAGCATAGTTCGCACCAACACCGGCCTCCAAATCCCCACTATCTGCACCAGAGCGACCCTGGCGGCGCGCTCACCACATTCCTGACAATACAATTTTCGGATCATCTTCGACACTAGCATCTGGCCGCCAAACATTCCGGCTAGGTCCGCTAAACGATAGCTTCGAGCGCGGGAGCATGACGGCGTTCCGCAGTCGACCTCGAGTTCATAGGTGGCGAAGTCTGCTAGACGGCTGTTGAGAATGGCGGATCGGAGAGCGCGGGCAGAGGCGTTTGCGGACATGGGTGAGGACGATAAAGGCAAGGGGATCCGAGAACAATACAAGAACAGAAGCGTGGCCACCCGCGGGCCTTCGGGGCCGAGGCGCGGGCGAGTGCGCGAACGGGATGGCCGTCTGGAACATGTCGACCAGAGCGCGGCCACGGAGAGGCTGCGGCGCACTGATTGGGTCCGGCTTCTCGGCCCCCTTCCAGGTTCGCAGTGGCGGGATTCCGAGATGTATCGCCGAACGTGGGTCAGTGCGAGTATTGGCGTGGCGCCAGTGGCTTGGCCCCAAAGTAGCAGTGATCGCTGACGTTTGAACCGGGGGGGCAATATGGTAAGTCAAAGTGCAAAACTTGGAAGCAAGGATATTGTGGCGAGCGGCTCAGTGCCAATGGCCGGTTCTGACCGACTTACAATAGACATTAAAGATGAGGATGAAAATCTATCTTTCGATTTTATATTTGAGGAAAATGCAGAAATCAAAGGAGCCAGATTTGATTATACAATAATAAGTGAAAATAAAGGGTGCATAACTCTTACCAACTTCAAGAACGTCGTGGGGGAAGGCGTCGTTGATCCTATAACTCTCGGGAAACTTGCCCGCAAAGATCTTCATTTGACGTTTTTGGTCCACTCGATTGGCGATGCCAAGCTTCTCTCTTATAGTTTTCTGCTTGGCCACGTGCTATGAGTTTAACTGGGCCTCTCCCGAAAGACCGTCACCTTGCCGAGCAAATAATCCAGGGAGAAATAGATGAATCACGCAGAAAGGGTGAGATGGGAGTGTTTGGCGGTTGGTTTGGATCTAGGGAGAATGCCCCAACATATGTCGCAGCAGCTTTAGCAATCTTTTTTGCGCTGTGTTTTATGGTGGTTCTCTTTGCGCCGCTCGGCAGCGGAATAGAGCGGCGGGACGCCTCCCAAACCATCGCGGGATTCTTCCTGGCCGCCCTGGGGTACATGTTCGGCTCACTGTCGGGCGGCGGTAAGTGAAACTCAAGTAACTGGGTCCACTGCGATCTGAGCGGTCCATGGGCTATCCCGCATCCGGTCGCATTTTGATGAGCACCGTTCATGCGTTTCACGAGAGAACTTGGCGGTTTCAGAAGGGTCGATCATCATTTTTCGCCAGTGGCCATTAGGGGGCGGTGGAGCGGTCCGAAAAAAACTCTTCCCGCGATTATTCTCAGATCCATCACTGTAAAGATCTAGAGATAACCAGTGAACGTAATCGAAAATCTCCGCGGCGGGCTCCTGAAAAATCCGATTGCGTGGATTTTGTTCGCGCTCCTGCTTCTCGCTGAATACGGCAACTATCAGCGCGGGCATGAACTGACTCGGGTATGTGAGCTTCTAGGTCCGCATGACATGGCCGTTCGTTCGCCACGAACTGCGAAGCAAGAAATCGACAACATATGCATCAGTCGTCTGCCGGCCGAAAATCCTGACAATTAGGTGGATCATTCGGCGAACGAGTATGTCCTTCAGGAAATTCGGATCTGTCAGCAAAATGCCTCAGCAAATCTTTCTGCTCCTGGCAAATGCTACGCGCTCATGCCGCGGAACATACATCGAAGCTTCGAAGAAACCCGGCACCCATGCACACATCTTGGCCAGAAGAAGCTTTCCAGAGATTTGAGGGAAGACATAAAGAACCGTGGCCCAAAATGAGATCAGAGAAGCGATGGAGGCAGTATTCCAAGATTTAAATGGGATGTAATCGCTTAAAATCCAATTCCCCCCGACAAGCAAGACCCCGAATAAAATCGATTGGGTGAAAGCCATCAGTCCCATGAGAAAATTTGCCCTCAGCGGAACTTTGGAAAATATCATTCCGGCAAAGCTCAACAGCGATATAATCAATGAAACGATTGTCTGTACAAGAATTGGCCTGACAACGATCCAATTAGAATCGCCGCGATGAAGATCAGCACCGTTGGCCCCCTTTGACTACGCGTATGATGAGGATCAGATTATCCTCATCTGGGCGTTGGGTAAGGATGCAGAGGTCTGACCAACGTTTGAGTCTCGGGCTAGTCCTCGGCCAAATCCTCGTCCAAACACACAACAGCCGTTCCTGCAGCTGTGACCGCGCCGGCGTCAACTGTAACGCCAACACCTTCCATCTCGCGATGCTCAGTGCCTGCATCAATCTCGGCAGCCAGCCGCCGCAGCGCAGCCACCGCCGCCCGTGCCTGCCCTCGTTCGGCCGATCGCTCCCGCGCTTCCGCGTCTCGTTCACCGTGTTTCCGCGGCGCCGCACGGCACCGGTCCAGCCCCTGCGCCGTCTTCGGCCCCGTCGAGGCACCGCCATGCATGTAGCAGCGCCTGTTCGCCATTGCCGGGCATTGGCACGGTAGACCGCTGTGCTTGGCCCGGGCACCGCAGCGGGGGACAGCATTGGCGGCGGTGATACCAGCGCGCCAGGAGAGGGGGGCAGGGTGGGATTCGACGCAATGGTCCTCAGGGTCCCCAATCATCGGAATGTCTCCTTAGATGGCGCTGTGCGGGCGTGGACGGTGCCCGCCACCACTGCTTGGCCACCCTCCGTCACCGTGACGTGCTGCACGGTCACCACCTGACGATTCCCGTTCCGGAGTCGGTCCAGCGTCAGCGCACCTTGCGCGACCGATGCCATCACCCGAGCACCGGCATTCGCTGAGCGGGTCGCCTCAAGCAGCGCCGTTGGGTTCAGGTGCGCTGCGACCTGATGCTTGTGCAACTCATTGCTTGCCGTGGTGAGCAATCCCATCGCCAGCCGGTGCGCCGCAGCCAGTTCGTGCGCCAGCGCCTTCTCCGCAGCGCTGCTGTCCTCCGCCAGTTCTACCGCCATCGCCAGCACATCGGCGTCGCGCGCGAGACCTAGCCTGGCGAGGGACGCGTCAGCGGCCAGCATCGAAGGTGTCGCCGCCACCGTCTGGACGACCTCGCGTTGCCGCCCTGGCATGTCGGCGTTATCAGGCGGGGCAACCTCACCCCCGCGGCCACTGCATAGGATCGGGACGCCACGCCTGACGGGATCCCGCAACGCAGCTGCAAGCGCATCGAGGCCGGCAGCTTCAGCCTCGCGCTGGGCACGGTATGAAGGCTTTGTACCTACTGCACCCGCACGTTTGGCGGCAGCGACTTGATCGAGCCATTCGCTGTCGGCCGCGGTGAGACCAGAAAGATCGGGTGGGGTAAGTTGGGTCATATCTGTGCCGCCAAGTGTAAAACAATTTCCCCTGTATGAATCTCCCGTATTTCATCTCCTGTGAGGCGCGCGGGTGGGTGGCACAGGCTGCACCGCCATCCCTTGGGCTCTACGGCCTCGGACCACCACCGCTGCCCCCGGCAGCACGAACACAAACAGCCAGGCGAAGGAAGCGCAGTCGCATCTGACCATGAGGTCGGACGCTGCCGAGCCCCGGCCAGCAGACCAGCCACCATGTTCGCATGCAGTCGCGCGCCCTGATCTGCCCCCGCGGGCAGTGGGGCTGTCTCATAGTCTCGGGAGCGTGAGACTGGCATGAGACTGTGAGATCCGTTGACGGTACTCGCGTCGGAGTTTCACAGTCTCAGTCCCTACGGTGTGAGACTGTGAGACTTTGTTTCGGTACTGGGAGCGTGTTAGGTGTAGAGAGCGGTAAAGCCGTCAGATTGTGCGCATCAGCCAGGCTCGCCGTGGCTGCCCTGACCAGCTGCAGGCGTCGGACCGCAAGCTCGCGAATGTTCGTCATGCGTGCCCACCCTCCCTGAATTCCTTCTGCCAACGGTATGCGGTGGGGCGGCTAACACCGACGTCGCGTGCGACCTGTTCTGGCTTCGCGCCGGCTTCGAACAGGACAATCGCCGCGGCCTTGTCGTCCTGCTTAAGTCCGGACGTCATCCACCGATATGCGCCATTCTCATCGGTCTGCAGCTGGGCCTCGAACGGTGCGGCGTCGGCGCCAATAAATCCCCGGCTTTTCTCGAAGTGGACCTCGAAGCGAGCACCTTCAGAGGCGTCGTAGTCGTCCGGTCGCCGCAATGCGATGACAGTATCCAGTATATCCTCGCGACGGCTTGTCCCCCGTTGCTGACCACCTTTCCCAGCATGGTGCACCAGCAGGACGGAAACACCCTTCCGCCTGAGCGACAGAATGAGGTCTTGCATTGGCTGCCAGTCGTCGCTCTCATTTTCCCGGCCCGTCGCGAGGCTGGAGAGGTTGTCGAGAATCATCAGGTCGGCTTCCTCAGTCATTTCATCGATCAGCGCTAGCCCACTTGGCGACGTGAGCTTGGGTAAACCGTCCCGGAAGAGATCTGCGGGAAGGAACCGGAGGAAGGTATCGTCTGGAGGATGGCAGTCTGCGCCGGCAACAATTCCGGCCAATCGCTGCTGCAGAGCCGACAGCGGCATTTCGCCATCGAAGAACAGAACGCGCCTCGGCCTTCCTGCTTTCCACCGCTGCAATGCGGTGCCACCACTCGCGACTGCAAAGGCGATCGAGAGGGAAACGTGAGTTCTTTCCAATGCCACGCGGGGCGTAGAGCATCGCCGCCCCGTTCTCCGGCAGCCACGGCGACAACAGCGTTAAGCGGGGCGGAATGTCCATTTGCAGCAGATCCGCACCCGTGATGGGCTTAATCTCGACCGAGGATCTGACCGACACGGGGGATTCAACTGGTACGGCGCACTCAATGGTGTCCGCGATCGTGAATTCCGCTTCGTTATCCATGCGCCGACACTCCTGCAGACGTGCGCTTCATCAGAGTGTCGTTGGCATCCATGCCCGGCATGCACGGCATGAGAAACCTAACCGTCCTTCCTTCCGACCGGAGACGGGCAGCGGCGGCCTGTGCCGAGCGTTCTCCCATGGGTTCACGGTCGACGGCGATGACCACTGAACGCACGTCGGCGGGCAGCACCATCGCAGCCGCCATGTTGCCGGCCGAGATCGCTGCCCACGCTGGCAGGTCCAGCAGCTTCCCGGCGGCCGCCGCGGATTCAATGCCTTCACCGATAGCAAGCTCCACGCCTGCCGGATCGAGCCGGATGGCGCCGGTCCAGACTGATCCGAGCGAAGCCTTAGCCGGCTCGGTGTTTGCCTTGCCGCTGCCGTCCGGCTGCAGGAACGTCCGATGGATCCCCATCGGAGCGCCGTCTGGTGAGGTAATCAGTGCCATCATCGCGGGCAGCCGGCTCGTCTCAGGATGGGGACAATCCTGCCGAAACCGCAGCGCCGTCGATCGGCTGAACTCGCCCAGGCATCGGCTGGCCAAATACGTTGCCACGGGAGTTCCCAAGGCGGGCTCAGAGCCTTCCCAGAGTCGGAGGGCGTATCCCTGCTTCCGCTCGCGCGAGGCCGTCAGGGCGGCATCAGAGGGGCGTGGAGGGGCAGTCCAGTTGTTACCGGCGATTTGGCCGACAGCATGCCTCAGATCGCGGAAGGTGCAGCCGTTGGCACAGAAGAGGCGAGGCGCTCCTTCCGATGCCGCCCGCACGCTGAACGCGCGAGCGTAGCCGCACGCTGGGCAGTTGCCTCGCCATGAACGGGACCCGCGGGAAAGGCCGAGGCGGCCTGCTAGATCCGCCACCGCCATCGTGGCGCCGCTCATGGTGCGCCTCGAAGACTGCGCAGGGCCTCGATTGCGGTCGGCATATCGCGGAACACCAGCAGCCGGTTTCCGCGGGTGGAAGGCATCGATACCGCAACGCTGGGCGCGCCGCTGGCGTCGGGGACGTCCTGCAGGAGGACCAAGCGGGGTTGGTTCGTGTCGCTTTTCATCGCGTCTAGCTTTCGTGCAAGGCGCGCGCAGTGCTGGATTTGGACGGCTGAAACCGCTATGGTTGGCGTTGCCACGCGCCTAGCATTCACGATCCGCCCTCGGTTCCGCATCGCGCGAGCCGGGGGTGTTTCGTTCAAGCCGCGGCTTTCGCGCGGATCGGGGCTGGCGGCAGGTTTGCGACGAACGCCCGGAGGCTGTCTGCCGGAATTAGCGTCCGTCCGCCGCATTGACGGGCTTCAATCCTGCCCTCCGCGATCAATGCGTATAGCTTGGTCTTGCCAAGGCCCATGGCCGCACATGCGTCAGAGACGCCGTAGGCCAAAATGGTATCGGAAGTGTTCATACTCGTTTCTCCGCGCCGGGATGGGCGTGTGCGGAGAGTTGGGTGGATCACCGGTGCGTAATAGCCGCTGCGATTAAGTTGGTGCGGTGATTAGTGCAGGGCTTACTGCGGCGATTACCCCTTGATCAGGGCGGCGATCTCCTGACCCTTGGTCCGGGCAGAAGCCAGGCAGGCGCTTTGGCTTGTTCGGCGGCCTTAATCCAGGCGCGGTCGAAAGCCCGGCCGGACACGACCAATTTGACAGCCGCGGCCGCCGCTTTCATTGAGCCTTTGGATCTCGGCTTTTTGGGCGAGGCCCGCATATGGGTAGTTAGCAACTCTGTCATCCGATGTTCGGCACCCGCAGTCGGTGTAACTTTCAGTGATCGGAGCCACCTGGCAAGCTTTGCTTCTTGGATCACCGGTCGCCCATAAAGTTCGCACGCTTGCGCCGGGTCCCACCACCACACTCGCTCGAATACAATCGAATTCTTCTCGGACCGCCAAGCTTTAGCGGGTACCGCAACGAGGTCGCCATTTGGAATCAATGCGGAGCAATCAAGGTCGCAGTCCCCTAGGGCTTGCCGAAGTACCAGCCACGTCCGGCCAGACCTCTCCAGCAGCGAATGCTGCAAACGCTCGAGTTCTTTGATCCGGAGCACTTCGCCTTCTCCGAATGGCGCGACTTCCGACCTGGGTATACCTCTCCGCGGACCGAGAAGGGTCCAATTTCGGAAGTTTGCGTATGATACCTTGTGCTCTCTTAGTGCATTCAGTTCGCTCATAGTCGCCGAAATAGCGTCATCAAGTTCAGGATCCAGCAATTCCTGGCCGAGTCCGAGCGCCTCCCGCAGCGAGACGAATTCCTTGGGGACAAAATCCGACATGGCGCACTCCGCAGCGCACTCCCGTTAGAAACGGCGGGGCAACCCGTCGCGGAGTGTCCGGGCTTGTCGGGGGCCAGCCTAGCCCCGCCAAAGTCAGTTTAGGTGCGCAATCGCCCGATTCGCACCCCGCTAGACAGCTTCCCCGCCAAGCAGGGCAACGACGTTGCCGGTTCGCGCCTTCTGCTCACAAAATGCCGCCCAATCATCCATGAGCCGCCGCCTCTTCTCGAAAAGGTCCCCGCGGCGATACGCCGCCTCCACTTTGTCGCCCAACACATGGGCCAGTGCAGCCTCTGCAACCTCGCGGGGATAGTGCGTCGTCTCGGCCGTCCAGTCGCGGAAGGTGCTGCGGAAGCCGTGAACGGTCAGGTCATGCCGGTTCATCCGCCGTAGCACCATCGCCATCGCCATGATGCTGAGCGGCTTCTTCGCCTTGGCGCCAGGAAACACCAGTCCGCCGTGCCCCTGTTCTGCCATAGCGGCCAGCAATGCCAGGGCCGGCTTCGATAAGGGAACACGGTGTTCCCGCCCTGCTTTCATCCGCGATGCGGGCACCGTCCAAATCTGCGTGGTCATGTCGATCTCGGCCCAGGTCGCGCCGAGAATCTCGCCGGTCCTTGCCGCCGTCAGGATACCGAATTCCAGTGCACGGGCAGCGATACCGGCCTGTTTCCGCAAGGCCGCCAGAAAGGCGCCCACATCTACCCAGGGTAATGCCGCGTGGTGCTCGACCGCGGCCACTTTGCCACGGGCCGGGAGTGTCTGTGCGAGATGACCTTTCCACCGGGCTGGGTTTTCTCCCTGCCTCAGGTCGATCGCCTTGGCGTAATCCAGTATCGCCTCGATGCGGCCTCGGACCCGCGCCGCGGTTTCTGGCTTGTCGGTCCAGATCGGCTCCAGCGCCGCGAGCACGTGAACGGTGGCCACATCGCCGGCCGGAAGGTCGCCCATGAAGGGGTAGACGTAGGTTTCCAGCGTGTTCGCCCATTGCTGCCGATGCTTCGGGTTCTTCCAACCTGCATGGTGGGCGGCCAGATACCGCTGAGCCACGGTCTTGAAGGTGAGGGCCCGGACAGCAGCAAGCTGTGCCGTCGCCTTCGCCGCAGCCGCCGTCGCGTCCCGCTGCATTAGGGGATCAACGCCTGAGCGGACCTGCTTGAATAGGGCGGCCGCCTTTTCACGGGCCTCAGCCAAGGTGACGTCGGCGTCCCCGGCGCCGGCCCGGCCCAGACCCATCTCGCGCATCTTGGCGCCCGGCATGGTGTAACGGAACAGCCAGAACCGTGCGTCAGCGGAGCGGACGAACAAGTAAATCCGTTGCCATCTCCGTACCTGCCCGGCTTGGCGTTCTTCACCAGCGCGGCCGTCAAAGCGTTCGATTTGCGAGGCATTGCCATTCCCCGGCGCCAGAGCAATCCCCTAGCACGTCCCCTAATGGTATTAGGGGTTGGATATGAACGCAAGCGAACGTCTGCGGCGGTGCGCCGCCAATAATTTAGAGAAAACAGCGGAAATGCGCCATTATTCTGACGCCTGGAGCGCGGATGCGGTCGCTTCTGAATAGGGGCTTGGCGGAGGGAGTGGGATTCGAACCCACGGTACGCTTTCACGCACACACGCTTTCCAAGCGTGCGCCTTAAGCCGCTCGGCCATCCCTCCGGCGAGCGGGCGGAAAATAGCAGCCGGCCGGGCTAAAGCAAGCTTGCTCCTGAATGCTCCGGTCGGTCAGGCGTCCATCTTCAGGGCGGCGAGGAAGGCGCGACTGCGGGATTTCGACCTTGCCGAACTGGCGCATGCGCTTCTTGCCTTCCTTCTGCTTCTCCAGCAGCTTGCGCTTGCGGCTGATGTCGCCGCCGTAGCATTTGGCGGTCACGTCCTTGCGACAGCGCGCCGATGGTCTCGCGCGCGATCACGCGGCCGCCGATGGCCGCCTGGATGGCGATCTTGAACAGCTGGCGCGGGATCAGGTCCTTCAGCTTCTCGCAGATCGAGCGGCCGCGCTTCTCCGCCTGCGCTGCGGTGGGCGATGAAGCGACAGCGCGTCGACCGGGTCGAGGTTCACCAGGATGGAGATCCGCACCAGGTCGCTCTCGGCGTAGCCGTCCATGGCGTAGTCGAAGCTGGCGTAGCCGCGGCTGACCGATTTCAGGCGGTCGTAGAAATCGAACACCACCTCGTTCAGCGGCAGGCGGTAGACCGCCATGGCGCGGTTGCCGACATAGGTGAGGTCGACCTGCTGGCCGCGGCGGTCGCTGCACAGGGTCAGGATGGCGCCGAGATACTCGTCCGGGCACCATGATGGTGGCCTTGATCCAGGGCTCCTCGATATGGTCGATCATGCGCCGGGTCCGGCATGTCGGCGGGGTTGTGCAGTTCCTCCACCGTGCCGTTGGTGCGGTGGACGCGGTAGACGACGCTGGGGGCGGTGGCGATCAGGTCGAGGTCGAATTCGCGGCTCAGCCGCTCCTGGATGATCTCCAGATGCAGCAGGCCGAGGAAGCCGCAGCGGAAGCCGAAGCCGAGGGCGGCCGAGGTTTCCGCCTCGTAATGGAAGCTGGCGTCGTTCAGGCGCAGCTTGCCGAGGCTGTCGCGCAGCTTCTCGAAATCGTCGGCGTCCACCGGATAGAGGCCGCACCAGACCACCGGGACCGAGGGCTTGAAGCCGGGCAGGGCCTCGGTGGCGGGGGCGCGGTCGTCGGTGATGGTGTCGCCGACGTTGCAGTCGGCGACGGTCTTGATGGCGGCGGTGATGTAGCCCATCTCGCCCGGCCCGAGATCGTCCACCGGCACCATGCGCGGCGTGAACACGCCGACCTGCTCGACGGTGTGGGCGGAGCCCTGGGCCATCATGCGGATCTTCTGGCCGCTTGCGCAGGCGGCCGTCCTTGACGCGCACCAGGATGACCACGCCCGAGATACTGGTCGTACCAGCTATCGACCAGCAGCGCCTTCAGCGGCGCGTTGGGGTCGCCCTTGGGCGGCGGCAGGCGGGTCACCAGGGCTTCCAGCACGCCCTCGATGTTGAGGCCGGTCTTGGCGCTGATCATCACCGCGTCGCTGGCGTCGAGGCCGATCACGTCCTCGATCTGCTGCTTCACCCGTTCGAGCTCGGCGGCCGGCAGGTCGATCTTGTTGAGCACCGGCACGATCTCGTGGTTGGCGTCGATCGCCTGGTAGACATTGGCGAGCGTCTGCGCCTCCACGCCCTGCGAGGCGTCCACCACCAGCAGCGAGCCTTCGCAGGCGGCCAGGCTGCGGCTGACCTCGTAGGCGAAGTCGACATGGCCCGGCGTGTCCATCAGGTTCAGCGTGTAGGTCAGGCCGTCCTTGGCGCGTGTAGGTCAGGCGCACGGTCTGCGCCTTGATGGTGATGCCGCGCTCTTTCTCCAGCTCCATGTTGTCGAGCACCTGCTCGGTCATCTCGCGCGCGGTCAGGCCGCCGGTGGCCTGGATCAGCCGGTCGGCCAGGGTGGATTTCCCGTGGTCGATATGGGCGATGATCGAGAAATTGCGGATGCGTTCGATGGGCGTGTCGGTCATGGCGTGCAGATAGGCTTTTTCGCCCGCATTGTCAGCTTCGCAAGACGGCGCCGGTCGCTTTTGCCACGGCTGCCACCACCCTTGCGGCGGCGGCCTCGATCTCGGCGTCGGTCAGGGTGCGCTCGCGCGGCTGGAAGGTGACTTCGAGGCCGAGCGATTTCTGGTCTGCGGCGACGTTGCCGCCTTGGTAGACGTCGAACAGCGTGACGCCGGTGATCAGCGTCCGGTCGGCGCCGCGGGCGGCCCGCAGCACGGTTTCGGCAGGCACGTCGCGGCCGACGACGAACGCGAAATCGCGGCGCAGCGGCTGGAACGGTGCCAGGTCGGGTGCGGGCTTTTTGCGGCGCTTCGGCTCGGCAACGGCATCGAGGAAGATTTCGAATGCGACGGCCGGGCCGGGGAGGTCGAGGGCCGCGAGCACCCGCGGGTGCAGTTCGCCGAATTGCGCCAGGACCGTCTTCGGCCCCTGGCGGACGGTGCCGGAGCGGCCGGGGTGGTAGTAGTCGGGCGCGTCGGCGCTGGTGGCGAGCGCCTCCAGCGGCACGCCGAGGGCGGCCAGCACCGCCCAGACATCGGCCTTGGCGTCCATCGCATCGACGCCGCGCTGCGGGGCGGCCCAGCTTCGCGGCGTGTGCCCGGCGCGCAGGCCGGCGGCGACGGTCAGCTGGCCGCGCGGATGGTAGGCCGGTCCGATCTCGAACAGGGAGACATCGGGCCAGCCGCGGCTGGCGTTGCGTTGCGCGGCCAGCGCCAGCGTGGCGACCGGGGTGGGCCGCATCTGGTTGAGGTCGGCGGCGATCGGGTTGTCGAGGGTCAGGCTGTCCTGGCCGGAATCGGGCGCGTTCGGCACCCGGTCGGCGCCCTGGTCGAGGGCGAAAAACAGGCGGGCGGCGTCCTTCTGCATGAAGCTGAAGGTGACGCATTCGGCGTAGCCGCGCGCGGCGAGGGTCCGCCGCGCCAGCGCCACGCGGGTCTGCCGGGGCGTCAGGATCGGCGTCGGGAGCGGCCCGGTGGGCGGCATCGAGACCGGCGGCACGGCGTCCAGGCCGCGCAGGCGCAGCACCTCCTCGATCAGGTCGGCCTCGGGTTCGATCGCCGCGCGCCCCTCGGCCGCCTTGGCGGCGCGGTCGGGGGGCAGGCTGGGGTCGGGTTCCAGCGCGCCGGCGCCGGCGATGTCGTTGCGCCAGGACGGGACATCGACGGTCACCTGCGCCGCGTCGCGCGCGGTCGCGGTGAAGCCGAGGCGGGCGAGGGCGTCGACGGCCTCGTCGGCCGGCACGTCGAGGCCGCCGAAATCGCGAAGTCGCGCGAAGCGCAGGGTGGCCTGGCGCTGCCAGTGCGGCTCGGCGCCGGCGGCGACCACCTCGCTGGCCTCGCCGCCGCACAGGTCCAGGATCATCCGGGTCGCGGCCTCGATGGCGTCGGGCAGCAGCGCCGGGTCGATGCCGCGTTCGAAGCGGTGCGCGGGCGTCGGAGATCAGGCCATGGTGGCGGCCGGTGAGCGCCACCCGCACCGGGTCGAACAGCGCGCATTCCACGAACACCTCGGTGGTGCCGACATCGCAGCCGGAAGCCGCGCCGCCCATCACGCCGGCCAGCGACTGCACGCCGGCGGCGTCGGCGATGACGCAGTCCTCGGGGCGGGCAACATAGTCCTTGCCGTTCAGCGCCAGGAAGGTCTCGCCGGCGCCGGGCCGCAGGGTGAGCGTGTCGCCGGCAACCTTGGCGGCGTCGAACACATGCAGCGGCCGGCCGAGATCGATGGTGAAGAAGTTGGTGATGTCGACGAGCGATGTTGATCGGGCGCAGGCCGATGGAGACCAGCCGGTCCTGCAGCCATTGCGGGCTGGGTCCGTTCTTCAGGCCGCGAACGGTCCGGCCCAGCACCCAGGGGCAGGCCTCCGGCATCTCGATCGCCCAGCGCGAGCCGGCTGTGCGACCACCGCCGGCACCGGAGCCGGGGCGAAGGGCAGCAGTGTCGCCGATGCCGGCCGCCGCGAGGTCGCGGGCGACGCCGCGCACGCGCGAGGGCATCGCCGCGGTTGGGGGTGACGGCGATGTCGATCACCGGATCGTCGAGGCCGGCGCAACTCCGCATAGGGCATGCCGACCGGCGCGTCGGCCGGCAGGTCGATGATGCCGTCATGGTCGTCGCCCAGGCCCATCTCGCGGGCCGAGCAGCAGCATGCCCGCACTCTGGACGCCGCGGATCTCGCCGACCTTGAGCGTGATGCCGGTGCCGGGGATGAAGCTGCCGGGGGCGGCGAACACCGCCTTCATGCCGGTGCGCGCGTTGGGCGCGCCGCACACCACCGAAACGATGCCGTCGCCCGGTATCGACCTTGCAGGCGCGCAGGCGGTCGGCGTTCGGGTGCTGCACCGCCTCGATCACATGGGCCACGCGGAACGGCCGCGAGGGCGGCGCCGCGGTCGGTGACGCCTTCGAGCTCCAGGCCGATGCGCGGTCAGCGTGTCGGTGATCTGCTGCAGGGGCGCATCGGTGCGCAGATGGGTCTTGAGCCAGGACAGGGAGAATTTCATGGCTCAGCGGCCCTCGTGCAGCAGGAACGGGGCCAGCGGGTTGAAGCCGTAATGGCGCAGCCAGCGGATGTCGCTTTCGTAGAAAGCCCGCAGGTCGGGGATGCCGTATTTCAGCATCGTCACCCGCTCGATCCCCATGCCGAAGGCGAAGCCTTGCCACTCGCGGGGGTCGATGCCGCAATTGGCGAGCACGCTGGGCGTGGACCATGCCGCTGCCGAGGATCTCCAGCCAGTCGCCGCCATCGCCGAGTTCGCCGGTCTTCCGGTTGCAGCCGATATCGACTTCCATCGAGGGCTCGGTGAACGGGAAATAGCTGGAGCGGAAGCGCACCGGCAGGGTTGCGATGTCGAAATAGGCGCGCAGGAAGTCGATCAGGCAGCCTTTCAGATGGCCGAGGGTGAGTCCGCGGTCGAGCGCCAGGCCCTCCACCTGGTGGAACATCGGGCTGTGGGTGGCGTCGTGGTCGGCGCGGAAGGTGCGGCCGGGGACGATCACCCGGATCGGCGGCTCCTGGGTCAGCATGGTGCGGACCTGGACCGGCGAGGTGTGGGTGCGCAGCACCCGCCGCCTGCCGTCGCCGCCGTCACTTGGCAGATAGAAGGTGTCCATGTCCTCGCGCGCCGAATGATGGGCCGGGATGTTGAGGGCGCCGAAATTGCGCCAGTCGTCCTCGATGTCGGGGCCCTCGGCGACGGCGAATCCCATCGCGCCGAAGATCGCTGCCATCTCCTCCATGGTGCGGCTGATCGGGTGGATCAGGCCGGGCTGCTCGGGGCGCGGCGGCAGGCTGACATCGATGCGCTCGGAGGCCAGGCGGGCGTTCATGGCGGCGGCATCGAGCGCCGCGCGGCGCGCCTCCACCGCGTGGGTCAGGGCGTCCTTCAGGCGGTTCAAGGCGGCGCCGCGTTCCCGCCGTTCCTCGGGCGCCGCGCGGCCGAGTTCTTTCAGCTTCTGGGTGAGCGCGCCGTTCTTGCCCAGCACGGCGACGCGGACGGCGTCCCAGGCGCGCAGGTCGCCGGCCTCGGCGAGGGCGGCCTCGGTTTCGGCTTGCAGCGCAAGAAGATCATCGCTCATGGCGTTCCGGATCGGACAGAGTGGCAACAACGAAAAAGGGCCGCCCGATGCGGGCGGCCCTTGCATTCGGCAGCCCTTGCAGGGGGCGCCGTCAGACCTGGGCGGCCTGCACCTTCTTGACGATCTCGCCGAAGCTCGCGGGGTCGTCGTAGGCGAGGGCGGCGAGGATCTTGCGGTCCATTTCGATCCCGGCCAGCTTCAGCCCGGCGATAAATCGCGAATAGGTCAGCCCGTGCTCGCGGACCGCCGCGTTGATGCGCTGGATCCACAGCCCGCGGAACTCGCGCTTCTTCACCCGGCGATCGCGGTAGGCATATTGCAGCGACTTCTCGAGCCGCTCCAGCGCGATGCGGTAGTTGGTGGAAGACCGGCCGAAGAAGCCCTTGGACTGGTCGAGAACCTTCTTGTGGCGGGCGTGCGTGGTTACGCCCCGCTTGACGCGTGCCATCTGATGCTACCCCTTACCGCAGGCCGTAGGGGGCCCACTGCTTGACGGTCAGGCCGTCAGCGTGGGTCAGGGTCTGGCTGCCGCGGGCCTGGCGCTTCATCTTCTGCGGGCGGTTGATCAGGCCATGGCGCTTCATGCCCGGGCCGGCGAGGACCTTGCCGGTGGCGGTGATCTTGAAGCGCTTCTTGACCGATGACTTGGTCTTCATCTTGGGCATTTGGATCTCCTTTTGCATATTCCCGCCTCAAAACGGCAGGCGTCGCGGCCGGGCATGCCCTACAGGCCCGGACTCGCAGACAGGGGCGGGCTTATAACCAACGGCGGTGGGCTGTGCAAGCGAAGCGAGGGAGGACGGAGCGGATGAGCGTCGAACCATTGGAGCCGCGGACCCCGCTGCCGACCGGATACCGCCAGGCGGTGGTTTCGGCGATCACCCTGATCCTCGGTTTCTCGCTGCTGTTCCTGCGCTACTGGAGCTTCGAGCTGCCGGGCGAGTGGGGCACCGTCTCGACGGCGGCGGCCTTGCTGGTGATCCTGGCGGTCGTGCTGCAGATCTATGTGCTCTGGCGCTCGCTGCAGGTCGAGGACGACGACGAGGCGACGTACCAGACAACGCTGCGCTGGTTCCTGGCGTCGATTATCCTGCTGTTCCTGGGATTGCTGCTGGCCGGAATCAATCACTCCGGCTGGCTGACCTGAACAGGGATGGCCTGACCGGCGCCATCGGGCCTTTCTGTGACGGCCGCACCCCCATATAAACCCGGCAATGCTCACCAACTTCCTCAAGATGCACGGCTGCGGCAACGATTTCGTCGTGTTCGACGAGCGGGCGGCGCCGCTTGGGCTGACGGCTTCGCGGGCGGCGGCGATCGCGGACCGGCGCACCGGGGTCGGCTGCGACCAGTTCATCGTCATCGAGAATGCGCCCGCGGGCAGCAACGCCGACGCCTTCATGCGCATCCGCAACCCCGATGGGGCGGAGGCCGGGGCCTGCGGCAACGCCACGCGCTGCGTCGCCTCGCTGCTGCACGCGCAGACCGGCCATGCCGAGCAGGTGGTCCAGACCATCGCCGGGCCGCTGCCGTCCGTGGTGCTGCCGGACGGGCGGGTGCGGGTGGACATGGGTGCGGCGGCGCTGGACTGGCGGGACGTGCCGCTGGCGGGACCGGCCGACACGCTGCATCTGGACCTGGCGGCCGGCGCCGGTGGCCGACCCCGCGGCGCTGTCGATGGGCAATCCGCATGCGACGTTCTTCGTGCCCGATGTCGCGGCTGTGCCGGTCGAGGTGATCGGGCCGGTGCTGGAACATGCCGCGATCTTTCCCGAGCGGGCCAATATCGGCTTCGCCCAGGTGCTGGGCGCCGACCGCATCCGGCTGCGGGTGTGGGAGCGCGGCGCCGGGCTGACCCGGGCCTGCGGCTCCGGCGCCTGCGCGGCGCTGGTCAATGCCGCCCGCCGCGGGCTGACCGGGCGGCGGGCCACCGTGGTCGTCGATGGCGGCGAGCTGGAGATCGAGTGGCGCGACGACGGCCACGTGCTGATGACCGGGCCGGTGGCGACCGCGTTCAGCGGCGCCATCGATCTCGCGGCGTATCCGGCATGAGCGTCGATATCCTGACCTTCGGCTGCCGGCTGAACACCTATGAGAGCGAGGTGATGCGCGGCCACGCCGCGGCGCTGAGCGACACCATCATCGTCAACACCTGCGCCGTCACCGCCGAGGCCGAGCGGCAGGCGCGCCAGGCGATCCGGCGCGCGCATCGCGAACGGCCCGAGGCGCGCATCGTGGTCACCGGCTGTGCCGCGCAGATCGCGCCCGAGTCCTGGGCGGCGCTGCCGGGCGTTACGCGCGTGCTGGGCAACGAGGAGAAGCTGCGGGCGGAGCAGCTGGTCCGAGGAGGCCGGCACCGCGGTGTCCGACATCATGCCGGCGCGCGAGACCGCGGCGCATCTGGTGACCGAGTTCGCCGGCCGCGCCCGCGCCTTCGTCCAGGTGCAGCAGGGCTGCGACCATCGCTGCACCTTCTGCATCATCCCGTTCGGCCGCGGCCCCAACCGCAGCGTGCCGATCGGCGCGGTGGTGGCGCAGGTGCGCGCGCTGGTGCAGGCCGGCTACCACGAGGTGGTGCTGACCGGGGTCGACATCGCCAGCTATGGCGGCGACCTGCCGGGGGCGCCGTCACTCGGCCAGATGGTGCGGCGGCTGCTGGCGCTGGTGCCGGAGCTGGCGCGGCTGCGGCTGTCCTCGCTCGATCCGGCGGCGATCGACGACGATCTGTGGCGGCTGATCGAGAACGAGCCGCGGCTGATGCCGCATCTGCATCTGTCGATCCAGGCCGGCAGCGATCTCATCCTGAAGCGCATGAAGCGGCGGCATCTGCGCGCCGACGTGCTGGCGGTGATCGCCCGGGCCCGCGCCCTGCGGCCGGGGATCGCCATCGGCGCCGACCTGATCGCCGGCTTCCCGACCGAGACGGACGCGATGTTCGCCGACAGCCTCGACCTCGTGGAACGTGGCGCCATCCCATTCCTGCATGTGTTTCCGTACAGCGAGCGCCCGGGCACGCCGGCGGCGCGCATGCCGGCGGTGGCCAAGCCGCTGCGCCGCGAGCGCGCGGCGCGGCTGCGCGAGGCCGGGCGGGCCGCCGGTGCCGCGTTCTTCGCGGGGCAACTGGGGCGCGAGATATCAGTGCTGGCCGAGACCGAAAGTCATGGCCACAGCGAGCATTTCGCGCCGGTGCGGATTGCCGCCGCGTCCGGCACAGCTGCTGCGGGCCCGGGTGACCGGCGCCGATGCCGACGGGCTGCTGGCGGAGGCCGCCTGATGGCGCTCGGCAGCTTCTTTTCCAAGCTGAAGCAGGGGCTGTCGCGCAGCACCCAGAAGCTCGGCGGAAAACCTGGGCGCGGTGTTCACCAAGCGCCGGCTGGACGATGCGGCGCTGGAGGAACTGGAAGAGATGCTGATCGCCGCCGATCTCGGCACCGCCGTCGCGGCGCGGGTGATCGCGGCATTCCGCCGCAGCCGGTTCGGGCGCGAGGTGACCGACGCGGAAATCCGCCAGTCGCTGTCCGAGGAAATCGCCGCCATCCTGGCACCGGTGGCGCGGCCGCTGGTGATCGACACGGCGCTGAAGCCGCATGTGATCCTGGTGGTCGGCGTCAACGGCACCGGCAAGACCACCACCATCGGCAAGCTGGCGCAGCAATACACCGAGCAGGGGCTGACGGCGATGCTGGTGGCCGGCGACACGTTCCGCGCCGCCGCGGTCGAGCAGCTGCAGGTCTGGGGCCAGCGCGCCGGGGTGCCGGTGGTCTCCGCGCCGCCCAACTCCGACGCCGCCGGCCTCGCCTTCGACGCGCTGACCCGGGCCAAGGCGGAGGGCCGCGACGTGCTGCTGATCGACACCGCCGGCCGGCTGCACAACAAGTCGGCGCTGATGGAGGAGCTTGCGAAGATCATCAGGGTGTTGCGCAAGCAGGACCCGACCGCGCCGCATTCGGTGCTGCTGGTGCTGGACGCGACCACCGGCCAGAACGCCATCCAGCAGGTGCAGGTGTTCAAGGACATGGTGGACGTCACCGGCCTGGTGGTGACCAAGCTGGACGGCAGCGCCCGCGGCGGCATCGTCGTGGCGCTGGCCGAGGAGTTCGGGCTGCCGGTGCACGCGGTCGGCGTCGGCGAACAGGCCGGCGACCTGCGCGCGTTCGATGCCGGGGATTTTGCGCAGGGACTGGTCGGGACGGGGCTGGTGGGCGCCCCGGGTTGACCGGGAAGCTTTGTAACGGCACGTGACGATACGTTAGTTTTCAGTTAAGGAACCGCTCGCGGACCATGACGCTCAGGTCAAGGACCGCCAGGAGCGTAGGCGGCGAATGCGGGACGGCACACTGACGTATGGGCCGTTGCCGGTGCTCGCCGCGGCGAATCTGCGCCGCGCCGCCGATTTCGATGTTTTTCGCGAAGCCGTGCTGAAGGAGCCGGGCGTCGAGCACGGGCCGGACCTGGCCTTCGACCACGCCGCCGCGGACCGGCTCGATACCTTGCCGCAGGGCCTGGTTCGCGACGCCAACTGGTTCGGGCCGGGGCTGTCGCCGAAGATGACGAACAGCAGCATCAACCCGATGAAGGCGATTTCGTCGTATCTGGTGCATGACGCCGTGCTGTCGCCGGCGTCGATGTCGATCCTGTTGCCCGAGACGAATTCCAGGACGGCCGGGCTGATCGATGTCAGCGTCGACAACCTGGCATTCTGGGACGGACAGATTTCCAGCCTGGACCACCATTTCGTCGACTCCCAATCCGGCCGGCACTTCCTGGCCGATTGCGAGCACCTGCCGTTCTTCGACTGCATCGCGCTGCCGGTGTCCGGTGTCGGCTTCCCGAATTACGGCCATTTCCTGTTCGATGGGCTGGCCGCGGTGCTGCTGCACCTGCAATTCTTCAGCAGCCACCGCATTCGCCTGGTCGGGCCGCCGCTGGCGCCGTGGCAGGCCGAGATCCTCGATGCGCTGAACTGCCGCGACCGCTACCTTGCGATCGAACAGCCGGCGCGGTTTTCCAAGCTGCTGTTCAGCAACATGCTGTCGTTCCACACCTCCTATCCGACCCGGTTCGCGCGGTCGCTGTTCGACAGCCTGCGCTTCCGCTTCGGCAGCATCGACCCCGGCCGGTCGCGCCTGGTCTATCTCGCCCGCGCCGACGTGCAGCGCCGGCTGCTGGTCAACCGCGATGCGGTGGAGGCGTGCTTTCGCGAGGAGGGGTTCGACATCGTGCGGCCGGAGCTGCTGGGTGTCGGCGAACAGGTCCGGCTGCTCGCCTCGGCGGTGTTCGTGGCTGGGGAAACCGGATCGAACCTGGCCAATTGCGGCTTCAGCGATCCCGGCGCCACGGTGCTGGAGCTGATGCCGGACGTTTATGCCGATGGCTGGATCCGCGCCATGAGCCGGCTGCTCGGGCATCGCTGGGCGGTGTATTTCGCCGAGACCGAGGCACAGCGCGGCCCGCACGGCGAACTGCGCTTCAGCATCGACCTGCCCGAGTTGCGTCGGGCCATCCGGCAACTGGTCGCCACAATCTAGCTGGTCGCCGCTTTACTGCAGCGGAACCTTCCAGTTGAGGGTCGGCGCCAGGCCGTCGGTCACGCCGACGCGGCGGCGCTGCAGGTCTTCGGAGAAATCGGAGTGGGTGTTGGCGCCGGCGCCCGGGCGCAGGGTGTGCTGCGGGTTCGGCGACTGCAGTGAGGCGCCCCATTGCGGCCCCGGGTTCAGCCGCACGTCAGGGGGGGAGCGCGCATCGACGTCCGGCGTCGGCGCCGGCGCGTAGCCGGGCGTTCCGGGGGCCGGCCGCGAGGCCCCGAGCAGCGGCATCGGCGCATTCAGCATCACGCTGGTGCCGGCGGCGGTGGCGAAATGGCTGCCGGCCGGGATGCCCAGCGCGAGCACCGCCAACGCCGCGCCGAGATGCCGCGGCATCTGCCGCCGCACGCCATGACAGCCATTACAGCTTTGCCACATCAACTCGGACATGACTTCAAAATGACGCTTCAGGACCTTCGATTCAAGCATTAAGGCCATCGCAGCCGTGCAGTTTTCCCCACCGCGGGCGAATGCGAAGCGCAAAGCCGACTCCGCCGATGATTCTAGGCTGCGCCTATGAAACGTTCTGCTGCCATCCGCCTGGCGGTCATGGGAGGCGGGCTGATGGTGGCAGCCGGGAGCATCATCGCGGTGGTGGTCGGTGAGTCCGACAGCTGCCGTCGCGCGCCGGAAGCCGGCACCGCGGTCGCCTCGGGCCAGTGTGGCGGCGGCGGCGGCACGCATGGCGGCTCGGCGGATTATCTCCCCTCCTCATCCTCGGCGCGTTCCGGTTCGGCGGCTGCGGCATCGTCCACGGCATCCTCCATCAGCCGCGGCGGCTTCGGTGGCGCCGGCACGGCGGCGGGGTCCTGATGCGCCGCATTTCGCTGCCGCCGCGGCCGGACTGGAGGGAGCGCGCACGCGCCCTCGATTTCGCCTTCGCCGAGATCGCCGGCGAGCCGTACTGGGACGAGACCGCCTATTGGCAGCTTACCTCGGCGGAGGTCGACGCGCTGGAGGACGCGACCAACGAGTTGCAGCGGCTCTGCCTGCTGGCGGTGGAGCACGCGGTGCGGTTCGCCCGCCATGAAACCCTGGGCATCCCCGCCGCCTGCTGGCCGCTGCTGGTGCGCAGCTGGGAGCGGCAGGACCCCAGCCTGTATGGCCGGATGGACCTGCGCTGGGACGGCGCCGGGCCGCCGCTGCTGCTGGAGTACAATGCCGACACCCCGACCGCGCTGTACGAAGCCGCCGTCATCCAGTGGGAATGGCTGTCCTGCGTGTTCCCAGGCGCGGACCAGTTCAACAGCATCCACGAGGCGCTGATCGCCACCTGGCGCGCGATGGGACTGCCGGACCTGGTGCATTTCACCGCCGTTCGCGACAGCGCCGAGGACCGCGGCACGGTCGACTATCTGCGCGACACCGCGGTGCAGGCGGGGCTGACGGCGGAGTTCCTGTTCGTCGACGAGATCGGCTGGAACGGCGCCCGCTTCGTCGATCTGCAGCAGCGCCCGATCGCCGCGGCGTTCAAGCTGTACCCCTGGGAGTGGCTGCTGCGGGACGAGTTCGGCGCGCATCTGGACGCCGCGCCGACCCGTTGGATCGAGCCGCCGTGGCGGGCGATGCTGTCCGGCAAGGGCGTGCTGGCGCTGCTGTGGGAGCTGTTTCCCGACCACCCGAACCTGCTGCCGGCCTATCGGGAGCCGGGACGCACCGGCGGCCTGGAAATCCGCAAGCCGGTCTGGGGCCGCGAGGGCGCCAACATATCGGCGCCGGGCATCGAGACGCCGGGCCCATACGGGGCGGACGGCGTGGTCTACCAGGCCTGGGCCGAGCTTCCCTGCGTCGACGGCCGCTATCCGGTGATCGGCAGCTGGGTGGTCGGCGGGCGGTCCGTCGGCATCGGCATCCGCGAGGACGACACCCCCATCACCCGCGACACCAGCCGCTTCGTGCCGCATCTGTTCGAACCGGAGACGCCATGACCAGCCTCGCCACGCTGCCTGCATTCCTGGCTTATTTCGCCTTTGCCCTGGGCCTGCTGGCGATCTTCGTCGCCGCCTACACGATGATGACGCCCTATGCCGACTGGGCGCTGATCCGGGCGGGCAACACCGCCGCCGCCTTGGCGATGGCCGGCGCCACGCTGGGCTTCTGCCTGCCGCTGGCTTCGGTGATCGCGCATTCGGCGGGGCTGGCCGACATGCTGGTCTGGAGCGCCGTGGCGCTGGTCGCCCAGGCTTTTGTCTTCCTGCTTCTGCGCCTGTTGCTGCGGGATTTCTGTGCGGCGATCGCGCGGGGGGAGATGGCGCCGGCGGTGATGGAGGCGGCCGGGTCGGTTGCGGTCGGGCTGCTGAATGCTGCCTGTCTCACTTATTGAGGGTATGACCCGCCCAGGCTGGCGGAACCGGCGATCGCCGATCATGCTGGCGCCGACCATGAAGAACGAAGAATGCGGCGCCTATTCATGACGGCGGCCATCCTGTTGCTGCTCGCGGCCGCCGGGCTGGCGGCGTGGCTGTATACGCCGGACCGGCCGCGCGCCGAGCTGGAGGCGCGCTACGCCGGGCCGCCTTCCGTGTTCATGGACGTCGCCGGGCTGCGCCTGCATGTCCGCGACACCGGGCCGCGAGACGCCCCGGCGATCGTCCTGCTGCACGGCTTCGGCGCGAGCCTGCATACATGGGATGCATGGGCCAAGGATCTGGAGGCCGACTACCGGGTCGTCCGCTTCGACCTCCCCGGCTTCGCCTTGACCGGCGCCGACCCCACCGGGGATTACAGCGATGCACGCAGCCTGGCGGTGTTGCTGGCGCTGATGGATCGGCTGGGGATTTCGCGCTCCGTGCTGGTCGGCAACTCGATGGGTGGCCGCATCGCCTGGATGTTCGCCGCCGCCCATCCGGACCGGGTGGCGAAGCTGGTGCTGATGGCGCCGGACGGATTTGCCAGCGCCGGCATGCGCTACGGCGTGGCGCCGGCGGTGCCCTGGACGATGCGGCTGCTGCCCTATGTGCTGCCGACGCCGCTGCTGCGCGCGACGTTGGCGCCCGCCTACGCCGATCGGTCGGTGATGACCGACGACCTGGTTGCGCGCTACCGCGACATGATGCTGGCCCCGGGCGTTCGGCGCGCCATCGTCGACCGCCTGCCGCAGACCGTGCTGGTGGACCCCGTGCCGCTGCTGCGCCGGATCACCGCGCCGACACTGCTGCTGTGGGGGGAGAAAGACGGGATGATCCCGTTCAGCAACGCGGCCGACTACCTGGGCGAAATTCCCGGCGCGCGGCTGGTGGGTTTCCCGGAGCTTGGCCACCTGCCGCAGGAGGAGGCGCCGGCGCGCAGCGTGGCGGCGCTCAGGGAATTCCTCGCGGAGTGACCGGGTGGATTCAGACCGAAAGGTCGAGCAGCGAGCCACGCGGCAAGGTCCGGCCGGGGACAGCGTCGGGCGCCGTTCGGATGCCGGGTTGGGTGGCGTTCGATCCCTGCGGTCCGGCCTGCTGCGCCCGTGCCGGCGATACCGCGGAGGCGTTCTGGATGCGGCCCGAGACGCCGGGGCCGGCAACGCTGGCGGAGAAGGCCGAAAGGGAACCGGGCGAGATCATGCTGGGCATCGTGACGCGCATGGGTGAACAAACCGTTTATTTACCAGCCGGAACCATGCTGGCTTCATCCGGGTCTGTCCAGTTAATTTAAGATATTCTTAATATTAAGACGAACCGGAGATGTCCCCGATCCAGATGATCCTCGGCTTCTCCCGCAGCGCCGGGGCCGGTGTGGCAGCAGGATAGCCCAGGGTGAAGACGGCCATCGCGGTGTGGTCCGGCGGGATCCGCAGTTCGGCCTTCACCTCTGGATCGGCCAGCCACAGCATCGGCGACCCGACCCAGCAGGTTCCCAAGCCGCGGGCGTGGGCCGCGATCATCAGGTTCTGCCCGGCGCGGCAGCACTCGAACGGCGCCTGGGCATTGTCGCCGCGGCCGCTGATGACGACGACCGCGGGGGCGTTGAAGAACACCGAGAACTCCGCCCGGTCGACCCACGCGTAGCCGGGTCCCTCGGGCCGGTGGTCTCGTACGAAGCGCAGCGCCCGGGGGCCGTATTCGGCGATGCGCGCGGCGTCGTCGATGACGTTGAACATCCACGGATGCGCGCCGCTGACGGGCGTCGAGGGCGCCTGGGCGGCGTCCCAGATGATCGCCTCGATCAGGTCGCGCGCGACCGGCTGCGGCTGGTAGGCCCGGATCGAGCGCCGCCCGTGCAGTGCCTCGATGGCGTCCATGATTTCCCCCCGGGGCGCGCAGGCCCCGCGGCATTGTGCGCCAACCGGAAGGAAACTGCGGAAGTTTCAGGCCGAGAGCGCCGCGACGCCCGGCAGCGTCTTGCCCTCCAGCCATTCCAGGAACGCGCCGCCGGCGGTGGAGACATAGCTCAGCTTGTCGAGCACGCCGGCATGGCGCAGGGCGGAGACGGTGTCGCCGCCGCCGGCGACGCTGCGCAGCTGGCCGGCCGCCGTTGCCGCCGCCACCGCCTTGCGCCAGCGACGTGGTCGCGGCGTCGAACGGCGGCGTCTCGAAGGCGCCGAGCGGGCCGTTCCAGACCAGGGTCTTGATGCCCGCCAGCCGGTCTTCCAGCAGCTTCACGCTCGCCGGGCCGACATCGAGGATCATCGCATCCGCCGGCACCGACCTGATGTCGACGGTCCTGGTCGGCGGGTTCGCCCTGAACTCGGTGGCGGTGACCGCGTCCACCGGCAGCACGATCTCGCAGCCGGCGGCGCGGGCCTTGCCGAGGATGTCGCGCGCGGTCGCATGCATCTCGGCTTCCTGCAGCGACTTGCCGACCGCGATGCCCTGCGCGGCGAGGAAGGTGTTGGCCATGGCGCCGCCGATCACCAGCAGGTCCACCCGGCCGACCAGGTTGCCGAGCAGTTCCAGCTTGGTCGAGACCTTGGCGCCGCCGACGATCGCCGCCACCGGGCGCTCGGGGTGCTCCAGCGCCGCGTCCAGCGCCTCCAGTTCCGCCTGCATCAGCCGGCCGGCATAGGCGGGCAGCAGGTGCGCCACGCCCTCGGTGCTGGCATGGGCGCGGTGGGCGGCGGAGAACGCGTCGTTGACGAAGATGTCGGCGAGCTTCGCGAGTGCGGCGGCGAACGCCGGGGTCGTTCTTTTCCTCGCCGGCGTGGAAGCGGGTGTTCTCCAGCACCAGCACGTCGCCGTTGGCCATGCGGTCGACGGCCTGCTCCGCCGGCAGGCCGACGCAGTCCTCGGCGAAGCGGACATGGCGCGCCCAGCACCTCGCCGAGCGCCGCGGCCATCGGCGCCAGCGACATCTCCGGCACGCGCTTGCCTTTCGGGCGGTCGAAATGGCTGCAGACGATGACCTTCGCGCCCGCCGCCGACAGCTCGCGGATGGTCGGGGAGAGCCGCTCGATGCGGGTGAGGTCGGTGATCTTGCCGTCGCGCACCGGCACGTTGAGGTCGGCGCGCAGCAGCACGCGCTTGCCGGCGACGTCGACGCCGTCGAGCGTGCGGAACGCCATCGGGCTACAGGCTGCCGAGCAGGGCGGCGGTGTCCGACATGCGGTTGGAGAAGCCCCATTCGTTGTCGTACCAGCCGAGCACCCGGAACAGCGCGCCGTCCACCACCGCGGTCTGCGTCGCGTCGAAGGTGCAGGAGGCCGGGCAGTGGTTGAAGTCGGCGCTGACCAGCGGCGCCGTGTTGTAGTCCATGATGCCCTTCAGCGAGCCCTCGCAGGCCGCCTTCATCGCCGCGTTGATCTCGTCCTTGGTGGGCTTCTTGCTCAGCACGACGTCGAGCGAGACCATCGAGACATTCGGCGTCGGCACCCGGATCGAGGTGCCGTCCAGCTTGCCCTTCAGCTCGGGCATCACGAGGCCCACCGCCTTGGCGGCGCCGGTGCTGGTGGGGATCATCGACACCGCGGCGGCGCGGGCGCGGTGCAGGTCCTTGTGCAGCGTGTCCACGGTGTTCTGGTCGCCGGTATAGGAGTGGAAGGTCACCATGTAGCCGCGCTCGATGGTGAAGGTGTCGTGCAGCACCTTGACCATCGGCACCAGGCAGTTGGTGGTGCAGGAGGCGTTGGAGACCACGGTCATGTCCTTGGTCATGATCTTGTGGTTGACGCCGTAGACGACCGTCGCGTCGACGCCGTCGGCCGGGGCCGAGATCAGCACCTTGCGGGCGCCGGCGGTGATCAGCGCGGTCGCCGATTCCTTGCTGGTGAAGCGGCCGGTGCATTCCATGGCGACGTCGACGCCCTGGTAGGGCACCTTCGACGGGTCGCGCTCGGCGGACACCTTGATCGGGCCGTAGGTGCGGCCCTGGTTGTGGATGGTGATGGTGTCGCCGGCCACCTCGACGGTGCCGGGGAAGCGGCCATGCACGCTGTCGTAGCGGAACAGATGGGCGTTGGCCTCGACGCTGCCGAGGTCGTTGATGGCGACCACCTCGATATCGGTGCGCCCGCTTTCGACGATGGCGCGCAGCACGAGGCGGCCGATGCGCCCGAATCCGTTGATCGCGACCTTCACGGCCATGTCTGTTATCTTCCCTTTTAAGTTCGAGTGACTGGTTTCATTGCGTAGGCGAAGAAGCCGCGGAAGCCAACCGCTTCCTGACCGCCGCCGCCAGCGCGTCGGGGGTAATACCGAAATGCCGGTAGACGTCGTCGATCGGGCCGGAGGCGCCGAAGCCGGTCATGCCGATGAAGACGCCGTCGCTGCCCAGCCAGCGTTCCCAGCCGAAGCCACCGGCGGCCTCGATCGCGAAGCGCGGCACGCCGCCCAGCACCTCGGCGCGGTAGGCCTCATCCTGGGCCTCGAACAGCTCCCAGCAGGGCAGCGACACCACGGCCGCCTTGATGCCTTCGGCGGCCAGCGTCTCGCGCGCCGTCATGGCGATGGCGACCTCGCTGCCGGTGCCGATCAGCGTCGCCTGGCGCGGCCCGTCGGCCTCCGCCAGCACGTAGCCGCCGCGGGCGCTGCGGTTCTCCGCGACATCGGTGCGCATGGTGGGCAGCGCCTGGCGGGACAGCGCCAGCAGGCTCGGCCCCTCGCTGCGGCGCAAAGCGAGTTCCCAGCACTCGGCGGTTTCCATGGTGTCGGCCGGGCGGAACATCATGATGTTCGGCATCGCCCGCAGGCTGGCGAGGTGCTCGATCGGCTGGTGGGTCGGGCCGTCCTCGCCGAGGCCGATGGAGTCGTGCGTCAGCACGTAGATCACCCGCTGGCGCATCAGGGCGGACAGGCGGATTGCCGGGCGCATGTAGTCGGTGAACACGAAGAAGGTGCCGCCATAGGGGATCAGCCCGCCATGCAGCGCCATGCCGTTGAGGCAGGCCGCCATGCCGTGCTCGCGGATGCCGAAATGGATGTAGCGGCCGCCGTAGTTGCCCGGGGAAACGGTGCCCATGCCCTTGGCGAAGGTGAGGTTGGAGCCGGTGAGGTCGGCCGATCCGCCGACCAGTTCCGGGATCGCCGGCACCAGCGCCTCCAGCACCTTCTGGCTGGACTGCCGGCTGGCGATCTTCGGCCGGGTGGCGGCGATGTCGGCGCGCAGTGCCGAGACCGCCTCGTGGAAATCATCCGGCAGGCGGCCGGCGATCACCCGCTCGAACTCGGCCCGCTGCGGGTGCTTGGCCAGCCGCTTCAGCCAGGCCCGGCGGGGCGAGGCGCCGCGTGCGCCGGCGGCGCGCCATTGCTCGGCCAGCGGCTCGGGGATCTCGAACGGCGGCTCTGTCCAGCCCAAGGCGGCCTTGGCCCCCTGCGCCTCGGCTGCGCCGAGCGGCGAGCCGTGGGTGGCCGACGTGCCGGCCTTGGTCGGGGCGGAGAAGCCGATGATGGTGCGGCAGGCGATGAGCGTCGGCTTCTTCGAGCGGATCGCCATCGACAGCGCCGCCGCCACCTGCGCCGGGTCGAGCCCGTCGACCGCCTTGGTCGCCCAGCCATAGGCGGCGAAGCGCTTCACCACGTCGTCCGAGGTCGCGAGATCGGTGCCGCCATCGATCGATATCGAATTGTTATCCCACAGGACAGTCAGCTTTTCGAGCCTGAGATGCCCGGCCAGGCTGGCCGCCTCGTGGCTGATCCCCTCCATCAGGTCGCCGTCCGACGCCAGCACCCAGGTGCGGTGGTCGACCAGGCTGCGGCCGAACCGCGCCGCCATCATCCGTTCCGCCAGCGCCATGCCGACGGCGGTGCCGAAGCCCTGGCCGAGCGGGCCGGTGGTGGTCTCGATCCCCGGATTCTCGCCGAGTTCGGGATGGCCGGCAGCGGGGGAGTGGAGCTGGCGGAACTGCTTCAGCTCCTCGATGCCCATGCCGGCATAGCCGGTCAGGTGCAGCAGCGCGTACAGCAGCATCGAGCCATGTCCGGCGGACAGCACGAACCGGTCGCGGTCCGGCCAGCGCGGGTCGGCCGAGTCGTATTTCAGGAATCGCGTCCACAAGGCGGTCGCCGCGTCCGCCATGCCCATGGGAAGGCCGGGATGACCCGACTTCGCCGCCTCCACCGCATCGATCGCCAGCGCCCGGATCGCATCGGCCATTCGCCGTTCCGGGGTCATCGGCCGGGCCAGGATAGCGGCCTGGGCGGCGAGCGCCGGATTGTCGGCGGAAAGCTCGGCAGTCGAAGCCATGAAACCTCCTGGTAGCCGGCGGCTATTAGAAGTGGCCGGGCCGCGACGCAAGGCCGCGCGGCCGGCGCTCAACGCCGGCGCCCGAGCCAGAGCCCGGCGCTCAACGCCGGCGCCCGAGCCAGAGCAGCCCGGCATTCCAGGCGACGCAGATCGCCAGCGCCAGGGACAGCGCCGCCGCCGACCCCAGCCGCGGCGGCGTGCTCGCCAGGGTGGCGACTGCGACGGCATTGCCCATCAATCCCGGCAGCGTGGTGGCCAGCACCCGGGCCGCGCCGGCGCCGCCGATGCGCGGATACAGCAGCAGTCCCAGGCTGCCGAGCACCACCGGCGCCAACGCGGCGATCCCCGCGGCGCGCGGCCCCAGCACCCGGCCGATCAGCAGCACGGCGCCGACCAGGCCCATCGCCGCGGCGGCGCGGATCGGGATGTCCCAGCGCCGCCCGCCCGCGCGCACCACCGGCAATTCGCGCCGCGCCTGGCGGGTCAGCCAGAAGCAGGCCGTGAACACCGCAACGTCGATCGCCATGATGCCGGCAAGGCCCGACGCCAGCCGCTGCACCGCCGCGGCCGCCATCCCCCAGCCGAGCAGCGCCGCCGCCAGCGAGACGGCGCGCGACCGCCGCGGCGCCAGGCGGGCGTAGACGGTGACGAACACCGCCGTCGCCGCCAGCGCGACCAGGCTGCCGGGGGCGCTCGCGGCAATGAACGCCGGCCCGTGCTCGATCGCCAGGAACACGTAGGCCGGCCCGGCGGAGATCGGCAGGGTGGCGATCATGGCGCCGAGCAGCGGCCCGGACCGCTCCACCAGCATGCACGCGCTGACCACGACGCCGGCCGTCGCCGCCATGCGGGCGAGCACCCCCAGCCAGATCGCGTCCGTCATTGCGCCCCCCTGCGGCGACCCTGTCGCAGCCCGCCGCCCGAGGCAACCGCACCGCCGGCAGGGTGGTGCGCCGGCGCATTCCGGCTAGCATGCGGAAAAACCACGAGGACCCGCCCGATGGCCGCGACCGACCCCACCCTGCACCCGCATTACCTGCCGGCCCGCCAGGAATGGCTCGACAGCCACCGGGAAGCGGCGCTGGAGCCCTCGCTGCCGATCGTCGATCCGCACCACCATTTCTGGGACTGGCCGGCCTGGCGCTACCTGATGCCGGAACTGCTGGCCGACCTCGACAGCGGCCACGACATCATCGCGACCGTCTTCGTGCAATGCGGCGCCATGCACCGCGCAGCCGGCCCCGAGGCGCTGCGCCCGGTCGGGGAAACCGAGTTCGTCAACGGCATCGCGGCGATGAGCGCCAGCGGCGGCTACGGCAGCACGCGCATCGCCGCCGGCATCGTCGGCTTCGTCGACTTGCGGCTGGGCGACGCGGTGGCCGAGGTGCTGCAGGCGCATATCCACGCCGGCGGCGGCCGCTTCCGCGGCATCCGCCACATCGTCGCCTGGGATGCCGATTCCACCGTGCGCAACCCCCGCAACCCGGCGCCGGCCGGATTGCTGACCGATGCCGCCTACCAGGCGGGGTTCGGCCAGCTCGCCAGGCACGGCCTGTCGTTCGACGCCTGGCTCTACCATCCGCAGATCGACGAGCTGACGGCGCTGGCCCGCAAGTTCCCCGAGACGGCGATCGTGCTGAACCATGTCGGCGGCCCGCTGGCCATCGGCAGCTATGCCGGCCGCCGCGACGAGGTGTTCGCGGCCTGGTCGAAATCCATCAAGGCGCTGGCGGCGTGCCCGAACGTGTCGGTGAAGCTCGGCGGCCTCGGCATGAGGATGGGCGGCTTCGGGTTCCACGACGGCGCCCGGCCGCCCACCTCCGACCAGCTGGCGGCGGCCTGGAAACCCTACATCGACACCTGCATCGAGGCGTTCGGCGCCGCCCGCTGCATGTTCGAGAGCAACTTCCCGGTGGACAAGGGCTCCTACAGCTACGGCGTGTTCTGGAATGCCTGCAAGAAGCTGGCGCAGGGCGCCGGCGCCGCCGAAAAGGTCGACCTGTTCAGCGGCACGGCGACGCGCTTCTACCGGCTTTGACTCCGACCGGCTTTGACTTCTACCGGCTGTGGGCACCGTCGCTCACCCCGTCGAGGGGAGGGTCCGCATACGGCGACGGCGCCAGCATCAGGCCAAGGCTCCAGCCGATATAGAACCGCACATCCATCCAGAAGCTGGCCGGGTCATAAAGCTCGAACCGACTCACGCGAAATGTGGCGAGCAACGTCGTGACGATCACCGCCATCGCCAGCCACGCCGCGGCCACGCCAGCGACATCGTTCGCGCAGCGCCGGAAGGCCCCGCTATCCGGCCGCCTGCGCATCTGCCGGTAGCCGAGGCCGAGGATCAGCAGGCTCGGGACGAGGCTGGTGAGCACCGTTTCCAGCGGCCAGTCGAACAGCCACCAGGTCGCCCCCGGCGAAGCGGCGGCAACGACCCCCACCGGCACCCGCAGCAGCCGCTGCCGAACGCTCAGCCAGGCGAGGGTGACGGCGAACGGCACGATGGCCCATGACGTCGCCAGCGTGATGCCGGCCACGAGGCTCGAGCCGGCATCGGCATGCTGGGTGTTGCGCGCGGTCACGAAGGCGGCGATGGCATCGTGCAGGCAGACCGACACCAGCGCGAATGCGAGGCTCAGGCCGGCGGTGTAGACGGCATTGCGCGGCCTGCCATGCGGCGCCTGCGCATGCGGCGGCGGATGAACCCGGTCACGGACCCTCTCCAGCAGCGGCTCGACGAAGAAGGCGAGGATCAGCCCCATCAGCAGGGCGGTCAGCAGATCCGCCCAGCTCAGATGGTCCTGCACGATCAGCAGGCCCTGCCAGATGAATTCCGGCGCGGCGGCGCAGATGGCGATCCACAACCCGGAGGTGAGGGCCACTGCCCAAGTCACCCCCGCCGGTCCCGGGGGGTGCTGTGCCGGTTCGGGCGGCATGGCGGCAATCGGCACGCCGGGGGAGGCTAGTACGTCGCCCGGCCACCGCTGCAGTCGAACACCGCGCCGGTGCTGAACGAGGCCTCCTCGCTGCCCAGCCAGCAGATCAGCGCCGCCACCTCCTCGACCGTTCCGAACCGCGCCATCGGGATCTTCGACAGCATGAAGTCGATATGCTCCTGGGTCATCTGGTCGAAGATCGGCGTGCGGACGGCGGCCGGCGTCACGCAGTTCACTCGGATCTCGGTTTTCGCCAGCTCCTTGCCGAGCGACTTGGTCAGCCCGATCACCGCGGCCTTGGAGGTGGAATAGGCCGAGGCATTGGGGTTGCCCTCCTTCCCGGCGACCGACGCGATGTTGACGATGCGCCCGTAGCCGCCGGCCAGCATGTGCGGCACTACGGCGCGATTGCAGTAGAACACCCCGTTGACGTTGACCTCCATCACCCGCCGCCACTCGGCGACCGGGTATTCCCAGACCGGCTTGTTCGGCCCGGTGATCCCGGCGCTGGCTACCAGGATGTCGATCCGCCCCAGCGCCCGGGCCGTCGCATCGGCCGCCTGCTGCACCGCATCCGCATCCGCGAGGTCCAGGCGCTCGGTGTGCACCTGGCTGCCGAGCCGCCCGCCGATCCCGGCCAGCGCCTCGGCATTGCTGTCCCAGACCGCCAGCCGCGCGCCCTCGGCGACCAGCCGCTGGCCCACCGCGTAGCCGATGCCGGACACGCCCCCGGTGACGACGGCGACGCGGCCATGGAAACGTGATGCAGCCGACATGTCCGAAGCTCCTTTTTATATCGTTTGCGCTTAGCGCGTTGGCCGGGCAGGTGGAAGGGTAGGGGCGCGACTGCGGAACTGGCGGAGGGATCGGACGGCATGGCCGAGGAACGGCGGAAACTGGCCTTGATCACCGGGGCGTCGTCGGGGATCGGCGCGGACCTGGCGCGGGAGTTCCATGGCGGCGGCCACGCCGTGGTCTTGGTGGCCCGCCGGCGGGACCGGCTCGACGCGCTCGCCGCCGAACTGGGCGAAGGTGCCCGGGTGATGACCACCGACCTCTCCGATCCGGAGGCGCCGGCGCGGCTGCTGGCGGAACTCGGGCCGGTGGACGTGCTGGTGAACAACGCGGGTTTCGGCGCGTCCGGCCGCTTCGCCGAGCTGGACCTCGGCAACCAGCTGCGGATGCTGCAGGTGAATGTCGCGGCGCTGACCGCCTTGACCCACCTGTTCCTGGGCCCAATGCGCGCCCGGCGTTCCGGCCGGGTCCTCAACGTCGCCTCCACCGTGTCCTTCCAGCCTGCCCCGGGGCTCGCCGTCTACGGCGCCACCAAGGCCTACGTGCTGTCGTTCTCCGAGGCGCTGACCGCCGAGCTGCAAGGCAGCGGCGTCACCGTCACCTGCCTCTGTCCCGGCGCCACCGAAACCGAGTTCGCAGAGGCGGCGGGGATGGGCGGTTCGCGGCTGTTCCGCCGGGCGATGTCGTCCGCCGACGTCGCGCGGATCGGCTACGCCGCCACGATGTCCGGCCGGCGTCTGGTGGTGGCCGGCGCCGGCAACCGGCTGCTCAGCCTGGGCGCGCGGTTCGCGCCACGCGGCCTGGTGCTGCAGGTCGGGCGCAAGCTGCTGCTGCGCGACTAGCCTCGATCGTCATGCGGAGTCGGGCCGCCGCGATCCTGACGAAACAGCACCAAGACCGACAAAAAGACCTTGGCGACGGGCACCCCATGATGGTGACAGAACGCCCATCGCAATGGCATCCTGGCCGAAACAATCGCAGAGATGCCCCATGCACCTTCGCCCGATGCCGCTGTTCACCGCCTGCGCCTTGCTGGCCCTGTCGCTGCAACCGGCCCGCGCCGCCGATCCGCAGGTGGCGCGCGGCCAATACCTGGTCGCCCTCGGCGGCTGCACCGACTGCCACACGCCGGGCAACTTCTTCGGCAAGCCGGACATGGCGCGCTTCCTCGGCGGCTCCGATGTCGGTTTCTCAGTGCCGCATCTGGGCGTCTTCGTCGGGCCGAACCTCACCTCCGACCGCGAAACCGGCCTCGGCAACTGGACCCGCGAGCAGATCGTCACCGCCATCACCAAGGGGGTGCGCCCGGACGGCCGCGAACTGGCGCCGCCGATGCCGTGGCGCGGCATGTCCAAGCTCACCCGCGACGACGCGCTGGCCATCGCCGCCTACCTGCAGAGCCTGCCGCCGGTCAGGAACAAGGTCGCAGGCCCGTTCGGTGCCGACGAGAAGCCGACGGTGTTCGTCATGAGCGTGCTGCCGCCGGCGGTGTTCGCCGACCTGCCGAAACCGCCGCCGCACTGAAGCGACGCGCTCCAGGCGGCAAATCTCAACCCCGCCGGATGTTCCAGAACACCGGATTGGCGCCCACCACCATCCCGCTGAGATTGGCCCGGTAAGCCGTCTGCGTGATCATCTGGCCGAGCGGGATGTAGGGCACGTCCTGGAACGCCTGCAGCTGGATCTGCGCCGCCAGCTTCTTCTGCTCCGCGAGATCGGCGGTGCGCAGCCACTGCGTCCGTAGCGATTCGATCCCCGGGCTGACCGGCCATCCCGGCGCCGCCTCCCGCCCGTTGCCGCGAAGGAAAAAATGATCGGCGGGCGTGGCCATTCCCGGACCTTGCGAATTGGTCTGGAACACGCTCCAGCCGCCCTTTTCGAGCGGATCGGTCTTGGCCCGGCGCTGCACCAGCGTGCCCCAGTCCATCAACTGGTAATCGAGGTTCAGCCCGAGCTGCTTGTAGAGATCGGCGGTGACGTCGGCGAGGATCTTGGCATACGGCACGTCCGCCGGCCCCAGCAGCACCACGCGCTCCCCGGCATACCCCGCGCGCTCCAGCGCCTGCTTCGCCGCCGCGATGCTGCGCGGGCCGGTCAGCGCCTCCATGCCGGCGTTGCTGGCCATCGGCATTCCCGGACAGAAATAGCCGACGCCGTCGCTCCAGCGGGTCCGGTCCGGACCGTTCATGGCGGTCATGTAGTCGGCCTGGACGATCGCCGGAAAGAAGGCGCGGCGGATCGCGGGATTGTCGAACGGCTTCTGCAACTGGTTGAAGCGCATGATCGATACCGACCCGGTCGGCGAGATCACCCGCACGGCGATGTCGCGGTTGGCCTTCAGGCTGTCGACGAGGTCGGCATTGGGCGTCAGCAGCCAGTCGATCTCGGCCTTCTGCAGCGCGTTCGCGGCGGTGGTCGCGTCCTGCACGATGGCCCATTCGACGCGGTCGAAATAAACCATCTTCGGTCCCGCGGTGCCGCTCGGCGCGCCGCCTTGGCGCGGCACGTAGGCCGGGTTGCGCTCATAGACCACCCGCGCGCCGGGGATGCGTTCGTCGGGCTTGAAGCGGAACGGCCCGCTGCCGGTGGGGTCGGTCACCTGGGTGAAGGCATCGGTGGCGGCCAGGCGCTCCGGCATCACCACGCAGACATTGGCGCCTGATTTGCTCAGCGCGTCGGCGACGGGAAACGGATATTTCAGGCGCAGCACGATCGTCCGGTCGTCGGCGGCGGAAACCTCGTCGGTCGCCTGCAGCAGCGCCTGCCCGAAGGTGTCCCGCTTGCCCCAGCGGCGGATGCTTGCGGCGGCGTCGCGCGCCAGCACCCTGCTTCCGTCATGGAACGCCAGGCCGTCGCGCAGGGTGAGTTTCCAGCGCCGGCCTTCATCCTCGACGACATGCCCTTCCAGCATCTGCGGCTGCGGCCGGAACTCGGCGTCCTGCCCGAACAGCGTGTCGTAGACCAGGAAGGCATGCTGGGTGGTCTGCGAGGCCGTGGTCCAGATCGGGTCGAGGATCGCGAGGTCGGCCTCGGGGGTGAAGCGGATGCTGCGGGTGGCCTCGGCCCGCGCGATGGCTGGCAAGGCCAGGCTGGCGGCGGACCCTGCGACGAAGCTGCGACGGCGCATGTTCGATCTCCCGTACGGCGCCGCCAGTATGCGCGGATTTCGCCGGCGGTGCCTACGCCGCCTCCGCCAGCTTCGCCGCCTGGGTCAGGTCGGCGACAAACGCCGCGTATTCGCGCGCCTTCGCCTCCTCGTCCGGCAGCCGCAGCAGATAGGACGGATGCACCGTCACCAGTACCCGTCGCGTCGCCGACCGTGATCGGCGCGCCGCGGCTGCGACCGATCGCCACCGGGCGGCCGAGCACCGCGCGCGCCGCCGATGCACCCAGCACCACGGTCAGGCGCGGACGGATTTCGGCGCGCTCAAGATCGAGCCAGAAGCGGCAGGCGCGTATCTCCCCGGCGTTCGGGCTCTCATGGATGCGCCGCTTGCCGCGCGGGACGAACTTGAAATGCTTGACCGCATTGGTGACGTAGACATGCGCGCGGTTGATGCCCGCCTCCTCCAGCGCCCGGTCCAGCATCTGTCCGGCAGGTCCCACGAACGGGCGGCCGGCCAGGTCCTCCTGGTCGCCCGGCTGTTCGCCCACCAGCATGATCCGCGCATCGGTCGGCCCCTCGCCGAACACCATCTGGGTGGCCGGCTCCCACAATGGGCAGCGCCGGCATTCCGCCGCCTCCCGCGCCGCCTCCGCCAGCGGCGACCCCGCCGGCGCCGCCACCGGTGCCAGGCTGCGGCGGCTGGGACGGGCGGGCGAAAATTCCTTTTGCATCATCGCCTCCACGCGTGCCGGGGCGGTGCGGATCAACTCCGGGATCGCAGCCGCCTCCGGCAGGTTGCGCCAGTATTTCATCGGCATCTCCGCGCGCATGGCATCCGGCATCAGCCGCGCGGGATTGAAGATCGAGCTGAAATAGACCCGCCAGTACTCCGCCAGGCGATCGTCGTCCGGCACGTCGGCGGCCATGGCGCCTTCCGCGAAGCGCAGCGCCGCACCGTCCCAATGCACGCTGCGATACGGCGTCAGGATCGACCACGTCATTCCGGCGAAGCGGCGCACGAAGAAATCCGCATTGGCTTCGACGATGAAGTGGTCCGGCTCGAACCACGCGACGTAGCGGGTCGTGCCGTCCTCGGTCACTTCGCGGAAGCGCAGGAAGGCGCGCATCTTGTGGGTGTCGCGCCGTACCGACTGCGCCAGCCGCTGGGCGCGCTGCAACTCGGAGTCGGTCACCTGCTCCAGCAGATGCCGCTCGCCGCAATGCAGGCGCCAGATCAGCCGATACAGCAACGCGAACCGCGCCGGCTCGCGCGCCTGGATGACGGTCTGTGCCAGGGTGACGGCGGCGCGCGGCACGGTGAATTGCCCCCCGGCCGGAACCGGCGCCGGCGGCGGCCCGGCGGCGAACAGGTCGTCCGGCGCCCGCACCGACCACGCCACCTCGTCAGGCGGCACCCCCGAGGTCGCCAGCGCCCGCGCGGCGTCGCGCCACCCCTCCCAATCCACCTCATGCGCCAGAACGACGCCGCGCATCAGGCGAACAACGCGCCTTGCCGCGGCAGCCGCGACGGCAGCTTCACGCTGTCCAGCCCCCGCGAGACATGATCGGCGGTCACCACGAACGGCGCCACCTTGGCCAGCGACAGCCGCAGCCGGCGCAGATCGTCCAACCGCAGCCGCCGGTGCCTGCGGGCCAGCAGGATGCGGTCCACCGAGCGCACGCCCATCCCGGGCACCCGCAGCAACTGCTCGCGGCTGGCCCGGTTGACGTCGAGCGGAAACTCCTCCCGATGCGCCAGCGCCCAGGCCAGCTTCGGGTCCATCTCCAGCGACAGGTTGGCATCGGCCTCGGAGGTCAGTTCCTCGGCGCGGAAGCCATAGAACCGCAGCAGCCAGTCGGCCTGGTACAGCCGGTGCTCGCGCAGCAGCGGCGCGGCCTGCGGCGGCAATGCCGCACTGGCATCGGGGATCGGCGAGAAGGCGGAGAAATACACCCGCCGCAATCCATAGGCGCCATACAGGTTGGTCGTGAGATCCAGGATCTGCCGGTCGCTGCCGTCATCGGCGCCGACGATCAGCTGGGTGCTCTGCCCGGCCGGTGCGAACCGGGGCGCGCCCCGCTCCTTGGCTGCATCGATCGACATGCGCACGCGCCCCATGGTCTTGCGGATGCTCCGGCTGTCCTTCTCCGGCGCCAAGCGGGTAAGACCGGCGCCGGTCGGCAGTTCCACGTTGATGGAAAGCCGGTCGGCATAGCGGCCGGCCTTCGCCAGCAGCCCCGGGTCGGCATCGGGGATCGTCTTCAGGTGGATGTAGCCCCGGAAGCCATGCTCCTCCCGCAGGCAGCGGGCGACCTCGGTCACCTGCTCCATCGTGTAGTCCGGGCTGCGGATGATGCCCGAGGACAGGAACAGCCCCTCGATGCAGTTGCGCCGGTAGAAGCCGAGCGTCAGCGTGACGATGTCGGCCACCGAGAACCGCGCCCGCGGCGTGTTCGAGGATCGCCGGTTGATGCAGTACAGGCAGTCGTAGACGCAGGCGTTGGTCATCAGGATCTTCAGCAGCGAGATGCACCGCCCGTCCGGCGCATAGGCGTGGCAGATGCCCATTCCCTCGGTGGAGCCGATGCCGCCCTTCATGGAGTCGCGCTGCTCGGTTCCGGACGAGGCGCAGGAGGCGTCGTATTTCGCCGCGTCCGCCAGGATCGCGAGTTTTTCCAGCAGGTCCATGCAAGGTGTCCAAAGCTCAGTTCCTTGTTTGTTCTAAGCACTCATCCGGGCTTTGCAAGGTCGCTCCGAGGAATATGCTGGCGCCGAGTTTCGTCCGCCGGGAAGTCGCCCGCCGGAAAATCGCCGAACAGATTTCGCAGGGGATGATTGATGCGCGTTGCCACGGATGCCTGGGTCAAGATCAGCGCGGCCACCTCGCCGGCGTTCTCGAAGGACGGCGGGACCATCTTCCACCTGCGCGGCGCCGGGCTGCCGCAGGTCTGGGCGATGGACGCGGACGGCGGCAACGGCCGCCAGCTCAGCTTCCACGACGAGAAGGTGGGCTTCCTGCGCCGCTGCCCGCCGATGACCGGCTGATCTGGGGCATCGACGCCGGCGGCGACGAGCGCCAGCAATTCTTGCTGCTCGAGCCCGGCGGCACCCCGCGCGCGCTCACCGAGGCGCCGGCGGTGATCCATGATTTCGGCGCCTGGTCCGCCGACGGCACGCGCATCGCCTTCGCGGCCAACGACCGCGACGAGACAATTCTACGACATCAGCGTCATGGACCTGGCGACCGGCGCCCGCATCCGCCTGCTGGAAGGCAGCAACATCCTCACCGTTCCCAGCTGGAGCCCCGACGGCGCACGCCTGCTGGTGATCGAGGACCACAGCAGCACCGACGGCCGCCTGTGGCTGCTGGACGTCGCCACCGGGGCCGCCACCCGCGTGCCGGCCCCGGCGCCGACCCGCTACGCGTCGGTCCGCTGGACCATCGATGGCGCGGCGCTGATGGGCCTGACCGACCACGGCGGCACCGACTTCATGCGCCTCTGCCGGATCGACCCTGCGACCGGCGAAGCGAGCCTCGTCTACGAAGCCCCCGGCCGCGACGTCGAGGCATGGTCGTTGTCGCCAGGACGGCGCCCAGCTCGCCACGGTCGAGAACGACCGCGGCTACGCGGTGCTGCGGGTCGGTGCCCTCGGCGCCGAGCGTCCCGTGGTCACCGGCCTGCCGGAGGGCATCGTCGCCGACCTCGCCTGGGCGCCCGGGCGGCAAGCGCCTCGCCTTCACCGCGCAGTCGCCGGTGATGCCGCCGGGGATCTGGCTGTGGGAGAACGGCGCCGCCCGCCCGCTGCTGCAGCCTGGCATGGCCGATTCCGGCATCGACCCGGCGTCCCTGATCGCGCCGTCGCTGGTGGAATGGGCCAGCTTCGACGGCGCCCGCATCCCCGGCTGGTTCGCGGTCCCGCATGGCGCGCCGCCGCAGGGCGGCTGGCCGTCCGTGGTGTGGGTGCATGGCGGCCCCGCCTCGCAGACGCGGGCCAATTTCCGCCCCGACATCCAGATGCTGCTGTCGCAGGGCTTTGCCGTGATGATGCCGAATATCCGCGGCAGCACCGGCTACGGCCGCGCCTACATGGAGGCCGACGAGGTCGACAAGCGCCCGGACGCCATGGCCGACCTCGCCGCCGGCCGCGAGTGGCTGGCCGCAGCAGCCGGGGATCGACCCGGAGCGCATCGGCATCATGGGGCAGTCCTACGGCGGCTGGGTGGTGCTGGCCGCGGTGACGTTGCAGCCGGAGCTGTGGAAGGCCGCCGTCAACTACTACGGCATCGCCGATTTCGTGACGTTGCTGGAACGCACTGGACCCTGGCGCCGCGAGCATCGTGCCCGCGAATACGGCTTCCCGGAAACCGACGAGGCGCTGTTCCGGCAGATCTCGCCGATCCACCATGTCGACCGCGTGGTGGCGCCGCTGCTGGTGCTGCACGGCGACCGCGACCCGCGGGTGCCGATGCACGAGAGCGACCAGTTCGTGCAGGCGATGGAACTGCGGCAGAAGAAGGTGCTGTACGAACGCTTCACCTATGCCGGCCACGGCTTCATCCGCCCCGATCACCGCCGCCGCGTCTACGCCTCGGTGGCCGATCATTTCCTCACCCACCTCGTAGGAGTGCGCGCATGACCTTCCCCACGCCGCGCAGCCACCGCCCGCTGATCATGGGCCGCCGCGGGGCGGTCGGCGCCAACCACCCGATGGCCACCCAGGCCGGCCTCGACATGCTGCGCGCCGGCGGCAACGCGGTCGATGCCGCCGTCGCGATCTCGCTGGCGCTCGGCGTGGCGGAACCCGCAATGTCCGGCCTCGGCGGCGACGGCTTCTACCATTTCTTCAACGCCGCCGACGGCCGGGGCACCGTCTACAACGGCACCGGCCCGGCGCCGAAGGCAGCGACGCCGGAACGGTTCTCCGCCGGCATGGAAGTCTTCGGCCCGCTCAGCGTTTCGGTGCCTGCCTCGCTCGCCGGCATCGCGGCGCTGCATGCAGCGCACGGCCGCCTGCCCTGGGCAAAGCTGGTGCAGCCGGCGATCGCGCTGGCCCGCGACGGCGTCGCCGCCACCGGCAACTTCCTGTATTTCGCCGCCGAGCAACGCGCCGTCCTGGCCAAGGACCCGCGCAGCCACGCCAGCTTCAACGACAAGCGCCTGGCCGATTTGGTGGTGCAGCCCGACCTCGCGCGCACCTTGGAGGAGATCGCCGCCGACGGCGCCGACAGCTTCTACCGCGGCCGCCTCGCGACCCGTCTCGCCCGCGCCCTCGCGGAGCTCGGGGCGCTGATCACCGAAGCCGACCTCGCCGCCTGCACCGCCGAGGTCGCGGCGCCGATCGCCGTCAGCTATCGCGGCTACGAGGTGCGCCAGACCGGCCCGAATTCGACCGGCTTCGTGATGTTGCAGATGCTCAAGATCGCCGAGCGCTTCGACCTCGCGAAGCTTTCGCCGGCCGAACGCGTGCACGTGCTGGTGGAAGCCAAGAAACGCGCCTTCGTCGATCGCGAAACCTACGGCAGCGACCCACGCTTCCAGTCCGTGCCGCTCGACACGCTGCTGTCCGACGCCCATGCCGATGCGCTGGCCGCGGGCATCGACCTCGCCCATGCCGGCACCGTGCCGCGCGTGTCGGAAGCGGCCGAGGGCGACACCACCTATTTCTGCGTCGTCGACGATGCCGGCAACGCCGTCTCCGGCATCCAGAGCATCAACTCCGCCTTCGGCTCCGGCGTTACCGCCGGCGACACCGGCATCCTGCTGAACAACCGCATGGCGTATTGGCATCTCGCCCCCAACCACGCCAACCGGCTGCAGCCGGGCAAGCGCGTCCGCCACACCATGAATGCGCCGATGGTGCTGAAGGACGGCCAGCTGTGGGGCGTGCTCGGCACCCCCGGCGCCGATCACCAGGTTCAGGTGAACCTGCAGGTGCTGACCGCGATGGTCGATCTCGGCGCTGATCCGCAGACCGCGCTGGAGATGCCGCGCTGGACCAGCAGCCAGGACGGGCAGGGCGCCAACTGGCCGCATGACGGCGACGCCGCGCTGACCATGGAGAGCGATTTCGGCGAAGGCCTGCTGACCGACCTCGAACGCCGCGGCCACCAGGTGAAGCGCGTCGGCCACATGGAAGGCCCCTGCGCCATGCAGGCGATCCGGCTGATGCCGAACGGCGTGCGCGTCGCCGCCTCCGACCCCCGCCGCGACGGCTGGGCAGGCGCCTGGTGATGCCGGACGCCAAGCTGCACGGCCTGTTCATCGACGCTGACGACGAACTCGCCGGCGTGTTCCACAAGGTGAAGCAACCGGACGATCCGCCCTGCGACGTCAACATGCAGGACCGCGTGCCCCCCGAGACGCTTCCGACGCTGCTGGATGGCCACGGCTTCGTGCTCAACGACCACACGCACATGCCCACGGAGATGCTGGCGCAGTGCAAAGGCCTGAAGCACATCATCTTCCTCGGCACCGGCGCGCGCAGCTACATGAACCCCGAGGAACTGGCCGAACACGACATCACCGTCCACATCATCAAGGGCTACGGCGACATCGCGGTCGCCGAGCACGCGATCGCCCTGATGTGGTCCGCGGCCCGCGGCCTCGCCGCCATGGACCGCGGCATCCGTGCCGGCGGTTGGCCGCGGACGGAGGGAATGCAACTCACCGGCAAGACCATCGGCCTGCTGGGCTTCGGCGGCATCGCCGCGGAAGTCGCGCGCATCGCCGGCGGCGGCGGGATGCGGGTGCTGGCCTGGAACCGCACCCCGAAGCAGGTGCCGGGCGTCGAGTTCGTCGAACTCGACCGACTGCTGGCCGAAAGCCATGTGCTGAGCCTGCATCTGCTGCTGAACGACGAGACCCGCGGCTTCCTGAATGCCGACCGCATCGCCCGGATGCGGCCCGGCGCCATCCTGGTGAACACCGCGCGCGGCGCCGTGGTGGATGAGGCCGCGATGATCACCGCTCTCGCCAGCGGCCGGATCGGCCACGCCGCCCTCGACGTGTTCGACGCCGAACCGCTGCCGACCGGCCATCCGCTCGCCGCGCTCGAAAACGTTACCCTGTCCGCGCACAGTGCCTTCAAGACCCCGGAAGCCAGCGAGACCTTGCTGCGACGCGCCCTGGACATCGCCCGGCAAGTCGCGGGATAGGTCTCCGCACGAACCGATGAGTTGCGCCCGCCTGGCGGAATGGTAGACGCAGCGGACTTAAAATCCGCAGCCAACTAGGCGTGCCGGTTCAAGTCCGGCGGCGGGCATTTCTCTTCACGATGGAGGCCGGTTGCCCGATCGATGACCGTGCCGACCATCTCAGCCGCCGTTGCGGCTCCCGGCGTCGACGGCGTGTTGACCTTTGGCGGTACCGCCGACCCAGGGGCGACGATCGAGATCGGCGAGCAGCTTGGCGGTGGACCGACGGTGATCGGCTGGGCGACCGCAGACGGCAACGGCGCCTGGCAATTCGCCTTTCCCGCCTCCGCGCTCGGCTACGGCACCGCCTCGCTCGCGGTCCGCGCGTTGGACCCGTCCGCCACGCCCGGCGCCTGGTCCGCTCCGATTGCCTTCGTGAATGCCGATCCGGAGATCGGGCTGCGCCATGTCGGCGCCGATCTGGCGTCGAGGCTCGCGCAAGACGCTGCCGGAGGGCTGGACGCCACCGCCGACCTGCAGGCGCTGGCGGACGAGGTCACCCAGGGCGACGGTGCTCCGGCGGTGCTGGATCTCGCCGCCGGCACGTACATCGTCAGCGCGACCATCCTGCTGCATTCCGGCAGCTATTTCGATGCGCCCGGCGTGACCTTGGAGGCATCCGCCACGTGGCAACGGCCGATCGCCGGCAGCGACGCCGGCACATTGCTCGGGTACAGCATGTTGGCCAATGCCGACTATGCCAGCGCCGCGGTGCTCGACCACGATATCCAGGTGCGCGACGTCTGCTTCGACTGGAACGGCTACGACAACTATGCCGGCGCCGGCGTTCGCTTCGTCAGTGCGGCGAACGTGCTGGTGCAGGGCGCCAGCTTCATCGGCGGCGAGGACGGCACCGCCTTCCTGCACGACGATGGCGCGGTGGTGAACGCCAGCACCGCCACCGGCAGCATCGCCTATGGGTTCGACAACTGGGACGGGCCGCGCAACACCGTCATCGAAAATTCGACGGTGTTCGCCTCGCGCTACGGCGGCATCGCCCTGACGGCGCGCGGCACGGCGGCGACCGACGACGCGGCGGGTGCCAATGTCTCGATGATCGGCAACCATGTGTTCGGTGCTGACCAGCTCGGCCTGGACGTCAATTCGCTGTCGGACGGTTCCTCGCTGGCGCATGTGTTCATCGGCGGCAACCATGTCGAGGGGCCCGGGGTCGGCCTGTCGGTGATGGGGGTTGTCGCCGGGGCATTGCTCGCGGGCAACACGCTGGTGGGCAGCACCGGCTCGGTGGCGCTATTGGCGGGCAATCCCAGCCTGGCCGATCCCGGCCGCCGGCTGCATGTCAGCAACCTGATCGTCACGGACAACGAAATCGACCACGCGACCGAGTGGGACGGGCAGGGCGCGGCAATCGTCATCGCGGCGCAGAACGCCATCGTAGCCGGCAACACGGTTCAGTTTGGCAGCGCTCCGTACGCATTGTGGATCGCCGGTGACAGCATTCTCAGCACCGGCAACATTCTCGATGATTGGCGGCAAGGCGCGGTGCTGACGACGTGGTCGTCCAACGTCACGCTGCAGGACGCGCCCGGCCTGCCGATGACGCCGCCATCCGCGCAGATTCCGTTCGCGTTGGCGGGCGCGACATTGACGGTGAGCGGCAGCGGCGTGCTGGACATGCGCGGCGGTGCCTCGTTCGCCGGCGTGCGAACGGTACAGCTTCAGGACGGCGTCGGCGAAACCGTCTACCTGCAGGATGGCGCCGGCGTTCACGTCACGGTGGCGGCAGGTGGGATCACGGGTACGGCGTCCGGAACGGTTGGGTTCGGCGAGGTCGGATCGGCCGCCGGCCTGACGATCTTCGGCGCGGCCGCAGCCGACAGCATCGACCTTGGCGCCGGCAATGCCGCCGTCGAGCTCGGCGACGCCCGCGAGATTGTTCACGCGAACGGTGGCGACGACAGCTTCTACGTTTCCGCCGCGACCGCCGGCGCCACGATCGACGGCGGCAGCGGGGCCAGCCAGATCGTGGTGCTGGGCGGCGGAACAGTCACGCTTGGCGCGGCCATCACCGACATCGCCACGGTGAAGATCGACGGCGGCGAGACGACCCGGCTGACCCTGAACGCGCTGGCCGGGGTGACCGCATGGGCGGACAATCATGGCGACACCATCTTGGCCGGTGGACCGGGGCAGACCCTGGTCGCTGGGCTTGGCACGGACACGCTGATCGGGTCGCCTGGCGGCGGCGACGTGTTCGCCGGTCATGCCGAAGACCTCGCCGGCGACACCATCATCGGCTTCGTGGCGGGCGATACCATCGATGTCACCAGCGTCGGCATCGCCGGCGCGCGCTTTACCGTCCACCTCGACGATGTGCCCGGCAAGACGACGGTGTACGTCCTGGACGGGCACGACGGAATGGGCGTGTACCTGCAAGGCACGATCGACGGCACCCACCTGCATCTGAGCGCGGACCCGGTGCACGGCGTCTACCTCACCGATTCGCCGGGCATCTATTCGGTGTTCAAGCAGCCCGACCTCGTCCACGTGCTCGACGCAATCGGCCAGGGTGGAACCGATGCGCTGATCGGCGCTTCCAGCACTGTTTTTCTCGGCGGCTTCCTGGTTGCCGGCGGCACTCTGGCGCTCACCGCCGATTTGGCGCCGATAGCGTTGCCGCAGGGTGCGAGGCTCTTGCTCGATGGGGCAGGCCGCACCCTCGATGGCGGGATGTCGCATGGCCTCACCCTGGCCGCCGGTGACCTTACGCTGGACCACATCGCCCTGACCGGCCCGGGTCTGAACGTCGCGTTGACGGCCGGTGCGGGGATCCTGCGGCTGGACCAGGCCGGGGGCTTCGGCGGCGGCGCCACGATTGCCGGCGGCACACTCGACCTGGCTGCCACGGGTGCGGCGGGCAGCGGCGGGATCGCCTTCGCCGGGCAAGGCGCGGTATTGCGTGTCGAAGCGGGCGTCACCGTCGACAACCTGATCTACGGGTTTGCCGCCGGCAACAGCATCCGTCTATCCGGCGTCACCGCCCCGAGCCTGAATTTTGCGCCGGATACGCACGTGCTCACCATCGTCGGCAATGGGGGCTCGCTGACGCTTCGGTTCGACCCCGCGGCCGTTCAAGCACCCTTCGTGGCGACCTCCGATGCGACCGGCACGACCCTCGCCTATGCCGCATGCTACTGCGCCGGCACCCGCATCCGGACCGACGCCGGGGAGATGGCGATCGAGGATCTGGCGATCGGCGACCGTGTTGTCACCGTCGACGGCGCGTCCAGGCCGATCAGGTGGATCGGCCGCCGCGACTACAGCGCCGAATCCGCCAGCACCCATCCGCGTGTCTTGCCGGTTCGGATCGCGGCCGGAGCCCTTGCCGACGAAATTCCGGCGCGCGATCTGTATGTCTCGCCGCTGCACGGCATCTGGCTCGAACCCGAGGCAGCACTGGTGCCGGCGATGCGCCTGTTGAATGGCGTCAGCATCACCCGGGCCGATCGAGGCGGTGCGGTCCGGTACCTGCATATAGAACTGGAACGCCATGACCTGATTTTCGCCGAGGGCGCGCCGGCGGAGACGTTCGTCGACTGCGACAGCCGGATGATCTTCGACAATGCGGCGGATTTCATCGCCCGGTATCCGGACCATCGCGACCACGGCCATCCGGACCCAGCCCGGCAACTTGGGTATTCGTCCGAGGCGCAAGCTGGATGGCGCCGCGTGGCGGCACGCGCCGGCATCGTGCGGGCGAAGTCAGGACCGTTGCTGGGTCATATCGAGACGGTCACCGGTGGCTTCGCGACCGGCTGGGCAATGGATGCGAACAACGAGCATTCGCCGGTCGAGTTGGAATTGCTCATCGATGGGGTCGTTTGGTCACGGTTCATCGCAGACCAGCATCGCGACGACCTGGAACGGGCGGGACTTGCGAGCGGACACCACGGATTCAGGGTTGCGATTCGGGATGCTGCCGCTCGGGTGCGTATTCGCCGAGTCGGCGATGCGGCCGACCTGGCACGCTGGGACGCATCGATCGGGCAGCGGGCCTGCGCGTGAGGCGGTAGAGCGCACGGCGAGTCTGGAGGCGGCTCGGTCAAGCCGCCTCCAGATCCGGTTCAGCCGCGCCGGCGCCCGCGGATTGCGCCGAGACCCAGCAAGCCCGCGCCGAGCAGAGCCATGGTCCCCGGCTCCGGGATCGGATTGGCCGCCGTTGCCGTCGAGAAATCGGCGGTGATGGTCAGCGTCGAATGATTCAATTCGTCGTTGTTCCAGCTGCACGATCCAGCGGAGCAGGTCAGGCTGCTGGTGCCGCTGCCCGAGCCGTCGGTGACGTGGTACTGCAGATTGCTGACCGTGACGCCCGGAAGCGAGAAGTTGAGACCCGCCAGATCGGAGAGGGTCAGGTTGTTGATGTGATCGCCCGGCGGGTTGGACGGGTTGGTGATGTTGAGCGCGAAGGTCTGGGTGTCGCCGGTCGATCCCGTAGGTGCGGAAAACACGACGGCGAGGTTCCAGTTGACGTTGAAGTTGTCGTCGGTCTGGTCCGAACGGGTCGCGCTGTTGTACCAGGTCAGTTCGCCGATCGTCAGCGTGGTGCTGGTCAGGCCCGAAAAGGCGAGCGGCGATGGCGCCGTCAGAGTGCTCGGGTTCACCAGGTTGATGAACTGGTTGGTGCTGCCCCATTGCACTTGCGGATCAAACAGGGGATTGCCCGTGGTCGTGATGGCGCAATCGCCGCCGCTGCAGTTGGTCAGGTTGGTAAAAGTGGACGTGCTGGAGCCGCTGATGGCGATCGGAGCAGCTTGCGCCATCGTTCCCGCGAACGTCATCTGCAGCCCGAATACCGCTGCACAAAGCCAAATTCGAGTCATTCAGGTTCCCCTCGTTTGAATGCCGGTAAATCCGACGGGGCGCCCTGCTGCAGATTTGATGCCAACAAGCAAATTTGATATTCTTCAAGCGCGTAACGATGCTCCAAATTTTGGATTATTAACGTTGTAAAGTGGCCGTGTAACGGCTCGTTTCTCGGTTAATGTATTTTGGGATTTTAGGGGGCGGCCCGGTTTGTGCGCGCCTCTTCGAAACGAACAGATACCCGCCGATGGACCCGGGCCCGATCAAACTGGGATGGATGGCGCCGTTCTTTGCGCCTACCCTGGAGAACTGCTGCAAGAAGTGTCCGCCGGCATGTCGTCGTTCGATCTCGTCGCGTTCCTGTTGTTCCTGGCGGCGATGTTCGGACTGCTGAACGAACGCTGGATCGGCTTGCCGCCGACAATCGGGCTGCTGATCGGCGCGCTGTCGCTATCCTTGATCATCCTGGTGTTCAGCGCCCTGTTTCCCCGGGACGACGTGACCGGCCTGGCGCGCACCATGCTGCAGGCAGTGAACCTGCCACGGGTCCTGCTCGATGGCGCCCTGGCATTCCTGCTGTTCGCCGCCAGCCTGCATGTCGACCTCGAGGCCATGCGTGCCAACAAATGGACCATCCTGGCGCTCGCGACCGGCGGCGTGATGATCTCGACGGTCGTGTTCGGATGGTTGATCTGGGCGGCCTTCCAGCTCACCCCGGCGCCGGTGCCGATCCGCTGGTGTTTCGTGATCGCCGCGGTGCTGGCGCCGACCGATGCCGTGGCCGTCGACGCGGTGCTGCGGCGGGTCGATCTGCCGAGGGCGGTGAAGGCGGCGATCGCCGGGGAAAGCCTGTTCAACGATGGCGTCGGCGTCGTCATCTTCCTGGTCGCGTTGGCCAGCGCGAACGGCGCCAATGGCCTGATCGGCCATGGCGCCGTGGCCGCGGCGCTGATTTCCGAGGGGTTCGGCGGCATCTCCGTCGGCGTCGGGACCGGGCTGTTCGCGGCGGCGGCGATGCGGATGGCCAAAAGCTTCAACGTGCAGCTGACGGTTTCGCTGGCGCTGGTGCTCGGCACCTACCGGCTGGCCTCCGCGATCGGCGTTTCCGGGCCCATCGCGGTGGTGGCGTCGGGCCTGCTCATCGGCAACATCGCCGACTGGCGCAAGGCGGATGCCGTCGAGCGGCCGACATTGATCGCGTTCTGGTCGCTGATCGACGAATTGCTCAACGCCCTGTTGTTCCTGTTGATCGGGTTCGAGATCCTGGCCGTCGACCCGCACCAGGTGCACATGCTGCCGATCCTCGCCGCGATTCCGTTCGCGATCGTGGCACGCGCGATCAGCGTCGGCGTTCCGGTGATGCTGCTCAACCTGCGCGGCCGGCGTCGGGGCAGGACCATCGGCGTGCTCACCTGGTCCGGCCTGCGCGGCGGCGTGTCCGTAGCGCTCGCGTTGACACTGACTGGCACGCCCTATTTCGAGCAGTTGCTGACTGTCTGCTACACGGTCGTGGTCTTCACCATCGTGGTGCAGGGGATATCGCTGCCGGCGGCATTGCGATTGCTGGCGCCCCCGGACCAGCGGCCCCGCGATACCTGATCGTGGCGGCCGAGGGCTTTCGGCTCAAACTGTGATCCATTTCATATCGCCGCAGCCGGACAGGTGCGATTGAGCGGCCTCCGAATGCGCCAGACCGTTTGCATTTCGCGAAGGCGCAGGAATTTCCCGATGACCGAAGCACCAACAGGAGAGCTGCGATGAACACCAAATACATGCTGGTCGCCGCTGCCGCACTGGCGCTGGCGATGGCGCCCGGGGCATGGGCCCAGAACACCGTTCCGAGGGGCCAAGGCTGCACGATGGCCGCAACCGTTGCCGGCGAGGGCGGCGTGGCGAGGCTGGCCGCCGGCACTGGCGGAAAGCTCGCCGAGGCCGAAGGCGGCGTTGCGAAACAGGCGGCGGCGGATGCCGGGCGCAACAGGCTGGCGGCCGGGGAAGACGGCGGACCGCGCTACGCGAGCGTTCCGACCTGCTCCTGAAATACCGCCCGGGAGTTCGGGTGGGCTGACATGGAAAGGCCGCGGCACCGACATGCCGCGGCCTTTTTCTGTCAGGGTTCCGTCAGTGGCGTCGTGCGAGCGTATTATCCATCAAAACATGTTGATGACAGCTTCGGGTTTCCGAAGCTGGCAGGCTTTCTCGGCTGCATCGAAAACGACCGTTCCGTCGCCCCGTACCGCAGGCAGTCAGCCTTGTGCGGCGGGAATTTCCTTGTGGAGGGTAGGTTGCAGTTTGGCCGCGGTGTCGCGCTCGCGCTGCTGATGTTGCTGCCGGTCGGTACCGGCGCGGCCTGGGCGGACGCGCTCGGCAACCCGGCGGAGCCCGTCACCAACATCATCACCCTGCAGCCGATCGACGTTTGCGGCAGTTCCGACCCGAGCAGCTGCGCGCTCGAATCCGCGACGTCTCCCTACAGCCTTTCCGACTACGTGCAGGCGATCAACACCGTCTACCAGAAGGCCGGGCTGGGGGTGGTGTTCCTGCCGACGGTGCAATACATCGACCCGAGCTACCTCAACACCACGATCTTCGGCAGCGGCGGCTCGCCGACCGACCAGGCGCATCAGTTGATGTACACGCCCGGTCACGGACAGAATGCCAATCCAACCACCCTGAACGCATGGTTCGTCGACACTCTGCAAACCAGCACCGGCGCGCCGGTCTATGGCACCGGCTTCATTGGCGGCAATGGCATTATCCTGCCGACCCAGGCCAACCCGGACACCGGCGGTTTCGCGGCCCTCGATACGCTCGCGCACGAGACGGGGCATAACCTGGGATTGACGCATGTCGATCAGACATCGAACGCCAGCCCCTATAACCTGATGCAGAGCTCGGGCAGGACGGTGCCCGGCGACCCGTGCCAGATCTCAGCATTCAGTTGCGCCAATCCGTTCGCACCGACGACCGACGACATGCTGGCGCAGCAGATCGCTCAGGTGCAGAACCCGCTGTTCACCGTCGGCCTTGCACATGTCACGGCGACCGTGGACCAGGGCGATCCAACGGTGTGCGCCCCCGGTGCCGCCACCTGCAACATTCACATCGCGTTCGACCCGGCGACCAGCACTCAGTCGTTGCTGGCATTCAAGATCCGGTTTCTCGATCCGAACGCCACTCCCGGATTGTTCGTCACCGGCAGTTCACCGGAAGGCATCGCCTGCGCCCAAAGCGAGTACCTGGTCCCGCCGGATGGCTCGGCGCTGCAATGCAACTTCGCGCCAGGGGCGTTTACCTCCGGTGACACCTTCGACCTGACATTGGATTATTCCCAGTCTTCCAATGGCAACTACTATGTGGCGCCGTTTTCGATGGAGTTCGACTTCAGCACCGGCGTGGCATCGGTCGGAAACTTCGCTTCCAGCAGCACCTACGACCAAAGCGGCGTGGGAATTCCGCCGTTCGCCCTTCCGCCCGCCAAATGCGAGGAGAAGAAGCGTCATCATCGCCACTATGTCCGCTGGAAGAATGACGGCTGGAGCATGTCCGGTGGCGATGAGGGATCCGGTGGCTACGAGGGATACGGTGGCTATGAGGGGGAAGGATCGTGGTCGCGCGGCGGCGACGATGACGATGACGATGACGGCAACTGCGGTTCCGGGCCATCCGCGTTTCAGGGCCTGATTGCGGATTCGCAACACCCGAACAGCCTGTCGTTCATAGGCAACCCGACCTACGGATTTGGCACGGTGCTTCCCGTGGTGGTGCCGATCGATATCGATCCCAATCCCGCGGTGGTCGCCGAGCCCGCGGCACTTCCGGTGTTCGGTTTCGCGCTGGCCACCCTGGCCTTGGTCATGGGCCGGCGCCGACTTCCGCTGCGCAGCGCGTTTGTCGGCCTGGGGCTGGCACGTCGACCCAGCGTTCCAACCCAACCAGGGAAATTCGGTATGATCAAGTCGACACTGATCCGGGCATGGTTTGCCGGCATGGCCGTGCTGCTGACGACAGGCGCCGCATTCGCCGGCGCCGGGGGCAATTGCGGCACCGGCGACGTGACCGTGCCGGAACCCGCGTCGATGGCGCTGCTCGGCGCCGGCATCGGGGCGATACTGCTGGTCCGGCGGCGCAAGCGGAAGGACTGAGCCGCGGGGCCTGGAGCGCGCTGTGGCGGCGTGGCTCGGTGAATGGGCGGGTGCGGCCTCCTGGTGGGTGGCCGTCGGCATCTTCCTCGCACTCGCAGGCTGGGAATCCCACCGCCCCGACCGCGACCTCCATCGCGAAGTGTTGCCGCGCTGGCTGAAGCACATGCTGCTCTATGCCGTCGGGCTGTGCATCCTGGCCCTGGTGGCGCCGGCGATGCTGGCGGAGTTGGTGTTCGGCAGCCGCGACCAGCATCTGGTGTTCGCAGCGATCGGGCGGGCCGGCGGCGAGTGGGCGGTGCTGATTTCCGGCGTGCTGCTGATCGACCTGTATGTCTATTCCATGCACCGCGTGCAGCACCGAGTATTCGTGCTGTGGCGCTTCCATGCAGTGCATCATTCCGACATCGACGTCGATGTCAGTACCGGCTGGCGGCATCATCCGGGCGAGTTCATCATCAGCGCCGCGCTGGCGACCGTCGTGTTCGTGTTGCTTGGCGTCCCCGCCTGGGTCTTTCCGGTATACGGCGTGATCTCCACGGCCGTAGGCACGTTCCAGCACATGAACGGAAAGCTGCCGATCCGGTTCGAGCGCGGGTTGGGCCTGCTGATCGTGACCCCCGCGATGCACCGCGTTCACCATGCCGTCGCGCCCGAATACCACAACACCAATTTCGGCAACGTCCTGTCGGTTTGGGACCGGCTGTTCGGAACCTACCTGGCGATCGATTCTGCCCGTGCCGCGGCAATGAGTTTCGGATTGGCCGACGCGCCGGGTCTCGGCCGCGATCAGCTCCGCGGCGTGCTGTCGCTGCCGTTCGCCCTTCGCCGGCCGCGGGCTGTTCCGGTGCGGGGCGTAGCCGACCCTGTATCTTAGAGCAGCTTTATTCAAGAGCGAGCGCGCTCAAGCTGGGCGTGCTCTACAGTTTCAGCTCCGGCCTATTTGAACCCGGCCTTCTGCAGCCCTTCGACCAGATGCCGGACTGCCGCATCGTTGAACATCCGTCGCCAATACGCCTCGGACCCCGCGATGTCGCCGTCCAGGCGACGCAGCAGCGGGATGACCGCGGCGGCCTCGGCCGTGCGGCCCAATTGTCCGAGGGTCGCGACCAGGTAGCGGATCGCCACCGGGAAGTCCGGCTTGGCGGCGAGCGCCTGCTGGCACGCCTCCAGCGCCGGCCGATAGTTCCGCGACAGGTAGTTGATCACCGCGCGGCAGGGCAACCAGATGAAGCGCCGCGGATCATGCGTCATCAGCCGCAACGCCAGTTCGATTGCCGGCAGCGCCAGGTCCGGCTTGTTCAGGAAGCCGTAGTTGGTTGAAAGATTGGCATAGGCTGCGCCGTAGTTCGGGTTCAGCCGCACGGCTTCCTGCAGCTCCGCGATCGCCTCATCCGGGAAGCCGGTATTCTGATAGGTGACGCCAAGCGCGAACCGCGCCTGGGGGTCGCGGGGATCGGTCTGCACGGCCATCCGCGCGTTGCGGAAGGCCTCCTGGTAGGTCGCCTTCTGGTCGGCCGTCCAACCGGTATTGGCGGCATGCACCAGGGTCACGGCAAGGGCAGCCGGCGCCTGCGCGTTGGTGGGATCGAGGGCCGCGACCTGGCGGAACAGCGCCGCCGCCGCTTCGCTGTCTTCCCTGGTGTAGCGGTAATGATGCCAGAGCCCGCGTTGCAGCAGCTCGTAGGGAGAGGCGGCCTGCACAGGCACCCGCGCCGCCCGCTCGCGCTCGTATCGCGCGAGTTCCGGGTGGATCGCGGTGACGATGGTGCGGACCATCTCGTCCTGCATGACGTCGGCGGAGTCCGCCTCGTGCTCGTACTGCTCCGACAGCAGGTGATCCATGGTGTCCACGTCAACCAGCTCGATATTCGAGCGCAGCTTCTGCCCGCGCCAGCGCAGGCTGCCCTCGACGACGTAGCGGACGCCGAGTTGCTGGGCCACCGCCTTCAGGTCGACGTCGCGGCCTTTGTAGGCGAATGCCGAGTTGCGCGAGACCACCGGAAAGCTGCGCCAGCGGGCAAGGCCCGCGATGATGTCCTCGGTAATGGCATCGGCAAAGCCTTCATGCTCCGGCATCGTCGCCTGGATCTTGAACGGCAGCACGGCAACCCCGGGGCGGTCGTGGAATCCGCCCGCGCGTCCGGGGGCGGCTGCATGCCCGTGTTGGCCGGCGTCGTCGACGTCCGTGGCCGGCGCATCGGCGAGGACGAGGCGAAAGGCGCGCACTGGGCGACTGATGTTCTTCAGGCGCTGCGGGCCGAGGTCGACGAAGCGATAGCCGGCCCGGTCGACCGTCTGCATGGCGGCTTCGGACACGATGACGTCCCCGGGTTGGCCGATCGCCTCCAGCCGGGCGGCGATGTTGACCCCGTCGCCGTAGATGTCGTTGTCGTCCTCGACGATGATGTCGCCCAGGTTGATGCCCATGCGCAATTGAATGCGGCGGTCCGGGGGGCGGTCGCTTTCCGCCAGGGCCGTCTGCTGCTGGATGGCGGATGCCGCGCGCATCGCTTCGGTCACGCTGGGAAACTCGATCAGCGCGCCATCGCCGGTGCGCTTGACGATGCGGCCGCCGGTGGTTTGCAGATGCGGCATGACGACATCGTTCATGATGGCGCGCAGGCGGGCGTGGGTGCCCTCGACATCGGTTTCGCTCAGGCGGCTGTAGCCGGCGATGTCCATCATCAGCACCGCCGCAAGGCGTCTTCGGAAGCGTTCAGTCGTGATACCGGCCGGTTCCATGTCCTATCAGTATCATTTGGAACCGCCGATTACCAACTTACTCACTCGTGAGTAACGCCGCAGCAACGGTTATTGTAATTAACTATGTGTTCGATTTTGTTGTGCCGCTGGCGGCGCGGGCTAGCCGTCGTCGCGGCTGCTGCTGTCGGCAGTGTTGCCGGCGTGGCCGCCGCCGCGCGCCCTGGCCGCCAGGGCGGCTTCGAGCCGGCGGATCGCGGTTTCGGCCTCCTCGGCGGTGGCACGCAATGCGACGTCGTCGAAAAACCCATGCGCGCGCAGGACCCGCAAGGCTTCATCCAGGGTATAGCCGCGGATCGTCTCGTAGATCCGCCAGGCGACTCTCGCGGGGGCTTCCTCCAGCGATGATGTTCCGGCCAGGGCAAACCCGATCTCCATGCCGCGCGCCCAGCGTCGCGTGGCGGGGAAGACCGCGCCGCCACGAAATTTCAGCGTCACCTGTTCCGGTATCTGGATCACCGCCGCCGTGCGCACGCGCGCGCCGCTCGCCGAGACGTTCAGGACGAGGCAGTCGATGACGGTTTGGCCGAAAATGATTTGCGCGCCCTTGAGCACGGCCTGTCGCAGGGTGGTCCGCTGCTCGTCGATGGCCTTCTCGTCGTCCTGCGGTGGGTCCATGGAGCCTCCTAGGGTAGCGGGCGGCTTATCACTATGTGCTTAACACAACATAAGACGCGGGGCTGGCGGGTCAGGCGAGATCCGGCTCGACTTCCGCCATGCGGCGTTCCCGTGCCGCGGCAAACCGGTTCGGCGGCCGCGGCAATTCCAGGTTCCCGCGCAGCGTGGTGGCCTCATACTCGGTGCGGAACAGATCCCGGCGCTGCAGTTCCGGCACCACGAGGTCGACGAACTCCTCCAGCGGCTGTGGAAAATAGGGCGACAGCATGGTGAAGCCGTCGGCGGCGCCCGCGTTGAACCATTGCTCCATCAGGTCGGCCAATCCGTTCGGGGTTCCGACATAGACCAGGTGGCCGAGGCTGTAGGTGAAGCGGCGCGCGAGTTCGCGAATTCGAGAGATTCTCGCGCCGGGCCAGGTCGACCATCATCTTCTGCCGGGCCTTGGCGGCGTTGCTCGGCGGCAGGTCCGGCAATGGTCCGTCGAGCGGGAACTGGCGGATATCGAGCCCACCGGTCAGCCGTTGCACGCTCATCAAGGCGGTTTCGTCGGACACGTCGGCCATCATCCGGTCGAACTGGGCCTGCGCCTCGGCCATCGTCGCGCCGAGCACGTAGCGAATTCCCGGCATGATCCGGATGTCGTCCGGGCAACGTCCGTGGCGGACCATGCGGGCGCGGATGTCGGCGCAGAATGCCTGGCCCTCGGCGATATCCACCTGGGCCGTGAACACCACGTCCGCGGTGCGTGCCGCGAGCTCGCGCCCCGGCTCCGAGGAGCCGGCCTGGGCGATGACCGGGTGGCCCTGCGGCGGCCGGGCCACGTTGAGCGGTCCGCGCACCGAGAAATGCTCGCCCTTGTGGTTCAGCACGTGCAGCTTCGCCGGATCGATGTAGCGGCCGCTGTCGCGATCCCGGATCACCGCGTCGTCTTCCCAGCTATCCCAGAGGCCGGTGACCACGTCGTGGAATTCCTGCGCCCGCTCGTAGCGAAGGGCGTGGTCCAGGTGGGCGTCGCGGCTGAAATTCTGCGCCTCGTCCTCGTTCTGCGAGGTCACGAGGTTCCAGCCGGCGCGGCCTTTGCTGATGTGGTCGATGGTGGCGAATTTGCGGGCGATGTTGAAGGGATCGTTGTAGGTGGTGGTCGCGGTCGAGATCAGGCCGAGACGCGTGGTGACGGTGGCCAGCGCGGCCAGCATAGTCAGCGGCTCCAGCCGGACGCAGCGGGCGGCGCGGGCCAGGGTCTCGGCGCTACCGCCAGGCAGGTAGAAGGCGGGCGCGACCGCGGCGCTGTCCTGGAAAAACAGCATGTCGAACAGGCCGCGCTCGGCGGTCTTGGCCAGGCGGACGACCTCGTCGAATTCCATGTCGGTCGGCAGCGCGCCGGGCATCTGCCAGTAGCCCGGCGGATGGCAGAACGCGGTGAGCTTCATCTTCCTGGGCTTCATCGTGCGACGCTTCGGCTTGGCGGCAAATCGGCGGGTGTCAACTACGTCCCTCCAGAAGGATGGCCACGCGCTCGGCCAGCGCGCTGCCGGTGATCGGCTTGCGCAGCAGCGAGAAGGTGCCGGGCACGGCGCCACTGACCGCCAGGCCGGCCGCCTCGGTGGCGTAGCCGGTCAGCAGGATGGCCGGGAGCTCGGGTAGCCGCCGCTGGGCCTCGCCGATCAAGGTTACGCCGTCGAGGCCGGGCATGGACAGGTCCGATACCAGCAGGTCGATCACCGCCCCGGCATCGATCAGGGCGAGCGCCGCGGCACCGTCGCCGGCGGCCAGCACCGCGTAGCCCGCCGCCTCCAACTCGCCGCGCAGGGTCTCGCGCACCAGGGGGTCATCCTCGGTCAGCAGTACCCGCCCGGACATGGCGCCCGGTGCGGCGTCCCGTGGGAAGCGGCGCTGGTGGGCGCCGGCCCGGGAAGGCGCAGCGTCGCCGGCGGCGAGGCGCGCCGACGCCTTCGGCGCCACCGGCAGCCAGAGGCGGACGGTTGTGCCGCGGCCGACCGCGCTTTCGATATGCATCCGGCCGCCGCTGTGGCTGGCGAAGCCGCGGGCCATCGCCAGCCCGAGGCCGGTGCCCTTGCCGACCGGCTTGGTCGAGAAGAACGGCTCCGAGGCGTGCGCCAGGGTCGCCTCGTCCATGCCGCTGCCGGTGTCGCTGACGGCGAGGCAGACATAGTCGCCGGGCGGCAGGTCGGCGAGATGATGCCGGGGTTCATCGGGCGCCACGCGGTCCCGCGTCGCCGTGAGGCGCAGCGTGCCGCCGGTAGGCATGGCGTCGCGGGCGTTGGTGGCGAGGTTGACCAGCACGGTTTCGAGCTGCCCCTTGTCGGCGAGCAGCCACGGGACCTCGACGCCGATCTCGGCCGAGACGGTGATCGCCCCGCCTAAAGTATGCGCCAGAAGTTCGTGCAAGCCGGTCAGCAGCGTCTCCGGATCGACCGGCTCGGCGTGGAGTTCGTCGCGGCGGGCGAAGGCGAGCAGGCGGCGGGTGATGGAATTGCCGCGCTCGGTCGCGTCCTGCACCATGGCGACCAGCCGCAGCACCGCCTCGCGGTCGCTGGCGCGCCGGGCGATCAGGCTGGTGCCGCCCTGGACCACTTGCAGGATGTTGTTGAAGTCATGCGCGATGCCGCCGGCGAGATGCCCGAGCGCTTCCATGCGCTGCGATTGATTTAGCTGCATCTGGGCGGCTTCGCGGGCCTCGACTTCCGACCGTACGCGGGCCTCCAGGTGCTCGTTGAGCCGATGCAGCTCGTCGCGGACCTGGCGGTCGGCGGTGATGTCGGTGTGCACGCCGACCCATTCCCGCAAGGCGCCCGAGGGGTCGCGGACCGGTACGGCGCGGATCGAGAAACGGCGGTACGTGCCGTCGGCGACGCGGACTCGGTGCTCGAACTGGAAGGTCCGCCCCTCCGCCAGCACCGCCTTCCAGGCGTCGATGGTTGGTTGGACATCGTCCGGGTGCAGCGCGTTCGCCCAGCCCAGTCCTTCGGTACTCGGCCGGCGTCTGCCCGGTCAGCGAGGCCCAGCCGGCCTGCTCGCCGGTCATCCGGCCGTCGGCGTCGTTGGTCCAGACGATGCCGCTGACGGCGGAGACGGCGGCGCGGAAACGTTCCTCGCTGCGCCGCAGGGCAAGCTCGGCGCGTTTGCGGTCGTCGATGTCGCGAAACGCCACGGCGGCGCCGCCGTCGACGGTCGGGTAGATGTCCTGTTCGACCCAGCGGCCGGCCAGGCTGACGGCCGGTCCTTCCACGCGGGTGTGGCTGCCGGATCGGATGCTGGCCTGCATCGCCTGATAGGTCGGGCCGGCCTCGACGCCCGGGAACACCTCGGCCACACGACGGCCGAGCACGTCGGCGGCCCGCAGGTTCCACATCTCCAGTGCCCGGCGGCTGACATTGGTGAAGCGCTCCTCGGCGTCGATCGAATAGAACGCCTCGCCGATCGCCTCGAGGACGTCCCGCAACGCCATCTCGGCCCGCTTGGTGCGGGTGATGTCGATATGCACGCCAACCATGCGCAGGGGGCGGCCGTCGGCATCCCGCTCGATCTCGCCCGAGGCGGCGATCCAGCGGATGCCGCCGCCGGGCAGGATGATGCGGTATTCGGAGGCGTATTCGCGCGCCCCGCCGGCGAGCGTCGCCTTGATGGTTGCCTCGGCACGCTCACGGTCATCGGGGTGCAGCCGGCTCACCCAGTCCTCGTGGGTTTCATGCACGGCGTCGGGCGGCAGGCCATGCAGATGCAGGTATTCCGGCGAGCGGCGGTTGCGCATCGCGCCGCCGGAGAGGTCGATCTCGAAACCGGCGACGAGGCCGATCCGCTGCACCCGCGCCAGTTCGGCGGCGCGAGCCTGCAATCCCCGCGCGGCCGGTTGCTTCCGGCTCATGCCGTCATTCACTCAAGGCCCTCCCAGTCGACACGCTAGATTGCACCATCCGCGCATGTCGGCCAGCCCTTTCGCTGCCGTCGAAAGACGCCCAAATATAAAGCAAACCGAGGGCAGTGGAGTGAAATATAGGCATTTATGAACGATATTGCCGATCGAGGTGGTATCTGCCTGAATGTCGAGCAGTAATCGGCAGGTGGCAAATGCGGCGATCCTCGTGCGACATCAGGACCGGCCTCGCGGCGCTGGGCATTCTCGCGACCCTCGCCGCATCGCCGGCGGTCGCGGACCAGCAATTGCGCATCGGCATGCGCGATGATCCCGACATCCTCGATCCCACATTTTCACGGACATATGTCGGCACCGTGGTGATGACTGCGATGTGCGACAAGCTGTTCGATTTCGACGCCAGGCTGAACATCGTGCCGGTGCTGGCCTCCGGCTATGAATGGTCCGACAGCAAAACGCTGCTGATCCGCCTTCGTTCCAACATCACCTTCCAGAATGGCGAGCCGATGGACGCGGCGGCGGTCAAATACACGCTGGAGCGCCACCTGACCGCCACCGGCAGTTTCCGGCGCAGCGAGATCGGCGCCATGGACCACGTCGAAATCGTCGATCCGCTGACCGTGCGGGTGGTGATGAAACAGCCGTTCTCACCGTTCGTGGCGATCCTGACCGACCGCGCCGGCATGATGCTGCCACCCCATGCGGCCGAGGCCGGGGGCAAGGATTTCGGGCTGCATCCGGTCTGCGCCGGGCCGTTCCGCTTCGTCGAGCGGGTGGCGCAGGACCGCGTGGTGCTGGACCGCTTTCCGCAATACTGGGATGCCGGGCGCATTCATTTCGACCGCGTGACCTACCGCATCATCCCCGACAGCAGCGTTCGCCTGTCCAACCTGCAGGCGGGGGCGCTCGATCTCACGGAAGTGGCGCCGCTGGATGCGGAGGCGGTGAAGAAAGACCCGAAGCTCCGCCTGATGTCGGTGGCCAGCCTCGGTTACGGCGCGCTGACCATCAACACCGGCGATTTCCCGAAGGCGGACACCCCGCTCGGCCGTGATCCCAGGGTTCGGCACGCCTTCGAACTGGCGCTGGACCGCGAGGCGTTGAGCCAGGTGGTGTATGCCGGGATGTATGTACCGAACGCCCAGGCGACCTCGGCGACGAGCCCGTTATTCGCGCCGGGCGTGACGCCGCCGAAGCGCGATGTCGCGGCGGCGCGGGCGTTGCTGCAGCAGGCTGGGGTCAGCCTGCCGGTGCCGGTGCAACTCATCGTGGTGAACACGCCGCAGGGGGTGCAGACCGGCGAGGTGCTGCAGTCGATGGTGGCCGAGGCGGGGTTCGCGCTGCAGGTGAATGCCATGGAGTTCGGCACCAGCCTGGCGGCGGTGACCCGCGGGGATTTCCAGATGTCGCTGGGCGGCTGGTCCGGCCTGCTCGACACCGACAGCAATGCCTGGAGCTTCCTGCACACCGGCGGCGCGCTGAACATGGCCCGCTACACCAATGCCGGCGTCGATACGGCACTCGATCGTGCCCGCGCCACCAGCGACGTGGGCGAGCGGCGCGGATTGTATGAGACGGTCTGGCAGCAGGTGCACGCCGACCTGCCGTTGATCTATCTGTGGACGCCGCGCAACGTGGTCGGGATGTCGGCGAAGATCGGCGGGCTGAACTTCCTGGCGGACGGGTTGCTGCGGCTGCAGGACGTTCGCGCGGCGCCCTGAAAGCCGCGCCCCGCCGCGACGTTGACAGGGTGCGCGCGCGGGTTCGACAAGGGTGCATGTCGAACATCACCGCCATCCGCACCATCCGCATCCGTGAACGCGCCAACCTGATCTGGGTCGAGCTGGAGACCGACGAGGGCCTGACCGGGCTGGGCGAATCCTTCCGCGGCGCGCAGGCCGTCGAGGCGGTGATCCACGAGCAGCTTGCGCCGTGGCTGCTGGGACAGGACGCGCGGCGGATCGAGGCCATCTCGCGCCACCTGATGACCCCCTATCTCGGCTTCGACAGCGTCAGCGCCGACATCAAGGCGGCCAGCGCGATCGACCTCGCGCTGTGGGATCTTGCCGGCAAGCGGCATGGCATTCCGGTGCACGAGGCGCTGGGCGGTGCCGCGCGGCCGAACATCCGCGCCTACAACACCTGCGCCGGATATTCCTACAACACGGGTGGCGTCGGCCGCCGGGACATCGGGGCGGCCGACCAGGCGGTCGGGCCGTACGACGACCAGGTCGCGTTCACCCGCGATGCTGGCACGCTGGCCGAGAGCCTGCTGTCGGAAGGCTTCGCCGCCATGAAGATCTGGCCGTTCGACGTGCATGCCGCGGCATCGGGCGGACAGATGATCAGCCTGGCCGATCTCAAGGCCGGCTTGGAACCGTTCCGCAAGATCCGCGCGGCGGTGGGGGACCGGATCGAGGTGATGTGCGAGATGCACAGCATGTGGTCCGGTCATGCCGCGATCCGGATCTGCCGGGCGCTGGAGGATTACGGGATCTTCTGGGCCGAGGACCCGATCGGCAAGATGAATGACGCGGCAGCCCTGGCGGATCTGCGGCGGCAGACCCGCACGCCGATCTGCGGCAGCGAGACGTTGGGCGGCGTGGTGCCGTTCCGTGACCTGCTGGCGGCGGATGCGCTCGACATCGTCATGCTCGACCTCGCCTGGTGCGGCGGGCTGACGGTGGGCCGCAAGATCGCGGCCCTGGCGGAGAGCTACGCGAAGCCGCTGGCGCCGCACGACTGCACCGGCCCGGTGACGCTGATGGCCGGGCTGCATCTGGCATTGCACGCGCCGACGGCGATCTTCCAGGAGGTGGTGCGCGCGACGCTGGCGACCTGGTACCGCGATCTCGTCACCGACCTGCCCGTGATCGAGCACGGCATCGTGCAGGCGCCGACGGCCGCGGGATTGGGCACGGCATTGAGCCCGAAGCTGCGACTGCGCGACGACGCGGTGATCCGCACTAGCGGCAGCGCACGCGACTAGCGGCGTTGCCGGGGTTCGAATTCCGGACCCGCAACGCTCAGTGCGGGCGGCCGAGGGCCTGGCGCAGCTGATCCTTGGTCATACGCGAGCGGCCGGCGATGCCGCGTCGCGCGGCATCGTCCAGCAACGCCTTGCGGGTCGGCGCGGCGCGGCCTGCCGTCTTGCCCTTACTGGCGGGGCCCTTGCCGGCCGGGCCCTGGACTTTCCTGGCGGAGCCGGCCTTGCGCGCCGCGGCCGTCTTGTCGGCGATGTCCTTCGGCTGCGCGCTGAACTGCTTGCCGCGCCGTGTGTCGGCGCGCTTCTTTTCGGTGGTGCGGCGATATTCCTCGGGGGTCAATCCTGCGCGCGCCTGCTTGGGCAGATAGCGCTCGCCGGTACCGAGGCTGCGATGGCCGGACCTGGTGCCCCATTCCTCCCGCTGCCATTTCAGCAAGTGGTTGTCTGGGGATTTGGGTCCCTTGTACTTGCCGCCGGCCTCCTTGTATTCGCTGACCGCAAGCTGCGCCTTGCGGGCCGACCACTGGCCGGGGCGACCGCCCTTGGCGCCTTTGGTGATGTCCTGCTTGACCTTCTGCCACAGCGCCGGATCGGTCTTCTCGGCGGTCTTCGCCATTGCTGCCTCCTGCCATGCGTCGGCGGAGTAATGGCGCGGCAATCAACTGGTTTCATGCTTCCGGATGGTGGCGACGGCGCGCCCCCGATTCCGAGCCGGTCGGGTGGTTTACCCGCTCAGTAGTGATAGTAGTGGTAGCGGGGATAATAATAGGGATACGGCGCCACGACGCATCCGGCCAGCGACGCCGAGGCGACTGCCAGCAGCAGAAGCCGCCGTAGCATCGGACCGCGTGTTCGCAAGAACTCGGGCATCGGCAGTCTCTCCCGCGCATGAAGAAGATGGCAACGTGGGAAGCATGCCCGCTTATGTGAAGCGAGGATCGTGCCGGGTGGCGGATTGTTCATCCCGCCACCATGTCGAACGCCTGCGATCCGCAATGCGGCGATCGGGCGTGGCCTTATGCGGTGATGAAGTCTCGCAGCAACGCCATGGCGCGCGCCGGCTCCTCCACATGCGGGCCATGGCCGCAATTGTCGAAGATCTCGAGTTGCAGCAATTCGGGCGGGATGCCGGCGCCGAGCATGTGCGTGAAGGAGATCGGGCAGCGCGGGTCCCTGGCGCCGCCGACCACGAGCGTGGGGCAGGCGATCTGCCCGAGCAGCGGACGGAAATCCAGCCGCTTGCCCTCGCCTTCGAAGAAATGCACGGAGACGGCGTCGTTGACGATGGGGCGGAGGCGGCCATCGGGATCGCCCGGCACGGTGTTGTAGAGCGGGAAGCAGCGCGCCCGGAACGCCGCGGTGGTCTCCGGCGTCCGCCCGGCGAAATAGGCCGCCGCAACGGCGCGGATCTCGGCGCCGCCGATCGCCTCGAACGCATCCAGCACGGGTTCGTCCAGCAGCACCGGGGCAGTGCTGTACAGCACCAGCTTGCCAGGATGGGACGGATGCCGGGTGGCATAGGATTGCGCCACGAAGCCGCCGAACGAATAGCCGAGCACGATCGGCTTTTCGATGCCCAGCGCGTCGCAGAAGGCGGCGACGTCGTCGCCCCACTGGTCGAGAATTCCACAGCTTCGGGTCGCCGTGCTCGCTGCGGCCGTTGCCGCGGTGGTCGAGGTAGATCACCTGCGCCACGTCGGTGAGGGCGGCGAACTCGGGCTTGAACATGCTGTGGTCGAAGCCCGGGCCGCCGTGCAGCAGCAGCAGCGTCGGACGCTCGCGCATGCGCGGTCCGTCGGGCGACAGCTTTTCGCCGTCGACATCGAAGAACAGCCGGATGCCGTTGACCTTCACGTACATTGCAACCTCGGAGTGATGGCGTGTGGGAGAGGGATCGCGGCCCAGCCTACTCGAACTTCTTGCGGGCCGCGTCGCTCGCCTTGGTGATGCCATCCACCGTGGCGGTGCTGACCTCGTTGGTCTTTGCCTTCAGCCAGCCCCAGGCCTTGATCGCCTCCGCACTGGCGCCGGTGGCGGTGGCCGGGACCAGCTTCGCGCGGTCGGTCTTTTCGATGGCGGCGATCATCTCGGCCTGGTTCTTGCGGGCGTCGCCGGCCTCGGGCAGCGTGTCGGGCTTGCCGGTGAAGATGACCGTCGAGGTGCAGGTGGTGGTGAGCGGCCCGCCTTTCGGCTCGATCACCGATACGCCCTGTACATCGGTCTTCACCGGCACGTAGACCGAGCGGCCGTTGACCTTGATGTTGAGCAAGGGCCGGTTGATCACCGACACGAACTTGCCGTGCCGCGCGGCGATCGACTTGAACAACGCGTTGTTCGGATCAGGCAACTGCACGAACAGGCCGACCGCGCTGGGGCTGTCCAGCACCTGCTTCACCATGTCGTCGGTGGAGGCGGCATAGGCGACGTTGGTGGCCTTGCCGAGGCCATCCGGATTGGCCTTCTGCAGCAGCTCGAACGTGGCGGCCGAGCCCGAGCCTTTCGGCGGCAGGATGAAGTTGATCCGGGAGGCGAACTTGCCGAGGTCCTCGATGGACACGAGGCGGTCGTTGTTGGTGATGACGAACAGGCATTCCTTGGCGACGTCGTCGCGGATGACCTGGAGCTTCTTGTCGATATCCGGGTTCTGCGTCGCCAGCAGGGCCATTGCGTCCAGCTGCCCGAAGCCGATGTTCTTCGGATCGGCCAGCACCTTGTTGACGTTCTCCACGGTGCCGGCGGTGGGGGTGCAGGTCATGTTGAAGAAGGACTGCCCGAGCTCCTTCGCCAATGGCGGGCAGAAGCTGGCGTTGTAGGCGCCGGTTGCGCCGCCCGTGTAGATCGCCTGGGCATGCGCGGCCGGCGCGGCTGCGGACAGCGAGGCGGCGAGGACCGCCATGGCGAACGAACGATGCGTCATGTTTTCTCTGCTTCCCGTAACGATGAAAGCGAATCTAGCACCGTTTCGCGGCGAATTCCATGTAGCCGGAAGTTGGCGATATATGCTCGGCTCGGGCGTGCTCGCAGTTGGATGGACAGTGTTGAGATGCCTCAGTGGGATCGTCTGGCCAGTTCCTGCCGCGCGATCTCCGCCGATTCGTAGGGCCGGCCCGAAATGACGATCCGTTGCAGCCACTCGGTGCGCATATAAGGGTAGATGTGCCGGTTCCAGCCGGTGACGAATTCGTCGGGGTCCTGCAAGGTCTGGGCGATGTTGTTGGCCCGCTGGATACCGAGCGGGTGCGGGTCCCGGGAATCGATGATGCGGGATGTTTCGATCCAGGGATTGCTGTTGGTCTGCAGATAGGTCTGGAAGTCCTGAGCGGCCCGGATGCCGCCCCGAAGCTGCAACAGCATATAGACCGCGAAATCATCCGCCACCTGCTCCCGGTTGCCGCCGGGTTCCTGCCAGCCGCTCAGCAGGCTGTGCCCAAGTTCGTGCAGGAATATGGCGAAGGTGAGCGGGTTGGTTTGACCGATCCGCTCGATCAGTTCCGAACACAGGGTGATGTCGCCGGTTGCGGAATCGGTTTCGGCGTTGATGTAGTTGCAAGGGCGGTAACGGATGGTGAACGGCCTGGTGAAGAAGACCTGGTCGACGAAGGCCGCAAGCTCGGTCATCCATTGTTGCGTGGTCGCGTGTGCCTCGCCCGCCAAAGCGCGCCGGCGCACCAGCATGCCGCGGAGCCGGTTTTCACCGAGCCACCAGGCGGCGGGCCTGACCGCGAGGAAGAATTCCCCGTCATCGGCGATCGGAACAAAGGATGGGGTGGGCGAGGGCTCCGGGACCTTGTTCTCGCAAGGCAGCCCGGCGGGTGCGACGATGAGCGAGAGGGGCGTGCCCTTGGTCGCCGCCAGGTTGAATGTGACGGTGTCGTTCTTTTGCAACGGTCCAAGCGCCACGCAGGTCGTGCCCGTCAGTTGCAATTCGACATCGACATCGTAGAAGGCCTGTGTGTCCGGCGAAATCTCGATGGCCGTGCGGGCCGATGCGGCGGATGATGCGAGAATGGACAGGGCCAGGGCGGCTATCCACCGGCGGGCATCGGATTTGGCGACCGATGAGGCGCGTTGGAACAAAGCCGTTACCCGGTATGTCCGCATGTCACCCTCGCGAAGATGTTTATCGATTACGTCATGCAACATCCTGAGCATTGGCCCGCTTTGCGATGTTGCGGCCTGACAACAGCAGGTTCGCGGGGCGATGCGCGCGGAGTCAACGAAAACTTTCGAGAGGTCGACGGGTCTTCCGGCGGCGACGGCCGTGCAACGACGGCCCGGCCGGGAGCGCTCAGGGCCTGGGGGCGCGGGCCTTCACATGCCGCCGGGATAGACCGGTCCGCCGCCGCCTTCGGGCGTCACCCAATCGATGTTCTGCGTCGGATCCTTGATGTCGCAGGTCTTGCAGTGGACGCAGTTCTGCGCGTTGATCTGCAGGCGCGGGTCGCCTTCCTCGGCGCCGACGATCTCATAGACGCCGGCCGGGCAGTAGCGCGTTTCCGGGCTGCGGTAGCGGTTCCAATTCACATCGATGGCGACCGCGGGATCGCGCAGCTTCAGATGCGCCGGCTGGTTCTCCTCGTGATTGGTGTTGCTGATGAACACCGAGGACAGGCGGTCGAAGGTCAGCACGCCGTCGGGCTTCGGATAGGCGATCTGCGGCGCAGGCATCGGCTTCCATCAGGGTGGTCGTTGTCGGGATGCGGATGGCGCAGCGTCCAGGGCGCGCGGCCGCGAAAGACGTAGGTATCGAGTGCGGCGTTCAGCAGGCCGCCATAGAGGCCGAACTTCGCGAAGCCGGGCCGGATGTTGCGGACCTTGTGCAGTTCGTCCCACAGCCAGCTGGCGCGAAGTCTGTCGGCGTAGCCTGCGGGTTCGGGCGTGCGGTCGCCGGCCAGGGCTTCGGCCACGGCCTCGGCCGCCAGCATGCCGGACTTCATTGCGGTGTGCGTGCCCTTGATCTTCGGCACGTTGAGGAAGCCCGCGGTATCGCCGACCAGGCAGCCGCCGGGGAAGGTGAGCTTCGGCAACGACTGGAAGCCGCCCTCGCTGAGCGCGCGCGCGCCGTAGGCGATGCGGCGGCCGCCGGCAAAATGCTGACGCATATGCGGATGGGTCTTGAGGCGCTGCATCTCCTCGAACGGGATTGAGCCAGGGGTTGGCGTAGTCGAGGCCGACGACGAAGCCGTAGGAGACGTAGCGCTCGCCCCAGTGGTAGAGAAACGAGCCGCCATAGGTTGCGGCATCGACCGGCCAGCCGATCGAGTGCTCCACGAGGCCCGGCCTGTGGGTTTCCTTCGGCACCTCCCATAGTTCCTTGATGCCGATGCCGTAGGTCTGCGGTGCGCCGTCGGGGCGCAGATGGAAGCGTTCGAACAACTGCTTGGTGAGGTTGCCGCGGCAGCCCTCGGCGAAAATGGTGTAGGGCGCGCGCAACTCCATTCCGGGCGCGTAGTTGGCGCCATGCTCGCCGGATTTTGTGATGCCCATGTCGCCGGTGGCGACGCCGGCGACGCGGCCGTCTTCGTAGAGCACCTCGGCGGCGGCGAAACCGGGATAGATCTCGACCCCCAGCGCCTCGGCCTGCTGGCCGAGCCAGCGGCAGACATCGCCGAGCGAGGAGATGTAGTTGCCCTTGTTGTGCATGGTCGGCGGCGTCGGCAGGCGGATCGCGCCGTTGCGGGTGAGGTACATGAAACGGTCGTCGGTCGGCGGCGTGGTGAGCGGGGCGCCGCGCTCGCGCCAATCCGGCAGCAGCTCATTCAGCGCGCGCGGCTCGATGACGGCGCCGGACAGGATGTGGGCGCCGACCTCTGCACCTTTTTCGACCACGCAGACGGCGGCGTCGGGGGCGAGCTGTTTCAGGCGAATGGCGGCGGCGAGGCCGGATGGGCCGGCGCCCACCACCACCACGTCGAACTCCATCGCTTCCCGGGCCGCGGCTTCGGACATCTTCTATTCCTTATTGGTCAGTCGGGATTGATCAGTCGGGCTTGAAGTTAGGCAGTGCCGTTCGGTTGCGCAAAAGCCGCATTGCTTAATCGGCGGGGTGGGGAAAGATTGGGCCGATGGATGCGCTGGCCGCCTTGAAGCTGCAAATCGAATGGGGTGCCGACGAGGCGCTGGCCGATGCGCCGGTCGATCGGCTGTCGGTCCGGCCGAAGACCGCCGCGGTGCGTTCAGAGGAGGGCGGCCCGGTCTCTGCGCCGAAAATCGGCACTTCCGGGGCGATTTCGGGGGTTCTCGGCACGATCGTGCCGCCGCCCGTGGCGCGGGCGCAGAGCGTGGCGGATGCGGCCGGGAGCGTCGAGGAGTTGCGGGCGGCGTTGGCCGGCTTCGACGGCTGTTCCCTGGCGGCGACCGCGACGAACCTGGTTTTTGCCGACGGCAACCCGGATTCCGGGCTGATGCTGGTGGGTGAGGGGCCTGGCGCGGAGGAAGATCGGGCGGGGAAGCCGTTCGTTGGAGCTTCGGGTCAATTTCTGGACAAAATGCTCGCCAGCATCGGGCTTGGACCGATCGCGATACCTCATAACCAATTTGATTCCGTGGCGCCCCCCGGGCAATCGGAACCCGACGGAGAGCGAAGTGCTGGTGTGCCTGCCGTTCCTGTTGCGCCACATCGCCCTGGTGCGGCCGCGGCGACTGGTGCTGCTGGGCGCATTGGCCGCCCGCGCCGTCACTGGGAGCAATGCTGGCATTCGCCGCATGCGGGGACGATGGATCGAAATCGACATTCCCGGGCTGGATGCGAAGCTGCCGGCGCTGCCGATGCTGCACCCCGCCTATCTGCTGCGAACTCCAGGCGCCAAGCGGGATGCGTGGGCCGATCTGCTGCTGCTGCGGCGGACGCTGGATGCCGAATCCGAGCTGTCCTGACGTCAAGTGCAAAAAACGGCGAGATCATTCTTGGCTCTTGTAGCCACATTCTGAGATTTGCCTGGGGTGCCGTGGCCGTGTACCGGACCCGGGATGCGAGGGATCGGACACACGCTCTCCCGCCTTCTTGCGACCCGCGCCATGTTGGCCGGGGCGGCGCTCCTTGCGGGGGCTGCCGTTGAGAAGGCGTTTGCGCAACCACAGCAAGGCTATGCCCCCGGCGCCGACGATCTGGCGCTGGCGATCCCGCGCGTCAGCCCTCGCGGCGCGTCCGGCGTGGCGTTGCCGCAGCCGTTGCCGCCGAGCGAAGCCAGCCGTTTGCGCCGGATTTTTGCCTTGCAGGCACGCGGCGACATCCCCGCGGCGCTGCAGGAAACTGCCTCGCTTGATGGGTCGACGCCGCTGGGCCAGGGGATGCTCGGGCATGTGCTGGCGGACCGCTATCTCGGCCGTTTCACCCGCCCCGACGCCGGCGCCCTGCAGGACTGGCTGAGCCGCTGGTCGGACCTTCCCGATGCGCGCGCCGTCTATTCCCTGCTGCTGGTGCGGCTGCCGCGAGGCGCCAAGGCCCCCGAGGCTCCGGGGGTTCCGGCTGAGGCGACCGTCTCGCGAACCCCGCCGGTGCCCGAGGAAACCGAGCCTGCGGATTCCCTGCCGCGCAGCCCGTCGCTGGAGCGTGCGGTGCGCGAAGCGGCCCGCGCCGGCAATCACCAGACCATCCTGAAGCTCATCTCCGGTGCCGCGCGCGGTTCCCCGGTCTATGCCGCCGTGCTGCGCGGCGAGGCGGCCCGGGTCCTGTTCACCCTGAACCGCGACCAGGAGGCGTACGACATCGCCGCCGGCGGGGTGCGGATCTGCGGCGCCGCACCCGGCTGTCAGGAGGCGGCATTGCCCGCCTACGTCGCCGGCCTGGCGGCCTGGCGGATGGAGCAGCCCGATCTGGCCGGATTGATGTTCGAAGCGGCTTGGCGCGCCGGCATCACGACGCCCGCACAGCAGGCTGCTGCCGCCTTCTGGGCGGCACGCGCACGGCTTCGCACCCACGACTATGCCGGGTTCCGCCCCTGGATGAACCGCGCCGCCGGGCAGCCCAGCACCTTCTACGGGCAGATCGCGCGTCGCAGCCTGGGCCTGCCATCCCGGTCTCGGCGGCAGCGGCGAGGTGCTGACCGAGGCGGATATCGATGCCGTCGCCGCCACACCCGCGGGTCTGCGCGGCTTTGCGCTGCTGCAGATCGGCCAGACCGCCCGCGCGGAAGCCGAGTTCCGCAGGCTCGCGTCAGAGCCCCAGGCCAAGGCGACGCAAGCCAATACGACGTTGGCGCGCGCCCTGATGCTGGTGGCCGATCGCGCCGGGATGATCGATTTCGCGGCCCAACTCGCCGACCTCGTGCAGGCCGCGGACGGCCGGCCCCGCGCGACCACCCGCTTCGCCGTGCCACGGCTGCATCCAGCCAGCGGCTTCACCATCGATCCGGCGATGGTGTACGCGCTTGCGCGCACCGAATCCAATTTCGACACCTCGATGGTCTCGTCGGCCGGGGCCCGCGGACTGATGCAGATCATGCCCGAGACGGCGCGCTTCATCACCGGCGCCGGCGCGGGCTGCACGGCGCCGGCGCCCTGCACGATCCGGCGCTCAATCTCGACCTCGGCCAGCGCTACGTCGCGTATCTCGCCACCCACGACGTCGTCGGTGGCGACCTGATCCGCCTGCTGGCCAGCTACAACTCGGGTCCGGGAAATTTCGGCCGTTGGTCGCCAGGCGTGCATGACGGCGGCGACCCGCTGCTGTTCATCGAGGCGATCCCGGTCGACGAGACCCGCGCCTTCGTTCCGCGCGTGCTGACCTACACATGGCTGTATGCGGCCCGGCTGCGTCTGCCGGCGCCCAGCCTCGACGAACTCGCCGCCGGCGAATGGCCGCGCTATCATCCGCGCGACGACGCCGACGCATTCATCTGAGGGAATTCCATGTCCCGCCTCGACGAGTCCCGACCGTTCCTGGCCTGCAACATCGCCGTGCTGACGGTGTCCGACACGCGGACCGCGGCGAACGACACCTCCGGCGACACCCTCGCCGCGCGCATCGCCGCCGCCGGCCACCACGTCTGCGCCCGCGCCATCGTGCCGCGACGACGCCGACGCGATAGCGGAACATCTGCGCGCCTGGATCGCCGATCCTGCGATCGACGTGGTGATCACCAGCGGCGGCACCGGCATCACCGGGCGCGACGTGACGCCCGAGGCGTTCGACCGGGTTCTGGAAAAGCGCATCGAGGGCTTCGGCGAATTGTTCCGGATGCTCAGCTATCAGAAGATCGGCACATCGACGATGCAGTCGCGCGCAATCGGCGGCGTTGCCGGTGGCACCTACCTGTTCGCCCTGCCGGGCAGCACCGGCGCGGTGAAGCGACGCGTGGGACGACATCCTGGTGTGGCAACTCGATATCCGGCATCGGCCGTGCAACCTGGTGGAACTGATGCCGCGGCTGCAGGAACATCTGAAAGCCGCCGAGTAGCCGAACGGGCAAAGCTGCCGCTCTCAACTCGGATTTTGCGAATTGGGCGCGTGCAGGTCGGCGGCGGTATCGACGTCGTGCAGCTTGCGCAGTAAGGCGGCCGTGCCGTTGCGCTGGTTCCGCAACGTGTCGGCGAGGGCGAATTCGCTGGACCAGCGGATGTTCGCGAACGGCGCGTGCACGCCGGCGCGGTGCGAACGCCACCAGCCAGTAGCCGCCATCCCACGCCGGACCGAACACAGCTCGACGCGCGCCCGAGCGCGCGGAACGCGCGCGGCGACGTCGTCCGCCTGCATGTCCGGAATGTCGCTGCCGACGACTGCAACATTCCGCGGGGACGCCGGCGGCAGGCGCGCCCATGCGGGCCCCGAGATCGCCGCGTGCCCTGCGGCATCCCGGTCGATGCCGGCCGGCCAGCCGCGCGAACGGTCCGGGGTGACTGCCAGCACGGTGTGGAACGCCGGTCGGCGGCGAGCTTGCGCAGCGTGGCGAGCAGCGTGGCGCGGTAGAAGCGCAGCGCCGCGCGGTCGCCGATGTCCTTCGCCAAGCGGCGCTTGACCGTGCCGAGGCGCGGCGCGCGGGCGAACACCACGACCAGTGTCTCTCATCCGTAGAGGCGCCGGATCATTCGCGGCGGCACGCCCGCCCGGTAAAGTGCGAGGCAGCAGAGGTTGCGCGCCGAGCGCCGATACCAGCCGTCGCGTTCCCATCGTGCAGCCGAGGTGACCGCGTCGGCGCCGAGCGGCACGAGACGCGCGCGGCCGAGCCGCCGCACCAGGTCCACATCCTCCATCAGCGGCAGCGCGCGCATGCCGCCGACCTGCTGCAGCAGCGCCCGGGGCAACAGCAGTCCCTGGTCGCCATAGGGCAGGCCGAGCACCGCGGCAGCGCCAGGCGACGGCACGCTCCAGCCGGCGCGCGCGCGGGTCGGCGCTGTCCAGCGCGAAGCGGAAATAGCCCGCCTGCGCCGGATGCGTGGCCATGAAGTCCGTCCGCCACCGAGCTCCATTCGGGCGACAGGCGCGTATCGGCGTGCAGCAGCAGCAGCCAGTCGCCGGACGCCGCCGCGATGCCCGCCGCGAGCTGCGCGCCGCGCCCCCGCGCGGCGTCGAGCACCTTGGCCCCAGCTCGAGGCGCAGCGCGATCGTCCGTCGGCGCTGCCGCCATCCGCCACCACGACCTCGTCGGCCCGCCCGCCCAGGGCGCGCCAGCGTCGCCGGCAGGGTGGTGGCGGCATTCAGGGTCGGAATGACAGCCGAACAGCATGTTCTCTTTATGTTCTTGACGGCAGGACGGGAGATCGCCACGCTAGCGCAGGAACGGAGAGAGAACGGAGGTCATGCGGCGCCATGGCGTACCCGACTGCATCCCGGATGGACGGAGAACTCTCCCGCGAGGCCGATCCGCAGGCGCTGGCCATCGCCGACAGCGCCGAGGCGCTGCCCTCGGCGGCGGAGCTACTGCCGCCGAGAGGACGCAACGGCCGCGGCGCCACGATCAATCCCGCCAGCCGCTTCGACAACCAGGCGGCAGCGCCGTTCGACGACGGCTGGGAGACGATGGCTGCCGACTTCACCGACCTGCCGCCGCTGCCGACCACCCTGATCCGCGACGCCACGCCGCTCGGTCATCAGCTGGAACGAGAGCCCGGATATCGGCTTCGACCGCGCGGTCAATCCGTATCGCGGCTGCGAGCATGGCTGCGTCTATTGCTACGCCCGCCCGACCCACGCCTATCTCGGCTACTCGCCCGGCCTCGATTTCGAAACCAAGCTGCTGTTCAAGCCGGAGGTGGCGGAACTGCTGGAGAAGGAGCTGCGCAAGCCGGGCTACGTCGCGCGGCCGCTGGCGCTCGGCTCCAACACCGATCCGTACCAGCCGATCGAGCGCACGCTGAAGCTGACCCGCGCGGTGCTCGAAGTGCTGGACCGGTTCAATCACCCTGTCACCATCGTCACGAAATCGGCCGGCGTGCTGCGCGACCTGGATATCCTGCTCCGCGCTGGCCAGCCGCAACCTGGTGCGCGTCTGGCTGTCGGTGACGACGCTGGACCCGGCTCTGGCGCGGCGCATGGAGCCGCGGGCGGCAACGCCTGCGCGGCGGCTGCAGGCCATCGAGCAACTGACCAGGGCCGGCGTGCCGGCGGGCGTGCTCGCGGCGCCGATGATCCCGGCGCTGAACGACGCCGAGCTGGAGCGCATCCTGGAAGCGACGTTCCCGCGCCGGCGCCCGCTGGCGGCGGCTACGTGCTGCTGCGCCTGCCGCATGAACTGAAGGCGATCTTCGAAGACTGGCTGCAGCAGCATTTCCCGGACCGCGCCCGCCACGTGCTGGAGCTGGTGCGCCAGACCCGCGCCGGCGCGCTCAGCGATTCGCGGTTCGGCCAGCGCTTCACCGGCACCGGCGCCTATGCCGATCTGCTGGCGCGCCGGTTCGCCCGGGCGGCGCGGCAATGGGGCCTGGACGGCCGGGACAGCCTGGACTGTTCGCAGTTTGCACCGCCGCCGCAGGCCAAGGGACTTGCCGAATCCCAGATGTCGTTGTTTTGAACTGCAAGCGATACGGTTTCATCACGTAACGCCTTTATTTTGCCGCTTGCCGGTGCACCATCCTGCTTGCTGCGGCCGGCGGATACCCCATGTCGGTCGTCTCAGAGAAGGATCGATCGATGAAGCCCCTGACCCTCGCGGCAACCATGGCAACGCTGCTGGTGCTTTCGGCCTGCACCGACCCGTATGACCCGGGGCAGCGGGCGCTCGGCGGCGCCGCGATCGGGGCCGGCACCGGCGCCGCGATCGGCGCAATTGCCGGAGGCGGGCAGGGGGCTGCGGCAGGTGCGCTGATCGGCGGCGCCGTCGGCGCCGTCGGAGGCGCTGCCACCACACCGCCGCCCCCCGGCACCTACTACGCGCCACCACCGCCCCCGGTCTATTACGCGCCGCCCCCGCCGCCAGTGGACCACGCGCCGCCGCCGGTCTATTATCGTCCGGGCTATCGCTACTACCCGTGACCTGACGTCGATACGTCCCCGCCGGCTTGTGCCGGCGGCGGACGGCAAGGCAGGATCGCGACCAACCGCGCCGATGCGGATGGGGGGTCGCGACATGGCTGAACCGGCAGGCGACGACCTGAAGACCACGTCGCCGAACGCGACATTCGTCGAGCATTGCCGCCGCGGTGAACTCGCCTACCAAGTCGATCTCGACACCGGCGCCGCCGTCTTCTACCCGCGGGTCATCGCCCCCGGGAGCGGCGGCCGGAACCTGCAATGGAGAATATCCAAGGGTCTTGGCACCGTGCATGCGACCACCGTCGTGCACACCCGCGGCGCCGCGCCCTACAATGTCGCGCTGATCGACCTCGACGAGGGCTTCCGAATGATGAGCCGGGTCGAGGACACCCCGCCCGACGAGGTGCGCATCGGCCAGCGTGTGCGCGTCCGGATGTGCCTGCCCGAGGGCGATGATGCACCATACCCGGTGTTCGTGCCGGAGGCAGGCGCGTGAACGGGCTCCGCCGCGGCAGTGTCGCCATCGTCGGCGCCGCCGAATCGGAACTCGGGCAATGCGCCCCCGGCACCACGCCCGTCGACCTGATGGCGCAGGCCACGCAGCGGGCGCTCGCCGATTGCGGCCTGGCCCTGAAGGATGTCGACGGCGTCTTCGCTGCCGCCTCGCAACTGCGGATGCCTACCCTGGCACTTTGCGAATACCTGGGCGTGGCACCCCGCTTTCAGGACGCCACCCAGATCGGCGGCAGTTCCTTCATGTCCCATGTCGCCCATGCCCAGGCGGCGATCGAGCACGGGCTGTGCGACGTGGCGCTGGTCGCCTATGGCAGCACGCAGCGCTCGGTCAGCCGCGCCGCCGCCAGTCCGCGCGAATACAATCCCTACGAGACCCCGTACAAGCCGTTCCTGCCGACCTCGGCCTACGCGCTGGCGGCCTCCCGCCACATGCACCAGTTCGGCACCACCCGGGAGCAGCTCGCCGAGGTTGCCGTTGCGGCACGGCAATGGGCGCTGCTCAACCCGGTGGCGTGGGAGAAGGAGCCACTCAGCGTCGAGCAGGTGCTGGGCGCGCGCATGGTCAGCACGCCGCTCACCGTGCGCGACTGCTGCCTGGTGACCGACGGTGGCGGCGCCATCATCCTGACATCTGCGGAACGGGCACGCGGCCTCAGGCGCAAGCCGGCCTATGTGCTGGGGGTCGGCGAATGCCTGTCCCATGCCTCGATCTCGCGCATGCCGGACCTCACCGTGACCGGCGCCGCCCGCTCGGGCGCCGCCGCCTATGCGATGGCGAAGCTGGGCGCCTCCGACGTGAATGTGCTCGCGCTATATGACGCGTTCACCATCAACACGATCCTGTTCCTCGAGGACCTCGGCTTCTGCCCGAAAGGCGAGGGCGGCCGCTTCGTCTCCGGCGGCGCCATCGCGCCCGGCGGCAGGCTTGCGGTCAACACCAGCGGCGGCGGATTGTCCTATTGCCATCCCGGCATGTACGGCCTGCTGCTGCTGATCGAGGCCACGCGACAGATCCGCGGCGAGGCCGGGCGTCGGCAACAGCCGGTCTGCGACGTGGCGATCGCGCACGGCAATGGCGGCGTGCTTTCCAGCCAGGTGACGGTCCTGCTGGGGTCCGATGCGGCACTCTGACGGGGCGTGAGGCGGGCGCTTTGTTGACGCCGGATCGACCCGCATCCTAGCCTCCCACGCAGAACTAATAAGCGGCGCTGCTGCGCCGCACATGGGGAGAACGGATATGAGGCAAGCGGGTCACGCCGCGCTGGCGGTCATTGCGTTCGCCGCCGCTTGTCTCGTTGGCCTGGCGCCGCGGGCGGCTCTGGCCGCCGATCCCATCCGCTTCGGCGCCATCGTGCCGCTGACCGGGCCGGGCACGGTCATCGGCACCCAGGAAAAGCGCGGCATCGAGTTCGCCGTCGACGAGGTGAACGCCGCGGGCGGCGTCGCCGGCCACAAGATCGAGGTGCTGTTCGAGGACAACCAGGCCAAGCCCGACCTGTCGGTGCTGTCCTTCAACAAGCTGGTCGACCTGCAGCACGTGCCGATGATCTTCACCGGCTATTCCGGCCCGACGCTGGCGATGGCGCCGCTGGCGACCCGCAAGAAGATCCTGCTGATCAATTGCGGGCGCGCAGGCCGACAAGCTCGACCACCGCCTCGCCCTATCTGATCAACACGCTGCCCGAGCACCGGCGACGAGGTCGACGGTGATGTCGAAATACCTCATCGCCCAGGGCAAGAAGCGGGCGGTGGTGCTGTTCGAGAACGATGCCGCCGGCATCGGCGGCCGCGACGATTTCCTGGAAACCTTTCCGAAGGCCGGCGGCACCATCCTGGCGCAGGAGCCGGCGCAGTTCGGCCAGACCGATTTCCGCCCGATGCTGCTGAAGCTGGCGGCCGAAAAGCCGGACGTCATGTATCGTCGTCATCACCGCCAACAACCTGCAGCTGGCGCAGCAGTACAAGCAGCTCGACCTCGGCTTCACTGGTCGCCGGCACCACCTTCATGGCCGATCCCGCCGACCATCGCCGATCCGGCCTCCGCCGGCTTCATCCATACCCAGGTGAAGATCGACGCGCCGCCCGGATCTCGCCGCCAGCTTCAAGGCGAAGTTCGGCGACGACATGGATTTCTTCGCCAAGCAGGTACTACAACGGCGCCAAGGTGGTGACTGACCGCGCTGGCCAAGGTGCTGGCCGAGAACAAGCCGGTCAGCGGCGAGACATTGCGGCAGGCGCTGTTCGACATCCGCAAGTTCCAGGGTCTGATCCCGATGGAATTCAAGACCAACACCGCCAGGACCGGCCGATCGTCATCAACGTGATGCGCGACGGCCGCGACCATGATTGCTGACGGCAAATGACCGCGGACTAGCCGTGTCGTGCTCGCTGCTGCAGCTGCTCGCCAACGGCATCGGTGACCGGCTGCTCGCTTGGCGTGGTGGCGATCAGCTTTTCGCTGTTCTATTCCACCACCCGGATCTTCCACGTCGCCCATGCCGGCATCTACAGCCTGGGCGGCTACATCGCCTGGTCGCTGGTCGCCCACGGCGTGCCGGGGGTGCTGGCGCTGCTGCTGGCGATGGCTCGCCTGCGCGGCGCTCGGGGCCCTGGTCCAGCACCAGCTCTACGCCCGCCTGGAACGCCGGCGGGCGACGCATCTGGTGGTGCTGATCGCCTCGCTCGGCCTGCTGGCGGTGATCCAGAACCTGATCGCCGCCATCTACACGCCCAACGTGCTGCAGTTCCCCGGCGACTGGGGCAGCCAAGTCGTGTCGCTCGGCGGCATCCGGCTGACCCACGCGCAATTGCTGCTGCTGGCGATGGGCGTGGGCGTCTATGGCGGCGTGATGTGGTTCGCTCATCGAACCCTGATGGGCGGCAGCATGCGGGCCGTGGCGTCCAATCCGTTCCTGGCCCAGATCACCCGGCTGCAACCGAACGACGTCTATGTCATCGTCATCGCCCTCTCCTCGGCGATCGTCTGCCTGCCCGGCGTGCTCGGCCGCTACGATGTCGGCCTGCAGCCCTATGGCGGGGTCACGGTGCTGCTGACCGCGACCATCGCGATGATCGCCGGCGGCGTCGGCAGCATCACCGGCGCGTTCGTGCTGTCGCTGGTGATCGCGGTGCTGCAGAACCTGTCGCTGCTGGTGATCCCCGGTGAATGGAGCATCGGCGTCACCTTCTTCATCTTCGTCATCTTCATGCTGTTCCGTCCGCGCGGCCTGTTCGTGGCGGCGCTAGGGGATGGATTTCTTCTACAGCTACGTCGTGCTGGCCGAGATCTACGTGCATGTCTCGCTGTCGACCAACCTGCTGGTCGGCATCGTCGGCATCTTCTCGGTCTCGCAGGCGGCGGTGTTCGGCGTCGGCGCCTATATCGTCGCGGCGCTGACAATGAGCGAGACGATGGGGTTCCTGCCGGCGATGCTGGTCGGCGGCGATCTGCTGCGTGGCGCTGAACGTGCTGGTGACGCTGCCCGGCGCTGCGCGTGGCCGGCGATTATTTCGTGGTGACCTCGTTCGGAATCCAGCTGCTGGCGACTGCGGTGTTCACCAACTGGACGGCCGGCACTGGTGGCGCCAACGGCCTGCCCGGCATCCCGCCGCCGGTGATCGTTCGGCATCGCCGTCGAGGAGACCTGGCACTACCTGGTCCTGGTCACGCTGGTGCTGGCGCTGGTCTGCCTGAGCTTCTGGCTGATCATGCGCGCGCCGTTCGGCCGCTGCTGCGCGCCATCCGCGAGGACGAGCTCGCGGTCGCGGCGGCGGGCAAGAACGTGCTGCGCGCCAAGGTGGCAGCCGCCGCCGTGGCCGGCGCCTATGCCGGGATCGCCGGCGGCCTGTATGGCTGCTTCCTGAGCTTCGTCGATCCGTCCTCGTTCGATCTCGACGCCTCGATCCTGATGCTGACCATGGTGGTGCTGGGCGGCGCGCGCACGCTCGCCGGCTCGATCATCGGGCCGTTCCTGCTGCTGGCGCTGCCGCAGGTGCTGGCCTATGGTCGAAATCCCGACCACGATCGCCGCCGCCATGCGCCAGTTGATCTACGGCGCGCTGCTGATCGCCTTCATGCTGTTCCGGCCGCAGGGGCTTGCCGGGGAGCGGCTGTGACGGCCCATCCTGCGATGCCCAGCTACCTGGCGGTGTCCGGCGTCGCCAAGCGGTTCGGCGGATTGCAGGCGCTGCGACGATTGCAGCTTCTCCGCCGACGCAGGGGCGGATCACCTGCCTGGTCGGTCCGAACGGCGCCGGCAAGACCACCATCTTCAACGTCATCACCGGCTTCCTGCGACCCGACGCCGGCCACGTCGCGTTCCGGGGCGCTGGCGCTCGACGGCTTGAAGCCGCAGGCGATCGTGGCCGCCGGCGTCGCCCGGACCTTCCAGAACCTGCGGCTGTTCGCCGATCTGACGGCGCTGGACAACGTGCTGGTCGCGTTGCCCGGCCAGTTCGGCGAGGAGCCGCTCGGCGCGGTGTTCCGCCCGCTGGCACACCGCGGCAAACGCAGCGCCGCAACCGCGCGCAGGCGCGCGAAATCATCGAGCATGTCGGCCTGGCCGATGTCGCCGGCGACGCTTCGTGCGCAACCTGTCCTATGGCGAACAGAAGCTGCTTACGATCGCCCGCATCCTGGCCACGGGCGCCGAACTGCTGCTGCTCGACGAGCCGACCTCGGGCCTCAGCGGCGCCGCGCTGGACAGCGGTGATGGCGCTGCTGCGCCGCCTGCAGGCGGACGGCAAGACGCTGCTGGTGGTGGAGCACAACACCCGCGTGGTGCAGCAGATCGCCGACGACGTGCTGTTCCTGCACCAGGGGCATCTGCTGGCCCAGGGCACGCCGGAGGCGATCACCCGCGACCCGGCACTCGCGGAGATCTATTTCGGCGGCGTGATCTGATGCTGCTGCAGCTGCACGGGCATCGCCGCCGGCTACGGCGCCAAGACGGTGATATCGAACGTGTCGCTGACGCTGGAGCCCGGGCAGATCCTGGCGCTGCTCGGCCATAACGGGGCGGGCAAGACCACCACCCTGAAGACCGTCATGGGCCTGCTGGCGCCGGGTCAGGGCCGCCTGCTGTTCGCCGGCGAGCGTATCGACCGGATGGCCGTGGCAGACCGCGTGGCGATGGGGCTGCGCCTGCTGCCCGAGGGCCGCGGCGTGTTCCCCGACCTCACCGTGCTCGAGAACATCGCCGTGGTGGCGGCCCGCAACTGCACCGACACGCCGATGTTCGGTCCGCCCGACGTCTTCACCCTGTTCCCGGTCCTTGCCGAGCGGGCCGCGCGGCGCGGGCCGGCAGCATGAGCGGCGGCCAGCAGCAGATGTTGGCCCTGGGCCTGGCGGTGCTGGGCACGCCCCGCTGCCTGCTGCTGGACGAGCCCTCGATCGGATTGGCGCCCAATCTGGTCGAGCGCCTGTTCGACCAGGTGCGCAGTCTGTGCCGCGATCACGCCATGGCGGCGATCCTGGTGGAACAGAACGTCGCCGCCGCCATGCGCATCGCCGACCGGGTGGTGATCATGAACAACGGCCAGGTGGTCTTCGACGGCTCACCGGACGACGCCAGGACCGCCAATGTCTGGGACTATTTTTGAGGCTCAGCCACGGCTTTACCCCCGCCCCTTCACAGCCCCGGGAACCCTTGCTATAGGGGCCGCCCGGTTGGTCCCACCACCCAGGCGGGCGCATAGCTCAGTTGGTAGAGCAGCTGACTCTTAATCAGCGGGTCGTAGGTTCGAGCCCTACTGCGCCCACCAAAGCATTGATCCACATCGTGATATCGCCGTCGGCACGCGGGCGAGCGCCCGTGGTCAGCGTTTCAGCCCGCTGGTTGCGATGCCCTGGATCAGCGTGCGCTGGAAAAACAGGAAAAATGCCAGGACCGGCAGCAATGTCAGGACGGCCATCGCGAACATCGCGCCCCAATCGGATTGTCCACTGGAATCGAGGAAGCCGCGCAGGCCAAGCTGCACGGTGAAGTTGTCCATGTCGGTCAGGTAGACGAGCGGACCGAAGAAATCGTCCCAGGTGAAGATGAAGGTGAAGATCGCCGCCGTGCCGAGCGCCGGCAGCGACAGGGGCAGGATGATGTTCCAGTAGATGCGCCAAGGGCTGCAGCCATCCATCACCGCCGCCTCGTCCAGTTCGCGCGGCAGCCCCCGGAAGAACTGCGTCAGCAGGAAAATGAAGAAAGCGTCGGCGGCGAGGAATTTCGGCACCACCAGCGGCAGGATGGTGTTCACCCACTCGAAGTTCAGGAACAGGATGTATTGTGGGATCAGCGTGACCTGGTAGGGGATCATCAGCGTGCCGAGCATCAGCGCAAACCAGAAATTGCGGCCGGGGAATCTCAGGCGGCTGACCGCGTAGGCAGTCAGCGAACAGGACAGCACGTTGCCGATGACCGACAGCACGGAGATGACCAGTGAATTCAGGAAGAACCGCCCGAAGCTGACCTGCAGGCCCGACCATCCGCGCGTGTAGGCGCTGAGGTCCAGATGCTCCGGCCAAAGGGCCGCGCTGCGGAAGATGTCGGAGTTGGGTTTCAGCGAACTCGCGAACATCCACAGAAGTGGATAGAGCATCACCACGGAGGCGCCGCAGAGCACCGCGTGGTACAGCAGAGATCGCGGGATCGGCCGGCCGACGTTCCCCTTACTCATCGTAGTGCACCCACAGCCGCGAGCTCATGAAAGCTGCCGCCGTCACGGCAACGATGGCGAGCACCAGAAGCCACGCGAGCGCCGCGGCGTAACCCATTCGCAGGTAGCCGAATGCCTCCTGATACAAATAGAGAGTGTAGAACAGGGTTGAGTTGATCGGTCCGCCGGTACCTCCGCTGACGATGAAGGCCGGCGTGAATGCCTTGAAGGCATCGATCGTCTGCACCACCACGTTGAAGAAGATCACCGGAGTCAGCATCGGCAGCGTGATCTTCCAGAATTGGTAACTGGCGCTGGCACCGTCCAGGCCGGCGGCTTCGTAGATATCCTGTGGAAGCTGCCGCAGGCCGGCAAGGAAGATGATCATCGGCGAGCCGAACTGCCAGACGCTGAGCGCAACAAGCGTATAAAGCGCGTAGTCGGGATCGGAAACCCAACTGGCGCCATGCAGGCCGAAATAGCCCAGAACATGATTGAACAATCCGTCGCCGGAAAAGACCCGCCGCCAGAGTGTCGCGATGGCCACGCTGGCCCCTAGCAGGGAGGGCAGGTAGAACATGGCGCGGTATAGCGGCAATCCGCGGATACCCTTGTTCAGGATCATCGCGATGCCGAGGGCGAAGCATAGTTTCAGAGGCACCGACAGGACGACATAGATCAACGTCACGCGAACCGAGTTGGCGACCTTCGGATCTGCGGTGACGATGCGTGCATAATTGGCCAAGCCGACCCAGCCGGGCGATTCGATCAGGTCATAGTTGGTGAACGACAGATACAACGAGGCAAGCGCCGGCCCCAGGGTCAGGCCGAAGAAGCCGATCAGCCAAGGTATCAGGAACAGATAGCCCGCGTAGGACGCATGCCGCCGGCCGCGGACTGCGACCCGCGGCAATCGCTGCGTTGCGCCGGCTGCCGTTGCTGCCATGCCCGGCTCGGCGCGCCTGCTCAGACGCGCGACAGGATGCCTTCGCAGTCACGCACGAACGTCTTTGCGGCATCGCCGGCGCTGACGCGCTTGAACCCGACGGTTTCGTTGGTCCGAACCAGCAGCGCGAGCACCTCGCCGGCACCGCGCGGCGGCGGCGGGGGCAGGTCGCCCACCTTGTCGGTGATGAAAGCGATGTAGCCAGACATGCGCTTACCCATGTCGTCCAGCGTCGGGTCGATAGCCTCACGCACCGACTTCGACGCCGGGATGCCGCGTTCCACGCCCAACACCTTACCCGCCGTCGGATCGGCGACGAAGAAGCTCAGCAGCTTGGCCGTCTCCTCGGGGAATTTGGTGGTGGCGGCGATGCTCCACATCTGCGACGGCTTCAGGTACTGGCCCGACTTCGTCCCGGGCTTCCCAGCCGGATACATGGCGATGTCGAGCTTGCTTTTATTGAGTGCCTGGTAGCCGACCAACTGGTTGGAATTGGCGAACGAGATCGCCGCCTTGCCAAGGGTGAGCACGCTGGTGTCGATATCGGTCTTGTCCAACGCCTGCACATCGGGCGGCACGCAGCTTCCCCGCGCCCGCATGTCCTGCCAGTAGCCGAACCAGTCGGCCATGTCGGCTGCGTCGGCGCCGAGCTTGCCATCGGCCGTGTACATCGGCTTGCCGCGCTCTCGCAGCCATACCTCCAGCGCAGGACCGGAGCCGCCGGCGTCCTGCATTCCCCAGTAGCCGCTGCGCTGCGCTGCCTTGGTGAGCGCCGCGGTACGCTTGCCGAGTTCGTCCCAGGTCACCGGCCAATCCGGGACCGGCATACCCAATTTCTCGAACGCGTCGCGGTCATAGATCAGCGAGGTGGAGTTCAGCCCCAGGCTGACGCCGTAGATCTTGCCGTCTACCTTGCCGCCGTCGATCGATTGCTGGCTGAACCCGCTGAGATCGAGTTGCTTGCCGACGAAACCGTCCAGCGGCAGCAGGGCGTGGCGGCGGGCATATTCGAAGATATAGCCGTAATCCATCTGTACCAGGTCGGCCATGTTGCGGCCTGCCGCCTGAGTTGCCAGCCGGGTCCAGTAATCTCCCCATCCCAGCGTCTCGCCGGAGATCGTCACCCCGGGGTTCGCCTGCGTGTAGAGTTCATCGACCTTGTTGGTGCGATCCGCCCGGTCCTTGGCGCCCCACCAATAGGTTCTCAGCCGCGCAGCAGCTTGGGCGAGCGCCTGGCCCCGCCCCCACGTCGACAGGCCGGCGGCCGCTGCGGCGCCGGCCAGAAATACCCGGCGATTGGGACCGTTTCGACCCATTGCACATCTCCCTTGCTGCAGGCCGCCTGGGCGACGCCGCGTTCTTTGAAGCCCTGGCGGGCCCGGCGCCTGTCGCGGCCACCGGACCGGCCATAACCCTGAATTATCGACCTTTGAGCATAGCTAGTGCGGCCGCGTCCGCCGTGTCAACGTGATCGCGCGGCAGCATCCTGGACCAGGCTGCGGCATTCCCTGGTCCGCTGGGTACCGCTAACATCGGCGATCGAAGATCCAGGCGGCACCGTGGCGCGTCGGCTGCCAGGGACCGCCGGAAAAGGAGCAGTTGCTTGGTCGGAAGTGCCTTGAAGAAATATGCCATCGTCGGCCTTGGCCATCGGTCCCAGATGTATCTCGGCGCGCTGGCCGGCGAACACGCCGGCGATGGGAAGCTGGTGGCGGTCTGCGACCTCAACCCAGGTCGTCTGCAATCGGCGGCCGCGACGGCCCGGCGGGCGAATATCGTGGTGGCTACCTATGCGGCGTCGGAATTCGACCGCATGATCGCCGAAACCAGCCCGGACCGGGTGATCGTCACCGTGCCGGACAACGTACACGCCGAATACATCGTGCGTGCGCTGGAACTTGGCTGCGACGTGATTACCGAAAAACCACTGACCATGGATGCGGCTGCCTGCAGCCGCATCATCGATGCGCGGCGAAGCACCGGCCGGGCGGTCATCGTCGGCTTCAACTATCGCTACTCGCCGATCCGCACCTTGCTGAAGCAGGTGTTGATGTCGGGCATCATCGGCCACGTCAAATCGGCAACCTTCGAATGGCTGCTCGACACCCATCACGGTGCCGATTACTTCCGCCGCTGGCATCGCAACAAGGCGAATTCCGGCGGCCTTTTCGTGCACAAGGCGACGCATCATTTCGACCTGCTGAACTGGTGGCTGGCGACGGTGCCGCGACGGGTGACGGCGCTGGGCCGGCGGGTATTCTATCGCCCGGAGATTGCCGATGCGCTCGGCTTGCAGGACCGCGGAGAGCGCTGCACCGGTTGCCCGGCCTTCGCCCGATGCGGGTTTCGGCTGGACATGGCATCGAGCGAACAGCTGTCCCGCCTGTATGCCGAGAATGAGCGGCATGACGGCTATCTGCGCGACAAATGCGTGTTCAGCCCCGAAATCGATATCGAGGATTCGATGAGCGCGCTGATCGAGTACGACAATGGCATCACGGCGAACTATAGCCTGACGGCCTATAATCCATGCGAAGGCTACCGGGTGGTGTTCGACGGAAACCGGGGGCGCGCCGAGTTGGTCAATGTCGAACGCCAGTACGTCAATCCGGACGGCAGCCTGGTCCTGCCGCCGCTGCCGGAGACGAACCGCATCGTCGTGCAACCGCATTTCTCCCGGCCGTATCAGCTCGCTCTGCCGGAAGCCGACGGAACCCATGGCGGCGGCGACCGGGTGATGCTTCGCCGGCTGTTCCGCGACGCCTCCAACGACCAGTACGGGCATGTGGCCGATGAGCGGGCCGGAGCGTGGTCGGCCATGACCGGGATCGCGGCGAACGCATCGCTGGCTCAATCGATGCCGGTGGAGCTGGAAGCTTTGGTGCCCGACGTGCCACGCCCGGAATACGCGGCTGAGCCATTTGGCCCAGAGGCAATCTGGCAGAATTTCGATCCGTCGCGCTACCCGTTCCTGGACGGCGCGACGGTGATCTGAGGCATATTCGTCAGGCGATGCAGTCTGCCCCGCTCAACGTTCTGTTCGTGCATTATGGCGATCAGTGGGTGCGGGGAAGCGAGCAATTGCTGCTCGATCTGTTGAAGAACCTCGATCCGGCGCGGGTTAGGCCCGTCGTCTGGTGCAATGGGATTGCGATGGCGGAGGCAGTGCGGAACTGCGGCATTCCGGTCTATCGGTCCGACTTCGCGTATTATTTCGATGCGGGTTCGCCCGGCTTCCAGCCACGCAGCTATCTGTCGCTGGTGCGCGAGGGCATCCAGCTGGTCCGGCAGCACGATATCCAGGTCCTGCACGCCAACAGCGCGGCGCCCAACCAGTGGCTGTTGCCGGTTGCGCGCTGGACCAGGCGGCCGCTGCTGGCGCATCTGCACATCGACTATCTTCGCCGCAGCCGCTTCGCGTGCCTGCTGCACCAGGCCACTCTTGTCGTCGGGGTCTCGAAGCAGGTCATCGGGGACTTCATCCGCGACGGCATGCAGCCGGACCGGACGCAGGTGATCTACAACGGCATCGACTTCAGGCGGCTCGACGTCCCGGTCGAGCCTGGGCTGCGCGCCGGCCTGGGTATTCCCGAGCAGGCGGTCGTGGTGACGGCCGTCGGTTCGCTGATCCGGCGCAAAGGGCAGGATGTCCTGCTGAGGGCGTTCGGCTTGCTTGACCGTTTGCTCGACATCCGGCTGCTGATCGTGAGCGATGGCCCGGAGCGCTCCAATCTGGAGCGTCTCGCGGCGGAGCTGGGATTGCAGGACCGCGTGCATTTTCTCGGCTATTTCGACAATCTTCCCGGTATCTACCGTGCGACCGATATCGTCGCCCTGGCCTCTCGCGCGGACGCGTTCGGCCTGGTGCTGGCCGAGGCCGGCCATTTCTCAGTCCCGGTGGTGTCGACGACGGTGGGTGGCATTCCAGAGGTGATCGAGCACGAGGTCACCGGCCTGCTGGTGCCGCCTGAGGATGTCGGCGCGCTGGCCGCGGCGCTGGGACGGCTGGCCGCGGATACGCAGTATCGCCGGCAGCTCGGCGTCGCCGGCAAGGCGCGGGTCGAGCGTTTGTTCGGCGTCGAGCAGATGGCGCGGAATTTTCACACGGCGTACGAGACGCTGGCGAAAATTCCGCGTGCTGAACTCGGTTGGGGCGCCTCGATGACCGGTTTGCGTCCGTATCTCTCGATGCTGCGCCGCCGCGGCATCGTTGCCGGCAGCCCTGCCGGGCCATGACCGGGGAGCTTCCGCTCGTTTCGGTCGTGGTGCTCAACTGGAATGCCGCGGAAGCGACCCTGGCCTGCCTTGCCGCGTTGGATCGGCAAACCTACCGCAGTTTTCGCACAATCGTTGTCGACAATGGTTCCGCCGAGGAATTGCTGACGCCGCTGCTGGCATCGGAGGGCCCATTCGAACTGATCCGCCATGCCAGGAACCTGGGCTTCACCGGCGGAGTGAATGCCGGCATTCGCCATGCGCTGGCCGGTGGCGCCGATTACGTCTGGCTGCTGAATAACGATGCGCAGCCGCTGCCGGACGCCCTCGCGACGATGCTCGAAATGGTGCAGGCCGCTCCCGGCATCGGGCTCGCCAGCCCGATGATCCGCAACGCGGATGCCGGTGACGAAATCGAATTCTGCGGCGGCCTGTGGGATGGACGCGCCTTCCATATCGCCAGCGATCCGGCCGTCGCCTGGGGATGGAGCGAGACACAGCCGGACCGGATCTGGCTGACCGGCACGGCACTGCTAATCGACCGCCGGCTGGTCGAGGCCGTCGGCCTGTTCGACGAACGATTCTTTGCCTATTGGGAGGACAACGACTACTCGGTCAGGAGCCTGGCCGCCGGGTTTCGTAACGTCATGATCCCGGAAGCCATCGTCAGGCACTGGTCGGGCCGGCCGAATGCCGACCCGCGATCGAAACCGCCGCATTACTTCTATTATATGGCGCGAAACGAGATCCTGTTCTTTCGCAAGCACCTAGGGGTCCGCCACGCCTTGAAGCCGCTGGTCTGGGCCATGCATCGCCAGTTCAGGCTGGCTCGCCGACTTCGAGGCTACCCAGATGCGGCGGATGCAGTGCTGCGCGGTGTCCGGGACGGGTGGCGGGGCCGCGGTGGCGCATATCGCTACGGTCAAGATCGTCCTGGCCGAAGCGGCTGGGGTGCCGTGCGGTGGCTATTATTTCGTAACTTTCCATGACACTCCAAAGCGGGCACAAAGGAGCTCAACGCAACGAAGCTCCGTGAAAACAATGCAACGCCTGTACACCGCGCTGGTCTCGTTCCTGTTGCTGAGTTCGCTCCCGCTAGGCAACGCGGTCCTGGCGCAGGCCGCGCCGGCTGCCATCCCGGTGGGTGTCGTCACCGCGGCCAAGCAGCAGGTGACCCGCGGCGTCGACTTCGTCGGCCGGATCGAGGCGATCGAGCGGGTCGAGATCAAGGCCCGGGTCACCGGCTACCTTGATGAGGTGCTGTTCAAGGAAGGCGAGACCATCAAGGCCGGCGCCCCGCTGTACCGGATCGAGAAGGGGCCTTTTGAGGCTGCGCACCAGCAGGCGCAGGGTGCCCTGCTGCAGGCCCAGGGCAATTTCGCCAATGCCAGCGTGCAACGGCAGCGTGCGGAAGAACTGGTCAGGACCAGTGCCACCTCGGTCGCCACGCGCGACGAGCGCGTGGCTGCGGAACAGAACGCGCAAGGGGCGGTGATCCGCGCCGATGCCGACCTCAAGACCGCGACCATCAACCTGTCCTACACCGACATCACCGCTCCGATCGCCGGGCGGATCGGCCGCAGCGCGGTAACCAAGGGCAACGTGGTCAGCCCCAGTTCCGGCACTCTGACAACGATCGTGAGCGTCGATCCGATGTATGCGACCTTCCCGGTCAGCCAGCGCGAGTTCCTGCGCGTCCAGCAGGCCGGGCAGCAACTGCATGTCGCGTCACTGCTGGTGAAGCTGCGATTTGCCGACGGGAGCGTCTATCCGCATGACGGCAAGATCGATTTCGTCGACGTCAGCGTCGACCGTGCCACCGATACGGTGACCGTGCGGGCGATCGTGCCCAATCCGGACGGCATTCTCGTCGACGGCCAGTTCGTCAGCGTCTCGGTACAGGGTGACACGCCGGACGAGCAGGTGGTGGTGCCGCAATCGGCGCTGATCGCGGACCAGGCCGGCACCTATGTGTTCGTGGCCGATAACGGCAAGGCCGCTACCAGGCGGGTCAAGCTGGGCGCCGAGGTCGGCACCAACATCGCAGTCGAGCAGGGGTTGCAGCCCGGCGAGCAGGTGATCGTCGAAGGGTTGCAGGACCTGCGGCCCGGCGCCGCGGTGCTGCCGTCGCCTGCGCAGCATCGCCGTCCAGGGCGGCTGAGCCATGTTCTCCGCGATCTTCGTCGACCGGCCGCGCCTCGCGGTCGTCATCGCGGTTCTCGCTACCATCGCCGGCCTGATGTCGCTGATGGTCATTCCGGTCGCGCAGTATCCGAACATGGTGCCGCCGCAGGTCTCGGTCACCACCTTTTATCCGGGTGCGTCCGCGGCGGTCGTCGAGGCGACGATCGCGCAGCCGATCGAGGCGCAGATCGTCGGCGTCGACAAGCTCATGTATATGAAAAGCATCAGCGGCGATGACGGCAGCTACACCCTGACGCTGTCTTTCGAGCTTGGCACCGACCCCGATATCAACACCGTGAACGTCAATAATCGGGTGCAGGTGGCGACTGCCAAACTGCCGTCCGAAGTGCGCCAGCAAGGGGTGACGGTCAAGAAGCAGTCGTCCGCATTGCTCGGAGTGATCGCGGTCTACTCGCCGAAGCAAGACGCATGATGCATTGTTCGTCTCGAACTACGTCACCATCAACCTGCTGGATCAGATCAAGGCGACCCCGGGGGTGGGCGATGCGCGTCAGTTCGCCGCCCAGGACTACGCCATGCGGGCATGGATCCAGACCGATCGCCTGGTCGGGTTGGGCCTGACGCGGCGGATGTGATCTCGGCGATCCAGGCGCAGAACGCGCAGGCGGCCGCCGGGCGGATCGGCGCCCGACCGATCAGCAACGACCAACAGCTGCAGCTCAACATCCAGACCAAGGGCCGCCTCACCACGTCCCGAGGAGTTCGAGAACATCATCGTGCGCACCAACAGCGACGGTTCCGTGCTGCGGTTGCGCGACGTGGCGCGGGTTGAACTCGGCGCACAGAACCTGGACCGCGATACGAAGCTGAATGGCGCCCCGGCGGCGCTGATCCCGATCTACCAATCACCCGGCGCCAATGCGGTGGTGACGCTGGATACGGTGAAGCAGCAGATTGCCGAGCTGGCGCGTGATTTCCCCGAGGACCTCGCATGGAAAGTCACCTACGACACGACGACCTTCGTCACCGACACCATCCACGAAGTGCTGAAGACGATGGTCGAGGCGTTCGTGCTGGTGGTGCTCGTGGTGTATCTGTTCCTCGGCAGCCTGCGGGCAACGTTGATCCCGACGCTCGCGGTGCCGGTCAGCCTGATCGGCGCGTTCATCGTGCTGAACGCGATCGGCTATTCAGCGAACTCGGTCAGCTTGCTCGCCGTGGTGCTGGCGGTCGGCATCGTCGTGGACGATGCCATCGTGGTGGTGGAGGCGGTCGAGCACGAGATGGAGGCCGATCCGTCGCTGAGCCCGACGGTTGCGACCAAGCAGGCGATGGCGAAAATCACGGCGCCGGTGATTGCAATCACCTTGGTGCTGCTCTCGGTGTTCGTGCCGATCGGCTTCATCTCCGGAATTTCCGGCGAGCTGTTCCGCCAGTTCGCGGTGACCGTCGCGGTGTCCATGCTGCTGTCGGCGGTCAATGCGCTGACGCTTTCGCCGGCCTTGTGCGCGATGCTGCTGCGGCCGCATCACGGGCCGCGGCGCGGGCCGATCGGCTATGTGATGCGCGGGATCGACCAGGTGCGCGACGCCTACGGCGCGGTCGTTGCGCGCATGGTGCGCATCTCCATCATCAGCATACCGCTGGTGATCCTCGCGGCGTTCGGCGTGGTGGCGCTGGGCAAGATCACGCCGACCGGGTTCCTGCCGCAGGACGACCAGGGCGCGTTCTTCACCATCATGCAGTTACCGGACGGCGCCTCGATCGGGCGCACCGAGGATGTGGTCAAGCAGGTGGAGGCGATCCTGGAGAAGGAAGAGGCGGTGGCCGACTACATCGTCGATCATCGGCCTGAACTTCCTGGACAACATGCCCAGCCCAATGCGGCCTTCGTGATCGTGACATTGAAGCCCTTCGACGAGCGCAAATCGGCAAGCCAGGGAGCGGATGCGGTCATCGCCCGGCTGGGCCAGCAATTCCGCGGCCTGAAGGGTGGGATGGCTCTGCCGGTGGCGCCGCCGCCGATCATCGGCCTGGGGACCGGCGGCGGCTTCACCTACGTGCTGCAGGACATCCGCGGCGCCGATCCGAAGGCAATGGCCCAGGTGCTTCGCGGGCTGCTGATCGCGGCCAACCAGGACCCGCGACTGAGCCGCGTGTTCAGCACATTCTCCGCCACCAACCCGTCGATCTACCTCGATATCGACCGCGACAAGGCGCAGGTGCTCGGCGTGTCGCTGTCGACGATCTTCCAGACGCTGCAGGCGAACCTGGGTGGCGCCTACGTCAACGACATGAACCTGTTCGGGCGAACCTGGCAGGTGCAGGTGCAGGCCGAAGCCAAGGACCGTGCCTCGGTGGATGACATCTATCGGCTCAACGTCCGCAGCGACGCCGGCAAGATGGTGCCGATGCGCAGCCTGGCCGAGGTGAAGCTGGTGCTAGGACCACAGGCCATTACCCGGTACAACAACCGACGGGCGGTGACTGATCCAGGGGTCACCCGCGGCGGGCGTTTCCTCGGGCACGGCGCTTGCCGCCATGGACGAGGTCGCCGCCCGGACGCTGCCGTCCGGTTATCGCGGCGACTGGACCGACACGGCGTTCCAGGAGAAGCGGTCCGAGGGCCAGACCGGCATCATTCTCGGCTTTGCGGTGCTGTTCGCTTACCTGTTCCTGGTCGCGCTTTATGAAAGCCTGACGATCCCGATCCCGGTTCTTCTGTCGGTGACCGTAGGTGTCGTCGGCGCCTATGCCGGGATCGTGCTCGGTGGCCTCACCGTCGATCTTTACGGGCAGATCGGCATGGTGGTGCTGATCGGCCTCGCCGCGAAGAACGGCATTCTGATCGTCGAATTCGCCAAGGAGCAGCGCGAGCGCGGCGTGCCGCTGCTGCAGGCGGCGACCGAGGGGGCGCGATTGCGATTCCGGCCGGTGATGATGACCAGCTTCGCCTTCATCCTCGGCCTCTATCCGTTGGTGGTCGCCGTGGGGCCCAGCCAGTTGGCGCGGCGCAATGTCGGCACCCCGGTGTTCGGCGGCATGATCGCCGCCAGCTTCGTCGGCATCTTCGTCATCCCGATCCTTTATGTGGTGTTCCAGTCGGTTCGGGAACGGGTGAAGGGCAAGCGAGGCGTACCGGCGCCGGTTGCCGAATAGCGGCTCGGGTTCAGGCTTTCCCGCCCCAGTTTCCGGGGCCGAAATCCATCACGAAGGACTGGGCCGCACGCCAGGGCAGGTCTTTGCGCAAGCCGGTGAAAGTCGCGTTCTGGTGCAGCACCGTGTAGGCCGGGTCCTCGCGTTCGCAAATCTGCAGCATGCGTGCGAACGCCGCGCGGCGGCCTTCCATGTCGGTGAGAGACTGCAGCTGATTGAGCGATTGGGCAACCTGGTCGTTGCGATACTGCCCGGCTTCCCAGGTCTGCCCGCCCGGTCCGTAGGACGACATCGAAGCCACGGGATCGCTGAACCAGGCGGAGTTGGAGTTGTCGCAGATGCCGCGGCCAGGGAAGCGGCCCAGGATCTGGCCCCAGTTCTCCTTCATCTCCACCACGACGTTCAGCCCCGCCTCGCGCCAGCCTTCGACCAGAATCTGCGATGTGGCGGTCTGGTTGATGTAGTAGTTGTTGAGCAGCTGGTAGCGGATTTCATCGCCCTTGTAGCCGGCGTCCCTGAGCAACGACTGGGCAAGTGCAACGTCGTGGTTCGGGACGTCCCAGTCGCGAACGGCCATCTGGCCGTAGAAATCCCATTGCAGTCCCTTGGGGACCCGCGTGCGGCCATTCCAGAGGGCGTCGACAATGCCTTGCCGGTCGATCGCATGGGACAGCGCCTGCCGAATTCGCGGATCGGCAAGGACCGGGTTGAACTTGTCCCACACGGTCACACGGATGTTGTTGATCAGGCCGCCGAGCACGTGATGCCGCGGGCTGGCTTCGACGACGCCGATCTGGTCGGGCGGCAGGTCGGCGGCAAAGTCGAAATCACCGGCCAGCAGGCCGTTCACGCGGGCCGAGACATCGGGAACTTCGACAAAACGCAGGCGGCGGAGCGGCGGCCGGCCTCCCCAGTACTCGTCATGCGCCTCCAGGACGAGATCCTGGTCCGGCCGATAGGAACGGATCCGGTATGGGCCGGTGCCGATCGGGCTGCGCGCCCAGTCGAGCCAGCTTGCCGAATCGGCGAATCCTTTCTGCGAGAAGATCATGCCGGTGTTGCGGGTCAGCCGCGGTTCGAGCGTGACGTCGGCAACCTTGTTGATGAAGCGGACCGTGTGGCGATCGACGATCTCGATCCGCTCGAAGGCCGGATAGGCGGAGCGGGCAATCGCCGGCGCCTCGGGCGGTGGCAGCTTGTTCGCCGCTCCGGCAACGGTCGAGACGAACATTCCGCGACTGTCGGCCGCTGTGCCGGACCACATATGCTCGTTGCCGAAGGTGAATGCGACGTCCTCGGCGGTCAGAATTTCGCCGTTGTGAAAGCGCACGCCTTCGCGAAGCCGCAGTTCCAACGTGCGCTCATCGGTGCGCCTCCACGAGGTGGCAAGGGCCGGTCGATGCGACATGTCGCCGAGGACATCGACGCCGATCATCGTTTCCCCGAAGCTGGGGAAGATGCGCGTTCCGACGTTGGATTGCTCCCGCAGGGGCTCGAGCGTCGCCGAGGTTGAAATCTTCTGGACGGCGACGGTGATGGACGGCCGAGTATCTGACTGGGCAATAGCCACGCGCGGGAGCGCAGCGGTGGCGGCAATTCCAAGGACCTGGCGGCGTGAGGGCATCGTTCTCTCCGGGGTCGGCACCAACGCGTCCGATAGCAGAATGCCTGTTACAACGAGGTGAAACCTGATGACTGCGAAATGGCTTGCGGCGTTTGCCATTTGTGCGGAGCGCCGCTCGCGCCTATCGAGATAGCTCCTGCGATGGAGGCAACACGGTGACGATGATAAACCCCTTCCTGGGGGATGGCCGCTTCTACAAGGGCAACCTGCATACCCATTCCACACGGTCGGACGCGGTGCGCAGTCCCGAGCAGGTCTGCGCGCTGTATCGCGATGCCGGCTATGATTTCCTGGCGTTGACCGATCATTTCCTGGCGCGGTACGACTTTCCGATCGTCGACACGCGGCCGTTCCGCACCAACAGCTTCACCACGTTGCTGGGAGCGGAGGTTCATGCGCCGGCGACATCGCTGGGTGAGCTCTGGCACATCCTGTCGGTCGGGCTGCCGCTCGATTTCGCACCGACGCCACCCGATGAGAGCGGACCGGAGCTCGCGGCGCGCTGTGCGGCGGCCGGCGCGTTCGTGGCGATCGCTCATCCGGCATGGTACGGCCTGACGGTGGAGGACGGCGAGGCGATCGCATCCGCCCATGCGGTCGAGGTGTACAATCATACCTCCGCGGTTCGCACCGATCGGGCGGATGGCTGGGGGCTGCTCGACGCATTGCTTGCGCGCGGCCATCGGCTGCTGGCATGCGCAACGGACGACGCGCATTTTAAATGCGACGATTATTTCGGTGGCTGGGTGATGGTGAAATCGGAGTCGCTCGACCCTGATGCGGTCCTGCAGGCGCTGAAGCAAGGGCGATACTATTCAAGCCAGGGGCCGGAAATCCACGCATTGGAGATTGGTCGCGGCGAAGTGGCGGTCTCCTGTTCGCCGGCTTCCAGCGTGATGCTGCTTGGCCGCGCTTCGGCGGCCGCCGTCGTGTTCGGTGAGGCCATGCGCGAGGCGAGGTTCCCGCTTGAAGCGCTTCGGGGTGGCGGTTATGGCCGGGTCGTGGTGACAGATGCGTCTGGCAAGCGCGCCTGGAGTAACCCGTTTTGGCCGGATGCCTGATGCCTCATCCTGCGTCAGCGCATCCGAGCCGGTTGTCGTCTTCGTTCAGGCGTCCAGTTTCACGTCCAAGGTGATCTCCGCCTTCAGCAGCTTGGAAACCGGGCAGCCGGCCTTCGCCTTCTCCGCGAGCTCTTTGAAGCGAGCCTGATCGGCGCCGGGCACCTTTCCTGACAAGGTCAGATGGACCGAGGTGATCGCGTAGCCGTCGCCCTGCTTGTCGAGCGTGACTTCGGCGACCGTTTCCATCCGCTCGGCGGTCAGCTTCGCCTCACCCAGGATCAGCGACAGCGCCATGGTGAAGCAGGCCGCATGGGCGGCCCCGATCAGTTCCTCGGGGTTGCTGCCGGGCTTGCCCTCGAAGCGACTGGAGAACCCGTACGGATATTCCTTCAGCGCGCCGCTTTTCGTCGAGATGGCGCCTTTGCCATCCTTGATGCCGCCTTGCCAAACCGCTGATCCCTGGGTCTTCATCATCGTCTCCTTGCTGGTTGCCGATCGCTGGAATGGTCTTAGTCTTAATGGTTTTCCGGCGTCACGTTGCCGTTGCGCGTCGTCACATTTGTGTTGGAGCGAATGCGCCGGTGGCTCTTTCGGACAGCTTCGTGTCCTGTGCCAGGACGTGGTATGTGTGTCGGACCAGCGGGGTGCAGCCCGGCTCGCCAGGCGGCACAATCCCGGCAGCAAGGAGTCTGTAAATGAGATCGATTATGACCATCGGCGTGGCCGCCGCGTTCGGCTGTGTCCTCGCGATTGCAGCCCAGGCGCGCACGCTCGAGGTGGGCGCCGGAAAGGATTACAAATTGCCGTCGGCCGCCATCACGGCCGCCCAGGATGGCGATCACATCATGATCCAGCCTGGCGAGTATTTCGATTGCGGTTTCGTGAAGGCGAACCGCGTGGTGATCGAAGGCGTCGGCGATCCCGACAAGGTCGCGCTGACCGACAAGGCGTGCGGCGGCAAGGCCCTGTTGGTGATCAGCGGCAACGATGTCACTGTCCGCAACCTGACCCTCACCCGCGCCCGGGTGCCCGACGCCAACGGCGCCGGCATACGCGCGGAAGGGATGAGCCTGACCGTGGAAGGGGTGCGCTTCATCAACAACCAGGATGGCATCCTCGGTGGTCCCGACGGCGCGACGATCATCGTGCGCGACAGCGTGTTCGACAGGAATGGAACCTGCGAGGCAGCCTGCGCGCATGCTTTGTATGTAGGGCACCTGAAGTTGCTGCACGTGGAACGCAGCCGCTTTACCAATACGCGCCAGGGCCATCACATCAAGTCCCGTGCGTTACGGACCGAGGTGATCGGTTGCACCATCGACGATGGTCCGAACGGCACTGCCAGCTATGAGATCGATGTTTCGAATGGCGGCGGAGTTTTGATCCGCGACAACGACATCACCAAGGGGCCGAACGCGGAGAACCACACCACCGCGATCTTCATCGGCTCCGACGGCGTTACCCAGCCAACGCCCGAGATCCTCGTCGAGAACAACAAATTCCGGAACACCGGCGATTACCAGACATACTTCGTCAATAATCTGACTGCTACGGATGCGATCCTGCGTGGCAACAAGATCAGCGGCAAGGTGCAGCCGCTGCACGGCGACGGGCAGGTGATCGGGGCCAAATGAGGTTTGCTCGTGGTCTTTTCAGCGCAATCGGCGCGGCGGCTGTTCTGGCATCGGGCGCCGCGTCCGCGCGCACGCTCAACGTAGGGGAAGGTGCGGAGTACCCGGTTCCGTCCAAGGCCGCTGCCGTCGCGGAGGATGGCGACACGGTGTCGATTGCGGGGGGAACCTATTACGATTGCGCGATCTGGAGTGCGTCGAGGCTGACCATCGTCGGCAAGGGTGCCGACACCGTCATCAGCGATGTTACGTGCCAGGGCAAGGCGGTGTTCGTGCTGAGAGGAAACGCGACCACCATCCGCGACCTGACCCTGGCGCGTGCCCGGGTGCCGGACGGCAACGGCGCCGGCATTCGGCTGGAGGCGCAGTCGCTCACTTTGGAGAATGTACGGTTCATCAACAATCAGGTGGGATTGCTCGGCGGTGTCACCGGCCGGGGTGAGATCCGCATTTCCGACTGCCTGTTCGAAGGCGGCGGAGTGGGCGGCGACCGCCCGCTGTTCGCGGTGATGGCGGGCGATGTTGGCTTGCTGCAGGTCGACCGCTCGACGATCCGCAATGTAAAGGGCGGGGGGATCAACAGTTCTGCCGCAGAAACCAGACTGACAGGCAACAGCATCTCCACCGGCACCGGTGAGGAGCCGGCTGCCGGCGTGCAGGCGAGTGCCGGTGCGCTTTTCATGGAGGACAACCTGCTGTCGATCGGGCCGGTGCCGCTGCGCCAGTCTGCCGCGGTGTGGGCAGTGGGGGACGGCAACGTGACCATGCGGCACAACCGGATGGTCAATCTCACCGGCGGTCCCGCCATCATGCTGCTGGATTGGGGAACCGGGGAAACCAGGATGGACGACAACAGCGTCGGCGACGGCGACACGCTGCGGGTGACCGACGGCTACCTGCGGCACAGGGCGTCGCGGATGGCGCATCTGGTGCTGGGAGAGGCCCGCGTCAGGCTGGCGCCATTCCTGCGGCCGGTGCGGGACTGGCTTGACGCGGCGACCCGACGGCTTGCGGCGGTGGCGGGGCATTGATGCGGATCGGCAATTTCCTGGCTGCGGTCGGCTGGCTGGTTTCGATCGGCGTCGCCGCGGCGTCACCGCTGGACGGCTATCAATTGCTGATGTGGCAGAGCCATACCCAGGTCGAAATGGAAGGGCTGAAGCGGCTGGGCTTCACCGGCACCGCGCTGATCGCGCATAGCGAGCAGATCGATCCCGCGACGCTGCAGGCGCGGATCGCCTCCGGCCTGCCTTGGTACCTGGAGAATATCGCGACCGATTTTCTTGCCCCCTATCATCGCTTCACGCCGGGGAAGCCGGTCACCTGGCTGTTCGAAGCGGCGAAGGCGCGGCGTCGCGCCAATCCATCGGACACCGGGGTCTTCCTGCGCGAGCCGAGCCTCTCGGACCCTGAATGGCAGGCGAAAATCTCCGACCGGCTGGGCGCCATCGTGCGCAGCCAGGCGCCGTATTATCCGCTGTTCTACAACCTCGCCGACGAGGCGGGGATCGGCGACCTGGCGGCGGCCTGGGACGCCGACATCTCGCCGGTTTCGCTCGACGGGTTTCGTCGCTGGCTGCAGACCCAGTATCCGGACCTTGCGGCACTCAACCGGCAATGGGGTACAGGCTTCGCAAGCTGGGCGGATGTCATGCCCGAGCTGACGGATGCGGCGATGGCGCGGCATGACGACAACTACTCGGGCTGGAGCGACTTCAAGGCGTGGATGGATGTCGCATTCGCCGCGGCGGTCCGGCATGGCACGGACGCCGTGCATGCCGCCGATCCCGCGGCCTTGGCGGCGCTGGAGGGCGGGCAGGTGCCGGGGTGGGGCGGCTACGACTACGGCGTTCTCGCGGGCACCGTCGATGTCATGGAGATCTATGATTTCGGCAACGCCCAGGACCTAGCGCGCGCCTTCAACCCGGGCCTGAAATTGCTGCGCACGAGCTTCGGCGCGGGGCCGCGCGAGTCGCACGCGATATGGCGGCAATTGCTGCATGGCGGCACCGGCACCGTGATCTGGGACGAGCAGAACGACGTGGTCAAGCCCGACGGCAGCGTCGGTCCCCGCGGCGAGGAAATCACCAGGACCGTGGGCGCGGTGCGCGAGGTGGCACCCACCTTGCTGAGCGCCAAGGCGCAGCCCGATCCGGTGGCGATACTGTATTCCCAGCCGAGTTTCCGGATCCGCTGGATGCTCGATCACCGCGCGCTAGGGCCGGCGTGGTCGGACCGTGACGCCGAGCGCGAATACGAGGACAACGCCTGGCGGGCGTCGCGCCGCCAGACCCTGCAGCGGCTGAGCGAGATCGGGGTGCAGCCGCAATTCGTGACGCCGGCGCTGATGGAATCCGGCGGTTTGCGCGAAGCCGGCCTGAAGGTCCTGATCCTGCCGCAGGTGATTGCGATGTCGCAGGCCAGCGCGGATGCGATCGCCGAATTCGCAGCGCATGGCGGCACTGTACTCGCCGATACGGCGCCCGGACAGTTCGACCAGCATGGACGGCGCCGCGCTGCGCCGTTGCTGGACGGGGTTGCCAAGGTGATGCCTTTCCTTTGGCCGGACGGCGTCGCCTCGGGGCCGGAGAACCTCGATCCGCTGGCCGAGACGCTGCGCCTGGCGGGTGCGCCCCCGCGTATCGCCTTGCACGGCCCTGACGGCGCCACCGCCACCGGTGTGGATGTGCAATGGTTCAGTCGCGCCGGCGCTAGCATCGTGACGATGCAGACGCAGACGCCGTGGGGGAGCGCCGGCGAGCTTGAGTTGCGGTTGCCGAAGCCGGCACAGGTGCGCGACTTGCGGCATCCTGGCCCGGTGCAGCGCACCGACCGCGTGGCCATCCACCTCGATGGGATCGAACCGACGATCCTGGTGCTGGAGCCGGGCTGAGCGGTTCGCCCGTCGAAGGCCGGTTCCGCTACGGCAGGGCCACCGCCGCTGTCTCGCCGTGCGTGCCGGTGGGCTTGAAGCGGGCCCGCAAGGTGACACGGTCGATTCCGGCGGGAATTCGCACGCCGTAGACGTCGCGGGTGAAGGGCTGTTCATCGTCGTGCGGGTGCTCCAGCACGCGGGTGCCGAGCACGCGGCCATCGGGCCCGAGCACTTCCAGCAGGTCGGCATAGGCGTTCCAGCCGGTATCCCGGCTGCGCACGGTGACGTCGAAATCATACACGCGGGCGGCTGACTGCCGGACCTTCACGGCGATGACGTCGGCGTCCCCTGCGAGGGCGGGGCCCGCTGCCAGCGACACCATTAGGTAGCAGGCAATCAATCCCAGCTTGCGTCGCATCGGGCTCTCCGTGGGCATTGGCCCCGGGCGGGACGCTGGAGCGGGTGAGGGGAATCGAACCCCTGTATGCAGCTTGGGAAGCTGCCGTTCTACCATTGAACTACACCCGCATTCGTCTGAGCGTCGGGCCGGTTATAGGAAGCCCCAGCCCGGGACGCAACGGATCGCAGCTTAGCCCCTGCTTGACGCCCCATGCGGCCATCTCTAGGTTTCCGGCGTCGAACGGCGTCCGGGATCGGGCGCTTCAGACCCTCGTGATTTGTCCGGCCGGATTGCGGCGAGGTGAAACAAGCGCGCTAAAGAGGCCAGCGAACCGCCATCGGGAACAGCCCGGGCCGGGGCGCTGCATCCACGGTCGGCCCCCAGCAGTTTGGAAGGGCCACATCGATGACCACCCGCACACCCCCCGCGAAGCAGCCGCGCCCCGCCACCATCCTGGTGCATGGCGGCACCCAGCGCTCCGATTTCGGGGAAACCGCCGAGGCGTTGTTCCTCACCTCCGGCTTCGTCTACGACAGCGCCGAGCAAGCCGAGGCGACGTTCGCGGGCACGGTCCAGCACTACCAGTATTCACGGTTCGGCAACCCGACCGTCAGCATGCTCGAGCAGCGCCTGGCGCTGCTCGAAGGGGCTGAGGCCTGTCGTGCCACCGCCACGGGGATGGCCGCGGTGCATGCCGCGATGCTGTCGCACCTGAAGACCGGCGACCGGGTGGTTGCGTCGCGCGCGCTGTTCGGCTCGTGCCATTGGATCGTTTCAACCTTGTTGCCGCGCTACGGCATCGCCACCGAGTTCGTGGATGGCGGCGACCTCGCGCAATGGCGGTCGGCGTTGTCGCGCCCGGCGCAATTGGTGCTGCTGGAGACGCCGTCCAACCCGATGCTGGAAATCGTCGACCTGAAGGCGGTGGCGGAGCTTGCCCACGCGGCCGGCGCCATCGTGGTGGTGGACAACGTTTTCGCCACGCCGCTGCTGCAGAAGCCGCTGGAGCTGGGCGCCGACGTGGTGGTGTACTCGTGCACGAAGCATATCGATGGCCAGGGCAGGGTGCTCGGCGGGGCAGTGCTGGGGCGGCAGAAATGGGTGGACGAGACCCTGCAGCCGTTCATCCGCAACACCGGTCCGTCGATCTCGGCGTTCAACGCCTGGCTGCTGCTGAAGGGGCTGGAGACGCTGTCGCTGCGGGTTCAGGCCGGATGCCGGAGCGCCGAGGATGTCGTGGGCTTCCTGGCCGGGCGGCCCGAAGTCGCACGGGTCTGGTATCCGACCCGCGCCGACCACCCGCAGCGCGCGCTGGCAATGGCGCAGATGAGCGGTGGCGGCACCGTTGTCACCTTCGAGCTGCATGGCGGCAAGGAAGCGGCGTTCCAGGTCATGAACGCGATGCGGCTGATCAAGGTGTCCAACAACCTCGGCGATTCTCAAGTCGCTGGCGACGCACCCCGCCACCACCACGCATATGCGGATCGGCGCCGAGGAGCGGGCGAAGCTGGGCATCACCGACGGGGTTATCCGGCTGTCGGTCGGCCTCGAGGACGTTCTCGACATCAAGGACGATCTCGCCGAGGCATTGGCGGCCGTCGCCACCCGGGCCGCTGCGGAGTAGCTGGGCTCCACTGGACATTGGCCGCCCCGGCGCGTTGAACTCCCGGTCCGGGAGAGCGACAGGCATGAGCGAAGACTATACCGCGACCACCAGGGACATCCGGGTCGGCGTGCGCGCCTTCTATCTGGCCGACCAGTCGCGGCCGTCCGAAGGGAAGTTCGTCTGGGCGTATCGGATCCGGATCACCAATGACGGCACCGCGACGGTGCAGTTGCTGCGTCGCACCTGGCTGATCACCGATGCCGCCGGGCGGCGGCAGAAGGTGCATGGCGACGGCGTGATCGGCCAACAGCCGGTGCTCGAGGCAGGCGAGACCTTCGAATACACCTCCGGCACCCCGCTGGATACGCCGAGCGGTATCATGAGCGGGCTGTATCATATGGTCGAAACCGATTCCGGGGAGGCGTTCGACGTGGTGATCCCGACCTTCAGCCTGGATAGCCCGCACCAGCCGGGCGGGGTGCATTAGCGGCCTGGGTCGGGGACTGCTGCCCCAGGGGCTGGCACCCCAAGGCCGCCAGGGTGTGGCGCAGCGCCGTATCAAGGTCGGTGTGAGGTTCTTCGCCGATCAGCGCACGTAGCTTGCCGTTGTCCAGCCGCAGCGGTCGTTGCCAGAGGTATCGCATCTCCAGGGCCTCGCGCATGAACGTCACGAACGGCGCGGCGAGGTAGAACAGCCACCACGGCATGCGGCGGATCGGCAGGTCCGGCCGGCTGGCGACGCGCCTGGTCGCCTCGGCGATCTCGATCCCGCGCTCCAGCCAATGGCCGCCGAAGTGGAAGCTGTCGAATACCGGCAGCGTCGCCTCGATGTCGGCGAGGCGCGCGATGGTTTCCGCGAGGTCCGGCAGGTATGCCCAGGCATGTCCGATCTCGGGTTTCCCCGGATAGGTCACGGATGTCACGGGCTGCCCGGCCCGCACGACCGCCTGATACCAGGAACTGCGATTGGGCAGGCCGAAATAGTCGCCCGCGCGCACCACGAGCACCCGCAGGCCGTCGTCGCGAGCGGCAGCGGCGAGCATGCGCTCCATCTCGACCCGGATGGCTCCCTTGCGGGTGAGAGGATGCTGGGGCGACGCTTCGCCCACCAGCGGACCGGCATCGGGACCGAAGTTGTACAGCGTGCCCGGGAAGATCAGACGCGCGCCGACTTCACGCGCAGCGGCGATCGAATTGCGCAGCATGGGCAGGGCCGGGCCACGCCAGTTCTTGTATTGCGGCGGATTGGCGCCGTGGAAGACCACGTCGGCGCCGGCCGCCGCCGCCAGGACATCGGCGGCCCGCATGGCGTCGCCCTTGACCCACTCCATTGGCCCGACCCAGGCGGCGCCGCGGCGAGCCGCGTCGAGGTCCCGCGCCAGGCCGCGGACTTTCCAGCCATGCCGGATCAGCGCCTGGGCGACGGCGCTGCCAATTCCCCCGGTCGCCCCGACGATCAGTGCGGTCCTGGACGTCGCGGCGGGTAACTCGATGCTGCTCATGATGCTGTCTCCGATGATGGATGCAGGTATGGCAGCCCACCCGTACGAACGAAATTGCGTGTATCGGCACTATGGATATACATTTTCGTATGGGTGTAAGCGAGCCTGGATGGGAGTTGTGGCGCAGTTTCTTGGAGGTCGCCCGCGACGGCAGCCTTTCGGCCGCGGCGCGCCGGCTGGCGCTAACCCAGCCGACCATCGGCCGCCACATCGACGCCCTCGAGGCGGCGCTCGGGATTGCCCTGTTCACCCGTTCGCCGCGCGGGCTGATCGCGACGCCGGCGGCACTGCAACTGGTGCCGCATGCGGAGGCCATGGAATCTGCCGCGGCGGCGCTTCGGCGTGCCGCATCCGGGGAGGCGGAGACCGAACGCGGCACTGTGCGCATCACCGCCAGCGAAGTGGTGGGCTGCGAGGTGCTGCCTGCGATGCTGGCCGGCTTTCGACGCGCGCATCCGGTGATTGCGATCGAACTGGCGCTGACCAATCGAAACGAGGATCTGCTTCGTCGTGACGCCGACATCGCGGTCCGCATGGTCCGCCCGACCCAGGCGGCGTTGCTGGCACGCCGTATCGGGCAGGTGGGCATCGGGCTTTTTGCCCATCGCGACTACGCCTCGGCATTCGGCCTGCCGGCGACGATCCAGGAACTGGAGGCGCATGGCCTGATCGGCTTCGACCGCGACGACCGCTCGTTCCGTTCGGTGGGACCGCTGGCGCACCAGCTCGACCGGGAGCGGTTTGCCTTTCGTTGCGACAGTGACCTGGCACAGCTCGCTGCGTTGCGCGCCGGCGTCGGGATCGGCGGCTGCCAGACGTTGTTGGCAGCCCGGATGCCGGAGTTGCTGCCGGTGCTGGCGGATTCGATGCAATTCGCGCTCGAAATCTGGCTGGTGATGCACGAGGACCTGAAGGCCACGCGCCGGGTGCGGCTGCTGTTCGATCACCTCGCCGGCGGCCTCGGGGAGTATCTTCGCGGCGTGTAGAAGGGCGTGGCCGAATTACCACGATCGAAGCCGGTAATTTTCGGGCCCGCTGCAAGGTTCGACCAACTCGGGGGCAAATCGGCATGAGTGAGACCGACCGGGGCCGAAATGGCTCCGTTGGGGAATTTCCATGTCAGGCTCGAGCATCTCGGTCACCGACCAGCATGGCCTGCTGGCCGCCTTCGCAGCGGTGTCGCTGGCCGCTGCCGGCAGCTACAGCATCACGCTCGCCAACGATCTCGCCTTGGCCGGCGCGCTGGTCGTCAACGTCCCCAAGGGTTCGAGCCTGACGCTGCAGGGCAACGGCCATGCGTTGACCGGGAGTTTCGTCCTGGCCGCCGGCGGCGCCGGCACCCTGGTGCTGAATGCGGCCAACACCGATCCCGGCAGCACGCCGACCGGTTCGCTGCAGGTCGGCGATCGCGCGACGGTGGAACTGGCCCGCCCGGACGCGGCGGGCCTCGGCGAGATCTTCGTCGGTTCCGGGTCGGTGCTGCGGATCGATGGCGCGGTGATGCCGTCCACTCCCATCGCGCTCAGCAGTCCGCCCCTGTCCTACGTCCAGCTGTCGACTTCCGGCGGCCTCGATCGCACGATCGACCTCGCGGGAGTCGCCGCGTCCGCCGTGTTCACCACGCTGGACACCGGGCTGGGCCTGACCATCCCGGTCACCGGCGGAGGCTCGGTATCGATCGAGCTGGATGCTTCGGCGCCGCATAGCTTCCTGCTGGTGCCCGACGGCGCGGGGGGCACGCTGATCAGCGGGAGCACGGCCGCGCTGGCCGGCGCCGTCAGCGTTCTCGGCGCGGCCGGGGCGGTGCTGAGCATCGCGGTCGACACCGCGACGTTGCCGGCGACGCTGCAGCCGATCCTCAATCCGCTGAGCGCCGCGGTCACCGCGGGTTTCGCCATTCCGTTCCCAGCCAGCGGGGTACCGGGTGGCCCGGCGCCGACCCTGCCGGCCGTCGCGTCCGGCCGAACGCTGGAAGTCATCGGCCAGAGCGCCGGTTCGTATTCGCTGCCCGGGGCCGGCGCGGTCGGCAGTGCCGCATTCGTCAGCACCGTGCCGGGCATCACGCTCGCGGGCGGGGCCGCCAACAACCAGCTCGTGGCGGTGACGAGCGGCCTGGCCTTCACGGCGGGCGCAGGGTCGGGCACGGTGATCGCCGGCGGCGGCGGCAACCTCGTCTCCATCCCGGCCGGCGGCGGCGGCCAGACGGTGTTTCTCGGCGGCGGCGCCGACAGCGTGTTCGCCGATGGCGGCGACGACAACATCCAGCCGGGCGGCGGCAGGAACATCGTTCATCTCGGCGCCGGGCACGATGCGGTGTTCGCCACCGGCGCCGACACCATCTTCGGCAGCACCGGCGTTGCCACCATCAGCGCCGCGATGGGGGGCGCCGGCTCGACTGCGCTGACCTTCCTTGGATTCAACGGCTCGCAATACAACAGCGGCACGGGTTCCAGCACGGTGGTCGGCTCGACCGGGAATGACAGCATCGGCACGGCGGCGGGCGGCAGCGCCATGGTGTTTCTCGGCAGCGGTTCGAACCTGGTGGGTCTGTCCGGCAGCGACACGCTGGTCGGCAACACCGGCGCCAGCACGGTGACCTCCACCGGATCGCCGCTGGTGTTCGCCGAGACGGGGCCGATGACCGTCGAGATCAATGCCAGCAGCACGGTTGGCGGAATTGCCACCGTTGTGGGCAATCCGTCCGGCAGCCTGTTCATCGGCGGCACCGGAACATTCAACGGCGTGCAGACCGGGACCAACGCCCCGCTGGTGTATCTGGCGACCGGGGCGGCAAGCATCAATCTGTCGGCGGTGGCGACCATCGTCGCAGCCGGGCCGGGGCTGAGCGTCACCGGGGGTGCCGGCGGCGGTGTCTTCCTCGGCTCGGCCGGCGGACATAATTCGATCAGCGCCGCCAACACCGGCTACAACACCGGCACGCTGTCGCAGATACTCGGCGGCGGCGACGGGGACACCCTGTCGGCCGGCACGACCGTCACCGAGATCCAGGCGGGCACCGGCAACGAAACACTCATCGCCGGGACCAATCTGAACCTGTTCGCGCTCGTCTTCGGCCGCGCCTCGCAGGTTGTTCTGCAGGGGTTCAACGCCAAGAACGACCAGGTGCTGCTGCAGGGTTTTCCCGCGGGCGAAGCGGCGGCGGCGGTGGCGGCCGCGACCACGACGGCGGGCTCCGAGCGGCTGACCCTGTCCGACGGCACCCACATCGTGTTTTCGAACTTTACCGGCCTCACCGCGGCGAATTTTTCTTGACCGGCAACGAGCCGGGCATGGCACGAGGGCGGGTGTGACGAAGGTCACTGATTCGCAGTCGTAATCAGCGGATATTCAAACGCGCCTTTAACAGCGCCTGGGCTATTCGACGTCGAGTTCAGCCCCTGGCAGGGAGATACGGATATGTCGACACTGGCTGCCATGACCCAGGCAAAAGACCATCGGCGGGTCGAGACCAGCTATCGCATCTGCGCGGAGATGGTCGAGTTCGATGCCGACGGGACGAAGCTGCACAAGCCGGGAACGATGCGCTGGATCGGGTCGGAGTTCATCGGCGGCTATCCGCATTGGACCAGCGAGGAATACGCAACGAAATTCCTGACGCATGAGAGCGCCGCGACCTTCTTCCGCTACGCCAACGGCCACTCCCACGCCGGGTCGCTGTACCAGCCGAAGCCGGGAACCGCGATGGTCATCGAGACGGTCGTCACGACGCACGTGGCAAGCGCGGCGGTCGCCCTGGCCTGACCGTCTGCACGACTGGCGGCTACGAGCCGGTAAGGGGGCCGGTCACGGGCCGGTTCTCCGGTCCGGCAGGAAGGCGTCGGTGAAGCCGGTCAGGCCGGGTGGACTGGACAGCCGAACCTGGGTTCGACCGGGCCCCTCGCGAGCGATGATCGTGACCGGCGTCGCGAACGCAATCACCGAACAGCCGAGTGAATCCGGAACCGCGCTGGCGCGGCGGTCGAGGCGCGCGCTGACGGCGGCGAGATGCTGGTCCATGTCGGCCGCGGTTCGGCAGAACACCGCGCCGGGGTCCAGCCTGGGCCATGCGTCCGGCTTGCTGGGGGTCTCGGGGCGCGCCAGCCGCGCCGGTGCGGTGGACGGCTCGATCTTGCGCTGCCGCTGGTTGGGGTTGGGCGGGTTGATGGCCCGGTTGAGGTCTGCGGGGGCCTCGGGGTCCGGGGTTGGGGCCAAGCCGCGCGCCGCCCCGGCGGTTTGTGCCGCGGCCATGTCGGAGAAGGCTGCCGGGGAAAAGGTGATCACGGCGGCGGCGCAGGCGGCCAGCAGGCGGCGCCCTGCCGGTGCGGACGGCCTGGCGGCTTGTCTCGGCGCTTGTTGCATTGCGGCTTGTCTCCTCTCGCGGCGGTGTCTCGATCGGGTGGCGCGTCGTGCCATCGTCGGACGGCACCGATGATCGCTCCACTCTGCGCGGCCGGCCAGTCCTGAACTTGCCTGCCAGCTGGGAAGTTGCCGGCCATCCCTGAACTTGCCGGCTAACCCTGAACTTGCCGGTTAACCCTGACCTTGAATGACGGCTGATTTCGGCGAACACTCCGGAAAACAACAGCCAACACCGGGGGAAGACATGCTGACCCAGGCCCAGATCGACGAATACAACGAGGTCGGCGCCATCGTCGTGCCGAACGTGCTGACGCCGACCGAGGTGGCGGCGCTGCGCCGGGTCACCGACGAATTCGTGGAGCGGTCGCGCGCCGTCACCGCGCATGACGCGATCTACGACCTGGAAGACACCCACAGCCCGGCACAGCCGCGGGTGCGGCGGATCAAGATGCCGCATGCGCATCACCCGGAATACGGGCGCCTGACCAGCCATCCCGGCATCGTCGCGGTGCTGCAGGATCTCTGGGGGCCGAATATCCGCTTCGACACCGCCAAGCTGAACCTGAAATCGGCGGGCTACGGCGCCGCGGTCGAGTGGCATCAGGACTGGGCGTTCTATCCCCACACCAACGACGACCTGGCCGCGGTGGGGGTGATGATGGACGACATGGAGCTTGCCAACGGGCCGCTGATGATCATTCCCGGCAGCCATCGCGGGCCGGTGCACGACCACCATCACGGTGGCCGCTTCTGCGGCGCCATGGACCCCGGCGTGTCCGGCGTGGATTTCTCCCGTGCCATTCCGCTGACCGGGCCGGCGGGGTCGATCACGGTGCACCATGTCCGCGCCATCCATGGCTCCGCGGTCAACACCTCCAACAAGGATCGGCGGCTGCTGCTGTTCCAGTTCCGTGCCGCGGATGCGTGGCCGCTGGTGGCGCCGCCCTCCGATATCGAGGCGTTCGACAAGCTGATCGTGGCTGGATCGCCGACCCTGGAGCCGCGATTGGCGCCGGTACCGGTTCGGCTGCCGCTGCCGCCGGCCGACCTGCAGGGATCGATTTACGAGAACCAGAAGGCGCTGACGAACCGGTATTTCGACATTCCGGACGCGCTGAAGCCGAAGCAGCTGGGAGCGGTGGGCTGACCCTGGCCAGCGCACGCTTGCGTGATTCGGGAGCCCGCCTATATCCCGGGTCCACGTAGGGAAGTCAGAACGGTGAACATCGAGATCACTCCGGCCCGGCTGGCCGTTGCCGCCGGCTCCTCGGAGGACCAGGTCAGCCGGCCCAGCCGGGAGGAAGCCGAAGCCGCCGTGCGCGTGCTGCTGCGTTGGGCGGGCGAGAACCCGGAGCGGGAAGGTCTGCGGGGGACGCCGGACCGCGTGGTGCGATCCTACGAGGAGTTTTTCGCCGGCTACGGCACCGACCCGGTGGCGATGCTGGAGCGGACCTTCGAGGAAACCGACGGCTATGACGAGATCGTCATGCTGCGGCACATCCGGCTGGAGTCATATTGCGAGCATCACATGGTGCCGATCGTTGGACACGCCCATGTGGCCTACCTGCCGCACCGGCGGGTGGTGGGGATCAGCAAGCTGGCGCGGGTGGTGGACGCCTACGCCAAGCGGCTGCAGATCCAGGAGAAGCTGACCGCGCAGATCGCCAACACCATAAACGACGTGCTGAAGCCGCGCGGCGTGGCGGTGATGATCGAGGCCGAGCATCAATGCATGAGCACCCGCGGGGTGCACAAGGACGGCGTCTCGATGGTGACCAGCCACATGCTGGGCGCCTTCCGCGACGATCCCAGCACCCGCCGCGAGGTGCTGGCGATGATGGGGCGCTGAGCCGCCGCCCCGGCCATCAGCCTCGCGTCCGACGGTATCTTCACCGACCTGCCGATCGCCGGCACGGTGATGGTGAAGGGCTGGATTCAGCTCGCCTGAACGGTTGCTCCGCCGCGTTCAGCCGGGAGGGACCAGCACGGCCGCGCCCTCGAAGCGGCCGGCGCGGAGGTCGGCTAGTGCCTGGTTGGCCTGCGTCAGCGGGTAGCTGGTGGTTTCGGTGACGATGCCGGCTTGCGGCGCCAGGCGTAGGAAGTCGAGGCCGTCCTGGCGGGTCAGGTTGGCAACGGAGACGAGTTGCCGTTCCTCCCACAGCAAGCTGTAGGGCATGCTGGGGAGATCGCTCATGTGGATGCCGGCGCACACCACCCTGCCACCCTTGCGCACGGCCTTCAGCGCCAGCGGCACGAGGCTGCCGACCGGTGCGAAGATGATGGCGGCGTCGAGCGGCTCCGGCGGCGCGGCGTCGGAGCCGCCGGCCCAGACGGCGCCGAGCTTGCGGGCGAAATCCTGGGTGGCGGTGTCGCCCGGCCGGGTGAAGGCGAACACCGACCGGCCCTGCCACCGCGCCACCTGGGCGATGATGTGGGCGGCGGCGCCGAACCCGTAGAGGCCGAGCCGGCTGGCGTCGCCGGCGATCGTCAGCGAGCGCCAGCCGATCAGCCCGGCGCACAACAGCGGCGCCACCGAGACATCGCTGCCGTCTTCGCCCAGGGGGAAGGCGAAGCGCGCGTCCGCCACCACGGCGGTGGCGAACCCGCCGTTGCGGGTGAAGCCGGTGAACTGCGGATGGTCGCAGAGGTTCTCGCGGTGACCGACGCAATAGGGACAGACGCCGCAGGTATGGCCGAGCCACGGGACGCCGACGCGCTGGCCGATCGCGAGGTCCGTGACGCCGGCGCCGATGGCGTCGATCCGGCCGACGATTTCGTGGCCGGGGATGATCGGGAGCCGCGGGTCCGGGAGTTCGCCGTCCACCACATGCAGATCGGTTCGGCAGACGCCGCAGGCGGTGATCCGCAGGCGGATTTCGCCGTGGCCGGGCTCGGGGTCCGGCAGCGCGGTCCATTCCAGCGGGGCGCCGAGGCGGGTCAGGACCATTGCGTGCATGGCGGCTCCGATGCGGCGTTGCGGAAGGTCAATCCGGGCTTGGCGAATAGGCGTTCGGCGGTGGCGGCTTCCAGCCCGCGAGCCCGCCATCCCGCGGCCGGTGGATCTCCACCTGCAACGGATGGCAGTCGGCGGCGGCGTCGGAATGGCCGGCGCTGCAATCGCCGCCGGGGCAGGCCGACAACGCACACAGAAGATCGATCTCGGCGAAGAACTCAATGTAGTCGCCGGGACGAACCGGGCTTGCCTTCATGAAGTACTGGTGCGTGTCGCCGGTGAAGCCGGTGCACATGAAGACGTTCAGGACATCGTGGACATGCGCCTCGGCCGCAGCGATCGACAATCCGCGCGCCGACGCCAGGGCGCGGGTGAGGTTGGAGTGGCAGCAATGATGGTACGCGGCGCCCTTCAGCAGCATGTTGGTGTAGGGATCGCAGCGCGTGCCGATGACGTCGTGCACGCCGGCGCCGTCCTGGTCCCAGCCGTACCAACCGAGCGTGTCGTGGGTGATCGTGGCCATCGGGCGTAGGCTCGGCAGGCTGCTCCAGAGCCGGTCGCCGGTGGAGACATGGGTCGCGTGCAGCGCCCGCGTCTTGCCGCTGAAGAAATGCTCGGACAGGTCATTGGCGTTCCATAGGTTGAGGTCGCCCACCTGCGGCCCCTCGACGCCGACGATGCGGAAGAAATGCCCGGCCGGCACCGTGAACGCCTTCGCGTCGCGCGGGGGGACCGTCCACTCGCCGATCTTCGACATGCCGCTTCGGGCGGACTGGTAGAAGGCCGCGTCGTAAGGCGGCAAAAGCTCGACCGAGTAGACGACGACCGGCCGGGCGGCGCGGCGGGTCGCCGCGTCGGGAGGTGCCGAAATCCGTGCCGGGCTGTTCACGAGCCTTGCCTCCCATCGATTGTAAGCCCAGCCGGCGTGGCAGGGCGGGTCGCAGGCATTGTTCCGGCTATGCCGGGTTGGTCGGCGGCGGCAGTTCCGGCAGCGGGATGAATCCCGGCGGCAACTGGTGCAGCACGCGGTAGCTGGTCAGCGGGCTTTCGATCGCATCCTTGTCGAAGCGGTATTTGATCCGCCGGTTCAGTTCGCGCTGCACCGGCCAGCGTTGCGACGGCAGGGTCTTCAACCGGATCCGCATCACCCAGGCGTTGTCGAGGAACTTGTCGACGCCCATGACGTCCAGGTCGTCGCGGATGGCGCTGGACCAGCGGTCCTCCGCGCGCATGGTCGCGGCGATGTCGCGCAGCAGGTCGGCGATGTGGTCGGGTTGCTCGTTGAGGCCGACCGGGATGTCGAGCACGGCGAAGGCGAAATCGCGGGTGGCGTTGGTGACGGTGGTGACGGCGCTGAACGGGATGATGTGGACGGCACCGTCGAGCGCGCGCAGCCGGATGGTGCGGACGGACAGGTTCTCGACGGTGCCGGTGAGGCCGCCGAGGGTGACCACGTCGCCGACCTGCATGGCGTTCTCCAGCAGCAGGAACAGGCCGGTGATGATGTCCTGCACCAGCTTCTGGGAGCCGAAGCCGACGGCGATGCCGATGACCCCGGCGCCGGCCAGGAGCGGGGCGATGTTGACGCCGAGTTCGCTCAGCACCATCAGGCCGGCGAACAGCAGGATGGCGACCAGCAGGGTGGTGCGCACCATCGGCAGCAGGGTGCGCAGGCGGGCGGAGCGGGCGTATTGGGATTCGCGGGCGAGCTTCGCCAGATGCTGCTGGATGGCGGCGTTGGTCGCCTCCCACACGATCAGGCCGATGGCGACGGTGACGGCGATGGCGGCGAGCGAGGAGACCAGGCGGCCGCCGAGCGCGCCGCCGGTGAACCAGCCGGCGGCGTCGAACCCCCAGGCCTCGGCGAGGGCGACGATGGTGAGGGCCGCGATCAGGCATTTGATGGCCATGCGCGCTAGCGGATTGTAGCTGCTGACCCGGGATTCGAGGCCGGGGTAGCGGTGCGCCATCTCGGCCGGGATGCGGGTGGCGCGGTCCAGCCAGGCCAGCGCCAGCTTCGACACCAGCCGCGAGACGCCGAGCACAAGGGCGGTGGCGAAAGTAAGGTGCAGCAGGCGGCCGAACCCACCCTGGACGTCCAGCGCCCAGATCAGCCACATCGCCAGCAGGTAAATGATGGCGATGATGTGCCAGATGTCGGCGAGGAACCGCCGGAGCCGGGGCAGGGTGCCGACCCGCCTGTCGTGGCCCCGGATCCAGTCGGCGACCGGCACGCGGGTCTGCAGCACGATGATGATGAGGCATACATGTACCGCTAGCACAACGAGCTTGAGCAATGCGTCGTGGGCGAGGCGGTACATGCCGAACAGCAGCCCGATTTCGGCGAGCGCGGTGCCGAATGCGGCGATGGCGGCAATCTGGCGAACCCAGACAAGGATATAGCGGGCCGGCTTCTCGTCGATTCTGAACAAGCGGGGGCGGCCGGGGCCGAACAGCATGCGCGAGATGCTGGTGGCCACACGGCAGGCGGCATAGGCCTCCAGCACCCCCAGGATGACGATCCTGGCGACCGGATTGGTGCCGACGCCCGCCGCCATCGCGGCATAGCCCCCGCCGAGGAGGGCGGCGACCGGCAGCAGGTCCAGCAGCAGCCGGGCCACCGCGAAGGGAAGGCGGCGCATCAGGTTCACGGCCTGGTGCAGCGGCAACAGCCGGGGCTGCGGGCCGGCGGAGTGGGCCGCCGCTGGCTCGGTATGGCCCGCCTCCGCGGCGGCGATGCCGGTGACGCTTTCGGGCAGCGGATCGCGCCGTGCCTCCCGGGCGGTGGCGGCAAGGGCGTGGGCGGGCCGCCGCAACAGCCGCCGCACCGCCGCTTGCGCGAGCAACGCCGCCGCCAGGGCGAGGGCCAGCCGCCAGGAGGTGTCGAGCAGCTGCGCCTGGGTGGCCGGGTCGGTGGCGAGGTGAACCACGAACCGCCACAGGAGCGGGAAATCGGTGACCGCGCGCGCCGCGCTCACCACCTCGTCGGATAGCTCCGCGAGCTGCTTGGAGGCGCCGAGAACCAGTTCCGCGCCCAGGCTGTCCGGCGCCACCGCCTCCGCCAGCGCCGGCGGCACGATTGTCGCGGCCGGCGGGTTTGCGGTGGGCGTATTTGCGGCCGGCGGGTTGGCGGCGGATGGGTTGGCAGTCGGCGGCTTGGCATCCCCCGGCGCCGGCGCCGCTGCCGCCGCGGTGCCGGACGGGGCAGGCGGCGCGACTTTGGCCAGCGACCGCAGCACCGCGATGGTCTGGTCCCGCCGCGCCGGATCGGTCAGCACATCCAGTGCCTGCTGGGCCTGGGAGGGGGTCAAGGCCGGAGCGGAGGTCAAGGTCGGTGCCGCACCGTTGGCCGCAACCGGCGGAGCGGCCGGTTTCGACGCCGGCGCCTGGGCCAAGGCGCTGCCCCCCGCCAGCAGGAAAACGACCAGGAAAAACCGCATCATGGGGCGCAGGCGGATCATGGCCGCCCCCGCCCTGTCAACCCGCGACACGTTCGAAATCGCCGGCGAGGGGATGCAGAAGGCGCGCGAGGCGCTTACATTACAAGGCATGATCACGTTTCTGACAATCCTGGTGGCGGTGGCGATGCTGGCCACCCTCGGCGTCCTCCTGGTCGGCATCATCGGCATGGTGCGCGGCGGCGGCGACCCGGCCCGTTCCAACCGCCTGATGCGCTACCGGGTCCTGCTGCAGGGGGCGGCGCTGCTGCTGTTCGCCCTGCTGATGACCCTGATGAAGCGCTAGCCCGCGCGCGCCATTCCGCCCCTGCCGAACCCACCCGCCACGAGGTTGCGCAGGCTTCTATTGCAACTGCGAAGAGAACGTCCTAAGCGCGGGGCCTGAACCGTCTTCGGAAACTCCAGACACGGCACGCAATCGCATGAAAATCCTGGTCCCGGTCAAGCGGGTGGTCGATTACAACGTCAAGGTCCGGGTCAAGTCGGATGGCACCGGGGTGGAAACCCAGGGCGTCAAGATGTCGATGAACCCGTTCGACGAGATCGCCGTCGAGGAAGCCGTCCGCCTCAAGGAAAAAGGCGTCGCCACCGAGATCGTCGCCATATCCATGGGCGCCGCCGCCTGCAGCGAGACCATCCGCACCGCGCTCGCCATGGGCGCCGACCGCGGCATCCTGGTCGAATCGGACGTGGAACTGCAGCCGCTGGCCGTCGCCAAGCTGCTGGTCGCCATTGCCGCCAAGGAAAACCCGGGGATGATCATCCTCGGCAAGCAGGCAATCGACGACGACATGAGCGCCACCGGACAGATGCTTGCAGCGCTGCTCGGCTGGCCCCAGGGCACCTTCGCCAGCAAGGTCGCCGTCGACGGCGACCACCTCAGCGTCACCCGTGAGGTCGATGGCGGGCTTGAGACCGTCTCCCTTACCCTGCCCGCCGTCGTCACCACCGACCTGCGCCTGAACGAGCCGCGTTACGCCTCGCTGCCGAACATCATGAAGGCGCGCAAGAAGCCGATCGAGACCATCAAGCCGGCCGAACTGGGCGTCGATCCCGCGCCGCGGCTGACCCTGCTGAAGGTGGACGAACCGCCGAAGCGCAAGGCCGGCGTCAAGGTCGCGTCGGTCGCCGAACTCGTCAGCAAGCTGCGCAACGAAGCCAAGGTGATCTGAGCATGCCCGTGCTGGTTCTGCTGGATCACGAAAACGGCGCCATCAAGCAGCCGTCCCGCTCCGCCATCGCCGCCGCCGCCGCCCTGGGCGAAGTGCATGCGCTGGTCGCCGGCCACAACATCCGCCCCGCCGCCGAAGCCGCCGCCAAGCTGGCCGGCGTCGCCAAGGTGATCGTCGCCGACGCATCCGGCTACGAGCACGGGCTGGCCGAGCCGATGGCGGCCCTGCTGGTGGCCCTGGCACCCGCCTATTCGCACCTGCTCGCCGCCTCGACCGCGACCGGCAAGAACATCATGCCGCGCGTCGCTGCCCTGCTGGACGCGCAGCCGATCAGCGACATCTCCGCCGTGGTCGACGCCGACACCTTCGTCCGCCCGATCTACGCCGGCAACGCGCTGGCCACCGTGAAAAGCAGCGACGCAAAGAAGGTCCTGACCGTCCGCGCCGCCAGCTTCGACCCGGTGGCGAGCGAAGGCGGCAGCGCCACGATCGAGGACGCGCCGGCCCAGCCCGCCAGCGACAGCTCGCGCTTCGTCTCCGCCGAACTGTCGAAAAGCGAGCGTCCGGAACTGACCGCCGCCCGCGTCGTGATCTCCGGCGGCCGCGGCATGCAGAACGGCGAGAACTTCAAGCTGCTGGACCCGATCGCCGACAAGCTCGGCGCCGCCGTCGGCGCCAGCCGCGCCGCGGTCGACGCCGGCTTCGTGCCCAACGACTACCAGGTCGGCCAGACCGGAAAAATCGTGGCGCCCGACCTGTATGTGGCGATCGGCATCTCCGGCGCCATCCAGCACCTTGCCGGCATGAAGGACAGCAAGGTGATCGTGGCAATCAACAAAGACGAGGAAGCGCCCATCTTCCAGGTCGCCGATTACGGCCTGGTCGCAGATCTGTTCAATGTGCTGCCCGAATTGGCAGCCGAACTGGAGCGCCCCGCATGAACATCGATGTGACGACCGCGCCGGCCCTGGCCGACGCGCTGCTTTCGGCTCCCGCGATCGCCAAGGTCGGGATCGTCGGCGCCGGGCAGATGGGCAGCGGCATCGTCCATGTCTGCGCCCTCGCCGGCCTGCCGGTGGTGCTGCTGGACGCCAAGGCAGAGGCGCTGCCGAAGGCGACCGCGCTGATCGCCCGCAACATGGACCGCCAGATCGGCCGCAACCTCATCACCCCCGCCGAAAAGGCCGAGGGCCTGGCCCGCATCGTCACCGACACCGACTATGCCGCCTTCCACGATTGCGACCTGGTGATCGAGGCCGCGACCGAGAAAGAGGACGTGAAGCGCGCCATCTACAAGCAGCTGACGCCGCATCTGAAGCCGTCCTGCATGCTGGCCTCCAACACCTCGTCGATCTCCATCACCCGCCTGGGCGCCAGCACCGACCGGCCGGAAAAATTCATCGGCATGCACTTCATGAACCCGGTGCCGGTGATGAAGCTGGTGGAATTGATCCGCGGCATCGCCACCGACGAGCCGACCTTCCAGGCGACCCAGGCCCTGGCCGACCGGCTGCACAAGGTGACGGCCGTTTCCGAGGATTTCCCCGCCTTCATCGTCAACCGCATCCTGGTGCCGATGATCAACGAGGCGGTGTATGCACTATACGAAGGCGTCGGCTCGGTCTCGGCCATCGACACCTCCATGAAGCTCGGCGCCAACCACCCGATGGGCCCGCTGGAACTGGCCGACTTCATCGGCCTCGACACCTGCCTATCGATCATGCAGGTGCTGTACGAGGGCCTCTCCGACAGCAAGTACCGGCCGTGCCCGCTGCTGGTGAAATACGTCGAAGCCGGCTGGCTCGGCCGCAAGGCGCAGCGCGGATTCTACGACTACACGCAGACACCGCCGCGGCCGACGCGGTAGCTCAATGAGTTCTGAGGACCGACGCCGCAGCCTTGTCGGTCGATTTCTCTGCGCAAGGTGACGGTGCACGATATCTTAGCTCCGGCTGGTTCAGTCCGGAGGAACGCTGGACCTGGACTGATGGTCCGGAGAGCCGCATTGCCGTGCCAAAGCCGTCAAGCGAAAATGGCTGGATTTGCAAAATCCTCCTGATGCCATTTACGCATCTGCCTTATCTAAGGGACCAGCGGCTAAAGATATCGGTCTCGACAACTGTCGTGTTTGATGGGCGCATTTCCGAAACGACGGAAATTGAGTTTGCTGTCCCGCGCGAAGCTGCTGTCGAAACTGACTTCATCCCGCTTCTGTTCAACTGTCCAAACAACGTTTCGCCGTTCATTTTGGGCTCTGGACCCGACACTCGATTTCTTGCGTTTGCAATTTTTAGTCTGGAGCTTACGGCGTTAACCCCAACTGTGTACAGAAAAGTCGAAGAGGTGACCTTATCACAGCAAACTATTAAGTTTGGTGGGATCGAGGAATTAAGCTACATTGAAACGACAGATATTTCAAAATTCGGTTTAGCCAAGGAGCATGAGCGGCTGCGGGTGTTCGCAGCCCTCTCCGGACCGAACCAAAACCGACTGTTCAGGGAGAGCACCTTTTCCTCTGAATTCGTCGCTGAGCACTATCGTTATCGCCAACCGCCAGATGTGAATGTATACGCTTTGAAGGAACATGTTCTTTGGGGCAACGGTCTGCTTACTAAGTCTGGAAAGTTCTTTTTGCAAAGCGATTGCCTGCCGACCTATCTGAATGGCTACGTTACCTCAGATGCACACACATTTCCGGAGTATTGGGTTGGCCCCATTGACCGCGGAGATGTCACTACAATCGATGTCGCGGGACCCGTCGGCGTAGTGATTCACCCAAATATTGTCTACGGACATTTTCTTTTGGAAATTCTGCCAAAGCTGTACTTGCTCGGGCTATTGCGCGAGTTCGGTGCCACCTTCAAGGTCGCACTCAGCGACCGCACGCCCAGCTGGGTGCACGAGTTTGTCTCACTCTACGTCGAGGAGCGCGATGTTATCCACTATGACATGACGAACAGCAGCGTGCGCGCCTCGGCATTCTTGGTGCCGTCGATGATGCACACTGATCACAACTTGCATCCTGCGTTCAACCTGATGGTCACTGACGTTCTGCGGTGTGCTTCGATACCCGCGTTGCCTGCGAGGAAACCTGGTCGAGATCGCAAGCAAAATCGGATCTACTTGTCACGTCGCAAGGTTTCTGATGCTTGGCACAATCTCCTCAACGAAGAGGAGGTTGAGCAAACGATGCAGGCTCTAGGCTTTACTGTCATCCATCCCCAGACTTTGCCAATCCGCGAGCAACTGGCGATATACGCAGAGGCCGATGTCATTGCTGGTCAGTATAGTTCGGCGCTGCATAACGCGATGTTCAGCCCAATAGGGGCGGTAGTCATTTCGCTCAATTGCATCAACTGGTACCAGAGTGTAATTGCCCGCTTGCGCGGGCATAAGCTGGCATTTGTGAAGCCATCTGATGGAGTTTTCAGAACGTGGCGGTCGCGAGGGTCTGGTACCAGCGACTTTAGCATCGATCCAGCCACGCTCAGGGAAATCGTGCTCAGCGTAGTTGGCGAAAGTGACGGTCTCGTGCGGACTGCGGTGAAGCACTACTCATGAATTTAGCGGCTATCGTTTCAATGGAGCAGACCCATGCCTGAGACCTCATTCGGACAAGTGTTGAGGTCGCCCGATGCTCAGCACGCACCCCGCGAGACATTCGTTGCCGACCTTGCAGGCGAATTGTACACTGACGTACTTCGCCGGTTTCATGAGGTCCTTTGCCCCCAGACCTACCTCGAGATAGGCTGCTATAGCGGTGATTCTCTGGCAATGGCGCGCGGCAAGGCAATCGCGGTCGACCCCTCGTTCGCAAATCTTACTAATGTCTTTGCGAACAAGACTGCTTGCCATTTCTACCAGACTACCAGCGACGCCTTTTTTCGAGACCACGACCCAAGGCAGATTCTTGGCGGCGATATTGAAATGGCTTTCCTGGACGGCATGCATGTCTACGAATTCTTGCTGCGAGATTTCATTAATACGGAACGAGCGTGCCGAAGAAATTCCGTCATTATCGCACACGATTGCTTGCCGGTGGATGTTTACATAACGGATCGCGCCAACGACGTTGAACGGCGCCATCGCCTGTCGACGAAGCCAGATTGGTGGGCCGGCGATGTGTGGAAGTTATTGCCGATCCTGAAGAAATATCGGCCGGACCTTGCCGTTCTCGCCCTAGATGCACCGCCTACCGGACTAGTGACGGTTACCAATCTCGATCCGTCGTCTCATGTGTTGGAGGATAATTATTACAAGATATGCGCCGAGTTCGCCGATGTGCAACTGTTAGACTTTGGCATCAGCCGCCTGTTCAATGAAGCTGAAGTTCGAAGCACACGGGATTTTGCAACTCTAGAAGATATGGCAAAGAAGTTCTGGATCTGAGCGCTCCCGGACCGATTTTGTTTTGATATCGGGGTATGTATGGACGCCATGAATGTAGACCAAGGGAAGCGTAACGCCACCTTGCGCCAATGGGCGTCCTCTCAGATCGAGCCCTGGCGCAATGTCGGTTCGCCCTCAGATATCATTTCAGCATTCAACCGGTTGAACGCCACCGACCCAAATATCTTTATCATTGCTGTCGAAGGAGGTGCTGCACGTTTGGCTGAGAAGCCGCTCGCAGCACGCCATGCGACTTACGATCTTTCACATGGTCGTGCCGATAGTTACCGTATTTGGATCGAGGAGGTAGTTCGTAAGTTATGTCCAGCAGTCAACACGACACTGGCTGTGTTTGTGGGAGACTGGTCTGCCGACTCCCCGTCAGTTCCGTTATTTGCGTTTCAGAAGGCGGCTGGCGAACGCAACCTGTTGCTCCCTGACGTCGACCTCATTGGGTTTCCTTCAATCGACGACAGCCTGGAATACTCGGAGAAGGAATTCAGTGCAATCTTCATTGGCGCCACAAGCGGTGGCGAACTGACGATGCGGAGTGTCATGCGCGACGGGGGGATTCCGCGCGTTCGGTCGGCAATTTCTTTTCGCGATAAGCTTGGCGTCCGTTTCGAATTGCCGAGCCTGGTTCAGTGCGACAGCGAGGAAACGGCGGAACTGTTGCGGGGCATGGGTATAGGCACGGGCAACTTTGTCCCTTGGTCAGAGCAACTGAGACACCGGTTCATTCTGTCGATGGACGGCAATGGCGCCACCTGTTCGCGAGTTCTTCTGACGTTAGCTAGCAACAGTGTTCTGGTGAAATATGCGTCATCGCAGATATTGTACGATTTCGCTGGTCTGGAGCCAGAGCATCACTATTTACCGGTGGCGAAGGATGAAGATGTTCTGCGAATTGTGGAGACGGAGCAGAGAACTCCGAATTTCTTCGCATCCATCGCAAAAGCTGGGAAGGAGTTCGCGGATACTTTTCTGAATCGCGATGCGGTAATGTTTTATACGGCAGAACTTTTGAAGCTGTATGCGGCACAATTCCCGGAGTGCTCCGCCTCCGCCTCGGCAGTTGATCTCTATTTAACAGACCACCTCCCGGTAGGAGACTACCTGTTTGAACTTGCCGATAAGAAACGACTTTCGCGCTATATGCAACTCGCGCCGAATACGGTGGTCGCCTGCACTGAGTTCCTGACTGCGAGTTCTGATCGACCATTCCGTCGCGCCCTTCGGCAATATGTTCGCAGTCCGGCCGGGTCACAGCTACCAATCCGGAGAGATGCTTGCAGCCGCTTATAGTGGTGGCTCGATCATTGGCGAGGACGGGCTAATCTACGTCGATCGGGCGATCCTTCGCGACTGTCTTCACAGCCTCGATGACTGGCGCTTGGAATCATTGATCGCATCGCAAAGCGTTGAGGACGGTGTGCGGCTCAAGCGCCCACTGAATGTTCCCTCGGCCGCTCGCCACGGCGAGTATTATTGCGGTTTTGTTGGGGCCTGGAGAAACTATGGGCACTGGATGTGCGAGTGTCTCCCGCGACTTTATCTGTTTAGGCAGCTGCAGAAGCGAATTCCGGCGCTCAAGCTCGTGCTCCCTAACTTTACGCCTGGTTCGATCCAGGAACGTACGGTTGAATTGCTAGGCATTTCGGAGAACGAAATTGTTAGGATCACCCAGGGGGAGGTTCTGACTGTAGAAACCCTCTGGTGCACCACGGGCATTCACGTCTGGTGTCCTCCAAATGTCTGCCGACTTGCGGCGAACTGGCTTAGCAGTCAGGTCGGCGAGCGTGAGGAAGAGGATGGCAGAGAGGTGCCGGTCTATATTCGCAGGCGATCCGAGCATCGCTGCATGGTCAACTTTGACGATATTTCTTCAGCACTTGATATCCATGGTTTCGAAATAATCTCCTTCGAGAATGCCAGTCTTGACGATCAGATTCGCCTCATGCGCCGGGCCAGCTTAGTGGTCGGAGAAAGCAGTGCGGCTTTGGCAAACATCATGTTCTGCCGCCCCGGCACACGTGTGTTGGAAATGTTTACCCCCGCAAGCCCGCATGTCGCTCATTGGGTTCTGGCATCACTTTGCAGGCTGAAATACGGTTACCTGGTTGGCACCCACGTTCAAACAGAACTCTACCCCGAGCCGTCTGGTAACTCATCCTATGCGGTGCCACCTGACGAGTTTTTGCTTGCACTCAATACAATGCTTCTCGAAGCGAACGAGGACGACAGTTCAATGATAAATTCACTCGAAGCTGGCAGCGATCGATTGATGCCGCTGCTTAGGTCGCCGGATCTCGAGGCGCTGTTGTGGGAGTCACGGCGACCTCATCATGGTAGCGCGTGGCACGGGCACGTGGCTTTCGCACATTGGCTAATCTCGGTCGCGCGCCCGCGTGTTTTGGTTGAACTTGGTACGCATAACGGTGTGTCCTATGCAGCTTTCTGCCATGCCGTTGCAGCAAGAGGCACCGGCACACGCTGCTTCGCAGTGGATACCTGGAAAGGCGATGGACACACGGGTGCGTATGAAGAGGACGTATACGTCGACCTCAAGGCATTCAATGATACTTGGTACTCAGCTTTTTCGACCCTTCTACGCTGCACGTTTGATGAGGCTCTCGACCGCTTTGGCGATGGTACAGTCGACCTTCTTCATATCGATGGGCTACATACCTACGAGGCAGTCCGGCATGATTTCGATACGTGGCTGCCGAAGCTCTCAGAACGGGGTGTCGTCCTGTTTCACGACACAGCAATTCGCGAATGGGGATTTGGGGTCTGGAAGCTCTGGGAAGAACTAGCTGCCCGCTATCCCTCGTTCGCGTTTGAGCACTCCGCTGGGCTCGGGGTGCTTTGCATTGGATCGTCACCTCCGCCGGCGGTTGCCGCCCTTTGCACGATCACGGACCCGATGGATGCTGTTATCTTGCGTAACAGCATGATGATGTTTTCTGAACGCGCGAGGGAACACGCCGTCAGCAGCCTCGAGATCGACCGACTAAGAGCAGAGATCGCTGCCTTGAAGAGTTGATCCGGTTGCTACTGACTTCGCCTGGCAACGAATTGGCCCAGCTTGCCACCTCTCATGAGTAAAGTTGTTCGCACTCAATTTCATGCGCCAGCTATGTCTGACATCAACCATGTCATCGCCTACGGACAGTCACTCGCCTGCGGATATGAAGGTTGGCCGGCGCTTTCCAGAGAACCGCGGCACAACTCACTGATGCTCGGCGACAGCGTCCGCTCGGCGCACGAACACGAGCCCTCCTGGACGGCGCTTGGCGGTTCTCGCTTCCAGCCGTTGGCCGCGTGCGTGCAAGGCCCCGGCGATGCTGGACTGATGACGCCTGACCAGGTCGCGGCATTGGAGCCGGGCACGGTGGTGCTGGGCGAGACGATCCTGGAAGGGGCGGTGAATGCGTGGCGCGGGCGCCTGGCGGGATCACCCGGGTTCACCGAGGGCGCCAACCGTCTGCTGGCCAGCGCCTGCGGCGTCGGTGGGCGCACTATCGAGGCGCTGTCCAAGGGCGCCGAGATCGAACTCTTCAACCGCCTGCGCGACTGCGCCGCCGCTGCGAAGGCGGCGGCGGATGCGCAGGGCCTCAGCTACGGCGTGGTGGCGTTGCTGTTCCTGCAAGGGGAGAACAACAACTGGGGTATCGATGGCGGCACCACCGACAAGGCCGAATACAAAGCGCTGATGGAGCGCCTCTACGCCGATTTCATTGCCGATGTCGCGATCGGCATCGCCGGCCAGGATTTGCCGCCGGCGATGTTCACCTACCAGACCGGCGGCGACTATTCCTCCGACCATATGGCGATCCCGCAGGGCCAACTGGAACTGGCGCTGTCCGAGCCCGGCGTGTTCATGGCCGCGCCGGTCTATCCCGTCACCAGCAAGATCGGCCATCTCGACGCCAACGGCTATCGCTGGCTGGGGGCGCAGTTCGGCAAGGTGATGCACCGGGTCCTGACGCTCGGTGAGGCGTGGAAGCCGCTGCATCCGGTGCGCACGACGCTGGTGGACCAGTTGCTGTTCGTGGACTTCCACGTGCCGGTGCCTCCGCTCGCCTGGGGGCGGCCGTATCTCGGCCATCTGGCGCAGGACGTCGCCGATCGCGGCTTTTCGGTGCTCGACCGGGACGGCCCGGTGCCGATCGCCGGCGTGCGGCTCGACGGCGCCACCGCCGTGCGACTGCAGCTTGGCCGGAAGCCGCAGGGTCCGGTGCGGCTGCGCTACGCCGACCGCCCGCATCACGGCCGCGGCGCGCTGCACGACAGCGACGCGACCGTGGCCGATGATTGCTACGAGTACCAGGAGGGCGTCGGGCACTATCCCAGCGCCAACATCGCCGAACTGGTCGGCCGACCCTATCCGCTGATGAACTGGTGCGCCGCGTTCGATATTCCGGTCATCGTCGCCGGCTCGTAGGAATCGGCTTACGCCGCGGCCAGCAGGTCGAGCGTGGTTGCGGCTTCCTCGATCAGCACCTCCGCCGCCGCCTCGGTGAACGGCCCCGCCCATTCCACCTCGTAGCCGCCGAACTGGAAGTCCGCCGCTTCCGGCACATAGCCGATGCAGCCATTGGCGTAGCCGGCGAATTGCGTCACGGCGAACGGCGATCGCTCGCGGATCACCGCGCCGGTATGCGCGAACGGCTCCAGCGGCACGCAGACCAGGGCCGCCGAACCGATGCGCATCGCCTGCATGGTCATCTCCAGCGCCCGCCTGCCCTCGGTGATCCGCGCCCAGTTGGCGTTCATCACGGCGCGCTTGGAGCGGTAGTTGAGGTCGGCCAGCACCGCGGGATCGCCATGCGCGCGGTCGAACGTCTTCACCTCCGCCTGGCGTACCGCGGCCTCGGCGATGCGTGCGCCGCGGTCGCCGTATTCGCGCACCGGCAGGGAAAAGCGCCGCTCGACCACCGCCAGCCCCGGCGCCGCTGCGTCCGCTATTTCCTCGTCCACCCAGAGCCCCAGCGGCGCGCCGGATTCCACGATGCCGGCGAAGCGGGGCCGCGTTGCCCGCGTGCGCAACGCCAGTGCCGTGCGCGCCGCATCCACCGCCAGCCGCGTGCCCATCCGCACTGGCGCACCCAGATCGCCGGTCAGCCCCTCCAGCGGCATCTGGTCGCCGGCGCAGCCCTGCAGGAAGATGCAGGTGCCACCGACGATCTTCTCGAACACCCGGCGCAGAACGCCGGGATAGTCGGGGCTGATCTGGCGGTTCTGATGCGCCAGGATGATCGGATGGCTGCCATAGCCGACGATGGTGGCGATCGGTGTTTCGTCCAGCCCGTCGATGCGCAGCACCGTCAGCGTCCCGTCGGCATAGCCATCGACATTCTGCGACACCACCGTGCGCCGGCGCTCTGGCAGATGCAGCCGCCGGTTGACGGTGATGTCGCTCTCGCCATGTCCCGCCGCCGTACGCGCCGGTTGCAGCGCCAGAACCGCCTGGCGCGCCGCCCGGCGCAGCGCGTCGCGAACCTTGTCGCGATACGCCGGCACCAGCTCCATCCCCGGCCCCTCCGGGTGCCCGCCGACGTCGCCCGGCGAGAACGGCGGCCCGGAATGGGTGTGCGAGAACGACAGCCGCACATGCCCGGGCGTGGTCCCCACCGCCTCCGCGATCATTTCGCGCAGCGCCCGGCAATCGGCTTCGTGGATGATGCACAGATCGACGTCGGCGATCGCCAGCATGGCGTGGTCATCGCGCAGCACGAGCACCGTCGCCCAGAGTGGCAGGTGAATGCCCTCGGCCACGTCGTGCACCCGGGCTCCCCAGTTCACATGCGCGATGCCGATCGGCGGCGTGATGTCCTCGCGCCCGGTGCCTGCCTGCAGAGTCATGATATCGCCTCCCCTAGCCTTGCTCGACGCGCAGGCGCGGATCGAACACGTCGCGCAGCCCGTCGCCGATCACGTTCAGCCCCAGCACCGTCATGGCGATGGCGATGCCGGGGATGATGGTCAACCAAGGCGCCTCGCGGATGTAGCCGCGCCCGTCGGCAATCAGGATGCCCCAGCTCGGCACATCGGGCGGCGCGCCGAGGCCAAGGAAGCTCAAGACTGCCTCGCTCAGCACGGCATAGGCGAACACGAAGCTCAGCTGCACGATCAGCGGCGCCATGCAGTTCGGCAGGATGTGCCGCCACATGATGCGCGCATGCCCGGCCCCGACCGCGCGCGCGGCCTCTACATAGTCCTGCCGCCGCACCACCAGCACGGACCCGCGCAGGATGCGGGCGGTGCGCGGGATGTAGACCACGGCGAGGGCGATCACCACCGTCCTGGCGCTCGGCCCCAGCGCCGCCGCGATGCCGATCGCCAGCAGCACTGCGGGGAACGCCATCAGCGCGTCGGCCATCCGCATCAGCGGCCCGTCCAGCCGGTGCACGTAGCCCGCCAGCACGCCGATCAGCACGCCGAAGACCGCGTTCAGCGCCACCACGCCGACCCCGATCAGCAGGCTGAGCTGGCCGCCGTAGCAGACCCGGCTGAGCATGCTGCGGCCGAGATTGTCGGTGCCGAACAGGTCCAGCAGCGACGGCTCGTGGAAGCGCAGCCGCATCGCCATCTTGTTCGGGTCGGCCGCGGTGATCAGCGGTGCGCAGATCGAAACGATCGCCACGAACCCGAACAACACCACGCCGAGCATGAACGAGCGGTGGCGCAACAGCCGCGCGGCGGTCGGGCTGCGCCTAGCGTTCACCGACCCGCACCCTTGGATCGAACGCGGTGTAGAGAATATCGATGCCGACATTCAGCAGCAGCAATGCCGCCGCCACGAACAGCAGCCCGCCCTGGATCATCGGATAGTCCCGCGACAGGATCGCACTCCCCAGCAGCGAGCCCACGCCCGGCACGGAGAACACAGTCTCGATCACGATCGATCCCGAGAACAGCACCGACAGGATCAGTCCCACCACGGTAATCACCGGGATCGTGGTGTTGGCGAGCGCGTGCTTCCAGATTACCAGCCCCTCGCCGAGACCCTTGGCGCGCGCGGTGCGGATGTAGTCCTGGCCGAGCACGTCCAGCATCGTGGCGCGGGTGATGCGGGTCAGCAGCCCGATCTGCATCAGCGCCAGCGCCACCGCCGGCATCGTCGCGGTGCGCAGCCAGCCGGCGAGGGAATCGCCCGGCGGCACGTAGCCGCCGGTCGGGAACCAGCCGAGATGCACCGAGAACAGCACGATCATCACCAATGCCAGCCAGAAATTCGGCATCGACACGCCGAGCAGCGCCACCACCGTCACCACCTGGTCGGTCCAGCCGTTATGTCGCACCGCCGCAGCGATGCCGGTGACCAGTCCGAACACCATCGTCAGCACCATCGAGTATGCGCCGATCGAGATCGAGGCAGGCGCCCGCTGCAGGATGGCGGCGGTGACGGGTTGCCCGAGCACGAACGACCGCCCGAGATCGCCTTGGGCCAGGTGCAGGTAGAACAGCGCAAGCTGGATGTGCAGCGGCTGGTCGAGCCCGAGATTGTGCCGCACTTGTGCAACCATGTCCGGCGTGGCGCCAATTCCGGCCATCAGTTCGGCCGGGTCGCCCGGCACCACATGCAGCAATGCGAATGAAATCAGGCTGACCAGGAACAGCAGGGGTATCGCCTGGACCAGGCGCCACAGCGCGTGCCGGCCCATGCGGCTATGGCGGGCCCGATGGCTGGGACGAACTCAGTTCTTCAGCCACACGTTGTAGAAGCGCGGATGATAATAGGCTTTGAACCCCTCTACATTTTCGCGCACGCCCATCACCTGCGGCATGATGCCGAACGGGATCGCATAGACCTGGTCGAACATCCGGTACTGCGCCTTGGCGAAGGCGGCGCGGCGTTCATCCAGCGTCAGGCCGCGGCTGACCTGGTTGAAATACTGCATGAACTCGGGGTCGGTCTTGTTGCCCGGCGGGTGACCGACATTGTTCGGATCGGCAAGGTTGCTCAATGACTGCGCGCCGCCCAACGCCACTACGGTCACCCAGCCGGTGAAGAAAAAGTTCCAGCCGGTGGCGTCGGACACGCTTTTCTGCAGCGCGGTCGGCCAGTCCAGCACCAGCAGTTCGGCATTGATGCCGGCCGCCTTCATCTGCTGCGACATCACCAGGGCGGTGTTGTAGATGTACGGGATCTCCCGGGTGGTCAGCAGGATGACTTTTTCATTCTTGTAGCCGGCCTCGGCCAGAAGCTGCTTCGCCTTCGCAATGTTGTGCTGGTCGTAGAATTCGTGCCCGGCATCGGTGAAGTAGGGGGTGCCGGGAAACTGCACCGACGGGTTCAGCTTGTAGTCGCCGTCCGACGCCGCATCCATGATCTCGTTCATGTCCAACGAGGCAAGGATGGCCTGGCGCACCTTCGGGTTGTCGGTCGGTGGGAACGACAGGTTCGGGTAGGTGGTCGGCACGACATAGTTGTCCAGCCGCAACAGCTTGATCGCCTTGTTGTCGCCCAGCCGCTTCTGCGACGCGGTCGGCACCGAGGCCATGCCCTGGATCTCGCCGGTCTCCAGCGCCGCCGTGCGCGCCGCGGTTTCGGTGAACATGCGCTCGGTGATGGTGTCCAGGCACGCCACCTTGTAGCCGCCGAAGCCGCTGGCGTCGGTGTATCGGGTGTCCGGCTGGTAGCCGTCGAAGCGGCGCAGCTTCACGTGGCTGTCGGGCACGTATTCGGCCACCTGGTAGGGGCCGGTCCCGACCGGCGGCAATTGCTGCGGCGGCGCCGAGGCGTTCTCCTTCGGGATGATCACCATCGGCACGGTGAAGTAGGACAGCATCTCCAGGTAGATCGGCTGCGGCTGCTTCAGGGTGATGACGAAGGTGTCGGGATCGGGCGCCTCCCAGTGGTCGGCCAGATCCAGGATGTAGCGGCTGGCGCCGACCCGCTTGTAGCGCTCGAACGAGGCCAGCACGTCGTCGGAGGTCATCTTCTTGCCGTTATGGAAGGTGACGCCCTGACGCAGCTTGAAGGTGAACACCTTCTGGTCCGGGCTCACGTCCACCGATTGCGCCAGCGCCAGCATAGGCTTGAAATCGGCGTCCCGGGTGATCAGCGGCTCGTAGATGTTGATCGAGACGTCGCGCGTCGACCCGGCGGTGGAGGTGTGCTGGTCGAGGCCCGCGACCTTGGCGTCCAGTCCGAACTGCATGTCGCCGCCGCGGCGGCCGCACTGGAAAGGTTGCTGCGCGGTGGCTTGCTGGGCGTGGACGGACCCGGAGGCGACGGCGCCGGCGAGCAGCGTAGCTGGAACCAGCATGGCGAGCCGCATCATTCCGGTGCTCCTACCTGTTCGGCGGATACTCCGGCAAAGGATCGCACTCGGCGGAAGACGGGGTCAACGGGATTGTCCGTTGACCCCGAAAGGTTGTTACCGCGCGGCGCCCAGCGCCCAGGCCAGCACGCCCTTCTGCGCGTGCAGCCGGTTTTCCGCCTCGTCGAACACCACCGATTGCGGGCCGTCGATCACCTCGGCGGTGACCTCCTCGCCGCGATGCGCCGGCAGGCAGTGCATGAAGATCGCGTCGGGCGCCGCCCGGGCCATCAGCGCCGCGTCCACCCGGTACGGCGCCAGCAGGTTGTGGCGGCTGGTGTTGGGGTCGTCCGACATGCTGACCCAGGTGTCGGTGACGACGCAGCGGGCGCCCGCGACGGCCTTGGCGGGGTCGTCGGTCAGTTCGATCCGCGCCCCCTGCGCCCGCGCCCAGGCGACCAGTTCGGCCGGTGGGCGCAATTCGCGCCGGGGTTGCCAGGCGCAGGGTGAAGTCGAAGCGGGCGGCGGCTTCGATCCAGCTGGTGGCGACGTTGTTGCCGTCGCCGCACCAGGCCACCACCTGGCCGGCGATCGGGCCGCGATGCTCCTCGAAGGTCATCACGTCGGCCATCAGCTGGCAGGGATGCGACGCCGCGGTCAGGCCGTTGATCACCGGCACAGTGGCGTATTCCGCCATCTCCGCCAGCTTCTCCGGCGCGTCGGTGCGCAGCATGATGGCATCGACGTAGCGCGACAGCACGCGCGCGGTATCGGCCACGCTCTCGCCGCGGCCGAGCTGGCATTTCGGCGCCGGTCAGCATGATCACGTCGCCGCCGAGCTGGCGCATCGCCACCTCGAAGCTGACGCGGGTGCGGGTGCTGGGCTTTTCGAAGATCAGCGCGATGGTCTTGCCGGCGAGCGGGCGCGAGGTGACGCCGCCCGCCGCCTTGAAGCCGCTGGCGATGTCGAGCATGTGGCGCAGCGTCGCGGTGTCGAAGTCGCGCATTTCGAGGAAGTGGCGGACCGGGGAACGCGGGGGGCGTCGCCTCGCCCGGTATCCTGGCTGTCGGTCGGACCGGTGGCGACCCTGCGGCGCGCGGCTCCGCTCATTTCGCGGCGACCTTGGATGTGCTGGGCAGGCAGCGCGCGGCGCCGCGGCGCATCATCGCCACGGCCTCGGCGATGTCGGCGTCGGTGATCACCAGCGGCGGCACCAGGCGCACCACGTTGTCGCCGGCGCCGACCGTCAGCAGGCCCTCGGCGGTGAAGGCCTCCTGCACCTCGGTGTTGGGCACCACGCATTTCAGGCCGACGATCAGGCCGGCGCCGCGCGCGTCCTCGAACACCGTGGGGAAGTCGGCGACCATCCTCACCAGCCCGCGCCACAGCACGCGGGCCTTGCGGTCGACCTCCGGCAGGAAGCCGGGGGCCAGGATCACGTCCAGCACCGCGTTGGCGGCGGCGCAGGCGAGCGGGTTGCCGCCGAAGGTGGTGCCGTGGGTGCCGGGCGACCAGATGCTTGGCCACGTGCTCCTTGGCCAGGATGGCGCCCATCGGGAAGCCGCCGGCGATGCCCTTGGCCGCCGACATCACGTCGGGCTCGATGCCCGGCCCATTCATGGGCGAACAGCTTGCCGGTTCGCCCCATGCCGCACTGGATCTCGTCCAGGCCCAGGATCAGTGCCGAACTCGTCGCAGGTGGCGCGCAGGTCGCGCAGGAACTGCAGATGCGCCGGTCGGATGCCGCCCTCGCCCTGCACCGGCTCGACGATGATGCCGGCGGTGTTCGGCCCGATGGCGTCGCGCAGGGCGTTGAGGTTGTTGAACGGCACATGGTCGAAGCCGTCCACCTCCGGGCCGAAGCCCTTGAGGTATTTGGCGTTGCCGGTCGCCGCCAGCATCGCCAGGGTGCGGCCGTGGAAGGCGCCGTCGAAGCAGATCACGCGGTAGCGCTCGGGATGGCCGGTCTCGTACCTGGGCCTTGCGGATCATCTTGACCATGCCCTCGTTGGCTTCCGCCCCCGAGTTGCAGAAGAACACGCTGTCCGCGAACGTCGCCGCGACCAGCCGCTGCGGCCAGCCGCTCGGCGCCGCGGGACGCGGTACAGGTTGGAGACGTGCATCACCTTGTGCGCCTGCTCGGCGATGGCGTCGGCCAGATGCTGGTTGTCATGGCCGAGCGAGCGAGGTGGCGATGCCGGCCCCGAAATCGAGGAATCGTCGCCCGTCGGCCGTGAACAGCCAGGCGCCTTCGCCCCGCTCGAAAGCGAGGTCGGCGCGGTTGTAGGTCGGCATCAGGGCGGAGATCATGTCCGTCGAGTCCTTTGTCCCTTTCCGGGACGTTGCTTTCCGGAGGTTTCCCGCCGGGGCCATCGATGGCGCCGGCGTTTCCGGAAACGGAAAGCATGGTCCGGGCGGCGACTCGAAGTCAAACCTGCGCTGCGCGAGGGTGGGGCGCATGGACCGCAGCGCTCGCGTGCCATGGCCCGCGCAAGCGCAACGCAAGTGTCATCGCCGTGCCCCCGAAGCTGGCTAGGCTGCGGCCGCGTATGAGCGTGGGCATGAGCAGGAGCAGGCGATGATCAATGGCACCGACGCAAAGACGAACCCCGCAACGACGAACCCGGCCTTGACCCGTCGCCAGACCCTGGCCGGCGCGGCGGCGGCCGGCCTGGTGCTCGCCGGCAGGGCTGCCCATGCTCAGACCGGTAACCAGGCTGCTAGCCAGGCGGGCACCGCGCAGGGCGTGGTGTTCGAGGATGCGGACGGCAGTGAGCGACGCGGCGCGTCCAGCCGCGGCATCCCGGGCGTCATGGTCTCGAACGGCCGCGACGTGGTGCAGACCGACGCCGACGGGCGCTGGACCTTGCCGGTGGCGGAGGGCGATTCACTGTTCGTGATCAAGCCCCCCGGCTGGGCGACACCGGCCGATCCCGCCACCGGCTTGCCCCGCTTCGCGCATGTACATGCCCCCGCCGGCACGCCGGCGGAGCTCGGGTTCCGCTTCCCGGGCCTGGCCGCCAGCGGGCCGCTCCCGGCCAGCCTCGATTTCGCTCTGCGGCGGCAGCAGGAAGATCCGCGTTTCGACGCCATCCTGTTCACCGACCCGCAGCCGGAGAGCCTGGCCGAGCTGGGCTATGTCCGCGACGACGTCGTGGCCCAATGCGCGCTCGCGGCGAGCGGCCGGGCCCGGCCTTCGGCATCACCTGCGGCGACCTGATGTTCGACGACCTGGCGTTCTACCCGCGATACAACCGCATCGTCGGCAGCATCGGGCTTCCCTGGTACAGCGTGCCGGGAAACCACGACATGAACCTGGAGGCACCCGACGACGCGCATTCACGCGACACCTACAAGCGCATCTTCGGCGCCCGCAGCCACGCCATCCAATATGCCGGCGCCACCATCTTCCTGCTGGACAATGTCGAATACCTCGGCACCGACCGGGGCAAGCCGATGGGCGGCGGCAGCTATCGCGGCTTCTTCGGCGAACGGACGCTGGCTTTCGTCCGCAACGTGCTGGCGCATGTGCCGGGCGACGCGCTGGTGGCGTTCTGCTTCCATATTCCGCTGCGCACCCGCGCCGGCACCGCCGCCAGCACCGCCAATGTCGATACCAGGGCGTTCCTGGAGGCGATTTCCAGCCATCCCAACAGCATCAGCTTCAGCGGCCATACCCATACCAACGAGCATTGGTACCTGGGCGCCGAGGATGGCTTCGCCGCCGGCACCCACCACCATCATGTGCTCGCCGCAGTATCTGGAAGCTGGTGGAGCGGTCCGTTCGACGAGCGCGGCGTTCCGGTGGCGCTGCAGAGCGACGGCTGCCCGAACGGCTTCCACATCCTGTCCGTCGACGGCGGCCGCGCCACCACCACGCTGGTGCCGGCGCACGACCCGCAGCGCGGCCAGTTGCGCCTGTCGCTCGACAGCCAGGTCCATGCCGGTGGCCGCGAGGTGATGCGCGACTATCATGCCGGCGTGCTGCTCGGCGGCCCGATCGCCCAGGCCGCCGCGGCGTCAACCCGGGTGGTCGCCAACCTGTTCGACGGCGGGCCGCGGTCCAGGCTGGAAATGGCCATCGGGCGGGACGGCGGCTTCGTGCCGATGCAGCGGGCCGACCGCACCGACCCGTTCGTGGTCGAGGTCTATGTCCGCAACGCCGCGACCAAGAAGCCCTGGGTCGAGCCCGGAATGTCGACCCATCTGTGGCAGGCGACGCTGCCCGCAGACGTTGCGGTCGGAACCCACCGGATCATGGTGCGCGGCACCGACGAGCATGGCCGCGTGCATGCGGCGTCGATGGTGCTGGAGGTGACGGCGTAGTTTAATCGTCGTCCCGCGCCCGCATTCGACCGGAGCCTGCCGATGATCAACGCCTACAGCGTCGCCGACGGGCTGCTCCGCCAACTCGACTGCTCGGAGGATTTCGCGGGCGTCGCGGACGCCACCTGGATCGACCTGCTGGATCCCACGCGGGAGCAGGAGGCGGCGGTCGAGGCGGCGTTGCAGGTCGAGATCCCGACCCGCGAGGAGATGCGGTCGATCGACGAAAGCAGCCAGGTCTATCGCGATGGCGCGGCGCTGGTGATGTCGTCGCGGGTGCTCAGCATCAGCGAGGCGCTGGGCCGGCGGTTGGTGGACGTGACCTTCATCCTGGTCGGCAACCGGCTGGTGACATTGCGCTACGGCGACCCCATGCCGTTCCGAACCTTCGTCGCGCGTGCCGGCAAGGACCGCAGCAAGCTCGATTCCGGCGTCGCCGTGATGGTCGGCCTGCTGGAGGCGATCATCGACCGTGCCGCCGATATCCTGCAGGCGGCCGGCGACGAGCTGGAGACGCTGTCCACCGACATCTTCACCCGCGACGGATCGGTGTCGGGCGCCGGCAACCACGCCGACCTGCGGCCGGTGCTGCAGCAGATCGGCCGCAACGGCGACGTCGCCAGCCGGGTGCGCGAGAGCCTGCATAGCCTCGGCCGGGTGGTGCCGTTCCTGCAATCCGCCATCCCGAAAGCGGCGGCAGGCGACGGCGCCGAGGATGTCCCGGCGCGGCTGCAGACGGTGGCGCGCGACATCGCCTCGTTGCTCGACCACGTTGGCTACCTGACGTCCAGCGTCACCTTCCTGCTCGACGCCACGCTGGGGCTGATCAACATCCAGCAGAACGCCATCATCAAGATCTTCTCGGTGGCGGCGGTGATCTTCCTGCCGCCGACGCTGATCGCCAGCATCTACGGCATGAACTTCGAGCATATTCCGGAACTGAAATGGCTGTTCGGCTACCCCTACGCGATCGGGCTGATGATCGTCTCCGCGGTGCTGCCGTACTACTTCTTCAAGCGGCGCGGATGGCTGTAGCTCACGACATGCCGTCGGGGGTGCGGACATAGGCCGCCAGCTTGTCCCAGCCGGGGGCCGCCAGCAGGTCCGGATGGTCGGTCGCCAGCTTCATCGCGACATTGTGGAAGGCGTCCGTGGTGCGCGCCGCAGCGGCGGAGTTGGCGGTGCCGGAGGATGCCGGCGCTGCCGAGTTGAGCGCCTGCAGGGCGGCGGTGGTGGCGGCCGGGATGGTCGGCCCGGCGACCGGGCCGGAGGGCTTCTGGGTGAGCGCCGTCGCCAGCCGGCCGAGGCGCTGCTGGCGGGCGGCGACGGCGGCGGAATAGGTCTGGCCGGGGCTGAAGCGGTCGGCCAGCAGCTGCAGGAACGAGGTGTGGTCCAGCGGGTCGGTGAACGGCACCCCCGGCGACACATGCGGCGACACCACGAACGCCGGCACCCGGACGCCGGTGGTGGCGATCGCGGCGCCGCCGACGCTGGCCGGGATCGGCAGCGGCGGCACGTGGTCGTAGAAGCCGCCATGCTCGTCATAGGCGACCACCAGCATGGTGTTGGCCCAGCGGGCCGGGTTGGCGACCAGGGTGGCGTAGATGTCGGCCAGGAACGCCTGCCCCGGGGCGATGCCGGTGGGCGGGTGGTCGTCGTTCGGCTGGGCGTGCGGGCCGTCGGTGTATTCGGGCTCGATGAAGATCACCGCCGGCATGGCGTCGGCGCCGAGCCAATGCTCGCGGAACCGTCCGTAGCGGCGGAAGCGGCCGCGGCCGCCGAGCGCCGACAGGGTCAGCGAGGTGGTGATCTCCGGCAGCCACCTAGGCATCAGGCTGAAGAACGGCAGGAAGTCGCCCCATTGATAGGCGCACCACGGAATCCGGTGGCTGGTCAGCCAGTCATAGGCCAGCGGCTGGTCCGGCAGGAACACCGCCGCGTTGTCGAGGATCGTGCTGCCGCCGCCCATCGCCATCAGCCGGTTCGGCTGGGTGCCGGTCGGCAGGGCGGCGAACCAATGGTCGCAGACGGCGAAGTTGCGGGCGAAGAAGTCGAACATCGGCACGGAGGCCGCCGTCTGATGGCCCATCACCAGCGACGGGTCGGGCGGCGGCGGCTGGCGGGTCATGTAGCTGGCGACGAAGCCGCTCATCGGCGCCGCCCCGGTGCCGAGTTGGATGGCGATCGCCGCATGGTCGTGCGGCGGGTCGGGCATCGCCCGCGGGCCGGGCGGGGCGTAGGCGTGGATCGGGTAGCGCTTGCCCGCGAAGACGTTGGCATGCGCATCGAGCCAGGCGGCGTCGTCGCGCAGGCCCTCGACCGCCAGCTTCGGGCTGGCGGCGGCGGTGCTGAGGTAACCGAGCGCGTGGTCGAAGCTGCGGTTCTCCAGCATCACGAACACGATCGTTTCGATATCGCGCAGCGGCATGGCGGGCCTCGTGGAACAGGCAGGAGGCGAGCCTGCCCGTTCTCGATGCCTGGCCGCAACCGAATGCGCGCGCGATCAACAAGCTGTGCTATTGCGCCGGCGAAACCTGGCGCAGGAAGATGCGGTCCTCGCGGCGGATGAACTTCTCGGCTTGGGCGAACTCGTGGTTGGCGCGGCCCTGCGGGTCCTGCCGTAGGCGCGCGCGGTAGGCCTCGTAGGCGGCCAGGCTTTCGATGTTGTAGAGGCCGTAGGCGGTGGTGGCCGAGCCCTCGTGCGGGGCGAAGTAGCCGATCAGGTCGGCGCCGCAGCGGGGGATGACCTGGCCCCATTCGCGGCCGTAGCGCTCGAACGCCGCGACGTTGGTGGGATCGATTTCATAGCGGATGAAACAGGTGATCATTTCGGGCTCCATGGGGTTTGATGGAGCCGCATGCCTATCCCCTGGCGCGGGCCGGATGCTTCGGCTAATTCCGAAGCGTGCCGTCATCCAACCGTAACACCGTGTCCGCGGGTGCCGCCTATACTGCGCCGCCGCAACTGTCCTGGAGGATCGCGAAACATGCCTGGCGTCCGCAACAAGCTTCGCCCGAACCTGCTGCGCGTCATGGCCGCACTCGCCGCCGGCGTTCCGGGCGCCGGCTACGGCCAGGCCTATCCGGCCGCCGGGATGGTGACGCCGCAGCCCGATCCGGGGCCGGCGGTGGCAAGCTACGTGGTGGACCCCGCGGCGCCGGGGATGAGCCGCGACGAGCTGATCCGGGCGTTGCGCGAGAAGATCAAATACGTCTTCGTGGTGTTCAACGAGAACCATTCGTTCGACAACGAATTCGGCAGCTTCCCCGGCGCCAACGGCCTGTATTCCGACGGCCGCGCGCCGCGCGACGCGGCCCATACGCCGGGCTTCGTCCAGAGCTATGCCGGCGCCGACGGCAAGCAGGTAGCGGTGCAGCCGTTCCGCATCGGGCCGGCGCAGAACGCGACCTTCGTCGACAGCGTCGACCACAGCCACACCGGCCTCGCCAAGAAGATCGACGTGCAGAACGGCACCGCCGCGATGGACGGTTTCGCCGGCGACGAATACAGCCGTTTCGCGTCCAAGGGCGGCGACGCCAACGTCGCCATGGGCACGCAGTATCGCCCGGCTGGTGATGAGCTATATCGACTGCGACACCATCCCGTTCTTCTGGCAATACGCCAGCCGCTTCGTGCTGTTCGACAACATCTTCGCCACCGAGGACACGCCCTCGACGCCCGAACGCCATCGCCATGATCGCGGGCCAGTCCGGCGAGACCCAGTGGGTGAAGCACGGTGCGGCGAAGCCCCGACGTCACGGTGAACGGCGTCACCGGCAAGCTGCAGGGGGTGCCGATCGTCAACGACCCGCAGCCGTTCTACGGCTCGCAGTTCGACACCACCGTCGGCCAACCGCGAGCCGCGCGGGCGAAGGGCAAGGAAAGCTACGCCAACGGCAACATCGCGGCGAACCTGACCTTCGCCTCGATGCCGCTGACGTTCGCGGGCAAGGGGATCGCCGCCGACATGGCGCAGGACCGCGGCCCGGAGGCCGACCTCGCCGACATCCAGCAGGACATCCCGTTCATCGCCGATCGCACGGCGGCATGCCGGTGAACTGGCGCTGGTACCAGGAAGGCTACGACCACGAGCCGACCGATCCCGGCGCCGAGGCGACCCATGGCGGCTATGTCAGCCACCACAACGGCCCGCAGTATTTCGGCTACATCGCCAACAACCCGGCGCTGGAGCAAGAACCTGCGCGGCCTGGGCGACTTCTTCGCCGACATCGCCGGCGGCAAGCTGCCGGCCGAAGGCGGCGTGTTCTACATGCGCGGCGGGTTCGTCAACGTCGCCGGCCAGAAGCCGCCGATCCAGAACGCCAACTTCCCCGGCCCGCTGACCGATGCCGACCGCAAGGTGATCGCCGACACCAAGCAGCGGCGACGACGACCACCCGAGCTACAGCGACCGCCAGATCAGCGAGGCGATGGCGGCGCGCGTGATCAACGCCGTCGCCGGCAACGAGGCGATCTGTGGAAACAGAGCGCCATCATCATCACCTATGACGAGTCGGACGGCTTCTACGACCATGTGCCGCCGCGCATCCTGTCCTACGGGCCGGACGGCCTGCCGCTGGCGCGCGGCATGCGGATTCCGATGATCGTGATCTCGCCCTATGCCCGCGCGCATGTCGGTGTCGCATGCCGAGGGCGACCACAACGCGGTGATCGAAACGATCGAGGCGCATCTTCGACCTGCCGCCGCTGGCGAGCCTGCCCGAGGAGAAGCAGGCGCTGCTGGCCGGCGAGGATCCGAAGTTCAACGGCCCGAACGGCTTCGTGCAGCACCATCTCGGGCCGCGCGACATCAACACGCCGGAGACCGACGACCTGCTGTCGGCCTTCGAGCCGGAGCGCCTCGACCGGCGCGCTGCCGCCGCTGCCCGGCCGCAGCTACGCGATGATCCCGCAGGACATCGTCGGACCGGCTGCCGCATTACGACGGCAATGGCTGCTCAGGCGATCGGCATGGTGCCGGAAGACCAGCGCCAGCATATCGACGCGGCCGTGCCGGCCGGCTTCAACACGCTGCCCGCGACCCTGCCGCGGTTCAACCTCGCCAAGCCGTAGCGGCATGCAAGGCGGCCAGGCCATGCGGGGCATCGCGCTGGCCTTGGCCTGCCTGGCCGCGGTGCCGGCGCAGGCTGCGGGCGGCAGCGTGATCGAGCGGGTGCGGGCCGAGGGCGTGTTGCATTGCGGCGCCGCGGATCGCGCCGGGATCGCCGATGCGGCGGGGGATGCGGTCGCCGCCGGCATCGCCGTCGATGTCTGCCGGGCGCTGGCGATCGCCGTGCTGGGTCCGGCCGGGCGGGTGACGTTCGGCTTCTACGAATCTCCGCAAAGCTTCGAGCCGCTGCGCCGCAACCCGGCGGAGGCTGGCAGCGACGAACTGGCGTTCCTGACCGGCGGCGAAATTGCCGGCGAGGGGCTGGCGGGGTTCCTGATCCCCGGCCCGACGGTCGCCATCGCGGCGATCGCGGTGATGGTGCCGGACGCCTCGCCCGCGCGGCGTTTCGCCGACCTGTCCGGACAGGTGATCTGCTTCATGACCGGCAGCCCGGGCCAGCGCGCGCTCGAGATGGCGGCGGCGGCGGCGAACCTGCCGGTCGGCCGGCTGACGTTCCAGGAAGATGTCGAGTTGCTGGACGCCTACAACGCCGGGCGTTGCGGGGGTGTCGTGGGCGCCGTCAACGATCTGGGCGAGATGCGCCAGAACCTCGGCATCCGCCGCACCGGCAGCCGGCTGCTGCCCGAGACGCTGGCAGCGGACCCGGTGATCGCCGTCACCGGCGTCGCCGACGGCGAGTGGGCGGCGCTGGTCGCCTGGGTGTTCGACGCGCTGCTGCTGGCGGACCTGCCGGGCGATTCCTGGCAGGCGGGCGGCGCCGCCGCGCATCCGGCGAAGGCGCTGCCGGGGCTGCGGCCGGATTGGCGGCGCGAGGTGCAGGCGGCGGTCGGCAGCTACGCCGACATCGTCCGCCGCAACCTGACCGAGCGGCTCGGCGTGGCGCCCGGCCCCAACGCGCTGTGGCCGGCGGGGCTGCTGCTGCCGCCGGCCGTTCGTTGAGAGACTGGTCTGCGAGCGGTCGCCCTCACGCCGGCAGGAAGTCGGGCACCGAGAGGTAGCGCTCGCCGGTGTCGTAGTTGAAGCCGAGCACGACGGCGCCCTTCTGGCAGCTCCGGCAGCTTCTTGGCGATGGCGGCCAGGGTGGCGCCGGAGGAGATGCCGACCAGCAGGCCTTCCTCGCGGGCGGAGCGGCGGGCGAATTCGCGGGCTTCCTCGGCCTCGACCTGGATCACGCCGTCGAGGATCGCGGTGTGCAGGTTGGCCGGGATGAAGCCGGCGCCGATGCCCTGGATCGGGTGCGGGCCGGGCGAGCCGCCGGAGATCACCGGCGACTGCGACGGCTCCACCGCGAACACCTTCAGGTTGCGGCCAGCGCGGCTTCAGCACCTCGGCGCAGCCGGTGATGTGGCCGCCGGTGCCGACGCCGGTGATCAGCACGTCGATGCCGTCGGGGAAGTCGGCCAGGATCTCCTGCGCGGTGGTGCGCGGCGTGGACGGCGATGTTGGCCGGGTTCTCGAATTGCTGCGGGATCCAGGCGCCGGGGCTGGCGGCGGCCAGTTCCTCGGCCCGGGCGATGGCGCCCTTCATGCCTTTCTCGCGCGGCGTCAGGTCGAAGCTGGCGCCATAGGCCTGCATCAGCCGGCGCCGCTCGACCGACATCGAATTCGGGCATCACCAGGATCAGCTTGTAGCCCTTCACCGCCGCGACCATGGCCAGGCCGATGCCGGTGTTGCCGGAGGTCGGCTCGATGATGGTGCCGCCGGGCTTGAGCGCGCCGCTGGCCTCGGCGGCCTCGACCATCGACAGCGCGATGCGGTCCTTGATCGAGCCGCCGGGGTTGGCGCGCTCGGACTTGATCCAGACCTCGGCATCCGGAAACAGCCGGGCGACGCGGATATGCGGGGTGTTGCCGATGGTCTCGAGAACGTTGGCGGCCTTCATCGGGACTTCTCCTTGCGGAACAATGCTTGGCGCAGGATGACCGAACGCGGCTACAGCGCAAGGTGGCGGAAATGGGTGCTGCGTTGCGCGCCGGCGGTCAAAAGCCGGTGAATTGCACCGCTGCCGCCGATGAATTGGCCAGCGTAACGGTCTAGCATCCGGCGCGGAGGAATGCCTGGCAACGAAGGCCCATCGCCGGGCGGGTTGCGAAGCGAGATGGGCCCCACGACAACAAGGGAGGCCGATATGTCGCATTATCTGCTGCGCTGGCAATTCACCAGCGGCGCCGTGAAGAGGCTGGTCGAGCATCCGCAAGACCGAAGCGAGCAGGCGGAAACCCTGATCAAGGATTTCGGCGGCAAGTTGCTCAATTATTATTTCGCCTTCGGTGAATTCGATGGGGTCGGCATCGTCAACTTCCCGGACAATCTCAGCGCCGGCGCCTGTTCCCTGCATGCCGCCTCGACCGGCGCCTTCGCCCGTTTCGAGACCATGCCGCTGCTGACCGGCAAGGAAGCCAAGACGATGATGGAGAAGGCGAAGTCCACCAAGACCGGCTACAAGGCGGCGAACGCCTGACCGGGGCCGCCGGCGGCCAGGCCCGATGGCCGCCGGCGGGGCTTCGGGCTAGGCTGCCTGCGGCAGCAACATCGGGAGACCCCATGCTCATACTGATCGCCGGGATCGTCGTGTTTCTCGGCGTGCACACGCTCACCACCCTGCGGACTGCGCGGGCGGACTGGATCGCGCGGCTGGGGCCGGGCGGGTTCAAGGGCCTGTATTCCGTGCTGTCGCTGATCGGCTTCGCGCTGATCGTCTGGGGCTTCCATCGCTACCGGGCCGAAGACTGGATCCAGCTCTGGGTGCCGCCGGCCTGGACGCGGCACCTGACCATCACCCTGATGTGGTTCGCCTTCGTGTCGCTGGCCTGCATGAACCCGGCGCCTGGACGCATCCGGGGCTGGCTGCGGCATCCGATGCTGGTCGCCATCAAGATCTGGGCGCTGGCGCATCTGCTCGCCAACGGCGATGCCGGAGGGATGCTGCTGTTCGGCAGCTTCCTGGCCTGGGCGGTGTATGACCGCATCGCCGTCAAGCGGCGGGGCGATGTGGGGGCGCCGCGCGTCGCCGCCTTCACCCGCGCCGACGCGGTGGCGCTGGGCGTCGGCACGCTGGCCTATGTGCTGATGATCCTGCTGCATCCGGTGCTGATCGGCGTGCCGGTCATCGCCATGGGCTGACCGCCGCCGCGCTGTTTCGGGTCAGGCGTGGAAATACAGCAGGTTCTCGCCGCGGATGACGATCTCGAAATCCTCCACGGCGATGGCGCGCTGGAATTCGCGGCTGGTGTTGCGGCCCGGCAGCATCCAGTCATGCGGTTCGATGATGACCGCGACGGCGTCGGCGAGCCAGTCGAGGTTCGCCGCGAACAGGTCGGACTCGAAACCTTCGATGTCGATCTTAGCGATGAACAGCCGCCCGCCCGGAACGGTGGCGACGAGCTCGGCGATGGTGCAGACCCTGGTGGTTCCGACGCCCTCGTTGCGTTCGGTGCGCACCGACCAGGCATAGGCGAGGCCGGGGTCCCAGAGCGACACGGTCCCGGGCGTCGATCCGATCGCCGCCTCGACCACGGTGATGCCGGGCCGGTCCGCGCAGTTGGCGCGGCAGCACGCGGCGTTGCGCGGATCGGGCTCGACGGCCAGCACTCGCGCGCTGGGGTGGTTGGCGGCGAACCAGATCGATGACGCACCTATGTTGGCGCCGGCATCGATGATGACCGGCACCTGCCCGGCGGCCAGGATCGCCGCGAGGCGCTGCTGCACCCGGGCATTCTGCGGATAGGCCGCTATGTCGTAGCTGCGTTCGCGAAACACCTGCCGCACCACGTCGAGGTCGCTGCTGCCCGGGCGAACGCCGATGTCGCCGAAGCCGGGCAGGGGGGCGCGCAGCGGGGTGCGGCGAAGGCCATGAAGCAGGCGGCGGATCGGAAATGTCCAACCGAAATAATGCATGTCGCGCAGCTGCGACAATAGTCTCGATACAGTTCGCAATCGGCGCTCGCCTCCCGGAATGCACGAACCGTAGAGGGCGACCCGCGGGCTCTCCAAATCACCTTTGCGACGACGCAACCGTTGCGACGGATCAACGTTGCGGACCTTGCTTCCCGGGATGCATTTTCCTCGACGCCGGCGACGACCGGCCAGGGCTACAGGCGTCAGGGGCTTCGGGATCACAGTTGAATGAACATTGATCCAGATCACCGTCGCGAGGCACCCGCGGGGTCGTGATGGGCGCGTCGCGTGACGTGGTCCAGCAACCGTCCAGAGGAAACCCGCAGATGCCACCTCCCAGCATAGCCGGCAGCATTTATGGCAATTCCATCATCCAGGGCACGCCGGGATTCGAGATCATCAATGCCTATGCCTACAACAACGTCGTCTACTGCAACGGCGGCGACGACCTGGTTCTGGCGGGGCTCGGGCAGGCGACGGTCTATACCTCGACCGGCAACGTGACCGTCCACCTGTCCGGGTTCAACAACCTGGTCTCCGGCGGCGACGGCAACAACTCGGTGGATGGCTCGCTGGGCAACACCGCGGTGAAGCTCGGCAATGGCGCCAATCACGTTCTGCTCGGCGGCTACGGCAACTCGGTCGCCTTGGGCAACGGCGACAACTGGGTTTATACCTTCGGGGGAAGTTCGAGCATATCCGTCGGTGACGGCGCCAATAACCTGCGGGAGTATGGCGGCAACAATGTCGCGTTCACCCTGGGGAACGGGCACAGCTACGTGGATCTGCTCGGTGGCTACGGCAACAGCGTGACCGCGGGCAATGGCGGGGTGATCGTCGGGGGGCAGGGCGACCAGGGCAACAGCGTGCTCAGGCTCGGCAGCGGGGCGAACGACGTGACGTTGCATGGAAGCAACAACAACGTAACCACGGGCGCCGGCGACGACCTCATCGTCATGCTCAATTCGGCGAATGTGCTCGATGCCGGCGGTGGATTGAACCAGCTTTTCATCGCCGGCAACCAGCAGGTGGTGAAGCTGCATCTCGGCGGGGACGACATCATTCCGACGGGAAGCACCTATGACAGCGACCTGGGGCAGAACGTGCATACCGGCTTCGAGGTCGGCGGCAACGACGTCCTGGACATCACCGCCGTGCTGGCCGAAGCCCAGGTCAACCTGCAAGGCAGCTTCAGCGCGCTGGGCAAATACCTGCACGTCATCAGCAACGGCACCAGCGCCGCCCTCAGCTTCGATGCCAGCGGCGCCTTCACGGGAGGGCAGCGTGAAATCGCCGATCTGCTGGGTGTGGGAAACACGGTGACCGGTCTTGGCGACCTGATAAGCCACGGCGCCATTCGTATCGCGTGATCCCCGGGCTTCGGCCGGGCCGGGCGCGTGCGGGGCGGGGCCTAGGATAAATCCCGATCTTCGCCGCGGGCGCGCGACCCTGCCCCCCGGCGCGCGCATTTTCCCGACGCCGGCGGGCGTGCCATCGTTCTGCCATGCCGCCGCCCCGGATTCCCGCCGCCCCGACGCCGTCGAGCCTGCATGACGCGGCGATGCGCCACATCGCGCGCTATGCCACCACCGGCGCCGGGCTGGCGCGGGTGCTGGACCGGCGGGTGGACCGCTGGGCGCGGGCCGCGACACCGGACCCGCAGGAGGTTCGCGCCGCCAAGGCGGCCGGGCGTGTCGTGGTGGAGAAGCTGGTCGCCGCCGGGCTGGTGGACGACGCGGCCTTCGCCGCCAGCCGCGCTCGCAACCTCGGCAAGTCGGGCCATTCCAGGCGGGGCATCACCGCCCACCTGGCATCGCGCGGCATCGGGGCGGAAACCGCGCGGGCGGTGCTGCCGGAGGACCCGGAGGCCGAGCTTGCCGCCGCCGTGGTGTTCACCCGCCGCCGGCGGATCGGCGCCTTCGCTGCATCTGACGCCGATGCCGATGCGCATCGCCGGGCGCTCGGCATGCTGGCCCGCGCCGGCTTCGCGCAGGAGGTCGCCAGCCGCGCGCTGCGGATGCCGCCGGAGGATGCCGAGGCGCTGGTGCTGCGGGTCCGGCAGGGCTGACAGGCAGCCGATGCTTCCCGTGGTGTTCACCCGCCAGGGCATGCTGCGTGGCATGCGGCTGTGCATTCCGCTGCTGATCGGGCTGACCCCGTTCGGGCTGGTCTGCGGCATCGTCTCGCAGGCGGCCGGGCTGTCGCTGGCGGAATGCGAATTGATGAGCGCCACGGTGTATGGCGGGTCGGCGCAGCTGGTGGCGCTGGCAAGCTGGAGCCACCCGGCGCCGGTGCTGGCGGCGACGCTCACGGCGCTGGCGGTGAACTCGCGGCTGGCGCTGATGGGGCCGGTGCTGTCGCCGTGGCTCGACCGGTTGCGCGGTTGGCGGCTGTGGGGGTCGCTGTTCGTGATGGCCGACCAGAACTGGGCATTGTCGGTGCGCGACATGAACGCCGGCGGGCGGGACGCCGGGCTGCTGATGGGTAGCGGGATGGTGATGTGGCTGATGTGGATCGTCACCACCGCCGTGGGCTTCGTGCTCGGCAGCGTGGTGCGGCCGCCGCCGGGGCACCCGATCTACTTCGCGGCGCTGGCGGTGTTCGTGTCGATGCTGGCGGGGATGTGGCGCGGCCTCGGCGACCTGCTGCCCTGGGCGGTGGCGGCGGCGGTCGCGGTCGCCTTCAACCTGCTGCTGCCGGGGACGTCGTGGTACATCATCACCGGTGCGCTGGCCGGCAGCCTGGTCGGCGGATTGCGGGATATCGGGCGGGCATGAGCCTGGACCCCGCCACAGTCGCCGCGATCCTGGGCATGGCGCTGGCCACCTATGCCTGCCGGGGCGGCGGCTACTGGCTGTTCACCCAGATCCGGCCGACCAAGCTGACGCGGGCGGTACTGGGGCATATCCCGGGCGCGCTATTCATCAGCTACGTGGCGCCGGCCTTGGTGCATGGCGGTTTGCAGACCAGCGCCGGCGCCGTCGCCACGCTGGCGGCGATGGTGGCGACCGGCAACCTGGTGGCCGCGATCGCCGCCGGCACCGCCGCCGCCTGGCTGGTGTGGTCGCTGGCATGAGCCGGGGGACATGACCCGGGACGGGCGGGCGATCTTGGCCGGTGCCTGCGCCACCCTGCTGGGGGTGGGGCTGCAGCGCTTCGCCTATGCGCCGCTGCTGCCGGCGATGGTGCAGGCGCAGTGGCTGTCGGCGGGGGATGCCGGGCTGCTCGGGGCGACCAATTTCGCCGGCTACCTGGTCGGCGCGGGGGTGGCGCCCTCAGTCGGGCGGGCGGTGGGGATGCGGCCGGCGCTGCGCGGGGCGACGGTGCTGGCGGTGATCTGCTTCGCCCTGTGCGCCTGGCGCGGTGGACCGTTCGACGCCGGATTATCATGGTACATCCCCTGGCGCCTGCTGGCCGGGATCTCCGGCGGCGTGCTGATGGTGCTGGCCGGCCCCGCGGTGCAACAGGCGGTGGCGCCGGCGAGCCGGGCCTTCGCCGCGGGGACGATGTTCGTGGGCGTGGGCGTCGGCATCGCCGCGGGGGCGGTGATGGTGCCGGCGCTGCTGCCGCTGGGGCTGTCGGCCGCATGGCTGGCGCTGGCGGCGGCGGCGATCCTGCTGACCATGCTGGCCTGGCCGCGCTGGCCGCGCGTGCCGGCGCCGCCGGTTGTGCGGATGCCGCCGCTGGCCGGCGGGATCGGCCGGCTGCTCGCTTCCTATACGCTGGGAGGCGCGGCGGCGGCGGCGCATATGGGGTGGTGGCCGGATTTCATCGCCCGCGGCCTGGGCTACGGCACGGGATGGGGCTCGGCCTCCTGGCTGCTGTTCGGCATCGCCGTCGCTGGCGGCGCCGGCCTGTGCGGGCGGCTGGCGGGGCGGATCGGGGTGGCCCACGCATATCTGGCGATCATGGCGCTGCAGGTGCCGGCGACCCTGTTGCCGCTGCTGTCGACGTCGGTGCCCTCGCTGGTGCTGTCCACCCTGCTAGCCGGCGCCACGACGGCGGCCTCTTCGGCGCTCGCGCTGACCCGGGCGCGGGAGCTTGCGGGCGAGGCGTCGCCGGGATTGTGGCGGGCCTGCACGATGGGCTGGGCGGCGGCGCAGACGCTGTTCGGGTTTGCCCTGGCGGCGCTCTACAAGGCGAGCGGCTCGCATCTGCCGCTGTTCGCCGCCGCCTTCGTGGCCGCCCTGGCGGCGGCGCTGCTGGCGATCCCGGCCGGCCGGGGTGCCGCGCAAAAAAAGGCGGTGCAGGCCTGGCCCGCACCGCCTTCTGAGGTGCCGCGCTGCCGGTCCGAGGACCGGTGGCGGTTAGGGAGGGAGTCCGAAGCCAGCCAAGGCAATACGCCGAAGCATATGGCCTGACTGTCATCAAACGGTTAAGTCGTCACGAATATCCCAGCCGAAAGGCTTAATTACTCCCGCTCACGCGAAAGTCAGCAGTTCATGATCCCTCCGGTTCGCACCGGCCCGCTGGCAGGCCTGAAGGTGGTCGAGCTCGGGCACTACATCGCCGGCCCGTTCTGCACCCGCATCCTGGCCGATCTCGGCGCCGAGGTGATCAAGGTGGAGCCGCCGGGCGGCGACCCGGTGCGCGGCTGGGGTGCCCGCGCCAACGGCCATCCGGTGTGGTTCAGCGTGCATGGCCGCAACAAGCTGTCGGTGGTGCTGGACCTCAAGCGGGAGCGCGCCGAGGCGCTGCGGCTATGCGCCGCGCGCCGACGTGCTGGTGGAGAATTTCCGTCCCGGCCAGCTGGAGCGCCTGGGCCTCGGCCCCGACGTGCTGCACGCCGCCAACCCGCGCCTGGTGATCGCCCGGGTGTCCGGCTACGGCCAGGACGGGCCGTATCGCGACAAGCCGGCGTTCGGCGCCATCGGCGAGGCGATGGGCGGGCTGCGCCACCTGACCGCGCATCCGGCCGGCGCCTCCGACCTGCCGCCGCCGCGCTGCGGGGTGTCGATCAGCGACGATCTGGCCGGGCATGTATGCGGCGATCGGGCTGCTGGCGGCGGTCTACCAGCGCGACGTGACCGGCACCGGCGTGGGCCGCGTGGTCGACGTCAACCTGGTCGATTTCGTGCTCAGCCTGATGGAGGGCATGCTGCCGGAATACGCGCTGGACGGACGCATCCGCCAGCCGGTCGGGGCGGCGATCGCCACCGCGGCGCCGACCAACACCTATCCCTGCGCCGACGGGAAGTTCCTCTGCATCGCCGGCAATTCCGACCTGATCTTCCGCCGGATGATGCACGCGATCGGCCGGCCCGATTTCGCCGACGACCCGCGCTTCGCCGACAACACCGCCCGCGTCGCGCATGTCGCGGTGCTGGACGCGGCGATCGCCGAATGGACCCGGCAGCGCCCGGCGCGCGAGGCGGAGGCGACGCTGGAGGCGGCCGATGTGCCGTGCTCGCGGCTGTTCGACATCGCCGACTGTGCCCAGGATCCGCATCTGCGCGCGCGCGGCGCGGTGCAGCCGGTGGACGACCCGCTGATCGGCCGCACGCTGCACCCGGGGCCGGCGATCCGCTTCGACGGCGATGCCCCCGAGGCCGCCATCGGCTGGACCGGCGCCGCCGTCGGGGCGCACACCGACTACGTGCTGAACACATTGCTGACCGGCTGAGACCTGCGCCTGATTCAAGCCTTTTATGAGTGACTTCCACGCCGTTGCTGATATATTGCTTCGGCAATGTCCCGCTTCGCCCCGCTGTTGCTGCTGGTGCTGCTCTCGGCCTGTGCCGGCTCGTCCGGCGGTGGGGGCGGCGGCCGCGGCAGCTATCATTCGGGCCTGACCTGCGCGCCGTTCGCCCGCGAGCTGTCCGGCATCGCGCTGTACGGCGACGGCGCCGACTGGTGGGATGCCGCCGCCGGCCAGTATCGCCGCGACAGCAGGCCGGTGGTCGGCAGCGTGCTGGTGTTCCGCCGCGGCGCCCGGCTGCCGTCCGGGCATGTGTCGGTGGTGTCGCGCGTGGTGGCGTCGCGGCAGGTGCAGGTGATCCAGGCCAACTGGGTGCCCGGCGAGCTGGACGAGGACCAGCTGGTGGTCGACGTGTCCGAGCGCAACGACTGGTCGCAGGTGCGGGTCTGGTGGCCGCCGGTCGGGCAGCTGGGCAGCTACGCCTACCCGACCTACGGCTTCGTGCTGCCGCCGTCGCCGGCGACCCATGATCAACTGGCCCGCGCCGTGCAGCCGGCGGTGCGCTTCGCGCTGGACCGCAGCGGCCGGCAACCGCCGCGCGCCCGGCTGGCCGGCGGATAGCCCGCGCCGCTTCTGATCACGCCGCATTGTTCCTGCAGAACCGATCGGCCCGCTGCGCGTTTCGGGCCGGTCCTGTCGGCCGCCGCGGGGTATCCCCGGGTGCGGCCCGCTGTCGCTGCCTCGGAGTTCTCCGCGCATGAATCCTGTCGCCAAGCTGTCCCTGCTGCTGCCGGCGTTCGCGGCCGCCTGTGCCGTCGCGCCTCCGCCATCGCCGCCGCCTGAGCCGCCCGCGCCGCCACCGCCGGACCAGGTCTGGGAAGGCGCCCTGCATTGTTCGCCGAAGCCGGGCGCCGCGATTGCCGCGGACGAGCCGATCACCATCACGGTGACCGGCGACGACGTGCAGTACCGGCATCCGCTGCGCGGCGGGGCCGGGGGCGTCGTGGAGCGCGGCGCCGGCCGGGTGGAACGCAACGGCGCGGTGGCGCTGGACGGCGGCGCCGAGACGCCGGGCCAGAGCTTCACCGCCAGCTACCAGGGGACGCTGCCGGCGGCGGGGCGGGAGGCGCATCTGCGTGGCACCCAGCAATGGCGGAGCGACGGCGGCGAGGATTTCAGCCGCAGCTGCACGATGTATGTGCTGATCACGCCGATGGGGGCGTGATCGGAACATCGCCTCCGAGGGGCTGGCCAAATCAGGCGCGCGGGACTACCTGACTTCGGGTGCTCCTCTCGGGAGCCTGCAGGAGGGCCGGACCTTGTTTTCGGGCATCAGGTATTGCGGGCTGCTGCTGGCGCTCGCCGGCGTCCTCGTCGGCTGCGTGCAGCCGGGTCCGCCGCTGCCCCCATGCCAGACATGGCTCGGGGCGCAGCAATGCGGGCCGAATTACCGGGCGTCCTCGGGCGGCGCGCGGGGGTAGCGCGACCTCTCCTCAAGCGAACGATCCGGTTTGTGCGAACGATTGCGCCCGAGCCGCGTTGTTGGCCCAGTCAACCGAGGAGAGCCGTGCATGAAATCGCGTATCACCAGCGCATCGCGTTTTGCCAGCCTGTGCAGGTCGGGCCTGTACGTGTCCGGCGCGGCGCTCGCCTTGGCCGGGTGCACGCTCGATCGGGCCAACAACCTGCCCCCCGGTTCGCCGCCCGGCGTGCTTGGCGTGCAGCGCTGGCAGGGGCCGCTGCATTGCGATCCCGTGCCGGGCGCCACCATGCAGGTGCCCGACCAGCCGTTCACCGTCACCGTCACCGGCAACCAGGCGCATTACGAGCGTCCGCTGTTTGCCCCGACCGGCGCCCAGACGGGCGTCATCGAGACCGGCGGTGGCGTGGTCCAGAACAACGGCGCCGTGACGCTGACCGGCACCGCCCAGGGCGACGGCTTCTCCATGACCGCCAACTATCAGGGCAGCATGCCCCCGGGCGGCCGCTCCGGCGCCCTGACCGGCGTGCAGGAATGGCGCGGCTCGGCGATCCCGAGTTTCAGTCGGAGCTGCTCGGTGAATCTGCTGGGGGGCGCTCCCGGGACAACCTAAGACGTCGCCGCAAGGCGACTTCCTAATTCGAAATAATCGCCGTCTCATCGCAATCCAATCCCAGCCCCATGCACGCGATCAGCCGCGTCCCCCGCGTCTCCACCACGCGACGGGGCAGCAGGACGTGCAGTTCGGCCACCTCGTCCTGCTTCCAGCTGCCGTGGATCGGCGGCATCTGGAAGCTCGGCACGATGCCGCCCGGCAGCGGCAGGCGCGGGGTGTAGGCGGACAGGCTGTTGCAGAAGCTGCGCCGGCACTGCACCGGGAACACCAGGTCGAAATGCGAGCCGTCGTCGCGCATCACCGCGTGGCGCTCGCCCAGCGCCGCCCAGTCGCGGACCACCCGGCCGGCCGGGGGTGCGGTCGGCGCGGGCCATAGCTCGATCACGTCGTTGCCCGACACGTAGCCGATCGGCTGGCCCTCGGTGGCGACCAGGAACCAGGCGCCGCCATCGAGCTTGCCGGAGATGTCGTACGCGCCCGACTGCCAGATCGCCGGCGGCAGATTCTCCCCGGGCGGCAGTGAGTTGATGCGCGAGCCGTCGCGCCGCGGGCTGGACAGCACGGCGGCGCTGCCGGTCTGCTGCGGGGAGACGCGGGCGTTGTCCGGCACCCAGCTGGCGCGGGCGGCGGCCTCGTTCGGCAGCAGTGTCACCAGTCCGGGCGGCGGGCCGCGCTGCAACGACAGCAGCGCCTGCCGGCCCGGCGCGTTGGGGCTGGTCGTGTCGGGCGCCGGCATGCCGCCATTGGTGGCCCCGGGCCGCCCGCCGAGGGTCAGCGCCGCCAATCCCCCTGGCGCCGGCGACATCGCGTTGTCGGCGGCCGGCGTGAGGTCCGCCTTGATGCCCCATTCCGCCAGCTTGCTGGCGATCAGCTCCACCGGCAGCGCGCGCACCGGGGCCGCGGGGCCTGCCGCCTCGCCGACCACCATCCCCAGCAGGCCCTGGGCGCTCAGCACCGGGCCGCCGGCCGAGCCGCGCTGCGCGTTCAGGCCCTCGAACATCAGCCAGCCGGCGGTGCTGCGCAACGAGAACTGGCCGGGAACCGGCGGCACCTCCCAGCTTCCCGGCCGGCCGATCTCCCAGGCCGGCGACCCCGGCAGCAGCGTGCCGGTGTTGGCCATGGTCACCGGCGAGAACCGGGCGGCGATCGGGTCCTCGGTCAGCAGCACGGCGAGGTCGCCCTGGTCCGGCGCCAGATGCTCCGGCAGCACCTGGGCTTTGAACGACAGCGCCAGGTTGCCGTAGAACACCAGCGTCGCCCCCGAGGGCTTGTCGGCGGAGGCGGGGTCGCGCACCAGGTGGTCGGCGGTCACCACCAGCAGCCGGATCCCCACCGGCGCGCCGGGCAGGCGCATCTGCCCGGCGGGCATCGGCGCCGCGCGGCTGCCGATGACGAAGCCGTAGCCGGTCTCGCCGGCGCGGCCGTTCACCTGGCGGCCGGTGACGCGCACCATGCGGCCCATGAATTCGGTCACCCGCTGCTGGCCGATCGCCAGCACCGACGGGTTGATCTGCGCCGCCGCCGGTGTGACCAGCATGCCGGGCGGAAGTGCCAGGCCCAGGACCGCGGCGAGGGCGAGCAGCACCGGCAGCACCGCGTGCGGAAACCCAATCGGCATCATCTCAACCTTCACAATACCCGCCGGCGGCGCCAGGAGGCACCGGCATTTACCCGGCGTTATTCTGGACGTGGGACGAAGGCAAAGCCAGCGCGATCCCCGCGTTGCACTTTGTCGCTTTTATTGTCTTGTCGACCCGACGGCGACACGACAGATTGCCGGCCCGAATAACCCGGGGGAAATGCGCGAACTCGTCGGCGTGCCGAACCCCCCGACCTATCGAACCGGTGCCGCCATCGCCCTGCCGCCTCGCCTTGCCTCGCCGGTCTTCGTCGTCGGGTCGCCGCGATCCGGCACCAGCGTGCTCGCCCATGTGCTGCTTTCGGTCGGCTATTCCGGCTTCCGCGAAGGCAACCTGTTCGGCCTGCTGCACACGCTGAACCTCGCCATCGATCAGTATTTCGTCTGGTTCGGGACCGACAACGAGGAAGTCCTGATGTCGCGCATCGACCGCGACGCCATGAAGCTCGAGGTCGGCGAGATCTTCCGCCGCGCGGTCGAGGACCAGCACCCGATCCCGCCCTGGTTCGACAAGAGCGGCAATCCCGAGGTGATCGAGGTGATCCCGCAGTTGCTGGAGCTGTGGCCGGACGCGCATTTCATCTTTGCCCAGCGCCGGGCGATCGAGAACGTGGTGTCGCGGCTGAGCAAGTTCCCCGAGCACAGCTTCGAATACCACCTGCGCGACTGGGCCCGGAACATGCGCGCCTGGCGGGAGCTGCGGCTTGCGATGCCGGACCTCCCCTGCACCGAGATAGACCAGCAGGACATGCTGCAGGACCCGGTGGGCGTCGCCGATCGGATCGGCGACCTGATCGGGCTCGACGCCGCGCGCCGCGAGGCGGTCGCCGAGATCCTGCGCCTGGAGCGGCCACAGCAATCGGGCTTCGGCAGCAGCGAGCGGCTGCTGTCGATCGAGGACACCGGCTGGTCGCCGGCGGACGTGGCGCTGTTCACCGAGCATTGCGGGCCGGAGATGGCGGCATACGGCTACACGCTCGACGAGCGCTACCGGCTCCGCCCGCCCCCGGCCGAACCGATGGCCGCGGTCTCGGCCGCCGATTAGACTGCGATGCGGCCGGCCGGCTTCCTCCGCCGGTCGTTCCGGAGTTCGTCGTGGGCCGTTCCGCTCGTCTCCTGTCGCTGCTGCAGTCGCTGCGAGGCCGCCGGCATCCGGTGACCGCGGCGGCGCTCGCGCGGGAGCTGGAGGTGTCCGAGCGGACCATCTACCGGGACCTGTCGACCCTGGCCGCCCAGGGCGCGCCGGTCCAGGGCGAGGCCGGCATCGGCTATGTCCTTCGTCCCGGCCTGTTCCTGCCGCCGCTGATGCTGACCGAGGACGAGACCGACGCCGTTCTCCTGGGACTGCGCTACGTCGACCAGCGTGGCGACGAGGTGCTGACGAAGGCGGCCGGACAGGCGCGCGCCAAGATCACCGCGATCCTGTCGCGCGAGATGCAGGCTGCCGCGAACGCGCCCCTGTCGGTGCCCGGTCCCGACGGACACGGCTTCCCGCGCAACACCGTGCCGCTGACGTTGCTGCGGGCCGCGATCCGCCGGCAGCAGCGGCTGGCCATCACCTATGTCGACCAGCATGACCGCCGTTCGGAGCGGGTGGTCTGGCCGATCCTGCTCGGCTTCATGGACAGCGCCCGCGTCATGACGGGCTGGTGCGAGCTTCGCCAGGCCTTCCGCTTCTTCAGGACCGACCGGATCGTCTCCGCCGAGCCGCGCGAGCGCTACCCGGGGCATCGGCCGCAGCTGGTGCGGAGCTTCCAGGCCGAACTGCGCAAGGCGGAGGCGGCGCCCGACGCTCTCCCGACCGGTGACGCCGCTGACCGGTCACGCTCCTGACAGAAACTGACAGGGGGCGCCGCATAGTCTGCGTCCATCACGAAGGAGCAGCACAGCATGCGCGAAATATCGGCCGAAGCCCTGCCAAGGGTTATTCGCGACCACATCGACGCCTATCGTCGGCACGATCCGGGGGCGTTCCTGGCGACGCTCGCCCCCGACGCCCTGGTCAACGACATCAGGCGGGAGTTCATCGGCATCGAGGCGATCCGGCGCTGGGCCGAGAAGGAGATCTTCGCCCCCAGGGTGACGCTCGACATCGCGGCCGCGTTCGAGCATTTCGGCACCATCATCGTCCGCTTCCGCGTCGACGGCGAATTCGACAAGTCGAACCTGCCCGACCCGCTCATCCTCACCTACTACTTCGCGGTCCAGGACGATCGGATCACCCAGCTGATCATCCTGCACAACCAGGCCGCCGCCTGATGCGCGCGCTTGCACCCCGCCGCGTCGTCAGCGGGAGGGCAGGGCCATGAGCCGAGGCGGGCGCGCGGTCCGTGGCCTCGCCCGCATCGGCGTGGATGACCGGGGAAATCCTGGCCGTGTCGGGCGGATTGCGGTGAGCGCGTCGTCCCGGTCTAACCAGGGCCCGTTCCTGCGCATGGAAGTTTCCGCACGGCATGACCCATACCGATTCCCTCGCCGCCCACACGGCGTCGGTCCACCTGCAGCTTGAGATGCTCGGCCTGCCGCCGGCCAACTGGCCGGCGCGCATGGCCGGGCCCGATGGCGCGCCGATGGCCGACGTGGTGGTGATCGGCGCCGGCATGTTCGGCATCGCCGCCGCCGGCGCGCTGCTGTTCAAGGGCATCCGCAACATCGAAGTGCTGGACCGGGCGCCGCGCGGCCGGGAAGGGCCGTGGCGCACCTACGCCCGGATGACCACCCTGCGCAGCCCGAAGCATCTGCCCGGGGTGGCGCTGGGGATACCGGGCCTCAGCTTCCGCGCCTGGTACACCGCCGCGCGCGGCGAAGCCGAATGGCAGGCGCTGTACAAGATCCTCAACGAAGACTGGATGCAGTACCTGGACTGGCTGCGCGCCACGCTGTCCTTGCCGGTACGCAATCGAGACCGCGGTCCGGCTGATCCGCCCGCGCCAGGCATTCGTCGAACTGCACCTGCACGGCGGCGCAATCCGCTACGCCCGCCGGGTGGTGATCGCCAGCGGCCGCCCCGGCGCCGGCGGCATGGCGATCCCGGATTTCGTCGACCGCCGCCTGTGGCCCGATCGCTGCGCCCATACCGCCGAGCACATCGATTTCGATGCCCTCGCCGGCAAGCGGATCGCGGTGATCGGCGGCGGCGCCTCGGCCTGGGACAATGCCGCGACCGCGCTGGAGCACGGCGCCGGTCGCGTCGACATGTATCTGCGCCGCGCCTCCCTGCCGCAGATCAACAAGGGCCGCGGCAGCGCCAATCCCGGCTTCTTCGAGGGCTGGCCGGCGCTGCCCGACGCCGAGCGCTGGGCGCTGCTCGCCTATCTGCACGACACCCAGTCGCCGCCGCCGCACGAGACCGTCCTGCGCACCATCGCGCACCCGAACTTCGCGGTGCATTTCGCGCATCCCGTGCTGGCGGCTGGACCTTCGGCGGACGGCGTGGAACTCGCCGTGGCGCCCGCGGCGGCGCAGCCGTTCCGCGCGGCGGCCGATTTCCTGATCCTCGGCACCGGCTTTGCGGTCGACCTCGCCGCCCAGCCCGAACTCGCCGACATGCTGCCGGACCTCGCCACCTGGGCCGATGTCTACGACCCGCCGGCGGCGCTGCGGCGCCCCGAACTCGGCCGCTATCCCTATCTCGGCCCGGGCTTCGAGCTGACCGAGCGCGTGCCGGGGGCACGGCCGGGGTTGGGCCGGGTGCATCTGTTCGGCCATGCCGCGACCGCCTCGATGGGCGCGATCGCCAGCGATATCCCCGGCGCCTCGACCGGCGCCGAACGGCTGTCCAGCCGGATCGCCCAGGCGCTGTTCCGCGAGGACCTGCCGCAGCTTCGCGCGGCGCTCGAAGCCTTCGACGAACCCGAGCTTGCGAGCACGCCGTTCTTTGTCCTGCGATAACCGCAGCTTCTTTGTAAATTTCCGTCCAAAAAAATGACTGTTTCCTGACAATACTACTATAAATCCCGGTCAGATTCGGTTACGAGTTTCAACGTCGCCGGAAGCTAGGGATGCGCCGGCAACCGGGGAGCGCCGCACCCCCGCCTGTTTTCATCGCATGGAGATGCCGAGTGCCGAACTACCGAATTCACCGGATGAATGGCAGCGGGTCGTTGATCAGCCGTTTCGACGCGATCTTTGCCGCCGACGATGTCGCGATGGCGGCGACCGAGGCCAGCCTGGCTGATGGCGGGCAGGCGGACATCTGGGACGGAAGCCGCTTCGTCCGCCGGGTGGTCGTGGAGTCGCAGGACACCGACGACGCCAATCGGACAACGTCCGATCCGCGGAGCAAGGTCGGCGAAGTGCTGCAATTGCTGGCCAGCGGGACCCGTCCCGCCGAGATCGCCCGACGCCTCAAGCTGTCGGAGGCAACCGTGTACCGCATCGCCGCCGAAGAATGGGCGAATGCCGCCGAGTGACTTCGGCCGGCACATTTTAGAAACAGCATCGAATTGTTCGGAACGAGCCCGCTCAGGTTGAGCGGGCTCCAACCCGGGAAAGCTTCAGGCCGGACCCGCATTGCGGATCCGGCCTGAATTTTCAGTGCCGCGATGTTGCGCGGGAGCTACTTCTTGCAGACCGGCTTCACGTTGCCGGAGTCATCGTAGTATTGCGCCATGCCGGCCGTGCCGGACGCCAGCCGCGCGATACCGCCTTCACCGGCTGCCTGGCGGGCGATGCCGCCTTCACCAGCCGCCTGACGGGCGATGCCGCCCTCACCAGCCGCCTGGCGGGCGATGCCGCCCTCACCGGCCGCCTGACGGGCGATGCCGCCCTCGCCAGCCGCCTGACGGGCGATGCCGCCCTCACCGGCCGCCTGGCGGGCGATGCCGCCCTCACCGGCCGCCTGACGGGCGATGCCGCCCTCACCGGCCGCCTGGCGGGCGATGCCGCCCTCACCGGCCGCCTGGCGGGCGATGCCGCCTTCACCGGCCGCCTGGCGGGCGATGCCGCCCTCACCGGCTGCCTGACGGGCGATGCCGCCCTCGCCGGCCGCCTCGCGGGCGATGCCGCCGTTGCCGGACGCCATCTTGGCGCCCCAGGCTGCCTTCACGGCGGCGCTGGACTGCGCCGGCGTCAGGCAGTCGGGGCCGGCGGCCTGGGCGTAGCCGCCCGCCGACATGACCAGCACCAGCGCGGTGCCGCCGAGCAATGCTTTCAGTGTCATCTTCAGTCTCCTTGCTTCAACGACGCGCCGGCTTTACTGCGGCGACGCGCGGGTTTGCTTCAACAACAGGCAATCGCAGATGGTGCCAGCCGTATAGTCTTCGCATCAGCCGACAGCATAATGAAATATATGTAGGGTTGACCTGCTCCCCGCTCAAGGTTCGCCGGGGCCGCGCAAGGCCCCGCTGCATGGAACAGGCGCGTGATTTTCAGGCGGCCGCCAGCGCCGCCTTGCTCGCCCGGCGGATCGAGATCGCCGCCACCGCCGCCAGCAGGCAGGCGATCCCGGCGCCGATGAACGCCGGCAGGTAGCTCGCCAGCGTATCGCGGGTGACGCCCGCCGCCAGCGCCGCGGTGGCGGCGCCGATCTGGTGGGCGGTGAACACCCAGCCGAACACCAGCGGTCCCTTTTCCCGCCCGAACGCGCTGGCCGCCAGCTTCACCGTCGGCGGCACGGTGGCGATCCAGTCGAGGCCGTAGAACACCGCGAACAGGCTGAGCCCGTACAGGCTGAAGGTGGAGTAGGGCAGCATGAACAGGCTGAGCCCGCGCAGTCCGTAATACCAGAACAGCAGCCAGCGGTTGTCGTAGCGGTCGGACAGCCAGCCGGAGAAGATGGTGCCGACGAAGTCGAACGCGCCCATCATCGCCAGCACCCCGGCGGCGGCGACCGCCTCCATGCCGAAATCATGGCACAGCGGGATGAAGTGGTTCTGCACCAGCCCGTTGGTCGACAGGCCGCAGACGAAGAAGGTGAAGAACAGCACCCAGAAGGTGCGGTTGCGCGACGCCTCGGCCAGGGTCGCGCAGGCTCAGCCGCACCGCGTTGCCGGCGGCGGCGCGATCGGGAGGCGGCCGTCACCTTGGTGTCGCCGAACGGCGCCAGCCCCAGTTCGCCCGGGTGGTCGCGCGCCACCAGCAGCACCAGCACCAGGCACACGGCGCAGGCCAGCGCCGACGGCGCCACCGCCATGCGCCAGCCGTAATGGTCCGACAGCCAGGCGGCGACCGGCAGGAAGATCAGCTGCCCGGTGGCGCTGCTGGCGCTGAGCATGCCCATGACCAGGCCGCGCCGGGCGGTGAACCAGCGGTTCGACACGGTGGCGCCCAGCACCATCGCGGTCATGCCCGTGGCCAGCCCCAGCATCAGCCCCCAGGTCACCCAAAGCTGCCAGAGCGCGGTCATCTGGGTGGCCAGCGCGATGCCGGCGACGATCATCGCCAGGGCGGTGGCGATCACCACGCGGATGCCGTAGCGCAGCATCAGGGCCGCCGCGAACGGCGCCACCAGCCCGAACAGCAGCAGCCGCAGCGCCAGCGCGCCGGAGACGGACGAGGTGTCCCAGCCGAACTCGTCGCGCAGCGGCAGCAGCATCACGCCCGGCATGCCCATCGCCGCCGAGGTCGCCAGCATGGTGAGGAAGGTGACGGCCACCATCGCCCAGCCGTAATGGATGCCGCGACGGGCGAGGGCAGGGGCCAGCAGATGCGCGAGCATGGGTGCGTCCGTTGCTAAGGGGAGGGGGAAAGGTCGCAGGCCGCCCGCGCCATGGCGGCGGCATGGGCGAGCGCCGCACGGGACCGTTCGGGGTCGCCGCAGGCCCGCGCCAGGATCAGTCCGCCGACCATGCCGGACAGCACCGCCAGCGCGGTCGCCGCATGGTCGCCGGCCGGACGGTCGGGATGCAGGAGGGCGAGTTCTTCCTCCAGCACCCCGGTCAGCGCACCGATCCCGTCGTCGAGCGCCGCGCGCAGGGCCGGGGCGGCGCGGACGATCTCGGTGCCGAGGGCGGCCAGCGCGCAGCCGGTCTCGGGCGTGTCGCGATGCGCCTCGGTGAGGAAGCCCTCGATGATGGCGGTCAGCGGATCGCGGCCCTGGTCCCGTGCGCGGTCGGCGCGGGCGCGCCAGTGCCCGGCGCCTTCGTGCAGCGACACGTTGCAGGCCTCGGCGGCGAGGTCGGTCTTGCTGGGGAAATGGCCGTAGAACGCGCCGTGGGTCAGCCCGGCGGCGCGGCTGATCTCGGCGATGTTGACGCCGTCCAGCCCCTGCCGCCGGAACAGCCGGCCGGCATGGTCCAGCAGTGACCGGCGATGGGCGGCCAGGGTGGCGGGGGAGACGCGCATGCAATCATGATGGACATCATGTAAACCGGTTGCAACCCCCCGGCTCTGTTGCAAAACTTTGCGGCCGCGGCCTACCCTGCCGGCAACAACCAACCTGGGGAAAACGTCATGCGCCTTGCCATCGCGGCCCTTTGCGCCGCCCCGCTGCTCGCCGCCGCCCCGGCCGAGGCGTTCGACGGCTGGCACCAGGAATCGGCCACGATCATCGAGGGCAAGGGTTCGGCGTGGGACTACGTCTCGCTGGACGCCGGCGCCGGCCACCTGTTCATCGGCCACCGCAAGGAAGGCCTGCAGGTGTTCGACATCAAGGCCGGCAAGCTGCTGACCGTGCTGGCCGGAACCCCCGCCGCCAGTTCCAACGGCGCCACCCTGATCCCCGACGCCGATCTCGGCGTCTCCAACAACGAGGACGGCACGCTGATCCCGTTCAGCCTGTCCACCCTGGCGCCGCGCCCTGCCATCAAGCTCGGCGCCGAGCTGGACACCAGCCATTACGACGCGGGCAGCAAACGCCTGCTGGTCAACCTCGCCGCCGACAAGGACGGCACCGACGTGGTGGTGCTGGAGGTGCCGTCGCTGGCGGTGGCGGGCAAGATCCGGCTGCCGTCGCAGAAGCTGGAAGGCGGCGACGGCGACGGCCGCGGCAATTTCTGGATCGCCGCCCGCGACAAGGACGTGGTCTACAAGGTCGACGCGAAAGCGATGCGCATGGTCGCCGAGATCCCGACCCCCGGCTGCGCCCAGACCAACAGCCTGGCGGTCGACGCGGCGCATGACCGCATCTTCATCGGCTGCCGCGGCAGCGACAAGGTGAAGCCGTCCTTCGTGGTGATGGATGCGGCCAGCGGCAAGATCGTCTTCACCGGCGAGATCGGCGGCGGCAACGACAGCGTGGTCTACGACCCGGAGCTGAAGCGCATCTTCCTGGCCGGCGGCGTCGGCGCGGTGCTGAGCGTGTTCGAGCAGGTGGACGCCGACACCTACAAGCCGGTGGAGACCCTCGGCACCCGCACCGGCGTGCGCACCATGGCGATGGACCCGAAGACCAAGAAGATCTACGCGGTCTGGGGCGAAGGCTCGGCCGACGCCGGCAAGAAGATCCTCACCAGCGTCTCGCCGTTCTACGCCAACAGCTTCTTCCCCAATACCTTTTCCGTGCTGACCTACTCGAAGTAGGCACTCGGCTCCGGCAGGGCGGGTATCAGCCGCGGCGTCGTCGTATCGCGCCGAGGCCGACGAGTCCGGCGCCCAGCAGGGCGAGTGAGGCCGGCTCCGGCACCGTGACTGCGGACGTGCTGGTCGAACCGCTGACCAGGGTGAAGGTCACCTGCGATTTCGCGACGTTCCCGCCGGTGGCGGCGCCGCTGAAGGCTGCGATGTCGCTGACGTTGATCTTGACCACCGAGCCGTCGTTGAGGGTAACGCTCTCGCCGGCGATGCCGTCGCCCCAGGTCAGCCCGCCGCCGCTGATCGAGTTGCCGTGCACCGTGACGGACCCGGAGCCCACGTCGTCGGGCGCGGTTCCGCTGCCCGGCAGGGTGAACACGAAGATGTCCGTCACCTTGAATACGTCGGTCCCGGTGCCGTTGCCTGGATCGGGGGTCACCTGAAGCAGGTCGAGCGTGGTCGAACCGCCGACCGCGAGGTTGAAGGAGAAGTTGCTGAGCAGGTTCGCGAGCACGACGACGCCGTTGGTGCCGCTGCTCGTGAAGCTGGTCGAACCGGCGACGGTGGTTGCCTGGGCGACGCCCGGCGCGGCGGCGGAACACGCCGCGAATGCGGCCAGCATCAATCCTGATTTGAAATCCATCGCAATAATTCTCCCTCGGTTAACGTAAACGCGAGGGCAAATACGCAACAGGCAGGCCAAGTCGTTAGACACCTGACATCAAACAACAACTTGCGTTCGTCCGAACGGCCAACATTAAGAATGTTAAGTTTAGATTACACGCCTTCGTGACGAAGTGCTGCAGCCAGGCCTGCGTCGATCCGGCCCTCGGACAAGGCTTCGGCAACCCAGGACAGTCCGGCCTCCGCGAGTTCCGAATTAAGGGTCCCGTCCCCGTGCACGGCCAGGATGTTTTCGGCCATTGCCGCGGGCGTGCCGCAGACCAGCCCGGCCAGCGCGTCCGGGAGGTCCATGCCCTCGGCTGCCATCGGCGAGCAGATGCACGGGATGCCGGCGGCCAGGCTGTCCAGCACCTTGCCCTTCAGCCCGGCGCCGTAGCGCAGCGGCGCCGCCGTCAGCCGCACCCGCTCCCACAGATCGCGCGCGTCGCCGACCTGCCCCAGCACCACCACGCCACCCTCCGGCGCGGCTTCCGCGGCCGCCCGCAGCGAGGCGGGGAGGTCGCTGCCGGCCAGCAGGCAGGGGATCGAGGCATCGCGCGCCCAGACCAGCGGCATCACCGTCTCCACCAGCACATGCGCCGCGTCCAGGTTGGGGGCGTGGCCGTAGCTGCCGATGAAGCCGACGCCGCGCCGCTCGGCGAAATCCGCCTCCACCGGGCGCGGCTCCACATGCCAGGCGACATGGTGCACCGACGCCCCCGGCGCCTCGTGCGCCAGCAGCGCCTGCTCGAAGCTCGAATGGGTGATCACCGCGTCGGCGCCCAGCACGGCCAGCAGCTCGGCGGTGCGCAGGCCGTCGATGTCGGGCGTGTTCAGCGGCGCCTGGTCCACCGGGATGCCGGCCTGCACCGCGCGCCGGCGGCCGGCGCGCAGGTAGTGCAGGTCGGCGACGCAGTACAGCAGCCGAGCACGCGGGCACCAGCGCCGCACCAGGGCGCCGTAGCGCTGCACCACGCCGTAGCGATGCAGGTAGGCGACCTCCAGGCCCTCGCCGAGCCGCCGTAGCACCTCCTCGACCGAGCCGACCCAGGGCGCGTGCCAGCAGGTGACGCCCATCGCCTGCAGCGCCTCGGTGCGCGCGCCGGCATGGGCCAGGCCGTAGCCGGCGACGAAATCCACCCGATAGCCGAGCCGCTGCAGCGCCCGCATATGCGACATCGCGGCGTTGGAGCCGGCGTCGCGGTTGCCGTCCGGCACCCCCTCGTCGATGAACAGGGCGCGCGGCCGGGGGTCCGCCGGCGGCTGCGGCAGCCATTCGGGGTGGCGGGCGAAGCGGGCGACGAAGGCCGCCTGCGGCCCGTCGGCGGCCTCGTCGCGGGCGAACAGCAGCCCGGCGGCCTGGCGGGCCAGCGCCTCGACCAGACGGTCCAGCGCCGCCGCGTCGCCGCTGGCGGCGGCGGCGTCCAGCGCCTCCATGATGGCGGCCTGGCCAGCGATCTCGGCACCTTCCTCGGGTGCCACATCGCGCGGCGAGCCCGGCAGTTCCTGGCCGTCCTCGGCGCGGCGTACCCGGATCACGTGCGCCCCGGCGCCGGCGATGCCGCGCGGCAGGTGCAGGTTGAAGCCGTGCCGGCCGTGGCCGAGCCCGGCCTGGTGCAGGTCGGGGCGATACAGGTCGGCCGGCAGCACGCCCGAGGGCACGTCGTCGATCAGCAGTTCCAGGCTGACCACCGCATCGGGGTCGGCGGTGTCCATCGCCCAGCCGCTGATGGCCGTGCGGTCGGCCCGCTCCAGCATGCCGGTGAACGCGCCCCCGACCACCTCGCCCGGCGCTGGCGCGTCCGGCGCGTGGTCGCCATCCGATTGGTCTTCCGTCATATCCGTCAGATCATTCCTGCCGCGTGACAAACCGTTAGCCTGCGGTCAACTTGCCTGACATCGCCGCCAATGCAAGAACCGGTGCCTGCCGTGCGCCATGCGCCGCCGATCGGAACCGCCAATTTGGACAACGGACTGCATTTCATCTCCGGCCTGCCGCGCGCCGGCTCCACCTTGCTGGCGGCGCTGCTGCGGCAGAACCCGCGCCTGCATGCCGGCATGACCAGCCCGGTCGGCAGCCTGTTCACCACCGCCCTGCGCGAGATGAGCCAGGGCAACGAGACCGCGGTGTTCATCGACGACAGCCAGCGCGAGGCGATCCTGCGCGGGCTGTTCGACAACTACTATCACGCCCACCACCCGACCCGCCTGGTGTTCGACACCAACCGACTGTGGTGCAGCAAGCTGCCGACCATCGCCGCGATGTTTCCGGACGCCAAGGTGATCTGCTGCGTCCGCCACGTGCCATGGATCCTGGACAGCATCGAGCGGCTGATCCGCCGCAACCACCTGGAAACCTCGAAGATCTTCAATTTCGAGCCGGGCGGCACGGTGTACTCGCGGGTCGAGGGGCTGGGCTCCGGCACCGGCATGGTCGGCTTCGCCTGGAACGCGCTGCGCGAGGCGTATTTCGGCGAGCAGGCGGACCGCCTGTTGCTGGTCACCTACGACACGCTGACCACGGCGCCGCAACGGGCGCTCGATGCCATCTACGACTTCATCGGCGAGCCGCGCTTCGCGCACGACCCGGAGAACGTCGCCTATGCGGAGGCGGAGGAGTTCGATGCCCGTCTCGGCACCCCCGGCCTGCACCGCGTCGGCCGCCGCGTGGCGGCGCAGCCGCGCGCCACGATCCTGCCGCCCGACCTGTTCCGCCGCTTCGAGCCGGACAGCTTCTGGCGCGAGGCTTCGTTGAATATCCGCAAGGTCAGGATCGTCTGAGCGGACTCCGCGCCGAGCCCGGGCGGCGTACATTTCAGGCAGTTCTCATCAGCAGATGTTGATGAGCGCGGCATGGGCGGGAGCCATGCAGCCAGCCGCCACCGGCGCCGTTGAATGTGCCGGCATCGGCGCCACGTTGCAGTGCGGCAGACGGCTTCCGGCCCGATCGGGCGGCAGTCGCTGTCAGGCTGATTCGAAGAACCCCAGGAGAATTAGATGCGGATGATTCACATGCTGACCGGCGTGGCGTTGCTGGTCGCGCCCGCAATGGCGTTTGCCCAAACCACCCCCCAGGCCGGCGCCGGCTGCGGCGTGTCCACGCAGATGGGCGCCGCATGGGCGAAGAAGACCGCGGGCGAGGGCGGCGTCGCCCGCCAGGCCTCGAACGAGAACGGCATCGCCAAGGAAGCCTCCAACGAGAACGGCATCGCCCGCGAAGCGTCGAATGAAGGCGGCATCAGCCGCCAGGCAGCGGGCGAAGGCGGCATCAGCCGCCAGGCAGCCGGCGAGGGTGGCATCAGCCGGCAGGCCGCCGGCGAGGGTGGCATCACGCGGCAGGCCGCGGGGGACCATGAAGGTGGCCGCGCCGGCCGGGCCCAGCTGGCCAGCGCCAGTGGCTGCTGACACGCGCTACTAACGCGCGTTGAAGACCAACTGACTGCCGAAGCCTGAAACCGCGAACCCCCGCCCGATCGCTCGGGCGGGGACTTTGCTGCGAATTATCGGGCGACCGTGAGTTGGGCCGTCATGCCCGGGTGATACCGGCAGTAGATCTCGGTGTCCCCGCTCCGGCGCAACACCACGCGGACGGATTTTCCCGAGGGCACCACCACGTCGAAGCGGCCGTCGCGCGCGGTGACGGTGTGATCGACGATGTCGCGGTTGATCCACTCGATCTCGTCACCAACCCTGGCATCCCCAGGCATCGGTCCGAATGCCGCCCGGGCGATCGGCACCTGCAGCGTGCGCGCCGCGGCGGGCTGAACGTAGAACGGCGGCGGGCACCCGAGGAGGATGATGCCCGCCGCCGCCACGACCGTCTTCCGCGCCCATGTAGGGGGCATGTCGCGGGACGGAAGGACGAGGCTACTGCCGGGTCGAGTTCTTGACGTCCGAGGCGTTGCTGTTCGGACCGCCGGTGTTGTTCGGCACGTTGTTCACCGAGGAAGGAACCGTGTTGGTCCGGCTGGTCGGGCTGGTGGCGGTCGTCGAGCCCATGCGGTCGACCAGCATCTGGGCGTGCTGCTCGTGCTCCTGGAAGATCGGGGCGGCCGACTGCAGCAGGTCCTTCAGCTGCGGATTCTTGGCGTTCGGGATCAGAGTCTGCGCCAGCGCCGCGTTCACCTGCTGGTGGTAGGCCAGCTCGTTGGTCGCATATTCGCGGTCGAACGCCGGGCCGCGCAGCGCCTGCAGCTTGGTGTATTCGGAATCCGCCGCCTGGGTCAGGACGCGGCTGGTGTCGTTGTCCTCCGGCTGCACGCCGAGTTGCTTCAGCAACGCCAGCGCCTGGTTGTTCACCTTGGTATGGTCGCGGACCATGTCGTTGGCGAAGGCGCGCACCTGCGGGCTGCGGCTTTTCTGCAGCGCCAGGCGGCCGTTGCGGATGTCGATGTTATCCGCCGTGTAGGCGATGTGGGCGATCTGCGGATCGGTCGGCGGCGGCGGTCCGGACGGGGCGGAACTGACCGGGATCGGCGGCTGGCTGGGCGAGCAGGCGGCGGCGCTGAGGCCGACGGCGGCGAGTAGCGCCATAGTCACGGGTACGCTGGTCTTCATGACGAATCCTTGGATGTGATTACGCGCTGCAGCACCGCTCTGCGGATGCCCACGCCATGCAAACGAGGTGGGATGCGGAGGGGGAATGCCACGGCGTAACTCGTGCCTGGGCGCAATGGTTCCCGTCGGCGGGAGGCCGCGCGACCTGCCTGCCGCCTGCTACCCGCCGGCGTCATCCAGGCGGTCGTAGCCGCGGGCGCGGTAGATCGCGACCGAAACGCCCCAGCTGGCGATGAACAGCACGACGATCGCCGCACCGATCCCGGCCATGTTGTCGTTGAGCGCCGCCACCAGGTCCCAGCCCGGGCCGGCCAGCTGCAGGTGCTCCGCCAGCAGCCCCAGCATCTCGATCCCGCCGACCAGCAGCGCCACCATCGCGGAGACGAAGGTGATGGTCATGTTGTAGTACAGCTTGCGGATCGGCCGGGCGAAGGCCCAGCCATAGGCGCCGACCATCAACGCGCTGTCGGCGCTGTCCAGCAGCGTCATGCCGGCGGTGAACAGTGCCGGGAACACCAGCAGCGAACTCATCGGCAGCCCGTGCGCCGCGGCCGCAGCGGCGATCCCCAGCAGCGCCACCTCGGTCGCGGTGTCGAAGCCCAGCCCGAACAGCAGGCCGAGCGGATACATGTGCCAGCTGCGCCCGATCAGCCGGAACATCGGGCGGATCAGCCGCACCAATGGCCCGCCGCCGTCGAGCAGCAGTTCGAGCTGCGCCGGAGGCAGCCGCTCGCCGGCCCGCAGCCGGGTGAAGCCGCGCCGGATGCCGCTCAGGATGACGAGGTTGGCGGCAGCGATCACCAGCAGGAACAGCGACGAGACGATGGTGCCGGCCATCGCCCAGCCGTCCTGCCAGGACCCGGACGGCTGCTCGAAGCTCAGCGCCGCGATGGCCACGCCGACGCTCGCCAGGATCACCACCGTCGAGTGGCCGAGGGCGAAGAACAGGCCGGCGCCGATCGGCCGCTGGCCGTCCTGCATCAGCTTGCGGGTGACGTTGTCGATGGCCGCGATATGGTCGGCATCGAACGCATGCCGCAGCCCGAGGCTGTAGGCGAGGGCGGCGGTGCCGAGCAGCACCGGCAGGTCGCGGAATGCCAGCAGCGCCCAGCCCCAGACCGCCAGGTTGGCCGCCGCCAGCACCCCGAACATCAGCACGGTGGGCCCGGCCAACCTGCGCGCGCCGGCGGTTCGCCGCGGTGCCGCGCGACTCTCGTCCGGCTGCTGCAAATCGGTTCTCCGGGCTGCGGGTCCCGGCTGGCGCGGCTGCCACCCGGTGCGGCGTCGGACCGCGGCAAAGGGATTAGCGGCTGCGTGCCGGGCCGGCAATTACCGCGGTGCCGGTGCCGGGAGACGCCGCGGCCGCGCGGCGGAGGGCGGAGGGCGCCGGCGATGGTATCGATATGCTTGTTCAATATTTTGCGAGCGCGCCGGCGGCTTGTTTCGCTGCCGTGGGCGAAAATCGTGTCTGACCCGTATCTTCGGGCTTTTCCGTCGGTTATGCTAAGAAATGTTCCAGGAACGGACATGAAGTGGGGCAGGTGACTTTAACCCGGCATTCACAAACTCCAGCTAGGTGGGAATTGTGCCGGTGAACCATCGGCACGCGGATTCCCCTGCAGCAAGGCGCGCCGATGAACCAATTGACCGCGCGTCAGCTTTCGATGCGCTCCTGGCCTGAGATGCTGGCCCATCCGCAGCAGGAGCGGCACCGCTACCTCACGGACATGGAGCCGGCGCTGCTGGCCGGGAACCAGCTGCGCATGGTCTACCAGCCGCGCCTGGATCTCGCGACCGGCCGCATCGTCGCCGTCGAGGCGCTGATCCGCTGGCGCCACCCCGAGCTGGGCGACATCAGCCCCGGCGAATTCATCCCGGTGATCGAGACCGACCCGATGATCGGCCAGCTGACCGACTGGGTGCTGGACCGCTCGATGGCGTTCGCCGCACGGCTCCATCGCGCTGGCCACCGCATCCGCGTCTCCGCCAACGTCTCGCCGGCCAACCTGGTGATCGGCTATCTCGCCGGCCGGCTGGTCGAGCTGCTGGGAATGCACGACATCACGCCGGCGATGCTGGAACTGGAATTCACCGAGGGCGCGCTGATCGGCGACGACAACCGCACCCGCGCCCAGCTGAAGCAGATAAGGCGCATCGGCATCGGCGTGGCGATCGACGATTTCGGCGCCGGCTACAGCAATCTCGGCTACCTGAAGCAGATCCCGGCCGACCTGATCAAGATCGACCGCTCGCTGGTGGCGCCGGTGCTGCAGGGCGAGGCCAGCGCCACCATCGTCAAATGGCTGATCGGCCTGGGCCACGAGCTCGGCATGCGGGTGGTGGCGGAGGGGCTGGAGACCGCGCCGATGCTGCAGCTGCTGACCGAATTCGGCTGCGACGAGGGCCAGGGCTACCACATCGCCCGCCCGATGGAGGGCGACGCCCTGCTGGACTGGCTTGCGGCGCGCTGATCGCAATATCCCGTGGTGATCGGGTCAGCTTTAGCCGGACAGATCCAGCAGCCGGTCGTATTCCCGCCGCACGATGCGGTAGCAGCCGCAGGCGGCACGCTCCAGGCCGGCGCGGTCCACCACCTTGAGGTGCCCCCGGCGGTAGCTGATCACGCCGGCATCCTGCAGCGACTTGGCCACCAGGGAGACGCCGGGGCGGGTCACGCCCAGCATGTTCGACAGGAATTCCTGGGTCAGCGTCAGGTCTTCCATGTCGGCGAAGTCGTAGGCGACCAGCATCCACCGGGCGGCCCGCTGCGGCAGCGCGTGGATGGCGTTGCAGGCGACGCTCTGGGCTGCCTGGGCGAGCAGCGCCTGGAGGTAGCGGACGCCCAAGCGGCGCAGCGCCGGCATCGTGTCGGCCGCCGCGCTCAGGTCGGCGGTGCGGATGCGCAGCGCGCTGCCGGCCATCTGCACCACGGTGCGGCAGAACGCGTACGGCTCCGGCTCGAACATGGCGATGCAGCCCACCAGGCCTTCATGCCCGGCGATCCCGACCTCGACGCCGAGCTCGTGGTCATCGGTGCCGCTGACCGAAGAGACCATGCCGGCTTCGATGAAATAGGCGTGCTCGATCAATGCGCCGCGCTCGTACAGCACCTGCCCGCTGACCAGCTGCACCCGCGACAGCAGCGGCTGCAGCCTGGCCTGCGTTTCCGCCGGCAGGCTTGCCAGCAGCTTGTTCCCCTGTTTCGCCCTGGCCCCATGGTCCGCCGGTTCAGGCGCGATGGTCTCCGGCAGCGGAGAGACCGGAGGGGGCGGAAATACCTGACTCATCGGTTTGTTCCAACCCGTCGTTGGCGGTCAGCATACTACAAATGCGAGCGCAGGTGCGATTTACTTCAGGCGGTGTTCTGTACGTTTATTACCTAACATGATCCCCTGCGATCATTTGACTTTGGTTGCCACCGGCACCGCCGCCTGCGCCGCCTGTTGCCGGAACAGCGTGTCGGCCGCGATCTTCTGCTGGTCGGACAGGGTGGCGTAGAGCGCCTGGAATGCGGTCGCGAGCTTCTCGGTGCCATCCGCATAGGCGCGCGAGATCTGGGCGTAGGATTGCATGTTGGCGACCGCGTTCATGGTCTGCGCGCCGGCGGCGCGGGTGCGGAACTGGGCGTCGGTGGCCTGCGCGTTCTCCCGCATCACCTGGGCGAAGGCGGTCCATTGCGGCGCCTGCGCCTGGGTGATGCCAAGCTGCGTCTGCAGCCCGGCGATGCGCTGCTCGGCGGCCGCCTGCACCTGCGAGGGCACCGCGGTCGCCGCCGGGGCTTGGGCTGCTGCCGCCACCGGCATCGCCGGCGGCGGGAGTGCTGCGGGTGCGGCCGGTGCCGGTACAGTCGGTGCGGGTGCCGGAGCGGCGGGCGCCGCGCCGAACGGCTGGGTCGGGGCGGTCTGCGCCATCAGCGGCAGCGGTGCGGCGGCAAGCAGCAGCGCGGTCAGGTGGGCGATCTTCGATACGCGGGTCATGGTCGTCTCCGATGGATGGTTGATGCAGTCCGAATGGTCAGTGGCCGTGGCCGCCGCCTTCATGGCCGCCGCCTTCATGGCCGCCCTCATGCCCGCCACCTTCGTGCCCGCCACGGCCGCCGCCCTGGTCGCCGTGGCCGTTGCCATGCCCGCCGAACGGGACGGCAAACGCATTGCGGCCGCCTTGCGAGAAGCCGGTGAGTGCACGGGTTGGCGCGAAATAGGTCTCCACCCTTCCGCGCGGCGCGACCCGGGCGGAACTGGCATAGATGCCGCCGGCGTAGCCCTGGCTGGCATAGACGCCGCCGGCCTGGTAGCCGCCGCGTCCCTGGTAGCGGGTGCTCCACCACTCGTCGTGGTACACGGCGACGGCCAGCATCGGCGGCGCGAAGGCCAGCACCGGCCAAACCGACAGGGCATAGGCCGGTGGCGCCAGGAACACCAGCGGCGGCGCGGCCAGCACCATGATCTCGGGTTGCGGCAGCACCACCACCGGCGGCGGAACGGCGGCCCACAGCATCGCCTCGGGGGTCGGCTCCCACACCGGGGCCGGGACCGCAGCCACCGGCGGGACATAAGCGGGCGCGGCATAAACCGGCGGCGGAAAATACGGCGCCGGCGCCTGCATCCAGGGCACCCCGACCACCACCGGCGGCAGCACCACGTAGGTCGGCGGCGGCACGTAGACCACGGGCGGCGCGAAATACGCGGTGCGGGCGCTTATCCCCCAGGCGAGGCCCCAGGCGGCGCCGGTGGCGATCACGCCGCTCTGCCAGCCCCATAAGCCGCCGCCCCAGGCGCGGCGGCCGATCCATGGGCCGCCATAGACCGGCGACGCGAAATACTGGCCCTGTCCATAGCTTGGGCCGTAGGCGCGGCCATACCCCTGGCCGTAGCCGCCATTGCCCCGGTCGCCGCCGCCATGCTTGTACCAGCCCAGGTGGCGACCATTGTCATGATGCCCGCCATCCTCGCCCTGACCGTTCTCGCCGTGCCTGGCGGCCGCCGGGGTGGCGGTGGCAAGCACCGCGCCGGCAACGAAGACCGCGGCTGCCAGCAGGCTGGCGGCGCGGCGGGCGGTAATGTCCATGTCCAGGCAACTCCGGATGCGCAAGCGCGATGCGTGATCCCGACCACTGGGCGGGGACCGTGTTCGAATTGTGCCGGGTCCGAACAACTTCCCTTGAGGCCGAAGGCGATGGCCGGGCTCCGGTTCGGGTTCGGATCGTTTTCGTCAACGCGGGCATGGTCCTGGAGTTCCGCACTTGCGGTTTGCGCCGACACGCCGGGGACGAATAGGTTGCGCTGCCGGATAGGCTCCGCGCGCCGCTGTCCGACGACAGGGGTTCGCGCTGCAGGGGAAAAATCAGCATGCGCCCGACCGCCCGCCGCCTCGTCTTCGCAGTCCTGCTGGCCGCGTCACTGCTTCCGGCGGTGGCGCCTCGCGCGGCCGACGCGCCGCCGCAGGACGCGACCCGGCTGATCGCCACGCTGATGCCGCAGGTGGTGAACATCAACTTCGTCAAATACGAGGTCCACGAGGCCACTGCCGACCACCCGGCCAGCGAGGCGCGGGTGCCGGTGCACAAGGGCGTCGGCACCGGCTACGTGATCGACGCGCGCGGCATCATCGCCACCAACCGCCACGTCACCGACGGCGGCGACGAGATCTTCGTCACCCTGTTCGACCATACCCGGCTGCGGGCGACGCTGATCTACCGGTCGCCGTCGATCGACCTCGCCTTGCTGCGGGTGCAGCCGGCCAAGCCGCTGACTCCGATCAAATGGGGCGACAGCGACCGCATGCTGCCGGGGATGCACGTCATCGCCATCGGCAACCCGCTCGGCCTCGGTGGCACCGTCACCACCGGCATCGTCAGCGCGCGGGACCGCGACATCAAGCAGACGCCGCTCGACTCGTTCATGCAGATCGATGCGGCGATCAATCCCGGCAACTCCGGCGGGCCGCTGTTCAACACCGCCGGCGAAGTCGTCGGCATGAACACCGCGTTGTTCACGGTCGGCAGCGACAGCGGCTCGATCGGGTTGAACTTCGCGATCCCCGGCAACGACATCCAGTTCGTGCTGAACAACCTGCGCCAGTATCATCACATGCGCGCGGGCTATCTCGGCGCCACGCTGCAGGATGTCGGCCCCGACTTCGTGGAGGCGCTGGGCCTGCACCAGGCCGGCGGCGCCATCGTGGCGGACGTGCTGGACGGCAGCCCGGCGGCGGCGGCGGGGCTGCAGGCGGGCGACGTCATCCTGCGCATCGGCAAGTTCGACATCGCCAACCTGCGCGCCGCCACCCGCGCCATCGCCGCCGGGCCGCTCGACGAGAAGCAGCCGCTGGTGCTGCTGCGCGACGGCCACCGCATGACAGTTCAGGTGACGCTGACCGAGCGCTCCGAGGGCGACGCCAGCGTGGACCTTGCCAACGTGCAGCCGAAGCCCGGCCCGATGACCCGCCAGGACCTGGGCGTCGACGGCAAGACGGTGACGGACGCGGAACGCAAGATGTACGGCCTGAAGCCCAGCCTGTCCGGCCTGGTGCTGACCGAGGTGAAGCCCGGCAGCCTCGGCGCCTTCCTGGGCTTCGAGGTCGGGGACGTCATCATGAAGGTGCAGAACGTGCCGGTGCAGACGCTGGACGACGTGGTGCGCGTCACCGAGCAGGCGCGCCGGCAGAAGCTGCAGCGCATCCTGGTGCTGCTGACCGACGACGACGGCGCCCGCTGGATCGCGGTGCCGATCACCCGCTGATGTCTTGACAGCCCAGCCCCCGTAGCCGCCGAATTCTCCTGCAACCGGGGGAGTGGGTCGATGGCGGATCGGGACCTGGCGGCGCTGTGGGAGGCGCATTGCCGCTTCGAGTTCGAAACGCGCGACGTCGACGCCACCATGGCGACGATGGTCGCCGAGCCTTACGTCAACCACATCCCGACGGCCACAGGCGGCGTCGGGCAGCAGCAGCTGAAGCGGTTCTACAAACACCATTTCATCGGCGTGAACCCGCCGGATTTCCGCCTGGTACCGATCAGCCGCACGGTCGGCGAGGACCGGCTGGTGGACGAGTTCGTGATGGAGTTCACCCACACCACGGAGATCGACTGGATGCTGCCGGGCATCCACCCGACCGGGCGCACGGTCCGCGTCGCCGGCGTCGCCATCGTGCAGTTCGAGGGCGACAAGCTGGTGCACGAGCACATCTACTGGGACCAGGCCTCGGTGCTGGTACAGATCGGCAAGCTGCACCCGGAGTTTTTGCCGGTGCTGGGATCGGCGTCGGCTGCGAAGGTGCTGGACAAGTCGCAGCCGAGCAATCGGCTGATGCACGAGGCCTGGCAGCGCAGCGCCGAGGCGTAGGCGATGCAACGGATCCTGGTGCTGGGCGCCGGTTTCGCCGGCCTGTGGTCGGCGCTGGGTGCGGCGCGGGCGCGCGAGGAGGCGCGTCGCTTCGGCGCCGACGCGGACGGCATCGAGATATTGGTGCTGGATCGCAACCCTTATCATTCGATCCGGGTACGCAATTACGAATCCGATCTCGACGGCACCTGCATCGGATTGGACCGGCTGCTCGACCCGGTGGGCGTGCTGCACCGCGAGGGCGAGGTGACCGCGATCAACCTTGCAGCCAGGACGGTCGCATACACCGCCGGCGGCGGCCCGCGCTCGCTGGCCTACGACCGGCTGGTGTTCGCTCTCGGCAGCCAGCTGGCGCGGCCGCCGATCCCGGGGCTCGCCGAGCATGGTTTCGATGTCGACACCTTCGCCGCGGCGCAGCGCCTGCGCGCCCACATCGCCGGCCTGCGGCAGCGTCGGGACGCCGATGGCCGCTTCACGGCACTGGTGGTCGGCGCCGGGCTCACCGGCATCGAGGTGGCGACCGAGCTGCCCGGCCGGCTACGCGCCATGATGCCCGACGGGGCGGCGCCGCGGGTGATCCTGGCCGACCGCAACCCGTGGATCGGCTCCGACATGGGCGACAGCGCCCGCCCGGTGATCGATGCCGCGCTGCAGGCGCTGGACGTCGAAACCCGCGTCGGCGTCACCCTGGCGCGGGTGGACGCCGACGGCGCCATTTTCGCCGATGGCGAGCGGATCGCCACTGCCACCGTGATCTGGTGCGCCGGCATGGCGGCGCAGGGCCTGGCCGCGGGCTTCCCGGTGGCGCATGACCGGCTGGGCCGGCTGCCGGTGGATCATTTCCTGCGCGTGCAGGGGGTGCCCGGATGCTTCGCCGCCGGCGACGTCGCGGCGCTGCCGATGGAGGCCGGCCATGTTTCGGTGATGTCTTGCCAGCACGGCCGCCCGATGGGCCGCTACGCCGGCCACAACGTCGTCTGCGACCTGCTCGGGCGGCCCATGCTGCGGCTGGACCTGCCGCCCTACGTCACCATCCTCGACCTCGGCCCGTGGGGCGCGGTCTACACCGAGGGCTGGGAGCGGCGGGTCGTGGCCCAGGGGCAGGCGGCCAAGCGGACCAAGGAGACGATCAACCGGGTGCGGATCTATCCGCCGCTCGACGGCGATCCGGCGGCGATCCTGGCCGCCGCCGCGCCGGTGGTGCAGGCGGCGCCGGCGCGCGTAACGGTCACTTCCCCCGCGGCGCCGACACCAGCGACACCGCCAGCAGGATGAGCAGCCCGCCGACGATGCCGGTCAGCCGCTCGATGCCCGGCAGGATCGAGGTCGGGGGGCCGTTGCCCTGCACCATCGTCGAGATGAACACCATCGCCGCCTGGATGCCGACATAGCCCATGCCGCGGGTGCTGCCCTGGAGATGCGCGCACACCCACAGCCCGGCCATCAGCAGCAGCAGCCAGGGCAGGAAGCTGTCGAGCGACAGCGCCAGGATCGCCAGGCCCATCACGCCCCCGAGCACGCAGCCGATCAGGCGCTGCACCGCGCGCTGGATGATCGTGCGCGCACCCTCCTCGGCGTCGGTCGGCGGCGCCGGCACCGCCATCACTGCGGCAATGGTGATGGCGGTCTGCGACAGGCTCGGCAGGTCGAGCAGGTTCCAGACCACGGGCACCAGCATCGCCCCCACGCCGGCCCGCAGCGCGTGCTCCACGGCGGGCCATTGCGCGCCCAGCAGGTCGCGCCAGCCAGGCGGCGGCGGCGCCGGTGCGGCGGCGGTGGCGGGCGCAAGCAGCAGCGCCACCAGCACTGCCGAGGCGGTGCCGATGGTCACCTCGGCGGTGCGGTTGCAGGCGGTCTCCAGCGCCGACAGCGGATCGGCGAGGGCGGCCAGCAGAACCATGTCGATGGTGATCCCGGCGAGCAGCCAGGCATAGCCGTGCGGGCTGACGCTGAGGCCGAGTACGCCGGCGGTGCTGGCCACCAGCAGCACCAGGCAAAGCGCCACCTGGTCCTCGACCAGCCAGGGGCACAGCAGCACCGCGAACGCGGCGCCGGCGGCGGTGCCGAGGATGCGCAGCAGGCCGCGCTGCAACGAGGCCGGGGCGGTCGTCTGGGTGGAGATGAAGCCGCTGATCGCCGCCCACCAGACGTCCTGCATGTCCGCCGCCAGCGCCGCCACCACCGAAATCGCCACCGCCAGTGCGGCCATGGCGCAGAACGGCGCGCGGCCTCCAACCAGCCGCAGTTCGGCCAGGTCCTGGCGCAGCGCCGCCGCCGCGGTCCACGCGGCCCGGCCGGCCGGGGTTGCGATGCCGCTCAAGGCAGGATGACCACCCGTGCGTCGGCGCCCATGTACAGCCGCAGGTCCGCCGGCGGGTCCACCAGCGTCAGGGTGACGGGAAAGCGGCGCTGCAGGCGGATCCAGTCGGTGGTCGGCGCGACATAGGCCAGCAGCCGCCCGGGCTCCGGGTTGCGGCTGATGCCGCGGGCGATGCCGGCGACGCGGGCGCGGTGCAGGTGCCAGGGCTCCGAATCCAGCCACACCCAGGCGGTGCTGTCCGGCGCGAATCCCCTGATGTAGCTCTGCTTGTAGTTGGCGACGATGCGCCACGCGGAGGCATCGACGATGCCGATCAGCGGCACGTCGGCCTGGGCGGTGTCGCCGACCCGCAGCGTCAGGTTGGTGACGGTGCCGCCGACCGGCGCCACCAGCCGGGTGCGCGACAGTCGCCATTGCGCTGTCGCCAGGGCCGACGACGCGCGCGCCTCGGCTGCCTGGTGCATGGCGGCGGTGGACTGCGCCCGGGCGATCGCCTCGCGCGCCGCGTCCAGCCCCGCCGTCGCCCGCCGCAGCGCGTCGTCGGCCTGGTCGAGATCGGCGCGGGACACGTCCTGGGTCCGCGCCAGCGCCGCCAGCCGCCGCTGGGTTTCGCCGGCATAGGTGGCGGCCGAGGTGGCGGCGGCGAAACCGGCCTGGACCGAGGCGATGCTGTCCTGGTCGGCGGCGACCTGGGCGCGGGCCTCGTTCACCTCGGCGCGGCGTTGGGCCACGTCCAGTTCGAACGGCACCGGGTCGATATTGGCCAGCAGGTCGCCGCGGGCGACGTCCTGGTTGTCCGCCACATGCACCGCGATGATCCGCCCGGTGACCTCCGGCGCCAGCGTCACCAGGTCGGACAGGACGAAGGCGTCGGCTGTGTAGGCGATGAAGGTGGTGACGACCTCGTACAGGACGAATGCGCCCAGCAGCGCGCCGAGCGCCAGCCCGACGCGGCGGCGGCGCGACAGGCCGTGGACGATCGCGGCCTCGCCTGGGGATGTCCGGAGCTGCATGCGGGCTGCCTCGCGGGGGGTTGCCGGATCGGCGGCCGGAAAGACCACGCCGCGAAGATTACGCCGCACGACAGCGGCAGCGTAGCCGAAATTATGATCTACTCCGCCGCGTCATGGCATCTGCCGTGCCGTTTCAGGGAGAAAGTCTGGTGCAACGAAAGCAGGCGAGCGACTTCCCGCAGGGACTTCTGAACCTGTTCGACGGCTACGTGCATGGCCGGATGGATCGGCGCCAGTTCCTGAACCGGGCCGAGAAGTTCGCCGCCGGCGGCGTCACCGCCGCGATGTTCCTCGAGATGCTGAAGCCGAACTACGCGCTGGCGCTGCAGGTGCCGCCCGACGACAAGCGGATCAGGGCCGAATACGACACCGTCGCCTCGCCGCAGGGCAACGGCACGGTCAAGGGCTACCTGGCGCGGCCGGCGAACCAGACCAAGCTGCCGGCGATCCTGGTCATCCACGAGAACCGCGGCCTCAACCCTTATATCGAGGACGTGGCGCGGCGGCTGGCGGTCGCCGATTTCGTGGCCTTCGCGCCGGACGGGCTGACCTCGCTGGGCGGCTATCCCGGCGACGACGAGAAGGGGCTGGAGCTGTTCGGCAAGGTGGACGGCGCCAAGATGCGGGAGGATTTCGTCGCCGCCGCGAACTGGCTGAAGGCGCGCCCGGACACCACCGGCAAGCTCGGCGTCGTCGGCTTCTGCTTCGGCGGCAGCACCACCAACCAGTTGGCGGTGCGCCTCGGCCCGGACCTCGCCGCCGCCGTGCCGTTCTATGGCACCCAGCCCAGTGCCGCGGACGCGGCGAAGATCAAGGCGCCGGTCAACGCGCAATACGCCGAGCTCGACACCCGGATCACCAGCGGCTGGCCCGCCTACGACGCGGCGCTGAGCGCGGCGCAGGTGCCGCATGAGGGGCACATCTACAAGAACACCAACCACGGCTTCCACAACGACACCACGCCCCGCTACGACGAGGCCGCGGCGAAGGAAGCCTGGCAGCGCACGCTGGACTGGTTCAACAAATACGTCCGCGGCTGAAGCCGGGCGCCGCGTCCGGCCGAGGGCCGACCGCACACGACTGCCGAATTCGACCCCGGGGAACTCTCCTATTCGACGTATCTCGCGAGGTTCGCCAGCGAGGATGCCATTCCGACCTCGTGGTCATGCGGGCTTATGCCCACGCGTACGTTTTCAGCCGCGACAGTCACCTGTGTCCCGCCCACGACCGGCGTCAGCGTCCAAGTCATGACCATCGCCCCGGCGAAGGCGGGATCTTCGGAGCTGAACGTGAAGCGTTGCCGGACCTGACGGTTCGCAACGAGGTCCATGAACTCGCCATTCACCACGTCCGTATCTGACGAGGTTTTTCGAGCACCCGTCTCGCCCGGAGTGTCGAACACCAAGGTCATTCGAAAGACGCCGCCCACCCGCGGTTCGAATTCATGCACGATGCCCCGAGCTCCGGCAGGGGGTAGCCAGGTCTGCACGGCATCCCGGCTCGTGAGTGCCTGATAGATGCGCTCGGCCGGCGCGGCCAGCTCTCGCGACGCCCGATCTACGCGCATCCGAAACTCCTCCACCAACCTCGAGGGCACCTGGCAGCTGTGCCGGCTAATCACCTTTCTTGGAACTTTGGAACGCGGATTTCCTGGCGCGGCTGGCGGACGGCCTCGAAACCGCGGGGATGCGCGGCTGACCGGCCGCAACCGGGTCAGCGTTCCATCTGCACCTCGACCAGGCCGGCGGCGACGGCGCGTTTCAGTGCCGCGTGGTCGCGTTCCGCCTGGTCGGCATAGGCCAGCGCGAACCGGCCCATGGCCTCGTCGAACTGGTCCCCCTTGCCGAGATAGCCGCTGATCGTCCAGGGGTCGCCGGCCTTCGCATGGGCGCGGGCCAGCGCCCAGCCGCAGCCGCCGGCGTAGATCGTCAGCATCCGCGCGTCGTAGGTTTCCACCAGCACCGTCACCTTCGCGTCGCGCAGCTGCCGCAGGTAGAAATGGCGGCCCTGCGGCCCGGTCACCCAGCCGAGGAACATGTCCGACGCCGGCTGCATCAGCCGCTGCCCCTCCACCACGCGCTGGCCGTGATGACGATAGGCGCTGGCGCCGGCATAGGGCTCCAGCACCGAGGCGCGGGCCTCCTTCACCTGCAGGAAGAACGGCCGGTCGGCGATCGACATGAACAGCGCCACCATGCACAGCGTGCCGACGCTGCCGACGCCGACCACCTTCATCGCCACGTCGATCAGCCGGAAGCGGTCGAGCAGCACCCGCCGGTCGTCCGGCAAAGTCTCGCGGTAGCGGGCGAGCATCTCGTGGCACGTCTCCACATAGCCGGCATCCTCGGAGCCTTGCGCATGGAAGATCGTCGGCGGGTTGTCGCGGATCCGCGGCGCGGCGCCGTCCTCGTCCACCAGCTTCGGGTAGACCTGTTCCGAACTGCTGCGCGAGGTGGCCCGGGCGATCCGCCGCGCGGCGATGGCGCGCTGTGCCGCCGGCATCAGCGAGAGGAAATCGCGGTCGTCGATGCGCGCGTACCAGATGTCCATCACGTCCATCTCCGCGAAGCCGCGCATGTGCCGGCGGTAGCTGCGGGCGCAGGCGGTGGCGGCCTCGCGGCCGGCGGCGTCGGACAGGCCGTTGGAGCGGGCGGCCAGCACGAACGAGGCGACCAGGCGCTTCAGATCCCATTCCCAGGGCGCCGGCAGGGTCTCGTCGTAATCGTTGATGTCGAAGATCAGCCGTCGTTCCGGCGTCGCGAAGGCGCCGAAATTCAACAGATGGGCGTCGCCGCAGGCCTGCACCCGGATGCCGGTGGCAGGCGACGCCGCCAGGTCGGACGCCATCACCGCCGCCGAGCCGCGGTAGAAGGTGAACGGCGACGGCAGCATCCGGCCATAGCGCAGCGGCACCAGCGTCTTCAGCCGGTGCGCGTCGGCGGCGCGCAGGATCTCCACCGGGTCGCGCCGCGACGCATGCGCCCGCCAGCGCGCATGGGCGTCGCGCGGCACCTTGTCGCGCAGCCGCTTGCCGGCGGCGGCCCGGTCGACAGTGGTTTGACCGGCAGTGGTTTGACCGGCGGTCGCAAGACCGGGAGCGGCATCGGGCGACGAAGCGGCCGGCGCTACGGCCGCGCGGCTGTCCTTGGGTGACATGGCGTGCATCCTGCCCTTGCTTGCGCTGTTTTCGAAGGCGATGGTGGCGCGGCAATGCTGCCACCGCCAGCGGAGTATCGACATGCAACTCGGACGCCTGGGTGTCTTTTATTTCGTCGACCGGCTGAACCCGGAGCAGATCCGCGCCTTCGTGGCGGGCGTCGAGCGGCTTGGCTACGGCGCGCTATGGTATCCGGAATCCCGCGGCTACGAATCCTTTTCCGTCGCGGGGTTCATGCTCGGCGCCAGCAGCCGCCTGGTGGTCGGCAGCTCGATCGCCAGCATCTATGCCCGCGACGCATTCACCTCCCGCCGCGGCATGCTGAGCCTGAACGCGCTGTACGGCGACCGCTTCGTGCTGGGCCTGGGCGTCAGCCACGTGCCGATGGTCGAGGGCGTGCGCGGCCATGTCTACGGCAAGCCGGTGCCGGTGATGCGCGAATACCTCGACGCGCTGCATGGGCCGCGAGGAGGATGCCGCGCAATGGCCGGTGGCGCTGGCCGCACTCGGGCCGCTGATGCTGGAGCTGGCCGGCGCCCGCACCCGCGGCGCCGTGCCGTACAACTCCACCCCGGCCCACACCGCCGCCGCCCGCGCCATCCTGGGTCCGGACAAATGGCTGGCGGTGGAGCAGAAGGTCTGCCTGGAAACCGACCCCGCGAAGGCCCGCGCACTCGGGCGCAACGAGCTGTCCCGCTACATGACATTGGACAACTACCGCAACAACTGGCTGCGCCTGGGCTTCACCGAGGCCGAGTCTGGCCGATGGCGGCAGCGACCGCTTCATCGACCAGGTGGTGCTGTGGGGCGACGCGGCGACCGTCAAGGCCGGGCTGCGGGCGCATTTCGACCGCCGGCGCCAACCATGTCTGCATTCAGCCGGTGCACCCGCCCGAGGATTGGGCGGCGCGCGACGCGGCGCTCGCGGCACTGGCCGATACCTGACGAACCAGACGGACCCTGGCCCACCGCCCACGGCGGTAGGGCTGCCGGCGCTGCGGGACCTGGCCTGGCGCACCATCTACCGGACGGGCTTTCCGCTCGCCCGGCTGTGGTGGCGGTTGTCGCGCCCGTCGCATGAGGGCGCGCTGGTGGCGATCCATGTCGGGCCGGCGCTGCTGCTGCTGCGCTCCTCCTATCGGCGGGAGTGGAATTTCCCCGGCGGGGGCGTGCGCGCGGGCGAGACGCCGATGCAGGCGGCGATGCGCGAACTGGCCGAGGAGATCGGCATCACCGACGCGGCGCTGGACCCGGCCGGCGTCGCCAGCGGCATCTGGGACGGCCGGCGCGACCGGGTGCATTTCTTCACCCTGCGGCTGGATCACAGGCCGCGGCTGCGCCTCGACAACCGCGAGATCGTCGCGGCGCAGTGGGTGTCGCCCGCGGAGCTTGGGGGGGTGAAGCTGACCGGCCCGGTGGCGATGTTCCTGGGCCGGACGCCGGGGGCGGCTGCGCTCAGCCCGTGAGGCCGTCGACCGCTGCGGCGGTCAGCCCTTCAGGCAGGTGCTCATGAAGGTCTTGCGGGCGTCACCGGCCAGCTTCTGCGTGCCGGCCTGGGCGTTGCAGGATTTCATCTTCTCCTGCTGCGAGTTGACCACGGGGGCCGAGGTCTTGCCGGCCAGGCAATCGCTCATGAAGGTCTTGCGGGCGTCGCCGGCCAGCTTCTGATCGCCGGCGGTGGTGTTGCAGGACTTCATCCGCTCCTGCTGGGCGAGCTGGGCCGCGGAGGGCTGCGCCTGGGCGGCGCCGGCGGCGATGGTTAGTCCGGCGGCGAGGATCGTCATCGCGAACAGTGATTTCATCGGTGGCTCCTGTCTGAGGTGGCTTGGTCGGGGTGTGGCTGGTGCGGCGTCGCCTGAAACGTTCTGTTTCTGCCGCGCCACGGCAGCGCAGGCAATCCCGGCAGCGCCGCGAACCGGGGAAGCTGCGATCGATAGCGTCGGAGAACGTTACACTCCGCAACCTCTTCTTCTGTAACAATCTGATAAACAACATATTTAATCCAGGCCCGATATTTGCTTTTGTGAAGTCAGGTGAAGCCATGGCGGCGATGTGCCGTCGGACAGGGATGAACATGCCGAAATTCCAAACGCGCCCGCCGGCTCGATTCCGGGTCGCCCTGCTGGGCGCCGCCATGCTCGCCCTGACGGCGCCCGCCGCGCAGGCGCTGACCGTCACGCCGACCTATGACGCGACCATCACCGGCAGCGCCAATGTCGGCGTGCTGGAGGGCGCCATCACCACCGCGATCGGCGCCATCGAGGCGCTGTATGCCGATGCGGGGACCGTGGCGATCTACTTCGGCACCGCGCCCATCGGCGGCGGCCAAAGCAACACGGGCATCTATTCGCTGTCCTACGGCACCTACAAGGGCGCGCTGCAGGCCGATGCGGCGGCCAATCCGGCCAACACCGTGCTGTCGACCGCGATCGCCCATCTCGGCAGCGGCAACGACGCCAACGGCGCCCAGGACATCGCGGCCACCAGCGCGCTGCTGCGCGTCGGCCTGCATCTGGCCGGTAACAGCCCCTGCTTCAACGCCGTCGGGGCGTTCGTCAACGGCTGCAACAGCGTCAACGACGGCGTCGTCACCATCGACCCAGGCCTGTCCCCCAACGGTCAGGGCGGCGGCCTGAACAGCACGATGGTGACGGTGCTGGAACACGAGATCGACGAAGTGCTGGGCGGCGGCGGCACCGGCACGACGCTGAGTGTCGCAAGCAACTCCTTGGCCGGTTTCACCGGGGTGACCGACCTGTACCGCTACCATGCGACGGGCGACACCTGCGGCAGCATCACCTCCACGCCGAGCTTCACCACCTCCGCCGACGAGGTCGCCTGCTACTCGATCGACGGCGGCGCCACGTCGCTGGTGCAGATGAACCAGTCGGGCATCGGCGATTTCGGCGATTTCACCAACAGCGTGGCGATCCAGAACTTCTCCATCCCGAACAGCCAGGTCGGCAACTATAGCACCCTGTCGCCGGAGTTCACGATGATGCAGTCGATCGGCTGGGACGGGGTGAACGCGGTGGCGGTGCCGGAGCCTTCCTCGATGTTGCTGTTGGGGAGTGGCGTTCTTCTGACGCGCGTTTTCGTGCGGCGTAAGACGCGCCGCTAAGCGCGGCAACTCTAGCGACATCAGACGCGCCTCTCGGCGCGGCGACTTAGGCGGCAGGTGATGCGCTTGCATCACCGAGAGCGGGTCTCTCGGGCGGCGCGGGCTGATGCGGCAGCGAAGGGGGTAACCGCTCTCGGGGCGCAAGGGCGCCCCTGCCGCTCACCTCGCCGCGCGAAGACGCGCGTCTCTTTTCCCTTGCAACCACCCCGCACCGAGAGCCCTGTTCCCCAGCCGGCACCGCCGGCGGCCGGATGGCGTGCGCCCCGATCGGGAGGCGTCTCCGGGCAGGCAAGGCAGCAGGGGATTCCCATCATGGGCAAGGGCGACAAGCAGCGCAGCAACCGCGAGGCCAAGAAGCCGAAGGCCGACAAGAAGGCGGCGCCGGTGGGTGCGACCCTTTTGAAGCCGCAGGGTGATATGCGGAAGCCGGCGGGGAAGGGGAAATAATAGGACGCGCGTCTCCGCGCGGCGAGGTGAGCCGCACAGACGCGCGTCTCCGCGCGGCGAGGTGAGCGGCAGGGGCGCCCTCGCGCCCCGAGAGCGGTTACCCCCTTGCTTTCTCCTGACGCAACGAAGCAAGCAAGTGGCACCGCTCTCGGTGATGCAAGTGCATCACCTGCCGCTTGAGTTGCCGCGCAAGCGGCGCGTCTGAAGTCGCCGCGCAAGCGGCGCGTCTGAACCAACCCCCCCTCTCAAGCGTTACCGCAGGTCCCAACCCCGGAGAGCGCCCCGATGAACGACACCGCCCGGCCGTCCAAGCCGTTCCTCAGCGACGTGAAGTCCCTGCGTGAAAAGGCCCGCCAGCATCTGTCCGACGGGGCGGTGACGCCGGCCTATGGCGGGGACGTGAAGAAGACCATCGAGATCCTGCAGACCGTGCTGGCGACCGAGATCGTCTGCGTGCTGCGCTACACCATGCATGCCATCGCCGCGAACGGCATCCATTCCGAAGTCGGTGAAGGCGGAGTTCGCCGAGCACGCCCGCGAGGAGCAGGAGCACATGACCGCGGTCGCCGAGCGGATCAACCAGCTCGGCGGCAAGCCCGATTTCAATCCCGAGGGCCTCGCCACCCGCTCCGCCTCGCAATACTCCGAGGGCGAGAGCCTGGTCGACATGATCCGCGAGAACCTGGTCGCCGAGCGCATCGCGGTCGAGCATTACCGCGAACTGATCCGCTATTTCGGCGATGACGACTCGACCACGCGGGTGATGCTGGAGGGCATTCTGGGGGTCGAGGAGGAGCATGCCAACGACATGCAGGATCTGCTGGCGACCCATAGCTGACCGCGGCACATCGCCGCGCATGCCGCCGGCGGTGCGTGACGCCTCCGCACCTGTGACGAGAGCCTGGCCGCTGCTGCTGATCGCGGTGGCGGCCGCGTATCTCGGGCTCGTCTATCCCATTCTTGCCCGCAACCACTTCGACGTCTCGGCCTTCATCCTGGCCGGCGACATGCACGTGGATGCGGCGAAGCTGCCCGCGCCGATCATCGTCATCCCGCAATCGGCCGGTTATGACGGCGAGTTCTACTACCGCCTGGCGCTGTCGCCGTTCGGGTTGCAGCCGACCGAGTTCGGCATCCGCTTCGATGCGCCTGCCTTCCGGATGCAGCGCATCGTCTATCCGCTGCTCGCCCGCACCCTGGCGCTGGGCCGGCCGGCCTGGGTGCCGGCGGCGCTGTTCGCGGTCAACCTGCTGGGGCTGTGCGCCATCGCCGCGTCGGCCTGGCGCCTGACCGCCCGGCTGCGGCTGCCGCCGTGGACGCCGCTGGCGATCCTGCTATGGCCCGGCTTCTTCATCACCCTGACCCACGACACCACCGAGATCGTCGCCGCGGCGCTGCTGCTGGGCGCCATCGAATGCCATGTCGCGAACCGCCTGCCGGCCTACGCGGCGCTGGCGGCGCTGGCGACGCTGACCCGCGAGACCAGCATCCTGTTCGCGGCCGGCGTGCTCTGCTTCGAGATCTTCCACCTGCTCCGCGACCGCCGCGGCTGGCGGCGGGTGCTGGTCTGCGGGGCGGCGCTGGTGCCGTTCGTCGCGTGGCAGCAGGCGCTGGTGCTGATGTGGGGGGAGGCGCCGCGCAGCGCCGGGGTGGCGCAGAACCTCTGCTGGCCGCTGGTCGGCGCATTCACCATGCTGCGCGAGGTCGCCATCGGCGTGCGCCATTACGCGGCGCTGCTGTGGGTCGACCAGGCGATCCGCGTCTTCGTGGCCGCCACCACGATCTGGCTGCTGCTGTTCTGCGCCGCGGTCGCCACCCGCGTGCCGGCGGCGCTGCGGCTCGCCGGCGCCGGGGCGGTCGCGGCCGGATGGCTGCCGCTGGCCGGCCTGATGTCGGTGCTAGCGGCCGACGGGCCATGGATCAACCCGGGCGGGTATTTTCGCGCGTTCACCGAATGCTACGTGGTGGGCTGCCTGGTGCCGCCGCGGTCGCGGGGGTGGGTGGGGGTGGTCTGGCTGGTGGTGGTGTTGGGGGCCTTCGCCGGGGGGTGGGTTTTGAGGGTGGGGGAAAGATAAAAAAAGGCGTGGCGAGGCAGATTGAGCGATAGCTGATGAAACTAAGTCCACCGCAATGCGCGACACTGCCACCCATGATACGCTTCCTGCCAATTTCTCGGTCCAGGCGTTCAACATTGCATCAACGGCGCAGTTCGCGCTTGCGCTCCGGCCACATCGTTTCCGATTTCGCATGGATGCCGAAGTATTATTTCGACCTACAGGACGGCCAGTTGGTAACCCCGGACGCGGATGGCGAAATCCTCCCGGACGGGCACGCGGCGCGCAACACCGCGCTCGGCGTCCTCAGCGACATCGTCGATCTGGCGGCACCCGACCGGGATCGGCGCCAGTCATCCGTGCACGTCCGAAACGAGGGTGGCAAGACCATCTTCAGCGTGACGATGGTGGTGATCGGCGAATGGATGGAGACGGACGAGTAGCAGACGCGCGCAGACGCGCGTCCTCGCGCGGCGAGGTGAGCGGCAATGGGTGCGCTTGCACCCATGAGAGCGGTTAGCGCCTTGCTTGCTTTTGGCGCCACGAAGCAAGCAAGGGGGGTAACCGCTCTCGGTGATGCAAGCGCATCACCTGCCGCTTAAGTCGCCGCGCGAGCAGCGCGTCTAATCTCCGCTAGTCCGACTCATCTTTTCCAAAGCCTGGCTAACCGTGAAGCTGGCCGCCTTCTGCCGCGGCGGAAACTCCTTGAACGTCGCCAGGAACTCGCCGACCATCGCCTGCGCCGGGCACCAGCATGAAGGCGTGGTCGAGCAGCCAGTCGTAATAGGTGTTCGAGGTGATCGGCGCGCGTTCGTACGGGTCCGTGCGCAGGTTGAAGATATACGGCACGCGCGGGTGCTCGAACTCCTTCTGCCACACCTCCAGCGTTCCCTCTGCCGGCTGGATGGCGAAGGCGAATTTCCAGTTGTCGTAGCGCAGGCCGTCGAGGTCGCCCTCGTCGGAGAAATAGAAGAAACTCGATCGCGCGGCGATTTCGGCTGCTGGCCGGTGAGGTAGGGCAGCATATTGTAGCCGTCGAGATGCACCTTGTAGGTCTGGCATCGCCGAACTGGGTGCCGGCCAGCAGCTTCTCCTTCACATCGGGCACTCCCGCGGTTGCCACCAGCGTCGGCATCCAGTCGAGATGCGAAATGATCTCGTTGGAGACGGTGCCGGGCTTGATCTTGCCCGGCCAGCGGACCATCGCCGGCACCCGGTAGGCGCCTTCCCAGTTGGAGTTCTTCTCGTTGCGGAACGGCGTCATCGCGGCGTCCGGCCAGCGAGTTCATGTGCGGGCCGTTGTCGGTGCTGTAGAACACGATGGTGTCGTCGGCGATGCCGAGCTCGTCGAGCTTTTCGCAGCACCGTGCCGACGTTCTTGTCGTGATCGATCATGACGTCGTGGTACGGGCTCTGCCAGCGCCCGGCCTGGCCCGACGCTGTCCGGCTTCGGGTGGGTGCGGAAATGCATGTGGGTGAAGTTGACCCAGCAGAAGAACGGCTTGTCCGGCCTTGTGCCTGCTGCTCGATGAAGCCGGCCGCGCGGTCGGCGATGTCGTCGTCGATCGTCTCCATCCGCTTCTTGGTCAGCGGCCCGGTGTCCTCGATCTTCTGCTGCCGACGCGCCCGAAGCGCGGGTCGACGGTCGGGTCGTCGATGTCGGTGGCGAAGCTGTGCATCACGCCGCGCGGCCCGAAGCGGTTGCGGAAATTCGGGATATTTCTGGGGGTCGGGATAATCCGGAAGCTCCGGCTCCTCCTCGGCGTTCAGGTGGTAGAGGTTGCCGTAGAACTCGTCGAAGCCATGCACCGTCGGCAGGTATTCGTTGCGGTCGCCCAGATGGTTCTTGCCGAACTGGCCGGTGGCGTAGCCGAGCGGCTTCAGCATTTCGGCAATGGTCGGGTCTTCCTTCTGCAGGCCCTGCGGTGCGCCGGGCAGGCCGACCTTGGAGTTGCCGGTGCGGAACACGCTCTGCCCGGTGAGGAACGCGGCGCGGCCGGCGGTGCAGCTCTGCTCGCCGTAATAGTCGGTGAACATCATGCCCTCGCGGGCGATGCGGTCGATGTTCGGGGTGCGGAAGCCCATCAGGCCGTGCGAGTACGCGCTGATGTCGGTCTGGCCGATGTCGTCGCCCCAGATGATGACGATGTTGGGGCGGCGGCCCTGTGCGGCTGCCTGCGCCTGCGCCTGTTCGATGCGGGTGGACAAGGCCGCCGCCGCGGTGACGGCGGCGGTGCCGCAGCAGCATGGCCCGGCGGTGAACATTCGATGGCGGCTTGTCAGGCATGGTCGTTCTCCCCGTGGATATCTCGGATAATACAACGAAACCCGAGATGGGCCATGGCCGTGTCCAGCATCTGCGGCTGGCGGGCGGCGGGGCGGTAGCGGCGGCAATAGCTGGGGGCGCACAGATGCGAGCCGCCCTTCACCACCTTGCGCGGTATCCGCACCCTTGGCTGGCGCGGGTCGTAGCTGCCTTCGATGGGCGCACCGCGCGGGTTGTCCGGCACGCAGCAGGATTTCTCCGCGGCGGCGCCGGCTTCGGCGTGTCCGGCCGGCGATTGGTGCCGGGCCGCGTACCAATCGGTGGTCCACTCCCAGACATTGCCGATCATGTCGTGCAGGCCGTAGCCGTTCGGCGGAAAGGCGGTGACCGGGGAGGTGCCGGCGAAGCCGTCGGCCTCGAAGTTGCGCCACGGGAACGGACCCTGCCAGGTATTGGCCAGATGCCGGCCTTCCGGCGCCAGTTCGCTGCCCCAGGCATAGTCGGCGCCGTCCAGTCCGCCGCGGGCGGCGAACTCCCACTCCGCCTCGGTCGGCAGCGACTTGCCGGCCCAGGCGGCATAGGCCTCGGCATCCTCGTAGGCGACATGCACCACCGGGTGGTCGCCGCGTTCGGCGATGCCGCTGCCGGGGCCTTCCGGCGCTCGCCAGCAGGCGCCGGGGACGTAGTGCCACCAGTTGCGGACGTCGCCGGTGTCGACCGGGCCGCTGGTCATGCGGAACACCAGCGCGCCGGGCACCAGCAACTCGGGCAACGCGTCGGGGTACAGCGCGGGGTCCAGCGGGCGCTCGGCCAGGGTGCGGTAGCCGGTGGCGGCCACGAACGCGGCGAAGGCCGCGTTGGTGACCGGCGCCAGGTCCATCCAGAATCCGTCCACGCGCACCGGGTGGGCCGGGCGTTCCTCCGCGTAGTGGGTGTCCGAGCCCATGCGGAACTGGCCAGCCGCGATCCGCGCCATATCGGCCGGGCGCCAGCTTCGGTCGGTATCGTCCGCCATTCCCCCCTCGCATTTCGCTTGTCGTGCGAGCATGCCGGGAGCCTGATGGCGGCGCCAGGGGGGGTGCTGTCGTTCGTCTTGCCGCGCGAAAATGCGCGGCGCGGTTTCTTTCCGTTCTGTAATTTCAGATTGCAAATGGCAGGTAAGTAGCCCAGCCTGCCGCTCGCCGTATGCTACCAAGCATTGTCCGATGAATTCTGAACACCGGCGCGGCATATCAATCCACACCATTATGATTTGAGCGGAGATTCAAACGTGATGCCGACCTACCGAATAATGACTTTAGATCGGAACGGCATCATCGTCGGAGCCTCGCAGGTGACGTGCGTCGACGACGCGTCCGCCGTGGCGTTCGCCCAGGAAGTCGTCATGTCCGGCGAGTATGCAATGATCCTGGATGGCGACCGGCAGGTCGCGGAATTGCCCGGCTACGACGCCGTCGGGGAGGAGATCGAGCCGCCCAGCCTGTTGCGGTCCGTCGGGCGCGGCCCCGACCTGCCCTGAAGCAGGGCGGCAGGTTCAGGCCGGGCGCGCCCTGGCGATCAGTGGAATTTTCGCCGCGGGATGGCGGCGGCGAAAGCGTGGCCAGCCCCGCCGGCGACCGGCCCCATGTCGGCGCCGAACCCGCGTGACGGCAACGCCTGCCGGCCCGGGGTGGCGTCCGGCCAGGCGAGCGCATGCCCAGCCGGAACCTTGTCCTGCAGCGGCGCCGGCGCCCGCTTGCCGCGGGTGCCCGGGGCTTCGACGGCCGCATCCACCAGCGCATACCCCGCCGACGACTTGAGCAGGAACCGGGGACGGGACGGATCGGGCTCGATCTTCTGGCGCAGGCGATAGATCGTTGCTTCCACGGCATGGCTTTCGAGATCCGTATCGTTGCCCCAGACCTCGCGCATCAGCTGGACGCGGCCGACCGGCTTGCCCTTGGCCTCCCAGAGATATTGAAACAGCTCGGCCTCCTTCACGGTCAGGCGGACCGGGCGGTTGGCGGCCGGTCCCTGCACCTGACGCTTGTCGGCGACGAACGACAGCGAGCCGACCCGCTTGGCGGCAAAGCTGTTCCGGGCGTGGGAGCGGGCATGCGCCCGCAGGCGCGCCAGCAGCGACATGATGCGGTACGGCTTGACCAGGTAGTCGTCGGCGCCGGCGTCGAGCGCGCCCACGATGTCCTGCAGGTCGGAGCAGCTGCTCAGCACCAGGATCGGCAGCTGCAGTGCCGATTCGCGGAGACGCCGGCACAGGTCGCGTCCGGTCATGTCGGGCAGCGCCAGTTCCGTCAGCAGCGCGTCGAACGGCAGTTCCGCGAACAGCGCCAGGCCGATCGCATCCTGCGCCGTGGCGACGCGGGTCACCTCGAACCCGTGTCGCGTGAGTTCGTCCGTCAACGCATCCCCGGCGGCGGTGTCGCTGTCCACGAGCAGGACGCGCATGCCGCCGGACCGGACCGCCTGGCCACGACCGGCAATGGTGCCGGCCGCCAGGAATGGGTGAAATCCAGTATTCAACCTCGCCATCGATGAAGCTCGCCTATGTAATTTAACCGTTAAAATCGCAGAAACAGCAGGTCACAGTTTCATAACGGGCGGCGAGTCAATTAGTGTCATCTCACCGAGATGTTATCTCTAGTTCGGAACGGCCTGGGCGGAGATGCTGATGTAAGCTGTAATGTTCATTACTTAGAATGTTACGTAACCGTAGTTTAGCGGGCTGGCGCGGGGTTGGCATTGCGGCGCGTGAGAGAGCGCTCCCGCGGTGCACGCGAGAGAGAACGCTCTCGCGGTGCAAGGGCACCGCTGCCGCTTGCCTCGCCGCGCGAAGCGCGCGTCAGAGGAAATTTGCCACCGTCAGCCCAGTCAGCCCCTGAAAGGTGATGTGGGTGCCGTCGGTGAGGGTGATGCTCTCCGACCCGCCGACCACCGTTGCCGCCGCCAGGGCATTGGCGGCCGTGCCGGATGCGAAGCCCTGCAGCGCCACGAAATCCTTGGCCGGGTTGAAGCCCTGGATCACCGCGTTCGAGGCGCGGCCGTTGACGAAGGCGAACAGGTCGGTGCCGGTGACGCCCGAGACGATGGTGGCGCTGCCGGTGCCCGCCTGCACCTGCGAGCCGGTCGGGCCGACGATGATCAGGTCGGCGCCGGGGCCGCCGTAGAACGAGTTGTCGCCGGTGGAACCGAGGCCGGACAGGGTCTCCGCCCCGGCGCCGGCCTGCAGCACGTCGCCGGCGGCGCCGCCGGCGGTGAGCACGTCGCCGTTGCCGCCGCCGAGCAGGATCGCCTGGCCGGTGCCGGCGGTCAGCACGTTGTTGCCGCCGGGCGCCCCCAGGTACAGGCCGGCGCCGGAGCCGCCCTGCACGGTGAGGCTGCCGCCGAAGCCCGCGATGGTGTCGGCGCCGGCGCCGCCCTGGTAGACGGTGCTGCCATAGGCGAGCGCGATCAGCGAGCCGGTGCTGCCGCCGAACAGCGTGGCATGGCCGGCGGCGTTGCCGAGGATGGTGCTGGTGCCGGTGCCGCCGATGAAGGTGAGGTTGCCGGTGCCGGCGAAGATCAGGTCGCTGCCGGTGGTGGCGTTGACCGTCATCGAGCCGGTGCTGCCGATCACCTCGTCATTGGCGCCGGAGACCACGCTCTCGCTGCCGGTGCCGCCCCAGATCACCGTCGAGCCGGTGCTGGTGCTGACGGTGTCGCCGCCGCTGGCACTGACCACGGTGCTGTGGCCGCTGCCGGCGAAGAACCGCGTGGTGCCGAAGCCGAAGAACGCGGTGGCGTTGTTGTTGGTGGTGGTGATGGTGGCGCTGCCGCCGCCGCCGGCGATCAGGTCGGCACCTTCGGACAGCACCTGGTCGGCGCCCTCGCCCAGCAGGATCTGGTTGGCGCCGGGGCCGGGCTGCAGGGTGTCGTTGCCGCCGAGCGCCACCACGGTGTTGTTGCCGCCCGCGACCTGGATCAACTGGTCGCCGGCGCCGGGATAGGCGCTGATCAGGTTGGTGCCGCCGCCGGCGAACACCGAGCCCGCTCCGGCGCCCGCGTTGTACGACAGGCCGCCATGGCCCGCGACCACGAACTGCCCGGCGGCCGCACCGCCCAGCACCGTCACCGGGGTCGGCGCGTCCACCAGCACGTTGTTGAAGTTGCCCGGCACCGCGATGAAGCTGCCGCCGGCATGCACCACGAGTTCGTTGAGGGCGCCGCCGGCGACGGTCGGCGCGACACTGCTGTTGGTGGCGATGTAGGGCACCAGGGTGCCCCCGGCGACGGCGCTGTTCAGCGTGTTCAGCAGCGGCTGCAGGGTGGTGAGCATCGACGCCCGGCCGATCGGGATCGGCTCCACCACGCTGCCCGGGCCGGCCACCGTGGCGGCGCCCGCGGCGACATAGGGGGTGGCCGTCACCAGGGTGCCGCCGGCGCCGTCCTGGGTGAACAGGATGGTGCTGGTCAGCAGCGACGGGTCGAGCTTCAGGCTGATCGTGCCGCCGCCCGATTTCGCCATGGTGACGTTGTTGCCGGAAATGGTGCCGACGCCGTTGGCCGCGGCCAGCACGCCGGTGAGGTCGATGGTGTCGCCCAGGCCGAACGCCTTCAGCGGATTGGTCGGCATGGTGGTGCCGCTGACCACCAGGCGGCCGCTGCCGTTGAAGCCGATCGGGCCGGTGCCGAGGCCGGCCGGGTTCAGCAGCTCGGTGGTGCCGGTTCCGCTGATGGTGGTGCCGCCGGTGAAGCTGCTGGGGACCATGAACTGGGTGCGCCCGGCGCCGCTGATCACCAGGCCGCCGGCGGCGCCGCCGACGGTTGAGATGCCGTTCATGTCGCCGATGCCGTTGTTGAAGGTCAGCACCTGGCCGGCGGTCGGGCTGAGCGCGATGGTCTGGTTGCCCTGGATGAAGATGCCGGTGGCAGCGCCGGTGCCGCTGGCCGCGCCGGCCGCGCCGGTGCCGCCGGTGGCGAGGCTGTTGGCCAGGGTGCCGCCCTGCAGCACCACGGCACCGCCGGCCTGCACGAAGATGTCGGCGCCGGCACCGAGGCCGCCGCCGCCGCCGGCCGAGGCCGAGCTCGAGCCGCCGGCGCCGCCGCCGAGGCCCGCGGCGCCGCCGCTGTAGCCGCCGCCGCCGCCGCCGCCGAAACCTCCGGCGCCGCCGGGTGCGTCGGCATAGGCGCCGGCGGCACCGCTGCCGCCGCCGCCGAAGCCGCCGCTGTAGCCCGGCTTGTGCCCGACGGCGCTGCCGCCGCCACCGCCGAAGCCGCCGACCGGTCCGACCGGTCCGACACCGCCGCCGCTGCCGACCGCACCCAGGGCGAGGCCGCCGCTGCCGCCCGCGCCGGTGCCACCATCGGCAGCAGCGATCAGGCTGCCGGAGGCGCCGGCGCCGTAGGAGCTGCCGCCCAGGGCCGCCCCGGCCGCCCCGATGCCGCCACCGCCGGTGCCGGCGAACCCGGCGCCGCTGCCGCCGCCGCCGCCCAGGCCGCCACCGCCGCCGCCGGCCGCCCCGCTCAGCAGGTCGGCGCCGGAGCCCGCGCCGCCGAGCGCGAAGTTGAAGGCGAAATTGGTGTTCTGCAGCGTGACCGTGCCGTTGCTGCCGACGAACAGCCCGGCTCCCAGGCCCGCACCGCCGCCGCCGCCGAACTTGGTGCCGAGGCCGCCGGTGCCGCCCTGCGCCAAGGCGTGCGCGATGGTCAGGTTCTTCACCAGCAGGGTGCCGGAATACAGGAACAGCCCGCGCGCCACGCCGCCGCCGTCCAGCGTCTCGCCGTTGCCGTCGAGCGTCAGCGAACTGCCGGAGGCGAGATTGATCGCCGGCGTCGCCGTGCCCTCGAACAGGCTATTGCTGGCGAGGCCCGGCGCCAGGGTGATGGTGTAGGCGGTGCCCACCAGCCCGTCCTTGCCGCCGACGTCGATGGCGGTGATCGCCGCCGCGAAATCGGTCGCGTTGGACACCGTGAAGCTGGTCTGCAGGGTGCTGAGCAGGCTGCCGCCGCTGCCGTCGCCGGTCAGGATGGCGATGCCGTTGCTGAGGCCCGCGACCTTCAGCGTGGCGGTGGTGGTGCCGCTGCTCAGCGCGATGGTGTTGTTGTTGACCACGCCGGTGACGCCCAGCACGAACGGAATGCCCGCGAGGTCGATCTGCTGCAGCGCCGAGAAGCCGGTGATCAGCCCGGCGGGCATCACCGTGCCGTCGATCTTCAGCACGTCGTTGGTGCCCTGGAACACGATCGGCCCGGTGCCGGCAGCGCTGCCGCGCAGCAGTTCCAGCGTGGTGCCGGCGGACAGCGTGGTGCCCCCGGCGAAGGTGCTGGACGCACCCCCCAGCACCAGCCGGCCGTTGGCGAGCACCAGCGAGCCGCTGCCGCCGCTGCCGGCGACGCCGAACATGTCGGAGATCGAGTCCGCCAGGGTGACGCTCTGGCCCAGCCCGGGGCTGATGGTGACCGCCTGGTTGCCCTGCAGGAACAGGCCGCTGCCGAGGCCCAGTGCGGCGCCGGTGCCGGTGCCGCCGGAGGCGCCCAGGCTGGCGATTCCGCCCGACAGGGTGGCCGCGGAGATCGACAGGCTGCCGCCCGACTGCACGAAGATGCCGCCGCCGGCGCCCAGTCCGCCGCCGCCGGCGAAGGTGCCGCCGCTGGCGCCGCCGAAGCCCGCCGCGCCGCTGCCGCCGGCGCCGCCGCCGCCGAAGCCCGCCGGGACGCCGGTGCTGCCGCCGCTGCCGAACGCGGTGGCGCCGAGTGCCCCGGCATCGATGGCGCTGAGCGCGCTGCCGCCGAGGCCGGTGCCCGAGGCGAGCCCCGCGCCGCCGGCGCCGCCGGTGGCGCGGTCGTTCACGAAGTTCACGTTGGCCAGCGACACGCTGCCGCTGCTGCCGATCAGCAGCCCGCCGCCGAGGCCGGCACCGCCGCCGCCGCCCTGGTTGCCCGATCCGCCGGCGCCGCCCGTGGTCGCGGTGTTGGCGATGGTGAGGTTCTTCAGGGTGACGCTGCCGCTCTGCACGATCAGGCCGCGCGCCCCGCCGCCGCCGTCCAGCGTCTCGCTGCTGCCGTTGAACACCAGGCTGCTGCCGCTGGCGAGGTTGATCGCCGGCAGGTCGGCGTTGACCGGGATGCCGCCGGCCGGCAGCAGGGCGAAGGTGATGCTGTAGACGGTGTTGACCGAGGAATCGGCGCCGCCCACCGAAATCCCGGCGATCGCCGTCGCCAGCTGCGCCGCGGTGCTGACGGTGTAGGCGGAATGCACGCCGGTGACGGCGCTGCCGCCGTTGCCGTCGTTCACCAGCGACAGGTTGCCGTCGACCACGCCGGTGCCGACCACCAGCGTGTCGGCGGTGCCGTTGCTGGTCACCACCAGGGTGCCGGCGGTCAGCACGGCGGTGGCGCTGGGGCTGAACGCCAGCCCGGCGAGGTCGATCCGGTTGGCCTTGCCGAAGCCGTTCAGGGTGTTGGTCGGCATCGTGTTGCCGTCGATCCGCAGCGTGCCCGGGCCGCCGAAGGTGATGGCGCCGGCCACCGCATTGGGGTTGCCGAGTTCGAGGGTGCCGCCGTTGATGGTGGTGCTGCCGCTGTAGGTGTTGACCGCCGACAGCTTGACCGTGCCCGGGCCGGTGACCAGCACGCTGCCGACGCCGAGATTGGGGCCGATCGAGCCGTTCTGGTCGGCGATGACGTCGCCCACCGACAGCGTGGCGCCGTTGGCCGGGGACAAGGTGAGGGTCTGGCTGCCCTGCAGGAAGATGCCGCTGCCGAAGCCCTTGCCGGCGAGCCCGGCGCCACCGCCGGATCCGGTGTTGCCGGCGCCGCCGGTGGCCGAGCCCGCCGACAGGGTGCCGGCGCCGAACGACAATGCGCCGCCGAGTTCCAGGAAGATGTCGCCGCCGGCGCCCATGCCGCCGCCGCCGCCTCCGGTGCCGCTGCCGCCGGCGCCGCCGCCGAAGCCCGCCGCCCCGCTGCTGGCGGCACCGCCGCCGCCGAAGCCCGCCGCACCCGGCGTGCTGCCGCCGGCCGCACCCGCGCCGAACGCGCCGATGCCGGCGCCGGCCGCTCCGCTGCCGCCGCCGGTGCCGCCGGCGCCGCCGCTGCCACCGGTGGCCGCGTCATGGGCGAAGCTGACATTGGTCAGCGCCACCGTCGCGGTCGAGAACACGAACAGGCCGCCGCCGGCGCCCAGGCCGCCGCCGCCGCCGAAGCTGCCGGCACCGCCGTTGCCGCCGGTCGCGACCGCGTTGGCGATGGTCAGGTTCTGGATGGCGATGCTGCCGTTCTGCGCCACCAGCCCGCGCTGGGCGTTGCCGCCGTCGAGCGTCTCCGACGCTCCGTCGATCACCAGGCTGGAGCCGCCGAGCAGGTTGATCGAGGCCAGCGCGCTGTTCAGCACGATGCTGCCGGCGGGCAGGCCGGCGGCGAAAGTGATGGTGTAGGCGGTGCTCGGCAGCGCATCGACGCCGCCCTGGTTGATCGCCGTGATGGCGGTGGCGAGGTCGGCGGCGGAGGACACGACGAAGCTGTTCTGCTGGCCGCCGATCGCCGTGCCGCCGCTGCCGTCGGTGGTCGCGGTGAAGCCGCCGCTGACCAGGCCCGCGGTGCGCAGGGTGCGGCTGGCGCCGCCGGAGGTGATGGTCATGGTGCCGGCGTTGACCACCGCCGTGGCGCCGGCGACGAAGGCCAGGCCCGGCAGGTCGATGGTGTCGCCGCGCAGGAAATTCCCCACCGCGTTGTCGGGGGAGAGGGAGGCGTCGACCTTCAGCGTGCCGGGTCCGGCGAAGTTCACGCCGCCCACGCCGGCGCCGGCCAGGTTGGCGATCTCCAGCGTCGCCGCGTTGATGCTGGTGCCGCCGGCGAAGGTGCTGGCGGCGGCGAGCACCACGGTGCCGCTGATCACCGCGAAGCCGCCGGCGCTGGGGTCGGTGCCGACCGAGCCCTTCTGGTCGGCCACCGCGTCGCCGATGGTCAGCGTCTTGCCGGCCCCGGGGTCGAGCGTCACGACCGCATTGCCCTGGATAAACATCCCCGCGCCGAAGCCGCTGCCGGCGAGGCCCGCCGAAAGGCCGGTGCCGCCGGCACCGCCGGCTGCGAGGTCGCCGGCCATGGTGGCGCTCTGGATGATCAGGGTGGCGCCCTGCTGCACGAACACCGCGCCGCCGAGTCCTGCGCCACCGCCACCATTGAACGCGCCGAGCGAAAACGCGCCAGAGGCGACGCCGCCGTTTCCGCCGCCAAACCCGCCGGCACCTCCGGCCAGTCCGCCACCGCCACCGCCGCCGAAGCCCCCCGCGCCGCCGATGCCCTGGTTGTTGGCGTTGCCGCCGCCGCCGCCGCCGCCGAAGCCGCCTGAACCACCGATGACCATCCCGCCGCCGCCACCGCCGCCGAAGCCGCCGCTCGCGCTGTTGACGGGGGGCTTGTTGGCGTCCTGCGCATAGATGCCGCCGCCACCACCACCACCGGTACCGCCTGTGCCGCCGGCACCACCGCCACCACCTGTAGCGCCGCCGAGGCTGGAACCACTGCCATTGCCGTTCCCGGCGGTGGTGACGCCTGGAACGACGCCGATCCCAGCCGCGCCCAGCGCAAGGCTGCCACCGGCACCAATGGCCGTGCTGCCGATGCCGCCGCCGCCGCCGCTCGCGGTCTGGAAGGCGCTGTTGTCTCCGCCGGCGCCGCCCATGCCACCACCGCCCCCGGTGGCCGTCGCACCCGTGATGAAGCCCGAATTGCCGCCAGCCCCGCCGATCGCCAGGTCATTGCTGAAGCTGGTGTTGATGAGCGTGACTTTGGCACCGGTGGTCACCGTCGTGCCGTTGATGACGTTGGTTCCTGTGACGAACAGCGCCCCGCCGAGGCCAGCGCCGCCGCCGCCCGCCCATTCGCCACCACCGCCGGCGCCACCGGCGGCCTTCAGATGGTTCAGCGACAGGTTGGCCAGCGTCAGCGTGCCGGCATAGGCGATCAGGCCCCGGAAGCTGCTGCCGCCGTCGATCGCGAAGCCGCCGCCGTTGATCACCAGGCTGCCGTTGCTGCCGAGGTTGACCGCCTGCAGGTCGGCGTTGAGCGTAAAGCCCTGGGTCAGGGTGATGGTGTAGCTGGCCGTCCCCCCCGCGATCGCGACCAGTGCCGAGTTGAGCTGTGCCTCGTTGGCCGCGGAAAAGCTGGTGGTCGGCATGGATTTTTTCCTTCGGCCGGGACCCGCCGTTTTTGGCAATGATCCGCAAACGGTTATATAACGATAGCGTTATCGCGTAATCGTGATGACTTTCTCGCGCGTTCGTGAGCGGCGAGTCAACGCGCGAGGACTTTGGCGGGGCTTGATTAAGAGCGCGTTACGGGGCTGTTCACCAATAAGTCATCGGTGCCGCGAACCCTGCCGAAAGGCCTGCCAAACCCCCGGCGAGCGGCCGCGCGGCAATGGTTCGCCACCGGTTGCAACACGCCGAAACAAGGCGGCGCCGCTCGATCGTTGCACCGGTGGGAGGGCAGCCGGCAGGCCGGCGGGCGGCCGGAGCGGCGCGCAAATCCTGCCCGGCGCGCAACGGATGACCGCCCCTCCATCCGTTGCATTCCCCGACTTGTCATTTGCGGCGGAAACCCAGGCGGCCCTCTGCTGCGCCAGCCGCCGTCAGCAGCGGCGGGAAAAATGGGGGATAGGGCCATGCGGCAACTCTGGATCGCGGCAGCATGTCTGGCCGGGCCGGTATTCTGCGCGGTGGGCGCGGCGCCGGCGCGGGCGGCGACCAACTATGTGCTGGAAACCAACATCGCCATTCCGCCGGACACGGCGAACACCCAGCCCGGCCAGATCTTCAGCTCGTTCGACATCAGCTTCTTCGACCCGGTCAGTGGGCTCGATTTTGTGGCCGACCGCTCCAACGCCGCGGTCGACATCTTCAACGGCGCCACCAACAGCTTCGTCGGCCGTGCCACCGGCTTCACCGGACAGCAGGCCACCACCTCGGTCTCTGGCGCCGACGGCGTGGTGGTGGTGGGCGCCACCCACAGCCTGTATGCCGGCGACGGCAACAGCACCCTGAAGGCCTTCAACGTCGGCAATCCATCCGCGCCCACCCAGCTGTTCGCGCCGGTCAACACCGGCGGCAACTTCCGGGTCGACGAGATGGCCTATTCGCCCAGCACCAACCTGATCCTGGCCGCCAACAACGCAGATTCGCCGGCCTTCGGCAGCCTGATCAACGCCACCACCGGGGCCATCGTGAAGACCAACATCACCGTGCCCAACACCCCGGTCGGCGGCGGGCTGGAACAGCCGGTATGGGATCCCGGCACCGGCACCTTCTTCATTTCGGTGCCGGCCTTCAACGGCTCCGGCAACCCGGGCGGGATCGCCGAGATCAGCACCGCCGGCGTGGTGCTGCGGACCTTCGACTTCGGCACCATGGGCATCACCTCGTGCTCGCCGGCGGGCCTGGTGCTGGGCGCCAGCGGCAACCTGATGGTCGGCTGCGGCAACGCCAACACCCAGACGATCCTGTTCAACCCGGCGGCCAACGGCGGGACGGGCGCCATCGTCAAGACCTTCAGCCAGATTTCCAGTTCGGATGAGCTGTGGTACGACCCGACCACGGGGTTCTACTTCGTCACCGGCATCGACAGCGGGGTGCGCGCCTTCGACGTCATTTCCGACGCCACCGACACGCTGCTGCAATCGGTGCCGCTGCCGGTCGCGGCCACCCTCAACACCCACTCGATCGCGGTCGATTCGCTGAACGGCGAGGTGTTCGTGCCGCTGCCCGGCGGCACCGGCAACAGCTACTGCCCGAACGGCTGCATCGCGGTGTTCCAGGAAGCGGCGGCGATCCCGGAGCCGGGGTCGCTGGCGCTGCTCGGCGGTGGCCTGGCGGGGCTGCTGGCGGTGGCCCGCCGCCGGCGCGCGTAGCGGCGATGCCGAGCTTGTTGGATGCTTGACGAAGGGTCCCGCCCGGCACATCTCGAACATGGCCGGCCGGGTGCCGCGACGGGCGCGAACCCTCCGGGAAGGACGCATCAGATGCCGTGTTCGATCCGGGTTCTTGTCGTATGCCTCACCGCCGGCGCAACCCTGGCGCCTGCCATCGCCGCCGCCCAGCCGGCGCCGCGCGGCGGCCTGACCGAATCGGCCCCCGCCCCGGTGCCCAGCAACCTGCCGCCGCCCGCCGGGCCGCATGTGCTGTTCTCGATCGGCGGCTTCGGCCTGGTCGTCAACGCGCCGGTGCAGGGCGCCAACAGCAACACCCCGTTCCGCACCTTCGAAGGCCAGCCCATGACCGGCCGCGAAGCCCTGCTGCCCCAGACCTCCGGCCTGTTCGACTGAATCGGACCTCCTCCTCCGGCTGCGCGGGGGGACAGCCGGATGTCGGAATATCGACTGATCCATCGCAATGATGGCAGGGTGTCTCGGCACGATAACGGCACGATCCGTTCATCGCATGGACAGGCCGCCGTGGTCGGTCCGGAGCCGAACAAAAGGGGGAAGAGTTGTTTTTATTCCGAATTTTTGCCATCGGGAAGCGCCTGCCGCTTCCGGGGGCGCTGGCGGGCGGGCTGCTGCTCGCGGCCATGGCCGGACTGAGCCCGGCGCAGGCGCAGCAGAAGCCCAACATCGTCGTCATCATGGGTGACGATATCGGCTGGTTCAACATCGGCGCCTACCACCAGGGCATGATGTATTCGACCACGCCGAACCTCGACAAGATGGCCAGCGAAGGCATGCGCTTCACCGATTACTACGCGGAGCCGAGCTGCACCGCCGGGCGCGCCAACTTCATCACCGGCGAACTGCCGATCCGCACCGGCCTCACCACGGTGGGCCAGGCGGGTGCGACCGTCGGCATGCCGGACGAGGCGCCGACCATCGCCGCCGCGCTGAAGGCGATGGGATATGCCACCGGGCAGTTCGGCAAGAACCACCTGGGCGACCTCAACCGCTATCTGCCGACCGTGCACGGCTTCGACGAATATTTCGGCTACCTCTATCATCTCGACGCCATGGAAGACCCGTTCTGGCATTCCTATCCGGCGGCGGCGAAGGACGTCGTCGGGCCGCGCAACCTGCTGCATACGTTCGCCACCACCACCGACGACGCCACCGTGCAGCCGCGCTGGGGCAAGGTCGGCAAGCAGCGGATCGTCGACGAAGGCCCGCTGCCGCCGCATCCGATGCCCGGCATCGCCCACAACATGGAAACGATCGACGAGGACATCCTCGACTACTCGTTGAAGTTCATCGACAAGGCGAAGGCCGACGGCAAGCCGTTCTTCGTCTGGCTGAATCCCACCCGCGCGCACGTGATTTCGCATCTGTCGAAGAAATACGCCGACCGGATGACCGGCGAGAACCAGTGGTACCTGGAAGAAGCCGTGATGTCGCAGCTCGACGACGTGGTCGGCGGCGTGCTGGACAAGCTGAAATCGGCAGGTCTCGAAGACAACACCATCATCGCCTTCACCACCGACAACGGCACCGAGAACTTCACCTGGCCGGATGGCGGCAACACGCCGTTCGCCGCCGGCAAGGGCACCATCATGGAAGGCGGCATGCGGGTGCCGATGTTCGTGAAATGGCCCGGCCACATCCCCGCCGGCAAGGTCCAGAACGGGCTCATGTCGGGGCTGGATTTCTTCCCGACGCTGCTGGCCGCGGCCGGCGACACGACCATCAAGGACGACCTGCTGAAGGGCAAGCAGATCGGCGACACCACCTACAAGGTGCATCTGGACGGCTACAACCAGTTGGACATGCTGACTGGCAAGGGCCCATCCGCCCGGCACGAGATCTTCTACTTCGCCGAGGGCACCCTGGGTGCGGTCCGTCTCGACGACTGGAAATATCGGATGATCGACCAGCCGGGCGGCTGGCTCGACGGCACCGTCAAGCTCGACTGGCCGGTGCTGTCCAACCTGCGACTCGACCCGTTCGAGCGGATGCAGTTCCAGAAGGGTAATACCGGCTCGTTCGGCTACCCGATGGATTTCTATGTCCACGAGTTCTGGCGCTTCGTCTACCTGCAGCAGCAGGTCGGCGCCTACGCCCAGACCTTCCTCGAATATCCGCCGATGCAGCGCGGTGCCAGCTTCAACCTCGAAGCGGTCAAGGCCGAGCTGGAAGAACGGATGCGGGCAATGAAGGGCAAGATGGAGTAACGGCCCACCACTCGAGACCACAGGAAAATGCCCGTCCAGGAGAACCCTGGGCGGGCATTTTTATTGCAATCGCATAACGCCGCTGAAAACCTTCCCCTCCCCCCGCGGGAGGGGGCAGGGGGAGGGGGGCCAGCGCGACGCGCCAGCCGGTGCGCCGCGCCGAACGCTACCCCGCGCCGAGTGCTACCCCGCGGCGCGCAGTCCCGTCGCCGCACCCAGATACGCCGCCGACCGCCGCGCCAGCCGGGCGCGGATGGCGCCGAGCCGCGGGCCGTGGGTGATCTGCGGCGCGCAGGCCTCCGCTTCCCACACCCGCCGGGCGAAATCCGGATGCGTCTGCACCACGCCGCCGGCGTTGGCGAAGGCGCCGCGGTTGCCGGTGTCGAGATAGCTTTCGCAGGCGAGGCCGTTGGCCACGACCACGTCGTGCTGCGGCAGCTCGACATGGTAGTAGGTGATGTCCCGCCGCGCCTCCTGCACCACCAGCACGCCGTCCACCAGGCAGCGGGCGGGCACCAGTGCGCCGTCCAGGTACACCGCATGGTCGGGCGACAGCAGCAGGTCGCACGCCGGCATGCCTTCGCCGAACGCGCCCCGGCGTACCCGCACCGGGTTCACCTTCGCAGGCTCCGGATGCCGCGCGCAGTCGATCCGTCGGTGGCCGATCCAGCGCACCGCGACGCTGCCGCCGAACTGCGACAGCACCACGTCGCCGGCGCGCAGGTCCTCCACCGCAATGTCGCCCGAGGGCGTCGCGATCCGGCTGCCGGCGGCGAAGCAGGCGACGTTGCCGCCGATGATGTTGCCGGTGCTGCCGTTGGTGGCGACCGGCACGCCCGCATTGGGGAGCGGCTGCACGCCGTTGACCCCGAAGCCGATGACGTTGTTCAGCACCACGCTGGAGGTGCTGGTGCTCTGCAGCGTGACGCCGTTGCCGCCGTTGCCGCTGATCACGTCGGCGACCGGCTGCTGCTGCGTGCCGCCGATGCCGCCGATGGTGTTGTTGGTGGCGAGCCCGCCGATCAGCACGCCGCCTTGCGCGTTGCCCAGCGCCCCGGTGCCGAACACGTCGGTGCCGATGTAGGTGTTGAACACCTTGTTGTCGTGGGCGCTGCCGAGGATCGCGACACCGTAGCCGAGATTGCCGGAGAACAGGTTCTGCGGGATCACCGAGTTCTGGTAGCCGCCGACGATGTTGTTGTGCGCGGTGCCGTCGATCAGCAGGCCGTCATTGCCGTTCGGCAACGCCACCCGGCCGTTGGTGGTGAGGCCGGCGATGTTGGGATCGACCGTGACGCCCGAGGCGTCGCCGCCGATCTCGATGCCGTTATGGGTGTTGCCGGAAAACACGTTGGTCTGCACGGTCTGGTTGCCGCCGGTGGCGGTGATCAGCAGGCCGTCATTGCCGTTCGGCGCCGCGCCCTTGAAGGCCAGCAGGCCGCCGAAGGTGTTGAAGGTGGTGAAGAAGCCGCTGGTGCCGGTCACCTCGATGCCGTTGTTGCCGTTGCCGGCCGACACGTTGCCGAGCGGGATGACGCCGCCGACCGTCACCGTCTGCGACGAGCCGTCGACCAGGATGCCGTCGTTGGCATTGCCGAGCAGGGTGGTGTTGTCGGCGCCGATGCCGAAGAAATTCGCCTGCACGGTGATGTTGTTGGAGTTGGTGACGTGCAGGCCGTTGCCGCCGTTGCTGTCGATGACGTTGTAATAGATGAACGGATTGTCCACCACCGTGCAGCCGAGCAGCGAATTGCCGTTGGAGTTGACGATCGCGACGCCGTCCTGGCCGTTGCCGAGTCCCGCATCGCCGCCGGCGGCGGTGCCGACGAAGTTGCCGTTCAGGATGTTGTTCACCGAGCTGCCGTCGATCAGGATGCCGTCGCCGGCATTGCCCGAGACGAGGTTGCCCAGCGGCGGCACCACGAACACCGGCGTCACCGTGCCCTTGTTGCCGGTCGGGTCGTTGACCGCACCGGTGGTGGTGTTGATGTAGGCGGTGCCGCCGATCTCGTTGCCGGTGGAGGCGGCGGTGAACCAGATGCCGTTGCCGCCATTGGCGATCGCCGCCGTGCCGGCGGGGTTGGTGCCGATCTCGTTGTCGACCAGCGTGTTGCCGGCCGAGTTATGGAAGCTGATGCCGTTGCCGCCGTTGCCGGAGATGACGTTGGAGACGATGCCGGAGGCGGCGGTCGGGTTCAGCCCGATCAGGTTGGCCCCGGAGGTCGCGGCGACGAACACGCCGTCGCCGGTGTTGCCGAGTGCCGTTCCCGCAGTGGTCAGGCCGATATAGTCGCCGGCCAGGGTGATGGTGCCGGCGTTCAGCGTCACGCCGTTGCCGGTGGCGTGGCCGACCGCGAGGCCCAGCAGTTGCGAATTGGCGGAGCCGGCGGCGAACACCAGCCCAGCATGGGTGTTGCAGTCGAGCCCGACCACCGGCGCGCCGTTGGCGGCATGGCCCGGGGCGGTGGTGGCGTCGAGGGTGACGGTGTTGCTGATCGCCGGCAGGTCGCTGTTCAGAATTATGTTGCCGGCAACGGTGAAGTTGATGGTGCTGGCACCGGGTGCTGCATTCGCCGCGGTGATGGCGGCGCGAAGCGAGCCAGCGCCCGAATCGGCGGTGCTGGTGACCGTGAATACTGCCAAGTCAGTCTCCTCCCTGGAAACGCTCAAATCCAACGATCGAATTCGACCCGTTCAACTACTCCGCATCTTAATTAACGACCAGTTACGAAGTGTCAGTTTTTACCACAGGGTTAATCCGTCGCCGTGGCAAGGCCGCCGCCGTCAACAATGTCGTGAACCGGACGGACAGGGTCGCCGGACTCGTCTAGGTTACATGCGGAGTCACCGGCACGAGCCGTCCGCAGGCGCCGGTGGACATTGTCGCGGAGTAGCGCATGACGGATTACCGAGTGTTCGTGCTGGACTGCGTCGGGCGCAACCGCCCGAGCTTCGACCTGGTCTGCCCGAACGACGGCGAGGCGCTGGCGGCGGCGCAGCGCAATCTGCCGGAAGGCTCCCAGGCGGAAATCTGGCACCGCGCCCGGCACGTGGGCGCGGTTACCGGCAGCACCCCGGCGCCGGTGCGGCGGCAGCCCTGGTGGCGGCGCCTCACCCGTCACTGATCCCGGGGCACAGACGCCGGCGAATGGACCCCGGTGAATGGACCAGGGTGCATGGGCCATGGCACACACTTCCTGGGCGCGCAGACGCCGCACCAGGGGAAAACGCCATGGCGGACACGCCGCTCACGCTGTTCGAGAAGATCTGGTCGCGCCACCGCGTGCTGGAACGGCCGGACGGGCAGACGCTGCTCTATGTCGACACCCACCTGGTGCATGACGGCTCGGCCCCGGCCTTCGCCAACCTGCGCGAGCGCGGCATCAAGCTGCGGGCGCCTGGCCGCACCTTCGCCACCCCGGACCACTACGTGCTGACCAGCACCCGCGCGATCGACGAGATCCCCGATGCCGAGCGACGCGGCATGGTCGAGCAGCTGGTGCGCAACACCCGCGAAGCCGGCGTCACCATGTATGGCCTGGACGATCCCCGCCAGGGCATCGTCCACGTCGTCGGGCCCGAGCGCAGGGGCTGACCCAGCCGGGCGCGCTGATCGTCTGCGGCGACAGCCACACCTCCACCCACGGCGCCATGGGCGCGCTGGCCTTCGGCATCGGCCTCGACCGAGGTGGCGCATGTGCTCGCCACCCAGACGCTTTGGCAGCGCAAGCCGAAGCACCCTGCGCATCACGGTCGACGGTAGCCTCGGCGCGGGCGTCACCGCCAAGGACATCATCCTCGCCATCATCGCCAGGATCGGCACCGCCGGCGCCACCGGGCATGTCATCGAATACGCCGGCAGCGCCATCCGCGCGCTGTCGATCGAGGGCCGGCTGACATTGTGCAACATGTCGATCGAGGCCGGCGCCCGCGCCGGCATGGTGGCGCCCGACGAGACCACCTTCGCCTACCTGCACGGCCGCGCGAACGCCCCCGAAGGCCGCGACTGGGATGCGGCGCTCGTCCGGTGGCGGGCGCTGCCGACCGACCCCGGCGCGCGCTTCGACCGCGAGGTGTGCGCTCGATGCCGCGGACATCGCGCCGATGGTCACCTGGGGCACCAGCCCGGAGGACGCGCTGCCGATCACCGGCCGCGTCCCCGATCCCGACAGCTGAAACCGACACCGAGCGCCGCGACGGCCTGCGCCGCTCGATCGACTACATGGGGCTGACGCCCGGCATGCCGCTGGAGGACCTGGCCGTCGACCGCGTGTTCATCGGCTCCTGCACCAACAGCCGGATCGAGGACCTGCGCGCCGCCGCCGCCATCGCCGCCGGCCGCAAGGTGCGCCGAGGGCGTCGTCGCCTGGGTGGTGCCCGGCAGCGGCCTGATCAAGCTGCAGGCCGAGGCCGAGGGCCTGGACCGCATCTTCATCGACGCCGGCTTCGACTGGCGCCAGGCCGGCTGCTCGATGTGCCTCGGCACCAACGGCGAGATCGTCGCCCCCGGCCAGCGCTGCGCCTCCACCTCCAACCGCAACTTCGTCGGCCGCCAGGGACCGGGCGCCCGCACCCACCTGATGAGCCCGGCGATGGCCGCCGCCGCCGCGGTGACCGGCCATCTGACCGATGTGCGCGCGCGATCGGGGCCTCGGCATGACGCCGTTCATCCGCCTGGATGCCGTGGCGGTTCCGATCACCCGCCCGAACGTCGACACCGACCAGATCATCCCGGCCCGCTTCCTCAGCCGCGACCGCGCCCTGGGCCTCGGCGAATGCCTGTTCCACGACCTGCGCTTCACGCCGGACGGACAGCAGCGACCAGACTTCGTGCTCAACGACCCGGCCTACCGCGACGCCCGCATCGTCGTCGCCGAGCGCAATTTCGGCTGCGGCTCGTCGCGCGAGAACGCCGTCTGGGCGCTGCACGACTACGGCTTCCGCGCCGCCATCGCGCCGAGCTTCGGCGACATATTCCGCAACAACAGCTACAAGAACGGCATGCTGCCGGTGATCCTGCCGGCCGAAAGCGTGACCGAACTTCTGGCGCAGATCGCGGCGGCGCCGGGTGCCAAGGTGCGGATCGACCTGCCGGACCAGACCGTGGTCTTTCCCGACGGCAGCGTGCATTCGTTCGAGATCGATCCGTTCGCCAAGCACTGCCTGCTGAACGGCGTCGACGAGCTGGCCTTCACCCTGTCGCAGGCCGACCAGATCACCGCATTCGAAAATCGCTACGGGCGCGAGAATACCTGATCCGCCACCAGCCGCGCGCGATGCAGGGTGCGCCCCTGGTGCGGCTCGTAGCACAGCTCCACCGCGGCGCCGATCCAGCTTCCGGCCGGCTCCGGCCCGACCAGGTTGGTGACGACGATCGGGCCTTCCGCGAGTTCGACGGCGACCACGTTGTACGGCGGCGGGTAGTCGTCGAAGTATTTGCGATGGAACACCACCCAGGACAGGATCTTGCCGCGCCCCGAGACCTCGCTCCATTCGGCGTGCAGGCCGAGGCAACGCGGGCAGATCGGACCGGGCGGGATAGCGAAAATCGCCGCATGCGTTGCAGCGCTGCAGGGCCAGGCGGTGGCGCTCGATGCTTTGCCACATCGGCAGGTCGTACATGGTGAGGACCGGCTTCGAGAGGCTCATGCCGCGGGTCGGCCGTAAATGATCGAGACCGCCTTGCCGGCGACGTCCGAACTGTAGTGCACGTAGCGGCAATCGGGCACCTGCCGGTCGCCGCATTCGCCGCGCACCTGCCGCACCGCCTCGACCTGGTGCGCCCAGCCCTGCATGTAGCTCTCGGACAGATGACCGCCGCTGGTGTTCACCGGCAGGCCCTTTTCCAGCGAGATGCCGGTGTCGCGCATGAAGCGTCCGGCATCGCCGACGCCGCAATAGCCGTAGCCTTCCAGCGCCAGCGGGACGTGGCAGGAGAAGCTGTCATAGACCTGCAGCGCGCTCGATATCCTTCGGGCCGATGCCCGCCATGCCGAACACCTGCTCCGCCGCGCGCTGCTGCGCCGGGCAGGTAGAAGTCGTGCAGGCGCGGCTCCAGGCTGGTGGCGCCGACGGTTGAGGTCGTAGCGGCCGACGCCGTGGATCAGCACCGGCTTGCGCTTCATCTTCGCCGCCCGCCCCGCCTCGGCGATGATCAGCGCCACGCCGCCGTCGTTGATCAGGCAGTAGTCGAACAGGTGCAGCGGCTCGCAGACGTAGGGGGAGGCGAGATAGTCCTCGATCGTGATGCGCTTGCGCATCAATGCGTTCGGATTGAGGCTGGAGGCCATGCGCTGCGCCACCGCGACCTCGCCGAGCTCGGCGTCGGTCAGGCCCTGCATCTCCATGTAGCGGCGGAACATCATGGCATAGAGCGCGCCCTGCGACGTGAAGCCCCAGGGCGCGTGATAGACATAGGACAGGAAGGACTGCCCGCCCGCCGCCTCGGCCCGCCATAGTTCACCGCGGCCGAGCGCTGGTCGTTGCCGTAGACCAGCGCAACCACTTCGGCGAGGCCGCGCTGGATCGCCATGCAGGCCTCGATCACGCCGAGCATCGCATCGGCCTGGCCGCCCCAGCCGAGATTGATGCCGAGGATCTCGCCGACATGCTCATAGGCGGTGGTGGGGCCGACGATCAGGCCGTCGATGTCGTCGCGCTCCAACCCGGCGTCGCGCAGCGCCTCGTTGAATGCGACGGCGCCATAGCCGTAGGAATCATGCGGCTTCTCGCCCGCGCGAACCCTGGCATGATCGCCGACCCAATCGGTGTGTCCGACACCGACGACGGCAGCTACGCGACCGAGGCCCACATCCCCTCCTGCTCCTGGCCGATGGGCCAAATTCGCGGCGAGCATGTTTCCCGCCAGGGCCTGCGTCAAATTAGGATATCGCAAGTCTGCTTGAGTTTCCGTTGCCGCCTGCGCATGGCACGCGCGCTCAACCACCGTTGCGATTTCATGGTTTGACCGGCGGGGGAGTTGCCGACACCCTGGCCGCGTGAAGACCGTGGGGAAAGTGCCGCCGATGCGCCGAGCCAGCACGCCACGCGGATGAAACCGCTCGCCGGCATCAGGGTGATCGAGCTGTACCGATCCCGCAGTGCCGCTGGCGCTGCGCCTCGCCGGTGGGCTGGCGGGACGGATGCTCGCCGATCTCGGCGCCGATGTTGCGTATGTGGAACCGCCTGAAGGCGACAGGCTGCGCTTGGTGCCACCTTTCGTTGCCGGCTGCAGCACGAGCTTTGCATTCCTGAGCGCCGGCAAACGCGCTGTGGCCACTCCGCTGCCCGGCGAGTTCGACGCGGCGATCATGGATGCGCGCAGCTTCGCGACAACGGACAAAAAACCGGCGGCGACGGCGGTGCTGTCGATGACCGCCGATGGCGACGCCCAGCCGGCATCGGAGTTCACCGTCATGGCGCTCAGCGGCGTGCTGGACATCGTCGGCGCGCCTGACCGCGAGCCGCTGAAGCTGGCCGGCCACCAGGCCGCCTACAGCGCGGGCCTCGCGGCGTTCGCCGGGCTGCTGTCGGCGCTGTGCCTCGCGCGCGCCGGCGGCGGGTGCGAGACAATTCGGGTGAACCTGCTGGACACCCTGCTGTGGATCAACTGGAAGAGCGTGATCGCCAGCCAGGGCGGGCGCGCCGGCCTGTCGCGGCAGGGCAGCGCGGCGGAGTGGCAGGTGATCCGCTGCGCCGATGGCTGGCTGGCGCTGGTGCATCAGGAGAACGACTGGCCGGCCTTGCGCGCGCTCGCCGACCAGCCGGCGCTGGACGATGCGCGGTTCGCGACATTGGCCGGGCGGCGGGCCAACGCGCAGGCGCTGGCGGCGGTCATCGAGGCCGGGCTGATGCGCCATACCCGCGCCGAGATCCGGGCGCTCGCGCTGGCCCGGCGGCTGCCGCTGGGGCCGGTGTGGAGCCTCGCGGAATTGCTGCACGACCGGCATTACCTGGAACGCGGCGTGTTCTTTCCGGCGGCGCTGCCAGGCGGAGAGGCGCCGATGGCGTCGCTGCCGGTGGTCTGGAATGGCGCCCGCTTCGCGCCCGGCCCCGTGCCGTCGCATGAAGTCTCCTCGCATGCGTAGGCCGCTGGATGGCTGCCGGATCGTCGATTTCGGGATCATCACCGCCGGCGCTGCAACTTCTGCGCTGCTGGCCGATCTCGGGGCGGAGGTGATCAAGGTGGAATTGCCGACCTACCGCGACCCGTTCCGCACCTGGTCGTCGAGCGCGGTGTCGCTGGAGGGCGGGCCCGCCAGCCCGCCGTTCTACCGCAGCAACAACCGCGGCAAGCGCGCCGTCAGCATCGACCTGAAGCAGCCGGCTGGGCGGGAGGCGCTGCTGCGGCTGGTGGCGCGGAGCGACATCGTGCTGGACAATTTCCGGCGCGGCGTGCTGGACCGGCTGCGCCTCGGCGCCGACGCCATGCGCGCGGCGAAGCCCGGCATCATCCTGCTGTCCATCTCCAGCCAGGGCGCCACCGGCCCGGATGCGGGGCAGGCCTCGTTCGGCAGCACGCTGGAGGCGGTGGCGGGCCTCGCCTGGGCCACCGGCTATGCCGGAGGGCCGCCGGTGGTGAGCGGGCGGGAGCTGAACTATCCGGACCAGGTGGTGGCGCTGTTCGCCGCCGGCGTGGTGCTGGCGGCGTGGCTGGGGCGGGACGGCGCGGGCGCCGAAATCGATGTCGTCGCAGCGGGAGCTGACGAGTTTCCTGATGGGCGAGATGTTCCTGGAGCAGCGCACCGACGCGGCGCCTTCGACGATCGGCAACGCCGCGCCGGAACACGCGCTGCAAGGCTGCTTCCGCTGCGCCGGCGGCGGCTGGATCGCCGTCACCGTGGAGCACGGCCAGATGGCGGCACTCGGCCGCTGCATCGGGGTTGCCGAGGGCGAGGCATCAGGCGGGCTCGCGGGGTGGGCGCTCGCCGGCCCGGCGCAGGACCGGGTTGCGGCACTGCAGGCCGCCGGGATTGCGGCGGCGCCGGTGCAGGGCGGCCGGGCGCTCGCGGATGCGGCGCCGTCGGCCGGGGGCCACGCCTTCGCCACCACCCCGGACGGCGCGTTGATCAAGGCGATGCCGTTCCAGCTCGATTCGGCGCCGTTCGCGATGTCGCGCGATGCCCCGGGGGTCGGCCAGGATACCCGCGCGGTGCTGCGCGAGGTGGGCGGCTACAGCGATGCCGAGATCGACGCGATGGCGGCGGGCGGCGCCGTCGAATGCGGCATGGCCGGGTGATCAGCCCGCCTTGCGGATCTCCTGCTGCAGCACGCGTTCGGCGGGGTTGATGATCCACTCGCGGAACTCCACCAGCCGGCTTTCATGCGCCGAGACCGGCAGATAGACCATGTAGTAGCCCTGGCCGTCCTTGTAGGTGAAGTCGAACGGCGTCACCAATCGCCGCGCCTTCAGGTCGTCCTGGATCAGGCAGCGTTGCGCGATGGCAATGCCCATGCCCTCGATCGCCGCCTGGTAGGCGAGGCTGGAGCTTTCGAAGCGCAGGCTGCCGGCGGTGTCGGCATAGTCCACCCCGGCGGCGCGCAGCCAGCTGGCCCAGTCGTCCGGCCGCGCCAGCGAATGCAGCAGGGTGTGCTTCAGCAATTCCTCCGGGCGCCGCGGGCGGCTGAAGGCGGCCGCCGTCTTCGGGCTGCACACCGGCACCAGCTCGCTGTCGGCCAGCCGGTGGCAGACGAGGTCCGGCCAGTCGCCGTCGCCCAGTTCGATCATCACGTCGACATCGCCGGTGCCGAGCTGCGAGGTGATCGGCACCACCGCCGTGGTCAGCCGGATTTCGCGCATCGGGTGGCTGGCGTGGAACGAGGTGAGGCGCGGCACCAGCCAGCGCAGGGTGAAGGTCATCGAGCAATGGATGTGCAGCGGGCGGGCGCGGCGGGTGTGCAGGAAGCGCCGCGTCGCGTTCTCCAGCCGCTCGAAGGTTTCGGTCAGCGCGCGCAGATAGGCGCGGCCGTCTTCGGCCAGGCGCAGTTCGCGGTTGCCACGCTCGAACAGCGGCACGCCGAGGAAATCCTCCAGCAGCTTGACCTGCCGGCTGATGGCGCCGGGGGTGACGTGCAACTCGTCGGCGGCGCGGGTGAAGCTCATCAGGCGGCCCGCCGCCTCGGCGGCTTTCAGCGCGTTCAACGGCGGCAGGCGCGTGGCCATCTTCTTGTTCTCCCCCCGAAAAACTCACATGAAGTTTCCGCCGCTGTCAACGGCAGCCGCATGGATCGGTGAATCCTGAATTGAGAAAATCTCAATTCCGGGGTTGGCGGCCTGGCGGGTTGACGGCGGCTCAACACCTCCTCCGGAATTGTCGTTTGACGGCCCCGTGCCATGGGTTCGAAACAGGTGGCGCGATTTCAGGAGCGGCGCGCTTGGCAGTGCAATTCTCGATCCGGGACCAGGTGGCGACGATCACCCTGAACCGGCCGGAGGCGATGAACGCGCTGGACCCGGAAACCCGCACCGAGCTTGCCGCGTGCTGGCGGCGGGTGGCCGAGGATGACGGCATCCGCGTGGCGGTGCTGACCGGCGCCGGCGACCGGGCGTTCTGCACCGGTGCGGACCTCAAGAAGACCATGCCGCCGAAAGAGAGCTTCGCCGAACTGAGCTTCGGCGCCGAGGAGGAGATCCCGGGGTTCGGATCGGACAAGCCGAGCATCTGCGCCATCAACGGCTATGCGCTCGGCGGCGGGCTGGAACTGGCGCTCGCCTGCGACATCCGCATCGCCGCCGACACGGCCCGGTTCGGCCTGCCCGAAGTGCGGGTCGGCAGCATCCCGGGCGCCGGCGGCACCCAGCGGCTGCCGCGGCTGATCGGCATGGGCGACGCGCTGCTGCTGATGCTGACCGGCGACAACATCGACAGCGCCGAGGCGCTGCGGCTGGGCATCGTCAGCCGCGTGGTGCCGGCGGCCGATCTGCTGGAGGCGGCGCACGCCATCGCCGTGCGCATCGCCGCCAATGCGCCGCTGTCGGTGCGCGCGGTGAAGCGCCTGGCGCTGCAGGGCGCGCATCTGCCGCTGGCCGACGCGATCCGCAACGAACGCATGACCTGGGGCCTGCTGCGCGACACCGAGGACCGGATCGAGGGCCGGCTGGCGTTCCAGCAGAAACGGCCGCCGATCTATCGCGGGCGTTGAACGCGCGGGCGGGAAGGGAACTCAATCGCCGATGAATTTTCATGCGTTGACACCCCGGACCACCACTCCGACAGTCCTGCTGCTTCGCATCATGCAAGCCGCAACCTCATTCACGCCGCTACCCTGATCCACCGCGCCGGCGATGCAAGGCGCGCCGGAACAATTGCCATAGGCGACGCCAGGAGCTTTATCGATGACCACCAAGATCGCCATTCTGGATGACTACAACAAGCTCGGGCTGTCGGTCGGCGACTGGTCTTCGCTGCAGGATTGCGAGATCACGGTGTTCGAGGATCATGTGTACACCTCGGCCGAGCTGATCGAGCGGCTGCGGCCATTCGACGTGGTCTGCGCCATCCGCGAGCGGACGGCGTTCCCGCGCGAGGTGTTCGAGAACCTGCCGAACCTCAAGCTGCTGAACGTGACCGCCGGGCTGCATTCCAGCGTGTTCGATTTCGATGCGGCGCAGGAACATGGCGTGATCTGCTGCCGCACCGATCCCGACCTGCCGTATCCGGATGGATCGAAGCGCCCCGGCACCATGATGGAGGTGACGTTCGGGCTGATCATCGCCTGCACGCGGCAACTGGTCTACGCCGACCGCAGCATCCGCGCCGGCGGCTGGGAGTCGCCGCTATGCGACCGGCTGGCGGATCTGACGCTGGGGCTGGTGGGCTTGGGCAGCATCGGCATCCGGGTGTCGAAGGTGGCGCAGGCCTTCAACATGAAGACCATCGCCTGGAGCGAGAACCTGACGAAGGAGCGGGCGGCCGAGCATGGGGTGGAGCGGGTCGACAAGGACGAATTGTTCCGCCGCGCCGACGTGGTGTCGGTGCAGCTTCGCCTCAGCGACCGCACCGTCCGCATCATCGGCGCGCATGAGTTCAACCTGATGAAGCCGACCGCCTATTTCATCAACACCTCGCGCGGGCGGCTGGTGAACGAGCCGGACCTGATCAAGGTGCTGCAGGAACGGCGCATCGCCGGCGCCGGGCTCGATGTCTACGAGGTGGAGCCGCTGCCGGTGGACTCGCCGTTGCGCAAGCTCGACAACACGGTGCTGACCACGCATCTGGGCTATTCGACGCACCCGCAGTTCGAGGTCTATTACGTGCAGATGGTGGAGAACATCGCGGCGTGGCTGGCCGGCAAGCCGGTGCGCAAGCTGAAGGACCCGGTGCCGGGCGAGAAGCGGTCCACCGGCTTCTGGGTGGACGAGGGCGCGGTGACGGAGCAGGTGCGCTAACGGGGCGCAGTCGAAAAGGATCCCGAAGGGTTCGACAGGGAGGCAAGAAATGGCCGTTGATCATCTGCCCGCGCATCGCCGCAGCGCACGCCCCCCCGGGCGGCGCCAGGTGCTGGGCGGGGCGGCGGCGCTGGCCGGTTTTGCCGCCAGCCGCCCGGCCAGGGCCGCGACCGAGCTGCGCTACCTGAACGTCGAATCCGACCCGGCTTCGGTCGCCTTCCTGAAGCAGCTGGCGATCGACTACGAGGCCGCCACCGGCGTGAAGATGACGGTCGAGACGATCGTCGGCACCACGCTGTGGACCAAGGTGACAACCGCCATCAAGACCGGCCGGCCCTACGACATCATCGACTTCGCGCAACCGACGCAAACGGTGCTGCTGGCGCAGCAGAACGAGCTGGTGCCGGTGACCGACATCATCAACGAGATCGGGCTGGCGGATTTCGGCGCGGTCAGCATGGTGAAGTACAAGGACGATCTCTGGTACTTCCCGCTGATGTACAACTTCTGCTGCCATTTCTACCGGCGCGACTGGCTGGCCGATGCGGGGCTGGGCATTCCCAAGACCTGGAATGAGTTCGCCACCGTCGCCAAGACCTTCACCGATGCCTCCAAGCGGCGGTTCGGCACCTCGTTCCCGTATTCGGCGGGGCTGACGCCCTGGGGCAATTCCGGCTTCCTGTGGGCCGGCGGCATGAAGATCTACGACGACAAGTTCAACGTGCTGATCGACAGCCCCGAGATCAAGCCGAAGCTGGCGCGGGCGCTGGAGATGCTGGCGGCAATCAACCCGTACAACGTGCCCGGCCAGTTCAACATGACGCTGTTGAACATCCGCACCAACTTCATCTCCGGCAGCGCCGGCATCGTCGCGGCCTCGGGCGCGCTGATCCAGGACATCGACACCAAGGCGCCGGAGCTCGCCGACAAGTTCGTGATTGCACCCTATCCGGCGCCCGATGGCGGGAAGGGCACCGTGGTGTATGGCGGGAAGGGCCTCGGCATCGGCAAGTCGGGCAACAGCCGCGCGGCGCTGGATTTCCTGCGTTGGTTCGTGAAGACCGGCAAGCTGGTGGATTTCCAGCTTTCGTTGCCAATGTACATGCAGCCGGTGCAGGTTTCCACCTACCAGAACCCGAAATGGCTGAACGACCCGACGGTGAAGAAATACTGGCCGACGATGCAGACCTTGCGCAGCTTCATGGACCCCAACGTCGTCAACGTCGATGCGCTGCAGCTGCAGGGCAGCCACATCACCGCCAACCAGGGCAAGATCCTGAACGCCGAACTGATCCTGGCGATGTACCAGAATGTCCTGACCAAGAAGATGACCGTCAGTGAGGCGATCGACGATTGCGCGGCGCAGATCCGCAAGCTGACCGAAGCCGACGCATGACGGCATGGCTGCGGCGGCCTTGACCGGCGACGGGTTTCTGCATGGCCGGTAGCGCCACGGAGGCAGCGCTGCCGGCCGCGCGGCGGAAGCACCGCACCGTGGAGCAGCGGGAGCGGTGGCTGTTCCGCGCCATGATCGCCCCGGGGCTGCTGATCAGCGCCGCGGTGATCTTCCTGCCGGTGCTGTATGCGATCGACCTGAGTTTCTACAAGGCGGATTCGTTCATCGCGCCGCTGACCTTCGTGGGCTTGGACAACTACCGCAACATCTTCCAGGAGCGCCGCTACTGGGATGCGTTCGGGCACAGCGCTGCGTATGCGATCGTCACCGTGGTGCTGCAGATCGTGCTCGGCATCGGCATCGCCAGTGTGCTGAACCGGCAGTTCCGCGGCCGCAACTTCCTGCGCGGGGTGGCGCTGCTGCCCTATGTGCTGCCGACCGTGTCGGCGGCCTTCATCTGGCGCTGGATACTGGACCCCAATAATGGGCTGGTGGCCTCGGCGTTGACCGGGATGGGCTTCGGGGTGGTGGACTGGTTCGGCGACACCACCACCGCCTGGATCTCCATCGTCTTCATCAGCGTCTGGCAATGGACGCCTTTCGTGACCATCACCTACCTCGCCGGATTGCAGGGAGTGCCGCTGGAGCTGTACGAGGCGGCGCGGCTGGACGGCGCTTCCGCGTGGCAGTGCTTCTTCCGCATCACCCTGCCGGTGCTGAAGCCGGTGCTGGTGGTGATCCTGCTGCTGCGCGGGATCTTCATGTTCAACAAGTTCGACATGATCTGGCTGCTGACCGGCGGCGGGCCGCTGAACGGCACCGAGAGCCTTGCGGTGCTGGCCTACCAGAAGACCTTCAACACCTTCGACATCGGCGGCGGCGCCGCCACCGCGTGCTCGATCTTCCTGGTGCTGACCTCGCTGATCTGGCTGGTGTTCCGCCTGGTGAAGCTGGAAGACGAGACGTGAAGCGGCGCGGGGCGCTGCTGCAGCGGATCGCGTTCGCGGCGATCGTGGTACTGGTGGCGGTGTATTCGGCCTTCCCGGTGTACTGGATGTTCATCACCGGCGTGCGCGCCACCCAGAGCCTGTTCACGCCGTCGCTGCTGCCGGGGCCGTTCGGCCTGACCAGCTATCGCAACCTCTTCACGCTGACGAATTTTCCGCTTTATCTTCTGAACAGCGTCATCGTCTCGATCGGGACCACCATCCTGACCGTGCTGGTGGCGACGCCGATGGCCTATACGCTGATCCGCGGGCGCATCCGGGGTGCGAAGCTGCTGGTTCGCAGCATGCTGTTCGCTTACATGTTCCCGGCCCTGCTGCTGGTGATCCCGATCGACATCTTCCTGGTGCGCAACGGGCTGGACAATTCCCTGTTGTCGCTGATCGTCACCTACCAGTCCTTCACGCTGCCGCTGGCGGTGTGGCTGCTGTGGAGTTATTTCAAGACGTTCCCCTTTGCCATCGAGGAGGCGGCGCTGGTGGATGGCTGCACCCGCTGGCAATCGCTGTACAAGGTGATCATCCCGATCAGCCTGCCGGGGATGCTGACGGTGACCTTGTTCTCGTTCCTGCTGGCGTGGTCGGATTTCGTGTTTCCGATGATCATCACCTCGGACGACGCGACGCGGACGGTGCTGTACGGGCTGACCCAGATCAGCGACACCTACAATGCGGACTGGGGCGTGCTGATGGCCGGGTCGTCGCTGGCGGCGTTGCCGCTGCTGCTGATATTGTTCGCGCTCGGGCGGTTCTTCGTCCGCGGCCTCAGCGACGGCGCGATCAAGTAGGTTACGCCTTCAAATCGGCCAGAGGCGGCTGGATCTGGTCGAAGCGGCATTGCCGCGGCGTCTTGTCCGGGCGCCAGCGCAGCAGCTTGGTGCCGTGCCGGAAGCGGTCGCCGGTGACGTGGTCGAAGCGGACTTCGACCACCAGCTCGGGGCGCAGCGGCTCCCACTCGGCGCTGCGTTCGGTGCTCCAGCGGCTGGGGCCGCCGGGCGCCTTGCCGGTGAAGCCCGGGGGTTCGCGCAGCGCCTCCAGCCGGCGGGTGAGGGCCGGCCGCTCGGCGTCGGTGATGGTGGAGGTGAAGCCGACATGGTCGAGCTTGCCGTCGTCGTCGTAGAGGCCGAGCAGCAGCGACCCGACCTCCCGGCTGCGGCTTTCGTAGCGGAAGCCGCCGACCACGCAGTCGGCGGTGCGCAGCTGCTTCACCTTGACCATGGCGCGCTCGCCCGGCTGGTAGGGTTGGTCCAGCTGCTTGGCGACCACGCCGTCGGTGGCGCCGTGGCCGGCGGCGCGCAGCCAGCCCTCGGCCTTGGCGAGCTTCGTGGTGGCGGGCGAGATGATCAGCCGCTTTGCCAGGCCGGCATCGGCGATGAACGCCTCCAGCCGTGCCCGGCGCTGCTGCAGCGGCTCGTCGATCACGCTGGGGCCGTCGGGTGCCGCCAGCATGTCGAACAGCACGAGGCGCGCCGGCGTTTCGGCCGAAAGCTTGCGGATGCGGCTTTCGGCGGGGTGCAGGCGCATCTGCAGGGCGTCGAAGGCGATGCGGCCGTCGATCTCGATGACCAGCTCGCCGTCGAGGACGAAATGCGCGGCGTCCAGGCCGCGCAGCATGGCGACGATCTCGGGGAAGTAGCGGCCCAGCGGCTTGCCGGATTTGGCGCGGAGCTCGACGGCGTCGCCGGCCTTGAAGGCGAGGCAGCGGAAGCCGTCCCATTTCGGCTCGTACTGCCAAGGGCTGCCATCCTGCGGCAGCCGCTCGGCGGTGCGGGCCTCCATCGGCGGGGTCTGCAGCGGCAGCGGGAAGCCTTCCCGGTCAGCCACGCCGGCGGTTTCCCTGTGGGCTTGCCGCCAGCGACTGCTTCAGCGCGGCGAGGCCGAGATGGCGCAGCACGCCCTCCAGCGCCGGCATGCCCCCGGCGGCCATGTAGGCGAGGGGGGATTTGCCGTGGAACGGCGGCGCGCGGCTGCTGCGGTGCAGCCAGCCGGCGCCGCCGGCGACATCGGGCAGGTGCACGTCGATCTCGCGCAGCACGGCCAGGCGGCGGGCCTGGTCGGTGGTCAGGGCGAAGCGCGGGCGCTTGCCGGACGGGCTGGGCGGGTGGTCGATCAGCTGCAGGGCCTGCGGGTCCGGCACCTGCCATTTCGCCATCAGAGCCCAGAATGCGGCGCCGGTGACCGTGGGCACGCGCACGGCCTGGGGCATGTCGTCCGGTTCGGGGGGCCGTGCGCGGCCAGGCTTGCGATCGACCATGTCCGGCTCCGCTTACGGCAGCGAAACGCCCGTGGCCGCGGGAGGTTGCCGGCGGCCGGGCCGCTGGCGGAGGCGGATCAAACGAAGTCGTGAAGGAAGGAAATTCCTCGGGGCGGGTAGCTTGTTTTGAGATTGTGATCGAAAGCGAGTCCGAAAGTCAGTGCGGATGACAGGTTCTTGGGTGTGACAGCTTCGGCCGCGCTCCGGGTGAAGGGCCTTCCGGGACTGTGCGCGGCGGCGATCGCGTGCAGCCTGACGGCCTGCACGCCACCGCCACGCCCGCCGGAGTCCGCCATGGTTGTGCAGCCGCCAAAGGCGCCGCCCCCCGCCCGGCGGCGCCCTGTGGCGTCCAGAACCCGCGTCGCGCCCACCTGCGCCGCAACCGACGACATCGGGCTGTCGGCCGACGCGAAGGAGCGGCTGTTCCAGGGCTTCGACGCGTTCCAGGCGGCCCACCGCACCGACCCCTCAGGCGGCGAGGCGCGCGGCGACCTGGCCGCCGCCGGGCCGGCCCCGAAGGTCGCGGATGCCGGCGTCAAGGCCTGCCCGGCGCCGAAGCCGAAATGAACCTGTCCGCCAGCCCCGTGCTGCCCGCGTTCGACGACGAGGGCGAACTGCACCGCGCCAACGCCGACGCGACCGCCGGCCGCCTGGCCGAGGCGCTGCGCCGCCATGACCGTGCGGTGGCGCTGATCGGCGGCGACGGGCTGGACACCGCGCCGGTGGTGGACGCGCTGCCCGGCAGGCTGGCGGACCTGCCGGTGCGCTTCGTGCGGATCGGCAACAAGTCGGCGTCGGCCCTGAGCCTGGCCGGGATCATCGCGCAGCTTGCCACGGCCAAGCCGGCCTCGGAGGACGATGGCCTGTCCGCGGCGGTCCGCACCCTGACCGAGAGCCGTGGCGAGGAGCGGCAGATCGTGCTGGTGGTGGAACAGGCGGACACGCTGGACCGCTTCGCCCTGCTGTTCCTGCAGGCGATGCTGGACCGCAGCCCGGATCGGGCGATCACCGACGCGGCGACGCCGCTGCTGCAGCTGCTGCTGGTGGCGACATCGGCCATCTGGGAGAAGCTGGACGGCGAGCCGCTGGCCAAGCTGCGGGCGGCGCTGTCGGAGTCCGTGGTGTTCCTCGGCTGCCCGGCGCCCAGCGTCGAACGGTCGGCACCGGGCGCCGAACGCCCGGCGTCGCCCGGCCCGGTGGCGCCGGCGGCGGTGGCGCGGGCGGCCGGCATCGGCGATGCGCCGGCGCGGCCCGGGCGGCGGATTGCGGCGGCGGCGGTGTGCGCCGCATTGGCCGTCGCGGCGGTGTTCGCCTATCGCGGGTGGCGGGAGGCGAGGCGCCCCACGCTGGTTCAGGCACCGGCGTTGGTTCAGGCGCCGACGCCGACGCCGACGCCGGTGCCGGCACCGGTCGGCGCGGACGTTGCGCCGAAAGATGCAGCGCTGCCCGAGGCGATTGCGAAACCGGACGCTGTGGCCCCGCCCGCGGACATCGCCCCCCAGCCTGCGCCTGCGCCCACGCCGGAACTTCCGCCGCCGGGCAATAACGATGCAGGGGCGATGCAAAAGGACGTGGCCGCACCCGAGCAACCCGCACCGCAGCAACCGGCACCCGAGCAGCCCGCAACGCAGCAGCCTGCACCAGAGCAGCCGGCCGCGCAGCTGCCCGCAACGGTGCCGGCGGGCCCTGCGCCGGCACCCGGAGGAGATAGCGTCGAAGCCACGCGGCGGCTGTTCACCGACTATCTGGAACGCTCGGGCCTGGCGAAGCTGTCCGCCGCGCAGCGCGAGGCGTTGTTCCAGGAATATCTCGCGCGCCGCCGTGGCAATCATCAGTGAAGGCCGCCCCGCCCACGGCGGAATGACGATCGCGTTGCTATGGACTGCCGATCGTGATGATCGCCGCGCTTGCCGTGTCCATTGCCGCGAGCAGCGATTGCAGCGCCGGAAAATCCAGATAGCTTCCGACCGTGTGATGAGACCGCTCGGCGGACCCTGGCAAAATCGTCGCTGCCGCCGGGCGAAGGACGCGGGAGCCGGCCTGCCTGCCGCGGCAACAACCAGAAGGAAACGCGATGTCGACAGTCAGCACCTGCCTTTGGTTCGGCAAGGAGGCGGAGGCGGCGGTGCGCTTCTATGTCTCCGTCGTGCCCGGCTCCAGCATCGAGAAGATCGTGCGCTCGCCGGGGCCATGGCCGGGCGGCGAACCGGGCGAGGTGATCCTGCTGGTCTTTACCCTGGGCGGGCAAAGCTTCCAGGCGCTGAACGGCGGCAAGCCGGAGAACTACGGCAACGCCGCCTCGATCTCCGTGGAATGCGCCGACCAGGCGGAGGTGGACCGGCTGTGGTCGGCGCTGACCGGCGATGGCGGCAAGGAGATCATGTGCGGCTGGCTGCGCGACCGCTGGGGCGTGCCCTGGCAGATCGTGCCGGCGATCCTGCCGAAGGTGCTGGCCGGCCCTGATCCGGCGGCGGCGGAGCGCATCTTCACCGCGATGCAGACGATGGTGAAGCTGGACGTGGCCGGGCTGGAGCGCGCCGCCGCCGGCTGAGGCGTCTCCGGCTGGCGCGCCCCCGGCGGCACGTCCGCCGGGCCCGTCATCCGCCTTGCCATCCGTTGCTGCAGCTTTATGTTACAAAGCAATAACCAGCGAAAGATGCGGCGAATGGAAGATCTGCCGGCGCCCGATGCGCCGACCGAAGCTCGTGCGGGCGCCCATCTGCTGCCCGCGGCGCTCGCGGCGCTGCCCTGCGCGGTGGCGGTGGTGCGGCTTTCCGACCAGGCGTTGCTGGCGATCAACAAGCCCTGGGCACGGATCGCCGAGGCGTTCGGCGCCGGCGGCGTGGGCGCCCGGCTCGGCGCGCTGTTTCCGGACGCGGACGATTTCCTGGCCGCCACCCTGCTCGGCGCCGGGGCGATCGGCCGGCGCGCGGTGCCGGCGATCGTGCCGGCCGCCGGCGCCGCCACCTGGTGGGACCTGGAGCTGGCGCCGCATCCGGACGTCCCCGGCGCCGTCATCGTCACCGCCCGCGACGCCACCGACGACCTGCTGGCCCGCCGCGCCGCCGAGGAAACCCAGGCCGCGCTGTCGGCGACCGATGTTCGCCTGAAGCTGGCGCAGGAGGCGACCGGCATCGGCATCTGGGAGTGGAATCTCGGCACCGCGGCGCAGGCCTGGTCGCCGGAACAGTTCCGCATCTTCGGGCTCGATCCCGCGCACGAGAAGCCGCCGGGGTTCGCCGCCTATATCGGCATGATCCACCCCGACGACCATTCCAGCCTGGTGGCGGCGATCAACAGCGGCTTCCAGGGCGCGCAGGGGCCGCAGCTGCTGGAATTCCGCATCACCCGCCGCGACACCGGCGCCGAGCGCTGGATCCTGTCCCTGGGGCGCACCGTGGCCACGCGGCGGAACGGCACGCCGCTGCGCCTGGCCGGCGTCAGCATCGACATCACCGAGCGGCGGCGCGAGCACGAGGCGCTGGCCGCCAGCGAGACGCGGCTTCGGCTGGCCTTCCAGGCGGCCCGGATGTTCGCGTGGGAATGGGACCTGCAGTCGAGGCGGGTCACCTGGATGGACGGGCTGGCGGCGACGGTCGGCCTCGACGAGGACGGCTTCGGCGGCACCTACAAGTCGTTCCTGGCGCTGGTCCACCCGGACGACGCGGCGGCGGTGGACGCGGCGGTGACCGCCGCCGTGCGCGGCGACACGCCCACCTATGAGGCCGAGTTCCGGATGCGCCGCGCCGACGGCGCCTGGCGAACCACGTCCACCCGCGGCGTCGTGATTCGCGATCCGCAGGGCGCGCCCGTGCGGATGATCGGGGTGGACCACGACATCACCGACCGCAAGGTGCCCGGCCCGGCGCCCGGCTGAAACGGGGGCACCGCCTCCGGCCCGGTTCGCATCGCCATTGCCTCCGCGGCCGGGCTATGCTGCGATGGATCGCTGCTGCGAGGATGCGCGGCATTTCCGGGGAATTCATGCCCTGGCCGCCGGCGCGCCGATGCCGTCCAAGCCGAAGTCGCAAGGGAAACAGGCCATGTTCAAGAAACTGCACCACATCGCCTATCGCTGTGCCGATGCGCAGCGGACGGTGGATTTCTACACCAAGGTGATCGGCCTCAAGCTGGCCGCCTCGGTGGTCTCGGAGGAGGGCCACAAGCCCTACGGCGAGCCGGTCGACACCGCGCATATCTTCTTCGAGATCGGCGACGGCTCGTATCTCGCGTTCTTCGACGTCGCCTCCTCGCCGCCGGCGCAGACCGATGCCAACACCCCGCCCTGGGTCCGGCACCTGGCGTTCGAGGTGGAGGACATGGCGGCGCTGCACGAGGGCAAGCGGCGGCTGGAGGCGGCGGGCTACGACGTGCTCGGGCCGAAGGACCATGATTTCTGCCAGTCGATCTATTTCTTCGACCCCGACGGCCACCGGCTGGAAATGGCGGTGCGCACCGAGGCGGGCGGCATCCTGGACAAGATGGAGCAGAAGGCGCCGGGCGAGCTGGCCGCCTGGAACGAGCGCAAGGCGCGCAAATACGGGCAGCTCGCCGCCGAGTAGGTGATCGCCCAGCTGGTCGTTCTGGATGTCGCGGCCGGCACCCGGTCCGACAGCCAGAGCGGCCTGCAGGTGCTGGCGCCGAAGATCTTCGGGCGGCTGGCCGACGAGGGCTGCGGCAAGGACGTGGCGTTCGTCGTCATCCACCCGTCGAGCAACTTCCTCGGCCACTACCTGATCGAGCCGCTGCAGCGCCGGGGCCGCGCCATCCTGGCGCTGAACACCCGCTTCATGGCCAACGACACGACGCTGACCATGGAGCGGGCGATCCAGGACCTCGGCGCCGGCATCCGCTTCCTGCGGGCGCAGGGCTATCGGCGCATCGTGCTGCTGGGCAATTCCGGCGGCGGCTCGCTGGCGGCGTTCTACCAGTCCGAGGCCGAGCAGCTGAGCATCACCACCACGCCGGACGGCCAGCCCTTCGCGCTGACGCCGGCCGACCTGCCGCCGGTGGACGCGATCGCGCTGCTGGCGGCTCATCCCGGCCGCGCCCACACCTTTACCGACTGGATGGACGCCGCGGTGCTGGACGAGGCGGACCCCGGGCCGACCGACCCGGCCCTGGACATGTTCAACCCTGCCAACGGGCCGCCCTACGACAGCGCCTGGCTGGTCCGCTACCGCGCCGCCCAAGCTGCCCGCAACGACCGCATCACCGACTGGGCGCTGGCGCAGTTGCGGGCGCTGGAGGCGGACCCCGACCCGGAGCACGCCAAGGACGCGCCTTTCATCATCCACCGCACCGCCGCCGACCCGCGCTTCATGGACCTGACCATCGACCCCAGCGACCGCGCCGCCGGCGCCGCGCGCGGCACCGCGCGGGCCAGCAACGCCGCGGCGATCGGGCTGGGCCGGCTGTGCACCCTGCGCTCGTTCCTCAGCCAATGGAGCCGGCGGCTGACCCGCGCCTACGGGCCGGACTGCATCGCCCGTACAAGCGTGCCGGTGCTGGCGGTGCAGTATTCGGCCGACAGCATCGTGTTCACCAGCCAGTTCCAGGAATGGCTCGACGCGCTGGGGCCGCGCGCCACGCCGCATGTGGTGAAGGGCGCCACCCACCACATGCACGGCCAGCCTGCGCTGGTGGAGGCGCTGGCCGATACGTTGGTGGAGTGGGCCGGCTAGTAGGGTGCCGGACCCCGGTGGCATCGGGGTGTGACAATCCGGATTGCAGCACGACGGAATGATTTACAGCAGGGGATTTTCTTAGGCAGAGTGTCGACACGCGGACTTTGTCGGTCCATCAGGCCGGAGTATTTCGATGCGGTTCTTGTTTGCTTCAGCCGCCCTCGGCGCGGCGTTTGTTCTGCTGCCTGCGGCTGCTGGCCATGCGCCCGCCTGGGCCCAGGATTTCAGCATAACGAACCCCGAGGTGCCGGCGGATGGGAGCCGGCGCGACCTGATGCGGCAACTGCAGGCGTGGTGGGACGTGCACGGCTATTATCCACGACACGCGGCGCAGAACGATGAGGGCGGCACGGTCGGCGTCCGCCTCGATATCCATCGCGACGGGCGCATCTCGGCGGTCCGGGTGGCCCAAAGCTCGGGCTCGCAGTCGCTCGACGCGGCGGCCCTCAGAACATTCGCCGAGGGATATGTGCGGTCGTTCCCGGATGGCGTTCCCGATACTTCGCTGGACCTTTTGCTCCACTACGTCCTGGCGCACCGGCACGACCAGCCGGTGCCTGTCGGTTACCAGCCGGTGTCGGAAAAAGGCCCGTTCACCATAACCAACGACCCGGTCAAGTCGCCGATCCTCGAGAAGATGCTGCAAAAAACCTGCACCGGGACGATCGTCACGAATGGGATCAGAAATCATCCCATGTACGGCATTCGTTATTATGGCTCCAAACTGATTTTCTTCCGCCGGCCCGATGGCACGCCGTGGGTCAAGTTCTATGAAGCCGGCCGCGAGGCCATGGCGCCGGTGGTAGAGGTCGGCAAACTCGTGTCGTGGACGGGTCCGACGTCGGTACAAAACCGGCTGGCCTTGATGATGCACTACACGGCCTGGCTCGACGGCGGCAACAAGCTCAACGGCTGTCTCAGCATCGATGATAGCTGGACCCGTCCCAGCGCTGCCTGCGGCGACGCGGCCGGGACAATCGAATTCACCTGCGCCGAGGAAGTCGTGCCGCAGGTTGAATGGAGCGCCTGGTCGGCGACGCCCGCACGACAATCCTGGGATCCACCCTGAGAGATCGAACCGGAACGACGCTGGCAGTTATTCCTGTTGCGCCGGCCAGTTAATCGGCGGGTCTGGCCGACATCGCCAGCGTGCTGGTGTCCAGCCGCGGGCGTGTAGGTGATGCCCTTTCGCGCCGCCCAGGCGAGCAGCGGCTGCTCGATCACCAGCATGCCATGGTCCTGCATCACCATGCGGCTGGCCTGCTGCAGCTTGCGGCTGCGGGCGGCGTCGTCGATGGTCGCCAGCGCGTCGGTCAGCACGGCGTCGAATTCCGGGTTTGAATAACGGCCCTTGTTGATCACGCCGTAGCCGGTCTGCGGATTGGGCGTCGCCACCAGCGCCTTCATCAGGAACGACGCCTCGCCGGTGTAGCTGAGCGCGTCGGTCATGTAGGCGCTGAACTCGAAGCGGTTGCGCTTGCCGTAGAAATTGTTGATCGGCGAGGCGTCGACCTGGGTGCGCACGCCGATGCGCGTCCACATGCCGGCGATCGCCTGCGCCATCTGCGCCGCGTTCTCCGGCCGGTCGCTGGCGGTGCCCAGCACCAGCGCGAAGCCGTTGGGATATCCCGCCTCCTTCACCAGCCGCGCCGCGGTGTCGGGGTCGTACGGGTCGGGCTTCATGTCGGGCGTGGTGCCGAAGAAGCCCGGCGGTGCGAATTCGGCGGCGGGGCGCGCCAGGCCGTCCAGCACCCGCTCGATGATCGCGTCGCGGTTGATCGCCAGCGACAGCGCGCGGCGGATGCGCGGGTCCTTCAGCGGATTGCGGCCGTCGGTGCCGCTGATCCCCGGCGACGGCTCGGCGAAGCTGTCCATCGCCAGGTACATGACCTGGTTGGTGGGGCCTTCGAAGATCGCGAATGCGGGGTTTCCGCGCAGCCGCGGCAGATCGGCGATCGGGGCGTTGTCGATCAGGTCCACCGCACCCGACAGCAGCGCCGCGGTGCGGGCGCCGCTGACCGGGATCGGCTTGAAGGTGACGCGCTCCCAAGGTTCGGCGCCGCCCCAGTAATCCGGGTTGCGCGCCACCGTCGCGTGGTCGCCCTGGACGAACTCGACATAGCGGTACGGGCCGGTGCCGATGACGCCGTCGCCGGCATTGAGCTGGGCGGTGGTCTTGCCCTCCGGCGCCGGGCCGCCGGACTGCTTGCGGCCCATGATGGCGAACAGGCTGAGGTCCACCGGCAGCAGCGGATACGGCCGCGCGGTCTTCAGCCGGATGGTGTGCGCGTCGATCACCTCGTGGCCGACGATGTTGGAGGTGTAGATGTTGAACGATGAAGGGCTGTTCGGCACCTTCGGGATCCGCTGCAGCGTGAACACCACGTCGTCGGCGGTGAACGCGCCGCCGTCCTGGAAGCGCACGCCGTCGCGCAGGCGGATCTCCCAGGTGAGGTCGTCGACGCTGCGCCACGAGGTCGCCAGCGACGGCACCAGGTGCTGCTGCGCGTCCTGGCCGATCAGCCGGTCGAAGATGTGCAAAGTGAGGGCCACGTTGATCCAGACATTGTGGTAGTGCGGATCGAGCGAGGTGGGCGTGCCCACGGTGCCGATCCGCAACTCCGCCGCCTGCGCCGTGGACGCCGCCAGCATGGCTGCGAGCAGGATGGCCCTCATTGGCGGTTCCCCCTTTTTTCGGGACGATAGCACCGGGGGGCGGGGAGGGAAGGGGTTTCGCGACGCTCCGCTTCTCCGCTTCTCACCGTCTCCGATCTGGCTTTTCTTACCTGGGGGTGGGTGGGTGGGTGGGTGGGTGCGGTTGCGCGAAAGCAAGGGATTTCACCACAGAGGCGGTGAGGCGGGGAGAAGGGCAGAAGGCGAGAAGGTCGAAGACGAGAAGATGAGAAGTCAGATTCTGGCTTCGCTTCTCCCACTTCTCACTGTCTCTGTGGTGAGTTCTTCTTGCCTTTCCTTCGAACAGGATGCGCGAAGGCAAGGGGTTTCACCACAGAGGCGGTGAGGCGGGGAGTAGGGCGGAAGGCGAGAAGGTCGGAGACGAGAAGATGAAAAGGTGAGACGGCGAGAAGGAAGATTCTGGCTTCGCTTCTCCCGCTTCTCACGGTCTCTGTGGTGAAATTCCTTGCTTCGCTCCCGCCGGGGATGGGCGCCCAAGTTCATCGCGGACGATGCGGGTGCCGTCGACCATGGCTTTCATCTTGCCGAAGGCGACCTCGCGCGGCAGGTATTTCAGGCCGCAATCGGGGGCGATGATCAGGCTGGCGGGGTCGACATGCGGCAGGGCGCGGCGGATGCGGGCGGCGACCGTCTCCGGGGTTTCGATGGCCATGTCGGCGAGGTCGAGCACGCCGAGGATGATGGTCTTGTTGCGCAACGTTTCCAGCACCGAGGTGTCGAGGTTGGATTGCGCGGTTTCGATCGAGACCTGCTGCACGCAGCATTGCGCCAGTTCCGGCAGGAAGGAATAGCCGGCCGGGCGGGCGTGGATCACCGCCGCGTAGCCGAAGCAGATATGCAGCGCGGTGCGGCCGGTGATGCCCTGCAGCGCGCGGTCGACCGCCTTCACGCCGTATTGCCGCGCCTTCTCCGGGCGGGCCTGCAGATAGGGCTCGTCGATCTGCACCACGTCGGCGCCGGCTTCGAACAGGTCGGCGATCTCGGCGTTCACCGCGGCCGCGTAGTCGAGCGCCATCTCCTCCTCGTCGGCGTAGAAATCGTTCTGCGCCTGCTGCGCCATGGTGAACGGGCCGGGCACGGTGATCTTGATGCGGCGGTCGGTGTTGGCGCGCAGGAACTGCACGTCGCGCACCTCCACCGCATGGGTGCGGCGGATGCGCCCGACCACGCGCGGCACCGGGTTGGGGTGGCCGCTGCGGTCGAGCGCAGTGCCGGGGTTGTCGAGGTCGACGCCTTCGAGCGCGGTGGCGAAGCGGTTGGAATAGCTCTCCCGCCGCATCTCGCCGTCGGTGATGATGTCGAGCCCGGCGCGCTCCTGGTCGCGGATCGCCAGCAGGGTGGCGTCGTCCTGCGCCTGGTCGAGATGGTCGGGCCCGACCCGCCACAGTTCCCGCGCGCGCACCCTGGGCGGGAAGCGGCCGGCGAGGCGCGCGCGGTCGATCAGCCAGTCCGGTTGCGGGTAGGAGCCGACCAGCGAGGTGGGCAGCAGCATCTGGTCCATGGCAGGATTCTCCGCGCGGCGATGGTCCGAGCGATTACCCCGTCAGGCGGACGCCGTCCATGGCGAGCGCCTGCAGATGCGCCGCCGAGCGCCGGGCCAGCGCGGCGCGGATGGCGCGCAGCTTCGGGCCGTTCCGCACCTGCGGCGCGCAGGCGCCGGCGGCCCAGGCGCGCTGGGCGAAATCCGGGTGCAGCGCGACCGCCACGCCGCCATCGGCGAAGTCCGTGCGGTTGCCGGTGTCGAGATAGCTTTCGCAGGGCAGCCCCTCGGCCAGGATCACGTCGTGCTGCGGCAGCTCGACGTGGAAATAGGTCACCTGGCGCCGGGGCTCCTGCACCACCAGCACGCCGTCGACCAGGCAGCCCGCCGGCACCAGCACGCCGTCCAGGTGCACCGCGTGGTCGGGCGACAGCAGCAGGTCGCGCGCCGGCAGGCCCGGACCGAACGCGCCCGTGCGGATGCGGATCGGGTTGACCTTCGCGGGCTCCGGATGCCGCGCGCAGTCCAGCCGGCGATGGCCGATCCACTGCACCGCGGCGCTGCCGCCGAACGCCGAGCGGACGCGGTCGCCGGCGCGCAGGTCCTCCACCGCGATGTCGCCGTCCATGGTAGCGATGCGGCTGCCGGCGGCGAAGCAGGCGACCCCGACCGAGGCCAGCACCACGGTGCTGCGCGCCACCGTCGTCACCCCGTTGCCGAACAGCACCGGGGTGGCGATGAAGCTGGCGCCGGCGTAGCTGCCGGGCAGGGCGATGCTCTCCACGGCGGCGCCGTCGGTGGTCAGCGTCAGGGTGCCGGCGCTCCAGACGGCGCCGGTGATGTCCTGGTCGAAGATCAGCGCGTTGCCCGCGGCGAACCCGGTGATGGTCGGCAGCGCGGTGGCGGCCAGGCTGATGCTGCCGGTGGCAGCCAGTGCCACGGTCTGGCTCGGCGCCACGGTGCCGGACAGCGTCAGGAACCCGCCGTTCTGCAGCAGGATTCGGCCGGCGCCGCTGATGTTGCCGCCGAAGGTCAGGTTGGCGCTGGCCCCGCCGGCGATGGTGCCGGCGTTCACCAGGTTGCCGGCCAGCGTCAGGTTCAGCGCGGGGACGGTGACGCCCGGGTCGATGTTGAGCGCACCGGCGATGGCGCCGCCGGCATTGCCGACCTCGATGGTGGAGGTGGCGTCGACGAAGATGTTGTCGGACTGGTAGAACAGGGTCGCCGCCGAGGTCAGGCCGGCGGCGCGGATCGAGGCATGGCCGGCCGCACTCAGCGTGCCGTTGCCGGTGAGGCTGCCGATGGTCAGCCCGCCCGCCACGGTCAGGATGGCGGCGTTGCCGTCGACCAGTAGCGCGCCCGCATCCAGCACCGAGGCGGCGGCGACGCTGGCGCCGGCGACCACCTGCAGCTTGCCGACCAGCGTGCCGGTGGGGGTGAAGGTGCTGGTGACGGAGAGGGCGCCGGGATTGAAGTTGCCGGACAGCGCCACGTTGCCGGTGACGCTCGTGCTGGCGCTGTTGCCGGCGCCGCTCAGCACCTGCCAGGCGCCTGGGTTCGCGGTGTTGTCGGGGATCACCACGCTGTCGTTGATCCCGGGTGCGACCGTCGCGGTATGGGCGCCGCCGGTGAGGTCGGTCCAGCTGTTGACGGTGCCCCAGGCGCCGCCCGTGGTCAGGCGCTGGTACTGGTGGCCGACGGCGTTGCCCGGCCCCGGGGACGGCGGCGGCCCGGCCTGCAGGGTGCCGGCCGCCACAACGACGGTGCTGAACGGCGAGCCGAAATCCGAGCCGGTGAGGGCGAGGAAGCTCTCGCCGGCGAAGCTGCCCCCGAGCGAGAGGGTGCCGACCGGGGTGGCGGCGCCGTTGCTCAGCACCAGCGCGCCGGTTCCGGCGTTGTAGCTGACGCCGGCGATCTCGGTGTCCGAGTTGGCGATGATGTCGCCGGGCGCGAAGCCGCTGATCACGCTGGTGAGGGTGGCGGGCAGGGTGATCGACAGGGTGCTGCCGGCGCCGAGCACGATGCCGGGGCCGGTGGCGTTGCCCTCCAGCGCCAGTTGACCGCCCGCTGCGACCTGGACCGTGCCGCTGCCGGACAGGGCGCCGTTCAGCACGGTCGCTTCGCCGAACTGCGCGGCGCCGATGGTGATCACGCCGTTGTCGACGATGTTGCCGTCGACCTCGCCGAGCAGGCTGGCGGTGTGGCCGGCATCGACGGTCAGCGCCCCGGCGGCGGCGCCGCCCAGGTTGCCGACTTCGAAGGTGCCGGTGGCGTCGATGCCGATGGTGGCGAAATTGGTGCCGGCCGAACCCAGCGCCAGGCTGCCGGCGGTGACCACGCCGTGGCTGTAGACGTCCAGGCCGGCCACCGTGGTCGGCGAGGTGCCGATCGCCAGCAGGCCCGACACCGCGAGGGTCCCGCCATCGACCTCCATGGCGCCGTTGAGGGCGCCCGAGGTGGCGTTCAGCACCGACGCCGGCAGCAGGTCGATGGTGCTGCCGGCGCCGGTGCCGGTGGCATCCATGGCCAGCGCGCCGGTGTTGAAGATGCCGTTCAGCGCGGCCTGGCCGGTCATCGACAGGCTGGCCGAGTTGCCGTTGCCGTTGATGATCTGGAAGCCCTTGATGGCGCTGGTGATGGTCACCGCGTTGAGGCTGCCGGGCGGCGGCGCGCCGACCGCGTTGCTGGTGGTGTCGGTCCAGTTGCCGGCGGTGGTCCAGGCGCCGCCCGAGGTGGTGTTCCAGCTATAGGCATGGGCGTTCGGGCCGATTTGCGCATTCGAGGGCGCGGTCGGCGCGTTGGTGGCGTAGGTGATGTTGACGTTGGCGAACACGCCGCCGAACGGCAGCAGCAGGAACTGGCTGGCGACATAGCTGCCGGCCAGCGCGATGGTGCCCATGTTGACGGCGCCGGCCATCAGCGACAGCGACCCGCCGGCATAGGTGATCGCGGTGACGCCCGGCACGTTGACGCCGATGTTGTCGGCGGCGGTGAAGCCGCTGACGGTGGCGGCGAAGCTGGCCGGCGTGGTGATGGTGAACAGGCCGCCGATGCCGTTGAAGAACACGCTGACGCCGGCCCCGACCGCGCCGCCGAAGCGCTGCCCGGCGTTCTGCCCGATCGCCACCGTGCCGGTGCCGGTGACGGCGCCGTTGAAGATGGCGCTGTTGCCGTTGACCAGGCCGTTCAGCCGCACCGGGCCGTAGAAATTGGCCACCGCACTCACCACCGTCCCGGCATCGACGCTGATGGTGCCCGCGGGGGCGCCGCCAGCGGTGCCGACCTCGAACGTGCCGGTGGGATCGACGGCGATGCTGCCGGAGCCGATCGCCACCGTCCCGGCCTGGAAGAAGCCGCCGTTGACGACGCTGACCTCGGTGAAGCCCTGCACGGAGAACAGGCCGCTATCGACGATCCGCGCGCCGGCGCCGTTGACGTCGAGGGTCTGGGAGGTCGCGACGATGCTGTTTGCGGTCAGCAGCGCGCCGGCCAGCACGTCGATGGCGCCGTCGCTGAAAGTGCTCATCGACACGCTGCCGGCGGCGATGGTACCGGCGAAGGCGACCGAGTTGGTGAGGTTCAGCACCGCGGCGCTGCCGGGGCCGGAGACGATGTAGGTGGTGGCCGTGGCGGGCCCCGCGATGCTGGCGGTGTCGGCGGCGCCGGGCGCGGTCAGCGAGGGGTTCTGCGACGCGGTGATGTCGACCCAGTCGGACGCCGTGTTCCAGGCGCCGGCGCCGACTTTCCAGGTGTAGCTGTGGGCGGCCATGGCGCGTGCTCCTGAGGGACCTTTGGAATTATTCTGTACGCGAATGGTTCCGCCTTAAACAGTGTTAATGCGCGACGCAGGAATGACGGCGGGACGCGTGCCCCGCCGCCTGCTGTAACGAAGCCTTGCCGCCGATGCCCGCGGCCTACGTTCGCGAGGTGCGGCGGAGCGTGCGTCCCCGGCAGAGGGCCAGAACCGCGGCCGCCCCGCCCAGCCAGAGCGTTCCGGGCTCCGGCACCGCGGTGAGCGCGTAGGAGATGGTGCCGTTGAACTGGCGCTGCGTGTCGATGACGGTGGTCGGCGGCGTGGCGCCTCCGGTCATCGCCTGCAGCACGGCGATGTTGGCGTCCTGGGCCAGGATCGTGCCGAACGCGCCGCCATTGCTATACGCGAGCGAATGCCCGGAGTCGGTGACCGCGACGTAGAACAGCTCCGTGCTGCCGGCGGCGATCGGGACGTCGAACACGATCGGCACCACGGTCGGGGCATTCGTGGGTCCGGCGACGAACCCGGCGCTTTGGGCGACGAGGGTGAAGTTGACCGGGCCGCCGACACTCACCGGCCCCGGCGCCTTGTAGAGGCTGATCGACGAGTAGGTTGCCCCCGCGGCCTCGGGGTTGATCGACAGGCCGGTGAAATCGATGGCGTTGGTGGCGGCGATCGAGAAGCCCTCGCCGAAATTGGCGTTGCCGCCGGAATAGTTGGTGACGAGGTCGATGGCCTGCGCCCTGCCGCCGCCGAAGCAGACGAGCGCCACCGCCAAGCGAACGAGTATCCGCATGAAACCCTCCCTGAAGTCGGGCGGCGGGATCGCCGCGATTGCGGAGACTCCGGGTCGGGGCGATTTATTCCCTTACGCGGCGCGGGCTAGCTCCGGCGCCGGCAATGGGGCGGCGTCGGGGATGCGCCGCATCGCCACGAACGCGCCGGCGGGCAGGGTGGCGCGGAAGCCGCAGACGCCGTCGGCGAGGCCGGCGCGGTCGAGGTCCGGGCGGTAGCGGTTGGCGATCACCTGCGTGATGCCGCCGGCGCTGTCCTGCAGCCGCAGCCGCACCGGGGTCGCCGGGTCGGCTTCGTTCAGCGCCCAGCCCTCGACCATGCCGTGGGCGATGCGCTCGACATGGCCGAGCAGGCGGCCGGGCGCGCGTGGGGCTTGCGGGCCGGCGAGATGCGCGCGAATGGCCTGCAGCGCGGCGCCGTGCTCCAGCCTGGGCAGGCAGAAGCGCGGCGGGCGGGCGGTATCATCGGGGAACAGGGCGGCGTAGTCGGCGGCGTTCTGGAACATGCCGCGGCTGTCGCAGTCGACGAAGGTTTCGGCGGCGCAGCCCTCCGCCAGCACCAGGTCGTGGTCGTCCAGCTCGATGTGGAAATAGCCGGTTTCGCGCGCCGGCTCGCGGGTGATGCGACGGCCGTCGACCAGGGCGCCGGCGGGGACCAGCGCGCCCGCCACCAGCAGCGCGTGCAGCGGCGACACCAGCAGGTCGCGATGCGGCAATCCGGGCGCCAGCGCGTGGGCGGCGACGCGCACCGGGCGCAGCTGCGGATTGGCGGCGACGAAGCGGGCGGCATAGGCGCGGCGGCCGATCCATTTCACCGGCCGCGGCTCGCCCGCATGGGTGGCCACCAGGTCGCCGATGCGCAGGTGCTCGACCGGGATTTCGCCGTCCGGCGTCGCGATCATGGTGCCGGCGACGAAGCAGGCGGTGTAGGTGATGGCGAGCCCGGTGCCGGCGGTGTCGGGGGCGACGCTGAAGCTGCCGGGCTTGTAGGTGGTGCGGTCCAGCGTCAGCACCAACGAGGTCAGGCCCGACTTCGCGATGGTGAGCTTGCCGGTGCTGGTGCTGAAGCTGGCGGTGCCGCCATTGAAGCCGGCGACGTCGAACACGTCGTTTTTCGCGAGCAGGGTGACGGTGTTGGCGACGGTGATGCCGGCGTCGATCTTCAGCGTGCTGGGGGTGCCGGAGAAGGCGATGCGGCCGCTGCCGGCGGCGCCCGTCGCCGCCAGTTCCAGCGTGCCGCCGCCGGACAGCGTGGTGGTGCCGGTGTAGTGGTTGGTGGCCGACAGCTTCACCGTGCCGCCGCCTGATATGGCGACGTTGCCGGTGCCGACGCCGAGCGCGCTGCCGGACTGGTCGGCGATGACGTCGCCGATCGCCAGCGACTGGCCAATTCCGGGTGCGAAGCTGATGGTGCGGTTGTTGCCGTAGAGGAAGATGCCGCTGGCGGCGGTTCTGCCGGCGTTGCCGTTGCCGGCGCCGTGGTTGCCGACGCCGCCGGCGCCGGCGGTGACGCTGCCGCCGGACAGGGTGCCGGACTGCACGACCAGGCCGCCGCCGCCATAGACGAAGATGTCGCCGCCGGCGCCCAGGCCGCCGCCGCCGGCGCCGCCATATGCGCCCTCGCCGCCGGCGCCGCCGCCCGCACCGCTTGCGCCGGGGGCGCTGAAGGAGTTGCCTCCGCCGCCACCACCCCAACCGCCGCTCCCGGCGGTGTGGTATCCGGTTCCGCCGCCGCCGCCAAAGCCGCCGGCGCCGCCATTGTAATAGCCGCTGCCCCCACCGCCGCCGAAGCCGCCGGCCCCGCCGGTGCTGTTGCTTGTGGTGCCATTGCCACCGCCGATGCCGCCGCCGCCGCCGGCGCCTGCCCCGCCCGGCTGCGACAAGCCGTAGCCGCCGCCCCCACCGTTCGCGGCCCCGCTGCCGTTCGCGGCCGTGGAGGCGCCGTTGCCGCCGGCGGCGGCGCCCAACACGATGCCGGCGCCGGCCTGGTCGGCGCCGGCTCCGTAGCCGGAATTGCCGCCGACCGCGGTGCGCCCGATGCCGCCGCCGCCGCTGCCCGATCCATCGTGGTTGCTTCCGCCCTTGCCGCCCAGGCCGCCGCCCGCGCCATACCCGCCTCCCACCATGCCGCCGCCGCTGGCGCCACCAGCGCCGCCGGCGGCCTTGTCGGCGGTGAAATACACCTGGTTCAGCGTCACCGTGCCGGTGTTGCCGATGAACAGCCCGCCACCCAGCCCGGCGCCGCCGCCGCCGCCCTGGCTGCCGCCATATCCGCCGGCGCCGCCGGTGGCGACCGCGCCGGAGATCGTCAGGTTGCCGATGCTGACGTGGCCCGACTGCACGAACAATCCGCGATAGGTGTTGTTGCCGCTCAGCGTGAAGCCGCCGCCGGCGATCACCAGGGTGACGCCCGGCTGCAGGTTGATGGCGTCGAGGTCTGGCGCCTGGCCGAGGCCCGACGGCACCGCCGGGATCGCCAGCGTGCCCTCGGTGATGTTGCCGGTGAAGGTGATGGTGTAGGTGCCGGCGACGCCCGTGTTGTCGATCGCGGCGATGGCGTTCTGCAGGTCGGTCTCGGTGGCGACGTTGGTGTTGGCGGACGGCATGGACGGCGGCTCCCGATCTGCGCGGATTTCTGGTTCTGCGGGCATTCTGCGGCAGCGTTTCGAGCCCGTTGAGGGCGGATCGGACGCGGAATTTTCACGAACGCGTCATCGTTGCATCATCTCATCGAATGCCGTGCATTGCCAAGCACTTGCGAGGATGCGTGAATGCACCCGACGACGCCAAGGGGAAGATGGATGGCCAGGATGAACGGAACATGAGTGGGGCGCAGACCAAGCCGATGCGCGGCGTCTACCCGGTGGTGCCGACCGTGTTCGACGACCGCGGCGAGCTGGACCTCGACGGCCAGACCCGCGCCGTCGACTTCATGATCGACGCGGGCTCCGAGGGCCTGTGCATCCTGGCTAATTTCTCCGAGCAGTTCGTGCTGACCGACGCCGAGCGCGAGCGGGTGATGGACCGGGTGCTGAACCATGTCGCGGGACGGGTGCCGGTGATCGTCACCACCACCCATTTCGGCTCGCAGATCTGCGCCGAGCGCAGCGCCCAGGCGCAGCGGGCGGGCGCGGCGATGGTGATGGTGATGCCGCCCTACCACGGCGCCACCATCCGCGCCGGCGAGCCTGCCATCTACGAGTTCTTCCAGCGCGTGTCGGACGCGATCGACATCCCGATCATGATCCAGGACGCGCCGGTGGCCGGCACCCCGCTGTCGGCGGCGCTGCTGGCGCGGATGGCGCGCGAGATCGCGAATGTCGGCTATTTCAAGATCGAGGTGCCGCTCGCGGCGGCGAAGCTGCGCACGCTGATCGAACTCGGCGGCGACGCCATCGTCGGCCCCTGGGACGGCGAGGAGGCCATCACGCTGATGGCCGACCTGCAGGCCGGCGCCACCGGGGCGATGACCGGCGGCGGCTACCCGGACGGCATCCGCCAGGTGACCGATGCCTGGTTCGCCGGCAAGCCGGAGGAGGCCGCGGCCGCCTATGCGCGCTGGCTGCCGCTGATCAACTACGAGAATCGCCAATGCGGCCTGCTGGCCTGCAAGGCGCTGATGCGCGCCGGCGGCGTCATCAAGTCCGACCACGCCCGCCACCCGCTGCAACCCCTGCACGAGGCCACCCGCGCCGGGTTGCTGGAGATTGCCCGGCGGTTGGATCCGGTGGTGCTGCGATGGGCCTAAGACGCGCCGCTTGCGTGGCGACTCAAGACGCGCGCCTCCGCGCGGCAAGCCCTAGCGCACCGAGAGCGTACTCCCCAGCCTACGCCCACAAGATTTCCAACCCAGCAACGAAACCCACGCAGGCAGAACACGCATGGACAGGATCAAGGTAAAGGACGGCACCGAAATCTTCTACAAGGACTGGGGCACCGGGCCAGCCGCTGTTCTTCCATCACGGCTGGCCGCTGAGCGCCGACGACTGGGACAGCCAGATGATGTTCTTCCTGGCGCAGGGCTACCGCGTGATCGCGCATGACCGCCGCGGCCATGGCCGCTCGACGCAGACCGCGAACGGCCACGACATGGACACCTACGCCGCCGACGTCGCCGAGGTGGTCGACGGCGCTGGACCTGAAGCAACGCCATCCATATCGGCCACTCCACCGGCGGCGGCGAAGTGACGCGCTATGTCGCGAAATACGGCAAGGGCCGCGTGGCGAAGGCGGTGCTGATCAGCGCCATCCCGCCGACCTTCATGCAGTCGGAGCGCAATCCCGACGGCGTGCCGAAGGCGGTCGTCGACGGCATCCGCGACGGCACCGCGCAACCATCGCTCGCAGTTCTACAAGGACATCACGATGCCGTTCTACGGCTTCAACCGGCCCGGGCGCCGTGATCTCGGAGGGCATCCGGGAGAACTGGTGGCGGCAGGGCATGATGGGCGCGGCCATCGCGCAGTACGAATGCGTCCGGGTGCTGTCGGAGACCGAGTTCTTCGACGACCTGGCGGCGATCGACGTGCCGGTGCTGGTGATGCACGGCGAGGACGACCAGATCTGCCCGTTCCCGACCACCGGCGCGCGGTCGGTCAAGCTGCTGAAGCACGGCACGCTGAAATCCTACCCCGGCCTGCCGCACGGCATGCCGACGCACGCATGCGGCGCAGATCAACGCCGACCTGCTGGCGTTCCTGAAAGCCTAGGCCGCCGGCTGGACCCAGTAGCGCTCGGTCATCGCCACCCTGATGTCCAGCGTGGCGTCCGCCGGCAGGGCGATCGCCGCGTTGCCGTCGGTCCAGCGCCAGCCGGCTTCCGGCGCGTGCCAGCCGCTGCCGAGTTCGGTGAGCGGGATCGGCTGGCCGTTGCAGGCGATCGCCGCGACCGCGACACCGAGGCGGCGATGGTCGCTGCTGTCGGCGCGGACCTCACCCGGCACCGCGCTGCGCGAAACCAGCCGCCATTCGCGCGCCGGCCCGGGTGCCCGGAAGCGCCAGGCGCCGCCGCGCAGGGTGGGCTTGATCTCGCGGCCGAACGACACCAGCCGCAGGTCGGGGTCGGCGGTGCCGGCGTGGCCCAGCAGGGCCGCGCGCTCCAGCAGGAAGCTGCGCACCGCCCGCAGTTCGGCGCCGTCGCGCACCAGCTTCGCGCAGGCCCGCGCGTCCCACACCCGCAGCGCGAAATCCGGGTGCAGGGCGATGGCGGCGCCGCCTTCCACGAAGGCCGAGCGGTTGCCGGTGTCGAGGTAGCTTTCGCAGGGCAGGCCCTCGGCCAGCAGCACGTCGTGGCGGTCCAGCTCGACATGCCAGTAGGTGATGCGCGCGGCCTGTTCCTGGCGGATGCTGGCGCCGTTCAGCAGATAGCGCACGGGGATCAGCACGCCGTCCACGAAGACCGCGTGATCCGGCGAAAGCAGCAGGTCCTGCTGCGGCGCATCCGGCCCGAAGGCGTGCGCGGCGACCCGCACCGGCCACACGTCCACGGGCTTCGGATGGCGGTCGCAGGCGACGCGGCGATGGCCGAGCCAGGCGATGGCGGCCAGCCGGCCGGAGCGGGTGCGCACCCGGTCGCCGGCGCGCAGGTCCTCAACCGCGACGGTCCCGAATTCCGTCTCGATCCCGGTGCCCTGCGCGAAGCAGGCGACGCTGAGCGTGAGCGCGCTGCTGCGGGCGCTGAGCGGGGTGGTGAAACCGGTGTCGGTGGCGGCGAATTCCTGGAAGGTGACGGTGTAGGTGTCCTTCGCGAGTTGCACCAGGCCGGTGGTCCACTGGCCGTCGATGGTGGCGGTGGCCGTGGCGGTGAGGTCGGTGCCGGCCGTCATCGAATGGAGGGTCACCCGCGCCACCGTCGAGCCATCGACGAGGTTGGTGTATTTAGTGATCCAGCCGGCGGTGCCCGGGTTGTTGTTGGTGCCGGTCCAGCCGAACGCCTCGACGAAGACATTGGTGGAGATGGAGTTGGTGATCTGCGCGGTCTGGCCGGGGAGGGCCACCAGGGTGGCGCCGTCCAGCGCCACCGGGGCGTTCGGCGCCGGCAGCGCCGCGGTGTAGGAATTCGCCGTCACCACGCTGGACGGATCGTAGGACACGGTGGTGTTGTCGACGAAGCCGACCTTGAAGGTGGTGATCGTCTGGCCGCTGCCGGAGGGCGGCGAGATGCTGGCCAGCCCGTCCACCGCCAGTGCGGCACCCTGCCCCGGATAGTTGGGGTTTTCAAACGACCCGTTGATGGTGGTGGTGTACAGGTTATAGGTCTTGCCGCCGACCGCGACCTGGTACCAGCTGGGTCCGGTGCCGCTGGAGGCGACCGGGAAGCCGCCGAGGATCAGGTCGCCCTGCGGCTTGGCGATGCCGCTGGGGGTGGCGGAATAGGTTTTGGCGGCGGCGTCGTAGGCGAGGTTCCACACCTGCCACAGCCCGTTGGGGCCGGCGACGCCGGCCGCGCCGTCCAGCGTCACCGTGGTCCAGGTCGGCCCGGCGACCTTGTCCCAGGCGGTGAGGATGCTGAGCGTGATCTTGGCGGTCTGCGCGATCACCACGCCGACGCTGTTGGTGACGCCGAGGTAGAAGTTCAGCTCCACGTTGGTGCCGGCGGCGCCCAGCGCATCCGGCACCAGGTAGCCGTTCGCCGTCGGGGCGATGTAGTCGTTGATCGCCGGCGTGACGTAGCCGGCGGGCGTCTCGGCGCCGCTGAACAGCGTGACGTTGATGTTGGGCACGTTGACCGCGGGCGTGACCCCCGGCTCGCTCAATTGGATCAGCGGCCCGCCGACCGAATACTTGCTCATCAGCGCATCCGAGTAGGACGAGCCGTACGAGTTGGAGTGGTCGTAGAACACTTGCGAATAGGCATCGAACGCGATGCCGGAGACGGGCGCCGACGGCGGCTGCAGGTTCTGCCCGAAGGCGTAGTTCGGGTCCCAGTTGATGTTGTTGTCGAGGTCGACCGGGGTCTTGTCCTGCGGGTTGATGGAGTTGCCGGTGGCGCCGTAGAACCCGCCGGTGAAACCGGTCAGGAACGAGGTCAGCACGTTGCCCCACTGGTTGTTCTTCCCAGTGTTCATGTCGGCGTAGTACACCGTCTCCGTGCCGCCCGGCCCGCGCTTGTAGACGTCCACCGCGCCCAGGGTGGAGTAGATGCTGTTTTCCAGGCTGGTATCGGTGATGCGGATGTCGCCCTGGATCACGCTGGTCGGCTGGGCCAGCAGCCAGAAGGCGTGGTCGGTGGCGTTCCAGCTCAGCTGATAGGCGAAGTAGCCGCCGTTGTGCCACGGCAGCCCCGTCCCTTCGGCTGCCCCCAGGAAAGTGCCTGACAGCGTGATCTTGGACGCCTGCGGGCCTTCCAGGCTCTGCACGTAGCTGTTCCAGTCCGAGGCCAGGAACGGCCGCGGCACCGGGGGGGCCGGCGGCGGCGGGTCGGCCTGGGACACCGAGACGGTCGGCGAGATCGATTCGCGGAACAGGTTGGCGGTGCCCAGCGGGCCGAGGGTGAAGTTGGCGTTGGTCTTGCCGGGGTCGATCGCGTTGATGTCGGCGGCGATGGCGGCGCCGGTGACGCCGAAGCCGACCGTCGCGGTGGTGCCGTTGCTGTACGGCACGCTGATCTCGATCGGCATGCCGAAGCCGTTGACCGCGGTGAGGTTGCCGGCATCCCCCGGCGCGCTCAGCAGCGAGTATTCGATGCTGTCATAGCTGTAGTCGAGTGCCGCGGCGCTGTTCCAGTTGATGTCAGCCTGCGCCGTGATCAGCTTGGTCAGGTCGTTGGTCGCGTCGTGCGACCCGGGCACCAGGCTCTGGGTCAGGAAATAGGTCTTGCCGCCGGACACGCTCGCCGGCTGCACGATGGTGTACGAGCCGCCGTTCTGCACCACGCCGTTGTCCACCATGTCGGTGAACACGGGCAGCTTCGTCGTCGGATCGAAATAGAGCGCATACGCCCAGACCCCGGGCTGGCCGAGTTCTGTCTTCAGTGCGGTACTCAGGGAGATGTTGAGATTCGTTGCCATGCCGCCGGTCCCATGTGCTCACGGGAATCGCCGGGTTTTCCGGGTCGCCGGAGCTGGAGGGAAAGGTTGGCATATCACGGGGATGTGATCAATGACGCGCGCTGCGACGCGCGTCTTCGCGCGGCGAGGTGAGCGGCAGGTGCGCCCTTGCGCACCGAGAGCGGGTCTATCGGGCGGCGAGTGCGGAGTCGCGGGGCGGGTGCGAGCGGAAAGAAAGAAGCAAAGCGAGTAAGTAAGCGGGTAACCGCTCTCGGTGATGCAAGCGCATCACCTGCCGCTCACCTCGCCGCGCCTAAAGGCGCGTCATAAGCGTTCCAAGCCATCAGCAGCAACTCATCCGCCCGACTCCGCCGTCCCGCCCGCTTAGCGTCATCCGCCCAGGCCAACAGCCGGTCCACCACCCGGTTCCCCCCTTGCACCAAGGGTGCCGGCGCAGGAGAAGGGCGGCTGCGGTTGAGGGGGAACTGCAGCACCTGGCCCATCGGGCGGGTGTCGCGGTCATTGGCTGCGGTGAGCTGCATCGGTTAGGATCCCATCGTGGTCGGCGTCGCCGAGAATTCTGTGGCGCATTGCTACCGCCGCCACGGCCGGCACGCTGTGACCGCGATCACACCAGGCCATATTATGTCCCGGCCCGGCTGTCGCCATGTCGACGGGTCACAAATTGCATACGCAGTGTTACCGATAAGTTAACGCCACCCCGATCTAACTGCGGTTTGGTCAATTGGTTCATTTCGGCTTGCCAACCCGGTCCAGCACCGCCAGCAGCAGCGCCGAGGCCAGGAAGGTCAGGTGCAGCAGCGCCGACCACAGGATCTTGTCGTCGGCGTAGTTCTGCACGTTCAGGAACACCTGCAGCAGATGGATCGAGGAAATTGCAACGATCGAGGCGGCTAGCCGGATCTTGAGGTTTCCCGAGTCGAGCCGGCCGAGCCAGCCGGTGACCTCGTCGGCGCCGTCGAACCGGCTGACGAAGTTGCTGTAGCCGGACAGCATCACCATCACCAGCAGCGACGCCACCAGCGCCGCGTCGATCAGGCCCAGCATCGCCAGGATCATTTCCGGCCCGGTATAGACCAGCGTGGAGCGCACCCCCTCCCACAGCTTCACCGTGAACGCCACGGCATAGGCCAGCAACCCGACCGCGAGCCCCAGGTAGAACACCACCAGGATCCAGCGGCTGCCGAGGATGATACGTTCGATGAACATCTCGATTTTCTGCATGGGTCGTCCTGATGGAGAGGCCAGGGGGGTTCATCGTCTCTGCGGCGAAATCTTCTTACTGCCCTCGGGCCGGGCATCCACCCCGCCCGAAAGCGCGCGGACGATAAGGTCGATCCCCTGGGCGTGCCAGCGCTGCACCGCCTTGTGGTCGGCACCGAGCAGCGCCGCGAGCCGCCGCCAGGGATACAGATGCCGTTCGGTGAGCGGATTGACCAGGCTGCGGGCGCCGACGATCCGCCGCAGCACGTAGCGGTCCTGCGGCAGCAGCGCCAGCCAGCCATAGGCCTCGTCCATCCGGGTGATCCGCCCGTTATCCGGCACCGGCGGCCGCAGCCTGGCGGTCTCGCTGCGGGCGGTGTCGGTGCCGTCCAGCACGGAGCGCACGATGTCGAGCTTGCTGGTGCGCAGGCGGGTGCTGTAGCCGGTCGGCGGCAACGCCAGCAGGGTGCCGCCGGCTTCTTCCAGTTGTGCCACGATTTCGGCGGCCGACCGCGCTGCGCCGAGATGCGCCGCCGGCTGCGCCATTCCCGCGCCGTTGCGGGGCCCCGGTGCCCGGGGAGTTGCGCCATTCGCGCCATGCCCCCCGGTTTCACCGGGGAGGCATGGCGCGAATGGCGCAACCTGGCCACCGAATGCGCCGTTCGCCGCGCCATTGGCGGGGTTTTTCATGTCGATTCTCCATCGGGTTTATGGCTCATGGTCGGGCGTTTGGTGTCGTCCACCTGCACGCCCATGCGGGTCTTGCGCTGCTGCGCATCGTGGTACGGGGCCTCGCGCAGCAGCCCCGATTTCAGCCAGGCGGCGATGACGCGGGCGGCGTCGCCCTCGGGGAAGCCGAACGATTCCACCAGCACCCGCCCGGCCCAGCGCGCCTCGCCGCGGCCGGTGCGGTGGGCGGAGAACGCGACGCCCTCGCCGGGGCCGGCGGCGATCAGGTCGAGGGCCGCGTTGCAGTCGGCGGCCGAGATGCCGCGCCACGGCGACGGCGGCTTCCACACGGCGATGGCGGCCACCTGGTCGCCGGCCGGATACTGTGCGGTGCCGTTGCCGAGCGGCACCGTCTCCAGCCGGAACCACAGCGCCCCATGCGGACGCGGGGCCATGTTGGACTTTCCGTCGTCCACCCGCACATGCCGCCAGCGCTCGGCGGCCGGCACCGCCAGCAGCGCCGCCTCCTCCACCGACATCGGCGCCAGCAGGAACACGCTGCGCGCGGCGTCGGTGAGGGATTTGGCGCCACGGGTGGATTCGATGTCCTGCGCCGCGCCGCCAACCGATTTGCGGGTGTGATGAACCAGCAGGATGGCCGCGCCGGTGGCCTCCGCCACCTCCGCCCAGGCGGTGGCGGCGGCGTCTATCTGGGCGTTGCTGTTCTCGTCCAGGCGGTGGCTTTTGACGAACGGGTCCACCACCAGCAGCCCGATGCCATGCGCCCGGCAGGCGGCGATCAGCGCGTCGCGGTCCGGATGCACGATGCCGCCGTCGCCCTCCATCGCCGCCATGCTGATGCGCCGGTCGCGGCCGGAATGCAGGAACAGCCGCCCCGCCACCCGCTCGCGCGGTATCTTGTGCAGCAGCATCAGGGCGGCGAGGCGGCGCTCGGTCTCCTCCAGCGGGTCCTCGAGGTTCAGCACCCAGGCCGCCGCCGAATGATGCACATGCTCACCGAGGAAGCCGCGCCCGGTCGCCACCGCCAGCGCCATGCCCAGGCCGAGTGCGGATTTGCCGACCCCGCCCGGTGCCGCCAGCACGCTGACGAAGCGGCGGATCAGCCTGGTGCCGTACAGCCACTCGCGCGGCGGGATGCTGGAGGGCTCGGGCATCGCGGCGGCGGCGGCGGTCAGCGGCGCCTCGGCGCTGCGTTGCTGCCAGGCGGCCCAGATGTCGGATTGCCTCATGCGCGGCGCAGCCGGGTCTGGGCCATGGCGGCGGCGATGGCGCGGGCCTCGCCGCGGGCGAAATCCGCACCATCGTGCGCGTCGGCGATGCCGAGGATCTCGGCCGCCGGGCGCCAGGCGCCGATCGCCGGCCACAGCGCGGCCCGAAGCCGGCGGCCGGCGAAGTCGCGGCGGTGGCGATGATGGTCGCGGCTGTCGTGGAAGATGTGCATCGCCCGCATACGCGTGCCCGCGGCGGGTGCGGCGAGGGCCAGCGCGTGCTCGATCTCCGCATCGTCCAGCAGCCCGAACGCGGCCAGGCGCCCGAGGCGGCGGGCGGCGCGCACCAGCGCCGGCGGGTCGGTGGGGTGGGCGCTCATTCCGCGGCCATCGGCAGCTGCGGGGCCCGGCTTTCCCCTGTCTTGCGTTCCGGCGTCTCGCGTTCCGGCGCCCGCTCCGCGGCCCAGGCGCCCGGCGCCGGATAGGGATCGCCGGCTAGGCAGGTGGCGCGGGTGATCGCCCCCCAGGTGACATCGTGGCCCGGCGGCAGCGGCTCGCGGTGTGGGTCCAGAAGTTCCAGCGCGGCGGCGGCGGCGGTCTGCTCCGGCGGCGGCAGTGCGGCGCCGATCCGGCGGCCGCGGGCGATCACCGAATAGCGGCTGAGCACCAGGGCGGCGGCGATCCGGTCCCAGGTGGCGCCCTCCGCACGCAGGCGCCGGATGCGGGCGTCCTGCGGGTCGGTCCAGCGAAGTTTCTGCGGCATCGGGCGGCTCCGGGGTGGGGGAGGCGCACAGTTAGTTCAACTAACATCTGACTGTCAATCATAATAACGCTGACATGTTAGATTTGATGACTTACGCTGGCGGCATGAAAACTCCGTCGACGAAACGGCTGCGGGCGAAACCGGCGGGCGAGCGCGGACTTGTTCCGGCGCCGTTATCTTCGGGTGAAGCGGGGACTCTCTAGAGAGGGCGGCGGGGGGGCCGGACGGTGGGGTGGATCTGAGCGCGCAGGGGGTACCGCTCTCGCGGGTGCAAGGGCACCCGCTGCCGCTGAAGTCGCCGGGCCAAGGGGCCCGTCTTATGGGTCATCGCATCCGCCTCGCCAGGAAATCCGCCGGTCTCACCCAGGACGGCCTGGCCCGCGCGGTCGGGGTGTCGCGCAGCGCGGTGGCGCAGTGGGAGACCGATCGCTCGGGCCAGGTCGGCGGCAACCTGGCGCGGATCGCGTCGGTCCTGGGAGTGGCCGTCGCCTATCTGCTGACCGGCGCCGGCCCGCCCGAGGGCGGCAGCGTTCCCGAGAATACCACCGAAACGGCCCTTCTGCGCCTGTACCGGGCCTGCAGCGAAGACGACCGCGCGCTGCTGCTGCGCACCGCCGCCCGGCTGGCCCGCCAGACCGACGCCGCACGCGGCCGGCGCGGCGAAATCGATGCGGAACCTGGCACCGAGCCCGATCCGGCGGCTTAACGCCGGCGAAATTCGCCCGCCGAAGCGGCGTTAACCTGGACGCTCACATTTAAGTTTACGCCGCACTGCGGAATGTGATGCCGAATGAGTTGCCAACCACCCCTCTTTCAGTCATCTTACAAATCGGTAAAGTTTTTACATACAGCTGCGTATGCCTTGGAAATCCGCCAAATACAGCCGTATGTCGGAATTGCGACGAAATGATTACGGCGGTCTTTTTATCGTATTCCGCTACCGAATTGCTCTTGCCTTTACGTGCTGCAACGCAGTAGTAGTGTTTAACCAAGTTTAAATCGAGGGGCCTGGCTGATGCCAACAAACGTTACCGTTCTGGGTGCTGCGGGTACAACCGTTACCATCCCCTATACGTCCACCGCGCTGGCGACCCAGGTCCAGGCTGCTCTGACCACGGTCAGCTCTCTGGTCACCGCCAATGTGTTGACGCAGCAGAATTACCCGGGCGGTTCCAGCACCGTTCCCGCCGGCCCGATCTTCACCGGCTCGGTCGTCACGGTCGCCGCGAACAACAACCTCGGCATTCTGCCGAGCAATGCGGTCTCGCTGATCGACACCAGCCCGTCGATCACCGCCGCCATCGGCGCCGCCAACACCACGGTCGTCGCCACCGGCCCGAACGCGCAGTTCGTGTACCAAAACCAGGCAACGAACGCGAACATCTTCCTGGCCGGCGGCATCAACTACATCAAGGAAGCCTTCGGGATTTCCGCCGCCAACATCAGCGTTGACGCCAGCACCACCGTGCTCGGCTCGGGCGCCGCCATCATCGACAACTCGGTTGCCGGCTCCTCGGCCACCGTGAACGCCTTCGCGAACTCGCTGGTCGACGTCATTCCGGGCGGCAATGTCCAGATGAACGCCGGCGTCGGCACCGTCGTCCTGCAGGTCAGCGGCGGCTCCACCATCCCGGTGACCATCACCGGCACGGGCGGCGCCTCTTCGCAGATCGACTACATCCCGACCGGCGGTAACGCCTTCATCCAGCCGGGCGCCGAGAGCATCGTCGTTCTCGACAACGGCATCCAGGGCAGCACGTCGCTGTTCGGCGGCACCCTCGGCAACGTGACGGCCCCGGCCTTCACCGGCACCGCGACCGTGTTCGGCGGCACTGGCTTCTTCCAGGGCGGTTCGGCCGGCGGCAACTCGCTCACCACCAGCACCCTCGCTGGCGGCGCGACCCTGCTGGGCGGTGGTTCGGGCGATACCCTGACCGCCTACGGCATCGGCGACAAGATCGTTGCCGGCTCGGGCAACGAGACCCTGATCGGCGCAAACGGCCAGAAGCTGCTCGGCAGCACCGTCGTCGCTCCGTCCGGCGGCGCGAACTTCCTGCTCGGCTCGGGCGCCAACTTCCTCTCGGGTGACATCTCCGGCGGCGACACCATCGGCACCGGCACCGGCACCGCGACGATCAACCTCGGCCACAGCACCGGCCCGGGCAGCATCATCAAGGAAATCGGCGCTGGCGGCTCGGTCACCATCAACGGCTTCGCTTCCAAGCCCTTCACCAACAACGACAGCTTCGTTCTGGCGAGCGGCGTGACGGCCTCGATCACCTCCTCCGGCTCGTCCGGTGCGGTGACCTCGGTCGCCACCCTCTCCGACGGCACCAAGGTGACCTTCGTCAATGCCTTCCAGGCGATCACCAACGTCGGTGGAACTCTCGCCTAACGCCTGACCTCGTTAAAACTTGGTTCTCGGAAATGCCGCCCCTCGGGGCGGCATTTTTCGTTTCGTTCGATCGTTCTTGACTTCACACGATACGCCGTCACCATGAATGCATGACGCCGCATCAACTTCGCAACGGGCGCGCGCTTTGTCCGCGTTGCGACCACAGCCTGTTCCTGACCGCACGCAACGGCGATGCCGTCGCCTGCTCCTCCTGTGGCTTCGTCTGCACGGAGCAGCAGGCCGTGCTCGCCTGGGAAGCGGCGCAAGGTAAGTCGATCAACTCCGATTCTGCGAGCCGCACCCAAAGCCGCTGACAATTTTCTGATTCGCCACCCGCGAGACGAACACAAACCTCATCGCCGGAGTTTCGCAGTCGTGGCCGGTTGCGTTACGCTGACCACCGGGCACATCTGGCAAAAAGCCGACAGCCTGCCTGGAAGTCCGGGAATGGGATTTCGGCATGCCACGATTCTTCTTCGATATCCGCGTCGGTAGCGCGGTCTCTGTCGATAGCGAAGGGCAGGAGATGGACAGCCCCGAGGCCGCGCGCGTGGAAGCCATGGCGGTGCTGCCGGAACTGATCCGCGGTCTTCCGTCCGACGGCGACGAGCAATCATTCGCCTCCATCGTGCGCGACGAATCCGGCGCCGCGATCTACGAGGCGACGCTGAAGCTCAGATGCGATCGGTTGGGGTAGGGGGCTTTGGGGTCTGCCGCTTAGGAAGCGGGTTCGCTCTCGGCGCTGGAGATCAGCGCCTGCCGCTTGATTCGCCGCGCCTACCGGCGCGTCAATAGATGCCAATCGTTGATCCGCACCGTCAGCCGTTGCCGGTTGGCACTATGCGGCAGCACCAGCCAGGCCCGCCCATCCGTCCATCGCCAGTTGCCGCCCTGGTCCGACTCGATCGGGTGAAAACCCGGTCCCGCCGCCGGGCCGCCCAGGTCCAACTCCGTCCCGTCCAACTCCAGCCCGACCACGCAGACGCCCAGCCTGCGGGTGTCGGACTCCGCCGGCGAATCGCCCGATGCCGAAATCAGCCGCGCCGGCCCGCATCCCTCCGGCAGCAGATAGACGAACGCGCCCGCGTCCCGGCCCGGCGCCCCTGCAATCTCCTCGCCATCGACGAACAGCCGCACCGGCCGCGCCGGATCATGGATCACCGCCAGCGTCGGGTCCGGTTCCGCCTCGTCCCCCGCGCCGACGATCACCGGCGGCGCCGAGTCCGGCGGCGGCAACGCCGCCAGCCGCGCCCGCAATCCCGCGAGCTCCGGTCCCGGCAGCAGCAGCCTGGCGCAGGTCTTTTCCCGCGGCCGTTTCTCCCCGCCCCATTCCTCGCCGCCGGCATCGCCAGGGCCGCCCTCCCGATGGGATCCGACGGCGGCGTTCTCCGCCAGCACCACGTCATGCCCGTCGAGGTCCAGCGTGTACCAGGTGAACACCCCGGCCGCCGGTTCGCGCGCGATGCTCGCGCCGTTCGCCAACGCCGCCGCCGGCACCAGGAACCCCCGATCGGGCGCAGCGGCCTCCTCGTCGTCGCCGGAGTCGTGGAAGAACAGCAGCGCCTCGGGCGGCAGCAGCAGGTCGCGCGCCGGCCGGCCTTGCCCGAGCGAATGGGCCCGCAGCCGCACCGGCGTCACCCGCGGCGGTGCCGCGTGGCCGGCGACATCCACCTGCCGCTTGGCGATTCGCATCACCGTCCGCACGCCGCCGCCGGCCGTCGCCACCAGATCGCCCGGCGCCAGATCCTCGATCCGCCGGCTCGGCGACGCCCCCGCTTCCTCCGGCACCGCGATCCGGGTGCCGCTGGCGAAACTTCCGTCGCCGATCGCCGCGATCACTCCACGCCTTCCGGATACATGCTGCTGTTGATGTCTCCGGGCTTCAGATCCCACGACATCGCGCAGTCGCCGGTCTTGCGCACCAGCACGGCGGACAATTCGTAGCCCGCCGCCCGCTCGGCGAACGCCTTGTCCGGCCGGTACAGGAACGGGATGATGAACTGCTCGGTGTTCATCCCCCGCTCCAGGATTTCGAATCCGGTATGGGCATTGAACAGCGCATCCCACGCGGTGTCGGAAAACCGCCAGAAATCCCACGGCATATCGTGCATCCCCAGCGCCTGGTGGGTGGCGATCAGCGCGCAGCCGCCGGTCTTCAGCACCCGGTTCATCTGCACCACCACCGCCCACGGCATCATCAGGTGCTCGAACACGCTCACCGAGAAGATCGCGTCGAAATGCCCCGGCGGGAACAGGCTGGCCATCGCATGCGCGTCGCCCACCACCGTCACGTTGTCGCCGGGAAGGATGTCCAGCACCGTCCGCTCGACTCCGGTATAGACGGCGCTGCTGTCGATGCTGCTGCGATTGCGGCCGCCGATATCCAGCAACCGGCCGCCAGCATTGTTAACAGTGCTGACAAAATTACGCGCCATCCGGCCGGTGACATTGCCCAGCGCCCGCTCGGCGCACAGCTCCAGCAGCCGGGCCTCCCCGGTCCAGCCGGACCGGCTGGTGAATTTCAGCGCGGCCTCGTCGGGAAAGCCCTCGTCCTTCAGCAGCCCCTGCACCATGAAGCCGCGGCCCGGCCCGAAGCTCGGCTCGACCCCGCCATGCGCCAACCCGACCTCGCTGACGCAACCCGCCAGGTCGCACCCGACCAGCGCCACTTCGGCGAGTTCGTCATGCGGATGATGAAACCATCCCGAGACGCAAATCGTATTGAAGAACTTCGCCGCAACATCGGTCATGAACTCGTAGCCGTCGATATTCATGCTGCTGCGGCACCTCGGATGGACCGGTGTTGGGTAGCAGAGGCCGCAGGTGCTGCAAAGCCGGAAAGCCGTGCCGGAAGACTAGCTGTTCGGCGCCTTCACCGGCTGCGGCGGGGCAGGGCGCGACAGGCTCGCCAGCACCGCCTCCGCGCGGGTCGAGACGGTGCCGCACAGCGCGCAGGCCGCCCGTCCCGGCTGATTGACCGGGCGAAAGATGGCATGTCCGCAACTGGGGCATATCGGATGCATGACCCGAAATCTGCCATTTGTTACAAAACTTTGCAACAACTAATCACGCCGCCGTGATGTGCGCCCCACGAGGGGCGGCGGCCGGCGGGTTACAGCTTGCTCAGGCTCACCCGCGCCACGCCGCTGCTGAGCATTCCCAGCTCGCTGGCGGCACTCCGCGACAGGTCGATGATCCGCGTCCGCGTGCCCGGCCGGTCGTTGATCACCACCACCACGCTGCGGCTGCCATCCGCCGCCGTCACCCGCACCCGGGTGCCGATCGGCAGGGTCGCGTGCGCCGCGGTCAGGCTCGCCTCGTCATAGGTCTCGCCGCTGCTGGTCCGATGCCCCTGCCAGCGCCGCCCGCCATACCACGAGGCCATGCCCTCCTGATGCCACTCGACGGCATCCCCACGGTTGCCTTGCGCGTCCCCGCGAAACGCCGTCTTTGCAGCCGCGGCCTTGCGCGGTGCCGCATCCTCCGCGCCGTCCCGGGCCGCCACCGCCCGCGGATCGTCATAGGCCAGGTCTGCCAGTTTCGCCCGCGAGCCACGCGCCAGGCGCGGCGTCTTGTTGCGTCCCTGCACGGACCGCATACCGGGTTTTTCAGACGTTGCGGATTCCGGTCCTGTGCCGGTGTCGGAGACCGGGGCAGCGTGGGCGGCTCCGGCGAGCATGATCGTCATAAGCACGCCCGGAAATGCCATTCTGGCACTGGCTAACATATCAATCTCCATCAATCGGCCGCAGCATCCATGAAGCGGATAAAGGGCAAACCCAAGCGAGCAGGGCGGAAAGATCCAGGGTAAAAGGAAAGCGGATATTCAAACGCAGGACATCAAGGCGAGTTCAACCACGACGATCAACCACAAATGCTTACGGAACGCAAAAAAACTGCCCATAGAATGTGACGTGACTGTGGCGCCACGAAAGAGATTGGGTTCGACTTCCGGCATACTCCCCTGAAATTCAATGTTTCTTGCGATGCAAAAAAATAACAGGTCCGTGATCGCCGCCCCGCGGCCCCCGACGACAAATCTTCACCCGCCCCCCGGGAATCCTGCCCCAGAAGAAAAAATGCCTGAATAGGAAAAAAAGCCTTGCCCACCCGCCCCAGTTTCCGTTATAACTTGCGACATGATCGACGGCGTGCGCGGCTCACCCCGCCCCGCCGTCTTTTGCGTTTCAGCGCCCCTCCTGCGCGCGCAAACCCCCCTTTCTTTGATACCAGCCAAGGATTCCCGGGATGCAGGCGGCTTCGCGGACGCTGGCCCTCTCGCTGCGCGCCTGGGCCGCCGCCGCCCTCAAGCCCCGCGGCCAGAAGCCCGCCCGCCACCACCAGCTGCTGATCGCCCGCCTCAACCGGTTCCAGGAAAAGAAGTCGGGCCGCCTGATGCTGCTGATGCCGCCCGGCAGCGCCAAGTCCACCTACGGCTCGGTGCTGTTCCCCGCCTGGTGGTTCACCCGCCATCCGCAAAGCTCGGTCATCGCCTGCTGCCACAACCATGAACTGGCAGCCCATTTCGGCCGCGGCGTCAGACAAGCCGCCAGCGAATACTCGGAATTACTTGGCTACGGCTTCACCCGCGACAACAACGCCAGCCACCGCTTCCGCACCACCAAGGGCGGCGAGTATTTCGCCACCGGCACCGGCGGCGGCATCACCGGCCGCCGCGCCGACCTCGTCATCATCGACGATCCCATCAAGAGCCACGTCGAGGCCGACAGCGCCAACCACCGCGACGAACTCTGGGACTGGTACCGCAGCGAGCTCACCACCCGCCTGAAGCCCGGCGGCCGCATCCTGCTGATCATGACCCGCTGGCACCTGGACGACCTCGGCGGCCGGCTCGAGGCCTCGGGCGAAGACTGGGACATCCTCCGCCTGCCGGCCATGGCCGAACCCGGTGACCTCTGGCGCCAGCCCGGCGAGCCGCTATGGCCCGCATGGGAGAGCCTCGCCGCCCTGGAGCGGAAGCGCGCCGTCGTTGGCGAGCGCGTCTGGTCCGCGCTCTACCAGCAGGCGCCCCGCCCGGACACCGGCGCCCTGTTCCCGATCCCGCCATCGGCACGGTGGACGCCGCCCCCGCCGGCCTGCGCTGCGTCCGCGCCTGGGATCTCGCCGCCACCGAAGCCGCCTCCGGCCGCGACCCGGACTGGACGGTCGGCCTCAAGCTCGGCGCCGCCCCGGACGGCCGCGTCTACGTGCTGGACGTGGTGCGCCTGCGCGCCGGCCCGCACGAGGTGGCGCAGGCCATCGTCAACACCGCCCACGCCGACGGCCGCGGCGTGCCGATCGGCCTGCCGCAGGACCCGGGGCAGGCCGGCAAGCAGCAGGTCGCCTGGCTCACCGGCCAACTCGCCGGCTACCGCGTCCTCGCCTCGCCCGAGACCGGCGCCAAGCTCACCCGCGCCACCCCCATCGCCGCCCAGTTCGAGGCCGGCAACCTGCTGCTGCTGCGCGCCCCCTGGAATCCCGCCCTCCTCGACGAGCTGCGCGACTTCCCCCAGGGCCGCAAGGACGACCAGGTCGACGCCCTCTCCCGCGCCTTCGCCCTCCTGGCCACCCCCGCCACCCCCTCCCGCCGCCTCTACCTCCCCATCCTCGCCCGCTGACCGACTTTTCCCCTCCCCGTGCGGGAGGGGGCAGGGGGAGGGGGGCCGCGCTCCAAACCCCAAAGGGCCAGTAAATGTTCGAAACCATCTGCGCCCTGATCCCGAACGACGCCGACTACCCCCCGCGCGTCCGCCGCCTCGACATCCTGCGCCGCGTGCTGGACGGCAGCCTCTACGACGTGCTGCCCTACCAGTTCCACGAGGAGCGCGGCGCCGGCGGCGAATACATCCCGCTGCGCCAGCGCCGCCCCAGCGTGCGCTATCCGCTGGCCCGCATCGTCACTGAACAACTCGCTCTCCCTGGTGTTCAGCGACGGCCATTTCCCCACCATCGACTGCGACGACCACCCCACCCGCGCCGCCCTGCGGCGATCGCCGCGCGACAGCAGCCTCAACGCCGTCATGCTGGAAGCGGCGCCTGCGCGGCGCCGTCGGCTCGGTCGCCATGCTGCTGCGCGTGCTGCGCGGCCGCATCTTCTTCTCCGCGCTGGACAGCCTGTTCCTCACCCCGGGCTGGGACCCCGAGGCGCCCGACCAGCTGCTCGGCGTCACCGAGCGCTACAAGGTCCGCGGCGCGCATCCTCGCAGACCAGGGCTACGACATCGACGATCCGCAAGCGGATTACTGGTTCACCCGAAGCTGGGACGCCGACCGACGAGACCTGGTTTCTCGCCGCACGCCGGTCCACCTCGCCGCGCCAGCCCCGCGATCGACGCCGCGCGCAGCGTGCGCCACGGCCTCGGCTTCGTGCCGATGGTGTGGATCCGCAACCTGCCGGGCGGCGACGACATCGACGGCGCCTGCACCTTTCGCCCGGCCGTCGAGACCGGCATCGAGATCGACTACCAGCTCAGCCAGGCGGGACGCGGCCTGAAATACAGCTCCGACCCGATGCTGCTGATCCGCGAACCCGCAGGCTCGGACAGCGAGATCATCCGCGGCGGCGGCAACGCCCTGGTGGTCAGCGAGAAGGGCGACGCGAAGCTGCTGGAGATCGGCGGCACCGCGGCGGCCGCGGTGATCGAATATGTCCGCGCCCTGCGCGAATTGGCGCTCGAAGGCGTGCACGGCAACCGCGCCAGTGCCGACCGGCTGAGCGCCGCGCAATCCGGGCGCGCGCTGGAGCTGATGAACCAGGGCCTGATCTGGCTCGCCGACAATCTGCGCGTCAGCTACGGCGGCGGGCTGCTGCCGCTGTGCCGCATGGTCGTCCGCGCCAGCCACGTCTACGCCGCTGCAACTCGCGGCCGGCCGCTCCCGCCGCTCGATCCGGCGCGCCCATCTTCCTCGCCTGGCCGCGCTGGTATCCGCCCACCGCCGCAAGACCGCAGGCGCGACGCTGCAAGCTTGCAGAGCCTGCGCGACGCCGGGCTGATCAGCCGCGAAACGCGCGGTGAAGTCCATCGCCGACATCTACGGCATCGCCGACGTCCCCGCCGAACTGGCGCGCATCACCAACGGAGACATTGCATGACGGACGACATCGCGCCGCCCGAAACCCTGGAAGAACGCGCCGCGGCGCTGGAACTGCGCCTGGCCGAACTCGAAGCCTCCACCCGCGCGCGCCTCATCCGCGCCGAGCTCAAGGCCGAGGCCATGCGCGCCGGCATGGTCGACCTCGACGGCCTCAGGCTGCTCGACCTCGATGCAGTCGCCATCAACGACAAAGGCGAAGTCGAAGGCGGCCCGGGCTGATGCGCAACCTGCGCACGAGCAAGCCCTGGCTGTTCGGCGCGGCCAGCTCCTCCAGTGCGGCGGCACCCCCGCCGGCGCAGCCACCGGCGCCGAAGCGGGCGACCGAGATGGCGTACGCGGAGTGGCAGGCGGCGCGGACGCAGCTGCTCAAGCGCAGGTAGAGGGCTCCGCCGGCCGGGGCCCCCGCTTGAACCCCGGACTTTCCCCGGACCCCGATCCACAAGGAACTCTGCACGCCATCCTGGCGTGCGGACCGAAACACGTGAGGATTCCACATGGGTATCCAATTTTCCCGCAGCACTGCAGCCGATCATCCAGCAGGGCTTCCTGGAGCGCGAATTCCAGAACGCCCTGACCTCGCGCCTCGGCTACCGCGCCGTCGCCGACCGCGAGGAGTTCGCCGTCGGCATCGGCGAGACGCTCACCAAGACCCGCGCCGGCCTCAAGCCCAGCGTCACCACGCCGCTCGCCGCCGCCACCAACACCAACCTCGACAACGGCCTGACGCCGCAGAGCTACGCCGTCGAGCAGTACACCATCACCCTCAACCACTACGCCGCCACCACCGACCTCAACATGGTCACCAGCCGCGTCGGCATCGCCAGCCAGTTCCTGCTGAACGCCGCCGATCAACGGCGAGCAGGCCGCCCGCAGCCTGGACGAGCTGGCCCGCAACGCGCTGTTCTCCGCCTATTTCGGCGGCAACACCCGCGTCCGCACCACCCTCGGCTCGGCCGGCGTCGCCGTCGCGGTCGACGACATCCGCGGCTTCCAGATCGTCTTCGTCAACGGCGTGCAGACCCCGGTCGGCGGCGCGGCGTCGCTGACCGTCACGGTCGGCGCCAACACCTACACGCTGGTCGGCTGCGCCGTGGACGGCAGCAACGCCAGCCTCGCCCCCGGCGGCATCTCCGGCGTGCTGACCTTCAGCGCCTCGGTCACCGTGGCGGACGCCACCGCCGGCAACACCGTCACCGCCGCGACCGCCAGCGCCATCCTGCGCCCCAACGGCCGCGGCAACACCACCCAGATCACCGCCACCGACGCGCTGGCCATGGCAACCTGCTCAAGGCGGTCGCCCTGCTGCGCCTGAACGCGGTGCCGGAGATCGACGGCGCCTACAACTGCTACCTCGATCCGATGTCGGCCCGCCAGCTGTTCAGCGACAGCGCCTTCCGCCAGCTGTTCCAGGGCGCCACCTCGTCCAACCAGGTGTTCCAGAAGGGCATGATGAACGACTTCCTCGGCCTGCGCTTCATCCCCACCACCGAGGCCTACGTCACCGCCCATCCCAGCCTCGCCAACGCCATCATCCGCCGCCCGATCATCTGCGGCAAGGGCGCGCTGATCGAAGGCGACTTCGCCGGCATGGACGAATCGCGACGTGGCGCCGAAGGACAGCATCGTCTCGATGGTGGACGGCGTCGCCATGGTGACCCGCGAGCCGATCGACCGCCTGCAGCAGATCATCGCCCAGTCCTGGTACTGGATCGGCGGCTTCTGCGCGCCGTCCGACATCACGACCAACCCGGCCACCGTGCCCACCGCCACCAACGCCGCCTTCAAGCGCGCGGTGATGATCGAGCACATCGGCTGACCAACGGCAGGGCGAATTGCGCCGCCATGGCATTCACCGACGCAGGAACGCACCGACATCCGCCGGTACTGCGGTTATCCCGCCTACGGCGCCGGCAGCTCGGGCTTCCAGGGCTGGCGGTTCTACCAGGTCTACGGGCTGCTGGAATACCGCTTGAACCACCTGACCGGATCGGAGGAGGGTGTCACGCGCCAATACCTCGCCACCCTCGCCCAGCTCGAAGGCGGCATCCCGCTGGCGGCCGGCAACCTCGACACCGAACAGGCGGCCGGTGTGGACGCGCAACCCCAACGAGCTGCGCGACCGCACCCGGCTGTTCGACGACTGGCGCCGCCGCCTCTGCGGCTTCCTCGGCATTCCGCCCGGTCCCGCCTTGGGCGATGGCGGCGTGGCGGTGGTGGTATGAACGCCGACCGGATGCAGGACATGGTGGCCCGCGGCCTCGGCCGCGCCGCCACCATGCTCGGCGCCTGGTGCGACGCCTACCGCCCCGCCACCGCCCGCTGCCCGCTCGACCCCGCCCACCGCTTCCTGCGCCTGCAGGCCGCCTTCGCCCCACCCGACGGCCGCTTCACCAAGCCGGTCGGCCACGACGAGGCGGTCTGGACCGGCATCTTCGACAGCGCCTACACCCGTGTCGGCGACTACATCGTTCGCGACGGCGCCGACCCCGGCGTGTGGTTCGTCGCCGCCCAGCAGCCGTCGCTCCCGGTGCTGTGCATCCGCACCACCGGCGTCGTCGGCTTACGCCGCGCCGCCGCCGCCATCGCCCCCGGGGCCAACGGCTACGGTGGCATCAATCGCGAAACCGCCAGCGTCCTGCTGCAGGACTGGCCCGCCGCCGTGCTCGCCTCGCGCGGCGCGGGGCTCGACGCAGCGCTCCCCGGCGACGCCACCGACGGCAGCTGGCGCGTGCTGCTGCCGGTGTTGCCGAAGGGCATCAATCTGCGCTCCGGCGACCTGATGCTGGACGATGCCGGCCGCGCCGGCGTCGTCACCTCCGCCGAAGCCTCCGCCCTCGGCTGGAAGCTCGCCGTCCGCCAGGCGGCTGCCTGATGGCCGATCAATCGGATGTCGAAGCGGCCCTCGTCGCCCTCGCCGCCGGCGTGCTCTACCCGCTCGGCGTCGAGTCCGACAGCATCGTCAACAAGCTGGTCCGCATCTATCGCGGCTGGCCCAACCCCGCCGCACTGGACGCCGATCTTGCAGCCGGCATTGTCAATGTCAGCGTCTTCGCCGACGCCGCCCAGCAGCGCAACACCACCCGCTGGCTGAACGAGGAAGGCCAGACCGCCACCATCGTCCCGGCCCTCACGGTCGCGACCGACGGCCACACCGTAACCTTCGCCGGCACGGCGCTCGCGGGCCAGCTCGCCGGCGTGCTGATGGACAACTTCGCCGCCGTCCACCGCACCCGCACCGGCGACACGCCGGCCGCGTCGCCGCCATCCTCGCCGCCGAATTTCGCACCCAGGGCGCCGTGCAACTCGCGGGCGCCGCCATCACCTTGCCCGGCGCCACCCGCGTCATCGGCCGCGTCTTTGCCGACCAGCCCTGGCAGCGCACCACCCGCCGCCAGTCTCAGGCCTTCCGCCTGAGCTGCTGGTGCCCCGACCCGCTCACCCGCGACGCCGTCGCCGCCGCGATCGACGCGGCCTTCTCGGCCGTCGACTTCATCGCCCTCGCCGACGGCACCACCGGCCGCCTGCACTACCGATCCTCCGTGGTGCTCGACCGCGGCCAGGACGCCTCGCTCTACCGCCGCGACCTGACCTACGAGATCGACTACCCGACCACGCTGTCCACCATGCTGCCGTCGATGCTGTTCGGCGACCTCGCAATGGTCGCCAACGATGCCGGCGCAATCGGAAACCTGTTGTCCTGACGGAGAAGTCTCATGAATTACCATCTGGTGGTCACCCGGGCGTTCGGCGCCTACGCCAAGGGCGACGTCATCAGCGACAGCGCCACCATGGCGGAGGTGCTGGGCGACGAACGCGCGCGCAACGTGGTTCGGGTCACCAGCCCGACGCAGGGGGGCTGAAGCATGCCGATCGTCCAACAGGGTAGCATCAACACCACCGCACTGGTGGTGCCCGATCTGTACGTGCAGATCGTGCCGCCGCAGAACCTGCGTGCTGAACGGCGTGCCGACCAACGTGGTCGGCATGGTCGGCACCGCCTCCTGGGGTCCGGTCGGCCAGCCGGTGATCGTCGCCACCATGGCCGACTACGCGCGCAACTTCGGTCCGCTGCTGGCGCGCAAATACGACATGGGCACGCACGTCGCCACCGCCGTCCAGCAGGGCGCGGCCAACTTCCGCTGCGTCCGCGTCACCGACGGCACCGACACCGCGGCGAGCCTTCACAGCTGCCCGACACCAACTTCGTGTTCACCGCGCTCTACACCGGCAGCCTCGGCAACGCCGATCAACGTCGCGCTCGACCACCGGCTCCAAGGCCGGCAGCTGGCGCCTGACGGTCGACGCTGCCGGGCCTGCCGCCGGAGGTGTTCGACAACATCACCGGCACCGGCGCCGCGTTCTGGCAGCCCTCGCCGCCGCGGTGAACACCGGCCGGGGCCCCAGCGCGGCCCGAGCCAGCTGGTCGTCGCCAACGCCGGCAGCACCACCGCCGCACCCGCCGCCTTCGCCTGGAGCTTCGCCAGCGGCGACGCCGGGCAGCGACGGCGCCGCCGGCATCAACGCCGCCGGCCTGGTCGGCGTCGACACCATGCCGCGCAGCGGCATGTATGCGCTGCGCGGCCAGGGCTGCAGCATCGGCGCTGCTGGCCGACGCCGACGACGTCGCGCAGTGGACCACGCAGGCCGGGTTCGGCGTTGTCCGAAGGCATCTACATGATCCTGGCCGGCCCGGCCGGCGACACCATCGCCAACGCCGTCTGCGTCAAGCAGAGCGTCGGGCCTCGACACCTACGCCGCCAAGCTGATGTTCGGCGACTGGATCTGGTGGAACGACCAGGTCAACCAGGTGATGCGCCTGGTCAGCCCGCAGGGCTTCGTCGCCGGCCGGCTGGCCAACCTGTCGCCCGAGCAGTCCAGCCTGAACAAGCCGCTCTACGGCGTCGTCGGCACGCAGAAATCCGGCGACGCCCGGCAGCGGCCAGAGCACCACCTATTCCGCGCGCCGAACTCGGCGGTGCTGCTGCAGGCGCGGCATCGACGTGATCGCCAACCCGCAGCCGGGCGGCAGCTTCTGGGGCGTGCGCGGCGGCCACAACGCCAGCAGCAACGCCGCCACCAACGGCGACAACTACACGCGGCTGACCAACTACATCGCCGCCACCCTGGCGGCCGGCATGGGCCAGTATGTCGGCCAGGTCATCAACGCCGGCCTGTTCCGCCGCATCCGCGCCACCCAGCTGAGCGTTCCTGCAGAACATGCTGGGGCAGGGGCTGCTCGGCAGCACCGACGGCGCGCTGCCGTTCAGCGTGATCTGCGACACTCAGCAACAACCCGCCAGCCGCACCGGCCTCGGCTACGTGCAGTCGGACGCGCAGGTCCAGTACCAGGCCATCAACGAGAAGTTCATCGTCAACATGGAGGGCGGCCAGACCGTGCAGGTGCAGCGCCAGACCCTGCCCGACACCGCCCGGCTCGCTCGCGGCATAAGGGGAAGCACGCAATGCCCAGCAACAATTTCTCGGTCGGGCGCGACTGCCAGCTGGTGGTGATGGGCCCGTTCGGCCGGGTCGACCTCAGCGCATGTCACCGGCTTCGAAAGCCGCCAGGTCACCGCCCCGGTGCGGGTCGACCGCATCGACGGCGTGCAGCTCGCCGCCGAACTGCCGAAAGGCTGGGACGGCGTCGTTCGAGCTGGAGCGCGGCAGCTCCGCGGTCGACGACTTCATCGCGCCAGCTGGAAGCCGCCTTCTACGCCGGCAGCGCGGTCGCCGCCGGCACGCTGTACCAGTACGTCATCGGAGACCGACGGCTCGCACCAGCACCTATCAGTTCGACGGCGTGGTGTTCAAGCTGGCCCAGGCCGGCACCTGGCGCGGCGACCAGCAGCGTCAAGCAGCGGCTGGAGTTCTTCGCCAGCACGCCGCAAGCGGTCTGATGCCGACCGCCGTCCGCCGCGCCTGCTCGCCGCGGCGCAGGCGGCGGGCGAGGTCACGCGACGCGCAGGGACGCCGGCTGGCGCTGCGCCGCCTGGGGGCGCTCGACAAGCTGCGGCTGTTCAAGGCGGCGGGCGCCGAGCTGTCGCCAGAACCGGCCTGGCTGGGCATGGCGGTGCTGGCGTGCTCGCGTGCACGGCGATCGACGACGTGCCGGTGCCGCGCGCCGGCGACCGAAGGCGCAGGTCGAGGCGCTGGTGGCGCGCCTCGGCGACGGCGGGCATCGCCGCCATCGGCGACGCGCTGGCGCCGGATGCGGCTCCACTCGATCCGGACGTCGCAAAAAACTGAGCCGGCACCCCGATCTGGTGGATTGCCTGTTCCTGTGCCGGAACGGGGTGCCGTTCGACGTCGCCTTCAGCCTCGCCGCCGAGGATCGCCTCGCCTGGGTGGTCGCCCTCGGCACGCTGGACGGCGGCAGCTTCGACTTCGCGACACTGCAGTGGGTGGCATGATGCGTTTCGACTGCGACTCCCGGCCCGCGTCCAGGCCGCCCTCGCCGCGGCGGCCGAACGCGCCGCCGAAGCCGCCCGCCAGCATGCCGGCCCGTTGCACGACAGCATCGAGGTCCGGATGCAGGACGGCGCGGCGGTGATCGGCTCCACCTCCGCCCACGCGCCGCGCCGCCGAGCACGGCACCCGCCACGCGCCGCCGCAGCCATTCCTGTCGCCGGCGATATCCGGTCCGGACCTGGCGAACGCGATCGCCGCCGACATCACCGAAGCATTGCGAGGCGCATGATGGACGAACCCTTCACCGTCGGCATCCGCATCGCCCTGGACGACGGCGTCTCCGCCGGCGTTGCCGCGATCTCCGGCGACCTCGCCGGCCTCGACCGCGCCATCGCCGCCAGCGCCCTCGGCGTCACCAACCTGCGCGACGCCGCCGGCACCACGCTGCGCGCCGCCGCCGCCGACATGCAGCGCCTCGCCCAAATCGGCAGCCAGGCCACCCGTCTCACCGACCTGGCGCCACCCGAGACAACGCCGCCGCCACTCCCGACCGCTCAAGCCGATACGCCAATCCCCCAGCCGCCACCGACATCCTTCGCAACGGCACCCGTTTCGGCACCCGCGCCAACGGCCCCAAAGCCGGAACCGACCCCAATCCCCTCCGTCACCACTTCCGCGCCGACTGCCCCCACGCCGCAGTCCGCGCTCGCAACATCCGCCCCGATCTCCCCGCCGCCGCAGATCACGCCACCGGCACCACAGCCCATCTCCCCCGCGCCGCCCGCCATCGCCCCCGTCGCGCCATTCGCCGCGCCATCCCAACCGGCAACGCTCGCGCCGCAGTTCTCCATCTTTGCCCCGGCCCCGTTGCTACCATCGAACGAAACGCCCGAGCCGCCGCCAAGCCCCACCCAGCGAACCGAGCACCGCCACCACACCTCGTCCCACACGCGCCAGCACACCACTTCCACGCAGACGCAACCCACCGCCCCGACGCCGCCGGACCAGGCGCCGTCCTTCGCCCCGTCGCGCCTGCCACTGCCGATCGCACCCACCGCCACGCGAGCGGAACCGCCCCAGCCGGCGCAATCCACCCCACCCGCCGCCGACCCGCCCGCCAATCCTCCAGCCCAGGGCGACGTCTTCCTCGACGGCATGCGCGTCGGCCGCTGGATGGCGGCAACCCTCGCCCGCGAAGCCAACCGTCCGCAAGGCGGCAGCACCTTTCACGATCCGCGCATGGGCCCGGTCTTCCCCGGCAGCCTGCAGGGAGGCTGGTGATGTCCACAAGCCTGCTGCTCGGCCCCGTGCTGTTCGATAGTTTCGAGTTGCCGGAACGCATCGTGTGGGGCGGCCGGCAACGCCTGTCCGTCCACCTGCTTCCAGGCGGCACCCGCATCATCGACGCCATGGGCCGCGACGACGCCGTCATCACCTGGTCCGGCGTGTTCTCCGGCAGCGAAGGCGTCGCCCGCGCCCGCCTGCTGGACGTGCTGCGCAGCGAAGGCGGCGTCTGGCCGCTCACCTGGGACACCTTCTTCTACTCCGTCGTGATCGCGGAATTCCGCGCCGAGTTCACCCGCGTCAACTGGATCCCCTACTGCGTCACCTGCACCGTCCTCCGCGACGAGCTGGAGCAGCTCGCCGAAGATGCGCTGGACCTCACGGCCAACCTCCTCGGCGACCTCGCCGCGGCAGCATCCAACGGCCTGGATGTTTCGGCCCCGCTCACCGCCCTTTCCGCCAATGGCGCCACCACATCGGGCACCGCCACCAACGCCGCCGCCGGCGAAACCCTCAGCGCCAGCCTCGCATCGACCGATCCCGGCATCCTCGCCACTCCCGCCACCCCGACCGACACCGCCTCGCTGCTGCAAGCAGCCGACACCTCCGGGCAGGCGGCACAAACGGCGCTCGCCCGCGGCTATCTGCAGCGCGCCCAGGCAAACCTGCTGAACGCCGGGACATAGGAGAAGACATGCGGACCATCACCGTCGCCGGCGGCAATCTGTTCCGCATCGCCGCCGTTCATCTCGGCGACGCCACGCAATGGATCCGCATCGCGCAGCTGAACGGATTGTCGGACCCGGTCCTCACCGGCGTCGTCACCCTGCGCCTGCCGGCCCGCAACCCGAACGCCGGCGGCGGAGTGCCGGCGCAATGAGCGGCCTGCTCCGGGCACCTCGCCTCCTGGTCCTCGCCAACGGCCAGCCGCTCCCGGCATTCGAAGCCGAGGTGCTGAGCAACAACCACTACGCCGCCGACCGCTTCCGGGTCCGCGCGGCCGCAAGCCAGCTTCCCCCGGGCCTGATGTCAGAGGTAGAAATCATGCTGGAGATACAGGCATCGCTCGACGCCGGTGGCAACTTCACCCGCCTCATTCTCGGCGCGGTCGACACGCTGGATCTCGATCCCGTCAGCGGCACGCTCGATCTTTCCGGCCGCGACCTCGCCGCGGGGCTGATCGAGACCCGCACCCAGGAGACCTTCGCCAACCAGACCTCCAGCGAGATCGCCACTACCCTCGCCGGCCGCCATGGCCTCGAACCCGACGTGCAAGCCACCACCACCCCGGTCGGCCGCTACTGGCAGCTGGAGCACGACCGCATCGTGCTGGACCAGTTCGCCCGCGCCACCACCGAATGGGACCTGCTGGTCGACTCTGGCGCAGTTCGAAGGCTTCGACGTCTGGGTCAGCGGCGTCACCCTGCATTTCCGTCCGCCGCAGCCAACCGACGCCGCCCCCGTGGTGCTGCGACGCCGCCGGCCCCGCCAATGTCACCAGCCTGCGGCTGCAACGCTCCCTGACGCTGGCCCGCGATATCGAGGTGACGGTGAAAAGCTGGAACAGCCGCCAGGCCAACGCCTTCGTGCAGCGCGCCCGCCGTGGCGGCGGCGCCGCCGCCGGCAAGTCGGGCGGCCCGCCGCAGAAATTCGTCTACGTCGTCCCGAACCTCACCCCGGACGACGCCCTGAAACTGGCCCAGCGCCGGCTCGCCGAACTCACCGCGCATGAACGCGTCGTCATCGCCGAAATGCCCGGCGAACTCCCGTTGGCCCCGCGCGGCACCCTGCGCGTGGAAGCCACCGGCACCGACTTCGACCAGGACTACAGCATCGATCGCATCGAGCGCCACATCTCGGTCGCTCACGGCTTCCACCAGACGGTGCATGCACGCAACATCACAAGCGCCAGCACGGCGAGCTCCCCTGCCGACCCGGTGCATTAGATGGACCGCTTCCTCAACGCGCTCAAAGCCCAGGCGGCCGCCATGGACCGCGCCCAGGGCCAGCCGCGCTTCGGCATCGTCGCCAGCGTCGACGCCGCCCGCTACGCCGCGCGGGTGACGCTGCAGCCGGAGGGCGTGCTCACCGGCTGGCTGCCGATCCTCTGCCCCTGGGTCGGCGCCGGCTGGGGCATCGTCTGCCCGCCATCGCCCGGCGACCAGGTGCTGGTGCTGCCGCAGGAGGGCGATGCCGAGAACGGCGTCATCGTCGGCAGCAGCTTTTCCGATGCCCACCGCGCCCCCCAGGCGCCTCTCGGCGAGATCTGGCTGGTGCATGCCAGCGGCAGCTTCCTGAAGCTCGCCACCGACGGCACCGTCCGCATCCAGGGCGACCTGCATGTCGACGGCGACATCTACGACCGCCACGGCGCGCTCGCGCAACTGCGCGGCCACTACAACGAACATGTCCACCCGGATCCGCAGGGTGGCCAGACCGCACCCCCCACGCCGCAGGATTAGCCATGGCAGATCTCTGGCATCAATTCGGCGCCGACCTTGCGGTCGGGCCGACCGGCGACCTGCTGCCGGTGGACAACGCGGCGCTGGGCCAGCAGCGGGTGCTGCGCCGCCTGCTGACCAATCCCGGCGACTACCTGTGGGCGCCGGGCTACGGCGCCGGGCTGGCACGGTTCGTCGGCTCGCCCACCGCCGCCGCCCGGATCGGCGCCGTGGTGCGCAGCCAGATCTTCCGCGAGGCCGCGGTCGCCCGAGCGCCGGAGCCCGACATCACCGTGTCGGCGGACGGCGCCGGCACCGTCTACGTGCATGTGCGCTACGCCGACGCGCCCAGCGGCGCCACCCAGTCCCTTTCCTTCGCAGTCGGCAACGGAACCTGAATCATGCAGTTGCAGCTTCGGAATTTCGCCTCCCTCGTCGGGGGCGCCGCCGCCGCGGTCCAGGGGGCCGCGCGCCAGCTGGTGGACCTCACCCTCGGCTCCACCCTGCGCGCGATGCTGGAGGCGGACGCCGCCATCGCGCTGTGGCTGCAATGGCTGATCGTGCAGGTGCTGCAGACCACCCGCGCCGCGACCAGCGCCGGCGGCGACCTGGATAGCTGGATGGCGGATTTCTCCGTGCTCCGGCTGCCGGCGGTCGCGGCATTCGGCACCGTCACGTTCGCCCGCTTCGCACCGGCGGCGGCGGCGCTGATCCCGGTCGGCACCGGCGTGCGCAGCGCCGATGGCACGCACAGCTTCGCGGTCATTCCGGCCGTCTCCAACCCCGCCTACAGCCCGGCGCAGAGCGGCTACGTCCTCGCCGCCGGCATTGCCAGCGTCGATGTCCCGGTGGTCGCCGTCGCCCCGGGTGCCGCGGCAAATGTCCAGGCAGGATCGATATCCCTGATCACCGCGGCACTTCCGGGCGTGGACACCGTCGGCAACGCCGCACCTTTCGCCGGCGGCCTCGACGCCGAGAGCGACATCGCCCTGCGCGCGCGCTTCCAGAACTTCCTGTCCAGCCGCAGCCGCGCCACCACCACCGCGATCGGCTACGCCATCGCCTCGGTGCGCCAGGGCCTGCTGTACGTCATCTCGGAAAACGCATTGCCCGATGGCACCGCGCGCAACGGGCAATTCGTGGTCACCGTCGATGACGGCAGCGGCGCCCCATCGGCGGATCTGCTCGAGAGCATCGGCATCGCCGTCGAGGCGATGCGCCCCGTCGGCACCAGCTTCGCCGTGCAGCCGCCCTCGGTCGCCACCGTGGCGATCGCGATGAACGTCACCAGCGCCCCCAGTGCGATCCATGCCGACATCGCGGCAGAAGTTGCAGCCGCCGTCACGGCCTATGTCAACGCCCTGCCGATCGGCGCCGCCCTCGCCTGGTCACGCCTGGCCCAGGCCGCCTACCAGGCTTCTCCGGCGGTGGCCAACGTGACGGCGATCCAGCTCAACGGCGGCACCGCCGACCTGGTGCCACCGCCGTCCGGCGTGATCAAGGCCGGCATCGTGACGGTCGCCTGACATGCCCATCCCCGAGGGCACGACAGGCGACCGCCAGGACATGCTGGACCGGCTGAAATCCATGCTGCCGACGCGTTGGTTCGCCGACGACACACCGGTCCTGGACGCCGTGCTCGGCGGCTTCGCGGCCACTGCCTCCTGGACGTTCTCGCTGCTGCGCGCAGTGCAGTCGCAAACCCGCATCGGCACCGCCACCGACCGCTTCCTCGACATGGCGGCAACCGACTTCTTCGGCAGCCGGCTGCCACGCCGTCCCAGCCAGGGCGACCAGGCCTACCGCACCCGCATCATGCAGGAACTCCGGCGCGAACGCGGCACCCGCGCCGCCGTGGTCTCCGCCCTGACCGACCTCACCGGCCGCACGCCCATGCTGTTCGAGCCGACGCGCCCCGCGGACACCGGCGCCTGGGGCATGGCGGCGGGCTACGGCAGCGCCGGCGGCTGGGGCAGCCTGGCGCTGCCGTTCCAGTTCTTCGTGACCGCCTACCGCCCCGGCGGTGCCGGCATCGCCGCAGTCTGCGGCTGGGGAGAACCCGCCGGCGGCTACGGCGTCGGCGCCATCGAATACGCCAGCCTGGACATGCTGCAGGGCCAGGTGACCGACGCCGACATCGATGCCGCGATCGCAGGCGTCCTGCCCGCCGCCTCGATCGCCTGGACACGCATCTCGAGCTGACCGGCTCGACGAACCAGAGAGGATCAATAATGGACCGGAACATCGTCTATCCCGGCAGCATTCCGCTGGACAGCGACCTGCTCGGCACCAACCGCAACGTCATGGTGGCGCTGGGCGCGCTGATCCAGGCGACGCTCGGCACCACGACCGTCTTCGACGGCCTTGCCGTCACGCCGAGCATCCCCGCCAGCATGGTGGTGTATGTCGGCCCTGGCAGCATCACCCAGCTCGGCAACGTCGATGCCAATTCCTATGGCTCGCTTCCGGCGGACACCGCGCACGCGCTGATGAAGATGGGCGTGAACCTCGCCGCCGTGCCGTTCGCGGTCACCGCGCCGACCACCTCCGGCCAGTCGGTCAACTATTTGATCGAGGCGACCTTCCAGGAGGCGGACGGCGGCCTGGTCGTGCTGCCCTACTACAACGCGGCCAATCCCGCCGTGCCCTATCTCGGCCCCGCCAACTCCGGCGCCGGGCAGGCCACGCTGCGGGAGCAGCTGGTGCAGCTGCAGCTGAAACCCGGCGTGCCGGCCGCCGCGGGCGCGCAGGCGACCCCGGCCGTCGATGCCGGCTGGGTCGGGCTCGCGGTCATCACCGTCAACTACGGACAGTCTTCGGTCACGTCTGCCAACATCGCAACGGTGCCGACGGCGCCGCTGCTGCCGTTCAAGCTGCCGGCGCTGCGCCCCGGCTTCGCCAGCCTGCAATCCTTCACCAGCTCCGGCACCTTCGTCGTTCCCGCCGGAGTGACGCGGGTGAAGGTGGAGGTCATCGGCGGCGGCGGCGCCGGCGGCACCCACGCAACCCAATCCGCGGCCGGCGGCGGCGCCGGCGGCCGCGCCACGCGCATCATCTCCGGCCTGGTGCCGGGCAGCGTCATCCCGGTCACCGTCGGTGCCGGCGGTGCGGCCTCGGCCACGCCTGCGAATGGCGGCAACGGCGGCGCCTCCAGCTTCTCCACCTACGTGTCCGCCACCGGCGGCGGCGGCGGTGTCGGCGGCAGCGCCGCCACCGTCTGTGCCGGTGCGATCGGCGGCGTCGGCGTCGGCGGCGACGTCAACTATGCAGGCAGCTTCGGCACCGATGCCATCGAGCTCACCGCGCGCGGCGGCGACGGCGGCGGCCCCGGCGCCGGCCGCGGCAGCAGCGGCCTGGTCGCCGGCATCGCCGCCCCCGGCTATGGCGGCGGCGGCGGCGGCGGTGGCGCCAGCGCGCCCAGTGGCGGCAGCGGTGCGCCGGGCGGCAACGGCTGCGCCGGCCTCGTCATCGTCGAATACTGAAACAACGCAGGGGTCATCATCATGTCCGCGACATTGCATGTCTGGCGGCCAAGCTCGGCCCGCCGCGTGGCGCTCGACGGCTTCGTGCCGGTGCCGCGCGGAACGCTGCCCAACACGCCCCCGCCGCTCACATGGCCGGCCAAGGACCCGGGCGATGTGCTGGACTATGAATTCGACTTCGCACCAGCCCTGGTCGGCAACGAAGGCGACACCCTGGCGAACGTAACGGCGCTGGTGTCTCCGAACGCCACCGGCGATCTGGCAGTGAACAGTATCGCGGCAGACGGTGCGGTCGCGGTGTTCTGGCTGTCTGGCGGGCAGGCGGGCACCGTCTATTCGGTGCAGGTGACGGTCACCACGCAGAACGGCCGCAGCATCGGCCGCGCGGTGCTGCTGCCGGTCCTGGCCTTGGCAACGGCCTCGGTGCCGTCTGCATCGTTGACCACCGAGCAGGGGTCGGTCATCACCGACCAGAGCGGCAATCCCATCCTCATCGGGGACTGAACCATGCCAAGTGTCGACCAGTTGCAGGCGGCCCCGGCGGTCGCCGACGACGACGAGATGCCCATCAGCCAGGCCGGCCTGCTGCACCGCGTCACGCGGGCGCAGGTGGTTGCCGGCCTGCAACCAAGCCTGTCGCTCGCGCAGGGCCAGCTCCTCGGCCGCAGCTCTGCGGGCGCGGGTGCCCCGGAACCGATCGGCGTCGGCGCCAACCTCGCCGTGTCCGGCGGCACCTTGTCGGCGGCTGCACCTTTCAGCATCCCAGCACTTTCCGGCGGCACGGTTCCTGCGGCATCGGACCTGGTGGCGCTGGCGCAATCCGGCCACGACGTGGCTATTCCCTACGCCGAATTCATGGCCGGCCTGCCGCAGGTCGCCGGCATCGACGCCGGCGGGTTGGTGGCGACACCGCAGGGCGCCACCGCGTCCCGCCGCCTGCGCGACATCGCAGCCGACGCCATGCCGATCGAGGCATTCGGTGCGGTCGGTGACGGCGTCACCGACGACAGCGCGGCGCTGGCGGCGGCGATCGGCTCCGGCCAGCCGGTGCGCCTGGGTCCGCGAACCTATGTGGTGAACGGCCAGTTCACGATTTCCGCCCCCGGCACCACGCTGCTCGGAACGCTCGGTGCCAGCGTGCTGAAGCGCGGCAGCCAGACCGGCAACGGCGCCTGGATCGCGGTCCAGGCGGATCGCTTCCGCGCCGATGGCGTCACTTTCGACGCCAACCGCGCGGCCGTCAGCCTGGACAGCTGGGGCGTGCTGGTATCCGCCGCCTGCACCCGCGCGACGTTCACCGGCTGCCGCTTCCTCAACGCCGCCGGCTCGGGGCTGGGCAGCGGCCTGGTGTTCGCAGCCAGCGACCCGGCGCTCTGCGAACATCTCGTCCAGGACTGCGAGTTCGCCGGCAACACCGTGCACGGCCTGTGGGTGCAGGCCTGCGCGGGGGTGCAGGTCCGTGGTTGCCTGGCGCACGACAACGGCGCCTATGGCATCAACGTCGACTTCAACGACGCCGGCTTCGTCCGCAAGGTCCGGCTGGTGCAGCTGCTGGGCAACCGGTGCTGGAACAACCAGCGCGGCATCGCCATCGGCAACTTCAACGCCACCAACGCCACCCCGCCGACATGGTCCAACGCCAATCCGGACGCGATGCTGGTGGTGGCGTCCGGCAACATCTGCCACGACAACACCATCTACGGCATCGCCGCCGCCGGCGCCGGCCTGCTTCTCCAGAACAATCTGCTGACCGACAACGGCAATGTCGGCAACAGCGGCGCCGGCATCCTGGCCAACGTCGCGGCCTCCCGGGTGGCGGGGAACCTCGTGTCCGGAGCGGCACTCTACGGCATCGACTGCGGCGGCTCGGTCGATTCCGAGTTCTGCGGCAACCGCATCACCGGCGCCGGCTACGGCATCAACTGCGGCGGCGGCAGCAATCTTCGCGTCGCCGGCAACACCCTGCAGGATTGCAGCCTGTGGGGCGTCTGCGTCAACAACGTGGAGACCGACGGCAACGGCCGGAACTTCGGCCTCGCCAGCAGCAACACCGCCATCACCGGCAACTGGATCTCCTTCGCCGGCACCTCCGGCGGCGTCGTGCTGCGCGACGGGCCGCAGATGGTTCTGGTGGCGGACAACCACTTCGCCGGCACCGGCAGCGTCGACAACTGCCTGTGGGGCAATACCGACTCGCTGATCACCGAGCGCAACCGCTTCAACCTGGCACCGCGCTTCATCTGCAACCCGGTGCCGCTGGATGGCACCCATGTGCTGCGCTATCCCGACATCGCCGACGCGGTGATGGTGACAAACGCGCCGTCCGGCGTGCAGTCGATGCTGTCCAGCTACCAGGTTCTGTCGCAAGGCCAGGTCAGCTTCATCCGGGTCACATCGGGCGGCACGGGATACACGACGGCCGCTGTCGCCATCACCGGCGCCGGCACCGGTGCCGAGGCCACGGCAATGATCAGCAACGGCGCGCTGATCGGCGTGGTGGTGACGGCATCCGGCAGCGGCTACGGCCCGATCGGCACCGTCGTCGCAATCGCCATCAGCGGCGACGGCACCGGTGCCACCGCGTCCGGCCATGCCGGCGCACCGCTGGCGGAAGAACGGCGGCTGCTGGTCCGCTGCAACAGCGCGGTCCAGTTCACCCGCGCGGGCTCACTGCCCCTGCAGGAGAACTGGACTGGCGCCGACATCATTGTTCCCGCCAATGGCGACGTCGAATGGCGCGCCGCCTTCGGCATGTGGCGCGCCGGCCTGTTCGCCCACTGAACACAGAAGACCCGATCGACGAATTTCCGCAACCCGGTCGCCGTGCTTCGGCGAGAGGTGGAGAAACCATGCCGACAGTTCAACAATTGCCACTCGCCGTCGCCGTCAACCCGACCGACCAGATCCCGATCGAACAGGACGGGCAGACCATGTCGGTTGCCGTCAGCACGCTCACCGCGGGCACCCAGCCGAAACTGACGCTCGCCACCGGCGCGCTGCTCGGGCGCAGCAGCATCGGTCCCGGCGCGCCGGAGCCGATCGGCGTCGGCGCCGGCCTGATGTTCAGCGGCGGGCAGCTGCATGCCGACACTTCGCTGATCGCACCGCTGGCCTCGCCGGCGTTCTCCGGCGCGCCGACGGCGCCCACACCCGCCGCCGGCGACGCCAGCAACGCGCTCGCCACCACCGCGTTCGTGGCGGCCGCCACCGGCGGCGGCAGTGCGGTTCCGGCCGGCACCATCGTCCTCACCGGCGATGTCGTCGGCGCCGGCACCAGCACCATCGCCACCTCGCTCGCCACCATCATCGCCCCGGGCGTGTTCACCAAGGTCACGGTGAACGGCAAGGGCCAGGTGGTGGCGGGCGCATCGCTCACCACGGCCGATCTCGGCGACGGCTCGCTGCTGCCCGTCACCGCCACCGGAACCACGCTCGCCCGCAATCTCGGCACCCGCAGCAGCGACGTGCTGAACGTGCTGGACTACGGCGCGGTCGGCGACGGCGTCACCCGCTCGGGGGCCGCCATCAGTGCGGCGATCGCCGCCGCGGCGGCGCGCACCACCGGCGGCGAGGTCTATATCCCCGCCGGCAATTACCGCATCGACGTGTCGCAGGCTGGCATCTTCGCCAAATCCAGCGTCATCCTGCGCGGCGCCGGGCGCGGCAAGACCGTGCTGTTCATCGACGACGCCAACGGCCAGGCCGGCACCAACGGCGGCAACGCCGGCATCACCAACGCGACCCCCGGCGCCGTCTATCCCACCATCACCGACTTCCATCTCCGCGGCATCACCCTGCAGGGCACGCGCGGCCAAAGCGGCGCCAACGTCACCCAGGGCGTGTTCCTGGTGAACCTCGTCAACATCCGCAACATCAGCGTGGTGGACTGCGAGTTCCTCGACAGCCGCGGCTTCTCGCTCGGCCTGTTCACCGGTAGCGACGTGCTGGTGCGCGGCAACCGCGTCCTGCGCAGCAATGTCGACTCGATCGCGGTGTGGGACGTGTCGAACGTCATCGTCACCGACAACGAGATCGCGATGTCGGGCGACAATTCCATCTCGGTGCATTCGGGCGACAGCACCGCCGCCCCGGTGCGCGCCGGGATCGTCATTTCCAACAACAGCATCACCGACGGCCAGGGCATCCACGTGCTCGGGGCAAAGAGCGCCGTCATCAGCAACAACGTCATCCGCCGCAGCCGCCCCTACGGCATCAACATCGGCTACGACGCCTTCTTCGCCCAGGGCAACACGCCGAATTTCGGCGTCCAGATCATCAACAACGTGATCGAGGACATCAGCGACGGATCGATCTACAACTCCAGCGCCAACGGCTACTACATCTTCGTCGGCGGCTCCTCCAAGCAGGCCGGGGCAGGGGCCTCGGCCCCCGGTGCCCCGGTCGCCGGCACCGGCAGCGTCACCCCGCTGTTCGGCACTGTCACCGGCAGCTTCTACGCCAACGCCCAGTCCAACACCGACGGCCAGTTCAGCGTCACCGGCACCACCCCGTCGCCCGGCGGCCACTGGCTGCGGATCGAGGGCAACACCCTGGTGCGCACGCTGCCCGCGGTGGCGACCTGGAGCGCCTGGGGCTACGGCTCCACCCTGCAGGTCGGCAAGCACGGCGTCTACAACGGCGCCGTCACCGAGGCGATGCTCGCCCATCCCGGTATCCACATCCAACCGGCGCTCCGCAACTGCCGCATCGCCGGCAACATCATCCAGACCACCGGCGCCAACGGCATCGAGTTCGATGCCGTCGCCAACAGCATGGATTACGACGGGGTGGAGATCTGCGGCAATCGCATCGCCGATTTCTCCGCCTACGGCATCGCCTGGGCCGGCGCCGCCGCCACCACCCAGCGCATCCGCATCGCGGCCAACGACTTCGACGGCGATCCGTATTTCCGCAGCGTCGGCCGCGGTGCCGGCGGCACCTGGACGGCGGCCGGCACCGGCAGCATCGGCCTGAACCTGTCGTTGCTCAGCGGCGTGGAACTCACCGGCAATCATTTCCGCAACGTCGTCGCGGTTACGGTGCAGGGGGCCGGCGTAAGCAACGTGCTGCTCGGCAACGTGGTGCATTGCAACCCGGTTGCGGTCGGCTTCAACGCGGCCAATTCCGGCGTCGGCACCCTGCCGGCCGCGGCGGCGGATTTCAGCCATGTCATCGAGGTCGGCGATCCCGCAGACGCCAACTACGGAAAGATCAAGTCGCCCACCTTGTTCAGTGCCCCGGCGCAGCCCGCCGCCGGCACCTACGTGACCGGCCACTTCGTCGCCAGCACGGCGCCGATCCTGGCGTCGGGCCAGCTGTTCCTCGGCTGGAAGCGGCTCACCACCGGCAGCGCGCATGTCGGCGGCACCGACTGGGCGCCGGTCTATGGCGGCAACGCCACGCCGCCGCTGCCGCAGCCAGCCGTGACCACCACCTACACCGCCTCGGGCGCCATCGCACCCACCGACAACCTGGCTTTGGTGAACACCGCCGCCGCCGTCTCGATGTCGCTGGCGGCGTCCACCAGCGACGGCCACCAGCTGATCGTGAAGCGCTACGGCGCCGGCGCGCTCACTCTGACCACCACGCTCGACGGCGTCGCCGGAACCGCCGTCGTGATGAACTCCGCCTCCTTGAAGGAGGCGATCACCCTCGCCTGGAATTCCGCTGCCGCAACCTGGCTGATGCTGTGAGGACCCTGTCATGACCATTCTCGTCAACAACCCGTCCACCGGCCTGGGCGCGCTTGCCGCCGTCCCCGCCGGCTCCGCCAACGGCACCGCCCTCGGCACGCCGCCGGCAGGGGCCGTGGGTGCGCGCTTCTATCTGCCCACCGGCGCCGCCGTCACCTTCACCATCGCCGCCGCGGCCCCCGGCGCGCCGCCCGTCAGCAGTTTCACCGCGTCCCAGTCTGCAACGGGTCCGAATTGGGACGAGACGCTCAGCGGCGGCCAGATGATCTACGTCACCGCCACATCGGGCGGTGCGCTGTTCCGGTGGGTCTAGGCGCATGAGCCATAATGCCGCACTCACCAGCCCGGGTTGGGACACCACCACCAGGAAATTCGGCAGCGCCGCCCTCAACGCGGGCAGCGGCCTCGCCACCGGCGTGTTCCCGTCCAACAATGTCTTCACCGCCGAATGCTGGGCGAAGGCGGCCGGCGCCACCACGCAGATCGCGCTCGGCAGCTATCCCTGGTTCTGGTTCGGCACCGAAGGCACCGGCAAATGGGTGGCCTGCGCGCAGAACCTCACCGGCGTCATCACCTCCGCCATCACCGCCGCGGACGGCGCCTGGCATCACCTCGCCTACACCTCCACCGGCGCCGGCGGCACCGCTTATTTCTTCGTTGACGGCGTGCTGATCGGCACCGTCGCCACCGGCACGGGCACCGGCCAGAACGCCGGCACCGACAGCCTCGGCTTCATGCAGTTCGCCAACAGCGGCGTCGGTGCATTCCCCTGGGCCGGCGAGATCGATGAAGTCACGATCTGGGGCGCTGCGAAATACACCGCCAACTTCACCCCGCCCGCCGTGGCCTATACCGGCGCCGAGACCAACCTGATCGGCCTCTGGCACCTGGACAGCAACGGCACCAATTCCACCGTCGGCGGCACCGGCAGCATCGTCGCGTCGCCGACCTCGGTCACCGGCGGGGCCGCCGGGGTCGTGGTCACCATCACCGGCACCGGCACGGCTTTCGCAGGCAGTCCGTTCTCGCTTACCGGCGGCCTCGGAGGGGTCATCGTGTCGCAATCGGTCGCCAGCGCCACCAGCGCCACCGTCACCATCAATCCCGGTCTGCTGGGCTACGGAAACCTCGCCATTACCAACTCCATCTCCGGCGCCGCCGCCAGCCTCGCCGTGGCCACCCCAGCCCTGGGCGCGTTGCGTATCGGCGCCATCGGCGACAGCATGACATACGGCACCAACGGCAACCCGTTCGCGCAGACCGCCGCCTACCTCGGCGCTCTCGGCTACAGCGTGACACCGCTCAACCGCGCCATCAGCGGCACCACCACCAATGACTGGATCGCCGGCAGCAGCAACCTCACCGCCGCCATCGCGGCGTTTGCCGCGTCCGGCGTCAGCTGGGTGCAGGTGATGCTCGGCACCAACGACTACCGCCCGCTGCCGACGCCGCTGTCGGTCGCACAGCACCATGCCAACATGGCATCGATCACCGGCGCGCTGGTGGCGGCGGGCTTCAAGGTGGTGCTGCACAAGCCGCCGTTCACCATCCCGAACTCCATTCCAGGAGTGTTGCAGACCATCAACGACCCCAACGGCTACTACAGCCAGGCCTTCGCGCTGGACATGCAGCTGGTCGACGGCGTCAACGTCTTCCAGGGCGACACCAGCGCCTTCGCCTACTCGGCGCAGTCGCCGACGGTGTTCCTGAATGCCGACGGCCTGCACCCGAAGGATGCAACGCAGAACAACATCCTCGGCAATTTCTGGGGCGTGGCGTTCGCACAGAAATTCGGCAACGCGGCCGGGGCGCCAAGGCAGATGCATGGCGCATTCTTCATCTGACCGGGCGATCAACCTGAACATGGAGGCCGGCATGGCCGATGCAAACCTGCCGGCGGGCCTCGGCGAAATGCCGCGCTCGCTGGGGCGGCTCGAAGCCAGCGTCGCGGGGCTGGAAAACCGCATCGAGCGGCTGGAGTTCAGCTCCGCCGTGCGGATGGCCGCGATCGAGCAGAAGCTGGACGGCGTGGTCCAGACGCTCGCGCAAAGCCAGGGTGCGATGAAGCTCGCACATTGGCTGGGGGGCGCCTTCTTCGCCGCCATCGGCTTCCTCGCCAGTTGGCTGGTGCGCCAGAAAGTCTGAAGCCCGCAACAACCGAAATGGAGAACATCATGTTCGACAGCGCCAAGGCTGCATTGGCAGCCGATGAAAAACACGCCGCGGGCTGGTGCGTCCGCCACCGCCGCAACCTGGTGGTGGCGGCGATCGCCGTGGTCGCCATCATGGGGGCGCTGATATGGGCGCCCTGATCCCGCTGGCGATCACGCTGGCGCCGGAAATCGGCAAATGGCTGTTCGGCTCCGACGGCGAGAAGACCGCCGCCGCGGTGGCGCAGGTGGTGCAGTCCGTCACCGGCACCAGCGACGACGCCGCCGCCCAGCGCGCCATCGCCGCCGACCCGCAGCTTGCGGCGCAATTGCGGGTGCAGCTGGCCCAACTCGCCGCCCAGCGCGAGCAGGCGGCGCGGCAGGCGGACCTCGACAGCCTGACCGCGCAGCTGAAGGACATCGCCGACGCCCGCGCGCAGACCGTGGCGCTGTCGAAGACCGGCAGCTACGTGCAATGGGCGCCGGTGATCGTCAGCTTCATCGTGCTGGCGACCTTCGGCGTGGTGATGGTGGCGGCGCTGACCAAGGCGCTTCCGAGCGGCAGCGAAACCATCCTCAACATGCTGCTCGGCACCCTGGCGGCGATGGCCACCAGCACCGTCGCCTACTGGCTCGGCTCCAGCGCCGGCAGCGCGCAGAAAACCGACATGCTGTTTCATAGCGCACCGGCGGTGCCTGGAGGCTCCTTATGACCATGTTGTGCTGCCGGTGTCGTCCTGCACCCGTACTGGCAACCTCGGGCACGGCGGCGGCATTCCCCGAAGTTGATCGGTTACCGTCACTTCAATCGAGACGCGGCACTTAGCCCGCTGCTTTCGCCTCGTCCAACCCATACTGGGCGGCGCCGATCAGGGCCGCGCGGTTCATCACCACCTGCACCGGCATCCGCTGCAGCACGTCCGAAAGCCGGCCCTTGTTGGCGAAGGCCTGCATGAACGCCCCGTCGTCCAGCCGCGGCAATATCCGCGGCGGGATGCCGCCGGCGAGATACACGCCCCCGGTCGCCATCACCTTCAAGGCGAGGTTGCCGGTCTCGGCGGCGAGCACCCGCACGAAGATGTCCAGGGTCGCCGCGCAAAGCGGGTCCGGCGCATCGCGCATCGCCGCCTGCATGATCGGCGGCGTGCGGTCCTTGGCCTTCGCCAGCGCCGCCGTCAGCTCCGCCGATTCCGCCACCCGGCCGCTGTCGCGCAGGAAGTCGTAGATGTTCGGCAAGCCGCTGCCGGAACAGACGCGCTCATACGCGACATGCCCGAAGCGCTTCGCCAGGAAGCCCCACATCTCCGCCTGGATCGCGTCGCACGGCCCGAAATCGCCGTGCCCGCCCTCGGAGGCGCTGGCAACGTATTTGGCGCCGTCCCAGACCAGGAACGCCTCGCCCAGCCCGGTGCCAGGCGCGATCACCGCGATCGCGCCGGTCGGGTCCTTGGTGCCGGCGTTGATGCCGTGCAGATCCTCCGGCAGCAGATGCGGAATGGCATAGCCGACCGCCTTCAGGTCGTTCAGCAGGCTCACCCGCTTCAGCCCGAGCTTGTCCTTCAGCACCGCCGCCTCGACCACCCATGGCAGGTTGGTCAGATGCGCGCGGCCGTCGATCACCGGCCCGGCGACGTCGAAGCAGGCGGCCTCCACCGTGCGGCCCGCCTTGCCCCCCGACTTGCCCCCCGCCTTGTCAATGAATTCGCGGACCATCTCCTCCAGCCCCGGATAATCGGCGCTGTGGTATTCGGCCTCGAACACCGGCTTCCGTGAGCCCTCTTCCGGGACATAGAGCGCGAGGTCGGTCTTGGTGCCGCCGATATCGCCGGCAATCAGCATGGTTTCCCCCACAGCGATGGCGCGAGGCGCAGACGTAGCCCAATGGCCGCCGCTTTGGAAAGCCGCCGCCATTGATGCGGATCAACGCGCCCGGCCAACACCCGCCGCATGGTATGATCCGGGGCCGGACAAGCGGCCATGCAATTTGGAATGAGATTTGATGGCCGAGAATTTGGCCCCCGACCCGCAGCACGCGACACCACTCGACACGCCCCCTCCGCCTCCCGGAGCCAATGCCCTGGTCCCCGTGGCGGCGCCCACGCCGAAGCCGCGCCGCCAGCCCTGGCGGGCGATGCTGGCGGTGGCGGTTCTCCTCGGTGCCATCGGCGGCGGCTATTGGTGGCTGCACCTGCCGCCCGGCCTGCCGCCCGGTTTCGCCTCCTCCAACGGCCGGCTGGAGGCCGACGAGATCGACATCAGCACCAAGTTCCCCGGCCGCATCGCCAGCGTCCGCGCCGATGAGGGCGACATGGTCACCGCCGGGCAGGTGGTGGCGTTCATGGACACGCGCGACCTCGAAACCTCCCTGCGCGGCGCCGACGCGCTGGCGACGCAGGCGCAGCGGATGGTCGAGTCCGTCCGCGCCGACCTGGAGCAGCAGCGCAGCGTCGTCGATCTCGCACAGAAGGAGCTGCAGCGCGCCCAGTCGCTGGCGCCGAAGGGGTTCGAGACGCGCGAGGTGCTGGACCAGCGGCAATCGCAGCTGAACGTCGCCAACGCCCTGCTCAACTCCACCCAGGGCAAGCTGGACGCGGCGATCGCGGCGCAGGAATCGGCGCAGCACAACAGCGCCCTGATCAAGGTCAACATCGCCGACAGCATCCTGGTGGCGCCGAAGGCCGGGCGCATCGAATACCGCCTGGCCAATGTCGGCGAGGTGCTGCCCGCCGGCGGCAAGGTCTTCACCATGCTCGACACCGGCTACGTCTACATGGACATGTTCCTGCCGACCGCCGAGGCCGGGCTGGTGCAGTCGGCGCCGATGCGCGCATCGTGCTGGACGCGCTGCCCGCCACGCCGATCCCGGCCAAGGTCACCTTCCTCGCCACCCAGAACCAGTTCACGCCGAAGGCGGTCGAGACCAAGTCGCGAGCGTGACAAGCTGATGTTCCGGATGCGGGTGCGGATCGACCCCGACCTGCTGCGCGCGCATGCGACGGAAGTGCGGACCGGGCTGCCGGGCATGGCCTATATCCGGCTCGACCCGAAGGCGGCCTGGCCGGACGCGCTGGCGGTGAAGCCGGCGCCCAAGCCGGCACCGCAAGCCGGCACCGTCGAGCGGCGCCGCGCCTGTCGCAACAATCGCCGGCCTGAACCACGCCTACGGCAAGAACCGGGCGCTGCAGGACATCGACCTCGACATCCCCGCCGGCTGCGTGGTCGGGCTGATCGGCCCGGACGGCGTCGGCAAGTCCACGCTGCTTGGCATCATCGCCGGCGCCAAGAAGATCCAGTCCGGCACGGTGCTCGTGCTCGGCGGCGACATGGCCGATGCCGGCCACCGCCGCGCCGTCTGCCCGCGCATCGCCTACATGCCGCAGGGGCTCGGCAAGAACCTGTATCCCGACCTCAGCGTGCGCGAGAACATCGACTTCTTCAGCCGCCTGTTCGGCCAGTCCGCCGCCGAGTGCGCGCCGCCGCACCCAGGACCTGCTGGCCGCCACCGGCCTCGCCGCCTTCGCCGACCGCCCGGCCAGCAAGCTGTCCGGCGGCATGCGCCAGAAGCTCGGCCTGTGCTGCGCGCTGATCCACGACCCCGACCTGCTGATCCTGGACGAGCCGACGACCGGCGTCGATCCGCTGTCGCGCCGGCAGTTCTGGGAACTGATCGACCGCATGCGGCGGCTGCGGCCGGGCATGAGCGTGATCGTCGCGACCGCCTACATGGAGGAGGCCGAGCGCTTCGACCATCTGGTCGCGATGAACGCCGGCCGCATCCTGGCCATCGGCACCGCCGCCGGCATCAAGGCGCCGCACCGGCGCAGGCGACGCTGGAGGACAGCTTCGTCGCCCTGCTGCCGGAGCAGCTGCGCGCCGGCCACCGCGCGCTGGTGATCCCGCCGCGCCGCCAGGCGGGCGACGAGATCGCGATCCGCGCCGAGGGCCTGACCTGCCGGTTCGGCGATTTCACCGCGGTCGACGATGTCAGCTTCGCCATCGGCCGCGGCGAGATCTTCGGCTTCCTCGGCTCCAACGGCTGCGGCAAGACCACGACCATGAAGATGCTGACCGGCCTGCTGCCCGCCACCTCCGGCGAGGCCTGCTGTTCGGCCAGCCGATCGACGCCAGCGACATCGCGCATGCGCAACCGCGTCGGCTACATGTCGCAGTCGTTTTCGCTGTACACCGAACTGACGGTGCGGCAGAACCTGATGCTGCACGCGCGGCTGTTACCATCTGGCCGAGAACCATCCGGAGCCCGACACGTCGCCCGGCGGCTGGCAACCCTGATCCGCGATTTCGGCCTGCAGGACCATATCGACCAGCAGGCCGCCGACCTGCCGCTCGGCATCCGCCAGCGCCTCGTCGCTGGCGGTCGCGGTGGTGCACGAGCCGGAAATGCTGATCCTCGACGAGCCGACCTCCGGCGTCGATCCGCTGGCGCGCGACCGGTTCTGGGAATTGCTGATCGACCTGTCGCGCAACCAGGGCGTCACGATCTTCGTCTCCACCCATTTCATGAACGAGGCGGCGCGCTGCGACCGCATCTCGCTGATGGATGCCGGCCGCGTGCTGGCCACCGGCCGCCCCGCGGACCTGGTCGCCGCGCGCGCACGCCGACGACCTGGAGGACGCGTTCATCGCCTACCTGGAAGAGGCCACCGGCGCACCGGCGCGCGGCCCGCCGCGACAGCAGCGGCCCGCCGCAACCCGGTCGGCGCGGCCCGACAGCGCGCTGTTCAGCCTGCGCCGCCTGCTGGCCTATGCCATCCGCGAAGGCGCTGGAGCTGCTGCGCGACCCGGTCCGGCTGCGGCTTCGCGCTGTTCGGCACCGCCTTCCTGATGCTGGTGTTCGGCTTCGGCATCTCCACCGACGTCGACCACCTGGCCTTCGCCGTGCTCGACCGCGACCAGACGCCGGAAAGCCGCGCCTACCTCGAGGCATTTCGCGGCTCGTGCTATTTCGCCGAGCAGCCGCCGCTGGCCGATTACGCGGCGCTGGAACAGCCGTCTGTCCAAAGGCGAGCTGAAGGTCGCGATCGAGATCCCGCCGGCTTCGGCCGCGACGTGCGCCGCAACCGCGCCGGCCGAGGTCGGCGCCTGGATCGACGGCGCCATGCCGTTCCGCGCCGAGACCATCCGCGGCTATCTGCAGGGCGTGCACCGCGGCTACCTCGCCGATCTGGCGCAGCAGCGCGGCGCCCGCGCCGCCGTGGCGCCGGCGACGATCGAGACGCGGTTCCGCTACAACCAGGATTTCGACAGCGTCAACGCCATGGTGCCCTCCACCATCGCCATGCTGCTGGCGCTGATCCCGGCGATCCTGATGGCGCTGGCGGTGGTGCGCGAGAAGGAGCTCGGCTCGATCATCAACCTCTACGTCACGCCGGTGACGCGGCTGGAGTTCATCCTCGGCAAGCAGCTTCCCTACGTGGCGCTGGCGATGGTCAACTATCGTCTGCCTGTTCATCATGGCGATCGTGGTGTTCGGGGTGCCGATGAAGGGCAGCTTCGCGGCGCTGAGCGTGGCGGCGCTGATCTACGTGATCGCCACGACCGGCTACGGCCTGGTGATCTCGGCCTTCGCCAGCACCCAGATCGCGGCGCTGTTCGGCACCGCGATCCTGACCGTGCTGCCGGCCACCCAGTTCTCCGGCATGCTGGCGCCGGTCTCCTCGCTCACCGGCCTCGCCGCGGTGATCGGCCACGGCTTCCCGATGACCTATTTCCTGCCGATCAGCGTCGGCACCTTCACCAAGTCCCTGGGCTTCGCGCGAACTCGGCGGCACCATGCTGTCGCTGGCGGTGTTCGTGCCGGTCCTGACCACCATCAGCCTGCTGCTGCTGCGCCAGCCAGGAGCGCTGACCATGCGCCGCCTGCTCAACATCTTCTGGCTCGGCACCAAGGAACTTCGCAGCTTCAGCCACGACTACGTGCTGCTGGGGCTGGTGGTCTACACCTTCTCCTTCGCGATCTACGCCCAGGCCAGCAGCACCTCGCAGGAACTGCACAACGCCGCCATCGCCATCGTCGACGAGGACCGCTCGCAGCTGTCGCAGCGAAATCGCCCACGTCGTTCCTGCCGCCCTATTTCAAGCCGGCGGTGGTGATCGACACCCGCGACGTCGACCGCTTCCTCGACACCGCCGCCTACACCTTCATCCTCGACATCCCGCCGCATTTCGAGCGTGACGTGCTGGCCGGCCGCAGCCCCGCCTTGCAGGTGAACGTGGACGCGACGGCGGCGATGCAGGCGGGCATCGGCGCCGGCTATATCGGCCAGATCCTGCAGACCGAGATCGCCCGCCACGCCGCCCGCGCGGATGTAACGCCGGTGCCCCCGGTGAACCTCGCCATCCGCATCGCCTTCAATCCCAACGTCACCACATCCTGGTTCACCAGCATCATGGCGATCGTCAGCAACGTCACCATGCTGGCGATCATCCTCGCCGGCGCGGCACTGATCCGCGAGCGCGAGCACGGCACCATGGACCACCTGATGGTGATGCCGCTGGCCTCCTACGAAATCGCGCTGGCCAAGATCTGGGCCAATGCGCTGGTGATCGCGGTGGCGGTGCTGTTCTCGCTGGCGGTGGTGGTGCGGATGCTGCTGGCGATCCCGATCGCCGGGTCGCTCCCGTTGTTCATGGCGGGCGTCGTGCTGTACCTGTTCTTCGCCACCGCCATCGGCATCTTCCTCGGCACCGTCGCGCGCTCGATGCCGCAGCTGGGCCTGCTGTTCATGCTGGTGGCGCTGCCGATGAACCTGCTGTCCGGCGGCAACACGCCGCTCGACAGCATGCCGCTGGCGCTGCAGCTGATCATGCAGGTCTCGCCCTCGACCCATTTCGTCAATTTCGCCCAGGCGATCCTGTTCCGCGGCGCCGGATTGTCGGTGGTCTGGCCCGACTACCTGGCCGTCGCCGTGGTCGGCGGCATCTTCTTCGCGGCGGCCCTGTTGCGCTTCCGCAGCGTTGCGGCGGCTTCGGCCGGGTGAGGGAAGGCAGGTGATTCACCGCAGAGGCGGTGAGACGGGGAGCAGCGAAGCAAGATTTATCTGACTTTCTTCTCCCCCGTCTCACCGCCTCCGTGGTGAACATTCTCGCTTCGCGATTTTGCGATACGATGCGGCGGCCGGCTGCCTCAAGCCGGCCGAAGGAAAACGCCCGTGCTGCCAGACGACACCAGCTTCATCACCGACGCAGCCAGCCTGCGCCGGCTGCATCACCCGCCGATGAGCCGCGCCACCGACAAGGTGCTGGGCGCGCTGGACCGGCATTGCCGGCGGATCATCGCATTGTCGCCGTTCTGCCTGCTGGCGACGCAGGGGCCGGGCGGCGCCGACATTTCGCCGCGCGGCGATCCCGCCGGCTTCGTGCGGGTGCTGGACGACCGAACCCTGCTGCTGCCCGATCGCGTCGGCAACAACCGGCTCGACAACATGCTCAACCTGCTGGCCAACCCGCGCATCGGCCTGCTGTTCCTGGTGCCCGGAATGAACGAGACGCTGCGCATCAACGGCACCGCGCGCATCACCGACGACGCCCGCCTGCTGGCGCCCAGCGCCGTCAACGGCCGGGCGCCGAAGGTCGCCCTGGTGATCGCCGTCGAGGAGGCGTTCCTGCATTGCGCCAAGGCGCTGGTGCGTGCGGCGCTGTGGGACCCGGCCGCGCGGATCGACCGCGCCAGCCTGCCCAGCTACGCCGCGATGCTGCTCGACCACGTTCGCGGGCTCACCCCGGAGGAGAACGAGCGGCAGACCCAGGTGATGGCCGAACGCGGGCTGTACTGAGGTGCTCACCATCGCCATCCTCGCCTACGAGGGCATCGAGCCGATCGACATCGGCGCGACCTACGGCGTGCTGTCGATGGCCCGGCGGGTTGCCCCGGGCCTGCAGTTCTTCGTCGTCGCCAAGACCGCCGGCGAACTGGCGATGGCCGGCGGCCTGCGGCTGGTGGCACAGCACGGCCTGGACGCGTGCCCCGCCGCCGACATCCTGATGGTCCCAGGCGGCCCCGGCTGGCCGGCGGCCGCCGCCGATGCCTCGATCCTCGGCTTCATCACCGCATTCCACCGTGGCGGCGGCGTCGTTGCCGCGGTCTGCACCGGCGGCATGATCGTCGCCGCCACCGGGCTGCTGGCGGGCCTGCCGGCCACCACCAAGCGGGAGATCGTAGCCGGCGAGACATCGCCGCTGGCCCTGCTCGGCGAGACCTATCCCGACATCGACGCGACGGCGGCGCGGATCGTCGACACCGGCGCCATCCTGACCGGCGGCGGCGTCTCGCTCGGCATCGACATGACCCTGCACCTGATCCGGCGCTTCATGGGCCAGCAGGTCGCGGACGAAACCGCGCGCATCCTGGAATATCGCGCCGCCTGGCAGGCCAACGCCGCCCGGCTGCCCGACATCGTCCGGCCGCCTTCCGCCGGTGGCCCCGAGGCCGCCTGAAACGCCCGCCAGCCCTGCGCCCAAGGCTTATGTTGCAGCGCACAATAAAACTTGCAAAGCCCGCTTCCCAGGCGTATCTCACTCATGCTGCAACGCAACATGAACCTGGGAACCCCAGCCGTCTCGGCCTTGGTTCCCCCAGAACAAAGGACCATCCCAATGTCGAGCACCACCAAGAACGTCGCCCCCCAGTCCTTCGACCGCACCGTCGCCGACCTGAAGCAGGGCGTCGCCAGCGCCACCGCCAAGCAGGCCGAAGTCACCGAGAAGGCCGTGCAGGCCGCCAAGGAGATCGCCGACTTCAACAAGTCGACCATCGAGGCGATCACCCAGTTCGGCCAGATCATGACCGCCGGCTCGCAAGACCTGTTCCGCGAGATGGCGGCCTCCAGCCAGGCGGCGTTCGCCGAGGCGATGGCCGGCTTCCAGGCGATGGTCGCCGCGAAGACCGTCAAGGAGCGCTTCGAGCTGCAGGCGAGCCTCGCCCGCGCCTCGGCCACCCGCGCCGTGACCGAAGCCGGCCGCTTCGCCCAGGCCGGCATCGCACTGGCCGAGAAGGCCGCGGCGCCGCTGACCGAGCGCGCTACCGTGGCCGCCGAGAAGTTCGCCAGCCTGAAGGCCTGAACCCTTCAGACTGAGACGAAATGAGCGGGGCCGGATCCTCCCACGAGGGCCCGGCCCCGTTGCCTGTTGGGGGGACCTCGAGTCCAGCCCCGGCAGCAGCCGCCAGGTCCGCGCGCGATAGGCTTCGTACTCGTCGCCGAACTGCGACCGCAGCAGCGCCTCTTCGGCACGGATGCGCCCGACCACCGGCACGATGTTCGCCGCCGCCAGCAACACCCCGACGCCGGAGCGGAACGCCAGCCCCCAGCCCAGGGCGTTGATCAGCAGCCCGAGATAGCTGGGGTGGCGGATCACCCCGTAGATGCCGCCAGTGACCAGGCGGTGCCCGGGCTGGATCGCCACCAGCCCGCTGAAGCGGCGGCCGAGCACGAACACCGGCCACATCCGCAGCACGCCGCCTACGGCGAACAGCGCCACGCCGATCCAGCGCACAACATCCCCGTCCAGCGTCCAGAACCCGATGCGATCGGTGTACGCCGGCAGATAGGCCGCCAGCAGGCCCAGCACCCCGAAGGCGATCAGTACCCAGCGGTTGCCCCGGTCCTCGCGCTCGCCGGTGCTGAGGTTGCCGTGCGACAGCAGCGCCGTCGCCATCAGCGCAATCACGATGACCGTGACGGCCACCAGCGGCGGGTGGCTGAAGAAGGCGCCGAAGCCGCCCCAGCCCAGGATGGCCAGTCCGAGAAAGCCCAGGCTCGCCGCGGCACTGGCGGCGAGTGCGCCCGGGCCGGATGCCATCAGCGCCCGTGGGTCTTCCGCCAGACCGCGAAGGCCGCGAGATTGGCCTCGTCGGTCGGCGGATACAGGCCGAGGGTCTTCTGCCCGCCGCGCACCCGCTCGATGACGAAATCCTCGTAGGCGGTCATCTCCACCGCCTCGTCGGCGATCTCGTCGGCGATTTCGGCCGGCACGATGATGACGCCGTCGGCATCGCCCACCACCACGTCGCCCGGAAACACCGGCGCGTCGCCGCAGCCGATCGGCACGTTGATGTCGATCGCCTGGTGCAGCGTGAGGTTGGTCGGCGCCGAGGGCCGGCTGTGATAGGACGGCATGTCCAGCGCGGCGATCTCGGCCGAATCGCGAAAGCCGCCATCGGTGACGATGCCGGCGACGCCGCGCACCATCAGCCGCGTCACCAGGATGCCGCCGGCGGAGGCCGCGCGCGCGTCCTTGCGGCTGTCCATCACCAGCACCGCGCCCGCCGGGCATTCCTCGACCGCGCGGCGCTGCGGGTGGCTGTGGTCGCGGAACACCGTCATCGGATTGAGGTCCTCGCGCGCCGGCATGTAGCGCAGCGTGTAGGCCTCGCCCACCATGCTGCCGCCCTTCGGCGCGCTCAGCGGCCGCACGTCCTGCACCATCTGGTTGCGCAGGCCGCGCTTGTACAGCGCGCTCGCCAGCGTCGCGGTGCTGACGCCCTTCAGCTTGTCGCGGGTGGCCGGGTTCAATGTGGTCATCGGACGTTCCTCAATAGATCACCGGCTCGGGCACCGGGGCGCCGAACTCGGTGCGCAGGAAGTCGAAGTCGCAGCCCTCGTTGGCCTGCTGGATGTGCTTGGTGAACACCCAGCCATAGCCGCGCTCGAACCGCGGCTTCCGGCGGCGTCCAGGCGGCGCGGCGGCGGGCCAGTTCCTCGTCGCGACACCTCCATGCGGATGCTGCGGGCATCGACGTCCACGCTGACGATGTCGCCGGTCCGCAGCAGCGCCAGCGGGCCGCCGATGTAGCTCTCCGGCGAGACATGCAGCACGCAGGCGCCATAGCTGGTGCCGCTCATGCGCGCGTCGGACATCCGCAGCATGTCGCGATGGCCTTCCTTCAGCAGCTTCTTCGGCATCGGCAGCATGCCCCATTCCGGCATGCCCGGGCCGCCCTGCGGCCCGGCGTTGCGCAGCACCAGCACGTGGTCGGCGGTGATGTCCCAGCTCTCGTCGTCGACCGCCTTCTTCATGCTCGGGATAGTCGTCGAACACCACGCGCCGGGCCGGAATGCTTCAGGAAGCGCTGATCCATCGCCGCCGGCTTGATGACGCAGCCGTCGGGCGCGAGGTTGCCCGTCAGCACCGCGAGCGAGCCCTCGCCGTAGATCGGGTTCGTCGTCGTGCGGATGACGTCGTCGTTGTAGACCTCGGCACCCTCGATGTTCTCGCCCAGCGTCTTGCCGGTGACGGTCAGGCAGTCCAGGTGCAGATGCTCGCGGATCTGGCCCATCAGCGCGCGGATGCCGCCGGCGTAGAAGAAATCCTCCATCAGATACTGGTCTGCCGCTCGGCCGCACGTTGCCGATCACCGGCACGCGGCGGCTGTAGCGCTCGAAATCGGCCAGCCCGATATCCTGCCCGGCGCGCCGCGCCATGGCGATCAGATGGATGATGGCGTTGGTGGAGCAGCCCATCGCCATGGCGACGGCGATCGCGTTCTCGAACGCCGGCGCGGGTCTGGATGCGGCTGCGGCGTCAGGTCCTCCCACACCATCTCGACGATCCGCCGGCCGGATTCCGAGGCCAGGCGGATATGCCCGGCATCGGCGGCCGGGATCGAGCTGCCGCCCGGCAGCACCATGCCGACCGCCTCGGCGATCGCGGTCATGGTGCTGGCGGTGCCCATGGTCATGCAGGTGCCGTAGCTGCGGGCGATGCCGCCCTCGACGCCGAGCCAGTCCTGCTCGGTGATCTTGCCGGCGCGCAGCTCGTCCCAGTATTTCCAGCTATCGCGAGCCGGAGCCCAGCACCTTGCCGTGCCAGTTGCCGCGCAGCATCGGCCCGGCCGGCAGGTAGATCGCCGGCAGGTTCATGCTGGTGGCGCCCAGCAGCAGCCCGGGCGTGGTCTTGTCGCAGCCGCCCATCAGCACCGCGCCGTCGATCGGGTGGGAGCGCAGCAGCTCCTCGGTCTCCATCGCCAGCATGTTGCGGTACATCATCGTGGTCGGCTTGACGAAGCTTTCGCTGAACCGACAGCGCCGGCAGCTCCACCGGGAAGCCGCCGGCCATCAGGATGCCGCGCTTCACGTCGTCGACGCGCTGCTTGAAGTGGCTGTGGCAGGGCTGCAGGTCGGACCAGGTGTTGACGATCGCGATGACCGGCTTGCCCTGCCATTCCTCGGGCGCGTAGCCCATCTGCATGGCGCGCGAGCGGTGGCCGAAACTGCGCAGGTCGGCCGGGCCGAACCAGCGGGCGCTGCGCAGCTCGGCCGCGGTGCGGCGCGCGGTCGCGGGCCCACGGACGGGATGGGGGGCGTCGTTCAAGGCGGTGTTCCTCCGGTGATCGCATACGATCATGCTGCCGCAGCCATGATTGGCATACGCAGTCTGGCCGGATCAGTCCAGAGCGGGGGCGCCCTCAGCCCCCGGGTGTCGGTGCCCCGGCTGTCAGTGCCCCGGCTGTCAGTGCAGCGTCGGGCGGTGGAAGGCGTGGGTGATGGCGCCGGCCGCGTTGCACACCTGGCCGAGCTCCGAGTTCGCGACGATGCGGAAGTCGCAGGCGGAGCGGCGCAGGAACGCGAGCTGCGCCTCGGCGGAGGCGAACAGCACCGCGATCTGGTAGACCGGATCGGTGTCATCCATCGGCGCCACCATGGCGACGCCGATGGTGCCGTCCATGTCGATCGGGTGCTCGCCGATGCCGAAGGAAAGCCGTTCGCGTTCGCTGGCGGGGATCGGGATCAGCAGGGCGTTCGGCTCGCCGAGATGGACGATGATCGTTTCGGAATGAAAATTCAGCATGCGATCCAACCTTGGGTTGAAGTGCCGGGTGAAAATAAAGGCGGTTTGAATTGAGCCGTCGTTCGGATGGCGCGTTCAGGGCCGCGGGGCGTGCTGTGCAGGGGCGAGGTTGACGACGCGGGCATTGGCGGTGCGGCGGCGGGCAGGGGTGCCCGCCCGGGGCGGCGCGAACGGGCGGATGAAGGCCAGTGCCGCATTGAAGGTGGCGAACCTGCCCAGCGTGTAGTTGCGGATGTGGTCCACCACCGCCCAGCGGATGCCGTCGGGGATGACCCGGTAGGCAGGGTCCGGATTCTCGCGCACCCAGATCAGCACGTAGCCGTCGTGGCTTTTGCCGTCGGGGGTGCGGTGGGCGACCTGGGCGTCGTGCAGCCCCATGCGGGTCCCGGCCTTCAGCCAGCGGCGCAACTGCGCCTCGTGCCCCTCGTTCAGGCGCAGGCGGAACTGGAGCACGTTGGACGGTCGGCTGGGGGCTTGGTGATGGAGCATGGCAGTGTGCATAACCGATCCTCACGGTTCCGTGAGAGGTATCTACTCAGGGGAATTTCGATAATCAAGTAAACTAATGTTTGCCTATGTGGTTTAGACTGTTGTCGTAATGAGGATGTTTTGCCATCTCAGGTATAGAATGATTTCGATTAGAAGTTATATCAATCTTTAGTGGGAACATTGCTGCGTCCGGAAACATCGCCGGAAAAACTACCTGAAGTCCCGTGACCGCGCCAAGGCCGGCGGCAGGTTGTCCAGGCGCCGCAGATCGGCCGACCGGTCTTCGAGCTTCTCCGCGATGACATGCACGATGCCCTCCGGCGAGCGCTGCAGCCGGCCCTCCACCAGCATCAGCGCGCTGCCCAGGATGGCGCGGCGGAAGCGGTCCAGCAGGGTGGCCCAGATCACGACGTTGGCGATGCCGGTCTCGTCCTCGATGGTGCTGAACACGACGTTGCCGTTGCCGGGCCGCTGGCGCACCAGCACCACGCCGGCGACGCGCAGCTTCTGGCCGTCGCGCCCGACCGCGGCCTCGCGCAGCTCAGGATGCCCTCGCGCGCCAGGCGGGCCCGCAGGAAGCGCAGCGGATGCGCCTTCAGCGACAGGCCGGTGGTCTGGTAGTCGGCCACCACCTGCTCCGGCAGCGGCATCAGCGGCAGCGGTCGACGTGCTGACCGGCATCGGCCATGCGCGGCGAACAGCGGCAGGTCGGACATCGTGCCGCAGGCCGCGCACCTGCCACAGCGCCGCCCGCCGGTCCAGGCCGAGGCTGCGCATCGCATCGGCATCCGCCAGCGCCTCCATGGCGCGGGCGCGGCAGCCCGGCGCGCGGCGAGCGCTGAGAAATCCTCGAACGGCGATCTCCGGCGCGCGACACCAGCTGCTCGGCCCAATCCTCGCGAAAGCCGGTGATCTGCGCGAAACCCCAGCCGCAGCGCTGGCATCCTTCTCCAGCGTGCAGTCCCAGTCGCTGTGGTTGACGTCCACCGCGCGCACCTCACGCCGTGCTCGCGCGCATCGCGCACGATCTGCGCCGGGGCATAGAACCCCATCGGCTGCGAGTTCAGCAGGGCGCAGGCGAAGGCCGCCGGGTGATGGCATTTCAGCCAGGCCGAGACATAGACCAGCAGCGCGAAGCTGGCGGCATGGCTTTCGGGGAAGCCGTAGGTGCCGAAGCCCTCGATCTGGTTGAAGCAGCGCTCGGCGAAGTCGCGCGTCATAGCCGCGCGCGACCATGCCGGCGACCATCTTCTCGCCGAATGTGCTGATGGTGCCGACGTGGCGGAACGTCGCCATGGCGCGGCGCAGCTGGTTGGCCTCCTCGGGCGTGAACTTGCGCCGCCACGATGGCGATGCGCATCGCCTGTTCCTGGAACAGCGGCACGCCCGAGGGTCTTGCCCAGCACCTGCTCCAGTTCGTCCGGCGGCGCCGTGTTCCGGCGACGGGCGACGGGATACTCGACCTTCTCCATGCCCTGGCGCCGGCGCAGATAGGGATGCACCATGTCGCCCTGGATCGGCCCGGGGCGGACGATCGCCACCTCGATCACCAGATCGTAGAATTTCTCGCGGCCTCAGCCGCGGCAGCATGTTCATCTGCGCCCGGCTCTCGACCTGGAACACGCCGATGCGAGTCGCCCTTGCACAGCATGTCGTAGACCGCCGGGTCCTCGCGCGGCACGTCGGCGAGCGTCAGGTCGCGGCCATGCGTGCTCGCAGCAGGTCGAAGGCCTTGCGGATGCAGGTCAGCATGCCGAGCGCCAGCACATCGACCTTCATGATGCCCAGCGCGTCGATGTCGTCCTTGTCCCATTCGATGAAGGTGCGGTCGTCCATCGCGGCGTTGCCGATCGGCACGGTCTCGTCCAGCGCGCCCGCGGGTCAGGACGAAGCCGCCGACATGCTGCGACAGATGGCGCGGCAAGCCCGATCAGCTCGCGCGCCAGCTGCACAGTGCGGCGCACGCACGGGTCGCTCGCGGATCGAGCCCGATCTCGCGTCACGCCGCTCGTCCGGCCACAGCTCGCCGCCGACATCCCAGGACTGCGCGGCCAGCGCGCGCGGTCACGTCCTCGCGACAGGCCCAGCGCCTTGCCGACCTCGCGGATCGCCATCTGCGGGCGGTAGTGGATCACCGTGGCGGCGATGCCGGCGCGGTCGCGGCCGTAGCGCTCGTAGATGTACTGGATCACCTCCTCGCGCCGCTCGTGCTCGAAATCGACGTCGATGTCGGGCGGCTCGCTGGCGTTCGGCGGAGACGAAGCGCTCGAACAGCAGGTCGATCTCGGTCGGGATCGACCGCGGTGATGCCGAGGCAGTAGCAGACCGCCGAATTGGCCGCCGAGCCGCGCCCCTGGCAGAGGATGTCCTCTGCCTCGCGCGAAGCGCACGATGTCGTGGACGGTCAGGAAGTAGCGCGCGTAGTCCAGCTGCGCGATCAGCTCCAGTTCCTTGCTCGATGGTCTGCGCGCACCTTGTCGGGAACGCCGTCCGGATAGCGCTCGCGCGGCGCCTTGCCAGGTCAGGTCGGCGAGATGCTCGTCCGGCGTCAGGCCGGGCGGGATCGGTTCGTCGGGATATTCGTAGCGCAGCTCGTCCAGCGAGAAGCGGCAGCGCTCGGCGATCTCCAGCGTGCGCGCCACGGCGTCGCGGATGGCCGCGGAACAGCCGCGCCATCTCGGCCGGCGGCTTCAGGTGGCGCTCGGCATTGGCTTGCAGCGCCAGGCCCGCCTCGTCGATCGGTGGTCTTCAGGCGGATGCAGGTCAGCACGTCCTGCAGCGGGCGGCGCTCGGCGTGGTGATAGAGCACGTCGTTGGTGGCCAGCAACGGAATCCGCAGCTGCTCGCCGAGTCGCGGCCAGCTTGCGCAGCCGCCTTGCGTCGTCGGCGCAATGGCGGCGGGTGGCGGCGAGATACAGGCGGTCGCCGGCGAGCTCGCGCAGCCAGGCCAGGGAGCGGGCGAAATCCGCGCCTGGAGCATCGGGCGGAACGGCGATCAGCACCTGCCCCTCCGCCTGCGTTGCGAGGTCGCCGCGGCGCAGGTCGCACTCGCCCTTTTTCGCGCGCAGCTTGCCGATGGTCAGCAGGCAGCACAGCCGGCCCCAGGCGGCGCGGTCGGTAGGGTAGCAGAGCAGGTCCGGGGTGCCGTCGCCGAACGCCAGCCGCGCCCCCACCAGCAGCCGCAGCCCGGCATCGCGGGCCGCCGCATGCGCCCGCACCACGCCCGCGACGCTGTTCAGGTCGGCGACCCCCAGCGCCGCCAGGCCGATGGCGGCAGCCGTCTCCACCAGCTCCTCGGGCGTGCTGGCGCCGCGCAGGAAGGAGAAGGCGGTCGCGGCCTGAAGCTCCGCATACATGCCCAGTAGGCGCTCCTGGTTTTTGGGTTCCGGCATTGGCCACTAGCATAAGTTCATGATTTGTTCTATTCAACCTTCGGGTGCGGGCTTGCCTGCGGATGCTCCACGGCGATCTTCACGATCTGCACGCAGGCGTTCAGGCCCGACACGATGACGGCGATCGCCGTCGCCGCCGCCAACAGGCGATGGCCGCGCCCCGGATGAGCTTGCTGGGTCCCGCCGGCCTGCGAATGCCGATCGGGCGTGGTCTTGTCGAATCGCGACACGATTTCCTCCATTCCTGCCGGGCGGCACCGTAAAACCCGGCATTACGACGATCAAGAATAAATTCCTAATTCCCGATCACCTTGCCGAGACCGGCAGTTCCGGCAGCAAGCTTTCCATTCTAGCGTGCCAGCGCGCTCTTGCCTCGGCGGCCTTCCTCGCCCGCCGGACTTTCCGGAACGCCGACGGCGATCGTCCGTTCGAACAGCAGCGCCGCGGCGATCGCCGGTTCGAAGGCAACGAGGCCAGGCGCCTCAAGCAATGGGAGCACCACCCATGAGGCCGATGGATGAAGGACACCTGGCGATCCTGCGCCGCCACATGGTCGAGGTGATCGGCATCCACACCGACCTGGTGCGCGATGAACTCGGCCGCACGGCGCTCGATGCGCGGGTCATGTCGACCATGCGCAGCCTGCCGCGGCACCAGTTCGTCCCGCCGCAGCTGGCCCATCTGGCCTACCACGACACACCGTTGCCGATCGGTTTCGACAAGACCATCTCGCAGCCGTTCATCTGCGCCGTGATGACCGACCTGCTGGCGCCGGAGCCGGACGAGACGGTGCTCGAGATCGGCACCGGCCTCGGCTACCAGACCGCGGTGCTGGCCGAGCTCGCGGCCCAGGTATGGAGCGTCGAGATCGTCGAGGAGCTTGCCGGCGACGCGGAACTGCGGCTGCAGCGCCTGGGCATCTCCAACGTCACCATCCGCATCGGCGACGGCAGCCGCGGCTGGGCGGAGCATGCGCCGTATGACAAGATCATCGTCACCGCCGCCGCCACGCGGCCGCCGCCGGCCCTGCTGGAGCAGTTGAAGCCGGGCGGCCGGATGGTGCTGCCGATCGGCGGCGCCGATGACCAGCAGTTGACGGTGATCGACAAGGACGCGCAGGGCGCCCTCGGCTTGCGCGAGATCATGCCGGTGATCTTCAGCCGGCTGGAAATGTGAGCCGAACGAGGGGGCATGCATGCCCCCTCGCCGCGGCAGGTAGAGTCAGGCCTTGGCTTCGACCTTGGTGGCCACGGTATGCGCGTGCACCGACCAGGTGACGAAGTAGTTGGAATTCGATCCGCATCCGGTAGCGGAATCGGTTCCCGGATTGTGGTCGGTCTGGGTGATCGCCTTGCCGCCCGCCGTGCCGGACTTCAGTTGTGCCGCGGTCAGCGGGTGCATGCCGGCGGCCACCGGCCCGTCGCAGTTGGCGAAGGCGACGCCGATCGCGGAGCTGACCAGCCAGCCGGCCAGCGCGCCGAGGGCGGTGCCCACGATCGGAATGACGGCGGTGCCGATCGAGGCGCCGACCACCGAGCCGATCTCCTGCCCGATCACCTTGGCCGCCGCATCCGCGCCCTTGCTGGCCAGCGTGGAGGTTGCCTTCTGCAGCGCCGATTGCACGGCGCTGGAGGAGGCGTGGCCGTTGTTGACGATGGCGTAGGAGAACACGGCGGTTTCGTTGTCGCCGACCTGTATGTTGTCGAAGCTCAGGCCGACATTGAAGGTGCCGTTGTTGAGGTCGCCCATCGCCTTGGTCTTGGTGACCGGAGGCCGGTTGCCGACCGCCAGGCTGACGGAAACGTAGTCGGTGTCCTTGTGCAAGGACCGCGTGTTGGTGATTTTGAAGTTGTCGAGGCTGAATTGATATGTCGTGACGTTGAGCGCCGCAACCTTTCCGGCCGCGCTCGTTGCCAGAGTTTGACTCACGATGACCTCCTGTTCAATGTAGCCGCCAAGGCGGCCGTTGGATGTCGGCGCCATCACGAAAAACGTGATTGCCGCCGATTGAACGGGTCCTGATGGCGTCTACATCGATACGATCCGCCAGGCCCGGGTGCAGAGTGTCACCGGCGGACATTCTTGGGAGTGATGCGGTTCACATCAGACGCGCTTCTCAGCGCGGCGAGGCAAGCGGCAGCAATGACGCGCATCTATGCGCGGCGAGGCAAGCGGCAGCGGTGCCCTCGCACCGCGAGAGCGCTCCCGCTTCTCACCCGATGATCCCACAAAGCAATAAATCCAACCCCTCAACGACCCCCCGGATACCCCCGCCACTCCCTCTGCCCATGCACGAAGTAGCGCGTCATCGCCGCCCCGTCCCAGTGGTAGCGCAGCTGCCGCCCTTGGGTGATCGGCAGCTTCACCCGATCCGGCCAGAACAGCGCCGCCGCCTGGCCCGCGGGAAGGCGCACGCTGGGATAGACCACGCCGTCGCCGCCGGCCGCCCTGATGGCGCGGCCGAGCGCCTGGCCCGGGGTCCAGTCGTCGGGGTCCAGGCAGTCGCCGTGGGCGCCGTGGCGCAGGTCCGTGAGCGGGGCGGCGATGGCGCAGACCAGTTCGCGGTAGTCCGCTTCTCCGGCCGGTTCGCGGGTGGCGCGCATGAAGCGGGCGAAGTGGTGCGCCGTTTCGGCCAGCGCTACTTCGAAGCGGTCACCGCAATACCAGACGCCGTAGCTGCCGTCGGAGAAGCGGCTGGGCCGGTCGCGGGAGGCGTGGGTGAAGGCGCCCATCACCAGCGATGCGGTGGGGCCGGAGACGCGGCGCTGCGGCGGCACCAGAGTGAGGTCGCCGGCCTGGTCGCGCAGGCGGGGGTTGGTCGCGGCCTCCAGCGCCTCGATCGCCGCCCAGTCGGCCGGGTCGGCGATGTCCTCGAACAGGCGCACCGGCGGGTAGATGGTGCGGATGATGCGGTGCGATCGGTTCCAGGATATATCGGCGATCTCGCCGGCGGGGTCTGGCATCACCAGCCGGCGCGCTCGGCATCCAGGTAGGCGCGCACCGCGGCGAGATCGGCGGGCGCGCCGGCGAGCATCCGGTCCAGCGCCGAGCGTCCGGCGAAGGCGGCGTTGGGCTTGCGGATCCAGGCATAGCCGCGGGCCGGCTCGGTGAACATGAAGCGCAGCGACTTATGGATGCCCATCAGGTCGCCGAGGCGGCAGACCGTATCGTGCGGCAGGTCCGCGACCTCGCCCGCCTTCCAGCGCTGGAAGCTGCGCAGGCTCGGTTGGCCGAGCAGGTTGCGGGACTGCGCGGCATCGAGCTCCCACAGTTCGAACAGCCGGAACGCCGCTCGCAACGCGGCCCGCGGGTCCGGTGCGGCGGGACGCGAGGAAGATTGCTGCCTGGTAGGTCCGAGGCTGGTCGCTGCGTTTGCCATTTGGCGTAAAATAGGCCAGTTTCCGCCAATTGGCAAGATGCGCGCGCCTTGCCGGGCGCATCCGCCGCGTTGCGCCTGCACGATTGTCATCCTATCGTCACAAAGGATGACGGGAGGCGCCGATGGCCAAGCTCAAGAAGGAAAAGAACCACCCGGCGGAAACGCCTGTCGAGGTGACGCAGGCCGATGGTCCGCCCGGCGAGAAGGCCCCATTGGGGAACAAGGCATACAACAAGCAGCTGCGCGATCTGCATGTCGAACTGGTGAAGCTGCAGGAATGGGTGCGCCACGAGGGCAAGAAGATCTGCATCGTGTTCGAGGGCCGCGACGGCGCCGGCAAGGGCGGCGTCATCAAGGCGATCACCGAACGCGTCAGCCCGCGCGTCTTCCGCGTCGTAGCCCTGCCGGCGCCGACCGAGCGCGAGAAGTCGCAGATGTACATCCAGCGCTACGTGCCGCATCTGCCGGCCGCCGGCGAGGTCGTGATCTTCGACCGCAGTTGGTACAACCGCGCCGGGGTCGAGCGGGTAATGGGATTCTGCAGCGAGGACCAGGCGAAGAACTTCCTCATGGCGATGCCGGGCGTCGAGCGTTCGATCGTCGATTCCGGCATCATCCTGCTGAAATACTGGCTGGAGGTTTCACCGGAAGAACAGACCCGCCGACTGACGGCGCGCATCGACGACGGGCGCAAGATCTGGAAGCTGACGGGGATGGATCTGAAATCCTACGGCCGCTGGTTCGATTATTCGCGCGCCCGCGACGAAATGTTCATGGCCACCGACACCGCCTGGGCGCCCTGGTTCGTGGCCCGCTCGGATGACAAGAAAAGTGCCCGCCTGAACATCATCCGGCATCTGCTCAGCCGGGTGCCGTATCAGGAGGTGAAGCGGGAGCGTGTGAAGTTGCCGAAGCGCGACAAGCCGGGCGGCTACCGGGACCCGGACTACCCCTACAAATTCATATCCTGACGGGCCGCTTGGCGCTCGAACTGCCGATGACGCGCCGCCCGGCGCGGCGAGGCGACATCTGGGCCGGCATCGTCCTTGCGTCGATGAACATCCCGCAGGTGCTCGGCTACACGCGCATCGCCGGCACGCCGGTGGTCACCGGGCTGTATACCGTGTTGCTGCCGTTGCTGGCATTCACCGTGCTGGGCTCCTCCCGCCACCTGGTGGTCGCCGCCGATTCCGCGACTGCCGCGATCTTCTACGATGCGCTGTCCCGAATGGCGGCACCCGGCGGCGCCCATTACATGGCGCTGGTCGGCATGTTGGCGCTGCTGACGTCCGGACTGTTGCTGCTGGCGCGAATCTTCAGGCTGGGGTTTCTCGCCGATTTCCTCTCCCGCACCGTGCTGGTCGGGCTTTCTCGCCGGCGTCGGCATGCAGGTCGGCATCGCCATGCTCGGCGACATGGTTCGGCGTCGCTGGCGACATCGCACAACACGCTGCGTCAGGCTCTGGGAGATGCTCCGGGGCTTGCCGCGGCGGACACGGCGACGCTGGGGCTGGCGGGGCTGGTCGCCGGCGGCATCCTGCTCGGCGCACGTTCTCGTCCCGCGGTTGCCGGTCTCGTTGGTCGCGGTGGTCGGCGCGACCGCGGCCAGCGCCGCGTTCGATTTCGCCGCCCGCGGCATCGCGGTCATCGGCCCGGTCCCCGGCGGCCTGCCCTCGCTGTCGCTGCCGCAGGTGACCTGGGCCGAGCATCGGCGCTGCTGCCGGTCGCGGCCTCGTGCTTCGTGATGATCCTGGCCCAAAGCGCCGCGACCTCGCGCGTGTTCGCGCGAGCGCTACGGTGAGCGCGTCGACGAGACGCCGACATCCTGGGCCTCGCCGCCGCGAATGCGGCCGCGGCCGTCAGCGGCGCCTTCGTGGTCAACGGCAGCCCGACCCAGACCGCCATGGCCGACGCCGCCGGCGCGCGCAGCCAGCTCGCCCAGCAGGTGTTCGCCGGCGTCGTGCTGCTGGTGCTGCTGTTCCTGACCGGGCCGCTGCAATATCTGCCGCGCTGCGTGCTGGCCGCCATCGTGTTCACCATCGGCGTCGGCATGGTCGATCGTGCACGGCCTGCGCGCCATCCGCCGCGAAAGCCCCGGCGAGTTCATCCTGGCGCTGGTGACGGCGGTGGCGGTCGTCGGCGATCGGTGTCGAGCAGGGGATCCTGCTGGCGATCGCGCTTGTCGCTGTTCCGTCACGTGCGTCACAGCTATCGTCCGCACACCATGGTCCTGGCGGCGGACGCGCAGGGACGCTGGATGCCGGTCGCCGGCGGCGCCCGGCACCGAGACCGCGCCGGGCCTGATCGTCTACCGCTTCGGCGCCGACCTCTTCTATGCCAACCACAACCGCTTTGTCGACGAGGTCCGCGCGCTCGTCGCCAAGGCGCCGAACCCGGTGCGCTGGCTGGTCATCGACGCCAGCGCGATCACCGACATCGACTACTCGGCCGCGCGGGCATTGCGCGGCCTGCTGGACGAGCTGAAGGCGAAAGGGGTCGAGGTGATCTTCGGCCGCGTGGGGCCCGGGCTGCGCGACGATTTGGATCGGCATCGGATTACCGAGAGGGTCGGGGAGGAGCGGTTGTTTGCTACTTTGCATGAGGCCTTAAGACGCGCGTCTTAGCGTGGCGAGGTGAGCGGCAGGTGATGCGCTTGCATCGCCGAGAGCGGTTACCCCTGACGCGCTTCTTAGCGCGGCGACTTAAGCGGCAGTGGGTGCCCTTGCACCCACGAGAGCGGTGCTCCTTCCTTCGTGCATCAGAAAGCAAGCAAGGGGACAACCGCTCTCAGTGATGCAAGCGCATCACTTGCCGCTCACCTCGCCGCGCGAAGGCGCGCGTCTATGGAGGTCCAAACAACACCCCGGACCGAGCCCTCCACCCCCGAGCCCGAACCGCGTCCCGCACCGTCTCCCATAATTCCTGATACGCAATGACAAACGGATTCGCCGGCCTGGATCGGGGATGCGTCAGGCCGTAGACGATGGTGATGTCCGGCCGTTCCGCCTGGTAGGTGCCGAACAAGCGGTCCCATATCAGCAGCACCCCGCCGAAATTGCGGTCGATGTATTCGCGGTTGCTGGCGTGGTGGACGCGGTGCGCGGAGGGCGTGTTGACCACCCATTCCAGCCAGCCGATCCGCGGCACCAGTTCGGTGTGGATGAAGAACTGGTAGACCAGGCTGGCCGACGCCATGCCAAACACCCATTGCGGCGGAAAGCCCAGCCAGATGATCGGCAGGTAGAACAAGAACACGCCCGACAGCAACGGCGTCCAGGCCAGGCGCACGGCTGCGGTGAAGACCATCTGCTCGATGGTGTGGTGAACGCTGTGCGACGCCCATAGCAGCCGTATCCGGTGGGCGCAGCGATGCTCGCAGTAGAAGGCGAAATCGGTCAGCAGGAACAGCGCTACCAGCAGCAGCGGCGTGTCGAACGAGACGTGGATGTCGAACAGCCGCAGGCGATAGAGGCCGGCGCCGATGACGCCCAGGAGCAACCCGTTCGCCGCCGCCTGGGCCAGTGCGTGGCCGACCGCGATCGCCCCCGAGACCAGGCTGCTCTTCCAGGGGTAATGGCCGCCGCGCGCCTGGATGATGACCATCTCGGCGACGATCGCGAGAAGCACCGCCGGCAGGACCGCGGGCAGGACCTTGTTCGGCACCCGGTCCAGCAGCGCGCCGAGCTGGTCGAAGCTGAGGTTCAGTTCCATGCCTGCATCGGCTCCCTGGCGCGAATGGAACGGAATGATAGCATGGCGGGATGGGATGGGTGCTGCGGTGGGTTTCGGGATTGGGCGGGTGAAGGGCAGGGGTGCGGTTTCGCGAGGAGGGGGTGCGCTCTCGCGGGGCGAAGGCGCCCCGCTGCCGCTTAAGTCGCCGCGCCAAAAGGCGCGTCTTTGAACCTCCGCAGCCTAGACCTGAACCTGCTGACCGTCTTCGAAGCCGTCTTCGAAGCCGGCTCGATCACCCGTGCCGCCGACCGGTTGGGGTTGAGCCAGTCAGCCACCAGCCATGCGCTGTCGCGGCTGCGGGAGGCCTGCGGTGACGACCTGTTCGTGCGGGTCGGCCAGGGCATCGTCGCCACCGCCGTGGCGCAGCGCATCTATCCTGACCTGCGGCTGGCACTGGACCAGTTGCGGCGGTCAATCGGCGAGGCGCGCGGCTTCGATCCGGCAACCTCGACGCGCCGCTTTCAGATCGCCATTCCGCACCCGATGGGGCCGCTATGGGCATTGGCGCTGCGGCACGCGGCGCTGGAGGCGGCGCCCGGCGTGGTGCTCGGCTTCGATACCCGCACCCTGCCGATCGATACAGCCGACCGCATGCGCGACGGGGCGCTCGATGTCTGCGTCGACTGGTTTCCCTCCGACGACGACCGCTTCGTCAATCGCCGGCTATTCGACGACGGCATCGCCTTCATCGCCCGCCGCGACCATCCGCGCGCGTCGCCGAAGATGGGCAGGGCGGCCTTCCGGCGCGAGCATTTCGTCAGCATCCAGGAACGCAACGTGCCGTTCCCGCCCGCCGTCCGCACCGCGCGCCAGGCGCTGGTGGAGCTGGATGTCAGCTGGGAACTGTTCGTCAGCGAGTTCCTCGAAGTGCCCTACGTGGTTCTGCAGACCGACATGCTGGGCTTCGTCGCGATGAGCATGCTGCGCGCCGCCCGCGACACCGCCGGCCTGCAACTGATCGACGCCCCCTTGCCGCCGCTGCCGATTCCGATCTACCTGCTGTGGCACGAGACGCGGCGCTCCGATGACGGCCATCGCTGGCTGCGCGACCTGGTCGCGGACGTGGTCGTCGCACACGCTGGATAGGCGTGGCCTGCGCGTCATTCGCGGCACGCAATACATGCACTGCGTCGAAGCCGCGAATGCACGCTTATGCGTAACGGTATGCCCGCGATTCGAGGTTTAATCCGATGGTCAAGCAGGCGCAGCTTCGCGCCGAACCACTGGCCGGCCGTTGACGGCATGCCGAAGAAAGGGAAACCGACATGATGACCAAAGCATTGCTCGCCGCGACCGCCCTGGCGTTCACGCTGTCGACCGGCGCGTTCGCGCAGGGCACCAACTGCCCGGCGGCAACGCTGGCCTCCGGCGAAGGCGGCGTGGCCAAGCTCGCGGCCGGCGAGGGCGGTGTCGCCAAGCTCGCAGCTGTGGGAGGGCGGTGTCGCCAAGCTCGCGGCCGGCGAGGGCGGCGTGGCCAAGCTCGCGGCCGGCGAGGGCGGTGTTGCCAAGCTCGCGGCTGGTGAAGGCGGCGTGGCCAAGCTCGCGGCCGGCGAGGGCGGTGTCGCCAAGCTCGCGGCCGGCGAGGGCGGCGTGGCCAAGCTCGCGGCTGGCGAGGGCGGTGTTGCCAAGCTGGCGGCCGGCGAGGGCGGTGTTGCCAAGCTCGCGGCCGGTGAAGGCGGCGTGGCCAAGCTGGCGGCCGGCGAGGGCGGTGTTGCCAAGCTCGCGGCCGGTGAAGGCGGCGTGGCCAAGCTCGCGGCCGGCGAAGGCGGCGTGGCCAAGCTCGCGGCCGGCGAAGATGGCGTGGCCAAGCTTGCGGCCGGCGAGGGCGGTGTTGCCAAGCTCGCGGCCGGCGAAGGCGGCGTGGCCAAGCTGGCGGCCGGCGAAGGCGGCGTGGCCAAACTCGCGAGCGGCGCCAAGCCCTGCAACTGACCTTACACACGCGATGACCTGACGATCTGGGCCGCGGCGCCGATGGGTGCCGCGGCCCAGCCCTATTTCGTGGTCCCGCATCGAACGCATCCAACCTCGCTATGCCCCTGCCTTCGGGTCGGTTAGTTTGGGATGATCAACGGGCAAAGGACGTCGTGAACAATGAGTGGACCGCTGACGGTCGATCCTAGGCAGACGGTCCGCTGGGCATATCGTTTCCTCCTGGGCCGCGAGCCGGAAAACGACGCGGCCGTCGAGGCCTATCTCCAGCCCGATCCCAATCCCACGCCGGACGCGCTGCGCGGCCAGATCATCCGGAGCGACGAGTTCCTCGCCATCATGCGCGGCAGCGGTTTCGCCGCACTCCCCGCCGCCCCCGCCATCGGGCCAGTCGACGGGCTGCTGAGCCCCGCCGCCCCGGCCGACGGCTTCTTCACCGACCGCTTCGGCGTGCGGACCCGGGTCGGCTACCTGCCGCCTTCCTACCAGGAGTTTTCCGGCAAGGTCGGCAGCGCGGACGGCGCGTTCGACATGCCGCTGCATGAAACCGAGGAACTCAACGCGTTACTGCGCTCGGTGGCCGAGGCCCAGGGCAGCTTCGCCGTCATGGAACTGGGTGCAGGGTGGGGACCGTGGATCGTTCTCGGTGGACGGCTGGCCGAACGGCGGGGATTGCCGGTGCTGCTCGCCGGCGTCGAAGGCTCGTCGAGCCACGTGGCGTTCATGCGCACGCATCTGGCGGATAACGGCTTCAATCCGGATTCGCACCATGTCATCCATGCCGTCGCCGGCGCCGAGGACGGCATCGCCAGATTCCCCAGACTACCCGATCCAAGCGGCGACTGGGGCGCCACCGCCGAGTACGGCGGCGCCGCGGGCGGAACCGCCGAGATGGAGGAGGTGCCGTGCTTCTCGCTGCGCACCCTGCTGGGCAGGATGCCGGTGCTGGACTTCTTGCATTGCGATGTGCAGGGCGCGGAACTGGACGTGCTGCAGGCCGCCATCGACATCGTCGACCAGCGCGTGCGCCGGGTCTGCATCGGCACGCATGGCCGCGCGATCGAGGGCGGCCTGCTGGACCTGATGGCCGGGCACGGCTGGCGCCTGGAATTCGAGCAGCCTTGCCGACTCAGCCAGGCGGCGACTGAGATGGTGCTGGTAGCCGATGGCGTGCAGGTTTGGCGCAATGGGGGGATCGTCTAGCTTTGGGGGAGCCGTAGGGGGTGCGCTCTCGCGGGGCGAAGGCGCCCTGCTGCCGCTTGCCTCGCCGCGCGAAGACGCGCGTCAGGAATCCCTCGCAATCGTCGCCAGCACATCCGCCCGATTGTTCATCTCGTCGACATGATGGCCGCGCACCCAGCGCCACTCGATCTCATGCGGCTTAGTGGCGTCCAGCAGGCGGCGCCAGAGATCCATGTTGGCGACCGGGTCGCCGGCGGCGTTGCGCCAGTTGCGGCGGACCCAGCCGGTGTGCCAGCGCGTGATGCCGTTGCGCAGGTATTCGCTGTCGGTGTGCAGGATCACCTTGCAGGGGCGCTTCAACGCCTCCAGCGCGGCCGCGGCGGCGGTCAGTTCCATGCGGTTGTTGGTGGTCACCGGCTCGGACCCGGTCAACTCGCGCTCGGCGCCCTTGCTGCGCAGGATCGCCGCCCACCCGCCGCGCCCGGGATTGGGCTTGCAGCCGCCGTCGGTCCAGATCTCCACCACCTCGCGCGCGGCGGCGTCCTGGGGCGGGGCAGGCGGCTCAGATGCCATAGGATGAGGCGTCCCTTGCCGCCATGTGGAAGCGCAGGCGCCTGACATACTCCAGCGGGTCTTTGCGCGTCACCAATGCCCCCTTCGGCGTGTTCACCCAGTCGAACAGCCGGGTCAATGCAAAGCGGATCGCCGCACCCTGGCAAAGCACCGGCAGCGCCGCGCGCTCCGCGTCGGACAGCGGCCGGATGGCATGGTAGGCGGCCAGCATCGCCCGCGCCTTGGTCACGTTGAAGGCGAAATCCGGCTCGAAGCACCAGGCGTTGAGGCACACCGCGACGTCGTACGCGAACAGGTCGGTGGCGGCGAAGTAGAAGTCGATCAGCCCCGACAGCCGGCCCTCCAGGAAGAACACGTTGTCCGGAAACAGATCCGCATGGATGTGCCCGACCGGCAGGCCGTCCGGCCAGGCGGCGAGGATGCGCGCCAATGCCCCGGTCAGTTCCGCGCCCAATCCCGGATGCACGTCGTCGGCGCCGGCCACGGAGGCCTCCAGCAGCGGCGCCCAGCCATGTGGGCCGAGCGCATTGCGGCGGGTCGGCGCATAGCCGCCGCCGGCCAGGTGCAGCGCCGCCAGGGCGCCGCCGACCGGCCCGCAATGCTCCGGGCGCACCCGGCGCGGCCAGATGCCGGGCAGGAAGGTGGTCACCGCCGCATGGCGCCCGCACAGGACGCGCAACGCCGCCCCGTCACGCCCCGGCACCGGCAGCGGGCAGGTGATGCCGTGGCGCGCCAAATGCGTCATCAGGCCCAGGAACCAGGGCAGTTCCTCGGGGTCCACGCGCTTCTCGTACAGCGTCAGGATGAAGTCGCCCGTGGTGGTGCGCACCGAGAAATTGCTGTTCTCCACCCCCTCCGCGATGCCGCGGAAGGCCAGCGGGGCGCCGATCTCGTATTCGGACAGGAACGCGGCCAGGGCCTCGTCGGAAACATCGGTATAGACGGCCATGAGGCGTTCGGAATCCTGTCGGCGCTGGATGGCCTTGGGCGTGGCCCACCGGGGCGGGTTGTCCCGGAAGCGGGCGGGACGCAGTATGCGCCGCCCCGCAACCGCTCACAATCTTGTACGTTCATCCGCCAGCCTCGGAGTCGCCTATGCCCTGCCGCCGCCCCATGTCGATCGCCAGGGCCTCGCTGCTCGCCCCGCTCCTGGGCCTGGCCGCACTCGCCGGCTGCAGCCAGGCGCCGGACAAGTTCGCACCCCCCTGTCCTCAGGCCCGGCTGCTGCCGGATGCCGCCGACATCACCCGCTTCAACGGCCACGGCGAGGACGTCAACGACATGACGCTGAACGGCCGTCTCACCGCGGTGCGCGCGGAGTGCAGCGACGCCGGCAACGGCATGGTGAAGGCGCGGCTGCTCGGCCTGATCATGGACCTCACCCGCGGTCCGGCGCTCCCCGGTCGTGCCGTTCGCGTGCCGGTGTTCATTGCCGTGACCGACGGCGACCGCCTGCTGACCGAGAAGGACTTCGTGGAGAACGTCAGCTTCCCGCCCAATGTCGACCGCATCAACGTCACCGAAGACACCGACAACACCGAGATCCTGCTGCCCGTGAACGGCCAGCGTTCCGCCGCCGCCTACACCATCTTCGTGGCCTTCCGCCTGACGCCGGACGAGCTTGCGTATAATCGTCGGACGGTGCGGCGGTAGGGTCCGCTCAGGGCTCGATTTCCAGTGCCCTCAGGTGAAAGCCGATCAGCCGGTCGTCGGCGGTGCCGGACTCTTCGCTGGGGCGCCAGGTCTCCGCGATCACGGTGATCGGCTCCAGCGGCGCGATCCGTATGTGATTCTTCCCCGGCATGATGGTGGTCTTGAGATCGACATGGGCCCCGGTGATGGCTAGGTCGATGTCACGGCCGCGAAAATTCCAGATTTCCAGGATCGCCGCCGAGCCGCCGGCATCCGTCGGCGGCACGAGCCGGGTCCGGGCGCCGGCGATCCAGTAATCGCCTTCATGGATCCACCCCTCGCCTTGCCAGCCCGGCGGCAGGCACGACACCGCGATGGATTCCTGGCCGGTCCTGCGACGCGCGATGCAGATCGGCTCCCCGCTCAAGGCGCTGCCGCCGTTGAACGCCACCGACATGTCGATCCGGCCGAACATTTGCGCGAGGAACGCGCGGGACCACCCGCTTTCGAACCAGCCGAACTTACCGATGCAATATAATGAGAGCGGGTCGAGCCGCAGGCCCCAGCTATTCCACCAGATTTCCTGGATCGGCTCGCCCGCCAGCGCAATGACGCCGCCGGGCTTCAGCAGCCCGGCCATCTTGCTCAGCACCGACCAGGGCTTGATCGCGTGGTGCAGGCATTCATAAAATAGCACCATGTCGAAACGGTCTTCAGTGGCCACGTCTTCGAACGCCGAACGCATCGTTTTGATGGGCAGCTCCGATTTCGCCGCGCGGGTCGAGACGAGGTCGATGAAGTTCTGGTTGATGTCGACGGCCGTCACGTCGGCGCCGAGATAGGCGAGCAGCTCCGACGACAGGCCCCAGCCGCAACCCATGTCGAGAACCGATGGTGCGTTGGGCAGGTCGGCCTGGATGAACGCATTCGACAGTGTCGCGGTGTGGCGGGCCATGTGGGAGGTGTCGCGGCGACCGTAGGGATTGGCCGCCGCGACGTGGCCCTGCAGGTCGAATGCCGTCCGCTCGTTGGAATGCTGATCGACCGACCGGCCGGAGAGCCGACCGTAGAGGGCGATCTGCCTTGCCAGGTAGGCTTCGGAAAACGGATCGCCGCGATCCGCCTCGTCCGGCTCGAGGGTGAGCTCGAAATCCCTCAACTCTGGAATCCTGTCGATAGCCTCAGGGCCGCCCTTGTCATCGAACCAGCGAATGAAGCCCGGGATTTCGTCGATGGCGAGCTTCATTCTCGGGGTTCAACCTTCAATGACTCGGCGCCCCGCAATGGCCCCGACGATCCGACAATTCGAGAGTCCCGGAAGCTTCAGGCGGAAGCGCGATCTTCCAGATAAGACAGGCGGGTTTCGAAATCGTCCTGGTGGCAGAGAAAAATGCTCTTGACCCCGAGCCCCAGAAAACGGGGATCATTTTCGTTGCTGGCCTGCTGCACCACGCGATCGATCGTCAACGCGATCTGGATCACGCCGTTCACCAGGTCGGCGGGGTCGACCGCGATGCGCAGGTGGCGCGTGCGTCCGCCGGACGGGATCATGATACGCCCGGCGCCGATGCCGTTGACGGTGATGCTGCAGAAGGTGTCGGGGTACCAGCCGGGCAACCACACCGCGACATAGGCGAGCGAGGGGCGCGGCATCGCCGGGTCCAGGCGGAAACACAGACGCGCGGTGTCGCCGTTGCTCCAGATACCCCAGGGTTCCGGGTCGTACCAATCGTCACCTTCGAGAATCTCACGCAGGGCGAAGACCCGCATCTGGTTTCTCACCGTGTCTTCCGCTTCGCTGACTTCCCGACGGCGGATAAGGTCGCCGATGTCATAGAGCGTTCCCAGTTCCAACAGCGGTCCGACTGCGGTCGGCGATTCCTCCATGTGTTGCACTGGCACTTCCGCCAGGGTGGTCAGCTGCTGCAGAAACTGCTGGGCGGCCGCGTGCCAGCTCAAGGGTTCGTACTCGCCGACGATGCGCTGTTCGAGCTGCTGGAGCTTGGCGCGATCATTCACCAGCTCATTGATCTGGCGGAAACCGTCATCGATGTTGAATGGGTCGATATAAAGCGCCCAATCCAGGCCGACCTCGGGCATCGAGGTGACGCCCGAGGCAACCGGCAGTTTGCCGTAGTCCAGACTTTCGCCGACCGGCAATCCCCATCCCTCGTAGAGGCTTGGGAAGACCGTGAACAAGGCGCGCCGGTAGAGTTCCTGCAGCTCTCGATCGGAGACCTCGGTGATGTGCACGATGCGGCCATTCAGCGAATTGCTTGTCCTGAGGAACCGCTGGAACAATTCGATATGCCAACCGAGCCGGCCAACGAGCACGAGCTTCGGCGTATTCGCGCCGTTGGCCTCGGTCAGCCGTTTCCAGACCTGATACAGGTAGGCGTGGTTCTTGCGTGATTCGAGCGTGCCGACGCACAGCACGAATTCCCCAAGCCGATGCCTGCGGAAGAACCCGTCGAGCGACCGGTCATCGGCACGCGAAAGCAGCGTTTCGCGCTCGCCGGCGGTCTCATTGTAGTCGATGGTGCCACCCATCGGAATAACGCTGAGCGGCGGCACGGCCACTCCGCAACGATGGGCGAACTTCACGAAATCGCCGACCGAATAATTGGAAATGGCGAACACGTGGTCGGCATAGCGCAGGATGCCCGCGACGGCCGCATTGAACCCGACGACCAGGTTGGCGTCGCAATGTTCCGGCAGGAAGCTTGGGATCATGTCGTAGGAAATCTGAAAATAGCGGACGCCATGGCGGGATTTCGCTTCTGCGATCGCCCTGAAGTATTCGGGGTAGATCCAGGGCGCGCCCATCACCAACAGGATGTCACCCCGCTCGAACGCTGCGGCAGGCTTCGTGTCGACGGCGCGCAACCTTCCGATATAAGCCTGCCAATCCTTGAAGTCCGGAATGCGCGAGCTGTGCATTTCCTGCATCAGATAGCGCATGTCCGCACTTGGGAGGTCGGCATAGGTCGAGTGGCCGGGCGCCTGCACACAAAACCGGATGCGCACCGCCGCGTCCTTGGTTCGCAGCAGGTTGGCGATGTAGCCGCATTGGACGCGTTGAATCCCGGACACATTGCGGACGTGCCACAGGTAGAACAGCAGGTCGGTGACGTCGATGTGAACGCAGGTGGAGGCGCTGTCGGCCGGCCGCGCGTGCTCCATGTAGAGCACGGGCTGATGTTGGCGCTGCGGCTCCGTGGCAAGTGATTCCGCGACATCGACATCCGATCTGCCGATGGTGCCCCCGGCGTCTGGCTCATCCGACTGAAACTGCATCGCGGGGACGGCCTCATCGTCCTCAACCGGGCGTCCATCGAGGGCCCGCTCGGCCAGGAGAACGCCCTCTCCCCGCTGGCCGGCCTGGCCATACACCGCGACCGTGCAGCCTTCCGGTAATTCACCTGGACCGAATACGAAGTCATAGCCGGCGCAGCCATCGCCGACGCCGGCGCCGAGAAGGTCCTCGCGATAGAGGTCGGCGTCACCACCCCGAAGGGTCACGCCATTGACGACAATGGAAACCCAGCCGCGGCCGGGCTCGCCGTTTCCCAACGCGAGCCAGCCATAGATGCGGTCATGGCCGATATAGTCCACCGAACCGGAAAATTGCGGGGTCGGCATCGTCAGGTCCTCGGTGAGCATATCGATCCCAGCTGGTTTGCCGAACTGCGTTACCCCCGGGTTCCTTCGACCGTGCGCCCCAGGCGCGGCAGGCGGCCGGATAATGACGGCGGCGCAGGAGCCCTTCAACCCCAATCGGTGAAGAAATGTCGCTACGTGGCCGCGTCGTTGCGGCGTCGCGGCGGGCCGGCTGAGGAAAATCGGAGCGACGGGAAATTTCACGAAGCGAAAGCTCCACCGCGTCAGGGGAGTGGGTCTGTCAACCCGGCGCCGGTTGCCGGCCGCGCTGCGACAATGGGTTGAACGCCGCCGCCGGATCGGTCATGGTGGGGCGGTTCGGATCATTCCGTGCGGGAGAGTGCGGGTGCGGCGGTCAACGCCGGCCAGCCGCCGAAGGCGCAACCGGCCCCCGGAAACGCTCAGGCACCCAGGACCGCGCGGAACACGAATCTCTGGAAAGCCGGCACGCATGCGCGCGCGCCGCACCGACGGAGTAAGCGCGGGCCGGACGCTCCGGACCTTGCGTGAATCTCTCAGGTTCCGCGACAGAGGGGGGTCGATCCCGCCGGCAACCGTCGGCGGGCGACCCGTATGCGGAGCCGCTGTTTGACCCCGACCTGACCTGAAGACGACGCCCCTCGACGCGCTGCATCGCGAACTCGGCGGGCAAGATGGTGGCGTTCGCCGGCTACGACATGCCCGTGCAATACCCCGCCGGCATAATGGCCGAGCATCTGCACTGCCGGGCGCAGGCGGCGCTGTTCGATGTCTCCCACATGGGCCAGGCCAGCCTGCACGGCCCCGGCGCCGCCGCGGCGCTGGAGAGGACTGGTGCCCGGGGACATCGCCGGGCTGAAGCCGGGGCGCCAGCGCTACTCGCTGCTGACCCTGCCGAACGGCGGCATCCTGGACGATTTCATGGTCGCGAACCTTGGCGACCCGAGCGGTTGTTCCTGGTGGTCAACGCCAGCCGCAAGGACGTGGACTATCCGCATATCGCCGCCGGCCTGCCGAACGGCGTGACCTTGGAGCGCGCACGAGGATCGCGCGCTGCTGGCGCTGCAGGGTCCGGCCGCGGTCACGGTGCTGGGGCGCCTGGCGCCGGAAGCCGCCGCGCTGCCGTTCATGGGCTTCGCCGCCATCCAGGTCGGCGCCGCGCAATGCTTCGTCTCGCGCTCCGGCTACACCGGCGAGGACGGGTTCGAGATCTCGGTCCCGTCGACCCAGGCCGAGGCGCTGGCGCGGCTGCTGCTGGCCCAGCCGGAGGTGATGCCGGCCGGCCTCGGCGCCCGCGACAGCCTGCGCCTGGAAGCCGGGCTGTGCCTGTACGGCAACGACATCGACGAGACCACCAACCCGGTCGAGGCGGGCCTCACCTGGGTGATCGGCAAGCGGCGCAAGATGGAATGGAATTTCCCCGGCGCCGCGCCGATCCGCGACATGCTGGACAACGGGCCGCACGCGGCTGCGCGTCGGCATCCGCCCGGATGGCCGCGCGCCGGCGCGCGGCCGATACCGACATCGTCGACGACGGCGGCGCGGCGATCGGCCAGGTCACCTCCGGCGGCTTCGGCCCGAGCTCGGCGCGCCCGGTTGCCATGGGCTACGTGCCGCGCGGCGCTCGTCCGCCGATGGCACGGCACTCAGCCTGCATGGTGCGCGGCAAGCCGTTGCCGGCCCGCGTCGTCGCCATGCCCGTTCGTTCCGCACCGCTACATCCGCTGAAGGATTTTCCCATGTCCGAGATCCGCTTCACCAAAGACCATGAATGGGTGCGCCTCGACGGCGACATCGCCGACCGTCGGCATCACCGACCACGCGCAGGAGGCGCTGGGCGACATCGTGTTCGTCGAACTGCCCGAGCCCGGCCGCGACGTGACCGAGGGCGAGGCCTGCGCGGTGGTCGAGAGCGTCAAGGCGGCGTCGCGACGTCTACGCGCCGCTGGCCGGCCACGTCACCGAGCACAACGCGGCGGTGGTGGACGACCCCGCGCTGGTGAACCGCGAGCCGGGCGGCGATGGCTGGTTCTTCAAGCTGCGGCTGGCCGACGCCGGCAGCTTTGCCGCGCTGATGGACGAGGCCGCCTACAAGTCGCTGCTGGAGACGCTTTGATGACTGCCTTCAAGGAACTCGCGGAACTGGAAGCCACCGACTCCTTCGTCGCCCGCCACGTCGCGCCGTCCGCGGACGAGATCGCGGCGATGCTGACGACGCGTCGGCGCCGCCTCGCTCGATGAACTGGCCGGGCGCACCGTGCCGGGCACCATCCGCACCCAGCGGCGATGGACCTGCCGCCGGCGATCGACGAGGCCGCCACCATCGCCGAACTGCGCGGCCTCGCCGCGCGCAACGTCGACCCGCAAATCGCTGATCGGCATGGGCTATCACGGCACCCACACGCCGCCGGTGATCCTGCCGCAACGTGCTGGAGAATCCCGGCTGGTACACCGCCTACACGCCCTATCAGGCGGAGATCGCGCAGGGGCGGCTGGAGGCGCTGCTGAATTTCCAGACCATGATCTGCGAGCTGACCGGCATGGAAATCGCCAACGCCTCGCTGCTCGATGAAGCGACCGCGGCGGCCGAGGCGGTGCAGCATGGCGCATGCCATGTCGCAAGTCGAAAAGCGACGTCATCGCGGTCGGCGCCGATCTGCATCCGCAGACCCGCGCCGTGCTGGCCACCCGCGCCTGGCCGCTGGGCTTCAAGCTGGTCGATGTGGCGCCCGGCGACGTCGACGCCATCGCGCGCCGCCAAACCCTTCGCGCTGGTGCTGCAATATCCCGGCAGCACCGGCGGCGTGCGCGACCTGCGGCCGGAGATCGAGGCGGCGCACGAGGCCGGCGCGCTGGCGATCGTCGCCGCCGACCTGCTGAGCCTGGCGTTGCTGACGCCGCCTGGCGAAATGGGCGCCGACGTCGTCGTCGGCTCGGCCCAGCGCTTCGGCGTGCCGATGGGCTTCGGCGGCCCGCATGCCGGGTTCTTCGCCACCCGCGACGCGTTCAAGCGCGCGATGCCCGGCCGCCTCGTCGGCGTCAGCCAGGATGCCGCCGGCGCGCCGGCGATGCGCCTCGCCCTGCAGACCCGCGAGCAGCATATCCGGCGCGAGAAGGCGACCTCCAACATCTGCACCGCGCAGGTGCTGCTGGCGGTGATGGCCGGCATGTATGCCGTCTGGCACGGGCCGGACGGGCTGACGCGCATCGCCAAACGGGTGAACCTGCAGGCGCGGCTGCTGGCCGACGCCGCCGCGCCGCGGCCGGCCTACACGCTGCGCCACGAGGCGTTCTTCGACACCATCGCGGTCGAGGCCGGCAAGCGCGCCGACGCGCTGATGGCGGCGGCGGCTGAAGGCCGGCTTCAATTTCCGCCGCGTCGATGCCGGCTGCGTCGCCATCGCCATGGACGAGACCGTGACGCGCGAGGAACTGGTGCGCCTCGGCGTGCTGCTGCAGGCCGACCTGCGCAGCGCGCCGCCGAGCATCCCCGAGACGCTGGCGCGCACAGTCCACGTTCCTGCGGCAGGCGGTGTTCACCACGCACCATGCCGAGCACGAGATGCTGCGCTACCTGAAGCGGCTGGAAGACCGCGACGTGGCGCTGAACCGCAGCATGATCCCGCTCGGCTCCTGCACCATGAAGCTGAATGCGACGGCGGAAATGATCCCGATCACCCTGCCGGGTTTCGCCGACATCCATCCCTTCGCCCCGGCCGACCAGACCGAGGGCTACAAGGTCATGATCGACCGGCTTTGCGATTGGTTGAAGGCGGCGACCGGGTTTGCCGGGGTTTCGATCCAGCCGAACGCCGGCAGCCAGGGCGAGTTCGCCGGCCTGCTGGCGATCCGCGCCTGGCACGAAAGCCGCGACGCAGCGCGACCGCGACATCTGCCTGATCCCGTCCAGCGCGCACGGCACCAACCCGGCCAGTGCGGCGATGGCCGGCTACAGCGTGGTGGTGGTGGGCTGCGACGCGCAGGGCAATGTCGACATCGCCGACCTGAAGGCGAAGGCGACGCTGCACAAAGATAAGCTGGCGGCGCTGATGATCACCTATCCCAGCACCCACGGCGTGTTCGAGGACGAACATCCGCGAAATCTGCAAGCTGGTGCATGACAACGGCGGCCAGGTCTACATGGACGGCGCCAACATGAACGCGCAGGTCGGCCTCACCAGCCCCGGCCTGATCGGTGCCGACGTGTGCCATCTGAATCTGCACAAGACCTTCTGCATCCCGCATGGCGGCGGCGGCCCGGGCGTGGGGCCGATCGGCGTGGCGGCGCACCTGGTTCCGTTCCTGCCGAACCATCCGCTGCGCGCCGATGCCGGCCCGGCGACGGGATACGGCCCGGTATCGGCGGCACCGTTCGGCAGCGCGCTGATCCTGCCGATCAGCTATGCCTATATCCGGATGATGGGGGCGGCGGGCCTGACCCGCGCCACCGAAGTCGCCATTCTCAACGCCAACTACATCGCGCATCGCCTGGCGCCGCATTACCCGATTCTCTACACCGGCGAAATCCGGCATGGTGGCGCATGAATGCATCATCGACTGCCGCGGCTTCCAGGCGGAGGCCGGCGTGATGGTGGAGGACATCGCCAAGCGCCTGCAGGATTACGGCTTCCACGCGCCGACCATGTCCTGGCCGGTCGCCGGCACGCTGATGATCGAGCCGACCGAGAGCGAATCGAAAGCCGAGCTCGACCGCTTCTGCGACGCCATGATCGCGATCCGCGGCGAGATCACCGACATCGCGGCCGGCCGCCTCGACCGCGCCGACAACCCGCTGAAGCACGCGCCCCACACCGCCCGCGAAGTCTGCGGCAGCGACTGGGCGCATGGCTATTCCCGGGAGCGCGCGGCGTTCCCGCTGCCTTGGGTGGCGGCTGCCAAATACTGGCCGCCGGTGAAGCGGGTCGACAATGTGTATGGCGATCGCAACCTGGCCTGTACCTGCGCGCCGTTGGAGGCTTATGCGGAGGCGGCGGAGTAAGACGCGCGAAGACGCGCGTCTTCAGACGCGTGCCTTCGCGCGGCGAGGTTAGCGGCAGCGGTGCCCTCGCACCGCGAGAGCGTAGCCGCGTGGGAAAACCAGCACCAAAGCCCCGCCCGATCACGTAAAGATGACAAGCCTCGCGGGCATTGTCGCACGGCGCCGTTTAGGCCTATTGTTTCGAACAATGTCGCAAGCGCCGCCACGTCCGTTGGTTCGCCCTGGTCTGTTTGCCCCGGTCATGGCGGCCCTGGCCGCCATCGTCGCCGCGCCGGCGATGGCGCAGCCGGCGATCACGATGCCCAATCGCAATATCTCCGGACTGACCGCCGACGACACGGCCCGGATGCATGCCGCCGAAGCGCGGCTGTACGAAGGCCGCTCCGTCGGCACGATCGAGCGCTGGCGCAATCCGGACAGCGACAACGCCGGCGAGGTCCAGCTGGCGCGCCAGTTCCAGTTCAAGGGAATGCCATGTCGCAGCCTGAACTATCGGGTCCGCCTGGCCGAGAGGCCGAAGGCGGAGGAGCATTTTTCGCTGTCGTGGTGCAAGCTGCAATCCGGCGAATGGAAAACCGTGGAGATCAAGCCGCCGGCCTGAGGATGTCCGGGTCGGGGGGTCGAAGCCGCCTGATTTCGCGCCTCTCGGCAGCCGTGTTGATCGGCGGCCTGCCGCTGCTCGCAGGGTGCGGCGGCACGCCGGCGCCGAGTGCCGGGCAGCCGACCCAGCAGGCGCAGTCGATGCGGCGGATGCAGGCCGACATGCAGGTGCTGCGAGCCTTCGCGGAGGGCACCGGCACGCAGGAAAACGCCAGCATCGCGGCCAGCGAACTGGTTTCGTGGTCGAACCGGATGAGCGAGTTGTTCCCGCCGGAAGCCGCCGCCCGCTATGTGGATATGTCGCCCGACATCGCCCGCGGCGCAACCGCCGCGATGAGCGCCACGGCCACGTCGTTGCAGGCGGCGGTACGCAGCGGCAACCGGCCGAACACCGCCGCCGAGGTGGCCCGCACCGAGCGCGCCGGCTGCGGCTTCTGCCATCAACGGCCGATCCAATAGCTGGCCCAGCCAGCGCGCCCGCGTGAGATCGGCGTCGTGCGCAAGCGGTTTGTCGCCATCATCGAGGATCGTCCCGGCAGGGAATGGCTGGCGCGTTTTGTCGCCGGCAGGGCGGAAGCCGAAAGCTGGTACCGCGGCCATGGCATGGAGCCGCCGCCGAGCGCAGAAGCCTCTCGTGCCGCGTTGCGGGCGCACATGCCGGAATTGCTGCCGCTTTACGACCAGGCGTGCGCACTGGTCGGCGACGACGATCTGGCGCATCGGATGATCAGCCACTACCGCCCGCCGCCGGTGTCGCATGGCTGCAGCCAGGCGGTCTGGCTTGGCGAGGGCGGCCCGGCCTTGATCCGCAACTATGATTTCCCCCTGGACATCGTGTCCGACCATTTCGTGTGCAGCAGGTGGTTCGGGCGCGAGGTGATCGCCAAGGCCCAGCGTCCCTGGGGCGGCTGCCTCGATGGAATGAACGCCGATGGGCTGGTGGCGAGCCTGACGGCCGGCGGCGGACGGACCCAGGGGCTCGGGTTCTCGATCATCCTGGTCCTGCGCTATGTGCTGGAGACCTGCAGCAAGGTGGCCCAGGCGATCGCGACCCTGAAACGATTGCCGATCGCGCAGTCGCAGAACGTCACGTTGCTGGACCGCACCGGCGCCCATGCGACGCTGTTCCTGGGACCCGGCCGGGAGCCGGCGGTATCGACGGTTCGCACCTGCACCAATCACCAGGAGTTGCCGGACGTGCCCGATACCCCGGCCGGGCGGGGGTCGCTCGATCGGCAGCGCCACCTTCAGGCGGCGCTGGAGGAGCCTGGACAGACGCTGGCAGGCATGGCCGCCCGGTTCTTCGAGCCGCCGCTCTATTCACGCCGGCGCGGCTTCACCACGGTCTACACCGCCATCTATCGGCCGGAACGGGGTAGCGTCGAATATCGGTGGCCTGGGATGTCCTGGGTACAGCGGATCGGCGGCTTCCGACCTGGCGACTACCTGCATGATTACGGCGAGCTCATCCCACAGCGAGGGCATGGCGGATGCGGATCTGGATAGCAGCTGCGGTGCTGGGTTGCCTCGGAATCGGGACCGCTGGGGCAAGTCCGCCGTTGGAAGGCGGTGCATCGGACCCGGCGACCTCGGCCTGGTTTCGTTCGCTTGTTATCAACGGCGGCAGCACCTCATGCTGTGCCGAGGCCGATTGCCGGCACACCATGGTGGAATGGCGTGAGGATGGCCGCCCCTATGCCTGGATCGGCCGCGGGCGGGACCAGTTCGGCGACGCGGCACCGGATCGGTGGGAGTGGATTCCTCCGCAGGCGATCCAGAACCGCGACGACAACCCGACCGGCCGCCCGGTGGTGTGCTTCTCGCACGGCACGATTCTCTGCGTCGTGTGGGCGCCGTCGGGATAGGCGTTCGCTTCAGGCGAGGCTGATCGTCATCTTCGAGACGGTGCCCCCGGCCGAGGCGAGCGCACCCGCGAATGCGGCAGCCCAGGAATCGCTTTTCAACCCGGCGGTGACGAGTATCTCGCCGCCGTTCCGCGAGATCGGGAATTCGGCATTGATGACGTGCGGGCCCTGGAACAGGTCGTGGGCGTAGAAGATCACCGGCGCAACGACATAGTTGATCGAGGTTTCTCGGCGGGTCACGCCATTGTTGTCGAGCGCGGTGACCTCGGCGATGCCGCCGGTGCTGGCCCAGGAGGCGCCCACCGCGAATGCCAGCGCCTCGGCACGCACATTGATGATCCGCGCCTGCAGCTTCAGCTTCGTGAAGCCGGCCGGAATGGTCAGGAATCCGCCAAGCTGCGCGCGGGCCATCTGATAGCCGGCAATGGCGGCCGCGCACTGCGTGTCCACGTCGCCGATGTTGGCGCTGACGTTGGCGCCGGCGAGCTCGGCCAGCGCCGAAAAGAACTCGGTCACCGCCGCGGTCGGATCGAACGGAGCCTGCAGCACGAAGGCGGTCTGCGGGGCGCGAAGCGGCGGCAACACCAGGTCGGCCCAATGCGGGATGAACTTCAGCCTGATCGCGCCGAAGCGGCCCTGCTTCAGCTCGACCCGCCCGCGCTTGCGCAAGGCGCGCAGGATGGTTGCCAGATCGTCGTCGCGTTCGGCGACCCGCCGGGCGGCATTCAGCAAAATGCGGCCATGCTCGCGCTCGATCGCATCGAGCCTCGACATGGCCGCGTGCATCTGCTCGGCGCGCGCCTGCCGTTGCGCCGCGGTGACCGGCTTGCCGGCGAGCGCCCGCAACGGGGCGGTGGCGGCGTCCGTCTCGGCGCGGATCGCGCCGGCGATCGAGGTGCGGTCGAGCTCTTTCCAGAAGGCGCGGCGGAACCGGGCATGGATCGCGGCGATCGCGCGGCCTTCACTGTTCGCCGCCCGCTCGCCGCGCCGGTTCTGCTCGGGGTTCGACCGGGCAAGCTGCAGCAGTTTCCGGCGCGATGCCGTGATGGCGATGCCGCGATCCGATGCCATCGCTGGTCTCCTCTGCCGGCCTTTCCGGCCGGTCGTTGCGACAGGACGACATCACGTGCACGGAACCATCTCCGGCGGCAAACGCGCAACGCATCGGCTACAGCAAGTTGAACGGCGTCAGCCGGCGGCCCACCCCGCAAAGACGTCGAGGCCGGCGGCGGCGCCGATCTCGCCCGATAGCACCAGCTTCGACAGCGCCGCGATGTCGGGCGCGATGTAGCGATCGGCCAGTAGCGGCGCCACGTGGCCGCGGATCAGCGCGTGCACGGCCTCCAGCGGCGGCGAGGACAGCAACGGCCGGTGGTGCTCCAGCGCCTCGGCGGCGGCCAGCAGCTCGATGGCGACGATGGCCGCGGCATTGCGCGCCATCGCCGGCAGCCGCCGCGCCGCGTGGGTGGCCATCGAGACGTGGTCTTCCTGGTTGGCCGAGGTGGGGATGCTGTCGATGGAGGCGGGCGCCGCGCGCTGCTTGTTCTCCGAGGCGAGGGCGGCGGCGGTCACCTGCGGGATCATCAGGCCGGAATGCAGGCCGGGGTTGCGGGCCAGGAAGGCGGGCAGGCCGCTCATCACCGGATCGACCAGCAGGGCGGTGCGCCGTTCAGACAGATTGCCGATCTCGCAGGTGACGATCGCCAGCATGTCGGCGGCGAAGGCCACCGGCTCCGCGTGGAAGTTGCCGCCGGAGACGATCTCGCCGTCGTCCAGCACCAGCGGATTGTCGGTGACCGCATTGGCCTCGCGGGCCAGCGTGGCGGCGGCGTTGGCCATCACGTCGAGCACGGCGCCCATCACCTGCGGCTGGCAGCGCACGGAGTAGGGGTCCTGCACCTTGCTGTCGCCGGTGCGGTGGCTTTCGCGCAGGGGGCTGCCGGCGATCAGCCGGCGCAGAATTGCGGCGACGGCGATCTGGCCCGGCTGGCCGCGCAGGTCCTGGATGCGGGCATCGAACGGCGTGTCGCTGCCCTTCAGCGCATCGACCGACAACGCGCCCGCCACCAGCGCCGCATCGAACACATGCGCGAGGTCAGACGAGGGCGGCGACGGCGATGGCGGTCGAGACCTGGGTGCCGTTGATCAGCGCCAGGCCCTCCTTCGGCCCCAGCGTCAGCGGTGGAATTTGCAGCCGCCGCAGCATGTCGGCGGCGGGCGCGGTTTCGCCGCGATGGCGGATTTCGCCGAAGCCCATCAGCGCCGCGGTCATGTGCGCGAGCGGCGCCAGGTCGCCGGATGCGCCGACCGAGCCCTGTCCGGGGATCACCGGCAGCGCGTCGTTCGCCAGCGCCGCGAGCAGGGCGCGCACCGTCTCCGGCCGCACGCCGGAGGCGCCGCGCGCCAGGCTCGCGGCCTTCATCGCCAGGATCAGCCGGACCACCGGGTCGGGCAATGCGTCACCGGTTCCGGCGGCGTGCGACAGGATCAGGTTGCGCTGCAGCAGGGCGAGGTCGGCGGGCTCGATGCCGACGCTGGCCAGCTTGCCGAAGCCGGTGTTGACGCCGTAGGTCGGCCGCCCCGTGGCCAGCAGCGCCGCCACCCGCGCGGCGCTGGTTTCGATGACGGGCCAGCTGTCCTCCGCGAGCGACACCGATGCGCCGGCGAGCACCGCGCGCCAATCCGCCAGGGTCGCCCAGCCGGGGGAGAGCACGGTTTCGGTGCCGGGGATGGGCGACAGTGTCATTCGGGCCTCGCTGCAGCGGCGGCCCGGCGGTCGGGTGCCGGCGCGACCCTAGCGCAGATCCCGGTCACCGCGGATGCGGCTCGGGCCGGCGGGCGAGACCCTGCCGTGGCTAGCCGGCGTCTTCCTCGCTGGCGGCCGGCATCAGGATGCGGCGCAGATATTCGTCCCACAGATCGGGCGGCAGCGTCTGTCGTTCGGTCTGCACTTCGGCGGCGAGTTCGCGCGGCTCGACATCCTCGAACCGGATCGGGGCGGGAAAGGGCGGGGCGAGCTGCTCGTCGACCATCTGGCCGGCTCCTTTCGACATGTGACCTTTCCTGTCTAGCGCTGCAATTCGACGGCGGGGTGCGACGCAGATCACAGCTATAGAGAGTATTTCGTCCAGGTTTCGTTGACAAAACGGCGAGATTCGAAAAACGTTCCGAGTCAGAATTTTTCGACGGCCCCGGCGGGGTGACTTTCCCGACATGTTTTCTCCTCCGCTTGCCGCGCGCCCGGGTGGCCCCCATCTGCGGCCCATGGAAATCCCACGCCGCAGCTTGCTTGCCGGGCTGACGCTGTTGCCCGGCGCGAGCGCGCATGCGGCAGGCGAGCCCGTAGCTCCTCCGCCGTTGCTGTTCGACTGGCACGACGCGGCCAGGTCCCGGGACGTGCCGGCGCTGGTCCGCCTGCCCGCTGGCCGCGCGCCCAATGTGCCGGCGCCCGTGGTGATCATCTCGCACGGCCTGGGCGGCACCCGCGAGGGCCTGGCCTATCTCGGGCAGGCGATGGCCGATGCCGGGTTCGTGGCGATCCACCTGCAGCACCACGGCTCCGACATCGCGGTCTGGCGCGGGGCGGCGAATGTCGGGCTGAACATGGCGGCGGCGCTGCTGGACGTGCGCAACGCGCTGGACCGGCTGCGCGACATCCCCTTCGTGCTCGACTTGCTGCCCGATGTGCCGGCGCTGCGCGGCCGGCTGGATTTCGGGCGGATGGCGATCGCCGGGCACAGCTTCGGCGCCTGGACGGTGACGCACATGCTGGGCGAGCGGCTGCGAGTTGTGCGAGCTTCAACCTGCCCAACCTGAACATACCGGGCTTCAGCCTGCCGGCGCTGAACGTCGGCGGTGGCGCATCGGGGGACTGGGGCCTGAAGCTGCCCGATCCGCGGTTGCGCGCCGGCATCGCCCTGTCGCCGGTGCCGCCGCTCGGCATCGCCGTCGACCGCGCCTACAATCGCGTGCGCGCGCCGATCCTGCACATCACCGGCACCGAGGACCGCGGCTATATCGAGGCGGCGACCCCCGAGGACCGCACCATTCCGTTCCGCCACATTCCCGGCCCCGGCGTGCTGGCGGTGCTGGCCGGCGCCGGCCATTCGAGTTTCGCCGGCGAGCCGGGTATTTCGCCACGGTTCAACGAACCGACCTATCAGCAGCGCACCGGCGCGCTGTCGGTGCTGTTCCTGCGCGCGGTACTGCAGCGCGACGCCGCCGCCCGGGCGCTGCTGCTGCGCGGCGCACCGCTGGAGCGCGGCGACCGGATCGAGTCGCGAAATATGGACGATGCCTGACGCGCCCCCATGTCCATGCCGCCGGCGTCCACCATCCCGGCGTGCATGGTCAAACGGAGGCGGCAATGCGCGAACTTAACCTTGGCCGGCGTATTGCCGGGCCGAACTGCCGGCCGCGGCGAGGGCGTTGCGAGACAACTTCGGTCTGGAAAAACGTGCCTGTTGTTTGAACGGCGGTCCCCAGCCGGGCAACTGGCAAACCCCGACCGCCCCTGTTAGGCTCTTGCAATGCAGCATTGTCGTTCGCTTCGGCGCACCGTCCTCCTCGCATTCTCGCTCCTGTCGGCCTGCGCGGCGGCGGACCCGGCGGCACCCTCCGCCGGCGCGTCGAACTTCCCGCCGCACGGCACCGCGGCGGCGTTCCTGACGGCGCGCTACGCGGCCCGGCAGAACGACCTGGACTTCGCCGCCGAGCAGTTCATCCGCGCGCTGGACGGCGACCCGGACAATCCCGAGTTGCAGCAGCAGGCCTTCCTCGCGGCGCTGATGGCCGGGCGGCCGGATGCGGTGCGGCTGGCGGCGCCGCTGCGCGACAACCAGGCGGCGTCGCTGCTGCTGGCCGACAACGACGCCAAGGCCGGCCGCTGGGACGAGGCCGAGCGGCGGTTCGCGGCGATCCCGCGCACCGGCCTGATGCAGATCCTGCAGCCGCTGACGGTCGCGTGGTCGCAGGCGGGCGAGGCCCGTTTCGACGAGGCGCTGGCCACCCTGCGCCCCTATATCGACGCGCCGCGGATGCGCGCCGTGTTCTCCCTGCAGGGCGCGCTGATCGCCGATCTCGGCCACCGCGACGCCGAGGCGGCGCGGCTGTACCGCGTTGCGCAGGCCGATTTCCCCGGCAGCAACCTGCAGCTTGGCCGCATGCTCGCCAGCTGGCAGGCGCGGCAGGGCCAGACCGCCGAGGCCCAGGCCACCCTGTCGGCGATGATCGACGGCAGCCCCGACCTCATGATGGCCCGCCCGGCGCTGGAGGCGGCAATTGCGCAGCCGCAGATCCGCAGCGCCACGGACGGGCTGGCGGAATCCTACCTGACCCTGGCCGCCGCCCTGCACGCGCAGGACGCCAACGAGTTCGCCGCCGTGATGCTGCGGCTGGCGCTGGACCTGCGGCCGGGCCTGACGCCGGCGCGGATGCTGAGCGCCGAGCTGCTGGACGCCCAGCACCACCCGGACGCGGCGCTGGCGATGCTGGCGCCGGTTGCGGTCAACGACCCGCTCTCGGCCGTCGTGCGGATGCGCCAGGTGCTGCTGACCCAGCATGCCGGCGACGATGCCGGGGCGATGCGGCTGGTCGACAAGCTGGAGCAGGATTTCCCGCAGCGCGCGGACCCGCCGGCGTTGAAGGGCGACCTGTTGCGCACGACCCGCCACTATGCCGAGGCGGTGCCGGCCTATGACCGGGCGATCGCCCTGCTGGGCACGCCCGACCGCACCAACTGGCCGCTGTTCTACGACCGCGGCATCGCGCTCGACCGGTCGCACCAGTGGTCCCGCGCCGAGGCCGATTTCAACAAGGCGCTGGAGCTGTCCCCGGAACAGCCGATGGTGCTGAACTACCTGGGCTACTCATGGACCGAGCAGGGCCGCAACCTGACCGAGGCGCGCGACATGATCGAGCGCGCGGCCAAGGCGCGGCCGAATGACGGCGCCATCATCGACAGCCTCGGCTGGGTGGTGCTGCGGCAGGGCAATGTCAGTTCGGCGGTGAAATACCTCGAGCGCGCGGTCGAGCTGGAACCCGAGGACCCCTCCATCAACGGCCATCTCGGCGACGCCTATTTCGCCGCCGGACGCAAGCTGGAGGCGCAGTTCCAATGGCGGCGGAGCCTGAACCTCAATCCCGACCCCGAGGACCTGGTGAAGCTGCAGGCCAAGCTGCGCGAGGGCGAGCAGGCTTCCCGCGTCGTGCCGCCGGCGACGGCCGAACAGGGCCAGCCCGCCGAAAAGACCGTCCGCTAGCCTTCGCCCCGCCGCGATGCCGCAACTTCTCGAACCCGGTGGCACCCGGCCGCTGCTCATGGAAAGGGCGGCGGCCAAGGTCAACCTGTTCCTGCACGTCACCGGCCGGCGCGCCGACGGCTACCACCTGCTGAACAGCCTGGCGGTGTTCGCGGCGGTCGGCGACGAACTGCATGTCGGCCTCGACGAAGGATTGTGGCTGGAGCTGGACGGTCCGTTCGCGGACGGCCTGCGGACCGTGCAGGACAACCTGGTGATGCGGGCCGCGCGGACCCTGGCGTCGCAGCGCGGGGTGCCGCCGCGCGCCTTCATCCGCCTGGTCAAGCACCTGCCGGTGGCGTCCGGCGTCGGCGGCGGCTCGGCCGACGCGGCGGCGACGCTGCGGGCGCTGGCGCGGCTGTGGCGGGTGGACGAGGCGGGCCCCGATCTCGCGGTCGGGCTGGGCGCCGACGTGCCGGTGTGCCTCCGGTCGCGCCCGGCGGTAATGGGCGGCATCGGCGAGAAATTGTCGCCGGCGCCGGTGTTGCCGCCATGCGGGCTGCTGCTGGTCAATCCGGGGCTGCACGTGGCGACGCCCGAGGTGTTCCGGGCCCGCACCGGCGGCTTCTCGCTGCCGGCGCGGCTGCCGTCCCGCTGGCCGGATGTCGCGGCGATGGCGGCCGATCTGCGGCCGCTGGGCAACGACCTGGAGCGCCCGGCGATCGGCCTCTGCCCCGGCATCGCCGACGTGCTGGCGGCGATGCGGCAGCTTCCGGCGTGTGCGCTGGCCCGCATGAGCGGCTCCGGCGCCACCTGCTTCGGGTTGTTCCCGACGCCGGCCGCCGCGGCCGATGCGGCGACCGCCATCGGCCGGCCCGGCTGGTGGGCCTGGGGCGGCGGATTGGCGGCGTGATCCGGCTGTATTTCCGCCGGCCGATGTTCTAATCAGCGCAGCCGGCGAAGCGTTCATCGCCGGCGATGACGCGGACATGGTGGGGCGTCGCCAAGTGGTAAGGCAGCGGATTTTGATTCCGCCATGCGGAGGTTCGAATCCTCCCGCCCCAGCCAGTCTTCCCGCATTTCAGATGGTGCGTGGCCGGATCGTCATCGGCCGCCCTAGCGGTGCTATCCCTCCGTCGGGCGCATCCGGCCCAGCAGCATCCGGCACACGGCGATCGCCAGGGCCAATGCCGCCAGTGCCGCCGCGATCCCGTCCATGGCGTAGAGCGTGCCGACCGCGGAGACGCCGATCCCGCCGGCCGCCTGGTTGACCGTGTTGAGCATGCCGGCGCCGGACCCGGCATGGGCCGGGCCCACGTTGGCCATCACCAGCCCGAACAGCGGCGCCATCACCAATCCTTGGCCGAAGCCGAATAGCGCCAGCGCCGCGACGATCTCCGGCGCGCCCGGCTGCGGCAGCGCCAGCACCACGCCGAGGGCGCCGATCCCCGCAAGCTGAACCAGGCAGCCCCATCGCAGCACGTGCGTCCCGAACCGGGCGGTCCAGCGCCCGGCAAGCTGCGAGGCGATAGAAAAGGCCAGCGCCAGCGGCACCGCCGCCAGCCCGCTCTGCAACGGCGAGAAGCCGAGGCGTCCCTGCAGGAACAGGGTGATCACCAGGTAGTAGGAGATGTTGGCGAACTGGAAGGCGAACGCCGCCCCGAGGCCGCGCCGGAACAGCCGGTCGCCCAGCAGCGCCAAATCCACCAGCGGCATCCCGCCATGCCTTGCCACCCGCCGCTCGAACCGCGGCAGCAGCGCCAACACGCCCACCGCCACCGCCACCATCGCCCAAAGCCAGAGCGGCCAGCCAAGCTCGTGCCCGGCCAGCAGCGGTCCGATCAGGCAGGCCAGCCCCAGGAACAGCAGCGCCGCGCCCGCGATATCGAGTTGGGCCGCCGGCTGCCGCACATTCCCCTGCATCAGGCCCGGCGGCATCAGCCGCCAGGCCGCCACGGCGATCACCAACCCGATCGGTAGGTTGACCAGGAACACGCAGCGCCAGCCCAGGCCGCCGAGGTCCAGTTCCACCAGCCATCCGCCCAGGGCAAAGCCGATCGCCCCACCGAGGCCGAGGGCGATGCCGTAAGCCGCGAAGGCACGGGCGCGGGCGCCATCGGGAACAGCGTTGGCGGGGAACAGTTCGTGGATGGTCGCCAGCACCTGCGGCACCATCAGCGCCGCGGCACCGCCCTGCACCAGCCGCGCCAGCACCAGCTCCAGCCCGGACCCCGCCGCCCCGCACCACAGCGACGCCGCGGTGAAGCCCAGCACGCCGCCGACGAACACCCGGCGTCGCCCGAGGATGTCGCCCAGCCGCCCCCCGGTCACCACCAGCGAGGCATAGGCGACCTGGTAGGCGGCCAGCACCGCCTGCATCTCGCCGGCGCCGGCATGCAGGTCGGAGCGGATGGACGGAATGGCGACGTTCACGATGAACACGTCCATCACGAACATGAACTGCCCGGCCACCACCACCGCCAGCACCCACCAGCGGCGCCGCAGGGCGGCCATGGCATGGCCTATCGTTCCATGCATGGCTCAGCCCTCCCGGCCGATGGGTGCGCCGGCGAAGGCGAGCAGGTCGGCGCTCAGCCGCTCGGCGTGGCTGACGAACAGCCCGTGCGCCGCGCCGGCATAGACAACCAGCCGCGCCCCCGGCACCAGCGCCACGGTCGGCCGGCCGGTGAGGTCGATCGGCGAGTTGCCGTCGGCATCGCCCTGGATCACCAGCACCGGCAGATCGAGCCGCGCCAGTTCACCGCGGAAATCCGCACTGGTGAGTTCGCGGTAGAACTGCTCCAGCGCGTTCGGCGAGGACCGCAGCGCCATGCCGATCACCCAGTCGAGCACCGCCTGCGACGCCTCCGGGCCACAGAAGTCGCGGGCGTTGCGGGCGAGCCAGCCGGCCCAGTCCTGGCGCAAGTCGTCCTGCACGAAACGCTCGAAATACGCGGGATCGATGCCCTGCGGATGATCCGCCCGCCGCTGCAGCAGCGGCGTCGTCGGCGCGATCATCGCCAGCCTGGAAACCCGTCCCGAGCCATGCCGGGTCAGATAGCGCACCGCCTCGCCGCTGCCGGCCGAGAAGGTGACCAGCGTCGCGTCGCGCAGGTCATAGGCGTCGAGCACCGCCGCGAGGTCGTCGGCGAGGCTGTCGAAGTCATAGCCGTGGCCGGGGTCGGGCGACGCGCCGTGGCCGCGCCGGTCATAGGTGACGCAGCGCAGGCCGGCGGCGACGCAGGCATGGACCTGCAGCCGCCAGGATTCGCCGGGCAGGCTCCAGCTTGCGACGAACACCATGGCCGGGCCCCGCCGGGGACCCTGCTCGCGGCAATGCAGCGCGGCACCGTCGCGGGTGACGATGCGGGTGGTGTCGGTGGTGGCGGTCATCTCTGTTGCTCCTCGTGGATTTTCGAGGGCCGCATATTTCTGCGCCGGATTGCCGCGCGTCGATTACCTTGCAGGTCATCGCCGGCGTTCGCAGTCGCGCTATGCTGCGTGCCCATGTCCCAGACCCAGCAGTCCCAGACCCAGCAGTCCCAAACCCGGCAGATCCACGCGGCGAAGATGGCTCCAGTCGGCGCGCAATTGCGCCACTGGCGGCAGCGCAAGCGGCGCAGCCAGCTCGACCTCGCACTCGATGCCGGCATCTCGCAGCGGCATCTGAGCTTCGTCGAAAGCGGCCGCGCCCGCCCCAGCCGCGACATGGTGCTGCATCTTGCGGAGACGCTTCAGGTGCCGTTGCGGGAACGCAACGCGCTCCTGCTGGCGGCGGGCTTCGCGCCGTTCTATGGCGAGCGCCGGTTGGACGACCCGGCGCTGGCCGCCGCGCGCGCCACCATCGAAACCATCCTGCGCGCGCACGGCCCGAACCCGGCGCTGGCGATCGACCGGCACTGGCACATGGTGATGGCCAACGACGCCGTGCCGAAGCTGCTGCACGGCGTCCGCGAGGCGGCGCTGCTGCAGCCGCCGGTGAACGTGCTGCGGGTCAGCCTGCATCCGGGCGGCATGGCGCCGCACATCGTCAACCTTGCTGAATGGCGGGCGCACATCCTCGAGCGCCTGCGCCGCCAGGTCGCGGCCGCCGGCGACGAGACGCTGGCGGCGTTGCTGGCCGAGCTGACCGCGTATGGCGCCCCTCCGGCGCCGCCGACGGCCTCGGGGGACGGGTTCGCGGTGCCGCTGGTACTGGACTCGCCGGCCGGCCGGCTGTCGCTGATTTCCACCACCACGGTGTTCGGAACACCAACCGAGGTGACGCTGTCGGAACTGGCGATCGAGGCGTTCTACCCTGCCGACGCGGCGACGGCGGAACGATTGGCGAGATCGCCCTGACAGGCGCTGTTCACAAGAAAGAGAAGATGTTCACCACGGAGGCAGTGAGGCGGGGAGAAGGGCAGAAGGCAGGAAAGTGGGCAGGCGAAGAGATGAGATGAGAAGAACAGAAGAATACTGGCTTCGCTTCTCCCGCTTCTCACCGTCTCTGTGGTGAAACGACTTTCTTGCCTGCGTCTCAGCGACCTGTGAAGCGATCGGTGGCCGCGACGAGACTTTCGGTGAGGCCGGGGTCGCGGCCGTCATGGCCGGCGCCGCCGACCACCACGAGTTCGCTGCCGGGCCAAGCCTGCGCCAACTCCCATGCGGTGATCAGCGGCGAACCGATGTCGAGCCGGCCATGCACCAGCACCGCGGGGATGCCCGCCAGCCGGCCGACTTCGCGTAGCAGGACGGCTTCCTCCAGCCATGCGCCGTGCCGCCAGTAATGCGTCACCAGGCGGGAAAAGCCTAGGCGCAGGACCGGATCCAGGTATCGCGGATGCGGCACGTGATCGGGATGCACCGCCACCAGCGCCTTCTCCCACTCGCACCATTCATACGCGGCCCGGGCGTGCACCGCGGGATCGGGGTGCATCAGCAGGCGGTGATACGCATCGACCAGGCTGCCGTCCCGCTCGGCCTGCGGCACGCCCGCCTGGAAGCGCTGCCAATGCTCCGGCAACAGCACGCGCACGCCGCGGGTGATCCACTCCACCTCGGCACGCGTGGTGGTGGCGACGCCCACCAGCACCATCTCGGTCAGCCGGTGCGGCGCGCTTTCGGCATAGGCGAGTGCCAGCGTCGACCCCCAGGAACCGCCGAGCACCAGCCATCGCTCGATGCCGAGATGCGTGCGCACGGCTTCGATGTCGGCCAACAGATGCGCCGTGGTGTTGGCCGACAGATCGGCGTCCGGTTCGCTCGCCAGCGGCCGGCTCCGGCCGCAGCCGCGCTGGTCGAACAGCACGATACGATAACGTTGCGGATCGAACAGCCGGCGCGAACTGGGCGTGCAGCCGGAGCCCGGGCCGCCATGCAGCATCAGCGCCGGCTTGCCGGCGGGATTGCCGCAGGTCTCCCAGTAGATGGAATGCCCATCGCCGACATCGAGCATGCCGTGCGCGGTGGGCTCGATCTCCGGGTAGAGCGCGGTCATTTGATGTCGTTGCGCGTCACGGTGTATTTCCGCAGCACCTCCATGTCGGGTTCGAACCCCAGGCCGGGCAACTCCGGCAGGTCCAGCGTCGCCGTGAACGGATCGAACAGCGGATGCGGCGTCTGCTCCAGCGTGATGAAGGCGGTCTCCACCGGCGTCGGGCGGGTGAAGCTGGCGGCGAGATGGGCGGTGGCGAGGTAGCCCGGGCCCCAGTAGAAGCAATGCGGCACCACCCGCACGGCATAGGCCTGCGCCAGCGTGGCGACCCGCAGCATGGCGGAGATGCCGCCGATCTTGATGACGCTAGGTTGCACGAAATCCACTGCCTCCGCCTCGAACAGGCGCTGGAAGTCGTGCAGCGTGCCGATGTTCTCGCCGGCGGCGATGGCGACGCCCTCGCTGGCGCACCTCGGCGATGGCGGCGAAATCCTCGGGCGGCCAGATCGGTTCCTCCAGCCAGTGGAAATCGTCATCCTCGATCTCTGCGCGCGATCGCCCGCGCCTCGTCCAGCGCCCATGGGCAGTTCACGTCGAGCATGATCCGGGTCGCCGGCTTCACCGCGCGGCGGGCGGCGCGGAACGCCGGCACGGTGCTGCTCGTGCAGCTTGATCCAGTCATAGCCGAGTGGAGTCGCGCGCGCTTGGCGTTGCGCGCGATGGCCTCCGCGTCGCCGCCGTAGCGCATCAGGCTGGCGTAGCGGGTGACGGTGCGGGCCTCGCCGCCCAGCAGGCGGAACAGCGGCTGCCCGGCGCGCTTGCCCGCGAGGTCCCACAGCGCGATGTCGATCGCCGACAGCGCATAGATCACGGGGCCGGTGCGGCCGAAGCCGTGGAAGGCCCGTTGCGCCTCCTCCATCGTGGCGGCGATCGAGCGTCGGGTCACGGCCGATGAAGAAGGGGCCGACCAAGGTATCGAGAATGGCCTGGGTGCCGGGCATTGACCAGATGCCCGAACGCCTCGCCCCAGCCGACGGAGCCGTCGTCGGTTTCGACACCCGGACGATCAGGCACTCCATCGCTGCCAGGGGCGGGCCGACAGGCTGGGGCGCATGCCGATCTGGCGGCCGCCAGTGGTCGAAGGGGATGCTACGCGCAGGGTCTCGACTCGGGATATCGTCATGGAACGGCTCAGCTCCCGGATCCGGCCGGGACGGTGTCGAAATACATCTCCGACCAGGATTCGGGGCGGCCTTGATGACGCCGGCCTTGAACATGAATTCGGCGGTCTTCTCGGCGCCCTGCGGCCGCAGGGTGAACTCCACGCCGGGATCGGACATCATGGCCACCAGTTCGTCGGGCGTGGTGCTGTCCTTGCTGACCCGCAGATAGGCCTCCGCGGCCTCGCGCCGATGCTGGTTGATGAAGTCGGTGGCGTCCTGCAAGGCGGCCAGGAACACCGCCACGGCCTTCGGGTTGCCGGTGCGGAATTTCGTCGTCGCCGCCAGGGCGCTGACCGAATGCGGCCCGATCGCATCGAAGCTGCTGGCGACGACATGCACCCCAGGCGTCGCCAGCTCGAAATGCTGGTACGGCAGCGAGCTGAAATGCGAGGTGAAGGCGCTGCCGCCACCCATCAGCCCCGTCGTCGCATCGGGATGGCTCATCGAGATCGTGTTCGGGTCGAGCTTGCTGCGCGCCGCCATCGCCGAACGCGTGGGCGGCGAGGATGTCCAGCATCATCGCCTGCATCGAGACCTTCACCGACGGCAGGGCGATCCGGTCGGCGGGCGTGTAGTCGGCGATGCCCTTGATCCGCGCCTCGCGGGTGACCAGCAGCAGCGGCATGATGTTCATGCCCGGACAGGCCGCGAATGCCGAGATTGCCCTGGGTCTTGGACCACATGGTCACCAGGTTGGACATGCCGACCGCGCCGATGTCGAGCGCGCCGGAGATCACCGAATCGTTCAGCACCGCCGGCCCGCCCATGGTGACGAACTCGGCCTTGAGCTCGGGCATCCCGGCCGCCTTGGCGCGCGGGCCGATGAAGTCGCGGTCCTGCATGATGACCAGCTGCATGTAGGGCAGGCCGTATTGCAGGCCGATCCGCAACTTGTCGGTTTCCGCCCGGGCCGGAGCCGCGGCGATCAGCAACGCCGCCAGTGCCGCGTAAATTCGTTTCATTTTGTTCTCCCTTGTCCCACCGACCTTAGCACCGCAGCGCCGGCCTTCCCATCCGCCGGCCAAGCTGGTTTCATTGCGCATGGACATTCCCTTCGTTGTCGGCATCACCGGGGCCTCGGGCGCCATCTACGGCATCCGGCTGCTGCAGATGCTGGGCGGCCTCGGCATCGCCACGCATCTGGTGATGTCGCGCTCGGCGGAGATCACCGTCGCGCACGAGACCGACTGGAAGATTGCCGATATCAAGGCGCTGGCGACGCAGGTGCACGCGCCGCAGGACATCGCCGCCGGCATCGCCTCCGGCTCGTTCCGGACGCGCGGGATGATCGTGGCCCCGTGCTCCATCCGCAGCATGGCGGAGATCGCCAGCGGCGTGACCTCCAGCCTGCTGACGCGGGCGGCGGACGTGACGCTGAAGGAACGGCGGCTGCTGGTGCTGATGGTGCGGGAAACGCCGCTGCATGTCGGCCATCTGCGCACCATGACGGCGCTGGCGGAAATGGGTGCGGTGATCGCCCCGCCGGTGCCGGCCTTCTATGCCCGACCGGCCGATCTCGACGCCATGGTGGACCATACGCTGGGCCGGGTGCTGGACCTGTTCGACATCGACTCCGGCACCGTCAGGCGATGGACGCGCAAATAAGCAGCTGCTCGATTTCCCCGGCGCCGAACGGCGTTGCCAGGGAGGCCGCGTAAGCCGCCAACCCGGCCCGCGCCGCGTCGGCCGGCGCGGTTCGCTGGCCAGGCGTCGGGCAGGCTTCCATGGCGGCCTGCTGCAGTCGCTCGGCTTCGAGTTCGTTGCCCTTCACGCGTTCCCGCAATGCCGCTGCCTCGGCATCGTTCGCTGCGAACGGCTTCATCGCGCGGCGGATTTCGCGCAGCGGGCGCAGCACCTGATCCCGCCACGGCCGCACGCAGGTTTCGACGGCGGCAAGCCCGGCGGCATCGAGCCGGATGCCGCCGCTCGCGCGCCACAGGATGTACAACAGAATATTGACGTCGGCGCCGTTGCGGTCCTGCAACCGGATCAGCAGGTCGGAGAATCCGGGGCGGCCATAGACGCCGAGCGAATACGCCCAGAACGCGCCGCTACTTGTCATAATTCTTCGCCGCCTTGGCGACGAGGTCGGGCGGCAGCGCGATGCCCGACGCGCCGGCGGCAGCGCTGTTCAGGTACAGCGCGAAGGCGCGGTACGGCACCGCCACCAATGTCCCCGGGTCGCGCCCCAGCAGCACCGGCACCGCGACGTCGGTCGCCCAGTCCACCCCCACCTGGTACTGGTCCTGTGCATAGGCGGCGATGGCGCCGCGTTCCACCGCCGTGGTGTCGAACGAGAACAGCGGGATGTGCCGCTCGCGCGCGGTCTTGACGATGGCGTCGAAGGCCGAGGCGACGGTGTTGTCCTGCGGCATCAGGAAGGTGTCGGCCTGGTCGGCCAAGCGCCTCCGCCGCGTTCTTCACCTCGGCGCTGCCGGCGATCTGGATCTCGACCCATTTCAGCCCGCGCCGCTCGGCTTCCGCCTTGTTCATCTTGTTCAGCGTGATGGAGTTCGCTTCGGCGCCGTTATAGATGGTGCCGAGGGTTTTGGTGCCGGGATGCAGCTGCATGACCAGGTCGAACATCTTCGCCACCGGCGGCACGCCGTAGGTGCCGGTGACGTTGCTGCCGGTGGGTTTGTCCAGGCTGCCGAGGATGCCGGATTCCACCGGGTTGGTGACGCAGCCGAAGGTCACCGGCACGCTGGTGCCGCGCGTCAGGCGGATCGCCGCCTGCACGTTCGGCGTGGTGCAGGGCGCCAGCAGGTCGACTTTGTCGGCGATGAACTTCTCGTTGATGTTGCGCGCGTTGGCGACGTCGCCCTGGGCGTTGGCGTATTCGAACACCAGGTTGCGGCCCTCGACGAATCCCGCCGCCTTCAGCCCATCCAGGAAGCCGTTGCGGGTGGCGTTCAGCGCCGGGTGGTCGACGATCTGCGAGTAGCCGACGCGGTAGGTGCGCCCGGGCGTCGGCGCGGTGTCGGCGAATGCCGGCGCGGCGGCGAGCAGCATCAGCAGCAGGGAACGGCGGCAACATTTTTGCTTTCTCCGGTTCAGGCCAGCATCACGCGGTCGTCGACCAGGTCCTGGCGGCTGGCGGCATGGAAGCGTTCCACCAGGCCCGCCACCGTCAGCGCCGCCTTCGCGGCACCTTCGATTTCGAAAATGATACGCCCGCCATGCATCATCACAAGCCGGTTTCCCCAGCGGATCGCCTCGGCCATGTTGTGGGTCACCATCAGCGTGGTCAGGCCGCCCTGGCGCACCAGCGTCGCGGTCAGGTCCATCACCACTGCCGCGATGCGCGGATCGAGTGCCGCGAGATGCTCGTCCAGCAGCAGCACGCGGGGCTCGCCGAGGGTCGCCATCAGCAGCGCCATGGCCTGCCGCTGGCCGCCGGACAGGGTGCCGATGCGGGCGTCCAGCCGGTCCTCCAGCCCCAGCCCCATCGCCGCCAGCCGCGCCCGGAAATCGGCGGTTGCAGCCGGCGTCACCGCACGCCGCAGACGCCTCGCGCGGCCGCGGCGGGCGGCCATGGCGAGGTTCTCGGCGATGGTCATGCTGGCGCAGACGCTGTCCTGCGGGTCCTGGGCGATGCGCCCGATCAGCGCCGCGCGGGCATGCACGGGGGTGCGGGTGATGTCCTGGCCGGCGACCCGGACACTGCCGGCATCGGGCATCACCTGCCCGCTGACGGTCTTCAGCAGGGTCGATTTGCCGGCGCCGTTGCTGCCGATGACGGTGACGAAATCGCCCGCGGCGAGGCCGAGGTCGACGCCGTCCAGCGCCCGGACCTCGTTGGCGGTGCCCGGGGAAAACACCTTGCGGATGCCGGCGAGGTCCAGCATCAGGCCAGCCGCCGCCGGCGCAGTTGCGGCCCGTACAGGCTCAACAGCAGCAGCACCGCGGTGATCAGCTTCAAATCCACCGGATCGAGCCCGACCCGCAGCGCCAGCGCCACCAGGAAGCGATACAGAGAACACCCCCAGCAGCGTGCCGGTGATCCACAGCCCGAGCGAGCGGTCGCCGAACAGCGCCTCCCCCAGCATCACCGCCGCCGCGCCGGTGACCAGGATGCCGGTGCCCATGCCGATATCGGCGAAGCCGTGGTCCTGCGACACCAGCGCGCCGGACAGGGCGATGGCGGCGTTCGAGATCGCGAGCCCGATCAGCTTGGCGCGGTCGATGTCCACGCCGAGCGCCCCGATCATCGCCGGGTTCTCGCCGGTGGCCCGCACCGCGAGGCCAAGCTCGGTGCGCAGGAACCACAGCAGCGCCAGCGCCGCCGCCGCCAGCAGGACCACGCTGACGATGATGACCACGCTTGCATCCGGCAGCCGCAGCCCCACGCCCGCCAGCAGGTCGGAGGCGGCATCGAACAGCGTGCGGGCGGTCAGCAGCGAAAGGTTGGCGCGCCCCATCACCCGCAGGTTGACGGTATAAAGCGCGGTCATGACGATGATGCCGGCGACGATCGGGTTGATGCGAAAGCGGGTATGCACCACCGCCGTCACCGCACCTGCCGCCGCCCCGGCCAGCACCGCCGCCGCGGTCGCCAGGATCGGGTTCACATGCGCCACCAGCAACGCCGCCGCCACCGCGCCGCCCAGCGGATAGCTGCCCTCGGCGGTGAGGTCCGGCACCCGGAAGAAGCGGAAGGTGATCAGCACGCCGAGGCCGAGGAAGCCGAACAGCGCGCCCTGTTCCAGCATGTTGACCAGCAGCGACGAAAGCTGGGTCATGCGGTGGGGAAATAGTCCCGCAGGTTGAGCGTGTCGGCGCCGGGGATGCGCTTGCGCAGGAACTCGTCGCGGCGGCCGAACGGCACCGTGGCGTCGATTCCCAGCCGCCCCCAATGGTCCTTCTTCGCGTCGCGGTAGAAGCCCGGGATGTCCGGGATCACCAGCGCCCGATGATCGGCCCGGCCACGCGTCTGGTAGGCCCACCAGACATCGTTGAAATCGTCGATGTCGACGTCGTCGTCGACCACGAAGACGCTCTTGTTCCAGTCGTGGTTGGCGCCCATCGCGGTCAGCATCACCTGCTTGGCGTGGCCCTCGTACATCTGCTCGATCTTCACCACCGTGCTCATCACCGTCGGCACGCAGGCGACGTCGATGATGCCGCGCAGGCTGGCGGCGCGCAGGGCCTGGTAGACGCGGGTGGCGACCGCGAGTTCGAGCAGCCGCATGTCCTCCGGCGAGCCGCAGACCAGAGCGTGGAAGATCGCGTCGCGGCGGGCGATGACGGCGGTGACCTCGAACACGTGGTTGTCGCCGACGGCGACGTAGAATCCCATGAACTCGCCGAACGGCCCCTCGGGGCGGCGGACATGCGGCAGGATGCGGCCCTCGATGACGATCTCGGTTTCCGCCGGCACGTCGAGCGCCACGGTGCGGCAGCGGCGCATGCGCGAGCGGCGCGCCGGCGATGCTGGCCGGCAACCTCCAGCTCGCTTTCGTCGTACGGGATCGGCGCCGCGGCGGCCAGCACCAGCGCCGGCGGCGGCCCGAGCAGGATCGCCGCCTCCAGCGCCTCGCCGCGCGCTTCCGCCTTGGCCTGGTATTGCGCCAGATGGTGCGAGCTGCCGAGGCGGATGCGCAATTCGGTGTCGCTGATGATCTGGGCGCGGTGGAAGGACAGGTTCGGCGACGCCGCTGTCGGGTTCGTTGGCGAGGAAGATGCCGGCGGTCAGGTACGGTCCGGCATCCTGCTCGAAATAGGTAATTTGCGGCAGGTCGGTGAGGCGGATCTCCACCAGGTCGTCCGGCTCGCCCACGGCCACCGGCGGCAGCAGCGGCGTCGCCATCATCTCCACCCAGCTGCGGCAGAAGCTGCCGCCGCCGCCCAGCATCTCGGTCAGGCGTGGGCGGCTGCCGAAGATGTTGGTCATCACCGGGTAGGCTGACCCCGCGACATGGCGGAACAGGATCGGGGCATCGCTCTCCCGCTGCGAGCGCGCGGTCACCGCGGCCAGTTCGTGACGGCCGGAGACCTCGCGGTCGACCACGCGCACGCGGCCCTGGGAGAGCAGTTCTTCGAGGTAGCGGCGCATCGGAGCCTCCTGGTTCGAAGGATGCTTCCCTACCGCCGCCCCCGCCGCAAGAGGCGGCGCGGCATATTCGCGCCCGTTGCGCCGATTGATTGCCGGCTTCGCGAATGTCGTGGAAGATGCCGCTCACCAGGGCCGGACGGCCCAACAGGGGGAACGCATGGGCAAATCGCGGATGATGCTGGCGGCGCTGCTGGCGGGGGTGCTCGCCGCCGGAACGGCGCGGGCGCAGGCGCCGGTCAAGATCGCGCTGATCCTGCCGATGACCGGGCCGTCGCAGTCCACCGGCAAGCAGATCGACGCCGCGGTGAAGCTGTACATGGCCCAGCACGGCGACACCGTCGCCGGCCACAAGATAGAAATCATCCTGCGCGATGACGCGGGGGTGGCCGACACCACCCGTCGGCTGGCGCAGGAGGCGGTGGTCCGCGACCACGCCAACATCCTGGCGGGCTTCGGGCTGACGCCGCTGGCGATGGCGGTGGCGCCGATCGCCAACCAGGCCAAGGTGCCGATGGTGGTGATGGCCGCCGCCACCTCCATCATCACCGCGCAGTCGCCGTTCATCGTGCGCACCGCGCAGGTGGTGCCGCAGCCGGCGGTGGGCATGGCGGAATGGGCGTTGCAGAACGGCATCAAGCGGGTGGTGACGCTGGTCAGCGACTACGCGCCGGGGGCGGACGCCGAAAAATGGTTTGCGGAGCGTTTCAAGCAGGGCGGCGGCACTATCGTCGAATCGCTGCGCTCGCCGTTGGCCAATCCGGATTTCGCGCCGTTCCTGCAGCGCGCCATCGACGCCAAGCCCGAGGCGCTGTTCACCTTCGTGCCGTCCGGCCAGGGCGGCGCGCTGGCCAAGCAGTTCGTGGAGCGCGGGCTGGACAAATCCGGCATCCGCCTGATCGGCACCGGCGACGTGACCGACGACGACCAGTTGAACGGCATGGGCGACGCCGTGCTGGGGATGGTCACCGCCGGCCCCTATTCGGCGGCGCATCCGGGCGAGACCAACAAGAAGTTCGTCGCCGATTTCGAGAAGGCGAACCCCGGCATGCGGCCGAACTTCATGGCGGTGTTCGGCTATGACGGCATGCACCTGATCTACCAGGCGCTGGAGAAGACCAAGGGCAACACCGACGGCACCGCGTTGGTCGACGCCATGAAGGGCGCCACCTGGGAAAGCCCGCGCGGACCGGTGCTGATCGACCCCGAGACGCGGGACATCGTGCTCAACATCTACATCCGAAAGGTCGAGCGGCAGAACGGCGAACTCTACAACATCGAGTTCGCGACCCTGCCGATGATGAAGGACCCGGCGAAGGCCGCGGCGAAGCCGTAGGACGAGGGAGCTGCCATCATGCCGATGTATGAAAAAGGCGATGTCCGAATCCAGTACGAGGAGGCGGGCTCCGGCTTTCCCCTGCTGCTGATTCCCGGCGGCGGGCTGAACGCCACGATGTCCTTCTTCGCCGACGGTTCGCCGTTCAACGCGATGGAGGATTTCAGGAACGAATACCGCTGCATCACGATGGACCTGCGCAATGCCCGCGGCGGCGGTTCCTCCGGTCCACTGGAGGTCGACCGGCCCTGGGACGCCTACGCCGACGACCAGATCGGATTGATGGACCACCTGGGCATCGGCGAGTTCATGGTGATGGGTTTCTGCATCGGCGGCCCGTTCATCTGGAACCTGTTGCGCCTGGCGCCGGGCCGCATCCGGGCCGCGGTGCTGGCGCAGCCGAGTGGGTCGCGGCCGGAGATGCGCGACCTGTTCTACAACAACAACATGAAGGGCTGGGGGGCGGAACTGTGCGCCCGCCGGCCGGACATCACGATGGCGCAGGTCGATGCGTTCCTGACCAGGATGTATCGCACCGACCCTGATTTCGTGTTCACCGTGTCGCGCGATTTCGTCCGCGGCTGCCAGACGCCGGTGCTGGTGCTGCCGGACGACGTGCCGGCGCATCCCTACGCCGTGGCCATGGAGACCGTCGGCCTGGCGCCGCAATCGCAGGTGAGCCTGTATCCCTGGAAGGACCCGAGGGATCGGATTCCTCTCGCCGTGCGCCATATCCGCTCGTTCCTGCGCGCTGCGCTCGCTTCCCCGCCGCCGTGAAAAATCGGCGATGCCTTGCTGACTAACCTCTTCGACGGCGTCGCCTACGGCATGCTGCTGTTCGTGCTGGCCTGCGGGCTGTCGGTGACGCTGGGCCTGATGAACGTCATCAACCTGGCCCATGGCAGCTTCGCCATGGCCGGCGGCTATGCCGCCGCCTACGCCGTGAACCGGCTCGGCCTGCCGTTCCTGCTGGGCCTGCCGGTGGCGTTCCTGGCGGCGGCGCTGCTGGGGCTGCTGCTGGAACGCACGCTTTACGTGCATGTCTACGGCAAGAGCCATCTGGACCAGGTGCTGTTGAGCATCGGCATCGTGTTCATGTCGGTGGCGCTCGTCGCCTACACCCAGGGCTCGCAGCAGCAGTTCATTGCGTTGCCGGAATTCCTGAAGGCGCGCTACGAGGTGCTGGGCGTGTCGATGGGCGCCTATCGGCTGCTGATCATTGCGGTCTGCGGCGCGCTCGCCCTGGGGCTGCAGTTCGCGTTGGCGAGAACCCGGTTCGGCAGCCAGCTGCGGGCCGCGGTCGACGATCCGCGCGTGGCGCGCGGATTGGGCATCAACGTCGATGCCATCTTCATGGTGACGTTCGCGGTGGGGTCCGGACTGGCCGGTCTGGGCGGCGCGCTGGGGGCGGAGATACTGGGGCTGGACCCCTCGTTCCCGCTGAAGTTCATGGTGTATTTCCTGATCGTGGTGACGGTGGGCGGGTCGTCCAGCATCACCGGGCCGTTCCTGGCCTCGATCCTGCTGGGGGTCGCCGATGTCGCGGGCAAATACTATGTGCCGCAGGTCGGCGCGTTCGTGATCTACACGGTGATGATCCTGGTGCTGCTGTGGCGGCCGCAGGGACTGTTCACGGCGCGCGGGGCGCGATGACGGCTCTGCGCGATGCCACGGCTTCGCTGGCGGCGGCGGGACGATGGCGGCCGGCGGAATATCTGTTCTGGGCACTGGCGCTGCTGAGTTTCTTTCTCCTGCCGGACCAGTACCTGCTGCTGAACGAGGTCGCGATCTTCGGCTTGTTCGCGCTGTCGCTGGACCTGGTGCTGGGCTATGGCGGCATCGTCTCGCTGGGCCATGCCGCGTTCTTCGGCTGCGGCGCCTATGCCGCCGGGCTGCTGGCGAAGGCGGGCTACGGCGATCCGCTGCTGGGGCTCGCGGTGGCGGCGACGGCGGCGACGCTGCTGGGGTTCGTCACCAGCTTCCTGGTGCTGCGCGGCTCCGACCTCACCCGCATCATGGTGACGCTGAGCGTTGGGCTGGTGCTGTTCGAACTGGCCAACCGGCTGGCCTGGCTCACCGGCGGCGCCGACGGGCTGCAGGGCATGACCATGTCGCCGCTGCTCGGCCGCTTCGAGTTCGACATGTTCGGGCGCGTCGCCTACGGCTACAGCCTGACGGTGGTGTTCCTGCTGTTCCTGGTGGCGCGGCGCTTCGTGTTCTCGCCGTTCGGCTGGTCGGTGCGGGCGGTGAAAGGCAACCCGATGCGCGACGGCGGCGATCGGCATCCCGGTCAACGCGCGGCTGGTCGGCGTCTACACCATCGCGGCGGCGCTATGCCGGCATTGCCGGGGCGCTGCTGGCGCAGACCACGCAATTCGTTTCGCTGGACGTGCTGGCGTTCCACCGCTCGGCGGACGTGATGCTGATGCTGGTGATCGGCGGCGTCGGCTACCTGTATGGCGGCCTGATCGGCGCACTGCTGTTCAAGTTCATGCAGCAATATCTGTCCGAACTGACGCCGGAATACTGGGAGTTTTGGATCGGGCTGCTGCTGGTGCTGCTGGTGGTGGCGGGCCGGGACCGTCTGCTCGGGTGGCCGATGCTGCTCTGGCGCCGGATGCGGCGGGCATGAGCGTGGTGCTGGAAACCACTGGCCTGACCTGCAGGTTCGGCGGGTTGGTGGCGACCAACGAGGTTTCGCTGAAGCTCGCGCGCGGGGCGCGGCACGCGCTGATCGGGCCGAACGGCGCCGGCAAGACCACGCTGATCAACCTGCTGACCGGCGTGCTGCGCCCGTCCGCCGGCCGCATCCTGCTGGACGGCGAGGACATCACCCGCCTGCGCCCGGACCGGCGGGTGCAGCGTGGCCTGGTGCGGACCTTCCAGATCAACCAGCTGTTCCCGGCGCTGACGCCGCTGACCACCATCGGGCTCGCCGTCTCCCGCCGCCTGCGCATGGACACGCAGTTCTGGCGGCGCATCGGCAGCAATGCGGCGGTGGTGGAGCAGAGCGTGGACATCCTGCAGCGCTTCGACCTGGCGGGCGTGATGAACCAGCCGACCGGTTCGCTGCCCTATGGCCGGCAGCGTCTGCTGGAGATTGCGGTGGCGATCGCCTGCGGGCCGCGCGTGCTGCTGCTGGACGAGCCCGCCGCCGGCGTGCCGGAAGGCGAGCGCGACGGCATCCTGGCCGGCGTGGCGGCACTGCCGGCGGACGTTACCGTGCTGCTGATCGAACACGACATGGATTTGGTGTTCCGCTTCGCCGACCGGATTTCCGTGCTCGTCGCCGGCGGCCTGCTGGTGGAGGGGACGCCTGCCGAGATCGCCGCCAACCCGCGCGTGCGCGAGGTCTATCTGGGCGAGCCGGCATGACCGACATCCTGGCGGTGCAGGACCTCTCGGCGGGCCACGGCGCCGCGGTGGCGCTGCACGGGGTTTCGCTCAGCCTCGAGCAGGGCGGCAGCCTTGCGTTGCTGGGGCGCAACGGCATGGGCAAGACGACGTTGCTGACCAGCATCATGGGCCTGACGCGGCATGTCGGCGGCCGGGTGTTCCTGGGCGGCCGGGACATCACCGCGTTGCCTCCGGAGCGGCGGGCGCGGGCCGGCATTGGCTGGGTGCCGCAGGAGCGGAACATCTTCCGCTCGCTGACCATCGAGGAGAACCTCACCTGCGTGGCGCGGCCGGGACCGTGGCATGTGGGGCGGATCTACGAATTGTTCCCGCGGCTGCGCGAGCGGCGGCGCAACATGGGCAGCCAGCTTTCCGGCGGCGAACAGCAGATGCTGGCGATCGGCCGGGCGCTGGTGCTGAACCCGGCATTGCTGCTGCTGGACGAGCCGACCGAGGGCCTGGCGCCGATCATCGTCGCCGAGGTGCTGGCCGTGCTGCGCCGGCTGACCCGCGACGAGGGCCTGTCGGCGGTGATCGTGGAGCAGCATGCGCAGAAGGTGCTGGCGGTCACCGACACGGCGGTTATTCTGGAGCGCGGCCGGGTAGTGCATGCGGGACCGAGCGCGGCGCTGCAGTCGAACGAGGCATTGCTGAGCCGCCACCTGGGCGTGGGGGCCAGCTAGGGACAAACGCGATGTTCGAGTTCTTTTACCAATACGCCGGCGTGCTGGGTGCGATCTCCGCCCTTTGGCTGGCGGCACTGATGTCACCGGGCCCCGATTTCCTGCTGGTCACCCGCATCTCGATCGTGCGCGGCCGCGCGGCGGCGATCCGCGCCACGTTGGGGGTGGCGATCGGCATCGCCGCCTGGGGGGTGGCCGGCTTCTTCGGCATCCATGCGCTGTTCGTTGCCTCCCCCTGGCTGTATGCGGCGCTCAAGATCGGCGGCGGGGCGTATTTGGTTTATCTCGGAGTCCGCCTTTTGACGAAGCCGGCCGGCGCGGACGCGGCAAGCCAAGGCGCAGGCGGCGTCAGCGCCTTTCGTGCCGGGTTGTTGACCAACCTGGCCAACCCCAAGGCGCCGCTGTTCGTCTCCAGCCTGTTTGCCGCGACCATGCCGCAGCATCCGCCGGCGGCGCTCGGGGCGGTCGCGGTGTTGCTGATGTTCGCGCTCACCGTCGGGTGGTACGCGCTGGTGGCGCGCTTCCTGACCATCGAGCGAGTGGCGGCGATGTTCGGGCGGATGCGGCGCTGGATCGACCGGGTGGCGGGGGTCGCCTTCATGGGCTTCGGCGCCAGGCTGATGCTGGAGCGGTCCGCCGGCGAACTCTAGCGCAGGCGCAGCAGGTCCAGCCCGGCGCCGCCGGCGCGCAGGGCCTGCAGGATGCTGGGACGTGCGATGAGGCGGGTCACGGCCATCGCATCGGCGCCGGTCTCGCGGTCGTCCTCCAGCATCGGCACCTCGGCGCGCACGGCGTCGTAGAGCAGGCGGGTGGCGGGGGCGAGCGGCACCGCCTTGCGGAGGTCGACCGCCTGGGCCGCCACCATCGCCTCGATGGCGATCAGCATGCGCAGAACTGGAAGAAGTTCATCGAGCTTGCGGATCGCCAGCAAGGTCTGCGGCGCTACGTCCTCCACCCCGTCGGATACCGGAATCACATCGAGCGACGCGGGGGCCGCTTTCAGGCGTATTTCTCCGAGCAGCGCGGCCACCGTCTTCTGCATCGGATTGTATCCCGCACTGGCGCCGCCGACCGCGGACAGATAGCGCGGCAACCCGCTGAGGCCGGGGGTCATCAGCTTGATGACACGGTAGGCGCCAGTGGTCGCAAGCTGGGTGAGGGCGATCGCCAGCGTATCGAAGCCGAGGGCGATGGCGGGGGTGTGGAAATTCGCCGTCGACAGCATCTCGTCGGTTTCAGTCAGCACCAGCGGATTGTCGGCGGCGGCGTTGATCTCCGTCTCGACCTCACCGGCGAGATGCGCGAAGGCCGCGAGCACGACGCCGAACACCGGGGCGGCGACGCGGAAGCACAGGGCGTCCTGGATCGAACGCGCGGCATCCGGGGCGTGGAGATAGCTGCCGTGCAGGATGGCGCGAAACCAGCTGGCGGCCCACATTTGGCCCGCGGCCGGGCGCGCGGCGGCGAGGCGCGCGTCGAAGATGGCCGGGTTGGCGGCATAGCCCTCGGCGGCCAAGGCGGCCGTGGTGGCAGCCAGCGTCAGCAGATCGGCAAGTTCGGCGAGCACATAAGTTGCGTAGGCGCAACTGACGCAATTTGCGTTGATCAGGCCCAACCCGTCCTTCGGCCCCAGTACCGCCGGCGCCAGTCCGGCTGATGCAAGGGCGGCGGCGGCGGGCATGCGCTGGCCGTGATGCCAGACCTCGCCGAGCCCGATCGCAGGCGCCGCGAGATGGGCGCAGAGGCCGAGGTCGCCGGCGCCGATCGAGCCACGGCCGGGCACCACCGGGGTGATGCCGGCGTTGTACATCGCCAGCAGCAGTTCGAGCACCGCGGGCGACACGCCGGCGCCACCCTTGCCGATACCGGCGATTCGGCAGAGCAGCGCCGCCCGGCAAGTCTCCGGCGCCAGCGGTTCACCCATGCCGATGCAGCGGCCGCGGATCAACTGCACCTGGAACGCAGCGATTTCGTCGGCGCTGAGACGATAGGAGACGTTCCCGCCGAGGCCGGTGTTGAGGCCATAGACCGGCGCCGCACCGGCGGCATGGCGGTCGACGACAGCGCGGGCGCGCCGGACGCGGTCCCAGGTATCGTCGCCCGCGCATAGTTTCGCGCCATCTTGAGAGATCGCAACGATGTCGCGAAGCCGAAGCCGGCTGCCGATGTCGTGCATCTAGCGGATGTCCGGATAGCCGGCGGCGAAGGCTGCGCGTTCCATGGCCTGGGTGGCGAGGTAGGCATCGGGCGCGACGTGCACGAAGCGGCGCGTGCAGACCTCCGCCAGCAGGTCGCGTCCGGCGACGGTGCTGTGCAGGCTCGCCAGTGTTTCGCGGACCCGCTGCGCCTGGTCCGGATCGAGCGCGTTGGCGACCAGGAGCGGCAGCGGGCAGGGCGCGGTGCGGGCAATGACGCGAACGCCGGCCACCAGGTCGGGCGCGTGCCGGCGCAGCAGCAGCATGGTGAAGCCGTCGATGGCGGCGATATCGGCGGCGTGTGTCGCGACTGCCTCGACGACGCGCTGGTGGGTCACGAACGGACCGACGATTTCGCTGAACAGCGGCGCCTGCTCCGCCCAGCGGGAAAGATGGGCGCGCGGCGCGTTGTAGCCGGAGTGGCTGTCCTGCACGTTGAAGGCGAAGCGGCGGCCGAAGGTGTCTTCCAGTTCGGTGTATGGCGCTTCGGCCGCGACAATGAACTCGGAGCAGTATTGCGCCCGGTCCTCCGCCCAGTCGGCATCTGGCACCGGCGCCGCCAGCAGCGTCTTGTGACCGCCTTCGCGGATGAACGGCCACCCGCACATGAACACGCAGCCGAGATCGTCGCGTTGCCAGAGCGTATCCAGGCGATGCGGATAGTTATGCTCCATGATCATCATGTCGACATCCAATTCGGCGATGACATGCGCCAGCAAGGCGTTCCATGCCGCCGCCGCTGATGGCGACACTGAATACATCCGCGCATTGGCAATCGGCGTCATGCAAAGCGCAATCGCTGGCCGATCCCCAGGCGCTCGGCCTTGGTCAGCATGGCGTAGCCGAGCGCAATGTCGGACAGCGACAGGCCGCGATGCCAGAACAGGATCGTCTCGGCATCGTTCTCGCGGCCGGGCTTCAATCCGGCGACGATCTGGCCCATCTCGGCATGCAGCGTCTCCTCCGACAGCTTGCCGGCATTCACATGCGCCCGCAGCGAGCCGAACGGCCCGCCCTTGCACTGCCCCCAGTCATCCACCACCAGCTTCGACATGATGTCGGTGAGCGAAATCTCGACGGCGCTCATCGTGCCGTAGGGAACCACGAATGCACCGGGCTTGATCCATTCGGTCTTCAGCAGCGGCGCCGGTTCCAGCAGCCGCGTCGCCTCCACCACGATGTCGGCGCCGCTGACCACATCCTGCCAGTTGTCCATTGCCAGCACCGGCTTGCCGAGATCGGCGGACAATTTGGCGGCGAACGCGTCCTGGCTTTCTTTGCGGCGCGAATGGACGCGGATCTCGTCGAAATGGAACAGGCTGTCCAGCAGCCGCACATTCCAGTAGGCGCTGCCCCGCGCGCCCAGATGACCGAGGATCTTGCTGTCTTTCCGGGCCAGGTATTTGGCGCCAACCGCGGTCATCGCGCCGGTGCGCATTTCGGTGATCCCGGTGGCATCCAGGATCGCCTTCGGCATCCCCGTCGCGGGGTCGAACAGGTTGAGGATACCCATCTCCGACGGCAGCCCACGCTCGTAGTTGTAGACGTAGTCGCTGACGATCTTCACCCCGGCATAGTTCACCGGCGCCCCGATCGCCCCGCGCAGCACGTTGAAATGCCCGTGCACATTAGGGTCGGGCTTCAGATGAACGCGTGGTTCGATCACCGTCTCGCCGCGGCCTTGTGCGGCGAGGCTGGTCTCGATGGCGGCGATGATTTCGTCGTCGGTGATGGCCAGCGCCTCGATATCGAGGCCGTTCAGGAAGGTGACATAGATCGGCTGCATTATTTTCTTGCCTGTGCTGCGTCGACATAGCGGTCGGTCCAGAGTTTCCCCTCGGAACCGGCGCCGTCGAGGGTGGAAGGCTTGCCGTCCAGCTCGGCGGTGAAGTGCAGCAAGGTGTCGATTTGGGCGGCGCTGAAACGCCCGTTGCCGGCGATGCCGTCCTGCATCGATTGCACCGCCGCCAGCACCGCCGCGGGGTCCAGCTTCGGGAAATATTTGCTGCCGATCGCCGCCGCCACGCCGGCCGGATCGGCGCGGGTGGCGGCACTGGCGGATTGCAGCGCCCGCAGCGTCCGCACGAGCCGATCCTCAGCCGCGGCATCGATCGGCGTCTTCGCGACCAGCACCAGGAACGGCAGGCTCGACAGCGACTGGAAGTCGGCGCCGAGACTGACCAGGGCGCGCCCCGAACCGGCGGCCTCCGCGAGCTGCGCTTCCGGCGGCGACAGGATGAATGCGTCGATCCGGTTGTTCTCCAGCGCCGCCTGCAGCGCCGGCGGCCCGCCGACCATCGCCACCTTGATGTCCCTGGCCGGGTCGAGGCCGCCGCGCCCGGCCAGCCAGCGGACGGCGCGGTCCTGCGCACCGCCCACGGCGCTGACGCCGACCACGGCGCCGCGCAACGCCGCCAGGCGCTGCGGCAACGGGTCCTTGGCGGTCACGCCGGCGCGCTTCATCATGGCCGGCGACGCCACCAGGTCCATCGACATGCGCGACATCAGCGACGCCACGAAGATGAAGTTCTGGCCTTTCGAGATCGCCGCCAGCGCGGTCTCGCTGCCGACCGCGGCGAGGTCGATGTCGCCGGAATCCAGCGCCGCCAGCGTGGTCGGGTCGCCGCCCGGGATCGCCGCCCATTGCATGGAGATGTTCTCGGCGGCGAAGCTGTCCAGCGCCCGCGCCGCCCAGATCGGCAGGAAGCTCAACGAGGTCGTGGCCTGGCCGATCCGCACCGGATCGGCGGCATCGGCGAAACCCGGCAACACCAGCAGCGCCATCAGCAGCAGGATTCGCATCAGCTTCCTTCCGGGTTGATCGACGGCAGCTTCGGGCGCCAGCGCAGCGCGCGCCGCTCCAGCCGATCGGCAATCGCGCCGGCGACGACCACGAATGCCATCAGGATAAAGATGCCGGCGAACACCCCGGCCGGGTCGTAGGTATCGGAGGCATAGTGGATGAACAGCCCGAGCCCCTGCAGGGAGGAGGTGAACTCGCCGGCGATCACGCCGATCACCGCGTAGGGAATGGCCATGCGCATCCCGAGCAGGATATACGGCGCGGCCGCCGGCAGATAGACGTGGCGGCCAAGCTGGCGTTCGTTGGCGCCCATGACCCGCGCGAGGTTGACCAGCTCGCGGTCCACCCCGCGCACCCCGGCGTACACGTTGTAGAACACCAGGAAGAAAACCATCAGCGCCGCCAGCGCGATCTTGGAGCCGATGCCGATGCCGAACCAGATGACGAACAGCGGCGCCAGCGCGATTTTGGGTATGCCGTAGAACGCCATGACATAGGGCTCGGCGATGGCGGCAATACGGGGCGCCCTGGCCAGCAGATAGCCACCGGAAATGCCGGCGACCACGCCGATCAGGTAGCCGGAGACAAGCTCCTTCCCGGTGGTGGCGAGGTGTGGCCAGATCTCGCCGGACGCGAACACCTCGTACAGCCGCATGGCGATGGCGGTGGGATGGCTGACATAGATGTCGCGGATCAGCCGCCCGGAGGCCCATTGCCAGAATCCCAGGAACAGCAGCCCCGGCAGCAGCAGCACGATGCGATGTTTCACGTGGGAACAACCATCTCGGCGCGGAACGCCGACCAGATGGCATCATAGACTTCGGCGAATCCTGGCACCCGATGCGGCGCGAAGACATCGCGCGGGCGCGGCAGGTCGATGGCGATCCGGGCGATCACGCGGGTGGGCCGGCGGCTGAGCACGATCACCTGATCCGACAGCAACGCCGCCTCGGTGATGTCGTGGGTGATGAACAGGATGGTGGCGTCGGCGGCGAGCGATTGCAGGTCGTGCTGCATGGTCATGCGGGTCTGCGCGTCCAGCGCGCCGAACGGTTCGTCCATCAGGATCACGTCCGGGCGGTAGACCAATGTGCGGGCGATGGCGGCGCGCTTCTGCATGCCGCCGGAAAGCTGCCAGGGGAAATGCGCCTCGAACCCCGCGAGGTCCACGGCCGCGATCGCCGCCTCCGCGCGGCGCCGGCATTCCGCAGCGGCGACGCCGCGCAGCACCAGGGGAAAGGCCACGTTGTCGATCAGCGTCTTCCACGGCAGCAACTGCGCCTGCTGCGGCACGAAGCCGACGGCGCGGTTGACCGAATTGACGGCGCGGCCGAGATGGCGAACCTCGCCGGCGGTGGGGCGAAGCAGCCCGGCGGCCATCTGCAGCAGCGTGCTCTTGCCGCAGCCGCTGGGGCCGATCACCGAGACGAACTGCCCGGGCGGCACGTCGAAGCCGATGCCGTCCAGCACGCGCAGCCTGGCGCCGCCATGCGGGTCCGGAAAATCCTGAACGATGGCGTCGAACGCCAGCGTGGGCGTGGCCGCCATGCCGCTCAGCGTTCCATCGCCGCCCGGATCAGCGCCGCCAGCCGGTAGATGCCGTGCACGAAGCGGCTGTATGGCATCAGCAGGAACAGCGACAGGATGAAGCCGAGATGGATCGCCAGCGTGATCCCCATGGCCGCCGTGTCGCGCACGCCCAGCAACAGCAATCCGGTGGCGGCGACCAGCAGCAGCAGGAACAGCAGCGCGTAGTCGCCGCCGAGCACGGCGCGCGCGGCCGGCATCGGGTCGGCGATCACCTTCATCCAGATCAGGCCGATGGTGCCGGCCATCATGCCGATCCCGCCGAGGGTGCCGAGCAGCACCGGCGCGCTGGCCAGCGAATACGGCGCGATCCAGCCGAACCAGTGATGATAGATCGTGGCCACCGAGGTCGCGGCGAAGCACAGCAGGAAGCCGTAGAACATGGCGTGGTGCAGCCATCGCCGCGTGCCGGAAAACCCCTCGTCGGGGTAGTTGCAGCCATCGCCGCCGCCGCCGAGGTTGCGCAGCGTGAAGGCGTCGTGCAGGCCGCGCGCAATCGCCCCGAACCCGGGCGGCCCGGCGCCGGTGCTGCGCCAGAAATTCGCCGCCGACATCGCCAGCGCCACCAGCGCATAGACGAAGGTGACGGAGGCAACGGCAACCATCGCGCCATAGGGGATCACCGCGTAGAACGCGCCCGGCGCCGTGTGCACGCCGAACAGCGTATCCGGCGACTGCAGCAATTCGGTGAGGATCAGCACCAACGCCACGCCGAATGCGGCGACCAGGCAGACGATGCTGCCGTTGCGCGGGAACAGCCGGGCCAGCGGCTGCGGCCAGGCATATTGCTCGTAGCTTTCATGGCGGACCTCGGCGAGCGACTTCGGCACGTTGATGCCGAACTCGTGCGGCGGGGCGTATTGGCAGGAATAGAAACAGCCGCGGCAGCCATGGCAGAGATTGGCGAGGTAGCTGAGATCGGCGCCGGAGAAATCGCGGCGCAGCTCCATCGCCGGGAACACCGCGCAGAAGCCCTCGCAATAGCGGCAGGCATTGCACACCTCCATCGCCCGCCTGGCATCGGCGACGGCTTCAGTTTCGCGCATGTCGTGCCGCCTCCTGCCCTGCGATGCGGCCGAACACCGTGCCGATGGTCATGCCGAAGCCGGCGAGATAGCCGCGGCCGAGAATGTTGCCGGCCATGATCTCGCCGGACGCGAACAGGTTGGCGCTCGGTTTGCCGTCCGCCATCAGCACCCGCGCCTGCTCGTTCACCTTGAGCCCGAGATAGGTGAAGGTGATGCCGGGCCGCAGCGGATAGCCGTAGAAGGGGGGCTTCTCGATCCGCCGCGCCCAATGGGTCTTTTCGGGTGTCAGCCCCATCGTGCGGCTGCCGTCCAGCGCGACCGGATTGAACTCGCCCGGCTGGACGGCCGCGTTATAGCCGGCGACCGTCGCCTGTACCGTCCCCGGATCGAGCCCCAGGCGCTCGGCGAGTTCGCCGATGCTGTCGGCGCGCACGGCCGGAAACACCGACGGCATGAACAGCGAAAATGCCGGCGCGTCGCAGATCGAATAGGCCACCTGGTCCGGCTGCTGGGCGATCAGTCGTCCCCATATGGCGTAGCGCTTCGGCCAGACATCCTCGCCCTCGTCATAGAAGCGCTTTCCCTCGTTGTTGACGACGATACTGTACGGCACTGAATCCAGCCGGGTGACAATGCCGCCGTCGAATTTCGGCGCCCTTGCATCGAGAGCGACAGCATGGAACTGGGTCGCGTCACCGACCGGCGCGGCGCCCTGGGCCAGCAGGTTCTTCAGCACCAGACCCTTGGCATAGGGGGTGCCGCGGATCACGAAATTGTCCACCGCATCGCCCCAGGTACTGCCGCATCCAGTCGAGATTGGCCTGGAACCCGCCCGACGCCACCACCACGCAGCGAAACCGCACCGTCTCCGGAAAGCCCCGGCAGGCGATCTCCGCCGAGCGCACGAAGCCGTCCTCCAGCGCCAGCGAACGGACCTCGGTGTCATACAGCACGTCCACGCCCAGGCGCTCGCAGGTGGCGAAATAGGCATTCACCAGGGCCTTGCCGCCGCCGAGGAAAAACGCGTTGGTGCGCGACAGGCTCAGCGTGCCGGTCAGCGATGGCTGGAAGCGCACGCCGCAGGCTTCCATCCACGGCGTGACATGGGCGGAGGCGCGGATGGTCATGCGCGCCAGGTTCTCGTCGGTGTTGCCGCCGGTGACGCGGTTGAGGTCGTCCCAGTATTCGTCTTCCAGGTAGGATTCGGTCAGCACCTTGGTCGGCGCCGCGTGCATGCCGCGAAAGTTGCGGGTGTGGCGGGAATTGCCGCCACGGAAATCCCGCGGCGCATGTTCCAGCAGCAGCACGCTGGCCCCCGCCTCCCGCGCCGTGACGGCGGCGCACAGGGCGGCATTGCCGCCGCCGACCACCAGCACGTCGTAGATGCGCGTGAAATCGATCATCCCATCCGTGTGCACCGGGCCGGGGGATGTGACAAGTCCCGCCATCGCGGCCAGGATGCGCCCGCTGAAAGGGAGGGCTCCGCATGGCCAGTTTCGTATTCGCTGGGGGAAAATTCCTTGATCCGCGCGCCGACGAACTGCGCGAGGGGGTGGAGGTCCTGGTCGAGGACGGAATGGTCCGCGAGGTCGCCGACCGGCCGATCCGGGCCACGGGGGCGGAACGGATCGACGTGCGCGGGCGGACGGTAATGCCCGGGCTGATCGACGCGCATATCCATATCGTGCTGACCGAGGTCAATCTGCAGCTGCTGTCGGACATGCCGTTGACCTTGCTGGCCGCCAAGGGGTCGGTGGCGATGCGGGCGATGCTGATGCGCGGCTTCACCACCCTGCGCGACACCGGCGGCGCCGATTTCGGCATGAAGGCGGCGGTGGAACAGGGCCTGTTCGAAGGCCCGCGCCTGTTCATCGCCGGCCAGGCGATCAGCCAGACCGGCGGCCACGCCGATCACCGCAAGCGGACGCAGACAAAAATGTTCTGCGCCTGCTGCAACGGCCTGGCCTGGACAGCGCGCGTGGCCGACGGCGTTCCGGACGTGATCAAGGCAGTGCGCGACGAGCTGCGCAAGGGGGCCGACCACATCAAGATCATGGTCTCCGGCGGCGTCGCCTCGCAGGCGGATCCGCTGGAAAGCCTACAATACCGGATGGACGAGATCGAGGCGGCGGTGGAGGAGGCGCAGCGCTGGGGCACCTATGTCGCGGCGCACGCCTACAGCGCCAAGGCGATAGAGCGGGCGGTGCGCGGCGGCGTGCGCACCATCGAGCATGGCAACCTGATCGACGAGGCGACGGCGAGGCTGATGGCCGAGAAGGGCGCCTTCATCGTGCCGACCCTGGTCGCCTACGACGCGCTGAAGCGGCGTGGCGGCGAATACGGATTGTCCGAGTACAGCCTGGCCAAGAACGACATGGTGCTGGCCGGTGGCCTGCGGTCACTGGAACTCTGCCGCGCCGCCGGGGTGAAGATCGGCTTCGGCAGCGACCTGCTGGGGCAGCTGCAGAACGACCATTGCAACGAGTTCACCATCCGCGGCGAAGTGATGTCGCCGCAGGAGGTGATCCGCTCGGCTACGCTGGTGAATGCCGAGATCGTAGGGCGCAGCGGGACGCTCGGGGAACTGGTGCCGGGCGCGCATGCCGACCTGCTGGTGGTGGACGGCGACCCCTATGCCGATCTGTCGGTCTTCCTCGGCGACGGCGCGCGGATTCCGGCGATCATGCTCGGCGGCCGGTTCGTCAAGAACGAATTGTAGCCGACGGCATCAGCCGGGCTTGCGCGCGGTCACCATGGCGTGCGGGCCATTCAGCGGCTGCACGCGGGCATCGGTGAATCCGGCCTCCGCCATCCAGGCGATGCAGTCGGCGCCGGTGAAGTCGAAGCCGCCGGGGGTTTCGATCAGCATGTTGAGACTCATCATCAGGCCCGCGACGCTTTCCCGGCGGTCGTCGTCGATCAGTGATTCATAGACCAGGACGCTGCCGCCCGCGGGCAGCGCCGCGAAGGCCTTGCGCAACAGCTCGCGCTTCTGCGCCAGGTTCCAGTCGTGCAGCACATGGCCCATGACGATGACGTCGGCGTGGGGCAGGTCGTCGGTGAAGAAGCTGCCGCCGACGAAACGGACGCGGCCCGCCAGCGACGGGTTCGCGGCGGCCTGCTCGCGGATGAACGCGTCGAATACCGGACCCACCGGCGGCAGGTCGAAGCCGATGCCGGAAAGATGCGGATGGGCCGAAGCGATCTCCAGGGTCGCCGCACCCTGGGCGCAACCGACATCGACGAAGGAGCGCGCGTCCTGCCAGGGGAAGGCGGCGGCGATGGCGCGGGCGGTGGGGCGGCTGATGCCGGTCATCGCCTGCAGGAAGCCCTTCAGCGCCTCCGGCGTCGCGTACAGCGCGGCGAAGGGGTCCTGGCCGTCGCGGGATTCGTTCTGCGGCTGGCCGGTGCGCAGCGCATCCGTCAGGCCGCCCCAGAACCGATATAGCCGCCGGTTGGCCATTTCCAAAAGGCCGCCGATATAGCTCGGCTTGCCACGGTCGAGGAACAGATCGGATTCGGGCGTGTTGCGGTAGCGCCCATCGGTCCGGTCCAGCATCCGCAGCGCCACCAGCCCGTCGAGGAAATCGCGGGCGCCGCGTTCATGCAGGCCGAGGCTGGTGCGCAGCTGTTCCAGCGATTTCGGCCCGCCTGCCAGCTCAGTGAAGACACCGAGCTCGACGGCGCTCAGCAGCGTCTTCGAGGCGAAGAACGCGGTGCCCAACTGCATGATGCCGGCAGGAGAGATCGGGGCATCGGCCATTTCAGTACCAGCTCGCCTTGTCCACCACGTTGCGCAGCGGGGTGCCGGCAATCATCGCCCGCGCGTTGTCCTCGATGATCTGGTATCGGCGCTCGTTCAGATGCGGGCCGTATCCCGCCATGTGCGGCGTCATCAGCACATTCGGCAAAGTCCATAGCGGATGATCGGCGGGGAGCGGTTCCTCCTCGTAGACATCCAGCCCGGCGCCGGCGATGGCGCCGGATCGCAGGGCATCGACGAGGTCCGTAAGCCGCGTGGTCATGCCGCGGCCGATATTGATGAAGAAGGCGGTCTGCTTCATCCGGCCGAAACGGGCGCGGTTGAAGAATCCTTCGGTTGCCGGCGTGTGCGGGACCGTCAGAATGACGAAGTCGGCGCGCGGCAGCAGCGTGTCCAGCGCTTCCGGCGGGTGCATTTCCGCGACGCCCGGAGGTGCGGTCTTCCGGCGCGCGTCGGTGCCGATCACGGTCATGCCGGCCGCGGCGGCAAGGCGCGCCGCTTCGGCACCGATGCCGCCGAGGCCGACGATCAGCGCGGTGGATTCCGGCAGCGCCACCACGCCCTCGTCCTCCGGCGGCTTCTTCCACTCGCGGCGCGTCTGCTGGGGAATGTAGTAATGGAAGCCGCGCGCGAAGGCATAGACGAACGCCATGATGTGGGCGCCGATATGGTCGTTGAAGATTTCGCGGAAGTTGGTGGTGACAGCAGGATGCGCGATCAGTTCGGGGAAGTAGAACCCGGCCGGCGGCGCCGCCTGTGGCGCCTGGTGCCAGCGCAGCTTGCGGGCACGGGAAAGCAGGTCCGGCGTCAGCGTGCCGAACACCGCGTCCGCATCGACGATGTCGTGCTGCGCCTGCTGCTCGCCTTCCGCGACGACGACCTGCAGGCCCGGCACCGATTTCGCCAGCCGTTCCGCCCATGCCATGGAGCGTTCGTCTTGTGGCGGCAGCATGACCAGCTTGAACGTCATTTCTTCTCCTGTCGGTGGGCTATCGCGTCAATCGGCCGCCAGATTCTCGGCCCGCAGTTCCGCCCAGGCGCCGTCGAGGCCGATGCGGAACAGTCGGAACATTTCGTGCACCTGTTCCTCGGTGATGATCAGCGGCGGCGTGAAGGCAATGCGGTCGCCGATGGCGCGGACGATCAGCCCGGCCTCCTGGCATTTGTCCATCACGATGTTGCCGACCTTCATGCCCGGCGCGAAGGCTTCCCGGGTCTTCTTGTCGGCCACGACCTCGACGCCGGCGATCAGCCCAACGCCGCGTGCGTCGCCGACCAGCGGATGCTCCTCGATGGCGCGCAACCCGGCGAGGAAGCTGGGCGAGACCTGCTGCACATGGCCGACGATGTCGCGCTCCTCGTAGATCTTCAGCGTCTCCAGCGCCACCGCGCAGGCAACCGGGTGGCCGCCATAGGTGAAGCCGTGGCCGAAGCTGCCGACCTTGACGCTCTGCGCCAGCATCGCCTGGTGGATCTTGTCGTTGATCATCAAGCGCGGAGATCGGCTGGTACGCCGCGGACAGCGCCTTGGCGCAGGTCACCATGTCCGGCTGCAGGTCATAGGTCTCGCAGCCCCACATGTTGCCGGTGCGGCCGAACCCGCAGATCACCTCGTCGGCGAGGAACAGGATGTCGTATTTGCGCAGCACCGCCTGGATCTTTGCCCAATAGGTCGCAGGCGGAGTGATCGCGCCGCCGCCGCCCTGCACCGGTTCGCCGAAGAACGCGGCCACCGTCTCCGGGCCCTCGTCGAGGATGAGCTTCTCGAGATTGTCCGCCATGCGGCGTGGAGAAATCTTCCTCGCGACTCGCCCTCCTGCATGGAACCGGTAATAGTTCGGGTTGTCGGTATGCTTCATCATCGGCAACGGAAGATCGAATTCCGCAACCATGTGCGGCTGGCCGGAGACGCTGACCGAGGCGACGGTGTTGCCGTGATAGCCGCGGATGCGGCCGATGATCTTCTTCTTCAGCGGCTTGCCGATGGCGTTGTGGTAGTACCAGACGAGCTTGATCGCGGCGTCGTTGGCCTCCGATCCGGAGCATTGGAACAGCACCTTGGTCATGTTGCCGGGCGCCATGCGCGATCAGCTTCTCCGCCAGGTCGACGCTGGGCAGGTGCCCCTTGGCGAAGAAGGTGTGGTAGTACGGCAGTTCCAGCATCTGCTTGTACGCCGCCTCGGCCAGGCGCTTCTCCGAAAACCCGAGCGAGGCGCACCACAGGCCGGCCATCGCCTCCAGGTATTTCTTGCCGCTTTCGTCATACACGTAGACGCCGTCGCCACGGGCCATCAGGGTGCCGCCGGCCTCCTGATAGGCTGCCAGATCGGTCTGCTGGTGGACGAAGAACGCGACGTCGCGGGCGTGGATGGAGTTGGCGCGCATGGCGGAGGGGCTCCCGGATTTCGGTTCCGGACAGTTTTTCCCCGATGCGGCGCCGAAGCAAGGGGCTTGCCCCAAGGGCGTCAGGGGTTGAGATATCCGCATGCCGCCCGACTCAGCCATTCCCGATCTGCCGCTGACCGTGATCGGCGGCTTCCTGGGCGCCGGCAAGACCTCCATGGTGAACCACCTGCTCGCCACCGCCACGCGGCGGATCGGCGTGCTGGTCAATGATTTCGGCAGCGTCAACGTCGATGCGGCGCTGATTGCGGCGCAGCATGGCAGCAGCATCGCACTCACCAACGGCTGCGTCTGCTGCAGCCTGGGCGACGACCTCGCCATGGCGCTGGACATGCTGCGCGCCCGGCAGCCGGCGCCGGAACAGGTGATCGTCGAGGCCAGCGGCATCGCCGACCCCTGGCGGATCGCCCAGATCGGCCTGACCGAACCCGGCTTCGCCCTCGGGCCGCTGGTCGTGGTGGTGGATGCCTCGCGGCTGCGGCAACAACTGGACGAGCCCGATGTCGGCGCCACGGTCCGGCAGCAACTGGCCTTCGCCGAACTGGTGGTGCTGAACAAGTCCGACCGGGCGAGCGACCTTGCCGGAACACAGCGGCTGGTGGCCGGGCTGCGGCCGGAAGCTCGTCAGGTTGTTGCCGTGCAGGGGCGGGTTGCGGCCGCGGACCTCATGTTCGAGCCGCCGCCGCGTCCGCGGGCGAGCCGGTTGCACGCGGATGCACTGGTGCATCCCTTCGTCACCATGCAGTGGCGCTGCCCCGGGCCGCTGGACCCCACCCGCCTGCGCGCCATGCTCGAGGCGCTGCCACGCTCGGTGCTGCGGATCAAGGGGTTCTGCGAACTCGGCCCCGAGCGCGCGCCGGTGCTGCTGCAATACGCCGCCGAGCGCTGGGCGATCACCCCAATGGCCGCCCCGATGGAGCCGGTGCTGGTGGTCATCGGCAGCCAGGACATGCCGGACGCCGGGGCGATTTCGCGGTGGTTCCAGGGTGCATTGCTGACCGTCTGAGATCGTTGCCTGCGTTGCCCGGGCAGGATAGCCTGCGCTTAACGAAACATCACAAGCCTGCCGGGGGGATCGATGGCGAGCCTGACGCTGCGCGGCATCACCAAGGATTTCGCGACGCTGCGGGTGATCCACGGCATCGATCTCGACGTCGCCGAGGGCGAGTTCGTGGTGTTCGTCGGTCCGTCCGGCTGCGGCAAATCCACCCTGCTGCGCATCATCGCCGGCCTGGACACGCCCAGCGGCGGCGAAATCCGCATCGACGGCGAGCGGGTGAACGAGCGAACCGCGGCGGAGCGAGGGCTGGCGATGGTGTTCCAGTCCTACGCGCTGTATCCGCACATGACGGTGCGGCAGAACCTGGCCTTCGGGCTGCAGAACCAGCGCATGCCGAAGCCCGAGATCGACCGGCGCATCGCCGACGCCGCCCGGATGCTGCAGATCGACCATCTGCTGGACCGCAAGCCAGGCCAGTTGAGCGGCGGCCAGCGGCAGCGGGTGGCGATTGGGCGGACGGTAACGCGCGAACCCGGCATCTTCCTGTTCGACGAGCCGCTGTCGAACCTCGACGCCGAGTTGCGGGTGCAGATGCGGGTCGAGTTGTCGACCCTGCACAAGCGGCTGCGCAGCACCATGATCTACGTGACCCACGACCAGACCGAGGCGATGACGATGGCCGACCGCATCGTGGTCCTGCGCGCCGGGCGAATCGAGCAGGCGGGCTCGCCGCTGGAACTCTACAACGCGCCCGCCAACCGGTTCGTTGCCGGGTTCATCGGTTCGCCGCGGATGAATTTCCTGCCGTGCAAGGTGACCGGTAGAAATGAAGCAGGGTTGCAGGTGGCGTCCAACGGTTTGCCCGCGGTCACCATCCAAGGCGTCGACCCAGGCGCTACCGCGACCGGCGAGGAACTGGTGCTGGGCATCCGGCCCGAGCATGTGGAATTCGGCAATGCCGACGGTCTGCCCGGCAATGTCGACCTGGTCGAGCATATGGGCGGCGAGAGCTACGTCTACATGACGCTGGCTTCCGGCGACAAGATCGTGGTGCGCCGGCCCGGGCAGACACATCTCGCCACCGGCAGCCCGGCGCAGGCGGTCATCACCGATGGAATGGCGCATCTTTTCCGCAGCGGCGACGGGGAAGCGGCACTCACGCGACACACAAGGGAATTGCACGCATGAAAACTCTGTTGCGCCTGACGCTGCTCTGCGGGGCTGCGTCGCTGTTGCCAGGACTGGCGCACGCCGCGACCGACGTGCGGATCATGTGGTATTCGGACGGCAACGAGGGCGAGGTGGTGCGCGACCTGCTCGACAGGTTCGAAAAGGCCAACCCCGACATCAAGGTGACGCTGGACCGGGTGCCGTACAAGACCATCACCGAGAACCTGCCGGCACTGGTCAGCAGCGGTCAGGCCCCCGACATGGCGCGGGTGACGGATCTCGGGGGGCAGGCGGAATACTACCTCGACGTCAAGCCGCTGCTGAAGGACCCGGCCTATTGGGAGAAGAACTTCGCCGAGGTGCTGCCCTGGGTGCGGCCGCCGGGCAAGACGGACGGCATCTACGGGCTGATGACGCAGCTGACGGTGACGTTGCCGTTCGTGAACGAGACACTGTTCCAGCAGGCCGGGATTCCGCTGCCCGGGCCGAAGGCGACCTGGCAGGAATGGGGCGTCGCCGCGAAGGCGGTGGCGCAGAAGGTCGGCGCGCCGATCCCGGTCGCCATCGACCGTTCGGGGCACCGAATTTCCGGTCCGGCCATTTCGATGGGCGCCAAATTCTTCGACGGCGACACGCCGGCCTTGGTGGATGACGGGCTGAAGGCCTGGACCAAGTTGCTGTACGACTGGCACAAGGACGGTACCATGTCGAAGCAGATCTGGGGCTCGGTCGGAGGCACCGCCTATCGCGGCGCCACCGAGGAGTTCGCCAACGGGCAGGTGGTTCTCTACATGAGCGGCACCTGGCAGATCCCGCAATTCGCCAAGACCATCGGCGACGGGTTCGACTGGCACGTGGTGGCCGAGCCCTGCGGACCCGCCGCCTGCACCGGGTTGCCGGGCGGGGCGGCGCTGGTGCCGTTCAAGACCACGAAGCACCCGCAGGAGGTCGCGCGCATCATGGATTACCTGGCCAGCGAGCCGGTGTATTCCGAGTATCACGCCCGCACCCTGTTCCTGCCGGCCTCGCTTTCGCTGATGCAGTCGGGCGTGCCGTACAAGACGGATCTGCCGCAGGTGAAGAAGTCGCTCGAGGCCGGGTTCGCGGCGCTGAAGACGCTGACGCCCGCGGCCTACAAGCTGCAGGGCTATGCCCGCAACCGGGTGCTGTTCAACGCCGAGATCGTGCGGCTGAACCAGGCGATATCAGGCGAAATGTCGCTGGAGGATGCGTGGGCGCGCATGACATCCGACGTCGCCGACGGCATGAAGGCGCAGGCGAAATGAAGGCGCCAAGCCAGGCCTGATCGACATGGCTCTGCGACGCCTGGGTGACGTGGCGGCCTGGCCGTTCGAGGCGTTGCAGCGCCGCTTCGGCGCGGCCCGGATGCCCTACGCGTTCGTGGCGCCGAACCTGCTGGTGTTCACGGTGTTCGTCGTCGCGCCGATGCTGCTGAACGTCTGGTATTCCATGACCGGCGGGACCGCGCTGATGCCGGCGGAGCGGCCTTTCGTCGGCGGCCAGAATTTTTCGGAGCTGCTGAGCTGCGGCAACTTCCTGGATGTCGCCACCTGCCGGCAGGATCGGTTCTGGCGGGCGGTCGGCAACACCTCGTGGTTCGTGCTGTTCCAGGTGGTCGGCATGATCCTGCTGGCACTGGTGACGGCGCTGGTGCTGAACCGGCGCATACCGGCGCGTGGGTTCTTCAGGGCGGTGTTCTTCTACCCGGTGCTGCTATCGCCGGTGGTGGTGGCGCTGATCTGGAAATGGATCCTGCAGCCGGACGGCCTGCTGAACGGCGTGCTGGTCGCCGGCGGCGGCGCCCGGCAGCCGTTCCTGCTCGATCCCGGCTGGGCGTTCTTCTGGACCATCCTGGTCAGCATCTGGGCGCATATGGGATTCTACACGCTCATTCTGCTGGCCGGCCTGCAGGCCATTCCGCCCGATCTCTACGAGGCGGCGGCGATGGACGGCACGCCGACCTGGCGGGTGTTCTGGCGCATCACCCTGCCGTTGCTGATGCCGAACATGATGGTGGTGCTGGTCCTGGGGCTGATCCGCGCGGTGCAGACCTTCGACGAGATCTTCGTCCTCACCGGTGGCGGGCCGGGAACGGCGACGCAGTATATCGTGCAGTACATCTACGAGACGGCCTTCGCCAACCAGATCCATATCCTAGGGCTGGCGGCGGCGGCGTCGATGCTGGTGGGCGGAGTGCTGCTGGTGCTGACCTTGCTGCAGATGTTCTTCTCAGCGCGAGCCAAGCAATGAGCGCGGTCGCCAGCTTCCTGACGGGCCGGCGCGGCCGCGGCCGTGCCGACGTCACCGATTGGCTGTCCTGGCTGTACCTGGTGGTCGGCGTGATCGTGATGTTCGGCCCGGTGCTGTGGCTGGTGCTGTCCAGCTTCAAGACCCAGTCGGCGTTGCAGGAGTTTCCGCCAGGGCTGCTGCCGATGGGCCAGAAACTGGTGCAGGTGCAGGGCTACGACCGCCCATTGCCGGTGTTCACCGTGAAGCAGCCAGACGGCACCACGGCCGAGCGCGCGATGCTGCGCCGGGTCGGCCTGGAGGCGCAGATGGTCGATCCGGCGGCACCGGACAAAGGCATCACCAGGGTGCGCGTGGCCGAGGCGGTTCCGGTGCGGGAGATGCATTTCGCGTGGGAGAACTACGTGGAGCCGCTGCGGCAGTTCAACTTCGGGCGCTATCTCGGCAACAGCCTGTTCGTGACCATTGTCGCCACCATCCTGACGCTGGCGATCAACGCGATGTGCGCGTTCGGGTTGAGCAAATACGAGTTCCGCGGCCGCAACGCGATCTTCGTGTTCATCATCTCGACACTGATGATTCCGATCACCGTCATCCTGGTGCCGGCCTTCCTGGTGGTGACCGGGCTCGGCCTCGGCAACTCGCTGTGGGGCGTGATCCTGCCGCCGGCGGCAACGCCCACCGGGGTTTTCCTACTGCGGCAATACATGCTGACGATCCCGGACGAACTGATCGACGCGGCGCGGATGGACCATGCCAGCGAATGGCGGGTGTTCTGGCGCATCGTGTTGCCGCTTGCCGCACCCGCGCTGGCGGTGCTGGCGATCTTCTCGGTGGTGTGGCGCTGGAACGACTTCCTGTGGCCGCTGATCGTGCTGAACCGCGAGGAGGTGTTCACGTTGCAACTTGGCCTCGCCTCGTTCCAGGGGGAGTTGCAGACCCAGTGGCACTACCTGCTGGCGATGACGGTGGTGACGCTGATCCCGGTCACCTGCGTCTTCGCATTCCTGCAGAAATACATCACCACCGGGATTGCATCCTCGGGCATGAAATAGCGGAGGGCGGCGTGAGGACCAGACATATCGGCCCCAGCTCCGAGGGCCATGCGTTCGTCGGCGAAGTGGAAGGCGTCGACCTCAGGCGGCCGCTCACGCCGGACGAGGTCGCGGCGATCGACGCGGGCATGGACCGCTACGGCGTGCTGGTGCTGCATGGGCAGAACATCACTGACGAACAGCAGGTCGCGTTCAGCCTGAATTTCGGCCGGCTGGAGGCGACGCTCGCGAACGTCACCAAGCCGCAGGACCGGCGATTGAAGCTGAACATCGCCGACATCTCCAACCTCGACCAGGACAACAAACTGCTGGCGCGGGACGACAAGCGGCGGATGTTCAATCTCGGGAACATGCTGTGGCACTCGGATTCCTCGTTCAAGGCGACGCCCGCGAAATACTCGCTGCTGTCCGGGCGCAAGGTGCCGGCCACCGGCGGCGACACCCAGTTCGCCGACATGCGCGCCGCCTATGCGGCCTTCCCAGCCGACATCAAGACGCTGATCGAGGATATGGTGACCGAGCACTCGCTGCTGTTCTCCCGCAGCCTGCTGGGATTTGGCGAGTTCGACGAGGAGGAGCGGCGGGCCTTCGCTCCGGTAAGGCAACGTCTGGTGCGGAACCATCCCGTAACCGGCGGCAAATCGGTTTTTCTCTCCTCGCATATCGGCACCATCCTGGGCTGGCCGGTGCCGGAGGCGCGGGCGCTGGTGCGCGATCTGATGGAAATGGCGACGCAGCCGGAATTCGTCCACACCCATCACTGGCGCGACGGCGACCTGGTGATCTGGGACAACCGCGTCACCATACACCGGGCGCGCCGCTACAACGACATCGGCGAGGTTCGGGACATGCGCCGGACCACCATCGAGGGCGAACCGACCGTGCTGGAACAGGCCGCGCGAGGCGGGCAAAAGGAAAACACATGCGACTTCTCCATCGGCTGGCGTGGCTGGCTTGCGCGGCAATGCCGCTTCTGGGTGCGGCACAGGCGGCGGAGGCGCCATCCAAACTGGATGCCATCATCGCGCGCGGCACGGTCCGCGTCGGGCTGACCGGGGATTACCGGCCGTTCTCCCTGCGCGACAAGGCGAGCGGCAATTTCGAGGGGCTCGACGTCGACATGGCCGAGAGCCTGGCGCGCGGATTGGGCGTGAAACTGGAACTGGTGCCGACTGCCTGGGGCGCGCTGCTGTCCGATCTCGCGGCCGACAAGTTCGATCTCGCCATGGGTGGGATCTCGGTCACGCTGGACCGCCAGAAGGCGGCACTATTCTCGACGCCGGTGATGCGGACCGGGAAGACGCCGATCGCGCGGTGCGAGAACAAGGCGAAGTTCAACACGCTCGCCGACATCGACAGGCCAGGGGTGAAGGTCATCGCCAATCCCGGCGGCACCAACGAAAAATACGACCGCGCCAACCTGCACAACGCCGAGATCGTCATGTTCGCCAACAATGCCGAGATCTTCGGCGAACTGGTCGCGGGGCATGCCGACCTGATGATCACCGATGCGGTGGAGACGCGGCTGCAGCAGAAGCTGCATCCGGAGCTTTGCGCCATCCATCCCGAGGCGCCGTTCGATTTCGGCGAACTGGCGTATCTGCTGCCGCGCGACCTGGTGCTGAAGGCTTGGATCGACCAGTGGCTGCACCTGAGCGTGGAGACCGGCGAATATGGACGCCTGTCGGCGAAATGGCTGAACTGAGCACGCGAAATCCAGATGCAGCCATGAGACGGCGGCGGTTCAAATTTCCGTAACGCGAGGCCGTATCTGCTCGTTCCAAGGAGTTGCGGGCGGCGGTGTTCGGTGTGGCTGATTAGGGCGCGCGCGTCTTCGCCGTTCGCCATCTTTTCGGCAGGCGGATTGCGAGCCTTCGATGGTTGTTTTCGCTTCCGAGGCGCAGGGGCGCGCCTGCCGCTGGAGCCGCCGCGCTAAGGCGCGCGTCTTTGAACGCGCGCCTCGCTTGCCTCATACACGCCACGCGCGATCGCACGCGCCATGACCAAGGTCGCGGTGGTGCCGATTTCCGTCAGGTCGCGCACCGCATCGGCCAAAGGACGGGCATTGGTGGCGGCGGCAAACACGGTGTCGCCGTCCATCGGGGCGCTGGCGGGCAGGATGGCGCGGGCCAGTCCGTTGTTGGCCATGATGGCCAGGCGCTTGGCCTGCGACTTGGTGAGCACGGCATCGGTGGCGATCAGGGCGATCGTGGTGGAGGTTCCTGGGGTGCCCTTCAGGCGCGGCACCAAGTCCATCGTGGCCGGCCAGCCGAGGCCGCCGAATTCGCCGTCCTGCTCGTAGGGCGCGGACCAGAAATGCGGGCCATCCCCGATCGTGGCGCTGCCGACCGCGTTGACGACGACGATGGCGGCGACAAGGTGGCCGCTGCGGGAAATGGCGCTGGCGGAGCCCAGGCCGCCCTTCATCGTGGCGGTGGTGGCGCCGGTGCCGCCGCCGACGCTGCCGAGGGCAAAATTGCCTGAGGAAGCGGCCTGGGCGGCGGCGTAGCCGAGGTCGCGGTAGGGCGAGAACAGGCCCCAGTCCTTGTCGCCGCCGTTTAGCAGATCGAAGATGATCGCCTGCGGAACGATCGGAACCAGGGCGCCGCGAATATTGGTGCCGCGGCCCTGTTCGCGCAGCCAGGCCTGGACGCCGCCCGCGGCATCGAGGCCGAACACCGAACCGCCGGAAAGCACGATCGCGTCGACCGCCTGGATCGACATCTCCGGCTCCAGCATTGAGGTGTCGCGACTGCCTGGTGCTCCGCCCAGGGTGATGACGGAGGCCGTCGCCGGAGTGTCGAACAGGATCGCGGTGGCACCGGAACCGAGTGCGAGGTCGGTGGCATGGCCGACCGAGATGCCCGCGATGTCGGTGAGGAGATTATGCATACGAGCTCGCTACCCGATGGCGATTGCGGCGGCACGGGCGCCGCGCCGCAGCAGATCGCAATAGGCACTCGTCACGGCGCTCGCGAAGCGGGCATCGGCACCCAGGTCGGGGCCGAACACCGCCGCGACGGACAGGATGCGGCGCACCCTTGCCGACGGATCGTCGTGGTCATGAGCTGCGCTGAGTTCGTCTGCCAGCGGATCGCGGACATCGATCGGCGCATTCCGTTCGTCGGTTCCGCCGGCGTAGCGAACCCAGGCGGCGACCGCCAAGGCCAGCGCCGGGATCGGCAGCCCGGCGTGCAACCGCTCCCGCGCGGTCTCCAGCAGCCGCTGCGGCAGCTTCTGCGAGCCATCCATGGCAATTTGCCAGGTCAGGTGGCGGATCGCCGGATTGGCGAAACGCTGTCGCAGCCGGTCGGTGTAGGCGTGCAGATCGGTGCCGGGCGGCGGCGGCACCATCGGGGTGATTTCGGCCCACAGCGCGGTTAGATAGGCGGTCAGGGCAGGGTCAGAGACAGCCTCGAAAATCGTCCGGTGACCGGCGAGGTAGCCCAGATAGGCGAGCGCCGAATGGGCGCCGTTCAGCAACCGCAGCTTCATGTGCTCGAAGGGCGCCACGTCCCGGACCAGTTCGGCGCCGACCCGTTCCCAGGCCGGGCGGCCATTGGCGAAGCGGTCTTCGATCACCCATTGGCGGAAAGGCTCGTGCATCACCGGCGTGGCATCGGCGAGACCGATCGCACGGCGGACGGCGTCGCGATCGTCCTCGGTCGTGGCCGGAACGATCCGATCGACCATGGTGATCGGGGAAGGCGCCCTCGGCGGCGATCCAGGCGGCCAGCGGGGCATCCTGGAGCAGCGCGAAATCACGGACCAGCCGGGCTACGAGCGCGCCGTTGGATGCCAGGTTGTCGCAGCACAGCACTGTGAATGGCGCCAAGCCGGCGGCTCGGCGACGGCGCAGGCCGGCGACGATGAAGCCGATTGCGGTCTGCGGCGTGCCAGGGTTGGCGAGATCGTGCCGGATGCCGGGGTGGGCTTCGTTCAGCAAGCCGGTGGCGGGGTCGTGGCAGTAGCCCTTCTCGGTGATGGTCAGCGAGACGATGCAGGTGGCTGAGGCGGCGAGCAGCGCCACCACGGCTTCGGGGTCCTCAGCGGCGACCAGCACGCCCAGCAAGCAACCGACCACCCGGGCCGTCGAACCGCCGGCGTCCAGTTGCATGGCGGTATAGAGGCAATCCTGCGGCTGCAGGCGGTCGCGCTGGCTCGGGCTTTGCAGGCTGACCCCGACAATGCCCCAATCGCCAATGCCCCCGCCGCCGTCGAGCGCCAGCAGGTCCTCGGTGTAGAGCGCCCCATGGGCCCGGAAGAATGCGCCAAGGCCGAAATGGACGATGCGCGGGCGCAGCTTGGCGCGGTCATAGCCGGCCATTCCGACATTCTCGGCGATGGCTGGGAGATTGGCCTGGGATAGCCGGGCAGGGGGCGCGTCGGACATGCCGGGGCAGCATGCACCGGGTCCGGCCACTTACAAATCCCGGCTTCGCGTCGATAGGCGGGCGCTGCTAGATTGTGGGCAGAAACTCGAGGAGACTTCTTCATGAAGCGCAGGCATTTCATCGCCGCCGCGGCGGGCATTTTGGCACTGCCATCCATCGCTCGGGCCGCCAGCAGCAGCGTGGTGAAATTCGTCCCGGCGGCGGACGTGCCGTCGCTCGATCCGGTCTGGACCACCGCGTCGCAGACCCGCGACCACGCGATGATGGTCTACGACACCCTGTATGGGCTGGACGACGCGCTGAAGGCACAGCCCCAGATGGTCGAAGGCCATGTGATCTCCGACGAGGGCCGCCGCTGGACGCTGACGCTGCGGCCGGGGATGACTTTCCACGACGGCAGCAAGGTGCTGGCACGGGACTGTGCCGCCAGCGTGCGTCGGTGGGGCAGGCGGGACAGCTTCGGCCAAGCGCTGCTGGCGGCGACCGACGAGATTTCGGCGCCCGACGACCGCACCATCGTGTTTCGCCTGAAATATCCGTTCGCGCAGCTTCCCGATGCGCTCGCCAAGGTCTCCGGCCCCTGCGTCATCATGCCGGAACGGCTGGCCAGCACCGACGCCTTCACCGCCGTCACCGACCCCACCGGCAGCGGCCCGTTCAAGCTGAAGGCGGACGAGCGGGTGCCCGGTGCGCGCATGGTGTGGGAGAAATATGCCGGCTACGTGCCGCGGCCGGATGGCGCGGTCCAGGGTTCGGCCGGGCCAAAGGTCGCGTATTTCGATCGGGTGGAATGGCTGATCATCCCCGATGGCGCCACCGCCTCGTCGGCGTTGCAGCGGGCCGAAGTGGACTGGCTGCGCTGGCCGCTGGTGGATCTGGTGCCGCAGTTGCGCAAGGCGCCGGGGGTGAATGTGCGGGTGATCGAGCCGGCCGGGCTGATCGGCAAGTTCCGCTTCAACCATCTGCACCCGCCGTTCGACAACCCGGCGGTGCGCCGCGCCATCCTGCCGGCGTTCTCGCAGGCCGACTACATGACGGCGGCCAATGGCGAGGACACCAGCCTGTGGCGCGACAAGGTCGGCTTCTTCACGCCGGGGACGCCGATGGCGAGCGACGCCGGCATGTCGGCACTCACCTCGCCGCGCGATCTCGCCGCGGCGCAAAAGGCATTGAAGGAGTTGGGCTATTCCGGGCAGCGGACGGTGGTGATGTCGCCCAGCGATTTCCCGATCTACCACGCCATGGCCGACGTGACCGGGCAGCTGCTGAAGCAAATCGGCTTCAACGTCGAGGTACAGGCGATGGACTGGGCGACGGCGATGCAACGACGGGCCAAACCGGAGCCCGTGGAGCAAGGCGGCTGGAGCGTCTTTCACACGGGCTGGGGCGGATCGGACGAGGTCAACCCGGTGGCCAACATCTGGCTGCGCGGCAACGGCCAGTCGGCTGCTCCGGGGTGGCCGACCAGCCCGAAGATCGAAACCATGCGCGACGCGTGGCTACGCGCCACCGATCCCGCCGAGCAGAAGCGGCTCTGCGCCGAGATGCAGGCGCAGGCGTTCATCGACCTGCCTTACATCCCGACAGGGCAGATGTTCACGCCGGTCGCCCATCGCACCGACCTGGTGGGAATGGTCCAGGGACTGCCGGCGTTCTGGAACATCCGCCGAGGGTGAGGCGGCGGCCCTCGCGATCAGCGAACGATGATGGTGGTCGGCGGCGGCGCCGGCGTTGCGATGGTCGTCCTGGTGTCGGTTGTGGTGGTGCCGTCGGAGTGGTTGAAAATCGTCTGGGTGCTCTCGGACTGGGTGCCGTCGGGGCCGACGCTGCGCTGGACATGGGTGGTGCTGAGGACGCCCGGGCCGGGCGGCGGGGTGGTGATGGTCGACTGTGTCGTCGTCGTGGTCATCGGCGTCTGGGCGACGGCGATGCCGGCGCCGAGCGCCAGCGGAACGGCGAGGAACAGGGTGGCGGTGTGCATGTTGGATCCTCCTGGCTGGTCGGCGGTGTAACGCCGCAGCCGCGCATTCGATCCACGCGCGCAATCAGAGTATGCAGTTCGCGGTCCTGCCGATCCGCGCAGGTCGAACGGAGGGGGGATGACCCGTCGCTTCGAGACGCAGGTCCTGGTGGTCGGCGGCGGGCCTGTCGGCATGTCGCTGGCAATCGACCTGGCCTGGCGCGGCGTCGACGTGGTGGTGGCGGAGGTGCGGCATCGCGGCGAGGCGCCGAGCGTGAAGTGCAACCATGTCGCCGCGCGCACGATGGAGATCTTCCGCCGACTTGGCGTGGCGCCGGCCCTGCGCGATGCCGGGCTGCCGCCTGACTACCCCAACGACGTTGCCTATCGCCTCACCACCACCGGCACCGAGCTTGCGCGCATCCCGATCCCCTGCCGCGCCGACCGCTACACCGCGACCGGCGGCCCCGACACGTGGTGGCCGACGCCCGAGCCGCCGCACAGGATCAACCAGATCTACCTGGAACCGATCCTGTTCGCTCACGCCGAGGCGATGCCCGGATGCCGCTTTCTCAACCGCACCCGCGTCACCGGCTTTACACAGTCTGCCGATAGCATCGTCGCGCGCGCGGAATCGCTCGACGACGGGGAGGACATCGAAATTCATTGCGCCTACCTCGTCGGATGCGAGGGCGGCCGATCCCTTACGCGGCGCGCTATCGGTGCGACGTTGCAAGGGGATGCCGAGATCGGCCGGGTGCAATCCACCTTCATCCGGGCGCCTTCGTTGCTGTCCCGGCTGCAGGCGCCACCCGCCTGGGGCACCTTCTCGCTCAACCCGCGGCGCAGCGGCAATGTCTACGCGATCGACGGCCGTACCACCTGGCTGGTGCACAACTATCTCCGCCCCGGCGAGCAGGATTTCGAACGCGTCGATCGCGATGCCTGCCTGCGCGCCATCCTCGGCGTCGGCGCCGACTTCGATTACGACATCATCACCAAAGAGGACTGGATTGCCCGCCGGCTGGTCGCCGACCGTGTTCGCGATCGACGGGCCTTCATCGCCGGCGATGCAGCGCATCTCTGGGTGCCGATGGCGGGATACGGGATGAACGCCGAAATCGCCGACGCGATGAATCTTTCCTGGCAACTGGCCGCGGTGCTGCACGGCTGGGCGCCAGAGCCGATCCTGGATGCGCATCAGGCCGAGCGCCTGCCGATCACCGAACAGGTTTCGCGATATGCCATGAACCATGCTCAGGCCCTGGCGAAACAGCGCGGCGCGGTGCCATCGGAAATCGACCAGCCCGGCGAGGCGGGCGATGCCACGAGGGCCCGCATCGGACGCGAATTATACGACCTCAACGTCAACCAGGACCTGCTGCGGGGGGCTGAATTTCGGTTATTTCTACGATGCCTCCCCAATCATCGCCTATGACGGCGCCACGCCGCCAGCCTATGGCATGTACGAGTTCACGCCCTCGACCGTTCCCGGTTGCCGGACGCCGCATCTGTGGTTGCGGGGCACCCAGTCGTTGTATGACGCGCTCGGCGCCGACTACACGTTGATCCGCACGGATCCCGCAGTTCCGGTCGAAGCATTGCTCGATGCGGCGGCCTTGCGCGGTGTTCCGATGACGCTGCTGGATCTCGATGCGCCCGATGCCGCAGCTCTGTATCCGGAGAAGCTGGTCCTGTCCCGGCCCGACCAGCACGTTGCATGGCGCGGCCAGGCGGTGCCGGCCGACCCGCGGGCGCTGGTCGACCTTGTCCGCGGGGCGGCCCCTCAGCCGACGAAAGCAATCGAAACCGGACTATCGAAGTGACGCGGCCGACCGGCCGATCGCTCGGCACCAGGCGGGCGCGTCACGGCGTCGTAGCGGGCCAGGACCGCAGCCTGGAAACGCTGTTCGTAGCCGCGGGACAACAGGCGTTGCACCTGGTCGCGCCGGAGCCGCCCGACCATGTTGGCGCAGCTTTCCAGCGTGTCATTCCAGACCTGCGGGCTCACCGCGCCGATGCCGTACATGCGGAAGGTGTTGTGCACATAGTTCAGGTACATGAACAGAATGGCATCGTCGGGACAGCCAACCACGAACTCATGCAGCTTGCCCAGGGTCTCCCGGGCCGGCTCGGACTGGATGATCGTCGAGTTCACCAGGTTGGCGAGGGCGTTGTTCTGGTTGATCAGCGCAAGCGCATTCTGGCGCCTGGTGTATCGAAAGGTGACCAGGCCGATCGCCGCCGCGATGACCGCGGTCGACATCTGGCACAAGGAGCCGATGGTCTGGATCGAGCCGGACAGCTCCGTCAGCATTTGCGGGGTCAGCATGGGGTCATCTCCTCTCGCGTCGAGCCGGCGGCGATCTATCGGATGGCCGGATGCAGCGATGTGAGGCAGGTCACCTCCGGCCAGGGTTTTCCGGCGGCTGGCGGGGGCGGTTCAAACGACCTTGGGGGATGCTGCCATGGTTCTGTTCCGGATACTCGCGGGCATCGACTGCATTGTCTCACTGGTAATCCTGTATTTCTTTGCCATCGGCCTGGCCGATGGGACGGTCTCGTCGTTCAACATGCAATTGTGGCTGACGATCCTGGGGGGTGTGGCTGCGGTGCTCATCGGCGGGATCGCCCTGCACGCCAGCGGCAGGCGCGCCCTCGCCAACTGCGTGCTGCTGCTCCTCGCCGGTCCGGGCGTGGCGTTCGGATTGTTTTTCCTGTCGCTACTGGTTCTGCAGCCGCGGTGGAATTGACCGATCGGATCGGGCAGATCAGCCACAGCGGATGACCGGGGCGCCAAGCCTCGGCCCGACAGCTTAAATCCTGTTGGCATCCGGCCATTGTGCAGCGCATCATTCGGGCGATGGATGCCAGCGCAAGTTCGGGAATCGATGGCTTGCTCACCCTCCTGGCGCGCCGAATGGCGCTGGCGGACGAGGATCCGTTCGGCAATCCCGTGCTGTCGGTGGCGCTGGCGATAACCCGCCTGATCGATGACGGCGAGCTCGATGCGAGTTCCATTTCGGCCATGGTCCGGCGGCTCCGCGACGATGCGTTCCGCGATCGCGCCGATCGGCTCGCCGCCTATGTCGGCGGCACCGAACTATCCGCCAATGAAGCAGCCCTGGCGGCGGTCGCGCAGACGGTGCTGCGCCCGGACCCCGCCGACAGCCCGGTGCGCTGGGCGGAGTTCCGTGCCAGCGTCGAGCGGTCCCGCTATGCCGCCGTGTTCACCGCCCACCCAACCTTCTCGCTGGCCCCGGCGGTGGCGACGGCGCTCGCCGCGGTCGCCAGCGGCGACGGCGAATTGCCGCAGCTTGCCAGCCACCGGCCGCCGACGATCAGCCTTGCCGAGGAATTCGCCCAGGCGGTTGCCGCTATCTCCAACGGCCGCGACGCGCTCGATCGCCTCAACGAAGCGCTGCTGATCACCGCCAGCGAGACCTGGCAGGAACGGTGGACCGAGTTGCTGCCGCGACCGATCGTCATCGCCAGCTGGGTCGGCTACGACACCGACGGGCGCACCGATATCGGCTGGGCGGATACCCTGGGGCTGCGGCTCAAGGTGAAGCTGCTGCAGCTCGAACGCCTGGCGCGGCAACTCGCCGACCTGCCGCATACCGATGCATTGCTCGATCGCCTTGCCGTCGCCCAGGCCGCCGTGCAGGGGCAGATCGCGGCCGCGGCGGAGGCGACGACACCGGCGGCGGTCGCGGCCTTCGGCCGAATGCTGGTGGCAGGCCACGCGGAGGCGATGACCACCACCGCGCCATTGCTGGAGCTTTTCGAGCCCGCCATCGCCGCCGCTGAGGGGGCGGCCCAGCGCCAGCTTTGCGTGACGCGTGCCGGCCTTGTCGCGCACGGGCTGGCACTCGCCCATACGCATGTCCGCCTCAACGCGGCGCAGTTGCACAACGTCGTTCGCCAGCGCCTCGGCATCGTCGATGCGCCCGACGATCCCTCGCACCGCCGTGCGCTGCTGACGGACATCAATGCGGCGCTCGACGAGGTGGCGCCGGTGCCGGTCGATTTCGGTGGGCTGCTGATCGAGCAGGCCTCGGCGGCGCGGCTGATGATGACGATCGCGCAGATCGTCAAGCATGTCGACGCATCGACGCCGATCCGCTTCCTGATCGCCGAGACCGAGAGCGGCTACACGCTGCTGGCGGCGCTGTGGCTGGCACGGCTGTTCGGGATCGAGCGGCATATCGAAATCTGCCCGCTGTTCGAAACCGCCGAGGCCCTGGAGAGCGGCCAGCGCGTGCTGGAGGAGGCGCTGCGCAGCCCGCATTGGCGCGCTTACCTGCAGGCGACGGGACGCCTCGCGCTGGAGTTCGGCTATTCGGATTCGGGGCGCTATGTCGGGCAGGTCGCCGCCAGCTATCTGATCGAGAGGCTTCGCTTCAAGATCGGCGAGACCCTGGCTAGGTTTGGCATGTCCGGCATCGAGGTCGTGCTGTTCGACACCCATGGCGAGAGCATCGGCCGTGGCGCCCATCCCGGGTCGCTGGCCGACCGGCTGAAATATCTGTCGCCCACCGCCAGCCGCCAGGCGCTGAGCCGCGCCAACCTGCCGGTGCGCGAGGAGAGCGCCTTCCAGGGCGGTGACGGCTATCTGCTGTTCGCGACGCCCGCCTTGGCGCTGGCGACGGTGGCGCGCGTTGCCGAGCACGCGTTTCATCCGGCCGCCGGTCCGATCGAGGATCCAATCTACGCCGACGCCAACTTCGCCGCCGATTTCTTCGCAACCGTCAGGGCGGGCATGCAGGCGCTGGTCGAGGATCCAGGCTACACGGCACTGCTTGGTGCCTTCGGTCCGGCGCTGATCGACCGCACCGGCTCGCGTCCGTCGGCGCGGCAATCGGATCTGACCGTGCAGGCGGGGACGATCCGCCACCCGCGCGAGCTTCGGGCGATCCCGAACAACGCGATCCTGCAGCAGCTCGGCTGGTGTGCGAACACGCTGCAGGGGATCGGCAGCGCCGCCGAGCGGCACCCTGAGCTGTTCAACCAGATGAGCGCCGACAGCCGACGCTTCCATAGGGCACTCGATCTTCCACGTCACGCCCTGGCGCATTCCGATCTCGATGTGCTGAGCGCGGTGGTGGGAACATTGGATCCAGGCACTTGGCTGGACCGCGCCGGGCACACCCGCCGCCCTGGCCGCCGCGGCGCGCTGATGGCCGTCGCAAGGGCGCTGGAGCGCCTCGATCTCTGGGCACCGGCACAGGCGATGTTCCGCAGGGTGCAGGCGGACCACCTGGCTCTGCTGGCCGCCTGGCCGGACGCGCCGCGGATGAAGCCTCGCGAGGTGTTGCTGCATGCGCTGCGGCTGGCGGTGATCCAGCGGATCTGGTTGCTGGCGACGGAAATTCCGGATTTCTCGCCGCGCCACGGGGTGACCCGGCAAGGGCTGGAGGCCGCGTTGCTGCGTCTTGAGGTTCCGGCGGCTTTGGGGTTGCTGGCGGAGATCTTCCCGGCCGGTGGCGACATCGCTGCCGAGCACGACTACGGCGAGCCGCCATCGCCGCGCGTCGCCGGCTCGTATCTTCGCGAACAGTCAAAGATCATGGCGCCGATGCAGGAGCTGTTCGACATCGTGCGCGAGATCGCCGTCGCCATCACCCATGAGGTCGGATCGTTCGGATAGATGCCCGCTCGGCGTTGACAGCGCTCAGGGGCACCAGCAACGTCGCGGCAGGAGAAATCGCGAATGGCCAGACTAGAGCGACGGCACGACGAGGCACTGGAACGCGCGCACCGGTTGCTCGAACACATTCCGTTCGTCGACGGCCACAACGACCTGCCGTGGGTCATCCGCAACGATCCGGTGGCCAAGGGCGATGTTCGCGTCTACGACCTGACACGCCAACACCAGGACGGAGACACCGACATTCCTCGGTTGCGCGAGGGCCGGGTCAGCGCGCAGGTCTGGGCCGCCTTCATCCCGAGCGACATTGCGCATCCGGCGCGGGCCACGCTGGAACAGATCGACATCATCCTGCGCATGCAGGAGGCGCATCCCGACGTGTTCCTGCCGGCGACCAAGGCGTCGGATATCGCGCGGGCGAAGCGGATGGGCCGCATCGCGTCGATCATGGCCGTCGAAGGTGGCGTCGGACTGGAGAACAGCCTGTCGCCGCTGCGGGTATGGCACGCGGCCGGGGCGCGGCTGATGACGCTATGTCACAACGGCACGTTGGACTGGGTCAATTCCGCAACCGACGAAGCGCAGCATGGCGGCCTGACGAAGTTCGGCGCGGCGGTGGTGCGCGAACTCAATCGGCTCGGCATGATCGTCGACTGTGCGCATGTCTCGGCCGACGTGATGCGCGCCGTGCTCGATATCAGCACCGCTCCGATCGTTTTCTCGCATTCCAATGCACGCGCTATCTGCGACCATCCGCGCAATGTGCCGGATGACGTGCTGGCGAGGCTGCGCGCCGCCAAGGGTCTGGTGATGGCCACCTTCATTCCCGATTTCCTCAACGAGGAACTGCGGCAATGGATGCTGCCGGTCCGGGACATGCTGAAGAACGATTTCGGCCTCGGCCGCATGGCCGCCATCGCGGAACGCGAGCGCGTCGCAGGACCGCGGCCCCGCGTGACGCTGGGGCAGGTCGCCGACATGATCGAGCGGCTGGTCGACCGCGTGGGGCTTGGTTCGATCGGCATCGGCTCAGACTTCTTCGGAGTACCGACGACGCCGGTCGGACTGGAGGACGTCAGCCGTTTTCCGTATCTTCTGGCGGAACTGATCCGGCGCGGCTGGTCCGATGCTGCCGTGACCGGCATCGCCGGCCGCAACTTCATTCGTGTGTTCGGCGCGGTCGAGCGGGAAGGCAGGCGCCTGCGCCGCGAAACGCCGCCACAGGTCGGAACCGTATCGGAAATCGACGCCTGATCGCAGAGCTTGGCGCCACCCTGGCTTTGTAGCTGCCTCAACGGCGGTGGCATGGTTTGCTGAACAGGTTCACCTCGTGCGGGCGGAGCGTGGATCTGGATTTTTTAGCCGTCACCATCCTGCGCGCCCGAAAGACGTTTCCTGCCTGGGCTCGCCTCCGGGCGTTGGCTCACAGACAGAGCCTGCAAGTCGCCGCTTGTCCGGGATGACCGGCCGAACTGCTCGAACAGGTCAATGAGCGTCGGCTGCATACGACGCAATTCCTCCAGATGCGTCGTCGCCATCGTGGCAAGGATCTTTTCCGCTTTGGGCGTCAGCGCGAGCAGAATACGGCGGCGGTCACGCTTGTCGGCGATGCGGATCAGGAGCTCCCGACCGACCAGCCGGTCAACCAGAGCGCTGGCACCCGGCTGCTCCACCATCAGGTCCTTTGCAAGTTCGCCGATCGCCATCCGGCTCCGGCCCACATGACCCTTGATTGCAAGCAGCGCCTGATATTGCTGCACCGGCAGCCCTGTTGCCTCGGCCACGTTCTGACTGAACGCGAAGAAGATGCGGATTTGCCTGCGAAAGGTGGCAAGCAGGACGTAATCCCGCTTTGTCATCCGCATGGCGCTACTCACTCGACGTGTTGGAGGTCAGCCGGCTTCGGAGAGCGGCGCCGGTTGCCGGATAGATTTGCGAACGGCAGGGAACTTCCATCGCGGTACAATGTATATGCCTTGCACGGCCGTCCAAAAGGAAAATCAGGGCGAACGCCCCGTTCAAACATGTCGCATCGGCGATGGGAGACATACATGGCGAAGTCGGCGAAACAAATCGTCAATCTGAGTTACATCATCCTATCGGCTACCGCGCTGCTCAACGCGCATCCGGCATCGGCCCAGAGCAAGGAACCGATCAAAATCGGCGTGATCGCCGAGGAGTCGGCGATTGCCGGCGCTGGCATCAGCAAGGGCGCACAGATGGCCGCCGATGCGATCAATGCGGCGGGTGGCGTCGATGGCCGCAAGATTGAGCTCGTCGTCTACGACGACCACTCCTCGGCCTCAGACGCAGTCCGCGCCTTTCAGCGGGCTGCCAGCCAGGACAAGGTGGTCGCGGTGGTCGGTACGTATATCAGCGAGGTCGCGCTGGCGCTTCAGCCCTGGTCGGGACGCACGCATGTTCCGTTCATCACCACCGGCGCAGCAAGCAACGAGATCAGCAAGAATGTCCACGACGATTACGCGCGCAACAAATACACCTTCCACGAATGGATGACTTCGGCCTTCATCGCGGACTCCGTGTGCAATTCGATGAAGGCCCTGCTGCAGAAGCAGTATTCCGTCAAGACCGCAGTGATATTCAGCGAAGATGCCGCCTGGACGACGCCGCTGGACGCGGAATACGAGGCCTGCCTGCCGAAGACGGGCATCAAGATCCTGGACCACATCCGCTTCTCTCCGGACACCAGTGACTTCACGCCGATCTACAACAGGATCGAGGGGCTCAAGCCGGACGTGATCGTCACCGGCATCAGCCATGTCGGCGTCCAGCCAATGGTGCAGTGGGCCCAGCAGCAGGTCCCCATTCCAATGGTCGGACAGTCATCGCAGGCAACGTCCGGCACGTTTTGGAAAGACACCAACGGGGCGGCGTCGGGCGTGGTGACACAGTCGGCCGCTGCCGAGGGCGCAGCTCTTACGCCGACGACGCAGTCGTTCATGGCCGACTACAGCAAGCGCTTCGGCGAACCGCCGCCCTACACCGGGCTGACCACCTACAATTCGATCTACGTGGTCGCAGAAGCGGTCAAGCGGGCCGGCTCCAGCGACCCTGAGAAACTGGTCGATGCCTTGGAAAAGACCGACCACGAAGGCACCATCGGTCGTATCCAGTTCTACGGCAGGGAAAGCCCGTTCACCCACGCTATGAAATACGGCCCGGAATATGTGACCGGGGTCACGTTGCAATGGCAAAACGGCAAGCAGGTAACGCTGTGGCCGAAGGCAGCCGGCGATGCGAAGCTCGCATTCCCGCCGTTCATCCACCTGAAGCCCAACCAGAGCTGAGCGTCCTGTCAGAACAGGTGCGCGCGACATTGCTCACGGTCGCGCGCACATGTAACCGAGCGAGGCCGCCCAAGGCGAGGGAGATAACATGCTGGCCGTCCAGATCCTGATCGACGGCTTCGCCATCAGTGCACTGTATGGGTTGGGCGCTGTGGGCTTCACCTTGATGTTCGGTGTATCTGGCGTGCTGAACCTCTCGCACGGTGCGACGATGGTGGTGGCTGCCGTCGCCGCCTGGGTCGTGGCTGGCCAGTTCGCGATGAACTCCTGGGTCGCGGCGGCCGCCGGAACACTTGCGGGCCTGATTACCGCGTTTCTTACCTATTTCATCGTCGTCCGCCCGATCCAGCGATCCCGCGCCCTTCCCGAAGCGGAGAAAGAGATCTTCGTGCTGACCGGCACCCTGCTGTGGGGAATCATGATCCAGGAGGGTGTGGCGTATTTCTACACCGACAACCCGAAGACCGTGCCACCATTGATCCCCGGGGTCTTGCAGATCGCCGGCGTGCGCACGCCGGCGAATGAACTGCTGATCGCGGCTCTGTGCTGGCTGACGATCGGGCTGCTGTGGCTGCTCGTCAATCGTACCAAGGCGGGCAAAGCGCTGCTTGCCGCCTCCATCAACCCGCGCGGCCTGACCCTGCTGGGGTTTGAACTTTCGCGCATTTACCTGCTTGTGTGGGCAATCTACGGCTTGTTCGCGGGCATTGCGGGCGTGCTGCTGGCCACGTTCCTCGGCGCCAGTTCGGCGCAAGCCGGGCAACTCACCGCCAGCGCCTTTTCCGTCGTCGTGCTCGGGGGGCTGGGCAGCGTCTCGGGCTCACTGATCGCGGCCTATGTCGTGGGCTATCTTGAAACGGTGACCGCCTACATGGTCTCGCCAACTGTTCGCTCCATGCCGGCGCTGATCCTGCTGGTGCTGGTGGTCTATCTTCGCCCGCAGGGGCTGCTCGGGCGCAGGTAGGAGCGGGCATGCGCCAAGTATTCGTCTCCCCGGGATTCTGGGTCAGCGTCGCAGCGATCGCGCTGATGCTTGCACTACCATTTGCGGTCTCCGCCTACGTGCTTGGGATTTTGACGTTCGCCTATTACTTCGGCGTCTTCGCGATGTCCTGGGACCTGCTGTTCGGATTTGCCAACGAGGTCAATTTCGGGCCGACCTTCCTGATCGGGTCGGGGGCCTATGCCGCCGGTTTGTTGAATGCCCATGGGTGGCCGATCTGGGCTTGTCTGATTGCCGGCGCGGCAGCCGCGATGGTCGGCGGGCTTGCCCTGGCGGTTCCGGCCCTGCGCCTGACCGGACCCTATTTCGGCCTGGTGACGTTGGTCGCCGTGCTCTTGTTGCAACAGGTCATCGTCATCTTCGCCAGCGTCACCGGCGGCGAGATCGGCCTGACGATGTACGACATCCTGTCCGTCGACGCCACGACCAACTACCTGGTGGCGCTTGGGTTCATGGTCGTCTCCGGACTCGTGCTGTTCGCGCTGTCGCGGTCCTCTGTGGGCCTGATCCTGCAGGCCAGCGGACAGGATCGCATCGGCGCCAGCGCGCTGGGATTCAACGTCACCAAACACAAACTGGCAGCATTCTGCATCAGCGCACTGTTCTCCGGACTTTCAGGTGCCATGCTGGTTTTCTACCTGGGCACCGCCTCGGTCGGCACGGTCGTCGACATTGCGGTGGGCGTGCAGGTCATCGTTGCGGCGGTGCTGGGAGGGCGGCGGACCATTCTGGGGGCCGCCATCGGCGCGATCTTCCTGGTGCTGGCCGGCGAGGTCCTGCGGCCGCTGGGGCAGCTCAGTACGTTCATCGTTTCGGCCGTCGCCCTGCTGGTGATCCTGTTCTTCCCGGAAGGCATGCTGGGCCCCTTGATGCGCTGGCGGGAAAAGGCATGAACGAGACGATGCAGTTGCGTCGCGAAGTGAGCGCAGCGGTGGCGGCGGCGCCGCTGTTGGATGTGCGAGGGCTGACCAAGCGATTTGGCGGTCTGGTCGCCGCCAAGGACATCAGCTTCCGCATCCGGCCTGGCGAGATACTGGGCCTGATTGGTCCAAACGGGTCCGGAAAATCCACGGTGATGAAGGTCATCATGGGGATCGAACGTCCGGACGCCGGCGCGATTCGGGTAAACGGCGTCGACGTCGCCGGCTGGCCGACGCACCGCATCGCGCGACAGGGCGTCGGGATGGTTTTTCAGCATTCGCGCCCCCTGCATCGGCAGACGGTGCTGGAGAACATCATGCTGGCGCTGTTGCCGGATAGCCTGCTGAAGCTGGTGGCCGATCGCAGCATCGCTCGCAAGGCCGAGGCGATCGCCGAACGCGTGGGCCTAGGCCATGTGCTGCAACGTCGCCCGGCGACGCTGTCCTTCGCCGATCTTCGGCGGATGGAACTCGCCAAGGCGCTGGCGCGTGACCCGCTGGTGGTGCTGGTGGATGAGCCATTCGCCGGCCTGACCTCCGGCGAAGTGCAGGCATTTTCAGAACTGATCGCCGGCTTCCGCACCGACGGCCACGCCGTGCTGCTGGTCGATCACAACGTGAAAAGCGTCGCGGCGCTGGTGGACAGCGTCTTCGCGATGTACCTGGGTGAGCGGATCGCCGAGGGCAGCGCGGAGGAAGTCACCCGGGATCCAACCGTCCGCCGCGTTTACCTCGGTGCAGGCATCGCGGTGGCCAGCCGCCCGGCGCCGACCGCCAAGGGTTCGCCGCTGCTTCAGGTCGACGGCGTCGATGTGCTGTACGGCAAGGCGCAGGCGCTGGAGTCCGTGTCGGTCAGCGTCGACGCGGGCGAGTTCGTCTCGGTGGTCGGGCTGAACGGCGCCGGCAAGACGACCCTGTTCAATGCCGTCTCCGGGCTGGTGCCCTATTCAGGCAAGATAACCTTCGACGGTCAGGATCTGCGCGGCCGCAGCCCGGCCACTCTGGCCCGGGAAGGCATCGTGCAATGCCCGGAGACGCGCGAACTTTTCAGCGAAATGACGGTCCGCGAAAATATGGACCTGGCCGGGCAGCGCCTGCCGGCGGAAGAGGCGGCACGGCAGCTTGACTGGCTGTATGAACTGTTTCCGCGCCTGCGCGACCGCGAACGCCAGACGGCGCGGACCATGAGCGGCGGAGAGCAGCAGATGCTGGCGATCGCCCGCGCGCTGATGATGAAGCCGCGTCTGCTGATTCTCGACGAGCCGACGCTGGGGCTCGCGCCGATTATTCTCGAGCAGATTTCCAATGCACTGGAAGTTCTGCGCAACACCACGCCGATCACTGTTCTCCTGGGAGAGCAGAACGTTACCTTCGCGCTGCCGCATGCCGACCGAGTCTACGTCCTCGACCATGCCCGCATCGTCTGGGAAGGCAATCCGTCGCGCTTCGAGGCCGAGGCCGGGGCGGCCTATCTCTGATCCTTGGCGGCGACCGGAATGGGCGCATACTTTGCCGATCGGCAAGTCAACGCGGATAGATCTTCAAACCGCTTGCGACGGAATCGGCCACGTGTTCCTTCGTGATTATGCCCAGCACGTCCTCGCCGCGCGGCGATCCCGCGCCTCGCACGACGACCGCCATGGAAGCCTTCTTCCGCCACATCCGCTCGATCACGTCGGAGGCGACTATGTCCTCGCCCACGATCGTGAAGTTGCGGCTGGCGACATCGCCGAGGGTGACGCCGGTGTGGCTGCCCTCCAAGCCGCGCCGGAGGCCGGTGTTGACGCGGATCACGCCGTAAAGCCGGTTGCCCTGGGTTACAACCACGTGGCGCAATCGGCCCTCGGCTTCATGCTGCCGCAGGAACTCGTCGAAGCTGTCCTCTGCCGGAAGCACCAGCACATCGGGGTCCATCACCTCGCGGGCATGGCGCACCAGGAACATGTTGGCATGCAGCGCCTTGGGGATGGCGCGGCCGCGGCGGACCAGCTTGAGCGTGTAGATGTTCTCCCGCGACAGCAGGCGGCGCACGCCGACGCTGGTGGCGACGGCCAGGATCATCGGCATGACGATGTCGTAGTCGCGCGTCATTTCGAAAGTCATGGTGATCGCCGTCATCACCGCGCCGGTACCGCCGCCGACCATGGCGCCCATGCCCACCATGGCGAAGGCGGGAATGCTGAGCGGAATGGGAAGGCCGAGGGCTTGCAGCACCGCCGCAAAGCCGCCGCCCAGCGTTGCGCCCATGAACAGGGACGGCGAGAAAATGCCGCCCGAAGAGCCCGATCCCAGGCTGGTCGAGGTCGCCAGTGCCTTGCAGACGAATAGCAGCCCAAGCAGCCAGGCCGTCGAAGTCTGACCGACCAGGATGCTTTCGATCGTCGCGTAGCCCACGCCATCGACGTAATACTGACCGAGCGTCCGATAGAGCACGTACATCAGGATGCCCACCACCAGCATGCCCAGCATATGGCGGGCGTATCTGCCCGGAATTCTGTCGAACAGATCCTCGACCAGATGCAGGCCGCGGATGAAACCCGCGGCCGCCACGCCGGTCACGGCGCCCAGCGCCGCATACAGCACCAGCAGGATGACGGCATCGGCGTTGGCAGCCAGCGGCTCCAGATGGGGGACAAGAAACGCAGGCTGTTGGCCGAAGAACCAGCGCCCCACGAATGTTGCGGCGCCCGTAGCGATGGCCACGGGCAGGAACGTGTTGACGCTCACTTCGGGCATCATCAACTCGATGGCGAACATCACGCCGCCGATCGGTGTATTGAACGTGGCCGCGATGCCGGCGCCGGCGCCGGCGGCGACCAGCGCGATCCGCTGACCGATCGGCATGCGGATGATCTGCCCGAGCGTCGAGCCCATCGCCGAGCCGATTTGGATAATCGGACCCTCACGCCCAACCGACGAGCCGCTGCCGATGGCGACGGCGGAGGCGAGGGACTTCACTATGGCGACAATCGGCCGGATCACGCCTTCGCCGTAGTAGATGGCGTCCATCACCTCGGGCACGCCGTGACCCTTGGCCTCAGGCGCGAAGTTGCTGACCAGGAAGGTGACGATCACCGCGCCGAAAACCGGCGCCAGAATGACCAGCGGGCCCCATCGGCTTGGCGCCGTGAAGACGTTTGCGTCGTAGTCGACAACGAATTGCCCTGCGAAGAATAGATTGTGCAGCAGGCCGATCAGGTCACGAAACAAGACGGCGCCCAGACCGGTCACGATGCCGAGCGCCAGCGCGAGCACCGTCAAATAGAACAGGCTGAGCCTGTGGCTTTCATCCTCCTCCAACGCGCTCAGTACGGCATCGTGCTCGCAGCCGTCGATGCGCTTCTCGTTCATCACGATCTCGTCCATCAGGGCCTCAAGCCAGGTTGTTTGGAGTGACGATCAGCCCGTTCCGGCAGGGCTTAGAACCGCCGAGGTCTCGCTTGCAAAAAGCCGGATAATATATCATGTCATGATATATATCGGGGCATTTGAAAAGGATCAATGGCTCCGATTTATTGGCTTTCCTGATCCGCAGACGTTGGCGAGCCGCGCTTAGGATCAGCCTGCGGCGGGTGAGGTGGGCGATTAAGGTGGGATAGATGGCGGATCATGGATAGCGATGAAGCTTTGGTGCTGGATGAAAGCCTGTATGAGGGACTCGCCGGGTTCCGCTACGCCTTGCGGCAGTTCCTGGCCTTCAGCGAGTCCGCGACGGGTGCTGCCGGAGTTACTCACCAGCAGTACCAAGCCCTGCTGGTGATCCGAACCCATCCCGAAGGCGCGATCATGATCAGGGATTTTGCCGATCAGATGTTGCTGCAACGCAATGGCGCGGTGCAACTGATCGACCGATTGGTCAGTGCTGAGTTGGTCGAACGGCGAGATTCGACGACGGATGGCCGGAGCGTGCTGGTCAAGATGACTGCGAAGGGGACCAAGCTGCTGGAGCAGTTGGCAGTCAACCATCTCAAGGAACTTTTGAAACAAGAGCCGTTGCTGGCGGAATCGCTCAGGCGATTGAGACGCCTGGGTCGGTGAGGAGTCCCCTACCGGGTTGCATGCTCGGCTGAGGTGTTCAGCCCAGTCGCATCTTGATGTGGTCGGCGACACGTAGGGCATTGGCGATGATCGTCAGCGTCGGGTTCACCGCGCCGATGGAGGGGAAGAAGCTGGCATCGGCGACATAAAGGTTGTCCAGTTCATGCGCGCGGCAATCCAGGTTCAGGACAGAGTTGTTCGGGTCCGTTCCAAAGCGGCAGGTGCCCGCCTGGTGGGCTGTGCCGTTGATCGGAATGTCCTTGCCCAGATAGAGGCGACGCTCAAACAGATGAGGGTGGGCACCGATCGGCTGCATGAGGTCTTCCAGCTTGTGTTTCAGCCTTTTCGCGGCCTGTTCGTTGCCCTCGGTGATGTCGAGAACGACCTTGCCATTGTCGTAGTGGATGCGGTTTTCCGGCCGTGGCAGGTCTTCGCTCTGCAGCCAAAAATCGAGCGAGTGTTCCGCCATGTTGTCGAACGGCACCTCCGGCACCCAGCCTAGCCAGGATGGCAAAGCCTCGCCCTTGATCTGCTCGCCATGCGATTTGGCGCACATCTGGATCAATCCCATGGGATGCGGCCACGATTTGTCGCCGAAGTAGAAGTCGCTCAGGGCAAGCGTCTTCTGGAAAACCGTCTCGTTCGGCTCCTTCAGCAGCGCCATCAGCACGCTCATGTTATGGCGCATGTAATTGCGCCCCACCTGGCCCGATGCATTGGCCAGGCCGTCCGGATGCCTGTCGTTGGCGGAGCGCAGCAGAAGAAGCGCCGAACTCAGTGCCCCGCAGGCCACCACCACGATGTCGGCGGAGTATTCCTCCTTTTTGCCTTCACGCATGACCTGGACATGGGTAACCGTGCGACCACGCGGATCGGTGACCAGGGTCTCCACGTAGGCACCGGTAAGCAGCTTGAAATTCGGATGGGCCGCCAGTGCCGGGTCGACGCAGATCACCTGCGCGTCCGCCTTGGCGTTGATCGCACAGGGGAAGCCGTCGAATGCATCGCAGCGAATGCATGGGCTGTATGTTGTTGCGCTACCGTCAGGGTTTTGGTCGAGCTTGATGCCGAGGGGCAGATAAAACGGATGAAGCCCTTGCCTAGCCAAGTTGTCGCTCAATGCCTGGATGCGCGGTTCGTGCAGTACCGGCGGGTGTGGGTAGGGGCTGCTTGACCAGGGCTCGTTCGGATCGGTCCCGCGCTGGCCATGGACGTGGAACAATGCTTCCGCCTCGCAGTAATATGGCTCGAACACATCGTATCCGAGCGGCCACGCCGGCGAGACTCCGTCGATATGCCGCAGCTCACCGAAATCCTGTTCCCGCAGGCGGAACAGCGCCGCGCCGTAGACCTTGGAGTTCCCGCCGACATAATAGTGAAGGCCCGGGTGGAACGCGTTCCCCTTCATGTCATACCAGGTTTCCGGAGCCTGGTATTTGCCGTCCACGAATACCGTCTTGGCATCCCAGTTATTGCGCGATCGCGGCAGGTATCCGCCGCGTTCCAGCATCAGGATACGCTTGCCGGTCGGCGCCAGGCGGTGCGCGAGGGAGCTGCCTCCGGGACCGCTGCCGATCACGATCAGGTCGTAGTGGTCGCTCATGACCGGATGCGCCGTCCGTCCGTGATCTGCAGCCGCTTGGTCAGCAGGTGGATACCTGCCACCAGCCCGATTCCCGCCGCGGCCCAGAAAGCGTTGCGATGTCGGTCGGTGAACATCTCCCAACTGCCCGTTTTCGACTGGCTGTCGAAACGGCCATGCGCGCCGTAATTCCCTGGCACTGCGTTGAACAGGTTGGCGGGCGCATCTGCCGGAAGGGTCTCCTTGGTGAGCTGCCCACTGTAGCCCGCGGTTGCGAGGTATCTGTCAATCAGACCGGGTGCGATGCGGTTGGCGAGAATGGCTTTTACCGTTGGGAAGCCAACCCAGATCTCTCGCCGTCGATGCGTAGCAGCAAAGAAAATCGCACGCGCGGGGACTTCCGGCTCAAAGATCGGGGCAACCGGTTTGGCTTTGACCCCCATCTTGTTCATTGCCCAGTCGAATTGTGGAGTGTTGACCGCGGGCAGGTGCACCATGGTCAGCTGGATGTCCAGCTTGTCGTGGATGATTTCGGAGCGCAGCGAGTCAGTGAAGCCGCGGATCGCGAACTTGGCACCGCAATAGATCGATTGCAGCGGCACGGATCTGTAGGCCAGTGCAGACCCGACATTGACGATGGTGCCACGGTTGCGGCCGCGCATGCGCGAGAGCGCGGCCATCATCCCATGGACTTGCCCAAGATAGGTTACCCGCGTGCCGCGTTCGATTTCCTGGGCGGTGAGCTCGGATACCGGGGAAAACACCGTCGCCATTGCCACGTTCACCCACACGTCGATCGGGCCTAGCTCGGCTTCGACGCGGGTTGCAGCTGCCTCGACGGCATAGGCGTCGGCAACGTCCGTCGGTATGGCCAGCGCACGCAGGCCATGCGCTGCCCGTAGCTCGGCGGCCACGCGTGCCAGCCGGTCGGGGTCGCGCGCCAGCAGGGCGACATCGTAGCCTTGTCGCGCGAATTCCTCGGCGGTGGCCCGTCCCACGCCGGCACTCGCCCCGGTCACGACGACGATTTTGGGCATGTCAGATCCTTTATGCGAAGCGACCGCGAGAACCGAGGTCGGCAACCGGCGCTGGTCGTGCGGCGAATGATCTCGTCGCCTACCTACGTGGCCCGCGGCCGTGAGTTGCCCCCAGACAAGCTCGATGGAGATTTTTTCACCAACCGCTACAAAGGCGTGGCCCGCCCCGTAGCCGAAATCCTTCGAACGATCGGACTCACTATGGGGCCGGCCAGCACCGACCGTGCAGGTTCGTTCATTTTTCGTGATCGCCCCGGACGATCGTCGGCCTACACTTCGCCGTCGAGATCCTGTTGGGCCGCGCGCGTGACGCGGGTAGACCGTTTGCGGTCATATGGAGGAAGCAACTGTGCCGAAGGCCGGATTCCTAACTTGCATCGCGTTTCTGACGAGCGCCGCGACAATGCCGGTCGCTGTAGCACAGCAGGCGGCGCCGGCTCCCGCGGTTCAACCTGCGCCGGCGCCGGCAGCCCCTGCAGCGGCGCCGGCACCACCGATCGTGCCTGCGGAACAGGTGGCGCCTGCGGAGCTCACCGGATTGTTGGGGCACAACGTTGTCGGCATGAGCGGGAACGACATCGGGCGCATCGTGGATCTGCTGGTGGATGGCCAGGGCCGGGTTCGGGCGATCGTTCTGGATGTCGGCGGCTTCATGGGCGTCGGCAACCGAAAGGTGGCGGTGGCCTGGTCTGCGCTTCGCTTTGCGGCGGGGGAGAAAGGCCCGGTCATGTCGATCGTGATCCCGCCCGACCGGATCAAAAGCTGGGCCGATTACATCGCCGGTCGGCCAATTGCGATACTGGGTGCCCCCGACAGCGGCTAGGGCAGGCACCATGGCATCGCAGGGGGTATTGCGAAGGCTGGACTGGCTGTTCTTCTTCGTTGCCGACCTCCAGACGGGGTTCGGGCCGTTCATTGCAGTATATTTGACCGACCATCGATGGACGCAGGCTGAACTGGGCCTGGCGCTGGGCGTCGGGTCGGCGTCGGGGATGCTGGCGCAGGTGCCTGCTGGCATGCTCGTGGATGCGCTGCGCAGCAAGAGCCTCGCCGCGGCCGCGGCACTGGTCGGGATCGGCGGCGGTGCGATGTTGATGGCGTGGTCACCAGCATTCTGGCCGGTGCTGCTGGCGCAGTCGCTGCATGGATTTGCCAGTTGCATGCTGAACCCAGCGCTGGCGGCGGTGACGTTGGGCCTGGTGAGCACTGCGGCGGTGGCGGAGCGGCTCGGGCGAAACGCCCGGTATGCGGCAATCGGCAGTGCGGTGGGGGCCGTGCTGATGGGTGCCTGCGGCTCCTGGATATCGACGGCAGCGGTCTTTTGGCTGGCAGCGCTGTTGTGTGTGCCGGCGCTGCTGTCGCTGCTTTCATTGGAAGGCGGCACCGCCGTGAACAAGCTGGCGGCACCACCCGTGCGCGAGGCGGTGCGTGATGCGCTCCTGGACCGGCGGCTGGTGGCGTATGTTGGTTGCGCGATGCTGTTCCATCTGTCCAACGCGGCGATGCTGCCGCTGGCGGCAGTCGAGATCACCAAGCGCGTCGACGAGAAGGCGAGCCTCGTCATTGCGGCTTGCATCCTCGTGCCGCAGCTGATGGTGGCGTTGTTGTCACCGCTGGCGGGCCGGTCGGCTCAGCGTTGGGGACGACGTGCCGTGTTGCTGGTGGGTTTCTGCGCGCTGCCTGCCCGGGCGTTGCTGCTGAGTTCGGTGACCGATCCGTTTTGGATTGTTCCGGTTCAAGCATTGGACGGGCTTGGCGGCACGGCCTTCGGGGTGATCACGCCGTTGGTGGCAGCTGACCTTTCCGGTCAAAATGGACGGTTCAATCTGCGAATGGGAGTGCTGGGGCTGGCGATTGGCGTAGCAGCGACAATGAGCAATGTCGTTGCGGGTGCAATCGCCAGTAGCCTGGGTACACAGACGGCGTTCATGGCGCTGGCCTTGGCTGGAACCTGCGCAGTGGCAGCGGTGGCCCTCGCGATGCCGGAGACGCGACCGTCAGTGGTGAAGGCGTGAGCTCGCTGCAGGAGCCGTGCTACCGGTGATATTCGGGTCGAAGGCGGCCTATCCTGCAGAACGAGGATGTGCAGACCTGTGGGAGCGATGCTGAAGAAGTTCGGGCCAGGCATCTGGATCGGTGAAGGGCCTGTCGTGTCATTCCACGGGTTCGCTTATCCAACCCGAATGGCCGTGATCCGCTTGCAGGATGGCAGCCTGTTCGTGTGGTCGCCGATTGCCCTGTCGCCCGATCTCAGGCAGGAAGTCGATGCATTGGGAGCCGTCCGCCATCTCGTCTCACCCAACAAGCTGCACCACCTTTTTCTGGGTGAATGGAAATCCGCCTATCCGCTTGCCCGGCTATACGCCGCGCCCGGCCTGCGGCGGCGCAGGAGGCTGCTGCCCTTCGACGTGGACCTGGGCGATGCACCCGATCCGGCGTGGGCCGCCGATATCGACCAGGTCGTTGTGCGCGGCAGTTTTTTCCTGACGGAAGCGGTGTTCTTTCACCACTCCAGCCAGACAGCTATCTTTGCAGACCTGATCCAGAATTTCCCGCGGGATTGGTTCAAGGGCTGGCGCGGTGTTCTCGCGCGGTTCGGTGGAATCGTCGCGCCTCATCCCGGTGCGCCAAGTGATCTGCGGGCGTCCTTTCTCAATCGCCGCGCGGCACGGGCTTCGCTCCGGCGCGTTCTGGCCTGGCCGATCGAGCGCGTGCTGATCGCTCACGGCGAACCGGTCAGTTCCGGCGGGGCGACATTCGTGCACGCCGCATTCAGCTGGCTGATCGGCTGATGGCCGCATGAAACCTGACCAGAGGCGCCATTCTGTTCATGGCTGCCGGGGATCGAAACGCTTCACAAGGGCGCTGCCATAATCGCCGTAGGATTGCTGCAGCTCGGCAATGCCGGCGGCGTATGCGGTCACGCGTTGCGGAAATCGTGTCTCGAACATGAACGCAAGCGTGTTCTCCAGCTTGTGCGGCTTCAATTCGGCGTTGCTGGCGCCTTCGAACGCGTCCTTGTCCGGGCCATGCGGAAGCATGGTGTTGTGCAGCGAGAAGCCGCCCGGCAAGAAGCCCTGCGGCTTGGCGTCGTAGGCGCCGTAGATGAGCCCCATGAACTCGCTCATGATGTTCATGTGATACCAGGGCGGCCTGAAGGTGTTTTCGGCGACGGCCCAGCGCTCGGGGAAGATCACGAAATCGATGTTCGCGGTCCCCGGGGTGTCGCTGGGGGAGGTCAGGGTCGTGAAGATGCTGGGATCAGCGTGGTCGAACAGCAGCGGCCCCACCGGTGAGAAGCGGCGAAGATCGTATTTGTAAGGGGCATAGTTGCCGTGCCAGGCCACCACGTCGAGCGGCGAGTGATCCAGCATGGTCTCCCACAACGCACCGCCCCATTTCACCACCATCCGCGACGGCGTGTCCCGATCTTCGTATGCGGCCACCGGCGTCAGGAAGTCACGCGGGTTGGCCAGGCAATTGGCGCCGATCGGTCCACGTTCCGGCAGGGTGAAGCCGCCGCCATAGTTCTCGCACATGTAGCCGCGTGCCTGGCCGTCCGGCAGTTCGACACGCAGCTTCACGCCGCGCGGGATGACGGCGATTTCGCCCGGCCCGACATCGATGATGCCGAACTCGGTCCATAGCCGCAGGCTGCCCTGCTGCGGCACCAGCAGCATCTCGCCATCGGCGTTGTAGAAATACTCGTCGATCATCGAGCGGGTGACGAGGTAGACATGCGCCGCCATCCCGGATTGTGCGCCGGCGTCGCCGGCGGTGGTGATGGTGCGTATTCCTTGCAGGAAACCTATCTTCTCCTGCGGCAGCGGCAGCGGGTCCCAACGCATCGGTGCGGGTGGAACCTGGATTTCCGTGCATGGCGCCGTTCGCCAAAGCCCGGCATCCACCTGCCGAAACTTTCCCCAGTGGCCGACCGTGGGACGAATGCGGTAGAGCCAGCTTCGCTCGTTGCGGGCACGGGGCGCGGTGAACGGGGAGCCGCTGAGTTGCTCGGCATAGAGGCCATAGGCGCAACGCTGCGGTGAATTTCGGCCGATCGGCAGGGCGCCTGGAAGGGCCTCGGTTTCGAACCCGTTGCCGAAGCCTGAAAGATAGCCCGAGGTCGCGGCGGCGAGTGAGGCCACCGGGAGTGGTGCGATGATGTTCATGGGACGATCCTCCCTTGTTGGGTCGGTCCTGGAGGCGGCTACTGCGCCTGTTCCGGATGCCATCGTAGCAGATGGAAGCGGAGCCATTCCATCGCGCGGATGACGACGATGCCGGTTGCGGCGATCACCATGATGCCGGCGAACACGCCGGGGCTGTCGGCGAAGCGCATCGCACCCAGCATGGCGCCGCCGATGCCGTCGCTGCCGGTCAGCATCTCCGCAACGATTGTCGTCACCAACGCGACCGGTAGGGCGATCTGCAGGCCGGTGAACACCTGCGGCGCGATTGCCGGCAGGACGATCTGCCACAATACCCCCCGACGGGTTCCGCCGAGGCTGCGGGCGGACCAGAGCAGGGTCTTTTCGATGCCCTCCGCCCCGGCGCAGGTCGTGACCACGACGGGAAAGATTGCCGAGACGGCGACGATGGTGATCTGCGCGGTGGCCGTCGGACCGAGCCACAGCAGGAACACCGGCAGGAAGGCGACCTTGGGCATCGGGAAGCCCAACGATATCAGCGGGTCGAAAAACCAATGGACCAGGCGGATGCGCGCCATGGCGATGCCGAGGGCGGTGCCGAGAATCCCGGCGATCGCGAATCCGGCGCCGGCGGTGCGCAGGGTGAGCAGCAGGCTTTCCGGCAGGTCGCCGCTGCGGCTGTCGTCGAGGATGCGGGCCAGCACGACGCCCGGAGATGGCAGGAGGAATTCCGAGATGGCACCGCTGCGGGTGGCCAGGTACCACAGCGCCGCGACCAGCAGCAGTGAACCGCTCGCCTCCAGCGCCCGGTTCAGCCGCGCCACGCCAGCATCCTTCGCGTGAGGCTCAGGAACAGCCGGTCGGCGGCGAAGCCGAGACCGGCGACGACGACGACTGCGGCAAACATCGGGGCGTAGGCGCCGCCATCCCCGAGGAAAGAGATCAGATGGCCCAGGCCGTCGCGCGACATCAGGAATTCGGAGCTCACCAGCAGCACGAAGGACAGCGCCAGGGCCGAACGAATGCCGGCGAGCAGGTCGGGCATGGCGGCCGGCACCGCCACGCCGAACAGCACCGCGAGCGGGCCGCGTCCGAAGCTGCGTGCCGACCAGAGCATGACCGGTTCGACGCCGCGCACGCCGTTATAGGCGCTCATCAGCACAGGCAGCAGGCAGCCGAGGAAGATGAGCGTTATCTTCGAAGCATCGCCGAGGCCGAGCCATAGCAGCAGAACCGGGATCAGCGCCGATTTGGGCATCGGGTAGAGCGCCCGGGCGAGTGGCGCGAACACCGCGTTCACCAGCCGTGACGTGGCCATGGCGGCGCCCAGGGGAACGCCGACCAGGATCGCCAGCGACAGGCCGGCGGCGAGGCGCCAGAGCGACTGCAATCCGTTGCTGGCGAGGTCACCGTCGGCGGCCAGTCGCCATAGCGCGGCCAGCACCTGCGACAGCGGCGGCAAGGATTGCGGATTGATCAGGCCGAGCCTTGGCAAGGCCTCCCACGCCAGTGCGACCAGCGCCAGGGGGGTCCAGCGGATCATCCAGTCGAGCAGCCTCAACGCGCCGCCTCGACCGCATGCACGGCGTCGGATTTCACCTGCGACCAGAGATATTCGACGTAGTCGTTGAAGGCGGCGGACTTCATGATTTCCGGCCCGGTGCGGGCGCCGAGCCGGATGTCGACCACTTCCTTGATCCGCCCGGGCCGCGAGGACATGATTGCGACGCGGTCGGACAGGTATACCGCCTCGCGCACGTCGTGAGTGACGAACAGCGTGGTCATCGGCGTGCGGCGCATGATGCCGAGCAATTCCTCATGCATGATCTCGCGGGTTTGCGCATCGAGCGCGCCGAACGGCTCGTCCATCAGCAGGACGCGCGGGTTGACCGCCAGGGTGCGGGCGATCGCCACGCGCTGTTTCATGCCGCCGGAAAGCTGCGAGGGGAAGCTGTCCTCGAAGCCGCGCAGATGCACCATGTCGATGAATTCCTGGACGCGCTCCGCCCGCGCCCGGCTGGACATCGGCTGGCGCTCCAGGCCGTAGGCGATGTTCTGTTTGACCGTCTTCCAGGGAAACAGCGCGAAGTTCTGGAACACGACTCCGCGGTCTGGACCGGGGGCGGTGACGTCCTTGCCCTCCATGAGGATGCGGCCGGACTGGATGGGGATGAAGCCGCCCAGCAGATACAGCAGCGTCGATTTGCCGCAGCCGGATGGGCCGAGCAAGGCCACGAACTCGCCTTGCGCCACCGTCAGGTTCACATCCGAGAGTGCCGGCATCTCCGGCCGTCCCCGGGAGCGGTATGCGTGGCCGACCCCCGCGAAGACGATTTGATCCATCAATCAGCCACGTGGGCGCTTCGCGGCCTCGTCGACCAGCGACAGGTCGGCGAAGCGGCTGGCGTCGATGTCGGACTTGAGGAAGCCGAGTTCCTTCTGCACCGAAAGGTTCGATTGCAGGGCTGCGAGATTGGGGCGTGCGTCGGGGTCGTGATAGTAATCGTCGCCGGTGAAGATCCAGTCGGCGAAGACGCTTTCCGGCTGCTTGGTGACGCGCGAGACCAGGGCAATGGCCGCCTTGCGATTTGCAGGCGCCAGCAGCCAGCGCGTTCCGGTCTGAACGTCCTCGAAGAAGTCCAGCAGCGTCGCCCGGTTCTTCTCGATGAACGGAACGCGGGCGGCGAGCAGGGTGGTCTGTGCGACACCCATCGAGTCCTTGATGGTGAACAGGCTGCGCACGCGCCCGGCCTTGGCTTCGGTGAGCGAGAACGGGGCGACCATGCCGGCCATGTCCACCTTCTGCTCGCCGAGCATCGCCGCCATGTTGGGGAATTCGACCTCGATCACCTTGTAGTCCCGCTTGTCCTCGAGGCCGTGGGTGCGGAGCATCTTGCGCATCGCCATGTCGATCGCGCCGCCAAGGCCGTTGGTGGCGATGGTCTTGCCTTTCAGATCCTCGACGGTCCGGATGCTGCTGTCGGCGCGGACCACGTATTGGCTGGAATAGAAGCCCTGCACGCCATCCTGGTAGAGATCGCCGACCACGCGAATGTCGTTCATCCGGGCATTCTGGATGGCGAGGCCGAAGGAGGAGAACGCCAGCGCCGCGAGATCGAGCTCGCCGGCGGCGAGTGCGGTGATCTGCGGGGCGCTGCCTTTGAAGTAGTAAGCTTCTGCGCTGTAGGATTTGCCGTAGTGCTTCAACACGCCGGGAGTTGGATCAGACCGGTGTTCTCGAAGATCAGCGGCAGGAACTGGGCCGGGGTGATCGCCCAGCCGAAGCGGATCTTGAGCGGGGCGGCCTGGGCGAGGCTCGTGCCGGCCAGTGCGCCGGGCATTGCGGCGGCGCCGAGGCCGGCAAGCAGGGTGCGTCGCTTCATTGGTTGTCTCTCCGCGGGTTCAGCGCGCGCCAGACGCGTTCCGGACTGGCCGGCATGTCGAGATGCGGGATACCGAGCGCGTGCGCCACGGCGCTCATCACCACCGCCATCGCCCCCACCGCTCCGGCCTCGCCGGCGCCCTTGGCGCCGAGCGGGTTGTTGCGGGTGGGCACCGGATTGCTCAGCACGGGAAGATCCGGCAGATCGTCTGCCCGTGGCATCACGTAGTCCATGAAGGAAGCGGTCACGATCTGGCCGTCGGCGTCGTAGAGGATCTGCTCGGCCAGAGCCTGGCCGGCGCCCTGGGCGATGCCGCCATGCATCTGTCCTTTCACCAGCATCGGATTGATGACGGTGCCGACATCGTCCGATACGATGTAGCTGACGATGTCGACCGCTCCGGTCTCGGGATCGACCTCCACCTCGCAGACATGGGTGCCGTTCGGGAAGGTGGCGTCATCGGGGCTCATGATGACCTGCGCGCCGAGGCCGAGTTCGCTGCCGCGCGGCAGGCTGGCGGGCTCGTAGCTGCTGCGGGCGACCTGTTCGATCCGGATGGCACGATCGGTGCCGGCGACGCTGAAGCGGCCGTCGCGGAACTCGATGTCGGCCTCCGCCGCCTCCAGCAGATGCGCCGCGATCTCGCGGCCGCGGTCGATGATCTTTTCGGCGCCGCGGGTCAGCGCCGTGCCGACCGCCAGCATCGAGCGCGAGCCGAAGGTGCCGCGGCCATGATGCACCATGTCGGTGTCGCCGGAGACCACCCGCACCCGGTCGGGTGCAAGGCCGAGCAGCGAGAAGGCGATCTGGCGGAACACCGTCTCGTGGCCCTGGCCGTGGTTGTGCGAGCCGACCAGCAGGGTGGCGTCGCCCGACGGATCGAAGCGGATTTCGGCGCCTTCCTCGAGCGGCGTGCGAGGCGGGCCGCCGGCGATCTCGATGGCGTTGGCGATGCCGATTCCGCGCCGCCTGCCGCGGCTCGCGGAGGCGGCGGCCCGGGCGGCAAAACCGTTCCAATCGGCTGCTTCCACGGCGAGGTCCATGCTGCGGGCGAAGTCGCCGCTGTCATAGGTGAAGACCAGGCCGGTCTTGAACGGCATCGCCGCCGACGGGATCAGGTTGCGTCCGGCGGATCGCCACCCGGTCGAGGCCCAGTTCCCCGGCGGCGACGTCGATGACCCGTTCGAGCGCGTAGGTGGCCTCCGGGCGTCCGGCGCCGCGATAGGGGGCGGTCGGCTGGGTGTTGGTGAAGACGCCGAGGATTTCGGCATGGATGTGCGGGGTGCGGTACATCCCGGCCAGGCCGCCGAGATTGTTGGTCGAGGAATGCGGCGTGTTGAAGCCGAGATAGGCGCCGAGATTGGCCACGGTGTGAATGCGCAACGCCTGGAAGATGCCGTCGCGCGACAGGGCAAGTTCGACGACGCTGTCGTTGTCGCGGGCATGGAAGTCGGACAGGAAGGATTCCGACCGGCCGGCCAGCCAGCGCACCGGCCGCCCGACGACCCGTGCGGCCCACAGCACCAGGATGTGCTCGGGATAGGGGCTGCCCTTCATGCCGAAGCCGCCGCCCATGTCGGGCGAGATGATCCGCAGGCCGGCGGCCGGAATTCCGAGGCTGCGTTCGGCCAGTTCGCTGCGGATCTTGTGCGGGATCTGCACGCCGGAATGCAGCGTGTAGCGCGCCTCGATGGGGTCGTAGATGCCGATGGCGTTGCGGGTTTCCATCGGGTTCGCGGAAACCCGGCTGATGCGGAACGGCAGGCGGGTGACATGTTCTGCCGCCGCGAATGCCTGCTCGGTGGCGGTCCGGTCGCCGAGGTTGAAGACGAAGCACAGATTGTCGGGGGCAAGGTCCGGCCACACCGCCGGCGCGCCGGGCTCCAGGGCCGCGACGGCCGAGGTGACGGCGGGGAGCGGGGTGTAGGTCACTTCGACCATCTCGGCCGCGTCCTGCGCCTGGGCGAGGCTATCGGCGATCACGATGGCGACGGCGTCGCCGACGAAGCGGGCGGCGTCGAGGGCGAGCGCGCGGTAGGGTGGCCGCGGCATCGGCGAGCCGTCGCGGCGGTTGCGGGCAACGGCGGTGTGCAGGCCACCGAGCCCCGATGCTTCGAGGTCGGCGCCCGTCAGGATCGCGAGGACGCCCGGGGCGGTTCGGGCAGCGGCGGCGTCAATCGCGTCGATCCGGGCAGCGGCGTGCGGGGAGCGGATGACCAGCATCTCCGCGGTGCCATGCAGCTGCAGGTCGGCGACGTAGCGGCCGCGGCCGCGCAGGAACCGCGCGTCCTCGACGCGCCTGGTCGATGCGCCGATCCCTTGCGGCATCGTCTCGTGCGCTGCGACCTGCTGATCCATGCCCTGCCTTTCCCGACGCCTCGCCTGCGGTCATGTCGGGAAAAGCGATCCGGTGCAAGGCTTGCGAGCGCCGCCGGGGCTTGGGTTGGCCGTGTTGCGGATCAGCAGCGGTATTTCGCGCCGGCGCGGTCGATGGTGCGCAGCAGGCCCTGCCACTCCATCAGCCCGTATTCGGGTGCGTCGCGTCGCCGGCGCATCCGTTCGGCGGCCTTCTCCACGATGGTCGGCGCGATCGGCACCGGGTTCGCGCCGATGGTGCGGGCGATCAATTCCAGCTCGCAGGCGCGTTCCAGGTTGTACATCCGAAACAGCGCGCCAGGCACCGTCGGCGCGTGGGTCAGCAGGCCGTGGTTCAGCAGCACGACGCAACTGCCATGGGCGCAGCTTCGGGCCAGTTCCTCGCATTCCTCGGCCGATGCCGGGACCCCGTAGGCGTGGTAGACGACCTCGTCCAGGACCTGCAGCGCGTCCTGGCTGATCGGGCGGATGCCGTTTTCCAGCAGCGAAATGCCGGCGCCGGCGCGGGTGTGGGTGTGCATCACGCAGTTGGCGTCCGCCCGGCCCTTGTAGACGCCGCTGTGGATGGTGAACCCGGCGTTGTTGAACTTGCCCGGCGTGCCGAGGACGCGGCCGTCGAGGTGCATCTTGACCAGGCTGCTGGCGGTGACCTCGTCGAACATGTCGCCGTAGTTGTTGATCAGGAAGGCATCGGGCTCGCCCGGGACGCGGACGGACATGTGGGTGTTGATGAGATCGGTCCAGCCGAGATGGTGCACGATCCGGTAAAGTGCCGCGAGGTCGCAGCGGGCCTGCCACTCGGCGTCGGTCATCTCGGGCTGGTTCAGATGCAATGCGACGGACATCGGCCTTGCCTCCATTGGTGCGCGGACATCCTGCGGGAGGAGCGGGCATCGGTGCAACAGGCGCGGCGCACGTCGCGGGGTGGCATCTCCAGCGGCCGGTGTAACGAAAACCGACGCAGTCGGCTTGACGGATATATTGATATCAACATAAATAGCTTATGCCCAAGCCTGCCGAGGTTCCATATTCGACCACGCTGCTGGTTCGCGATTGCTGCCTTTGCCTGCATGTGCAGCGGGCGGCGCGGGCCTTGGCGCGGCGTTTCGACGAGGCGCTGCGCCCGGTCGGGCTGACCAACGGCCAGTTCTCGTTGATGATGTCGCTGAACAGGCCCGATCCGCCTGCGATGGGGGCGGTGGCGACGCTGCTGGCCATGGATCGCACGACCCTCACGGCCGCGCTGAAACCGCTGGAGCGCCGCGGATTGGTGGAGGTGATGCCGGATCCGGCGGACCGCCGCAGCCGCCGGCTGAAGTTGACGCCGGACGGCATGGCGCTGCTGGCGCGGGCCGTTCCGGTCTGGGAAAGCACGCACGCGTTGGTCGAAGGCCTGCTCGGCGGCAACGAACCGGCGCGCCTGAGGAAAGGGCTGCAGGCGATTTCCTGATTGCGCGCCGATCCGATCCGACGGTGAACCGAGTTGCCAGCGCCACCGCGGATATGATTGAGTCACTGGGAATCGGTACGGAGTCCGGTGATGGCCGACCGTGTCCAGCCGCGCGGGTTTCGCCTCGTGCTGATCAAGCCTTCGCACTACGACGATGACGGCTACGTCATCCAGTGGTTCCGCTCGTCGATGCCGTCGAACAGCCTGGCGGCGGTCTATGGATTGGCGCGGGATTGCGCGTCGCGGCAGGTGCTGGGGGCCGATACCGACATCACTATCGACGTCTATGATGAGACGAACACCCGCATACGCCCGGAGCGGATCGTGCGCGACATCGGACGCGCCGGTGGCGGAATGGTCGGGCTGGTCGGTGTTCAGTCGAACCAGTATCCGCGCGCGATGGATATCGCGCGGCGGCTGCGGGCGGGCGGCGTCGATGTCGTGATCGGCGGCTTCCATGTCTCGGGTTCGCTGGCGATGCTGCCTGGAATCACGCCGGAACTGCAGGAGGCGCTCGATCTCGGCATCGTGCTCTATGCGGGCGAGGCGGAAGACGGGCTGGAGGGGCTGCTGCGCGATGCCGCCGCCGGTACGCTGCAACCGATCTACAACACCATGGCCAGGCTGCCGAACCTGGCCGGGGTGCCGATCCCGTTTCTGCCGCCGGACCGGGTGGCGCGCACCGCCGGGCGGATGACCACGTTCGATGCCGGGCGCGGCTGTCCGTTCCAGTGCAGCTTCTGCACGATCATCAATGTCCAGGGCCGCGTCTCCCGGCGGCGGACGGCCGACGACGTCGAGGCGATCATCCGCCGGAGTGCAGCGCAGCGCATCCAGAGCTTTTTCATCACCGACGACAATTTCGCCCGCAACAAGGATTGGGAGCCGATTTTCGATCGGCTGATCGCGCTGCGCGAAAACGAAGGATTCAGCTTCAAGCTGACCATCCAGGTGGACACGCTGTGCCACCGCATCCCGCGGTTCATCGAGAAGGCCGGGCGCGCCGGCGTGGTGCGGGTGTTCATCGGCCTGGAGTCGATCAATCCGGACAGCCTGCTGGCGGCGAAGAAGAAGCAGAACCGGATTGCCGAATACCGGGACATGCTGCTTGCGTGGAAGCGCATCCGGGCGGTGATCTGGGCCGGCTATATCATCGGTTTCCCGGCCGACACGCCGGCGACGGTGATGCGCGACATCCGCATCATCCAGGACGAACTGCCGATCGATTTCCTGGAATTCTTCGTGCTGACGCCGCTGCCCGGATCGGAGGATCACCAGAAGCTCGCCGCGGCCGGCGTGGCGATGGATGCCGACCTCAATCGTTACGACACGTTTCACGTCGTCACCGCGCATGGCACGATGAGCCGGGACGAATGGGAGCAGCTGTACTGGCAGGCGTGGCGTTCCTATTACACCTTCGCGCATATGTGCACGTTGATGCGCCGGGCGGCGGCCACGCGCATCTCGCTCGGCAAGATGCTGAGTATGCTGCTGAGCTTTTGGGGACTGAGCCTGGTCGAGCACATGCATCCGCTGGAGGGAGGATATCTGCGGCGCAAAGTCCGCAGCGAGCGTCGGCCAGGGATGCCGGTGGAGCCGATCTGGCGGTTCTGGCCACGCTTCGTTGCCGATTCCGCCGTGAAGCACGCACGCATGGGAATCATGGCGATCCGCCTGCTGCGGCTGCGCCATGCGTTGAAGCGGGATCCCGCCGCGCGCGATTACCGCGACCTGGCGCTCACCCCGGTCGAGGACGGTGAGGAACTGCAACTGCTGACGGCGACCGAGGCTGCGCGCAACGCGGTCCGGACCAGGCCGCGGGCCCGCGCCGCCGTGGGCTGACTTCGCGCGCCGCCTGCGGCATGATCGGGCGTCCTATTACGGACCCGGCGCAACTGCGGAGCAGAGCCATGAATCTCGTCGTCATGCTGATCGCCCTCGGCGTCCATTACGGTCCGACAACACTCTCGGGATTTGACTCGATCGCTTCGTGCAAGGCCGCCCAGCCGACCGTAGTCGCGTTCTATCGGAAGACCACCCGATCGAACCAGATCGTCACGCAATGCGTGGAATTTCCCAAGTAACGCAAGGCGGCGGCCGTTGCTTATATCGGCGCCGGGGCCTCCAGCGCGCGGGCCATTCCAGGCTGGCGCTTGAAGGCCCAGGCGCAGGCGGCGACGGCGATGGCGCAGCCGAACAAGGCGGGCAGGCGCAGGCCGGCGAATTCGGACAGCGCGCCGTAAGTCAGCGCGCCCATCGCCGGGCCGACCCGCCCGATCATTCCCCACAGGCTGAGCACCCGGCCGATCATGTGGCCGGCGGTGGCGCTCTGCAGCAGGGTCTGCGCCGAGATGCCGTGGATGGTGCTGGCCATGCCCATCGCGCCGGCGCAGATCACCGCGACGCCGAAGCTGCTGGTGGCGACGAAGGCGGCGGTGGCGAGGGCGAGGGCGAGGCCGCTGCCGATCACCAGGCTGCTGAGCCCGGCGAGGCGGCCGCGGGTGGCGATCGCGGCGCCGCCGATCAGGGCGGCGAGGCCGATCGCGCTGGACAGGGTCGCCAGGCCCTCGGGACCGCGGTGGAACAGGCCGACATAGGGCGGCAGCATCTCCTGCACGCCGCGGATCAGCACGCCGATGGTGGCGGCGTAGAGGAACAGCGGGCCCATGCCCGGATGGCGCGCGACATAGGCGAACCCATCCAGCGTCTCGCGTAGCACGCTGCCGGTGGGGGCGTGGCCGCGCCGGTGGCGGGGGTCGAGCTGCAGCGTCGGCATGGTAGCGCTGGCGAACAGATAGGCGGCGCAGTTGGTCAGCATCGCCGGCGCCACGCCCCAGACCGCGACGATGATGCCGCCGATGCCGGGGCCGACCGAGCGGGCGAGGTTGTAGCACAGCGAGTTCAACGCCACGGCGCCCGGCAGGTCGCTGCGCGGGACGATGCCGGGGACCAGGGTCTGCCGGGCCGGCTGGGCGAAGGCCTGGGTGGCGCCGAGCAGCACCTCCAGGCCGGCCATGTACTCGATGCGGATCAGGCCGGTGAGGGTCAAGGTCGCGAGCGTCGCGGCGTGGGCGGCGGTGATCAGCTGGGTGGCGGTGGTCAGGCGGATGCGGTCGACGCGGTCGGACATGGCGCCGGCGAAGGGCGAGATCAGCACCGAGGGGGCGAGGTTGCAGAAGGCCAGCACCCCGACCCACAGGGCGGAGTGCGTGAGCTCCCAGGCCAGCCAGTCGGTCGCCACCTTCTGGGTCCACAGCCCGCTCCAGGAGACCAGGCTGGAGCCGTAGTAGATGCGGGCGTTGCGGCGTGACAGGACCCGGCCGATGACCGCGAGGCGCGCCATCTAGATGTCCGTCGCGAGTGGGTGGCGCACGCCTCGGGGCAGCCTCAGGGCACGATCGGCGGCGGCGTGGTGAGCGGCGAGCCGGCCGGCGGCTCGGCGATCACCGTGGGGGTCTGCGGCGCGCGGGCGGCATTGCTGGGGCCGGGCGGCGGTCCGCCCACGGCACGGTCGGGGGTGGCGCCGCTGGCGGGCGCCGTGTTGTTGGTCAGGCCGTTGATGCAGTCGGTGATCAGGCCGTCGCGGGCATAGCGGCCGGATAGGCCGGCGCTGGTAACGCCGACCAGACCGGAGGAGCCGTAAGGGGCGTCGCGGGTACTGGTGGCGTAGCGATCGGCGGCATAGATCTCGGCGCGGTTCTGCTTGATGTAGATCTCGTCGGCGCGCTCGCGGCAGGCGGCCTGCTGGGCCGCGGTGCCGCGGTCGCGCGGGGTGCTGTTGCATCCGGCCAGCAGCGTGACCGCGAGCAGGGCCGCGGGAAGGAAGGGGGCGGGGGTCATAGGCTGGCTCCTGGGGAATCGCTCGCGCCGTCCTGGATTCTGGCGCCGCCCGACACTGCCGCCGGCGCCGTCAGGCGGCAAGCGGCGATCTGGCCGAGCTGTGCCCGCACCTGCTCGGCGTCGAACACCGCCTCGCGTGTGAGGGTGGTAGTGGCGGCGGCCAGCAGCAGGGCCGGATGGATCTCGGCGCCGTCGGCGCGCAGGGTGAACAGGCCGTCGGCCCAGCGCGCGCGGGCCAGCAGATCGACCAGGGCCAGCAGGCGCAGGCACAGCGACAATCCGTAGCTGCTGCGCAGGCCGACGCTGCGGTCCACCGCGTCGGCCCAGCAGCAGGCGTCGGGATCAGCCAAAGCGAGGTCGGTGGTGCCCCCATCGGGGTGGCGGAAGCGGAACAGCCGCATCTCGCCCCAATGGGCGCCGGCGGCGGCATTGCGGGCGGCATGCCAGACGGCGTCGAGGTCGCGCTTGCGGACCGGCGGCAGGGCTTCCGGCGGCAGGTCAACCAGGTAGGTCATGGTGCCGTCGTCGGCGGGGGCGACGCGGATCCGGGGGGAGGCTCCATCCATGCCGGTAAGATGGACCCGAGGGCCGGACCGCGCCACCCTGCGTGCGTCCACATTGAACGGACGGTGGGCGCGGCAGCAGGGGATGGACGGAATGACCGATGCGTATCGATTGACCGCGACCGAGGCGGGGCGGCGGATTCGCGCCGGGACGCTGCAGCCGCGCGACCTGCTGGACTCCTGCCTGGAGCGGATTGCCGCCAGGGAGGGGGCGGTCCGGGCGTTTGCGCATTTCCATGCCGCCCAGCCGCGTGCGGCGGTGGCGCGGGAGGGGGCGCTGCACGGCATTCCGGTCGGGGTGAAGGATGTGCTCGACACCTGCGACATGCCGAGCCAGGTACAACTCGCCGATCTATGCCGGCCACCGCCCGCGCGCCGATGCCGCGGCGGTCGCCTGGGCACGGGCCGCCGGCGGGGTGGTGATGGGCAAGACCGTGACCACCGAATTCGCCACCCGGCTGGCCGGCCCGACCGCCAATCCGCATGGCCTCACGCGCACGCCGGGCGGCTCCAGCAGCGGCTCGGCGGCGGGGGTGGCGGATTGCTTCTTCCCGCTGGCGTTCGGCACCCAGACCGCCGGCAGCATCATCCGCCCGGCGGCGTTCTGCGGCGTGGTCGGGTTCAAGCCGAGCTACGGCATGATCCCGCGCACCGGCATGAAGCTGATGTCGCACAGCCTCGACACGATCGGGGTGATGGCCCGCAGCGTCGCCGACTGCGCGCTGTTCGCGGGCGCCGTCGGGCAGTGCGACCTGGGCGACCCGGATCGGCGGCCGGAGCGGGCGCCGCGCATCGGCATCTGCCGCTCGCCGGTCTGGGACAAGGCGGCGCCGGAGACGCAGTCGCTGCTCGGGCGGGTGGCGACAGCGCTGGCGACGGCCGGGGCCAGTGTCGTCGACCGCGAATTGCCCGAACGCTATCGCGCCCTGGACACCGCGCAGCCGCTGGTGATGCAGGCGGAGAGTGCCGCCTCGATGGGCTGGGAATTGCTGCAGGCCCGCGACCTGATCAGCCCGGTGTTGCTGGAGCGGCTGGAATGGGGGCTGACCCAGGGCGGCGAGAAGCTGGCGGACGCGCTGCGGATCTTCACCGAGTTGCAGGACGGCTTCCCAGCGGTGCTGCAGGACCTCGATGTGCTGGTGACGCCGTCGGCACCCGGCGAGGCGCCGGACGGACTGGAGTGGACCGGCGATCCGGCGTTCAACGCCTATTGGACCGCGTTGCACGTGCCCTGCATCACCGTTCCAGCGGGGCAGGGACCGAATGCGATGCCGCTGGGCATCCAGGTGGTCGGCCGCCGCGGCGAGGACCGCCAGACCCTCGCATGGGCGCAGTGGGTCGCGGCGGCAGTCGGGTAACCGGCTGCCACCTATCCGAGGCACCCGGGATCGGTTGGAACATCCATTCCCCGCTGCCGTTGTTCCTCGACACGGCACTGGGAGGACCGAAATGGCGCCCGACATTCGAAGCTGCGCGTTCGCGGCGATGCTGACTGCCTCACCCTGGACGGCGTTCGCGCAATCGGCGCCGCCCACGCCGGCGGTGCCCCCCACGGCGCAGCCCTCGACGCCGGCGGAAATCCAGCCCGGGCATGCGGCGCCCGGCGCGCCGGCGCCACAGCTTGCGGTGCCGCCGTCGCAACCGGGTGTCGGCGTCGTGCAGCCCCCGGCCACCGGGGATGCCGGCATGGCGAAGACGCCGCCGCCGACCGAGAGCCGGACGCCGGTGATCCCGCCGCCGGCCGCCACCGGCAAGGCCCCGGTTATCCCGAAATAGCGAGCACAACATGGACATCAAGCGCGCGGGGTCGCAGCCCTCCGGCCGCGGGCCGGCCGAGTATTTCACCGGGACCGTGCGGATCGACCCGCTGTTCGCTCCACCAGACCCCGCGCGCGTCGCCATGGCGCTGGTCACCTTCGAACCCGGCGCCCGCACGGCCTGGCATACCCATCCGCTCGGCCAGACGTTGATCGTCACCGCCGGCTGCGGCTGGGCGCAGCGGGACGGCGGACCGGTCGAGGAGATCAGGCCGGGCGACGTGGTGTGGTTCTCACCCGGAGAGAAGCATTGGCACGGGGCATCGGCCACCACCGCCATGAGCCACATCGCGGTTCAGGAGAAGCTGAACGGCTCGCCGGTCGAGTGGATGGAAAAAGTCGGCGACGCGCAGTACAGGCGGTAGCGGCGGCCCAGGGCAGCATCAGCTGCTCGAGCTTATCCAGGGAGAAGTCCGTGCCCCATGTCATCGTGAAGCTGCTGTCCGGCCGGTCGGACGACCAGAAGAAGATCATTGCCGATGCGATCACCCAGGCGGTGATGACCACTGCGAAATGCAAGGAGGCGGCGGTTTCCGTCAGCCTGGAAGATGTCGAGCCGGATGCCTGGGTCGAGCAGGTCTACAAGCCCGACATCCTCGGCAACTGGGACAAGGTCTACAAGAAACCCGGCTACGACCCGGTCTGATACCGCTGCCTGAGATCCGAGACTGGCCGGCTCAGCCGATCTCCACCGGGCGCAGGCGCTGCGGCAATGTCTGCAGGCTGTCGACGGTGTCGAAGTCGCGCAGCACCGCGTCGGTGCCGATCTCGATTTCCGCCACCTGCTCCATGTGGCGGCGCAGGAGTACGCGGGCGCCGCCGTCGCCGCCCAGGGCCGCGATCTCGGGGAAGAACCGGCGATCCCACAGGATCGGGTTGCCCAGGGTGCCCTGGTGGGTCGGCACGACGATGGTGCGGCCTTCGTCCACGTCGTGCGCCGCGAGCAACTGGTCGATGATGCGGCCGGTCACCAACGGCATGTCGCCCAGGCAGATGATGGCGCCATCGGCGGTCGGCGGCACCGCGGCAATGCCGGCCTTCAGGCTGGCGGATAATCCGTCCGCGTAATCGTCGGCATGAACGAAGGTGACGGGGCGGCCGCCGAGTGCCGCCTTGATGTCCTCCTTCAGGTGGCCGGTGACGACGATCACCGGCCGGGCGCGGCTGGACAGCACCGCGTCGACCACGCGGGCGATCATCGGCTTGCCGTCGCGATCCGGCACCAGCAGCTTGTTGTGGGGGGCCATGCGGGTGCTCTTGCCGGCGGCGAGCACAACGGCGGCGATGCCCCGGGTCGGCGGCGGGTCGGACTTCGCCACCGCCTTGGCGCGCGGCAAGGGCCGGGCGGCGGTGTCCTTCAGCAGGCCCCCCACCCCCATGCGCATGATCTCCGCGGGGCCGAGCGGCAGGCCGGCGAAGATGCGCTGCAGCACCCAGTCGATGCCGTTCAGCTTCGGGCTGCGCGCGCAGCCGGGCAGCACGATGGCGAAATGCGCGCCGATGCGGCCGATGCAGATCAGGTTGCCGGGATCGACCGGCATGCCGAAATGCACGATCTCTCCGCCGGCGGCGACCACCCCGGCCGGTCCGACATCACGCCGATCGACGGTGGCGGACGCGCCGGCGACCAGCAGCAACTCGGCGCCGTCGTCCTGCAGCTTTCGAAGGCAGTCGGAGATCGGCGCCTCCGCGTGCGGGCAGCGCAGGGCGGGCAGCAGCTTGCCCCCGAGCCCGGTGACCCGCGCCTCGGTGGCGGCGATGGTGCCGTCGATGACGCTCTGCTTCAGCCCGGGCAATTCGCTGACCACCAGGCCCACCGTCATGCGGCGGAACGGATGCAACGCCAGCGCCGGCGCCTCGCGGGCGATCGCCTCGACCGCATCCAGCACGTCGCCCGGCACGGTGAACGGGATCACCTTGATGGTCGCCACCATGTCGCCGGCGGCGACCATGGAGAAATCGGCCAGGGTGCCGATGGTCAGCGTCTCGCTGGCGAGGTTGATGCGGTCGACCACGGTGGCGTCAACCCGCAGCACTCCAGCGCGCTCGGCGTGCAGGTTGGCCCGGCCGGTGACGGCGCGGCGGCGCGACAGCAGGGGGCCGGCAAAGGCCTGGGCGAGGCGATCGGCGCTGGCGTTCTCGGGCACGTCGCCGGGTTCGATGCGGGCGGCGATGACCTCGCTGCGGCCGGCCTCGCGCAATGCCATGATGGCCGCCTCGTCGAGCACGAAGCCCTTCTTCAACACCCGGTCGGCCAGCCGGTGCGAATGCGCCAGCACGGTGCCGAGCGCCGCGTCCAGCGGGAAACTCCCGAAGATCAAACCGGCACGGGCTCCCGGGCAGGCTCGGCCGGCGCCTTGTCGGCGAGCGGCGAGTTGCGGCGCACGGCGACGAACTCGGCCAGGATCGACAGCGCGATCTCCGGCGCCGTCACCGCCTCGATGTTGAGCCCGACCGGGCCGCGGATGCGGGCCATCGCCGCGTCGTCATGGCCGAGTTCGCGCAGGCGCTGTAGCCGGGCGGCATGGGTGCGGCGGCTGCCGAGCGAGCCGATGTAGAAGGCGTCGGATTTCAGCGCGCGGTCGAGCGCCGGGTCGTCGAGCTTGGGGTCGTGGGTGAGGGTGACGACGGCGGTGCGCGAATCCGGTGCCAGCGCGTCGAGCGCCTCGTCCGGCCAGTCGGTCATCACCGTGACATTGGGGAAGCGCTCGTCGCTGGCGAAGGAGCGGCGGGGGTCGACCACCACCACGGCCAGGCCAAGCTGGGCCGCCATCGGCACCAGCGCCTGGGCGATATGCACCGCACCGACCACGATCAGCCGCAGCGGCGGGTTGTAGGCATGCAGGAAGTACTCGCCCGAGGCCAGCTTCACGGTGCCGCTCTCGTCGCGGTCCAGCGCCCGGGCGGCGGCCTGGGCGAGGTCGGCGGGGGCGGCCGGGTCGGGCAGCAGGGTCTGCTCGCCGGAGGGCAGGCGGGTCGCCACCACCACCGGGCGCTTGGCGGTGCGCGCGGCGGTGAGGGCGGCGAGGATCTCCGGCGTCACGACAGTTTCTCCACGAACACCTTCAGCTTGCCGCCGCAGGCCAGGCCGACTTCCCAGGCGCGCTCGTTGGTGACGCCGAAATCCAGCAGTTGCGGGGCGCCGGTCTTGATGGTCTGCATGGCGGCCTCGGCAACGGCGCCTTCGATGCAGCCGCCGCTGACCGAGCCCGCCATCTTGCCGGAGACGGTGACCGCAAGCTGGCTGCCGGCCGGGCGGGGGGAACTGCCCCAGGTCTCGGTGACGGTGGCGATCGCCACCTGTTCGCCGGCGGCCTGCCAGGAGGCGGCCTGCGACAGCACGTCATCGGCCGGCGAGGTCGTAGTGCTGTGGGTCGTGGTGCTCATGAGGCAATCCTCCATGCGTCCATCGCCCGCGGTGGGGCGGGGCGGGACAGGGTCTGAATCAGCGCGCGCAGGCTGGCCAGGTTGTGCACCGGACGGAACTCGTCGACATGCGGCAGCATGGCGCGGATGCCCTGGGATCTGGGTTCGAACCCATCCCATCGCAACAGCGGGTTCAGCCAGATCAGCCGGCGGCAGGATTTGTGCAGGCGCTCCATGTTCTCCGACAGCCCGGCCGCGCCGTCACGGTCGAGGCCGTCGGTGACCAGCAGCACCACGGCACCCTGGCCCAGCACGCGCTTCGCCCAGTTGCGGTTGAACAGCGCCAGCGCCTCGCCGATGCGGGTGCCGCCGGACCAATCCGGCACGGCGTGGGAGACCATCTGGAAGGCGATCTCGGGATCGCGGTGGCGCAGCTGGCGGGTGATGTTGGACAGCCTAGTGCCGAACAGGAAGGTCGAGACGCGGTCGCGGTCATTGGCGACTGCGTGGAGAAAATGCAGTAATATCTGGGCATAACGACTCATGCTTCCGCTGATATCGCACAAAACGACAAGCGGCGGCGGGCGGGTCACCTTGCGGCTGCTCTCAATGGATAAAAGCTCGCCGCCGGTGCGGCGGCTGGCGCGGATGGTGGCGCGCAGGTCGATATGCGGACCGGACGGGTCGGGGCGCCGCCTTCGCGTGCGGCGCAGGTCCAGCGGCAGCGTCAAGCGGCGGATCTCGGCCTTGGCGTTGGCGATGTCGGCGGCGCTCATCGCCTCGAAATCCATCTGCTGCAGGCGTTCCCGCTCGGAGACGGACATCACCGCCTCGATCTCCTGGCGTTCCTCCTGCGGCGGCGGCTTGTCGCGCGGCTGCGCCATCGCCTCGGCGAGACGGCGGCTGCCCGGCGGCGCCCGTTCCCGCGGCGGTTCCGGCTGCCCGTCCAGCAGCGCCATCGCCGCGGCGCTGCGGGCGGCCTCGGGATCGCGCCAGAACATCCGGAACGCCTGCTCGAAGATGTCTTCGTGCTCGTGCCGGTGGACCATCGTGGTGCGCAGTGCGGTGCGGACCTCGGCGCGGCTGCCGATATCCACCCGGGTCATCGCCTCCTGCGCCGCCAGCATGTCGGAGGTGCCGACCGGCAGCCCGGTGCGGCGCAGCAGGCGCGCGAAATGCATGATGTTGGCGGCGAGGGTTCGGCCGGGCGTGGGGTGGCCGGCATCCGGCCTGGTTTCACCGGGCATGGGCATCTTCCGTGGGACGGGCTGGTTTATTACGCGATTTCCCCGCAGGGCAGTAGCCCCCATACCAGCAGGATATTGGTTCACAAGCGTTCAGAAAATGGGCATGCTCGCGAAGGCGCCGACCCGCATTCGGGACGGGGGCCGTGCACAAGGCATTTCAGCATGCGTAGCAAATTCATGGCCCTGGCCGGCTGTCTCACATTGACCGGCGCTCCGGCGCTGGCCGGTGGGCAAGCGGAACCGGTGGCCGCGCCGAAGCTCAGCGTGAATGACAGCTGGACCTATCAGGACACGGTGCAGAACCGGGTCGCCGGATGGCGGCAGACGCGCACCGAAAGCACCGTCACGCGCGCCGGGACGAGCGCGATCGGCCTGAGCAACAAGGTTGTCGGCTCGACCATGCCGCCGCGCGACCTGTTGGCCAGCGCCGACTGGAGCCGGTCGCGCAACGTCGACGGCCATGACACCGTGGTCAATCGGCCCTTCGCCTTTCCGCTGAGCATCGGCAAGTCGTGGACCGTCGAATACACCGAGACGAACCCGAACCGCGGGCATAGCAGCGAACATTTCCGCAATGTCTACAAGGTGGTCGGTTGGGAAGACGTGACCGTGCCGGCCGGTCGCTTCCACGCCATCAAGGTCGAGTCCGATGGCGACTGGAGCGCGGTGATCGCGCCGGGGATGGGTGCCGCCACCGGAACGCGGGTGGATGCCCAGGGCAGCACGACGGTCGTACAGACCGCCAGGACCACGTCCCAGACGGTCAGTGGCCACACCTATAAGGCGTTCTGGTATGCGCCGGAGGTGAAGCGCTCGGTGAAGACGCTTGAGGAGTATTACGACGGCAACAACGTCCGGAACGAGAGCTTCATGGACGAACTTGTCGCCTACAAACTGGCCGAGTAATCGGGCAGCGGCGCCGTGCCCGCATTGGCGGGACGGCCGGTGCCGTGCAAGGGTTCATTCTCCCAGCGTTAGGGACCCTGCCCAATGGCATCGGGCCCGGTGCCGGCCAGCGGCTAGGGATCGGCGAGCAGGTGATCTCCGTGGTGCTGCCGGTGCGGGTGTGCGCCGGCGCCTTCGCCGATGGCGTGCCGCAGGCCGATCTGCGGCTGAGCCCCGACTACGCCATGTATCTGGAAGGCGTCAGCGTGCTGGTGCCGATCCGATACCTGATCAACGGCGCCAGCACCTCGCGATAACAGGGCGTTATCGGCGTCCGCTTAATCAATCCTACAGCGAGGCCATAGGCTGACGCGGCTTCAGCCTCCGAAGCTCGCGGGCAGCGCCTGCGTCCGGGTCTCGTCCAGCAGACGGGCCGCCTCGGCGCCTTTGATCTTGGCGATATCGTCCTGATATTTCAGTAAAACACCGAGAGTCTCATCGACCGCAGCCGGCGCCAGCTCATGCTGGTTCAGATGTGTCAGCGCGCAGGCCCAGTCGATCGTCTCGGCGACTCCCGGCAGCTTGAACAGGTCCTCGCCGCGCAGCTTCTGCACGAACGCGACCACTTCGGCGGAGAGCTTTTCCGGCACCCCCGGGGCCTTGCGCGCCAGGATCTGCCGCTCGCGCCGGGCGTCGGGATAGTCGACCCAATGATACAGGCACCGCCGGCGGATGGCGTCGTGCACCTCGCGGGTGCGGTTCGACGTCAGCACCACCACAGGTGCCACCTTGGCGTGGACGGTGCCGTATTCCGGGATGCTGAGCTGGAAATCGGCCAGCACCTCCAGCAGGAACGCCTCGAACGGTTCGTCGGCGCGGTCGAGCTCGTCGATCAGCAGCACCGCCGGCGGCTGGTCCGGGTCGATCGCCGACAGCAGCGGCCGCGATTGCAGGAATTCGCGGGTGTAGATGTCGCTGCCGAGGGTGTCGCGGTCGACGCTGCCGCTGGCTTCGGCGACGCGGATCGCCATCAGCTGGCGGGCATGGTCCCACTCATAGGCCGCGGCCGCGAGATCGAGCCCGTCATAGCATTGCAGCCGCACCAGCCGCCGCCCGAGGCCCGCGGCCAGCACCTTGGCGATCTCGGTCTTGCCGGTGCCGGGCTCGCCCTCCAGGAACAGCGGGCGGCGCATGGTGATGGCGAGGAAGATCGTCGTGGCCAGCGCGGTGTCGGCGACATAGCCGCCGGCCTCGAGCAGGGCCGCTGTCTCGGCGACCGAGTTCGGCAGATGCTCGGCATGCGGCAGGCTGTCGGCGTGCGGGCGCTCGAAGGGTTGCGTCAGCACTACAGGATTCCGGACATCAGGATCAGGATCACCAGGAAGATGGCGCCGCCGCCCCAGGCGATCAGCGGAAAGCCGAACGGCTCGCGCGGCACGATGTCGAGCAGGCCCAGTGGCTTGAACTCCGGAGTTATGGGCGCTGGCGCCGCGGTGCTCACATGGCCTGCCTCGTCCATCACCGGCACCGTCGCCGGCGGGGCGACCAGGGCGGAGAACCGGTCGAAGAAGGCGTTGGCCATCTGCTGCGCGGTGGCATCGATCAGCCGCGCGCCAAGCTGAGCGATCTTACCGCCGACCTGCGCCTTCACGTCGTATTTCATCAACGTCGCGTCGCCCTCCGGCAGCAGCGAAACCGTGGCCCCGCCCTTGGCGAAGCCGGCAACGCCGCCCTGGCCCTCGCCCGCGATGCGGTAGCCGTTCGGCGGATCGAGGTCGAGCAACTGCACGCGGCCGGCGAACTTCGCCGAGATCGGGCCGATCTTCACCGAGGCGGTGGCGCGCAGGCTGTCATCGGCTTCGCGCACCAGGCTCTCGCAGCCGGGGATCGAGGCCTTCAGGATTTCCGGGTCGTTCAGCGCCTCCCAGACCCTTTCGCGGGAGGCGGCAATGTGACGTTCGCCGGTCATGTCCATGGCAGGAGTACCTCCGTTTCAGGCAACCGGCAGCGCTTCGCTTGCGCGGGCCGGACGTTACTTATAGGGGGAAGGCCATGCAACCGACGGTGCGGAAGATGTGGGGCGCGTTGTCGGCGAATGCGAGGATCGTGCCGGCCGGCATGGCGGCCCTGCTGCTGGCGTTCCGGCCGGTCGAGGCCTGGGCCGCCGCACCGGCGGAGACGGCGCCGGCGCTGCCCATGGGGCATTCCGTTCGCCGGCCTGCTGCTGTCGATCGCCGTGCTGCCGCTGCTGGCGCCACATTTCTGGCATCGAGCGCATGGGCCTCGTCGCCGCCGGCTGGACGCTGGCCCTGCTCTTGCCGATGGCGGTGCTGCAGGGGCCCGGCGCCGCGGCGGCGTCGGCCTGGCACAGCGTGCTGCTGGAATACCTGCCCTTCGTCACCCTGCTGCTGGCCCTGTTCGTCGCCGGCGGCGGCATCCTGCTGCAGGGTGGCCCATGGGGCACCCCGGCCGGCAACACCCTGCTGCTGGCGATCGGGACGGCGCTGGCGGGCGTGATGGGAACGACCGGGGTATCAATGGTCCTGATCCATCCGTTGCTGCGCGCCAACGCGCATCGCCACCGGCGGGTTCACATCGTGGTCTTTTTCATCCTGCTGGTGCGCCAACGCCGGCGGCGCCACCTCACCGCTCGGCGACCCGCCGCTGTATATCGGCTTCCTGCACGGCGTGCCGTTCTTCTGGCCGCTTACCAACCTGCTGGAGCTGCTGGCGATGCTCGGCCTACCGCTGCTGGGCCTGTTCTGGCTGGTGGACCGGCACTTCGCCGCGTCCGACCCGAAGCCCGGCCCGCAGAGCCGGCTGCGCCTGCGCGGCTGGGTCAACGTGGCGCTGATCGGCGCCGTCGTCGCCACCGTGCTGGTGCAGGGCGTCTGGCATCCGGGCGAGATCGCGGTCGTTCGGCCAGTCGATCGAGGTCGAGCGCCTGGCCGGCATCGCGGTGCTGCTAGCCGTCGCCGGGGTGTCGCTGCTGGTGACGCCGGTGGCGGTGCGCGAGGGCAACCTGTTCAACTGGGCGCCGATGGCCGAGGTGGCGAAGCTGTTCGCCGCCATCTTCATCACCATCGCCCCGGTGCTGGCGATGCTGGCACGCGGGGCACCTGCGGCCCGCTCGGCGCCGCTGATCGCGCTGAGCAACAACGCCCAGGGCAAGCCTGACCCGATCGCCTATTTCTGGCTTTGCGGCATCCTGTCCGCCTTCCTCGACAACGCGCCGACCTACCTGGTGTTCTTCCAGCTTGCCGGCGACGACCCGGTGCGGCTGACCGGCGAGCTGAACCCGGTGCTGAAGGCGATCTCGGCCGGGGCGGTGTTCTTCGGGGCGCTCACCTATATCGGCAACGCGCCGAACATGATGGTGCGATCGATTGCCGCCCACCGGGGCATTCGCATGCCGGGCTTCTTCGGCTACATGGCATGGTCCTGCACGCTGCTGTTGCCGCTGATGGTGATCATAAGCGTTGCACTGTTCCTGCTGCGCTATTGACCACCGCCCGAACGCTGACCACGCCTGGGGAGAACCCGCCATGACCTACCTCGTCGCCGCCGACCTGCCGGACCAGCCCGCCGGCGACCGCTTCCGCGCCCTGCTGGCCCGGGGCGGCATCGTCCAGCTTCCCGGCGCTCAGAACGGCCACGCCGCGCTGCTGGCCAAGGCGGCGGGATTTTCCGGCCTGTATCTGTCCGGCGCCGCGATGAGCGCCTCCATGGGGCTGCCGGACCTCGGCATCATCACCGTCGAGGATGTCAGCTTCTTCGTCCGCCAGGTCGCCCGCGCCAGCGGCCTGCCGGTGCTGGTCGACGGCGACACCGGCTACGGCGAGGCGCTGAACGTCATGCAGATGGTCCGCTGCTTCGAGGACGCCGGCGCCGCCGCGGTGCATATCGAGGACCAACTGCTGCCGAAGAAATGCGGCCACCTGAACGACAAGAAGCTGGCCGAGCCGCACGACATGGCGGCCAAGGTGGCGGCCGCCCGGCGTGCCAGCCGGCACCTCTACATCATCGCCCGCACCGACGCCGCCGCCAGCGAGGGCATGGACGGCGCGGTCGCCCGCGCCAAGCTGTACCTGGAAGCCGGCGCCGACGCGATCTTCCCCGAGGCGCTGAACACCGCCGAGATGTTCCGCGAATTCGCCCGCCGGGTGGACGCGCCGCTGCTCGCCAACATGACCGAATTCGGCCGTACCCCGTTCTTCACCGCCGCCGAGTTCGAGGCGATGGGCTACCGCATGGTGATTTGGCCGGTCAGCTCCATGCGCGTCGCCAACAAGGCGATGGAGGACCTGTACGCCGCCATCCGCCGCGACGGCGGCACCCACAAGATGGTGGACCGGATGCAGACCCGCGCCGAGCTCTACGCCACCATCGGCTACCACGACTACGAGGCGCTGGACGCCTCGATCGTGAAGACCGTGATTCCCCAGGCCATGCCGCAGGTGGCTTAAGCGAACCCGACGGTTGACCGGCGAAGGTCCCCTTCGATACGCTCCGGGCAGCGGTGCAGGCCGCTGCCGGGCCCGCGGAAAGGGTTGAACCCACCTGTTGCTTTGAGACTGCCGCCATAACCTTTGTGCAGCCGTCGTTGCGGGCTCCCGGCGCTCTGTCGCACGGAGGTTTCCCATGTCCCAATTGCCCGATCGGGCCAATTCGGAGCACCTGAAAAAGCAAGCGAAGGATCTGCTGCGCTCGTACCGCAGCGGCGAACCCAATGCGGTCGCCCGTTTCGGACGCGCATTGCCGTCCGCCAAGGGGCTCGATCCCCACGACATCATCGCGCGCGAATTCCGTCTGCATGACGCGCAATCCTGCATCGCCCGGGAATATGGTTTTCCGTCCTGGGCTGACCTCACGACCCATCTGGACGTGCAGTCGTTCAAGCAGGGCGACCGGGCGGCCCGCCTGCGCGACTGGCTTGCCCTGGTGTATGGCGGCGACGTCACCGGCAGCCTGAATCCGGCACGTCCGCGCGTAGCGGCCGGCGTCTTGTCCAATGCGCCCGATCTGGCCGCCGCCGACCCTTACGCCGCCTGCGCGGCGGGCAACGAGGCGGTGCTGCGGCAGATTGCCGCAGCCGATCCGGAGTGGGTCAACCGTCCCGGCGGCCCGTTCAAATTGCCCCCGCTGGTCGCGGTCACCCATTCCCGGCTGGGGCAGCTTCCGGAGTTCCGTGAGCGGCTGTACCGCAGCGCCCAGGCGTTGCTGCAAGCCGGGGCCGATCCGAACCAGTCGCATCGGCAATCGCTTCCCGCCGGACTCTTTGGAAACGCCGGGCAAGGCGCCGCTATCCGCCCTGTACGGCGCGGCCGGGGTCAATCGCGACCCCGAACTGACCACGCTTCTGCTCGAAGCCGGCGCCGACCCGGATGACGGCGAGTCGCTTTATCACTCGCTGGAGAACCCGGAATGCACGCGCGTGCTGCTGACGCGCGGCGCCCGCGATTTCCGGTACCAACGCGCTGCGCCGCTCCCTCGATATGGCGGACCCCGCTGCACTCGAAATGCTGCTGGCGCATGGGGGCGATCCCAACGAGCCGGCCAGTGGCGCACCGACGAGCGACTGGGGCGCGCCGCTGCTGCGCGCCATCGCGCTGCGGCGTTCGCCACGTCATATCCAGGCGCTGTTGGCGGCGGGCGCCGATCCGTCGGCGCGCACGCCGGCCGGCATCGGCGCCTATCGGCTGGCGCTGCAGGTCGGCATGCCGGAGGTGGCGGAGATCTTGCGCGAGGCGGGCGCGGCCGAGAAGCTGTCCCCCGAGGACCGGTTCATCGCCGCCTGCGCCCGGGGCGACGCCGCCGAGGCGCGGCGCATCAAGCTCCGCCACCCCGATCTGCCGGGTTCGCTGCCGGATGCACAGCTTCGCCTGCTGCCCGACACGGTCGCGTGGGGATCCGACGCTCCGGCCCGCCTGATGGTCGAGCTTGGCTGGCCGCTCGACGCACGCGGCGGAGATTGGAAGGCCTCCGCGCTGAACTGCGCGGTGCTCAGGGGAGATGCCGGTTTGACGGAGTTCCTGCTTGCCCATGGCGCAAGCTGGCGGGAAGAACACGGCTACGGCGACAACGTGCTCGGCACGCTGTCTTGGACCAGCATCAACGAGCCTATCGAGAACGGCGACTGGGCCGCGTGCGCCCGCGCGCTGCTGGCGCACGGGATGCCGGGAGCGGAGCGTGATCCCGGTGATCCGGAGACAGTATGGATCGACGGTCGGCGCGCGCGCTTCTCCCCGGAGGTCACCGAAATCCTGCTTGGGACGGCCTGACCTCGTCGATCGGAAGTCATCCCGCTCCAGGCAACGGGCGCCGCGACTACCCGCCCATCGCCTGACTTTTCCACAGCTCCCACGGGCGGTCGATCACCCCGTCATTGGTCGCGGTGGCCGAGTTCGCCTCGCCGTCGCTGAGGTACTCCGGCTCGCCGCCATAGCTCGCGGCCAGCCGGATCGCCTCGCTCTGCATGCGGGCATTGACCTCGGTGTAGATCGCCCGGAACACCACGCGGCGCACGTCGCGCCCCACCGCCACCGAGCCATGGCCGCGCATCAGCGCCACGTCATGGCCGCCCAGCGACGTGGCCAGCGCGCGGCCCAGGCCGCCGTTGCGGATCAGCATGTCGGTCGAGTCGCCGCCGCTGTCGCGGATCTCGAACACCGGCACGCCGGAGCCGAGGAAGCTCGCGATGTGGTTCATCGGGCGCAGCTTCACCCTCGTGTCGGCGAACGGGATCACCGCCGGGGAATGGCTGTGCACGACGGCGCCCACATCCGGGCGCGCCTTGTAGATCTCGCCGTGGATGAAGCGCTCCAGATACGATTTTCGCCCCGCCGGATCGACCGGATTGCTGTCGAGATCGTATTCCATGATGTCGTCGGCAGTGACCAGCGCCGGCGCCATGCTGCGCGCCAGCAGATAGCGGCCGGGATCCTTGTCGTGGCGCATGCTGACATGGCCGAAGCCGTCGACCACGCCCTGGTGGAACAGGATGTGGTTGGCGGCAACCAGGTCCTCGAGCATCGCCGGATCGGGCTTGCCGGCGGAACCCGGCCGCGCCGCACCGCCGCGGGCATCGGCGGGCGCGAACAGCCCGCGCTGGTGTTGTCCCGGACCATGCGCCACGCCGCAGAAACAGATGAGCATTCTTCGCGTCCCGTCGTTTCGCGCAAGCGTATGCCGCCGCTCCGGGTTTAGGCAAAAGCCGCCATGACGCCGCCGCAGGGCAAACCGGCGATTCCTGTCGGAACCCCGGCAGGTCGCCGGCATTTGCCTGTTTCAGATCGCACGACCCGGTTGCGCGGTGCGCCTTCGTGCGGATTTTTTGGCAGTGCGTGATGATGACAGTCCTGATCGTGGACGACGAGGAGCTGTTGCGGCTGATGGCGGAAGCCCTCGTCGAAGACCTTGGCCACCAGCCGCTGACCGCCTGCAGCCCGGCGGCCGCGTTGGCCTGCGCCGACGGCGAGCCGATCGACATCCTGTTCACCGACCTCAACATGGCCGGCGATCCCGATGCCGGGATCAAGCTGGCCGCCGTGCTCCGCCGCGCACAGCCGGGGCTCGCGGTGATCTACACCAGCGGCAGCGGGCTCACCCCGGCGGAGCAGGCGCGCTTCGTGCCGGAAGCGGTGTCGTTGCCCAAGCCGTACACCCTGCCGCAGCTGGCTGTCGCCATGGATCAGGCGACGGCACGGGCCGCGGCACTCTCGGCCTCGCGACGCATGGCGGACCAGACGGCGGCGATGTCCGATGCTTCCGTGGCCAGCGCCCCGATGGACACCCGCACCATCCAGCGCCCGTCGATCACCGCCGGCGTCAGGTAGGACAGCCCGGAGCGGTTCACCGCGTCCGCCCAGGCGAGGGTATGGGCGTCCAGCGCCTCGCCCGTCAGTCCCGGCGGCTCATGGCGAAGGCAGACCGTCTGCAGCGGCACCGGCGCCAACACCCGCCACTCCGGCGTCGGCCGCGACCTCGGCGGCAAAGGCGCGGGCATTTTCCAGGTCGCGCCGCAGCCGGCCCTGCAAGCCCTGCACCCCTTGCTCGCGGATCAGGAACCACAGCTTCAGCGCCCGGAAGCGACGTCCCAGCGGAATGCCCCAGTCGCGCAGATTCTTCACCTGGCCGTCGACCGAGGATTGCAGGAAGCTCGGGTTGGTCGACATCACCCGCACCAGGTGCTCGGGATCGCGCACGTAGTAGAACGAGCAGTCGAACGGCGCGCCGAGCCATTTATGCGGATTCATCACCAGCGAATCGGCGCCCTCGATGCCGTCCCACATCCAGCGGCATTCCGGCAGGATCATCGCACTCCCGGCCATCGCCGCATCGACGTGCAGCCACAGCTTCTCGCGCCGGGCGATCTCGGCGATCGCCCCGATCGGGTCGAGTGCCGTGGTCGCGGTGGTGCCTGTCGTGGCGACGATCGCGCAGGGCAGGGCACCCGCCGCACGGTCCGCGGCGATCATCTCCGCCAGCCGGTCGGGGCGCATGGCGAAGGCGGCATCGAACGGCACCAGCCGCAGGTTTTCGCGCCCGAGGCCGGCGAGCAGCGCCGCCTTGTCCACCGAGCTATGGCTGTGCCCGGAGACATAGATGGTCAGCGGCCGCGGTCTCAGCCTGCAGCCCGCCGCGCGACATCGCATAGCCGGTCGCGCGCTCGCGGGCGCAGATCAGCGCCACCAGCGTGCTGGTCGAGGCCGCATCCTGGATCACCCCGCTCCACGCCGCCGACAGCCCGCACATCTGCCGCATCCAGTCGGTGACGACCTCCTCCAGTTCGGTGATCGCCGGGCCGGACTGCCAGGACAGCCCGAGCACGCCGAGGCCCGTGCTGACCAGGTCGCCGAGCATGCCCGCCGGCAGCGCGTTGGCGGGGAAGTAGCCGAAGAACCGCGGATGCTGCCACAGCGACAGCCCCGGCACGATGACCCGGTCCAGGTCGGCGATCACCTCCGCAAACGGCTCCGGCGCAGTGGGAGGAGCAACCGGCAAGGCCGCGCGGATGCTGCCCGGCGCCGTGGCCGCCATCACCGGGCGTTCGGCCAAGCCGGCCTGGTGGTCGGCCAGCCAATCGATCAGGGCATGCCCCTGGCGGCGGAATTCTTCATGGTCCATCGGGCGACCCTAACCCACCCCTGCGGTTGACGAAATGCGCCGCGGCCCAAGATGCCCGAGATGAAGACAATCGCCGTCCTGCTGACCCTGCTGCTTGCCGCCTGCGCCAGCAGCGATCCGCCGCTGCAACTGGCCGGGCGCGTCGACCTCGATCGCTATTACGGTCGCTGGTACATCATTTCTGAAATCCCCTATGTCGGCGAGCGCGGCAATGTCGGCAGCTATGTCGAATATTCGCCGTTGCCGGACGGGCACATCAAGGATGTCTATTACGGCCGCGAGAAGACCTTCGACGGCAAGGTCGACAGCATGACGCTGGACGACTACGTGGTCGCCGACAGCAACAACGCGATGTGGCGGGTGCGGCTGTTCTGGCCGATCTATGTCAGCTACCCGATCCTCGATGTCGATCCGAACTACCAGGTGGCGTTGGTCGGCTACCCCGACCGGTCGCTGGGCTGGGTGTTCGCCCGGTCGCCGCGGATGGACGATGCGGCCTATGCCGAGGCGATGCGCAAATTCGCCGCCCAAGGCTACGACGTGTCGAAGTTCCGCAAAGTGGCGCAGTTCCCCGAACAGATCGGGCAGCCAGGGTTCGAATAGGGCGGCTTGTCCGCGCCGGGCGCTTGCCGCCATCATCGCCCGATGCGACCGCTTTACATCGGCAGCGAGATCTATCGGCGCTCCACCTACGGGCCGGGGCATCCGCTGGCGATCCCGCGCGTCTCCACCTGCACCGACCTGATCACGGCGATGGGCTGGCTCGATCCCGCAATCTACCGCGACGCCCCGCTGGCGACCGATGCCGAGATCCTGCGCTTCCACGACGCCGGCTACCTCGCTGCCCTGAAACGTGCGGAGGCGACCCAGAAGGTCAGCGCCGAAGACCGGCAGCGCTACCGCATCGGCGCCGACAGCAACCCGGTCTATCCCCAGGTGTTCAGTCGCCCGGCCACGTCCGTCGGCGGGGTGCTGCTGGCGACCCGGCTGACCGCCGCCGGCGGCATCGTGCATTGCCCCGGCGGCGGCACCCATCACGGCCGCGCCGACCGCGCTTCCGGCTTCTGCTACCTCAACGACCCGGTGCTGGGCATCCTGTCATGGCTGGATCAGGGGCTGCGGCGCATCGTCTATCTCGACATCGACGCGCATCATGGCGACGGCGTGCAGGACGCCTTCCAGGACGATCCCAGGGTATTGACGATCAGCGTGCACGAGGAAGGCCGCTGGCCCGGCACCGGCGCCGCGGAGGATCGGGCGGGCGGTGCCGCGCGCAATTTTCCGGTGCCGCGCGGGTTCAACGATTCGGAACTGGCCTGGCTGATGCACCACGCGATCCTGCCGATCATCCAGGCGCACCGCCCGGACGCGATCTTCCTGCAGGCCGGCGCCGACGCGCTGGAGGAGGACCCGCTGGCGAAGCTGTCGCTGTCCAACAACGCGCACTGGCAGGTGGCGCGCGAAATCCGTGACCTGGCGCCGAGATTGGTCGTGGTCGGCGGCGGCGGCTACAACCCTTACACCGTGGGGCGCTGCTGGGCCGGCGTATGGGCGACATTGAATGATTTCCCGGTGCCTGTCCGCACCACGCCGGAAGCCGAGGCGGTGCTGCGCGGCCTGGTCTACAACCGCGCCGCCGGCCGCAACCCACCCGAGCACTGGTTCACCACCTTGCGCGACGCCCCGCGCGACGGCCCGGTGCGCGACCGCGTCAAGGAACTCGCCCAAATGAACATGGCCGACGTGAACATGGCCTACTCGCAAATGAAGGACACCGAGACAGCATGACCCGACGCAGCATGATGGCCTTGATGTCCGCCGCCGTGTTCATCGGCGCGCTGGGATGGCGCGGCACGCTCCGCGCCCAGACCGGCCCGCAGCCCGAGTTGCCGAAGGAAAAGCTTGTCATCGTCACCCATGACGGCAAACGGCACGACTTCAACGTCGAGATGGCGCTCACCAACAGCCAGCAGATGACCGGTCTGATGTTTCGCCCGAACGTGCCCGCCGATGGCGGCATGCTGTTCGACTGGGGGGTGGAGCGGCCGTCGCAGATGTGGATGAAGAACACCATCAGCAGCCTCGACATGCTGTTCATCGGCGCCGACGGCAGCATCCGCGCCATCGCCGAACATACCGTGCCGCAGTCACTGGCGGTGATCGACAGCGGCGCGCCCGTGCGGGCGACCCTCGAACTGGCCGCGGGAACGGCGGAAAGACTCGACATCCGGGTGGGGGACAAGGTTCTGCAAAGGCTGTTCGGCAACGCCTCCTGATCCCAGAGGCAACCATCGTCCGATCCAGCCGTTGGCCTCCAGGCGCAATTTGCCATCCAATTCGATGCCGGGAGCCAATGATGCAAGATCAGGACAACACGACTGCAAAGGTGGAGCGCCCGCATTCCACCTTCGACGCGCCGCATGACGTGGTGGTCGATCCGGCCCTGTCCAAAACGGAGAAGGCCAAGGCGCTGGATGAGTTGGAGCAGGATGCCCGACAGCTGGCGGTGGCGTCCGCCGAGGGCATGGGCGGGCGGCGAGCCGGCCCAGCTGGCCGAGGTGCTGCAGGCCAAAGAAGCGCTTAAGCTGCCGCCGGTGCTGTTCGCCTACGACGTCGTGCTGAAGGACCTGAAGGCCAGGCGAGACGGCGGCGCCTCCGATGGGCAGTCTTTGACCAAGGCGATCGAGGCCCTGGAGGCCGTCCGCAAGCCGGATTGAGGACCCGCAGCCCCCTTTCGGCGCTGCGATGACAAGATTTGACCGTTGGGCACATTACGTTACGTCAGCTTTAACAAATCCTTTGGACGGCTCGGCCAGATTCCACGTGCTTATTGCAAACCTGCATTGTAATTGTTTGTTGTTCCACAGGAATCTTCCACATGGCCACCGACCTATTGAACCAGGCTGCTGCCGATCGGGTGGGCGCGGAAACCGTCCCCGCCAGTGAGACCGACAACGCCGCGATGGTAGACCGTCGCCGGCCAGGGCGACCCGAGGTCGTGTCGCCCGCACTGATCGAGTTGCTGAGATGGCAGGGCGATACTCCCGTCGACGCCGGCGAACCTCGCGACGAGCTGTCGGCTGCCCACGGCATCATGATCGGAACCGTGCTTGGCCTGCTGCTATGGGTCGCAGCCTATGTCATGGTCGACGGAATCTTCAGTTAAGCGGCCTTTTGACTGCGGATTCGCGATTCGGTAACGCTGGCACATTATTCAGCTCCTGCAACAAGTCGTGATCGGCCGATCAGGAACCTCGGCCCTCCGCTCACATTTAATTTGCATCATCGACACAAGAGCGTCCCCGGCGCGTCGTTGACAGAGAGGTATGAAGTCCTCTCGCCTGCTTCATCCATAGGCAGATGTCATGACCGAATACAGGATCTACATGCTCGACGGCTTTGGCCGGCACGGCAGCAGCGTCAACTTCAACTGCGGCACCGACGATGACGCGAAAGCCTTCGCGAAGGGTCTGCTGCATCCTACGCCGCCGGTTGCGGAAGTGTGGGTCGGTACTCGTTGCATCGGCCGTGTCTACGGAGTCGCGGCGGCCGAAATTCCGCCGCCCGACCGCCCCGCGGTCTACAAGTCGCGGCTGGCGGATGGTCGCACCGCGACAGGCCGCGAGCCGGCGCACAGCAGCCACCTGATGCATGCGGAAGCCGCATGCCACCGGCAGGCGTGCAACTCCGAGAACGGCTGAGACGCACTAACGGCGGGGCCGCCGACCACGCCCCGCTGTCCTGGTCTCGCTGCAGGTTCCCCTGCCTCTTCATTCGACCGTCAAGGACATTGCCATGCGGCTACTTTTAGCTCACGCGCCGAACGACGCGGCGACGGCCATGATCGCTGCCTTGTCGACCGCCGGTGCCGTCGTCGACCGCGTCGGTACTGCCGCCGCCACGATCCGGCAGCTCAGCGTGACGGAATACGACGCGGTGGTCATCGACGACGGGCTTCCGGACAGCGATGGCGCCGAGACGACCCGGTGCATCCGGTTGGAGCGGTTTTGCGCGCCGGTTCTCGTGGTGACATCCTCCACGGACGGCTACTTCCGCGCCAAGGCCCTTCGGGCCGGCGCGGACGATCTGTTGCTCAAGCCCTATCACGCCGACGAACTGCTGGCGCGGGTCGAATCCATAACCCGGCGTCGTCCCGCCATGGTCCGCTCGATGCTTCGCGTCGGAACGCTGGAGATCGATATCGCGAACCGCGACGTGAGCGCCAATGGACGCTCGATCTGCGTCACCCGGAATGAATTCGCGATCCTGGAGCTGCTTGCCAGGCGCAAGGGGCGCCTGGTCAGCAAGCAGACGATCCTGGGCAGCATCTACGACGGCCCGGGATGCCCGGCGGGCCCGCGGATCATTGACGTCTTCATCTGCACGCTACGCAAGAAGCTGGGAACTCTGGGACTGACGGCGCGGATCGATACCGTTCGTGGGCAGGGCTACATCATGAACGACACCGTCAGCGCCGGCCAAAATGCACTGGCCCTGGCTGCCTGACAGCCGCGACCGGCGGCATGCGAGACGCAGTCGCACCGCCGCCGCGTCCATTGACCGGCCCCGGAAAGCACCGTACACCGCGCGCGACCACAGGTTCGGGGCGTGGCGCAGCCTGGTAGCGCGCCTGTTTTGGGTACAGGAGGCCGCCGGTTCGAGTCCGGCCGCCCCGACCAGCCGAGGAGACGGAACATGCGTGCACGGATCTATCGCCTGCCGAAGAGCGCCATGCAGTCCGGCGTCGCCGGCACCCATGAATGGATGCTGGAGTTCGAACAGGTCGATCGCCGGGTTGCCGATCCCCTGATGGGATGGATCGGCAGCGCCGACACCCAGACCCAGGTCCGCCTGCGCTTCGACACCGCCGACGAGGCCGTGGCCTATGCCAAGAAAAACGGCATCACCTACCAGATGGAACTGCCGCAGGACCGCAAGCTGAAGCCCAAGGCCTACGCCGACAATTTCAAGTTTGGCCGCAGCGAGAACTGGACCCACTGAGGCCTTGCACCAAGCCCAGGACGGCTATGACGCCGGCGCCAGCAAGTACATGGCAAACAGCCGCTCGGGGTTGGTCCACATTGCGTCGAGCTTCCAGCCGGCGTCATTCGCCAGCCGGACGAATTTCTGGGGCGTGTATTTGTAGCTGTTTTCGGTGTGGATGGTTTCGCCGCCCGTGAAGCCGACGGTCTCGCCGCCTATCGTCACCCACTGGTCGCGCAGGCTCTCCAGGTGCATCTCGATCCGGCTTTCGAAGTCGTTCCAGATCGCGCGGTGCGCAAACGCCGAGACATCGAAATTAGCCCCGGCCTCGCGATTGAGGCGCACCAGCAGGTTCTTGTTGAAGGCCGCCGTCACGCCCGCGGCGTCGTCGTAGGCCGGCACCAAACGCGCGGGATCCTTCCGCAGATCGGCGCCGATGAGGAATTGCGAGCTGTCGCCCAAGGTCTGCCGCGCCAGCGCCAGGAAGCGCAGCGCCGCGGCGGGTGCGAGGTTGCCGATCGTCGAGCCGGGGAAAAACCCCAACCGGGGCCGCCCGGCAAAGCGTTCCGGCAGCATGATGGGCTGCTGAAAGTCGGCCGCGATGGCGTGAACCACCAGATCCGGATCCGATGTCCGTAACCGCCGCTGCATGTCACGCAAGGCGGAGGCTGCCACGTCGATCGGCACATACGCGGAAATCGCAGGCTTCCCTGTCGCACGCTCACCCAGCAGGCTGCGCGCCTTGGTCTCGTCGCTGGCGCCGTATTCGACCAGCACGGTGTCGTCCGGCAAACCGGCCACCACGCGTGCAGCGACGCTGGCCAGCAAGTCGCGCTCGGTCCGGGTTAGGTAGGTACTCGGGCAGCTCGGTGATGCGATAGAACAGCCGGCAGCCTTCCTCGTCATAGAACAGCTTCGCCGGCAGCGTCTTGGGCATCGCCGTCAGCCCGGCGAGGGCGAGGTCGGTTACATCCTGGTCGTGCGTCGAAAGCAGGCCGATATCGTCCATCATGCGTGGGGTTCCTCTCAGGCGTCACGGATCAGGCGTCACGGGCGAGGCGCAGGCCGGAGAACTGCCAACGCTTATCGGGATGGAAAAAATTCCGGTAGCTGGGGCGCAGGTGGCCGGGAGAGGTGGCCATCGAGCCGCCCCGAAGCACCATCTGGTTGATCATGAACTTGCCGTTGTACTCGCCGACCGCGCCCGCCGCCGGGCGGAAACCGGGGTAGGGGCTGTAGGCGCTGGCCGTCCATTGCCAGACATGACCCGTGGTCTCGGCTAGCTGCGGCGATGCGCAAGCCGCCTCCCACTCCGCTTCGGTGGGCAGCCTGGCCCCGGCCCAGCGGGCATAGGCATCCGCTTCGTACCAGCTGAGGTGGCAAGCCGGAGCGTCGAGGTCGAGCGGCGCCAGACCGCCCAGACCCATTTGTTGCCAGGCACCGTCCCCGCATTGCCAGTAAAGCGGTGCCGACCAGCCTTCCGCCTGCACCTTGGCCCAGCCGTCGGACATCCACAGCGCCGCCTGCCGGTAGCCGCCATCGCCGATGAAGGCGAGGATGTCGCGGTTGCGCACGAGATGGGACGCCAACTGGTAGTCCTGCAACAACGCCTCGTGCGCCGGCAGTTCGTTGTCGAAGGCAAACCCCTGTGCCTGGTGCCCGATCGTTCGAATGCCGCCGGGAAAGCTGATGAAATCCGGCGTGGCGGCATCGGGCGCAGGCGCGCGCCAGTCCGGCAGGACCGCCGGCATCAGCGGTGACTGCGCAAAGGCGTGCAGCATGTCGGTCAGCAGCAGCTCCTGGTGCTGCTGCTCGTGATGCAGGCCGAGTTCCACGAGCTTCGATGCGTCATCGGGCAGGTTGCCGAGACTTCGACCGATCGCATCGTCGACGCTGCGGCGGTAGGCCGTCACCTCATCGGCAAACGGCCGCGTGAGCAATCCACGCATCGGCCGCGGATGCCGTTCGCCAAGGGCCTCGTAGTAGGAGTTGAACAGGAATCCGAAGCGCGGATCGAATGGCTTGTATTCGGGCACGAATGGCAGCAGCACGAATTGTTCGAAAAACCATGTCGTATGGGCGCGGTGCCACTTGGCCGGGCTGGCGTCGGGCATCGACTGCACCACCTGGTCCTCGGGCGTCAGCGCCGCGGCCAGATACTCGGTGTGGTCTCGAACCCTCTGGAAACGAAGTACATCGGGCGTCAATTCGATGCGACGGGCGAGATCGTCCATCTTGCGGTATATCTCCGGTTGGTGGAGCCGCGGAGGCTTGCGTCGGCGGTCCGTCAGGTGCGGCGTATGGCCTGCTGCAACTCGGCCTTCCGCATATACGAGGTGCCGGAGACGCCCTTGCGCCGGGCCTCCGTCAGAAGCTCGGCCCTGGTCGGGCCGCCGCCGCGGCCACGCCCTTCGGTCTCCGCCTGGGCAGTGCGGCCGCTGCGCTCCTTGCCCTTGGTGCGTGACAGTTGCCGACGGTTCTGCTTCGGGGATTGCTGGTTGGAAGCGCCGGCCTCGCTCAGCGCGATCGCCACGGCCTGCCGGCGGTTCTTGACCGGGCGGCCCGTGCTGCTCTCCAGCTCGCCATGCTTGAACTCATGCATGACCCTGCCGACGGTCTTCTGCTGCGACCTGCTTTCCTTCGCCATTTCCGAGCCTCCTGGTTGGCGCGAAAACTCGGTCTGGCGCGTGAAGTTCCGGGAAGCGTCGCGGGTCTGCTCAGCGATGCACGCCGCCGGCCAGGAAACCGCCGTCCACCGCCAGCACATGGCCGGTGATGTAGCTGGCATCGGCGCCGCACAGAAAAGCCGCCGTTCCTGCAATTTCTTCGGTCGTGCCGTAGCGGCGCATCGGCACCGACTGGTGCCAGCGCTCGCGCATCTCGGCGTCGTGCAGCCTTGCGACCAACGGAGTATCCACTGGCCCCGGAGCAATCACGTTGACGCGAATGCCGCGGGCCGCCAGTTCCGCCGCCATCACCTGGCTGAGCGTGATCACACCGGCCTTGGACGCCCCGTACGCCGCGCGTCCGGCATTCCCGCGCAGGCCGGACACGCTGGCAAAGTTCACGATCGCGCTACCGGGCTGCATCACCTTCGCGCAGGCCTGACCGATCAGGAAGCTGCCGCGCAAATTCACCGCGATGATCCGGTCGAATGTCTCGACCGGCGTATCGAGGAATGGGATGTCGACGCCGATTCCGGCGCAGTTCACCAGGCAGTCCACCCGTCCATGCGCCGCCATCACGCGCGACACCAGGGCGGCGCAGCTCTCGGCACTCGCGACGTCGAGGTGATGCGCCGCGTCGGGCGCGATGTCGGCGGCGACCACGTCCGCGCCCTCGGCGACGAAGCGTACCGCAACCGCGGCCCCGATGCCGGATGCGCCGCCGGTGACGATCGCGACTTTCCCCTGCAGGCTCACAGGAAACCCGTCGACAGCCATGGGAACACGGCAACCGCGAGCAGTCCGATGATCAACGCCCCGAGATAGGGCCAGATCCGCAACATGCCGGCATCGGGGTTCACCCGCCCGATGGCGCAGGCGCTGTAATAACCGACGCCCAACGGCGGCGCGAACAGGCCGATGCCCATCGCGAGGATGACCACCATGGCATAGTGGACCTCGTTGATCCCCGCCGCGCGGGCGATCGGAAACAGCAGGGGTCCGAACAGCACGATCGCCGGGATCCCTTCCAACACGCTGCCGAGAATGACGAATGCGACGATCGAAATCATCAGGAATCCGAACCCGCCGCCTGGCACCCCGGCCATCGAGGCAGCAAGCTGGCGGGAGAAGCCCGATTGGGTCAGCGCCCAGGCCATGCCGGTCGCGGTGCCGATGATCAGCAGGATCGCGCCGGACAGCGCCGCCGTCTCGAGCAGCATCGGATACAGCCGGCGCCAGTCGAACTGACGATAGATCAGCAGGCCGGCGACCACGGCATAGGCGATGCCGATGGTGGAGACCTCGGTCGCGGTGGCGACGCCCTCGACCACCGCGGTGCGGATCACGAACGGCAGCAGCAGCGACGGCAGCGCGACGACGAAGGCCCGGGCGATCTGCCGCGCCGGGGTGCGGACGCCGACCGCCTCGCCGCGCGAGCGCCACCACGCGACCACACCCAGCGCCAGTGCCAGCACGAGGCCCGGCAGCAGGCCGCCGGTGAACAGCGCGGCGATCGAAACGCCGGTGACCGAGCCGATGGTGATCAGCACCAGGCTCGGCGGGATGGTCTCGCTCATCGCGCCGGAGGCCGCCAGGATGGCGATCAGTTCGCCGTCCGTGCGCGCCGCGCGCCTTCATCTCCGGGAACAGCACCGGCGCGACCGCGGCCATGTCGGCGGCCTTGGAACCGGAGATGCCGGAGACAAGGTAGATCGCGCCGAGCAGCACGTAGTACAGCCCGCCGCGGACATGGCCGAGCAGCCCGGCAAGGAAGGCAACCATGGCCCGCGCCATGCCGGTCATCTCGATCAGCAGGCCCAGGAACACGAACAGCGGCACCGCCAGCAGCACCAGGCTGCTCATGCCCTCGTCCATGCGCGAGACCACGATGGTGAGCGGCACGCGCGTGACGGTGGCGAGGAACGCCAGCGTCGCGGTGCCGAACGCGAAGCCGATCGGCACGCCCAGCAGCACGCCGGCGCCGAGCAGGCCGACGAAGAAGACCAGCAGGTTCCAGTTGCCGATCGCGACCAGGGCAGGGGACGCGAAATACAGCGCCGCCGCCACCGCCGCCAGCAACAGCGCGACCAGTAGCATGTCGCGCATATCAAGCCGCAGCAGCCGCAACGCGCAGCCGAGCAGCATGATGCCGCAGCCGACCGGAATGGCGCCGGCGCGCACGATATTGGACCAGCCCAGCGCCGGCGTTTCGATGAACCATTCGTCCGCGGCGTAGTCGCGCGCGTACGGCAGCAGCAGCAGCAGGAACAGCGCCGGCACCGCCACCGCCAGCACCTCGAGCCGCGCTCGCCAGCGTGGACCAAGGGCGGAAACGATGGCGGTCAGTCGCATGTGCTGCTGGCGCTGCAGGGCCACCACCGCGCCGAGCATCGCCAGCCAGAGAAACAGGATCGAGGCGAGTTCATCGCTCCAGACGAATGGATGATGAAACACGAACCGGCTGACGACGCCCGCGAACAGCACGAACATTTCCACCAGCACCAGCAAAGCCGTGGGGATTTCCACCGCATGCCGCAGCACGGCCTCTATTCGCGCGATCGACCCCGCATCGGCCCGGACCGCCGCCTCCATTGAGCGCGCGCCCCGGTTCCCGTCAGGCCAGCGAGCCCACCGCGCCCTCCAGCGCGCCCCATGCCTCCGGACCGAACTTCTCCCGCCACTCGGCATAGAAGCCGGCCTTCTTCAAGGCGGCGCGGAAGCTCGCCGCGTCGGTATCGTTGAACACCAGCCCCTTGGCGGCGAGGGCGCCCTGCAGCGACGCATTGAGCTTGGCCACATCCTCCCGCTCGGCGATGGCGGACGCGTTGAGCTCCGCCTCGGCGGTGGCGCGGATGTCGGCGGGCAGCGCGTCCCAGGCACGGCGGTTGGCCAGGAACCAGAACCCGTCCCACATGTGATTGGTCACGGCAAGGTATTTCTGGACTTCGTACAGCTTGGCGGTGTCGATCACCGCCAGCGGGTTTTCCTGGCCGTCCACCACATGCGTCTGCAGCGCCGAATAGACCTCGCTGAAATTGATGCTGGTCGGCGCCGCGCCGAATGCCTTGAACAGCCCGGTCCATAGCGGGCTCGGCGGGCACCCGGATCTTGAAGCCGTTCAGGTCGTCCGGGGTGCGGATCGGCTTGGCGGAACTGGTGATCTGGCGGTAGCCGTTGTCCCACTGTTTGGCGAACGCATACAGGCCGCGCTTGGCGATTTCCCCGCGCACAAACGCGCCGAGGGCGCCGTCCATCGCCGGCCAGACCTGCCCATAATCCTTGAATGCGAACCCGACGCCGTTTATCGACGCGGACGGCACCAAGGTGGAGAGGATCAGCCCGGACAGCGTGAAGAACTCGACCGCGCCGGAGCGAAGCTGGCTCAGCGTGTCGGTGTCCGAGCCCAGCTGGTTGTTCGGGAAGATCTGGATCTCCAGCCGACCGCCGGTCTTCTCCTTGATCCTGTTCACCGCCTCCTGCGCGCGGACGTTCATCGGGTGCGACAGCGGCAGGTTGTTGGCGTATTTGTAGCTGAACTCGGCGGCATTGGCGCGGCCGGTGCCGATGGCGACCAGCGGCACCGTGGCGGCGGCCAGCAGGCCGCGTCTGCTAAGGCTGGTCATTTCGGTGTTCCCTCCGTCGGCGCGGGCATTGCCCGCTATGTTGGTTGGCCAATCATTGTTAGCTGGCATTGTCGGCCGGCATTGTTGGCCGGAATAATCGTCATCCCAGGCGGTTATGCAACGGCATTTAAGCGAAGGGGGGCCGATGTCGCAGGAGAAGCCGGCCGGGATCGTGCTGGCGGGGGGCCTCGCCAGGCGAATGGGCGGCGGCGACAAGGCGCTGCTGCGGCTGGCCGGGCGAACGCTGCTGGACCACGCCGTTGCACGCATACACCCGCAGGTGGCAGGGCTCGCGCTCAATGCGAACGGTGACCCGGCACGGTTCTCCGGCATCCCTCTGGAAGTGGTCCCCGACACCGTGACGGGCCACCCGGGACCGCTGGCCGGGGTGCTGGCGGGAATGCGTTGGGCCCGATCCAAAGGGGCGACGACGCTGCTGTCCGTAACCGGCAGATACTCCGTTCCTGCCGATTGACCTGGTTGCCGGCCTGGCGGCCACGGGCGCACCGATCGCCTTCGCAGCGGCGGGCGGGAGGCGGCATCCGGTGGTGGCGCTGTGGGACGTGGCGTTGGCCGACCCCATGGAGACGGCGCTAGCGGCGGGCACGCGCGCCGTCGAGGCATTCGCGGCGATGCATGGCGCCGTCGCCGTGGAATTCGCCGATCCCGGAGCCTTCCTGAACGTGAACCATCCAGAGGATCTTGCGTTCGCGCAACAGATGGTTCGTTCGGAAGTCGAACGTCGGCGCACCGCGCGCCTGTTGCTGCGAACGCCTGCGGAGTTGGATCTGGACTTCCTGGTGCAGCTTTTCCAGCGCCCGGAGATGGTCGCCCACCGTCCCGATCCCACGCCCGACCCGCCGGAAGACAGCGCCCGGCGATTGGAGCGCGACATGGCGCATTGGCGCGATCATGGCTTCGGCCGCTGGGCCGCGGAATGCAACGGCCGATTGGTCGGCTTCGGGGGCCTGACCGTTCGGGAAGCCGATGACGGACTGAATATATCCTACCATCTGCATCCCGATGCCTGGGGCCACGGCTACGCATCCGAGATCGTGGCCGAGGCGTTGGCGGTCGCCTTCGGAAGCCTCGCGGCGAGCCGCGTGGTCGGCCTGGTCAGGCCCGCCAATCCGGCGTCGCGGCGCGTTCTGGAGCGCGCCGGCTTTGCCGCACAGGGGGAGGTGGAGTTGCACGGCGCGCCAACGGTGCTGCTCGCGCGCTATCCAGCGTAGATGCCGGCCTAACGTCCCTCGACAGTCTCGCGCAGCATTTCCAGTTCCAACCAGCGTTCCTCCGCCTGGGCGCGCTCGGTCTCGGCCGCTGCGAGCGCCTCGCTGGTGCGGCGAAACGCCACCGGGTCCCTGGAATACAGCCCGCCGTCGGCAAGCTTCGCCTGCAGCTTGCCGATATCGGCTTCAAGCTGGGCCACGCGCGCGGGCAGTGTTTCCAGCGCATGCTTGTCCTTGAACGACAGCTTCCTGGCCGGTCCGGCCCCTGCCGCCTGCGGAATGCTGCGGGGCTTGGCCGGCGCCGGCGTTGCCGCCTCAATCACCGCACCGCGCTGCGCCAGCATGTCCGTGTAACCGCCGGCGTAGTCGATCCAGGCGCCGTCACCCTCGGAGTGGATGACGCTGGTGCAAACCCGGTCCAGGAAATCGCGGTCGTGGCTGACCAGCAGCACGGTGCCGGGGTATTCGGCTAGCATTTCCTGCAGCAGTTCCAGCGTCTCGAGATCGAGATCGTTGGTGGGTTCGTCCAGCACCAGCAGGTTGCTTGGCCTGGACAACGCCACCGCCAGCGTCAGCCGACCGCGCTCGCCGCCCGACAGCACGCCGACCGGGGTCCGGGCCTGCTCCGGACCGAACAGGAAATCCTTCATGTAGCCGATCACGTGGCGCGATTGCCCGTTCACCACGACGCTGTCCGATTTGCCGCCGGTGAGCGTATCGGCCAGCGTCGTGGCCGGATCGAGCGAATCGCGGCGTTGGTCCAGCGAAACCATCTGCAGCGCGGCGCCCAGACGCACCCGGCCGGCGTCGGGCTGGCTTTGCCCGATCAGCAGCGACAGCAGCGTGGTCTTGCCGGCGCCGTTCGGTCCGACGATGCCGACCCGGTCGCCGCGCAGGATACGGGTCGAAAACCCGCTGATGATCCGGCGCTCGCCGAAACTCTTCTCCAGGTCCTCGGCGACGATCACCATGCGGCCGGACAGGTCGCCCTCGCTGGCCGAAAGCCGGATGCCCGAGGCCGGTCCGCGCTGCTGCCGGCGCTTGGCGCGCAGCGTATGCAGGTCGGCCAGGCGCTTCACATTGCGCTTGCGCCGGGCGGTGACGCCGTAGCGCAGCCAGTCCTCCTCCATCGCCAGCTTGCGGCCCAGCTTGTGCTGGTCGCGCTGTTCCTGCTCCAGCGTCTCGTCTCGCCAGCCCTCGAAATGGGCGAACCCACGGTCGAGACGGCGGGTCACGCCGCGGTCGAGCCAGACGATCGCGCGCGACAGGGATTCCAGCAGCCGGCGGTCATGGCTGATGATGACCATGGCGCAGCGGAGCGAGGCCAGTTCGGTCTCGAGCCAGGCGATGGCCGGCAAATCAAGATGGTTGGTCGGCTCGTCCAGCAGCAGGATATCGGGTTCGGCGCCAGCGCCCGCGCCAGGGCGGCGCGCCGCGCCTCGCCGCCGGAAAGCGTCGTCGGGTCCTCGTTGCCGGACAGGCCGAATTGATCGAGCAACCGGTCCACGCGATAGGATCGTCGCCCGGCCCCATTCCGGCATCAACATAGGCGCGCGTCGTCGCATGGCCGGACAGATCGGGCTCTTGCGGCAGATAGCGGATGGTTGCGCCCGGCTGCACGAAGCGCGTCCCGGCATCAACGGGCAGGATACCTGCCGCTATCTTGAGCAGGGTGGACTTCCCCGAGCCATTCCGGCCGACCAGGCAAAGCCGGTCGCCCGGGCCGACGGCCAGTTCGGCGCCGTCCAGCAACGGGGCGGTTCCAAGCGTGAGGCGGATGTTCTGCAAAGCGAGAAGAGGTGGTGCCATGCGCGGCCTCTAGCACACCCCGATGACAAATAGATGGCACACCGATTGCGTAACCCGTTGTCCCTGCGTCTTTCGGGAGGCAGACTTGCCTCTACGGCATGACGCCGTATTGTTCGCTCCAGTGGCCGACCGGCCACGCAGTCCTTTTGGGAGATTTGCAGCATGCTGACGCGTCGTTCAGCCTTCAAGGCCGCCGCCGGAATTGCGGCGACCGCCACCTTCGGCGTGACGCAGGGTGCGTACGCCGCCGACAAGGTCGTCAAGGTCGGGATCGATCTCTCCTTCACCGGTGCCGATGCCGAGTTCGCCACCCGGGTGGCCAATGGCGGCGTGATGGCGTTCGAGGAAGCCAACAAGGCGCACGCCGTGAAGGGCTACACCTTCGAGGTGGTCAAGCTCGACGACGGCACCGCGACCGCCGGGCAGTACGATCCGGCCCAGGCCGCGACCAACGCCCGTCAGGATGGTATCGGACAAGGCCTTCGTCGCCGCCCTCGGGCCGCAGATGTCGGGCGCCGGCAAGGCGATGGCGCCGATCCTGAGCGCCGGCAATCTCGCCACCATCACGCCGTCTTCGACCAACCCCGACATCACCAACCCGAAATTCGCCGACCAATATCGCCCGGCCGGCAAGGCGATCTATTTCCGCACGGTCGCGACCGACGCTTTCCAGGGTCCGAACATGGCCAACTACATGGCCAAGACCCTGAAGGTGAAGAGCGTGTTCGTGCTCGACGACTCCGGCGCCTATGGCGTGGGCCTCGCCGACGCATTCCAGGCGCAGGCCGAGAAGATCGGCATAAAGGTGGTCGGCCGCGATCGTCTGGATCCGAAGGCCGCCGACTACGCGACCATCCTCACCAAGATCAAGTCGCTGGCGCCGGATGCGCTGTACTACGGCGGCGTGGGCCAGGCTGGCGTGAAGCTGGCCAAGCAGGCCTATGACATCATTCCGACCATGATCAAGGCCGGCGGCGACGGCATGCAGAGCGCCGACCTGCTGAAGGGCGCCGGCTTCCCGGCGGTCGAAGGCTGGTATGCGACCGTCGCCTCGCCGCATGTCACCGAGGACAAGAAGACCGCGGCGTTCAGCGAGCGCTACTTCAAGCGTTTCAACAGCCACCCCGACGACTACACGGTCACCTGCTATACCGGCGCCCAGGTCATCATCGATGCGGTGAAGAAGCTGGCCGCCGCGGGCAAGCCGGTGACGCGTGACACCGTGCGCGACGCGATCCAGGCGACCAAGCTGACCGACAGCCTGATCGGGCCGCTGTCCTTCGACGAGAACGGCGACCTGACCAACAAGGTCATCAGCGTCTTCCAGATCAAGAAGGACGCAGCGAAGCCGCTGGAAGATCCGGACGCGCAATACAAATACGTCGGCGTGGCGCCGATGGCCTGATGCGCGTGCTGCAGGAAGAGATCGCGAAATGACGGCAGGCGCTCTCTACCTGCAGCAGATGATCAACGGGCTGAGCCTGGGCGCCATGTATTCGCTGTTGGCGCTCGGGTTCACGCTCGTCTACGGCATCATGGAACTGATCAACTTCTCCCACTTCAACGTGTTCATGGTGGGGTCGATGATCGCCATGCTCACGTTGCAGATGTTCGGTCTGAACGGCCAGGAGACCATCCTGGCCGGCTTTCCCCTGGTCGGCGTGCTGGCGGTTGGCTTCCTGGTGTCGATGACCGCGTGCGGGCTGATCGGCGTCGGCATCGAGCGGGTGCTGCTGCGCAAGCTGCGGCAGGTGAAGGGGCCGGCGGCGATGATCACCACCATCGGCGTCTCCTACGTGCTGTTCAACGTGGTGCTGCTGACCCTCGGCTCGGATTCGAAGAACTTTCCCAATCCGCTGCCGCCGATGACCTGGGACGTGGGCGGCGCCGTGCTGCGGCTGCGCGAGGTGCTGATCTGGATCATCGCCATCGTGCTGATGGTCGGGCTGACCTATTTCGTCCAGTACACCAAGCTGGGCAAGGCGATGCGGGCCACCGCGCAGGACCCGGAAGCGGCCAGGATGATGGGCGTCGAGGTGGACCGCGTGGTGATGACGGCGTTCTTCCTGGGCTCGGCGCTGGCCGGCGCATCGGGAATGATCTTCGGGCTGTATTACAACCTCAGCAAGGTCGATATCGGTTTCGCGGCAGGGCTGCGGGCATTCACCGCCGCGGTGCTCGGCGGCATCGGCAACGTGCCGGGGGCGATGCTCGGTGGTGTCATCATCGGGTTGATCGAGGCGGTGACGGGGCAGGTCATCGGCACCGCCTGGACCGATGTGGTGATCTTCGGGATCCTGGTCCTGGTGCTGGTGTTCAGGCCCGCCGGCCTGCTCGGCCGTCTTGCTCCGAACAAGTCCTGAGAGGGGGCTCGCGCATGACAACGGCACTCGCCCCGAAGTCGTTCTTCTCCAAATGGGGCGGCCCCTTCGCCGAGATGCCGCCGGATCGCCGACGGGTGCTGCTGATCGGCCTGGCGCTCGCGTTCTTCATGCTGTTGCCGATCATTCATGACGACGACGCCGATCTCGACAGCCTGGCCAACGCGATGTCCTACGTGACGCTCGCACTCGGCCTCAACATCGTGGTGGGTTTCGCCGGCCTGCTCGATCTCGGCTACGCGGCGTTCTTCGCCATCGGCGCCTACTACTACGGCATCTTCACCAGCTTCCAGGTAATGCCGTTGTGGAGCGACGCGTGGACGCCGTTCGAGTTCCTCGGCCTAGTGCACAAGATGAACCAGGGCGGCCCCGACCTCGTGCATTTCACGCTGTCTTTCTGGCTGGCGTTGCCGACGGCGGCGTTGGTGGCGGCGTTCTTTGGCGTGCTGTTCGGCTTCCCGACATTGCGCCTACGCGGCGATTATCTGGCCATCGTGACGCTGGGCTTCGGCGAGATCGTGCCGATCGTGGCCCGCAACGTCGACAGCGTGACCAACGGCGCGGCGGGCCTGAACGGCGTGCAGGCGCCGAAATTCTTCGGCCAGAGCTTCGGCGTCGACGCGATGCCTTATTACTATGTCGGCATCGGGCTGGTGGCGATGCTGGTATTCGTTTCGATCCGAATGCGGGACTCACGGATCGGGCGCGCCTGGATGGCCATCCGCGAGGATGAGACGGCGGCCAGTGCCATGGGCGTCAACCTCGTCAACTACAAGCTGCTGGCATTCGCCATCGGTGCGGCATTCGCCGGCATGACCGGCGTGTTCTACGTGGCGAAGCTGCAGACGGCGACGCCCGAGATGTTCAACTTCGCGGTTTCTTCGATGCTGCTGGTGATGGTGGTGCTCGGCGGCATGGGCAGCGTCTGGGGCGTCGTCGTCGGGGCCGCGCTGCTGCAGCTGATGCAATCCTGGTTCCTGCCGAAATCGACCGAATGGATCCACGACCTCGGCGAGGCCACCGGCGTCGAGTGGCTGCTGCATGTCGACCTTGTGCAATGGACCCAGCTGATCTTCGGCGTCATCCTGGTGCTGATGATGCTGTTCCGGCGCGAGGGGCTGATCCCGGCGACGCGCAAGGTGCCGCTGCTGTCCTATGAGGCGCAGCACGCCGAGGTGCGGCGCGGTGGGTTCATCAATCTCGACCGGATTCCGAAATGGCAGCCGGGCACGGGCAATGCGCTGGAGGTCCGCGGCGTCACGGTGAAGTTCGGCGGATTGGTGGCGCTGAACGCCGTCGACATCACCGTGCCGGCGGGTGGGGTCGTCGCGGTGATCGGCCCCAACGGCTCCGGCAAGTCCACCCTGTTCAACGTCATCACCGGACTGGTGCCGGCGGACAGCGGCAGCATCCTGTTCGAGGGTGCGGAAATCCTCGGCCTGGCGCCGCATGAAATCCTGGAACGCGGCGTCGCGCGCACCTTCCAGAACATCCGGCTGTTCCCCAATCTCACGGTCCTGGAGAACGTGCTGATCGGCCAGCATTCGCGGCTGCACACCGGCCCCTTCTCGGCGGTTTTCCGCCCGCCGGGCACGCGCGCCGAGGAGCGTGCGGCCAATGCGTGGGTCACCGATATCATCGGCCTGTTCGGCAATCGCTTGGCGCCCCGCGTCGCGCAGGCGGTCGGTGGCCTGTCCTACGCCAATCGCCGCCGGGTCGAAATCGCCCGGGCGCTGGCGTCGAAGCCGAAGATCCTGCTGCTCGACGAGCCGACCGCCGGCATGAACCCGGCGGAGACCCTGGAACTCGCCGAGCAGATAAAAAGCCTGCACGAACTCGGCCTGACCATCCTGCTGATCGAGCACAAGCTTGACGTCGTGACCACGCTCGCCGACACCGTGATCGTGCTCGACCACGGCGACAAGATCGCCGAGGGCAGGCCCGAGGTGGTGCGTCGCGATGAAGCGGTGCTGACCGCCTATCTCGGCCGCGCCGCCCGAGCGGCCGTTACCGAGGAAGCCATGCAGGCAGCGGAAAAGGTCGATCATGTCGCCTGAGATTTCGCATGCTGCTTGAATTCACCGGCATCAATACGTACTACGGCGACCTGCATGCGCTGAAGAACGTCAACTACACCATCGGCAAGGGCGAGATCGTCAGCCTGCTCGGCGGCAATGCCTGCGGCAAGTCGACCACCATGAAAACCATCATGGGCATCGTCCGGCCGGCCACCGGTACTGTCATCTTCGACGGCAAGCCGATCGAAAAGCTGCCGACCAGCGAACGGGTGCGCATGGGCATTGCCCCGGTGCTGGAGGCGCGGCGCCTGTTCCCGCGCATGACGGTGTACGAAAACCTGGAGATGGGCGCCTACACCCAGTCCGGCCGCACCCATTTCGACGAAGACCTCGAGCGCGTCTACGAACTTTTCCCCAGGGTGAAGGAACGCCGCGCCCAGCTGGCCGGCACACTGTCCGGCGGCGAGCAGCAGATGGTGGCGATCGGCAGGGCATTGATGGCGCGCCCGCGGCTGATCTGCATGGACGAGCCCTCGATGGGTCTGTCGCCGTTATTCGTGGAGCTGGTGTTCGACACCATCCAGGCAATCAACAAGCAGGGCACCACCATCTTCATGGTGGAGCAGAACGCCAACATGGCGCTGTCGATCGCCCATCGCGCCTATGTGCTGCAGACCGGTGCGGTGGTGTTGTCGGGCACCGCCGAGGAACTGCGGCAGAACCCTTCGATTCGCGAGGCCTATCTGGGTGAACTGAAGGTCGAGGGCGCCGCCTGACCCGTCGAGTCGTCAGACCGTGACTGTAACAGCCACCTTGCCGAGGCCCGACACGTCGAACTCATAAGCTTCGGTGACCGTGGGAAACCGGGTGGTGACCAGGCTGCCGGTCATCACCACGTCGCCGGCGTGCAGCGAATCCCCGGTCCGCGCCAGGTGATTGGCCAGCCAGACCAGCGGCTCGAACGGATGGCCAAGCACATCGCTGCCGAAGCCGCGATCCACTTCCACGCCGTGCAGGCGAACCACGCCGGTGACCGTCGCGAGCTCCGGCCATTCACTGCGGAAATCACCCAGCACGATCCCGGCATTCCACGAGTTGTCCGCCACCAGCGAGGCGATATCGAGCTGCTTGTAGTCGGCATGCCGATCGTCGACGGTCTCGACGGCGGGTGCGACCTCGCCGACCGCCGCTGTGACGGCCGTCATGTCGTACGGCGCGGCGCTCGCCGGCAGGTCATGGGCGAGCCTTACCGCGATCTCGAACTCCAGGCCGATCCGGCCATAGGCGGACGCGCTCAGCACGACGCCTGATGGATGCTGCCGATGCGCCAGCACCCGCCCCGCGATCGGCGAGTCGATGCCGCACATCGCCTGCATCCGCTTCGAGGTGAGGCCGATCTTGTACCCGACCGGTGCAGAGCCACTATCGGCCTGCATCGCGGTCACGAAGGCACGCTGCACTGCATAGGCGTGATCGAGATCCGGGGTACCGAGTTGCGGCAGCAGCGACTGGAATTGCCGGCCGGATTTATGCGCGTCCAGCAGTTGCTGCGCGATCGCCTGCTCATTCATCGGCCTCTTCCCCTCCACTGTGGCGCGAGGCTATCCCGATATCGAGGGTTTGGATACGCGACAGGTAGGGGGATGCCTAGCCGATCAGCATACCCAGCCCGGCACCGGCGCCCAGCAGCCAGAGCGGGTGCAGCCGCGTCGCCAGTGACATTCCGGCCACTGCCATGGTGATGACCGTCAGCAGCACGGTCCGGTCGGCGGAGACCACCACCACCCCCGCGGTCGCGGCGATCAGCCCGATGGTCACCGGCGTGATTCCCGCCTGCACTACGCGGCGCCATGGCGCATCGCGAAACCGCTGCCAGGCACTGACCGTGGCAATGGTCAGCAGCGATGACGGGCCGATGATGCCCAGCGTCGACAGCAACGCACCGGGCAGCCCCGCCACGCGAAACCCGATCAGCGTGGCGACCATCAGGTTCGGCCCGGGTGCCGCCTGCGCCAGCGCGAACAGTGAGGTGAAGTCGGCCGCGGTCATCCAATGATGCACCTCGACCACTTCGCGCTGCATCTCGGGCAGCACCGTGTTGCCGCCGCCGAAGGCCAGCAGCGACAGCCGGCTGAAAATCGTCGCGAGTTCGCGCAGGGTTTCGTTCATGCGCGACGCAGCCAGGCCAGCAGGATGCTCAGCGGCGCCAGCGTCAGCATGGTCGGCAACAGCGGCAGCCGAAGGATGGCGATGGCGGCGAAGGCGAGCAGGGCGACGCCGATGCCGATCGGGTTGCGCAACAGCGGCGACGCTATCTTCAACGAGGTCGCCACTACCAGCCCGGCGGCGGCGGCCGCCATGCCGGCGAACAGGCGCCGCACCAGCGGCTCCTGCTGATATCGCGCATATACCAGCCCCAGCAGCATGACCACGCACATCGGCCCCAGCATCAGCCCCGCGAGCGTCGCACAGGCTCCGGCCAGGCCGCGATAGCGCAGCCCCACGGCGGCAGTGAGGTTGATGACATTGCCGCCCGGAAGGAACTGGCAGAGCGCCAGCAGGTCGGTGAACTCGGTGGCGGTCAGCCAGCGCTGCTGCTCCACCAGCATCAACCGAGTCAGCGGGAGAACGCCGCCGAAACCCAGCAGGCCGATGCCGGCGAACTGCCCGAACAGAGCGGGGATTCCCGGATTTGGCGGCGGCGGGATGGCAGCGGCGCGAGGGGTGCCGGCGGCGTCGGACATGTGGCATGGATAGGACGCATGCGGCGGGCCAGCAACCGCATGCGGCACCGATCCGGGCCGCTGGCGGCGAAATGGCAGGGACGGCATGTCGGGATATTGTCGAATTGCGCCGGGGCACCCGGTGCACGAAAGCTATCACGCCACCGAATACGGTTTCCCGCAGCGCGACGAGACCGTCTTGTTCGAGCGGCTGTGCCTGGAGATCATGCAGGCGGGCCTGTCATGGGAACTAGTGCTGAAGCGGCGCCTCGGCATGCGCGCGGCATTCGCCGGGTTTGACATCGACCGGGTGGCGGCGATGGGGCCGGACGATGAAATGAGGCTGCTTGCCGATCCGGCGATCATCCGCAACCGTCTGAAGGTTGCGGCGATCATCGAGAATGCCCGAAGGATACAGGCTTTGCGCAAGACCCATGGCGGTTTCGCACAATGGCTCGACGCGCATCATCCGCGCGCCAAGGCGGATTGGATCAAGCTGTTCCGGACCAATTTCAAGTTTACCGGGGGCGAGATCGTCGGCGAGTTCCTGATGAGCCTCGGCTACCTGCCGGGCGCCCATGCCGAGGACTGCCCGGTGCATGCGAAGCTGCTGAAGCTGCGGCCCCCGTGGCTGGTGGCCGGGGGGGGCAGGTGATGGGATTTCATGCGCTGACGATGAGCTTCCTTGTCGCCAGCTGCATCTTCGCGGCCGCGATGGTGGGGCTGTGGCTGCGCCGGGTACTTCCGGAGGCGCATCTGGCCAGCGACACGCAGGATGTCGTGCGGCTGGGCACCGGCATGCTGTCGGTGCTCGCATCCCTGGTGCTCGGATTGCTGATCGCGACCGCGAAGACGTCGTACGACACCACCGATCATGAGGTCCGTGGCTTCGCCGCCGATCTCATCCTGCTGAACGAGACATTGCGCGACTACGGCGACGCCGCTGCCGTTCCGCGCACGGCGCTGCGACAATTCACCGTGCAGATACTGGATGACATCTGGCCGCGGGATGACGCGCATCCGCCCCTGCGCGACAACTCCGCAACCGGTGACCGGCTGGAGCGACTTCGGGAGGCGATCCGCGCGCTCAAGCCGGTCGATGAGGGTCAGCGGTCGCTGCAGGAGCAGGCGCTGCAGATCAATTTCGAACTGATGAAGTCGCGCTGGCAGCTGATCACCCAGGAAGGGTCGAGCGTCCGCCCCATCACGCTGGCCATCCTGGTCGGCTGGATTGCCCTGATCTTTGCAAGCTTCGGCCTGAACGCGCCGCGCAACATGACGGTGGGGGTGGCGTTCCTGGTGTGCTCGATGTCGATCGGCGGCGCCGTGTTCCTCATCCTGCAGATGGATGAGCCGTTCGGCGGCACGATGAAGATTTCACCGAGCCCGCTGCTCACGGCGCTCGCGCACATGGCGCCAATCCCGCCCTGAGTGGTCAGTCGGCCGCGTTGGCCAACTGGTCGGGCGATGCGGCGCCGATGGCGGCCACATGCGGCACCGGCGAGCGGCACACCCGCCGGGCGGGAAAGATCAGGCTGATCCGCATGTCGCGCTCGCGCCGCACCTCGACTTCCAGCTGACCGCCATGCAGTTCCATTAGCGAGCGCGCCAGCGTCAGCCGCAGGCTGAAGCCGCGGCTGTCATGGGCGGGCGAGAAATTCTCCACCGGTGCGACGAAGCCTCCGCGTTCGGTGTCGATCACCACCGCAAGCCCGTCCTCGCGGGTCTGCACCCCGACATCGATCCAGCCGTCATGCGGCGTCTTGCGCACCACGCTGGTCAAGGCGCGGGTGAAGATGTGCCGCAGCGCGCGGCGGTCCGCGGTCAGCAGGGTGGCCGCCACTTCGGGGGTGATGCGCCATTGCCGCCGTCCGGGGCCGATGGAGGCGTTGACCGTGGCAATCGCATCTTCCAGCGCGACGGCGAGATGGATCTCCTCGTCGCGGATCTGTCGGGCGGTGTTGCCTTGCAGGGTGAACTCGTGCAGGTCGTCGGCCATGTCGAACACGTCGGCGGCCGCGGTGGCGATGTCGTCCGCATGGGGGATGCCGGCGTCCCCCATGTCGTCGGCGTTGCCATGTAGCGTCATGCCAATGGTCCGCAGGTCCTGCGAGGCGAGGCGCAGGCGCCGGACGGCCGATTCCTCGGCTTCGCTGGTCACCTTCAACAGATGCTTCTGCGCCGCGCGCAGCTTGATCCGGCCACGCACCCACAAGGTCGCGAAAAGCACCAGGAACATGCCCTGGCTCATCACCACGATCGGCAGAAGCTCGTTCACCATCGCCGTGTAAATAGGGGAATTTCTTCAATTTCACGTTAAGGACTTGAAATGGTTGCCGTCGACGCCAGCGCTTCGGGCGGGCTTCGAAATGCATCCCCGGCCGCCCTTGCCGAACCCGGGCGATCGCCCGACACTTCAGGTGGCGCAGGCCGGTCGGGTCGCGCAGACCGGGAGATCGACGCAGGTGGCTGCTTTCAAGAGCACCGAACGCTATATCGCCTCGCGCGACCTCGAGGTGGCGGTCAACGCCGCGGTGACGCTGCAGCGGCCGCTGCTGGTCAAGGGCGAGCCCGGCACCGGCAAGACCGTGCTGGCGCACGAGGTGGCCGAGGCGCTCGGCCATGCCGCTGATCGAGTGGCACGTCAAGTCCACCACCAAGGCGCAGCAGGGACTCTACGAATACGACGCGGTGTCCCGCCTGCGCGACGGCCAGCTCGGCGATGAGCGGGTGCACGACATCGGCAACTACATCGTGCGCGGCAAGCTGTGGGAGGCGTTCGAGGCCGACCAGCCGGTGGTGGTGCTGATCGACGAGATCGACAAGGCCGACATCGAGTTCCCCAACGACCTGCTGCTCGAACTCGATCGCATGCAGTTCTTCGTCTACGAGACGCGGCAGACCGTGGCGGCGCGGCATCGGCCGATCGTGATGATCACCTCCAACAACGAGAAGGAACTGCCGGACGCGTTCCTGCGCCGCTGCTTCTTCCATTACATCCGCTTCCCCGACCGCGAGACGATGGAGCGGATCGTCGCAGTCGCATTATCCCGACATCCAGCAGGATCTCGCGCGCGAGGCGCTGAACGTGTTCTTCCAGATCCGCGACGTGCCGGGCCTGAAGAAGAAGCCGGCGACCTCGGAACTGCTCGACTGGCTGAAGCTGCTGATGGTCGAGGACATGCCGCCCGAGGCGCTGCGCTCGCAGCGACGCCCATGTGGTGATCCCGCCGCTGCACGGCGCGCTGCTGAAGAACGAGCAGGACGTGCATCTGTTCGAGCGCCTGGCCTTCCTTGGCGCGGCGCGAGCGGCTGAGCCGTGTTCGCGAGCTTCATCCTCGCATTGCGGCCAGGCCGGCGTGCCGGCCTCGATCACCGAATACCTGGCGCTGCTGGGCGCGATGAAGGCCGGCGTCGCCGATTACAGCGTCGACGATTTCTACTATCTCAGCCGCGCCACGCTGGTGAAGGACGAGCGCCACCTCGACCGGTTCGACCGGGTGTTCGGCGCAGTGCTTCAAGGGCCTGGAAACGCGCCGACGGCGAGCCGCCGACGCGAGATTGCCCGAGGAGTGGCTGCGCAAGCTGGCCGAGAAGCTGCTGACGCCGGAGGAGAATGGCGCAGATCGAGGCGCTGGGCGGCTTCGACAAGCTGATGGAGACGCTGCGCCAGCGGCTGGCGGAACAGAAGGGGCGCCACCAGGGCGGCTCCAAATGGATCGGCACCGCCGGCACCTCGCCGTTCGGCGCCTATGGCTACAATCCCGAAGGCGTGCGCATCGGCCAGGACGAAAGCCGCCACCGCCGCGCCGTGAAGGTGTGGGACAAGCGCGAGTTCCGCGATCTCGACGACGACGTCGAGCTCGGCACGCGCAACATGAAGCTGGCGCTGCGCCGGCTGCGCCGCTTCGCGCGCGCAGGGGGCGGCGACCGAGCTGGACTGCCCGGCACCATCCGCGCCACCGCGCAACAACGCCGGCTACGCTCGACCTGAAGATGGTGCCGGAGCGGCACAACACGGTGAAGGTGCTGCTGTTCCTCGATATCGGCGGCTCGATGGACGACCACGTGCAGCGTCTGCGAGGAGCTGTTCTCCGCGGCGCGCAGCCGAGTTCAAGCACCTCGAGTATCTTCTACTTCCACAACTGCCCGTACGAGCGGGTGTGGAAGAACAATCGCCGGCGCCACGACAACGAGCATCCCGACCGTCGAGGTGCTGCGCACCTACGGCCCGGACTACAAGCTGATCTTCGTCGGCGACGCCACCATGAGCCCGTACGAGATCATCCAGCCCGGCGGCAGCGTCGAGCACTGGAACGACGGAAGCCGGGCAGGTCTGGATGGAGCGCCTGACCGCGGCATTTCCGCCGCAGCCGCCTGGCTGAACCCGCAGCCGGAAGCGCAATGGGGCTACACGCAGTCGATCGGCCTGCTGCGGCAGCTGATGGAGGGGCGGATGTTCCCGCTGACCCTCGGCGGGCTGGAGGCGATGACCAGGGAGTTGAGCAGGTAGCGGCTTGGCTTCCCGCGGTGGCCGTAGCAGCATGGACCGAATTATTCGGGAGTTACCTGCAATGGCGCGTCGCGGCATGAAGTTCGGTGTGTTCCTGGCGCCCTTCCATCGGGTCGGCGACAACCCGACCCTGGCGATGGCGCGCGACATCGAGATGCTGGAGCATCTCGACCGGCTGGGCTACGACGAGGCCTGGATCGGCGAGCACCATTCCGCCGGCTGGGAAATCATTGCGTCCCCCGAGCTAATCATCGCCGCAGCCGCCGAGCGGACCAAGCACATCATGCTCGGCAGCGGCGTCACCAGCCTGCCGTACCACCATCCGTTCCTGGTGGCGCAGCGCTTCGTGCAGCTGGATCACATGACCCGCGGCCGCGCCATGCTCGGCTGCGGCCCCGGCGCGCTGGTCTCGGACGCCTACATGCTGGGCATCGAGCCCTCCACCCAGCGCCGCCGCATGGACGAGGCGCTGGACGCCATCATGAAGCTGCTGGCCTGCGACGAACCGGTGACGATGAAAACCGACTGGTTCGAGATGCGCGAGGCGCGACTGCATCTGCGCCCCTACAGCGACCCGCATTTTCCGATCGCCTGCGCCAGCACGCTGACCCCGTCCGGCCCGACCAGCGCCGGGCGCCACGGCCTCGGCATCCTGTCCCTGGGCGCCGGTGGTCCCGGCGGCGTCGAGGCGATGGCCGGCCAGTGGAAGATCGCCGAGGACGCGGCGGCCGCCAACGGCAAGACCATGAACCGGCGTGACTGGCGCATCGTCGCCAATGTCCACGTGGCCGAGGACGACGAGACCGCCTTGCGCCAGATCCACAAGGGCGAACGCCTGGAGACGGTCAGCTATTTCGAGGAAACTCTGAACCGCCCGCCCGGGCGTTCCGACGATCCGATCCGTGACGGCGTCAAGGCCGGCACTACGCTGGTCGGCTCGCCGGAAACGGTGGCGAAGGGCATCGAGCGGCTGATCGGGTTCAGCAAGGGCGGCTTCGGTGGGCTGATGTTTCGCGCCCATGACTGGGCGGACCGCGAGCAGACCTGGCGCAGCTACGAATTGTTCGCCCGCTACGTGGCGCCGCGCTTCCAGCAGTCGCTGGAGACGGTCCAGGGATCGCAGGAATGGTGCCAGGCGCGTGCCAAGGATATCTTCGGGCCGAACGTTCAGGCACTGAAACAGGCCTTCACCGATGCCGGCAAGGCCATGCCGGAAGGGGTGTTCGACCGCGTCTCCGGCGCTCGGGACATGGCGCCGGCAAAGCCTTAGGGAACGAAGGCCAGGGCGCTGCCCTGGACCCGCTGGGGCCACAAGGCCCCAGGCCCCACTTGTTTAAGTAAGTGGTTTCCAAAGGCATCGCCTTTGGCGGGTCGAGGGCGGAGCCCCGCCTTGCTGGTTTTGGGCTTCGCTTTTTCAGGCGGCTCACGACTTGAGGCGCTGGAATTCATCGATCCCGAGGCCGTCGCGCCACGCGGCGGTCTGTTCGGCCTTCGTCTCCTCTAATGGGATGCCGGTGGCATCGGCGATGCGGGTGATGCCGTTGAAGCCGGCAATGACGCCGGCCGCGTCGATCATAGCCGCTTCGCCCAAGATCGTGACGACGGTCTCGCGCGCATCCGCCAGGGCGGCCGTGTCGCCGGCGATGGCGGCATCGGCGAAAGCCAGGAGTTCGTTTGCGTGGTCGACGCCGACGGCGCCGCCTTCCATCACGCCGACGAGGTCATAGGCGCGGTCCGCATGTTGCCCGCTCGCACGGAGCAGGGCGAGATGACTGACCGTTCAATATTCGCATTGGTTGAGTGCGGCGACCCTGGCTGCGAGCATTTCGATCTGGGCGTGCGAGATGGCGCGGTATTCGCGCCCGTAGTCCCGCATCCACGGGCCGGGCTGGTACATTGTCTCGAACATGTCCCACCAGTGGATCATCGAGTTGGGTACCAGGCTGAGTGCGAGGTGGATGTTGGCCCCCGAGCGCTCCGGCGGGCCGGGCATCGCGCGATACAGATCGGGGTCGGCGTCGCCGCGGTCGGCGGGGCTGAGGGTGTCCATCCAGGCGGTGCCGGGCCGGGTACCGGCGGGACGATGCCGTTTCGGCGCCCCGGCGACCGCATCCGGGAGGGGCAACGGCGCGAGCCCGGCGGCGGCGCGGAAGCTGTCGACCGCGATCGTGATAACCACGACCGATACCAGCTCGACGTAGCGTTCCGAGGACAGATCGGCCGAAGTCACGCGGCGAAACCAGGGCTCGCCGATGCGGCCGGAATCGGTGCGGATGCGATGGATCGCCTCGACCGCATCCGCTGGAAGCTGCCCGAGCGTGTCGTGTTCGCCGCCGATCATCGACGGCGACAGCGCCGATTTTCGCGCTTGGCACAGGGGGCAGGCCGCGGCATGGCGGGTTTCCGCGGCGATGGCGACGCGTTCGGTGCCGGTCCACCAGGTGCCGGGCTGGCCGATCTCGACCCAGGCCCGGGTTTGAGCGTCAGTCAGGTCGCTGCGGATATGCATGGGGTCCCTCCGGCCGTTCGGTCCGATATTAGCACTGTTTCGGTCGACGCAGGATCAGCGCCGTGGCGGCAATCTGCATCCCGGCGACCGCTGCCAGCGCCGGGGCGTAGCTGCCGGACGCATCGTGCAGCACGCCCAGGAGCGAGGGGGCGAACGCATACGCGACCTGGCCGATGGCGGTGGAAAGGACGACGACGATGCCGAACGACGCAGCGGTGAACTCGCGCTGCACGATCAGCGCCGGCAGGGTGATGACGTTGCCCACCGACAGCCCGAAGCCGATGCAGCCGAGATAGAGTGCGACGGCGTGGTCGCCGGCGACGAGCATCAGCAGCACGGCGGCGCCCTGGGAGGCGAAGCTGATGGCGGAGGCGCGGCGCTGGTCCAGGCGGTCGATCACCAGACCCAGACCTAGCCGGCCGATCATGGCCGCGGCGCTGGCGATGGCCACGGCGGCACCGGCGCCGCCGGGCCCAAGCCGCGGCAGCAGGAAGGCGACGAGATGCACGATCAGCCCGACCTGCGCCATCAGCGCCAACGCGAAGGGCATGGCCACCGACCAGACCGCGGCGCTGCGCAGTCCCTGCAAGCTGCTGCCGATAGCGACACCATCGGCTGCCGCCGCGGCGTCGCCTAACGCCGACCGCGTGGGTGCATGGGCCGCGGCGCGGCGGGCGCACAGCAGGACCAGCGGCAGCAGCACGCAAAGCAACGCGCCGGCGATGGCCGGGACCGCGGTCGCGAGCCCATAGCGTGCGCTGCCGCTGACCAAGGCCGGCGCCACGGTGAAGCCGGCGGCGCTGGCGCCGTTCAGCGCCAGGCTGATCGCCAGCCCGCGCTTGCGGTCGAAGGCCAGCGCGAGCGTGGTGGCGATGGCCGTCGAACTGGTGCAGGCCCAGCCAACCGCCATGACCAGGCTGCCGGCGAACATCTGCCACGGGACGACGGCCCAGGCGATGAGGCAGGCGCCGGCGGCCATCGCAATCGAGCCACCGGCGAGCACCGATCGTGGCCCGAACCGGATGATGGCGGCGGCGACCCGTGTCAGCAGCAGCGCGCCGGCAAGGTAGTAGACGGTGGTCGCCGACGAGATCAGCGCCGCCGACCAGCCGCGGGTCGCCTGCAGCTGGGCGACGTAGACCGACTGGCCATAGAACCCGAAGCCCCAGGCGAAGATGGCCGTCGCAAAGCAGGCCAGCACGATCGGCCAGCCCCGGCGCAGCTCCCCCTCGGCCGCTTGGTCCGACGCCGGGGCTACTCCGGTTGGGTGGCTTTGTGCGCGAGCAATGCCATCAGTCGGCGATCCCGCCAGGCCTGGCGCTCGGGCTGCTGCTCCAGGGGAAGTATCGCCCGCCGGCTGCGGTCGAGGTCGTCGACCAGTTCCGGCGTCAGGTCGCAGGGGGTGCACTCGTTCTGCACCTGTGCGTACAGGCCGCCGTAGCGGTCGCAGTAATCCACCAGTCCGCCGGGGGCGTTGAGGTCGATTGTCTCGAACGGACCCATGAACGACCAGCGCAATCCCAGCCCGTGCTTCACCGTGGCATCGACGTCCTCGGCCGATATCACGCCGTCGGCCACCAGCCGGAACGCCTCGCTGACGAGGGCGATCTGCAGGCGGTTGAGCACGAAGCCCGCGACCTCCCGGTGCAGGGTCGCCGGCACCTGTCCGGCGCGCTGCATCAGGGCGCGGGCCCGGGTCATGGTGTCCTCGGACGTCCAGGGTGCCGGGCATAGTTCGACCAGTGGCACGAGGTAGGGCGGGTTGACGGGATGCGCCACCAGGCATCGGGCGCGGCCGCGCAGCGTCTCGGTGAACGCGCTGGCGGGGATGCCGCTGGTGGAACTGGCAAGCAGGGTCTGCATCGGCGCGATCTTGTCCATACGCGCGAACAGCTCGCGCTTGGCTTCGACGCGCTCGGGGCCGTTTTCCTGGACGTAGATGGCGCCCTCGAGGGCCGCCTCCAGCGTATCGGCAGGGGAGATGCGGGCGAGCACTTCCTGCGGCGGATCGGCGAGCAGGCCGGCGGCGCGCAGTTCCGGCAGGCGCTCGGCGATGAAGCCGCTTGCCGCGCGGGTGGCATCGGGGTCGCGATCCCAGATGCGCACCGCCATGCCGGCGCGGGCGAACACGATCGCCCAGGCGCGGCCGATCAGCCCCGCCCCGATGATTGCAACCTGGTCCATATGGCGCCTCCTGCCCTGGAGCCGATCTGACCATCGGGGGCGCCTGTGGGCAACCTTGCGCGCCGACGCCGGTGGCCGCAGGTTGCGGGCGCTGTGGACGGGGAGACGGAAATGACGCGGATTGCGGTGCTGGACGACTGGCAGGGCGTGGCCGAGGGCCTGACCGACTGGTCGCAACTGAAGGCGCAGGCGGAGGTCGTGTTCTTCCGCGACGCCTTTGCCGATGCCGATGCAACGGTGGCGGCGCTGGCCGATTTCGACGTCATCCTGGCCATGCGCGAGCGCACCTTGCTGAACCGGCCGGTGATCGAACGGCTGCCGAAGCTGCGGCTGTTGTCGTTCACCGGTCCGCGCAATGCGGCGGTCGACGTGCCGGCCTGCACCGAGCGCAACATCGTGGTCTGCAACACCCAGTCCTTGGGCAGCGGCACCTACGACACATCCGAGCTGGCGCTGGGCCTGCTGCTGGCGGCGGCCCGGCATCTGCCGCTGGGGGACGCGGAAATCCGCGCCGGGCGGTTCCAGCAGAACATGAAGTCGGGCATCGGCCTGGAAGGGCGCACGCTGGGGGTGATCGGCCTTGGCCGCCTCGGGGCGCGCATGGCGGGCTACGGGCTGGCCCTGGGCATGAAGGTGCTCGCCTGGAGCACCAACCTCACCGCCGAGCGGGCGCAGGAAGTCGGCGTGCAGCTGGCGACGAAGGAGGACCTACTGGCGCAGTCCGACGCGATCAGCCTGCACTTGGTGTTGTCCGGCCGTTCGCGCGGGATCATCGGTGCCGCCGACCTAGCGCGGATGAAGCCGGGGGCGATCCTGGTCAACACGTCGCGCGGGCCGCTGGTGGACGAGGCGGCGCTGTTGGCGGCGCTGAACGCCGGCAAGATCATGGCGGCGATCGACGTGTTCGACCGCGAGCCGCTGCCGGTGGATCACCCGCTGCGCCACGCGCCGAACACGGTCCTGTCACCGCATATGGGCTACGTCACCCAGGACAACATGGCGGGATTGTACCGGATGAGTGTCGAGAATATCCTCGCCTGGCTCGCCGGCAAGCCGATCCGGGTGGTCAACCCGCCCGCTTGACCGCGGCCCAGGGGCAGGCTCCCATCGAACGACAAAGAACCGGAGGATTTTGCTATGCGCGCATGGGCCGTGGTCGAGAACGAGGCGCCGCTGCAGGAAATCGAGTGGCCGACGCCGGAGCCGGTCGGCACCGAGGTGCTGCTCGAGACGACCTATTGCGGCGTCTGCCACTCCGACCTGCATATCTGGGAGGGGCGCTACGACCTGGGCGGCGGCAAGACGATGAACCTGAAGGACCGCGGGCTGAAACTGCCGGTGGCGATGGGGCACGAGATCGTCGGGCGGGTGGTGAAGCTGGGGCCGGACGCGACCGGGGTGAAGGTGGGCGACATCCGCATCGTGTTTCCCTGGGTCGGCTGCGGGCATTGCGCGATGTGCCTGTCCGAGCAGGACAACATGTGCCTGGTCGGCAAGTCGCTCGGGGTTTACCAGAACGGCGGCTACGGCACCCATGTGGTGGCGCCGCATCCGCGGCACCTGGTCGATCCCGGCACGCTGGACCATGCGGTGGCGGCGACCTATGCGTGTTCGGGGATCACCGTCTATTCCGCCATCAACAAGGTGATGCCGCTGCCGCCGGACGAGCCGATCGTGCTGGTCGGCGCCGGGGGCCTTGGGCTGAACGCCATCGCGGTGTTGAAGGCGATGAAGCATCGCAACATCGTGGTGGTGGACATCAGCGCCGAGAAGCGCGACGCGGCGACCAAGGCGGGCGCCACCAAGGTGGTGGACGGATCCGGCGAAGGCGTGACCGCGCGGATCGTCGAGGCATGCGGCGTCGCGCCGCTTGCGGTGATCGATCTCGTGAACGGCACGGTGACCGCGCGGTTCGCGTATGGACGCGCTGCGCAAGGGCGGCAAGCTGGTTCAGGTCGGGCTGTTCGGCGGCGAGTTGACGCTGTCGCTGCCGCTGATGGCGATCCGGGCGCTGACGGTCCAGGGCAGCTATGTCGGCAATCCGAAGGAACTGCGCGAGCTGGTGGCGCTGGCGCAGGCCGGCGACCTGCAGCCGTTGCCGGTCAGCATCGGTGCCGCAGCGCGAGGCCAATGACGGCGCTGATGCGGCTGCGCGACGGGAAGGTCACCGGGCGGATCGTGCTGAAGTCGGAGGCGGCGTGATCGCGATGCGCCGATCGGTCGTCCTGCGCCGGCGGCCCTCGGGCGCGCCGCGGCAGGAGGATTTCGAGATCGCCGAGGAGATCGATCCCGACCCCCGGCGCCGGCGAGGTGCTGACGCGGACGATCTGGCTGTCGATCGACCCCTATATGCGCGGCCGGCTGTGCGGACCGGAAATCCTACGCGCCGCCGGTGCAGATCGGCGAGCTGATGACCGGGGAGACCATCGGCGAGGTGGTGGCGTCGGGCGATGCCGGACTTCAAGCCGGGCGACGTGGTATCCGGCAGCCGCGGCTGGCAGACGCCACAGCATCAGCAAGGCCGCTGCGCTGACCAAGCTGCCGCGGCATGGGGCGCCGCTATCGGCCTATCTCGGCGTGCTCGGGATGCCGGGGACCACGGCCTATTCGCGGCATGAAGGATATCGGCCAGCCGAAGGCCGGCGAGACGGTGGTGATCTCGGCGGCCTCGGGCGCGGTCGGGTCGGTGGCCGGGCAGCTGGCGAAGCGGGCCGGCGCGCGGGTGGTCGGCATCGCGGGCGGGCCGGACAAGTGCCTGTGGGTGCAGGAGGCGTTGCGGTTTCGACGAGTGCGTCGATCACCGCTCGGCCAGATCTGCACGACGCCCTGGCGGACGCCTGCCCGAACGGGGATCGACGTCTATTTCGAGAATGTCGGCGGCGCGGTGCAGGACGGCGGCGTTCGCCCTGCTCAACCCGTCATGCGCGCGTGGTGATGTGCGGCATGGTGGCGCAATACAACGTCGCCGATCCGCCGCCCGGGCCGAACCTCGGCTTCGTCGTCGGCAAGCGGGTGCGGATCGAGGGCATGATCGTGTCCGACAAGCCGGAGCGCTTCGCGGAATGGCGGGCGCTTGCCGCACCCTGGGTGGCGGATGGCAGCATGCATTTTCGGGAGACGGTTATCGACGGATTGGAGAACGCGCCCGAGGCGCTGGGGCTGCTGCTGCAGGGCGGCAATTTCGGCAAGATGCTGGTGCGGGTGGGGGAGGATCCGGCTTAGACCGGTCAGCCGGTGGCGGCCGCGGCGTCGGACTCCGTGTGTCGGCGCCACAGAAGGCGCCGACAGCGGCCGACGATGGTTTCGGGCCCAAGATCGGCAATGAAGGCGGCGAGCATCGCCGTCACCAGGCCGACGAGCCACCACCAGGCCATCTTGTTTGCCAGCATCAGCAGCACCCGCATGATCAGGAAAGCGTTGCCCGAAGGGAGCTTGCTGAGCCAGTCAAGGAAGGGGAGCCAGAGAATGAACACAATGACCAGGCCGGCGCGACGACCAAGCAGCGACGTCGATGCGTCGGAGCTTCGGTCGTAGAATGCCAGCAATCCCGGCAAGATCGGCAGCAGGAAGACTTCTCGGTACATGAAGTTTTCGCCTGCAAAGAAGCAGCCGCAGATGATCGCGCCGGCGGCCACCGCGAATTGCCGGTTCCTTTCCGGCATCCGGCGGACGATCTGCGGGAGGTTCCATCTGAAATAGGCGGTGATAGAAAGTTTCGCCGTTGAGATCAGCAACGTCGCATACAGGATACGAAACACCCAACGACCGACCTCGGTGGCAGAAGCTGTGTCCTGATGGAAATTATCTTCCAGGAGCGTTGCAATCAGGGTTCCCGCGCCGGCCGGGATATCTCGAGCCGCGAATTGCAAGGCGTAGTCGGTGAGAGGCAGGTTGATCACCATCCTAACCAGCTCATCGTGATAGCCGACCAGCAAAGCCGCGAGCGCCACAGTCGCCAGCGCCGTGACGAACGCGAAGATCGAGGCCCTTTCCCGGGCTACGATCAGCAAGCCGAGGAACGGATAGAATTTCAACAAACCCGCAAGAATGATCAGGCAATAACCAAGAAGACGGATCGAAAGCCGATACCTCGTACAACTCACGCCGAGCACGACCAGTAGGAACATGAGCAGGTCGGCGTTTGCGCGTTCGACGCAGGTGATCGTGGCGCCCGAGAGCGTTGCGGCGAGGCGGACAGCCAATTCGAAGCGGGTTTTGGGGCGCGGCAGCAACGACTGTGACGCGAAGAACAAAGCTGCCAACGACAGGGCGAACGGGACGACCCATTCAGCACCGAGCGGCAGGAATGTGGCACGCAGCCATAGCGGTGAATAGTTGAACTTTCCACCGACCCATTCCGTGTAGCAGGTGTTGTTGGCGTATACGTCGACACCTTGCGACCAGCATTGAATTGCCGAGGGAATCCATCGCCAGTCGACGAACGGGCGTATCAGCGGGACCCGCATGATGACCGTCATGACCTGCTGATAGGCGCCTGGATGCCAGCAGTACAGCAGCGACGCAAGGGCCAGTGCGCAGAGGCCGGCCGCACTGATCGTGTAGCGCGATCGCAGCGGCCTCCCGGATGTCATGGTGGTCCGTCGCGATGCAGGCTCCGGGCGGCTGCTGCACTCGCCGGAGACCTGCAATGGTTGCCGTCCTGAAAAGGTCATCGGATTTCTCCGTCTTTCTGCATCACGTAGACAGTATGTTCTTGGAGCGGCAGCCACCGGGCGAAGTCGTAGCGTCGAAGCTCGCGGTAGCCGGCCAGGGGTCCGGATGCGACCATGTAGTCGTCCCGATCCACCCACCAATAGCTCTTGCCGGGGACCGGGACATAGGAGGGATCGTTGAGGAAGTAACCGTTGAACTCGTAGCCGCCATCGATCTGCCGTGGCGAGATGCCTGCGTTCATCAAGTCGGAAAGTGCCAGCCACCGGCTGCGATTCCAGGCGAGGTAATCATGCGCAGCAGCGACGCTGAGCCCGCCTATGGACAGGACCAGCAAGAGGCCTGCCACCAGCGCCGAACGCGTTGGCGCGGTGCCTGAAGGAGTGGCCCTGGCGACAAGCAGCAGAGTGAGCAGCGGAAGGAGCGGTAGAACGTAGCGGTCGAAAAGGTTGTCGACCAGGAGCAGCAGCACCGCATAACTCATCATGCTGATAGCGAGCAGGACGTCCAGCCAGACGTCCTGCCGCAGCCTGGCATTGCTCATGGCCGCGCAACACCGGCGCAGATGCCATGCGACGAAAGCGCCGACGCAGCAGGCGCCAGCGCAGCCCGCCAGAGTCACCGCGGCCCAGAATAGCCCGACGCCCAGGGATACGCCCGGCGCGTTCAGATGTCGCAGGGAGATGTCAGCGACCGTCAGCGGTCCGAACCCTGACGCGAGCAGGGTGTTGCCGCGCAGCGGCATCCATGCGCCGTAACGAATGAGGACAGCCATGAAGATGGTGCAACAGCCGATCAGGCCAGGATGGAATGTCCATCCCTTGAGCGCCGGGTTCGCCGACTTCCATAATCCGGGGAAGGCCACCAGGACCGGAAGCAGGAATATTCCGAGATAGGGAAGGGTCGTCGCGATGGTGCCGACCGATGCCACCAGGAAATCCAGCGATGTCGAGAGGTCCGGGATCCTGACGGCGGCCGCTACCAGATGAGGCGTTCGCCCGGTGTCGATCAGCCAATGCTGGTAGGCGCGGTGCAGGAACAACCCGACGACCAGCGGCAAGGCGGCCGCCACGCAAGTCCGGAACTTGAAGCCGTATCGGAAGGGCAGGGCGACGCATAGTCCGAGCAGAAACACTAGCGCCAGTTGGCGGATCAAAATCGCGACAAAGGCCAGGATGATCCCGCCCAGGAGAAATGCGGCGGAGCGGGTTTGCAGTCCCCGGATCAGCAGGGACAGCGAAACGAGGGTGACGGCTACGAACGGCACGTCGGTCATGAAGCTGAGTGAAAGGCCGAAATAGATCGGGTTGGCCGCGAGTGCCAGCGACCCGAGCAACGCAATCCGCGGCCGGCCGCCGACCTGACGCAGACAGGTATAGAGGGCGACGATGCCGACCAGCCCAAGGACGATCGTCGAAATCCGCAGGGCGGTGAATGAAAATCCAAATGGCAGGCAGAACAGGGCGCCCCAATACACCTGCGCGAAGACGTTCGCCGTGGCAGTGGCGGGTAGCTGGAAATGGCCGGTGTCGAGGACTGCCCGCACCGCCAGCGCGTAGACCCAGTCGTCGTTGAGTGGGAACTCACCGCGTGGGTCGGCAACTACCACCATCATCAGCCAGATGGCTGCAAGCAGCGAACCGGCCGCCAGATCGGTCCTATATTGCTGCAGTCGTCCGGCCAGGCCGGGCCAGGCGTGCTGCCGCGCGTAGACACAGCTGCCGATCGGCCCCGCCGCCGTCATCGGCCCGCCTCCGACCGCCAGACGGCCAGCCAACGCTCCTCCGGCCGCCAAACCGCCAGCCAACGCCGTTGATGCAGGTCATTCCGCATGACGGCCGCGGGGATTTCGTGGCTGGCGTCGCGAACACCAGGAACTTCTGAATACAGAACGAGAGGATCGCCAGCGGCGGCGCAACGATTGCCTGCGCGACCAACGTGGACATGCCAAGACCCTCGACCGCGGTGATGGCAGCGAGGTTCATAAGGAACAACACGCAATAACTGGCGATGAACCGGATCAAGGCCGTGCGGTCATCGCTGCGAAACACCAGCCGACGAACGGTCTGAAAATTCAGCAAGACACCGGCGACAGTTGCGAGTGCCAATGCGGGCATGGTGTGCATGCCGACGAGAACCAGCCATGCGAACGCCAGATATCCGAAAGCGGTGTTGAAGAAGCCGACGCAGATGAAGCGGAACAGCTGCGCGTCGATCCGGTCGCCGATCAGAGCGTTGCGAAGACGCCTTCCAGCGGTCTCGCGGACGCGCCGGAATGGCGAATCCTGGCTGCAGGATGCGGCCATCAGCGTTGCAGGAACGAGACCTGTCCCGCCTCCGTCGCGGTTCGGATCTCGCCGTCGCGGACGATGTGGCGGCGGACGAAATGCGGACGCTGCTTTACTTCCTCGAAGATCTTGGCGACGTATTCGCCGATGATGCTGGCCGCCATCATGTTGATCGAGCCGAAGAAGATGACGATCAGCACCAGGCTCGTGAAACCGCGCGGGGCGGCGGAGGGGAACAGCAGGCTGGATGCGATGTAGCCGAGGCCGAGCAGGATGGAGAATCCGAACAGCAGCACGCCGGCGGTGCTGAGCATGTTCAGCGGCGTGTTGCTGAACGACAGGATGCCCTTCTTGGCCCAGCCGATGTTCTTCAGCAGGTTGTTGGTGGAGATGCCGAACATCCGTTCCGGCCGGAGATAGTCGACGCCGGCCTGCTTGAAGCCGACGAAGGCGCGGATGCCGCGCAGGAACAGGTCGCGCTCCGGGAAGGTCAGCACGCTGCGCACCACGCGCTTGTCCATCAGCGAGAAGTCGCCGGCGTCGCGCGGGATGGCGATGTAGGAGAAGCGCTGGAACACCCGGTAGAACGCTTTTGTAGGCGATCTCCATGTACCACGGCGCGTCGCGCTTCACCCGCCGGCCATAGACGACCTCATAGCCCTCGCGCCATTTCGCGACGAACTGCTCGATCAGTTCCGGCGGGTCCTGCAGGTCGCCGTCCAGCAGCACGCAGGCGTTCTTGGTCGCCATCTCCATGCCGCTGCGGAAGGCCGCCTGGGAGCCGAAGTTGCGCGAATGCGAAATGCCGACCACGTGGCGGTCGCGGGCGGAGAGGGCGCGGATGACCTCCTCGCTGTTGTCGGGGCTGGCGTCGTTGACGAAGATGATTTCGTAGCCGATATGCAACTTCTCGAACGTCTCGGTCAGTCGCCGGTGCATGATCGGGATCGCCTGGCCGTCCTTGTAGCAGGCGATGATGGCCGTAACGCTGTAGGTCTCGTCAGGGCCGAACTGCTTCGAGGATTTCCGGTACTGGTCGAGATCCTCGAGCGAGCGGACCCATTCGGTGGTTTTGGCCAGGCCGTCCCGCAGCGAGGTGCGCGCCACCCAGCCGAGTTCGGCGTTGGCCTTTTCCGGCGCCGCATACCATTGGGAGACGTCCCAGCTGCGCTTCGTCATGGTGAACTCGGGATCGGCGGCCAGGCCGAAGAGGTCTTTGCAGGTTGCGGCGAACTCGCCGATGGTGGTCTTCACCCCGGTGCCGATGTTGAACGATTCGCCGAAGTTCTCCGGCCGCAGGTTCAGCGCCGCATCGACGAAAGCCTCGCAGGCGTCATCGACATAGACGAAGTCGCGGGAGATCTCGGGATCGACGAAATTGGTGTAGCTTCCGTCCAGGCCCTTCACGATCGCCGCCGGCACCAGACGGGACGAATCCTCGTACGGGCCGAACACCGAATAGAGCCGCAGATTGGCGCCCGGAAATCCCAGTTTCTTGCCGGCGTAATGGATGATCCCCGCCGCGGCGCTCTTGGAGACCGAGTAATGGCTGTTGGGCGTGAGCGGCACATCCTCGCGCGGGCCGGAGGCGTTGTCGCCGTATTCGGACGAACTGCCGGCATGGATGTAGCGATGCACCGACCGGCGGCGCAGTTCCTCGACCAGGCGGGCGGTGAAATCGACGTTAGTGCGATAGATCAGTGCCACATCGGTTTCGAACGAGTAGGCACCGTGGGCGACACAGTTGAACACGGTGCGCGGCTTCACGGTGTCGAGCAGCTTGGTCAGGTTGTATTCGACCAGCAGGTCGCCGGCGACGATGCTCTCGGCCGGAACGCCTTCGAGCCGCCAGGCGGACGCGGTCGAGGTGGTGCCGAACACGTCGGGGCGATGGCGCAGCAGGATCTTCAGCAGGTTGGCGCCGACGAAGCCGCTGGCGCCGAGTACCAGGATCGGCCCCTGCAGGCGGGCCGCCTTGTCGGCGATGCTTTCCAGACGGACCAGCGCGTCCATTATTCGGCGGCCTCGAGAATGCGCATCCCGGCGCCGATGCTGTCGGCGTCCAGCCCGTTCTCGCGGCGATGGAACGCCTGCGAACCGTAGCGGCCGGAGCGGTAGCCATGGGCGTGGAAATGGCGGAACACGCGCGGATGAACCTGGCGCTGCATCAGCGCGTAGGACAGCATCTGGCCGACGCTGCCCTGGGCCACATGCTCTTCGGCCACGAACAGGATGCCGCTGCGGGCAATCGCGCCGATCAGTTCTTCCGGCGGGGGCGCCACGCTGAACGGCAGTTCGGAGACCACCCAGAGCTGCGGCCGCTCCTGTGCCGGCAGCGGCAGCAGGGCCGCGAGCAGCCCGCCGGCATTGGGGCCGGCGACCACCAGCACGCCGGCCTCGCCGGGCAGCAGCAGCCGCCATGCGGCGTAGTCCGGCAGCACGAAATCCTTCGGCTTCTCGCACCGGCCGAGGCGCAGGTAGCCGGGATGCGGGGTCGCCGCCATGCCGGCTACGATCGGCGCCAGGTCGTCGGCGAAGGCCGGGACGTAGACGCGCATGTGCTGCAGGGTCAGCAGGGCGCCGTAATCCTCGATCGCATGATGGGTGGAGCCCATCGGGCCGTAGCCATAGCCGCCGCCGTTGCCGACCAGCTTGACGTTGAAGTCATGCAGGCAGACGTCGTTGCGGATCTGCTCGAACGGCCTTGCGTAGATGAACGGGGCGATGCTGTAGGCCCAGCAGAGCTCGCCTTCGCTGGCGACGCCGGCGGCGACGGTCACCATGTTCTGCTCGGCGATGCCGGCATTGATGAAGCGATGTCCCATCGCTGCCTGCAGCGGTTCCAGCGCCATGAAGCCGAGGTCGCCGGTGAAGAAGACGAAGGGGCGGGCCTGGTACAGATCGACCAGCGCGGTGCAGAAGGCGTTTCTCATGCGAGCCTCACCTCGGCCAGGGCGGATTGGTACTGGGCGTCGTTGAGCGGCAGGTAATGCCACTCCAGCCGGTCCTCCATGAACGAGACGCCGCGGCCCTTGACTGTGCGCAGCACCACGATCAGCGGCCCGGTGCGCGGCTTCGCGACGGCCGCTGCCAGCAGACCCGGGAGGTGTCCGTCGATCTCGATGACGTCGAGGCCGATCGCTGCGAACTTGTCGGCGAGGTGGTCGAGCGAGGCGACCTCGGCAGTGGAGCCGAAGCCCTGCAGGCCATTCGCGTCGATCAGCACCACCAGATTGGCGAGGGCGCGGTGCCGGGCGAATACCAGGCCTTCCCAGACCGAGCCTTCCTGGCATTCGCCGTCCGACATCAGGCAGTAGACGTCGCCCTTCTCGCGGCGCAGCTGGCGACCAAGGGCGACCCCGGCGGCGAGGCCGAGCCCATGGCCCAGGCTGCCGGTGGCGAACGGGATGCCCTTGTGCCAGCCGGCGACGGGGTGTCCAGCGAGCCTGGTGCCGTCGCGATGGAACTGGGTGAGGTCGTCGTCGCTCAGCGCCCCGATGGCCCAGAGGGTGACATAGAGGGCGCCGGCGGAATGGCCCTTGGACAGCACGAAGGTGTCCTCGAAGCGCATCACCTCGCTGTGCAGCTGCAGCATGCAGTCGAGCGCCGAGAGGTTGCCGCCGATATGGCCTACCTTGGCCTCGTGATGCATCTGCAGCAGCCGGGCGCGCGCCTTGCGGGCGATCTCCGAAGCGCGGCCAGTGCTGGATCGTTGCATTGCCAAGGCACCCTCGACCGAAACGACGGACGGTGGATCCGGTCCGACGGTCAAAGGTCTAGCGAGGGGAATGTTGCGGCTACGTCAACGAATGGGCGCTAAACCGAACATTCGGCGACAATATTTTCGGGAAACGCAGGCCCTTGGCGCGACTCAGTTCAAGCGGTGCGGCGGTCCGGCCGGCTCCAGGTCGTTGCGCTCCATGCTGATCGGGGCGATGCGCTGGCCGGGAAGCGGCACCAGGTGATCGGCCCCGGCATAGCCGGCGGCGGGGGCGCGGGTGGCCGTCGGGACGATCGCAGTGGCGCGGAGCAGCGCGGCCACGAAGGAGCGGCCCCAGATCACCGGCGAACGGCGCTCGATCGCCTTCCACAGCGCCTGCCAGCGCTGCTGCCGCTCGTCGAGCGGCATCCGCAGCGCGGCATCGAGCGCGTCGGCCATGGCATCGGGGTCGTGCGGGTTGACCAGCAGGGCGGCATCCAACTGCCGGGCAGCGCCGGCGAAGCGCGAGAGCACCAGGACGCCGGGGTCGAGCGGGTCCTGGGCGGCGACGAATTCCTTGGCCACCAGGTTCATGCCGTCGCGCAGCGGCGTCACCAGGCCGACCCGCGCGAGGCGCATGAAGCCCGCCACATCGGAGCGGCTGCTGGCCTTGGAGATCAGCCGCAGCGGCTGCCAGTCGGGCTCGCCCAGGTCGGCATTGAGCGCGCCGGCCTCATGGTCCAGGGCCGAACGAAGGCTGCGGTAGCTGCCGACATCCTTGCGCGAGACCGCGGCCACCTGCAGCAGGGTGATCTGGCGGCGCAGGTTCTCGTGCTTCTCCAGCAGGCAGCGATAGCCGGCGAGGCGCTGCATCAGGCCCTTTGTGGGGTCCAGGCGGTCGACGCCGAGGATGAGTTTCTGCCCCTGCAGGCTGCGCTGCAGGCGATCCGCGGCGGTGGCGCAGGTGCGGTCGGCGGCCATCGCGGCGAAGGCCTGCGAGTCGATCTCGACCGGGAAGACCCCGAGCCGGATGCGACGCCCGGCCAGCATCAGCGCGGTGGCCGAAACCCGAATTGCGCCGGCCAGGGATTCCGCGGCGGCGGCGAAATTCGCGAGGTCGTTGTCGGTCTGGAAGCCGATCAGGTCGGAGGCCAGCATGTCCCGCACCAAGCCGGCCACTTCCGGGGCAGCGCCGAGGACGTCGGGCGAGGCGAACGGGATGTGCAGGAAGAAGCCGATCGGGTTCTTGACGCCGCGCGCCCGCAGCGCCGCGGGCATGGTCAGTAACTGGTAGTCATGCACCCAGATATGGTCGCTGGGGCGCAGCAACGGGTGCAGCGAGGCCGCCATGCGGATGTTGACGCTGCGGTAGACCTGCGCGTCGCGCCGGTCGAACTGCATCAACTCGGGCATGGTATGGAGCAGCGGCCACAGCACGGAATTGCAGAATTTGTTGTAGAATCTGTGGTGTTCGTCCTCCGTCAGGTCGATCGTCGCATAGTCGATCATGCCTTCGGTCTCGACCCGCGCCAGCGCCGCGGTGGGGCCGTCGGAGACTGTGCCGCTCCAGCCGAACCATAGCCCGCCGCGCTTCTCCATCAGGCCATCCAGCGCCACGGCCAGGCCGCCGGCCTGCTGCCCGGACGAAGGAAGCGGAACCCGGTTTGACACGACGACCAGGCAATTCATACGACCTCCAACGGGGCGCCCTCCAACGGGCGTCCAAACGCGACCACAGACGGTCGGGTGCAACCATCGGATGAAGAAGTGGCGAGATAACGGCAAAGTTTGCCGCACACGAAAATTTTTTCATTTTTCAGCAGGTTGGGCGACGGTATGGGCAGCCAGCCCAGCCCCGTGAAGAAATACAGCAAAAGCAGAGCCTAGCAGGCCGCGCTGGGTAGGATCGACCGAAATGGCCCTAGCAGGTGGGCTCGGAGACCAGGTTCGGGGTCGCCGCCTTAGGCTCCGGACCGAGCTCGGATTTCGGCATCGGTGAGGTTGCGCCAGGTGCCGCCCTGGAGCACCTCGCAGGGGCGAAAGCGGGATTTGTAGGCCATCTTCCGGCTCTCGGGCACCCAGTAGCCGAGATACACATAGGGCAGCCCCAGTTCGCGCGCCCGATCGATCAGCCAGAGGATGGTGAAGGTGCCGAGCGAGCGCTTCTCCAACCCCGGCGCGAAATACGAATACACCGCCGACAATCCGTCGCCGAGGCGATCCGCGAGGCAGGCGCCGATCAGCAGGTCCGAGCGGTCGCGGAATTCGATGATGAAGGTCTCGATCGGCGTGTCCTCGACCATCGCGCGGTAGTCGTAGAAGCTCATGGTCGCCATGTCGCCGTCGCCGTGGCGCGCCTGCTGGTAGCGCTGGAACAGCTGGAACTGCTCGGCGGTGGCCCGCGCCGGCACGTCGATGCCGGTCAGGCCGGCATTGTCGCGGGCGATCCGCCGGAGCGTGCGGTCCGGGCGGAAGCTGTCGGTCGGGATGCGGATCGGCACGCAGGCATTGCAGCCCGGGCAGACCGGCGCGTAGGCGATGTTGTGGCTGCGGCGGAAGCCGGCGCGGGAGAGCCGGTCATGCAGCGAGTCGGCATCGGGTCCGCTGATCTCCGTGACGACCTTCCGCTCGGTCCTTCCCGGCACGTACGGGCAGGGCAAAGGTGCCGTGGTGTAGAAGAATTGCGGGCGGCGCGGCGGCTTGTAGCTCATGCAGCGTTCGGACCTCCGGCGCGCATGTTCCAGGAGCCGGGGGGCGGGGTCAACGGCGGATCAAGCGCCCGCGCGCGAATCACCACGAGGCCGGAGATGATTTCATGGAAGGTCCGGTGGCGCACGGTGAACAGCGCCACCGCCATCCAGATCGCGCCGAGTGCGAGGGTCAGGAAGAACAGCACGGCGAAGGCCAGCGCCTGCAACGGCGTCGGCGGCCCCAGATCGTCGTTGCGGCGCACCACCAGCCCGAGCAGCGCCTGTCCCGGGGTCGCGGTGGGCGGCCCGACGAGAAACAGCCATTGGTAGGCGAGCGGCACCAGCGGCAGCAGCCCGAACAGCGGCCAGCCGAGCCCCAGCGTCATCACCCCGAACAGCAGGCAGATCATCCAGAGCACCGAGACGATGATCGCCTGCAGGATCGCGTCGACGAACCAGGCGACCACCCGGCGCAGCAGCACGCCCTCGCTCAGTGCGTCGTCGGCCCATTCCGGCCGGTCGTGCAGCGATCGGGCGTTCATGTCGAAGCTGTTCATCGCGTTCCCTCCGCAGGAACCAGTCGGATGGTGGCGGCCACGGCGGCCGGCTGGGCAGACAACATGATGGTGCCTCCATCGTGCCAGCGTTGCACGAAATTCCATGCGAGGCCGGCTGAGCGGGTTGCCGGACTGCCCGGGCGCCATGACGAACCGGCTCCGCTCCAGGTCGGCGAGGTCATAGACGCCGCGGAACGACGCCCCCTGGACCGCGTCGAAGCCGTCGAGGCCGAGGCCGGCGCCGCCGTATCCCGGACTGGCGCGGAACAGGGTGGCGTCGTCGCCGGGGCTGTCGATGCGGTCGGTGCCGAAGCGCTCCAGCAGCGGAATCCGCCGCAGCAGCGGATGGGCGAACACCGCCTCGTGCGCCTGTCCCCAGCGCCAGGCGGCAGGATCGGGGCCGAACCGCGCGGCCAGCCCGCGCAACGCCGTCGACAGGCTGTCGGACAACAGCTTCCCGCAATCGCCGCCGCAGCGGGCGGCGCCATCGGGCGCCAGGGCGGCGGCGACCAGCTCGCTGCCCGGCACCGCGGCCGAATCCGAGAGGTCGTGGGCGGCGAGCAGCGCCGCGTGGAACCGGCGCATCCAGGCGTTGAAGATCAGCGGCTGCGGCTGGTCTTCCGCCATCGTGCCGTCCCATCCGCCGAGCAGCCCGAGCGCGGCGCGGGAGTCGGGTCCGCGGGCGCCACCTGACGCAGCCGCGGCAGCAGGTCGCGCGCCAGCAGGCTGACGGTGTCGACCTGCATGGCGGCGAAGCCGGCGGGGCTGTGCTGGTCGGTGGCTGTCCAGCAGGCTCGCGGATGCGGCGGGCGCGCCAGTCGCCGAACCAGTCGCGGCCGAGGAAGACCGGGAAGTCCGGCGGCGCGATGCGCTCGTTGGCGTTGACCAGGCGGCCGCTCGCCGGGGCCACGTAATGCGGCAACTGGTCGCCCGAGGCCCAGCCGGTCCAGTCATGCGCGCCGTCGGCGCCGCGCACCGGCAGGGCGCCGTCGCCGGCTTTCGCGGATCGGCACGCGGCCGGTGACGAACAGGCCGATGCCGGCGCGGTCGGCCACCAGCAGGTTCTGCACCGGGGACGTGAGCAACGCTGCGGCGCGCCCGGCCGCGGCCACGTCGTCGGCCTGGTTCAGCGCCTGCAGGCCGCTGGCCGCCGTGTCGCCCGGGGCCAGGTTGGCCATGGCCAGCGCCAGCACCGGTCCGTCCGGCGCCACCAGGTCGCTGATCACCGGGCCGTGCCGGGTTTCGCGCACCGCCAGTGTTTCGTCGGGCGCGCCGCGGACATGGATGCGCTCGGTCCGCGTGGTGAACGGGCGCGGGCCGTCGGGCGTCTGGTACATGCCGGTGCCGACCGGGATCTCTACGAACAGGTCCTGCACATCGGCGCCTGTTGTGGTGAAGGTCCAGGCGATGCGGCTGTTGTGGCCGAGCACCAGGAACGGCACGCCGGGTGCCGTGGCGCCGGCGAGCACGCGGCCGGGGGTTTCGATGCGCGCGAGGTACCAGATGCCGGGCATGCCGAACGCCAGATGCGGGTCGCCGGCCAGCAGCGGCGCGCCGGTGCTGCTGTGGCGGCCGTCGACCGCCCATTCGTTGCTGGCGGTCGGCGGCTGGGTGAAGCGGTCGGGGAAGGCCGGCAGCGCCGCCAGCAGCTTCGCCGCGGTGGCGCCCAGACCCGGGCTCAGGCGGCTCGGGTCCAGCCGCGCCTCGGGGTGGCCCGGGCCTCCGGAATTCGGCCACAGCGCATTCACCTCCGATGCCGGCAGCCGGCGCAGCAGCGCCACGCGGGCCAGTTCGGCGCGCCAGTTGCCCGACAGGTACAGCCCCATGGTCTTGCCCCAGAGCAAGCGTGTCCACCGCCGACCAGGGCCGGGGCGCCCCGAAGAACACGAACTCCAGCGCCGAGAAGCGGCCACGCGCCGCGATCCAGGCGTTGACGCCGTTGGCATAGGCATCGAGCACCGCGCGGGTTTCGGGCGGCAGCGACGGCAGGTCCGCCTCGGCCCGGGCGCGGACGCCCAGCACGCGCATCAGCCGGTCGATCGGCAGGGTCGCGGTCCCCAGCAACTCGGACAGGTCGCCGGCGGCGGCGCGGCGCATCATGTCCATCTGGAACATCCGCTCGCGGGCGTGGACGAAGCCCGTGGCCGCGGCGGCGTCGAGGTCGTTGGCGGCGTGGATGCGCGGGATGCCGTCCTCGTCAAGGGTGATCTGCACCGGCGCCGACAGGCCGGGGATAGAGGCCAGCCGGTCGCCGCCCGGGAGTGTCATCCACAGCAGCGCGGCGACCGCGGCGCCGGCCAGCAGCAGCAACAGCACCGCCACAGCCAGGACCCGCCCCAGCATGCGGGCGAAGCGGCGCACCGTCGCCGGGCCTCAGCCGCCCGGCGGCAGGCTGGACCGCGGGTTGCGGGCTCGATCGCGAGCGATCTCCGGCCGCAGGGCAGCGATCCCGGGCGTCGACGGGGTGGCGGTGCGAAGCAGTTTCATTATGAAGTTTATCCAAACAGCGACGGCGGCCCGGATTCCGGCGACGGCCCGGGGCGGAGCAGCCGACGCCATGGTGCCCGATGCACGCATCGCCGCCAAATCTCACTTTTACGGCGCGGTTAACATTCCCTTGCGTGAATGCTCGCGATTGTGTGATTTCCCAGTCGATCCATTCCCGTTTCAGGAGTTGACCAGCGATGGACCAGGCGCACGCCAAATCCGGCGTCGTGAGGCAGGGGCCTGCGCTGCGTTCGGCCGGCCGGCGCATGGCGCCGCGCGCCGGCGGCACCGCCCGCGCGCGCTTCGCGGTCTGGGCGCTGCTGTTCCTGGCGGTCCTGGTCTACAGCAGCACCATCGTCGGCCCGTCGGGCTTCCACTACGTGCCGATGGACGCGCAGGACGCCTGGGCCCGGCTGCTGGCATCCACCTGGGTCGAGCACGGCTCCGACCAGCGGGCAGACTGGATGTCGAACGTGGTGCTGCTGGTGCCCTTGGGCTTCCTGCTGTCGGGAGCCCTGGTGCCGCAGGGCGGCATCGCGGGACGGCTGCTGGCTGCGGTCGGCGCCGTGGCGCTGGGGCTGGCGGCGGTGCTCGGCATCAAATACCTGCAGCTGTTCTTCCCGCCGCGGACGGTGACGCTGAACTATATCGTGGCGCAGTCGGCGGGCCTGCTGATCGGCGTGCTCGGCTACCTGGCGACGCAGGACTTGCTGGCCGAGCTGAAATTTGGTCCGGCCCGCGCTGGACGCCGGGAACTGGTGCTGTTGCTGGGCGCCTATTCGGCGCTGATCTGCATCTTCTCACTGACGCCGTTCGACTTTGTGCTCAGCCTCGGCGACTGGCAGGACCGGCTGGTCGACCTGTATGCGGTGCTGCTCGGCTGGCCGGGAGAGGGCCGGCCGTTCGGGGTGCGGGTGCTGCTGGTGCTGGTCGGCGCCGCCAGCTTCGCCCCGGTCGGCGCGCTGATGGCGCTGCAATGGCGGCGGCTCGGCCTGGCCTGGATCGGCGTGATCGGCCTGGCTGCGATGACGCTGCTGACGCTGCTGACGATCCTGGTGCTGAGCGGATCGCCGCGGCTGGTGTCGATCCTGTACCGCACCGCCGGCATCGTGTTCGGCGCCGCGGCGGCTCCGGTGCTGGCGCAGCGCGGCCTCGGCGACCTCAGGCGTTTCCTGCCTCGGCTGGCGCTGTTGCTGGTGCTGCCGTACCTGCTGGTGCTGGCCTATGCCAGCGGCCTGCTGACCACGCATTGGCTCAGCTTCGATGCCGCCGTGGCGCAGACCGAGGCGCGGTTCTACCTGCCGCTGTTCGTGTTCTACATCGTCACCAAGGCGAATGCCGCGGCCAGCATCGGCATCCATGTCCTGATGTACGTGCCGGTCGGGCTGATGCTCTGGATGGCCCGGGGCAGCGGCCGCGGCGCCGCCTGGACCGCCGCGATACTGGCGGCGCTGGTGTCCGCCGCGGTCGAGTTCGGGCGTTTCCTGCAGCCTGGCCTGGCGCCCGATTGCAACATGGTGGTGGTGGCCGGCATCGCGGCCTACGGCACCACCCGGCTGCTCGGGTTCCTGGTCCCTTCGGGCGGCATCGCGGATACTCGGGCCTCGACCTGGTCGCGGGCGCCGGACGAGCGTTTCGCGCCATCGGAATGGCCCCGCGAACCGGAAGCGGACGCGCCCGCCTCGTTCCGTTCGCCGTCCAGCAGCCGGTGGGAGCAGTTCGCCGCGACCCGCCGGCTGGAGGCGACCACCGGCCGGCCAGCGCCGCCGGTGCGCCGCATCATCTCCGCGGCGCAGGTGACCGGCTGGCTGGTGGCTTTCCCGTGCCTGGCGCTGACCCTGGTCGGCGTCGCCAACTACCCGGTGCTGCCGGTGGCGCTGTGGCTGCTGCTGGCTGGTTATGGCGTAGCGCTTTGGCGCTGGCCGGGGCTGTGGCTGGCGGTGGTGCCGGCGGTGCTGCCGGCCTTCGACCTGGCGCCGTGGACCGGCTGGAGCTTCGTCGGCGAGCCGGATTTTTTCGTGCTGGTGACCATCGGCGTGCTGGTGCTGCGGACGCCGCCGGCGTCGCGGGACATGTGGCCGCCGGGGCTGCGCGGCTGGGTGCTGGCCTTCGCCGCCTTCGCCTGCGCGGTGGGCGTGCTGGTCGGGCTGACCTCTGGCATCACCGTGCCGGGCGGCACCTCCAACCCGTACCTGATGCCGGAGAACGCGCTGCGGCTGGCCAAGCCGCTGGTGACGGCGCTGGCGCTGCTGCCGTTCCTGCGGCTGCGGATGCGTACTCACGGCGACGCGGTGACGTGGTTCGCCTGGGGCATGGTCGCGGGCCTGCTGCTGGTCGGCGCCGCGGCGGTGCTGGAGCGCGCGATGTTCAGCGGCGTGTTCGACTTCACCAGCGACTACCGGGTGGTGGCGACCTTCGCCAGCATGCATGTCGGCGGCGGCCATGTCGGCGCGTATGTCGCGATGGCGATGCCGTTCCTGATCGTCGGCCTGGTCCGACGCAGGCCGCTGCCGGTGGCGGTGACGCTGCTGGCCGGCACGCTGGCCACCTATACCCTGGTGGTGACCTTCGCGCGGATGGCGTACGGGGCAGCCCTGGTCGGCGTCTGCCTGACCGCCATCCTGTACGCGGTGGCGATACGGCGGCGCGCAAACGGTGCCCCCACCGGTCGCGTTGGCGCGCTGCTGCTGCCGGCGATTTTCGTGCTGGCGATCGGCGGCGCGGTCGGCGCGGCGGTGCTGGGCACAGGCTACATGGCCGGGCGGGTGGCCGAGGTCTCGCCCGACCTGCAGTTCCGCGAGGCCAACTGGCGCAACGGCATGGCGATGCGCGACGACGACCTGCTGACCGACCTGGTCGGCATGGGGCTGGGGAGCTACAGCCGGGTGGCGTTCGTGCTGCGCCTGCCCGGCACCGACCCCAGCAGCTTCGTGGTGGAGCCCTCGGCGGTCGGGCGCGAACTGGTGATCACCGGGCGTTCGGATTTCTTCTTCGGCCAGAAGGTGCGCCTCGGCGCCGACCCGTCGTTGCGGCTGCAACTGGCGGTGCGCAGCGACGACGCCAAGGCGGGGGTGGCGGCCAGCCTGTGCTGGAAGCTGCTGCTGTATTCGCAAAACTGCCAGACGGTGACGATCCCGGTGCCGCCCTCGCCGGCCTGGCAGCAGGTGTCGGTGACGATCCCGACGACGGGGCTGATCGCCGCTGGGCCGCTGTCGCCCCCGGTCGATTTCAGCCTGTCGATCCCCGAGGGCACCAGCGTCGGATTTCGCGACATCCGGCTGCTGGATGCGGCAAGCAACAATCTGCTGGTGAACGGTGATTTCTCACGGGGGACGAACCGGTGGTTCTTCACCGACGACAATCACTGGCGGTGGCGGATTTTCAATCAGTACCTGATGACGTTCTTCGAGGGCGGCGTGCTGGAGCTGGCGGCGTTCATCGGGTTGCTGGGTTTTGCGGTGCATGGCGCCATCCGCGCAGTTCGCCGAGGCGACGCAATGGGGGCGGCGATCGTCGGATCGTTGCTGGCCTTTGCCAGTTCGTGCCTTGTCGACAGTCTGCTGGAGGCTCCGAGGCTGGCTTCCGTGTTTTACATCCAGTGCTTGGCAGGTTTGACGATCGCAGCATCGTGGCAGCGGCGCGTTGTCCCGCGCGGGACATGACCCCGTAGGATCGGGAATCCAGGCAGTCTTGGGACCAATATCGACCGACGAGTGCGACGAAGGCGCGTCAGCAGGCGCTGCCGCTTGCGCTGAATGAGACATTGGCCGGAAGCGCGGTGCTCCCCGTGCTGCCAACACAGTATTGATAGACGCCTGACGAAACGAACAGTAGCCTGTAAGTATCCGTTCCACCTCCATGTGCGCTGTTATAGGTGTAGGTAATCACACCACCAGAGCTGATCGAATAGCTGCCGACGGTGTCGTTCTTGCCGCCGTCATATTCTTTGATGACTCCACCGGAATGGAGTTCATTGTTCGTTGCAACCCCACCGGGTTTGTAACAAGCGTAGTTTCCTGAAACGACATTTGATACAGCAGTCGAGGTGTTCAAGATCTCCGCTACCGTTCCCACAGTTAGCCATTGCCTGCACAGGTGCAAAGGCCAGAAGGCTTGATGCTGCTATGGCTGCCAATCTCATCGAATTGCTCCCTTCGTGCGGAAAACCATGTCGCGAAACTTAATCTGAGAAGCGAAATAAGCAGGTTTTCAATTAAAGTAGTGTCAAGTTTGTTTTGCCGTCAGGATATTGCGCTCGCCTGCTGCGGGCTGGCGCTCGGGCGGGTCTCTCGGCACGGCTCTCTCACGACAACGTATTGATTGCCTGGCATTGCCCAAGCCAACGAAGCATCGTAGCCAACTTATCGAATGAACCTCCCTGAAACGCCTTCATTCAAACTTACGGGCAAACGCGCGCTGGTCACCGGCGCCGGACGCGGCATCGGCCTTGCCTGCGCCGCGGCGCTGGCCGAGGCGGGGGCCGATACGCTGCTGGTGGCACGCACCGGGGCGGAGGTCATGGACGTTGCGACGGCCATCCGCGCGGCCGGTGGTGCGGCTTCGGGAATGGCGTTCGATGTCACCGATGTCGGGGCGGTGGGCCTGTTGGTTGCCGAGCATGGCCCGTTCGACATCTTCGTCAACAACGCCGGCACCTCACGCCACGCTCCGTTCCTGGAAGTCACCGAATCCGACTTCGACGCCGTCGTGGACCTCAACCTGCGGGCCGCCTTCTTCGCCGCACAGGCGGTGGCGCAGGGGATGGCGGCGGCTGGGCGCGGAGGCTCCATCATCAACGTCTCGTCGCAGATGGGCCATGTCGGCGGGCCGCGGCGCAGCGTCTATGCCGCGACCAAGCACGCGCTGGAAGGAATGACCAAGGCGGCGGCGATCGAGCTGGGGCCGCTGGGCATCCGCATCAACACTTTGTGCCCGACCTTCATCGAAACCCCCATGACAAGGCCGTTTTTCGAGGAACCAACATTCCGCGACTGGGTTCTCAGTCACATCCGCGTCGGTCGGGTCGGTCAGGTGGAGGACCTGATGGGCGCGGTGATATTCCTCGCGTCAGACGCTTCGCGCCTGATGACCGGTTCTGCTCTGATGGTGGACGGCGGCTGGACCGCGGGGTGAGACGTCGATGACACAGGAAACGACCACCCATGAACCAGCCGGAATGAACACGAAGGATGCGACGGGGCCGCTAAAGGGCCTGCGCGTGCTCGACCTGACCCGCGTGCTGGCCGGGCCTACCTGCACCCAGATGCTCGGCGACCTCGGCGCCGAGGTCATCAAGATCGAGCGGCCGGGCGCCGGCGACGACACCCGGGGGTTCGCCCCGCCGGTGATGCCGGGCACCAACGAATCCGCCTATTTCGTCGGGGTGAACCGCAACAAGCGCTCGGTGACGCTCGATATCTCCCAACCCGAGGGCCAGGCCATCGCCAAGCGGCTGCTGGCCGACTGCGATATGCTTGTGGAGAACTTCAAGGTCGGCGCGCTGGCCAAGTACGGCCTCGGTTACACGCAGTTGCATGCCGAGTTCCCCAGCCTGATCTATTGCTCGATCACCGGTTTCGGCCAGACCGGCCCGTACGCGCCGCGTCCCGGCTATGACAGCCTGATCCAGGCGATGGGCGGGGTGATGAGCCTGACCGGGGAGCCGGACGGCCTGCCGCAGAAGGTCGGCGTGCCGGTGGCCGACCTGTTTGCCGGGCTGTACGGCTGCATCGGCATCCTCGCCGCCCTGCGCCACCGCGAGCGCACCGGCCAGGGCCAGCAGATCGACATCGGCATGCTGGACACCCACGTCGCCTGGCTTGCCAACCAGGGCATGAACTACCTGGCGACCGGTGAGAACCCGGAACGCCTGGGCAACCAGCACCCCAACATCGTGCCCTACCAGGTCTTCCCGACCGCCGACGGCTACATCGTCCTGTCGGTCGGCAACGATGCCACCTTCAAGCGCTTCTGCGACGCCGTCGGCATGTCGCAACTGCTGGATGACCCGCGCTTCGCCACCAACGCCGCCCGTGTCGAGAACCGCGCCCTGGTCACCGAGACGCTGACTCCGGTGATGAAGACCCAGGGCACCACCGCATGGGTGGACCAGCTGGAGACGCTGAAGATCGGCTGCGGCCCGATCAACACGCTGAAGCAGGTGTTCGCCGATCCGCACGTGCAGGCGCGCGGCGTGGTGGTGGAGATGCCGCATGCCAGCGGCGCCCGGGTGAATGTCATCGCCAATCCGGTGCGAATGTCGGAAACGCCGCCGGACTACCGGCTGTCGCCACCGGAATTGGGCGAGCACACCGACGAGATCCTGGGCGACCTGCTCGGTATCGACGCCGAGGAGATGGAGATGCTCAGGTCCAAGGGCGTCATTTAGCCGTCCGCGCGATAAAGCGGGAGAACGCCTGCAGCGTGGCGTCGGAAACGTGGTGCTCGATCCCCTCGGCATCCTGCTCGGCCGCTTCCGCCGGCACGCCCACCGCGCACAGCAGATCGACCACTAGCCGGTGCCGGGATCGCACCCGCGTCGCCAGCAGGTGCCCGGCCTCGGTCAGGAACACGCCGCGATAGGGCAGGGCGGTGGCCAGCCCCTCGCGTTTCAGCCGGGCGATCGTCTTGATCGCGGTGGCGTGGGAGACGCCGAGCCTGCGGGCGATGTCGGTCGGCCGCGCCTCGCCGCCCGATGCCAGCAGGTCGGCGATCAGTTCGGCATAATCCTCCAGCAATGCGGTGGATTGCGCGGTCCGGGTCTTGCCGAAGCGACGCGCCTGGGTCGGCTCGTTCGGCAGATCGACGAGCGCCCCCGGCAGCCGGGCCGCGGCCCTGCGAGGCGGCACTTTGATTCTCCTAATCGTCCGGCTGCGACCATGGCGAAGCGGCCGCCGGAATTCAACTCTCGCACTCCGCAACATTCCAAAGCTTGACACCAGGGAGCGCCGAATTACATCCTGTGCCATGAAGTGTAGCCAAGGCTACATTTCGTTGCGAAAGGACGGCATGAGCGAACTCGCCTACACCTCGATGTCCGAGCGTACCGCTGCCGCCGGCCAGGACGTCCTGGCGGGCCGGCGCCGGGGCATCTGGAGCTTCGTGCCGTTCGCGGGCCCTGCGGTGATCGCCTCGATCGCCTACATGGACCCGGGCAACTTCGCCACCAACATCCAGGCCGGCGCGCGGCACGGCTACCAGCTGCTGTGGGTGGTGCTGCTGGCGAACCTGATGGCGATGCTGTTCCAGGCGCTCTCGGCCAAGCTCGGCATCGTCACCGGCATGAGCCTTGCCGCGCAGTGCCGGCAGCGGTTTCCCCATCGCTTGGTGATCGCCATGTGGCTGGCCAGCGAAGTCGCGGCGATGGCGACCGACCTCGCCGAGTTCCTCGGCGGCGCGATCGGGCTGTCATTGCTGTTCGGCCTGCCGCTGCTGGTCAGTCTCGGCATCACCGGCCTGGTCACCTATTGCATGCTGCTGCTGAGCAACCGCGGGTTTCGGCCGATAGAGCTTCTGGTCGGCGGCTTCGTCCTGGTCATCGGCATCGCCTACGCGGTCGAGTTGTTCATCGCCGGGCCGGATTGGGCGGCGGTCGGGGTCGGCCTGGTGGTGCCGAAGCTGGCCAACGCCGACGCGGTGGAACTGGCGGTCGGCATCGTCGGCGCAACCGTGATGCCGCACGCGCTGTATCTGCACTCGGCTCTCACCAGCAACCGGGTCCGCACCAGCACCGACAGCCATCGGCGCAGGGTGCTGCGGTTCTCGAACATCGAGGTGCTGTGGGCGCTCGGCATCGCCGGCGTGGTGAACCTCGCCATGATCATCATGGCGGCCGCCTCGTTCCATGACGGCCATCCCGCGGTGGCCGAGATCGAGACCGCCTACCACACCCTGGCGCCGCTGCTGGGAACCGCCGCGGCGGCGGTCTTCATGACCGCGCTGCTGGCCTCCGGATTCTCCAGTTCAGTTGTGGGAACGATGGCGGGGCAATTGATCATGCAGGACTTTGTTCATTTCAAGACACCGCTCTGGCTGCGCCGGCTGATCACCATGGTGCCTTCTTTCGTGGTCGTGGCGCTGGGCGCGAACGCGACCGATTCGCTGGTGCTCAGCCAGGTGGTGCTGAGCCTGGTGCTGCCGGTGCCGATGATTGCGCTGATCGTGCTGACCGGTCGCCGGGATGTCATGGGCAGCTTCGTCAACAGCCGCCGCACCCAGGCCCTGGCGATCTTCGCGGCGGCGGTGGTGCTGCTGCTGAACGTGGTGCTGCTGGCCGGGATCGTAGCCCCTGGCGTGTTCGGGCTCTGACCGCAGGCAAGGCAGGGGTTCACCACAGAGGCAGTGAGACGGGGAGAGGAAGCGAAGCAATCACCGAGACTTCGCGTCTTCTCTTCTCGCTGTCTCTATTGTGAAGATCCTTGCTTCGCGATTATCCCGCCGTAAGGGCAGCGGCTTAGGCAAAGCAGTTTCACCACAGAGGCGGTGAGGCGGGGAGAAGAAGCGAAGCAATCACAGACACTTCGCTTCTCCTCTTCTCATCGTCTCTGTGGTGAAAATCCTTGCTTCGCGACTTACCCCCGCAGAAGCGCGGCTGCCTCGAGTGCGAAATAGGTCAGCACGCCCGCGGCGCCGGCGCGCTTGAAGGCGATCAGGCTTTCCAGCATGGCGCGGTCATGATCCAGCCAGCCATTGCCGACGGCGGCCATGATCATCGAGTACTCGCCCGACACCTGGTAGGCGAAGGTCGGCACGCCGAAGCGCTCGTGCACCCGGCGGACCACGTCCAGATACGGCATGCCGGGCTTCACCATCACCATGTCGGCGCCTTCCGCGAGGTCGAGCGCCACCTCGCGCAGGGCCTCGTCGGTGTTGGCGGGGTCCATCTGGTAGGTCTTCTTGTCGCCCTTGAGCGAGCCGCCGGAGCCGACCGCGTCGCGGAACGGGCTGTAGAAGGCGCTGGCGTATTTCGCGGCGTAGCTCATCAGCCGGGTATGGATCAGCCCGGCCTCGTCGAGCGCCGTGCGGATCGCGCCGATGCGGCCGTCCATCATGTCGCTGGGCGCGATCACGTCGATCCCGGCCTGGGCCTGATTCACCGCCTGCAGGGTCAGGATGGCCAGCGATTCGTCGTTGGCGACATAGCCGTCGCGGATCACCCCGTCATGGCCGTGGTCGGTATAGGGGTCGAGCGCCACGTCGCCGATCAGCCCGAGTTCGGGGAATTCGCGCTTCAGCAGCCGCGCCGACTGGCAGATCAGGTTGTCGGGATTGCCGGATTCGGTGCCCTCGGCGTCCTTCTTCTCGTTCGGGGTGGCCGGAAACAGCGCGATCGCCGGCACCTTCAGGCGCACCGCCTGCTCGGCATGGGCGGCGAGGCGGTCGAGGGTGACGCGGCTGACCCCCGGCATGCTGTCGACGGGGGTGGTGAGGCCGCTGCCCTCGATGACGAAGATCGGCCAGATCAGGTCGTCCACCGACAGCCGGGTCTCGGCGACCAGCCGGCGGGTCCACGCATCGTGGCGGTTACGGCGCATGCGGATGGCGGGAAAGCGGCCGGAATGCATCGGGGCGGTCTCGTCATCGGGTTGCAACAGGGGGTTCTGGATATGCCGCTTTGGCGCCGGACGCAAAGCGTTCGGCTCAGCCGGCCAGGTGATAGCTCAGGATCGCCAGCCCGAAGGCGAGGTAGCCGAGCGCCGCGAACAGGCCGATCCGCCGCGCATAGGGTCGCAGGACGGGCACCACCACCGAGCCGAACAGCAGCGCCATGGTCAGGAAGCCGGCGATCTGCAGCAAGCGGTAATCGTCACCGTCCGGCGTCCAGCCCATCACCTCTCCCTTGCCGATTTCCCGGCTGATCGCCATCTTACGGGTCTGGAGGCCTGTGCGTCATGGATATGTTCCGGCTGAACTGGTTCCTGTTCCTGCTGGCGATCGAGCTGTGGGGCAGCGCCGTGCTGGTGGCGTTCGGCCCGGAGATCTGGGCCGGCTGGCGTGCCCGCGTGGCTTGGCGCAAGGCCGTGCGCGCCCGCGCCGCCGGCGGTTCCAGGTTTTGGCCCGCTCTCAGGTGCTGGGCCGGCTTGCCTGATACAGCTGCAGATGCGCGTACGCCGCCCGCAGCAGCACTGAGTTGCGGCCGATCTGCTTCGAGCGCGCCAGCATGTCGCCGACGATGTGCTCCGCTTCCACCTGGTTTCCGGCAACGAGATCGCGCAGCATCGAGGGCGCGTTCGGCGAGTTGGGGTCGGTCAGCGCCTTGCGGGTGCTGGCCATGAAGCCGTCGCTGGGCTTGTAGCCGGCGGCGGCCGCGACGGCGGCGCAATCCTCCAGCATCTCCAGCATCAACCCGGCGCCGTCCTCGGTGCGGGCGATCTTGGCGACGCCGCCGCGCATCAGGCAGCACATCGCCGCGATGCTGCACAGGAAGACGAATTTCTGCCACATGTCCTGGATGATCGCCGCACTGTGCTTGGGCGCGAAGCCGCCCTTGGCCAGTTCCGCCGCCAGTGCGGCGCAGCGCGCCTGCTGCGACGGCTGGCGCTCGCCGAGGATGAAGCCGACGCCCGGCGTCAGGTGGCGGACGGTGCCGTCGGGGTCGAGCGTCACGCCGATCGCCGCCACGCCGCCGGTGACCGCCTCGGCGCCGAAGGCCGCGTCCAGCCGGTCCAGGTGCAGCATCCCGTTCAGCAGCGGCACGATCAGCGCGCCGGCGGCGGCGGGGCGGATCGATTCGATGGCGTCGTCGAGGTCGTACGCCTTGCAGCTCAGCAGGATCGCGTCGTAGCCGGGCTTCGCGTCCTCGCGGGTGACGGTCTTCACCGGCAGGGCGAGGTCGCCGAGCGGGCTTTTCACCACCAGTCCGTCGCGCGCCAACTGGCCGGCGCGGCGCGGGCGGACCAGGAACGTCACGTCCACGCCGGCCGCCGCCAGCCGTCCGCCGAAATAGCCGCCGATGCCGCCGGCGCCGAGCACGAGGATGCGCAACAGGATTCTCCGATTTGTCCGGTGGGCACAGTGGCGGTCGGAGCGGGCTTTGCCAATCGGGCCCGTGGCCCCGATGCGCAAGGCTGGGGCGACGAATTCGGCAATTTCGTTGGCGCAGCGGTGCATGGTAGAGGTGCCCGCATCATGCAGACCGCCCCTCTCAGCATCGCCATCGGCTCCGATCATGCGGGATTTCCGCTGAAATCGGTGCTCGCGGCTGCCCTCGCGGAGCACGGCCATGCGGTGCTGGACCGCGGGCCGCTGGATGCCGCCCGGGTCGACTACCCGGATTTCGCCCATGCCGTGTGCGCCGACGTGGAGCAGGGGCGGGCGCGGTTCGGGGTGCTGGTCTGCGGCAGCGGCGTCGGCATGTCGATCGCCGCCAACCGCCATGCCGGCATCCGCTGCGTGCTCGCCGCCGACACCACCACCGCCCGGCTCGGCCGCGCCCACAATGATGCCAACGTTGTGGCGTTGGGCGCCCGGCTGACCGGCGAGGAGACCGCGCGCGACATCGTCGCGGCGTTCCTGCAGACCGCCTACGAAGGCGGTCGTCACGACCTGCGCCTGGCCAAGCTGGCCAGCGCCTGAAGGATCCTTCGCCATGAACGACGCCGCGACCAAGTCCGATCTGTCCCGATTCTTTTCCGCCTCCCTGGCCGAGACCGACCCCGAGATCGCAGCCGCGATCGGCCATGAGAAGCAGCGTCAGCAGGACGGCATCGAGCTGATCGCCAGCGAGAACATGGTTTCGGCCGCGGTGATGGAGGCGCAGGGCAGCGTCCTCACCAACAAATACGCCGAGGGCTATCCAGGCCGCCGCTACTACGGCGGCTGCGTCTATGTCGACGTCGCCGAGCAGCTGGCGATCGACCGCGCCCGCAAGCTGTTCGACTGCGCCTTCGCCAACGTGCAGCCGCATTCCGGCGCGCAGGCCAACCAGGCGGTGTTCCTGGCGCTGCTGAAGCCGGGCGACACCATCCTCGGCATGAGCCTCGACGCCGGCGGCCACCTGACCCACGGCGCCGCGCCGAACCTGTCCGGCAAGTGGTTCCGGCCGGTCCAATACGGCGTGCGCCGTGAGGACGGGCTGCTGGACTACGACGAACTGGAACGGCTGGCCCGCCGCGAACACCCGAAGATGATCATCGCCGGCGGCTCGGCCTATTCGCGGGTGATCGACTTCGCCCGCATCCGCCGCGTCGCCGACGAGGTGGGCGCGCTGTTCATGGTCGACATGGCGCATTTCGCGGGACTGGTCGCGGCCGGGGTGTATCCGAGCCCGCTGCCGCACGCCCACGTCGTCACCACCACAACCCACAAGACGTTGCGCGGCCCGCGCGGCGGCATGGTGCTGTCGAACGACGAGGCGCTGGGCAAGAAGATAAACTCGGCGGTGTTCCCCGGCCTGCAGGGCGGCCCGCTGATGCACGTGATCGCCGGCAAGGCGGTGGCGTTCGGCGAGGCGCTGCGGCCGGAATTCCGCGCCTACCAGCAGGCGGTGGCGGACAACGCCCGCGCGCTGGCCGCCAGCCTGGTGGAGCAGGGGGTGGCGATCGTCACCGGCGGCACCGACAGCCACCTGATGCTGGTGGATCTGCGGCCCAAGCGGGTCACCGGCAAGGCCGCCGAAGCCAGCCTCGAGCGCGCCCACATGACCGCCAACAAGAACGCCATCCCGTTCGACCCGGAGAAGCCCGCCATCACCTCCGGCATCCGCCTCGGCACCCCGGCCGCGACCACCCGCGGCTTCGGCATCGCCGAGTTCCAGGAGATCGGGCGGATGATCGGCGAGGTGCTGGACGGGTTGGCGAAATCCAATGACGGGCACAACGAAGTCGTGGAGACGCAGGTCGGCGCCCGGGTGCTGGCGATGTGCGCCCGCTTCCCGATCTACCGGTAGTCCGGCATGCGCTGTCCGTTCTGCGGCCACGAAGACACCCAGGTAAAGGACAGCCGCCCCAGCGACGACGGCTCGGCGATCCGCCGCCGGCGCTTCTGCACCGGCTGCAGCCAGCGTTTCACCACCATCGAGCGGGTGCAGCTGCGCGACCTGATCGTGGTGAAATCCGACAACCGCCGGGTCCCGTTCGACCGCGACAAGCTGGCCCGCTCGATCCGCGTGGCGCTGCGCAAGCGGCCGGTCCAGGAGGAGAAGATCGAGCGCGTGGTCAACGGCATCGTGCGCTCGCTGGAGGCGTCCGGCGAAAGCGACATCCCCAGCCAGCAGATCGGCGAGCTGGTTATGGAGACGCTGAAGGAAGTCGATGCCGTGGCCTATGTCCGCTTCGCCTCGGTCTATCGCAACTTCCGCGAGGCCAAGGATTTCGAGGCCTTCCTCGGCAACCTCGGCGAGCCCACATAACGCGTCATGAGTGACGAGGCGCACATGCGCGCGGCGCTGGCGCTGGCGCGGCGCGGGTTGGGGACGGCGTGGCCGAACCCGTCGGTCGGCTGCGTCATCGTCCGCGACGGCCGCGTGGTCGGCCGCGCCTTCACCGCCAGCGGCGGGCGGCCGCATGCCGAGCCGCTGGCGCTGGCGATGGCCGGCGCCGCCGCGAAGGGCGCCACCGCCTACGTGACGCTGGAACCCTGTTGCCACCACGGCCGCACCCCGCCCTGCACAGATGCGCTGATCGCGGCGGGGGTGGCGCGGGTGGTGATCGCCTCGCGCGACGTCGACCCGCGGGTCAACGGCGAGGGCGTCGCCCGCCTGCGCGCCGCCGGGATCGAGGTGATGGAAGGCGTTCTGGCGGCCGAGGCCGACGAGGTGAATGCCGGCTTCTTCACCCGGCTGCGCGCCGGCCGCCCGCTGGTGACGCTGAAGCTGGCCTCGACGCTGGACGGCCGGATCGCCACCGGCGGCGGCGAGAGCCGGTGGATCACCGGCGAGCCGGCCCGCCGCGCCGCCCATGCCATGCGCGGCCGCCACGACGCCATCATGGTCGGCGTCGGCACGGTGCTGGCCGACGACCCGGACCTGACCTGCCGGATTCCCGGCTTCCGCAGCCTGCCGCTGGTCCGCGTGGTGGTGGACAGCCATTTGCGCACCGGCTTGCGCTCCCGGCTCGCGACATCGGCGCAGGCGGTGCCGACCTGGATCATCGCCCGCAACGGCGCCGACCCCGCCCGGCGCCAGGCGCTGAGCCGGTTGGGGGTGACGCTGCTCGACGTGCCGGGCGGGGAGGTCGGCGTCGATATCCGCCGCGGGCTGGAGGCGCTGGCCGAGCGCGGCATCACCCGCCTGCTGCTGGAGGGCGGCGCCCGGCTTGCCGCCTCGCTGCTGCGCGCCGGGCTGGTCGACCGCCTGGCCTGGTTCCATGCCCCGACCGTAATGGGCGGCGATGGCTGGGCCGCGGTGCAGTCCTTCGGCGTCGGCCGGCTTGCCGAGATGCCCCGTTTCGTGCGCCATGCGACGACCGCGGTCGGCGACGACTGGCTGACCGAGTTTCGGAGGGCCGCATGACGGCCATCCTGCATTATCCAAGAGCGGCCTGATGGCCGCCCGGTTTTGGAGTTTTGGCTGATGTTCACCGGCATCGTCACCGGCCTCGGCACCGTGCGCGAGATCCGGCCGAACGGCGAAGGCCGCGACATGCGGCTGGTCATCGGCGGCGATTGGGATATGTCCGGGCTCGTTGTCGGCGCCTCGATCGCCTGCTCCGGCTGCTGCCTGACCGCGGTGGAGATCGGCCCCGACTGGTTCGCCGTCGACGCGTCGGCGGAGACGCTGTCGAAGACCACGCTCGGCACCTGGCGGGTCGGCAGCCGGGTGAACCTGGAACGCCCGTTGCGGGTCGGCGACGAGCTCGGCGGCCATATCGTCGCCGGCCATGTCGACGGCGTCGGCGAGGTGTTGTCCGCCGAGCCGGTGATCGGCTCGGCGCGCTGGGTGTTCCGGGCGCCGGGGCCGCTGGCCCGCTTCATCGCCCAGAAGGGCAGCGTCGCCGTCGACGGCGTGTCGCTGACGGTGAACGAGGTGCGCGGGCCGGAATTCGGCGTAAACATCATCCCGCACACCGCCGCCGTCACCAGCTTCGGCCTGCTGAAGCCCGGCGACCCGGTGAACATCGAAATCGACACGGTGGCGCGCTATGTCGCCCGGCTGCAGGAGTACCAATGAACATCGTCACACGCAGCCTCTCGGATTACCTGTCCTCGGCCGAGGAGCTGATCGAGGAGGCGCGCAACGGCCGCATGTTCATCCTGGTCGACGACGAGGACCGGGAGAACGAGGGCGACCTGGTGATCCCCGCGCAGTTCGCGACGCCCGAGGCGGTCAACTTCATGGCCCGCTACGCCCGCGGGCTGATCTGCCTGGCGATGACCCAGGCACCGCGTCGAGCAGCTCGGCCTGCCGCTGATGAGCCAGTCCAACGGCACCCGGCACCAGACCGCCTTCACCGTCTCGATCGAGGCGCGCGACGGCGTCACCACCGGCATTTCGGCGCATGACCGGGCGCATACCATCGCCGTCGCGATCAACGCCGAGAACGGCCGCGACGAAGATCGTCACCCCCGGCCATGTGTTCCCGCTGATGGCGCGCGAGGGCGGCACGCTGGTGCGCGCCGGCCATACCGAGGCGGCGGTGGACATCGCCCGCCTCGCCGGCCTGAACCCGGCCGGGGTGATCTGCGAGATCATGAACGACGACGGCACCATGGCGCGGCTGCCGGACCTGGTGGCCTTCGCCCAGCACCACAACCTGAAGCTCGGCACCATCGCCGACCTGATCGGCTATCGCCGCCGCACCGAGCGGCTGGTGAAGCGGGTGCAGGAGGGCGTGCTGAACCATGCCGTGCGGCGGCGAGTGGCGGCTGCTGGTCTATGCCAACACCGTCGAATACGCCGAGCATCTGGTGCTGGTGAAGGGCGACCTCGCCGCGCCCGGTCCGGTGCCGGTGCGGATGCACGAGGTCGACCTGCTGGACGACTTCCTGGCCGAGCGCCCGTCGCTCCGGCGCTGCACGGGGCGATGCGGATGATCGCCGCGCGAGGGCCGCGGCGTGGTGGTGCTGATCCGCGAGACCCGGCCGACCGGCTGTCGACGCGGGTGGGCAAGCTGACCGGCGCCGCGCCGCTGCCGACCGAACTGCGCGACTACGGCATCGGCGCGCAGATCCTGCTCGACCTCGGCGTGCACGACATGGTGCTGCTGTCCAACACCCAGCGCACCATCGTCGGGCTGGAGGGCTACGGCCTGACCGTGGTCGAGCAGCGGCCGATCGAGGACGTGGCGGGATGATCGGAGTGCTCGCTTCACCTCTCGGATCCCACGCCGCATGAGCACCCTCGACGCACCCATGCCGAAGGCGCCGGTGATCGCCGGGCCGGCGCCGCATGTGCTGGTGGTGCGGGCGCCCTACTACACGCGCATCGTCGACGGCCTGCGCGATGGCGCCTGCCGGATCCTCGACGAGGCCGGGGCAAGCTACGACGTGCTGGACGTGGCCGGGGCGCTGGAACTGGCCTCGGCGATCCGCCTCGCCACCGCCAGCACCCGCCGGTTCGACGGCTACGTGGCGCTCGGCTGCGTGGTGAAGGGCGAGACCGATCATTACGACCATGTCTGCCGCGAGGCGATGGCGGGGCTCACCATGGTGACGCTGCAGTTCGGCCTGTGCGTCGGCAACGGCCTGCTGACGGTGCACGACGAGGCGCAGGCGCTGGCGCGCGCCTCCGCCGACGGCCATAACAAGGGTGCCGAGGCGGCGGCCGCCTGTCTGGTGCAGATCGGCGCGGCGCGCTGGCTGGGAACGCTGTAGATGGCCGCGAACACCCGACCGCGTACCGCCAGCCGCGTGGCGGCGGTGCAGGCATTGTTCCAGGCGGAACAGGCGCAGACCAATGTCGAGACGGTGATCGAGGAGTTCGTGCGCCACCGCCTGGGCGAGCTGCCGGACGCGCATGGCGACGGCGGCGGGTTCGACGACGGCCGTGCCCCCGATGCGCTGGTGCCGCTGTTCGGCCGCATCGTGCGCACCGCCACCACCCAGCAGGACCGGCTCGACGCGCTGGTTTCCGACATGCTGCCGGAGGAGTGGCCGCTGATGCGCATCGACCCGGTGCTGCGGGCGCTGATGCGTGCCGGCGCCGCCGAACTGTGGATGGCCGACGGGCCGCCCGCCAAGGTGGTGATCAACGAATACCTGGACGTGGCGCACGGCTTCTTCGAGGGCGAGGAGCCGCGCATGGCGAACGGGGTGCTGGACCGTCTGGCGCGGCTGCTGCGGCCGAAGGAGTTCCCCGAGGCGGCCCCCGCTTGAGGTCCAGCGCCAGCGAACTGCCGGCCGAATTCGCGCTGATCGCGCGGCACTTCCGGCCGCTTGCCGGACCCGGTGCGCTGGAGCTCGGCGACGATGCCGCGGTGTTCATGCCGCCCGCCGGCCGCGAACTGGTGGTGGCGGCCGACGCCATGGTGGCCGGCGTGCATTTCCTGCCGGACGACCCCCCGGGCCTCGTCGGCCGCAAGCTGCTGCGGACCAACCTGTCCGACCTGGCGGCGATGGGCGCCGAGCCGCTCGGCTACCTGATGACCGTCTCGGCGCCGCGCGACACGCCTGACGCATGGTTCGCGGGTTTCGCCGCCGGGCTGGCCGCCGACCAGGCCGAATTTCACCTGTTCCTGCTCGGCGGCGACACGACGTCGACGCCGGGGCCGATCAGCCTGTCGCTCACCATCCTGGGCAGCGTGGCGCCCGGCACCGCCCTGCGTCGCAACGGCGCCCGTGCCGGGCGACGGCATCTGGGTCAGCGGCAGCATCGGCGACGGCGCGCTGGGATTGCTGGCGGCAACCGGGCCGGCTGGCGGACCCCGGCGGCTACCTGGCCGACCGCTACCGCCTGCCGCGGCCCCGCCTGGCCCTCGGCCGCCTGCTGCATGGCGTGGCCGGAGCGGCCATGGACGTGTCGGATGGCCTGGTGCAGGACGTTGTCGCATCTGTGCCGGGCCGCCGGCCTTGCCGCCGAGATCGACGCCTGCGCGGTGCCGCTGTCGGACGCGGCTCGGGAAGCTGGCATGCTGCCGCTCTGCCTGACCGGCGGCGACGACTACGAACTGGTGCTGGCGGTGCCGCCGGACCGCGAGGCGGCGCTGGCCGAAGCGGCCCGCGCTGCGCGAACCCCAGTCACGCGCATCGGCCGGTTCCTCGCCGGCCCTGCCTCTGTCACGGTCCGCGCCGAGGACGGGAGCGAATTGCCGCTGCCTGCAGGCGGCTGGAGCCATTTCGGGTGAACAAGAACGTCTGGCTGCTGTTCCTGTGTCAGGCCCTGGTCAACGCCTCCTCGATCAGCCAGGTGTCGATGAGTGCCCTGATCGGCTACTCGCTGGCCCCCGACAAGACGCTGGCGACGCTGCCCTACGCGCTGCAGATGACCGCGACCATGGCCGCCTCGATCCCGGCCGGCATCATCTTCGCCCGGCTGGGCCGCAAGGCGGGCTTCTATCTGGGCACCGCGGCGATGCTGCTGGGCACCGTGGTCTTCGGCCTGGGCGTGCTGAAGGGCAGTTTCCTGCTGTATTGCCTCGGCGCCCTGCCGACCGGCATCGGCTTCGGCATCGGCCAGCATTACCGCTTCGCCGCCGCCGAGGTGGCCGGGCTGCAGGCCCGGTCGCGGGCGATCGCGCTGGTGATGGCGGGCGGCGTGGTGTCGGCGATCCTGGGGCCGGAGCTGGTGAAGCACACCAAGGAACTGGTCTCGCCGGTGCTGTTCCTCGGCACCTACATGGCGATGTCGCTGCTGCCGATCATCGGCACCGTGCTGCTGGCGGTGTCGAAGATGCCGCCGGCGCCGGCGCCGAACGCGTCGCCGACGCCGTTGCGGGTATTGATGGCCCGCCCGGCCTTCGTGGTGGCGGCGATCGCCGGCCTGGTCGGCTATGGCGCGATGAACCTGATCATGGCCGCGACGCCGCTGCAGATGATGCTGTGCGGCTACGGCGTGAACGACAGCACCGATGTCATCCGCGCCCACGCGATCGCCATGTTCGCACCGGGCTTCGTCACCGGGCGGCTGATCCAGCGCTACGGGCCGCATCCGGTGATCTGCGTCGGCGGGGTGCTGACCATCTTCTGCGCCACGATGTCGCTGTCGGGCTCCGCCTACATGACCTTCGTCGTGGCGCTGATGCTGCTGGGGCTCGGCTGGAACTTCATGTTCGTCGGCGCGACGGCGCTGCTGGCGACCGCGCATGACGCGCCGCGAGCGGGTGCGGGCGCAGGCGGCCAACGACTTCATCGTGTTCGGGACGGTGGCGATCACCAGTTTCTCGTCCGGGGTGCTGCATGGCAGCGCCGGCTGGATCGCGGTGAATGCGACGGTGGTGCCGCCGGTGCTGATCGCCGTCGGGCTGGTGCTGTGGCACCGCGCCAGCCAGTCCCGCCTCGCGGCGGCGCCGGCGCAGTAGCCGACGCGCCGGCTACCGCCGGCCAGAGCGTGGCACCGGCGGCTGTGTGATCCGGTTCACTGCCGCCCGTCCGCGATCGGCACATGCTGAGCCATGTCGCGGGACCGCCATCTCGCCTGATCCCCATGTCCTGCGCGCCATGAAGGGAGCAGCTCCATGCCGAGAATCATCGACGTGAAATTGCAGCAGATCACCTGCTCCGCCAATGGCTTCGGCGGCGTGGTGGAAGTGAGCGGCGACGTGTTCGGGGAGACGTTCCAGAGCAATCCGAACGATCCCGCCAACTCGACGGGCAAGCTGGATATCTTCCCGTTCCCGAATGGTCCGGTCGGCCTCACCAAGGGCCAGACGGTTCAGGTGACCATGGAGAGCGTCCGGTTCGATCTGTTCGCCGAGGGTCAGGAGCCCCCCGCGGCCAATCCGCACTTCCTCACGATCGGCGGCACGCTGAACCCGGGGCTGGGCAGCCGCTTCTTCACCATACCGTTCGACGAACCACTGCCTTTCCTGCCGCAACCGGGAGACACGGAGAACGTGCCGCCCAGGCAATTCAACCTCGAATACAGCAGCCCGAATGCTACCGTCACGCTGACCTTCGGCCTGGCTGTCGCCCAGGTGTTCTGACCGGAGGGGCGTCGGCGACCCGGCCGGCGCGCCGCCGCTACAGGCCGCCGCCGGTGGTCGAGCCGGTGCCGCTGCGGTTGTTGGACGGAGCGCTGGCGGCGCCGGTGCCGAAGCGTCCGACATTGCCCAGCAACTGCTGCAGGAACGACGCCTCGCTGCCGGGCGACGGCGTGGCGCGCGACACCATCTCGACAGGCATCGCGTCCGAAGCACCTTTATGTTCAATCGATTGCAGGACGCCGCTCTGGTTGAAGTTGAGCAATACGACCTGCTGGTCAAGGATCTCCTGGGTGCCGCCGATGACCGGCTTGGTGATTTCGCCGATATAGATCCAGGTGTTGTCGTCGAATGTCGCCTTGGCCGTCGGCGAGCCCAGGGCGGCCATGGCGTCGGCGCGGGTGGAGGTGCCGGGGACCATCTGCTTGATCTGGTCTTCGTCGACGCGGTTGCCCCGGACCTGCGGCGGGAAGGTCATGAAGTCGGGCAGCGCGCACGCGGCGAAGGGCAGCATCACGAGGATCGGCAGCAGAAAGCGGAGCGGTCGTCGCACGCGGGGGAATCCCTCAAATAATATTCGCGCGGGCCGGTGATTGGCCCGGGCGCCGGTTGACCGGAGCGCCGGCTGCGCTAGGTATCGGCCCGCGGGTGGCGTCGGCTGGACCTGGCATGGCGTCTCATGTGGGGGCGCGACTGTCAATCGATCGCTTCGGCCCGCTGGATATTCGCATGCCGGCCGAGTCGGGCGCCACGCGGAAGCAATCACAAGGTATCGCCGCGACGATGGGATTTTTCAATTTCTGGCGGCGAACGCCACATGAGCGGACCGGCTACCAGCTTTACGGTGCGGCCGTCGCCGCGGCGCGGGCGCCGTATTTCTACGCCTCCCTGGGTGTGCCGGACACGCTGGACGGGCGCTTCGACCTGGTGGGCCTGCACGTCTTCCTGCTGATCCGCCGCCTGCAGGCGCTGCCGCCGCCCGGTCCGGCGCTGGCCCAGGCGGTGTTCGACGCCATGTTCAACGACATGGACCTGAATCTGCGCGAGATGGGCGTCGGCGACCTTTCGGTCGGACGCCGGGTGCGGGCGATGTGGGAGGCGTTTCACGGCCGCTCCGAGGCGTATCGCACGGCGCTGGAGGCCGGCGACAGCAATGCGCTGGCTGCGGCGCTGGCCCGCAACATCTGGCGCCGCGCGGACGGCGAGCCCGCCGGCGATGCGGGCATCGTTGCCCTCGGCCGGATCGTCCAGGCGCAGGATCGCCACCTCGCCGGCCAGGGGATCGAGGGCTTCGTGCGCGGCGAGGCGGATTTCCGGCCGGCGGAGGAGATGGCGGCATGATCCCGGCAACTCCCGAATTCCACCGCCCGCTGCCCGCCGACCGCGTCCCCAGGACCGGCCTGGAGCAGGTGGTCGAGGCCGATGCGTCCGAATGCGCCGCGCTGGCGTCGCGACTCGGCGTGCCGGCGGTGCTGGCGCTGACCTGCCGGTTTCGGCTGCGGGCCCAGGCGGACCGCGCGATTCAGGCCGAGGGACGGCTGCAGGCGCGGGTGGTGCGCACCTGCGTGGTGTCGCTGGACGATTTCGAATCCGACGTCACCGAGGATTTCCGCGTCCGCTTCGTGCCCGCCCGGCCCGACCTGCCGGACGTCGAGGACCCCGAGGAACTCGACCCCGACAGCGACGATGAGATCCCGTTCGAGGGCGGCACGCTGGATCTCGGGGAAGCCGCCACCGAACAGCTGGCGCTGGCGCTCGACCCCTATCCGCGCAAACCCGGCGCCGAGATGCCCGAGGAGCCCGGCGACGCCACGCTGTCGCCGTTCGCGGCATTGGCCAGGCTGCGCCGCACCGACTGAGCGACGGGACGGCAAGGGCGAGCCATGCCGCGCAATCACTTGCGGGCATGGGGCGGCTCTGCTAGACGGCGCGGCTCGCGTTATCGACCATCATGTGATCGCAACCGAGCGCGCCGGTGCATTCGACCGGCGCGCACTTGTCGCGTCACAATTTCGGAGGGGCTTTGTCCCATGGCTGTCCCCAAGAGAAAAACCTCGCCGTCACGGCGGGGCATGCGTCGCAGCCATCAGGCGCTGACGAGCGAGGCCCATGCCGAGTGCTCGAACTGTGGCGAGCTGAAGCGGCCCGCACCACATCTGCAGCCATTGCGGGCATTATGACGGCCGCGAAGTGGTGGGCGCCGGCAAGGCCCTGAAGGGTGCCGTCCGGGTCTGATCCCGAACGGCCCGACGCCCGTATGCTGCCATGTCCCAGGACGCTGCCCGGACAAGGGTGGAGCCGGCGAAGGTTGAGCGGATGCGGGCTGGGCCGGCGGTGAACGACGACCATTTCACCCTGGCGATCGATGCGATGGGCGGCGATGGCGCGCCGCGGATCGTCGTCGAGGGGCTGGAGATCGCGGCCGAGCGGCATCCGGAAGGCCGCTTCCTGCTGGTCGGCGACGAGGCGTTGCTGGCGCCGCTGCTGGCCCGCAACAAGCGCGCCGCCGCCGCCTGCACCATCCGGCACGCGCCCGAGGCGATCAGCAACGACATGAAGCCCACCGCGGCCCTGCGCATGCGCGGGGCGTCGATGCGCGTGGCGATCGAAGCCGTTGCGGCCAACGAGGCCGCGGGCGTGGTCTCGGCCGGCAACACCGGCGCGCTGCTGGCGCTGGCGAAGATCGTCATCAAGACCCTGCCGGGGATCGACCGGCCGGCGATGGCCGCGATCGGCCCGTCGGCGCGCGGCGACGTGGTGATGCTCGACCTCGGCGCCAATGTCGCCTGCGACACCCGCAACCTGGTCGAGTTCGCGGTCATGGGCGACGTGTTCGCGCGCACCGTGCTGGGCCTGACGGCGCCCACCATCGGCCTGCTGAATGTCGGCTCCGAGGAGCTGAAGGGCGACGACCGGCTGCGCCAGGCGGCCGACGTGCTGCGCGCCAGCCACATCGCCGCCCAGTTCCACGGCTTCGTCGAGGGCCACGACATCGCCGCCGGCACCACCGACGTGATCGTCACCGACGGCTTCACCGGCAATGTCGCGCTGAAGACCGGCGAAGGCGCGCTGAAGCTGATGGCGGGGCTGCTGCGGCAGGTCTTCTCCGGCTCGCTGATGGCCAAGCTGGGCTATCTGCTGGCCCGCCCGGGGCTGGAACGGCTGCGCGAGTGGCTGGACCCGAGGCGCTACAACGGCGCGGTAATGCTCGGATTGAACGGCGTGGTGGTGAAGTCGCACGGCGGCACCGACGCGCTGGGTTTCGCCCATGCCATCGATGTCGGCATGGACATGGTGGTGCACCGCTTCAACGAGCGCATACGCGAGGGGCTGGCCCGGATCACCGGCCTGCAGCCGGCAGCGAGGGATACGAGGGATGGATCAGGTGACGCCAAAGCTGGGGCAGCAGCGCAATAGCGCCGAAGGCGCGAGCCGCGAGGGCCCTGCTTGCGTGCGTTCTATCATCGCGGGCTTCGGCGGCTACCTGCCGGAGATCGTGATGACCAACGATGAACTGGCCCAGACCGTCGATACCTCCGACGAGTGGATCCGCGAGCGCATCGGGCATCCGCCAGCGCCACATCGCCCAGACCGCACGAGACCTGCGCCTACATGGCCACCCGCGCCGCGCGCGCCGCCCTCGACGATGCCGGCATCGCCGCCGGCGAGGTCGACGCCATCATGCTGGCCACCGCAACCCCGGACCAGGCGTTCCCGGCCACCGCCCTGCGGGTGCAGGCGGAACTCGGCTGCGGCGGCTTCGGCTTCGATCTGTCGGCGGCCTGCAGCGGCTTCGTCTACGCGCCTGTCGATCGCCGACGCGATGATCCGCGCGGGGCAGGTGCGGACCGTGCTGGTGATCGGCTCCGAGGTCTATTCGCGCATCCTCAACTGGCAGGACCGCGGCACCTGCGTGCTGTTCGGCGACGGTGCCGGGGCGGTGGTGCTGCGCAAGGGCCAGGGCTCCGGCGCCGGCAGCGACCGCGGCATCCTGTCCACCCACCTGCACGCCCAGGGCTCGTTGGGCGACATCCTGTATGTCGACGGTGCGGTCGGGCAGCCGGACAAATCGGGCCACCTGGTGATGAACGGGCGCGAGGTGTTCCGCCACGCGGTCGGGCGGATGGCCGCGGTGGTGGACGAGGCGCTGGTCGCCAACGGCATGACCCGCGGACGACCTCGACTGGCTGGTGCCGCACCAGGCCAACGTGCGGATCATCGACGGCATCGGCCGCAAGCTCGGCCTGCCGCCGGAGCGGGTGGTGGTCACCGTCGACCGCCACGCCAACACGTCCGCCGCCTCGATCCCGCTGGCGCTGGCCGAAGCCCATGCCGATGGCCGTCTGCAGCCGGGGCAGCTGGTGCTGCTGGAGGCGCTCGGCGGCGGCCTGACCTGGGGGTCGGTGCTGGTCCGCCTCTGAGCCGGGTTGGCGCCTTCGCGGGCACGGCTATCAGGAAATGGTGAACCGTTGGTGCAAGCGCTTGATATTGTGAGTTCTTGACGAGCGGCCCTCGGCTATCTAGCGTCCCGGGATGAACACCGTTACCCGCGCCCACCTGACCGAGACGATCTATACCCAGGTCGGCCTCTCCCGCAACGAATCGGCCGATCTGCTGGAGACGGTGCTGGAGCGCATGTGCTCGGCGCTGGAAGGTGGAGAATCCGTCAAGATCAGTGGCTTCGGAACCTTCTCCGTAAGGCAGAAGGGGCGCCGGATCGGGCGCAACCCGAAGACCGGCATCGAGGTGCCGATCCTGCCGCGGCGGGTCTTGGTGTTCCGTCCGAGCCAGGTGCTGAAGGCGCATGTCAACCACATGACACCGCCCGCCGAAGATGATGCGGGAGATGAAGAATGAGCGTCACTGCACCAGCCGACAGCCTGGACGCCGACTTGCCCGGCGACGAGGCGGTCCGCACCAAGCTCAAGAAGGCGCCGAACGCCTTTCGCACGATCAGCGAGGTCGCCGACGAACTGCATATCCCGCAGCACGTGCTGCGCTTCTGGGAGACCAAGTTCCCCCAGGTGAAGCCGCTGAAGCGCGGCGGCGGCCGGCGCTACTACCGCCCCGACGACATCTCCCTGCTGCGCCGCATCTCCGACCTGCTGTACATCCAGGGTTACACCATCAAGGGGGTGCAGCGGCTGCTGCGGGAGGGCGGCGGCAAGCTGTCCGACGACATCCCCCCGCCCAGCGCCGAGGAGCAGGAGACCGCCGAGGGCGAGCCCGAGGAGGCGCAGCAACTGGCGATGCCGGGCTTCATGCAGGCGGAGCCGAGCGCGCCCGCCCGTGGCGCCAAGCCCGCGCCCCGCGCACCCAGCCCCCGCCCGCCCGATCCCGAGGCCGACCGCCTCCGCGCGCTGCTGTCCGCCACCTTGCGCGAGCTGGAGGCGATGCGGGCATTGCTGCCGTAGCCGCCGGCCACCGCGACGCTGCCGCGTTGCAGCCTGTGGTGCAGGCTGCTACATCCGTCGCACGGTCGGAGCGTAGCGCAGTCTGGTAGCGCATCAGTCTGGGGGACTGGGGGTCGTGGGTTCGAATCCCGCCGCTCCGACCAAATTTCTTTCGGGGGCAACTCGTCCGTCCCGAAATACCCGACCGCTCCCTGCGGTCCGCACGATCAATCTCGAACACCGAAAACGCAGTGACCCGTTTGGGCCGCCGCGAACGCCTGGCCCGGTTCCGCATTTACCGGACCTGGGGGAAGGGTTTGCGCGATGGGTGCGGACAACGGCTGCGAGAATGACCGGCGAGTGGAGGCGATGATCGCTGCGGAACTGGCGCGATTGCTGGAGCGACGACGGCGGGACCGGACGATCACCGCGCGGGTCGAGGCCGGATTGAAGGCCCTGGTCGGGATCCAGGCGACGGCGCTTCTGCTGCTGATGCTCTACTGAAATCACGCTTCCGGAGGCAGCGACCGGCGCCTGCGCTGCCCGGCGATGCGAGGCAACGAAGTCGGCAGGAATTCGTTTGCAGCGCCGTCAAACCGCGAGGGCAGCGCATGAGCACGAACCAAGGTTTTCCGATCTCTCGCCGCAAGGTCGTCGGCGGCGGCGCCGGCATCGGCCTGGCGGCCGCTGGTGCGACCCCCGGGATCGCGCAGACTTCACCCCAGGCGGCATCGCCGGCCCCTGCTGCATCGCAGCCGCTTACCGACCCGACCAGCCGGTATCCGCGGCCGCCGTTCAAGAAGCAGTCGCAGCCCTGGCCTGGCCTCGCCAGCAAGATGGACCCCAGGCCGGACCACGGCGAAACCAGCTACAAGGGTTCGGGCCGCCTGGCCGGACGCCAGGCGCTGGTCACCGGCGGCGATTCCGGCATGGGGCGCGCCGCCGCCATCGCCTTCGCGCGCGAAGGTGCGGACGTCGCCATCAACTATCTGCCCGACGAGGAGCCGGACGCCCGCGAGGTGATCGCGCTGATCAAGGCGGAGGGCCGCAGCGCGCTCGCCATCCCCGGCGACCTGCGCGACGAGGCGTTCTGCCAGCGCCTGGTGGAGGAGGCGGTGCGCGGCCTCGGCGGCCTCGACATCGTGGTCAACAACGCCGGCCGCCAGCAGACCCACGCGTCCATCCTCGACATCTCGACCGAGCAGTTCGACTGGACGATGAAGACCAACATCTACGCGCCGTTCTGGATCATCAAGGCGGCGCTGCCGCACCTGCGGCCCGGTTCGGCGATCATCGGCACCGCCTCGGAGCAGGCCTACGATCCGTCCGCCGACCTGTACGACTATGCCCAGACCAAGGCGGCGACGATGAACTACGTGAAGTCGCTCGCGAAGCAGCTCGGCCCGAAGGGCATCCGGGTGAACGCCGTGGCGCCCGGCCCGATCTGGACGCCGCTGCAGGTGAGCGGCGGCGCCACGCAGGAGAAGCTCGAGAAGTTCGGCAGCAACACGCCGCTGGGCCGCGCCGGCCAGCCGGCGGAACTGGGCTCGATCTACGTCCAGCTTGCCGCCAACGACGCCAGCTTCGCGACCGGGCAGGTGTACGGCGCGGCCGGCGGCAGCGGGCAGCCGTAGCCGCCGATCGCTTCTCCCACACCTGGCGCGCGATCGGCCCTATAGCTGAGACCGACAGGGGAGGCCGGAATGCCATCATCGCGCTATCACAAGGACCGGATCGGCAACCATATGCTGCATCCGGAAACGTTGATGCTCGGCTACGGCTACGATCCCGCCCTTTCGGAAGGGGCGGTGAAGCCGCCGGTGTTCCTTACCTCGACCTTCGTGTTCCGCAACGCCGAGGAGGGCCGCGACTTCTTCGACTACACCGCCGGCCGCCGCAAGCCGCCGGCGGGCGATGAGGGCGGCCTCGTCTATTCCCGCTTCAACCACCCCAACAGCGAGATCGTCGAGGACCGCCTGGCGATCTTCGAGGGCGCCGAGGCCGGCATCATCTTCTCCAGCGGCATGTCGGCGATCGCCACCACGCTGCTGGCCTATGTCCGCCCGGGCGACGTCGTGCTGCACAGCCAGCCGCTCTATGGCGGCACCGAAACCCTGCTGGCGCGCACCCTGCATCCATTCGGCGTCCGCTCGGAGGGGTTCGCCGACGGCGTCGATGCCGGCCAGCATCCGCGCCGCGACCGAGGCGGCGCTGGGCAAGGGGCGCGATCTCCGTCATCCTGGTCGAAACACCGTCCAACCCGATGAATACGCTGGTCGACCTGGCGCTGCTGCGTGCCATCGCCGACGAGATCGCGCCCCGCCAGGGCGGCCTGCGCCCGGTCATCGTCTGCGACAACACCCTGCTCGGGCCGATCTTCCAGAAGCCGCTGCAGCACGGCGTCGACATCGTCGTCTACTCGCTGACCAAGTATGTCGGCGGCCATTCGGACCTGGTCGCCGGGGCGGCGCTCGGCAGCCACGCGCTGCTGGCCCCGATCCGGCAGTTGCGCGGCGCCATCGGCACGCAGCTCGATCCGCATTCCGCATGGATGCTGTCGCGCTCGCTGGAAACGCTGTCGCTGCGGATGAATGCCGCCTGCCGCAACGCCGACATCGTCACCCGCTTCCTCGCCGGGCACCCGAATGTCGCGCGGGTCTACTACCCGGCGCTGCTGGCGGAATCCGATCCCGCCTGCGCGGTCTTCCGCCGCCAGTGCAGCGGCGCCGGCACCACCTTCTCCTTCGACATCCGCGGCGGCGAGGCGGAGGCGTTCACCGTGCTCAACGCGCTGCAGGTCTTCAAGCTCGCGGTCAGCCTCGGCGGCACCGAATCGCTGGTCTGCCATCCCGCGACCACCGTCCATTCCGGCGTGCCGCGCGAGACGCGCGAGCGGCTCGGCATCTCGGACGCGACCATCCGGGCCTCGGTGGGCATCGAGCACGTGGACGACATCGTCGCCGACCTGACCCAGGCGCTGGCGCGCATCGGCTAGGCGCGCGGGCGTCGTCAGGGCGCCTGCAGGAACATCACCATCAGCACCTCGTCGGAATAGACGCCGTCCTGCCGCAAGGCGCGTGGCTCGACGCCGTATTCGACGAAGCCCAGCCGGGCATAGAGCCGCCGCGCGGGGTTTCCGCTGACCACGGTCAGCAGCACCTGTTCCACGACATCGGCCGCATGCGCGAGCACCGCCTGCACGAGGGCGGCGGCGAGCCCGGTGCCGCGGGCCGACGGGGCGACATACATCCCCCACAATACGCCCTTGTGGCGCTCCTTGGCGCCGTCCATGGCGAAGAACCCTGCCATTCCAAGCACCGCCTCGCCGTCGATGGCCGCGAACACCGCGGCCTTGCGCAACCGTTCCGCCCAAGCCTCGGTCGCCCAGGCCGCTTCCGCCGCATGGGTGGAGCCGAAGGCTTCCGGCGCGGTCGCCAGCGCCTGCAGCCGGATCTCCCGGAACAGCGCGGCATCGTCCGGCAGCAGCCGGCGGATGGAAACAGGCGTCGCAGGCATCCCTCGTACCCCGTTGCAGTTGTTCGCACTGCAACATGGCTGCTACAGCATGGCCAGTTCCATCATGCTCCGCCCGGCCTCACGGGCCTGGCTTCGCCGGAGAGCTGACATGCCCGACACGCCGCGCCCCGTGATGCTCGTCATCCTCGACGGCTGGGGCGGGCGCGAGGAGACCGCCGACAACGCCGTGCGCCTGGCCAGCACGCCGAATTTCGACCGGCTGTGGGCGGGCCGGCCCGCACGCCTTTCTGCGCACCTCCGGCCTCGATGTCGGGCTGCCGGACGGGCAGATGGGCAATTCCGAGGTCGGCCACATGAACATCGGCGCCGGCCGCGTGGTGATGCAGGACCTGCCGCGCATCGGCGCAGGCGATCGCCGACGGCAGCCTGGCCGCCATGCCCGGCGCTGCAGGAACTGATCGGCAAGCTGAAGGCAGTCGGGCGGCACCTGCCACCTGATCGGGCCTGGTCTCCCCCGGCGGCGTGCATTCGCACCAGGACCATGCCGTGGCGCTGGCCCGCATGCTGGCCGGCGCCGGGGTGCCGGTGCTGGTGCACGCCTTCACCGACGGCCGCGACACGCCGCCGCGCTCGGCCGGCGAGGATCTCGCGGCGGTTCCAGGCGGCGCTGCCGGAAGGGGTCCGGATCGCCACCGTCAGCGGCCGCTACTACGCGATGGACCGCGACAAGCGCTGGGACCGGGTCGGCAAGGCCTATCAGGCGATCGTCGAGGCCGCAGGGCGCGACCTTCGCCGACGCCGGCCGAGCGCCATCGACGACGCCTATGGCAGCGGCGTCACCGACGAATTCGTCGTCCCGGCGGTGATCGGCGAGCTATCGCGGCATGCAGGACGGCGACGGCCTGCTGTGCTTCAACTTCCGCGCCGACCGGGTGCGCGAGATCCTCGCCGCCCTGGTCGACCCGGATTTCGACGGCTTCGCGCGGCCGCGCCGCGATCGCGCTTCGCCGCCGCCGCCGGCATGACCCGCTACAGCGACGCACTGGCGCCGCTACATGGGCGCGCTGTTCCCGCCGCAGACCATGACCAACCTGCTCGGCGAGGTGGTCGCCGCGCGCCGGCACGCACCCAGCTGCGCATGGCGGAGACCGAGAAATATCCGCACGTCACCTATTTCCTGAACGGCGGGGAGGAGACGCCGAACGCCGGCGAGGACCGCATCATGGTGCCCTCCCCGAAGGTCGCGACCTACGACCTGCAGCCGGAGATGTCGGCGCCGGAACTGACCGACAAGGCGGTGGCGGCGATCGCGCTCCGGCAACTACGACCTGATCGTGCTGAACTTCGCCAACCCCGACATGGTCGGCCACACCGGCAGCCTGCCGGCGGCGATCCGCGCGGTGGAGACCGTCGACGGCTGCCTCGGCCGGATCGCCGACGCCGATCGCCGCCGCCGGCGGCGCGCTGCTGGTCACCGCCGACCACGGCAACTGCGAGATGATGCGCGACCCCGAGACCGGCGGCCCGCACACCGCGCACACCACCAACCCGGTGCCGGTGCTGCTGGTCGGCGTGCCCGGCGCGACAGCTCTGCACGACGGCCGCCTGGCCGACATCGCGCCGACGCTGCTGGCCCTGATGGGGCTGCCGCAGCCGGCGGAGATGACCGGGCAGCGGCTGACGCGGTGCGTGACCGGATAGCATCGGCGCTGCCGCCGACGGGCAGCCGCGCACGCCGCGCCATCGCTGCTTGCTCGCTGCTGCTGGCCGCGCGGCGGCCCGGCGCCGACGCCCGCCAGCAGGTGCAGGACGCCGAGCGGGCCCGGGCCGCCGAGCTGGCGGCGCAGACGCGGCCGCCACCGCGCGAGCCGCCGCGGCGGCCGCCGAGGAGCAGCGGCTGGCCGCCCAGCGCGTCGCCGCGGCGGCGAAGCTGCGCGACGCCGAGGCAGCGCACCGAGGACGTCGGCCGCGCGGATGGCGGACCTGGCCGCAGCGGCGCGAGCGAGGCGCAGGCGCGGCTGTCGGCGCGGGCCGCCGACATGGCGCCGCTGCTGCCGCTGATCGAGCGGCTGTCGCTGTATCCGGCCGAGACCCTGCTGGCGGTGCCGATGCCGCCCGAGCAGGCGGTGCGCGGCGTGCTGGTGCTGCGCGGCATCGCCCGCCAGCTGGAAACGGAGGCCGAGGCGCTGCGCGCGCGAACAGGCGCAGGTCGGCCGCCGCTGCAGGCCGAGCTGAACGCGCGAGACGCCGCAGCTGGCGGCGGCGCAGGCGGCCCAGGCCGCAGGCCGGCCGGCCTCGACAGCCAGATCGCCGCCGCCCGCGGCAACCGCGCGGGCGGCCGAGGATGCCGGCGGCCGACGCCGCCCGCCGCGCCGCGGCCGAGGCCGCGCGCGCCGATACGCTGCGCGCCGCGATCGCCGCAGATCGAGGCCGAGCGCCGGGCCGCCGAGGCGCGCGCCAAGGCCGAGGCGGATGCCGCCGACCGGCAGAAGCGCAGGCCGCCGAGGCCGCAGGCCGCGCGCGCCGGCAGGAGGCGCTGGCCCGCCCGGCCGGCCCTGGCGTCGGCGCGCCGCGCGGCGCAGCTGACCGCGCCGGTCGCCGGCAGCGTGTGCGCGGCTTCGGCGACGCGACCGAGGCGGGGCCGGCGACCGGCATCTCCTACCAGGCGCCGCCGAGCGGCCCGGGTGGTGTCGCCCTGCGGCGGCCGGGTGGTGTTCGCCGGCCCGTTCCGCAGCTTCGGCCAGCTGTTGATCGTCGATTGCGGCGGCGGCTACCATTTCGTGCTGTCGGGCTTCGACCGGCTGGACGCGCAGGTCGGGCAGTCGGTGCAGGCGGGCGAGCCGGTCGGCGTGATGCCGGCCTGGGACCCGCGGCGCCGCCGGACCGCCCGATCGCTGTATGTGGAGCTGCGGCGAGACGGGCAGCCGGTCAATCCGGCGCCCTGGCTGCGCGCGCAAAGGCTGAATTCTGCGCCTGTTGACACGTGGCAGGTAGACTCGGCGTAGACGACGCGCACCGCTGAGACCACTTACGTCGCAGCTGACTGGCAACCGATCGGCAGGTTGCCAGCCTGCGCGCGGTCGGCGCGAGAGGAACATGAGGATGAAGCTTCGCACCGGGCTGCTGCTGGGTGCCGCCTTCGTGGCGGGCGTCGCGCGTCGGGCCCGGCGTCCGGCCTGGTCGGACCGGCAATTCGGCGTTCGCTCTGTGCTCGCCTCCGCCCTGGCGCAGGACAGCGGCACACGCCGAGACCTACCGCCTGCTGACCCTGTTCGGCGACGTGTTCGAGCGGGTGCGCGCCGAATATGTCGAGCCGGTGAACGACCGGGACCTGGTCGAGAACGCCATCAACGGCATGCTCACCGGGCTCGACCCGCACAGCAACTACATGAACGCCAAGGCCGTTCCGCGACATGCAGGTGCAGACCCGCGGCGAGTTCGGCGGCCTCGGCATCGAGGTGACGCAGGAGAACGGCTTCATCAAGGTGATCAGCCCGATCGACGACACGCCGGCCGCCGCGCCGGCGTGAAGGCGGGCGACCTGATCCTGGCGCTCGACGGCAAGACCGTGCAGGGCCTGACGCTGAACGACGCGGTCGACAAGATGCGCGGCGCCGCCGAACAGCAAGATCACGCTGACCATCAAGCGCGAGGGCGTCGACAAGCCGATCGAGCTCGACGATGACGCGCGAGGTGATCAAGATCCAGGTGGTGCAAGTCGCAGCTGGAAGGCGGCGACATCGGCTATATCCGCCTGACCAGCTTCAACGAGCAGACCGATAGCGGCCTGCGCAAGGCGTTCCAGACGCTGAAGCAGCAGGCCGGCGACCAGCTGCAGGGCATCGTGCTCGACCTGCGCAACAACCCGGGCGGCCTGCTCGACCAGGCGGTCGCGGTCTCCGACGACTTCATCGACCAGGGCGAGATCGTCTCCACCCGCGCCCGCCATCCCGAGGACAGCCAGCGCTGGAACGCCAAGGGCGGCGACATCACCGACGGCCTGCCGCTGGTGGTGCTGATCAACGGCGGCTCCGCCTCGGCCAGCGAGATCGTCGCCGGCGCGCTGCAGGACCACCGCCGCGCCGATCGCTGCTCGGCACCCGCAGCTTCGGCAAGGGCTCGGTGCAGACCGTGATCCCGCTGCCCGGCAACGGCGCGATGCGGCTGACCACGGCGCGCTACTACACGCCGTCCGGCCGCTCGATCCAGGGCCTCGGCATCGCGCCGGACGTGGAGGTGGCGGAGAGCCGCACCGAGCAGCCGCATTTCGGGCCGGAGCGCGAGGCCGACCTGAACCACGCGCTGACCAACAGGGCGGCACGCCGCAGCAAGTCGGCGCCGCCGCGCACCGACCTGCCGCCGATCGCCAAGGACATCCCGAAGCAGCCGCCGGAGGGCTTCGCCGACCTTCGACCCGACCAAGCCGGAGACCGACTTCCAGCTGCAGCAGGCGCTGGCGGTGGTGCGCGCGATGCCGGTCGGCAAGCGCGCGTCGCGCTGAGGCTTCGTGCCGGAGCCGCGGGCCGCCGCCTGCGCCAGGCGGCCGGCTCGCCCCGATGCTGCGGGCGCTCGCGTATTTCTGGGGCGGCGTCCTGGTGTTGGCCGCTGCCGGCGCGGTCACGCTGCAGGTGCTGGGACCGCCGCCCAAGGCGCCCCCGAAGCAGGTCGACCAGGCCGCCGCCTGCGGTGGCGCCCCATCCGCGCGGAGACGGCAAGATCCGAACCGGCGCGACCTGGACCCGCGAATCGGAACCGCCGAAACACGAGCCACAGCTCGCCGAGGCTGCGAAGCCCGAGCCGGCCGAACCCGCGCCGCCGCCGCCACCGCCCGGCAATCGCCGGTCCGCGCCCCTGGCGCGCCGATCGCCGCCGCCCGATCCCGCGCTGCTGGAACCCGCACCCGACTACCCCGGCGCCACGCTGCCGCAGATCGGCCCGGATGGCCGCCAGCCCCGATGCAGGCCTATGCCGCCGGCTTCGACCCCGCCGACACCCGGCCGCGCATCGCGCTGCTGCTGGCCGGCCTCGGCATGTCCGAGCGGACACCGACGAGGCGATCCATGCACCTGCCGGCGGCGATTTCGCTCGCCGTTCTCGCCCTATGCGCCGCATCCCGAACGCGCTGCTCGGCGTCGCCCGGGCGAGCGGCCACGAGATCGCTGGTCTCGATCCCGATGGAGCCGCAGAACTATCCGCTCAACGACGCCGGCAACCATGCGCTGCTGACCGGCGCGCCGGCTGCCGACAACGCCGCGCGGCTGGAATGGGCGCTGTCGCGGTTCGCGGGCTATGTCGGCGCCACCGGCGCGCTGGGCCGGCTGCGCGGCGAGCGCTTCGCCGGCTCGGCGAGCAGATGCCGACCCGTGCTGGACGAGCTGCGGCGCGCGGCCTGCTCTATATCGACCCCCGCCCGGACGCCGTGCTCACGCCGACCGCCGGGGTCGCGGCGCGCGGTCGACCTGCGTGATCGACGAACCGCCGGTGCGGACGAGATCGAGGCCAAGCTGGCGCGGCTGGAGCAGATCGCGCGCGACCGCGGTCGGCGCTCGGCCTTGCCGGCGGCACCACGCCCGTCGTCACCGAGCGGCTATCGCCGCCTGGGCCGCAACGCCTGTCCCAGCGCGGCTTCGTGCTGGCGCCGGTCAGCGCCCTGGTGGCGGAGGCGCACGAACCCTGACCGCGCGTCGGACGCGCAAGCCATGAGCCGCTGCCTGCCCTATCGGCCGAATGTCGGCGCCGTGCTGTTCGACCGCGAGCGGCCGGGTGCTGGTCGCCCGCCGCGCCGACTTGCCCAACGCCGAGGGCGCCGCCGGGCGGCTGGCAATTGCCGCAGGGCGGCATCGACGCCGACGAGGACCCGCGGCGTCGCCGTGCTGCGCGAGCTGGCCGAGGAGATCGGCACCGACCGCGCCGAGATCATCGGCGAGCATCCGGACTGGCTGACCTACGATCTGCCGCCGGAATTGCTGGGCAAGCGCGCTCGGCGGCCGCTATCCGCGGGCAGCGGCAACGCTGGTTCGCGCTGCGCTTCCTGGGCGAGGACGCCGACATCCGGCTGGACGCCGACCCGCATCCGGAGTTCGACGCCTGGCGCTGGGCGGCACTGGCCGAACTGCCGGCGCTGGCGCCGTCGTTCAAGCGGGCGATCTATGAGGTGCTGGCGACGTCGTTCGCACGGTTCGCCGGGAGCTGACCTCCGGCGACCGACCACGGACCGCAGTCGGCCCCGACCGCAGCCTGTCACGCCACCCACAAACGAAAAACGGCGGCCCGAGGGCCGCCGTTTCCGGAGAGCAGTGTCGTGTGGATCAGGCGTCGCGACGGCGGCGGCGGATCATCACGCCCAGGGCGACCATGCCGGTGCCGAGCAGCGAGAGCGAGGCGGGCTCCGGGACGCAGGTGTGGGTCACGTCGCAAGGCGCGGTGTCGGTGTAGTTGTAGACGACCGTGCCGGCCAGCTGCGCGTTGATGTGCGGCGTGGTGCCCGCACCGCTCAGCGAACCGATGACGGCGTTGTTGGCGACTTCAAGCCCGCCGCCGACGACGCTGAAGCTTCCGGCGCCGATCAGCGAGGCGGGAACGGCCGAGACGCCGCTGTCCAGCAAGCCGTTGACGCCGCTCGGCAGGGTCGCGGTGACCGCATCGCCGGCGGTGCCGGTGCCGATCGTCAGGCTCTTGTTGGCCTGGCAGGAGCCGGCGCCGCTGATCGCCGCGACCGCACCCGAGCTGGCGCAGAGCGGGACGGTGGCGTTGAAGCCGTTGGCGCCCAGCAGCGGGAAGGACGCGGCGGTGGCGATCTGCGCGCCGATGGTGGCGCTGGTGTTCAGCGTCACGCCGGAAGCCGAGCCCTGCGAAGAGCCGCTCTCGGTGAACACGAAGTTGCCGGTCGCGGTGGCCGTCAGGACGATCTCAGCCGACACCAGGGTGCAGGTGTTGACGGTGCTGCACAGCGGGTCGACGCCGGGAAGGCTGAAGTTGAACTTCGGGATCGAGGCATCCCAGTTGTAGTTGGTCGGCAGGCCGCCGGCCGTGCCGGGGTTGCCGCTGTCCGGCGTCGAGAGCGAGAAGCCCAGGTTCGCCGTCACTGCGGATGCATGCGCGGTGGGGGCGCCGACGAAGCCCACTCCAACGGCGACGATAGCCGCCCCTGCCAACTTGATAACCTGACGCATAATCTGTCTCCTGTGAGTAGCCGACCTGATGTGACCACGAGTGATCAACCTGAGGTGAGTGAAAGCAATCGTCGTGCCAACAGGTTGTTTCGAAATCTTTCAACATCTTAGGCCGTGCAAGCCTGCCGCCTTCGCGAAGAACGTAAAGTTTGCCGACTCAACCCTGGGTTTTCGTCCGCAGGAAGCGGGAAGGGTGCTTCAGGAGCTATCCGTTTGCTGTCTGGAACAGGGTCATCGACGCCGGTTCCCACCAGCCCAGGCCGGTGTCGCCGCGTGAAAAGTGCTGGAATTGTAAAGAAATCTGACAGACGCCGGAACGGCGGGTGTGACATCGCCCTGTCGGCCGCCGCCGCGTCAGACCGAATGAATGTATCCGTCGAGCGTCTCGGTCTCCGCACCTTCCCGGAACACTAGGTAGTCGGAGCCGCCGCTGCGCTTCACCAGGTACATCGCCTCGTCCGCGCGCATCAGCAGCGCGCCGACGTCGCCGCCATGCGACGGAAAGCACGCAATCCCTACGCTGGCGCCGAGGCCGGCCCGCAGCCGCCCGGTCTGCACCGGCTTCGCCACCGCATCGACGACCGCCTGGGCGATCGTCACCGCCGGGTCCATGCCGCTCCCGTTCAGCAGGATGCCGAATTCGTCGCCGCCCAGCCGCGCCACCAGCGCCGCCGCTCCGGCCGCGCGCTGCAACCGGGCAGCGATCTCGATCAGCACGTCGTCGCCCACGGCATGGCCGTGCGCGTCGTTGACCTGCTTGAACCCATCCAGGTCGACCAGCAGCAGGGCGCCGGCCGCATTCGCCGCCAGGCTCGCCCCAATCGCCTGCACGAATTGGCGGCGGTTCGCGAGATCGGTCAGCGAATCGTGCATCGCCAGGCGTTCCACCCGGCGCAACGCCAACTCCAGCTGCCGTTCCACGTCCTTGCGGTCCTGGATGTCGCGGACGACGCTGACGATCCGACCGTCGGCGAGTCGATTATAGGTCGTCTCCATCCAGCGATAGCTGCCGTCACGGCGAAGCATGCGCCAGGACGCGGACGCCTTGTGGTTGCGGGCATTCAGCGACGCATACGTCGCCATCACCCGGGCCGCGTCCTCGGGATGCAGCAGGTTCCTGGGGGTCCGCCCCACCAGCTCGTCCTGGGTATAGCCCATCACCTCGAGGCAGGCGGGCGAGACATAAAGCCGCCGCAGCAGGGGGTCGGCCAGGGTGATGACGTCGGAGGAATTCTCGGCCAGCAGGCGATACGGAATTTCAGCCTCATCGCCGGCGATCAAGGAACGCAGCGCGTCCAGCCGGCGCAGCACCCAGCGGCGCCACCCACGAGCCGGTCCGATCGCTGTCCTTGCCGCTCTCACCTTGCCTGCCGCTCCATAGCCGACCGAAGCAAGGGGCCAGCTTCGATTTCTCTCAAAATAGTTCACCATTGTTAATTGTTTGCGAATTTCGCTGCTGCCGAAAGGAGAAGTTTTGTTCAACATCCCGCCCGGACGCCGCGCACGCCTGCGCAATCCGGTCCCGGCGGCGCTTCATCTCGCAGGCCAAGCCGTGCTAGGCCTGATCGCGAGACGCCCCGCTGCCGCTCCAGGCAGATTCGGGCGCGATCGCAGGGGATTTCGGCGGCATGGCAAAGATCCACTACAAGGTTGTCGCGCATGACGGCGGCTGGGCCTACAAGCTGAACGACGTGTTCTCGGAACCGTTTCCGACCAAGGCCGCGGCGATGGCGGCGGCGCAGCGCGTGGCCGCGGAACAGCGCACGCCCGGCGACACCACCCACATCGAATATCAGGACGAAGCCGGCAACTGGCACACCGAAATCGCCGAGGGCACCGACCGGCCGGAGGCCGATGTCGAAAGCTGACCGGGGCACGGCCTGACCGGGCGGCGGGCGAAAGGCCCGGCCCATCAGCCCTGGCGGCGATGCAACCGCCGGTCGAGCGCCAGGAGCATGATGCTGACGCTCGCCGCGAACAGCACCAGCAGCAGGGTCACCGCCATGATCAGGTCCACGTTGTGCAGGCCGATGGCGTTCATCAACAGATAGCCGAGCCCCCGCTGGGAGGCGAACATCTCGCCCAGCAGCGTCCCGATCAGGGTCAGCGAGAAGCCGATGCGCAGCCCGCTGAAGATTTCCGGCAGCGCCGCCGGCAGCAGCACCGACCAGATCGCCTGCAGCGGCTTCAGCCGCAGCACCCGGGACGTCTTCATCAGCACCGGCCGCACGTTGCGCAGCCCGTTGATGGTGAACACCGCGATCGGAACGATCCCGTGGATCGCGCCGAAGGCGATCTTCGACGGCATGCCCAGGCCGAAGGCCAGCAGCACGATCGGGTACAGCGTGATCTTCGGGATCGAGTACAGCGCCACCAGCACCGGCTCGAACACCGCCCGCGCAAACCGGCTCATGCCCAGCAGGAAGCCGATGCCGAGCCCGGCCGCCACCGCGATGGCGAGTGCGGCGGCGAAGGCGCGCATGGTTTCGACCACATGCATGTCGAACGCGCCGGAGAGCACGAAGCGCGAGGTGTAGGCGATGGTCTCGGCCGGCGAGCGCAGGGCGACCTCGCCGACCAGCCAGTACATTCCCTGCCACGCCGCCAGCAGCAGCACGATCGCGCCGACGCCGTGCAGCGGCGAGGGCCGGGTCGGCCAGCGGAGCTTCATCACCCGAGGCCGCGCCGGCGCAGCAGCGCCTTTTCCCAATGCGCGAGACTGGTGTTGACGGCGATCGACAGGATCAGGATCAGCAGGATCAGCGGATACATCGTGGCATTGTCGAAATTGCTGTAGGCGAAGCTGATCTCGTAGCCCATGCCGCCGCGCGACATGATGAACTCCGCGCCGATGATGCCGATCACCGAATAGGCGACCGCCAGCTTGACGCCGGTGAGGATGTAGGGCGCCGCGAACGGCAGGTTGACCCGCCACGCGGTCTCGATCGGCCCCAGCCGGCTCATCCGCGCCGCCTTGGTCAGCACCCGCGGCACGCGGTCCAGGCCGTCCAGCGTGTTCACGATCACCGCCACCACCCCCAGCATGAAGGCGATCAGGATCTGCGGCGCGTCGCCCAGCCCGAACAGCACCAGGAACAGCGGATAGAACGCGAACACCGGCACCGCGTAATAGGTCGCGAACAACGGGTCGAGGCACCAGCGGACGTTGCGGAAGCGGTGGATGGCTGCGGCGAAGGCGATGCCCACGACGATTGCGAAGAACAGCGCGATCCCGGCATTGCGCAGCGTCTTCCCGATCGCGCCGTACAGCGAGCCCTTGATCAGCATCCGCACCAGGTCCTGCACGATGCGGTGCGGCGGCGGCATGGTCAGGTTGTCGATGACGTGGGTCAGGCACAGCACTTCCAGGCCGCCCACCACGGCGGCCAGGATCAGGATGCGCACGGCGAGGGCGTGGCGCATGACTGATCCCGTCCGGTGGTCCCGGCGGCCTAGCGCAACGCCTTCAGGTCATCGGGCAGGAACTGGGTATCGACGATCTTGCTCAGGTCGACATCGCCTTCGATGGCGCCCACGGTTTTCTGCAGCTCGATCATGCGCTTCAGCCCGTCCATGTGGATCTCGCCCTCGCCCCAGTATGGCACGCCGTCGGTCTTGATCGTGGTCAGGTAGCGCACCGCGCTGCGGCCCTCGGCGGGTTCGATGTTGTAGGCCTTGGCAACGATGTCGCCGGCTTCGTCGGGATTTTCCTTCATGAAGTTCACCGCCCGCCGGCGGGCGCGGATCACCGCGCGGATGAAATCGCCCTTCGCCGCCGCCTGCGCCGAGGTGGTGACGCCGACCACGTTGTCGAGCACCGGCAGCATGTCCGCCGTCGCCACCGCGCGGTACTTGCCCTTGAACTTCGACCACAGCGGCTCGGGGATCGGCGTGATGTCGACCAGCCCGATATCCAGCGCCGCGACGCCCTCGCCGAAGCCGCCGGTGCGGACCAGCTCGGCGTCCGTGGCCTTGTAGCCGGCCTTCTGCAGCAGCAGGGTCGCCAGCGCCACGCTGGTGGATTTCGGGTTGGTGTAGCCGATCTTCTTGCCCTTGAAGTCGGCGATCGACTTGATCGGCGAGTCGGGCTTCACCGCCCAGACGAACTCGCCGACGGTGATGGCATTGTCGCTGATGATCTTGAGGTCGGCGCCCTGCTGGATCGCCGAGACCACGACGCCGGGATTGACCTCGCCATAGGGCACGCTGCCGGTCAGCATGTTGCGCAGCGAGGTGCCGCCGCCGGCGGAGGTGATGATGCCGGTGACGTTGGCGCCTTCAGCGGCGAAATAGCCCTTCGCCATGGCGACCGCGAACGGCATGCCGTTGGCCGACACCGCGTAGTTGCCGACCGCGATCTCCTCGGCGACCACGGGTGCCGAGAGACCGGCGGCCAGCGCGGCGACGATCGCCAGGCGGGCCGGGATGCGCAGGAATGCCATTGGTTCCTCCAGTTCTTGCTTGTTGCAGGTTCAGGACCGGCTTTGTCGTTCCGCGGGCACATTGCGCAGCAATGCCGACGACATGCCACGAGCGTATTCCGGCGCCACATGCGCGTCGATGACCACGACCGCGCCGTCCAGCACCTTCTGGACTGCTTCGGCCAAGGCGCGGGCGAAATCCTCGTCGGTCGCGACCGGCCCGATGCCGATGGCGCCTTGTCCCGCCGCGAGCGTCGCGAGGTTCAGCGGCGGATCTTCCATGCGCAACCCGATCGATCGGTTCTCGACCGGCCGCGAGCGCATCCGCGCGACCCGCTCCTGGTGCAGTTCGTCGTTGAAGAACGAGGCGTTGTTGCCGACCACGATCAGCAGCGGGATCGCGTAGTGCACCGCGGTCCAGATCGCCGTCAGCCCCATCAGGTAGTCGCCGTCGCCCAGCACCGCGACCGGCAGGCGGCCGCTGCCGCGCAGCGCGATGGCGGCGCCGACCGCCATTCCGGGACCGGAACCGATGCCGCCGCCGCCATCGAAGCCGATATAGTCGAGCGGGTGGCGCGAAACTGCACTGCGGCCCCGGCCAGCCGAGCGGCAGCCGGATATAGGACGGCGCATGCGGCTCCAGCACTTCCATGGTGATCCGGGCCAGCGCCTCCACGGCCATCCGGTCCCCGGTGGAGACGGCCGGCGCCTCGGGCGCGGCGGCGGGGGTCGCCGGCCAGTGCGGCTACCGGCGCGTGTCCGGCGGTCGCGTCCAGCAGTTGTGCGACGAACGCGTCCGGCGCCGCCAGCACCGCGGTGTCGGCGGCCGGCAGCGTCTGGTAGTCCATGCTCCAGCCGTTATGGACATACTGGTCGAGCGAGCAGTTGATCACCTGCGCCTCCGGCCATTTTCCGCCGCAGGCCTGCTTCAGGGTGCCGCCGAGGTCGACCCAGTCGAGCGCCAGGATGACATCGGCCTCGCGCACCAGCGCGCCGGCATCGGCACTGACGAACAGGCCGGGCGGGAAGGGGTGGGCCGGGTGCAGGGTGGGGAACACGGCGCCGTTCTTGAGATCGGTCAGCACCCGCGCGCCCAGCCGCTCGACCAGCGCCACCCGCCGGTCCCAGTCCGCAAGCTGGTTGGTCACGCGGCCGATCATCAGCAATGGCCGCTTCGCCGCCTGCAGCGCGGCGGCCGTGGCCGACACCACCGACTGCCCCGATTCCGGCGGCGCCGCCGGGCGGAATCGCTCCAGCGGAATGGCGGGCGGCGCCGCCTCCAGCCGCTCCTCCTGCAGGGCCGCGTCCAGGCAAACATAGGTCGGGACCCTTCGGCAGGGTGACGGCGATCTGGTGGGCGCGCACGATCGCCTCGAGCGCCGCCGGCACCGAACCCGGCTGGTCGTCCCACTTGGTGTAGCCGCGGATCAGCGCGCCGAGATCGCTGGCGGTATGGATCCAGTCCACCCAGGGCCGCCGCTGCATCGCATCCACCGGGCCGACCGCGCCCAGCATCAGGATCGGCACCCGGTCGCACCAGGCGTTGAAGATCGCCATCGTGGCATGCATCAGCCCGACATTGCTGTGCAGCGCCACCGCCAGCGGCTTGCCGGTCGACGCGCGCATAGCCATGCGCCAGCGCCACCGCACTTTCCTCATGGATGCACAGCAGCAGGGTCGGGCGTTCGTTGCCGGCGTGGTTGACCAGGCTGTCGTGCAGGCCGCGGAAACTGGCGCCGGGGGTCAGGGCGATGAACTCGATCTCCAGCGCCCGCAGCACGTCGACCATCGGGTCGCTGCCCCAGAGCTGGTTGTCGGCGGGCGCCGCTCTGCGGCCGTTCGGTCATCTTCATTGCAGCGCTCCATCGGGGTTCGGCGCCGGTCGTGCCCGATGCAAGCAGGGGCAGCCCTTGGCCAGGCGTCGGGACCGGCTTGGAAAGCCGTTTTCCCAAGCCTAAGGTGACCACGCCGAACCAAGTCGCGCGAGCGAGTTTTCAGCCGCCTCGCAAGACATAGAAATCATGTGGGCAGGAACGTCATGAGCCAGTTGCCGCCGTTGAACGCGCTGCGCGCGTTCGAGGTCGTTGCCCGCCATCTGAGCTTCAAGGTGGCCGCGGACGAACTCTGCGTCACCCCGGGCGCCGTCAGCCGCCAGGTGCAGAACCTGGAGCTGTTCCTGGGCATCAAGCTGTTCATCCGCAGCAACCGGCAGATCACGCTGACCCCGCGCGGCGAGATCTACCGCCGCGACGTGTGCGACGCGCTGGAGCGGGTGGCCCGGGCGACCAGCGCCATCGGCGCCAGCGCCAACGAACGCGTGCTGCGGCTGAAGCTGCCGCCGACCTGCGCGGTGCGCTGGCTGGTGCCGCGGCTGGCGCACTTCCACGCGCTGCATCCCCATATCCGCGTCCAGGTGGCGACCTCGCATGAGGAGGTCGAGTTCGACCGCGACGACGTGGACGCCGCCGTCCATTACGGCACCGGCCCGGCCAAGGGCCTGGTCGGCGAACGGCTGTTCGGCGAGGTGCTGCTGCCGGTCTGCAGCCCCGCGGTGCTGCGAAGTGCGGCCACGCCGCGCGAACTGGCCGGCCAGATCCTGCTGCACTCCGCCCGGCGCCCGGACGACTGGCCGCGCTGGTTCACCGCCGCCGGCGTCAACGACGTGCCGATCGAGCAGCAGATCGTGCTGGAGAATTCGAGCCTGACCTACCAGGCGGCGATCAGCGGCCTCGGCATCGCCATCGCCCAGGCGGCCTTCGTGGTCGACCGGCTCGGCGCCGGTGAACTGGTCTCGCCGGTCGACACCCCGCTGCGCACCGAGATGGGCTACCACCTGGTGTTTCCGCGCGAACGCCTGCGCCAGACCAAGCTGCGGCAGTTCCGCGCCTGGATGACGCACGAGGCGGCGATCACCCGCCGGCAGGGCCTGCCCGGGATGTGATCGCGGCCCAAACCCGCCCGGGTGTCGCCGGCATGTCGAAATGGCGGATGCCGAGAGGTGCGAGGGCATCGCACACCGCATTCATCACCGCCGCCAGCGAACCCACCGTGCCGGCCTCGCCGACGCCTTTCACCCCCAGCGGATTGAGCGCCGTCGGCACCTCGCGGGTGGCGAGCACCAGGTCCGGGAAGTCGGCCGCGCGGGGCATCTGGTAGTCCATGAACGAACCGGTCAGCAGCTGGCCGGTCGCGCGCTCATGCACGATGCGCTCGCCCAGCGCCTGCCCGGCGCCCTGGGCGATGCCGCCGTGGATCTGGCCGTCCGCGAGCAGCGGATTCAGCACCCGGCCGAGATCCTCGATGGCGTGGTAGGCGACGAGAGTGGTCTCCCCGGTTTCGAGGTCGATCTCGACCTCGGCGATATGGGTGCCGTTCGGAAACGTCGAGCCGGTGGGCTGATATTCTGCATGGGCCGCGATGCTGCCGAGTGCCGCGATCTCCGCCCAGCCGATGCGGCGATCGGTTCCGGCCACCTCGAACCGGCCATCGGCGAACACCACGTCACCCTCCGCCGCCTCCAGCGCGTCCGCTGCCCGCATGCGCGCGATCTCGATCAGCTTTTCGCCGGCCAGCCGCACGGCGGAACCACCGACGAACAAGCCGCTGGAGCCGCCGCTGCCGCGTCCGTAGGGAAGCTGATCGGTGTCGCCCTGCAGATAGCGGATCTGTCCGACATCCATGCCGAGCGCCGCGGCCGCCAGTTGCGGCAGCGCCGTCTCCAGGCCCTGGCCCGTGGACATCGCGCCGGCCAGCAGCGTCACGCTGCCATCGGCGTTCAGCCGCAGTTCGGCGGCGTCCTTGAACGGACCGAGGAAGGGCCCACCGGAGGCTTCGATGCAGTTGCACAGGCCGATGCCGCGCAGCTTCCCGCGCGCCTCCGCCGCCGCGCGGCGCACCGGGAAGCCGGCTAGGTCCGCGGCGCGCGTCGCCGCCTGCATGTTGCCGGCGAAGTCGCCGCTGTCATAGGTGAAGGTGAGGCCGGTGCAAAACGGCATCGCCTCCGCCGGGATCAAATTGCGGCGGCGCAGTTCGAGCGGCGTGATCCCCAACTCCCGCGCCGCCACGTCGATCAGTCGCTCGATGACATAGGTCGCCTCCGGTCGGCCGGCGCCGCGATAGGCGGCGTTCGGCACGGCGTTGGTGAACACGCCGCGCACCTCGGCCGAGATGTGCGGCGTCCGGTAGACGCCGGCCAATCCGCCCATGTTGTTGATCGGGAACAACGAGCGGCCGGTGAGGTAGGCGCCCATGTTCAGGTCGTAGCTCACCTGCAACGCGATGAAGATGCCGTCGGCATCCATCGCCAGCGCCGCCTCGACGCCGATATCGCGGCCCTGCTCGTCGGACAGGAAGCCCTCGGAACGATCGCTGATCCAGCACACCGGCCGGCCAAGCCGCCGCGCCGCCCAGCCGACCAGGATCGTTTCGACATGGATGCCATCCTTCATCCCGAAGGCGCCCCCGACATCGCCGGTCTGGACCCTGATGCGCCCGGGATCGGAAGCCAGGATGCCGGCGCCGAGCGATGAACGCAGCGCATGCGGATTCTGGTGGCTGACGGTAATGGAAGTCCTGCCGTCCGGCTGCAACTCCGCCCAGCACCCGCGCGGCTCCATCGGGTTCGCTGTCACCCGCGATACCTGCAGGCGCAGGCGCGTGACATGGGCCGCCGCCTGCATCGCCTGAGCCGTCGCGGTCGCGTCCCCGCCCTGCCAGACGAAGCCGATATTTCCGGGCGCTTCTTCCCAGACATCCGGCGCACCCGCCGCCGAAGCATCCTCGGCGGTGGCCAACGCGTCCATCGCCGCATATGTGACGCTCACCGCCTCCGCCGCGTCGCGCGCCTGTTGCGGGGTGTCCGCCACCACCATCGCGACGGCTTCACCGGCAAAGCGGCAGCGTCTTCCCGCCAAGGGCGGCCGCATGCTTTTGGGGTGGCCGCCATCGGGCCTTGGATAGGCGACGCCGCCGGGGATCGCGCCGATGCCATCGGCTTCGGCATCGCGCGCGGTCAGCACCGCGCAAACGCCCGGCATCGCAGCTGCCAGCGTCATGTCGATCGACAGGATGTCGGCATGGGCATGCGGCGATCGCACCAGCATTGCGTGCGCTGAACCCGCGGGCGCCGTGTCGGCCACGTAGTTTCCGCGGCCGGTCAGTAGCCGCGCATCTTCGCGCCGGCGCACGGACTCGCCGAAATGTGGTGGCATGATGAAACCTCCGGAGCTTGCCGAGGCGGCCGGCTCTAGCGAATGAGGCCGGCGCGGCGCGGCAGGAACAGCGACAATTCGGGAATGCAAATGATCAGCAGCAGGCCGGTGACCAGCGCCAGCAGATAGGGCCAGTAGAACCGCGCGTGCCGGAACACGGTCAGTTCCGCGAACCGCAGCGCCATGAGCAGCCCGACGCCGAGCGGCGGCAGGAAGATCCCGATCCCGACGGCCGCCGTCACGACGATGTTGAAGTGAATTGGATGGATGCCGATCTTCATGGCCACGGGGAACAGCACCGGCACCAGCACCACCGCCGCCGGCAGGCCCTCCAGCAGCATCCCGATGACCATGGTCAGCGCACCGACGCCGCACAGGAACAGCCACTGCGACGATTCCAGCGGATGCAGGATCGTGGCCATCATCGCCGGCACGCCGGCGACGCCGAGCAGATACTGGAAGATCGTCGCCACCGCCGTCAGGAACACCACCGCCGCCGTCAGCACGCCGCTGCTGCAGGCCAACTCCCCGATCTCGCGCCAGGATACGTTGCGGTAGTAGAAGCGCGCCGCCAGCAGAGAGTACAGCGCCACCACCGCCCCGGCCTCGGTCGCGGTGAAGGCGCCGAGATAGAAGCCGCCGAGGATCACCACCGGCACCACCAGCGGCACCGCCGAGGCGCGGCCGGTTTGCAGCAGGGCGTGCAGGCTGGGCCGCGTGTCCTTCGGCCAGCCCAGCAGATGCGCCTGGATGAACACCAGCACGCACAGGCACAAGCCTATCATCGCAGCCGGGATGAAGCCGGCCAGGAACAGCGCCACCGCCGACACGTTGGTGATCGAAGCCAGCACGATCATGAAGATCGCCGGTGGCACCAGCATGCCCATGGCCGAGCCCGCGGCAATCAGCGAAGCCGCGTCCTCCGCGCGGTAGCCGGCGCGCTTCAGCGGCGGCATCAGGGCGGCGCTCAATGTCGTGACCTCGGCCATCTTGGAGCCGCAGATGTCGGAAAAGAAATACGACACCACGATCACCGACATGCCCAGCCCGCCGCGCAGCCAGCCGACCAGCGCCCGGGCGAATTCTACCAGCGCATAGGACATGCCGCAGCGCTCCATCAGCGCACCGGCGAACACGAACGAGGGAATGGCCAGCAGCACCCAGCTTTGCGACGTGCCGATGATGGTGGAGGCCACCGTCTGCAGCGGAAATCCGCCCACCAGCAATCCCACCACGGCCGCGGCGCCCAGCGCGAACACGATCGGCATCGACATGGCAAGCAGCAGGCAGAAGGACAGCCCCGTGGCAAGCAGCACCGGCTATGATGCCCCGTGCCGCAGCGTCGGTTCGTTCTGGCGCATCGTGCCGAGGGCGGCGATGACGATCAGGATGCCGCCGACCACGAGGGCGCCGTACAGCCAGCCCTTGCTGATCTCCAGCGCTGGCGACAGCAGGCCGCGGTTCAGCTCCGCCACCGCCCAGCCCTGCCAGACGATGGTGCCGCCGAACAACGCGATGATCAGATGGTTGACGACCACGATGCAGCGCTGCGCCGCCTGCGGCAGATGCTGGGTGACCAGCGTGACCGCGAAATGCGTCCGTTCGGCTATGCCGACGGCGGCGCCAACCAGGGTCAGCCAGGCGAGCAGCATTTCACCCACTTCCTCGACCCAGAAGAAATTCACCGGATCGACGTCCATTGCGTTGGTGATCGGAACCATCACGTAGCGCAGGAACACGCCCACCAGCATCACCCCGATGGCGACCAGCACCATCGCGCCGACGGCGATCCGTGGGATGGCGCCGAGCCTGTGCGCCATCCCGGCCATTCCGTTTGCTTCAGGCTGGGGTGGCAACGATCTGCTCCCACAGCTCGGGATATTGCTTCTGATACTGCGGCCAGAGCTTCGCCTGCGTCACCTTCTTCATCGCTTCCAAGTCGGCGGCGTTGACCTGCATGCCGAACGGTTCCAGCAGCTTCTTGGCGCCGGCCAGGTTGTCCACGCTGTCCATGATGTGCCGGGTCATCTGCTGGGCCTCCCTGCCGGTGTCCATGATCAGCTTCTGCTGGTCGGGCCGCATCTCGTTCCACAGCTTCAGGTTCATCAGCATCACCGATGCGCCGTAGTTGTGATAGGTCAACGAAAAGTATTTCGAGAATTCGTAGAACTTGTTCGGCACCATGTTGGCAACCGGGTAGTCGCCGCCGTCGATCACCCCCTGCTGCGCCGCGGTCACCACCTCGGCGAACGGCATCGGTACCGCGATCGCGCCGAGGGAGTTGATGGTGTCGGCGAAGATCTTGGCCGGCTGCGCACGGATCTTCATGCCGCGCAGGTCGGCCGGCTCGTTGATCGGGTGGCGGCTGTTCCAGAAATGCCGGAACCCGAGATCGTAGTAGAACAGCACCTTGACCTTGTATTTTTCCTCGAACAGCGCGCTGAGCTTGTCGCCGATCTTGCCGTCGAGCGCGCGGTAGCCCTGGGCGTAGGTGCTGATCAGATAGGGCACGAGGAATACGCCCATTTCCGGGAACAGGGTCGCCGCGGCGCCGATCGGCGTGCCGATGGCGACATTGCCCGCCTTCACCGCATTGGTGATGTCGTCTTCGCGCGTCAGGATCGTGCCGGCTTCCAGCTGCCCCTGAAGCTCGCCCTTGGAGCGTTCGGTAAGCGCCTTTGCGTACCAGTCGAGCCCGGTGCCGACCGCATCGGGCGGCGGCGAAGTGTATGCCATGATCAGCTTCTGCGGCTTTGCCTGGGCGAAGGCGGGGGCGCGGCCCAGCGCCAGGATGCCGGCCAGGCCCGCGGACCCGACGGCGCTTCGGCGGCTGATCTTGAAGTTGCGGACTGTCATGATGTTTCTCCCGTTTTCATTTCTTGTTGTTTTGCGGCGGTCGCGCGGTTCAGGTTGCGAGCGATCCTCCGGCCAATTCGCGCGCCTGCCGTGCCATCGCCGCTGCCGGTTCGCGCAGCCCGAGCCGTTCCAGGCGGGGCAACACCTCGGCGCAGAAATACGGCAGCTCATCGATGTAGTTGACGCCCGAAATGGCGATCCCCGCCAATCCGGCCGCGCTGAGCTGTGCCAGATCCCGCGCTACGGTGTCGGGATCGCCGATGAGCGGCAAGCCGCTCAGGCCATGCGCGGTGTGCCGGCGCAGCTTCTCGAACGCCTCGATCCCCAGAGTCTCCGGCGTCTGGTTCTTCAGCGCCATGATGTTGTCGACCGCCGCCCAGTCCGCGTTCTCGAAGGTGCAGTGGCGGTAATATTCCTCGGCTTCGGCCGTCGTCCTGCGGCAGGACACCACGCCGACCGTGTAGACATCCAGTTCGCGACCCATTCCCCGCGCCTGGGACTTCACCTGCTGCACCTGCTCGGCGGTGTCCTCGAAGGTGTCTTTCTGGGTCGACAGGAACAGCGCGTCGCAGTTGCGCACGGCGAAACCCTTGCCGGTCTCCGATGCGCCGGCGTTCATGATCACCGGCCGCGTTCCGCCGTAAGGCTTGGGCATCGCCCGCACGTTGCGCAGACGGACATACTCGCCCTCGAAGTCGAACATGTCGGTGCGCGACCACATCATCTTGATCGCGTCGAGCCATTCCTGCGCGTAGGCGTAGCGTGACGCATGTTCGCGCAAGGTGGCGCCGAACATTTCGAATTCGCCTTCGTTCCAGCCGCAGACGACGTTGAGCCCGAAGCGGCCGGCGCCGATCTGGTCGGCGGTGACGAACTGCTTGGCGGCGATCACCGGGTGGAACAGCGGCGCGTGCACCGTACCGAACACCGTGATCCGCTGCGTGCGCGCCAGCAGGCCGCAGGCCCAGGTGATCGTCTCCAGCGTAGCGCCCTGGTAGTCGGTCTCGCCGCCATAGCCTTTCCAGCGCCCGATCGGCAGCATGAAATCGATGCCGGCCTCGTCTGCCATCACCGCCAGTCGCACGCAGTCGTCCCAACTCCCAGACCACCGCTCCGGCACCTTCGTCACCGCCCGGCCGGACGAGCAATTGGCGCCGAACAGTCCGAGCTTCAGGCGATGCGATCCGTACATCGATGTGCGGAGCCGCATCGCGCGTTCGGCATCGGCTGTTTCGGATGGCATCGTGAACACCCCCGGAAATTGAGCAGGCTGGACCGAGACGTGCCGGTTGCAACGGCGGGCCGGAGGATGGTGCGTTGCAGCATGCGGATTGCATCCACGCCTCCATACGATGATTGCATCGGCGGCGGGTGACGGGAACCGAAAAGAACTCAACCGATGTTGCAAACTATGGTTTGCGATTGCGCGGTCCCGGTGCTCTGCTTTGGCTGCATTCGATGCATCGGGGACAGCATGTCGGACATCTCCCAATGAATGACGTTTCGGAGAAGAAAGAAGGTGGCGCGGGGAAGGCGGGCCCCGACGGCGTGGAGCGGCCGATCCAGTCCAATCCGCAGAGCGTGTGGGGCAGCGACGTCATCGCGCAGATGCTGCGGCTGCTGGACATGCCCTATGTCGCGCTGAATCCCGGCGCCAGCTTTCGCGGCCTGCACGACAGCCTGGTCAATCACCTGGGCAACGAGCGGCCACAGATGCTGCTGTGCCTGCACGAGGAGCATGCGGTGGCGATCGCGCATGGCTGGGCCAAGGTGACGGACAAGCCGATGGCGGCGATCGTGCACAGCAATGTCGGCCTGATGCATGCCACGATGGCGGTGTTCAACGCCTGGTGCGACCGCATTCCGCTGCTGCTGATCGGCGCCACGGGTCCGGTCGATGCGCCCAAGCGCCGCCCTTGGATCGACTGGATCCACACCGCCCGCGACCAGGCGGCGATCGTGCGCCCCTACACCAAATGGGACGACCAGCCGGTCTCGGCGGAAGCGGCGATCGAATCGCTGCTGCGCGCCGATCAGATCTCCCGCACCGCCCCCTGCGGCCCGACCTATGTCTGCCTGGACGCCGGCCTGCAGGAAATGCCGTTGCCGGCCCTGCCGCCATTTCCCGATCCCCGCCGCTTCGCCCCGCCGCCCTTGGCAAAGCCGGCGCCTGATCTCGTGGAAGATGCCGCCAGGCGCCTGCTGGCAGCGCGCCGTCCGTTGATCCTCGCGGGCCGGGTCTCGCGCGACGAGGCGGCCTGGGCGCAGCGCATCGCGCTGGCCGAGGCGCTGGGTGCCATGGTGATCACCGACCTCAAGACCGCGGCCTCATTCCCCAGCACGCACCGGCTGCACGGGGCACCGGCCGGCACGTTCCCCGGTACGGCGGCGCTGGCCCTCCTGCGCGAGGCCGATGTGATCCTGAGCCTCGACTGGATCGACCTCGCGGGAACGCTGAAGGCCGCCTCCGGACCGGGCATGCCGGATGCCACCATCATCCGCGCGTCGCTCGACCAGGTGGTGCATAACGGCTGGAGCATGGACCACCAGGCCTTGCCGCCGGTCGACCTCAACCTGATCTGCGATCCCGACGCGGCAACCGGTCCGTTGCTCGAGGCAGTGCGCCGCATCGGCGCGCGGACGCACGCCGCCTGGCCGGAGGCGGAGACGCCTGCCGCTGCCCCGACGAATTTCGCCGAGGTCATTACGGTGCCAAGCCTCGCGGCAGCCGCGAAGGCGGCGGTGGCCGGCCTGGAGGTCTGCCTGATCCGCGGCCCGCTTTCCTGGGCCGGGCAGCTCTGGAGCGTGGAGCACCCGCTCGATTATCTCGGCATCGACGGTGGCGCCGGGATCGGCTCGGGGCCGGGAATGGCGGTGGGCTCGGCGCTGGCGTTGCGCGGGTCAGGCCGCCTGCCGCTCACCATCATCGGCGACGGCGATTTCCTGATGGGCGCCACCGCGCTGTGGACCGCCGTCCATTACGGCATCCCGCTGCTGGTGCTGGTTGCCAACAACCGCTCCTACTACAACGACGAACTGCACCAGGAGCGGGTGGCGCGGCAACGCGACCGGCCCGTCGCCAACAAATGGATCGGCCAGCGTATCGGCGGGCCGGACATCGACATCGCGATGCTGGCACGGGCGCAGGGCGCGCTGGGGCTCGGCCCGATCGAGCGCCCTGACGCGCTCGCCGGGGCGCTGGCCGAGGCGCTCAAGGCCGTCCAGGCCGGCGGCGTGGCGGTGGTCGACGTGCGCGTGCAGCCCGGCTACGACCAGGGAACGACGCAGGTGATGCTGCGGCAATCGGCGCCGTGATCCACGCTGCGAGGTCTCTCAGGGGGCGACAGAAAACGGGATCGTTCCCTCCGAGGCTTCCTGGTCGGCCATCGACCTGACGCTCCAATGCAGCACGTAGTGCCCCGGTGACGGCGCCGGCGCGGACGCGAACAGGGTGTTCGGCGCGCTATCGAGGAGGGGCCGCAGCGTGGCGAACAGCTGGCCGTCGCGGAGGATTTCCAGCCGCGACTGCTGGTGGTCGACCGGTCCGTCGAAATGGACGACGAACTGCATGTTGCGGCCACGCATCACGGCTTCTGCCGAGGGCGCCGAATCCGTCACATGCATCGGTCGGGCCCAGGCGTGCATCGACAGGACCGGCACGAGGATGGCCGCGAGGCCGGCGGCAATCCACGGCGTCAGTCGAGCCGGCGCTCCCAGTCGTCCCATATCGTCCTCCTTTGCGACACTTGATGAACACGTTGCGGCGCGTTGCCATGGGGATGAGGTTGACGATCTCGCCCATGCCGCCATCCTGCGGCGCGGCAACACGCATCGCAACCGTCGCCAGACCCGACCGGAGGAAAACGACCCATGGGCAGCTTCATCGACCTGACCGCCGCTGACGGCCACAAGCTATCGGCCTGGCAGACGGGCCCCGCCGACGCCAGGCACGGCCTGGTGGTCATCCAGGAGATCTTCGGCGTCAACAACCACATGCGCAACGTCTGCGAGGCGTTCGCCAAGGCCGGCTACGCGGTGGTGGCGCCGGCGCTGTTCGACCGCGCCGAGCGCAACGTCGAACTCGGCTACACCCCGGACGACGTGGCCCGCGGGCGCGACCTGCGCGGCAAGCTGAAGGACGACGCGGTGATGGCCGACGTGGAGGCGGCGGCGAAGCAACTGGCCGGCAAGACGCTGGGGATCGTCGGCTATTGCTTCGGCGGCACCATTGCCTGGTGGGGCGCCACCCGCAGCAAGAGCTTCAAGGCGGCGGTCGGCTGGTATGGCGGCGGCATCGCCGGCACCAAGACCGAAACCCCGTCCTGTCCGGTGCAACTGCATTTCGGCGAGAAGGACACCGGCATCCCGCTCACCGACGTCGAGGCGATCCGCGCCGCCCAGCCGAAGGTGGAAATCTTCGTCTACCCAGGCGCCCAGCACGGCTTCGGCTGCGACGAACGCGGCAGCTTCAGCGCGCCGGATGCCAAGCTGGCCATGGAGCGGACGCTGGCGTTCCTCCAGAAGAACCTGGCCTAGGTCAGTCAAGCAAGGCTATTCACCACAGAGCCGGCGAGAAGAGGGAGAAGCGAAGCAAGGACCTTTGCTACCTATTCTTCTCCCCCTCTCACTGCCTCTGCGGTGAAATTTCTTGCTGTCGCGCCAAGCCGGATTCCACATCCCGCTCGCCGACGTCTCACCACAGAGCCGGTGAGAAGAGGGAGAAGCGAAGCAAGTACTTTTTGCTACCTGTTCTTCTCCCCGTCTCATTTTCTCTGTGGTCAAACTCCTTGCTGTCGCCCTAAGCCGGCTTGATCACCGTCGTGCTGGCCAGCTCGCGCTCCACGGCGGCCCGCTTCAAATGCACCGTGTGGTAGGTGCCACGCAGCCAGGGAACGAACTGGTCCTGGTAGTGCGGGCTGCCGGGAATGCCGGAATTGCCGATGTTCTGCACCGCCTGAAACGAATCCGGCGCGGTGAAATCGACGACGATGCGGTATTCCGCCCCCGAAGAGGCGGCATGCGGCGGCAGTTCGCCGCCGGTGTTGCGGATGGTGTGCGAGCCGCCATCCACCGGCGCCGGGCCGATGTCGAACAGGCTCTCGAGGCCGGTGGCGACGCCGGCGGTGGTCAGCGGATGCCGCCAGTGTGCCGTGTGCAGCTTGCCCCATTGCCATCCGCCGCGGTCGGCGCCGAGGCGGGCTGTGAGCGTGTCCAGCGCCTGCTGGCCGACCTTGGCCACCATCGCCGGCGTGCCGCCCGGGAAATAATCCTTCACCTCGTCTTCCAGCACCGCGACGGCGAGGCCGGTCTGCTGCACCGTCAGGTCCAGCAGGCGCTCCGGCAGATGCAGCGACTGCACCACCCGGTTCCAGATCGCCATGAAGGTCTCGAACAAGGTCGGCGCGATGCTGGTCTCGGCGTAGTGGAAATCCCATGCCGACAGCGCCGCCGCGAACTCGGGCACGGCGCCGCCGAGATGGCGCAGCAGATGCGGCACGCTGCGCTGGGCGCGGCTGCTTTTGACGTCGTTCTGCAGCGCCACGTTGGCGGTGAGGTCGATCCGCCCCCGGCCGCCCAGCGCCTGGTCCAGGCGGACGCCGCGATGGCCCTGCGAGTAGGCGCCGTAGATCGGATATTTGTAGTCGTCGCCGACGATCCGCTGGTTGGCGCTGGCGACATAGCCGCGGGCCGGATTCTCGCTGGTCGGCATGTCGTCAAAGGGGATGTAGCCGGTCCACTGGTCGAGCGGGTTGGCGGCATCGCGAAATCCGGAGGTCACCCGCCCGCGCAACGGAATCTTTCCCGCCATCTGGTAGCCGATGGTGCCGCCGGCGTCGGCATAGACGAAGTTGAACACCGCGACGGACCAGTCGCGCAAAGCGTGGCGGAAGGCCGGCCAGCTGCGGGCGCGTCCGATGCCGATCATGGCGCGGATGTCGTCCAGATGCTCCATGCCCACCCAGCGCAGGGACAGCGGCGGGTCGCCGCCCTCGTTCAGCGGCGGGATCAGCGCGTTGACCACGGGGCCGCGCACGGTGGAGCGGATTTTCCGCAGTTGCGGCGCCTCGCCGCGCACCGCGATGCTGACCTCGCGCTCACTGAATTTCTTCCAGCCGGCGCCTTCGCGGTACTGGCTGGAATCGGCGGGATCCACGTCCTCGCGGTACAGGTCCCGGGTGGTCGCCATGTTGTTGGTGATGGCCCAGGCGGCGGTGCCGTTGCTGCCCCACCACAGGCCCGGCGAGCCAGGCGGGCCGGCGCCGGCGCAATCATCCTCGGGGCCGTGGAGAGCGAATTCATACCAGCTGGACGGCACCCAGAACGGCTGGTGCGGGTCGCCGCACAGCACCGGCTTGCCGCCGGTGGCGCGGCTGCCGGCGATCGCCCAGTTGTTGCTGCCGGTGGCGTCATCGGTGCCGGCGGCATGGGCGTGCGCGGCTGCGGTGTCCGCCATCCCCGTAGTCGGCAGCACGAGGTTTTCCGATGCCTCCGGGGTCAGGTAGCGCTCGCGCAGGCCCGGCGGCAGCAGCCGTGCCGCTTCGGCGGCGACGATGCGGTCGATGCGCCCGTTCAACGACCACCACAGCCCGCGGGCGATGGCGGAGATATCGCGCACCGTGAACGGCTCCGGCGCGTAGCCCAGCATGGCGAACTCGATCGGCAGGTCGCGGCCATAGAGTTCGATCTGCCGGTTGATGCCGGCGGCGAAGGCGGTGACGATGGCTAGCGTCTGCGGGTCCATCAGGGCCGGCTCGCGATCGCAGATCTCGGCGATGCCGACGGTGAGATGCGCGAGATCGGCAGCGACGAACGCATGGCCGAGCACCTCCGCCTGGCGGCCGAGGGCGCGGCGGCGCAGCCGGTCCATCTGCCACAGCCGGTCCTGCGCCATGGCGACGCCGAGGCCGAGGTAAAGGTCGTCGGTGCTGGCGGCATAGACATGCGGCACCCCGGCCCGGTCGCGCAGGATTTCTACCTGTGCGCCGACATGGCCGGTGACGGCCTGGTTCGGGATCACGGCGCGGCGCTTCAGGAAGGCATCGCGGGCGGCGGCGAACTCGGCGACGCCGACGCCGGCGGTGCGGCAGATATCGTCCACCGACTGGGCGCCGCGCAGGGCGGACATGATGGCCTGGTCATCGAGCTTCATGGTGCTTTTTTCCCTCTTCCTCAGCTTCCGGTGAAGGCCGGCTTGCGCTTTTCCATGAAGGCGCGGGCGCCTTCCAGGTGGTCGGCGCTGGTGCCGCAACGGGCGATCAGCGCCTCGGTCTCGGTCCAGTCGCGCTGGTCCGGGTCGCGGGCCAGCTGTGCCAGGGCGGCCTTGGCGGCCAGGATGGTCAGTGGCGCGTTGCCGGCGATCTCGGCCACATAGGCGGCGGCGAAGGCATCCAGTTCCTCGGCCGGCACCACCTGGCTGACCAGGCCAATGCGCAGCGCCGCGGCAGCGTCGTAGCGGCGGGCGGTGAACATGATTTCCCGGGTCCCGGCCAGCCCCACAAGTTCGACGATGCGGCGCAGGCCCTCGACGCTGTAGCCGATCGAGAGCCGGGCGGCGGGGATGCCGAATTGCGCGTCGTCGCCGGCGATCCGCAGGTCGCAGCTGACCGCCAGCGCCATGCCGCCGCCGAGGCACCAGCCGCGGATCACCGCGATGGTCGGCTTCGGCGCCGCGTGCAGGGCGGAACAGGCGGCCTCGAACGCCCCGCCGGAGCGGGTGACGCCGCGATTGCCGGCGCGCTCGGTCTCGAAGCGTGAAATGTCGGCGCCGGAGGCGAAGGCGCGACCGCCGGCGCCGGAGATCGTAATGACGCGGATGTCGGCATCGGCGGCGAAACGGTTGGCGGCGTCCGCGATGGCCTGCCACATGTCCTGCGAGACGGCGTTCTGGCGCGCGGGGTTGTTGATGACGATGGCCCCGACCACGCCGTCGCGCCGGGCCAGTATCTTCTCATCCGTCATCGCTGCCCTTGGTCCTTGGCCGGATCTCTTGCGGTTGCGCCCGCATCGGGGGAGGATAGACCCAGCATCGGCCCGGGCACCATCCCGGATGGCCGGCCTCGACCTATGCCGGCCCTCGACCAATGATCGGGAGCGGCCTAGCATTGTGGCGACAGGCCTGGCCGCGACGAAATTCGGGAGATGACATGCAAAAGCTCAGTTATGCCGCGCCTTCGACGATCAAGGAGGCCGTGGCTTTGCTGGCCGGCGCGTCGGGCCTCGCCAAGCCGATGTCCGGCGGCACCGATCTGCTGGTGCAACTGCGCAGCGGCCGCACCCGGCCGGAGATCATCGTCGACACCAAGAAGCTGCCGGGGATCATCGGCATCCGCGAGGTGAACGGCGGCTTCGAGATCGGCGCCGCCACGTCCGGCGCGCTGATCGGCGAGCATGCGGCGCTGGCCGCGGCCTGGCCCGGCGTGGTCGAGGCGACCAACCTGATCGGCTCCACCCAGGTCCAGGGCCGCGCCTCGCTGGCCGGCAATCTCTGCAACGCCTCGCCGGCCGCCGACAGCGTGCCGGCGATGATCGCGGCGCGGGCGACCTGCGTGGTGGTCGGGCCAAAGGGCGAGCGCGAAGTGCCGGTCGAGCAGATCGTCACCGGGCCCGGGCGCACGTCGCTGGCCAAGGACGAATTCATCATTTCCATCCGCCTGCCGAAGCGGGCGCCGCGTTCGGGCGACGCCTATCTGCGCTTCATCCCGCGCACCGAAATGGACATCGCGGTGGTCGGCGCCGGGGTGAACGTCACGCTGGACGCGGCCGGTGTCTGCACCGAGGCGCGGGTGTCGCTCGGCGCGGTGGCGCCGACCGCACTGGTGGTGGCCGATGCCGCCGCGGCGCTGGTCGGGCACAAGCTGGACGAGGCGACGCTGGCCAAGCTGGACGCCGCCGCCCGCGCCGCCTGCAAGCCGATCGACGACAAGCGCGGCACCATCGACTTCCGCGTCAAGATCGCCGGCGTGCTGGCACGTCGCGCCGCCGCAATCGCCTTCGCCCGCGCGGCGGAACGCGGATGAACAGGATCGCTGGAGAACACGCATGAGCAAGCATCACGTCACTGCCACGATCAACGGCGAGCCGATGGAATTCCTGTGCGAGCCGCAGGAGAGCCTGCTGGACGCGCTGCGTGACACGCTGAACCTGACGGGCAGCAAGGAAGGCTGCGGCTCCGGCGATTGCGGCGCCTGCAGCGTCATCGTCGACGACCGGCTGGTCTGCTCCTGCCTGATGCTGGCGGCGGAAGCCGACGGCACCAGCGTGCAGACGATCGAGGGGCTGGCCGACGGCGAGACCCTGCATCCGCTGCAGCGCAAGTTCCTGGAACATGCCGCCCTGCAATGCGGCTTCTGCACCCCCGGCCTGCTGGTGGCTTCCAAGGCGCTGCTGGACCGGCACCCGAACCCGACCGAGACCGAGGCCCGCTACTGGCTGGCCGGCAATCTCTGTCGCTGCACCGGCTATGACAAGATCATTCGCGCCGTGATGGACGCGGCGGCCGAACTCCGAGGAGAGCAAGTGGCATGAACTATGTTCCGTCTTCCGGCTTGAAGGTCGTCGGCACCCGCCCGGTTCGCCCCGATGGCGCCGACAAGGTCACCGGCCGCGCCGCGTTCGGCGCCGACATTGCCCTGCCGGGCATGCTGGTCGGCAAGGTGAAACGCAGCCCGCACCCGCACGCGCGCATCGTTTCCATCAACACCGACAAGGCCCGCGCGCTGCCCGGCGTTAAGGGCGTGGTCACCGCGGCCGACTTCCCGGACATCACCTCGGAAGAGGCGTTCGTCGGCGAGGGGCCGATGAACTTCCGCGACCTGGCACTGAACTGCATGGCGCGGACCAAGGTGCTGTACGAAGGCCATGCCGTCGCCGCGGTCGCCGCAACGTCCTCGGCGATCGCCGACGCGGCGCTGGAACTGATCGAGGTCACGTACGAAGTGCTGCCGCACGTGATCGACGTCGAGGCGGCGATGGCGCCCGACGCGCCGTTGCTGGACGAGAATCTCTACACCGCCAATGTCGAGCCGAAGCCGGCGAAGCCGTCGAACATCGCCAAGCGGGTGCATTTCGAACTCGGCGACGTGAAGTCCGGGTTCGCCCAGGCCGAGGTAACGGTCGAGGGCCGCTGGACCACCCAGCCGGTGCATCAGGCCTATATCGAGCCGCATGCCTGCATCGCGGTCTACGGCGCCGACGGCCAGTGCCAGATCTACGGCAGCAGCCAGGGCCATTTCATGGTCCGCGCCTACACCGCGAAGCTGCTGGGGATCGAGCTGTCGAACATCCGGGTGATGCCGGCTGAGATCGGCGGCGGCTTCGGCGGCAAGACGCTGGTCTACCTGGAGCCGCTGGCGCTGCAGCTGTCGCGCAAATCCGGCCGCCCGGTGAAGATGGTGATGACCCGCGAGGACGTGTTCCGCGCCACCGGCCCGACCTCGGGCGCGGTGATCGAGGTCAAGCTCGGCGCCACCAAGGACGGCATCATCACCGCGGCCCAGGCGGTGCTGAAATACCAGGCCGGCGCGTTCCCGGGCTCCCCGGTGCAGCCCGGCTGCATGTGCGCGTTCGCGATGTACGACCTGGCGAATGTCGACGTCACCGGCTACGACGTGGTCAGCAATCGCCCAAAGGTCGCGGCCTACCGCGCGCCGGGCGCGCCGATCTCGTCCTTCGCCGTGGAAAGCGCCATCGACGACCTGGCGCGCCAGCTCGGCATGGACCCGATCGCGCTGCGCGAGAAGAACGCGGCCAAGGCCGGCACCAAGGCGGCCTACGGGCCGACCTTCCCGGAGATCGGCTTCGTGCAGACCCTTGAGGCGGCCAAGTCGAGCGACCACTACAAGTCCAAGCTGAAGCCGAACCAGGGGCGCGGTGTTGCTACCGGGTTCTGGTTCAACATCGGCGGCGAGTCCTCGGCGGCGGTGTTCGTCAACGAGGACGGCAGTATCAGCGTGGTTTCCGGCAGCCCCGACATCGGCGGCTCGCGCGCCTCGATGGCGATGATGGCGGCCGAGACGCTGGGCATTCCGCTGGACAACGTGAAGCCGATCGTCGCCGACACCGCGTCGGTCGGTTTCACCCACGTTACCGGTGGCAGCCGCGTCACCTATGCCACCGGCATGGCGACGGTACAGGCGGCCGAAAAGGTGATCGAGCAGCTGAAGCAGCGCGCCGCGATGATCTGGGACATCAGCCCGGATGCGGTGGACTGGAAGGACGGCGAGGCGGTACCGGCCGGCGCCAATGCCGGCGGCTTCGACCCTCTGCCGCTGGCGGCGATCGCGCTCAAGGCCGCCAAGACCGGCGGCCCGATCGGCGCCGAGGTGTCGGTGAACGCACAAGGGGCTGGCCCCGCGTTCGGCGTGCACATCTGCGACGTGGAGGTCGACCGCGAGACCGGCCACGTGAAAATCCTGCGCTACACCGCGGCCCAGGATGTCGGCCGGGCGATCCACCCGAGCTACGTCGAAGGCCAGATCCAGGGCGGCGCCACCCAGGGCATCGGCTGGGCGCTGAACGAGGAATACGTCTACAACGCCAAGGGGCTGATGGAGAACCCGGGCTTCCTCGACTATCGGGTGCCGGTCGCCTCCGACCTGCCGATGATCGAGGCGCTGCTGGTCGAGGTGCCGAACGTGCGGCATCCGTTCGGCGTGCGCGGGGTCGGCGAGGTGCCGATCGTGCCGCCGATGGCAGCCGTCGCCAACGCCATCCGCGACGCTATCGGCATCCGCATGCACCATCTGCCGATGTCGCCGCCAAAGGTGCGCGCGGCACTCGACGACGGCATGCGGCTCGCGGCGGAGTAATGCCGCACGTCACCATTTCGGGCTCGGGATTCCGCCGCTTCACCGGCGGCGTCTCCGAGTTCGAGGTGGAGGCGAACAGCTTTCGCCGGCTGCTGCTGGAGATGGATGCCCGTTACCCGGGCCTCGGCCGGCAGATCGAGGAAGGCATGGCGATCGCCATCGACGGCGAGATTTTCCAGGACGCGTATTCTGCAAGGCTGGAGCCGGACAGCGAGATCTTCCTGATCCCCAAAATCGCGGGCGGCTAGATGCCCGGCGAAATCGTTGTCCGCGACGCGACGGTGGCGGACCACGATCAATGGCTGCGGCTATGGGACGGCTACAATCATTTCTATGGCCGGTCCGGTGACACCGCGTTGCCGGCCGAGATCACCAGGACGACCTGGGCGCGGTTCTTCGATGCCGGCGAACCGATGCACGCGATGGTGGCGGAGCAGGACGGCCGGCTGGTCGGGCTGGTGCATTACCTTTTCCACCGCAGCACCACCATGCTCGCGCCGACCTGCTACCTGCACGACCTGTTCACCGATCCCGCGGTGCGGGGCAACGGGATCGGCCGGCAGCTGATCCTGGCGGTTTACGCGCAGGCCAGGCGGGCCGGCTCGACCCGCGTGTATTGGCAAACGCACGAGACCAACGCGACGGCGCGCAGGCTGTATGACCAGGTCGCGAAGCACTACGGCTTCATCATCTACCGTCAGGACGTCTGACGCCGCCGCCAGCGGATCGCCGCCAACGCCGCCAGCGCCACCGCCAGCGGCGCCCTGGGCTCCGGGACGGGGGTCGCAACGAAGCCCAGGACGTTGTCGTTGCCATCGGTGTTGAAGCCGACGATCTGGCCGCGGTCGTTGATGCCGTTTACCGTCGTGTTGGCCGAGCCGGGCGGATCGAAGCTCGTGAACACGCCGTTGGTATCGATGTAGCCGTGCTGGACATCGGCGGCATCGACATAGAAGCCGACGATCTGGCCGAGATTGTTGATGCCCAGCGCCTGGGTGAAGGTGCTGCCGAACGGGTCGATCGTGGTGATGGTGCCGTTCACGTCCATGAAGCCGATCGAGGTCGTTCCGGTCGGCAGATAGAAGCCCACCACGGTGCCGGCGTCGTTGATCCCGGTCGCCTGGCTGTTCTGGTTGGTCGGCGGCAGCAGCAGGTTGATGTTGGTGAACAAGCCGCCCTTCTGGACATAGGCCTGCTGCCCCGTCTGCCCGGCCTGGTCGGCGGCGAAATAGCCGACCGTGGTGTTGGCGTTGTTGATGCCGAGCGCCTGGTTGAAGATGGTGCCGGCGAAATCGATGGTGTTGAAGACGCCGCCGATCCGGTCGAAGCCGTGGGTGAAGCCGGCGCCGTCCATATAGATGCCGGCGAGATTGTTCGCATTGTTGATCCCGACCACCATCGTCTGCGCCGAGCCGGGGAAGCTGACGGGAGAGAAGTTGTTCGGTAACGTCAACGTGAAGCCCTGCGCCGTGGTGGCGCCCCCGAAGCCCGCGATGACATCGGTCGCGTTGATGCCGAGCAGGTTGGTGAAGGTCGGGTTGTTAGGATCCGCAACGAATTGAACATTGTATTGTTGCGCCTGGGCGCCGGCACCCAGGAACAGCAGCGGCGCCGCCAGCAGCATGGATGCAGTCAGCATCGACTTGACCATTTCGATCCCCCGTAACGGTTCCGGCGCAGCCACCCTGGCTTGCCGCCATGAAGTTGCGGATGTGCAATCTCAATGTTTTGGGATGTGGTGCAAACCAGTTCTGCTAGGGTCCGGCATTAGTTCAGCTATGGACGACGGCATTCGGCACCCTCGCGGTCGCCGGCGCGGGTGGGGGATCGACGCCGATGCTGGCGAGCACAAGGGCATCGGAGGACACGGCGAAGCCGGTCATTGCGCGGACAGCGTCGCCGCGGCGCATGCCTTCGCTCGACGCCCTGCGCGCCTTCGAAGTCGCTGCCAGGCGCTTGAGCTTCACCGTCGCCGCCGATGAACTTTGTGTGACGCAGGGTGCGGTGAGCCAGCGGATAAAGGCGCTGGAGGCGGAGTTGCGCATGCCGTTGTTCTTGCGCATGCGGACCGGCCTCAGCCTGACGCCGCAGGGCGAACAACTAGCGCACGGGGTTCGGCAGGCGTTGCACCGCATCGCCGAAGCGTTGGACGGGCTGGCGCCGGCGGTCCCGGCGGCGCTGGAGATCTCGGGGCGGCTCGCGATCAGCGTGCTGCCATCGTTCGCCTCCTGCTGGCTGATGCCGCGCCTGTCGCGCTTCCAGGCGCGCTATCCCGGCATCGAGGTGCAGGTTTTCGCGGACCCCCGCATCATCGACCTGCACGGCAGCGATATCGACATGGCCCTGCGTTTTCACACCGGCGCCTATCCGGGGCTGGTGACCTCGCGGCTGATGGGCGACAGCGTCGCGCCGGTCTGCAGCCCCTCGTTGCTGGCCCGGCTGGGGCCGATCGATACGCTGGAGGCGCTTGCCGCCGCACCGATTCTGCATGATGCGCTGACCGCATCGGATGCCAGCGGCTCGGGCTGGACAAGCTGGCTGGCCCATGCCGCCGCGCATGGTCTCGGAGATGCCTCCGGGATGCTGCTTCAGTTCGAGACCGGGCAGAGTTTCAACCAGGCCGACCTGACGCTGGAAGCGGCGGCTCTCGGCCTTGGCGTGGCGCTCGGCCGGGCATCCCTGGCCGGCGCGCATCTCGCGTCCCGCCGGCTGGTCCGGCTGCCGTTTCCGGCGGCCCCGACCCGCTACGCCTACTACATGGTGGCGACCGAAGCGGCCGCCGCGACGGCGGTGGTGCGCGCGATGCAGGACTGGCTGCTGGGCGAGGCCGCGGATTCGGGTTGGTAGGGCGGATCAAAGGGCCGCGGTGAAGCCGCCGTCCACCGTCAGCACCGTGCCGGTGACGAACGACGCCGCATCGGATGCGAGGAACACCGCGGCGCCGCCGAGTTCGCCGGGGATGCCCCAACGGCCCATCGGCGTCGAGGACACGATCCAATCGTTGAAGACCGGGTCGGCGCGCACCCCCTGATTGGCTTCGGTCGGGAAGTAGCCGGGGGCGATGGCATTAACCGTGACGCCGGATCGCGCGAACTCGACGGCGAGGGCGCGGACCAGCCCGTGCAGGCCGGTCTTGGCCGCGATGTAGGCGGGGATGGTCGGACGGGCCAGGTGGCCCATAATCGACGAGACCATGATGATGCGGCCGCGCCCCGCCGGCACCATCAGGCGCAGCGCCTCGCGCGACAGCCGGAAGCAGGCAGTAAGGTCGGCATCGATGACGCGTTGCCAGTCGTCGTCGGTGGTTTCCAGCACCGGCTTGCGCACCGTGCCACCGGCATTGTTGACGAGGATGTCGAGCGCGCCATGGGTTTTGCCAAGTTGCGCCATGGCATCGAGCACCGCGGGCCCGTCGGTGACGTCAAAGCGCAGAGTGCCGGCGGCCGGCGTGCCGAGGGCGCGGAGATCCTCCGCGCGGGCCTGCAGTGCCGCCTCGTCGCGGCCATGCAGCAGGATGCGTGCACCGGCGCCGGCGAGGGCCTGGGCGAAGGCCCAGCCGAGCCCGCGCGATGATCCGGTGACGAGCGCCAGTCTCCCGGTCAGGTCGAATCCTGGGGCCGTCATCGTGCCGGGGCGCCATTGTCCGGAAACGCATCGAGCGGATAGAGCGGCCGGGTGACGTTGTGGAAGACCAGGCGGCGCATGTTGCCGCGAGTGGTGCCGGGCGTGTCGGCGGCCAGCACGCGGGCGGCGTGCGGGGCGTAGGAGACGCGGAAATGCGACGGCGATTTCACGAACACCAGGGCCGCGTGGGCCAGCGGCAGGCCGACCGAATGGAACAGGCCGGTGTCCCATTCCAGCGCCTTCAGCGAACGCAGCGCCAGGCGGATGTCGCCGATCGCCAGCACCGCGGTCAGGCCGGTGCGGACCTCGGCGCCCTGCATGCCCTTGTCCTGCATGGTGAACACGCCGTCGGTTAGGGTGCGGACCACGCCGGTGACGGATAGCGGCTCGCCGTCGCGAAACTTCTTGTGCCCGACCTGCAATGTGACGGTGGCGCCGATGCCGGCGCGGGCCGCCTCGGCGGCGGCCTCGGGGTCGCAGAGGGTGACGTAGCTGAGCCGGCCGGCATGGTCGGCGCCGGCGGCGAGGAGGGCGCGCAGCACGCCGGTGTTGTCGGCGGCCGAACCGCTGCTGGGTGCGTCGCCGCCATCGCCGACCACGGTGGTGCCGTCGCTGCCGAGGCCGATGCGGATGGCTTCGTCGAGTTCCACGAGATCGGGTTCGAAATCGTCGCGCGCCTGCCAGGCCATGTCGGCCAGTTCGTCGGCTGCTTCCTGTGCGGCCGGTGCGGTTTCGGCGCAGACCAGGGCGGTGAAACCCAGATGCGGCACGTCCAGCCAGGGCTGCACCGGAAACAGCGAGGCATGCAGGATGCGGCCGGTCTCCTCCATGCGCCGCGCCGCGGCGACGATGCGCGACAAGGGCGGCGAATCGGTGCGGGCGTTGATCGGGCTGACCAGCAGCGGCCGTTGCGCCATCGCCATCATCGGGTGCGAGCGCCCGGCTAGCGCTTCGAGCATCTGCCGCGCCACCCGCTCGCCGGTTTCGAACATGTCGATATGCGGATATTCGCGGTAGCCGATCAGGAACGTATTCGGCTGCAGCATGCGCGGGCGGATATGACCGTGCAGGTCCAGGGACACGCCGATCGGGGTGTTGGCGGGGAGCGCCGCGCGGACGCGTTCCAGGAATTCGCCCTCGGCATCGGGCTCGTCCTCCAGCACCATGGCGCCGTGCAGCGCCAGCAGCACGCCGTCCACCGGGCCGGCGTCGCGCAGCCGTTGCAGAAGCTCGCCGGCGAGGGTTTCGAAGGCGCGGCGCGAGACCGGGCCGCCGGCGAGGGCCACGGCTGCGATCAGCGGCACCGGCTCGATGTTCGAAGCCCGCAGCACCGACAAGAATCCCGGAACCTCCACGCGCGCCGGGCCGAAGGCGGTGAGCAGTTCGTTGCCGCGATGGACGTAGAACGCCTCGAAATCCTCGACCTCGGTGGGCACCGGCAGGAAGGTGTTGGTTTCCTGGCTGAACCCGCCGACGGCGATTCGCATCGTTCAGATTTCCCGCAGGGCCAGCGCCACCGCCGCGAGCGTCGCGTCGATCACCTCGTCGTCGTGCTCGGTGGAGAGGAACCAGGCGCCGCGCTCGAGGGCGCGGACGCCGTGGCGGAGCAGGGCGGTGGTGAAGGCGATGTAGCGCGGCTTGTCCACCGCGCGCAGGTCGCTCCAGTTGCGGGGCGCTCCGGTAAGGCCCATTGCCACATTGAAGATTTGCGGAAAGCCCGTGACCACCGCGGGCACGCCCGCGGCGTCGAAGGCTTCCTGGATCCCCTGCATCAGGCGGCTTCCGCGTGCCTCCAGCTGGGCGAACACCGCGGGCTGGCGCAGGCGCGACAGGGTGGCGACGGTGGCCGCCATCGCCACCGCTTGGCCGTTATAGGTGCCGCCATGCACCACGCCCTGGGTGACCAGGTCCATCAGGTCGGCGCGGCCGGCGACGGCTGCCACCGGAAAGCCGTTGGCGATCGCCTTGGCGAAGGTGGCGATGTCGGGGAGCACGCCGAAGCGCTGCTGCACGCCGCCAGGCGCGACGCGAAATCCGGTGACGACCTCATCGAAGATCAGGATCGTGCCGGCCGCGGTGCAGGCCTCGCGGACGCCTTCGAGGTAGCCGGGGGCGGGGAAGATGGTGCCGGAGTTGCACATCGCGGCTTCCATGATCACCGCCGCGATGTCGCCATGGGCCAGCCGGGCGCGCAGTTCCGGCAGCCGGTTCCATGGCAGCACGACCACTTCGTCGGTCGCCGGCGGTTGGCCGCGACTGCCGGCGACGGGACCGCTGGCATCGGCGGGAGGTGCCGTGGACCAGAGGATGTTATCGAACCAGCCGTGATAATGGCCTTCGAACTTGATGATGGCGCGGCGGCCGGTGGCGGCCCGCGACAGCCGCAATGCGGTCTGCACCGCCTCGCTGCCGGAGGAGGTGAAGCGCATCCGTTCGGCGCAGGGCACCATCTCGCAGACCAGTTGTGCCGCCTGCAGCTCGATGTCGCTCTGGCCGCCGTAAAGCAGGCCGCGGTCGAGCTGGGCGGCGACGGCGTCGCGCACGTCGCGCGGGGTGTGGCCGAGGATCATCGGGCCCATGCCGAGATAGTAGTCGATCAGCCGGTTGCCGTCGGCGTCGAACAGGTAGGCGCCGTCGGCGTGGTCGAGCACCAGCGGCGTCGGCGAGATGCCGAGGCGGAAATTGCTGGAGACGCCGCCGGCGAGATAGCGCGACGCGATCTCCATCTTGCGGCGGGATTCGTCGAACGACAGCGTGCCGTCGTGCCAGTTGCGCCGATCCTGGGCGGTGACCGCGCTCATTGTCTTTCCCCTTTTTCGCGTGCGGCAGAGTTTCGTTCGGCGGCGGGAGCGACGTCAATGCGGCTGCTGCTGCTCCAGGGTGCGGACCAACAGTTGCACCTGCATGTCGCCGGGATTGAGCCGCGCCATCTCCCGCGCGTAGCCGAGGGCGCCGGCGAGGTCGCCGCGGTCGCGCGACATCGACAGCAGCGCCGACAGGATGCTGCCGTCGGAGGGGAAGGCGGCATGCGCGCGTTTCAGCGCCGTCATAGCCGCATCCGGCTGGCCGGTGGAATTCAGGGCGATGGCGTAGATGTAGGCGTAGCGCGGATTGTCTGGTGCCAGTTCGCTGGCCTTCCGGAATTCGGCCATGGCGGCGGGGTAGTCGCGTTGGCGAACCAGCGAGAGGCCCAGCGCATGGTGGGCGTCGGCGTTGCCCGGCTCCTTCGCGATGGCGTCGCGCAGCAGGGTGATGCCGTCGCGGTCGGCGCCGCGCATGCGGGCGAGGTCGGCGAGATTGACCATCGCCGGAACGAAGCCCGGGTCGAGCCGCAACGCGGTCCGGTATTCGGTCTCGGCCTGCGTCGGCAGGCCGCGCCTGGTGGCGAGCAGGCCGAGGTTGAGATGCGCCTCCGGCCGGTCGGCGGAGACGTTCTCGGCAACCGCGAGTTCGGCCAATGCGCGGTCGAGGGCGGTGCGCTGCGCCGGCGACAGGGTTTGCGGATCGACGCCGGCGAGGGCGCGCGCGGCCTCGATGCGGACGGCCAGCAGCTTGTCGTCCAGCCGCGGCGCCATCGACTGCACCATGACGGGCGTCGGCGACGGGGGCAGCCCGCGGACCGCACCGAGGCGGATCAGCGGGTCGGGGTTGTCGAGCGCCGCCTGCCAGACCGGCAGCGAGGCGCGGCCGGCGACGCGCGGCAGCAGCAGCAGCGCGCTGGCGCGGGCGATGGCCGGCTGCGTGGGGATCGGCGATCAGCGCGTCGAGCGCCGGCTCCGCGAGGCGGCCGCCGGCCCGGCCGGCCGCCAGCGCCTGGCCGTAATGCGGCTGGGTCTGCCGGCCGCCTGGAAACCACTCGGCCACGCGGGCGGCGGCCCAGGCGGCGTTCTGCGTCGTGTGGCATTGAGCGCAGGCGTTCGGCGTGCCGATCGACACCGACAGGTCGGGCCGCGGCACCCGGATGCTGTGGTCGCGCCGCGCATCGACGCCCATGTAGGTCTTGGTCGGCATGTGGCAGTTGGCGCATTGCGCGCCGGTGCTGCCGGGCTGGTGGTGGCTGTGCTCCACCACGTCGAACTTCGCCGGCAGGTGGCACTGCGCGCAAAGCGCGTTGCCCTCGGCGCGGAGGTTGCCGGCGTGCGGCTCGTGGCAGTTGCTGCAGGTGACGCCTGCCTGGTGCATCCGGCTTTGCAGGAACGAGCCGTATTCGAACACCTCGCCGTCGATCTGGCCGTCCGGGTGGTACAGCCCCGGCTCCAGCAGCACCGGCAGATGCGCGTCGAGAAAGGGCGTCGACGCGTCCTTGGCGGGGGCGATGATCGCCGCGCGGGCGTGGCAGTTGGCGCAGATGTCGGGTTCGCCCGATGGCGGCACCGGGGCCGTGGGATGGGCGATGCCGGTGGTGGGGTTCATCGCCCATGTGACCTTGTCGGTCGCCTGCAGCCAGGCGGTGATGCCGCGGTGCAGGTCGTCCTTGCGGTTCGGTTCGCGCGCCCAGGCGACGTGGCGGGAGGCGGGGCCGTGGCAGGCCTCGCAGCCGACGTTCATTTCGGTGAACGTCGTCGCGTAGGCGTCCGACGACAGGTCGAAATTCTTCTTCACGTCGGTGGAGTGGCAGTCGGCGCACATGTAGTTCCAGGTCTGGTCCCGCCCGGTCCAGTGCAGCGCGGTCGCCGGCGGCGGGCGGCTGGTCCGGGTAGAGCGAGAACCAGCGTTGCCCGCCGGATTCCTTCGGTCGGCTGTCCCAGGCGATGCCGAGCGCCTGCAGGCGGCCGCGGGGCAGGGCGATCAGGTATTGCTGCAGCGGGGCGACGCCGAATGTCTCGGCGACGGTGAAATCATGCATCACGCCGTCGGGGCCGTCGGTGTGCACGATGTAGCTGTCGCCCGAGCGGCGGAAGGTGGTGGTGACCGCGCCCTGCACGAAGCGCGCGTCGTCGAAATTGCCGAGCACGGTCGCAGGCGTCGCGGGCTGCATGGCGTGGGCGTGGTGGGAGGTCGCCCACAAGGTCGTTTCGGCTTGGTGGCACGCGGCGCAGGTGGCGCTGCCGACGAAATGCGCCTGATCCGCCGCGCCCTGCGCCGAGGCCGACACCACGCGCATCGCCAGCAGCATCACGATGGCGAAAGCGCGCGCCAGCGTCATAGCATTGGCGCGTCCGGCTGGCCGAACCGCGATTCGGGCAGGCCGCGCACCCCGGGCCGGAACGCGAACAGGCCGCCGGCCAGCGGGCCGCGGCGCAATGCCTCCTCGTCGAGATTGCGGCTTCCGGTGGTGACGTACAGGGTGTCCAGCCCGGGGCCGCCGAAGCTGCAGCAGGTCGGGCGCTGCACCGGCATCTCGACGACGCGGTCGAGCCGGCCGTCGGGGCGGAAGCGCGACACCCGCCAGCCGTTGTAATGCGCCACCCACAGGCAGCCCTCGGCATCCACGGCGGCGCCGTCCGGCACGCCCTCGTCTTCGTGGACCGTGGCGAATTCGCGTTCGCTGCCGATCTCGCCGCTGTCGGGGTCCAGGGCGAATGCGCGGATCCGGCGGGTCGGCGAATCGGCGAAATACATTGTCCTGCCGTCCGGGCTGAACGACAGGCAGTTCGGCACGGTGATCCCGGTCAGCATCGTCGCCCGCGTGCCGTCGGCGCCGCAGCGGTACAATGCGCCGGCCGGTCCGATGTCGGCGCCGAACTGCATGGAGCCCACCCAAAGCCGGCCCTGGCGGTCGCAGCGGCCGTCGTTCAGGCGGGTGCGGGGGTTGTCGGCCTCGATCGGCAGGAACGGGGTCACGGCGCCGCTGGTCGGATCGAACCAGGCGAGCCCGGATGCCAGCGCCAGCACCAGCCGGCCGCCGGTGGCAAGCGCCACGCAGCCGGCGAACTCCGGCAACGGCCAGACCCGGTCCGACCCGTCGGCGGGGTCGAAGCGGTGCAATACCGAGGCGGGGATGTCGACCCAGTAGAGCGCGCCGGCCTCGGGGCACCATACCGGGCCCTCGCCGAGCAGGGCGCCGGCGGGCAGCACGCAGTCGATCTGCATAGCCCGGCTCACCAGCGCCGGCTGTGGTCGAGCTTGTCCAGCCGGATTTCGAGTTCGCGGGTCGCCTTGGCGGTTTCTTCGCCCTGGCGCGCGGCATCGGTGAGGCTGGGTGCGGCGCCATCCTTCGGCGCGTAGCCGATCACCTTCTCCGTGGTCTTGATGTCCCAGCGCATTCCGGGATTGTCCGACATCAGGTTCAGCACCGCGAAGCCGACATTCTCCACCGCCACCGCACGCTCCATCGCCTGGCAGAAATCGCGGTTGGACAGCCACATCAACTGGCCCCATTCGCCCCAGTTCATGGTCGGACCGGGAAGGTTCTCGCCCTTCTGGCAATAGCCGATGCGCAGGCAGATCACCGACATGCCCCAGCGCTCGTGATACGACCGGCCGAGCCGCTCGCCGATCAGCTTGGACACGCCATACGGGTTGACCGGCGCCGGCTCGATGTCGGTGGTGAGCTTGGAGGTTTCGAAGCGGTGGCCCGCCACCGTCCAGTTGGAACTGGCGAACACCAGCCGCTTGGCGCCCTGCCGGGCCGCCGCCTCGTACACATTGAGGGTCAGGTCGATGTTCTGCGTCTGGATCACCGACCACGGCGTTTCCGGCGACGGGGCGGCGGCGAGGTGGATCACCGCGTCCACGTCCCGGAACTGCTGGACCCAGCTGTCATGCCATTTCGAAAGGTCGCATTGCAGGATCGCGGGATCGCCGCCGCTGGCGCGGTCGAGCAGCCGCAGCGTCCAGCCGAGGGAGGTGAAATGCTGCCGCAGCTTGGTGCCGAGATTGCCGCCGGCGCCGGTGATCAGCACGGTCTTGGTCATGTTCCCCTGTCCCTCCTCTTGTCTGCTCCGGGCTTCGGGCCCCGGCTGGGCGGGAGTTTGACCGATCCGGTTTGCTTTGCAATCCCGCCCCGGTGATCCTGCCGCGACAACCTCGGGGGTGGAAATGGGACAGCTGGATGGCAAGGTGGCGTTCGTCACCGGCGGCGCTTCGGGCATCGGCGCCGCCTGTGCCCGGGCCCTGGCACGGGAAGGCGCCAGCGTCGTGGTGTCCGATATCGACGAGCCGCGCGGCACCGAACTGGTGGCCGCGATCGGCGAGGGCGGCGGCGCCGCGGTGTTCCTGCGCCAGGACGTGACCGACGAGGATGCGTGGCCGCAGGCGATCGCCATGGCGGAGGATGCGTATGGCCGGCTGGACATCATGGTCGCCAATGCCGGCATCGCCATCTTCGGGCCGGCGCTGGAGATGTCGCTGGCCGACTGGCGGCGGCAGACGGCGGTCAACCTCGACGCGGTGTTCCTGTCGGTGAAGCACGCGGCACCGGCGATGCGGCGCGCCGGCGGCGGCTCGATCATCCTGATGTCGTCGGTCGCCGGCATCCGCGGTTCCGCCAACCTGGCGGCCTACAGCGCGACCAAGGGCGCGGTGCGGCTGTTCGCGAAATCGATGGCGCTGGAATGCGCCGGCGACGGCATCCGGGTGAACTCGGTGCATCCCGGGATCATCGTGACGCCGCTCTGGGGCAAGGCCGCGACGCCGGCCGGCGGCGGGCTCAACACGGCGCTCGACCCGCATGCGCTCGGGCGCAACGCGGTGCCGCTGGGCGAGGCGGCGGGGCCGGAGGAGGTGGCGAACGGCGTGGTGTTCCTGGCGAGCGAAGCGTCGCGCTACATCACCGGATCGGAACTGGTCATCGACGGCGGCATGACCGCGGGGGCGGTGGCACGGCGGTAGCACGAAGCTTCTGCTGTCCCGTGTGGGCTGAAGGAAGCGATTCACCACCGAGACGGTGAGACGGGGAGAAGGGGAGACGGGGAGAAGAAAGCGAAGGCTTTTTGCCTTCGGCTCCCTGTCGCACCGTTTCTCGGTGGAATCCTGGGCCAGCCTCAGTCCGCGGTCGCACCCATCTTTTCCGCCAGCGTCGGCAAGCGGGACGAGCTGCGGCGGGACAGGCGGCGCTGCAGGCGCTCCAGGTACAGGTAGATCACCGGGGTGGTGTAGAGGGTCAGCACCTGGCTGAGCAGCAGGCCGCCGACCATCGCGAAGCCCAGCGGGCGGCGCAGTTCGGAGCCGGCGCCGTGGCCGAGCATCAGCGGCAGGCCGCTGAGCAAGGCGGCCATCGTGGTCATCAGGATCGGGCGGAAGCGCAGCAGGCAGGCCTGGCGGATGGCGTTGAACGGGGTCTCGCCGTCGCGCCGCTCGGCGGAGATGGCGAAGTCCACCATCATGATGCCGTTCTTCTTCACGATGCCGATCAGCAGGATCATGCCGATCAGCGCGATCACCGACAGGTCGTAGCCGAACGGTCATCAGCATCAGCAGCGCGCCGACGCCGGCCGACGGCAGGGTCGAGAGGATGGTCAGCGGCAGGATGTAGCTCTCGTACAGGATGCCCAGGATGATGTAGACGGTGATCAGCGCCGCCGCGATCAGATAGGGCTGGCTGGACAGCGACGACTGGAAGGCCTGCGCGGTGCCCTGGAAGGTGCCCTGCAGCGACACCGGCGTGCCGAGCTCGCGCATCGCGTTGTTGACCGCGTCCACCGCCTGCCCGAGGGCGACGCCGGTGCCGAGGTTGAACGACAGCGTCACCGCCGGGAACTGGCTCTGGTGGCTGATCGAGAGCGGCGCCACCGGCTTGGTGTCGACCTTGACGAAGGTCGACAGCGGCACCGCCTGGCCGGTCGAGGATTTGACGAACAGCTTGTCCAGCACCGACAGGTCGCCCTGCATCTCCGGCAGCACTTCGAGGATCAGCTTGTAGGTGTTCACCTGGGTGAAGTACTGGGTCACCTGGCGCTGCCCGAGCGCGTCGTACAGGGTGTCGTCGATCACCTGCGGCTGGATGCCGAAGCGGGCGGCGGCGTCGCGGTCGATGGTGAGGGTCGCGGTGGTGCCGCCGTTCTGCTGGTCGGTGGCGAGGTCGCGCAGCTGCGGCAGCGAGCGCAGCTTCTGCAGGATCTTCGGCGCCCAGCTGTAGAGCTCGGCGACATCGGCGTCCTGCAGCGTGTACTGGTATTGTGTCTTGGAGACGCGGCCGCCGACGCGGACGTCCTGGCCGGCCTGCAGGAACAGCTGCGCGCCCTCGACCTTGGCCATCTGCGGCCGGAGCCGGGCGATGATCTGCTGGGCGCTGGCGCTGCGTTCCTCGAACGGCTTCAGGGCGATGAAGAACCGGCCGTTGTTGCCGGTCTGGCCGCCGACGCCGGGGCCGACCATCGAGGAATAGGCGGCGATGTCGGGGTCCTTCAGCAGCACCTCGCCGAGGGCCAGCTGGCGGCGGTTCATCTCCTTGAACGAGACGTCCTGCGCGCCCTCGGAAATGCCCGATCAGGATGCCGGTGTCCTGCTCCGGGAAGAAGCCCTTGGGGATGATGATGTAGAGGTAGACGGTGAACGACACCGTCGCCAGGAACACCATCAGGGTGATGAACTGGAAGCGCAGGGCGATGTCCAGCGTGCGCCGGTAGCCGTTGATCAGCGCGGTGAAGAAGCCCTCGATGATGCGGTAGACCCGGCCGTGCTGGTCGCCCTCGTGGCGCAGGAAGCGCGAGCACATCATCGGCGTCAGGGTCAGCGACACCACCGCCGACACCACCACGGCGATCGACACGGTCATGGCGAATTCGCGGAACAGCCGGCCGACGATGCCGCCCATCAGCAGCAGCGGGATGAACACCGCGATCAGCGAGGCGCTGATCGACACGATGGTGAAGCCGATTTCGCCGGCGCCCTTGATGGCCGCGTCCATCGGGCGCTCATGCCGTCCTCGATGTGGCGGAAGATGTTCTCCAGCATCACGATGGCGTCGTCGACGACGAACCCGACCGCGATGGTCAGCGCCATCAGCGACAGGTTGTCCAGGCTGTAGTCGAGCAGGTACATCACCGCGAAGGTGCCGATCAGGGCGATCGGCACGGTGATGCTGGGGATGATGGTCGCCCAGACGTTGCGCAGGAACAGGAAGATCACCATCACCACCAGGCCGATGGTCAGCATCAGGGTGAACTGCACGTCCGCGACCGAGGCGCGGATGGTCTGGGTGCGGTCCATCACCTCGCTGACCTTGATCGACGGCGGGATCGAGGCGACGCAGGCGCGGCAGCTGCGCCTTGATGAGGTCCACCGTCTCGATGATGTTGGCGTCGGGCTGCTTGAAGATGATCAGCTGCACGCCGCGCTTGCCGTTCTGGTGGCCGGAGACCAGCAGGTTGTCGGCGGCGTCGATGGCGTGGCCGATGTCGCGGATGCGGACCGGCGCGCCGTTGCGGTAGGCGATCACCAGCGAAATCGTAGTCGGACGCCTTGGTCAGCTGGTCGTTGGCGTAGATGGTGAAGCTGCGGCGCTCGCCGTCGATGGTGCCCTTTGGGCGAGTTGACGGTGGCGTTGGTCAGCGCCAGCCGCGTGTCCTCAAGCGTCAGCCCCATCGCCGCCAGCCGCGCCGGGTCGACCTGCACGCGCACCGCGCGCTTCTGCTCGCCGCCGATGAACACCTGGGAGACGCCGGCGATCTGCGAGATCTGCTGGGCGAGGATGTTGTCGGCGTAGTCGTCGGTCTCGATCATGGTCAGCTCGTCGGACTGCACCGAGAGGATCAGGATCGGGCTGTCGGAGGGGTTGACCTTGTAGTAGCTGGGCGGGCTCGGCAGGTTGCGCGGCAACTGGCCGGTGGCGGCGGTGATCTTCGACTGCACGTCCAGCGCCGCCGCGTCGATGCTGCGGTTGAGGTCGAACTGGATGGTGATGGAGCTCTGCCCCAGCACGCTGGTCGAGGTCATCTGCGAGACGCCGGAGATCTGCGCGAACTGCCGCTCCAGCGGCTGCGCCACGGCGGTCGCCATCGTTTCGGGGCTGGCGCCGGGGAACTTGGCCTGGACCTGGATGGTGGGGAATTCGACGCGGGGCAGGGGGGCGACGGGCAGCAGCGGATAGGAGGCGATTCCGACCAGCACGATCGCCGCCATCAGCAGCGAGGTTCCGACAGGGCGACGAATAAACGGGGTCGAGATGCTCATGCGCCGGCTTGCCTATCTGTAGTGCGGATCCGAGGACGGGTTCAGCTGCTCGCTTTCGGCTGGGTCACGGACACCTTGGTGCCATTCTGCAGGCGCGACTGGCCGTTGGTCACGACCTGCGCGCCCTCGTCCAGGTTCTTGGTGATGACGACGTACTGGCCGTCGTCCTGGCCGATCTCGACCGGCTGCACGGCGACCGTCGAGTCGGGTTTCAGCAGGTAGACGAACAGTCCGTTGGCGCTGCGCTGGACAGCGATCGACGGCACGGTGACGGCGTTGTGCAGCACGTCGATCTGCAGCCGGACATTGACGAACTGCCCCGGCCACAGCTTGTTGTCCTTGTTCTCGAACACCGATTTCAGCTTGATCGTGCCGGTGGTGGGATCGATCGAGTTGTCGGTGGTCAGCAGCGTGCCCTGGCTGAGCAGCGTCTTGTCGTCGGAGGTGTAGGCGCTGACCGGCAGCTTGCCCTTCAGCATCGACGCATGGATCGCCGGCAGGGTGTCCTGCGGCAGGGTGAAGATCACCGCGATCGGGTGGATCTGGGTGATGGTGACGATGCCGACGCCGGCCGGATCGGCGGCGCGGATGACGTTGCCGGGGTCGACCTGGCGCAGGCCGACATGGCCGTCGAACGGGGCGGTGATCAGGGTGTAGTCGACATTGACCTGGGCCGCGGCGACCGAGGCGTCGTCGCCCTGCAGGGCCGCGGTCAGCTGCGCCACGGTGGAGGTCTGCGTGTCCACCTGCTGGCGGGAGGCGAATTCGTTCTTCACCAGGTTGCTGTAGCGGGCCAGGTCGCGCTGGGCATTGGCGAGCTGGGCCGCGTCGGAGGCGCGCTTGGCCTGCGCCTGGGCGAGGGCGGCCTGGTAGGGGCGCGGGTCGATCAGCGCCAGCGGATCGCCGCGCTTCACGTCCTGGCCTTCCTCGAAGAACACCTTGTCCAGCGTGCCGTCGACGCGGGCGCGGATGAGCACGCTCTGGAAGGCCTGCACCGAGCCAATGTTGCGCAGCAGCAGGGGCACGTCCTGGCGGCGGGCGGCGGCGACAGTCACCGGAATGGTGGGTCCGGCCGGCGCCGTGGCCGGCGGGCTGGACTGGGCCATTGCGTCGTTGCGCAGCGGAACGACCGCAAGCAACCCGGCCGCCAGCAGACCGACCACCGACAGGGAGGCCGTGAGCCGGGCTCGGGGGAGGAAAGCTCTGGGCGGGGTCATGCGATCCTTGCGGTGGGCCTGCCCGGTATCGGTGCAGGTCGGCTGCTGCAATGCACAAAAATATGGCGCCCGGAACCGGCGCGCGGCTTCACCCGCCCGCACGATCTTGCCAGACCCGGCATTATCTCTGATTGGCGCCCGTGAATCCACTGTGATGCGCAGGCACGACAATTGTTATCCGCATTTTAATGTTGCGCTGCAACATGATGCCTCCCGGTTTGTCTCGAAGGCGATGCAAAGCCCGGGCCGTTCGGCCTCAGGCCGGGGGCACGCCGAGCGCATCGCGGAATCGGCCGGCAAGGCGCGCGCCGTCGCGCGGCGGCAGGTGGCGCGGCACCTCGGCGGGGGAGATGCCGACCACCGCGAACAGGTGTTCGCGGCGGAGGCGGGGGCGGAGCGCCTCGACGCCGGCCATGTCCTCGACGCTGCAGGTCCGCACCCAGCCGCAGGCAGCGGCGACCGCGGCGAGGTCGGTGCCCAGCGAGGTGTGGCTGGGCTGCTGGCCGGTCTCGCCGAACTGGCCGTTGTCCATGACGGCGATCGACAGGTTGGCGGGTCGGACCGCGGCGATGCTGGACAGCGAGCCCATGCCCATCAGCATCTCGCCGTCGCCGGTCAGCACCAGGACGCGGCGGGCGGGCTGCGCCAGCGCCAGGCCGAGACCGATCATCGCCGCCCCGCCCATGGCGCCCCACAGGTAAAAGTTCAACGCCCGGTCGCCGGCGGCGCCGGCGTCGTAGGTGGTGGAGCCGAGCCCGGTGACCACCAGCAACTCGCCGCCCGGGGTGTCGGCGGCATCGCGCAGCAGGGCGGCGACGACGGCGCGGCGGTCCAGGGTGCGCTTCAACGTGCTCATTTCATGAACACCTTGGCGCCGATCAGCCGTTGCGCCAACAGAACCGCCACCGGCACGGCGCTGTCGAAGGCCAGCGAGGCGCTGGCGGCGACCATGTCGGCCACCTCGTCGGCACGTTCTGCCCGGCGGACATGCACGCCGGCGGCGGCCAGAACCGGCCCGGTGGCGCTGCCCATCGCCACCTGCCACGGATTGAACTCGCCCCACTCGCCGCGCATCGTCACCAGGGTCAGGAACGGGATGCGGCAGTTCAACAGCAGCGAAAGCATGTTGATGCAGTTGCCGACGCCGGACGACTGCATCAGCAGCACCGAACGCTGGCCGCCGAGCCAGGCGCCGGTGGCCAGCGCGATGCCTTCCTCCTCGGTGGTCAGCACCACGGCCGCGATGTCGGGATCGGCGTGGGCGCGCTCGATCAGCCGGGCGTGTCCAGCGTCGGGGACGTAGCCGAGCTGGCGGATGCCGGCGGTCTTGAGGGCGGCGTAGACGCCGTCTTGCCATGCCACGGGACTGGAGGTCTGGTTCATGGCCGCGATGCTGCACCGGCCCGCCCGCCGCCGCAACGGATGGGTTGCCGCATCTCCTGTCCCGGCCTAATCGAAAGCGGACCACCGCAACGCGAGACTTCCCGCATGGACCAGATGTCGACCGGCGCCGACCCGCATGGCGAAATCCGCGAGAGCGTCGCCCGCCTGTGCGCCGGCTTCCCCGGCGAATACTGGCGCAAGCTGGACGAGGTGCGCGGCTACCCGACCGAATTCGTGACCGCGCTGACCGAGGCGGGCTATCTCGCGGCGCTGATCCCCGAGGAATATGGCGGCGCCGGGCTGAAGCTGTCGGCGGCGGCGGCGATCCTGGAGACCATCCATGCCGACGGCTGCAACGGCGCCGCGTGCCACGCCCAGATGTACATCATGGGCACCATCCTGCGGCACGGCTCGGACGCGCAGAAGCAGCAATATCTGCCGAAGATCGCCACCGGCGAGCTGCGCCTGCAGGCGTTCGGCGTCACCGAGCCGACCAGCGGCACCGACACCACCAGCCTGCGCACCTTCGCCCGTCGCGACGGCGACCATTACGTGGTCAACGGCCAGAAGGTGTGGACCAGCCGCGCCGAGCATTCGGACCTGATGCTGCTGCTGGCCCGCACCACCCCGCGCGACCAGGTGGCGAAGCGGACCGAGGGGCTGTCCACCTTCATCGTCGACATGCGGGCGGCCCTCGGGCACGGGCTCGACGATCCGCCCGATCCGCACGATGATGAACCACAACAGCTGCGAGGTGTTCTTCGACAACATGGTCGTGCCGGCCGAGAACCTGGTCGGCGTCGAGGGACGCGGCTTCCGCTACATCCTCGACGGCATGAACGCCGAGCGCCTGCTGATCGCCGCCGAGTGCATCGGCGACGCCAAGTGGTTCACCGCCCGCAGCACCGCCTATGCCAACGAGCGCCAGGTGTTCGGCCGGCCGATCGGGCAGAACCAGGGCATCCAGTTCCCGATCGCGCGCGCCTACGCCCAGATGCGCGCCGCCGAACTGCTGGTGCAGGAGGGGTTGCGCAAGTTCGAGGCCGGCGAGGCCTGCGGCGCCGAGGCCAACATGGCGAAGATGCTCGGCGCCGACGCCGCTTGGGCCGCCGCCGAAGCCTGCGTGCAGACGCATGGCGGCTTCGGCTTCGCCGAGGAATACGACATCGAGCGCAAGTTCCGCGAAACCCGGCTGTACCAGGTGGCGCCGATCAGCACCAACCTGATCCTCTCCTACGTCGCCGAGCACGTGCTCGGGATGCCGCGGAGCTACTGAGGATGCGGCTGCCGCTCGAGGGCCTGCTGGTGGTGGCGCTGGAACAGGCGGTCGCGGCGCCCTATTGCAGCTCGCGGCTGGCCGACGCCGGCGCGCGGGTGATCAAGATCGAGCGCGCCGAGGGCGATTTCGCCGCGGTCTACGACCGCGCGGCGAACGGCATGTCGAGCTATTTCGTCTGGCTGAACCGCGGCAAGCAAAGCCTGGTCGCCGACATCAAGAACCCGGCCGACGCGGCGCTGCTGCACCGCATCCTGGCCCGCGCCGACGTGTTCATCCAGAACCTCGCGCCCGGCGCCGCGGCGCGCGCCGGCTTCGGGTCGGCGGCGCTGCGCAGCGCTGCATCCGCGCCTCGATCACGGTCGACATCTCCGGCTACGGCGAGCAGGGCGACTACGCCGACATGAAGGCCTACGACCTGCTGGTGCAGGCCGAATCCGGCCTCGCCAGGATCACCGGCCATCCGGCCGGGCCGGGCCGCGTCGGCGTCTCGGCCTGCGACATCGCCTGCGGCATGGCGGCGCATGCCGGCGTGCTGGAGGCGCTGATCGGGCGCGGCATCACCGGCCAGGGCAGCGGCCTGCAGGTCAGCCTGTTCGACGGCATGGCCGACTGGATGAACGTGCCGCTGCTGTTCTACGAGGGCACCGGCCGTGCGCCCCGAACGCCTCGGCCTGGCGCATCCCTCGATCTGCCCGTACGGCGCATTCGCGACCTCGGATGGCGCACTGGTGCTGATCAGCATCCAGAACGAGCGCGAATGGGCTTTTTTCTGCGCCCATTTCCTGCTGGAGCCGGAGTTGCCGCGGCGCGCGGGGTTCGAGACCAACGTCATCCGCGTCGCCAACCGGCCGGTGGTGGACGCGCATATCGCCGCGGTTTTCGCGGGCCTGACCCGCGACGCCGCCGCGGCACGGCTGCGCCAGGCCAACACCGCGTACGGCTTCGTCAACAGCGTGGCCGAGTTTTCGCACCATCCCGCCCTGCGCCGGGTGCGCGTCGCAACGCCGAACGGGGAGGTTGCGATCGCCGCGCCGCCGGTGATCGGCAGCGATGGCCCGCGCACGCTGGGGGCGGTGCCTGACATCGGCGCGCAGTCCGCCGCGATCCGGAACGAGTTTGCAGAATTGGGGAATGCCGCGTGAAGATTTGCATCTACGGCGCCGGGGCGATCGGCGGTTGGCTGGCCGGGGCGCTGGCCGATTCCGGCGCGGATGTCAGCGTGGTGGCGCGCGGCGCCCATCTGGAGGCGATCCGCAGCAACGGCCTGACCGTCGAGACCCCCGCCAAGACCACGATCACCCATCCGAAGGCCAGTGCCGAACCCGCCGAACTGGGGCCGCAGGATGCGGTCGTGGTCACCGTGAAGGCGCCGTCGCTCGCCTCCGTCGCGGCGGGCATCGGGCCGCTGCTGGCACCCGGCACCCGCGTGGCGTTCCTGACCAACGGCATCCCCTGGTGGTACTTCCAGGGCCATGGCGGCCCGCAGGACGATTACCGCCTGCCGCTGCTCGACCCCGACGACGCCCTGCGCCACGCCGTCGGGCCGGAGCGGGTGATCGGCGGCATCGCCTGGCCGGCCAGTTCGGTGCCGGCGCCGGGGGTGATCCGGATGATCAGCGCCGGCAACCGCGGCATCGTGCTGGGCGCCCCCAACGGCGTCACCACGCCGGAGATCACGGCCCTCGCCGCCGCCTTTGAGCAGGCGGGCGTCGCCGTGCAGGTGGCCGAGCGCATCCGCGACCTGATCTGGGAGAAGCTCGCCTTCAACCTCAGCGCCGGCCCGATGTGCGTGCTGACCGAATCCCCGGTCCGCGCCACCCATGAGGAAGCGGTCCTGGTCGCCGCCTCCCGCCGGGTGCTCGCCGAGGCTACGGCGCTGATCGCCGCCATGGGCTGCCACGCAGCACTGGACGCCGACCGCATCGTCGCCACCAACACCACTTTGGGCCATCGCCCCAGCATCCTGCAGGACCTGATGGCGGGCCGGCAGATGGAGGTGGATGCGCTCTACACTGTGCCGCTGGAGCTCGCCCGGATGGCCGGCGTGCCGACGCCGACGCTCGATCTGCTGGTCGGGCTGATCAAGGTCCGTGCCAGGGCGGCCGGCCTTTATTCCGGCTGAGCGCCGTCTGACAAGCCGTTTCGTGTTCCGCACGATCGGGCGCGCCTGATCGGATCGCTTACGCGTCGATTGAGACGTTGCTCGTTCAAAAGGACTATCCCGCCATGTCCTCCGCGACGATCAGCGCCTCGAACGGGGCCGAGCTCGTCGCGGCATTGGCTGCGGTGAACGGCGACACCGGCTCCGACCTGGTCTCCGTGGCACAGAACATCACCCTGACGGCGGGGTTGCCGGTCCTGGCGATGGGCGCAGGGGGAACGCTCGCGCTGCAGGGGGCGCCGCATCTGCTCAGCAGGTTCGCGGTCGGATACGACACCGTCTATGGCGGCGGATTCACCGGCGGGCTCCTGATCAGCACGGGAGCCGTCTCGATCGCGGACCTGACCCTTACCGATTTCCAGGGCGCCGATTCCATCACCGGTGCCGGAAGTGCGTTGTTCATCGGCGCGAGCGCCAACGTAAATCTCGCGGGCGTGACGCTGGCGGCGACCGGCGGGGGCGGCGGAGGAACGGTCTTCATCGAGACCGGCGCGGTGCTGACGGTCGACCGGCTGACGGGGGAAAGCCGCATCGCCGGCGGCGGCGGGCTGCACGTCGTCAACGGATTGCTGCTGTCCACCGCGAACAGCTACGCGGGCGGCACGACGATCGACGGCGGCACCAGCGCCAACCCCTACGGCGTGTTCCTGGAGGTCGCGGACGGAGCCAGTGCCGGCACCGGGGCGATCAGCTTCATGGGCAACAACGCGGCGGTGCAGTTCGACGGCACCGTGTTGCCCGGCAACGCATTGGGACGAATTGTCCCGGGCGATTCCATCGTGCTGGCCGGCGTGGCCGCGGCGGCATCCGGGCTGCTGACGATCGCGCCGGACCATACGGTCAGCTTCGCCCTGCAGGGCGGCGGCACCGCCACGCTGCACGTGGACCCGGCGGCCAACGCCGGCAATTCCACCTGGTACGTCTCCAACAACCCCAGGGGCCAGGCGGTGATCACCGGCGACACGCATGCGGCGGCGGGGGTGGTCACGGTCCGCGGCAACGCCGGCGCCGTGTCCACGGTGCTGTTCGACAGCGCCGTCGACGCGGCGCTGTCCCAGGGGCTGCTCGACCCGATCAACGCCGGCGTGCTGGCCGGCGCCGTGCTGGTGATCCCGCCCACCTATTCGGTGGAGACGCTGGCCTCGGGCATGTCGGGCATGCTGCTGGACGACCCTTACGCGAACAACAACTGGCCGCTTGGCTTCTCGACCTATGTGAACAGCGCGCTCGGCGCGGTGACCGTCAACGGCCAGGCGTCCAACGGACAACTCGTCCTCACCGGACAGAGCGGCCTGGTCTTCACCGCGGCCGCCGGCACCGGCACGGTGATCGCCGGCGGCGGGGCCAACATGATCGGCATTCCGGTCGGGCAGGGCGGCCAGTTCGTGGTGACGGGCAACGGCAACGACACGGTTTTGGCGCTCGGCGGCAACAGCACGATCCGGGCCGGCGGCGGCAGCAACATGGTGCTGCTGGGCACCGCGGACAATTTCGTCGATTCCACCGGCGCCGACATGATCGTGGCCGGCGCCGGCAACGCCACGGTTGACAGCCAACTGGGCAGCCAGATCTGGCTGGGCGGCGGCAACTGCGGGCAACGACCTGGTGTTCGCCGGCAGCGGCGCGCTGCAGTTCATCGGCGGCACCGGCAGCTCCACCTTGCTGGGCAACGCCGCCGGCGCACTGACGGCGACCGGGGGTGCGGGATCGGTGATCGCGGTGGCCTACGGCGCGACCAATTTCCAGGGCGGCAGCGGCGCTGCAACCGTCGCCGGCTACGGCGGCAGCATGACGGTGCATGGCGGTGCCGGGACGGGACTTTTTCTGGGCGGCCCGGCCGGGCACAACATGCTGACCGGCGGCTCCGGGACTTCGGTGCTGTTCGGCAACGGTGACGGCGACCTGCTGACCGCCGGCAGCGGCGCCGGCGACGTGCTGGTCGCGGGGCCGGGCGCGGAAACGCTGAGCGGCGCCGGCACGTCAGGCGCGCACCGATTCTACGGCGGCGCGGGCACCGACATGATCATCGCCGGCGCCGGGCAGACGATGGTGCTGGCCGGAACCGGCACCGAGACGCTGGTGGCGGGCAGCGGGCTGGACCTGTTCGCGTTCACCCGCGGCAACAGCCCCACGGTGACGATCGACGGGTTCAATCCTGCGCTGGATTACCTCTCGTTGCCGGGCTTTGCCGCCAGCGAGGCGGCCACGGCGCTCGCCGGCGCCACGACGGCGGCCGGATCGGAGAGCATCAGCCTGGCGGACGGCACCCGGGTCACATTCCACGGCTTCACCGGCCTTGCGGCGGGCAACTTCCTGTAGCCAGTCGCGCGGCGCGCGGGTTCTCGATCCGCGGACAGAAAACGCCGGCAGCCCTGCGCGCGCCCCGCTTGATCTCCTGGCCACGATGATCGACGTTCGCTCAGGCGTGAGCCCTTCCTTTGAAGGCTGGGCTCTGCAAGCGGGATCTCTGCAAGGGGGAGTGATGCATCGTTGGCGCGCCTGGCTGGGGGGTGCTGCGTTGCTGCTGCTGGCGGCCTGCGCCGAGCGGCCGGTCAATCCGCCAATCGCCGAGTTCACGCCCGGGAAGGGCTATATCCTCGGCACGCGCGGGGTCTATGCCCGGGACAAGGACAACCTGGTCATCCTGGCGTTCTCCGGCGGCGGCACCCGCGCCGCCGCCTTTTCCTACGGCGTGCTGGAAGCCCTCCGCCGGATCGAGATCACCAGGCCCGAGGGCGGCCGCAGCCGCTTCCTGGATGACGTCGATATCATCACCGGCGTATCCGGCGGCAGCTTCACCGCGCTGGCCTACGGCCTGTACGGCGACCGGCTGTTCGACGATTACGAGGAGCGCTTCCTGAAGCGCAACGTGCAGGCCGAACTGATCGCCCGCACGCTGAACCCGCTCAACTGGGGCAAGCTGTCCTCAACCGCCTGGGGCCGCTCCGAACTTGCCGCGGACCTGTACGACGAGATCCTGTTCCACGGCGCGACTTTCAAGGATCTCGACCGCGGCCCCGGCCCGCTGATCAGCATCAACGCGACGGACCTTTCCAGCGGAACCCGCGTGTCGTTCACCCAGGACATCTTCAACGTCTTCTGTTCGGACCTCGATTCGGTGCGCCTGTCCCGGGCCGCCGCGGCATCGTCGGCGGTGCCGCTGGTGCTGTCGCCGGTGACGCTGAACAACTACGGCGGCACCTGCAACTTCCGGGTGCCGGACTGGCTGCTGAAGTTCAGCGATCCGGCAAGCATGCCGCGGCCGGCCGCGCGCATGGCGTCGCGGCTGAAGCAGCTGGAAACCTACAACGACAGCGCCCGCCGCCCGTACATCCATCTCGTGGACGGCGGCATCTCCGACAATGTCGGGCTGCGCGGTGCGCTCGAGGTGTTCCAGGCGGTCCTGGCATCGCATGCGCTCGGCCAGCCCACCCCGCTCGACCACATCAAGCGGGTGGTCGTGTTCGTGGTCAATTCCCAGTCCGACCCCAGCACCGATTGGGACAAGTCGGAGGCGCCGCCCGGCATGCTATCGACATTGCTGAAGGCGACCGGCGTGCCGATCGACAACAATTCCGACGAGGCGGTGGAGCAGCTGAAGGACATCGCCGCCAACTGGCACCTGCTGCACCAGATCCGCGAATCGCCAGCCTTCGACGCCGCCAGGGACCCCAGCCTGCGCGAGGTGGCGAATGCGCCCGATGTCGGCGTCTATGTCGTGGACGTGTCGTTCAACGCGCTGAAGGATCGCGCGGAATTCGAGTACCTGAACAACCTGCCGACCTCGTTCTCGCTGCCGGAAGAAGCGATCGACCGCCTGCGGGCTGCGGCGGGAAAGCTGATCGCGGATTTACCGGAGTTCAGGCGCCTGGTCGCGGATATCGGCGCGCCGGCGAATGTCGTATTGGGCAGCCGGGTCAGGTCGCCTCGATAGTCCCTGTGCAACCGGGCCCGCCGCTAACGGGGTCGCCGGCCGGCGCTGCGGTGGGTGTCGCGGCAGCCCGGCGCCCGGCCGGGCGGGGCTGCCGGCGGCGGCACCATCCGGGCCGTCAGCTTCCCCGGGGCGGGGGGACCGTCGATGGCGCCGACCAGTCGTCCGGTTTGCCAGACCACGACCCTTTCTCCGGCGATCAGCAGGGTCTCGGCGAAGGCCAGCGCGGCTTGGTCGGTGCCCGCGACGGCGCGCGATCCGGCAACGACGTGGCCACGGAAGTCGAAGGTGAAGATACGGTATTCCGCCACAGATGCCTCGTATGCGTTACGCGTGGTGATATCGAACGTCGTTCAACCTTTTCTTCAGCAATCTTTTTATACAGATTTCGATTGTGCCAGTTGTTCGGCGTTGTACTTGCAATGAAAGAGGTCTGCTTTTGGTTGCCGGGCGCAGGCTTTAATAATGTTGCGTGTCTGGAGCCGGCCTGAGTGTGTGTACGCTGCGCGGCGCTTCGGGCGGGCACCTGAATACAAGGCGGGCGCTTCGGTTGTTCGAGGCTGAGTGAGGGCAGGGGTCAGTGCAGCCTGTGTCCGTCCGGGTGCCGGCCGAGCATCCCGGCGATCAGCCGGTAGATGGCATACCAGTCGTCCGCTTGCTCCTGCTGGCTCGCCCGCAGCGAGGCGACGATCCGGTTGAATGCGATGTCCAGCGCTTGGTTGCCGGACTCCAGGAACAGGCGTCGTGCAATCAGCAATGTCTCAGCCGGGTGCATCCCGCAACGATGCGGTTGCCGCGGGTGAAGTCATTGACGCTGATCAAACTCGGTTGAACGGTCGCCGCGCTTTTCTCAAGCGGCGTTTCGCTGAAGCAGTGGCCTTTTCCGACCGGCAGAAACCGCGCCCGCTCAGAGCCGGGAGGGATTGGCCGCCATGCTGGCGACCGGGCTGCTGACCGGGATCGGCGCGGCGCGATAGGCGTCCAGGCCGCGGCCGGTGGTTCCGGGAGCGGCCGTGATCACCCGCGCATTCTCCGCCCGGTTCGACAGCATGTTGCCGCCGCCGCGCACCGCCTGGCCGGACCGCGCGAGCATCGTCGGCGCGGGCGGCAACACCGGTCCGGCCGGCATCCGCAGCCCCGGCCGGGCCATGGCGCCGGTGCCGGCATTCCACATGTTCCGGCTGAAGGCGTTGTTGGACCAAACATTGGTGCCGGGCAGGGCGGTCGTGAACCCGAGCTTGCGCAGTTCGTCGGGCAGCACCGCCGCGACCTTGCGCTGGTAGTCGTCGCCGAGCTCCGGGGTCGCCGAATGATAGAACGCGGTGGCCCGGACCCAGGTGCCGGTCTGGGCATACAGGGTGTTGAGGAACTGCGCCGCGTAATGCGCATTCGCCAGCGGGTCGAACGCCTCGTCCAGGTTGGTGAAGGCGCCGGGATGGAACATCAGGTTGACCTGCATGCAGCCGACGTCGATCGACCGCACGCCCTGCGCCTGCAGGTCGCGCACCGCGGCGATCGCTTCCGCCTTCGAGTTGTAGACGTGCCCGACGCCCTCGGCATTGATCGTCCAGGGCCAGGGATGGATGATGCCCTGCGCGTCGGCGCGGCCGCTTTCGATCCGCCCGATCGCCGCCATCAGCTGCGACGGTACCCCGGCGGCCCGCTCGGCGGTGCCGATCGCCTGCCGGCACTGCATGCCGGGCTCCCCGCTGGACGGCATCAGCAGGCGAGGCACCCCGGCCATCGGCGCTTCCGCCGCCTTCACCCCGGGACTCGAACGAGTCCGGCCAGGCCAATGAAAAGCAACGAGGAAATCAGGGGGGCAATGGCGCGCATGGCGGGGAACCGTATACCCCGGACCTTAACGCCACGTGAGTCACGTTTTGTGAACAGATCAGTGGTCGGCTTTTATGCTGCAGCACGGCATTGCCCGCCGTCGCCTAACAAAAATTCATGGTGCGCTGCAAAATAAGGCTTGCACTCTGCACCTTGGACGGCTAATTTCCGTCTTGGCAGCGAGGTGGCTCCGGTCGCCTCCCTGCTTTCTTGGACGTTTCCTCCCTAAACTTGGCGGCGCTGCAAAGCGCCGCCATTTTTTTATTCCGCGATTGTGAATTTGCGCTTCGGCGCGTTCCTGGTCGGGCTAGCCTCAGGCGAGCTGCAGCAGCGGCGCCGCTTCGGCCATGGCGATGACCAGGGCCGTCATGCGTTCCTGCACCAGGGCAAACCCCGGCAGCCGCTCGATCCGCGCCTCGTCCATGTACAGCGTCCGGTTGATCTCCACCTGCAGCGCATGGACGGATTCGCGCGGCCGGCCGTAATGCCGGGTGATGTAGCCGCCCGCATACGGGTCGTTGCGTCGCACCACGTAGCCGAGGTCGCCCAGCACCTGCTCCACCATCCGCATCGCCCGCGGCGCGCAGGCGGTGCCGTGCGCGTCGCCCAGCACGAAATCCGCCGCCGTCCGCGCCGGCAGGCTGCCGCCGGGCATGGAGTGGCAGTCGATCAGCAGGCAGCAGCCGAATTGCGCCCGCGTCTTGCCGATCAGGTCGCTCAGATTGTCGTGGAACGGCTGCCAGAACCCGTGCACCCGGGCCTCCGCCTCCGCGAAATGCAGCTTGCCGGCGTAGATCGGCTCGCCGGACGCGACCACCCGCGCGATGGTGCCGAGCCCGGCGCCGACCCGCGCGCTGCTGGTGTTGACCCATGGCGGGAGCGCATCCGCGAACATGGTGGGATCGAGCTCCCAGGGTTCGCGGTTTGGATCGCAATAGGCGCGCGGAAACGTCGCCGCCAGCAGCGGTGCGCCGTGCAGGGGGGCGGCGGCGAACAGTTCCTCGACGAAGCTGTCCTCGCTGCGCCGCAGCCGCAGCGGGTCCAGCCGGGTGCTCGCGATGAATTCGGCGGGGTAGTCGCGTCCCGAATGCGGCGAGGCGAACACCAGCGGCACCGTCTGCGGCAACGGCAGGGTGACGACCACCGGTGGCAGCTTCGGCAACGGCGGATGCTCGGGCAAAGGCAGGTCCATCGCCACATTCAACCCGTGTTGCCGCCCCGCAGCAATCCGCCTGTCGGCGACCGGCCGCGCGCCCCTTGCTTCAAGCGGCCACGCCGGGCTAGAAGCCCGTCAGTCGGCACGATCGCCGGCGGGTTCGGATGGGCGCGTAGCTCAGCGGTAGAGCATCGTCTTGACATGGCGGGGGTCACAGGTTCAATCCCTGTCGCGCCCACCATCCGAATTCCCCGACGGCTGGGCACTTTGCCCGCAAAGCTGGCGCCCCCGAAATCAGCGACAAGATTGCGTCAGCGAACGGATAGCCGCCGTCGCCTAAGCATGACCTTCGAGCCGTCTGACGGCCGGGGGGAAAAAACGCCATGCCGCCATCCGCGATCGCCAGCTTCTCGTACCTGGTCGGCGGCCTGCTCCTGACCATCCTCGCCCAGTTGAACCGCAGCCGGCGGACCATGCATTTCGAACTCGGCGTCGGCGTCGGATTGGGCGTGGCCGGCCTGATAGACCTGGCGGCGCCGCTCATGTCGGGGTGGCGTTACTAGCTGGCTTCGGCGGATCCCCGCCAGGTTTCCCCGTCAGCCGCCTGTCGCGACCAGCGGGATCATTTTGTTCTGCGCCCATTGGGTGAGCACCTTACCCAGGAGAATTCCCGGCTGCTCGATGAACCGGTAGCCGAGCCATCCGAAAGCCGTGGACACGCCCAGGGCCATGATGGCGCAGATCGGGTACGCCAGGGCGCCCGGCGCGGCGCCCACGATCCGCTGCAGCAGCGGCGCCAGGAAGAAAATGACCGGCGCATGGCACAGATAAAGCGAATAGCTGATGCTGCCGTAAAAACCCAGGATCGGACCCTCGAGGGCACGAACCGGACGGAGCGTGAAGCCCAGGACAACAAATGCGAAGCCCAGGCCGATCGGGTATCGCATCGTCGGGCTCGTCCCGGACCCGTAGGCGAGCACGCAACCGATGAGCAGCGCCCCGCCCGCCAGCGTCGCGGCGCCGCCGATCCACCCTGCCGTCGCCCTGGAACGAAGCTGCGAATAGGCCAGGAAGGTCAACTCACCCAGGACGAAGATCGGAATGAAACCGAGGAAACTGAAAACGTAGATCCTCGATGCCACCCCGATATGGGTCATGATCCCGTAGGCGGCGAGGACGACGGCCACAAGCGCCACCTTGTTACGCACGGACAGCAGATGGATGAGCGGGAATAGGGCGTAATAGACCATCTCGACGCCGATGGTCCAACTCGCCCACACGATGCCTTCCTGGCGCCCAGGGAAGAAATTGAAGACGACCAACGCATTGCCGACGATGATGCCCGCCCAGAGCGGTTCCCCGAGCAGCAGGTTGTCCCGCATCACTGAAGCCAGCAAAAGCACATAGAACATCGGCATGATTTTGAAAAACCGGGAAATGCCGTAGCTCAGGATCGGCGATGCCGCGCGCTCGTGGCGGGCCATCGTCATGGACAGCGAAAATCCGCTGATGACGAAGAACAGGATGACGCCCGTGCCGCCGAACATGACGATATGGTCGGTGCCATACGGCAAGGGAAGGTTCGGCCGCGGCACCAAGGCCGTGTGGAACAGCACGACATAGATCGCGGCCAGCCCGCGCAGGCTGTCGATTACCGGTAGTCGCGGTTGCCTCGTGGCCATGGCCGGCCCGGTCAAAGCGGCATCGCCAGGTTCTCGGAATTGGGACGGTACGCGAGAAGGCCAGAACGTGGCCTAAGGCATATTGACGGAATATTCCGCCACCGTCCTTTACCAGTCCGGACTTACTTTCGCAACGTTTGCGCCAAGGCCTCGGCGGCATCGGCGAGCCGGTTGGCGGCCCGTCGCGCGGTCCGCCGCGCCGTCCGGAGGAGCGTGCCCGATAGGGGGTTTGCCGTGGCGCTGCGCGGTGCTGCCGGTTCACCCGGCGCCGGCAGCGGAGCATCGCCCGGCATGGGCAGGCGCAGCCCGTTCAGCACCCGCGCCGTCTCGGCCAGATAGGCGAAGCCGAAATGCCGGTCGGGCTCCAGATAGGCGCCTTCAGCCCATTCGTTCCAGGCATTGATAAACACCAGCCGCTCATCCGGCTCCTCCGCCCGGATGGCGGCGGCGCAGGCGGCCCGCAGCCACGCGCCGTATTTCGCAGGCGTGGCGCCGGTGAAGCAGAAGCCGCGACCCGGCTTGCGCGCCTCGTTGTCCCAGGCGGGGCAGACGCCGGGGAACGTCTTCTCCGGTGCGCCATAGCCCGCAACGGTCGCCGCCGCCATCGCCGCGTAATCCACCACCTCGCCCTGGTAGTCCGGATCGAACTTTTCGAGCGACGCCTGCAGGCGCGGCAGGTCCCAGCCGGCCCAGAACGGCGGAAAGCCGACCGCCGCGTCCATGCCGTATTTCGCCGGATCGCCGTCGTTGAACGCCTGCGCCATTACGACGTAGGGGTCGCGCAGCCCGGCCGCGGTGAAATGCGCCCGCCAGCGGCGGACCGTCGCCGCGGCGTCCGGCAGGATCCCGGGGCGGTACAGCATCAGCAAAGGCCGCCCGTCGATGCGGATATAGCGGCGATCGCGAAACATCGGCTCCAGCGAGCGCGCGAAGGCGATATCGTCTTCCGGCGAGTGCTGCTGCGCGATCAGCACGTTCTGGTCATAGCCGTCCCAGCGGCGGGTCCAGTTCTCGTTCGCCCAGTTGACGCAGAACGGCAGGTCGATCGTCGGATCGCCAAGCAAGATGTCGAGCGGCCGCTCCAGCAGCCGCTTGCCGGCGAACCAGTAATGGTGGAAGCAGAATCCGGCGATGCCATAGCGCCGCGCCAGCTTCGCCTGCGCCCGCAGCACCTCCGGCAACCGGAGGTCATAGAACCCGAGGTCGCCGGGCAGCCGCGGCTGGTAATGCCCGGCGAAGCGCGGCACCGCCTTGGTCACGTTGGTCCATTCGGTGAAGCTCTTGCCCCACCATAGGTCGTTCTCCGGGATCGGATGGAATTGCGGCAGATAGAACGCGATCAGCCGCACCAGCGGATCGGCCGGCGCCGGCCGCCCCGGCGCATCCGGTTCGAAATCGGGGCCCTTGGCCGTGTTGCTGGCGATCTGCTGCAGAAGATTCATGGTCAACTCGAATGCGCGCGGCGCGGCGTGGGATGGAACATAATCCCGGCTGCGGCGTAGCTGCAGTATCGCAACGCACCGGGGTCGATCCCGGTCAGCACGGAGAACCGGCGCAATGGACGAAAACAGACTGGAAGGCCTGGCCCGCAACGTGGGCGGCAGGGTTCAGGACGCTGTTGGCGGCCTCACCGGCGACGCCAACATCCAGGCCCGCGGCAAGGCCAACCAGATGGCCGGGCAGGCCCAGGATGCCTATGGGCAGATGCTGGACGAGGTGCGTGACTTCACCACCGAGCAACCGCTCGCCGCATTGCTGAGCGCGCTTGGGATCGGGGTGGTGCTGGGAATGTTGTTCGCCCGGCGCTGATCGCCGGCACCTCCAACGAGCCGTCATCGCCGGAGCCGTCAAGCTTCGACGGTGACGGCGGGGAACCGGGCGGCGAATTCGCGGGCGACGAAGATCTGATCCTCCGGAAGCGGCTGTGGCGCGCGCCGCAGCGCATGGTCACGGTGCCGGTAGTGCAGCGGCCCGATCAGGCCGTGTTTGTGCATGAACTCGACGATGACGGGTCGGTCGCCGTTCTCGACGATGCAGGCCTCGCAAGCCTCGAGAGTGGCGATCGCGCCCGCCAGGACCTCCGGCTCGTGGCCCTCAACGTCGATCTTGATCATCGCGGGACTGAGGCCCAGCCGCTGGCTGATTGCATCGAGCGTATCCACCTCGACCATGATGGTGGCCTCCCCGCCGGCATTGCCGCTGACCACATGGTTCACCACCGAGGAACTGTTGCCGGTCATCCGCAACACGCCGGGCTGCCGCGATGCACCCACGTTGAGCGCATGCACGCGGTCACGGCGGTTGAGGGCGATGTTGCGCTGCAGCTTGGCGAAGGCGGCCGGGACCGGTTCCAGGCTGATCACGCTGGTGCCCGGCACCTCGGACGCGACCAGCGTGTAGGCGCCGATATTCGCCCCGACATCAAGGAACACGGGTGGCTGCCGGGGTGCCGCGCCGAGCACCATCTGGACGAAATGCATGTTGTTGTAGTCGTACAGCCCCAGCATGTTGACCATGCTGATCACGCCGCCCGGCTCGTCGTCCATGATGGTCGATTGCGACAGCCGCAGATGCAGTGGCTTCGGGAACAGCAGGCGGCGGCCTTGCCAGTAGATGTGCCGCGCCAAGGCGGTGGCCCGGTTGCGGTGCTCATTGCGCCGAATGATGTCCAACGAGTTTGCAAATTGCCGGACGCTCATCGGTGGCGGAATCCCTTGCGTGGATCGGGGGTTAAAAATCGGTGGCACGATCGTAGGGCGGATGTCGGTTGCAACGCATCATGGCATTTGGTGCAACGCACATCGGCGGCAATGGCCTCGACGCCGCCGCGGGCTACCTCGAAATAGAGGGACTCTAAAACGATCCGCATCGAATCCGCCGCTGCCAGAATGTTCCCCTCCAAAGGGAGTACCCACCAAGGCCGCTTGTTGCACCAGCGCATCCCGGTAGATTTACCGGCGAATATCGATCCGGCGTCCGGACATCCCCTAGCCCGTTGCTGTTCGTCTTGTTGCGTATCGTTTCTCGATCGATTGCGGGGCGGTCGCCGCGACTTATGCAAGGCATTGTTGGCATGCCGCTTATTACATAGGTGAAAACTGGTCAGCCAGACGCTCAAGAAGCACCTCAGGGTCGGCGCCAAGCGGGCCTTCGTGCAACTGCATGAAGCCGGCGCCCGGGTCGGCCTGTTCGTGCTGCCCAAGCATTACTACGTGCCGCTGCCGGACCTGCGCGAACTGCGGCGCACGCGCAAGCAATGGGCGCGCCGGTCGGAGATGCGCGGCGTCGCCGTCGATCTCGACGCCCAGCTCCGATACCTCGACCGGATGGTGCGGCCATTCGAACCGGAATATCGTAACAATCCTGCCTTCACCGCGGCGGTGTCCGGCGCCTTCGGCCCGGGGTTCGGCTACATCGAGGCGCAGGCCCTGCACGGATTCCTGCGCGCCGCCAAGCCGCGGCGGATCATCGAAATCGGCTCGGGCGTGTCAACCTATTGCATGCTGGAGGCGGTGAAGCGCAACGCCGGCGAAGGCGCCCCCGCCGAGATCACCTGCGTCGAGCCGTATCCAAGCGAGTGGCTGCGCGGAGCGCCGGTGACGCTGAAGCAAAGCCGTGTCGAGGACATCGATATCACGGTGTTCGACGCGCTGCAGGACGGCGATTTCCTGTTCGTCGATTCCACCCACGCGCTGCGGATCGGCGGCGACGTGATGCGCATCGTGCTGGACCTTCTGCCGCGCCTCGCACCCGGCGTGCACGTGCATTTCCACGACATCTACCTGCCGTTCGACTACCAGCGCGACGCCGACCGCTCGATCTTCCAATGGCTGGAAACCGCGCTGCTGCACGCCTACCTGATCGACAATTCGCGGATGGACATCCTGTTCTGCCTGAGCCACCTGCACTACGACCGCCCGGACGGTTTGCGGCAGATTTTCCCGGAATACGTGCCGGCCGAAAGTGCCGACGGCCTCGGCCCCGACCTGGACGCCAGCGGCCAGCATTTTCCGTCGTCGCTGTATCTCAGGACGAAAAGCGAAGCGAGTTCACCGCAGAGGCAATGAGACGGGGAGCAGCAAGCGAAGCATTTTTCCTTCACTTCTCCCCGTCTCACTGCCTCTGCGGTGAATCACTGCTTGCTGCTGGAAAAGCCCCCCGCGGTGCATCGCAGGGGGCTTCGCAGTTTCAGTGGTGCGGGCGGTCGTCGTTGTTGGTGTGACGGTCGCCGGCCATCCAGCGGGCGAGTTCGGAATGCGCATCCTTGCGCCGCATCGCCGCGATCGATTCCGCGTCCGGCGCGTCGACGGTGAATTCCAGCTTCATGTCGTCGGGCGTCTTCATGTAGATCGACGTGCAGTAGCCATGGTCGATGATGCGGGCCGGCACGCCGGCCTTCTCCAACCGCGCCTTAACCTCGTCGAAGGTCCGCTGCGACACCTTGAACGCGGTATGCAGCGAGCCGCCGACTTCCTGCACCACGGCACGGTTCTTTTCCCAGGCCTCGTCGTCGGCGAACTGGAAGAACGCCAGCGCCCCGCCGTCGGCGAGTTCATAGAAGGTGTGGCAGTAATCGACCTCGCGGCCGACCTCGGCGCGGAACACCCGCTCGCACCAGGTGGCGGTCAGCGGAATGCCAAGCACGTCCTCGATGAATTTGCGGTTGACCTCCTGGTCGCGGACGCAGAACGCCTGGTGATGCAGGCGCTGCGGCAGTTCCTGAAGCGTGTTGCCGGCGGCTGCGGGCTTGCTCATTTCGTTCATCTCGAATGCTCCTCGGTTGATCTGTTCCAATGTTTCGGCAATCTCGGTCGCGGTCCCCTACATAGCACCTTGTTCCCCTTTTTCAGCGCCCCAGGATGGCGCGTTTGCGAGCGCGGATGCGGGCCTCGATCGCGAGTTGGCCGCCCTGGCCGCCAAGATAGGCGTCCTGCACGGCCGTGCTGTTCAGCAACTCGTGCGCCGGCCCGGACAGGGAGATGCGGCCATTCTCCAGCACGTAGCCGCGATCGGCGATGCCCAGCGCCGCATGCGCGTTCTGCTCGACGATCAGCACCGTGCCGCCGGCCTCGCGCAGGGCGACGATGCCGTCGATGATCTGCCCGGCGATGATCGGCGCCAGCCCGAGCGACGGCTCGTCCAGCAGCAGCAGGCGCGGGCTCGACATCATCGCGCGGGCGATCGCCACCATCTGCTGCTGGCCGCCGCTGAGCGTCTGCGCCGATTGCCGGCGGCGCTCGCGCAGGATCGGGAAACCGCTCGAACTGCGCCTCCAGCAAGGCCGCGACATGGCGCCGGTCGCGGCTGATATAGGCGCCCATCAGCAGGTTCTCCTCGACCGTCATGGTGCCGAACAACTGGCGCCGCTCCGGCACCTGCGCCACGCCGGACTGGACGATCGCCGGCGTCGGCAGGCGGGCGATCGAGCGGCCGTCGAAGCGGATGTCGCCGCCGGCCCGCCCGACCATGCCCATGACGGTGTTCAGCAGCGTGCTCTTGCCCGCGCCGTTCGCGCCGATCAGCGCGACGATCTCGCCTTCCGCCACCTGCAGCGAAACCTCGCGCAGCACCGGCGTGCGCCCGTAGCCGCTGGAGAGGCTTTCCAGCTCAAGCAGCATCGCGGTCCACCGCGGCGCCCAGATAGGCGGCGATCACCTTCGGGTCGGCCCGCACTTCGTCGGTGCTGCCGGCGCACATCTTCTCGCCGTGGTCCATCACCACCACGTGGTCGGCCAGGCCCATCACCAGCCGCATGTCGTGCTCCACCAGCAGCACGGTGATCCCCTGGGCCGCGATGTGCAGGATCAGTTCGCTCAGGCGCTCGGTCTCGCTGTCGTTGAGGCCGGAGGCCGGCTCGTCCATCAGCAGCAGCTGCGGCTGCAGCGCCAGCGCGCGGGCGATCTCCACCAGGCGCTGGTGGCCGAACGAGAGGGCGCCGGGCTCGATGTCCTCGGCGCCCTCCAGCCCGACGAAGGCGAGGCAGGCGCGCGCGGCCTCGCGGGCCCTGGCGTCCTCGCGGCGGGTGTTCGGCAGCGCCAGGGCGATCGGCCAGATGCCGCTGGCGGCCAGGCGATGGCTGCCGCTCATCACGTTCTCCAGCACCGTCATGGTCTCGAACAGCTGCAGGTTCTGGAAGGTGCGGGCGATCCCGCGCAGGGCGATCTCGCGCGGCGGGCAGGGCGCCGATCGAAGCGCCGTTGAGGCGGATCGAGCCGGCATCGAGGGTCTGCGCGCCGCCGATCAGGTTGAACATCGTGGTCTTGCCGGCGCCGTTCGGGCCGATCAGCGCCGTGATCGATCCCGGCTGCACGGTGAAGGAAACGTCGGCGACCGCGCGCAGGCTGCCGAAGCTGCGGCAGGCGCCGACCACCTCCAGCATCGGGCCATCGCGGCGCTCGCCGGCGACCCTCGGCAGCGTCGTCTGCCCGGCCGCCGAAATCGCCGCCCGGCTGGCTGACGGAGCGGCCGGCCAGGCGGTCGTACAGCGCGCTGACGAAGCCGGCGACGCCGCGCGGGAAGGCGATCAGCACCGTCACCGTCAGCGCGCCCATGATCACCGATTCCCAAAGCGGCAAGGACAGGGCGCGCAGCACCTCGCGCAGGCCGATGATGATGGCGGCGCCGAGCGCGCCGCCCCAGACCGACATCAGGCCGCCGATGATGGTGCCGGTGATCAGGTTGATGCTGTAGGCGAAGCTGAACACGTTCGGGTCGGTGGCGCGCAGGTAGTGCACCAGCAGGCTGCCGGACACGCTGGCCATGCCGGCGCCGATGACGAACATCTGCACCTTGTGTGCGGGCGGCGTCGATGCCGACGGAACCGGCCGCGGTCTCGCTGGCGGCGATGGCGCGCAGGGCGCGGCCGATGCGGGTGCGGTCGATGTTGAGGCCGATCCACACCGCGCCCAGGGCCAGCGCCCAGGTGAACCAGAAGAACAGCCGGTCGTCGGCGAGCGGCAAGCCCAGCACACGGAATTTCGGCAGGCCGGTGATGCCGATCGGCGCCGCCGGTGAACGGCATCTCGATCGCGAACACGATCAGCATCAGATGCAGCGCCAGCGTCGCCATCGCCAGCACGAAGCCGCGCAGCTTCAGGATCGGCGCGCCGATGCCGTAGGCGGCGAGCATCGCGATCGCGGCCCCGGCCAGCATCGCCAGGAACGGGTCCCAGCCGTACTGCACGCACAGGATCGCGTTGGCATAGCCGCCGACCATGCTGAACGCCGCCTGGCCGATCGCGAGCTGGTGCGCGAAGCCCAGCAGCAGGACCAGCCCGACGGTGCTGATCGCCATCGCCCCGGCGCTGATCCCGAGGCCGAGATGATAGCTGTCCGGCAGCAGCAGCGGGTACGCGATCACCGCCGCCAGGAAGGCCACGGCGGTAATCGCATTTTTCCGGCTGGCCAGGAAATCCCGGTCACGACCCGCCCGCCATCGCCGCCGCACGCCCGCGCAGGAACACGCCGCCGCGCAGCAGCAGGAACGCCAGCAGCACGCCGTACACGATGAAATCCTTCCAGCCGGAGGAGACGTAGCCGGCCGCCAGCGATTCCAGCAGGCCGATGCCGAGGCCGCCCAGCGCCGCCGCCGCCCGGCGAGCGGAAGCCGCCGAGGATGGCGCCGATGAAGCCCTTGGTGCTGTAGCCGATGCCGGCGTCCCAGCTCGCCAGCACGATCGGCGTGATCACCACGCCGGCCAGCGCCCCGGTGGCGCCGCTGGCCGCGAACACCAGGATCGCGCAGCCGCTCGGCGTTGACGCCCATCAGCCGCGCCGCCTGCATGTTGATCGAGCACGCGCGCACCGCGCGGCCGACGGCGGTGCGCTGCAGGAACAGGAAGGTGCCGCCCAGCAGCAGCGCCGTCGCGCCCCACACCCACAGGCTCTGCACCGGCAGGATGGCGCCGCACGATATCGAACACGTCGTCGCCGGAGACCGAAAGCCCGGGCAGGCTCAGCGCGTCCTTGCCGGCGACGATCAGCGTCAGCCGCGCAGCACCACGGCAAAGCCGACCGTGGTGGTGATCTGGATGAAATGCGGCATGCGCCGGACCGGCGCCAGGGTCACCACCTCCTGCAGCCGCGCCGGCGGCGGCACCGATCAGCGCAGGCGGCGAGGATCGCCAGCCCGAGCGGAACATCCAGCCCGACCAGCCAGGCCGCCGCCATGCCGCCCAGCATGACGAACTCGCCCTGCGCGAAATTCACCACGCCGGAGACGTTGGCGCACAGCACGAAGCCCAGCGCCACCAGCGCATAGACGCAACCGGTGGTGGCGCCCGGCAGCAGCAGTTGCAGGAAGAGTCGTGCTGTCCATGCGCGAAGGTCGGCCGGACCGGGACCATGACCCCGTTCGCCAGCTGCGCCACGGTGATGGAGCGGGAGTCCTGGCCGGTATGGTCCTCCGGCCGAATACGAGACCGGACCGTTCAGCGCCGGCAGGTCGTGCAGCTTCTCCAGCGCGTCGCGAATGCCCTGGCGCGAGCCGTCGGAGCCGGCGACGGCGGCGGCGGTGATCAGGCCGACATCCCAGCCGAAGGTGTTGAAGAACACCGGCGTGCGGCCGCCCATGCCTTCCTTCAACTCGGCGTGATGAATTTCGCGGTGTCGCCGCCCGCGGCGGCGCCCAGCGAGCCGCAGCTGCGTCATGGTCATCAGCCCGTCCGCCTTGTCCGGGCCGCCGATGCGCCTGGAAGAACGCCTCGCTGATCGCCGAGCCGGTGGCGATCAGCGGCGTCTGGATGCCGAGCTGCTTGTACTGCCGGAACGACAGCGGCGCCGCGCGGCCGGTGGCGCTGCTGTAGATGATGTCCGGCTGCGCGGCGCGGATGCGGGTCCATTGCGCGTTGAAGTTGGTATCCTCGATGCCGAACTTCTCGGCCGCGACGATGCTGTAGCCGTATTTCGGCGCCAGGTCCTGCAGGTTGGTGTGGTCGTACTGGCCGAAGGTATCGCCGGAATACAGGTGGGCGAGCTTCTTGTAGCCCTTCTTGCGGATGAACTCGGACATCGCCGATCATGTAGTCGCGGTTCGACGGCACCACCTTGAACATCCACGGATCGGCGGGCTTGCCCAGGCTGTCGGCGCCGCCGCCGGTGATGATCGGCACCTTGAATTCGGAGGCGAACGACTTCGCCGCCATCGCCGAGGTGCTGTTGATGAACAGGTAGATCAGCGACACCGACGGATCGCCGGCCAGCCGGCGGAAGGCGTTGGCGGCGTTCACCGGGTTGGTCTCGTCGTCCAGCGTCTCCAGCACGATCTTGCGCCCGGGCAGCCCGGCCATCTTGATCCAGGCGTTCAGGCCGTCGAACGTGTCCTTGGTGGGTGCTGCGAAGCTGCCGGTGACGGAGGCGACCACGCCGATCTTGAACTCGGTGTCGGCGGCACGCGCTTCGCGCCGCACCAGGCCGAGCATCGGCGCCGCCATGGCCAGCTTCGTCAGGTCGCGTCGGCGCATTGTCTCATCCCCTCTGGATTGCCGCTGGCTGCCGCCGTTGGTTCGGCGGACAGGTGGTGAACTGGTCGATCGGGCCGGTGATCTCGCCGGCGGTGATGGGCAGGCAGTCCGGCGGGAAGTCCTGCCGGATGCGGATGTCCTGCGCCGCCACGTCGTCGAGGAATTTCGGCAGATGCCGCATCGCCCCGCCCGGCCGGTCGTGCAGCACCAGCAGCGACCAGGGCTGCGCCGCAAGCTGCGAAAAGGCGGTGGCCATCCAGCCGTCAGGATCGTTCCAGTCGCGCGGCACGGCGTTCCATAGCACGCAGGTGAAGCGGTTGGCGCACAGGTAATCGACCACCGGCCGGTTCAGCAGCCGCTGGTCCAGATTGCCGCCGCCGCCCGAGGGCCGGAACAGCTTCGGTTCATGCGCGAGCCCGCCGATCAGCCGCTGGGTGCGCGCCAGTTCGGCCTCGATCACGTCGCTGCCTTCGACCTGTCCGAGCGGCACCGAATGGGTCCAGGTGTGGTTGCCGATCCAGTGGCCCTCGGCATGCGCGCGCTCCATCAAGGCCAAGGCGCCCGGTGCCGCACCGTGCCGGCCGATCACGAAGAACGTCGCCTTGATGCCGCGCGCGGCCAGCGTGTCGAGCACGAACGGCGTGACCTCGGCGTCGGGCCCATTGTCGAAGGTGAGTGTCAGCTCGCGCATCATCCCACCGTCAGCACGATCTTGCCGCGGGTGCGGCCTTGCCGGTTCAGTTCCAGCGCTTCCGCGGCTTGCGCCATCGGCAGCGTGCGCGCGACCTCGACGCGCACCTTGCCGGCTTCGATCAGCTTCGTGATCTCCGCGAGCTGGCTGCCATCGGACCGCACCCCGACGCGGGCCACGCGGGCGCCCTCGGGCCGCTCGCCGCCGTCCTCGACGGCGATGGAGGAGACCAGGAATCCGCCCGGCTGCAACACGCGCCAGGAACGAAGCTGGGTGTCGCCGCCGACCAGGTCGAACACCACATCCACCTTGCCGGCCACATCCTCGAAACGCTCGGCATGGTAGTCGATGACCCGCGTCGCCCCGAGGCCGCGGACGTAGTCGGCATTGGCGGCGGAGGTGGTGGCCAGCACTTCGGCGCCCATCGCGCGGGCGAACTGGACCGCGAACCCGCCGACGCCTCCCGATGCGGCATGCACCAGCAGGCGCTGCCCGCCGGCGAGGCCTGCCATGTGCAACGCCTGCCAGGCGGTCAGGGCGGCCAGCGGCACCGCGGCGGCATGGACGTGGTCGAGGGCGGCGGGCTTGGCGACCAGCTTGTCGGCCGCGATCGCCACCAGTTCGGCGAATGCGCCGTGCAGGCCGGTCATGCCGAATACCGCCTGGCCCACCTGAAATGCGCTGACGCCGGCACTCAGCTGCTCGACGAAGCCGGAAAGATCGCAGCCGAGCGTTGCCGGAAGTTCGAAATTGCCACGGCCGCGGCGGGCGCCCTCGCGGGTTTTCCAATCGACCGGATTGACGCCTGCGGCATGCACGCGCACCAGCACTTCGCCCGCCGCCGCCCTCGGCTGCGGGACCTGTTCCCAGCGCATCATCTCGGGCCCGCCATAGTCATGGATTCGGACGGCGTGGATGTTCATGGCGATTGCCGATCAGTTCGCCGCCTGGGAAACGCCCAGGCCCGTCTCGGCGCGCAGCTTGTCCATCACCTCGGCGGCGAAGCGGCGCTGGTTGGCTTCGGTCATCTCGCCCGGCATGGTGCCGAATTGCAGGTTTGCCAGCAGATGGCCGAAGCCGATCGTCTTGCGATGTTCCCGCAGCCGGTCCCGCACCGTGGCGGCGCTGCCGCACAGGATCAGCCCGAGGTCGATGGCGCGTTCCAGCGTCATTTCGATGTGGCTGGTTTCCTTCTTGGCCAATGCGCGCGCCATCGAATCGATCGAGACATAGCCGGGCGGCACCAGCATCTCCATCGGCATGCCGAGGAAGTACTTGCGGAACGCCTCGTAATGCGGTTTCGCCTCGGCAACGGCGGATGCGTCGGTTTCGCCCACATACACGGGCACCGCCCAGCCGAGCTGGTCGTCGCTGGCGGTGTAGCCGTGGCGGGCGGCGGTCTCGCGGTACTGGTCCATGAAGCGATGCACCAGCGGCGTCGGACTGAAGGTCTGCAGATAGGTGTAGCGCCGGTCCGGATGCGAGGCCCACTCGATGGTTTCGGTGCTGCCCTGCGAAGGGATCCAGATCGGCGGATGCGGCTTCTGGAACGGCGTCGGCCAGATGTTCACGTATTCGGCGTTGTAGTGCTTGCCCTCGAAGCGGAACGGGCCGGGCTCGGTCCAGGCGCGGGTGATCAGGTCGTGGGCCTCGTGAAACCGGCCGTGCGACAGCGCGGGATTGACGCCGGAGGCATGATATTCGGCGCCGATGCCGCGCACGAAGCCGCTGATCAGCCGGCCACCGGAGATCGTGTCGATCATCGCGTGCTCTTCGGCGAGCGTCAGCGGATGGTCGCGCAGCGGAATGGCGCTGCCGAGAATGGCGATGCGGCAGTGCTTCGTCTCCCGCGCCAGGATCGAGGCGATGACGATGGGAGACGGCATCATGCCGTAGGCGGTCTGGTGATGTTCGTTGACGCAGACGCCGTCGAAGCCCAGCCGGTCGGCGCGCACGAGGTCGGCGATGTAGGTGTCGTAGAGCGCCTTGCCCTTGACCGGATCGTAGAGCCGGTTGGGTAGGGTGATCCAGGCGGTGCTGTATTTCTCCCGCTCCTGCAGGTCGAGCGCCGCGTACGGCATCAGCGTCATGTGGTAGTATTTCATGCGACATGCTCCGCGAGGCCGGTGGTGACGGCGTTGGCGAACGCGTCCGGGCGGTCCAGTTGCAGCAGATGGCGGGTGCCCGGCACGACCGTCAGCCGGGCGCCGGGGATCGCCTTTGCGAGTGCCGTCGCGTGCGGCAGCGGCAGCACCTGGTCGTCTTCCGCCCAGATCACGTGCGTCGGGATCGTGATGCGGTGCAGCCATTTCGGCAGGTCTGGATCATACAGCCGCGGCTCCCATGCCAGCAGCGCGAAGGTCTCGCGATTGCGCAGGGCTTCCCGCTGCTCCTCCGGCGATTTGTCGCGCAGCAGGGCGGCGAGGTAGCGGGCGCGGGCCGCCTCGTCCTGCAGCATGGCGGTGGCGGTCTGCTGCGGCGACCACAGGAACAGATCGCCGCGCGCGACGCCCGCGACGCGGATGCCGGCGGCATCGGCCACGGTCAGCGAGGCGAGATGCGCGGTGTTGCGAACCGCGATCTCGAGCGCGATCCACCCGCCCAGGCCATGCCCGAGCAGATGCGTTGGCCTGCCGCGCTGGCGCAGGAAGTCGAGATAGAAATACGCGAGGTCATGCACGTTATCGACCCAGTCCGGGCGCTCCGCAGTGCCGAACCCCGGGTGCTCCGGCACGAAGACGCGAAAGCTCTTTGCCAGTTCTTCCAGGAATGGCGCCGCGCCGTCGCGGAACAGATCGCCGGCGCCGCCGCCATGCAGGTAGAGCAGGTCCGGGCCGGCGCCGCCCTGCCACAAATCGATCGAGGTCGCGCCGACGGTGATGCTGTTCTTTGCGAAGCTCGTCATCAGACCGGAACCGTCAGGGCGTCGTATTCGAACAGCCAGTCATAGCGCTGTGCCACCTTCGTGGAATGGAATTCCTGGTCGATGATCGCCTCCGCCTGCTCCGGATCGGCAAGTTTCGGGTTGTGGAAACGGCTGGTGTTGTCCGCGGCGCCGCGCACGATGCGCGAGGTGCGGTCCAGCCGCGCCACCTCGTAGCGGTGCAGCGCCTCCGGCACGTCGGATGTGTCGGCCAGGCAGCGCGCCAGCACCATGCCGTCCTCGATCGCCATGTTGGCGCCCTGGGCCAGGAACGGCAGCGTCGGGTGGCAGGAATCGCCGAGCAGCGTCACCCTCCCGACGGACCAGTGCTCCAGCGGATCGCGGCCGAGCAGCGCCCATTTATAGGGGATGTCGATCTCGTCGATGATGCGATGCACGTCGGGATGCCAGGGCGCGAAATCGGCTTTTATTTCAGCCTTGGTGCCGGCTTCCGACCAGCCTTCCACCACCCAGTCGCTGCGTTCGATGGCCGCGACGAAATTCAGGATCTCGCCGCGCCGCAACGGGTAGGTCACCACATGGCCGTGCGGCCCCATCCAGTTCTCGCCGGATTTCGCGCGCAGGCGCTCGGGCAGGCGCTCCATCGGGATGACGCCGCGCCAGGCGACGAAGCCGGTGAACTTGGCGCGCGCCTCGCCGAACAGTGCGTTGCGGATTTTCGAATGCACGCCGTCGGCGCCGATCAGCGCGGCACCGGTTGCGCGCCGGCCATCCTCCAGCAGCAGCGTGACGCTGTCGGCATCCTGCTCGAACCCGATTGCGCGGGCGCCGAGATGCACCGCTCCGGGCGCCCGCTCGTTCAAAGCCTTCAACAGACCGGAGTGGAAATCGCCCCGGTGCACCATCCAGTACGGCGAGCCGAATTTCTCCAATCGAGGCGGCGCCGGCGTCGTACATCTTCCAGGCGCGCCCGGTGCTGAACAGCCGCACGCTCTTGCCGACCGGGACCGCGGCAATCGACTCCATCATCGGCTGCAGCCCGAGTTCGCACAGCACGCGCGATCCGTTCGAACTGATCTGCACGCCGGCGCCGATTTCCTGCAGGGTTGCCGCCTGCTCGTAAAGCTCGACCTCGAAGCCGCGCTGCAGCAGCGCCAGGGCGGCGACGATGCCGCCGATCCCGGCGCCCGCGATCAGTATTTTTCCGGATTCAGACATCGCGTTTCCTTGGATTGTCCATCACGTCCGCTGCATGCTTGGTCCATCACGTGCGCCGCACGTTCCAAAATGTCGGCTGGCCATTGAGCACGCCGGTGATGTTGGAGCGGTAGGCGGTCGGGGCCACGGATTGGCCGAGCGGGATATACGGCACGTCCTGGAACGCCTGCAGCTGCAGCTTGCGGGCCGCATCCTTCTGTGCGTCGAGGCTGCGGGCCTGGAACCACTCGTTGCGGAGCGTTTCCAAGGCCGGTGCGGTCGGCCAGCCGGACAGGGCGTCCTTGCCGTTGCCGCGCAGCCACAGATGCCCGGCGGGGTTCACTTCGTTGATGCCGTTGTCGTTGATGACGAAGACGTTCCAGCCGCCCTTGTCGATCGGGTCCATCTTCAGCCGGCGCTGTACCAGCGTGGTCCAGTCGATCGCCTGGTAATCGACGTTCAGGCCGACCTTGCGGAACACGTCCGCGGTCACGTCGCCCATGATCTTGAGGTACAGCACATCGACCGCGACCATCAGCGCGATCCGCTCGCCCTTGTAGCCGGCGGCCTCGATTTCGCGCTTCACCTTGTCGTAGTCGCGCTTGCCGGTCAGCGCCTCCATCCCGGCTTCGGAGGCGAGCGGGGTGCCGGGACAGAAATAGCCGACATTGTCGCGCCACAGCGATTTGTCCTCGCCGTTCACCGCGACCATGTAGTCCGCCTGCGTCACCGCGCCGAGCAGGGCGCGCCGCAGGGCGGGATTGTCGAACGGCGGCAGCACCTGGTTGAAGCGCATGAAGGCGACGAGCCCGGTCGGCGCGATGGTGCGGACGGTGACGCCCTTGTCGCGGCGCAGCATCGGCAGAAGGTCCGGGCCCGGGGTTTGCAGCCAGTCGATTTCGCCGCGCTGCAGGGCCGCCGTGGCGATGGCGTTGTCGGGCGAGATGATCCACTCGATCCGGTCGATGGTGGGCCGCTTCGGCCCCGCGGTCATTTCGGTGACGCCGCCCTCGCGCGGCACGTAGTCGGTGAAGCGCTCGTAGACGGCACGGGCGCCATTGACGCGCTCATCGGCCTTGAAGCGGTACGGCCCGCTGCCGGTGGGATCGGTGATCGCCTTGAACGCATCGCTGCTGGCCAGCCGCTCCGGCATCATCGGGCACATATAGGCCATCGGCTTGGCCAGCGCGTCCGGCAGCAGCGGAAACGGCTGCTTGAGGCGGATGGTGATCACCTTGTCGTCGGCGAACCCGACTTCCTCGGTGGCGGCCATCAGCGCCTGCCCGAAGGCGTCGCGCGCGCCCCAGCGCCGGATGCTGGCGGCGCAGTCGCGCGCCAGGACCTTGCTGCCGTCATGGAATTTCAGCCCGTCCCGCAAGGTCAGCTTCCACAGCTTGCCGTCGTTCTCGGTGGTGAAGCCGGCCACCATCTGCGGCTGCGGACGAAACGAATCATCGAGGCCGAACAGCGTGTCGTAGACGAGGTAGGCGTGCTCGCGGGTCTGCGCGGATGGCGTGACCACCGGATCCAGCAGGATCAGGTCCGCCTCCGGCACGAAGCGCAGGGTGCTGGCGCTTTCGGCGCGGCCGATCGACGGCATGGCCAACCCGGCGGCGGCTGTGGCCAGGAAGCTCCGGCGTTGCATGGACATTGTTTCCCCTTTTGTGTTTTGCCCGGCCTTGTGGCCGTGGTCTGCGGCGCGGGCCAGGCTTTACTCCGCCCAGGCCCGCAGCCGAGATGGTTCGCAGCTTTCCCGGTCAGGCCGGGCTGCGCAAGGCGGCGGCGACCTGCGCCACGCGGCGGCCCTGCCAGTGCGCCACGTGCTTCTCCTCATCGGTGATCGGCCGGTGCTCCCGTCCGGTGGCGGCGGTCGCGCCATACGGCGTGCCGGCCTTGAACATGGCGGGATCGGCATAGCCCAGTGGCACGATGATCATGCCGAAATGCGCCATCGGCGCGTACAGCGACAGGATCGTCGCCTCGTTGCCGCCGTGCAGCGACGAGGTGGCGGAGAACGCCGAGCCGACCTTGCCGGCAAGCTTGCCCTGCGCCCACAGGCCGCCGAGCGAATCCATGTAGGCCTTCAGCTCCGACGACACGATGCCGAAACGGGTGGGGGTGCCGAACACGATGGCGTCGGCCCATTCCGCATCGGCCGCGGTCGGCGCCTCGTAGATGGCGTTCATGCGCTCGGCGCCCTCGGTCCAGCCCGGCGCCATCGCCATCACCTCCGCCGAGACGAACTCGCGGGCGCGGCGCAGGCGAACCGTGCCGCCGACTTCCTGCGCACCCTCGCCGATCGCTTTGGCGAGGCTCTCCACGGTCCCGGTTCTGGAATAGAAGGCGACCAGGATATTGGCCATCCGTGAGCTCCATATGTTGCTGCGTGCGGCCGCATCCTTGGCCGCGATGCGTATGTCGTCAATCGAAAAACGATATTTTCCTGGCAGTTGATGCCACGGTTGGGTAGGCTCGTCGACCTGTCCTAAGATGAAATTCATGCAACGGTGCTGACGCTTCCGTCCGAGATCGATCCGCTGGCGATGCCGGGGCTGCACGGCCCGCGAACCCTGACCTCTGCCATCTATCACCGGCTGCGGGCTGACATCCTGGCCGGCCGCTGCCGGCCGGCCGAAAAGCTGCTGATCGCCCCGCTGGGCAAGCGCTTCAATGTCAGCCTGGCCGCGGTGCGCGAGGCGCTTTCGCGGCTGGTGGCGGACGGGTTGGTGGTGGCGGAGGACCAGCGCGGCTTTCGGGTCAGCCCGCTGTCGATGGCCGACCTGAACGACGTCACCCACACCAGGATCGAGCTGGAATGCCTGGCCCTGCGACGCTCCATCGCCCGCGGCGACGCCGCCTGGCAGCTTCGGCTGGAGACCGCGTGGGCGGGATTGGTGCAGACGCCCTACGCCACCAGGGAGGAGCGGCTGCGCCACAGCGATGAATGGTCGGCGTTGCACGGACGCTTCCATGCCGCTTTGGTGGCCGCCTGCGGCCTGGAATGGCTGCTGCGCTTTCGCGACACCCTGTATGAGCAGAGCGAGCGCTACCGGCTGCTCGGCCTGGTCGTCAGCACCGGCGAACGCGACGTGGCGGCCGAGCACCGGCGCATCTTCGAGGCCGCGATCGCCCGCGACGCCCCCGCCGCAGCGGCCGAACTGGCGCTGCACATCCAGCGCACCGCGACCGCCATCGCCGAAGCCTGCGGCGACCAGGAACTGACCGGCGCGCTGCGGTGAACCGCCGGCGCTGATCCGCCGGCGAGGATTGCCCGCCTATCCTTCACCCGCCAGAGTCGATGCCGTCAGGGAGACGGTCATGGATTTCATCTGCTATCTGCACCCCGGCTGGCAGCCGCTGATCCGCCCGGCCGAGGCCACGCGGGCCTGGATGGACGCGACGGCCGAAGCCTTCGCCTATCGGTGCCTGCCGCTGAACATCGCCAACGCGCATGGCTGGGAAATCCTGAGCCCGTGCGATGCAAGCGCCGTCTGGACCGGCGGCGCCGGCGCCGAGGATGTGCAGGTGCGCTCCTCCGGCGCCGCCTCGGACCGGCCGGTCTCCCTGTTCGGGCAGGGCACGCTGACCTTCCACATCCAGGCGCTGTTCCGCACCCCACCCGGCTGGGACCTGTGGATCAGCGGTTCGCCGAACCGGCCGAAGGAGGGCATCGCCCCGCTGACCGGCGTGGTGGAGGCGGATTGGTCGCCCTACACCTTCACCATGAACTGGAAATTCACCCGCCGGAATCACTGGGTGAGTTTCGAGAAGCACGAGCCAATCTGCTTCGTGTTTCCGGTGCAGCGAGGGGTGCTGGAGCAGATGGATCCGAAAATCGTGACGCTGACCGAGGGCAGCGACCTGATGCAGCAGTTCCGTGCCTGGAGCGCCTCGCGCGATGCCTTCCAGGCGCAGATGGCGGACGGGAAGCAGCGCTCGCCTTCGGAGAAATGGCAGAAGCGCTACTACCGCGGCCTGACCATGCACGACCAGGCACCGGCCGCCGACCATCGCACGCGGCTGCGGTTGAAGCCGTTTGGTCCCGGCGTGCCGGCGGAGGTGGTGCCGCGCTTCGAACTCGATGAAGCCGACCTCGCCGGGTTGCTGGCAACCGCGGCGGCGTCTTTGCGCGAGGGCGGCGACGGCGAGGCCGTCACGCGCGGGCTGATGGAGGCGGGGGTGCCACCCGAGGCCGCGGAGCGGATCTCCGCGGAGGCGGCACGGCAGGCCGCCAAGGCCTAGCCGCCAACCTCCGATATTTGGTATCGGCGGAGAATATGTAACAGTGAAGGAACATGTGTTACAGTCGCTCGCGTAACGGAGCAGAACCATGCCCCCGACTTCCTTCGTCGTCGCCTCGGAGGTCGATTGGAACGCTGCCGTGACGGCAATCGCCGGAGGCACCTCGGCCTACTCCATAACGCTGTCCGCCGGCTTCACGCTGAACAGTGACCCGCTGGCGATCAATCTCGGCAGCGGCGGCACGCTGAGCATCGACGGCGGTGGTTTCGTCATCGATGGCGCGAGCACCTGGCGCGGTCTGTTCGTCTATTCCGGCCAGGTCAGCATCAACAATCTCGGCGTGAGCCACACGGTTGCCCGTGGTGGCGCCGGCGGATACGGGACGTTCATCCTGTCTTCTTTCAACAAGCTGCCCTTGGTCAGAGACATCGCGGGATACGGCGGCGGCGGCGGCGCAGGCCTTGGCGGCGGCCTTTTCGTCGCGTCCGGTGGCACCGTCAGCCTTGCCAATGTGTTGTTCGCGGGCGATGCGGCGGTGGGAGGGCATGGCGGCGGCGATGTCTTTGTCGGAACCTATGCCAATGCCGGAAACAGCGGTGGCGGCGGCGGCATGGGGGGTCCCGGCGGTTCGCTCGGCTCGGGCGCGACCGGCGCCGGTGGCGGCGGGGGCATCGGCGCCGGTGCCGCCGGCGCGATCCCAGGCAGCGGAGGCGGCAGCATCGGTGGCGCCGGCATCGTGCCGGGCGGGGGACTCGCCGGCCGAGGCTATGTCGGGGTCGGGATGGTCTACAACACGCCCGCGGCGGCCAATGGCGGCGGCGGCGGCTACGATGGCGGCGGCGGGGGCATCGGCGGCGGTTCCACGTTTGCGTATGGAGATGCCATCGGCGCGGGCGGCTTCGGCGGCGGCGGCCCGGGCGGGCGCTACTACACCGCCTTCGAGGATCCCAAGCATCTCTGGGCGGGCGGCGGTGCCGGCGGCTTCGGCGGTGGCGGTGGCGGCGGCGCCTTGGCGTTCAAGTCCGCGGGCAGCGTGACGGTGGAATACAAGGGCGGTGCCGGCGGCTTCGGTGGCGGCGGTGGGGGCGGTGGAGGCGGACTTGGGCTGGGCGGGTTCGGCGCGGCGGCTGGGTCCTCGAACAACGGCGGCGGCGGATTGGGGGCCGGCGCGGATGTGTTCGTGCAGCAAGGGGGGCTGCTGAGCATCGGCGCCGGCGTGCTGGGCGTCGGCACCGTCACGGGCGGTCTCGGTGGCGTGACCGTTTCGCACAACTCTTCTTACAAGACACTCACCATCTTCGGATTGGCCGGAGCCGGCCTGGGCAGCGGCTTGTTCATTGAAGGCAACCAGACGGTGACGCTGCTCCCGGCGTTTGGAAAGTCCCTGACGATCACAGGCAACATTGCCGACCAGACCGGCAATGGAGGGGTCGGCGGCAACGCAGGAAGCGGGGCGCTGGCGATTGCTCCGCGCAGCGCCGGAGGGGGCGGCACGGTGCTGCTGAACGCTGTCGTGGCGAACAGCTTCGCCGGCGGCACCACGATCGGCGCAGGCGCCACGCTGGAAATCGGCAGCCTCACCACCGCCGGCAGCGGCCCGATCAGCCTAGCCGGTGCGGGAAGCCTGCTGCGCCTCGACGGTGCCGGCAATCCAGCCAATGTCATCCACGGCTTCAACAGCACGACGACCATCGATCTCGCCGGCCTGGCCTATGGGCCCGGCGGCAGCGCCCAGGAGGCGGGCGGCTCATTGGCGGTGACCGAGAAGGGCATCACGCAGACATTGCTGATCCCGGGTCTCGCCGCAGACACGCCTTTTGCGCTGGGGCCTGACGGAGGCGGCGGCACATCTGTGACCATCGCCTGCTTCGCCGCCGGCACCCGCATCCTGACCGACGCCGGCGAAACCGCCGTCGACTCGCTTGCGGTGGGCGATCTTGTCGTCACCGCATCGGGCCGCCTGCGACCGGTTCAATGGATCGGGCATCGCCACGTCCGCTGCCACCATCACTGCAAACCGGAAACGGTGTGGCCGGTCCGCGTCCGCGCGGGCGCGTTCGGCAGCAACATGCCGCATTGCGACCTCTGGCTGTCACCCGATCACGCGGTGCTCCTGGACAGGGCGCTGATTCCGATCCGCTATCTCATCAACGGCAAAACCGTCGCGCAGTATCAGGCCGACGGCGTCACCTACTTCCATGTCGAACTCGAACGGCATGACGTGATGCTCGCCGAGGGCCTTCCTTGCGAGAGCTACCTCGACACCGGCAATCGCGGGGCGTTCGCCAATGGCGGCGGGGCGGTGACGATGCACCCGGACTTCGCCTTCAGGATATGGGAGTCGAGGGCATTTGCGCGCCTCGTCGTGACCGGTGAGGAAGTGCAAGCCGCCAAAGGCATGCTTCTGGCGCGGGCCGAAGCGTTGGGACACGACATGACGCGCGACGCCCATTTGGTTGTGATCGCGGATGGCCGCCGACTGCACCCGACTGTACTGGGCAGGAAATGGAGCGTGGGCGTTCCGCCTGATGCAAGGCAGGTCCGCCTGGTTTCCCGAAGCTGGGTGCCCGCCGAGGCTCAGGCGGGTAGCGAGGATACGAGGCGGCTGGGTGTGATGATCGCCGATATTCGTATCGATAACGCGATGATTGCATTGGACGATCCACGATTCTCGTCGGGGTGGCTGAAGCCGGAATCGGATGGGCGCTGGACGGATGGCGACGCCGGCCTGGAACTGGCCGGCGCCCGGCTGCTTGCGTTCGATGTGGTGATGAGCGGAACATATTGGGCAGAGCCGGATGCGTTGAGGCACGGGGCATGGCAGGCCGACAGCGCCTGAGTCGCCTATGGTTGGCCGGCCGAAGCCCCGTCCCGGCCGCCGCTTTCTGGCGCGCGCGGCTTTGTTTCGATCAGTTGTCTTTGCGTGGTTCGGTCACGCCGTATCGGGCGCGGAAATCTGTGGCGACCTTCACCAGGTCATTGAAATCGATCCGGAGAAGTGTGTTCGGAATCTGAATCGGATGGCGACGATCCACCATCCAGCGGATCCAGATCGGCGCGCGTCGGGCATAGAACGCCGGATTTCGAACCTCGACGGTCAAGAACCATATCCGCCTTATCTTTCTGGTGCTCAGCCCGACGATGTCATGACGAGGCGGTCCAGCGGATGGCTTTCAGCTGCAGTGCCCGGGTTCCGTAAAACTTCCTGCATCAACGGTCCCGCAGGATCATGTCCGCACCCTTTTCGGCGATCATGATCACCGTGGCGTTGGTGTTGCCGGAGACCACCGCCGGCATCACCGCGGCGTCGATCACCCGCAGGCCGCCGATGCCCTTCACCCGCAGCTCCGCATCCACCACGGCGTTGGCCTGCGGGCCCATCATGCAGCTGCTGGTGGGGTGGAAGGTGGTGCCGCCGGTGTCGCGGGCGTGCTGCAGCAACGCCTCGTCGCTGTCGGCGGCCAGGCCCGGCATCTCCTCCGACGTCACCAGGCGACCCATGGCGGCGCTCTGCATCACCTGGCGCGAAATCCGCAGGCCGGCCACTAAGGTCTCGCAATCGGCGCGGGTGGCCAGGTAGTTCGGCTGGATCGCCGGGGGTGCGGCGGGGTCCGGCGAGCGGATGCGCAGCCAGCCGCGGCTTTCCGGGCGGCAGGGGATGGCGACGATGCTGCAGCCCGGGAAATCATGCATCTCGACGCCGGGGCGCAGGAAGCTGCCGGCGAGGAACTGGTATTGCATGTCGGGGCTGGCGAGTTCCGGCCGGGTGCGGGCGAACAGGCCGATCGGCGCCGCACCCATCATCAGCGCGCCGCGCCGGGCCAGCGCATATTCAAGCCCGGCCTGCAGCTTGCGCCACCAGCTGCGGGAGATCTCGTTCAACGTGTTGGCGTTGCGGCAGCGATACACCAGCCGGACGCCGATATGGTCCTGCAGGTTCTCGCCGACGCCGGGAAGATCATGCTGCACGGGAATCCCGAGCGAGCGCAGCAGGGCCGCCGGGCCGATGCCCGAAAGCTGCAGCAGTTGCGGCGAGTTCACGGCACCGCCGGACAGCACCACCTCGCGCCGGGCGCGGACCTGCCGGACCTCGCCGCCTTGCGCGAACTCGACGCCGACCGCCCGGCCGCCGTCGATCAGCACGCGATGCGCCAGCGCCCCGGTCTCCACCCGCAGGTTGGGGCGGCGCAGGGCGGGGCGCAGATAGCCCACGGCCGTGCTGACCCGGCGGCGATTGCGAACCGTCACCTGCAGCGGCCCGACGCCCTCCTGGTCAGCGCCGTTGAAGTCGGCGTTGGCGCGATGGCCGGACTCGACCGCGCCGGCGATGAAGGCGTCGTGCAGTTCGTGGCCGCCGCGCAGGTCGGAGACCGCCAGCGGGCCGCCGCTGCCGTGGTAGGTGTCGGAGCCGTGCTCCTGGTCCTCGGCCTTGCGGAAATAGGGCAGCACGTCGTCATACGACCAGCCGGTGTTGCCGAGCTGCCGCCACAGGTCGAAATCCTGCTTCTGGCCGCGGATATAGATCAGACCGTTGATCGAACTGGAGCCGCCGAGCACGCGGCCGCGCGGCCAGGGGACGGAGCGGCCGTTCAGGCCCGGCACCGGCTCGGTCTCGAACCGCCAGGCGATCTTCGGATTGTAGATGTTGCGGTAGAAGCCGGCGGGAATGTGGATCCAGGGGTCGCGGTCGCGGCCGCCGGCTTCCAGCAGCAGCACCTTGGTCGCCGGGTCCGCACTCAGCCGGTTGGCCAGCACGCAGCCGGCCGAACCGGCGCCGACGATGATGAAATCGACTTCCTGCATGGCAGTTTCTCCCCGCCCGGAAGTATGCCGGGCGGGGGAACGATTGTCACAGTTGCGATGCCATCGCGTCCACGCAACGACGGCAGGTGGCGCCGAGGGGCCGTCAGCCCTTGAGGAACGGGTTGTTCAGCCGCTCCACCCCGAAGCTGGACGAGGCGCCGTGGCCGCAGACGAACGAGATGTCGTCGCCGAGCGGCAGCATCTTGCGGTTGATCGCGTCGAGCAGGGCAGGGCCGTCGCCATAGGGGAAGTCGCAGCGCCCGACGGCGTTGTTGAACAGGGTATCGCCGACGAAGGCGAAGCGGCGGGTCTTTTCCACGAACACGACATGGCCGGGCGAATGGCCCGGGGTGTGCAGCACGTCGAAGCGCAGGTCCCCGACCTCGATCACCTCGCCTTCGGTCAGCCAGCGGTCCGGCGTCACGTTGCGCAGGCCGCTCATGCCGAACGCCTTCTGCGCTTCCTCGATGCCGTCGAGCAGGAAGCGGTCGCGCAGATCCGGGCCGAGCAGGGGCACCGGCGGCTCGCCGCGGTCGGCGGCCGCCTGGTCGAGTTCGCCTTTCAGCGCCTTGGCGCCGCCGGCGTGGTCGAGATGGCCGTGGGTGAGCAGGATCTTCTCCACCGTCACGCCGAGGCTGGAAAGCGCCTGCAGGATGCGCCCGGGCTCGCCGCCCGGGTCGATCACGGCGCCGCGCATGGTGGCGGGCTGCCAGACGATCGAGCAGTTCTGCTGGAAGACGGTGACCGGGACGATGGCGATCTTGAAGTCGGGGGCGGTCCTGGCGTCGGCGAGCGGGGCGTCGGGCATGCTGGGTCCTGGGACGTTGGACCCTGGCCTTACGTCCTAGACCGGCTCGGTGTCCAGCGCATACCCGGCGGCGCGCACGGTGCGGACCATGTCGAGTTCGCCGGCGCCGTTGATGGATTTGCGCAGGCGGCGGATATGCACGTCCACGGTGCGCGGTTCCACGTGGATGTCGGGCCCCCACACGGCGTCGAGCAATTCTTCGCGCGAGAACACCCGGCTGCGGGTGCTGCAGGAAGAATTCCAGCAGGCGGAACTCGGTCGGCCCGAGATGGATCGGCCGTTGCGTTGCGCTGCACCCGGTGGGTGGCGAGGTCCATGGTGATGTCGTGGAAGGCGAGGTTGCCCTTGTCGGGCAGCGGTGTTGGAGCGGCGCAGCAGGGCGCGCATGCGGGCCAGCAGCGCGTCCATGCTGAACGGCTTGGTGATGTAGTCGTCGGCGCCGGTGTTCAGGCCGCGCACGGCGTCCTGGTCCTCGGTGCGGGCGGTGACCATGATCACCGGCAGGTCGCGCGTGTCGTGGCGCCGGCGGATCTGGCGGCAGACCTCGATGCCGGACATCACCGGCAGCATCCAGTCCAGCAGCACGAGGTCGGGACGCGCCTCGGCGATGCGGGTCAGCGCCTCCTGTCCGTCGGCCGCCTCGTCGACGCGGAAGCCCTGCTTTTCCAGGTTGTAGCGCAGCATGGTGGCAAGTGCGGCCTCGTCTTCGACGACGAGCACCAGCGGCTTGGCCAGGGTCGAGGTACCATCGAGCATCTTCGAATTCCCCTGGATCGCTCAGTCGCGCGGCCGGACGACGGCGTAGGCGGAGGTGTCGCCCTTGGGCCGGGCATCCGCCAGCGGTTCGCCCTTCACCACGTAGTAGACGGTCTCGGCGATGTTGGTGGCGTGATCGCCGATCCGTTCGAGGTTCTTGGCGATGAACAGCAGATGCGTGCAGGGCGTGATGTTGCGCGGGTCTTCCATCATGTAGGTGATCAGCTCGCGGAACAGCGCGTTGTAGATTTCGTCGATCACCTCGTCCGAGCGCCAGACCTGCATCGCCTTGTCGGTGTCGGCTTCGCCGATCGCGTCGATGATGGTCTTGAGGTTCTCCTGCACCAGCCGCGACATGTGGGCGAGGCCGGTGAGGCGTGTAGGGCAGGTTGAACTGCCCCAGCACCAGGCTGCGCTTGGCGACGTTGGCGGCGTAGTCGCCGATGCGTTCCAGGTCGCCGGTCATCTTCAAGCGACGCAACGATCTGGCGCAGGTCCTGGGCCATCGGCTGGCGCAGGGCCAGCAGACGGATGACGAACTGCTCGACCTCGTGCTCCACCGCATCGACCTTCGGGTCGGCCTCGACGGCGCGGGTGGCTAGGTCGGCGTCCTTCTCGATGACGGCGCGGCAGGCGAGCTCGACCTGGCTTTCGACCATGCCGCCCATGTCGGTGATCAGCACGCGCAGGCGCTTCAGTTCCTGTTCGAAGCTTTTGACGATGTGTTCGGCCATTTCGGGCATGTTGCGATCCTTGGACGAGCTCAGCCGAAGCGGCCGGTGATGTATTCCTGGGTGCGGCGCTCGCGCGGGGCGGTGAACATCTGCGTGGCGCTGCCGACCTCGACCATCTCGCCGAGGTAGAAGAACGCCACCTGGTCGGCGCAGCGGCCGGCCTGCTGCATGTTGTGGGTGACGATGGCGATGGTGAAGTCGCGCTTCAGTTCGTCGATCAGTTCCTCGACCTTCAGCGTGCTGATCGGGTCCAGCGCGCTGGTCGGCTCGTCGAGCAGGATCACATCGGGGCGCACCGCGATGGTGCGGGCGATGCAGAGGCGCTGCTGCTGGCCGCCGGACAGGCCTTGCGCGGAGGTGTTGAGGCGGTCCTTCACCTCATCCCACAGGGCGGCGCGGGTCAGCGACCATTCGACGCGCTCGTCCATCTCGGCCTTCGAGGGGCGCTCGTGCAGCTTCACGCCGAAGGTGATGTTTTCGCAGGATGGTCATGGGGAACGGCGTCGGCTTCTGGAACACCATGCCGACGCGGCTGCGCAGCTGGTTCACGTCGACGCCGGGGGCGAGGATGTTCTCGCCGTCCATCATCACCTCGCCGGTGGCGCGCTGGCCCGGATACAGGTCGTACATCCGGTTCAGGCAGCGCAGCAGGGTGGATTTGCCGCAGCCGGAGGGGCCGATCATGCCGGTGACCTGGCGTTCCGGCAGGTCGAGGTTGACGGCCTTCAGCGCGCGGTTCGAGCCGTAGTAGAAATCGAGGCCGCGGATCGAAACGCGCGGCGTGCTGACCACGGGGGAGGGGCGGGTCTGCACGGAACCGAGTTCGGGTGTCATCGTGTCCTGCCGCGCTTGCGATTGCATTTCCAGATCCTATCCGTGTCGGGGCCGCAGGATGACGCGGGCCACGATGTTCAGCGCCAGCACGCCGAAGGTGATCAGCAGCGCGCCGACCCAGGCGAGCTGCACCCAATCCTCGAACGCCGAGCCGGCATATTGATAGATGGTGACGGGCAGGCTGGACATCGGCGCGGTCAGGTCGAGCGACCAGTTGAGGTTGCCGAGCGAGGTGAACAGCAGCGGCGCGGTCTCGCCGGCGACGCGCGCGATGGCCAGCAGCACGCCGGTGGCGATGCCGTCGATCGCCGCGGGGTAGCAGACCGAAGACGATGGATTTCCATTTCGGCGCGCCGAGGGCGACGGCGGCCTCGCGCAGCGCCGTCGGGATCAGCCGCAGCATGTCCTCCGTGGTGCGGACCACGATCGGGATCACGATCACCGCCAGCGCCACGCAGCCGGCGAAGCCGGAGAAGCCGCCGGCGGGGGCGACCAGCACCTGGTAGACGAACAGGCCGATCAGGATCGACGGCGCCGAGAGCAGCACGTCGGAGACGAACCGCACCACGTTGCCGAGGGCGGAGCCGCGGGCATATTCGGACAGGTAGGTGCCGACCATCAGGCCGATCGGGGTGCCGATGGCGGTGCCGACCGCGGTCTGGATCAGGCTGCCGACGATGGCGTTGAGCAAGCCGCCGCCGGAGCCGGGAGGGCGTGGTCGATTCGGTGAACACGCTCCAGTGCAGGCCGCCGAAGCCGAGCCACAACAGGGTGGCCAGGATCGCCGCGAGGAAGGCGAGGCCGATCACCGTGGCGGCGATGCAGAGCGCCTTCACCAGCGTGTTGATGCGGTGGCGGCGGCGCGAGAGCTGGCCGGCGAGCGCCTGGTTGCGCGCTCGGCCCGGCGGCGATGCTGGCGCTCATGCGCGCACTCCGGTGCGCAGCAGCAGCCGCGAGATCGCCAGCACGATGAACGAGATCACGAACAGCAGGAAGCCGAGCGCCAGCAACGAGGAAAGCTTCAGGCTGCCGGCCGGGCTTTCGGGAAACTCCAGCGCCACGATGCGAGGCGATGGTGTTGCCCGGGCCGAACAGGCTGGTGGTGATGCGGTTGGTGTTGCCGATGACGAAGGTGACCGCCATGGTCTCGCCGAGCGCGCGGCCGAGCCCCAGCATGATGCCGCCGACCACCGAGATGCGGGTATAGGGGATGACGATCGAGCGCATCACCTCCCACGTGGTGCAGCCGACGCCGTAGGCGGATTCCTTGTAGACCGGCGGCACCGTCAGGAACACGTCGCGCATGGTGGCGGCGATGAACGGCAGGATCATCACCGCCAGGATCAGCGAGGCGGTGAAGATGCCGGTGCCGAACGCCGGCCCCTGGAACAGCGCGCCGATCACCGGCACGTCGCTGCAGCCAGTCGATCAGGAACGGCTGCGACATAGTTGCCCATGATCGGCACGATGATGAAGAAGCCCCACATGCCGTAGATGATCGACGGCACCGCGGCCAGCAGCTCGATCGCCGTGCCGACCGGGCGGCGGAACCAAGTCGGCGCCAGCTCGGTCAGGTAGAACGCAATGCCGAAGGCCAGCGGCACCGCCATGACGATCGCCAGAACCGAGGTGATCAGGGTGCCGTAGACCGGCACCGCGGCGCCGAAGATCTGCTGCACCGGATCCCAGTCGGCGGTGGTCAGGAAGCCGAGGCCGAAGGCGCGGAAGCTGGGCAGGCCGCCGATGAACAGGGCGATGATGATGGCGCCAAGCAGCAGCAGCACGAACACGCCGGCGCTGGTGGCGAGCGCCGCGAAGACGGTGTCGCCAAGCGACGAGGAGCGGCGACGGGTGAGGCTGGGCGCTGCGGCGAGGGCAGTCTGGGACACCGGGGGATCCGTCGGTTAGGGGTGTGGAACGCTGCGGGCTCGCAACGGGTGGGCACGAAACAGGGGGATGCGGCTGCATCCCCCCTTTTCAGGCGTGGCCGATATCAGCTTTTGGGAACGTTCTTCCAGGCGGCGCGGACGGCGTTCTGGACGCTGGCCGGCAGCGGAACATAGAGCAGGCTGGTGGCGATGTCGTTGCCGTGCGCGAAGCCCCAGTCGAAGAACTTCTCCACCGCGGCGGTCTGGGCCGGATCCTTCGGGTCGGTCGGGACCAGCACGAAGGTCGCCGATTCGATCGGCCAGCTCTTGGCGCCGGGCTGGTCGTTCAGGTCGATGGCGAAGTTCTGCACCTGCGTCCAGTCGGCGTTGGCGGCGGCGGCGGAGAACGCTTCCATCGTCGGCGCGACGAAGCTGCCGGCCTTGTTGCGCATCAGGGTGGTGGTCAGCTTGTTCTGATCGGCATAGGCGCTTTCGACATAGCCGATGCCGCCGCGAATCTGCTTGCACCGTGGCGGCGACGCCGTCGCTGCCCTTGGCGCCGGTGCCGGCCGGCCATTTCACGCTGGTGGAGGAGCCGACCTTCGACTTCCATTCCGGGCTCAGCATCGTCAGGTAGTCGGTGAACACGAAGGTCGTGCCGGAGCCGTCGGCGCGATACACCGGCGCGATCGCGAGGTTCGGCAGCTTCACGCCCGTGGTTCAGCTCGACCATCTTCGGGTCGTTCCACTTGGTGATCTTGCCGAGATAGATGTCGGCCAGCAATTCGCCGGTCAGCTTCAGCTGCGTTCGCCTCGACGCCCGGGATGTTGACGATGATGACCACGCCGCCGATCACGGTCGGGAACTGCATCAGCTTGTGGCTGGCGAGGTCGTCGGCGGCGACCGGCATGTCGGACGCGCCGAAATCGACGGTGCGGTTGTTGATCTGGTTGATGCCGGCGCCGGAGCCGATGGCCTGGTAGTTGAGCTTGATGCCGGTGGCCGTGGCACGCCGCCTCGGCCCATTTGCCATAGATCGGCGCGGCGAAGCTGGAGCCCGCGCCGGTGATCTGCTGTGCCTGTGCTGCGGTGATGCTTGCCAGCGTAATTGCCAGCGCGGTTGTTACGAACTTCATGACTGCCTGATTCTCCCTGGGGCGAGGTGTCGGAACCTAGTTAAGACCCGCGACTCCCAGATTGCAGTTCGGTGAAGCTTATGTGACAGCCGGACCCAGGCAAAACAACGTCAACACCGGCCCCCGGCATTGACGCTTGCTGAGGTTTTTCGTCCTGGTTGCAGCTGGTTAGCGGGGAAGCTTCGGCTGGTCGACGATCCGCAGATACGGCTTCAGCGTCTTCCAGCCATCGGGGAACCGCTCCTTCGCGTCGGCGTCCGACAGGCTGGGGACGATGATCACCGGCTGGCCGTCGGTCCAGTTGACCGGCGTCGCGACCTTGTGCGCGTCGGTCAGCTGCAGGCTGTCGATCACGCGCAGGATCTCGTCGAAGTTGCGCCCGGTGCTGGGCGGGTAGGTCATGATCAGCCGCACCTTCTTGTTGGGGTCGATCACGAACACGCTGCGGACGGTGATCGAGGGATCGGCTTCCGGGTGGACCATGCCGTAGAGGTCGGACACCTTGCGGTCGGGGTCGGCCAGCACCGGGAAGTTGACGGCCTGGCCCTGGGTTTCCTCGATGTCCTTTTCCCAGCCGCGGTGGCTGTCCGCCGGGTCGACCGAGAGGCCGATGACGCGGACGTTGCGCTTGTCCCATTCCGGCTTCAGCCGGGCCGCCTCGGCGAGTTCGGTGGTGCAGACCGGCGTGTAGTCCTTGGGGTGGCTGAACAGGATGCCCCAGGACTTGCCCAGCCATTCGTGGAAGCGGATCTTTCCCTGGCTGCTGTCCTGTTCGAAGTCGGGCGCGGTCTGCCCGAGTTGGATGGTCATCGGAACTGTCTCCCTTGCTTCTGTGATTTGCCGATCCTGCCGCACGCAAGCGTCGCGCCGGTCCTCCACTCGATGTGCTTGACCACGGCTCAGATGGCGAAGGAAATCGGTTCGGCGACCGGGCGGCGCATGCCGGCGGCGGCGGCGCGGCGCATCAGGTCGTCGAGGGTCAGGGCGGCGAGGCGGGTGGTTGCCGCGGCATCCAGCTCGTTCCACAGGGCATCGATCACGGCCGCCTGCAGCCGGCCGCCGGGGCCGTCGCCGGCATCGGCTTCATCGGCGGTCGCGGCCGCAACGATGTCGGACAGGCTCACGTCGCGGCGCGGCCGGCCAAGGCGGTAGCCGCCGCGCGGACCGCGCACGCTGTCCAGCAGGCCGGCGCGGGACAACGCCTGCAGCAGCGGCTCCATGCCACGGCGGGCCATGCCCAGCCGCCCGGCGATATCGGCGGCGCTGACGGTGGCGGCGCGGCCGCTGTGGAAGGCCACGTCCAGCATCACCGTGACGGCCACCATCGCCCGGTCTCGCCGGATCAGCATCCCGTGGCCTTCATGCCTGCTCTCCTCCCCGCGTCGCAACCGCAGTAAACCACGATTGCCGGAAGTGATACACTGCCGCATGTCGAAAACCGGCCGTCGAGTCGCGTCCCCCGAATCCCGGCCCACCGCGCCGGCGCCCTCGCGCGTCGCCCCGGCGCACGTTACTCCGGCGCCCGTCACCCCGTCATACGTTGCCCCGGCGCGCGGTTGCATCCATGACAGCATCCTGCAAACCATCGGCGCCACCCCGATGGTGCGCATCCCGCGCATCCAGCGCGAGGACGGCCTGCTGGCGACGGTGGTGCTGAAGCTGGAATTCTTCAACCCGCTCGGCTCGGTCAAGGACCGGATCGGCCTGGCGATGGTGGAGGCGGCCGAGGCGGCGGGGCTGATCGAACCCGGGCGCTCCGTGCTGGTCGAGCCGACCTCCGGCAACACCGGCATCGCACTGGGGTTCGTCGCGGCGTCGAAGGGCTACCGGCTGATCGTCTGCATGCCGGAGGGCGCCTCCGTCGAGCGGCGCAAGATGCTGCGGCTGATGGGCGCGGAGGTGCAGTCCACGCCGGCACGGCTGGGCATGGCCGGCGCCATCGCCAAGGCGGAGGCGATCGTGGAGGCGACCCCGGATGCCTGGATGCCGCGGCAGTTCGACAACCCGGCCAACCCCGCCGCGCACGCCGCCACCACGGCCGAGGAGATCTGGACCGACAGCGCCGGCCTGGTCGATATCGTGGTCGGCGGCGCCGGCACCGGCGGCACCATGACCGGGATCGGCACGCGCCCTGAAGCCCCGCCGGCCGGGACTGCGGCTGTACGTGGTGGAACCGGTCGAGAGTGCCGTGCTGTCCGGCGACGAACCGGGGCCGCACGGCCTGCAGGGCATCGGTCCCGGCTTCCATCCGGCGGTGCTGGACATGGCCATGATGGACGGCATCATCCGCGTCGGCGAGCGCGACGCCATCGCCGCCGCTCGGCGCGCGGCGCGCAGCGAGGGGCTGCCGATCGGGATTTCCTCCGGCGCCGCGCTGCATGCGGCGCTGGGCCTGGCGGCGCTGCCGGAGAATGCCGGCAAGCTGATCGTTGCGATCGCGCCGTCCTTCGCCGAACGCTATCTGTCGACGGCGCTGTTCGCGGGGATGTAGCAGCACCGCCCCGATGAGGCGCGTTCACGGCGTCGATGTCATCAAACTGTCGCGCGGCCTCATGCGTTGATCGTGGGAGCGTTCTAAGAGCGTCCGCTTCACGCGAGACGCCCGCCCCCTTGAACCAGTCCCCTTGAACCAGTCTGCGATTCTCTCCTCCGCCATGACCGAACCCTTGGCGGTCCCGCAGCGGCGTCGCCGCGCGGCGACGAGCGGGGCTTTCTGGCTGCTGGCGCCGTCGCTGGTGTTCCTGCTGGCGTTCACGTACTGGCCGATCGCCGACACGCTGCTGCAGGCGGTGACGGAGCAGCAATTCGGCCGCGGCCGGCAATGGGGCCTGGGCAATTTCGCCCGGCTGTTCGCCGACCCGCATTTTGCCGTGGCGGCGGGCAACTCGCTGGTCTACGCGCTCGGCACCATCCTGCCGAGCCTGGCGCTGGCGCTGGCCTTCGCACTCGCCCTGCGCGACAGCGCGCCGGTTGAACGCGCTGCTGCGCACGGTGGTGGTGATGCCGCTGCTGATCCCGCTGGTCGCGGCGGCGGCGCTGTTCGTGTTCATCTTCCTGCCGGGCGGCGGGCTGCTGGACTGGTACCTGGCGAAGCTCGGCATATCCGCCACCAACTGGCTGGGCGATCCGTCCTGGCGCTCGGCTCGATCATCGCGATCACGGTGTGGAAGAACACCGGCTACTACATGCTGTTCTTCCTGGCCGGACTGGCCGGCATTCCGCGAGGAATACCTCGAGGCGGCGAAGATCGACGGCGCCGGCGCCTGGGTGCGCGTTCCGCCGCATCACCCTGCCGCTGCTGGGGCCGACGACCGGTTTCGTCAGCGTCATCGCGCTGCTGAACGTGCTGACGCAGGTCGACCATGTGGTGGTGATGACCCAGGGCGGGCCGTCGGATTCCACCAACATGCTGCTGTACTACATCTACCAGCAGGCGGAGCAGAACTACGATGTCGGCCTGGCATCGGCGGCGACCGTGGTCAGCGTCGCGTTCCTGCTGGGATTGTCGGTGGTGGCGCTGCGCTCGCTGGAGCGCGGGATCCACTATGAGTCCTAGGTTCGCGGCGACATTCGATGTTCCTGTCGGAACCCTGCTGGCCGGCGCGGCGGCGTTGCTGTGGGTGGTGCCGTTCGTCTGGATGGCGGTGGCGTCGCTGCGGCCGGATGTCAGCGGGGCGATGGATGTCGCGTCGCTCTGGCCCTCTGGCCCGCTCGGTCTCAGCAATTTCGCGGCGGCCTGGAGCAGCGGGCATTTTCCGCTTTGGTATCTCAACACCGTGGTGATGTGCGGCGGCATCCTGGCGGTGCAATGCGTCACCGTCAGCCTCGCCGGCTACGCCTTCGCGCGGCTGCGCTTCCGCGGGCAGCGGATCCTGTTCGTGGCCTTCCTGCTGCAGCTGCTGCTGCCGCCGGTGGTGCTGGTGGTGCCGAACCTCACGATGATCACCCGGCTGGGGCTGTATGATCATCTGCTCGGCATCATGGCGCCGTATTTCGCCTCCGCCTTCGGCGTGTTCCTGATGCGCCAGACCTTCCGCAGCATCCCGCGCGATTTCGAGAACGCCGCCCTGGTGGATGGCGCCACGCGCCTGCAGGTGATCCGCCACATCCTGCTGCCGCTGGCGCGCCCCGGCCTCGCCGCCTTCGCCGTGGTCTCGGTGACCTCGCACTGGAACGAGTTCCTGTGGCCGCTGATGGCGGTGTCCTCGCCGCGCAACCAGGTGCTGACGGTGGGACTGGCGAGCTTCACCTCCAGCGCCGAGAGCGGCGGGGAGTGGGGCGTGATCGCCGCAGGCACCGCCCTGGTCGCCGCCCCGCTGCTGCTGGCCTTCCTGCTGTTCCAGCGGCGCTTCGTCTCCAGCCTCGTTTTCACCGGACTGAAATAGGAGTTTGCCATGCGGATGTTGCGGCTTGCGGCGGTTGCCGCCGCCTTGTTGTCGGCCACGGCGGCGCGCGCCGCCACCGACATCGATTTCTTCTTTCCGGTGCCGGTGCAAGGCAAGCTGTCCAACGAGATGCAGCGGCTGATCGAGCAGTTCAACACCCAGCATCCGGACATCCACGTCACCGCCGCCTTCACCGGCACCTATGACGACACCAACCTCAAGACCCGGGCAGCGATCAAGGCCGGGCATCCGCCGGCGGCGGTGATCATGAGCGCCAATTTCCTGCGCGAATACGCCATCAACGACGAGGCGCAGGACCTCGACGCGTTGATCGCCAAGGAAGGCCAGACGCCGGCCCAGTTCATGGAATTGTTCTGGCCGGCGCTGCGGCCGAACGCCATGGAGAACGGCCATGTCTATGGCGCGCCGTTCCAGAACTCGACGCCGATCCTTTACTACAACACCGATGCCTTCAAGGAAGCGGGCCTCGACCCCGAGCATCCGCCGGCGACCTGGACCGAGTGGGTGGAGGCGGCGAAGAAACTCACGAAGCGCGACGGCAACAGCGTCAGCCGCTACGGCCTGACCATGGTGTCCAGCTACGACACGCTCGGCTGGCTCACCAGCGGCTTCGCGATGTCCAGCGGCGGCACCTATTACGATCGCGACTGGGGCGGCGAGGTGTACTACACAGCGCCGAGCACGATCGCCGCCGTGCAATTCCTCGACGACCTGGTGCACAGGCACAAGGTGATGTCGGAGGGCGTCACCGACGCCAACGCTGCGGCCAACGCGTTCTTCACCGGGCGGGCGGCGATGCTGGTGAACTCCACCGGCGCGCTGGGCTTCGTGCGCGAGAACATGAAGGCGCCGTTCAAGGTGGCGTTCGTGCCGCGCAACGTCCGCAACGCGGTGCCGATCGGCGGCGCCAGCCTGATCGTGCCGAAGGGCAATTCGCCGGAACGCCAGCAGGCCGCGTGGACGCTGATCAAATATTTGACCAGCCCCGAGATCGCCGGCGGATGGAGCCGCTTCACCGGCTATTTCGCGCCGCGCATGGCGGCCTACGACCTGCCGGAGATGAAGGACTACCTGGCGCACGACCCCAACGCCAAGGTGGCGATCGACCAGCTGGCCTACGCCCAGCCCTGGTTCGCGACCTACAACACGGTGGGTGTCCGCAAGGCGCTGGAGGACCAGGTGCAGGCGGTGCTGTCCGGCAAGATCAAGGCGCCGGAGGCGATGGCCAATGCGCAGAAGGCGGCCGACGCGCTGCTGAAGCCGTATGTCGACCAGACGGCGATGAAGCTGCCCGACTGAAACTATCGTTTCGCCGAAGCACACGAATCCTTCCAGGAGACTTCATGCTGATCGCCCAACTGACCGACCTGCATTGCAGCCCGCATGGCCAACCGGCCATGCGGGTCTGCGAGACCAACATGCTGACCGAGCGCGCGTTGCGGGCGGTGCGCGCCTTCAGCCCGGGGATCGATGCGGTGATGATCACCGGCGACCTCACCGATAACGGCCGCGACACGGAATACGCGGCGCTCGCAGCGATGCTGGAGCGCAACGTCGCAATGCCCGTCTATGTCATTCCCGGAAACCACGACCGTCGGGAAAACCTGAAGCGGGTGCTGGGACATTTGCCCGGCGTGAACGACGACCCGGCCTTCGTCCAATACACCGTCGAGAGCCTGCCGGTGCGGCTGGTGATGCTGGACACCGTGGTCCCCGGCAGCGGCCACGGGGCGCTATGCGCGGCGCGGATGGCCTGGCTGGAGGCGCGGCTCGCGGAGGCGCCGGAGCGGCCGACGATGATCGGCATGCATCATCCGCCGTTCCTGTGCGGCATCGGCCACATGGACCGCATCGCGCTGCGCGACATCGAGGGGTTCACCGCGCTGATCGCCCGCCATCCGCAGGTGCGGCGGATCGTCTGCGGCCACCATCACCGGCCGATCAGCGTGCCGGTGGCCCATGCCATCGCCTCGATCGCGCCGTCGGTGGCGCACCAGGTGGAGCTGGACCTCTCCGACAATCCGGTCGGCATGTGGAACCTGGAGCCGGCGGCGTTCCAGCTGCATGCGTGGCTGGAGCAGCCGGGCGGGGTCGGCAGCATCGTCTCGCACACCGCCTATGTGGAACGCTATGCCGGGCCGTATCCCTTCGTCACTGCGGAGGATTATCCGGGAAAGGCTTTGTAGGCGCGGCGCGCGGCCGCCGCGCCGCCTGCACTGCGGCATCCAGCGCGCCGAGAAAGCGCGAGCGGTCGGCCTTGGCGAGCGGCGGCGGACCGCCGGTGTTGACGCCGATCTCGCGCCGGTAGCGGTTGATCTCGCGCCCCGCCAGCGCGCTGCCGATATTGTCCGGCGTCCATTGCCGCCCGGTCGGCGACACCGCCTGGGCGCCGGCGGCGAGGCAGCGGGCGGCCAGCGGGATGTCGGCGGTGACGCAGATATCGGCGGGCGTCACCCGCTCGGCGATCCAGTCATCGGCGACGTCGGCGCCTTCGGAGACGGTGATCATGCGCACGTTGGGCAATGCCGGCGGGCGGATCGGGCGGGAGCCGTTGGACACGACGTAGACCACGAGGTTCAGTCGTCCGGCGACGCGGTAGACCTCCTCGCGCACCGGGCAGGCGTCGCCGTCGATATAGATTTCGGTCAAGCGGAACTCCCGGGTGGCGTGCGGCCGCAACATCGTGCTTGCATTGCGGCGCGATCGACAAGGGGTGGCGGACGGCGCCCGAGGGTTGCGGCCAAAAGCTATGGGGAATGACAATGATGCGACATAACTATCTTGCCGCCGCGTGCCTCGCCGCCTGCATGCCCCTGGCCGCCCACGCCGCCGGCAACCTGCGCATCGGGCTGGCCGAAGACATCGACACACTCGATCCCGGGCAGTCCGGCTTCTATGTCGGGCGCATCGTGTTCGCGGCGATGTGCGACAAGCTGGTGGACCTCGACCCGCAGCTGAACTTCAAGCCGCAACTCGCCACCGCCTGGGCGTGGTCGCCGGACAATCTGACGCTGACGCTCACGCTGCGCGACGGGGTGAAGTTCCAGGATGGCGAGCCGATGGATGCGGAAGCGGTGCGCGCCAACATCGAGCGCTATCGCAGTGCCCCGGAAAGCGTCCGCAAGGGTGAGGTGAAGCCGATCGCCTCGATCGAGGTGGCGGACCCGCATACCGTCCGCCTGCACCTGTCGCAGCCCTATGCGCCGCTGGTCGCCGTGCTCGCCGACCGCGCGGGGATGATGCTGTCGCCGAAGACGCTGGCCCTCGGCAAGGATATCGGCAACGCGCCGGTCTGCGCCGGGCCGTTCAAATTCACCTCTCGCGTGCCGCAGCAGAACATCATCCTCGACCGTTTTCCCGGCTACTGGGACGCCGGCGCCATCTCGCTGGACCGCATCACCTATGCCCCGGTGCCCGACACCACGGTGCGCCGCGTGAACCTGCAGGCCGGGCAGTTCGACCTGATCGAGCGCATGGCGCCGACCGATGTTGCCGCCGTGAAGGCCGACCCGAAGCTGCGGGTGCTGACCTCGCCGTCGATCGCCTTCTTCAGCCTGTTCATCAACACCGCGCACGGCCCGCAGGCGGACAATCCGCTCGGCCGCGACAAGCGGGTGCGCGAGGCGTTCGAGAAGTCGCTCGACCGCAGCGTGATCAACCAGGTGGTGTATGACGGCCAGTTCGTGCCCAACAACCAGACCCAGCCGCCCGGCAGCCTGTATTGGGATTCCGCCCATCCGGTGCCGCCGCGCGATATCCCGGGCGCCCGCGCACTGTTGAAGGCGGCGGGTCAGGAGAAGGTCACGATCACGCTGCAGGTGCAGGCGGCACCGGTCGCCCAGCAGCTCGGCGAGATCATCCAGTCGATGGCCGCCGAGGCCGGATTCGACGTGAAGCTGCAGGCGCTGGAAGCCAATGCCGCGAACGCCGCCGAACTATCCGGCGAATATCAGATCGCCACCGGCATCTGGAGCGGCCGCCCCGACCCCGACGGCAACCTCGCCATCTGGCTGGCCAGCGACGGCTTCCTCAATTGGGGCAAATACAGCAACAAGGCGATTGACGACCTCCTGGTGCAGGCCCGCAGCGTCACCGATGTCCCGGCCCGCCAGGCGCTGTATCGCAAGATCGTGGACATCTACACCGCCGACCGGCCGTTCATCACGCTGTATCACCAGCGCTGGCTGTTCGGGTTGAGCGACCGCCTCACGGGTTTCTCCGCCGTTCCCGACGGGCTGATCCGGCCGCAGGGGATGGTGCTGAAGAACTGAAGCAAGCTCAGGTTCACGACAGAAGAGGCGGGGAGGCGGGGCGAAGAAAAATGCGCTCGCGCGCAGCATGGTTTCCTGGCTTGCTTCTCCGCGTCTCACCGCCTCCGAAGTGAATTCCTTTCGATCCAACGCAGAAAGTTTCCATGGCAATTTCCAATGTCAGCATCGACGGCAAGCGCCTGCTCGCCGACCTGTACCGGTTGCGCGAGTTCGGCACCTACAAGACCGGCGTGCACCGCCCGACCTACTCGCCCGTCGACATGCAAAGCCGCGAGTGGTTGGCGGAGCGGATGCGCGAGGCCGGGCTTGAACCGGAGATCGATGGCATCGGCAACGTCATCGGCCGCGGCACCGGCGACGGGCCGCGCGTGCTGCTCGGCAGCCACACCGAGACGCAGCCCTATTCCGGTTGGCTCGATGGCGCGCTCGGCGTCATGTACGGCCTGGAGGTCGCGCGCGCCCTCGGCCGCGGCGTGGACGTCGCCGCCTGGGCCGACGAGGAGGGGCATTTCGGCTCCTTCCACGGCAGCCGTTCATACCTTGGCATGCTGTCGGAGGCGGAGATGGACGCCGCCCGCAACCGCCACGCCGACCAGACCCTCCGCGATGCGCTGAGCCAGGCGGGCCTCGCAGGGCGGCCGCGGGCGCAGCTGGAACCCGGCCGCTATGTCGGCTACCTGGAAGCGCATATCGAGCAGGGCGACGAACTCGAGAGCCTCGGCCTGCGGGTCGGCGTCGTCACCAGCATCGTCGGCATCTGGCAATACAGGATACGTTTCGAGGGCGTGCAGAACCACGCCGGCACCACTCGCATGGCGATCCGCCGGGATGCCGGCGTGGCGCTCGTGAAGCTTGCGAACGCCGTGGACCAGCGTTTCCCGCAGATCGCCGGCCCCCGCTCGGTATGGACCGTCGGGCGCATCACCCTGGACCCCGGCGCCGCCAGCATCATCCCGGGCGGCGCCGAGATGCTGCTGCAGTTCCGCGACGCCGATGTGGCGGTCCTGGAACGTCTGCAGGCCGCGTTACAGGAACTGGTCGCCGAGGCCAACCAGGGCCCATGCAAGGTGACGCTGGAGAACCTGTCCCGCTCCACCCCGAAGGTGATGGACGAGGGCTTCCGGCAGGCGCTGCTGCGCGCCTCCGAACGCCACGCCCCCGGAGCCGCGCAGTCGATGCCCAGCGGCGCCGGCCATGACGCGCAGTTCCTGGCGCTGAAGATGCCGGCGGCGATGCTGTTCGTCCCCAGCATCGGCGGCATCAGCCATCACTGGGCGGAGGACACCTCCGACGACGACATCGTGCTCGGCTGCCAGGTGTTCGCCAGCGCGATCGCGGAGATCCTGGCGCGCTGAACCCGGCGTCTGGGTCGTTGCAGTACCGAGCTATTTGCGCTTGCGCCGATTTTCCCGTCTCGGTAAAATAAGACTTCCTTACCAGCGGCGATAACCGGACAAGCGCCTTGCGCCGTTCGCCCCCCTGAAGGGGCGAATGGCGCAAGCTGTACGTACCCCCTCCGCTTTGCGCCATTGCCGCGCCGATGGCACGGTCAGGTCAGGCCAACGACGCGCCAACCGCCACTCAGAACTCGCGCTTCAGCACATCGCGGTCCACCGACAGCGGACCGCCGCCATAGGCCGCGAAAAACGCCGCCGCGCCTGTCCACATCAGGGACAACATCTCGGCCTTCTCCTGCACGATGCTGAGGAACGGCGCGCCGCCATCGGCCAGTCGCAAGGCGCCGGACTGGGTGAGGTATTCGGCGCCGCCGGTCTTGAAAAAGGCCCGGCCGGCTTCGGTCAGGATCGTTTCGCCATACGGATGGGCGACATGGAAATACAGGGTGATCGCCAGCATCACGGCATTCGCCAGCGCGAACGGTCGGGTGACGAAGCCGGCGGCGATCGCCAGCCCGCCGAAGAACTGCAACCCGGCCAGGAACGGCGACCAGAACCATCCCGGGTAGAAATGCATGTTCTCCACGAAACCGACCTGAGCGAACGGCGCCATCATCTTGGGAATGCCCTCGTAGACCAGCGCCCCGCCAACCAGCACGCGAAAGCCGACCCATGCGAGCGGCTGGGCAAGTCTCTCATAGAACCGGGCCATGAAGGGCAGGAGGTATTGCCCGCCGGTGCTGCTCGCCGGCGCGGCGAGCGATCTCGAAGAGATGACAGACATGATCCTGGCCTCGCTCTGGTTGCAGGATCAGCTTTCGTCCGACGGTCGAAGCGGGCATTGATATCAATCAATACGCAACCCAATCTGAGTGCGGCATTTTCGTTACATTTCTATTGTGGATGAACAGCCCCTCGGGGGCTATTGCAGCTACGCAAGAAAACCGACGCGGCCGGCCGCCGACGCGACAGGGGTAGACATGGCACAGAGCTTCACCTGGATCTCCGGCTCGGGCGCATGGTCGACACCGTCCAACTGGGCGAACGTCACCACCGGCGACAATCCTTCCCTGGTCGCCCCGGCCGCTGGCGACTTTGTCGGCCTGCATCGCGCCCCGGTGGCAACCGGCTACGACACGGTCAGCGGAGGCGGCCAGGCTGCGACCATGAGCATCCTGGGAAACTTTGCCCTCCAGGGCAGCTACACCGTCGGCGCGGTGTCCGAGGAAGCCGGTTTTGGCAATCTGAGCCTCGCCGGGGGCGCCGTGCTCAACGCCGGCAAGCTTCACCGAGACCGGCGGCACGCTCGCCCTCACCGGCGCCGGCTCCAGCCTGGTCGTCGCCGGCGTGCTGGCACTGGCGCCCTACCGTTCAGGCATCAGCTCCCAAGCGGGCACCATCACCCTTGCCAACCACGCGACCCTCCAGGCCGCCACCCTCGACACCTCGTTCTATTCCACTCCGAATATCGGACCGACCGCGCAACTGACGATCGATCCCACCTCGTCTTTCGAAGTCGGCACCGCGGGGGGCGCCGCCGCGGGAGCGCTGACTGTGGATGCCGGCCAGACCGTTGCACTGATCGCCTCGGTTCATGGCGCCCTGGTCAACAACGGCAGCATTACGATGAAATACCAACTGACCGCGCCGGGCGTCACCGGGCCGATTGGCGGCGCCGGCCAGATCACGCTGCAGCAAGGCTTCCCAAATGGGACGGCCAGCGTGATGACCATCGCCGACGCCGTGGGCGCCGCCCAGACCATCGCCCTCTCCGGCACGCTGACGGTCAATCTCAATGCGCCGGCATCCTTCGCCGGCACCTTCGCGGGTCTGGCGGCCGACCAGACCATCGAATTGCCCGCCGCGATCACCTCGGTGGGCTATTCCCAAGGGGCGGGCAGCGGAACTATCAGCCTGTTCGCCGGCGCCACCCCGGCCGGCACCCTCGCTGTGGCGGGCTTCTATCTCAACGGCTTCACCCTGACCCCGGTGTCCGGCGGCGCCAACCTCACCGCCGCCCCCTGCTTCGCGGCCGGCACCCGCATCCGCACCCGGCAAGGCGAGGTGCCGGTCGAGGCGCTGGCGATCGGCGACATCGTCGTCAGCCCCGCGGGCCGGCATGTGCCCATCGTCTGGCTCGGCCACCGCCGTGTCGATTGCCGCCACCATGTCCGCCCCGGCTCGGTCTGGCCGGTGCGGGTCGCGGCCGACGCGCTGGCCGACGGCGTCCCGGCGCGCGATCTCTGGCTCAGTCCTGAACACGCGGTGTTCCTGCACGATGTGCTGGTCCCGGTGCGCTGCCTGATCAACGGCGCGACCATCCGGCAGGTGCCCCGGCCGGAGGTCACCTATTGGCATGTCGAGTTGCCTGCACATGGGCTGCTGCTGGCGGAGGGGATGCCGGTGGAAAGCTATCTCGACACCGGCAACCGGGCGGATTTCAGCAACGCCGGCGCGGCGGTCACCCTGCATCCGGACTTCGCCAACGCGGCCTGGGCCGCCCATGCCTGCGTGCCGCAGCTGCGGCACGGCAAGGTGCTCGCATCGATCTACGACGCCGTGGCGCAGCGGGCGGCCCGGCTCGGTTATTTCCTCACCGCCGAGATGCGGGCGGCGGCCGGGTAGTCATACCCCGGCGCCTCCCACCCCTGGCGGCCGCGCTTACTTCATCGGCTGCACGGAAATCGCCAGCGCTTCCTCGTATGAGATATCCACCTGCTGGCCGACGCGCAGTTGCTTGATGAACGCCAGCACATCGGGGTTCTTCGCCACGACCGTGCGGGGCAGCTTGTCCGGCCCCACGAAGCTGACGCTGCCGGCCGCCGGATCGAGTGCGGTGATCGTCACCCGGCCGCGGCGAACCCGGGTGATCTCTCCGCCGGGCCGCTGCGCGGTGTCGTTGCGATCGACGTCGACGCCCTCGAAGGCCTGCTTGCTGCCGGTGAGCGGGCTGACCACCTTGGCCGCCAGCGCCTGGTAGTAGGTCACCGTCACCCGGTCCCCGGAATGGATTTCGTTGAGCCGCTGCACCTGGTTGCCGACGATCATCGTCAGCAGCGCGCCGGACTGCGCGCCGCCATTGCCGCGCAGCAGCAATTCGCGCGTCACCGGATCGATCGTTTCGACCACCGCGTTCACCGTGGTGGTCTGCTGGGTATCGACCGATGCGCACGCGGCCATTGCCGGAAGCACCAACGCCGACAGGAGAAGCGAACGACGGTTCATGACGGTCCCCAAACTGGTTTACGGGCGATTCGACTACGCCGAGCCGCCGGCTCCGTCAACCCGAAGATGCGGTGCCGGGAAGCGCGGCCTATTGCTCCTGGAAAGCAACGACCTTGCCGTTGCGGACTGCGGTTTTCAGCGCCGCGTGGTCGCGCTCGGCCTGGTCGGCGTAGTCGAGCGCGAACTGCCCCATCGCGGTATCGAACTGGTCTCCGGAACCCAGATAGCCGGCGATCGTCGCGGCGTCGCCCGCCTTCGCGTGCGCCCGCGCCAGCACCCAGCCGCAGGCCTTGGCGTAGATCGTCATCAGCGTGTCGTCGAAGGTTTCCACCAGCGGCTTGATCTTCGCGTCGCGCAGCTGCCGCACATAGAACTGCCTGCTCGTCGAAGCCTCCGTGACCCAGCCCAGGAACACGTCGCGAGGCCGGCTGCATCAGGCGCTGCCCGACCACGACGCGCTCGCCGTGATGCGCATAGGCGCTCGGTCCGGCAAACGGCTCCAGCACCGAGGCGACGCGCTTCCTTGAATTGCAGGAACAGCGGCTGGTTCGAATCCGACATCAGCAGCGCGATCCAGCAGCGCCGTCCGACGCTGCCGACGCCCACCACCTTGATGGTGGCGTCCACCACCCGGTAGTGGTCCAGCAGCGCGCGCCGGTCATCGCGGCAGGGTCTCGCGGTAGGCGCGGAAGACCTGCTCCTGCGATCGCCTCGAACTCGGGCGCCCGGGCGATCTCGGGGTGGAAGATCAGCGGCGGCATGTCGCGGATGCGCGATCTTGCCGCCGACCATTTCCGTGAGCTTGGGGAAGTCCATTTCCGCGCCCCCGCGTTCGGACGCCTTGCTCGATGCGCGCCAGCAATCATCTTCCGGGTGGCAGGCGGCACCATGTCCAGCATGTCGTCCGAGGTGACCCGCGCGTACCAGACATCCAGCGGATGCATCTCGGCGAAGTCACGCAGGCGCTTGCGGTAGCTGCGCACGCAGGCCATCGCGGCCTCCCGCGCCTTGTCGTCGGACAGGCCGTTGGTGCGCGCCGCCAGCACGAACGAGGCGGCCAGGCGCTTCACGTCCCATTCCCACGGCGCCGGCAGCGTCTCGTCGAAATCGTTGATATCGAAGATGATGTTGCGTTCCGGCGTGGCAAAGCCGCCGAAATTCATCAGGTGGCAGTCGCCGCAGGCCTGCACCCGGATCCCCGTGGTCGGCGTGTGCGCCAGGTCGGCCGCCATGATGCCGGCGGAGCCGCGATAGAAGGCAAACGGCGACTGCAGCATCCGGCCATAGCGGATCGGCACCAGGTCCGGCATCCGGTCGGCGTCGGCCGCCTGCAACAGGTCTACCGGGTCGGCGCGATGCGCACGCCGTTTCCACCCGGCGTGAAGGCTGCGCGGCAACCTGTCCCGCAGGTTCTTGCCCGCCTCGGCCCGTTGCCTGGGCGATTGCCCGTGCGACCCCTCGGCTACCGACCCGGCCTGCCCGTCCTTACGTTTTCGCGCCGCTGCAAGGCTGGCGACAGCACCCGGTTCGTCCGCAACCTTTCGCATGGATTTCACCCCCGGCATCCGCAACCACGATATAGCAGCGGCGAAGGCCAGATCGGGCGCATTGATTTGCCTCAAGCGGGCGACGCGCCGGCGAAGCCGGCTCAGCGCGAAGGCGGGGTCGGCCCGAAGCCCTCCAGCGTCCAGATCAGCGGCGCGGCGTCGGCGCGGATGCTGCCGAGCCGCGCGCGGTTGATGTCGGCGATCAGCACGACGGCGCCGGCCCACATCAGCAGCGAAAGGCCCGACAACAACATCTGGCGGAAGCCCGTGGTCCCGAGCAGATAGCCCATCGCGCCGGCCGCCAGGACCGCCCCGAGCATCAGCGCCCAGGCGAAGACCATCGGCAGCCGGCTGGCGAAGGTGAAGCGTTGCGACAGGGAGGCATCGAACATGTCGTTCAGGGCGGTGATCAGCGAAGCGGTGATGGGCGTCGGCGCACGTCGCGCCAGGTCCGTCGCCAGCTGCCACATCCGGCTCTGCGACTCGCTGGTCCGGGCGAGCAACGCCGGCACGTCGGCTTCCTGCTCGGTGGTGGTGAAGTCGCGGCGGACCTTGGTGTAATCCTCGATCAGCGACGCGATCGCGCTGCCCTCCGGGCCGCCGACCAGGCGGGCGCGCAACCAGGCGGTGCCGATCGTGTTGGCCTCCAGCACCACCAGGTCCCGCCGCACCTCGAAACGGTTCTGGGCGAAGCTGATCGTCAGGCCGAGGGTGAAGGCGAGCAGGCCGAACATGCTGGCGGTGATCGTCGAAATGCCGGCGCGCTCGGCCTCCTTCGTCGCGTCCGTTTCCTTGATGAACCGCATTCGTCCGATCCGGAAACCGAATTCGGCCGACACCGCCAGAACCGCGAAAAGCAGCAGCCAGTACAGCAGCAGGTTCGTCTCGATGAGCGCCAGGAGGAATGCGGAGATCACGTTCTGGCCTGTGTGCTGGAGCGGCCCGCGCTGGACCGAAACAAACGCTAGGCCGCGGCCATTGAGTCGCGCAAGCAGGCCGCCCCATCACCGGCGCCCCATCACCGGCGCCCATCACCGGCGCCCCATCACCGGTGCCCCATCACCGGCGCCCCATCACCGGCGCCATCACCGGCACCCCATCATCGGTGCTATCGGCCCTGGGCGGCGGGCGGTAGGTTCGCGCCCAGGCAACGGAGCGACGGACATGGGAATGCGGCGGCTGGCGTTCGCGCTGGCGATGGCGGCGTTGCTGCTGTGCCCTCCGTCGTTCGCGCAGGAGCGTTTTCCCGGTCCTCAATGGTCGCATCTGGACCCGATCCTGGACGGCTGGTCGCAGAACGGGCTGGACCGGGCCGCGGCGTTCTCCAGGCAGATCAATTCCACCGCCCTGATGATCGTCCACCACGGCGCCGTGGTGGCGGAGTGGGGCGACACCGCGAAGCGGACCGAGCTCGCCTCGGTGCGCAAAAGCTTCCTCAGCGCTCTCATCGGCATCGCGGTGGCGCGGAAGGAGATCTCGCTGGACAGCACGCTCGCCCAGCTCGGCATCGACGACAATCCGCCCGCGCTCACCGAGACGGAGAAGACCGCGACCGTGCGAATGCTGCTGCAGGCGCGTTCCGGCATCTATCATCCGGCCCTATACGAAACCGCCGAAATGGCAGCGCAGCGGCCGGCCCGCGGCAGCCACCCGCCGGGCACGTTCTGGTACTACAACAACTGGGATTTCAACGCGCTCGGCACCATCTACGAGCGCGCCACGGGCATGGGCATCTACGAGGCGCTTGACCGGCAGATCGCCCAGCCGATCGGAATGCAGGACTACCGGCCGCAGGACGGAACCTATGTCACCGGCCAGGATTCGATCCACCGCGCCTATCCCATCCGCATGAGCGCCCGCGACCTCGCGCGGTTCGCGCTGCTGTATCTCAATCACGGCGCCTGGGACGGCCGGCCGATCGTGCCCGCCGGTTGGGTGCAGGAAAGCACCCAGCCTTACTCCCGCGCCCGCTCAGGGGCCGGATACGGCTATCTCTGGTGGACCGGCGCCGCCGCCGATGCGCCGCCCCGTGCAGACGGCCTGCCCGCGGGGATGTTTTTCGCCCTCGGCGCCGGCGGCCAGCATGCCTTCGTGCTCCCCGCGCATGACCTGGTGGTCGTCAACCGGGTGGACCGCGACCTGCATCTGCCGCAACCGCGGATGACGAAGGTCGCCGAACTGCTGCACCTGGTTCTGCAGGCCGGCGGCTTCGAGCCTGACTAGATCCGGTAGCTTCAGTCGAAGGGCGCGAATTCGGCCATCTCGGACAGGCAGATCTCGGCGTTCAGCTTGGCCGCCTCCAGGGTGAAATAGCCGCGCGGCGTGATATGGCCGTCGGCTTCCAGCCGGAACGGCGGATCGCCCATCGTCCGCCTGATGCGGATCGGGTGCCCGTCCGCGCAAAGGGTGTTTCCGTCATCGCCACGCAGCCAATGGATCCGATCCATATGCAATTCCTCTTTCTTTTGTGAAAATCCCTATGGCGAACCGAATTGGGGCGCAGCCCCTCGGCTTTGCAGTTTGCCGCGCGGCATTCGCGTTACCGTTCGGCGATCCTAATAAGACAGGTCCGTGTCGATTCTTGTAAACGCGTCCGGTTAAGGCAGCGTTCAATCCTTGAAATCCGCAGGCCGCCCGCCGATCCTCCGTGTCCCGGGTCCGGGGGCGCGAAGCGTGGCGGAGAATGTCGACCAGGTCGGGCTGAGACGCCGCTTATTGCTGGCAGGGTTGGCCCTGCCGGCCATCGGCAGACGCGTCGTCGCCCAGGAACAGCCGGTCCCCGCACCGCCACGGCCGGTCGGGCCGTCCGTCGAGGACATTCGGGCGATCCTTGTCGAGCGCGCCGGTCCGGGGCGGGACAGCCTGGGTTATGTCGCCGGCATCATCGACGCGGACGATCGGCAGTTGCTCGCGGTCGGGCAATCCGGTGCGCCGGACGGGCGTGGGCTCGACGCCGACAGCGTGTTCGAGATCGGCTCCATCACCAAGGTATTCACGGCGCTGCTGCTGGCCGACATGGTGCAGCGCGGGGAGGTGGCGCTGGACGATCCGGTCGAGAGATACCTGCCGCCGGAGGGCCGGCCACGCGCCTACCAGGGCCATCCGATGACGCTGCTGGACTTGGCCACCTACACCTCCGGCCTGCCACGCATGCCGTCGAACTTCGCCCCGAAGGATGCCGCCAACCCGTATGCCGACTACACGGTGGCGCAGCTCTATGCCTTTGTCTCGACCTATGCGCCGGAATACTATCCAGGCTCGCACTACGAATACGCCAATCTGGGTTTCGCCCTGCTCGGCCATGTGTTGGCCCTGCGCGCCGGACGCAGCTACGAGGAACTGGTGGTGGCGCGCATCTGCGATCCGCTGGGGATGAACGACACCCGCATCACGCTCACCCCCTCGATGCAGCGCCGTCTGGTGCCGGGCCACGACACGCAACTGCAGCCGGCGGCCAACTGGGACCTGCCGACCTTCGCCGGTGCCGGCGCGCTGCGGTCCACCGCCCGCGACCTGTTTCGCTTCCTGGCTGCGGCCCGCGACCCGTCATCGGCACTGGCGCCGGCCTTCGCCCGCGTGCTGGAGGTGCGCCGCCCACTGGCCTCGCCGACCGACTCCGTCGCCGCCGGTTGGTTCGTCTCGGTGGCGCATGCGGACGAACTGGTCTGGAAGGATGGCGGCACCGGCGGCTATTCCAGCTTCATCGGTTACTCGACCCGCAGCTTCCGTGCGGCCGTGCTGCTGTCCAACGCTGCGAACTACACGCCCACGCTGGCGCTCGGCCTGCATCTGCTGAATTCCGAATACAAGCTGCCGCGGCTGCGGGTGCCGGTGTCGATCGAACCGGCGGCCCTGGCGGCGCTGGCAGGCCGCTACGCCTTGTCGCCGAGCTTCATCCTGACCGTGACGCCGAGGGACGGCCACCTGATGGTGCAGGCCACCAACCAGGCGGAGTATGAAGTCTTCCCCGAAAGCGACACCCGCTTCTTCTACCGGGTGGTCGACGCGCAACTCACCTTCCATCTCGGCGCCGATGGCGTCGCTTCGGCGGTGGTGCTGCACCAGAACGGGCGCAACCGCCGGGGGCAGCGGATGCCCTGACGCCTATCCGCGAAGCCGCAGCGCCAGGCTCGGCGCGTCGGTGGTGAACACATCGACGCCGAGGCCGAGCACGCGCCTGATCGTTTCCTCGTCGTTGACCGCGTAGGCCCCCACCGCCAGCCCTTGCGCGCGCAGCTCCGCGAACACGCCGGCATCCAGCATGGGCGAGCGGATGCTGACCGCGCCGACGCCGATGCCGCGGCAGACGGCGCCGATGCCGGCGGTGCCGATTTCGTCCTGCACCAGCGGCGACACCAGCCAGATCGTGCCCGCGAGGCCGTCGGCCGCCTGCGCCTCGCCGGCGACGTCGGCCAGGAAGCTGGTGATGACGGTCTTCTGCCGCACCCCGGCGCGGTCGAGCACCGCCAGCGCATGGGTCACCAGCCCGGGGTAGGGGCGATGCGCCGGGTCGGATTTCACTTCCATCCGCAGCGTGATCGGGGTTGCCGCGAAGATCGCGCAGACCTCGGCCAGGGTCAGCATGTGCTCGCCCTGGGTGCCCTTCAGCGTCAATGCCCGAAGCTCGGCCAGGCTGCACGCGGCAACCGGGCCGGTGCCCGACGTGGTGCGGTCCAGCGTCGCGTCATGGATCACCACGATCTCGCCGTCGGAGGTCGGGTGGATGTCGAACTCCACCTGCTCGACCGGCAGCGCGGCGGTGTTGCGGAACGCCGTCGGGCTGTTCTCCGGCCATTGCAGCGAGCCGCCGCGATGGGAGGCGATCAAGGTCATGGTTGCATCCTTACGAAAGCGTCGGGTCCAGCCGGTCGCGCAGCCAGTCGCCCAGCAGGCTGACCGACAGGGTCGTCAGCACGATCACGCTGCTCGGCGCCAGCAGGATCCACGGCGCGCGGGTGAGGTATTCACGGCCGTAGCCCACCATGTTGCCGAGGCTGGTCATCGGCGGCTGGATGCCGAGGCCGAGGAAGGACAGCCCGCTTTCCAGCAGCACCACTTCGGGAAACGACAGGGTGGCGGCCACGATCAGGGTGGCGGCGATGTTCGGGAGCACGTGGGCCAGGTAGATGCGCAGCGGCCGCGCCCCGAGTTGGCGCACCGCGGCCGCGTAGCCCTGCGCATTGGCCGCGATGGCGAGCCCGCGGGCGATGCGGGCATGCCGCTCCCAGCCATACAGCCCCATCAGGCAGACAAAGAGGAAAAGCGAATTGCCGAAGAACGCCAGCACCGACAAGGCGAGAATGAGAAACGGCATGCTGGCCTGGAAGTCGATCAGCATCAGCACGCATTGCTCCACCCAGCCGCGGAAATGCGCGGCGAGGAACCCCAGCACGGTGCCCAGGACGGCGGCGATGATGGTGGCGCCGAAGGCGATGGTCAGGCTGACACGGATCGAAACGATCAGCCGGCTCAGCACGTCGCGGCCAAGCTCGTCGGTGCCGAGCCAGTGCCGCGTGGTGCCGCCGAACCCCAGCGGCGGCGTCAGCCGTGCCCGCAGGTCCAGTGCGGTGATCCCGTAGGGACGGATCGTCTCCGCCAGCAGTGCGACGACGAGGATGATCCCGATCCAGGCCAGCGCCGCGATCACCAGCCCCGGCAGCCTGGGGCGCCGCGCCATCGGCGCGGGCAGGGCGGTCGCCGACATCAATGCGCCCCCGCCGGTGCGGGATTGCGCAGCCTTGGGTCGAGCACGCCGTACAGAAGATCGACGATCAGGTTGGCGGCGACCATCGTGCTGGCGACAAGCAGCAGAATGCACTGCACCACAGCAAGGTCGCGGTTGCTGACGGCGACCACCAGCAGGCGGCCGACGCCAGGCCAGCTGAACACACTCTCCACCACCACCGCGCCGGCGATCAGGCTGCCGACCATGAAGCCGATGACGGTGACGGTCGGCACCGCCGCATTCGGCAGCGCATGGCCGCGCACCACCTGGTGCCACGGCACCCCTTTGGCGCTGGCGGTGCGGATATAGGGCTGTCCCAGAACCTCCAGCATGGCGCTGCGGGTAAACCGCGCCAGGATGCCGGCGCCGCCGAGCCCCAGGGTGATCACCGGCAGGATGATGCTGCGCCAGCTTTCCTGCCCGCCCGACGGCAGCCATCCCAGCTGCACCGCGAACACCAGCACCAGCACCAGCCCGAGCACGAAGCTCGGCACGGTGAAGCCGGCAACGGCGGCGGCCATCACCGCGCGGTCGGTCAGGCTGTTGCGGTGCAGGGCGGCGTGGATACCGGCCGGGATGCCGAGGGCGATCTTCATCAGCAATGCCGGAACGGTCAGCATCAGCGTCGCCGGAATGCGCTCGACCACAAGCTGGATGGCCGGGCGTCCGTCGCGCATCGACTGGCCGAGCTCACCCTGGAAGATGGCGCCGAAATAATGCAGGTATTGCACCCAGATCGGCTGGTCGAGGCCCCACGCCTTGCGGAACGCCACGATCGCCTCCACCGGCGCCTCCGGCGACATGATGATCTGCGCCGGATCGCCGGACAGGCGCAGCACCACGAAGGCGAAGGTGACGACCAGGACGATGGTCAGCGCCGCGCGCGCCAGCCGCAGGCCGAGGAAGCGCAGCACTCAGCTTTTCCAGTTTCTGCCGCTGAAATCCAGGAAGAACGACGGCGGCGCGCGCCACGGGCTGTTCGCCGGCGTCGCGGTGAACACCGCGTTCTGGTGCAGCACAACATAGGCCGGGTCCTCGCGCTCGCAAACCTGCAGCATCCGCGCGAAGGCGGCGTGGCGCTTGGCCGGATCGGTGCCGGTTTCCAGCGCCACCGACAGCCGGTTCATCTCGTCGTTGCTCCACTCGCCGTTCTGCTGCTGCGCGCCGTTGGGGCCGTGCTGGTTGACGATGGAGGACACCGGGTCGTCGAACACCGCCGAGTTGGACCAGTCGCGCACCCCGCGCGGGCCGGCCTTGTCCAGCACCTGGCCCCAGTTCTCCAGCACCTGGATCGGCGCGTTGATGCCGACAGCCTTCCACATCTCGCCGATGATCTCCGCCGTCGGCACCTCGGCGGTGTAGTAGTTGTTGCGTGCGCGATAGGCGATCGGGTCGCCCTTGTAGCCGGCTTCCTTCAGCAGCTGGCGGGCGCGCTCGGGGTCGTAGGGCGGCACGGTCCAGTTCTTCACGAACATGTCGCCGTAGAATTCCCATTGCAGCCCGGCCGGCACCCGCGCGCGCCCTGCCCACAATGAATCGACGATCGCCTGGCCGTCGATCGCATGCGCCATCGCCAGCCGCACCCTGGGGTCGGCCAGCGCCGGATGGTGCTTGTCGAAGGCGAGGATGCGGTGGTTCAGCACCAGCCCGCCCTGCACCTTGTATTTGCCGCCGCGCTCGATCTCGCCGATCTGGTCTGGCGGGATGTCGCAGGCCAGCTGGTATTCGCCAGCCTGCAATCCGGCGATTCGCGAGGCGGCTTCTGGAACTTCGAGGAACCGCAAGGTGCGGATCGGCGGCCGGCCGCCCCAGTATTCCTCGTGCGCGTCGAGGATGAGCGAGGCATCCGGCTTGAACTCGCGCAGACGGTACGGGCCGGTGCCGGAAAGGCTCTTGCTGTTCGCCAGCCAGTTGCCCTTCTGCAACCACGCGGCCTTGGAAACGATTTCGCTGCCGCCGGCCGACAGCCGGCCCTCCATGGTGACGTCCGGCGTTGTGTTGACGAAGCGCACCGTCAGCTTGTCGATGATCTGGACCCGCTCCAACGCCGGCCAGTGCCGGCGCGCCACGGCCGGGATGTCGGCGGGAAGTTCCTTGCCGAACATCCGTTCGGGGCCGAATGAAAATGCCACGTCCTCGGCAGTGAACTCGCCGCCGTCATGCAGCTTCACGCCCGGCCGCAGGCTCAGTTCCACGGTGCGCTCGTCGATCCGGCGCCAGGCGGTGGCGAGGCCCGGCACGCGTTCCAGCGCACCCTGCTGGTTGCGGCCGATCAGCGTCTCCGCGATCGAGCCGACCCAGCGCTCGCTGGCGTTGGAGGATTGTTCGCGCAGGGGGTCCAGCGTGCCGGTGTTGGATATCTTCTGCACCGCGATGGTGATCACCGGGCGGGTGTCCGACTGCGCAATCGCGATGCGGGGAAGGGCGACGGCGCCAGCCAGCACGCTGCGCCTCGAAAGCTTGATCATGCGGCTATCCTGTTTTCGGCGGTGGCAAGGTGGCACGCCACGCTCCGCCCGTCGGGTAGGGTTTGCAGCAGCGGCGTCTCCACCCGGCAGCGGCCGATCGCCACCGGGCAGCGCGGGTGGAAGGCGCAGCCGGTCGGGCGGTCGGCGGGATTGGGCGGGTCGCCCGCCAGCACGATGCGCGGGTGCAGCCGCGGCCCCGGCACCGGAATGGCGGAGACCAGCGCCTGCGCGTAGGGATGCGCTGGGGCTGCGAAGATCGCGTCCGGGTCACCCAGTTCGACCACCCGGCCGAGATACATCACCGCGACCTCGTGGCTCACCTGGCGCACGATCTTCAGGTCGTGGCTGATGAACAGCATGGCGATGCCGCGCGCCGCCTGCAGGTCGGTAAGCATGTTGATCACCTGCGCCTGGATGGACACGTCCAGCGCCGAAACCGGCTCGTCGCAGACCAGCAGGGCAGGATCGGTCGCCAGCGCCCGCGCCAGCACCGCCCGCTGGCGCTGGCCGCCGGAGAGTTCGTGCGGGTGCCGCTGGCCGTGGTCGGGGCGCAGGCCGACATCGTTCAGCAAAGCGGCCACCCGGTCGGCGCGCTCGGCGCGGCTGCCGATGTTGTGGATCGCCAACGGTTCGGCGATCTGGGCGGCGATGGTCAGGCGCCGGTCCATCGCCCCCAGCGGGTCCTGAAACACCAGTTGCATGCGCGCCCGCAGGTCCCGCCAGGCCGGGCTGCCGGCCCGGGGCATCGCCGCGCCCTCGAAGCGGACCTCGCCGGCGTCGGGTGCGTCGATGCCGAGCGCCAGCCGCCCGGTGGTGGATTTCCCGCAGCCGGATTCGCCGACGATCCCGAGAGTGCGGCCGGGTGCGACGCTCAGCGAGACATCGTCCACCGCGCGCACCGCCACGCCGCGCCCGATCAGGCCGCGGCGGCTGACATAGGTGCGGGAAACGCCGGCCAACTCGAGCAGCGCAGTCATGCGGGCTCGTGCTGGCGCACCGTCGCCTCGGCGCGGATGCAGGCGGCGAGGTGCCCGGGGCCGGTCGCGCGGAATGCCGGCGGGCCGTCGCCGCAGGCGGGCAAAGCGAGCGCGCAGCGGGGTGCGAAGGCGCAGCCCGGCGGCATGTTCCAGGGCTCCGGCACGCCGCCCGGAATGGCGGACAGGCGGCGGCGCGGCCCCACCATGTCCGGCAGCGCGCCGAGCAGGCCCTGCGTGTAGGGATGGGCGGGGTGGTCGAACAACTCGCTTGTAGATGCCTGCTCGATGATCCGCCCGGCATACATCACCGCCACCCGGCTGCAGAGGTCGGCGACCACGCCCAGATCGTGGCTGATCAGCACCAGCGCCATCCCGGTCTCCGCCTGCAGGCGCCGCAGCAGGTCAAGGATCTGCGCCTGGATGGTCGCATCCAGCGCCGTGGTGGGCTCGTCGGCGACCAGCAGTTCGGGTTCGCCCGCAAGCGCCATGGCGATCATCACCCGCTGGTTCTGGCCGCCGGACATCTCGTGCGGATAGGTATCCAGCCGGCGCGCCGCATCGGGGATGCCAACCAGATCGAACAGCCGCAGCGCCTCGGCGCGAGCGGCGGCGCCGGTGAGGCCGCGATGCAGCCGCAACGCCTCGGCGATCTGGCGGCCGACCCGGTGCACCGGGTTCAGCGCGCTGGCCGGGTCCTGGAAGATCATGGCGATCCGGCCGCCGCGAACCTCGTCCAGCACCGCGGGGCCGGCTCCACGCAATTCGGTGTCGCCCAGCCGGACGCTGCCGGTGACCGCGGCGCTGGCCGGCAGCAGGCCGAGCGCCGCCAGCCAGGTCACCGACTTGCCGCAGCCGGATTCCCCCACCAGCCCGACCGCCTCGCCGCGGGCGATGTCGAGGTCGACCCCCTGCAGCGCCGGCAACCCGTTGAAGCTGACCGCGAGGTTGCGGATTTCAATCAAGGCCTGGGGCACCGACGCTCCGGTCAGGTTGCAAAGTTGCCGGCGCGGAAATCCATGGCGAAGGCCGGGGCGGCTTTCCATTTGATGTCGCGCCGGGTCGCCGTGAAGGCCGCGTTCTGATGCAGGATGGTGTAGGCCGGGTCCTCGCGTTCGGCAATCTGCAGCATCCGGGCGAACGCCGCGTGCCGCTTCGCGCGATCGGCACTGGTCTCCAGCACCACGCAGAGCTGGGAGAACTCGGCGTTGTCGTATTCCCCGGCCTGCTGGGCGGCGCCGTTGGGGCCGAAATTGGACACGATCGAGCCCACGGGGTCGTTGAAGGTGGCGCCGGCCGACCAGTCGCGCACCCCGCGCGGGCTGGAGCGGTCGCGGATCTGGGTCCAGTTCTCCTTCATCGTGATCTCGACGTTGAGGCCGACCTGCCGCCACATCTCCACCAGCACCTGCGAGGTCGCCACCTGGTTGGTGTAGTAGTTGTTCAGCAGCCGGTAGGGGATGGCGTCGCCCTTGTAGCCGGCATCCTTCAGCAGCTGCCTGGCCTTCGCCGGGTCGTATTCCGGCACCGTCCAGCCGGGCACGAACATGTCGCCGAAGAACGCCCACTGCATCCCGGCCGGCACCGTCGTCCGCCCGGCCCACAGGGCGTCGATGATCGCCTGGCGGTCGATGGCATGGGCGAAGGCCAGCCGCACCGTGGGATCGCGCAGTTGCAGGTGGTGCTTGTCGAAGGTGGTGACGCGGTGGTTCAGGATGGTGCCGCCCTGGATGGCGAAACCGGGATGGCCCTCGACGGTGGCGATCTGGTCGGGCGGGATGTCGCAGGCGAACTGGTATTCGCCGGACAGCAGGCCGTTGATGCGGCTGGAGACCTCCGGCACCTCCATCAACCGCAGCGTCTTGATCGGCGGCCGGCCGCCCCAGTATTCGTCATGCGCGTCGAGAATGAGCGAGGTGTCGGGCCGGAACTCGCGAACCTTGTACGGCCCGGTGCCGACCGGCTTGCGGGCGTAGTCCAGCCACGATGATGCCGCCTCGTAGGCGCGGCGATTGACGATCTCGCTGCCCATCGCGGACAGCCGGCCCTCCAGCGTCACGTCCGGCGTCGCGTTGACGAAGCGGACGGTGTGGGCGTCGACGATCTCCACCCGGTCGAGCCCCGGCCAGAGCCGCCGCGCCACCGGCGGCACCTCATCCGGCAGCTTCTTGGAGTTGGCGCCGATGATGGCGCTGAACGCCACCGGCAAGGTGCGGCCGTTCACCACCGGGCGGGTGTCGCCGAACATCGCGGTCCGGCCCGAAGCTGAAGGCCACGTCCTCCGCGGTGAAGCTGTCGCCGTTGTGGAATTTCACCCCCTCGCGCAGCTTCAGTTCCATCGTCGAATCGTCCACGCGGCGCCACTGCACCGCCAGCCCCGGCACCTGGCCGAGGCGTCCCAGGTAATCGAGTTCGATCAGCCGCTCGTTGAACATCAGGCTGGTGCGCTCGCCGACATTCGACTGCTCGCGCAGGTTGTCCAGCGTGTTGCTGTTGGCGATGCGCTGCACCGCGACGGTGATGGTGGGGCGGTTGTCCGATTGCCCGATCGCCACCCGCGGCAGGGCGGCGACGGCGCCAAGGGAAAGGGCGGCGCGGCGGCTGATGCGCATTCTCATGCTCCCCAGTTGGCGGCGCGGAAGTCGAGCGCGAAGGAGGGCGCCGCTTTCCATTTTATATCACGCCGCTTGCCGGTGAAGGTCGCGTTCTGGTGCAGCACCGTGTAGGCGGGGTCGTCGCGCTCGCAGATTTCCAGCATCCGCGCGAAGGCGGCGTAGCGCTTGCCGTGGTCGGTGCTGGATTCCAGGATCGGCGCCAGCGCGTTCATCTCGGCATTGGTCCATTCGCCGCGCTGCTGCTGCTCGCCGTTCGGGCCCTGCTCGGTCACGATCGCCGAAACCGGATCGTTGAACGACGCCGAGTTGGACCAGTCGCGGACGGCGCGGTGCGCCGGATCCTCGAAGATCTGGGTCCAGTTCTCCTTCATGGTGATCTCGACGTTCAGGCCGGCCTCGCGCCAGAACTCCACCAGCACCTGCGACGTCGGCACCTGGTTGGTGTAGTAGTTGTTCAGCAGCCGGTACGGAATGACGTCGCCCTTGTAGCCGGCGGCCTTCAGCAACTCGCGGGATTTCGCCAGGTTGAATTCCGGGACGTTCCAGGTCTTCACGAACATGTCGGCGAAGAACGGAAACTGCATGCCCTGCGGGATCCGGGTGCGGCCGGCCCACAGGCTGTCGATGATCGCCTGGCGGTCGATGGCGTGCGCCATCGCCAGCCGCACCCTGGGGTCGCGCAGGGTGGGGTGGTGCATGTCGAAGGCGGTGATGCGGTGGTTCGGGATGGTGCCGCCCTGCACCTCGAACGCCGGATTCGCCTCGATCGCGCCGATCTGGTCGGGCGGGATGTCGCAGGCGAACTGGTACTGCGCCGGACAGCAGGCCGTTGATGCGCGACGGCACCTCTGGCACCTCGGCCAGCCGCAGGGTGCGGATCGGCGGGCGGCCGCCCCAGTATTCGTCGTGCGCATCCATGGTCAGCATGGTGTCAGGCTGGAATTCGCGGACCTTGTAGGGGCCGGTGCCGATCGGGCGTCGCGCGTAGTCCAGCCAGCTTGCCGCCTCCAGGAAGCCGCGCCGCGAAACGATCTCGCTGCCGCGGGCCGCCAGCCGGCCTTCCATGGTGACGTCGGGCGTCGCGTTGACGAAGCGCACGGTGTGGCGGTCGATCACCTCCACCCGCTCCAGCGAGGGCCACAGCCGGCGCGCCACCGGGGGCACCTCGGCCGGCAATTCGCGGGAATTGCTGGTGGTGATCACCGAGGTCAGCGACAGGGTCTTGCCGCCGGCGGGCTGGGTCTTGCCGAACATCCGCTCGGCGCTGAAGCTGAACGCCACGTCCTCGGCGGTGAGTTCGTCGCCGTTGTGGAATTTCACCCCGCGGCGCAGCGACAATTCGACGGTGCGGTCGTCGATCCGGCGCCATTCGGTGGCGAGGCCGGGGATCTGTTCCAACTGGCCTTGGTAGTTCACGCCGATCAGCGTCTCGGCGAACATGATCGACATGCGGGTGCCGACATTGGACTGCTCGCGCAGGCTGTCCAGCGTGTTGCTGTTGCTGATCTTCTGCACCGCGACGGTAATGACCGGGCGGGCATCCCTGGCCGCCTGGGCGAGGGCCACGCGCGGCAGCGCCACGGTGGCGGCGCCGAGGAGCAGCGCTTCGCGGCGGCGGAACTGGGTCATTGCGGGGGAATCCTCGTCCGGGCGGTCAATTGCTGGCTGGCCGGATGGCCGCCGCGGCAGGTAGCACGCAGCCAAGACGGAGCGATGACGAGGGTGTTGCGAAACCATGACAGCGCGCGCCGGCGCGACTTACGTGACAATAGGTATCCTGGCATGTTTACTGTGCATAGGTCGGTGTCCGATGGACCTGCGCCCAACCCAAAAACAAGGAGAAGGACGATGCGAGCTTTGAGGCATGGATGGGTCGCCGGATGCGCGATGGCGATCACGGCGCTCGGCCTTGGCGTGGCGCAGGCGCAGACCGCGGTCAGCAGCCCGACGCTGGATGCGGTGAAGAAGCGCGGGCAGCTGATCTGCGGCATCGACACCGGCATTCCGGGCTATGCCTACCAGGACAGCGCCGGCGAGTGGCAGGGGCTGGACGTCGCGCTATTGCCGCGCCATCGCCGATGCCGTGCTCGGTTCGCCGACCAAGGTGAAGTTCATCGGCACCACGTCCAAGGTGCGCTTCTCGGTGCTGAAATCCGGCGAGATCGACGTGCTGATCCGCGACTCCGAGCAGAGCTTCTCGCGCAACACGGCGCTCGGCCTCGATGAGCCGGCGGTGAATTTCTTCACCGGCCAGACCTTCATGGTGCGCAAGAGCCTGGGCGTCGCAGCACCTCAAGGAACTGAACGGCGCCACCATCTGCCTGCTGACCGGCACCACGCTGGAAACCAACATCGCCGACTACAACCGGGCGAACAACGTCAAGATCAAGACGCTGCTGTTCGACAAGCCGGAGGAGGCCTTCGCCGCCGCCGACTGCCGGGCGCTGCGACGGCTACACCGATGACGGCGGATCGGTCGCGGCGGCGCGCTCGACGATGAAGGAGCCGAACGACTGGATGTTCATGCCGGAGACGATCGGCGGACTGCAGCCGCTCGGCTCGTTCACGCGGCAGGGCGACGAGGCCTGGACGCGGCTGGTGAAGTGGGTGCACTTACGCCATGCTGGAGGCCGAGGTGCTGGGCATCACCAAGGCCAACGCGGCAACGAGATGGGCAAGGCGCCGACCGACCCCGACGTGCGGCGCTACTTCGGCCTCGAAGGCGATTTCGGCAAGCTGCTCGGCGTCGACAACGGCTGGTCGGCGCGCATCGTCAAGGACATCGGCAACTACGGCGAGGTCTATGAGGCGTCGTTCGGCGCCAAGGGGCCTGGGCCTGCCGCGCGGGATGAACAACCTGTACGACAAGGGCGGCCTGCAGACGCTGCCGACCTGGCACTGACGCCAGGCGGCCTACCGCTTGAACGGCGAGCGATATGATCAGGCGACCGTCGCGACGCGCCCGCGCAGCGCAATGGCTGCTGCTGCTGGCGGTGGCGGCGGTCGTCTGGTGGCTGTTGTCGACGGCGGCGGACAACCTGGCCCGCCGCCACATGAATTTCGGCTTTCGGCTTCCTGGCCGACCACGCCAATTTCGACATTCCGTTCCACCTGATCGCCTGGCACGTCGGCGACAGCTATGCGCGGGCGCTGCTGGTCTGCGTGCTCAACACGCTGCTGGTGTCGGCGATGGGGATCGTCGCGGCCACGCCTGCTGGGGCTGCTGGTCGGCATCATGCGGCTGTCGACCAACTGGCTGGTGCGCAACATCGCGCTGTGCTTCATCGAACTGGTCCGCAACACGCCGCAACTGGTGCAGATCGTCGTTCTGGTACGTGGCGGTGCTGCAGACATTGCCGTCGCCGCGGCAGAGCATCCGATCTGCCGGCGGCATGCTGCTGAACATCCGCGGGCTGTCTATGTGCCGAGCGCTGGATCTCGGCCCTCATGAGGCGCTGTTCGGCGGCGCTGGCGGCGCTGTTGCTGCTGGCGACGCCGCTGGTGTGGCGCATGCGCTGGCGCGGTCTGCCGCTGGGCGTGAAATCGCTGCTGCTGCCGGTGTTGTCCGTCGCGGTGTTTGCCGCCGGCGTCGAGCAAGTCGAATTCCCGGCGATGCGCGGCTTCAACATCGCCGGCGGCGTGCAGGTGCCGCCGGAGCTGGTGGCGCTGTGGGCCGGGCTCAGCATCTATTCATCGGCCTTCATCGCCGAGATCGTGCGGGCGGCGATCATTTCGGTGCATACCGGCCAGCGCGAGGCGGCGCTGAGCCTCGGGCTGAAGCCGGCGCCAGGTGCTGTCCAGGGTGATCCTGCCGCAGGCGCTGCGGGTGATGGTGCCGCCGCTGACCAGCCAATACCTGAACCTGATCAAGAGCAGTTCGCTGGGCGCCGCCATCGCCTACCCCGAGCTGTTCTCCGATCTTCGCCGGCACGGTGCTGAACCAGACCGGGCGCGAGCTCGAGACCATCATGATCCTGATGGCGTATTTTCCTGGCCATCAGCCTGGCGACGTCGGCGTTCATGAACTGGTACAATCGCCGCGTGGCGCTGGTGGTGCGGTGACGGCGCAGGCGAATGTCAGCGGACGGCGCGATGCCGGCCGCCCGCTTCGTGCCGGTGCGCGGCGCCGATGGCCGCTGGGCTGGCTGCGGCGCAACCTGTTCAGCTCGCGTCTGAACACCGTGCTGACGCTGGTGGTGCTGGGCCTGCTGGCGCTGGCGCTGCCGCCGCTGTTCCGCTGGGCGGTGACCAACGCTACCATCTCGGGCGCCACCAAGGCGGCCTGCGGCCCGGACGGCGCCTGCTGGACCTTCATCCGCGTCCGGCTTCCTACGTTCTTCTATCGGCCGCTACCCGGTGGCCGAGCGCTGGCGGGTGAATTTGGCCCTGCGTCCTGATGTTCGCCTTCCTGGTGCCGGTGATGCGTGAGCAGGTGCGCCATCGCGGCATCTGGGTCCTGCTGCTGCTGACCCTGTTCCCGCTGCTCGCCGGCGCTGCTGCTGGTCGGGCGGGGTAGCCGGGCTGCCTTTCGTGGACACCAGCCTCTGGGGCGGGCTGATGCTTGACGTGATCATCTCCTTCGTCACCGTGGCGGGATCGCTGCCGCTGGGGATCGCGCTGGCGCTGGGCCGCCGATCCGCTTTGCCGATTGTCCGCGACCTGTCGGTCGGCGTTCATCGAGCTTTGGCGCGGGGTGCCGCTGCTGACGGTGCTGTTCATGTCCGCGGTGATGGTGCCGCTGTTCCTGCCGCAGGGGGTCAGCCTGGACCGGCTGCTGCGGGCGATGGTGGCGCTGGTGCTGTTCAATTCCGCCTACATGGCCGAGGTGGTGCGCGGCGGCCTGCAGGGGGTGCGCGCCGGGGCAGGAGGAGGCGGGCTATTCGCTGGGCCTGCGCTGGTGGCAGGTGCAGGCCTTCGTGGTGCTGCCGCAGGCGCTGCGCATCGTCGTGCCGGGGATCATCAACACCGTGGTGGACCTGTTCAAGGACACCACGCTGGTCACCATCATCGGACTGTCGGACCTGCTGGGCGCGGTCAGCCAGGCGCTGAAGGACCCGGCCTGGCTGGGGTTCGCCACCGAAGGCTACGTGTTCTCCGCGGCGGTGTTCTTCGTGTGCTGCTTCGCCATGTCGGCCTATGGGCGCAGCATCGAGAAGCGGATTGCCAGCGCGTCATAGCCGCCAGGATACCGCGCCCCCTCGACCGTCCCCTTGCGCCAGACGCATAATGCCCCGATACGGCCCGGATCAGTGGCGGCACGGCAGAGGACGCAAGCATATGTACCCAGCAGTTTCCCTTTACATCGACGGCGCCTGGACCCCGAGCGCCTCGGGCAAGACCCTGGAAGTGATGAACCCCGCCACCGGCGACACCCTCGGCGCGCTCGCCCATGCCGGCACCGCCGACCTCGACCGGGCGCTGGCCGCCGCCGACCGTGGCTTCCAGGTTTGGCGCAAGATCTCCGCCTATGACCGCTCCAAGGTGATGCGCAAGGCCGCCAACCTGGTGCGCGATCGGCTGGACCACATCGCCCAGCTGATGACCCAGGAGCAGGGCAAGCCGCTGCCGGAGGCGAAGATGGAAGTCGGCGCCGCCGCCGACGTGATCGACTGGTTCGCGGAAGAAGCCCGCCGCGCCTATGGCCGGGTGATCCCGGCCCGCGCCCCGGGCGTGTACCAGCTGGTGCTCAAGGAGCCGGTCGGCCCGGTCGCCTGCTTCACGCCGTGGAACTTCCCGATCAACCAGGCGGTCCGCAAGATTTCCGCCGCCCTCGCGGCCGGCTGCTCGGTCATTCTCAAAGGGCCGGAGGAAACCCCGGCCAGCTGCGCCGAACTGGTGCGCGCCTATGCCGATGCCGGCGTGCCGGCGGGCGTGGTGAACCTCGTCTACGGCATCCCCAGCGAGATTTCGGAATACCTGATCCCGCATCCGGTGATCCGCAAGATCAGCTTCACCGGCTCGACCGCCGTGGGCAAGCAGCTGGCGAGCCTCGCCGGCCTGCACATGAAACGGGTGACGATGGAGCTGGGCGGGCATGCGCCGGCGATCGTGTTCGACGACGCCGACATCGACAGCGCCAGCAAGATGCTGGCCGCCGGCAAGTTCCGCAACGCCGGCCAGGTCTGCGTGTCGCCGACCCGCTTCCTGGTGCAGGAGAAGGTGTACGAGAGCTTCGTCACCAAGTTCGTGGCGCTGGCCGAGAAGCTTAAGGTCGGCGACGGCATGGATGCCGGCACCCATATGGGCCCACTGGCCAACCCGCGCCGCATCACCGCAATGGAGGGCTTCATCGCCGACGCCGTGCAGAAGGGTGCCACGGTGAAGACCGGCGGCAAGCGCATCGGCAACAAGGGCAATTTCTTCGAGCCGACGGTGCTTGCCGACCTCAACCGCGACATGAAGGTGATGAACGAGGAGCCGTTCGGCCCGCTCGCGCTGATGGTGCCGTTCAAGCATTTCGATGACGTCGTGGAAGAAGCCAACCGGCTGCCGTTCGGCTTGGCGTCCTATGCGTTCACCAGTTCCACCAAGACCGCCAGCGCGATCGCCGGTGCGGTGGAGGCGGGGATGATGACGATCAACCATTTGGGCCTGGCGCTGCCTGAGGTGCCGTTCGGTGGGATGAAGGATTCTGGCTATGGGTCCGAGGGTGGGTCGGAGGCGATCGAGGCTTATTTGAATACTAAGTTCGTTACTCAGGTCTGACGCGCCCTTCGGGCGCGGCGTGGTGAGCGGCAGGCGGCTGCTTAGGCGCCGAGAGCGGTAGTCGCGTGCTATCGCGCGGCGGGCGTGCTTCCGCGCGAATGGAAGGCGGGTGACCGCGAAGGCCGCGCCTTTCTTTCCTGTCGGGCGCCTGTTGAGCCTCGCCGCGCGAAGCCGCGCGTCCGGGTGACCGCTCTCGGCGCCTGAGCAGGCGCCTGCCGCTCACCTCGCCGCGCGAAGGCGCGCGTCTTGTTTGATCTCCCTCAATGTCCCCGCAACTCCCCCCGCCTACGCTCCCCGAAATGAAACGGGAGGCGAAATGTTCAAGCACATCCTGATCCCCACGGACGGTTCCCCGTTGTCGGGCGCCGCCGTCGACAAGAGCGTGGCGCTGGCCAGGGATGCTGGCGCCAAGGTGACCTTCCTCTGCGTTACCGAGCCGTTCCATGTCTTCTCCACCGGCGCCGACCAGCTGGAGAGCTCGCGCGCGAGCTACGACACCCATGCCAGGGCGGTGGCGACGGCGTATCTCGACAATGCGGCGCGCAAGGCGCGGGCGCAGGGCGTCGCTTCGGAGACGGTGCAACAGGAAGACGACAGTCCGCACCAGGCGATCATTGACGCGGCCACGGCGCGCGGCTGCGACTTGATCGCCATGGCGTCGCACGGGCGCAAGGGGATGGCGGCGCTGGTGCTGGGCAGCGTCACCACGAAGGTGCTGACGCACTCGGCGATCCCGGTGCTGGTCTACCGGTAGCTCCGCTTCAGCCGAGTTCGCGGCCGCCCTGCCAGACGGCCGTGACGTGGTGCCGCGCGTCCAGCAGCACCAGGTCCGCCAGGCTCCCGGGCGCCAGGCGCCCGCGATCGGCGAGGCCCAGGATGTCGGCGGGACCGGCGGTGGCCATGTGCAGCGCGTCCGCCAGCGGGATCGCCGCCATCGCGACGGCGTTGCGCACCGCCTCGGCCATGGTGAGGTGGGCGCCGGCGAGGGTGCCGGCGGCGCTGGTCAGCCGGCCATCGACCAGGCGGATGGGCTCGTCGCCGACCATGAAGCCGGTGGCGTCGGAGCCGGCCGTCGCCATCGCGTCGGAGACCAGGAACAGCGCGTGGCGGCCCTTGGCGGCGAAGGCGATGGCGACATTCGTTGGATGCACGTGATGGCCGTCGACGATGATGCCGGCATGGCTGGCGGCGCGGTGCAGGGCGGCGCCGATCACGCCGGGGCCGCGCGGTTCCAGCTGCGACATGGCGTTGAACAGGTGGGTGAAGCCGGACACCCCGGAATCCAACCCGGCGATCGCCTGCTCGAAGCTGGCATCGGTGTGGCCGGCGAAGACGATGACCCCCGCCTGCACCAGCCGCGCGATGGCACCTGCGGGCGCGCATTCCGGCGCCAGGGTCAGCAACATGCGGCCGGGGAAGGGGGCTGCCAGCATCGCGATGTCGGCCTCGGTGATCGCGGTGATGGCCGAGGGCGGGTGGATGCCGCGCCGGGCGGGGGACAGGAACGGGCCTTCCAGGTGCAGCCCGACGATCCCCGGCACCGGCTGCGCCATCGCCGCCGCGGCGGCGGCGATGGCGGCGCGCATCTTCGCGCGGGTGTCGCTGATCAGGGTCGGCAGGATGGCGGTGGTGCCGGTGCGGGCGTGGGCGTCGGCAATCCGGCGCAGCCCGTCCGGATCGGTGTGGTCGTTGAACATGATGCCGCCGCCGCCATTGACCTGCAGGTCGATGAATCCCGGCGCCAGCACGGCGTCGGCGGGCAGGCGCCGGATCGTGGCATCCGCCGGGACCGCCGCCGGCGCCACGATGGCGGCGATCCGGGGGCCTTCCAGAAGCAGCACCCGGTCGTCCGCGAAATCGTCGCCGTCGAACAGGCGTGCGGCGTGGAGGCCGGTGATCATGCCGGCAACGCTGCCAGCGCCTTGCGCAGCACCCCGCCATGTCGCCGCAGCAGCGCCTCGGCGCCGGTGCGGTCGAGGCCTCGCAGCACCAGCACCGCGGTCTTCACGCGGCCGCCGGCGGCTTCCAGGGCGGCGATCAGGGCTGCTTCATCGGGCCTGTTTTCAGCGTCGGCGGTCAGTTCGCGTAGCATCCGGACGGCCCGCAGCCGCAGCTTGGCGTTGCGTGCCTGCATGTCCACCATCAAGCCGCGATGGACGCGGCCGAGGCGCACCATCAGCAAGGTCGAGAACAGGTTCAGCACCACCTTCTGCGCCGTGCCCGCCTGCAGCCGCGTCGACCCGGCGAGCGCCTCGGCGCCGGTTTCAACCAGGATCGGGTGGTCGCAGGCGGCCAGCAAGGTGCCGCCGGCGCTGTTGGCGATGCCGATGGTGAGCGCGCCGCGCGCCCGGGCGGCCTCGATCGCTGCCACCGTGAACGGGGTGTTGCCGCTGGCGGCGATGCCGAGCAGCACGTCCCGATGGCCGATGTCGTGCCGGGCAATGGCGGCGGCGGCGGCGGCGCGGTCGTCCTCGGCGTTTTCGATGGAGCGGGTGAAGGCCTGGTCGCCACCGGCCATCAGCAGCACCAGGCGCGCGGCCGGCCAGTCGAAGGTCGGCGGCAACTCGGCGCCGTCCTGCACCCCGATCCGCCCCGAGGTGCCGGCGCCGGCATAGACCAGGCGGCCACCCGGCTCCCCCGCGTGGTTGTCGGCAAGGCGGGACAGGCTGGCCTCGACCGCCCGCTCCAGGTCCGGGAGCGCGCCGCGCACCGCGGCGACGGCGGCGAGCTGGCCCTCCCATAGCGCCTGCAGAATCGCGGCGGCGGGCCAGGCGTCGAGATCGCGAAACCGCGGGCTGATCGATTCGGTCGCGGGGAGCGCCGCGGCGCTCGGGGGCGCGTGTCCGGTCATGACGGCAGCGACGCGAAATTCCGTTTCGGATTCATCATTCGTGCGATTCGATGCAGATGGGATGAAGAAATTCTTTGCACGCGCAGAAATCCGCTGTTAGGAGGCGGCGTCTTTCGAGCCGCCTGCGTTGTTGCCCCGATTCGCAACAGGGTTGCCCGATGGAATCACACGAGAAAGGACACACAACCGCATGTCTAAAGCGTTCATTGCGCAGGTCATCCAGGATTCCGCGTCGTTGACGGGCACCGCCGCCAACCGCGCCGCCAGTGACCTGATCGCCGCGATCATCAAGGAAATGAAGAAGGCCGGCAAGTTCACGCTGCCCAGCTTCGGCACCTTCACTGTTCGCAAGACCAAGGCCCGCAAGGGATTGAACCCGCGGACCGGCGAGGCGATCAAGGTGAAGGCTGGCAAGACCGTGCGCTTCAAGGCCTCCCCGACGCTGAAGAAGACCGTCTGAGGACAGCGGACCGACCATAGGCCGAACCCTCTCGACGGTTCGGCTGCTGCGGCCAGGGGCGCGGCGGAAGGCATGGGAATGCCATTCCGCCGCGCCCCTTTTGCATGTCCGGCGGTGCACGCCAGGCCATGTGGCCGTTGCCGCGAGCGTGCCCCGTCGCCGTTCTCGGCAGCCCTCCGCATGAAATCCGCGTGATGCGCCGGAGGGTCTCAAGAGAATGTGTCGTAGATTTTTACAGTTCAGATTCCAGGTAAAAGTTAACCACTTGATATCAGGGGACGATCAGTCCTGGCACACCGCTTGCTTATTGTCTGGCAGGCAACAGATCACGTTGCATTGAACAGATACCTGGTGGGTCGCACCACCGCGCGGATTAGGAGATCAGGATGGCTTTCAATTCGATAAAGATGGCAGGTTTGGCTGGCGCCCTCCTGTTTACGGGTCTCGCCTCGGTCCCGGCCCATGCGTCGCTCAGCTCCACGACCTCGTTCAGCACCTGGTCAGGCAATGTCGGCACGATCACCGAACTGCCGTCCGTGCCGACGACCAGCGGCCTGACCACGAACCCCTTCGTGATCCCTGGCTCCGCCCATGGGTATAACTTCGACAACAACTACACGGCGCGGACCACCACGCATGGTTCGACCGTGCTGCCTGGTTACGCCGGCAGCTGGCTCGGCACCAGCGGCAACGCGGCGCAGGGCACCGACATGTTCATCCAGGTGGCGGGCAGCTACTTCTTCCCGTACGGCTTCGGCTTCTACCTGGAGACCAAGGTCGGCACCTCGATCACCTTCAACGAATTCGGCTTCAACGTGACCAGCGGCCTGAACGACCTGCTGCTCGGCACGACCACCTTCACGCCGGGCACCGACAGCTTCGTCGGCTTCTTCGGCAACGTGGCGCAGATCAAGCAGATCGAGATCCTGGACAACACCGCCGGCTCCACCTTCGTGGCGGGCGACTTCTTCGCCGGCACCGCACCGGTCCCGGAGCCCGCTTCGCTGGCAGTCCTCGGCGCCGGCCTGCTCGGCCTCAGCATCGCCCGCCGCCGCAAGCGGGGCTGATTTCCGACCGAGTGTCGGGAAAGCTTACAGGGGCGGCTCCGCAAGGGGCCGCCCTTTTCGTTGCCCGGGTTCAGACGTCCAGTTCGGTCACGCTGCGGGCGTGGTCCTGGATGAACTGAAACCGCAACTCCGGCCGGCGACCCATCAGGCTCTCCACGAGGTCATGGGTCCGCGCGCGCTCGTCAGCCGGGGTCATCACCTTCAGCAGGCTACGCCTGGCCGGGTCCATCGTCGTCTCCTTCAGCGCCGAGGGAGGCATTTCGCCCAAGCCCTTGAAGCGGCTGACTTCCAGCTTGGCGCTGCCCTTGAATGTACGGGCCTTGCGCTCGCGGTCGGCGTCATCCATCGCATAGACCGACTTGGCGCCCTGGGTGAGCCGGTAAAGCGGCGGCTGGGCCAGATACAGATGGCCGTGGCGCACCAGCTCCGGCAACTCGCGGTAGAAGAAGGTCATCAGCAGGCTGGCGATATGGGCGCCGTCGACGTCGGCGTCGGTCATGATGATCACCCGGCCATAGCGCAGGCGGCTGCGGTCGAACCGGTCGCCGACGCCGCAGCCAAGCGCCTCGATCAGGTCCTTCAGCTCCTGGTTCTGCCGCAGCTTCTCGGTGGTGGCGCTGGCGACGTTCAGGATCTTGCCGCGCAACGGCAGCACCGCCTGGGTGGCGCGGTCGCGGGCCTGCTTGGCGGAGCCGCCGGCGCTGTCGCCCTCGACCAGGAAAAGCTCCGTCCGCGCCGCATCCTCCAGCGTGCAATCGGCCAGCTTGCCGGGCAGCCGCAGCCGGCGCGTCGCCGATTTGCGCGGCGTGTCCTTCAGTTCGCGCCGCCGCAGCCGGTCTTCGGCGCGTTCGATCACGAAGCTCAGCAGGTTGTCCGCCTGCCCCGGGTCGCCGGCCAGGAAATGATCGAAGCGGTCGCGCAACGCGGTCTCGACCAGGCGCGTCGCTTCCGGACTGGTCAGCTTCTCCTTGGTCTGGCCCTGGAACTGCGGTTCGCGAATGAACGCCGACAACTTCGCCGCCATGCCGCCCAGCAGGTCCTCGGCCGTCACCTGCGCCGCCCGGCGGTTGCCGCGATGCTCGCCCCAGGCCCGCAGGCCCTTCAGCAGCGCGTTGCGAAACCCCGTCTCATGGGTGCCGCCCAGGCTCGTCGGCACCGTGTTGCAATAGGAGGCGAGGCTGCCTTCGCCCTCCTCCAGCCAGGCCACGGCCCATTCCACCCGGCCGGTGCGAGCGCCGTTCGGCCCGGTCGGCAGGTCGGCATCCCCGGCCCAGAGCGGCAGCACCCGCGCCGCATCACCGAGATCGGCCTCCAGGCTAATCCCGCAGCCCGCCGGGGAAGTGCAGCACCGCCTCGGCCGGCACCCCGTCGGCGGCCTTCAGCAGCGACGGCGCGCAGGCCCAGCGGATCTGCACGCCGCGGAACAGATAAGCCTTGGAGCGGCAGAACCGGTACAGCCGGGCCGGGCTGAACTGCAGCGGCCCGAAGATCTGCGGGTCCGGCTTGAAGCGGATCACCGTGCCGCGCCGGTTCTGCACCGGCCCGGCATTGGCCAGCTTGCCGGTCGGCTTGCCCCGGGAATAGCTCTGCTTCCACAGCACCCGGTCCCGCGCGACCTCGATCTCCATCGACTCCGACAGCGCGTTCACCACCGAACTGCCGACGCCGTGCAGGCCGCCCGAAGTCTCGTAGACCTTGCCGCCGAACTTTCCGCCTGAATGCAGCGTGGTCATGATGACCTCCAACGCACTCAGATCCTTGAATTTCGGATGCGGATCGACCGGGATGCCGCGGCCGTTGTCGCGCACCAGCAGGAAGTTGCCCGCCTCCAGCGAGACGTCGATCACGCTGGCGTGGCCGGCCACCGCCTCGTCCATGGCGTTGTCGATGATCTCGGCCGCCAGATGGTGCAGCGCGCCTTCGTCGGTGCCGCCGATATACATGCCGGGGCGGCGGCGAACCGGCTCCAGCCCTTCAAGGACCTCGATATCCTTGGCGGAATAGCCGGCCGCATCGCTTCCCGGCTTGCCCTTGGGGCCGGAAGAAAACAGATCGTTCATGCTGTGTTCCCGTCGAACCCGGGCACTCTAGCGGCACAGGCGGCGCCGCTTCAAGCCAGGCAGTGTCCGCTGAGCGGGTCCGCCTCAGCCCGGGCGCCCGGCCAGCCCGGCGCCGGCCGGCGGCACCATCGCGGTCGCCTGGGCGACCCGCAACGCCGGCGCGGGAAGCCGGTGCGGCGCCACCGCGATATAGCGGCACGGCGCCAGCGGCTTGCCCTTGTTGAAGCTCTGCGCCCGCGCCAGCGTGGTGCGGTCGTCCTCGCTCAGGCGCATCGCCTCGCGCAGGTGGTCGGTCCAGTTCTCCACCGACCAGACCTCCAGCCAGCCTTCGGGATGGGCCACGTCCTCGTAGAGCTGCCAGGCCACCGCGCCGGCCCGGCCGCGGACGTCCCGCACCTCGGCCATCACCGACAGGAACTCCTCCTGTCGCGACGGTTCGATGCGATATTGCTGCGATTCCATGATCTTGGAGCGCGTTTCCCGGATCACCGACACCAGTTCCGGCGCCACCGCCTCGGGTGCCGGCGGCGCCGGCGCCTCCGTGGTGCCGGACGCCTGCTCGGCTGATCGAGGTCGAAGCCCCGGGCGACCACCGAGAACGCGAGGCCGGTGCCGGCGGCGGCCAGCAGCGCCGTCGGCAAGCCGAGCCTGGTGCCGAGCCAGCCCCAGAAGAAGGTGCCGATCACCATCGCCCCGTTGAACGCCAGCTGGTAGATCGCCAGCGCCCGCGACCGCACCCAGGGCGGCGCCGAAAGCTGGGCCGCGCCCTGCGCCACCGCCGAGGCCGCCACCCAGCCGATGCCGAACATCACCATGCCGATCGCCGCCGGAAACCAATGCCGCGACACCGCCAGCATGCGCGATCCCGGTGCACGAGCAGACGCTGGCGAAGAACACCGTGTTGCCGCGCGTCAGCTTCTCGCGCACCTGCGGCAGCAGCATCCCCGCCGTCACGCCGCCGATCCCCATCAGCCCGAGCAGCGATGCCGTAGGTGCCGGCGCCGAGATGCAGCTGCTCGCGCACCACCAGCGGCAGCATCGCCCAGGGTGCGGCCGCCGGCCCGAAGAACGCCGCCGACGCGCAGCATGGCGGCGCGCATGATCGGCGTGTGGCGGACGAACCGCATCCCCACCCGCATGGCGCTGACCAGATGCTCGCGCGGCAGCGTGCTTCGGCCGCGTCCGCCGGTGCCAGGTCAGCAGCACCACGATCACCGCCAGGTAGGACACGGCGTTGAGCCCGAACGTCAGCGACGGCCCGCCGAACAGCACCAGGAAGCCGGCCACCGCCGGCCCGACCGCGCGGGCCAGGTTGAAGCCGACGCCGTTCAGCGCGATCGCCTGCGCCAGGTCCTGGCGCGGCACCACCTCGGCCATGACGCTGCCCCAGGCCGGGTTGTTCATCGCCGAACCGACGCCGATCGCGAAGGTCAGCAGCAGCAGGGTGGCGGCGGTGGTCTGCCCCGGCATAGGTCAGCACGGTCAGGATCGCCGCGGCCAGCCAGCATCCAGGTCTGGGTGCCGATGATGAACAGCCGCTTGTCGATGATGTCGGCGAGCGCGCCGGCCGGCAGCGCCAGCAGGAACACCGGCAGGATGGTCGCCGCCTGCACCATGCTGACGGTCAGCGGGTTCGGCGACAGCGACGTCATCAGCCAGCCGGCGCCGGTGTTCTGCATCCACACGCCGAGCGAGACGACGACGTTGGCGGTCCAGAGCATGCGGAACACTTTGTGGCGCAGCGGCACCAGGGCAGGGGGCAGTCGCATCGCGCCTATGTGCCTTGGCGGCGCCCACAGGGGAAGCGATGTCTCACCGGATCACCGGATTTGCAACAATCCGGCCCGCTCAGCGCCCGGCATCGTGCAGCGCGATGCGGATGCGCACGGTATCCCCGACCAGCATCGGCCGGCCGTTCATGCCCCATTCGGCGCGCTTCAACCGGGTCTCGGCCTCCATCGCCTCGCCGTGGCGCACCAGGGCGAACGCCACCTGGCCGACGAAGCCGTGCAAGGTGAGCTCCCCGGACAGCGCATCGCCCCGGCACACGCCGCGGAACGACATCCGGGGATAGGCCGCCGCATCCAGCAGCCCCGGCGCCAGCGCCGTCTCGCGCATGTCGGCGTCGCTCATGCTCAGGCTGTCGACCTCGGCGCTGACCTCGACCGTGCAGTCACCGGCCTCGGCGCCACGGGTCATGACGCCGCGGAAGCGGGAGAACTGGCCGTCCACGGGAAACAGCCCCATCCCGTAGACGCGAAAGGCGATCTGGGCATTGCCGGCATCGAATCGCAACGGGCCATCGGCGGCCGTCGCCGCCGTTCCGCCGACCGACGCGGCCAGCAGCAACGCCAGAATCGGACGCGACATGCCGGGCTTCAGTCCGGCCGGTGCACGTCGTGCATCACGATCCCCACCTCGCCGCCGGGCATCTTGAGCCATTCCTTCTGCCGCAGCGTCCGCTCGGTATCGGCACGCCCGATATCCCAGTGCTCGCGCATCGAGGTCGAGCTGAATTCGTAATCCTTCGCCTGACCCTCGTAGGCCGCCTGCTGGTAGATCAGCAGCAGGATGGCGATCTCCGGCAGGTCTTCCAGGTTCTTCTTCTGCTGGCGCTCGTCGTCGGTCAGGTCCTTGTCGGGAATGCGGTGCAGCAGGCTGCAGATCTGCAACTTCATCTTGTGCATGCGCGTGTACAGGTCGGTGGTCAGCCGGGTGCGGCTGGAATACTGGATGTCCTTCTGCCGGGCCAGCACGTCGTACATGTCGCGCGGGATGCTGCCGAGGGCGCTGAACAGGTCCACCTGGAACACCAGCACGTTGTCGGAGCCGATATTCTCCAGCAGATGCTGCAGCGGCGTGTTGGATACGAGGCCGCCATCCCAGAAGTAATCGGTGCCGAGCTTCACCATCGGCAGGGCAGGGGGCAGCGCGCCGCTGGCCATCACGTGCTCGGGCATGATCTCGGTGTCGGCGTTGTCGAAATAGGCGAAGTTGCCGTTGGCGACATTGACCGCACCGCAGGCGAAGCGGGTGCTCCGCGAGTTGATCAGGTCGAAATCCACCAGCCGCAGCAGCGTCTCGCGCAGCGGCGCGCTGTCATAGAAGCTGGTCGCCTGCTTGGCGCCGCGCGGCGAGAACCACGGTCCGGGCCGGTTCACGTCGAAGAATCCCGGCTGCCCGCCCAGCATCGTCAGCGTCGACGACCAGCTGTTGCGCGCCTTGCGCGCGGCGTCGCCGTCCAGCGAGAACGGCCACACCTTGCGCGCCGTCAGCGTCTCCCAGAACTCGCGCAGCCGCTCCAGCCGGCGCTCGCGCGGGTTGCCGGCGATGATCGCCGAGTTGATCGCGCCGATCGACACGCCGGCCACCCAGTCGGGTTCCAGCCCGGCCTCATGCAGCGCCTGGTACACGCCGGCCTGGTAGGCGCCGAGCGCGCCGCCGCCCTGCAGCACCAGCGCCACCCGGTCGCAGTTCTGCGGCCGCCACGGCGCCGCGACGGTGGTGTCCGGCTTGGCCGGTGCCCGCGCCGGGGCGTTCCCGTCCGGCAGTTTCGAGATGTCCGCGCCGATGTCCACTCATCCGCTCCTTCAGGGTCTGCCGTCTCGTGGCATCGCCGCCTTATAGCATCGCCGGATGCGCCAGGCGGAACCTTCCGCCTATTGTCATGATCCGGCGGCCCCCCTGGCGTTCGCCCCCCTGGCGTTCGCCCCCCTGGCGTTCGCCACGTCCGCCGGGGTCGGTTAAGGATGGTGGGACGAACGCAACGAAGGAGCCACCGCATGAGCCTCAAGGGAAAGGTCGCCCTGGTCACCGGGTCGACCAGCGGCATCGGCCTGGGCATCGCCCATGCGCTGGCCGCCGAGGGCGCCGACATGATGATGAACGGCTTCGGCGACCCCGCGGCCATCGCCGATCTGCAGGCGCAGACCCGCAGCCGGTTCGGCGTGCGCGTCGGCTTCTACGGCGGCGACATCAGCAAGCCGGCCGACGCGGCGGCGATGGTGGCGCAGGCGCAATGCCGAACTCGGCAGCCTGGACATCCTGGTCAACAACGCCGGCGTCCAGTTCACCGCCGACATCGAGGATTTCCCCGACGAGCAGTGGGAGCGGATCATCGCCATCAACCTGTCCGGCGCGTTCTACATGCATGAAGGCGGCGATCCCGGGCATGAAGACGCGCGGCTGGGGCCGCATCATCAACATCGCCTCCGCGCACGGCCTGGTCGCGCAGCGCCGCAGAAGGTCGCCTATGTCGCCGCCAAGCACGGCCTGCTGGGGATGACCAAGGTGGCGGCCATCGAACTCGCCAACACCGGCATCACGTGCAACGCGATCTGTCCCGGCTGGGTGCTGACGCCGCTGGTGCAGAAGCAGCTGGAGGACTCGTCGGCGAAGAACCGGCAAGGACGTCGAGACCACCAAGGCCGAGTTCCTCGCCGACAAGCAGCCGATGCAAGTTCTCCACGCCCGAGCAGATCGGCGCGCGGCGGTCTTCCTGTGCTCGCAGGGCGCGCGCACCATCACCGGCATTCCGCTGTCGATGGATGGCGGCTGGGTCATCGAGATAGCCGTCCGCGAGCCTGGCTTCGTGGCGCCCAGGGCGGTGCCCCTGGCGACGGCCGGGCCAATCGAGCACCAGCGTCGGGCCGCCGCTGGACCAGCCCGGCGCCGCCGCGACCAGCTCGCCGAGGCTGCCCCGCAACTGCCGTTGCCGCGCGCTGCCGCCACGCTCGATCAACGCCGCCGGGGTTGATGGATCGAGCCCATGCGCCTCCAGGCCGGTCCGCAGCTGCGGCAGTGAAACCATGCCCATATAGACGGCAAGGGTCGTCTTCCCGCGCACCAATGCAGCAAAATCAACGTCAAGCCGGCCTTCCTTGGTATGGCCGGTGACGAAGGTGACGCTGCGGGCCGACATCGCGGTGGGTCAGCGGGATGCCGGCCTGCGCGGCGCAGGCCAGTGCGGCGGTGATGCCGGGCACCACCTCGCACCCGATGCCGGCGGCGGCCAGCGCCTCCGCCTCCTCGCCGCCGCGCCCGAAGATGAACGGGTCGCCGCCCTTCAGGCGGATCACCTTCTTGGCCCTCGCGCGCCAGGGCGACCAGCAGGGCGTTGATGTCCTCCTGCGTCACGCAGTGATTGGCGCGCTCCTTGCCGACATAGATCCGCTCGCGCATCGCGCCGCGCCATGTCCAGCACCTCGTCGCTGACCAGCCGGTCATGCACGATCACATCGGCCTCGCCCAGCAGGCGCTGCGCCCGCAGCGTCAGCAGGTCCGCCGCCCCTGGGCCGGCGCCGACCAGGAACACCATGCCTTCGGGGGCGGCGTGGTCCGATTGCAGCGCGGCGGCGAAAACGCCCGCCGCCTCCTCGTCGCGGCCGGCGAACACGAGGTCCGCGGCATCGCCCGTCAGCAACCGCTCCAGCATCCGCCGCCGCGCGGTGAGATCGGGAAACCGCCGTCGGATCTGCGCCTTGAAGCGATCGGCGAGGGCGGCCAGCCGGCCATACGCCGGCGGCACCAGGGCCTCGATCCGCGCCCGGATCAGCCGCGCCAGGATCGGCGCCGCACCGCCCGACGACACCGCGACGCTGATCGGGTCGCGGTCGATCACGGAAGGGGTGATGAAGCTGCACAGCTCCGGCCGGTCGACGATGTTGACCGGAATGCCTGCGTTGATCGCCGCCGCCGACAGCGCCGCCAACTGGTCGTCCGCCGCGTCGGCGCCGATCGCCAGCGCGCAGCCGGCCAGCATGGCGGGGTCGAATGCCGCCGCCGTGGTCACGGCCGCACCGGCCCGCGCCACCGCCTCCGCCTTGCGCCGCGAGGTCTCGCCGGCCCCGACCACAAGAACGTTCCGCCCGCGCAGATCGAGGAATATCGGGAAGTGACGCATGGGCCGGGTTCCGTTGCTATGGCGCCGCCCGCCGAATTGCCGGCGGCCGGCGCTTGCGGGCAAATCTGGCGCGTGGTCTAGACGCGCATCGTCGTAAGGAGCGCGTCTTGGCGGTTTTGCTGACTGGGGCTGCCGGGTTCATCGGTCACCATGTCGCCGTGGCGCTGCTGGCCCGCGGCGAGCAGGTGGTCGGCGTCGACAACCTCAACAGCTATTACGACGTGCGCCTGAAGCAGGCCAGACTGGACCGCCTGGCCGGGCAGGCGGCGTTCCGCTTCCACACCGTCGACATCGCCGACCGCGCGGCGATGGCAGGCGTGGTCGCGGCCCATCCCGATATCACCGCCATCGTCCATCTCGCCGCCCAGGCCGGGGTGCGCCATTCGATGGTCGACCCCTACGCCTACGTCACCGCCAACGTGATGGGCCATGTGGTGATGCTGGAGACGGCGCGCCACCTGAAGCGGCTGGACCACCTGGTCTATGCCAGCTCCTCCTCGGTCTACGGCGCCAATGCCGCGGCTGCCCTTCGACGAAGCCGACCGGGTCGACACGCCGCTGTCGCTGTATGCCGCGACCAAGCGCGCCGACGAGCTGATGAGCCACGCCTATGCCCATCTGTTCGGGATCCGGCAGACCGGCCTGCGGTTCTTCACCGTCTACGGGCCGTGGGGCCGGCCCGACATGGCGTATTATCTCGTTCGCCGAGGCGATCATGCGGGGCAAGCCGATCACCCTCTATGACGACGGCAGGCTGCGGCGCGATTTCACCTATATCGACGACATCGTCGCCGGCGTGGTCGGCTGCCTCGACCGGCCGCCGGACGGCACGCCGCCGATCCGCCTCCTGAATATCGGCAACAACGGCAACGAGGCGGTCTCGACCCTGGTCGAATTGCTGGAGGCAGGGCTCGGGCGGAGGGCGGTGCTGCGGCACGCGCCCCGGCCGCTGGCCGACGTGGCGGAGACCAGGGCCGTGCGTCGATGCGATCGGCGAGCTCACCGGCTTCGCGCCGAGCACCCCGCTTTCCGTGGGAATTCCGCGGTTTACCACCTGGTTCCTGTCGTGGATCGCATCGAATGGGGCGGCCCGCGAAGAAGAGGGTTGACCCGCGGCACCGACTCGCCTAAATCCCGCCTCGCCGCTTGAGATGATCACTTGCATCACCCGGGCGGCCCTGATACAACTCCTCGCTTACGCGAAGAGACTACCTCCACCCCAAACAGGTCGGTCGCTATGCCGTCAGGCATGGCACGGGCTTTGTTTGGTT
>CAWFVP010000003.1:0-337213 GCA_963819305.1 uncultured Alphaproteobacteria bacterium
GTCGCTCGTCGCCCTGATCACGCCGATGCGCGCGGACGGCGCGGTGGACGAGGAGGCGTTCGCGCAGTTCGTCGACTGGCAGATCCGCGAGGGCACGCACGGCGCTGGTCCCGGTCGGCACCACCGGCGAATCGCCCGACGCTGAGCCATGACGAGCACAAGCGCGTGGTCGAGATCGCCGTCGCGGTCGCGCGCGGGCGCGTGCCGGTGATCGCCGGCGCCGGCTCCAACAGCACGGCCGAGGCGATCGACCTGACGCGCCACGCCAAGGAGGCCGGCGCCGACGCGGCGCTGGTGGTGACGCCGTACTACAACAAGCCGACGCAGGAGGGCCTGTACCTGCACTTCACCGCCATCGCCGATGCGGTCGACCTGCCGATCATCATCTACAACATCCCGCCGCGCAGCGTGGTCGACATGAGCGTCGAGACGATGGCGCGGCTGGCCAAGCACCCGAACATCGTCGGCGTGAAGGACGCGACCGCCAACCTCGCCCGCCCGCTGCACACCCGCCGCGCCTGCGGCGCCGGACTTCTGCCAGCTTGTCCGGCGAGGACCACACCGCGCTGGCGTTCCTCGCCGCCGGCGGCGATCGGCTGCATCAGCGTCACCGCCAACGTCGCGCCCGCGGCTGTGCAGCGAGATGCACGCGGCCTGGCAGGACGGCCGGGTCGGCGAGGCGATGGCGATCCAGGACCGGCTGGTGCCGCTGCACGACGCGCTGTTCGCCGAGACCAGCCCCGGCCCGGTGAAATACGCCGCCAGCCTGCTCGGCCACGGCACGCCGACCATTGCCGCCTGCCGCTGGCGCCGATCGCCGAGCGCGACGCGCGGCGCGCGTGCGCGCCGCGATGACCGAGGTCGGGCTGCTGAACTGAGGCTCGATGGCCGAGCCAAGGACCAAGAAGAAGTCGGGCCTGATCTCGCACGGCATCGCGGCGCAGAACCGCAAGGCGCGGTTCGACTACACCATCAAGGAAACCGTCGAGGCCGGGCATGGTGCTGAAGGGGCCCGGAGGTGAAGAGCCTGCGCCACGGCCGCGCCACGCTGACCGAGGCCTGGGCCGGCGAGCGCGACGGCGAGATGTTCCTGTTCAACTGCTACATCCCCGAATACCAGGGCGGCGTGCTGTCGCGCTTCGAGCCGCGCGCGCCGCGCAAGCTGCTGCTCAAGCGCAAGCAGATCGGCGAGCTGCTCGGCGCGGTCGCGCGCGACGGGCGCACACGCTGGTGCCGCTGGACATCCATTTCAACGAGCGCGGCGTGGCCAAGGTGCTGCTGGGCGTCGGCGAGGGCCGCAAGAAGGCCGACAAGCGCGCACGCCATCGCCGCGCGCGACTGGCAGCGCGACAAGGCGCGGCTGATGCGCAACAGGGGCGGATGATGCCGGACGATCTGGAACCCGACCGACGACGGCGATCGATGAAGACGGGAGCCGTCAAGGACAAGCTGATCGAGAAGAAGCAGGACTGGGCGCGCGAAGGGCGGCTGCTGACCGGCACCACCGCCGACCCGACGCGCGAGCGCCTGCCGCCGGGCCAGCGCCTGGTGCAGGACTGGCCGGTGCTGGACCTCGGCGTCGCAGCCGGATGTGACGGAGCGCGAAGTTCCGCCTGGACATCGACGGCGTGGTGCGAGCGTCCGACTCAGCCTGACGCTGGCCGAGTTCATGGCGCTGCCGCAGAGCGACAGCGTGTCGGACATGCATTGCGTCACGCAATGGTCGCGCTACGACAACCACTGGCAGGGCGTGTCGCGCACGCACGCTGCTGGAGACTGGTGCAGCCGAAGGACGAGGCCAGGCACGTCATCTTCCACTCGCATGACGGCTACACGACCAATGTGCGGCTGGACCAGTTCGACCAGCCGGACGTGTTCCTGGTGCATCAATGGGAAGGCGAGCCGATCACGCGCCAGCACGGCGGCCCGGTGCGCGTGCTGATCCCGCGGCTGTATCTGTGGAAATCGGCCAAGTGGGTGCGCCGGATCGAGCTGATCGGCCAGCCGACCGGCCGGGGTTTTGGGAAGTGCGCGGCTATCACAACAACGCCGATCCGTGGCTGGAGGAACGCTATGGCTGACGCGACGCGCCGCCTGTTCATCACTGCCGGAGCCGCGATCGCCACCATGGCCCTCACACCGGAAAAGCTCGCGTGGGACTTCAGTTTTCCCTCGCTCGAGGAAGGCACGCTGGATCTTGGCGATTTTCGCAGGCGGGTGCTGCTGGTGACCAACACCGCCAGCTTCTGCGGCTTCACCTACCAGTATGAGCAGTTGCAGAAGCTGCATGCCGCGGAGGCCGCAAAGGGCCTGACCGTGGTCGGCGTGCCGAGCCAGGATTTCAACCAGGAATCCGCCAGCAACGGCGACGGTCAAGACAGTTCTGCGAGGCGACCTTCGGCATCGACTTCCCGATGGCCGGGCTCTCGCATGTCCGCGGCGCGCAGGCGCATCCCTTCTACGCTGGGTGAAGTCGGTTCGCGGCTGGGAACCGGACTGGAACTTCAACAAGGTGCTGATCGCCCGCGACGGGCATATCCTCGGGGTGTTCGGCAGTGGCGATGAGCCTGCCGGCGCGAAGCTGCGCGGCGCGATCGGTGCGGCACTGAGTTAGCGCTCACAATTGCATCGGTTATTCCAGGCCGGCCCGGCGGAAGGCCTCCAGATAGTGCTCCCGGTCCGTTTCGGCCTTGATCGGCATTTGTGCGGCAATCCAGGCGAGCGAGATATTCGGTTGCACGCGGCGCAGTTCCTGCAATGCGGCGCGGGCGATCGCATCCTGCCCCGCCATGCCGGCGGCGGCGGTCAGCACCCGATGGGCGCCGACGAAATCGGCGCGCTGCCGGATGCCCTCGCGCGCCAGGCGCATCGCTTCCTCGTAGTCGCGGCCGACGAACTGGGCGATACGCGCCGATACCGCAATAAATGCCGCGAACGGATCGCGCGGGCTCAGGCGCAAGCGCACGGCGCGCCGCCACGATGCCTTCCTCCCAGCGGCCGCAATAGGCAGAGCGCCAGTCCGTAATAGCCCTGCGCCAGCGAGAAGTTCGGATTGAGCCGCAGCGCCAATTCGAATTCGGCCAGCGAGTCATCGAAGCGCCGCCTGAACAGATACACGCAGCCCAGCGCGAAATGCGCCCATGGATCCTCGCTGTCGGCCAGGATCGCCGCATGCGCGGCGCGCTCGGCGATCGGCGCAGCAGCCTGCATGTCCGCCCAGCCCATATGGGCGCTGAAGGTGTGGCTGGCTGGCGAGCACGCCGAGCGCCTGGCCGTAATCCGGATCGATGGCCGTCGCCTTCTCCAGCAGGGCCTGGGCGACGAGGTTGTCCTGCCGCGTCACCCGCCAGTAATGCGACAGCGCCCGCATCACGAGATCCCAAGCGTCCATGCTGGCTCGGCGGCTTGCGTTGGGCGCGGAAATTCTCCGCGGCATAGAGCTGCGGCTCGATCGCCGCGACGATGGCCTCGGTGATTTCGTCCTGCACGGCGAACACGTCGGCGAGGTCGCGGTCGTAGCGCTCCGCCCAGATATGGCTGCCGGTGGCGACGTCGTTGAGCTGCGCCGTGATGCGCACGCGGTCGCCGCCCTTGCGCACGCTGCCCTCGACCACATAGCCGACGCCGAGCTCCTCGGCGACCTGCTTCATATGCACCGCCTTGCCCTTGTAGATGAACGACGAGTTGCGCGCGATCACGAAGAACCAGCGCAGCTTGGACAGTGCGGTGATGATGTCTTCGCTGATGCCGTCGGAAAAATACTCCTGCTCCGGATCGCCGCTCATGTTGGTGAAGGGCAGCACGGCGATGGCCGGCCGGTCGGGCACGGCAGCCGGCCGCGCATGCGGTTCCTCCGGCAGCGGACTGGCTGGATGCGCCGATGCCGGGTCGTCCGTTCGGGTGCGCGACGGCGCCGACGAAGCGAAGGCCCTTGCGCGCGATGGTGCGGATCAGCTTCTGCTGCTCGCCGCTGTCGCCGATCGCCTTCCGCGCGGCGTTGATGCGGCTGGTCAGCGTCGAATCCGACACGATCCGGCCGCCCCAGACCGAGGCGATAAGATCGTCCTTGCTGACGACGCGCTCGCGGTTCTGCACCAGGTAGACCAGCAGGTCGAACACCTGCGGCTCGACGGCGACGGGCTCCGATCCGCGGCAAAGCTCTCGCCGGTCGGTATCGAGCGTGTGATCGGCAAAAAGAAATTGCACGTCGCTGTCCTGACGCCAGTCCGCCGCCGGTCTCAAGGAATAATCAAGCCCATCTCAAGGACAAATCAAGCTCTGGACAAAGTCTTTCAGTAGCTCTCCTGGCACCCTGCAACCGGATCAGTGCCACCATCGCCGCCAGCGACTGCCAAGGGCCGGCGGAAACACTGAATCGGTTGATACGTCACGCCGCCAGCAACAGGGAGAACTCCATGGGCCGGTTCATCGCATTTCTCTACGGAATTGCATCCTACGTCGTATTCTTCGTCACCTTCCTTTACGCCATCGGCTTCGTCGCGGGGATCGTCGTGCCGAAGACCATCGACGATGGTCCGGTGATCCCGACGACGCAGGCGCTCGTCGTCGACCTGCTGCTGATGTCGGTGTTCGCCGTCCAGCACAGCGTGATGGCGCGCAAGCAGTTCAAGCAATGGTGGACGAAATTCGTGCCGGAATCGGTCGAACGCAGCACCTATGTGCTGTTCGCGAGCCTGGCGCTCGTGCTTGCTGTTCTGGCAGTGGCGTCCGCTGCCGGCGATCATGTGGCAGATCGACGATCCACTGCTCGCCATGATCGGTGACAGGCCTGTCGTTTGTCGGCTGGCTGATCGTGCTGACCAGCACGTTCCTGATCAACCATTTCGAGCTGTTCGGGCTGCATCAGGTCGCCAGCAATCTCGCCGGCCGCCAGATGCCCGGCGCCGCGGTTCCGCACGCCGCTGTACTACCAGCTTCGTGCGGCACCCGATCTATCTCGGCTTCATCATCGCGTTCTGGGCGGCGCCGACGATGACCGTCGGGCAACTGCTGTTCGCCGCGGTGACCACCGCCTACATCCTCGTCGGCATCCTGCTGGAGGAGCGCGACCTGGTCGAGCTGTTCGGCGATGAATACCGACGCTACAAGGATCGCGTGTCGATGCTGGTGCCGTGGCGAAAATCCGCCTGACCGATCACTCCGGGCATGGACGGATGCGGCACCGGCGCTTCGCCGGTGCCGCTTTCGTCTCGACGGCCCGGTCAACGAGAACCTGTCGAAAGAGCCTCGAATGACCTATTCTCAGAGGATCATGCCAGCGCCTCACCTCGATCCAAGTCGCAGCCTGATGCCGGCGCAGCGTCGCCTTGCCGCCATTCTCGCGGTCGATGTGGCGGGGTATTCGCGACTGATGAATGCCGACGAGGAAGGCACGCTCGCGCGCCTCATGGCACATCGTCGTGAAGCGATGGACCCGAAGATCGCGGCGCATCGCGGCCGCATCGTCAAGTCGACCGGCGACGGGCTGTTGGCCGAATTCCAGAGCATCGTCGATGCGGTGCGTTGCGCCATCGAGGTTCAACGGGAGATGGCTGCCCGAAACGGCGAAGTGATGCCGGATCAACGCATCGCGTTCCGCATGGGCATCAATCTCGGCGACGTCATCGTCGATGGAGAGGACATCTTCGGCGATGGCGTCAACCTCGCGGCGCGGCTCGAGACGTTGGCCGAGGCAGGTGGCATCTGTCTCAGTGTCGGCGCATACGAGCAGGTGCGGGACCGCGTCGAAATCGCCTTCGAGGATGTCGGCGAGCAGCACGTGAAGAACATCGCGCGGCCGGTTCACGTCTACCGCGCGCTGCTGGAGCCGCAAGCGCCCGCGTCGCCCGCGTTGCCGCTGCCGGAGAAGCCCTCCATCGCCGTGCTGGCCTTCACCAACATGAGCGGTGACCAAGAGCAGGAGTTCTTCGCCGACGGCATCGCCGAGGACATCATCACCGCCCTCTCGAAGTCGCGGGCTTTGTTCGTGATCGCTCGCAACTCCAGCTTCTTCTACAAGGGCAAGCAAATCGCACTCAAAGACATCGGCCGCGGATTGGGGGTGCGCTACGTGCTGGAAGGCAGCGTCCGCAAGGCCGGCAATCGGGTTCGGGTGACGGCCCAACTGGTCGATGCGGAGACCGATATGCATGTCTGGGCGGAGCGCTACGATCGCGATCTGTCCGACATTTTCGCAGTCCAGGACGAGATCACGGCAAGCGTGTCCGCCGCGATCCAGCCTGCGCTGGAACGCAGCGAGCGCAAGCGCGCCGCGCGCAAGCCGCCTGACAGTCTCGACGCATGGGAGAGCTACCATCGGGGGATGTGGCATTTCGCCAAGGTCGACGCGACCGAGAACGAGACCGCCCGGACTTTCTTCCAGCGCGCGATGGAACTCGACCCGCAATTCGCATCGGCGGCGGCGGCGCTGGCACTTACCTACCTGAACGAGATCACGCTGTTCCGGCCGCAACGGCGCCTGGTGAACCTGCCGCTGGCGCTCGACCATGCGCAGCATGCGGTGGCGATCGACCCAGGCGATGCGATCGGCCACGCGGCGCTGGCGCGCGCCCTCTGGATATCGGGACGTCACGCCGAGAGTCTCGAGGAGGCAGAGATCGCCGTCGGCCTCGATCCTGGGTCTGCCGCCGCACACGGCGCCCGCGGCGGCGCCCGCCTATGGGGAGGCTTTCCACGGGAGGCGATCGAGCCGCTGCAAACCGCGATGCGGCTCAGTCCGTTCGATCCGCTGATGCCGCTCTGGCTGCACTTCGAGGCGCGCGCGCAGTACTGGAGCCAGGATTACGAGGCGGCGATCGCAACCGCCAATCAGTTGCGCCAGCGGTCGCCGAATTTCCGCCAGCCATACAACACGCTGGTCGCGGCGCTGGGGCAGGTCGGCAGGATCGATGAGGCGCATCTGGTGATGACCGAAGCGCTGGCGCGGTTCGGGGAGGCATTTCAGACCCTGATGTCGTTGCCGCTGCACGAACTGCGAGAACTCCGCGCGGACGATCGGGAGCATCTGATCCAGGGGTTCCGAAAGGCGGGGTTTCCCTGAAGCTTCCAGCGAGAGTTCACCGCTGGCGCCGGTTCAGGCGCGTTCCAGCCGCTGGATCAGCGCCAGCACCACCGCCTCGAACATCTCCGTCGTCAGCCGGCGGGTCGAGGTGTTGTAGCGCGACACGTGGTAGCTGTTGGCGAGCAGGAGGCCGTCCGGCAACTCGTGGATGGCGCCATGGCGGAAGCGGATGCGGGCTCGGCGCGATGCCGCAGGCCTTCAGCACCGCCGCATGCGCCAGCACACCCAGCGCCAGCACGGCGCGCAGGTTGGGCAGGCCGTGCAGTTCGCCGGCGCAGGAAGCTGGTTGCAGGTGCGAACCTCGACGCGGCTGCGGCAGGTTGGCCGGCGGCACGCAGCGCACCGCGTTGGCGATGCGGCAGTCCGCGCAAGCGAAATCCCGTCATTCGGATCGGCGCAGATAGACGCCCTCCGCCAGGCCGAAGCGCAGCAGGGTCTCGTACAGCAGCAACCCGGCATGGTCGCCGGTGAACGGGCGTCCGGTGCGGTTGGCGCCCTTCACGCCGGGCGCCATCCCCACCACCAGCAGCCGCGCCGATTCGGGCCCGAAGCTGGGCACCGGGGCATTGAACCAGTCTGGATTGGCGGCCCGGTTGGCTTCGCGATACGCGACCAGCCGGGGGCAAAGCGGGCAATCGCGATCAGGAGTGGCGATGGACGGGTTCGCGGGGACTGCCTGGGGCATCGAGAGTGCGGAGTCGGTCATGGCCGCAAGTGTAGCCGGGCAATGCTGCAGGAGGAATTAACCCGGCACGGTCAGGGAGGCAGAGACGTCGCTCAGCCCGGATCGTCGGGATCGAGGACATAGGGTTCGGCCGGAGTCTGGCGCGCCGACGTGCGGGCAGGGCGGGGCTCCATCTGGCGGCGGGTGAACTCGGGCGCGATGTCGGCGAGTTCCAGGAACTGATCGGCCTGGCGGCGCAGTTCGTCGGCGACCATCGGCGGGCTGGTGCGGATCGACGACACCACGGAGACCCGCACGCCGCGCCGCTGCACCGCCTCCACCAGCCGGCGGAAATCCGAGTCGCCGCTGAACAGCACGGCATGGTCGATCTTGTCGGCCAGCTCGAGCATGTCGATCGCCAGCTCGATATCCATGTTGCCCTTGACCCGCCGGCGGCCGGTCGCGTCGGTGAATTCCTTGGCCGGCTTGGTGACCAGGGTGTAGCCATTATAGGCCAGCCAGTCGGTCAGCGGCTTCAGCGGCGAGTATTCCTCGGTCTCCAGCACGGCCGAGTAATAATAGGCGCGGATGACGTGCGTCTTCTTGCGGAAGAATTCGAGCAGATTGCGGTAGTCGACATCGAATCCGAGGTTGCGCGAGGCGGAATAGAGATTTGCCCCGTCGATGAACAGCGCGACGCGCTCGTCGGGCAGGAAATGCATGAAATAGACCTTTCAGCACGCGTAAGAACTACAGACCGGGCCAAACAGGGCGGCCCGGTGCAAGCTGGAACGGACATCGCTCTTCGTTACACCTCCGCCAATGCTGCAAGATGGCGTCAATTGCAATGACACATTTCGCAATCTTGTGCGATGGATGCGCTGATTGGTGCGGAAACGTTCCCGAGGCTTATCCCATTGTCGTGCAGTCGACGATATCGGCAGCTGCGTTGCGTTGCAGAAATGTGAAGCGCGGTGGTCATGCTGCCGGCGGCTGGCGAAGCAAGGGGTGAGAACATGGTGGGTCCCATTCTGGTGGCGATCGGGGCCAACTTGCCGGACCGGCGCGGACGGCCGCCGCTGCTGACCTGCCGCGATGCGGTCGAGGCGTTGCGCGGCTTGCCCGCCCTGCGGCTGGCGGCACTGTCGCGGTGGCACGTCACTGCCCCCGAGCCACCCTCCGGTCAGCCGGACTATGTGAACGGCGTCGTTTTGCTGGAAGGTGAGGCCGATCCGGCGGCCTTGCTGGCGCACCTTAACCGAATCGAGGACCAGGCGGGGCGGGTTCGCGGTGAGCCCAATGCGGCGCGGGTGCTGGATCTCGACATCATCGCCATGGGCGACCTCGTCCGCGATGCGCCCGACCCCATCCTGCCGCATCCGCGCGCACATCTGCGCGGCTTCGTACTTAAGCCGTTGGCCGAGATCGCGCCGGCTTGGGTGCATCCCAGGCTTGGCGCCTCGGTCGAGACATTGCTGCGGAAGCTGGCATCCGCGAGATGAAAAATACGCCAGAAACCGGGAGAATCGGTGCCGACGGCATGGAAATGCTGTAGAACCGCATAGATGCTGATCAGAGTTGCGTAGCCTCACCGCTTGCGCCGGCAGGCGCTTCGGCCTATTTGACCTGTTCACTCAATATCGCTGCCCAGGAGGTTGAGCGCATGGCGCGCGTCACCGTTGAAGATTGCGTTGAAAAAATACCCAACCGCTTTGAGTTGGTGCTGCTGGCTGCCCAGCGGGCGAGAAACCTCTCGCGCGGCGAGGAGATGACGATCGAGCGGGACGACGACAAGAACCCGGTCGTGGCCCTGCGCGAGATCGCGGAGGAAACGGTGCCACTGGAAAAGCTGCATGCCGACCTCATGAAGTCGCTGTCACGCGCCCCGGAGCCGGAACCGGCCGACGAGGAGGTGCTCGACCTCATCCCGACCGATCAGAACATCTTCGGCCTGCAGGACATCTCCGCCGAGGAGGAAGCCGCATCGTTGCCGACCGAAGGCGAGGATCTGTCGCCCGAGGACCTCGAAGCCGCCATCGAGGCGGAACTTGGCGGGCGGCGCCGCTAGGATCCTGACATGACGCGCGGCGCTCCAGAGACCTGGCGCGCCGCGCCGTTGCGCGGCCCGGACGGCCAGACCAGCACAGTCGCCGATGCCAAACCGGCCGCCGATGCCAAACCGGAACCGGATTGCGCCGAGGCGTCGGCCGACATCCAGCCGCTGCTCGCCCAGGTCCGGCAATACGCGCCCGAGGCCGATTTCGCCCTGATCGAGGCTGCCTACGTGGTGGCCGAGGAAGCCCATCGCGGCCAGAAGCGGGACAACGGCGAACCCTATATCACCCATCCCCTGGCGGTCGCCGGCATCCTTGCCGGATACCGCTTGGACGAAGCCAGCATTGCCACCGCGCTGCTGCACGACGTCGTGGAGGATACCGCCACCAATCGCCTCGCTCTCGAGAAGCGCTTCGGCGCGGAGATCGCCGGCCTGGTGGACGGCGTCACCAAGCTGACCCGGCTGGAGCTGCAGTCCGACCGCACCAAGCAGGCGGAGAATTTCGGCAAGCTGGTCCTGGCGATGAGCCGCGATATCCGCGTGCTGCTGGTCAAACTGGCCGACCGCCTGCACAACATGCGCACCCTCGGCTGCATTCCCCAGCCGGAGCGCCGCGAGCGCATCGCCCGCGAGACCATGGAGATCTACGCGCCGCTGGCCGAGCGGATCGGCATGGACGCCATCAAGACCGAGTTGCAGACCCTCGGTTTTGCACAACTCGACCCCGAGGCCTACGACAGCATCCAGGCCCGGTTGAACTTTCTGCGCGGCCAGGGTGCCGATGTGATCGCCGAAGTCCGCGAGGAGCTGATCCGCGTCTGCACCGAGCACGGCGTTACCGTCGACGAGGTTTCGGGCCGCGAGAAGTCGCCGTTCTCCATCTGGGAGAAGATGCAGCGCCGCAACGTGCAGTTCGAGCAGCTGTCCGACATCATGGCATTCCGCATCGTCGTGCCGTCGCGCGAGGCCTGCTACGCGGCGCTCGGCGTGGTGCATGCGGCCTATCCGGTGATTGCCGGTCGGTTCAAGGACTACATCTCCACCCCCAAGGCCAACGGCTACCAGAGCCTGCACACCGGCGTCACCCTGCGCGAGCCGCGCAACCAGAAGATCGAGGTGCAGATCCGCACCCCGGAAATGCACGCGGTGGCCGAGAACGGCGTCGCGGCGCACTGGCTTTACAAGGCCACCGGCGCCGCCGCTCAGCAGACGCAGCGGTTCCGCTGGGTGCAGGACCTCAAGGAAATCCTGGAGAACTCGACCCTCGACGAGTTCCTGGAGAACACCCGGCTCGCCCTGTACCAGGACCAGGTCTTCTGCTTCACCCCGAAGGGCCAGCTGATCCAGTTGCCCCGCGGCGCCACGCCGGTCGATTTCGCCTACGCCGTGCACAGCCAGATCGGCGACACCTGCGTCGGCGCCAAGATCAACGGCCGGCTGCTGCCGCTGCGCCACGAACTGCAGAACGGCGACCAGGTCGAGATCATGACCTCCCGCGGCGGCACGCCGAGCCCGCAATGGGAGCGGTTCGTCGTCACCGGCAAGGCGCGGGCGCGCATCCGGCGCTTCGTCCAGGGCCAGCAGCGCCAGCAGCATCGGGACGCCGGTCGCGCCACCCTTACCAAGGCGTTCCGCCAGGATGGATTGGACGGTTCGGAGAAGGTGTTGGAGACGGCGCTCAAGGCGCTGAAGCAGGCCACGCTGGACGACCTCTACATCGCCGTCGGCAACGGGAATGTCGGGCCAAAAGATGTTGTCTATGCAGCTTACCCGGAGCTGAGGCAGACCGCGCGCGCACCTCGTGCCCTGCCTTCGCAGACCCAGCGTGGCCGCAACGGCGCCGGTGGGGCGCCGGTGCAGCCGATCACCGGATTGGTGCCGGGCATGGACATCCACTACGCCGGTTGCTGCCATCCGCTGCCTGGCGACCACATCGTCGGCATCATCGCCACCGGCAAGGGCGTCACCATCCATACCCGCGAATGCCCGACCCTGGAGACCTTCTCCGCCACCCCCGAACGCTTCATCGACGTCGACTGGGATCCCAGCGCCACCATCGGCACCCCCAGCTGGAAGCCGGGGCGCGGCGAGGGCCATACCGGGCGGATCAGCGTGATCGCCTACAACGAGCCGAACGCCATCGCCAACGTCACCAACGCCATCTCCAAGCAGGACGGCGACGTGGTCAACCTGCGCATCGTCAACCGGCAAGCGGATTTTTCCGAGATGCTGATCGATGTCGAGGTGCGCGACCTGCGCCAGCTGGTGAACGTGATCGCCAGCCTGCGGGCGGCGCCCGGTGTGCACCAGGTGGACCGCGCGCGCGGATGACGCGGCCCGCATGATCTTGGGGCTGGGATCGGATATCTGCGACATCAGGCGGATCGAGCGGGCGCTGGAGCGGTTCGGCGAGCGCTTCATCACCCGCGTCTTCACCGAGATCGAGCAGCGCAAGGCGGAGCGCCGCAGCGGCACCAACCGGGCCGGCACCTACGCCAAGCGGTTCGCCGCCAAGGAGGCCTGCGCCAAGGCGCTGGGCACCGGCTTCGCCCGCAGCGTCTTCATGTCCGATCTCGGGGTCGTCAACCTGCCGGGCGGGCAGCCGACCCTGAAGCTGGCAGGGCGGCGCCGCTGCGGCGCCTGGCGGCGCTGACGCCGCCAGGGAATGCTGCCCCGCATCGACCTCACGATGACCGACGAATATCCCTACGCGTACGCCCAGGTGATCATCTCGGCCGTGCCGGCGCCGGCAATCGCCTCTGCCGAAGGTTTCCGCCTATATACCCGCCGACCCCATAGCAAGTGATCCCAGGTAACATGGCCCAAACGATAACCCGGCGCAGTTCCGGCGGCTTGGTCGAGAACATCAAGACCATCGTCTACGCGGGCCTGATCGCCATCGGCATCCGCACGGTCGCGTTCGAGCCGTTCAACATCCCGTCCGGCTCGATGATCCCGACGCTGCTGGTCGGCGACTACCTGTTCGTCTCGAAATACAGCTATGGCTACTCCCGCTTCTCGCTGCCGCTCTCCGCCATCTGCCGTTCTTCGGCCGCATCTTCGGCTCGCTGCCGGCGCGCGGCGACGTGGCCGTGTTCAAGCTGCCGCGGGACAACGCGACCGACTACATCAAGCGCATCATCGGCTTGCCCGGCGACCGCATCCAGATGAAGGGCGGCCAGCTGTTCATGAACGGGGTGCAGGTGCAGCGCCGCGACGCCGGCGACTACCTGGCCGAGGACAACGGCCCGCGCATGCTGATGAAGCGCTACCAGGAGACCCTGCCGGGTTCGCCGGCCAATCCGCACGAGAAGGTCCACTACATCCTGAAGGCGGACGACAACCAGCCGCTCGACAACACCCAGGAATTCAAGGTCCCCGAGGGCATGGTGTTCGCCATGGGCGACAACCGCGACAACAGCCTGGACAGCCGGGTGCTGAACGCGGTCGGCTTCATTCCGCTGGAAAACCTGGTCGGACGCGCCGAGTTCATCTTCTTCTCGATCGACTGCCACGGCGCCATGGTGGGAGGTGTGGGAGTGGCCGTTCGAAATCCGCTGGTCGCGCCTGTTCACCGGGATCAACTGATCAGCCCCGTGCTCGCCGCGAAGACCAGGTCGGCGGCGACCAAGGCGCCGGCGAACGGCGAGGCGCTGTCCGATGTGGAAGCCATCCTCGGTCATCGCTTCGCCCGTCCGGAATTGCTGCGCGAGGCGCTGACGCATCGCTCGGCGGCGCATCCGGGCCGCGGGCAACCGCGCCACAGGGCGCCGGCTCCAACGAGCGGCTGGAGTTCGTCGGCGACCGGGTGCTCGGCCTGCTGATCGCCGAATGGCTGGCCGAGCGGTTCCCGCGCGAGCAGGAGGGCGAGCTCGGCCGCCGGCTGGCGCAACTGGTGTCGCAGCCGGTGCTGGCGCAGATCGCCGAGACCGTCGGCGTCCCGGCGATGCTGTCGGTGGCGCCAGGCGAATCCCGGGCCGGCGTGCGCCGCCGCGCCACCGTGCTGGCGGACGCGATGGAGGCGGCGATCGGCGCGCTGTACCTTGATGGCGGCCTGGACGCCGGCGCGCGATTCGTCCGCGGCGCCTGGGACATCGGCGATGACGGCCAGGCGGAGCCGCCGAAGGATGCCAAGACCGCGCTGCAGGAATGGGCGCAGGGGCGCGGCTTCGACGCTGCCGGCCTATCACGTCGTCTCCCGCGAGGGCCCGCCGCACGCGCCGGTGTTCGTCGTCGCGGTCACCGTCGACGGCCGCACCGGCACGCGGCACCGCCGGCAGCAAGCGCGCGGCCGAGCAGGCTGCCGCCGAGCGACCTGCTTCGGAAAGCTCGGCACCATGACCCGCTGCGGCTTCGTGGCCATCGTCGGCGCGCCGAACGCCGGCAAATCCACCCTGCTGAACCGGCTGACCGGGGCCAAGCTGTCGATCGTCTCGCCCAAGGCGCAGACCACGCGGTTCCGCGTGCTGGGCATCCTGATGCGCGGCGAGAGCCAGATCCTGCTGGTGGACACGCCGGGCATCTTCGCGCCGAAGCGCAGGCTGGACCGCGCGATGGTGGCGGCGGCCTGGACCGGGGCGGGCGACGCCGACCTGGTGCTGCTGCTGGTGGATGCCAAGGCCGGCGCTGACCGCGGCGGTGCGCGCGATCGCCGGCGAGCTCGCCAAGCGAGGCGGCCGGGCCTGGCTGGTGCTGAACAAGATCCGACACGTCTCGCCCGCGCGCGCTGCTGCCGCTGACCGCGGCGCTGAACGAGATGGCGCCGTTCGAGGAGACCTTCATGGTCAGCGCCGCCACCGGCGACGGCGTCGAACGTCCTGCTGGACGCGCTGGCCGCGCGCGATGCCGGAAGGGCCGCATCTGTATCCCGACGACGACCTGACCGACCTGCCGGACCGGCTGCTGGCGGCCGAGATGGTGCGCGAGCAGATCTTCCTGCAGACCCACGAGGAAGTGCCCTACGCGACCACCGTCGAGACCGAGAGCTTCCAGGACGCGCAGGACGGCTCGGTGCGGATCGAGGCGACGATCTATGTCACCCGGCCCGGCCACAAGGCGATCCTGATCGGCGAGCGGCGGCGCCCGCATCAAGGAGATCGGCGCCCGCGCCCGGGCGCAGTTGTCCGGACTGCTGGAACGCCCGGTGCATCTGTTCCTGAACGTGAAGCAGCGCGCTGGCTGGGACGAGGAAGGTGCGCGGCTGCGCGCGATCGGGCTGGAGAACACCGAATGAGCCCCTGCTGTCCATGAGCGACGAGCCCGCCGACCGGCGAGCCGGTCGATCCGCACCATCGCGATGCCGGCCGACACCAACCCCAGCGGCGACATCTTCGGCGGCTGGCTGATGGCGCAGATGGACCTCGCCGGCGGCAGTGCCGCCGGACGGCGCGCCGGCGGCCGGGCCGCGACCGTCGCGGTGGATTCCATGAGCTTCCTGCGCCCGGTGAAGGTCGGCGACGAGGTCAGCATCTACGCCACGCATCCTCGGCACCGGCCGCAGCTCCATCCGGATCGCCGTCGAGGCCTGGCGGCGCGCGCGCGGCGAGCGAGATGAGCAAGGTGACGGAGGCGGTGTTCGTCTTCGTGGCGATCGGCAAGGACGGCCGGCCGCGGCCCCTGGAGACGGTGGAATGAGCGGCGAACCGGACTGGCTGGTCTGGGCGCGCGAAATCCAGGCAATCGCGCAGACCGGCCTCGCCTTCAACCCCTCGGGCTACGACCATGAGCGCTATGTCGCCCTGCAGGCGCTGGCCGCGCGGATGATGGCCGCCCGCGGCGGCGGCGATCCGGCGACGGTCGAGGCGCTGTTCGGCGCCCAGTCCGGCTATGCCACGCCGAAGGTCGATGTGCGCGGCGCCGCCTTCCGCGACGGCAAGGTTCTGCTGGTGCGCGAGGTCGCCGACGGGCACCGCTGGACCCTGCCGGGCGGCTGGGCCGACGTGAACCTCAGCGCCGCCGAGAATGTCGCGCAAGGAAGTGCTGGGAGGAAACCGGATTCGAGGTCAGCGTCGGCAAGCTGGCCGCGGTGTGGGACCGCAGCCGCCAGGGCCATCCGCCGCAGCCGTTTCACGCCTACAAGCTGTTCTTTCTCTGCGACATCACCGGCGGCAGTGCCGCCGCATCGTCCGAGACCAGCGAGATCGCGTTCTTCGGCGAGGACGAAATTCCGCACGACCTGTCGCTGGACCGCGTGCTCGCCGGCCAGATCGCCCGCATGTTCGCCCATCGGCGCGATCCCTCGCTGCCCGCGGAGTATGACTGATCACGCTCGGCCCGAGGCAAGCTCAGCCCGGGCGGGCTCGGTCATCCGTGCGGCAGGCAGGCCATGACGCGCCGCAGCTGTTCGGCAAGGGTCTCGATGGCCGCGGGATCCCCCTTGGTCTCGGCGACCAGGTCCGGCAGCGCTGCGTTGAACGACCCCTTGATCTCCGCGCGGGTCGCCGGGCCGCCGTTGCAAAACCAGGACGTGCTGATCGGCTCGGGCAGCGCGAAAGGCGCGGTGCCGGACGCCGCGTCGCGGCCGTTTTGGGCGACCGTCCAAAGGCAGATAATTCGCGCCGGCCCCTCCTGCGGTTCGTCCGCCAGGATATCTTCCGAAAGATCCTCATCCTGTTCGACCGGCGGCGCCAGATGCGGGCAGACCCGCATGGCGTAGTCGGCGCATTGCAGGTGCAAGGGCGGGTCGGGCGCCATGCGGGTCAGTGCCGCCAATGGCCCGATCATGAACGTCGCCTGGCCGCCCAGCTTCTCGCCGCAGCACCAGCAGAGCCTGTCCCTGGCGCAGGCCTGCACGAAGGCAGACCGGGTGTTGCGGAAGTCCGGCTTGCCGCCGGCCGTTTCGGCGAATTTGGGGATGGGATAGCCGAGCGCGTCATGCGCCAGGGCGCGGAGCCGGGCCGGCATCGGAATGGCCGCCAGCCGCTGGCTCTCGGCGGACGGCGCCGATGCGGCCGGGGGCACCGCCGTAGTTGGAAATGCCAGTCGCGCAGCCTCCGCGGCGCGGCGCCTGGCGAGGCCTCCCGGCGTCATTGGCCGCCATGCGGAAGCTGCCGATCGCCGGCGGCGAGGGCGGGGCATGGATAATGTTCATGATCGGCAACGTTCGTGCATGTCCGGCGGATGCGGTAGGTCGACTTCGCACACCGCATCATCATCGGCCGGGTTCGCTCGCCGCTCATCTCATTCCCAGGCATGCTCTTCGCAAGACAACAGTGCCGGGCCGGTCCTTCAAGCCGGAATTGATCGGCTCCCGACCATGTGATGCCGAGGAAAAGGAGAACTCCATGTTGGCTGGCGGCTGTTTCTGCGGTGACGTGCGCTACCGCCTCGAAGCGCCGGTGTTCCATGAGACGATCTGCCATTGTCCGGACTGCCGGAAGATCGTCGGCGCCGCCTCGGTCGCCTGGTTCAGCGTCGCGCGCGCCGGACTGCGGTTCACCTCCGGCTCGCCGGCCGCCTTTCATTCCAGCCCGGGCATCACCAGGCGCTTCTGCGGCAGATGCGGCACCTCGTTGACATACGAAAACGAAAAGCTGGACGAGGTCGACATCACGATCTGCAGCCTGGATCAGCCGGGCGAACTGGCGCCCAAGGACCACACCCACGCCGCCGGCAGGTTGCCATGGGACCCGATATGCGATGGCCTGCCGGCCTATGACGTGCTCCGCACGACAGGGTAATACGGGCCAACAAGGAGACCGCTGCAAGCAATGGAATGGGATGCACCCGCGATCGTGCTCGACGCCCGCCCGTACGGGGAGGGCGATGCCGTGGCCACGGTGATGACCGAGGAGCACGGGGCGCATCGCGGCCTGGCCAAGGGGGCGCAGTCGCGCACCCGCACGGCGCTCTGGCAGCAGGGCAATCTCGTGCAGGTGCGCTGGGTCGGGCGCCTGGCCGACCAGCTTGGTGCGTTCAGCGCCGAGCTTGTCCATCCCGCCGCCGCCCTGGTGCTGGATGATCCGCTGGCGCTGTCGATGCTGACCGCTGGCTGCGCCGTGGCCGAGGGGGCGCTGCCGGAGCGCGAGGCGCATCCGCGGATCTTCGATGGCCTGCTGCACCTGCTGGCGCGGCTGCCGCAGGGGGCGGGGCTGCTGGCCGATCAGATCCGCTGGGAAATGCTGCTCCTGGCCGATCTCGGCTACGGGCTGGACGTGTCGCGCTGCGCCGTCACCGGGGCGACCGACGACCTTGCATATGTCTCCCCGAAATCCGGCTGCGCGGTGTCGGCTTCAGGCGCGGGCGCCTGGAGGGAGCGGCTGCTGCCGCTGCCCCGGCTGCTGCTGGACGAAACCGACCGGGGAACCCCGGCCGATTGGGCGGCCGGCCTGCGACTGACCGGCCACTTCCTTGCACGGGACGCATTCGGGTTGCAGCACAAGCCATTGCCCTCGCCGCGTCAGGCGCTGTACGACCGCGTGTCCAGCATGGTGGAGACCGACTCGAATGCCTAGCACGCCAACCCTCGAAGACGACGGCGCCGGACGGGTGGAAGACACGCTGCTGGTCGATGCGCTCAGCGAGCGTTATCTGGCCTATGCGATGTCGACCATCATGTCGCGCTCGCTGCCCGATGTGCGCGACGGCCTGAAGCCGGTGCATCGGCGGCTGATCTACGCCATGCACCAGCTGCGCCTGGACCCCACCGCCGGGTTCAAGAAATGCGCCCGCATCGTCGGCGACGTGATGGGCAAATACCATCCGCACGGCGACGCCTCGATCTACGACGCCATGGTGCGCCTGGCGCAGGATTTCGCCGTCCGCTACCCGCTGGTCGAGGGCCAGGGCAATTTCGGCAACATCGACGGCGATAACGCGGCGGCGATGCGCTACACCGAGGCGCGGCTGACCGAGGTCGCCCGCGCCTTGCTGGCCGGCATCGACGACGACGCGGTCGATTTCCGCCCCACCTATGACGGCGAGGAAAGCGAGCCGCTGGTGCTGCCGGGCGGCTTCCCGAACCTGCTGGCCAACGGCGCCGCCGGCATCGCCGTCGGCATGGCGACCAGCATTCCGCCGCACAACGCGGGCGAGGTCTGCGCCGCGGCGATCCACCTGGTGCGCCATCCGGACGCCACCACGGCGGACCTGCTGGCGCATATGCCGGGCCCCGATTTCCCCACCGGCGGCCTGCTGATCGAGGAACGGGCGGCGCTGCTTGCCGCCTATGAGACCGGCCGCGGCGGCTTCCGAATTCGCGCCAAATGGGCGGTGGAGAAGGCCAAGCACGGCATGTGGTCGGTGGTGATCACCGAAATCCCGTACAGCGTGCAGAAGGCGCGGCTGATCGAGCAGATTGCGCAGTTGCTGGAAGACAAGAAGCTGCCGCTGCTCGGCGACGTGCGCGACGAGAGCACCGAGAACGTCCGCCTGGTGCTGGAGCCGAAGACCCGCGGCGTCGAGGCGGACGTGCTGATGGCGACGATGTTCCGCGCCACCGCGCTGGAAAGCCGCTTTCCGCTGAACATGAACGTGCTGACCGCCGACCGCACGCCGATGGTGCTGGGCTTGCGCGCGGTGCTGCGGCAATGGCTGGACCATCGCCAGGAAGTGCTGGTCCGCCGCAGCCGCCACCGCCTGGCCACGATCGAGAAGCGGCTGGAAATCCTCGACGGGTTCCTGTCGGTGTTCCTCAACCTCGATGAGGTGATCAGGATCATTCGCTACGAGGACGAGCCGAAGACCAGCCTGATGACGACCTTCACGCTGTCGGACATGCAGGCCGAGGCGATCCTCAACATGCGCCTGCGCAGCCTGCGCAAGCTCGAGGAAATGGAGATCCGCAAGGAGCACAAGGCGCTCAGCCGCGAGCGGAAGGAGTTGCAGGGATTGCTGAAGGATGTCGGCCAGCGCTGGGAGAAGATCATTTCCGAGCTGGAGGAGACCCGCAAGAAATTCGGCGACGGGCCGCTCGGCGACCGGCGCACCGAATTGGGCGACGTGCCTGCCGAAATCGAGGTCAACAACGAGGCGTTTGTCGAACGCGAGCCGATCACCGTGATTTTGTCCGAGAAGGGCTGGATACGGGCGGTCAAGGGTCATCTGGCCGATGGCGAAGCGCAGAAGTTCAAGGAGGGCGACAAGCTGCGCTGGCTGCTGCCGTGCCAGACCACCGACCGCATCTGCCTGTTCGCGACCAACGGCCGCGCGTACACGCTGAAAGCCGCCGACCTGCCGCGCGGCCGCGGCGACGGCCAGCCGGTGCGGCTGCTCGCCGAACTCAGCAACGAGGACGATATTTCCTCGGTGTTCATCTGGCGCGAGGGTTTTCGCTACCTGGTCGCCGGCAACTCCGGGCGCGGCTTCGTGGTGAAGTCCGAGGACATGCTGGCCGAGACCCGCAAGGGCAAGACGGTGCTGAACCTGAAGCCGGGCGAGGAGGCGGCGTTCTGCGTCCGCGTCGACGGCGACCATGTGGCGGCGATCGGCGACAACAAGAAGCTGCTGGTGTTCCCGCTCGACCAGGTTCCGGAGATGGCCCGCGGCAGCGGCGTGATGCTGCAGAAATACAAGGACGGCGGGCTCAAGGACCTCAAGGTATTCCGCATGGCCGATGGCCTGACCTGGAAGCTTGGCGAGAAGACCCGCACCGAGACAGATCTTCGCGACTGGCTCGGCGAGCGCGCGCAGGCTGGAAGGATGCCGCCCAACGGCTTCCCGAAATCAGGAAAGTTCGGCTGACACCACCATGCTGAGGGCCACCGCCTCGGCCGCCCTGATGCCATCCACGCCGGCGGATAAAATACCGCCGGCGTAGCCGGCGCCCTCGCCGGCGGGAAACAGGCCGGCTGTGTTGAGGCTCTGGCCGTTGTCGCCGCGCGGGATGCGCAGCGGCGCGGAGGTGCGGGTTTCGACGCCGGTCAGCACCGCGTCCTCCATGGCAAACCCCCTGATCTGGCGGTCGAACTTCGGCAGCGCCTCGCGAATGGCGGCAACCGCGAAATCCGGCAGGCAGGCGGCAAGATCGGTCCAGCGAACGCCGGGGCGATACGAGGGCACCACCGACCCCGCGGCGAGCGACGGTCGCCCGGCCAGAAAATCGCCGACCCGCTGCGCCGGCGCGGCATAGTTGCTGCCGCCGGCGAGGAAGGCCTGCTCCTCCCAGTGACGCTGGAACGCGATGCCGGCGAGCGGGCCGCCGGGATAGTCGTCGGGCGACACGCCGACGACGATGCCGGCGTTGGCGTTGCGCTCGTTGCGTGAATACTGGCTCATTCCGTTGGTCACCAGGCGCCCCGGTTCGGACGCCGCCGCGACCACGGTGCCCCCGGGGCACATGCAGAAGCTGTAGACGTCGCGGCCGTTGCCGGCGTGATGCACGAGCTTGTAGTCCGCGGCCCCCAGGATCGGATTGCCGGCGCTGGCGCCGAACCGGCATTGGTCGATCAAGGATTGCGGATGCTCGATGCGCAGGCCGATGGAGAATGGTTTCGCATCCATGCGAACGCCGCGGTCGTGCAGCATCGCGAACGTGTCCCGCGCGCTGTGCCCGATGGCCAGCACCACGTGGTCGGCGGCGATGGTCTCGCCACCTGCGAGCACCACGCCGCGGACGCATCGGCTGCCATCCGGGCGGTGGTCGATATCGAGATCCACGACCCGGCTCTCGAACCGGTATTCGCCGCCCAGCGCCTCGATCCCGGCCCGCATGGCCTCGACCATGCCGACCAGGCGAAACGTGCCGATATGCGGCTTGCTGACATAGAGGATCTCCGGCGGCGCGCCGGCGCGAACGAACTCCTCCAGCACCTTGCGGCCGCGATGCTGCGGGTCGCCGATCTGGCTGTAGAGCTTGCCGTCGGAAAACGTGCCGGCGCCGCCTTCGCCGAACTGCACGTTGGATTCCGGGTTCAATTCCGACCGGCGCCACAGCCCCCAGGTATCGCGGGTGCGGGCGCGGACCATCTTGCCGCGGTCCAGGATCAGCGGCCGAAACCCCATCTGCGCCAGCACCAGGCCGGCGAACAGGCCGCAGGGGCCGGTGCCGATCACCACCGGGCGCCGGAACCGCTCCGGTGCGCGCGCCACGAACCGGTATTCCTGGTCCGGCGGCGGCCGCAGGTTGCGGTCGCCGGCGTGCCGGGCAAGCACGGCGGCTTCGTCGTCCAGCATGACATCCAGCGAGTAGATCAGGCGGATCGCCGAACGGTTGCGGGCGTCATGGGCGCGGCGCACGACATCGACTAGGTGCAGCGACGCGTCGTCGATGCCCAGCCGCTGCAGCACGGCGGCGCGCAGGGCTTCCGGTGGATGGTCGAGCGGCAGTTTCACTTCGGTCAATCGCAGCATCGCCGTCCTTTACAAGATTGCCGCGGTGCGGTGCAGTGGCGGGATGCGCCCCACTGTCACCCTCCAGCACGTGATGACCATGCTCCGCCTCGGCGGGACCTGGCCGCGCGTCTGCTGACCGGCAGCAGGGACGCACCCCAGGCCCCGCCGTCCGACGGACGGGGCCCCTGAGCAGATACCCCGGCCGTCGCGGCTCCAGCAAAAGGAGTTCGAGATGGAACCTTCACCCCCCGATCTGCAGATCCGCGCCGCTCGCCCCGCCGATGCGGAGGCGATCGCCGCCTTGCAGAACTTGCCGGGATTCCGGTTCGGCACGCTGCGGCTGCCGCACCCGGGCGTCGACGGCGTGCGACGATGGCTGGAGGGCATCGGCGGCGACGACCGCGAGCTGCTGGCGTTCGCCGGGTCGGAACTGGTGGGGATCGCCGGCCTGCATTGCGGCATCGGCCGCAGGCGGCATGTCGGCGGCGTCGGCATGGGCGTGCATGACGGCTGGACCGGCCGCGGCATCGGCCGGACGTTGTTGGGCGAGGTGATCGACTACGCCGATCGCTGGCTAGGCCTGCGCCGACTGGAACTGACCGTCTATACCGACAACGCGGTCGCCATCGCGCTGTATCGCCGGTTCGGCTTCGTCGTGGAAGGCACCCAGCGCTGCGTCGCACTGCGCAACGGGGTGTTGGTCGATGCCTACGCGATGGCGCGGCTGTCGGGCTATTCTGCGGGATGACCAATTCCCTGTCGATTGATCCGGGCGCCCGCCGCGCCATCCTCGAAGCGGCGGCGTCGCTGCAACCCGAGTGCGAGGCGCTGCTGGCGTCGCTGGTGCGGCATCGCAGCCTGCTCGGGCAGGAGCAATCCTGCCTCGAGGCGATGGCGGAGGTTTATGCGGGGCTGGGCCTGCAACCGACCCGCGTGCCGGTGGACACGGCGCGCCTTGCCGACCATCCAGGCTTCTCGCCGCCGCTGATCGGCTACGCGGGCCGGGACCCGGTCGTTGCGGTGCATCGCGCGCGCGAGGTTCGCGGCCGCAGCCTGTTGCTGCAGGGCCATGTCGACGTGGTCCCGGAGGGCGCCGAGGACCTCTGGACCACGCCGCCCTACGTGCCGGACATCCGCGACGGCCGCATGTACGGGCGCGGCGCCGCCGATATGAAGGCGGGCATCGCCGCCTATGTCACCGCCTTCCAGGCGATCCGGCGGGCGGGTTTGCAGCCGGCGGCGGATTTGCAGATGGCGTCGGTGATCGAGGAGGAATGCACCGGCAACGGCGCGCTCGCGGTGATGCAGGCGCTGCCGAAGCCGGATGCCTGCCTGATCCCCGAACCCGGCCCCGGCTATTCGGCGCTGTACGTCGCTGAAGTCGGCGTGGTCTGGGCCTGGGTGACCGTCACCGGCCGCCCGGTGCATGTCCGCGACATGCAGTCCGGCGTCAACGCGATCGAGGCCGCGACCGCCATCGCCGCCCGCTTCAAGGACTACCAGACCGAGATGAACCGGGGCGAGCGCCGCCATCCCGCCTTCGCCGCCGACAACCACCCGATCAACGTGAATTTCGGCACCATCGAAGGCGGCGAGTGGAACAGCTCGGTGCCGACCCGCGCCCGGATCGGCATGCGGGTGGGCGTGATGCCGGGCTATTCCTGCCGCCAGACCGCTCGCGACATCGAACGCCTGGTGGCCGAGGCCGCCGCCGACCCGGCGCTGAAAGGCACCACCGTCAAGACCGAGTTCAAGGGCTTCATGGCCGACGGCTGCGTGTTCCCCGCCGACCAGCCGATCTCGCGCGCCATCACCGCCCATCACCGCGACGTCACCGGCGAGGCATTGCGCCACTATGCCGCCGCGGGGCTCACCGACGCCCGGTTCTACGCGCTGTACCAGGATACGCAGGCGACCTGCTACGGCCCGGATTCGGAGAACATCCACGGCATCGACGAGAGCGTCGGCCTGGCCTCCCTGCATGAAACCACCAAGGTCCTGGCGCTGACGATTGCCGGCTGGTGCGGATTGGAGACGGTGAGAGGCTGAGGCGGGAGGTCGCATCTGGCGTTTCCGGCCGGACGGTGGAATGCTGCCGGCATGGATGCATCCCTCGCCGAAAAACTGACCGGGTGGCGCCGGCATCTCCACACCCATCCCGAATTGTCCCTGCAGGAACGCGAGACCGCCGCCTTCGTCTGCGCCAGGCTGACGGAGCTGGGCGTTCCGCATGTCGCCGGCGTCGGCGGCACCGGCGTGGTGGCGACGATCACCCGGGGCAAGTCCAACCGCAGCGTCGGGCTGCGCGCCGACATGGACGCGCTGCCGATCGTCGAGACCACCGGCCTCGCCTATGCCTCCGCCACACCGGGCGTGATGCATGCCTGCGGCCATGACGGCCATACCACCAGCCTGCTCGGCGCCGCCGCGCTGCTGTCGCAGGACACCAGCTGGACCGGCACGGTGCAACTGGTGTTCCAGCCGGCGGAGGAAGGCCTCGGCGGCGCGAAGGCGATGCTCGCCGACGGGCTGCTGGAGCGCTTCCCGATGGAGCGCATCTTCGGCTACCACAACTGGCCCGGGCTCGAGGCCGGCACCGTCGCGGTGCATGACGGCGCGGTGATGGCCGGCGGCACGCGGCTGGAGATCAGCCTGGAGGGCCATTCCGGCCACGCCGCCATGCCGCATCTGACCAAGGACCCGATGCTGGCGGCCGGGCACCTGCTGGTGGCGCTGCAATCCGTGGTCTCGCGCAATGTCGATCCGCTGGATTCGGCGGTGGTGTCGATCTGCATGCTGGATGGCGGCGTGGCGGCCAACCAGATCCCGGGCAAGGTGACGATGCGCGGCACAATCCGCAGCTTCAACCCGCGGGTGCGGGCGCAGGTGGACGACGCCGTGCGCCGGGTGGGCGAGGGCATCGCCGCCACCTTCGGCATGCGCGCGGAGGTCGATATCGCCCCCGGCATCCAGGCCACCGTCAACCACAAGGCCGAGGCGGACCTCGCGGCCGAGGCCTGCGGCGAGAACGGCATCGCGCTGCGCCGCGACCTGCTGCCGGCCATGACCAGCGAGGATTTCGGCTGGTTCCTGCAGGAGCGCCCCGGCGCATTCGTGTGGATCGGCAACGGCCCGTCCGACAATGGCCGCGAGCTGCACAATTCCAACTACGACTACAACGACGCCATCCTGCCTGCGGCATCCGGATTTCTCGCAGGAATCGCCCGCCGCGCGTTGCGCGACTGAACCCGAGGACCCCCGCCATGGCCGACCTGAAACTGACGCTGACCTGCGCTGACTATCCGCGCGTCATGCCGCTCGCCACCGGGCAGGTGAAGCCGAAGGGCATCGACCTCACCATGGTGCTCGGTCGGGGCGGGTCGTGGCCGGAACGGGCTGAGATGCTGCGCCGGGCGTTGCAGGACCCCGACGTGCAGGGCGGCGAGCAGTCGATGATGATCCACCTGTCGCGGATCGACAAAAAGGATCGCAGCCATGTCGGCCTGCCGATCTTCCCGCTGCGCAACTTCACCGCCCGCGACATCTATGTTCGAAAAGGCGGCGGCATCGACAAGCCCGCCGATCTCGCCGGCAAGCGCATCGGCATGTATGGCTGGGGCAACAGCGGCTCGGTCTGGTATCGGCATTTTTTCCGCTATCTCGGGCTCGATCTCGGCAAGTTGCAATGGTGCATCGGGCCGGTCGACGCGCCGATGGCCACCACGGCCACGACCGTTCTGCCGCCCGGGGTCACCGCGCCGCCGGCCGGGAAGTCGCTTTCCCAGATGCTGATCGCCGGGGAGCTGGACGCCATCTACAGCCCGCCGAAGCCGAAGGATTACGACGCCGCGAATGGTCCGATCGTACGGCTGTTCCCCGACTACAAGGGCATCGAGCAGGAGTATTTCCGCAAGACCGGCGCCTTTCCGCCGCAGCACCTGGTGCTGGTGCGCCGTGCCGTGTGGGAGCAGAACAAGTGGATCGCCCATGCCCTGACCGACGCGTTCATCGAATGCGAAAACATGTTCACCGCCTGCCTGCGCGGTTTCCCCTACTCGACACCTTGGCAGGAGGCCGAACTGGCCGACACCGATGCCCTGATGGGCACCGACTTCCATCCCTATGGCTACGAGAAGAACCGGGCACAGATGGAAATGTTCTGCAACCAGGCGCACGAGGTCGGGCTGACCGGCCGTCGGGTGACGCCGGAGGAGTATTTCGAGGAATTCCTCGAATCCTGAACGCCGCCGGGCGGCTTCGCTGACGGCGGGGGCGCCCTCTACGCAACCCGGGTGCGGCGCCGCACCATGCGCAGCCCGGCCAACCCGGCACCGAGAACGGCAAAGCTCGCGGGCTCCGGCACGACGGCGGGGGCGGCGCTGCTGTCCGCCGGAGTGGCGTTCTGGATCGCGAAGACGAGGTCGTTGTAGTCGAAATCCGACGCTGACCCGGCGCGGTCCTCGAAACCCACGAACATGGTGCCGGCCGGCAGCGTCGCCGCGAAGGCATATGACTCCGCCGAAAGTCCGGGAATGTCGGCGATGTTGGTTGTGACGTTGGCGTGGCCCTGGCCGTCCGGGTTGCGGCTGCCCGGCCCGCTGAAGAACGTGGCGGGGAAGCTGCTGTCGACGATCGTGAACTCAATTTCGGCACCGCTGGCGAAAACCCCGAGGGAGATCGTGGTCCCGACCGCGGTCGCGTTGTTGACAAAGACGGGCGAGAGGCCGCCGACGACCCCGAGCGTGTCAGTGTCCGCGGCGCTGAAGCCGATGAAGCTCGCGGTGGCTACGCCGCCGTTGCCGAGCACCATGTCGAATGAGGGCGTTGCCCTGGCATCCGGCGCCAGCAGCATGCCCCCTGTAAACATGCCGATTGCTGCGATCTTCAGAATAACGTCCACGATAGCCTCCGGCTCATCCAGCAACATGACGGCTGGACTATGAGCGTAGGCAGAAATGAGTTTCGTGGTGGAAGTTACTATGGGTCGAACAAAGTGTTCATTTTTAATTAAAAACGGTGCGGCGTCCGCGGTATCTGCGGAGCTTCACGGAGCCGTATGCCGCCGCCCCCTTGGGGAGGCAGCGGCGAAACACGGACCTCAGGCCAGTCGGGGGCCCATCTGTGACTGGTCGATGGCCTGGAAGCCGATCGCCGAAGCGGCAGTGCCCGAGCCAAGGTTGTAGTTGCCACCTGCGGCGTTGACGAAGTTGGGATTGCCGAAGGCGGGATTGCTGTCGCTGCCGAGGGCTGCGGCCACCAGTGAAATCGCGCTGAGATCGAAATACAGATTGCCCGCGATGTCCGGCATTCCGCCGGCGATATAGGAGAACAGGTTCGGGAACAGACTATTGGATGTAATGATGTTCCCGGTGACATCGTTATTCACCATGGTATTGGTGGGGTTGGTGTCGGCGGGCGCCGCCTGGAACAGCACGGCGGATCCGGAGCCCGACCCGAGGTCGAAGATGTTGTTGCGGATGGTGACATTGTCGCCGCCATGGATCTGCGCGCCATGCGAGCCGATGCCGGTGACGATGTTGTTGGTCACCGTCACGCCGCTGGTGGAGTCGTCGAGGTAGATGCCGACCGTGTGGTTTCCGTTGCCGGTGCCGCTGATGTAGTTGTTCGAGATGACGTCGCCGGTTTCCACGTGGCTGCGGCCGAGGACGTAGATGGCGCCGCTGTCGCCGGAGGCGGGCGAGGCGCTGGTGTTGAGCAGGATGTTGTCGCTGATCGTCTCGTTGGTGTTGATGACGGTGTTGTCCCAGTTGGCGATGTCGATGCCGGTGCCGGCGGTGTTTTCGATCAGGTTGTGGGTGATCGCGTTGTTGCTGGCGGCATGCAGGTAGAAGCCGCCGCCCGTCGCGTTGATCGCGCCGACGCCGTTGATCGTGTTGCTATCGAACACGTTGTAGTTGCTTTGGTCCTTCACCTCGACGGCGCTCTGCGCCGAGTTGTCGATCTCGTTGTGCGAGATGGTGTTGCCGCTGGAGCCGGTCAGCAGGATCGCGTCGCCGCCGGCATTCTGCAGCGTCAGGCCGCTGATGGTGACGTTCGATGCCCCCGTCAGGGAAATCAGCGTGCCGGCACCGCCATCGCGCAGGATCGGCGTCTGGCCCGGTGCGGCAATGAAGTTCATGCCGTTGTCGGCGCTGGTCAGAGCCAGGGTGCTGCCGAGGTTGTAGGTGCCGCCGAGGATGTACGTGGTGTGCGTGGCGCTGCCTTCCATCGCCGCCTGGGCCCGCCCGAGGGTGGCGAACGGATGGGCCGCGCTGCCGTCGCCGCCGTCCGACCCGTTGGCGGCGACATAGAACCCGTCGGCGCCGGACGAGGGCGCCGGGGTTGGAGTGGGTGCCGGCGTGGGTGCCGGCGTTGGTGTGGGCGCAGGCGTTGGCGTGCTGATCACCGGCGTGGGCGTTGGCGTGGGCGTTGGGGCGGGAGTCGGTGCAGGCGTGGGCACCGGCGCCGTTGATCCGCCCGCCAGGTTGGCCGGCAGCTTGAAGTCGAGCACGCCGCCATTGGGCAGGTAGCCCGAGCCGGTGGCGAGGCCGGAACTCGAGACATTGGTCTCCGACGGATCGCCCGACGAGATCGTCACGCCGTTGACCGTGATGGAATCCACGTTGAGCGCGCGGCTGCCGTTGGTGTTGAAGAACGCGATCTGGACATCATGCGCGACGCCGGGGGCGAGTTCGTCGTTGAAGCTGTACGTCGCGGTCGTTGCGGCGACCGTCTGCTGTCCGACGATGGTGCCGTCGACGACCAGGGTGAACGTCGGATACCCGCCGTTGCTGTCGGAGGCCCCCTCGGCAGTGACGGCGATGACGCCGGTGCCGGTGCCTTGCGATGTGCCCGATGTCGGCGTGGCCGGTGCCTGGAAGCCGAACGACTGGGCGCCGTTGCTGGTCAGCGCCAGGGCGCTGCCGGCGATCGCGGCGCCGTCGATGGCGGCGGCGGTGACGTAGAGGTTGCGGTCGGTGCTGGCGGTGCCGGCGTAGGCGTCGTTGAGGAACGTGACGGAGACGGTGTGCGGTACCGAGTCGAAGCTGCCGGCGATGTCGAATTCCTGGGTGGCGCCGGCGCCGTGCAAAGCGGTCGCAGTCTGAACGCCGCCGATCTGCTGGCCGTCGACGCTGATGGTGAACTGCGCGTCGCCTTGATAGGCGTCCTCGGCAATGAACAGCGCGAGGGTGTCGGCGCCGGCGCCGGAATTCAGGACAGCAGGGGAGCTTTGCGTGTTTGACACGGTAAAAACCTCATGGTTGTGCTGAACCGCCAGTAATAACGGCCGCTGTTGAATAGACAGCAAGTCATGCTGATGTTGGGGCATGACCAATCGGCACCTGAAACCCGCGTCGGAACGACGAAGGCCAGCGGCACGAAAAGTAGATACCAAGAAAATGTGAAAATCACATATTCATTCGTGAAAAACAGTGAATGACAAAAACAAAATAGGTCATTTTATTCGATCACGAATGATGTGAGCAGCATAATTGTGAAAAGAATCACAAATGACGAATTCGAGGATTCTGTTTCGGTGGTATTTTGACTGGTACGAAACGAAATAGCCTTGTCACTATGTGAATGAAATCTGGCGGCAGCTGTGTCGCGATGCGCCGGATCATGCCGGCCGCATCGGCGCCCGATCACCGCTTCCGGATGTCGCCACGCCTCGCCGTCGATTGCCGGCGCGCCATGCGTAGGCGCCGCGTCCCGGGAGCGAGGACTGTCAATCCGCGGCGCGTACGCTACATGCTTGCCGCCGATGGACGCTTCGAGCCGCACCGACCTTTCCGAGACGTCTCCGAAGCCCGCACCGGCGGGCCGAGGCTGGCTGCGGGCGCAGAGCCGCCAGGCGCGCCAGGCGCGCCAGGCCGGCACCCGGGTGATGGCGCTGGCGCTCGGCGGTACCCTGGCAGCGATCGGGCAGGCCGCCTGCGCCGCCGCGGCGCTGGATGCCGCACTCACGGGGCGGGGCATGCCGACCCTGGCGCTCGGCGGATTCGCGGTGCTGGCGGTGCTGCGCGCCGGGCTGGGGCTGCTGGCCGACCGCGCCGCCTTCGAGGCCGGCGCCTCGGCCCGCCGTCGCCTGCGCAGCGATGCGCTGGCGCGGCTGCTGGAGGCGGGTCCAGGCCTGCTGCGGCAGCGGCATTCCGGCGAGCTCGCGGCCATCGTGGTCGACCGGATCGAGGCGCTGGAGGGGTTCTTCGCCCGCTGGATCCCGGCCGCCACCCTGGCAATCGCGGGACCGCTGCTGGTGCTGCTGGTGGTGCTGGCGGTCGATCCCGTGGCCGCCGCCATCCTGGCCGCCGCCGGCCTGCTGGTGCCGGTGGCGATGGCGCTGGCGGGGATCGGGGCCGCCGCCGCCTCGCGCCGGCAGTTCGCGGCGCTCAGCCGGCTGCAGGCGCGTTTCCTCGACCGCATCCGCGGCATCGCGACCATCGTGCTCGCCGGCCGCGCGGAGGACGAGGCGCGGGCGCTGGCGGTCGCCGCCGACGAGCTGCGCCGCCGGACCATGCGGGTGCTGCGGGTCGCTTTCCTGTCCTCGGCGGCGCTCGACTGCGCCTTCGCGCTGGCGCTGGTCGTGCTGGCGCTGCGCTATGGCCGGGAACTGCGCGGGGGCGTGCTGGCGGAGCCCGGGACGGCGCTGCTGGTGCTGCTGCTGGTGCCCGAGTTCTTCGCCCCGCTGCGGAATTTCTCGGTTGCCTACCAGGACCGGATCCATGCCGGCACCGGCGCCGAGGCACTGGCGGCCCTGCCGCCAGCCTCGACGGCGCCGCCCGTGCCGGTGGTGCGCAACGTCACCGCCCACGGCCTTTCGGTGGCGTTCGACAACGTCCGGTTCAGCTGGGATGCCAGCCGCGGCCCGGCGCTGGACGGGCTGTCGTTCAAGCTGCCGGCCGGCGAGCGGATGGTTCTGGTGGGGCCCTCCGGCGCCGGCAAGTCCACGGTGATCGAGATCCTGCTCGGCTTCGTGCGTCCCGATTCCGGCCAGGTGACGCTGAACGGCGCCGATATCGCCAGCATCGTGCCGCAGGCGCTGTCCCGCCTCACCGCCTGGATCGGGCAGCGGCCGATGCTGTTCGCCGGGTCGATCCGCGACAACATCCGCTTCGCCCATCCCGAGGCATCGGCCGGCGAAATCGAGGAGGCAGCCCGCTTCGCCCGCGTCGACAGCTTCGCGGCAACCCTGCCGCAGGGACTCGATACGCCGATCGGGGAGGGCGGCTACGGCCTGTCCGGCGGTCAGGCGCAGCGGATCGCCATCGCCCGCGCCTTCCTGAAGAACGCCCCGCTGCTGCTGCTGGACGAGCCGACCGCGCATCTCGACCCGGCGACCGAGGCGGAGGTGCTGGAGAGCCTGCGTCGGCTGACCCTCGGGCGCACAGTCATTCTCGCCAGCCACGCCGCCGCGGCCCATGAATTCGGCGGCCGCCGCATCGATTTGCGCGCCGGACGGTCGGTATGAGCGCGTTTTCGCCGCTGCTGCGTATCCTGGTGCTGTGGCGCGGCCGGGCCGGGTGGCTGGTCGCCGGCGCCGTTGTCTCGGTGTTGGCACTGGCCGCGGCGATCGCCCTCAACAGCTTGTCCGGTGCAACGGTGGCCGGCGCCATGGTTGCCGGCGGCGCGGCGCTGGCGGCGCCGGTCGCCTTGCGCCTGCTGGGGCCAGCGCGCGTGGCGCTGCGCTACCTGGAACGCCTGACCACCCACGACGCGACCTTCCGCGCACTGGCCGATCTACGCGTCTGGTTCTTTCGTGGCTTGTCGGTCCGGGCCGCCGGGGGCCTGGGGTTTCGCCGCGCCGGCGACGTGCTGTCGCGACTGGTTAACGATGTGGAGGCGCTGGACGGGCTTTACCTGCGCATCCTGGTTCCGCTGGCCGGCGCGATCGTGCTGGTGCCGGCGCTGGCCTGGCTGATCGGGCGCACCCAGCCGCTGCTCGCCGTGGTGGTGGTGGCGCTGTTCGTCCTTGCAGCCTTCGTGCTGCCATGGGCCGCCGCCCGGAGCACGCTCGGCATCGGCGGCAGGTTGGCGGCGGCGACCTCGGGCCTTCGGGTCGCCGTGCTCGACAGCCTCGCCGGGTTGCGCGAGGTCCGGGCGTTCGGTGCCGAGGGCCGGATGCTGGCGGCGGTGCAGGCCCGCGAGGCGGCGATGCTGGCGGCCCAGCACGACCTCGCCGGCCGGACCGCGCTGTTCAACGCGCTGGCGTTCCTTTGCGGGCAGGCGGCGATCATGGCGGTGCTGGCGGCATTCGGCTCGGCGGCATTCGGAACGGCCTCGCTGGGGGTCGCCGGCGTGGCCATCGCCTTCCTCATGTTCGCGGCCTTCGAGGCCGTGGCGGGGCTGCCGCGGGCCGGGGCGCTGGCCGGGCACGCCGCCGCCGCCGCGAGGCGGGTGATCGATGCCGCGGAGGCGGCGCCGGAGTTGCCGGACCCGAGTGCCCCGGCCGCCCTGCCGCCTGGCAGCACGCTGCGGTTCGAAGCGGTGCATTTCCGCTGGCAGGCCGACCGCCCGCCGGTGTTCGACGGTCTCACCCTGGAGATCGCCCAGGGCAGCCGGGTGGCGCTGGTCGGGCCCTCGGGCGCCGGCAAATCGACGCTGGCGGCGTTGGCGCTGAAGGTCGTGGCGCCGCAACAGGGTCGGGTGCTGCTCGGCGGCGCCGACATGGCGACGCTCGCTGCCGCCGACATCCGCAGCCGGGTCGGCTGGCTCAGCCAGTCGACCCATCTGTTCGACGACAGCATCCGCGCCAACCTGATGCTCGCCCGCCGCCCTTCGCCCGACCCTGCCGTGGACGAAGCCGCGATGTGGGCGGCGCTGGATGCGGCGCGCGTCGGCGATTTCGTGCGCGGCCTGCCGGACGGGCTGGACAGCTGGGTCGGCGAGGCCGGGGCGCGGGTGTCCGGCGGGCAGGGGAGGCGGCTGGCCCTGGCCCGTGCCCTGCTGTCGCCCTGCGCGATCCTGATCCTGGACGAGCCATGCGCCGGCCTGGATGCCGAGACCGAGCGGGATTTCTTCGAGACGCTGAACGCCGCCGCCGAGACCCGCACGATCATTCTGATCGTGCACCGCCTGACCGGGGTGGAGCGGCTGGACCGCATCTGGCGGCTTAGCAACGGGAAGGCTGTTGCGGCCGCAGGCTAGCTCGGAAGGTCACAGCGGCGGTTGTTGTTCGACACCGAACACGTTTCCGATGCCGCTGGCACACAAGTATTTGTATTTAAATGATTGAGTCATTCTTCCGGCTTTCGTTCACAGGAAGTTGACGGGAATCTTAACATAGCCGATCCGTGGTCGAACCGTGTGTGCAGTGGCTAGGTGTCGGTTATTGCACATGAATTTCGACACCGCGGGATCGACAGCGGCGGAAACCGCGTCGGATTTCTTTACATTGTGCGGCATCAGAATGAAGTACGCGCATTCATCCCTGAGCAGTCTTCCATAACAGCCTGAAACTTCGGCCAAAAGCAATTTGGCATGGGTCTTGCTTCCGTGTCTGTTGCCGGGCGTTGCCGCTCTCTGTCTAGGCGCACGCTTCGGCCGCTCGAATCGCTTGCTGATATTTTCAGGGTGAAAACCAATGTTCGGACTTGTTCAACGCGGCCTCGCAATTTCCACCTTCGCCGCGGCCCTGGTCGTCGCCTCGCCGCAGGCCCGTGCCGATCTGGAGATCCAGTACAGCCTCACCAGCGCAACGTCGCTGACCACGCTGGTCACCGGTGCCACTCTGGACGTCGTCGGCAGCCCATTCTCGACCCCTGCCTACACCGTGACCCTCGGCAATTTCACTCTCTCGGTGCTCGACGCGAAGTCGAACTCGCCGGGCAATTCGGTAACCAACAAGGCGACGCTCGTCTCGGACAGCATCGACATCACCAATAACGACGCCGCCGCGCACACCCTGTTCCTCTCGGTGGGCGACACCGACTACCTGTATCCGTCTTCCACCGGCAGTTCGCTGTATTTCGACAACAGTTTCGCCGCCACCTATGCCGACGGCACGGGAACCTCCGCAACGTTCTCGGCCTGCGTCAACATCGTGAACGCGCAGAACGATTGCACCGCCGCCAATTCAACCGTCACCGCAACGGGGTCGCCGCCATTCACGGGCCTGTCCAACCACCTGGATGAATATGCCACGGTGCAGGCGTTCGGCACCGGCGTTCCCTATTCGATGACCCAGCAACTGGCGATCACCATCGGCGCCGGCCAGTCCATCCACTTCACCGACCAGGCGATCCTGTCCGCCACCGACCCGCAGAACCCCACCATCAACACGCAACCGGCGCCCGAGCCGGCCTCGATGCTGGTTCTCGCCTCCAGCCTGATCGGCCTCGGACTGGCGCGCCGCAAGCGCCGCTGAGCGCCCCCCGCCACAACGAAAAACGGGCAGGCTCCGCAAGAGCCTGCCCATTTTTGTTTCCGCCCGGCACCGGTGCGGCGCCGCTGCAACTCATTTCGCCGCGACCGAGCAAACCCGCGCCTTGGTGATTGACGTGCCCCACCCCGCGCGGGCACCTATGCGCCTTGGCGTCTGTTCGGGAGACTCGGTAATGCATCGTCTGTTGGTAGCTGCTCTGGTGTTGGCGCTGGGCGCCTGCGCCACTTTCGAAGCGCCCAGCAGGCGGTTCGTGGTTTTCTACGGCGATCTGTCGGCCAAGCTGGACAATTCGGCCGAGGCCGTCGTCTCCGGCGCCGCCGAGTTCGCCAAACGCCATCCGGAACAGCCGATCGTGGTGTCGGGCTTCGCCGATCCCGATGGCACCCCGCAATCCAACATCGACATCTCGCGCGCCCGCGCCCAGGTCGTTTCGGACCAGCTGGTGGCCGACGGCATTCCCGTCGGGCGGATCCAGCGCCGCGCCCGCGGGGCGGTCAATTTCGAGCTGAGCTCGCAGGAAAGCCGCCGGGTGGAGATCGCCGTCGGCACGCCGTAAGGCATGCGAAGCCAATCCCATGCCCTGACGGCGCCATGACTTCGGATCTGTTGCAGGACACGCATGTGGAGGCCGGCGGGCCGCGGGAAATCCTGCGGCGGGTGTTCGGCTTCAACCAGTTCCGCGGCCTGCAGGAAGAAGCCATTGCCCAGGTCGTCGGCGGCGGCGACGCGCTGGTCCTGATGCCCACCGGCGGCGGCAAGAGCGTCTGCTACCAGGTGCCGGCGCTGTGCCGCCCGGGCACCGCGATCGTGGTGTCGCCGCTGATCGCGTTGATGGACGACCAGGTGGCGGCCCTGCGCCAGCTCGGCATCGCCGCCGGGGCGATGCACTCCGAACTCGAACCGGACGAACAACGGCGCATCGGCCGCGAACTCGATGCCGGGCGGCTCGACCTGCTGTATGTCTCGCCGGAACGGCTGCTGAGCCCCGGCACCATGGAACGCCTGCAGCGGCTCGAGATCGCCCTGCTGGCGATCGACGAGGCGCATTGCGTCAGCCAGTGGGGCCACGAATTCCGGCCCGAATACCGCGAACTCGCTTGCCTGCCGCAGTGCTTTCCCGGCGTGCCGCGGATCGCCCTCACCGCCACCGCCGACCCGCGCACGCGGCTCGACATCCTGCACGCGCTGGACATGGACGATGCGCGCGTCTTCACCGCCAGCTTCCATCGCCCGAACCTGCATATCGCCGCCGAGGCCAAGGTCGGCGAGACCGCGCAGCTGCTGGCGCTGCTGCGGCGCCATGAAGGCGAGGCCGGCATCGTCTATTGCGGCAGCCGCAACAAGACCGAGCGGATCGCCGCCTGGCTGGGCGGCAAGGGCATCGCCGCGGTGGCGTTCCACGCCGGCCTGCCGCCGGAACAGAAGCGCGCGGCGCGCCATGCGGTTTCGTTCCGGCGAGGCGGTGGTGGTGGTGGCCACGATCGCCTTCGGCATGGGGATCGACCGGCCCGACGTGCGGTTCGTGGCGCATCTCGACATGCCCGACAGCCCGGAGGCGTATTACCAACAGATCGGCCGCGCCGGCCGCGACGGCGATCCCGCGGACACGCTGCTGCTGTATGGCGGCGAGGACATCGCCCGGGCGCGCTACTTCCTGCAGGTCTCCGGCGCGCCCGAAACCCAGAAGCGGGAGATGCGCACCCGCCTGGAGGCGATGATCCAGCTGACCGAGACGGCCGAGTGCCGCACCCGGTCGCTGCTGGCCTGCTTCGGCGAGACGCTGGCGCAGCCATGCGGGCATTGCGACAACTGCGTCGCCCCGGTCGGCGTGTTCGACGGCACCATGGATGCGCAGAAGGCGCTGTCGGCGATCTATCGCACCGGCCAGCGCTTCGGCGCGCTGCACGTGGTCGGCGTGCTGATGGGCAAGGCGAGCGACGCCATCGTGCAATGGGGGCACGACAAGCTGCAGACCTTCGGCGTCGGCGCCGACCGCAGCGACGGCTTCTGGCGCGGCGTGATCCGGGTGCTGATCGCCCGTGGGGCCGTCGACGTCGACACCGGCCAGTTCGCCACCATCAGCCTGGTGATGGACAAGGCCCGCCCGATCCTGCGCGGCGAGGAACGGGTGATGCTGCGCGAGGACATCCTGGTTCCCAAGGATCGCGCGGCGCGGCGGCCCCGATCGCGCCGGCCGCGACGCCGCGGCTTCAGCCGGCCTCGACGCCGCGGGAAACACACTGTTCGATGCGCTGCGGCTGTGGCGGTCATCCGAGGCCAAGGCGCAATCCGTGCCGCCCTACGTGATCTTCCACGACACCACCCTGCGCGAGATCGCGGCCGTGCGGCCGTCCAGCCTCGACGAACTGGCGCAGGTGAAGGGCGTCGGCGCGTCCAAGCTGGCGCGCTACGGCGCCGGCGTGCTGCAGGTTCTCGCCGCCGCCTGAGACGCACGATTTTTCGTTTCGCCAGCCTACGCAGGCGCCTGGTTCAATTGCCCGGCGCCGTCGGCCGTCCGCTCGAACCGGATGCGGCGTTCATGCAGGGCGGCGACCGATGGCCGGTGCGCGATCGAGACGATCGTCGTGTTCGGCAGGTCGCGTTGCAGCAGCGCGTAGAGTTCCGCTTCGGCCTCGGGGTCGAGGCTCGCGGTCGCCTCGTCGAGGAACAGCCAGTCCGGCTTGGCCAGCAGGGCCCGCGCCACCGCGAGGCGCTGCTGCTCGCCGCCGGACAGGCGCTGCGCCCAGTTGTCCTCCTCGTCCAGCCGCTCCGCCATCGCCGTCCAGCCCGACATCGCGCCAGCGCCGCGCCTGACCGCGGCATCGTCGTAGCTGCCGACATCGGCGGGATAGCTCACCGCGTGCCGCAGCGTGCCCAGTGGGATATAGGGCCGCTGCGGCAGGAACAGGCTGCGCCCCGGCGGCCGGCTGACATTGCCGTGGCCGAACGGCCAGATGCCGGCCAGCGCGCGGAACAGCGTCGACTTGCCGGACCCGGAGCGCCCGGTGACCACGACCGACTGTCCCGGCGTCAGCGACAGGTCGGCGTGGTCCAGCAGGATCTTCCCGTCCGGCAGCGCCAGGGTCACGTCCTCCATGCGGTAATCGTCGCCGGCCGGGCCATCGGCGACCCGGTCCGTCATGCCGACGCCGGTGCCGTCGGCGTCGCTGGTCTGGGCGGCGCGCGCCGCCTCGATGCTGCGCTGGAACGTCGCCAGCCGTTCCACCGTCGCCCGCCAGGAGGCGATCGACGAGTACGAGTTGACGAACCATGACATGGCACTCTGCACCTGGTTGAAGGCGCCGCTTGTCTGGGTCAGCCCACCCAGGGTCATGGCACCCGAGAAATAGCGCGGTGCCGCGACGATGATCGGAAACACCACAGCGATCTGGCCGTAGCCCGCGACCAGCGCGTTCAGCAGCTTGGTGCGCTGCATGATCGCCCACCAGTTGGCGATCACCGCCTGGAAGCGGGTGTCGAGGCCGCGATGCTCCTCGTCTTCGCCGTGGTAGAGCGCGATGCCCTCGACGTTCTCGCGCAGCCGCACCAGGGAGAAGCGGAAATCCGCTTCCACCCGCTGCTGGCGGAAGTTCAGCGCCGCCAGCGGGCGGCCGATCAGATGTGCCAGCACGGTACCGGCGATCGCGTACAGCAACGCGACCCAGACCATGTAGCCCGGGATCTGAATGCCGAGGAACGTGATGTCGCCCGACAGCGACCACAGGATCAGCACGAAGCTGAACAGCGAGACGACGTTGGACAGCAGGTCGAACTCAGCGACAGCCCATCGGCCACGAAGCTGTTGAGGTCTTCCGAGATGCGCTGATCCGGGTTGTCGGTGCCGATCCCGTTGCCTTTTCCGAACGGATGTAGCGATTCCTCCTGCGCCAGCGCGCCGCTGAGCGGAACGCTGCCGGACGTCTGCAGGCTCAGCCGGTAATAGATGCGGTCCGACAACCAGGACGTCAGCAGCCTTTCGGTCATCCAGCGGCGCCAGCGGATGCGCAGCCATTGGTTGAGATAGGTGCGGTAGACGGAAACCAGAATGTACACCGCCGCCACCACGCAGAACCCCGGCATGATGCCCATGATGCCGTCCGGGCTGCGGTGGTAGAAGAACAGCAGGCCGATGAAGGCGTCCCAGTCCTTGTCCTGCAGCGCATTGTAGAAGGCGCGGTTCCAGAAGCTCAGGATTACGTCCATCAGCACGAGCGACAGGTTCAGCGTCACGATCGATGCCAGCAGCCCGCGCGCCGACCAGCGTTCCTCGGAGTTGAAATAGGGTTTGGCGAGACGCCATGCGTCCCCGAGGAACGAGCCGAGGCCGCGCATTTTCTTCTCCGTGCTGGCGAGGGGTCGCGGGTTATGCCCTGGGTGGCGGCAGCAGCTTGTCCAGCCCGGCCAGCCATGCTTCCAGCCGCTTCAGGTTCACCTGGAAATCGTAATAGCCGTAGACGCTGCGCGACCACATGATCAGCTTCGAATCGGGCGTCACCTGGACAGTGATCAAATCGGGGAAATTCAGCGCGGCGCTGCGGACCACGAACACCACCTGGCGGCGGTCGTCATAGGAGGCCAGGACCCAGGTTCTCGGCTGCGCCAGGGCAATCTGCCGGACTGCCGCATAAAGCCGATCCGGCGCCGCCGCATAGCCGCGCGTGAAGATGTCGGGCGCGGGATTGAACTCGGGCGGGGCGGCCAGCGCATCGTGCGGGCCGGATGTGCGTTGCAACTGCGCCATGTCCAACGCCGGCGGCACCTCGATCCCGTCCGGTCCGTTGCCGGAGCAGGCCGGCAGCAGCAGCGCCAGCAGGAACGACACCAGGCGCATCGGCTCAACCCTTTCCGGCGGACTTGGATGTGGCCGCCGTATCGGCGTCGGGCGCCGCCTCGCCGCGGATGCGCAACCGGATGACGCCTTTGATGACGGCGGGGTCGATCGGCTTGCCCTTGCGCAGGATCTCGATCCGTCCGGCCGTGGCCAGGCGGGCGGCGGCGCGGCGGACCGGATCCAGATGCCGGCGCCAGGCCTCGCCCGCCGCCGGCTCCAGTGCCCGCGCGACTTCGGTCGGGCAGATCGACCGGCCGGGCCCACGGGCCGTCGTCAGGCGCAGTATTTCCGCGTCGATCGCCATTTCGGCCTCGGTCGACGGCGCTTCGCTGGCTGCGGCGTCGCTCGCTTCGCTGGTTCCAACGCTGTTCGCTTCGCTGCTTTCACCGCTGTTCGCTTCGCTCATGCGATGTATGTGCGTCGACCCGGCGCCCAGGGCAAGGGCGCCGGCTGCCTACGTGCCGCCAACCTTAGCCATGGGCCCTAGCCATGGGCCTCAGCCATGGGCCGCCGCCATGGTCGCCTGCATCGCCTCCGTCGCCAGTGGGGCTCCGAACAGCGCGCCCTGGCCTTCGTCGCAGCCGCAGCCGGACAGGAAGGCGAACTGGCTCTCGGTGTCGATGCCGTCGGCCACCACGGCCAGGCCCAGGGCGTGCGCGGTGGCGGCCACCGCCTGGGCGATGGCGGCGTCCTCGCGGTCTTCGGGCAGGCCCCGCACCAGGCCCCGAGCCAGCTTCAGCGTGGTCAGCGGCAGCCGGCGCAGGGTGGACAGGTTGCCGAGGTCGGCGCCGAATTCGTCCATGGCGATGCCCACGCCGAGATCGCGGATCGCCGCGAGGTTCAGCACAAGGTCGGTGTCGACGGCGGCCAGCAGCTTTTCGGCAAACAGCAGTTCCAGCCGTTCCGGTTCCAGGCCCGACGCCTCCAATGCGCCGGCAACCTGCCCCGGCAGCGCGTCCGCCAGCATCTGCGGCGCGGTGATCCCGACGCTGACCACGCCCCCCGGCCACAGGGCCGCATCGCCACAGGCGCGGCGGAGCGTCCAACCGGCAAGGCTGTCGCGGGTCTTCGACCGCAGCAGCGCGGCCTGGGGCATGATGCCGCGGCGATCCGGCCATTGCACCATGGCCTCGGCAGCGGATGGCTGGCCGGTCAGCAACGTCCGGCGCAGGCGGTAGCGCAATCCCGGCGCCGCCTCCGAGACGGCGCCGCGGTCACGCGCGGCAGGCCGAAACGGTGCCGGCCGGCCGATAGCCGTCTGATGGGACGCGAGATGCTTTGCCATGCCTGGTCCCGAATTGCTGAACAAATCTCAAAATCCGCCGGATTGCTTAAAGAACCATGAAACCAAAGCGCCACCGACGAGGCAGGCGGATCATCCCCGCCACGTTCCGCGCCCAGCTTTCCGCGCTCAGCTTTTGTTCATCCGCGGCGCGTAACCTTCGCCGGAGCCATGTTCGAACCTGGGACCTCCGACAGCCCCGATGGAGACGAGGCGGCGCCCGAGTTCTGCCTGCTGCGGCATGGCGTGTTCAGCGCGCTGGGCGAGGTCACTTTTCGCCGCGCCGATTCGGACGGCACCCCCGTCATGATCATGCCGATGGGCGCATTGAACGCCAGCGTGCCGCTGCGCGCGCTGCAGCGGGAATTCGCCATCGGTGACGATACCCCGGACGGGCGGATGCTCGGCCTGATCGCCGCCAGCCTGGACTACGTCAACTTCCTGCGGCCGGGCGACCCGTTGCCGGCGGAGGTGCTGACCGGACTGGCCAGCTGGGAGCCGGGCGAGGCGCACCGCGTGATCGTCGCCAACCGCCTACGGCTGCAACTGCTGCGCTGGCTCGATCCGCAGCACCCGACGATCACCGCGCTCCGCCAGCTGGACGACGACCCGGTGTTTCGCCGGCATGTGCAGGCGGCATTCGAACACGCCGCCGAGGCCCTCGGGCTGGGCGCGCCGGCGGAGGTGATCGCATTGTTCGAAGCGCTGTGCACGGAGCTTTCCTTCATCGAGGCGCTGCGGCACCGCCTGGGCCATCGCGTGCGGGCCTTTTCCGACCGCATGCACGGCCTAGCCGGACGCCGGCAGGATGGCGAGCGGACCCAGATGCTGATCCAGGTGCAGCGGCTGGCCGAGATCGGGCGCAACGCCATCCAGGGCCGCTTCGCCGAAGTCGATGCATGCACCAGCGAAATCATGGTGGCGCTGCGCAATGTCGAGGATCAGCAATCCTTCATCCGCTCCAACCGCGACTGGCTGTATCGCTGCCAGCGGGCGTGGGAGCCGGTGCTGGCGGCGTGGGAGGCCCGTGACACGGCGCGCGATCCGTCGATGTGGCAGCTGGTCGCCACCACCTATCAGTTTCTGGCGCCGCGCTACATGCCCGTGCAGGAATGGCGCAGCGCGCCGGCCGCCCGCGCGGCGCGTGGCCGCAGGAAAGCGCTGGCCGGCATGAAGTGGTAGAACCGGCGTCGATCACCCCGGGGGAACCATGTCCGAAGCATCTTCCATTCGCCGCGTCGCGGTCATCGGCGCCGGCACCATCGGCGCCAGCTGGGCCGCCTATTTCCTGGGCCGCGGGCTGGAGGTCGTGGCGAGCGACCCGTCCCCGGGAGCCCCCGACCTGATCCGCCGCAGCATCGAGGCCGCCTGGCCGGTGCTGCAGCGCCTGGGCGCCACCGCCGACGCCGACCCCATGCGCTGGCGATTCGAGGCCGATCCGGTCCGCGCGGTCGAGGGCTGCGAATTCGTGCAGGAGAGTTCGCCGGAACGCTACGAGGTGAAGCAGGCGCTGCTGCCGGCGATCGCCGCGGTGTTGCCGGAGGAGGTGGTGATCGCCTCCTCATCCTCCGGCCTGCTGATCAGCCGGCTGTCCGAAGGATGCCGTTTCCCCGGCCGATGCGTCATCGGGCATCCGTTCAATCCGCCGCATCTGGTGCCGCTGGTGGAAGTGGTGGGCGGCGTCACCGCGACGCCGCGGGCGGTGGCCGCGGCGATGGCGTTCTACCGCGCGATCGGCAAGCACCCGATCGAGATCCGCAAGGAGGTGCCCGGGCACTTGGCCAACCGGCTGCAGGCGGCGCTGTGGCGCGAGGCCGTGCACATGGTCGCCGAGGGCGTCGCCAGCGTAGCCGATGTCGATGCCGCGATCAGCGAGGGGCCGGGGCTGCGCTGGGCGCTGATGGGCCCGCATCTGACGTTCCACCTCGCCGGCGGCGAGGGCGGGATGGCGCATTTCATGGCGCATCTGCTGCCGGCGATGCAGGGCTGGTGGAAGGACCTCGGCGATCCCGAAATGACCCCGGAGCTGCAGGCGAAACTGGTGGCCGAAGTGAAGCAACAGATGCCCGGCCACAGCATCGGTGACCTGGCGGCAAGGCGCGACACGTTCCTGACAGCACTGCTGGAGCTCCGGCAGCGCAGCGGGTGAATCAGGAGCTGTTGGCTTGCTGCCTGAGGAATTCGGCCTCCGCCGGCGTGTCGTCACGTGAGAGCGCCGCATTGCGACCGGGAAAGCGGCCGAAGCGCCGGATGATGTCGCGGTGCGCGTGGGCGGATCGGGCGGCCCCGACGAAGATGCCCTCCCGCGGCAGCGCTTCGAACAGGGCGACATTGCGGTCCTGGTCGGCGAGTTCCTCGGAATGCTCGAACGGGAGATAGAGGAAGATGCGCTGGATCGGCGTCAGGTGCGCATCGACGCCGCCGGCAACCGCGCCGCGCGCGATCCTGCGCGCGTGGGCATCGCCGGAGAACGCCAGGTGCGAGCCGCGATGCAGGTTGCGGGTGAACTGGTCGAGCACGATGACCAGGGCCAGCGTGCCCTCGGGCGTCGCCGCCCAGGCGTCCAGCGCGCCGTCCAGCGCCGCCTCCACGGTGAAGGCGAACTTTTCCCGTATTTGCGCATCGAATGCGTCGTCGCGCTCGAACCATTCGGGGCGGAAGCGGTTCGGGTCGTCCTGAAACCAGAACCGCAGCACATCGTTCGAGGTCATAGCGCCCGCTCCATCACCCGCACCGAATGCATCGCCTCCCGCCCCGAGAGATCACGAATCTGGTGCCGGCAACTGGTACCGTCGGCGACGATGAGGTCCGTTTCGGCGGCGGCGCGTACCGCCGGCAGCAGGCCGGCCTCGGCCATGGCCTTCGAGGCCGCCTGCGTCTCCGACTGGTAGCCGAATGCCCCGGCCATGCCGCAGCAGGACGAGGCGATCGGCTTCACCGCCAGTTCCGGCACCTGCCGCAGCATGGCGAGCGCGTCGGGAAACGCGCCGAAGCTCTTCTGGTGGCAATGGCCGTGCACATGCGCGGTGCCGGGCAACGCCTTCAGGTTCCAGCTGGGCTTTTCCCGCACCAGGTATTCGCTCAGCAGCATCGCGCGGTCGGCGAGGGCGCGGGTTTCAGCACCCGGCAGCAGCGATGGAAATTCATCCCGGAGGGTGAACAGGCAGGACGGCTCCAGCCCCACCACCGGAAGATCGCCGGCCAGCGCCGCGACCATCCGTGTCGCCTCGGCGCGCGCCCGGTCCACCATCCCCGCCGAGAGATAGGTGCGGCCGCAGCAGAGCGGACGACCGGCGGCTTTCGGCATGATGGCGCGCACGCCGGCGGCCCGCAGCACGCGCAGCGCGGCGCGGAGATTCTCCGGCTCGAAATAGCGGTTGAAGCTATCCGCCAGCAGCAGCACGTCGGTGCGCGCCGGCGCCTGGTCCGCCTCGGCGTCCGCGAAGATGTCGCGGCGCCATTGCGGCAGGCTGCGCTCGGCCGCGAACCCGGCACGCTCGCCGAGGCGGCGCAACATGGGCGTGGAGTTTCGCAAGTTCGCAAGCCAGGGCAGGCGCGATGCGATCGGCGCCAAGCGCGGCAGCTCCGCGACCATGCGTTCACGCAATGAAATGCCGTGCCGGTCGGCATGCGCCGCCAGCGTCTCGATCTTCAGCTTCGCCATGTCCACGCCGGTTGGGCATTCGCGGCGGCAGGCCTTGCAGGAGACGCACAGCTTCATGCTGTCGGCGACTTCCGCCCCCGCCATCGCGTCGGGCCCTAGCTGCCCGGTGAGCGCCAGCCGCAGCGTGTTGGCGCGGCCGCGGGTGACGTGCTGCTCGTCGCGACGTCGACGCGGAAGCTCGGGCACATCACGCCGGCGTCGAATTTGCGGCAGGTGCCGTTGTTGTTGCACATCTCGACCGCGCCCAGCATGCCGCCGAGCGCGCCTGGCCAGGCCGACCAGTCGAGCTTCGGGGTGAAGCCGGGGGCAGCCGCATATCCCGGCGGATAGCGGAACAGCGTGCGGTCATCCATCGCCGGCGGATCGACGATCTTGCCGGGATTCAGCAGCAAGTTCGGATCGAACGCCTGCTTCACCTCGGCGAATGCGCGCACGATGCGCGGCCCGAACATCTCATTGTGGAATTCGCTGCGAACGATGCCGTCGCCGTGTTCGCCCGAGTGGCTGCCCTTGTATTCCCGAACCAGCGCGAAGCACTCCTCGGCGACCTTGCGCATGGTGGCGACGTCGGCCGGGTCCTTCATGTTCAGCACCGGCCGCACATGCAGGCAGCCGACCGATGCGTGCGCGTACCAGGTGCCCTTGCTGCCATGCCGTGCGAACACGTCGTTCAGCCGCTCGGTGTAGTCGGCCAAGTCGTCGAGATCGACGGCGCAATCCTCGATGAACGAGACCGGCTTCCCGTCGCCCTTCATCGACATCATGATGTTCAGGCCGGCTTCCCGCACTTCGGCGATCGACGCCTGGAAATCGGGCTCGATCGCGCGGACCACCGCGCCGGGATAGCCGAGATCGCCCATCATGGTGTCGAGATCGGCAAGCTTGGCGAGCAGTGATGAATCTTCGTGGCCATGAAATTCGACGATCAGCACGCTGTCGGGTTCGCCGATCAACATCCGGTCGATGGTCGCGCGGTAGATCGGGATGGCGCGGCCGAGGTCGATCATGGTGCGGTCGACCAGTTCGACCGCTTCCGGGTCGAGCGTCACCAAGTGCCGGGACGCGGCCATCGCCGCGCGGAACGTCGGGAACTGGCAAATGCCCAGCATCTTCCGCGGCTTGATCGGATGCAGCATGAGTTCGATCGCCGCCGAGAATGCGAGCGTGCCCTCCGACCCGACCAGCAGCCGGGCCAGATTGTCGCGCCCGGCGATCCGTGCGGCCGGCGTCAGGCAGTCGATGTTGTAGCCGCCGACCCGGCGAAGCTGGTGCGGGAAGCGCGCCGCGATTTCTTCCGCCTCGGTGGCGCCGAGCGCCCGCAGCCTCTGCACCAGGTCGGCGATCTCCGGCGGAACCGCGTCGCCGAGATTGTCCGGCAACACACCGAAACGATGCCGCGTGCCATCCGCCAGGATCGCATCGATCGCCGAGACATTGTCGGCCATCAGCCCGTAGCGGATCGACTTCGAGCCGCAGGAGTTGTTCCCCGCCATGCCGCCGATGGTGCAGCGTGCGTGGGTCGATGGATCGACCGGGAAGAAGTGGCCGCCGCTGCGCAGCCGCGCATTCAGCTGGCCGAGCACGATGCCGGGTTCGACCAGCGCCCGGTCGCCGTCGACCTGCAGCACGCGGTTGAGGTATTTGGAGCAGTCCATCACCACCGCCCGGTTCACCGTCTGGCCGCACTGGCTGGTGCCGCCGCCGCGGGCCAGCACCGGCACGCCGTCCTCGCGGCAGATCGCCAGCGCCGCCATCACGTCCTCGATGCGCCGCGGCACGACCACGCCGACCGGCTCCATCTGGTAGATCGAGGCATCGGTGGCGTAGCGGCCGCGGTCGCCGGCGCCGAACAGCACCTCGCCGGCGATTTCACGCCGCAGCCGTGCCGCCAGCCTGGTGTCGCCGATCGCCGCCGTCATGCCATGCCTGCCGCTTTCGTCATGGCCCTTGATCCCCGACCGGGTGATGATTGGCAAGGCCGGAAGTTGGCAAGCGCCGGGGCGGTGGGCATTGTCCCGCGACAAGGAGATCGAGCATGGCCTACTACGAAACCCACCGCGCCGCCGGGCGGCATTTCCTGCAGATCCCAGGGCCGACCAACGTTCCGGACCGGGTGCTGCGGGCGATGGACAATCCGACCATGGACCATCGCGGGCCGGATTTCGGCGCGCTCGGCAAGCAGATCCTGGGCAACATCAGGAAGATCTTCCAGACCACCGGTCCGGTGGTGATCTACCCGGCATCCGGCACCGGCGCGTGGGAGGCCGCGCTCGCGAACACGCTCTCGCCCGGCGACCCGTGCTGATGTGCCGCACCGGCTGGTTCGCGAGCCTCTGGCAGGAGATGGCGGAGCGGCTGCAACTGGTGCCGCAGTTCATCGACACCGACTGGCGGCGCGGCGCCGACGTGCCGGCGATCGGCGAGGCGCTGTCCCGCGACACCGGCGCATCGCATCCGCGCCGTCTGCGTGGTGCACAACGAGACCTCCACCGGCTGCACCAGCCGCATCGACGAGGTCCGCGCCGCGATCGATGCCGCCAAGCATCCGGCGCTGCTGATGGTGGACACGATTTCTTCGCTGGCCAGCATCGACTACCGGCATGACGAATGGGGCGTCGATGTCACCGTCGCCGGTTCGCAGAAGGGGCTGATGCTGCCGCCGGGGCTGAGCTTCAATGCGATCAGCGCCAAGGCGCTGAAGGCGGCCGAAACGGCGAAGCTGCCGCGCAGCTACTGGGACTGGCGGCCGATGCTGGCGGCCAACGAAACCGGGTATTTCCCGTACACGCCGGGCACCAACCTGCTGTACGGCCTGGACGCCGCGATCGCGATGCTGCTGGAGGAGGGGCTGACCAACGTGTTCGCCCGCCACGACCGCCACGCCGAGGCCACCCGCCGCGCGGTGCGCGCCTGGGGGCTGGAGGTGCAATGCGCCGAGCCGCGGCATTACTCATCTCAGCCTGACCGCGGTGCGGGTGCCGGAAGGCCACAGCGCCGACAATCTGCGCGCGGTGATCCTCGACAAATACAACATGAGCCTGGGCAACGGCCTCGGCCAGTTGAAGGACCGGGTGTTCCGCATCGGCCATCTCGGCGATTTTTCCGACCTGCAGCTGATCGGCACGTTGGGCGGCGTCGAGATGGGGCTGCGCGCGGCCGGCGTGCCGCACAAGACCGGCGGCGCCCAGGCGGCGATCGACTTCCTGGCGGGCAACGCCTGAGGCGGTCACGCCGCACGCCGCGATGCCGCGATCAGCCGGCCCCGAACGCCTGGGTCAGGGCGTAGGTGATGCCCGATACGACGGCGGCGAGGACGCCGATCGCGCCGACGATGACGATCCAGCGCAGCAGGTCGTCGCTGTGGTCGCGCCGGGCCATCGCGGCCTACCCCAGCCGCACAGCCCGCTGCGCCCGCGCGCGGTCTTGCCGCAGCCTGGACAGGCGTTCGAGGCAGGCGACGAAGAAGCCGGCCGCCGCGAGATCGGCGGCGATGACATAGATCCGAAGCATGAACTCCTCCTGCCGGATGACAGGCGGAGGATGGTTCCTGCGGCATAGGAATTCCATGCGCCGCCGCGGCGGCGGCGCGTAGGAATTCCATAGCTGTTACTTGTTCATGTTCCAGATATCGGCGTCGAGCAGCCACTTGCCGCCCTGCTTCTTCCATACCACAAGGTATTTCCCCTCGACCTTGGCCGGCTGCCCGCCCGCGCCCGGCGCGTCGAAGCTGAAGCGGCCGATCTCGCGCGCCGTCGTGCGGCCATAGGCTTCGACGGAGACCACGGTCAGGGCGGCGTTCTTCAGGCCGGACTGCATGGCGCCCTGCCAGTATTTCTGGATCGCGGCCCGGCCCTTCATGATGTCGGCGCCGGCCGGCAGAAGCGTCGCCTGTTCGGTGTAGAGCTGGGCGACCGCCGCCCCGTCGCCCTTGTTGAATGCCGCGGAAAAGGCATCGTCCGCCTTCTGAATGGTGGTGGAGAGGGCATCGGCGGCATTGGCTGGGACGGCGAGCAGCAGCAGCGGGATGGCCAGCAGGAGTTTTCGCATGCGGATCTCCATCGGATCGGCGGCGCGCGTCCGAACGTGCGGGGCCGCAGCGTAATGTCCGATCTGGGCCCCGGGCAAGCCGTGCTAGGGGGCCGGCGTGTAGCGCCAGACGCTCGCCGGCGGGAAGTTCAGCGGGGTCCATGCCTCCCGCTTCGCCGCCAGGCGGTGCTTGCGCCAGGGCAGCGGGGAGGTGGCGCAGTAGCTGTAGTGCAGGAAGCCCAGGCCTGGCGCCACCGCCTCGATCGCGTCGATGAAGCGCCGCTGCTCGGCCAGCGGCAGCAGCACCAGCGGCACCCCGCAGACCACGCCGGCGATCCGGCCGTGCCAATGCGCCGGCAGCAGCGCCGCGAGGTCGCGGGCATCGCCCTCGATCACGTTCACCCCCGGCAGCACCCGCCGCAGATGGGCCGCCATGGCGGGCACGATCTCCACCAGGAAAAGCCGCTCGGGGGGCAGCCCGCCGGCGAGCAGGGCGCGCGACACGACGCCGGTGCCGGCGCCCAGTTCCACCACGGCGCGGCCGTCGCGCAGGTCGATCTGAAGCGCGACCCGGCGGCACAGGGCGGCGGAGGAGGGCACGATCGACCCCATCTGCAGCGGATTGGCGATCCAGCGCCGCAGGAACATTGCCCAGTTCGAAACCGATCGATACTGCGGCTGCGCCTCAACATTACGGCTTCGTAGTGGCACGCTGACCATTTCTGTCATCGGATCATCATCTATGCTTGCCTGTTTCAATATTGGCTTAACCCCTGCTAGCGCAGACTTGGAAGAGTCTTAAAATGTATTAATTATGACGATGGCCTTTCGCCCGTGCCACGGAAGCTGTATCGTCGTTGCAACGTCCGGGACGCCGAGTCCGGGATGCACAGGTTTCCCGTGACTTTTGCCCGAAAGGCCACATTCTCCCGGCCATGACTGCCCGTATCCTGATCGTCGACGACGTCCCGGCCAATAACCGTCTGCTCGAGGCGAAGTTGGGTGCGGAGTACTACCAGGTGGCGACCGCGGCCGACGGGCTGCAGGCGATGGAGCTTGCGCATTCCTGGCAGCCCGACCTGATGCTGCTGGACGTGATGATGCCCGGGCTGGACGGCTACGAGACCTGCCGCCGGCTGAAGGCGGACCCGCGAGACGCTGCACATCCCCGTGGTGATGGTCACGGCCCTCGGCGAGCCGAACGAACGGCTGCGCGGGCTGGAGGCGGGGGCCGACGATTTCCTCACCAAGCCGGTCGACTACGACACCCTTATGGCACGGGTACGGTCGCTGGTTCGCCTCAAGCGCCTGCTGGACGAGTGGCGGATGCGCGGCGAGACGGCCCGCGCGCTGGGCCTGACCGGGGACCATTTCGCCGCCCCTTCGGTCGCCGGCGCCCGCGCCCTGGTGGTCGATGACCGGCCGGAATGCGGGCTCGTGGTGCAGGACGCGCTGGCCCGCGACAACATCCTGACCGGCCGCGCCTCCGGCGAGGCGGAGGCGCTGCGGCTGACCGGCGCCACCCCGTTCGACCTGATCGTGCTGAGCCTGTCGCTGACCGCCGAGGACCCGCTGCGCCTGGCCTCGCTGCTGCGCGCCTCCGACCGGACCCATGACATCCCGCTGCTGCTGATCGCCGAGCCCGAGCAGCGCAAGCGGATCCTGCGCGGCTTCGATATCGGCGCCAATGACTGGCTGATGCGCCCGCTGGACGAAAACGAACTGCGTGCCCGCGCCCGCAACCAGATCCGCCGCAAATTCTACCAGGACCGCCTGCGCGCCGACCTGAGCCACGCGCTGGACATGGCGCTGACCGATCCGCTGACCGGCTTCTACAACCAGCGCTACCTGATGCGGCATCTGCACGGCCTGCTGGGATCGGCGCAGTCCAGCAGCGTCGCGGTGATGATGATCGACGTCGATCATTTCAAGTCGATCAATGACCGTTGGGGTCATCCGGTCGGCGACCGGGCATTGCGCAGCATCGCCGACACCTTGCGGACCCGCATCCGGGTGTTCGATTCGATCGCCCGCTACGGCGGCGAGGAATTCGCCGTGGTGATGCCGGGCACCGACGCACAGGAGGCGATGATCGCCGCGGAACGGCTGCGCGTCGCGATCGAGGAGATGCTGTTCAGCCCGGTGACGGGCACGACGCTGCGGATAACCGTCAGCATCGGCGTCTGCTGCGGCGCCAGCGAGAAGATGACCGCGGAACACCTGCTGCGCAACGCGGACGAGGCGCTGTACCGCGCCAAGAACGGCGGCCGCAACCAGACTGCCCTCTGCACGCCGATGTAGCAGCTGAAACGGAAATGGCCGCCCTATGCGGGCGGCCATTCGTCATCGGCAGGTCCGAGGGCCTGCAGGAGCCTTGGGTGCGAGCCTACTTGATCTTGGCTTCGCGGAACGTGACGTGCTTGCGCGCCACGGGATCGTATTTCTGCAATTCCAGCTTGCCGGTCTGGGCGCGGGCGTTCTTCTTGGTGACGTAGAAATATCCGGTGTCCGCGCTGGACACGAGCTTGATCTGGATTGTGTTGGATTTGGCCATGACTGCTATTCCCGGGGAAAGAGCCGTCTAATTGCGCACCCGATGGTCCGGCGTCAAGCCTTGTGAGGGCAGGGCAGGGTTCTGCGGCTCAACGGGAGGCACCGAGAGCAGCGCGGTGGCGTAGGCATCGGGGGTTTCGATCAGATGCCGGGCGGCATCGAAGTCGGCATCGCGGCCGCCGCCCTGGCCCGCGGCCGGAGCGGGAGGCATCGGCGTGGCGATGGCGGGGCAGGCGGCGCGAATTTCCAGGATTTCAGCCGGCGGCAGCGGCGCGCGGGCCTGGTGGTGGCGGATCAGCGCCGGTTGCATGGTTTGAATGCCGTGTCCGAGCGCCGCAAGCTGGCGGGCCAGGGCCTCCGTGCCCAGGCTGGTGCAGACCTGGGGCAGCACGCCGAGTCCCTGGATCGGCCAGCCCAGCGGGGCAAGCACGCGGCTCCAGCTCACCAGAAGTTCGCCGCCGTTCGGCAGGCTGGTGATGGTCTGGACCAGGCCCTTGCCAAGCGTGGCGCTGCCGATCACCACGGCGCGGCGCTGGTCGGCCAGGGACGCCGCAAGGATTTCCGCGGCACTGGCGGAGTTGCCGTCGACCAGGACCACCACCGGCAGGTCGTCGGCAAGATCGCGGCCGTCGGCCAGGAAGACGTGGTTGGCCTCCGGCGCGCGGCCGGTGGTGACCGCCACCACGCCCACGCCCTGCAACATGGCCGCCGACGCCACCGCCTGCTGCAGGACCCCGCCGCGATTGCCCCTGAGGTCCAGCACGACCCCATGCGGCCGCGGATCGGCAACGCCGCGGATCAGTTCCTGGGCCAGCCGCGAGCCGGTGCTGCGGCTGAAGCCGGTGATCGCCAGGACCAGGATGTCGTTGTTGCGGCGAGCGACGACTGTCTCCGGCGGCACCCGCAGCCGGTCCAGCAGCACCGTGCGCGAACGGCCGTCGCGACCCCGCAGGGTCAGTTCCACCGCGGTGTTTTCCGGCCCCGCCAGCAATGCTTCCACCGAGCCTGGGTCGGCGCCCTGCACGCTCTGGCCGTCCACGGCCTGGATCCGGTCGCCGATCCGCACACCCGCCTGCGCCGCCGAACCGCCGGCCTGCAACGCCGTCACGACGAAGCTGCCGCCGCGCAGGACTGTGGTGATGCCGACCCCGGCACGGCCGTTGCGGCGGACCCGGTCCAGCTCCGCCTCGCCAGGCGGCGCGTAGCGGGAATACGGGTCCATGTGGTTGAACAACTCGTCGAAGAAGCTGCGGATGATGCCCTGGGTGCCGGCGTGGCGAATCTGGTCCGACACCTCCCAGCCCGCCTGGGCGATCTGCGCCACGGCCTCGCCCCAGCCGGCGCTGTCGTCGTCCGCCGGCGCCGGCCGCTTCAGCAGGACGCGGCCGGCGCCGGCCGCGTCGAAACGGATCGACAGGGTGCCGGCGTCCCGCCCCTCCGCGCTGTGCTCGACCGTCAGCCGAGGGTCGAGCGCCGTCAGGCCGCGCAGGCCCCATGCCGCCATCTGCGGCATCGACAGCGCCTCCAGCGTGCGTGGCGCCATGAAGCTCATTGCCGCGGCCGCCACCTGCGCCGACCATCGCATGGTCGAACACCGGCGCGGTGACGTCGGCTCGGGCCTGCGACATCGAGAACAGGGACATCCAGGCCGGCGCCAGCAGCAGCAGGACCAGTATCGGGGAGCGGTTCACCGCCTGTTGAAGCTGCCGCGGCGCGGCGAGCGAGGTTCGGGCCGCCTGCCGCCGCCTTTGGCGGGAGCCGCGCGCGGCTCGCCCTGCAGGATGTGAAACAGCAATCCGCCGGTGATCGGGCTTGCTTCCGACAGCCGTACCTCGACCTCCTGGGCCAGGCGAAACACCATCCCGGAGCGCCGGGCGGTCAGCGTCTGCGACGCCTCGTCATGAATCCAGAAATCGTCTGACAGGGTCGACACCGGCACGAGTCCACTTGCTCCATTGCCGTTAACTGTGACGAAAAGGCCGAACCGGGTCACGCCGGAAATGCGTGCTGGGAACACGCTCCCGACTTTGTCGGCCATGAAGGCCGCGAGATAGCGGTCGATCGCGTCGCGTTCGGCCAGCGCTGCGCGGCGCTCGGTGGCGCTGATGTGCTCGCAGGTATCGGGCAGGCGGCGCCGCCTCCTCCGGCGACAGGCCGCCGGCGCCGAGGCCCAGGCCCGAGATCAGCGCGCGATGCACCAGCAGGTCGGCGTAGCGGCGGATCGGGCTGGTGAAATGGGCATAGCGCGACAGCGCCAGGCCGAAATGGCCGATGTTGTCGATCGGGTAGGCGGCCTGCGATCTGGCTGCGCAGCATCACCTCGTTCACCAGCGGCGCATGCTCGGTGCCGGCGACGGCGCGCAGCACGCGGTCGAGATCGCGGGGGTGCAGCTGCGTGCCCGGCGGCAGGGAGATGTCGAACCGGCGCAGGAACAACCGCAGGTTTTCGAGCTTTTCGTCCGACGGCGGCGCGTGCACCCGATACACGCAGGGCTGGTGCAGCCGTTCCAGTTCCTCGGCGGCGCAGACATTGGCCAGCACCATGAACTCCTCGATCAGCCGGTGGCTGTCGAGACGCGGCCGCGGCGCCACCGAGGCAACCTTGCCGTCGTCGTCCAGCACCACGCGGCGCTCGGGCAGGTCGAGATCGAGCGTGCCGCGTGCCAGCGCGCGCCTGCAACAACAACCGGAACGCGGCATAGAGCGACGGCAGCGTCGGCACCACCGCTTCGCCGACATGCAGGTTGAAGGGGTTCAGTTCATGGGCCTCGTGCGCCTGCTGCACCTGCTCGTAGGTCAGCCGGGCGGCACTGCGCATCAGGCCGCGGCCGAACCGGTGGCGGGTCTTCTGCCCGGTGGCGTCGACATGCATCTCCACGAACAGGCAGCCGCGATCCTCGTCGGGGCGCAGGCTGCACCAGCCGTTCGACAGCGCCTCCGGCAGCATCGGCACCACGCGGTCGGGGAAGTAGCAGGAGTTGCCGCGGGTCCAGGCGGCGCGGTCCAGCGCCGAATCGGTGCGGCACGTAATGCGCGACGTCGGCGATGGCGACCAGCAGGCGGAAGCCGTCGCCGTCCGGTTCGGCGAACACCGCGTCGTCGAAATCGCGCGCGTCCTCGCCGTCGATCGTCACCAGCGGCACGTCGCGCAGATCGGTGCGGCCGCGCAGCCGTCACGCCGCGTCGCGCGCTTCGGCCTCGGCGAGCGCGGCCTCGGTGAAATTCGGTCGGGATGTCGTGGGTGTGGATCACGATCAGGCTGACCGAGCGCGCGTCGCCCATCGTGCCCAGCCGCTCGACCACGCCGCGCCGGCTTCAGGCCGTAGGCCGAGCGAGGGCAGGGGGGCGGCCAGCACGATCTCGCCGGCCTCGGCGCCGTTGCGCCTCGCCGGGCGGCACCGCCCATTCCGCCTTGGCGCGGCGGTCGGTCGGCACGATGCGGCCGCCGGTCCCGGCGCCGGGACCCGCCCGATAGACGCCGAGGATGCGGCCGGGCGCCTCGGTCAGCCGCTTCAGCGTGCGGCCTTCGTATTTGCCGTGGCCGATCGGGCGCAGCCGCGCCAGCACGCGCTCGCCGGGCGCCAGCGCCGGCCGGCCGCGCGGCTCCGGCGCCATCAGCACCAGCGGCGGCGGGCCGTCGCCCTCCCAGCCGACCGGGCGGGCAATCGCGTCGCCGTCGGGATCGGTGCCGGTGACCTGCACCACCATCGCTTCCGGCAGCCGGCCGGGGGCGCGTGAAGCGGCGATGCCCGGCGGGCGCCACCTCGCCTTCGCCGGCAGCTCTTTCAGCAGCTCGCGCAGGGCGACGCGCGTGCTCGGGGCCGAGATTGAAATGCCGGGCGATCTCGCGCTTGCCGACGCGGCCCGGCGCTTCGCGGATGAAACGGCGGACGTCTTCGCGGCTCGGCAGCGCGGCGGCGAGGTTGTTCGCGGCCGGCGCCGGCGCGCCATTTCAGTGCGTCGGCTTTCGGCGCCGCGGCTTTTGCGGTCGGCTTCGCCGCCTTGGGCTTCGCCTTGCCGGCAGCGGCGGGCTTTGTCGTCGGCTTCTTTGCCGCCGCCTTCTTGCGCCGGCTTCTTCTTGGCCGCGGCCTTGGCCGTCGCCGGCTTCTTTGGCGCCGCTGCCTTCGGCGCTGCCTGCCTTGCCACCTGCGGGCGCCTTCGCGGCGCTGCGCTTCGGCCGGCTTGCGGCCGCCGGCGCGCGGCTTCAGCAGCTTGCCCTTCTCGGCCAGCAGCGCCACCGCCTGCTCCAGGGTGATGTCGTCCATCATCACGTCGCGCGGCAGATTCGCCACCTTGTTGCCGTGCTGCGCATACGGCCCGAAGCGGCCCTTGCGGACCAGCACCGGCTCCTTGTCCGCCGGATGCGGCCCCAGCGCGCGCACGCTGGCCAGCTTCTTCGCCAGCACGTCCACCGCGCGGTTCAGCCCGACCGCCAGCACGTCGTCGTCCGTGTCGAGCGAGGCGAACACGCCGCCCATCTTCACGAACGGCCCGAACCGGCCGATGCCGGCCTCGATCGGCTCCTTGCTCTCCGGATGGATGCCGACGATGCGCGGCAGCGACAGCAGGCCCGAGCGCCTGCTCCAGCGTGACCGTGTCGCCCTCCACGCCGCGCGGCAGCGAGGTGCGCCGCGGCTTCGATCTTGCTGTCCTTGATCTGCTCGCCCTGCTGCACATAGAGGCCGTAGGGGCCGCGGCGGACGGTGATGTCCTCGCCGGTCTCGGGGTGGTGGCCGAGCTCGCGCATCCCCTCCTTCAGCGTCTCGCCGCTCTCCTCGCCGTTCTCGACCGCGAGGCGGCGGGTGTACTGGCAGTCCGGGTAGTTGGAGCAGCCGATGAAGCTGCCGTGCCGGCCCAGCTTCAGCCCCAGCCGGCCGTTCTGGCAGGCCGGGCAGGCGCGCGGATCGGTGCCGTCGCTCGCGCGGCGGGAAGAAATGCGGGCCGAGATCCTGGTCCAGCGCGTCGATGACGTCGCTGATCTTGAGGTCCCGGGTCTGCTCGACGGCCTTGCGAGAAATGCTCCCAGAACGCGCGCATCACCTCGCGCCAGTCGAGCCCGGCCGCCGGAGATGTCGTCGAGCTGTTCCTCCAGCGCCGGCGGTGAAGCCGGTATCGACATAGCGCTCGAAGAAGCTGGTCAGGAACGCGGTGACCAGCCGGCCGCGATCCTCCGGGATGAAGCGGCGGTTCTCCAGCTTGACGTAGTTGCGGTCCTGCAGCACCGACAGGATGGAGGCGTAGGTGGAGGGCCGGCCGATGCCGAGTTCCTCCATCTTCTTGACCAGGCTGGCCTCGGAGTAGCGCGGCGGCGGCTGGGTGAAATGCTGGTCGGCGGTGACCTCGCCGCGCCGCAGCGGGTCGCGCTCGGCCATCGGCGGCAGCATGCGGTTGTCGTCCTCGTCCTCGGCGTCGTCCTGGTCCTCGCGGTACAGCTTGAGGAAGCCGTCGAACGCGAGGATCGAGCCGGTGGCGCGCAGGCGCGGACCCTTCGGCTTCGCGGGATCGGCGGTCTCCACCGTCACCTGATCGAGTTCGGCCGACTGCATCTGGCTGGCGACCGCGCGCTTCCAGACCAGTTCGTACAGCCGCCGCTGCTCGGGGTTGAGATACTGCGCGGCACGCTCGGGCGTGCAGCGACACGTCGGTCGGGCGGATCGCCTCATGCGCTTCCTGCGCGTTCTTGGCCTTGCTGGTGTATTCGCGGGGCGCCGCCGGCAGGTAGGCGTTGCCGTATTCGTCCTTCACATGCTCGCGCACGGCATCGATCGCCTCGCGCGCCATCTGCACGCCGTCGGTCCGCATGTAGGTGATGAGGCCGACCGTATCGCCGTCGATCTCGACCCCTTCGTACAGGCCTTGCGCGATGCGCATGGTCTGCTGCGCGCCGAAGCCAAGTTTCCGCGACGCTTCCTGCTGCAGGGTGGAGGTGGTGAACGGCGCCGGCGGGTTGCGCTTGACGCGGCGCCGCTCGACCGTGTCGACGGCGAAATTGCCGGCTTCGACCTCGGCGCGGGCACGATTCGCCAGCTCGGCGCTGTTCAGGTCGAACTGATCGAGCCGCTTGCCGTCCAGATGCGTCAGCCGGGCGGTGAACGGGGCGCCGGCCGGGGTGGTGAAATGCGCCTCGACCGTCCAGTACTCGCGCGGCCGGAACGCCTCGATCTCGGCTTCGCGCTCGCAGATCAGCCGCAGTGCGACCGACTGCACGCGCCCGGCACTGCGGCTGCCGGGCAGCTTGCGCCACAGCACTGGCGACAGGGTGAAGCCGACCAGATAGTCCAGCGCCCGCCGCGCCAGGTAGGCCTCGATCAACGGCTGATCGAGCTCGCGCGGGTGCGCCATGGCGTATTTGACGGCGGTGCGGGTGATCTCGTTGAAGGTGATCCGCTCGACCCGGACGCCCTTCAGGGCATTTTTTTCGTCCAGCATGGCGCGGACATGCCAGGAGATCGCCTCGCCCTCGCGATCCGGATCGGTGGCGAGGTACAGGGTCTTGGCGCCTTTCAGCGCCTTGGCGATGGCCGCGACCTGGCGGTTGCCGCGCTCGTCGGCGGCCCAGTCCATGGCGAAGTCCTGCTCCGGACGCACGCTCCCGTCCTTGGGCGGCAGGTCGCGCACATGCCCAAAGCTCGCCAGCACGGTAAACCCGCCACCGAGGTATTTGTTGATTGTCTTGGCCTTGGCGGGCGATTCGACGACGACGACGTCCGACATGCTATCCTGACAAAAGGGGCTACAGCCCCGGTTCTCCGAGTAACGCCACGCGATTGCCAGGCAACGCTTCGACGCGTCCGGCGATCTCGAGGTCGAGAAGCACCGACATCACCGCGGCGGCAGAGAACTGGCAGCGGCGGATGAGATCGTCAACAGCGGTTGGTGAGGGGCCCAGCAGCCCGAGCACTTCGTGACGGGCACGATCGAGGTCGGTGTGCGACAAACGGCCCTGTTCCGCCATGTCGTCCTGGCGTTCGGCTAGGCCATCTGGTGTGCGATCCCGAACAAACAAGAGTGAGCCGGAAATGCCATCCCTGAGATGCAGGAGCACGTCGGCGGCATTTTCGGTCAGGTGCGCGCCCTGGCGGAGCAGGTCGTTGGAGCCGCGGCAGCGCGGATCGAGCGGCGAGCCGGGAATCGCGAACACCTCCCGGTCGGCCTCCAGCGCCAGCCGCGCGGTGATCAGGCTGCCGGACCGCATCGCCGCCTCGACCACGATCACGCCCAGCGACAGCCCGGCAATGATGCGGTTGCGGCGGGGAAAGTGCCGCGCCTGCGGAGCCGTGCCGAGCGGCGCCTCGGCGACCACGGCGCCGCTGCTGGCGGCGATGCGGGCCTGCAGGGCGGCATTTTCGGCCGGATAGGGAACGTCGAGCCCGCCCGCGACGCAGGCGATGGTGCGCCCCGTCGCCAGCGCGCCGGCATGGGCCGCCGAATCGATGCCGCGGGCGAGGCCGGAGACCACGACCAGGCCTCCCGCGGCCAACTCTCCCGCCAGCGACTCGGCCATGCGCTGACCGTTGGCCGAGGCGTTGCGGCTGCCGACCATGGCGACGGCCCGGTCCGACAGCGCGGCGATGTCGCCCAGCACCGCCAGCACCGGCGGCGCGTCGTCGAGCATCGCCAGCAGCGGGGGATAGCCGGGCTGGCCGACGAACAGCAGCCGCCCGCCCAGCCGTTCAACGCCCTCGATTTCCCGTGAGGCGGCCTCGGCGGTCGGGATGCGCAGCTTCTCGGTGCGGCCGCCGGCGCTGGCGAGGGCGGGCAGGGCCTCCAGCGCCGCCCGGGCATTGCCGTAACGGCGCAGCACGCGGCGGTAGGTGACCGGGCCGACGCCTTCGCTGCGCGCCAGGCGGAGTCGGTCGATCGCCTCGCTCACCGGCCGCTCCGACGCAGACCCGTCAACGCGTCTCGCCGATACGCGGCTCGGTGCCGTTCAGCAGCCGGCGGATGTTGCCGCGGTGCCCGATGATCATCTGCAGGGCGATCACCGCGGCGGCGATGCATGCGGGCAGCTGGCCAGCCCACCACAGCAGCAGCGGCGCCACCAGGAAGGTGACGAGCCCGGCCACGGACGACCGTCGCCCAAGCCACGCGGTGACCAGCCAGATCGCGCAGCTTGCCACCCCGACCGGCCAGAACCCCGCCAGCAGCACGCCGAGCCCGGTCGCAACGCCCTTGCCGCCCTTGCCCTTCAGCCAAATCGAATAGCAATGCGCCAGCACCGCCGCGACGCCGCACACCCAAATGAGATCGGGTGCCAGCAACCGCGCGACCAGCACCGCCACCACGCCCTTGCCGCCGTCCAGCAGCACCGTTGCCGCCGCCAGCCCCTTGCGGCCGGTGCGCAGCACATTGGTGGCGCCGATATTGCCGGAGCCGATCTTGCGAATGTCGCCCAGGCCCGCCGCGCGGGTCAGCACCAGGCCGAACGGGATCGAGCCCAGCACCACGGCCAGGATCAGTACCGAAGGCGTTGGCGGCACCCAGGCTCAATCGCTTTCCCTCACCCGAACACCCGCTTGCCAGCCTTCCAGGTGCCGATCACCCGGCCCTCCAGCGCGCGCCCGTCGAACGGCGTGTTCTGCGCCTTGCCCGGCAGAGCGCCCGCTTCCACCTGCCAGGCCTGCTCCGGCTGGAACAGGCACAGATCGGCCGCCGCCCCTTTCCCCAGGGTGCCGGCCCCGCTGCCCAGCAGCCGCGCCGGGCGCACCGTCATCAGCTCGATCGCCCGCATCATCGGCAGGCCGTTGCCGTGCACCTGCGCCAGGGTCACGCCCAGCAGGGTCGCAAGTCCGGCGCCGCCGGCGGCCGCCTGGGCGAAGGGCAACCGCTTGTCGTCGGCGTCGCGCGGCTGGTGGTCGCTGGCGACCGCATCGATGGTGCCGTCGGCCAACGCCGCGCAGACCGCCAGCCGGTCCGCTTCGGCGCGCAATGGCGGCGACAGCTTGGCATAGGTGCGGAAATCCCCGATCGCCGTCTCGTTGAGGTCAAAATAGGGCGGGGCGGTGTCGCAGGTCACCGCCAGCCCGTCCGCCTTGGCGCGGCGAATCAGCTCCAGCGCCTCGCCGGTCGAGACATGCGCGAAATGCACGGCGCCGCCGGTCAGCGCCGCCAGCCGGATGTCGCGCGCCACCAGGATCGCCTCGGCGGCGGTCGGGATGCCGGGTAGGCCGAGGCGCGTCGCCAGCTCGCCCTGGGTGGCGGCGCCACCGGTGGCCAGCGACGGATCCTCGGGGTGTTGCACGATCCGCGCCCCGAACGCCTGCGCGTAGGACAGCGCCAGGCGCATCATCCGGGTCGAGGCGATGGCGTGCGCGCCGTCGGTGAACGCCACCGCACCCGCCTCGCGCAGCAGTCCCAGTTCGGCCAGTTCCTCGCCCCGGCAGCCGCGGGTGGCGGCGGCATAGGGCAGGATGGTCAGGCTGCCGGTTTCCTCGCCGCGCGCCCTCAGCAGGCGTACCAGGGCGGGATCGTCGATGGTGGGCCGCGTGTCCGGCAGGGCGGCGAGGGTGGTGATGCCCCCGGCTGCCGCGGCCAGCGCGGCGGAGGCCACGGTCTCCCGGTATTCCTCGCCGGGCTCGCCCACCTCGGCACGCATGTCGACCAGCCCCGGACAAAGGATGGCGCCGTCGCCGTCGATCTGGGGAACCCCGTCCGGCCGCCCCAGCGCGCCGCCGAAATCCAGAAATCTTGCCGTCACGGACCAGCAGGCCGCCCGGCGCATCGAGGCCGGATGCCGGGTCCAGCAGGCGAACGTTGGAAATCAGAAAACTACGCATTGCGGCGATTGGTCCGGGACAGCGTGTCGAGCACCGCCATGCGCACCGCGACGCCCATCTCCACCTGTTCCTTGATGACGCTGCGCACCGGGTCGTCGGCGACGGCGCTGTCGATCTCCACGCCGCGGTTCATCGGTCCGGGATGCATCACCAGCGCGTCCGGCTTGGCGTAGGCCAGCTTCTGGTAGTCCAGCCCCCAGAAGCGGAAGAACTCGCGCGCACTCGGCACCAGGCTATTGGACATCCGCTCCCGCTGCAGGCGCAGCGCCATGACGATGTCGGCGCCTGCCAACCCCGCCTGCATGTCGTTGAACACTTCGACCCCGAGCCGCGCCGCCTCGTCCGGGATCAGCGTCGCCGGCCCGATCACCCGCACCCGGCTGCCCATCGCGGTCAGCAGATGAATATTGCTGCGCGCCACCCGGCTGTGCAGCACGTCGCCGCAGATCGCCACCACCAGCCCCTCCAGCCGGCCCTTGCGGCGGCGGATGGTCAGCGCGTCCAGCAGCGCCTGGGTGGGATGCTCGTGGGTGCCGTCGCCGGCGTTGATCACCGCCGCGTCGACCTTCTGCGCCAGCAGGTTCGGCGCCCCGGATTGGCCGTGCCGGACCACCAGCAGATCACAGTTCATGGCGTTCAGGGTCGCCGCGGTGTCGAGCAGCGTTTCGCCCTTGTTCACGCTGCTGTTGGACACCGACATGTTGATGACGTCGGCACCCAGCCGCTTCCCGGCCAGCTCGAAACTGGTGCGGGTGCGCGTTGAATCCTCGAAAAACAGGTTGATCAGCGTCCGTCCGCGCAGCAGGTCGCGCTGGGTCTTGCCGGACCGGTTCAGCAGCACATAGCTCTCGGCGAGGTCGAGCAGGGCGCCGATCTCGGGCGGGTGCAGGCCCTCGATCTGCAGCAGATGTCGATGCGGATAATGCAAATTCCGAGTCCCGGGTCGGTGCGGCGCCGGAGAGTAGTCGGCGTCGCCACCGGAAGCCAGCGGGCGGGGCGACGCAAGGTAGAAGGCAGATATCGACAGGGAGGCGGTGAGGCGGGGAGAAGCAGGCGAGGCAGGGGGTGCATGGCTTCGCTGGCCGATCGGCGTCTCCGTGCCTCCGGGGTGAACCTGCCTTTCTGTCTGAGCAGTTCGCGCGACCCGCATGATTGTGTAGAGAAGGCGCGGTTCGATGGGGTTTCAGGCGATGGCGGAGCATGACGCGGCGATTGTGGAGACCGATGCCCCCAATGGTGCCGCGCGGGACTTCATGCGCGAGATCGTCGCCACCGACCTGCAATCCGGCCACGCCACCGGCGTCGTCACCCGGTTTCCGCCGGAGCCGAACGGCTACCTGCATATCGGCCACGCCAAGTCGATCTGCCTGAATTTCGGCATCGCCGAGGAATTCGGCGGCCGCTGCCATCTGCGCTTCGACGACACCAACCCGACCAAGGAAGAACAGGAGTTCATCGACTCGATCCAGCGCGACGTCCGCTGGCTGGGCTTCGACTGGGGCGAGCCATCTGCATTACGCCTCGGACTACTTCGAGCAGCTCTACGACTGGGCCGAGCACCTGATCCGAGACCGGCCACGCCTATGTCGACGACACGCCCGCCGAGGAGATGCGCGCCATGCGCGGCACGCTGACCGAGCCCGGCCGCAACAGCCCGTTCCGCGAGCGATCCGTGGCCGAGAACCTCGATCTGTTCCGGCGCATGCGCAGCGGCGAGTTCCCCAACGGCGCCCGGGTGCTGCGGGCGCGCATCGACATGGCCGTCGGGCAACATGAACCTGCGCGATCCGGTGCTCTACCGGATCCTGCACGCCGAACACCCGCGCACCGGCGACACCTGGTGAATCTACCCGACCTATGATTTCGCGCACGGCCAGTCCGACGCGATCGAGGGCATCACCCACTCGCTCTGCACCCTGGAGTTCGAGGATCACCGGCCGCTGTACGACTGGCTGCTGGAGCATCTGCCGGTGCCGTCGCATCCGCGGCAATACGAGTTCGCCCGGCTGAACATCGGCTATACCGTTCTGTCCAAGCGTTTCCTCACTTTGCTGGTGCGCGACGGCCATGTCTCGGGCTGGGACGATCCCGCGCATGCCGACCCTGGCCGGATTGCGCCGCCGCGGGGTGCCGCCGGCGGCGCTGCGGGACTTCATCGGCCGGGTCGGCGTGGCGCGCGCCAACAGCGTGGTGGACATCGCGCATGTTCGATTTCTGCGTGCGCGAGATGCTGAACAAATCGGCACCGCGCCGCATGGCGGTGCTGCGGCCGCTGAAGCTGGTGATCGAGAATTTCCCCGAAGGCCACGTCGAGACGCTGACCGCCGCCAACCACCCCGATGATCCCCAGGCGGGCAGCCGGGAGATAACGTTCACCCGTGAGATCTTCGTCGAACAGGATGATTTCATGGAAGAGCCGCCGCGGAAGTTCTTCCGCCTCTCGCCCGGGCGCGAGGTCCGTCTGCGCTACGCTTTCTTCGTCACCTGCCGCGAGGTGGTGAAGAACGAGGCCGGCGACGTGGTGGAACTGCGCTGCACCTACGACCCCGCCAGCCGCGGCGGCAATTCACCGGACGGCCGCAAGGTCCAGGCGACCCTGCACTGGGTGTCCGCGACCGAAGCCGTGCCGGCCGAGGTGCGCCTCTACAACCCGCTGTTCATGAGCCCGAGCCCCGGCGCCGAGGGCGACCTGCTGGCCGACCTCAACCCCGATTCATTGGAGGTGCTGACCGGTTGCCTGGTCGAGCCGTCGCTGGCCGATCTGGCGGAGGGCGAGGCGGTGCAGTTCGAGCGCACCGGCTATTTCTGCGCCGACCCGGACAGCACGCCAGGGCGGCTGGTGTTCAACCGCACCACCGCGCTGCGCGACGGCTGGGCGAAGGCGCAGGGCAGCAACAATCCGCCCGGTCCGATCCGCCGCTGAACAGTCTGTCTCTAAGCCAAACCGGTACAGCCTTATTCGAACCCTGAGACCTCAGGTGACCTTTCGCAGCGGACCTTTGAACGACGTAAATCATTGATCCGGAAACGTGGAGCTATTGGTGCGAATCTTTGAGATTTGCGCGTCTTGCGAGTGAAATCTCTCAGTCAGCCGGACCCGCGAAGAGAAGGAGATTGCCGTCCGGGTCTCGAACGATGAAGTTGCAAGCGCCCCACGGCTCTTTCTTGAGGGTCTGGAAAAAGTCGACGCCTGCCGCTTCGAACTCTTGAAACAGCTGCTTGATTTCTGCCGTCGTCGCGACAGTTACGGCGGCTGACAGCAACTGCTCACGCTCTCGGATATCGCCGACGAAAACTGGCTCACACACGAGTTGGATACACATCCGCGCGCGATCTCGTTTCACCAATCCGTAGAATGGTGGCTCCCCGTAGGCAAACTCGACTTCAAATCCGAGCTTTCCAACGAAGTAGTCGCAAGCCCGTTGAAAATCGGAGACATAGAGCATGGCCTCCGTTGCAGCGAGAACGAGGCTGGTTTCCATCGGCTTTTGATCGGACTGCATGGCCGAGGCTCCTGCCTTCAACGCGCGCCAAGTTTCGAAAGCCAACCATCGCGCAACAAGCTCGTGCATCCACGAGCCTGCATGACGTGTTGAGCATTCGAGCATCGCTCATTTTCCCGAACTGCGGCAAGGCAGCGCGAATTTCGTCCTCGACGGGATAATACCTATCGCGATGCCAGCGCAGATACGCTTCGCCTTACGCTAGGCTCGGTGATTAACCTGGTATTGCGAATGATTCGCAAATTGGTTCTACTGCACGAGCCGCCGCCACCCAGGACAAAACTCACCCGCTCCCATGCTTCGCCACCTCGATGCACCTATCCTGACGATGACCGGAGTCTCGCCCGTTGATCCCCCGTCCTGTCCTCGTTCCAACGCTGATCGTGCTCGCGCTGACGCAACTCATCGGGTGGGGCACAGTGAGCCTTGTTGCCATCCTCGGGCGCCAGATGGCGGGCGATCTTCGAATGAGTGTCACCGCCGTTTTCGCGGGCAACTCGACCCTCTACTTGGTTATGGGTCTCTGCGCGCCTCTTCTGGCAAAGACATTTTCCAGAAGAGGCGCGCGGCTGGTGATGATATCTGGCACCGCGCTTGCCACCCTCGGATTTGTGGTCCTCGGATTCGCCGACGGACCAGTGACCTACTTCATCGCATGGGTGATCCTGGGTATGGCCGGGAGCGCCACGTTGACGACCCCAGCCTTCATCCTGCTCAACGAGCCTTGGCCGACGGCGCCCAGACCACCAGCCAACGTAGTGTGGAACGCCGCCGCTCGACGCTGCACTAACTTCATCCATCAGCTTTGCTGAGCGCCACCGCTGTGTTGCTCGATCCGGACGGCACTTTCCAGCGCTTCCGTGCCAATGACCCAGCGGCTTTGGCGACCTCGGTCGTGACGGTTTCGGAACGCCTTGTACAAGCGCGTGCGAACGCCGACGCGGCTGAGCTGCTCGTTTTGCTGAACCAGAAGGGAGCGGCTCTTACGGTCCTCGGTCGGGAGGCCGAGGCAGCACCGCTATTGGCCGAAGCGCTCGATCTTGCGAGGCTGCTGGGCGACCTGCCTAAGGAGGTGGAGGTCCTGACCAATCTGGCCACCGCCTCTCAGTACCTTGGGCAACGAGATGAGGCGCTTCGTTTGTTCAAGGAGGCGTTGGCGAAAGCCCGCGGATGCGCCGCCTGGGAGCACCGAGACTTCATCCTGCACCATTGCGGCCGCTGCCTCGTTGAACTGGGTGCAATCGACGAAGCACGGGACTGCTTCGAACAAGCGCTTGCGGTGCGGGTCTCGAAGAAGAACCCTCACTACATCGCGTCGACCAGGCGTGCGCTGGCGGCCATCGCGACGCTGATTTGATGCCTACGGCGCCCCGGCGGCAGCGGGGATCGCGGCGCTCGCCTCGATCCTGGCGAGCGCTTCGGCCTTGCCCAGCGCCATCAGCGTCGCGTCGATGCCGGGGCTGACGGTGCTGCCGGTCAGCGCCACCCGCAGGGGTTGCGCCACCTCGCCGAGCTTCTTGCCGTGCGCCTCGGCGAAGCGGCGCAAGGTGGCATCGATCGCCTCGGCGGAAAACTCGGTGGCGGCCAGCGCCTGGCCGATGCCGGCCAGCAACGAACGGTTTTCCGGGGTGAGCACCGCCGCTGCCTTCGGCGTGGTCGGCAATGGCAGGGGGTGGACCAGGAAAGCCGCCGAATCCGTCAGTTCCAGCAGCGTTTTGGCGCGCTCTTTCAACGCCGGCATCAACGCGTGCACCCGCTGCGCCGCCGCCTCGTCGGGGGTGAAACCGCCCAGCTTGCGCAGCCGCGCCATCACCTCGCCGGTCAGCCGGTCGTCGTCCGCCTGGCGGATCCACACCCCGTTCACATAGGTCAGCCGGGCGTAGTCCATCCGGCTCGGCGAACGTCCGATGCCATCGACGTCGAACAGCGCAATCGCCTGTTCCCGCGACAAGATCTCGTCGTCGCCATGCCCCCAGCCGAGCCGCAGCAGGTAGTTGCACAGCGCCTCCGGCAGAAACCCCATGTCGCGGAATTCGGTGACGCTCTGCGCCCCGTGCCGCTTCGACAGCTTGGCCCCGTCGGCGCCGTGGATCATCGGCACATGGGCGAATTTCGGCTCCTCCCAGCCCATGGCGCGGAAGATCTGCACCTGCCTGAAGGTGTTGGTGAAATGGTCGTCGCCGCGGATCACGTGGCTGATCGCCATGTCGTGGTCGTCGACCACCACCGCGTGCTGGTAGGTGGGTGTGCCATCGCTGCGCAGGATGATCATGTCGTCGAGCTCGGCGTTGCCGACGCGCACCTCGCCCTGCACCAGATCGTTCACCACCGTCTCGCCCTCGCGCGGCGCCTTCAGCCGGATCGACGGCTTCACGCCCGCCGGGGCGTCGGACGGGTCACGGTCGCGCCACGGACTTTCCAGGCGGAAATTCTTGCCGGACGCCTTCGCCGCCTCGCGCATCTGCTGCAGCTCCTCCTGGCTGAGGTAGCAGCGATAGGCGTGGCCCGAGGCCAGCATCGCCAGCGCCACCTCGGCATGGCGGGCGGCGCGGGTGGACTGGAAGATCGGCGCCTCGTCCGGCTCCATGCCCAGCCAGTTCAGGCTGTCGATGATGGCCTCGACGTACTCCTGCTTGCCGCGTGCCTGGTCGGTGTCCTCGATGCGGATCAGGAACGCGCCGCCGTGGTGCCGGCTGAACAGGTAGTTGAACAACGCCGTGCGGGCGCCGCCGATATGCAGCAGGCCGGTCGGGCTGGGGGCGAAACGGGTGCGGACGGTCATGGCAGGAGAACTCGCTTGGTCAAAGACGGCCTCTAACATGATCTCTCTGTGACTTCATAAGCTTTGCAGGCGTAGCGTGGCGGCCATGCCCACCGGAGTCGCCTCCGCAGCCGCTTTGCCACTCGCCTGGACGCTGCGCTGGACCGACCTTCTGGCGGCCGAACGCGGGCGGTTCGTGCTGTGGCTGCCGGTGTTCATGGCGGCCGGCGTGGTCACCTATTTCGCCTCGCCGACGGAGCCGCCCTGGTGGCTCGGCGGGTCGGTGGTGCGTGCTGGCCGCGGCATCGGGGATGCTGGTGCGACCCGGACCGTGGCGCGCGCCCTGCCTGGTCATAGGCGCAGCGGCGCTGGGCATGGCCGCCGCCCAGTTCGCCACGTTGCGGGCGCCGCCGCTGGTCGAGGTTCCGCGGACCGCCAGCATCATCACCGGCACCGTCCGCGCCGTCGAGACGCTGCCCGCCGGCCTGCGCGTCACGCTGCAGGCGCCCCGCCTGAACGACGCGGCACCGTTGCCGCGTGCGGTCCGCATCAAGCTGCGCCCCGGCGACGAGCCGGGCATCGCGGCCGGCGACACCCTGCGGGTGCGGGCGATGCTGACTGCCCCGGCGTCGCCCGCCTATCCCGGCGGCTGGGATCTGCAGCGCGACGCCTTCTTCAGCGGCCTCGGCGCCTACGGCTTCGCGCTCGGCCGGGCGGAGCGGCTGGAGGCGGCGCCGCCGGGTCCGATGCACTGGCTGCAGGCATTGCGCGAGACCATCGCCCGGCGCGTCACGGCGGTCCTGCCGGGGCCGGAGGGCGCCATCGCCACCACGCTGCTGACCGGCGGCACCGCGTCCGTGCCCGAAGCCGACCGCGCGGCTTTCCGCGATTCCGGGCTGGCGCATCTGCTGGCGATCGCCGGTCTGCATATCGGCATCGTCATGGGCCTGGTGTTCGGCGCCAGCCGGCTGCTGCTGGCGCTGTGGGAGCACGCCGCCCTGCGCTGGCCGACCAAGACCATCGCGGCAGTCACGGCGCTGGCGGTCGGCGGCGGCTACATGCTGCTGACCGGCGCGCATGTGCCGATCATCCGCAGCTTCGCCATGGCCTGCCTGGTGACGCTGGGCGTCGTCGTCGGCCGCCGGGCATTGTCGCTGCGCGGCCTCGCTTTGGCGATGGCGGCGCTGATCCTGCTGGCCCCGAGCGAGGTGCTGGGGGTCAGCTTCCAGATGAGTTTTTCCGCGGTGCTGGCGCTGATCGCCGGCTACGACATCCTGCGGCCTTGGCTGAACCGGCTGTACGGCGACCGTTCCTGGCACCGGCGCCTGCTGCACCACATCGTGGCGCTGGCGTTGACCAGCGCGCTCGCCGGCACCTTCTCGGCGCCGTTCGGCGCCTATCATTTCGGCCATGTGCAGCTCTACTACGTGTTCGCCAACCTGGTGGCTGTGCCGCTGACGGCGTTGTGGGTGATGCCGGCGGGGCTGCTGGCGCTGCTGCTGATGCCGCTGCATATCGAGGCGCTGGCGCTGGTGCCGATGGGCTGGGGGATCGACCTGATCCTGGCCATCGCCCGCTTCGTGGCCGCCTGGCCCGCCGCCGTCGTTGCGGTCCCGCGCATGCCCGAATGGGGGCTGGCGGTGCTGTCGCTCGGCATCGCCTGGCTCGGCCTGTGGCGCAGCCGGATGCGGCTGCTCGGGATCGCCGGCATCGCCGTCGGGCTGATGTCGCCGGCGTTCACCCATCCGCCCGACCTGCTGGTCTCCGCCGAGGGACGGCTGATCGCCATGCACGCGGGCGGCCAGGTGTTCGAGCAGGCGGCGTCAGGCGCCTCGCGCTTCACCCGCGAATCCTGGCTGGCGATGTGGGCCGCCGGGCACGCCGAGAAGCTTCCCGCCGACGGCAGCGCCGCCGATGGCGCCATCGCCTGCACCGCCGCCGCCTGCACGCTGACCAACGAGGGCCGCACCGCCATGCTGCTGCGCCACGGCGAGCCGCCGGACTGCGCCGCTGGCGTGCTGGTCTCCGCCGAGCCGATCCGCGGCGGCTGCGCCGGCGTGCCGGCGATCGACCGCTTCAGCGTCTGGCGGGAAGGGGCGCACGCGGTGTTCCTGGAATCCGGGGGCGTCCGGATCGTTTCCGATCGCGGCTTCCGTGGCGTCCGGCCCTGGGTGATCCCGATGCCGACGCGCGGCAAGGCGCAGCCGAAGACCGTTCCGGCACTGGCCGAGGAGCTTCCGCCGGAGTGATGGTGGCGGAGTGACGACGCAGGCAGCGCGGGCTAACTTCGAATGATGGACGCCGCGCATCACTTCATCCTGATCGGCGGCGCGCTCGGGCTCGTCGCCATTTTCGCCGGCCTCTGGGCCACCCGGATCGGCACGCCCCTCCTGCTGGTGTTCCTGGTGCTGGGCATGCTGGCCGGCGAGGACGGCCCGGGCCGGCTGCGCTTCGACGATTTCGCCGGCACCTACCTGCTCGGAAGCCTCGCCTTGGTGGTGATCCTGTTCGAGGGCGGCATCAAGACCAGCACCGCGATGCTGCGCCGCGTGGCGTGGCCGGCGATCGCCCTCGCCACCGGCGGCGTCGCGATTACCGCCGGCATCGTCGGCGGGGCGGCGATGTGGTTCGGCGACATGCGCTGGGCGCCGGCGATGCTGCTGGGCGCGCTGGTGGCGCCGACCGACGCCGCCGCGGTGGCCGCGGTGCTGCGGGCCAGCAAGGTGCAGCGTGCCGGACCGGGTGGGCGCGGTGCTGGAGGTCGAATCCGGCCTCAACGATCCGATGGCGGTGTTCCTCACGCTGTTCATGGTGCAGGCGATTCTGCTGCCGCAGGGCGCCACGGCCGTGAACGGCGCGCTGCTGTTCGCCGGCGAGATGGTGGGCGGCGCGCTGATCGGGGCCGCCGCCGGCTGGCTGCTGCGCTATCTGCCGCGCGCGGTCGGCGAAGATGCCAGCCTGTACCCGGTGATGCTGCTGAGCGTCGCCATGGCGGTTTTCGGCCTGGCGCAATCGGTTCACGCCAGCGGCTTCCTCGCCGTCTATGTCACGGGCGCCATCGTCGGCAACAACGCCGGCGAGCGGCTGCACGCGCTGCACCGCGCTTTCGACGCGTTCGCCTGGGTGGCGCAGATCGGGCTGTTCCTGATGCTGGGGCTGCTGGTGACGCCGCACGCCCTGCTGCCGATGGTGCCGGGCGCCGTCGGCCTCGGCCTGGTGCTGATCCTGCTCGCGCGGCCGCTGGCGGCGGTGATCTGCCTGCGACCGTTCGGCTTCACCTGGGCCGAGACCGCGTTCTCCGCCTGGGTCGGGCTGCGCGGGGCGGTGCCGATCTACCTCGCCATCATCCCGGTGCTGGCAGGCGTCCATGAGAGCCTGGACGGGTTCGCCGTCGCCTTCGTCATCGTGCTGCTGTCGCTGGCCCTGCAGGGCTGGACCATCGGCCCGGCGGCGCGGCTGCTGCGGCTGAGTGCGTAGACCGGCTACGCAGCGGTCTGCAGCACCGGGCTGCCCGCCGCCTGCGCCAGCGCCTCGAATCGCGGCCGGTCGATCAGGTAGCCCTGCACCAGCCGCACCCCGAGATCGCGCAGCGCCGCCAGTTCATCCGGGGTCTCCACGCCTTCGCAGATCGGCAGCACGGACATCTCCGCAAGCAGCCGCACGGTGTGCCTGACGATCGACTGCTTCGCTTGGTCCCGGTCGATGCCGCGGATAAGCTCCATGTCGAGCTTGACGATGTCGGGCTGGAACATCGCCAGCAGCGACAGCCCGGCGTAGCCCGCGCCGAAATCGTCGATCGCGGTCTTGAACCCGATCTCGCGATAGGTGTGCAGGATGTTCAGCAGATGCCGCGCATCGAGTTGTTCGGCCTCGGTGAATTCGAAGATGATGCGGTCAAGCGGGAAGCCGGCTTTCTCGGCCGCGGCCAGGGTCAGGCGGATGCAGGCGCGCGGCTCGTACACCGCGTTGGGCAGGAAATTGATCGACAGGCTCGCGCCGTCGTTCGCCGCCTTCAGCCGTCCCGCCAGTTCGATCGCCTTGACGCGGCATTGCTGGTCGAAGGCGTAGCGATTGGTCGGATCGACCGCCGACAGGATCGTCTGCGCGGCCTCGCCGTTCGGGCCGCGCACCAGCGCCTCATGCGCGAAGATCCGCCCGGTGGCGGCGTCGACGATCGGCTGGAACGCCATCGAGAACGGTACCTCGAAACCGGCGCCGTCCCGGCAGCCCTGGCACGCGATGGCCATGCAAGATCTCCACTGCAGCATGTTGCGGTCCGGCCGGAAGCTGCGGGATGAATGTGTGCCGAATGTTAACGACGCCCGAGGCTGGCCGTCACGCTCGCGTGAGCAACCCGGTCGTTACGAAACGCTTCCGACATAACCGTCGCGCTGCGGGTCGGCGCCGCCGTCCAGCACGCCGTCCCACATGGTGATGCCGTGCGGGGCGGCGAACGGGAAGCTGGTCGGCGCGCGCTTCACCTCGTAGCCAAGCGCCTCCAACGCCCGCTTGGACATCGTGCGGGATGCGGTTGGAGATATCGATCGCATCGGTGGTGGCGGAGAAGCGCGGCGCCATCACCGCCTCCTGCATGGTCATGCCCCAGTCGAGCAGGTTCAACAGCACCTGCAGCAGCGCGACGCCGATCCAGGCGCCGCCGGGCGCGCCCAGCGTCGCCACCGGCGTGTCGCCTTCGAACACGATGGTCGGCGACATCGAGGAGAAGCGGCGCTTTCCCGGCGCGATCGAACCCGCACGTCCCGGGCGCGGGTCGTACCAGTTCATGGCGCCGTTCAGCATGAAGCCGGTGCCCGGCGGGATCACGCCGGACGGCACCCCGAGCGTATGGGTCAGCGACACCACCATGCCGTCGGCATCGACGCAGGAGACGGTCGTGGTGTTGCGCGCGTCAGCGGTGACCCGGGTGAGGCTGGCCTTCTCACCGGCGCGCGATCCGTGCCGCGCAGTCGTCGGCGTAGGCGTCGGACAGCAGCCGATCCAGCGGCGGCGCCACGAAATCCGGGTCGCCGATATGCTCGTCCTTGTCGCGCCCGGCGATCTTCATCGCCTCGGCCACCACGCGGATGTATTCGGCGCTGTTGTGGCCGAGCGCCACCAGGTCGAAACGCTCGAGGATGCGCAGCATCTCGACGATGACGATGCCGCCGGCCGGCGGCGGGGGCACCGCGATGCGCCGGCCGCGATAGATGATCTCGAGCGGCGCGTGGGTGCGCGGCCGGAAGCCGGCGAGGTCTGCCAGCGTCAGCAGCCCGCCATGCGCGCGCATGTCGTCGGTGATGCGTCGGGCGAGGTCGCCGGTGTAGAAGCTTTCGACGCCGTCGCGCGCCAGGGCGGCGAGGGTGGCGGCGAGGTCGGTGTTGACGACGATCTCGCCCAGCCGCTTCGGCGTGCCGTCGGGGCGCACGTAGAGCCTGCGGCCGTCGGCGGTGAAGTCCAGCTTCTCGACATAGGGCAGCCGCCCATAGGCCGCTTCGTTCAGCGACATCATGGCGTCGACATGCGGGCGGATCGCCCAGCCATGGGTTGCGAAGCCGATCGCCGGGCGGAACAGCTCGGCCCACCGGCGCGGCCGAACGCGGCATGGGCGGCGGCGAACACCCGCAGGACGCCCGGCGTGGTGACGGCGCGGTGCCCGAGTTCGTTGATGCCGCCGTCCACCACATAGCCGTAGCCGTCGGCGCATTCGCGCTGGAAGCTGCCCGCCCACATCTCCGGCGTGCAGGCGGCGGGGCAGGTGGACAGCCCGTCCAGCACCACATGCCGACCGCTGCGCGGGTCGTGCAACTGCAGCACGCCGAGGCCGCCGATGCCGCACATCAGCGGGTCGACCACGCCTTGGGTGAAGGCGCAGGCGAGCACCGCATCGAGCGCGTTGCCGCCCTGCCGCAGCATCGCCACGCCAGCCTCCACCGCCTCCGGCTGCGGGGCGGTGAGCATCGCCCGGGCGGGCGGCAGGCGGCGGGTCGGTCGGGTCATTTCTCCAGGCTAGTAGCGCCGGAGCAGCGCCACCAGCCGTCCCTGCACCTTCACCTTGTCGGCCGGGAAGATCTGCGGCTTGTAGGCGGAGTTGGCCGGTTCCAGCGCAATCGAGGAATTGCCGCGCCGCCGCAGCCGCTTCAGCGTCACCTCCAGGTCATCCACCAGCGCCACCACGATCTGGCCGTTCTCGGCGACCTCGCCCTTGCGGATGATCACCGTGTCGCCGTCGAGGATGCCGGCCTCGATCATCGAATCGCCGGCGACCTCCAGCGCGAAATGGTCGCCGCCGCCCAGCATCGCCATCGGCACCTCGACCATGTTGCCGCTTTCCCGCAGCGCCTCGATCGGCAGGCCGGCGGCGATGCGGCCGTACAGCGGCAGCTGCACCGCGCCGGCGTCGCTGGCCGCACGAGCGCCGGGCAGGCGGCTGGTGAAGTCGCCGCGGATCACGTTCGGCGAGAAGTTCGCGGGCGCCAGGCTGGGCGGAGGCGGGGCGCCGGCTGCGGTCTTCGCCGGCACCGGCGTCCCGAAATCGCCCGGCGGCCGGACCACCTCCAGCGCCCGGGCACGGTGATGCCGCCGCTGCAGGAAGCCGCGTTCCTCGAGCGCCGAGATCAGCCGGTGGATGCCCGACTTCGATTTCAGCTGCAACGCGTCCTTCATCTCCTCGAAGCTCGGGGAGAAGCCGGTGGTCTTGAGGTGCCGGTCGATGAATGTCAGCAACTCGTGCTGCTTGCGGGTCAGCATCTGGATTCTCCAGTTCGGGCTTGGCCGGGTGAGGGTGCGGAACGGAACAAACCGGCAACTGACGCGATGTTCTAGATAGGTTCTCGTTGCCGCGTCAAGCCCGTTGAACTCTGCTATGCCGGCTGCGTTGCCGCCTCACGAACGGGAGATCGAAATGGGCAGGTTTGTGTTGATCCTCATGGCCGTGCTGGCGGTCGCCGGCTGCGCCCGGCAGCAGCCGACCAAGCCGGGTGGATATTTCTCCAGCTCCGGCGGCGTGGGCCTTTAGCTCTCCCAACCGCTGCAACCCGCGCCGCTCCAGCCTGTCGTAGCTGCCGCACAGCGTGGAGTTGCCGAATGTCCCTCCGATTCCCGGCCATCGGGTTGGTGCCGGTCCTGGCGTTGCTGGCGCGGCAGGTCCGCGCGGCCGATCCGCCGCGGGCGGCCGCGCGCGACAAGGACATCATCGCCGAGTTCGAACGCCAGCAACCGGCCGCCGATCAACAAGTAGCCCCTCGCCGCACTTCAGATCCCGAGTGTGTCCAGCCGGATGATCGGCACGTCGGCGCCGGCAGCGCTGGCCGGCGCGTTCGGCGCCCGCAGGATGAGGGCGTCGCTCTCCGCCAGCAGTCGCAGCATCGCCGAATCCTGGCGCGTGAACGGCGTCGCCACCAATGTGCCGTCGGCGGCGGCCGACAGCCGCGCCCGGAGGTGATCGGCGCGATGGTCGTTGGCCTTCAGCGCCTCGCCCAGCCGCGCATGCGTCACCGGCGGCGGGCCGCCCGGCTGCCCCGACAGCACCGCGATCGCCGGCAGCAGGAACAGGATGGCGGTCACCAGGGAGGAAACCGGATTGCCCGGCAGTCCGAGCAAGGGCAGGGCGCCGAGGCGGCCATGCATCAGCGGCTTGCCCGGGCGCATCGCGATCTTCCAGAAATCCAGTTCCATGCCGCGCGCGGCCAGCGCCTCCTGCACCAGGTCGTGCTCGCCAACCGACGCGCCGCCGGTGGTGACCAGCAGGTCGGAACCGATGGCTGCATCCGCCGAGGCGGCGATCGCGTCGCGGTCGTCGGCGGCCACCGGCAGCACCATGGGGTCGCCGCCGCAGGCGCGCACCAGCGCCGCCAGGGCATGCGAGTTGGAGCTGACGATGCCGCCCACCGGGATGGGCTCGCCCGGCAGCGCGATCTCGTCGCCGGTGGCGAGGATGGCGATCCGCGGCCGGCGGTGAACCGCGACCCACGGGTGGTTGCCGGCGGCGATCAGGCCGATGTCGCGCGCCGTCAGCCGCCTGCCGGCCGGCACCAGGACGTCGCCTGCGGCAAAATCCTGGCCGGCGCGGCGGATGTGTCGGGCGGCGATGACCGCCTCGTTCACCGTCACCCGGTCGGCGTCGCGGGTGGCATCCTCCTGCAGCAGGATGGCGTCGGCGCCATCGGGCACGACGCTGCCGGTGAACAGGCGCAGCGCCTGGCCGGGGCCGAGCCGCCCGTCCCAGGGATGCCCGGCCGGCGCGCTGCCGACGACATCCAGTTGCGCGCCGAGCGTCCCGTCGGCGCTGCGCAGGGCGTAGCCGTCCATCGCCGAAACGTCGTGCGGCGGCTGGGTCAGGCGGGCGGCAATGGCCGCCGCACTCACCCGGCCCCAGGCATCGGCCAGCGGCACGATCTCCGCGGGAGTCGGGCGTAGGCCGGCCAGGATGCGGTTTCGCGCTTCATCGACGCTGATCATGCGCTACTCCTGCCGGAAATCGCCTGATTTGCCGCCCGATTTGGCGACCACCCGCAGCGCCTCGACGCGCATGCCGCGATCGACCGCCTTGCACATGTCGTAGACGGTCAGCGCCGCCACCGACGCGGCCGTCAGCGCCTCCATCTCGACACCGGTGCGCCCGCTGGTGGCGACGGTCGCGGTGATCTCGATGCCGTCTTCCGCCGCCGCGAGGTCCAGGGTGACCGCCGACAACGGCAGGGGATGACAGAGCGGGATCAGGTCCGACGTGCGTTTGGCGGCCATGATGCCGGCGATGCGCGCGACCCCCAGCACGTCGCCCTTCCTGGCGGTGCCGGCCATGATCATCCGCAAGGTTTCCGGCTGCATCACCACCCGCGCCTTGGCTGTCGCCTCCCGGTCGGTCACCGGCTTGGCGCCGACATCGACCATGACCGCGTTGCCGGCGGCGTCGAAATGGGTCAGCCGGCCGGTCATGGCGCGAGCAGCGCCCGGGTGGCGGCGGTCACGTCCTGTTGGCGCATCAGGCTTTCCCCCACGAGGAAGCAACGCACGCCAACGCCCGCAAGTTGCTGCAGATCGGCATGGGTCCGCAGCCCGCTCTCGCCCACCACCAGGCGTTCGGCCGGAACCAATGGCGCGAGTTCGGTGGTTGTGGAGATATCGGTCTGCAAGGTCTTGAGATTGCGGTTGTTGATGCCGATCAACTCGGTCTTCAGGCGCAATGCCCGCTCCAGTTCGGCGTGGTCGTGCACCTCGGCCAGCACGTCCATCCCGAGTTCCATCGCCTGCGCCTCCATCGCCGCCGCCTCGGCGTCCTCGAGGGCCGCGAGGATGAGCAGGATACAGTCGGCGCCCATCACCCGGCTTTCGGTCACCTGCCAGGGATCGACGATGAAATCCTTGCGCAGAGCAGGCAGCGGCACGGCCTCGCGGGCGGCCAGCAGATGCGCCGCCTCGCCCTGGAAATGCGGGCCATCCGTCAGCACCGACAGGCAGGTGGCGCCGCCGTCCCGATAGGCGCGGGCCAGCGCCGGTGGATCGAAATCGGGCCGGATGAGGCCGCCCGAGGGCGACGCCTTCTTGATCTCGGCGATCAGCGCGAAGCGTCCCGCGGCGACGGTCGTCCGCAGCGCCCGGGCGAACCCGCGGGGCGGCTTCGGCGTCGGCAGCCCAGCCTCGAGTTCAGCCTGCGAGGTCAGCCGCTTGCGCCGCTGCACTTCGGCGCGGGTGTCGGCGCAGATCCGGGTCAGCGCGTCCGACATCACGCGGTTTCCCGCCGCAGGGTTTCCAGCGCCGCCAGTGCCGAGCCATTCTCCAGCCCGCGCGCGGCCTGTGCCGCGCCGTCGCGCAGGTCGGCGGCGCGGCCGGCGACGATCAGCGCCGCCGCGGAATTCAGCACCACGGTGTCGCGGTAGGCGCCGAGGCCGCCGCGCAGCAGCGCCTCCAGCGCCGCGGCATTGGTGCGCGCGTCGCCGCCACGGATCGCGGCGATCGGCGCGGTCGCCAGGCCCACCTCATCGGGCGACACCGAGAATTCGCGGATCACCCCGTCCTGCAGCGCCACCACCTGGTTCGGCCCGGCCACCGTCAGTTCGTCGAGCCCCTGGCCATGCACCAGCCAGACATCGGTGCTGCCGAGATTGGCCAGCGCCTCCACCATCGGCCGCGCCCAGGCGGGATCGAACACCCCGGTCAGCTGCCGAGCGACGCCGGCCGGGTTGGCCAGCGGGCCCAGCAGGTTGAAGATGGTGCGGGTGCCCAGCTCCACCCGCGGCCCGGCGGCATGGCGCAGCGCCGCATGGTGGCGCGGCGCGAACAGGAAGGCGCAGCCGGCGGCGCGCAGGATGCCGGCCAGCCGCTCGATCGGCACGTCGACATTCACGCCCAGCTCGGCGAGCACGTCGGCGCCGCCGGTCCGGCTGCTCAACGCGCGGTTGCCGTGCTTGGCCACCGGCACGCCCAGCCCGGCCAGCACGAAGGTCACCGCCGTCGAGACGTTCAGCGAGCCGGCATTGTCGCCGCCGGTGCCGCACACGTCGATCGCCCCGGCCGGCGCCTCGACGCGAACCATCCGCGCCCGCATCGCGCGGATCGCCCCGATCAGCTCGGCCACGGTCTCGCGGCGCACCCGCATCGCCATCAGCAGGCCGGCGATCTGCGCCGGCGTCGCCTCGCCCGACATGATGGTCTCGAACGCCGCCTCCGACTCCGCCTCGGACAGCGTCTCCCCGGCGGCAAGGCGCGCCAATACCGGCTTGAGGTTGATGGACATTCAGGCCGCCTTCAGGCCGAGCGGTCGATTGCGCCCACTGGCGAGGTCGAGGAAGTTGCCGAGCAGCCGATGACCGTGCTCGCTGGCGATGCTCTCGGGATGGAACTGCACGCCGTATACCGGCAGGGTGCGGTGCCGCAGGCCCATGATCAGCCCGTCGGCGGTATGCGCGGTCGCCACCAGCGCATCCGGCAGGCTGCCCGCGTTGACCACCAGGCTGTGGTAGCGGGTCGCCCCGAACGGGCTTGGAATATCGGCAAAGATGTCGGTGCCTTCGTGGTCGATGGCGCTGACCTTGCCGTGCATCGGCGCCGGCGCCCGGACCACGCGGCCGCCGAACGCCTGGCCGATCGCCTGGTGCCCGAGGCAGACGCCAAGGATGGGGATACGCCCGGCCGCGGCGGCGATCAGGTCGAGGCAGATGCCGGCCTGGTCCGGCGTGCAGGGCCCCGGCGACAGCACGATCGCTTCTGGCGCGAGCGCCATCGCCGCCGCCGTGTCGAGCGCGTCGTTGCGCCAGACCTCGCAGGTGGCGCCAAGGTCGCCCAGGAACTGCACCAGGTTGAAGGTGAAGCTGTCGTAATTGTCTATCAGCAGGATCATGCCGCACTCTTGCCGCCGCACAGGAAGCCGGTCAATTGCAGGAAGCCGGTCAACTGCTGCTGAGGGTGCGCCGAATTGCGTCCTGCCAGCCGGCGTAGCGGCGCTCCCGCTCGGCCGGCGCCATCGTCGGCTCGAACCGCCGCTGCAGCGCCCAGGTCCTGGCGAATTCATCCGGCGGCGGGCAGACTTCGGCGGCGAAGCCCGCGAGGTAGGCGGCCCCCAGCGCGGTCGTCTCAAGCACCACCGGCCGGTCAACCGGGGCCGCGATCATGTCGGCGAGAAACTGCATGGTCCAGTCGCTCGACACCATGCCGCCGTCCACCCGCAGCACCGTGTTTTCGCCGCCCGACCGCCAATCCGCCCGCATGGCGGCGATCAGGTCGCGGGTTTGGTAGGCGACGCTCTCCAGCGCCGCGCGCGCGAATTCGCGCGGCCCGCTGTTGCGGGTCAGCCCGAACATCGCGCCGCGCGCCTCGGCATCCCAGTGCGGCGCGCCCAGGCCGGTGAAGGCCGGCACCAGGTAGACCGACTGTCCCGGATCGGCCTCGGCCGCCAGCCGTCCGGCCTCGGACGCCTCGGACAGCAGCCCCATCCCGTCGCGCAGCCACTGCACCGCCGCGCCGGCAACGAAGATCGAGCCCTCCAGCGCGTAGCTGCGCTGCCCCTGCATCTGCATGGCCACGGTGGTCAGCATCCGCGAGCGCGAGAACACCGGTGTCTCGCCGGTGTTCAGCAGCAGGAAGCAGCCGGTGCCATAGGTCGATTTGACCATTCCCGGACTGAAACAGGCTTGCCCCACGCAGGCCGCCTGCTGGTCGCCGGCGATGCCCATGATCGGCACCTCGGCCCCGAGGATGTCCGCCGAGACCATGCCGAACATGCCGGCGCAGTCGCGCACCTCCGGCAGCAGCGAGGCGGGGATGTCGAACAGCGCCAGCAGTTCCGGGTCCCAGGCGCCGCGCACGATGTCGAACAGCATGGTGCGGCTGGCGTTGGTGGCGTCGGTCGCATGCACCCGGCCGCCGGTCAGGCGCCACAGCAGCCAGGTGTCGACGGTGCCGAACGCGAGCTTGCCCGCACGTGCGTCGGCCCGCGCGCCGGCCACGTTGTCCAGCAGCCAGGCGAGCTTGGTGGCGCAGAAATACGGGTCGATCAGCAGGCCGGTGCGCGCGCTCACCATTTCCTCGTGCCCCGCCGCGCGCAGCCGGGCGCATTCGGCGGCGGTGCGGCGGTCCTGCCAGACGATGGCCGGATGGATCGGCACGCCCGTTTCGCGGTGCCAGATCAGGGTGGTTTCGCGCTGGTTGGTGATGCCGATCGCGGCGACGTCCCGCGCGGTGCCGCCGGCCCCGGCCAGCGCTTCGCGCAGCACCGCGACGCTGTCCCGGAACAGATCCTCCGGCGCGTGCTCCACCCAGCCGCTGTGCGGGAAGTGCTGGTCGAGCTCCCGCCTGGCCGTCGCCGCGGGCGCTAGCTGCGGCGCCCGAAAGGCGATCGCGCGGGTAGACGTGGTGCCTTGGTCAAGGGCGAGGACGATGCTGGACATGCAACAAGCTTCCGGGGAAACAATCGCTTTGCCAAGGGCGGCGCAAACCGCGTTCTCCTCTCAATTAAACGTGATCCCATGCGTCACCACCCCGGCTTCCGGGTCTGTTAACCTGCACGATATATCAGTTCGGATTGCACTCGATGTTTCGAACTGTCTAGAATCCGACGCCGGCGCCGTGGTTACCGGTTCTCAGGGAATCTTCATGAGCGGCCCGGTCGAAGGCGGACGACGCAGCAGGATGCCCTCGGTCAGCCGGTCATTGCAGATCGTCGCTGTCCTGTTGCTGGTGTTGATCATCCTGGTCACCGGGCAGCAACTCCTGCAGCTTCGCTCCGGCCTGATTTCGGACGCCGAGAGGCAGATGGCGCGCCTCGATATGGTCTTCGCCGAGCAGACCGGCCGGGCGGTCGAAACCGTCGATCTCGTGCTGCGCGACGTGGTCGACGACGTGCACGGGACGCGTGCAACTCCAGGCAGCCTGGACGAGATGCTGCGTCGGCACATCGAGGGCGTCCGCCAAGTCCTTGAAGTGACGCTGTATGACCCCTCAGGCGCCATCGTCTCGTCGTCGCGGCCGCCCGGCACCCGCACGGAGCTGCTGCCGGCCGGACGCAGCCTGCTCGCCTACCATGCGGGCCATCCGGGACAGGACCTGCAGATCAGCGAACCGATCCGGATCGGCGACGGCCCTTGGATGACCTTGATGTCGCGGCGGGTGAACAACCCCGACGGTAGCTTCGCCGGCGCCGTGATCGCCCAGCTCAACCTCGCCTATTTCGAGGATTTCTATAAGGCGGTGGAGCTCAGCGAGAACGGCGCCATCGTGCTGCATCGCCGCGACGGCCTGGTGCTGGCGCGCTATCCGCACAGCGACAAGGCCATCGGCAGCAGCTTCGCCGAGCTGTCGCCGTTCAAGGAAGTGCTGGCCCACGCCATCGCCGGCACCGTGCTGATGAAAAGCCCGGTCGACGGCAGCATCCGCGTGCTCGCCATTCGGGCGCTGCGGGCGTTTCCGCTCGCGGTGAACGTGTCGGTCGACCAGGAAAACGTGCTCGCCCCATGGCGGCAGCAGACCCTCGTGCTCACCCTCGTGGCGCTGTGCGGCAGCGTGGTCATGGGCACCTTGCTGCTGCTGCTGGCCCGCGCCTCGCACCGGTTGGAATCCCTGCTGCCGGAATTCCGCTCGGCCAAGGAAGCCGCCGAATCGGCGAATGCGGCGCTGCTGGTGCAGATGCACGAGCGCGAGCGGGCGGAGGCGGCGATGCGCCAGGCCCAGCGGATCGAGGCGGTGGGACAGCTCACCGGCGGCGTCGCGCATGATTTCAACAACCTGCTGACCGTCATGTTGGGCAACCTCGACCTGATGCAGCATTCCGAGAAACTGGACCAGGCGCTGAAGGAGCGGCTGCTGCGGATGCGCCATGCCGCCGAACGCGGCGCAACGCTGGTGGACCAGTTGCTGGCCTTCGCCCGCCGCCAGCCGCTGTCGCCGCGCGCGGTGGAACTGAACGGCGTCGTCTCCGGCATGTCGGGGCTGCTGCAAAGCGCGATTGGCAACAACATCCGCATTGAAACCAGGCTCGCAAACGGCCTGTGGCCAGCGATGATCGACCCGACCCAAATCGAGCTGGTCATTCTCAACCTGGCCATCAACGCCCGTGACGCCATGCCGAAGGGCGGCACCCTGACGATCGAGACCGCCAACACCCACATGGCCGGTCCCGCCGAGGACGGCAGCGCTCCGCCCGGCGCGCCCGCGGCCGGCGACTACATCGTGGTCAGCGTGCGCGACACCGGCACCGGCATGGCGCCCGAGGTGCTGGCCAAGGCGTTCGAGCCTTTCTTCACCACGAAGGGGGTCGGGCATGGCTCCGGGCTCGGCCTGTCGCAGGTGTTCGGCCTCGCCCGGCAGTCCGGTGGCGGCGTGCACCTGGAGAGCAGCCTCGGCCAGGGCACCACGGTCCGGGTATACCTGCCGCGCGCCGCCAACGCCGCCATTCCCGCCGAGCTGATGGTGGTGCCCGAATTCGCCGGCGGCAGCGCCTCCACCATCCTGCTGGTCGATGACGACGAGGCGGTCCGCAGCACCACCGGCATGATTCTCGAAACCATGGGCTACAAGATCCTGTCGGCGGAAAGCGGGCAGGGCGCCTTGGCGGTGCTTCGCTCCGACATCGCCATCGACCTGCTGCTCACCGACGTCGCGATGCCCGGGATGAACGGGCCGCAGCTGGCGAGGCAGGTGCGCGTGGTCCGCCCGTCGCTGCCGATCGTGTTCTTCTCGGGCTACGCCGACCCCGAGGCGGTGGCCGGCGACACCATCCGCCAGCGCATCGTGCGCAAGCCGTTCCGCGCCGCCGATCTCGCGGCGCAGATCGAGATCGCATTGAAGGAAGCCCGCGCAGCCGCCTGAGCCGAAACCGCGGGAAGACTTCTCAAACGTTAACAAATGTCGTGCAGAAATGCCGGTTAACCTTTGTTTTCCTTGATGATATCTTGATACTCTGGGGCAAATATCGAGTTCGAAACGTCACCCCGTTCGAATTCACGCTTGGAAGCACGCCCCATGCCCTTCGACCAGCCAGCGCACCAGATCTCGCAAATTCAATCGCTTGCGGCGCATGGCCCCGAGCCCACCGCGCGACGGGCGGCTGCCTCGTTCGCGCTGCAGGCGGCGGCGGTGGCGATGGGACTGGTCGCCTCCTTCCTGGTCCTGCTGAGCACCAAGGGCGGCGAACTGGAATCGGTGTTCTGCGGCGCCGGCGCCCTGGTGGTGATCGGTCTCTGGCTCGGCACCGGGGCGTTCCGCCGGGATGCCGCCGCACTGCGGGTCACCTCGGCGCTGTGGCTGGTGCCGATCGCCGCCATCCAGTGCGGCTGGTGGGAAATCCCGCGCACCGGCTCGGCCCTGCTGGTCGAGGGCCTGTGCGTCGCCATGCTGTTCGCCGCCACCCTCAGCAGCCTCGGCGCCGAATTCGGCACCGACCTCCGCCGCCGCCTCTCGCTCCGTGGCCGGCCGTCGCACCCGGCCGCCTGAACCTTCCGCCGGCGCTCCCCTTGCCCCGGCCGATCCGGGGTGCTACCTGCCCGCGCCATGCGCGCCAGCGGAACCTTCGTCGCCGGCATCGTCGCGGTTTCCCTGGGAGCCGCCTGGATCGCCCATAGCCGGGCCGCCGCCGCCTGTCCCAGCGACGAGTCGATCCAGGGCGTCACCGAAGCGCTCCGCGACGAGTTCCACATGCGCAGCGTCTTCATCAACGACGTCCGCACCCTGTCCGGCGGCCCCTTCGCCCGCCGCCAGGACTGCGCTGCCGAGGTCGCCCCGATCACCGGCCTCGTCGATGCCTCCGCCATGCGCTGGCGGGCCATCACCTACACCAGCGCGCGGCCCGGCGATGCGCCGCGATCGACCGTCACCCTGCAACTCGGCGGCGCCACCACCCTGGACCCGCCGCCGCCGGGATTTTGGCAGCGGCTGCGCGCCTATTTCTGACCCAGCCTATTTCTGACCTAGCCATTTCTGACCAAGCCGACCCAGCAGCCGCGCGTGGCTGCGCATGCCCTTGTGGAAGCAGCGCACCTCGAACTTCTCGTTCGGGCTGTGCACCTGGTCGTCGTCCAGGCCGAAGCCGACCAGCAGGCATTCGAGCCCGAGTTCACGCTGCAGCGTCTCGACCACCGGGATCGAGCCGCCGCATCCCATCATGATCGCCGGCCGGCCATATTCCGCCGCCAGCGCATCGGCGGCGGCACGGGCGAACGGCGTGTCGGTGGAGATCTCGATCCCCGGGCCTTGCCCGAACACGGTGAACTCCAGCCGGGCGTCCTTCGGCACCCGCGCCTGCATGAACGCCTTGAACCCCTCCGCCACCGCCGCCGGATCCTGCCCCGGCACCAGCCGGAACGACACCTTGGCGCCCGCTTCCGCCGCGATCACCGTCTTGGTGCCCGGCCCGCTATAGCCGCCCCAGATGCCGCAGATGTCGCAGGTCGGCCGCGCCCACAGCCGCTCCAGCGCGCCACGCCCCGCCTCGCCGTAGTTCTCCGTCAGGCCGATATCGCCGAGGAACTTCGCCTCGTCGAAGCCCAGCGCCGACCACTGGTTGGACTGGCGCGTCGAGATGTCGCGCACCCCGTCATAGAAGCCCGGCACCTGCACCCGGCCCTGGTCGTCCTTCAGCTGGCCCAGCGCGTGCGTCAGCGCGTTGATCGGGTTGAGCGCCGCAGCCGCCGTAGATGCCCGAATGCAGGTCGCGGTTGGCGGCCTGCAGGTCCACCTGCATGTAGACCATGCCGCGCAGGCTGGTGCTGATCGCCGGCGTGTCGATGTCCCACATGCCGGTGTCGCTGATCACCGCGATGTCGGCGCTTGAGTTCGGCGCGCGTTGGCGACCACGAACGGCTTGAAGTTGACGCTGCCGGTTTCCTCCTCGCCCTCGATCAGCACGGTGATGCGGCACGGCATGCCGCCGGTCTCGGCGTGCCAGGCGCGGAAGGCGCCCAGCCACATCGCCACCTGGCCCTTGTCGTCGACGGCGCCGCGGGCATAGACGCGCTGGCCATGCGGCCCATCGACCAAGGTCGGCTCGAATGGCGGCGTGGTCCACAGCTCCAGCGGATCGGCCGGCTGCACGTCGTAATGGCCGTAGTACAGCAGATGCGGCACCTTGCTGCCGTCGGCCGGTCCCGGATGATGCGCCACCACCACCGGATGCCCGGCGGTCTCGCGCAGCTGCGCGTCGAAGCCCAGCGCTTCCAGATTGGCGCGGGCGAATTCGGCGGCGGCACGGCAGTCCTTGGCATGCGCCGGCTGCGCGCTGATGCTCGGGATGCGCAGCCAGTCGATCCAGTTGGCCTGGGCGGCCGGCAGGTCGGCGTCGACGCGGGACAAGACTTTGTCGGTGATGCTCATCGGGATTCCATCCGTTTTCCGTAGCTTCGATAGCGCTCGCGCGCGGCGGCGACCTCGGCGGCGTCGAGCAGCCGCGGCGTGCCGGCGGCGCGGGCGATCAGGTATTGCCGCGCCAGCGCCTCCAGCCGCAGCGCCGTCAGCAGGGCGCCGTCCGCATCGCGTCCATGGCAGATCATGCCGTGATTGGCCAGCAGGCAGGCGGTGCGCCCGGCGATCGCCGCCGCCGCCGCATGCGCGAGGTCCGGCGTGCCGAAGGTCGCATACGGCGCCACCCGCACGTCGTCGCCGCCGAAACCCACCACGTCGTAATGGAACGCCGGCAGCGGCAGGTTGAGGCAGGCCAGCGCCGTCGCATGATCGGCATGCGCGTGCACGATCACCATCGCCGCGGGCGCCGCGCGATAGATCTCCGCGTGCATCTGCCATTCCGAAGACGCCCCTGGTGCCCCCCGTCCATCCAGCCCGATCTCGACCAGCGCCTCGGGCGTCACCGTGCCGCCGGCGATCCCGGTCGGCGTGATCAGCATCCCGGCGTCGGTTCGTGCGCTGACATTGCCCGAGCTGCCGACATTCAGCCCGCGCGCGCCGAGCTCCCGATACAGCGCCGCGATCTTCTCCCTCATCCCGGGACCACGCCGGCGCGCGGATCGATCGGCAGCAGCCGGTCCAGCCCGTCTATCCGCTCGAACACCCGCGCCGCCGCCAGCGCCTGCGCCTCGCCGCGCGCCGGCGCCACGATCTGCAACCCCACCGGCCGGCCGAACCGGTCGAATCCGCACGGCACCGACACCGCCGGGCAACTGGTCAGGGTGATCGCCGAGGTCAGCGCCGAGCCGGACATGTAGTTCTGGGTCTTCACTCCGTCGATCACGTCGCGGGTCCGCAGCATCACGTCCCACGCGGGAGTCGCCGCACCTGGGGTCACCAGGATGTCGTAGGTCTCGAAGAACGCCACGAACCGGCGATACAGCGCCGCCCGTTCCCGCTCCGCCCAGGCCAGCCGGCTAGCCGATTGGTTCAGCCCCGTCTCGGTGTTCCAGATGATGTCGGGCTTGAAGCGATCGCGATGGGCGGCGATCTGCAGCTCGCGGTCGACCACGAAGTGCTGCGAGCGCAGCGCCAGGAATACCTCCTCCACCGGCGCCGAGCTCGGGGAACGCCTCCTCGACGATGCACCCCGCCGCCTCGAGCTTGCGCACGGCGGCTGGCGCAGATCTCGCGGGTCTCGCGGTCGACCGGCAGCGTGCCGCCGTAATTGGCGGTGAAGGCGACGCGCCGCGGCGGCCGGCGCCTGCGCGACCGCGGCGCTGAATGAGACCGCCGGCGCATCGAAGGTCAGCGGGTCGTGCGGGCACAGCCCGGCCATGGTGTCGAGGAACAGCGCCAGGTCGGTGACATTGCGCGCCATCGGCCCCTGCACCGACAGCGGCGAGAACAGGTTGTTCGGAGGTGCCGCGCGTGACCCGGCCGGGGGAGGGGCGGATGCCGACCACCGAGCAATAGGTCGCCGGGCCGGCGCAGCGATCCGCCATGGTCGGAGCCCTGCGCCAGCCAGACCTCGCCGGTCGCCAGCGCCACGGCGCCGCCGCCGGTCGAGCCGCCGCAGGTCAGCGCCGTGTTCCACGGATTGAGCGTCCGGCCGAACACCTCGTTGAAGGTGTTGCCGCCGGCGCCGAATTCCGGCGTGTTGGACTTGCCGATGACGATGCCGCCGCGCCGCTCGATCCGCTCTACCAGCGGATGCGAGGCCGCCGGCACGTGGTCGGCGAAGATCGGCGAGCCATAGGTGGTGCGCACCCCCGCCACATCGGTCAGGTCCTTGATCGCCACCGGCAGCCCCGCCAGCCAGCCCGGCTCGCCTTCCGCCTCGCGCCGCTGTCCCGCCATCAATGCCGCGCGCATGATCGCGCGCCCGGTCCAGGCACAGCGTCGGCATGGCGTTCACCTGGCCGGCTCGACCGCCGCGATGCGCGCCGCCGCGGCCTCCACCAGTTCCAGCGGCGACACCTCCCCGCGGCGCAGCCGCGCCACAGCCTCGGTGGCCGTCAGGCGGATCATTTCGTCGGACATACGGAACTCCTGGGGCGGCCGCACGTATTTCAGCCGCTCCCCGGACAAGGTGCAATGCACGCCGCGCATGCCCCCTTGCGTTGACCCGCTTGGTGGGGGGTCTAGGTTGCAAATCGAAGTCGAGGAGCCTGGCTGAATGATCCGCAAGCGCCACATCGCGCAACTTGCCGCAACGGCGCTGCTGGCCGGCTGCACCGTGGGACCCGACTTCGAACGCCCGGCACCCTGGTGGTCCCCGCAATCCTGGCTGGGCGGCACCCCCGCACCGGCGCCGAAGATCAGCCAGGCGGTGGCCGAGCCACTCGATCCCAACTGGTGGACATTGCTGGGCGACCCGCAGCTCACCAGCCTGGAGCAGCGCGTGGTCGCCGCCAACCTCGACACCCGCATCGCCGAGACCCGCCTCGCCGAAGCCCGCGCCCAGCTGGGCGTCACCAAATCCGCCTTCTACCCGCAGATCAACGGCAACGCCTCCTATCTCCGCCAGCAGCAGAGCCGTGACGGCGTGCTGTCGCTCGCCACCCAGCAGGGCTCGACGGCCGCCGCCTCCTCGAACGGCCTCGGCGGCACCGGCGGCATCCCCAACACCTCGCTGTTCGCGCCGTACAACCTGTTCCAGGACCGGCTTCGACGCTACCTGGGAGCTCGATTTCTGGGGCCGGGTCCGCCGCAGCGTCGAGTCCAGCAGCGCCCAGGTGGAGGCCAGCGGCGACCAGCTGCGCGACGCCCTTGTCAGCGCCAGCGCCGAGCTGGCCCGCGACTACGTCCAGCTGCGCGGCGTCCAGCGCAAGCTCGCCATCACCCGCGAGAACCTCGAAAGCGCCCGCCAGAGCCTGCGCCTGACCCAGGAGCGCGCCGCCGGCGGCGTCACCACCGACCTCGATGTCGCCAACGCCGCCGCCCAGGTGGAATCCACCGCCTCGCAGATCCCGCTGCAGGAACAGCAGCAGGCGCAGCTGATGAACGCCATCGCCTTCCTGCTCGGCGAGCAGCCGCGCGCCATGGAGGTGGAGCTGGCGGCCCCCCGCCCGGTGCCGCCGGTGCCGCCGCGCGTGCCGGTCGGCGTGCCGAGCGAACTCGCCCGCCGCCGCCCCGACATCCGCACCGCCGAAGCCCAGCTGCACAGCGCCACCGCCGATGTCGGCGTCGCCGTGGCCGATTTCTATCCGCGCTTCACCCTGTCCGGCAGCGGCGCCATCCAGGCCGTCGACTTCGCCAAGCTGGCCGACTGGGGCGCCAAGACCTACGCCATCGGGCCCAGCGTCACGCTGCCGATCTTCGAGGGCGGCCGCCTCGTCCGCACCCTCGAGCTGCGCAAGGACCAGCAGCAGCAGGCGGCGCTGAACTACCAGCGCACGGTCCTCGCGGCGCTGCACGACGTCGACAACGCGCTGACCGCCTACGACGCCGAGCAGCGGCGCCTGCAACGGCTGCAATCGGCCGTGGCACAGAACCGCCGGGCGCTGTCCCTGGCGCGCGAACGGTACGAACAGGGGGTCACCGACTTCCTCAACGTGCTGACCGCCCAGCGCAACGTGCTGCTGTCGGAAACCGACGCCGCCGACAGCACGGCGACCGTCTCCACCAACCTCGTGCAATTGTACAAGGCGCTCGGCGGCGGCTGGGAGAACGCATTCCCGGACGCCTCCAAGGCGGTGGCCCAGAAGCCGGATCCGCAGGCCAGGATGTGACGCATCTGCGCGCCTTCTCGGCGCAGGCGGCGGCGGCAGGCCTGGTGGCGGCGATCGTCGGGTTCGCCAGCACCTTCGCGGTCATCATCCGCGGCCTCACCGGGGTCGGCGCCAGCCAGGCGCAGGCGGCGTCCGGTCTGATGGCGGTGTCGGTCGCGATGGGCGTCTGCGGCATGGTGCTGAGCCTGCGCCGGCGGCTGCCCATCAGCATCGCCTGGTCCACCCCCGGCGCCGCCCTGCTGGCCACCTCCGGCGTGCCGGAAGGCGGGTTCGCGGCCGCGGTCGGCGCGTTCATCGTCACCGGCGCGCTGATCGTCGCCGCCGGCCTGTTCCGCCCGCTCGGCCGCTGGGTGGCGGCGATCCCGGCGCCTTTGGCCAACGCCATGCTCGCCGGCGTCCTGCTGAGCCTGTGCCTCGCCCCGGTCCGCGCCGTGGCCCAGGCGCCGGCGGTTGGCTTGGCCGTGGTGGTCGCCTGGGCGGTGATGGGCCGCATCCGCCGGCTGTTCGCGGTGCCGGCGGCGGTGCTGGTGGCCGGCGTGCTGATCGCCGCCACCGCCCCCGCGATCGACTTCAGCGGCGATCTCTGGCCCACCCCGGTGCTGGTCGCGCCAGTGTTCTCGGTCGCCGCCTGCATCGGCATCGCCCTGCCGCTGTTCATCGTCACCATGGCCTCGCAGAACATCCCCGGCATCGCCGTGCTGAACGTCTGCGGCTACCGTCCGGCTCCTGGACCGCTGTTCACCGCCACCGGCATCGCGAGCCTGGCCGGCGCGCCGTTCGGCTCGCATGCCGTGAACCTCGCCGCCATCACCGCCGCTCTCTGCGCCGGGCAGGATGCCCACCCCGATCCCGCCCGCCGCTACTGGGCGGCCGCCGTCGCCGGCGCCTTCTACATCCTGTTCGGCCTGCTCGCCGGCGCTGCCACTGCCTTCGTCGCCGCCGCACCCCCCATCCTGATCGAGGCGGTCGCCGGCCTCGCTTTGCTCGGCGCATTCGGCGCCGCCATGCTGGCCGCCGTCAGCGACCCCGCCAGCCGCGAAGCCGCCATGATCACCTTCCTTGTCGCCGGCTCCGGCTTGAGCTTCCTCGGCATCGGCGGCGCCTTCTGGGGCCTGCTCGCCGGCGGGGCAATGCTCGCCCTAAGCCGCCGCCGCATTCAACTCGGAACCACCCCCAACCCGTAGGGTGTAGCGCGCTTTGGCGCTGCACCACTCGCAGCCTAGGCCGCAGCCATTACCCTTGCCGCACCCGACACCCGTACGCTCGCCCCGGTCTCAGGCGTGATCTCCGCCCTCAACAGCGAAGGCGTGCCCATGTCCACACCCTGGAGGATCTCGACGTCGCCCCCATGCGGCCAGGAGATGTCACGCAGATACCCGCCAAGAGCCGCCGCCGCCGCGCCCGTCGCAGGGTCCTCGTAAACCCCGCCGAACGGAAACGGATTGCGGGCATGGAAGCGCTGCGGCGTCTCCGCATGGACCAGGCTGAACGTGCAGATGCCCTCCCGCTGCGCCAGCATTCGTCCGGCATCGAAATCATATCGCATTGCCGAGAGAAGATCGCGATCGCGCAGCGCCAGCACCAGGTGGTCCGCGCCAGCATGGGCGATGGCCGGCGCGATCCGCGGGTCCAGCGCATTCTGCGGGATACCGAACACCGCGAGCGCGTCCGCCAGCAGCGCATCGCCCGCCGGCCGGCTGCGGGTCGGCGGCGACTGCAGGGCGGCCGACAGCACGTCGCCGGACCGCTGCCCCTCGACCGTGATCCGCGCCTGGTTCAGCCGAAGCGCGAAAACGCCGTCCCCATGCCGCAGCGCCAATGCCGCCCCGAGTGCGATCGTCGCATGGCCGCAGAAATCCACCTCCACCGCGGGCGCGAAATACCGCACCCGCCAGCCGTCATCGTCAGGCGCCGCAAACACCGTTTCCGAGTAGCCGACTTCCGCCGCCGTTCGCTGCATGACATCGGCCGCCGGCAACACCGCGCAGAGAACCACCCCCGCCGGGTTGCCTCCCTGCGCGCCGTCCGAGAAGGCGGCGATCCGCTGCACCTCCATGCCGTGCTCCGGAGCGTCGAGACTATCCCCGCCCGGCAAACGGCATCTTGGTCGCCATCACGGTGATGAACATCGCGTTCGCGTCCGCCGGCAAGCCGGCCATGTAGGCGATGGTCCGGCCGACGCTCTCCACGTCCATCGTCGGCTCCACCTTCATGCTGCCGTCCGGCTGGATCACGCCCTTGGCCATCCGCTGCGTCATCGGCGTCGCCGCGTTGCCGATGTCGATCTGCCCGCAGGCGATGTCGAACGCCCGCCCATCCAGGGAGATCGACTTGGTCAACCCGGTGATCGCATGCTTGGTCGAGGTATAGGCCGCCGACCCCGGCCGCGGCGTATGGGCCGAGATCGAACCGTTGTTGATGATCCGCCCGCCCATCGGCTTCTGCTCGCGCATCATCCGGAACGCCGCGTTGGCGCACAGGAACGAGCCATTCAGGTTCACGCCCACCACATGGGTCCACTGCTCCCACGTCATGTCGCCGAAATTGGTGCTCGGCACGTTGCCGCCGGCATTGTTGAACAGCAGGTCCAGCCGGCCGAATTTTTCCTTCGTCGCGGCGAAGATCCCGTCCACGGATTTCGGGTCGGTCACGTCGGTCGCCATCGCCAGGGTCCGGGCGTTGCCGCCGCCGAGCTTGGCGGTTTCATCGAGCGCATCCTGCCGCCGCCCGGCCAGCACCACCGTCCAGTTCTCCGCCAGCAGCGCCAGCGTGGCCGCGCGCCCGACGCCGCTGCCGGCCCCGGTCACCAGCGCGATCTTCCCGTTTCCGCTCATTCGCGTCTTCCCCCTCGATGTTCGTTTCGGCCGGCAGTTTGGCCCGGCCGCGCGCCGGTGTCATACAATAACGCCACAGCCGGTTGACGCCAGCGCCGCGCCGCGCTGCGATGCGGCATCGCCAGGGGATCCCTATCGCCATGAGCATCACTCGCAACGTGACGATCGACGCAGCGCTCGACGACGCGCGGCGAGAGTACGCCGCCCGCAATGCCGGCAGCCTGGCGCATCACCAGCAGGCCACCGGCGCCATGCCCGGCGGCAACACCCGCTCGGTGCTGTACTACGACCCGTTCCCGTTGACCTTCGCCCGCGGCGAGGGCGCGCCGGCTGTGGGACATCGACGGCCACGAATATGTCGACTTCCTCGGCGAGTTCACCGCCGGCATCGCCGGGCACTCGCAATCCCGCCATCCGCAGCGCCATCGAGCGCGGCGCTCGACGGCGGCATCAGCCTCGGCGGCCATAACAGCTTCGAGCCGCAATTCGCCGAGGCGGTGCAGGCGCGCTTCCCCTCGATGGAACTGGTGCGCTTCACCAACTCCGGCACCGAGGCCAACCTGCTCGCCGTCAGCACCGCCGTCGCCGTCACCGGCCGGCCGCAAGGTGATGGTGTTCCGCGGCGGCTACCACGGCGCCGTGTTCACCTTCTCCGGCGGCGCCGACATCAACGCCCGTTCGACTACGTCTACGGCACCTACAACGACGCCGAGGCGAGCCTCGCGGTGATCGAGGCCAACGCCGCCAACCTCGCGGCGATCATCCTGGAGCCGATGCTCGGCGGCGGCGGCTGCATCCAGGCGGAATTGCCGTTCCTGCAAATGCTGCGCGACGCCGCCACCCGCCACGGCATCGTGCTGATCTTCGACGAGGTGATGACCTCGCGCCTGTCCCCCGGCGGGCTGCAGCAGGCGGTGGGCGTCATCCCGGACCTCACCACGCTTGGCAAATACATCGGCGGCGGCATGTCGTTCGGCGCTTTCGGCGGCCGCGCCGAACTGATGGCGCATTACGACCCGCGCAATCCCACCGCCCTGCCGCATGCCGGCACCTTCAACAACAACGTGCTGACCATGTCGGCGGGTCTCGCCGCCCTCACCGAGGTCTACACCCCGGCAGCGGCGATCGCGCTGAACGCCATGGGCGACGACCTGCGCACCCGGCTCAACGCCGCGGCCGTCCGGCACGACGTCGCCATGCAGTTCACCGGCCGCGGCTCGATGCTGGCGGTGCACATGCGCCGCGGCGCCATCCGCAACCCCGCCGACGCCGCCGCCGGCGACATGAAGGCGAGGGACCTGCTGTTCTTCGACCTGCAGAAGGCCGGGCTGTGGATCGCCCGGCGCGGCATGATGGCGCTGTCGCTGCCGCTCACCGCCGCCGACATCACCGCCATGGTGGATGCCGTCGACGAATTCGCCGCCTCCCGCCGCCATCTGCTGAATTGACGGACAGTTATCCCACCTCTGAAAATCCCAGGCTGCGGCTGCTGATTCCGCTGGTGGTGGCGTTCGCGTTCTTCCTGGAACAGCTCGACTCCACCATCATCACCACCGCCATCCCCGACATGGCCCGCGGCCTCGGCGAAACCCCGCTGCGGCTGAATTTGGCCCTCACCAGCTACATCCTCAGCCTCGCCGTGTTCATCCCGGTCAGCGGCTGGGTCGCCGATCGCTTCGGCATGCGCCAGACCTTCTGCAGCGCCATCGCCATCTTCACCCTCGGCTCGATCGCCTGCGGCTCGGCGCAGGACCTGCCGATGCTGGTCGCCAGCCGGGTGCTGCAGGGTTTCGGCGGCGCCATGCTGACGCCGGTCGGCCGGCTGATCCTGCTGCGTTCGTTCCCCCGCAGCGAATTGCTGTCGGCGATGGTCTGGGTCAGCATCCCCGCCGTGGTCGGCCCGACCCTGGGCCCGCTCGCCGGCGGCTTCATCACCACCTACTGGTCGTGGCGCTGGATCTTCTACGTCAACATCCCGTTCGGCCTGCTCGGCATCACCCTCGCCTGGCGCTACGTGCGCGACACCGCCCCCCGCCGTCACGAGCAGTTCGACTGGCCGGGTTTCGCCATCCTCGGCTTCGGCATGGCGCTGCTGGAATTCGGCATCGAGAATCTCGGCCGCCCGGTGCTGCCGCGAGTCGTCATCGTCCTGTCCTTCGCCGGTGCCGGCGTGCTGCTGACCCTGTATGCGCTGTACGCGCGGCGGCACGACAACGCGGCGCTGGACCTCAAGCTGCTGCGCGTCCGCACCTTCCGCATCGGGCTCACCGCCGGCGGCCTCAGCCGCATCGCCATCGGCGCCATCCCGTTCCTGCTGCCCCTGCTGCTGCAGATCGGCTTCGGCTACAGCCCGATCCAGTCCGGCAGCCTCACCTTCGCCTCCAGTATCGGCACCATCATCATCCGCCCGACCTCGGTCTGGCTGCTGCGGGTCGCCGGCTTCGACCGGCTGCTGGTCTGCAACACAGTGCTCGCCGCGGCCGTGGTCGCCGGCTTCACGATGTTCACGCCATCCACGCCGCATGCGCTGCTGTTCGGCTACATCGTGATGTACGGCATCGTCCGCAACACCCAGTTCAACGCCGTCCAGACCCTGACCTTCTCCGATATCCCGCCGCAATCGCTCAGCAAGGCGACCAGCCTGTCCGGCGTGGTGCAGCAGATGTCCATCGGCCTCGGCGTCTCGGTCAGCGCGACCCTTCTGGGCGTCATCGCCGGCTCGCAATCGGTGCTGACCGTGGCGGATTTCCGCACCACCCTGTGGTGCATCGCGGCGATCGCCGCGGCGGCATTGCCGGGCTTCCTGCTGCTGCGCCCGGCCGACGGCCAGCAGGTCAGCGGCCATGTCCGCCGCCCGGCCGCCGCCGAATAGCCAAGCCGAACACGAGGAACTTCCAAAGATGCTGTCCGATGAACTGCGCGCCCGCGCCGAACGGTTCCGCCCGTCCCGCCTGCGCCCGCTGGTCTGCAACCCGATGCTCCGCCCGCACTGGCTCGGCGACACCGACCGCTTCTGGTACCGCCGGGAATCCCCGAGCGGGTTCTCCTTCGTCATCGTCGACGCCGCCACCGGCGAGAAATCACCGGCCTTCGACCACGCCCGCCTGGCCGAAGCGGCGTCGCTCGATCCCGCCCGCCTGGCACTGCAGGACCTGCGCATCGAAGCCGACGGCACCGCGCATTTCACCGCATCCGGCAAGCCCTGGACCTGGTCCAACTCGAACGGCCTCGCCCCCGGCAGCGCCGCCGCACCGGACCGCCCCGGAGACACCCGCTCCCCCGACGGCAAACTCGCTGCATTCCGCCGCGGCAACGATCTCTGGCTGCGCGACATCGCCACCGGCGCCGAGCGTCCGCTGACCACCGATGGTGCGCCGCACTACGCCTACGCCAAGTCGCCCGACATGAACCTCACCACCATCACCCTGGCGCGGCGCGGCATCGTCCTGCCGGCCGTGGTGCTGTGGTCACCGGATTCCCGCCGCCTGTTCACCTCGCGCCTGGATGAGCGGCGGGTGCTGCCGCTGCCGCTGGTGCAGCACGTCCCCGACGGCGGCGCCGCCCGGCCGGTGCTGCACGAAATCCGGGTGGCCAACTCGGGTGACGACGAACTGCCGCTGGAGGAATACCTGCTGATCGACGTCGCAACCGGCGCCCGGGCAACCGGCCCGATCTCCGTCGCCGGCGTCATGACCTGCATCGAGCGCGAGGAAGCCTGGTGGAGTGCGGACGGCAGCCGCGTCTTCTACCTGGACCGCGACCGCCACTCGAAGCGCATGACCCTCAAGATACTCGACGCCGCCACCGGCGCCGCCCGCGACATCCTGACCGAAGCCGCCGACACCTTCGTCGAAGTCAATCTCTCCGTCACCGGCCTGCCGAACATCCGCGTGCTCGATGCCTCGAACGAGCTGGTCTGGTTCTCCCAGCGCGACGGGTACGCGCATCTCTACCTGCACGACCTCGAAACCGGCGCGCTGAAGAACCGCATCACCGAAGGCGCCTGGGTGGTGCGCGACGTGGTGCATGTCGACGAAGCCCGCCGCCGCATCCTGTTCCTGGCCGGCGGCGTCGATCCCGGCGTCGATCCCTATTACCGCGTTCTTTGCGGCGTCGGCCTCGATGGTTCGGGCTTCAGGGTGCTGACCCCCGAACCCGGCGACCACGCCGTCGCCACGCCGCAGAAGCGGGTGCCGCGCGACCATATCCGCCCGGTCGGCGAAATCGGCGAATTCCTCTCCCCGTCGGGCCGCTATTTCCTGCATACCCATTCCACCCTGGAGCGCGCTCCGGTCTCGGTGCTCCGCCGCATCGACGGCAGCCTGGTTGCCGGGCTCGAGGAAGCCACCCTGGCCCCAGAACTCGCCGCCGCCTGGCGCTGGCCGCAAACCCTTCGGGTCAAGGCCGCGGACAACACCACCGATCTGTTTGGCGCCATGTGGCTGCCGACCGATTTCGACCCGTCCCGCAATTACCCCGTGATCGACTACATCTATCCCGGCCCGCAGCGCGGCATCACGCCCACGGTGATGCTGACCGACGCGATGCCGGATTTGTTCCGCTCCTGCCTACCGCAGATGTTCGCCGAGCTGGGCTTCATCGTCGTCAACATCGATGGCCGCGGCACCCCGCTGCGCAGCAAGGCGTTCCACGATACCAGCTACGGCCGTCTCGACGATCCCGGTACCCTGGCCGACCACGTCGCGGGACTACGCGAGCTGGCCGCTCGCCACGCTTTCATGGACCTCGCCCGGCTCGGCATCATGGGCCATTCCGGCGGTGGCTACGCCTCGGTGCGGGCGCTGCTGGAATACCCGGAATTCTTTCACGCCGCCGTCGCCACCTCCGGCAATCACGACCAGAAGGGCTACAGCTTTTCCTGGTGCGAGAAATACATGGGCGCCCTGGTCCGCAACCCGGACGGCACTACCAACTACGACACCGCCGCCAATCCGCCGCTCGCCCATCGGCTGCAGGGCAAGCTGCTGCTCGCCTACGGCGACATGGACGACAACGTCCACCCCGCCCTGACCCTTCAGCTCGCCGCCGCCCTGATCGCCGCCGACAAGGATTTCGACCTGATCGTGCTACCGAACGACGACCACACCACCGTCTGGAATAACCCTTGGTTCCTGCGGCGGGCAATGGATTTCATGGTCACCCACCTTGCGGCACAACCACCCGGGTGAGCATCGGAAAATGCGTGTTGTCACCGTTGAACGGCGGAAAATTCTTGAAGTCGGCACGCATCTCGTGGCGCACCGGTGAATTCAGCGCCGCTGTCAGCGCCGCCGGGGAATCGAACACCACCTTATTGCGCTGCATGTAGTCCACGCGCGGCCACGGCAAGAATCCGCACCAGTCGATCCGGGTGTAGATCTCGATCTGCCTGATCTCCGGAAACCGCGCCATGATCACCGGATGATGCTGGATGTAGTACGACAGCCAAAGATTGAGATCCTCTGCCGTCCCCTGATACGAAACCAGGTAGCTGCAATGCGGCTCCCCGGCCGGCGTCCGGAAACGCGCATCGGGCACCGGATACTCGCGCACCAGCATCGCCTGCTGCCGCACGTCGGCACCGGCGAGGCTCGGCAGCAACCGGCCATCCGCCAGCGCCTGCAACGGACCCTGCGGCGCCAACGCCGCCTCCAGCACCGCGATGTCGGAAAAATATAGCTGCAGGCCGAGGGCAGGGGGCGCGCCGTCGTTCAGGTACGGGTCATGCGTGGCGCTCGGCGTATAGACCAGCGCCTTCGCCAGCCCCGCGATCCCGGCGAGCATCGCGCTCGTCGCCTGCACCTCGGCGGCATCGGCTGCGGTGCCCGAGCGGAACATCGCGAACCACGAAATCATCAGACGGCACCGGCGGTGTTGAGATACGTCGCATACAGCGACGTGGTGCCGCAGATGAACAGCCGGTTGCGCTTGGCGCCGCCGAAGCAGCAATTCGCCACCACTTCCGGAATGCGGATGCGGCCGATCAGCTTGCCATCCGGCGCGTAGCACCGCACCCCATCGCCGGAACTAGTCCAGACATTCCCGTGCACATCCACCCGAAGCCCGTCGAACAGCCCGACCTCGGATGTCGCGAACACCTCGCCGCCGGACAGCTTCTCCCCCGCCACCCGAAACACCCTGATATGCCGGGGATACTGCTCGCCGTGGGAGAATCCGGTATCGGCGATGTACAGAAGCTTCTCGTCGGCCGAGAACGCCAGCCCGTTCGGCTTCGCGAAATCCGTGGCGACGGCGGTGATCTCCCCGCCCTCAGGCGGGATGCGATAAACGTGGCAAGCCCCGATCTCGGACGCCGCCGCATCGCCCTCATACTCGGAATCGATGCCGTAGCTCGGGTCGGTGAACCAGATGCTGCCGTCGGACTTCACCACCGCATCGTTCGGCGAGTTCAGCCGCTTGCCCTGCCACCTGCTGGCAAGCACCGTCCGGCTGCCGTCATGTTCGGTGCGCGAAACCTGGCGCGTGCGGTGATGGCAGGTGACCAGCCGACCTTGCCGATCGACCGTGTTGCCGTTGGAATTGTCGGACGGCTGGCGAAACACCGACACCGATCCATCGGTCTCGTCCCACCGCATCATCCGGTTGTTCGGGATGTCAGACCACACCAGGTACCGCCCCGCCGGAAACCACGCAGGGCCCTCCGCCCAGCGGCAACCCGTGTACAGCTTCTCGACATGAACATTGCCCATCGCCAGCGCGCGAAAGCGCGGATCGAGCACCTCGAAATCATCGGTCAGCATGGTCGTGGATCCTCCCGCCGGAACAATGGTCCAGTGACGCCTGGCGGGCAAATATGCGAAGCTGCGGGCCGGCCAACAGAGGAATACGTCCCATGAAAATCACCCGGCGCCTTGCCCTTTCGGGTGCGGCCGTCCTGGCCGCGCCCGGCATCGCCAAGGCGACATCGGTGCTGAAATTCGTCCCCTACGTCGACCTGGCGATTCTCGACCCGACGGTGAACACCGCGTCGCAGACCCGCACCCATGGCTACCTGGTGTTCGATACGCTGTACGGCATCGACGAATCGTACCGCGTGCAGCCGCAGATGGTCGAAGGCCATGTCGCTGAAAACGACCACCGCAACTGGAAGCTCACCCTTCGTGAGGGCCTGAAGTTCCACGACGGCACGCCGGTGCTGGCGCGCGACGTGGTTGCCAGCATCCGCCGCTGGGGCAAGCGCGACGAGTTCGGCATGAGCCTGCTGGAAGCCACCGACGACCTCGCCGCCGCCTCGGACCGGGTGGTGGAATTCCGCATGAACCGCCGCTTCGTGCTGCTGCCCGACGCGCTGGGCAAGATCGCGCCGCTGATGCCGGCGATCATGCCGGAACGTCTGGCCGCGCTCGACGCTCTGAAGCCGGTCCCCGAACTGGTGGGCAGCGGCCCGTTCCGCTTCGTCGCCAACGAGCGCGTACCCGGCTCGCGCGCGGTCTATGAGAAATTCGCCGGCTACGTCCCCCGCGCAGCTGGCACCACCGGCCTCACCTCGGGACCCAAGACGGCGAATGTCGACCGCGTGGAGTGGCTCACTATCCCCGACGGCGCCACCGCTGCCGCGGCCCTGCAGCGCGGCGAGGTGGATTGGGTCGAGGCGCCGAACACCGACCTTCTGGCATTGCTGCGCCAGGACCGCGGGATCGAAGTCGCGGTGAAGGACAGCACCGGCGTCATGCCAGTGCTCCGCTTCAACTGCCTGCAACCGCCGTTCGCGAATGCCGGTCTCCGCCGCGCGGTGCTGCACGCCGTCGACCAGACGGAATTCATGTCGGCGTTTTCCTCGGATCCCTCCGTCTGGCGGGTCAAGGCCGGCGCGTTCACCCCCGGCACGCCGATGGCCAGCGACGCCGGCCTCGATGCCCTGTTCGGCAAGCCCGACCTCGCGGCCGCCCGCGCCGAGGTCGCGGCAGCCGGCTACGGCGGCGAGCGCGTGGTGGTGATGAACCCCACCGACCATCCGGTGAATACCGTCATGGCGCAGGTCGCCGCCGACTTGCTGCGCAAGATCGGCTTCAATGTCGATCTGCAGTCGATGGACGCCGGCACCATGTTCCAGCGCCGCGCCAATCGCGGCAGCGTCGACAAGGGCGGCTGGAGCCTGTTTCCATCGATGATCGGCGGGATGGACGTCTTCAATCCCGCGGTATCGTTCCTCGCCCGCGGCAATGGCGCCGATGCCTGGTACGGCTGGCCGACCAGCCCAGAGATGGAGAAGTTCCGCGAGGAATGGTTCGAGGCGCCGGACCTCGCGTCGCAACGGAAATACTGCGCCGAGATCCAGATGCAGGTCTGGAAGGATGCCCCGTATGTTCCCGTCGGGCAGATCCTGCAACCAACCGCATTCCGCCGCGGCTTGGCCGGTGTGCTGCCCGGGTTTCCGAAATTCTACGGGCTGCAGAAAACCTGAGGGCGTTCAGAAAACCAAAGCGGCCGCGCTGCTGCTTCGCAACGCGGCCGCCCTGTTCAACAGCTAAGACGTGCGTCAGCTATGCCGCGATTCCATGCGGGCAGACGGCGCGGCACGGAACATCTCGTCGGCTTCCTTCTTCTGCTGGTCGCTCAAGGACGCGTAGAGCGTCGCGAACGCCGGCACCAGCTTCTGCAGGCTGGCGGCATGCTGCTGCGCGATCGCCTCGTAGGACTGCATGTTGTCGACCGCGTTCATCGTCTTGAACTTGCCGCTGCGGCTCTCGAACACCTGGTGCATGTTGGTCGCGTTCTCGCGCATCACGGCTGCGAACGCATCCCATTGCGGTTGCTGGGCGGCGGTGATGTGCAGCTTCGTGTGCATATCGGCGATGCGCTGCTCCACCCGGTCGCTTGACGACAGCACGCCATGGGTGCCGCGCGAGGCCGGAGCCGTGGCCGCGGCGCTTGGCGCCGGGGCTGCCGCGTTCGGCGTCGCCTGCGCCATCGCAATTGCCGGCATCGCAAAACTTGCTGCCAGCAACATCGGAATCAACTTGTTGGTCATAGTGGATAACTTCCTGTAGCGGTTGTTTGAGCGCAAAGCGAAAGCCGTAACGGATCAGTAACCGTAATAGACCGGCGGCGGCGCGAAGTAGCCGGCCTGCGGAGCGTAGTATCCCGGCGGCGGGGCTGGGGCATAGACGGCCGGCGGCTGTGCGTATACCACCGGCGGAGGTGCGGCCAACGCCCCGATCGCGGCGCCGACGCCGAGCCCCAGCAGCGCGCCGCCAATTACGGCGCCGGTGTTGTTGCCGTGGTTGTAGTAGCCGTGGTTGTAGTAGTTGCCATGGTTGTAACCGTCATAACCACGGTTGTAGCGCTGCGCCGATGCCGGCTGCGCCGCCAGTGGCACAGCCAGGGCGGCAATGGTCGCAAGCAGGACAATTTTCGCGGGAAGGCGCATGACTGATCTCCTTGATCGATGCCGCAAACATCGGTCTGGATTTCAACTTCATCACGGCGCAACTGTGCCTGAAATGCGGCAGCGGATGAAATCGCGTCCAGGTTTCGGCGCGGCTCTACCCGAGGAAACCGCTCGCAGGTGGAATGGTTCCGGCGCCGCCCTCCGCCGCAAGCTGGACAAAGCCGCGTGAGCTACTGAAACTGCCGCCTGCGCCGCATCCGGCATAAGGCATCCACATTGGTCGCGTCGCCCACCCGCTCGTCCCCGGAACACGCCGATGCCCTGGCCGACGACGATGCCGCATGGCTGGGCCAGGTCGGCGCCCGGCTGCGGCGCGCGCGCGCCCAGCGCGGCATGACGCGCCGGGTCCTGGCGGCTCAATCCGGCGTGTCGGAGCGCTACCTCGCCCAGATGGAAGCGGGAGGCGGCAACGCCTCCATCGTGCTGCTGCGCGCCATTGCCCGCGCCCTCGGCACCGAACCCGCCGCCTTGCTGTCCGACTCCGCGGGCGAAGCGCCGGCGGGCTGTTCCATGCGCCACCTGGAGGGGCTGCTTGGCCGGCTCACCGAGGCGCAGTCCGCCGAGGCGCGGTCCCTGCTGCAGCGGCACTTCGCGGGCCGGCTGCAGGACAATCGTGGCCGACGCATCGCCCTCATCGGACTGCGCGGCGCCGGCAAATCCACCCTCGGGCGCCGGCTCGCCGAGGCGCGCGAGACCGGATTCATCGAACTCGACCGCGAGATCGAGCGCGAGGCGGGCATGGAGCTGCGGGAAATCTTCGAGCGCCAGGGCCAACGCGGATTCCGCCGGCTGGAGCGGCAGGTGCTCGCCCGGCTGCTGCAACAGCCGGACGGCATCATCGCCACCGGCGGCAGCATCGTCGCCGACCCGTCGAACTTCGCCCTGCTGCTGCGCGGTTGCCTCACCATATGGGTCCGCGCCACCCCCGAGGAGCACATGCAGCGGGTGCTGGCTCAGGGCGACCTGCGCCCGATGCAGGACAACCGGGCGGCAATGGACGACCTGCGGGCCATCCTCGCCAGCCGCGAGGATCTCTACGCCCGCGCCGACCTCGTGCTGGACACCGGCGGCCGCACCCTGGAGCAATCGGTGGCCGCCCTTCTGCAACTGGTTGCCGATGCCTGACGACCTCGAAGCTCCCTGGGCCCCCGTCGCCCAGGCCATCGCCGGGCACGCGATCCCGGGCGCCGTGCTCGGCGTCGTCACCGCCGCCGGCGACCGAAAAATCCGTTTTGGCGGCCACGCGCAGATCGAGCCCGCCCCGGCCGCCATGACCCGCGATACCTGGTTCGACTTGGCATCGCTCACCAAGGTGATCTTCACCACCACCGCGATCCTGCGGCTGGCCGCGGCCGGGCGGATCGCCCTCGACGACCCGCTGGTCGCCGCCATCCCGGATCTGCGCCAATACGACGTGAACGCCGCCGAGCGGCGCCTGACCTTCCGCCAATGCCTCAGCCACCAGACCCACCTGCCGGCGGTCGAGCCGCTCTACACCTATGGCCAGGACCCTGCGACCCTGCGCGCCTTCATCCTGCAGCGTGAATGGCGGCCGGGCCTGCCAGTGTATTCCGACATCAACTTTCTGCTGCTCGGCATTGCCGTGGAGCGCCTCACCGGACTGCCCCTCGACCGGCAACCCTTGCCGCCGGGCTTCAGCTTCCGCCCCGATCCCGAAGCCTGCGCCGCAACCGAGCGTTGCACCTGGCGGGGCAGGGTGATGCGCGGCGAGGTGCATGACGAGAACGCGTATGCGCTCGGCGGCATCGCCGGCCATGCCGGGCTGTTCGGCCGCATCGACGGCATCCTCGATTTCGCCGCATCCCTGCTGCGCGGCGACGATCCCGCGCTGGCGCCGATCCGCGACCGCGAAACCCCCACCCGCGGCCTTGGCTGGGAATCCCGCCACGATGGCTGGTCCGGCGGCGATGCCTGCTCGGCCACTAGCATCGGCCACACCGGCTTCACCGGCACCGGCCTGTGGCTGGATTTCGAGCGCGGTCGCGCCTGGAGCCTGCTCACCAACCGCGTCCACCCCACCCGCCACCGCGACACCGGCATCATCGCCCTGCGCCGCCGCGTCGGCGACCTCGTTGCCGGACTCCCGGCCTCCTCATGACAAATCGGCCACCATCCCCGCGCCTGTAACAGGCTGATTGACAATGCGCCTGGATGCGCCACAAGCTTCCCACGCTGGTCTGTCGCTTGCCGACGGAACCACTTGTAACAAATGACAAGACAGCAAGGAGGAACGGTGATGACGAGATCCCGCAACGGGGATGGCTTCTCGTATCCGATCGACCGCCGCCGCTTTCTCGGCTATTCGGCCGGCGCCGGTCTTGCCGCGGCTGGGCTCGCCCACGGCGCGCATGCCGCCGGCACCCAGTTCGCCCATTTCGGCGTGGACGCCGCGACCTGGACGCCGGACTACGTCACCAGCATCGCCGGCACCATCGAGGTCGATACCGCGGCCGAATGCGCCAAGGTCGTGCCGCTCAACTACAAGGGCCGGCTGACCTACTGGTATGTCGGCCCGAACGAGGCCTCGCCGCAGATCGACCGTGACATCGACGCCCAGCTCTGGGCCGCCTTCGCCAAGACCTACCCCAACATCACGGTGGAAAAGACCAGCCTCGGCTACAACCAGGTGCTGGACAAGCTGCGCACCTCCGCCATGGGCAACGCGGCGCCGATGGTCGCGCGCCTGATGCTGCTCTGGGCGCCTGAGCTCGCCGCCAAGGGCATGCTGATGGAGATGAAGCCCGAGGATGTCGGCATTCCAGCAGCGATTTCTGGCCGGCGGCGATGAAATCCGTCACATGGCACGGCAAGACCTACGGCGTGCCGACCAACAACGAGACCATGGCGCTGATCTGGAACGCCGGCATCTTCAAGGATGCCGGGCCTCGATCCGGAGAAGCCGCCGGCGACGTGGGACGAACTCGTCGTGTTCTCCAAGCGGATCAAGGACAAGACCGGCAAGAGCGGCTATGGCCTGGTCGCCCGCGCCGAATGCCGGCAACACGCCCTACCGCTTCATGCCGCAGGCCTGGGCCTATGGCGGCGGCGCGCTGGACGAGGCGGAGGACAAGCCCGCCTACAAGAGGTTCTGCATCAACAACGAAGGCACCAAGGCGGCGCTGCAGGTCTCCTACGACATGTATGTGCGCGACAAGTCGGTGCCGCGCTCGGCGCTGACCAACACCCAGACCGAGAACCAGGACCCGTTCGTCGCCGGCCAGCTCGGCATGATGATCAGCCACCCCAGCGAATACGCGGTGATGATCGACAAGGCCAAGCGCGCCACCGGCGCCGACAAGGCGATCGCCGAGGCGGTGGTGGCCAACATGCGCTACGGCCTGATCCCCAACGGCCCGGTCGCGGCGTTCGGTGGTGTTCGGCGGCTGGAACATCCACATCTTCAAGCCGGAGATCGTCGGCGGCGGTCTCGACATCGGCGCCGCGCAAGGCGTTCGTGGCGTTCACCACGGGTCCGGAATGGTCGACCAAGCTCGCCTGGGCCGGCTCCAACCCCGGCAACACGCCGCGGCTTCCGCACCAACTGGATGAAGCAGCGCCTGGAGCAGATCAAGTTCCTCAACGTCACCACCTCCATGCTGCCGACGGCGTGCCGTTCCCGGTCATCCCGGAATCGGGCGAGATGATGAACATCATCGTGCCGGACATGATGCAGAACGCGCTGACCGGGAAGATGACGGTCGCCGATGCCGCAGACGACGCCGCCGCCAAAGTCAAGGACCTGCTGAATCTCTGCCTGATCGGACCTTGATGTCGGCTGGACTTTCTGGGATCGCCGGGCCTGCCGCGTCATTGGACGCGGCAGGCCCGGTGCGACGGTCCCCGAGGAAATCGCCCAACCTGTTCCGGCGGATCATCCGGCACCGGGCGGACTACCTGTATATCCTGCCCGCCTTCGGCGTGATGCTGCTGGTGATCGGCTACCCGGTCTACGACACGATCTATCTGTCGTTCTTCACCACGCCGCCGAGCCTGTCGATGGCCGACAAGGTCTTCGTCGGCGCTCGACAACTACACGCCGCATCCTGGCCAGCCGAAGCTTCCGCGACGTCACCTGGAACACCGTCGATCTGGACGTTCTTCTCGACCCTGTTCGCCTTCGTGCTGGGCTTCGGCGCGGCCCTGGCGCTCAACCGCGAATTCGTCGGCCGCGGCCTGATCCGCGGCATCCTGCTGATCCCCTACGTCATCAGCGCGGTGGCCGCCGCCTATGTCTGGCGCTGGCTCTACCACAGCGACTTCGGCGTCATCGGCGCGCTCTCGGTGGCGCTCGGCTTCACCGAGCAAGCCGATCAACTTCCTCGACGACATCAACCGGTGCTGCCCTCGCTGATCGTCGTGAACGTCTGGAAGGAATTCTCCCTTCGCCATGATCATGATGCTGGCCGGGCTGCAGACCGTGCCGGACGCAGCTGCATCGCGCCGCGCAGGTGGACGGCGCCGGGCACCTGGCAGCGCTTCTGGCACATCACCGTGCCGCATCTGAAAGGCGTCACGCTCGATCACCGTGCTGCTGCTGATCGTCACCAACCTCAACCGCTTCACCATCCCCTGGATCATGACCGGCGGCGGCCCGGCCGGCGCCTCGCAGATCTGGATCACCGACATCTACCAGATCGCCTTCGGCCGCATCCGCTTCGGCCTCGCCTCGGCCTACTCGGTGATCCTGTTCATCGTGATGATGGCGCTCGGCTATTTCTACGTCCGCGCGCTGACCGGCGCGGCGACGCGGGCGGCCGGAATGAGCGTCGCGCGACGGAATCGCCGCCTGGCGCGATCCGCGCCGAAGCTCGGCGCCGCATCGGCGGCTGGCGCGTCGCCGGCTGGGTGTTCCTCGCGCTGCTGCTGGTGTTCGCGGTGCTGCCGATGGTGTGGATGCTGCTGACGTCGCTGAAGACGCAGTTCGCCGCGCTGCAGTATCCGCCGGAATGGATGGCCGCAGCAACCCGACGCTGGAGCAGTACACGCGGCTGCTGTCGCCCGCCAGCGACGTCGGCCAGGAATTCCTGCGCTACCTGTGGAACAGCATCTGGGTTTCGACCGCCACGACCGTGCTCGGCGTCGTCGTCGCCGTGCCCGCCGCCTACGCCTTCTCGCGCTTCCGCTTCCCCGGCCGCGAGCTGCTGTTCTACTCGGTGCTGCTGCGCAACATGTTTCCCGCCGTGGTGTTCCTGATGCCGCTGTTCATCCTGATGCGCTGGCTGCACCTGGTGAACACCGAGCTGGTCGCTGGTCCTGACCTACCTCACCTTCGGCCTGCCGCTGTCGATCTGGCTGCTGAAGGGCTTCTACGACAACATTCCGGTGCAGCTGGAGCAGGCGGCGCGGATCGACGGCGCCTCGCGCTTCCAGGCGTTCATCCGCATCGTGATGCCGCTGTCGTCGCCCGGGCATCATCGCCACCGCGATCTACTCCTTCATCCTGGCCTGGAACGAATATGTCTATGCGCTGACCTTCCTCAACGACAAGACAAGCTCACGCTGCCGGTCGGGCTGCGCGGTTCTTCACGGAATACGCCACGAACTGGCCGGGGCTGATGGCGGCATCGTTCATCATGAGCGTGCCGGTCGTGGTGATGTTCCTGTTCCTGCAGAAATATTTCGTCCGCGCGCTGACCGAAGGCGCCGTGAAATCGTGATCCACGCGGATGGCAAGGGATACGGGGAATCGCCGATGGCCGAAGGTCGAGGCTGAACGACGTGGTCAAGACCTACGGCGCCGTCCTACGCCGTCGACCACGTCTCGCTGACCATCGAGGACGGCGAGTTCGTCGCCCTGGTCGGCCCGTCCGGCTGCGGCAAGACCACGACGCTCAATCTCGTCGCCGGGCTGATCGAGCTCGACCGACGGCGACATCTATATCGGCGACCGCCTGGTCAACGATCTCGACCCGAAGGACCGGGACATCGCCATGGTGTTCCAGAACTACGCGCTGTATCCGAACAAGACGGTGTTCCAGAACCTCGCCTTCCCGCTGAAGATGCGCAAGATGTCGCGCGCCGACATCGACCGGAAGGTGCGCGAGGCGGCCACGGTGCTCGACATCGCGCATCTGCTGGAGCGCCGGCCGCGCGAGCTGTCCGGCGGCCAGCAGCAGCGCGTGGCGCTCGGCCGCGCGCTGGTGCGCGATCCCCGGGTGTTCCTGATGGACGAGCCGCTGTCCAACCTCGACGCCAAGCTGCGGGTGCAGATGCGCTCGGAGCTGAAGCGCTTCCACCAGGACCTGCAACGCCACCGTCATCTACGTCACGCACGACCAGCTCGAAGCGGTGACGATGGCCGACAAGATGGCGGTGATGAACGGCGGCATCCTGCAGCAATACGACGCGCCGGAACACGTCTTCGCCAACCCGGCCAACATCTTCGTCGCCGGCTTCGTCGGCAGCCCGGCGATGAGCCTGGTGCCGGCGCAGCGTCTCCGCCACCGCGGGCGGTGCGACGCTGAACGGCGACGGACGGCTGGAGCTACCAGCTGTCGCCCGAGAACGCCCGCAAGGCGCTCGCGTCCAGCACCGCGGAGGTCATCGCTCGGCGCCCGCCACGGCACCATGACGCTGCACACCGAGCCGGTGCCCGGCGCCATCCAGAGCCGCGTCTACACCGTCGAGCCGACCGGCGACATCACCTACGTGCACGTCTATCTCGGCGCCACGATCGTGATCGTCAGCGTCCCGCCCGACATCCGCCTGGCGCCGGACGACCCGGTGTGGCTCGCCTTCGATCAGCAGCGGCTGCATCTGTTCGATGCCGCCACGCAACAGGCCCTGGTCGCGCGCTAACTCCCCGCCCCGACGAACGTCGAAAACTGCGCTGAAGGAACGTCGCTATGAAAATCACCAAGCTGGTGCCTTGGCTCGTCAAAACCCCGACTTCGGGGTGGGGCGAGTATTTCTTCGTCGAGGTGCGGACCGACGAGGGCGTCACCGGCTGGGGCGAGATCACCACCACCACGCAAGATCGCCAACCGCGCCGTCGCCGGCATCATCCGCCAGCTCAACGACCTGCTGGTCGGCGAAGACCCCTCGCAGATCGAGCGGCTCTGGCACAAGACGTTCCGCTCGTTCACCTATATGGGCACCCGCGGCGCCACCACGCCATGTGGTCAGCGGCATCGACATCGCGCTGTGGGACATCCGCGGCAAGGTGCTCGGCCTGCCGATCTACGAGTTGCTCGGCGGCAGGGTGCGCGACGACATCCTGCTCTACACCCATCCCGACCGGCGCAACTTCAACACCGATGAAGGCGTCGTCCAGGAAATCCGCGCCATCGTCGATTCCGGCCACACCGCGCTGAAGTTCGATCCGTTCCCGCATCTCGGACGGCATCGGAGCGGCATGAACGACGATCTATCTCGACGGCGGCATGAGCAAGCAGGGCGAGAAGATCGCCGCCAAGCTCACCGCCCGCATCCGCGAGATCGCCGGCCCCGACATCGAGATCCTGATCGACGCGCATGGCCGCTTCAACGTTCCGACCGCGATCCGCCTCTGCCGCACGCCTGGAAGACGCCGGCCAGATCGACTGGTTCGAGGAGCCGGTGCCGGTCGAGAGCTATCACGCGCTGCAGCCAGGTCCGCGAGAAGGTCAGCGCCCACATCACGCGTCGGCGAGCGGCTGCACACGCGCTGGGAGTTCCTGCCGATCCTGGAAAACCGCCTGGCCGACTACATCATGCCCGACGTCACCTGGACCGGCGGCATCACCGAACTGAAGAAGATCGCCACCATGGCGGAGGCCTACTACATCCCGGTTTCCCCGCACGACGCGAGCGGCCCGATCAACGTCGTCGCAGGCGCGCAGGTGATGATGACGGTGCCGAATTTCTACCGCCTGGAAACCTCGCGATGGGACCTCAGCCAGCTACAACGCGTTCATCGAAGACGCCGCTCGACAACACAGGCGGCCGGCTGCACCTATCCACGGCCCCCGGTCTCGGCATCGCGATGAACATGGAGTACCTGCGCGCCAACGTGGTCGACGGCTTCGGCGGCTGAGATCGGCGGCGTGACAGGGCAGGGGCGTCGCGCCTAACATCCACTCCAATTTGCCGCCATCGGCGGCAGTCCAGAACAAAATGGAGGAAGCGATGTCCGGGTTGTCTCGTCGGGCCCTGCTGGCGGCCTCGGCCGCCTTGGCTGCTGCCCCTGCCACCCTGCGCGCGCAAGCGGCCAAGCCGCGGGTGACGGTGATCTCGCAATGGTCGGCCGGCAGCGACGGTGCGGCGATCACCGCGCTCGGCAAGCTGTTCGAGCAGAACGGCGGCATCTGGGAGCACAACCCGGTGCCCGGCTTCACCACCGAGATGATGAACAAGCTGCGGGCCCAGATCATGGCCGGCGACCCGCCCGCGGCGTCGCAGCTCAAGGGGCCCGAGATCGCCGCCTGGTCGAAGATCGCGCCGACCGTCGATCTCGACCAGGTCGTCGCCGACACCGGCTACGAGAAGTTCGTGGCGCCGGAACTGGCGAAGCTGCACAAGCCGTACGGCCACTGGATCGCGCTGCCGCTGCAGATCTACCGGATCAACACGCTGTTCGTGTCGAAGAAGGCGATGGACAAGGTCGGCGCCACCGAGTTGCCGAAGACCTGGGCGGAGTTCAACGCGCTCGGCGACCAAGATGAAGGCCGCCGGCATCATCCCGCTGGCCAATGGCGGCATCCGCTGGGACGACGGCATGAAGTGGGAGATCGCGCTCAACGGCATCAGCCCGCAGGTCTACCGCAAGCGCCGTGATGGAACTCGACGGCGACGCGCTGGCCAGCAAGGAGGTGCTGGCGGCGTTCGAGCAGACCCGCAAGCTCGCCGACTGGATGAACCCGTCGATCGCGGCGCAAAGCTGGAGCGTCCAGGTCGCCCCGTTCATCCGCGGCGAGATGGGAATGTTGCTGATGGGCGGCTGGGCGCAGGGCAACATCATCAACGGCGGCTTCACGCTTCGCCGATTTCATGAGCGGCCCGGCGCCGCAGGACAACGGCCGCGCCGCCTACATCCTGAACGCCGACGCCTTCATCTTCTGGAAGCAGAAGGCGGCCGACCTGCAGGCCGGGCAGTTGCTGCTGGCCAAGCTGATCACGCAGTTGTCGACGCAGGAGATGTATTCGCACATCACCGGCTCGATCCCGGTGCGCACCGACGCCGAACCTCACCGGCGAGGGCTGGTCGGACGCACAGCGCAGCAGCGCGCAGGGCCTGAAGGATGCTGTGCAGAACAAGCAGGTCGTCGCTCAGCCTGGCGCACAACATGGCGCAGCCGAACCAGATCACCGCGGCGATGATCGACGTGCTGACCGAGTTCGTGCACAACAAGGACCTGAAGCCGAAGGAGGCGCAGCAGCGCCTGGTCGACGCGGTCGACAGCGCGCGCTGACCTCGGTGCCGGGCGACGTCGCCTGGCCGCGCGCGCGCCTGCCGGCGCTGCTGCCGAGTGGGCGCGCTGCCCCCGGCATGGCGGCGCTGGCGCGACACGCTGCTGCCGATGCTCGCGATCTGGCCGCCGCTGCTGCTCTCCGCGGGCCATGTGGTGCTGTTCACGGTCTGGACGGCGTGGATCTCGTTCACGCCGTCCACGCTGATGCCGGAGGACGGCTTCGTCGGGCTGCGCAACTACACGTCGGTGATGGCGACGCGGAACTTCTCCGTCGCCTACACCAACATCGTTCATCTTCGGCATCGGCTTCGTCGTGCTGACCACGCTTCGTCGGGCTGCTGCTGGCGATCCTGCTCGACCAGCGCGTGCGCGGCGAGAACGTGCTCCGCACCATCTTCCTCTATCCGATGGCGGTGTCGTTCGTCGTCACCGGCACGATCTGGAGCTGGCTGCTCAATCCCGGCATCGGCATCCAGAAGCTGGTCCGCGACATGGGCTTCGCCGATTTCCGGTTCGACTGGCTGATCGACCGCGACCGCGCGATCTACACGCTGGTCATCGCCGGCGCGTGGCAGGCGGCCGGGTTCGCCATGGCGCTGTTCCTGGCCGGGCTGCGCTCGGTCGACGGCGATCTCATCAAGGCGGCGCAGATCGACGGCGCGGGCCATTTGCGCATCTACCGCCGCGTGGTGCTGCCGACGATCGGGCCGATCTTCCTCGCCGTGATGGTCATCCTGCTGCAGATGGCGATCAAGACGTTCGACCTGGTGCGGGCGCTGACCGGCGGCGGCCCGGGCATCGCCACCAGCATGCCGGCGACCGTCGTCTACGACTTCATGTTCCAGCGCGGCCAGCTCGGCCGCGGCTCGGCCGCGGCGGTGCTGATGCTGCTGTCGCTGCTGGTGGTGATCGTGCCGTACAAGATCTATCAGCGCTGGCGCGGCCGCGGCGCATGAGCAGCGCCGCGCGCCGCCTGCTCGTCTACGCCGCTGCTGGTCCGGCTTGCGCGGCTGTTCTTCCTGGCGCCGCTTGGTGGTCGTGTCCTGACGTCGCTGCGCTCCGAATCAGGAGATGGCGCAGCGCTCGCTGATCGGCTGGCCGGCAGGCGTTCACGCTTCGGCAATTACCTGACCGCCTGGAGCAGCTTCTGCATCGCCGAGCGCTGCCAGGGCGTGGCCCCGTACATCCTCAACTCACTGCAGCTGGCCGTTCCGGCGACGATCCTCTCGACCCTGCTCGGCGCGGTCGCCGGCTACTCCATCTCGCTGTGGCGGTTCCGCGGCGACGCGGTGATCTTCGGGCTGGTGACGCTCGGCGTGTTCCTGCCGGAGCAGATGCGGCTGATCCCATGGACGATCGTGCTGCGCGACCTCGGGCTCAGCAACACCATCGCCGGCCTGGTGCTGATCCACGTCGTGCAGGGCATGAGCTTCACGACGTTGTTCTGCCGCAACTACTACACCGCGATCCCGCAGGACCTGATCAAGGCCGCCCGCATCGACGGTGCCGGGTTCTACCGGATGTTCTGGCGCATCGTCCTGCCATTGTCGCCGCCGATCCTGATCGTCACGGTGATCTGGCAGTTCACCGGCATCTGGAACGAGTTCCTGTACGGCGTCACCTTCCTGTCCGGCGGCCAGCAGCCGGTGACCGCGGCGCTGATCGCGATCAGCGCCACCGTCACCACCACGCCGCAATACGGCGTGCAGAGTGCGGCCGTGCTGCTGGCGGCGCTGCCGACGCTTGCTGGTCTATCTGTTCGGCGGCAGGTATTTCATGCGCGGCCTGACCGCCGGCGCGGTTCGGTAGGGAAGTTCATGGCCAGCGTCGACGATCCGCAACGTCCGCCAGCCGCTTCGGTGCGCTCGAGGTGCTGAAGGGCATCAACCTCGACATCGACAGACGGCGAGTTCACCGTGCTGGTCGGCCCGTCCGGCTGCGGCAAGTCCACGCTGCTGTCGATCATCGCCGGGCTGGAGACGATGAACGAGGGCGAGATCGAGATCGGCGGCCGGCGGATGAACGGCGTTGCCGCCGAAGGACCGCGACATCGCCATGGTGTTCCAGTCCTACGCGCTGTACCCGTCGATGACGGTGCGGCAGAACATCACCTTCGGCATGGAGTGCCGCAACGTTCCGAAGCCGGCCCAGGAGGAGGCGCTGGCGCGGGTGGCCAGGCTGCTGCAGATCGAGCCCCTGCTGGACGCGGCGGCCCGGCCAGCTGTCCGGCGGACAGCGGCAGCGCGTGGCGATGGGCCGGGCCCTGGTGCGCGACCCCAAGCTGTTCCTGTTCGACGAGCCGCTGTCCAATCTCGATGCCCAGCTTCGCGTCGAGATGCGCGCCGAGATCAAGCAGCTGCACGCCCGCATCGGCACCACGTGCGTCTATGTCACGCACGACCAGATCGAGGCGATGACGATGGCGACCCGGATCGCGGTGATGCACCAGGGCGAGGTGCAGCAATTCGACGATCCCGATACCATCTACAACCGGCCGGCCAACCTGTTCGTCGCCCGCTTCATGGGATCGCCGCCGATGAACACATTGCAGGCCCGGCTGCAGGGGATCGACGGTATGCCGCATGCGATCGTCGGCAACGGGCCCGGGGCCACGTCGATCCCGCTGCCGCTTGCCGGCAACGATGCGCGCCTGGGCGCGTTGAGCGAAATCATCATCGGCTTGCGGCCGGAATGCATCGCCGAACCGCGGCGCCGCTTCGGCGATGACCAGCACCCGCCGCTGACCGTGGAGGCGGTCGTGGAGATGACCGAGCCGACCGGCGCCGAAACGCTCGTGACGATGCGCCTCGGCGGCCATCGCGTCATCGGGCGGGTGGCGCCCGACATCAAGCTTGTGGTTGGCGAGGCAGGGCGGTTTGCCGTGGACACGCGCAAGATCTGCGTCTTCGATCCGCATTCGGAGGCGCTGATCGCCTGAGGCCGGATTTCAACTCGCGGAGGCTGAATGCGCAGCGTTGGCTGGTGGCGGCTGGCATCGGAGGCGGAGGCCATGCTGCTCGTGGTCCCGTTGTCGCTGCTGGCGGTGCCTTCGGCCCTCGCGCGTCCGCCCGAGGGTGCGGACCCGGCGCTGAAGCATTGGTTCGAGGACCTCCGGCAGCCCGGTACCGGCACCCCATGCTGCTCGGTCGCCGATTGCCGCTCGGTCGAATACCGGATACGGGACGGGCAGTATGAGGTTGAAATCCTCGGCCTCTGGCTGCCCGTCCCGCCGGAGCGGATCCTCGAACGTGGCGACAATCCGACCGGCCACGCCGTGGTCTGCTGGCTTCCCACCGCCGGCGTCATGTGCTTCGTGCGGCCGACCGATTCCTGACCGCTGCCGGGCAACGCCGTAAACTTCAAGTTGACGCCGCCCGCCAGTCTGCGCATTCCTGCCTTGCCGCCAACAGGAGAGCAGAGTGGGTTTCGCCGAGCCGAACCGTCCCCGGATCATCGCCATGGCGATGGTCAAGAACGAGCAGGACATCATCGAGCCGTTCGTCCGCCACAATCTGCAATTCGTGGACTACCTCGTTGTTCTGGACAACGATTCCACCGATGCGACGCGCGGCATCCTGCTGCAGCTGATGCGCGAGTTCAGTCAGCTGGTCGTCACCAATTCCACCAGGCAGGCCTACGACCAGTCGGAACGCATGACCAAGCTGCTGCAGGTCTGCCAAAGCGCCTTCTTCGCCGATTTCGCCATCGTGCTCGATGCCGACGAATTCATCTCTGCCCCGACCCGGGAGGCGTTCGAGACCACGCTGTCCCGCGTTCCCCAGGGCGGCATCGGCGTGATGCTGTGGCAGAACTTCCTGCTGACGCCGCAGCACATCATGTCCGAAACCGTCGATCCGCCCCGTACGATGACCCGCACACCGATCTCGGCGCCGGGCTTCGGCGAGAATCCGCCGCAGGAGAAGATCGTGCTGCGGCTGGACCGAGCATACGCGCACGACGTGATCATCTGGCAGGGCAACCATGGTGCGGGGTCCAGCGTCGGCCGGGTCATGCAGCGGGTCGAACTGCCCGAACTCCATGTCCTGCATTTCCCGATCCGGGGCCTGAACCAATTCGTCGCGAAGCATATCCTCGGCTGGCTCGCCTATGTTGCCCGCAATCCGGACGCGAGGTCGCTGACCGAAGGCTATCACTGGCGGGAGAACTTCGACATCGCCGTCTCGGGCGGTGTCACCACGGACATGCTCTGCGAGGCCTCCCAGCGTTACGTGATCCGCGACTGCCAGCCTGACCTTGGGGCGCCAACCGCGCAGCCGCCCGTGCAGTGGAATTATTCGCGCAAATATTTCCAGGGGGCCTATGCCGACCCGCTGTCGCTGGTTGCGACGGGATGGGAGCGTGCACTGGCGACCCGGCCATCCCCGCTGAAACTGCAGCGGAACCCGGCATTCGCGGCGGCGGCGGCAAGTGCGGGCGACACCGCGTTCGATGCAGACTGGCACTGGAATCATCAATATGCGGACATTCCGCCGTTCCGCTACCTGTCGGAGCGGCACTCCCCGGATTCAGTGCTCGACGTCGGCTGCGGCGTCGGTGCGTATCTGCAACTCTTCAAGAATTTTGGCGCCACGACGATCTTCGGCGTCGACGGCATCGATGCCGCGGCGACCGTGCTCGGCCCGCAGGAGTACCAGGCCCGCGACCTCACCCAGCCGATGGACCTCGGCCGCAGCTTCGACCTCGTCATCTGCACCGAAGTTGCCGAACATCTGCCGGCGCCGCTGGACTCGGTGCTGCTCGACAACATCGCACGGCATGCAACGACGCGCATCTTGTTCTCCGCCGCCGAGCCATCCCAGCCCGGCATCGATCACATCAACTGCCGGCCGATTGCGGATTGGCTGCGTGCCTGGCGGGAGCGGGGCTGGGTGCCCGATCTCGATGGCACCCTGGCGCTGCGGTGCCTGTCCACTCTGGTGTGGTTCCGCCGCAACCTGGTGTTGCTGGTCCCGGCCGCCTCCGCCGCCGGGCCGGACGGCACGGGTTTCCTCGAAGAGGTCGGCCGGCGGCCATACGGGTGGTATCATCTTCCGGCCGGGATCTATGAAGAGGTGCTCAGCGGCAACCTGCCCGGACCGCCGGACGGTTATGCGATTGAGACCTGAAGTCCGGCACCATTTGTCCCTTCGCACGCCGCAGGCGCCCCGCAACCATTGTTTGAGCGCGGCTGAACGAGAAGTCCGCTATCGTCACGATCAAAGGACGGGTTCCGGGGAGGAAATCATGCGCGCTGCACGTGTCGTCGTTGTCCTGGCGGTTCTCATCGGCGGCCCCGCATGGGCACAGAGCGCCGGCAACTTCACCACGGCCAGCCAGTCGGCCGTACGATACACCCAGGCCACCGTCGCGCCGGTTTCAGGCTGCGAGCTGCTGGCGAGTGCGCCGCCAGCCGACGCCACCATCACCTCGGCCGTGGTCGTGCCGGCCGCCGGCAATGCGCCGGCGTTCTGCCGGGTGCTGGGTGTCGTGGCGCCGGATATCCGCTTCGAGGTCGACCTGCCCGCCGGTTGGAACCGACGTCTGTACATGTTCGGCAACGGCGGCTTCGCGGGCGAGGACCTCGCGGCGCCGGCGCGGCAGGCGATCAGCGCCAGCGCTTTGAAAGTGGGCTTCCTGACGGCGCAGACAAACACCGGCCACGACGCGGCCGCCGAACCCCTGGCGACCTTCGCCGCCACCAGCTACGCAAAGACGGTGGACTACGCGTTCCGCGCCGTGCACCAGACGGTCCAGGTGGCGAGGCATCTCGCCGATCGCTACTACGGCCGGGCGGTCGCGTTCTCCTACTGGGACGGCTGCTCGACCGGCGGTCGCGAAGGGCTGATGAGCGTGCAGCGCTTCCCGGCGGACTTCGACGGCGTCATCGCCGGCGCCCCGGTGCGCAACTTCGTCGACACCATGGTCGACTATGTCTGGAACGCGCAGGCGCTGGAAGGCACTGGCGTCACCTCGGCAAAGGCCAGGACGGTGTCGGCGGCAATCCTCGGGCGTTGCGATCCGCTGCATGAGGGCTGGGTCGCCGATCCCCGAAAATGCGATTTTGCTCCGTCGCGCGACGTCCGCCAGTGCCAGGCCGGGGAGAATGCCGATGACTGCCTCACCCCCGCCCAGGCCGGGGCATTCCAGAAGATCTATGATGGCATCAGCCTCCCCGATGGCCGGCATTACTTCTTCGGCTTTCCGCGCGGCGCCGAGATCGTGGCGCCGGCCGGCGACGGGTCGGGAAAATCGGCTCCCGGCTGGGACGGGTGGATACTGGTGCCGGACGGGCAGGTGTCGCGCCAGACCACCTACATGCTGACGTTCATGCAGAACATGGCGTTTGGCCATCCGGAGCCCGCCTTCGACTTCCACAAGTTCGACTTCGCCCATGACCCCGCGAGGATGTCGGCGACCCGTTCGCTGCTGGTCCCGGACGATGCGGATCTCGGCCCGTTTCGCCGCCACGGCGGCAAGCTGATCATGTATCACGGCTGGGCCGATCCGGCGCTGACGCCGTTCATGAGCGTCGATTTCTACGAGCGGGCGCAGGCGGCCAATGGCCCCGGCACCGCCGATTTCTTCCGTCTGTTCATGGTGCCCGGAATGGCGCATTGCCGTGGCGGGGTCGCGACCGATGCCTTCGACGGCATGTCGGCGATCGTGAACTGGGTCGAGAACGGTGCCGCACCGGACAGCATCGCGGCCAGCCGCTGGCGGGACGGGCAAGGTGGACCGAACACGCCCGCTGTGTGCCTATCCGCAGGCCGCCGCCTATAACGGCAGCGGCAGCCTCGACGACGCACGGAACTTCACCTGCCGCTGAAGCGAAGTTTCAGGGTCGAAACTCCATGAAGGGTCAAAACATGTCCGCGCGACAGTCTCGCATTGCCGTCTCCCTCGCGGCGCTCGGCGGCCTGCTGGCCGGTCCCGCCCATGCCGAATTGCTGGTTCATCATGACCTGCCCTATGCGGTGGCGGTCACCATCGCGCAGGCTGCGGTGGAAAGCTGCGCCGGCAAGGGCTATGCGGAATCAGCCGTCGTGGTGGACCGCGACGGCGAGACGATCGTGGCCATCCGCGGCGACAACGCGCAGCCCTACACCATGGAAAACGCCCGCCGCAAAGCCTACACGGCGATGAACTTCCGCATCCCTTCCGCCGAATACGCCAAGCGCTTCGCCGACAACAATGCCGTGGTCCGCGAGCAGGTGCGGCTGCCCAACATCATCGCCATCGGCGGCGGACTGCCGATCAAGGTCGGCAACGAAGTCATCGGCGGCGTCGGCGCCTCGGGTTCGCCCGGAGTGGACGAACCCTGCTCGCAGGCGGGTTTGGACAAGGTGGCCGACCAGTTGAAGTAGGTCGGCCGGTGGACGCTCTACTCCTCGATCTTCACGTATTCGAAGCTGCCGGGCTTGTTGTCGATCCCGGTTTTCGGCGGTGCGATCCAGCCGGCGTATTTGCCGATCTCGTGCACCGGCTGCATCAGGCCGGTGACATAGAGGTTGTCGTCCAGCGACGGCAGGAAAGATTCCCGCCCGGAGGTCCAATCGGCATCGTCGAGCAGGCGACCGCCGGGGTCGGCATGGATTTTCGCGAACTCGCCGATGTGCCGGTTGAACGCGACATGCGGCAGGGTCAGCCGGAACGAGAAGCCGGCCCGCTCGATCACCTTGTTCCAGCGCCCCACGCCGCCCGAGGCATCGGCCACGAAATCGTCGCGCAGGCGCATGTTGAGCGCCGACAGCGCCGGCACCTGTTCCTCGGCGATGACGCCGTCCACCAGGCGTAGCACCGGGTAGGTGTCGTTCAGTAGCGAATGGTCGTCGGTCAGCTTTTCCTCGCGGTAGCGGCCCTTGATGCCGGCGTTGAAGGCGTTCGCCGCATTAGTCGAGATCTCGTTGCCGAACAGATCGAGGGTCAGCGAATAATGCAGGTTGATCTTCTTCTGGATGGTCGGCAGGTCGATCACGCCGAGCCTGCGAACTGCCTCGATGTCGGTGGGATCGGACAGCCCGGCCTCGCGCATCGCAGCACAGGTCCGCTCGATCACCCGCGCGACGCCGGTCTCGCCGACGAACATGTGGTGGGCTTCCTCAGTCAGCATGAAGCGGCAGGTGCGGCTCAGCGGATCGAAGCCGGACTGCGCCAGTGCCGCCAACTGCATCTTGCCGTCGCGGTCGGTGAAGGTGGTGAACATGAAGAACGACAGCCAGTCCGGCGTCGCTTCGTTGAAAGCGCCGAGCATGCGCGGCGTGTCGGCGTGGCCGGAGCGGCGGCGCAGCAATTCCTCCGCCTCCTCGCGGCCCGCGGTGCCGAAGTATTTCTGCAGCAGATAGACCATCGCCCAGAGGTGGCGGCCTTCCTCCACGTTCACCTGGAACAGGTTGCGCAGGTCGTAAAGCGAGGGCGCCGTGGCGCCGAGATGCCGCTGCTGCTCAACCGAGGCCGGCTCGGTGTCGCCCTGGATCACCAGCAGGCGGCGCAGCATCGCCCGGTATTCGCCGGGCACTTCCTGCCAGACCGGCTCCCCCTTGTGCTTGCCGAACGGAATGGTGCGGCCGGGAATGGCGGGGGCGAGCAGGATGCCCCATTTGTAGTCGGGCATCTTGATGTAGTCGAACTTCGCCCAGCCCGTGGGATCGACCGAGATTGCGGTGCGAAGGTACACCAGCGCGTCCTGGAAGCCCTCGGGACCCATGTCCTTCCACCAGTCGATGTAGCCCGGATGCCACGTCTCCAGCGCCTTGCGAACGCGAAGGTCCTCGTTGAGGCCAACGTTGTTCGGGATCAGGCCATCATAGTCGACGTTCATTCCATCGGGCATGTTTCGCTCCTGTTCTAAACGCGCGTGGCGTCGAAATGCGGCTGCACGCCGCTGCCGTACCGTTTCAGCGCGCCATCCTCGCCGACGGCGTTGGGCCGCTGGAACACCCAGTTCTGCCAGGCGGTCAGGCGGCCGAAGATGCGCGTTTCCATCGTCTCCGGCCCGGCAAAGCGCAGATTGGCTTCCATGGCGGTCAGTGCATCGGGCGAGAAGCTGACGCGTTCTTCCAGCATCATGCGAATCTCCTCATCCCAATCGACGTCGTCATAAGCCATGGTGATCAGCCCCAGCGCGTCGGCCGTCTCGGCCTGCAGCTCGGCACCGATCTGCGCCTTGGCGCGAACGACGCTATCGGGCTCGCCGAGGAAGCGGGTCTGCAACCGGGTCAGGCCGTTGCTCATCGTGTAGGCCCCGAAATTGAGCGGGCTGAGCCGCAGCGTTGCCGGCGGCTGGTTGTCGCCGGTGCGGCTGCCGCTGAACATCACCGCGCGGTCGGCGGCGAAGGCCAGTTCAGCGAGGGTGCCGGCAAAGCAGCTTCCGGGCTCGATCAACGCGATGAGGCTGCGCGATGTGAGGTCCAGGCGCTTCAGCACTCGCCGCCAATACAGCCTGATCTCGCGGACCAGCCAGTCGTTGGCGTTGGCATCGAGCAGCGCGTCGCAGGCCAGCACGCCGGCGGGGTCGCCTTCAGTGCGCAACGTAATCAACCCCAGCCCGGTTTCGTTCAGCCGCAGATGCAGGATGGCATCGTCCAGTTCGCGCGCCACTGCGAGCGGCCAGAAGGCATCGCCTTGCTCGTGAATGCCGTCGAGGTCGCGGGGCAGGGCGCTCGGCCCGCTGACGGTGATCCCGGCTCGCTGGCCGCGGCGATCGAGGTCGACCCGGACGTAGTGGTACAGGATTGCGTCGCCGGTGAATTCACGCACCAGCGGGTTCAGCGTGATGCCCGCGGCATCCGGCCGGTCGGATCGTGCCGCCATTTCCGCGGCGCGTGACTGCACGCGGGCTTCCCATGCGCTGGGCGGCACGATCTCATCGACCAGCCGCCAGTCGATCGCCCGCTGGCCACGCACGCCTTCTTCCATGGAGCAGAACAGGTCGGCGCGGTCCCGTCGCACCCGGCGCTTGTCGGTCAGCCGGGTGAGACCGCCGGTGCCGGGCAACACCGCAAGCAATGGCGTTTCTGGAAGCGATACCGTGCTGCGCCGGTCATCGATCAGCATGATGTGGTCGGCGGTCATGGCGATTTCGTAGCCGCCACCGGCGCAGGCGCCGCTGACGGCGGCCAGGTAGACCTGGCCGGAATGCGCGCTCGCATCCTCGATCGCCATGCGGGTCTCGTTGGTGAATTTGCAGAAATTCACTTTATGCGCGTGGCTGGACTGGCCGAGCATGCGGATGTTGGCGCCGGCGCAGAACACCCCGTCCTTGCCGGACCGCAGCACCACGGCGCGAATTTCGGGATGCTCGAACCGCAGCCGCTGGACCGCGTCCGCAAGCTCGATGTCGACTCCCAGGTCGTAGGAATTGAGCTTGAGCTCATAGCCGTCGAACAGCCCGCCCTGCGGGTCCACGTCCATGACCAGATGCGCGACCGGGCCCTCGAAACGGAGCTTCCAGTGGCGGTAGCGGCTTGGCTCGGTCTGGAAGTCGATTGGCTTCGCCAAGGCTTTCTGCATGATCAGGTTTCCTCGATTGCTGCATTATAATGCAGATTCTTGTGAGGCAGAAAGAGAATTATATTTCTGATGCGGTCGTCGCGACACGCGAGCCGGTTTGCACATGTACTGCCTCTCCGTAGCACAGGGCCGCAGCCGACCGCGACTTCACGCGGGTCCTTTGCGCCGCCCCGCCGCTTGCGACTCCCTGCGCATATGCCAGGAGGCCCCGCGATGCTCAACGACGTGATCGAAGACCTGCAGCGACATCAGCCGCGGTCCGGCAGCGGCTGGATGTCCATTCCGGCCGCTATGGCGGCACCATTCGCAACGCCCTGCACGAGATGGCGCGCCTGGTCGCATAACTGCACGATGCCAACGGACGCATCGCCGTCGATGGCTTCATGGTTGCGGTGCCGGTGTTGCCGGAGCAGCAGCGCCGCGACACCGCAGCCTTCCCGTTCGACGGCGCGGCGGTCTGCGCCGACATCGACGCAAGCCCGTTCGGCGAGCCCGAATATACCGTGCGTGAGCGGGTGACGATGCGGCCCGCACTCGACGTGAACGGCCTGTGGGGCGGCCATACCGGCAGTGGCGCCAAGACCGTCATCCCCAACGAGGCGTTTGCCAAGATCTCCATGCGCCTGGTCCCGGAACAGGATCCGTCGGTGGCCCGGGAGATGTTGTGCGCCCATCTGCTGCACCGCTGCCCGCCAGGTGCACGCACCCAAGGAGTTCTTCACCCTATCATCGCTGCCGCTCGGCCTGCGCGGCTGGGCGATGCTGCTGATGAGCTCGGCAAGGTTCGGGTGGCGGAGTTCGATGCGGCGCGCACCGCTATGCGCTGAGGGCCGTCAAAACGAAGCCGGCGCTATGCGATGGACGAACCTGGTGATCGCCGCAAGCGTCTCCGTCGCGGCTTCGAACTGCGGGGCGTGTCTCGCAGACAGCAGATCGGTGCTGCCGTTCGCCAACTTCTCGCCCAGCCTGGTTTGCGCCGTGGTTCCATACTGGTCCTCCGTGCCTTGAATTTGCAGCAAAGGCACTGAGACGTTCGCCAGTTGCCGGGTGATGTTCCAGGCGCGGAATTCCGGATCGAGCCAGGCGCCGTTCCATCCCAGGAAAGCGCCGTCGACATCGGCATGATAGCGCGCAAGGCGGTCGCGAAGGCCGTTCGGAAAGGCGTCCCGGGCCTGCTCGATCGCCGCCAGGCACATCGTCTCGACAAAATAATGTGGTGAAATGAGGATGATGCCGCGAATACTCGGGTCAGGGTCTGAGCCGGCGTGGATCGCCGCGATCGACGCGCCATCGGAATGTCCGACCAGCACGCATTCACCGATCCCAGCCGCATCGAGCACCGCACCGAGTGCCGCGGCTTCGTCGTGCATGTAGGTGAGGGGGCGTGGCAGCCGGATCGGCGACGACTGGCCATACCCCGCCCGCGACCAGGCAAACACCGCGCATCCCGTGGCCGCGGCCAGAAGCTGCGGGAAATCTCGCCACAGCGCCACGCAGCCAAGCCCCTCGTGCAGCAGCACCAGCGTCGGCGCGCGGCCCGGCCAGCGCGCCGTTTCCAGTTGTTGTCCGCCGACGAGGATCATTCCATACGCAGCAGGAAGCGTTGGATTTTCCCCGTGGCGGTCTTCGGCAGGCTGTCGACGATCTCGATCCATCGCGGGTATTTCCATGCTCCGGCGCGGGTTTTCACGTGGTCCTTCAGTTCCTGGTGGAGCGTGGGGTGTTCGATCTCCTCCGCCGCCACCTTCAGCACCACGAAGGCCTTGGGCTTCAGCAACCCGTCCACATCAGGGCGGCCGACGACCGCTGCCTCCAGCACCAGCGGATGCTTGATCAGCGCCGATTCAACCTCGAACGGCGAGACCCAGATGCCGCTGACCTTGAACATGTCGTCGGCCCGGCCCCAGTAGCGATAGTTGCCGTCGGCTTCACGAACATAGGTGTCGCCGGTGCGGGTCCAATCGCCGACGAAGGTCCGCCGCGTCTTAAGTCGCTGGTTCCAATAGCCGTCCGCGGCGGTCGGGCCGCGGACCAGCAACTCCCCCGCCGTGCCATCCGGAAGCTCTACATCGTTCTCGTCGACGATCTTGAGGTCGTATCCCGGCACCGCCACGCCGGTGGTGCCGTAGCGCACCGCGCCGGGGCGGTTGCTGACGAAGATATGCAGCATCTCGGTCGAGCCGATGCCGTCCAGGATGTCCACCCCGACCGCCTCCGACCAGCGCTGCCCGACGGCCTCAGGCAGCGCCTCGCCGGCCGAGACGCAGGCGCGCAGGCGCTGCGATCCAGCCCCGGCACCGACGCCATGCGCCAGCATCGTCGCATAGAGCGTCGGGGCGCCGCAGAAGATGCTGGGCTGGAAGCGGTGGAGCACATCGAGCACCGCGGCCGGCGTCGGCCGGTTCGAGAGCAGCACCGCATGCGCGCCGACCGCCATCGGGAAGGTCATCGCGTTGCCCAGGCCGTATGCGTGAAACATCTTCGACGCCGAGAACACCACGTCCCCGGCGCCGATCCCCAGCACCTGGGCGGCATAGGTATCGTAGGTGCCGCGCAGGCTGCCATGCACATGCCGCGTGCCTTTCGGCGCCCCTGTCGAGCCCGAGGAATACAGCCAGAACGCCACCTCGTCCGCCGAGGCGCGCACCGGCGCCGTCGCCTCGTGGCCGCCGGCGACGAAAGCGGCCATGCCGCCGGATGGGCCTGAAACCAGCACCAGCCCGGTGCCGGCCACCACCTTCTCCAACCCGGGCAACAGCGCCTCGGACACCACCACGCCGGCAGCGCGGCTGTCGGCCAGGATGTAGGCGATCTGGTCCGCCGGCAGCAGCGTGTTGACCGGCACCGGGATCACCCCGGCCTGCAGCGCGCCCCAGAAGGCGATCGGGAAATCCAGCCCGTCCTGCATCACCATCACCAGCCGCTCCTCGCGGCGCAGCCCGGCGGCGACCAGGGCGGAGCCGAACCGGCACGCGGCGGTTCGCAATTCAGCATAGGTGAGGCTGCCGGAGTTGGGCGCGGCGGTCGCATCGATGAACGCCGTCCGCGCTCCCTGTCCGGCCGCGACGTGCCGGTCGATGAACCACGCGAAAGCGTTGCCGTCCATGCATTCCCCCCATACCGGCGCCGGCTGCGCCGCTCATTGCCGCACTGCAGCAGGCGGCTTACCTTCGATCGATGTCAGCCACCGCGATTGCCGCAGACCTTGTCTTTCCCCGGCCCCTGGCGCCATCTCCCGGCGACATCTCCGAGATCGCCCCCGGCATCCTCTGGCTGCGGCTGGCACTGCCGTTCCAGCTGGACCACGTCAACATCTACCTGATCGAGGACGGCAACGGCTGGGCGGCGCTCGATACCGGGGTCGCCGACCTGCGCACCCGCACGGTCTGGGAATCGGTGCTGTCCCAATACAAGCTGACCCGCGTCATCGCCACCCATTTCCATCCGGACCACATCGGCCTGGCCGGCTGGCTGACCGACAGCCTCGGCATCGGCCTGTCGATGAGCCGCACCGAGTACCTGGTCACCCAGAACCTGCGGTACAACCCCAATGCCTGGGGCTCGCCCGCCCACCTGAACTTCTACCGCGAGCGCGGCGTCGACGCCGCCACCGCCGAGATGCTGGTGACCCGCGGCCACCACTACCTGAAGCTGACCACCGAGCTGCCGCCGGTCTATCACCGCCTGGCCGCCGGCGAGCACCTGATGATCGGCGGCCGCCGCTTCGACATCCTGACCGGCGGCGGCCATGCCCCCGAGCAGGTGATGCTGCTGTGCCGCGAGGCCGGCATCTTCCTCGCCGCTGACCAGGTGCTGGCCCGCATCTCCCCCAACATCGGCGTCTGGCCCGGCGAGCCGGACGACAATCCGCTGGGCGCGTTCCTGCAGTCGCTGGCGGCCCTGCGGCAGGTTCCGGACTCCGTGCTGGTGCTGCCCGCGCACAACCTGCCCTTCTACGGCCTGCACGCCCGCCTCGCCGAGCTCGAGCATCATCACGGCCAGCGCTGCGCCGAGATCGCCGCCGCGTGCGAAACGGCCCCCCTCAGCGTAGCCGAGATCGTGCCGGTGCTGTTTCCGCGCGCGCTCGATCCGCAGCAACGGGGCTTCGCCTTCGCCGAGGCGCTGGCGCATGTGAACCTGATGCTGCGCAACGGCGCGTTGCTCCGCGACACCGGTGCCGACGGCATCCAGCGTATGCGCGTGGCCGGTCGGTCGTAGAGACCCTTGCGGCCGCCGTGGATTTCCGCTTGAACCCTCGGCCCTCCCGCGACAGACCCGGCCAGCAGGACGCGCAATGACGGCGACGATCGGCATCGATTTCGGCACCACCAACAGCGTCGTCTCGGTGCTCGCCGCCGACGGCACGCTGACCACGGCGCGCTTCCCCGCCGGCGCCGAACTGCTCGACGTGTTCCGGTCGGTGCTGTGCTTCTGGACCGAGCAGCCGCGCGACGGCGGCAAGCTGCGCCACGCCGCCGGCCCCGACGCCATCGAGACCTATCTCGACGATCCGCTCGACACCCGCCTGATCATGTCGATGAAGACCTACCTGGCGCAGCGCAGCTTCACCGAGACCCGCATCTCCGGGCGGCTGTTCACGCTGGAGCGGCTGGTGTCGCTGTTCCTGCGCGAGTTGCTGGAGCGGGCAAAGGTCGATGTCGGCGATGCGCGCGTCGTCGTCGGCCGGCCGGTCCGTTTCGCCGGCGAGCGCGCCGACGATGTGCTGGGCGAGAGCCGCCTGCGCGCCTCCTACGCCGAGGCGGGATTGCCCGATATCGACGTCGCACTGGAACCCGAGGCCGCCGGCTGGCGGTTCGCCCGCACGCTCAATCGTGCGGCCACCGTGCTGATCGGCGATTTCGGCGGCGGCACCAGCGATTTCTCGCTGCTGCGCTTCGAGCCCGGCGGCGTCACCCCGCTCGGCCATGCCGGCATCGGCATCGCCGGCGACCTGTTCGACTTCCGCATCATCGACCGGGTGATCTCGCCGCGGCTGGGCAAGGGCGACATCTACCGGATCATGGGCAAGGAGTTGCCGGTCCCGCCGGAATACTTCTCCCGCTTCGCGCGCTGGCACCAGATGTCGCTGATGCGCAACCCGCGCACCCTGCGCGAGATCGGCGAGGTCGCGCGCGCCAGCGACGATCCGGCCAAGCTGCGCAACCTGATCACCCTGATCGAGGATGAACTCGGCTACCGCCTTTACCAGACGGTGTCCGCGGTGAAGGCGGCATTGTCGCGAGAGCCGCAGGCGGAACTGCGGTTTCCGCCACAAGCAGCTCGATATTTCCCAGGTCATCACCCGCGCCGAGTTCGAGGAATGGATCGCCCCGGAGCTGGACCTGCTGGCCGTGACAATCGACCGCGCGCTCGCCACTGCCGGCATGGCGGCGGAGGCGGTCGACCACGTCTTCCTCACCGGCGGCACGTCTTTCGTTCCGGCGGTGCGGCGTCTGTTCGATGACCGGTTTGGATCAGCAAAGGTCGCCGCCGGCGGCGAGTTCGTTTCGGTCGCCGAGGGCCTGGCGTTGATCGGCCGCGACCGCGCCCCGGCTGGCCGCCGCGCGGCGGAATGACCCTTCCTTCGGCGCCGCGTGCCGCACGCGGCCGCCGCGCCCATGCCAGCGGCCTCGATGCGGAGGCGATTGCCTGCGCGGCGCTGGCGGCGCAAGGATGGCGCGTGCTCGGCCGGCGCCTGCGCACCCCGGCCGGCGAAGTGGACGCCGTGGCGGAAAAGGACGGCGTGACCGTCTTTGTCGAAGTGAAGCAGCGCCCCACGCTCGCGGGTGCGGCGGCTGCCTTGTCGGTGCGGCAGCGCGCACGCCTGCTCGCAGCAGCGGAAATCCTGCTCGCCGAAAATCCGTCCTGGGGCGAAGCCGGCGTGCGGTTCGACGTGCTGGTCGTCGATGCCGCGGGGGCAGTCCGGCGCATCGCGGACGCCTTCCGCGACGAGGGCGCAGCGCCGCGTTAGATCGGCCATGGAACCGTTCGGAGGGCGATGCGTTGTTCCCCCGATCGCGTTTCGCGCGACGTCAAGAAGGAAAGGAACCCAGACATGATCAGCATCGTTCGCTTTGCGGCCGTTGCCGCGGCGCTCGCCTGCGCCGCGTGTTCGGTCACCACCGCGCCGCCGGCCCCGGCCCCCGTCGTGGTCCAGCAGCCGACCCCGACCGTCACCACCGCGCCACCGGGCTCCACGGTCGTGGTGCCGCGTCCGGCGTATTGATCCCGGCTTATTGATCCAGGGTTAAGCAGCGGGCCCGCCAGGGTGGAAACACCCGGCGGGCCTCGTTGAGTCGGGCCTTGTTATTTCGGTGTCGGGATGACCTGAACCGAGCCATCCGGCTTGATGATCGTGCTGGTGCCGTTGCCGTTGTCGATCATGCCGGGCGTGCCCGAAGCCGGTGGCGGCGGTGGTGCGTTCGGCAGGTCAACCCCGCGCATCGACGGCAACGTCGACGCCGCCGGAGCAGCCATCGGCGCTTCGGGACCAAGCGACGGCAACGATCGTGGCGAGATCAACGTGCTCGCGCCGGGCATTGCAGCCGGCGCCTCGGGACCCAGGCCGGGCTGGTTTCGCATCGAGGGCAGGGTGGTCGGCGCCGGTATCTTGGCCGGCGGTTCGGGGCCCAGCGATGTCTGCCCGTGGCTTATTCCGGCGTACATCGGAGTCGCCACCACCGCGAGCAGCAGCGCGAAGATGATTCGGGACCGCATCGCCTACTCCGCCGCAACGACTGCCGGACGACGCACCCTGCGCTCCTCGATGCGTTGCAGCACCGCGAAGAACGAAGGCACGAACAGCACCGCGAGGCAGGTCGAGGCGATCATGCCGCTGAACACCGACAGGCCCAGCGATATGCGCGCATTGGCGCCGGCGCCGGTCGCGGTCACCAGCGGCAGCACGCCGAGGATGAAGGCGAATGAGGTCATCAGGATGGCGCGGAACCGGGTCAACGCCGCTTCGATCGCCGCCTGTGCGATGGGCATGCCCTCGCGCCGTCGCTCGCGCGCGACTTCGACGATCAGGATGGCGTTCTTCGCCGACAGCGCGATCAGCAGCATCAGGCCGATCTGGGTATACAGGTTGTTCGCGAGCCCCAGGCTGGACAGCGCGATCACCGGCCCGAGCAGCGCCAGCGGCACCGCCAGAATCACCGCCAGCGGCGCGATCCAGCTTTCGTACTGTCCGGCGAGGCACAGATACACCAGCAGGATGCCGAGCCCGAACGCATAGAACAACTGGTTGCCGACCACTTTCTCCTGGTACGACATGCCGCTCCATAGATAGCCCGACCCCGGCGCCAGCGTGCGGTCGGCAATCTGCTCCATCAGGTCCATCGCACTGCCGGAACTGAAGCCCGGCGCCGGCGAACCGGCGATCGTTGCCGTCACGTACAGGTTGAACAGGCTGATCAGCGACGGGCCGACCACCGGCTCGATCGTCGCCAGCGCCCCGATCGGAACCACCTGGCCGTCCTGGCTGCGCACGCTGAGCTTCAGGATGTCGTCCGCGTTCAGCCGATACTTCGCATCCGCCTGGGCATAGACCTGGAAGGCCAGGCCGAACTTGTTGAACTGGTTGATGTAGGTCGAGCCGAGATAGGTCGACAGCGTGCCGAACACGTCGCCCACCGACACCCGCAGCGTCTCCGCCTTGGTGCGGTCGATCACCACCCGCAATTGCGGCACGTCGGAGCGGAACGAGGTGATCAGCCGCTGCAGGCCGGACTGGCTGTTGCCGGCCTCGATCACCGACTGGGTCTCGTGCAGCAGCTTGGCATAGTCAAAGCTGCCGTCACGCTGGATCACCTGCATGGTGAAGCCGCCGGAATTGCCGATGCCCTGGATCGGCGGCGGCACCAGCACGAAGCCGACGCCGTCCGGCTGGCTGTCCAGTTCGTGCTGGATGTGCTGCAGGATCGAGCGCAGATCCTCGCCCTTGGCCTTGCCGCGAACGCCCCAGTCCTTGAGGATCACATAGACCAGGCCGGCATTCGCCAGCGAGGCGTTGTTGTCGAGCACGGAGATGCCGCTGATGGCGATGGTCTGGTCGACCCCCGGCGTCGCGCGGGCGATCTCTGCGGCCCGCCCCAGCGCCGCCTGCGTCCGCTGCAGCGATGCGCCGTCGGGCAACTGCAGCGCCGACCAGCGCGTAGCCCTGGTCCTCGTTCGGGATGAATGCCGTGGGCAGCCGGGCGATGCCGAACAGCCCGATGCCGGCCAGCACCAGCGCCAGCAGCACCATCAACGTGCTGCGCCCCACCATCGCGCCGATCACCCGGCCATAGCCGCGTTCCAGCTTGCCGTAGGCGTGGTTGAAGCCGCGGAAGAACGCATTGCGCTTTTCCGGCGGCACCGGCGTGCGCAGCCACAGCGCGCATTGCGTCGGTTTCAGCGTGGCCGCGTTGACCGCGCTGATCAGCGCGGTGGTGGCGATCACCAGCGCGAACTGCGCGAACATCCGCCCGGTCAGCCCCGGCAGGAAGGCGGCCGGGATGAACACCGACATCAGCACCAGGGTGATGCCGATGATCGGGCCGAACAATTCGCCCATCGCCTTGACCGCCGCGTCGTGGCCGGACATGCCGCGCTCGATATGGTGCGACACGCCCTCGACGATGACGATCGCATCGTCCACCACGATGCCGATTGCCAGCACGATGCCGAACAGCGTCGACAGGTTCACCGTGAAGCCTAGCGCCGCCATGCCTGCGAAGGCGCCGATGATGGTCACCGGCACCGTCGTCGCCGGCACCAGCGTCGCCCGCCAGTCCTGCAGGAACACCAGGATAACCACCAGCACCAGCACGCCGGCCTCCAGCAGCGTCATGTAGACCTCGTTGATCGAGGTCTTGACGAAGCCCGTGGTGTCGAACGGGATGCTGTAGGCGAGCCCCGGCGGAAAGGCTTTGCCAAGCTCGACCATCTTGGCGCGTACTTTGTTGGCGACATCGAGGGCGTTGGCGTCAGGGGTCTGGTAGATCGCAAGCCCGGCAGACGGCTTGCCGTTCAGCTCGAACGCCTGCGAATAGGTCTGCGCGCCCATCTCGATCCGCGCGACATCCTTGAGGCGCAGCAACCGGCCGCCCTGCGCGGTCTGCGCCTTGACCACGATGTTGCCGAATTGCGACGGATCGTCGAGCCGGCCGCGGATGTCGACGGTGTATTGGAAGGCCTGGCCTTTCGGCGCCGGCGGCATCCCGACCTGTCCGGCCGACGCCTGCTGGCTCTGCTGCTTGACGACGTCGATCACGTCCTGCGGCACCAGGCCGAAGGAGTACAGCTTCTCCGGGTCCAGCCAGATCCGCATCGCATATTCGCCGACGCCGAACACGTTGACGTTGCCGACGCCCGGCACCCGCGCCAGTTCGTTGACCAGGTTGATGGTGGCGTAGTTGCTCATGAACAGGCTGTCGAAGCGCCCGTCCGGCGAACTCAGCGTCACGATCTCCAGCACGGCGGTCGATTTCTTCTGCACCGTCACGCCCTGCGCCTGCACCTGCTGCGGCAGGGAGGCGAGGGCGGCCGACACCTTGTTCTGCACCAGCACCTGGGCGAAATCGAGGTCGGTGCCGATCTCGAACGTCACGATCAGCGTGTAGGTGCCGTCGCTGGCGCTGGTGGACTGCATGTAGAGCATGTGCTCCACGCCGTTCACCTGCAGCTCAATCGGCAGCGCCACGGTGTCGATCACCGTCTGCGCGCTGGCGCCGGGATATCGCGTGGTCACCTGCACCGTCGGCGGCACCACGTTGGGGTATTGCGACACCGGCAGCGAGAACAGCGACACCGCGCCGATCAGCACCAGCACCACCGCCAGCACGTTGGCGAGGACCGGCCGTTCGATGAAGAATTTGGAGATCATTGTCCGTCCGTCCGCGCGGTCACGGCTTGGCCGGCGCTGCGGGAGCGGGCGCCGCGGAAGCCGGTGCTGCGGAAGCCGGCGCCGCGGAGGCAGGCGATGCGGAGGCCGGCGGCGTCGCAGGCGCGGCCGGTGGGGCGGTGCCGGCATCGGCCACGATCCTGGTCGCCGTCGCCGCCACCTTGCGCCCCGGCACGGCGCGGGAATTGCCCGTCACCACAACCCGGTCATCGGCCTTCAGCCCATTGGTGATGACGCGCAACGTCCCGACCTGCTGGCCGACCTGTACCGACCGCTGCTCCACCACGCCCTCGGCGTTAACCACCAGCAGGGTGCGGCCTTCCTGGCTCTGCCCCAATGCGGTGTCCGGCACTAGCAACGCGCCCGCCGCCGGCGGCCCGACCGGCACCCGAACCCGGGCGAAGAAGCCCGGCAGCAGCGCCCGGTCGGCATTCTTGAAGATGCCGCGCACCTGGATCGTCGCGGTCGCCGGGTCGAGCGTCGGCGAGATGTAGTCGAGCGTGCCGCGATGCGGATAATCGGTCTCGTTCATCAGCCCGATCTCGACCGGGATGTGCTTGATCTGCTCCAGCGTCAGGCGCCCGTTCTGCAGGTTCTGGCGCAGCCGCAGCACGTCCTGCTCGCTGACGTTGAACAGCACGTAGATCGGGTCGAGCTGCACGATCGTCGCCAGTTGCGTGGGCGTCGTCTGCCCCACCAGTTCGCCGACCGATTGCAGATGCTTGGTCACCACCCCGTCGAACGGCGCCGCGACATGGGTGTAGCCCAGATTGACCCCGGCCAGCGTCAGCCCAGCCTCCTGGTTCAGCACGTTGGCCTGGTCGCCGTCGCGCTTGGCCCGTGCCGAATCCAGTGTCGCCTCCGCGGTGACGTTCTGGCGGAACAACGTCTCCTGCCGCTTGAACTCCGCCGCCGACTGCACCAGCGTCGCCTGCGCGGCGGCGAGCGTCGCCTGGGCCTGCTTGTACTTGGCCTCGTAGGGAGTCGGCTCGATGATGAACAGCGTCTGGCCACGCTTGACCGTGGCGTCGTCCTCATAATTGATCTGGCTGAGGAAGCCTTCCACCCGCGCGACGAGATTGACCGTGTCATAGGCCTGCACGCTGCCGGTCACCTCCAGGAACGGGGTGACGGATTGTTGCAGCGGCGTCGCCACGCCCACCTGCGGCGGTGGCGGCGGCACGTATTTGTTGTCCTCGCGGCAGCCGCTGATGCCGAGTGCCGCGAGCGCTGCGAACAGGGCCAGGCGGGATGCGCTGGGCAATGCCCGATGGCCGGAAAACGCCCGGCCCGATCTGCTGCATTCCATGGCTAGCCACTGCTCCGATTTCTTCGACACGGCGTCTTCGGTGCCGGCCAGTAATGTTAGCCCCCGCCCCGAATTCGGCGCAACAATGATATGACTTGCGTCACGGAGGAAATCTGGAATGGCCGCAAAGGGATACTGGATCGCGCAGGTCGATGTGACCGACCCCGAGGGTTACAAGGCATATCAGGCCGAGAACCGCGTCGCCTTCCGCAAATACGGTGCGCGGTTTCTCACCCGCGGCGGCGCCACGGAGATCGTCGAGGGCGAAAGCCGTTCGCGCACCGTGGTGATCGAGTTCAACGACTACGCCACCGCGCTCGCCTGCTACCGCTCCCCTGAGTACGCCAAGGCCAGGGATCTACGCCGAGCCACGGCCACCGCGGACGTCGTCGTCGCCGAGGGCTATGACGGTCCCCAGCCGACCGACTAGACCGCCCGGCCAGGCATGCGATGGCGGAACCCGAGCGCCTCGGCGATGTCCTGCCGCCGGATCACCTCGGCGCCGGCGAGGTCGGCGATGCTGCGGGCGACCCGCAGGGTGCGGGTATAGCCGCGCGCCGACAGCCGTAGCTTTTCCGCCGCCTGCTCGGCGAGCGCGCGCGCATCCGGCTGCATCGGCAGGTTCTTGATGTCAGCCTCCGCGTTGGTAGGCCCGGCATCCTCGCCGGCCCGTGCCCGCTGCACGTCGCGGGCGCGGGCCACGCGCGCCGCGATCACGCTGCTGGCCTCCCCCAGCGGCGCCCGCGACAACTCGACCGGCGCTACCGGCTGCACCTCGACGCTGAGGTCGATCCGGTCCAGCAGCGGCCCGCTGATCTTGTTCTGGTAGTCCTCGCCGCAGCGAGGCGCCCGCCCGCATTCTCGCGAGGCATCGCCGAGATGCCCGCACCGGCAAGGATTCATCGCCGCGATCAGCTGAAAACGCGCCGGATAGGTGATGTGCGCCGCCGCCCGCGCCACCGTGGTCCGCCCCGATTCCATCGGCTGCCGCAACGCCTCCAGCGCCTGGCGCGGAAATTCCGGCAACTCGTCCAGGAACAGCACGCCGCGATGCGCGAGGCTGACCTCGCCCGGCCGCGCCCGCTGCCCGCCGCCGGTCAGCGCCGCCTGCGAGGCGCTGTGATGCGGCTCGCGGAACGGCGGCCGCATCACCAGCCGCCCGCCATCGAGCATGCCCGCGACGCTATGGATCATGCTCACCTCCAGCGCCTCGCGCGGCAGCAGGTCCGGCAGCAATCCCGGCAACCGCGCCGCCAGCATCGACTTGCCCGAACCGGGCGGCCCGATCAGCAGCAGGTTGTGATTTCCGGCCGCCGCGATCTCCAGCGCCCGCTTGGCCGATTCCATGCCCCTTACATCGGCCATGTCTGGCATGGCCGGACCCTCCGCGATGCCGCCCGGGGCAGGGGGGGTCAGCACCTGGATGCCGCGGAAATGATTGACCAGCGCCATCAGGTCAGGCGCCGCCAACACCGCGATCTCGCCAGCCCACGCCGCCTCACCACCCTGTCCCTGCGGACAGATCAGGCCCAGCGACAGCGTCGACGCCCCGATCGCCGCCGGCAGCACGCCCGCCACCGGGTTCAGCCGCCCATCCAGCGAAAGCTCGCCCAGCGCCGCGAACTCCGCCAGTTCCTCGCGCGGCAGCACGTCCATCGCCGCCAGCACCGCCAGCGCGATCGGCAGGTCGAAATGGCTGCCTTCCTTCAGCAGGTCGGCCGGCGCCAGGTTGATCAGCACGCGCTTCGGCGGCAGCGACAATCCCATCGCCGTCAACGCCGCCCGCACCCGCTCCCGCGCCTCGCCCACCGCCTTGTCCGGCAGCCCGACCACCAGAAACGCCGGCAGCCCGCTCGAGATCTGCACCTGCACCTCGACCGGAACCGCCTCGATGCCCGAGAAGGCAAACGAGCGGATGCGGGCGATCGTCAAAAGCGGAATCGATGGCTCATCCGCACTCTATACGCGCCGCCACCAGGGCAGCCAATACGGAACGCCAACGAGCGGCAGGCTACCCGGCCGCGGACCTGCGCGCGTCGTCCACGATCTCGTCGGTCACCACCTTGAAGCCGGCCAAGTAGTTCGGACCGAACGTCGTGCTGATCGCCACGTCCGTCGCATCCCGCCCGCGCGCCATCAGGATGCGGCTCGCCCTGCGCACGTTGTTGCGCGGATCGAACACCCGCCATGCGCCGCCCAGATACGCCTCGAACCACGCCGCGAAGTCGGGAATGCCGAACGGCGGCTCCAGCCCGACATCGCCCAGATAGCCCGTGCAGTACCCGAGCCGGGATATTGAGGCAGCGGCACATCGTCACCGCCAGATGGGTGTAGTCCCGGCAGACCCCGATGCGCTCGTTATGCGCTTCCCACGCGGTGCGCGTCGGCCGCGCCTGCTGGTAGTCGAACAGGATCAGCTTGTGCACGTAATCGCAGATCGCCTGCACGCGGCCCCAGCCGGGCGTGATGTGCCCGAACATGTTCCAGGCCGTCTGGCTAAGCAGCTCGGTCTCGCAATACCGGCTGGCCAGCAGAAACACCAGCACATCGTCCGGCAAATCCTCCACCCGATGCTCCACCGCATCCGGCACGTAGGGATCGACCTCGCCGCTCTCCTCGATCTCGCCCAGCGTGCTGATCACGCTGCGCCCCGCCGGCGCCACGATCCGCGTGCACAGATTACCGAACGCGTCGTGATAGCTGCGGATCGGCACGGAGGGGCTGACCTGCAGATGATCCGGCACCACCAGGTCGGCGCTGCGAGAGCTGTGGACATTCAGCATCAGCAACATCGGCGTCGGTTGCGGGCAATCGTAGATCAGTTCGTAGCCGATGCGCAGCCGCATGATTGTCCGTCCTGTGTGTCCTCGAACCCGCCGCTCAACCCTCCAGCGCGGTCACGAACCGTGCGAGCAGCCGACCGATGATTTCGATGTTGTAGCCGCCTTCCTGGATGATCGCGGAGGGACGCCGCAGGGCACCCACCGCTGCACCCGCGCGGGCGAAGCCTTGTTCCTCAACGGCAAGATAGCCCAAAGGTTCATCGCGACTTGCATCAAATCCCAGGCTGACCACCAAAGCGTCCGCCCCCCACGCGTCGATCTCCGCCAGCGCCGCCCCGATCGCCGCCATCCACGCATCGTCGCCACTGCCCCGCGGCAACGGAAAATTCCTGTTGCAGCTATGTCCGGCGCCGCCGCCACGCTCCTCGGCATGGCCGACATACCAGGGATAGTATCCGTTCGGATCGCCGTGCACGGAGGCAAAGAACACATCCGCGCGGTCCCAGAAGATGCCCTGCGTGCCGTTGCCGTGATGGCTGTCGATATCCAGCACCGCGACCTTCGCCGCCCCCCGCGCCCGCAGCCGCTCGGCCGCGATCGCCGCATTGTTGAGGTAGCAGTGGCCGCCGGCGCGAGCCCCATAGGCGTGATGCCCCGGCGGCCGCGCCAGCGCATAGGCATGCCGCCCCGCCGCCGCCTCGTCCGCCGCCGCGATCGCGCAGGCCGCCGCCGCCTCGGCCGCTGGCCAGGTCGCATGCGCGATCGGGCAGGAGGTGTCGGCGGTATACCAGCCGAGCTGCCCGATCACCGTGCCCGACTGCCGCGCGCCGTTGCCCAGCATCTCCGGGCTCGGATGGATGTTCGGCACCAGCTCCGCGCCATGCTCCGGGAGAGCATCCCACGCCGCCGGCCCATCGCGGAGGAAATCCAGGTACCCCGCATCATGCACCGCCTCCAGCGCCGCGCGCTCGGCAGGCGCCGGCCGAACCACCTCCAGCCCCATCCCGGCGCACCCCGCCAGCAACGCCTCCGCCCGCGCCGGCACCTCGTAATTCGGCCGCACCAGCCCCCGCTGCAGAAAGAACAGCGGCGCGTGCCGCAACTGCGCCGGATCCCAGAATGCCTTCATCCGGCGCAACCCTCTTCCCGTCCTGGAACGACACCCACCCGCACCCGTTGCCGATGGATGAACCAAGACCCCGCAATCCCCACCGCCGAAGCACCTCCAGCCATCGAGGCCCCGTGGCAGGACATCGTCCTGACATGCGCCAAATGCACCCGCAAGCTCAAGGGCGGCTTCGGCCGCAAACGCCGCTACTCCCTGCGCGACATCCTGAAGCAGGGCCTGCGCGACGCCGGCCTCCGCCGCAACCTGCGCGTGGTCGAAGTCGGCTGCCTCGGCCTCTGCCCGCGCGACGCCGTCACCCTGGTCCGCGCCAGCCACCCCCGCGAGCTCCGCCGCATTCCTGCCGGCAGCGCCTTCTCCGACGTGCTCCCCGTCATCCTCCCCGAACCGAACCCCGCTCCGGGCTGAACCTCGACGCGCCCCCGCCGCCGGTTATGCTGGCGGCGGCATCGCCGGCTATGCTGGGCGGCGGCAACACCCGGAGAAAACATGCGCATCGCCGTCGGCGGCTTCCTGCACGAGAGCCACAGCTTCGCCCCACGCCCCACCCGCTACATCGACTTCATCCGCGTCGGCGGCTTCCCGCCTCTGGTCTCCGGCCCCGCCCTGTTCACCGCCGTCCACGGCACCAGCGTCCCCATCGCCGGCGCCATCGAGGTCGCGAAATCCGCCGCCGCCGACCTCGTCCCGCTCGCCTGGGGGTTCGCCAACCCCGCAGGCCCGGTGCAGGACGAAGCGTTCGAGCGCATCTCCGCCATGATCTGCGCCGCCCTCTCCGCGGCGCTCGACGCGACCCCCCTCGACGGCGTCTATCTCGACCTGCACGGCGCCGGCGTCGCCGACAGCTTCCCCGACATGGAAGGCGAACTCCTCCGCCGCGTCCGCGCCATCATCGGCGACCTGCCCCTCACCATCAGCCTCGACCCGCACTGCAACCTCACCGCCGACATGGTCGCCCGCGTCGACGCCCTGGTGCCGTTCCGCACCTACCCGCATATCGACATGCGCGAAGCCGGCGCCCAGGCGATGCGCCTGCTGATCGAGCGCATCGCCCGCGGCAAGCCCTGGGCCCGCGCATTCCGCCAGGTCGATTTCTTCATCGCCCTCCCCAGCCAATGCACCCTGGTGCCGCCGATGCTGCCGGTGCTCGCCGAACGCGCCGCCATCGCCGAACGCAGCGGCGCCGCCGAACTCGCCTTCTGCTTCGGCTTCCCCTACGCCGATTTCGACGGCTGCGGCGTGGCCCTGGCCGCCTACGCCGACACCCCGGGGCAAGCCGACGCCGCCGCCGACGCGCTGCACGCCTTCATCACCGCCCGTGAGGCCAGTTTCGCCCTCGCCGTCGTCCCCGCCGAACAAGCCGTCGCCGACGCCATCCGCATCGCCGCCACCGCCAGCCGCCCCGTGGTCATCGCCGACACCCAGGACAATCCCGGCGGCGGCGGCCACGGCGACACCACCGGCCTGCTCGCCGAACTGATCCGCCAGGGTGCCGTCGGCGCCGTCGTTGCCCTCATCAACGACGAGGAGAGTGCCGCCAAACTCCACGCGGCCGGGCAGGGCGCCCGCGTCTCCCTGCTGCTCGGCGGCAAGTCCGACGACACGCCGCTGCAGGTCACCGCCACCGTCGAGCGCCTCACCGACGGCCGCTTCACCGGCACCGGCCCGATGGCCAAGGGCAACCCCGCGGCCCTCGGCCCGACCGCCCTCATCGAGGTCGCCCCCGGCATCCGCGTCATCGTGGTTTCGCGAAAGATGCAGGCGCTCGACCAATCCCTGCTCCGCCACATCGGCATCGAGCCCGCCCAGTGCAAAATCCTGGTCCTCAAATCCTCGGTGCATTTCCGAGCCGACTTCCAACCCATCGCCGAAGCCGTCATCGTCGCCACCGCCCCCGGCCCCGTCGTAGCCGACCCAGCGACCCTCCCCTTCAAACACCTCCGCAAAGGCCTCCGCCTCCGCCCCATGGACAACCGCACCACCCCCTGAAGCGCAAAGAAAACAATCTCCCGCTCCCCATACCGGGGGAGGAGGGATGGCCCCAGTGACCCTTCCGTCATGGCCGGGCTTGACCCGGCCACCCACGCCCCTCCGCGCCCGCAATCCCCGACCAAGCACCCCCAACCCACCACCAAAAAAAGCCCGTAGGGTGGAATGCGCTTTGGCATTCCACCACCCACCGCACCATATTTCCGTTACGATATAGCAACAAACAAGACGCAAGAATCCCCCGCCCCCCTCAACCCGGCGCAACAACCAACCCCGGCACTGATCCGCCCCCCCTAAACCGAGGCCGCCGCCGCTCCAAACCCGCCCCCCGGACCACTGGCGCAATCGCCGCCCGATCCCGGGAGCCACCCGACGCCCCCATCTCCGGCCCAACCATCACAGGCCCAACCATCTCCGCCGCCCGAACCTCCGCCACTCGCGGCAAAATCCGCAACTCCGCAATCAGCTCCACCCCCAGCATCCGGCACAGCGGCCGCAGCACCCGCCCCATCCCCGGCGCCGCCGCAATTAACGCCACCATCTCCGGATCGGTCAGCAGATGCGCCAACTGCCCACCATAGCAGCGGGCATTCGTCCCCAACCCCAGCAGCCAGCCAAACCTCCGCGGCAACCCCACCGCCGGCCGCACCCGAGCCACCGCCGAAACAGCAGACCGCCGGCGCGCCACCATCCGCTCGCCGCGCCGAACCCGCTCCGCCAACGCCGAAAGCCGCACCACCATCCGCCGCAACCGCACCCACACCAGGAACGTCATCGCCGGCGCGAAAATCCAATGCCGCTCGCCCACGAACCGGCACAGCGCACCGACGATGGAAGCGAAACGGTCGGCTGCGGGAGGGAGCGGGGAGGGCATGAACAAAAGTAGAACATATGGGAAGTGGAATGTCAAGGCGGGCGCCCGTCGCCCCGACGCGACAGCGCCCCGTCCTCACCCAAACATCCGCAATGCACTCCAGGGACCTCCCACAACGCAATCGCGGGAGGTCCCTTATCCGCAGCCAATCACCCGATCGGCAGCGAACGCAACGTCAGAAAGATGCCGAGTTGGTCAGTTCCCGGCATTCGCCAGGGTAAGCTCCACCCGCCGGTTCTGCGCACGGCCTTCGGGGGTCGCGTTCGACGCCACCGGGTTGGCATCACCGAATCCCTGTGCCGACACCAAATTGGGGTTCACGCCCTGCGCGATCATGAACTGCATGACGTTGTCTGCCCGCTTCTGGGAGAGCACCACGTTGGTGGGCACCCCCTGCGCCGCCAGTTCCGGGCCGATCGGCGTGTTGTCGGTATAGCCGTTCACCTTGATCCTGGTCGTCAGGTGCGGGGCCAGGATCGCCGCCATTTTGGCAATGGTCTGCTGCGCCGGTGCGGACATCTGCCAGCCGCCGGACGGGAACAGCAACTCGCTGTTCACGGAAACCTTCACGGCGTCCTGCAACCGCGTGATCTGCATCTTCTGCGCGCCGACCTCGGCGCCCATCGATTGTTGCAGCTGCATGAATTCCTGATCGAGGTCGTTGTACTTGGCCTGCGACACGCATCCTGCCAGCAAGACGACGGCAAGCACGGGCCAGGCGGTGCGAAGGCGCTTTGTTGTTTCGGTCATATGGATCTCCTGAATGAAGGCAGTTGGCACGCAGCGTTGTAGGACAGGCATGGCTGCAACAGCCAGACATCATCCGGCCAATCTGATTCATCAGATAGGATAAAGATGCCCGGCAAAGCAAAGGGCTAGAACATTTTTCGTGCGCCTGTCAGCACGGAAAATATTCTAGAAGATGAACGTCACCTGCGTTCGCAGTTGCCAGGTCGAACCATATTCCGGCCGCAGGGCGTTGTAGTACGCGCCGATCGAAAGATTGACCGGCAGCTTGCCAGCGATCTTGACGATCTTGCCCACCTCGCCGCCCACGGGCAACGTCCAGGCCTTGTTGCCGGCGGCATACCAGTTCGCGGTGATGATCGGCGCGGAGTCGACATACCAGCCCTCGCCGAAGTTGTAGTTCACGAAAGGCTGCGTGAGGAACAATGTTGTAGCGCGTGCCGGCGGCCGGCGGTGCCGCCCAGCGACCAGACGTTGTTGGCCAGCACCCCGGTAACCCACGGCCCCCCGTATGAGCACCAGCACGGCGGTCGGCCCGACCGCCCCACACGTTTGAGCCGAGCGTCTTGCTCGCTGATCGTCGGAATCTGCACGACCGGACCCGACGCCCCAGAGCCAGCCGTTGACCGGATTGTTCGGTGAGAGGAATGCCGAAAACCTCGTGGCGCCGGTGCCGAACGGAACACGTCTGTGCCGGCTGGAGCGAGGGCTGCCAGACCAGCGGCAAGATGGTGCGGGTGATGACGTTCCAATCCTCGTTGACATGGATCGGGATCACCGGCTGAACGTTGAGGATATCCTGCGTGCCCTTGTTCGGACCATAGTTGAAGTTGGTATTGTTCTGGAACGGAAAGCTGTAGAGATCGCCAACCGGATTCTGCAGCTTCTTGGCAAGCGCGGTCGCGTCCTCGGAGGCATCGGAATTCGCTGCGGGCTCGACCCGCACGGCCGGAGGGGAATTCGCCACCGCCGTCTGCGCCCGCACACCGCCCGACAGCATCGCGAACGCAAGCAATGCACCGACCAATTTGGTAAAGCGTGGCATCGCGTGTGCCTCCAACAGCCCCGAAGTCGTAATCATCCTTCCGCCGTGCCCATGCGCAACCGTTTCACCGGAGCAGCAAACGAGCAAGCGTAGCAACCGTGGGATGGGCAAGCGCAGCGCCACCCATCATTTCGCATGTAACAGGCAACCGGCGCCACATCAACGCCCCCAGAATCCCCCAAGGTACAGACCATAAGCGCCACCAAAGCCACACCAAGCCTCTCGCGGTCCGAGCGCACCGCTGTCGCTTACCTCGCCACGCGAAGTCGCGCGTCAGCAAACGTAGGATGGGTAAGCGCAGCGCCACCCATGAGCCTCCGCGGCGCGACGGCAGTACCGCGCCAACCCGTCCCATGTCTCCCGTCCGGAAGCGCGATCAGCCTCCCGCACCCACACCAGGAACACGACTGCCGGCGTGAAAACCAGATGCCGGTCGCCCACGAACCTACATAGCGCACCCACGAAGGAAGCGAAGCGGTCGGCGGCGGAGGGGCGGGGAGGGAATGAACAAAAGTAGAAAATATCGGAGGCGGAATGTCAAATGATATCATACTGCATGGCTACAGCACGCAGCGGACGAGCAACGCACCCAGTCAACGCAGCAGGCTGCCATTCACATCAAAGCGTCCTTTTGATACCGAATTTTGAGCGATTTGTTGTTGAAATCGTACTTGTCACCGACGGTCAGATCGGCGCGATCCAGAGTTGGATCAATCATCGATGTAGTGAATATGATCTGATGCTCGACCTTGATCGTTGCAAAAACTGATAGAATTACCCTTTGGAAATTTTGGCTTCTCGCCTCCGTCATTCCCTTGTCCTCGATATTGTCCATGAGGAGGAAGCGGGGATAGCGAAAGGATGCTTCAGTGCATGCGGAAAGGTGCAGGGCCAAATGAAAGGCATTCCGCAGCAACGTCAATGAACTGGCCGAGAAACCCGACTTGCCATTTACCGTAATTCGGTCTTCTGCAAAATCGAAATATACGTCACATGACGCGGTAAATTCTGCTTCGGTGTGTAAATCGCGAGCCAGGAGTGCAGCCGTATTGTGTGTGATCAGTCGATAGGCACCAGCCTGTCGCCTATCATTCTGTTGCTTCCAAGCGGTGATATTTTCTTTCAGGAAGCTGATCTCCTCGTTGACCCGAGAACGTGTGCTGGCCAATTCGTCTAGTTGGAGTGCAGAATTCCGCTCGCGAGCGATCTCGATCAGCTCCCGCTCAAGGTAGCCGATACGGCTCGTAAGTCGATCAATTTGCGCGTCGCCCTCGGTCAGATAGTCCCTGCTCAGTCTGATGTATTCTGCGGCTAAACTCGGCGGATCGCCTCTTTCTTGGCGATTGTCGACTGCGTGGAGACCAACTCTGCCTTGCGTGTTATCTGTAACTCAAGGGATTCTTTAAGCTGCAATTCAAGCTCATTCCGCATTCGAGCGGATCTCGAATGGTCGCTTCTTACATCACTAGTTGCGTGGCATAGCTTGCAACTACGCTTGTCCTCTACGTCAGTAAGTGGTGAGAAACAGCTAGGGCAGAATAGAAAGGAGATGGGGCCAATTGCCCCGTTCGCAACCTCGCCCTCCTTAAGACGCGTTAGCGTTCGCTGGATCTCATCAATCAGAAGCGCCGCATCCTCTATGCCGTAGCTGAGTTCGCTCGCCTGCGATGTATCATTGATGATGTCGTCATTCACCTTGTCCAGATCCCTCCTAAGCGACGAGACAATGCTTTCCTCCGCCGAGCTTTTCGGATCTGGTTAAAAACGGGTCGCCTTAAGAGACCTGACTTGGATAGTGCTCGCAGCTATCTCTGCCGCGACATTATGTTGGCGGCCCTCGATAAAATTGAGGTTAAAACTCTCACCGGCGCCGGTAACAACGCGATTGAGCGCGGCATACTGCTGCGTGGCCTGCTCGTAGAAACGTTCCTTTTCCCGCAACTCCAGCTGTGCTGGATAAATCCGATCATCAAAGGCGCCACAGAGAAGGTCACCGACAGCTTGTCGCCTTAAAGGGGAGTCCCGTGCCTCAAAGCGGAAGATACGGTCAACTGGCGTCATCTGATCCACGTACATAAGTCGAAGTAGTTGGTGCATCGTGATATTGGATTCAGCTTCAGCCGCAACCTGAGGCATGTTCATCAGCCGGAAAAGAACTTGCGTGAAGCTTTCCTTGTCGCCATATCGCTTATAGGGAAACTTCTGCCAATCATCTGCCCCGGCCGTTTGGGAAGCATCGAAATTGCCGAAGTAGACCCACATTGGCTGTAGACCAGCCTCGACGATTTCTCTGCGCAGCGTCACAGTCACGCCATTGATGACAACTTCTGCCAACGCGACGTCACAAAGTGCGGCCTCATCTTTCCATTTGATAAGATCACCACCAAGAACGAAAAAAATCAGATCAGCTATTGTAGACTTTCCGACGCTGTTGCCATCGCCCGGCACTCCGCGAATGATATTTATACCAAGATGAAAGTGTTCGTCATAGGCACGCTCACCATCCTTGAGCACGACAAGGCGGGCGAGCCGAAATGCGGGGTCAAGTCGCGTCATAGCGGAACTCCAACAGTCCAGTGCGACTTTTCAGCCCGCGAGGACCGGATAAGGGAATGGCCGCCAACTTAACCGCGAGCAACTCGATGAGGTCCTGGTCGTCCACCGCTCCCTTGAAGGCCGCCCTTAGTTCGATTGGCAGCGGTTGGTCGGTTCGCTGCAGCGATCGTTCCTCAAAAGACCTTCCATTGAGGAAGCCTTTTCCAATCAGGGATCGAGCTACTAACTCGTGAAAACCGACCATCTGCTGGATGAAGATCCGTGGTGTTGGCACCCGCGTGTATTTCGAGCCTTGCTTCCCGAAACGGCGCTTTTGCGTAGTAAGGCCAGAAAGCCGAACGTCAGCCAGTAGGTGCGGAAAAAGATAATAGAGATCAAGGATCCGGAACGTGTCCCACTTCATCCGATGCTCTGAATTCACTTCGAGCAGGCGGAGCATGCGGAACATGCCGTGGTTTATGTCGTAAGCAGGGTGGTAGATGAGCATTCAATGCCACAGGAGGTGGCAGTTGCCAGTTAGAAAATAAAGCATCCCGCGGACGTCCGATGTGGGAGCGCCGTCATAATCCCGGCACAGTTCCAGCTCAGCGACAACGGGCTGGACGACATGGATGTGGACTAGGCGATCAACCTCCTCTCGCGAGGCCTGACTGACGATCGCCGGCCGGACCCAAGTTTGATATTGCTCATAGATTTTTCCCATGAGAATGGCGTATATTGTTTGAAATGTTCGGGAGAACATGTTCTGCCGTAGCTGTCCATAGATCATCTCCTTCATGGCCTTTGCCATATCGAGTTGATCTTGCCGCCCTGCGGCTGAGAACTTGCCATCCAGGCCTGTGATCTCCTCGTGCTCAACAGACCGAGTGAAAATCTTAAGTTGATCGATGTATTCGGACAGCGCTGGATCGCCATTGACCTCGCTGCGCAACTTTGCGTAAAGGCGACCAAGGGCAGAATCACTGATCGCTAACGGTGGTGCTATATAATCGCCTAAGACCCTAACTTCTGACATATCGCCGCCGACGATGTTCCCGAGCGCGCGATTTCCCGTTTGAACTAGGCTATTTCCGGTAGTCAATTCGTTTGTCATTTGGTGTCGATTTTAATACTCCCACCAGCGATATGGCCGCCCGCTATATTGCCGCTCTGGGCTACGGATCTACCGGTTGCTTCCGAGCGTGCCCGAATTGCGCTCTTGTTGAACCGCAAATCCAGGGTAGCCTTGATGGTGTAGCCGCCCAACAGTCCGGCAACGAAAGTGCCGAACCGCAACCCAATCCATGCCCAGTCTCCTGTCGATCCCAAATGATAACGAGAAGGTAGGAGCCGAAAGCGCTTTGTCTCCAAACTGGAACGTGAAATCCGAAGGTCAGGCGCACCAACGCTCTCGCGGTCCAAGGGGACCGCTGCCGCTCACCTCGCCGCGCGAAGGGCGCGTCTGCGCTGCCGCTAACCTCGCCGCGCTAAGAAGCGCGTCCTAGCTATTAGGCCCCCGCTCCATGCTATAAGGCTGCCACCGCCGAAGATCGCTCTTCACCAGCACCGTCGGGTTGACGCAGCTCATCGGCCACCGCCCGCTCAGCACCAGCGCCAGCTCCTGCCCAACCCGCCGCTTTCGTGCCGGATCGAACCGCGCCGAGGCCGAGGCCGTGTGCGCGGACAGAATCACGTTCTTCATCTGCAACAGCGGATTATCCTGCCGCGGCGGTTCCTGCGCCAGCACGTCCAGTGCGGCGCCGGCGATCCAGCCCTGTTGCAGCGCCGTGATCAGCGCCGGCTCGTCCACCGTGTGGCCGCGCCCGGTGTTGATGAACCAGGCCGTCGGCTTCATCATCCGGAAGTGCTTCTCCATCATCATGCCCTTCGCCTCCGGCGTCGCCGGCGCGTGCATGGTCACGAAATCCGATTGCCGCAGCATGTCCTCGAACGTCGCTGGCTCCACCCCATAGGGCGGCATCACCAGTTCCTCGATGAACGGGTCATACGCCATCATCCGCAACCCGAACGGCCGCGCCCGCAGCGCCACCGCCCGCGCCACGTGCCCGAACGCGATGAACCCCAATGTCGAGCCCATCAGCCGCGGCGTCTTCAGCAGCGGCGTGCGCCCCTCGCGCCAGCGGCCCTCGCGCACCAGCTTGTCCTGCTCGATCACCTGGCGATGCCCGCCCAGCAGCAGCATCATCGCGTGGTCGGCCACTTCCTCGATGAACGTGTCCGGGCAGTTGGTCACGGGAATGCCCCGCGCCGTCGCCGCCGCCACGTCCACGTAATCCACGCCGACGGTGCCGAGGACGATGCCCGCGCGCCTTCTTCAGGCTGTCGATCATCTTCTTGCTGAAGCTCATGCCCTTCGCATAGATCGCGTCGGCATCGGCCGCACCCGCGATGAAGCCCTCCTCGGTCGCCGGCACCTCGACGATCTCGGCATCCATCGAGGCCAGGGCCTCCATCTCGTACTCATACCCGCCGATGGTGGTGCTGAAGCTCGCACCCTCCGGCGTCACGATCTTGTACTTCGCCATCTTGCCTGATCCTTCCTGCTAGTTCTTCGGCGGCCGCGCGCGCACGGCCGCCTCGTTGATGTCGATGCCCCAGCCCGCACCGGTGGGCAGCAGCAATTCGCCGTTCTCGATCACCGGCACATCGGTCACGAACTCGTCGCGCCACGGCACGCTGTCGATGTCGATCTCCATGATGCGGAAATTCGGCACCGCGGCGCAGAAATGCGCCGACATCACGCTGCACAGATGCCCGTAGAAATTATGCGGCGCGCAGTTCACCTCGTACACATCGGCCATGGCCGCGATCTTCACCAATTCCGCCAGCCCGTTCCACACCACGTCGATGATCGCCACATCCGCGGCATAGGCCTCGAAATACGGCTTGAAGTCGCGCCGGTGGCACAGCGTCTCGTAGGAGGCGACAGGGCAGGGGGCATCGCGCCGGATCAGCGCCAGCGAGGCCGGGTCGTGGCTGTCCACCTCCAGCCAGGTCAGGTTGTACGGCGCCACCGCATCGGCGATGCGCCGAAACCCGTCGGTCTTGAAATGAAAATTGACGTCCAGCATCAGCCCCATCTCCGGCCCCGCGCCGGCTCGGCACGCCGCCAGGGTGTCGGCCGCGGCGCGCACGGTATGCGCGTCCCAGTTCAGCTCCGGCCACCCGGGCGACCGCCCGAACCCCGGCGAGAACGAAACCAGGCTGCGCCCGTCGCTCGGCATGATGTTGGTCTTCAGCGCCTTGAACCCGCGCTTGCGGATCTCCTCGCAATGCCGCGCCAGGTCGTCATAGGTCGCGAGCGGAGGCACCCCCATCATCGCCGCGTTGCGCACGCGATAGGTGCCGGTATGCGACCAGTACACGGGGATCCGCTCGCGCACCGGCCCGCCCAGCAGCGCATACACCGGCACGCCCAGATCCTTGCCCTTGATGTCCAGCAGCGCATTCTCGATCGCCGCGATCGCCTGGTGGTTGATGCCGCCGCGCGACTGCCGCGTCAGCACGTGCAGCGTGGAAATGATCCGCTCCACCGGCCGCGGGTCCTGCCCGATCAGGTTCGGCGCCAGCGCCTCGATCACCTGCGACAGCCCGGCACTGCCGAAGCTCTCGTTGTATTCGGACCAGCCGACGATGCCGCTATCCGTCATCACCTTCAGGAACGAGAACAACCGCCACCCGGCATCGGCGCGCAGGGTTTCCACTGCGGTAATTTTCATGTTTCCTCCGGAATCAGTCGGAACGCCAGCGCGCTGCGGATCGAGTGCAACACGCCAAGCCGCGCCCGGCAAGTGCGCCAACAATGGAGAAAAAAATGGCCAAGCTTGATGGAAAGATCGCCTGGGTCACCGGCGCCGGCAGCGGCATCGGCGAGGCCGCCGCCCTGGCGCTCGCCGAGGAAGGCGCCACCGTCGTCCTCACCGGCCGCCGCCGCGAACCGCTGGAATCCGTCGCCGCCCGCATCAACGCCGCCGGCGGCCAGGCGCAGGTGGTGCCCGGGCGACATGATGGTCTCGAAAACCGTCTTCGGCATCGCCGAGATCATCCGCACCAGCCTCGGCCGCCTGGACATCCTGGTCGCCAACGCCGGCCTCAACGTGCCCGACCGCGACTGGACCCAACTGACGCCGGAGGGTGCGGACCTCGTCATCCACGGCAACCTGTCCAGCGCCTTCTACTGCGCCAGCGCCGTGCTGCCGATGATGCGCGCCCAGCAGGACGGCATCCTCATCCACACCGCCAGCATGGCCGGCCGCTTCATCGGCGGCCTCAGCGGCCCCGCCTACACCGCCGCCAAGCACGGCGTGGTAGCCATGAGCCACAGCATCAACATGGCCGAATGCGTCAACAACATCCGCTCCACCGTGGTGCTCCCGGGCGAGGTCGCGACGCCCATCCTGGACAAGCGCCCGATCCCGGTCAGCGCCGAGGACCGCGCCCGCATGGTGCAGTCCGTCGATGTCGGCGACCTCATCCGCTACGTCGCCTGCCTGCCGCCGCATGTCTGCATCAACGAGGTGATGATCGCCCCCACCTGGAACCGCGGCTACGTAGCCGCGCTCCAGCGCAAGGGCATGTGACCGCCTACGTCTTGTAGTGCCGCCGCAATCGCCGCTCCGCCTCCCGAATGGCGTCCTTCGGCTCCGCCTGGCCGGAGGACACCTCGGCGAACATCTGCACGATGATGTAGTCGGCGGTCGCGGCACCGGAGGCGGAGCTGATCGGCCCCTTGTAGCCGTTCCAGAACTCGTGCCCGCAGGTGTCGCGATACACCGCGATCTTCGGGTCGGACGTCCACACCGCCGCCTCCGCATACGCCTTCAACGGCTGCGCCCAATACCCGATGCAGCCGGTCAGCCATTTCTCGTACTGCTCCTGCTCCATCATGAACGCCAGGAACTGCTTTGCCGCGTTCGGATACTTGGTGTGCTTCATCACCATGGCGTTCAGGATCAGCGCCGATTGCGGCGGCTTGCCCACCGGCCCGCTCGGCAGCTCCGCATGGTCGGTGTCCTCCGCGATCGCCGCCGTCGCCGGGTCGTTCTTCAGCGCGAAATAGATCGAGACGCCATTCGCCGTCAGCCCGATATCGCCCGAGATGAACGCCTTGTTGTTGCTCGGGTCCTGCCACGACAGCACGCCGGAGATGAACGTCGGATACAGCTCCTTCGCGTAGTTCAACGCGGCGATCGTCTCCGGCCGGTTGATCGCGATCTTGTTGTTCTCATCGACCATGTAGCCGCCCTGCGACCACAGCAGCCAGTTCGCATACCCGTTGGCATCGCCCACCGAGTTGCCCAGCGCGAAGCCCGACGGATGGTTGTTTTTCTTCAGGTTCTGGCAAAGCTTCAGGAAGTTCGGCAAGTCGGTCGGGATCTTGTCGTATCCCGCCTCCTTCACCCACGACTTGCGATACACGATCGGCCCGCCGGATCCGCCCATCGGCATCGCGATCCAGTTGTTGGTGCCCCATTTCTTGCCGTATTTCTCGGCGAGGTAGTACCAGCCACCGTATTTCTTGCCGAGGTATTCGCAGATGTCGCTGACGTCGATCAGCTTCTCGGCATAGATATGCGGATCGTCCGGCCAGCCGACGATGATGTCGGGCCCGGCCCCGGTATTCGCCGAAACCGCCGTCTGCGGCCGCAGATCCTCCCAGCCGACGAAATCGACGCGCACCTGCACGCCCGTCTTGTCGACGAACTTCTTGATGTTCTCCCGGAAGATCACCTCGTCGGGATCAAGGAACTTGGTCGGCCGAAGTACCCGCAGGCTGGCGCCGTTCTCGATCGGCAGCTTCGGCAGCTCGACATTGGCGATGGGAATGGCGGAGGCCTGGAAACCAGGCAATGCGGCGGCGGCAACCGCGCCGCCCCCTGCTGCGAGGGCGGTGCGTCGGGTAATCAGGGTCATCGTGGTTCCTGCAAAACGGGTCGGAAAATGAATTTGGCTAGGTGCCGGGGCGCGAAACCTCGGTCTCCTTGGCGGTGATGAACTCAAGCAGCACCGGCACGCCCTTCTTCGTCTGCTCGATGCCGCGCTTGATCGCCGGGATGATGTCCTCGGGCTTCGTCACCCGCTCGCCATAGCCGCCGAACGCCCGCGCCATCGCCGCGTAGTCGCCGGAGATGTCGGTGGAGCGGTACTTCTCGGTCGAGATCGGCATCACCTTCAGCTCGATCGCCATGCTGAAATTGTTCATCAGGATCGACATGATGGGAATCCGCTCGCGCACCGCGGTCTCGAAATCCATGCCGGTGAAGCCGATCGCCGCATCGCCCCACACGTTGATGCACAGCTTGTCCGGATGCGCCAGCTTCGCCCCCATCGCCAGCCCCAGCCCATAGCCCAGCTGCGTCGTCTTGCCCCAGCCGATATAGCGAAAGCGGCGTCGGTCGCGCACCAGAACGGCGAAAGCTGGTCGCGCGGGCTGCCGGCGTCGTGGGTGATGATGGTGTTCGGCACATCGACGGTGTGCAGCAGGTCCCAGATCACCCGGTACGGCGACAGCGGCGCCTCGTTGCTGGTCAGCTTCGGCATCCATTTCGCCAGCCACTCGTCACGGATCTTCTTCGACCTCGGCGGTGACGGCGCCGGCGTCGCGGTTCTTCTTCTCCGTCTTGCCGAGCTCGGCCAGCACGGCGTCCAGGATCAGCCCCGCATCGCCCACCAGCCCGATCTTGGCGCGCACGTCCTTGTTCAGGTGGTTCGGATCGAGCGTGCGCGTGGATGATCGTCTTGCCCTTCGGCATCGCCACCGCGAACGAGGATCTCGGTGAAGCTGCAGCCGATGCCGAAGATGACATCGGCCTCTTTCAGGAAATGCGGCACGCAGCGCGGCATCGCGACGCCGCCCGAGCCCAGCGACAGCGGGTGATCCTCGGGGAAGCTGCTCTTGCCGCCCAGGCTGGTGATCACCGGGATCGCCATCAGCTCCGCCAGCTTCTTCAGCTGCGGCCAGGCCTTCGCGTAATGCACGCCCTGGCCGGCATACAGCACCGGCCGCTTCGCCGCCGCCAGCAGCTTCGCCGCCTCCGCCACATGCAGCCGGATCGGGCCCGTAGCGCGTGGTCAGCACCGGCTCGTATTCGAACGGCTCCGGCACTTCCTCGTTGAACATGTCGGCGGGGATCTCGACCAGCACCGGCCCGCCGCGGCCGTTGCGCAGCCGGGTGAAGGCGCGGCGCATGATGTTCACCACCTCCGCCGCCGAGCATGATCGGCTCGGCGGATTTGGTGATGCTCTTCATCGCCCAGGTGGAGTTGAAATTCGGATCGATATGCGCGATCCGCCGCGCATACCCCATCGGCAGCACCAGCACCGGCACCAACTCGCCGTAGCATTGCGCGACGCCGCCATAGGCATTCTCGGCGCCCGGCCCATGCTGCATGCAGAACGCGCCGATGGTCTTGCCGGAACTCAGGCGGGAAATGGCATCCGCCATATGCAGCCCGATCCGCTCCTGGCGGACCATCACCGGGCGGATATTCTTTGCGGCGGCGAACTCGATGAGGTGGTTGACCGGATAGCCCGTGAGGATCTCGATCCCCTCGCGCTTCATGATCTCAGCGATGGCTTCGCCGACTTTCATCTTCTTTTCCCCGGGGCTGCTGCGGACGTTGCCGGAAAGCGTAGGCGGGGATGCCACCACTGGCAACCCGCGCCCCGGCGGCGCAAAGCTCAGCCGCCGCTGATCGCCGTCAGGATCAGCACCTCGGCGCCGTCCGGCAACATCGTCGCGAGCGTCGCCCGCTCGCCATCGACGAACACGTTGATGTGGCGCCGGATGCGCGGCGTGCTGTCGCAGAGGCGGTCGCGCATACCGGGCCAGCGCACGTTCAGGGCATCGACCAGTTCGCCGACCGTCGCCGCCTCGACGGTGGGGTTCGCCTCGCAACCCGGAAACAGCCGCAGCAGCGAAGCCGGCAGAACCACCTGCACCCGTGCCGACAACTCCCCGCTATCCGCCCATCACCAGCGTCTCCACCGACAGGATCGGCGGCAGATGCTGGGCGATGCAGTTCCAGTTGGCGCCCTCGTCGGGGCTGGCGAACAGGCTTCCGGTGTTGGTCCCGGCATAAACCCCGGCCGGTTCCAGCCGATCGGCCGCCATCGCCTGGCGCAGCACGCCGAAGAAAGCGTTGTCCTGCGGCAGCCCCTGGCGCAGCGCCTCCCATTGCGCGCCGCCGTCGCGGGTGCGCCACACCGCGGCCCGTCCGTCCGGCACGTAGCGCCCGGCGGTGTCGCCGTTCAGCGGCAGCAGGAACAGGGTGGAAGGATCACGCGGATGCGCGACGGCGGGGAAGCCGAAGCTGGACGGCAATCCGGCCTCGATGCTCTGCCAGTTCCGCCCGCCGTCGTCGCTGCGATACATGCCGCAATGATTCTGCTGGTACAGCCGGTCGGGGCGGCCCGGTGCCATCACCAGGCAATGCACGCATTGGCCGAATTCGGGATAGCGCTCGCCTTCGGGAAGAAAGTCGCAGCGCGTGCCGCTGTTGCGCGGCGCCCAGGTCGCGCCGCCATCGGCGGTGTGGAACACGCCGGCCGCGGAAATGCCGATCCACATCTGGTCGGCATCCTGCGGATGCGGAACGATCGAATGCAGGATCAGCCCGCCGGCGCCGGGTTGCCAATAGGGCCGCGAGGGATGGTCGCGCAATCCAGACACGTGGCTCCAGCTCTGTCCGTCATCGTCGCTGCACGAACAGGCCGGCCGGCTGCACCCCAGCATACAGCCGACCATGCACTGGGTGCCAGGCTCCATACCGACTTCACCGGCTCTTCCCCCTCGGGGTAGGCGAGGCCCTCGCTGGAATGGGTCCAGCTGTCGCCGAAATCGGTGGATTTCCACACCGCCGGGCCGAACCACTCATTGCCGCCGCCGGCATAGATGGTGCCGGTGACAGGGTCGGCGACCACGTGGTTCATCGGCCAGGTTTCGCAGAACGGACCGCGCATCGACCAATGCCGGCGGCCGGCGTCGCTCCGCAGGATGAAGGCGCCCTTCTTGGTGCCGAGCACCACGAGGATGTCTTGTGCCATGTCTTCTCCCGTGCCGGGCCTTTCCCGAGCCGGCCGCAATCCTATCGCCGGGTAAAACTCGCGGTCAAATGGGTTGATGTCAACGTTTAAGATCGAGCTGCGTTCTTCCGGGCGACGCCACCGGCTACGGGCGCTTCAGGGTGTAGAGTTCCCAATTGCCGTTATTGGAGAACTCCCACCGGCCACTGATGAGCTCGGTGGTGTATTTGACCGTGTAGCCCACCGTCGGCGACCACCAGCGCTGGTGGCCGAGCGTGTTGCCCGTTCCCAGCGTCGTCTGGGTTTCCTCGATCTGCCATGCGGGGAAGGTGCCGGCAGCGACCGTCACATCGCCGAAACCGATGACGCGATACGTGTTCACATAGGGTTGTCCGTTGTAGCTGATATTGGCGCTGACGGTCTTGCCCACCGCCAGCGGCCAAAGCTGATTAGCGAGCGCGAGAAAGGCAGGATTGGAGGGCTGGCCCTTCGATACCTTGGAAAACGAAATCACCCCGTGCTGGGTGAAATCCTGGTTTCCCGAGATCCGGTAATTACAGTCGAGCCCGGAACCGCCGAGCGCCCTGATCGGGCCGCCCTGGGTCATCTGCAACACCGTTCCGACGGCGGGGCAGGCGAATGCGCCGGTCTCTTCGGCGTCCGCCATCGGCACGATGCTGCCGGCCATCAGCAACGATGCTGTCGCAAAGACCAGATTGCGCTTCATTTCGGCGCTCCCTTCGAGATGGTAATGCATGAATCAGAATAATTATGAAGTTACAATATAAGGCCCCCTATGGCGAGGGGCTTTTCCGTCACTCGCTGATGATTGGACAGGCGCGATAGACAGCGTCGATAAAGGCAATACGATGCGCACCGCAAAAAAAACATCAACGGAACTCGCCATGAAAAAGCCGACCGACCACGAAGACCGTTATCTGCGCATGTCCGAGCGGGAGCTGGTGGCGATGACCCGGCCGCGGGCGATCACCGAACGGACGGCGGACGAATTGCAGGCGATCGCCCTGCGCCTGCGCGCCGCCCGCAACCGCGCCCGCACCATCGCCCGGCAGCAGCAGCGCGAGATGCGCGGCAAGGCCGAGCCGAAGGGCGCCCAGCCGGCGCGTGACAACGCCGGAACGGTCGCCAAGACCGACGTGCTGGCCGAGGCGCTGACCCGGGTCAGCGCGGCCCTGCGGAACATGAAGCCGACGAAGGCCAGGACGGCGACGGCCAAGAAACCCGTGACCAAGGCGCGCGCGGCCAAGGCGCCAGCTGCCAAAGCGCCCGCGGCCAAGGCTCCGGCTGCGAAAAAGCCCACCGCCAAGGCATCGACCCAGGCCGAACTGGCCCGCAAGGCATTGGCGATGAAACAGGCCGCGGCGAAACCCAGGCAACCCGCGCCGGGGCGCACCGCATCCAAAGGCATGCAGCCGAAATCGAGCACGCAACGCAGCGTCAAAATCGATCCTCGCGAGGTCGGGCGCGTGTCCAAGGCCGGGAAGGCCGCCCAGGCGCGACGCGACACCAAAGGGCGCTAGGAGTTCTCGAAGCAAGGCTGATCTCTGCTTGCCCTGCGGTCCGATGCGCCTGATTCGAGGTCGGCGTCCCCAGACCCGATGGTGAACCGGGGCGATCTGGTTTCGGGGTCGTTCGACCCAGCCGCAAACGATCGTCCCGCAGGGCCGGTGGGCGCCGTCCCGGACGTGTTCCTCCGGTAAGTATCAGGCGCCGGGACCGGCCCCGGTCCCAGGCCGTGGAATCCTGCTCGGTCCGCCTCGCAACTCGGAGTTGCGGACCGCGACCGGCGACCATTATCATCGCAGGCCCGGAATGGCTGGGCTTTCGGAGTAGGTCGTTTGCACGGATTTGCCGCGCTCGCATCCACGCTTCCGATTCTCGGTCGCTTTGCGATCATCATGGCTCTCATCGCGGTCGTTCCCTTTGCCGCCAGGGCCTGCCGGCTGCCGGCATGTGTCGGGTTCATCCTGGTCGGTGTGCTGGCCGGTCCGCATGTCGCCGGCGTCGTCCCGGAGCATGACGAGATCGCCGACTTCCTCGCCGACCTCGGCAAGTTGCTGCTGATGTTCTTCGTCGGACTGGAGATCGACCTGAACCAGTTCGCCGCCCAGAAAGCCCGGTCGATCGCCTTCGGCTTGCTGACATTCGCGCTGCCGATGGCGGCCGGAACCGCGGCAGGCCTTGCCTTCGGTTACCCGGCCGTCTCAGCCATCCTCATAGGTTCGCTGCTGGCCTCGCACACGCTCATCGCGTTCCCCATTGTCACCAATGCCGGTCTTGGAAGCCGGCCGTCGGTGGCCGTGACCGTCGGCGCGACGGTGCTGACGGACATGCTGTCGCTGCTGGTCCTCGCCGCCTGCCTCAGCGCGCACCGCAACGGCTTCAATTTGGGTGCGCTGGTGGTTCAGGTCGCCGAACTTGCGGCCTTCGCCTTTATCGTCGTGTTCGGGTTGACAGGTCCGGCTCGATGGATCGACCGGCGACTTGGCAGCAACGAGGAAGCGCGGTTCGCGGTTCTGCTCGTCGTCGTCTGCATCGCAGCGACGTTGGCCGAGGCGATCGAACTGGAAGGCATCATCGGCGCATTCCTGGCAGGTCTCGCGGTCAACCGCACGGTGCGCGGAACCGAGGCGCGGCACCGGTTGGAGTTTGTTGGCCGGGCATTCTTCATTCCGGTCTTTTTCGTGGTGACCGGCTTCCTGGTCGATCTCGAGATCATGGGCCGAACAATCCTGACCGGCCTGCCGCTCGTTCTGGCAATCGTCGGCGGTCTGGTGGCGGCAAAATGGATCGCGGCGGAGATCGCCGGCAGGATGTGGCGGCTGTTGCCGGCGGATCGGGGCTTGATGGCGTCGCTGACCATTCCGCAAGTGGCGGCCACACTTGCCGCCGCCCTGGTCGGCTATGACGCGGTGAACGCGGCGGGGGTGCGTCTCCTTGACCAGCGCATGCTCAATACCGTCCTGGTGCTCGTCGTCGTCACTTCGATCCTTGGGCCAGTCCTCACGAATGTCTATGCGCGACGGCTGTCGGGCCCGGTCGAGGCTCTGGAGGCCACGGGTGCGCGACGGGCCGACCCGCTCGACGATGTCGTCCCATCCTGATGTTCGGTGAATACGCAATCCAACTTTGTCGTGGCCTGCGCGCATGGCTGTTGCCGCTCGGGACCTGCAGTTTCCTGCTCGGCTGTGTTGCACTGACGCCGGCGACGAACGGGCCGCTGCGGCTCGATGCACAGGGCCGTCCCGATTTCGAATCAAATTATGGTCTGGCGCCTTATGCCGAGAAGGTCGCGGCGGGCGAGCTGACCTCGGACGACGCCGCGGGCAGCGACATTCTGCTGTTCCTGACCTTTTCCGGCGGCGGCAAGCGATCCGCCGCCTTCGCGCACGGCGCCCTGCGCGGGTTGCGGGATGTCAGGTTGCACCCGGCCGACGGCAGGTCGATCACGATGCTCAACGCGCTCGACTATATCGCCGGAGTATCGGGCGGCAGCTTTCCAGCCGCACATTTCGGCCTGTATCGCGAGAAGAGCTTCGATACATTCCCTGCGGACTTCCTGCACGTGGATGTCAACGCCTATATCTGGGGCATCTACCTCCTGCCGTGGAACTGGTCATGGCTGATCGACGCGTCGACCGGCACCAACGACTATATGGCCCGCGTGTACGACAAGCTGATGTTCCATGGCGCGACGTTCGGGGATCTTCTGAAAAAAGGCCGGCCGATCGTCGCGATCACCGCCACGGACATTGCCAATGGCGGCACGTTCCCATTCCTGGGCACGAATTTCGGTCTGCTCTGTTCCGACCTGAACTCCTATCCGGTGGCGGATGCCGATGCTGCGAGCAACGCGTTTCCCGTGCTGTTCAGCCCGGTCAACCTGCGAAGCTATGCCGAACGGTGCCAGGGCATGCGTCCACCGCTCGCCTCGGCCCCAGCGGCCACGCTGCCGGAAACTGAATCGGGGGCGGCACGCCGCCGCGAGCTTGCCCGGTTGCACGATATCTACGCCGACCCGCAGCGCACGCGATGGGTGCATCTCTCGGATGGCGGCATTGGCGATAACCTGGCTCTGCGTGGCCTGCTCAATTTCTTCATCGTATTCCAGGCGGAGGGCGATCTGTTCCAGCGGGTCGCCCTCACGACCAGGCGCATTCTCGTCGTGAGCGTGGACGGCGAGTCGTCGCCGCCGTCCAACCTCGGACGCCAGCGCTCCGTTGGCGGACTGCTCGACATCGTTGCGGCGGCATCCGGAACGCAGATCGACGCCTATAATTTCGAGACGCTGGCCCTGGCCCGGGAGCAGGTGCAGCACCTGACCGACCGCATCCGCGCCGAACGCTGCGCGGTGGGACCGGTGATCAACGGACATGCTTGCAGCGACGTGCGTGGAACGCTGGTCCACCTGTCGCTGTCCGACATCCGCGATCCGGAATGGCGCAGCCGCCTGTCGGCGATTCCAACCGGCCTCACGATCCCCGATGACGACGCCGACGCACTCGTCCGTTACGGCGAAGATTTGGTCCGCAACGACGCGACCATCAATCAAGTCGCAGCCGAAGCCGATTTCGACCCGCGCGGGCCGGCGATCATCACCTTCCCGAAGGGCCGGGCGCCGCCGGCCAAACCGCGCGGCGCACGCTGATCGTTTGGTGCTCTGCCTTCTCCAGGCTCCGCAGGCTACGGAATCTCATACACGGTAAAGCGCTCGGCGATGCCGCGCAGCACGTGGTGCCGCGCCATCGGCGTGATGCCGCTGGCCTGCAGCAGCCTGGTCGCGTCGGCGTTTCCGACCACCTGGCCGGTCGCGACGATGGAGCGGTTATCCGCCAGCGCCTGCACGCGCGAGGCGATGTTCACCGTCTGCCCGAAATAATCCTGCCGCTCGTTCAGCATCACCGCCAGGCACGGACCCTCGTGGATGCCGATCTTGATCAGCAGGTCCCGGTTGAGGTCGCTGACCGCGACGCGCATCCGCAACGCCGCCGCCACCGCGCGGTCGGCGGTCGGGAAGGTGGCCATCACCGCGTCGCCGATGGTCTTCACCACGGCACCACCCTCGGCCGCCGCGATCTCGTTGATGACCCGGAAGTGCTCCTTCACCAGGTCATAGGCGACCAGGTCGCCGACCCGGTCGTACAGCTCGGTCGATCCCTTGAGGTCGGAGAACAGGAAGGTCAGGCTGGTGATCTTCAGGCGCTGCCCGATGTCGAGCGTATCGGTGCGGTAGATCTCGCGAAACGTCTGGTTGGTCAGCAGCCGCTTGGCGGTCAGGAACGGCCGCCGCGCCCCGAGCAGATGGTGCAGCGCGTCGTTGGCAACGAAGATCGTCGGCAGCGTCCGCACGTCGCTGCGGTTGTCGAACAGGATGCGCAACGGCCCCGGCGCCATGGTCAGCGTCGCCGTCGGGTCGCGGCCGCGCTCCAGCGCCAAGCTCATGCTGCGCCGCTCCCGCGTCGGCTCGCCCTTCACCTCGATGAACTGCGCCACATGCACCACCGGATCGAACACGATCAGGAACTCGGTGGGAAGTTGCAGCGACATGCTGCCCTTCTCGCCGGGCGCCAGTTCGATGCTGTCGAGCAGCACGTTATCGAGCAGTGCGGCCATCGTGGCGTCATCCGGCAGGTCGATGCCGGAGCACCAGAAGATCTGCCGGAAATACTCCTCGAACGGCAGGCTGTGCGGATCGTGCCCGGCGATGCGGCGCAGGCGCGGGCTGACGGTGAACGTCACCTCCACCATCTCGTCCAGCGACGGCTCGTACCCCGCCGCGCACAGCGCGCAGGCATATTCCGACTGGTGCACCGTCTTCAACGACGCGCCGGATTCCAGCACCCCGCCGCAGCCGGGGCACAGCACGTTCCAGGACATCTCGAACATGCCAAGCCGGGCCGCATGGAGGAAGCCCGCGATGACGTCGTCGGAATTCAATCCGTGCCGGTCGGCGAAGGCGATCGCGTTGACCCGGCACAGCGCGCGGTCCGTCCCGTCGTGCACCAGCGCCTCGATGGCGTCCGCTACCTCGGGCTTCGCCACCTCGCGCAAGCCGGCGAACTGGCCGTCGGCCTCAGTGGAATAATCCATCTCCAACTCCTGCAGTCCGGTGTCCGGTGGATTTCTCCACCTGGCCTCCCGCGCATGGCGCGGCGGGGAAGGCGAGGACAAGCTGGCAACGTGGTCTGCGCATCCTAGCACAGCGCCGGGCCCGAAGGCGTCCACCGCTCCGCCGTGGCTGTATGCCTGCCGGAATTGTGACAGGATGCGCGAATGATCGCGCATGCCATTGCCTTTACCCTGCGAAACCTCCCGGCGTTGCTGTTGGTGATCGCCCTCGCCATCGCGCTCGCGCGCCGTCACCACGGGCCTGCCGCCGAGCGCTTCCTGTCGTGGATTCTGCTACTGCCCATCGGGGTCACGGGACTGTGGGCCGGCACCTTCCACGTGTTCTTTCCGTCGACCGCGGCGTCCCTCATCGGCTGGCAGGTAAGCCCGTTCCAGTTCGAGGTCGGCATGGCGGACCTCGCCATTGGCCTGACGGCCTGCATCGCCTTCTGGCGCGATCTCGGCTTCAAGGCGGCCGCCGTCTGCGCCGCCTCGGTATTTCTCCTCGGCGACGCCATCGGGCATGTCAGGCAGATGCTGGTGGCGGGCAATTTCGCGCCGGGCAATGCCGGCGTTCCGTTCTACATGGACATCGTCTGTCCGCTGCTCGCCATCGCCCTCGTGATTGCCGCCAGCCGGGGCAGGGCGGCCACGCGCCTGAGCTAGGCAGCGCGCTCCGGCGGCACCAATGCCATCCCGGTCGGATCGAGCCGCACCGTCACCGCCGCGCCGGCCGCAAGCGGATGCGCCACGTCCGGCGCGATGACGAACACCGGCTTCTCCACGCCGTCGAGGCTCACTTCGTATTCCATGTGGCTGCCCAGATAGGCCGCCTTCGCCACGCGAGCCGGCATCCCGTCCCCCGAGGTCGCCAACTGCACCGCCTGCGGCCGCACCGCCAGTTCGGCGGGCCCCGGCCGCGCGCCGTGATGCGGCAGAAGCAGCGACACGCTACCCAGCGTCACCTCCGCCATCTCGCCCTCGATACGGCCGACCACCACCGGCAACAAATTGGCGTCGCCGATGAAGTCGGCCACGAACCGGCTCACCGGCGCCTCGTACAACGCCCGCGGCGTGCCGTCCTGGGCGATGCGCGCGTTCGACATGACGATGATCCGGTCCGACACTGCCAGCGCCTCCTGCTGGTCATGCGTCACGTAGACGACCGTGAGGTTCAGCGATTGCTGCAACGCCCGGATCTCGTCGCGCACATGCCGCCGCAGCTTGGCATCGAGGTTGGACAGCGGCTCGTCGAACAGCAGCACCTCCGGCTCCAGCACGATCGCCCGCGCCACCGCGACCCGCTGCTGCTGGCCGCCGGACAACTCGCTCGGCAACCGCGCCTCGAACCCGGCCAGCCCGACCAGGGCGAGCTTCTCCCCGGCCATCGCCTCCGCCTCGTCCCGGCGCCTTCCCGAAGCCCGCAGCCCGTAGCAGACGTTCTGCAGAACCGTCAGGTGGGGGAACAGCGCGTAGGACTGGAACACCATGCTGACATCGCGGTCGGCGGCGGACAGCTTCGTCACCTCCTTGCCGCCGATCGAGATCTTCCCCGAAGACGCATGTTCCAGCCCGGCGATCAGCCGCAGGGTGGTGGTCTTGCCGCAGCCGGAAGGCCCCAGCAGCGTCACCAGCGTGCCCTTGGCGATGGTGAAGCTGATGTCGTCCACGGCGGCCACCGGGCCATAGCGCTTGCTGACCCCCTGGAACTCGACAGCCGGGTTGCTCACGCCTGCACCATGATCGGTTCCGCCGTTGCCGCCGCCAGGCCGCGCCGGCCGATGCGCTGGCGGCCGACGGCGGCGGAAATTCCCAGGAGCACCAGCGCCATCACCACGATCAGCACCGCCGAATACACCAGCGCCACCCCGTACTCGCCGACATCGGTGCGCCCGACGATGTAGACGGTGGCAAGGTTGTACTCGCCGGACACCAGGAAGATGACCGCGCTGACGGTGGTGACCGCGCGCACGAAGCTGTAGACCATGGCGGTCACCACCGCCGGCCGCAGGATCGGCAGCAGCACCAGCCGCAAGGTGCGGAACGACCGCGCCCCCAGCGTCTGCGACGCCTCATCCAGGCTCGGGTCGATCTGGCTCAGGCTCGCCATGCCGGCCCGGATGCCGACCGGCATATTTCGGAAGACGAATGAAATGATGATGATCATGCCGGTGCCGGTCAGCTCCAGCGGCGGCACGTTGAACGCCAGGATATAGCTGATGCCGGTCACCGTGCCGGGAATGGCGAAGCTCATCATGGCCAGGAACTCGAACGCCCCGCGCCCGCGAAACCGTTGCCGGTTCAGCAGCCAGGCGGTCAGCAGGCCGAGACCCGCGGTGATCGGCATGGCAATGAACGCAAGCTCCAGCGTGGTGATGAACGACGGCCAGCCGGAGCCGCTGAGGAACCAGCCGCCGACCCCGTGATCGACGCCGAACGCCGTGCGGAAATATTCCAGCGTCGGCGTCGCATCGCGCCCGAAGCTGACCACGAAGCCGCCCACCAGGATGATGCCGTACACGGCGGCCGTCAGCGCCAGCCACGGCAGCACGGTCGCATAGCACAACGCCCGCAGCCCCACCGGCAACGGCGGGGAGATGCCGCTGTCGCCCTTGCCGGTGATGGTCGTGAAGCTGTGCTTGCCGGTCCACGCCCGCTGCAGCAGGAACGCCGACAGCGTCATCACCAGCAGCACCAGCGCCAGCACCGCGGCCCGGCCCTGGTCGTGGGCGGCACCCACCACGGCGAAGAAGATGTCGGTGGCGAGCACGTTGAAGTTGCCGCCGATCACCAGCGGATTGGCGAAATCGGCCAGGCTCTCGATGAACGAGATCAGGAACGCATTGGCCAGCCCCGGCCGGATCAGCGGCCAGGTGACCCAGCGGAAGGTCCGCCAGCGCCCGCCGCGCAGGGTCTGCGACGCTTCCTCCAGGCTCGGACTGACCGCCCCGAGCACGCCGACCAGCACCAGGAAGGCGATCGGCGTGAACGCCAGCAACTGCGCGATGGTGATGCCCGGCATACCGTAGATCCAGCGGCTGCGCGGAATGCCGAAATTCTGCGCCAGGAAATTGGTCACCACCCCGGCGCGCCCGAACAGCAGGATGAGTGCCAGGCCGATGACGAAAGGCGGCGTGATCACCGGAAGCAAGCCCAACATCCGCAACACCGGCTTCAGCGGCAGCCGGGTGCGCACCGCCACCAGCGCCAGCGCCAGCCCCAGCAGCGTCGCCAGCACGCCCACCAGGGTGGCTTGCGCCAGCGTGTTCCATGCCACCCCGCAGGCATGGTCCCCGCCGATGCAATCCAGGCCCCAGATCGATTTGTTGGTGATCTTGTCGACGAATAATCCGGGCGCGAAGGCCCCGGCATTGTCCCGCGCGGCCGAGGTCAGGATCGTCACCACCGGGATCGCCACGAAAATCAGGATAAGCCCGATCACCAGCAGCAGCGCACCGACCACGAACACGTCGCCGCGGCACCAGCCGAGCCCGGCCAGCCCGATCGCCACCAGCATGGTGCAGGACAGCGCATAGGCGACCGCACCCCATCCCAGCGCCTCCTGCGCCGGTCCGGGGGCGCCGAACAGCTCCGCCAGCCATCCCATGGTCCAGCCGCGGTGGCCGATCGTCACGGATTCCAGCACCAGCCAGGCCAGCCCCAGCGCGCCGCCCCAGACCAGCGCGCGATTGCCGCCGAGCTTGGTCAACAGCAGGGCGGCCGCCAACGGCAGCAGCCACGGCACCCCCAGCAGCAGCGCCGGCCAGGCGTCGTGCCGCAATCCGGTGATGGAACGCCACGGATATTCCAGCCCGTACCAGGGCAGCAACGCCAGGCCGATCCAGCCCAGCGCCAGCCAGCCGCGCGGTCACGAGGCCGTGCGAGAAGGCGGGGGAGGCAGGTGGGGGAAGCCGCGCCTCACCGTGGCGCGTTCTTCACTTCGCTGGTCCATTTGCCGAGCAGCCGCGTCCGCGTCGCCGAGGACCCGTAGGTGGCGAAGTCATAGGCGATCAGCTTCACCTTGCTGAGGTCGGGACCTTCCGGCGGCACCGGCGTCGCGATGTTGGACGGCACCTGGTAGCTGCGATTGGCGGCGCCGATCTTCTGCGCCTCCGGCGTCAGCGCCCACTCATAGAACTTCTTCGCCTCGTCCATGTGCCGGGCGCCCTTGATCAGGCTCATCGAGCCGATCTCGAACCCGGTGCCCTCGCAAGGGGAGACCACCTGGACAGGAAACTTGCGGATCGCCACGTCGATCACGTCGTGCTGGAAGGCGATGCCGATCAGCGTCTCGCCCTTGCCGGCCGCCTGCGCCGGCGCCGCGCCAGCCTTGGTGTATTCGTTGATGTTGGTGTTCAGTTTCTTCAGATAGTCGAACGCCGGCGCCTCGCCCATCAGCTGCACCAACGTCGCCAGCGCGGTCCATGCGGTGCCCGAGGAATTCGGGTCCGCCATCTGCACCTCGCCCTTGAACTCCGGCTTGATCAGGTCCGACCAGCAGGCCGGCGCCGCCAGCTTCCGCCGCGCCAGTTCCTCGGTGTTGTAGCCGAAGCCGAGTGCGCCGAGATAAATCCCGACGGTGCGGTATTTGGAGCGTTCCGCCTGCTGCCGCGCCCAGTCGCGCAACTGCGGCAATTGCGCCGACTGATACGGCTCGGTCAGCCCCTCCTCGGCGGCCTGCAGATGCGGGTCGCCGGTGCCGCCCCACCAGATGTCGCCGCGCGGATTCTCCTTCTCCGCGCGCAACCGGGCATAGAGCTCGCCGGCGCTCTGGCGGGTCATGTCGGTGTGGATGCCGGTCTGTTTCTCGAAGGTGGTGGACATCGCCCGGCACCACGCCTCGTCGACGCCGCAATAGATCACCACCGTTCCCTGCGCCGCCGCGACGCGGGGCGCCAACGCGAACAGGGCCGCCCCGACCAATGCTATGAACCGCATACCGCTTCCTCCGAATTTCGCAGGACGCTGCCCGAGAAACCCCGTCGCCGCAACGTTCAATCGCCGAGCCGCTGCGCCGTCCGGCTCGCCTCATAGCCGCGCCGCGCGGCCTGGACTTCCGCGCGGACGGATACCTCCGGCACGCCGACATCCCACCAGTGCCCGCCAGCCTCCGTCCTGACCCGCGGATCCGTCCGGATGACCACGACAGTCGTCCGGTCGGCATCGCGCGCCACCGCCAGAGCGGCCTCCAGTTCGGCGATTCCCGTGGCCTGCACGGCGATCGCCCCGAGCCCCGCCGCCTGGGCGCAGAAATCCATCGACGGAAGGACATGGTGCCTGGCATCCGCCAGCAGGTTGTTGAAACCGGCCCCGCCCGTCGCGCGCTGCAGCCGGTCGATGCAGCCATAGCCGCCGTTGTCCAGCAGCACGACCACCAGCTTCAGCCCAAGCATCACCGAGGTGGCGATCTCGGAATTCATCATCAGCCAGGAGCCGTCGCCGAGCAGGACGAACACCTCGCGCTCAGGCGCCGCAAGCTTCACCCCGACGGCGCCGGCGATCTCGTAGCCCATGCAGGAATAGCCGTATTCCAGGTGATAGCTGCCGGGCCCGGACGCCTGCCACAGCTTGTGCAACTCGCCCGGCACGCCGCCGGCCGCGGCCACCACGATGGCATCGGCGGAAGCCGCCCGCTGCACCGCGCCGATCACCTGCGCGTCGCTCGGCAGTTCGGTGTTGCCCGCCGCCGTCACTGCCCGCACCGCCCCGTTCCAGTCGGCCTTCGCCGCCGCCCAGTCGCCGGACGCCCGGTGCGCGCCGAGTGCCGCCGAAACCGCCGCCAGCCCGGCCCGCGCATCGGCGATCAGCGGCGCCGCGAAATGCTTCCCGGCATCGAACGGCTGCACGTTCAGCCCGATCAGCGCCCGGCCGGGATTGCGGAACAGCGCCCACGACCCGGTGGTGAAATCGGCCAGCCGGGTGCCCACCGCCAGGATCACGTCCGCGGCCTCCGCGGCCGCATTCGCGGCGGCGCTTCCGGTGACGCCGATCGCGCCGAGATTGCAGGCATGACCGTACGGCAACGATCCCTTTCCGGCCTGCGTCTCGGCGACCGGGACATGATGCTTCGTTGCAAATTCGGCGAGCGCCGGGCCAGCCTCGCTGTACAGCACTCCGCCGCCGGCGATCACCAGCGGCGCCTTGGCATTGCGCAGCAACCGCACGGCGGCGGCCAGTTCATCGCTGTCCGGCTGCACCCGGCGCGGCTGCCACAGCCGGGGTGCGAAGAAGGAAACCGGATAGTCGAACGCTTCCGCCTGCACGTCCTGGCACAGGGCCAGCGTCACCGGCCCGCATTCGGCCGGGTCGGTCAGCACGGCGAGCGCGCGGGGCAGGGCGGCCAGCAGTTGCTCGGGTCGCGTGATCCGGTCGAAATACCGGCTGACCGGGCGGAAGCAGTCATTGGCCGAAACCGTGCCGTCGCCGAAATCCTCGACCTGCTGCAGCACCGGATCGGGGCGCCGCCCGGCGAACACGTCACCGGGAAGGAACAGCACCGGCAGCCGGTTGACATGCGCGACGGCGGCGGCGGTGACCATGTTGGTGGCGCCCGGCCCGATCGAGCTGGTGCAGGCCATCATCCGCCGGCGCCGCATGGTCTTGGCGTAGGCGACCGCCGCGTGCGCCATCGCCTGCTCGTTGTGCCCCCGATAGGTCGGCAGCGAATCGCCCGCCGCGTGCAGCGCCTCGCCCATGGCCGCGACGTTGCCATGCCCGAAGATCGCCCATACGCCGGCGAACAGCGGCAACTCCGCGCCGTCCACCATCGTTCGCTGCGCCGCAAGCACGCGCACCAGGGCCTGGGCCATGGTCAACCGGATCGTTTCCATGGCGCCTATTGTTAGCCGCCGCCGGCCGAGACACAAATGCGTCTTGCAGGGGGACGAAATGACATGTTGAGCATCGCCGTGATCGGGGCCGGACGCATCGGCCAGATCCATGCCCGCAACATCGCAGCCCATCCGGCCGCGCAACTCGCCGGCATCACCGATCCGGACGCCTCCGCCGCCGCCCGGCTGGCCCAATCCTGCAATGCCCCGGTCTTGACCCTGGACCAGGCCTTCGCCGGCCGACGCGGTGCTGATCGGCTCGCCGACGCCGACCCATGCCGACTACATCGAGCGCGCCGCCGCCGCCGGCCGCGCGGTGTTCTGCGAAAAGCCGATCGACCTCGACACCGCGCGGGTGCGGCGCTGCCTCGATGTCGTGCGGAAATCCGGCATCAAGCTGATGGTCGGCTTCAACCGCCGCTTCGACCCGAGCTTCGCCACCCTGCAACGGCGGCTCGCGGCCGGCGAGATCGGCCGGCTGGAACTGCTGACGATCACCAGCCGCGATCCGTCGCCGCCGCCGCCCGCCTATGTCGCGCAATCCGGCGGCCTGTTCCGCGACATGATGATCCACGACCTCGACATGGCCCGCTTCCTGCTGGGCGAGGAGCCGGTGTCGCTGTTTGCTGCCGCCTCCTGCCTGGTCGATCCCGGCATCGGCGCCGCCGGCGACTACGATACCGCGGTCGTCACCCTGCGTACCGCCGGGGGCACGCTATGCCAGATTTCCAATTCCCGCCGCGCCACCTACGGCTACGACCAGCGGATCGAGGCGCATGGCGCCGGCGGTCTGCTGCGGGCGGGCAACGCGACGGCCACGACGATCGAGATGGCCAACTCGGGCGGCTTCACCACCGACCCAGCCCTGCCGTTCTTTCTGGAAAGATACGCCGCCGCTTATCGCGCCGAACTCGACCGCTTCATCACCGCGGTCACCGACGGCGTGGCGCCGCTGCCGGGCGGCGACGATGGCCTGCGCGCGCTGGAACTGGCCGACGCCGCCACCCGGTCGGCGCAGACCGGGGAGGCGGTGAAGCTTTAGCCGCGCCGGCGGCGCAGCCAGCCCAGGCCCAGTAGCCCGCTGCCGAGCAGCGCAATGCTCGCCGGTTCCGGCACCGCCGTCTGGACGGCCGGCGTGTAGTCGTAGATCACCGAGACAGTGCCGGTCCAGCTGGCGGCTTCGGCGAAGCTGCAGGAGCCGGGCGAGAACTGCTGCACGTTGCAGGAGGTGGTCACCGAGCTCAGGAAGTTCCCGCTGAACGCAAAGTCCGCGATGCTGGCCTGGAGGTTGAGCGATGAGCCCTGGTAGTTCAGCAGCGTGTTGAAATCCGTGATGTCGACCGGCGAAGACGTGAAGCTGCCAGCCGCGACAGGGGTCGTCGCGGTGCAGCTGGCAGCGCCGAAATTGCCTTGCGCCGAGCAGCTGGCGACCGCCGAGAAGCCGCTGCTGACGATCACGGTCGGGTAGGTGCCCAAGGGGCCCGGACCGGTCAGCAGATATTGCGGCGTGAACACACTGACGCCGGAATCGCCGCCCTCGCCACCGGTGATGCTGAACGTCGTGGAGCCGCCGGCGCTGGTGCGGCCAAGGCTGATCTCGACCTGCGTCAGCGTGCCGAGTGCCGGATCGAACGGGGTGAAGGGCAGCACCTGCCCGGTCGGCCCGGAAGGCGGCCGGGAAGCCTCGAAGGTCAGGTCGATCTGGTCGGTGCCACCCGAAGCCTGGGCGGCGAATGCGGAACCCGCTCCGCCAAGCAGCGCCCCAAATCCGGCAACCACTGCCAGCGAGGCCATTCCAGTCTTGTTCGATCCAGCTAGCATCCGCTGACCCACCTTGGTTACATTTCGCAATTAGCTATCCGGAATGAAACGTAGCAAAAATCATACCGCCTAATGAAATCAATCGCTTACCCTGGAACTTCACACGAAAGTGTAGGTCTGCTTTACATGATCGGCCGCCATTCCGCCGCTTCGGCTCAGACAATTTCCGGCCTGGAAAAGCTGGATTTCCCCGCCGTTATGACCGGCACCGCCGCCGAACTGCTGGCGCTGCAGCGGCAATTTGACGCCAGCCAGTTCTGGCCCGCGCCGCAGATCGAGGCGGCCCAATTCCGCCAACTCGGCCTGCTGGCGGCGCACGCGGCCCGCAACGTGCCCCTCTACGCCGCACGCCTGCGCGCCGCCCGAAATCGACCCCGATGCGCCGCTGACCCCGGAGGCCTGGCGCCGGCTGCCGGTGCTGACCCGCAAAGATCTTCAGCGCGAGGGACCCCGTCTGCACGCGAAGCATGTGCCCGCCTCGCACGGCGCCGTGCACGAGGTCACGTCGGGCGGCTCGACCGGCATTCCGGTACGGGTACGCAAGACCGCGCTGCAGGAATTGCTGTGGAACGCCGTGCACATCCGCGAGGAGATCTGGCACCGCGACGACATCGGCGGCACCATCGCGCGGCTGCGCGGCGTGCCGGGCCATTTCACCCCGGCCCAAATGGCGCAGGTGCGTTCGCCGGACGGCCTGGTGCTGCCGGACTGGGGACCGCCAACCTCGCTGATCTGGCGAACCGGCAAGATCGCGATCATCGATTTCACCATGCCCATACCGGGCCAGGCGGAATTCCTGCGCCGCCTGAACCCCGACTACATCTTCACCAACCCGGCCAATCTGCGGCTGCTGATCGCCCATTGCCGCGACCACCCGATCACCCTTCCCGCATTGCGCTCGATCTGGACCCTCAGCGAGATCGTCGACACCGCCTTGCGCGAGACCTGCCGCGCGGTGTTCGGCGTCGGCATCGTCGACAATTATACCGCCTCCGAAACTGGCTACATGGCGCTGCAATGCACGGAGCATCCGCATTACCACGTGCAGTCCGAACTGGTGCTGCTGGAAGTCCTGCGCCCCGACGGTGCGCCCTGCGTGCCCGGCGAGACCGGCCGCGTGGTGGTGACGCCGCTGCACAGCTTCGCCATGCCGCTGCTGCGCTACGAAATCGGCGACGAGGCCGAACAGGGCGCCCCCTGTTCCTGCGGCCGCGGCCTGCCGGTGCTCACCCGCATCGTCGGCCGCAGCCTCGATACCCTCGCACTCCCCGACGGCCGCCGCCGCCGCACCGATTTCAGCCACTACCGCCTGTCGCGCGTGCTGCCGGTACAGGAATACCAATTGATCCAGCGCAGCCTGCAACGCCTGGAGATGCTGCTGGTGGTGAGCCGGCCTTTAACGGAGACGGAAGAAGCCGAAATTCGCGACGCGCTGGAAGTCGAGTTCGGCAACGATTTCCGGATCGATCTGACCTACGTGCCCGCCATCGCCAGGACCGCCGCCGGCAAGCTGCGGCCGTTCATCTCAGACCTGGATTGAAGACCTCGCACGGCGCCGACCCAGCAGCCGCAGTCCCGCCAGGGCCACCGCCAGCAACCCCATGGAACCCGGCTCCGGCACCGATACGTTCCCAGCGGCATACTGGAAGTCGGCCAATTCGAAGGACATCACGGTGCTGCTCAGGACCACCTTGTTGAAGGTGCCCGCCACGTCGTTCAGCAGCGTGTAGTAGCTGCCGCCATAACCCTGCGAGCCGTTGCTGGCGCCGCTGTTGGTCACTGCCTGCACGTCGTTGCCGGTGATCGTGCCGATCAGGCTGGAGCCGGAATAGAAGGCGATCTGGTTGGTCGTCGCGCCGTAATCCACCGATCCCCACAGCAGCCCGAAATATGCCTGCGCGGTCGCGAACAGCAGGGTGATGGTCCCGGCGATGCCCGTGCCGGCGATGCCGGTGGACAGGTAGGGCGTCGTCCAATAGGTCGGCGCCGCCTGGCTGCCGCCGGTCACCGGCTCCGCGTACAATCCGCCGGCATTGCCCTGCACGACGCCTTGGTTGGCGGAGGTGGCGATGCTGACCGACACCGCGCCGCCATTCAGCGAAAACGAGGTCTGCCCGGTCTTGCCGGTCAGGTCCACGGCGCTGACCTGCCCGCCGGTGGAGGGCAGGGCGTCGAGGCCGAAATCGATGGTGATCGGCCCGGCCTGCACCGGCGCCGCGATGCCGCCCACCCATCCGGCGGCCAGCACCATCAGGGTCCCGCGCCACCGCGCCATCAGATCCGCCCCGCCATCAAGCTCGCCCTGTCCGTTCTGCGACCGCAATAGGAGGCGGGACGTTAAGATAGCCGCAAGTTTTGCCCGCCGGCCGCCGCCGAAGTCACTGGCCGCGATCCTCCTTCCGCTCTACGATCACCCCCAACCCGCCGAAACCGGGGAGCAAGCGCCGCGTCCGATTCCGCGGCGCATACAGGGAGTTGCCTGACCATGACCAGCCGGTCCATCACCGCCGCCGGGGCGCTTGCGCTCGCGGCCCTAGTCGCGGCGCCCGCGACCTCCGCCCAGGCCAAGACGCTGGTCTATTGCTCGGAAGGCTCGCCCGAGAACTTCAACCCGATGCTGAACACCACCGGCACCACCTTCGACGCCAACCAGCCGATCTACAACCGGCTGGTCGAGTTCAAGATCGGCACCACCGAGGTCGAGCCGGGGCTGGCCGAGAAATGGGACGTCTCGGCCGACGGCAAGACCTTCACCTTCCATCTGCGCCACAGCGTCAAGTGGCAGTCGAACAAGGACTTCAAGCCGACCCGCGACTTCAACGCCGACGACGTGATGTTCAGCTTCGAGCGGCAGTGGAAGGACAGCAACCCGTACCACAAGGTCTCCGGCGGCGGCTACGACTACTTCGGCGACATGAACTTCCCGAAGCTGCTGGCCAATCGATCGAGAAGGTCGACGACTACACCGTCAAGTTCACGCTGACCACAGCCGAAGGCGCCGTTCCTGGCCGACATGGCGATGGATTTCGCCTCGATCCAGTCGAAGGAATATGCCGACGCGCTGACTGAAGGCCGGCAAGCCGGAGCAGATCGACCAGGAGCCGATCGGCACCGGCCCGTTCGAGCTGCGTGCAGTACCAGAAGGACGCGACCATCCGCTACCGCGCCTTCAAGGATTACTGGGGCACCGCAGCCGAAGATCGACACGCTGGTGTTCTCCATCACCAAGGACCCGGCGGTGCGGCTGGCCAAGCTGCGCGCCAACGAATGCCAGATCATGGCCTATCCCAACCCGGCCGACCTGCCGGCGATCAAGGCCGACCCCAACCTGACAGCTGATGCAGCAGCCGGGCCTGAACATCGGCTACCTCGCGTTCAACACCAGAAGAAGCCGTTCGACGACGTGCGCGTGCGCATCGCCATCAACATGGCGATCGACAAGAAGGCGATCCTCGACGCGGTCTACCAGGGCGCCGGCCAGCCGGCGAAGAACCTGATCCCGCCGACCATGTGGTCGCTACAACGACGCGGTCGAGGATTTCAAATACGACCCGGCGGCGGCCAAGAAGCTGCTGGCCGAGGCCGGCCTGCCCGACGGCTTCGAGACCGACCTGTGGGCGATGCCGGTGCAGCGCCCGTACAACCCCGACGCCCGCCGCATCGCCGAGCTGATGCAGTCCGACCTCGCCAAGGTCGGCATCAAGGCGAAGATCGTCAGCTACGAATGGGGCGAGTACCGCAAGCGCGTGCAGGCCGGCGAGCACCAGATGGCCGAGCTCGGCTGGACCGGCGACAACGGCGACCCGGACAATTTCTTCGTCACCGCTGGCCAGCTGTGCCGCGGCGCCGCCAGGCGGCGGCAGCGCGACCAAATGGTGCAACAAGGACTTCGACGACGCCGTCGACCAAGGCGGCCGCGACTGTCGACCAGGCCGAGCGCACCAAGCTGTACGAGCAGGCGCAGGTGATCATGCACAAGGAGGCGCCGTACTTCCTGATCGCGCATTCGGTGGTCTTCATGCCGATGCGCAAGAACGTCGTCGGCTACAAGATGAGCCCGCTCGGCGGCCACCAGTTCGACGAGGTCGACTTGAAGTGAGCCGCGGCTGAACCGCGTCATGTCTCCCGTCATGGCCGTGCTTGTCACGCCATCCACGGCGTCGGGCCGTCACCGGCTCTGCAATGAGGCAGCGACGATGATCCGCTTCCTGCTCCGCCGGGTCGTCGCTGATCATCCCGACCTTCATCGGCGTGACGTTCCTGAGCTTCATCCTGATCCACCTGGTGCCGGGCGACCCGATCGAGGTGCGCGTCGGCGAGCGCGGCATCGACGCCGGAGCGGCTGGCAGAACTGCGCCACGAGTTCGGCCTCGACCAGCCGCTGTGGCAGCAGTTCCTCGACTACGAGGCGCAGCTGCTGCAGCGGCGACCTCGGCAACTCCATCGTGACCCAGGAATCGGTGCTGGCAGCGAATTCCTGCCACGCTGTTTCCCGGCCACCGTCGAACTCGCCGTCTGCGCCATCCTGTTCGCCGTGCTGATCGGCCTGCCGCTCGGCGTGATCGCCGCGGTCCGGCGCGGCATCGGCCTTCGACTACGGACTGATGGGCGTGTCGGTCACCGGCGCCTCCATGCCGATCTTCTGGTGGGGGCTGATGATGATCCTGATGTTCTCCGTGGCGCTGGGCTGGACGCCGGTGTCGGGGCGGATCAGCGACGCGTTCTATCATCGAGCCGATGGACCGGCTTCATGCTGATCGATTGCTGGTATTCCGACGATGCCGGCGCCTGCCGCTCGGCCGTCGAGCCATCTGATCCTGCCGACCATCGTGCTCGGCACCATCCCGCTGGCGGTCGATCGCGCGCATGACCCGCTCGGCGATGCTGGAAGTGCTGAGCGAGGATTACATCCGCACCGCGCGCGCCAAGGGCCTGGCGCGCGCTGCGGGTGGTCGTCGTGCATGCGCTGCGCAACGCGCTGATCCCGGTGGTGACCGTGATCGGGCTGCAGGTCGGCGCGCTGCTGGGCGGCGCGATCCTGACCGAGACGATCTTCTCCTGGCCCGGCGTCGGCCATTGGCTGATCGAGAGCATCCAGCGGCGCGACTATCCGGTGCTGCAAGGCGGCATGCTGCTGATCGCGATCCTGGTGATGCTGGTCAATCTCGGCGTCGACCTGACCTACGGCTTCCTCAATCCGCGGATCCGCCGCTGATGAGCGCCAGCGACAACCGTCGCCGGCCGCCATCGCGGCGCCGATGCCCGGCACGCTGCGGCTGTTCTGGCGCAGCTTCGCGGAGAACCGCGGCGCCGTGGTCGGGCTGGCGATCATGCTGGTGCTGATCGTGGTCGCGCGTGCTGCGCCGACGTCATCGCGCCGCATTCGCCGATCGAGCAGTTCCGCGACAATTTCCTGACGCCGCCGGTCTGGCAGCAGGGCGGCACTGCGCGCTTCCTGCTGGGCACCGACGATGTCGGGCGCGACATGCTGTCGCGGCTGATCTACGGCGCGCGGCTGTCGCTGCTGATCGGCGTCGTCGGTGGTGGCGCTGTCGCTGACCGTCGGCACCGTGCTCGGGCTGATCGCGGCCTTCGCCGGCGGCGTTCGTCGACATCGCCATCATGCGGCTGATGGACATCCTGCTGGTGTTCCCCAGCCTGCTGCTGGCGATCGTGATCGTGGCGATCCTCGGGCCCCGGCCTGTTCAACGCCATGCTCGCGGTCGCGGTCGTGATGCTGCCCGGCTTCACCCGCCTCGTCGCGCGCCTCGGCGCTGTCGGAACTGGCGCGCGACTACGTCACCGCGACGCGCTGCGCCGGCGCCGGCGCGCTGCGGCTGATGTTCGACACCGTGCTGCCGAACTGCCTGGCGCCGCTGATCGTGCAGGCGCACGCTCGGCTTTCTCGACCGCCATCCTGGATGCCGCGGCGCTGGGCTTTCTCGGCCTCGGCGCGCAGCCGCCGACGCCGGAATGGGGCACCATGCTGGCCGGCGCCCTGCAGTACTATCAGCGCGCCTGGTGGGTGCTGGCGTTTCCCGGCTTCTGCCATCCTGGTCACCGTGCTGGCCTTCAACCTGTTCGGCGACGGGCTGCGCGACGCGCTCGACCCGAAGCTGAAGCGCTGATGCCGCTGCTCGAGATCCGCAACCTCGCGTCGAGTTCGCGACCGCGCGGGGCACGTTCCGCGCCGTCGACGGCGTCGACATGACGCGTCGACGACGGCGAGATCCTGTGCGTCGTCGGCGAATCCGGCTCCGGCAAGAGCGTCTCGATGCTGGCGGTGATGGGGCTGATCGCCGTATCCCGGCCAGGTCAGCGCCGACGTGCTGCGCTTCGACGGCACCGACCTGCTGGGCCTGTCGGCGCGCGACGCGCGCGCCGGCTGGTCGGCAAGGACATCGCGATGGTCTTCCAGGAGCCGATGTCCTCGCTCAACCCGTGCTACCCGGTCGGCTGGCAGATCGCCGAGAGCACTGCGCGCGCATCGACGCGGTGCCGCGCGCGAAGGTGCGGGACCGGGTGGTCGAACTGCTGCGACCAGGTCGGCATCCCGGCGCCGGCGACGCGGCTGCGCGCCTTTCCGCACCAGCTGTCCGGCGGCATGAACCAGCGGGTGATGATCGCCATGGCGATCGCCTGCAACCCGCGCCTGCTGATCGCCGACGAGCCGACCACCGCGCTCGACGTCACCATCCAGAAGCAGATCCTCGACCTGCTGGTCTCGCTGCAGCGCGAGCGCGGCATGGCGCTGGTGCTGATCACCCACGACATGGGCGTGGTGGCCGAGACCGCGCAGCGGGTGCAGGTGATGTATGCCGGCCAGATGGTCGAGGAGCAGCCGACCGACGCGCTGTTCGCCGCCCCGCGCCATCCCTACACCGCGGCGCTGCTGGATGCGCTGCCGGAGCGTGCGGTCGGCCGCGACCGCCTGCCGACCATCCCCGGCATGGTGCCGGGCATCGACGACCGGCCGCCGGGCTGCCTGTTCAACCCGCGCTGCCGGTTCGCCACCGACCGCTGCCTGACGATCGCCGCCGGCGCTGGAGCCGGCGCCGGCGGCGCGCGCGCGCTGCCACTACCCGCTCGACGCCGCCGGCCAGCCGACCGCCGAGGTGCCTGCATGACCACGCTGATGCAGGCCCGCGACGTCAGCCGCCACTATCCCGTCGGCGGCGGCCTGTTCGGCCGCAAGGCGGCATGGTGCGCGCGGTGGACGGCGTCTCGTTCGACCTGCGCGAGGGCGAGACGCTGGCGGTGGTCGGCGAATCCGGCTGCGGCAAGTCCACCCTGGCCCGGATGGCCACCCTGCTGGAGCCGCCGACCGGCGGCGACCTGCTGATCGACGGCAGGACGACCGCGCACGCCGACGCGCGCGGCAGCGGCGCCAGCTGCGGCTGGCGGTGCAGATGGTGTTCCAGAACCCCTACGGCTCGCTGAACCCGCGCAAGACCGTCGGCGCGATCCTGGAGGAGCCGCTGGCGATCAACCGATCGCGGCGACCGCGCGGCGCGCGAGGCGGCGGCGCGGGCGATGATGGCCAAGGTCGGGCTGCGGCAGGACCAGTTCGGCCGCTATCCGCACATGTTCTCCGGCGGCCAGCGCCAGCGCATCGCCATCGCCCGCGCGCTGATGCTGCAACCCGCGCGTGGTGGTGGCGGACGAGCCGGTCTCGGCGCTCGACGTGTCGATCCAGGCGCAGGTGCTGAACCTGCTGATGGATCTGCAGGACGAATTCCGCCTGGCCTATCTGTTCATCAGCCACGACCTGTCGGTGGTGCGCCACATCGCCCACGAGGTGATGGTGATGTATTGCGGCCGGCCGGTCGAGCACGGGCCGAAGGACGCGATCTTCGCCCATCCGCGCCACCCCTACACGCGGGTGCTGCTGGCGGCGACGCCCTCGGTCGATCCGGCCGCACCGCGCAGATCGGCGTCGCCGGTCAAGGGCGAGCTGCCGTCGCCGCTCAACCCGCCGCCCGGCTGCGCCTTCGCCTCGCCGCTGCCCGCTACGCCACCGACCTCTGCACCGCCGAGCGGCCGGCTGTTGCGCGAGGTCGGACGGCCACCAGGTCGCCTGCCATCACGCCGAGGCGATTGCCTGATCGAATTGTTGACCCGTCTTGCCGCCCGGCGCAGGTTTCCGCCCGCAAGGAAGCTGATCCGGTGGGGGTAGAGATGGCCGCGTTTCGAATGTCGGTCCTGGCCGCATTGCTGGCGTTTGCGGCGCCGCCGGTCATGGCACAGCCCGCGTTCACCCCCGGCGCCGGGACCGAGAACCGTCATTGGCTGCCGGACCGGCCAACCGCCAACAACCCACTGCTGCGCTACACCGTCACCGTCAAGGACGACGTCACCGTGGCCGCGCGCGACGGCACCAAGCTGGATGGCCGCCTGTTCCTGCCGACCCTGGCGACCGGCTCGGCGCCTACGCCCTGCGTGCTGATGACCGATGGCTACGGCCGCACCAGCGCCACCGGCGCCGGGGCCGAAGTGCCACTGTTCGACATCGCCGCCCGCGGCTACGCGGTGCTGCATCTCAGCCTGCGCGGCTCCGGCAAAAGCGGCGGCAGCAACGACATCTACAGCCATTACGGCCAGGACGGCTTCGACGCCATCGAGTGGATGGCCAAGCAGCCCTGGTGCAACGGCCGCGTGGGAATGGTCGGCCCGTCGCTGCTCGGCATCAGCCAGTGGCTCGCCGCCAAGGAAGCCCCGCCCAGCCTGAAGGCGATCATCCCCGAAGTCGCCTGCGGCGATTGCTACGGCGCGTTGTGGTATCCCGGCGGCATGTTGCCCGGTCCGGGCCGCGAGGCGCGCAAGCTGTCGCCGGGCGCCGAGGCGGAATACCCTTCCGCCCTGCAGCACCGCGATTTCGACGATTGGTGGCGGGCCCGCACGACCCTGGCCGAGGACCACGCCGCCATCGCCGGACGCGGGGTCGCCGCCTTCATCGCCGGCGGCCTGGACGACTACATCTCGCCGGCCAACATCCGCGCCTACGAGCAGTTCAACGCCCCGGGCGACGGCAAGGGCGGCGGTGGCGCGCACAAGCGGCTGTTCCTTGGCCCCTACGCGCATGGCTGGCACACCGCCTACATCCAGGAACTCCAGGTCGCCTGGCTCGACCATTGGCTGAAGGGCTTTGCCAACGGCGCCGACACCGACCCCAAGGTCGTGCTCTACATCAAGGGCGCCAACCGCTGGCGCTATGAGAACGACTGGCCGATCCCCGACGCAAAGCCCGTCAAGCTTTTCCTCCAGGCCAAGGCGAGCGGCACGATCACCAGCCTGAACGACGGCTCGCTCGCCGCCACCGTCCCGGCCGGCGCCGAGCCCGCGAAGTTCGCCTACAACCCCAACACCGGCCCGTTCCTGCCGGTGATGCTCAGCGCCACCGCCGGGCGCCCGGAGATCGACCAGCGCGCGGACGAGGAAAAGACCACCACCTGGACCAGCGCGCCGCTGGGCGTCGCCACCGAGGTCACCGGTTATCCGAAGCTGTCGATCTGGGCCGCAGCCTCCGCCGCCGACGCCGACATGGTGTTCAGCGTCACCGACGTGGCTCCCGATGGCAGTTCGAAGCAGGTCATCCAGGCCTACATGAACGCTCCCCGCGCCGACCTGCGGGCAGCCCCCAAGCCGCTCACGCCCGGTCTCGCGGTGAAATACGAGCTGGACATGCTGCCGGTCGTCTACGTCTTCCAATCCGGCCACCGCATCCGCCTCGCCATCGCCGGCGGCGCCAAGGTGGCGCCCAACGAGCCGGTGCCGCAGGGTCCGGGCAAGAACCCGGCGGCGTTCGCCTGGAGCATCCTGCAGGACCCCGACCACCCTTCGTCGATCGAGCTGCCGGTGATCGGCAGCGCCTGGGAGCAGCTGTCGCGCATGGTGGTCACCCAGCGCTGAGAATGCGTGCCATGCCGATGCAACGCTGATCCGGGGCGGGCGGTTGTGCTATGCAGCCGCCTCAACACCCCATCCGTGACCCATGCTGCGACGATTCTTCGCCTATTACCGGCCGCATTGGCGCCTGTTCGCGCTGGATTTCGGCTGCGCAGTGATCTCCGGGCTGCTGGAACTGGGCTTCCCCATGGCGGTCCGCAGCTTCGTCGACCGGCTGCTGCCCGGGCAGGACTGGGGGCTGATCCTGATCGCCTCCGCGGTTCTTCTCGGCGTCTACCTGCTGAACACCGTCCTGATGGCGATCGTGACCTACTGGGGCCACGTGCTGGGCATCAACATCGAAACCGAAATGCGCCGGCGGGCCTTCGATCACCTTCAGAAGCTGTCCTTCCGCTTCTATGACAACCAGAAGACCGGCCACCTCATCGCCCGCATGACCAAGGACCTGGAGGATGTCGGCGAGGTCGCGCATCACGGGCCCGAGGACCTGTTCATCGCCATCATGACCTTCATCGGCGCCTTCGCGCTGATGTTCGCGGTGAACGCCAAGCTGGCCCTGCTGACCACGGTGATCGTGCCGGCGACCGCCTTGCTCGCGAGCCGCTACGGCGGGCGGATGACGCGCAACTTCCGTGCGCTGTTCGGCCGGGTCGGCCAGTTCAACGCCCGGATCGAGGAGAATGTCGGCGGCATGCGCGTGGTCCAGGCCTTCGCCAACGAAGACCACGAGCGCCGACTGTTCGCCCGCGACAACGCCCAGTACCGCGCCACCAAGCTCGAGGCCTACAAGATCATGGCCGCCAGCATGTCGCTCAGCTACCTCAGCATGCGGCTGACCCAGATCGTGGTGATGATCGCCGGCACCTGGCTGGTGCTGCACGGCGAGTTGAGCAACGGCGGCTTCATCAGCTTCCTGCTGCTGATCGGGGTGTTCTTCCGCCCGGTCGAGAAGATCAACAACGTCCTCGAAACCTACCCCAAGGGCATCGCCGGCTTCCGCCGCTACACCGAGCTGCTCGACACCGAGATCGACATCGCCGACGCGCCCGGCGCCCGTGCGGTGACCGGGCTGCGCGGCGAAATCCGCTACGAGAACGTCACCTTCGGCTACGGCGAGGGCAAGCCGGTGCTGCGCGGCATCGACCTGCATATCCGCGCCGGCGAGATGGTCGCGTTCGTCGGGCCTTCAGGCGCCGGCAAGACCACCATCTGCTCGCTGCTGCCACGCTTCTACGAGGTCGACAGCGGCCGCATCAGCATCGACGGCATCGACATCCGCGACATGACGCTGGCCTCGCTGCGTGGCCAGATCGGCATCGTGCAGCAGGATGTCTTCCTGTTCGCCGGCAGCATCCGCGAGAACATCGCGTATGGCCGCCTCGACGCCACCGAAGCCGACATCCGCGACGCCGCGCGCCGCGCCCGGCTGGACGACACCATCGAGCGGCTGCCGGAAGGCATGGACACCATCATCGGCGAACGCGGCGTCAAGCTGTCCGGCGGCCAGAAACAGCGCCTGGCGATCGCCCGCATGTTCCTGAAGAACCCGGCCATACTCATCCTGGATGAAGCCACCTCGGCGCTCGACACCGAGACCGAGCGCGCCATCCAGCAATCCCTGGCCGAACTGTCGCGCGGCCGCACCAGCCTGGTCATCGCCCACCGCCTGGCCACCATCCAGGGCGCCGACCGGATCATCGTGGTCGACGAGAACGGCGTCGCCGAGCAGGGGCGGCACGGCGACCTGATGAAAGCGGACGGCGTCTATCGCCGCCTGCACGAGGCACAGTTCGGCGTCGGCCTGCGCGCGAGCTAATTGGCGATCCGCTTGCTCATATAGACGGTGACTCCGCCCCTGAAGTCCTCCTCGCGGTCGATTCGATATCCGAAATTCAGGTACTTCGTGACGTTGCCGGCAAAAAGCTTGTTGGTGTAGAGCCTGATCTCGACGTGCCCCAAGGCTGCGGCCACCTGCTCGGCATGGGCAAGCAATTTGCTGCCCAATCCCTTCCGCTGAAACTCCGGCAGCACCGCGATGTTCTCGATCAGAAGATGATCGCTTTCGGGCACCATCTCTATCAGGGCCGCCAAAGTTCCGTCCAGGTACAACAGGTCGATACGATGCCTGCTCACGGCCGCCACGTAGTCGGCCGTCATCGGCAGCGGCTCACGCCCGATCACCGGCACCCATTTCGAATAGGCTTTCCGCGTCACGGACCGGACCGCATCGGCATCCTCCATCGCCGCCGCGCGCATCGTGATCGCGCCGGGAGGACGAAGCCTGGGCGTCCCCATCTTGAACCAGGCCTTGGCGATCTTGCCGTGCTCGATCTCGTAGATGGCGATCACATCGATCTCTCCGGGGCCTTCCGGAAAGTTGCGGGTCACGACCTCCCGGTCGATGACCAGGTTTGCCACCGACATGCGCGCGGTGAGATGGCTGAACAGGTCCGGTTCCTTGAAGCGCACGACGTGGCGTTCCTTGATCTCCGCCGCACCGCTCGCCAGCAGGCGCGCGGGAAACTCGTAGTATTGGCAATCATCCGCCCACCACCGCATGAACGCGTCGATATCGCGGTCGTTGTAGGCTTTGAGTTGCATCTGCACCGGATGCTCGATGCCGGCTTGATCGCTGCTGCTCATGATCGGCGTCTCCAAATGAAAAAACCCCCGCGACGATGGTCGCGAGGGCGATGGCGGGTCCTGGATGCTGGCTGGGTCTAGGTCGGGGCTTTGCCCGGTTCTGCCCAAAACCGAAGATCACCGGACACGACGCGGCCGTCGCGGGTTCCACGGCGTCGGCGTCGCGCGGCGATGTCGCGTGTGCGGCACATGATTGCGCGAGGTTCGGTCACCTGCGCCCGCCTCGTCAAGCAGGTTGTGCCGCTTCCGATCAACCCATCCTCAGCCCGCGAGCGGCAGCCCGGCCTTCTTCCATGCTGCGATCCCACCCTGGATGTGCCTCGCGGTGCCAAGTCCCGCATCCTGTGCCGCCTGCACCGCCATCGCCGAGCGTTCCCCGAAGGCGCAGTAGAACAGCAGGCACTTGCCGGTCGCCGCCGCCAGCTCATGCAGCAGGCCGCCCGGCTCGATGTTCTCCTGCAGATCCGGATAGGGCGCGTGCAGGGAGCCGGGGATCACGCCGTGGCGTTCCCGTTCGCGACGTTCGCGCAGATCCACCAGGGTGACGTCGGCGCGTCCCAGAACCGCCTGCGCCTGGTCCACCGTCATCGCCCAGCCGCGCTTCGCGATCACCTCCTGCGCCAGGCCGACATGCAGGTTGGCGGGGACGGCGACGTCCATCATCTTCGGGTTCGGCAGATTGAGCCCGGCCATCAATGCCGCGTATTCATCGACCGACTTCACCTGCAGCCGGGGGTTGAAGGCGCGCTCCTCGGCGATGGTGCTGACGCTGTCGCCCTTGTAGTCGTGCGCGGGGTAGACGAGCGTCTCGTCGGGCAGGCGCAGCAGCCGGCCGAAGATCGACTCGTACTGCGCCCGCGCATCGCCGTTCTGGAAGTCGGTGCGGCCGGTGCCGCGGATCAGCAGGGTGTCGCCGGTGAACACCCGGTCGGCCAGCGCGAAGCTGTACCGAATCGTCCGTGTGTCCCGGGGTGTAGAGCACATCCATCGAAATGCCCTCGATCTGCAGCTTGTCGCCGTCGGCGACCCGCATGGACACGACATCGACATTGCTCTGCTCGCCCATGACGGTGATGCAGTGGGTGCGATCGCGCAAAGCGCCGAGGCCGGTGATGTGGTCGGCATGCAGATGCGTATCCACTGCCTTCACCAGCCGCAGGTCGAGCTCGCGCATCAGTTGCAGGTAGCGGTCAACCTTCTCCAGAACCGGGTCGATGATCAGCGCCTCGCCACCGTGGCGGCTGGCCAGCAGGTAGCTGTAGGTGCCGGAAACCTGGTCGAACAACTGGCGGAAGATCATCTGCCTGCTCCGTTGCTGCCGGAACGGACATACCGCGAATCAGCCCCGCCTGTCATTGCCGGTTTCATCGAACCCGCCCGCGGAATATAGTCCCGGCTTGCTTCTGGATCGTTTCGCATGCACCCGAGCCTGGAAGAGTTCATCGCCGCCAGCCGAGCCGCCTCGGAGACAAACGCCGATCCGGCCGATTGCGTCATTGCCATTGCGCCGTTGATGCAGCGGCTGATCGGCAGCGCGGAGGCGTTCCTGCAGCCTGCCCATTTCCGCAGCGACCCCGACCATTACGCGCGCAATGCCATCTATATCTGTCCGACCGGAAATCTGTCCCTGTTCGCCCTGGTCTGGCTGCCTGGGCAGTGGACGCCGGTGCACGACCACGGCAGCTGGGGCGTCGTCGGCGTGGTGCGCGGGATGCTGGAGGAGCGCGCCTACATGGCCACCGACGGCGAGATCAGCAGCAATGTCGGCATCCGCCTGAAGCGCGGCGGCATCGTGCTGCTGAACCCGGGCGCCGTTTCAACCTTCGTGCCGAACCCCGACCACATCCACATGACCGGCGTCGCCACCGATCGCGAAACCTGCGTCAGTCTGCATCTGTACGGCCGCAACATGGATTCCTTCCACATCTACGAGGTGGCGGCCGGCACCAGGCGCCTCATCGATGTGCCCCACCAGGACAGCCGCTGAAAACTATCCCCGCGCCTCGAGCAGCAGCAGGATCGCCGCGGTCCATGAAAAATCGGCGCCGCCGACGCCGCGGCCGTTGGTCGGATCGAAATACTCCGACAGGCCGCCGGCCCTGATCAGTTCCGCGGTCTGGTCGTGGATGCGGGCGCCCAGTGTCGCGTTCCCGGCGGCCGCGAAACCATCGGCGATCATCCAGTTCACCACTGCCCAGATCGGTCCGCGCCAATAGCGCAACGGCTCGAACGTGGCGGCGGCTGGATCCGCGGACGGCACCAGCCAAGGCACGGCCGTCTCCCATTTCGCCAGCGTCGCCGCCATCGCCTCGGCCTGTTCCGGGGTCGTCGCATGCGCAAACAGCGGCAGGAATCCGGCTGAGGTTCCGGCCGAGATCGGCGCATCGGCGACCAGGTCGTAGCTGTTGAACAACCCGAGCTCGGAATTCCACAACCGCCCGATGCCCGCATGCAGGCGCGCGATGCGATGGCCGATCTCGCTGCGGTCGTGGGCGCTGCCGAAGCGCTCGGACAGGGCGGAAAGATCGCGCTCGGCCCGCAGCAGGATGGCGTTGGTGGCGATGTCCGCGACCTTGAACGGCGAGCCCGCCAGCATCTGCCCGGCCTGCCAGCCCATGTCGCGGAAGCAATCGACCAGATGGATGAAGCGCTGGTATTCCTCCCCGCGCGGCCGCATCGAAGGATCGACATGGCTGGTGTCACGGCGGCGGATTTCGGTGGTCGTCGTGGTCGGCACCCGCGCCAGCGCCGCATCCCACGCCGGCGAGTTGTCCATGCCGGTCTCCCAAGGGTGCAGCGTCGTCACCAGGCCGGTGCGGCCGGGATCGCGCGCCTGTTCGCCACCAGCGATGGTTGCGCAGCAGCGCCGGATAGATCGCCGCCATCCGCGCCTCGGCCAGCGCCGTGTCGCGCGCCAGGTCGTGCAGCCGCCGGGCCGCGGTCGCTAGCACCGGCGGCTGGGTGATGCCGGAGGTGGGCGGGTCGGTGCGGCCGGTCCGCCAGACCTCTGGGCCGGGGAAGTAGTCGTCCGAAGGTGCATGGAAGACGATCTGCGGGATCAACCCGTCCTCCCACTGCCCACGCAGCAGCGAGGTGATTTCGGCCCACGCACGGGCTTCGTCGAAGGTCGCCCAGCCCATCGCGACGAAGGCCGAATCCCAGTTCCATTGGAACGGATACAGCCGCGAGGTCGGCACGCAATAGCCGCCGCGGTCGTTGGCGCGCAGGGTGGCGCGGGCCTGTTCGATGATGTCGGTGTCGCTCATTGCGTCATTTCCAATGCGGCGCCGGTGGTCGGGTCCATCCAGCTGATACGGTTCGGGCGCGGCCGCAGATGCAGCGTCTCGCCGCCGCCGGCGCGGCAGTCGGACGGCGCCACCACGCGGATCTGCTGGCCCTCCACGGTCCCGGTCAGCAGCACATGCGAACCCATCGGCTCCACCACCCGGACCACGAAGGCGAAGCCGTCGTCGCCACCCGTGATGTCCAGGTCCTCGCCGCGGATGCCCATAACCACGGTGTCGCCCCGGGCCGGCGAGGAGAAGGCCTGCGATCCTACCCGGGCTTGTCCGCCGCTGACCGGCACGGTGAGGAAATTCATCGGCGGGCTGCCGACGAAGCCGCCGACGAAGCGGGTGGCGGGATTGCGGTAGATCTCGGTCGGCTCGGCGATCTGCACGATGCGGCCCGGCATGCAGCACGGCGATACGGTCGGCGAGGCCCATCGCCTCGGTCTGGTCGTGGGTGACATAGACCGTCGTGGTGCCGGCCTGCTGCAGCACCGATTTCAGTTCGGCGCGCATTTCCAGCCGCAGCAGCGCATCGAGGTTGGACAGCGGTTCGTCCATCAGCAGCACCGCCGGTTCGACCGCCAGCGCCCGCGCTACCGCGACGCGCTGCCGCTGGCCGCCGGAAAGCTGGCCGGGATAGCCGTTGCAGATACGGTTCGATATGCAGCAGTGCGGCGGCGCGCTCGACCTGCGTGGCGATGCGCGCCTTGTCGGCGCCGGCCATGCGCAGGCCGAACGCGACATTGTCGCAGCACCGTCAGATGCGGAAACACCGCGTAGTTCTGGAACACCATCGCCAGCCCGCGCTTGCGCGGCGGCAGCGACGAGACGTCGCGCCCGCCGATCAGCACGCGGCCGGAGGTCTGCGTCTCCAGCCCGGCGATGATGCGCAGCAACGTCGTCTTGCCGCAGCCCGACGGCCCGAGCAGGGCCAGGAATTCGCCATCCGCGATCCGCAACGAAACGCTCTCCAGCGCAGCCGCTGCGCCGAACGTCTTGCGCACGCCGTCGATGACGATTTCAGCCATGCCTGAACACGCTTCATCGGTTGGCGATGCCCCACATCGCGAACAGGTGCTTGCGCACCAGGAAGATGAACAGCACCGACGGAACGATCAGCACGAACCCGCCGGCGAACTGCACATGCAGCGGGCTTTCCGACAGCACCGACAGCAGATACGCGGTCAGCGTCTTGTGCCGGACCGTCAGCACGGAGGCGGCGAACACCTCGTTCCAGCTGATCACGAACGCGAAGATCGCGGTCGCGGCGATGCCCGGCAGCGCCAGCGGCAGCACCACGCGCAGGAAGGCCGTGCGCGGCGAGCAGCCGAACACCCAGGCGGCTTCCTCGAACTCGCGCGGGATCGCCTGGAACAGCGATGCCGAGACCAGCACCGCGAACGGCAGCGCGAGCGCGGTGTGGATCAGGCTGACGCCGAGCGGCGTGTCGTACAGGCCGAGCCGGATGAACCCCACCGTCAGCGGCAATGCCAGGATCGCCACCGGAAATGCCCGCGTCAGCAGGATCAGCAGGCGATAGACCACGGCGCCGCGAAACGCGAAGCGCGCCAGCGCGTAGCCTGCCGGCACGCCGAGCAGGATCGAGAACGCCATGCACAGCACCGCCGCCTCGACGCTGACCAGCGTCGCGTTCCAGACGCCGGAGATGCGCAGGAATGCTGCCAGAGTTCCGAACGAGGCATCCACCGGCAGGAACGTCTTCGGCCAGGTGCTGATTGCCTGCTGGCCGCCGACCGCGCCAAGGGCAATGAAGTAGATCGGCACGAGAGTCCAGGCGCACAGCACGGCAATGCCGCTGGCAAAGATGCCTTTGCGCATCAGCGCTGCTCCGCAACGGGGCGCATCAACGCTGCTCCGCCGGCGTGCGCAGCACCCGCAGGTAGATGCCGGTGGCGGCCAGCGAAATCAACATCACCACCACCGCATAGGCCGCCGCCACGCCGTAATCCTGATTGCCGTATTGCCAGTTGAACGCCTCGCTGACCAGCACCGGGAAGTTGCGCCCGCCGAGCGACAGCACCATCGCGAACATCTCGAACGCCAGCACGGTGCGGAGGATCAGCGCGGTCTGGATGCTGGGCTTCAGCAGCGGCAGCGTGACGCGGGTGAAGCGCTGCCAGGGCGTGGCGCCGAACACATCGGCTGCCTCGCCGTATTCCTTGGGTATCAGCTGCACGCCGGCGACGAGGATGACCAGCACGATCGCCGTTGCGCGCCACAGCTCGGCAATCACGATCGCCGCGAGCAAAGCCAGCGGCGTCTCGTAGGTCAGCTAGCTCTGCGGCCCGCGAAATCAAGCCGGCGCGGAACAGGAAGCTGTTGAGGTAGCCCTGGTCGTTCAGGATCGCCAGCCAGACGAGGCCGGCCGCGAGGTCGGAGATGCCGAGCGGGATCGACCAGATCCACAGCACGATGTCGCGGCCGCGGCCGACGTGCCGCAGCATCATCGCCATGCCCGATCGCCAACGCCAGTTGCAGCGGCACCGCCAGCACCACGATCTCGAACGTGTCGATGACGGCGTCGTTGAAGTTGAGGTCGCCGGCCATACGCCGGAAATTGCCGGTGCCCCAGCCGCCGGAATCCTGGAATGCCAGCGCGATGGTCTGCAGCAGCGGCACGATGAACAGCACCGTCAGGAACAGCACCGACGGCGCGATCAGCAAATAGGGAGCGAGGCGAATGCGGGTCATGGCGGGTTACCGGAGGGGCAGGTCACCGGGGGGCCATGCGGCCCCCCGGCTGGTGCCTACTTGATCTGGCAGGCGCCGGTGCTGGCGGGTCCGGCGCCCAGCAGGCGGCGCCGGCTTCGTTGACCACCCGCTGCATCGCCTCGGCCTGCGTCGGCAGCACGTCATGCGGCTTCTGCCCGCGCAGCACGATCAGCTGGAACGTGTCGAGAAACACCTTGTCGAACTCCCCGCCTTTCGCCCCCAGCCCGACCGGCAGCAGCGCCGGCAGCGCATCGGGCGCCGACTGCATGCGCGCGATCGCCTCGGCGCCGAGTTTCAGGCCGGGATCGAGGTCGGACGGAATATCCGCCTTCACCGCCGGGAAGAAGCTCGACGGTGCGCAGCGTCAGCGATCTGCGTCGCCGGCAGCGTCAGGTAGTCGATCAGCGACGCCGCCTTGGCCTTGTCCGGCGCATCCTTGGCAGATCGCCAGTCCGGCGATGCACCGGCATGTAGCCGCGCCCCTTCGGACCGGCCGGGGCAGGGAACGCCACGAAGTCGTCCGGCTTCTGCCGCAGCGCGTCCTGCATGCGGGCGATATGGTCCCAGGCGATCCAGACATCGCCGGTCAGCAGCGGCTCCTGCATGAAGTCGTAGTTCGTCGAGTTCGGCGTTGACCGTCTTCCACAGCGTCGGCGAACTGCGTCCACATCGCCTCCGCCGCCTCGGCCCTTGAACGGCACCACCACGCCGCCGGTGAAGGACGGATACAGATACCCCTCGAAGAACCGCTCCATCAGCCCCTTGGGGCCGGCCGGGAAGCCGAGCATGCGCTTGCCGGTCTTCGCCTGGATCGCCGCCGCCCAGGCCGCCAGCTGCGCGTAGGTCAGCGTGTTGATGTCGGCGCCGGCCGGCAGGAACGGCAGCGCCTGCTTGTTGGCGACCATCAGGTAGGTCGCCTGCATCCACGGGATGTACATCGGGTGCCCGGTGCCGAGCTGCGCCAGTTGCAGCAGCTTGTCGGGGAAGCCGCGATCTGCCAGCTTGCGCCGCCAGATCGTCGAGCGGCGCCAGCGCCGTCCATCGGCGACAGCGGCTGCAGCTCGCCGTGCAGCGCGCCGATGACGCTGATGGTGTGGGTGTTGCCCTTCTGCTCCGCCTGCACGCGGACAGTGAGCTGCGGCGGCTCCTCCGGCACGAAGTCTGGCGGCGACCGGCGAGCCCTTCAGGATGACGTCGCGGACCCGTTCGCGCCTCCTCCAGCGGGCGCAGCTGGGTGGACAGGAACACCATGTCCTCGGCCTGGGCGTAGGGTGCCGCCATCAGCAGCAGGGGCACGACGGCCGGCAGCAGCGACCTAAGGGTCAGGCGGCGTGTGTTCATGGCTTGGTCCTCCCGGATGAAATTTGATGGTGGCGTCGCCGCGGGCAGTTTCCCGCAGCGGTTGGGCATGGATCGGTCCGTCCGACGCGCGGGCGACCAGCCGGGCGGGCCAGACCTCCTGCATGTCGCGCGTGTCGGCGCCGGCCAGTTGCCGCAGCAGCATGTCGATCATCCGCGCGGCAGCCCGCTCGATCGGCTGCGCGATGGTGGTCAGCGGCGGATCGGTGTAGCTGGCCAGCGGCAGGTCGTCGTAGCCGATGACCGACACCTCCCGCCCGGCCCGCAAGCCCTGGTCGGCCAAGGCGTGCAGCGCGCCGACCGCCAGCCGGTCCGTGGCGCAGAGCAGCGCGGTGGGCGGCGCCGCTTCCGCCAGCATGGCACGGGCGGCGAGGAAGCCGTTCTCCTCGTTCGGCTCGACCTCCAGCATCGGGCCGGTCGCCAATCCCGCCGCATCCAACGCCGCCTGCCAGCCGGCCTGGCGGAAATGCGCGAACATGTAGGCCGGGGACGCGTTGACCAGTCCGATGCGCCGGTGGCCGAAGCCGATCAGCCGCTCGGTTGCGGCCCGGCAGGCGGCTTCGCCGTCGATGTCCACGAAGGCGAAGCGCCGCGGCTCCTCGGCGCGGCCATGCGCGACGAACGGCATGCCCCGGTCCAGCAGATAGGCGATGCGGTCGTCCTGCCGCCGGGTGCGCGCCAGCAGGATGCCGTCGACGCGCCGGCCTTCCACCAGATGTCGGTAGGCCGCTGATCTCGTCCGCGCCGGGACGCGCGGTGGTGACCAGCAGGTCCAGCCCGGCGCCGGTCCAGCAACGGCCCGATCGCCGACAGCATGCGCAGGAAGAACGGATCGTCGAACTGGCCCGGGAGCGCTCGGCAGCACGATCCCGATCGCCTCGCTGCGGCCGCGGCGCAGCCGGCGGGCGGCCTGGTTCGGCCGGTAGTCCAGACGCTCGGCCTCCGCGACCACCAGCGCCCGCGTCGCGTCCGCCACGTCGTCATAGCCCCCGAGGGCACGCGACACGGTGGTGACGGACAGGCCGAGACTGCGGGCGATAAGGGCCAGGGACAATTATCGAAGCGATCCAAATCGTTTCGGACGGTCCAATTCGGTAGCTATAAACGTTTTGGTCGTCAATCCCCGGGTTCTCGATATAGTCCGGCCGGGAGGTCACATCATGCAGTCACAAAGCTACGCCGCCGGCCAGCACGACAGCCGGCCCTGGGGGGATTGGACGGTGCTGGATTGCGGCCCCGGCTATGTCGTGAAGCGCATTCGCGTCATCCCGGGCGGCATTCTGTCGCTGCAGCGCCACCGCCACCGCGCCGAGGAATGGGTGATCGTCGCCGGCGAGGCGCGGGTGACCCGCGGCACCCAGCAATTCGATCTCGCCGCCGGGCAGACCACCCATATCGACACCGGGCAGGTGCACCGGATCGCCAATCCGGGCCTGATCGACATGGTCTTCATCGAGGTCCAGACCGGCGCCACGCTGTCTGAAGACGATATCGAGCGCCTGGAGGACAGCTACGGCCGCAGCTGATCCTGCCGGGATTACTGCCGCCCGCGCAGGCGGGGGTCCAGCCGGTCCTGCAGCCCGTCGCCCAGCAGGTTGAAGCCGAGCGCGGCGAGCAGGATCGCCGCGCCCGAGAACACCGCCGGCCAGGGCGAGAGAGTGAGGAAGTTGCGGCTCTCCGCCAGCATCCGCCCGAGCGAGGCGGTCGGCGGCTGGGTGCCGAGGCCGAGGAACGACAGCGAGGCCTCCACCAGGATCGCGGTCGACAGCGACAGGCTGGCCTGCACCAGGATCACCGGCGACAGGTTGGGCAGCAGATGCCGGCCGCAGGATGCGCAGGTCGCCGGCGCCGACCGAGCGCGCGGCGGCGACGTATTCGCTGTCCCGCAGCAGCAGCGCCGGCGCCCGCAGCGTGCGGGCGAAGATCGGCGACATAGACCACGGCGATGGCGACGGCCGTGGTCGGCGCGCCGGGCCCCAGCACGGCGATGATGCCGATCGCCAGCAGGATGATCGGGAAGGCGAACAGCACGTCCATCAGCCGCATCGACGACCCGGTCCACCCAGCCGCCGCGCCAGGCCGCCGCCACGCCGATGCTGCCGCCGACCGCGAGCGCGCCCAGCACCGAAGCGCCGAGATGGCGAACAGCGTGCGGTAGCCGAACAGCGTGCGGGAGAGCGTGTCGCGGCCGAAATTGTCGGTGCCGAGCGGATGCAGCCGGCTCGGGTGCCGCGAAGCGGGCCAGGATGTCCTGCGCATTCGGATCGGTACGCGGCGAGCCAGGGTGCGGCGAGCGCTGCCGACAGCTGGATCACCACCAGCGGCGGCCGCCGATCCACAGCAGCGGGTTGGACGCCGCCTTCAAGCTTGCCGGGCCCGCGGATCGACCGCGATATACAGCAGGTCGATCACGAAATTGACCAGCACGAACGTCACCGTCGCCAGCAGGATCGCCGCCTGGATCAGCGGGTAGTTGCGCTCCGCGATGGCGCCGACCATCAGCCGGCCCAAGCCCGGGCAGCGCGAACACCTGCTCCACCACCACCGACCCGCCGAACAGATAGCCGGCGAAGATGCCGACGCTGGTGAGGAACGGGATCAGCGCGTTGCGCAGCGCGTGACCGTGATCACCCGGCGTCTCGCCGAGCCCCTTGGCGCGGGCGGTGCGCACGTAATCCTGGCCGAGCGCCTCCAGCATCGCCGCGCGCACCACCCGCGCCAGCGACGCCAGCACCGGCAAGCGCGAGCGCGATCACCGGCAGCAGCATGCGCTGCAGATTGCCCAGCGGGTCCTCGGCGAACGGCACCCAGCCGACCACCTGCATGCGACGGCGCGACAGCGCCGCGCGCCATAGAGCAGCATGGTGCCGAGCCAGAACGAGGGCACCGTGACGCCGGCGATCGACAGCAGCCGCACCACGTAGTCCGCCGGCCGGGCGCGCAGCGTGGCCATCAGGCAGCCGGCCGGGATCGCCAGCACGATCGCCAGCGCCATGCCGAGCACCGTCAGTTCCACGGTGACGCCGACCCGCCCGGCGATCTCCTCGGCGACCGGCCGCCCGGTCCAGACGCTGGTGCCGAGATCGCCGCGCAGCGGCGTCGCCGATCCAGGCCAGATATTGCGCAACCAAGCGGCTGGTCGAGGCCGAGCTGGTGGCGCAGTCGCCGCGATCTGTTCCGGCGCCACGTCGTTGGCGCCGAGCATGATCTGCGCCGCATCGCCCGGCACCAGGTGGATCATCAGGAAGGTCAGCACGGAAACGCCGAACGCGACGAACAGCAGCTCGCCGCCGCGGATGCAGGCAGCCCGGATCACGTCAGGCCGTCATTTGCGCGATCGTGGCGTCCCGCAGCGTCGCGCAGCGAGCGCGTCGCCATCGGCGCGAAGCCCTGCAGGTCGTCGCGCACGGCGGTGAACAGCGTGCCGTAGGCGAGATGCACGACCGGGCCGGTGCAGGCGAGCATGCTGCTGCGCCTCGTCGTACATCGTCTTGCGCGCGGCGGGATCGGTCGCGGCGCGGGCCTCGATCAGCAGCTTGTCGAGTCGCCGGGTTGGAGTATTTGTAGACGTTGGTGGCGCCGCCGGTCTGGAAGGTGCGGCCGAGATAATCGTCGGGATCGGTGCCGCCGCCGTTCAGCGAGACGAAGGCCTCGAAATTGCTGGCGCGCCAGTCCTGGATGAAGCTGCCCTGCTCCTGCACGTTCGAGCTGACGTCGAACCCGGCCTTGTTCATCTGCGCCTGCACCACCTGCGCGACGTCCACCACCTGCTGCAGCGAGCCCAGCACGTTCAGCGTGACCTTCAACTTGCCGGTGATGCCGGCCGCCGCCAGTTTCTTCGCGGCGCCCGCGGGGTCGGGCTTGTAGCAGGGGAAGTCGCTGACTCGGCAGCGCCCAGTCCGTGAGCGCCGGCGACAGCGGGCCGCCCGGGCACGCCGCGGCCGAAATACGCCGCCTGCACCAGCTGCGCGCGGTCGATCGCCATGTTCACCGCCTCGCGCACCTCCGGCTTGTCGAAGGGCGGCTTGCTGAGTGTTCAGGCCGACCAGGCTGTAGGCGAGGTCCTGCGTCTGCAGCAGCTTCACCCCGGGCTTGCCGTCAGCGCGGCGGCGGTGGCGGCATCGACCGCCGGCAGCAGGCGGTAGGTGCCGCCCGAGAGGCCGAGCTGCGCGGGTGGCCGCTTCCGGCACGATGTCGAACTTCAGCCCGGCGAGGTGGGGCAGGCCCTTGCTGCCAGTAGTCGGGGTTGCGCTCGAGCGCGATGTAGGTGTCGGGCACCCATTCGCGGAAACCGGAACGGCCCGGTGCCGACCGGCTTGCGGCCGAGTTCGGCCACGGCCTCGGGCGCCACGATCGGCAAGCGTCGCAAGCTGCGACAGCAGCGGCGCCGAGGGTGCCGCGAGCGTCAGCCGCACATCGTTGCGCCGACTGCTTCCATCTTGCTGATGCCGGTGAAGCGCGAGGCTAGGGCGAGGCGGTCTTGGGATCGCGCACCCGCTCGATGCTGGCGATCGACGTCCTGCGCGGTGACCGCGCGGCCGTTATGGAATTTGGCGCCGGGGCGCAGCTTGAAGAGATAGGAGCAGCCCGTCCGGCGACAACCGTCCAGGATTCGGCGAGCGCAGGGCACCGTGCGAAGGTCCTTGTCGATCGCGGTCAGGCCCTCATAGATGTTGCTGTCGATCAGCAGGGTGGAGAACGCCGTCGCGACATGCGGATCGAGCCCGACCGGGGACTGGTCGGTGGCGATTTCGAGCGTCTGGGCGCGCGCCGCCAGGGGCAGCAGGGTGGAAAGAGGCAGCAGGACAGCCAGGTGGGCCCAGGCGAACCGGCGTGTCTTGGCAGTCATGCGTTCTCTCCCAGCGGAACAATGCCGCTTTCTATCAGACGCCCAGGCAGTGGGGAACCGAGGCTAGACCGAGGCGCGGAGCGGCGCCGCGGACCGGATTGCAACGTCGGCCTCGGGTGCCTTCAGGCGCCAGCACGCCGCCAGGCAGGCCAGGCTCAGCAGCGTCACCGCCGCAAGATAAAGCCCGGGGGCCGCGCGGATTGCCGGTCGCGGTGATCAGCCGCGCCACCACCAGCGGGGTGACGCCGCCGAACACCAGTTGCGCCAGGACATAGGCGATCGAAATGCCGGTGGTCCGGCGGCGGGTCGGGAACAGTTCGGCCAGGAACGACGGCACCGTCGCGTAGTAGCCGCAGTAGAACACCAGCGCGACCAGCACCTGGATGGCGATCAGCGTGGGCAGCGTCGGGCTGGCGAGCACCCAGAGGAACAGCGGGTAGATCAGGCATCAGCCCGAGCGCGCCGAACAGCCCCATGATGCGGAACCGGCCGTAGACGTCCGACAGATGGCCGAACACCGGCGGCAGCACGCAGTTGACCACGCCCGGCCACCATGGTGCCGATCAGCGCGGTGGTCGGGCCCATGTGCAACTGGGTCGCGGCGAAGGTCGGCATGTAGTTGATGGTGTAGCTGCCGGCGGCACCGGCCGCGACCACGCCGGCGCCCAGCAGCACGCGCAGCTTGTCCTGCGCCGCGACCTCGGCCACCGGGTGCGCTGGCCATCGCGGTGGCGAGGAACTCCGGCGTTTCCTCGCCGCGGCTGCGGATGTACCAGGCGGCCGGGCCGATCAGCAGGCCGAACAGGTACGGCAGCCGCCAGCCCCAGGCGGCGACCTGATCGGGCGTCAGCAGCGAGTTGATGGCGAAGGCCGAAGCCGCGGCCAGGAACACCGCGAAGCCCGATGCGGACCATTGCAGGCTGGCGTAGAAGCCGCGGCGGGCCGGGTCCTGCTCGGCCAGCAGGGCGGTGGCGCTGCCGAACTCGCCGCCGGCCGAGAAGCCCTGCAGCAGCCGCGCCAGCATCATCAGCAGCGGCGCGGCCAGGCCGATGGCGGAGTAGGGCGGCAGCAGGCCGGTCAGCAGCGTGCCGGCCATCATCAGGCCGGCGGACAGGATCAGCGCGGGCTTGCGGCCGGCGCGGTCGGCATAGGCGCCGATCACCACGGCGCCGATCGGGCGCACCAGCCAGGCCAGCGCAAAGGTGCCGAGGCTGAGCAGCAGCGAGACCGACGGGTCGGCTGGTCGGGAAGAACTGCTTGGCCAGCACCACCGCGAACATGGCGTAGACCAGCAGGTCGAACCATTCGAGCACCGCGCCGATGGTGGCACCGGCGATCGTGCGCACCTGCGCACGGGTCAGGCGGAGGGGTGCGGGGCTGGTCGTGTTCGGCATGGCTCGGCTCCTGCGACGCGGCGCGCCGGGCGATCGCCGGCGGCATTCGCCATTAGGCAGCCGCCGCCACTGTCTCGCAACTGCAATATGCGCGGACGGTCAGGCCGCCGGTCTCGGGGTCGCGCGGTTGCGGAAGATGTCGCCGATGCCGCTGGAGCGTCTGCTGTCCATGCGCTGCCCCATCCGCTCCGCCAGCAGCGACAGCGGCCAGCACAGGACGAAATAGGCTTGCGCCACGAGTGCCGAACACGCGCAGCGGCTCGAAGGTGACGCTGTTGATCAGCACCGCGCTGCGGGTCAGTTCGTTGATGCCGATCAGCGAGGCGACGGAGGTCGATTTCACGATCTGCACCATGTAGCCGATGGTCGGCGCCAGCATCAGCCGCAGCGCCTGCGGCAGCACCACCAGCCGCAGCGTGCGGCAGGAAGCGGAAGCCGAGCGCCCGCGCGCCGTCCCATTGGCCGACGCCGATCGATTCGATGCAGCCGCGCCAGATCTCGCCGAAGAACGCGCTGAACTGTTCAGCGATGAAGGCGAGCGCCGCCGCAGTCCAGGCGTCCGGGCGCAAGCCGATGAACGAGCTGCCGTAATAGATGATCAGCAGCTGCACCAGCAGCGGCGTGCCCTGGAAGGCGCGGATCCAGATGATCGCGGCCCGGCGCGCCAGCGGGGACGGCGCCACACGCAGGGCGGCGACGATCAGCCCGAGCACGCCGCCGCCGGCGAAGGCGATCAGCGACAGCACCAGCGTCCAGCGCGCCGCCAGCAGCAGGAAGTAGACTTCGTTCCAGCCGAAATCGCGCAGCGTCATCCGGCTAGACCGTCCACCGGAACAGCCGGCGGTCGCCGAAATCGGCGAGCGCCTGGAACAGCTGCACGAGCACGAAGTAGATCACGCCGACCACGATGAAGACCTCGAAGTTGCGGAAGGTCTGCATCATCACGTTGTTGCCGACCGCCGTCAGCTCCTCGACCGCGATCGCCGAGACGAGGCTGGAGCCGAGCAGCTGCAGCACGAACTGGCTGCCGAGCGCCGGGTAGATCGCCCGCAGCGCCGGGATCAGCACGATGTGGCGGATGATGCGCAGCGCGCGACAGGCCGAGCGACAGCCCGGCCTCGATCTGGCCGCGCGGCGTCGACTCGATCCCGGCGCGGATGATCTCGATCGCGTAGGCGCCGAGATTGGCAGACAGCGCCGACGATCGCCGCCTGCGACGCTGGAGATGCGCAGGCCCAGTCCGCGGCAGCACGAAGAACACGATGTAGAGCTGCACCAGCAGCGGCGTGTTGCGGATCAGCTCGACATAGGCGGCGATCAGCCACCGCACCGGGCGCGGCCCGAAGGTGCGGGCGATGGCGCCGACGACGGCGATCAGCAGGCCGAACGGCAGTCGGACAGGACCGCAAGCTCGATGGTCAGCAGCGTGCCGCGCAGGAACTGGTCCCAGCGGTCGAAGATCGGGCCGAAATGAAAGATGTAGTCCATGCGGAACGGGCAGGGGTGGGGCGCGCTCAGGCCGCGCCCCGGGCTGGCTCAGAAAACCGGCAGCGCCGGCAGCGGGGCCTTGCGCCATTTCTGCGACAGCGCCTCGAGCGTGCCGTCGTTCTTCACGGTGTAGATGAAGGTGTTCAGCCAGTGCAGCAGGTCGGGCTGGCCGCGGCGCATGCCGACGCCGAAATGGAAGCAGCGCAGCGGGAACTTCATTTCGAACGCTTCGCCGTTGTTGTTCTTGCGCAGATAGATGTCGCCGTAGTCGCCGCCGCCCATGCACGTCGACCTGGCCGGACAGCATCGCCTGCATGGTGCTGGGATAGTCGTCGAAGCGCAGGATGTTGATCGCGTTGTTATGTCCTTGCTGTAGGCGCTGATGATGCCGTCCTCGGCGGCGCCGCGGGTGACCGCGACCTTCATGCCCTCGAGGTCCTTCAGCGACGCCGACCTTGCTGCTTTTCGGCGCCGACGACGGCCGAGCACTGGCCGGCATAGGGGATCGGAGAACGCAGACCTGCTAGGCGCGCTCGGCGGTGATCGAGAAGATCGAGACCACCATGTCGACGCGGTTGGTCAGCAGCGCCGGGATGCGGCCGGGCGAGTTCACCGTCACGAACTCGATCTTCACGCCGAGCGCCTTGGCGATCAGGTTGGCGAGGTCGATGTCGAAGCCCGACGGCTGCATGCTGGAGTCCAGCGAGGCATAGGGCGGCGTGCGTGGTGTCGATGGCGACGATCAGCGTGCCCTTCTTGATGATGTCGTCGATCGACTGCGCCGCGCGCCTGGCCGGTAAGACATCGAGCAGCGCACATGCCAGCGACGATTGCAAAGCTCGCTCTTCTGAACATGGTCTTCCCCTTCGGTTTGTTGTAACGTTACATCATGTAGCCGGCGGTCCAGCCGCCATCCACCGACAGGATGTGGCCGTTGATGTAGGCGTTCTCCGGGTCCGCCAGGAACAGCGCGGCGCTGGCGATCTCCTCCGCTTCGCCGGGCCGGCCGAGCGGAACGTGGGCCAGCATGTCGCGCACCCGGTCGCTGAAGCTGCCGTCCTCGCCGTAGAACAGCTTTCGGGTGCCTTCGGTCAGCGTCGAGACCGGGCGTGATCGCGTTGGTCAGCACGCCGCGCGGGCCGAGTTCGAGCGCCATCGACTTCGTGAGGTTGACCACGCCCGCCTTGGCCGCGACGAACGGCGCTCTGCAGCCGCAGCGGCACCAGGCCGGCGACGGAGGCGATGTTGATCACCCGGCCTTCGCCGCGCGCCAGCATCGGCTTCATGGCGATCCGGCTGACCAGGAACAGCCCGTCGAGGTCGACGGAGACGATGCGGTGCCATTCCTCGATGGGAAACTGCATCGATATGGACCCGGTGCGCCATGGTGTTGACGCCGGCGTTGTTGACCAGGATGTCGAGCCGGCCCCAGCGCGCCATGGTGGCCGCCGACGGCCGCCTCGATATCGCGGTGTCGTCGCGGACGTCCATCTGCAGGCCGATCGCGTCCGGCAGGCTCGCGGCGAGCGCATTCGGCGCCGTCGCCGTTGATGTCCACCACCGCCACGCCGGCGCCGTTGGCGGCGAACGCCCGGGCCATCGCCGAGCCGATGCCGCCGGCCGCGCCGGTGATGAACGCGACCTTGCCCGCGAGATCGACGCGCATCATGACAACCTTCGAGCCGGCGCGCGGCGTAAGGATAGGCGCATGTCCGCACGCCTTCCCGCCCGGCCGCTGCGATCGCAGCGATGGCCCGCTCTACCGGCAGGCGGCGGCGCGGCTGCGAGCGCGATCACCGATGGCCGGCTGGCCGTCGGCGGGGAGCTGCCGACCGAGGCGGAGCTGGCGCGAGCTTCGGCGTCAGCCTGATCACCCTGCGCCATGCGCTGCGCGAGCTCGAAGCCGAAGGGCTGATCCGCAAGCGCGCCGGCGAAGGCCGCGATCGTGACCGCGGCGTCGCCGCCGGTGCGCGGCCCGGCCGCTCAACAGCCTGGAGGACATCGTCGCCGCACCGAGCGACGCGCGACTGGAGATCGACCGAATACCGCAAGCTGCGCGCTCGGCCGAGGCGGCGGCCGCGTTCGGCCTGGCGCCGCGGCTGCGGCTGCACTGCCTGCGCGGCCGGCTGCTGGTGGCGGGCGAGCCGTTCAGCGACATCTCCATCTTCTTCCCGCCGGCGATCGGGCAGCGGCTGACGCGTGCGGATTTCGACGACGTGGTGGTGTTCCGCTCGGTCGAGCGGCGGCTCGGCCTGCGGCTGGCCGGCGCCCGCATCACCGTGGCGCGCCGAAATGGCCGATGCCGAGCTGGCGCGGACGCTGGACTACCACGGGGGCGCCGGTGCTGGTCAACCGGATCCTGTATCTCGACGAGGACGGCAGCGCCGGTCGAGCTGACCATCGCGCGGCATCGCGCCGATCGCTACAGGCTCGGCTTACGAGTTCCGCAACGGCCTGCGCTGACGGGCGCATCAGCCGGCCCGGACCACGCCGATCACGCCGCCCATCTTCACCACCGTGCCGGGCGCGCGTGACCAGATGCGCGGACCACGCCGTCGCGCCGGCGCCTCGATCTCGACCACCGCCTTGTCGGTCTCGATCTCGGCGACCATCGTCGCCGCGCTTCACCGCGGCGCCATCGGCGACCAGTCCAGCGCCACCAGCTTGCCATCGATGGTGAGATCGCCGAACGGCATGGTGATCGGCTCGCCGTCCGAGCTTCTCGGCGCGGCGTGGCGCAGTGCCGGCAGTGCGGCTTGGCCGCAGGTGCCGCGACGCGTGCGACCGGCGCCTGCACGCCGTCGGCCCGGCCGCGCCAGCGCCACGGCGCGGTGGCGCGGCCTTCCAGCACCTCGCTTGGCCCGCGCGACGATGCGCTCGGCGCGTCACCAGCATGGCGCGCTCCAGCGCCGGGGCCGAACGGATGCGAGACCGGCGCCGTGTGCAGCCGGGCGACCGGCGCGTCGAGTTCGTCGAAGGCCAGTTCGTTCATCGCCTGGCCGATCTCGGCGCCGACGCCCATCATCGGCCAGCCTTCGTCCACCACCAGCAGCCGATGCGTGCGCGGTGACGCTCTCGGCCACCGTCTCGACGTCCAGCGGCTGGATGGTGCGCAGGTCGATCACCTCGGCCTCGATGCCCTTCGGCCGGCCAGCGTCTCGGCGGCCTCCAGCGACGCGCTGCACCATCTGGCCGGCGGCGGCGATGGTGAGGTCGCGTGCCCGGCCGGGCGATGCGGGCGACGCCGAACGGCACCAGATGGTCGCCTTCCGGCACCGGCCCGCGGCTGGCGAACAGCGCCTTGGTTTCCATCATGATCACCGGGTCGCCGGCCCGCAGCGCCGTCTTCATCAGCCCCTTGGCGTCGGCGGGCGTCGCCGGCATGCAGACGATCAGGCCGGGGATATGCGCCCACACCGGATGGTAGGTGCCGCTGTGATGCGGCCCGGCGCTGCGCACGGCGCCGGCGCCGACGCGGATCACCATCGGCGCGTTCATCTGGCCGTTGCTCATGTAGCGCAGCTTGGCCGCCTGCAGCACGATCTGCCCGGCGGCCTCGAACAGGAAGTCGGCGAACATCAGGTCGGCGATCACCCGCACGCCGGTGGCCGACGCGCCGAGTGCGGCGCCGGTGAAGCCGAGTTCGCAGATCGGCGTGTCGACCATCCGTTCGGCGCCGAACTCCTGGTACAGGCCCTTGGTGTGCGCGAAGGTGCCGCCGCGCTCGCCGGTGCCCTCGCCGAAATAGACCAGGTTGCTGCTCCCGGCGCATTTCCTCGGCGATGCCGTCGCGCACCGCGTCGAGCCAGGAGGTCTCGACGAATTTGGTCGGTTTCGACGGCTTCAGGCGCATCGGGCGGGTTGATCGGGTCGGCGTAGACATTGCCGCATCACCGTCGCGGGGTTCGGCTCGGCGGAGGCGCGGGCGAATTCCAGCGCGTCCTGCACGGTGCGCGTCGATCTGCGCCTCGATCTGCGCCAGCGCGGCGGGCGTGGCGATCGCCGAACTCCTCGATCAGCCGGCTGCGGAAATTCGCCACCGGGCAGCGCGTCGCCCAGTCATCGACTTCCTCCTGGGTGCGGTAGGTGCCGGTGACCGGGTCGCCCTCGTGATGGCCGACGGTGCGGTAGGTCTTGGCCTCGATCAGCGTCGGCCCCTCGCCGGCGCGGGCGCGCTCGGCGGCGGTCTTGCATCGCCGTCCACATCGCCACCACGTCGTTGCCGTCGACCGCGACGCCCGGGATGCCGTAGGCGGCGGCCCGGGTGGCGATCTCGGGGTTCAGGGTGACCGTGTTCAGCGGCGTTGCGGTGGCGTAGAGGTTGTTTTCGCAGACGAAGATAACCGGCGCGCGCCGGATGCCGGCGAAGTTGAGCGCCTCGTGGAAGGCGCCGTGGTTGGTGGCGCCGTCGCCGAAGAACGCCACCGCCACGCCGTCGGTGCCGCGGTACTTGGCGCTGATCGCGGCCCCCAGCGCCTGCGGCGCGCCGGATGCGACGACGCCGTTGGTGCCGAACAGCCCGATCGCTGCGCTCGTACAGATGCATGGTGCCGCCACGCCCGCCGACGCTGCCGCTGGCCTTGCCATAGAGTTCCGCCATCAGCACGTTCGGGTCCATGCCCTTGGCCAGCGCATGGCCATGGCCGCGATGGGTGGAGGTGATCCAGTCGGTCGGCGCAGATGCGCGCAGACGCCGGTGGCGACCGCCTCCTCGCCGATATAGAGATGCAGGAAGCCCGGCGTCTCGCCCTTGCGGCAGGCGATTCCGGCCGCCACCTCGAAGCGCCGCAGCAGGGTCATCTGCTCGAACAGGCGCAGCATCTCATCGGCGTCCAGCCCGGCCGGCAGCGGCGGGCGGTTCACGCGCGGCTGTGCCTTCGCTTGGCTGGCCATGGCAGGTTGCTCCCCCGGAACGACGCATTGGTCACGACGGCGCTTGGACGCCGGCAAACATTATAATAGCTTCAGGCTAACCACGACCGGCGATGGCCGCAAGCTGCCATTGCAGGGCGAAACAAACGGGGGAAGCGATGCGGGTCGATTTGCAGGGGAAGGTGGCGCTGGTGACGGGGGCTGCCCGCGGGATCGGCCGGGCGATTGCCGACCGACTCGCGGAGGAAGGCGCCTCGGTCGTCTATACCGACATCGTGTCGCCCGATGAGGCGGTGCGCGATCCGCGACATTGCGCCATGGCGCTCGACGTCACCAACGAGGTGGAAATCGGTGACGTCGTGACAGCAGTCCTGCAGCGATACGGCAAGCTGGATATCGCGGTGAACAACGCCGGCATCGGCACCGGTCCGGAAGAGCGCGCCGATATCGACCAGGTGACGACGGCGCAGTGGGACCGGGTGCTGAAGGTGGACTTGACCGGCGTGTTCCTGGTCAGCCGCGCTGTCGCGGCGCCGATGATCCGGCAAAAATCCGGCCGCATCATCAACATCTCATCAGTGGTCGGGCTGGTGCCGCTGCGGCTGCAAAGCGCGTACGTGGCGGCGAAGGCGGGGGTTGCCAATCTGACGCGCTCGATGGCGCTGGAACTGGCCAAGCACAACATCCTGGTCAACGCGATCGCCCCCGGCAGCACCGAGACCGATGCCTGGCGGGAATGGATCAACGACGCCAGCAGCGAACAGCAGGCGCTCTACACCCGCCTGCTATCGCATATTCCGCTAGGCCGGCCTGCAAAGACCTCAGAGATCGCCCATGCGGCGTTGTTTCTGGCGGCGCCCGAAAGCAGCTACATCACCGGCCACGTGCTGACCGTCGACGGCGGCTGGATCGCCGGCTACTCGCGCGACTTCTGATCGACCTGTCTGGTCAACGGGGCACGGTGCCCTGCGTCGGCGCCGGCACGGCAGTCGCGGGGCCGGTGCCGCCGGTGGGCGCGGTGGAGGGCCCGGGGTTGGCGCTGAGGCCATTGGAGGGCGCCAGCGTCGTGCTCGACGGCGAGCTCAGGGCACCGGAGGCAGGTGAACTCATCGAGGTGCCCGGCGTGGTGCCGACCGCAGCCCCGCGGCCAGCGTCGGCACCGGGACGGGCGGCGCCGTAGCCCAGGTTCGAACCGCCGGTGCCCTGCGCCATCGCATCCTGCAACAGGATCGGCGCTGCAACCGCGGCGACGATGACGAGCATCTTGGCGAAACGGATGGCTTGCATGGAGGGGGTCCTTGGCGGTGTGGCCGAAACTGGCATACTCGCGAAGTCAGACGCCCGGGCGCGGCAAAAGTTCCGCAGCCCGCAACAGGGAAACGCCAGATGCCAGCGACCAATTCCAAGAACAACGACGCGATCTACCCCAGCCTGCGCGACCGGGTGGTGTTCATCACCGGCGGCGCCAGCGGCATCGGTGCCGCGCATGTTGCGCATTTCGCGGCCCAGGGCGCCCGCGTCGCGTTCGTCGACATCCAGGAGGCGCCGGCGCAGGCGCTGGTCAAGCAGGTGACCGAAGCCGGCCACCCGGCGCCGCTGTTCCTGCCATGCAACCTGCTCGACATTCCCGCCCTGCAACGGGCGATCGCCACCGCCGGCGAGAAGCTCGGCGACATCACCGTGCTGGTGAACAACGCCGCGCACGACCAGCGCCATGCCTGGCAGGAGATGACGGTCGAATACTGGGAGGACCGGCTGAACGTGAACCTGCGGCACCAGTTCTTCGCCATCCAGGCGGCGGCGCCGATGATGCAGCGCGCCGGCGGCGGCTCGATCATCAATTTCGGCTCGATCAGCTGGCATCTGGGGCAGGGCGGCATGCCGGCCTACACCACCTCCAAGGCCGGCATCGAAGGTCTCACCCGCAGCTTCGCGCGCGACCTGGGGCCGGACAACATCCGCGTCAATACGGTTATTCCGGGCTGGATCATGACCGAGCGGCAGAAGACCCTTTGGCTGACCCCGGAGGGCGAGGCGTCAACGCTGGCGGCGCAATGCCTGAAGCGCATGCTGCAGCCGGACGATGTCACGCGGATGGTGCTGTGGCTCGCCGCGGATGACAGCCGCATGTGCACCGCCCATTGCTGGACCGTGGACGGCGGCCGCTCCTAGAGCAGCATCAAAGCCGCTGCACCTTACCCTCTAAAGCATCGCGCGCACGCCGGCGGCGGCTTCCGCCAGGACGCTGCTCCAGTCGCCCGGCTCGCTTTGGCGCAGCAGCCGCATGCCGGGATACCAAGGGCTGTCGTTGCGCTGCCGCAGCCAGCGGAAGTCGTTGCTCGATTGCAGCATCACCCAGGTCGGCACACCCATCGCGCCTGCGAGGTGGGCCACCGAGGTATCGACCGTGATCACCAGGTCGAGGCAGGCGAGCAAAGCCGCGGTATGGGCGAAGTCCAGCAGGCGACCGCCATGCACGCGAACGCCGTCGAGCGCCGCCATGTCGCCGTCGCGCAGATCTTTCTGCACCACGTGCAGTTCGGCGCCGGTGGCGAGCAGCGGCGGCAGCATGAGCGCGGGGGGGATGGATCGGATGGCGTCGTCCGGATGGTCGGCGCTGCCCGACCAGGCGATGCCGATGCGCAGGTCGCGGCGGGGACCCAGGTGCTCCGACCATTCCGCAACCAGCGAGGGCGGTGCGCCGAGGTATGGCGTTCCTGCGGGAATGCTCGACAGTTCGGTCGCGAACGCCATGGGTAGGCTCAACAGCGGGCAATGCAGGTCATGCGGCGGGAACCCCGCGGCTTGCGGCAGCACCTCGTCGGCGAGGCCGGTGAACAGGTCGACCAGTGGCGGCTGCACGGAGAGGATCACGCGGGCCCCGCGGGCGCGAAGCAGTGGGGCGTAGCGGACGAACTGGATGCTGTCGCCCAGCCCTTGTTCCGCGTGCAGCAGGATGGTCTGGCCGGCGATGTCGCCGTCGCCGTGCCAGAGCGGGGTGGTGAACTCCGGCTCGCCCTCGCGGAATCTTCGGGTCGAGCCAGCGGGTCTCGTAGGCCCGCCAGCCGGCGCGGTAATCGCCTTGCACCAGCAACGCCAGCGCCTCCCCGAAGCGTGCCTGCGCCTGGCCAGGATCGAGCGTGTAGGCGCGGCGAAACCAGGTGACCGCCTCGGCCGGCTGGTCGAGCGCCAGCAATGCGCCGCCCAGATTGTTGCAGGCCTCCGCATAATCCGGTCGCATGCGCAGCGTCCTGCGAAAATGCTCGGCCGCCTCGCCGGGGCGGTGCAGCGCCAGCAGCGCCGAGCCGATGTTGTTGATGCTGCCGAAGAACTCCGGCCGCAACTCCAGGGCCGCGGCGTAGCAGGTGATCGCGTCCTGGTGCCGCCCTAGCGCGCGCAGCGCGTTGCCGAGGTTGTTGTGCGCGCCGGCATGGTCCGGCTTCGCCGTGATCGCGGCACGGAAGCTTGCTTCGGCGAGCGCGAGCTGGTCGGTCGCGACGAGGGCATTGCCGAGATTGTAGTGCAGCTCGGCCGAACCGGGTTGCACCACCAGGCCCGCGCGGGACCTGTTCGATGGCGGCGTCGAAGCGCTCCAACGCACAGAGCGCGTTGCCGAGGTTGTTGAGCGCGTCGACCAGTTGCGGATCGCATTCCACCGCCTGGGTGAACGCCGCGACGGCATCGTCGCGCAAGCCGGCGGGCCACAATGCGTTGCCGAGCGCGAGCCATGCCGGTGCGTCCCCGGGACTTGCCGTCACGGCTTCGCGGCATCGGGCGATTACGTCATCAGGACGTTCCGGCTCGGGCATGGCGGTGATGCTGCCACGCCCCACCCTTCGCGCAAAGCTCGTCGAGTTCGGCGGCGACGGCTTCGATCACCGGCCGCCAGTCCCCGGCGATGCGTTGGCGGAACAGCCGCATGGTGGGATACCAGGGCGAATCCGCCCGGTCGCGTAGCCAACGGAAATCGGCGCTGAACGGCAGCAGCAGCCAGGTCGGCTTGCCCAGCGCCCCGGCCAGATGGGCCACCGAGGTGTCGACGGTGATCACCAGGTCCATCAGGGTGGCGATGGCCGCGGTGTCGCGGAAATCCGCGAGGTCCGCGCAATGGGTGTGCAGGTCCGGATAGCCTCGCAGATGTTCGGCGTCGACGGGGCGGATTTCGGTTTGCAGCAGATGGAACAGCCCGGCGCGGTCTCTCAGCAGCGGCGCCAGCAGGCCGACCGGGACCGAGCGCTCGCCGTCCAGCATGTGGTCCGGGTTGCCCGACCAGGCGATGCCGATGCGCGGCCCCGGCGCATCACCCAGGCGCGCGCGCCAAACGTCCATCTTCGGCGCATCCACGGCCAGATACGGGCAGGCATCCGGCACCGTTGCGAGTTCTGTTCCGAAGGCGCGGGGCAGGCTCATCAGCGGGCAGTGCAGGTCGAAGGCCGGCGGCGGCGATTGCTTGTCGAGCACCAGGTCGGCAAGGGGTTGCAGCAGTCCGATCAGTCCCGCCTGCACCTGCAGCACCACCCGTGCGCCGCGGGCGCGCAGCAGCGGCGCGTAGCGTGCGAACTGGATGCTGTCGCCGTTGCCCTGCTCGGCCGTCAGCACCACGATGCGGCCGGCCACGTCCTCGCGGCCGTCCCAGGCTGGGGCGTCGAGTCTCGGCAGGCCGCCGGAGATCCGCGGGTCCGAAAGCCGCGCCTCGAAGTCCGGCCAGCCGTGGCGATAATCGCCGAGCGTCAGCAGCGCCACCGCCTGGCCGAACCGTGCGGGCGCGTTCTCGCCGTGCCGCAGCGCCTCGCGAAACCACGCCAGCGCCTGTTCCGGGCGGCCGAGCCGCAGCAGCGCCTCGCCGGCGGAGGCGAACGCGGGCGGATAGGGGATTGCCGCACGTGCCGCCTGCTCGAACCAGGTCAGCGCCTCCTCCGGGCGGCGGAGATCCAGCAGGACGACGCCGATATTGTAGCGCAGCGACGCGTCGCCCGGCGCCAGATGCAGCGCGCGGCGATAGGAATCGGCGGCTTCATCCGGGCGTTGCAGGCGGCGCAACAGGTTGCCCGCGTTCTTGTAGGCGCCGACATGCCGGTCGTCGATCGCCAGAGCCTGCCGGAATGCGGCCATTGCCGCGTCGGTGTCGCCGTCCGTCGCGAGTGCGTTGCCGAGGTTGAAATGGATTTCGGCGATCGACGGGTCCAGCGCCAGGGCAGTGCGGTAGCAGGCGATCGCCGCGCCGACATCGCCCTGCGCCAGCCGGGCATTGCCGAGGTCGTTATGCAATGCCGGGTCGCCGGGGTGTCGTTCGATCGCCTGGCTCAGCAGGCGCTCGACCTCGGTGGCGTCGCTCATGGTGGGCACACGAAGGTCAGGCGGAGGTGAAGCCGTCATCGGCGGTCATGATCGAACCGTTGATGAAGCGGGCCGCCTCGCCGGAGCACAACAGCAGCAGCAAGGCGTCCAGGTCTTCCGGCCGCCCCATCCGCCGGCGCGGCAGGCTTTGCACCAGGCGCCGGCCGCCTTCGGTCTCCAGATAGTCGGCGCTGATTTCGGTGGCGATGTAGCCGGGGCAGATGGCGTTGGTGTTGATCCCGTGCCGGCCCCATTCGCGGGCCATCGCGTGGGTCATCTGCACCAGGGCGGCCTTCGACATGCCGTAGGTGCCGAGCTGGCTGATCGCGCGCAGCCCGGCGATCGAGGCGATGTTGACGATGCGGCCTTCGATCTTGTGCGCGATCATCTGCCGGGCGGCCGCCTGGGCCGCGAAGAACGCGCCCTTGAGGTTGGTGTCGAGGACCGCGTCGTAATCGTCCTCCTCCACCGCCTCCAGCCGTGCCTGCCGGCTGATGCCGGCGTTGTTGACCAGGATCTCGATGGGCCCCAGGCGTTGCTCGATTTCGGCCATCGCCGCACGGACCGAAGGGACGCTGGCGACATCCATGGTCACGCCGAGAGTGTCGCCACCCAGCCGTCCGGCCAGGTCCTGCAGGCGGTCGGTGCGCCGCGCCGCGATCGCCAGCCTGGCACCCTCGCCGGCCAGCAGTTCCGCGAAGCGCGCACCCAGGCCGGAAGATGCCCCGGTGACCAGCGCCACCCGGCCGGCGATGCCCGTGCTCATGCGGGCAGGGTCCGGGTGTCGGTTTGGAACAGGGTGGAAAGGGCCATCTGGGTCTCGCTTGGCGGGGAGGCGACATTGCCACGACGCGGACCGCGGGTCCAAGCGCGTGCCGATTGACGCCGCCGGTTGCAGACCGCAACACTGCGGCCAATCCGGCCTGGCCGGATCGCTGAGGAGGAACCGATGGACCTGAGCATTCACAGCCGAGGAACTCGCCTTCCGCGAAGAGGTGCGGGATTTCTTCCGGACGTCGATCCCCGAAGCTCTTCGAACCAAGGTGCTGGAGGGCAAGCACCTCACCAAGGACGAGATCGTCACCTCGCAGCGCATCCTGAACGCGCGCGGCTGGGCGGTGCCGAACTGGCCGCGTGGAATGGGGCGGGCAGGACTGGACGCCGGTGCAGGTCTACATGTACCAGGACGAGATGCAGCAGGCCGGGGTGCCGCCGCCGCTGGGGTTCAACACCTCGATGGTCGGCCCGGTGATCGCGCAGTTCGGCAGCCGCGCGCAGAAGCAGCGCTATCCTGCCGCGCGCCGCCAATCTCGACGACTGGTGGTGCCAGGGCTTCTCCGAGCCCGGCGCCGGGTCCGACCTCGCCGAGCTGCGCACCACGGCCAAGCGGGTCGGCGATACCTGGGTGATCAACGGCCAGAAGACCTGGACCACGCTGGCGCAGTACGCCGACTGGATCTTCGTGCTGTGCCGCACCGATCCCGCCGCCAAGAAGCAGGAGGGCATCAGCTTCATCCTGGTCGACATGAAGACGCCAGGGCATCACCGTGCGGCCGATCCAGACCATCGACGGCGGCCACGAGGTCAACGAGGTGTTCTTCGACGATGTCGGTGGTGCCGGCCGAAAACCTGGTCGGCGAGGAGAACAAGGGCTGGGATTACGCGAAGTTCCTGCTCGGCAACGAACGCACCGGCATCGCGCGGGTCGGCACCTCCAAGGCGCGGCTGAAGCGCATCCGGGAGCTGGCGGCGCTGGAGCGGGTCGGCGACACGCCGGTGATCGAGGACCCGAAGTTCCGCGAGAAGCTGGCCGAGGTCGAGATCGAGCTGAAGGCGCTGGAGATGACGCAGCTGCGCGTCGTCGCCGCCGAGCGCGGCGCGCGACAAGGGCAAGCCGAACCCGGCCTCGTCGATCCTGAAGCTGAAGGGCTCGGAGATCCAGCAGGCGACCACCGAGCTGATGATGGACGTGGTCGGGCCGTACGCGATGCCGTATCATCGCCGGCGACGAGGGACGGCCGCAACGAGCCGGTGATCGGCCCGGATTATGCCGCGGCCGCGGCGCCGCACCTATTTCAACTGCCGCAAGGTCTCGATCTACGGCGGCTCCAACGAGATCCAGCGCAACATCGTCGCCAAGGCGATCCTGGGCTTCTAACGGTTCATCAGCGCATGGACTTCGACCTGATCGACGACCAGCGGCTGCTGAAGGACAGCGTCGATCGGCTGATCGCCGACCGCTACGGCTTCGAGCAGCGCAAGAAATACCGCGCGAGCCGGATGGCTGGAGCCGCGACGATCTGGGCGCAGATACGCCGAACTCGGCCTGCTGGGCCTGCCGTTCGCCGAGGCGCATGGCGGCTTCGGCGGCGGCCCGGTCGAGACCATGATCGTGATGGAGGCGTTCGGCCGCGGCCTGGTGCTGGAGCCGTATCTCGCGACCGTGGTGCTCGGCGGCGGGCTGCTGCGCCATGCCGGCGCCGAGGCGCAGCAGGCCGACGCTGCTGCCGCAGGTCGCGGCCGGCAAGCTGAAGCTGGCCTTCGCGCATGTCGAGCGGCATTCGCGCTACGACCTGGCCGACGTCGCGACCACGGCGCGGCGCGACGGCGACGGCTGGGTGCTGGACGGCGACGAAGAGCGTCGTGCTGCACGGCGACTGCGCCGACCAGCTGCTGGTCACCGCGCGCACCGCCGGCGGCCAGCGCGACCGCGGCGGCATCGGGCTGTTCCTGGTCGATGCGCGACGCGCGCCGGCGTGACCCGGCGCGGCTATCCGACGCAGGACGGCCTGCGCGGCGGCCGAGATTGACGCTTCGCCGGCGCGCGCGGCGGAGGCGGTCGGCGATCCCGGCGGGCGCGCTGCCGGCGGTCGAGCGCGTCGTGGACGAGGCGATCGCCGCGCTCTGCGCCGAGGCGGTCGGCGGCATGGCGCCGATGCACGAGATGACCGTCGACTACCTGAAGACCCGCAAGCAGTTCGGCCGCGCGATCGGCGAGTTCCAGGTGCTGCAGCACCGCGCGGTGGACATGTTCGTGGCGCTGGAGCAGGCGCGCAGCATGGCGATGTTCGCCACCATGATGGCGGCCGAGACGGACCCGCCGAGCGCGGCGCGGGCGATGTCGGCGGCCAAGGTGCAGATCGGCCGAGTCCGGCCGCATGATCGGCCAGGAGGCGATCCAGCTGCATGGCGGCATCGCGCATGACCATGGAATACAAGGTCGGCCACTACTTCAAGCGCATGACCATGATCGAGCATACTGTTCGGCGACACCGACCATCATCTGGCGCTGGTCGCGACCGGCTGGGCAGCTTGTTCTGAGGCAGGAAGAAACAAAATGACGAGCCCTCGCAAGCCAACAAGCTGCGCTACGATTTGTCGGGCAAGGCGGCGATCGTCACCGGCGCCGCCTCCGGCATCGGCCTCGCGACGGCGACCATGCTGGCGCGCAACGGCTGTGCGGTCGCGGTCAATTTCCTGCCCGGCGACCCGCGCGGGCCGGAGGCGGTGGCCAATCTGCGCCAGGAAGGGCTGAACGCGGTCGAGGCGCCGGGCTCATGTCGGCGATGCGGCGGGTGCGGGCGGCGATGATCGCGGCGGCGATCCGCCGCGCTCGGGCCGGCTGGACCTGCTGGTCAACAACGCCGGCACCCCCGGGGTGCGCGAGAGTGGTGGAGCCGGCGCGGCTCGACCTGATCACCGACGCGCTGTGGGAGGACGGTGCTGCAGACCAACCTGCTCGGCGTGTTCCGCTGCTCGAAAGCGGCGGCGGCGGCGCTGAAGGATTGCCACGGCGCCATCGTCTCGGTCGCCTCGATCGCCGGGCTGCATTCCGCCGGCAGTTCGCTGGCCTACGGGGCGACCAAGGCGGGGGTGGTCAACCTGACCAAGAACCTCGCCCGCGGTCTGGCCCCGGAGGTGCGGGTCAATGCCGTGGCGCCGGGTGCGGTGGACAGTTCCTGGCAGATCGAATGGGGCGACGAGCGGCGGCGGCAGTCGATCGAGAAGGCGGCGCTGAAACGTCGCTGCACGCCGGAGGACCTGGCGGAGGTGATCGCCTTCCTGGGCTTCGGCGCCTCCATGGTCACGGGCCAGACGGTCGTCGTCGATGGCGGCCTGACGCTCTGAACGTCTACGCCGAATGGGGCGTCGCCGGCGTCGAGGCGCTGCGGGGGCGGGTTGGCGTGCTGGCGATCGTCGATGTGCTGTCGTTTTCCACGGCGGTCGACGTCGCGCTGGCCGCCGGCGCCTCGGTGCTGCCGTTTCCCTATGTCGACGGCACGGCCGCGGCAGCCGCTTCCGGCGCGATCCTGGCGCGGCGGCGGGGGGAGGGCGGCTTCAGCCTGTCGCCCGCCAGCCTGCGCCAACTCGCGCCTGGATCGCGCCTGCTGCTGCCCTCGCCGAACGGCGCGACGCTGACGCTCGCCGCGGGTGCCACGCCTGTGGTCGCGGGCTGCCTGCGCAACGCCCGCGCCGTCGCCGCCGCGTTGCGGAAGATCGCAGGAACCGGCGCGATCGGGGTGATCGCCGCGGGCGAACGCTGGCCGGACGGCAGCCTGCGGCCGGCGATCGAGGATCTGTTCGGCGCCGGCGCTATCCTGGACGCCCTGGCGTTGCCGATGTCGGCCGAGGCGCGGGTGATGCGCGACGCGTTCCGCTCGGCGATCGCCGACCTGGACGCGTTGATGCGCGACTCGGTTTCGGGCCGCGAGTTGATCGGGCGCGGCTTCCCCGAGGATGTGGAGATCGCGCTGGAGCGGGACGTCAGCACCAACGTCCCGCTATTGTGCGAAGGAGCGTTCCGGCTGGCCGCGCTGGATTAGTCCATCGTGCAGATGGTCAGTTCCCTGCCATCCAGCAGCGGCTTCGAGCCGGCGCCGACGCTGGCCATGCGCGGGTTGTTGCGATGCGCATCGAACGCCGCCATGTCCTTGTAGACCTCGCACAGCATGATGCGGCTGTGGTCGGGCTTGCCGTCCTCGGTCAGCGGCTGCAGCACGTCGAATCGCTCGCAGCCCGGCTCCTCCTGCAGGGTGCGGCTGGCATGGGCGCGGATATGGCTGTCGAAGGCGGCCCAACTGCCCGGCTTCACCGTGAAAGTGACCATGATTCCGATGCGCGCCATGAAGCAATTCTCCCGTTTCGATGCCCCCATTGTGTGGAGCAAATGATCCATTAACAAGCCGCGTGGGAGGCTGGGTATCCTGGTCGGCCAACTCCCGCTGTGAGAAGTACCCGCGCGTGCGAAAAACCACAAAAGCAGCCGCCAGTGTTTATCCATGCCTGCTGGCCGCCGCATTCGCGCTGCCGACACATCCAGCCCGGGCGATGCAGTTCACCCTGCTGGAAATCTCCGACAACCGTACGATCATCGACGCCCGCGGCCCCGTGGTGCAGGGCGATTTCCACCGGCTGCTGGAATTTTGCGACACCATCGACAAGGCTGGCCGGCTGGCGGGGATCATCGTCGACAGCCCCGGCGGCAACGTCCTGGAAGCCGAGAAGATGTCGGGAACCATCCGCGACATGCGCCTTTCGGTGGCGGTGGCAGCGGGCGGCCGCTGCGCCTCGGCCTGCTTCCTGATGTTCGCCGCCGCCCCCTACCGGATCGCCGGAGAGGGGGCCAGGATCGGGGTGCACCGGGCATCCCTGGCGGGCGAGGAGACCGCGGGGTCGTTGGGGGCCACCGACGGCATGGCGGTCGAGATCGAGCATTACGGGGTGCCGCCGGCGATCGTCGCCAAGATGAAGCAGACGGCGCCCGGCGGCGTCACCTGGCTGACAGCGTCCGACATGGCTTCCATGCACGTGGTGATTTCGCAGCCTTCGACCGCCGCCGCGCAACCCGCCGTGCGGGGACGGCCGCAGCCCCGCTAGGCCTCATCGGGGCATGAGTGCCAGCATGCTCGTGGCCACCAGCAGCGCGGCCAGCACCACGTTGACGACCCTGGACGCCGTGGGGTCGCGCAGCACGCGCGAGAGCGTTGCGCCGGCGAGCAGCCAGCCAAGATGGATGGCGACGATCATCGTGGCCAGCAGCAGCGTCTTCGCCAGCGCCTCCGCTGTCGGGGAGAGGCCGCCGAGTCTCGAGCCGGCGAACACGGCGGCGATCGCCAGATAGGCCTTCGGATTGGCCGAGGCGAGCAGCACGCCGGCAAGCAGGGACGGGGCGGCCGCGGCCGGATCCTGCCGCTGCAATGGCGGCGCGCGGGCGATCCGGATTGCCAGGTAGACGATGTAGGCGGCCGACCCGGCCGTCAGCACCGGCGCTAGCCTCGGAAGCGAGGCCAGGACCGCAAAGACCCCGGTCGCGACGACCAGCAGCACCACGCATGTCCCGAGGATCAGGCCCAGGGCGTAGCGGATCGACCGGCGCAGGCCGAACGCGGCGCCCACTGCGGTCAGGCTGATGGTGGATGGCCCGGGACTGCCCATCAGTGCCGCCGATGTCAGCAGCAGCATCCCGATGCCCGACAGGGCAATGGCGTCGTGGTCCAAGATAGTTCCTGTAAGCTGCCGGTGATGCGAGCCATTCCTGCCAGCGCCGGAACCATCCGTCTTGAAGGGTTGTGCGAGGCGCCCTCGGCCCGCGCGCGGGTCAGGCTCGGTCCCTTTGCCGCCGGCATCGAGCGCCTGGAGGCGTATTTCAGGGGCCTTGCGTTCGCACCGCACCGTCACGACAGCTACGCGATCGGCATCACGCTCTCGGGCGTGCAGGTCTTTCGCTACCGAGGCGAAATTCGGCGTTGCCTGCCGGGGCAATGCCACATCCTGCATCCGGACGAGACGCATGATGGGGCGGCGGGCGGCGATGACGGGTTTTCCTACCGTATCGCCTATATCGACCCCGCCCTGGTCCAGGCGGCCCTCGGCGGAATTTCGTTGCCGTTCGTGGCGGAGCCGGTGCTCGACCTGGCCGATGCACAGCGCGCGCGCCTGGCCGCCGCCTGGGATGTGGCAAGCCCGCTGGATGAGATCGGCCGGATCGACGCCGTGGTCGCAATCGCCGACCTGCTCGCCTCGGCGGCGCCGGGCGTGGCGACGCCGCATGGCCCGCTGCCGCTCCGGGCATTGTCGGCTGTCCGCGAGCAGCTTGCCTCCGACCCTGTTGCCTGGCCATCGGCCGCGGCGCTGGAGCGGCTGTCCGGCCTGGACCGCTGGAGCCTGGCGCGCGGCTTCCGGGCGGCGTTCGGCACCAGTCCGAGCCGGTTCCGGACCATGCGCCAGGTCGACCATGCGCGCCGGCTGCTCGCCCAGGGCGTATCCATCGTCGACAGCGCCGCCGGCGCCGGCTTCGCCGACCAAAGCCATTTCTCCCGGCAGTTCAAGCGCGCCTATGGCCTCACGCCAGGACGCTGGGCGGAAGCTCTCGCCGACTGAGTGCGCGCCGGGGGAGGCAACCCACTGGTAGCGGCGGCGTTCTGTGTCGGCAGGAGGCTGAAATGAATAACCAGACCTATAAGTCCGCCGCGAGACTCGGCGAAACCGTCCAGAGCGCCGCGCGCAGTGCCGCCGACAGCTTTTCCAACGCGGCCGGGCAGGGAGCCGCGGCGGTGTCCGAGGTAAGCGACCGCGTGGTGCGTATCCGCTCGGCGATCCGCCAGCAGCCGATCACCATGTCGGTGCTGATGCTGGCGCTGGGCTACATGGTGGGAAGCCTGTTCCGCCGATAGCGGCGGACGTTTCCAAACCCGCCGAAAACCGCATAGGCTCGATCGCGAGGGCGATACCCGCCTTCGCGAACCCGGTTTTCGAGGGGCCTGTGCGATGTCCGTTGGATTTCTGACGCGGTTGTCGATTGTCGCGATGGCGCTGTCTTCGGTGGCTTCTGCCGAGGCCGCCGAGAAGATCCTGCGCGTCAACATCGTCGCGGACCCGGCGATGATCGACCCGATCACCAACTCCGAACTGGTCGCCGGGGACCTGATGCGGCCGATGTACGAGGGCTTCACCAGGACCTTGCCCGACGGTTCCGTCGAGCCGGCGCTGGCGACCTCCTGGACCACCTCGCCCGATGGCAAGACCATCACGTTCAAGCTTCGGCCGGGGGTGAAATTCCACAGTGGCCGCCCGTTCACCGCCGCCGATGTCAAATACACCTTCGAGGAGATACTTCGCCCGGGCAGCCGCGGCGGGTTGGCGGCGCCGTTGCTCGGCAACGTGGTCGGTGCCAAGGAACTTGCGGCCGGGCAGGCGATGTCGATGCCGGGCCTGCGGATCATCGACCCGTTGACGCTCGAGGTGGATTTCACCAAGCCGGACGTGCTGTTTCCGATCTACCCGTTCCAGATCATGGACAAGGGTATTGTTGCCGAGCAGGGCGCCGACTGGATGACCAAGGTTTCCGCCGGAACCGGCCCGTATAAATTCGTCGAATGGAAGCGCGGCGTGGACGTCGCGGAGGCCCGTAATCCGGATTATTGGGGCGGCGCGCCGGCAATCGACGGCATCCGCTTCCTGGTGGTGCCGAGCGGCGATACCGCGCTGTCGATGTACGAGGCGGGCGAACTGGATTTCGTCAACGTGCCGGAGAATTCGTATCGCCGTGTGCTGTCCGACGACCGTTACGCCAGCCAGATCCTGAAGTCGCCGCGGGCGCAGATGCGCTATCTCGGCATGAACCAGGCGCTGTATGCGCCGTTTCGCGACATCCGGGTGCGGCAGGCGATTTCGCTGAGCATGGATCGCGCGGCGATGATCAAGGGGCTGTACAACGGCGCGGCCGCGCCGCTGAACGGGCAGGTCACGCCGGGGGTCGGCGGCTATGGCGCGTCCCTGCCGCCGCTGGCTTACGATCCCGAAAAGGCGCGCAAGCTGCTGGCCGAGGCCGGCTTTCCCGAGGGGAAGGGCATGCCGCCGGTGGAGATCACCTGCACCGCGCCATTCAAGGATGAGCTGACCTACTACGCCAATCAGTTGAAGCGGGTGCTGGGGATGGACGTGCAGGTGAAGGTCGCCGAGCGCGCCACCTTCATCAAGGGCATGAACGCCGGCGAGATCGCCTTCTTTCCCTGGGGCTGGACCGCCGACTATCCGGATGCGCTCACCTTCCTGGGCGACGGCTATTACTCCACCAGCCCGTATAACCGGTCGCGCTGGAAGAACGCCGCGTTCGACAAGCTGATCGACGAAGCGCGCACCGACGGCAACGCCGCGCACCGATACGAGCTCTATCACCAGGCCGAGAAGATCCTGATGGATGACTGGGCCACCGCACCGTTGCCGATCACCACCTATATCGCGCTGCGCAAGCCGAACGTGCACAACCTCACGGTGACGCCGTTCGGCTTTTCCAGCTTCCAGCCGGTGACGATGGACTAGCGAACCGGCTCGCGGTCGCCGCATGCTGCAATACGCCGCACGCCGCCTGCTCGGCCTGGTGCCGACCTTGCTGGCGGTGATCCTGATCGTGTTTTTGGCTTCGCGCGCGATGCCGGGCGATCCGATCGGCGTGATGCTGAGCGATCATTCGGCGGACGTCGTGATGGCGGCGCGGCTGCGCGCGGAGTACGGGCTGGATCGGCCGCTGCCGGAGCAGTTCGTGAATTATCTGGGCAGCCTGCTGCGCGGCGACTTCGGCCTGTCCTATCGCTTTCTGCACATGCATGTTGCGGGGATCCTGCGCGACGGCGCAGGGGTCAGCCTCAGTCTCGCCGGGGTCGCGCTGATGCTGACACTGCCGCTTGGTATCGGCGCCGGCATCCTGGCCGCGCTGAAGCGGGACCGATGGCAGGACGCGGCGTCCACCGGGGTGATGATCGCCATGCTGTCGGTGCCTAATTTCGCGTTGTCCACCGTGCTGGTCTATGTGTTCAGCATCCGCTTCGGCATCCTGCCGGTGGCTGGCTGGGGCAGTGCCGCGCAGATCGTGCTGCCGGTGCTGGTGCTGTCCTTGCCGGCTGCGGCCTATGTCGGGCGGCTCACCCGCACCTTCATGCTCGAGGTGCTGCGCCAGGACTACATCCGCACCGCCCGCGCCAAGGGACTGTCCGGGCGGGCGATGGTGCTGGAGCACGCGCTGCCCAATGCGCTGGTGCCGCTGACCACCGCCGTCGGCATCATCTTCGGCGGCATGCTGAGCGCCACCTTCGTGGTCGAGACGATCTTCAACATCCCAGGCCTCGGCAGGCTCGCCATCGAATCCATCTTTGCCCGCGATTATCCGGTGATCACCGCGATCGTGCTGTTGTTCACCCTGCTTTATGCGCTGATCAACCTCGGCGTCGACCTGCTGTATGCGGCCATCGACCCGCGCATCCGCCAGCAGGTGGCGCGATGAGGCGGCTGCTGCGGCAGACGGCGGATGTTGTTGGGTGCGGCGATCGCGCTGCTGGTGCTGATCACGGGCATCGCGGCGCCGCTGATCGCGCCGATGGATTATGCCGAAACCGATCTGGTCGCGGTGTGGGACCCGCCCTCGGCGGACCATCGGCTCGGCGCCGACAAGCTTGGCCGCGACATCGCCAGCCGGCTGGTCTACGGCGCGCGAGTCTCGCTGGAGGTGACGCTGGCGGTGCTGTCGATCACCTTCGCGGTGGGCGTCAGCGTCGGGCTGGTTGCCGGATATTTCGGTGGCGCGCTGGACAATGTGCTGATGCGGGTGGCCGACATCGTGCTGGCGTTTCCCGAACTGATCTTTGCGATCCTGGTGGCGGCGGTGCTTGGCTCCGGGGTCGGCACCGTCATTCTCGCTCTGTCGCTGGCCTGGTGGCCCGGCATCGCCCGGCTGACGCGCTCCCTGGTGTTGAGCCTGCGGCACGAGGCCTTTCTCGACGCCGCCATCGCCTGCGGCACGCCGTCGGCGAAGATCCTGTGGCGCCACGTGCTGCCGAACATCGCGCCTGCGCTGATCGTGCGCGCCTCGATCGGCGTCGGGTTCATCGTCATGGCGGAGGCGACGCTGAGCTTTCTCGGCATCGGCGTGCAGGAACCGACGCCAAGCTGGGGCGGCATGATCCGCGACGGTCTGGAGGGTTTGCGCACCGATCCGTACCTCGCGCTGTTTTCGTCGGCGGCGCTGGGCCTTACCATCCTTGGCTTCAACCTGCTCGGCGACGGACTGCGCGATCTGCTCGATCCGCAGGCCGGCGAACGCTAGACGGAAACTCTCAGGCATGTGGATCGAACGCACGGGCTATTACGCGAAAGCAGGCGCCGCCGCCGCGGTGCTGGAGAACCGGCGGCTGGCCTGCGCCGTCCGCGCTGAAATCGGCCTGGCCGCAGGCGATATCTTCGTCCGTGCCGATGGCGATGGGCCGGACGTGCGGTGGGAATGCCATTTCCCGACCCGGGAGGCGCACGCGGCCGACCTAGCGGCGCGCGCCGCCAGCCCGGAGTTCGAGGCCGTGCGCGCCCGGATGCGCAGCCTGATCGACCGCTTCGAACGCCATGTCGAACAGCGCGACGCGGTGGCAGCGTTGCCGAACGGCATCGTCCATACGCCGCTGCATGATCGCGCAATCGAGGCGCGGGAGTTGAGCTTCCAATCCGGCGCGCACCGGCTGAAGGGATACCTGACTTTGCCGCCGGGACCCGGGCCGTTCGCCTGCCTGATGCTGAACCACGGCAGCGGTATCGACCAGGGCACGCTGGATGTCTCGCGGCCCGGCACCGCGGCGCTGCTGGCAAGCTGGGGCATCGCCTCGTTCCTGACGCACCGGCACGGCTACGGCAATTCCGAAGGTCCCGGCTGGCGCGCCGAAGTGACCTCGCCCCACGGTTCGGCGGAATACGCGGCGCAGCTGTCGGCGCGGCTCGACCGCGAGAGCGACGACGTTCTGGTGGCGACCGAAATCGTCGCCGCATTGCCGGAAATCCGCGCCGACCGTATCGGCGTGATGGGCAGCAGCTTCGGCGGCGTGAATACGCTGCTCGCGGCATCGAAATCGCCACGCTTCCGCTGCGCTGTCGAGTTCGCGGGGGCGGCGATGAACTGGGACCGCGCGCCGGAACTGCGGGCGCTGATGATCGCCGCCGCCCGCCGCCTGACCATGCCGATATTCTTCATCCAGGCGCACAACGACTACAGCATCCGCCCGACGATCGAACTGGCCGAGGCGCTGGCGGATTCCGGCGTCGTCTTCCAATCCCGCGTCTTCCCCGCATTTGGCATCACCCATCAGGAAGGCCATCTTTTCGAGCGGGATGGCTCGCGTGTCTGGGAGGGCGACGTGCGCCGCTTTCTGGAGCGGTATCTGTGACCCAAGGCGCGTGGCTGGAAGATCTCGCCTGGCCGCAGGCGGCGCAGCGTCGCGACGCCGATGCCGTGGTGGTGGTGCCGGTCGGGGCGCGGTCGAAGGAGCATGGGCATCACCTGCCGATGCAGACGGATTACCTGGTCGCGCGCGCCTTGGGTGACCGCTTGGTTCGCGCGTTGCCGGTGCTCGTGGCGCCGGTGATCGACTTCGGCTACTACCCCGCTTTCGTCAATTATCCCGGCAGCCAGCATCTGCGCGCCGAGACCTTCATGGCGCTGCTGGAGGACGTGCTGCACGGATTTCTCGACCAGGGTTTTTCGCGTGTCGCAATCTTCAACACCGGCGTTTCCACGGTGCCGCCGATCCGCATCGTCGTGCGGGATCTGTATGCCCGGCGCAAAATCCGGGTGCCGGTTGCCGATATCGAGGCGCTGGGGCAGGGGCTTCGGCGCCGGCTGTCTCGGCAGCAGCTTGGCGGGCATGCCGATCAGTTCGAGACCTCGACCATGCTGGCGATTGCGCCGGGGCTGGTCGACATGGAGAAGGCGCAGGCCGATTACGGCCATGTGTTGGCGCAGCCGAAGACGGTGTTCTACATCCCGACGGAATTTTCGGGCGATCCGGACTCGGGTCCCGACTACACCAGCACCGGCGTGCGCGGAGATCCGAGTCTGGCCGATGCCGCCGAAGGAGAGGCGCTGCTGGACGCCATGGCCGAGGAAATCACCGCGGGCCTCGCTGTGATCTTCGGGTTGCAGCGATGAGCGGTTTCGATGTGATCGTGGTGGGCTTCGGCTATGCCGGCGGGGTTGCGGCGATGGCGGCGCACGATGCGGGCGCGCGCGTGCTGCTGCTGGAGAAGCAACCCGACCCAGGCGGGATTTCCGTCTGCTCGGCGGGGGGCCTGCGGATCGCCCGCGATGCCGATGCCGCGTTCGCGTATCTGCAGGCGACGAACGCCGGCACCACGCCGGACATCGTGCTGCGGACATTGGCCGAGGGAATGGTTGCCCTTCCGGATCGTGTCCGCGCGCTTGCACGCGAGTCCGGCGCCGAAGTCAGTGTTCGCGATTCCGCCGGCAATTATCCGCTGCCCGGAGGCGAGACCTTTGGCTTTGCCTATATCGAGGATGTCCCGGGCTTCGACGCGGCGGCAGAATTCCCGCAGGTGCGCGGATCGCCGGCCGGCGCGCGGCTGTTCAAGCTGGTGCTGGATGGCGTGCGCCGGCGGCCGGGCATCGAACTTCGCCTGCGCACCGCGGCGCAGGAAATCCTGCGCGATCCTGCAACCGGGCGTTGCTGCGGCGTTCGCGTGGATGGGGAGGAGATCGGGGCTTCCGCGGTCATCCTGGCATGCGGCGGGTTCGAGGGGGATGCGGCGCTGCAGATGGCCAACTGGCAGATGAAGCCGGTGCTGTCGGCGGCGGTTCGCCACAATACCGGCGACGGCATTCGCATGGCCCAGGCGATGGGCGCCGGGCTTTGGCACATGTGGCATTTTCACGGCTCATACGGCTTTCGCCATCCCGACCCCGAGTATCCGTTCGGCATCCGCGTGAAGCGCTTGCCGGACTGGCTGCCGGGCGCGCCGGAGCGGAACGATGTGCGCATGAGCTGGATCCTGCTGGACCGCCATGGCCGCCGGTTCATGAACGAATACGAACCCTACATGCAGGACACCGGTCACCGACCGTTCGAGATGTTCGATCCGGTGACGCAATCCTTCCCACGCATCCCGGCGACGCTGCTGGTGGATGCCGCCGGGCTGCGGACGTATTCGCTGGCGGCGCCGACCTGGCATGATCGCGAGGTTGCCGCGCGCTACGGCCACGCGAAGCCCGCGGATTTCGATGCGGCGATCCTGCACCGGGCCGATACCTTGGAGGAGCTTGCCGGTGCGCTCGAACTGCCCGCCGAAGCGCTGGTCCGCAGCGTCGCGGCCTGGAATGCCGCGTGCGAGGCGGGTGCCGATACCGAGTTCGGACGCCATGCCGGCAGCATGATGCGGATCGCCGAGCCGCCGTTCCATGGCGGCCGGATCTGGCCCGTGGTGTCCAACACCCAGGGCGGTCCGGTGCACGACCAGGAGCAGCGGATTCTGGATGCGTTCGGCCGGCCGATCCCTCGGCTGTTCGTCGCCGGCGAGCTCGGCAGCGTGTTCGGCCATCTATACATGTCCGGTGGCAACCTCGCCGAATGCTTCGTCGGCGGCGCCATCGCCGGACGCAATGCCGCCCAAGGCTGAAAGGCAGACCCATGCACAGCCCCACCAATCTCGGCGACCTGATGCCGCCGTCGACGCCGCTCGACAAGACAGTGGTCTTCGATCTGCGCGACCCGGAGACGCCCGGGATCTACAGCTATGCGGCGATGGAGCGGATGATCCGTGGCATTGCCCGCCTCGTCGCCGGGCGGGGTTTCGCGCCGGGCACGCGCATCGGCATCCTATCGCTGAACCGGGCCGAATATCTCGCAGCCTATTTCGGCATCATGCGCGCCGGCCTGGTCGTGGTGCCGATCAACACCAAGCTGCCGGACGAGACGATCTCCTACATTCTCGAAGATGCCGCGGTACGCCTGATCTTTGTTGATGCCGACAATGCCGGGCGGGTGGGGCAGGTGGCGAGGATCTCGTTCGATGACGGGTTTGCGGCCCAGCTGGACGACGGCCCGTTCGACACCGTCGTGCCTGATCCGAGCGACATCGCGCAGCAGCTGTACACATCCGGCTCCACAGGGCGGCCCAAGGGGGTGGCGCTGTCGCATGAGAGCCAGCTTTGGGCGCTGCGCTCGCGCGCCGGCGCGCCGGATGCGGACCGCGAGCGCTCCATCGTCGCGGCGCCGCTGTTCCACATGAACGGGCTGGTCAGCAGCAAGATGGTGTTCTTCACCGGCGCATCGATGGTGCTGCTGCCGATCTTCACCGCGCGCAGCTACATCCAGGCGGTGTCGCGGTTCGGCGTCACCGCGCTCACCTCGGTGCCGACCATGCTGGCGCGGGTGCTGAAGGAAACCGACCTGCTGGCCAGCCTCGACCTCAGCAGCGTTCGCCGCATCACCATGGGGTCGGCGCCGATCACCATGGCTTTGTACGACAAGGTGAGGGAGACCTTCAACAACGCGCCTGTTTTCAACTCTTACGGAACCACAGAGGCCGGGCCTGCAATCTTCGGGGCGCATCCGGACGGACTGCCGATCCCGAAGCTGGCGCTCGGCTATCCGCTGCCGGGCGGCGAGGTCCGCCTGGAGGGCGGCGCGGATGCGAACGAGGGCGTGCTGATGATGCGCAACCCGTCGGTGATGGCGGAATATCACAACCTGCCGGCGCAGACGGCGAAGGCGCTGCGCGACGGTTGGTATACAGCGGCGACGTCATGCGGCGCGACGAGAACGGGTTCTACTATTTCGTCGGGCGCGCCGACGACATGTTCAACTGCTCGGGCGAGAACATCTACCCGGGCGAGGTGGAGAAGATGCTGGAGCAGCATCCGGCGATCCACCAGGCCGCGGTGATCCCGCTGGCCGACGAGGAACGGGGGCAGATGCCCGTCGCCTTCATCGTGCGGCGACCCGATGCGGCGCTCGATGCGGCCGAGGTCAAGCGGTTTGCGCTGGCCAACGCGCCGCCCTACCAGCATCCCCGCCGCGTCGAGTTCCTGGCCGACCTGCCGCTGGCCGGCACCAATAAGGTGGATCGGCGGGTCCTGACCGAACGTGCCGCCGCGAACGAGGCCGGCTCGCGCTGGTCATCCTGAATTCACCGGAGAGAGCACCATGAGCCTTCCAGCCCCGACGCTCGACCATGTCGTCGTCAACTGCCGCGACCAGCTCGACGAGGGCCTCGCCGCCTATCGCCGGCTGGGGTTCCACATGACCCCGCGCGGCTATCACACGCTGGGTTCCATGAACCACCTCGCGATCTTCGGCACCGAGTACCTGGAACTCATCGCGATCGCGCCGGGGCCGACCAGGCGCAGCGACGTCATGCAGTTTCCAATCGGCCTGAACAGCCTGGTATTCGGCACTGACGATTCGGCCGCGGCCTATCGGGAAGTCAAATCCGCCGGGGTCCCAGTGGAACCGCCGATGGAATTCTCGCGCCCGGTCGAGTTCGACGGCGGCTCCCGCGATGCGATGTTTCGCACCGTGCATCTGACCCCCGGCACCATCCCGGCCGGCCGGTTCTATTTTTGCCACCACTTCACCCGCGACCTGGTGTGGCGGGACGAGTGGCGCCAGCACCCGAACGGTGCGGTCGGCGTCTCTCGCGCGGTGGTGGCGGCCAAGGATCCGGCCGCACCCGGCGCAATCTTCGCGAAGATGTTCGGTGCCGACGCGGTACGCAGCATCGCCGGCGGCATTCGTCTGGTGGTCGGGCTTTCCTCGTTCGACTTCGTCACGCCTGCCAAGGTTGCTGGCATGTTCGGCGATGCGGCGACCGATGGCGGCGGCCGCGACCAATACATGGTGGCGCTCGGCATCCGCACCCGCTCTCTCGCGCAGGCCGCGGCGGCGTTCGCCGCCGGCGACGTGGCTTTCCGGCGCGACGCTTCCCGCATCCTGGTGCCGGCGACGCAGGCGATGGGTACGGTGCTGGAGTTCCACGAGTGAGGTATAAAGGGTGAGACGGTTCCAAGACATTTCAATGAAGCCCGCAACTTTCAGTAAATGCTGGCGCCGAGTTGATCAGTCAAAATATAACCTTCACACGCAGCCATTTTGCCGCTGAATAATCTCCGCCCCGGTTTACCGAGGGTGAGAGATGACGATCCTGGACAATCCGTGTTTCTTGTCGCGGCTCCAACGCGGTTTTCCCGCTATGGGCAGCGCCGTCCTTGTCGGGGCTTCGCTGCTGGCTTGGGCGGCTCCGCCGGCCCAGGCCGAATCGCTGGTGAATATCCAGCAACCCGGGGCGATCCCGGGTGCGGCGACGCCGCCCGGCTACGGCACCGCCACGCCGTCGACCACACCGGCACAGCCGGGCACCATCACCGTGCGCGTCGATGCCCGCGTCTGGTTCTTCGCGTGGGGTGGCTATGACAGCGGCCGCAACGCGACGGTGACGCCGGTCGCGGGGTCGGCGACCTCGTTAGGGTCACCCGCGGCGAACACCAAGCTGGCATCCTACGGGTTCAGCAACTACGCGCGCCTGTATCCGCAATTCGCGGGCGTGATGGCCAACGGCGCGAAATATGGCGCCTTCATCGAAATCAGGAACGATGATGCGTCCCCACCCGGCGGCGGTGTCAATGGTAGCGTCTCCGCGTCCAACCGCACCCGCGGACAACTCTATTTCCGGCGGGAGTACGTCTATCTCGGCGCCGACCGGATCGGCTTCGTGCGGGCCGGCTCGACCGATCAGCCGACGGCGCTGATGGCCACCGGGTTGATGGAGAATTTCGACGGGCTGCCGGGTGGCTGGCAGGAACAGGGAGCGTATTTCTTCACCACCAACGCGACCCCGACCTATCCTTTTCCGGATGTCGGCGCATTGTATTCGACCAGCAAGGTCGTCTATTTGTCGCCGAATCTGAGCGGCTTCGATTTCGGAATATCGTTCGAGCCTTCGACCGCCGCGGTGAATTCGGGTCCTGGGAACTGTCCCTACGGGGTTACCGCGACTGCCGGCATCGTCACCACCGGCGTCGGCGGCAACTCGGCGCTTGGCTGCGATGCGGCCTCATCCACCTCCTCGGGCGACAATGCCCGTCGCCGCAACACCGTCGACAGCGTGGTTCGCTATCGTGGCGCGTTCGGCCCGGTCGGCGTAGCGGCGACGGTCGGGGGCATGTATGGCGGGCGCGTGCTGGACAACAGCACGCCGGCGAAATCGGTACAGTTCAGCAACTTCGCAGTGTTCGATACCGGCGCGCAGGTAACCTATGGCGGCCTGCTGATAGGCGCACATCTGGACTACGGCAAGTTCAACGGGCAGTGGGCGCTGGCGCCGCAGGGCACCAGCGACGCGCTGGCCTACGTGGTCGGCGCGTCCTACACGACCGGCCCGATCGTTTTCGGCGCGAGTTTCTATGATTATTGGAGCGCCGGCTCGAAGACCGCCGTATCCGCGCCGGGCATCGGCAATCGCACCGAATACGGCATCAACGTCGGTGGCACCTACCAGTTGGCCCAGGGCGTCTCACTGTATCTGTTCGGGCTGTACGGCGCACGCCATGAGGTGGGGGTGGACCTGTTGTCAGGCGCGACCGGCACTGCCGCGGCGCCGGTCCGGACCAACAACAACACCCGCGTCGTCGGCGCCGCCCTGGGCACGCTGTTCCAGTGGTAGGCCGTCGCCGGCGTTTGCACGGCGTGGATGGGGCGAGCTTCAGGCTTTCCTGAGTTGCAACCGCTTGGTGCGGTCGGAGGTGAGGCTCAGCCCTTCCGGTGTTACCTGCAGGGTTGCCAGCCAGGGGCGGCCGGCTTCGCTGCGAACCAGCAGCAGGTCGTCGTCGATCCATTCCAGGCGGGCGTTGAATGTGCCGACATCGGAACGGATCTGGAACTTCGAGCCGGCGACGCGGGCATCGAGGCCGAGCGCGGGGTTGGCATAGCTGCCGTCGATGTCGCGCCCGGTGGCGGTGCCGGACAGCTTTCGGTAGCGGCGCTTCGTACCGCACCAGACGGCATCGATGCCGTCCGCGGCCAGGCTGAACTGGAGGTGCATGATGGCGCGCTCCGGCGCGTAGATGCCGGGCGCCGTCTCGATCACCGTGGCGACGCCGCCGGCGCTGGCGAAGTCGCCATCGGGTTGGATGGCGAAGATGTCATCACCGCCGACGTGGCGGTACATCCCTGCGGCGGCCTTCAACTTCTCCATGCCCGCCGGTGGGAAGAGCGGCTCCATCTGCGAGCCGAGGGCGGCGTCGGCGATGCGCCGCGCCAGGGTGAACGGCGACAGTTCGGCGGCATTGCCGAGGATGACGATGCCGAAGCCTTGGTCTGGAAAGCGCATCGAGTCCGATTTCGCGCCGGCGGTGGTGCCGCCATGGCCGATCGTGCGCAGGCCGCGATACCGGTCGCCGACCAGCCCCAGCAGATATTCGGTTTCGGCGCCGTTGCTGTAGCGACGGGGTTCCTGCATGTGCGCCAGCGCTGCCGCCAGCGACGGCACCGGGTTCGCCATGTTGGCTTGCCAGGTCAGCATGTCCTGCAGGCTGGAGGCCATGCCGCCTTCGCCGCCGAGCGGAAAGCCCCAGTTCACCGTGCGCCACGCACCGTCGGCGCCCCGGGCGTGCTGGTCGGCGAGGCGGGGCAGGATGTCGCCGTCGCGCACCAGCAGGCAGGTGTCGTCCATGCCCAGTGGACCGGTGATCCGCTCGCGCAGCAATTCGTTGTAGCTGCGGCCGGACACTTCCTCGACGATCTCGGACAGCAGGAAGAAGCCCGAGTTGGAGTACAGCATCTGTTCCTGCGGCGGGTAGTTCACCTCGTCGTGGCAGGCCAGCAGGTCGCGCGCGGTCTGGCGCGAGGAGTTGGCGGCCAGCGGCAGCCCGCTGAAGATCATGATCTCGAGGAAGTCACGCAATCCCGACGTGTTGCCGGCAAGCTGCCGCAAGGTCACGGGCGCCGGGTAGCGCGGCAGCCAGGGCGCGTGACGATGCACGTCGTCATCGAGCGACAGCTTGCCCTCGGCCTGCAGCAGCAATGCCAGCAGCACGGTGAACTGCTTGGTCTGCGAGCCGATCCGCAGCACCGAGCGGCGATCGAGCGGGATGCGGTGCTTGAGGTCCGCCATCCCGTAGGCGCCTTCGTGCTCCACCTTGCCATGGCGGGTGACCGCGACCACGGCGCCGGGTGACGCAGGCCCGGTCCATGCCGCGAACAGCGCATCCACCGCCGATGAGATCTGCATGTCGTATGCTCCGGTTTGCGGACGCTACTGAATCCGCTTGAGCGCCAAGCGTCAATCGGGCTGTAGTGGCGCCTGCAAGCGATGGGGTCCGGATGATGCGTGCTGTCGATCTTTGCCGGCGTTCGCTGTGGGCGGCCGTGCTCGGCGCCGGTTTGGCGCATGCGGCGGTGGCGCAACCGAAGGTGTTGCGCGTGGTGCCGCAGGGCGACATCGCGGTGCTGGACCCGATGTTCGGCACTGCCTGGATCAGCATGGTCCACGGCGAGATGGTGTATGAGTCGCTGTTCGCGTGGGACACCAAGCTGCAGCCGCAGCCGCAGATGGCGGGAAGCTGGTCGGTGTCGCCCGATGGGCTGGTCTGGAAGATCACCCTGCGCGACGGCCTGCGCTTCCATGACGGGCGACCGGTCAGCAGCAACGACGTGGTTGCATCGACCAAGCGATGGATGTCGATCGACCAGGTCGGCGCGCGGGTGGCGGCGATCACCGAGGCGCTGACCGCGACCGATCCGAAGACCATCGAATTCCATCTCAGCCGCCCATATCCGGGACTGCTGGCCTCGCTCGCCGCGGCGCCGGCGCGGTTCGCGGCGGTGATGCGGGCCAGCGACATCGACGGACTGACCGGGCAGGTGAAGGAGATCGTCGGCTCCGGGCCGTTCCGCTTCGTCGCGTCCGAATTCGTCGCCGGCCATCTGAGCGTCTACACCAAGAACCAGGACTACGTGCCGCGCAGCGAGCCGCCGGATGGGCTTTCCGGTGGGCGGGTGGTGAAGTTCGACCGCGTGGAATGGCACGTGATTCCGGATGCCGCCACCGCCACCGCGGCGCTGCAGGCGGGCGAGGTGGACATCCTGGAGCGGCCATCGCTGGACCAGGTCGATCTGCTGGCGCGGCAGAAGGATATCGTGGTGCGCAAGCTGACGCCGCTGGCCGGGCAGAACATGCTGCGCGGCAACGCCACGCTGCCGCCGTTCAACGATAAGCGGGCGCGGCAGGCGCTGGAATATGTCGTCGACCAGGGCGACGAGATGGCGGCCGGCTGGGGCGACGAATCATACTGGCGCCGCTGCGAATCCTATTTCGTCTGCGGCAGCCCCTATGGCACGGAGGCGGGCGCGGAGGGCTTCCACCAGGATTTCGCCAAGGCCCGGCAACTGATGCAGGAGGCGGGCTACAAGGGCGAGAAGCTGATCTTCGTTTCCACCAAGGTGATCCCCTCGCTCGGCCAGATGGCCGAGGTTGCTGCCGACGCGTTGAAGCGGGCCGGCTTCAATGTCGAGATGGTGTGGACCGACTGGGGCACGGTCGGGCAGCTGTTGCGCAAGCGCGACGGATGGAACCTGTTCCTGACCGGGGCGCCGGGCGCCGATCACCTTCGATCCGCTGACCAATGTCGGCACCGACATGAGCTGCGATGGGAGGAACTTCGTCGGCTGGCCGTGCGATCCGGAGGTCGAGAAGCTGCGCGCCGCGTTCCTCGATGCCGACATGGCGGCGCGGCCGGCGGCGCTGGACCGGCTGCATCGGGCATTGGTGGATTCGGCGCCCTATGCGGTGCTCGGGCAGTATGACGCGTTGACGGCGCATCGCAGCAACATCGTCGGCCTGCTGGACTCTGCCGGCCATCGTGTATTGGAACGTCGACAAGAAATAACCGGCGGCTGTAACGATCGGGCGCACCGCTGGTCGTCACCCCGCGAGGGAGATGCACCATGAACGCCAATACCGACCGCATTCTGCGCCTGCTGACATGGCCGGCGGCGCTGTTCATCGCCGGCATCCTGTTGTGGGACGAGCAGTACAAGCTGACCGGCAATCCGGGTTCGGTATGGCTGTTCACCGTGCTGTCGGACTGGTTGTTCCTGCACGGCTACGAGAAGCCATTCCGCCTGCTGGTGGCCAGTGCCGAAATCACCGCCTCGGTGCTGGTGGTGATCCCGCCGACGCGGATGTGGGGCGCGCTGCTGGCGCTCGGCATCATGTCGGGCGCGATCTTCTTTCATGTGGTGAGCCCGCTCGGCATCGACCCGTACAACGACGGCGCGTCGCTGTTTAAGGAAGCCTGCGAGGTGTGGCTGGCCAGCCTGTTCATTCTGCTGGTGTATCGCCGGGAGGTACGCTCCACGCTTGGCCGCCTGGGGGTCGTGGCCTAGGCGATGGCTGCGGACCGGCAGCCGTTCGCCGATCACCTGGGCATCGAGATCGTCGAGGCGCTGGCGGAGCGGGTCACGGCGCGGATGGAGGTCACGGAACGGCTCTGCACCGTCGGCGGCATCCTGCACGGGGGCGCGTTCATGGCGCTGGCCGACAGCATCGGCGGGCTGGGGGCGTCGCTCAACCTGCAGGCGGGCGCCCATACCACGACGATCGAGAGCAAGACCAACTTCCTGGGCGCGGCGCCGCTGGGCAGCGTGCTGACGGCGGTGGCGACGCCGGTGCATGTCGGGCGGCGCAGTTCGGTCTGGCAGACCCGCATCACCAATCCGGCCGGCAAGCTGCTGGCGCTGGTGATCCAGACGCAGCTGGTGATCTGACGCGCGGGCGCCTGTCGCGGAGGGATGGGATGGCCGTTTGCCTCGGCATCCGGTAGCGTTTCGATCGGTGTCGCGCCGACCCCAGTCCACTGCGAAAGAAGGCCAGAGATGTCCGTCAAAGTCCGTGTTTTCGTTGCCTGTCTTGTAGGCCTTGCCGGCTTCGGGCATTCGGCCTGGGCGATGGGAAGCTGCAGCGGCAGTTATTCGGCGTCGTTGCTGCGGCCGCTTCCGGCGCCGCTGGTGGTCGGCGTGGTGGTGCTGGACAACTCGCCGCGCAACCTGCAGCTGGCGTCGCGGTTCAACGCCGGACTGCAGCAGGCGGGCATTGCGATTTCGGGCACGCCGACCGCGCAGATGACGCTGACGGTGACGCTGAACAGCGGGCTGGGCGGCAGCGACGCGGCGCTGGTGCCGCAGCAGGATTACTCGTTCAGCTGGCGCAACGGCTATGATCTGCAGCGGCCGGGGCAGACCCAGTTCGGCGGCAATCGCCAGGCGCCGCAGGCGACGACGGTGCAGCTGCGCGCCGACCTGCGGCCGTCGCTGAGCGAGCCGGTGGCATGGGTCGCGACTTTGCAATGCACCATGCAGGGCAGCGACGAGGACCAGTTGGCGTTCGATATCGGCAGCCTGCTCGGTGGCGGGATCGGCAAGCGGGTGGACCAGGCGCCGTTCTGAGCGGCCGGCCGGGGAACAGCCTTGGCGGCCATAACAGCATTGTCATTGCCGGCGGGGTCAGCGGCGGGGGAATCCGACCTATAACCGGGTCCGGATCGATCACGCGCGAGCGTTCGCGCAGCATACGGGCGTTCGCGCAAGATATCGGGGAGTAGGCGATGCTCGTCGCGCGTCGGATGGCAATCGGCGGCCTGGCGCTGCCGTGGCTGGGCCTGTCGGCATTGGCCGCGGATGCCCGGGCGGCGGGGCGGGTCGAGGAGGTGAGCGGCGAGGTCACCGCGGAGCTGGCGGCGCGGCGGCGGGTGCTGGCGCCGAGCGAGAGCGTGTTCCTCGGCGACAATGTCGCCACCGCCGACCGCTCGCGCGCGCAGTTCCTGCTGGGCGGCAACACGTCGTTGCGGCTGGGCTCCAATGCGCGGATCAGGATCGACCGGTTCGTCGTCGATGCCGGCGGCGTGGTGACGCTGGGCGAGGGGCCGCTGCTGCTGGACAAGGCCGCGGGGTCCGCGGGGAGCGTGCAGGTGCGCGGCTCGTTCGGGTTGATTACCGTTCGCGGCACGCGGATCTTCGTCGGGCCCAGCCAGGGGGTGATCGGCATCTTCGTCGTGCACGGGCTGATCGACGTGACGTCGGGCGGGCAGAGCGTGGTGCTGCAGGATGGCGAGGGCGTGGATATCCGCGCGGTGGGCGCACCGCCGACGGCGCCGGTGATGTGGGGCGCGCCGCGGGTCCGCGCGGCGCTGGCCAGCGTGGACTGACCGATGGCGGCGGCGGCGCGCTGGAACCTGAACGCGATCGCCGCCGGGCTGATCGCGGCGGGGCTGGCGGCGGCCTGCATCGCGGTGCTGCCGCCCGGCTGGCGGGGCGCCTTGCATGAACGGGTGATCGACCGGTTGCTCGCTTGGTCGGCACGGATGGATGCCGACGCGGCGCCGGTGGTGGTGGTGGACATCGATGCGGCGAGCCTGGCGGCGTATGGCGCGTGGCCGTGGCCGCGGACGCTGATGGCGCGGCTGGTGGACGGCGTCGGCCGCGCCGAGCCCCGGGCCCTCGTTATCGACATCCTGTTCGAGGGCGCCGATGCGCGCTCGCCCGCGGGCCTGGCGCGCCGGCTGGGCGCCGAGACCGGGAGGCCGGAGATCGCGGCCCTGGCCGATGGCCTGCCGGATGGCGACCGCAGCCTGGCGGCGGCGCTCGGCCGGGTGCCCGCGGTGCTGGGCTTTGCGCTCGATCCCAAGGGCGGTGCGGAGATGCCGGCGGTGCCGTTCCTGGTCAGCGGCACGGTGGTGCTGCCGCCGCTGTGGCGGGCCGCGGGTGCCGTGACGCCGCCCGCCGGCTTACTGGACCATGCGGCCGGCGCCGGCGCGCTGGCGCTGCCCGGCGACGATGACGGATTGGTCCGCCGGGCGCCGCTGCTGGTGGGCGTCGGCGGGAAGGTCCAGCCGGGCCTGGCGTCGGAGGCGCTACGGGTGGCGCAGCAGGCCTCCGGCTATCGCCTGGACGGGCGCGGCGGAACGCTGGGGATCGGCGACATCGCGCTGCCGGTGCCACCGAACGGGCTGCTGCGGCTGGTGCCCGGGCAGGCGCTGGGCGGTTCGGTCACCGTGGTTTCGGCGACGGAGATTCTCGACGGATCGGCTTCGGATGCGCGGCTGCGGCAGGCGATCGTGCTGGTCGGCAGCTCGGCGCCGGAACTCGGCGGGCTGCGTGCGGCGGCGGGCGACCCGCTGACGCCGACGGCAATGCTGCACGCGGCGGCGGTGGCCCAGATGCTGCGCGGGGTGGTGCCGTTGCCGCTGCCGTATGCGTGGCTATGGCTGATGCTGCTTTGCGTGGCCGGCGTCGCGGTGGGCGTGCTGGCCGCCGTGAGGTTGCGGCCGGCGAGCGGGGCGGCGGCGGTCGCGGGGTTTGCCGCCGCGTTGGCCGCGGCCGCGCTTGTCGCAGCCGGGCACGACCGGATCTTCGACCCGGTGATACCGATGCTGATGGCAGCTGCATCCTTCGCCGCGGCGGCGCTGGCGATGGCGGCGGAGACGCAGTTGCGCGAACGGCGCATCCGGCAGCGATTCGCGCAGCATCTGGCGCCGGCGGTGGTCGAGATGATCGCCGCCGATCCGTCGATGCTGAAGCTGCGCGGCGAGCGGCGGGAGATCACCGCGCTGTTCACCGATCTCGAAGGCTTCACGGCGATGACGCAGCGCGCCGATCCGGCGTCGCTGGTGGCGGTGCTGGACGATTATTTCGAAGGCGTGGTCAACATCGTCATCGAGCATGACGGCATGATCGACAAATTCGTCGGCGACGCGGTGCACGCGTTCTTCAACATGCCGCTGGACCTTGCGGAGCATCCGCGGCGGGCGGTCGAATGCGCGATGGCGATCCGGGCGTGGACCGAAACCTATCGGCGCCGCGAATTGCCGGCCCGGCTCGGGCTCGGGCGCACGCGCATCGGCATCGAGACGGGCCCGGCGATCGTGGGCGATATCGGCGTTCGCACCAAGCTCGACTACACCGCGTATGGCGACACGGTGAACGCGGCAGCGCGCTTGGAGGCGGCGAACAAGGAGATCGGATCGTCGATCTGCGTCGGGCCGGGCACGGCCGCGCGCTGCCCGGCTTCGCTGCTGCGCCCGACCGGGACGATCGGGCTGCGCGGCTTCGATGCCAAGCAGCGCAGCTTCGAGCCATGGCCGGCGGACGCCGATGCCGGCTGGCGCAGCCGTTATCTGGACGCCATGGCGCGGGCGGAAACCGATCGGGGCGAGGCGGCGGCGCTGTTGGCGGTGCTGGCGAGCGAGCGGCCGGAAGATGCGGTAGCCGAACGCCTGGCACGGGCGGCCAGGGTTCCCGCCACCATCCACGGCGCGTCCTGATATTGCTGAATGTTGCGGTGTCGTGGCGCGGGGTGGATAGGGGCCAGGCTGGCGTACAAATGTAGGTGACGCCGGGCGATGGCGCTGAAGCCGGCCCGGCGATTGCCGTAGCCTGCTCCCGCTGAATTGACCGGAGACTAATCATGCGTCCATGGCGACTTGCCGCTGCCAGCGCGGTCGGGCTGCTGGCGATCTCACTGTGCTGGCCGGCCCAGGCGCTCACCTGGCGCATCGCGCCCGACGCGCGGGGGCCGTCGATGGTGCAGGACGCGTATTGGGCCTACGGGCCGTATGGGCGCTACTGGGTGCCGGACCGGCCGCCGCCGCCCGCCTACTACGCGCCGCCGCCGCCACCGTATTACGCGCCGCCGGTTCGGCCGCGGGTTTGGGTGCAGCCGTTCTGGAACGGATATCAGTGGATTCCCGGGCATTGGCGCTACGAGTGAGTTTTCGATTGCGACTGCGCTGAACCGTTTCTCAATCACATCTTTTATTGCCGCCGGCTGCGCGGGTAGCCGCGCCACGTGATTGCTATTCGTTGCGTTGACAATCAGGGTCACCGCGGCATCGCGGTCAATTGATCTTCCGGGAGTCCCCGCGCGTCTCGTCGCCTCCGGCGATCGAGGGGATGATTGCATGTGTGGGGCGCCCACAAGCCACCGGCGCACGCGCATCGGCCGCCGCGTATCGCACGGCCCCAATTCGCAACGAAAAGGAAACGTCATGGCACAAGAGGATTCGCAACCGGTCAATCTGAACCGGCGGGCGATGCTGCTCGGCAGCACCGTGGCTGCGGCGGCGACGGCGCTGGTGCCGGCTGCGCGGGCGCAAGGTGTGGGCGCCGCACCGGCAGCCGGCGGGGCGCCGGCCGGAAGCCAGGCCGCGCCGAACGGCGGCAAGCCGAACATCGTCGTGATCTGGGGCGATGACGTCGGGATCACCAACCTGTCCTGCTACTCGATGGGAATGATGGGCTACCACACGCCCAACATCGACCGCATCGCGCGCGAGGGCATGGTGTTCACCGATTACTACGGCGAACAGAGCTGCACGGCCGGCCGATCCTCCTTCATCACCGGCCAGAGCGTGTTTCGCACCGGCCTGTCCAAGGTCGGTATTCCGGGTTCGCCGATCGGCCTGGACGCGGCCGATCCGACGATCGCGGAAATGCTGAAGCCGCTCGGCTACGCCACCGGGCAATTCGGCAAGAACCATCTGGGCGACCGCAACGAATTCCTGCCGACCGTGCACGGCTTCGACGAGTTCTATGGCAATCTGTACCATTTGAACGCCGAGGAGGATCCGGAGCAGGCGGACTACCCGAAGCCGGCCGACTTCCCGAATTTCGCGAAGACCTTCGGCCCCCGCGGGGTCATCCATAGTTTCGCGACCGATACCGACGATGCCACGGTCGAGCCGCGCTGGGGCCGCGTCGGGCGGCAGAAGATCGAGGATACCGGGCCGCTCAACCGGAAGCGGATGGAGACGATCGACGACGACATCGCGGCGCGCTCCGCGGATTTCATCGATCGGATGAACCGGTCGGGGAAGCCTTTCTTCATGTGGGTGAACTTCACCCATATGCATCTTCGCACGCATCCCAAGCCATCCAGCATCGGGCAATCGGGGCGATGGCAGGACGTCTATCACGACGTCATGATCGACCATGACCGCAATGTCGGCACGGTGCTGGCAAAGCTCGACGAGCTGGGGCTCACCGAGAATACGATCGTCATGTACGGCACCGACAACGGGCCGCATGCCAACACCTGGCCGGATGGCGCGACCACGCCGTTCCGCAGCGAGAAGGACACCAACTGGGAGGGTGCCTTCCGCGTCCCTTGCGTGATCCGCTGGCCGGGCAAGATACGGGCGGGCAGCGTTTCGAACGAGATCGTCGGGCATCACGACTGGCTGCCGACCTTTCTCGCAGCGGCCGGGATGGCGGATGTCAACCAGCGCCTGCTGGCGGGCTACACCGTGGGCGATCGCACGTTCAAGGTGCATATCGACGGCTACAACCTACTGCCGTACCTGACCGGCCAGGAAACCAAAAGCCCGCGGCCGGGCTTCATCTATTTCTCGGATGACGGCGACCTGCTGGCGCTGCGCTTCGACAACTGGAAGATGGTGTTCGCGCAGCAGCGGTCGCCAGGAACGCTGGCGCTATGGGGTGAGCCGTTCGTGGCGACGCGCATCCCGTGGATCTACAATTTGCGCACCGATCCTTTCGAGCGCGCGACGATCACGTCGAACACGTACTGGGATTGGTACATGGACCATGCCTACCTGCTGATGCCTTCGCAGACGCTGGTTCAGGAATTCCTGGCGACCTTCAAGGACTATCCGCCGCGGCAGAAGGCCGCGAGCTTCACCATCGACCAGATCCTGCAGAAGATGACGCAGGGCGCGAGCAAGGACTGAGCGCGGGGATCATTGGGCGCGGTGGTGGCCCGCATGTTGCGCGGGCCATCACCGGCCCCTGGGACGGCCGCCGGACGAGGGTCTCTACTGGCTGGACTGGCTGGTTTTCGAAGCACGTCCGGCACTGTAGCCCTGCTGGTAGGAGGCCTGTTCGTTCTTCTTGACGTGATCGACGATCAGGCCGGTGGCGAGGCCGGCACCCGCGCCGGCAACGGCACCCAGCGCCGCGTTGCCGCCGATGGCACCCAGCACGGCGCCGCCGGCGGCACCGATGCCGGTGCCGGTGAGGGCGCGCTGCTGCGTGTCGCTCATTCCGGCGCAGCCGGCGAGGAACAGAATGCAAAGGCCGGTGGGCAGTATCTTCTTCATCCTGGTATCCCTCCTGCTACCGCTTGCCCGCGCACGGATATTGCTGCGCCAGATAGGCGGCGATGCCGTCCTGCGGCGGCTGGGCGAGTTGCCCCGGGTTGCTGCGCGCCCATTGGATGAAGCCGGCGACGGCCTCGTTGCGCGTGGGGCTGGGATCGGGGAGGCAGAACAGCTTGGTCCGCTTGGCGTTGTCGACCGCCTGCAGGACGCGGAAAACACCGAGACCGAAACCGTGGCAGAAATTCACCGCCGCATTCCCCATGGGGTCCGACGGCGCCGCCGCGCAGAGATCGACGAGGTCGCCCGTCGTGCGGACAGCGAAACTGTCTTCGGTGACGGCGGCGCGCCCGGCGGCCGGCATGGCGACGACCGCGCACAGCAGCAACATCGGCAGCCTGAGCTTCCCTGGCATTCTTGCGTTCCTTCCCCTTCGCAGGCCGCGAAACATTATAATACCGCCCCGCGGCGTCAAGGCACGCTGCTGCGATGGACGATGCGCAGGCGATTGCAGCGGGTCAGGCGGCGGCGCGTGCGGACTGGATCACCTGCCATAGCTTCTGCGGGGTCGCCGGCATGTCGACATGGGTGACGCCGAGTTCGGCGAGGGCGTCGACCACGGCGTTCATCACCGCCGGCAGGGCGCCGGCACAGCCGGCCTCGCCGCAGCCCTTGGCGCCCAGCTTGTTGGTCTTGGCGGGAACCGGGTGGCTGGCGAAGAAGAACTCCGGCGAATCGTCGGCGCGGGGCAGCGCGTAGTCCATGTAGCTGCCGGACAGGATCTGCCCATCCTCGTCGTAGGCGACGGATTCGGTCAGCGCCTGGCCGATGCCCTGGACGATGCCGCCATGGGCCTGGCCCTCGACCATCAGCGGATTCACCAGCACGCCGAAATCGTTGACCATGCTGTATTTGACCACGTCGGTCTCGCCGGTCTCGGGGTCGATCTCGACCTCGCAGATGTGGCAGCCATTGGGGAAGGCGCTGGGCACGCCCTTGAACACCAGGCTGGCATCGAGGCTGGCGGGCACGTCGTCCGGCAGGCTGGTGCCGCGCAGCCTGGCGGCGAGATCCATGATGTCGATGCCGCGGTCGGTGCCGGCGATGCTGAAGCGGCCGGACGAGAACTCGATGTCGGCGACGGCGGCTTCCAGGATGTGGGCGGCGGCGCGGCGGCCTTTCTCGATGACGTCCTCGCTCGCCTCGATGATGGCGCCGCCGCTGTTCATGATGGAGCGCGAGCCGCCGGTGCCGCCGCCGGCGAGCAACTGGTCGGAATCGCCCTGCATCAGGTTCACCTTCTCGAACGGCACGCCGAGCTGGTCGACCAGCACCTGCGCGAAGGGCGAGGCGTGGCCCTGGCCGTAGTCCAGCGTGCCGGTGACGATGGTGACGCTGCCGTCGGGCTCGAAGCGGATGCCGCCCATTTCGTTGTTGGCGGGGGCGGTGACCTCCAGGTACTGGCCGATGCCGCGGCCGCGCAGCTTGCCACGCTTGCGGCTCTCGGCGCGGCGGGCCTGGAAGCCGTCCCAGTCGGCGCCGGCCAGCGCCTTGTCGAGGATGGTTGCGAAATCGCCGCTGTCGTATTCCATGGTCGACGGCGCCTTGTACGGCATGGCGTCGGGGGTGATGTGGTTGCGCCGGCGCAGCTCGACGCGGTCGATCCCCATCTCCCGCGCGGCGGTGTCGATCAGCCGCTCCATGTAGTAGTTGCCTTCGGGGCGGCCGGCGCCGCGATAGGCGCCGACCGGAGTGGTGTTGGTGAACATGCAGCGCACGGCTGCGTAAATCAGCGGCGTGCGATAGACGCCGATGATGTTCTTCACGATGTTCATGGTCGGCGGCAGGGTGGTGGCGTTGGACAGGCCGGCGCCGACATTGCCGAAGCCGGTGATCCGCAGGGCCATGAAATGCCCTTCCGCATCCAGCGCCAGTTCCGCGGTGTGGTCGTGGTCGCGGCCGTGGCTGTCGGAGAGGAAGCTGTCGCTGCGCTCGTCGGTCCATTTCACCGGGCGGCCGAGCTTTTTCGCGGCGTACATGATGCAGGGATATTCTGGGTAGCAGCTGCCCTTCATGCCGAAGGAGCCGCCGACATTGCCGGTCAGGACGCGCAGCTTGTCGGGCTTCAGGCCCATCACGTTGCAGACCGAGCTGCGCATGCCGAAGGTGCCCTGGGAGCCGACGCGCAGGGTGTAGGATTCGCCGGCGGGGTCGAACTCGGCGAGGGCGGCGCGGGGCTCCATGGCGCTGACGACGATGCGGGAGTTGCGGATGCGCAGCTTGGTGACGTGGGCGGCCTTGGCGAAGGCGGCATCGACCAGGCCGGCGTCACCGAAGCGCCAGTCCAGCACGACGTTCCCAGGGGCTTCCTCGTGCAGTTGCGGGGCGCCGGGCTCGGCGGCGGCGGCGGGCTGGGTGACGGCGGGGAGGGGGTCGATGTCGACCATCACCTCCTCGGCGGCGTCGCGGGCCTGCTTGGCGGTCTCGGCGATGACGGCGGCGATGGGGTCGCCGACATAGCGCACCTTGTCGGTGGCCAGGGCCCATTGAACCGGTTTTGGGATCGGGCGGCCGTCATGGTTCTGGCCGGTGACGTTGGCGTTCATCGGCTTGATGCCGGCGGCGGGCAGGTCGGCGGCGAGGACGATCGCCAGGACGCCGGGCATCGACTGGGCGGCACCGATGTCGATGCCGCGGATGGTGCCGTGGGCGACGCGGCTGCGGACCATGACGCAATAGGCCTGGCCGGGGAGGTTGAGGTCGTCAGTGTAGCGGCCCTCGCCGCGCAGCAGCACCGGGTCCTCCTTGCGCGAGACCGGCTGGCCGACGGCGAAGCGTCCGGGCTCCAGCGTTTCGGTCGAGCGGGGGCGGCTGGGGTCGAAAGGTGCGTTCATGACGAGATTCCTCGGCGCGGGAAGAGAGGCGATAGGAGGGAGAAGGGGTGTGAACGCTAAGGTGCAACCGGGGCGGCGGTTGTGCAACTGCGAGCAGGATCGGAGGGGCGGGGAAGATGGGATTGTTATGACGGATGATGATCATGTCTCATATCTGGCGGCGCATGCGCTCGTGGACGGGCGGGTGGTGCCCCGGGTGGGGATCGAGGTCGGTCCGGATGGTCTGATTTCGGCGGTTCGGCCTGATGCTACGGCGGGAATTTCGATCCCTGGGGTGGTGATTCCCGGGGTTTCGAACCTGCATAGCCATGCGTTTCAGCGGGCCATGGCGGGGATGGCCGAGCGGGCCGGTCCGGATGACTTCTGGCAATGGCGGGAGACGATGTACCGGTTTGTGGCGGTGCTCTCGCCGGACGATTTGGAGGCGATCGCGGCGCAGCTTTATGTCGAGTGCCTGCTGCAGGGATATACGGCGGTGGGGGAGTTTCATTATCTGCACAATGCGCCGGATGGCGGGCGGTATGCGGATCGCGGCGAGATGTCGATGCGGATCGTGGCCGCGGCGGGACAGGCCAGGATTGGGCTGACGCTGCTGCCGGTGCTGTATCGGCATGGCGGGTTCGGGGGTGCGGAGCCGGTTGAGGGACAGAGGCGGTTTGTTTTAGAAACCGATGATTACTCGCGGATGTGCTCCGATTTGGCGAAGGTGGCTCGGGTTGGAGTCGCGCCGCATAGCCTGCGCGCGGTGACGCCGGAAGAATTGAACGCGGCGGTGGGCGTTGCCGCCGAGTTGGGCGCGCCTGTGCACATCCATGTCGCGGAACAGGAGCGGGAGGTGGCGGATTGCCTCGCCTGGAGCGGGCGGCGTCCGGTGGAATTGCTGCTGGACACGGTGGATTTGGGGCGAAACTGGTGCCTGGTGCACACGACGCATGTCACGGCGGAGGAACGTGCGGCGGTGGCGGCGTCGGGGGCGGTGGTCGGGTTGTGTCCGAGCACCGAGGCCAATCTGGGCGACGGGATCTTCCCACTGACCGAATATGTTGCGGAATCAGGGCGTTTCGGCGTTGGGTCCGACAGCAATGTCTGCACCGGCCCGGCAGAGGAATTACGTTGGCTGGATTATGGGCAGCGGTTGCGGCACCGGCGGCGCAACACCGGCGGCAGCGCTTTGTATTCGCAGGCGATCGACGGCGGCGCCCAGGCGTTGGGGCGGCAAGCCGGGAGAATCGCGCCGGGCTACCTGGCCGATCTGGTGGTGGTCGACACGGAGCATCCTGGCCTGGTCGGACGGGCCGGCGACGTGCTCGTCGATTCGTGGGTATTCGGCTGCAATTCCAACGCAGTGCGGGATGTCATGGTGGCGGGAAAATGGGTGGTTCGGGATCGATGCCACACCGAGGGGGAGGCGATCGGCCGGCGGTTTGCGGCCTGCATGCGCCGGTTGGCGGATGGGATTTGAATCGCCGGCGCGCCAGGCCCGGTTTTCGGATCCTGGCGCGCGGGGTCTCATGCCGACGCTTTTGCGCGACGCCCCTGTATGCCGCAGAAGGATTAACGAACGCTGAACGCCGGCCGCTCGCGCCAGAAAAATTCACCAAGCAGCAGGATCAGCAGCATGGCCACCGCAAGCAGCGCCACCACGCCGGGCCACCCGACGGAACGCCACGCCGCCGCCGGCACGATGCCGCCCAGCGCGCCGCCGATGTAGTAGGTCGTCACATACAGCCCGACCGCCGTGGACTTGGCGCGCGGGACGGACGCCGCGACGAAGCCCAGCGACAGCGTCTGCACCACGAACAGGCCGCCGGCGATCCCGGCCAGCCCGGCGATCACCAGCCATAGCGACGAGGCGAGCGTCAGCAACGCGCCGCCCATGGCCAGTGCCACCACCAGCAGCAGCGTCGCCCTTCGCCCCGCGCGCACCGCCATCCGGGTGGCCAGCGGGTTGGTTGCCAGGCCCAGGAGATATACCGTGAATACAAGGCTCAGCTGAGCCGGGCTCAGTCCGTATGGCGGCGCCGCAAGGTAGAAGTTGACGTAGGTGAAGGTCGCCACCATCGCGAACAGCATGCAGAAGCCGACGCCGCAGGTGGCCAGCAGCCGTGGATTGGTCAGGTGCTCGCGATAGGTGCCGAAGGTCGCGCCGATGCCGCCGATGACAGCGCGGAAATTCCGCTCCGCCGGCAGCAGCGTGACGATGGCGACGCCGCCCGCCAGCGTCAGCAGCCCGAGGATGGTGAAACCGGTTCGCCAGCCGACGAAATCCGCGGCGATGCCGGCAATAAATCGTCCGCCAAAGCCGCCGAAGATGGTGCCGAGCGCGTAGGAACTGGCCATCCGAATGCCCTCCGCCCCCAGCGCCTCGTCGCCGATATAGGCGACCGTGACGGCGAAAATGAATGGCAGCAGCAGCCCTTGCGCGAATCGCAGCAGGATCATCGTCTCCAGGCTGCCGGCCAGCGGAATCAGCAGGGTCGGCACGGCGAGGGCAAAGCAGGCCCCCGATATCAGCCGCTTGCGGCCCAGCCGGTCCGAGATGCTGCCCACGAACGGCGCGACCAAGGCCACCGCGAGCAAGGTCGCGGTCAGGGTGAAGCCGGTGCGGGCGGGCGGCACGCCGAAGCTGTCGGCCAGCGCCGGCAGGATGGCTTGCGGCGGATAGAGGTTCAGGAAGGTGCATAGCCCGGCGATCGCGACGGCGAGGGATCGCGTATCGACCCTCACGGAGCCGCCATCACGGCGCGGCAGGCGGCAGGCAGCGCCGGCGGCCGGGTCGGGGGCGCGGTGGGCGCGGATTTTGGAGCATCCAACTGGTCGAACCACCATTGCAGCGAGGCGTCGCAGCTATCCCCGGGTGGCGGCGGCGGCGCCTGCACGCAGGCCGGCTGGTCGGATGGACAGCGCCAGCGGATATGCATGTGGCTGGCATGCCCATACCAGGGCCGGATCAGCCGCAGCCAGGCGCGGTCGCCGGTGACCTCGGCGCAAAGCTGCTTCTTGATCGCCGGATTTACCAGGATGCGGTCGATCCCCGGCAGCCCGGCGGCGAGCTTCAGCAGCGTCACGTGCTCCGGCCGCCAGATCGCCGGGTCGACCGCCCGTCCGTCAGCGCGAACCAGGCTCGGCGGCTCGATCGCCTCGCGCTCGGCCACCGGACGAACCGGATGCGGCGGCTGCAGGTCCAGCCACACATCGGCGTCGATGCCCATCTGGTGGCTGAAATGGCCGCCGCGCAGCGGACCGCCGCGGGGATCGGAGATGTCGCCCATGTAGAGGTCCGGCAGTCCCGCCGCCTGCGCCTGGCGCGCCAGGGATTGCAGCGCGGCAATGGTCGCGGGATGGCCCCAGTAGGAGCTTTTGGACAGGCGGATCGTCTGCATCCCCGGCGCCGTGTCCGGCAACCGGACCGCGCCCGCGATGCACCCGGCGCCCTGCGACCCGATCACCTGCACCGGCCCCGGCGCCGGCGTCGAGATCAGCGGACCCGCCGCCGCGCAGATCGCCAGCGCGCCGGCCAGGAGCAGCCGCCTCACCGAAACACCATCGTCCGTGAAAGATGGAAATTCAGGAACATCCCGGCCAGCATGCCCGCGAAGATCGCCAGCACCGGGTTGTCCCAGCACAGCTGGCTCTGGCTGATCAGCAGCACGTAGGTGCCCCGGTTCAGCACGAACCCCAGCGCGTTGGCGGCCAGGAACGACAGCCATTGCCGATGCATCGAGCCGCTGCCGGCGCCGCGGAACGTCCAGACCCGGTTCAGCGCCCAGGTGGTGGTGGCCGCCAGCAGATACGCCACCAGACCCGACCAGTACAGCCCGATCGCTCCGCGCAGCCAGTACACCGTCGCGTTGTCCACCGCGAAGCCGGCCAGCCCGACGATGCCGAACCGCACGAACTGCCGCATCAACGTCATGCGGGACGGCGTGAAGGTGCGCGCGAGGATGGCTTCCATGCGCGTCGGCTCTTAGCCTCTGGGGCGACCGAAGGAAAGCACCGCGAAGTGAGCCCGCCTTGATCATCGGCACCGCCGGCCATGTCGACCACGGCAAGACCACGCTGGTCCGCGCGCTGACCGGAATTGATGCCGACCGGCTGCCGGAGGAAAAGCGGCGCGGCATGACCATCGACCTCGGCTACGCCTATGCGGGGGCCTTGGGCTTCGTCGACGTGCCAGGCCATGAGCGCTTCGTCCACACCATGCTGGCCGGCGCCGGCGGCATCGATGCGGCGCTGCTGGCGGTTGCCGCCGATGACGGGGTGATGCCGCAGACCGCCGAGCACCTGCACATCCTCGACCTGCTCGGCGTCTCCCGCATCGTCGTGGCGATCACCCGTTCCGACCTGGCGCCGGATCGTGTCGCGGCCGTGGCCGCGGAACTGCGACGCCGGCTGCCGGCGGCATTGGACATAATCCCGGTCTCGGCGGTGACCGGGCAGGGGATCGAGGCGCTGCGGCAGGCGCTGCTGGCGATGCCGCCATCGCCGCGCGACGCCGATGGCCATCCCCGCCTCGCGGTGGACCGCGCCTTCACCGTGCAGGGCGCCGGCCTGGTCGTCACCGGCACGCTGCTTGCCGGGCGCATCGCCGTGCAGGATCGGCTGCTGTTGTCGCCGGCCGGGATGCCGGTTCGGGTGCGCGGGCTGCACGCGCAGAATCGCCCCGCGGAGTTCGCCGCCGCCGGCCAGCGGGTGGCGCTGAACCTCACCGGCGTCGAGCGCCAGGACGTCGCGCGGGGCGACTGGGTGCTGCACCCCGACAGCCACGCGCCGACCGCCATGCTCGACGCGCGCATTCGGCTGCTGCCGGGCAGCCGGCCGTGGCGGGGCGACGCGCAGGTGCATCTGCACCTCGCCGCCAGCCACGTCACCGCGCGGGCGTCGACGCTCGGCGGCGAAATTCCGCCCGGCGGCAGCGGGTTCGTCCGGCTTAACCTGGCGCGGCCGATCGCCGCCCTGGCGCTGGACCGCTTCGTGCTGCGCGACGCCGCGGCGGAGTCCACCTTGGGCGGCGGCGTGGTGCTGGACCCCTGGCCACCCCGCCGCGGCGCGCGCACGCCATCCCGCCTGGCCAATCTGGCGGCGCTGGACCAATCGGCCGACGCCGCACTGCGCGATTTGGTCGCCGACGCTCCGGTGGCCTTCCCGCCCTTTGCCCGCGCCCGCAACCTGACGCCATCGGGGCAGGCGGCCCTGCTGGCGCAGGCAGGCGCGATCCTCGCCGGTGGCTTCGCCCTGGCGCCGGGGCGGCACACGTCGTTGAACGGACGGATGCAGACGCTGCTGGCGGAGAAGCACGCCGAATTCCCCGAGCTGCCCGGACTGACGCCGGAGCAGTTGCGCCTCGCCATCGGCGCCTGCCCGTCGCCGTTGTTCGCGGCCCTGCTGCAGGAGGCGCTGCGCCAGGGCGGCATCCGCCAGGACGGGCGCTTCCTGCATCTGCCCACCCACACTCCGGTGCTGGCGAAGGACGACGAGCGCATTTGGTCGGCGGTGGCGCCGATCATCGCCGCCGCCCGCTTCAGCCCGCCGCGGGTGCGCGACATGTTGCCGGCTGTGGGCGTGCCGGAGCCGGCCCTGCGCGCTTCAATGCGCCGCATCGCCCGGTTCGGGCGGCTGGTGGAAGTGGCGCCGGACCATTTCTTCCTGCGCGAGACCGTGGCGGAAATGATCGCAATCGGCGCGGCGCTTGAACAGGAAACGGGCAGCCTCGCCACTCCCGTCTTCCGCGACCGCCTGGGCATCGGCCGCAAGGTCGCCATCCACATCCTGGAATTCCTCGACGCCGCCGGGATTACCCGCCGCGCCGGCGACGAACGCCGCGTCGACCGGCACCGCACGGACAGATTTTCCACCTAGGCACACGGATTGCTTGCGGGATGGGAAAGCCGCGTGCCAGCGTGCGGCGCACCACAGGCCCAGTGCGCCTCAGGCGGGCGCTCCACAGGCCCGGGGCGCCACAGGCCCGGGGCGCCACAGGCCAGGCGCGGCAACAGGAGTTCAGCAGCATGAGCATCGACCGTCGCAGCTTCATCGCCGGATCGGCCCTCGCCTCGCTGGCGCTGCCGGGCATCGCGCGGGCGCAGAAGGCGTCCACGCTGAAGCTCATCCCGCAGATCGACCTCGCCTTCCTCGATCCGCACTGGACCACGGCCTACGTCACCCGCAACCACGGCTACATGGTGTTCGACACGCTGTACGGCCAGGACGGCAAGTTCCAGGTGTCGCCGCAGATGGTGCAGGGCCACACCGTCGAGAACGACGGCAGGCTGTGGAAGCTGACCCTGCGCGACGGCCTGTTCTGGCATGACGGCACGCCGGTGCTGGCGCGCGATTGCGTGGCCAGCATCAAGCGCTGGTCGAAGCGCGACGCGTTCGGCGGCACCCTGATGCTGTACACCGATGAGCTTTCGGCGCCAGACGACCGGACCATCCAGTTCCGCCTGAAGAAGCCGTTCCCGCTGCTGCCCGCGGCGCTCGGCAAGCCCGGCTCGCCGATGCCGGCGATGATGCCGGAGCGGCTGGCCAATACCGACCCGTTCAAGCAGATCACCGAGATCATCGGCAGCGGCCCTTATCGCTTCAAGGCCGACGAGCGGGTGCCGGGCTCGTTCAACGTGTATACGAAATTCGAGAAATACCAGCCGCGGCAGGATGGCACGCCCGACTGGACCGCCGGCCCCAAGATCGTGCATTTCGACCGCGTGGAATGGACCACGGTGCCCGACGCCGGCACCGCGGCCGCGGCGCTGCAGAACGGCGAGCAGGACTGGCTGGAACTGCCGCAGACCGACCTGCTGGCGCTGCTCAAGAAAAATCCCAAGATCAAGGTGATCGCCAACGACCCGACCGGCGGCACCGAGATGATGCGGATGAACCATCTGCAGCCGCCGTTCAACAACCCCGAGATCCGCCGCATCGTCATGGCCTCGTTCGACCAGGCGGAGTTCATGCAGTCGATCGTCGGCGAAGACAGCTCGATGTACCACGCCCCGCTCGGCATCTTCTGCCCCGGCACGCCGATGGCGAGCATGGCCGGTCTCGACCCGCTGAAGCCCGGTAAGCGCGACTACCCGAAATTCGCCGAGGCGCTGAAGAAGGCCGGCTACAACAACGAGAAGGTGGCGCTGCTGGTCCCCGCCGACTATCCGGCGCTGAAGGCGATGAGCGACGTCGCCGCCGACACCATGAAGCGGATCGGCATGAACGTCGACTACATCGCAACCGACTGGGGCACCATGTTGCAGCGACGCAACAAGAAGGACCCGGTCGACCAGGGCGGCTGGAGCGCCTTCATCACCGGCTGGACCGGCGTCGACCACCTGAATCCCGCCGGGCACATCGCCCTGCGCGGCAACGGCAACGATCCCAGCGCCTGGCCCGGCTGGTGCGTCAGCCCGGAGATCGAGCGGCTGCGCGATGCCTGGTTCGACGCGCCGAACGAACAGGCGCAGCACGACATCTGCGAAAAGATCCAGTTGCAGGCTCTGCAGGATGTGCCGTACGTGCCGCTCGGCCAGTATTCGCAGCCGACCGCCTATCGCACCGACATCGTCGGCGTGCTGCCGGGGTTCGCCACCTTCTGGAACGTCCGCCGCGCATGATCGGGCGTCGCGGCCTGCTGGCCGGGGCGGCGACCGTGGCACTCGCACGGCCGGCGCTGGCCCAGCCGGCGCGGGTGCTGAAGATGGTGCCGCAGGCGAACCTCACCTCGCTCGACCCGGTGTGGACCACCGCCAACATCACCCGCAACCACGCCTTCATGATCTACGACACGCTGTATGGCCTCGACGCCGGCTTGCTGCCGCAGCCGCAGATGGCCGCCGGGCACGTGATCGAGGATGACGGCCGGCGCGTCACCATCACCCTGCGCGAGGGGCTGGTGTTCCATGACGGCAGCAAGGTGTTGGCAAGCGATGCAGTCGCCAGCATTCGCCGCTGGATGAAGCGCAACCCGTTTGGCCAGAAGCTGGAGACCGTCACCCTCGACCTCACGGCTCCGGACGACCGCCGCGTCGTGTTCCGGCTGAAGCAGAATTTCCCGCTGCTGTTCGCGGCTCTCGGCACCATCGCCTCGGCCTGCTTCATCATGCCGGCGCGGGTGGCGGCCACCGATCCGTTCAAGCAGATCGACGACCCGACCGGCTCCGGCCCGTTCCGCTTCAAGCGCGACGAGTTCAACAGCGGCAGCAAGGTCGTCTACGAGCGCCATCCCGGCTATCTGCCCAGTGCCGGCCCCGGAACCGGGCTGACGGCGGGACCGCAAGCAGGTGTTCTTCGACCGCGTCGAGTGGCACATCATCACCGACGCCGCGACCGCCGCGGCGGCGTTGCAGCAGGGCGAGATCGACTGGTACGAACAGCCGCCGCCGGAGTTGCAGGTGCTGCTGCGGAGCAACCGCAACCTGGTGGTCGAGCGGATCGACGAGCGGCCGTTGCCGGCGGTGATGCGCTTCAACCACCTGCACCCGCCGTTCAACGACCGCAAGCTGCGCCAGGCGATCCTGCCGGCGATCGTGCAGTCCGATTTCATGAGCGCCATCGTGGGACCGGACCCCGCCGACTTCATCGCCGATCTCGGCGTGTTCACGCCCGGCACGCCGCTCGCCAACGCCGCCGGCATGGAGGTGCTGACGGGCCCGCGCGACGTCGCCGCCGCGAAGCGGCTGATGCGCGAGGCCGGCTACACCAACCAGGCGATGCGGCTGATCGGGCCTACCGACATCCTGTCGCCGGCGGCGATGACCCAGGTGGCCGCCGACCTATTCCGCCGGCTGGACTTCAACATGGACCTCGCCCTCAGCGACTGGGGCACGGTGGTGCAGCGCCGCGCCTCGCGCGAGCCGCTCGACAAGGGCGGCTGGTCGGTGTTCCTCACCGCCTTCGGCAGCTTCGACCATGTCGATCCGGCCGGGCATTCGGGGGTGCGCGGCAATGGCCTCGACGGCTGGTTCGGCTGGCCGACGATCCCGCGCCTGGAAGTGCTGCGCGACGCCTGGTTCGACGCGCCCGATCTCGCGGCGCAACAGTCGATCGCCAAGGACATCCAGCGCACGGTGCTGGAGGAAGTCGCCTACGTCCCGGTCGGCGCCTATTACAGCAACACCGCGTTACGCAAGGACCTGTCCGGACGGGTCAGCGGCTTCGCGTTGTTCTGGAATCTGAAACGCGTCTGACGATGTCTCGGCGGGCCGCCGGTATCGCCTTGGCTGTGCTGGCGAATGGCGCCTGGCGGTGCCGCAAATACCGGTAGGCAGCGGCGGCGGCTGCCGCTACATATGCTGCGTTACAGCGGGGTGACGGCGCCGTTCCCGCTGGCAAAAAAACAGGGCGTCAGGGAGATGCCGGTTCCAGGTCCTTCGGGCCGGAGCCGCTACTGGGATTCGAAGGCCGCGCGCGCCGATCGGCGGGCGGGGCGGTCCCTGAGCGATTCCATCCTGGCGGGCGGGCCCGGAGGGATGCCGGCCGTATGGCCGGCATGCCGCGTATGGGGCATGGTTGTCGCCACCTGAAGAAGGGGTTGGGGAGCGATGCGTGGAAACCTGCCCGGCAACGGGAAGCAAGAGGGATACGCTCTTCAATGAAGCGTCGTGAGTTTCTGAAATCCGCTGCCATCGGCGCCGCCGCCACCACTGCCACCCTGGCGGCCCCGCATATCGCCTCCGCCCAGAATGCCCGGGTGCTGCGCTTCGTGCCGCAGGCCAACCTGTCCAGCCTCGATGCCGTCGCCGGCACCCAATACGTGGTCCGCAACGCCGCGCCTGCTGATTTGGGACACGCTGTACGGCGTCGACAGCAAGCTCGATCCCAAGCCGCAGATGTGCGAGGGCCACGAGGTCTCGCGCCGACATCAAGACCTGGACCTTCAAGCTGCGCAGCGGCCTGAAATTCCATGACGGCGAGACCGGTCACCACGCGCGACGTGCTGCGCCAGCCTGAAGCGCTGGATGGTGCGCGACACCATGGGCCAGGTGATCAAGGCCCGCCTCGACGCGCTGGAGGCGATGGACGACCGTACCTTCCGCTTCCGGCTGAACAAGCCGTTCTCGAAGATGCTGTTCGCGCTCGGCAAGAACAACGCGCCGATGGCGCTGATCATGCCGGAGCGGATCGCCAAGACCGACCCGTTCAAGCTGATCAACGAGTATGTCGGCTCCGGTCCGATGAAGTTCAGCACCGACGAATGGGTGCCGGGCGCCACGCGCGGTGTTCGAGAAGTTCGCCGGCTATTCGGCTGCGCCCGGAAGCCGGCGACTGGCTGTCGGGCGGCAAGCGCATGATGTTCGACCGCATCGAGTGGAAGATCATGCCCGACGCCGCCACCGCCGGCGGCGCGCTGCAGAACGGCGAGGTGGACTGGGTGGGAGACGCCGATCCCCGACCTGGTGCCGCTGCTGAAGCGCAACCGCAACATCAGCGTCGACATCGCCGATCCGCTGGGCAACATCGGCTCGCTGCGGATGAACCATGCTGCACCCGCCGTTCAACGACGTGCGCGCCCGCCAGGCGCTGCTGATGGCGCTGAACCAGCAGGACTACATGCAGGCGGTGGTCGGCGAGGACAGCGCGATGTGGAAGCCGCTGCCGAGCTTCTTCACGCCCGGCACGCCGTTCTACACCGAGGACGGCGGCGAGCTGCTGAAGGGCCCGCGCAACATCGACGGTGCGAAGAAGCTGCTGGCCGAGGCCGGCTACAACGGCGCGAAGGTCACTCTGGTGGTGGCGACGGACGTGGCGATCACCAAGGCCGAGGGCGACGTCACCGCCGACCTGCTGAAGCAAGCTCGGCATCGAACGTCGATTATCGTCGCCACCGACTGGGGCACCGTCGGCGTGCGCCGCGCCAAGAAGGACCCGCCGAGCAAGGGCGGCTGGAACATCTTCCACACCTGGCATGCCGGTGCGGACTGCATCAACCCGGCGCCGTACACCGCACTGGACGCCGGCGGCGACAAGGCGTGGTTCGGCTGGCCGAACATCGCCCGAGGTGCAGGCGCGCATCGCCGACTGGTACGACGCGCCCGACGCCGCCGCCGAGAAGACCGCGATCGGCGGCCATCGACCGCGCCGCCTTCGATTACGTCGTCTACGTCCCGACCGGCTTCTTCCTGAGTACCAGGCCTGGCGGAACGAACGTCGTCGGGCGTGGTGAAGGCGCCGTTCCCGGTGTTCTGGGGCGTGCAGAAGACGTGACACGCGTCTAGTGTAGCCGAACAAGCAACAGGGAAACCCCGGACGAATGTTTGCCTATATCATCCGGCGCGTGCTGGCGACGATCCCGGTGATGGCTATCGTCGCCCTGTTCGTGTTCAGCCTGCTGTACCTCGCACCCGGCGATCCGGCGGCGATCATCGCCGGCGACCAGGCGACCCCCGCGGATGTCGAACGCATCCGCGCCTCGCTCGGCCTCGACCGGCCGTTCCTGGTCCGCTTCGGCGAGTGGGTCTGGCACGTGCTGAACGGCGACCTCGGCACCTCGATCTTCACCAACCTGCCGGTCACCCACATGATCGCGCAGCGGATCGAGCCGACGGTCTCGCTGATGGTGCTGACGCTGATCCTGTCGCTGTCGCTGGCGGTGCCGATGGGCGTGCTGGCGGCCTGGAAGCACGGCACCTGGATCGACCGCGGCGTCATGGTGGTGGCGGTGCTCGGCTTCTCGGTGCCGGTGTTCGTGGTCGGCTACGTGCTGGCCTACATCTTCGCGCTGCAGCTCGATTGGCTTGCCGGTGCAGGGCTACACGCCGATCGCCCAGGGCTTCTGGCCGTGGCTGCAGCAACCTGATCCTGCCGGCGATCGCGCTCGGCCTCGTCTACATGGCGCTGATCGCCCGCATCACCCGCGCCACCATGCTGGAGGTGCTGTCGCCAGGACTACGTGCGCACCGCGAAGGCCAAGGGCGTGGGCCAGCGCGAGATCCTGTTCGTCCACGCGCTGAAGAACGCCGCGGTGCCGATCGTCACCATCATCGGCATCGGCTTCGCGGCGCTGATCGGCGGCGCCGTGGTGACCGAAAGCGTGTTCGCCATCCCCGGCCTCGGCCGGCTGGTGGTGGATGCGATCCTGCGGCGCGACTATCCGGTGATCCAGGGCGTCGTGCTGCTGTTCAGCTTCGTCTACGTGCTGGTCAACCTGGGCGTCGATCTCCTTTACACCGTGTTCGACCCGAGGATCCGGTATTGAGCACAACCACACTCACGCCGCAGGACTGCAACGCGGCCCCGGTCCTGCCGGACGTCCTGCCGCCGCGCCGCGAGCGCGGGCGGATCAGCGATGTTCATCTACCGGCACCCGACCATCGTCGCCGGCGGCCTGCTGCTGGCGATCATGGTGTTCATCGCCATCTTCGCGCCGTTCCTGGGCACCGTCGACCCGACCGCGCTGGCCCCGGCGCGGCGCACCCGGGCGCCGTCGGCGCAATACTGGTTCGGCACCGACATGCTGGGCCGCGACGTCTATTCGCGCGTGCTGTACGGCGCGCGGGTGTCGCTGATCGTCGGCTTCTCGGTGGCGTTCTGCGCCTCGCTGATCGGCCTGACGATCGGCCTGGTCGCCGGCTTCATCCGCATGGTCGACACGGTGGTGATGCGGGTGATGGACGGGCTGATGTCGATCCCGCGGATCCTGCTGGCGATCGCGCTGATGGCGCTGACCCGCGGCCAGCGTGCAGAACGTGATCATCGCCATCACCGTCGCCGAGGTGCCGCCGCGTCTCCCGCCTGGTGCGCGGCGTGGTGCTGACGCTGCGCGAGCAGCCCTATGTCGAGGCCGCGGTCGCCGCCGGCACGCCGGTGCTCGAAGATCATCTGGAAGCACATCCTGCCGAACACCCTGGCGCCGATGATCGTGCAGGCCACCTTCATCTGCGCCTCCGCGATGATCACCGAGGCGACCTGTCCTTCATCGGCGCCGGCACGCCGCCGATCATCCCGAGCTGGGGCAACATCATGGCCGAGGGCCGCGCGCTCTGGCAGGTGAAGCCGTACATCGTGTTCTTCCCGGCGATCTTCCTGTCGATCACCGTGCTGGCGGTGAACCTGCTCGGCGACGGCTGCGCGACGCGCTCGATCCGCGGCTGGCGAAGCGGATCTGACCGGCATGGCGCTGGCACCGATGCGGAGCGGGAACTGCTCCTGAGCGTCGAGAATCTGCAGACCCATTTCGGCACGCTCGACGGCGTGGTGCGCGCGGTCGAAGGCCTGTCGTTCCACATCGACGCCGGCGAGACGGTGGCGATCGTCGGCGAGTCCGGCTGCGGCAAGTCGGTCACCTCGATGTCGATCCTGCGGCTGATCCCGGAACCGCCGGGCAAGATCGCCGGCAGGTGAACTGTTCAGGGCCGCAACCTGCTGGAGCTGCCCGAACGCGGAGATGCGCAAGATCCGCGGCAACGACATCAGCATGATCTTCCAGGAGCCGATGACCAGCCTCAACCCGGTGCTGACCGTCGGCCGGCAGATCGGCGAGACGCTGCGGCTGCACGAAGGGCTGACGCCAGGCGGACGCGGACAAGCGCGCGGTCGAGATGCTCGACCTGGTCGGCATCCCGGACGCCGAGCGGCGGGTCCGCGAATACCCGCACCAGCTGTCCGGCGGCATGCGCCAGCGGGTGATGATCGCCATGGCGCTGGCCTGCAACCCGAAGCTGCTGATCGCCGACGAGCCCACCACCGCGCTCGACGTCACCATCCAGGCGCAGATCCTCGACCTGATGCGCGACCTCAAGACCCGCGTCGGCGCCGCCATCATGCTGATCACCCACGACCTCGGCGTGGTCGCCGAAATGGCCCAGCGCGTGGTGGTGATGTACGCCGGCCGCAAGGTCGAGGAAGCGACCGTCGCGGAGATCTTCGGCAACCCGCAGCACCCCTACACCCGCGGCCTGCTCGGCGCGGTGCCGAAGCTCGGCTCCTCGCTGTCCGGCGAGGGCCGCAGCAAGCTGGCCGAGATCCCCGGCCAGGTGCCGAGCCTGCGCCAGAAGATCATCGGCTGCGCCTTCGCCGGCCGCTGCCCGCTGGCCACCGATTTCTGCCGCAAGGTCGCCCCGGCGGTCGAGGCGAAGACGCCCGGGCATTTCGTCGCCTGCCACTACGCCGAACGGACGCATGGCGGCATGAGCACCACGCTGTCGCCGCAGAAGACCGACCGGCCGCTGCTCGAGGTCAACGCCCTGAAGAAGCATTTCCCGCTCAAGCGGCGGCCTGTTCGGCGGCAAGCGCGGCTACGTCTACGCGGTCGACGGCGTCACCTTCACCATCGCGCAAGGGCGAGACGCTGTCCGCTGGTCGGCGAAAGCGGCTGCGGCAAGTCGACCGTCGGCAAGGCCATCCTGCGCCTGGTCGAACCGACCGACGGCGAGGTCTACCTCGACGGCGAGCGCATCGACAACCTGCCCATGCAGCAAGCTGCGGCCGCTGCGCCGGCGCGTGCAGGTGGTGTTCCAGGACCCGTTCAGCAGCCTCAACCCGCGCCTGCGGGTGCGCGACATCATCGCCGAGCCGATCATCAATTTCGGCCTGGCCACGCAATGGCAGCGACCTCGACGACCGGGTGGCCGCGCTGATGGACAAGGTGCGGCTGCCGCGCGACGCGATGCGCCGCTTCCCGCACGAGTTCTCCGGCGGCCAGCGCCAGCGCATCGGCATCGCCCGCGCGCTGGCCCCCGGCGCCGACCTGATCATCTGCGACGAGGCGGTCTCGGCGCTGGACGTCTCGGTGAAGGCGCAGATCGTCAACCTGCTGTCCGACCTGCAGGACGAACTCGGCCTGGCGCTGCTGTTCATCAGCCACGACCTGGCGATCGTCGAGCACCTGACCCACCGCGTCGCGGTGATGTATCTCGGCAAGATCGTCGAACTGGCCGACCGCCGCACGCTGTTCGCCACCCCGCACCACCCCTACACCCGGGCGCTGCTCTCCGCCGTGCCGGTGCCGGACCCGACCGCCAAGCAGGCGCGCATCATCCTGCGCGGCGACGTGCCCAGCCCGATCAACCCGCCCAGCGGCTGCCGCTTCCACACCCGCTGCCCCTACGTGTTCGATCGCTGCCGGGTCGAGGAGCCGGTGCTGCGCCCGGTCGGCGCCTTTACCGGCAGCAATGCGCCGCAGCATTCCGCCTGCCACCTGGACGTGGTGCCGGAGATCCCCGTCGTTCCCGTCGCCGCATAACGACTGGAGATTGCCGGCTTCACGTAACGGAGTGCGGCTTGACCGGCACCCGTGCGGATGACAACACTCCCGCCACGTGACCGCAGCCGGTCTGCACGGCCGCGCGAAGATTTCAATTCGATGAGAATAGGGGAAGAGACATGCCGCAGGTGACCCTGACGGTGAACGGCAAAGCTGCATCGGTCGAGGTCGAGGGGCGCACCCTGCTGGTCGAGCTGCTGCGCGAGAAGCTGGGCCTGACCGGCACCCATGTCGGCTGCGACACCAGCCAGTGCGGCGCCTGCGTGGTGCATGTGGACGGCAAGTCGGTGAAGTCCTGCACCATGCTGGCGCTGCAGGCCGAGGGCGCGCAGGTGATCACCATCGAGGGCCTGGCCGCCGCCGACGGCACCCTGCACCCGATGCAGGAGATGTTCCGCGAGCATCACGCCCTGCAATGCGGCTTCTGCACCCCCGGCATGGTGATGAGCGCCATCGACCTGGTGCATGAGCAACCCGCAGGGGCTGACCGAGGAGCGAGATCCGCCACGGGCTGGAGGGCAATCTCTGCCGCTGCACCGGCTACCACAACATCGTCAAGGCGATCGCCGCGGCGTGGCCGCTGATGCACGGCAAGCAGAAGGCTGCGGCCGAGTAAGCGACGGCCGCGCCTGAATACGACGGCCGTACCTGAAAATAATCCGCAAAGGGCGCATCGGAGGAAGCTGATGGACGCAGTGTTCGAGGGCATCGGCGCATCGGTCCGGCGCAAGGAAGACCTGCGCTTCCTCAGCGGCCGCGGCAACTACACCGACGACATCAACCGCCCCGGCCAGCTCTACGCGCATATCCGCCGCAGCGACCGCCCGCACGCGAAGATCGTGTCGATCGACACCGCGGCGGCCAAGGCGGCACCGGGCGTGGTCGCCGTGTTCACCGGCGCCGACATGACGGCGCTCGGCGGCGCTGCCCTGCGGCTGGCAGATCCACAACAAGGACGGCATCGCCGATGGCCGAGCCGAAGCACCCGGTGCTCGCCGTGGGCAAGGTGCGCCATGTCGGCGACCCGATCGCCGTGGTGATCGCCGAGACCCGGCAGCAGGCCAAGGACGCCGCCGAACTGCTGGCCATCGACTCGAAGACCTGCCGGCGATCGCCACCGTGCACCGACGCCGTCGCGCCGGGCGCGCCGCTGGTGCACGACGAGGTCGCCGGCAACATCTGCTACGACTGGCACATCGGCGACAAGGCCGCGGTCGATGCCGCGTTCGCCAAGGCGCGCCAAGGTGGTCAAGCTCGATCTGACCAACAACCGGCTGGTCCCGAACGCCATGGAGCCGCGCGCCGCGATCGGCGAGTTCGACCGTCCTCCGGCGACTACACGCTCTACACCACCAGCCAGAACCCGCACGTCATCCGCCTGCTGATGGGCGCCTTCGTGCTGCAGCATCCCGGAGCACCAGCTGCGCGTGGTGGCGCCCGACGTCGGCGGCGGCTTCGGCAGCAAGATCTACCACTACGCCGAGGAGGCCATCGTCACCTGGGCCGCCGGGAAGGTGAAGCGGCCGGTGAAATGGACCGCCGACCGCAGCGAAAGCTTCATGTCGGACGCGCATGGCCGCGACCATGTCAGCACCGCCGAAATGGCGCTCGACGCGGACGGCAAGTTCCTGGCGCTGCGGGTCCAGACGCTGTGCAACATGGGCGCCTATCTCTCCACCTTCGGCCCGGCGGTGCCGACCTACCTGTACGCGACGCTGCTGGCCGGCGTCTACAAGACGCCGGCGATCTACGCCGAGGTGAAGGCGGTGTTCACCAACACCGTGCCGGTCGACGCCTATCGCGGCGCCGGCCGGCCGGAAGCGACCTTCCTGCTCGAACGCCTGGTGGACGTCATCGCCACGACACCGGCCATCGACCGCGTCGAAATCCGCCGCCAGCAACTTCATCCCGCGCGACGCCTTCCCCTACCAGACGCCGGTCGCGCTGCAATACGACAGCGGCGACTACTTCGCGACGCTGGATGCGGCGCTGAAGGCCGCCGACTGGGCCGGCTTCGCGGCGCGCCGCGCCGCCGCCAAGGCGAAAGGCAAGCTGCGCGGCATCGGCATCTCCACCTATCTCGAGGCCTGCGGCATCGCGCCGTCCAAGCTGGTCGGCTCGCTCGGCGCCCGCGCCGGGCTGTACGAGGTCGCCAACGTCCGCGTGCATCCCACCGGCAGCGTCACCGTGTTCACCGGCACGCACAGCCACGGCCAGGGCCACGAGACCACCTTCGCGCAGCTGGTCGTCGACCAGCTCGGCGTGCCGTTCGCCAGGTCGACGTCGTGCATGGCGACACCGCGAAGATCCCGTTCGGCATGGGCACCTATGGCAGCCGCAGCCTCGCGGTCGGCGGCTCGCGCGATGGTCAAGGCGATGGACAAGATCATCGCCAAGGGCAAGAAGATCGCCGCCCACCTGATGGAAGCCTCGGTCGACGACATCGAGTTCAAGGACGGCAAGTTCACCGTCGCCGGCACCGACAGGTCGAAGACGCTCGGCGAGATCTCGCTGGCCGCCTACGTGCCGCACAACTACCCGATCGAGGAGCTGGAGCCGGGCCTCGACGAGACCGCGTTCTACGACCCGAAGAACTTCACCTTCCCCGGCGGCTGCCATATCTGCGAGGTGGAGATCGACCCCGATACCGGCGTCGTGCAGGTGGTGCAATTTCGTCGCGGTCGACGATGTCGGCCGGGTCATCAACCCGATGATCGTCGAGGGCCAGGTGCAGGGCGGCGTCGCCCAGGGCATCGGCCAGGCGCTGCTGGAAAACGCCGTCTACGACAAGCAGCGGCCAGCTGCTGTCCGGCTCGTTCATGGACTACACCATGCCGCGCGCCGACAACCTGCCGAACATCACGGTCGTCGACCGAGAACACCATGTGCACGCACAACCCGCTCGGCTCGAAGGGCTGCGGCGAGGTCGGCGCCATCGGCTCGCCGCCGGCGGTGATCAACGCCGTGGTGGACGCGCTGAAGCGATTACGGCGTCCGCCACATCGACATGCCGGCCAGTCCGCAGAAGATCTGGTCGATCATCCAATGCCGGCCAGCCGCGCATGGCGGCCGAGTAGCCTCAGCTACAGGAGAACGCGAGATGTACGATTTCGCCTATCAGAAGCCGACCAGCCTCGCCGACGCCGTGAAGCGCTGGGCGCCGATGCCGAGGCCAAGGCGCTCGCCGGCGGCCAGACCTTCATCCCGGTGCTGAAGCAGCGGCTGAACAAGCCGACGCACCGTGGTCGACCTGTCGCAAGCTGGGCCTGACCGGCATCAAGGTGACCGGCGACACGGTCACCATCGGCGCCATGACCACGCATCGCGACGGTGGCCGAACTCGGCGGAGGTCAAGAAGGCCATTCCCGGCCTGGCCGATATGGCCTCGCATGATCGGCGACAACCCAGGTGCGCCACCGCGGCACCATCGGCGGCTCGCTGGCCAACAACGACCCGTCCGCCTGCTATCCCGCGGCGGTGCTGGCGCTCGGGCGCCACCATCAAGACCGACCGCCGCAGCCATCAAGGCCGACGATTTCTTCCAGGGCATGTTCACCACCGCGCTGGAGCCGGGCGAGATCATCACCGCGGTCGAGCTTCCCGATCCCGGAGAAGTCCGCCTACGAGAAGTTCCGCAACCCGGCCTCGCGCTACGCCATGGTCGGCGTGTTCGTCGCCAAGAGCGCGGCCGGCGTGCGCGTGGCCATCACCGGCGCGGCGCAGGGCGGCGTGTTCCGCCACACCGCGATGGAGCAGGCGCTGGACACGAACTGGTCGGCCGACGCGATCAACGGCATCAAGACGCCGGCCGACGGGCTGAACAGCGACATCCACGCCAGCGCCGAATATCGCGCCCACCTGATCGGCGTCATGGCCAAGCGCGCGGTCGCCATCGCCTCCTGAGCCTGCTCGGACTACCGGACACGAGGGGCGTCGCCGGTGGGCGGCGCCCTTTTTTGTGTCTGCCGCAATCGATCGATACGATGGCGTTTACCAATACGTGAACGGATTCGGGCAGATTGCATTTGGACAGGGTGCATAACGACCGTTTAGTTTTGCCGGACCAACAAACTTGCCTCCGAACCAGGCAAGCAAACCCGACAGACAGAGACGGTGCGGCATGACCACATTCACCTGGTCCGGATTTTTCACTCCGACGGACTGGACCAACGGCGATAACTGGAATGTCGGCGACATTCTCAAGGCCGGCGTTCCGGGCGCCGGCGACACCGCCATCGCCAGCGGCACCATCAGCCTGGAAATTCCGCTCAACAACATCCAGGTGCAGATGCCGGCGTCGTCCGGAACGTCCGAGATCCTGGCGACCGACGTGGATCTCGGCGACCGCTTCCAGTTGGCCACCACCAACCCGCAAAGCAACTTCGGCTTCATCGTCTACAAGGTGGTCAACACCGGGACGCTGGGCGACGACAATGTGCCGCAGGGCCAGCAGCCGCAGCCCGGTTCGATGAACTACAGCGTGTCGCCGCTGACCATCGACCTCGCATCGGGCGCGCTGTTCATCGACCACGGCACGATGACCGGAACATCCCTGGCGATCGTCGCGGACCCCGGCGCTTCGGGAACCTTTGAGAACGATTCGACCATCGAGGCGTCGGGCGTGTTCCAGCTCGGGGTCGGCGCGACGCTGACCGGCTCCGGCGTGGTCAACATGGACGGCACGATCAACGGCAACGCCGACATCCGCGGCGCGGTCACCAGCGGGCAGACCATCCAGGACATCAACCAGCCGGCCGGCGGGACGCAGCGTGGCGGCATCATCCTCGAGGATATCGCCAGCTTCCACGGCAACCTCGTCATCGACCGCCCCAACACGATCTTCATTACCGGAATGAACAGCGCCGAGAAGAGCTATGTCGGCGGCGTGCTGACGTTCCAGAACGGACAGACGCTGAATGTCGGCCTGGGCCCGCATGCCGGCTCGATTTCCGTGGTTGCCGGGGCAGGCGGGACCACGGTGTTCGCCATCGCCTGTTTCGCCGCCGGCACCGGCATCGCGACGCCGGAGGGCGACGTTGCCGTCGAGACGCTGATGGCGGGCGACCGCGTGAAGCTGGCGGCCGGGGAGGACGCCGAAATCGTCTGGGTCGGCCATCGCCGCACCGATTGCAGCCGGCACCCGAAGCCCGAGGATGCCTGGCCGATCCGGGTGCGCGCCAACGCCTTCGCGCCCGGACAGCCGTTGCGCGACCTGCTGCTGTCGCCGGACCATTCGGTGTTCGTCAACGACGTTCTGATCCCGATCCGTTATCTGGTGAACGGCGCCACCATCGTTCAGGAGCGCCGCTCCAGCATCGATTATTTCCACATCGAACTGGCCGCGCATGACGTGATCCTGGCCGAGGGCCTGCCGGTGGAAAGCTACCTCGACACCGGCAATCGCGCGGCGTTCGCCAATGGCGGCAAGGTGGCGATGCTGCACCCGGATTTCGCCATTGCGACGTGGGAGAAGCAGGCCTGCGCCAGGCTGGTGCTGTCCGGGCCGGACCTCGTGGCCGCGCGGCAGATGCTGCTGCATCGCGCGGTGGCGCTGGGCTACCGCCGGCGCCGCTCCCCGGCGCTGCGCATCTTCGCCGATGGCGATGAGCTGCAGCCGCAGACCGAAGGCGCGCGCCTTCGGGTGCAGATCCCCGAGGGCGCCAAAACGCTGCGGATCTGTTCGCCGGTGCATCTGCCGGCGCATTTCGATGCTGCCAGCGACGACTGCCGGCGGCTCGGCGTGGCGCTGGCGGGGCTGGCGTTGGACGGGCAGGGGATCGCCCTCGACGATGCTCGCATGGCATCCGGCTGGCACGCGCCCGAGCAGGATTTCCGCTGGACCGACGGCGACGCCACCTTGCTGGTCGGCGGCGCCCGGGTGTTCGCCTGCAACCTCGCCATGCTGCCATGGACCTGGATGCCGGCGCCGGCACCCGGTTCCACCGCGACCGGTTGAGCCGTCCGCCGCTCAGACGAGGTGCGGCAGCGAATTGACCAGCAGCACCACGCCTGAGACCAGCAGCAGCGACAGCACCACCCGGCGGAAGCCGACATCGCCGAACCGGCGATACACCCGGGCGCCGAACAATGTCGGCAGCAGCATGGCGGGTGCCGCGACGGCGAACAGCCGCAGGGTTTCCCCGGTAACCAGCCCGGTCGCCGCGTAGACCCCCAGGGTCACGCTCAGCATGGTCAGGTTGAAGCTCTGGAAGACGCCGCGCTGGGCATCCTTGTCCCAGCCGCGCAAAGTGCACCACAGGGTCGGCGCCGGGCCGGTCATGCCGCCCAGCCCGCCCATGATGCCCCCGAGCCAGCCGGCAACCCCGTCCGCCAGCCGGCCGCCGCGGGTCACCCGCGGCAGGTTCCGCGCCAGCAGGCACAGCGTGCACCAGATCACCAGGAAGCTGCCGACCGAGGCCTTGAACAGCGTCTGCTCGACATGCGGCAGCAGCACGGCGCCCAGCGGCACGCCCAGCAATCCGCCGATGAGGAAAGGCGACGCACGGCGGAGTTCAAGCCGCCGCAGCCCACCGATGCCAAGGATCTGCCCCAGCAGCGCGCAGGCCACCACCAGCGGCCCCATCGCCTCGGGCGTCATCACCCAGGCCCAGAACGCCACCGCGATCAGGCTGAAGCCGAAGCCGGACAGCCCCTGGACGAACCCGGCGAATCCCGCGCCGGCGGCAATGAGGAACAGCGGGCTCAGCGCCGTGCTGCCTCAACGGCCGCGGCGCGGTTTCGTGATTATTTCACCGACGAGAAATCGGTCGGGACCAGCAGCTGGTTGCTGACATTGGCATTGATCGGCCCGTCCTTCTCGCTCTCGGCGCGGACCTTGTGCCACTCGGGGTCGTTCTGGAATGCCACCCACTTCTTTTCCCGTTCGGCCAGCGACTCCCAGACCACGAGATAGGTGAGGTCGCCGGCGGATTCGCCGACCAGCGTGGTCCAGAACCCGGCCTGCTTGATACCGTGCCGTTCCCAGATCCGCAGCGTGTGGTCGCGGAAGCGGGCCAGCAGATTGGGCAGGCGGCCGGGCAGGGTGCGGTAGATGCGAAGCTCGTAGATCATGTTTTCCTCCGTCGAAATAGTTTGGTGGGCTGCTGAAGGCCGATCGCTGCGATATCGTGCCTGCACGGCGCCGGCTGCGATAGCCCGGTGCGTTGGAGCACTGCCATGCATGTCGTCGTCATCGGTGCCGGGATCGTCGGCGCGGCCACCGCGGTCGAGCTTCTGCGCGACGGCCATCGCGTCACCATCGTCGAGCCGGGCGAGCCGGGCGGCGAGCAGGCGGCGAGCTACGGCAACGGCTGCTGGCTGAGCCCGAGTTCGGTGGTGCCGATGAGCGCCCCGGGATTGTGGAAGAAGGTTCCTGGCTTCCTGGCCGATCCGCTGGGGCCGCTGGCAATCCGCTGGTCGTATTTCCCGAAGGCGCTGCCATGGCTGTTGCGCTTCCTGCAGGCGGGCTCCAGCGCCGGCAAGCTGCGGCGCACCGCGGCGGCGCTGCGGCCGCTGGTGGTGGATTGCCCGGCCCGGCACCGGCAACTCGCCGAGGAAGCCGGCGTCGGCGAGCTGATCCAGCAAGACCGGGCTGCTCTACATCTTCCCCACGCGCGGTGATTTCGAGGCCGAAGCGCTGTCATGGGACCTGCGGCGCGAAAACGGCGTGCGCTGGATCGAGCTTGATGCCGACGAGCTGCGCCAGCAGCGAGCCGTCGCTCGATCGCCGCTACACATTCGGCCTGCTGGTGGAGGAGGGCGGCCACTGCACCGATCCCGGCGCCTATGTCGCGGCCCTGGTGCGCCACGCCCAAGCGCAGGGGGCGACGCTGGCCACGGCGCGGGCGACCGGCTTCGACATCGCCCAGGGCCGGCTGCGGGCGGTGCGGACATCGGGCGGCGACATCGCCTGCGACAAGGCGGTGATCGCCGCCGGCGCCTGGTCGCGCGCGCTGGCCAACGCCGCCGGCGATCGCGTTCAGCTGGAAACCGAGCGCGGCTACCACGCCATGATCACCGCCCCCGAGAGCTTCCCGCGCATCCCGATCATGCCCAGCGACGGCAAGATGTCGAACACCATGACGCGGCTGGGCCTGCGGGTGGCCGGGCAGGTGGAGATCGCCGGCCTGGAGGCGGCGCCGAACTGGAAGCGGGCGGAAATCCTGCGCGACTACGCGTTGCGCACCTATCCGGGCCTGCCGCGCGACCTGCCGGCGGATCGGGTCAAGGTATGGATGGGCCACCGGCCCTCGCTGCCCGACAGCCTGCCCTGCATCGGCCCCGCGAGCGGCTGTGCCGACGTGGTGCATTGCTTCGGCCACGGTCATATCGGCCTGGCGGCGGGGGCGGTGTCGGGACGGCTCGCGGCCGACCTGGTCGGCGGCAAGCCGCCGGTGATCGATCCCGCGCCATACGATCCCGCGCGGTTCAACTGACCCCCAACCGTCCGTCAGGAACCGAACCGGTTACGTCTCGTTGATGTACTCAACCGAGGATGTCGCCAAATGAACCTGGGCCTGAAGCTGACTGGACACGGGCAAGGTGTGGTTGTTCACCGCGCGGCGCTGATCGCCGTGGGAGGAGCCGCGCTGGTCCTGCTCGGCGGCTGCGTGGCGCCCGGGTATTATGGCGAGGCTTATCCCGGCGGATATCAACCCACCTACACCCAGGGTTACGCGCCGCAGCAATACTACGCCCCCGGCTACGCGGCGCCGGTCTACGCCCCGAACTACGAGCGCGGCTATTATGCACCTGGCTACGCTCCGAATTACGACCGGGGCCGGCCGCCGGAGCCGCAGCGCTACGAGCCTGCCCGCAACGAACGTCCGCCCGCCAATTACCGGCCGCCGCCGGTCGCCGCGCAGCAGCCGCGGCCGCCCGGTCCCGCGATGCAGCCGCGGCCGGTGCCGGGCGTGGGCGCCGAAACCCGCAGGGACGATTCTGCGCGGGAAGGTGGTCAGTGACCTGAAAGGCAGGTCGCCCGGTCCGCCGGCGGCCCGAAATCTCGGGGACGCAGCCCGGCGTGCAGCCAGGTTACCAGTGAATAGATGTCATAGACCGGCACTCCCAGCGCCTCGCGCAGCGCGTGGGCATAGGGCGGCATGTTGGTGCATTCCAGAACGATCGCGCCGATATCGGGGTGCCCGCGCAGCAGGGCCCTCCCGGCATCGAGGATGTCGCGCGCGGCCATCGCCACGTCCATGTCCTGCGATTCGGCGCGGATCAGCACCCGGAAGAACTCGCGCCCGCCCTCGGTGCCGGCGATCGGCGTGTCCGCCGGCACGCCGGCTGCCTGCAGATGCGCAGGCGTCAACGAGGCGGCGCTGACGGTGACGACCCCGACGCGCTTGCCGGGCGGCAGCATCGCCTGCACCCACGGCACCTGCAGCAGCGCACTGGTGGCGACCGGCACCCGGACATGGGCGGCGATCTCATGCTGGAAGATCGACAGGAATCCGCAATTGGTGGTGATCGCCTCGGCGCCCTGCGCCACCAGGTCGGCGGCGGCATCGAGGAAGGCCGGCAGCATCCCAGCGGCGCCGCGCAGTACCACAAGTTCCGGCGACGCGCCTGTGACGACCCGGTACAGCACCGGGAATGGCCAGGTCAGCGCGTTGCCCATGTCGCCGGGAATGCGCGGAAACTTCGCCTCCAGCATGAGGATGCCGAGCGGCGCGCCATAGATCGCCTTGCCGCCCCGCGCGACTGTCGTGCTGGCGACTGTCGTAGTGGCGACGGTCGAGTTGGCGAGGACGCGTTGCATGGCAGCACCTGTGTTCGGTGCGATTGCCGAAACCGCACATCCACGGCAGATTGCCACGACCGTTATGGCGGCAGCAACGCGTCCGGACCGCTCGGCGATCCGGATGCGCCGTTGCCGCTTCCCTATCCAGAGCAAGCGCCGCCACGCTCCATCAAGCGTGCCCCACGGGAGAAAACGCCATGGCTGACGTTACCGGAATTGCCTTGACGCGCGCCGATCTCGACGTGCTCAAGCAGTGGGACACGCCGACGATCTGCAACGGCCTCGAACTGGTCGTGCCGTCGCGCCGCGCCATCGGCTTCACCGTCGAGCACATGTTCTGCGTCGACCGGAAATTCCCGCCGATCGTCGGCCTCGCCCGCACCGGCCTGATCCGCGCCAAGGAGCCGCCGACCGGCCCGATCCCGTCGCGCGAGGACTGGTACGAGTATGTCGAGGCCGGCGACCTGCCGACCATCGCCGTGATCCAGGACCTCGACGACCGCCCCGGCTACGGCGCGTTCTGGGGCGAGGTGCAGACCACCGTGCACAAGGGCCTCGGCGTGATCGGCTGCGTCACCAACGGGTCGTTCCGCGACCTCGACATGCTGGCGCCCGATTTCCAGATCATCGGCGGCCGCATCGGGCCAAGCCATGCGCATGTCCACATGACCGCGATGAAGTGCGACGTGAACATCTTCGGCATGTTGGCCGGCCACGACGACGTGATCCACGCGGACTTCCACGGCGCGGTGGTGATTCCGCGCGGACTGCGTCAAGAAACTTCCGGCCGCCATCGATCTTTGCACCCGGCGCGAGAAGGTCATTCTCGACATGGCGCGGGCGCCCGGCTTCACCGGCGCCAAGATGCGCCAGGCGCTCAAGCAGGCTGGCGAAATCCATTAATTCCGGGGGCGCCGGGTTTACCCGGCGCCCGCGTCCCTCCCTGGAATGATCCAGGGGCGGCGCGCCCGGACCCACTCCGAGGCGTGCCGCAATGTCTGCAGTTACCCAAACTCAATCCGCGATCGCGCAGGAAATCCGTGCGACCTTCCGGCTGGCCCTGCCGCTGGTGCTGAGCCAGCTCGCCATGATCGCCACCAATGTGGTGGACATGGTGATGGCCGGGCATCTGGGCCCGCAGGTGCTGGGTGCCGTGGGGCTTGGCGTCAACGTCTGGATGGTCGGGCTGGTGTCGCTGGTCGGCCTGATGATGGCGATCCCGCCCAGCGTGGCGCAACTCGACGGCGCCGGCCGGCGCACCGAGGTGGGCGCCCTGGTGCGGCAGGCCTTGTGGCTGGCATTGGCGGTCGGCATCGCGGTGCAGGTGGTGTTCTATTTCGGCGGCCCGGTCCTGCTGCGGGGCATGGGTGTCGATAGGGAGCTGCTGGTCGGCGCGACCGAGTTCCTGCACGCGGCCAGCTTCATGGCCCCGGCGTTGGGTGTGTACCTGGTCTGCCGCGGAGTCTCCGAGGGGCTGTCGCTGCCGCGCCTGCCGCTGCTGCTGAACCTGCTCGGGCTCGCGCTGCTGGCGCCGATTGGATACTTCCTGATGTACCGGTTGCACCTGGGCGCGTTCGGCAGCGGCCTCGCCACCGCCATCACCATGTGGCTGCAACTGGCCGCCTTCGCCGTCATGCTGTGGCGCAGCCCGGATTATCGTGGCCTGGGCTGGGGCGAGGGACGTCGCGGGCCGGATTTCGCGGTGATCGGGGGGCTGCTGAAGCTGGGGCTGCCGATGGCCTTCAGCGTGGTGATGGAAGTCGGCATGTTCAGCGGCGCCGCCCTGGCGATCGGCCGGTTCGGCGAGACCGCGATCTCCAGCCACCAGATCGCTCTGAATGTCGCATCGGTCACGTTCATGGTGCCGATGGGCATCGCCATGGCCATCACCGTGCGGGTCGGCAACGCGGTCGGGCGGCGCGACCGCCATGGCGTGCGCCGGGCGGGCTTCGTCGGCATGGCGATGGCGCTCGCCAGCCAGGCCGTCGGCGGCGTGCTGATGCTGACCATGCCGCGGGGCATCGCGGGCCTCTACACCAGCGATGCGGCGGTGCTGTCCGGTGCCGCCAGCCTGCTTTTCCTGGCCGCCCTGTTCCAGCTGTCCGACGGGCTGCAGGTCGCCTGCAACGGCGCGCTGCGGGGCATGAAGGATGCGCGGATGCCGATGGCGATCACGCTGTTCGCCTATTGGTGCATCGGCATGCCGCTCGGCTGGGTGCTGGCCTTCCCGATGGGCCTGGAGACACCCGGGATGTGGATCGGCCTGATCGCCGGCCTGACCGCGGCGGCGGTGCTGCTGTTCCTGCGCTTCCTACACCGCTCGGCCTGGCCGATTCCGGGATAGCCGGCGCAGCCCGCCCAGCCCCAGCAACGCGGTCGCCAGCACGGCCGGCGAGCCGGGTTCGGGCACCGCATTGCCGGCGTGCAGCGTGTCTTCGGCGGCCACCGCAAGCTCGGACGCGATCGGCGCCGAGATCCCCAGCGCGTAGGCGGCGGACGACTGATAGAGCGGGTTTGAAGCGTCTTCCTCGGCTGCGATGCTGGTCGGGTCCACCCCGGTGATCTGCCCGAACAGCGTCAGCGCGTCGAGGTAGTCGCCATAGCTGCTGGGGTGATAGCCGATCGGCACGGTGCAGCAGGCCATCAGCGGGTCGCTGTCCCACAGGTCGACCTGGCCGGCCGGTTCGTTGACCAGGAACGGGTTCTGCTCGGCGAACCCGAGATTGATGGCGCTGACCCAGGCATCGCCGTCCAGCGCCACGCCGACATGGCTCTTGGTCGGGTTGGCGGCATTGAACGCATTCGCCTCGCCCACATAGGCGTTGTGCAGGTCGGAGGCCATGGCGGCAATCGGGTTGGCGTCGCCGATATAGGGCGCGTAGGCCTTGTTGCCGCCCTGCTGGGCCACCGTGCTGGAGCCGAAGATCGGCGCGTTCGGGTTGTTGCTGGTGTAGCCGTAGGAGGCGAGCGGCGGCGTCTGCGCCAGGGTGATGTCGGCGTACGGCACCCCGGCGGCGAGGTCGGCGGCGTCGATGCCGTTGACCAGCGTGTTGACGCCGGACTGGAAGCTCGCAGGCTTGCCGCGGGTCGGCACGCTCTGCCCGTTCACCGTGATCGTGCTCGGCAGCGGCTGGAAGCTTTGATCCTGCAGCACGACCTTGTTGTATTTGGCGTTCTCGATCAGTGGCAGGTCCCCCGCCTCGTTGCCGGTGTTGTTGGCATACCCGGTCAAGGTGGCGCTGCTGACCGCGATCAGCGAAACGTTGTAGTTGAGGCCGGCTTCCTTGGTCAGTTGCAGAAAGATGCCGGCGACGCCGCCGAACGGCCCTACCTCGGCATATTGCGACGACGGATTGGCCTGCAGGTAGCCAAGCTTGTCCGACAGGGTCGTCCCCGGCGTGTTCCCGGGAGTCGGGTTCGAGGCGGCAGGACCTTCGGCGCCGGTACAGGGCAGGCTCGGGCAGAGCAGGTCGTGAACCTGGTTGGTACCCGCGGCATTGCCGGGGCCGGCGTTGTAGTTCAGCGCCGGATTGTAGCGGCCATGGGTGAAGCTGTTGCCGACGAACAGGATCTCGGTGGGGTCGGCAGCGGCCGGGCGGCTGTTCAGCAGCGCCGCGAACCCGGCCAGGAGTGCGACGACGCAGCAAGTCCGCGATGCTGCTCGCAACAGCATTTTCGACATCAGCTTCATGGGATCCCCCCGATCGCGCCGGCGTTTTTCCACCGGTCGGTTCGGCGAGAATTGGCTGTCCGGCGACCGCCGGTCAAATATATAGAATCGCGGCTGGCCATAGTTTTCAGATATGTCTTGGTGATGGAACTGCGTCATCTTCGCTATTTCGTCGCCGTCGCCGAGGAACGCCACATCACCCGCGCCGCCCGCCGGCTGGGGATGCAGCAGCCGCCGCTGAGCCAGCAGATCCGGGCGCTGGAGACGGAGCTTGGTACCAAGCTGTTCACGCGCGGCGCGCGGGGCGTGGAACCGACCGCGGCCGGGCAGGCGTTCCTTGCCGAGGCCTACGCGATCCTGAATTCGGTCCGGCAGGCGGCGACGCGGGCCCAGCAGGCGGCGCGCGGCCAGGTCGGCAGGCTGTCGGTCGGCTTCACCACCTCCGCCGTGGTGCATCCGCTGGTCCCCGACATCATCCGGGAATTTCGCCGCGACCACGCCCAGGTGACCCTCGACCTGCGGGAGAACAGCGCCGCCGACCTGCTCGAGGCGGTGCTGGCCGGCGACATCCAGCTTGCCCTGCTGCGGGTGCCGGTGGCCCGTGCGCCGTCGCTGGCGGTCCTCGAGTTGCTGCAGGAGGAAATGCTGCTGGTCCTGCCGGTCGGGCATCGCCTGCTCGGCGGCCGGTTCCGGCGGGTCGGAAGCGCGGTTCCGCTGGCGGAACTTGCAGGGGAATCGTTCATCCTGGTGCGTCGGCCCGGCGCTCCCGGAATTTACCAGAACCTGATCCTGGCCTGCCGCGCCGCGGGCTTCGAGCCGCAGGTGACGGCGGAGGTCGCGCACATGCTCACCAACATCAACCTGGTCGCGGCCGGCGCCGGCATCTCGGTGGTGCCGGCCTCGATGCAGCAGGTCAGCCTGCGCCATGTCGGCTACCGCCGGATCGACACTTGCCCGGCGCTGACCGCGCCGCTCACCCTGGTCTATCCACGCGAGGGCGTTGGGCCGGTGGTCTCGAACTTCATCGCCGTCAGCCGCAGGCTCAGCGGAGCGCTCGCCTGAGGTCCGCCGGTCAAATTTCTGCAAATGTTGGAATAACCTGGCTGCAACATCGTCCAACCTGCATTTCCGCGCCACCGGCTTGCCGCATCGCGCCCCGATACCCACCTCAGCGCCGCCGTCATCGTGGAGGTACGTTCGTCATGCGCCATCTGGCTCTGTTTGCAGCCGTCGGGCTGTCCTGTGCCGGTTGCGGCATGATCGGACCGCCGCCGGCGGAGCTGGCCTATGTCAACGTGCATGCCGATCCGGCCAATCCGGCCTGCAAGGCCTGGACCGCGAAGGCGCAGATCGACCTGCGCCAGGAGGACCTGGTCGGGCAGGCCTGCCCGGCCGCGGGTGGTGGCTGGCAGGTGAGCGAAGGGACGGCGGCCAATCCGCACCGGTTCGATGCGCTGGTCGACGCGGCGACGGCTGGGAAATACCCCTGGAACGGCGGTCCGCCGGTCGGCATCAGCACCGGGCGGCAGGTGGTCTATTTCAACTGGGACCAGGAGCAGTCGGGCGAGATCTGGCGCATCCGCTGAGCGCCCCCCCGGTTTGGCTGCGCCGGGCGCCGCGTACGGAGTTGGCATGGCGCGTGCAGGATAGCCCCTGACGTTTTCGGGGATTGCCTGCCGACATGCCCATGCCGGATTTCGCAGCGCCGCTGACCTGGGCCGCCTAGCCGGATGCTGCGCCATGTCGTGCAGCGGCTGCTGCTGGCGGTTCCGGTTCTGCTCGGGGTTCTGGCAATCGGCTTCCTGCTGATGCAGGTGGTGCCCACCGATCCGGCGGCGGTGCGCGCCGGGCCGATGGCGACCGCGGACGTGGTGGCCGCAATCCGCACCGAGCTCGGCCTGGACCTGCCGCTATCGGTGCAGTTCGGCCGCTATCTGCTGCGGCTGCTGCATGGCGACCTCGGCGTCTCGATCATCAACAACATGCCGGTGTCGCAGGAACTCGGCGCACGATGGGCCCGACCCTGGAGCTGATGGTCGGCGTCCCTGGTGTGGTCGATGCCGCTCGGCGTGGCGCTGGGCACGCTCGCCGCCTGCGCCGCGCGGCACGCCGCTGGACCGCGCGGTGATGGCGGTGTCGGTGGCCGGGGTGTCGGTGCCGGTGTTCTTTCTCGGCCTGCTGCTGATCTGGTTCGTCGGCTTCCGCTGGCAGCTGCTGCCGTTCACCGGCCGCGGCGGGCCGCTCTGGACGGCTGGCGGGCCTCGCCTCGCTGGTGCTGCCGGCGCTGACGCTGGGCGGCGTGTTCGTGGGGCCCGGTGGCGCGGATGACCCGCACCGCGGTGCTGGACGTGCTCGGCGCCGAGCATGTCCGCACCGCCCGCGCCAAGGGGCTGCCGGAGCTCGTGGTGGTGCTCCGCCACGCCCTGCGCAACGCGATGATCCCGGTGGTGACGCTGATCGGGCTGCAGATCGGCTTCCTGCTGGGCGGCGCGGTGGTGACCGAGACGATCTTCTCCTGGCCCGGGGTCGGGCGGCTGGCGGTCGGCGCCATCCTGTCGTCCGACTTCCCGATGGCCCAGGGCACGATCCTGGTGCTGGCCGGCGGCTTCATCCTGATCAACCTGGCCGTCGACCTGCTGTATGTCGTGCTGGACCCGCGCGTGCGCACTTGAGGCGCCTGGCCCGCGACAAGCTGGCGCTGGCCGCCCTGGTCTTCACGCTGGCGATCGTCGCCGCCGCGCTGCTGGCCCCGTGGATCGTCGCCGGCGACCCCTACGACAACGACCTGGGCAGCGCCATGGCGCCGCCCGGCGCGGAGCATCTGCTCGGCGCCGACGACCAGGGGCGGGACCTGGTGGTGCGGCTGGTCTACGGCCTGCGGGTCACCCTGCTGATGGGCGCGCTGTCGGTGCTGGCCGGCGGCGGCGTCGGCGTCCTGCTGGGGCTGCTCGCGGCCTTCTACCGGCCGATCGACGGCCTGGTGATGCGCTGCATGGACGTGCTGCTGTCGTTTCCCGCCATCCTGTTCGGCCTGGCGATCGCCGCGATCTTCGGTCCGGGGATCCAGGCGGTGGTGCTGGCGATGGCGGTGGCGACCGTGCCGCTGACGGCCCGCATCGCCCGGGCGGCCGCGGTGGTCGAGATGGGCGCGCGACTACATGGAGGCGGCGCGGGCGATGGGTATGCGGGATCATCGTCTGATCCTGGCGTATCTGCTGCCGAACTGTCTGTCGGCGCTGGTGGTGTTGGTCCACCCTGCGCTTCGGCCAGGTGATCCTGCTCGGCTCGGCGCTGTCCTTCGTCGGCCTCGGCGCCCAGCCGCCCACCGCTGAACTGGGCGCGATGGCGGCGCAGGGGCGGAATTTCCTGTTTTTCGCGCCGCATATCGCGGTGGTGCCGTGCGCGGCGATCTTCCTCATCGTGCTGGCATTCAACGTGCTTGGCGACGCGCTAAGGGATGCGCTGGACCCGCGGTTGCGGGTCCAGCAACTCGGCAACCCGCGGCTGCGGGTCCAGGAAAATCAAACAGGGGGCTGATGATGAAGCGGATCATGCTGGCTGGACTGGCGGCGGCCTGGGCGACCGGCGCCTGCACCATGGCGGCCGTCGCGCAGACGGCACCGCCCGACGCATTGGTGGTGCTGCGCGCGATCGACGCCGACAACTACGACCCGGTCCGCTCCACCGCCCGCAGCGCCGGCGAGGTCGTCTACATGCTGGCCGACACGCTGACCTCGATCGACTGGGACATGAAGACGGTGAAGCCCGGCCTCGCCACCAGCTGGACGGTCAGCCCGGACGGCCGCCTGTACACCTTCAAGCTGCGCGACGACGTCACCTTCTGCGACGGCCGCAAGATGACCGCCGACGACGTGGTCTACTCGATCACGCCGCCTCGTCGACCGGCGACGCCGAACAGCCCGGTGCGGTGGCGCGCCGGCCCGGTGAAGGAGTCCGCGCCAAGGACGACTACACCGTCGAGTACGAGCTCGACCAGCCGTTCAGCGAGCTGCCCTACCAGCTTGTCGCTGTTCTTCCCGTCGATCGTCGACCAGCAACTGCGTCGAGAAGCTCGGGGCCGAATTTCGGCGTGCAGGGCTTCAACGGCACCGGGCCGTTCTGCTGGGTCGTCCTGGACGCCGCGCGCAGGAAATGGTGCTGAAGCGGCACGAGGGCTACAACTGGGGCGCCGCCGATCTTCAAGAACCCGGCGCCGCAGGTCGAGCGGGTGATCTGGCGGGTCATCCCCGACGACAACACGCGTCTGGCGGCGCTGCAGTCCGGCCAGGGGGACGTCACCCAATACATCCCCTATGTCGCGCTGCGAATCGCTGAAGCAAGATGCCGGGCATGCACCTGTCGAACCAGCCGAACTACTTCTGGGACTATCTTCATCGGCTTCAAGGTCGACAAGCCGGTGGTCAACGATCCGGTGCTGCGCCGCGCCATGGTGATGGCGGTCAACCGCCCGGCGATCGCCAAGGCGGTGTTCTTCGGCGCCGGCGATCCGGCCGACGCCTACCTCAACCCCGGCGTGCTGGATTACGATCCGAAGTCGAAGGCCCTGATGCCGGTGCTTCGATCCCGCCGCCGCCCGCAAGCTGCTCGATGAGGCCGGCTGGGTGGCCGGCGCCGACGGCGTCCGCGCCAAGAACGGCGAGGCGCGCCCGCTTCACCCTCTACGGCCTCACCGATCCCACTGAACACCCGGCTTGCCGAGGCGATGCAGGCGGATTTCCGGCGCATCGGCATCGACATGAAGATCCAGATGTGGGACGCCACTATCGGCTGGGGCAAGCTCGCGACGCAGGAGTTCGACGCCTTCATGATGTCCTACCCCTATGTGTCGGCCAGCGATGCGCTCAACCTCTATTTCCAGTCGGCCAACACGCCGACGCCCAACCGCATGAACTGGAAGGACGCGCAGACCGATACCTGGCTGCAGCAGGCCCGAACCTCGGTCGATCCCGGCGCCCGGCAGGCGGCGCTGGCCGACGTGCAGGAGCGGCTGACCGAGAACAGCGTCTGGATTCCGCTGGTCCGCGAACAGTTGTGGCTGGCTTCCAGCAAGCGCACCATCGGCGCCAGGGCGCACGGCATCTACGGTGTCGGGCTCTACAAGGGCCTCGACATCAGCCTGGCGAAATAGAGGGAACCATGCCGACAACGCTGATCCGCAACGCCGATTTCGTGGTCGCCTGGGATGCCGACGCGAAGCGGCACGTCTACATGCCGGACGCCGACGTGGCGTTCACCGACGGCGGCGCATCGACCTTCGTCGGCCGCGGCTATGACGGCGCCGGCCGATACCGTGATCGACGGCGCCGGCATGATGGTCGATGCCGGGCCTGGTCAACATCCACTCCCACCCGTCCAGCGAGCCGATGAACAAGGGCCTGACCGACGAGGTCGGCACGCCCGGGCTTGTACAATTCCTCGCTCTACGAATACCTGCCGATCTTCCGCGCCGACGCCGAGGCGGTGCCGCACTGCGTGCGCGTCGCGCTGTCGCGAGCTGCTGCTGTCCGGCGTCACCACGCTCGCCGACCTGTCGATGGCGCATCCCGGCTGGCTCGACCTGCTGGCCGAGAGCGGCATGCGGGTCTGCGTCGCGCCGATGTTCCGCTCCGCGCGCTGGTTCACCAAGAACGGCCACCTGGTCGAATACGACTGGGACGAGGCGGCCGGCGAGAAGGCCGATGGCCGAGGCGCTTCGCGCTGATCGAGCGCGCCGAGCAGCATCCCTCCGGCCGGCTGTTCGGCATGGTGGTGCCGGCGCAGATCGACACCTGCAGCGAAGGCCTGCTGCGCGACAGCTTCGCCGAGGCCAAGGCGCGCGGCCTGTCCTGGCAGATCCATGCGGCGCAGTCGGTCAGCGAGTTCCACGAGATCACCCGCCGCCACGGCTACACCCCGATCGGCTGGCTGGACCATCTGGGCCTGCTGTCGGACCGGTCGATCATCGGCCACGGCATCTTCCTCGACGACCATCCCTCGACGCCCTGGCACACCAGGCACGGACCTCGCGCGGCTGGCGGAGACCGGCACGACGGTGGCGCATTGCCCGACCGTGTTCGCCCGCCGCGGCATCACGCTGAAGGATTTCGGCCGCTACCGCGCGCCGGCGTGAACATGGGCGTCGGCACCGACACCTATCCGCACAACATGCTCGATGAGATGCGGCTGGTCGTCCTACCTGGCGCGCACCCAGGCCAGCGACCCGCGCACCCTGAACAGCACCGACCTGTTCGAGGCGGCGACCATCGGCGGCGCCCGGGCGCTGGGGCGCGACGATATCGGCCGGCTGGCGCCGGGCTGCCGCGCCGACATGGTGCTGGTGGACATCACCCATCCGATGATGCGGCCGGCCCACGATCCGGTGCGCAGCCTGATCTACGCCGCCGGCGACCGCGCCGTCCGCACGTCTTCGTCGACGGCGAGAAGGTGGTGGAGGACGGGCAGGGTGCTGACGATGGACTATCCGGCCGCCGCGGCGGCCTTGCACGAGGCGCAGAAGCGCGTCATGGCGAAGGTGCCGGAGCTGGACTGGGATCACCGGCACGTCGGAGCAGATCTCAGCCCTCCGACGTTCCGGACAGCATGACCGACCTAGTTTCCTCCAGCCTTCTCTCCATCGAAGGCCTGCGCACGGTATTCCGCAGCAGCAACGGCGACGTCGCCGCGGTGGACGGCGTCGATCGCTGTCGGTCGCAACGGGCAAGACCCTCGGCATCGTCGGCGAAAGCGGCTGCGGCAAGTCGATGCTGTCGCTGTCGGTGATGCGCCTGGTGCCGCCGCCCGGGCCGGATCGCCGCCGGCCGGGTGATGTTCGACGGCCGCGACCTGCTGGACCTGTCGCCGGCCGAGATGCGCGCCGATCCGCGGCAACCGCATCGCCATGATCTTCCAGGAGCCGATGACCAGCCTGAACCCGGTGTTCACCGTCGGCGACCAGATCACCGAGGCGATGCGCGCGCATGACCGCAGCGCCAGCTCGCGGCCGCGCTGAAGGCCCGCGCGATCGCGGCGCTGGACCGGGTGCGCATCCCGGCCGCCGCCCGCCGCTTCGACGAATACCCGCACCAGATGTCCGGCGGCATGCGCCAGCGCGTGATGATCGCCATGGCGCTGGCCTGCGAGCCCGACCTGCTGATCGCCGACGAGCCGACCACGGCGCTCGACGTCACCGTGCAGGCGCAGATCCTCGACCTGCTGCGCGACCTGCAGCAGCAGACCGGCATGGCGATCATCCTGATCACCCACGACCTCGGCGTGGTCGCCGAAATGGCCGACGAGGTCGCCGTGATGTATGCCGGGCGCGTGGTCGAGCGCGCCGCCGGCACCGCGCATCTTCGACGATCCGCAGCACCCCTACACGCTGGGCCTGCTCGGCAGCATTCCCGAAGATCGAGGAAACCCACGACCGGCTGCTGGCGATCGAGGGTGCCGTGCCGGCGCCGTTCGCGCTGCCGCAGGGCTGCCGCTTCCATCCGCGCTGCGTGTTCTCGATCGACGCCTGCACCAAGATCAATCCGCCGCTGGTCCCGGTCGGCCCCGGCGTGGTCGGCACCGACGGCGAGGGCCACCTCGTCGCCTGCATCCGCGCGCCGCTGGAGGCCGCCGTCGCCGGCGAGACCATCGGCGCCGAGGTGGTGCGATGAGCGCCGTCATGAACGGCGCCACCGCGCCGGCCGCGACCGCCAGGGGCAACGGTCCGCTGCTGGAGGTCGAGAACCTCGCCAAGCATTACCCGGTGAAGCGCGGCCTGATCATGGCCAAGACCGTGGGCGTGGTGCGCGCGGTGGACGGCGTGTCCTTCTCGCTGCAGCGCGGCGAGACGCTGGCGCTGGTCGGCGAGTCCGGCTGCGGCAAGTCCACCACCGCGCGCCTGGTCCTGCGGCTGATCGAGCCGTCGGCCGGCATCGTCCGCTTCGAGGGCAGCGACATCACCGAAATGGGCGGCCATCCGCTGCGCCGGCTGCGGCGGCGGATGCAGATCGTGTTCCAGGACCCGTTCGCCTCGCTGAACCCGCGCATGACCGTGGGCGACATCCTGGAAGAACCGCTGATCGTGCACGAGATCGGCGACCGCGATTCTCGCCGGGCGCGGGTGAACGAACTGCTGGGCCTGGTCGGCCTGGCCGAGTATCACGCGCAACGCTACCCGCACGAGTTTTCCGGCGGCCAGCGCCAGCGCATCGGCATCGCCCGCGCGCTGGCGGTCGAGCCGGCGCTGGTGGTCTGCGACGAACCGGTATCGGCACTCGACGTGTCGATCCAGGCGCAGGTGGTGAACCTGCTGAAGGACCTGCAGGCGCGGCTCGGCCTGTCCTACCTGTTCATCGCCCACGACCTCGCGGTGGTGAAGCACATGGCCGACCGCGTGGCGGTGATGTATCTCGGCAAGATCGTCGAGATCGCGCCCAAGGACGCGTTGTTCGCCAACCCGCGGCATCCGTACACGCGCACGCTGCTGGCGGCGATCCCGCGGCCGGACCCGCACCGGCGCGGCGGCAAGCAGATCCCGGGCGGCGACGTTCCGAGCCCGATGGACCCGCCGGATGGCTGCCGGTTCCACACGCGCTGCCCCTTCGTGCAGGATCGCTGCCGAGTGGAGGAGCCGGCACTGCGGTCGATGGAGTCAGGGCATTTCGCGGCATGTCACTTTGCCGAGACACTCCCTCCCGCGGCGGCCGCCGACAGTGTCCATGCAACGTCCGAAAATGCCGCCAAACGCCTGGCTTTGTACGCCGAACGGCGCGGCCGGATCGCTGCCACCGCCGGATAAAATAGTCGCGGGTGCAACCTTCTGTTGCATTCCCATATGGACAGAGGCGTGTTAACAGCCGAACCTTAATCTATGCAACAACGCATCAACTCCGCGGCGCGAAGCCTGGACGAAACCGTATCGGTTCGGCAACGCCGTCTGGTGTTCGGCGGCCTGATGCTGGCCATGGTGACGGCGGCGCTGGACCAGAACATCGTCAACACCGCGCTGCCGAGCGTGGTCAGCGATCTCGGTGGCCTGGCGCATCTTTCGTGGATCGTCACGGCCTTCATGCTGACGTCGACCGCGACCACGCCGATGTATGGCAAGCTCAGCGACATGTATGGCCGGCGGCGGCTGTTCGTGGTCGCCATCCTGGTGTTCCTGCTCGGCTCGACGCTGTGCGGCCTGGCCCGGTCGATGACCGAGCTGATCCTGTTCCGCGGCCTTCAGGGGCTGGGTGCGGGTGGGTTGATGACGCTCGCCCAGGCATCGATCGGCGACCTCGTGCCGCCGCGCGAGCGCGGCCGCTACCAGGGTCTGTTCACCGGCGCCTTCGCCATCAGCAGCGTCGCCGGACCGTTGCTGGGCGGGGTGCTCACCACCCAGCTGTCCTGGCGCTGGGTGTTCTACGTCAACCTGCCGGTCGGCGCCCTCGCGCTCGCCTTGATCCTGGCCGGGATGCGCGGGACGGCAACGCGGCGCCAGCATAAGCCGGATTACGAGGGGGCTCTGCTGCTGACCGGCGCCACCACGGCGTTGCTGCTGGTGCTGAGCTGGGGCGGCAGCACCTATTCCTGGTTATCGCCGGTGGTCATCGGCCTGCTGTTCGTCGCGATCGGGCTGGGCACGGCGTTCGTGCAACAGGAACGGCGGGCGAGCGAGCCGATCATCGACCCGAAGCTGTTCCGCAATCCGGTCTTCGCCCGCTGCGTCGCCGCTTCGGGCATGATGAGCTTCGCCATGCTCGGCGCCCTGGTGTTCGTGCCGCTGTATTTCCAGCTGGTGCTGCATATGACGCCGACCGAGGCCGGCATGATGCTGCTGCCGCAGATCGTCGGGATGATGACGACCTCGGTGCTGGGCGGGCAGCTGGTATCGACCACCGGGCGTTTGCGTCCCTTCCTGCTGGCCGGCGTCGGGCTCGAGGCCCTGGGCCTGTGCGGCATCGCGGTGCTGGCCACAATCGACGCCCCCGCGCCATGGTTCGGCGTCGGCCTGCTGGCGCTCGGCATGGGGATGGGCATGGGGATGCCCAACGTCATGACCGCCCTGCAGAACGCGGTGCAGCCGGGAGAGATGGGTGCCGCGACCTCGGCCATGGCGTTCATCAGGGCGCTCGGCGGCGCCCTGGGCGTCGCGGTGGCCGGCGGGGTGATGGGCGCCCGGCTGCGCGGCCTGCTGTCCGAGACGATGCCGGTTGCCGAGGTGCAGGACATGCTCGACCGCGGCATCGCCCAGATTGCGAGCCTCGGCGGCGACCACCGCGCGCTGGTGGAGGTCGCCTACCGGCACTCCATCAGCACCAGCATGCTGGTCAACGGCGCGATGATGGCGCTGGCCTTCGTGCTGGTGATCGCCCTGCCGGTGCAGACCCTGCGTGGCCGGGCCGAAACCGCGGCCGCGGAATAGGCGCGGCCAGCCCGAAATCATGTGGTCAAACACCTCGTACCGTCGTCAATCCGTAGCCGAAAAATAGCAAAGCCAGGACACCCACGACAATGACAGCGCCGGCGGCCCTGGCTGGCCGGCCCGTCTTCGGCGCGCGAGCGAATATCTGTTTTCCGATATAGAGTTTCGCTGAAAACAGCGCCGCAAGACCGACAAGACCGCCTGCCATGATCCAGATCGTAAACATCAGCATGGCAATTTCGGTGCGAATGAACCCGGCAACGGCTCCGCCGCAAGATAACAGGAACACGGTCGACGCCGCCCAAAAAGCGAAGTGGGGCCGCTATGGCATAGCTTGGCCAGTCAGGAGTGAATAGCGGAAGCCTATCTCTCATTGAGCAAGGCTCCGAGTGGCTGCAGACTAGGCGCGGCGGTGCAGCCGCCGGTCGATCGCCAGCAGCAGCAGGTTCACCACCGCGGCAAAGCCCGCCAGCAGCAGCGTCAGCGACATGATCAGCGATACCTGGCTGAGGCCGATGGCATTCATCAACATGAACCCGAGCCCGTTCTTGGAGCCGAACATCTCGCTCAGCAGCACGCCGAGCATGGTGCCGGCGAAGCCGAGCCGCAGGCCGGTGAACACCTCCGGGATGGTCGCCGGCAACGCCACGCTCCAGAGCGTCTGCGCAAAGGTCAGCCGCATCACCCGGGCGGTCTTGGTGAAGGCCGGCCGGATGTTGCGCACGCCGTTCATGGTGAACAGCAGGATCGGCAGGATGCCGTGCATCACCGCGAACACCACCACCGACAGCAGCCCGATGCCGCAGAACATCAGCACCACCGGATAGAACACGATCTTCGGGATCGAGTAGAAGACGATGATGACCGGCTCTACCACTTCGCCCAGCAGGCGGTTCAGACCGAAGATCACGCCCAGCACCAGCCCGAACACCACCTCGACCACCAGCGCGATGCCGAGGGCGCGGAACGAGGTTGCAACGTTCGGCCAGAAATCCGCCGATCGCAGCAATCCGATGGCGTTGCCCACGGTGGCGAGCGGCGGCGACAGCGCGATCTCGCCGACCAGCGCATACAGCAGCTGCCAGACCGCGATGATCACCGCGAGCAGGATGACGCTGTCGCCGAAGCGGCGGCCGAAAGCGCGGATGTTGCCGCCCTGCAGGACCATCACCGCTGGCGCCGCCGCAACAGCGTGCGCTCCCAGCCCAGCAGCGCCGAGTTGACGCTGGAGACCACCACCACGACGACGAGGATCAGCGAATACATCGTGAGGTTGTCGAAATTGTTGAACGCCAGCGCGATCTGGTAGCCGAGCCCGGTGTCGGACAGGATGAACTCGGCGCCCAGCACGCCGACGAAGGCGTAGGCGATCGCCAGCTTGACGCCGCCGAAGATGTACGGCGCCGCGGCCGGCAGCACGATCAGCCGGATCGTCGCCAGCCTGCCCATGCCAAGCACGCGCGCGGTCTTCAGCAGCACCGGCGCCACCCGGTCCAGCCCGTTCAGGGTGCTGGTCATCATCGCCACCACGGCGAACAGGAAGCCGATCATGATGATCGGATTGCGGTTCATGCCGAAGAACACCAGGAACATCGGATAGAAGATGTAGATCGGGATGGCGTAGTAGGTCGCCAGCAGCGGGTCCAGGCAACGCCGCGCCCGCGGCCAGGCGTGCAGCCCGGCGCCCAGCACGAAGCCGACCGCGATGGCACCCAGGGCCGCGATCAGCACGCCGCTGAGCGTATCGGCGATTTCGCCGTTCATCTGGCCGGCCCAAAGCAACCGCACCGCACCCACCACCATCATGCTCGGCGGCACCAGGGTGAAGCGACCGATCCAGCCTATCCGGCAGGCGAATTCCAGCGCCAGCAGCAGCACCGCCAGCACCGCGATCCGGATCAGCGTCGCCTTCTTCATGCGGCGGGTCTCACGAGCCGGCGCTCAGGCGGCCGCCACGCGTGACTGGCCGCTGCGCATAGCCTTGGTCGATTCCTCGCGCAGCAACGACCACAGGCGGCTGGTGACCTGCCCGAACGCCGGATCGCTGGCCAGGCGGCTGTCGCGGTCGCGCGGCCAGCCGGTTTCGATCAGCTCCAGAAACTGCCCCGGACGCGACGACATCACGCCGACCCGGTCCGACAGCAGGGCCGCCTCGTCGAGCGAATGGGTGATCAGCAGCACCGTGGCGTTGGTCGCCCGCCACAGCGCCAGCACCTCGTCGCCCATCAGCAGACGGGTCTGCTGGTCCAGCGCACCGAACGGCTCGTCGAGCAGGATCAGCCGCGGACGCAGCACCAGGGTGCGGGCGATGCAGACGCGCTGCCGCATGCCGCCGGAGAGCTGCACCGGGTAGGCGGCCGCGAAATCCTTCAGCCCGACCAGCCCGAGCGCATGTTCGACCCGCCGTTCGACCTCGTCGGGGGCGACGCCGTGCCGGCGCAGCCCGAACGAGATGTTGTCGCGCACCGTCAGCCACGGGAAGCTGGCGTCCTCCTGGAACACCACGCCGATCCCGTCGGGGACGTCGCCGCGCACGGGATTGCCCTCGAACATGACCTCTCCGCTGCTGGCGGGCGTGAGGCCGGCGATGATCTCCAGCAGCGTCGACTTGCCGCAGCCGGACGGTCCGACGACGGAGAAGAACTCGCCGGTTCGGAGTTCGAGATTGATCGGTCCCAGCGCATGCAGCTTGTCACCGCCGGCGGTGTCGAACGAGCGGGTGACGTTGCGCACCGAGACATGGTTGCTCATGGCGCTGCTTCGTTCATTCGGGTTCCTCCGTCGCCGCCGAACCGGAGCTGTGCCTCCGTTGACGCCGTTTCCGCGACTATGCCAGTGTGCGCCCGGTTGTCAAATGACTTGAGGTGTCGTCAAACCTCTCGCGCCGAGCGGTGGGCGATGTCGAGACAAGGGGGAAACGGGTGGCAAAGGAGGCGGTGATCCGGAGCCTGGCGAGTGCCCGCGCCGGCGAATTGCGCTCCGAGGAAGCCTATCGCCGCCTGCTCGGGCTGATCACCGAAGGCGCGCTGGATGACGGCGACCGGCTGCCCAGTGAAACCGAGTTGGCGACCCGCTTCGGCATCTCGCGGCCGCTGATCCGCCAGGCGCTCAGCCGGCTGCAGGCCGCCGGCGTCATCGACGTGCGCTGGGGCACCGGCAGCTATATCCGCGACCGCGGCAGCATCGGCCGCGCCGACCCGAGCTTCGGGCCGGTGGAAAGCCTGGAGGACGTGCGGGCATCGTTCGAACTGCGCCAGGCTGTCGAGGGCGATGCCGCGGCGCTTGCGGCGACGCACCGCCCGGCGCCGCATCTCGCCGCCGCTCGGCAGGCACTGGCCGAACTGGAGCGCGCGATCGAGACCGGCGCGGTCGGCCAGGACGCCGACGTCGCCTTCCATTTCGCCATCGCCGCCGCGGCCTGCAATCCGCTGTTCGAGCGGGTGCTGCGCAGCATCCAGCGCACCATGGAATTCACCATCAGCCTGACCCGTTCGATGGCCTTGACCCATCCGAAGGAGCGGCTGCGCGTCGTCCAGGCCGAGCATGTCCGGATCATGAAGGCGATCGAAGCCGGTGACCCGGAGCAGGCCCGCCAGGCGATGCGGGCGCATCTGGGCGACAGTTGCCGACGGCTGTTCCTGGGGCCGGGCGCCGCGCCGGGCCCCTTCGAGAAAGGGCGAGTAGAATGAACAAGCCGCGCAGCCTGTTCGAAAAGATCTGGGACGCCCACGTGATCCGCCAGATGTCCGCCGACCGGGCGCTGATCCATATCGATCGGCATCTGCTGCACGAGGCCACCAGCCGCGACGCCTTCGACGGCCTGCGCGCGCGCGGCCGCCTGCCGAAATCGCCGGGCTCGACATTCGCGGTGGTGGACCACGATCCCTCGACCATGCCCGGCCGCACCTGGGCGACCTACGCGCCGGCGCGCGAACGCATCCTGGCGATGCAGGAGAATTGCCGCGCCGCCGGCATCGACCTGATCGACGTCAACGATCCGCGCCAGGGCATCGTGCACGTCATCGCGCCCGAACTCGGGATTGCGCTGCCCGGCAGCACGCTGGTCTGCGGCGACAGCCACACCGCCACCAGCGGTGGCCTGGGCGCCTGGGCGTGGGGGATCGGCACCACCGAGATCGAGCGCGTGCTCGCGGCCCAGGCGATGATCCAGCGCAAGCCCAAGACCATGCGGGTGAACTTCACCGGCCGCGTTCATGACGGGGTGTATTCGAAGGACCTCATTCTGCATTTCATCGGCCGCCACGGCATCGCCGCCGGCACCGGCTTCGCCGTCGAATATGCCGGCGAGGCGATCGCCGCGCTGCCGGTCGAGGCACGGTTGACCATCTGCAACATGTCGATCGAATTCGGCGCCCGCTCCGGCCTGATCGCGCCGGATGATTCCACCTTCGGCTATCTGGCCGGCCGGCCGTTCGCGCCGGCGGGCGCATTGTGGGACCAGGCTATGGCCGAATGGCGCGCCTTGCCGTCCGATCCCGGGGCGGTGTTCGATACCGAATACGAAATAGATTGTTCCGCGATCAAGCCGCAGGTCACCTGGGGAACCTCGCCGCAGGACGTGATCGGCATCGACGAGGTGATTCCGGATCCATCCAGCGCCTTGCTAGATCGCCGCGAGGCAATGACCAATGCGCTGGCCTATATGGATCTCGCCCCGGGCATGAAGCTGGAGGGCATGAAGATCGATTTCGCCTTCATCGGTTCCTGCACCAACAGCCGCATCTCCGATCTCGAGATCGCCGCCGCCGTGGTGCGCGGGCGGAAGGTGCCGGAGGGCGTCACCGCCATCATCGTGCCGGGCTCGACGCCGGTGAAGCATGCGGCGGAGGCGGCCGGGCTGGCGCGGATCTTCACCGATGCCGGCTTCCAATGGCGCGAATCCGGATGCTCGATGTGCCAGACGCTGGGCGGCGATTTCGTGCCGCCCGGGCAGCGGTCGATCTCCACCACCAACCGCAATTTCGAGGGCCGGCAGGGGCCGCAGAGCCGCACCCACCTGGCCAGCCCGGCCATGGTCGCGGCCGCGGCAGTCAGCGGCCGCATCGTCGACTGCCGCAAATTGCCCGTGTAGGAGCGGACGACATGGACAGCTTCACCATCCTGACCGGCATCGCCGCACCGCTCTTGCGCGCCAACATCGACACCGGAACGATCATCGCCAGCCGCTTCATGCGGTCGCGCTCCACCGACATGGGGGAGAAGCTGTTCTCCGACCTGCGCTACAAGCTGGACGGCAGCGAGGTCGAGGATTTCATCCTGAACAAGGAGCCGTTCCGCCACGCCCGCATCCTGCTCGGCGGCCTGAATTTCGGCTGCGGCAGTTCCCGCGAGGCGGCGGTGAAGGCGCTGCTCCGTTTCGGCATACGATGCGTCATCGCACCGAGCTTCGGCGAAATCTTCTTCGACAACGCCTGCCAGAACGGCCTTTTGCCCGTGCAACTCGACGAGGCCACGGTTCATGCGCTGGCCGCTGCGGTGACCGCGGCGCCGGAACCGATCCTGACGGTCGATCTGGTGGCCCGCACGGTCACGACGCCCGACGGCCGGGCGACCGGCTTCCAGTTCGAGGACGATCGTCGCGCCGCGTTGCTGGAGGGCCTCGACGAGACTTCGCTGGTGCTGCGCTATGAGATCGGACATCGACGATTTCCAAAATGCCGCCGCAATCGCCCGGCCCTGGCTGCACCAGCGCGAGACCGCTCTGCGCAAGGCGCGCGCGTGATACGCCGGTCCCTGGCGCGTCTTGCCGCCGTCGCCATCGGCCTGTTCTGCGGCCAGGCGCAGGCGGAGGAGGTCGCCGTTGCGCAGTACGGCACCACGACCTCGGCGATGCCGTGGGCAGTAGCGCTGGAAAAGGGCTTCTTCAAGCAGGCCGGACTCGACATCACCGCCATCCGCGCCTCCGCCGGCGGCAGCGCCGACATTCGCAACATGATCGCCGGTGGCCTGCCATATGCCGAATCCTCGCCGGCCGCGGTGATCGCTGCGGTGCGCGCCGGCGCCGAGGTGAAGATCGTCAGCGAGAACGTGCACACCAATGCCAACGACGTCTGGCTCACCATGCCGAACTCGCCGGTGAAGACGCTGAACGACCTGAAGGGCCGGCGGCTCGCCTTCACCACGCCGCAGAGCACCAGCGAGATGCTCGACCATCTGCTGGTCGCCAAGGTCGGGCTGACCAACGCCGACGTGAAGTACATCGCCAGCGGCCCGTTCGGTGCCGAACTGACCGCGCTACAGGCGGGCGGCGCCGATGTCGCTTCCATCGCCGAGCCGCTCTACACGCTGAACAAGGACAAGTATCGGGTGCTGGCCTGGGCCCGCGACGAATTGCCGGCCTTTCCCGCGACCATCGGCGTGGTTCCGGCCTCGGTCGCACGCGACCGGCCGGAGGTGATCCGCGGCATCCTGCTGGCCCGCCGCCGAGCCGTCGAATTCATGCTCGCCAATCGCCGGGAATCCGCCGAGATCATCGGGCGGGTCTACAAGCTCGACCCCATCGTGGTCGAAACCGTGCTGGGCGAATTGGTCGATCATCCCTCGGTCGGGGGCGTCACCTATTTCGGCTTCGGCGATTTTTTGCCGCAGGGCATGGACCGTCTGATGGACGGGCTGCGGCTGGTCAAGGCGCTGGAGGGGGAGTTCGACTGGCGCGCCTTGGTCGACCAGAGCTTCCTGCCCGCCGATCTGCAAAGACCGCTGCGGCCCTGAGCCGGCCGACCATCATCAGGAAAAGGGAAAAGCCATGAAGGCTGCCATTCGACTGGGATTTCTCGCGATGCTGACCGGCTTCGCCGGAGCGGCGATGCTGACCGGCTCCGCCGGAGCGGCGCAAGCGGAAGAAATCGCGATCGCGCAATACGGCAGCTCTACCTCGGCGATGCCCTGGGCCGTGGCGCTGACGAAAGGCTATTTCAAGGACGCTGGCGTGGACATCACCGCCATCCGCGCGTCCGCCGGCGGCAGCGCCGATATCCGCAACATGCTGGCCGGTGGCTTGCCTTATGCGGAATCGGCCATCGCCAGCGTCATCACCGCATCGAAGAACGGCGCCGAGGTGAAGATCGTCAGCGAAAATGTCGCCACCGTCGCCAATTTCGTATGGGCGACGACGCTCACCTCACCAGTGAAGTCGCTGGCCGACCTCAAGGGTCGCCGGCTCAGCTTCACTACACCGCAAAGCACCACCGAGGTGATGGAGAGATTGCTGGTGGCGAAATACGGCCTGCGCAACGAGGATGTGAAATACGTCGCCACCGGAGCCTACGGCGCGGCACTGACGGCATTGCAGGCCGGCGGGATCGACGTGGCGCTGCTGGCGGAGCCGATCTTCACCCTCAACGCCGGCAAGTTTCGGGCGCTCGGCTGGGCGCGCGACGTCCTGCCGCCGCTGGCCAGCACCGTCGGCGTGGTGCCGACCGAAACCGCGCGCAAGCACCCGGAGATGATCCGCGGAATCCTCGCGGCACGACGCCGGGCCGTCGAGTTCATGAACAGCAACCGGCATGAGGCGGCCGCCATCATCGCCGTGGTCTACAAGCTCGATCCGGCGATTGTCGAAGCGGTGCTTGGCGAACTCGGGGACCATCCCTCCGAGGGCAACGTGCCGTATTTCGGCTTGGGTAATTTCTACCCCGATGGGATGGACCGGATGATGGACGGCTTGAAGCTGATCAACGCGCTGGAAGGCGACGTCACCTGGCGCTCGCTGGTCGACCAGAGCTTCCTGCCGGCGGACCTGCAGAAGCCGCTATAAGAGCACCGGTCAGGGGATCGACAACGCCGGTTCGACAATGGTGAGCCACGGCCAGCGGGCGCGAGAAGGATTCGGCCTTTTCGCGGAAGCGCAGGGGATCCGGATGAACGGGGTTCATCCGCAGGATGCCGCGCCAGAGTTCCGCCAGGCCATAGGGCGCGTAGAGTTCGCCGGAACCGGCCTCGATCCCGACGCAGGTGCACGGGATGAGGTAGCGGTCGATGCCGTCCTGGACCGAGCGTAGCCTGGGGTAGGCGCCGCCGAAGCGTTGGCCGTACCAGAGATGCACGCGCGCCTGGTTCTTGACTTCGACGGTGACGCCGAGATCGGCGAACAGCGCTGCGGCGCGCTGGATCACCGCGTCCTCGGCGGCGTAGGAGATGTCGGCCTCGTCGAAATAGAAGACGTCGTAATCCTTCACGCCAGTCTCCGGCGGCCGGTCGCAGCGGGCATTCCAGATCGCCTGGAACAGGCATCCGGCAACGAGATGACATTGCGGCAGGCCAAGCTGCGGCAGACGTCGCAGGATTTCGGCGTTCAGCGGGTTCGCCATTGCCAAGGCGACGAACCCGGCCGCATCCGGCGGGGTTGAGTCCGGTCCGCCCATCGCTTCAGGCGCGCTTGCGCTGCTTCGTCTGCGGCGGCGCCAGCAGCGGCGCCAGGAAGCGCCCGGTGTGGCTGCCGGGGCTGGCGGCGATATCCTCCGGGGTGCCGGCCGCGACCACGCGGCCACCGCCGTCGCCGCCCTCGGGGCCGAGGTCCAGAATCCAATCCGCGGTCTTGATGACTTCGAGATTGTGCTCAATCACGATCACCGTGTTGCCGGCGTCGACCAACGCGTGCAGCACCTCCAGCAGCTTGCGCACATCCTCAAAATGCAGGCCGGTGGTCGGCTCGTCCAGGATGTACAGCGTCCGGCCGGTGGCGCGCCGCGCCAGTTCCTTCGACAGCTTGATCCGTTGCGCTTCGCCACCGGACAACGTGGTCGCCTGCTGGCCGAGTGCGATGTAGCCGAGGCCGACCTGCTGCAGGATCTTCAGCCGGTCATGGATCTTGTTGACGGCGGAGAAATACGGCACCGCCTCGTCCACCGTCATCGCCAGCACCTCGGCGATCGATTTGTCGCGGAACTTGATTTCCAGCGTCTCGCGGTTGTAGCGCCGGCCCTTGCAGGTGTCGCAGGTGACGAACACATCCGGCAGGAAGTGCATCTCGATCTTCAGCAGGCCGTCGCCCTGGCAGGCTTCGCAGCGGCCGCCCTTGACGTTGAACGAGAAGCGGCCGGATTTGTAGCCGCGGGCCCGACTTTCCGGCAGCTCGGCGAACCAGTCGCGGATCGGCGCGAACAGGTCGGTATAGGTGGCGGGGTTGCTGCGCGGGGTGCGGCCGATCGGCGACTGGTCGATGTCGATGATCTTGTCCAGCAGTTCCAGGCCGTCGATGCGGGTGTGCGGCGCCGGGACCTCGCCGGACCCCATCAGGCGGCGGCTGGCGGCCTTGTAGAGGGTGTCCACCACCAGCGTCGATTTGCCGCCGCCGGAGACGCCGGTGATGCAGGTGAATGTGCCGAGCGGGAACGCGGCCGAGACGTTCTTGAGGTTGTTGCCGCGGGCGCCGATCACCTTGACCATGCGGTCCTTCTGCACCGGCCGCCGCATCGCCGGCACCGGTATGCGCAGGCGGCCCGACAGGTAGCCGCCGGTCAGCGAACTCGGATGCGCCGCGACCTCGGCCGGGGTGCCCTTGGCGACCACGTAGCCGCCGGCGAGACCCGCCGCCGGACCCATGTCGATCAGGTAGTCGGCGGCGCGGATGGCGTCCTCGTCGTGCTCCACCACCAGCACGGTGTTGCCCAGCGACTTCAGCCGCCGCAGCGTCACCAGCAGGCGTTCGTTGTCGCGCTGGTGCAGGCCGATCGACGGCTCGTCCAGCACGTACAGCACCCCGGTCAATCCGGAGCCGATCTGGCTGGCGAGGCGGATGCGCTGGCTTTCGCCGCCCGACAAGGTGGCCGAGCCGCGCGCCAGGGTCAGGTAGTCGAGCCCGACATCGACCAGGAACTGCAGCCGCTCGACGATCTCGCGCAGGATGCGGCGGGCGATCTCCTGGCGCTGCGGCGTCATGGTTTCCAGCGCGCCCTTGAACCATTCGAGCGCGCCGCGGATGGACAGCTCGGACGCCTCGGCGATGTTGCTGCCGGCGACCCGGACGGCCAGCGCCTCGGGCTTCAGGCGGGCGCCGTTGCAGACCGCGCAGGGCTTCTCCGCCTGGTAGCGGCTCATTTCCTCGCGCACCCAGGCGCTGTCGGTCTCCTGCCAGCGGCGCTGCAGGTTGCGGATGACGCCTTCGAACGGCTTGGTGACGGTGTATTGCCGCACCCCGTCCTTGTAGGCGAAGGCGATGCTGGTATCGCCGGTGCCGAACAGGATGGCGTTGCGCACCGCCTCGGGCAGTTCGCTCCACGGCGTGCGGGTGGTGACCTTGAAATGCTTGGCGAGGCTTTGCAGCGTCTGGTCGTAATAGGGGCTTTGCGACCCGGTCCACGGCGCCACCGCCCCTTCGGCGATGGTGCGGCGCTCGTCGGGCACCACCAGGTCGGGGTCGAAGAAGCTCTCGACGCCGAGACCGTCGCAGGCCGGGCAGGCGCCGTGCGGCGAGTTGAAGCTGAACAGCCGCGGCTCGATCTCCTCGATCGTGAAGCCGCTCACCGGACAGGCGAAGCGGCTGCTGAACACGGTGCGCTCGCTGCCGTCGGCGTGCTCGGCGTGCACCACGCCGTCGGCCATGGCGAGCGCCGTCTCGAAGCTGTCCGCCAGGCGCGGCTGGATGCCGTCGCGCACCACCACGCGGTCGACCACCGCCTCGATCTCGTGCTTGGTCTTGCGGTTGAGGGCGGGGACCTCGCCGATTTCATACAGCTTGCCGTCCACCTTCGCCCGGGTGAAGCCGCGGCGCTGCAGTTCGGCGAGTTCCTTGCGGTATTCGCCCTTGCGGTCGCGCACCACCGGCGCCAGCAGCAGCAGGCGGGTGCCCTCCTTCATGGCCATCACCCGGTCGACCATCTGGCTGACCGTCTGGGCCTCGATCGGCAGGCCGGTGGCGGGGGAGTAGGGCACGCCGACGCGGGCCCAGAGCAGGCGCATGTAGTCGGCGATCTCGGTGACGGTGCCAACTGTGGAGCGCGGATTGCGGCTGGTGGTCTTCTGCTCGATGGAGATGGCCGGCGACAGGCCCTCGATCGAATTGACGTCCGGCTTGCCCATCAGCTCCAGAAACTGGCGCGCGTAGGCGGACAGGCTCTCGACGTAGCGGCGCTGGCCCTCGGCATAGATGGTGTCGAACGCCAGCGAGGATTTGCCGGAGCCGGACAGCCCGGTGATAACGACCAGCTGGTCGCGCGGGATCTCGATGTCGATGTTCTTGAGGTTGTGCTCGCGCGCGCCGCGCACATGGATGGAGCCGGCCATACAGAAATCCCCGGGACTCGGATTGTGTTCTTGAGTTGTTCTATTATATGGACCCGGCCTGCTGCGATGGGAAGCCTTGGTTTATTGCTCGGCAGGGTTGCCCGGAGATGGATCGCCTATGTGGGGCCGATCGGTCTAGGTTCCAGCCCCGGTCATCTAGCCCCGGTCATTCGGGCGAACACCATGCGGTCCTTGTTTTCCCGCATCAGCATGGTGAAGCCGGTGATGCTGGACAGGCCGAGGCCGTGCGGCAGGCCAGTTTCCTCGTCGGCGACGATCTTGGCGTAGCTCTCGCCGGAGACCTTCTCCCACTTCCCGGCGGGCTTCTTGGCCTCGATGTTGACCACCGTGGCCTTGAACGCCATCCGGACGATCGCCTCCTTCGGGGAGGACGGCTTGGTCAGGCTCGGGCATCCGGCGATGATCTGCCAGCCATTGGCCAGCGCCCAGGTCTGCAACTCTTCTTTCGTCATCCTGGGGCCTGCCTCGGTTCTGTTCTTGAGTTGTTCCGCACTCCCGCCTATATGGTCCTGATGACGCGGCTTGGGAAGCCCGCGCCGGCGGATGCCGGGCGGCGACCGGGTTCGGAGTCGGACAGGCGGCCCCCTGCCGGGGGTTCAGAGTGGGGAGAAAGCGACATGGCGGGTAGCGTCAACAAGGTGATTCTGGTGGGCAACCTGGGTAAGGACCCGGAGGTGCGCACCGGCCAGGATGGCACCAAGATCGTCAATTTCTCCATTGCCACCAGCGAAACCTGGAACGACCGCGCTTCCGGCGAGCGTAAGGAGAAGACCGAGTGGCACCGCGTGGTGGTGTTCAACGACCGGATTGCCGACGTGGTCGAGAAATACGTCCGCAAGGGCAGCAAGGTTTACGTCGAAGGCTCCCTGCAAACGCGCAAATGGACCGACCAGTCTGGGCAGGAGAAATACACCACCGAGGTGGTGATCAGCCGGTTCCGCGGCGACCTGACGATGCTGGATGGCCGCAATGCCGGCGAGGGCGGCGGCGAGCCGCGGGCTGCCTTCACCCCGCGCGAACGCGCCCCCGCCGCCCGGGCGGCGGCGCCGGCCCGCAGCGGGGGCGGCGGTGGGCCGTCCTGGGATGCGCCGAAGGGTGGCGACCTGGACGACGAGATTCCGTTCTAGGCGTCGCGCTAATCGGGTGGTCCGTGTCCGGAGGCGATGCGGGCCACGCCGCCCACCAGGCTGTCGAACGCCGCGTCGAAGCTGACGCCGCGCACGCCCCAGGCGACGTCGTTGCCTTGCCAGCGCATGTGCCAGGCGCCGACCCAACCGATGCCGTCGCGGAATTCCAACGTGCCGGCGACCGGCTGCTCGCCGGGCGCTTCATCGCTGGGCAAAGCGACGTGGTCGACGCCGATTTTCCAGGCGGCCATTTCAGCAGCGGATGGAATGCGGACACGCATGCCGAACTTCTGCGCCGAATTGGCGAAGGAACCGCGCTGGGCAGCTGCCGCGGGCTCCTCGGCGGTCAGCAGGTAGCTGCGCGTATACGGCACGGCGAACCCGTGCACCGCCAGCACCGGCACCACCACCGGCCGGGCGCCGCGCCAGGGTAACTGGCCCAGCCCCGCGAGGGCCGCATCGATCTTCGCCGGGTCGAACCTGACCGTGAGGTCGTAGGAGCGGTCATAGGTGCCCTGGTCGTCATGCGGGCGGATGCCGGCCCTGGGATCGATATAGCCGAACGACGTGATCAGGGCGTCGGCATGGCTGGCGAGATCGCGGACCGCAGGGCTGTCCCAAAGCCGCGGGTCGCCGGAAACCTTCACCATCACCTCGCGCAGGCATTCCGCGAAGCCGGACGGGCGGCTGCGCATGTCGGTGCCGGTGACGATGGTGGTGGCCTGGTAGAATGCGTCCTGACCCTGCGCCTGCACGGCGGTGGCGCCGAGCAGGGCAGGGATGAAAACAAGCCTCCAGCTCCATCGCCTGCTCACCCGCCAACGCCCTCCCGAGCCGTGGTACAGATTTTCGGATGTAGTATCATGCACGCGACGCCAGGGACGGACGAAAACATCATGGACACGGCAGACCTGAGGGTGTTCGAGGCAGTCGCACGGCTGGGCGGCATGGGCCGCGCCGCGCAGGAGCTGCATACCGTGCAGTCAAACGTCACCGCGCGCATTCGCGCCATGGAGGACCGGCTTGGAACCGCGTTGTTCCGCCGTCATGCGCGCGGCGTCGAGCTCACCCCGGCCGGCCAACGCCTGCTGCCCTACGCCTTGCGGTTCGACCGGTTGCTGAACGAGGCCACCCGCGCAGTGCGCGACGACGGCACGCCTCAGGGCAGTCTCTGCATCGGCTCCCTGGAGACGACGGCCGCGCTGCGCTTGCCGGCGGCGCTCACTGCCTTTGCCGCGTCGCATCCGCAGGTCGACCTGACCCTGCGCACCGGCACGACCTGCGAACTGCTGCAACAGGTGCTGGACGAGCGGATCGAAGGCGCCTTCCTGTGCGGTCCGGTCGCCCACTCGGAACTCGAGAGCGAGGCATTCTTCATCGAGGAGCTGGTTCTGCTGACCCCCGCCTGGATGTCCGGCATCGACGCGATTGCGGCGAAAGGCGAGGTGCGCATCGTGGTGCTGCGCCGCGGTTGCTCGTATCGCCAGCGGCTGGAGACGCTGCTCGTGGAGCGCGGGATTCCGGCGCCGCGCGTGCTGGAGTTCGGAACGCTGGAAGCGGTGTTCGCCTGCGTCGCGGGGGGCCTGGGCGTCACGCTGCTGCCGCGCGCGCTGCTTGGGCCGGTCTGGGACGGGTCCAGGGTGGCGGTGCACGCGCTGCCACCGGACGCGGCGCGGGTGGAGACCGTGTTCGTGCGCCGGCGTAACGGCTACCGGACCAGAGCGCTGGCGGCGCTCCTGGCGGCCGCGCGACCGGCCGCCGATCTGCGCCACGCGGCGGAGTAGCGGGGCCATCTCCTGGGGCGATTCCTGCGATCGCTTATAATCGCTTGCGGTAAATCGACCCGGGCGCGAATTCTCCGGCATGTCCGATCCATTGTCGCCGCTGCGCCGATCCGAAGCCTTCTGTGCCCGCTTCGGACTGACCGTGCCGATCCTGCTCGCACCGATGGCCGGGGCCAGCCCGCCTTCGCTGTCGGTCGCCGTCGCCAGTGCCGGTGGCCTGGGGGCGTGCGGCGCGTTGCTGATGCAGCCTGCCGCCATCCTGAAATGGGCCGCCGAATTCCGCGCCGGCAGCAATGGTCCGTTTCAGCTGAACCTGTGGATTCCGGATCCGCCGCCACGCCGCGACCCCGCGCATGAGGCGGCATTGCGCCATTTCCTCGGACAATGGGGACCGGAGGTGCCGCAAGCCGCCGGCGACGCCACGCCGCCCGATTTCGCGGCGCAGTGCGGGGCGTTGCTGGAGGCGGCGCCGCCGATCGTCTCGTCGGTGATGGGGCTGTATCCGCCGGAGTTCGTCAGCCGCCTGAAACAGCGAGGGATCGCCTGGTGGGCAAACATCTCGACCGTCGCAGAGGCCCGCGCCGCGGAAGAAGCGGGCGCCGATGTCGTGGTGGCGCAGGGGATGGAGGCCGGCGGCCATCGCGGCTGCTTCGACGCCGGCGCCGCCGAGGCCGGGATGGTCGGGCTGTTCGCGCTGGTGCCGGCGGTGGCGTGTGCCGTTCGCATCCCTGTGGTGGCGACCGGCGGGATTGCCGATGCGCGCGGGGTCGCCGCGGCATTGCTGCTGGGCGCCAGTGCCGCGCAGATCGGCACGGGTTTCCTGCGCTGCCCGGAAGCGAAACTGAATGCCGCGTGGGCTGACGCCATGGCACGTACCCCGCCGGAGGGCACCGTGGTGAGCCGCGCCTTCAGCGGCCGCGCAGGGCGCAGCATTGCCACCACATATGCCCGTGCCGCCATGGCACCCAGCGCACCCGATCCTGCGCCGTATCCGGTGCAACGCGGCCTCACCCAGGCAATGCGCGACGACGCCGCTCGGACCGGCGATATCGAGCGGATGCAGGCGTGGTGCGGGCAGTCGGCGATGTTGGCCCGCGCGGATCCGGCCGGCGAACTGGTGGGGGAATTCTGGCGGGACGCCCGCCGCATGCTGCGGGATTGACAGCGATCGGACCCCGGCCGATCCAACGGCGCACCCGAAATGGAGACGAACCATGCGCCTGAGCCAGTTTCGCGTCCTGACCTTCGATTGCTACGGCACGCTGATCGACTGGGAGAGCGGCATCTACGCGGCATTGCAGCCGCTGCTGGGCAAGGACAAGGCTGCGCCGGGGCGGGACGCGGTGCTGGAAATGTTTGCCCGCCACGAAGCGGCGCAGCAGGCGGAGACGCCGGACATGATCTATTCGCGCCTGCTGGCCACCGTGCATGCGCGGCTGGCGGCGGAGCTGGGGATTGCCACGGATGCCCAGGAGAGCGATCGGTTCGGCGCTTCGGTCGAGGACTGGCCGGCGTTTGCGGATACGGCGGAGGCGCTCAAATACCTGAAGCAGCACTACCAGCTGGTGATCCTGTCCAATGTGGACCGGGAAAGCTTCATGCCCAGCAACGCCCGGCTGGGGGTGGAATTCGACGCCATCTACACCGCCCAGGATATCGGCTCATACAAGCCCGATGCTGCGAATTTTCGCTACATGCTGGAGAAGCTCGGTCAGCGCGGCATCGCCAAGGGCGATATCCTGCATACCGCGCAGAGCCTGTTTCACGACCATGTCCCGGCACAGCGGCTCGGCCTGGCGTCGGCGTGGATCGACCGCCGGCATGCCAGGGTGGGTTCGGGCGCCACCGCGCCGGTTGAAGGGGCGCGTTATGATTTCCGCTTCACCAGCATGGGGGAAATGGCGGCGGCGCATGCCCGGGAACAGGCCGCCTAGGCGCTACTTCCAGCTGGATTGGTAGAACCGCGGCATCTCGTCCTGGTAAGGGGTGAAGTTCAGCTGCCGCGAAATCCCATACACGGTGACGGAGGTGCTGAGCGGGATCCAGTAGACCTGGTCCGTCTCGCGGTGCAGGGCAGGGCCGTAGGCGGCCTTGCGCGCCTGCGGATCGGCGACCGGGCTGGCCTCGGCCAGCATGCGGGTGAGTTCGGCGTCCTTCGCCATGTCGTCCATGCCGCCGCCGAAGAAATACGGCATGATGGCGGAGATGTCGTTGATCGAGTTCGACCCCCATGAGGTCATGTTGATCGGCGTCTCGCCCTTCTGCGAGCGCAGGGTCGCCGCCGATGTCTGCAGCGTCGTCACCTTGGCGCGGATGCCGACGGCGCGCAGATAGTTCTGCACCGCGCCGGCCCATTGCGGCAGCAGCGAGTTGACGATCTCGGTGTCGAAGCCGTCGGGGTAGCCGGCCTCGGCGAGCAGCGCCTTGGCCTTGGCCGGGTCGTAGTCGTAATGCACCTCGGCTTCCAGGTTGCAGCCGACCTGGGTGAAATAGCACGGGCCGTCCGGCACGCGGGCGCCGCCCTGGACGAGCTGCCTGGCGAAGGCCTGGCGGTCGATCGCCATGATGATGGCGCGGCGGACCCGGGCATCCTTCAGCGGGCTGTTCTCGCTGGAGCGGCCGGCGGCATCGATGGTCAGATGGGCGATGCGCATCGATTCGTGCCGCAGCGTGGCGAGCGTCGGCATGGCGGCGATCTGGTTGAACTGGTCGGCGTTGAACTGCCAGATCCAATCCGCCTGGCCGCCGAGCAGGGCGGTGAGTTCGGTGCTGGAATCGGCGACCTCATGGATCACCAGGTGCTTGATCGGGGGCTTGCCCTTGGGGCCGCCGAAATAACCCTCGTACCGCTCCATGTCGATCAGGTTGACGCCATCGACCTTGTTGACCTTGTACGGGCCGGTGCCGACCGGCTCCTTCTTGAAGCCGTCATGGCCGACGCGCTCGCGGTAGGCGGCGGGATAGATCGGGGTCACGAAGGCGAGGTACTCCAGCGCCGGCGGGAACGGCGCCTTCAGCTTGATGCGGACATGGTAGTCGTCGATCGCCTCGGCGCCGGCCATGTAGTTGAAGTTGCTGGGCACCGAAATGCCGGATTTCGGGTCGGTGATGGTCTTGATGGTGTAGACCACGTCGGCAGCGGTGAACTTGTCGCCGTTGTGGAAGGTGACGCCCTGGCGGAGTTCGAATTCGAGCGTGGTGGGATCGACCAGTTTCCACGACGTCGCCAGCAGCGGCTTCATCTCCATGCTTTCGGGGTCGCGGTAGATCAATCCGTCGAAGGCATGGTGGGCGAAGATCAGGCCGGTGCGCATGTTGTTGTAATAGGGATCGACGTCGGCGATCTGGTCGCGCCAGTAGACCCGCAGGGTGTCGGCTGATTTCTGGGCCTGCGCGGGCGAGGCGAGGGTGATGGCGGCGGCGCCGAAGAGGCTGAGGGCGCAGATGCGTCCAAGGAAGTTGCCGAGTTGCATCTGCTCTCTCCGGGGCGGTCCAAGGGACGACGCTATCGTCGGCGAGGCGCGCTGGCAACCGCAACAGGCATTGTTTCAGTCCAAGAAGCCGACCCGGCGCTCGGCGATGCCATTCGCAGTTCGGTAGTGCTCCACCGGCTCGCGCGGCGACTTTGTCTTCGACCAGTTGGCGGGGTTGCTCATCGGCCACGACGGTCTCCTGTGAGAAAGTCCAATGGAAAAAGGACGGTCTTCGCGTAGCCGCATGCCTGACCGCGTGGATGGCCGGATCAAGTCCGGCTATGACGGTGGTTGGAACAAGGCCGGCTATGACGGTGACTGGATCAAGGCCGGCTATGACGGTGGCCGGATGAAGTCCGGCCGTGACGGTGGCGAGTGGGAGGCGGGACGACCGGGCGAGTGCTTGGCAAGATAGTTGACAAAGGCATGTAAATGCCGGCTCATGGCACGGGTCTGCAAAAGCCGCGAGCACAGCGATGTCCGATCCCGAATTGCTCGGCCGCATCCAGGCCGTTCGTCGTTTCAGCCGGTTCTACACGCGCGAGATCGGGGTGCTGCACGAGGGGCTGCTCGGGGCGCCGCTGTCGCTGACCGAGGCGCGGGTGATCTACGAACTGGCGCAGCCGGGCGAGAACACGGCGAGCCGGCTGGCGGTCGAACTGGATCTCGATGCCGGGTATCTCAGCCGCATCCTGCGCGGCTTCGAGGAGAAGCAGTTGATCGCCCGCGAACCATCCGCCACTGACGGGCGGCAGAGCGTGCTGTCGCTGACCAAGGCGGGGCGAAAATTGTTCCGGGCGATCGATGCGCGCTCCCGCCGGGAGGTCGGCGCCATGTTGAAAAAACTAACGCCGGCCGAGCAGCAGCGCCTGGTCGCGGCGCTGGCGACGGCGGAGGCTTTGCTGTCCGGCGGGGGCGGGTCGGAACCCGCCGTGCCGTATATCCTGCGCCCGCACCAGCCCGGCGACATGGGTTGGGTGGTGCATCGCCAGGCGGTGCTCTACGCGCAGGAATATGGCTGGGATGAGCGGTTCGAGGCGCTGGTCGCTGAGATCGCCGCGCGGTTCATCCAGAATTTCGACGCCAGGCGCGAGCGCTGCTGGATCGCCGAGCGGGAAGGCGGCGTGGTCGGGTCGGTGTTCCTGGTGCGCGAAAGCGACGAGGTGGCGAAGCTGCGCATGCTGTATGTCGAACCGTCGGCCCGCGGCCTCGGCATCGGGCAGCGGCTGGTCGCGGAGTGCCTGCGCTTCGCCCGGCAATGCGGCTACCGCCGCGTCACGTTGTGGACCAACGATATCCTAGTGGCGGCGCGGCGCATCTACCAGCAGGCGGGATTTCGGCTGGTGGCGGAGGAGCATCACCACAGCTTCGGCCACGATCTTGTCGGCCAGAACTGGGATCTGGACCTCTGAGCGGCGCGCAGCCACGCGCCATGCCGGCGTTGGCGCTGGCCGCGGCGGCGGCGACCGGGGTGCAGGTGGGCGCCGCGATGGTGGCGACGCGCTTCGTGGTGGGCCAGTCCGGACCGGCATCACTGGCGTTGTTGCGTTATGCCATCGGGTTCTTCTGCCTGTTGCCGGCGGTTCTGGCAGGGGGCGGCGGGTTGCGCATCGCCGGGCGCGACGTGCTGCCGGTGGCGCTGCTGGGGATCACCCAGTTCGGCATCCTGGTGGCCTTGTTGAACTGGGGGCTGCGGCTGATCCCCGCCGGACGCGGCGCGCTGATTTTCTCGAGCTTTCCGTTGCTGACGATGCTGGTCGCAGCCTTGCTCGGGCGCGAGCGGCTGACCTGGATGAAAAGCGCCGGGGTGTTGCTGACGATCGCCGGCGTCGGTCTCGCGATGGGGGAGAAATTGTCGGAGCCCGGCGCCGTGCATGATTGGCGCGGCGAGATCGCGGTGCTCGGTGCCGCCTTGTGCGGGGCGGTGTGCAGCGTGCTGTATCGCCCCTATCTGCGGCGCTATCCGGCCGTGCGGGTCAGCGCCATCGCCATGCTGGCCTCGGTCGCGGCGCTGGCGGTGGTGGCGGGCGCGGAAGAAGGATTCTTCGCCGCATGGCCGCACTTCACGCCCGGCGGCTGGCTGGCGGTGCTGTTCATCGGCGCCGGCAGCGGCCTCGGCTATTTCCTCTGGCTGTGGGCGCTCGCCCATGCGTCGCCGACCCGCGTGACGGTGTTTCTCTCGCTGAGCCCGGTGACGGCACTGCTGCTCGGCGCGGCGACGCTGGGCGAGGCGGCGCCGGCCAGCGCGATCGCCGGGCTCGGCTGCCTGGCGCTGGGTTTGTGGGCCGCATCACGCGGGGTATAACGACCGGCCTCAACACGGGACAAGCGATGTCGTTCACACTGGTCTTTCCGCGCTGCGTGCTGGTGGGCGGTGGCGCCGTCGCCGAGATTGCTTCCGTGCTGGAGAAATTCGGGCTGTCCCGGCCGCTGGTGGTGACCGATCCGTTCATGGTCAGCTCAGGCCTCGTGCGCCGGCTGCTCGATCCGCTGGAGGCCGCGGGCATCGTGGCCGATGTCTTCAGCGACACCATTCCGGAACCGACCGACACCATCATCACGGCCGGCGTGGCACGGATGAAGGGTCAAAAATATGATTGCCTGATCGGGTTCGGCGGCGGCTCGCCGATCGACACCGCCAAGGCGATGGCAATCATGGCCGCCGGCGATGCGCCGATGTCGGCGTACAAGGTGCCGTTCGTGGCGGACCATGCGGCGTTGCCGGTGATCGCCGTGCCGACCACCGCCGGCACCGGCAGCGAGGCGACCCGCTTCACCGTCATCACCGATGCCGCGCGCGGGGAGAAGATGCTGATCGCCGGGCTCGGCGCGCTGCCGCTGGCGGCGATCGTGGATTATGAGCTGACCTTCAGCGTGCCGCCGCGCACCACCGCCGACACCGGCGTCGACAGCCTGACGCACGCGCTGGAGGCCTATGTCTCGCGGCGGGCCAATCCGTTCAGCGATGCCCAGGCGCTGGCGGCGATGGCATTGATCGGCGCCAACCTGCGCACCGCGTTCCACGAACCGCGTAACGCCGCCGCGCGCGAGGCGATGATGCTCGGTGCGTCGCAGGCGGGGATCGCCTTCACCAACAGTTCGGTGGCGTTGGTGCATGGCATGTCGCGGCCGATCGGGGCGCATTTCCATGTTCCGCACGGGCTTTCAAACGCCATGCTGCTGCCGGCGATCACCCGGTTCGGGCTGGCCTCGGCGCTGCCGCGCTATGCCGAGGCGGCGCGGCGGATCGGCTTTGCGGCGGCCTCCGACAACGACGAGACCGCTGCGGGCAAGCTGGCGGATGGGCTGGTGGCGTTGAATGCCGAACTCGGGGTGCCGACGCCGCGTGGTTTCGGGATCGATCCGGCAGCGTGGGAGGGCAAGCTGGAGCTGATGGCCGACCAGGCGCTGGCCTCCGGCAGCCCGGCGAATAATCCGCGCGTCCCGGACAAGGCCGAGATCGTTTCGCTGTATCGCGCCGTCTGGTCGGCGAACGCCTGAAGTTCAGCGGCGCTCGCGCTGGCCCAGCATTTCCTCGGTGTCCTGCGGCCGCGGCAGGGGGTGGGTCATGGCGAGGCGGCGGAAGGCGCGCGGGGCCAGGCCGGTTTCGGCCCTGAACGCCGCCTCGAACTGCTCCGGCTCGATGAAGCCGGCGTCGAGGCCGATGATGTCGACCGGGACCGCAAGCTGCACCTCGTCGGCCAGCGCGATCTTGGCCTCGGCGATCCGGTAGCGGTTGAGGAAGGCTTCGAAGTCGCGGTAGCCGAGGCCGGCGTGGATCACCCGGCGCAGGCGCTGCACCGGGATCTTCAGGCGCTGCGCCAATGCCGCCGGGGTGAGGCCGCTCTGGCGGTAGGCGCGATCGACGGCCATCAGCCTTTCCAATGCCCGCAGCAACGCCGGGTCGGTGATGTCGACGGCGACGCGGCGGCGATCGATGGCGCGACCGCCGCGCGTGAGGTCGATCACATGGTCGCTGTAGAGCAGCCACCACGCCCCGGCGGTGACTGCGGCGACCAGGAAGGCGGCGCCGGCGGCATTGATGGCGGCGCCGCTCGGCGTCAGTGAGGCCCACGCGGTGAAGCCGATGCCGAGCGGAACGATGGCGGCGGTCAGGATCACGAACAGGCGCGCGGTCCGCCGGGCGCCGACGAGGTCGGTCTCCCAGCCATCCAGCGCGTAGGTCGCCGCCATGCCGGCGAGGCCGACTGGCGCCAGCACCGGCAGCAGGCCGAGCGGCGCCTCGGTGGCCAGCGATGCCGCTTCCAGCGCCATCAGCGTGGCGCCGGCAACGGCGTGCCGGCGGCTCAGGCGAAATTCCTCGTCGAACAGCGTCGCCGACAGCAACCAGAACAGCACCGGCGAGATGGCGGCCAGCAGGCTCACCGGCAGGCGGAATGCCAGGCCCCAGCCGGCAAAGCCGGGCAGGCCGGAAATCGCCCAGGCGGCCATGCCGAACGCCAGCCCGGCGGCCAGGCGCGAGGCCGGATGGCGCCCGCTGCCACGGCAAAGCAATCCGGCGAGCAGCAGCAGAAGCGACAGGGCGGCACCGCGCAGGACGCAGTCCAGCTGCAGCAGCAATGGCTCGCTCATGCGCGGGTCGCCCCGTGCGGGAAAGCCCTTTGCGGCGGGAGCCCGGGCCGGGGCGCTACATCCAGTGCGCCGGCTGCCAGGCGCAGCCGCCGGCTGGGGTCTGCGCCCAGTAGCCTTCCATCCAATGGGTTCCGCCGATCGGCGGCGGCACCCAGATGCCGGGGGTCGCAACGTAGGAGCTGCCGGTCCAGTCCCAATGGGTGGGCTGATAGACCATCGGCGTGTTGGAGATCGGCGGCTTCGGCGGAGAATCGATGGCCAGCGCCGGCACCGCGGGGCAGCCCGAGACGACGACTGGGCTCGCAGCGCAACCGGACAGTGCGACCGCAGCTGCCAGCGCCACGATCAAGCCTGCTGTTCTGGTCCGCATGTTTGGCAACCTTATTGTGGAACAAGGCAGGCTATCCGATCTCGCCGAGGCCGGCCAGGGCCGGGCCGGGGTTGGCGATGCGGCTTGCCTGCGCGTGCAGCATCGGCAGCACCTGGTCCAGGAACACCGAGGCCGCCTGCCGCGCCAGCGCCGGCGCGTCGGCACGGGCCGCCACCCGGGCGCAGAGCCAGCCGGCGACCACGCGTGCCGAGCGAGCTGCAGGAACGGCGTGGCGCCGGCTTCGGCTTCGCGCGGCTCGGCCTGCCGCAGCCACGTCGGCGGCAGTGGCGGCGGCCTTGGCGGCGTGCAGCAGGGCCGGAGAGGCGAAGTCGGCGGCCTCGATCTCGCCGAGCAGTCGCCGAGGCCGGCGCCCTGGTCGCGCAGCAGGCCGCGCCGCAGCAGGGTCAGCGCCTGGATGCCGTTGGTGCCCTCGTAGATCGGCGCGATCCGCACGTCGCGCAGATGCTGGGCGGCGCCGGTCTCCTCGATGAAGCCCATGCCGCCATGCACCTGCACGCCGAGGCTGGCGGCCTCGACGCCGGCGTCGGTGGCCCAAGCCTTGGCCACCGGGATCAGCAGCGCGCCGCGCGCCTCGTCGGCGTTCATGGCCGCGTACAGGGTCAGCAGGCGGCCGCCGAGCGCCAGCGCCCGCATGGTCCACAGCATCCGGCGCACGTCGGGGTGCTCGATCGATGGCGCGCGCCGCCCTGCTCGCGCTCGGCGGCGAAGGCGGCGGCGCGGCGGAAGGCGCGCTCGGCGGCGGCGACGCCCTGCATCGCGACGCCGAGGCGGGCCGCGTTCATCATGGCGAACATGCTGGGCAGGCCGCGATTGGGTGCGCCGACCATCTCGCCGAGTGCGGATTCGAACTCCATGACGCAGGTCGGGCTGGCATGGATGCCGAGCTTGTGTTCGATGCGACGGCGCAGCGCGACGCCGTTGCGGCTGCCGTCGGGCAGGAATTTCGGCACCGCGAACAGCGAGATGCCGGCGCTGCCGGGCGGCGCGTCGGGCAGCCGGGCGAGCACCATGTGCAGGATGTTCTCGGTCATCCCGTGCTCGCCCTAGGTGATGTAGATCTTGGTGCCGGTGATGCGGTAGACGCCTGCGCCGTCCGGCGTCGCGCGGGTGCGCACGCCGGACAGGTCGGAGCCGGATTGCGGCTCGGTCAGGCACATCGTGCCGGTCCAGCTGCCGGCCACCAGTCGGCAGCAGAAGGCGCTGCTGCTGGTCGGGGGTGCCGTGCGACTGCATCAGCGCGATGGCGTCCTGGGTCAGCATCGGGCACAGGCCGAACGCCATGTTGGCGCTGGTGACCGGCTCGTAGGCCGCCAGGCGAAACGCTGTAGGGCAGGCCCTGGCCGCCGAATTCGGGATCGGCGGCGATGCCGACCCAGCCGTCGCGCGCATAGGCCCGGTAGGCCTCGGCGAAGCCGGGTGCGGCATTGTCACCTCGCCGCCGCACGAGGCGCGCGCCGATGCGGTCGCCCTCGCGGTCCAGCGGCGCCAGCACGCCTTCGGCCAGGCGGGTGGACTTCGAGCAGGATGGCGGCGGTGTCGGCCTCGTCCATGGCGTCGAAGCCAAGCACGTGGTGCAGCAGCCAGGCGGTCTCTTCAGGAGGAGCGGCGATGCCCATTGTTCAGGCCTGTTCCGGGCGGTTTCCGCCCCATCGTGTGTTCCGGGTCGTGTCTTCCTGTACTATGACCGGGTCACGGTGGCAGGCAAGGCTCCAGCGTCGTTGCTTGGCGGCGGGATCGGAGTGGGTTAGCCGCGGCGTGCGCGCCGCCGGGCGAGCGCGCTGAATCCAATGAGGGCGGTTCCGAGCAGCGCCAGGCTGGCCGGCTCGGGCACCGCGGACACCGTCAACGTATTGCCTTCTCCATCCGTGTAGGTCCCGAAGGCGCCCAGCGACCCGGTGCCGAAGAAGAACGCGGCGGGCTGGCCGACCTGCGGCACGATCTGCACCTCGTCCTGCGGCGAGACCCAGGTGAACGCCGAGCTGAAGCCGAGCTGGGACAGCACCGCGCCAGGGGTGAGGATGATGCTGGAACAGACGCCGAGATCCGTGCAGCTGACCAGGGCCGCGGTCGGCACGGTGGTCTGGGTCACGACGAAGCCGTTCGGGTCGATGTAGTCGAAGCCCTGGTTGAAGGCGTTGCTGAAGGTGGACTCGACCGGCTGCTGCTTGGTCGTGGCCGCGGATGCGGGCTGGACCGACCCGGCCAGGACCAGCGCTCCACAGGCGAGGCGGGACAAATTCTTCAGGGCAACAGCGAACATGGCGTCCTCATCGGCTGATCCATCCTCGCCCGAGTTGGTGCGAGGCATTTGGATTGCAGAAAAGCAATATCTGTGCCGAAACGTTAAACCATTGGATCGATTGTATTTTGCGCTGTGGTTAATCGCCGCAGGCAAACAAATGTAAAGTCTGCCGACGAGCTAGCCTTGTCGTTGCGCCGGCAGCAGCAGCATCACCGCCGCCTGGGCCGCGATGCCCTCCATCCGGCCGGTGAAGCCGAGGCGCTCGGTGGTCGTGGCCTTTACCGACACGCAACCGGGGTCGCCGCCGAGCAGCTCCGCCAGCCGGGCGATCATCGCCGGCGCATGCGGGGTGATCTTCGGACGCTCGCAGATCAGCGTGACGTCGACATTGGCGAGCATGCCGCCGCGGGCGGTGATCCGGGCCGCGGCGTGGCGCAGGAAGCGGGCGGAATCGGCGTCCTTCCACTTGCTCTCGCTGGGTGGGAAATGTCGGCCGATATCGCCCTCGGCCAGGGCACCGTAGATCGCGTCGCACAAAGCGTGGATGCCGACATCGGCATCGGAATGGCCGGCAAGTCCCTGATCATGCGGAATCTCGACGCCGCACAGGATCAGCTTGCGACCGGCTTGCAGCACATGCACGTCGAAGCCGGTGCCGACCCGCGGCAGCAGGTTCGCACTCCCGGCTGGCGCAGACAGCACCCGTTGCAGGCGCATCGCATCCTCCGGGTAGGTGAGCTTGATGTTGTCCTCGTGGCCGGCGATCAGCGCCACGTCATGGCCGGCGGCCTCCAGTAGTGCCGCATCGTCGGTGGCGGCGGAGGTGGCGCCGATGGCGGCGCGCCGATGCAGGTCGAGCAGCAGCGGGAAGCGGAACCCCTGCGGCGTCTGCGCCCGGAACAGGCCGTCGCGCGGGACCGTAGCCGCCACCCGGCCATCGCGCCCGCGCTTCAGCGTGTCGGCGACCGGAACGGCGGGAATGGCGCCCGGCGCCGTCGCCAGTGCGGCGACCAGGGCGGCCACCGTGCCTGGCGGAATGAACGGGCGCGCGCCGTCATGCACCATCACCAGGTCCGGGGCATGTGCGGCCAGCGCCTCCAATCCGGCCCGGACGCTGTCCTGCCGGGTCGCGCCGCCGGGCACGACCCGCAGATGGCCGATCCCCGCGAGCGCCGCATCGACCGCCTGCGGATCGCCGACCGGTTGCAGCAGGTCGCACGCGCCGGCGAGTGCCGCGGCGGCGTGCCGCAGCACCGGGATGCCGGCGATCAGGCTGAACTGCTTGGGAATTTCGCCGGCGAACCGGCTTCCGGTGCCGGCAGCGACCAGAACGGCGGCGATACGGGGAGGGGCCATGGCGGCGGACCTAGGGCGTGGCGGGGCGCCGCGTCAACCGCGTCGCCGGCGCACGCCGATCCGTCGCGTCGTTGCGCCGGAACCGGCAGCGGACTAGATTGCCCAAATCATGAGCATTAACGCTATCTCAACGCAGGCGCGACTGCCGCCGATCGACCTTGGTAACGGCGTCGTGATCGACACGCCGGTGATCATGGCGCCGCTGTCCGGGGTGACCGACCTGCCGTTCCGCCGCCTCGCGCGCGCCCAGGGCGCCGGCCTCGTGGTGTCGGAGATGATCGCGTCCTGGGCGATGCTGCGGGAAAACCGCAACACGCTGCGGATGGCCGAACTCGACGGCAAGCCGTCCGCGATCCAGCTGGCTGGCTGCGATCCGGAGGCGATGGCCGAGGCGGCGCGGATGTCGGTGGACCTCGGTGCCGACATCATCGACATCAATTTCGGCTGCCCGGTGAAGAAGGTGGCGGTCGGCCAGGCGGCCGGCAGCGCCCTGATGCGCGACGAGATCGCGGCGGCGCGGATCCTGGAGGCGACCGCGCGGGCGGTGCCGGTGCCGGTGACGCTGAAGATGCGGATGGGGTGGGACCACGCCAGCCTGAACGCCCCCAGCCTCGCGCGGATCGCCGAGCAATCGGGCATCCGCATGGTCACCGTGCATGGCCGCACCCGCCAGCAATTCTACACCGGCCAGGCCGACTGGGCGTTCGTGGCGACGGTGAAGCAGGCAGTCGGCATTCCGGTGGTCGTCAACGGCGACATCCTCACAGTGGACGACGCCGCCAGCGCCCTGCGGCAATCCGGCGCCGACGGGGTGATGATCGGCCGCGGCTGCTATGGCCGGCCGTGGTTTCCGGCCCAGGTCGCGCAGTTCCTGCGCCACGGCGAGCGCCGGGCGGACCCTGCATTGGCCGACCAGAAGAAAATACTTATATCGCATTATCATTCGATACTGGCGCATTTCGGATCCCATGCCGGGCGTCCGCCTGGCCCGCAAGCACGTCTCCTGGTATTCGCGCGGCCTGCCCGGCTCGGCCGAGTTCCGCGCCGCGATGAACCGGCTGATCGAACCGCACGACGTGCTGGCGCTGATCGACGGCCTATACGACCGCCTGATTGCCCGCGGCTATGTCCGCGCGCTCGGCGCCGAAGAGCCCGACCTGGCGGAAGCCGCATGAGGAACGTCGTCGCCCGCGCCGCCCTCGCCGTCGTCGGCCGGCGCGAAGCCCAGCGGCCGCCCGATTCGGTGGCGCTGATGTCCGCCCTGCCGGTGCCGGTGGTGCTGCTCGACCGTGCCGACGCCTTCCGCTTCATCAACCCCGCCGCCGAGCTGTTCCTGGGCATCTCCGCCGCCCAGTCCGCCTCGCTGAGCCTGACCGACCTGCTGCCCGCCGACCACCCGATCTTCATGCTGATCGGCCAGGTGCGCGAAGGCGACATCGTGGTGTCCGACCACGACATGACCTTGGACAGCCCCCGCCTGCGCAAGCACGGCATCACCGTTCAGGGCACGCCGCTGCCGGAGGAGCCGGGGTCCGTGCTGCTGGTGTTCCAGGATGCCTCGGCCGCCCGCGCGCTGGACCGGCAGCTCACCTTCCGCAGCGCCGCCCGCAGCGTCGCCGGCATGGCGGCGGTGCTGGCGCACGAGGTGAAGAACCCGCTTTCCGGCATCCGCGGCGCCGCCCAGCTGCTGGAGAGCAGCGTCACCGAGCCGGACCGCGAACTGACCGTGCTGATCCGCGACGAGGCCGACCGCATCCGCGCGCTGGTCGAGCGGATGGAGGTGTTCGGCGAGAAGCCGATCGAGCGCTCCGCGGTCAACATCCACCGCGTGATGGAGCATGTCCGCCGGCTCGCCCAGAGCGGCTTCGCGCCGCATATCCGCTTCACCGAAATCTACGATCCGTCTCTGCCGGCGGTGTTCGGCAACCGCGACCAGCTGGTGCAGGTGGTCCTCAACCTGGTGAAGAACGCGGCCGAGGCGGTCAACGACGCCACCGCCCAGAACGGCGACCCGCGCAACGAGGAAAGCCGCGGCGAGATCACCCTCGTCACCGGCTACCAGCATGGCGTCCGCCTCGCCGTCCCCGGCTCCGACCAGCGGGTGCACCTGCCGCTGCTGGTGGCGGTGCGCGACAACGGCCTGGGCATCGCCGAGGATATCCGCTCCAGCCTGTTCGACCCGTTCGTCACGTCGAAGCCGTCCGGCAGCGGCCTCGGCCTTGCACTGGTCGCCAAGATCATCAGCGACCATGGCGGGCTGATGGAGGTGGACAGCCGCCCCGGCCGCACCGAATTCCGCCTGCACCTGCCGATCCTAGCCGACGACTCGGACGACTTGAACTGAAGCTTTGCCAAGGCGACCGGCGTCTGGAAAGCCAACGCCCAGAACATCGGCGCCCACCAGACCGGCGCCCCCAGACAGAATTCGCATATCGCCTGCCACCAACCGAACTGATTAAAAAATGACCCCGCCCACCGTGCTCATTGCCGATGACGACCGATCGATCCGCACGGTGCTGACCCAGGCGCTGGGGCGGTCCGGCTATCAGGTCCGCAGCACCTCCAACGCCGCGACCCTGTGGCGCTGGGTGGAGGACGGCGAGGGCGACCTCGTCATCACCGACGTGGTGATGCCGGACGAGAACGGCCTCGACCTCATTCCGCGCATCAAGCGGGTGCGGCCGGAGCTGCGGGTGATCGTGATGAGCGCGCAGTCGACGCTGATGACCGCGGTCAAGGCGGCACAGCGCGGCGCCTTCGAATACCTGCCGAAGCCGTTCGACCTGAAGGAGCTGCTGTCCGTCGTCGGCGCGGGCGCTGGCCGCCCCCGCCGCCGGCCAGCCGGTGGCCGCGGTCACGCCCAGCGACGCCGACGAGAAGCTGCCGCTGATCGGCCGCAGCCAGGCGATGCAGGAGATCTACCGCACCATCGCGCGCCTCACCACCGCCGACCTCACGGTGATGATCAACGGCGAGAGCGGCACCGGCAAGGAACTGGTCGCCCGCGCGCTGCACGATTACGGCCGCCGCCGCGGCGGCCCGTTCGTCGCCATCAACATGGCGGCGATCCCGCGCGAACTGATCGAGAGCGAGCTGTTCGGCCATGAGCGCGGCGCCTTCACCGGCGCCACCAACCGCAACCAGGGCCGCTTCGAGCAGGCGCATGGCGGCACCCTGTTCCTCGACGAGATCGGCGACATGCCGCCCGAGGCGCAGACCCGGCTGCTGCGGGTGCTGCAGGAGGGCGAGTTCACCACCGTCGGCGGCCGCCAGCCGATCCGCGCCAATGTCCGCATCATCGCCGCCACCCATCGCGACCTGCGCGCGGCCGATCCGCCAGGGCCAGTTCCGCGAGGACCTGTTCTACCGGCTCAACGTGGTGCCGATCCGCCTGCCGCCGCTGCGCGAGCGCAGCGAGGACATCGCCGATCTCGCCCGCCACTTCCTGGAACGCGCCCGCGCCGATGGGCTTCCCGGCAAGACGCTCGACCAGGGCGCCGTCGAGGCGCTGCGCAGCCATCGCTGGCCGGGCAACGTGCGCGAACTGGAAAACCTGATGCGCCGGCTTGCGGCACTCTGCCCCGACGAGGTGATCGGCGCCGAGGCGGTGCGCGCCGAACTGGTCGAGCACGAGCCCGACCATGCCGGCGACAGCATCGGCCAGGTCGCCGCCGGACCGGAGCCGCTGGCCGGCGCCGTGGAGCGGCATATCCGCCAGTTCCTCGCCGCCCATCGCGACGGCATGGCGCCGTCCGACATCTACGACCGGGTGCTGGCCGAGGTCGAGCGGCCGCTGATCCAGATGACGCTCGCCGCCACCCGCGGCAACCAGATCAAGGCCGCGGCGATGCTCGGCCTCAACCGCAACACCCTGCGCAAGAAGATCCGGGATCTCGACATCTCGGTCGTGCGGGGCATCGCCTGAGCCGGGCGTGTCCAATGCCGGGAATGCCATGACGAAAACGCCATGACGGACGCTGGCGCCCACGAGGCTGGCCCGGCGCTGCCGCCGCCGCCCGCCATGCCGTTGCCTCCCGCGATGCTGCCGCCGCCCGACGCCGCCGCCGAGCCGCCGCCGCCGCTGCGCGATTCCTGGGTGCGCCGGGTGGCCGACCTGCTGCTCGGCAAGGTCGTGACCCTGGTGCTGGCCGCCTTCGCGCTGGTGCTGGGCATCGCCACCTTCGTGCTGCTGGCCGGCCATCTGCCGCGGCCGAACACGGTGTTCGGCCTGGTGCTGGCCAACCTCGTGGTGCTGCTGATGCTCGGCGCGGTGCTGGCCGGGCGGCTGACCCGCGTGTGGATGGAACGCCGGCGCGGCTCGGCCGGGGCGCGGCTGCACGTGCGGCTGGTGCTGCTGTTCAGCGTGGTCGCGGTGACGCCCTCGATCGTGGTCGCGGTGTTCTCCACCATCTTCTTCAACTTCGGCATCCAGGCCTGGTTCGCCGACCCGGTCCGCTCGGCCCTGCAGGAAAGCGTCGCGGTCGCCCGCGGCTATCTCGACGAGCACCGCAACAACATCCGCGCCGATGCGTTGGGCATGGCGAATGACCTCGCACGCGCCGGCCGGCTGATGACCCAGAACCCGAACGCCTTCGCGGAGTTGCTGGCCGAGCAGACCGCCCTGCGCGGCCTGACCGAGGCGGTGATCTTCGAGCCGGTGACCGGGCAGGTGATGATGTCGGCGGGCCTCATCGCCGGCCCCGACACCGAGCCGCCGCCGGCCTGGGCGACCGCGATGGCCAACGCCGGCGACGTGGCGGTGCTCGGCAGCGACAACTCGACGCGGGTGCGCGCGGTGGTGAAGCTCGACGCCACCCCGGCCCTGATGCTGCAGATCAGCCGGCCGGTGGACCCGGCCATCCTCGACCACATGGCCAACACCGAGAAATCGGCGGCCCTGTACGAGCGGCTGGACGAGAACCTGTCCGGCCTGCAGCTGACCTTCGCGCTGATCTTCGCCCTGGTGGCGCTGCTGGTGCTGGCCGCCGCCGTGCTGATCGGCCTGGTGATGGCCAACCAGATCGCCCGCCCGGTCGGCCGCCTGATCGCCGCCGCCGAGCGGGTGCGCGCCGGCGACCTCGCGGTCCGCGTGCCCGAGGTCGCCAGCGGCGACGAGGTGGCCGGGCTGTCGCGCGCCTTCAACCGCATGACCGGCCAGCTCTCCGCCCAGCGCAGCGAACTGATGGACGCCTACCGCCAGATCGACGAACGCCGGCGCTTCACCGAGGCGGTTCTGTCCGGCGTCTCCGCGGGCGTCATCGGGCTCGATCCCCAGGGCCGGATCGAGCTGCCCAACCGCGCCGCCAGCACCCTGCTGGGCATCGACCTGCTGGCGGCGATCGGCCGGCCGTTGGCGGAGCTGGTGCCGGAATTCGCCGCCCTGCTGGCCGAGGCGCAGGCGGCGCCGGAGCGGGCGCGCACCGCCGAGGTGCAGATCGGCCCGGCGGCGCAGCGGCGCACCCTGCTGGTGCGGATCGGCGCCGACCGCACCGAAATCGCGGGCTGGGGAAATCCCGACCATTCGGGCGGCGAGCGGCTGCTGGCGCGCAGCTTCGGCTTCGTCGCCAGCTTCGACGACATCACCGAGCTGCAGTCGGCCCAGCGCAAGGCCGCCTGGTCGGATGTCGCGCGGCGCATCGCGCACGAGATCAAGAACCCGCTGACCCCGATCCAGCTTTCCGCCGAACGCCTGAAGCGGCGCTTCGCCCGCGAGATCACCTCTGACCCGGACACCTTCATCCAATGCGCCGACACCATCGTCCGCCATGTCGGCGACATCGGCCGCATGGTGGATGAGTTCTCCGCCTTCGCGCGCATGCCGCAGCCGGTGATGAAGCCCGAGGATATCGGGCGCATCGTCCGCGAGGCGCTGATCCTGCAGCGCAACGCCCATCCCGAGATCGAATGGGTCACCGACATCCCTGAGCGCGGGCCGATCGCCTCCTGCGACCGCCGGCTGCTGGGCCAGGCGCTGACCAACCTGCTGCAAAACGCCGCCGACGCCGTGGCGATGGCGCCGCGCCAGGCGGAGGCGGCCGCCGAACGGACCAGGATCGGCCGGATCGAAATTGGCGTGCGCCTCGATGCCGTAACCGGCCGCAACGAAACGCCCGGGCGCGAACAAAGGCGCGAAATCGTCATTTCCGTCGCCGATGACGGACTCGGATTGCCGGCGCAGGATCGCTCCCGGCTGACTGAGCCATACGTCACCCACAAGCCGAAGGGCACCGGACTTGGCCTCGCCATCGTGAAGAAGATCATGGAAGACCACGCCGGCCGCGTGGTGCTGGAAGATCGCCCGGCCCGCCCGGACTGGCCGGGTGGCGGCGCGCTGGCAACCCTGTGCCTGCCGCAGCACGACGCGGCGCCGGCGGCACGTCCGGCGCTGCAGATGGCCGACCAGCAGGCGAGCCATCCGACGGGCCAAGCGGCCGGCGAGGCGCCCCATGCCGGTTGAAATCCTGATCGTCGACGACGAGCCCGACATCCGCATGCTGGTGGACGGCATCCTGCGCGACGAAGGCTACGAGACCCGCCAGGCCGGCGATTCGGATGCCGCCATCGCCGCCTTCCGCCAGCGCCGGCCGTCGCTGGTGCTGCTGGACGTCTGGCTGCAAGGCTCCAGGCTCGACGGCCTCGGCATCCTGGAAGCGCTGCACGGCGAGGAGCCGCACGTGCCGGTGGTGATGATCTCCGGCCACGGCACCATCGAGACGGCGGTGACGGCGATCCAGCACGGCGCCTACGATTTCTTGGAAAAGCCGTTCCAGTCCGACCGGCTGCTGCTGATCATCCGGCGCGCGCTGGAAGCCGCGAACCTCGCCCGAGAGAATGCCGAGCTGCGCCTGCGCGCCGGTCCCGAAACCGAGCTGATCGGCGACAGCCCAGCAATCGTCGCCCTGCGCGCGGCGGTGGAAAAGGTCGCGCCGACCGGCTCGCGCGTGCTGATCAGCGGTGCCGCCGGGGCGGGCAAGGAGGTCGTGGCGCGGATGATCCACGCCCGCTCCCGCCGGGTCGGCGGCCCGTTCGTGTCGCTGAACTGCGCCATCCTGAACCCGGCCCGCTTCGAGGAGGAGTTGTTCGGCGTCGAGGCCGGCGCGGACCCTGCGACCGCCCCGCGTCGCGCCGGCGTGCTGGAACGCGCGCATGGCGGCACGTTGCTGCTGGACGAGGTGTCGGACATGCCGCTGGAGACCCAGGGCAAGATCGTCCGCGCGCTGCAGGACCAGTCCTTTGAGCGGGTCGGCGGCAACAGCCGGGTGCGAGTGGACATCCGCGTGCTGTCCACCAGCAACAAGGACCTGCAGGCCGAGATCGGGGCAGGGCGGTTCCGCGAGGATCTTTTCTACCGGCTGTCGGTGGTGCCGCTGCGCGTCCCGGCATTGCGCGAGCGCCGCGAGGACGTGCCGGCGCTGGCCGGGCATTTCCTGGCCCGCTCGGCGGAATTGTCGGCCGTTCCCTGCCGCGAGATGTCGACCGACGCGATCACCGCACTGCAGGCCTATGACTGGCCCGGCAATGTGCGCCAGCTGCGCAACCTGATGGACTGGCTGATGATCATGGCCCCGGGCGGCAACTCCGACCCGATCCGCGCCGACATGCTCCCCCCCGAAATCGGCTCCGCCGCCCCGGCGCTGTACAATTCCGACCCCGGCGCCGACATCATGGGCCTACCCTTGCGCGAGGCGCGCGACGTGTTCGAACGGCAATACCTGCAGGCGCAACTATTGCGTTTCGGCGGCAACATCAGCCGCACGGCGACGTTCGTGGGGATGGAGCGGAGCGCGCTGCATCGGAAGTTGAAGCAGTTGGGGATTAATTCGGAAGATCGCTGACGCACCCCGACGGGGCGCGGCGACTCAAGACGCGCCTCTCGGCGCGGCGACTCAAGACGCGCCTCTCGGCGCGGCAACTCAAGCGGCAGGTGCGCCCTTGCGCACCGAGAGCGGTCCCGCTTCCTTCCCGCTCTGAACTAACACCTCACCCCCCGCCTCACTCGCCATAAAACCGCTCGCGCCTCAGTTCCGCTCTCAGCGCTCAAGATGAGCGCTTGCCGCTCGAGTTGCCGCGCCAAGCGGCGCGTCCGCGGCGCGTCCAGTACAATCCAACCAACCCCACCCCAAGCACCCCCATGCCAGCCGGCTCCGGCACCGCCACCGCCGAGGCAACCGGCGCAAAGGCAACCCCGCGAATATTGGTATCCGCCGCCGCCGTCGTCAGCACTGCAAAGCTCTCGCCCGGCGCGGGCGCCGTAGCCGCCAGCGGATCGTTGATGCCATACAGATACGTCTGGTCCAGGTCGCCGAGCGTCGAGTTGGTAGCGAACAACTCGACGACGCCGCCGACCACCTGGCCGGCGAGCCCGATCAGGCCCGTGGTACCGGAAGTGGCCCCGGTGTTGTCCTCGACGAAGTCCAGCAGGCCGGTGGTCAGGGTGTATTGCAGCACCCAGGTGCCCCCGATCAGCTTCCATTTCTGCAGGCCGCCGTCGCCCAGGCCCTGGGGCGTGCTGCCGGCGCCGTTGTTGTCGCCTTTGGGATTGCCGGAGTCGGCGACGTAGAGCGTGTTCGGATCGGCGAAGAAGAAGTTCTCCGGGCTCAGATAGACGATGCCCTTGGTCTTCGACGCGGTGGTGTACGCCGGGTTCGTCGGCAGGCTCGCCTGTTCCAGGCTGTTGAGCTGCGACAGCGACGACACGGTGTATTTGCTTTTCAGACCGGTCAGGATCGTCGGCGTGGTGGCGCCGGTGGGTAGGCTGCCGGCGGCGCCGACGCTGGAGATATTTTCGGTGACGCCCGAGCCCTGGGTGGTGTCGGTCGACAGGAACAACTGGTTGTTGAAGATCGAAACAGTGCGGGTATCGACCGTGGTGTTGATTGCGGTTGCGGTGGAGGCACCCTTCTGGGCGACGAACAGTCCTTGCGTGGTGTCGCCGCTCTGGCCCTGGCCGGAGATGTAGAAGGTGGAACCGTCCACGGTCGCCACGCTGCGCGGGTTGTTGCCGTTGAACACGCCGGTCAGCGCGGTGGAGGTGTCGACCGAGCCGTTGGCCCCCACCAGCGCCACCACCCGCGGCACGACGGTCGCCGTGGCCACGCCGGAGCCCGCCGAGCCGGGTGTGCCGGCAACGCTCGCGGTCTGCGCCAACGGGTAGCAGGGCGTGGCGCTGCCGATGCAGGATTTCGTCGCCCCGCCGAAGCTCTGCGCGTTCGGGTTGAACGCGGCGGCGCTGACGCCGTAGCCGGCGATCGTCAGGTATTGTCCATCGGCCGAGCGCTGCAACGTGCCTTCCGACGAGGAGCCGTATTCGCCGGAAATTGCGTGATTGGCGCCGGACGCCGCCTGCGGCAGCACCAGTTGCCCGACCGACAGCCCAGTGGGGGTCACCTCCTGCAAGGTGATCGGGGTCGCCTGATTATCGGTGTAGGTGGTCTGGTCGCCGCTGGCGCCGCGCCCATACACGCTGACGACGAGATCGCCCGCCGTGAAGTCGTAGGCATGCGCGCTGCCCGACAACGCAGCCATCAGGGCAAGCCCGCAGGTCGTCGATACGAGCAGGCGGTGGCGGATGGAAAGCGGCATGAAACGGCCCCGTCGTGTTAAAATCGTTAAGGCCCGGCTGCTACCATCTGCCCCGCCATGCGTCCACATCCGATACATTTCCCGCTCCGGTTGTATTTCCGAAATACCGAGGCTGGGTCTACTTGTTTGCAGGATGCAAGACGGTCCTTCATAAAATTGCAATCAAAACGTCACGGAATGTTCGCCGCCGTTGCGGCCTCGGCCTCCATGCAAAGCGCGCCATCCGCATCCTCGACCCAAAGCGAAGCCGTGCCGTCGTTGCCGGGCGTGCCGCATACGGCGAAGCCGGCGACATCGAACACCGGCCGCAAGGCGCGAAACCGGAAGGAGGCGAGGGAGGCAGCGCCGTTCCGCCGCAGCAGGTCCAGCAGCAGCGTCGCCAGCAGCGGGCCGTGGACGATCAGGCCGGGATATTTCTCCACCTCGGTGACATAGCGGCGGTCGTAATGAATGCGGTGGCCGTTGAAGGTAAGCGCCGAATAGCGGAACAGCAGCACGTCGTCCGGCACGATGTCGCGGCGCCAGGCGGGGTTGCCCGGCGCCGCGCGGGGCGGGGGCGGGGCCTCGCCTGCGGCCGGCGCATCGCGGTAGACGATGTCATGCTCCTCGGTCAGCGCCAGGCCGCGCTCGCCGGAGATTTCGTGGCGGACCAGCACGAAGACCAGCGGCCCGACGCGGCCTTCCTTCATCGACACGTCGAGAATGCGCGACCGGCGGGTGATGGCCTCGCCGACGCGCAACGGCTGGGCAAAGGTGAAGCGCCCGCCTGCCCACATGCGCCTCGGCAGCGCCACCGGCGGCAGGAAGCCGCCGCGCTTCGGATGCCCGTCCGGCCCAAGCGCGGACTGGCGGGCCAGCGGCAGGAAATACAGCCAGTGCCAAAGCGGCGGCAGCGCATCGCCGGGGCGCGGCCGGGGATCATCGCGGTCCAGCGTCGCCGACAACGCCGCCACCGGGAATTCCGTGACCCGGTCCGCCACGACCTCCTCGCGCCCGATCCAGGTCTTCAGATGCGCGATGTCGAACGTCATGCATGCGGCTCCCGCGCCACCACGCGGTCCACCATCTCGCCGGACAGCCCGACATAGTTCGCGGGATCGAGCAGCGCCGCGAGCTGGTCGCGGTTCATGTGCGGCTTGATCTCGGCGTTCTCCGCGAGAAGATCCAGGAAGCTGCCACGCCCCGCGATCACCGCGCGGCAGATATCGTAGACGAGGTCGTGCGCCCGCTGGCGCCCCAATGCCGGGCCGAGCCCCATCATCACCGCCTCCGAAACGACCAGCCCCTTGGTGAGATCGAGGTTCTTGCGCATCCGTTCCGGATCGACCTGCAGCCCGCCGACCAGGAAGCGCGCCTGGTTCAGCGCGCCGGCGGACAGCAGGAAAATCTCGGGCACCGCGATCCACTCGATTTCCCACGGTCCAGTGGAACGCTCGTGATCCTCCACCATCGCATCCAGCAGTGCCGCCACGTTCTGCCGCACCATCGCGGTGCAGGCGTGGATGTAGTTGGACGAGATCGGGTTGCGCTTCTGCGGCATCGTCGACGACGAGCCGCGGCCCTCGGCGAACGGCTCGTAGACCTCCTCCACCTCGGTCTGCATCATCAGCTTCACGTCCATCGAGATCTTCCCCAACGTTCCCGTCACCAGCCCGAGGAAGCAGCCGACTTCGGCAATGCGGTCGCGCATCGTGTGCCAGGCGATATCGGGCTGTCCGAGGCCCAGCTCCTCCATCAGCCCGTGCTGCACCCGCAGCCCGTCGGCGCCGAGCGAGGCGAGCGTCCCGGTGGCGCCGCCGAATTCGCCCACCAGCACCCGCGGGCGCAACTCGGCCAGCCGTTCCAGGTGGCGCTGGAAGCCGGCCAGCAGCACCGCGCATTTGTAGCCGAAGGTGATCGGCGTCGCCTGCTGCAGGTTGCTGCGCCCGGCCATCGGCGTGTCGCGGTATTTGCGCGCCAGACCCGCGAGCGACGCCGAGATGGCCCGCAGATCGGCCTCCACCAGCAGCAGCGCCGCGCGGATCTGCAGCACCGTCGCGGTATCGGTGATGTCCTGCGTGGTGGCGCCCCAGTGGCACCATTCGCCAAGCCCACCGCGGCATTGCGCCACCAGTTGCTGCACCACCGGCAGCACCGGATAGCCGATGCGTTCGGTCTGGGTCTTCAACAACTCCATGTCGTAGGTCGAGGCATCGCAATGGCGGCAGATTTCGGCGGCAGCCTCCTGCGGAATACGCCCGAGTCGGGCCTGCACGCGCGCCAACGCCGCCTCGATGTCAAGATAGAACTGTACCCGCTGCTCGTCGGAGAACACCTGGCGCATGGCGGGGGTGCTGAATATGTCACGGAACACGCGCGAATCCGGTGCGGAAGCGATCATCGGCTTGACTCCTCGGTGGTGGTCGCCACCTGCTAGCAGCACGGCGGAAATCGGCAAGCGGTGCATCCGCTTGCCCTTCGCCGCGGTATCGGACTTGCATGCGATCTCATCGATCGGAACGGAAGAAGGAACGAACGTGCCTCGACTTCGCTGAAGGGCCTGTGCCCGCGGCCGCACCAAGGCGTCGGTTTGCGCGGGAAGTGCCTGAGACTACCGTCGTATTCGCGGCGGCTAGAAAAACCCGCGGCGGCAACTCCCGGTCGTCATGGCGCCCAATGCGCCAGCCGACCCGTCGCCAGAAAAGAAGGATTGAGTTCGTGGCAACCGAAAAGACGCAGAACGTTCAGGACGTCTTCCTAAATCACGTGCGCAAGAACAAGACGGCGGTGACCGTGTTTCTGGTCAACGGCGTCAAGCTCCAGGGCATCATCACCTGGTTCGACAATTTCTCCGTCCTCCTGCGCCGGGATGGACATACCCAGCTGGTCTACAAGCATGCCATCAGCACCGTCATGCCGGGCGCGCCGATCCAGCTGTTCGACGGACCGAAGGTCGAGGCCTCGGCCAACACCCTCACCATAGGCGCGCGGGAGACGGCCGCTGTCGACGGCGACTGACGGAACCCAGGCGACCCTCGTTCCGACCAGGGCAGGCGTGATCCTGCCCTGGGAGCGGCCGGAGCGTGCCGAGAACCGCGCCGACGGCGAGCGGGTGGACGGGCGCGCCGCCGAGGCGCGGCTGGCCGAGGCGGTGGGGCTCGCCGCCTCGATCGGGCTGGTGGTGGTCTACACCGCCATCCTGCCGCTGCGCGCCCGCCGCCCGGCAACCCTGCTCGGGTCGGGGCAGATGGAGACTGCAGGGGCTTTCGATCGCCGAACAGGAGGTCGACGTCGTCATCGTCGATGCGCAGCTTTCGCCGGTGCAGCAGCGCAACCTCGAAACCGCCTGGAAATGCAAGGTTATCGACCGCACCGGGCTGATCCTGGACATCTTCGGCGAACGCGCAGCGACCAGCGAAGGCGCGCTGCAGGTCGAACTGGCGCATCTGGAATACCAGCGCAGCCGGCTGGTTCGCTCCTGGACCCATCTGGAGCGCCAGCGCGGCGGCTTCGGCTTTCTCGGCGGCCCGGGTGAAACCCAGATCGAGGCCGACCGCCGGCTGATCGGCGACCGCATCGTCAAGCTCAAAAAGGAACTGGAGCAGGTCCGCCGCACCCGCGGCCTGCACCGCGGCGCCCGCAAGCGGGTGCCGTTCCCGGTGGTGGCGCTGGTGGGCTATACCAACGCCGGCAAATCCACGCTGTTCAACACCCTGACCGGCGCCGAAGTGGTCGCCCGCGACCAGCTGTTCGCGACCCTCGATCCGACGATGCGCGGCCTGCGCCTGCCATCCGGCCGGCGGGTGATCCTGTCCGACACGGTTGGCTTCATCAGCGAGCTTCCGACCGAACTGGTTGCCGCTTTTCGCGCCACATTGGAGGAAGTCGCCGAAGCCGACATCATCCTGCATGTCCGCGACGCCGCCCATCCGGATACCAGCGCACAGCGCGCCGACGTCATCGCGGTGCTGGAGGGCATGGTCGCCGACGGCACCCTGGCGCCGGGCTGGCGTGAACGCAGCATCGAGGTGCTGAACAAGGCCGACCTGATGGGCGGACCGGACGCCGTTTCGGTGCGGCCCGGGATGATCGCGGTGTCGGCGATCACCGGCGACGGCTTGCCCGCGTTGCTCACCGCCATCGACGCCCGTATCGGCGCGGGCCTGGAGGTTGCGGAATACGACATCTCGCCGGCCGACGGCGCCACCCTCGCATGGCTCTACCAGCACGGCGAGGTGATCGGCCGCGACGACGGCGAGTCCGGCATCCACATCACCGTCCGCCTCCGCCCGGAGGACCGGGCCCGCTTCGACCGCACCCACGCCCCGGCCGCCAGCCCATGAACGCCGGCGAGTGAGCAAGTTCAGCCTGGCCGATACCGAGGCGCTGGCCGAGCTGTTGGGGCAAACCGCGACTGCGGAAATCATGCCGCGATTCCGCCGCCTGGTGGCCGCCGACATCCGGGTCAAGTCGGGTCCGCTCGACCTCGTGACCCAGGCCGACGAGGCCGCTGAGCAGGTCATCACCGCGGGCCTCCGACGACGGTTTCCCGGCTGCGTGGTGATCGGCGAGGAGGCGACGGCCGCGGACCCCTCGCTGCTCGACGGCATCGCCGGCGCCGACCTCGCCTTCGTGGTCGATCCGGTGGACGGCACCGCCAACTTCGCCGCCGGCCTGCCATTGTTCGCCACCATGGCCGCCGCCATCGTCCGCGGCGAGGTGGTGGCCGCGGTGATCCACGATCCGGTGGGCGGCGCCTGCGCCATGGCGCTGCGCGGGGAGGGGGCGTGGATGCAGGAAGCGGACGGCATCCGCGCCGACCTGCAGGTGTCGCCGCCGCGCCCGGTGGCACAGATGGCAGGCTCGGCGAGCTGGCGCTACCTGTCGCCGGAATTGAAGCAGCGCGTCTGCTGCAACCTGCCGCGCCTCGCCGCATCCTGGGACTATCGCTGCGCCGGGCATGAATACCGCATGCTGGCGGCCGGCGGCTGCGACTACCTGATGTTCAACCGTCTGATGCCCTGGGATCACGCGCCCGGCTGGTTGCTGCATCACGAGGCCGGCGGCTACGCCGCCCAGTTCGACGGCACGCCATACCTGCCCACGGTGACCTCGGGCGGCCTGATCTGCACCTCCGACAAGACCAGCTGGCTGGCGTTGCGCGAGGCGCTGCTGGAGCCCTGAGGCCCGGGTTTAATCCTCCTTTCATCCGCCCGTGACATCAAGCCGGCGGATATCGGAGGAGTGGATGATGCGGGGCTAGGCAACAACAGGAAGGCGGGTTGCGGGCGGCCTGTCCGCGCTGCTGGCGGCGGCGGCCCCGGTGGTCGCGATGCCCACCAACATGCTGACCAATGGCAGCTTCGAATCAGGCCTCGCCGGCTGGACCGCCACCGGCGCCGGCAGCCCTGGCGTCGGCGTGGTCCTGGCGCCGACCAACGGCATCACCGCCGGCCTGTTCGGCGACGTGGTGCCGTCCGACGCCATCCATCTCGGCAGCAACGACCCCGGCGGCACCCACGCGGCATTTTTCTATGACGACAACGCCAGGGACACGCTGTCGCAGTCGGTGATCCTACAGAAGGGCGGCGTCTACCAGGTCGGCTTCGATCTCTGGAAGACCAGCAGCGGCGCCGCCAATTCGTTGCCGTTCACCATCAGCGCCTCATTGGGCGGGCAGAGCGTCGCCACCGCCGGCACCACTACCCTGGCGACCGGAAGCTGGACGCATTATTCGACCCTGATCGAACCCGACGCGACCGGGCCGGCGACGCTGCTGTTCCGGTTCACCGCGCAGTCCGGCGGCGCCGGCCAGGACGTCATGCTGGACCGCGTGTTCGTGACCGACGCGCCCGAACCGGCCGGGATCGCCGTGTTCGGCGTCGGTATGCTGGCGCTGGCTGGGATCCGCACATTCCGGATCAGGCAAAGGCTCCGGATCGGCTAGCCGCCGCGCTCGACGATTTTTACCGCCTGCCATTCCGCCTCCATCGCGGCCAGCCCGGCTTCGGCCGGCGTGCGGCCGGTCGCCGCGAGCCGGGTTTCGACCGCGGCAAAGCGGCGGGCGAATTTGCGGTTGGCGTGGCGCAGGCAATCCTCGGGATCGAGATCGAGCTTGCGTGCGAGGTTCGCCAGCACGAACAGCAGGTCGCCCATCTCATCCTGCAGCCGCGCCCGGTCGGCGCCGGCGAGTTCGGCGCGCAGTTCCGCCGCCTCCTCCTCCAGCTTGTCCAGCACCGCGCCGGCATCCGGCCAGTCGAAGCCGACGCGCGCCGCGCGCGACGTCAGCTTCACCGCGCGGGTCAGGCCGGGCAACCCTTCGGCAATGCCGCCCAGGGTGGTGCCGCCGTCCGGCTTCGCAGTCGTCTCCGCCGCCCGTTCGGCGCGCTTGATCTCCTCCCAGGCGCCGGGCCGCGCGGTTTCCCCGGCGAATACATGCGGATGCCGGCGCACCATCTTGTCGGCGATCGCGCGGGCGACATCGGCGAAATCGAAGCGTCCCTGCTCCTCCGCCATGCGGGCATGGAACACCACCTGGAACAGCAGGTCGCCGAGTTCGTCGGGCAGTGCTGCGAAGTCCCGGCGGGCGATCGCGTCGGCGACCTCGTAGGCTTCCTCGATCGTATAGGGCGCGATGGTGTCGAAATTCTGCGCCACGTCCCACGGGCAGCCATGCGCCGGATCGCGCAGGGTCCGCATGATGTCCAGCAGGCGGCGCAGCTCGGCTTCGGCCTGCGCTGGGGCGGCGTCTTGGTCGGGGGTGCGGAGCACGGACTTACCTTGATCCTGGGGGCGGAATAGAAAGGCCGGATGACCGACCCCCGTATCCACGCCCCCGCCGCCGGACGCAACCGCGATGCCATCCTGGAGGCGCTGCGCCCGGTGCTGCCGGCCACCGGCCTGGTGCTGGAACTGGCCAGCGGGTCGGGCGAGCACGTGGCGCATTTTGCGGCAGCACTGCCGGCCCTGCGCTTCCAGCCCAGCGACCCCGACGCCGAACGCCGCGCCAGCATCGACGCCTGGGTGGCGCAGGCGGGCCTCGCCAACGTCGCCCCGGCGCTGGCCATCGATGCGGCCGCGGCGGAGTGGGGCATCGCCGATGCGGACGCCGTGCTGTGCATCAACATGATCCATATCGCGCCGTGGCGTGCCGCCCAGGGCCTGGTTGCGGGCGCCGCGAAGGCGATGGGGAAGGGCGGCGTGCTGTGCCTCTACGGACCATACCGCCGGGACAATGCGCACACGGCGCCCAGCAACGCGGCATTCGACGCCGACCTGCGCGCCCGCAACCCGCAATGGGGGGTCCGCGACATGGAGGCGGTGGCGGCCCTGGCGGCAGGGGAGGGCTTCGGCCCGCCGGCGATCACCGCCATGCCGGCCAACAACTTCCTGCTGGTGTTCGCCAAGCCCCTACGGCAATGAGCCAGGCCGCAAAACCGGAGCTGCCGGCGCAGATACTGGTCTGCTGCTACCACAAGACGGGCACCGTGCTGCTGCGCAACGTGCTCGACAAAATATGCGCCCATTTCGGCCTGAGCATGGTGGAACGCTACGGCATGGTCCGTTCGATCCCGACCGAGTTCGACATCGTCATGCTGAGCCATTCGCTGATCGGCTTCGGCCTCGGCCGACCGGTCCGCGGCATCCGCATGCTGCGCGACCCCCGCGACGTCTGGCTGTCCGCCTATCAGTGGCACCTGCATTGCGACGAGGCATGGTGCGTGAACGCCAACTTCGATCCGTCGCCGCCGATCCTCTACCCGCGCGTTCCGGCCCTCGTCGAATACCGCCGCGAACGATGGAAGCGCGGCTATCTCACATCGCTCGGCGGCCGCTCCTACCAGCAGAACCTGCGCGACCGCGACCGGAGCGCCGGCATGGCGTTCGAACTGGATGGCTACACCGACATCACCATGGACGGCATGCGAAGCTGGCAGCCGATCCCCGGCGTTATCGATGTCCGGCTGGAGGAGATCACCGCCGATTTCGACGCCGGGATGCGCATGATCTTCCGGCATCTGGGCTTTCCCCCTGATACCATCGAAACGGCCGTCGGGCTGGCGGCCGGCGAGGACCTGCAGCGGATGCCCGACGCGCAGGTTGCGTCCAACGCCCATGTGCATTCCCGCCGGACCTCGCGTTGGCGGGAAGCGCTCGACCCCGGCCAATTGCAGGAGTTTGAGCGCCGGCATGGCGACGTGATCGAACGGCTCGGGTATAGATTGTCGAGCGGATCGTAGGATCACCACCCAAGGTGCCGGGACGCCGAGCTTGAGCCAAGCGAGGGAACACTTCGACGCCATCATCGTCGGCGCCGGGCAGGCGGGTCCGCCGCTCGCCGGCCGGCTGACCGCGGCCGGGCATGCGCGTGGCGGTGATCGAACGAAAGCTGTTCGGCGGCACCTGCGTCAACACCGGCTGCACGCCGACCAAGACCCTGGTGGCCAGCGCCTACGCCGCACACCTGGCCCGCCGCGCCGCCGAATTCGGCGTGCGGATCGGGGGCGACGTCGCCATCGACATGAAGGCGGTGAAGGCCCGCAAGGACGCGGTCTCCGGCAAGTCGCGCGATGGCGTCGAGACCTGGCTGCGCGGAATGGAGCGCTGCACCGTCTATCCAGGGCCATGCGCGCTTCGAATCGCCGCAACGAAATCCGTGTCGAGGGACGAGCTGCTTTCGGCGGACCGCATCTTCCTCAATGTCGGCGGCCGGGCGGTCGTGCCCGACATGCCCGGGCATCGACCGGGTGCGCGTGCTGACCAACACCACGATCCTGGAGCTGGACATCGTGCCGCGGCATCTGGTGATCGTCGGCGGCAGCTATATCGGGCTGGAATTCGCGCAGATGTATCGCCGCTTCGGCAGCGAGGTCACGGTCGTCGAAAGGGCGCCGCGGCTGATCCCGCGCGAGGACGAGGACGTCTCGGCCGCGGTGCAGGAGATCCTGGAGGCCGAGGGCATCGCCGTCCGCCTGAACGCCGAATGCATCCGCTTCGCGCCGCACGGCGACGGACATCGCGGTCGGCGTCGACTGCACCGCCGGACGCGCCCGAAGTCGTCGGCTCGCATGTGCTGCTGGCGGTCGGCCGGCGGCCGAACACCGACGATCTGGGCCTGGACCGGGCCGGCGTCGCGATGCGACGCGCGCGGCTATCATCGAGGTCGACGACCAGCTGCGCACCAGCGTCGCCCGGCATCTGGGCGCTGGGCGACTGCAACGGCCGCGGCGCCTTCACCCACACCGCCTACAACGACTTCGAGATCGTCGCCGCCAATCTGCTGGACGGTGGACAGCGCGCCGGGTCAGCGACCGGATCACCGCCTACGCGCTGTACATCGATCCGCCGCTCGGCCGCGTCGGGCATGACCGAGGCCGAGGCGCGGCAAGCCGGCCGCCCGATCCGGGTCGGCAAGCGGCCGATGACGCGGGTCGGCCGCGCGGTCGAAAAGGGCGAGACCCAGGGCTTCATGAAGGTCGTGGTCGACGCCGAGACCGATGCGATCCTCGGCGCCGCGATCCTGGGCGTCGGCGGCGACGAGGCGGTTCACGGCATGCTCGACACCATGGCGGCGAAGGCGCCGTACACGACCCTGCGGCACGCGGTGCACGATCCACCCGACCGTGTCGGAACTGATCCCGACGGTGCTGGGCGAGTTGCAGCCGTGACTACGAAGTCGCCGATCGTCGGCGGGCCACGAGCAGGCCCAGCAATCCCGCGGCCAGAATCATCCCGGTGCCAGGTTCCGCCACTGCGGTGGGAACGTCTGCCAGGCCGTTGATCGTGCCGGAAAAGCCGGCGACCGTCGGTGAGAAGACTTCGGTCACGGTGAACGTGCCGAACTGGAAATCCGATGCGTCCAGGCTGAGCGGGATGGCGTCCGTCGGCAAGGCTCCGGGGAGCGCGCCCGACAGCACGATGTCGAAGCCGCCGCTATTGGTAAGGGGCGACCCGGCGGCGAACTCGATCAACGAATTGGCAATGACGTAGATGCCTTCGAACAGTCCGCCGAGCGGCTGGCCATTGATCGTCACCGAAAGCGCCAGCACGCCCGGGCTGGGGGTCTGCGGGTTCACGTAGGCCGTGGCGCCGAGCGGTGCATTCCCATAGGTGCCGGGATAGGGCGTGTAGGTCGGATCGACGGTGATCAGGATGGGCACCTGTTCGCCGACGAAGGCATGGGGCGGCCCGTAGACGTTCGCAGGTGTCGCCTGCGTCACCGTACCCGTCAGGCTGTACGTGACGGACTCGGCGTTCGCCGAAGCGGCCACGCCGATCATCGCCACGCCAATCAAGGAGGCCAGTGCCGGAATGCGCATGATCCTGTCTCCGCGACGGGTCCGAATGACCGATTATGCATGCGCCTAGAGCGGCGAGGCGGGTAAACACGGCAATATGACCAATTCCGCCGGCACCGTTTTCCGTGAGCCTGGCCCGCCAAGCTCCGGCAGCGGGTCCAGCAGTTGGAAGGTCGGGATGCGCTTCACCTGGCTCGGGCTGCTGGTTGCGCCGCTGCTGGTTCCGGTGCTGGCCGCCGCGCTGCTGAGTTCGCAAGGCGCGAGCAGCCCGGTGTCGGCGTTCTTGATCCTGCTGGCAATCGGCTGGGTCATGTCCTTCGGAACGACCGTCGGTGTTTTCCTCCCGTGCCTGTTTCTGCTGTCCAGGTTGCGGCCGATGACGATGGCCACGGTTTGCCTGCTCGGCTTTGCGCTGGGAGCCGCGGTGCTCGTGCCATTGACCTGGATGGCTTGGCTTAGCAGCGGCCCGGACTCCGGTCCGCCGGCGGAAAGCTTTCTAGCCTTCGTGCCGCACTGGATCGCTGATCCGTTTTCCGTCGTCTGCCCGGTCGCCGGACTGGTGACCGCTTGGATCTACTGGGGGCTGGGGACATGGCGGGGGGATGCGGGGGCTCGGTAGATGCGCCCAATCCCTCCGGACAGCCCCACATCCGAATGTCGCATAAGGTATATTATGGAAAGAACAGAGCTGCAGGAGAGCCGGGGGTTCAGTTGATCTCCAGGGTTTGTCCGTCGAAGCCGGGCTCGACGCCCGGTGGCAGTTCGGTGCGCAGCGAGGCGAAATCCATGTCGGCGCCCATATGCGTCAGCACCGCCCGCCGTGGCCGCAGCCGAGCGATCCAGCCCAGCACGCGGTCAAGCCAGGCATGGGTCCGGTGCGGCTCGCGTTGGAAGCAGCCGACGACCCAGGTGTCGACGCCGTCCAGCGCCGCAAACGCCGCATCGTCGAGGTCGACCACGTCGGTCGAATAGCCGAAGCCGCCGATGCGCAGGCCCAGCGTCCGCACGAAGCCGTGGTCCTGGTCGAACAGGTTGATCTCCATGCCGGCGGCCCGTTCCATGGTTCCCGGTGCCACCAGCCGCGGTTGCAGCACCGGCCGGAAGAAGCCCGGCGGCTGCCATGGCAGGAACGCGTAGCCGAAGCGCTGCTGCAGTTCGGCCAGCGTCGCCTCGGTCGCCAGCGCCTCCAGCGGCCGCTGCATCATCCGGTTCAGCAACCGCACGTCATCCAGGCCGGTGACATGGTCGGCATGCGCATGGGTGTAAAGGATCGCATCCACCCGGTTGATTCCACAGGAAATCAGCTGCGTCCGCATGTCCGGCGGCGTGTCCACCAGCAGGACCCCTGCCCCATTATCGACCACGATGCTGGCCCGCGACCGCACGTTGCGCGGCTCGGCCGGGTCGCACAGCGCCCCAATCGCCGCGCCCGTCCGCACCGCCGATCATCGGCACGCCCGCGGATCCGCCGCACCCCAGCAACGTCACCCGCATCACGCAGCCTTGCGGAACAGCCGGCGGAAATTGCCCGTCGTCAGCTCCGCCATGGCCGCCGACGGCATGTCGCGGACCTGCGCCAGCGTCGCCGCCGTGTGCGCGACCCAGGCCGGCTCGTTGCGCTTGCCTCTGAACGGCACCGGCGCGAGATATGGCGAATCGGTCTCGACCAGCAGCCGATCCACCGGAACATCGCGGGCGATCTCCCGCAATTCACTGGATTTCGGGAAGGTCAGGATGCCGGAGAAGCTGACATATCCACCCATCGCAATGGCCGCCTCTGCCAAGCCGCGGCCAGAGCTGAAGCAATGCAGCAAGAACATCGAAATTGCCGCCGATATCTCGTTCCTCACGTAAGATCTGCGGCGATGTCGGCATCGGCATCGCGCGCATGGATCGCCAGCGGCAGGTCGGCCAGGCGGGCGGCGCGGATATGGGCGCGGAAGCTGGCCTGCTGCACGTCGCGCGGGGCTTTGTCATAGAAGTAGTCGAGACCGGATTCTCCGATGCCGATCACCCGCGGGAAAGCCGCTTCGGCCGCGATCGCCTCCGGCGTCGGCACCGGATGCTCGCCGGCATTGTGCGGATGGATGCCGACCGTGCACCAGACGTTCGGGAACGCCGCCGCGATGCCGCGCACGACCTCCGACTGCGGTCAGGCGCGTGCCGATGGTCACCATCTCGCCGACCCCTGCGGCGACCGCAGCGGCGACAATCCCCGGCCGTTCCTCGACAGTGAAGCTAGTCGAGGTGGCAGTGCGAATCGATCAACATCATCGAACTATGCCGCGTCCTCGACGTAGCGCGGAAACACCCCTGCAGGCGCCGGCAGCACCGTGCCGGCGGCCAGCGGCGTCGCCAGGTCGGCCAGCGCCCGCGCTTCGGTCGGGACGCCTAGCTGGTCCAGCATCGCGCGCCATGCTGCCGGGCATGAACGGCTGCAGCACGGTCGCGACCGCACGCAGCACGTCGGCCAGCACCCGCAGCACCGTGCTCCATGCGCACCGCGTCGGTCTTGCGCAACGCCCAGGGCGCCTGCCGGTCGATATAGCCGTTGGCGGCGCGAATGACCTTCCACACCTCCTCCAGCGCCTCGCCGAACGCCTGCCGGTCGAGCTGCACCGCGCATCGCCGCCGGCAGCGCCGCCGCCGCTGCCAGCATCGCCGCGTCGTCCTCGCGTCTGCGTCGCCGGCCGCCGGCAGCACGCCGCCGCAGTTGCGGGCGATCAGGCTCAGCGAGCGCTGCGCCAGGTTGCCGAGGTCGTTCGCCAGCTCGGTGTTGAGGCGATTGATCAGCGCCCGGCGGCTGAAATCGCCGTCATTGCCGAACGGCACCTCGCGCAGCAGGAAGAACCGCACTGCGTCGAGGCCGAAGGTGGCCTCCAGGTCGGCCGGGTCGATGACGTTGCCGATCGACTTGCTCATCTTCTCGCCGTCCGACCGTCCACCAGCCATGCGCGAAGACGCGCTTCGGCAGCGCGATCCCGGCGGCCATCAGGAACGCCGGCCAGTAGCACCGCGTGGAACCGCAGGATGTCCTTGCCGACCAGATGCACGTCCGCCGGCCAGAACCCCCAGCGCGGCGCGCGGTCGTCCGGGATAGCCGGCGGCGGTGATGTAGTTGGTCAGCGCGTCGAGCCACACATACATCACATGCGCATCGGTCGCCCGGCACCGGGATGCCCCAGCGGAAACTGGTGCGGCTGACCGACAGATCGTGCAGCCCGCCGCGCACGAAGCTCATCACCTCGTTGCGGCGCGACGCCGGGCCGATGAAATCCGGGTTCGCCTCGTAATGCGCCAGCAGGCGGTCCTGCCAGGCCGACAGGCGGAAGAAATAGCTCGGCTCCTTCACCCATTCCACCGGCGCACCCGGTCGGCGCCACCCGGCTGCCGTCGGGCCGGACGGTCAGTTCGTCCTCGTCGTAGAAGGCCTCGTCGCGCACCGCGTACCAGCCGTCGTAGCTGCCGAGATAGATCTGCCCCGGCCGCGACCAGCCGCTCCCACAATGCGGCGCAGGCGCGCTTGTGCCGCTCCTCGGTGGTGCGGATGAAATCGTCGTTGGAGATGCCCATCGCGGCGCCCATGTCGCGGAACATCGCGCTGATCCGGTCGGTGAACGCCTGCGGCTCCATCCCGGCATCGCGCGCCGCCTTCTCGACCTTCTGGCCATGCTCGTCGGTGCCGGTCAGGAAGAACACGTCGAACCCGTCCAGCCGCTTCCAGCGCGCCAGCACGTCGCAGGCGATGGACGTGTAGGCGTGGCCGAGATGCGGGGCGCCGTTCACGTAATAGATCGGCGTGGTGACGTAATATTTGGGTTTCATTGCTTTTTTCAACGTGTCGCTGTGAGCATCCCGAGGCCGGTGACAACCGCCTGGCGCTTGTCGAGATACAGGCCCTCGGTCTCATCCTGCAGCCGGCTCAGCGCGTGCCACACGTCGACCCATGCATCAAGGGGCCGCGTGCCCAGCAGCCTCGCCTGGTCGGGGTCCACCCGGCCTCGTCCCGCGTCGCGAACCGCGCCGGCGATGGCGGCGCGCAGCAGCTCCATGAAGGTGGCGAAGCCGTCTTCCTGCCGCCCGAGCGCGTCGGCCACCGCGTGCGCCTGCTCGACCCCCAGGTTCGGCAGCGCATCGAGCGCCTGGCCCACCAGTTCGGCACAGCCAACCCCGCCGCTCTCGGCCAGCTGCAGCGCCCGCCCGGGGGAGCCCTCGGACATCGCCGCCAGGCGATCGCGCGCGGCGGTGTCGAGCTCCGGCAGCTCACGGCCGAGAATGTCGGCCACGTCGCCGGTCGGCACCGGCCCGAGCCGCAGGCGCCGGCAGCGGCTGCGGATGGTCGGCAGCAGCCGGCCGGCGGCGGTGCAGACCAGCAGCAGCATCGCCCGCGCCGGCGGCTCCTCCAGCATCTTCAGCAGCGCGTTGGCGGCGATTGCGGTTCAGGTCCTCGGCGCCATCGACGACCACCACCCGCCAGCCGCCCTCGGCCGGGGTGCGGTGCAGGAAATCGGCGATGTTGCGCACGTCCTCGGCGACGATCTCGCCCCGCAGCCGCTTGCGCTTCGGATCCCATTCGCGCTCGACCGTCAGCAGATCGGCATGGCTGCCGGCGGCCACGCGGCGAAACACCGGATGGGTCTCCGGCAACGCCAAGGTGCCGTCGGCCGGCATGCCGGCCAGCAACCGCCGGGCAAACCGAAACGCCAGCGTCGCCTTGCCGATGCCATGCGGCCCGGTGATCAGCCAGGCATGGTGCATCCGCCCCGACGCCATCGCCTCGGCCAGCATGGCCTCCGCCGAAGCATGCCCCAGCAACCGGGGATTGGCCCGAGGCGGCGTCATGAACTTCTTCCCCTCGCCTTGCGGGAGGGGGCAGGCGAAGAAAAGAGCCGGCCCACCACCGCATCCAGAATCCGTGTCGCCACGGTCTGCTCGTCCGCTTCGGCGTCGATCACCACGCAGCGTTCCGGTTCTGCCGCGGCGATCGCCAGGAAGCCCTCGCGGATGCGCCCGAAGAACTCCGCGCCGAGCCGCTCGTAGCGATCCGCCGCACTCCCCCTGCCGGCAAGCCGCGCCAGCGACGTCGGCACCGAAACGTCCAGCACCAGCGTCAGATCGGGACGCACCCCCAGCATGCCGGTCAGCGCCGCGATGCGCCTCCGGTCGGCGCCCTGGCCCCATCCCTGATAGGCCATCGTGGAATCGGCGAACCGGTCGCACACCACCCACGTCCCGGCCTCCAGCGCCGGCCGGATGCTGCGCGCAACGTGCTCGCGCGTGCGGCGAAATGCAGCAGCGTTTCCGCCGGCGGCGACCACGCGATGTCGCCGTCCAGCAACAGGCCGCGCAGCAATTCGGCGCCGGGCGCGCCGCCCGGCTCGCGGGTGCGCAGCACCGCCAGCCCGCGCTCGGTCAAGCGCATCCGCCAGCAGCCGGGCCTGGGTGGATTTTCCGGCCCCCTCGCCGCCTTCCAGCGTGATGAAGCAGCCGGTCGTGCCGGGGCGGCTCAGCTTCCCGTGACGCATTGCGACAGCACCGCCATCGCGCGCCCCGGCAGCCCGAGGCGCGGCACGTCGGCGCCGGCCAGCAGCGGCACGCTCATGTCCGGCACGCCCTGCCCCGCTGACCGTCAGCCGTCCCAGGGTCGTGCCGCGCGGTCACCGGGGCGGGGATCGGGCTGGTCATATTCGACCGCGACCTTGGCCTTGTTCTGCCAGCCGCGCGGCAGCGTCACCACCAGGTCGCGGCCGCCCACCAGCGGCACGCTCGGCGCTGGCGCCCAGCCAGACCGGCGCCTGCTCCACCGTGTCGCCGGCGGTGAACAGCGTCACGTCCTCGAATTCGCGGAACGCCCAGTCGAGCAGCCGCTCGCCCTCCTCGGCGCGCTGGTGCATCGAGGTCAGGCCGTTGACCACCACGATCACCCGCCGGCCGCCGCGCTGGGCGCTCGCCACCAGGCCGTAGCCGCCGTCGTCGGTGTGGCCGGTCTTCAGCCCGTCGGCGATGCCCTTCTGCACCAGCGCGTTGCGGTTCTGCTGCTCGATGTTGTTGTATTTGAAAGTCTTTTCCGCGTCGTATTTGTAGTATTCCGGGAAATCGTCGATCAGCCGGCGCGCCAGGGTGGCGATGTCGCGGGCACTCATCCGGTGGTCCGGATCGGGCCAGCCGGTGGTGTTGCGGAAGTTGGTCTTGGTCAGGCCCGAGCTCCTTGGCCTTGGCGTTCATCAGCTCGACGAACTGCTCCTCGGACCCGGCGATCCCCTCGGCCAGCACGATGCAGGCGTCGTTGCCGGACTGCACGATCATGCCGCGGATCAGGTCCTCGACCTTCACCTGCGTGCCGAGCTGCACGAACATCTTCGAGCCGCCCATCCGCCAGGCGCGCTCGCTGACCGGCAGTTCCTGGTCCAGCTGCAGGCGACCGGACTTCAGCATGCCGTAGACGATGTAGGCGGTCATCAGCTTGGTCATCGACGACGGCGGCATCGCCACGTCGGCGTCCTTGTCGAGCAGCGTGGCGCCGGTGTTGAAGTCGATGATCACGGCGTATTTCGCCGCGGTGTCGAGCGGCCCGATCGGCGTCTGCGCCGGGCTGCCGCTCGGCGGCGGTTCACCCTTGCGGCCGGCGCGCGCCGGCGGATGCGCTGGCGCCGCCCGCCGCGCCTGGGCGAAGACCGGTGTGCTCAGGGCCAGCACCGGAATGGCGGTGGCGGACAGCAACAGCCGACGGCTCAACATAATTTATCCTCCATCTCGCCAGCAATTCCGGCCGCGCGCCCTGTCGATCGCACGCCGTCCTAGTCTACGACAATCCGCGCGTCCGTGGCACCAGCCGTTCGCGCCTGCGCCAGCAGCGCATCCGCCGCGGCGACCGTGGCGATCCCGGGGATCCGCACGACATAGGCGCGGTCCCGCGGCGCCGCGTAATCGGTGATCGTCACCGCGCCCAGCGACTGCAGCCGTGCCCGCAGCAAATTGGCATAGTCGGCACGGCTGAAGGCGGCGCACTGAATGACGTAGTCATGCGCGCGCACCTGGTACTGGGTCACCTCCTCCGGCAGCCGCAACGGCACCGCAAGGGCCGAGGCGGGTGCCGCCGCCGGGGCCTGCGGTGCGGCGCGGCTTGCCACCTGCGTCGCCGCCTGGGTCACACCCGCCGGCGCCGCCAGGCTCTCCGACTGCACCAGCGCCGCCGGTGCGCTGGCCATCTCCAGCCGCAACTCCGGGCGCAGCGCGTTGGCCATCGCGCGGCTCTCGTCCTCGACCATGTCGAGCTGCATATGCGATCGCCGACGGGTCCGCGGCGCCGAGCAGTTCGGCGGTGCGGCGCGTCACGCCCAGGCTGCGCTGCGGCAGCGCCGGCCCGCGGTCGTTGATCCGCACCAGCACCGACCGGCCGTTGTCGAGATTGGTCAGCCGCGCCAACGCCGGAAGCTGCAAGGTCGGGTGGCTGGCCGCCAGCGCGCCGGCGTCGAACAGCTCACCGTCCGCGGTCAGCGCCGCCCGCCCGCCAGCGCCCGAGGTCACCATGGCCAACCCGGTTTCGCGATGGCTGAATTCCTCGCGCGGATAGTGCCAGACGCCGCCCTGCGCATAGGCGGGACCGAGTTGGTAGTGCAGCGCCGACGCGGGCGGCTTGGCAGTCCAGCCGGCCAGAATCAGCGCCAGCGCGACAACCGGCCTCACCCGGTCACCCGGTCCCCGATCAGCCCGACCGAGATGCAGTAGAAGTCGGACGGATTATACCGTCGGATGGCCAGGAAGTTCGGATGGCAGGCGAGGTACGCTTCGCCGTCCGCCCCGCCCGGCTGCAGCACCGCCGCGACCGTATCAGCCGGCAGCGCGCCCAGCGGCTGCACCCCCATCGCCTGCCACTCCGCCAGTGGCTTGCGGTTGTCGCGTCCGCCGAGCGCGGCATTGAAGCCGGGCGGCAGCCGCGCCTGCACGCCCCAGGGCAGGCGCTCGGTCCAGCCGGATTTCGCCAGGTAGTTCGCCACCGACCCGAACACGTCGCCGAGGTCCGTCCACAGGTCGCGCCGGCCATTGCCGGAGAAATCCACGGCGAATTTCAAAAAGCTGTCCGGCATGAACTGCGGCTGCCCCATGGCGCCGGCATAGCTGCCGATCATCCGCTCCGGCGGGATGTCGCCGTGGTCCAGGATCTTCAGCGCGTCCATCAGTTCGGACCGGAAGAACGCCGCGCGGCGCCCTTCCCAGGACAAGGTCGCCAGCGCCTCGATGACGTTGAAGCCGCCGCTGGATTGGCCGTAATTGCTTTCCAGCCCCCAGATGCCCAGGATCGGACCGGGCTGCACCCGGTAGCGCGCCGTCACCTCGGCCAGCAGCGCCCGGTGCTGCGCATAAAGCTCGCGCCCGCGGGCGACCCTCGCGTCGGAGACGATGCGGGTGCGGTACTGCTCCCAGGTCAGGGTGAATTCCGGCTGGTGGCGGTCGAGTTCGATGACCTTGTTGTTGACCCGGACATTGGCGAACGCACGGTCGAGCGTCGCCTGCCGAATGCCGGCCCGCCGCGCTTCCGCCTTCACCCCGGCCACGAAGTTGCCGAAACTGTCCGCCGCATCGCTCTTGGCGGCCGGCGGCTCGGCTTTCGCCGCCGGGTGTTTCGGCGGCGTTGCGGAAAGGGCGGGGGCGGCCACGGCCAATGGGGCGGCGGCAAGCAGTGTGCGACGGTTGAGCATGTGCATCCACTGCCATAGTCGTGGAGTCGCGGGCAATCTCGGCGAGTTGGCACGGCGCGCCAAATTGGCCCAAAATGCCGGATACCCCAAAATACCGACCCGGCCCTCAAAGCCGGCAACACGGAGCCAGGAAGATGTCCGTCACCAAGACCCTCGCCGCCTACAGCGCCGGCATCAGCCTCGGCGCCCTTCCCGCCGAAGTGGTGGAGCGTGCGCGCTTCCTGGTGCTGGACCTGGTCGGCAACATCGTCCGCGCCCGCCACGACGCCGAGAGCACGCCGGCGCTGCTGGCATCCACCCGGGCCCTGGGCATGGCCAACGGCAATTCCGGCGTGTTCGGCGACGCCGCGCGCTACGCGCCCTCCGGGGCCGCCTTCCTCAACGGCGCGCTCGGCCATTCGCTCGATTTCGACGACACGCACGCCGCCGGCTCGCTGCATCCAGGCGCGCCGGTGATCCCGGCGGCACTGGCTGCCGGCGAGATGGTCGGTGCATCGGGCGCCGACGTGCTGGCCGGCATCATCGCCGGATACGAGGTCACCTGCCGCATCTCGCTCGCCCTGCCCGCCGGCGAGCACTACCAGCGCGGCTTCCACCCGACCGCCACCTGCGGCGCGTTCGGCGCGGCGGCGGCGGCCGGGCGGGTGTTCGGCCTGTCGGCGGACGACATCGCCTCCGCCTTCGGCATCGCACTGAGCCAGGCCGCCGGCAGCCTGCAGTTCCTCGCCAACGGCGCCTGGACCAAGCGGGTGCAGGTCGGCTGGGCGGCGCTGAACGGCCTCGCCGCCGCGACCATGGCCCGCGAAGGCGTGAAAGGCGCGTCCGAGGCGCTGGAAGGCAAGCACGGCTTCATGCGCGCCTATGCCCCGAACCCGACCCCGGAACGGGCGCTCGTCGATCTCGGCACTGCCTACGAACTGATGCTGACCGCGGTGAAGCCCTACCCGAGCTGCCGCTTCGGCCACGCCGGCATCGACGCGGCGCTCGCCCTGCGCGAGGAACTGCAGCTTCGCCCCGAGGAGATCGAGAGCGTCACTTACGGCCTGTCGCATTCGGGGATGCTCCTGGTCGGCATGCCGGCCGAAAAGAAGGCGAACCCTGAAAACGTCGTCGATGGCCAATTCAGCGGCCCCTTCGTGCTGGCCTGTGCGCTGGCCACCGGGGCAATGGGCTGGGACAGCTATTCCCTGCTGAACGACCCCGGCATCCGCGCGCTGATGTCGAAGATCACCTGCGTCCACGACGAATCCATCCAGGCCGATTTCCCGCAGCGGATGTCCGGCAAGGTGACGGTGCGGGCGCGCGGCCAGGAGTTCACAAGGAAGATCCTGATCATGAAGGGCGAGCCCGAGAACTTCCTCACCGAAGCCGAGTTGCGGGCGAAATTCGCCGGCCTCACCGAGGCGGTGCTCGGCCGGGACCGCGCTGCCGCATTGGCCGACGCGGTACTGGCGATCGACACCGCCGCAGATGTCGCCGCGATCATGCGCCAGGCGACGCCGCTGCTGGCGACGCGCCTGGCCGGAGAGTAGCCGCTACACGCCTTCGATGATGCGGATGTCGCGCTCCGCGGCATTGCCGAGGGCCGCCAGCGCCGCCTTGTACCCGGCGCTCTCGTACGTCGCCACCGCCTGCTGCACGCTGTCGAACTCGATCAGCACGGTCCGCTGGTCAACGCCCTGCTCATAGGTCTTGGCGGTACCACCGCGCGCCAGGAACCGGCCCCCGCCGGCCTGGATCGCCGGGCCGGCAAGCTTCGCGTACTCGGCCAGCGCGGCGGGGTTGGAGATCGAACGGTAGCAGCTCAGCCAATACGCCTTCGCCATGTCGCGCAGTTCCTCTTGGTTATGGAAGTCGGCTTGGTTATGGAAGTTGTTCGGCGCCCGCTCAGCTTTTAAGCAGAACGATCGCCTCGATCTCGACCGAGATGTTGCCCGGCAGGCTGCCCATGCCGACCGCCGAACGGGCCGGCCGCCCGTTGTCGCCGAATACCTCAACGAACAGGTCGGTGCAGCCGTTGATGACCTTCGGCTGCTCGGCGAAATCGGGCTCGCCGTTGACCATGCCGAGCACCTTCAGGATGGTGTCCACCCGGTCCAGCGAACCCAGCGCCAGGCGCATGTTGGTCAGCAGGTTGAGCCCGCATAGCCGCGCCGCGTCATAGGCCTGCGCGGTGGTCAGCACCGATCCGACCTTGCCCGTGGTGCTGCTGCCGTCGGCGTGACGCGGTCCCACGCCGGACAGGAACAGCAGCCCGCCGCCGATCCGGAACGGCACGTAGTTGCCGCCGGGCTTCGGCGGCGGCGGCAAGGTCAGGCCCAATTCGGTCAATCGCTTCTCGGCACTCATGGTTTTCCCCTCGACACGAATATTGCGGTAGCCCGGCTCACCGCCCCGGCGTGGAATCGGCCGGCTGCTTCGCATAGAACGAAGCAAGCTGCGAAACCATCCCGTCCGCCGCCGGACTCTCCCGGTCCGCCGCGATCGCCTCGTACAGCCGCGCGATGCCGGCATAGGCGGGCGCCGCGGGACCGTCGCCGAGGAAGCCCGAAATCTCCTCCATCTCCGCCACCCATCGATACGCCTTGTCGAACATGTCAGGCACCGAGCGTTCGAAGTAACGCAGCAGCAGCGGCTGGCTGGCGGCGAGTTCGGCATGCAGCGCGGCCGCGGCCCCCGCGCGGGTGGCGCCCAGCGCCATGGCGCTGCCCAGCGCGGTCAGGCCCTTGGTGATGCCAGCGTAGCTCATCTTCAACGCCGACGCGGCGCCGACGCCGCCCTCGATCGGCCGCAGGTCGATGCCCCATTGCGTGAGCTTCGCGAGATCGGGCGCCGCCTCGCCGGACGCATACAGCCGCGGCCCGGCGTCATCGGCCTTCGGCGGGCCGCCGATGATGCCGATATCGACGAAACGAACGCCCGGGACCGCGGCGGCGATCGCCTTCACCGTGGCCGGGCTGACCGCGTTGCAGTCGGCATAGATGGCCCCTGCCCGCATCGCCGGCCCGACCCTGCGCGCGAGGCCCAGCGCCTCGCCCGGCGGCACGATCGACAGCACCGCGTCGGCCCATGCCGCCAGTGCAGCTTCGCTGTCCTGCAACGCCATTCCCGCGGCCCGGCCCGCGCTGGCGGCGCCCCGCCCGGCCAGCGTCATCGCCACGTCGGCGCCACGCTGGCGCAGCCGCTGCGCCACGCCGGCGCCCATCGATCCCGGTGCAATCACGGCAATTCGCATCCACGCTCTCCCTCGGTTTGCCCGGCGGGTCGCAGGCTGCTGCCTGGACGCGCCGAAAGCAACCGGGGGCGACGTTACAGCAGGGTCTCGACGAGCTTCGCCTTCATCTCCCGCAGGCGCTCGCCGATGCCGCGCTGCCGCCAGGCGGCGAGGTCGATGGTATGCGAAGCCGCAACGTCCGCCTGGAACATCGCCTCCATCTGCGCGCCGAACTCCGGCCCCAGGATGATCGCGTCGATCTCGTTGTTCCAGACCGTGCTGCGCCAGTCGAGGTTGGACGATCCGATCGCCGACCAGGCGCCGTCGATCACCGCGGTCTTGGCGTGCAGGATGCGCGCCTGGCGTTCGTGGATCTTCACGCCCGCCTCCAGCAGGTCGCCGTACTTGGAGCGACCCGCGGCCACCGAGGTTTCGCTGTCGCTGCGGCCAGGCACCACAAGCTGCACGTCCACGCCACGTCGCGCCGCCGCCATCAGCGCCTCCGCGAGGTCGGGCGTAGGCACGAAGAATCCGGTGGTCAGGTGGATCGATTTCTGCGACAGCGCGATCGCCGCCAGCAGCGTGCGATAGATCAGCGGCTGGCCGTTGTCCGGGGCGCCGTCGATCGCCTGCACCTCGGTGCTGCCGACCAGCCTGGCCGGTGTCGGCGGCGGTTCCCCGATCGCGGCACCGTGCTGCTGCCGCCAGGTTTCCATGAAATAATGCTCGAACTGCGCCACCACCGGCCCCTCGATGCGCACGTCGGTATCGCGCCAGGCCTGGTCCTCGGCTCGCGCATCGCGCGGCGCCGGCGCGTTCTGATAGACCGCGCTGATATTGACCCCGCCGGTGATCGCCAATCGGCCGTCGATGCACAGCAGCTTGCGATGGTCGCGCTTGTTGATGTCACCCGGCGAACTCGTGAGCGGATTGAATTCGAGCACGCTGACCCCGCCCCGGCGCAACCGGTCGAACAAGGCCGACGGAGGTCTCCTTCGCGCCCCACGCGTCGTAGATCAGGTTCACCTCGACGCCGCGTCCGCGTGCCGCGATCAGCAGATCGGCGAACTCGCCACCCGCCTTGTCGTCGAACTCGTAGCTCTCCATGTCGATCCGCGTCTTCGCCGAGCGGATCGCGTCGGCCAGGGCGGCGAAACTGGTGGGACCATCGATCAGCAGGTCGACGCGGTTTCCCGCGTTGAAACGGAACCCCGGCGAACCGCTCCCCCTGCTCGCGCATTAGGGTCAATGCCTGGGCAGGGTCGGCACTTGCCTGCGCGGTGAGCAACTCGGGGCTCGTGGCCGGCGTCGGGGCCGTCACGCAACCGGAAAGCAGCGACAACATCGCCAACGAGGACAGCCAGTGGATTTTGTAACGACGCATGCACCGACAACACGGAAGCGAATTGTTGGGTTCCTGGCACGGACGTCACGGTACAGAATTTTGTCCGCAATCCTCTGCTCGATGGCGTTCTGCATCTCGGCAATCATCTCCGATTTCCGCCGCCATCGCCGCAGCGGGACCCGACCCGTGCGGACCGGTCAGCGTGCCCCCGCCGGCTGCGCCCGGCCAACCGCCGCATGTCCAGGTATGGACTGCCGGTCAACTCGGTGAAGGCTGGCGTCCACCCGCCTGCTCCGGATGGACCCATCCTGGGGCGCGCACGCTGACCGACCGTGTCCGGACAGTTCCATCTTGCCGGCGGCGCTCCCGAGGTCCTGGCGCGGTTCGGCGCGATTTCGCAGCTGGCCGGCGTGCGCTACTGGACGGTGACCGCGAAGCGCTGGCAGACGCTGATCGAACGAGCCCACGCGCTGGATGCCGCAGGGCGGCCAAGGGCAGATTACACGGCGGCCGAGTTCGTGCCGGGGCATGACCTTCCGTTCAGCCAGACCGACAACGACGGCGGCGCCGTGCCGTACCGGATGCACGTCGTCAGCGTCAGCCCCGGCCGCATCATCCTGCGCAGCGAGAACACCGCAACCATCCGCTATTTGCTGGTCCCGCTGTTTTCGCCAGGGGAGCTGCAGTCGCTGTATGTGCTGACGAGCGACGGCGGCGACATGTGGACCTATGCCAGCCTCACCCGCATCGGCGCCGGCGCCAGCGGACTGACCGACGGCCACGCGGACTCGGGCATCAACCGCGCCGTTGCCATGTATCGCCACATCGCCGCGATCCCGACCGACCGCGAACCGCCGGCAGCACCCTGAGTCACCACCCCGCCTGTCGCGCCGCATCCCGCCATCCTGCCTGGCGTTCGGGCGGCAACGGCCGGCGGCCAGCCACGCGTTCCACGATCATTGCCACGTCCTCGCCCAACCCCGCCGCCTGCGCGGCGCCGAGGAAAACCTGTTCCAGAACGTCCTGCTGCGCATGGCTTCCACCCAGCCGGAACATCCCGCCGAGGGCCGGCCGCATCAGCGCCACCGCCTCGGCATGCCGGCCGGCGGCATGCGCCCGAATGGCTTCGGAAACCGGCAACGCGAAATCCCGCACGATCGGCGCGATCGTTCCGCCGCCGGCGCTGAAATCCCGCATCCCCGCCAGCATCCGCGAAGCAGCATCGTCGCGGCCGCACGCGGTCAGCGCCATCATCCAATGCGGCAGCGTGAACGCCGAGAGGCAATCGCCGATGCGCGCCTCGGCACGGTCCGCCAGTTCCGCCCATCTCTCCCCGACATCGACGCCCAGCCGCTGCAGGCGAAACAACATCGAGGCCGCGTTCTGCACGTCGATATAGACATCCGGCTGGGCGCTGGTCAGCGGCGACTGCAGGTTGCGGAACCTGGTGTCGTAAAGCTCCAGCACCGCCGCGGTGTCGCCATGTTCCAGCCGGAACAGCGCGCAATGCCACCACAGATGATGCTGCAGGTTGTTGCCGCCATCCCAGTGCGGCGCCAGGCCCTGCAGCCAGGCGATGCCCTCGCCGCGCCGCCCCTGCATTTCCAGCACATGCGCCACCGCATGCGCAGCCCAAAGATCGCCGGGATCGATCTCGATCGCCTGCCGGCCGGCTGGTTCAGCACCGAGATAGTTGCCGCATTCCTCCAGCGCGAAGCAGCGGCATGCGAGAACCGAGGCATAGCCCGGCAATGCGGCCGACCAATACGGCAGGATACGCTCCACCGATGCCGCCATGTCCTGCGGCCGGCCGAGCCAGAAATTGGTGAAATGCGCCAGCCGGAACGCCAGGACATCGTGCGGATGGTCCCGCAGGATCGCCTCCCACGCGGCCAACGCGGCATCGAGTTCACCGCCGATCCACGACCCCAACGCCGCCACATGCGCCCGCTCCCGCGGCGTCGCATGGGCAGCCAGGGATCGCGCCATGGCTTCGGCCCGGACGGCCGCCGGCACCATGTCCTGACGATACGCAAGCATGGCGAAATAGCCTTGCAGGCAGTGCGCCAGCACGAATTCCGCATCCGCCACCAAAAGCCGCTGCAGCCGCGCCGCGGTATCGGCACGATATTTCAAGTAGCCCATCACCACGTCGTCGAACGCCGCTGCCGCCTCGGCGGACTGGGTCGTGATGGCTAGTCCGTGCGCGTCCCGTTGCATGCTGTCCCCCAGACATCGATCTATTCATGCGGCCGAAGATGGGTCAAACAACATGGCGATGAACGGGACTCAACGGACGCGGGACAGCCAGGGCAACCGGCGTCGGCTCCAGCAAAGGATGATTGCGAAGCCCCGGTTTCCTGGCTATTCGCTTGCTGAAGGACGGGTGACCGAGCGGTTTAAGGTAGCGGTCTTGAAAACCGCCGTGCGTGAAAGCGTACCGTGGGTTCGAATCCCACCCCGTCCGCCATTCCC
>CAWFVP010000004.1:0-556508 GCA_963819305.1 uncultured Alphaproteobacteria bacterium
TGATCTCTAAAAGCCGTCTCAGTTCAGATTGCACTCTGCAACTCGGGTGCATGAAGGTGGAATCGCTAGTAATCGCGGATCAGCATGCCGCGGTGAATACGTTCCCGGGCCTTGTACACACCGCCCGTCACACCATGGGAGTTGGTTCGACCTTAAGCCGGTGCGCGAACTCGCAAGAGACGCAGCCGACCACGGTCGGGTTAGCGACTGGGGTGAAGTCGTAACAAGGTAGCCGTAGGGGAACCTGCGGCTGGATCACCTCCTTTCAAGGAACTGTCCTGAGTATTGGGCCTCGCTTGCGGGGTTTGATTTGGGATGGTCCTTCAGGGTTCTTCTTTTCGGAGAAGGCCCATAAGTCCATCGGCGGATGCCGGTGGCGCCTGGCTTACTTCGGGTGCCGTTGATGGCGCCGCCATCGTATCCCTTCCCTGCGACATGGATTTCGGTTGATCCCGGATTCCGTCTCGCGCATTGGTTTGCGCGGGGTGGTGATTTGGATCGGCCTGGTTCGGGCTAGTAGCTCAGCTGGTTAGAGCACACGCTTGATAAGCGTGGGGTCGGAGGTTCAAATCCTCCCTGGCCCACCAAAGACGCGCGCAGCGCGGCGACTCAGAGCGGCAGATGCCCGCTTGGGCATCGAGAGCGGAGCCCACTTGCTTTGCTCCGGCGATGCGCTCCGCGTGAGCAGTTCGTCACCTGGCTTCGTACCGCATCCAAACCACTGGTAAAACGTGGTTTGGCGGCGCCCGAGAGGGCGCCGTTGGGGGCGTAGCTCAGCTGGGAGAGCACCTGCTTTGCAAGCAGGGGGTCGTCGGTTCGAACCCGATCGCCTCCACCAAGCGCGCCAGACGCGCAAGGCGCGGCGACTCAGAGCGGCAGGTGTCCGCTTGGACACCGAGAGCGGAGCCGCTGCTTGTTAGAAGGCAAGGCGCTCGTCCTGAACCATTGTACCGCTATGCAAAGCCCTGGTAGAACGGGCTTTGCCGCGACGCCGCAAGGCGGCGCGCGTATGTCGCAGAGAAGTTCAAAGTTTCGATGTCACTGTTCCGGTCACTCCCCCCTGGGAGGTCTGGTGCCGTGGTGTCGTTGGCACCTGCTTCGGCGGGTGGGCTCTTTACCACTGTAAATCAGGTTCTGGTGCGTCTCTGGGCGCGTCTTTTGGGGTCCGTTAAGGACGGGCTCCGCTCGATGGTTTCTGCAAGGAAGCTGTTGGGGATTGCGATGGTCTGACCGGTAAGCGGCTCGTGAGGGTTGGCTGCCAAGCAATCGAGGGCAGCTACGTTCAGAGGCGTTTTGGTAGGACGGCCGCTCGTGATGGCGGTTGTTTTACCTTTGTGTATGTGCATCGAGGGTGTGTGCGATGTGCGGGTGATATCCATTTGAAAAGGTGTGGATGGCTCCTGTGCATGGTTGGTTAGGCGGCAACGTTTAACCGTGGTCTCGAGCGCAATAAGGGCATTCGGTGGATGCCTTGGCACCAGGAGGCGATGAAGGACGTGGCACGCTGCGAAAAGCCATGGGGAGCCGCGAGCAGGCGTTGATCCGTGGATATCCGAATGGGGCAACCCACCCCTATGGGGTATCGTTCACTGAATACATAGGTGAACGAGGCAAACCCGGGGAACTGAAACATCTCAGTACCTGGAGGAACAGACATCAACAGAGATTCCGCTAGTAGTGGCGAGCGAACGCGGAACAGGCCAGTGGTCTACGTAAGAGAAGCAGAACGGATTGGAAACTCCGGCCATAGCGGGTGATAGCCCCGTATGTGTAGTGCTTGCGTAGATCCTTGAGTAAGGCGGGACACGTGAAATCCTGTCTGAACATGGGGGGACCACCCTCCAAGCCTAAATACTCCCTGGTGACCGATAGTGAACAAGTACCGTGAGGGAAAGGTGAAAAGCACCCCGACGAGGGGAGTGAAAGAGACCTGAAACCGAATGCCTACAAGCAGTCGGAGCTCCTTTTGGAGTGACGGCGTACCTTTTGTATAATGGGTCAGCGAGTTTCTGTTGGCAGCAAGCTTAAGCCGTTAGGTGTAGGCGCAGCGAAAGCGAGTCTGAACAGGGCGTTCAGTTGCCGGCAGAAGACCCGAAACCGAGTGATCTAGCCATGGCCAGGCTGAAGGTGGGGTAACACCCACTGGAGGGCCGAACCCACGCCTGTTGAAAAAGTCGGGGATGAGCTGTGGCTAGGGGTGAAAGGCCAATCAAACTCGGAGATAGCTGGTTCTCCGCGAAATCTATTGAGGTAGATCGTCATGTGTTTACCCCGGGGGGTAGAGCACTGGATGGGCTAGGGGGTCCCAAAGACTTACCAAACCTAACCAAACTCCGAATACCCGGAAGTATAGCGTGGCAGACAGACGGCGGGTGCTAAGGTCCGTCGTCGAGAGGGAAACAGCCCAGACCACCAGCTAAGGTCCCCAAATAGTGGCTAAGTGGGAAAGGATGTGGGAATTCCAAAACAACCAGGAGGTTGGCTTAGAAGCAGCCATCCTTTAAAGAAAGCGTAATAGCTCACTGGTCTATTAGAAATCCTGCGCCGAAGATGTAACGGGGCTCAAGCCACTTACCGAAGCTGTGGGTTTACAGGTGTAGCATCCTGTAAGCGGTAGCGGAGCGTTCCGTAGGCCTGTGAAGCCATACCCGTGAGGGGTGGTGGAGGTATCGGAAGTGCGAATGCTGACATGAGTAGCGACAAACAGAGTGAGAAACTCTGTCGCCGAAAGTCCAAGGGTTCCTGCGCAAGGTTAATCCGCGCAGGGTAAGCCGGCCCCTAAGGCGAGGGCGAAAGCCGTAGTCGATGGGAACCAGGTGAATATTCCTGGGCCTGCCAGAAGTGACGAATGTGAAGTCTTGTTCCCTCTTATCGGATTGAGGGGGCGATTGGATCATTCCAGGAAATAGCTCTGGCATATAGACCGTACCCTAAACCGACACAGGTGGACTGGTAGAGTATACCAAGGCGCTTGGGAGAACGATGCTGAAGGAACTAGGCAAATTGCCCGCGTAACTTCGGGATAAGCGGGACCCGTCATTGGGCAACCAGTGGCGGGTGGCACAGAGCAGGGGGTAGCGACTGTTTAGTAAAAACACAGGGCTGTGCGAAGTCGAGAGACGACGTATACGGCCTGACGCCTGCCCGGTGCCGGAAGGTTAAGAGGAGGTGTGCAAGCACTGAATTGAAGCCCCGGTAAACGGCGGCCGTAACTATAACGGTCCTAAGGTAGCGAAATTCCTTGTCGGGTAAGTTCCGACCTGCACGAATGGCGTAACGACTTCCCCACTGTCTCCAGCATCGGCTCAGCGAAATTGAATTCCCCGTGAAGATGCGGGGTACCCGCGGTCAGACGGAAAGACCCTATGAACCTTTACTGCAGCTTTGCAGTGGCATTAGGAGAGGGCTGTGTAGGATAGGTGGGAGGCTTTGAAGCATGGGCGCTAGCTTGTGTGGAGCCAACCTTGAAATACCACCCTGACCTCTTCTGATGTCTAACAGCGATCGGTCATCCCGATCCTGGACCCTGCATGGTGGGCAGTTTGACTGGGGCGGTCGCCTCCCAAATAGTAACGGAGGCGCGCGATGGTGGGCTCAAGCCGGTCGGACATCGGCTGTTGAGTGCAATGGCATAAGCCCGCCTGACTGCGAGAGTGACAGCTCGAGCAGAGACGAAAGTCGGCCATAGTGATCCGGTGGTCCCGCGTGGAAGGGCCATCGCTCAACGGATAAAAGGTACTCTAGGGATAACAGGCTGATCTCCCCCAAGAGTCCACATCGACGGGGAGGTTTGGCACCTCGATGTCGGCTCATCACATCCTGGGGCTGGAGCAGGTCCCAAGGGTTCGGCTGTTCGCCGATTAAAGTGGTACGTGAGCTGGGTTTAGAACGTCGTGAGACAGTTCGGTCCCTATCTGCCGTGGGTGAAGGAGACTTGAGAGGAGCTGTCCCTAGTACGAGAGGACCGGGATGGACGTACCTCTGGTGAACCGGTTGTCGCGCCAGCGGCACCGCCGGGTAGCTAAGTGCGGACGGGATAACCGCTGAAAGCATCTAAGCGGGAAACTCACCTCGAAACCAGGTCTCCCTGAGGGCCGTGATAGACCATCACGTCGATAGGCCAGGTGTGGAAGGGCGGTAACGCTCGCAGCTAACTGGTCCTAATCGCCCGATCGGCTCGATATCAACAAGCACGTGGATGGCAACACCCACGTCACCATGCACAGCAGTCATCCACACACAGGATCACCGCCGCGCACAACGCCAACACCGCGCACATGCACACCCACCAGAACCTGCCTTGCGCCCATGATCCATGGGGCCCGCAAACCCGCCAGAACGCGGGTTCGCGCGACGATCGGCCACAACCCCGATCGCGCTTGCATGCATTGGACGACCTGGTGGCTTTGGCGGGGAGACCGCACCCGATCCCATCCCGAACTCGGCCGTGAAAACCCCCAGCGCCCATGGTACTGTGTCTCAAGGCACGGGAGAGTAGGTCGCCGCCAGGTCTTCCAATCCATGCAAACAACACCCCATACCAATCACCCACGCGGGGTGGAGCAGCCCGGTAGCTCGTCAGGCTCATAACCTGAAGGTCATAGGTTCAAATCCTATCCCCGCAACCAAATCAATTCGCATACCCAAAGCCCCAGCGGAAACGTTGGGGCTTTCGCTTTGTCCAAACTCCGCTCACCTCGATGATCGACGGCAGTCTCATGGACGCACATGCCGCGCGAAGCAACAGCTTGATGGACCATCCGTGCCGGCAGGTGCATGCTTACCATCCGGAAAGGTCTGGTGACCAAACATCCGGCAGGATCATCGATTGCCGGGCGGACCGAGTAAGTTCGTCGCAGCTGGAGGGAAAGTTGGCCGCAGCCGCTCCCGAACGACGACTGGCAGCGATCCTTGCGGCCGACGTGGTCGGCTTCTCCAGACTGATCGGCGTCGACGAAGCGGGCACGCTGGAGCGGCTTCGTGCGCTGCGCAAGAATGTGTTCGACCCGCTGTTCGCCGAACATGGCGGCCGCGTTTTCAAGACGACCGGCGATGGACTCCTTGCCGAATTCCCGAGCGCCGTGCAGGCATTGCGCTGCGCAATCGCCGTTCAGACGCAGCAACGCGAGGACGAGCGGTCGCTGCCAATCCGGATCGGGCTGCACCAGGGCGACGTGGTGATCGAGAACGGCGACGTCCTGGGTGACGGCGTCAATATCGCTGCCAGGATCGAACAGTTGGCGCAACCTGGCGGCATCGCCATGTCGGCGCGCGTGCGCGAGGACGCGCTGGGAAAGATAAATTTCGAGGCCGAGGACCTTGGGGTGCCGGCGCTGAAGAATATCGCGCGCCAGATCCGCGTTTTCCATATCCGGATTGCCGAGGTCGCCCGGCGCGCTCCGGTGCAAAGCGAACGCTACGCCCTGGCGGTGCTGCCGATTCGCGGGCAATCGGTCGCGGACGAACCTTTTAGAGACGATCTGACCGAGGAATTGATCAACGCGTTGGCCGCCTGGCGCAGCTTTCCGGTGATCGCGCGCAACTCGGCCTTTGCCTATCGCGGTGATGTCGATGTCAGGGTGGTCGGACGCGAACTTGGCGCCCGCTATATCGTCGACGGCGCAGTCCGCCGCAGCGGCGTCGATCTGCGGCTGAACCTGGCGCTGACCGATGTCGAGTCCGCCGAACATCTGCTGACCGAATCCTTTTCATTCCGGGCGGCCGACCCGGTCGACATACAGGACGAGATCGTTCGGGCGCTGGCAGGAGTGCTTGCGCCGGAGGTGCTCAAGCTCGAGCGGGACCGGGCGGTCCGGCGCTCTCCGGTCGAAGCCAGCACCTACGATCTGTTCGCCCGAGGCATGTGGCATCGATATCGCAACACCCGTGAAGACCTGGCGCGCGCCGAGGCGTTGTTTCGAGCCGCACTGGAGAATGATCCCTACTACGCCCGGGCCACCGTCGCGCTCAGCCTTTGTCGCAACTTCGCAGCGATCAGCCGTTGGACGGACGACGTTCAAGGCGCCTTCGCCGAGTCGCTTTCGCTGGCGCGGCGTGGCGTGGAGGACGACCCGCGTGACCCGCATTCGCATTTCGCCCTCGGCGTGGCCTACATGAATGTGCGCCGTCTGCCAGACGCCATCAGCGAGTTGCGCGAAGCGATACGGCTCAACCCGAGCCACGCCTTCGCCCGGGCAAATCTCGGCCAGGTGTTCAACTACCTCAACCGACCGGACGAAGGCCTGGCGGAGGTCGAGGAAGCGTTGCGGCTGAACCCGCACGACCCGCGGAAATTCATGTGGCTGCCCTATGTTGCGGCCAGCCACTACCTCGCCCGTCGCTACCGCAAGTGCCTGGAGGCGAGCGAGCAGGCGCTGTCGACGAACCCGGGCTACCCGCACGCGGTGCGCTACATGGTGGCAGCACTGGGCCAGCTGGATCTGACCGCCGAGGCCGCCAAGGTGCTGCCGCAAATGCGACGGTTCGACCGCGACTTCGTCTCTCTGGAAAGCATGGTACGCCGGCTGTTCGTGCCGGCGGCCGCCGAACACCTCTTGGAGGGCTTCCGGCGCAGCGGCTTCGAGTGATGCCGGACCAGCCGCCGACTACATCTCGCCACCGCCATCGTTCCTGCGGCCGGGCGGAAAGCTCAATTCGCGGATCACCACGGTCCGGTCCGGCGCCAGCACCCGAATGAGGATGGTAGGAGGCGTATCCGCGGTGGGGAAAAGATAGGTGACGGAGCTGCCGTCGGCCCGCTGGCGTATTTCGCCCGGGAAATTCAGGGGTGTGACCACCCGCGCCCCTGGGGTGAGGCGAGCGAACAGCGCGGCTGCGGCATCCTCTCCGCCGCCCAGCACCCGCGCTGTCCCGTCGACGGCGCCGACCGGCTTGCCGCCGGGCAGCAACACATCGGAGACGCTCTCACCGGGCTTCTGCGGAGGCACGGGAACAACGGTATTGCAGCCTGCGAGGCTGACGAGGAGCGCGAAACCGGCAAGCGCCGGGCGGAGGTTGGCGCCGGAACGATCATTCCAACTCAAGTGCATGGAGGAGCCCTTTCCAAACGGTCTCGGATAGCGGCGAACATCGGCCAGTCTCTACAGGCTCGCGACCGATCTATCTGTTGCCCGTCACCGTAACGGTTTTGGATAAATTGTCGCAATCCATTGTTTGTCGGTGTCGGACAGCTGGTAATTGGGTGGGGAGTAGCAGGGGTCCTCGTTGCCGTCCGTGAAGACGTCCGGCGGCAGCGCATACTGCATGATCGAAGCCCTGTCGTATGGGGACACCTTCATGCGCATGTCGGGCGCCCGCAGATGCCGATCGATCACGCGCAGGTTCTCGTCTACCTGCTCTCCCGACCAGCCCATGTGCTCGGCGAAATATGCCCTCGCCTTCTGCCAATCGATTCTGTCGTTGCAGTTTCCGTTGGGACTCTGGAATTCGTGTTCTAGCCCAATGGCATGGCCGAATTCATGCATGACGATCCGGTCAAACTCGCGCGGATTGCGAGCGGCGGTGCCGTCCTCGTCGTCGAAGTGACCGAGGTTCATCGAAGGCTTGGCGGCCCTGCTGGCAGTTCCTATCAATGAACCGGAGCCGCTCTGCGTAAAGCCTATGGTGATGTCGTAGGGGGTGCCGCGATCACAGAGGCGCGGCATTTCAGCCGGGCCGAAATCGAAATGCAGGTTCGCCCATTTCTCCCATTCGGCTGCCGCGGCGGCGATCCTCTGGCGGATCTGGACCGGAGCGGGATCGACGAAACACACCGCAAGTGTAGCGCCATTCGGCCATTGCCTGACGGGATCGAACACAACGCAACCGGGTACGCAGGCCAACACGGCGAAGCAAGCCAGCGTGAGCGCAAACCTCCGTGCCGTCCGCGGCAATGCAGTCACCTTCTACTGGCCTGGCGGTTGGCAGCCGAGCCGAAAATCACTCTGGCATGCCTCGATTATCATTGCGAGATAGATCCGCTAACAGCCGTTCTGGGGAGTTGTTCTGCCCTACCAAAGCCAGCGATGGATTGTCCTTCTACCGGGTCAAGCGCCGCTCTTGTGTGCCACGCGCAACACCGATGCTGCCGGCGCTCGTTGAGTATATTGCATCGGCGAGGGCGGCGTCTTCGTGCTTGCGGGTGAAGCCGGAGCGCAATGCGGCACGGCCGGCCCGGGCGAGGCGGTGGGCGCGGGCCTCGTCTTCGTGCAGGTCGATGATCAGCCGGGCGAGGTTCGCGGCACCATCGGCCACCGTATCCGCAAGTTCGCCCGACAGCTGCAGGCCCTCGGCGGCGATCGGCGTCATTGCGCATGGCAACCCTGCCGCCCAGGCCTCCAGCACCTTGCCCTTCAGCCCGGCGCCGTAGCGTAGCGGCGCCACGGCCAGGCGCGCCTCGCCATACACCTCCGCCAGCACCGCCACGTGGCCCAGCACCCGCACCCGCCGATGCGGATCGGCCAGCCGTGGCCGCAACGAAGCCGGCAGGCTGGCCCCGGCGATCGTCAGCACGATGTCCGGACGCTCCGCCCACACCAGCGGCATGACCTCGCCAGCCAGCCACACCGCCCCGTCCCGATTCGGGGCATGCGCGAAATTCGCCACCAGCACCACGCCGAACCGTTCTGCCCTCTGTTCCAGCCGCGCACCCGGCCGCACCGACCACGGCACCACATGCACCTGCGTTCCGGGCGCCTGGCGGGACAGCCAGGCGGCTTCCGCGGCGGAATGGGTGATCACCGCATCCACCTGCCGCATTGCCAGCAACTCCTGCTCGCGCAGCGCGCGGGCCTGGCGCAGCAGTTCCGGCCGCGCCTCGACCTGCGCCTGGCGCGCCAGGCGCAGGTGATGCAGATCGGCCACGCTATAGACGATCCTCGCCAGCCGTTGGTGTCGCCGCGCCAGCCCGGCATATGCCGACGCCACGCCGATGCGATGCAGGTAGATCAGGCCGTAGCAGTCGGGCTGGCGGCGCAGCACGTCTTCCACCGAGCCGATCGCCGGCGCGGCATGGCTCACGATGCCATCGTCCGCCAGCCGTGCCGCGACATCGCCCACCATCGGAGCAGCCGCTGCGAACTCCACCCGCCAACCCAGCCGCCGCAGCGAGCGCATATGCGACAGCACCGCCTGTGATCCGGCATCTTGGTCCGGCCGCGGCCATTGCTCGTCGATCACCAGCACGCGGCGCAACTGCACCGCATCGCCGCCGCGACGGCGCCGAGCCGTTGCCGGCTGCAGCAGCCGCAGCCGCGAGTCGCGCAACCGCTCGGTTCGATCGAGCAGCATGTCGAGCAGCGCGTCCGACTCCGCCACGTTGCCGGCCGAGCGGATCGCCTGGTCCAGCACCGCCGCCAGCGCGGTGCGCGCGCGCCGGTCGGTCCGCACGGCCGGTTCGATGATCGCGGGCTTGCCCAGCACCTCGCCGTCGGACGCGCGGCACACGGCGATCTCGTGGCGCGTGAATGGCGACAATGGCCGCGGCAGCCGCAGCTCGAAACTGTGCCGCCCGTCGCCGAGCCCGGCCTGCTCCAGGTCGGCGCGGTAGCGGTTCGCCACCAGTTCGGCCACGCAGACATCGTCCACCATCACGCGCAGCCGCACCTTCACGCCCGGATTCGCCGGCAGCCGCGCCCAGCCCGCGATCGCCTGGCCGTCCGCACGATCCAGGTGGCCGTCCAGGGGACCGGTCTGCGGGCTGGGGATGCCGGTCTGCTCCGCCCGCCGCGCCAGCCGGCGCTGGATCGATGCCAGCTTGCGGCCACGCTCAATCACCGGCGCGCAGAAGCGCCAGCGCGGCGCGTCGATGCCCGGGTAGAGTGCCGCGAACTCGGCCGCGTTGTGGAACATGCCGCGGCTGTCGCAATCGACGAAGGTCTCCGCCGCGGCGCCTTCGGCAAAGATCACGTCGTGCTCGGCCAGTTCGACGTGCACGTAGACGATCGGGTCGATGTCCCCGGCCAGCACGATGCTGGTGCCGTTCACCAGATGCCTGGCCTGCACCAGCACGCCGTCCAGATACATTGCGTGCTCCTGCGACACGTAGAGGTCGCGCGCCGGCACGCCGTCGGAGAGGGCGCCGGCGCGGATCAGCACGGGGGCCAGATGCGGGTTGGCGGCGGCAAAGGCGCCGGTATAGCTGCGATGCCCCAGCCAGCGGATCGGCTTGGCTGCACCGGACAGCGTCATCACCCGGTCGCCGATCGCCAGCGCCTCGACCGCGACCTCGCCGCCTGACGTCAGGATGCGCGTGCCGGAGAGGTAGCAGGCCACCGTGTCCGTGGTCAGGTCGGTCCCGCCGGCGCCCGGGCCGAAGTTGAAGGCCGACGCACCGTAGGAACCGTCGACGTGCAGGAGATAGGATTTGCCGTTCTCGTGCAGCGTCAGCGTTCGTGTCGATCCGTCGTAGCTGGTGCTGCCGCCGCCGTCATAGGCGATGCCGGTCAGCAGAATGTCCTCGCCGGGGCCGCCGAAACCGACGATCTCGTTGGCGTAGGCATAGGTGCTGCCCATGCCCGCGACCGGCGTGAACGCGGCCACGTCCAGCTCCATCGTCGGATCGGCCGCGTGGGCGAAGGTGATCGGTGCGGTGCCGCCGCCGCCGGCCGAGACGATGTCCACCGTGCCGCCGGTGAGCAGCACGCCATCGGCGAGCGGATTGTTGCCGCTCAACGTCACCTTGCCGCCACCTACCAGCAGCGAGGCGCGCCCCGTGGTGTTGGCGATGCCGAGGTTGCTCACCGTGACGTTGCCGCCCTGGATATCGAGCCCGGCCAGCGCGCCGCCGCCGTCGAGATTGACGCCGGCACCGTTCAGCAGCAGCGAGGCGCCGCTGTTCAGTTGTACGGCAGGCAGGCCGCCCAGCAGCGGTATCACCGGGTTCGCGGCGGACAGGCTCACCTGGTAGGCCACGTTCGCCGCGGCGTTGCCGCCATGGGTGCTGATCTGCGACAGCGTGTTGGCCAGATCGACGCCGGTGGCCGCGGTGTAGCTGGTCTGCGGCACCCGCACATAGGAACCGCCCTGGCCATCGCTGGAAATCGCGATGGTGTAGACGCCGACAAAGCCGGAGACGAAATTCGCCAGCGTGTAGCCGTCCACCACTACCCCCAGGCCATATGGCGAATTGCCGATGCTGAGCGCCGATGGCGCGATACCGGCGAAATCGACCAGGCCAGAGCCGGCGCTGAGACCCAGGATCGGATAGAACGATCCAGCCGGCGACGAGGGCGCGGGCTGATCGATCTGGATCGTGCCGCTGTTCGTCACCGAGACGAAAGCGCTGCCGCCGCCGGTGGACGTGTTGAGCTCCAGCACACCCGAGGTCACGTGGAGGGCGGCGATATTGATCGGCCCGCCGATCACCACCCGGCCGGCTCCGTTGACGGTCACACTGCCCGTATACCCGCCGCCATCCAGCGTTCCGAGCAGCTCCGCCGTCTGCCCGGCTGCCGGCGTGACTGTGACCACCTCGGCGCCATCGAAGGTGATCCTGCCGTCGATGGTGGGATTGCTGAAGAGGATATTGCTGGGGTCGTTGTTGACATTGTGCTGCAAGGCCAGCGCGACCCCGCCGGGCGCCGTGTTCCGGATGGTGATGTTCGCCAGGTCGACGTTGCCGCCCAGCGTGATGCCGCCGGATACGGCGCTGACATCGATGGTGTGCCCGGCCCCGTCCAGATTCACCGTCAGGTTCGTCTGCGCATCGATCGGCGACAGCGAGCCGGTCGGTGCCAAGGGTCCCATGAGGTCGGCCCCCAGGCTGATGCCGAGGGTGCTTGCGCTGGCGACGACGTTGTCCACGCCGGCGAAGGCCGCGTTCAACTCGGCAGCACTGCTCGCCACCTGCAAGGGCGCCTGCACCATCAGGCCATGCGCCGCCCCGAGCACGAAGACGTCGCCGGCGAATGACTGTGCCGGATCGAAATTCAGCGCGAAGTGCGGATTGTATGCGTCCGAAGGATTGTCGACGGTCAGCACGCCGCTCGAAAAGCTCAGGCTCGCGTTCGGTTTGTAAACCTCGCTGATCCGATCGCCCGGCGCGAAGCCGTAGATCGTGTTGCCGAAGCCACCGTAAAGATTCAGCAGGCCGTTGCCGCCCGGCGCGAAGGTGATCGGCCCGGTGCCGAGTGCGCCGAAGGCGACCGAAAGCGTGCCGGTTCCTATCAGGAACCCGTTATCCGGCGTGTTGCCGGCGCCCAGGTCGACGATGCCGGCGCCCTCTGCCGCCAGTTGCCCGGCGCCGCGCACCTCATAGACATATTGCGTCTGCCCCTGCGCCGGCGCCACGGTCAGGGTCGCGCCGGCCTCCAGCGTTGTGTTCAACAGGGTGGCATTGCCTGTCACCACGGCCTGCTGGTTCGCCTCAAGCTTGAGATCGTAGCTGGTGAGCGAATCCAGCACCAGGAAGCCGGCAACGAGATCGATCGAGATGCCGAGGAACTTGTTGCCGGACGGGCTCGCCCCGCTGATCGTCAGCGTGTCGCCGATGGCGAGGTTGATGGGATGCACGATCCCGTTGCCGGAGCCGAAGTTGCCGATGTTGAACCGGTAGAGCACGTTCGGCGCGGAATCCGCCCCGCCCACGTCGATCAGCAGCGTGTTCGTACTGATGTCGCTGGAGGAGGCAAAGTCGAACACGTAGCTGATGGGCTGCACATTCAGCAGCGTGCCGCCATGGGTGTCGTCGGTCGCAATGAATTTGAGGTTGGTGTAGGTGCCGCCCGGGTCGAGCGTCAGGTTCACCGGACCGGAGCTGCCGTTCAGCGTCAGCACGTCGTCGGTGCCGAGCGGCGAGACGGTAGCGAGGCCGATGCCGGTGATGTCGATCAGGTCGCCCTGCGCGAGGCCGCCGATATGCGTGGTGGGCACGGTGCTGGCCGAAGCGATCAGTTCCGCGGTGCTGCCGCTGGCGAAGACGATGGGGCCGCTGCCCGTGGCGCCGGCCGCTTCCAGGTCCAGCACGCCCGAGCGCAGCGTGGTGCCGCCGCTGTAGCTTGAGGCGGCAAGGAGCGCGACGGTGCCCGTGCTGGCGATGGTGACGCTGCCGGCGCCGCCGATCTGTGCCGAGGTCGCCTGGTTGCCGCCGCCCAGGATCAGGCTGGTGGCGTCGGAAACCGTGCCCAGCGCGCTGATGTCGCCGAGCAGGCTCAACACGCCCGCGATGATATCGAGCCCGCCGGTCAGGCTGACGCTGCCGCGCAGCGTGAGGGTTCCGGCGCCGTTCTGCGTCAGGCTGCCGGCGCCGCCGATGGCGCCGGCGAAGCTGCTGCTGGCGGTTTGCGCGAACACCACGGCGCCGGCGTCCTGGATGCCGCCGCCAAGCCTGGCGGTGTCGTTGGTGAACACCAGCGTGCCCTGCTGGATGTCGGTCATGCCGCCATAGGAGTTGACCCCGCCCAGCACCAGCGTGCCGGGACCGGCCAGCGTGACCCCGAGTTCGCCGGTGCCGCCGAGGGCGGTCGAATCGGCGATGTCGTCGGCATAGGAGATGGCCTGTCCCGATGCCGGTGCGAAGGTCAGCCCGAGTCCGCCCTGGCCGAAAATCGCGGCTCCTACCGCCGCACCCTGCTGGCCGGGGTACGGTGTCGGATTGACGGTGTAGAAGAGATACGCGCCGATTCCGCCGCTGCCGCCGGCGACGCTGCCGCCGCTCTCGCTGCCTGATCCGGCAATGGTGAGCGATCCTCCGGACTGCACGAAGATGCCAGCGCCGGCAGCCAGCCCGCCGCCGCCGGCGCCGTCGCCGCTGCCCGGGCCGCCGCCGAGACCACCGGGCGATATCCAGCTGCCGGAGCCGCCGCCGCCGCCGCCGCCGAAACCGCCCACGCCGGCGAGGACATGGTTCTGACCCCCGCTGCCGCCGGCGCCGAAGCCGCCGTTGCTGGCGAGGCCGGGGTAGCTGGTCGGCGCGTTGCCGCCCACCCCGAACCCGCCCTGGCCGCCGGCAACCAGACCGTACCAAGGCGTGGTGCTGCCCTGGCCGCCGCCGGCGCCGCCCGAATTGGCGTTGTAGTACGACAGGCCGTTGCCGCCGTCGCCAGTCATGCCGCCGCCGCCGCCGTGGTCGTTGTAGGTGCCGAAGCCGATGCTGCCGCCGTCGCCGCCCTTGGCCGCGACATTGGCGAAGCCGACATTCTGCAACGTCACCGCTGCGCCCGATCCCACGAACAGCCCGGCGCCCAGCCCCGCGCCCCCGCCGCCGCCGGACCCGAAAGTGCCGCCGTTTCCGCCGTGGCCGCCCTGCACGACCAGGTTCGAGAAGGTGAGATTGGCGATGGTGACGTTGCCCGCCAGCAGCATCAGTCCCCGCGCCGCGCCGCCGCCATCCAGGTCGCCGCCCAGGCCGTCGATGGTCAGCGAGACGCCGGGCTTGAGGCTGATCGCCTGCAACGCGGAGCCCAGGGAAATCGTGCCGCCGCCGGTGAGGCCGCCGGTGAAGCCAATGGTGAGATGCGCCGCCGCCGCCGGCAGGTTGTTGGCCAACGAAATGGCGGCCGCCAGTTGCGCCTGGGTGCCGACATCCACGGTCTCGGACGCCAGGATCAGCTCCGATCCGCCTGCAGCGGCGGGCGTGAGCAGGAACACGGTGCCCGCCGGAGTCGCAGTGGTGAGTTGCAGCGCGCCGGTCATGCCGGGAATGGCAAGGTGATTGCCCGCGACGACCGTGAGGGCCTGGGTGGCGACCGTGGTGACGCCCGGCAGATAGACGATGTCGGCGCTGCTCGGGGATTCCAGATCGATCGACGTGGCGGGGAGGATCGTGCCGTCGATCTGCAGGCGGCCGGGGGCCGCGTCGGTGGCGCCGCTGTAGATGTCGATCGTGCCGTTGCCGCCGCTGCCCGGCGATTTCAGCTCCAGCAGCTGCGCGTCCGTCACGTGGATAAGCCCGGCGAATCCGCTGTTATCGCCGGAAAGCACCAGGGCGCCGCCGACATGGCTGGTGGTGGCCAGCACGATTGCCGTGGTCGCATCGCCGCTGATCGGTCCGCTGATCGTGGCCACGGCACCCGACGGCGCCCGGTCGATCAACGACGCCTGGTGTGCCAGGGTGAGCGCCCCGGTGATCTGGCCGGAATCGAGTTCGAAATAGCTGCTCGAGCCATCGACGGCGACCGACGAGAAGCTGCTGCCCTGGCCGATCAGCACGCCGTTGGCCTGCAGGTCGGTGAGGCCGACCACGTTGTCGCCGACCGCATCGAGGGTCGCGCCCCCACGCACGGTCAGCGCCGGGCCGGCCATGTTGCGCAGCGTCAGGCCTTGAAGCTGGAAGCTGCCGCCTTGGAACACCGGCCCCGCCTGCGCACCGCCGCCGTCCACTGTCGCGTTGCTGCCGTACAGCGTCAGCACCGCGCCGGCATCGAGGTCGAGCGCCGGCAGCGCCGAGGTGATGCCGAGCGTGCCGCTCAAAGGTGCGACGCGGATCAGGTAGGACGCGCCGGCGACGTCGTCGAGGCTGCTGGCGTGGATGTCCTGGAATGCGGCGGCGAGGCTGGGGCCGTCGGTCGCGGTGAAGCTTGATTGCAGCAGCCGCAGAGCCGTGCCGCCGCTGCCGTCGGGCGCCAGGCTGAACGGCGCGTATTGCGGGATGCCGGGAAAGCTCAGGCTGATCGTTCCGCCGCCGGTGGGGATGGCAACGGTGCCCCCGGCATTGCCGACCAGCCGCGTGTTGAGGCCGGATATGCCGGCGAGGTCGATCACGTCGGTGGTGTCCAGGCCGAGGATCGGGTTCGCCGACATGGTGGCGCCGTCGACGCGCAGCGTGCCGGTGCCGGCGGTGAACATGATGGCGCCCAGCCCGCCGGCCTGCGGATTGCGCAGTTCCAGGGTGGCGCCCGCGGCAATGCCGATGCCGCCCGAGAAGCTGTTGCTGCCGGACAATGCGACGCTGGCGCCGCCGGCCAGCAGCAGTGCGCCGAACGTGCCGGCCGCGTCGGCCAGTTGGATGCTGTCGCCGGCGGGCGGATTGGCGGCCAGGGTGCCGGTCAGCGTGACCACGCCGGCAAGGGCGATCGTATCCGCCACGCCCTGCCCGATCGGCTGCGTCGCCAGGTCGACCATGGCGGCGGCGAATTCGGCGCCGGTCGCAATCGCGTGCACGGGGTTGCGCAGCACCAGTTCCGCGCCGCCCGCGCCATCCGGCGACAGCACGAAGACACTGCCGGGGGCAAGATCGCCGGCGAAGAACAGCGATCCGGAGCCGCCGCCGGCCAGGGGTATCGCCAACGTATGGCCGGCCGACAGCGTCAGCAGTTGCGACACGTCGGCGGTCGCCGCGGCGAGGTCGATCATGCCGTTGCCGGCGACGAGGTCGATCGTGTTGGTCGGCAGGCCGGTTCCCAGCGCGCGAAGTACCGCGCCGACGGGTGCGGCCAGCGTGATGGTGCCGGTCCCGGCCACGGCTCCGGCGTCGATGATCAGCGTCGAACCGTTCTCGATCGTGGTGCCACCGCTGTAGGAGTCGACGCCCGCGATCTCCATGCTGCCGCCGATGACGGTAGAGGTCGGCGCCAAGCCGATGTCGACCGTGCCGCTACCGTTGACCAGCCCTTCCAGCGCGCCCGACGTCACGTCCAGCGTGCCGCCGTTCAGGGTGATCGTGTTCGATGTTCCTTCGCCGACCGTTCCCACGACCGCGCTCTGGTCATCCAGTGTCGCGGTTGCGAGGCCGCTCAACAACAGCGTATCGCCGTCGGTGTTGCGGATGGTGGTCCCTTGCAGGACCAGCGCACCGGCGGCGATCGCGAGACCGGGCCTGAGGCCACCACCGTCGATCACCCCACCGGACAGGGTCAGGCTGGCATTCGACATCAGGATGATGGCCGGCAGCGGCGTGCCGAGATTCAGCACGCCGCCATCCGGTGCCAAAGTGATCGTGTAGGCGGCGCCGGGCGCGGCGTCTGGGCCGGTGGTGATATTGCCGATCGCCTGGATCAGCGACGCAGTATCCGTCGCGGTGAAGCCCTGCTGCAGCAGCGTCAGCACGGTCCCGCCCGAACCGTCCGATGCGAGATTGAACGGGGCGTTCGGCAATCCGCTGAAGTGCAGGACAGCCGCCCCGAGCGTCAGCGTTCCGCCGGCATTGGTCGAGAACCGGCCGGGCGGTCCGCCGATATCGGGCAGGTCGACGACGTCGCCGATCCGCATGCCCTGGATGGTGTTGCTGAGCGTGCCGACGCCATCGACCTGCAACGTGCCGGTCGCGGCGGCAAACGCCACCGGTCCGCTGCCGGCCGCACCCGCCGCAGCGATCTCCAGCCGGCTGCCCGCGCCCAGCGCCACGCCGCCGCTGAACGGGTTGCTGCCCGCCAGCGTGAGGCTGATGCCTGGGGCGAGCGTCAGCGAGGCCGGCGTGCCGCCATCGGTCAACGCCACCGAATTGCCCGCGAGGACCGTGGACAGACTGTTGGTCAATGTCAGGCCAGTGGGCAACGTCGCCGCGACCTGCACGCCGGCACCGGCGGGCAAGGCCGCGATGCTGGCCACCAGCGCATCCAGCTGCGCCTCGGTGGCGATGCTGGCGGTCTGGGACTGCGCCGCCAGCACGCTGCCGCCACCGGCTAGCGGTGCCAGCACGAAGCTGGTGCCCTCGGCGAGGTCGCTGGCGAAATTCAGCACGCCGGAGGCGCCGGGCACGCTCAACTGGTGATTTGCCGGCAGCGCGAAGAACTGGCTCGCGCCGGGGGTGATGTTCTCCAGCAGGATGTCCAGGTTGCCGGCCGGCATGTCGATCGTGTTCGCCGGCAGGACCGTGCCGGCGATGCGCAGCATCGCGCCGATCGGCGAAGTGACCGAAATGCTGCCCGTGCCGGCCGACATCCAATTGCCGAGTTGCAACGTCGAATCGTTCGCCAGCACGATCGCGCCGATATCGCCGTTGCTCTGGACAAGCCGCACCAGCCCGCCGGCGGCCGTTGCGGACTGGCCGATCAGCACGTCGCCGCCGCCGTCGATGCCGCCGTTCAGAACGACGGTGCCGCCGCCCACGGGGTCGGCCTGCAGCGTGGCGCCGGCCACCAGGCCGACCACGGCGGTCAAGGTGCCGGTGTCCACGACCAGCAGCCCACCCGACGCGACCGCCGCGACGCCGCCGATATTGCCGCCCTGGATGTCGGCCGTGGCGCCGCCGGACACCGCCAGCGCCGTGCCGCCGACATTGGACAGCATGACGCCCTTCAGCACCAACAGCCCGGATGCGATGCCGAACCCGTCCGCCCCGCCGCCGCCGTTCAGCGAGCCGCCCGTGCCGTCCAGCGTGACCTCGGCGCCGGCCGACAGGGTGAAGCCGGTGCCGCCGCCGGACAGGCCCACAACCCCCTGCAGGGCCAGCGTATAGGCCGCCCCGGGCGCGGCATCGGCCCCGCCGATGCTGATCGCCGCCGCCGCGGCACTCAGGTCGGACTGCGTGGCCACGGTGAAGCCGGAGTGCAGGCGCGTCACCATGGTGCCGCCGGAACCGTCCGGGGCGAGAGCGAACGGCGCGCGCGCCGGCACGTCGGCGGCCGTGCGCAGCAGCAGCGTCTTGCCGCCGGCGACGATGCCCAGCACCCCATTGCCGTCGGAGGCGACGTTGCCCGGCGCGGCGGCGATCCCTGGCAGGTCGATGTCCGACCCGGGGGTCACGAAATCCACCGCGCCGATCGCGGCCAGGGCGGCCGGCCCGAGCGCGACGGTGCTGCCGCCGACCAGGGTGAGCGTGCCGGTGAAGCTGCTGGCGCCGTCCAGCACCAGTTGCCCGCCGCCCTGCACGGTGATCGACGCCGCGCCGCCGATCTCGGCGATCGCGGAGTGGATGGTCAGGCTGTGGCCGGCGGAAACGCTCACCGCCAGCGTCTGCCCGCCCTGCAGTCGCAGCGTGCCGCCGGACACCGTCATGCCATCGCCCGCGAGCGTCAGCACGACCCCGGCAGGCATGGCGAGCGGCTGCGTGCCGGACAGCGTGACATTGCCGGTGAGGTTGAGCCGGTAGGCGCCGGCCGGGCTGGACAGGCCGCCGATGTGGTTGACCGCGGTGGCGAGGTCGGCCCCGCTGCCCACCGGAAAGACCGTGGCGGAGGCGTTGGCCCTGAGCAGGGTGCCGCCGCTGCCGTCCGGGCCGAGGGTATACAGGCTGCCGCGATTCGCGCCCTGCAGGACGAAGCTCAGCGTGCCCGTCGTGGTGGCGAAGCTCACATGGCCCTGTGCGTTCGGCTGCAGCAGGCCCGCAATGGCGACGGAACCGACGATATCGAGGCTGGACGTGGCTGGAATAAAAAGCGGGCCGTTCAGCGCGGCGCCGCTGCCCAGCATGATGCTGGCGCCACCGCCGGCCGCCAGGGTCACCGCGTCCCCGAGCGCCACGCCGCCGTCCAGCTTCAGCATGGTCCCGGTCGCCAGGCTGATGCCGGAGGCCGCATTCAGCAGCGCGCCCGCGGCGATCTCCAGCGTTCCGGATTTCACCGTGGTGGCGCCCGCGTAGCTGTTGGCGCCGGTGAGCAGCACCGTGCCGGCGCCGTTGACCATCAGCCCGCCGGATGGATTGCCGCCGCCCTGCGACCCCTGCTGGTCCGCGATGCCGCCCAGGGTGACGGCCTGGCCGAACGCCGGCGTGAGGCTGAGCGTCTCGGCGCCCTGCAGAAAGATCCCGGCGCCATAGGCGTTGCCGTTCTGGTTGCCGGTGCCGCCGGCGACGACGCCCGAGGCGATCGCGCCGGAGGTGACGGTCAGATGGCCGCCGGCCTCGACGAAGACGTCGCCGCCCGCGCCCAGCCCGCCGCCGCCGGCGGTGCTGCCGCTGCCGCCGCCCCAGCCGGCATTGCCCGGGAAGGTGCCGCCGCCGCCGCCGCCGCCGAAGCCCCCGGCGCCGCCGGCACCGCCGTTGTTGCCGTCGAAGGGCGCGCCGCCACCGCCGCCGCCGCCGCCGAACCCGCCATTGCCGCCGTTGTTGCCGCCGCCGCCGCCACCGCCGCCAAACCCGCCTTTGCCGCCCGGCTCGGTCGCATCGTTGGTGTTGTTGGTCGAGTTGGCGCTCTCGCCGTTGACGCCGCCGCCGCCGCCGCCGCTTCCACCCGCGCCGCCGCCGCCACCACCGCCGGACGCGCCGCCACCGCCGCCGCTGCGCGTGTCGGTCGAGGTTTCGATGTTGGAGCTGCCGAACAGGTAGTCGACGGTGACGTAGTTGTGGCCGTAATAGGTGCCGCCGCCGCCGCCGCCGCCCCCACCGAAGGCGTCGCCCGCACCCACGGTGTTGGGGAAGCCCCAGCTGGGCACGTTGCCGGGGACCGGCAGGAACAGCAGGTGCTCGAAGACGTACAATCCGATGGAACTGGCGACACCCCCGCCATTGGGATCGGACGCGCCCTGCAGGCTGACGTGTTCGAGGTTGTAGCCGAACACCGTCCCGGCCAGGTTCTCGCCGGACTGGCCGACCGCGGTCGCGCCCAGGCCGCCGCCGCCGCCCCCGGTGGTGTCCTCGCCGCCCGCGCCGCCGGCGCCGCCCATGCCGCCGCCGCCGCCGCCGCCGTTGCCGCCGCGGACCCCCTGGCCGAAGCCGCCATTGCCGCCCACCGCGACGTCGGCGTTGAAGGTGACGTTGCTGAGGCTGACCGACGCCTGGCTGCCGACGAACAATCCGCCGCCCAGCCCCGCCCCGCCACCGCCGCCGCCATAGCCAGCCGCGCCGCCGGTCCCGCCGGCCGCCACGGCATGGGCGATGGCGAGATTGCCGATCTGCACGGTGCCGGCGGTGTCGTTGACGAACAGCCCCCGGTAGGTGCTGCTGCCGTCCAGCACATGGCCGGCGCCCTCGATGCTGACATCCGCCGTGCCGTCGAAGATCGGCAGGTCCGACGTGAGGGTGATGTCGGAGGTGAAGACGATCTTGTAGTTGCCGGTGCCGGTCGGCGGCGCGCCGTCGATGGCACGGATGGCCGACGCGAGATCGGACTGCGAACCGACATTGAAAGTTAAGGTTACCGGCACGCTCGATCCTCGACAGTGAATTCGCCGCGCGCCGCGCCAGTCGGAAGGCAGCACAATGCCCGACAATTCGCTAGCAGATCGAATCATCCTGGAAAGTACGGCATGTCGGGGGGCGGGCTGATGCGGTGTTCCGGCGGTCTTGGCGGCTTGTCCGCCGGCACCGGCGTCGTGATCTGGGGCCAGTCGGCATCACGCTCCAGCCGGGCGCCGAGCACCCGGCGCCGGGCAATAGACCCTCGGGACGTTCCCGCCTAACCTCCCCGCATCACCCAGCGCCTTGCCCCCATCCGGTGTCGGCATCGCGCAACCCGTGGAGCAGCAGCGATGGTGTCGAAACCGTTTTGCATGGGCGTGCTGGCCGGCCTGCTCTGGCCTGGGCTCCCCCGCCTCGGCCCAAACCGCCGGCTCGGCCCAAACCCCCGCCTCGTCTCCTGCACCCAAGACCCAGGTCTTGAAGGTGGTGCCGAGCGCCGATGTCGCGGAACTGGACCCGACCCGCGCCGCCAACCAGATCGGCCGCATCTATTCGCAGATGGTGTTCGACACCCTGTATGCGCTCGACCACACGCTCTCGCCGAAGCCGATGATGGTCGATAAGGAAACCATCAGCCCGGACGGCCTCACCTACGTCTTCACCCTGCGCCCCGGCCTCAAATTCCACGACGGCACCCCGGTCACCACCCGCGACGTCGCCGCCTCGCTGACCCATTGGATGAACGGCAGCGCCACCGGCGGCGAGCTGAAATCCCGCCTGGACGCGATGAGCGTGCAGGACGACCTGACCTTCACCCTGAAGCTGAAGCAGCGCTTCGGCCTGCTCGAGTTCCTCCTGGCCGGCGCCGGCGCGCCGATCGCCGGCATCATGCGCGAGGCCGACGCCAACCGCCCGGACAACGTGCCGCTGACCAACCCGGTCGGCTCCGGCCCGTTCCGCTACGTCGCCGCCGAGCGCGTCAGCGGCCACCGCGTCGTGTTCGATCGCAACCCCGACTACATCTCCCGCCCCGAGCCGCCGGACGGCGCCGCCGGCGGGCGCCACGTCAAGTTCGCGCGGGTCGAGTGGAACATCATCCCCGACCCGACCACGGCCGCCAATGCCCTGGCCACCGGCGAGGCCGATTTCTGGGACACCGTCACCCCCGACATGGTGCCGTTCCTGAAGCAGCGCGGCATCATCGTGCGCCGCACCGCGGCACTGCCCTCGGTCGCCTGGATCCGGCCCAACTTCGAACTGCCGCCGTTCAACGACCCGCGCGCCCGCCAGGCGCTGGCGCTGCTCGTCGACCAGAAGGAATTCATGGAGGCGGTCGCCGGCGATACCCCCTGGACCACCTGCTATTCGTTCAGCGTCTGCGGCTCGCTGCTCGGCACCGAGGTCGGCTCCGAGCCGTATCGCAAGACCGACGTCGCCAAGGCGAAGCAGCTGCTGGCCGAAGCCGGCTACAAGGGCGACCCGGTGGTCGTGGTCGGCACCCCGCAACTGCCGATCATCAACATCATGACCCAGCTGCTGGCGCAGCGCCTCCGCGACGCCGGGATGAACGTCGACATGCAGATGGGCGACTGGGCGACCATCTACACCCGCATGAACACCCCGCATCTGCACGCCCGGCCACGGCTCGTGGAATGTCGGCGGCACCTACTCGCTGGGCGGCACCGCCTTCAACCCGCTGACCAACTCGGTGCTCGACACCTCCTGCGGCCCCGAATTCCACCAGCCGCATGGGCTGGCCCTGCGATGCCGAGGGCGACACCCTGCGCAAGGCCGTCATCGCGGCTCCCGACGAGGCCTCGCGCAAGACCGCGTTCGAGGCGTTCCAGCGCGCGGATGTGGCAGTTCATCCCGTTCGTCCCGGCCGGCCAGTTCGACCAGCAGAACGCCTACTCCAAGAACATCTCGGGCGTGCTGAGCGGCTACGTCATCATCTACTGGAACATGGAAAAAAGCTGAGCTGCCGCAATGACGAAGCATGTCATAGCGGCGGTCCGCGACCTGCCGGCCGGCAGCCGCAAGGCGGTGACGGTGAAGGGCCGCCCGATCGTGGTGTTCAACCTCGACGGCGAATATTTCGGCCTGCTCGACCGCTGCCCGCACCAGGGCGCCAACCTTTCCGGCGGCTTCCTCGGCGGCCTGCTGCAGGGCGAGGGGCCCGGGCAGGTGCGCTGCACCCGCATGGGCGAGATCATCCGCTGCCCCTGGCATGGCTGGGAGTTCGACATCCGCACCGGCCAGTCCTGGTGCGACCCGGACCGCGTGCGCACCCGCACCTACCCGGTGGCGGTCGCCCGCGGCGGCGAACTGGTGCCCGGCCCCTATGTCGCCGAGAAGATCCCGGTGACCGTCGATGACGACTACGTGGTGATCGAGCTCTGACCGATGAACGATCTGCGCGCTCGATACCCGGCTCGGGGCGATCGACTGCGACATCCATCCCGGCATCCCGAGCACCGCCGTGCTGCTGCCGTATCATGGATGCGTACTGGCGCGACCAGTTCGTCTCGCGCGCCATCGACGGCATGGAACTGGCGAGCTATCCGCCGGGCGCCGCCGCTCACCTGCCGCCCCGACTGGCGCCCCGCCAAGGGCAAGCCCGGCGCCGATCTCGACCAGCTGCGCGCCCAGGCGCTGGATGCGTTCGACATCCGCCTCGCCATCTGCAACCCGCTCTACGGCGGCCAGGTGGCGTTCAGCGAGACCATGGGCGCCGCCTTGTGCCACGCCGTCAACGAATGGATCGCCCGCGAATGGCTGGACCGCGAGCCGCGGCTGCGCGCCTCCATCGTGGTCACCGGCCAGAGCCCGGAACTGGCGGCCGAGGAGATCGAGCATCGCGCCGCCGACCACCGCTTCGTGCAGGTGCTTCTGCTGGCCTCCAGCGAGCTGATGCTGGGCCGCCGCTATCACTGGCCGATCTACCGCGCCGCCGAGCGCTTCGGCCTGCCGATCGGCATCCATGCCGGCAGCATGTATCGCTATGCCGACCACGCCGAACGGCTGGCCCACGCATTTCGTGCAGGACTACGCGGCCAATTCCAACCTGTTCGCGAGCCAGCTCCACAGCCTGATCTCCGAAGGCATCGTTCGGCAAATTCCCAGGCATGCGCGTCGTGCTGATGGAATCGGGCGTCACCTGGCTGCCCGGCTTCATGTGGCGCGCCGACAAGACCTGGCGCGGCGTCCGCGGCGAGGTGCCGTGGCTGACCCGGCCGCCATCGGCCCTGGTGCGCGAGCATGTCCGCCTCACCGTGCAGCCGATCGACGCGCCGCCCGACCCGGCCCAGCTCGAGCGGGTGATCGACCAGCTCGGCAGCGACGACATGCTGCTGTTCTCCACCGACTACCCACATTGGCAGTTCGACGGCGACCAGGCCCTGCCGCAAGGGCTGCCGGCGCGGCTGCGGCAACGGATTCTGATCGACAACCCGCTCGCCACCTATCCACGACTGAGGGAGGCCATCGCATGAGACACCCCGTGTCGAACCCGCTCCACATGACGAGACACCCCGTGTCGAGCCCGCTGGTGCGCCGATGAGCGACAGCGCCACGCTGCCGGACCGCGTCTCCGTCCAGTCCACCGGCATCATCGACTGCGACCTGCACCCCACGCCGAAACCGGGCGGCCTCAATCCGTACCTGCCGCTGCGCTGGCAGCAGCACATGGCGACCTACGGCGGCTCCGGCCATGGTCCGCATGCCGGCGGCGCCCATCCCTATCCGCTGTATTCGCCGGCGACCTCGCGCCGCGACGCGTGGCCGCCGGGCGGCGGGCTGCCGGGCTCGGACCTCGATTTCATGCGCCAGCAGCATCTCGATCCCAACGCGGTCAGCATGGGCATGCTGCTGCCGCTGTTCGGCGCCGGCTCGTCGCGCAACCACGAGCTGAGTGCGGCGATGGCCAGCGCCATCAACACCTGGCTGCTGGCCGAGTTCATCGCGAAGCGAGCCGCGCCTCAGGGGCTCGATCCAGATTCCGCACGAGGACGCCGCGGCGTCGGTCGCCGAGATCGAGCGCCATGCCGGCAATCCGGGCTTCCTGCAGATCCAGCTCGGCTCGGCCACCAGCGAGCCGATCGGCCGCCCGCGCTACTGGCCGATCTTCGCCGCGGCCCAGCGCTGCGGCCTGCCGCTCGGCATGCATGTCGGCGGCTCCTCCGGATTTCCCCGCACCGGCGCCGGCTGGCCGTCCTTCTATCACGAGGCGCATTACGACCTGATCCACGGCATGCAGGCGCAGATCACCAGCATGATCCTGGAAGGCGTGTTCGAACAATTCCCCGACCTCCAGGTCGTGCTGGTCGAGGGCGGCTTCGCCTGGGCGCCGTCGCTCGGCTGGCGGCTGGACCGGCTATGGGCGCGGATGCGCGACGAGGTGCCGCACTGCAAGCGGCCGCCCTCGGAATACATCCGGCAGAATTTCTATTTCACGACCCAGCCGATGGAGGAGCCCGACCGTCCGGAGGATCTCCTGCTCACCTTCCAGCAGATCGGCTGGGACCGGCTGCTGTTCGCAACCGACTATCCGCACTGGGACTTCGACGATCCCAAGCACGCGCTGAAGCTCAGCCTGCCGGAGACGCAGCGACGCATGCTGTTCCACGACAACGCGGCGCGCCTCTACGGACTTTCCTGACGCCGGCACCGTTTATTACTAATACGCAACGAATAGATCGCGCCTCTACGCTGCTCGAAACACCGGCTCGAATTCCCCCGGCCTTCGCGGACGCCATCGCGAGCGCGCCGATCGAGCACCGCGCCCGGCCGGCGCCGCATGCACCCGCACGAACGCGGCGCCTCGCGGTCCGGACCCGGACGGCCCGGCATCATCGGGATCAGCGCGCGGAGGGCGGCGGGTCGGGCGGCGCCACCGCCTCGGCCATCTCAACCCCAAGCATATGGCACAACGGCCGCAGCGCGCGGCGCAGCCGCGGCGTCGCATCCAGCAGCGCCGTCATCTCCGGATCGGCCAGCATATGCGCCAGCTGGCTGCCATACACCGCGGTCTCCGGGGCCAGTCGCACCAGCCAGTTCCTGCCGCGCGGCAGGCCATCGGGCCAGGCCGACGCGGCCGGCCGCAGGCGAGCGGCCGCGACCCCGCCGGCGGCAGCGCGAACCCTTAGCTTGCCACCGGCCGCCGCCGCCGCGATCCGCACCGCGATGCGTCGCAACCGGGTCCAGATCAGCCAGATCCCGTTCGCCGGCAGCACCGTCTGGCACGGCCCGCCGACCGGCGTCACGCCGCTGCGCAACGGCGAGGCGCGCATCGCCGCGACGACATGCCGAAGCCGGTCGATCAGCAGCGCGAAGCAGTGGGGAAGGGGGTCTGGACACGAACAAAACAAGAACACACCGGAAGCGTAATGTCAAGCCCGGCGCGTGCCAGCATCGAAGAGCCCAGCCGTCGTCAGCCCGCCACGCAGCGCCAGTTCGCCGGATCGCCGATCTCGCCCATGCCGCTGTAGCGCCCCTGCTGCGGATACGGGCACAGCGGCAGCCGGTGCTGCACCGGGCTCTCCGGCTTGGTGCTGGCCTGGATCATCGCCGGGGCGGTGCCATGCTCGGCCCACGCCTCGATCGCCGACAGCGTGTCGAACTGGTCGGGCGCCGGGCCGCCGCTGCAATGATGCATCCCCGGCACCAGGAACAGCCGCACGTTCTCCTGCGTCCGCGCCATGCCCTTCTGCTGCGCCAGCTCCCGATAGAACGCGATCGACTGCGACGGCGGGATCGAGGGATCGCTGGCGCCGTGATACAGGATCATCTTGCGCCCCTTCGCGATGAACGCCTGCAGCTTGCGCGGATCGCGCGTGTTGCCCTCGGCGTAGGTCGCATCCATCATCGCCAGCATCTTGTCGCCGACGACGTTGTTGCGGGCATCGATGTCCAGGTCGGCGACCGTCGCGCGCGGCCCCAGTCCCAGCCAGTACGTCACCATCTCCTGCACCAGCGCCCAGGCCCGCGGCGCGGTTGCGGGATCGGCCTTCCAAGGCGCCTTCAGGTCGGACAGGTCGGGCGCCGCGCGTCCGGTCACCGTGAACGGCACCCCCTGCGGATCGGCCATGTCGGTGATCGCCCAAGGCGTGAACACGGTGTTGCCCCGCCGGTCGCGGAACGGCGTGCTGTAGCTCTTCAGCACCCGGACCTGGTCCTTGTTCAGGCAGGCCTGGGTCTCGCCGGCGTGGCACAGCAGGTCCTCGGCATGCACCGGGCAGGCGGTCGGCGCCTGCACCAGCCCGTCCTTCGCGCCGTCGATCGCATCGCACTGCCCGGTCACCCGCGCGTCGATCGCTTTCAGCGTCGCCGCCGGGATGTATGCGTCGGGCACCGAAAGCGCCGTCTTCTGCACCACGGCGCGCGCCGTGTAGGTGTGAAAACTCATCATCGGATCGCCGGCGATCACCCCGTCGTAATCGTCCGGATAGCGCTCCGCCTCCATCATCGCCATCCGCCCGCCGGTCGAGCAGCCGTCGAAATAGGCGTGCTGCACCTTCGCCGCGTAATACGCCTGCGCGAACGCCTTGCCGGCGACGGTCACGTCGTGGGCGGCGCGATGGAAGAAGTCGATCCGCTTCACGCGGTCCGGCTTGCCGTCCGGCAGCAGCGTCCAGCTGGCTCCGGTGCCGTCGCCGACATGGCCGGTATCGGTGATGATCGTGGCGTAGCCCTTGCCCAGCGCCGAGGCGCGGTCCACGGCGTTGGCCGAGGGCACCAGGTTGCCGGCATTGCCGCCGACGCCGAGGAACAGAAAGCGCTGCTGCCAGCTATCGGGCAACTGCATGGCGAAGCGCGCCTGTCCGGCGGCGACGCCGGCGCCCTTGGTCACCACCGTGCCTTGCACGTCGCAATAGGCCGGCAGCTTGCCCGCCGCCGGCACCGCCTTCGCCTCGGTCACGCTGACATCGGGCGCCTTCAACGCGGACAGCGCCGCCACGTTGCATTCGGGCATCGCCTGCGCGGCGCCGGCGGTGCCGGCCAACCCGGCGGCGGCAAACCAGACGGCGGCAACTCCGTTTCGCATCGCTCTTCCCCCGTCGTTTCTTTGGGCAGGAGCCTCGCACGCGCGAAGCCGGGCGCATAGACCGCCCGCGGCGCATCTGCGTGGCGCGCCCCGCCGCTTGCCGCCGGCGCCGCCTGCCACCAGTTAACCTGCATCCACAGCCAGGAAGGCAGCTCATGACCGAAACGCCCGACTACGTGCCGCCCGCCGTCTGGACCTGGAACAAGGAGAACGGCGGCCGCTTCGCCAGCATCAACCGCCCGGTCGCCGGCCCCACCCACGACAAGGAACTCCCGGTCGGCAAGCACCCGCTGCAGCTCTATTCCCTGGGGACGCCGAACGGCGTGAAGGTCACGGTGATGCTGGAGGAACTGCTGGCCCTCGGGCATCGCGGCGCCGAATACGATGCCTGGCTGATCCGCATCGGCGACGGCGACCAGTTCGGCAGCGGCTTCGTCGCCATCAACCCGAATTCCAAGATCCCCGCACTGCTCGACCGCAGCGGCCCGACCCCGATCCGGGTGTTCGAATCGGGCGCCATCCTGGTCCACCTCGCCGAGAAGTTCGGCGCCTTCCTGCCGAAGGATCCCGCCGCCCGCGCCGAGTGCCTGTCCTGGCTGTTCTGGCAGATGGGCAGCGCCCCCTATCTCGGCGGCGGCTTCGGCCATTTCTACGCCTACGCGCCGACCAAGATGCAATACCCGATCGACCGCTTCGCCATGGAAGTGAAACGCCAGCTCGACGTGCTCGACCGCCGCCTCGCCGAATCCAAATACCTGGCCGGCCCCGAATACACCATCGCCGACATCGCCGTGTGGCCCTGGTACGGCGGCCTCGTGAAGGGCTGGCTGTACGGCGCCGCCGAGTTCCTCGACGTGCAGTCCTACAAGAACGTGCAGCGCTGGGCCGATGCCATCGGCGAACGCCCGGCGGCGAAGCGCGGCCGCATGGTCAACCGCGTCCAGGGCGATCCCGCGAGCCAGCTGCACGAACGCCACGACGCCGCCGACTTCGAGACCAAGACCCAGGACAAGCTGGCACCGGCCGGCTGATCGGCAAAAGCTTCTATGCGTGCAGGCCGGGCGCCTCTTGCCCGGTCCGCGCCACGTATTCGGTATAGCCGCCGCCATACAGGTGAATGCCCTCGGGCGTCAGCTCCAGCACCCGGTTGGACAGGGCGGCGAGGAAATGCCGGTCATGCGAGACGAACAGCATGGTGCCCTCGTACTGCGCCAGTGCGGCGATCAGCATCTCCTTGGTCGCGATGTCCAGATGGTTGGTCGGCTCGTCCAGCACCAGGAAGTTCGGCGGGTCGTACAGCATCAGCGCCATCACCAGCCGCGCCTTCTCGCCGCCCGACAGCACGCGGCAGCGCTTCTCCACCTCGTCGCCGGAAAACCCGAACGCCGCCCGCCAGCGCGCGCAGCGAGCCCTGGCCGTCGCGCGGGAAATGCGTCCTCCAGCGTCTCGAACACGGTGCGCTCGCCGTCCAGCAGGTCCATCGCGTGCTGCGCGAAATAGCCCAGCTTCACGCTGCCGCCGAGCGTCACCGACCCCGCATCCGGCTCGGTCGCCCCGGTCACCAGCTTCAGCAGCGTGGATTTGCCCGCGCCGTTCACGCCCAGCACGCAGCAGCGCTCCGCCGCCGCACCAGCAGGTCCAGCCCCTCGTAGATCACCCGGCTTGCCGTAGCGCTTGTGCACGCCGCGCAGCTTGGCCACATCGTCGCCCGAGCGCGGCGCCGGGGCGAAGTCGAACGCGACGCGACTGGCGCCGCTTCGGCGGCTCCACCCGGTCGATCTTCTCCAGCTTCTTCACCCGGCTCTGCACCTGCGCCGCGTGCGAGGCGCGCGCCTTGAAGCGCTCGATGAAGTTGATCTCCTTCGCCAGCATCGCCTGCTGCCGCTCGAACTGCGCCTGCTGCTGCTTCTCGTTCAGCGCCCGCTGCTGCTCGTAGAATTCGTAGTCGCCGGAAAAGCTCGGTCAGCGTGCCGCCGTCGATCTCGATCACCTTGTTGATGACGCGGTTCATGAACTCGCGGTCGTGCGAGGTCATCAGCAGCGCGCCGTCATAGCCGGCCAGGAACTGCTCCAGCCAGATCAGGCTTTCGAGGTCGAGATGGTTGCTCGGCTCGTCCAGCAGCATGACGTCGGGGCGCATCAGCAGGATGCGGCCGAGCGCCACGCGCATCTTCCAGCCGCCGGACAGCGTGCCGACATCGCCGTCCATCATCTCCTGGCTGAAGCCGAGGCCGTCCAGCACCTCGCGCGCCCTGCCGTCCAGCGCGTAGCCGTCCAGTTCCTCGAAGCGGGCCTGCACCTCGCCGAAGCGCTCGATGATCGCGTCGAGCCGGTCGGCCTGCTCCGGGTCCGCCATCGCGGCTTCCAGCGTCGCCAGCTCGGCCGCCACCTCGCTGACCGCGCCGGCGCCCTCCATCACCTCGGCCACCGCGCTGCGGCCCGCCATCTCGCCCACATCCTGGCTGAAGAAGCCGATGCTGACGCCGCGGTCGATCAGGATCTGGCCCTCGTCGGGCTCCTCCTGGCCGGTGATCATGCGGAACAGCGTGGTCTTGCCGGCGCCGTTGGGGCCGACCAGGCCGATCTTCTCGCCCTTCTGCAGCGCCGCCGAGGCCTCGATGAAGACCAGGCGCGTGCCGTTCTGCTTGCTGATGTTGTCCAGGCGGATCATGGGTCCTCGTCGCTCGAAGCGGTTGCGGCGCGCTTATAGCAACTGCCGCGATGCAAACACCCCCGGCACGAACCGATCTGGCTTGAATTTACCCGCCGGCCGCATGACCGATGCAACGAAACCGGGCAAGCCGCCTTTTCCTGCCCAGTTACATGGTGGGGCCAGGATGCTGCAGCGGAAGCTTGGGGATGGGATCGCACTCGGCGTCGCCGCGTCGGCGGCGCTGCTGCTGCTGCTGGCGCCGTCGCCCTTGTCCAACGGCGCCCGCCCGCCCCGGGACGGCGACGCGAAGCAGCCAGGCGACGACCGCCCGGCCGACAGCCTCGCCCACCCGCCCGCGGCCCGCGCACCCGGGCTGTGGGGCGTCATCAAGTCCGTCGCCTCCGACGTTTCCGACAACCGCCTGCTGACCGAGGCCGCCGGCGTCACCTTCTACGCCCTTCTGGCCCTGTTCCCGGCCCTGGCCGCGATGGTGTCGCTGTACGGCCTCTACGCCGACCCCAGGACCGTCGCCGACCACCTGAACGCGCTCTCCGGCGTCGTCCCCGGCGGCGGCATGGAAATCATCAACGAACAGGTGCGCCGCGTCACATCGAACGCCCCGGGCCGGCTCGGCTTCGGGCTGGTAATCGGGCTCGCCACCTCGCTGTGGAGTTCCAACCAGGCCATCAAGGCGCTGTTCGACAGCCTCAACACCGTGTTCCGCGAGAAGGAGCAGCGCGGGTTCATCCGCCGCACCCTGCTCACGCTCGGCTTCACCGTCGGCACCATCCTGTTCATCCTGCTCGCCATGGCGCTGGTCGTGGCACTGCCGATCGTGCTCGACTTCCTGGGCCTGCACTCGGTCACCGATGTGCTGATCCGGCTGTCGCGCTGGCCGGCGATGCTGCTGGTGGTGACGCTGTTCCTGGCCTTCGTCTATCGCTTCGGACCTTGCCGGCAGAGCGTCGCCTGGCGCTGGGTCAGCTGGGGCAGCGCCGTCGCCTCGCTCTCCTGGCTCGCCGGGTCCGCCGCCTTCTCATGGTACGTGGCGCATTTCGGCAGCTACAACCAGACCTACGGCTCGCTCGGCGCCGTGATCGGCTTCATGACCTGGATCTGGCTCTCGGCCTTCGTGGTGCTGGTGGGCGCCCAGCTCGACGCCGAAATGGAAACCCGCGCGGGCGCTGCGGAAAAGACCCCGGTCGACGCGCCGGGCCACGCATTGGCCGCGGCCTGAGCGCGGCGCTCAGCGCACCTCCAGGCTTCGCTCGAATTCTGCGGCGGGCGCATTCATCGTGACCTCGCCGCGCTCCATCAGCAGCACCCGGTCGGCCACCGGCAGCGCGATGCGGATGTGCTGCTCGACGATCACGATCGCCGTGCCGCGCGCCGCCCAGCGCTTGAGGAATTCGAGGATGGTCGGCAGCAGCGCCTGCGCCAGCCCGGTCGAAGGCTCGTCGCACAGCAGCACCTTCGGCTGCGCCACGAACGCTTGGCCCAACGCCAGCATCTGCTGCTGCCCGCCGCTGAGGTTGCGGGCGCGGATGCGCAGCTTCTCCTTCAGGATCGGGAACATCGAAAGGATGTCCTCCATCGCCCGTTCGAAATCCGCCTTGGTGCCGCGCCGCATGGCGCCCAGCCGCAGGTTGTCCAGCACCGAGATCTCGGGAAACACCCGGTGCCCGTCGAGCACCAGCCGCAGCCCATGCTCGGGCATCCGCTCCGGCGCCAGCCCCGCGATGTCGCGGCCGCCCAGCCGGACCGTGCCCGAACTCGGCGTGATGAACCCGCCCAGCGTGCGCAGCAGCGTGGTCTTGCCGGCCCCGTTCTCGCCCACCACCAGGATGATCTGCCCGGCCTCGACCGACAGGTTCACATTGCGCAGCACCGGCACGCTGCCGTAGCCGGAACATAGGTCCTTCGCTTCAAACATGGCGGGTTCCGACGAACAGCCCGCGCACCCGCGGATCGGCGGCCACCTCCGCCGGCGTGCCGGACGCGACGACGCTGCCGGCCTCCAGCACGGTGATCCGGTCGGCGATGCCCATCACCAGCTCCAGGTCGTGCTCGACCAGCACCACGGTCTTCCCGTGCCGGTCGCGCAGATGCGTCAGCAGCCCGGCGAACTCCGCGCGCTCGCGCGACGACAGCCCCGCCGCCGGCTCGTCCAGCAGCAGGATCTCCGCCCCCTGCAGCGTCACCCGCAGCACTTCCAGCAGCCGCCGCTGGCCATGCGGCACCAGGTCCACCTCGTGCCGCGACAGGCTCTCCGCCAGCCGCCGCTGCACCGCCTCCGAAATCGGCGGCATCCCCGCCGGCCGCGCATCGAGGCCGACCTGCAGGTTCTCCCACGTCGTCAGCGCCGGAAACACCCGCGGCGTCTGGAACGTGCGCCCCAGCCCCAGCCGCGCCATGCGATGCGCGCTGGTGCCCTGCGCCCGCACCCCACCGATCGCGAAGTCGCCGCCGTCCAGCTGGCTGAACCCGCTCAGCACGTTCAGCAGGCTGGTCTTGCCGGAGCCGTTGGCGCCGATCAGCCCATGGATCTCGCCGCACCGCACCGTGAGGTCGACCGCGTTCAGCGCCACCACCTGACCGAACCGCCTGGTTCCCCCGCTGACCTCGATCGCCGGCGGCCCGGACGCGGCGACGCCCGATATTGCGACCCCGTCGCCCATCACCTGCATGATCTGCAGGTCCAGCGGCTCGAACCGCCGCCGCCTGCGCCGGCGCCATTCCTCGAACGTGCCGACCAGCCCGTTCGGCATCACCAGCATCACCCCCAGCGCGATCGCGCCGTAGATCATCAGCCGATAGTTGACGAAGTTGGCCAGGAACACGTTCGGCACCAGGAACAGCAGCGCCATGCCGAACACCGGCCCCAGCAGATGCCCGCGCCCGCCCACGATGATCGCAAAGAAGAACAGCATGGAAAGATCGAGGTCGAACGCCGTCGGCCCGGCGAATTCCACCACCGGGCAGAACAGCGCCGCCGTGACCCCGGTGCCGGCGGAGGTGATCATGAACGCGGTGAAGCGCATCCAGCCCGGGCTGATGCCCAGCGCCTGCGCCGCCTCCGGGCTCGCCGCCGCCACCCGCAGCGCGCGGCCATAGGCGGTGCGCCGGATCCACAGATGCAGCCCCAGCGCCGCGCAGCACATGGCGGCGATCATCAAGGTCAGCACCGTGATCCCGCCGACGCTCAGCCGCGCAAGTTCGGGGAAGGGCATCCTGATGCCGTTGATGCCCTCGGTGTATTTCGGGAACGCCGCGATCATTTCCGGGAACACCATCGCCACCCCGAAGGTGACGAAACCCAGGTAATATTGCTGCACCCGCAACGCCGGCAGCGCGCACAGCAACCCGGTCCCCATCGCCGCCAGCACGCCGCCCACGGCCGCCAGCGGATAGGGCACGCCGTGCAGCCCGCTCAGCACCGCCGCCATGTAGGCGCCGGAGCCCAGCACCGCGCCCTGCCCGAACGAGGTCTGTCCGGCATCGACATACAGAAAATTCAGCAGCACCGAGACCGACAGGAAGATCCCCAGGATCCTGAAGATGTGCATCCAGTATAGGTTGCCGCCGAGATCCGCGCCGAACATCGTCACGCAGACCAGCACCACGCCGATGCCGAACTGCACCGTATCCGGCCGCCACGGCGTCGATGCGGTCGCGTAGGTCGCAGCGCCCGACGCCGGAACCTCGCTCACGATCAGACCCGCCGCGCCGAGTTCGCGCCGAAGATCCCCTGCGGCCGGATCAGCAGCATGGCGACCAGGATCAGCACCAGCACCAGCGATTCGAACTCGCCGCCCAGCTTGTAGGCCGCGAACGCCGAGATCAGCCCGACCACCGGCCCGCCGATCAGCGCGCCGGTGTTGTTGCCGATCCCGCCGATGACCGACGCGATGAAGCCGTTGATGACGTATTTCAGCCCGGCCTCCGGCGCGATCGTGATCACCGGCGCCGCCGCGAACCCCGCCGACCCGACGATCAGCCCGCTGATCGCGAAGGCCAGCACCTGCAGCCGCCGCACCTTGAGGCCAGCCGCCCGCGCCGCATCGAAATCCTGCGACAGCGCATTGATCGCCAGCCCGGGCAGGGTGCCCGTGAGGAACCAGCGCAGCGCGAAATACCACAGCACCAGCAGCCCGATCGCGAAGAAATACGCCGCCGGGATATACATGTTGAACATCAGCGCGCCGCGCATCGGGCTTTCCACCGTCGCCGAATACGGCCCCAGCGTGATCAGCATGATCGAGCCGATGATCACCGAAACTGCCATCGTGGTGATCAGCCAGGAATGCGCGTCCGCGGAATAGCCGAGCGGCACCAGCGTGACATAGCCCTGCACCGCGACCAGCAGGCCAAGTGCGAGTGCCGTCCCGACCAGATAGGCGATCCACAGCCACGGCGGCAGCACCATGCCGTTCTTGGCCAGCAACAGCGCCGCCAAGCCGCCCAGCACCAGCATGTTGCCCTGCGCGAAGTTCAGCACCGTGCTGGAGTTGTGCACGATGTTGAAACTCATCGCGACCAGGCCGAACAGCGCCCCCGCCCCGATCCCGCGGATGGCGATGAACAGGAACTCGTCGATCATCATGCGATGCTGGTCATTTCAAACCGGAGAAACTTCACGCCCTACAATGGGCACGGCTTGCGACCACCGGGCCGCAAGCCGCCGCTCGCCTCAGCAGCCGGCGCGCTTGAACATGTACGATTCGTTGCGCTTGGTCGGCGTCTCGACAAGAACGAAGTTGTCGGGCCCGAACATGAAGTGGTTCTGGTCCGTCGCCACGTGCCGCTTCACCGTCAGCAGCTTGAGATCGCCCGGATGATCGATGATCCACCGCGCGATCGTCGGCCCATCCGTCTTGCCGCCATTCGCCTCGACCGCCTGCTTGATGATGGAGACGAGGTCATAGCCGTTCGCGATGTTGTAGAAATCCGTCACCGGCGAGCCGCTGCGATGCGCCTTCTCGTAGACCTCCGCCTTCTTGATGAAAGCGACCATGTCGGGCGACCCCGCATCGTTCTCCTTCGGGCAGTAGCTGACGGTGCGCACCACCTGCGCCAGCATGTTCTTGTAGGCGTCGGGTCCGGCCTTCTCGGCCACGAGATCCGGCGCCAGCCCGGTCGCCAGGCTGCCGACCTCCTTCACGTTCCAGCCGACCTCGATGATGTTCTTCTGCACGATCCCGGTATCGTCCTGGCTGGCCGAATACAGGATCAGGTATTCGGGATTGGTGGAGCGCAGCGACAGCAGCTGCGGGATCACGTCGGTCGGATGGAACTTGTACTGCTGCGCGCCGACCAGCTCGACGCCCTTCGCCTTCAGCTTGGCGCGAATGGCCTCGCCGCCGCTCAGGCTGGCGGCCGAATCATCCTGCAGCAACGCCACCCGCTTGGCCCCCGCCGCGATCACGTAGTCCGCGAGCTGCTCGCCCGAATACGCGGCCGATCCGACCACGGCGAACTGATACGGCCCGTTCTCGGGCGTCAGCAGCGCCGACCCGCTCTGGGTGAAGTTGGCGATCTTGGCCTCGTTCAACGTCGGCAGCGCCGCCACGGTAACGGCGCTGGCGATCGGCCCGACCAGCGCCGCGATCTTCTCCTGGTACACCAGGCGCTTCACCTCGTTGGTGCCCGAAGTGGGATTGGCCTGGTCGTCGCCCTGCACCAGCACGATCTGCCGGCCGCCGATGCCGCCCGCCTCGTTGAAATCCTTGATCGCCATGTCGGCGCCCATTCGCGCCGCCAGCGCCGACGCCGCGCCCGGGCCGCTCAAGGTCATCAGCAGGCCGATCTTGATCGGCTCCTTGGGCTGCGCCTGGGCGGACACCGCCATCAACGCGACCGCCGCGCCGGCCAGCCGCGAATACAATTCAATCCGTTTCATGTTTCCCCCGTTCAGCATTCTGGCAATTCTCGCGACCATCCAAGGCCGGCCAGTCGTCACGCATGGGCCGCGTTCGCCGCGTCCTGTCCGAAATACGCCTGCTCCAGCCGATGCGGAAGATCACTCTCCGCGGTCGACGCCTCCAGCACGATGCGCCCCCGCGCCAGCGCATACACGCGGTCGGCCAGCGCCAGCGCCTTCTCGATCAACTGCTCCACCAGCAGAATCGCCGTGCCGTTCTCGCGCAGTTGCCGCGCCACGCCCAGCACCCGGTCCACCAGCACCGGCGACAGCCCGGCGGACGGCTCGTCCAGCATCAGCAGGCGCGGCCGGCGAACCAGCCCCTGCGCCACCGCCAGCATCTGCTGCTGCCCGCCCGACAGCGCGCCGCCGCGATCGTTGCGCTTTGCGGCGATCTCCGGAAAGAACGCCAGCGCCTCCTCGGCCCGCGCCATCCGTTCGGCGCGCGGCAGCTCGTAGCCGGCCAGCAGCAGGTTGTCGATCACCGACAGCTGCGTGAACACCCGGTGCCCCTCGATCACATGCACCAGCCCGCGCCGCGCGGTCTCCGCGCACGCCGACGCCGCGCAGATCGGTGCCGGCGAACACGCACCTCGCCGGCGCTCCACGGCAGCAGTCCGGAAACCGCGCGCAGCAGCGTCGTCTTGCCGGCGCCGTTGGGGCCGAGCAGCGCCACCACCTCGCCCGGCGCGATCGTCAGGTCGACGTCGTGCAGCACGCCGATCTTGCCGTAGCCGGCGCGCAATCCGCGGATCGCGAGCAGCGGCTCATCCGCCGAGATAGGCACTGACCACCTCCTTGTGCGCGCGGATCTCGGCCGGCGTTCCGGCCGCCAGCTCCCGCCCGAGGTTCAGCACCGTCACATGGTCGCAGATATCGAAGATCAGGTCGGCATGATGCTCGACCAGCAGCACGCCGGTGCCCTGCCGGCTGATCTCGCTTGATCAGCTCGCCCAGCCGCAGGATCTCGCTCGCCGACAGTCCGGCCGCCGGCTCGTCCAGCAGCAGGAAACGCGGATGCAGCATCAGCGCGCGCGCGATCTCCATGAAGCGCAGCTCGCTGTGCTGCAGCCGGTCGGCCCGCACCTCCGCCAGCGCCTCCAGCCCGACCACGCGCAGCGCCAGCATCGCTTCGCGCGCGCAGCATCCGCTCGTCGCGCCGATGCCGCGGCAGGGACAGCAGCGATTCCAGCGAAGTCGCGCGTCCCGTCGATGGTGCCGCCGATCATGACGTTCTGCAGCACCGAGGCCTCGCCGATCAGCCGCGGCGTCTGGAACGTGCGCGCGATGCCCAGCCCGGCCCGCGCTCTGCGGCGCTGCCGCGCACAGGTCGTGCGCGCCGAGCACGACGCTGCCCGGACTCCGGCGCGGTAATAGCCGCTGATCACGTTCAGCGTGGTGGTCTTGCCGGAGCCGTTCGGGCCGATCAGCCCATGCACCTCGCGCCGGCCGGATCTCGAGGTCCAGCCCGTCGATCGCCCGCACGCCGCCGAACGCCAGCACGACCCCGCGCAGCGCGATCGACTCGCGCGCCGCGCGCCATGGTCGAGCAGCTCGGCCAGCAGGGCCGGGCGCGGCACGATGGCGCGGCCGCTCTCCAGCGGGCTGGCGGTTGGCGAAATCCAGCAACTCCGCGATGCCGCCCGGGATCGCCAGCACGATCACCAGCAGCAGCACCGCGTACAGGAAGGTCGACCACGCCACCAGCGGCGCCGCGAACTCCGGCAGCACCGTCAGGATGATCGTGCCCAGCAGCGGCCCGATGATCGAGCCGCGGCCGCCGATCAGGATGGCGATGAAGAACAGCACCGACAGGTCGAAGGTGAACGCGTCCGGGCGTGATGTAGGATTGCAGCGTGGCGAACAGCCCGCCGGCGACCGCCGCCGCGGCGCCGCTGAACAGGAACACCGAGATCAGCAGCCCCGGCTTGGAGATGCCCGTGGCCTCGGCCGCGACCTCGGCGTCGCGGATCGCCACCAGCGAGCGGCCGAACCGGCTATGCGCGATGTTCGCCGTCATCCAGGTGCACAGCGCGGCCACCGCCAGGCAGAAGAAGTAGAAGCCGGAGCGTGCTGTCGAACGGCGCCGGCAGCACCGGCCCCGGCACGCCGATGCCGCCGCCGGTGACGCTCTGCCAGGCCAGCGCGATCTGCGTCACGATGGTCGCGAAGCCCAGCGTGGTCATGGCGAAATAGAACGTGCGCAGCCGCAGCGCCGGCAGGCCGACGATCGACGCCCGACGACCGCGCCGACCACGCCCGCAGGCCGCGAGCGCCGCGAAGCGCCGGCCAGGGCGGGCCGAGATTGCCGAGCACCAGGATGCTGGCGGTGTAGGCGCCCAGCGTCAGCAGCGCGACGAAGCCGATCGCCAGCTGCCCGCCGAAGCCCACCGCGAGGTTCAGCCCGGAGACCAGCACCCAGTAGATCGCCGCCCGCGTGCCGATCAGCGTCCAGTAATCATTGGCGACGAACGGCAGCAGCACCGCCAGCGCCAGCACGGCAAGGAACGGCGCGGCTCCGCGCAAGGCGCGCGTCGCGCCGCCACGTCCGGCGGCGGCCGCCGGTTCGGCGAGCCTGTCCACCCCGCCCATCACACCCGCCGCGCCGTGGCCGCGCCGAACAGCCCTTGCGGAACCGCCAGCAGCACCACGATGAACACGACGAACACCGCGACCGAGGCGAACACGCCGCCGAACAGGAAGTTGGCGGCTTGCTGCAACAGCCCGAGCGCCAGCCCGCCCACGACCGCGCCGCGGTTATTGCCCAGCCCGCCGAGCGCGATCGGCACGAAGCCGTAGAAGCTCAGCATCGCGCCGTTGGCGAAGAACGCCAGCAACAACTCGCCCGAGGAGAACCCGGCGATGCCGCCGATCATGCCCGGCCATGGCGAAGCTCGCCATCCGCAGGTTGCGCTCCGGCAGCCCCAGCGCCCGGGCGGCGAAATTGTCCTCGGCGATGGCCAGGAAGGCGTGGCCGACCAGGGTGCGCCGATACAGGAATTCCAGCCCGGCGATCACCACGCCGCAGGCCAGCAGCGGCAGCCAGAACTTCTCGTCGAATGGACCGCCGTTGCCGATCCCGAACAGCCGCGGAAACGGCTGCGGCTCCGTGCTCCATTCGATCGCCGTCACCTGCTGGATCATCAGCGTCAGCGCCAGCGTCGACAAGCACGTAGAGATGCTGCTCCAGCTTGGCCAGCACCGGCCGCACCGCGATGATCTCGGTCGCCACGCCCGATCGCGCCGCAGGCCAGCCAGCGTCAGCAGGAAGCCGACGATGGGCGGCATGCCCATCCGCAGGATGAACAGCGAGCCGAACACGCCGCCCAGCATCCCGACCTGCCCCGCCGTGAAGCTCATCACCCGCGAGGCGGAATACATGGTGTTGTAGACGATGCCGATCAGCGCATAGACGGCGCCGATCGCGAGCCCCGACGCGATGATCGACGCGAGCATCGGCTCAGCGACGTCCCGAAGCCGACGCGCGAGCGTCCCGGTCGATACCTGATGGCATGCGTGATTGCAGCGCCACGGCGACGTCCCTCTTGAGAGCCCGATGCTCTTATTGCTTTTTGTATTCCGGAATTGTTTCCGGTATGCGAATCATAGGAGCAAGTCACGCGGCCAGTCAACTTGAACCGAGCTTGATCCGGCCGCCAGCGTTATGCAACGCCGCATTCCGGAATACGGAGAAATGGCCCGGGATCGCCGGACCCAACGACTACGATTTGGTCGCCAGCATACCCGAAATTGCCGTCGCCGTGCCCAGTAGGTCCGGCAGGTACCGTTCCACGATGGTCGGCGCCGCGAAGTTCAGCAGCGCGCTCACGCTCAGCGAATAGCGGATCTCGCCTTCCACCCGGATCGGCACTGCGAGCGACGCGATCCCCATCGCCGTTTCCTGGTTGATGTAGCACCACCCGTCCTGCGTCGCCTTCTGGATCTGCTGCAGCAGCAGCGGCAGGTCGGTGGTGGTGAACGGCGTCACCGCCGGCAGCGTCGTGCGGCCTTCGTACAGCGCAGCGATCTCCTCCCGCGACAGCGCGCCGAGCAGCACCTTGCCGCCCGACGTCGCGTGCGCCGGCAGGCGCGTACCGACGCTCATGTAGTCCCGCTCCAGCCGCCGCGCCGTCGCCCGCGCGATGCACACGACATCGGTGCCGTCCAGGATCGACAGCGCGCAGGATTCGTTCAGCGATTCGGACAGCGCCGAAAGCCGCGGCTGGATCAGGTTCACGATCGGCTGCGACGAAAGATAGGAGTACCCCAGCCGCAGCGCGCGCGCCGCCAAGCGGAACCGCTGGTCCTTCATCCAGACGTAGCCCAGCTTGTGCAGCGTCATCAGCACCCGCCGGGCCGAACCGGGGCTGAGGCCGTTGCGCCGCGCGACGGTGGTCAGCGTCATCTCCGGATAATCCGGCCCGAAGCTCTCGATGACGGCCAGGCCCTTGGCCAGGGATTTGATGAACTCCTCGTCGTCCGGCCGGTCGGCGTCCGCCATCTTGCTCCCATCCATGCGCGTCTGCTTCGGCAGATGGGCCAAAACGAAGCTTCAGGTCAACAAATTGCGACCCGCCTACCCACGCCAGGCAAGATCCGACGCGCCCGCGGGCTCCGGCGGAATTTCCCAGAACGCCGGGGTCTCCGCGTACTGCACGATCGGCAGCGGATGCTCGATCATGCCATAGGCGGTGGCTGTCGTCGTGAGTTCGCCGGCTGCCGGGTCGGGCAGCGTCGCCACCCCCTCGCTGCCATCCTGCCAATATTGCGGCGGCAGCCGCCCCAGCATCTGCAACCACGCCGACGCGCCGGCGAGCGAAACCTTCACGTGGTAGCTGCCGCCCTCGCGCGCCCGCTTCAGCAGCGCGCTGTTGGTGCCGGCCGCCGCCAGGTACGCCGCGAGGTAGTCGTTCAGCGTGAAGGTCGACGCCATCAGCGGCGCATCCATCGAACCTTCGCCGGCCGCCAGTCCGCTCGCCACCTGGCCGAGCGGATCGTATCCGGCGCGCTCCGCCCACGGCCCGTCATAGCCATAGCAACTGACCGAGACATAGATGATCCCCGGCCGCCGCCGGGCAAGCTCCGCCGGTGACAGCCCGCGCCGGTCGAGCGACCCCGGCCGCCAGGAATGCGCGAACACGTCGGCGGTGTCGATCAGCCCGTACAGGCTCGCCAGGTCCTCGGCCCGGCGCAGATCCACGAACGCGCTGCGCTTGCCGAAGCCGGTGTCGATAACGACGTGCACCGGATCGGGCTGGTGCGGCGCCGACACATGGATCACCTCCGCACCCTGCTCGGCGAGCACGCGCGAAGTCACGGGGCCGGCCAGCACATGCGCCATGTCGACCACCTTGATGCCGGACAGCGGCCGCGGCCCCGGCGTGAACGGCACCTTGTCGCCATCGCCGATCCGCTCGATCTCCACCGGCAACCGGCCCTCCAGGTGGCGGCCCTGCGGGCTCGCGCGCCATTCGTCGAAGCTGCGGACGATGGTTCCCATCAATCCGCGCTCGGCCAGGGCGTCCTCCAGTTCGGCGGAATCCCATTGCGCCACCGCGGCCGAGATGGCGGCGCTCTCGGGCGCGCTGCCGAGGAAGGTGAGCAGCTTGGTAAGGTGCTCGTAATACACCGCGTGCCGCATCAGATAGATCAGCCGCCCGTCCTTGGTGCGGAAATACACCTGCTTCTCGGAGGCCGGCCACGGCACCTGCAGCACCCGTCCGCCGCGCCGCGTGTGGGAAATCGTGCGCAGGCCGGGCACCGCCGCGCGCCGCATGTCGATCGTCGCCACCTGGTCGCGGCCGCCGCGCTGCTTCCAGATCTCGATGATCCCGACCGCCTGCGCCGCCAGCGCCGCCGAACTGGCGAGGCCGACGCGGTAGCGGCTCGGCACCACCGGATCGCGCCCGGTCAGGCGGATATTTCGCTCGACCGCGTCCGGCGGCAGGTCGAGAGTGGCCAGCAGCGTCCGCAACACCGACTCCGCGCAGGCTTCCATGACGCTCCCCGATCCCGATTTCTTCGAATTGGTTTTTCCGTATATCGGATAATCGCCCGCTGCCCCGGCGATGTCAATTTGCCGCGCAAACCCCGGCAGACCCCCGCGCGCCGCGGCGACATCACGAAATAACCCAGCCCCAGACACGCATCTGGCGCGGTTCGGTTTCGATTGACGAAGCCTTCGGAACGACCTAGCGTCCGCATCGAAGCAACAACCGGTATCCGGAAACTAACCGGCTGCCACAGGCGCCCCGGCGCGGAGGAGGAACGCAGTGACAGCAGCAATGCCATGTCCGACCGGCTGCGCGCTCCATCCCGCTCCAAGGGCTGGACAAGAGGAAACCCGATGAAGCGCAGTTCCGACCGAATCCTCACGACCCATGTCGGAAGCCTCGTCCGCCCGCCCGAGGTGCTGGAGGACATCCTGCTCACCGTCGCCGGCAAATCGGTCGACCCGGCGAAGTTCCAGGAGAAGGTCAAGGCCGGCGTCTCCGCGGTCGTGCGCAAGCAGGCTGAGATCGGCATCGACATCCCCAGCGACGGCGAGTTCTCCAAGCCGACCTTCACCAGCTACGTCTCCGAGCGCCTGAGCGGCCTGGGGCCGACGCCCGAGACGGCGAAGCCCTACACCTACGCCAAGCTGACCGGAGGAATTCCCCGGCTTCATGAAGCAGTACAACGCGATGTACACGATCATGTGGATGCCGCAGTCGATCCCCAACGAGACCATCCGGGCCGCCATGGCCGCACCGCCCGACGTCCGCTCGGTCATCGGCCCGATCGCCTATCAGGGACAGGCGCTGGTGCAGCGCGACATCAGCAACTTCAAGTCGGCGCTGGAAGGCCAGTCGTTCGTCGAGGCCTTCATGCCGTCGGCGACGCCGTCACGCGCCGATGTCGACAGCGACAGCATCTATCCCGACCGAAAGCGCCTATCTCTACGCGCTCGCCGACGCGATGCACGAGGAATACAAGGCGATCGTCGACGCCGGCTTCGTCGTCCAGCTCGATCTCGGCCTGCCCGCGCGCAACCAGGTCCTGCCGAACAACCCAGCCCCTAGCTGGAAGGAACTGCGCCGCGCGTCGGAGATGCAGATCGAGGCGTACAACCACGCGCTGAAGCGGCATCCCCGAGGACCGCGTCCGCTACCATCTGTGCTGGGGCAGCATGAACACGCCGCACACCACCGACGTGCCGCTGAAGGACATCGTCGACCTGATCCTCAAGATCAACGCCCAGGCCTACTCGATCGAGGCCGCCAACCCGCGGCACGAACACGAATGGACGGTCTGGAAAGACGTGAAGCTGCCGGACGGCAAGATCCTCATCCCCGGCGTCATCAGCCACCAGACCAACGTCGTCGAGCATCCCGAACTGGTCGCCATGCGGATCAAGAACTACGCCTCCGTGGTCGGCCGGGAAAACGTCATCGCCAGCACCGACTGCGGCTTCGCCCAGGGTTGGAGCATGATCCGCGTGCATCCGGAAGTGCAGTGGGCCAAGCTCGCCACGCTGGTGGAAGGCGCGAAGCTGGCATCGCGCGATCTCTGGAAATAATCGAGACCGCGAGGGCTGAACAAACAACCGGAGGGCGGCGCCGTGGCGGTGGAAATATTCGACGAGGCCATGCTGAGGATCGCGCCGCGCCGACCGCGCGCCCGAGCAGCTCGGCAGCGGCTACGGCGGTCCGAACGGGCCGACCGAGGGGCCGGTGTGGATCCATGAAGGCGGCTACCTGCTGTTCAGCGACATCCACGGCAGCCGCCGCATGAAATGGCACCCGACCGAGGGCGTCACGCTGCACAAAGACGGCACCGCGAACGCCAACGGCATGACCCGCGACCTGCAGGGTCGTCTTGTCGTCTGCCACCACCTCAGCCGCTGCGTCGACCGCGAGGAGGCGGACGGCTCCATCACCGTCATCGCCGGCCGCTATCGCGGCATGCGGTTCAACCGCCCCAACGACGTCGTGGTGAAATCCGACGGCAGCATCTACTTCACCGATCCGCCGACCCGCATTCCGCTGACGCCGCCCGACCATCATCCGGAGATCGACGTCAGCCGGCGTCTACCGGGTTTCCGCCGGACCTGTCGCGCGATCAACATGATCGTCAGAACCGCTTCGTCAACCCGAACGGGCTGTGCTTCTCGCCGGACGAGAAGATCCTTTACGTCAACGACTCCAACCCGCGCCGCAAGCTGATCATGGCCTACGATGTCGAAGCCAGCGGCTTCCCCGATCTCGGCAGCGAGCGCCTGTTCTGCGACATGAAGGGCGATCCGCGGCGCGGCGGCCCGGACGGCATGAAGGTCGATGTCGAGGGCAACGTCTACTGCACCGGCCCCGGCGGTATCTGGGTGATGAACCCCGCCGGCAAGCATATCGGCACGATCCTGAGCGACAACGTGCCGATCAACATGAACTGGGGCGACGACGACTGGTCGACGCTCTATTTCACCGGCCTGACGACGATCAACCGCATCCGCCTGGGCATCCCCGGCATTGCCGCTCGCCGAGGCGGCCGGCCGCCTGACATGGCAAGGCCTCGCGGACACGGCGGCGACCGACCGATCCGGCGCCGACCACCGACATCGCCGGTTCCAGGAGCAAAATTTCCGCTTCTACGACAACCGGCAGAAATACCTGATGTTCGTCAACACCTGCAGCGAGAAGCGAGTGGTGGCGGAACGGGTCGTGCAGGAACTCGCCCACGTCCATCCACGCCCGCCGGCCGTCCGCCTGTTCGACGCGGGCGTGGGCGACGGCACGGTCCTGGCCCGCGTCATGCGCGGCATGCACCAGCGTTTCGAGACGTTGCCGTTCTACATCGTCGGCAAGGAGATCAGCCTGGAGGACGTGCGCCTCACGCTGGAAAAGCTTCCGGACCGGTTCTACGAACATCCGGCGACGGTGCTGGTCCTGACCAATCTCTATTATTCCGAGGCGCCGTACCTGATGCCGGCCGCACCTGCCACCGCCGCCCGGATGGTCTGGCACGAGGTGGCCCTGAAGGGCCGCACATCGGCGGAGTTCGAGCAGCAGATCAGCGCGCTCGAGCCGTTCCTGGCCAAGCACTGGCGGCGCCAGCGTCAGCAAGAAGACCGGCAACCCCATCTACGAACAGCCCGTCGTGCTGGTGCTGTATCTGGAAAGCCAGCGCTTCCTGCTCAACTCGGTCATTCCCCGGCGCGGCGCCATCACCGCCGACTACGACATGGTTATCGCATCGCAGCCGTACCGCGCCCGCGCCTCGGCCGCCTTCAAGGCGCAGAAGGTCATCGCACCGCTGGCACGCAGAGCCTCGCGCCCGGCGGCCGCCTGATCGGCATCCACTCCTGCGGCGGCGATCCGGCGCTCGAGATCGTTCAGGCGGTCTGGCCGGGCGAGATGCCGTTCGTCACCGACCGCCACGACATCCTCCGCGAAACCCGCACCGCCCTCGGCGGCGAAGGCCCGCAACTTCAACTTCCAGGCCCTCACCGAGCAGCGGTCCAGGTTCCAGTATCAGATGTACACCCTGCCCAACGAGATCATCTCCGAGGCGACCTCCATCGGCACCTCGACCCTGCTGGCCGCCTGGAACAACGCCATCTATGTCGCACAGGTCGAGGACGAGCGTCTTTCGGAGGCGATGTCGACCCCGGCCTATCTGGAAAAGACCAAGCAGATCCTCAACAAGCACAAAAGCCTGTGGTTCAACGACGAGTCCTACGTGATCTCGCGCAAGCGGGATGACTGACCCGTTGGGCGACCCGCTCCCCGCCGCCATGCCAACGGCAGCAGGTTTCCTGTCCGGCGGCTCGATCGAGATCGTGCCGCGCGAGGCCGACCCGGTCGGCGCTATCAAGCGGCATCTGTCCCAGGGGATCGAGGTCTACCTGGCCTGCGTGCCCGGCGAGGATTACGCCCGCATCATCGCGCTCTCCGGTCAGCTCCGCCGCGCCGGATTCATTCCGGTACCGCACTTGCCGGCGCGCGGCGTGGCCAACCTCGCGGAGCTCGACGACATTCTGCGCCGGCTTGCGGGAGAAGCCGGCGTCGACCGCCTGCTGCTGCTCGGCGGCGACATCGCCGATGACCGCATCGGCGCCTTTGCCTCCAGCCTGCAACTGCTGCAAACCGAACTTCTGCCGCGGCACGGCTTTACCGGCGTCGGCTTCGCCACCTATCCGGAGCCGCACCCGGTGATCCCGACGCTGCTGCTGGAGAGCCAGTTGCACGCGAAGCTCGCGGCCGCGGCGGAGATGCGGCTCACCCCCTGGCTGGTCAGCCAGTTCAGCTACGACGCCGGCATCATCGTCGACCATGCCCGGCATCTGCGCGCCGAGGGCATCGACGCGAAGCTGCATGTCGGCACCTCTGGTCCGGCAAGCTGGGCGGCGATGGTGCGGTTCGCGATGATCTGCGGATTCACCAACTCCGTTCGGCATCTTTCGCAGAATCCCGCGCGGTTCGGCCGGCTGCTCACCGGCTTCGATCCCACGCCGATTATTTCCCGCCTGGCGGACAGCGCCTCGGCCGAGCCGGCCCTCGGCCTCGCCGGGCCGCATTTCTTTTCCTTTGGCGGATCGGAACGAACGTCCAGGTTCATCGCACGCCTGGCCGCCGATCCGGCCTGATGCCGAACAATCAAAACCGAGGATGATGGCCATGTCCCGCGCCCAGCCCGCAGCGCACAGCTTCCGCAAGAAGATCCAGGACCGCCAGCACGTGCTGGGCACCTTCATCAAGATACCGACATCCCATACCGTCGAGATCGTCGGCATGGTCGGGTTCGACTTCGTGATCATCGACCAGGAGCACGCGCCGTTCGACCGCGCGGCCATCGACGTCGCCTGCCTCGCCGCCCGCGCCGTCGACATCGCCGCCATCGTCCGGGTTCCCGAGGCCAATGCATCCTGCATCATGTCGGCACTCGATTGCGGCGCCGCCGGCGTGATGGTGCCCCATTGCGATTCGCCGGAAAAAGCCAGGGCCATCGCCTCGGCCTGCCGCCACCGCGGCGGCTCGCGCGGCTTCGCCGGCACCACCAGGGCAGGGTCCTATGGCGGCGTCGGCGGCGAGGATCACATCACGCAGCAGGACAACATCATCACCTGCATCGCCATGATCGAGGACCACGCGGCACTGGCGCATCTCGACCAAATCGCCGCCGTGAAGGGGATCGACGCCTTCTTCATCGGGCGCGGCGACCTTACCGCGGCGCTCGGCGTCGAAGGCATGAATGCCGCCGTCAAGCAGATCACCACGGTCGCCCGCGCCGCCAACATGCCCACCATCGCGCTGGTGTCCGGCAAGGCCGATGCCCGCGCGATGCGCGACCTCGGTGTCGCGGCCTTCGTGCATTCGAACGATCAGAACCTGCTGAAAACCGCGACCGCGCAGGCCTTGAAGGATTACGGCGATCCCGCGTCCTGGTGAAACACGCTTTCTAACCCAGGAACCGATCATACACGGCAAGCGTCGCCGCGATGTCCGCCTCGCTCTGATGCGGATACCAGACCGTTGCAGGCGTTGACGCAACCGTCAGCGCGCCGTTCCCCAACCGCGCGATACCCGCGAGGCCGTCCGCCAGCATGTCCATGGGCCCGGCGCATACCAAGGCCGGTGTAGCCACCCGGCTGAGCGCCGCGCGCGTGTCGTATTCGAACGCCGCCCGATAGGTGCGGTCGTAGGTGGCGCCGCTCTTGAGCAGCCCCACCGTCCAGTCGTGCAGAAACGCCGCATCCGGCAGACGCATCGGGCGCCCCGCCGCGCGTTCCGCCCGATACCAAGGCCAGAACAGGAACATGTCCCGACGCATGCACCACGCCTGCCGCAGATGCAGGCCCCATTCATGCGCCAGCAGCGGCGGGAAATAGTTCGCCAATATGTCGGCCGCGAAATCGGGCGGCAGCATCGGCGGCGCCTCCAGCACCAGCCGGCCGACACGCCCCGGGGCCATCAACGCCGCGTCCAACGCGATCAGCGCCCCGGTATGGGTGCCCCAGATGTCGAAGCTCGTCTCCCCGAGCGCATCGGTGAGATCGAGCGTATCCTGCGCAAGCCGCGCGATATCGACCCTCCCGACCGGCTTGTCGCTGTCGCCATTGCCGAAGTAATCCGGCGCCGCAATCCGCCGGCCGCCGGCCAGGCCGTCCAGCAATGGCATCAGCGGCGCCGCCGACCCGGGCGCCGATTGCAAGGCGATCAGCAGGCGCCCGGAACGCCCGCTGCGGCGCAGATGCTGACGGCCGCGCGGCAGATCGATGTAGTCGCACCAAGGGCCGTCGCCCTGAGCGGCCGGTGGAACCGATATCGCTTCGGTAATTGGCAAGCGGCGCAGTTCCGCAATGGCATCTTCCAGACTGCCGGCACCCGGCGGCATCGCCCCGGCAGCGGCAGTGCATCGCCTCCATAATTCGGCATAGGCCTGCGGACAAACCGCCGCGGCAACAACCGTGCTGTCCAACTCGACCGCATCCGGCAGCGCGTCTCCAATCTTCGCGACCCGCCCGGCGCCCGCCGGATCGAGCATGTGGCAGTCCCGGAAATGATCGAACAACGCGACCAGATGCGTCCCGTCCGCGCGCGGCGCAAACTCCGCCAACGCCAGCGCCTGAGATGCCCAGGCCCGACCCGATTCGGCATCGACCAGGATCGAGGGACCCTGCAACCCACCGCCCAAGGTGCCGGCCAGATCGAAGGCGAGCACCGGCGCGCCGGCCAGGTCAAGCGCCTCGGCGGCGGCCGCGATCGCCAACTCCGCATCCGAGATCCGCACGCCGGCCGATCCGCCGATGCCCGGAAGCTCCAGCACGTGGAACGCCATGTCGGATGCCGACTGTGCCAGCCGCGCGGCCAACATCGCGGCTCCGCTTATCAGCCCCGGCAGCACCAGGACCGCCCGTCCAGTCCCGGCGACGAACACCCGCAACTGGCCGAAACCCGTAGCAACGTAATGCGCCCTGGCGGACGACATCACACCGCGAGACCGAGCGAGCCGGGGTTCATCAGACCGCGCGGGTCCAGCGCCAGCTTGATCGCATCCAGCATGGCCCGTGTCGCCGGCTGCAACAACTCGCGATACGGGTAGTCGCGCGCCACCTGCCAGGAGACCCCGCCGAGCCCCGCGTAAAGCTGCTGCGTGGCCGCGCGCAGCCGCACCACCGCCTCGCGCGAGGCCAGGTTCGCCGGCCGGTTGCGCCATGGGCGCACCACTTCCTCGCCCAGGCTGGCCGCGTGCAGCGGCGTGATCTCGTCGGTCCAGTAGAACGCCGGCTCCAGGAAAAACTCGTTCCCGGTCGTCATCGTCATCACTGAATAGACGATGCCGCTCGCCGCCATCTCCGCCCGCCGCTCGGCGAAGAACGCATCATTGGCGTCCAGCACGCGGCGCGCCTCGCTCAGCGGAAACACCGCATGGATCGGCACCCACCGCTCCCCGTCCTTGCCCAGCATCCCGCGCACCGGCCCGAACGGACGCGCCCGCATCACCCGCGGCACCGAGTTGTCGAGCGGCGTGCCGCCATGCTGGGCCGCGATCGCGCCGACCCGCGCCAGCGCCGCATCAAGTTCCGCCGCGCCGTCGCGCTCGACGACCAGATGCAGCGTGAACGCGTGCGCGCGCAGGAAACCGGTCCCCGCCGCGGCAACATTCAACGCATCCTTCACGCCGGCGAGCATCGAGCGTCCGGACCCGGCGACTGCGCCGAGAATCTGCAGTCCCTCGCTGATGCGGTTCACGCTCGCCGAATGCTCGGCCTTGGTCCGGTCGATGCCGAACCCCTCGGAGATCAGCCGGCTGCGCGCCAGCCCGACCTGCGCATCGCCCATCGCCTGGATGCTGGGAAATCCGAACGAGAGGAAGCCGGCGTGGCTCGGCTGCGGCAGCAGGCGGATGGTCGCCGAGAGCTTCATTCCGAAGGCGCCGTTGTCGCCGAGAAACAGCCCGGTCATGTCGGGCCCGCCCTCGCGCGTGAACGGCCGGGCGCCGTTGCGTCCGCCGGAACCGGTGGTGACGATGCTGCCATCGGCCAGCACCACCGAGACGCCGAGCACGCTCTCCGCCACTGTCCCGTGCAGCGTCGATCCGAAGAACGCCGAATTCTGCGACAATGCGCCGCCGACCGTGGCGTTGATTCCCGACAGCGGGCCCCAATACGGCGACCGCAGCCCGGTCCCCTCCAGCGCCGCATTCACCTGCGCCCAGGTGCAGCCGGCTTCCGCGGTCACGTACATGTCGGCCGCGTTGACCTCGACCACGCGGTTCATCCGTCGCGCGTCGATCACCACGGATCGCGCCCGCTCCGGAAGATAGCCCTTGCTGTACGACATGCCGCCACCGCGCGGAACCACCGCGCAGCCGGCTTCGGTGGACAGCCGAACCGCCGTCGACGCCTGCTCGGCCGTGGCCGGCTGGACGATGGCCAGCGGCTCGATCCCGGGCTGCCAGAAGATGTCGTTGGCGTAGTAGGCGCGGCTGGCGTCATCGCTCAGCACTGCGTCGGCGCCCAGCGCCTGCGTCAGCGCCGCCAGCAGGCTTGCGTCGTTCATTGCGGCATCCTCACATCTGCAACGGAAGAAAAGCGAAGCCGCCGGCTTCACGCGCGATCCGCCCCGCATGCGGGGCACCGGTGTGCGACGGGAACAGCAATGTTCCCGTTTCGGCGGCTTCGGCGAACACGCGACGGCGGGTGGCGACCGCCACCTCCGGCAACTCGCAATAGCGGCTGTTCCAGTCGGTCCGGTAGACCTGCATCGGCTGGTGGAACACGTCGGCGGTGAACAGCCCATCCGCACCCGGCCGGCCGATGCGCACCGCCACCTGGTGCGGGGTATGGCCTGGCACCGCCTCCAGCCGCACGCCGCGCGCCACCTCGTCGCCGGGCTCGGCAAGATCGACCACCCCGGCCTCCACGACCGGATCGACGCTGTCGATGATCGCCGGCACCCCTTCCGGCTGGATCGCCGGCCCCTTTGCCGGGTCATGCCAATGCGCAAGCTCGGCGCGCGGCATCACGTAGCGCGCCCTCGGGAAGGTCGGCACCCAGCGCCCGTCGCGCAAAGTCGTGTTCCAGCCGACATGATCGACATGCAGATGCGTGTTGATCACCATCGTCACGTCGTCCGGCCGCACCCCGCAGGCGGCAAGGTTTTCCAGAAAAGGCAGGTCCAGCATATGAAATCGCTGGAATGCCTGGTGCTCCCGCGCCTTGCCGTTGCCGCAGCCGGTATCGACGACAATCACGTCGCTGCCCGACACGATCAGCCAGCTCTGCATGCTGGACATCAGCCGGCCGCTGGCGCGATCGAAATATTCGGGCCGGGCCAGCAGCGGATGCGCATCCAGGACCGCGGGATCGTAGTCAGGATACAGGAAGGCCGGATCGAAGCCGGGGCGCAGCATCTCCTCGACACGAAACACATCGACGTCACCGATTCGCGTTCGCCACATGGACCGACCTCCGATCAGGACAGATAGGCTTCGAGCAACTTGGCATCGGCCCGCAACTCCGCGCCGGTCCCCTGCGCCACGATCGTTCCGCGTCGCATGACATAGGCGAAGTCGCAGATCTCCAGCGTGATCTCGGCATTCTGCTCGACTAGCAGGATCGACTGGCCCTGCCGGTGCAACGTCACGATGGCGGCAAACACCTGGTCCACCACGGCGGGCGCCAGGCCCATCGACGGCTCATCGAGCAGCAGCACCCGCGGCGCCGTCATCATGGCCCGGCCGATCGCCAGCATCTGCTGCTCGCCGCCCGAGAGCAGGCCGGCAATCTGCGCGCGGCGCTCCGCGAGCCGCGGGAACAACTCGTAGACCCGCTCCATCAGCGCCCGCTCGGCGCCACGGCCGGCATAGCGCGAAAGCCGGAGATTTTCCTCCACGGAAAGCGGCGACACCACCATGCGCCCCTCCGGCACCAACGCTAGTCCACGCTGCACGACGCGATGCGTGGCCAGCGCCCCGATCTCCTGCGTGTCGAGCCTGATCGAGCCCTGCACCGGTCGATGCAAACCGGAAATGGCGCGCATGGTGGTGGACTTGCCGGCGCCGTTCGCCCCCAGCACCGTCACCAGCCGCCCTTCGCCGACTTCCAGCGAAAGCCCGGTGACGGCGCGGATGGCGCCGTAGCTAGCGGAGAGCCCTGATACGCTCAGCATCGTCCGCCCGTCCGAAATACGCCGCCTGAACCTCGGGATGCGCCATGCATTCCCCGGGCGTGCCATGCACCAGCGTGCGGCCGAAATTCATCACCGTCACCCGGTCGCAGAAATCCATCACCAGCCGCACATTGTGCTCCACCATCAGCACCGTGATACCGTCGTCGCGCAGCGTGTGCACCAGCCGGCCGATGCCATCGGATTCCTGCGTGTTCATGCCCGCCGTCGGCTCGTCCAGCAGCAGCAGCTTCGGCGCGGCGCCCAGCGCCCGGGCGATCTCGACGCGCCGCTGCTCCCCGTAGGACAGGGTTTCCGCTAGCTCATGCGCGCGCCCCGCCATGGCGACGCGCTCCAGCAACTGCATCGCATGGCGCTGCACCGCGCGCCGGGCCGCATTGGCCGAGGGCAGGCCGAGAAAGGATGCTAGCAGCGAGGTCCCGCGATGCAGGAAGCAGCCCGCCATCACCTGCTCCAGCACCGTCATGCCGCTCAGCAGGCGGACGTTCTGGTAGGTGCGCGCAATGCCGCGGGCGGCGATCGCATAGGGCGGCAATGCCTCGATCGCCGAACCTTGCAGCAGCACGCGCCCGCGATCCGCACGCAGCAGGCCGGAGATCAGGTTGATCGCCGTCGTCTTGCCGGCGCCATTCGGTCCCATCAGCCCGGCCACGCAGCCCTTCGGCAGCACCAGCGACAGGTCGGAAACGGCGGTCAGTCCGCCGAATGACTTCCCCAGTCCTTCCGTGGTGAGCAGCACGGTCAAGACGGCTTCGCCGCACGCCGTAGCCTCCAGGCACGCGGATCGATCAACCCGCGCGGCACGAAGATCATGATCAGCAACAAGGCAACGCCGTTCAACACCTTCTCGAATTCGGGCAGCACCGCCTGGGCCACCACCGGCAGCGCGGTGAACACCCCGGCGCCCAGGATCGCGCCGGCCCAGTGGTAGGAGCCTCCGAGCACAACGGCCGCGATCATGGTGAAGGCGATGTTGATGAAATAGGTGTCGGGCGACAGGAACTGCAGCAGCAGCGCCAGCAACATGCCGCCGATGCCGCCGACCGCTCCCGATATCGCGAAGGCGATGGTCTGGATGCGCCGTGGCGGAATCCCCAGGCTGGAAGCCACGGCCGCGTCCTCGCGGACCGCCCGCGCGGCGATGCCGTACCACGAGCGATCCAGCCGCCAGAACACCAGCGCGGCCAGCGCCAGCAGCGCGGCGAGCCCGGCCAGCGGAAAGAACAGCGGCACCGACAATCCGTTCACGCCGCCGGTCAGCGGTGTCGCATTCAATGCGACGACACGGGTGATCAGCACCAGCGCCAGGCTGGCCAGCGCCATCCAATGGCTCTCCAGCCGCAGGAAGATGACGGCGACGAGCATAGGCGAGCGCCGCCCCCACGATCGCCGATGCCGGCAACACCAGCGGCAGCGGCAGATGCGCCTGCAACGCGAGCTGGGTGCCGACGAAGCCGCCGGCGGCGGCGTAGGTGACGGTGGCGAAGCTCAATATGCCCGCCGACAGCACCGCGTAGGTGGACAATGCGAAGAACGCATTCACCATCGCGAAGCCCAGCGTGCTGCTGTAGCCGGCCCAAAGATCCTGCAGCCACTCGCTCATCTTGCCGGGCCGCTGCTCATGCGCGGGTGAACGCCACGCCGCCGAACAGCCCGCGCGGCCGCAGCAGCAGGAAACCAAGCAGCAATGCGTAGGTGATGCCGTCGCGCAGGCTGCTCGATATGTATTGCGCCGTCATCACCTCCATCACGCCCAGCGCCACGCCGGCCACCGCGGCGCCCCGCACATCGTCGTAGCCGCCGACCACGACGGCCGCGAAACCCTTCAGCATCAGCCCCTCGCCGAGCGTGTAGGAGACGTTCTGGGTCGCCACCCCGCCGAGCACGCCGGCAAGCCCCGATGTCGCCCCCGCCAGCAGCGCCGTCGCCGCCACCACGCGCCGCGGATTGACCCCGGACAGCGCCGCCGCCGCCTCGTTCCACCCGACCGCACGCATGGCCGAGCCGAACCGGGTGTGCCGGATCAGCAGGTGCATCGCCGCCGTCACCACCAGCATCGCCGCGATGCTCACGCCCTGCATCGTCGCGAACTGCACGTCGCCCACATGCACCATGCCGGACGGGTAGGCGGCCAGCTGGAAGCTGAGGCTCTGATGTCCGGTGGCGCTGTCGGCCAACGAGTCCAGTATGATCCAGCAGGCGATCGACGTGATCAGCGCGCCGAGCAGTCCCGCTTTCCGTGCCCGCAGCGGCTGGAAGGCGCATTGATCCACCAGCAACGCCAGCAGCGCCCCGGCCGCGACCCCCACCACCAGCGCCAGCGGAAACGGCAGCCCGATCTGCTCCACCGCCCACAATGCGGCAATCGCCGCCCAACTGGCATAGGTGCCGTGGGCGGCGTTCAGGATGCCGAGGGTGGCGAACACCAGCCCGAACCCGATCGCGAACAGGGCATACAACGAGCCGAGCGCGCAGCCGTTGATCAACTGCTCCAGGAACAGCGACATCGTCGGTCCGCCGTGATGCCTTCAGCTATTTCGGCGGGCTCCACGGCACGACCTTGCCGTCCGCCGACCAGGCGACGATCAGCGTATCGTTGGTGTCGATCTGCCCGTTGGTAATCGGCTCGCCGCCATAGACGTTGTGCTCGACCTCCTTCTGCGCGGCCAGCGCATCGGCCAGCGCCTCGCGCGTCGGCTTGCCGCCGGCCGCGCGGAGCCCCTGGGCGATGAACCAGATCGCCTCGTAGCCCTGTGCCGAATAGATGTCGGGCGTCGCCTTGAACTTCGCCTGGTAGTCGGCCACGAACTTCTTCGCGGTGTCGCTCTTCGCCAGGTCCGACGAGAAGCTGATCGGGAACGGAACGCCGGCGACTGCGGCGCCGAGCTTCTTGAACACCGAGTCCGGCGACAGCACGTCGTTGCCGACGATCGTGCCCGCGTAGCCGCGCTGGCGCAGTGCTGCGATGATCCCGACCGCCGGTGCCTGCGTGGTGTACAGCAGGATCGCATCCGGCTTCAGCCCCATCGCCTGGGTGGCGGCGGCCGTGAAGTCGGTGTCCGCCGTAAGCACGTTCACCACGCCGGCGGTAGGCACGCCCATGCCCTCGAGCGCCTTCTGCGACGCCGCCATGCGGCCCTTGAAGGCGTCGTTGTCGGCGGCGAGGAAATACACAACGGATTTCGGATGCACCGCCTTCGCCATCGCAACCGCGGTGGCGACGTCCTTCGGGCCAGGCAGCACCGTCATGCTGTAGACCATCGGCGGCGCCGGCAACCCGGCGAGGGTCGCCCCATGGATCACCAGCGGGATCTTCGCATTCATGGTGATCGGCTTCACCGAATTGGCCACCGGCGACAGGATGCAGCAGGTGAGGGCGACCACGCTGCGGTCGGCGATGAACTGGTTGGCATTCTGGATCGACCGCGCGGCGTCGCTGCCGGCATCCTTGTCGACGATGCCAATCTTTGCGCCGGCGCCGAGATACGCCGAACCATTGATTTCATCGGCGGCGAGACGTGCGCCGTTGAGGAAGGAGTTGCCGGCGAATGCGATCGGGCCGGTCACCTCGGAAATGAAGCCGACCTTGTAATCGCCCGGCTCCAGCGGCGCCGCGTAGGCGGTGCCGGCCAGCAGCGGAATGGCCAAAGCCACCCCGAGAATGCGTTTCATCATTGTCCTCCCTGGACTTCTTTTTTCGGATGGGCTTTTGCTCGGGCGACCCGCTTATTCCGCGGCCTTCGGAGCGAAGTTCGGCGCCTCCGGCAACAGGCGCATCTGTATGTCCTCGATCTTCGAGAAATCCAGCAGCTCGGCGAAATCCTTGTGATCCATCAGCTTCATCGGTAGGCCGATGGTGCTCCGCGCGGCGCGCAGCGCCTTCAGGTTGGCCATCATCGCACTGGCAACCGTCATCAGCGCGGTGAGCGGGAAGAACGCGATGCCGGCGATCTCCTCGAGATCGGCCGGCGAAAGATCCTTCTCCAGCCAGCCCAGCACCTGCAACGAGACCGGCCGGCCGGCCTCCTTGCCGAAGCGGCGCAGCATGGCGGCGTCCTTCATGGTCTTGGAAATCGGCTGCACCATGTCGGCGCCGGCCGCGACATAGGCGCGGGCCCGCTCGACCGCCTCGGCCTCCGTGCCGGCATCGGTGCGCGCGATGATCACGAGGTCGGGATCGCGGCGCGCCTCCACCGCGGCCTTGATCTTGGCGACGCTCTCACCCACCGGGATCACCTCGATGCGATTGGCGATCGCGGGGCACCGCTTCGGCACCACCTGGTCTTCCAGGATCACCGCCGCCACCCCGGCCTGCTCGAACTCGCGCACCGTGCGCATCACGTTCACCGCATTGCCGTATCCGGTGTCGCAGTCGGCAACGACCGGGATCTCAACCGTGTTCACCACCTGCCGCACCACGGCCAGGTTCTCGGTCATGGTGTAGAGCTCGACATCGGGCTTGCCGAGGAACGAGGCGGAAATGCCGAAGCCCGACGTAAGAACGGCCTCGAACCCCGCGGCCTCGATCAGCTTGGCGCTCAGGGCGTCATAGCATCCGGCGCCCCAAACGGTGCGGCCGGCGGCGAGGCGTTCGCGGAGGAATTTGCGCTGTTGCATGGTCGTTCCCTTCTTCAGTTGCGCGCCGGCTGCAGATCACGTTTCAGGTACGGAACAAGACCGCCACTCTCCAGCATCGCCCGATCGCCGGCCGAAAGCGGCTCGAGCGGCAAGGCGGCGCCGGTGGTGACGTTGCGAACTTCGTCTTTGTCCCAGTCTACAAGAATCTCATCCCAGCGCGAAACGACGCCCAGGATGCCGGGGCAAGAGGCCAGCGGCGTGCCCATGCTCACCTCCCCGCGCCAGAAGCCGGGCGAGAAGCTTTCCGCCACGATGCCGGCGATGCCAAGATGTCGCAATGCGCGCAGCGACGGGTAATGCGGATGGCCGTAGCCGAAATTCGAGCCCCCGACGATCAGGTCGCCCTTGCGGATGCTGGTGACGAAATCGGCGTCATAGGTCTTCATAGCCAGGCCGGACAATTCGTCGATGTCGGTGATCTTCATGTTCTTCACGCCGACGATCAGGTCGACGTCGAAATTCTCCTCGGTGAAGATCCAGGCGACACGGCCGCGCAGATGGGGGAGGGACATCGCAGTCAGCTCCTTGCCGGCCCGATCACAGATATTTCCGCGGGTCGGCGATCTTGCCCTCGATCGCCGCCGCCGCCACGGCCGCTGCATTCATCAGGAAGATCTCCGAATCCGGACTGCCCATCCGGCCGGGAACATTCAGCGTGCCGGTGGACACCGCCTTCTGTCCCGCGGACATCGTCGCGATCCGCCCGAAACAATAATCGCAACTCGGGCTGCTGGTGAACGCACCGGCTTCCACCAAGGTCGAGATGAGCCCCTCTGCCGCTGCCTTGGCCATGATGTCCTGCGAGGTCGGGATCACATGCAGGGAAAATCCGTCTTTCACCCGGCGCCCTTTGAGAATCTGCGCCGCAATGCGCAGATCCTCGAGCCGCCCGGACGCGCAACTGCCCAGGTAACCCGAATGCACCTCGACCCCGAGATGATCGCTGAGATCGCGCGTGTTGGCGGGATTGGGCGGCAGCACGATGATCGGCTCGAGCGCCGAGATGTCGATGTCATGCGTCGCCGCATAAGTCGCGTCTGGATCGCTGCTCACCGGCGCCAGGGCGATGCGTGCCCGTTCGTTGGTGTATGCGAGCGACAACTCGTCCGGATTGCACACCGCGGTCACCGCGCCGGTGAACATCGCCAACCCGCAGATGACCTGGCGCCCCTCCAGAGAAATGCTCGCGAGTCCGGGTCCGCCGACCTCCATCACCTGGAACCGGCAGGACGAAGGGCCCAGCACCCGTACGATATGATGGAACACGTCGCGCGCCATCGTGCCTTTGCGCAACGATCCATGCAGGTTGATCCGCATCGTCTGCGGCACCTTCAACGAGACCCGCTCGCGAACGAAGGCCTCAAGGATGTTGCGCCGCAATCCGATCGCCAGCGTGCCGAATGCACCCAGCTGGCTGATATGACCATCGAAATGCACGGCGAATGCGCCCGGGGTGGCATAGCCGAGCTCGGCAGAAACCTGATGCCCGATGCCCCGCCGCTCATACAGCGGCACGCGCTGTTCGGCGCACCAGTTGCGGGTCTGGATATGCAGCTGTTCCTCGGCCGGCGTGGCCACGGGAACCATGTGGTCGATGAAGATCGCGTAGCGATCGGGGTCCGGCAGTTTGTCGATGCCGAAATCCTCCTTCATCTGGCGGAAGATCACATCGGTGTAGCCGGGAAAATCATAGACGATCACGAAATCGGGCCGCGCCATCACCTCGTCGCCGGCGCGTACGCCGGGCACGCCCGAGACGCGCGCGAGGATTTTCTCGGCGAGAGTAAAGCCCATTGTTTCCTCCGTAGATCGCTAGCCAGAAAAGGCCAGAGTCAGGAGAGTGTCAACCTGCAAAGCTCATTTCACACAGTGAAACACCTACGGCAGATGCGCGGAGATCTCCGCAGCGCTGGCGCGCAACCTGTCGAGTGCCCGAGGTTTGTCCTCATGGTCGAGAATGATCCGCGTAAGGCCGCCCAGGCTGAGCGATCCGATCACCTCGCCACGTCCGTCCCGCACCGGCACCGCGATGGCGCTCAGCCCCACCGCCACGTCATCCGTTGCAATTGCGTACCCGAGATCACGCACCGCCGGCAGCATCTTGAGCACGCGGTCCACGTCGTCCTCCGCCACCACATCGGTCGCGTGGGCTGCCGGCGCCTGGATGCGGCGCAGCGCCGCGCCGGCATGTTCGGGCGCCATGTGCGCCAGCAACAAACGAGGTGCGGCGCCGCGATCCCACGCCATGTGCTGCCCGACGCCCCACCAGCGAACCTGCACCGGGTCGGCGCCATGCATGCGCTCCAGGCAAAGCGCGCCGGGCTGGTCGGGTACGCTGAGGAACACGGTGACGCCGCTTTCCCGCGCCAGTGCCGCCATCACCGGCCGCGCCTCCTCCCGCAATCCCCCGGTCTGCACGCCCGCCGAAAGTGCCAGCATGCCGAGCGCCAATGCATAGCGCTGGCTGGCCGGGTCCTGTCGCACCATCCCCTCGTCGATCAGCGTCAGCAGCAGGCGCCGCGTCGTCGCCTTGTCCAGTGCCGCCGCCTGCGCGATCTCCGCGAGGGCCAGGGCCGGCCGTTCGGCGGTGAAGCTGCGCAACACCGCAACGGCCCGGGAGACTGCGCGAACCGTCGCCACACTCACGCCCGGGGTGGCAAAGCCGCCTGGGCCGCGCGCTCGGCCGCGTAAGGGTTGTCCTCCATGCGGCATTCGGCATCCAACCGCATGGTCCGACGCGACACTGCATCGTAGCGCGTCCACTCCGGCAGGTCGGGGTTGCTCGGATTCCCGTTGCGCGCGAACGCGGCCCATGCCGATTGCATCGCGGCCGCCAACGCGTGGTGCGCGGTGCCATCGCCGGTCACGCCCGGCGCCTTGTCCCGCCCGAACACCATCGGCAGGCATAGATTATGCGGCGCACCCATCCGCCCGCCCTGAACCGGGCTCTGCCACGCCAGCACATAGGCATAGACCGGCGCCTGCACCGCCTGCCGCTCCGCCTGCACCGTGCTGGCGTAGCCGAACCGCCAATCGGACGCGATCCCGGCGAACACCTGCGCCGCCGGCATGGTTGGCCGGGCCACGCGGTAAGCCGCCACCACCGCCTCCGCGGCATCCATGGTGCATCCGCAATACCCTGCGACGCGCGCCCCAAGCTCCGCTTCCGTGATCGTGAATATCGATGGATCGGCGAACCCCGCCAGGCTCGTCACCTCCTCGGTCGTCGCCCCGATCAACATCGGCACGTTGGCCGCCAGCGCCGGCGCCGCCGGATCGAAAGGATGCGCCGGCGGGCTCTCGCCGTCGACGACCGGCCCGAACTGGCGCGGCACCCCCGCGGCACCTTCTCGCACGCTGGCGAACGCATCCAGCAACGCTTCCGCCGAAACATCCTGCAGCCCCGACAGCCGATCGGGCGCGACACCGAGATGTTGCAGCATCCGCCCGGCGATCTCGTCCGCGCGGTCCCGCGGGATTGCGCGCAACAACGGGCCGCTCTGCACGATGGCCTTGTGAAACAGCCCGCGCGCCGCTGGCATCGCCATCAAGGTGCTGACCTTCATCCCGCCGCCGGACTGGCCGAAGATCGTGACGTTCCCAGGATCGCCGCCGAACGCCGCAATATTGTCACGTATCCAGGCCAGCGCTGCGACGATGTCGCGCATCCCGGCATTCGGCACATACCCGGCTTCCCGCCCATCGAATGCATCGAGGCAGAGGAAGCCGAAGATATTGAGGCGATGGTTCAACGTCACCACCACGACATCCTGCTGCTGCGCGAGCGTCTCGCCGGTCCACCAACCCCAGCTTCCGGCACCGGACGCAAAGCCGCCGCCATGCAGCCAAACCATCACCGGCCGCTGGCCCGCGATCCCGGGTGTCCAGACATTCAGATAGAGGCAGTCTTCATCGTATGGCAGCGGCGTAGTTTCCACGCCACGATGGAAATCGCGCGTTGCCGCATGATTCGGATCGGCCGCGAGCGCCGGGTCGAGGAACGGGAAAAGCATCTGCCGCGCCTGTGGCCCGAACCGATCGGACTTGCGCACACCCGACCAGGGCGCCATCGGTCGCGGTGCCGCAAATCGGTGCGGCGGCACCGGCGGCGCCGCGTAAGGCAGCCCAACGAACGCCTGCACGCCGTTCGTCTCCAGCCCGGCCACGCGCCCAAGCGTCGTCTCGATCACCAGACTCATGCGGCCTCCTCACTTCCTCGACGCAAGAAGTTCACACGTTATCCTTATGGACGGTGAGCTTTCTGGGCTACGGCGCCGTCTTCGAAGACGGAGCGGCCCACCCGGGGTTCAAAAGCGCGCGCTCAACCTCCGGCGTATGACTCGGCCGATTGTACGTTACTGAGCAGCAATCTCACGGGTGGCCCGGAGCGGAAGCTTGAGTGCCTTGCAAAGCGCCGTCAAATTGTCGTTGCGCGGGAGATTGACGCCGGCTTCCCAATGCGCAACGGCCGATCCGGTCACCCCAACGGCTTCGCCGACTGTTTGCAAAGTCAGGCCTCTTTTGAGGCGAGCTTCACGCAGTACATGGTTCAGTTTCTGCTTCTTAGCCATAAGATCCTCTATGCACAGGTTGATTGGACAGGCTGAGACGGACCGCCGATAACAGGACATACCTCAAAAACCGGCAAGCGCAAGCATACGAAACCGCTGCCATGCTGACACGAGTTCTGCAATTCGGCGATCATTACGCCAATTGATACTCAATCCGCAGAAGGTCGAGAGGCACCAGGCTCGTTTAACGCAGATGTGTCGCGATCAAGGGAATCACCAGATCTTCCTCATCCGAAAGATGCCGTGACAGCCCACCGATCAGCGCCTCGGTGGCGTCGATGTAGCGCTCTCCCGAGATCTTCATCGCATCCGTGTCCGAGATTCGAAGGAAATCGTTCGCTGCTTCAGCTACAGCGACGATTTGCGCATGGACCAGGACGTGGTCGGTCTCAAGAACGTCGAATCCCTTTGCAAGCCTTGGCTCAGCCCGCCGGAACAGCGGGAAATAATGCTGGTCCTCAACCTGGTGATGGCCCTGCAGATCATTCAGCAACTGGCTGATACCGGATGGAAAGATTGAGCGGAATTGCTGGGAATCCAGCTGACCTTCGCGCCACGCCACGCCCAGCTTCCTGACCTGGGTGCCTAGAGAGTTCAGGCTCGCGTGCTTCCACAGCCAGAAATTCGCGAGCTCTCCCAGGTCGCGGCCGTCTGTCCAACTCTCTCGGGCGAGAAGCTCACGCGACAACGACAAGGCGGCGACCCAAGCCTCCCCCCTCTCCGGAGGCTGGTTCTCCTGGGAACCGATTGCACCGTGTTTTTCCATCAATGCGAGCCGAAATGTACCATGAAGTGGGGACCAAAAAGATGAGCAGGCCAAAGCACTGGCACAGAAAGCGAGTATTGCAAACGTCTGGCGGTCCCGGGCGGATGCTGTTCGCTGCCGCCTGCGCTGATTGACGTCCGGCAGCCGGTCATGCTCATTGCGCCGGTGTTGAAATCAACGACATTTGGTTTCATTGATCGTAGTGGCAGGATCGGCATCGTCGATTTTTCACGCCGGAGGAGCACCCAATGAAAATCACCAGGCTTGAAGCCTTTCAGATCCAATGGACTCCGGAGGAAAAGCCGGCGCAACGTAGTGCCTTCGTCCGCGTCTGGACCGACGATGGTCTTTTCGGAATAGGCGAAGCATCACCGATGCAAGGCGGCCTGGCCTCGCTGGGCATCCTTGTACACGACGTCGCCCCCTCCATCATCGGTGCGGATCCGCTCGACCACGCGATTGTTCAGGACCGCCTGCTGCACCGGCTGGTAAAGCTCGGTCCCGAGGGTGCATTGGCTGGTGCTGCGGCGGCGCTGGATATCGCGCTCTGGGACCTCAAGGGAAAATACCTCAAGCAGCCCATCTACAAGCTGTTGGGTGGCGCCTGGCGAACCGCGCTGCCGTTCTACGCCTCGATCGGCCATAACCAGGCCCGGACCGTCGATGAGGTGCTGGCGGTGGTCGAAACGCAACTCAAGGACAAACCCGCCGCCATCAAGATCCGCTTCGACGCGGACCGCACCCAGGTCGATTACGACATCCCCGGCGACATCGCCAAGGCCCGCGCCGTCCGCAAGCTGGTCGGCCCGGACTTCCCGCTCGGTTTCGACGCCAACAACGGCTACTCCACCGGCGGCGCCATGCGCGTCGGCCGTGTTTTGGAAGAACTCGGCTACTGGTGGTTCGAGGAGCCCGTCCAGCATTACCATGTGAAGCAGATGGGCGAGGTCGCCCGCAGGCTCGACATCACCGTGTCCGCGGGCGAGCAGACCTACACCCTCCCGGCTTTGGCAGATCTCATCGATGCCGGCGTGCGGATGGTGCAACCGGATATCATCAAGATGGGCGGCATCACCGGCCTGCTGCGCTGTGCGGCGCTCGCGCACGCGCATGGGGTCGAGTTGGTTCCCCACCAGACGCAACCGACCGTCGGCCACCTCGCCAGCCTGCATGTAGCGGCGGCCCAGCTGCATCTGACCAAGCCGTGCGAACTGAACGACCCAACCACCCGCACGCACGCGATATTCACCAACCCACCACGGCCGGTGGATGGCCTTTTCCATCTCACCGATTCCCCCGGCCTCGGGATCATGGTGAATGAGGACGAGCTGGCCAAGCGGCGGATCGATGTCTCCTGATCCATCCACTCAGCCGCGCGCCCACTGATCCGAGACTACTCCGCCGCGCGTGACACCGGAGTGCTGCGGACCCCTGCTGGCATCGCCAGGCCGTGCGCGTCGATCAGCTCGTCGACCATCGATCGAATCTCTCGCAACGAGAGCACGCTCGCGGTATGGCGATCGAGCACGGCCGCCCGGTATACCCGTTCACGATCGCCTTCCAGGGCGGCGCGCACCGTCAGGTCCTGAACAAAGGTGTGCGGCGCACAATGCGCCGCAAGTTCCGGAGGCAGGTTGCCGACGTGAACCGGCCGTAGCCCGTTGTGATCCACGACGATCGGCACCTCCACGCAGCAGTCTTCAGGCAGGTTCTCGATCAGCCGGGTATTCCTGACATTGCCGTAGAACAGCGCGGTCTTCCCCGTCACCATCGCCTGGATGATCACCGATCCATACTCGGCACTCCGCTCCAGGGGGAAGTCCTCGCCGGCCAGCAGCTTGCGCCGGGTTTCGGCGTAACGACGCAGGTTCCGCTCGCTGCGGCGAACATATTCTTCCACCGGCACGTCGAATTCGGCAATCTGGTCATCGCGACGCAGGAAGTAGGGCGTGTACTCGGCGGTATGCTCGCTGGATTCGCTCACGAAGCGCCCCAGGTGACGCATCAGTTCGAAACGGATCTTGTCCTTGGCGTAAATCTCGGGATCGTTGGCAGCCTCGAACAGCCGCGGATAGGCGTCCTCGCCGTCGACCATCAGCTTCAGGAACCAGGTCATGTGATTTATCCCGGCGCAATCATAGGTAAGCCGCGCAAGGTCGACCTTCAGGTATTCGGCAAGATCCTCGGCGGTGAACTGCACGTTGTGGCACAAGCCGACCACGGGCTGCTCGGGGAACGCCCTGTAGACCGCCCAGGTGAGAATACTCATCGGGTTGGTGTAATTCATCAGCAACGCACCCGGGCAGACTTCACGCATGTCGCGAACGAGGTCCACCATGAACGGGATCGTGCGCAGGCCGCGGAAAATGCCACCGATTCCGACGGTGTCGGCGATGGTTTGCTTCAATCCGTATTTCGACGGAATCCTGAAATCCAGCAATGTCGCCTCATGCATGCCGATCTGGACCATGTTGATGACGAAGTCCGCACCGTCGACGCAGGCGCGGCGGTCGGCGTGCTGCTCGATCTTGCACGGCGCCTTGAACTGCCCGGCCGTCCACCGTGCCATCATCCCGGCCGTGTCGAGCCGCTCGGCATCGATGTCGTGGAGTGCGATGGTGCATTCCTGCAATTCGGGCAGGCTCAGAATGTCGGTCAGCAGGTTCTTCACGAATACAACGCTGCCGGCGCCGATCATGGCGATCTTGATCACTGGTCACACTCCTTCGGTCGATGAATTTGAATTACTTAAGGCCGGTGCTTGCGATGCCTTGAATAAGGTAACGCTGGAACACCAGGAAGATGAGCAGCATCGGCCCCAGGCTTAGCAGCGCCAACGCCATCACCTGGCCCCATTCCGGGTTCACTTCCCCGCGTAGCAGATTGAGCCCGAGCGGCAGCGTATACGCTGAATGATCGGTCAGCACGACCAGCGGCCACGAAAAGTCGTTCCACCGCCACATGAAGGTGAAGATCACCAGTACCGCGATCACCGGCCGTGACAACGGCAGCACGACATGGGTGAAGATGCGGAACTCGCCCGCCCCATCGAGCCGCGCCGCCTCGATCAGTTCGTCGGGGATGCTCACCATGAATTGCCGAACCATGAAGATGCCGAACGCCTCCGCCGCGCGCGGCAGTATGACGCCCCACGGGCTGTTGAGCAGGCCCAGCGACGCGGTGATCAGGAACTCCGGCACGATGATCACCTGGATCGGGATCATCAATGTGCCCAGGATGGCAAAGAACAATGCGTCGCGGCCGACGAAGCGAAACTTCGCGAAGGTATAGCCGCACAGCAGGTTGGCGAACACCGTGATCACCACGCCGACGACCGCGATGAACAACGAGTTTCCGAGCCAGTCGAGCGCCGGATACCGGCGCCACATCGCAGTGAAGTTGTCCCACGTCACCAATGAGGGGATCAGGGCGACCAGCGCCTCGAAAACCTCGGAACGAGGACGGACCGCGGTTGCGAACATCCAGTAGATCGGGAACAGCATCACCAACGCGCCGCCCGCCAGTGCCAGCCAGAGCACAGCGTCGGTGGATTGTCGAAAGAAGGAGCGACGCATCAAAGTTGCCTAAAGCACATTCTCGGCCTGCCGGCTGGCGCGCCACTGAATGATGGTGAACCCCAGAATCAGGACATACAGCGCGACGCCCATGGCACTCGCATAGCCCATCTCCGACGTCACGAACGCCGACTTGAAGATATATTGTACCACCATCGTCGTCGAAAATCCTGGGCCCGCCTCCGGTCATGACATAGATGAGGTCGAACACCTGAAACGAGTGGATGATGTCGAGCACCAGCAGAAGGAAGGTGGCCGGCGCCAGCAGCGGGATCGTGATATGGCGGAACTGATGCAGCGCGGATGCGCCGTCGATGCGCGCGGCTTCGTAGTAGATACGCGGGATCGACTGCAGTGCCGCAAGGTAGATCACCATGTTGAAGCCCAGCCGAACCCAGAGCGTCGCCATGGCAATCGACGGCAGGGCCCATTGCGGGCTGGAGAGCCAGGCGACCCGGCCAATGCCCAGTTGCACCAGGATCGCATTCACCACGCCATAATTGTCGTTGAACAACCATGCTGCGATCGTGCCGGTGGCGACCGCCGAGACGACGACGGGCAGAAAGAAGATACTCCTGATCAGCACACGCCCCGGCAGCCTCCGGTTCAGGGCCATCGCCAACAGCAGGCCGATGGCCATGCTGGTGGGTACCGTCGTCAGCGCATACAGCGCCGTATTCACCAGGGCCCGCCAGAATAGTGGATCCCGTGACAGGCGCAGATAGTTGTGCAGCCCCAGCCATTCGGCGTCGCCTATCAGGCTCCAATCGTGGAAACTGATATAGACGGCGTAGAGCAGCGGCAGAAAGCTGAATGCCGTGAACAGCACGACATTCGGGGCAACGAACAGATAGGGCACCAGGCGATGCCGGCGCCGCGCCCACAGCGACGCCCGCGGTCGTGGCGGCATTGCGGGTGCAATCGCCTGGGCCACGGCAGTCATCAGGCCGCGAGCACGGCCTGAGACATCTCGTCGATCGCTTTCGCGGTCGTCGCAGCATCCTGGTTCGAGGTGAATGCAAGGTCGAGCTGGTCCGTCAGGCCCGCATTGATCTTGCTGAAAACCGGCATCGTGACGGTGCTAACGAGATGAGCCGGGATCGTCGCCGACTGCTCCACGAACACCTGCATCGCTTCCGGATGCAGCGCATAGGGAAGCTTTTCCGACATCAGCGATTTCCGAACCGGGAGGAACTGGGCGCGGCTGATGAAGTCACGCATATTGTCCTTGTCGGCCATGAACTTGACGAAGTCGGCAGCGATCTCCGGATGCTTGGAGTCCCGGGATACCGCAAGGCAGTTGCCGCCGAGATCGGAAGCCATGGCGACATCGCGCGGCATGTAGGTGACGCCCCAGCCGAACTTCGTCATGTTCGTGGTCAAAAAGGGAATCTGCCAGTCGCCGCCGAGATACATTCCGATCGTGCCGTTTGCGAACAGGTTCTGCGGCTGTTCGCTGCTTTTCACCGATGTGCTCGGGGGAACCAGGCCTTCCTTGAACCATGATTGCGTCCAGGCAATCGTCTCGATCCCTTTCGGGCTGGCCAGCTGAGACTTTGTCAGGTCGGCGTTCAGCATGGTGCCGCCATGCTGATACAGGAACGGCAGCCATCGGTAGGCGGCATTCTGCCAGCCCATGGCGAACCCGAACGGTGCGCCGGCGCGCTGCTTCAGGTCCCGCGCGATGCGGATGAACTCTTCCCACGACCAGCTCTTGTCCAGATTGGCCGGCGGCTCGACGCCGATCTTCTGGAGCATGTCCCGGTTGTAGTACAGCGCGAATGTGTCGGTATGGTGCGGAATGGCGTAGGGCCGTCCTTTGTAGGTGACAGCCTGCCAGAACGCCGGGCCGAATTCTTCGGCATATCCGGCATCGACATACTTGCTGAGATCGACGACCGCGCGAGCCGCCGCATAGCGCCCGATCTGCTGATACTGCACGCGAAAGATATCCGGCGCCTGGCGGCCGGCAAGCCGCGTGTCGACCTGCTGATAAACCTGCATGGAGCTCCCGTTCACCTCCATGCGGATGGTGATTTCCGGGTGCAGGGCCTGGTATTTCGCGATCGCCGCGTTGAAGGCGTCCTCTTCGGCCTTGGCCCCCCAAACCGTCATCGTGAGCGTCGCGGGTGACTGTGCGCGCACCCGGCGCCCCCCGAGCATGACGCCGGCCGCACTGCCGCCCAGCAACGCGCGCCGGCCAAGCGTGCCGATATCAGTCTCTACCACTTTGTTCATTGCCGTCCCCTGATGTTGCGGCCTTCGATCCGGCCGCTTGTTGATGAAACGCGATCGCACCGCATGACCGGCGAACGACGAGGCGCACCGGCAGCACCTGCATGCGTTCGACGGTCCGGTTTCCCTCGATCTGGTCGAGCACCGCTTCCGCGGCCAGCCGGCCGAGGTCGTGGCGCGGATGATCGATGGTGGTCAGTTCCGGCGTGCTGAACGCGCCGATCTCGGTCCCGTCGAACCCGACGATTGCGACGTCTTCGGGGACACGAAGCCCTAATGCAGCCAGGGCATGCAGGCCCCCGAGCGCCATCTGGTCGTTGAACACGAATGCCGCGGTCGGTCGTGCCCCCGGGCGCGCCATGAGCGCGCGCATGGCGGCATCGCCGCCGGCAAAGCTGTTCTCGGCCCCCAGAACCAGGTCAGGTTTAAATGCAATCCCATAATGCCCCAGGGATTCCCGATAACCTTGCAGCCGTTCGTTGAGCGGCTGGTGCATCATCCGCTGGTCCGTGATGTGGGCGATTCGCCGGTGCCCGAGATCCAGCAGATGCGTCGTTGCCAGTTGACCGCCCTGCACGATGTCGGCCCGCACGCACGGGACCTCGCCGTCCGCACTCGGATCCTGCAGCAGCACGCAGGCAATGCCACGATCCAGCAGGCTGCGGATGCACCCATTCGTGCCGCGCGAGCCGCCATGGATGATCAGGCCGTCCGACACGCCGCTGCCGAGCCGCCGAATGGCGTCGATTTCCGCGTCCTCGGTCCGTGCCGCGATGATGTTGACAACATAGCCGCGGGCCCGCGCCGACAGATCGGCAGCCATGGCGACTTCGGCGAAGTAGCGATTGCCAAGATCCGCGGTCATGAAGGTGATGGTGTTGGTTCGCCGGCGCCGCAGGCTCCTGGCGGCATGGTTGGGCATGTAGCCCAATGTTTCGGCGGCAACCTGCACGCGGCTCGCCGTTGCGGCGGACAGCCCATGGCGCTTCGCCGCGCCATTGAGAATCAGGGAGACGGCGGATTGGGACACGCCCGCCAATTGCGCGACGTCTCGATTGGTCGCCCTTCGAGCGACGACCTTCGCATCCTTGCTTCGGACTGGCACAGGCACCCGTTCCGCTTTCCCACCCTAATTCGATTTAGGTCAAATCGAATAAATCCGTCAAGGCCGGGCGTCTGCGGTCCAGATCCACGCCCTGGAACCGGCAGCGGAACTTTTTGGTTCCCATGAGGCCAAGTGCAATGCAGTCTTTCAGGCGGCATGAATTTGCGTTGTTGATCATGGTCGGCATCGCCGATGCCCCGGCCAAAACCAGCAGGAGTGTGCGTGGTGAGCTACCTGAGACTTCTATCCGCAGTCTTGTTGAGCATGGCCACGAGCCTCGCCGCCGCCCAGGCCGCCGGCACCCTGCGGATCGGCACGCAGGAAGACGCCGATCGGCTCGATCCGGCGCTCGGCGGTACGTTCGGCGGGCGGCTGATGTTTGCGGCGCTCTGCGACAAGCTGGTGGACCTGGCGCCGGACCTGAGCTTCGTCCCGCAACTTGCCACCGCGTGGTCCTGGTCCGCCGACGGCCGCGCACTCACCCTCACGCTGCGCAGCGGGGTGACGTTCCAGGACGGAGAGCCGATGACCGCCGAAGCGGTCCGGTTCAACCTGGAGCGCTACCGCACCGCCGCCGACAGTGTTCGCAAGGGCGAGCTCAAGCCGGTTTCCGCCGTCGAAGTCGTCGACCCGAAAACAGTCCGCCTGGTGTTGTCGCAGCCTTATGCGCCGTTGATCGCCGTGCTGTCCGATCGCGCCGGAATGATGGCCTCGCCCAAGGCCGTTGACAGCATGGGCAAGGACTTCTTCACGGCCCCCGTCTGCTCCGGCCCGTTCAAGTTCACCGAGCGGGTGGCCCAAGATCATCTGACGGCCGACCGCTACCCGGGCTACTGGAACGCGTCCACCATCCATTTCGATCGCGTGGTGATCCGGCCGATCGCCGATTCCACCGTCCGGCTGGTCAACCTAGAGGCCGGGCAACTCGACATGCTGCAGGACCTGGCGCCTGCCGATGCGGCGAAGGTGCGGACGAACAACAAGCTGAAGCTGACCACCGCGACCGGCCTTGGGTATGCCTCGCTCAACTTCAATCTGGCGAACGGCCCGAAGGCGGTTCCGTTCGGCAGCAACCCGAAACTGCGCGAAGCGCTCGAGGCGGCGATCGATCGCAATGTGATCAACCAAGTGGCCATGGAAGGCCTGTTCATTCCGGACAACCAAACGGAGCTTCCCAACAGCCCCTTCTTCAACAAGGCCGTTCCCGTCCCGCCCCGTGATCTGGCAAAGGCAAAGGCCCTGGTGAAGGAGTCGGGCGTGACCGATCCGGTGCTGGAATTCCGCGTCGCCAACGTGCCGCGGGACCGCCAGGTCGTGGAGGTAATCCAGTCGATGGCAGCCGAAGCCGGAATCCAGGTCAAGATCATCGCTGGGGAATCCAACGCCAATATCGATGCGATGACGCACGGAGATTATCAGGCGCATCTGAACAACTGGAGCGGCCGGGCAGATCCCGACGCAAATCTTTCGATTTACCTCGCTTGCGATAGCTTCCAAAACTGGGGCAAGTACTGCACCCCGCGGTTCCAGGAGGTACTGGCGCAGGCGCGCGCACAGACGGATCTTGCGAAGCGGCAGGCGCTGTACAACGAGGTCGTTTCCATCTATGCCGCGGAACGGCCGATGCTTTTCCTGTACCACGTCACATGGCTGTTTGCGCATAACGCCGGCATCAAGGGCTTCGTGACGGTCCCCGATGGTTTGATCCGCTTCCAGGGCATTTCCATGGACTGAACTCCGGATCAGCAGCGTCAGGCCGAAGGACTGGCCGCTCCAGCGGGACGCAGGGCCTCGCTTGCCAGTGATGCCGCCGTCAGTGCTGCCACGGCATCTTCGCCACTGGCGCCGCTGCCATCCGCCGCGGCAAACGATTCCGCCTGGCTTAGAAGTGCCGCATGGAATACCGCATCGGCATCCGGCGGCCACAGGAACCTGCAATCCTCGAAATCGCGCGTGCCGAACAACTCCACGCGACAGACATCGCCGAGGCGAAAGCGCCGGCCGAGGGAAACCAGGGCAGTGCTCCCGCCGGAAAGTTCGCACAGGGCCTGGGCGCTTTCGGCATCACCGGCGATCGGTGGACCTTCCGAGGTCGAGGGCACGGCGGTGCGGACCGTCCTGATATCCTGTCCGGTCAACCAGCGTATCTGGTCGAACTCATGCACGCCCATGTCCACGAATATCCCGCCGCTGCCGGTGCGAAAGGCCGCCGCGGGGGGCGCGCCATCCCATTGCGAACTAGCGACGAAATAGATACCTCCCAACTCGCCCGCAACGATTCTAGCCCGCAGACGCTGCAACTCGGGGACGAAGCGGCGCCAGTAGGCGATCTGCAACCGAACCCCCGCATGTTGCGCAAGAGCAGCCGCGGATCGGGCTTCGGCGACGGTCAGACCGCACGGCTTTTCGCACAGGATGGGGAGTCTGAACTCGGCGACCGCCCGTATGGTCGACAGATGTTGCCCGGTAGGGGCCGCGATCAGGACGCCGTCGAGGCCGCCGGCCTGCAGCATCGCATCGACGCTGTCGTGCACGACGTGGCCGCTCGCCGCAAGATCGGTCCGGATTTCGGCCGAAGGTTCCGCTACGGCGGCGATGCGAACCTTCGTGCTGTCGGCAATCGCTGCCATATGCGTCCGGCCCATCCGGCCTGCGCCGACGAGTCCGAGGCGAAACTCCGCCATTGCTCAGGCCGATCCGGCCGAATACCTGTTCATCCCGGGCTCACCGCATGGTCAAACTTGATCGACCGTATGGAGCCGGCAACGTTTAGTCAATCGGCTCATGACCGGTATTGCCCGAATGACGCGTCTGGGGTTCTGATACCTGCCGAAGAACCGAAGGGGGAGCCACGTGAACGCTGCTGTCGACGTTCCGCCGACGATCGGCAACGGCGCCTGGCGATATCGGTTCGAGCGCGAATGGGCGAAGTTGCCGCGCTGGTGGTCGTTCGGGGTGGCCGACGCCAACGCCAGCCCGCCACGTACGGCCTTGAAGGGAGCTGTCGCTGCCAACGGCGACGTATATGTGCTGTCGCGCAGCGCGCACCCCGTCTGTGTGTTCGACCCCGAAGGCCGCTTTGTCAGCGCCTGGGGGGAGGGGCAGTTTTCGGTGTTCGTGCATGGCCTGACGATCGCGCCGGACCAACAAATCTGGATCACCGATTCAGGCACCCATTTGGTCAGTGTGCATGAGCCTTCGGGCGAGATGGTCGACAGCTTCGGAACCCGGGGCGTTGCTTCGCCGACGCTTTACGGCGCTCCGTTCAATATGCCGACCGGAGTGGCTTTCGCCTCCAACGGCGATTTTTTCATCTCCGACGGCTACGGCAATCGTCGGGTTCATCACTACGCCGCCGGCGGGTCGTTGCTGCATTCCTGGGGCGAGCCCGGTCGTGGCCCGGGCCAGTTCGCCATCGTGCACTTCATCGCAATCGACGATCGCGATCGGGTGCATATCGCGGATCGGGAGAACCACCGTATCCAGGTCTTCGATACCACCGGTGCATTCCTGTCCGAATGGTCGGGCTTCGACATGCCCAGCGACCTCGCCTTCGGCAGCGATGCCATCTACGTAGGCGGCCGCGACGGTCTAAGCATATGGACGCGGGATCACGCGCCGATCGCCCGCTGGCACGCCGATGAGCCCTATCCCGGTGCGTTCAACATCCACGGCATCTGGCTCGACGCCGACGAGAACATCTACCTGGCGCATTTCGATCGGGCAGTGAGCAAGCTGACCCGCCTTCGCTAGAGGCGCGACCGAAGGCGGAGTTACCGGCGGTTTCGATTCACGCAATCATCTCGGTCGGATGCCTATGCGGCGCCAGGATCGCGCCGGTGATGCTGCCGATGCTGACGCAGCCGGTATTGGCCATGGCGACGTCGAGTTCGTATCGCAGGATTTCCAATGCGCGCGCTGCGCCGGCCTGCCCGCCCGCGGCCGTTCCGTACAACGTCGCACGCCCAACCTGGACGGCATGCGCGCCCAGCGCCACCGCCTTGAGGATGTCGGAGCCTCGCCGCACGCCGCTATCGACGATGACCGTTGCCCTATCCCTGATCGCCCCCGCGATCGCCGGGAGAGCGTCGAACGAGGCGATCGCGCCATCGAGGTTGCGACCGCCGTGGTTGGACACGATCACCCCATCGGCGCCGGCCTCCACCGCATCCAACGCGTCTTGGGGATGCAGGATGCCCTTCACCATCAATTTTCGCGGCCAGCGGTCGCGCAGCCGGCGGATCTCGGACCAGTCGACCGTATCGCTCAGCGCCACGCGCGGGGCCATCGCGGCGCGCGTGGCGCTGGCGTTGAATTCCGGGGGGTGGTTCTCCAGCCGCGGCATTCCGGTGCTGCGCAGATATGGCAGCAATGTCCCGGCAACCCACCGTGGGTGAAGCAGCATGTCGGTCACGTTGCGAACCGTCGGCCGAAACGGCACGCCGAAGCCGTTGCGAATGTTGTAGTCCCGATTCGGCAGCACCGGAGTGTCGACAGTGACGACCAGCGCCTCATAGCCAGCATCGGCGGCGCGGCGCACCAGATCATAGGACAGGCTGCGATCCCGCCACACATAGAGCTGAAGCCAATGCCGTCCCTGAACTTCGCGCGCGAGCTCATCGAGCGCCGTCATCGAGCCGGTCGCCAAGGTGAACGGCACCCCCGCTGCTTTGGCCGCGCGCGCCAAAGCGATTTCACCCTTGTGCCACATGACTCCCGCGGCGCCGGTAGGGGCGATCGCCAGCGGCATGCCGATGTCTTGGCCGAACAAAGCCGTCGCCGTCGATCGGGCGGAGACGTCGACCGGAGCGCGGGGCACCAGCTTGATCCGGTTGATCGCCGCCCGGTTTTCAGCGAGCGCTACTTCGTCCTCGGTGCCCCGGTCCACGTATTCGAAGATGCCGCGCGGCAGCCGGCGCCTTGCTGCGGCGCGCAGGTCGCCGATGTTGTAGCAATTGTCCAGTTCGGACATCCCCGTGGTTCCCCTTCAGCCCAGTCGCGCGCTCAGGTCGCCACGGCGCAGGTCCATTCAGGCAACAGTCAGAACGGCTGCGAGAACGCTGTTGAGCGCCGCCAAGTCCATCGGAGCATCGGTCTCGTTGGTCACTGCCACGACCCGTTGGGCGTCGCGCAGGACGAACACCCGCTGGTCCGAGGCGCCGGACATCCACGCGGCGTCCGGCGGCAGAGCCGGGAAGCGTCGGTCGGAATTCGTCCAGAAGGTGCCTGCGTAGCTGCAACCGACATGGGTTGCAGCCAGCGCGTAGTCCACCCAACCAGGCGGCAGCAGGCGCTCGCCGTTCCAGACACCGTCGTTCAGGTAGAGAACGCCCATCTTGGCGAAATCCCGCAGCGTCGCGAAAGCGGAGCCGGAGGCGATCAGGTTGCCGGCGATGTCCCCCGAGGCCTGGTAGCTGTGCATGCCGATGCGGTCGGCCAGGAGTTCGTAAACGGTCTGCTGATACGGCAGTCCACGGCTTTCGATACGGTCGCGGATCACGGCACCCAGGACATTGATGCCGGCGTTGATATAGCGGAACGCGGCGCCGGGACGTGTGGCGACGATGTTCCGCTGCGCGGCGTCGAAGGCATCCTCCCCGTCGAAATACACCGCCGAGTTCTCGAAACCCAAGCCGGCGCCGCCGTGTTCGTCGAACATCGGCATGGCCAGGCCGCTCCGCATATGCAGGAGATTGTCCAAAGTGATGCTGGCGTGAATGCCGCGAGGGTCTCGCCAAAGTGGCGGACGGGCAGGGGCGTAGACATCATTAAGCCATCCGAGATGGATCATCCGACCGATCAGCGTACCGGTCAGTGACTTGTTCATCGACCAACTTGGCGTCGCGCGATCGGCAGCCCCGCCGTTGCCGTAGCGTTCGAACAGCACCCGCTCCGGCGTTGCCACGAGCAATCCGTAGGTGCCCGGGGAGGCGGCAAAGAATGCATCGACCGCCCGCTGGAAGCCGGCGTCGGTCAGCCCGGCCGCTTCGACCGCGCCACCGATCGGCCAGGGAGCATCCGTCTTGGCCGCACGAGGAATCGCAGAGGGCTTGAAGCGGGGTTGCCTTGCCGACCCGAGGACCGTGCCACCCCATCCCGGCGGGGCCGCGGCCGATCCGGCAATGGTCGCGCCGAGGCTCGGATCGGTCCAGGTGACAGTCACGCTGCGGGCAGCTTCGTCGACATGCACCGCTATCTGTCCGCCCGCCACGGCTTTGGTCAGGGCGGCCAGGCGCGGGCCGGCATCAGGTTTGCCGGCGAGACCGCCGGGGTGCGGCATTCCGCGCCAGACCAGGCGACGCATGGCCTCATCGCGGCTGTGTCCGGAGACAAACTGCATGTCGACCAGCCGTTTTGCCGCGAAGCTCAGTTCTCGCAATCGGAGGGCCGGCTCCGAGACATCGTAGATCAATGGCGTCGGCAAGCCCGGTTCGCCGTCCGGGATCATCGGAATGGCGCTGTCGTAGATCCGCTCGCCGCCCGTCTGGGGCGCCCAATCCGGGTGGAATTGCATTTTGGCCGATGCTCCCTTCATGGCCGGCGGCGATACGACTGGCTCGCCCCGCCGGATGTGCAGACCGAGCTTGGTCAGTTTGCCGGCCGGCCGCAAGGCATCGGCCGCAACACGCTGGCCACGGGGGAGCCATCCTGACTTGTTGTCGGTATGAAAAATCCGACTAGAGTGGACGGCGAGCTTGGCTCCAGCAGCAACAACGTCGGAGAAGAAGAATGCTCGATAGCACGCAACGGCGAAACCTGTTCAGGCTCGGCGGCGCCGGCCTGGCGTTGGCGGCGGCCGGGACGGTTCTCGATCCCGCAAAGGCGGCGGCCCAGGCGGCTTCCACGAGCCTGCTGCGCACGGTCCTCGATCGGGGCAAGCTGATCGTCGGCACCGGATCGACGAACCCGCCCTGGCACTTCGAAAACGACAAGGGCGAACTCACCGGCATGGACATCGCGATGGCGCGCATTCTTGCCAAGGGATTGTTCGACGACGAGAAGAAAGTGGAATATGTGCGGCAGGAAGCGAACGCCCGCATTCCCAACATCACGACCGGCAAGGTGGACGTTGTCATTCAATTCATGACCGTATCACCGGCACGCGCGCAGCTGGTGGCGTTCTCCCGGCCCTACTATGTCGAAGGCGCGGCGCTGATGACCGCACCGAAATCCAAATGGCAGACCTACAAGGATCTGCAGGCTGCGGGCAAGCAGGCGCGGGTGTCGGTGCTGCAGAACGTGGATGCCGACACGCTGGTTCATAATGCGCTGCCGGACGCGCAGGTGATGCAGCTCGACAGCCAGGCGAATGTCATGCAGGCGGTGGTTTCCGGCCGCGCCGACGCAGCGGTGGTCGATGCCTCGACGGTGAAGTGGCTGGTGAAGAAAAATCCCGGTGACTACACCGACCCGGGTTTTGCCTACGAAGCGCAGTTGTACAGCGCGGCGGTCCGGCAGGGCGACGTGGACTGGCTGAACTGGATCAACACCTGCTTCAATGTCGCGATGCATGGCCACCAGCCGGAAATCTACACCGCGGCGTTCGAAGAATTCTTCGGCGAAAAGCCGCCCGTGCAGAAACCTGGCTTTCCGCCGTTCTGATCGGGCGACCGCCCTGGCGAACCTCACTCGCCAGGGCGGTCAGCCTCGGTTTTAGCTTTGCAGTACCACCTCAACTACAACTTCATCTGGAAGTATTTCGACAAGCTGGCCTGGGGCCTGGTGCTGAGCCTCGAGCTCGCAACGATCGCGATCCTGATCGGCAGTGTGATCGGGCTCCTCCTCGCTGTCGTATCGCACGGGGCCGGACGGCCGGTGCGGATACTGGTCGGCGCCTACGTCGAATTCATCCGCAACGTGCCGCTGCTGCTGCTGGTGTATCTGGTATTCTACGGAATCCCGAGCGTCGGTGGCTTCGCCTATGATGCAACCACCAGCTTCACGATGACCCTGGCTGTCTATGCCGGCGCCTATCTGGTCGAGGTGTTCCGTGCTGGCCTGGACGCGATCCCGAAGGGCCTGATCGATGCCGGGCGGGCAATCGGCCTCACGCCCGCGCAACGCGTTCTCTACGTGCAGCTTCCCACCATGTTTCGCATCGTCCTGCCGTCACTCGGCAACGCGTTCATTTCGTTGTTCAAGGACACGGCGCTGGCGACCGTGCTGGCAGTGCCGGAACTGATGTACGGGGCCAGCTGGATCTACACCAACACGTTTCGCATTGTCGAAGTCTGGACGGTCGTCGCGCCGATGTATCTCGTCACGGGCTTTGTCCTGCTCGGCGGCTTGCGGCTGCTCGAACGCCGCTTTGCGATTCGCCGTCGATGAACGTCATGCTGAACAGCTTGCCGTTCCTCTGGCAGGGGCTGCTGGTGACGCTCGAGATTTCGGCCATCGTGGTATTGGCGGCGCTGGTGCTGGGCGTGATCCTTGGCGTCGGGCTGAGTTTCGGCCCGCGCTGGATCGGCTGGCCGATCCGTATCTACAGCGATCTCATTCGCGGCCTGCCGCTGCTGGTGCTCATTTTCTCCGTTTATTACATGCTGCCGCTCACCGGCATCAACGTGACCAACTTCTGGGCCGCGGTGTTCGCGCTGACCGCCTTCGAGAGCGCCCATGTTGCGGAGGTGACGCGCGGCGCGGTGCAGTCGATCCCTCCGGGCCAACATGAAGCGGGAAAGGCGATCGGCCTGACCTTCGGCCAGCGCATGGTGTACGTAGTCTTCCCGCAGGCGCTGCGCCGCTTCCTTCCGCCCTGGATCAACACCGTGGTCGCCACCGTGCAGGGCAGCGCCCTGGTTTCGCTGGTGGGCATCGTCGACCTGATGCTGGCGATACAGCAGGTGATCGGGCGCACGTTCAAGCCGATGCCGATGTATGTCCTGGGCGCCCTGATCTACTTTGCGATCAACTATGCGCTGTCGCTCACAAGTCGCATGCTGGAGGCGCGGTTTGCCTATGTCCGTGAGTGAGCCGCTGGTGAAGGTGCGCGCGCTGGAAAAGCGGTTCGGCGCCAACCAGGTGCTGAAGGGCGTCGACCTGGACGTGGCGAAGGGCACCGTGGTGTCGATCATCGGCGCCAGCGGCAGCGGCAAGACCACGTTGCTGCGCTGCGTGAACCTGCTGGAAACCTATGACGCCGGCTCGATCGAAGTCGATGGGGTGGAGGTCGGCTATCGAACCGCCGACGGGCGCCGGCGCCCGCGCAGCGAACATGACCTGGCGCATATCCGGGCCGATATCGGCATGGTGTTCCAGCTGTTCAATCTGTTCCCGCATCTGACCGCAACCGAGAACGTGATGCTCGGGCTACGGAAGGTTCGCGGGCTCGGCAAGGCCGAGGCGCGCGGCATCGCCGAGCAATGGCTCGCACGGGTCGGTCTCGCCGACAAGCTCGGCAGCCTGCCGATCGAGCTTTCCGGCGGCCAGCAGCAACGCGTCGGCATCGCCCGCGCGGTCGCGATGAACCCCAAGGTGCTTCTGCTGGACGAGATCACCTCGGCATTGGACCCTGAACTCGTCGGCGAGGTCCTTAAGGTCGTACGCGAACTGGCCCGCGAGGGAATGACGATGATCCTGGTCACACACGAGATGAGCTTCGCCCGCGATGTCTCCTCGCGCGTCGTGTTCATGGATGCCGGACGGGTCGCGGTGGAAGGCTCGCCACAGGAGGTGTTCGGCGCGCGAGCCGAGCATGAGCGTCTGCGCAGCTTCCTGGCCAGGATCGAACTGCGCGATCTCTGATCGCGGGCGCTACCGGCCGGTCATTCGGCGTCAAGCTCGCGCAACGCTTCAGCCTCCGCCAGCCGGCGGTCGTAGCCGAGGCTCGCGCCCAGCAATTCCGCGGTATAGCTCTCGCGGGTTCGGCCGGCGGCGAGATCCCCGACCGTCAGTTCCTCGACCATCCTGCCGTGGTTCATCACCGCCAGCCGGTCGCACATATGCGCAACGACGGCCAGGTCGTGGCTCACCAGGATGCAGGTCAGCCGTCGCGCGGCGCGGATGTCGACCAGAAGATTCAGGATTTCGGCCTGCACGGAAACGTCGAGCGCCGACGTGGGCTCATCGAGCAGCAGCACCCTGGGTTCCAGGATCAGGGCACGCGCGATGGCCAGGCGCTGGCGCTGGCCGCCTGACAACTGGTGGGGGTAGCGATAGCGAAACGCGGGCCCTAGCCCCACCTGCTCCAGCACCGCGCCGATCCTGGCGTCGGCCCGATCCATCCGATGGATCGCCAGCGGTTCCATCAGCGTGGTATTCACGCTGTGCCGCGGATGCAGCGAACCATAGGGGTCCTGGAACACCATCTGCACACGCTTGTAGAAAGCCCGGTCCCGCGCCGGTGCCAACAGGTCTCCCCCGATCCTGACCCGGCCGCTCCAGGACCGATTGAGGCCGCACAACGCCCGCAGGATGGTCGACTTGCCGCATCCGGATTCGCCGACCAGTCCGAACGTCTCCCCATCCGCAACATGGAAGCCGACGCCATCGACGGCATGAACCATGCTATCGCCGCGGCCGAACGTGACGCGCAGGTCCTCGACCTCGATCACCGGATCACTCCAACAGCCAGGCGGGATCGCGGCTCAGCACCGCCAGCTTTTCCCGCCGCTGATCGATCCGCGGCAGCGACGCGAGCAACCCGCGGGTATAGGGATGCTTCGCCTCCAGCAGTTCCGCCGCGCGGCACTCCTCCACGATGCGCCCGGCATACATGATCAGCACGCGGTCGCAGAAGCTCGCCACCAGATTGAGATCATGGCTGATGAAGATCAGGCCCAGGCCACGCTCCGTGACCAGATCGTCGAGAATTGCCAGGACACGAAGCCGCACCGTCACGTCGAGCGCCGAGGTCGGCTCATCGGCGATCAGCAGGCTGGGATCGGGCATCAGCATCATGGCGATCATGATCCGCTGGCCCATTCCCCCGGACACTTCGTGTGGGTAAAGGTCAAAAACCCGTGCCGGGTTGCGGATATGCACCGCTGTCAGCATGTCGAGCACTCGGGCGCGGTCGTCGGCACGGTTGCCGCGGCGGTCGGCTGGAATGGCCTCAGCAATTTGCTGCCCGACGCGCATCACCGGATCGAGCGAGAATTTCGGATCCTGCATGATCATCGAAATCCGCCGCCCGCGAACCTTCAGCATCTGCCGTTCGCAGGCGGCGTTGACGTCGATCTCCTGAAACTGCAGCCGCCGCGCCGTGACCATCGCCCGAGGCGGCGTCAGCTTCAGGATCGCCCGGCCGGTGAGCGACTTGCCCGAGCCGGACTCGCCGACGATGCCGATCTTCTCGCGTCCGACGGTCAGCGACACCCCGCGCACCGCCTCGACAATCCGGTGCGGCGTGCGAAAGCGAACCCGCAGGTCTTCGATTTCGAGCTGGGGGCCGCTGCCGGGCACGCTGTTCGGACCTGGGATCATTCGGACCTGGGGTCCAGCACGTCGCGCAAGCCGTCGCCGAACAGGTTGAAGGCGAGGCTGGTCAGCAGGATCGCCATTCCCGGCGCCGCCGCCAGCCACCAGGCGCCGATCAGGTTCTGCCGGCCGGTGGACAGCATCGCGCCCCATTCCGGCATCGGCGGCTGCGCCCCCAGGCCGAGGAACCCGAGGCCAGCCGCAGTCAGGATGATCCCTGCCATGTTCAGCGTGATGCGCACGATGACGGAGGGGATGCACATGGGCACGATGTGACGCAGGATGATCCGGGGCGCCGAGGCGCCTTGTATGCGTGTGGCGGCGATGTAGTCGGCGTTGCGGATGGTCAGCGTCTCGGCCCGCGCCAACCGTGCGATCGGCGGCCAGGCGGTGAGCGAGATGGCGATGACGGCATTGCCGATACCGGGCCCAAGCGCCGCCACGAAGCCGAGAGCCAGGATCAGTCCTGGAAAGGACAGGAAGATATCGTTGATGCGCATCAGCACCGTGTCGGTCCAGCCGCCGAAATAGCCGGCCGTGGTGCCCACCGCCAGCCCGATTGGTGCGGCGATCACCGCGACCAGGCTGGTGATGTATAGGGTGATGCGGGAGCCGTAGATAATGCGGGAGTAGATGTCGCGGCCCAATTCGTCGGTGCCGAACCAATGGGCGGCATCAGGCGGCCGCAGCCGCATCGCCAGGTTCTGCTCGTTGAAACCGTCGGGCGCCAGCAACGGCGCCAGCAGCGCCACCAGGGCAAGCGCGCAGATGATCGCAAACCCGAGCATGGCCAGCGGGTTGGCGCGGAACTGCAGCCAGCCGAAATACAGGCGCTGCAGCCGCGCCTGGGCGGGGGAGCTGGTGATCTCTGCGGTAAGCCATGCCCGGCCGCCGGTGGTGATGGTCACTGGGTCCGCGGATCCAACAGGCGGTACAGCAAGTCGGACAGCAGGTTGAGTGCCACGAAGATCATGCCGACGATCAGCACGCAGGCGAGCACGGCGTTCATGTCCCCGGCCAGCAGCCCGGATGTCAGATAGCGTCCAAACCCGGGCCAGGCGAAAACCGTCTCCGTCAGCACCGCGCCTTCCAGCAGGAACGCATAGGCAAGTGCAATCACCGTGACCAGTTGCACAAGGATGTTGCGCAGGGCGTGGCGGCGCACGACCTGCCATCGGGACAAGCCCTTCACCCGCGCGGCGATCACGTATTCCTGGCCTAGCTGTTCCAGCATGAAGCTGCGGGTCATTCGGCTGATATAGGCCATCGACCCGTAGCCCAGAATGGAGCCGGGCAGGATGATGTGGCTCATTGCGTTCCAGAACAGGTCATACTCGCCGGCCAGCAGCGAGTCGACCAGCAACAGCCCGGTCCGAGGCTCCATCATGTCGATATAGGCGACATCGAGGCGGCCGGGGCCACCGACCAGACCGAGCATGGCATACAGGACGATCAGTCCCATCAGGCCGAGCCAGAAGGTCGGGCTCGAATAGCCCAGCAACCCCACGATGCGAGCCACATGGTCCAGCACGCTGCCACGGTAAACCGCGGCAAGCACGCCCAGCGGCACCCCGATGCCGACGCCGATCAGGATGGCGAAACTGGCAAGCTCGATCGTCGCCGGAAACACCCGGGCGAGATCTTCGGCGACGCGATGGCCGGTGAACAGGGCATTGCCGAAATCACCCGTCAGCATGTCCCGGATATAGAGCCAGAATTGCATGTAGAGCGGTTTGTCCAGGCCAAGTTGGTGAAACACCATGTCGTAGGTTGCCTGGTCCGCCTGTTCGCCGACGATGGACAGGACCGGATCGACCGGCAGCATTCGCCCCATGAAGAAGGTGAGGGCCAGCAACCCGAGCAGCGTGACGAGAATGGACGAGGCCTGGCGCCAGAATGTTCTCAGCCAACGCGGTGCGCCGGCCTTAGTGACGGCGGGCGTTGCCGATGTCAGGGCCGGTCCGGTCGCCACTCTATTTCTGGGCCGTGCCGTAGTCGACCAGGAATGGGGTGATGACGAAATCCTTGATATCTGCGCGGTACGCGATCGGGCGAATGGTCTGCGCGATATAGGCCATCGGGCCATTGATCAGCATGTATTTCTGGATCTCGTGATACATCGCGATGCGCTTGCCGACATCCAGTTCCATGCGGGCCTTGTCGGCCATCTCGTTCACCCACCGGTCCTGCCACGACGAGCGCCAGCTCGGGTATTGCGCCAGTTTGGCCTCGACTCGATTGTCGGGGTTCACCGCATGGCGCGAGATCATGCTGTCGGCATCCGGATACCCGGCGCCCCACCCGATAAGGAGAACGTCGAAGTCGCGGGCCCGGGCGCGGGTGAACAGATTGGCATCTGCCATCTGCTCCAGGTCCAGCTTGACCCCGATCTTTGCGGCGTTGGCCTGGACGTGCTGGGCCAGCGCAGGGGAGATGTTGTTTGCCGACAGGATCAGCTTCTTGGTGAACCCGTCTGGATAGCCGGCCTCGGTTATCAGCGCCTTCGCCTTGGCCAGGTCGAGCTTGAACGGCTGCCCCTCGTGCTCGTCCAAGGCGCCGAATGCCCCTTCCGGAACTAGACTCGCCCGCGGCTTGCCTTGGTACTGCAGGATCGTGCTTCCCAGGCCGTCGTAGTCGATCAGGTAGCGGAAGGCCTCGCGCACCTTGGGTTTGCCGAGGATCGGGTCCAGCCCGTTGAATGCCAGGTAGGTGTAGCCGTGCATCACAGTCTGCTCGATCTTTACCTTGTCGTTCTTCGCCAACGCGGCGAGATCGTCGGTGTTGAGAAGCCGCGCGACATCGATGTCGCCCTTTTCCAGCAACAGCCGCTCCGCCGACGATTCCGGGACATGGCGGATGATCACCCGCTTGGTATTCGCCTTCGGCCCGAAGAAATTGTCATTGCGCTCAAGGACAACCACGTCGTTCGAGTTCCAGCGCGTGACCCGGTAGGCCCCGACGCAGATCGGGTTGGTTTTGAACAGGGCGTTCCCGTAGTCGCTGCGGCCATCCACCGTCTTCGCGTTTTTGGTGCCCTCCTCCTTGTCCAGGATATAGGACACATTGCTGGAAAACGCGGCGGATAGGATCAGTCCCGGCGGGTAGGGGCGGTCCATCTGGACCACCAGGGTGCGGTCATCAGTGGCCTTGATCTGCTCCGCAATCTTCTCCTTGGAGAAACCCCATTGCGTAAGGTTGGCCGAGTTGCCGAAACCGAGAAGGACCGCGCGTTGCAACGACCAGGCGGCATCCTGTGCTGTCGCCTTCTTCCCGGACGGAAATTTCAGGTCGTCGCGCAAGGTGAAGGTAAGGGTCAGCCCGTCGGCCGACGTGCTCCAGCTTTGCGCGGTGGACGGCACGATCTTGGCGACGTCCTTCACGTCGTAATCGACCAGCGGCGAGCAGACATTGCGGATTATGTCATTGCCATTCACCTCGCCGATTTGGGCCGGATCGAAGGTGATCAGGGCATCAAGGTTCCACGCCATTACCAACGCGTCTTTCGGCGTGGCCGCATGTGCCGACTGGGTGGAGACGGCGCCGGCTGCGATGAGGGCAGCCGCAAGCCATGCGGAGTGCAGTTTCACGACCATGTCAGCATCCCCTGAAGCGCCCCGAGCATCGGAAAAAGATGCTAGAGGCGGAGGAGGCTGTCTACAAGGATGTCGGCCGCTTACCGGACACGTGGGAGAGGCGCGTTATTCCCGGTCCTTGTGAGGATCCGAATCCGGCTTTTCGTGCGCCGTCTCGGCCTTGTAGCGGTCCGAGGTTGGACCCTTTGGCTCCGGCTCACCGGCCGCCCCCGCATCTGAATCGGTCGATCTTTTCGGTTTGGTTGTCGGGTCCTGGGTTTGCTTCTTGTCCACGGGCATGTCTCTGCGAGAGTGTCCGATCCAAACGCCGCCGTGACTCCATTGGTTCATCGCCGGGTACCCCACCAGGAGGAATTGATGGTAGGGAGGAACCATGCGCCCAGGCATGGATTGTGATGCTGACCCTCGCAGGCGGCGCGTGGAGCGTCGGCGAACCCGTCCATTCAAACGTCAGGCTTCCTAGCTATATGACAACGGCCATTTTTTCTGATGCCCGACCACAGACAGTTGCGGCAATACGGCCTGTGGAATCGGCGCTGTATTACTTGCATCCGCTACTCGCGGGTCCCCTTGAGGGATGGTCGGCTCATTTCCGGCGCTGTGCCGAAATGGGCTTCAATCACGTCGTCCTCGCCCCGCCCTTCAAGCCCGGGCGCACCGGGAACGTGTTCCTCGCTGCGGATCATTGCCACCTGCATCCGGCGTTGCTCGCGGCGGATACGGAGCGTGCGCTTCCGCAGATCGTAGCCATGGCGGCCAGGCACGGCCTGGGCGTTATCCTGGACCTTGTCATCGATCGCATAGACGCCAACGCTGAGCTTTTGCAGTCTAGGCCTCATTTGGCATCGAGCCGGGGACGCACCGCCTATCTTGATCCGAGACGAGCGCCGGTCGAATTCGGCGCCGCTTATCTCGACTACGCCAACCACGCCGACGAGCTTGCGACGTTCTGGTGCGATCGCATCGGTGAATGGCAACAGGCTGGCGTGGTCGGCTTTCGGTGCGCGGAGCCGGCGCATGTGCCTCCTGATATCTGGCGTGAAATCATTGCCAGCGCACGGAGTGGGCGCCCCGACTGCGCCTTTATTGCTTGGACCACTGGGGTGCCGGCCCGGCTGATGCCTCAACTTGCCGGGACCGGGTTCGATCTCGCAGCCTCATCCTCGTGGGCCTGGAACTTTCGGGACGATTGGCTGGAGGACGACACCGTTCGGGTGTCGCAAGTGGGTGAAATTCTGGCGTTGCCGGAACTTCCGTTCGGACGGCGGTTGGCACGTGCCGGTGAGGGCTTCGGCGAAGCCTCTCGTCGAGCTGCGCGCTTCGCCGCCCATTTTGGAGCGGCATGGCTGATGCCGATGGGGTTCGAATTCGGCGCCCATTTGCCGCTTGATCCGGTGCGCGATCAGGCCGGCGATTTTGCGAAGCTCGCCGCCGATAGCGCGGAGAATGGGGTCGCGCTGGTGGCGGAGGTGAATCAGCAGCGCCGGATCGGAGCAAGTGCCTGCGCGGGACATGTTGTGTCCGCCCCAGGCGCTGATGTGGCAGCAATATTCCGTAGGACCGGAGAGAGTGCCGGAAATTTGGTTTTGGTCAACGCCAGGCTCGATCAACCGGCTCGGGGGACAGCCGATCAGCCAATGTCGCGCCTGGGTGGTGGATGGCGTCTACGGGGCGAGCAAGCACGCTCCACATCGATCATCCTTACCCCCGGAGAACTGCGCGTGCTGCCGGCCGAGATGGTCCCGCCTGTGGCCGCGCCCGATGCCGCTGTTAAAGACGTGAGCGCTGCGGTTCGGATGCCGAGGATCGCCATAGAGAATGTGCAGCCTGCGGTCGACGGCGGTCGATTTGCGGCAAAATGCACCGCTGGCGCTAATGTCGACGTCACTGCGGACATTGTCATCGATGGCCACCAGATCATGGCGGCGGTCGTCATGTGGCGGGCCGCGGACGCAGCCGAATGGAATGAAGTTCGGATGGCGAACGTCGGAAATGATCTTTGGACGGCGACTTTTCCGGCAGAACGCGTCGGGCGCTATGAATTCACGGTCGAAGCCTGGCTCGATGAGTTTGCCACGTTCCGCGACGAGCTAAGGAAAAAGCACGCTGCCTCCGCCCCTCTGCTGAACGAGGTTGAAGAGGGGGTAGCCGCGGTCGAGAAGGCTGCCGCTCGGTCGGGAAGCCCTGCGTTGCGTGATTTGGCAGCTCAACTCCGACGCGGCTCTCACGAGGACCGGGTGTCACTGCTGCTCGACGCTGACTCCGCGCGGCTGATGGCGGCTGTTGATCAGCGGCCTTTCCGAGCTCGCTACGAACCGGCCTTGCCGATCGATGCCGAACGTCAGCGCGCGTCGTTCGCCAGCTGGTATGAGCTGTTCCCTCGCTCGCAGAGTAACGATGCGAGACGGCATGGAACGTTCGCCGACGTTATTGCACGGCTTCCGGCGATCCGGGACATGGGCTTCGACGTGCTCTATCTGCCACCGATCCATCCAATCGGAAAGATCAATCGCAAAGGGCGAAACAACGCGCTGGTAGCGTCGGAGCGGGATCCGGGGAGCCCCTACGCGATCGGGTCGAGCGAGGGTGGACACGATGCGATCCATCCGCAGCTCGGAACCCTTGAAGAGTTTCGTGCGCTTTGCAGTGCCGCAATGGCGCATGACATGGAGGTCGCGTTGGATTTCGCGATCCAGTGCTCCCCCGACCATCCATGGTTGCGTAAGCACCCGGAATGGTTCGACTGGCGTCCCGACGGAACAATTCGCTATGCCGAGAACCCGCCGAAGCGATACGAAGACATCGTGAATGTCGACTTTTACGCCCCTGGGGCAATGCCATCGCTTTGGGAAGCCTTGCGCGATGTGGTGATGTTCTGGGTCGAACAGGGCGTTCATATCTTCCGCGTCGACAATCCGCATACGAAGCCGCTGGCGTTCTGGCAGTGGATGATTGGCGAAGTTCGCGGCCGGAACCCGGAGGTCATGTTCCTCGCGGAGGCGTTCACCCGGCCAAAGATGATGTATCGGTTGGCGAAGGTGGGCTTCTCGCAGTCGTATACGTATTTCACCTGGCGCGACACGGCGCCAGAAATGCGCGAGTATCTTACGGAACTGACGACGAGCGCTCCACGGCACTTCTTCCGCCCGCATTTCTTTGTCAACACGCCCGACATCAACCCGCTGTTCTTGCAGCGATCGGGGCGCCCGGGCTTCCTCATTCGGGCGGCCCTGGCTGCCACTTTGTCCGGGCTATGGGGCATCTATAGCGGTTTTGAGCTTTGCGAGGCGGACGCGTTGGAGGGGCGTGAGGAATACGCGAATTCCGAGAAGTATGAAATCCGAGAATGGGACTGGTCACGTCCGGGCAACATCATCGATGAGATACGCATGCTGAACGGCATAAGGCGCAAAAACCCGGCACTGCATTCTCACCTGACGGTGCGCTTCCTTGGGAGCGTGAACGACACCGTTCTCTGCTTCTGCAAGGCGACCCCGGAGCTGGACAACATTATCTTCGCAGCGGTCAGCTTCGACCCTGCAGCGGTGCAAGTGTCGCAGTTCGACCTGCCTCCGTCCGTTTTTGGGGTCACTGCCGATATCGACCTGGTCGCCGAGGACCTGGTCCGTGGTGGCGCTTCCGGCTGGCGAACGGGAACGAGGCAGATTCGTCTTGATCCGAATGACTTGCCGTTCGAAATCTGGCGTCTGCGGCCGGCACCTTAAGGATGGACATGCTGAGTAAACAGGATGCGACGCGACCCGAGACGCCGGTGGCGGATCCGCTCTGGTACAAGGATGCGACGATCTACCAGCTGCACGTGAAGTCGTTTGCCGATTCGAACGGTGACGGTATCGGTGACTTCAAAGGGTTGATCGACAAACTCGACTATATCGCTGAACTCGGTGTCGACGCGATCTGGCTGTTGCCGTTCTACCCGTCGCCTCGCCGCGATGACGGTTACGACATCAGCGACTATCGGTCGGTGCATTCCGACTACGGGACGATGGGCGATGTCCGACGGTTCATCGCCGCCGCTCACGATCGCGGTATGCGGGTCATCACCGAATTGGTTATCAATCACACTTCCGATCGGCATCCCTGGTTCGAGCGGGCGCGCCGTGCCAAGCCGGGCAGCGTTGCGCGAAACTACTACGTTTGGTCCGACACGGATCAACGCTATCCCGACACCCGGATCATCTTCATCGATACCGAGAAGTCCAACTGGACGTGGGACCCCGTGGCCGGCGCCTATTACTGGCATCGCTTCTACTCTCACCAGCCGGACCTGAACTTCGATAACCCGCGCGTGCTGCAGGAGGTGCTGTCGATCATGCGCTTCTGGCTGGACGTCGGGATCGATGGCCTACGTCTCGATGCCGTCCCCTACCTCGTTGAACGCGACGGTACGAACAATGAAAATCTACCCGAGACCCATGCAATCCTGAAACAGATCCGCGCAGCCATGGATTCATACGCGCCCGGACGTATGTTGCTGGCAGAAGCCAATCAGTGGCCGGAAGATGCCCAGCAATATTTCGGTGACGGCGATGAATGTAACATGGCGTTTCATTTCCCGTTGATGCCCCGAATGTACATGGCTATTGCCCAGGAGGATCGCTTTCCGATCTCGGATATCCTTCGTCAGACGCCGGCAATACCGGCGAATTGCCAATGGGCCGTGTTCCTGCGGAACCATGACGAGCTGACGCTTGAGATGGTCACCGACAGTGAGCGAGACGTGCTGTGGACGGCTTATGCGGCGGATCAGCGGGCGCGTCTCAATCTCGGCATCCGGCGCCGCCTGGCGCCGTTGCTGGAGCATGACCGGCGGCGCATGGAATTGATGAACGGGTTGCTGCTGTCGATGCCGGGCACCCCGGTCATCTATTATGGCGACGAGATCGGCATGGGTGACAACATCCATCTGGGTGACCGCGACGGCGTGCGGACGCCGATGCAGTGGTCGCCTGACCGGAACGGCGGTTTTTCGCGTGCGAACCCGCAGGCTTTGGTGCTGCCGCCCATCATGGATCCGGTCTATGGCTACGCGGCGGTCAATGTCGAAGCGCAACTCGGTGATCCGCATTCGCTGCTGAATTGGACTCGCCGTATGCTGGCGGTTCGCAAGGGCCATCGCGCCTTCGGCCGGGGCAGCCTGAGGTTTTTGTATCCCGGCAACCGGAAGGTCCTGGCATTCCTTCGTGAATTCGAGGATGAGACCCTTCTCTGCGTCAGCAACCTGTCGCGAACTGCTCAGGCCGTCGAAGTCGACCTGTCGGAGTTCGCCGGCCGGACGCCGGTGGATCTGCTGGGTAACTCGGTGTTCCCTCCGGTCGGGCAACTTACTTACCTGCTGACTTTGCCGCCCTACGCCTTCTACTGGTTCATCCTGGCAACCGAATCGGCGCTCCCCACTTGGCATGTTCGCCAACCTGAACCGCTCCCGGACTTCACCACGATCGTGGTCAGGCAAGGGTTGTCCGAGGTCGTGGAAGGCGGCGCTCGCGCCATGCTGGAAAGTGAGGTGCTGCCTCCATATCTGATACGTCGCCGGTGGTTTTCGGGGAAGGACCAACGGATCACGTCCGTCGAGCTTTCGGTATTGGCAACTCTGTCAAGCGGGAACGGCGACGTCCTGCTTTGCGAAGTGGCAGTCCAACAAGGAGACCGGCGCGACATCTACCAGTTGCCGCTGGCGATTGCCTGGGAAGATAATTCCTCGGCTCTATCACAGCAGCTGGCACTAGCCCGCATCCGGCGCGGACGCCGTGTGGGTTATTTGACTGATGCGTTCAGCGGCGACCTGCTGCCCCTCACTACGCTTCGGCTGCTTGCCGAAGGCGCAAATCTTGAGCAGTCGGGCGGATCGATTCGGTTCATCCCTACCGATGGTCTCGGTGGCATAGACCTGTCAGCCAACTCCACGATACGTCGACTTTCAGCCGAGCAGTCCAACACTTCGCTGATCGTTGGCGACGCCGTCATGTTGAAGCTTCTCCGACGGACGACGGTCGGCATCCATCCCGAGGTGGAAATGTCGCGCTACCTGACTACCAATGGGTTTGCCAGTACGCCGCCATTGCTCGGTCATGTCGAGCGGACGGTGAAGGACGGCGATAGCTACGCGTTGATGATCGCCCAGGGCTTCGTTCGCAACCAAGGCGACGGCTGGGGTTGGACGCAGGATACCCTCGCACGGATATCCGACTCTCTAGCGATCAGTGGCGGCAGCGAGGAGGAGGCTACGGACCAGCTGGCTGGCTACATGAATTTCGCGGCCGCCGTCGGCCAGAGGCTCGGAGAGTTGCACGGCATTCTCGCGCGCCCATCCGATGATCCGGCGTTCGCGCCGGAGCCGGCAAGCGAAGAGGACAGCCGGAGCTGGGCCGAGGAGATCAACGGCCAACTCTCGGCCGCGCTCGCGGCCATTGAGGCTGTCCCGAAATGGCCTGATGAAGCCTCCGAAGCGGACGGGAAGTTTCTCCGACAGAACCAGTCTGCGCTGAGCAAGTCTATCGAGACGCTCGCCAGAAGCGGTCCAGGATCTCTTAAGACGCGGATCCATGGCGATTTCCATCTGGGGCAAGTGCTCGTTGTCCAGGGTGACGCCTTCATCATCGATTTTGAGGGCGAACCTGCGCGGCCGGTCGAAGAACGGCGTGCGAAGGCAAATCCTCTTCGCGACGTTGCCGGCATGCTTCGATCTTTGGATTACGCACGGGCAGTGGCACTCCCCAGCCATGCTGCTTTGACTCCACTCGTGGCTGAACGGCGCAACGCGGTTCTCGATCGCTTCCATTCAGAAGCGGTCGCGGCGTTTCTTGGCGCCTACCGACGTGCGCACGACCTTGCTGAACGGCGCTGGGCTTCGGCGGAGTCCGAGCAGGGACTCCTCGATCTGTTCCTGCTGCAAAAGGCGGCATACGAAGTCTGCTACGAGGCAGCCAACCGTATAGCCTGGCTGCCGGTTCCGTTGCGCGGACTGGCCCAAATCGCGGAGCGGCTGCTGCATGGATGACATGATGGACTATCTGAGCGACGAAAGCGCCATCGCGGCCGTTTCCGCTGGCCAGTCGGGCGACCCATTTTCCGTTCTGGGTTTGCACGGGACCACCCTGCGCGCGCTATTGCCGGGAGCGAGCGGCGTGGCGGCCATCGGGGAAGATGGCTCGACCTTGGCTGATCTGCAGCGTGTCGATCACACCGGGATATTCGTTGGCGAGTTGCCCGCCCACTCCAAGTACCCTTCTGCGAATCGATTGGCAAGGGATCGTCCAGGTTACGGAGGATCCTTATAGTTTTGGGTTGTTGCTGGGTGAGCTCGACGTGCATTTGCTGGCGGAGGGCCGGCATCGCGAATTGGCGACTTGCCTCGGCGCGCATGTGATGTCTGTCGACGGCGTGGCGGGTGTCCGCTTTGCGGTATGGGCCCCGAATGCGCGACGCGTCTCATTGGTGGGGGATTTCAATTCCTGGGACGGACGCCGGCATCCCATGCGTCACCGAGTGGAGGCCGGCGTTTGGGAGCTGTTCATACCGCGCCTGAAGTCGGGTGCCTTATACAAGTATGAGATCGTCGGCCCTGCGGGACAGGTGCTACCGCTGAAGGCTGATCCCGTCGCGGCACGGGCGGAGGTTCCGCCCGGCACCGCGTCGATCGTCGCGGACCCGCTGGACCTGCGATGGCTTGACAAAGACTGGCTTGACACTCGCGCAGCGCGCCATCAACCAGACGCGCCATTGTCGATCTACGAGGTTCATGCGGCGTCCTGGATGCGCGCTGACGGGAACGCTCTGGACTGGGTGGCGCTTGGGGAGAAGCTGGTTCCATACGCAGTCGATATGGGCTTCACGCACCTCGAGTTGCTCCCTGTGATGAGCCATCCCTTTGCCGGATCGTGGGGATATCAGCCGCTCGGACAGTTTGCGCCGACACCGCTGCTCGGCACACCCGAGATGTTCGCCCGGTTTGTGGATCGCTGCCACGAAGCTGGATTGGGCGTGATCCTGGATTGGGTTCCCGCGCATTTCCCATCCGACGCGCACGGGCTGGCAATGTTCGATGGCACGGCGTTGTACGAACATGGGGACCCGCGCGAAGGCTTCCATCGAGATTGGAACACGCTGATCTACAATCTGGGGCGGCACGAGGTGCGTGGGTTTTTAATAGCCAGTGCCCTTCATTGGCTTGAGCATTATCATGCCGACGGCATCCGTGTGGATGCCGTCGCATCGATGCTTTACCGGGATTACAGCAGAAACCCCGGCGAGTGGGTTCCCAACATCTACGGCGGCCGAGAGAATCTGGAGGCAGTCGCCTTCCTTCGGGAATTGACCACTACGATCGAAGCCCGATGCCCCGGGGCATTGGTGATCGCGGAAGAGTTGACGGCTTGGCCAGGCGTCACTGCATCACCGCGAGATGGCGGGCTAGGGTTTTCGTACAAGTGGAATATGGGGTGGATGCACGACACGCTGCATTACCTTGAGTATGATCCGATCTACCGCCCGCATCATCACGACCAGATGACGTTCGGCCTGATCTACGCTTTCTCGGAGCGTTTTGTTCTGCCGTTGTCACACGATGAGGTGGTCCATGGCAAAGGCTCCTTGCTCACGAAGATGCCGGGTGATGATTGGCAGAAGTTCGCGACACTGCGGGCATACTTCGCCTTCATGTGGACCCACCCTGGCAAAAAGCTGCTGTTCATGGGCTGCGAGTTCGGGCAGCGGAAGGAATGGAACCACGACACGTCGCTGGATTGGCACCTCCTGGATTCGCCGATGCACAGCGGCGTCCAGCTTGTGCTGCACGATCTCAATCGGCTGTACCGAGACGTTGCGGCGCTGCACCAAGGCGATGCGGAACCCGCGGGGTTCCGATGGGTGGTTGGCGACGATCGAGCGCAGAGCGTGTTTGCCTTCCTGCGCGTCGACCGGGAAGAGCGCTCGCCGGTCCTGGTAGTATGCAACTTTACGCCGTTGCCGCGCTATGGCTATCGCGTGGGCGTGCCTTCCGGCGGGCACTGGGTGGAATGCCTTAATTCGGACGCGTCGGACTATGGTGGATCCGGAATTGGCAATGGGGGTGGCGTCTTTGCAGTGGACGAAGCGCATCACGGGTTGCCGGCGTCCGTGATCCTTACGTTGCCGCCGCTCGCGACGGTGATCCTGCGACTGAAGCCTTAGGCGAGAGATTTGCTGGCGCCTCTATTCCGATCCTCGAAAGGTCAAGCGGCTTTTGCAATGGTCCGCTGATACTCTTCCTGGTAGGCGCTGGCTGCAACACCCCATCCCGCGGGGCGGCGCATTGCAGCAGCCTTCATCTGGTCGAGCACATCCGCCGAACGGAAAGCGTCGATGGCGTGGCCGATGGTTCGGCGCAAGCTGCTTGCCGATGGCTGGTTGAACAGGAACCCGGTGACGCGGTCCTCGATGGTATCCGCGAGGCCACCAGTGTTGCGGGCGATCGGAAGGGAGCCGAAGCGCTGAGCATACATCTGACTCAGCCCACACGGCTCGAAGCGTGACGGCATCAACAAGAAGTCGCTGCCGGCATACATCTTCCGGGCCAGTCCCTCCTCAAAGCCAATCCGAACGCCGACGGACTCGGGATTTCTGGAGGCGAGTTCCTGCATGGCGCCCTCCAGCTTCCGTTCGCCTTGGCCGATGGCCACGACCTGTCCCCCTTCTCGCAGAATGGCGTCAGCCGCGTCGACCACGAGGTCGACACCCTTCTGGTGGACCAGGCGGGAGACGACTGCGAACAGCGGACCCGGCGATTGCCGGATGCCGAACTCCCGACGAATTTCTGCGGCATTCCCCTGTTTGCCGGACATGTCTTCGCTGTCGAAGTGAAAGCTCAGGTGTTCGTCCAGTCTGGGATCATAGCTGTCATCGATGCCGTTCAGGATCCCGGTGAGTTCGCCCTTGGCGGCCCGGTCGCGAAGCAACCCGTCCAGGCCGCAACCCATCTCCGGTGTCAGAATTTCCCGCGCGTAGGTCGGGCTGACCGTTGTCAGATGGGACGCATAGAACAGGCCGGCTTTGAGAAACGAGATCTTCCCGTAAAACTCGACGCCGTTTTGTTGGAAGGCGGCTTCCGGTATGCCAAGAGCACTCGCGCGGCCAGCTTCGAACAGCCCCTGATAGGCAAGGTTGTGGACCGTGAGGATACTTGGCGTCGACTGCCCACGCCATGCCATGTAGGCCGGGGCGAGCGAGGAAGGCCAATCGTTGACATGCAGCAAATCCGGCTGCCACCCAATCGATCCTATCCCTCGTGCGACATCGGCCGCGGCCAGGCCAAGCCTGGCGAACCGCAAGTCGTTATCGGGCCATTCCATACCATCGGCGCTGGCGTAAGGTGAACCATCGCGGTCGTAAAGTTCCGGGCACAGGACAAGATATATCAGAAGACCGTCAGGCGCACGGGCCTCGGCAATCTGGCATGCCGGAATCGAACCTTGCGCAGGCAGTTCAGCGACAACGGCAAGATCTATGCAGCGGTGCAACGCCGCCCGATAACCGGGAATCAGCACGCGGACGTCGACGCCTTGCCGGCGTAACACACGCGGCAGTGCGGCCGAAATTTCACCCAATCCTCCGGCTTTCAGGAGATCAGTGATTTCGGACGTCACGAACAGAATCTTTTCGGCCAACGGATCCGGCAGGCTCTGTATATCAGTGCATCGTTCCGGAATGAGCCGATCAGAAAATGAATCGAGGGCCATCTCAGCCTTGCATGAATGTGGAAAAAATGTGGTTACCGTGGGGATAAAATACGGCGCCGGAAAAAGGTTCCCAGACAGGCGGTTTGTCGATTGATGGTTAGCGTCGGAACCGCCGCGCAGGATAACAGTTTGGGCGATCATGAAATTCGACGATCAACCTAGAACGACGGACAATCCTGGGCATGCAGGGTCACTGCCGCCGGGCGCGGTGCTCCGCGATGACGGCCGCGCACAGTTCAGCATATGGGCGCCCGACGCGGATGAGGCCTGGGTAGAACTTGCCGGGATGGCTGAGATTCCCATGCGGGAAGGCCCGGCCGGCTGCTTCTCGGCCGACGCTTCTGTGCATGCTGGTGCAAGGTATCGCTATCAACTCCGCGGCAAGCGGATCGCGGAAGCTGGATCGGGCGAAGCGGGAGAGATCACTGTTCCGGATCCGGCGTCTCGTGGGCAGGATGGCGATGTGCATGACTACAGCATTTTGCTGGACCCGGCAGGTTATGAGTGGCGACATCGGGACTGGCAGGGACGGCCATGGCACGAGGCGATCATCTACGAGGTGCATGTTGGCGCCTTCGGGGGGTTCGATGGCTTGGCCTCTCGTCTGCCAGAACTTGCGGCGCTGGGAGTGACGGCAATCGAGTTGATGCCGATCGCGGACTTTCCGGGAACGCGAAACTGGGGCTACGACGGCGTGCTGCCATTCGCGCCGGATGCCTCCTATGGATCTCCGGAGTCCCTGAAGCACCTGGTGGACACGGCGCATGGGCTCGGGCTGATGATGTTCCTCGACGTTGTCTATAATCACTTCGGCCCAGATGGGAACTATCTCGGCGCTTACGCCTCCCCCGTCTATCGGACCGATCAGAAGACACCTTGGGGTGATGCGATCGACTTTCGGCGGCCGGAGGTCAGGGAGTTCTTTACCGGAAACGCAGTGTACTGGCTGAACGAATATCGGTTCGATGGGCTGCGTCTCGACGCGGTTCACATGATCCGTGACGCGGGGTTTCTGCGGCAGTTTGCGGCGGAGGTACGGTCGCGCGTCGCGAGCGGCCGGCATGTGCATCTGGTAATCGAGAATGAGGACAATGCGGCGGGATTGCTGCGTGGGGACCCTGCAGCACCCGGCTTCGACGCGCAGTGGGCGGACGATCTGCACCATTGCCTGCACGTGATGCTGACTGGTGAGAGCGAGGCCTATTACGAAGACTTCTCCGATGCGCCGGCGGAAAAGCTGGCGCGTTGTCTCGCGGAAGGGTTTGCCTACCAGGGCCAGGCATCGAGACACGCGGGCGGAACTCCCAGAGGCGAGCCGAGCGGCCACCTTCCTCCAACGGCGTTCGTCATTTGCCTGCAGAACCATGACCAGATCGGCAACCGGGCGATGGGCGAGCGGATCGTCTCGCTCGCCGATCCGGAGAGCATGCGGGCTGCGGTGGCGCTGCTGTTGCTGGTGCCGCAGATCCCGCTGTTGTTCATGGGCGAGGAATGGGGATCGACGCGGCCGTTCCTGTATTTCACGAGCCATTCCGAAGAACTGGGTGAACTGGTTCGGCAGGGCCGCCGGCAGGAGTTTGCAAAGTTTGCGGCGTTTGCCGATCCCGCGCGACGTGAACGGATTCCAGACCCGAACGCCCCCGAAACCTTCGAGGCCTCGCGCGTCGACTTCACGGAAGCGCAGGCGCCGGAGAACGCAAGGTGGCGGCAGTTCTATCAGGGGCTGTTGGAAATCCGAACGGGAGAGGTCGTGCCACGGATTCCTGGCGCGCGATCCGAGGGGGCGGCGGCAGTGGGCGAGGCGAGCGTCGTCGCTCGTTGGCGCATGGGGGATGGGGCGCGCCTCTCCATAGCCAGCAATCTCGGATCGGACGCCGTTTCGATCGATGCTTTATCAGGCCGCATCCTGTTCGCGTCCTCAGCGGGGGCTGCGGAGGAAGTTGCGCGTGGCAAGCTGCTTCCACGGAGTACCGTCGCGATGTTGGAGGATGCCGGGCGTTGACCGACGCGGCAGTTCTGCTAGCGGCTGAGGCGGCTGGAATTGAAGTCCATTGGCGCGATGCGACGGGGCGGATGCGGGAAGTCTCTCCTGCGGCGCTGCGGCTCATCCTGGAGCGCCTGGCTCTGCCGGAGGACGGGGGGACGGTGCCGTTGCTCACGGCGGAGAGTGGAAAGGCGGTGACGATTGCCGCTTCGCCGGGGCGGTTCCGGATTCTCGGCGAGGACGACGAGGTTGTGGAGGGTTGGGCCGCGGATTGCGGGAACGGCAACGTTCGTATCGATGCGCCTACACGAGCGGGTTACTACCGGCTCGAGCTTGATGATGAGGTGCGGACGGTGGCCGTGGCGCCGCCGCGCGGATGGACGGTTGCCGATGCCACCAATGGCCGAGCGGCCTGGGGCCTGGCGGTGCAGCTTTATGCATTGCGCCGGGATGGGGACGGCGGGCTTGGCGATTTTGCGGCGCTGGCCGACCTTGCGAGGCGTGCGGCGGCCGTTGGCGCGGCGACGATCGCCATCAGCCCGGTGCATGCGGGATTTACTGCACTTCCTTTACGTTTCAGCCCGTATGCGCCTTCCAGCCGGAGCCTGTTGAACGGACTTTATGCCGATCCGGGTGAGCGCTTTCGTCGTGACGACGATGCCAGCCTGGTTGAATGGGCGGGGGTGGCGAAGGATCGGTGCAATGAGTTGCGCCGGGTCTTTTCGGAGGCGATGGGGGGATCTCATCCGGGTCTGTTGCGGGATTTCGAGCGGTTTCGGTCGGAGCGAGGGCGCAGGCTTGAACTGCATGCGGTGTTCGAGGCGTTGCATGCGGCGCAGCTCGGTTCTCAGGCGGGAATTGAGAGTTGGCGGCAGTGGCCGGCGCCGTTGCGGGACCCGGGCAGCACGGCGGTTGCGGAGTTCGCCGCGGCGCATCGCGAGGAGGTCGATTTTCATGCCTTCGTTCAGTTCGTTGCCGATCGTGGACTCGGGAATGCGCAGCGGGCGGCGATCGACGGCGGCATGCCGATCGGGTTGATCACCGATCTGGCGGTCGGTGTCGACAGCGGCGGGAGTGATGCGTGGGCGGAGCCTTCCCAGCTGCTGCACGGCCTCAGCATCGGTGCGCCGGGGGATATCCTGAACCCGCAAGGGCAGGATTGGGGAGTCACGACATTCTCGCCGCATGGTCTAGTGGCGCACGGCTATGCCGCGTTTCTGGAGATGCTGCGCACGGCATTGCGTCATGCGGGAGGCGTGCGGATCGACCACGTGATGGGGCTGGCGCGGCTTTGGGTGGTGCCGGAAGGCGGCGGACCTGCCGATGGCGCGTATCTGCGCTTTCCGCTGGACGACATGCTGCGGCTGGTTCGGCTGGAATCGTTGCGGCATCGGGCAATCGTCATCGGAGAAGATCTCGGTACGGTTCCCGAAGGCTTTCAGGAGTCGCTGCAGTCGTCTGGCCTGGCGGGCATGCGAGTGCTGTGGTTCGAGCGCGAGGGGGATCGCTTCAAGCCGCCGGAGCGATGGTCGGCCGATGCGGTGGCGATGACCACGACGCATGATTTGCCGACGGTTGCCGGATGGTGGCGAGGGCTCGACGTCGCGTGGCAGCGACGGCTTGGGCGTGGTGATCCAGATCGCTCCGCGCGAGCCCGCGTGCAGGAACGCGCGGCGCTGTGGGAGGCTTTCCAGGCTTCTGGCGCCGCTGCCGGGGAGCTTCCGGCGGCCGACGACACCCAACCCGTTGTCGATGCCGCCTGCGCGCACATCGCCGCTTCGGCGTGTGCGTTGGCGTTGCTGCCGATCGAGGACGCGCTGGGGCTGGAGGATCAGCCGAACCTGCCGGGAACGGTGGACGAGCATCCGAACTGGCGCCGCCGCCTTCCTGCACCGGCCGACGCATTGTTCGCCGATCCCGTCACCGCGGCCCGACTGCGGGCATTGTCCGAGGCACGGCCGATATGAAAACGACGACCACGCCGCGCGCGACCGCGCGGCTGCAACTGCATCGCGACTTCGATCTCGATGCGGCGACGGCGGTGGTGCCTTATCTCGCCAAGCTGCAGATCAGCCACGTCTATACCTCGCCGTTACTGACGGCGCGGCCGGGTTCGATGCATGGCTACGACATCGTCGATCATGGCGCGATCAATCCGGAGCTTGGCGGCGAGCCGGCGTTGCTGCGGTTGGTTGCCGCGTTGCGGGCCCACGGGATGGGGTTGATCGTCGATATCGTGCCGAACCACATGGGTGTCGGCGGGGCGGACAACGCGTGGTGGCTGGACGTGTTGGAGTGGGGGCGGGCGAGCCCTTATGCCGGCTTTTTCGATATCGATTGGATGCCACCGGACGCCGCCTTGCACGGCAAGCTGATGACGCCGTTTCTTGGGGGCCCGTATGGGACGTGCCTCGGGTCGGGCGAGATCCGGCTGGAGGTCGATCCGAAGCTTGGCCGCCTGCAAGCGGTGTACGGCGAGCATGTGTTCCCGATCGCATTCCGCGATTACCGGATGGTGTTGGGCGACCTCGTCGACGGCGCGATCCGCGGCAGCGGCCGGCGACAGACGCGCGAGGCGGCCGCGGCGGTGAAGGCGCAGTTGCGGGAAACGGCGGCGACGCAGGAAGGCGCGGCGCGGATCGAGGCGGCATTGGCGTTGTATGCCGCGGGTACGCCGGAGGGGGCGGAGCGGCTGCATGCGTTGCTGGAGGCGCAGCATTTCCGGCTGGTGTGGTGGCGGGCGGCGGCGGACGAGATCAACTATCGCCGGTTCTTCGACATCACCTCGCTGGCCGGCATCCGGGTCGAGTTGCCGCAGGTATTCGACGCGACGCATGCGTTGCTGCTGCGGCTGTACGGGGATGGCTTGATCGACGGCGTTCGCGTCGATCATGTCGATGGACTGGCCGATCCGCGCGGCTATTGCCGCAAGCTGCGCCGGCGGCTGGAGGCCGAGGGGGAGCGCCGTCCCGCCGAGGCGCCGGCCGGCGAGCCGTATATCGTGGTCGAGAAAATTCTCGCCGCGCATGAGCGGCTGCCGGCCGATTGGCGGACCGACGGGACCACCGGCTACGACTTCATGGATCAGGTCGGTGCGTTGCTGCACGACCCCGCGGGCGAGCAGCCGTTGTCGGCGTTGTGGGCGGAAATGACCGGCAACCCCGCATCCTTCGCGCAGGAAGAGGAGGTGGCGCGCCGGCTGACGCTGCGCGACACGCTGGCCAGCGAGCTCAACGCGACGGCGGCGGCCTTGCACCGCGTTGCGCAGGAGGATCTCGCCACCCGCGACTACACCTTGACCGCGATCCGCCGGGCGCTGGTGGAGTTGCTGGTGCATTTTCCCTCCTACCGGATCTATGCGGGTCTCGCCGGGCAGTCGGCGCATGACGACCAGGTGATGGCGTGGGCCGCATCCGGCGCACGCCGGATGATGCGCGCGGCCGACCAGCCGTTGATCGACCTCATCTGCGGATGGCTGGGCGGGGAGCCGCCGCGGTCGCTGCCGCCCGGGAGCAGGCGGGCGCGACGGATGCGCGGGATGATCCGGTTCGAGCAATTGTCGTCGCCAGTCGCGGCGAAATCGGTGGAGGACACGGCGTTCTACCGGTATGGCCGCCTGTTGTCGCGCAACGAGGTGGGTTCCAACCCCGGCAGCTTCGCACTCTCCGTGGCGGGATTTCACGCGGCCTGCCGCGAGCGGGGGCGGCAATATCCGCGGGCGATGCTGGCGACGGCGACGCATGACCACAAGCGCGGCGAGGATTTGCGGGTGCGGCTGGCGGTGCTGAGCGAGATACCCGATGAGTGGGCCGCGCAACTGCAACGCTGGACGCGGCTGAACGCGCCGTTGCGGCGGGAACTGGATGGCGGCCTGGCACCGGACGCCGCCGACGAGTTGATGCTGTACCAGATGCTGGTCGCGGCCTGGCCGCTCGGCTTGGCTAGCGACGACGCCGATGGTCTGCGCGACCTGATCGACCGGATCTGGGGTTGGCAGGAGAAGGCGCTGCGCGAGGCCAAGCGGCATTCCGCGTGGGTGGCGCCGAACGAGGCATACGAGGAGGCGACGAAGGGCTTCCTTACGCAACTGCTCGACCCCTCGCGGCCGTCGCGGCTGGGTGATGAAATCGCGGCCTTCGCGCATCGCATCGCGGCGCCGGGTGCGGTCAATGGGCTGACCCAGACGATGCTGCGGATGACCGTGCCTGGGGTGCCGGACATGTATCAGGGTACCGAATTCTGGGATCTGAGCCTGGTCGATCCGGATAACAGGCGCCCGGTTGATTACAGCGGGCGCGCCGCGTCGCTTGACGGCATTCCCCAGCCCGCGGACCTGCTCGCGGACTGGACCACCGGCCGGGTGAAGCAATCGGTCGTGGCACGGCTGCTCGATTTGCGGGCGCGGCTTCCCGACCTGTTTGCCGACGGGCGCTACACCGCGCTCAAGCTCGAAGGCGCGCAGGCGGAGCATGCGGTGGCGTTCCTGCGCGAGCACGATGGCGTGGCCGTGCTGGGCCTTGCGACCCGCTTGTCCGCCGGGTTGCTGGAAGCCGAAGCATTGCCGCTGGTCGAGCGGCAGCGCTGGGGGGACACGCGGGTGTTGCTGCCCGAAGCGTGGGTCGGCCGGCAGGGCCAAGATGTGCTGTGCGGCACGCAGGCGACCATGCAAGGGGAGATGGAGATCGGCACATTGCTCGCCCGTCTGCCAGTGGCCGTGCTGGAACTGCATTGAAGCGCTGACGGGATTGCCGCGTATACTTCGCCGACGGCAGGAGGATGCGCGTGAAACGATTCGAGGCGCTGTGCGCAACCCCCGAACGGGCTGAGATCCGCGACGCCATCCGCGCCATCTGCGATCGTTTCGATGATGGCTACTGGTCGGAAAAAGATCGAGCGCACAGTTTCCCGTTTGAGTTCGCCGAGGCGGTTGCCGCCGGGGGATGGCTCGGGATCGCCATGCCGGCGGCCTATGGCGGCGCCGGGCTAGGCGTCACCGAAGCGGCGATCATGATGCAGGAGGTCGGTCATTCGGCCGGCGCGTTCGCCGCGTGCTCGACCGTGCACATCAACATCTTCGGCCTGCATTCGATCGTCCGGCACGGCACCGATCGACAGCGCGCCGCCTGGCTGCCGGCGATCATCGCGGGTCGTTCGCGCGCGTGCTTCGGGGTGACCGAGCCCGACGCGGGACTGGATACCGCGCGGGTCAAGACGCGGGCGATCCGCACCGGGGACGGCTACGAGATCACCGGGCAGAAGATCTGGACCAGCACGGCGCAGCAGGCCGACAAGATCGTGCTGCTGGCGCGCACCACGCCGATCGAGGACTGCGCCAAGCCGACCGATGGGCTGTCATTGTTCTATGCCGACATGGACCCGGCGGCGGTCGAGATCCGGGAAATTCCGAAGATGGGCCGCCATGCGGTCAATTCGAACCAGGTGTTCTTCGACCGGCTGCAGGTGCCGCTGGATCGCCTGATCGGGGAGGAGGGGAGGGGCTTCCGGTATATCCTCGACAGCCTCAATCCCGAGCGCATCCTGATCGCCGCCGAGATCATCGGCATGGGTCGGCGTGCACTGGAGAAAGCCGTGAACTATGCCGGCGAGCGGGTGGTGTTCGGCCGCCCGATCGGACAGAACCAGTCGATCCAGCATCCGCTCGCGGAATGCTGGTCGGAGCTCTATGCCGCCGAGCTGATGACGTTGCATGCGGCCGAGCTTTACGATGCGGGACAGCCCTGCGGCGCGCAGGCGAATGCGGCCAAGTATCTTGCCGCGGATGCCGGATTTCACGCCTGCGATCGTGCCGTGCGGACCCATGGCGGCATGGGCTATGCCGCCGAGTTCCACGTCGAACGCTATTTTCGCGAGATGGTGGCGATGCAGCTGGCGCCGGTGTCGCGCGAGATGATCCTGAACTTCATCGCCGAGCGCGAACTGGGTTTGCCGAAATCCTATTGAGGTGCCAGCCCGCGCCGACGTGGCGCGGGCTGGACGCATCGTCAGGGTGAGTAGGACTGTCCGCGCTGGGCCGCATTCAGGCTCTTTGAGTTCAGGTCGTCGCTGCCGCTGCCGCTGGCCCGGCTTGCAGTCGAGCGGCCCGTGCTCGGCAGCCTGGTCTGCGGATTGGTCCACGGCGGCTTGCCAAGATTGACGTCGCTCGGCTTCGTCGTGGCGCCGGTTACCGCACCGGCGCCGCCGCCAACGACAGCGCCGACCACCGCCCCGACCGGGCCGCCGAGAGCGCCGACGCCGGCACCGGCCGCGGCGCCCGCGGCGGCGCCGCCTGTGGTGCGTTCATGCTGATCGGTGCCGCAGCCGGCCAGCAACACCACGGCGCCGGCGGCCACGAACAGGGAAGTTCGCATGGCAATGAACTCCTTGAATACGGACGTTTTCCCCCTGCGAAGACGCAGGATCACGCAACCGGCGTCAGTGCGGCGACGCCGGCGTTGGCCAGCAGGATGTGGCCGCTGGCGGACGGGTGCAGATTGTCCATGAACAGGTAGCCGGCCTGGGCGGCGCCGGTGGCCGCCAGGGTGCCGCTGGAGGAATCCTCGAAATTTCCGGTCCATAGCGGCTGGGTGACGTTGGTCAGGCCGAACGCCGCCGGATTGGCGATACCCGCATCGAGCAACGAGTATGAATCCAGGACATGGATATTCAGGCCCTTGGTCGTGACCAGGTTCGCGAGGGAGACGTTGAGGTTGTAGTCGTAGAGCGCCGCGAGGCCGGAGGCGACGGTCTGGTACTGCGGTCCCTTGTCGAGCGCGAACGGAATCTTGCTCAGGTCGGGCACGTTCATCACCAGGAAGTTCTGCGCGCCCTTGCTGGCGAGGTTGTTGATGAACGACGTCTCGTTGGCGACGGCGGCGCTGATGATGGCGAGGCCGGTGGCCTGGTCGGTGGAAAAGGTCGAGATCGCATCCAGCACGTCGTTGCCGCCGATGGAGATCGTGTATAGGGCGTTGGCCTGCGGGTTCGATTTCAGGGCAGTGAACTGGTTGAACTGCGACGACAGGTCCGCGGGGTTGGCGGCATGGGTCGGCTCATCGCCGGTCTTGGCGCCGCCGAAGGCGAAGTCGTTGCCGCCTGTCAGGCTCGCGACCGGCAGCGGAAGGCCGTATTGCGAGGCGATGTCCGAGACCCAGACTGGACCGTTGCTGAAGACGCCGCCCTGGTACGGGTTCGCCGGGACGAGCCTGGCGCTGAGGATCGAGATGTTGCCGCCATCGGACAGGCTGTCGCCGAACGAGTAGATCGTGCTGAACGGGGAGGCGATGGTGGCGGCCGCCGTGTCGCTGGAACTGCCGGTGCTGGTGCCGAACGGGTCGATCCCGTTGCCCGATACGCCATCGAACGCCGAACTCACGAAATCGGCATTCGACGACAGCCCGAGGGTCTTCTGGTTGATGAGGCTCATGACGGTCCGCTCGCTGTTTTGATGCGAGCGGCAACGCGCTTCCGTCTTCGGGGTTTCGTCACATTCCTGATTGGTGGATCAGGACAGATCCGCACCTGGAGTCCGGCAGGATCAAGAAATCCTGCCGGCGCGAGGACTGCGGATTAAACCGACGCGTGGTTCAGTGACGCCCGTTCGACGGCGCGATCGACCGCTGGCCGGGCCTCGGTCAGGAGTTCGTAGGAGCGCAGCCGCGCGGGCTGATCGAAGACCGCGGCGGCCACCATGATCTCATCGACGCCGGTCCGCTCGATGAAGCGGGCCAGGCCTTCGCCGACGCTGTCCGGGGTGCCAACGAAGGAACACGCAAGCATGGCCGAGGCCTGGTGCTTTTCCGCCGGCGACCAGTACGCCTCGATGTCGTCGATCGGCGGGGGCAGCAAGCCGCGCTTGCCGCGGAACATGTTGGCGAAGCTTTGCTGCACCGAGGTGAACAGGCGCCGCGCTGCGGCGTCGGTGTCGGCGGCGATGACGTTGACCCCGGCCATCGCATAAGGCTTGTCGAGCTGGGCGGACGGCCGGAAGTTGCTGCGGTAGGCCTCAAGCGCCGGCAGCAGCGCGTCCGGCGCGAAATGCGAGGCGAAGGCGTAGGGCAACCCGAGCATGCCCGCGAGCTGCGCGCCGAACAGGCTCGAACCAAGGATCCAGATGGGAACCTCGAGGCCGGTTCCCGGGACCGCCTGGACCGACTGGCCGGGCTGCAGCGGGCCCAGCAGGGCCTGCAACTCCATCACGTCCTGGGGAAAATTCTCGGCCGCCATGGGATCGCGGCGCAACGCCCGCAGGGTGCGCTGGTCGGTGCCCGGCGCTCGGCCGACGCCGAGGTCGATGCGGCCGGGATACAGCGACGCCAGGGTGCCGAATTGCTCGGCAATGACCAGCGGCGCGTGGTTCGGCAGCATGATGCCGCCGGACCCAACCCGGATGCTGCTGGTGGCGCCGGCGATGTGACCAATCACCACTGCGGTCGCGGCGCTGGCGATGCCGGTCATGTTGTGATGCTCGGCCAGCCAGTAGCGGCGATAGCCGAGGCGTTCGGCGTGCCGCGCCAGTTCGACGGCACGGGCGAAGGCGTCCGCCGGGGTTTTCCCCTGCGGCACCGGGGCGAGGTCGAGGACGGAAAATTCGGTCATGGCGCGGGTCCAATCGGGTTGGGGCGGCAAGTCTGCGGCTGCCGTCGAGAAGGCAGATGCGCAGTGCCGCGGCCGATTGCAACTTCTGTCGGGTTCATCGGCGGCTGCGACTGGGGTGCGCGGACGGCCAACATCATCGCCGCCCTCTGGCCGGAACGCTGCAAGGCCATGGTCTCTGTCAGCGGCTACCTGATCGGCAATCGCGATGCGAACCGGATGCCGCTGCCGCCGAAGGCGGAACTGGCATGGTGGTATCAGTTTTATTTTGCCACGGAGCGGGGCCGCCTAGGCTACGAGCGCAACCGGCGTGGTTTCGCGCGGTTCATCTGGCAGACGGCATCGCCACGGTGGGCGTTCGACGATGACGTGTCCGGCCGGTCTGCCGCCGCCTTCGACAACCTCGACCACGTGCTAGTGGTGATCCATAACTACCGGTGGCGGCTTGGCCTGGTGGATGGTGAGGCGGGCTACGAGGATCTGGAACGGCGGCTCGACGCGCAGCCGGTCATCGCCGTGCCGACGATCACGCTGGAAGGCGGCGCCAACGGCGCGCCGCATCCCGAGCCCGCGGATTATGCGAAGAAATTCTCCGTGGTCCAGAAAAGATCATGCGCCATCATGTTGCGCTTATGCGATGCTTCACTGATCTTACCTATTAACGAGTGGTAATTTTGCACTTCGCTCTCGGACAGTTTTAGCGACAATCGAGTTGCAGCACGAAGGATATTGAGTTTGGCACGAAGCTGAATGTTGTGAGTGACGATGATCCTTTGGTTTAGCTTGAGGTCAAGGGCAATCCCTATCGCGTTATTCAACGCTGCTTCCATAATGGCCCAGTGTTGCAAAAACAGTCCTACGAGGGCATGGCTTCGTGTCTCAAGCAGAAGGGTTGCATACTCATTCGGTGACATTGGCTGACCCTTTAACCTGTCGTACGATTAGCTGACATTGAACAGCCCCTGCAGAGCCTTAACCCGCAAACACTGTCTCGAGGCAAGCCGGAAAAAAGGCGCCTTTTGGCTTCGGAATAACTAGGCCAGCGCCAGCATGACGACGCCCGCGGCGATTAGGCCGATGGCGCCGACATGCAGGAGGCCGAGCGGCTCCTGGAAGCCGTAATGGCCGATCAGCGCGACCGCGATGTAGGACACGGCGGTGCATGGCAGCGCCACCGACATCGGGATGCGGCGCAGGGCGACGATGTAGAGCAGGGCGGCACCGCCATAGAGGCAGAGGCCGAGCAGGGTGCGCCAGTCGAGCAGCTGGCCGATGAAATCGGGCGCCCCGCTGCCGGCCTTCAGCAGCGTCTGGCCGGCCAGGCTGGTGACGATGGCTGCCGCCAGCACGGACCAGTAGGGGATCATGCGGCGCCCTCCGTCCGGTCCGCCCGCATCGCGTGATTGTCCGGCCGAGGCTCGGGCGCGCCGCGTTCCAGCAGGCGGATGGTGCCCTGCGGCTTGCCGTTGGCCGACAGGAAGGTGCGGCCGACATATTCGCCGAGCACGCCGAGGATCATCGACTGCACGCCGGAGACCAGCAGGATGACGGTCATGGTCGAGGCCCAGCCGGACGGGGTGTCGTGGCGGGTCAGCGCCTCGATGATGGTCGCCACGGCGCCGATGGTGCCGAGGGCGGCCATGCCGATGCCGGCCAGCGTCGCCAGCCGCAGCGGGGCGAGGGAGAAGCTGGTGGCGAGGTTCAGCCACAGGCGGACCAGGCGGGTGAGGGTGTAGTTGGAGCGGCCCTCGGCGCGCGGCAGGTGGCGCACCTCGATGCTGTCGATGCGTTGCGTGACCTGCATGATCAGGCCGTCGATATAGGGGTAGGGCCCCTGGTAGCGGGCGACGCTGCGCACCACCAGCGCCGACATGCAGCGGAACGACGACAAATAGAGCCCGCGCGGTTTGTCCAGCAGGGCGTCGCCGACGCGGTTGGCGAAGCGGCTGCCGATGTTGCGCCAGTAGGCGTGCCGCTTTTCGCGGTAGCGGGTGTAGACGACGTCCCACTCGCCGCTGCGGGCATGGTCGTACAGACGGGTCACCTCGTCGGGCGGGTTCTGCAGGTCGTCGTCCATGGTGATGACGTAGGCGCCGCTTGTGTGGCGCAGGCCGGTCATGACCGCGTTGTGCTCGCCGTAGTTGCGGGCGTGCTCGATATAGGTGATCGGCAGCGGCGCCTCGGCGACGAGCGCGCGGCAGATGGTGGCGGAGTCGTCGGGGCTGCCGTCGTTCACCAGCACCACCTCCATCCCGCCCTCGGGGTGGAGCTGGGCGAGGGCGTGCACCAGCGTGCCGACGGTGGCTGCGCCACGGTACACCGGCACGACGATCGAGAGCCCGTAGCGGGGCGCGTCTGAAGCTTGCGGGATGGCGGCCTCGGGGGATGGAGGTGTCAACAAGGCGGGCGGGTGGCGATGGCGAGCACGGAGCCGCCGGGCAGCGCGAAGGGCAGATGACGCTCGATGCGGGTGATGCCATGGAAGATGGCATCGAGCCATGGCGGAAAAACGGCGACGTCGGAGGCGTCGTCGTCGCCGCGCGCCAGGAGCTTGCGCTGCACCACCATCAGCGGCAGCAGCAGGAAGTTCCAGTAGCGGGTGCGGATGGCGACGAAGCCGGACGCCGCCAGCATGGCGCGCAACTGGCCGGCGCTCTGGCGGCGGACGTTGTGCACCCGCCGGTCATGCGCCGAGAGCAGCCACGCGAAGGCCGGCATGTTCACCACCAGCATGCCTCCGGGGCGCAGCACGCGGGACAGCTCGGCCAGCGCCCGCGCGGGGTCGACGGCGGCGTGGCAGAGCACGTCGGCGGCGATGGCGGCGTCGAACGATGCGTCGGCATAGGGCAGGGCGTTGATGCTGCCGCGGGTGATCGGCGCGGATGACTTGCGTGCCGCCCGGCCGGATGCGGCGGCGTCGAACTCCAGGCCGAACAGGGTTGCGTGGCCTGCCTCGCGCAGCCGTGCCAGCAGGCCGCCGGTGCCGCAGCCGGCGTCGAGGGTTCGGCCGGGATGAGGGCCCAGGGCGTCGGCGATGCGGGCATGCAGGGCGCGGTACCACCACATGGCCTGCTCGGCCTGGTCCATCAGGGCGTATTCGCGGGCTTCCATCGGCGGGGGTCTACCATGCCGGCGCAATCCTTTCGACGGCGCGGCGCCTGCGCCGGCGATTGCGCGCGGCCCTTGCGTGGATCGGGGGCGGCGGGCAGAAAATGCGCCATGGACATCACGCCCGGCGCCCGCGAGGCCAGCGCGCCCGTAACCGGGCTGCCGGACCACCGCGTGCCGCCGGCGGCGCCGCGGAGCGAGTTGCGCAAGCCCGAACGGCAGCGGGGCATCGACTGGCGCGCGATGCGGCGCAAGCTGGGCCGAATCCGGCTGGGCCGGATGCGGCTCGGCCCCGCCGCGTCCGGGCTGTGGCGGCTGTTCCCGGCGTTGCTGCCGATGCTGCTGTTCGTGCCGTTCGTGCTGGCGCCGCCGCTCAACCACGATGTGGCCGCGGTGCTGAGCTTCAGCGAGCGGTGGTTGGCCGGGGAGCGGCTGTATTCCGACCTGATCGACGTCAATCCGCCGCTGATCTTCGTGCTGAACCTTATTCCCGCGAGCCTGGAGGAGGTGGCGGGGCTGGACGGGCCGGTGGCGCTGCAGCTTTGCGTGGTGGCGCTCGGGCTGCTCGCCTGGTGGCTGATGCTACAGGTTCGCGACCGGCCCGCCGAGGGGCTGGTGCAGCGGGCGCTGCTGGACGTGCTGCCGGGGCTGTTCCTGTTCGGCGCCGGCTATGATTTCGGCCAGCGCGAGCACCTGATGGCGATGGCGGCGCTGCCGTACATGCTGTCCGCCGCCCGGCGCGAGGTGGGGGCGCGGCCGCGCCTGCGGGTGCCGACGGCGTTGCTGGCGGCGGTCGGATTCGCGCTGAAGCCGCATTTCTTGGCGATTCCAGCGCTGGTCGAGCTGTGCGTCGTGCTCGGACGGGCGCATGAGGCGGGCTGGCCGGCGGCGCGGCGGGCCAGCCTGCGCGACCCGGTGCCGTGGTGCATGGCGGTGGTCTGGGCGGCCTATGCGACGTCGCTGCCGCTGCTGTTTCCGCAATACCTCAATTTCGTCGTGCCGCTGGTCTGGGAGTTCTACCTCGACGAGGGCGAGACCACCGCGTTCGGCCTGTTCCTGATGCCGCGCATGGCCACCGTCCTGTGCCTACTGGCGCCGCTGCTGTGGCTCACGCTGCGCCTGCGCTGGCGGCCGGAACATGCGATCGCGCGGATGCTGTGCCTCGGCGCGCTGGGGTCGCTGGCGGCGGCGGTGGCGCAGCACAAGGGGTGGTCGTACCACATCGTGCCGATCGAGTTCTTCACCTGCAGCCTGGGCATCGTGATGGCGGCACAGTGGATTGATCGCACCGGCGCGGTCGGTGGGCGGATCAACGCGGCGCGCTTCGCCGGCGGCCTCGGCGGACTGTTCGCGCTGTATTCGATCTCCAACGGCGAGCTGCCCTGGAAGGAGCTCACCTACCCGAGCAGCGACACCGCCGGCCTGACCGCGCTGTTGCGGCAGGAGGCGGAAGGCGAGCGGGTGCTGGTGTTCTCGCCCGGCATCTCGCCGGTGTTCCCGGCGCTCAACTACGCCCACGCCCGGCTGACCCTGCACACCATGAACATGTGGATGCTGGAGGGCGCCTACGCCAAATGCCTGCCGGACGGCCGCCGCTACCGCGAGGTCTGGGAGATGGGGCGCCCCGAATTCTACGTCTACCGCAGCGTGGCGGAGGATTTCGCCCGCGCCCCGCCATCGGCGGTGGTGGTGGACACGCAACCGGGGATACCCTGGTGCGGCGAGGAATTCGACTTCATCGCCTATTTCACCCGCCACCAGCTATTCGCCGAGGTCTGGTCGCATTACCAGCAGACGGCGCAATGGGGCCGCTACCGCCTGTTCACCCGCAAGGACTGAGATTCGTTATGAGCCATCATATATGCCATTCCTGACCGAACCCGAGCCGGTGCGCGGCGCCGTGTTGCCGGTGCTGCCGGGGATCAGCCGGATCGTGGCGCCCAATCCCACGCCGATGACCTATCATGGCACGAACACCTACCTGATCGACAGCGACCAGGGGTTGATGGTGCTCGATCCCGGGCCGGACAGCGCGCCGCATGTGCAGGCGGTGCTGGAGGCGACCGGCGGGCGGGTGGCGAAGATCCTGCTGAGCCACACCCATCACGACCACCTCGGCGCGCTGCCCGCCCTGCGGGCCGCCACCGGGGCCCCGGTGCATGGCTTCCACGCCAACCCCGAACCCGAGTTTCGCCCCGACGTCGCGCTGCATGACGGCGACGCGGTCGAGGGCTGGACCGCGCTGCACACTCCGGGCCACGCCCCGGACCATCTGTGTTTCGCCCGCGCGGATGGCGTGGTGTTTTCGGCCGACCACGTGATGGGATGGTCGACCAGCGTGGTCGGGCCGCCGAACGGCGACATGGGGGCGTATTTCGCCAGCCTGAAGCGGCTTCTGGCCCGCGAAGACCGGCTCTTCCTGCCCGGTCACGGCCCGGCACTGCCGAACCCGCAAGCCTTCGTGCGCGAGATGCTGGACCACCGGCTGCAGCGCGAGGCGGCGATCGAATCCGCCCTGCAGACGCAGCCGCGCGACACCGCCGGCCTGGTCGATGCCCTCTACTCGCAGATCAATCCCATCCTGCGCCGGGCCGCCGAGCGCAACGTGATGGCGCATCTGCTGAAGCTGCGGGCGGAGGGCAGGGCGGTGCAGGACGGCTCGCTGTGGCGCGCCGCCTGACGCGCCTCATTCCATCCGCCAGGCCCGGTTGAACAGCACCGGGACCTGCCGCTTCGCCAGCCGCTCCGCTGGGTCCATCCGCATCCACGCCTGCAGCCGCTCCAGCACGCGGCCGGTAGCAATCGCCAGGTCCAGAGCTCGCGCCTCCTCCACGCCGTACCACCGCAGGTCCTCCAGTTCGCCCGAGCCGCCCAGCACGCCGCCGACCCGCTCGGCATCCACCACCAAGAACCGCGCGTCGAAGCGGATCGGCGAGCTTTCCGGCGTGATCGCCCGGCACAGGTAATCCAGCCCGTCCAGCGCCGGAGGAGCGCCCAGCGACAACCCGGTCTCCTCCTCCAGTTCCCGAGCCGCGGCGATCCCCAGCGCCGTCGCCAGTTCGTCCGTGGCGGCCCGGCACAGACGCTCCCTGACATCCGACCGGAGCGGAGTGGCGAACGACGCCTGGTGGTCCTCGGCATCGACCGCGCCGCCGGGAAACACCAGCCGGTTCGGCATGAATTTATGCCCCGCGCCGCGCATGCCCATCAGCACCTGCGGACGGTCGCCCTGGCGCAGCACCAGCAGGCTGGCGGCCGGGCGGGCAAGGACGGGCGTTGCGGGAGGTAGAACGGACTGCGGCGGCTCGGTCATCGGGAACTCCTGTCCCGCAACCTCGCCGCCGCGCGCTGCCAGTGCAAGACCGTTACCCGCCGGCGATGCCGGCTATGCCTCGATGGCAGCGGTCAAGAGATGGCTTTTCGGCCTGATCAGGCCTTGGCGCCCTTGCTCGTCTTGCTGTGTGCTTCGGTCGAATGCGTGTGCGCATCCTTGGAATGCATGTGCGCCTTCTCGGTATGCTCCTGGGCCGACTTGTGATCGCCCTTGCCGTGATGCTCGGCTGCGGTGCGGTGCGACTTCGCGGCCTTCTCGTGAGACTCGGCGGCTTTGGTGTGGCTGGCTTGCGGCATGGAAATTTCTCCTGGTGCCATGTTGATGACGCTCCATTGCGAAGCGTCCCGTGCAAAACGGCACCTTCCGGCCGGGGTTGCCTGTATTAATGGTGGCGAAACAAATCCGGCGGCACACTTCGACATCGTGAAAAACTCACGAACATTCCGCCTGATCGGCGCTGCGCCTTTTGCCTTTCGCCCCTCCTGCCAGTGCACCGTTCGCACGCGGGCGCATGCACTTGCGGGATCGTTGCGACAGGTTTTCGACAGCGCCCTCGCGATCGGCTAAGGTCGCTCATATTTCGGAACGTTCCCTCATGGCGACATTCACCTGGCTGACCCCCGCCGATGCCGACTGGCTGATGGCATCGAGCTGGAGCGGCGGGGTGGCGCCCAACGGGTCCACCGCCGATGCGGGCATCGCGGTGGCGGGCAGCTACACGGTCGGCATCGCAGCCGGCGAGGTGGTCGTCGTCGACAGCGCGACCCTGGCCGCCGCCGGCGCCGTGCTCGCGGTCGCCGGCACGCTGACGCTCGGCGGAACCCAGGCGCTGCTGGACCTGCACGCCGGCGTGCTGGCACTCGGCGGTTCGCTGCAGGGCGGGACGCTGCGGCTGTCCGGCGGAACGCTCGCCGGCAACGGCGGCACGCTGGACGCGATGCGGGTGCTCGGCACGCTCACGCCAAGCCGCTTCCAACCGGTCAGCGTGGTGAACGGACTGACCGTGCAGACCCTCGCCGGTGCCGCCCCCGGCTCGATCGACCTCACCGCCGGCGCGCTGTCGGTGCTGGACAGCGAAACGCTGGACCAGGTGGCGATCAGCCTCGGCAGCCCGTTCGGCGCGCTGCGGGCGCCGGCCGGCGGCACCCTCACGCTTGGGCCGTCGGCATCGCTCACCATCGCCGGCGGATCGCTGCCGGACCTCGGCGGCGCCGTGCTGGCCAACCAGGGCACGCTGCAGGTCAACCCGGACCCGCAAGGCTTCGGCCTCACCATTGCGCCGTCGCTGCTGAACACCGGCAGCATGGCGCTCGCCGCCGGCACCACCAATCGCGTGACCCTCGGCGGCGGCTTCAACAACTCGGGCAGCATCGCGATCGGCGCCAACGCCACGCTGCGCGCCGGCAATGCCGCCGCCTTCGCCAACACCGGCAGCATCGCCATCGGCGCCGGCGCGACGCTGGAACTGGACCAGAACACCACGCTTTCCGACCTGCTCGCCGGCAGCATCGACAACCAGGGCGGCGTGCTCGTCCTCGCCGGCACGCTGGCCCTTGGCGGCGCCACCCTCGACGTGGCGGCAACCGGCGCATTCGCCAACCTGGCGCTGACCGGCACCGTCAAGGGCGGCGCCGTGGTCGTGGACGGCGGCGTGCTGGCGCTGCCCGGCGCGACGCTCGACGGCATCGCCCTGGCCGGCACGCTGGACGCGAGCAATCCCGCCGCCGGCTACACCATCACGGTGAAGAACGGCCTCGCGGCGCTGGGGGCCGCCGGCATCGACGCCCGCAGCGACACCCTCAGCTTCCTCGACAGCGAGACGCTGGACGATTTCACCATCGCCATCGGCCAGACGGTGGCGAACGCCGTGCAGCTGCATTATCCGCCGAGCGGCCTGCAGGCGGTCGCCGGCAGCACGCTGACGCTGGGGCCGGCCACCGCGGTCACCGCATTCGGCAGCGCCTTCGTGGCGGTGCCCAGCCTGGTCAACCACGGCAGCCTCACCGTCGCGCCGGCGGCAACGCTCGCGTTCGGCACCTCCATCCTGGTCAACGCCGCGGCCATCGCCATCGGCGCCGGCGGCCTGCTGTCGGTCACCACGCTGGCCAATGCAGGCAGCATCGCGCTGGCGGCCGGCGGCACGCTGGAGGTGGATGCCTCGGCGACCCTGCCGCAGCTGATCGCCGCCATCGGCACGCTCACCGATGCCGGCGGCCAGCTGGTGCTCGGCGGCAGCATCGACCTGCTCGGCGGCACCCTGGACATCTCCGCCACCGGGCTGTTCCGCAACGTCGTGCTGACCGGCACGGTCAGGAACGGAACCATCGCCGAAAACGGCGGCACCTTCGCCTTGCGGTCCTCGGTGGCGCTGCCCACCGGCCCGACGCTGGTTAACGTCGTGGTGAAGGGATTGCTGGACCTGAGCGATCCCACCCGCGCCGTCGCCATCCGCGGCGGCCTTGCCGTGCAGACGATTGCCGGCGGCCAGCCCGGCACGATCAACCTGTCCGGCGGGCAACTCACCGTGCTGGACAACGAGACGCTGGACAACCTGGCGATCAGCCTCGGCGCGCCGGGCACCCCCGCCAATCCGGTCGCCTACAACCTGTGGGACAACAACACCGGCGCCGCCCTCACCCTCGGCCACGCCGCGATCGTCACCGCCACCGGCAACGCCGCGATCAGCGTCGGCAGCTTCGTCAACCTGGGCTTCGATGCGGTCGGCGCGACCCAGCAGCAATGGTTCGGGCAAAGCACCACCAATGCCGGCGTGGTCACCCTGGCGGGGGGCAGCCTGCTGCTCGCCGGCATCGCCGCCAGCGGGAACAGCGGCAGCATCGTCGCCGGCGGCAGTTCCGGCCTCAACCTCACCGGTGCCGCGATCAGCAACAGCGGCCTGCTGCAGGCGGCCGCCAGCGGCACGCTGACGATCGGCGCTGGCCTCGCCAACTTCACCGGCACCAGTCTCGCCGGCGGCACCTACGAGGCCGATGCCGGCGCCACCCTGGACCTGTCCCGCGCCGCCGCCATCGTCACCGATGCCGCCACCATTATCCTGAACGGGCCCGGTTCCAGCCTCGCCAGCTTCAACGCCGGCACCGCCCTGTTCCAGCCGGTCGAGGCGTCGCTGCGCAGCATCACCGCCGGGCATACGCTGTCCGTGCTGAGCGGCCGCGACTACGCCACGTCGGGATCGCTTGCCGATGCCGGCCTGCTGCAGCTCGGCGGCGGCGTGTTCACCTCAACGACCTTGTCGATCGCCGCCGGCGGGCTGCTGCGCGGCTTCGGCAGCATCGCCGCCCCGCTGGCCAATGCCGGCACCGTCGACGCCCAGGGCGGCGTGCTGAGGCTCGGTCCGCTCACCGGCGCCGGCGGCCTGCGGGTCGATCCCGGCGGCACGCTGGAATTGACCGCCGCCACCGCCGCCGCCCTCAGCTTCAACCTGGTCGGCGGCGCGCTGCTGCTGGACGCGCCGGCCAGCTACACCGGCACGCTGAACAACTTCGCGCCCGGCGACTCGCTGCTGCTGAAGGACACCGACGCCACCGCGGCATCGGTCGCCGGCAACGCGCTGAACGTCACGCTGTCGGCCGGCGGCACGCTGCACTACACGCTGCTGAACCCGCAGTCGAACATCGGCGCCAGCGTCACCCTCGACGAATTCGGCCGAACCGATGTGGAACTGATCGTGCCGCCCGGCGGGTCCTGCTTCCTGCACGGCACGCGCATGCTGACCGCCGCCGGCGAATGCCCGATCGAGGATCTGCGGGTCGGCGACATGATGATCACGCTGCACGGGCGCCGGCTGGCGCGCATCGTGTGGGTCGGCTCCTGGCAGATCGACTGCGCCCGGCATCCGCGTCCGTGGGACGTGCATCCGGTGCGAGTGCAGGCCGGCGCGTTCGGCGAGGGCCGGCCGCTGCGGGACCTGTTCCTGTCCCCGGACCATGCGGTGTTCGTGGCCAGCGGCGGCGCCGACGCGGCGCCCGACATCCTGGTTCCGATCCGCTATCTGCTGAACGGCGCCAGCGTGGCGCAGGTGCCGATGGCGACGGCGCGCTACTGGCATGTCGAGCTCGACCGGCACGACGTGCTGCTGGCGGCCGGAATGCCGGCCGAGTCCTATCTGGACACCGGCAACCGCATCACCGGCAACCGCATCACCGGCAACCGAGACGCTTCCCCCGACGCCCCCGGCGCCATCGCGCTGCACCCGGATTTCGCCCGGCGGATCTGGAGCGACCAGGGCTGCGCGCCATTGGTCATCGACGGCCCGGCCCTGGCCACCGTCCGGCGAACCCTGCTGGCGCGCGCCGCCGAGCTCGGCCATCGCAGCACCGCCGAGCCGGATCTGCGCCTGCAGGCCGGCGGCCGGATGTTGCACCCCCGCATCGACGGTCCCGTCGCCGTCTTCACGCTGCCGCCCGGTACCGGCAGGTCGCTGCTGCTGTCCCGCGCTGCCGCTGCCGCCGACCTCGATCCCGACAGCACCGACCGCCGCCCCCTGGGCGTCGCCGTGGCCGCGCTGCGCCTCGACGGCTGCGCCATGCCACCCGACCGCCATGGCCCCGGCTGGTATCCGCCGGAAGCCGAATGGCAATGGACCGACGGCGCCGCCGAACTCGATTGCAGCGACGCCGTCGAACTGGAGGTTACCCTGCTGGACCTGCCGCGCTACTGGTCCGCCCCCGAACCGAAATCGGCCAGCGTCGCGTAGAAAACAAGCGGTTCACCACAGAGGCACAGAGACGGGGAGAAGAAAGGATAATCTCCCGTCTCATCGTCTCCGCGGGAAACTTCATCGCATCCCCGCTAATCCGTAGGGTGCAGCGCGCTTCAGCGCTGCACCATGCAGCCCCGGATTGCCCGGCGTGGAGCCAAGACAACCTGCCTCACATCACTTCGGCAAGCCGCAAGCACAGGTAGGCGATTCACCACGGAGGCACGGAGACACAGAGAAGCCAGGAAAATACCTCTACCTGCTTCTCCCGTCTTCATTGCCTTGTATGTCCCGACAGCTCTGTGGTGAAACAACCTTGCTTCCCTAAGCCGCGAAAGCCCCGATCACTTTGGCAGCATGGCCCGCCCACGCCGCCGGATCATCGCCAGCCCGATCACCCCACTCCCCAGCAGCGCCAGCGAAGCCGGCTCCGGCGCCGGAATGGCGCCGGCCTTGAACAGATCGTTCAAGGGCGTGGCGTTGCACGCATCCGCCAGGCAGGACTGGCCGAAGATGTCCTCGTTGGTCAGCAGGTCGGAGGAGTGGGTGTAGGAGATGTTGTTGGTGTAGGCGTTGCCTTTCGCCAGCGGCGAAATGATGATCTCGGTGCTGGTGAAGCCCGTGGTGCTGGTGGTCTCGCCCTCGGTCTCGTCATTCCAGATGACGATCTCGCCGTTGTTCTGGTACGCCTGGGAGGCCATGATCATCGGGATCAGGATGGACAGGAAATTGTCGCCTTGGGCGATCTCCGCGGCGTCGCCGGTGTAGTGGGTGCCGTTGTAGTTGAAGCCGCCGGTCAGCGCCGTGTGCATGTCGTTGAACTGGTCAGGGGTGATCCAGTTGTATTTCGCCACCGCGTTGCTGCTCAGGTCCAGCGCGAACTGCTGCAGCGGCGCGTAGTGCGACGCCTCGGGGTTCGACGTGCTGGGATCGTTGCCGCCGTTGGTGGCGGTGAAGAACAACGAGCCGTCATGCTTGGCGGCATAGTTGTACTGGTGGCTGCCGTTGTACTCGTTGGTGTAGCTGTTCGAGGTGCCCGAGAAACTGGCCAGCGGCACCGTCGTCTGGTTCGCCGCCACCGGCGTGTTGGTCAACTGTCCGCCGACCGATTTAAGGTTGGTGTCTTCCTGGTAGGACTTCCAGCTGATTCCGGAATTCTGCAGCTGGGCGCTGAAGTTCGGCGCATTGACGATGTTGTTGGTGGGGTTGGTCGAAGGCAGCAGGGCGGTGTTGTTGTTGATCCCGGCGCCATAGGGGTCGGCGTCGTTGCGCGCGCCGGTTAACCCGGCTTCCTGCCAAACATAGTTCGGCTCGGACGGATGCACCGCGCCGGCGCCGGACGGGCTGCCCGCCGGCTGGATCGGCACGTTGGTGTAGTTGCTCGCGTAGGATACCTGCGCCGCGTTCGGGTTGCCCGGCGTGATCAGGCTGTTGATGTAGGGCGCCGCCGGGTTGCCGAAGATCTGGCCGGTGGCGGTGTAGGTGCTCGGCTGGGTGAAGTTGTGGTTCTCCAACGCGATGTAGAACACGTCGCCGATCTGCTGCGCCCGCGCACCGGAGGCGAACGCCGACGCGATCAGCGCCGTGGAGGCGGCGAGGACGGCGCGCCGGATGATGGTCTTCGATTGCATTGGAGTTCTTCCTGTCGGGTTGCACGAGCGCACCCCTTCTAGGCAACTCCGCCGGCCGCTGAAGCCGGGCCGGCGAGAAACATCCATGACGTTTGTTGGACGAAAGTAACCTGTTGTAAGCAGCAATGATCGGCAGGCATCCCGCCGTCATCGCCGGGGATCGACGCCCGGCTTCAACCGGGTCCGCAGCCGCCGCCAGATCGACGATCGTCCACCGTCCCCCGGCATCCGCGCCGCGGCCGGTGATGCGCCCCGCAGCGTCAGGTCGTCGATCAACCGGCGCGCCAGGGTGCCGCGGGCACCCTGGTCCCAATGATCGTGGCTCTCGGCGCTGGCCAGCCACCCCGGCAGCGGCACCAGCAGGTAGCGCGACAGCGCCTCCAGCAGCGGCTCATAGGTGGTGCGCAAGGCCGAAAGCAGATGCTCGGTCTCCTCGCCGCCGGCCCAGGTCAGTTCGCCCTCCGACAGCGACGCGTCCAGGCGTTCGAAGGTCTCGTGGTCCAGCCGGTCGATCGGACTCGGCCGCGTCGTAACGATGCCGAAGGAACGGTTCATCTCGACCAGCATCTGCCGCAGCATGGCGAAGGTCATGCGGGCCTGCAGCAGCGAGACCCCGTCCGCGCCGACCAGGATCAGCGCGCAGCAATCCATGATCGCGGCGACTGCCGCCAGCCAGGACTGGTTGTCGTGCTGCGACCGGTAATATGCGAGCATCGGGTAGGACAGGTGGCTTTCCAGCAGCTCGGCCGCCCACACCTCCCAGTCCTGCAGCAGGGCATCGAGCCGCCCGAGGCCCTCGCGGCCGGCATGGATGCTGAGCAGCGTCCCCGCCGTCGGCGGCGAACCGGCACGCGCGTCGAGCAGGATCACATGCGTCTCGCGCCGGGCGAACAGCTGGTACAGCACCGGCAGGTAGCTGATCACCATGGCGATCATTGATAGCCCGGTGCCGGCCTCGATCACCGCAAGCGCCTGGGTCGGGACCGTGTGCGGCACGACGTCGCCGTAGCCCAGGGTGAAGAAGGTGGCGCCGCTCAGGTAGAACTGCTCGAAGAACGCCGGCGGCGGGTCGGCGCCGGCGGACACCTGCAGCACCCACAGCAGCAGGCCGAAGCCGATGATGAAGCCCAGCGCCCAGAGCGTGAACAGCGCCATGATCGACAATGGCCCGAACACGCTCAGCACCCGCTCCCGCCGCGGCCCGGTTGCCAGCCGACTGGCGGCCGCCGACCACACCGCCCACGCGGCCCGGAAGAACAGCCGCATCAGCCGCAGCTGGCGGTCGACCCGGCGCGGCAGCAGCATCACCTCGAACGCGTCCTGCATCACCACGCACAGCAGGACGAGCGCGAAGCCCCCGACTGCGAGGCTAAGCATCGGCGACGCTAAGCATCGGGGCAGGTCTGCGAAAGGCTCAGTCGAATATGCCCGGCACGCCCGCGCGGGCCGCGCTCCGGCAAATCCTCAAACCGGATCCCAGGAGAACACTTCGCCGCTGCGGTCGAGCGGCATCGCCGAGCCCTTCAGCGCCGGCCAGCCATGCTCGGCGATCAGCTCCGGCGTCCAGCCCTCGCTGCGATGCACGCCGCGGATCGGCCGCGGCGAACTCATCAGGAAGATCTCGTTGTGCCGGGTGGCGAACACCTGCCCGCTTACGCCGGCCGCGGCATCGGACGCCAGGAACACCGCCATCGGGGCGTTCTTGTCCGGCGTCATCTGCTTGATCTTCTCCACCCGCGCCTTCTGTTCCGGCGTCTCCGCCGGGATCGACCCGGTCATCCGGCTCCACGCGAACGGCGCGATGCAGTTGGAGCGGACATTGTAGCGCTTCATGTCCAGCGCGATCGATTTCGACAGCGCGGTGATGCCCAGCTTCGCCGCCGAGTAGTTGGCCTGCCCGAAATTGCCGATCAGCCCGGACGTGCTGGACATGTGCACGAACGCGCCGCTCTCCTGCTTGCGGAAATGCTCGGCCGCGGCCCGGCTGACATAGAAGCTGCCCGACAGGTGCACGTTGATGACGCTGTCCCAGTCGTCGGCGGACATCTTGTGGAAGATCACGTCGCGCAGGATGCCGGCGTTGTTGACCACGATGTCGATCCGCCCGAACGCATCCAGCGCCGCCTGCACGATCCGCCGCCCGTTGTCCCAACTGCCGACGCTGTCGGTGTTGATCACCGCCTGGCCGCCGCGCTGCTCGATGATGCCCTTGGTCTGCTCGGCGGGGGTCGCCGACCCGCCGTCGCCGGTCACCGACACGCCCAGGTCGTTGATCACGATCTTCGCCCCGGCCAGCGCCATCATCAGCGCGATCTCGCGGCCGATACCGCCGCCGGCGCCCGTCACCACGGCAACTTTGCCCTCCAGCATGGGTGCGCCGGCCATGTTCTTCTCCCGTGGATCGATCGACCCCAGGTTACGGGCGGCCCAGGCGCTTGTGAACCCCGCCCGCCGGCGGAATACCGATGTAAATTCCGTGTCCAAGCCTTGACGCAGGCAGTCGGATGGTCCATTTGCCAAAACAGGACCAGACAAGTCCGATTAAGCCATCCCCCGGGGTTCCGATCGTCATGCTCAGGCTCTCGAAACTGACCGATTACGCCGTCGTCGTGCTGGTGCGCCTGGCCGAGCGCGATCGCGGCTGCCTGGCGGTCGATGCGGTCGCCCCGGTGCAGACCTCGCCCGGTATTTCCGCCGCGACCGGCGTGCCGGAGCCGACCGTTGCCAAGGTGCTGAAGGCCCTCGCCGCGGCGGGCATGGTCACCTCCACCCGCGGCGCGCATGGCGGCTACCGCCTGTCGAAGCCGCTGGAGGCAATCGCCGTCGCCGACGTGATCGCTGCCATCGACGGCCCGATCGCGCTGACCGCCTGCGTCGACGGGCATCCGGGCAGCTGCGACGTGCAGAGCCTGTGCGCCGTGAAGGGCCGCTGGGACCTGGTGAACGACGCCATCCATGCGGCGTTGTCCTCGATCACCCTGGCGGACATGCGCGCGGCCTCCGTGCCGCCGGCGTTCCGCCTCGCCGAATTCGTCTCCGCACCTGCCGCCGAATAGGATCCTGCAGAATGCCAGCCGTTGCCGAAACCCTCGACGCCGTCCAGTCCGTCACCGAATCCGGCTACAAATGGGGGTTCTCGACCGATATCGAGATGGACCTGGCGCCGAAGGGCCTGAACGAAGACATCATCCGCCTGATCTCGGCGCGCAAGAATGAGCCGGAATGGCTGCTGGCCTGGCGCCTGAAGGCCTACGCCCACTGGCTGACCATGACCGAGCCGAACTGGGCCAAGGTGCATCACCCGCCGATCGACTACCAGGACCTGCATTACTACGCGGCGCCGAAGAAGAAGACCGGCCCGAAATCGCTGGACGAAGTCGATCCCGAATTGCTGCGCACCTATGAGAAGCTCGGCATCCCGATCCGCGAGCGGGCCATCCTGGCCGGCGTGATCGGCGCCGACGAGGAATTGCCGGAGCGTCCCGACGTCGCCGTCGACGCGGTGTTCGACAGTGTCTCCGTCGCCACCACCTTCCAGAAGACGCTGGCAAAGTCCGGCGTGATCTTCTGCCCGATCAGCGAGGCGGTGCAGAACCATCCCGAACTGGTCCGCCAGTATCTCGGCAGCGTGGTTCCCGCCGGCGACAACTACTTCTCGGCGCTGAATTCGGCGGTGTTCACCGACGGCAGCTTCGTGTTCATCCCCAAGGGGGTGCGCTGCCCGATGGAGCTGTCCACCTATTTCCGCATCAATGCCCGCAACACCGGCCAGTTCGAACGCACCCTGATCATCGCCGAGGACGGCGCCTACGTCTCCTACCTCGAAGGCTGCACCGCGCCGCAGCGCGACGAGAACCAGTTGCACGCGGCGGTCGTCGAACTGGTGGCGATGGACGACGCGCAGATCAAATACAGCACGGTGCAGAACTGGTACCCGGGCGATGCCAACGGCAAGGGCGGCATCTACAACTTCGTCACCAAGCGCGGCGCCTGCCGCGGCAAGCGCTCCAAGATCAGCTGGACGCAGGTGGAAACCGGCTCGGCGATCACCTGGAAATACCCCAGCTGCATCCTGCAGGGCGACGACAGCGTCGGCGAGTTCTACTCGGTGGCGGTCACCACCAATATGCAGCAGGCCGATACCGGCACCAAGATGATCCATATCGGCCGCAACACCCGCAGCACCATCGTCAGCAAGGGCATCAGCGCCGGCCGCTCGAACAACACCTATCGCGGTCTGGTGCGGATCATGCCGAAGGCGGCCGGCGCGCGGAACTTCACCCAGTGCGACTCGCTGCTGATCGGCGACCAGTGCGGCGCCCATACCGTGCCCTACATCGAAAGCCGCAACCCGACCGCGAAGCTGGAACACGAAGCCACGACCTCGAAGATCGCCGACGACCAGCTGTTCTACTGCCGCCAGCGCGGCCTCTCGCAGGAAGACGCCGTCGGCATGATCGTCAACGGCTTCTGCAAGGACGTGTTGAAGGAACTGCCGATGGAATTCGCCGTCGAAGCACAGAAACTGCTCGCCGTCAGCCTCGAAGGCTCGGTGGGCTGAGGACCGGACATGCTGGAAATCAAGGGCCTGCGGGCCGGGATCGAAGACAAGGAAATTCTGCAGGGCGTCGACCTCACGGTGCCGGACGGCGAGGTGCACGCCATCATGGGCCCGAACGGCTCCGGCAAGTCGACGCTCGCCTACGTCCTTGTCGGGGCGCGACGGCTACACCGTCACCGACGGCACGGCGACGTTCGACGGACAGGACATTCTCGCCCTCGATCCCGAGCAGCGGGCCTCGGCGGGGCTGTTCCTCGCGTTCCAATATCCCGTCGAACTGCCCGGCGTCGGCAACGCGAACTTCCTTCGCACCGCCCTGAACGCCCAGCGCCGCGCCCGCGGTGAAGCCGAACTCGACGCGGTGCAGTTCCTCAAACTCGCGCGCGCCGAGATCAAGCGCCTGTCGATGGCCGACGACATGCTGAAGCGCAACGTCAATGTCGGATTTTCCGGCGGCGAGAAGAAGCGCAACGAGGTGCTGCAGATGGCGATCCTGCAGCCGAAGCTCGCCATCCTCGACGAGACCGACAGCGGGCTCGACATCGACGCGCTCAAGATCGTCGCCGACGGGGTGAACGCGCTGCGCGGCCCGAAATTCTCAGCCCTGGTCATCACCCATTACCAGCGCCTGCTCGACCATATCGTGCCGGACCGGGTCCACGTGCTCGCCGGCGGCCGCATCATCCGCTCGGGCGGCCCCGAGCTGGCGCATGCGCTGGAGGCCGGCGGCTACGCCTCGATCATCGCCGAGGCGGCATGACCGCGGCCGCCAGAACCCTGCAGGCCAACGCGGCAGGTTTCCTTGCCCGCTACGAAGCGGTGAAGGACCGGCTGCGCGGTGATTCCGGCCTGCGCGAAGCGGCGGCGGAAGCGTTTCGCGGCAACGGCCTGCCCGGCGCGCGGGAGGAAGCCTGGCGCTACACCTCGCTGCGGCCGCTGGCCGAGGCGCGCTTCGCGGAACCGCGCGAGGCCGCTGCCGATTGCGCCAAGCTGCTGGCACGCCTGCCGGCGATCGAAGGCCCGCGCCTGCTTTTCGTGGACGGCCGCTTCCGTGCCGACCTTTCCGCGGTGCCGTCGCATGTTTCGGTCCGCACCGGTGCGCCGGCATTCGGCACCATCGCCCGCCCGGCGGATGAAAAACTCGTCGCTCTGAACACCATGCTTGCCGAAGACGGCGCCGCCATCGCGGTCCCGAAGGGGATGGAGGCGGGAACCCTGCTGCTGATCAGCCTGGCGACCTCGCAAGGCGAAGAAGCCGGCGCGGCCGCATTCCATCCACGCCATAGCGTGCACATCGCCGAGGGCGCCTCGCTGACACTGGTGGAGATCGCGATCGGCGACGGCGCCTATTTCCACAACCCCGTGACCTCCGTGACGGTGGACGCCAAGGCGACGCTGACCCATCTGCGGCTGCAGAACGAATCCCCCGATGCGTATCATCTCTCGACTCTTTATGCGGAGATCGCCGCCGACGCGACCTATGACAGCTTTTCGCTCAACCTCGGCGGCCGGCTCGCGCGCATCGAAGTCCACGCCAGGCTCCTCGGGGAACGCGCCGCGGCGCATCTGAACGCGGCGCAATTGCTTGGCGGCCACCAGCATGGCGATTTCACCACCGTCATCCGCCACGAGGCGCCGGCCACAGCCAGCCGGCAGACGGTCAAGAACGTGCTGACCGGGCATTCCCGCGGGGTGTTCCAGGGCAAGATCGAAGTCGACCGGATCGCCCAGAAGACCGACGGCTACCAGATGAACCAGGCGCTGCTGCTGTCGCCGGACGCCGAGATGGACAGCAAGCCGCAGCTTGAAATCTACGCCGACGACGTGAAGTGCAGCCATGGCGCCACGGTCGGCGAACTGGACCCGGATTCTTTCTTCTACCTGCGCAGCCGCGGCATCGGCAGCGAGGAGGCGCGCACCATGCTGGTGCGCGCATTCCTGTCCGAGGCGCTCGACCCGATTGCGCATGAGACGACCCGCCTCGCGATGGAAGACGCGATCGAGGCATGGTGGCAGGAGCAGGCGCCGTGAACGTGATGTCCCCAACCCTGAAGACAACGGCCTTCGACGTGCAGCGGATCCGCGCCGACTTCCCGATCCTGCAGGAGAAGATCCGCGGCAAGTCCCTGGTGTTCCTCGACAGCGCAGCCTCGGCGCAGAAGCCGCGTCCGGTGATCGACGCCATGGTTCACGCCATGGAGCATCAATACGCCAACGTGCATCGCGGCCTGCACTGGATGAGCGAGCGCACCACCGACGCCTACGAGGCGACGCGCGACGCCGCGGCGCAGCTGCTGAATGCCGCCGACCGGCATGAGATCGTGTTCGTGCGCAACAGCACCGAAGCCATCAATCTGGTGGCGCACAGCTACGGCCGCGGCATCCTGAAGCCCGGCCAGGCGGTGCTGATTTCGGCGATGGAGCACCACTCCAACCTGGTGCCCTGGCAGATGCTGCGCGATGCCCACGGCATCGAGTTGCGGGTGGCGCCGATCACCGATGCCGGTGAACTCGACATGGCGGAATACGAGGCGCTGCTGGCCGATCGCAAGGTCGGCCTGGTGGCGATCACCCACATGTCCAACGTGCTCGGCACCTACACACCGGCGCAACGGCTGGTGAAGCTGGCGCATGAGTACGGCGCCAAGGTCCTGCTCGACGGCTCCCAGGCGGTGGTGCATCGCCGGGTGGACGTGCAGGCGCTGGACGTCGATTTCTACGCGTTCACCGGCCACAAGCTGTACGGCCCGACCGGCATCGGCGTGCTGTATGCGAAGCGCGAACTGCTCGATGCGATGCCGCCGTTCCTCGGCGGCGGCGAGATGATTTCCTCGGTCAGCTACGAGCGCAGCACCTGGGCCGAGGTGCCGCATAAGTTCGAGGCCGGGACCCCTGCCATCATCGAGGGCATCGGCCTGAAGGCCGCGATCGATTACGTCGAGGCGATCGGCTACGACGCCATCGCGGCGCATGAGGCGGCGTTGACCGACCACGCTTTGGCGCGGCTGTCGGCGGTCGAGGGCCTGACGGTGATCGGCCGCGCGCAGGACCGGGGAGGGGTGGTGTCGTTCACTCTCGACCGCGCCCACGCCCACGACATCGCGACGTTGCTGGATAGAAACGGCATCGCGGTGCGCGCCGGGCATCACTGCGCCGAGCCGCTGATGCGCCGGCTCGGCCTGGAAAGCACCGCGCGCGCCAGCTTCGGCGTCTACACCACGCATGAGGAAATCGACGCGTTGGCCGAGACTCTCACCAAGGTGCGAGAGTTCTTCGCATGAGCCGGTGCCTGTGATGTTCGACGACATCCGCGACCTGTACAACGCGACGATCATCGAGCGGGGCCGCCGGCCGCAGCACATGCACCGGTTGGAAAGTTTCGACGCGACCGCCAAGGGCGACAACCCGATGTGCGGCGATCGTGTCCAGGTCTGGGTCAAATCCGCCGCCGACGGAACGATCGCCGATGTCGGGTTCGAGGCGCGGGGGTGCGAAATCAGCAAGGCCGCGGCGGACCTGATGGTGGAAGCCGTCGCCGGGCAGCCGGCGGCCAAGGCCCGCACCCTGTTCGCGGCGTTCGAGGGCATGGCCCGCACCGGGGTTTGCCCGGATTGCGCGGCCCTGGCGCCGTTGCGGCCATTGGCCAGCGTGCATGAATATCCGTCGCGGGTGAAATGCGCGACGCTCCCCTGGCACGCCTTGCTTGCGGCCCTGGACGGCCGCGGCGAGGCAAGCAGTGAGTGAGAATCCGATGAACGACCAGCCAGCACCCGTCAGCACCTGGACGCCCGAGGGCGAAACCGTCGGCAAGCCCAGCGAGGATGCGCTGATTGCCGCCATCGGCACCGTCTACGATCCGGAGATCCCGGTGAACGTCTACGAACTCGGCCTCATCTACACCGTCGACGTCGATGACGCCGGCCAGGTGAAGGTGGAGATGACCCTCACCGCGCCGGCCTGCCCGAGTGCCCAGGAACTGCCCGAGCAGGTCCGCGAGGCGATCATGGCGGTGCCCGGCGTGAACGGCTGCGAGGTCGAGGTGGTCTGGGATCCGCCATGGGATGCCAGCCGGATGACCGAGGACGCCCGCCTCGCCTTGAACATGTTCTGAGCGAAACCTAGGTAATCGACATGTCCACAACGATGACCCCCCCGACCGCCAAGCCCCGCCGCGCATTGCCGCCGCTGATGCAGCTGACCGATGCCGCGGCGGAACGGCTGCGGCGGCTGTATGCCGGCGGCCAGCAGGGCAAGCTGCTGCGCATCTCGGTCAACACCAAGGGCTGCTCGGGCCTCGCCTACGACATGAGCTGGGCCGACGAGCCGGCGGCCACCGACGAGGTCGTCACCCAGCAGGGACTGACCGTGCTGGTAGACCGCAAGGCCAGCCTGTTCCTGATCGGCACCACCATGGACTACGCCGAGCAGGCGCTGTCCTCGGGCTTCACCTTCATCAACCCGAATGAAAAAGGCCGCTGCGGATGTGGGGAAAGCTTTCACGTCTGACCGCACTGGCCGGGCTTCTCGTCCTGGCCATGGCGCCGGCCTGGGCCGCTGAACCGCCGCCCGCGGACCGGCAGGCGATCGAGAGCGTGATCACCCGGCAGATCGACGCTTTTCGCCACGATGACGGCGACGCCGCCTTCGCCTTCGCCACTCCCGAACTGCAGACCATGTTCGGTGACGCCACCCGCTTCATGGGCATGGTGCGCGGGCAGTACCAGCCGGTCTACCATCCGCGCTCCTACGCCTTCGGCGATCTCGCCGATGTCGACGGCGAGCTGGTGCAGGAAGTCGGCCTGATCGGCCCGGACGGCCGGCCGCAGACCGCCCTCTACACCATGCAGCGCCAGCCCGACGGCAGTTGGAAGATCGCCGCCTGCCGCCTGCTGGAACTCCCCAGCGTCGAAAGCTGACGCCTCACACGTTGCAATAGGCCTCGATGCGGTAGCCTTCGGGATCGGTGACGAACGCCGCGTAATAGCCGGCGTCGTATTCCGGGCGGAGGCCGGGCTTGCCGTTGTCATGTCCCGCGGCCTTCAGCGCTGCCGCGTGGAACGCATCCACGCTTTTCTTCGAGGGCGCCGAAAAGCAGAAATGCAAACCGGATGCGGGGTCCGGCGGTACCGGCTTCGCCGCCAAATTCACCCAGAACTGGGGGGCCTCCTTGCCGTAGCCGAGCAACTCTTCGCCGGCACTGAGGCAGGTGTAGCCCAGCGGCTTCAACGCGGCGTCATAGAAGCGGCGAGCGGCGGCGATGTCGCGCACGCCGATGGACACATGGTCGATCATCGTGGTCCTCCACGGAATTGCCTGGGCATGCGGACTAACCGGCATGCTGGTTATATTTGGCCGAATCGACGGCTTGTTGTCAACCACCTGCATGGTTAGATACCTGTGATGTCGAAAAATGTGGCAGGGGACGGGGTTTTGATTCCCGGGCCGCCCGAAGGGCTTTGCCTGGATTTCACCAATACCCGTTTCTGGCGCGGCACCGACACACCGACCGAAACGCTGCATACGCCTGCCGACCTGCTGTCGTGGTTCACGCAGCCAGCCCATTCGCGCGTCGTCGAGGCAGTGCAGGACCGCTGGCAGGCGCACGCGGCGGAGGCTGAAGGGGCGTTCACCAAGGCGATCGATCTTCGCGAGGCGCTGTACCGCATCTTCAGCGCCGTCGCGGTCGCGGCATCCCCGGCGGCGGTTGAATTCGACACCTTCAACGCCGCCCTGGTGTCAACGCCGGCCCGGTCGCATCTCTGCCAATCCGCGCAGGGTTACCTGTGGCGGATACCGCAATCCCCTGCCGGGCTCTCGATGTTGCTGGCGCCGGTGGTTTGGTCGGCCGCCGACCTGCTCACCGGCATGCGGATCGGGCGGATACGCCAATGCGCCAATCCACAATGCCGCTGGCTGTTCGTCGACGACAGCAAGAGCGCCAACCGACGCTGGTGCTCGATGGCGAGTTGCGGCAACCGCGCCAAGGCGCATCGGCATTATGCGAGGTCGAAAGTCAGCCCGTCCTGACGCGCGCGTTGCTGAACACCGAGACGCTCTCCAGCCGTGCCGACCACAGGAACTGGTCCACCGGCGTCGCCGCCAGCAGCCGGTAGCCGGCCTGGTGCAGCAGCTTCGCATCCCGTGCCAGGGCCGTCGGATTGCAGCTGACATAGATCACCCGCGCGATCTTCGATGCCGCGATCTCCGCCATCTGCGCCACGGCGCCAGCGTAGGGCGGGTCCAGCACCACCGCGGCAAAGCCGCCGAGTTCGCGCGCCGAAAGCGGTTGGCGGGCGAGGTCGCGGTGATGGATCTCGATCCGCCCGGCAAGCCCGGCACCATTGGTTGCGGTCGCCAGCGCGCGGGCGGCGGCGGCCTCGCCCTCGAACGCGATCACCCGGGCATGCGCCGCGAGCGACGCGGTGAAGGTGCCGCTGCCGGCGTAGAGTTCGGCGATCTTCGATTTCCCGGTCATCTTCCCCGGCAGCCCGGCGATCACCGCATCGCGGATGCCCGCCTCGCCTTCGCGCGATGCCTGCAGGAAGCCGCCCGGCGGAGGCTGCACCGCAAGCCCGCCGAGGTCGGTCACCGGTGGCCGCAGCAGGCAGGCGGTCTCGGACGGGCCGGTGCCGCGCGCCCAGCTGATCCGCGGCATTCCGTGCGCGGCCGCGAACGCGGCGAGCCGGGTGCGATCGCCGGTGGTCAGCTCGGCGTCGCTCCGCAGCAGCAGGTCCGGCCCGGAATCGAGCAGGTTCACCACCGCCGAGCCTTCGCGCTTCAGCGCGCCGAGGCTCCGCAACATCGCCCGCATCGGCGCCAGCAGCGCGAACAATGTCGGATGCAGCACCGTGCAGGCCTGCATGTCGATGATCTCGCTGCCGCGCGCCGCGTGCAGCCCGATATGGACCGTGGCGCCTTCACGGCGAATCGCGAAATCCATGCGCCGGCGGGCGAATGCCGGCGTGCGGGCGGCAGCTGCCTCCGGAACGTCGGCGAACCCGGCGCGCCGGAGCGCTGCCTGCAACAGGCCGGCCTTCCAGGAGATGTACGGCGCATCCTGCCAATGCTGCAGCGCGCAGCCGCCGCAACTGCCGAAATGCGGGCAGGGCGGGTCCGCGCGCTCGGGGCTGCGCGTCAGGATCAGGGGCGTGCCCGACCAGCCCTCGCCGCGCCGTACCAGGTTGCTGGCGCGGACGGTTTCGCCGGGCAGGGTGAACGGCACATAGAGCGGCGCATCGGACGCGAGTTCGGCCACCCCGTCGCCGTCCGCACCCATCCTGGCGATGGTGACCTCGACGGCCTCCGGAGCGCTGGCGGCAGGGAGGCTCAGGCGCCGAAAGCCGAGAGACCGGTCTGGGCGCGGCCGAGGATCAGCGCATGCACGTCGTGCGTGCCCTCATAGGTGTTCACGGCTTCCAGGTTCATCACATGGCGGATGACGTGGTACTCGTCGGCAACCCCGTTGCCGCCGTGCATGTCGCGCGCCTCGCGGGCGATCGCCAACGCCTTGCCGCAGGAGTTGCGCTTGCACAACGAGATCATTTCCGGTGCCGCGATGCCGTCGTCCAGCAGCCGCCCGAGCCGCAACACCGATTGCAGCCCGAGCGTGATTTCGGTCTGCATGTCGGCGAGCTTCTTCTGGATCAGCTGCGTCGCCGCCAGCGGCCGCCCGAACATCATCCGGGCCAGCGTGTAGTCGCGCGCCGCATGCCAGCAGAATTCCGCGGCGCCGAGCGCGCCCCAGGAAATCCCGTAGCGGGCGTTGTTGAGGCAACTGAACGGGCCGCGCAGCCCCTTCACCTTGGGCAGCATGTTTCCCGCCGGCACGAACACGTCCGACATCATCACCATGCCGGTGACGCTGGCCCGCAGGGAGAACTTGCCTTCGATCTTCGGCGCGGTCAGGCCCTTCATTCCGCGATCGAGGATGAAGCCGCGGATGTCGCCGGCATCGTCCTTGGCCCAGACCACGAACACGTCGGCGATCGGCGAGTTGCTGATCCAGGTCTTGGAGCCGTTCAGCAGATAGCCGCCATCGACCGACTTCGCCCGGCTGCGCATCGAGGCGGGATCGGAGCCGGCATCGGGCTCGGTCAGCCCGAAGCAGCCGACCCACTCGCCGGTCGCCAGCTTCGGCAGGTATTTGTCCTTCTGCGCGTCGGACCCGTGGGCATAGATCGGATACATCACCAGCGACGACTGCACCGAGAAGGCGCTGCGATAGCCGCTGTCGACGCGCTCCACTTCGCGCGCGATCAGGCCGTACGAGACATAGTTCACCCCGGCGCAGCCATAGCCCTCGAGGGTCGCGCCGAGAAAGCCCATGGCGCCCATCTCGTTCATGATCTCGCGATCGAACTTCTCGTGACGATTCGCCAGCAGAACGCGCGGAAACAGTTTTTCCTGGCAGTAGTCATGGGCGGCGTCGCGGATCGCCCGCTCGTCCTCGCTCAGCTGCCCGTCGAGCAGCAGGGCGTCATCCCATTTGAACGGACCCAGCTTTCCCTTGGTCGAGGGAATTGCCGCCACCACGTCCATGCTCAGGCCTCCGTATCGTCCGCGCTCGACTCGGCGACCGCGCGGTTCGGCCGGGCGGCAACCATCATGAAGGCCGGCACATCGTCGCCGAAACCCCGGACCGATGGGCCGAGGTCGTCGTCCCGGCCACGGCCGCGGCGGGGTTGCTCATCGCGACGCGGCTCGTCGCGACGGCTCTCATCGCGGCGCGGCTCGTCACGGCGAGGCTCATCGCGGCGGCCCTCGTCACGGCGCGGCTGATCGCGGCGCGCGGCGCGCTCACGCGGTTGCGCCGACCGCTCGCGATACGGCCGGGTGTCGTTGCGCATGGCGGGCGCGGGCGCCTCGGCCACCACGCTCTCCGCTGCAGCGGCGGCCTCCGGCAGGATCTCGGGTGCCACGGGTTCGGGTCGGGGCGCGTCGCGACGCGGCGCGCCGCGGCCGGACGCGGGCTTGCGCTCGGCAGGCTTGCGCCCCGCGGTCTTTCCAGCGGGGGCGGCGCGGCCACGGCCACGGCGACGGCCATCGCCTTCCGCCCACTCGACGGTGTCGAGGCCGTCGATATGGATCTGCGGGATGGCATGCCCGGTGAGCTTCTGGATCGCCTCCACCATCAGGCGGTCGTCGGGCGAGGCCAGCGTGAAGGCGCGTCCCTCGCGCCCCGCCCGGCCGGTGCGGCCGATCCGGTGCACGTAGTCCTCGGCATGGGTCGGCACGTCGAAGTTGAACACGTGGCTGAGCCCGCCGATGTCGAGGCCGCGGGCCGCGACGTCGCTGCAGCACAGCAGCCGGATTTCGTTGGCCTTGAACTTCTCCAGCGTGGCGAAGCGCACCGGCTGCGCCATGTCGCCGTGCAGGGCGCCGACGCTGAAGCCGTGCCGGGTCAGCGATTTGTACAGGATGTCCACGTCGCGCTTGCGGTTGCAGAAGATCAGCGCGTTCTGCACGTCCTCGCTGCGGATCAGCCGGCGCAGCGCCTCGCGCTTGTCGATCTCGGCGGCCAGCGCCATCGCCTCGGTGATGGTGGTGGCCACCGAGGCCGGCTTGCTGACGGTGATTTCCTTGGGATTCTGCAGGAACGCGTCGGCCAGGCGCTTGATCTCCGGCGCCATCGTGGCGCTGAAGAACAGCGTCTGGCGATTGGCCGGCAGCAGCGACACGATCCGCTCGACATCGGGGATGAACCCCATGTCCAGCATCCGGTCGGCTTCGTCGATCACCAGCACGCGGGTATCGGTCAGCAGGATGCCGCCACGCTCGAACATGTCGATCAGCCGGCCCGGGGTGGCGATCAGCACGTCGACGCCGCGCATCAGCAGGTCCTTCTGGTCGGACATGCTTTCGCCGCCGATCACCAGGGCATGCGTGAGCTTCAGGTATTTGCCGTATTCGACGAAGTTCTCGGCGACCTGCAGCGCCAGCTCGCGGGTCGGCTCCAGGATCAGGCTGCGCGGCATGCGGGCGCGGGCGCGGCTGCCGGACAGGATGTCGAGCATCGGCAGGGTGAAGCCGGCGGTCTTGCCGGTGCCGGTCTGGGCGCACCCCAGCACGTCGCGGCCCATCAGCACGGTGGGGATCGCCATCCGCTGGATCGGCGTCGGGATCAGGTAGCCTTTCTCGGTCACCGCCCGCAGGATCGGCTCGGACAGGCCGAGATCCTCGAAGGTGACCGGGAGCTCGGCGGCAACCGGGGGCTCGGCGGCGACCGGGGCTTCGGCGGTAACCGGGGCTTCATCAGCCGGCTCAGCCGGAGACGCGGCGGCGTCGCTGCCGGCCGGTAGTTCGGCGTGGTCGGGGAAGGTCGTGCCCGTGGCGTCGGCCGCCTGCGCGGGAACCTCCGCGAGGGCGGTCATGTCGTCTGGCAACGGTATGGTCTCATTCAAAACTAATTGTGCTTCCATGGCGGCGCCCGATAACAGGCGCGCCGCAGCAAGGCGCGCGGGTCGCACGCATCTGACGCGGCATATCTGGAAACCATACACGAAAGTCAAGCTTGGCGGTGGCTTATTGGGGCATTACAGCCCTGTTTTGTTGTTTTCGTGCCGCAAACAGTGTGAAGAATGAAGTTTCCGCCACCTGATGAATTCTCGAGTCCGTCACGATATAGTGGCTGCCGGAATACCCGCAGGAAGGATGCCATGACCCGTTCACGCAGTTGGATGCTCCGCTCGCTGGCGCTGATGACGCTTGTGGGCGCATTGGCGATCCCGAATTCGGCCCAGGCCTGGTGGCGGGGCGGCTGGGGCGGCGTGGGCATCGGCTTCGTGGTGCCGCCGGTCTATGTGGCGCCGCCGGTCTATTATCCGCCCCCGCCGGTGTACCTACGCACCGCCCCCGGTGGCCTACGCGCCGCCACCCGCCGTCTACGCCCAGGCGCCGGCGCGCTGGGGCACGTCATGCGACGCCGGCGCCTATCTCTGCCCGCTTGCCGTCGCCACCCCTGCGGGGACTCCCTGCTCCTGCCCCGCCAACCAGGGCCGGGCTTGGGGCCACTCCCGCTGAGTTCCGAGGCAGCGGCGCCGCCGCAGGAGGTTTTCGCCGGGCCGATCGAGGATTATGCGATCATCGGGGACTGCACCACCGGCGCCCTGGTGGGGCGCGACGGATCGATCGATTGGCTGTGCTGGCCCCGCTTCGACAGTGACTCCTGCTTCGCGGCGCTGCTCGGCACCCGTCACGACGGACACTGGCGCATTGGCCCAGCCGCCCTGCAGCGGGAGCCGCAAGCCGGCAGCGACGGCAATGGCGTCAGGTCGTCGCGCTTCTACCGGGACGACACGCTGGTGCTGGAGACCCGGTTCGCCACCGCGGACGGTGAAGTCGCCGTGATCGATTTCATGCCGATCGTCGACATGCAGGCCGCCGAGGAGAGGGTGGTGGCCCATTCCAGCGTCGTCCGCCTGGTCCGCGGCCTGCGCGGGCGCGTCGACATGGCGATGCAGCTGCGCCTCCGCTTCGACTACGGCAACACCGTGCCCTGGGTGACCCGCCTGCCGGACGTCTCCGGGATCCGCGCCATTGCCGGCCCCGACATGGTCGTGCTGCGCAGCGCCGTCGAGACGCAGGGCAGCGACTTCACCACGCGTGCCGATTTCGCCGTCGGCGCCGGCGAAACGGTCGCCTTCGTGCTGACCCACGCCCCCAGCCACATGCCGGTGCCCCCGGAAGTCGACCCCGAAGCGGCGCTGGCCGAGACCGAGGCATTCTGGCGCAAATGGTCGGGCCGCTGCACCTATGACGGCGTCTACGCGGCCAGCGTGCGCCGCTCGCTGCTGACGCTGAAGGCGCTGACCTTCGCGGAGACCGGCGGCATGGTCGCGGCGCTCACCACCTCCCTGCCGGAGCAACCGGGCGGCGTGCGCAACTGGGATTATCGCTATTGCTGGCTGCGCGACGCCACCCTGACGCTGCAGGCCTTCATGCATGCCGGCTATTTCGAGGAGGCGCAGGCCTGGAGCGACTGGCTGCACCGCAGCGTCGCCGGCCGCGCCAGCCAGGTGCAGATCATGTACGGCCTCGCGGGCGAGCGCCGGCTGGACGAGTGGGAAGTCGGCTGGCTGGCCGGCTACCAGGGCGCGCGCCCGGTGCGGATCGGCAATGCCGCCGCCGGCCAGCTGCAGCTCGACGTCTACGGCGAGGTGATGGACGCGCTGCACGAGGCCTTCCACGGCGGTCTGGAACTCGCCGAGGACAGCTGGGACCTGCAGCGCGAATTCGTCACCCATCTGGAATCGGTCTGGGAACTGCCGGACGAGGGCATCTGGGAGGTGCGCGGCGGCCGGCGCCATTTCACCTTCTCCAAGATCATGGCCTGGGTCGCCTTCGACCGCGGCATCCGGGTGGCGGAGCGGCTGTCGCTGGAGGCGCCGCTCGATCGCTGGCGCGAGATCCGCGACCGCATCCATGCGCTGGTCTGCGACCGTGGCTTCAATGCCGAGCGGAACAGCTTCGTACAGAGCTTCGACAACCCGGCGCTGGACGCCAGCCTGCTGCTGATTTCCACCTTGAACTTCCTGCCGCCCGAGGACCCCCGGGTGATCGGCACGATCGCCGCAATCGAAAGCGACCTGCTGGTCGATGGCTGCGTACGGCGTTACCACACCCAGGAGGGCGATGACGGCCTGCCGCCGGGTGAGGGTGCGTTCCTCGCCTGCAGCTTCTGGCTGGCCGATGCCTACGCCCAGCAGGGCCGCTTCGCCGACGCGAAGGCGCTGTTCGAGCGCCTGCTCGGCTTCAGCAACGACCTCGGCCTGCTCGCCGAGGAATACGATCCGCGCAGTGGCCGCCAGCTGGGCAACTTCCCGCAGGCCTTCACGCATACGGCGCTGATCCGCACCGCACTGGTGCTGGAGCACGTCGCCGCCGGCGAGGCTGCCCCGGTGCGCGGCGAGTCGATGGCGATGGCCGCCGGCTCCAGCTGAGCCGCCGGAGGGCATCGGCCCTGCGCCATTTCCGCCGGCGCAACAGGTTTCCCCGTCCCGGACGATGCTGTACGGTCGGGGCGATTGCCTGACCCATTGCAAAGTAGAGAAATATGCCCAGCCCGAAGCTCGATATCCTCGCGATTCCCGGCAGCCTGCGCCGCGGCTCCTTCAACGCGGCCCTGCTGCGCGCGGCGCAGGCTGCGGCGCCCGATGACGTGTCGGTCGAAATCTACGACTACAGCGACCTGCCGCTGTACAACGGCGACGTGGAGGCTGCGGGATTTCCCCCCGAGGCGATCCGCCTGAAGGAGCGCGTGTTGCGCGCCGACGCCCTGCTGTTCGGTGTGCCGGAGTATAATTATTCGATCCCCGGCGTGCTGAAGAACGCCATCGACTGGGCCTCGCGGCCCTATGGCCAGAGTGCCTGGGCCGGCAAGCCGGCGGCCATGCTCGGTACCGGCGGCGGTCTCGGCACGGCGCGGGCGCAGTATCACCTGCGCCAGATCCTGACCGGGCTGGACATGCACGTTCTGAACAAGCCGGAGATCTTCGTTGCCAACGCCGCGACCAAGTTCGACGAGAACGGCAAGCTGACCGACAGCGTCGCGCTGAGCCTGATCGCCCAGATGATGACCGGATTGCGCGACTGGACGCGGCGGCTCAACCCGCCGAAATAAGTCTATTCGCCGGCAGGTTCGAGCTGCAGCCTCGCTTCGATCAGGTCCGGCTCGCCCGGCGATCGCGCAAGGGTAAAGCCCAGCCCGCGGATGAATTCCAGCATGGTGCGGTTGTCGGCCAGGATCTGGCCGACAACCTCGCTCATTCCCTGCGACCTGGCCCAGTCGATCAGCCGGTGCATCAGGTGGCTGGCCAGGCCGTGGCCCTTCATGTCCGGCTGCACCAGCACGGCGAACTCGCCGGCGCCGGTCTCGCCCTCCCGCACCAGCCGCGCGACGCCGACGGTCTCGCCCGTCGCCTCGCGAACCGCGACGAACGCCATCTCGCGCTCGTAATCGATCTGGGTGAGCCGGGCGATCTGCTCGTTCGACAGTTCGCGCATGGCGGAGAAGAAGCGGTAGCGGATGTCCTCCGGCGGCAGCCGCGCGAACAATGCGGCGTGTGCCGCGGCATCTTCAGGGCGGATCGGCCGCACCGTCAGCACGTCGTCGCCGGTGACGTAGCGGCCGCTCAGCTCGGCCGGATAGGGCGGGATCGCAAGGCGTCCTGGGGGCGCACCCGGCGGGCGCAGGTTGATTTCGGCGGCCTGGTCCAGTGCGATGCCGGCGATTTCGGGAAAATCCACCACCAGCTGGCTGATCCGCACCAGCGCATCGGCGATCGCATCGGCGACCGGCGGGTCCAACGGCAGGTGCGCCCGGTTCACCAGCGCATGCGCCAGCGTCAGGTTCAGCGGCGGCAGGTCGGTGGCGAAAGCGCCATCCTGGCCAGCCAGGGGGGGCGGGCCGAACAGGATGGTCGGGCCGAAGGTCGCATCCTCGGCAACCCGCATCTGCAGCAAAGGCGGCAGTGCCGCGATGCCATAGGCGCCCAGCACCCGGCCCGACTCCGTTGGTGTCAGCAGCGTCCGGCCGGCGGCGCGGGCGGCGGCGAACACGTGGCCGACGGCGCTCTTGTCTGGGGCCAGCGTCAGCACCGCGCTGTCGGGGAGTTCGCGTGCCGCCGCACGGTTGCGGCGGTCTTGCACCAGGTGCAGGAAGCCGCGCAGCGCCTGCTCGGGGGTGGCGAAGCTGGGCACGCCGGAGCGCGCCAGTTGGCGGCGATGGCCGGCGCCGGTGGTCTCCCCCATCACGCAGGCCAGCAGCGGCACGCGCAGGCCGTGCGACGCGGCCTCGATGGCGGTCATCGCGACGCCGTCGTTGCCGCCGGTCGGGGCGTGCACCACCAGCACCCCGGATACCTCGCGCGCGCCGGCCAGCAGGGCGGCGATCTCCGCCAGCAGCAGCGGCTGCCCGGTGCCGACATAGGCGATGTCGCCGAGGTCGGGATTGTCGGCGGAGCGTTCGCCGAAGACCCCCGGCGCCAGGGTGCGCAGCACGAGGCGGGTTTCCGGCGTCAGCACGGCCAGCCGCAGCCCGTGGCGCAGTGCCGCGTCTGCGGCAAGCTGGGCAGGACCGACGGCGTTGGTGACGATCGCCAGCGAGTCGCCGCGCACCGGGCGGGCGCGGGTGAGCGTTTCGGCCGCCGCCAGCAGGTCTTCCAGGCGGTTGACGCTGAGCACGCCGCAGCGGCGCAGGGCGGCCTCGAACGCCGCGTCGGCGCGGCCGCTGGGGTCCATCAGCAGGCCCCCGGCCCGGATCGCCATCACCGGGCGCAGCCTGGCCGCGGCCCGCGCGGCGCTCAGGAAGCGGCGCCGGTCCTTGATCCGGCGAATGTCCAGCAGGATGGCGCCGGTGCCGGGGTCGCGCGACAGCCAGTCGAGCACCAGCGCGAAGCCGAGATCGTCGTTGCCGCCGATGCCGACGATCTGGCTGAAGCCGACGCCGTTCGGCCCGGCCCAATCCAGCACCGCCCGGCATAGCGCCGCCGATTGCGACACCAGCGCCACCCGCCCGGCCTCGGGCTTCAGATGCGATCGGGTGGCGTTCAGCCCCATCGCCGGGATGGCTATGCCGAACGAACCCGGCCCCAGGCAGCGAACCCCGGTGCGGGCGGCCAGTGCCGAAAGTCCCCCCGCCATGCCGGTCACGATGGCCGCGAAGCAGCCGATCCGGCCCAGTTGGGCAAACACCTCCGGTATCTCCTCGGCCGGCGAGCAGACGATCGCGAGGTCGGGCGTCCGGGCAAGACCGGCGATCTGCGGCGCCCCCTCGCACTGCATCAATTCACCGCTGAAGCCGCCGTCGAGCAGATTGGCAAGCACCTGGGACCCGTCGGCGGTTGCCGTGCCGATCACCGCGACGGAGGTCGGGCGCAGCAGAGCCTCGAGACGAAAGCGGGGTGGACGGGGCTCGTGGGTCATTGTGCGGTGCAGCATATACCGAAGGGCGACGTGACGGTAACCGGCAGCATGCCGGCCAGGCCTTTCATTCGGGTTACCGGTTTCCTGATCGGCGGCGTCGGGCCAGTATGCGCGAAGTCAGGTGCTTGATGGGCCGGACAAGGCCCGGCGCCGGTTAAAAATCGAGGAATATGCATGAGCGACGATCGTTGGGACCCGGAAATGCGCGCCGCCCGCCAGGCGATGGACGAGGAGGCGGCGAAGTTTCCGCCGGTGAGCCTGGACCCGCCGTTCGGCCCTAGCCGCGCGATCAACGAGCATCTGGCGATGATGTGGGGGCAGGGCGGCCCGGAAATGCCGGAAAGCGCCGAGGGCTGGGTCGCGGCGCATGGCCGGCGCGTGCAATGCCGGGTCCATCGCCCCAGTGCCGACCGCTCGCTGCCGGTGCTGATCTGGTTCCATGGCGGCGGCTGGGTGTTCCAGTCGATCGACACGCATGATCGCCTGGTCCGCGAGTTCGCCGCCGCCTCCGGGATCGCGGTGGTCAGCGTCGACTATTCGCTCGCCCCCGAGTCGCGCTTCCCCATCGCCGTGCTGGAATGCGCCGAGGTGGTGCGCAAGATCGCCGAGACCGGCGCCGCCTGGGGGCTCGACCCCCACCGCATCGTGCTCGGCGGCGATTCCGCGGGCGGCAACCTGGCCCTGGCCACGGCGGTGAAGCTGCGCGACGACAACGGCCCGGCGCTGCGCGGCATCCTGACGCCCTACCCGGTCACCTCCTGCAACTTCGCCTCCCCGAGCTATGTCGAATTCGCCGAGGGCTTCGGCCTGACCAGGGCGCAGATGCAGGCCTACTGGGGCCTGTACCTGCGCGACGAGGCCGACCGCCTCAATCCGCTGGCGGCCCCGCTGCTGGCCGATCTCACCGGCCTGCCGCCGACCCTGATCCAGCTCGCCGAGCTGGACGTGCTGCGGTCGGACGGCGAGGCGCTTGCGGCCAAGATGCGGATCTCGGGCGTCGACGCGATCCTGGAGGTCTATCCCGGCGTGCTGCACGGCTTCATGCGGCTGACCCAGCCGCTGTCCAAGGCGCGCTCGGCAGTCGCCAGCGCCGCATCCTGGCTGCACCGCGTGACCAGCTAGGGCGGCTGGCGGGCGCGATCTACCAATCCTGAACGTCGATCGCGGCCTCCGGCAAGCCGGCGACCTCCCATGCCTCGCGGCCGCCGCGGTACCAGTAGACATTTCGGTAACCGAGCGCCACCAGCCGCAAGGCGAGGTTTCGGCCGTCGAAGCGCTCGGAGTTGAAGCCGGCGGCAACGATCGGCGTCGAGAGGTCGCCCTTCGACAGCGCCTGCATCTTTTGTCGCAGCCGGCTCTGGGTGGCGTCGGAGTAGGTGCCACCCATCCCTGCGTGCTTCAGGCCGATCGCGCCGGGGATCGACCGGCCCCACGAGTAGAGCAGCGGATCGATGACGATGGGATGCGACGATGAAATCAACTCGTGCAGCGCCCCGGTACGGATGACTTTGGCACCGGGCGCCGCCATCGGCGTCAGCCCCGCCAGCTCGCCATGCAGTAGGTCATCGGGGGGCACCTCGAAATCCGCCTCCTCCTCTGCATGGTCGCGATGCCCTGCAAGCCGGAGCGCTGCCTGGAAGCGGCCGATTTGCGCTGCATATGCCGGGCTGTCCGGATCATCGGGCCAATGCATCCGCACGGTGTCGTACGGCCAGATCCGGTTCGCCTCGGCAATGGCGCGATGCGCCTGGTCTGCGTGGCCCAGCCGCGCGTGAGCGGCGGCGAGCCGGATGTTCCAATTGGCCCGCATGAATGGATGCGCGGCGGGATTTGCCGCCACGGCGCGCTCGGTCCAGGCAACGGCCTTGTCGTCCTGTCCCAGCATGAGCATGGCCAGCCCGATATTGGCGTAGCGGGTCCAGATCTGTGGATGTGCCGGGTCTCTGCGGAGAGCCGTTTCAAGCGCCGGCAATGCCTCTTCGGCGCGTCCGAGATAGATCAGGCAGAGACCGATCTGGTTGTACGCATGGATGGCGCCCGGATCTTCTTCCAGCAATCGCCGGAATGCCGACAGCGCCGCGAAATACCTGTCCTTGGCCATCAACAGATAGGCGTTGCCGTCCAGCACGAGGGGGTGGTCCGGATTGATTGCCGCCGCGTCGCGCAGCAGCTGCGCCGCGCGTGCGAGGTCGTTTCGCTCGCTGTAGAAAGACAGGCGGGTCAACTCGCCGGCAAGCTGCGTCAGCGCAATGATCGACGTCGGTTCAAGCTGCAATGCCCGCTCGTACAAGGCGATGCGTTCACCGTGTTCCCGGACACCCAAAGTATGCAGCCCGAGCGAGCGCGCCTGGAGGATGAGGTCGAAGGCATCAGGGTTGGTCGGCCGCTCCCGCCTGCTTCGGGCACTTTCGGCATCCGTCATCGCGACACCCAGGGCCCGTCCCAGCCGCTGGACGATCTCGTCCTGCCCTGCGCCGATGTTCGTCAAATCCTGTTCGAGGCGCTCTGCCCAGAGATTGGCTCCGGTTTCCACCGCAACGAGTTGGGCGTTCACGCGCAGCGCCATATCGAGCTTCCGCACGCTGCCGTCCAACGCGTAGCGCACGCCGGCCTCTTCGCCGGCCTTCCGCGGGTCGCCTGCCTGGCGTGCGATGACGGTCATCCCCGGCATCCGCGAAAGATCGGCGATCACCTCGTCGGATATGGCGCGGGCCAGGTCGTTGTCGCGCGGATCACCGCTCAGGTTTCTGAACGGAAGCACGACGACGGAGAGCCTCGGGGGCGGCTCGACGCGGTCATCCCGGCGCGCGAGAGGCGCGACCATCTGGAGCGTCGCCGCCACCGCAATGGCCACCGCGGCGAATGCCACGCGCGGCCTGCCGAGGACCAGGCGTTGCCGCATTTTACCACTGTCGGCAGGTGCGCATGGCAACACCAGGGCGTCGGCCGGGATGGATGGGCAGGGGGCAGCGTCGCTCCGGTCGGCAATCCGGCGAACCGTCGCCACCATTCGGTAGCCGCGTCCGGGAATGGTCTGGATGCAGCTTGCCCCCGAACGGTCACGGTCGAGTGCCTTGCGCAGGGCCGAGACTTGAACGGTGAGGTTGCCTTCCTCCACCGCCACGCCTGGCCAGACGACCTCCAGGATCTGCTGCTTCGAAATGAGCTGGCCGTTTCCCTCGACCAGCACCCGCAGGATGTCGAGCGCCCGCGAGCCGAGCGGCACCATCTCGCCATCGGCGCGAAACAGGCCGCCGCCGTTACGATCCAGGCGGAATCCCTCGAACAGGAAAGCTTCGCCGCCGTCGCTCGCGTGCATTTCCAATCTCCAGCCCGGCCGCCTGCACCCAGGCGTGTGCCATCTCCAAGCGGGGAAATTAGCGGACCGGTGGAATGCCGGTCTCACGTAACGGTGAAATCGAGGCCGATCGCCGTTGATTTTGGATTTCTTTGGAAGATTTAACGGCCGTCTCGTGGCGCTTCACCGGGCAGGCGTGCGTCGCTCCCCGAGCAGTTTCGGGAGGGAGCTTCGATGAAGACAGTCATGACCAGCGGGGCCGCGGCGGCGATGCTGCTTGCGGCGAGCCACTGGACGCCGGTTCGCGCCGACGTCCTGCCCTTTACCTGGGACCCGTCGAAAGCGGTTCCTGCCCTGGTTCCGGGTCCCGCCGCCTTCACCGCGGACAGCGTCCAATGGACCAACTTCAACCGCACGGTCAACGTCAACGACCTGACCACCCTGAAGCAGACCGTTACCGCCGACCAGTATGAGACGGTCACCGGCTTCACCCTCGGGGGCAGCCCGGTCGCGGCGCCCGGGTTGAACTCAGCCTATGGCCTGTACTTCCACCTCGTTTCGGTTTTCTCGTTTCCGCTGAACAGCGGCGGCACGATCATCGGGCCGGCAACATTCACCTCGCTGAGCCTGTCGCTGGTGGCCGACGTCAACCATGATGATGGCGTGCTCTCGACGAGTGCCGCCGGCATCGGCTTCAGCAATCCGTCGGGCGTGGCCAACGACGTGACGCTGGCCACCGGCAGCCTGATCGCGGCGGCCCTGTCCAACAACCCGGATGGCAGCCGTCACGCGCTTTTCCTGACGAGCTTTGTGCCTGAAACGGGAGAAGGCGGCTTTTTCGTGGGGCCGAGCGGGCCGGTGAGCTTGCTGGAAAACGGCGACTCGGCTGCGGCTTCGTTCGCGCTGGTGCCGATCGACAGCACGACCTTCCTGACACTCGTGAACGGCAACCTCGGCAGCGCGGGCGCCGCCCAGCTTGTTCCGGAACCCGGGACGATCGGGCTGCTAGCTGCCGCGGTGCTTGGACTTGGTCATGTGCGGCGTCGGCGTGGGCGGGCAGGCTGATAAGAAGCTGCCGCCTGCGGCTACAGCGCGATCCTGAACTTCGCGCCGATCTCGCCGATGATGCCGCGTCGGAAGGCGACGACGCAGGCGACGAAGATCACGCCCTGCGTCACCGTCACCCAGGCGCCGAACTGGGCCAGGTACTGCTCCATCGTGGTGGTGATCAGCGCCCCCATGACCGGCCCGAAGATGGTGCCGAGACCGCCCAGCAGGGTCATCAGCACCACCTCGCCGGACATCTGGTAGCCGACATCGGTCAGGGTCGCGATGCCGAACACCAGCGACTTGGCGCCGCCGGCGGCGCCGGCGAGGGCGGTCGACAGGATGAACGCGGTCAGCTTGTAGTCGTCGGTGCGGTAGCCGAGCGAAACGGCGCGCGGCTCGTTCTCGCGGATCGCCTTCAGGACCTGCCCGAACGGCGAATGCACGATGCGGTGGATCAGCAGGAAGCCGCCCAGGAACACCACCGCGATGACGCCGTACATCGCCAGGTCGTTCTGCAGGGAGAACAGGCCGAACAGGCTGCCGCGCGGCACTTGCTGGATGCCGTCCTCGCCGCCGGTGAACGGCGCCTGCAGGCAGAAGAAGTAATTCATCTGCGCCAGCGCCAGCGTGATCATCGCGAAATAGATGCCCTGGCGGCGGATCGCCAGCCAGCCGAACGCCGTCCCCAGGGCGGCGCCGGTCAAGCCGCCCATGATGATCGCCAGTTCCGGCGTGAAGTGCCAGACCTTCGCCGAATAGGCCGCGACGTAGCTGCCCATGCCGAAATAGGCGGCATGTCCAAAGCTCAGCAGCCCGACATAGCCAATCAGCAGGTTGAAGGCGCAGGCGAACAGCGCGAAGCACAGCACCTTCATCAGGAACACCGGGTACAGCACGAACGGCGACGTCGCCACCAGGATCGCCATGACCAGAAAGGCGATACCCTGGGCGCGGGAAAACCCGAACATCAGGCGGCCTTTCCGAACAGCCCGGCCGGCCTCGCCAGCAGCACCACGACCATCACGAAGAAGATCACCGTGGCCGAGGCCTGCGGGTAGAACACCTTGGTCAGCCCCTCGACGATGCCGAGGCCGAAGCCGGTGACGATCGAGCCGAGGATCGAGCCCATGCCGCCGATCACCACCACCGCGAAAACGGTGATGATGAAGTTGGCGCCCATGTTCGGGTTCACCGAGTAGATCGGCGCCGCCAGCACGCCGGCGAAGGCGGCGAGAGCGACGCCGCCGGCATAGGTGAGCGTGATCATCCGCGGCACGTTGACCCCGAACGCCTGGACCAGCGGAGCATTCTCGGTGGCCGCGCGCAGCGTGGCGCCCAGCGAGGTCTTCTCGATGATCAGCCAGGTCACCAGGCACATCGCCGCCGCCGCCAGCACCACCCAGCCGCGATAGTTCGGCATGAACATGAAGCCGAGGTCGGTGGCGCCCTGCAGCGCCGAAGGGATGCTGTAGGGCATGCCGGAGCTGCCGAACTCGTTGCGCGCCAGCCCCTCGATGATCAGCGCGAGGCCGAAGGTGAGCAGCAGGCCGTACAGATGGTCGAGCTTGTACAGCCTGCTGATCAGGGTCTTTTCCAACAGCACCCCGAAGGCGCCGACAACCAGCGGCGCCAGCACCAGCGCGAACCAGTAGTTGATGCCGAGATATTCCAGCATCCCCCAGGCCACGAACGCCCCCAGCATGAACAACGCCCCATGGGCGAAGTTCACGATGTTGAGCATGCCGAAGATCACCGCGAGGCCGAGCGACAGCAGCGCGTAGAAGGCGCCGTTGATCAGCCCCAGCAACAGCTGACCGAACATCAGCGGCGCGGGGTAGCCGAAGATCATGAACATGCGGGGCGGCCGTGCGATTGTGTCGGGATCGGGGTCAGGAAGTGATGAAGTAGCAGCCGCCCTCGTTCAGCGGGCGCCAGGCCTGGTCGGCGGGGGTCGCGGTGATCATCTTGTAGTAGTCCCACTTGCCCTTGCTCTCGGAGGGCTTCTTCACCTCGAACAGGTAGGACGGGAACATGCCGCGGCCGTCCTTGCGGATGCTGCCCTGGAAGCAATCGTCCTCCACCGGCATCGCTTTCATCTTGTCGACGATGGCCGCACCGCTCTTCTTCGCGTCGGCGACGCCCATGGCGGTGATCGCCTTCAGGAAATGCAGGGTCGCGGAGTAGCAGCCGGCATGGATCATGTTCGGCCAGTTGTTCGGCGTCTTCGGCTTCACGCGGTTGGTGAAGGCGCGGGTGCGGTCGTTCAGGTCCCAGTAGAAGCTTTCCGTCAGGTGCAGCCCCTGCGCCACGTCCAGCCCCAGCGCGTTCACGTCGGTCACGAACATCAGCATGGCGGCGATCTGCATCTTGATGCCGAACTCATGCGCCTGCTTGATGCTGTTCACCGTGTCGCCACCGGCGTTGCACAGCCCCAGCACCTTGGCGCCGGACGACTGCGCCTGCAGCAGGAACGAGGAGAAATCCGTGGTGCCCGGGAACGGGTAGGGCGAGGCGCCCAGCACCTTGCCGTTCGCCGCGGTCACGAACGACGTCGTGTCCTTCTGCAGCTGCTGGCCGAAGGCGTAGTCGGCGGTGATGAAATACCAGCTGTCGCCGCCGGCCTTCACGGTGGCGCCGCCGGTCGATTTCGCCAGCATGTAGGTGTCGTAGCACCAGCTGATCAGCGTCGGCGAGCAGGCCTTGCCGGTGAGGTCGGAGGTGGCGGCGCCGATGTTGAGGTGGACCTTGCCCTTCTCCTTCGCAACACCCGCGACCGCCAGCGCCACCGAGGAGGTCGGCACGTCGAGGATCATGTCGACGCCGTCGCGGTCGTACCATTCGCGCGCGATCGAGGCGCCGACATCCGGCTTGTTCTGGTGGTCGGCGGTCACGACCTCGACGTTGAAGCCCTTGGCGGCGAATTCCTCGACCGCCTGCTTGCAGCAGATCACCGAGGTGGTGCCGCCGGTGTCGCGATAGGGGCCCGACTGGTCGTTCAGCACGCCGATCTTGATGGTGTTGCCGGCCTGGGCCCGCGCCCGGCCCGCGACCGGAATGGTTGCGGCGGCGGCGGTGGTGCCCAGCAGGGTGCGGCGGGTCAGGTTCATGGCGTTCTCCACGGTTGCAAGGATGTTGGGGCCGGGGGCGTTGCCCGGTACCCGTTCAGGTGAATCGTGCCGCTTGGACGATGCGCGCGGCCTCGGGAATGCGGTTGCTCAGATCAGGCCTTGACGAGCGGGCAGCCGCCGGCGTTCAGCGGCCGGAACGCCTCCTCGGCGGGGGTCGTCGCCAGCAGCTTGTAGTAATCCCAGGCGCCCTTGCTTTCACCGGGCTTCTTCACCTCGAACAGATAGCTCGGGTGCAGCTTGCGGCCATCGACGCGGATGGTGCCCTTGCCGAAGCAATCGTCCTCGGTCGGCGTCGCCTTGAGCTTTGCCACCGTCGCGGCGCCGTCGGCCTTGGCCTGCGGAATGCCCATGGCGTTGGCGACCTTGAGGTAATGCAGCAGGCTGGCATAGGTGCCGGCCTGCACCATGGTCGGGCGCTTGGTCGGGGCGCGCGGCTTCAGGCGCTCGGAGAAGGCGCGGGTGCCGGCGTTGAGGTCCCAGTAGAAGCTCTCGGTCAGCACCAGGCCCTGGCAGATCTCGAGGCCGAGCGCATGCACGTCAGTGACGAACACCAGCAGGCCGCCCAGCTTCTGCTTGATGCCGAACTCCTTGGCCTGCTTGATGGTGTTGACGGTGTCGGCGCCGGCGTTGGCAAGGCCGATGATCTTGGCGCCGCTCGACTGCGCCTGCAGCAGGAACGACGAGAAATCGGTGGTGCCGGGGAACGGCGTCTTGACCCCGCCGAGCACCTTGCCGCCGGCCGCCTCGACGAAGCCGGTGACGTCGCGCTGCAGGGCGTTGCCGAAGGCGTAGTCGGCGGTGATGAAGAACCAGGTGTCGCCGCCGGCCTTGACCATCGACCCGCCGGTGGACTTCGCCAGCATGTAGGTGTCGTACACCCAGTGGATGGTGTTGGCGTTGCAGGCGGTGCCGGTGAGGTCGGAGGTGGCGGCGCCAGAGTTGATGTAGACCTTGTTCTTCTCCTTCGCGACGCCCGCGACCGCGAGCGCCACGCCGGAGTTGGCGACCTCCAGCATCACGTCCACGCCGTCGCGGTCGAACCACTGGCGGGCGATCCCGGCGCCGACATCCGGCTTGTTCTGATGGTCGCCGGAGACCACCTGCACGGCGAAGCCCTTGGCGGCGAATTCATCGATCGCCATCTGCGCCGCGGCCACCGCGACGGTGCCGGCGAGGTCCTGGTACGGTCCCGAAAGATCGGTCAGCACGCCGACCTTCAGGGTCGGGGTCTGGGCGCGGGCGCCGAACACCGGCAGCGTGGCGGCGGCGGTGCCGAGAAGGGCGCGGCGGGATAGCGTCATTCGGAAGTCTCCCAATAATGTGGCCCGGCGTTCAGACACCGAGATATTCGTGCAACTGGTCCATGCGGGCTTCGAGGTCGCTGTTCGGGATCATGTCGATCACCCGCCCGTGCTCCATGACATAGTGGCGGTCGGCGACGGTCGCGGCGAAGCGGAAATTCTGTTCCACCAGCAGCACGGTGAAGCCGCGCTGCTTGATCTCGCGGATGGTGCGGCCGATCTGCTGCACGATCACCGGCGCCAGACCCTCGGTCGGTTCGTCCAGCAGCAGCAGGCGCGCGCCGGTGCGCAGGATGCGGGCGATCGCCAACATCTGCTGCTCGCCGCCGGACAGCTTGGTGCCCTGGCTGCCGGCGCGTTCCTTGAGGTTGGGGAACAGCGCGTAGATGGTCGCGAGGTCGAGCCCGCCCGGCGCCACAACCCGCGGCAGCATCAGGTTCTCGGTGACGTCGAGCGAGGCGAAGATGCCGCGCTCCTCCGGGCAGAAGCCGATGCCGGCCTTGGCGATCTCGTCCGGCCGCAGCGAGGTGGTTTCCCGGCCGTTGAAGCGGATGCTGCCCTGGCGCCGTCCGACCAGGCCCATGATGCTCTTCATCGTCGTGGTCTTGCCGGCGCCGTTGCGGCCCAGCAGCGTCACCACCTCGCCGGGTGCGACGTCGAAATCGACCCCGTGCAGGATATGGCTCTCGCCGTACCAGGCATTCAGGTCGCGCACCTGCAGCATCGTTCCGGGCTGCGGTTCAGCCATCGGCGGTCCCCAGATAGGCGGCGATCACTTCGGGGTTCTTCGACACGGCGGCATAGTCGCCTTCGGCCAGCACCTGCCCGCGGGCCAGCACCGTGATGGTGTCGCACAGGCCTTCCACGACCGACAGGTTGTGCTCGACCATGAGGATGGTGCGGCCCACCCGGATGCGCCGGATCAGCGCCACGATACGGTCGACATCCTCATGCGCCATTCCGGCGGTCGGCTCGTCCAGCAGCATCATCTCGGGGTCGAGCGCCAGGGTGGTGGCGATTTCCAGTGCCCGCTTGCGGCCGTAGGAGAGTTGCCCGGCAGGGATTTCGACATATTCCGACAGCCCGACATCGTCGAGCAAAGCGCGGGCGCGGTCGTCGTACACGGTCAGCACTTCCTCCGACCGCCAGAAGTCGAAGCTGCCGCCACGCGCGCGCTGCAAGGCGATGCGGACATTCTCGAGCGCGGTCAGGTGGGCGAACACGGCCGAAATCTGGAAGCTGCGGATCAGGCCCGAGGCGAGCGACGGCAGCCGGCTTCATGCCGGTGATGTCGCGGCCCTTGAAGTGGATGCTGCCGCGCGTCGGCTGCAGGAACTTGGTCAGCAGGTTGAAGCATGTCGTCTTGCCGGCGCCGTTGGGGCCGATCAGCGCATGGATGGTGCCCTGCCGCACCGCCAGCGCCACCGAATTGACGGCCACGAAGCCGCGGAACTCGCGTGTCAGACCTGTTGTTGCCAGGATGGTGTCTGACACTTCCCGGACGCCCCCTGTTTTGCTTGTGACGCGTTGATTTGCATATCGGGCGGCGCAGCGCAAGATTGTTTCAAGTCGATCCCTCTGTTCGGGTCGGGAATTACGGATAGGCAATACCGGCGTCGTCCCGGTGCATGCGGGAGAACGGATTGCCAGGGGTGCGGGGACTGCCGGTTGCCAGGGGAAAATCTGGGGCCGGAGAACTCCGCGACCACGGAAGCGGCCCGCCCGCGGCCGTTCGGGTTACTCCTCGAGGGGCACCCGGCCGATACCCTGATCCGGCCCCGCCGCGCGCGTTGGATTGAGCCGCCGCAACATTGCCCTCATCTGCCGGCAATGTTCAGGCGTATACACCCGTCCGATCCATGAATGAATTTTTCCTCCGTTCCCTCGGCATCCTGTTCCTGGGCCTTGTTCCGGTTGCCGGGTGTTCGCTCGGCCCCGACTACAAGGCGCCATCGCTGGAAGTTCCGGAGGCGTTCCGCGCCACCCCGGCGAGTGCCGCCCAGGCCTGGCCGGCGGCCGATTGGTGGCGTGGCTTCAACTCGCCCGAGCTGGATGCGCTGATCGCCGACGCCCAGGCCAACAGCCTCGACATCGCCGCCGCCGTGGCCAGGGTGCGCCAGGCCGACGCGCAGGTGCGGATCAACGGCAGCCCGCTGCTGCCGGCGGTGAACGCCACGCCCAACGCCACCTATTCCGGGGGCTACCAGCGCCGGACCGCCCTCAACAACTCAGGCGCCTTCGCCGACTCACGCACCTACACGCTGAGCGGGACAATCAGCTACGAGTTGGATTTCTGGGGCAGGCTGCGGGCGATCCAGGATTCGGCGGAGGCGTTCGCCATGTTCAGCCGGTTCGACCAGCAGACCGTGGCGCTGACCACCGTGACCTCGATCGCCACGACCTGGTTCAACGCGCTTGCGCTGCAGGACCGCCTGGACGTCGCGGCGCGCAACCTCGACGACGCCACCCAGATCCTGCAGGCGATCCGCGCCCGCCTGGACGCCGGCACCAACAGCCTGCTGGACGTGGCTCAGCAGGAGACGCTGGTGGCCGGCATCCGCGCCCAGGTCCCCGGGCTGCGCAACCAGCTGGAACAGCAGCTGAACGGCCTCGGCATCCTGACCGGGCACCCCCCCGAATCGCTGCCCGACTCGCCCGCCGCAAGGGCGGCCCGGGCACCCTGCGCACGCTGCCGTTGCCGGAGGTGGCGAGCGGGGTGCCCTCGGAGCTGATCGCGCGGCGGCCCGACGTCGCGTCCGCCGAGGCGCAGCTGATCGCCGCCAACGCCGATATCCGCGCCGCCCGCGCCGATTTTTTCCCCGCGTCCAGCTGACCGCCGGGGGCGGCTTCCAGAATCTGGCGCTGGGGACGCTGTTCGGCCCCGGCTCCCTGTTCGTCAACGCCGCCGCCAGCGCCGCCCAGACGATCTTCGACAACGGCCTGAAAAGCGGCGTCTACGAGCAGGACAAGGCGCGCTACGACGAGCTTCTGGCGGATTACCGCCGCGCCGTGGTGCAGGCCTTCACCGACGTCGACAACGCCATCACCGCCTATCGCTACGCCACCGAGCAGGAGGCGCTGGAGCAGGCGGCGGTGGACACCGCCCAGCGCGCCGCCGACATCGCCCGGGCGCAGCTGCTGGCCGGGACCAGCGACATCGTCACCGCGCTTGCAGGCGCAGACCACGCTGTTCAGCGACCTCGATGCCCTGGCCCAGGTGCGCCTGGCGCGATTCCCGGCCCTGGTCAGCCTGTACAAGGCGCTGGGCGGCGGCTGGACCAGGGGCGATGTAGTTGCGCCGCCCAGCACCATCTATCACGGCGTCCTATGACCTTACGCGGTATCCCATGAACGATCTTTCGCCGCATCCGGTGACTCCCGCGGTTTCGACACCGAGCAGTCCCGCGGATGCCGCAATTCCCGGCAAGCCTTCGCGCATGCGCCGGTTTCTGGTCCTGCTGGTCTGCGCCGCCCTGCTCGCCGGCGGCGGCGTATTGGTGGTTCGCGGTGCGTGCGCCGGCAGCGGTCCAGGTCGCCGGCGGCACGGCGTGGAGCCGACACCATCCCGGTGCTGGTCGCCACCGCCGCCAGCCGGGACGTGCCGATCTACCTGGACGGCCTCGGCACCGTGCAGGCCTCGGCCACCGTCACGGTGAAGCCGCAGGTCGACGGCAAGCTGCTCGAGGTGGACTTCAAGGAAGGCCAGGACGTGAAGGCCGGCGACGTGCTGGCGCGGATCGACCCGCGCACCTACCAGGCGGCGCTCGACCAGGCGGTGGCCAAGAAGCGCGCAGGACGAGGCGCTGCTGGCCAATGCCCGGCTCGACCTCGCGCGCTACCAGAAGCTGGCGGCCACCGCCTACACCTCGGCCCAGCAGGCCGACACCCAGAAGGCGCTGGTGGCGCAGCTCGAGGCGCAGGTGCCGCAGGACCAGGCGCAGATCGACAACGCGCAGACCAGCTGAGCTACACCACGATCACCTCGCCGATCGACGGCCGCGTCGGCATCCGCCAGGTCGATGCCGGCAACATCGTGCACGCCTCCGATACCAGCGGCCTGGTGGTGGTGACGACGCTGTCAGCCGATCTCGGTGCTGTTCACCCTGCCGCAGCAGAACCTGCCGGCGGTGGCGGCGGCGATCGCGGCCGGCTCCGTCGGAGGTGCTGGCGCTGCCCCAGCAGGCGACCGGCACCGCCGCCACGGGATCACCGACACCGCGGCCGGGACGCCCGCGGGTGGTGGCGCCGGGCGCCGCAGCCAGCCGGCGCCGCTCGACCGCGGCACGCTGACGGTGCTGGACAACCAGGTCGACCCCACCACCGGCACGATCAAGCTGAAGGCGAGCTTCCCCAACAAGCAGATGCTGCTGTGGCCCGGCGCTTTCGTCACCGTGCGGCTGCGGGTGGACACCCTGCACGACGCCGTGGTGGTGCCGCCGGTGGCGGTGCAGCGCGGCCCGCGCGGGGCCTTCGTCTATGTCGCCAACGACGACCAGACGGTCGCCCGCCGCAATGTGTCCGTCGCCCACGAGGACATTTCCGCCTCGGTGATCATCCGACGGGCTGAAGCCCGGCGAGCAAGTCGTGGTCGACGGCGCCGCCCGCCTGACCGACAAGGCCAAGGTGCAATGTCCTGCCGCCCCGCCGGCGCCACCCCGAACCGCCCGGTGCGACGCGGCCCGTGAAGCCCGGCGAGACCCCGGCCGGCCCGGTTGCGCGCGGACAGCGCAACCGCGGCGCGACCTGACGCGGCCTTTGCGTTGAGCATCTCCGCCCCGTTCATCGCCCGGCCGATCGCCACCTGGCTGCTGGCGATCGCGGTGCTGCTGGCCGGCGTGCTCGGCTACCGGGCGCTGCCGGTCTCGGCGCTGCCGCAGGTCGATTTCCCGACCATCCAGGTGACCACGCAGCTGCCCGGCGCCAGCCCGGACACTGTCGGCGACGCTGATCACCGCCTCGCTGGAACGCCAGTTCGGCCAGATCCACGGGCTGACCACGATGACCTCGCACCAGCTCCGAGGGCACCAGCCAGATCACCCTGCAATTCTAGCTGGCCCGCAACATCGACAGCGCCGCGCAGGACGTGCAGGCGGCGATCAACGCCGCGGCCGGGACGCTGCCGACGACGCCTGCCGTATCCGCCGGTCTATTCGAAGGTGAACCCGGCCGACGCGCCGATCCTGACGCTGGCGCTGACATCCGACACGCATCCCGATCGACCGGGTCAGCGACGCCGCCGACACGCTGCTGCAGCCGAAGCTGTCCGAGATCGACGGCGTCGGCCGGGTGACCGTGCAGGGCAACATGCGCCCGGCGGTGCGGGTGCGCGTCGATCCGGCGCGGCTGGCGGCCTACGGGCTGTCGATGGAGGACGTGCGCACCGCCGATCGCGGCGGCCAACGTCAACGGCGCCAAGGGCGGCTTCGACGGGCCGCGGCAGGCGATTCGCGCTGGGCGCCAACGACCAGCTGGTCGACGCCGACGCCGTACAACGACCTGGTGATCGCCTGGCGCAACAGCGCGCCGGTGCGGCTGTCCGACGTCGGCAGCGTGGTCGGCGGGCGTGGAGAACAACCGGGTCGCCGCCTGGTACCAGGGCCAGCCGGCGGTGGTGCTGGACATCCAGCGCCAGCCCGGCGCCAACATCGTGCAGACGGTGGACCGGCTGCAAGCAGGCGCTGCCGCAGCTGCAGCGGGCGATGCCGGCGGCGATCGAGCTGACCATCGTCACCGACCGCACCGAGACGATCCGCGCCAGCGGTCGCGGACGTGCAGATGCACGCTGATCCTGTCGATCGTGCTGGTGGTGCGGCGTGATCTTCGTGTTCCTGCGCACGCTGGCGGGCCACGCTCATCCCCGCCGTCGCGCTGCCGCTGTCGCTGATCGGCACGTTCGGCATCATGTCGCTGCTGCGGCTACGGGCTCGACAACCTGTCGCTGATGGCGCTGACCGTCGCCACCGGCTTCGTGGTCGACGACGCCATCGTCATGATCGAGAACGTGGTGCGCTACATCGAGGCAGGGCGTGCCGCCGCTGGCAGGCCGCCTACAGGGGCGCCGCGCAGATCGGCTTCACCATCGTGTCGCTGACCGTCTCGCTGATCGCGGTGTTCATCCCGCTGCTGTTCATGACCGGCGTGGTCGGCCGGCTGTTCAACGAATTCGCGGTCACGCTGTCCGTGTCGGTGGTCGTCTCCGCGGTGGTGTCGCTGACCCTGACGCCGATGATGTGCGGCCGGCTGCTGCGCCCGGCCGCGGAGGAACGGCCCGGCCGCTTCGCGCGCGCTGGCGAGGCGGCGTTCGCGCGCCTGCTGGCGGGCTATCGCCGCACCCTGTCGATGGTCGCTGCGGCACGAGCGGCTTCGTGCTGCTGGTGGCGCTGGCGACGCTGGTCGGCACGGTCGTGCTGTACGTCGTGGTGCCGAAGGGCTTCCTGCCGCTGCAGGACACCGGCGTGATCGTCGCGGTCACCGAGGCCGCGCAGAGCGTCTCGATCCCGCGCATGGCCGACGCTGCAGGCCGCAGGCGGCGGAGATCGTGCAGGCAGGATCCGGCGGTGACCGGCGTGGTGTCGTTCGTCGGCGCCGGCACGATCAACGCGACGCCGAACACCGGGCGGCTGACCATCGCGCTGAAGCCGCGCGACGGCAGCGCGATCCGGCCGAGGTGGTCGTCGCCCGGCTGCACGCAGCGGCTCGCCGGCATCCCCGGGCTGTCCGTGTTCATGCAGCCGGTGCAGGACATCCAGATCGGCACCCGCGTCAGCCGCACCCAGTTCCAGTACACGCTGGTGGACACCGATGCCGGCCGAGCTCGCCGCCTGGGCGCCGCAGACTGCTGGCCGAGCTGCAGCCGCGTCGCCGGTGCTGCGCGACGTCGCCTCCGACCAGCAGGACGAGCGGCTTCCGCACCTACATCCGTGTCGACCGCGACGCCGCGATGCGGCTGGGCGTGACCATGCAGGCGGTGCAGGACGTGCTGTACGACAGCTTCGGGCAGCGCCAGATCTCGACCATCTTCGGCCAGGCCAACCAGTACCGCGTCGTGCTGGAGGCCGACCCGGCCTGGCAGGCCGACCCCGACTCGCTGCTGCAGCTGCGCGTGCCGGCCACCATGGCCAGCACCCAGACCACCAGCACCGGGTCGGCGACCACCACGACCATCACCACCAACCGACCGTGCCGCAGGTGCCGCTGACCGCGATCGCCAGCATCGAGCGCGGCATCGGCGCCGCTGGCGATCACCCATGAGGCGCAGTTCCCCTCGGTCACCTCAGCTTCAACCTGGCCCCCGGCGGCTCGCTGGGCGACGCGGTGGACGCGGTCGCCGCCGCGGAACAGGACGATCGGCCTGCCGCCGACCATCTCCGGCAGCTATTCCGGCGACGCCGCCGAGTTCCAGAAGTCGCTGGCCACCGAGCCGTGGCTGATCCTGGCGGCGATGGTGGTGATCTACATCGTGCTCGGCGTGCTGTACGAGAGCGTGATCCATCCGGTGACGATCCTGTCGACCCTGCCCTCGGCCGGCATCGGCGCGCTGCTGGCGCTGATGCTGGTCGGGCTCGGACCTGTCGCTGGTGGCGCTGGTCGGCATCGTGCTGCTGATGGGCATCGTCAAGAAGAACGCCATCATGATGATCGACTTCGCCATCGAGGCGGAGCGCGAGCGCGGGCTGTCGCCCGGAGGCGGCGATCGAGGAGGCCTGCCTGCTGCGCTTCCGCCCGATCATGATGACCACCATGGCCGCCCTGCTGGGCGCGCTGCCGCTGGTGCTCGAGCACGGCACCGGCTGCGAGCTGCGCTTTCCGCTGGGCGTGACGATCGTCGGCGGGCTGCTGCTGAGCCAGTTGCTGACGCTGTACACGACGCCGGCGATCTACCTGGCGTTCGAGCGGCTGCGGCTGCGCTTGGCGCGGGCCAGTGCGGCCGGTGGCGGCGGAGTAGGCGGATGAACTTCTCCGCCGTCTTCATCCGCCGGCCGGTCGCCACCATCCTGCTGGCGATCGGGCTGCTGCTGGCCGGCGCCGTCGCCTATCGCTTCCTGCCGGTGGCGCCGCTGCCGAGCGTCGACATCCCGACCATCGTGGTGTTCGCCGGCCGCCCGGGCGCCGATCCCGAAACCATGGCGACCTCGATCGCCGCGCCGCTGGAGCGCCGGCTCGGCGAGATCGCCGGGGTGACCGAGATCACCTCGACCAGTTCGGTCGGCGGCATCGAGCATCGTCATCCAGTTCGACATCGGCCGCGACATCGACGGCGCCGCGCACGACGTGCAGGCGGCGATCAACGCCGCCACCGCCGACCTGCCGTCCGACCTGCCGACGCGGCCGTATTACCGCAAGTTCAACCCGGCCGATGCGCCGATCATGACCATCGCGCTGACCTCCGACACGCTGTCGACGGGGCAGATCTACGATGCGGCGGACAGCATCCTCGCGCAGCGGCTGTCGCAGGTCGAAGGCGTGGCGCAGGTGCACGGTCAACGGCGCCGAGAAGCCGGCGGTGCGGGTGCGGCTCGATCCGGCGGCGCTGGCGGCGTCCGGGCTGTCGGCGCAGGACGTCTACACCGCCATCCGCGCCGCCAACGTGAACGGCGCCGCTCGGCGGGTTCCAGGGGCCGGACCGGGCCGAGATCGATCGGCCTCAACGGCCAGATCACCAAGGCGCAGGACTATGCGCCGCTGGTGCTGAAGCGGTCAGCGGCAGCTCGGTGGTGCGGCTGTCCGATGTGGCGAGCGTGATCGACGGCGTGGCCAACGTCGCGGCTCGCCGCCTGGTTCGGGCAAGCAGCCGGCGATCCTGCTGACGATCACCAAGTCCGCCGGCGCCAACGTCATCGAGACGGTGGACAACGTGAAGGCGGTGCTGCCGCTGCTGCAGACCTGGATGCCGCCCGACATCAAGCTCACCATCCTGTCCGACCGCACCAGCACCATCCGCGCCAGCGTCGACGACGTGCAGATCACGCTGCTGATCATCGATCGCGCTGGTGCTGCTGGTGGTGCTGCTGTTCATGCGCCGCGCTGGTGCCGACCATCGCCGCCGGCGTCACCGTGCCGCTGTCGATCGCCGGCACGCTGGCCGCGATGTGGCTGTTGGGCTTCACGCTCGACAATTTCTCGCTGATGGCGCTGACCATCTCGGTCGGCTTCGTGGTCGACGACGCCATCGTCATGATCGAGAACATCGTCCGCCACATGGAGATGGGCAAGACGCCGATGCGCGCCGCCTTCGACGGCGCGCGCGCAGATCGGCTTCACGGTGATGTCGATCAGCATCTCGCTGGTCGCGGTGTTCATCCCGATGCTGTTCATGGGCGGCATCCTCGGGCCGGCTGTTCCACGAGTTCGCCATGACGCTGACGCTCGCCATCGCCATCTCGGCCGCGGTTTCGCTGACGCTGACGCCGATGATGTGCGGCCGCTTCATGACGCGTGGCTCCCGCCGCGCCGCGGCGCACGCTGTGGCGGCGGATCGACGGCGCCGTCGAGCGCGCGCTTCACCGCCACCCAGCGCGGCTATGCGCGCACGCCTCGGGCTGGGCGCTGCGGCTTCCGCTGGCTGATGCTGCTGGTCACCTTCGCCACCATCGGGCTGACGGTCTGGCTGTACACCGTGGTGCCGAAAGGCTTCCTGCCGACGCAGGATACCGGGCTGCTCCAGGGCTCCACCCTGGCCGACCCGTCGATTTCGTTCGCCGCGATGGGCGAGCGGCAGCGGGCCGTGGTCGACGTGCATCCTGGCCGATCCGGCGGTCGCGGCGGTCGGTTCCGCCATCGGCGTCACCTCCGGCTGGTCGTCGCTGAACCGCGGACAGCTGACCATCAGCCTGAAGCCGCTGGCCGAGCGCGGCGTGTCCTCCGAGCAGGTGATCGCCCGGCTGCGGCCCGCCGCTGGCGCGGGTCGGCGGGCTGCAGACCTTCCTTTGGTCCGCCCAGGATCTGCGCGGCGGCGGCCGCGGCGGCAGTTCCAACCAGTTCGTGCTGATCGACCAGGATCTGGCGGAGTTGCGGACCTGGACCGAACGGCTGGAGGAAAAGCTGCGGTCAATCCCCGGCATGACCGACGTCAATCAGCGACCAGGACCGGGCCGGCCCGCAGGCCAACGTGGTGATCGACCGCGAGGCGGCGGCGCGGCTGGGGTGTCGGTCGCGGCGATCGACAACGCGCTGAACAACGCTTTTTCGCAGCGCCAGGTCTCGATCATCTACACCGAGCGCAACCAGTACCGCGTGGTGCTGGAGATCGACGCCGTTGCTGCAGACCGATCCCGGCGATGCTCGAACCGCGTCTTCGTCGGCGCCAGCAACGGCGTGCAGGTGCCGCTGGGCAGCCTGGTGCGGGTCGAGCGCGGCACGGCGCCGCTGGCGGTGCGCCACCAGGGCCAGTTCCCGGCCGCCACCATCAGCTTCAACCCGGTCCCGGCATGGCCCTGGGCGACGCGATGGCGGCGGTGCAGCAGGCGGCCGCGGACCTGCGCATGCCCGAGACGGTGCGCACCGAGTTCGCCGGCAACGCCCAGTTCCTCACCGACAGCCTGAGTTCGCAGCCGCTGCTGATCGGGGCCGCGTTCCTGGCGATCTACATCGTGCTCGGCGTGCTGTACGAAAGCCTGACCCAGCCGCTGACGATCATCTCGACCTTGCCGTCGGCGGGCTCGGGCGCGTTGCTGGCGCTGCTGGTCACCGGCACGCCGCTGTCGATCATGGGCATCATCGGCATCCTGCTGCTGATGGGCATCGTCAAGAAGAACGCCATCATGCTGGTGGATTTCGCGCTGGAGGAGGAGCGGATGCATGGCCGCACGCCCGGCCGCAGGCGATCCATGCCGCCTGCCTGGAGCGGTTCCGCCCGATCATCATGACGACGCTGGCCGCCCTGCTGGGCGCACTGCCGCTGGCGCTCGCATTCGGCACCGGCTCCGAACTGCGCCGGCCGCTGGGCATCGCCATCGTCGGCGGGCTGATCGTCTCGCAGGCGCTGACGCTCTACACGACGCCGGTCATCTACCTGGCGCTGCAGCGCCGGCGCCGGCCGCAGGTGCTCGCGGCGGCGGAATAACCGGCCGGCAGCGTCTTATCTGGTACGTATGTAACGCCAGGCAACGAAATAACATAGTCGTGATCTTGCCCGATATGCCGTTAATGCGGCGTTTCATTCAGGACTCGTTAACCAAATTACCGCTAGTTTGATGCAGACAAATCCCAATCCCGGGCTGTCGACGACGCGTAGCTCAAGCGCGATCGTCATAGGAAAAATCCTATGCTGCAGTTCGCGTCCTGGGTCGCCATCTACCATGTACCCATCCTGATCGGCGGCGCGCTGCTGCTGGGGCTCGTCACGGGCCTGCTTGCGCGGGTGCTGCTGCAGCAGCTGCGTCATCGCAACTCCGCCGACCGCGTCGCGAATGCCAGCGAGGCGAAGTTCCGCACCTGCTTCGACAACCTGGCCGACGGCGTGCTGGTGCTGCGGGTCGAGCAGGATGGCCGGCTGGTCTATGAGGAGGCCAACGGGGCGGCGGAGACGCTGCTCGGAATTTCCTGCGAGGCGACGCGCGGGCGAACCCCGATGGAGGTCTGGCCGTCCGAGCGCGCCGCCTATCTCGAGGCGCGGATATGGCAATGCATCGCCGAGGACCGCCCGGTCACCTATGCGCGCGCACACGTGTTTCCCGATGGCCTGCGCAAGCTGTGCATGACGCTGGCGCCGGTGCATGACGAGAACGGCCGCGTCTGCCGGGTGATCAAGACCATCGCCGACGTCACCGAGCGCGAGCATCTGGAAGAACAGTTGCGCCGTGCGCAGAAGATGGAGGCGATCGGCCGGCTGACGGCCGGAATCGCGCATGACTTCAACAACCTATTGCAGGCGCAGGCGGGCAGCCTGGAGTTGCTGCTCGACGAGGTGGAGGATATGCCGGCGGCGAGCGAATACGCCGGGATCGCCATGGCCGCGACCGAGCGCGCAGCCGAACTGACGCATCATCTGCTGGCCTTCGCCGGCAAGCAGGTGCTGCTGCCGGAGCCGGTTCCGGTGTCGGCGCTGCTGGTCGAGACCGGCGAGGCAATCGGCCGCCTGATCGGACCGCATATCGACGTCGAGATCCTCTGCGAGGGCGAGGTGCCGGCGGCCTTCGCCGACCGCGCCCAGTTGCGCATGACGTTGCTCAACCTCGCGTTCAACGCGCGCGACGCCATGCCGCGGGGCGGCAAGCTGCGGGTTTCCGCCCGCGCCGCGTTCGTGCCATCGAGCGGCGCGCCCGAAGGGCTCGGCGTCGGCAACTATGTCGTGGTGTCGGTGATCGATACCGGCACCGGCATGGACCCGCAGACGCTGGAACGGGCCTGCGATCCGTTCTTCAGCACCAAGGGGGCGTTGGTTTCCGGCCTTGGCCTGTCCATGGTGCAGGGCTTCGCCCGCCAGTCCGCGGGCGAGATGCACATCGTCAGCGCGCCGGGCCTGGGCACCCGCATCGACATCTGGCTGCCCTGCGCGGCCTTCGGCGCCAGCGCCGAAGCCCGGGTGGTGGCGCATGCCGGCCCGGGACCGCACCGGGTGTTGCTGGTGGACGATTCACCCGATGTGCTGCTGACCACCGGCGCCTTCCTGGAGGGTGCCGGTTTCGACGTGATGCGGGCGAACAGCGGCGACCGCGCCCTGGTGGTGCTGGCGGCCGGCGAGCGTTTCGATGCGCTGGTGACCGACTATGCGATGCCGTCGGTCAATGGCGCCGAACTGATCCTGCAGGCGCTGCACCTGCAACCCAGCCTGGCGGCCCTGATCATCACCGGCTTCGCCGAAGTATCCGGGCTGGAGACGCTTCCAGGCCAGGTCCAGGTGCTGCGCAAGCCATTCCGTCGCGACGAACTGATACGCCGTCTGCAGCATGTGATCACCCGCCGCCCCACCCCCGCCGAGGTTGCCTGAACCAGGATTGTCAAGGCTCCGCCTTGACCGGAGTCCAGAGGCAGAGCGTCTGGCCTTTTATCTTTTTGTTGCCTCCCGCCACCGATACTGCGGCCGCCACCCGAGGACCGTCCGCGCCCGATCGCACCGCACCGGCACCTCCCAGGGGTCGGACGGCTCCGGCCCGCGCCAAGGCACCTGCGGCATCAGCTTCGCGGCCAGTTCGCGGATCGGGATCGGCGAGGTCACGTCCTCGGCGCAGATCAGCGCGGTCAGGTGGCCGGGATCTGGGCAGCGCAGGGCGGCGAGGATGGCGCCGGCGACATCGCGGGTGTCGATGAAGGCGCCGTATTCCCAGAACGGCGTCCATTCGGCCGCGGGATCGACGGCGCGGGCGGCGACGAAGCGGGCGCGACGGGCGGGGCCCATCACGGCGGGCGGGCGAAAACAGATGGTGGCGATGCCGGTGCTGAGGGTGAAGCAGCGGCAGAGTTCCTCGATCAGGCGCTTGGCCATGCCGTAGGCGGTGGGCGGATGGGTCGGGTGGTCGTCGTCGATCGGGAAGTAATCGGGGATGCCTTCGCCGCGGAAGATGCCGATGGCGTTGACGCTGCTGAAGGTGACGACGCGGCGGCAGCTGTTCGTCTGCGCGGCGGCGAGCACGTTGTAGTTGCCGGTGACGTTGTGGGTGATGAAGCGCTCGCCGAGATCCTCGGCACCTGGGTTGTGCCCGCCCGCGGCATGGACGATGGCGTCGCAGCCGGCGGCGGCGGTGGCCAGGGCGGCGGCGTCGAGGATGTCGTGGCCGTCGGCGATATCGAACGTCGCGACCTCGCAGCCTTCGGCCCGCAGGCGCTCCACCGCCGCGGCCCCGACGAGGCCGCTGCTTCCGGTGACCAGTACGCGCATGCTTATCCCTTCACGGCCGCGGCGGTGAGGCCCTTGATGAAATAGCGCTGGAAGAACACGAACAGGCAGGCGATCGGGATGGTCGCGATGGTCGAGGCCGCCATCGCCGCGCCCCACATCGGCACGTGCTGGTACGGCTGGCTGTAGTTCGTCAGGCCGACCGCCAGCACGTTCAGGTTGCGGTCCTGCACGATCACCAGCGGCCAGAGGAACGTGCCCCAGGCCGCAGATGAACACGATGATCGCGAGGCTGGTCAGCGCCGGCAGCAGCAGCGGCAGCACGATGCGCAGGAACATGTGGAATTCGCCGGCGCCGTCGATGCGCCCGGCCTCCAGCAGCTCGTCGGGAAGGTCGGAGGCGTACTGCCGCATCATGAACACGCCGAACGCATTCATCATGCCGGGGATGATCAGCCCGGGATAGCTGTTCTCCCAGCCGAACGCCTTCATCTCGATGAACAGCGGCACGACCAGGATCTGGAACGGGATCATCAGGGTGGAGATCACGAAGAAGAACAGGAAGGTGCGGCCGGGAAAGCGGTATTTCGCGAAGCCGAAGCCCGGCGAGCGCGCCGAAGAACACCGTGACCACGACATGCACCAGCGACAGCGCCAGTGCTGTTGAGCGAAATAGCGCCACAGCGGCGCGAAATCCGCGGCCTCGCGGAACCGCGCGAGCCACTGGAAGTCGTGCGGCAGCCAATGGATCGGGATCGCCTGGATCTCTTCCTCCGCCTTGAAGGCGGAGGTGACCATGAACCAGATCGGGAAGGCGAAGATCGACGGCGGCGACTAGCGCCCGTCACGAACAGGACCGGGTGCGGACGCGGCGCGGGCTCATCAGCCGGCACGGCGGTTGAACCAGAGCTGCGCCGCCGTGACGGCCAGGATCATGGCGAACATCACCACCGAGACCGCCGCCGCATCGCCCATGCGGAAATACTGGAAGCCGTATTTCAGCACCAGCAGCCCGAGCACCAGCGTCGAATTCGCCGGGCCGCCGGGATCGGTGCTGAGCACATATTGCAGGGTGAAGGTCTGGAACGCGTTGATGGTGCTGAGCGCCGCCACCAGCACCGCGGTCGAGCGCAGGTGCGGCAGGTCGATATGCCAGAAGGTCCGCAGCGGGGTGGCGCCGTCGATATGCGCGGCCTCGCGCAACTCCGGCGGAATGCCCGGCGAGCCCGGCCAGCCAGATCAGCATGAAGAACGGGATCGCCGCCCAGTCATGCACGGCGATCATCGACGAGCGGCGCGAGCACCGTGCTGGACAGCCAGGGATCTCGGTGACGCCGCGCCAGGCGCCCGCCAGCCAGGTCATGATGCCGTTCGGATGCAGCAGCATCCGCCAGACCACCGCGACGACGACGACCGGCGGCAGCACCGGCAGGAAGAACAGCGTCTTGAGCATCTCGCGGCCGCGAAACACCTGGTCGAACAGCAGCGCCGCCAGCAGCGACAGCGATCCAGACCGGGACCGTCGCGCCGGCGACGAACACCAGCGTGTTGCCGAACGCGGTGAGGAACAGGTCGGTCGTCAGCAGGTTGCGGAAATTATCCAGCCCGACCCATTCGGGCGGATCGAGCAGGTCGTAGTCGGTCAGGCTGATGGCGAAGCCGAACAGCACCGGGAAGATGTTGAACACCGCGAAGAACGCGACGACCGGCAGGACGAAGATCAGCCCCCACCAGTGCCGGCGCACGGGCGCCGCCTGGGGCGCCGCGTGCCGGGGTGAACGTGGCCGGCCGCGTGCGCGCCCGCGATGCTCATGGCCAGCCGCGCAAGCCTATTTCCGCATCGCCTCCGCGCGTCGCCTTCTCGCGCTTCAGCACCGCGTTGATGTCGTCGTTCTCCTGCGGCAGGACGCTGGCGACCGGCTGGCCGCCCTGCATCATCGCGTCGCGGCCGCGCACCAGGACGTCGACCACCTGGCCGTAGCCGACCACGCGCGGCGAGAATTTCGCCTTCTTCAGCTCGGTGAGGAACACCTGGCTGTCGCTGTCGCCGCGAGCGCCGTCGACGTCCTGGCGCGGCACGAACAGGCCGGCGCCCTTGAACAGCTGCGGCCGCGTGATCGGTGTACATCCGCGCGAACTTCCATGCCGCCTTCTGCACCGCCGGCGACGAGCGCGCGTTGACCATCATGTAGTAGGCATATGCGTCGAAGCCGTTGTCGTTCGCGGCGTCGGCGAAGCGCGGCAGCGGCTTGCACGGTGAAATCGATCTTGGCGTCGTGCATCTGCGGGATGCCCCAGATGCCGAAGCTGCAGTCGGTGGCGAGCTTGCCGCCGAGGAAGTCGGTGCGGGTGTCGGTGTATTGCGGGCCGCCGAGCTTGTACTTGTTCACCCAGTCGACCAGGATACTGCATCACCTTCTGCGCCGCCGGCGCCGTCGATAGGTCGCCTTGTAGGCGTCCTCATCGACCAGGTTGGCGCCGCGCTGGTGCATCATCGTGTTGACCGTCAGCCAGTAGGCGCCGGCGCTCGGCCAGTCGAAATCGAAGCCGCGGCGGATGCGGCACGCCGTTGGCGTCGCGCTTGGTCAGCTTCTCGGCGACCGCCGGCATCTCCTCCCAGGTCTTCGGGAAGTCCTGTCGCGGATCGAGGCCGGCCGCCTTCCACATCGCGTTGTTGAGGTAGCAGGCGTAGTTGCTGACCTCGGTCGGCACGCCATACAGCTTGCCGGCGAAGCGGATGCCGTCGAAGCCGCTGAAATACTGGCTGGTCAGCGCCTTCTCGTCGGCATAGCCCATGGCGGCGTAGTCGATCGGCGCCAGGATGCGGGAGTTGTAGTACTGCGCGACCAGCGACGACGACTGGTTGAACAGGTCGGGCCCGGAGCCCGACGGCGAAGGCGGTCAGCAGCTTGGTCGGGTATTCGGCGACGCCGATCACCTCGTAATCGAACCTTGACGTCGGGATTGGCCTTCTCGAACTCGGCGACGATCGCTGGTCGATCGGCGATGCGCGGGGGATGCTCGTGCATCCACATCTTGATCGTGACCTGCTCGGCGCGGGCAGGGCCGGCGGCAAGGCCCACCAGCAGCGCGGCGCCGGAAAGGATCGTTCGGAACGTGTTCCGGACCGTCATCGCCTGTTCTCCCTGATGCAGCCTTTTGCGGATACTAGGGCGCGGATCAGCGACGCTGCAACTCCGCAGCACCCGGGGCCGCGCGAAGATCGAGCGCCATCAGCACCTTGTCCACGTAGCCGCCGGGGTTCTTTCGGGCGCGCGGCTCAATGCCATAGACCTCGAAGCCGAGCTTGAGATACAGGCCGATCGCCGGATCGTTGCCCTGTACGACTGCAAGGTTGAGCCGCTCCACGTGGCTGCGGGCGTGATCGATGACCGCGCCCACGAGTGCGGCGGCGATGCCCCGGCCACGCGCCTCCGGCTGCACGTAGACGCCGCCGAGCACGCCCTTGTGGCACGTCTTCGCGCCGGCTTCCCGGCGGAAGCTGGCGGCGCCAACGATGTGTGGACCAAGATCGGCGCGTGAACCAAGATCGGTGCGCGGCCAGAGATAGGCGCCGAACACCGTCAGCGATGCCAGCCGCTCGGTGAAATCCGCGAGCGGGCGGGCGGCCTCGACCTCATGCACGGCACCGAAGAAATCGGCGGCGCGCTTCAAGGTGTCGAGGCGAATGGTTCGGTAATCCTCGACATCCGCCGCCAGCAGGCGGCGAATTTCGGGACTGCGGGTATCGGCGGGCAGCCGCTCGGACGGCATCAGTCGAAGAAGCCGCGGTCCTCCTCGGACAGCAGCGGCCTGGCCTTCGCGACGTTGAAGTCGACGCCGAGTCCCGGGCGGTCCCACACCTCGATGAAGCCGTCCTTGACCAGCGGGTCGGGAAAGCCCTCCAGGATGTCGAGCCACCAGGTCGGGCGGATCGCCGGCAATTCGAAAGCGATGTAGTTGTCGGGCAGGGTGGCCGAGACCTGAACCAGGGCCGCGATGCCGAGGGCGCCGTCGGCGATGCCGTGCGGGGCCATCAGGATGCCGTGCAGGTCGGCGTATTCGGCGATCCATTTCAGCTCGGCGAGGCCGCCGACGTCGCACGGGTCGGGGCCGACGACGTTGACCGCGTGGCCCTCGATCAGCTGCTTGAAGTTCTGCCGCAGGTAGATCTGCTCGCCGGTGTGGATCGGGGTGGAACTGGCGCGGGTGACCTCGCGGTAGACGTCGGCGTTGACGTAGGGGATGTAGTCGCCGGTGATCATATCCTCGAGCCACATGATGTTGTAGGGCTCGAGCGCGCGGGCGAGGCGGATGGCGTCCGGCACCATCATCCCCGGGCCGCAATCCAGCGCCAGGCCGATATCGTCGCCCAGCACCTCCTTCATGGCGACGACGCATTCGATGATGTGCTTCAGCGTCCGCTCGGTCATCAGGCCGCGGCTGAGGGCGCCGTGGAACGGGGTGTCGCGGTTCTCGCCGAGATGGAACGCGGGCATGCTGCGCTTCATGCCGCTGTGGAAGCCGATGCCCTGCTTGACGATGGTGAAGCCCTGCGGCGCCGCCTTCATGGCGCGCACCGATTCTGCGAAATCCTCCGGCTCGAAGCGGGTCATCGTGGTGCGGACGCCGCCGTTGTAGACGCGCACGCGGTCGCGCACCTTGCCGCCCAGCAGCTTGTAGACCGGCAGGTTGGCGGCGCGGGCGGCGACGTCCCACAGCGCGATTTCGATGGCGCTGACCGCGGCCCCCCAGGGCTTGAAGGCGCCGCGCTGGCGGATCCGCAGCATGACGCGCTCGACATCGGTCGGGTCCTCGCCGACCAGCGCCTCGCGAAGCTGCAGGACATGCGGCTTGATGTAGCGCTTGGTGTGCTCGACCGGGCCGTAGCCGCTGAGGCCGGAATCGGTGACCACGCGCACCACCGGGTTTTCGCCCAGCGTGGCGCAACGCACATCGGTAATCTTCATGAGACGCTTCCGTACTTCCCGGGTCGGCTCACGAAGGCCGAGCCGATGCTATGCAAACGCCGCGACGGCGACCGTGGCAAGCCCCAGTGCCAGGTTGACGGTGATCAGGCGGCGGATGCGATCGAGGGCGCCGGCGGCGGCGGCGTTGTCGCCGGCGTCCTGGGCGGCGGCGAAGGCGGCCCAGGGTCCGAAGAACAGCACGGCGAAGATGCCGGCCATGACCAGCCCGGACAGGTGCATCAGATGGACCGCCCAGTTGGCGCCGGCAAAGCCGCCGAACACGGCGAACAGCATGGCGTAGCCGGTGACCAGCAGCAGCGGCATGGCGTGCCAGACGATGCGGAAGAAGCGCCGGAACACCTGGGCATGCAAGGCCAGGCGCAGCGGCGGCGGCAGCACGGCGAGGCTCGGGCGCAGCACCATCAGCGCGAACGCCATACCGCCGACCCAGGCCACGGCGCCGAGCAGGTGCAGCGCCAGCAGCAGGCTGCCGATCATTTCAGCAGGCCCTCGATTTCGGCCAGCACGGCGCGCAGCTCCTGTGCTGCGACCGAATTGGGGGCGGTTTCGGTGACCCCCATGCCCTGTGCGAAGGCGCCGGCGAATCCGATCCGGTTGCCGAGTGCGGCGGTCAGCACGGGATGGCCGCCGAGCGTGATCGCCGCTTCCACCGAGGTTCGCAGTCGGCTGGAGGCGGGGGCGCGGTTGAGCACGATGCTGGCGCGGCGCTTTTCGTCGGCGGCGAGCTTCAGGGTGGCTTCGGCGGCCCACAGATCGGGCGGACTGGGCTGGATCGGCACCAGCACCAGGTCGGCGGCGCGGATGGCGAGGCGGGCATCGGTGTCGACCTGCGGCGGGCTGTCGATCAGCAGGACGTCGTGGGTCTTGCGCAGACTGTCGATCTGGCCGCCCAGGCGCCAGCCGGCGGCGGAAGACAGGGTGATCGCGGGGATGGCGGGCAGCTTCGTCGCCGGCCGGGCGGCGCGCAGGGCGTGCCAGCGGGAGAGGCTCTGCTGCGGATCGATGTCCAGCACCGCGACACGGCGACTGGCGGCCCATGCGGCGGCGAGGCTCGCGACCAGCGTCGTCTTGCCGGAGCCGCCCTTCTGCTGGGCTACGGTGATCACCACTGTCATGCCGCAACTCCAATGCCGGCGGCAGTGTAGCGCATCCTTTTCCAAGGGTTGGACCCGTCATGACCGCTGTTCCCAATGAGCTGCTGACACCGGGCGAGATGGCGGTGGCCGACCGCACCGCTGTGGAACTCGGCTGCACGGTCGATGCCCTGATGGAGAATGCCGGCCGGGCGGTGGCGCGGGCGATCCGGCGGAAATTCACCCCGCGGCGGACGCTGGTGCTGTGCGGGCCGGGCAACAACGGCGGCGACGGCTACGTCGTGGCGCGACGGCTGGCGCAGCAGGGCTGGCCGGTGTCGGTGGCGGCCCTGGCGCCACCCCGCGGCGACGCGGCGGTGGCGGCGCGGCGCTGGACCGGGCGCATGGCGGAATTCTCGGAGGCCGAGGCGGGGCATGCGGACCTCGTGGTCGACGCGGTGTTCGGCGCCGGCCTGGCGCGGCCGGTCGAACCCCAGGTCCTGCGGGTGCTGCGCGCCGCCCGGCTGCTGGTGGCGGTCGACGTGCCCAGCGGTTTGGACGGCGCGACCGGCGCCGGCGAGGCGCCGCAAGCCGCCCTGACGGTGACGTTCTTCCGCCTCAAGCCCGGTCACAAGCTGCTGCCCGGCCGCGAACTCTGTGGCGAGACGGTGCTGGCCGATATCGGGCTGCCGGGCGCGGTGCTGGAGAAGGTTATGCCGCATACCTATCTCAACGGCCCATCGCTATGGCGCCTGCCGATGCCCGGACCCGAGAGCCATAAATACACCCGCGGCCATCTGACGATCGTCGGGGGCGCCAGCATGACCGGGGCGGCACGACTCGCCGCGATGGCGGGCCGCCGGGCCGGCGCCGGGCTGGTGACCATCGCCGCCCTGGGCAGCGCCGCGGTGTATCGCGGCGGCGAGGCCGGGGTGATCGTCGACGCGGCGCCGATCGAGGTCCAGATCCGCGACCCCCGCCGGGTCGCCTGGGTCGCCGGCCCCGGCCTGGGCGTGGACGCCGCCCGCGCCGTGCTGCCGCTGCTGCTGGGCGGCGGCCGGCAGGTGGTGGTCGACGCCGACGCCCTGACCGCCTGCGCCGGCGCCCCCGAACAGTTGCGCGGCGCCGCCGTCCTGACGCCGCATGCCGGCGAGTTCGCGCGCGTGTTCGGCTCCCCCGGCCAGGACCGCGTCGCGGCGGCCCGGGCCGCCGCCGTGGCCACCGGCGCCGTCCTGCTGCTGAAGGGCGCCGATACCATCATCGCCGCCCCCGACGGCCGGGTCGCCATCAACGACGTGGCGCCCCCCTGGCTCGCCACCGCCGGCGCCGGCGACGTGCTCTCCGGGCTGGTCGGCGCGCTGCTCGGCCAGGGCATGCCCGCCTGGGAAGCCGCCTGCGCCGCCGCCTGGCTGCACGGCATGGCCGCCGCCGAGCACGGACCCGGTCTGGTCGCGGAAGATTTGACATCGTCGTTGCAGCCGGCCTTCCAGCGTGCGTTGGCCGCTGCACCCCGATAGACTTCGCAGGGTATCGGAGAAGCATCGTGAGTGAGACCGCAACGCCTGGCCTGTTCGACCGCGCCATCCGCAGCATCACCAGCGCCTGGCGCGACATGGCCGCCAGCGTCTCGCGCGAGGAGGACGACAGCGTCGCCGCCCAGATGCGGGCCTGCCTGTCCGGCCGTGGCGGCGAGATCAGCGCCCGCAACCGCGCCGCCAAGCTGGCCCAATCCTACCTCGTCGCCGACCAACCCGGCCGGGTCGCCTTCCTGCGCACCCTCGCCGAGTTCGATTCCGATCCCGCCGCCGTCGCCGAGGCCTATGCCGGCCTGCAATCGGCCGCCGACGAGGCCGAGCGCGCCAGCGCCCAGATGCGCCTGCGCCGGGTGCTGGAACCGCCGCGCATGCGCCTGCTGACGCAGTTCACCACCCTGCCGGACGGCATGAAGTTCCTGGTCGACCTGCGGCATTTCCTGCTGACCCACATGGACGGCGAGCCGGCGCTGGTGGCGCTGGAAAGCGACCTCAAGACCCTGCTCGCCAGCTGGTTCGACGTCGGCTTCCTCGAACTCCGGCGGATCGACTGGGAGAGCCCCGCGGCGCTGTTGGAAAAGCTGGTCGGCTACGAGGCGGTGCATGAGATCCGCAGTTGGCGCGACCTGCGCAAGCGGCTCGATTCCGACCGCCGCTGCTATGCCTTCTTCCATCCCCGCATGCCCGGCGAGCCGCTCATCTTCGTCGAGGTGGCGCTGGTCCAGGGGCTCGCCGCCAGCGTGCAGAAGCTGCTGGACCAGAAGGCGCCGGTGCTGGACGTGAAGCGCGCCGACACCGCGATCTTCTACTCCATCAGCAACTGCCAGCTGGGCCTCGCCGGCATCAGCTTCGGCAACTTCCTGATCAAGCGGGTGGTGGACCTGCTGTCCGGCGAGTTCCGCAACGTGCAGACCTTCGCCACGCTGTCGCCGATTCCAGGATTCCGCCGCTGGCTCGACCGCACGCTCTCCAATGGCGACGACACGCTGCTGACCGATGAGGAGCAGGCCGCCCTGCGCACCGCCACCGGCGCCGAAAACGGCAGGCTGGCACTGGAAGGCCTGCTCGCCGGCCGCGGCTGGATCCGCGACCCGGCGCTGGTGAAGCTGCTCGACCCGATCCTGGCCCGGCTCTGCGCCCGCTATTTGATGCATGAGGAACGCCGCGGCCGCGCCGCCGACCCGGTCGCGCATTTCCACCTTTCCAACGGGGCGCGCGTGGAACGGCTCAATCCCCTGGCCGACATCTCGGACAAGGGCCTGAAGGAAAGCGCCGGCCTGATGGTGAACTACCTCTACGATCCCGAGCAGATCGAGAAATACCACGAGGACTATGCCGGCGAAGGCCGCCGCAACGCCTCCGCCGCCGTCCGCCGGCTGGCGGCCGCCAAGGGAGGCAAGAAATGAACGCGCCCGCCAAACCGGGCTTCGCGCCTATCACCGCCGCGCGGCGCACGGAGCTGCTGCACCAGATTGAACGCAAGCTGCTGTGGCTGTCGGCCTGGATGATCCACAACGCCAACCACCTGCGCCCCAACCGCGACGGCCTCAAGGTCGGCGGCCACCAGGCCTCCTGCGCCTCCGTCATCTCGATCATGACCGCGCTGTATTTCGAGACCCTGCGGCCGCAGGACCGGGTGGCGGTGAAGCCGCATGCCGGCCCCGTGTTCCATGCGATGAACTTCCTGCTCGACCGGCAGACCCGCGAGAAGATGGAAGGGCTGCGGCAGTTCGGCGGCGCGCAATCCTATCCCAGCCGGGTCAAGGACGGCGGCGAGGTGGATTTCTCCACCGGCTCGGTCGGCCTCGGCGTCGCCATGACCAGCTTTTCGTCGCTCATGGCCGACTATGTGCGGCTGCATAATCTCGGCCGCGCCGACATTCCCGCCGGCCGGCACATCGCCATCGCCGGCGACGCCGAACTGGACGAGGGCAACATCTACGAAGCCCTGCTGGAAGGCTGGAAGCACGACGTCCGCAACGTCTGGTGGATCATCGACTACAACCGCCAGAGCCTCGACAGCGTGGTGCCGGACCGGCTGTTCGGCCGCATCGAAGGCCTGTTCCGCGACATGGGCTGGAACGTGGTGACGATGAAATACGGCCGCCAGCTACAGGCCGCCTTCGCCCGCCCCGGCGGCGAGGCGCTGCGCCTGTGGATCGACGACTGTCCGAACAGCCTCTACTCGGCCTTGACCTTCCAGGGCGGCGCCGCCTGGCGGCAAACGCTGCTGACCGACCTCGGCCGATCGGGCGAAATCCGCGCCATCATCGACCCGCTGACCGATGACGAGCTGGCCGCGCTGATGAACAACCTCGGCGGTCACGACATCGAATACATCATCGAGCAGCTGCGCGCCGCCGACGCCGAGGGCGACCAGCCGACCTGCTTCATCGCCTATACCGTGAAAGGCATGGGCCTGCCCTTCGCCGGCCACAAGGACAACCATTCCGGCCTGATGACCGCCGAGCAGATGAATTTGTTCCGGACATCGATGAACATCCGGCCCGGCCATGAATGGGACAAGTTCGAGGGGCTCGACGCGACGCCGGACGAGATGGCGGCGTTTTTGGCAACCGTGCCGTTCGCAAAGCCGCTGACCGGCGCAGGAAGAAACCTCACCGCGCCGATCGTGGACATCCCCGCGACCCTGCCGATGCCGAAGCTGGCCGGGAGAAAGATGTCCACCCAGACCGGCTTCGGCGAGATCCTGGCCGAGATCGGGCGCGGGCAGGGGGCGTTGAAGGACCTCGCCGACCGCATCGTCACCACCAGCCCCGACGTCACCGTCTCGACCAATCTCGGGCCGTGGGTGAACCGCCGCGGCGTGTTCGACCGGCACACCCGCAATGACGTCTTCCGTGACGCCAAGCTGGCCAGCGCGCAGCGCTGGGGCATGACGCCGGCCGGCCAGCACATCGAACTCGGCATCGCCGAGCAGAATCTTTTTCTGCTGCTCGGCGCCGCCGGCCTGGCGCCCGGGCTGCACGGTGCGCGGCTGTTGCCGATCGGCACCGTCTACGACCCGTTCGTCAATCGCGGCCTGGATGCGCTGATCTATGCCTGCTACCAGGATTCGCGCTTCTTGCTGGTATCGACGCCGTCCGGCCTGTCTCTGGCGCCGGAAGGCGGCCAGCACCAGTCGATCAACACGCCGCTGATCGGCATGAGCGCCGATCGGCTGGCAAGCTACGAGCCGACCCATGTCGACGAACTGGCCATTCTGCTGCGCTTCGCCTTCCATCACATGCAGCAACCCGACGGCTCGGCGGTCTGGCTGCGGCTGTCGACGCGGCAATTGGAACAGAAGGCGCGCACTATCGACGCCGGCGCGGTGATCTCCGGCGCCCATTGGGTGGTGCCCCCCGCCCCGGGCGCCCGCATCGCGCTCGCCTACCAGGGTCCCATCGCGCCCGAGGCGGAGCAGGCCTTCGCCGAACTGGCGGCCGAGGAACCCGGCGCCGGCCTGCTCGCCGTCACCAGCCCGGACCGCCTGCACGCCGGCTGGAGCGCCGCCGGCCGCGCCCGCCGCGCCGGCGACCGCGCGGCGCTGTCGCATGTCGAGAAAATCCTGGCGCCGCTGGCCCCTGACGCCGCACTGGTCACCATCCTGGACGGCCACCCCGCCGCCCATTCCTGGCTCGGCGCGGTGCGCGGGCAACGCGTGGTGGCGCTGGGACCCGACCGCTTCGGCCAGAGCGGGGACATCCCCGACCTGTATCGGGAATACGGCCTGGACGTCGACGCGATCCTCGATGCCTGCGCGCAGGCGCTGTTGGGATAGACAAGTCGAGCGTCTTTGGATATCATAAAGATATCAATTGGAGGCATTGATGCAGGTGCAGCTGACCCGCTGGGGAAACAGCCTCGGCATGCGAATTCCTAAGGAAATGGCCGCTCGACTTGGCTTGTCCGAGGGCGCGCATGTCGAGGTCGAAGCAGACGGCAGCCGTATCGTCATCACGGCCGGGCGGCCGCATTACCGGCTCGAAGATCTGGTGGTCGGCATGACACACGACGAGCTGCGCGATGCCTTCGATTGGGGAGCCGACGCAGGCCGCGAATCGGTTGAGTGATCCCGAAGCCGGCGACCTCGTTTGGCTAGATTTTGATCCGCGGACCGGGCGTGAGCAAGGCGGCCGCCGCCCCGCTTTGGTGATCTCCCCGGCCCTGTTCTGGCAGGCCTCGCGTTTCGTGATCGTCTGTCCGATCACCTCCCGGGTGCGGCCTTTCGGGTCCAGCGTCGTATTGCCGAAAGGCTTGCCGGTTGCAGGCGAAATCCTCACCAGCCACGTCCGCAGCATTGATACGATTGCCCGGCCGATCAGCGCCACCGGATCATCCGTTCCGGCCACGGTCCTGGCCGACGTTCGCGCGAAACTCGCCGCCTTGCTTGGGATCGACGGGGCATAGCGACCAGCGAACGCGTCGCTTCGCGAAATCGTCACCGGCGTTACCGTCATCCGCGACGTCGAGCCATGGCATCAGTCGAATCGGGACAGAGTCCGACTTGTTGACGCAGGTCATGGACCGCTATCCGCCAACCGCCGAAGCTTCGAAGATCGGATTTCCCGAACCAGTGTGAAGTCGCATCGAGATGGGGGGACAAGCGATGGCCACCACAAAAATCGGCAACGGCCCTGACCAACTGATCCTGCAAATGTCCGAGGACGCATGGCTCGGCGATGCCCAGTTCACCGTGTCGGTGGACGGGCAGCAGATCGGGGGCGTGCAGACCGTGACTGCCGCCCACGCCGATTACGCCGACCAGGCCTTCGCGGTCCAGGGCACGTTCGGTGCCGGACCCCACACGCTGACCATCAATTTCCTCAACGACGCCTATGGCGGCACGCCCCTGGCCGACCGCAACCTCTATCTCGACAGCATCCAGTCCGGCGACCAGGTCACTTCGACCCGGCTGCCGTTCTACTGGTCCGGCACCCAGAGCGTCAGCGTGCAGGTGCCCCCGGCGCCGGTGAAAATCGGCAGCGGTCCGGATGCCATCGACCTGTTCATTTCCGAAGACGCCTGGCAAGGCGATGCCCAGTTCACCATCGCAGTGGACGGCGTCCAGTTCGGCGGCGCGCAGACCGCGACGGCCCTGCACGGCGCCGGCCCCGATCAGGAGTTCTCGGTGCTCGGCACGTTCGGCACCGACCCGCATATCGTCACCGTCGACTTCCTGAACGATGCCTATGGCGGCACGCCGGCGAGCGATCGCAATCTGTACGTCCAGCAGATCGAAAGCGGCGGCATCACAACGGTCTTTGCCGCGGCGCTGTACGCCGCCGGCCCGCAGACCTTCGACCTGTACGGCAATTATGCGCCCATCGGCCCCGTAACGATCGGCAACGGTCCGGACAGCGTGGTCGTGCAGGTTTCACAGGATGGCGGATCGGCGCTGTTCCAGGTCGGCATCGACGGCGTGCAGCAGGGCGGCATCTACACCGCCACCGCCTACCACGCTGCCGGACAGACGCAGAATTTTACCTTTCTTGGCAATTTCGGCCCCGGCCCGCATCTGGTCAGCGTCAATTTCCTCAACGATTCGTATGTCCCCGGCAGCTATCCCGGCGCCATTCCGTATGACCGCAACCTCTATGTCGACAGCATCGCCAGCGCCGGCCTGGTGACCCGGATCGGCGCGGCGCTGTACACCGATGGTTGGCAAACTTTTTCCGTGTCGGACCCCGCCGCGGTCGTGATCGGGTCGGACATCACCGGTCCGCCGTCCGGCCATGCGCTGCTCGACGGCACCAGCGGCGACGACAGCATCGTGGCGCACGGGGCGCAGAACACCATCAATGGCCAGGGCGGCAACGACACCATCGCCGGCGGCGAGGGCGGCGGCGACACCATCATCATCGGCGTGGCCTATGACGGCCTGATGGCGCTGCACGACACGATCACCATTGCCGGCGCCGGCAACACCGTCGAGTCCGGCGACGAAGCGATCATCCTGTCGGGCAGCGCCACCGGCACCGTCCTGCGGCTTGGCAACGGCAATAACACCGTCGCACTGGACGGCGCCGGCAGCGATCTTCGGATCGGCGTCGGCCACAATGTATTATCGCTGACCGGCGGCGACGCTTTCGTGGACGTCCAGTTCCTGCCGCCGAACACCCCCGGCATTTCGCCGTACGACTTCAGCGATGCGATCACCCTGAGCGGCCAGCACAACACCGTCTCCGCCAGCATCTACGTCAACCGCAACTGGCCGATCGGCGGCAACGTCACCATCGACGGCGGCGACGGCTACGGCACTTTCGACATGGGCGTGGGCGCCGGCACGCTGCATACAGGTGGCGAATACAACGCAATCAGCTTCAGCACCTATGGCGGAACCTTCGACATCACCGCCGGCAGCGGCCACGACAATGTCTCCGCAGGCGGGAACCCGGGCCTGTCCCCAAGCACGATCCGCCTGGCAGGCCTGGGCAACAGCGTCTTCTCCAGCGGCGCGATGGTGAACATCGTCGGCGGCGACGGCGGTGGAGATTTCTTCTTCTCCCGCGACGCGACCACCGGGGCCGGACTGACCAATCTGGTGACCGACGGCCAAGGCAATCAGGTCACTTTGCGCGGCGCCCAGGCGACCATCGATCCGGGCAGCGGCGGCGATATCGTCTCGCTCGATGGCGGACAATCATCGCTGATCTTCCACGGCTCGCAGGACATGCTGTTCGTCCACGCGCTGCAATTGGGCGCCAATGTCTGGGCCAATCCGACCAGCACCATCGCCGACCATTCATCCGATCTGCAGATCTATATCGACCCGGTCGCGGCGACGCTGGACATCAGCCAGTTCGGCGCCGCCAGCGTGATCCACCTGCTCGATCCCGCCGCCTATGCCAGCGCAGCCGATGCCTATGCCGCATTGACGCCGGACGGCGCCGGGGGCGTTACGCTGCCGCTCGCCGGCGGCTCGATCCATCTCGCCGCCGGGGTTTCGCTGAACGCCGGCAACTTCGCCATCGGCTGAGAGCCGACAATCAATGGCGGCTGAACGTCGGCGATCAACGGCGGCTGCGGGACGTGTTCAGCGTCACTGCCGCGCGGATCAGCTTCTTCAGTGCCTCCTCGTCGATCGTTTCGCCCTCATGGACATCGATGGCGCGCCGCGTGTTGCCGTCGAGGCTGGAATTGAACAGCCGCGATGGATCGTCCAGCGAAGCTCCCTTGGCGAACGTCATCTTGACCACTTTCTTGTACGTCTCGCCGGTGCAGATCAACCCGGCGTGGGACCACACCGGCACCCCTCGCCACTTCCATTCCTCGACCACTTCGGGATCGGCCTCGCGGATCAATGCGCGAAGCCGGGCGAGCATCGCGCCTCGCCAGTCGCCCAGTTCGCTGATCCGCTGGTCGATCATCCGGGACGCCGGGTTTTCGTCCTGTGGTGCATTGTTGCTCATCGGAATTCCCCTGCGAACCTCAATCCGTTTTCGCCAGCACTTGCTCGAGGGCATCGAGGAACTTCGGCCAACCGCCTTTGGCGCCCTGGTAGGCCTGTTGCTGGTCGGGCCGGAAACCCGATTGCTCCATGCGCAGGTGGGTTCCCTTTCCCGACGGCGTGAGAGTCCAGGTAACGACGCTCTTCAGGCCATATGCCCCCCATGTATAGGACAGCGTCCGGTGCGGCTCGACCGCCAGCACCTGGCAGGCGACGGCGCCCCAATCGGCGCGCAGTTCGAAACGATGATCCACGAGCGCTTTGAAGTCGTTCTTCATCAGCCACTGCTCGATCAACTGCGGTTGAGTGAGTGCACGCCAGATCTTTTCCGGCGCATGGGCAATCTCCCGTTCGACAACGACGGTGAGTGTCTCGGCCGATTTCTCGTTCACTGGTCCATCCTTTTCAGCAGATTCTCGAGGTCGTCGAACCGGTCTTCCCAGAACCCGGTCATCTGGCTGGCCCAGTCGATCAACGGTGCCAAGGCGCGGTGCTGCGCGCTGTAATGCGTCTGTCGGCCAGCGTGCCGATCGAGCACCAGCCCAGCCTGTTTCAGGATGCCGAGATGCTTGGAGACGGCGGGTTGCGACACGCCGGCGAGGGCCGTCAAAGCCCCGACCGTCTGCTCCCCGTCGCGGCAAAGCCGCTCGAACAGCGCCCGTCGGGTCGGGTCGGCGAGGGTCCTGAAGATTACGTCGTGACTGTCCGGCATCGGGAACGCATAGCTCTATGGTTATGGGTTCTATCAATAACCATACGGTTATGCGTTCGTCAACCGGGAAGTTCGCGACGTTCCCGGCCGTCTGCCCATTCCTGTTGTCTGCATCCGCTGGTCGCATCCGTCCGGGGGGCCGATTGCGGGGAACCGGAAGGCCGTGCAAAAACATGCGCGGGTTCCAGAACCGTCGAGCGGACGGGAATAACAGTCGCGGACGAGGTGTCGACCATGGCCAACAGCGAAATGCAGCAACAGGTGTCGGCCAAGGGCGGCTTCATCGCGGCGCTCGACCAGAGCGGCGGCTCGACGCCGGGCGCCCTGCGCCTCTACGGCATTCCGGACAGCGCCTATAGCGGCGAAGCCGAGATGTTCAGGCTGGTGCACGAGATGCGCGTGCGCATCATGAGCGCGCCCGCCTTCACCGGCGCCAAGGTCATCGCCGCCATCCTGTTCGAACGCACCATGGACGGGCAGGCCCAGGGCAAGCCGGTCCCCACCTTCCTGTGGGAGGATCGCGGCGTCGTCCCGTTCCTCAAGGTCGACAAGGGGCTCGAGACTGAGAGCGACGGCGTCAGCCTGATGAAGCCGATCCCGGGGCTCGATGCGCTGCTCGCCCGGGCAGCGAAGCTCGGCATCTTCGGCACCAAGATGCGCTCCGTCATCAATCTCGCGTCCCAGGCGGGCATCGCCGCGATCGTGAAGCAGCAGTTCGAGGTCGCGGCGCAGATCGCCGGGCACGGCCTGATGCCCATCATCGAGCCGGAAGTCTCGATCAAGAGCCCGGACAAGGCCGGCGCCGAGGCCATCCTGCTCGCGGAAATCGAGAAGAACCTGAAGGCCCTTCCGGATGGCCGCCAGGTGATGCTGAAGCTGACTCTGCCGGATGTCACCGACCTGTATTCAGGCCTCACGAAGCATCCGCGCGTGGCGCGGGTCGTGGCCTTGTCCGGCGGCTACTCGCGGGCCGACGCCTGCCGGCGCCTGGCCGCCAATCACGGCATGATCGCCAGTTTCTCGCGAGCCCTGGTCGAGGGCCTCACCCACTCGATGAGCGATGCCGAATTCAACGCGGCCTTGGCCAAATCCATCGACGAGATCTACCAGGCTTCGACGGTGAAGGCCTGACCCCGGTGCGCGCCTGACCGCGCGTCAGGCGACCTTCGCCCGACGCGGCAGCTTCCAGTTCGGCCGGACGAAATGGCAGGTGTAGCCGTTCGGAATCCGCTCCAGGTAATCCTGGTGCTCGGGTTCGGCTTCCCAGAAATCGCCCGCCGGCGCCACCTCGGTCACCACCTTGCCGGGCCATAGTCCCGAGGCATCGACATCGGCGATGGTGTCCTCGGCGACCCGCTTCTGCTCCTCGCTGGTGTAGTAGATCGCCGAGCGATAGCTGGCGCCGCGGTCGTTGCCCTGGCGGTTCGGCGTCGTCGGATCATGGATCTGGAAGAAGAATTCCAGCAGCGTCCGGTAGCTGGTCTTGGCCGGGTCGAAGATGATCTCGATCGCCTCGGCATGGTTGCCGTGGTTGCGGTAGGTGGCGTTCGGCACCTCGCCGCCGGTGTAGCCGACGCGGGTGGACATCACCCCGGGATACCGGCGCATCAGGTCCTGCATGCCCCAGAAGCAGCCGCCGGCCAGAACCGCACGTTCCTCGCTCATCGCACTTCCTCCACCTGGTCCAGATAAGCCCCGTAGCCCTCGGCCTTCATGTCGTCGCGATGGACGAAGCGCAGCGAGGCCGAGTTGATGCAATAGCGCAGGCCGCCGCGATCCGGCGGCCCGTCGGGAAAGACATGCCCCAGATGGCTGTCGCCGAGCGCCGAGCGCACCTCCGTGCGGATCATCCCGTGCGCGGTGTCGCGCAACTCCTTCACATGGGCGGGCTCGATCGGCTTGGTGAAGCTCGGCCAGCCGCATCCGGATTCGAACTTGTCGGCCGAGGCGAACAGCGGTTCGCCCGAGACGACGTCGACGTAGATGCCCGGCTCCTTGTTGTTCAGCAACGCGCCCGTCCCGGGACGCTCCGTGCCGCTTTCCTGGGTCACCCGGAACTGCTCCGGCGACAGCCGGGCCACGGCTTCCGGGGTCTTGCGGTAACTTGTCATGTCCGTCCTCTGCTCACGCCGGCTCCTCAGATGGTTATCCGCGGGCGATCTGTCCACTGCCCAGCATCCGCCAGAACCGGCAGCCGGGCCCCGTCGCCACGGCGGATGAGCGCAATCCGCGCCAGTTCAACCCCGTCAAGCGGCAATGCGAAGCCGCAGCGACCGCCAGCCAGCCCGGCATGGTCGAGGTCCGACCGATAGCGATTGGCCAAAATCCGTGCGACGGGGATATTGTCCACCAGGACATCGAACTCGACGGGCGCGCCAGGACTGGCGGCATCCATCGCCCACCCATGCAGAACCCCGCGTTCCAGCCGCTCGACATGACCCAGAAGCGCTCCCGGCGCCGCATGCTCGATCTTGGCAAGCCGGCGGCGAATGGCTTCCAGATGATACCCTTCCTCCAGCCGCGGAGCACAAAAGCCGCCCGACACGGGGTCGCCGCCGTAGATCTCGTAGTATTCGTCCGCGTTGTCGAACATCAGCCGGCTGGCGTCGTCCAGAAACGTCTCGGCGGCGAGGCCCTCGGCAAGGACGAGGTCGTGATCTTCGAGCTCGACATGGATGTAGTCGACGGCGGAAGCTGTGTCGGCTCGGCGGATCGTCGCGCCGTTGACCAGCGAAGCGGCGGGAACCAGCATGCCGTCGACCAGGATCGCGTGCATCGGCGACAGCGACAGGGCGCGCCGTGGCTGGCCGCCTGCCACGGCATCGCGTGCAAACACAACGGGATGCAGATGCGGATTGGCCGCAATCTCGGACGCCGTATAGCTTCGCCGGCCAATCCACTTCACCGGCCTGGCGATGCCCCCGGCCGTGCTCACGAGATCGCCGATAGCCAATGCTTCAACGGCGCAGTCTCCCGCCGGCGTGGCGATGCGGGTGCCGGCGACGAAGCACGCGATGCCGATGGTCTGGTCAGAAAACACCAGGTTCTGCACGCCCGACAGGATGTTCACCTCGGCCCCTGCGCTGACCTTGGCCGAATACGCGCCGGTGATCACCAGGCTGTAGCTGGCATAGCTGTTGGCGAAATGAACGCTGTTGTCGCCGCCATGCCCGGTGATCGTGTCGCCGTCGCCGTTGGTGTAGAAGACGTTGCTGCCGGTGCCACCGATCGCCGCGTCGATCCTGGTGCCGAACGCGATCCCCATGTTGTTCACCAGCCCGGCGAAGCTGCTGAAATCTCCGGCGCGCAGATCGATTGTCTCGGCGGTCGAATATCCGGAAAGATCGAGCGTGTTGCCGGTGCCTGAATCATACAGGGTGATGACCGGCGCCGCATTGATGGTGAAATCGAAGAACGAACTGATGCTGGCGGCGACATTGCAGTTGAAGCCGAACACCTGCCCGCCCGAAAGCGGCCCGCCGGTCGCGGCGCCGTAGATCCGCTGCGCGGCGGCAATGTCGAGCGGCATCCAGGTGGTCGAGGTCTGCGCCCCGCCCCAGTTCGTGCCGGTTACCGGATAGCTGCCGAAATACGCCGCACTGCTGTCGCTCGGCTGGATATAGGACATGATCGACCACAGCCGCGAATCAAACGCGCCGAGTTGCTGCGTTGCCGGATCGACGTTGCCGTTGTAGTCGCCGGCATGGCCGAGGCCGAGCATATGCCCCATCTCGTGCACCACGGTGCCGAGGCCATAGCCGCTGTACGAGGTGAACGAGCCGCTGAGGTCGAAGCCTCCCACGCTGGTATCGATCGAGATCGTGGACGCGGTCACCCGCCCCATCCGGGTGGTGCCCGCCCGGGTGGCGGTGTCGCTGGTATGCGCGCCGCCATCGGTGCCGCGCACCAACTGCACCTGGCCACCGCTCGCGGCCTCGGTGAACTGGATGTTGCACACCGCCGACCAGAGCGCGAAGCACTCCTTCCAGGTGGCGATTTCGGTCGCCGTGAAGCTCGAAGCGAAGGTGTAGGTTACGGTGCCCCCGCTGGTTCCCGCGGTGCTGTTGTTGCTGCTGCCGATGCCCCATTTATGCGCGGTCTGTCCGTTGTCGGTCCAATACGACGTGGCCGCCGGCGCACCATTGCTGCCGTCGCCGGAGACGAAGGCGATCTCGGGTTCGGCGCTGGCGAGCGACGCGCTCGCGGTGAACCCCCCCGAAGCCGCCGACGCCATGATTGCGGCATCGCCCGAAGCCGTGCCTACGTCGGCCGGAAGGGGTGCCGGCGTATCGAAATCCATCCCGTCCGTGTCGAACGGATGCGTCTGGAAGGGCATCCGCATCGGGGCGGCGACGGCTCAGCCGGCCGCCATGCCGAGCGGCGGCGGAAGATCGCGCGGCAACGGGCAGCGATACGGCGTCCGCTCGGTGCGGGCGCGATGGTCGGCCTTCGCCTGCGCCAGCAAGGCCGGATCGCGCAGCACGTCCACGGCGGTCGAGGCCATGATCTTCGCCGTGTGCACCATGCCCTTGTGCGCCGCCGGCGTCTTGCCCTGCGCCGTCAGCTGCCAGGAATGGCCCGGCGTGCCGATCGCGTACGTGGCACCGCGCGCCTGCACCGTCGGCACCGCCCAGCTGACGTCGCCGACATCGGTGGAGCCGCGGGTCGGCGCGCCGATCGCGTCGCGCGGAACCACCAGGTCGCACAGCGGCGCATCGCTCACCGGCAGCCCGAAGCGGCGATGCGCGGAGACGATGTCCTCGCGCCGCACCGTGCTGCGGATCTGCTCGGCGAAAGCCCGGTCGTCGGCGTCGAACTGCGGCGGTCCCAGGCGCTGGAAGGCGGCGCGCATCGTCTCCTCCAGCGGCGTGTTGCCGAGCAGGTTCGACATGGCGCTCAGCACCTGCGATTCCACCCGCGTCTCGGTCATCAGGGCCGCACCCTCGGCGATCTTCCGCACCCGCTCGATCAGCGTCTCCATCTCCGGCAACTCGGCGGCCCGGACCAGATAGCGCGTCTTCGCCCGCGCCTGCACCACGTTCGGCGCGACGCCGCCCCCGTCCAACAGCGCATAGTGGATGCGGGCGTCGCTCGGCATGTGCTCGCGCATGTAGTTGACGCCGACATTCATCAATTCCACCGCATCGAGCGCCGACCGCCCGAGATGCGGCGCCGCCGCGGCGTGCGACGCGCGGCCGGTGAAGGTGAAATCCATCTGGGTCACCGCCAGGGAAATCGCCTCGTTGACGCCCGAGAACGGTGCGGGTGCCACGAGATCGCGATGTCCACGTCGTCGAATACGCCGTCGCGCACCATGAAGGTCTTGCCGGCGCCGCCTTCCTCGGCCGGGCAGCCGTAATAGCGCACGCGGCCCTTGATGCCGCTGGCGGCCAGCCAGTCCTTCACCGCCGTCGCCGCCAGCAAAGCGCCGGAGCCCAGCAGGTTGTGCCCGCAGCCGTGCCCGTGGCCACTGGCTTCCACCGGCCGGTGCTCGGCCACCCCGGCCTCCTGGCTGAGGCCGGGCAGCGCGTCGTACTCGCCCAGGATGGCGATCACCGGCCCGTCCTCGCCGGCCTCCCCGATCACCGCCGTCGGCATCCCGGCGACGCCCTCGGTGATCCGGAAGCCCTCCCGCCGCAGCATGTCCAGATGCTCGGCGACCGAGCGGGTTTCGGTGAAGTTCAGCTCCGGCATGCCCCAGACCCGATCGCTCAGCGCCTCGAATTCTTCCTTTTTGCGATCGACCAGCGTCCAGACATCGTCGGCGTTCTGCATCGTGAGACTTCCATCTGTCCTGTCCGCCGCAGCATAGCCTCGGGTGGGGTGGGCCGCGCAAGCCGGGCGGCGTTGCGCCAGGCGCTTCGCGACGGCATGGTGCGGCGGCGTTGGGCCAGGGGAAGAACGATGCGGATCGCGACAGGCTTGGTGGTGGCGGCAATGTGCGGGGTGTTCGCGCCCGCGGAGGCCGCGCCGAAGACCATCCGGGCGGTGATGCAGGCCGACCTCGGCATCATCGATCCGGTGGTCACCACCGCGACCATCACCGCCTATCACGGCGCCATGGTCTACGACACGCTGTTCGGCATCGACACCACCCTGAAGCCGCAGCCGCAGATGCTGGATCGCGCAGTGGTCAGCGACGACAAGCTCACCTGGACGCTGACATTGCGTAACGGCCTGCTCTGGCACGACGGCAGCCCGGTCACCGCCAAGGACTGCGTCGCCTCGATCCGCCGCTGGGCGCAGAAGGACGGTTCCGGGGCACGGCTGATGTCCAAGACCGCGACGCTCGAGGTCATCGACGACCACAGCTTCCGCTTCGTGCTGAAGGAACCGTTCGGCATGCTGCCGGACGTGCTGGCGAAGACCTCGACCAACGTGCCGTTCATGATGCGCGAACGCGACGCGATGACCGACGCGAGCACCTCGATCAAGGAAGTGGTCGGTTCCGGTCCGTTCCGCTTCGTCGCCAGCGAGCGGGTCTCCGGCAGCGCCACCGTGTATGAGCGCAACCCCGCCTATGTTCCCCGCGCCAACCCGCCGAACGGCTTCGCCGGCGCCAAGATCGTCAAGGTGGACCGGGTGATCTGGTCGGTGATCCCGGACCAGCAGACGGCGGCGTCGGCGCTGCTGCGCAACGAGATCGATTTCTACGAGACCCCGCCCAGCGACCTGCTGCCCACGCTGAAGAAATCCCCCGACATCAGGCTGCAGGTCCTGGACCGCCTCGGCTCGCAGGGCCTGCTGCGGATGAACCACCTGCAGCCGCCGTTCGACAACGTGAAGGCCCGCCAGGCGATGCTGCTGCTGGTCCGCCAGGAGGACTACCTGCAGGCGATGGTCGGCGACCCCGAATACTACAAGGTCTGCGGCGCGCTGTTCGTCTGCGGTTCGCCGATGGAGAACGATGCGCACACAGAATGGCTGCATCATCACGACGTCGAGCGGGCGCGGCAACTGTTCAAGGAAGCCGGCTACGACGGCCGCAAGGTCGTGGTGCTGCAACCGGTCGACTACCTGATGTATTCGGTCGCCGCCCAGGTCACCGTGGGCTTGCTGCGCGAGGCCGGGGTGAATGCCGAGGTCGCGGCGTCGGACTGGAGCACCATGCTGGCGCGTCGTGCCAATCGCGGGCCGGTGGACAAGGGCGGCTGGAACATCTTCCACACCGGCACCGGCGGCAACGGCGCCGCCAACCCGGTGATCAACATCTGGCTCACCAGCACCGGCGCCAATGCCAATGTCGGCTGGCCCAGCGATGCCCGCAACGAAGCCCTGCGCGACGACTGGGCGCGCGCCGACACCCTGGCGGATCGGCAACGGATCGCGCGCGACCTGCAACAGAATGCCTATGATTTCGTGCCCTACATTCCCACCGGCATCGCGTTGGTCCCGGTCGCCTACCGCACCTCGCTGTCCGGCTTCGTGCCGGTGCCGGGGATCGTCGCCTTCTGGGGCGTCGACAAGGCCGAGTAGCCCCTAAGGAGAAACTGCATGTTCACTGCCCTGGTCACCGGCGCCTCATCCGGATTCGGCCTTGCCATCGCCCGCCGCTTCGTACGCGACGGACACCGCGTGGTGGCGACCGCGCGCCGCGCCGACCGGCTGCATGCCTTGGAATCGGAATCGGGTGCGGCCGTGCTGGCGTTCCCGCTCGACGTCACCGACGCCGCCGCGGTGCGCGCCCTGCCGGCGTCGCTGCCGGATGGCTGGCATGAGATCGACGTGCTGGTGAACAACGCCGGCCTCGCCCTGGGCATGAGCCCGGCCTGGGAAGCCGACCCGGCGCAGTGGGATTCGATGGTGGCGACCAACGTCACCGGCCTGATGCACATGACCCGGGCGATCCTGCCCGGGATGGTGGCGCGCAACCGCGGCCACGTCATCAACATCAGCAGCACCGCCGCCCTGTACCCGTATCCCGGCGGCCACGTGTACGGCGCCTCCAAGGCGTTCGTCACGCAGTTCAGCCTGAACCTGCGGGCCGATCTCGTGGGCACCGGCGTGCGGGTCACCGACCTGGAGCCGGGGCTGGTCGGCGGCACCGAATTCAGCAACATCCGCTTCGGCGACGCGGCGCGGGCGGCATCGGTCTATGCCGGAACCCAGCCGCTGACCGCGGAGGACGTGGCCGAGGCGGCCGCCTGGGTGGTGGGCCTGCCAGCCCACATGAACATCAACCGGCTGGAGATGATGCCCACCTGCCAGGCGTCCGGTCCGCTCGCGATCAAGCGCCAAAGCTGATCACACTCACGGCGACCGGGCGTTTGCTACCGATTGCAACAACGGCCGCCGAGCGGGACAAGCCGTTCGCCATCGGCGGCGTTTCATAGCATTCTCCGGCCAAGCCGACCGGAGGAACCGCAAGAATGAGCCTGATCACCAAGCGCCAGCTGTTCACCGTTGCCGCGGGCACCGCACTCGCCGGCCGTGCCGCCATGGCGCAGGCGCTCGAGCCGTTCGAGCAGGAGCTCTACGGCCCGGCGAAAAAGGAAGGCGAGCTGACCTGGTATTCCGGGCAGCTCAGCGCCGAAACCTCCGAGGCGATCGGCGCGGCGTTCACCAAGCGCTATCCCGGGGTCAAGGTGAACGTGGTTCGCAGCACCTCGCAGGTGGCGTTCCAGCGCCTGTCGCAGGACATGCGGGCGGGGGTGGCGCAGTGCGACATCTTCAGTTCCACCGACATCAGCCACTCGAACTTCCTGAAGCGCGAGGGCAAATACCTGAAGTTCCGGCCGAAGAACGCCGACGGCCTGCTGCCCGCCGCGCGCGACATCGACCCCGACGGCTATTTCCACGTCTCCTATCTCGGCATCTACCAGATCGCCTACAACACGGCGAAGGTGCAGCAGCCGCCGACCAGCTGGAAGGATGCGCTGGACCCGAAATGGAAAAACGCGCTGGCAATCGGGCATCCCGGCTATAGCGGGGCCATCGGGTCGCTGTGCGTGCAGCTGCGCAAGATGTATGGCTGGGACTACTTCAAGGCGCTGGAGAAGAACTCGCCGCAGATCGGCCGCTCCAGCGAGGACCCGGTGACCCTGCTGAATGCCGGCGAGCGCACCGTCGGCCTGGGCGTGCCGAGCGGCCCCATCCTGCTGAGCCTGTCGCGCGGCAACCCGCTGGCCCTGGTCTATCCCACCGACGGCACGCTGCTGGTGAACTCGCCGAGCGGCATCCCCAGCACCGCACCGCACCCGAACGCCGCCAAGCTGTTCATGGAATTCGCCGCCGGCCCGGATTTCTCCCGGGTCACGGCGCAGTTCTTCAACCTGCCCTTGCGCGCCGACGTGCCGCCGCCGGCCGGCGCCAAGCCGCTCGACCAGGTGAAGCTGGTGTTCCCGACGGCCGCCGAGATCGAGACCGGCGTTCCCGAGGTGAAGGAACTCTGGCGCGACACGTTCGGCGTCTGAGCAAGCGCCATGTCGGCGCTGACCGAAGCCCGCCCCGCCACCTCCGCGCGCTGGCTGCGGTGGGTTCGCGGGCTGGAACCGGCAAGCCTGCTGTGGCTCGCGCTGGTCGCCGCCCTGCTGTTCCTGGTGGTCGGCCCGGTGGGCAAGCTGTTCGTCGTCAGCTTCCAGAAGCAGGGTAGCGGCGCCTTCACCTTCGACAACTACCTGCAGGCCTACGGCCGCGCCCGCTATCTGGAGGCGCTGGTCAACTCGCTGCTGCTCGGCTGCGCCGCCGCCGGCGCGGCCCTGGTATTCGCGGTGCCGATGGCCTGGGCGGTGTCGCGCACCGACATGCCGGGCAAGGGATTCGTCTGGGTCACCGTTCTGGGCGCCTTCGTGATGCCGCCCTATCTCGGCGCGATCGGCTGGATCCTGCTGGCCGGCCCGAATTCCGGCGCGATCAACATCGTCTGGCATGCGCTGGGTCACGGCAGCGGCAGCGCTGGTCAACATCTACAGCTTCGCCGGCCTCGCATTCGTGCTGGCGCTGTATGCGTTTCCGCTGATGTTCATCTTCGTGAAGTCGGCGCTCGACCTGGTGTCGTCGGAAATGGAGGACGCCGCCAACATCCTCGGCGCCGGCATCTGGACGACCACCCGCAAGGTCACGCTGCCGCTGGTGTTGCCGGCGATCCTGGGCGGCGTGATCATCGTGTTCCTGGAGACCGTGGCGCTGTTCGGCACCCCGGCGATCCTGGGCATCCCGGCCCGGATCAACGTCGTCACCACCCAGCTTTGGCAGTTCTTCGAGTATCCGGTGCGGGTCGAGGTCGCGGCCGCCTATGCGATGCCGCTGCTGCTGATCACGGTGGTGCTGATCGGCGGCCAGCGGATGCTGCTGTCCCGTCGCGGCTACGTGGCGCAAACCGGCAAGGGCGGCGAGCGGCGGCCGATCGAACTCGGCAGATGGCGCTGGGCGCTGCTGGCCTATTGCGGCCTGGTCGGCGCCATGGCCGTGGTGATGCCGCTGCTGGTGCTGCTGCAGGCGTCCTTCGCCAAGGCCTGGGGGCGCGGCCTCAGCTTCGACAACCTGACCTTCGCCAACTACACTTACCTGATCTTCCGGCACGAGATGGCGCTGCCGTCGATCTGGAACACCCTGTGGTTCTCGGCGGCCGCGGCGACCGCCGCGGTGCTGATCGCGCTGCTGGTGGCCTATGTCGCGGCGCGGCGCCTGGTGCCGTTCGCCAATGTGCTTGGGCTTCATCGCCATGGCGCCGTTCGTGATCCCGGGCATCGTCATGGCGATCGGCTTCTATGCCGCCTACGCGGCCCCGCCGGTGTCGCTGTACGGCACGTCGGCGATCGTCATCCTGGCCTTCACCGCGCGCTTCCTGCCGATCGCCTTCGCCAACGCCAATGCGGCGATCCGCGCAGCTGCATCCGGAGATGGAGGAGGCGGCGCGCATCCTCGGCAGCGGCCGCCTGCACGCGATGCGCTGGGTGACGGCGCCGCTGCTGCGCAAGAGCCTGATCGGCGGGCTGGCTGATCGTGTTCATCGTCGCCTCCCGCGAGTTGTCGGCGGCGATCTTCCTGGTCGGCCCGAAGACCCGGACCATGGCGGTGCTGCTGTACGACCTGAGCGAAGCGGGCAATTTCGAGCAGCTCGCGGCGTTCGGGCGGCATCCTGCTGGCCATCACGATGGTGCTGGTGGCGATCGGCATGAAGCTGGCTGGCCGGGACTTCATGCTCCGAAGAACCTGAGCGAACGACCGTGCCCGTCACGGGCAGCGCAGCCATACCGACGAACCGGTCGACGCGCGGCCCCATACATGAGATAGACGGTCGGTGCCGACGCCCTATTCCTCCGACGATCTCGGCCGCGTCTTCGACGCCCGTACCCTGACCCGAGGCCGCACTTTGGTGCTGTTCGGCGCTGTCGAGGTCACCCTCGCCGGCGATACCGTCAGTGCCGCCGTCGACGATCTCGGTGTGCGACAGACCGCCAGCATGACCCCCGCCGCCATGGGCGGGCGGGTCGTGTTCAACAGCCGCTGCAGTTGCCGCCATCCCGGCTGCGTCCATCTCGCCGCGATGTCGCTGGCCGCCCTGGATCGCTTCCCGGTGTTGCGCAAGGCCGAGCAGAAGGGCCTGTTGTCGCTGCTGTCGGCCGCCCCGGCCCCGGACCGGCAGCGCCTGGTCTTCGAACTGGCGCCAGGCGCACCCCCGCATGCCTGTTTCGTGACCGCATCCCTGGTCAGCCAGCAGAGCGGCCGGATCGAGCCGACCACCCCCGCCCGCATCCTCGCCGATCCGTCCAGCGGCGCCCCCGCCCGCGAGGTGGCGCGCGCCCTCGGCGGCGAGGCGAACAGGACCGGCGTGACCATGACAGCCTTGCCAGTTGTGCTCGGGCTGCTCGCCAAATCGGGTCTGGCCCGCTGGTCGGCCACCGGCCGGCAGCTGATCTCCGGGGTCGAGCGGATCTTCGATGCCGACACGCCGCCGAAGCTGCCGGCGAAATCGGCGGTGCTGCTGGGCGAGGGCGGCCCCTGGTATGTCGACGCCTCCACCGGCGCGCTGGGCCGAGTGCGGCTGCGTCAGAAGCAGCGGCCGGCGCTGGTGCACACGCGGCCGCGGCGCCGGCGCATCGAATCGGTGGGCGCCGCCACCGAAAGCGACCGGATGATCGTGGAGCACGCGGCAACGCCGGTGCTGCGGCTGCGCAAGCTGCAATGTCCCGACGAATTCGGCCGCCTGCAGATGCTCGACGCGCTGACGCTGGATTTCGACTATGGCGGTGTCATCGTCGGCGCCGAGGACGAACGCCAGTTCGTCCGTGTCGAGGGCCCCGCCGGGCCATCCTTCGTCCGCCGCGACACCACCACCGAGGCGGCCGCCTTCGGCATGCTGCGCCAGGACGGCTTCGTGCAGATGCGGGTCGCCGACGGCCGCAACGCCAAGGGCCGGCGGGTGCTGGTGTTCCGCGGTCCCGAAGCCGCGGAGAACTGGCATCGCTTCGTCGCAGGCCGCGTGCCGGCGCTGGAGGCGCAGGGCTGGCGCAGCCTGATCGACGCGGATTTCGGGCCGCGAATGGTGGACCGCGTCGGCACCTTCGACGTGCAAGTCAGCGACATCCAGAACAGCGAGGCCGGGCAGAACGGCGAAGCCGGGACCGGGCGCTTCTCGCTGGATTTCGGCATCGAGATCGACGGCGTCCGGCACCCGCTGCTGCCGATCCTGAGCCACCTGCTGGAGCGCGGCGGCATCGACGCGGCGCAGGTGGTGGGCGACGAACTGGTCACCAGCCTGCCCGACGGCCGCGTGGTGAAGCTGCCGGCCGAGCGGATCGGCCGGCTGCTCGCCATCATGGGCGACCTGATCGACGCCGCCGACCGCAGCATCACCGACCAACTGGTCCTGCCCGACGCCGAGGCGTCGGCGGTGCTGGAACTTGAGGATCTGCTGGCCACCCGCTGGCACAACGCCGGCGCCATCCAGGCCTACGCGCAACGCTTCCGCGAAGCGCCCGAGATCGAGGCCGGCGATCCTGCCGGCCAGCTTCAAGGCGGTGCTGCGCCCCTATCAGCAGCAGGGCGTCGACTGGCTGCAGCATCTGAGCGGCCACGGCCTGAGCGGCTTCCTGGCCGACGACATGGGGCTGGGCAAGACCGCGCAGACCATCGCCCATATCGCCATCGAGCACGCCGCCGGCCGGCTCGACCGCCCGGCGCTGGTCGTGGTGCCGACCAGCCTGATCAGCAACTGGACGGCGGAACTGACCAAGTTCGCCCCGCACCTGCGCGTGGTGGTGCTGCACGGCCTCGACCGGCATGAGCGGCGCGAGCGACTGGACGGCTTTCAGGTGGTGATCACCACCTACACCGTGCTGACCCGCGACATCGAGGAGATGAAGGAGCTTCCCTGGCACATCGTCGTGCTGGACGAGGCGCAGGCGATCAAGAGCCCCGACGCCAAGGCGACCCGCGCGGTCTGCCAGCTGCAGACCACGCACCGGCTGTGCCTGTCGGGCACGCCGATCGAGAACAACCTGGACGAGTTGTGGTCGCAGTTCGCCTTCCTGATGCCGGGCCTGCTCGGCGACCGCCGCAGCTTCGCCAAGCGGTTCCGCACGCCGATCGAGAAGAAGGGCGACGACACCAGGCGCGGCCAGCTGATCCGCCGCATCCGCCCGTTCATCCTGCGCCGCACCAAGTCCGAGGTGGCGACCGAGTTGCCGCCCAAGCACACCATCCTGCGCCGCATCACCCTGGCCCCGGACCAGCGCGAACTCTACGAGACCATCCGCGCCACCCTGCTATGAGAAGGTGCGCGAACAGGTCGCCGAACGCAGCCTGGCGCAGAGCCGGATCGTGGTGCTGGACGCGCTGCTGAAGCTGCGCCAGGCCTGCTGCGACCCGCGGCTGGTGAAGCTGCCCTCGGCCCGGCTGGTGGAAACCTCCAGCAAGCTCGACGACCTGATGGAAATGGTCGGCGAGATGATCCCCGAAGGCCGGCGGATCCTGCTGTTCTCGCAATTCACCTCGATGCTGGACCTGATCAAGCCGCGGCTGATTGAGGCCGGCGTTCCGTTCGTCGAATTGCGCGGCGACACCCGCGACCGCGCCGAGCCGGTCCGCGCCTTCGAGGCCGGCGAGGTGCCGCTGTTCCTGATCAGCCTGAAGGCCGGCGGCCGCGGCCTGAACCTGACCTCGGCCGATACCGTGATCCACTACGACCCCTGGTGGAACCCGGCCGTCGAGGACCAGGCCTCCGACCGCGCCCACCGCATCGGCCAGACCAAGTCGGTGTTCGTCTACAAGCTGATCGCCGCCGACACGGTCGAGGAGCGCATCCTCGAACTGCAGCAGCGCAAGGCCGAACTGGCCAACATCGCGTTCAGCGAGGCCGGCGACCTGCCGGCCTTCGACTTCGCCGACATCGACTACCTGTTCGCGCCGGATCTCCAGCGGGATGCCGCCTGAGGGCTGTCGAGGAAAGTCGGCCGCGCCTGTGGATCGACTTTGATCCCGTCACGCTGCAGCGAGCGCAGCAACGCATCCGCCGGCAATCGCAGATAGCGGGACAGCAGCGCCACATAAAGTCCGACGAACACCGGCCCGTGCCCGTCGGTCTCGCCATCATGGCTGCTGCTCATGGCGTGCGCGAGCTCATGCAAGATGCACCAGGACGGCGTCGCTTCGTGCAGCCGGATGCAAAGCCGGGTGGCGTCGCCCACCAGCGTGCTGGATTGGCGCGGCAGCCTTATGACATCGGGCGGGTAGGCCAGGCCCATTTCGGCCCAGATCGCGTTGACCATCCCCCTCGCCGCCTCGAACCGCACCGGCTGCAGATCAAGAGGTGCAATCTCGCGGTTCTCCCAGGCGTAGACCCGCGCCCGCTGGCTGTCGCGCGCGCCGGCCTTCCCCGTCAACCCAGCAAGGCTCCGCCCCGCCCACCGACCGGGCGGTTGAGATTGACCCGGTCGCCGGCGGCCATGCCGTTGCGGAAGGCTCCGTTCACCGGCATCCGGGTTCGCTGTCCCGATGAGACCAGCCGGATGGCGGTGGCCCGGAACGCATCCTCAACGACGCCGTGCTTCACCAGCATCAGCGCCGTGCCGGTGGTGCGCTGTGCCGCGACCGCGGCATCGCGTGCCTGGTGCATCGCCTCCAGCCGCTCGGCCACCCGCGTCGCCATGCCCTGCTGGAAGCTCAACGAGGCCCGACGCAGCGGCAGTCCCCGGAGCCGCTCACGGCGCCGGTAGCCGTCGAGTTCGGAGCGGATCGCCTGGTCGATCACCTGGAACAGGTAGCGGGCCAGCGTCGCATCCGCCTCGAAGCCGAAAAAGATGTAGCAGCGCCCGGCTTCGGTGGTGGCGAGCCACACCTTGCAGTCGCAGAACCGGGCGATGGCGGTGACGCAGCCATCGATCGGCCGACGTTTCTGGCCGCCGATCGGCATCTCCATCTGCACGCAGGCGGATTGCCTGACGTCGATCTCGTCCATGGTCAGGGCGTAGCGCTCCAGCAGCCGCCCGACCATCTCGGCCGCCGACATCGCCTCGGCCTCGGTGCAGCCATTGCTGACGGTCTTGTCGGTCAGCGCCTTGATGCGGGCCTTCACCCGGTCACGTTCGTTCGTCTGGCTCAAATCCATGCTCCGGAAGGGATCGCCGGCAGTCATCGAGTCGCGGCATCGGCGGCCAATAAACCCGCACGCTCCGCTGCGCGCTACCTCAATCGGCGCCGCCGCGGCATCACCGCCCTAGATATCCAGGAAGACCGTCTCGCCGTCGCCCTGCAGGCGGATGTCCAGCCGCCAGACCGGAACCTCGTCTTCGCGGCCATCCGGCGTCGCCACCAGGGTCGCCCGGCGCCCCGGATCCAGGCTGGCCAGCAGCGGGTCCCGCACATTGGCGGCCTCGCCCGCGAAGTAGATCCGGCTGTGCAACTGGGTCATCAAGCCGCTGGCCAGGATCGTGACGGCGACATGCGGAGCCTGCCCGAGGTTTGACCCTGGTGCCGCCGGAATGGCGCCCGGTTTCAACGTCCTGAACCGAAACTCGCCGGTCGCATCTGTGTTGCAGCGCCCGAACCCCTCCCAGCCCGAGGATGCCGCAGGGCTCGCCTGCCACAGCTCCACGCAGGCCCGCGCAACCTGCTGCCCGGCGCCGTCCGTGATGCGGCCGCGCAGGACGATCCGCTCGCCGTCGGCGCCGAACCGGGTGAGATCGGCCCAGGCGGCGTCCTCGACCAGGTGCCAGAACGGCCCGATCGTCTGGCTGGAGGTGGCGGGCATCAGCCATGCTCTCCCGCATGATCCTCGAACGGCGTTCCCTCTCGCCCGCGCAGCACGATGTCGAAGCGGTATCCAAGGGCCCAGTCCGGCCGCGTGATATCCAGGTCGAACCTGGCCACCAGACGCTGCCGGGCCGCCGCATCGGGGATCGCGTTGAAAATCGGATCGAGCCCAAGCAGCGGATCGCCGGGGAAATACATCTGGCTCACCAGCCGCTGCGCCATGCCCACCCCGAACAGGCTGAAATGAATGTGGTTCGGCCGCCAGGCATTGGCGTGATTGGGCCAGGGGTACGCCCCCGGCTTCACCGTCACATAGCTGTAGCCGCCGTCCGAATCGCTGAAAACGCGGCCAAAACCCCGAAAATTCGGGTCGAGCGGCGCATCATGGACGTCCATCGGATGATCATACCGGCCGGCCGAGTTGGCCTGCCAGATCTCGATCATGGCGTTCGGCACCGGCCGCCCATCTTCATCGCGAACCTGCCCGGATACGACGATCCGCTCGCCGAGCGCCGGGCTTCCCCCAGGCCGCGTCAGATCGGCTGACGAGGGATACCGCTCGGCGCTGAACCGCGGGCCATCGAGCTCGGTCGCGGTATGGCCGGTCGGCAGCCGCACCGGCGGTTGCAGCGGATGCCGCCGCGCGGTGTTGAGATACGCCGGAGCGTCCAACGGCGGCTGGGTGCCTGGCGCGTACGGGCGAAAAGGCATCATCTCGCTCATCTCCATATCGGCAGCCGGTTTACCGGCTGATCGCCGGTCTTGTCATGCGCCGGATCGCGCCAAGATGCAGTGCCGAAACCTGTCCCACCATAATCGAGAGCGAACACGCTCAGCCGAGCGTATCGAACCAAGCCGGAGCGTCATGATGAAAGCCATTTGGAACAACCGGGTGATCGCCGAGAGCGACGACATCGTCACGGTGGAGGGGAACGCCTATTTCCCCGCGGCCTCATTGAGCCGCGACGTCGTGGTGCCCAGCCAGCACACCAGCGTCTGCCCATGGAAGGGCACCGCGCATTACTACAGCCTGGAAGTCGACGGCAAAACCAACGAGAACGCCGTTTGGTACTACCCCGAGCCGAAATCGGCAGCCGCGAACATCCGCGACCGGGTGGCGTTCTGGAAAGGCGTCCAGGTCAGCGCCTAGCCCCTGGAGGCGCGCGTCCGCAACATCACCGTCGATCGCGCGTCGTTCCTCACCGACCTGATCGGCGCCGTGGATCGGTTGCGTGTCAAGCCGAAGGCTGCTGGTGCGCGGGCGCCAAGCTGGCATTATGCCTCGTCCGCGGGGCTGACGATGTCCCGTTGGCCCACCGCAGACCTGGCAACGGAGGCATTCCTTGACGCTACCGGAATACAAAGTCTTCGCCATCCGCTACGCCACGCGAGACGGCCGCCGAGCCGACCATTTCATCGGCGGCGATCCGCACGATGCGCCGATGCCGATGGACTACTACGTATGGGTCGCGAAACACGCCGATGTCGCCTTCGTCATCGACACCGGCTTCACGGCGGAGGTGGCGGCACAGCGCAAGCGCACCTACCTGCGCTGCCCCATCGACTCGCTGTCGCTGATCGGTGTCGATGCCGCCACGGTGCAGGACGTGGTGCTGACTCACCTGCATTATGACCACGTCGGCAATTTCCACCGCTTCCCGGCCGCCCGCTTCCATCTGCAGGAAGCCGAGATGAGCTACGCCACCGGCCGCTACATGCGCTATGCCCAGCTCAACCACTCCTTCGAGGTCGAGGACGTCGTCGGCATGGTGCGGCTGAACTACGGTGGGCGCGTCGCCTTTCATTCCGGCCCCGCGGAACTGGCCCCGGGGATCCAGTTGGAGCCGGCGAGCGGTCATTCGGCCGGGCTGCAGTTCGTTCGCGTCCATACCAGGCGCGGCTGGGTGGTGCTGGCCTCGGACGTGACCCATTTCTACGAGAACATGGACAGCTACCGGCCATTCACCACCGCATTGCATATCGGCGACATGATGGTGGGCTTCGACAAACTGATCGCCAGTGCGCCAACCCGCGACCACATCGTGCCGGGGCACGACCCGCTCGTGATGCGGCGATATCCGGCGCCGAGCGAAGAACTTCAGGGAATCGTCGTGCGGCTGGACGTGGCGCCGGACCACGGCAACGGCTGAGCCCCGTGCAAGCGGCGGGGCGGCCCACGGCCCCCTCTCAGCCAGTGGTGGCGGAAGGTGTTACCGCCAACCCGGCGCGGGAACCTTCTTCACCCGGCTCAGCACTTCCTCCTCATTCTCCATGCTGCCGTCCCAGACATCGTCGATCAGGTCGCGATTGACGTTCGCCCAGGCGCCGACGCGCTCGAAATCGCGTTGATACAGGCCGCCGCTGATCTGCACCACGATCGGCTCCAGCGCCAGCACCGTGAGGTTCTCGGGGTCGTAGCGGCCGCCCGGCGTGACCTCGATGAGGACGTCGTCGCGGCCGTTCCCGCGTTGCAGCCATACCACCTGGCTGAGGCCGGTCAGATGGTGCTTGAGGCCGATCCGGTCGCCGACCGGACGTGACGCAGGCGGCGCAGCGGGCTTTTCGGGAGCGGCCTGCATCGAAGGCTGCATGTCGGCCCGTGGCTGCGGCGCTGCGGCCTGCGGCTGCGTCACCGGGGCCTGCGGCTGTCCGACCGGCTCGGCCGGCTCGACCGCGGCCGCTACCGCTGGATGGGCAGCCACCGCGGCCGGGGCATGCTCGCGCGGGGTGGATGCCTTGGGCGCGGCATCCGCGGGTGCTGCTTCCGCAACCACGGGAGCAGCCTTGGCCGCCCGACGGCGGTCGCGCTCACTGTGGCGGATCTCGATGCCATCCTCGCGGATCACCAGGGCCACCTCGCCATAGGCCGCCGAAACCTGCTGGAGGCAGGTATCGAAGGCGGCCTTGAAGTCATCGGGCTTAGCGTTCGCGGTCCCCAGCCGGGCCAGCAACTCGTCCCAGCGCACGGGCAGCGAATCGCCCTGCGCCAGCCCCGGCAGCACGCTGGCGATCCAGGTGTAGAAATCGAGCGACAACGTCGAGTTGGCCAGCGCCATCACCACGCCGCGGTCCAGCGTCACCGCGTGCTGCACCAGGCTTTCATAGAAACGCGCATTCAGCTTGACGCTCGACCGCCATTCCGGCGTGGCCGCCCGCGACCGGCCGCGCGCGTCGAACACGCTCACCGCGGGCTTGCCGCCCAGCGACACGCTGATCTTCGCCGCCACCAGACGGTCATATTGCTCGCCCAACTCCCGCAGCTTGGGGCCGGCGAGATCGAGCCCCATGGCGCGCGACAATTCGCCGGCCGACCCGCCGACCTCGACCGCAGGGCTGCCGCCCCGCAACGCCGCGCTGAACAGGTGCATCAGCAGCAACCGCAGGTATTTGCCGGTCGGAACCGGCTGATTGCCTTCCCCAGTCGGATCGCGCGCCTCGATCGTGACGGTGGCAGTGCCGACATCGCGGCTCCAGGCCCCGCCTGCGGGCGCGCGGACGGGGAGCGCAAGCTGGCAGAAGGCGGGGTGGTGCTGGATCGAATTGCCCGGCGCAAACGACGTCGGCTCGTCCGCGCTATGCGGATGCGAATCAGCAAGGCTGTTCATTGTGGCCAAGACCTATCTGGACTCGAGTGATTTGGACTGGAGTGATCGGCATATCCGGATTCCCGAAGACTGGACAGGGAAGCGGCGGCCAAATCGGCAGGCATCATGCGATAGGCGCATTCGTCGGTTTGGGCAAGCCTCGCGCCGATATTTGCCGGCCCGCGACAACGCCGCCAAACTTCAACAGTGTCGATGACCCGTGAACAATTCGGTGGGAGTGCGGCGTGGCGGACAGCTATGACACCGAGGAAGATACCATCCTGCAATCAGCCGGCCTGGATGAAGCATGGCCGCTTATCGAGGCTTTCTCCTCCATCGTGCGGGAGCATCCCAGCGAGGTGAACAGGGCCGGTCGCCTGATCGCGGAGCGCCTGTCCGCCCATGGCATTCCGGTGACACTGCACGAGCCGGATCTCTATCTGAGCCTGCCCGGCGCCGCCTCCGTCCGGCTCGGCGACGCCGTGCTGCGGGCCAAGCCGCCGGCCTTCTCCGCGTCCTGTCCCCAGGGCGTTTCGGGCCGGCTGCTGCTGGTCACCGCCAGCAGCGCCAAGCCGGAGGGCTATGGCCCTGCCAGCGCCGGCTTGTTCGGCGCCGAGTACGATCCGACGCCCGGACTTGGCGCCGTGGCAGGTTGCATCGCGCTCTATCGAGGCACCCTCAGCGTGGAGCGGATTTCGCAACTCGAAGATTTGGGAGCGGCGGCGGTGGTTGCCATAAATCCCGGCGCCGACATCCATTGGGGTGCCTGCAACCCGGTCTGGGGCACGCCCGACCTGGACCAGCTGGAGCAGCGGCCGCGAATTCCGTCGGTGGCGGTGAACCGGCCGGACGGCGATCGGCTGATCGCCGCCGCGGCGGCGGGGCAGTCGGCCCGCATCGAGACCAGCCTGGAGGAAGGCTGGTTCCGCTCGTTGCTGCCGGTGGTCGAAATACCCGGTCAGGACAAATCGGGCGATTTCGTGTTGTTGCATGGCCATTACAACTCATGGGCGGTCGGTGTCGGCGACAACGCGACCGGCAATGCCACCATGCTGGAGATTGCCCGGGTGCTCTGGGAGCACCGGGCAAGCCTGCGGCGGTCGGTCCGGATCGCCTGGTGGCCGGGGCATTCCACCGGCAAGTTCGCGGGCAGCACCTGGTACGCAGATCACTTCGCACAGGAGATCGCCCGCTCCTGCGTGCTGCATCTGAATTGCGATTCGCCAGGGTGCCGCTGGGCCACGGTCTACGAGAACATTCCCTGGATGGCCGAAAACGCGGGCTTCGTCCACGACGTGGTGCGCAAGGCGACCGGGCAGGAGGCCACCGGCAAGCGGCCGACGCAGACCAGCGACTACAGCTTCAACAACATCGGCGTGTCCGGCTGCTTCAGTTCGTCCAGCAGGATGCCGAAATCGGCGTTGGAAGAACACGGCTACTACTTCGTCATGGGCAACGGCGGCAACATCGAATGGCACACCGAACGCGACCAACTGCACGTCGCCGATCGCGAGGTGCTGCTCGCCGACATTCGGGTCTACCTGCTTGCGGTGCTCCGCGCGGCGAACGCACCCGTGCTGCCACTCGATTTTCGCGCCCTTGCGGCAGAATTCTCGGCGACGCTTGCCGCCTACCAGAAGGCCGCCGGCGAAGCCTTCGATCTCACGCCCGCGGCCGATTCGCTCGCACGGCTGGCCGCGTCGCTGGCGCGGCTGCAAATAGCCATCGCCGAAAATCGTATCAAAGATCGGGAGGCCAACGGCATCCTGCTCCGCCTGTCCCGGCTGCTGGTGCCGCTGAACTACACGCGCGGTACGCGCTTCATCCACGACCCTGGCGTGCCCACCCCGGCGCTGCCGATGCTGGCCGGCGCACGCAACCTGCACCGCTATCCACCCCAGACGCTCGGCTTCGCGCAAACCCAGATGCTGCGCGGCATGAACCACGTGGTCGCCGCGCTGGACGAGGCGACCGAGACCGTCGACGCCGTCGTCGGATGATCAAGGGGCCGGGCGGACATCCGAGGCAAAGGTGTTCTGGTCGCCACGCGCCTGCATCGCGAGGCCACGGCGCAGCCCCCAAGACGCCTTCATGAAGAACACCGGTATCAGCGCCTGGTCGGCGATCGCCATCTCGGTCGCCTTCTGCACCAATACATCGCGTTTGGCATCGTCGAAGGTGCTGCCCGCGTCCGCCAGCGCCTGATCCAGCGCCGCGCTGGAATAGCGGCCGCGATTGGACGCGCCGAAGCCGCGCTTGGAATCGACGCTGCGCACCAGTGCATTCATGTCCTCGATGCCGAGGCCCACCAGATTGCTGTAGATCGACATCTGCGCGCTGAATTCCGGCACCGCCGCGTCGCTGCCGGCACGGCGGAAGAAAACCGAGGCCGGCAACGCCTCCACCTGGGTGCGGATGCCGATCGCCGTCAGCATCTGCGCGATCGTCTGGCACACCTTGGCATCGCCGGCATAGCGGTCGTTGGTGCAGTGGATCGTCAGCCCGAAGCCCTGCGGATAACCCGCATCGGCCAACAGCTTGCGGGCGCGCGTTGGGTCGGCGGCGGGTGCCACGACGCTTGGCGCGTTGCCGTCGAAGCCGGTCGCCTTGAACTGCCCGGCCGGCTCCGCGCCGTCTTCCATCGCACCCTTGGCGATGGAGACGCGGTTCAGCGCAAGGCTCATCGCCTGCCGCACCCGCACGTCGCGCAACGGGTTCTTCTCCATCTTCTGGCCGTCGATGGTGGTGACGAACGGGCTGGCATCGCGGAACTGGTCGAGCTGGAAGTACAAGGTGAAGCTCGACGTCGTCGTCACCAACTGCGTGCGATCGCTGCTGCTGATCCGGCTGAACAGGTTCGGCGGCACCGTGTCGATCACGTCGAGGTCGCCGGCCAGCAACGCCGCGACCCGGGCGCTGTCATTAGCGACGAAGCGGTATTCGACATGCGCCCACGGCGCCGCGGCGCCCCAGTAGCCGGGGTTGCGTTCCAGCAGCACGTTCTGTCCCGGGGTGAACTTCACCCAGCGATACGGTCCCGTCCCCACCGCGGCGCGTCCGCCATTGAAATCGTCGTTGGTCGCGTCCTTGGCCGCCTTGGCGGAGACGATGCCGAACGCCGTCAGGTTGACCGGCAGCAGCGCCGCCGGCGTGTTGGTGTGGATGCGCAACGTGGTGGCGTCGACCGCCTCCATCGCCGCCACGTCGCGGGTGTAGATCCGGTAGGTCCGCACGCCCTCGCTGGTCTGGATGCGTCGAATGGTGAAGATCACGTCCTCGGCGGTGAACGGCGAGCCGTCCTGGAACTTCACGTTCGGCTGCAATTTGATTTCCCAGGTGGTGGGATCGACGCTGCGCCAGGAGGTGGCAAGGCCGGGCTGCATGTGCAGCTTCTCGTCCTGGTTGATCAGCGGTTCGTAGACCTGCAGATGGACGTTGCGGTTCGGCGTGTAGAGCTGCGCCGGATCGGCGTTCTCCACCGCCGCCTTGAAGCCGATGCGCAGGTCCTGCGCCTGTGCGCCGGTGGCGAGCATCCCGGCAAGCAATGCCAGCTTTACGGGATGCGCCAGCTTCAAGGTGCGAAGGGTCATGCGATGTCCTTTGGCTACCCGGCCAGGCAATCAGTTGGCCGCGGCGGAGTGGGAGCGATCGTAACGGCTGGACGGGCGGACGACCCCCAGGTTTTCCCGCAGCGTAGAACCTTCGTAGGCGGTGCGATACAGCCCACGACGCTGCATCTCCGGTACCACCATGTCGACGAAATCCTCCAGCCCGCCCGGCATGTGCGCCGCCAGGATGTTGAAGCCGTCCGCGGCGCCGTTGTTGAACCAGTGCTCCATGTGATCGACGATCTGCGCCGGCGTCCCGATCATCTGCCGGTGCCCGTTGCCGGCGGCGATCGCGGTGTAGAGCTGCCGGATGGTCAGGTTGTCGCGCTGCGCCCGGTCATACATCAACTGCCCGCGGCTGCGCATGCGCCACTCCGGCAGCAGCGGCACCGGCCCATCCAGCGGATAAGCGGATAAATCGCCCATCGAGCCTGCAAGCTGCGCCAACCCGACCAGCGGATCGATCAGTTCCTGCAGCACGGCGTATTTGTCCTGCGCCTCCTGCTCGGTGCGCCCGACGATGGCGAGCAGCCCCGGCATCACCTTCAGCGCATCCTGCGGCCGGCCGTATCTGGCCATGCGCGACTTGACCGAGGCGTAATACGACTGAGCCTCCTCGATCGTCTGCGAGGCCGCGTAGATGACGTCGGCCGTGGCCGCTGCCAGCTCCCGCCCCTGGTCGGAGGCGCCGGCCTGGACGATCACCGGATGCCCCTGCGGCGTGCGGGCGACATTGAGCGGGCCGCGCACCGAAAAATGCGGCCCCTTGTGATCCAGGAAATGCATCTTCTCCGGATGGAAGTTCAGCCCGGATTTCTGATCGCGCACGAACGCATCGTCATCCCAGCTGTCCCACAATCCCCGCACCACGTCGACGAACTCGATCGCCCGGTCGTAACGCTCGTCGTAGCTGGGTGACTTGCCCAGGTTGAAGTTCTGCGCTTCCATGTCTGTGCGCGATGTGACGACGTTCCAGCCGGCACGGCCGCCGCTGATATGATCGAGCGAGGCGAATTTCCGGGCCACGTGGTACGGCTCGTTGTAGGTGGTCGAGGCGGTCGCCACGAGGCCGATGTTCTCGGTGACCATCGCGAGCGCCGACAGCAGGGTCAGCGGCTCGAACTGGACGTTGCTGGACATGTGCGACAACGCGCCGGGCGGCTCGTTATAGGCACGGATGCCGACGCCGTCTGCCAGGAACGCCATGTCGAACAGCCCGCGCTCGGCGATCTTGGTGACATTGATGAAATGCCGCAGCTCCATGTTGCCGCCCGGCGGCGTCGCCGGATGGCGCCAGGCGGCAGGATGGTAACCCAGGCCGATCATGGAGACGCCGAGCTTGATCATCCGCTGGGAGGTGGACATTGCTGAACGACTCATTCGGCTGACAGATGCTCCAGCACCCGGCCGCCTTGCATCACCATCCCGACCTGCCGAAGTGCCCCGATATCCTGCAACGGATTGCCCACGACTGAAACAAGGTCCGCCCGCTTGCCAACCTCCAGCGTTCCGATGCTGTCGAGCAAGCCGATGGCGTCGGCGGCATTGCGGGTGACGGCGGCAAGGGCCTGCTCGGCCGAGGCGCCGAATTCGACCGCCTTCGCCGCCTCGAACCACAGCAATCCGTGCATCGAATCGGTGCCCAGCGCCCAGCGCACGCCGGCCTCCAGCATGCTGGCGAACATCTTCGGCGTGTTGGCGCGGGCGCGCTCCAGCTTGGCCATGATTTCGGGCGTGTGCGCGTCACCCTTCTCGATGCCATCGGGATGGAAGGAGATGGCGTTGTTGGTGACGAGCCAAGTGTTGTGCTTGCGCATCAGCTCGAAATCCTCGCGGGTGCCGAGCTTGCCATGCTCGATGGTGTCGATCCCCGCCTCCACGCAGTAGCGGATGGCGGGCCCGCCATGCGCGTGCACCGCGGCGGGTTTTCCATCGCGATGCGCCTCCTCGATGATCAGACGTATCTCCTCCGGCGAGTAGAAGCAGGTATCGGCCGGCGCCCGGGCGCTGGAGGTGCCGCCGGTGGCGAAGAACTTGATCAGGTCGGCGCCAGCCGCGAGGTTCTCGCGGATATGCCGGCGGATTTCCTCCGGCCCGTCGCTCGCCGTCAGCGATGTCCCGTGGCCGTGCCGGGCCGCGATCGGTCGGGTCGCCACCACCAGGCGCGGTCCCGGAATGCGGCCGGCATGAACCGCCGCCTTGATGTCGATATCGAGGAAATGCTCCTCCCCAACAATGCGCATCGTGGTGACGCCCGCCCGCAGGTCGGCCCGCATGTTGGGGATCGCCCGCAGCACCGCCTTGGCGGCCCGTTCCTTCAACTGGCCGATCTGGTTGCCAAGTCCCGGAATGATCGAAAGATGCGTGTGGGCATCGACCAGCCCTGGAATCACGCTCTCCTCGCCGCGATCGATGACCGCGGCGTCAGGCGGAATCCCGAGGTCGGCGCGGCGGCCGACGGCGGTGATGCGCCCCGCTTCGATCATGACGGCCCCGCCCGGAATAGGTGGCCGGCCGGTGCCGTCGATCACCAGGGCCGCGGTGACGACGCTGACATCGTTCCCCATCTCAGTTCGCCGCCGCACGGTCATCGGCCGGTCGCAACGCCGCCAGCAGATCGGCGACCGAACGCAGGGACGGCATTGCATTCAGCCGCTCCAGGGCATGTTCGACGCCAGCCGCAGGCAGAGCGATTCCGGCGCAATCCCGGAATTTGGCGACATGCTCCACCTCCGTCATCGGCACAGCCGCGGAACCACGTCGCGTCGTCCCGGTCTGGCTGATGCGTCGTCCCCCCGACAACAGGATGGTCACCTCTGTGGGATGCGTCTCGGCACTGCCATGGCTGCCCGAAATCTCGGTCATGGTGATCCGCGACATCAACCGGCGGATCGCCGGGCGCTGCAAGGCTGAAGGTTCGAAATCGCGCAGCGTCACCGCACCGCTGCTGATGGCGACGGCCGCCGGGTATTGCATGGAGAACCGAGCCTGCATGCCCGTCCGCGGATCGGGATGCATCAGGTTGCGGGCATTGACCGCCGGCACCCTGGTCTCGACCGCCTCGACATCGTCGGCACCGAAGCCGTGAGCGGCACGCATCGCGAGGATGGCATCCAGCGTCAGATGCGTTGCGGCGCAGGTCGGGTAAGGTTTGAAATTGATCCCGGGATCGACGACCGCCAGCGTCTCGCCCGGCACCGGCGCCACGAACTCGTCCTCGTTCGCCGGGGAGGCATTGTAGATGTCGGCGAAGCGCCAGGTGCCTCCGAGCGCGTCCGAGACGCCGGACATCCCAGCGGCGGCCATCGTCGCGGCAACGATCCCGCCCTTGGCGGCAAGCCCAGCATGGAAGGATTTCGCCGGCGCGCCCAGCTGCATGCGGGTCCCCGCCGCCATGCTGACGGCCAGGCTGATGGCGGCGGTCATGCCGTCGGCATCGAGGCGAAGCAGCCGCGCCGCCGCAGCCGCGGCCCCGATCACCCCGATGGTCGACGTCGCGTGCCAGCCGAGCGCGTAGTGGCGGGGATTCACCACCGCGCCGATCCGCGCCAGAATCTCCATGCCGACCACGAACGCGTCGATCACCTCGGCGCCGCTGCAATCCCGTTCCTCGGCAATCGCCAGGATCGTCGGCACCAGCACCGCGGCCGCATGGCCGTTCAAGGGCGCGAAGGTGTCGTCGAAATCCAGCACATGCGCGGCCGTTCCGTTGACCAATGCCGCCCAAGGTGCCGGCGCCCGCGCAACGGTGCCGACCAGGCTGCAGGTGCCGGCGCCCCAGCCCGCGATGCCAGCAGCGACACGACGCGGCTCCGGCTCGACCGAGCCCGCGAGCATGCAGCCCACCGCGTCGCGAATGCCGGCGATCGCTGCCGCCGTCGTGGTGGCGTCATGGGCGCGTGGGCTTTCGGCCGCCCAGGCGGCAAGCGATGTGGTGGACATGGCGACCTCTCGGCTGCGTGCAGGTGCCGATTAGGCGCCGCGACGTTTTCGACTGCAAGATCGGCCCGAACTCCCGTTGCCATTGGAGGCGCCTTGACCACGCCCACGCCACCCCGCGCCGATCTGGCCTCCCTGCGCCTGCTGCTGCCGCATATCCGCCCCTATCTGCGCCGCGCCCTGGCTGCGTCGGCCGCCCTGCTGGTGGCGGCCGGCCTGCTGCTGGCGCTCGGCCAGGGATTGCGGCATCTGATCGATGTCGGGTTCGGCAGCGGCGGCACCGGCCAACTCGACCGTGCGGCGCTGCTGATGTTCGCCGTCGTCGCGGCGCTGGCGGTGGCGACCGCGGCGCGGTTTTACCTGGTATCCTGGCTCGGCGAACGGGTGGCCGCGGATCTGCGCCGCGCGGTATTCAACCATGTGATCTCCCTGTCGCCCGTGTTCTTCGAAACCGCACGAACCGGCGACATCCTGTCGCGGCTGACCGCGGATATCGCCGTGCTCCAGGCGCTGATCGGCTCGGCGGTGTCCCAGGGCCTGCGGTCGGGGCTGCTGGCCCTGGGCGCCTTCGCGATGCTCGTGGCGACCAGCCCGAAACTGGCCGGCATCGTCGCGGTCGTCCTGCCGTTCGTGGTCGGGCCGCTGATCCTGTTCGGCCGGCGGGAGCGCCGCCTGTCGCGCAGCGCACAGGAACGGGTGGCCGATCTCGGCGCCACCGCCGAAGAAACGATCAACGGCCTGCGCACGGTGCAGGCATTCACCAACGAGCCGCGCGAGCGGACCCGCTTTTCCACCGAAGTGGAAGCATCGGTTGCCGCCGCCATCCAGCGCATCCGCAGCCGCGCGACACTGATCCTGGTGGTGATCCTGCTGGGCTTCGGCGCGATCACCTTCAGCCTTTGGGTCGGCGGCCGCGACGTCGTCGCCGGCCGCATGAGCGGCGGCGAGCTTTCGGCATTCGTCTTCTACGCAGTCCTGCTCGCCACCTCCGGCGCCACCATCAGCGAGTTATGGGGCGAGGTGCAACGCGCCGCCGGCGCCGCCGAGCGGCTGCTGGAATTGCTGGCGGTGCATCCGGCCATCGGCGCGCCGGCGCAACCCGCGATGCTACCGCAGCCGCCCCGCGGCGAGATATCGTTCGAGGATGTGACCTTCGCCTATCCGACCCGTCCCGACCAATCCGCATTGCACGGCTTTACCCTGCGACATCGCCCCTGGCGAAACGGTCGCCCTGGTCGGCCCCTCCGGCGCCGGCAAGACCACCGTCCTGCAACTGCTGCTGCGCTTCTACGATCCGCAGGGCGGCAGGATATTGCTGGACGGCGTTGACATCGCGACCGTCGATCCGGCGGATCTACGATCCCGCATCGGTCTGGTCCCGCAGGATCCGGTGATCTTCAGCGCGAACGCCTGGGAGAACATCGGCTATGGGCGTCCGAACGCCACCGAGGCGGCCATTCGTGCCGCAGCCGTTTCTGCCGCGGCCGCGGATTTCCTGGACGCCCTGCCGCATGGCTTGAGCACCTTCCTCGGCGCCAAGGGCGTCACTTTGTCCGGCGGCCAGCGACAGCGGGTGGCCATCGCCCGGGCGATCCTCCGTGACCCGACGATTCTGCTGCTGGACGAGGCCACCAGCGCGCTTGACGCCGAATCCGAGCAGGCGATCCAGCGCGCTCTGGCCGTCCTGGCCCGCGGCCGCAGCACCCTGGTGGTGGCGCATCGCTTGGCCACCGTCCGCCGTGCCGACCGCATCGTCGTCCTGGAGCATGGGCGGATCGTGGCGACAGGTCGGCACGACGATCTGGTGCGTGAAGGCGGGCTGTACGCGCGGCTCGCCGCCCTGCAATTCAACGACGCATTCTAACCGGAGAAGCCAACATGCAGCCCGAGTACCTGGTCATCGGCGCCGGCTCGGCCGGCTGCGTGGTAGCCAGCCGCCTCGCCGAGGGCGGCGCCAAGGTCGTGTTGCTGGAAGCCGGTCCCCGCGACTGGTACCCCTGGATTCACATCCCGGCCGGCGTCCTGAAGCTGCTCTACAATCCGCGCGTCAACTGGAACTACGCCGTCGAACGCCAGGAGAGCAGTGGAAATCGCGCGATCCACTGGCCGCGCGGCCGCGTGCTCGGCGGCTCGAGCTCGATCAACGGCATGCTCTATGTTCGCGGCAATCCCGCCGATTTCGACGGCTGGGCGCAGATGGGCTGTCGCGGATGGAGCTTCGACGACGTGCTGCCCTATTTCAAGAAATCGGAGAACTACGCACCCGGTGATGCGGCGTTCCGCGGCAAGGGCGGCGTGCTCAACGTCGAAGACTACCGCACCATTCTCCCGTTGACCCATCGTTTCGTGGAGGCCGCGCAGCAGGCCGGCCACGTCTTCCGCGCCGACCTGAACGGAGAGGAGCAGGAGGGCGTCGGCTACTCGCAAATGACCCGCAACGGCCGCTTTCGCGGTTCCACAGCCCGCACCTTCCTCGCGTCGGCGAAGCACCTGCCGAACCTGCGGGTAGAGACCAACGCCGTCGCCAAGCAACTGCTGTTCGAGGGCCGGCGTTGCGTCGGCGCGACCTATCGCCAGGGCGACCAGGACCGCGAGCTGCGCGTCGCTCGCGAAGTCATTCTCTGCGGCGGCGCCATCAACTCGCCGCATCTGCTGCAGATATCCGGTATCGGCCCCGCCGAGCACCTGCGCTCGATCGGCGTCGAGATCATCCAGGACATGCCGGGCGTCGGCGCCAACCTGCAGGACCACTACGTCGCGCGGGTATCGCACCGGGCGCGGGATGCGATCTCGATCAACCAATTGGCGCGAGGCTTCCGGCTGGCGCGCGAGGCATTGCGCTTCGCCGTGGAAGGGCGCGGCGCGCTCACCTTCGGCATCACCAGCGCCCAGGTGTTCTGCCGCTCGCGGGAGGGGCTTGCCAGTCCCGACCTGCAGCTTCTGTTCACGCCCGGCAGCTACGACCCGAGCAAATTCGGAGCATTGGAGCACGAGGCCGGAATGACGGTTGCGGTGTGTCCGGTCCGCCCCGAGAGTCGCGGCACGATCATGGCAAAATCGGCTGATCCGTTCGAGAAGGCGGCAATCCGACCGAACTATCTGTCGGCTGCCAACGACAAGCGGGTGCTGGCCGAAGGCATCCGCCGCACCCGAGCAATATTCGCGGCCCCGGCGATGGCTCGCCACAGTGTAGAGGAACTGGTCCCCGGACCGTCGGTGACCTCCGACGAGGGTCTTGCCGAGTATATGCGCCGCTACGGCAACACCATCTATCATCCGGTCGGAACCTGCCGGATGGGCGAGGCGCCCGGATGCGTGGTGGATTCTCGCCTGAAGGTGCACGGCCTCGGCGGCCTCCGCGTCATCGATGCGTCGGTGATGCCGACGCTGACCACAGGCAACACCAACGCGCCAACAATAATGATCGCCGAAAAGGGTGCGGCGATGATCCGCGAGGACGCATACAGCGCGCTCAACTTGGGCGTGCTCGCTCTCGAATGAGTTGATGCTGCCCTAGTATTGCAGCGTCGAGTACGTCGCGCGACCGATTGCGACCAGGGCGCCCCGGTCGTCCGTGACATCGACGTCGACCACCCCGATGCTGCGGCCGGCGCGGCGCACCGTCGCCGTTGCAGTCAGGCCGGTATCGACCGCCGGCCGAAGATAATCGACCCGGAAATTGACCGTCGGCAACGGACGCGCCAAGGCCATGATCAAGGCGTAGTCACCGACCGTGTCGATCACCGCGGCGATCGGGCCACCATGCCACTGTCCGGTACCAGCGCCGCGTTCGAATTCCGGGCGCATCTTGAGGCTGATCACCAGGCGCTGCGCCGCCGGGTCGGCCGAGACGACGGTCATGTTCATGAAGCTGATGAAGGTCGACGCCGCCAGGCGCTCCTGCAGTTGCGCGACCGTCAACGGGCCGGTTGTCATGGCGCCACCACGATCTTGCCGAAAACCTCGCGATCCTCGATCACCCGCAAAGCCTCGCGGGCATCCTCCAGGGTATAGATGCGATCGATCAAGGTCTTGAGTTTTCCTTCTCCAGCCATCTCCAACAGGATTTCGATGTCGCTGCGTGTCCAGCCGTTTGACCCGAGCACCTTCAGTTCGAACGTCCAGATGAAGCGGATATCCTCCTTCGGATCGAACCCGGCGGTGGCGCCGCATGTCAGCAACCGGCCACCCACCTTCAGCACGCGCAGCGAATTCACCCAGGTATCGCCCCCGGTGTAGTTCACCACCATATCGACGCCGTTGGCAGCGCCCGCCCCGCGGCGGCTCGGCTTGCCGAACAGCCGCCAGCACTCCTTCATGAAGTCCACTTCGGCGTAGTTGATGACGTGGTCCGCTCCGAGTTCCTTAAGTCGCGCGGCCTTCGCCTCGGATCCGGCGCACGCCACGACTTCGGCGCCTGCAAGCTTGGCCAACTGTACGCAGCAGACGCCGACACCGCCGCTGGCGCCGAGGATCAGGACCCGCTCGCCGGCCTTCACTCCGCCATTGGTGACCATCATCCGGTGCGCCGTCCCATAGGCGACCGGCAACGCTGCGGCATCCGCGAACCCCACGCCGTCGGGGATGCGCACCAGCTGGTGTGCGCGGGTGAGGCACAGCTCGGCCAGTCCTCCGTTGACCGTCTCGCCCATGAGGCCCCCCTCCACCCGGTTGATCGGGTCCACCAAGACGCGGTCCCCCAGGGCCCAGCCGATGACATCGGGTCCGACCTCAACGATTTCGCCGGCAAGGTCGAGGCCCATCACCAGCGGCATCGGCACCTTGATCCCGGGCATGCCGCGGCGGGTGAACACGTCGTGATAGTTGAGGGCGCAGGCCCGGACGCGGATCACGACGTCACCAGGCCCGGCTACAGGATCAGGAAACGCCGCCTCGAAGCCAAGTTGTTCGGGCCCGCCATGGCTGTGAACGACGGCTGCTCTCAAGAAAGCCTCCTGCAGGATCGGGCATCCACTCTGTCATGCGTCGCAATGGCCGTCACCTCCTGCACCCGAACGGACGGGATCGAGCCGCGCCCCACGGCGTGCTCGATGCGGCAGCGTCGCCGCTTTGCCCATGCCAGGGCTTGACGCGTGGGGAACGAACGTGAACGCTCGCGAAGTCGACAGAACGTTGCGAACACCGGGGACAGATGGCCGCCAGATGTGAGGTTCGCGCGATTGTCAGGAACCTCGGCGGCCGGCGCATCCTTGACGACGTTTCGCTGAGTATCGCCGAGGGTGAGTTCGTCGTCATCCTCGGCCCGAGCGGCTGCGGCAAGACGACGACGCTGCGGTTGATCGCCGGCCTCGACATGCCGGATGGCGGCAGCATCAGCATCGATGGCCGTCCCGTCAGCGATCCTGCGCGCAAGCTGTTCGTGCCGCCCGAGCAGCGACAGATAGGCATGGTCTTCCAGTCGTACGGCATCTGGCCGCATATGACCGTGTTCGAGAACGTGGCATTTCCTCTGCGGGTGCGCCGGGTCGCGTCCGGTCCGATGCGGGCAAAGGTCGAAGCGGTGCTGGACCTGGTCGGGCTGGCCGGGCAAGGGGCTCGGCCCGCCACGGCGCTGTCTGGCGGGCAGATGCAGCGGGTGGCCTTAGCCCGGGCGCTGGTGTTCGATCCGGCGATGCTGCTGTTCGACGAGCCGCTGTCCAATCTTGATCTCAAGCTGCGCGAACGGCTCCGTGCCGAGTTGAAGGCGCTGCAGCGACGCACCGGCCTGACCAGCATCTATGTCACGCACGACCAGGCTGAAGCCGTCGAGTTGGCGGATCGCATCGTGGTGATGGAGGCAGGCAGGATCGTGCAGATCGGCACGCCGGAAGACCTGTATCGCCGACCGCGAACGCGCTTTGTCGCCGAGTTCATTGCCGAAGCCAATATACTTCCCGTCATTGTCGAAGGATTTGCAGGGCCGGGTCTCGCCGTCGTTCGCACCGCCTGCGGCTTCGCGCTGACCGCGACCCATGATGGCGCGGTCGGGGTGGGTGATCATGTCGACGTGGTGGTGCATCCGGAGGATTGTCTGCTTTCGGCCGCGACCGGCGACAATCCCTCCCGCGTGGTGGCGCGACGGGCGCTCGGCGCCGCCACTCGGTATACCGTTGCCGTCCTGAACATCGAACTCGATGTCGTGGTGCCGGGCACCGTGGCCGAATTTGCGGAACAGGCGGCGGTGGCGTTGTCGATCGGTGCGGATCGTGCGCGCATCATCTCCACCGCCATGCGCTAGATGCGTCATCTTGTAGTTCCGGGGCTGCTGGCTCTGCTGGCCGGGTTGATCCTGCTTCCGCTGGGTGTCCTGGTGCTCGGTTCCTTCCTGTCGGAACCGCCGCGGGCGCTGCATGTCGACTGGTCTGGCTTGACCCTTGGGAACTATGCGGCGGTGTTCACTCAAAGGGGCTTTGCAGGGGTCCTCGCAACGACCTTCGGGGCGGCGGTGATCGGAACGATGGGCGCAGTGGCGATCGGTTGCTGCCTGGCGTGGCTGTCGGCGCGATCGGATGTTCCTGGACGCAGGATGATCGATGCGACGGCGTTGCTGCCGATGTTCATCCCGCCGTTGGTCGGCGCATTCGCCTGGGAAATCCTGGGGTCGCCACGCAGCGGCATTCTCAACATTCTCATGCGCGCTGCCGGCATTCCGCTGACATTGAACCTCTATTCCCTCGGAGGCATCGGCTTCACCTTCGCCATCTACTATGCTCCTTACATCTACCTGTTCACGGTGGCCGCACTGCGCAACATGGATGCGACGATGGAGGAGGCCTCGGCCATGTCCGGCGCCGGTCGCTGGCAAACGCTGCGGCTGGTGACGCTGCCACTGGTCGCGCCTGCCATACTTTCGGCGAGCCTGCTGGTATTCGTCCTGCTCATCGAGTTGTTCGCCATTCCTGCCGTGCTGGGCCAGCCCGCCAACCTGCATTTCCTGTCGGTGCAGATCTGGGACCTGATCGGGTTCAGCCCGCCTCGTGTCAACCAGGCCTCGGCGTTGGGCGTATTGATGTTGTTGCTGACGGTGGCGCTGGTGCTGATCCAACATCGCGTGCTGGCGCGACGCAGCTTCGTGACCGTCTCCGGCCGCGGCCAGAGGTTGCGGCCGGTATCGCTCGGTGCGCTGCGCTGGCCGCTGGCGGCGCTGGCGTTGTGTTACGTCGTGATTGCCGTGCTGTTGCCTTACCTGGCGCTGGCGTTCGTGGCGCTGCGCACCAACGTGTTCTTCTCCACCGTCACGGCAATGGCCGACACCACCAAGCTATCGCTTGATCAATTCGCCGATGTGCTGTCGGATCCGGTCATCACCGGGTCGCTGCGCAATTCGCTGGCGGTGTCCCTCAGTACGACGCTGCTCGGTTGCTTACTGTATTTTACCATTGCGTATACCGTCCACCGCACCCGGCTGCGCGGCCGGCGGTTGCTCGATATCGTGGCGGTGCTGCCGATCGCCATACCGGGACTGATCATAGGGCTCGGTTATCTATGGTCGTGGATCAGTATCCCGGTCGGGCTCTACGGCACGATCTGGATCATCATTCTCGCCTATGTCTCGCAGTTCGCGCCGCAGGGTGTGCGGGCGATCACCGGTTCACTGGTGCAGATCCATCCGGAACTCGAGGAGAGTGCCCGGCTCAGCGGCGCCGGCTTCCTGTACACCTTGCGCAGGGTGGTGCTGCCGCTGGCATGGCCCGGCTTGCTGGCGGCGATGATCCTGCTTTTCGTGCTGTCTTTTCGTGAACTGGCAACCGCGCTGTTCCTGTATACCGCCAACACCCAGCTGTTTTCGCTGGCCATGTTCGACCTGTGGCAGCGCGGGTCGGTCGGGTTGGTCGCGGCGATGGCGCTGATACAGTCGTGCATTCTCCTGGTGCTGGTCGTCGGGGGCCAGCTTTTGCGGGCGCGGGCTCCGGCGGATCAGGCGGCGGCGATTGGAAGATGAGGACAGGCATGGACAATGCGTCGCGCACAATCCCCCGCCACCAGATCGTTGACGACCCGGTTGCCCTGCAGGTCGTCTGGACACGGCTGATTGCCATCGCAGACGAGGCCGCGGCGACGCTGCGGCGCACTTCGTTTTCGCCCATCGTGCGCGAGTCCAACGATTTTGCCTGCGTCATCTTCGACGCCGCGGGCAATGCAATGGCCGAGAACACGATCGGGATTCCGTCTTTCAACATGACGCTTTCGCGGACTCTGGCGCATTTCCTGAAACAAAGGCCTGCCGGCGAATGGCAGGAAGGCGACGTCGGCATATGCAATGATCCGTGGCTCACGTCCGGACATCTGCCGGATACCACCATCCTGGCGCCGGTGTTCAATGGCGGAAGGCTGGTCGGCTGGACCGGCAGCATCGCCCACATGGCGGATATGGGCGGCACATTATGGTCCGCGGACACCAGGGAGGTGTTCGAGGAAGGCCTGCGATTGCCGCCGCTGCTGCTCTATGTCGCCGGCGTGCTCAATCGCGACGTGGAGGCGATCATCCGGGCCAACACGCGGCTGCCTGATCCCGTCATGGGCGACATCGCAGCCCAGGTTGCCGCCGGTGAAACCGCGGCACGGGCGTTGCGGGACCTGCTCGCGCGCGAGGGAATCGACGACCTCGGCCCGATCTGCGCCGAGATCTGCGATCGCACCGAACGCGCGATGCGGCAGGCGATCGCCGCAATTCCGGACGGTACCTATCGTGGCGCCGTCGACCTCGATGGAACCGGTGAGGAGCCGGTGCATCTCGAGGTCACGGTCGACAAGCGGGGCGAAGAGCTGTTCGTCGACTATGCCGGCACTTCGCCCGAGGTCGGCCGGGCGCTGAATGTCGTGATGAATTATACGGAGGCCTATTCCTGCTACCCCCTGAAATGCGCGCTGGACCCGACGACGCCCCGCAATGAGGGCTCGTACCGGATGATTCATGTGACGGCGCCGGAAGGCTCGATCCTGAACCCTCGTTTTCCTGCCCCGGTGCACGCACGCCAGTTGGTCGGCCATTGCCTGGCGGCGGCATTGTATCAGGCGCTTTCACCGGTGCTGGGCGAACGCACGGTTGCGGAATTGGGGAGTGCGCCAACCTTGCGGGTCATCGTCTCCGGCTACCGCGAAGGCCGCCAGCGCTACACGGCAATCCTGTTCATCAACGGTGGCATGGGGGCGCGTGCGACGCAGGACGGCCTGTCCGCGACCTGCTTTCCTTCGAATGTCGTGTGCGGATCGATGGAGATCGTCGAGGCGCTATCGCCGCTGCGGATATGGCGCAAGGAGCTGGCCTGCGATTCCGGCGGTGCCGGACGTTCGCGCGGCGGACTTGGGCAGGACGTCGAGGTCGAACTGACCGGGTCGCTGCCTGGAACGCTCTCGTTGCTGGTGGAGCGGGTTCACCATCCCGCCCTTGGCGTGCAGGGTGGCATGCCCGGGGCGCCGTCGCGAGTCGTTTGGAATGATCGCGACAGCGGCTTCCCGCTGAAAGGGAAAAGCCTGATCGCCGCCGGTGACCGGCTGCGCGTACGCTATCCCGGAGGCGGGGGCTACGGCGACCCGCATCTGCGTGACCGGGCCGCCGTGCGCGCCGACCTGGCGGCCGGGTTGATTTCGGAAGCAGCCGCGCGGGACGTCTACGGCCTATGACCCGTTATATCGCGGGGGCCGATGTCGGCGGCACATTCACCGACATCGCGTTGTACAATGCTGACACGCGCACGCTGTCGCTGAACAAGCTGCTGACCACGCCCGATGATCCGCGTCGCGCCATCATCGATGGCCTGGCAAGCCTGGAGGCGCCGCCCGGGGTTGTCGTTCACGGCACCACGCTGGTGACCAACGCGCTGATCGAACGGCGTGGCGCGCGTGTCGGCATGCTGACGACCGAAGGCTACCGCGACGTGCTGGAGATCGGCACCGAGCTACGCTACGACACCTTCGACCTGCAACTGGAGCGGGCGGCACCGCTTGTCGAACGCCGTCTGCGTCTGCCCGTGCGCGAACGCCTCGGCGCGGATGGGCAAGTGGTCCTGCAACTGAATGCCGACGATGTCCGAACGGCCACGAAAATGCTGATCGGCGAGGGAGTGCGTTCGATCGCCATCGCCTTCTTCAACAGCTATCGCAACGGACGGCACGAGCTCGAAGCCCGCCGCATCGTGGAGGCGACGGCGGCGGAGATCGGGGTGGAGGTTGCGGTCTGCACGTCGGCGCAGCTTGCGCCGGAAATTCGCGAGTACGAACGGTTCTCGACTTGCGTCGCCAACGCCTATGTCGCACCGACCGCCATGCAGTACCTGCTGCAGCTGGAGCGATCGCTGGGCGTGCCGCTGTTCATCATGCTGTCCGATGGCGGCATCGCGACCGCGCGGGCGGCTAGCGAGCAACCGATCGCGTTGGTCGAATCCGGCCCGGCCGCGGGCGCGATGGGCGCCGCGTTCCTGGCGCGCCAGGCGGGCTGGGACGACGTGATCGGCTTTGACATGGGTGGCACCACGGCGAAGGTCAGCCTGATCCACGGTGGGCAGCCGCACCGGACCCATGAACTGGAGGCCGCGCGGCTCAAGCGTTTCAAGAAAGGCAGCGGGCTGCCGTTGCGGATTCCCGTGATCGAATTGATCGAGATCGGCGCCGGCGGCGGCAGCATCGCGGCGGTCGATGGCTTGGGATTGCTGGCGGTTGGCCCACGCAGTTCCGGCGCGCGACCAGGCCCGGCCTGCTACGGCGCCGGCGGCGAGGACCCCACGGTGACCGATGCCGATCTGGTCCGCGGCTATCTCTCGCCCGACCGATTCCTGGGCGGGCGGATGCGACTGGACCGCGCACGAGCATCGGCGGCTTTGGCAAAGCTGGGCGAGCGCCTCGGCCTCGATGTGCCGCAGACGGCTGCCGGCATCGCGCGCGTGGTCGACAACAATATGGCAACGGCGGCGCGAGTGCATATCGCCGAAGCCGGGACCGATCCGCTGCGCTACCGCATGGTGGCTTTCGGTGGCGCGGGTCCTGTCCACGCCTACGCCCTGGCCCGTCTTCTCAACCTTCGCGAGGTCATCTTTCCGCGCGGCTCGGGCGTGGCGTCGGCGATCGGCATGCTGGTGGCGCCGCGCAGCGTTGAATTCACCCGCAGCCTGGTGGCAGGGCTGAGCGCGCTCGATTGGCCGGAGATCAATGGGATCGTCGCTGAATTGCTGGCGCGAGGGCAGGCGGTGCTTCGCGAAGGCGGGGTGGCCGACGCCGATATCGCGGTCGAGATCGCCGCCGACATGCGCTATGCCGGACAGGGCTTCGAGATATCGGTTCCAATCTCGCAGGAACTTCTGGCCAACCATGATACCGAAGCCCTGCGCCAAGCGTTCGATACACAATACCAGCGGCGCTTCTCCCGCAGCCTCGGGGATATGCGGATCGAGGCGGTATCCTGGCGGGTCCGCGTGGTGGCGCCACCGTCCGTCGATGAAATACGCTTCGGTGCCTCGGCCGAGCAGGCCGGAGATGCGCTGATCGAACACAGGAAGGCATGGTTTTCGGAAGTCGGGGGCTTCGTGGATACCCCGGTGCTGGCCCGTGCGAGATTGCAGGCGGGCGCCGAGATCATCGGACCGGCCCTGATCGAGGAAGCGGAATCAACCGCTGTGATCGGACCGGATGCCACTGCCACGGTCGACGATTTCGGCAACCTCATCATGAAGCTGCACGCCCCCGCTTCGGGCCAGGGAGATCCGACAAAATGAAGCCACGGAAATCAGCTTCGGCAGCGCTGTTCGCTATAACCCTCGGCCTTCTGAACTCCCAGGCTGGAGCCCAGTCCCCGGTCGTCGGTGGCGAGGTGATCGGAACGCCCGAGCTTGTGGCGGCCGCGTGCGCCGAGAAGGAGGTGCTGTACTACACCGCGCAGCGCGATGCGGACGAACGGACCATCGTCCAGGCGTTCCAGAAGCAGTTTCCCTGTCTTCGCGTCTCCGTCATCAGTGCCGTCACCGGCCGCCTCTACGAGCGGGTGCAGACCGAGGCGCAGGCTGGGAAAACCCAGGCCGACGTGCTGCTGATCACCGACGAAGCGTTGGTGGAGCGGATGATCAGCGACAAGCTGCTGGCGCCTTGGACACCGCCCTCAAGCAGTGCCTATCCCCCTAACGCCCAGCAGAAAGGTTGGTGGTACGCGGCATCGGGTGCGCTGATGTACTTCGTCTACAACACCGAATCCGTCACTGCGGCCGAGGCGCCGAAAACCTGGAAGGATCTGCTCGATCCGCGCTGGAAGGGCCATATCAGCATGGCCCCGGTGACCACGGGCGGCACGTCCTGGATCCAGTTCTATTACCTGGCGACACAGTTGGGCGATGCCTACCTGCCAGCCCTGGCCGCGCAGGAACCGAAGGTTTTTCCTGCGTACAATGGCGTCGTGCTGTCGGTGGCGCGTGGCGAGACCAAGATCGGGCTGACCAACTCGCTGGACGTTTATCCGCTGCAGGTCGGCCAGGGCGCGCCGATCCGTCCTGTCTATCCGCCCGAGGCGGTGCCCGTCACCAACTATCCGATGATGCTGATGGCCGCGGCGCCGCACCCGCACGCAGCCGAGTTGTTCGGCAACTGGTATCTTTCGAAGGCCGGCCAGGCGGAGTTGGTTCGGGTGCGCGGCGTCTATTCGGCGCGCGGCGACGTGGCGCCGGCGGCGGGCAACCCGCCACTGACGGGCATGAAGCTGTTCAATCCCGGCCACGACGTCGTGCTTGCCCAGCACGACAAGTTAGTCGAGGACGTCACCAAGGTGCTCGGTCGCCGGTAGCGGCCATCATGCCGGCACGGGTTGGCGCAGGCTCGGCGCCACCTGCTGCATGAACAGGGTCAGGCTGTTGGCGGCAACCTCCGCCGGCATCGGCCCGAGACGGAATGCCATGATCAGCCCGCCGACCCCGATGGCGCTGAGCTCCGACAGCTTTTCGGCGACGGTGGCGGGCGATCCATAGATCAGCGCATGCTGAACCACGGTCCGTGCCGGCGGGGCTGCCGGACCGTGCGTCGGCATTGTCACGCCCTGTTCGGCTTGGACCCGCTTGCGCATGGCCGCGCGGTGTTCCTGCATCGCCTCGAACGCCGGCACTCCGACGCGTTCGGCTTCGGAGTCGGTTTCGGCCACGAACACATTGCGCCAGATCCAGCTGTCGCCGAGGTTGCGCGACACCGCCTGTTCCCCATGGCCGCCGTCGCGCATCGCACGGCAATATAGCGATACCCGATGCCGCGTGGTTTCATTGGATTGAACGTTCATCAGGAACGGCCGCCCCTGCCGTCCGAGGTCTACCAGACTGGCTTCCCCTGATGCCGCGCGGATGGTTATCGGATGCGGGCGGGTGAACGGCCTTGGACGCAGCATGGGCACATTCAGTTTCCAGAACCGGCCGTCATGAACGAAGCCTTCACTGCTCCAGGCCTTCAGCACGATGGCTTCGGCCTCCTCGAAGCGGTCCTGGGCTTCCGCATGATCGATGCCGTAGCCTTGATATTCGTAGATGTTGTAGGCGGTTCCCCGGCCCAGCCCGACCAGCAGGCGACCGCGACTGAGATTGTCGATCAGTGCGAGCTGCTCGGCGATCCGTATCGGGTGGTGAAGCGACATCTGCGCCACCGCGAATCCGATGCGGATCCGATCGGTGGCGGTGGCCAAGGCGGCAGCGAAGCTGACGGGATCGACATAGGCGCAATTGCCGTCGAAGTGATGCTCGGCAAGCCATACCGTATCGACACCCAGGCGTTCGGACAGCAATGCTTCCTGGACGGTTTCGGAAATCACCTCGCCGTCCGCTTCGGGATCACGGCTTTCTGGGAACAGGAAGTTGCCAATTTTCATGGGGAGCTCCAGGTCACGCCGGTATCGTATAGGGCAAGCGGCCATCTGGCCGAACGGAAAATGCGGTGGCGCCGGCAGGTTGCCCCTTTGCCAGGGCCTGACTAGGCTTCTCGCGTGGGATCGAATTCAGGAACTGCCATGAAGCTGACCGCCGACCGGCTCGACCGAATCAGTCCGAGCCAGACGATCGCCATCCGTACCAAGGCAGCGGCGTTGAAGGCGGCCGGGCGGGACATACTTCGCGTCTCCTCGGGGGAACCGGATTTCGATACACCCGACTTCATCAAGCAGGCGGCGATCGAGGCGATCCAGGCAGGCGAGACCAAATACACGGATGTGGCCGGCACGCGCGCGCTCCGCGAAGCGGTTGCCGGCAAATTCCGCCGCAACTCTGGCCTCGACTACACCGCCGACGAAGTGATCGTCGCGACAGGCGCCAAGCAGGTGATCTTCAACGCACTCCTGGCAACACTGAACGCCGGTGACGAGGCGATCATCCCAACTCCATGCTGGGTCAGCTATCCCGACATCGTAAGCCTAGCCGACGGTACGCCGGTGCTGGTTCCCTGTTCGCAGAACAACGCATTCCGGTTGCGCCCTGAAGATCTGGTTGCGGCTATCACGCCCAGGACCCGTTGGTTCATCCTGAACAACCCGTGCAATCCAACGGGCGCCTCATACGCGGCCGCCGATCTCCGCGGCATCTGCGACGTGTTGCTGCGGCATCCCGACGTTTGGATACTGACCGACGATATCTATGAGAAACTCTCGTATGACGGGTTTGTGCCGGCCACGATCGTGCAAGTGGAACCATTGTTGCGCGAACGGACGGTCACGCTGAGCGGATGCAGCAAGACCTATGCGATGACCGGCTGGCGGATCGGCTTCGCGGCGGCCCCGCGGCCGCTGATTGCGGCGATGGACAAGCTGCAGAGCCAGTCCACTTCGAACACATCCTCGATCGGGCAGGCCGCGACCCTGGCGGCATTGACCGGCCCGCAGGACTTCATCGAACACATGGTGGAAATCTATCGCGGCCGGCGCGACATGCTGGTGGAGATGCTGAACGCCGCCCCGGGGCTCACCTGCCACAGTCCCGAGGGAGCGTTCTACGTGTTTCCCGGAATGCACGGCTGTATCGGGAAAACCACGGCCGGCGGCACGAGGATCACCGACGACGAAGCATTCGTCGTGGCGTTGCTGGGCGAGGAGGGTGTGGCCACCGTCCATGGTGGCGCCTTCATGTTTCCCGGCCATTTTCGCATCAGCTATGCCGCCGACACCGAGGTTCTGCGCGAAGCGTGCAGCCGGATCCAGCGCTTCTGCGCCGATTTGCATTAGGCATGCTCACGATGGCCGCCCGGCTGCCACCCAGGCGCGGTACTCGGCGACAGTCGCTGGGTTAGGAGGATACAGGCCCGGGATGGATTCCCCGCCCTGGATGCGTCGCTTTATCCAAGCCTCCATCTGTTCCTGGTCCAGCCCGTCGCGCGCAATCGTTTCCGCTAGGTGGCAAGGGATGACCACCACGCCGTCCTCGTCGGCTGTGATGATGTCGCCGGGATATACGAGTACACCGCCGCATCCGATCGGCAGGCCGTGATCCATCGCCAGCAATCCATTGAAGCTGGGTGGCGCGGTGACGCCACGGCTGAATACGGGCATGGCCATCGATGCCAGGGGGCCGGCATCGCGCATCGCGCCATCCGCGACCACGCCGACGACCCCGCGCGCAATCAGGCGAGAAATCAGCACGTCACCCAAGGCCCCGCCGGCCACGCTGCCCTGCATGTCGATCACCATGACGCCACCGGCGGGCATGGCTTCGATCGACTCGGCCGTCGCGTTGCCGGGATGTCCGGTGCTGCTCAGCGCTTCCAGGTCTTCGCGAGCGGGTACGTAGCGCAGCGTGCTCGCGGGGCCGACGAAGCGGCAGTTATGCGGCAGCAAAGGCCGCACATTTTGAACTGTACGGCTGCGCATGCCGTGCTTCTTCAGCAATTGCGCGGTGACGGTGGCGGTACTGACCTCGCGCAGGGTGGCGAGTGTCTCGGCCGAGACGTCCATGAAGCGTTCTCCCCTGTTTCCTGTTCTGCCTCCTATGACGCCAATGTTCCCGCTTCTGCGTCAACATTGACGGTGATGCCCGGTTAAAACATCCTGAGGCGGAGCTTGGAGCGTCCTCATGAACGATGCCGATTTGCGCAGCTTGCGCCTTGCCGATCCTCGGCTCAGCCGCTTCGATCCCCTGCCGCGGATCATCACCCTCGATGACTTCGACCGCGGATTTTGCGGGTGGACGCAGCTCGTGGGCAATTACGAACACTCGCTGGACGCCATGCTGCCGGGGTATGCGCAGCATAGCGCAGCCATGCTCAGCAGCGCGACCGCCTGGGAGTTCGGCAGTCATGGCGGATTCGACGGCACCTACTCGCTCAAGCTTGCAACCAAGCCGGCCCGCGGTGGCCAGAACGTCGCCATCAAGCGATTGACCTTTCGCAAGCGCGGCCCCATTCGGCTGGAGTTCTATTTCACTTTCAAACCGGAGGCGTCCGAACTCCGCCTGGGCGAGTCGGAGGTGCGCTCGGCTGGTTTCTTGTTCGACCTGCAAAGTGGTGACGCGGATGCAGATGCGTTTCGGGTCATGCCGCATTTGCGATTTCTCAATGCGCTGGACGGCGAACATCTGCAGAAATGGCAGTTCAAGCGGCGCACCACGGCACTGAAGCCGTTGGGAAACGAGGGCAAGACATTTACCCATTACCACCTGAGCCCCGCCGATTGGGAAGACGTGCCACAGGGTGGACAACGGCTCTGCTACAACGAGATCCCGACCAAGATAAACTGGCACTATGCGCGATTCGATTTCGACCTGGCGACCTGGCAGGCGACCCGCTTTCAGTGCAATGACCGGGTCTTCGACATGACGGGCTGCGAGCCGATCCGCATTCCGGGCATGCGCAATCTCTGGTGCATGCTGAACCTGGCATTCTTTGTCGAGACGGATACCGACAAGCGGGCATTCATGTACATCGATTCGGTGTGCCTGTCGGGGGATTTCTGATGCTTCCCGAGAGTCACAATGCGGTGGTTGCCCGCAATGAAACGTGGCGTGGCGCCGCGGCGACCGAGCCGTACGAAGTCGGCTGGGCGCATGAGGTCATCGTCTTCGTCCGTGCCCTCGCAGTCGTAGGCGAAGTTGCCGCCGAGGCGCGGGTCCAGCTATCTCCGGACGGAATGCATTGGGCTGACGAGGGGACGTGCTTTGCGTTGCCGGCGGTAGTAGGCGCGGTGACATTTGCGCGGGTGCGGCATTTCGGCCCGTGGCTGCGCATCGTGGCTGAGCTGCCCGAGGGCTTGGCGATTACCGTCCTGGTGACCCTTTCATTGAAAGCCTGAGTGTCCGTGGTTGCGGCATCCGTGCACCAAAGCCTACGCTGATATCGGACCAGAGATCACATCGATCCGTGGGAAGGAAACGGAATGTCGGCAACGGCGCAGCCGGACATCGACTATGATCATATCATTGTGGGCGCCGGTTCGGCCGGCGCCGCGCTGGCATACCGCCTGACCGAAAATCCGGCGAATCGCGTGTTGCTGATCGAGGCAGGGCGCGCGAGCCATCCCTATTCCCGCCTGCCGCTCAGCTTCGGCCTGCTGATCGATCATCCCACGGCGAACTGGCGTTTCCGTTCGGAGCCGGAGGCGGGCACCAACAATCGGGAAATACCGGTGCCGCGGGGCAAGCTGCTGGGCGGCTCCAGCGCCATCAACGGGCTGGTATTCGTTCGTGGCCAGCCGCTCGACTATGACACCTGGGCGCAGCTCGGGAACCGCGGCTGGAGCTGGCAGGATGTATTGCCGCTGTTCCGCCGCATGGAGACCTACGAGAATGGACCGGATCCGCTTCGCGGAGCCACCGGCCCCTTGCATGTCAGCGAAGTGCCCGACAGCAACCCGATCTATGATGCCTGGTTCGCCGCTGCCGCCGCGGTCGGCTACAAGCGCAACGCCGACTACAACGGCGAAGACCAGGAAGGCATCGTCAAAACCCAAACGACGATCCGCCGGGGGCGACGGATGAGCACCGCCTATTGCTACCTGCGTCCCGCCATGCGGCGGCCGAATCTGCGGGTCGTTACCGAGGCGCTGACCCAGCGGGTGGTGCTGGACGGCAAGCGATGCGTCGGCGTCGTGTACGAACATGCCGGCAGGATGGTCGAGGCGCGAGCAGGGGCGGGGGTGACCCTGTGCGCCGGCGCGATCAACACGCCGCAGATATTGGAACTTTCGGGAATCGGTCGGCCGGACTTGCTGCAATCCCACGGCATAGCCGTGCAGCACGAGCTTCCAGCGGTCGGCGAGAATTTTCGCGATCATCTGAATGCCCGTATCCAGTGGAAGGTGAAGATACCCGGCGCCTCCTACAACACCCGGGCGCGCGGCATCGGACTGGTGGGCGAAGTTGTCCGTTACCTCACAACGCAGGGCGGCTTCATCAGCCTGCCATCGGCGCCGTTGCTGGCGTTTCTGCGGACGCGGCCTGAACTGGAAGTGCCCGATGTGCAGATGCATCTGGTTCCCTATGCCGTGAAGAACCCGAAACGGCGTGAACTGCACAGCTTCCCCGGAATGACCGTCGCCTGTTATCAGTTGCGTCCGGAGAGCCTCGGCTCGATCCATATCCGCTCGGCTGACCCGCGGGCACAACCCGCGATACGGTTCAATTTCCTGGCCGACCCGATCGACCAGCGCGCCATGGTCGACGGATTTCGAATGATGCGTCGGATCGTGGAAGCGCCGCCGATGGACGCTTTCCGCGGCGACGAATATTCGCCGGGGAAGGAGGTGGAGAGCGACGAGCAGATCCTTTCCTGGATCCGCCAGAACTCCGAAACCGCCTATCATCCCATCGGCACTTGCAGGATGGGGCCAGGACCGAACGCGGTGGTTGATGACCGGCTGCGGGTGCATGGCCTGCAGGGCCTGCGCATTGCCGATGCCTCGATCTTCCCGACCATGCCGTCCGGCAACACCAATGCGCCGAGCATCATGACCGGCGAAAAGGCCGCCGACCTGATTCGCGCGGAAGCTGCCTGATTTTGAATCGCCGCGCCCGCGGTCCTCAACGGAGCCTGAAACGATGGAATTCGATATCCCCGCCTTGCGGGCTCGCCGAACCAATAAATGGCATAAATTCGCCGACGACGTCCTGCCGGCCTGGGTCGCCGACATGGACTTTGGCGTGGCGCCGCCGATCCACGACGCGATGATGCGCCTGGCCAACGCACATGAATATGGCTACGCCGCGCGGGATGGCCATCTTGCGCAGGCGTTCGCGCGGCGCATGGCAAACAGGTTCGCGTGGCAGATCGATCCTGCCGACGTGCTCGCAGTAGGCGACCTCGTCCAGGCCAGTTTCGCCAGCATCATGGCGTTCAGCGATCCGGGCGATGGCATCTTGCTGCAGCTGCCCTCCTACCCGCCATTCATGGGCGCCATCGACGGGACCGAGCGCCGCCTGATCGCCAGCCCGATGCGCGATGACGGCGAGAAGTGGCAGCTCGACCTTGCGTCGTTCGATGCGTCCCCGGACCCGAGGGCACGGATGCTGCTGTTCTGCCATCCGCAGAACCCGACCGGCCGTGCTTTCACCCGGGCGGAACTGGAAATGGTTGCGGGCTTCGTCATCCGGCACGATCTGGTCGTGGTTTCGGATGAGATCCATGCCGACATCGTCTACGCGGGGAGCTCGCATATTCCCCTGGCGTCGCTGGGCGCCGAGATCGCCGCGCGGACGGTCACCATCACTTCGGCGACCAAGAGCTTCAATATCCCGGCCCTGCGCTGCGCCGTCATGCATTTCGGCAGCAAGGCGCTGAAGGAGCGGTTCTTCAAACGAATTCCTTCGCGCCTGCTCGGCGGTCCCGGGGTCACCGGGGTCGATGCCACGATTGCGGCATGGGACCAGGGGCAGCCCTGGTTCGACGGCATACTGGCGCGGTTGCAGGAGAACCGCGATTGGCTGATGGACGCGCTTCGGTCCGACCTGCCGGGCGTGACGCTGCGGCGCCCGGAAGCCACCTATCTCGCCTGGCTCGACTGCACGGCGTTGCAGCTTCCTTGCCCCGCCGGACAGTTTTTCCTTGAACAAGCCAAAGTCGGCCTCAATTCCGGTGAGACGTTCGGTTCGGAGTATGCGGCGTATGCGCGTCTCAATTTCGCGACCTCGCGAAGTATCCTGCAACAGATCATCGACCGGATGGCGGATGCGGTGCGTCGCCGCTGAGGCAACAGGGGCGGCTATTTCGCGGTTGATCTGTCTTGCCGGCAGGTCCGGGGTATAGTCCGTCAGAGCGACGCGAGGACTTTGCCCATGAGTGACGCCCAGAAACCACTGACCGCCCCGGCCAAGCCAGCCGTTTCCCGGCTGGCCCTGCCGGCGCAGGACGAGGACATCGCCGCCCTGCGCCGGGCGATCGTTGCGAAGCTGACCTATTCGGTCGGCAAGGATCCCAATGTCGCCAGTGAGCGCGACTGGTTCTTTGCCACCGCGCTGGCGGTCCGCGACCGCATCGTCGACCGGTGGATGCAGTCGACCCGCGCGACCTATGCCGACGGCCGCAAGCGCGTTTATTACCTGTCGTTGGAATTTCTGATCGGGCGGCTGCTGATCGATTCGCTCAGCAACCTCGACCTCCTGGAACCGATACGAACGGCATTGGCGGAACTGGGCGTGAGCCTGGATTCCCTGCGCGAGATCGAGCCGGATGCGGCGCTCGGCAATGGCGGCCTTGGCCGGCTGGCGGCCTGCTTCATGGAGAGCCTGTCGACCCTGTCGGTCGCCGCCTATGGCTACGGCATCCGCTACAATCACGGACTGTTCCGGCAGGTTATCAAAGACGGTTGGCAGCAGGAGTTTCCAGAGAACTGGCTGTCGCTGCGCAACCCCTGGGAATTCGAACGGCCCGAAGTCAGCCACATGATCGGGTTCGGCGGCACTGTGGTGCAGATCCCCGCAGATCCCGGTGCCGGCGAGGATGTCCTGCCGACGCAGGTCTGGCACCCCGCCGAAATTGTCGAGGCGGTCGCCTATGACACCCCGGTTCCGGGTTGGCGGGGACGGCACGTGAACACGCTGCGGCTTTGGTCGGCGCGTGCGCCAGATCCATTGCGCCTCGACGCGTTCAACCGGGGTGACCATGTCGGGGCTTTGTCGGCCAGGGCGCGTGCCAACGCCATTTCCCAGGTGCTCTATCCCAGCGAAGACACGCCGGCTGGCCAGGAACTGCGGCTGCGGCAGGAATATTTCTTCTCCTCCGCCTCTCTGCACGACCTGGTCTACCGGCATGTCCACCAGCACGGCGACATCAGGACACTGGCCGATCACACGGCGATCCAACTCAATGATACCCATCCGGCGATTGCCGTGCCGGAACTGATGCGGCTGTTGGTGGATGTGCATCGCCTGGGATGGGACGAGGCGTGGAAGATCACCGTCGAGGTATTTTCCTATACCAACCATACGTTGCTGCCGGAGGCGCTGGAGACCTGGTCGGTGAACCTGCTGGGCCGCGTCCTGCCGCGACACATGCAGATCATCTACCTGATCAATGCGCGCCATCTCGAGGCGCTGCAGGCGGGCGGCCACACTGATGGCCGGCTGATCTCGTCGGTGTCGCTGATCGACGAGGAGCACGGCCGCAGGGTTCGGATGGGCAACCTCGCATTCCTGGGCTCGCACAAGATCAATGGCGTTTCGGCGCTGCATACCGGGCTCATGCGAAAGACCGTCTTCAGGGACATGAACGCGCTGTATCCGGCCCGCATCGTCAACAAGACGAATGGCATCACTTTCCGCCGCTGGCTGTTCGAGGCCAATCCGGGACTGACGAAACTTCTCGTCGAGGTCGTCGGGGAGCGGGTGCTGGACGATGCCAATGCGATGACGGCGTTCGCCGAGCATGCCGGCGACCCGGGGCTGCACGACCGGCTCAGCGCCATCCGCCGCGACAACAAGGTGGCGTTGTCGAACATGATCGCTCGGCGGCTGCAGATCACCCTGGACCCGGACGCCCTGTTCGACGTGCATGTGAAGCGCATCCACGAATACAAGCGGCAGCTTCTCAACGTGCTTGAGACGATCGCGCTCTATGATGCCATCCGCGCCCAGCCTGGCCGCGACTGGCAGAAGCGGGTGAAGATCTTCGCCGGAAAGGCCGCCGCCAGCTATCGCACGGCCAAGCTGATCATCAAGCTGATCCACGACGTCGCCCGTACCATCAACAACGACCCGACGGTGCGGGGGATGCTCAAGGTGGTGTTCATCCCGAACTACAATGTCAGCAAGGCCGAGCTGATCATTCCCGCCTCCGACCTGTCGGAGCAGATCTCTACGGCCGGGATGGAGGCGTCGGGCACCGGCAACATGAAGTTCGCACTCAACGGCGCGCTGACGATCGGCACGATGGATGGCGCGAATATCGAGATATCGGAGCGGGTCGGGATGGATAACATCTTCATCTTCGGGCTGACCGCCGAGCAGATCGAACAGCGCCGCCGCGACGGCATCGACTCCAGGCAGGCGATTGCCGCGTCGATGAACCTGGAGCGGGCGCTGGACGCGATCGGGTCCGGCCTGTTTTCCCCCGAGGAGCCCGACCGCTACCGGGAACTTGTCGATGGCCTCACCAATGGGGATCACTTCATGGTCACCGCCGATTTCGATTCGTATGTGAGTTGCCAGCGCGAGGTCGAGGCCCGATGGCGCGACAAGGCCGCCTGGTGGCGCTCGAGCGCGCTGAACACTGCGAATGTCGGGTGGTTCTCCTCCGACCGGGCAATCCGGGAATATTGCGAGGACATATGGAACGTGCCCTTGGCGGGCCACGCCTGACTGCGGCTCGGGCTTGCGATGAACCGGATTATGGCCGGAAATATCTGGCCCCGACGCAACTTCCGGATGGTTGTCCGGGTATCTGCAGCTGAAAGCGGCCGGGACTGAAAGCAAACTGGCGCCGTATCGAAAATGTCCGGCAGGAGAGGACCCGACCATGCTGAACCACACATCCGGCAGCGGACCGCTCGCTCGACACGCAATGGCCTATGTTCTGGCTGGCGGCCGCGGGTCACGATTGATGGAGCTGACCGATGTCAGGGCCAAGCCGGCGGTCTATTTCGGCGGCAAACTCCGGATCATCGACTTCGCGCTTTCCAACGCGCTCAATTCCGGCATCCGGCGCATTGCCGTCGCCACCCAGGTACAAGGCACATAGCCTGATCCGTCACCTGCAGCGCGGCTGGAATTTCTTTCGACCGGAACGCAACGAGACGTTCGACATCCTACCGGCGAGCCAGCGCGTGTCCGAAGATCGCTGGTACATGGGCACCGCGGATGCGGTGTTCCAGAACATCGACATCATCGAGAGCTACGCGCCGCGCTACATCGTCATCCTGGCCGGCGACCACATCTACAAGATGGATTACGAGGCGATGCTGGTGCAGCATTGCGAAACGGAAGCCGAGGTGACGGTGGGCTGCATCGAGGTGCCGATCGCGGATGCCCGCGGCTTCGGCGTCATGCATGTCGACGCAACGGATCGCATCATCGATTTCCTGGAGAAGCCTGCGGAGCCGCCGGCAATGCCGGGCAACCCCGAACTTGTCCCTCGCCAGCATGGGAATCTATGTGTTCGACACGCAGTTCCTGTTCAAGAAATTGCGCGAGGATGCCGCGGACCCGAATTCGAGCCATGATTTCGGCAAGGACATCATTCCTCAACTGGTTGCCGCAGGTCGGGCATTCGCGCATCCGTTTGCACGGTCATGTGTTCGTTCCACTGCCGAGGTGGTGCCGTATTGGCGCGATGTGGGGACGCTCGACGCATATTACTCGGCCAATATCGACCTCACCGACATCGTTCCGGCGCTCGACCTCTACGACCAGGAATGGCCCATCTGGACCTATGGCGAAATGACCGCGCCGGCGAAGTTCGTTCACGACGAGGATGGCCGCCGCGGCAGTGCCATTTCATCGCTGGTGGCCGGCGGGTGCATCGTGTCCGGCGCCAGCCTGCGCCGCTCGTTGCTGTTCACCGGGGTGCATCTGCATTCCCACGCGCAGGTGGAAGGTGCCGTGATCCTGCCGCATGTGCGGATCGGGCGGAGCGTACGGTTGCGCAACGTCATCATCGAGCGCGGCGTGCATATCCCGCAGGGCATGGTGGTGGGCGAGGACCCTGAACTCGACGCCCGGCGGTTTCGCCGCACGGCCAACGGCATTTGCCTGGTGACCCAGCCGATGATCGACCGCATCGCCTCGTGACGGCGGCGCGGGTTCTTGCCGTCGCGTCCGAATGCTACCCGCTGGTCAAGACCGGCGGGCTGGCCGATGTCGTCGGCGCGCTGCCGGCGGCCTTGGCGAACGAGGGCGTCGCGGTCAGGACGCTGATCCCCGGCTATCCGCAGGTGATGCGCGGTCTGCCGGATGGCGCCGCGATTATCCATGCCATGGCGGAACTGTTCGGTGGGCCGGCCCGGCTGTTGGCCGCAGATGCCGGCGGGATCGACCTGCTGGTGCTCGATGCGCCGCATCTGTTCCGTCGTCCGGGCAATCCCTACCTAGCGCCCGATGGACGGGATTGGCCGGACAACGCCGTTCGTTTCGCCGCCCTTTCGCGCGTGGCCGCCGACATCGGAATGGGGATGCTGCCGGATTATCGTCCGGACGTGGTGCACGCGCATGACTGGCAGGCGGGCCTGACGCTCGCCTACCTGTATTTTGCGCCAGGCCGTCGCCGGCCCGGAACGGTCATGACGGTGCACAACCTGGCTTTCCAGGGGCTGTTCCCGGCCGGCCTGCTTCCTGTGATCGGCTTGCCGCCGGCGGCGATGTCGGTTGACGGGATCGAGTATTTTGGCGACCTCAGCTTCCTGAAAGCCGGCCTGGTTTACGCCGACCGAATCACGACGGTGTCGCCGACCTATGCCGCGGAGATCCGCACGCCCGAGCACGGGATGGGACTGGACGGCTTGCTGCGGGCCCGCGCCGGTGTGGTGAGCGGCATTCTGAACGGCATCGATACCGCTGCTTGGAATCCGGCCGCCGATGGCTGGCTTGCAGCGCCCTACGGTCCCGATGAGATGGCGTCGCGCGCCGTCAACAAAGTAGCCTTGCAGGCGGAAATGGGGCTCGCCGCCGAGGCCGCTACGCCGCTGTTCGCGGTGATCAGTCGGTTGAGTTGGCAGAAGGGCCTGGACCTGCTGCTGGCGGCGTTGCCTGGGCTGCTGGATGCGGGGGCGCAACTGGCGGTTCTGGGCTCCGGCGAGGCGGAACTGGAGGCAGGGTTTCGCATCGCCGCCGCGGAGCATCCCGGGCGGATTGGCTGCGTGATCGGGTATGACGAGGCGCTGGCGCATCGCCTGCAGGGTGGCGCCGATGCCTTGCTGGTGCCGTCGCGCTTCGAACCCTGCGGGCTGACCCAGCTTTGCGCCCTGCGCTATGGCGATGTGCCGGTGGTGGCGCGGGTCGGCGGGCTGGCGGACACGGTGATCGATGCCAATCCGATGGCGCTGGCGGCCGGCGTGGCCACCGGCCTGCAATTCTCGCCGGTGACCGCAGACGCGCTCGGCGATGCGATACGCCGTGCGGTTTCGCTGTACCGCCAGCCCGAGCTCTGGCGCCGGCTGCAGTCCAACGGCATGGCGACGGATGTGTCCTGGCGCGGATCGGCGCGGAGCTACGCCGATCTGTTTCGCGCGTTGATCGCGACCCCGGCGTGAGCGGCGAAAAGGTCAGCGGCGGCAGCCCGGAACCGCTCGGCGTCTCGCAAATGGGCGACGGCGCCAATGTCGCGATCTTCTCCGCCAACGCAACGGCCATCGAGCTCTGCCTGTTCGACGCGCAGGGCGAACGGGAACTGCGCCGAATCGCGTTGCCGGAGCGGACCGGGGACGTCTTCCACGGCCACGTCGCCGGAATGCATGCGGGCGCGCGTTATGGCTTGCGGGCGCACGGCCCCTATTCGCCGGCCGACGGGCATCGCTTCAATCCGAACAAGCTGCTGCTGGATCCGCATGCCCTGGCCGTCGACCGAGTGCCGCGCCTGCATCCATCGATGTTCGGCGACCGCTACGACGGCAGAGGCCCGGACCAGACCGACAGCGCGATGGCGATGCCGAAATGCATCTTCCTCGGCACCCATGAAGATGCGGCGGCGATGGCGTTGGTCGATTGGCCCGATACGGTGCTGTACGAACTGCATGTGCGTGGCTTCACCATGCGCCATGACGGGATTCCCGCAGGCGCTGCGCGGTACCTTCGCGGGGCTGGCACACCCAGCGGCTCTCGATCATCTGGTTCGGCTGGGAATTACGTCGGTCGAGATCCTGCCGGCGGCCGCGTGGATCGAGGAGCGGCATCTGGCGGCCCGTGGGCTGACCAATTACTGGGGCTACAATCCGATCGCGGCGCTGGCGCCTGATCCGCGGCTGGCGCCGGGCGGTTGGGCAGAGATACGGCGATGCGTCGCGGCGCTGGCGGCGGCGGGGATCGAGACGATCGTCGACATCGTCCTGAACCATACCGGCGAGGGCGATGCCCGGGGCCCGACCCTGTCCCTGCGCGGGCTGGACAATGCCAGCTATTACCGGCTGCCGGCCGACGACCGCGCTCGCTATGTCGATGATTCCGGATGCGGCAACACCCTGGCGCTGGACCGGCCGCCGGTCGTGCGGCTGGCGATGGATGCGTTGCGGGCATGGGCCGGTCTGGGCGGGGTGCATGGGTTTCGTTTCGACCTTGCGACGAGCCTCGGCCGGCGGGAGCGCGGCTTCGATCCCGCCGCGCCGCTGTTGTCGGCGATCGCGCAGGACCCCTGCCTGCGTCGCCTGAAACTGATCGCCGAGCCCTGGGACATCGGCGCAGGCGGCTACCAGGCGGGCGCTTTTCCGGCCGAGTGGGGCGAGTGGAACGACCGCTTCCGCGATGGCGTGCGCCGTTTCTGGCGTGGCGATCCTGGCGTGCGCGGTGAACTCGCCACGCGTCTGGCCGGCTCGTCGGATTTGTTCGCCAGCAAGCGGCGGCCGTCGCGCGGCGTCAATTTCGTCGTCGCGCATGACGGCTTTACGCTGGCCGACCTGGTTTCGTACGACGACAAGCACAACGCCGCCAACGGCGAGGGCAACCGCGACGGAACCGACGCCAACTTCTCCTGGAACAATGGTGTCGAGGGCGCGACCGAGAACCCGGCGATCCTGGCCGCCCGGGCGCGCGATCAACGGGCCTTGCTGGCAACGCTGTTGCTGGCGCGCGGCACCCCGATGCTGGCGATGGGGGCCGAACTCGGGTTCTCCCTGGCGGGGAACAACAATGCCTATTGCCAAGACAATGCCGGGTCCTGGCTGGATTGGTCCCACGTCGACTCCCGCATGGTCGAGTGGGTCCGGCGCCTGCTGGCGGTGCGGCGCGATCATCCGGCCTTGCGAGACGATCATTTCCTGAGCGGAGCAACGTCCGACGGTCTTGCGCGGGATGTAGAGTGGTGCGGTGCCGACGGCGAACCGCTCGTTGACGGCGCCTGGGCAGCGCCGCCCGATGCTGTGCTGACCATGGTGCTGTACTCCGATCGAGGTTCGCTGCCCGATCGGGTGGCGCTGGTCTTCAATCGCGGCGAGCAGAACGATGCCGTGCTGCCGGCGCCGACGGAGGGCTGTGCCTGGCATCTGCTGGCTGACAGCGGCCCCGGCGTTGCGGCGGACTCGCGGGTCGAGGGCCGCGCGCTGTCGATTTCCGCGCGCGCCGTGATGGTATTCGCCGAGCGTCCCGATGCGCGGCCGCGCGGCATCGGCGACCCGACGTTGATGCTTGATCGCCTGGCGCGCGCGGCGGGCATCGCGCCGGAATGGTGGGAGGTGGATGGCACCCGGCATATCGTCGGCGCGGACACCAAGCGGGCGTTGCTGGCGTCGATGCGGCTGCCGGCGGACAGCCAGGCGGCTATCCAAGGCGCTCTGGAGCACCTGGCGCAACAAGGCGAGTTGCGGGCGTTGCCGGTTGCGATGACCGTGCGCTACGGCGAGGCGATCGAGCTTTCCCTGCCGGTCGCGCGCGGCCTGAACGTTCGGCCGCTCGGGCTGCTGATTCTGCTCGAGGATGGCAGCGAACGGCGGCTTCGGCTCGGTTCGGATGAGGGCATCCTGGTGCCCGGCACCGCCGTCAACGGACGTCCGTACGGCGCCTGGAAGGTCACCCTGCCGGCGTTGCCGATCGGCCGGCATCGCGTGGTCCGCGACGATGCCGCGGATGCGGTCTGCCACCTGGCGGTGGTGCCTCGACGCTGCCATCTGCCGGCGCCGCTCGGGGCAGGCGAACGACGCTTCGGCGTGTCCGCGCAGCTTTACTCGTTGCGGCGCGCGGAAGATCAAGGCATCGGCGACTTCACCACGCTGGCCGAACTGGCGGCGGCAACGGCGGCGGCGGGGGGCGCCGTGGTCGGATTGAATCCGCTGCACGCGTTGTTCGGCAACGAGCGCCGCCGCGCCAGCCCCTATCATCCTTCGGACCGCCGGTTCCTGGATCCGATCTACCTGGATGTGGCGAAATTCGGTTTGCCCGAAGCAGTCGGATCCGCAGCGCTGTCGGCACAGGAGAATGTCGACTACCAGGAGGTATGGAGCGCCAAGAAGGCGATTCTCGAGCGGCAATTCACGGAGTTCGACTGCGACGCGGCGGAGTTCGCGGAGTATCTTCGCGACGGCGGCGACGTGCTGCGGAATTTCGCCGTGTTCGAGACGATCTCCGAAACACGGCCGGGTAAGTCTTGGCATGTCTGGCCGCCGGAATTGCGGTCGCCGGACGCCGCGGGAATCGCCGCCTTCGCAGCCGCGCACGAGTCACGGCTGCGGTTTCACCAGTTCCTGCAATTTCTATGCGACCGGCAGCTGCGCCTGGCAGCCTCCGGTCCGCTGGAAATCGGTTTGCTGCGTGACCTGGCGGTGGGTGCGGCGCCCGACGGCGGCGAGGCGTGGGCGGATGCGCGCACTCTCGCCTGGGGTGCCTCGATCGGTGCGCCGCCCGACCCGTTTGCGCCGAACGGGCAGGTGTGGGGTTTGCCGCCGCCCGATCCGGTCGGGATGGCGACCGGTGGCTACGATCGCTTCAGCCGGCTGCTGCGCGCCAACATGCGCCATGCCGGCGTGCTGCGTATCGACCACGTCATGCAGCTGTCGCGGCTGTTCTGGATTCCCGATGGCGCCGCCGGGCATGACGGGGCGTATGTCGCGTATCCGATGCAGGATCTGCTCGGACACGCGGCGCTGGAAAGCATGCGCGCGCAATGCATGATCGTCGGGGAGGACCTGGGAACGGTTCCGGAAGGGTTTCGCGAGCGCCTCGCCGAGGCGGACATCTTCGGTTTCCGCGTGCTGCTTCTGGAACGCGACGGCATCGGGTTCCGGCCGCCCTCCGCCTACCCGGCGGCGGCGCTGGCCTGCGTGTCCACGCACGACCTGCCGACCCTGGCGGGATGGTGGGATGCCGCGGACATCACCGAGCGGGCCGCCCTGGGCATGCTGGCGCCCGACGCCGCGGCACGGCAGGTGGCGCTCCGGCAGAGCGAGAAATCGGCCTTGCGGTCGGCGCTTGCTGACGAGGCCATCGCCGCCGGGATCGATGCGCCGGTCTTGAGCGTCGAAACCGCCGCCGGGGTCCATGAGTTCGTCGGCCGAGCCGGCTGCGCCCTGATGCTGGTGCAGGCTGAGGAGCTTGCCGGCGAGGCGGTTGCGGTCAACCTGCCCGGCACCGATGCGGAACGTCCGAACTGGCGCCGAAAGCTCGCGCCCATGGTCGACGACCTGTTCGCCTCGCCCCGCGCCGAGGCGCTGCTGAGGCCGTTGCGGGGTTTGCGCGGCAGGCGCGACGAAGGCTGAGACCTCGTCCAGCGCCTATGCGGATAAGGCGTCCAGCGTGCCGGTCTGGCAGGCGACCAGCCGGGCATAGGCGCCGCGTCTGGCCATCAGTTCGGCATGCGAGCCGGCTTCGATCACCCGGCCGTGGTCGAGCACCAGGATCGTGTCCGCCGCTTGGATGGTGGAGAGGCGGTGGGCGATGATGATGGCGGTGCGATCGGCCATCAGCCCGTCCAGCGCATTGCGGATCAGCGCCTCGCTGATGCTGTCGAGATGCGAGGTCGCCTCGTCGAGGATCAGGATCGGCGCGTCCTTGAGGAAGGCGCGGGCGATGGCGACGCGCTGGCGCTGGCCGCCGGAAAGCTGCACGCCGCGCTCGCCGACGCGGGTGGCGAGGCCGTCCGGCAGCCGGTCGACGAATTCGGCCAGGGCGGCACGCTCGATCGCGCGGCGCAACTCGTCGTCGCCGATATCGGCGCGGGCGAGGCGGATATTCGCCTCCAGCGTGTCGTTGAACAGATAGGTGTCCTGCGCCACCAGCGCGATGTGTCGGCGCAGGTCGTCCAGCCGCAGCCGGCGCAGGTCGACGCCGCCGAGGGTGATCCGGCCCTGCACCGGGTCCCAGAACCGCAGCAGCAGGCTGGCGATGGTGGATTTGCCCGCCCCGGAGGCGCCGACCAGCGCGACGGTCGTGCCGGGCGCGACGGTGAAGCTGACGCCGTCCAGCGGCGGGGGCGCTCCGGCCGGGATAGGTGAAGCGAACATCCTCGAAGCGCAGCAGCGGTGCTTTGGGAACCGGCTGGTCGCCGTCGGTGATCGGCTCCGGCTCGGCATGGACGACGTGCAGGCGCCGGGTCGAGGCGATGGTGTCGGCGAGTTGGCGGCCGGCCTGGGCGATCTCGGCGACCGGCATGAAGGCGGCGACCGAGACCAGCACCAGCAGCGGCAGCCAGTCGGCCGACAACGCGCCATGCGCGGCCAGCGCGGCGCCGGTGACCGCGACCGCGAGGCCGCCGAGACCGGTCGCGACCTCCAGCCCCGCGGTCTGGCGCGAGAGGTCGGCCAGCAGCAGCGAGCGGGATTCCTGGTAGACGGCAAGCTGGGCGAGGAAGGCGGCGCGGCGCCGGCCGATTGCCTGGAACGCGGCGAGTTCGGCCAGGCCCTGGATGGTCTCGGTCAGGTGCGCGCCGAGCAAGCCCAGCGCGCCGCGCGCCTCGCCGCCGCGGCGGTCGATCTCGGCGCGGTTGAGGATCGGCGACAGTCCGGCCCAGGCCAGGAACGGCAGCAGCACCAGCGCCAGCGGCCAGGCGACCCAGGCCAGCAGCCCCAGCACCGCTGCCGGGACCAGCACCGCGACGAAGGCGGGGGCCACGGTGTGGGCGTAGAAATACTCGACCGTCTCGACGTCCTGGGTCGCCAGCGCCACGAGGTCGCCGGAGCGGCGGCGCAGCAGGTAGGCGGGGGCGATGGCGTCCAGCTTGGCGAACAGGGCGATGCGCATCTCCGCCAGCAGCCGGTAGGCCATGTCGTGCGCCAGCCAGGATTCCAGCCAGTGCAGCGCCGCGGCCACCGGCGCCACGACCAGCAGGGCCGCGAGCAGCCAGAAGGTGGGGGTGCCGGCGCGCACTGCTGCGACGGCCAGGGCGCCAAGCACGCTGACGCCGATGAAGGCGGCGACCCGGCCGATGCCGCAGCCGCACGGTCAGCCAGCAGCTTGGCGCGCCACGGGCGGATGAAGCCGAGCAGGCGTGCGCGATGGTGTCGCGCCAGCCGATTTCGGCCGCATCCTCGGAGATCGGGCGGATCACCGGGGCGGCGGCGCTCTCTCGCGGTGCCGCGGCGTCGGGCAGTGGCGGCAGCGCAGCCGGAGCGCACCGGTCGCCGCCGAGCTGCGGACCCATCAGGCGGCGATAAGGCCCGGCGCGGCGATCAGCTCGGCGTGCGGCCGCTCTCCACCACGCGGCCGTGGTCGAGCACCAGGATGCGGTCGGCGCCGATCACGCTGGACAGCCGATGCGCCAGGATCAGCGTGGTGCGCCCCTGCATCAGCCGGTCGAGCGCCTGCTGGATCACCGCCTCGTTCTCGGCGTCGACCGCCGACAAGCGCTTCGTCCAGCACCAGGATCGGGGCATCGCGCAGCAGCGCGCGGGCGATGGCGATGCGCTGGCGCTGGCCGCCGGACAGCCGGGCGCCGCGCTCGCCGATGCGGGTGTCGTAGCCGTCGCGGCAGGGCGGCGATGAAGTCATGCGCGTTGGCGGCGCGCGCCGCGGCGATCCATCTCGGCGTCGGTGGCGTCGGGGCGGCCGAGGCGCAGATTGTCGGCGATGCGTGCCGTGGAACAGCGTGGTGTCCTGCGCCACGATGGCGATCATGCCGCGCACCTGCTCGGGGTCGAGCGTGCCGCAGGTCATGCCCGCCGATGCGGACACGCGCCGGCCTGCGGGTCGTGCTGGCGCAGCAGCAGCCGCAGGATGGAGGATTTGCCCGGCGCCGCTGGGGCCCGACGATCGCCGACGCGTCTCGCCGGCGGCGACGCGGAAGCTCAGGCCGGCATGCGCCGGGCCGCGGCGGCCGGGATAGGCGAAGCCGACGTCGTCGAACGCGATGTCGGGCGACAATGCGGCCAGTGAATCGGCGATGCTCGGGCGCCGGCGGCGCATCGCTGTCGGCTTCCAGCAGCGCGTGGATCGCGGTCGGCGGCGGACTGGCCGATCATGCCCTGGTGCAGCACGCTGCGCAGGTCGCGCAGCGGCCGGAAGATCTCCGTGCCGGCCATCAGCACGATCAGCAGCGCCTCCAGGCTCATCTCGCCATGCGCTACCCGCCAGGCGCCGAGCGCGATGGCGGCCGCGGCGCCGAGGGCGGTGCCGAGGTCGGTGAAGCCGCGGGTCAGCAGGCCGAGCGCCAGCACCCAGAACGTGCTGCTCCGACAGCGCCCGCGCCCGCTCCGCCAGCCGTCGCCCGAAGGCGGCGCTCTGGCCGAACGCCTTCAGCGTCGGCAGGCCCTGCACGGCGTCGAGGAATTCCTCGCCGAACGCCTTGAAGGCGCGGCTGCGGGCGAGGGCGGCGCGGCGGTCGGCATTGTGCACCAGCGATCGGCAGCGCCAGCGTCAGCAGCGCCGCCGCCAGCAGCACCGCGGCGGTCGGCACGTCCCACAACGCGAGCACGGCGAAGATCACCACCGGCGCGCAGGCGGCGATGCAGAGTTGCGGCAGGTACTGGCCGAAGAAGGTCTGCAACTGCTCGACGCCGTCGATCACCGACAGCATCACGCCGCCGGTGCGCTCGGCGCCGAACCAGGCGGGGCCGAGCTCGGCGATGCGGTCGAACAGTCGGGCCCGCAGCAGCGCCTGCACCGCGCCCGGCGGTGCCCTGGGCCAGAACCGCGCGGCGGTGGTCCAGCCAGGCGCGCATCAGGATGCAGCCGGCGGTGCGCGGCGGCCGACACCAGCAGGTCGGTCAATGCCGCGCCGCGCAGGGTCAGCGCCAACACGCGGCCGAGGAAGACGAAGCGCAGGATGCCGAAGCCCATCGCGGCGAGGCCCAGCAGCACCGCGCCGGCAATGCGAGGGCGCAGGCCGGCAGTGAATTTCCAGAGCCGGAGGTCGAAATACATGGTCCTCAGTGTCGCGCCGGAGCAGGGCGCGAGTCCAGCAGTGGCCCTGTTCCGCGGCGGCGAAAAAGGCTGCCGCCGGAGAGGTTGGCGCTACTGGGTACCGCTACTGGGCGACGAGGACCATCCACGGGACGCCGAACTTGTCGGCGAGCATGCCGAACTTCGGCGAGAAGAAGGTTTTGGTCAGCGGCATTTGCACCTCGCCGCCTTCGCTGAGCGTCTTGAAAATTCGCTCGGCCTCGGTCTCGTCGGCGGCGGTCACGGACAGCGCGAACCCGCCGAAGCTCGGCTTGCCGGTGCAGCGGCCGTCCGACGCCATCACCTGCGCGTCGCCGATCTTCATGCACATATGCATGATCTTGTCGGCGGAGCCGGGCGGCGTCATGGCGGGCTCGGGGCTATCCTTGAAGCGCATCGACATCAGCACCTCGGCGCCGACGGCTTGCTTGTAGAACGTGGCGGCCTCTTCGCAGCGGCCGTCGAAAAACAGGTATGGCTGGATCTGCATGACGTCTCCTTCGGGTCGAATCGTTGGCCGCGCACCTGACGCGCGGCTGTTTCGCGAAAGCCTTTGCGGCGCGCGCCGCCGAACTTGTATACACCGTCCACAATGAGCGTGCCACAGAAAGTGGATATCGTCCACATGCGGCGCTGCGGATGGATGTAGCGCCCATTCCGGCGGCGCGGAGCACCTATCGCCACGGCGACCTGCGGCGGGCGCTGCTCGACGCCGGTATCGAGCTGGCCCGGGCCGGCGGTCCCGAGGCGGTGGTCCTGCGGGAAGCGACCAGGCGGGCCGGCGTGGTTCCCAACGCGGCCTATCGGCATTTCGCCAGCCGCCACGACCTGCTGCAGGCGGTGCGGACCGCGGCGCTCTCGGCCTTGGCGGTGGCGATCGAGCAGGAACTGGCGAAGCTGCCGCGCAACCGGCCCAAGCGCGACTTCGCCCGCGCCAGCCTGCGCGCTGTCGGGACCGGCTATCTGCGGTTTGCCCTGGCGGAACCTGGGCTTTTTGGTACCGCCTTCACGGGCCGGGAGGCGGTCCGCGGCCCGGCCGGCGCGGAGAAGGCGGGGAAGACCGGGCTCGATCCGTTGCAGCTGCTGGGCCTGGCGCTGGACCGCATGGTCGAGGCAGGAGTGCTTCCAGCCGCACGGCGCGCGGGTGCCGAACTGCTCGCGTGGTCGGCGGTGCATGGGCTGGCGATGCTGCTGATCGAGGGGCCCGTGCAACTCGGCGGCGACGCGCTGGCCGCCATCGTCCAGCGGCTGCTGGATATGGTGGAGGCGGGTCTCTAGCGCCCTATTTCAGTACGCCGAGCCCGCGCATGAAGCGGTCGCGGATGCGAGGCGGATCGCGTTCGGTGGTGCTGTGCGGCTTCTCGGCGTCGATGCGGCAGCCGATCAGCCAGGGGCCGTCCTCGGCCAGCGCGCGCTCGATCAGTTCCTCGAAATGGCCTTCATCGGCGGCCCAGTCGCTTTGCGCGAGGCCGGCGCCGCGGGCGATCGCCACGATGTCGGCGCGCGCCGCCGTGGCGGTCGCCTGGCCGCCGGTGATCTGGTAGGCGCCGTTGTCCATCACCACGATGATGAGGTTCGGCGGCGACTGCGCGGCGATGGTGGCCAGCGAACCCAGTTGCATCAGGATCGAGCCGTCGCCCTCCAGCCCGATCACCCGCCGCGCCTTCTGCGCCAGCGCCACGCCCAGGGCGATCGGCGCGGCCAGGCCCATGCTGCCGAGCATGTAGAAATTCTGCGCCCGGTGGCCGACCGCCCAGAGGTCGAAATTGGTGTAGCCGATGCCGCCGATCACCGCCTCATCGTGATGCAGCCGCGCGACCAGCCGCTTGGTGATGTCGTAACGGTTCATCACCTTCGCTTCGGCGCGGGTGAGGGGGCGGTTGGGGGCCGATGCGGACATCTCAGAATACCTTTCCGCCGGTGAGCAGGGGCGACAGGATCAACGCCACCGGCTGGCGCGTCGCCACCGCCTGCTGGATGCTGCGTTCGACGATGAAGCCGAGTTCATCCAGGCGGGTGATCTCGTGGTGTTCCATCGCGATCGAGTCCAGCACCGGGCGCATGGTGCGGCAGACCAGGGTCTGGCCGATGTTGAACTCCCCGAGCGTGCCGCGCTCCGAGATCATCAGCAGCACCGGGATCTGGAACGGCACCGCCAAGGATGCCAGCACGTTCGGCAGGGTCGCGAAGCCGCTGGTCTGCATCAGCACGATGCCGCGCATGCCGCCCATCCAGGCGCCGGCGACGATGCCCACCGCCTCTTCCTCGCGGGTGGTGGCGAAGGCGGTGAAGAACGCGTCGGCGTGGATCGAATTCGATCAGCGGCCGCAGCACGTTGTCCGGCACGTAGGTGACGAGCCGGACGTCGTTGCGCTTCAGCACGTCGTGCACGACCTCGTGCCAGGCCTGCTTGGTCATGGTCTCGCCTGGCATTGCAGCCTCCCTGTCATGCGCCGGCGCCGGGCTTCGCCAGGCGTGCGTCGGTGGCCAGATATTCCGGCATGCGGACCGCGGCGGCAAGTTCGGCCGGGCTGCCGAGGGACACCTTCGGGCCGCCCTTCAGCGCGATCAACGCGCCGCGCATGGCGTGGATTCCGGCGGCCAGCAGGTTTTGCGGGTGGACCGCGATCTTGATGCCGAGCCGTTCGAGCACGGCGTCCTCGGGCATGAAGTGCTTGGCCGCCGGTGCGGTCACGGAAATCGCTGGCTTGCCGGCGCAGGCCGCGACAGAGGCGCGCATCTCGTCCTCGGTCTGCGGCGAATCGAGGAAGAGGATGTCGGCGCCCGCCGCGACGAAATCCTCGATCCGCCTGCGCGCCTCGTCGAAGCCGCGCGACACGCGCGCGTCGGTGCGGGCAAGCAACAGGATCCCGGCATCTCGGCATGCCTCGACCGCGGCGCGGATGCGCAGGCGGGCCATGTCGCGCTCGATCACCAGCTTCGCCCCGGCGTGGCCGAGTTCGCGCGGCCACGCCTTGTCCTCGATCAGCACGCAGGCGGCGCCGGCCCTGGCATAGGCATGGATCGTCCGCTGCACGCTGATCGGGTTGCCGTAGCCCGTGTCGCCGTCGGCCAGCCACAGCACGGCGGGTGCCGCGTTGATGCAGCATTCGACGGCGTCGCGCATTTCCGGGAACGACAGCAGGTCCATGTCCGGCTGCGCCAGCCGCAGCGCGGAGATGCTGGAGCCCGAGGCGAAACCCACCTTGAACCCTGCCTCGGCGATCAGCCGGGCCCCCATGCCGTCGCCGCAGCCCGGCATCACCAGCAGCCCGGGCTGGGCGAGCAGTTTCTTCAACGCGGCGGCTTCGGGACGCATCGGTTTTCCCCTCGGACGATTTCCGCCGATCTGTTTCGATATCGGCTTGGAAGCGATCCGAGATGACGACGCGATCACGAGGGGATCGTCAAGCCCGCACCGCCGCGGCAAACGGGTGCTGCCAGCGGCGCGGTGGGGTCAGGCCGTCGAAATCACGTTGGTCTTCTCGGCGGCGCGGGGCGATGCGCCCAGCAGGTGGCCGACCGGCATCAGCGAGGGGATGCGATCGCAGATGATTTTGGTCGTCGCCATTACCGGCACTGCCAGCACGGCCCCGGGCACGCCCCACAGCCAGTCCCAAAAGAACAGCGCCATGATCACCAGCACCGGGTTCAGGGTGAAGCGGCGGGCGAGCAGCATCGGTGTGACGGTTTCACCCTCGATGACGTGGATCAGCAGGTAGACCGCCGGTGGGGCCAGCGCCCACAGGACGGTCGGCAGGGTGAACAGTCCGACGAAGAAGAAGATGACCACGCCGGACATCGGGCCGAGGATCGGGATGTAGTTCAGAAGGAACGCCAGCGCGCCCCAGAGCAGCGGGTTCGGCAGGCCGAGCGCCCAGGTCGCGAGGCCTGCGGCGATGCCGACCAGCAGGTTCATAACCGTGATGGTGAGCAGGTAGCCGGAGATGTTCGACTCGATCTCATGGGCGATCTCAACCGCCTTCCGCTTGTCGGCGAAGGTCGGCAGGATCTCGACCAGGCTGCGCAGCAGGCTGTCGCCGGCGGTCAGCATGAAGAACAGCGTCACGACGACGGTGACCAGTTGGCCGAGCGCCATCCTGGTGCCGCTCAGGATGCTCAATCCGACGCCCGTGGAACTGGTCTGCTGCCGCACCACGAGCGGGGCCTCGCCGCCCTGCGGCGCCTGGGAGACCGCCTTCTGCATTTCCGCCATCTGGTGCTGGACCATGTCCAGCGGCGCCTTCAGGAAGCTCATCTTCTGCTGCAACTGGGGCAGGCTTTCGGGGATCTTGGCGATCCAGCCGGCGGCCGGCAGGTAGAGCGCGAAGGCGACGGCGCAGGCCACGGTGAACAGGGCCAGCACCAGCAGCAGCGCGCTGAGGGCCGAGGGCAGCCGCAGGCGATCCGTGAGGAAGCGCTTCACCGGCGACAACAGCAAATTCAGCACCAGGGCGACCAGGAACGGCAGCACGATGGCCGAGGCGAGGTAGAGCACACAGAACGTCGCCATCACGGTCAGCGAGACCAGGCAGATGTGCAGCGCGTCGAAATTCGCGGTGGCCATCTCCTCCTGGGCGACGGCGGTGCGCGCCGCTTCGTTGCGCGCCTTGTAGCCGTCGGTCTTGTCAGTATCCTGGTCCATGCGGACCGAACGTGACGGACGGCGGTTTGTTCCGGACCCGTCGGCGGATCGATTGCTGCAGGCTTCGGCGACCGCCGGATCTGTCGGCGCCGGATTGGTCACCGGGCAGGTTTGGTGTAGGACAAACCGGCAGCGGCGCCGGACCGCGTGCTGGAGGCAGCATCATGGATATTCATCAAACCGACGAAATTCCCGGCGAGATCATCGCGTTGCCGACGCAGCGGATGATCGCGCGCATCGACGGCGCCATCGGCTGGATGGTGTTCAACAACCCCGAGCGCCGGAATGCCGTGTCGTCCGACATGTGGGCGGCCATCCCGCAGATCATGGACCGGTTCGAGCAGGACCCGGCGGTGCGCGTGATCGTGCTGCGCGGCATGGGCGAGAAGGCGTTCGTGTCGGGCGCCGATATCAGCCAGTTCGAGAAGCAGCGCTCGTCGGCGGAAACCGTGGCCGCCTATGACGCGGTCTCCGAGCAGGCCGGCAAGCGGCTGGGCGGCACCACCAAGCCGACCATCGCGATGATCCGCGGCTGGTGTATCGGCGGCGGCGTCGGCATCGCGGTCGGCTGCGACCTGCGCATCGCGTCCGAGGAATCCCGCTTCGGCGTGCCGGCGACCCGGCTGGGGCTGGGCTACGGCCATACCGGCGTGAAGAAGCTGATGGACCTGGTGGGCCCGGCGCACGTGAAGGAGATCTTCTACACCGCCCGCCACTTCACCGCCGCCGAGGCGCTGGCGATGGGCCTGGTCAACCGGGTTCTGCCGACCGGAGAGCTGGAGAGCTACGTGCGCGGCTATTGCGCGATGATCGCCGAAAACGCGCCGCTGACCATCAAGGCGGTGAAGCGCACGGTCGAGGAGCTGCTGCGCACCTCGCCGACCGCCGACCTCGCGGCTAGCGAGGAACTGGTGAAGGCGTGCTTCGCCAGCGAGGATTACGTCGAGGGCCGCCGCGCCTTCATGGAGAAGCGGCGACCGGTCTTCAAAGGGCGCTGACCGGCTCGAAGGCCGCTGACCAGCCGGAAAATTGGGGAACGTGAAGAAATGAAGCCGAAGATCGTCCTGGTCCCGTCCGCCGACCCCGATATCGCGATCGCCCGCGACATGGCGCCGTCGGGTTTCGAGGTGGTGATCGCCTATCCCGGCACGCCGGAGTTTCAGGCCGCCCTGCCCGACATGAAATACCTGATCGGCCTCGGCGACGGGCGGGTCAATGACGCGTTCTACAAGGCATCGCCGCATCTGCGCCTGAACCAGTTGCTGAGTGCGGGCTACGACAAATGCGACATCGAGGCGGCGCGGCGCGCCGGGGTGCCGATCTCCAACAACGGCGGGGCCAATGCGGTGGCCGTCGCCGAGCACGCGATGCTGCTGATGCTGGCGGTGTCGCGCCGGTTGATCTGGCAGCATGTCAACGTCGCCGCCGGGCGCTGGCGCGGCAACGACATCAACGACAAGCACATCTACGAGCTGTCGGAAAAGACCCTGGGGATCATCGGTCTGGGCACCATCGGCAAGAAGGTGGCCCGGCTCGGCCGCGCGTTCGGCATGAACGTGCAGTACTACGATATCTCCCGACTCGGCGAGGACGCCGAAGACGCGCTCGGCGCCCGGTTCCGGCTGTTCAATGAGGTGCTGGCGACGTCGGACGTGGTCACGCTGCATGTGCCGCTGCTGCCGGCGACCCGCCATCTCATCGGGGCAGCCGAGCTCAAGCTGATGAAGTCCTCGGCGATCCTGATCAACACCTGCCGCGGGCCGGTGGTGGACGAAGCCGCTCTGCACGCCGCGCTGACCGACGGTACGATTTTCGCAGCCGGCCTCGACGTCTTCGACCAGGAGCCGCCCCCGCCGGACAACCCCTTGTTCGCGTTGGAAAACGTTATCCTGACCGCGCATCTGGCTGGTCCCACCTGGGAGAACCGGTTCAAGCGGTTCCGCAACGCCTACGACAATGTCCAGCGGGTGGAGCGGGGCGACAAGCCGCTCTGGGTGATCCCGGAGCTGCGCGACGCCTGACGCCGATGGACGTTGGATTGTCGTTGATGCGGGACATCGTCACGGCAACGGCTCTGGACATTTCGGGTGATATCGGCGTTTAACGCCGCTGTCGGGTGCGCGCGCCGCCCCGGCCCGCCCGAAAACCCATGAGCCGCCTGACATCCGCGTTCGACGGTGATCCCGTCCCAACCCCTTTGAGGCCGATAGATGAAGCGTAGCGAGCCGAGCCTTGCCGACCGTCTGGGCATGCAGGCGAAAGCCAGACAGGCCCTGCTAGAGAGGGCCCGCGCCAACGATCCGACCAAGGACCCCGATTTCGCCGCCAAGATGGCGGCGCGCGCCGAAGCCGCCGCCGATCGCGAGCGCCGGCAGGAGGAGCGCAAGCTGGCCAAGCTCGCCAAGCAGGCGGAGGAGGCAGCGGAACGCGCCGCCGCCGAAGCCGCCCGCCTCGCCGAGGCGGCCGCCGCCGAGCAGGCACGGCTGCTGGAGGTCGCTGCACAGAAGGCGGCCCTGCTGGCGCTGGAGGCCGAGCGCAAGGCGGCGCGCGACGCGCGGTATGCCGCCCGCAAGCAGCGCCGGCGGTAGGCTTCCGGAGCTACCGCAACCAGGCCGCGACTACAGGTACGGCAGTTCGCCGGCGGCCACCGCTGCACGGACGTGGTCGAACCACGCATCCATCTCAAGTTCCCGGTAGGCCCGCCCGGCCTTGGCGAGATGCGCTTCCGCGTCGGCGGCGCCGGACGCGGCAAGCGCCGCGTGGGCATGGGCGATGTCGGCCACCATGCCCAGTTCGATCGCCTCGCGCCGCGAGGCCTCCAGCATCTCGAGCCCCTCGTCCTCGAGGCCGGCGGTCGCCGCCAGCACCAGGCCGCGGACCCGCAGGGCCTGCACTCCATACCCGCGCAGCCCCAGGCGCTGCGCCATCTCCACCGCCTCGTCGGCGAAGCCGCGGGCGAGATCCGGCTCGCCGAGCCGCAGGCTGGTGAACGCCAGGCCGCTCGCGGCGCTCACCTGGAAATGCGGCCGCTTGACGTCGCGGGTCAGCCGGTGCGCCGCGGTCAGCACCTCGCTGGCTTCCGCGAGGTCGGCGCCGAGCAGCAGGACGTGGCCCAGCCCGACCAGCACCGGCGGCTTCAACTGGGCCACCTGCGCCTGTTCGATCAGCGCCAGCGCCGCGCGAAAGGCGGCCTCCGATTCCGCCTGCCGGCGTTGGCGAAGCGCCACGGTGCCGGTCACCGTGTGGGCGAAGGCCCGGTCGTATGGGCGCCCGGTGAGTTCCGCCAGCCGCCTGGTTTCGTGGACGTCCTGCAGGGCGCTGGTGAAGGCGCCCTGAAAGGCCCGGGCCAGTGCCCGGGTGCCGTGGATCATCGGTGCGATGGTCTGCAGGTGGCCGTGGTTGAGGGTCATCTCCGCGGCGCTGGCCTGGTTGCCGCCGGCCGGATCATTGCCCGCCGGATCATTGCCCGGGGAATCGTTGCCCGCCGAACCATTGCTCGCCTGGGGGCCGGTGTTGCTGCGCAACCATGCGGCCATCGCCTCGACGTTTTCCGACAGGGTGCGTTCGGCTAGATCGAGCTTGCCGGCGTTGAAATAGGATTGCCCGGTGAAGAAGCCGGAGGTCGCCATCAGGCTGACATCGCCGGACTGGCGCGCCGAGGCGCGGGCGCGCTCCCCGAGCGCGATGGCATCTTCGTTGCGGCCGATCATGTTGAGCTGGTGGACCCGGGCCGCGAGTATCCGCAACAGGCATGGCCGGTCGTCCAGCCGTTCCGCGACGATTTCCGCCTCGTCGAGCAACTGGCCGAAATCCTCGTAGTCGCCGGTCCACATCACCAGCGCCCGCAGGTTCATTAGCACATCGAGGCGCCGGCGGTCTGCTTCTTCGTCAGGCGGCAGCGACGTGGCGATCTCGCGCGCCCGCTGCAGGTAGGCAAGCGCCATCTGGTTGGCGGCGCGCTCCACCGCGTAGCGGGCGGCGCGCTGCAGATAGGCGACGGCGCGCGGCCAAAGCTGGGCCTGGATGGCGTGCAGGCAAAGCTCGTCGTGGTGGGCGCCGGGCGCCTCGGTCAATTCGGCCTGTAGCAGGTCGACGATCCGCGCATGGTAGTCCCGCCGACGCGAGGCGAGGATGGTGCGGTAGGCGACGTCGCGGGTCAGCGCGTGCTTGAAGGTGAATTGCGGATCCGGATACTTGCGGCTTTCGTATAGCAGGTTCTCCGATTGCAGCCGCAGCAGCCTGGTATGCACCTCCTGCTGGGGAATGCCGGCGAGCCGCGACAGCAGCGGCACCGGCACATCGGTGCCGATCACCGCGCAAAGCTGCACCAGGCGGCGCAACGGCCGGGTCAGCCGGCCAAGGCGATCGGCGATCAGCGCCTCGACCCGGTCGGGGATTTCCTGGTCGGTGGTGTCGTCGAGGCCGGGCGGTCCGCCCGAGGGCCGCGGCATCACCAGCGGCGCCACCTCCTCCAGGAACAGCGGGTTGCCGCCGGCCTTGCGCAGGATCGCCGCCGACAGGGCCGCGTTGCCGGCGAGGCCGGGGTCGATGCTGGCCAGCAGCGTGGTCGCGTCGTCCTCCGACAGCGCCGTCAGGGTCAGCTTGCGCGTTGCCGAGGCGAGCACGCCCGCGAGGCGCACGCGGGTCCGGCTGGCGGTGACCACCAGGACGTCGCGTCCGTTCAGCCGGCGCAGCGCCGATTCCAGCAACTCGCGGGTGGCCGCATCGAAGGTGTCGAGGTCCTCGCAGACCAGGATGATCCGGCGGCCGGCGGCGATGGTGGTGAGGAGGGTGGCGATGGCGCCGCCGAAATCCACCCGCGTCAATGCGCCGAGGCTGTCGATGTCCGGGCCGGCGGCGCCCAATCCGAGCATGCGTTCCAGCAACTCGCGATCGTTGGCGCGCAGAGCGGGCAGGGCGGCGAGCCCCCGCGCCGCCTTGCGCCGGGCCTCGGGCAGCGGATCGGCGCTGCGGATGTCCAGCCACAGCCGCAGCCAGCTGGCCACCGGATGAAACGGCACCATGCGGCGATGGTGGTCGCCGATCAGGCTGATGACTGCGGAGGCGCGGGCCACGTCGCCGGCCAGGAACTCGTGCAGCAGGCGCGACTTGCCGAGACCGGCGCCACCGAACAGCTGCACCAGGCGCAGGCTGCCCTTGCCGTGTTCGAGCGCCCGCGCCAGCGCCGCGCGTTCGGGCGCGCGGTCGACGAAGGTGGCGAGGCCGTTGGCGGCGCGCACACCCCAGCGATTGGCGGTGCGGTCGGCGTCGACCAGGCGCAGCCGCTCGATCGGGGTGTCGACGCCCTTGACGACGATCGGGTCGAGCGGCACGGCCGTGACGAAGCCGCGCGCCAGTCGCCAGACGGCGCCGCTGAGGCAGATCGTGCCGGGCTCGGCGGATTGTTCCAGCCGCGCCGCGATGTGCACGGCGATGCCGACCGCGTCCTGGCTCCATGAGCGGCCGAACTCGGAGCGGTCGGAACACCACGTCGCCGACATGGATGCCGATGCGGACGCGCAGCTGGTTGCCGCCTCCGGCGTCGCGTGCGTCGGCATTCTCCGGCGGTGCGAGGTCGTCGCGGATCGCCAATGCTGCGAGGCAGGCGCGGACGCCGTGGTCCTCGGACACCGAGGGCGCGCCGAAGATGGCCATGATGCCGTCGCCGCGGTTGCTGACCACGCCGTCGAAACGCTCGCAGGCGTCGATCATGCTGCGCAGCGCCGGATCGATCAGCCGGGCGGCGGCTTCCGGATCGAGATTCTCGGATCAGTCCCGTCGAACCCTGGATGTCGGCGAACAGAACCGTCACCCGCCGCAATTCCGGCTCGGGTTGGTCACTGTGCAGCCCGGGTTGTTCGGTCAAGGCCACAAGGTCTCCGGGGGTCGTCGGATGCCGCGGTTCAACGCCGCCGCATTATGCAGCCATTATTCCCCCGTCCCCAAATCTTGATACGATGCAGGTGCGAGTGGACGGGATTTCTCCCGCCCAGGCTGCACCGTATCCGGGTCGGCTACTCCTTGCGGGTCAGCAGGACGTAGATCTTGCCGTCGGCGCGGGTGGTGATCTGGATCTGCTCGGAGTCGCCGGAAACGATGCCGATCTTCAACGGCGTGCGGTTGCGGACCGCCGTCTGGATTGCCAGGGTCAGCACCGCAAGGTTGACGGCCGGGATGCCGAGGCCGGTGCGGTAGCCTTCCAGCGTGACGCCCGGATCGAATTGGAACAGCCCCAGGGTGTGCAGGTAGTCGAGCGCGTCGGCATTGGGGTTGATGTTTGCCAGCCGGTCGGCGGACTGCGCGATCTGGTCGCGGCGGAAGGCGTCGTTGATGCGATCGACCAGCGGATGGCGTGCGAAGCCCGTGCCCATAGGAGAATCCTCACTTGCATGCGGTGGGTGAATAGCCGGGTCGACGAATAGGCTATCAGAGACCGTTCCGCAAAGATCGGATGAATTCCTCGCCGAGACGTTGGCCCCGGGCCCCGGCTAGCCCACGCCAGGTCGCGGATTACCGCCCGGGCGCACCGCTGAAGCCGAGGAAGCCGGCCTGGGGCGCCGGCGTGCCGGGATCGCGGCTGACATACTGGCGATTGGCCGGGGGCGCTTCGGCGCTGACCGCCAGCGCGCGCGGTGCGGCCGGGGCGCGCGCCGCCGGCCGGGCCTGGTTTGCGGCGACCGACTGGCCGCGCGCACCCGGCTTGACGGCCTGGGCGGCGGCACGCGGGGGCCCGCCGGTCGAAGCGGCGGCGCGCATCGACAGCAGCAGGAAGGTGATGTCGTTGCGCCCGAGGTCGACCGACAGGTCGATCGGCGTGAGGCCCAGCATGTTCTGCTGGTCGAGTTCGGCGCCGCGGGAGATAGCGTCGCGGACATTGCCGATGTCACCGCGGTTGATCGCGTCGAACAGCGCCTCGTTGGGCGACATCTCCGATGGCGGGCGGTCCGGTGCGACGGCCGACGCCTCCGAGGTGCGGGCTCCCGGCAACGCCGGCGGGGCCGGGCGTCGGCTGGCCGGTGCCTCCGCGGTTGGCACAACCGGGGCGCCGGGCTTCGGCGCGCCCATCTGGGCGGCGGCTGGATCTATGCCGAGAACGGTTCCGGCGAGAACGGCGCCGGCGAGGGTTGCCGCGGTCAGCAGCTTCGAACCGAATCGACGGGTCGGCAGCATCGGGCGGCGGAAGAGGTTGCTTGTCATGGCGGCTACTCCAGAAATCTAGCCCGGGTTCAGCCATAGGAACCCGACATTCAGGTAGGTCGCATAGCACGTCCATAACGCGTAGGGCACCAGCAGTGCCGCAGCAAGCGGCCGAACTGCCTTGAAAAGGTACAAACTGCGGCCAATCAGCCACAGCAGCGGGAGGATCACGCAGAGCGCCAGCGCCGGGCTGTGCAGGCCGAAGAAGACCGGCGCCCAGGCGGCATTCACCAGCAGTTGCCAGCCCCACATCGTCAGCGCCTTGCGCTGGCCGATGGCGGGCCGACGCCATACCAGCCAGGCGCCGGTGCCCATCAGCACATACAGGGCCGACCAGACCGGGCCGAACAGCCAGTTCGGCGGCGTGCCCGGCGGGGGCGTCAGGGTCAGGTACCAGCTGCGGACGCTGGCGGCGGTCGCGGCGCCGTCGGCGAACCCGACCAGCAGGCACAGCCCGACAAACCCCACCAGCGCCAGCAATTGGGCGCCGGGCGAGGCCGGGGAGGCACCGGGTCCGGGTGCGGTCTGCTGGAAGGCGTTTTCTCCCCGTTGCGTCGATCGGATCAGGGGAGGCGAACATCCCCCACGGATTGGTCAGGCCAGGATCAGGTAATGATTTCCTGCCAGATGTGGTTGCTGGCGCGGGCGATGCCAAGCGGTTTTCGCCGTCACGTGCCTTCGCGCCGCCAGGCGATCAGCGCCAGGCCGAGGATCAGCGGCAAGGCCAGCCAGGGCGGCAGCAGCGGCGTGGCGGCGATGCCGGTGACCAGATGGTCGTGCCGGCGCTGCAGCCCGATCCAGCTGGACCCCGCCGCCTCGCGCCCCGGCTCGGTCCGGCGCAGCCCCGGCGCGCCGCCGGGGGCCAGCCAGTGCACGCTGCCGCCGGTGGCATGGGCCAGCGGGGCCAGCAGCGTGGCGGTGGCGCGGAGGTCGGCGAGTTCCGGCGGATTGGCGGCACCGGCGGCGGCGAACGCCCGGCGGCCCCCGTCGCCCACCTGCCAGACTCCGGGGGTCGCCGCCGGCAGCAGCCCGCCGGACCGGCCGGGACCGCGCGGGGCCAGCGTCAGCTTGCTGTCATGGCCGTCGGGATCGGTGACCGTCACCTGCAGCGGCGCGGCACCGGGCGCCACGTCCTCGGTGCTGCGGCGCTCCACCGAGAGGGTGCCGTGCTCGACCCGGGCGGTGAGGGCGGACTCCTCCAGTTCCGGTTCCTTCATCAGCCAATGCGCGATGCGGCGCAGCAATTCGGCCTGCGGCCCGCCGCCCTCGTGCCCGCGCGACCACAGCCAGATCTGGTCGGACAGCAGCAGCGCGGCGCGGCCCTGGCCGACATGGTCCAGCAGCAGCAGCGGCGCTGCCGTCCGGCGCGTCCATCAGCACGTCGCCCTGGGTATCGGCGGGGGCGATGCGGCGATACCACGAGCCCCATTGCGGGGCGGTCGCGGGGCCATTGGTAGCCGTCGCGCCGGCCAGCTGGTTGGCGCCCGGCAGGCCCGCGGTGACCGGGTGGCGGGTGCCGAGGGCCGTGACCTCCGGGCGGAACGCGCCATCGACGACGCTGTTGGTGGCCGCCGGCCGGGCCGGCAGGATGGCCCCGAGCGGGCTCGACGCCAGGCTGCTGGGGCCGGCGAATTCCGGCCCCACGCTCATCAGCAGCGCGCCGCCGTCGCGCACGTAGTCGGCGATGTTGCGCAGGTAGATCGCCGGCAGCATGCCGCGGTTCTGGAACCGGTCCAGGATGATCAGGTCGAATTCCTTGATCTTGACCTGGAACAGCTCGCGCACCGGAAAGGCGATCAGCGCCAGCTCGTTCAGCGGCGTCAGGTCGTCCTTCTCCGGCGGCCGCAGGATGGTGAAATGCACCAGGTCGACCGCCGGATCGGCCTTCAGCAGCCGCCGCCAGGTGCGCTCGCCCGGCATGCGGCTCGCCGGACACCAGCAGCACCCGCAGCCGGTCGCGCACGCCGTTGATCTCGACCACGGCCTTGTTGTTGATGGTGGAGACCTCGCCGGGCAGCGGATCGGCGGTCAGCTCCACCACGGTGGGGCCGGCGCGGGTGATCGGCAGGTCGATGCGGTGCTCGACGCCGAGCGGCACGCTTTCCACGCAGCGGCGGCTCGCCGTCGCGGCGGATGGTCAGGCGGGCGGCGCCGCCGAAGGCGCAGGCCGTTGCGCGGCAGCGCCGAGGTCCTCGACCACCATGCGCAGGCTGCACCGACTTGCCGACGATGCCGTAGCTCGGCGCCTCGATGATGCGGATGCGGCGGTCGGTCTCCTCGCCCTTGGCCGGGATCAGCACGTGCAGCGGCGCGCCGCCAAACGGCGCCTCGCCGGCCTTGGCCGGCGGGATGTCGTGCACCTGCCCGTCGGTCAGCGCGACGATGCCGGCGAGGCGGGCGCGCGGGATGTCGGCCAGCGCCCGGTCGATCGCGGCGAACAGCTGGGTGCCTTCGCTGCCCTGCTCCGGCACGGTGATGGTGCGCAGTTCCAGGTCCGGCAGGCCGCCGGCCTCCTGCCTCGATGCGTGGCGCGGGCCGCCTCGGCCAGTGCGGCGCGGTCGCCGACCGCCATGCTCGCGGTCTGGTCGACCACCAGCAGGCCGATATCGGGCAGGGTCTGCCGGGTTTCCTCGACCAGCCGCGGGCCGGTCAGCCACAGCAGCAGGACGGCGAAGGCGAGGCAGCGCCAGACGTGCCGCGGGCGCGGCGCCAGGCGGCGACCGCGAGCGGCCAGCACGCACAGCGCCGGCGAGGCCGCCCAGCAGCCAGACCGGCAAGGCCGGGTCGAAACGCAGCGCGGCGATGGCCTGTTCGATATGCATCGCCTACTGCCCCAGCCGTTCCAGCATCGCCGGCACGTGCACCTGGTCGCCCTTGTAGTTGCCGGTCAGCGCGTACATCACGAGGTTGACGCCGAACCGGTAGGCCAGGGTGCGCTGCCGGGCGCCGCCGGGGATGGTGGCGTAGGGGTTGCGCCCCTCGGCGTCGATCGCCCAGGCGGCCGCCCAGTCATGCGCGCCGATGATCACCGGGCTGACGCTGTCGTTGCTGCGGTCCTGGTCGCGCTGCACCCAGACCGTGTCGCCGGCGTAGCGGCCGGGGAAATCCTGCAGCAGGTAGAAGGCGCGCGCCAGCACGTGCGCGGTGGTCAGCGGCGCCAGCGGCGGCACCGCGAGGCCTGGCCGAGCCGTTCCAGCGCGGCGCCGGCGCCGGCCGCGAAGCCCTCGCCGCTGCCGCCGTCGCGGGTGTCGATCAGGATGATGCCGCCATGCGCCATGTAGTCGTTGAGCGCGGCGATCGCGGCCCCCGACAGGGCAGTGCGCGTCGGCCGAGATCGGCCAGTAGAGCAGCGGGTAGAAACTCAGATCGTCCTGGCCGGGCATCACCGCCGCCGGTCGCCAGGGCCGCGGCGGTGCGGCGGTTGACGTAGTCGGACAGGCCGGCCAGCCCGGCGCGCGAGACGCCGTCGACTGCGTCGTCGCCGGTGACGACGTAGGCGAGGCGCGTCGCCAGCGCCGGATTGGTCGCCGTCTGGCGGCGGCCGGCCGCTGGGCGTGGGCGGCCGCCGGCACAGCGGCAATCCCAGCATCAGCAGCACCGCGCCGCGGCGATCCGGCGGACGCCCGGCGCAGCAGGCCGCGCAGGCGCAGCGACACCAGCAGGTCGATCGCCAGCAGCGCCAGCGCGGCGGCCAGCAGCCAGGGCGCCAGCGCCCGCTCCGGCGCCGCCGCGCCGATCGGCTCGACGCGGGCGCCCGCGATGGCGGGAGCGGCCACCAGCGGGGCGAGGCGGGCCGACAGGTTCAGCGCCCGCCGGCCGTTCTCCGGCCCGTACAGGCCCGGCGGATGCGCGGCGAAGCCGCGACGGCGTTGACAATCGGCGCCGGCTGAGCGCCGCGGCGGCCGGCGGCGGCGGCGCCGAGCTGGCCGAACCCGTCCAGCGTCTCGACCGGCGCCAGCGGGGCCGCGGCGGTGTCCTGACTGCCGGCGACGCCGCGGCCAGCGCCACCAGCCGCCGCAGCATGTCCACGAACAGGCCGGACAGCGGCAGGTCCGACCAGTCGGCGTTGGCGGTGACGTGGAACAGCACGACCCGCCCGGCGCCGCGCGTTGCCTGCGGTCACCAGCGGCGTGCCGTCGGCCAGCCGCGCCCAGGTCGGCATCGGCGAGATGCGCGCCGGGCTCGGCCAGCACCTGGCGCGTGACCCGCACCTCGTCGGGCACCGCGAGGCCCGCGAACGGCGAGCCGGCGGGGAAGCGGCCAGCCGGCGCCGGCTGGCTCCAGGACATCGCGCCGCCCAGCTGGCGGTCGCCGTCCAGCAGCTTCACCGGCAGCAGCGTCGTCCGGCGTGCTCGGCGGTCTGCGGGCCGGCGAAGCGCACCAGCAGGCCGCCCTTCTCCACCCATGCGCCAGCATGTCGCGCTCGGGCCCGTTCGGCACCACGTGGTCGGCCAGGATCAGCACCGACAGCTCGCGCGACAGCAGCGTCTCGAGGTCGCCGTCGCGCACCTCGGTATAGGGCTCGAGCGCGCGGCGCAGATAGAACAGCTCGCCGGTCAGCGGCGTGTCGGCGGTGGTGGCGTCGCCGGCGACCAGGCCCACCGGGCGCCGGCGCCAGCGTTCGTCCAGCAGCACCACCGCGCCGGCGGACGCCGGACCCTCCAGCACCAGCCGCGCCAGCCGGTTGCGCAATTCCGGCGGCAGCGCGAGCGGCGCCTCGGCATCGGTCGCGCCGGCGGGCAAATCGGCGGTCGACGCGGGCGAGGGTGCGGCCGTCGCCGGATTGCGCCAGCACCGCGACGGTGTCGGCGGCCGGCGAGGCCGGCTGGGCGACGCGCGCCACCAGCCGGTCGGCCTCGGCGCGCGGCGGCAGCAGCAGCCGCGCCGGCCGGCACTGTCGTCGCGCAGTTCCAGTCACCGGCCCGACCGCCGCGAGCGCGGCGGCGAAGCCGTCCCATACCGGTCCGGCGCGTCGGTCAGTCCGTCGGCCAGGTAGACGACGGTGCCGCCCTGGGTCCAGCCGCGCAAAGCGGCGGCGGCGGCGGCGCGGTCGGTCGGCCACGGCTTCGGGCGCAGCGCCGCCAGGCGGGCGCGCAGTTCGGCCACCGGCATCGACCGGCGGCAGCCTGCGGCGCGGCACCGGTCTCGTCGGCCGCGGTGGCCAGCAGCGCCGCCGGCCGGCCGGCCCGCTCGGCCCGGTCCAGCGCGGCGGCGGCCGCAGCGAGGCGGCGCGGCCAGTCGGCGGCGGCGGCCCAGCCGTCATCGACCACCAGCAGCACCGGCCCGCCGCCGGGCAGCGCGCGCGCCGGCATCCAGCACCGGCCGGGCCAGGCCGACGATCACCAGCGCCGCCGCAGGCCATGCGCAGCAGCAGCAGCCACCACGGCGTGCGCGCCGGCGTCTCGGCGGTCGCGGTCAGGCCGAGCAGCAGCCGGATCGCCGGGAATTCCTCGCGCCGCGGCGCCGGCGGCGTCACCCGCAGCAGCCACCACAGCAGCGGCAGCGCGGCCAGGGCCAGCAGCACCCAGGGGGCGGCGAAGATCATCGGCGGCCGGGCTCCGGCGACAGCGCGGTATACAGCGCCAGCAGCGCCGCCTCCGGCGGATGGTCGGTGCGGTGCACGGAAAAGCCCCAGCCGGCGGCGGTGGCGATGGCGGCCAGCCCCTGCTGCTGCTCGGCGAGGCGCTTCGCATAGGCGTCGCGCACGCCCTCGACCCGCGGGATCAAGCGTCTCCTGCGCGCCCTCCCGCCAGGCGAAGCGCACCCGGCCCTCATAGGGCAGCAGCGCCTCCGCCGGGTCCAGCACCTGCAGCAGATGCCCGGTGACCGGGATCGCCGACAGCCGGCCGACGGTCGCCTGGATTTCGCTCAGCGGCGCCAGCAAGTCGCCGATCAGCACCGCGCGGGCGTGCCGCGGCAGGACCGCGTTCGGCGGCAGCCCGCTGCCCTCCGGCAGCCGGCCGAGCTGCTCGGACAGCCGGTCCAGCGCCGACACGCCGGCACGGGCCTCGACGCCGATCAGCCGCACCCGCTCGCCGCCGCGCAGCAGCAGCGAGGCCAGCGCCAGCAGCAGCAGCTCGGCGCGCTCGACCTTTTCGGCGGTGGCGTGCGCTGGAGCGCCAGCGCATGCTCGGCGCCGCCGTCGCGCCACAGGCAGACGGTCTGCGCCGCCTCCCACTCGGTCTCGCGGACGAAGGCGCGGTCGGAGCGGGCGGACTGGCGCCAGTCGATGCTGGCGGCGGCGTCGCCGGGCAGGAACGGGCGGAACTGCCAGAAGCTGTCGCCCTGGCCCACGCGGCGGCGGCCGTGCACGCCCTGCGCTACGGTGGCGGCGACGCGTTCGGCGGCGACCAGCAGCGGCGGCAGGCGCGCGCCGAGCGCCTCCGCCCGCCGGTGCCTGCAGGGCGGCGGCCGCTCGCAGCGCTCATCCAAGCTGCCCGACCAGGCGGTCGATCACCTCGGACAGCTGCACCCCGTCGGCCCGGGCGGAGAAGTTCAGCGCCATGCGGTGGCGCAGCACCGGGTGCGCCAGCGCCGCGACGTCGTCGATGCTGGGCGCCAGCCGCCCGTCGAGCAGCGCCCGGGCGCGGCTGGCCAGCATCAGCGCCTGCGCCGCGCGCGGGCCGGGGCCCCAGGCGACATGGCGACGGACGATCTCGTCATCGCTGCTTTCCGGCCGGCCGCCGCGCACCAGCTTCAGGATCGCCTCCACCACGCTCTCGCCGACCGGCACCCGGCGGATCAGCGCCTGGGCGGCCATCAGTTCCTCGGCGGTCAGCGCCTGCACCGGCGGCGCTTCGGCGGCGCCGGTGGTGGCCACCAGCATGGTCCGTTCGGCGGCGAGATCCGGGTAGGTGACGCGAACCTCCAGCAGGAAGCGATCGAGCTGGGCTTCCGGCAGCGGGTAGGTGCCTTCCTGCTCGATCGGGTTCTGGGTGGCGAGCACATGGAAGGGCCGCGGCAGCGGATGCTCGACCCCGGCGATCGCGACCCGGTTCTCCTGCATCGCCTGCAGCAGCGCCGACTGGGTGCGCGGGCTGGCGCGGTTGATCTCGTCGGCCATCAGCAGCTGGCAGAACACCGGCCCGGGCACGAAGCGGAAGCTGCGGCGGCCGTCGGTTGCCTCATCCAGCACCTCACTGCCCAGGATATCGGCAGGCATCAGGTCGGGCGTGAACTGCACCCGCTTGCTGTGCAGGCCCAGAACCGTGCCCAGCGTCTCCACCAGCCGGCTCTTGCCCAGGCCCGGCACGCCGACCAGCAGCAGGTGGCCGCCGGACAGCAGGGTGATCAGGGTCTGGTCCACGACCTCCTGCTGGCCATAGATGGCGCGGCCGATCTGCGCCCTGACCCCGGCGATCCGTCCGCCCAGCGCCTCGACCGCGGCGAGCATGTCGGCGCCCTGGGGCGGGGTGGCAGGCGTCAATGGATAGGCGCTTGCGGACATGCTCGGATCCTTTTCGCGGCGGCTTGGCAAATGGGGTGCTTGCGAGCGCTGTGCCACCTTGTGCCGGGTGACAAATCCGGCAGGGCGGCAAAAACCACGGGGTAATGCGCGACTCGGGCAGCAATCTGCGATCGCCACTTTCATCGCCGGGGGTATGCTACCTATATCCAGCGCCGGGACGGAAGCCTGTCCGGAGAATGCGCGTGGATGCACCAAGGCAAGACGGCGACCTGGACGTGACCGAGCGACCTGCCACGCGAAAGCCCGAGGCGACGCAATGCGCGAAGGCCGCACCGTGCGCCGACGCCCAGTTCGCGCCCGGCGCGCCTCGCCGTCCGCGGGTGCCGGTGGAATGCGGCGATCTGCCGTTCCTGATCCGGCGCGACTGCACCTGGCTGTATCGGGGCAGCCCGATCGGCCGCAAGGAACTGGTCTGCCTGTTCGCCTCCGTGCTGAAACGCGACGCGGAGGGCAAGTTCTGGCTGGAAACCCCGGCCGAGCGCGGCCGCATCGAGGTCGAGGACGCCCCCTTCGTCGCCGTCGAACTGGACTGGACCGGCGTCGGGCGCGACCAGGTGCTGACCTTCCGCACCAACACCGACCAGATGATCACCGCCGGCCCGGAGCATCCGCTACGGATCGCCCACGATATCCTGACCTGCGAGCCGACCCCCTACCTGCACGTCCGGGACGGTGCTGGGCGCCTGCCGATCGAGGCGCGGATCGGCCGCGCGGTCTATTACGAACTGGTGGCGCTGGCCGAACCGCACGAGGCGCTGGGCCGCCGCATGCTCGGCGTCTGGAGCCGCGGCCAGTTTTTTTCCCTGGGCGACCTGTCGACCGGGGATGGCTGCTGCGACGCCGACTGCGATTGCTGACGGCTGCATCCCTGGCCGGCAGTTTGCCGATCTAGCGCCGCTCTCGTAACATCCGCCCCATACTCGATAAACTCGGTCATCGAAGGGGGATTTGCCAATGACGCCGGATCTGACGCTGCTGGTCTGGACCGTGGCCCTGACCGTATTGCAGGTCGTGGTGGCGGCCACGCTGGCGAATTCCCAGATCGGGCTGCCGACCCTTGCCGGCAATCGCGAGGGCCTGCCGGCACTGACCGGAGTGGCAGGGCGCGCCAGGCGGGCGCATCTCAACATGCTGGAGAGCCTGCCGCTGTTCATCGCGCTGGTGCTGACCGCGCATGTCGCGGGCCTGGTGAACGGCACGGTGATCCTCGGCGCCCAATTGTTCTTCTGGGCCCGGCTGGTGCATTTCTTCATCTATGTCGCCGGCATCCCCTGGGCGCGCACGCTCGCCTGGGCGGTGTCGGTGGTCGGCCTGGTGCTGATCTTCCTGCAGCTGGTCTGAGCGTCGGCCTGAGGCGGTTGAACCTGACAGGTCCTGATCTTCTTCAGGTCACGCGGTGAAGCGGTTGCGCGGCACCGGCACGCCGAGGATGTCGCGCAGGGTCGGTCCCTCGTACGCCGTGCGGTAGATGCCGCGGCGCTGCAACTCCGGCACCACGAGCGAAACGAAGTCATCGAGCGGCGTCGGGAAATACGGGAACAGCAGGTTGAATCCGTCGCAGGCGCCGGCGAGCAGCCATTCCTCCATCAGGTCGGCCACGCGCTGCGGCGAGCCGTACACCACGCGATGCCCCTGCGAGGCGCCGAGGCGGCGGGCGATCTGGCGGATGGTGAGACCCTCCTGGCCCCAGCCGACCACCATCTGCTGGCGCGCCTTCGCCGCATTGGTCGGCGGCAACTCAGGTAACGGACCGTCCGGCGGAAACGTGGAGATATCCAGGCCGCCGCACAGGCGGGACAGGTTCTGCATGCAGTAATCGTCGGTCAGCAGGTCCTGCAACTGGCCGAATTTATCTTCCGCTTCCGCCTGGGTGCGGCCGACCACCGGAAGCAGGCCCGGCAGGATGCGGATGTCGTCAGGCGCGCGGCCGTAGCGGGCGGCGCGGGCGTGGATGTCGGCACAGAATTCGCGCCCGTCCCTCACCGTGGTCTGCGCCGTGAAGATCAGGTCGGCGGTGCGCGACGCGAGTTCGCGTCCGACCTCCGATGATCCCGCCTGCGCCACCACTGGCCGACCCTGCGGCGAACGCGCAACGTTCAGCGGCCCGCGCACGCGGAAATGCTTGCCGACATGGCGCAGGAAATGCAGCTTCTTGACATCGAAATAAATGCCCGCCTGCTTGTCGTGCAGGAACGCGTCGTCCTCCCAGCTGTCCCAAAGTCCTGTGACCACGTCATAGAATTCCTCGGCACGCTCATAGCGCAGCGCGTGGTCGACATGTTTCTCGAAACCGAAATTGCCGGCCTCGTCCTCCGTCTGCGAGGTCACGAGATTCCAACCGGCACGGCCGCCGCTGATGTGGTCGACGGTCAGGAAGCGGCGGGCGATGTGATACGGCTCGTTGTAGGTGGTGGTCGCGGTGGCAACCAGCCCCAGATGCGTGGTCACCGCGGCCAGTGCGGCGATCAGCGCCCCCGGTTCCAGATAAGCCTGGCGGCCCTGCGCGGGGCGGACCTCCTGCCCGGCGACAAGCCCACCGCTGCCGGCAATGGCGGCGGAATCCTGGAAGAACAGCATGTCCATCATGCCGCGCTCGCAGGTATGCGCCATGGCGACGTAGTGCCGGAAATCCATGCAGGTCTCGGGCACCGCATCGGGATGGCGCCAGCCGGCGGCGTGGTTGCCGGGCGTGTAGAGGAAGGCGCCAAGCTTCAGTTTTCGGTTCGACATTCTCGCATCCGTCGTTGCTGGCGGCATCTTGCAGCAAGCAAGCGGGGTTCACCACAGAGCTGTCGGGACATACAAGGCAGGGAGACGCGGAGAAGTAAGACAGGGTTGCTCGCCGCCCGGCTTCTTCTCATTGTCTCCGTGCCTCTGTGGTAAGCTTCTTGCTACGCGCCATGTCCATCGAATGGAGTTGTTGCACGATGCGTTTTGTTTTCCTGGCGCTTGCAGCATTGCTTGGCGCAGCGCTGCCGGCTTCGGCGCAGACGCTGCGCATTGCCATGAAAGGCGCGGTCGAGAACGCCGATCCCGGGGTGAACTATTCGCCCAATCGCAACGTGCAACTGCATGTCTACGAAACCCTGGTCACCCAGGACTCGCATCTGCAGGCGCAGCCGCAACTGGCGGTGTCGTGGCGCGTGCTCGACCCGACCACCTGGGAGTTCACCCTGCGCGACGGCGTCCGCTTCCATACCGGCGCGCCGTTCACCGCCGATGACGCGGTGTTCTCGATCGAGCACGCGCGCGACGTCAAGAACACCCGCACCTACATCCAGTTCGTCCGCGGCATCACCGCCGCCGAGGCGAAGGACGCCCACACCCTGGTCCTGCACACCCGCGCGCCGCTGCCGGAGCTTCCCGCCTACCTCACCAACGTCGCCATCCTGTCGCGGGCGGCGGCGACCGACGCCACCGACGCCGATTTCAACGGCGGCCGCGCCGCCATCGGCACCGGCCCCTACCGCTGGATCCGATGGACCCCGGCTCAGGACGTGCTGCTGGAGCGCAACCCCAATTACTGGGGCGGCGCGCAGCCATGGGAGAAAGTCATCTTCCGCTTCGTGCCCAACGACAGCGCACGCGTCGCCGGATTGCTCGCCGGCGACGTCGATGTCATCGACGCCGTGCCTTCAGGACTGTACGAGCGCGTGCGCGGCGGCAACAACCGCCTGGTGACCGCCGACTCGATCTTCACCCACTACATGTACGTCGACAGCCTCAGCCCGCGCATCGTCAATGCCACCAGCGCCGACGGCCAGCCGCTCGAGAAAAACCCGTTCCGCGACCTGCGCGTGCGCGAGGCGCTGACCCACGCCGTCAACCGCACCGCCCTCGCCGAACGCGCCATGGAAGGCAGCGCAGCACCCGCCGGGCAGATCGCCGCCCCCGGCTTCTACGGCCACGTGCCCGAGCTGAAACCGCCCAGCTACGACCCCGCATTGTCGCGCAAGCTGCTGGCCGACGCCGGCTACCCCAAGGGCTTCAACCTGGTCATCCAATGCACCAATGACCGCTTCGCCGGCGACGCCCTGATCTGCCAGAGCATCGGCCAGATGCTGACCGCAATCGGCATCCGCACCACCGTCGATGCCCAGCCGATCTCGGTCTACCTCAAGCGCTGGATGAACTTCTCAGTCAACGAGCAATCCGAACTCAGCGTCCACATGTCGATGTTCGGCTCCACCAGCGGATTGTCCAGCGTCGCCCTGACGACACTCGTCCGCACCCGCGACGTGGCGCTCGGCCGCGGCGTGCAGAACGGGCGCTTCTACTCCGACCCGAAACTCGACGCGATGCTGACCGTGATGGACTCCACCTTCGACGACCAGAAACGCGAACAACTGACCCGCGAAGCCATCACCTACGCCATGTCGCAACAAGCCGTCATCCCGCTCCTGTTCATGAAAGCCGCCTGGGGCCTCCGCACCGGCCTGACATTCGAGCCCCGCGGCGACCAATACACGATGGCGACCACGATCCGGGCGCAGCCGTAGGAAGGAAGGCCAGGGCGCCGCCCTGGACCCGCAAAGGGCCGGAGGCCCTTTGATCCCCATTTGTTTAAGTGGTCTTCGAGAGAGGGGGCCGACTGAGTTGTCGCAACCGCCTGAGTTGGCCCCCTCTCCCGAAGACCACTCAAGTAGCGGGTTCTAAGGGCTTCGCCCTTAGCGGGGTCGAGGGGCAGCGCCCCCGCCATCCTTCCCCTGGCTTGCGCCGGAACCTGATCGGCATCGTATACTGGCTGCCGTGGATGCCGCTCAATTGCGGGCGCTGCTTCGGGCGCCTTTTGTGCCTGCCGCGCCGATTCGCGGCACGGTGATTGTCGACCCGCCGGCGATGGCGGCGCCGATCGGGTCGGACGATGCGCGTGATTTGTCCGATGGGCCGTTGGTGCCGTGTGCGGTGCTGGTGCCGTTCCTGGTGGGTGGCGACGAGCCGGGCGTTTTGCTGACCAAGCGCACCTCGCATCTGAACAAGCATGCCGGCCAGGTGGCGTTTCCCGGCGGGCGCATCGACCCCGAGGACGTCGATGCCGAGGCGGCGGCGTTGCGCGAGGCGCGCGAGGAGATTTCGCTGGACCCCGGGCATGTCGAGGTGGTCGGGCGGCTCGGCGACTATGTCACCGGCACCGGCTACGTGATCACGCCGGTGGTGGGTTTGCTGGATGCCGGGATCGACTTCGACGGGTTGGGCCTGCTGCCGTCGCCGGACGAGGTGGAGGCGGTGTTTGCGTTGCGGCTGTCGGTGCTGCTGGACCCTGCGGCGCCGCAGCGCAAGCGGGCGCATTACCGGGGCCGCTGGCGCGAGTTCTGGGTCTGGCCGCATCCCGAGCATTACATCTGGGGCGCGACGGCCGCGATCCTGGTACATCTGGCCGAGCGGTTGCGTCAGAGTCCTCCGTGAAGGGAGGGTCCGAGTAATGCTGCGCTTCACCGAAATCGGGCTGTTCCTGGTGCCGTTCGCGCTTTATGCCGCCTGGCGCATCATGGGACCGCGGCTGCCGCCGGCGATCTTCTGGGCGGCGCTGGCGCTGACTGCGGCGATGGCCGTCGGCACCATCTGGTTCGGCCTCACCAACCGGCTCGACCCGGACGAGGTCTACGCGCCGGCGCATCTGGAGAACGGCGTCATCGTCGGCGGCCACGGTGTGCGCCGTGAGTGATCTGCCGGTCAGGCGGATTTCCCCGCCGGCCTTTCTCTCCGATCCCGCTTTGCGGGCGGTGCTGGCGGCGGTGCCGAAGGCACGGGTGGTCGGCGGCGCGGTGCGCGATGCGCTGCTCGGGGTTGCTGTGGCCGACATCGATCTCGCCACGCCCGATCCGCCGGACGTGGTGACGCGGGCGTTGCAGGCGGCCGGGTTGCGCGCGGTGCCGACGGGGTTGGCGCACGGCACCGTGACCGCGGTGTCCGGGCATCGCGGCTTCGAGATCACCACCCTGCGCAGCGACATCGAGACCGACGGCCGGCATGCGGTGGTGCAGTTCACCGCGGATTGGCGGGCGGACGCGGCGCGGCGGGATTTCACCATCAACGCCATGTCGATGTCCGCCGACGGCGCGGTGTTCGATTATTTCGGCGGCGTCGCGGATCTGGAAGCGGGGATCGTGCGCTTCGTCGGCGATGCGGCGACGCGGATCACCGAGGATTATCTGCGCATCCTGCGTTTTTTCAGGTTCTTCGCGCGCTATGGCCGGGGCGCCCCGGATGCGGCGGCGCTGGCGGCGATCGCGGCCAATGTCGATGGCTTGTCCCGGCTGTCGCCGGAGCGGGTGTGGAGCGAGTTGAAGCGCATCCTGGCGGCGCCGGCGCCGGGGCAGGCGATCGCGCTGATGCAACGGCTCGGGGTGCTGCGGGCGGTGCTGCCGGAAGGTGCGGCGCCGGCGCGGCTCGATGCGCTGCTGCAATCCGGCGCGCCGCCCGATCCGATTCTCCGGTTGGCGGCGCTGCTGGACGGCGATGCCCAGGCGCTGGCGACGCGGCTGCGGCTGTCCTCGGCCGAGCGCGAGCGCCTGCTGGCCCTGCGCGGTTCCGGCCTGTCCGCCGATGCCGATGACACGGCGTTGCGCCGGGCGCTGGCTGACACCCCCGCGGAGACGCTGATCGGCCGCGCCTGGCTGGAGGGCAACGCCGCGCTGGTGCCGCGCCTGCAGGCGACGCCCGCGCCGGTGTTTCCGCTGCAGGGCCGCGACCTCAAGCGCGAGGGCGTGCAGGATGGCCCGGAACTCGGGCGCGCTGCTGCGGGAGTTGCGCGGCTGGTGGCTGCAGGGCGGCTGCGTCGCCGATGCTCCCGCATTGCTGGCCGAACTGGCGAGGCGGCGGCAGCACTGATACACGCCGCCGCATGGACATGAGTACCGCCCTGCCCCTGAAGGTTGGCGCCCGGTCGAACCAGGGCGACACCACCCGCGCGCTGGTCGGCCGGCTGTGGCGCGAGCACATCAAGGCCCATCGCGGCCTGCTGCTGCTGATCCTGCTGCTGACCGCGATCACCGCCGCCGCCCAGGCGACTTATCCGGTGATGATCCAGCGCGCCATCGACATGTTCGAGCAGCGCGACCGCCGCATCCTGTACCAGGTGCCGGTGCTGGTGATCATCGTCACCTCGATCAAGGCGCTGGCGCAGTATTTCCAGAGCGTGCTGGTGCAGCGCGTGGTGCTGCTGGTGATCCGCGAGCTTGCAGGGGCGGATGTTCGCCCATCTGATGCGCGCCGACCTGGCGCGGGTGGAGCGCGAGGCGCCGGCCGCGCTGGGCCGCGCGCTTCACCACCGACGCCGCCACCATCCGCGAGGCGCTGACCCGGGCGGTCAACGGCATGGGCGACGCCGTGACGATCGTCGGGCTGGTCGGCTCGATGCTGTATCTGGACTGGGTGCTGAGTCTGATCGCCGCCTGCCTGTATCCGCTGGCGGCGCTGCCGATCCAGCGCATCGGCCGGCGCATCCGCCGCGCCTCCGGCGGCATGCAGGAGCGCATGGGCGAGACCGCGACCTTGCTGACCGAGAGCTTCTCCCAGGCCCGCACCGGTGCGCGCCTACCGGCTGGAGGCCGCCGAGACCGGCCGCGCCGAGGCGGCGTTCCAGCGGCTGTATCGCGCCCTGCTGACGATGTCGCGCAGCCGCAGCCGCATCGACCCGCTGCTGGAGGTGCTGGGCGGCGGCGCGGTGGCGGCGGTCATCGGGTTCGCCGGCTGGCGGGCGGCGAACGGCGATTCGCACGCTCGGCAACTTCACCGGCTTCATCACCGCGCTGATGCTGGCGGCGCAACCGCTGCGGGCGCTGGGCAGCCTGAACGCGGCGCTGCAGGAGGGCCTGGCCGGGCTGGTCCGGGTGTTCTCGGTGGTCGACGAGAAGCCCGGGATCACCGAGACGCCGAACGCCGCCCCGCTGCCGCAGGGGCACGGACGGGTGGCGTTCGAGGATGTCGCCTTCGCCTATCCCGATGGCCGCGCCGGCCTGTCGGGCCTGAGCTTCGTCGCCGAGCCGGGGAAGACGGTGGCGCTGGTCGGGTCCGTCCGGCGCCGGCAAATCCACCGCGCTGGCGCTGATCCCGCGGCTGCACGACGTGACCTCCGGCGCCATCCGCATCGACGGCGCCGACCTGCGCGGGGTGGGGCTGGCCAGCCTGCGCGATGCGATCGCCTATGTCGGCCAGGATTCCTTCCTGTTCGACGACAGCGTCGCGGCGAACATCCGCATGGGCCGGCCCGATGCCTCCGAGGCGGAGGTCGAATCGGCGGCGGACGCGGCGGCGGCGGACTTCATCACCGCCCTGCCGCAGGGCTACGAAACCGCTGTGGGCACCAATGGCGGCCGGCTGTCCGGCGGCCAGCGCCAGCGGATCGCCCTGGCACGCGCGCTGCTGCGCGACCCTCGGATTCTGCTGCTGGACGAGGCCACCAGCGCGCTGGACGCCGAAAGCGAGGCGCTGGTGCAGGACGCGCTCAACCGGCTGCGTCGCGGGCGGACCACGATCGTGGTGGCGCACCGGCTGTCGACAGTGCGCGATGCCGATCTGGTGGTGGTGATGGATGCGGGGCAGGCGGTGGAGATGGGGACGCATGCGGAGCTGATGGAGCGGGATGGGCTGTATGCTCGGTTGGTGAGGACGCAGGCTTTCGCCTGACGCGCGACTTCGCGCGGCAACTCAAGCGGCAGGTGCGCCCTTGCGCGCCGAGAGCGTACTCTCTTGCTTGCTTCGATTTGCTTCGGCGCCCCGGGGGGTAACCGCTCTCGTGGCGCAAGGGCGCCACTGCCGCTTACCTCGCCGCGCAAGCGGCGCGTCTAGGGCCATTTAACCTCCGGCGGCATGCTCATCAGGATCGCATCCACATTCCCCCCGGTCTTCAGCCCGAACAGCGTCCCGCGGTCGTGGATCAGGTTGAATTCCACATACCGTCCGCGCCGCACCAGCTGGTGCTCGCGTTCGGCCGGGGTCCAGCGTTCGCGCATGCGGCGGCGGATGATGCGGGGGTAGACATCCAGGAACGCCTGGCCGACGTCGCGGGTGAAGGCGAAGTCGGCGTCGGCGTTGCCGCTGAAATGCCGGTCATAGAAGATGCCGCCGGCGCCGCGCGGCTCGTTGCGATGCGGCAGGTAGAAGTAGCGGTCGCACCAGGCGCGGTAATCCCGGTAGTACGCCGGGATCGTGGCGATCGCAGGCGGCCTTCAGGCTGGCGTGGAAATCGGCCGCGTCCGCCTGCGCCTCGGCGCTGTCCAGCACCATCGGCGTCAGGTCGCCGCCGCCGCCGAACCAGCCCTTGGTGGTGATCAGCATCCGCGTGTTGAAATGCGCCGCCGGCACCCGCGGGCTTTGCATGTGCGCCACCAGGCTGATGCCGGCGGCCCAGAACCGCGGGTCCTCCTCGGCGCCGGGCACCTGGGCGCGGAAATCCTCGCTGAACTCGCCCCAGACGGTGGACACGTTGACTCCCACCTTCTCGAACACCCGGCCGCGCATCACGCTCATCTCGCCGCCGCCGCCGGGGCTGGCATCGGGGGTCGGTCGGGCCCACGGGGTGCGGGCTGAAGGTTGCGGCCGGGCGGTCGGCCAGCGGCCCATCCTGTTCGGTCTCGATTTCCTCGAACGTGGCGCAGATGCGGTCGCGCAGCCTTCCGAACCAGGATGCGGCGGCGTCCTTCAGGGCTTCGTGCGGGACTTGGGCGGACGTTGGCGGCATTGGCTCCGGATCCGGTCGACATCGCCAGCATAACCGCTTGTCCCCGCAAGCCTAGACCCGTTGCCGAAGCGGCATCCCGACCCATAATAAGCGGTAACCGGCCAAACTCGCGATTTACGCCGGGAAGCCATGTTGCAGCGGCGAAGTGGGCCGCCTAGAATGCCCATGGAACTGTGGCAGCGGCGCATGCTGGGTGCGTCTCCGCTGCCGCTGCATGTCAAATGTCCGCCGGCAGGCGAGCCTGGCGGAAACGAGGATTGCGATGGCCGAAACGATGATGGCGACCCACGGCGCGGCTGGACATGTCGACGATCCCACCAAGCGCGACTTCCTGAAACTGGTGGCCGGCGCCGGCGCCGCGGTCGGCGTGGGCGCCATCGCCTGGCCGCTGATCGACAGCATGAACCCGTCCAAGGACGTGCTGGCGGTGTCCACGACCGAGGTCGACCTGACCCCGATCACCGCCGGCATGGGCGATCACCGTGCTCTGGCGCGGCAAGCCGGTGTTCGTGCGCCACCGCACCCCGGAGGAGATCAAGGAAGCCGAGGACGTCAAGATGTCCGCAGCTGATCGACCCGGCAGACCGACGCATCGCGGGTCAAGGCCGGGCACGACCAGTGGCTGGTGGTGATCGGCATCTGCACCCATCTCGGCTGCATCCCGCTCGGCAACAAGCCGACCGATCCGCGCGGCGACTGGGGCGGCTGGTTCTGCCCCTGCCACGGCAGCCAGTACGACACCTCCGGCCGGGTCCGGCACGGGCCGGCGCCGCTCAACCTGGCGCTGCCGCCGTATGCCTTCGAGATCCGACACCAAGGTCAAGATCGGCTGACCGATTTCTACCCGACCCTAGCGCTTCGCCGGCGGATAGCTATCTCCGCCGCGGCGACCCTCCTCTTACCGATACGGTGCGCACTGACATGGCCGGCCTGCACAAGAGCGAATTCACCAATCCCGTGATCAACTGGGTCGATACCCGGCTGCCGGTCTTCACCATGATGCAGAAGGAATACGGGGTGTTCCCGACGCCGCGGAACTTCAACTACTTCTGGAACTTCGGCGCGCTGGCGATGGTCAGCCTGGTGATCATGATCGTCACCGGCATCTTCCTGGCGATGAACTACACGCCGAACACCAGCATGGCCTTCGACAGCGTCGAGCGCATCATGCGCGACGTGAACTACGGCTGGCTGATCCGCTACGTCCACGCCGAACGGCGCGTCGATGTTCTTCATCGTCATCTACATCCATATTTTCCGCGGCATGTACTACGGCTCCTACAAGGCGCCGCGCGAATTGCTGTGGATGCATCGGCGTGGTGATCCTGCTGCTGATGATGGCGACCGCGTTCATGGGCTACGTGCTGCCCTGGGGCCAGATGTCGTTCTGGGGCGCCACCGTCATCACCAACCTGTTCTCGGCCTTCCCGGTGGTCGGCGACTCGATCGTCACCTGGCTGTGGGGCGGCTTCTCGGTCGACAACCCGACGCTGAACCGCTTCTTCAGCCTGCATTATCTGCTGCCGTTCGTGATGGTCGGCGTGGTCTTCCTGCATGTCGCGGCGCTGCACATCACCGGTTCCAACAATCCGCTGGGCATCGAGGTGAAGGGGCCGCAGGACACGCTGCCGTTCCATCCGTACTACACCATGAAGGACAGCGTCGGCGTCGCGTGTTCCTGCTGGTGTTCGCGCTGCTGGTGTTCTTCGCGCCGAACTTGCTCGGGCGAGCCGACAACTACATCCCGGCCAATCCGCTGGTGACGCCGGCGGAAATCGTGCCCGAATGGTACTTCCTGCCGTTCTACGCCATCCTGCGCTCGGTGCCGAACAAGCTCGGCGGCGTCTGCATGATGTTCGGCTCCATCCTGGTGCTGTTCGTGCTGCCCTGGCTCGACACCAGCCCGGTCCGCAGCTGCAAGTTCCGCCCGATCTACCGCAAGCTGATGCTGGTCCTGGTGCTGGCTTGCGTGGTGCTCGGCATGGTCGGCGCGCATCGGCCGGAAGGCATCTGGGTGGTGCATCGGCCGCGTCGCCACCGCCTATTACTTCCTGCACTTCCTGGTGCTGCTGCCGATCCTCGGCAAGCTGGAGCGGCCCCTGCCGCTGCCGGAAAGCATCAGCATGCCGGTGATCCGCCCAGGCGGCATCGGCGGGCCACTGCCTGGCGGCGCCTCGCGGACCGATGGAGCAGGCATGATGCGCGCGCTTTCGGTTCGCCACCGCAGCCTTCGCCGCCTCCCTGGCTCTGGCAGTCCCCGGCGCTGGCGCAGGAAGCCCAGTCTGCCGCACGCAGAATTGGAGCTTCGACGGCCCGTTCGGCACCTTCGACCGCGCCGCCGCCCAGCGCGGCTTCCAGGTCTACAAGGAAGTCTGCTCCACCTGCCATTCGCTGAAGGAGGCCTATTACCGCAACCTCCGCGGCATCGGCCTTTCCGAGGAGCAGATCACCGCCATCGCCGCCAGCGTGCAGGTGCCGACCATCGGCGACGATGGCCAGCCGACCGAACGCCCGGCGCTGCCGTCCGATCATTTCCGCTCGCCGTTCCCCAACGAACTGGCGGCGCGCGCGGCCAACAACGGCGCGCTGCCGCCCGACCTGTCGTTGATCGAGAAGGCGCGCGAGGGCGGCGCCGACTACATCGTACGCGCTGATGAACGGCTATTCCGATCCGCCGGCCGGCATGAAGATGGGCGCCGGGATGAACTACAACAAATACTTCCCCGGCCACCAGATCGCCATGCCGCAGCCGCTGCATGACGGCCAGGTGACCTTCGCCGACGGCACCCCCGCGTCGATGGAACAGATGTCGCGCGATGTCGCCACCTTCCTCACCTACATCTCCGAGCCGGACACCGAGCAGCGCAAGCGCATGGGCGTGAAGATCGTGCTGTTCCTGGTGTTCATGACCGGCCTCACCTACGCGGTGAAGCGCAAGGTCTGGGCGGACGTGCACTGAGCGTCTGAGATGGCGACCGCTGCCTTGCCGGCGGGCCTGATCCAACCCGTCATCGGCGTCATCGGCGGCTCCGGCCTGTACGACATCGACGGCCTGCGCGACAAGGCGTGGCGCCGGGTCGACGTCGCCCTGGGGCGAGCCCTCCGACGCGCTGTTGGAGGGGTGGCTCGGCGACGTGCAATGCGTGTTCCTGCCCCGGCACGGGCGCGGGCATCGGCTGTCGCCCAGCCATCTCAACTACCGCGCCAACATCGATGTCCTGAAGCGCGCCGGCTGCACCGACATCCTCTCCCTCTCGGCGGTCGGCAGCCTGAAGGCCGAGTTGCCGCCAGGGCATTTCGTCATCGTCGACCAGTTCATCGACCGCAGCTTCGCGCGCGAGAAAAGCTTCTTCGGCGATGGCTGCGTGGCGCATGTCTCGGTGGCCCACCCGGTCTGCCCGCGCCTGGGCGACGCGCTGGAATCCGCCTGCGCGCGACCTCGGCCTGCCGGTCACGCGCGGCGGCACCTACCTGGTGATGGAAGGCCCGCAATTCTCCACCAAGGCCGAGAGCGAGCTGTATCGCAGCTGGGGCTGCAGCGTCATCGGCATGACCAACATGCCGGAAGCCAAGCTCGCCCGCGAGGCGGAGATTTGCTACGCGACCGTCGCCATGGTCACCGATTTCGACTGCTGGCATCCCGACCACGACCACGTGACGGTGGACGCCATCGTGCGGGTGCTGCTGGACAACGCCGACAAGGCCCGCGCATCTGGTGAAAGCCGTCGTGCCGATGATCGGCACGCCGCGTGGCCCATGCCCCGCCGGCTGCGACCGCGCCCTGGAACACGCGATCATCACCGCACCCGAGCATCGCAGCCCGTCCCTGATGGCCAGCCTGGACGCGGTCGCCGGCCGCGTCCTGGCATGATGATGATGCCGCATAACTAACCGGCGACCTCGAATCCCGCCGCCGTCGCGGCTTTCGAGAGGTAGTCGAAACCCATCTTCGCATAGGTGAGCGGGTGGGCGATCCGCGGGTCCTGTTCCGCCTCCACCACCAGCCAGCCCGAATACCCGTAATCCTTCAGCCGCCGCAGCACGGCCGGGAAATCGATGCAGCCGTCGCCGGGAACGGTGAAGATCCCGGCCAGCACCGCGCCCATGAAACTCATGTCCTCGGCCAAAGCGCGCTCCAGCACCGCGGGCCGCACGTCCTTGCAATGGACATGCACCACCCGCGACAGATGCCGCGCCAGCAGCGCCTGCGGATCGCCGCCGGCGAACAGGCAATGGCCGGTGTCATACAGCAACCCCACCGCAGCGCCGGTGCTCGCCATCATCCGGTCGATTTCGCCGTCGGTCTGGATGATCGTGCCCATGTGATGGTGGAACGCCATGCCGACGCCGAAATCCGCCATCCGCTCGGCGAGCGCGGTCAGCTTGCGGCCATAGTCGCGCCACTCCCCGTCCGCCAAAGTCGGGCGGTCGGACGCCGGATGGTCGATGCTGCCGTGCCGCCCGCGCGAAGTGTCCGCATACACCACCCGCGTGCAACCGAGATCGCGCAGCAAGGTCAGGTGCGGCAGCACCGCATCGAACTCGGCCGCCACCTCGCGCTCCAGGATGCGGCCGTCATACCAGCCGGAAACCAGCTGCAGATGATGCCCCGCCAGGATCGGGCCAAGTTCCGACGACTGCCGCGGAAACTTGCCTCCCAACTCGGTGCCGGCATAACCCGCCTCGCGCGTTTCGCGCAGGCAGGTGTCGAGCGGAATGTCGCCGCCCAGCTCCGGCATGTCGTCGTTGGTCCAGGTGATGGGATTGATGCCGATCCGGATTGTCATGCTGGGTCCTGTTCAGGGAGAAGGAAGGCCAGGGCGCTGCCCTGGACCCGCTGGGGCCAGGGGCCCCAGGCCCCCGAATGAGGGCGCCGGCGGCGAAGCCCATTAACGTGCATCGATTGCGCCATCATTACCATTTCAAATGGCTGCAGACGCAGCCGAGAAAGTCCAGGATTGTCAAGGCTCCGCCTTGACTGGAGTCCAGAGGCAAAGCCTCTGGCCTTCCTTCACCCCTTAACCGCCCCGAACGTCAACCCGCGTATCAAGTTCTTCTGCACCATGATCGTAAAGATCACCGCCGGCAGCATGATCCCGATCGCCCCTGCGGCGGAGATGGACCAGTAGTTGATGTCCTCGCCGCCGTATTCCGCGATGGCGACGGGAAGGGTCTTGGTATGGCTCCCGGTCAGGATCAGTGCGAACAGGAACTCGTTATAGGCCAGCAGCATGCTGAACAGCGCGGTGACGGCGAGGCCGGGGCGGACGGCGGGCAGAACAATCATGCGGAACGCCTGCCAGCGGTTGCAGCCGTCGATCATGGCGGCTTCGTCGAGTTCCACCGGCACGTCGGCGAAGAAGCTGCGCATCAGCCAGATCGTGAATGGCTGGTTCATCGCCACCATGGCCAGCGACCATCATCGGGTAGGTGTCGATCATGCCCAGCCAGCGAGCCATGACGAAGAACGGGATGGCCAGCAGGATCTGCGGAAACATGCGGATCGCCAGCAGCCCGAACAGCAGCTTGCTGGCGTGGCGGGTGCGCGTCCTCGCCAGGCCGTAGGCGGCGAGCGTGCCGATCGGCACCGAGATCAGCACCGTGGCGGCGGCGATGATCGGCGCTGTTCAGCAGGAAGCCCAGGAAGCCGCGCTCGACCCAGACCTGGTAGTGGAATATCCAGCGTCGGCGTCGAAGATCAGCTTCGGCGGAATGGAGAACGCGTCGGCCGGCTGCTTGATCGAGATCAGGAAGCCCCAGAGGATCGGCACCAGGTTGATGAACGTGAACACGATCAGGCCCAGCAGCAGCAGACCCTGCATCCGTCCGCGCCGGCTGAGAAGATGTTGCAGCATCAGAACGCCTCCCGCCCGCTGCGCTGCATCAGGTAGATCATCGCGCCGAGCAGCCGGCGGCGACGATCAGCAGGGTGAGCACGCCGAGCGCCGAGGCCCGGCCGACCTCCAGCATGCCGGAAACCGAGCTGGTAGGTGTACAGCGTGATCGTTTCGGTGGCCGTGCCGGGGCCGCCGTTGGTCAGCACATAGACCAGGTCGAAGAAACGGAACGCGTCCATCAGCGCGGATGGCGAGCACGAACAGGATCAGCGGCTTCATCATCGGCAGGATGACATAGCGCAGCCGCTGCCATGCGGCTGGCGCCGTCGATCGCAGCCGCTTCCAGCAAGCTGCGTGTCGAAGCCTGCAGCCCGGCGTACAGCACCAGCATCAGGAACGGCATGAACTTCCAGGTGTCGGCGAGGATCAGCGCTGACCTTCGCCCAGACCGGATCGCCCAGCCAGTCGGGCGGAAAGATGTTGAGCGAGATCAGCGTCGCATCCAGCAGGCCCCAGCGCCCGACGAACATCCATTTCAGGAAGATGCCGCCGACCACCGGCGTCACGACATGCGGCAGGAAGTTCAGCAGCGAGATCAGCCGCACGCCGCGAGGTCAGCGCATACAGCGCCAGCGCGATCGCCAGCCCAACCACGAACTGCAGCGCCACGCTGCATCCGACAATGATGAATGTGGTCGCGAGGTCGCCCCAGAAGCGCTGCTCCCCGAGCAGCGTCGTGTAATTGGCAAGGCCAACGAAATGCACCTCGGGGCTGCCGAGATAATAGTCGAGGAAGCTGTAATAAACCGCCGTGCCGAAGGGATACAGCAGGACAAGCGTCATCACCAGGACGCTGGGCAGCATGAATAGCCACATCAGTCATTGTTCCCGCGAGGAGAGGGAGAAGAATTCGACTTCCCCTCTCCATGCGGGAGGGGGCAGGGGGAGGGGTCGCCCCAGCGCGATCCCCCCCGCCGCATCAATCGACGCGATACAGCGCCTTCGCGTTGCCGATGAAAAACGCCTGGCGCTGGGCCTCGGTGATCCGCAGCGGCATGGCCTGGCTGGGATCGTCGTAATCCCAATGCGGATAGTCGGTCGCAAACACCAGCCGGTCCCAGCCGATCCATTCGATGGTGTCGCGAAGCTGCTCGCGCGGCTCCGGTTCCTCCATCGGCTGGGTGCTCAGCCAGACCTGCCGGCGGATGTATTCCGACGGCGGCCGGCGCAGATGCGGCGTTTCGCTGCGCAGCCGGTTCCAGGTCCGGTCCAGCCGCCAGGCCAGCGCCGGCAGCCAGGCGAACCCCGCCTCGACGACGACCAGGCGCAACTCCGGCAGGTCCTCGAACAATCCCTCGATCACCATGCTGGCAAGCTGCGACTGGCAGCATTGCGCGTGGCCGGTCATTTCCTCGATATAGAAGCTGGGCCACCCGGCGCTGGTGATCGGCTGCCCGCTATAGCCGAAGGCATGGATCGCGACCGGCAGCCCGGCCCGCACCGCCGCCTCGAAGATCGGCCGGTAGCGCCGCTTGCCGAGCAATTCGCCGGTGCGCCCGAGCAGCAGCACCTGCACGAATGCGGGGTTGCCGGCATAGCGGTCGATTTCCGCAGCCGACGCCTCGGGGTCCTCGTACGGCACCACGATCGAGGCGCGCAGGCGCGGCTCCGGGGTGACCAGCGAGTGCAGCTGCCACTCGTTGTTGGCGTGGCACATGGCGGCGGACAGGCCGGGATTGGCGAAGCCCTGGCCGCTCGGGGTCAGAGGGTTAACGATGCCGAGCACGATGTTGTGCGCATCGAGATGCTGGCGGCGAAGAAAGTCGAGGTCGGTGCCTGGCGCCCCGCCGCCGGGCGGCCAGGAATCCCGGCGGGCGGCGTTCGGCTGCGCCTTGGGGTACGGGTTGACCCCGTTCTGGTGGCCCTGGCGCTGGCTCATCCCGTAGGTTTCCAGGTAGTGCCGCCAGTGCTCGGTGAGGTAGGGATACAGCGCGGTGATCGCCGGTATCACCGGATGGATGTCGCAATCCGCGATCGCCATGGTGCTGCGCGCCGCCGATGCTGCGGCGCGGGTTCGGGTGACCTCGACATTCATGCCTGTGACCCCTGTGTCATCAATTGCGGCGTGGCCTCGCGCAACCTCGCATAGGTCGCGCGCGGATTGTCGAACAACATCTTGCGCACCAGGCTGTCCGGCAGCCCGGCCGGGATTGCCGCGTCGCCGTCGAACTGCCAATGCGGATAATCGGTCGCGAACAGCAGCAATTCGTCCGACTGCAGGTGGTCGACCAGCCGCAGCAGCGCGTCCCCGTCCGGCGCGTCGATCGGCTGCATCGAAAGGCGGACATTGCTGCGAACGATGTCGTTCGGCGCCCGGTCGACCCACGGAATTTCCATCCGCAGCCCGCGCCAGTATTTGCTCAGCCGCCACAGATGCGCCGGCAGCCAGGACACGCCGGATTCCAGCAGCACCACCTTGAGGTCGGGGAAGCGGTTGAACACCCCCTCGCAGATCAGGCTGGTCAGCTGCGTCTGGAAAGCCTGCGCCTGGGCCACGTAGTCCTCGGTATAGAAGGACGGCCAGCCGACCGGGGTCGGCGGGTTGTGATAGGCGGAGCCGGCATGCACCCCGATCGGCAGGCCGTGCCGCTGGGCGGCAGCATAGATCGGCCAGTGATGGCGCTTGCCGAGCGGAGAGGGACCCGAGACCAGCAGCAGGATCTGCACGAAGCGCGGGTCCTTGGCGCAGCGCTCAATCTCGTCGACGGCAAGCTCGGTGTTCTGCGTCGGCACCACGATGGAGGCGCGCAGCCGCGGCTCCCGGTCCAGCCACTCCGCCACCATCCAGTCGTTCACCGCCCGGGCGAAGGCGGCGGCGAGGTCTTCGCTGAACAGCAGCTGCACCCCGAACAGGCAGTTGGCGATGGCGATGCCGGTGCCGAACGGATCGAGCGCCTCCCGCCGCAGCCGGTCGAGGTCAGTCGCCGCCCGGCCGCCCGGCGGCCGCCAGTCCGGCCGCGAGGTCAGCGGCGAGTTGTGCGGGTACGAGATCGACGCCAGCTCATCCATGCCCCGCAGCACCGCCTGCTCGCGCCAGTGCTCCTCCATGTAGGGCAGCAACGCCTTCAGACTCGGCACCGCCGGGTGGATGTCGCAGTCGATTCCGCCGGGGGGCAGGCTCATGGCTGATCCGGGCTACAGGTAGTAGCCGCGCCCTTTCAGGAAGTTTTCGGTCTCGGTCGCCGCCGCGTCCAGCGCCGGCTTGGTGGCCATCTCACCGGTCAGCGCCTGCACGATCCGCCGCGCGATGAACTCGCCGACGGCGTAGAACTCAGGCAACTGCGGGAACGGCAGGGCGGTTTCCAGCGACGCCGCGGCGGCCGGGTAGAAGCGGTTCTTCTGCTGCATCGCAGGGTCAGCGAGGATCGACTTGCGCGGCGGCACCGTCAGCGCCGCGCCCTCGCGCTGGTTGGCGTCGTTGGTTGCGGTGCACAGGATGCGGAACAGGGTGTCCGGGTCCTGCTTGCTGAATGCCGAGATGCCGTAGCCATCGGCGCTGAAGCGGCCATGCCCCTGCGGCGGCGCCACCCAATCGATCTTGCCGACCACGCGCGACTGCTTGGGGTCGTCCATCGACCCCGCACGGGTCGCCCATTGCAGCCCCATCGCCGCCGCGTCCTGCTGCAGCGCGATCGAGCATTCGTCGTTGGCCGCCGAGGTGAAGCCGCGCTGGGCGTTCTTGGTGGTGACCTTCATCGCCTCGATCGCGGCGACGCCACGCTCGTTGTTGAAGATCGGCTTCCATTTATCGTCGAACCAGCCGGCGCCAATGGTGTTCATGTACCAGTGCGATTCGTTCATCCCGGCATCCACCGGTTTCATGCAGCTGATGGTGCCGGCGCGCGCCGGCGAGTTGAACGACTTCGCCAGTTCCTGGTACTCGGCGATGCTCGTCGGCGCCTTCTTGCCGGCGGCGTCGAATAGGTCGCGGCGATAGAAGAACAGCATGACGTTGACGTCGGCCGGCACGAAATAGATGTGGCCATTGTAGGTGCACGACTTCATCACCGAGTCCGGATAGTCGTCGAGCTTGAATTCCTGCTTGTACTTGGCCCACAGATCGTCCAGCGGGCGCAGCCAGCCGTTCTTGGCGAAGGTCATCACCGTGGCGTCGCTGCTGTAGACCAGGTCCAGCGTGTCGGATTTCGACGACAGCGCGATGGTGGCGAGTTCCAGCGCCTTGTCGAACGGCATCAGCTGGGTGTTGACCTCGACCCCCGGGATCGCCGTCTTCATCTTCGACGCCCAGAATTCGAGCGCCGGGTAGCGGTGGCTGATCAACTGCACCGGGGTCGCGGCGCGCGCCCGGCCGGTGGTGGCGGCGACGGCACCGGTGGCTGCCAGGCCCTGCATGACGCCGCGCCGGCCAATTCGATCAGATCGCATGTGTTTCCCCGTTTATGCCGTTCTTTGCAGCCAGTATCGGCGCGCTCCCGCGGGTTGACAATGCTACTCGACCGGCGCGCCTCCGCCTGAGGTCGAGAAATCCGCCGGCGGGTAGTAGGGCCGGTCACCCAGCGTCTGCACCCGTTCCCAGAATGCATCGCCGCTGGCCTTGCCCATTTGTTCCAGGTCGGCCCCCTGGCGCCAGATATTCCAGGACTCCGGGTGCAGCCGGCTGGCCTCGGCGAAATGCCGCTGCGCCTCGGCGTCGCGGCCGTCCCGGCGCAGCCACAGGCCGAGCCGGAAATGCGCATCCGCCAGCGCCATCTCCGGCGTGATCCGCGGCAGCCGCGCCCGCGCCGCCTCCGCCGGCAAGGCATGGCGGCCATTGCGAGCCCAGTCCCTGACGGCATCCATGTAGTCGTCGCGGGCCTTCAGCCGGGCGGCGGCGAGGTCCGGCGCCAGGGTGCGGGTGCTCCGGTCCAGCTTGCGGAAATGGTCGGTGCTGCCCGCGGTCTCCGGCCCGCGCACGATGCGCCCGCCCTCGTCGATCCAGACGCATTGCGGCACGTTGACCATGCCGTACAGCGCCGCCACGCGATGCTCGACGTCGATCAGGTTCAGATAGGTCGCCTGCGCCGCCTTGATGAACGGCCGGGCCTGCTCGGCGCCGCGGCTTTCCTCGGCGACGGCGACGACGATGAAGTCCTTGGCATCCAGGCTGTCGAACAATTGCTGCCACACGGGCAAGTCAAAGCGACAGCCTCACCAAGACGCCCATGTCGTCAGCATCACCTTCCGCCCGCGAAGGTCGGACAGCCGATGCGGCGCGCCGGCCAGGTCGGGCAGGGTGAAGTCGGGCGCCTGCAACCCGGCGAGCGCATCGTTGCGCGCCCCGGCGCCGGCCCCGAGTACCCAGGTGCCGCCGCCATCGTCGGCCACCACGGGATGACCCAGATGCCGCCAGAACGCCGCGACATCGACCCGCCCGTCCTTGGCTCGCCACGGCACGCAAAGCTCGTCGCGGCACATGCCCTCGGGCTTCAGGCTCCAGCCGGTCACCCGCGCGGCGTCATCTGGCGCCAGCTTCAGGCCATCCGCCGCATCGACCTCGAATTCGCCTGTGTCACTCAGCACCACCGCCATGTCGGGCCTCCATGATGTGCAGATCGATCAAGGCCGCCGACGCAGCTTCGGGTCGATGGCGTCGCGCAGGGATTCACCCAGCAACGTGAAACCGAGCGTCGCCAGGGTCAACACCAGCCCCGACGCGATCACCGGCCAGGCCGACTGGTTCAGATAGGTGAAGCCGTCGAAAAGCATGCTGCCCCAGCTCGCCAGCGGCGGCCGGATGCCGACGCCGAGGAAGCTCAATCCGGCCTCCAGCGTGATCACCACCGGGATGTCCATGCTGGCAAGCACGATGATCGGCCCGATGATGTTGGGCAGCACGTGATACCAGACGATCCGCCCGAGATTCGACCCGAGCACCTGCTCGGCCTCGAGGAATGCCCGCGACTTCAGCATCAGCGTCTGCGCCCGCGCCACCCGCCCGTAATGCGGAATGAACACCACCGTGACCAGCGCGATCACATTGGTGAGTCCCGGCCCCAGCACCGCCACCAGCGCCAGCGCGAGAATCAGGCTCGGGAACGAACTGATGATGTCGAAACAGGCCATGATCGCCCGGTCCACCGCGCGCGGGGCGTACGCCGCCACCACCCCCAGCAACACGCCCACGGCCAGCGCCAGCAGCACCACCGCCAGCCCGACGCCCACGGCGATCCGCGCGCCGTACAACACCCGGCTGAACAGGTCCCGCCCAAGCTGGTCGGTGCCGAGCCAATGCAGCGCGGACGGTGCCGCGAGCCGCGCGACGACATCGATCTTGGCCGGCGCATACGGCGCCAGCAACGGCGCCAGCACCGCCATCACCACCATCAGCCCCGACAGCATCAACCCGAGCCGCCCGGTCGCCGTCCCCCAGATGCGCGTCACCACGATCATCCGGCAGGCGCCGCCAGGGTGTCGCGCAGCCGCGGGTCGAGCCACGCATAGGACAGGTCGACCAGCAGGTTGGTGACCACGAACAGCGTCACCACCACCAGCACCCCGCCCTGCACGATCGGGTAGTTGCGGTTGCGGATGGCATCGAAAATCAGCGAGCCCAGCCCCGGCCGATTGAAGATGATCTCGACGAACACCGCACCGCCGAGCAACTCGCCGATGCCGACGCCGATGATCGCCAGGGTCGGGATGCAGGCCAGCTTCAGCGCGTATTTGAAGATGATCCGCCGTTCCGGTGCGCCGAACGCGCGCAGGGTGCGGATGTGCTGCTCGTCCAGCACCTCCAGCAGCGAGGAGCGGATCAGCCGCGCGATATAGCCGATCCACCCCAGCGCCAGCGCGGTCGCCGGCAACACCAGATGATGCAGCTGGTCGAGGAAATCACCGTCCCGCCCGGCGCCGAGCACCGGAAACACCCGCCAGCCCACGGCGAAGATCAGCAGTAGGAAAACCGCGACGACATAGCTGGGCGTGGCGATCACCCCGACGCTGAGCACCGCGGTGAACTGGTCGAACCGGCTGCCCGGCCGGGTCGCGGAAAGGGCGCCGAGCGGAATGCCGATCACGATCGCCAGCGCCATCGCAGTCAGCGCCAGCGCGGCGGTATTCGGCAGGCTGGCCAGCACCAGGTCGGCCACCGGCTGCCCGCTGAGAATATCGGTGCCGAGATCGCCGCGCAGCGAGGCGGCAAAGAACCGCAGCAGCCGCGCAGGCAAAGCGAGGTCCAGCCCCATATTGTGCCGGAACGCCTCCACCATTTCGGGCGTCGCCCGTGGTCCGAGCAGAATGGTTGCGGGATCGCCCGGCACCAGCAGGGTCAGCGAGCACAGCAACGCCATGCTGCCGACCACCACCAGCACACTGGCGGCGACCCGCGTCGCCGCGTAGCGCAGCATCCCGGGGGATCGCTACGCCGTCAGACTTCCTTGAAGGCGGCAAACTGCCACTGGTTGCCGTTCGGCAAGATCGCCGGCGCCAGCCAGCTGCGGTCCGCGAAGCTGTAGGCGTTGTGGGTGATCCAGATGAAGGCGGCCGAGGCGTCCATCAGCTTCTGCGCGTCGATATACATCTGCGCCCGTGCCTTCTGGTCGGTGGTGACCGCGGCCTTTCTGGTCAGCGCATCGAACTCGGGACTGTTGAACCGCTGCCAGTTCCATTTGCCGATCTGGTCGGAGGTGAACCATTGGGTCTGGAAGCCCGGATCGAATTTTCCCTTGTACTCCACCAGCACCAGTTCCAGGTCCTTGCTGGCATCCTTGTCGCCATAGGCCCAGTACGCGCCGGGATCGAGTGCCGCGATCTGCACCTCGATATCGACATCGGCGAGGTTGGCCTGCACCACCGCGGCGGTGGTCTGCGCCACCGCGGTGTTCAGCACCGTCAGCGTGGTCTTGAAGCCGCCCTTGATGCCGGCCTGCGCCAGCAGTGCCTTCGCCCCCGCGACGTCGCGCTTGTAAAGCGGCGCGTCGGGCCAGTGACCGAGGATGCCCGGCGCCTCCAGCGCCAGCGCCCGACCGGCCTTGCCGTTATAGGCCGCCTGCAGAATCGCATCGACGTCGATCGCCAGCCGCAACGCCTGGCGGACCCGCAGATCGTCGAACGGCTTCTTCGCCATGTTCGGACCGATCCAGATATAGTCGATGGCGTTGAGTTGCAGCGTCTTGCTTTCAGGCACGCTGGAAATGCTGCTGACCACCGCGGGATCGATGCGGGTGAACTGCAATTCGCCGGCGCGGAACGCCAACTCCGCCGTCTTGTCCTCGGTGATCGGCCGGCACACGATCTGCTTGAAATGCGGCGCCGTGCCCTGGAAGTCGGGATTCGCCACCAGCGTGAAATGATCGCGCGGCACCCACTCCTTCAGGATGTACGGGCCCGAGCCGATCACCGTGGTGCTGAATTTCGGACCCAGCGCCTCGAACGCCTTCTGCGACGAGATCACGCCCGACGCATCGGCCAGCGCGATCACCCAAAGCCCAGGCGCCGGCGCCTTCAGGTGGATGCGCCCGGTCAGCGGCCCGGTGACCTCGACATTGTCCAGCGCCGACCAGTCCGCCGCATAGGTCGCCTTCTTGCCGTCGGGGCCGGGCTTGATGAACCGCTCGAACGAGAACTTCACGTCGGCGGCGGTGACGTCGCCGTAGCCGCCGGTGAATTTCAGCCCGGACTTCAGGGTGAACTCGATCAGCGTATCGCTCGCCTGCTTGATTTCGGCCGCGGCATCGAGGTCCCACTCGGTCGAACCCGGCTTGAACCGCACCAGCCCCTGTCCCACCGCGAGGATGACGTTCGCCTCCACCGGGCTGGTGCGGTTGGCGGGATCGAGGTTGCGCAGATCCTGCTCGGTGCGCACCACCAGCTGCTCGCGGGCGGCATGGGCCACCTGCGCCCAGGGGATCCCAAGCACGCCGACGCCTGTGACGATGCCGCCGAGAAGCGCCTGACGGCGTGAGATATCGGTGATCATGAGGCAGCCTCCGTGGGTTGCGAAGAAGATAGGGCCAGCCGCATCAGGTGCAAGCGAGTCCTACACCCCGTGCCGCGGAACGATCCGGCGCCATTTTCGGCTCGCCACCGGATTCTCGCCGTCGAATGTCTGGAGCGAGGCGGAAATTTCGAACTGCGTGGCCGTGCAGGTGATTTTCGTGCTGGTTTCGGTGCGCGTGCTCCAGCCGTCCTGCCGCGACATCCGCCACGTCGCCTCGGCTTCGGCGGAGGCGGCGGTGGGGTCGCCTTCGCGCACCATGTAGCGCTCCGTCGCTTCGACCGCTACCTCGATGCCGGTCTGCGGCAAATGGTACGATGGCCGTTCGCGGCGCACCGTCACCGTTGTTTCGCCGCTGGCCGGGTCGTCGGAGATCACCCGGCTGCGCCGTGCAGGCCGGCGAATGACATATGGCGGGGGCGGCGCCTGTTCGGGGGCCTCGAAGGGGCGCAGATCGTCGTCCGAAGGGCGCGGCGTGCGCACCGGCAGCGACAGGCGGCTGGCCCCGGGCCAAAGCCGCAGCGTCACCGGTCCCGGCGACGGCCAGGCAATCGGCCAGTGCCCGGTGGCCAGTGCGAGCCGGATGCGGTTTCCCGCGGCGAAACGGTGCGCGATGTCGTTCAGCACCACCTGCACGCCGAATTGTTCACCAGGCACGAGATCGACCGCCCTGTCGTGGCCGTCGCGGTGCGTGAGGTTCAGCAACCCGTACGTCACCAGCGTCGACGCGCCGTCCGGCGCCACATCCTCCAACCGGACCGCGACCATCGCCGCCGCGCCATCCGCCGCCAACTCGAGGGTGGCCACTGGCGCGCCGAGAATCTCCAGCGGCGCCGCCAGCGCGTCGCCGTCGAACACCACCGAGCGGCCGTCGTCGGGCCGCTGGTCCACCGGCATCTCGCCGTCCATTCCGTAGGGGCACCATTCGCCGAAGCTGGTCCCGGTGGCGGCCGGCGAAGCGAATGCCATCTCAGTCTTGGCATCGCCCTGCACGCCCAACCGTCCCGGCGCCATTCCCAGCACCAGCGGCGCGTCACGCGTCGGCGGCCATCCCGCCTCAGCGACCCAGCGACCGGGACGCTCGATCTGGGTCGCCGCCGGGCGAACGCTGTCCTGCATCCATACCCGGAGCATCGGCTCGTCCATGATCCCGGTGTCGATGCCCTTCAGCCAGTGATCCCACCAGCGCAGCGCCTCCTGCAGGAAGCCGATTGCCGGCCCCGGCCGCGCCACATGCGGATAGGCATGCGCCCACGGCCCGATCAGGCCTTTGCGCGGCCCGGGCAGACGTTCCAGCATGCGCGGAATGGCATTGCTGTAGGCGTCCGCCCAGCCGCCGACGGCATAGACGGCGGCCGTGATCGCGGCGGGATTCTCGCAGACCGACCCCTGCCGCCAGTATTCGTCGCGAGTCTGGTGGGCCATCCATTGCTCGATGAGCAGCGGCGTATGCTCCAGCCGCCGCTGCCACATCTCCCGCCAACGCTCGCCCACCACCAGCGGATCCGGCGGCTGCGCGCCGAGGGCGAACATGGTCGAGGCCCAGGCGAGGCTGTTGTTCAGCAGGCACCCGCCCATGAAGTGGCAATCATCGGCATAGCGGTCGTCGGTCGAACAGACCGTGATGATCGCCTTCAATGCCGGCGGGCGATGGCTTGCCACCTGCAGCGCGTTGAAGCCGCCCCAGGAAATCCCCATCATCCCCACCGCGCCGCTGCACCAGGGCTGCGCCGCCAGCCAGGCGATCACCTCGGCGCCGTCGCGCTGTTCCTGCGGCAGGTATTCGTCCAGCAGCAGGCCGTCGGAATCGCCCGAGCCGCGCATGTCCACCCGCACGGCGGCATAGCCGTGGGCGGCGAAATACGGATGGTTCTGGCGGTCGCGCAGATAGGTGCCGTCGCGCCGGCGATACGGCAGATATTCCAGGATCGCCGGCACCGGGTTTGCCCCGGCATTCTCCGGCAGCCACACAGTCGCCGCCAGCCGGCAGCCGTCGGAAAGGGTGATCCAGCAGGTCTCGATGACGCGGATGGCGGTCAATCGCTGGCCTGCACGGTCGCGTCCGGACGCTCCATGATGCCGCGCCGCAATTTGACCCCCAGGCCCGGTGCGTCGCTGGCGGCGATGAACCCGTCCTTCAGCACCGGCAGATCCTCCACCAGTTCCTGGTACCAGCCGAAATAGGCGGCGCGCACGACCTCCTGCACCAGGAAATTCGGCGACGCGTGCGACAGATGGACCGAGGCGGTCAGCAGCACCGGTCCGGTGCAGTCATGCGGCGCCACCGGCAGTTCATGCGCCTCCGCCATGGTGGCGATCTTCTTCGCCTCGCTCAGCCCGCCGCACCAGCCGATATCCAGCATCGCAACGCTCACCGCTTGGCGGGCGAACAACTCGCGGAACGACCACCGCGTCGCCAGGGTTTCGCTGGCGGTGGTCCAGACCGGGGTCGCGGCATGGAATTCCGCCAGCGCATCGAGGTTGCTCATCTTGATCGGGTCTTCGAACCAGTATGGCTTGAACGGCTCCAGCGCCTTGGCGATCTTGATCGCCGCCGGCAGCTGCCACATCGAATGCAGTTCGACGTGGATGTCCATACGGTCGCCGACGCGCTTGCGGATCTTCTCGAACGGCTCGAGCGCCTTGGCCAGTTCGGCCGGCGAGATGTCGGTGCCGCCAGAGGCCTCGGCGGCGAAATCGAACGGCCAGATCTTCATGCCGCGATAGCCTTCGGACAGCAGGCTCTCGGCCAGGTCGTCGGCATGGTTCAGGAAGCCGTCGAGATCCTCATAGGGGCCGTCATTGGTCTCCTGACCGATGCCCCAATCCTGCAACGACTGGGTCGGCTTGGTGCGGACATAGCGATAGCCGGCACAGGTGTTGTAGGCGCGCAGGCGGTCGCGGCAGGCGCCGCCGAGCATCTGGTACACCGGCATGCCGGCCGCCTTGCCGAAGATGTCCCACAGCGCGATGTCGAAGGCCGAAAAGGCCCGGACCTCGGCGCCGGTCGATTTGAATCCGACATAATTCTGCAGCAGCCGGCGGGAATGCTTCTCGATCTGCAGCGGGTCCTGCCCGACCATGATGGGCGCGACGGTCTCATGGATCACCGCCTCCACCGCGCGGGCGCCGAAGAAGGTCTCGCCCAGGCCGGTGATCCCGGCATCGGTGTGCACCAGCACCCAGAAGAGGTTGGGAAACTCGCCCAGGCGCAGGGTTTCGATCCGGGTTATCTTCATGACGTCCCCTCGTGCCCTGCCGCGCGATGCGGCAGGAAATGATTTGCCAGGCGCTGCCGCCTGGAGTGAGATATCGTTAGCCGGAGGGGCAGCAAATGCAAATGATCGAAGGGCGCGCAGCGTGGCGCGGGACGGACCTGGAGCGCAACGGCGACTGGATCCATACGCTGGACGACACCCAGCGGCAGGAGATCGCCGCGGCCCTCGCCCGTGTCGAGCGGGCCGGGTTGCCGGTGTTGGGCTTCACGCGGGAAGACTTCCCGCTGCACAGCACCGCCGACCTGCTGGCTGAGATCGGCGAGGACCTGGAGAATGGCCGCGGCGCCGCCCGCCTGCGCGGCCTGCCGGTGGAGCGCTACAGCGAGGACCAGATCCGGCGGATCTTCTGGGGCATGTGCAGCTATCTCGGCACGTCGCTGTATCAGAACATGAGCGGCGAAATCATGGGCGAGGTGCGCGACGAAAGCCGCGACGCGGCCCCGAGCTTCATAGCACCCGCACCCGGCGAGGTGCTTTCGTCCCGCGCCCGCGCCCGATCCTCCGGCCCGCTGCGCTTCCACACCGATCGGTGCGACGTCATCGCGCTGCTCTGCGTCCGCAACGCACGGGACGGCGGCGTCAGCAAGCTCGCCAGCATCCCGATGATCCACAACGAAATGCTCCGCCGCCGCCCGGACCTGCTGGAGGAGCTGTTCCACGATTACTGGCGCGCCCGTCCGAAGGATGAGGACGGCGTCTTCGCCGAGCCGTATTTCGCGCTGCCGGTGTTCGGCATGCGCGACGGGAAAATCAGCAGCCAGTATTCCCGCACCTATGTCGAGCAGGCACAGGAGTTCCCGGAGATCCCCCGCCTCAGCGCCGCACAGAACGAGGCGCTCGACCTGCTGGCCGAGATCGCCGAGGAAATCTGCCTGCATTCGGCCTTCGAGCAAGGCGACATCCAGCTGCTCAACAACCACGTCACCTATCACGGCCGCACCGCCTATGAGGACGATGCCGCGCAACGGCAGGACCGCCTGCTGTTCCGTCTTTGGCTGGCGACCCCGAACAGCCGCGCCCTGCCGGAGGGGTTCGAGACGTTCTGGGGCGACACGGCGCCCGGGGCCATCCGCGGCGGCGTGCCGCAGCGCGACGGCAGCCGCGTGCCCTTCGGCCGCCCCGCCGAACGCCAGCGCGTGGCCTGAGGCGATGCCGGTTAACGGACGCTGGCTGCGGCGTGGCCTGCTCGCGACCCTCCTTTGCGCCATGCTCGCGCCGGCGACGCAGGCCCGCGCCGACGACAAGGATGTTTATTTCCTGACCTGGGGCGGCACCATTCAGCAGATGCTGGAGCGTGACGGCTGGGGCAAGAAGTTCACCGATGCCACCGGCTACAAAGTGGTGCTGGTGCCGAAATCCACCGGCCCCGAAATCATGGCCACCGCCATCGCCCAGAAGGCCAAGCCGCAGGTGGACGTGGTGATGTCCGACATGCTGCCCTGGCTCGCCGGTGTTCCGCAGGCGCTGTTCGCCCCGGTCGGCGGCGCCGACATGCCGAACCTCGACCGGCTGTTCGATGCGGCGAAGGTGAAGGACCCGAAATCCGGTGATCTGGTCGGTGTCGTTCCCTATGGCGACATCCTGGGCTTCATCTACAACAAGGACGTCTTCGCCGCGAAGCACTGGGCGCCGCCGACACAGTGGACCGACCTTGCGCGACCGGAGTTCAAGGGACAGTTGCTGCTGGCGCCTGGGGATTCCACCTACGGCCTGTACAACCTGATCATCGCCGCCCGCGCGCATGGCGGCAGCGAAACAAATATCGAGCCGGGATTCACCAGCCTGCGCGCCATTGCGCCGGGGGTGGTGGACTGGAGCAACACCTACGCCAAGATGGCCGACTTCCTGCAGGACGGAACGGCCTCGCTCGCGGTCTACTCCACCAGCTCAGGCGCCGACATGATCCGACGCGGCCTGCCGGTGGCGCTGGTGGTGCCGGATCCGGTGTATCTCAGCCCCAGCGCCGCCGGGGTGATGCGCAATGCCCCCAATCCGGCCGGCGCCCGCGCCTTCCTGAACTGGTGGGTGGGCAAGGACGTGCAGTCCTATCGCGCCGAAACCTACAGCAACACGGTGATGAACCGCGACGTGACGCTTTCCGCCGACGCGCAGAAGCGCGTGCCGCACGGCGAGCAACTGGAGCACGTCGTCGAAATCGATTATCCGTACGTTCTGGCGCACCGGACGGAATGGTCGGAGCGGTTCCAGCGCGAGATCACCTCGGCAAAATGAGCCGCCGCCGCGTGACCGCCTGAATGTCGCTGGAGATCAGCGGCCTCGAAAAATCGTTCGGGGCCGTTCTCGCCGTGCAGGGCATCGACCTTGCGGTCGCGCAGGGTGAGTTCTTCACCCTGCTGGGTCCGTCCGGCTGCGGCAAGACCACCATTCTGCGCACCATCGCCGGCATCTACCCGGCCGATCGCGGCCGCATCATGCTGGACGGGCGCGACATCACCGCGACGCCGATGCACGCCCGCGACATGGCGATGGTGTTCCAGAACTACGCCCTGTTTCCGCACATGACGGCCTTCGCCAACGTGGCCTTCGGCCTGCAGATGCGCGGCGTCGGCAAGCGGGAAATCGCCGAACGGGTGCGGGAGGCATTGGCCCTGGTTCGCCTTGGCGATCTCGCGCATCGTTTTCCGGCGCAGTTGTCCGGCGGCCAGCAGCAGCGTGTCGCCTTGGCGCGGGCGCTGGTGATCCGGCCGCGGCTGCTGCTGCTCGACGAACCGCTGAGCAACCTCGACGCCCGGCTGCGCGACGAGATGCGCGCCGACATCCGCGCCCTGCAGCGTAAGCTGCGGCGTCACCACGCTGCTGGTCACCCACGACATCCAGGAGGCGTTCGTGATGTCGGACCGCGTGGCGGTTCTGCGGGCCGGCCGCATCGACCAGGTCGGCACGCCGAGGAAGCTCTACCATCACCCCGCCAGCCGCTTCGTCGCCGGCTTCGTCGGCCCCGTGAACGAGATCTTCCTGGAGCGCATCGAGGCGCGTGACGGCATGCTGATCGGCCATGCCGCCGATGGTCTCAACCTGCGCCTGCCGGTCTCGGACGACATCCCGGCCGGCAATGCGTGGCTGATCCTGCGGCCCGAGAGCATCTGCCTGGGGATCGGGACGGGCGAAATCGTGACGGGCGAAGTCGAAAACGTGTTCGACGCGGTGGTGGACGACCTGACATTCACCGGCGCCACCACCGACTGCGTCTTCAGCCTGGGCGGCGCCCGCCTGTCGATCCCGATCGCCGACGAAATAGCCGCCGCATTGCAGCCGGGCAGCCGCGTTCGGGTCGGCTGGAACCCCCGCGACAGCGTCGTTCGCGGCGATGCCTGAATCCGCCACGCGCAGGCTTTCCACCGGCTGGCTGTTCGTGCTGCCGCTGCTGCTGCTGATGTGCTTCGCCTATGTCTGGCCGCTATGGCAGGCGGCGCTGAACAGCCTGCACCCCAACACGCCGGAGGGCATCGACACCGGCATCTGGACCTTCGCCAACTACGCTCGCCTCGCCGACACGCTGTACCTGGAAATTCTCCTACGCACGCTGCGGATCAGCCTCGTCGTTACCGGCATTAGCGCGCTGCTCGCCTATCCCGCGGCGTTTTTCCTGGCGCGGCTTTCGCCACGGCTGCAGGCGTGGGTCATCCTCGCCTATGTCAGCCCGTTCCTGATCAACACCGTGGTGAAATCCTTCGGCTGGAACCTGCTGCTGCGGCCGAACGGATTGATCAACACCGCCTTGCGGGAAATGCACCTGATCACCACGCCGCTGCGCCTGATGCTGAATGAGACCGGCATCGTCATCGCCCTGGTGCCGGGACATTTCATGTTCGTGCTGCTGCCGCTCTGGGCCGCCGTCAGCGGCATCGACCCAAGTCTGATCTGGGCCGCCGGCACGCTGGGCGCGCGGCGCCGACAGGTGTTCCTGCGCGTGCTGCTGCCGCTGACGCTGCCGGCGCTCGTCACCGGGCTGGTCATCAACTTCATCATGAACATGACCGCATTCGCCGCTCCCGCCATCCTCGGCGGCGCGCGCACCACGGTAATGTCGATGCTCGCCTTCCAGGTGAACCTCCAGCAACTAGATTGGCCGTTCGGCAGCGCCATCGCCATCGCCCTGCTCGCGGCGACCCTGCTGCTGGTCGGCGTCACCCAGTCCCTGGCGGTGCGCCGATGGCCGCGCTGAACCGCATCCTCAACATCGCCATGCTGGCCGTGATGCTGGCGCCGATCGTGCTCGTGGTCTGGATGTCGTTCACCCCCCAGGCCTACTTCGTTCTGCCGGTGTCGGCGTTCTCCCTGCGCTGGTACCGCGAGGCGTTTTCCTATCCGGGCTTCGTCGATGCCTTCCTGCTGAGCGCCCAGCTGGCGACGCTGGCGGCAATCGGCGCGGTTGCCGCGGCCTTCCTCGCTGCCTACGGCCTCACCCGCTACCACCTGCCGGGACACGCGGCCCTGCTCGGCTTCTTCACCTCGCCGCTGCTGGTGCCGGCGGTGGTGTTCGGCATCGCCATGCTGCAATTCGTCAACGGCATCGGCCTGTACAACCGCCTCATCGGGCTGGTGATGGCGCATATCGTGATCGTCACCCCCTTCGCGGTCCGGTCGCTGCTGGTTGCGTTGCAGATGGTGCCGGAGGAAACCGAGTGGGCCGCGATGGTGCTCGGCGCGCCGCGCTGGCGCATGTTGGCGCGCATCACCATGCCGCTCTGCGCCCGCGGACTGGTCAACGCGTTCCTGTTCTGCTTCCTGCTGTCCTTCTCCGAAGTGACGATGACCATCTTCATGACCGGCCCGGCGCTGCAGACGCTGCCGGTGCGCATCTACAGCTACATGTCCGACCGCATCGACCCGACGGTGGCGGCGGTGTCCTCGCTGGTCGTCATGGTTTCGCTGGCGTTGCTGCTTTTGTTGAGCCTGCTGGGTGGCCTGCGGCGAATCACGCGCTAAACTCCGCCCAGCGGAGGAGACGCAAATGGCGAAATTCAATATCCTGACACCGGCTGCCCCCGGTGCCACGCCGAAGAACACCGGCTACGACCTGGAGATGGAGGCGCTCGCCGGGCTTGATGCCGCCATCAGCGAGGGCCCGGGCGACGAAGCCGGCTTCATGGCTGCTGCGAAAGATGCCGACGCGATCTACGCCAAGGGCATTCCGATCAACCGCAGGATCATCGAGAGCCTGACCCGTTGCCGACTGATCAGCGGCGGCGGCGTCGGCGTCGACAACATCGACGTGAACGCCGCGACCGAACGCGGCATCCCGGTGACCAACGTCCCCGATACCTTCATCGAGGAAGTTGCCGACCACGCCATGACCATGCTGCTCGCCGGCTTCCGCCGCGTGGTCGAGCACGACCGCATGGTCCGCGAAGGAAAATGGCGCGAAGGCCGGCCGGCGCTGTATCAGATTCCGCGAATGATGGGGCTGACGCTGGGCCTGATCGGCTTCGGCCACGTCGCCCGCGGCGTGGCCACCCGCGCCCGCGGATTCGGGCTGCGGATGATCGCCCACGACCCCTACATCGAGGAATTGGTCATGCCGCCCTACGGCGTGCAGCCCGCCTCGCTCTCCGAAGTCCTGCAGCAATCGGATTTCATTTCGATGCACGTGCCCGGCACCTCCAGCGCCAAGGCGCTGCTCGGAGACGAGGCGTTCCAGCAGATGAAGCCCGGCGTTGTGTTCGTCAACACCGGCCGCGGCAAGACCGTGGACGAGGCGGCACTGGTCCGCGCGCTGCAGGAAAACCGCGTCGCCCACGCGGCGCTGGACGTGCTGGAGCAGGAGCCGCCGGGGCACAACAACCCGCTGATGTCGATGCCCAACGTGACGCTCAGCGCCCACGTCGCGTCCGCCTCGGCACGCTTCGAGCCGATCCGGAAGCGGCGCGTCGGTCAGGAAATGGCGCTCGCCGCTCAGGGCAAATGGCCGATGAGCTGCGTCAATCCATCGGTCCTCGCCCTGTCCGACCGCATCCGCTGGCAGCCGATCTCGATGGAGCGCGGCCCCAACAGCTAGGCCCGGACGCTTGGAAGGCGGAGTTTCTAACTCAACGTCCAGGGCGCGCCGGATGCCTCGGCAATGGCGCGGACCTTGGCCAGCAGGTTCTTGCCCACCGGGATGCCGTCGGCATGCCGCTGCTTCGCGTTGCGCCGCTCCGGGTCACCCGCCACCATCACCGGCCTGGCGGGATCGATCGCTTTCGTGGCGCGCAGCGTGTCGGCAAAGGCAGTCACATCGGCGCGGAATTCGGCCGGATCGCGGAAGATGCCGGGATCGATGGCCATGAAGAAATGCCCGATATCCATCGTCCCCGGCCGTTTCGTGTGTTCCGGATCGGTGACCATGCAGGCGCCGGACAAGGCGGACGAAAGGATATTTACCATCGAGGCGAGGCCGTAGCCCTTGTAGCTGCTGCCCTCGGCGGTGCCGCCGAGCGAGGTCAGATAGCCGCCCTTCTGACTGGCCTCCAGCGGATCGGTGCTGGGCAGGCCATCCTTCGTCACCACCCAGCCCGGTGGACAGGGCAGGTTCTCGTTCGCCTTGTTGCGGATGCGGCCGGCTGCGACCGTGGTCGTTGCCATGTCCAGCAGGAACGGCTCGCCGTCGCGGCCGGGTGCCGCGAAGGCGATGGGGTCGGTCCCCAGCCTTGCCTGCGCGCCGCCGGTTGGCGCCACCTGGACGCCCGAGGCGCTGGTCGTCACCATGCCGATGAAGCCGGCATCCGCGGCCATCTTCGCATAGTAGCCGCAGGCGCCGAAATGCGCCGAGTTCCGCACCGCGGAAATCCCGATGCCCGCTGACCTGGCCTTCGAGATCGCGGTGCTCATCGCCAGGTGCGAGGTGAAGTGGCCGAGGCCGCCATCGCCGTCCACCACCGCCGACACCGGCGTTTCGCGAACGATGCGGGGCGTTGCCTGCATCCGCATCTTGCCCTGCCGGCGGCGTTCGTCGTAGCCCGGGATCATCGAGATGCCGTGGCTGTCGATGCCATGCAGATCGGCATAGGACATGATATCCGCGGTGATCGCCGCGCGGTCGGCGGGCATGCCCCAGGCGATCAGGATGGCCTCGATCTGCCGGCGATGTTCTTGGTAAGATGCGGGCATCGGGCGCTCCTATGCCTCGGCGACGAAGCGGTTGCGCAAGGTGCCGATGCCGGTGATCTCGACCTCGACGACATCGCCGGCGCGGACGTCGGGGGAGGTGCCGTCGGTGCCCATCCAGATCACGTCGCCTGGCCACAGCGTCATGTATTTGGTCATCTCGGACATGAAGCGGGCGATGCCGAACAGCATGTGGTTGGTTTGGAAGGTCGTGCGCGACTCGCCGTTGAGGCGCACGGTCGTCACCATCTTGTCGAGATCGACATCGGTCTCGATCCACGGGCCCATCGGCTTGAAGGTGTCGGTGTTCTTCGCCCGCCACAGACCGCGATCCATCTTCTGCCAGGTCCGTTCGCTGACGTCGTTGCCGATGGTGTAGCCGAACACGCAGGACAGCGCATTCTCCTCGGTCAGGTGCTTGGCCTGCTTGCCGATGACCACGACGAGTTCGCCCTCGTAATGGATCTTCTCGGTGGCGATGCGCGGGATCACCACGTCTTCCTCGTGCGCGATCAGCGCGTTCTGTGCGCGATAGCCGATCTCCGGTCGTTCGGGAATATTAGGGATCTCGCCGCGCTTGTTGGCCGCTTCCTTGACGTGCTCGACGTAGTTCAGGCCGGCGCAATAAAAGGTCTGCGGCATCACCGGCAATTCGATCTTCACATCGGCCAGAGCATGGTTGGCCCCGGACTTGCTCCATGACCCGAACGGCGTGCCGGAAACCGCGGCAATCCGGTCGCCCTCGACGATGCCGTACGACGTGGTGCCCCCGGCGGTGAACCTGATCCAGCGCATGTTATTTCCTCCCGAACCCGGTCCAGCCTAGGCACGCGCCGGCAGCGGTGCAATGCCGCGCCGGCGGTACCGACGCCGCATCCGGTGTTCAGGCCGCTTCGTCGGTGGCGAGGTTTTCGATCACCGCCAGCAGCACCGCGCGCGTGGTGGCGATGTCGGCCGCACTCACCCCGCGCAGGGCCGTATGGTTGACCGCCTCGGCCAACGGCACCAGCCGATCCTTCAGGGACTCGCCCCGGCGCGTGAGGAATACGTAGATCTTCTTGCGGCTGTCGGGCAGGTGGCGGCGCGCGACGTAGCCCAGCCGCTGCATCGCCACGAGCGCCGCGGCGGTGGTCGGCTCCATCACGCCCGCGCGCTCGCTGAGTTCGCGCTGCGTCAGTCCGTCCTGCTCCCACAGGATGCGCAGGAAGGTCCAGTGCCCATAGGACACGCCGTGCCCGGCGAGCCGCGCCTGCAAGGCCCGCGACAGGCCGCGCATCGCGTCCTTCACCAGATGGGCCAGGCGATCGTTCGGCACCGCCTCGTGCCAATGGCGCAGGATCGCGCGCGTGGCCGCGGCGGCTTCGTCGTGCTGCCTCACGGGGTGGGAACCTGGTGGCGCAGCTGAACCTCCTTCCGGTCGCGCGCGGATGCGGCGATCGCCAGGCAGGCTTCGAGCGTCGCCATTCCCCATGGCCCGTCATGCAGTGGCCGCCGGCCACGCAGGACGGCATTGCGAAGTTCGTCGATCACCTCGGTGCGCGGCACCTCGGGCGGCGGCAGCGGAATCAGATGCCGCCGCAGCTCGCCATGCACCCATACGCCATCCGGACCCGGGCACAGGTCGGCGCGCTCACAGGACGCAACGAAAAGGCCGAAATGCTGATGCAGGGCGCCGGCGGTCGCGGCGGCCGGCTGGTATGCCGGGCCGCCATAGCCGCGCGCGTTCTTCATCGCCGCTTCATCGTCCGTGGAGGCCAGCAACGCCCGGCGGGCGGCGCCGTGGTCGTCGGCGGATTTCGGCATGCCCATCTCACCGATCCAGTTGCCGAGCGCATCCGAATCGAAATGCCCGTAGCCGCTATAGGTCAGCGACGCCGTCGCCCCGTCCTCGAATTCCAGCAGGCACTGGTAGGCGCCCTCGGCCTGCCGGGCCGCGTCCCAGATGCCGGTATGGGCGCGCAGGCTGCGCAGCATGCCACCGCCCAGCAGGCGGACGATGTCGATCTGGTGCGCCGCCTGGCTGAACAGCACGCCGCCGCCCTGTGCGCTGACCAGCTCCTCAGGACGTCTTGGCCGGTACATGAAGTCGGTGAAATTGAGGGTCGTGATCATCCGAAGGCGGCCGTATTCGCCGCCGGCGATCAGTTCGCGCGTGCGTGCATAAGGAAGATCGAAGCCGTGGCTGTGGCCGATCACCATGACAACCCCGGCGCGGGTTGTGGCGTCGGTCATGGCGCGGCAATCTTCCAGCGTCAGCGCCATGGGCTTTCTCGACAAGAACATGCTTGCCGTACGCCGCCGCGACTTCGACATGCCGGCGATGATACTGGTGCGGAGTGGCAACGTAGACGACATCCACGCCGGGGTCCGCGCACATTTCTTCCACTGTCGCGTAGGTGCGGGCGGTGAAGTCGCGGCCGAACTGCGCCCGCCCATCCGCGCGTGGATCGGCCGCCGCCACCAGCGCCACGCCAGGATGCGCCGCGAGGGTCGGCAGCATCGAGAGGAAGCCGCGCCCCAGGCCCGCCACGCCAAGCCGCAATTTATCCATCTACAGGTCCAGCACCAGTTCGCCGGATCGGCTGCGCGACACGCAGATCATGATGCTGTCCCCACGCTCTTCTTCCGTCAGAACGAAGTCCCGGTGTTCCACATTCCCCGCCAGCAGCCGCGTGCGGCAGGAGCCGCAACTGCCGCTCTCGCAGGAAAACGCCAGTTGCATGCCGCGTCCGCGCAGCACCTCCAGGATCGACGCGTCGGCGGGGATTTCCACGCGCTCGCCGGTTCGCGCCAGCCGCACGGCGAAGGCCTCGTCGCTGGCCTTGTGGGCGGCCTGGGCGCCGCCGAAATCCTCGAAATGCACCATGCTCGGCGGCCAATGCCCGGTCATGTCGCGCACCGCTTCCATCATCGCGCGGGGGCCGCAGCAATAGACATGGGTGCCCCCCGGCAACGTCCCCCCGGGCTTTTCCAGCAGCGGCCAGAAATCCATCGCGCGTGCAGGGTCGCCGTCGTCGTGATGCAGCGTCACCCGCTCGCGCAGCCCCGGTGCCGAGAGGTCGGCCATGAAGGGCGTCGTCGCCGGGCTGCGGGTGCAGTAGCAGAGCCGGTAGCCCTGATGCCCGGTGCCCTGCAGGTGGCGGATCATCGACATGATCGGGGTGATCCCGATGCCGCCTGCCAGGAACAGCAGGTTCGCGGCAGGAACAAGGGGAAAATCGTTGCGCGGCGGCCCGATCATCAATGCGTCGCCGGTCCGGACGGAATCCACCAGCGCGCGCGACGCACCGCCGCCGCGCTTCACGCCGAGGACATAGCGGTGCCGTTCCGCCGGATCGTTGCACAGCGAATAATGCGCCAGCCGGGCGCCCGGAACCTGCACCGCGACATGCGCGCCGGCGGTGAAAGGCGGCAGGTCGCCGCCGTTCGGGTCGCGGAGTTCGAACGCGAATACGCCCTCGGCGATGAGATCGGCCTGCCGTACCAGCAGCGGAACCAGTTCATCGATCGCCGTCATCGCCGCCCTCCGATTGCACAGCTAGCCGCCCCCCGGGCTGCCGTTCAAGCTCGACAGCGCCGCTGGTTCGGAATATCTTAGCCTCCTAAGCAAATAGGCCGGCAACCGGCCCGAGCGCCAGCGAGGAGGCAGCCATGCTCACCGCCGAAGAAAACGACCTGCTCTGCCGCGTCGAGGGCACCGCCCCCATGGGCGCGCTGATGCGTTCGCACTGGCTCCCCGCCTGCATGTCCGAGGAGGTGGCCGAGAACGACGGCAAGCCGGTGCGGGTGCGGATGCTGGGCGAGGACCTGGTGATCTTCCGTGACAGCCTTGGCCGCCTCGGCTGCCTCGATGAACATTGCCCGCATCGTCGGGCGTCGCTGGCGTTCGGCCGCAACGAGGATTGCGGCCTGCGCTGCCTGTTCCATGGCTGGAAGATGGATGTCGAGGGCAATGTCGTCGAGATGTCCTCGGAGCCGGCCGAGACCGGGTTTGCGGCCAAGGTGAAGCACAAAGCCTATCCGGTGCGCGAAGCCGGCGGCATGGCCTGGATCTACATGGGCGCCGCGGAAACGATGCCGGAATTCGAACCGCCGGCGTTTGCCCCAAGCCCCGATGCCCGCATCAGCATCGCCAAGATGCATGTCGCCTGCAATTGGGCGCAGGTGCTGGAAGGGGCGATCGATTCCGCGCATAGCTCGACACTGCATTCCACCGACATGCCGCCGCAGCGCGTGGACCGGGCGATGGCCACGGACGCGGTCTGGCCGCGCCCATCGACCGACAAGGCGCCGCGCCTGGTGCTGCAGCACACGCCGTTCGGCTTTCGCTATGCCGCGATCCGCCGGCCGATCATGAATTCGGCCACCCACGACTATGTCCGCACGACCCTGTTCGTGGCGCCGTTGACGGTTTTGATCCCGCCCAATAATCGGTATGGCCTGGTGCAGCTGTCGGTGCCGATCGATGACGAGAACACGATGTTCTACTTCATCGCCTGGAGCGAGGGCGAAGGCATTGACAGCCTGTCCTGGCGCCGGTTCTGCGCGGCCGAGCCTGGCGTCGACGTCGATGCCAACTGGCGCAAGCTGCGCAATTCCGGCAACGACTACCTGCAGGACCGCGCGCTGATGGCGTCCGGCGATTTCACCGGCATCAAGGGCATTCCGGCGCAGGACATGGCGATGTGGGAGAGCATGGGCCCGATCGCCGATCGCTCGCGCGAACGTCTTGGCGCCAGCGATCTCGCCATCGTCGCGTTCCGGCGCCAGATGGTCGATGCCGCCCGTGCGGTCGCTTCCGGCGGCCCTGCGTTTGGGCGCACCGAACCGCGGGTGCCGCAGGTGAAGCTGCGCTCCTTCGAAGGCATCGTCACCAAGTCGACGGATTGGCGCACCCTTGGTGTCGATGCCGAGGAACTGGCGCTGCACGGCCTCGTCGCCGCCGCGGAATAGCCGGGCTATCCCCTGCTGCCGTGATCGGCAAGGATGCGGTCGCACCGAGGGGAAACTGCCATGCCGCCAGCCAGCGATCCGATCAGCCTGTTCGCCTTGGATGGCAGGGTGGCGCTCGTCACCGGCGCCCGGCGCGAAATCGGCCGGTCCATTGCACTGGCGCTGGCGGCACGTGGGGCGACGCTGGCGATCCACCATGTCGGCAATGCCGAGGAGACCGCCGACGCCGCCGATGTGGTGAAGGAGATCGGTGCCGACCGGGCGCACGCGTTCGCCGCCGATTTCACGCAGGATGAATCCGGCAACGAACTTGCGGCGGCCGTAGTGGCGAAGTTCGGCCGCGTCGACATCCTGGTGCTGAATGCCTCGATCGAATTGGTCGAGGATTATGCCACGGTCAGCCGCGAACATTTCGACCGCCAGATCGCCGTCAACCTGCGCAGCACGTTGGAGCTTCTGCAGCGCCTGGTGCCGCCGATGGCGGAGCGGGGCTGGGGCAGGGTGGTCACGATCGGCAGCGTGCAGCAGGAGATGCCGCACCCGCGGATGTTCGTCTATGCCGGCACCAAGGCGGCGCAATTCAACTGGGTGCTGAGCCTGGCGCGGCAATTCGGCGGCAACGGGGTGACCGTGAACAACCTCGCACCCGGCGCGATTCTCACCGCCCGCAACCGGGTGCAGATGCAGACCGAAGGCGAGGCGTTGGCCAAGCGCATTCCGGTCGGCCGGCTTGGCAGGCCGGATGACCTGGTGGGTGCCGCGATGCTGCTGTGTTCGGATGCCGGGCGCTATATCACGGGGGCCAACCTGTTCGTCGACGGCGGCCGCCACATCGCCTGAGCCGGGAGGGCGCATTCGCCATGGCCGACAGCACCGCCTTCGCGCAACTCGGCCGCAAGCTTCGCCTTGGCGTGATCGGCGGCGGACCCGGATCGTTCATTGGTGCCATGCACCGCGCCGCCGCCACGCTCGACGGGCGTTTTGCGCTGGTGGCGGGGGTGCTGTCGTCCGATCCCGCGCGTGCGCTGGCGGCCGGGAAGGTGGTGGATCTGCCGCGCCCTTACCCAACCACCGAAGCGATGCTGGAGGGCGAGGCGGGGCGGGCGGATGGTATCGACGCCGTGGCCATCATGACCCCGAATGATCGCCACTACGCCGAATGCAGGGCGGCGATCGAGGCCGGGCTGCACGTGATCTGCGACAAGCCGATCACCAACACGCTTGCGGAAGCGCAGGATCTCGAGCAACGGGCAGCGGCTGGCGGGAAGGTGTTCTGCCTGACCCACGGATACGCCGGCTACCCGATGATCCGCCAGGCCCGGGCCATGGTCGCGGCCGGCGCGGTCGGCGAATTGCGGGCGGTCCAGGTGGAGTATCTGCAGTCCGGCATGGCGACCCCGGTCGAGGCCGGGCCGATCACGGTGAAGCTGAAGTGGAAACTGGACGCCGCCCGAAGCGGCCCGTCGCTGGTGCTGGGCGATATCGGCACGCATGCGCACCACCTGGCCTGCTTCGTCTCCGGCCGCGGGGTGGAGCGGCTGTGCGCGGACCTCGGCGCCATCGTGCCCGGGCGGGCGGTCGACGATTACGGCGCCTTCCTGCTGCGGCTGCAGGGAAACCTGCGCGGCACGCTGCTGGCGTCGCAGGCACTGGCGGGCACCGAGAACGACATCGCGCTGCGGGTGTTCGGCGAATCCGGTGCGCTGTATTGGAACCATCGCGATCACGAGCATCTGCGCCATGCCCCGCTCGGCAGCGCGGTGCGCGTCCTGGCCCGCGGGGATGCCGATCTGCTGCCGCCGGCGCGGCGCCTGCAGCGGATGTCGCGTGGTCATCCGGAGGGTCTGCTGGAGGCGTTCGCAAATCTCTATTCCGATGCCGCGGAGGCGATCGCCGCCAGGCTGCTCGGACGCGAGGTGGATCCGCTGGCGCTGGAGTTTCCGACCGCGGCCGCGGGCGTCGCCGGCATGGCATTCGTCGAGGCGGCCTTGCGGTCGCGGGCGCAGGACGGCGCCTGGGTGGATGTCGCGTAGAGTCGACCCGCTTTGATCAGGGTCAATGCGGTGGGTCGGCCGCCCGGTGAAGCTGCCGCATGGTCAGCCTTTCCCCATCGGGTTCGAGACTGTTGCCGGTCTTGGTCGCCGCATGCTGTGCGGCTGCCGCCGGACCCGGGTTCGCGCAATCGAGCCTGGCCGACGTGGCGGCCGGGCAGGGTCTCGCCGACCGGCTATGCGCGCGGTGCCACGTGATCACCCCGGGCGGCGGCGCAAGCTGGACCGATGCGCCGGCCTTCGCGAGCATCGCCAACCGACCGGGCGTGACCGCGGCGAAGCTCAGCGTGTTCATCCAAGGTCCCCACCTCCACATGCTGAACACCAACCGTCCCGCCGACCAGGCCAACGAGATCGCCGCGTTCATCATGAGCCTGCGCCAGGGCTGACAGCCCAGGCCGCTCGCGGTTGATTCGCCCGCGCAATTGGTTCACCCTTCCGTGATGAAGACTCGGCTGGCCCTGCTGATTTGCGGATTGCTCGGCACGGCGTTCCCGGCCTTCGTGGCGCGGGCCGATGCGCCCATTGATCGGTTTCAGACCTTCGACCAATCGGCCCAGGGGTCTTACTCGGTGCATTGCTACGGCAATCCGTTCACCCCCGATCCCGAGCATTACTGCGTCGGCGAGGTCAGCATCGGCGGCAGCATGGCCATGGCCGCCGGCGGCATCTGGGGCGAACTGACCGTGCTGAGCGTCGCCGGCAGCGTGCGGGACGTCGGCCGCGAAGGCGAGTGCCGGGCGAAGTTCGAGGGGGTGATCTACCCCGGCGGGCGCATCGTCGCCGATAGCGGGGCGTTGAGGCCCTACCTCATCGGGGTGAAGAACTACGGCAAGGGGCCGACCGACGACGATGTCGCCTGGTGCGCCTTTCCGTCGCCACTGAGCCACAAGATCTACAAGGCGATGCTGGCCGGCACGGTCTACACCCAGCCGGCGACGCGGCCGGATTTCGTCAACCGGTTCGGGCCTGACGTCCTGATCAAGGAAGGCATCGACGTGTTCGTGACGTCGGTGCCGCGCTACACCACCTCCCGCTGTCCCTCCATGCCGTCGGTGATCAGCCCGTTCGACAAGCGTAGCCAGGCGGTCACCGCCGATCTCGGGAGCTGCTTCTAGCCGCCTCACGACGGGGTTGCGGATGGTGCCGGGCTGCGTGCAGGATCGGCGGCAGGCCATGAACGACGGGGATATCAGGACCACCAGGCGCCACGCCGCATCGGGCGTGCTGTCCGATGCGATCGCCGGCTGGCTGGCCGAGCAGGCGCTCAGCGATTCGAAACCCTCCGTGCTGTTCGAATCGCTGTGCCGCCGGCTGCGCGCCTCCGGCGTTCCGGTGATGCGCGGCAGCATCGTCTTCAACGTGCTGCATCCGCTCTATGTGGCGGGATCGCTGACCTGGACCGTCGAGGGCGTCGATTTCCGGCTGATCGGGCAGGAGAGCCGCAACTCGGACGAATACCAGACCAGCCCCATCAAGCATGTTGTGACGCACGGGTTGCCGCTGCTGCGGCGGCGCCTCACCGGACGGACGGCGCTGCTCGATTTTTCGATCCTGACCGAACTGCGCGATCGCGGCGGGCATGACTACCTGCTGCTGACGGTGCCGTTCGAGGAGCGCCAGCGCAGCGAAGCCGGCAACCGCAGTGGCATCAACTGTTCCTGGCTGTGCGACCGCTCCTCCGGCTTCACCGACGGCGAGATCAGCCTGCTGCAGCGCATCACCAGCCGGCTGGCGGTGGCGCTGAAAGGCCGTTTCGAGCGTGCCATCGCCGACAACGTGGCCAGCGCCTATCTGGGCAAGGCGGCCGGCCGCGCGGTGCTGAGCGGCGCCATCCATCGCGGCGACGGCGAAAAGCTGGAGGCGGCGCTGTGGTACAGCGACCTGCGCCACTCATCGACGCTCGCCGACCACGCCACCGCGGAAGGCTTCCTGCGGGTGCTCAACCGCTATTTCGAGATGACAGCGGGCGCCATCCACGACCACGGCGGCGAGGTGGTCTCGTTCATCGGCGACGCCGTGCTGGGGTTCTTCCGGATGGAAGGCACCATCGAGGATGCCTGCGCCCGGGCGCTGGAGGCGGCGCTGGAGGCGCGCCGCCGGCTGGCCGCACATGTGCCGGAGCCGGGCGCGGAGCGGCTGGAATTCGGGATCGGCCTGCATGTCGGCACGGTGATCTACGGCAATGTCGGCGTGCCGGACCGGCTGCAGTTCACCTTGGTGGGGGCGGCGGTGAACGAGGTGGCGCGGTTGGAGGACCTGACCAAGGAACTGGGCAGCCCGGTGGTGGCCTCGGCCGCCTTCACCCAGGCGATCGCCCGCGACTGGCGGTCGTTCGGGCACCATGCGTTGCGCGGCATCGCTTCCCCGATCGAGGTTTTTTCGATTTCATAGCCGTCTTGGTGTTCCGCGTTCGGCGGAACCAAACGCCGGCGGAAGATGTTCCCGCGCCATGCCCGGGAGTGCGTAGGATGGCCGACAAGCTCACGACATACCGCGCCAAGCGCGATTTTACGCAGACCCGGGAGCCGAGCGGCCAGGCCGGCCAGTCCGGGCAGCGGCTGCGCTTCGTCATCCAGAAGCACGACGCCACCCGGCTGCACTACGACTTGCGGCTGGAACTGGACGGGGTGTTCAAGTCCTGGGCGGTGACGCGGGGGCCATCGCTCGACCCCGCCGACAAGCGCTTGGCCGTGGAGGTCGAGGACCATCCGCTGGACTATGGCGATTTCGAGGGCACCATCCCCAAGGGCCAGTATGGCGGCGGCACGGTGCAGCTTTGGGATCGGGGCTATTGGGCGCCGGAAGGAATGACCGCCGAGCAGGGGCTGGAATCGGGCGACCTGAAATTCACCCTGGACGGCCAGCGCCTGCACGGCAGCTGGGTGCTGGTGCGGATGAAGCATGACCGTTCCGGCGGCAAGCGGACCAACTGGCTGCTGATCAAGCATCGCGACGACGCGGTCGGCGACACCGCGGCATTGATGGCGGATGATCGGTCGGTGGCGTCCGGGCGCAGCATGGCGGCGATCGAGGCCGGCCGCGGGCGCGCGCCCAAGCCGTTCATGACCGCGTCCGATACCGCCGCCGATGCGGTTTGGGATTCCAACAAGGGCAGCGCCCCCGAGCTTCGCAAAGCCGGCCGGACGAGTGCCGCGAAGAAATCCGTGAAAGCCGATCCGGTCGAGACCATGCCCGAGTTCGTGGAACCGCAGCTTTGCAAATCCGTGGAGCGTCCGCCCTCTGGGTCCGGCTGGGTGCACGAGGTGAAGTTCGACGGCTACCGCGTGCAGGCACGCATCGAGGGCGGCCGCGCCGTGCTGCGCACCCGCAAGGGCCTGGACTGGACGGCGAAGTTCGCGGCCATCGCCAAGGCCGCGAGCGACCTGCCGGACGCCATCGTCGACGGCGAGATCGTGGCGCTCGACGCCAATGGCGCGCCGGATTTCGCGTCGCTGCAGGCGGCCATTTCCGATGGCCGCACCGACGATCTGGTGTTCTTCGCCTTCGACCTGCTGTTCGCGGAGGGCGCGGACCTGCGCGGGCTGAAGCTGTCGGAGCGCAAGGCGCGGCTGTCGGCGATGCTGGAGAAGCACGCCGGCAAGAAGCCGAATTTCCGCTTCGTGCCGCATTTCGAAAGCGGCGGGGAGGCGGTGCTGCGTTCGGCCTGCCGGATGTCCCTCGAGGGCATCGTCAGCAAGCGACTGGACGCCGCCTACCGGTCCGGCCGCAGCGACGACTGGCAGAAGGCGAAATGCCGCGCCGGGCACGAGGTGGTGATCGGCGGCTGGACGGCGGGGCCCAACGGCGAGCTGCGCTCGCTGCTGGTCGGGGTGCATCGCGATGACAAGCTGATCTATATCGGCCGGGTCGGCACCGGGTTCGGAGCGGCGGTTGCGAACCGGGTGCTGCCGCGGCTGAAGAAGGTGGCTGCGTCGAAGAAGCCGTTCACAGGCCCTGCCGCCGCGCGGCGCGACGAGCGGCTGCACTGGGTGCGGCCGGACCTGGTTGCCGAGATCGAGTTCGCCGGCTGGACCGGCGACGGGATGGTGCGCCAGGCCGCCTTCAAGGGATTGCGCGAGGACAAGCCCGCCGCCGAAGTTGCCGCCGAAAAGCCCACGCCGCCGGATGAGGCGCCCAGCCCCTCGCTGCCCGGCAATGCATCGAAGAAGCCGGCCGCGTCCCGGTCTGCCGCTGGGGCCCAAAGCGGCAAGACGGCTGGCGGCAAGGCGGTGGTGATGGGGGTGCCGATTTCCCATCCGGACAAGGCGCTGTGGCCGGATGCGGGCGGGGACGGTGCGCCGGTCACCAAGCTCGACCTGGCCCGCTACTACGAGGCCGTGGGGCCGTGGCTGCTGGGCCATATCCGCGGCCGCCCGTGCTCGATCATCCGGGCGCCGGACGGCATCAATGGAGAAAAATTCTTCCAGCGGCATGCCATGCCCGGAAGCTCCAATCTGCTTGAACTGGTCACCGTCTCCGGTGACCGCAAGCCGTATCTGCAGATCGACCGGATCGAGGGCTTGGCCGCGGTGGCACAGGTTGCCGCGTGCGAACTGCATCCGTGGAATTGCCAGCCCTTTCATCCGGACATTCCCGGCCGCCTGGTGTTCGACCTGGACCCCGGGCCCGAGGTGGAGTTCACCGCCGTCATCGCGGCGGCGAAGGATATCCGGTCGCGGCTGGAGGCGTTGGGACTGGCGGCGTTCTGCAAGACCACCGGCGGCAAGGGGCTGCACGTGGTCACGCCGCTGACCCTGCCGAAGAAGGGCGGGCTCGACTGGGACGGCGCCAAGACGTTCGCGCAGGAGATCTGCCGCCGGATGGCCGCGGATTCGCCGAAGCTCTATCTGGTGAACATGGCGAAGAAGCTGCGCGGCGGTAAGATCTTCCTGGACTACCTGCGCAACGACCGGATGAGCACCGCCGTGGCGCCGCTGTCGCCGCGGCTGCGCGATGGTGCCACGGTTTCGATGCCGGTGCCGTGGTCGCAGGTGCGCGCGGGGCTGGACCCGGCGCGGTTCACCCTGCGCAGCGTGCCGAAGCTGTTGAAGAAATCGACGGGATGGGAGGATTACTGCGACGCGGAACGGCCGTTGGAGGACGCGGCGCGGCGATTGATTTCCACGGATTGACGAGCGTGCGTTCGTCGCATGAGAGCGGACCAAGACAGGCAGCGGGATGGCGGTGCTCGGAGGCGAGGTTGCGCTGAGTGGGGGGCGAACGACGGCAGGTGTCGTGCGCGTCGGGAATACGGTGCGCCGACCTCCGACGGCGAACTCCGACTTCGTTCGACGCCTGCTCGACCACCTGGCGGCGAGGGGCTTCGAGGGAGCGCCATCCTCCCTCGGAACCGACGAAGGCGGGCGCGATGTCTTTGCCTTCATCGAGGGCGAGGTTCCGGTCGACCTGACGTTTTACGATGATGACACGTTGAGGGCCGGCGCATCGCTGATCCGGCGGTTTCACGACCTGAGCGCGGAACTGGTGGCGAGCTCAGCGGCCCGGGCCGTCGGCATCGAAGTCATTTGTCATAATGATCTGTCACCCTGCAATTTCGTGTTCAGAGCCGGCGTCCCGGTCGCGATGATAGATTTCGACACCGCCGCTCCCGGTTCGCGCCTGCATGACCTTGGATACGCCGCGTGGCTGTGGCTCGACCTCGGCTCTGCGACGATCCCGGCGCCCGTTCAGAAGAAGCGTCTTGTGACCTTCATCAAGGCGTATGGCATGCACGATTCCGGTCCGGTCCTGGCGGCATCTGTCCGGCGACAGGGCATCCTCGTCGCCGAAGGCAACCGCACCGGCAATGTCGCAATGGCGCGCTGGGCCAGTGAATGCATGCAGTGGACGCGAGGCCTCATGAGTCTTGCCTGACATTGAGTGCGCGTCCGCCTGCCCGCTGTCTGGTCCTCCCGCTATCCTTTCAGACCCGCCCGCTTCAGGCTGCGCTGCCAGTCGGTGGCGACCTGGTCGAGGGCCGCCTTCGCCGTTTGCTGGCCCAGCAGGACAGCGGAAATCCCGACGCGAAGCTGCAGTTCCAAGGTTGGCCAGATCGCCTCGCGCGGGTCGAGGATCGCCGTCTTCAGCGCTTCGGCGGCGACCGGCGCCCAGCCGTATTTCTGCACCAGTTCCGGGTCGTTCAGCACCGAGACGCGCGGTGGTGCATTATCCAGCAGCATGGAGCGGCGCATGTACTGCTTGCTACAGGCCATCTGGATGAACTCGAACGCCCATTCCTTGTTCTTGCCGCTTTTCGGCACCGCCAGGCTCCAGCCGCCGAAATAGGTGCGGCTCTGTTCCGGGGACTTGGCACCCGGCATCAGCGACCAGGCCCATTTGCCGGCGGTCTTGGAATTGGCCGAGCTGTTGAACAGCGAACCGTACGGCGCCAGGGTCTGCACCATGGCGAAACGATCGTTCTGGCCGCCGGCAATGGTCTCGGCGAATTCCCAGGTGAGGGAATCCGGCGTGACGGCATAGTACTTGTTCAAGAGATCGCCGTAATACTGCAACGATTCGACAGCGGCGGGCGAGTTGACGCGGATCTCCCAGGTCTTCGGATCATAGAAATCGCCGCCGCTGGAGCGCAGGAAGGCGCACCAGCTATCCAGCATCGCCGGCCCCTGGCGGCCGAGATAGCCGAGGCCGTAGCGGTTGGCAGGCGCGCCCGTTTTGGTGAGGGCGATGGCGGCGTCCTGCAATTCGGCGAACGTGCCGGGCGGCTTGGCGATGCCGGCCTCCTTCAGCAAGGCGGGCTGGTAATGCAGGATGCCGGTGGTGACGCGATAGGGAATGCCCGACAGCTTGCCGTCCCAGGTCGCCATCTCGCGGATCGACGGCAGGAAATCGTTCCAGTCGAAATCTGGATGCCGGCTTTCGGTCTTCGCCAGCAGCGTTTCGTGGTCTTCCAGGTGCGGCGTCAGCCAGCCGGCCCAGGAACCGGTCCATTGCACGACGTCGATGCCGGTGCCGCCGGCGGTCAGTTCGGAGCGCAGGCGCGCCAGGGTGGCGTCGACGGGGAGTGCGGTGAAGTCGACCCGGATGCCGTGCTCCTTTTCGAAGGCGGGGCCGACTTCCTTGACCAGGCAATCGTGCCACAGGCCGTTGTCGCCGACGAAGACCAGTTTGTCCGGCTTGGTCTGCGCCCTGGCCCGGCGCGGCGCCGTCGTGCCGAGGGCGACGCCGGAAGCGGCCGCACCGGCGATGAACTTGCGTCTGGTCTGCATCTTCTTGTCCTCCCTTCGCCGGTTCCCGTTGCCCGGCTTGTTGTTCACGACATGAGTTGCTTCATCCCTTGACCGCGCCCGAGGAAAGTCCGGCGACGAGATGGCGTTGTGCGAGGAACGAGAACAGCAGCACCGGCAGGACCACCAGCACCCCGGATGCCGTCATGCCGCCCCAATCGATGCCGGTGTCGGTGCCGGCGTAGGCCGCCATCAGCACCGGCAGGGTGCGGGTCGCGTTGTTGGTCAGCACCGCTGCGAACAGAAAGTCGTTCCAGGCCAGTTGCAGGCACAGGATGGTGGCCGCGACCAGGCCCGGGCGGATCAGCGGCAGCACCACGTGGCGGAAGGCGGCGTACCGGCTGGCGCCATCGACCCAGGCGCTTTCCTCCAGCTCGCGCGGCAGGTCCTCGAAGACGCCGCGCATGATCCACACCACCAGCGGCAGGCTGAACGTGGCGTAGGCGAGCACCACGGACAGCCGGGTGGTGGTCAGGCCGAGCTTGCTGAACAGCACGTACATCGGCACGAGCACCGCGATCGGCGGCAGCATGCGCATCAGCAGCAGCGATATGAACAGCACCGAGCGGCCGCGAAACGGAAACCGCGCCATGCGTAGGCGGCCGGAACGCCGACGCAGATCGACAGCACCACCGCCGCCGTGGAGATGACGAGGCTGTTGACGAAAGCTTCCAGGAAATCCGCCGTCGCGCAGCACCGATGCGTAGTTGGCGAGCGTCGGGCTCCAGACCCAGAGCGGCGGGATGGTGAAGACCTGGATCTGGGTCTTGAACGACAGTCCGACGACCCAGACCAGCGGGAACAGGAACGCCGCCGCCAGGGTGATGAGGACCGCGTACATGCAGAGCGGGAACAGCCGCCTGCGCCAGCGTCGCCGGGAGGCGGCTCGCGCTCGCGCGACCGGAAGGGCCAGGGCATGCGCGCTCATGCCACGCTCCGGCGCCGCACGACCATGATGAACATGGCACACAGGAACAGGGAGATCAGCAGCATCAGCCAGGAGGCGGCGGCGCCGAGGCTGAGGTCGAAGCGCAGGAACGATGCGAGGTAGGTGAACATCGACAGCACCATGGTGGCGTTCGCCGGGCCGCCGCTGGTCATCACGTAGACGTTGTCGAAGGTGCGGAACTCGAAGATCGTGCGCAGCAGCAGCGCCACCAGGATGTAGGATCGCAACAGCGGCAGGGTGACGTGCCAGAAGATCTGCAATCCGGCCGGCGCCGTCGATCGATGCCGCCTCCATCGGTTCGTGCGGCAGCGAGCGCAGCCCGGCCAGCAGCAGGATCGCGACGTACGGGGCGTTCTGCCAGATGTTGACGATGGTGACCGAGATCTGCGCCGTGTGCGGCTGCCCGAGCCAGACGATGTGCTGGCCGATCCAGTAGTTGATGACGCCGTTGCCGGGATCGAGCAGCAGCCGCCAGCAGAAGGCGGCGACGATAGGGGTCATCATCATCGGCACCACCAGCACGGTGCGGAAGAAGCCGATCAGCGGAAGATCGACATTGAGCGCCAGGGCGATCCCGAGGCCGATCAGCATTTCGGCGGCTACCGCGGCCGCGGTGTAGCAAAGCGTCAGGACCAGGCTGGTGATGAAGTCGGGGTCGGTCAGCAGGTCGGTATAGTTGTCGGCGCCGACGAAGCTTCCGGCGGCGAGCGATTGTTCGAGGCTCCAGCCGCGGAAGCTGAGGAAGGCCGAGAGCAGCAGCGGCACGCCGAAGATTGCCAGCATCACCAGCGTGGTGGGAAGGGCGGTGATGGCGGCGAATTTGCGATCCAGCCAGCGGGAGTGCCGGGTACGCGCGGCCAAGGCCCTGTTGCCAAGGGCCTTGCTTCGATGATCGGCCGCGATGCTTGCATCCATGGCCGGCGCTCCGCTTCGATCAGGCGGGTCGGATCAGGCGGCTTACATCAGGAAGACGCCCTTGCCCGAGTTCTGTTTGTCGAATTTCTCGTAGGCGGTGACCGCGTCGTCCAGCTTCCACTGGTCGGTGAACAGCTTGTCGACGTCGATCTTGCGGTCGACGACGAAGCGGGCGCAGTCGGCCTGGATGATGTTGGAGAAGGTCCAGGATGCGACCAAAGTGAGTTGCCGGCGCAGCAGATGCGGGCTGACGTCGATGTGCACGTCGCCGCCTTCGCCGACGAAGCACATGGTGCCCCAGACCTTGGTGCTGCGGATGGCGGCCAGGCGCGCATCGGGCGAACTGGAGGTGTCCAGCGTGAGGTCGGCGAAATGGCCGTGGGTAAGGTCCTTGATCGCGGCGACGGCGTCGTCGGTGCCAGGGTTCACGGTCTCGTCGGCGCCGAATTCGCGGGCGCGTGCCAAGCGTTCGGGGCTGATGTCGAGCGCGATGACCCGCGCACCCATGGCCTTGGCAAGCTGGGTGCCGGAGAGGCCGACCGGGCCCTGGCCGAAGATGGCGATGGTGTCGTTGCCCGACAGGTTCATCCGCCGGAGCGCGCTGTAGGCGGTGCCGGTGCCGCAGGAGATGGCGGCGCCGCTGGGGAAGCTCAGTTCGTCGGGCAGCGGCACCATGGTGTTGGCCGGCACCTTCAGGTAGCGCGCATGGCCGCCATGGGCGTTGGCGCCGTAGACCTTCACCGGCACTTCCTGGCACAGCTGCTGCCAGCCGGAGCGGCAATGATTGCACTGGGTGCAGCCCTGGTAGTGATGCACCATCACGCGCTGCCCGACATGCGCCTCCTGGGGGGCGACGGCGGCGCCGACGGCCGCGACGATGCCGCAGGGCTCATGGCCGGCGATGACGGGGCCTGGGGCCCTGCTGCCCGTGGCGGCGCGGTACTGGTGCAGGTCGCTGCCGCACATGCCCGAGGCCTTCATTTCGACAACGACATCGTGCGGCCCGGGGGTGGGATCCGGGAAGTCCATCAGCGCGATCCCGCGGTCTCCGGTGAACACCACGCCCCGCATGTCTCACTCCCGGCTTTTCGTTGGTTCGTCGTTTTGCAAAACCGTATGCACGGCGTTGGCAGGCGTCAACACACACTGAGTGAAGACGCACCGATCGCGATGACTCATGATGATGTGAAGTCATAACGGAAACGGGTGCCGTCGCCGCCGATCCGCCCGGCGGTCGGGGCGGGGAAATGCACCGGCAGGATGATGGTGTCGGTGTCGGCGACCGAGTTCAGGAAGCTGCGCCGCGACCGGGCGGCCTGGGCCGGGTCGGTGCAGAAGATGGTCGACCAGTCCGGTTCGCGGCATTGCAGCGCATGGTGCATGAGGTCGCCGGTGACCACGGCGCGCTGCCCGCGGGAGGCGATGTTGACGCAGCAATGGCAGGGCGAGTGGCCGGGGGAGGGGCTGAGCCAGACGGTGTCGTCCAGGGCGAAATCGTCGTCCACCAGGAGCGCCTGGCCGGCTTCGACGATGGGCAGGCAGTTCATCCGCCAGACCTCGCCGGGGGGATTTTCGCCGCGGCCGGTTGCCGCCTCCCAGGCCGCGTATTCGCCCTTGCTGAAGACGTATTTGGCGTTCGGGAACGTCGGAATCCATCGCCCGTTGACCAGCCGGGTGTTCCAGCCGCAATGGTCGATGTGGAGATGGGTGCAGAAGACGTAGTCGATGTCGCCTAAATCCAGCCCTTCCGCGTGCAGCCCGTCGAGCCAGGGCTGCTTGGGGAAATCCATCGGCGCCGGGTAGCCCTTGTCCTCGCCGGTGCAGGTGTCGACCAGGATGGTGTGATGCGGGGTGCGGACGACGAAGGTCTGGTAGGTGATCATCATCTTGCCGGACGCCGGGTCGAACACGATGGGGTCCAGCTCCGCCAAATGTTTGCGGCCGATTTCAGGGACATAGTCGGGGAACATCGCCTCGGGCGTGCGCCATGGGCCGCTGCGCTCGACGATGCTGGTGATGGCGACGTCGCCGATCTGGATTTTCTTCACTTTTCGATCCTCCGTTGCCTGCCGTGGGCGAAGCTGCGCTACTGTGCGGATAAGATGCAGCGCGGCCAATAGGATGGTCTTATGAACGAGGTGGTCAGCCTCAATCGCGGCGGCGGCGACGACGTGTCGTGGGCGGTGGTGGCCTCGCTGGGCCGGATTACCCGGGTTGCCAGCATCTATCCCAGCCGGGGCGCCGCGCTGGAGGACCAGAGTTGGCGGGAGCAACAGGTGCGGGCCTATCTCGGATTCCTCCGCAGTTCGCAGCAACCGATCCCGCGATACCGGGTGATGCCGATGCGCCGCGCCGATCTGCCGCGCAGTTGGCGGCCTTTGCCGGCTTTGGGGTTCCTGCGTGGCCAGTTCGTCTAAGCGCCTGAAATTGCGTAAGGATCCGGTGACGATCGTATGGGTGGTGGGCTTCGTCATCACCATCCTGATCTATCTCGCCGGCCCCGAGCACTTCTTCTACTGGCTGTTCGACCTGGTCGATCGTGCCCGATTTGCCGTTGAAGAGGCGGTCGAGAACCTTTCCCAAGCCAGTTTCAACCTCATGCGCGCGACCGCGATCGGGCTGTTCGTGGTGTTCGTGGCTCTGGGCGTATTGGTCCTGCGCGGCGGCGGCCGGGCGCGCGCCGCACTGGTGCTGGTGAGCGGCCTGTTCCTGCTTCTGGTCTGGCGACATGGCGGATATGTCGCCAATGCCCGCTGGTTTGCCGCCCTGGTCCTGGTCGCCGTCGGCGCCGCGGTGATGACCCAGCGCCTCCGCGGCCCAAGATAGTTATGCCCTATGATGGGTCCGGTCCGGCCCTGCTTGCCCGTGCGCGACTGGCCGCAAGTAGCGGCGCCGGCTGGGTCTGGCACATCTTCTGCCGCTTCATCGCCGACCGCTGCCTGGTCGGCGCCAGCGCCCTCAGCTACACCACCATCGTCTCCCTGGTGCCGCTCACCGCCATCGTGCTGGTGACCTTCTCCGGCTTCTCCGTCTTCAGCGACGCCCGGCAGCGCTTCCTCGAAGTCATCATCGGCAATTTCGCCCCCGAAATCGGCGAGCAGGCGGCCGAGTGGTTCACTACCTTCGCCACCAACGCCGCCAAGACCACGGCGCTGGGCATCGCCGCCCTGGTCGTCACCTCGATCCTGCTGCTGGCCACCATCGAGGAGCACCTCCACTTCATCTTCCGCGTCAGCATGCACCGGCACTGGGGCCAGCGGGTGATCGCCTACTGGACCGTGCTGACCCTCGGCCCGGTGCTGCTGGGCGTCGGACTCTCCCTGTCGGGCGACATCGACCGCGCCATGCGGATGCTCGGCATGCGCGGCGGCATCGTCGATCGCGCCACCCAGGCCGCCTCCTCCGGCTTGCCGTTGCTGATCCCGCTCATCCTCGAGACGCTGGCCTTCACCATGCTGTTCACCCTTATCCCCAACTGCCGCGTGCCGTGGCGCGGCGGCCTGATCGGCGCCTTCGTGGCGGCGGTGCTGCTGGAGATCAGCAAGATCGGGTTCGGCATCTTCGTGTTCCGGATTTCTTCCTACAGCAACGTCTATGGCGCCCTCGCCGGCGTCCCCATATTCCTGCTTTGGATGTACATCTTCTGGATCGTCGTCCTGCTGGGGGCGGAGGTCGCCGCCGTCCTGGCCGGCCGCCCCGAATCGAGCGAGATCCTGGAGGACCCGGCGGAGACCACCTGATGCGGCAGCACATCGTAACGGCGCTCGGCATCCTGCTGCTGGCGACGAACGCGCACGCCCAACCTCGCCCCGACTTTCGCCCCGACGTTCGCACGGGCGCCACCGCGATGCAGGACTGGCGGGGTGACGCACCGAGCGTCATCCGGCGCATCCTTTCCGCCGATCTGCCGCCGCCCTATGCCAACCGTTCCGCCAGCAACTCCCCCAGCACCGTGTCCCAGCCGCAAGGCGCCGCCTTGCACGTGCCGCCTGGGTTCGCCGTCCGCCAGTTCGCCGCCGGCCTGCGCAATCCCCGCATCATCCGCGTCGCCCCGAACGGCGACATCTTCGTCGCCGAAACCTCGGCCGGCCGCATCACCGTTCTGCGCGCCGCCGACGGCGCCGCCCAGCCGGACCGGCGCGAAACCTTCGCGACGAACCTCGATCGCCCCTTCGGCATCGCCTTCTACCCGCCCGGGCCGAACCCGCGCTTCGTCTATGTCGCGGGCAACCATGCGGTGCAGCGCTTCGCCTACAACACCGGCGACCTACAGGCGAGCGGCCCGCCCGAGACGGTGGTGGCGCAACTCTCCAACACCGCCTTCCACCACACCACCCGCGACATCGCATTCAGCAGCGACGGCCGCCGCATGTTCGTCTCCGTCGGATCGTCGTCGAACGTTGCGGAATCGATGCCGCATCTCGACCCCGCCGCCATTTGCGCCCACGACGCGGCATTCGGGCTGGGCGCCGCCTGGGGCGACGATGAGCAGCGGGCGGATGTTCTGGTGTTCGATCCCGAGGGCCACGACCGCCGCGTCTTCGCCACCGGCATCCGCAACTGCGTCGGCCTGGCGGTACCCGCCGGCGGCAGCGAACCCTGGTGCGCCACCAACGAACGCGACGGCCTCGGTGACGACACGCCGCCCGACTACGTCACCAGGGTGCAACAGGGGAAATTCTATGGCTGGCCCTGGTACTACATCGGTGCCCACGAAGACCCGCGCCACCGCGGCGAGCGCCCCGACCTCGCCGGTCAGGTGACGATCCCGGACGTGCTCATCCAGGCCCATTCCGCCGCCCTCGGCATGGTCTTCTACCCGCCCGCCGCGGCTGGCCCCTCGGCGTTTCCCCCGGCCTATCGCGGCGACGCCTTCGTCGCCCTGCACGGCTCCTGGAACCGCGCCCGCCGCACCGGCTACAAGGTGGTCCGGTTGCACATGAGAAACGGTGTTCCGGACGGCACCTACGAGGACTTCCTCACCGGCTTCGTGGTCGACGACAGCCAGGTCTGGGGCCGCCCGGTCGGGGTCGCCGTCGCGCATGACGGCGCGTTGCTGGTCACCGAGGACGGCAACGGCACGGTGTGGCGGGTGACATTTTCCGGCGCCCAAGCCGACTGACGCGCCGGCGCCCGATCAGCGCACGCGCCGTTCTGGACAAACGCCAGTCGCCGGCGCTATCCGGAACCTTGCGCGGGCGTGAGCATCCCGATCATCGTAAAAAGTCCCGTGTGTGTCAGCGTCATGGCTTGTGTTGAAGTGAAAGATCGACGGTGATCGCTTTTCGTCGGCGCCGAAATGCCGGAGGTTCCCGATGGCAGACAGTTCTGTCCGCGCTTTTACCGATCCCTCGGAATTCGAAAGTGCTGTGCGCGCGTCCGACCTCAAGCTGCTCATCACCGCATCGGGCAACTTCCGGGCCGAGCTGACCCGAATTGACTTCCCCGACCTGTGGATGCAGCGCGGCTGGGAGTCGCTGCCGCATGTCACCCACCGGGCGATCCACCGCGGCCGCAGCCCGATCTTCTTCCGCCGCGACTGCGACCCCGCCCCCGTCTATCACAGCGGCGTCGAACTGCCCGCGCAGTGCCTGGTCGTTTTCGCACCGGGTTCCGAGCATCATCAGCGCAGCGTGACCGAACGCCACTGGGGGTCCATGTCGCTGACCCCCGAGGCGCTGGCCAAGGCCGGTCGTGCGCTGGTCGGATATGAGCCGACCCCCGCCGCCGCGACGCATGTGATCCGGCCTTCGCCTGCACGGATGTCGCGGCTGTTGCAACTGCATGACGCGGCCGGTCACCTGGCTGCGACCGCTCCCGATCTTCTCGCGCACGAGGAGGTCGCCAAGGCGATGGAACAGGAGCTGGTGCACGCGATGATCGCCTGCCTCACCGAAGGCGCGGCGGTGGCGGACGGCGGCACACGGCGTACGTCGGTCATGCAGCGCTTCGAAGAGGCGCTCGAGGCGAAGCGGGACTGGCCGGTCTATCTGGCCGAGATCTGCAGCGACATCGGCGTATCCGAAAGAACGTTGCGCCTGCATTGCCAGGAGCAGCTGGGAATGGGCCCGCACCGCTATCTATGGCTGCGGCGGATGCATCTGGTCCGGCGCGCACTCGCCCGGGCGGATGCGAGTTCGGCCACCGTCACCGGCATTGCCACGAATCACGGGTTCGGTGAACTCGGGCGGTTTGCAGTCGCCTATCGCAGAGTGTTCGGCGAGACGCCGTCGGTGACGCTGCGTCGTCCGCCGGATGACCGGCCCGTCGCACGCAAGACTCCAATCGGTTGGCGCTTGCCGATTTTGCCATAGTCGCGGGTCCTGGCCGCAGCCATCCTCACGCCGTTGCTGCAACGGCTTCGGCGAGGCTGCGCACATGCCGGCAAGCGGCTCATGCGTCTTCAGTGACCCGGCCGACTACCATGCCCGCCTGCAGGCGGCGCTCGGACGCCCCGCCTCGCCGGCGCCGCCGTTCCGCGCGCGCCTGACCTGGGTGGAACTGGAAGCCCTGCGCCTGCTTCGGGCGAATGAGGAAGGCGTTCATTCCGCACGGATCGCACTGGCGCCCGACCGGTTGGCGCTGACCTTCCCCACGCATCCGGGCGCACTCCTCAACCACGGAAACATCGAGCTGCGATTTGGCGAGATGATGTTGCATGTCGGCGGTACGGGCCTGGAACCGAGAACTTCGGTCGCCAGCCGCTGGGGCGCGATCGCCATGTCGCGGGCCTCCCTGCAAGGCTATCACCGGGCGCTCAGCGGATCCGACCTGGTGCTTCCGCCGGCCGGCTCCGTTCTTCGGCCAGCCGCCGTCGACGGATTTCGGCTGCTGCGGCTGCACGGCCGGGCCTGCCGCCTCGCCGAGACCAGGCTGGAGCGCATTTGTCACCCCGAAGTGGTGCGCGCGCTGGAGCAGGACCTCGCCTGGGCGCTTGTCATCTGCCTGGGCCCCACCACCGCGATCGACAGGATCACGGGATCGCGATTTCCGATCTTGCCATAGCCGGCCGTCCGAACCGGGTGCGAGGCTCCACGCCGATCTTCGACCACGAGCAACTCCGTAGGGGGACGTTTCGATATGAGAGACATGACCGCATCGCGATCGCGGCGGCCCTGGCTGGCCGCCGGACTTCTGGCACTTGGCTGCGCCATGTTCGCATCCGCAACGACCACGCCGGCCTTGGCCCAGCCGGCAGCGCGCCCGCCGAATATCCTTGTCATCATGGGCGACGATGTCGGCTGGTTCAACATCGGCGCGTATCACCGCGGCATGATGTCCGGCAAGACGCCCAACCTCGACCAGCTGGCGTCGCAGGGCATGCTGTTCACCGACTACTATGCCGAGGCGAGTTGCACGGCTGGGCGGGCAAACTTCATCACCGGTGAACTGCCGCTGCGAACAGGCCTGACCACGGTCGGCCAGGCCGGTGCCGATGTCGGCATGCCTGACGAGGCGGTGACATTGGCCACGGTGCTGAAATCGCTCGGCTACGAGACCGGGCAGTTCGGCAAGAACCATCTCGGCGACCTGAACAAGTTCCTGCCGACCATGCACGGCTTCGATGAGTTCTTCGGTTATCTCTACCACCTCGATGCCATGTCCGACCCTTACTGGTTCGACTATCCGCAGGACTGGATCGAGAAGTTCGGTCCGCGCGACCTGATCCACAGCTACGCCACCGATGTCGACGATGCCACCGTGCAGCCGCGCTGGGGCAGGGTCGGCAAGCAGCGGATCGTCGATGAAGGCCCGCTGGCGCCGTTCCCCAATATGGCCGGTCGACAGAACTGGCAGACCGGACGCACCGCCAGATACGACATGGAGACGTTCGACGATGTGCTGGTGCGCGCCAGCAGCGACTTCATGGACAAGGCGAAGCGGGACAACAAGCCGTTCTTCATCTGGCACAACACCACGCGCATGCACGTCTTCACCTACATCCCGCCCAAATATCAGGCGATGATGAACCCGCAGAGCAATTACGGCCTCGAGGAAGCCGGCATGGCCCAGATGGATGACAGCGTCGGCACCCTGCTGAAGCACCTGAAGGATATCGGCGAGGAGGACAACACGATCGTCATCTTCACCACCGACAACGGCGCCGAGGTCTTCACCTGGCCGGATGGCGGCATGACACCGTTCCGCGCAACCAAGGGCACGGTGTTCGAGGGCGGCTTCCGGGTGCCGGCCATCGTCCGCTGGCCGGGCAAGGTCAAGCCGGGTTCGGTCGAGAACGGGTTGTTCTCCGGCCTCGACTGGCTGCCGACGCTGGCCGACGCGGCGGGCAATCCGAACATCACGACGCAGCTGCTGAACGGCGTGAAGCTCGGCGACCGGACCTACAAGAACCACCTGGACGGCTACGACCAGATCGAGCTGCTGCAGGGCAAGGGGCCGACGCAGCGCCATGAACTGTTCTATTTCGGCGGCCCCAAGCTGGGGGCGCTGCGCATCGACGACATGAAGTTCCAATTCTACCAGCAGCCCTATGGCTGGCCGGGGGAGAAGGTCACCACCGACATGCCGACCATCGTCAACCTTCGCCAGGACCCGTTCGAACGAACCCCGTCGATCCGCGGCGAGACCCTGAACAATATCGGCGGCGGCTACATGAACGACTTCTACGCCCGTGAATTCTGGCGCTTCGTGCTGGTGCAGCAACGCGTCGCCGATCTGGCGAAGACGGCGATCGACTATCCGCCGATGCAGGCGCCGGCGTCGTTCAACCTCGACGCGGTGAAGCAGCAGGTCGATGAGATGATCAAGGCACACGAGGGCCAGTAGCCGGACAACAGGCGGCTGTGATAACCGGGTGAGGCTGGTGCGAAGGCACCGCCTCACTCGCGCGTTGCATGTTTGTCATCAGGAAATCGCAGCCGATGGGAATGCTCGATGCGGTAAGGCAACACGTCCAGGCGCTGCCATCGCTGGCGAAATTCGCCATCGTCATCGCCGTGCTGGTCGGCGTTCCGATGACGGCTCGCCGGATCAGGCTGCCGGAGATGGTGGGATTGCTGCTGTTCGGGGTTGTCCTCGGCCCGCATGTCCTCGGTTTCTTCGGCGAGGACCGGCCCATCGCCAACTTCTTCGCCGAACTCGGCAAACTGCTGCTGATGTTCTCCGCGGGGTTGGAGATCGACGTCATCCTGTTCCGCAAGGTCCAGACGCGCTCGATCATCTTCGGCATCGCCACGACGCTTCTGCCGTTGGCGCTCGGCACGATGTTCGGCTTGGCCGCGGGATACGCCTTGATCCCGGCGATCGTCATCGGATCGGTGCTCGCCTCGCATACGCTGCTCGGGCTGGCCGCCGCCGGCCGGCTCGGCGTCCTCGGCCTGGAGCCGGTGATCGTCACCATCGGCGCCACGGTGCTGTCGGACACGCTGTCGCTGATCGTGTTCGCCATCTGCGTCTCCACCTACACCGCGGGATTTTCCGTGTCGGCCCTGGCCATTCAGGTCGCCGAAATCATCGTTTTCGTGCCGTTCATCCTTTTCGGCCTCAGCCGTGCGGGCGCCTTCGCCCTGGCCCGGGTTGAGAACAGCGAGGATGCGCAATTCGTCCTGATGCTGGGGATCATGGCGGTCGCCGGGATGCTTGCGGAGCTGATCAACCTGCCGGGTATCGTCGGCGCGTTCCTGGCCGGCCTCGCCGTCAACGCCGCGGTTCACGATCGGCCGGCCCGGGCCAAGCTGGAATTCATCGGCAAGGCGCTGTTCATTCCCAGCTTCTTCATCGTGACCGGCTTCCTCATCGATCCCGTGGCCTTCGTGGCAAGCATCCTCGACAGCTTCGGGCTGGTTGCCGGGATCATCGTCGCACTTCTGATTGGGAAGGCGCTTGCCGCCTGGCTCGTCGGCCGGGCATTCGGCTACGGCGCCGCTGCGCAGCGCACGATGTGGGCGCTCACCCTGCCCCAGGTCGCGGCCACCCTCGCCGCGGCGCTGGTCGCGCATGAGACGCTGGATCCGGCCGGCAAGCCGCTGCTCGACGGCACGATGCTGAACGTCGTGCTGGTCCTGATGCTGGTCACCTCGATCCTCGGCCCGCTGCTGACCGAGCGGTTCGCGGCCCAGATGATTGCGCGGGGCCCACCGTCCGACGAGGCCGAACCGGCGGCCGGGGATGGCGCGGCCTCATTGCGAGGCGGCAAGTAGTCCGGTATTCCTGGACACGCACCGGCCGGATGCGATCCGCGCCCGTGCGCCGCAACGGCAAGGGGCAGGTCCGATCTCGATGGCGCGCGGCGAGTTCCTCGAACCCCGCGTCGCCTGGGCGGCCACCGGCCTTTGCTGCGTCTACTACCTTTTTCTTTTGACCAACGGCGACTTCAGGCTGTTCGCGCCGGAGACGCTCGGCCCGGTCTTCGACCACATGGCCTGGAACCTGCTGCACTGGCGGTTCACCATCGACCGCGAGGTGATCGGCCAGGAGGCCTTCCTGTGGCGGGGCGGCACCTATTCCTATTTCGCAATCTTTCCGGCCCTGCTGCGGCTGCCGATGGTGCTCGCCTACGACGCCGACCCTCCGAGCCTGTCGCGGCTGTCCTGCTGGGCCGGACTGTGCGTCATTGCAGCCGCTTCGACATCGGTGCTGCTGCGCGCGCGCACGCTTATGCCGGCGACGCCGATGCGCGACCCGGCGATTGCCCTGGCGCTCGCCGCCACGTTGCTGGCCGGTCCGCTGTTGGCATTGACGTTCACCGCCTGGATCTACAACGAACCGATCGTCTGGGGCACGGCGATGGCGATGCTGTTCCTGCGCCTGCTGCTGGACCAGGCGGCGGACCCGTGCCGGCCGGCGGGGCTGCCATGGCTCGGGATGGGCGCTCTGGCCGGCCTGGGGTTTTCCGTGCGCCCGATCCCGGCGGTCGCGATGACGCTGGCGCTCGGGCTGGCGGTGCCGTTCCTGACGCGGGCCACTCCGCAAGCGCCGCGCCTGGCCGCAATGGTGCGGGCGGCCGGATGGGCCGGCCTGGGCTTCCTGCCGCTGCTCGCAGCCGCCCTGCTGGTCAACTGGGAACGGTGGGGAGATCCGCTGGAGTTCGCGCCGCTGACCGCCGGGGTCTTCATTGCTGCCGACCCGCGCCGCATGCGCATCGCGCTGGAAACCGGCGCCTTCGACCTGCGCCGCCTGCCGCTCGGCATCGCCTACTACCTGTTCGGCATGAACAACGGCTGGACCGCCGCCGCCGCGGACCGCCTGTCCGATGGGCTGGGCTGGCCGCGGAGCCCGCTGCTCGCCACGGCCGCGACCCAGATCGCAATGGGGCTGCTGGCCTGCGTGGCCGGTGCCCGCTACGGACTTCCCGCCGCCCTGCGCGGAGCCGCCGGCCTGTGCCTGCTGGCCATGCCGGCGGCAATGGCCGCGATGGTCCTGATCCTGATCTACATGAATTACCGGTATCGGCTGGAATTCCTGCCTTTGCTGCTGCTGTGCAGCCTCGCGGGCGCCGCCGCCCTGGCGGCCATGCCGCCTGCCGCGGGCCGCCGCGCCGTCGTGGTGCTGGGCCTGCTGCTGGCCGGCAACGTGGCGGTCGCCCATTTGGACCTGCTGCAGGCCAAGCTCGCCAGCTTCGCCCAGCCCGAGGATGTCAGGAACCGGATCGCACGCGCCACCTGGCCGCTCTCCGGCCTGTTCGCGACGGCGCCAGCTGGAAATTAGCCCGGTCTGGGGGCGGCCCGTTGTGAATCGGGACGAGGCGCCGCGGCCGCACATATATGCGCCACTTAGCACCGCCGCGGCGTCGGAACTGACGAGATTCGGTGCAAATGCCGGCCGGCAGGCCTGGGTTCCGCACCCCCCGCCACCAATCCTGCCGTGGCACGCTGGTTGCAGTCCGTAACCCCCGGGTGTCGGCGAACGGGCTGGCGCTGTAGGCGTACAACACACGAGGGATTCGATTTCATGGCATCTGTCCGCAGCTGGCTGCGCGGCGTTGGCGTAGCCACCGCCGCGTTCGCGGCGACAATTGGGCTGACCCCCCAGACCGCACACGCGCAGGCGACCATCAAGGTCGGCATCCTGCACTCGCTCTCCGGCACCATGGCGATCAGCGAGACCACGCTGAAGGACGTCATGCTGATGCTGATCGAGGAGCAGAACAAGAAGGGCGGCCTGCTCGGCAAGAAGCTGGAGGCCGTGGTCGTCGACCCCGCGTCCAACTGGCCGCTGTTCGCCGAAAAGGCCCGCCAGCTGCTGACCGTCGACAAGGTCGCCGCCGTGTTCGGCTGCTGGACCAGCGTGTCGCGCAAATCCGTGCTGCCGGTGTTCGAGGAGACTGAACAGCATCCTGTTCTACCCGGTCCAGTACGAGGGCGAGGAGAGCAGCAAGAACGTCTTCTACACCGGCGCCGCGCCGAACCAGCAGGCGATCCCGGCGGTCGACTACCTGATGGGCGAACGACGAAGGTGAAGCGCTGGGTGCTGGCCGGCACCGACTACGTCTATCCGCGCACCACCAACAAGATCCTCGAGGCCTACCTGAAGTCCAAGGGCGTCGCCGATGAAGACATCATGATCAACTACACGCCGTTCGGCCACAGCGACTGGCAGAACATCGTGGCGTCGATCAAGAAGTTCGGCTCGGCCGGCAAGAAGACCGCCGTGGTCTCCACCATCAACGGCGACGCCAACGTGCCGTTCTACAAGGAACTCGGCAACCAGGGCATCAAGGCGACCGACATCCCGGTGGTGGCGTTCTCGGTCGGCGAGGAAGAACTGGCCGGCATCGACACCAAGCCGCTGGTCGGCCATCTCGCCGCCTGGAACTACTTCGAGAGCGTCGACACGCCCGCGAACAAGGCGTTCATCGACGAGTGGCACGCCTTCACCAAGAACCCGAAGCGCACCACCAACGACCCGATGGAAGCGCACTATATCGGCTTCAACATGTGGGTGAAGGCGGTCGAGAAGGCCGGCACGCGCCGACCCGACGAAGGTCATCGACGCGATGATCGGCGTCGTCGGTGCCGAACCTGACCGGCGGCTACTCGGCGATGATGCCGAACCACCACATCACCAAGCCGGTGCTGATCGGCGAAATCCAGGCAGACGGCCAGTTCAACATCGTCTGGCAGACCCCCGGCCTCGTGGTGGCCAACGAGTGGTCGCCGTACCTGGAAGGCTCGAAGGACCTGATCGCCGATTGGCGCGCGCCGATGTCCTGCGGCAACTTCAACGTCAAGACCGGCAAGTGCGGCGGCGCCGCCAAGTAGCTTAGCCGAAGCCTAGGAAGAGATTTCACCGCGAGGCAGCGAGACCGGGAGAAGCAGGCGAAACGACATCGTTTGCTTCTCCCTTGCTCACCGTCTCCGTGGTGAATTTCTTCTTCACCAGCCTGCTCCTAGGCGAAAATGACCCAGATTATCCGCCGCTTCCTTTTGCTGATCCTGCTGCTGGCGCCGTTCGGCGCGAGCGCGCCAGACGGACGATCCGTTCGCCGGCCTGGCCTCGGAGGATTTCGACGACATCAGCGCCGCGATCGACGCTCTCGCGCTCTCCGGCAATCCGCAGGCGGCCGCCGACCATCGCCGCGCTGCAGGACGGCAACCTGTTCGTCGGGCCCGAGACGACAGCGTCCCTGCTCGATCAAGACCCGACGGCGCCGACTACATCGACGCCCGCACCGGCAAGCCGGTCACCGACGTCAACGCCGACGACCTCGAAGCCGGTGCGCGTCAACAACGCGGTGCGCCGCGCGATCGAAGCGGCGATGGGCAGCCTGATGCTGTTCTCCCCCGACCCCGACGCCCGCGCCAAGGCGGCCGAGGCGGTGTTCAAATCGCGCGACCCCGCCGCCCTGCCGGCGCTCGACCGCGCGCTGGCGCAGGAGAAGGACCCCGGCGTCCGCCTGGCCATGCAGCAGGCGCGCGCCGCCGCGATCCTGGCCTCGCCCGACGCCACCGACGCCGACCGGCTGGCCGCGATCGCCGTCATCGCGCGACCCGCGGCGACATGGAATGCGCGCTCCCTGCTGGCATCGGTCGGCCGGCAGTCGCCGGCCGTGACCGCGGCGGCCGCCGCCGCGGTCGCCGCGATCGACCGCTCGCAGCAGCTCTGGAGCCTCGCGCAGGGCGTGTTCTACGGCCTGTCGCCTGGGCTCGGTGCTGCTGCTCGCCGCCGCCGGCCTCGCCATCACCTTCGGCGTCATGGGCGTCATCAACATGGCGCACGGCGAGATGGTGATGATCGGCGCCTACACCACCTTCGTCGTGCAGGAGGTGATCCGCGCCAGCGCGCCCGGCCTGTTCGGCGCCAGCCTGTTCATCGCCATCCCGCTGGCCTTCCTCGTCTCCGGCGTCGTCGGCATCGCCATCGAGCGCTGCCTGATCCGCTTCCTGTACGGCCGGCCGCTGGAAACGCTGCTCGCCACCTGGGGCCTGTCGCTGGTGCTGCAGCAGGCGGTGCGCTCGATCTTCGGCGCCAACAACCGCGAGGTCGGCACGCCCGCCTGGATGAGCGGCGCGACCCAGTGGGGCGGCCTGACGATCACCTACAACCGGCTCTACATCATCATCTTCGCCGTTCTGCGTGCTGGCGGCGCTGATGGCGGCGCTGCGCTTCACCTCGCTCGGCCTGCGGATGCGCGCGGTGACGCAGAACCGGCGCATGGCCGCGGCGATGGGCATCCGCACGCCCGTGGATCGACGCGCTGACCTTCGGCCTCGGCTCCGGCGTCGCCGGCATGGCCGGCGTGGCGCTCAGCCAGATCGACAACGTCAGCCCCAATCTCGGCCAGGGCTACATCATCGACAGCTTCATGGTCGTGGTGTTCGGCGGCGTCGGCAATCTGTGGGGCACGGTGGTCAGCGCGCTGACGCTGGGCATCGTCAACAAGTTCCTGGAACCCGTTGCCGGCGCGGTGCTGGGCAAGATCGTCGTGCTGGTGCTGCTGATCCTGTTCATCCAGCGCAAGCCGCGCGGCATGTTCCCGCTCAAGGGCCGGGCGGTGGAAGCATGAGCACGGCATCGGCCGCACCTCGATCTGACCTGCGTGGCCGTGCTCGGCGGCGCGCATGCCTGCTGGCGGCGCTGAACCTCGGCACCGCCGCCCGCCTCCGCGCTGCACGTGCCGACCTACGTGGTCTCGCTGGTCGGCAAATACTCTGAGCTTCGCCATGCTGGCGCTGGCGGTCGACCTGGTGTGGGGCTTCGCCGGCATCCTGACGCTCGGCCACGCCGCGTTCTTCGCGCTCGGCGGCTACGCCATGGGCATGTACCTGATGCGCGAGATCGGCACCCGCGGCGTCTACGGCAACCCGATCCTGCCCGACTTCATGGTGTTCCTGAACTAGAAGGAACTGCCCTGGTACTGGCACGGCTTCGACAACCCGCTGTTCGCCATGCTGATGGTGATGCTGGTGCCGGGCGTGCTGGCGCTGGTGTTCGGCTGGCTGGCGTTCCGCAGCCGCGTCACCGGCGTCTATCTGTCGATCATCACCCAGGCGCTGACCTACGCGCTGCTGCTGGCGTTCTTCCGCAACGACATGGGCTTCGGCGGCAACAACGGCCTGACCGACTTCAAGGACATGCTCGGCATCACCGCTGCAGGCCGACGCCACCCGCTGCGGCCTGCTGGTGGTCACGCGCCTGTTCCTGGCGGCGCAGTTGCTGATGCGCGCGCTACGTGGTGACGTCGCGCTTCGGCAAGGTGCTGATCGCGGTGCGCGACACCGAAAGCCGCACCCGCTTCCTCGGCTACCGGCCGGAGACCTACAAGCTGTTCGTGTTCGTGCTGTCGGCGGTGATGGCCGGCATCGGCGGCGCGCTGTACGTGCCGCAGGTCGGCATCATCAACCCCGGCGAGTTCTCGCCGGCCAACTCGATCGAGGCGGTGATCTGGGTCGCGGTCGGCGGCCGCGGCACGCTGGTCGGCGCGATCCTCGGCGCGGTGCTGGTGAATGTCGGCAAGACCATCTTCACCGGCGCGCTGCCGGAATTGTGGCTGTTCGCGCTGGGCGCCCTGTTCATCTTCGTCACGCTGCTGCTGCCGCGCGGCATCATGGGCCTGTCTCCGCGCGCGGCGCCAGCCGCCGCAGTCCGCCGACGCCCGCCGCCGGAAGCCGGCCGAATGACCGACAGCCACGGCGACACCCTGCTGTATCTCGACGGCGTCACCGTCAGCTTCGACGGCTTCCGGGCGCTGAACGCTCTGTCGCTGGTGCTCGAACCCGGCGAGATGCGCGCGGTGATCGGCCCGAACGGCGCCGGCAAGACCACGATGATGGACGTCATCACCGGCAAGACCCGCCCCGACACCGGCAAGGTGGTGTTCGGCGCGCGACACCGATCTGACCAAGCTCGACGAGCCGGCCATCGCCGCCCTCGGCATCGGCCGCAAATTCCAGAAGCCGACGGTGTTCGAGCCGCACACGCGTCTGGGACAATCTGCTGCTCGCCCTGGCCGGCGACCGCCGCCCGCGCTTCACCCTGTGGGCGCGCGCAGACCGCCGACGAGCGCGACCGCATCGAGGAGATCCTGAACACCACCCGCCTGACCGAACAGCCGCGACCGCCGCGCCGGCGACCTGTCGCACGGCCAGAAGCAATGGCTGGAGATCGGCATGCTGCTGGCGCAGGAGCCGCAACTGCTGCTGGTGGACGAGCCGGTGGCCGGCATGACCGACGCCGAGACCGAACAGACCGCCGAACTGCTGCGCGAGATCAACCGCACCCGCAGCGTGGTGGTGGTCGAGCACGACATGGCGTTCGTCCGCGCGCTGGGCGTGAAGGTGACGGTGCTGCACGAAGGCTCGGTGCTGTCGGAGGGCTCGCATCGACCACGTCAGCGAAGACCCGCGGGTCATCGAAGTGTATCTGGGGCGCTAGGAACATGCTCGAAGTCGAAAACGTCGATCCTGCATTACGGCGCCGCCATCGCGCTGCGCCAGGTCTCGCTGCAGGCCGAGATCGGCGCGGTCACCTGCCTGCTCGGCCGCAACGGCGTCGGCAAGACCAGCCTGCTGCGCGCGATCACCGGCGCGCATCCGATCGACATCGGGAACATCAACTGGGAAGGCGAGGACATCACCCGCCTGCCGACCTACGAGCGCGCCCGGCGCGGCATCGCCTGGGTGCCGCAGGGGCGCGACGTGTTCCCGCTGCTGACGGTGCGGGAGAACCTGGAGACCGGCTTCGCCGTGCTGCCGCGCGGCCAGCGGCGCGTGCCGGACGAGATCTTCGAGCTGTTCCCGATCCTGAAGACCATGCTGCGCCGGCGCGGCGGCGATCTGTCGGGCGGCCAGCAGCAGCAGCTGGCGATCGCCCGCGCGCTGGTCACGAAGCCGCGCCTGCTGGTGCTGGACGAGCCGACCGAGGGCATCCAGCCCAGCATCATCAAGGATATCGGCCGGGTGATCGCGCTGCTGCGTAGCGCGGCGAGATGGCCATCCTGCTGGTCGAGCAGTATTTCGATTTCGCCCAGGAACTGGCCCAGACCATCGTCGGTGATGGACCGCGGCGACGTCGTGCTGGCCGGCACGCGCGAGGAGCTCGACGAGGCGGATGTCCGCCGCCGTCTATCTGTCTGAATTTCCATCCGTTACGCCGCAACGCTCCGGGCATCAGCGGGCATTCGGGCAATTGCGGCTGGCGATGCGGCTGCGCGAGCGATGTCACGGTGCTGGCCGAGCTTGCGCCAGGACGGCTGCCTGAAGGCGCGTTTCCCGCCGGCCTGTCGGACTGGGCCGAATGCGTCACGCTGAACACCTCCGGCGGCGTCGCCGGCGGCGACCGGCTCGACACTGCCTGTCGCAGTCGGAGGCGGGCGCGCGGGCGACCATCGCGGCGCAGGCGGCGGAACGGTTCTATCGCGCGCTGCCGGGCGACCGCGCCGGCGCATGCTGCGCACCGCATTAACGTCGCCGCGCGACGCCGCGCTGGAATGGCTGCCGCAGGAGACCATCCTGTTCGACCGCTGCGCGGTGGACCGGGTGCTTGACATCGACCTGGCGGCAGATGCGTGGTTCCTCGGCGTGGAGTCGCTGGTGTTCGGCCGCGCGGCGATGGGCGAGAAGCGTCGCGCCGGCGCGGCTGCGCGACCGATCCGCGATCCGCCGCGACGGCCGGCTGCTGCTGCACGACGCGATCCGCCTGGACGGCGACGTCGCCGCCATGCTGGCCCGCCCGGCGTCGCTGGCCGGCGCGCGCGCCGTGGCGACGCTGGTGCATGTCGCCCCGCGATGCGGAGTCGTCGCTGGAGGGTCTGCGCGCCGCGCTGGGCCGATATGCCGGCGGAGGCTGGCGCCAGCGCCTGGGACGGCATGCTGGTCGCCGCATCGTCGCCGAAGACGGGGCATGCCTTCGAACCGCGGTCGTGGCAGGATTGCAGGCGCTGCGCGCCGGCCGGCCGCTGCCGCGGGTGTGGCTGTGTTGATCGGGGAAATGCCATGAACCTGACGCCGCGGGAAAAGGACAAGCTGCTGATCACCATGGCCGCGATGGTCGCGCGCCGCCGGCTGGAGCGCGGCGTGAAGCTCAACCATCCCGAAGCCATCGCGCTGATCACCGACTTCGTCGTCGAGGGCGCCCGCGACGGCCGCAGCGTCGCCGACCTGATGGAAGCGGGCGGCCAGGTGATGACCCGCGCCCAGGTCATGGAAGGCGTCGCCGAAATGATCCCCGACGTGCAGGTGGAAGCGACGTTCCCCGACGGCACCAAGCTGGTCACCGTGCACGAGCCGATTCGGTAAGGCCCGTCATGATCCCCGGCGAGATCGAAACCGTCGAGGGCGACATCGAGCTGAACGCCGGGCCTCGCGCGAACGCGCTGACCGTCGCCAACACCGGCGACCGGCCGATCCAGGTCGGCAGCCACTACCATTTCGCCGAAACCAACCCGGCGCTGCGTTCGACCGCGCCGCCGCGCGCGGCAAGCGCCTGGACATCGCCGCCGGCACCGCGGTGCGCTTCGAGCCGGGGCAGACCCGCGAGGTCATGCTGGTGCCCTACGAAGGCGGCCGCATCGTGTACGGTTTTCGCGGCGACGTCATGGGCGGGCTCGACTGATGGCCCGCATCACCCGCCGCGCCTATGCCGACATGTTCGGCCCCACCGTCGGCGACCGCGTGCGCCTGGCCGACACCGAATTGATCGTCGAGGTCGAGCGCGACCTGACCATCTACGGCGAGGAAGTGAAGTTCGGCGGCGGCAAGGTGATCCGCGACGGCATGGGCCAGTCGCAGCGCTCGCAGGCGGAGGGCGCGGTCGACACCGTCATCACCAACGCGCTGATCATCGACCACTGGGGCATCGTCAAGGCCGATGTCGCCATCACCAACGGCCGCATCGCCGCGCATCGGCAAGGCGGGCAACCCGGACGTGCAGCCCGGCGTCGACATCATCATCGGCCCGGGCACCGAGATCATCGCCGGCGAGGGCAAGATCCTCACCGCCGGCGGCATCGACAGCCACATCCATTTCATCTGCCCGCAGCAGGTCGAGGAGGCGCTCGCCTCCGGCGTCACCACGCTGGTCGGCGGCGGCACCGGGCCGGCGACCGGCACGTCGGCCACCACCTGCACGCCAGGGCCGTGGCACATCGCGCGCATGCTGCAGGCGGCCGAGGGCCTGCCGGTGAACCTCGCCTTCTCCGGCAAGGGCAACGCCTGCCGGCCGGCGGCGCTGGAGGAAATGATCCGCGCCGGCGCCTCCTCCCTGAAGCTGCACGAGGATTGGGGCACCACGCCCGCCGCCATCGACTGCGCGCTGTCGGTCGCCGACCGCTTCGACGTGCAGGTGATGATCCACACCGACACGCTGAACGAAAGTCGGCTTCGTCGAGGACACCATCGCCGCCTTCAAGGGCCGCACCATCCACGCCTTCCACACCGAAGGCGCCGGCGGCGGCCACGCGCCCGACATCATCCGCGTCGCCGGCCTGCCCAACGTGCTGCCGAGCTCGACCAACCCGACGCGGCCCTACACCGCCAACACGCTCGACGAGCATCTCGACATGCTGATGGTGTGCCATCACCTCGACCCGACGATCCCGGAGGACGTGGCCTTCGCCGAAAGCCGCATCCGCAAGGAGACCATCGCCGCCGAGGACATCCTGCACGACCTGGGCGCGCTCTCGATGATCTCGTCCGACAGCCAGGCGATGGGCCGCGTCGGCGAGGTGATCATCCGCACCTGGCAGACCGCGCACAAGATGAAGCAGCAGCGCGGCTCGTTGCCCGGCGACGGCCCGAAGCGCGACAACATGCGGGTGAAGCGCTACATCGCCAAATACACCATCAACCCGGCGATCGCGCAGGGCCTCGCGCGCGAGGTCGGCTCGATCGAGGTCGGCAAGCTGGCCGATCTGGTGCTGTGGTCGCCGGCGTTCTTCGGCGTGAAGCCGGACCTGGTGATCAAGGGCGGCAGCATCGCCATGGCGCCGATGGGCGACCCCAACGCCTCCATCCCGACGCCGCAGCCGGTGCATTACCGGCCGATGTTCGCGCAGTTCGGCCGGGCGCTGGCGGCCAGCTGCATCACCTTCGTCTCCGCCGCCGCCATCTCCGGCGGACATCGGGCGGCGGCTGGGCCTCAGCCGCGCGTCTGGTCGCGGTGGCCGACACCCGCGGCGGCATCGGCAAGCGCAGCATGATCCACAACGATGCGACGCCGGTGATCGAGGTCGATCCGGAAACCTACGAGGTGCGCGCCGACGGCGTGCTGCTGACCTGCGAACCCGCCACCGTGCTGCCGATGGCGCAGCGGTATTTCCTGTTCTGATGCGCAGCCATGCCGTGCTGCCGGCGGGCAGCTGGGATGCCGCGCGTGAGCTGGACCGCGTGCTGATCGACTACGACCGCCGGCATCGCCGCCGGATCGTGCTGCCACCGAGGCAGGTCGCCGAGTGCTGCTCGACTTGCCGCAGGCCGTCCGGCTGCGCCACGGCGACGGCCTCGAGCTGGAGACGGCGGCGTCGTCCGCGTGTGCGCCCGGCCGGAAAAGCTGCTGGAGATCCACGCCCATGACGACGGCGAGCTGGTCCGCATCGCCTGGCATCTCGGCAACCGGCATCTGCCGGTGCAACTGCTGGGCGACCGCATCCGCATCCGCGCCGACCACGTGATCGAGGAGATGGTCGAGGGGCTCGGCGGCCACGTCGAGCACATCGAGGCGCCGTTCGATCCGGAGGCCGGCGCCTATGCCGGCGGCCATTCGCACAGCCACGACGACGACCATCACCACGGCGGGCAGCATCACCATCATGACTGAAGGGTTCGCCACGCTGCGGCTGCTCGCCTGGCTGTCGCCGGCCTTTCCGACCGGCGGCTACGCCTATTCGCACGGCATCGAATGGGCGGTCGAGACCAGCGACATCACCGACGGTGCGACGCTGCAAGGCTGGCTCGAGGACGTGCTGCGCATCGGCGCCGGCCGCCGCGATGCCATTCTGCTGCGCCACGCGCACCGCGCACGCACGCCGACCTCGACCGCGCTGGCAGAGATCGTCGAGCTGGCGCTGGCGACGTCGCCTAGCCGGGAGCGGCGGGCGGAGACGGTGGGGCAGGGCAACGCCTTCGTGGCCGCTGCAGCTTCGTGGCGGCCAGCGGTGCTGACCGCGCTGGCGCGCCCGCGTCGGCGACATCGCCGTATCCCGTCGCGGTCGGCGCGCTGGCGGGGTCCAGCGGCATCGCCGCCGCCGATGCCGCCCGCGGCGCCATGCAGGCATTCGCCGCCAACCTCATTTCGGCCGCGGTCCGGCTGGTGCCGCTGGGGCAGTCCGCCGGACTGGCGTGCTCGCCGCGCTGGAACCCGTCATCCTCGCGGTGACCGAGGAGGCCGTCGACCGCCAGCCTCGACGACCTCGGCGGCGCCTGCTTCCGCTCCGACCTCGCATGCCATGCGTCACGAAACCCAGTATACAAGGTTGTTCCGCTCATGACACTCGCCAAACGGCCCGCTGCGCGTCGGCGTCGGCGGCCCGGTCGGCACCGGCAAGACCGCGCTGATGGACGCGCTGTGCAAGCGGCTGCGCGGCCAGCTACGACATCGCCGCCATCACCAACGACATCTACACCAAGGAGGACGCCGAGTTCCTGACCCGCGCCGGCTCGCTGCCGCCGGAGCGCATCCTGGGCATCGAAACCGGCGGCTGCCCGCACACCGCGATCCGCGAGGATGCCAGCATCAACCTCGCGGGCGTCGCCGAGCTGCGCCGACGCTTCCCGGCGCTCGACGTCATCCTGATCGAGAGCGGCGGCGACAATCTGGCGGCGACGTTCAGCCCGGAACTGGCCGACCTGACGATCTACGTCATCGACGTCTCCGCCGGCGACAAGATCCCGCGCAAGGGCGGCCCGGGCATCACCCGCAGCGACCTGCTGGTGATCAACAAGATCGACCTCGCCCCGTTCGTCGGCGCCAGCCTGGAGGTGATGGACCGCGACTCGCGCAGGATGCGCGGCGAGCGGCCGTTCGTGTTCGCCAATATCCGCGCCGGCCAGGGCGTCGCGGAAATCGCCGCGTTCATCGAACGGCAGGGCGGGCTGAAATCAGCGCCGTAGCCCCTGGCCGCCATTGACGCTGATCACCTGGGCGGTGATCCAGCTGGCCAGCGGCGAGGCCAGGAACACCACCAGGCTGGCGACCTCGTCCGGGCGCCCCAGCCTTCCGGCCGGGCAGGAAGCCAGCACCGCGTTGTAAAGCGCCGGATCGTCGGACTTCCGGCGCTCCCACGAACCGCCGGGGAATTCGATCGAGCCCGGCGCTACCGAGTTCACCCGCACGCCGCGATGCGCCAGGGCCGCCGCCTGGGTGCGCGTATAATGGATCGTCGCCGCCTTCGCCGCGCCATAGGCCGGGGTGCGCACCGAGGGATTCAGTCCGGACCCCGAGGTGATGTTGATGATCGAACCGTCGCCGGAGGCTTCGAGGAACGGCAGCGCCTCGCGCGTGGCCCGCACCGTCGCCATCAGATCGACCGCCAGGCTGCTCTCCCAACTCGCCTCGTCGTCGCTGCGGCCGAAGCCGCTGGCGTTGTTGACCAGCACGTCGATGCCGCCCAGCGCCTGCGCGGCCTCGGCGATGTAGCTCGAAATGGCGGCAGCATCGGCAAGATCGCAGATGCCCGCATGCGCCAAACCTCCGAACGCCGCGATCTCTTGACGGGTCGCCTCCAGCGTCTCCGCGCCGCGGGCACAGATGGAGACGCGCGCGCCTGCTTCGGCGCAGGCCAGCGCGATCGAACGTCCGATGCCCCGGCTGCCGCCGGCGATCACCACGTTCTTTCCGGAGATATCGATCTTCATTGCATTATCCTCAGAGGAAGTTTTTCAGCTCGTCCATGAACACGCGCAGCCGGTCGTGATGCACCCAGTGCCCGGCGCCCTCGACCGACACCACGCGGGCATTCTGAAAATGTCTGCTGCGCCCGTCGACCTCGGGGTTGGACGCCCAGCTTTCGTTGCCGTACACCAGCAGCGTCGGGCATGTCGATGCGGGACCACAACAGCTCCACCTCGGCCTGCGTCATGTCGTAGGGCGGCCACGAGCGGATGTAGTTGTCGAACTTCCAGCTATAGGTGCCGTCCTCGTTCTGGTTGACGCCGTGCTGCGTCAGATGCAGCGCCTGCTCCGGGGAGAGATGCTTGTTCTCCTCCTGCATCCGCTGGAACGCATCCTCGATGGTGGCGTAACGACGCGGCAGCCGGGCGGACAGCTTGCGCTGCTCCTCGATCCAGCTGCGCATGCGGTCGTCGATCTTCATCAGCGCGCGCTCGCCCATGCGCTTCGGCGATGGACCCAGGCCTTCGATCGCCACAACGCGGCGCACGTTGCCGGGATAGGTGCCGCTGTAGCGCAGTGAGATATTCCCGCCGAGCGAATGCGCGACGATGGTGACCGGCGCCAGCCGCTGCTGGTGGATCAGCTGGCTCAGGTCGTAGATATACCCGGCCATGCTGTAGTTGCCGTCGGCCTGCCACGCGCTGTCGCCGTGCCCGCGCAGGTCGGGCGCAATCACGTGCCAGTCATGCCGCAGCTCCGCCGCGACCCAGTCCCAGTTGCGGCAATGGTCGCGCCCGCCATGCATCAGCAGCAAGGGCGGCGCCGTCGGATTGCCCCAATCGACATAATGCAGGCGCAGTCGCTGCGAGAAATAGATATGCGAGGTCGGTGCAGGGGGGCTGGGCGTATGCGGCATGGCCCGTCAGGCTAACGCAATGCCGGGGCCGCACAAGGCATGCGAACTCGTCTTGCATGCCAACCTGTCTTGCAAGGCTGCGTCCGCGTGCCAGGATGCCCGAGGCCACCCAGGAGGAAACCGCGTTGAAAATTCGCTTCGAGGATGCCGGCCGTCCGCGAGACGCTATCCTTGCCGCGCTGGAGGAAATGCGCGGCGGTGACGCGGATTGGAAGGCCGGTCGGGTTCCGCTCTATGTGTTCAGCGGACCGCCGGCCGTGCAGGCGCTCGGGAAGGAGGCGTTCAACGCCTATTTCACCGAGAACGCGCTCGGCGGGCGCCGCGCCTTCCCCAGCCTGCTGCGCATGGAGCAGGAGGTCGTGGGCATGGGGCTGGACCTGTTCAGCGCACCGGACGGGGCCGCCGGCAACATGACGTCCGGAGGCACCGAGAGCATCGTCATGGCCGTCAAGGCCTGCCGCGACCAGGCAGCGCGAGTTCGCGCGGCGACCGCCAGTTCCGCGGCAATCTCGTGCTGCCGATCTCCGCGCATCCCGCCTTCGACAAGGCGGCGGCGCTGATGGATCTGGAGGTTCGCCGTGTGCCCCTGACCGCTGATCTGCGTCGCCGACCCCGCAGCGATGGCCGCGGCGGCCGACGAAGCCACGATGATGCTGGTCGGCTCGGTGCCGTGCTTCTCATTCGGCGCCATCGACCCGATTGCGGCGCTGTCGGACCTCGCGGTAGCGCGCGGCATCTGGCTGCATGTCGATGCCTGCGTCGGTGGCTGGATGGCGCCGTTCGCCGCCGACATCGGGCGGCCCATTCCCGATTTCGATTTCCGGCTGCCAGGCGTCTCCTCGATTTCCGCCGACCTGCACAAGTTCGGTTTCTGCCCGAAGCCGGCCTCGACCATCTTCTATCGCTCGGCGACGCTGCAGGCGGCGCAGGAGTTCGCCTTCGACACCTGGCCCAGTGGCCGCTTCGCCACCCAGACGCTGGTCGGCACCCGCGCCGGCGGCGCCGTCGCGGCGGCCTGGGCGGTGCTGCGGCATCTCGGGCGTGACGGCTATCGCGACATCGCCCGCGAGTTGATGGCGCTGCGCGATTCCTACCTCGAACGCCTGTCCTCGATCCCCGGCATGCATGTGCGCGGCGCCCCGGCGTTGGCCAACATCGCCTATCGGCTGCGACGACATCGACATGGGCGCCGTCGCCACCCTGCTCGGCGAGCGCGGCTGGGTGCCGGGAATGGTGCGCACGCCGCCCAGCCTGCACCTGATGATGTCCCTGCACCACGCGACGGCGCTGGAACCTTACGTCGCGGACGTCGCCGCCTGCGTGGCCGAGGTGCGCCGCTCCAATACCCCGACCAAGCCGACCGAGGTCACCTACGCATGACCAGGGTGCTGCTGGCGACGATCATGCACGAGGCGAACAGCTTCGCCCGCGTATCGGCCCCGCTGTCGCATTTTCGGCGGCAGGGCATTTTCCTGGACGACGCGGTCGTTGAGCGCTTCGGCAAGACGCGCACTGAGATGGCCGGCTTTCTCAAGGCCGCCGACGCGGAAGGCTGGCAGATCGTGACCCCGATCGCGGTGCCGTGCTCGCCGGCCGGACCGGTCTCGGCGGAGGCATTTGCCTATTTCCGCGAGACCCTCGCGCAGGGCGTCCGCGATGCCGGAAAGTTGGATGGCGTCCTGTTGGCCCTGCACGGTTCCATGGTGGCCGACGGCGAGGACGACGGCGACGGCGCGCTGGCGCAAGCCGTGCGCGATATCGTCGGCCCCGACGTGCCGATCTGCATCTCGCTCGATCCGCACTCCAATGTCTCCGACCGGCTGGCCGCAGCGGTGAACTCGATCAGCGCCTATCGCACGCATCCGCACACCGATCATGAACAGGCAGGCTTGCGTGCAGCCGCGGTGCTGAAGCGCACGCTGGCAGGCGAGATCGATCCCCAAGTCCACCTTGCGCGTGGCCGCCAGATGCGCGGCTTCGACAGCAGCCGCACATCGTTGCCGGATGGGCCGATGAACCGGGCCTTGGCGCTGGCACGGCAAATGGAACAGCAGGACCCCGGCGTGATCGAGGTGAGCATTCAATCCGGCTACGTCATGGCCGATGTCTGGCAGACCGGCCCCAGCGTCGCGGTAACCGGCAACGGCCGTGACCCGCGCTTTTCAGCCCTCGCCCGCCGCCTGGTGCGGTTTGCCTGGGATGAGCGGGAAAACGACACCGTCGTCCTTCTCGATGTCACGGGAGCGATGGCGGCCGCGCATGCGGTGCCCGCGGGGAAAGGACCCATCGTCATTGCCGATTTCGGCGATGCGCCGGGGGGCGGCGGCTATGGTGACGCGACCGCGCTGCTGCGTGCATTGCTGGCGGCGCCGCTGCCGAACGCCGTGTTCATCTCCATCGCCGATGCCGATGCCGTGCAGGCGGCGATGCGCGAAGGGATAGGCGGCCGGGTGAAGCTGTCGCTGGGTGGGCACACGGCGCCCGCACATGGCGGCGGCCCGATCGTAGAGACGTTCGAGGTGCATGGATTCGCGGACGGAAAGTTCACCCACGAAGGCCCCTATACGCCCGGCGTGATCGGCAATTTCGGCCCTTCCGTGCTGTTGTCCTGCAACGGCGTGCGCATCATCGTAACCACCTTCCAGCGCAACATCGTCGACCTGCAGCAGCTGAAGATGTTCGGCATCGCGCCGGAGCAATGCGGCCTGATCGCGCTGAAATGCATGGACGCCTTCCGTGCCGCCTTCGCGCCGATCGCCCGCGCCATCATCTGCTGCGAATCTGGCGGCGTGTGCAGCCGGGTCCACACCAGCCTCGAGTGGCAGCGGGTACGCCGGCCGATCTGGCCACTCGATCCGGCCGAACTGGCCGAGGCGGCGATGGAGCAAGACGCATGAAACGCATCCTGGCTGCAGCTTTGGTGTTCCTCGCATTCGGCGCGCGCGCCGAGACCACCCTGCGCTACGTGCCCAACGGCGACCTGCGGGTGCTGGACCCGATCTGGACCAGTGCCGCCATCACCCTGAACCACGCGCAGATGATCTACGACGTTCTGCTGACCGTCGACAGCGGGTTGAAGCCGCAACTGCAGATGGCCGAAAGCTACAGCCAAAGCCCGGACGGAATGCGCTGGCAATTCGTGCTCCGTCCTGGACTCGTCTTCCATGACGGAACACCGGTTCAGGCCAAGGACGTCGTTGCGTCGATCCAGCGTTGGGCGAAGCGGGTGACGGCAGGGCAGGCGATGATGAGCCGGGTCGCCAGCTTCACCGCGACCGACGCCCGCACCATCGAACTCGTGTTCAACCAGCCATTCGGGCCGGTGCTGGAAAGCCTCGCCTCGCCGATCCTGGCGCCCTTCGTGATGCGCGAACAGGATGCGAAGACCGACGCGTTTCAGCAGGTGAAGACAACGATCGGCTCTGGCCCCTTCACCTTCGATGCCGACGCCTATCGGCCCGGCGACCGGGTCGTCTATCACAAATTTCCAGGCTATGTGCCGCGTGCCGAACCCGCGGACGGCTATGCCGGCGGCAAGGTCGCCAAGGTGGATCATGTCGAGTGGAAATACCTGCCCGACACGTCGACAGCAACGCAGGCGTTGCAAACCGGTGAGGTGGATTTCCTTGAAGCGCTGCCGACGGATCTGGTGCCGGTGCTGCGCGGCCGGCCCGACATTACAATCCGGGTGCTGAACACCTCGGGATTCATCGGCAACATCCGTCCCAACACCGCGCACGCTCCGTTCAACGATGCGCGTGCCCGCCAGGCATTGCTGCTGATTGTCGACCAGGCGGAATATGCCGCGACCCTTGGCGGCAGCCCGGAGCTGGGCCACGCCTGCTACGCGATCTTCGTGTGTGGAACGCCGTACGAGACGGATGTGGCGACAGCGCCGTGGCGCAAGCCGGACCCGGAGCGCGCCCGCAAGTTGCTGGCCGATTCTGGATATGACGGCAAGAAGATCGTGCTGCTGGACCCCGCCGACCAACCGGAGATCCACCTGATCGCTTTGATGACCGCCGATGCGCTGCGCCGGATCGGCGCCAATGTCGATCTGCAGACGATGGACTGGAGCACGGTCATCACCCGCCGCAACAATCGCGAGGCGCCGTCGGTCAATCCCGCCGGATGGGACCTGGCATTCACCCTGTGGGGCGGGATCACCATGGCCAGTCCCGTCACCAACACGCCGCTGGTGACCACCTGCGACGGCAAGAACCTCTATGGCTGGCCGTGCGATGCCGAGATCGAACGGCTGCGCACCGCGTTCCTGGATGCGCCGTCACAGCAGGCGCGGATGCAGGTGATCGAGGCGCTGCAGACCCGCTACTACGAGGTCGTGCCCTATGTGAAGCACTGGCATCTTTCTTCGTCCGGTAGCTTATCGCAACGTCTTGCAGGGTGTGCAGAAAACCGCGTACCCGGTGCTGTGGAACATCGAGAAAACCGGGCGGTGAGGCCATCAGCCGCTGGCGGAAACCACCAGGTTCTTCCGACGCGATTGTAGCCGGGCGATCAGCAGGAAGATGATCGGCGTGCTGTAGAGCGTCAGCAGTTGCGATGCGACCAGTCCGCCCGCACCGGCGATGCCGAGGGGGCGGCGTAGCTCGTATCCGGCGCCGGTCCCGAGCGCCAGCGGCAGCGCGCTGAAGATCGCGACCAACGAGGTCATGACGATCGGCCGGACCCGCAGCAGCGCCGCCTGGCGGATCGCGTCACGCGGTGGCAGCCCGTGCTCACGCTGGGCGGCAAGGGCGAAATCCACCATCATGATGGCGTTCTTCATCACCATGCCCACCAGCAGCACGCAGGCGATCGAGGAAATCAGGGTGAATTCGGTTTCGGTCAGCCAGAGCGCCAGCAACGCGCCGAACAGCGCCGGCGGCAGGGTGGACAGGATGGTGAACGGATGAACGTAGCTTTCGTAGAGCATGCCGAGCACCACATAGACGGCGAGCACGGCGCCGGCGAACAGCAACATCTGACGCAGGCCTGATTTGCTCGCCTCGCCCGCCTCGCCTTTGAAACCTGCCTTGATCTCGTCGGGCAAATGCACCGCGCGTTCGGCAGCGTGGATCGAGGCGATCGCCTCGCCGATTGCGTGCCCCGGACGAACGTCGAACGACAAGGTCAGCGATGGAAACTGCTCGCTGTGGTTGATCCACATGGCCGCGTGCGCGCGCCAGGGCTTGACCAGCGCCGTCAACGGAACCTGGTTGCCGTTGCCTCCGGGCGCATAGATCTGGTCGAACACGCCGGGATCGCTCATTGCCGCGGCATCGACTTCCAGCACCACGCGGGAGAAGTTCATCGGCAGGTAGATGGTACGGATCTGGCGTTGGCCGAACGCGTCATACAGCGTGTTGTCGATCGCCAGCGCCGTCACGCCCATCGCAGCCGCGCGGCCGCGATCGACTGCCAGCCCGGCTTCCAACCCGGTGATTTCGGCGCTGGAGACGACATCGGTGATTTCCGGCATGCTATTCATCCGGCGGCGCATGACGTCACCCCAGCGGAGCACCTCCTCCGGCGAGAGGCCGGACATCGTGTATTGATAACGCGACGATGAGCTCTGGGTGCCGACGTTGAGGTCCTGCAACGGCGTGAAGAAGGTGCGAATGCCGTCGACCTTCCCGAGCTCGGTGCGCAGGCGGCTGATCACCTCCTGCACCGGCGGCCGTTGGCCGAGTGGGCGGAGGTTCACCAGCATGAAGCCGTTGTTGAGGGTGGAACCGTTGTTGGTGCCGATATAGGACGTCAGTCCCTCTACTGCGGGGTCCTGCAACACCGCATGTACGGCAGCCGATTGCAGTTCTTCCATGGCGGTGAATGAGACATTGGCGACAGTCAGGGTCCGCACCCGCAGGATGCCGGTGTCCTGGGTCGGCATGAAGCCCTTCGGCAGCAGAACGTACAGCCCGGCGGATCCGGCCGAGACGACCAGCAGGGCTGTGACGATCAGCGCCGGATGGCGAAACGACCAATCAAGGCTGCGGCTGTAAAAGCCGAGCATACGGCCGCCTCGCGGGGCCGCAATCCGCGCACGCACAGCTTTCTTCTTCAGCAGCCGGGTGCACAGCATCGGCGTCAGCGTCAGCGAGACAATGGCCGACGCGATGATGGCGGCAGCCAGCGTCATGCCGAACTCGCGGAAGTAGCGGCCGACGATGTCGGGCATGAACAGGATCGGGAGCAAGGCCGCCAGCAGGGCCGCCGGTGATGGCGATGATGGTGAAGCCCATCTGCCGGGCGCTGTCGAGCGCCGCCTGCATCGGCGTGCGCCCCTTCGTCCATGCGCCGGATGACGTTCTCGACCATGATCACGGCGTCATCGACGACGAAGCCGATCGCGATGGTGACCGCCATCAGCGACAGATTGTCGAGATTGTAGCCGGCCGAGCCACATCACCACGAACGTCGCGGCCAGAGCGACGGGGATGGTCATCGCCGGGATCATCGTCGCCCAGAAACGGCGCAGGAACAGCCCGACCACCAGAACCACCAGCACGATGGCGACGGCGATGGTGGGCTGGACATCGGCGATGGCGGCACGGATCAGCGTCGTGCGGTCGTAGACCACGCTGCATCTTCACCGACGGCGGAATCCAGTGCGCCAGTTGCGGCAGCAGCGCCTTCACCGCGTCGACGGTCTGCGACCACGTTGGCGTCGGGCTGCTTGTAGACGTGGATCACCACCCCGTGACGGTCGCCGAACCAGCCGGCGAGCTTGCTGTTGATGACGCTGTCGCTGACCTGCGGCCACGTCGCGCAGACGGATCGGCGCACCGTTGCGCCAGGTCGACCACGAGGTCGGCGATAATCGGCCGCCTTGAACAACTGGTCGTTGGCGGCGATGAAGGTGGAGGTGTCGCCTTCGGAAATGCGCGCCCTTCGGCAGGTTCTGCGAAGCGGCGGTCACCGCCTGGCGGATCTGTTCCAGCGACACGCTCATGTTGGCGAGCTTGCGCGGGGAGGCCTGGATGCGAACCGCGCTGCGCTCGGCGCCGGAGACGGAAACGCGGGCGACCCCCGGCAGCTGCGAGATCTTCTCCGCGACCACGCTGTCGGCGATATTCATAGACCTCGCTTGGATCGAGCACGTCGGAGGTCAGCGCGAGCGAGATCACCGCGAAGCCGGACGGGTTGGCCTTCCAATATACCGGCGGTTGCGGCAGGTCTTTCGGCAGGTTCGGGCCGGCGGCGTTGATGCGCGGCCTGCACCGCGCCGGCGGCGGCATCGATGTCGCGTTCAAGGTCGAACTGGATGTCGATCTCGGTGCCGCCGGTGGCGCTGAACGACGACATCTCGACAATGCCGGGGATGGTGCCGAGCTGCCGCTCCAGCGGTTGCGCCACGGCGGAGGCGATGGTGTCGGCGCTGGCGCCCGGCAGACCGGCCCAGACGCTGATGGTCGGGCGATCGACGTTCGGCAGGGCGGCGATCGGCAGACGCGCATAGGCGACGATGCCCAGCAGCAGCAGCGCCCGACCGCGAGCAGCGTGGTCGCGACCGGCCGGCGGATGAATGGCGCCGAGAGGTTCATGCCGGGGCCGATCGCCGCGAGGCCGGCGGCGCAGCCTGCGCGCCAGCCGCGTCGAAGGCGAGATAGATCACCGGCGTCGTGTAGAGCGTCAGGAACTGCGAAACCAGCAGTCCGCCGACGATCGCGATGCCCATCGGCCGCCGCAGTTCCGAGCCGGTGCCGGTGCCGAGCGCCAGCGGCAGGGCGCCCGAGCAGCGCCGCCATCGTCGTCATCATGATCGGCCGGAAGCGCAGGATGCAGGCCTGGCGGATCGCCTCGCAACGGCGTCGCGCCGCGCTCGCGTTCCGCCTCCAGCGCGAAATCCACCATCATGATGGCGTTCTTCTTGACGATGCCGATCAGCAGGATGATGCCGATCAAGCGAGATCAGGTCGAGATTCCTGGCCGCACAGCATCAGCGCCAGCAGCGCGCCCACGCCGGCGGAAGGCAAGGTCGAGAGGATCGTGATGGGGTGGATGAAGCTCTCGTAGAGCACGCCGAGCACGATGTAGACGGTGACGATCGCGGCCAGCATCAGCAGGCTTTCGCTGTCCAGCGAGGAGGCGAATTCGGCGGCGGCGCCGGCGAGGTTGGTGGTGACGGACTCCGGCACCCCGATGCGCGCGTTCGGCCCGGTGCAGCGCATCGACGGCGCTGGCCGAGCGACACGCCGGCGGCCAGGTTGAACGAGATCGTGGTCGCCGGGAACAGGCCCTGGTGGGTGATCGCCAGCGGCGCCAGCCGGCGTTCGACCTGTGCGAATGCCGAGAGCGGGATCGGCGCCGAGGCCTGCGTGGAACCCGCTGCCGACTCCGCTGGCGGCATCGCTGGTAGCTGGAGGCCTGGGCGCTACCGGCGGTGACGTAGATCTTGCCGAGGATGTCGGGATCGTCGCGGTAGCGCGGATCGACCTCCAGGATGACGTGATATTGCGTCAGCGGCGAGTAACACGGTCGCGATCTGGCGCTGGCCGAACGCGTCGTACAGCGTCTGGTCGATCACGTTCATGGTGATGCCGAGCCGCGCGGCCGCCTGGCGATCGACGGTGATCGACATCTGCAGGCCCTCGTCCTGCTGGTCGCTGGCGACATCGGCAAGCTGCGGATCGCCTGGCGCAGCGCCTCGAGCAGGCGGCCGCTCCATTGCCGCAGCTCCGCCGTCGTCCAGGTCCTGCAGCACGTACTGGTATTGCGTGCGCGAGGCCCGGGTTTCGATCGCCAGATCCTGCACCGGCTGCAGATGCAGCGTGATGCCGTCGACATGCTCGGCGACGCGCCTGCAGCCGGCGCATCACCGCCGGCGCCGGCGCGCGCCGGTGCCGGGCGAGCCGATGTCGATGTAGAGGCGGCCGCTGTTCAGGGTCGGGTTGACCGTGCCGGCGCCGACGAAGCTGTCGACCGCGGCGACATCGGGATCGCGCGCGATCGCCTCGGCGAGCGCCGCTGGCGCGCCGCCATGGCGGCGAAGGAGATGTCCTGCGGCGGCATCGGTGGTGCCGACCAGCAGGCCGGTGTCCTGCTGCGGCAGGAAGCCTTTCTGCACCGTGGCATAGAGGACCAGACGTGGCGACCAGGGTGGCGACGCTGAACAGCAAGCGTGGCGGCCCGGTGGCGCAGCACCCAGTCGAGGCCGCGACACGTAGCCGTCGCTGACGGCATCGAAGCCGCGCTCGCTCCAGCGGAACAGGGCGTTCGGGCGGTGTCCGGGCGGCTCGGCGCGAAGCAGCCGGGCGCACATCATCGGCGTCAGCGTCAGCGACACGAAGCCGGAGATCGACCACGGCCAGCGACAGGGTGATGGCGAATTCGCGGAACAGCCGGCCGACGATCGCCGCCCATCAGCAGCAGCGGGATGAACACCGCGACCAGCGAGACGGTCAGCGACACGACGGTGAAGCCGATCTGCCGCGCGCCCTTCAGCGCCGCCTGCAACGGCGTCTCGCCCGCCTCGATATAGCGGACGATGTTCTCGATCATCACGATCGCGTCGTCGACGACGAAGCCCGAGGCGATGGTCAGCGCCATCAGCGACAGATTGTCGAGGCTGAAGCCCAGCAACGCCATCGCCGCCGAAGGTCGCGATCAGCGAAACCGGCAGCGTGACGCTCGGGATGACCGTCGCCCACAGCTTGCGCAGGAACAGGAAGATCACCAGCACCACCAGCACGACGGTCAAGCACCAGGGTGAACTGCACGTCGGCGATGGCGGCGCGGATCGTCACGGTGCGGTCGGTCACCACGGAGATCTTCAGCGCCGGCGGCAGCGACTGCGTGCGAGCTTCGGCAGCAGCGCCTTCACCGCATCGACCACCTCGATGGTGTTGGCGCCCGGCTGGCGCTGGATGTCGAGGATCACCGCCGGCGCGCCGTTGTACCACCCCGCCAGCTCGGCGTTTTCCGACGCGTCGATGGCGCGGCCGACATCGCGCAGCAGCACCGGGCGCGCCGTTGCGATAGGCGACGACGCGTCCTGATATGCGGCAGCCGTCAAGCAACTGGTCGTTGGCGCCGATCTGGAACGCCTGCCGCGGCCCGTCCAGGGCGCCCTTCGGGGTGTCGACGGTGGTCGCGGCGATGGCGCGGCGAACGTCGTCCAGCGACAGGCCGAGCCCCGCAAGCTGCGCCGGATTGGCCTGCAGCCGGACCGCCCGGGTCTGGCCGCCCTCGACCGTGACCGCGCCGACACCCGACACCTGCGACAGCTTCTGCACGATCATCGTCTGCGGCGTAGTCGTTGACCTCGTGCAGCGGCAGCGTGTCCGAGGTCAGCGCCAGGATCAGCACCGGCGTGTCGGCCGGGTTCACCTCGTGATAGGTCGGCGGCCCGGGCAGCAGCGCGACCGGAATCCAGCCCGGAGGCGCGCATTGATCGCGCCTGCACGTCCTGCGCCGCGGCATCGATGCGGCGGGACAGGTCGAATTGCAGCGTGATCTGGCTGGTGCCGTAGGAGCTGGTCGAGCTCATCGACGTCAGGCCGGAGATCTGGCCGAAATAATGCTCCAGCGGCGCGGTGATCGAGGTCTCGACCACGTCGGGCGACGGCGCCCGGATAGGACGTCGTGACCTGGATGGTCGGGAAATCGACGTTCGGCAGCGCCGCGACCGGCAGCAGCGCGATAGCCGATGCAGTCCCAGCAGCACGATCGCGAAGATCATCAGCGTCGTCGCGATCGGCCGCAGGATGAAGGGCGCCGACATGCTACCGCCGGTGCGGCGAGTCGCGGGGCCGCCGGCCCCGCGGGCTCCGTGCGGGTAATCTCGACCTTGGTCTTTTCCTCCAGGCGGAAATGCCCTTCGGTCACCACCTGGTCGCCGCGTTTCAGTCCGCGTCAGATCAGCACCCGGCCGTTTGCCGACTGGCCGGCGGTGACGGCCGGAAGGCGGCGGTCTTGTCCTCACCCACGACCCAGACGAAGTCGCCGCGTGGGCCGTGGCGCACGGCATTCAGCCGGCACGGTGATCCCGTTGCGCTGGGTGTCGACCACCAGGCGGCCGTTGACGAAATTGCCCGGCCACAGCCTGGTGCTCGTATTCGGGAAGCTCGCCTTCAGCTTGATCGTGCCGGTCGAGGGATCGACCAGGTTGTCGACCAGTTCCACGACGCCTTCATCCAGCTTGGTGCTGTCGTCGGCGGCGTAGGCGAGCACGGGCACGTTGACCTGGCCGGGCGTCAATCGGCTGCGCGCCACCGCCGCGGCGGGCAGGGTGAAGATCACCGAAATCGGCTGCAACTGGGTGATCACCACGATCGGCGTGGCGTCGGTCGCGTGGATGAAATTGCCCTGGTCGACCATGCGGATGCCGGCCCGCCCGTTCAGCGGCGAGCGCAAGGTGGTGTAGCCAAGCTGGTTCCTGGCGTAGTCGATCATTGCGTCATCGGTCTTTATCTGGGCTCGGTATTGCTCGACCAGCGCGCGCTGCTGGTCCACCTGCTGGCGGCTGGCGAAATCCTTCTGCACCAGGCTTTCGTAGCGCCGCTGATCCAGCAAGGCGCCGTCGAGCAGCGCCTGGTCCTTGCCGCGGGTCGCCTGCTGCTGTTCCAACTGGGCCTGGAACGGGCGCGGATCGATGATCGCGAGCGGCATGCCCGCCTCCACCATCCTGACCCTCGGCGAACAGGATGTTCATGATCTCGCCGTCGACATGGGATTTGACGGCGACGCTGTTGTAGGCCTGGACCGTGCCGATTCCAGACAGGGTGATCGGCACGTCCTCGGTTCGTGCAATGGCGACCACGACCTGCACCGGCGGCGGCAATGGCCGCGCCACTGGCGGCGAGACGGCGACGGCGGTCACGTATTGGCGCACCGTCGCGAGGTCGAGCGGCAACGCCCCCAGGTACAGGGCGATACCGACGCCGAACGCCATAAGCGCCGTAAATGTGAGGGCGATGCGCAAGCTGCACCCGGAAACCGGTGACGGGGGCGATTCTATGCGCCGTTACGCTGGACGCTGCAACCAGATGTGACAGGCGGCGCAGTATTGCGGCTATGTTGAGCCGGCGGGTTGGCGGGGAATCAGGGCGGATGCGGGAATTCGTGGCGACGTTGTGGATTGCCCTCGGGGGAGCCCTGGGCAGCGTTGCCCGCTATTGGGTCGGCATTGCGGTCGCCGAGATTGCCGGTTTCGCGTTTCCCTGGGGAACCCTGTTGATCAACATCCTCGGCTCGTTCGTCATCGGCTATTTCGGCACGCTGACCATACCGGACGGGCCTCGGCCGGCAAGCGAGCACATGCGGCTGTTCGTCATGGTCGGCATCTGCGGCGGGTTCACGACGTTTTCGGCATTCAGCCTGCAGACCGTCGACCTGCTGCGTTTCGGCCAGACTGTGCCGGCGCTGGCCTATGTTGTGGCTTCCGTCGTGCTTTCCCTGTTGGGAACCCTGCTCGGGCACTACCTGGCGGCGAACATCTAGCCCTTCACCGCGCCGGCGGCGAGGCCCCGCACCATCGAGCGCTGGACGAACGCGAACAGCACCAGCACCGGCAGGATGCTCAATATGCCGCCGGCGCTGAGGGCGCCCCATGGCAACTGGAACTCGCCCACCATCAGCTGCAAGCCGACCGGCCAGGTGCGCGAGCCGGAACTGGTGGTCAGCATCAGCGCGAACAGATATTCGTTCCAGGCGCTGATGCCGATGAAGACCGCACAGGCCCAGAGCCCGCCTTGCACCAACGGCAGCACCACCCGCACCATCGCGCCCATGCGGCTGCAGCCGTCGATCCGCGCGGCCTCCTCCAGGTCGATCGGGATGGCGTCGAAAAAGCCTTTCATCATCCAGATGAAGATGGGCAGCAGGAACGCGGTATAGGCCAGCGCCAGCCCGAGATGCGTGTCCAGCAATCCGGTCTGGCGCATGATGATGAACAGCGGAATGACCATCAGCACCACCGGGAACATGCGCAGCACCAGATAGAACAACAGGAATTTGGTGCGGCCGCGGAAGCGGTAGCGGGAGACGCTGTAGGCGGCTGGCGTTCCGGTCAGCACGCAGATCGAGACGGTGAGGAAGGTGGTTATGGCGCTGTTCCACATCAGCACCGGCAGGTTCGACTGGGTCCAGATCGCCACGTAGTTGTGCAGGGTCGCGGGGTTGGGGAACAGCACGATGCTGCGGGTGATGATGTCCTTTTCCAGCTTCAGCGAGGTGATCAGCGCCCAGACCACCGGAAAGATGGCGAAGAACGCGAACCCCAGTGCCACGACATAGGCAATCGCGGCCTCTCCGCGCGCGCGCCGCATCGCCATCCGTCTAGTCCTTCAACGCGTTGGAGCGGCGGACATAGATGTACGAGAACAACATCAGCAGCAGGAACATCACCACCGACAGCGCGCCCGCGTAGCCGAAGTTGAATTCCCGATAGGCCTTCTGGAAGGCATATAACGACAGCACCTCGGTCGAGCGTCCGGGGCCGCCCCCTGTCAGGATCAGCAGCAGGTCCGGCGAGTTCATCAGGCTGATCGCCCGCAACACCATCGTCGCTACCACGATCATCCGCAGGCCCGGCAACTGGATATGGATGAACCGGCGCCAGAAATTGGCGCCGTCGACCGCGGCCGCCTCATAGAGTTCGCCCGGGATTCCCTTCAGTCCGGCGAGCAGCAGCAACGCGAAAAACGGAAAGCCGTGCCAGGATTCGACCATGATGGCCGCCGGGAATGCCAGGTCCGGATCGGCGAACCATGCCTTGAAGCCGTCAGTCAGGCCGATCCCGGCCAAGGCCGCGTTGATCACCCCGAGGCGCGGATCCAGCATCAGCGCCCAGATATTTCCGGCGACCACCAGCGGCAGGAACCACGGCAGCAGGACGATCACGGTGATGACCCGAAATCCGGGCAGTTCCATGTCGAGCGCAAGCGCCACGATCATGCCGAGCGCCAGTTCGATGAGCGCGGTTGCGACCACCCAGATCACGGTATTCCACAGGGACAGCCAGAACACCGGATCGGCGAGCAATTCGCCGTAATGCTGCAGCCCGACATAACCGGTGCCGAGATTGAGCCGGTTGAGCCGCATCTGCCGGAAGCTGATGTCGATGCCGGAAATCGTGGGGTAGATGATGACCGCGAGAACCAGGATCAGGCTCGGCAGCAACAGCACGTATGGCCAGCCGCGCCGGTCCGATATGCCGGCGATCCTCGCGCCGACGCTCATCGGCGAGGCAGGCGGCGGCGCTGCGCCTCCGCCCTAGATAAAATGGGGATCAAAGGGCCTCCGGCCTTTTGCGGGTCCAGGGCAGCGACGTGGCCTTCTTCCTTCGTCACCTAGACCACCGCAATCGCAGTCTTTTCCAGATGCGCCCAATCCGGATCGTATCCGAGCCCCGGGCTATCCGGCACGGTAAGGATTGCCTCCGATGATCGGCATGTATGCAGATGGGTTCTTCAGTCCGCGGATCTGCTGCGAGGAGATCACCAGCTCCTCGTAATAGTCGTTGTTGGGAATGGCGCCGCACAGATGGGCGTTGGCGACGCCCATGCCGTGCACCTGCGCCTTCATGCCATGGCTTTCGGCAAGGTGGGCGATCTTCAGTGCGCCGGTGAGGCCGCCTTTCATGTTCGGGTTGGTCCGCATCATGTCCAGCGCCCCGTCCTGGATCCACGTCGCGGCGTTCCAGTGGGCGCCGTCCGAGGTTTCGCAGGCGAGCACAGGGATGTCGAGGTCGTTGCACAGCTTGGTGTAGCTGCGCAATTCGAACTCCCGCATCGGTTCTTCGTACCAGTAGAAGCCTTCGCCTTCGAGCACGCGGCCGAATTTCAGCGACGTGGTGAAATCCCAGCCGGCGGACCCGTCGAACATCAGCTCGGCGTCGGGGCCGGTCCATTTGCGCAGGTTGCGCGAGAGCTTCGCATCTTCCTTCGCATCGCCCCAGGCATGCAGCTTGAAGGCGGTGAAGCCCTCGTCGATGCATTCCTTGATGTGGCGCTCGTATTCTTCCATCGTGTCCCAGGTCACGGTCGATGCGTAGACCGGAACCTTGTTGCTGTTGCCGCCGAGCATTTGATAGAGCGGCATGTTGGCCCGGCGGGACTTGATGTCCCAGCACGCGCAAGGTCGATCAGCCCGAGGGAATGCAGCTGCATTTCCTCGACCCGGTCGATCTCCCAGATCGCGGTCCAGAGTTTTTCCGACAGCATCGGGTCCATGCCGATCAACTGCTTGAAGCGGCGCTGCACCAGGCTGGCGACGGCGTCGCCGCGGCCGGTCTGGATGCAGCCGGTGATGCCCTCGTCGGTGTCGATGCGCAGCACCGCGCTGCGGGGGATTTTTCCGCTGGCGTGCCGTCACCGGAGCCGGGCAGGCCGGCGCGCCAGCGGAAGGTGTCGCCGGCCCATGGCTCCTCGATCAGGTAGCAGCGGATGTCGGTGATTTTCATCGGCTCGGCTTTTCTAGTTGATGGCGGCGTCGAGCCCTTTGAGCATGGCGTCGACGGCCTTGTCCGGCGTGGTCTGGCCGACCAGGATCTTCTGGAATTCCGGCAGGACCACGGTTCTGCGACCAGCCGGCAACGCCGTTGAAGGCGGGCGGCAGGCGGCCGTATTTCAGGGTCTCCGTCGCCGGCGCGTAGAGCGGGTTGCCGGTGATGCGCTTGTCCTGGGCGATGGCGGACGAGACCGGGAAATATCCGGTCTCCTCCAGGAAGGCGATCGACGGGTCGGGTTCGCCCCAGATAGGAGATCCAGTCCCAGGCTGCGTCTTCGTTGTCTTTCTTCATCAGGCCGTTGAACAGGTAGGTCAGTCGGGCGACGCGTGCGGCGGGGCCGGCCGGCTTGCCGGCGGTGCCGAATTCGGTGGGTTTCATGGCGCGGACGATTTCGACCAGCGAGCCGGTGTGATGCCAGGTCATCGCCGTCTGGCCGGTCTTGAAGCCCTCCATGATCTGGCGGAAGCCGTCGCCGGGGGCGCTGGGCGGCACGACCTTGTGGACGGTGAACAGGTCCGAATACCACTTCACCGCGGCGAGCGTCTTGGTGCGATCCATCGCGTTCTTGCCGTCGATCACGAAGGGCGAGCCGAAAGCTTCGATGAGGTCGAGGATGTAGGCGTAGCCGCCGGGGCCGGCGCGCATGCCGAAGCCGTAACGGTTCTTGGAAGGGTCGGTCAGCTTCTTCGCCGCGGTGACGAATTCATCGAGGTTGGTGGGCGGTCCGGCGAGGCCGGCCTGTTCGAACCAGTCCTTGCGGTAATAGACCCAGTCGATGAAGGTGAAGGCGGGGATGCCGTAGATCTTGCCGCCGGAACTGCACGCCTTCCCAGCAATTGGCCGGGAAGGCCGACTTGTTCGGCCACGCGTTGACGCGCGCGGTGACGTCGACGAGGCCGTTCATGCCGAGCATGTCCGGCAGCCGTTCGGCCACCACCATGGAGACATCGGGGCGGGTGTTGGCGACCACGGCGGCGGTGAACTTGGTCATGTATTCGGGGTTCGGGATGTTCTCCTGCTGCACCGTCAGGTCGGGGTAGCGCTGCTTGAACAGGGCCATCACCTTCTGCAGGCCGGCGAATTCTTCCTGGCTGGTGAAATGGTGCCAGTAGACGATCTTGCCTGACGGGCCGCGCGGCGTTGGCTGCTCCCCCGAGGATGAGGCTGGATGCCGCGGTGCTGCGCAGCAGGTTGCGGCGGGTCAGGCTGATTGATGGCATTGTTCGGTTCCCTCGTTCTTTTTTTCAGAGCTTGATGGGCGACGGCGGCGCCGTTGCAGGCTTGAGGCCCCTCGGCGACCGTGTCCGCCGCGTGTTCGCGCCGGGCGATGTCCGACAAGGCGAGGCCATGGCCCGGGCGATCAGGCGCGATGGCGTAGCCAGCCGTCGAAGACGATCGGCGTGGCGGCGATGTGATTGTAGTTCTGGAACGAGTATTCCAGCCAGTCGACTTCCGGCAATGCGGCTGCGAGGTGCACGCCGAGTTCCAGGAAGGTGTTGCCGAGCGAGACGCGCACGCCGTATTCGGCGGCGAGCCAGGCTGCGCGCAGCACGTCGCTGATGCGGCCATGGACGTTCAGGATATCGACGCCACGCGGCCTGCGATCAGCCGGCGCTTGCCGGTGAGGTCGAGGTATTCGCCGGTGTTGATGTTGGCGAACGGCACCGCTTCCGAGACCTGGCGCAGGCCTTCGTAGTCGTCGCGCAGGCAGGGGTCCTCGATCCAGAGGATGTCGAAGCCGGCGTCGCGGTAGGCGTGCAGGCGGCGGATCGCCTCCTTCGGGGTCCAGGCCTCGTTGGCGTCGACCATGATGGTCGCTTCCGTGCCGACCGCCTCGTGCAGCAGGTGCAGGCGCTTGAGGTCCCAGGCGAGATCGGGGTGACCGACCTTGATCTTGAAGGCGTGGAAGCCGAGCCCGCGGGCCTGGCGGAAGAAGGCGACGTAGTCGCGCGTCGCTGAGGTTGAAGTCGAGCCCGCTGGCATAGGCGCGGACGCGGGGATCGGTGCCGCCGAGGTAGCGATACAGCGGCAGGCCGGCCTGCTGCGCCGCGAGGTCCCACAGCGCCTGGTCGATCGCCTCGCCGAAGCCGTGCGGGAGCGGGCGGTTGTTGCCGCCGCGCGGCCGGCCGAGGCGATGGATCAGCGCCGACCGGCGGCTGGCCGCGCAGGCCGGGGAACGCCTCGGTGCGGAAGGCCCGTTCCAGCTCCGCGCGGTCGGGCAGGGGGTGGAACAGATGCAGGAAGAAGCCGGTGCCGGTGCGGCCGTCATCGGTGCGCAGTTCCAGGACGCCGAGGTTGCAGGTGTCGATCGCGACCTGGCTGTCGCCGATCATGCGGTCGCGCGGGAAGGCGAAGCGGGTGATGCTGAAGTCGTCGATCCGCATTACATTTTTCCGGTGCGGTCGGTGCCGCGATACAGGATGGCATGTTGCGCGCCGGTGATCTTGGCGTGGAATGCCAGCGCCGCCGGCGACATGTCGGCATCAGGGCGCTGCTCCGGCGCAAAATTGCCGTAACGGTCCTCGCCGCGCACCAGGGTCGCGCTGTCCTGCGTGGCGGCGGTCTGGCGCACATGCGTTGGCAGGTAGCGTATCGCATAGCCGATCCGGCGCTTGGCGGACGGGTTGGGTTCGGAGCCGTGGATCAGCCGCACGTGGTGCAGGGAGATCTCGCCGGGCTGCAGTTCCAGCGCCACCGCCTGGCGCTCGTCGACATCGACCGCGACCTCCTGGCCGCGGCTGAGCAGGTTCTCGGCGGCGAAGGTGTCGCGGTGGGCGAGTTGGTCGAGCTTGTGCGAACCGGGGATGACGCGCATGGCGCCGTTCTCGACCGTCGATTCGGAGAATGCCACCCAGGCGGTGACGATGTCCGGCGGCTCCAGGCCCCAATAGGTGGAATCCTGGTGCCAGGACACGAAGCTTGCATCATGCGCGTCCTTGATGAAGAAGCCGGAGCCCCAGCACAGGATATTCGGGCCGATGATGTCCTCGACCGCATCGAGGATGCCGGGGTCGCGGATCACCGCATCGAGCCAGGTGAACACCAGATGCGCCTTCTGGCTCAGCATCTTCCGCAGTGCCGGATTCTGCGCCTCGTTGTCCTCGAGCAGGCCGCGGATCTCGGCGGCGCGGGCGGTGGTCAGGGCACGGACGGGCGCGTAGTATCCGTCATCGTGATAGCGACGCACGGCCTCGGCGGATAGTTTCCGCATGTCGATGGCTCCTGGATAATCCTCCGAACGAAGGTGAAACTTCCTCCGATGATGTTCGCTTTGCAAGCCACCCCTTCGGGCGGCGCGGCCGCGCAGGATTAGGGAGAGAGAAAATGCAGCAACGTCCGTTCGGGCGCACCGGGCTTACCGTCTCGGTACTGGGCTTCGGCTGTGGTGCGGTGGGCGGCCTGATGGTGCGCGGCGATGCCGCCGACCAGGCGCGCGCGGTCGCCCGTGCGGTCGAAGCCGGTATCACATATTTCGACACCGCCGCCTCCTATGGCGATGGCCTTTCCGAAAGCAACCTCGGCCGGGTGCTGAAGTCCTTGCGGCCGAATGTGCTGGTGGGCACCAAGGTCGGCATTCCCGACAGCGGCCGCGGCAATATCGCCGCCACCATTACGCGGAGCCTGGAGGCCAGCCTGCGGCGGCTCGGCCGCGACAGCGTGGACCTGTTCCAGCTGCATAATCCCGTCACCGCCGCGGGGGTCACGCCGACATTGTCGCTGCAGGCGGTGCTGGAGGAAGCGGTGCCGGCGCTGGACCGGCTGCGGCAACAGGGCAAGACCCGGTTCATCGGCATCACCGCCATCGGCGATGCCGCGGCGTTGCGGGCGGTGGCGGAATCGAATCTGATACACAGCATGCAGATTCCGTTCAACCTGCTGAACCCGTCGGCCGCGTTGCCGCTGCCGGCTGGCCTGCCGGCGCATGATTTCGACCGACTGATGCAGCACGCGCATGATGCGGGCATCGGCACGATCGGCATCCGCGTGCTGGCAGGCGGCGCGCTCAGCGGCGAGACGACGCGTCATCCGATCGGGGTGCCGAGTGTCGAGCCGATCGGGTCGGGCGCCGATTATGCGGCCGATGTCGCGCGGGCGCGGCGGCTGCTGCCGCTGTTGGCCGAGGGCCACGCCGGCAGCCTGGTCGAGCTGGCGCAGCGTTTCGTGATTTCGACGGACGCGCTCAGCACCGTGCTGATCGGCACGTCGACGCTCGATGAGCTGGAAACCGCCATTGCAAGCATCGAGAAAGGACCGCTATCCGAAGCGACGCTGGCCCGGATAAGGGAACTGATCTAGCCGGCGTTTGTCAGCGCCGCGCCTTTTTCCATGTCCGCTATGAACGCGCGCGCGGCGGCGAGCGGATCGGGCGCGGCGACGATCGGGCGGCCGACCACGAGGTAATCGGCGCCGCGGGCGATCGCCTCGGTCGGGGTGGCGTGGCGCTTGTGGTCCTGGGTGGCATCGCTGGCGCGGCGAACGCCGGGGGTCACCACCAGCAGCTTCGGGGCGTTGGCGGCGTTGCGAAGGGCGCGCGGGTCGTCGGCGGGGGAGGCGATGACGCCGTCGCAGCCGCAGCGCGCGGCGGCGACGGTGCGCAGGTCCACCAGTTCGCGCGCGGTGTGGCGGTAGCCCATCTGCGCCAGTTCGGCATCGCCCAAGCTGGTCAGCACGGTCACCGCCAGGATCTGCAGGGCGGAATTGCCGCGGCCGCGCACCGCCGCCGCCAGCATCTCCTCGTCGCCATGCACGGTGACGAAATTCATGCCGCGCTCGGCCGCGCGTGCGACGCCCTGTTCGACGGTTTGGCCGATGTCGTACATCTTGGTGTCCAGGAAGATGCGCTTTCCGGCATCGGTCAGTTCGCGCAGCAGGCCGTCGATCCCCGGGGCGAAGGCCAGCCAGAGGCCGATTTTGTAGAAGGAAACGGCGCCGTCCAGGCGCTCCACCAGGTTGCGGGCGGAGGCGATGTCGCGGACGTCGAGCGCCACGATCAGCCGATCGGCGATGGGGGCTGCTACGAGCATGTCTGCGACTCCAGCCGGCGGGTTCACACGAAGTGGACCCGCTTTAGGCCAGGCCGGCGGGCAAGCAAATACCCCGGTTCAGAAAATACCCGGGTTCAGAAAAGACTTGGGTTCAGCGGAACAGAACCACCGCACTCCCGAGGGTGAGCCAGACGCCGTAGGCGATGGGAATTCCGACCGCCGCCCAGGCCAGGGCGGCCTTCATGTCGAGGCCGCCGCGGCCAATGCCGAAGCTGCCGGTGGCGGCGGCGCCGGCGACCACCGAACTCGCCTGCAGGGCCGCGACCTCGCTATCCTTCATGAACCATTTGGATGCCAACGGCCGTACCATGGCATTGCACAGGAAGCCCACCACCAGGAAGCCGGCGAGGATGTACATGGTCCGGTCATAGACCTCGGCGCGGGGCACGCCGGCGGCGATCTGCGCCTCCCTCAGATAATTCACCACCACCGGCCCGACGATCCCGGCGGTGGACCATGCGGTCAGCAGGCGGCCGTGGATGGCGCCGACGAACTGGGTGCCGAAGATGTCGGCGAGATAGGCGGGGACGGTGGCGAAGCCGCCGCCGTACATCGAGAGAATGACGCAGAAGAACGCCACGAACAGCGCCTGGCTGCCGGCATGCGCCGCCCAGGGCGCGCCGGCATACAGCGCGATGCCCAATGCGAAGAAGGTGAAGTAGGTCACCTTGCGGCCGATGCGGTCTGACAGCGATGCCCAGAAGAAGCGGCCGCCGATGTTGAACAGCGACAGCAATCCGGTGAACCCGGCGGCGATGGCGGCGATCGCGGTGCGGCCGCTTTCGTCCAACTGGGTGAAGCCCGTTCCGGCTTGCCGATCAGGCTGCCGCCGAAGATTTCCTGCAGCATCGGGCGAGGCCATGCCGATGCACGCCGATGCCGGCGCTGACGTTCAGCACAGCACCGCCCAGATCAGCCAGAACTGGCGGCGTCTTGTGCGCGTCGCGCAGATGCACCTGGCCGTGGGTGATCATGGCGTTGACGTTCGGCGCCGGTGGCGTCCAGCCCGTCGGGCCGCCAGCCGGCCGGCGGCACGCGGTAGCCGAAGGCGCCGCCGAGCATGAACACGAAGTAGATCAGCCGCCAGCACCACGAAGGTCTGCCAGACGCCGACGTCGTTGGCGCTGCGGAAGTTGCGCATCAGCATGTCGGCCAGCGGCGCGCCGATCATGGCGCCGCCGCCGAAGCCCATGATCGCCATGCCGGTCGCCATGCCGCGCCGGTCGGGGAACCATTTGATCAGCGTCGAGACCGGCGAGATGTAGCCGAGGCCCAGCCCGATGCCGCCGATCACGCCCGAGCCGAGCCAGAGCATCCACAGCTGATGCGGTCGCAACGCCGACCGCGGAGAACAGCATTCCGCCGCACCAGCAGCAGCGCGGCCACCACGCCGGCCTTGCGCGGTCCCGCGCGCTCCAGCCAGCCGCCCCACAGCGCCGCCGAGGAGCCAAGCAGGACGAAGAACAGCGTGATACATCCAGCCGAGGTCGGATACCCGCCAGTCGCAGGTGGTGGTGAACAACGCATCCGTCAGCGTCATGTTGGCGCAGACGATCGACTTGGTGATGCCGATGGCGCGCGACAGCGGCAGCCAGAACACGCTGAAGCCATAGGCCATGCCGATGCAGAGATGGATCGCCAATGCCGCGGGCGGGACCAGCCAGCGGTTGAAGCCGGCGCGGGCGACGATGCGCTCGCGATCCAGAATTCCGGCCGACGACGTTCCCGACAGCGATCCTGCGGTGCTGCTCATGACGAACTTCCCTGTACACGGCTTATGACGTTTTCGTGATCTTGCACATTGCAGGAGGCTTGTTGCAAGCGACTCCGGCGCCGAAACGTCCCCGAATCGTAGATTTTATCAGGGTCGAGCAGGATCTCGCGCAGGTTTACCGGTGATTCCGCAATGAATTCGACGGCGGTCCGTACATCGGGATCGAGGCCGGCGCCCCCGGCATCCAAGTGCGCAACGATTGCCTGGCGCATGCGCGGTTCCCAGAATTTCTTCAAATGCAGCGCAATGTCGTCCGCCGCGTGGCCACCGGGCTGGGCTGCGAAGAACTTGCCGATCTGGTTGGCCATCGAGACCAGGCGGTCATGCGACACGGCTGGTCTCCGCGCCTGGGGGGCCGAACACCCGATGCGCATGGGTAAAGACCTCGAAGCCGTCGCCGCGGCCGATCCCGACCAGGGTGATGCCGGCGGCGTCCGCCGTGCGCACCGCCAATGCGGTCGGCGCCGACACCGCGGCCAGCACCGGCGCCCCCATCATCGCCGCCTTCTGCACCAGTTCGACCGACAGGCGGCTGGAAAGCACGACGATGCCGTCCGCGGCACGCGCGCGCGCGCCAGCCATCGCCCCCGCAAGTTTGTCGAGCGCGTTGTGGCGGCCGACATCCTCGCGCAGCAGCTGCAGCGTGCCCGCCTGCCAGAACCCGGCCGCGTGCACGGCATGGGTCGCGCGGTTGAGGCTCTGCGCGGCCGGCAGCGCCGCCAATGCCGCCGCAATCTCGGCGGGGGAGGTGGCGCGTTCCGCAGTGACGCGCGGGATGGCGCGGTTGGCTTCGGCCAGGCTCTCCAGCCCGCACATGCCGCATCCGGCCGGCCCAAGATAGCGCCGGCGACGGGCGGCGAACGCCTCGGACGGGCCGCCGGCCAGCCACATCCGCAGATTGACGCCATTCTCGACCGGCACGATCTCGAGTTCCGAAATCTCGGCGGCGTTGTCGACGATGCCTTCGGTCAGGCTAAAGCCGACCGCGAATTCCTGCAGGTCGTCCGGGGTCGCCATCATCACCGCATGCACGACGGCGTCGTAGGTGAAGGCGATCGGGGTTTCCTCGGGCAGCACACGGGTTCCCGAGACGGGCTGTCCACCGCGCCAGGCTGTGCGCGATGCGGCAAGGCTCGACGCCGGCAGCTTGCCGGCGATCACTCCGCCGCCTCCACCGTCGCCACGATGTGCCGGCTCGCTTCGCTGTGCTCGCGGTAGCTTTCCTGCCACGCGCTGGGGCCGTTGGACGGCGACACCTGCACCGCGGTCACCTTGTATTCCGGGCAGTTCGTTGCCCAGTCGGATTCCTCAGTGGTGACCACGTTGGCCTGGGTCATCGGGTGGTGGAACGTGGTGTAGACGACGCCCGGCGCCACCCGGTCGGTGATGTGGGCGCGCAGGCTGGTCTCCCCGGCGCGGCTGGCGACCCGCACCCAGCCGCCCTCGCGCACGCCGCGCTGCTCGGCGTCGTGCGGATGGATTTCCAGAATGTCTTCCGGATGCCAGGCGGAGTTCGCGGTCCGGCGGGTCTGCGCGCCGACATTGTACTGGCTGAGGATGCGGCCGGTGGTCAGCAGCAGCGGGAAACGTGGTCCTGTGCGCTCTTCCGTCGGGACGTATTCGGTGATCATGAAGCGCCCGAGCCCGCGCGCGAAATGCTCCATGTGCATCACCGGCGTGCCATGCGGCGCCTCCGCGTTGCACGGCCATTGCACCGAGCCTTCGGCGTCGAGCTTGGCGTAGCTGACGCCGGCGAAGGTCGGCGTCGCCTGCGGCGATTTCGTCCATGATCTCGCTGGGATGGGCATAGTTCCAGTCGAGCCCCATCGCCCGGGCGAGCGCCTGGGTGATTTCCCAGTCCTCCATGCCGGAGCGCGACGGCATCACCTTGCGGACGCGATTGATGCGGCGCTCGGCGTTGGTGAAGGTGCCGTTCTTTTCCAGGAACGACGAGCCGGGCAGGAAGACATGCGCGTAGTCGGCGGTCTCGTTGAGGAACAAATCCTGCACCACCACGCATTCCATGGCGGCGAGGCCGGCGGTCACGTGGCTGGTGTCCGGATCCGATTGCACGATGTCCTCGCCCTGGACGTAGAGACCCTTGAAGCTGCCATCGACGGCGGCGTCGAGCATGTTGGGGATGCGCAGGCCTGGCTCCGCATCGAGCTGCACGCTCCACAGCCTCTCGAACATCTCTCGCACGTCATCGGTTCCGACGTGGCGATAGCCGGAGAATTCATGCGGGAAGGAGCCCATGTCGCAGGCGCCCTGGACATTGTTCTGGCCCCGTAGCGGGTTCACCCCGACGCCGGGGCGGCCGAGATTGCCGGTGGCCATGGCGAGGTTGGCGATCGCCATCACCGTGGTCGTACCCTGGCTGTGCTCGGTGACGCCAAGGCCATAGTAGATCGCGGCATTGCCGCCGGTGGCATAGAGCCGCGCCGCGCCGCGGATCGCTTCGGCGGGCACGCCGGTTGTCTGCGCGATCGCCTCGGGACTGTGCTGCGGGAGGGCCACGAATTCCGCCCAATGCTGGAAGGCGTCCCAGTCGCAGCGGGTCGCGCACGAAATCTTCGTCGACCAGGCCCTCGGTGACGATCACGTGGGCGATCGAGGTCAGCACGGCGACGTTGGTGCCCGGCCGCAGCGGCAGATGATAGGACGCCTCGACATGCGGCATGCGCACCAGGTCGATGCGGCGCGGGTCGATCACGATGAGCTTCGCGCCGGCGCGCAGCCGCGCCTTCATGCGCGAGGCGAACACCGGATGCGCGTCGGTCGGGTTGGCGCCGATGACCATGATCACGTCGGCGTGGTCGACACTGTCGAAATCCTGGGTGCCGGCGGAGGTGCCGAACGCCGACGCCGAGGCCGTAGCCGGTCGGCGAGTGGCAGACCCGGGCGCAGGTGTCGACGTTGTTGTTGCTGCATGCCGGCGCGCACCAGCTTCTGGACCAGGTAGGTTTCCTCGTTGGTGCAGCGCGAGGAGGTGATGCCGCCGATCGCCATGCGGCCGTACTTGTCCTGGATGCGCGAGAACTCGCGGGCGACATGGCCGAGCGCCTCGTCCCAGGACACCTCGCGCCAGGGGTCGGTGGTCTTTTCGCGCAGCATCGGCTCGGGTGATGCGGTCGCGGTGGGTGGCATAGCCCCAGGCGAAGCGGCCCTTGACGCAGCTATGGCCGTGATTGGCCTTGCCGTCCTTGTATGGGACCATGCGCACCACCTCGGTGCCGCGCATCTCCGCCTTGAAGCTGCAGCCGACGCCGCAATAGGCGCAGGTGGTGACAACGGAATGCTCGGGCTGGCCGATGTCGATGACGGATTTTTCCATCAGCGTGGCGGTCGGGCAGGCCTGCACGCAGGCGCCGCAGCTGACGCATTCGGAGCCGAAGAAACTCGTCCGACGCCGGGCGCCACCTTGCGAGTCGAAGCCGCGGCCCTCGATGGTCAGCGCGAAGGTGCCCTGCACTTCCTCGCAGGCGCGCACGCAGCGCGAGCAGACGATGCATTTGGCGGGGTCGAAGGTGAAATAGGGATTGCATTCGTCCTTGGCCTGGACGAGGTGGTTCGCGCCGTCGATGCCGTAGCGCACCTCGCGCAGCCCGACCGCGCCGGCCATGTCCTGCAGCTCGCAATCGCCATTGGCCGCGCAGGTCAGGCAGTCCAGCGGATGGTCGGAGATGTAGAGCTCCATCACCCCGCGGCGCAGCTTGCTTCAGGCGCTCGGTCTGGGTCGAGACCGCCATGCCCGCGGCGACGGGCGTGGTGCAGGAGGCCGGGGTGCCGTTGCGGCCGGCGATCTCGACCAGGCACATGCCGGCAGGAGCCGAAGGCGGTCGAGCTGTCGGTGGCGCAGAGCTTGGGGATCTCGACGCCCGCCGACATGGCGGCGCGCATGATCGAGGTGCCTTCCGGCACGGTCACGCGGATGCCGTCGATGGTGAGGGTGACGGTGGCGGAGGCTTCGATGGCGGGGGTGCCGTAGTCGATTTCGGGAATCAGGCCCATGGCGGAAAGCTCCTTCATGCGGCGCGGCGATGCGGCGGTGCGGAAATCCTCGGGGAAATGGTGCAGGGCGCTCAGCACCGGTAGGGCGTGAAGCCGCCCAGGGCGCAGAGCGAGCCGAACTTCATCGTCTCGCAGAGGTCTTCGAGCAGCAGCGAGGTTGGCGTCGACGCGCTCGCCCGCGATGATCCGGTCGATCACCTCGGCGCCGCGGGTCGAGCCGATGCGGCAGGGCGTGCATTTGCCGCAGGATTCGATGGCGCAGAATTCCATGGCGAAGCGGGCCTGGCGCGCCATGTCGACGGTGTCGTCGAACACCACCACGCCGCCATGGCCGATCAGCCCGTCGCGGGCGGCGAAGGCCTCGTAGTCGAACGGGGTGTCGAACAGCGCGGGCGGGAAATAGGCGCCGAGCGGGCCGCCGACCTGGACCGCGCGCACCGGGCGGCCGGCTGGCGGTGCCGCCGCCGATGTCCATGACGAGCTCGCCCAGGGTGACGCCGAACGCGGTCTCGAACAGGCCGCGCGTGGCGGATGTTGCCGGCGAGCTGGATCGGCATGGTGCCGCGCGACCGGCCCATGCCGAAGTCGGCGTAGAAGGCGCGCGCCCTCGGCGCAGGATGACCGGGACGGTGGCGAGGGTGAGCAGGTTGTTGACCACGGTCGGGCTGCCGAACAGCCCCTTGATGCGCCGGCAGCGGCGGCTTGGCGCGGACCTGGCCGCGCTGGCCCTCCAGGCTTTCGAGCAGCGCGGTTTCCTCGCCGCAGACATAGGCGCCGGCGCCGACCCGCAGCTCGATGTCGAAGCGAGCCCGGCGCCGAGGATGTCCTGGCCGAGCAGGCCGGCGCCGCGGGCGATCTGCAGCGCCGCGCGAGGATGGCGCGGTTGGCGTGCGGATATTCCGAGCGCGAGTAGATGAAGCCCTTGGTGGCGCCGACGGCGAGGCCGGCGATGGCCATGCCCTCGATCAGGGCGAACGGGTCGCCTTCCATGATCATGCGGTCGGCGTAGGTGCCGCTGTCGCCCTCGTCGGCGTTGCAGACGATGTATTTCGGGCCGTCCGCGGGCGTCGGCGGACGGTCTTCCACTTGATGCCGGTGGGGAAGCCGGCGCCGCCGCGGCCGCGCAGGCCGGATGCGGTGACCTCCTCGACGGTGCCTGGCGGGGCCGAGCTGCAGGGCGCGGGCAAGGCCGCGGTAGCCGCCATGGGCGCGGTAGTCGTCGAGCGAGAGCGGGATCGACGATGCCGCAGCGGGCGAAAGGTCAGGCGGGTCTGCGCGGCCAGGAACGGGATGCTGTTCGGGCGGGCCGATCCGCAGGCGGTGGGCGCCGCCCTCGCAGCAGGCCGGCTTGCGAGCAGGCCCGGGACGTCTGCCTCGGTCACCGGGCCGTAGCCGATGCGGCCCTCCGGCGTCTCGACCTCGACCAGCGGCTCCAGCCAGAACATGCCGCGCGAGCCGGTGCGGACGATGGTGGCGCCGGCCGCCGCCAGCGCTCGTGCCACCGCGTCCGCGCCGACCGCGACGGCGGCGAAATCGCCTGGAATGAACAGCCTGGCGCTCATGCGCAGCAGCTCCGCGCGAGCCGGTCTGCGGTCAGTCGCCCGAGCGGCGCGTCGTCCAGCAAAGCGGCAGGCGCGCAGGCGCACAGGCCGAGGCAGAACACCGGCTCGACCGTGATCTCGCCGTCGGCGGTGGTGCCTCCCCAGGCGACCTGCAGCCGGCCGCAGCACGTCGTCCGCCAGTTCGTCGCCGCCCATCGACTGGCATGCCTCGGCGCGGCACAGCTTGAGAACGTGCCGACCCGGCGCCTCGGCGGAAATCGTGATAGAAGCTGGCGATCCCGTGGACTTCGGCGCGCGACAGGTTGAGAGCGTCGGCGATCAACGGAACCGCCTCGGCGGGAACGCAGCCGAACTTCGCTTGAAGTGCATGCAGGATCGGCAATGCCGCCCCGGCCAGGGCCAGGTTTTCGGCGATGACCGCCATGGCCAGTTCCGGCTCCCAGGCATGATAATGATGCGGCATAAGCAATCCGATCGGGGACGTCCCATACCGCAAATGTCACGCCAATGCCGCCGAATCAATCGGCGCCGGTACATGCTGCGATAGAAAAAAACTATCGCTCGACGACCCGCTCGGCCTCCTGAACCAGCGCCGCGCAAAGCGGCGTCATCGGCTCCCGCGACGGCACCACCAGCCCGATGGTGTGCGTTACCTCCGGCTCGACGATCGGAATCGCCCGGATCAGGTCGGTCAGCCCGAGCGTGTCGGCCAGTCGCTCCGGCATGATCGCTGGCCCATTTGCCGGTGCGGACATGCGCCACCAGCACGATCATCGAGTTCGATTCCATGGTCGGCACCGGCGTCTGCCCGTCCGTTGCGGAGCAGCCGGTCGATGATTCGCCGGTTCTGCATGTCCGGCGTCAGCAGGCACAGCGGAACCCGCGCCACCTCCGCCCAGGTGACCCGGTCGCGCTCGCCCAGCGCCCCCTCGCGGCTGGTCAGCAGGCGGTAGCGCTCGCGATACAGCGGCAATGCCCGCGACCCGCCCGAGCGGTTCGTTGTCGAGGTAGGTGAGCCCGGCATCGATCTCCAGGTTCTCCAGCAGATGCAGGATTTCCACCGAATTGCGCGACAGAATGGTGAAGCGCACCCCGGGATGGCGCTCCCGATACGGCGTGGTGAGCGTCGGCACCATCGCCAGCGCGGTCGGGATCGCGGCGATCCGCAGATGCCCCACCAGCCCGTGCCGCAGCGCCTTGATGTCGTCGCGCATCGCCCGCGTGTCGCCGACGATCCGCCGCGCCCAATCCAGCACGCGCTCGCCTTCCGCCGTAAGCCCGAGATAACGCGAGCCACGGTTCACCAGCAGCACCCCGAAGCTTTCCTCCAGTTGCTTGATCCCGGCGCTCAGGGTCGGCTGGGTCACCCCGCACGCCGCCGCCGCCCGCCCGAAATGCTGGTCACGGGCGAGGGCGATGAGGAATTCGAGCTTGTCGTTCAAATCGGTCCGTTCCCTGGCAATTTGGTCCGTTCCCTGGGGGCAGTGCTATGAGCGTCGCACGCGAAGGCCCGGCACGCGAACGCCCGGCACCGCCAAGGCCCGTCACGCCAGGAGGGAAACCCATGCCATCCGACCCGACCCCCGAGCCGATCATGGACCTCGCCCATCTCGGCCATCTCGAGATGCTGACCCCGAAGCCCGAGCAGAGCCTGCGCTTCTTCGTCGACGTCATGGGCATGACCGAAACCGCCCGGCGCGGCGATTCCGTCTATCTCCGCGGCTGGGACGACTACGAGCACCACACCCTGAAGCTCACCGGCTCCCACACCTCCGGCATGCACCACATGGCCTTCCGCGCCCGCAGCCAGCAGGCGCTGGAGCGGCGGGTGGCGGCGCTGAAGGGCTCCGGCTTCGAAATCGGCTGGACCGATGGCGACCTCGGCCACGGCCCCGCCTATGCCTGCCGTGACCCCGACGGCCACCGGATCGAGCTGTACTATGAGACTGAATGGTACCAGGCGCCGCCGGACCTGAAGCCCGCATTGAAGAACCAGGCCCAGCGCTACCCCGCCCGCGGCTGCAACGTCCGCCGGCTGGACCATCTCAACTGCCTAGCCCAGGACATCCGCGCCAACCGCGAGTTCTTCGAGCGCTATCTCGGCTTCCGCCTCACCGAGCAGATCGTGCTGGACGACGGCACCGAAGCCGGCATGTGGATGACCTGCACCAACAAGAGCTACGACTTCGCCTACACCCGCGACCACAGCAGCGCCCGCGGCCGCTTCCACCATGTCACCTACGCGCTCGACAGCCGCGAGGACATCCTGCGCGCCGCCGACATCTTCCTGGAGAACGGCGTCTTCATCGAGACCGGCCCGCACAAGCACGCCATCCAGCAGACCTTCTTCCTGTATGTCTACGAACCCGGCGGCAACCGGGTGGAGGTCGCCAACGCCGGCGCCCGGCTGATCCTCGCCCCCGACTGGAAGCCAATCCGCTGGAGCGAGGCGGAGCGCAGGAAGGGCCAGGCCTGGGGGCTGCAGACCATCGCATCGTTCCATACCCACGGCACGCCGCCGCTCGACCCCGCCGCCTGAGGTCCCGCCGCTTCACCGATGACGGAAACGTGATTTCGCTCGCGTATTGTGTTAGACGCCCCGCATCCGGGTCGACTGCCCGGATCCCGGTCGGCCGCTGGCCAGCCGGGAGCATCGCGGCCTGGCGTGACGAAGGCGGACGTAACTCGCGTGTTTCGGACGAAACTGGTCCTGATCGTGCTGGCTCATCTCGCCGTCGCCGGCGGGGTGTGGTGGACCTGCGACTCTGAGGACCCGTATGCCCGCGCCCACCGCATGGTCGCCCACGGTGATCTGCGCGAGGCGCTGAAGGAGCTGCAGGCGACGGTCAAGGCCCGGCCGCAGAGCATCGAGGCGCATTACCGCCTCGGCCAGCTGCTGCTGCAACTCGGGGAGGCGGTGGCGGCGGAAAAGCAGCTCCACTACGCGCTGGACAACGGCTGGAACCCCGAGCAGGCGATCCCCCGGCTGGCCCAGGCCTACATGGCCCAGGGCCGCCACCGCGACATGTTGCGGGATTTCCAGCCGGCTGCCATGGCACCGCGCCTGAAGGGCACCATCCTGTCGATGCGGGCGCTCGCGCAGATCGCCGTCGGCGATGTCGAGGCCGCCCAGTCCTCGGCGCTGGAAGCCGAACGCCTGCTGCCGGAGGCGCTCGACCCGAAGCTCGCCCTGGCGCACGTGGCGCTGGCCAAGAACGATGCGGAATGGGCCGAGGCCAAGGCCGGCCAGGCGCTCGCCATCAACCCCGCCGCCCCCGAGGCGCTGCTGATGAAGGGCCAGTTGCTGACCCGCCGCGGCGCCCGTGAGGCGGCGCTGGACGTGCTGGACGACGCCATCCGACTGAACCCCAACATCCTTCTGGTCCGCCTGGAACGGGCCAATTCGCTGATCGGCCTGGGCCGCGACGAAGCGGCGCGGGAGGATGTCGACTTCGTGCTGAAGGCCGAGCCGCTGAGCGTGCTCGGCAACTATCTCGAGACCGTCCTGCAGGCCCGTGCCGGAGACTTCCTGCTGGCCGACCTGGCCCTCGGCCGCATCCACCGCCAGCTGGACCAGTTCCCGCTCGGCTGGTTCTACTTCGCGGTGGTGAAATACAACATCGGCCAGGGCGAACAGGCGGCGATCGCGGCCCGCCGGCACCTCGCGGCCAACCCCGACGATCCGCAGGCGATCAAGCTGTTCGCCCAGGTCGAGCTGGCCGGCCGTCGGCCCGCCGCCGTGGTGGAATGCCTGTCCGCCGCCGCCAGGCAAGGGCTGGCCGACGGCGAGATGTTCGACCTGCTCGGCCGCGCCCAACTGCTGGCCGGCGCGCCGATGCCGGCGATCGACAGTTTCCAGCGCGCGGCGGCGCTCACCCGGGACAATGCCGACATCGTGCGGCGGTTGGAATCGGTGCGCGTCTCGACGGTCGACGCGGGCGGCGCCGGGACCTACTCAGTCTCCGCCTTGGCCGCATCGCGGAAATAGGGCTCCACCTTCCCGCGCATCATCATGGTCAGCGGATTGCCCTTCCGGTCCACGGTCTTGCCGATCGCCAACCGGACCCAGCCCTCGCTGACGCAGTATTCCTCGACCGTCGTGCGCTCGACGCCGTTGAACCGTACGCCGACCCCGCGCTCCAGCGCGGCGGCGTCGTAGTAGGGGCTTTTGGGGTTGTTGGAGAGGCGGTCTGGTACCATGGACGCGCCGCCTCCGGCGCGGCGACTCAAGCGGCAGTGGGTGCCCTTGCACCCACGAGAGCGGTGCCGCTCGCTTGCTTGCTGACCCCTTTCTTCCCCACGAAGGAATCAAGGTCAAGACCCACCGTCCTTCCTCCTCTCCCCTTGCGGGAAAGGGAGGGGTGAGGGGGGCGGCGCCTCGATCCGATGGCATGTGGCGACACGATCCTTATGCCGGCACAGATGAGCCTCGCCGCGCGATGCGCGTCAGGGTGCGCTCTCGGGGGTGTAAGGACACCCCCTGCCGCTTGAGTCGCCGCGCCGAGGGGCGCGTCGGCGCCGCGCCTAGCGACGCGTCAGCGTGAGAGTTCGCCACCCCGTCCACCCCGCCACCAACGCAAACACCGCGAAGATCCCGTACAGCCAAGGCGCCACCGCCCCCACCGCCGCCGGGCTCGCGGCCGACGCAAGCCCCGCCGTGTTGGCCACCATCCCCGCCACCGCCGACCCGAACGCCGCCGCCAGAGTCTGCGTGGTGGTGATGAACGGCCCGGCGGTGTCGCGGTCCGCCGCCGGCGCCACCTCCATCAGCAGCGCGCCGAGATGCGCCCAGCCGATGCCGATGCCGAACCCCACCAGCAGCTGCGCCACCGCCACCACCGGCAGCAGCCCGCTCGGCAACGCCCAGGCGTGCAGCAGCAACCCTGCCGCCATCAGAAACGGCCCGGCGACCATGGTCGCCCGCGCCCGCGCCCGGCCGGCCGACGCCGTCAGCAGCGACGCGGCGGTCCATGACAGCGCCAGCAGCGCGTTGATGTAGCCGCCGACGATCGGCGCCACCCCGTGCGCCTCGCGCAGGATGTACGGAATGAAGGTGCCCGGCGCCATCGCCAGGATCATCAGCCCCATGGTGGCCGACACCGCGCCGATCGGAACGCCGGGATTGAACGCCCCGCGCGGCAGCATGCGCCGGCTCGCCCGGTTGTCGAGCTGCAGCACCAGCAGCACCAGCAGCACCGCCGCCGCCACCCCCAGGGCCGCCGGCAGCGCCCGCCCGAACACGCCCCCGGCACTGACCGCGATCGCCGCCGCCGCGAGCGTCGCCAGTCGCCACCCGGGGAACGGGCGCGGCGGCATGCCGTCGTCGATCCGCCGCGGCACCACCCGCGCCGCCACCACGGCAAACCCCAGCGCGATCGGGAAATCGATCCAGAACGCCGCCCGCCAGGCGCCGAACTGCGCGAACACGCCGCCGACGGTGGGGCCGAGCAACGCGGCAATGCCCCAGACGCTGCCGAGCACGGCGATCGCCCGCGCGTGCAGCTGTGGCGGGAACATGCTGCGGATGGTGGCATAGCCGAGCGCCGGCAACATGCCGCCGCCAAGCCCCTGCAACAGCCGCCCGACCAGCAGCATCGGCATGTCGATCGCCAGCGAGCAGGTCAGGCTGCCGGCCATGAACAGCGCGAAAGCCAGAAGATAGGCACGGCGCGGCCCGGCCCGCGAAACCAGCAGCGGAATGGCCGAGGCGCCGCACAACGAGGCGGCGATATACAGCGTCGCGGTCCAGGCGAAGAAGGCGATCCCGCCGATATCGGCGACCACCACCGGCATGATGGTGGCGACCACGTAGATCGAGACGGCGTGTACCGAAACGCCGCCGGTGACGACCAGCGCGCGCCAGCCGTTGCCGCCGCTGATCAGCGCCCGCCAGCCGCGCGTGTCGGCGGTGTCGGCGCTGGCCGAAGAGGAGAGTTCGTTCATGTCGATTAATGTCCGTGCGTCAGGGCTGCAGGCGGGCGGGCACCGGTATCACTGAAATAAAAAAGGCCCCGTCCGTATTCGGCGGGGCCTGGCGACGGACGCGGCGCGATCAGCTCAGCGCGCACGACTCCCCGACATCCCCGATGGGATGCGGCTGGGTCTGGCGACGATCAGGACGATGCGGCACATGCAGGCGTTATTTCACGGCCCGGGGCGTGGGGTCAAGAACGCAGCAATCATCGCGCCCGCCCCCGGAATGCCTTGGACGCCGTTTCGTATCATCCGCATGTGCCGCAATCCACACTCCCTCAAACCACGTAGGTCAGTCCGGATACGATCAGCAGCAGCGTAACGAGCCGCGAAAACTGGTTGTCCGACAGCCGCCGGAATATCGACAACCCGGCGAGCGTGCCGAGCAGGCCGGCCGGAACGAACAGCAGGTCGCGCAGGTCGAAGCCGAAGCCGCCGGCGGATTGGTGCCGCGCCAGGCTGATGGTCAGCAAGGCGGCGATCTGCATGATCAGGATGTAGGGCTGGAAAACCGCGCGCTGGCGCTCTTTCGGCCAACCCTTCATGCCGCACCAGATGGTCACCGGCGCGCCGGGAAAGCCGGCCGCGCCGCCGGTGATGCCGCCGATGAACCCGATGCCGACATCCAGCGCCGGATGCTGCACGCGGCATTGCATCGGCCTGCGGAACAGCATGTAGGCACCATACCCCATCAGGAAGACGCCGAGCGCATGCGTGTACAGCGCCCGGTCCGCGTGCAGCAGCGTCCACACCCCGAGTGCCAGGCCGAACGCCCCACCCGCCAGGTAAAGCGTGACATTGCGCCATTCGATATGCCGCCGCGTGTCCCAGGTCATGACGAACTGGTTGGCGATGCTGCAGGTCATCATCACCTGCACGATGCGAACCGGATCGTCGGCCAGATGGAACAGCAGCGCGCCGCAGATGGCCGAGAACGCGAATCCCGCGATGCTCGATGCCAGCGACGCCAGCGCGATCGCCAACATCATGGCGGCGTATGGCGCACCATCGTGCCGGATCAGCGTGGCGCAAGCCAGCACCACTGCCCCCAGCAGGACCCAGCGCGCAAGCCGCCACGGCACCGGCCACCAACGCACCGGCCACTGGCGCACCGGCCCAATTCGTTCAAATGCCGCACCAACTTCCTCGAGCCGCATGCGGAGCGCCTGGTTGCCCAGTGCGCCGACAAGCTCGGCCCGCCGCTGCCGTGCCGTGTCCAGGACAGCCGCCCACTCCGGAGTCAGCTGCAAACCGAAATCGTCCATCGTTGCATCTCCCCATCGGGTTGCACGCTCGTGCCGTCACCAGGGAAAACTGCAGGATGGGGCTGCGAAGCCGGTATGAGGCGCTTCACTCCCGCAGGCGTTGCACGACACGATTTCGTGCCGTTCCAGATCTGCCGTGGACCCGTCAGCCAGGCGGCTGCAAACTATCGATACAATGCTCGCGCGCGATCAGGGCGCCCCCAGGCGGCCGATGCGCCCCTGCCGTCGTGTCTCCAAGGCCACGTCCGCGACCAGCCAGCCGAAGTCAGCAAGCCGAAATCAACCAGCCGAACAACGGGCCGGAATCAAAAAATTGGAGGACCTGCACAGTGTCGACCGTGGATACGGGCTACATTCCGAACAACGGTGAACTCGAAGTCGGCGGCTACACCACCTCGCCCGACGGTCTCTATTACGGGATCATGACCGCGAGCGGTTTCGGCGTGGTGCCGGGGTCCAACCCCGTGATCGCCTCGTGCTGTTCCACCGGCTTGAATATCCTGCCCATCCAAGGCGGACCGGATTTCGGCGGCTTTTTCGTGCATATGCAGACGGACGGCAACTTCGTCATCTACACGTCGAGCTCGGGCTTCGATCAAGGCCCGGTCGTCGCGGTCGCTGCCACCAACAGTGTGTCGAACAACCCACCCTACTTCGCCCAGGTTTCGGACACCGGCAGCTTCACGATCGGGTTCGGCACCGACCCGGCCCATTCGACCGGGACCAACTTCTCGAACTCCGGCATCAACAGCCCCGTCACCAGCATCGACCTCACGGATATCCAGTACAGCAACATCCTGCCGCTGCTGACGACGCTTCAGCCGATACCCCCGTTCGTCAACATCAACGACACCGGCCAGCCGCAGCAGTTCAACGATGTCGTGACGTACACCCGCACCACCACCGACACCTACAGCTTCTCGACCTCCGCCACCACCGGCCACACCATCCAGGCGAGCGCTGGTTTCAATGTCTTCGGCGTCACCGGAAGCCTATCCTACGGCGTGACGAACTCGACGACGGTCACGGACGGGCAGGCGACGTCGCAGAGCTTCTCGGTGGCCGAGGCGATCGGCGCGCGACCGACCGTGCCCGCGAACAGCCAATACACCGTGACCGTCACGGCGACCCAGGCGGAATTCGAGATCCCGTTCACCTGGGACGGGGTCGCGACCTATCAGAACGGTGTCACGGCCAACGTGACCGGCACCGGCATGTACGCCGGCAAGGACATCGGCGGCTTCGTGGCCACCATCACCTGCGATTATTACCACGGATCATCGAGCGACTGCCCCGGCACCGTTACGCAACCCGAGGTGGTGGATGTCCCGGAGCCGCCGATGGTGGCGCTCCTGCCCATGGCGCTGCTCGCCCTGCTGCTCACCAGACGCTGTGTTCGCCCCGGGCGGGCAGCCGCTTAGAGCAGCATCAACTCGTTCAGCATCGCTCCGCGATTCTGAACGAGTTGATAAAGCTGCTCGACCCTATCCAAGAGCGAGCACGCTCATGCTGGGCGTGCTCTAGGCGCCCGTCCGCGCCGCCAGCCCGGCCGCGGCAATCCCCGCGACCGCGCAGGCCTCGTCCTTGTCCGAGGCATCGCCGGAGATGCCGACCGCCCCGATGACCTCGCCGCCAGCTTCGATCAGCACCCCGCCGGGCGACGGCACCACGCGTCCGCCGCTCGCCGCCGCAACCGCCGTGAAGAAGGCCGGGGACGCGGCAACCCGGCCGACCCATTCACGCGAGCCGAAGCCCATCCCCAGCGCACCCCACGCCTTGCCGAATGCGATGTCGAAACGAAGAATTCCCGAACGGTCTTCGCGCTTGAACGCGACCAGGTGGCCGCCGGCATCCAGCACCGCCACCGTCAGCGGCGCCAGCCCGTCCTTGCGCCCCTGCGCCAACGCCGCGTCGACGATGCTGCTGGCCTGCGCCAATGTGAGGTTCGCCATGTTCGATGCTCCCCCGGGATCGCTTCAATGTTCCGGCCGGCGCTGCGCCCAGGGGCGCGTCTGCTCCAGCAATGCACCGATGCGGAACACGTCGGTATCGGCGCCCCAGCGCCCGATCACCTGCACCGCAGTCGGCAGGCCATCGGTGCCGAACCCGGACGGGATGCTCAGCGCCGGATGGCCGGTGAGGTTGAACGGATACAGATAGGACGTCCAACCCTGGCGGGTGATGCCGGTCTTGACGCCATCCACCTCCACCTCGTCGTTGGCCGCGTCGAAGCCGACCGGGAGTGCGGTGCGCGACAGCGTCGGCGTGACCAGCACGTCGTAGCGGTCGAACAACGATTGGATGGTGCGGAACAGCCGGGTGCGGTCGTATTGCGCGTTGCGGAAATCCGCGAGGCTGAACTTCGATCCGCGCTCGGCGAACGCCAGCACGACGGGGTCCATCTGGTTCTGCCATTTCGGCAGGTACGCCTCCGCCAGGACATGGAATCCGCCCTGGTACAGGATGCGCCCCGGCAGCTCGATCCAGTCGATGTCGTCGGTCACCTCCTCCACCACCGCACCGAGCGTTTCGAGCGCCTGCAGCGAGGCCATGGTGTTGGCCTGCACGTCGGCGGCGACCCGGGGATTGGCGCAGCGGGCGATGTACCCCACCCGGATCGCCGTCAGGTCGGCGCCGATCAGGGCCGGCGACAACTGCCGCGCGTCACGGCCGTTCAGGCTCCAGGGGTCCTTGGCGGTCGGCCCGGACAGCACGTCGTGCATGATCGCCGCATCGGTGACCGTGCGCGACAGCGGGCCTGCGTAGATGTTGTTGCCGAACGCGTCCCGCGTGGTGTCTGCCGGCACCGCGCCCAGTGTCGGCTTGTGCCCGACCAGCCCGCAGCACGCCGCCGGCCCCCGCACCGAACCGGCGCCGTCGGTGCCGAGCCCGATCGGCCCCAGCCCCGCTGCCACCGCCGCCGCGGCCCCGCCGCTGGAGCCGCCCGGCGTGCGGTCGGTGTTCCAGGGATTGCGGGTGATGCCGAAGCTGGGACCGTCGGTAAGCCCCTTGTTGCCGAATTCCGGCGTCGTGGTCTTGCCGAACACGACCGCGCCGGCCTGGCGGAGCCGGGTCACCAGGATGTCGTCCGCGGTTGCCACGTTGTCCGCGAAAATGGCCGACCCCATGGTGGTCCGAACGCCGGCGACGTCCACCAGGTCCTTGATGGTGACAGGCACCCCGTGCAGCGGCCCCAACCTGCCGCCGTCCACGACCGCCTGCTCGGCGCGCTTCGCGTCGGCCCGCGCCTGCTCGCCCATGACCGTGACGAAGGCGTTCAGCCGCGGCTGCTGCCGCTCCACCGCCGCCAGCACGGCATCGAGATATTCGACCGGCGACAGCTTGCGCGCGCGAATGAGGGCGGCGGCCTTGCTGGCCGGCATGAACAGCAGATCGTCGGACATGTCGTGGATTTCCTGGTGGCAAAGCGGGGGGTGTGCGTCGGCGGCAATAGATGGCTACGATCATGGTTTATCCCGCACCGCGCAACCATGCGCGGAACTCGGCGAGGGGATGGAGGGTCGGATGAACTTTCGCAATTGGCTCCGTGTCGGCTGCGTATTGGGCCTGTCCGCGGTCGCCGGGACACCCGCTTCGGCGGGCGGCAACCTCAACGCGGTGCTGGAATCGGAGGTCGTGTTCCTCGACCCGCATTTCACCACCGCCACGATCACCCGCACCTTCAACTACATGGTCTACGACACCCTGTTCGCGATGGACTCGAAAGGCGCGATCCAGCCGCAGATGGTCGGCGAATATACCGTCTCGCCGGACAAGCTGACCTACAGCTTCGGCCTTCGCCCCGGCCTCAAGTTCAGCGACGGCGCCGCCGTGACCTCGGCCGACGTGGTCGCCTCCCTGCGCCGCTGGGGTCCGAAGGACGCCCTCGGCCGGATGCTGATGGCGGCCACCCAGTCGCTCGAAGCCAGCGACCCGACCCATTTCGTGCTGAAGCTGAAAGAGCCGTTCCCGCTGGTGCTGGAAACCCTAGGCAAGCCCAACGCCGTCGCTCCGTTCATCATCCCCGAACGCCAGGCCAGCCTGCCGGTGGCGCAGAAGCTGCCGGAGGTGATCGGCTCCGGCCCGTTCATCTTCCGCCCGGACCTGTGGCGCACCGGCGACAGCATGGTGGTGGAACGCAATCCCGGGTACGTGCCGCGCGCCGAGAAGCCTGACTTCCTGGCCGGCGGCAAGGTGGTGAAGCTCGACCGCGTGACGATGAAGGCGATCCCCGACGCCAACACCTCCGCCTCCGCGCTGCTGGCCGGCGAGATCGACTACCTGCAATACGTGCCGTTCGACTGGGTCGAGCGGCTGCAGAAGGACAAGAACATCAAGCTGATGACGCTGGGTGGGTTGGACATGTTCCAGGGCAATTTCCGCCTAAACCACGCCAGCGGCCCGTTCAGCGATCCGGCCGTGCGCCGCGTGCTGTGGAAACTGGTAGATCAGAACACCATCCTCCAGGCAATCGGCATCGCGCCGGAATTCCACCTGAAGAACTGCGCATCGTACTGGATGTGCGGCACCCCCTACGAAACCAATGCCGGCAGCGAGGCCGCCCATTACGACCTCGACGCCGCCCGCGAGGAATTGAAGAAGACCAGCTACAAGGGTGAACCCGTCGTGATGATGGAGCTGACCGGTTCGCCGAACAGCTTCCCGCCGGCGCAGGTGCTGGTCGAAGCCATGCGCAAGGTCGGCTTCACCGTCGACGAACAGGGCATGGATTGGGGCACGCTGCTGCAGCGCCGCGCCAAGAAGGAAGGCTGGAGCATCTTCGCCGTCTATTCGAACGGCATGGACATGTATTCGCCGCTGACCCATTTCTACGTCGCATCCAACTGCGCCGACTATCCCGGCTGGAGCTGCGACCCGCGCATCACCCCGCTGCTCGCGCAATTCGTGAAGGCCGAGTCGCTGGACGCCCGCAAGTCCATCGCCGCCCAGATCCAGACCCTGGACTATGAGAACGTGCCGTCGGTGATGTGGGGCCAGTTCACCGTGCCCTCCGGCTACCGCACCAGCCTCGACGGCCCGGTGCAATCCAGCTTCCCGATCTTCTGGGCGGTCGACAAGCCGGGCAAGTAGCGTGCGGATCCTGCTCGGCAATCCTAACACCTCGCAATCGGTCACCGACGCCATCGCTGCCGCGGCGCGCGCGGTGGCCTCGCCGGGCGTCGAGATCAAGGCGGTCACCGCCGGCTTCGGCGCCCGCATCATCGGCACCCGCACCGAAATGGCGATCGCCGAACATGCGAGCGTGGCGCTGATGGCAGGTGAAGCGGCGGGCTGCGACGCGGCGATCATCGGCGCCTCGATCGACAGCGGCCTCGGTGCCGTGCGCGAAATGCTGGACATGCCCGTGCTGGGCATCACCGAGGCGGCGTTGCACGTCGCCTGCCTGATCGGCGGCCGATTCGGCCTGGTGGTGATGTCGCCCCGCACCGGCGCCGTGTCGCGCGAAATGGTCGCAGCCGACGGACTGTCCAGCCGCCTCGCCGGCATGCGGGTCGCGGCCGCCGACCCCGCCCGCGTGGTCCAGGACCCGCAAGCCCTCGCCGGGGCAATCGCCGCCGCCGCCAACGACCTGGTTCGCCACGACCTCGCCGACGTCGTGGTGTTGATCGGCGCCGTCATGGCGGGAATGCCCGCGCGCGTACAGGCCCAGGTGGATGTGCCCGTCATCGAAGGCGTCACCTGCGCCGTGACCCTCGCTGAAGCGCTGGTCCGCCTCCGCCTGCCGAAGCCGCGCGCCGGAAGCTACGCGACGCTTCCGCGCAAAGACCTGTCCGGCGTGAGTGACGCGATCGTGGCACTCTTCAGAGGATCTTGAATCCCAGATTCGCCAGCGCCTCGCGCATCCGGTGCCGCCCGGTCAGCGCCTTCGGCGTGCGCACCCGGCTCACCACGCGCTCGGTCCACACCTCCGGCGGCATTCCCTGCTCGTTCTGAAAACCGCTGAGCCGGCCATCATATTCGGCGATCTCGCTGGCCTGGATCGCACTGTCGTATTGCTCGCGGTGCAGCACCACCGATTGCGGCAGCCGCGGCTTGATGTCGGCCGGCCTTGCGGGATCGGGCGTGCCGATGCACATGCCGAACACCGGAAACACCATCGGCGGCAGACCAAGCTCGGCCGCCACCTTTTCCGGATCGTTGCGGATGCCGCCGATGTACACGCAGCCCAAGCCCATCGATTCCAGCGCCACCACCGCGTTCTGCGCCGCCAGCGCCGCGTCGATGATCCCGACCATGAACACTTCCAGGTAGTCCACGCCCTCGACCACGACATCCCGCTCCGCCGCGATCGCCGACAGCCGCGCAAGGTCGCAAAGCCACACCAGGAACAGCGGCGCTTCGTGAATATGCCGCTGGTTCGCGGAAAGCTCGGCAAGCCGGCTCTTCCGCGCCGGGTCCTCGACCGCGACCACGCTCCAGGCCTGCAGGTTGGACGAGGTCGCCGCCGATTGCGCAGCGGCCACGATCAGTTCCAGCTGCTCCGGCTCCACCTTGGCCGGCAGGTAGCCACGCACCGAGCGATGCGCCAGCAGCGTCGCCAGCACGTCGTTCCAATGCTCCGGCGTCGGCATTGATCCATCGCGATAGCGCGCAGCGAACATGCGGGCGGCGGTGTCCGGCGCGATCGCGTCCATGCTCAGTGCCTCGCCGCGGCTTCAAGCGCCTCGTTCGCCTGCCGTAGCGCATGGATCACCCGGTTGCGCGCCCGCTTGGCCGAGACCTCATGGAAATGCGCGTCGTCGGTCCCCGCCTTGGTGCCGGCGAGATCGCGCAACGGCTGCAGCGTCGGCCAGGGCGGCTGCGGCAGCGCCGGGTCGTGGATGAAGCGGTCCCCTTGGGTATAATCCACCGGCACCAACGCGCGGGACGCACGCATCAGCGCGGCGTTCACCTTGTCGGCGGCGGAAGGCGCCGCATGCGCCAGCCCGTCCGCAGCCACCCGCAGCCGCTCGGCGCCCTGTTCGAGCGGCGCCAGGTCGAAGCGTCCGTTCAACGCCGTCTTCAACTTGCCAAGCTCCGCCTGCATCGCCCGCGCATGGGCTGCATAGTCGAGCGGCAGCACCGCACTCGCCAAAAGCCGCCACACCACATGCACGAACACCTTGGTGTCGCGCCCGAGGTTTGCCTCGTCGAGTTTGTCGATGGTGTCCTCCGGCGTGTGCCACCACCAGCCAAGCGCGTTGCGCATTTTCACCGGCCCGGGCGGCTGCTCGCTGAGTGCACCGAACATCGAGGGAATGCCGATGCCGGGAAATGAATCATCCGAGGAACGCGCCTTGCGCTTGCCGCTGTACCTGATGCCCCGTCTGCTCGCGGATCGCTTCGCCGGCCAGCGGCGTCAGTTCCGAAACCGCGGCCGCATCCTCCAGCACGGTGGCGCCGACGCCGCCCGTGGAATCGACATTCACATGGGCCACGCAGCGGCGCTCCAGATCGTCCCAGTTCTCATCCACATACCAGGCCGAGCTGGAGTAGCGGCCATGCGAGTGCCCGGACCAGAAGCAGATGCGCAGCCCGCGCTTCCACGCATCACGCTTCTGCGCGCACAGCCGCGCGGTCTCCAGCATCGTGGCGTTCGCGGCGCCGTTGTCCATCACGCCGAAATACCAGGTGTCGTGATGGCCGCTGAACAGCACGAAGGGCGCGTCCGGCGCGGCGCCCGGGGGGTCGAGCTCGGCCACCAGGATCGGCGTCTTGCGCCAACCGGTGTCGACCTCCGCATGCAACACCACGCGCGGCTGCTTGCCGGCCGCCAGTTGCTCGCGCAGCGTGTTTCCGTCCGCCTGCGAAACGGTACAGACGACGGTGCTGGGCATGTCGGCGATCGTCGTGTTGGACGGGCTGCCCCACACCGGCGAAATGCACATCTCGTGCAGATGATGATGCGGGCTGGTGTGCAGCTGCCCCACGGCCCCGGCGCGAGAAGCGCGGCGCGCGACTGCAGGATTGGCGATCCCCTCGGCCAGCACGATGCAGCCGCGCAGGTCGCGGCCGGCGAAATCCGCGTCCGTGCCTTCGCCGACATCGACCAGCTTGCCGCTGACCCCACCGGCCGGCGAGGACTGCGAATGCGAATGGGTGATGGCGGTCAGCGCCTTGCCGTCGGCCTCCACGCGCGCCTTGCCCGGCAGGCTGATATAGGCGTCATGCGACAGCATCGTGGTGCGGTAGCCGTATTCATCCAGCTTGGCGTGCACATAGCGCAGGCTCTGCAATTCATCGGCCGTGCCGGACAGCTTCACCCAGCGGGCGAATTCGCGCAGATGCGCCATCATTGCGTCGCCGCTGACGGCGTTGCTCAGGCTGGCGAGGGTCGCGTCGGGCATGGAATGGCTCCTGCGGGCGTGGGTGCGGCAGGGTATCTGCATGCAGGCATGTGGGAAAGAGGGTGGCCAAGCGCCGGCGCGACGGCCAGATTTCACCCTGATCACCGATGGGAGACGCCGATGGCCGCAGTCGAGTCCAATGTTCCGCCGATCGATGCCGATGAGTTGCTGGCGGGAATTCGTGGCTGGGTGGAAATCGAAAGCCCCACCACGGATGCGGCAGCGGTCAACCGCATGGCCGACCAGGTGCAGCAGGACTACCGGGCAATCGGCGCCACCGTGGAACGGTTGCCGGGCAGCGATGGCTTCGGCGATCATCTGCTGATCACCTCGCCCTGGGGCGGCGACGGCCCGGGCATTCTCGTGCTGAGCCACATCGACACGGTGCACGACATCGGCACCCTGGCGCAGGCGCTGCCGTTTCGCGTCGAGGGCGACATCGCCTACGGGCCGGGGATCTACGACATGAAGGGCGGCGCCCATCTCGCCTTCGCCGCCATGCGGCATCTGGTGCGAATGGGCAAGACGACGGCGCTGCCAATCCGGCATCTGCTGGTCTCCGAGGAGGAGGTCGGCAGTCCCACCTCGCGCGCCATCATCGAGCGCGAGGCGCGGCGTGCGCGCTTCGTCCTGGTGACGGAACCGGCCCGCGAGGGCGGCCGCGTCGTCACCGCCCGCAAGGGCACCGCACGCTTCGAAATGCGGCTGCGCGGCGTGCCGGCGCATTCCGGCGCCCGCCACCAGGATGGGCGCAGTGCCGTGAAGGAACTGGCGCGGCAGATCCTCGATCTCGAGGCGATGACCGACTACGCCACCGGCGTCACCGTCAATGTCGGGGTAATCGAGGGCGGCACCCGGGCCAACGTCGTCCCCGCCGACGCGCGCGCCGAATTCGACATGCGGGTGCCGAACCCCGAGATCGGCGACGCCGCCATCGCACGGGTGATGGCGATGCGCGCCTACGATCCCGATGTCACGCTGGAGGTGACCGGCGGCCTGAATCGCCCCGGCTATGAGAAGTCGCCGGAGATCGCCGCCTTGTTCGAACACGCGAAATCGATCGCCGCGGGCATCGGCTTCGAGTTGCAGGATCTGCACACCGGCGGCGGCAGCGACGGTAATTTCACCGCCGCGATCGCCCCGACGCTCGACGGCCTCGGCGTCGACGGCAAGGGCGCCCACACCCATGAGGAGCAGCTTTACGTCTCCTCGCTCGTCCCACGCGCCAAATTGCTGCTCGGCCTGTTCGAGACGTTGGCATGAGCAATCGTGCGGAGGCGATCGCCAAGGCGCAGGCGAGCTTCGATGACGGCAGCTTCATCGAACGGCTGCGCGCCCTGGTGGCGGTCCCTACCGAGAGCCAGATGCCGGGCTGCCAGCCGGCGCTGCAGCGCTATCTCGGCGACGTGCTCGGGCCGATGGTGTCCGCCATGGGCTTCGACGTTCAGGTGCTCGACAACCCGGACCCGCGGCGCGGCCCGGTGCTGGTTGCGACGCGGTTGGAAGACCCGATCCTGCCGACGGTGCTGATCTACGGCCACGGCGATGTCGTGCGCGGCATGGCCGATCGCTGGCGGTCCGGCCTGGACCCGTGGGCGGTTACCATCGAGGGCGACCGCATCTACGGGCGCGGCGTGGTCGACAACAAGGGCCAGCATCTGGTGGCGATCGAGGCGCTGCGGGCGCTGCTGGCGGCGAACGGCGCACTGGGCTTCAACGCCAAGCTGCTTGTGGAAACCGGGGAGGAGGTGGGCTCCCCCGGTCTCCGCGATTTCCTGCGGCGGCACAAGGCGCTGTGCGCGGCCGACGTGTTCATCGGCCTGGACGGTCCGCGGCAGACGACATTCATGCCGGAACTGAAGCTCGGCGCGCGCGGCGGTGTCGCGTTCGACCTGGTGGTGGAACTGCGCGATGCCGGACACCATTCCGGCCATTGGGGCGGCGTGCTGGCCGATCCCGGCTTCATCCTTGCCCACGCCATGGCCAGCATCGTGACCCCCAAGGGCCGCATCCGCGTGCCCGGTTGGCTGCCGAAGCAGGTGCCCAATTCGGTGCGCCAGGCCTGCGCGGATGTGGTGTTCGAGGACATGCCCGGCCTGCCGGAAGCCGATCCCGATTGGGGCGAGCCGGGCCTGTCAAAAGCCGAGCGCATCTTCGCCTGGACCAGCGTCATCGTGCTCGCCAACCTGACCGGCCAGCCGGACGCGCCGGTCAACGCCGTCGCCGGAAGCTCCCGTGCCAGGCTGCAGGTTCGTCATACCGTCGACGTCCCGGGCGAAACCATCATCCCCGCCTTGCGGGCGCATCTGGACGCCGAAGGCTTTGCCAACGTGCGGATCGAGCCGGTGATGGAGCGCGACATGTTCAGCGCCTCCCGCACCGACCCGGACGAGCCGTGGGTCAAGATGGTGGTGGCGTCGCTGACCGAGACGGCGGGCCGGGCGCCCAACGTCATCCCCAATTCATCGGGCTCGAACCCTTCGGAGCTGTTCAAGCTCGAGCTAGGAACGCCGATCATCTGGATTCCGAACTCCTATGCCGGCTGCGGCCAGCATGGTCCGGACGAGCATGGTTTGGGCTCGTTGTTCCGCGAGGGGCTCGGGTTGATGGCGGGCGTCTGGTGGGATATCGGCGCCGGGCGTTTTCCTCGGCCCGAATAGGTCCGAACCCTACCTCACGCCACGGCCACCTGCAGCTTCTGCGCGGCCTCGCAGAGTTCGGCCCAGGTCGTATCGTCGATGTCGATGCCCTGCACCAGGCGTTTCGCGCGGGCGATCCGTTCCGGCTCGCCGGCGATCAGCACCGGATGGTCGGGATCGATCGGCGGCGAGGATTTCGCCCACGCCACCATGCCGTCGATCTCGTCCTCGATAAATGCGCGATTGGACAGCCGCGTCGGATCGATGACGATCGTCAACATGCCGTTGATGGTGCCGCGCTCCGGCGGGTTCCCGTGATGCAGCGTGCCGGACCCGACGATGGCGCCGGCCAGTATATCGCAGATCAGCGCCAGGCCTGAGCCCTTGTGCTGCCCGAACGGCAAAGCCGCGCCGCGCGGCTCGTGATACATGACGCCGGGGTCGGTCGTGGCATCGCCGTCGCTGTCGATCAGCGCGCCATCGATCACCGGCTTGCCCATGTTGTGCGCCACCCGGACCTTGCCCATGGCGATGCGGCTGGTGGCGAAATCGAGAATGATCGGCTGGGTGGTGGCGGTGCCGGGAATGGCGATGCAGATCGGGTTGGTCTGGAATCGTCCTTCGCGTCCGCCGAACGGCGCCACCGGCGGATGCCCGCCGATGGCGTTGACGAAATGCACCGAAACCAGGCCGGCGCGGGCGACCATCTCGCCGTACGTTCCCACCCGGCCGATATGATGGCTGTTGCGCAGGCCGTGCACGGCAACGCCGTGCGCCTGCGCCGCGGCGATCGCCCAGGTCATGGCATCGCGCGCGATCACCTGCCCGAACCCCTCCCGCGCATCCCACACCGCCATCGTGTCGCTCGACTGGACGATCTCAGGCGTCTGGTTCGGCACCACCCGGCCCTGCTCGACCCGATGGCAATAGGACGCGAGCAGGCCGATGCCGTGGCTGTCATGCCCCGCGAGATTGGCGTCGATCAGGTGCGAGGCGACGGTGTCGGCCTCCGCCGCCGCACAGCCGCTGGCGCGCAGCATGCGCGTTGCGATTCCGTGCAAGGCACCGTGGTCGATGGTCTTCATGGTTTCGTCTCTCCCGTGAACTTGCGCACCACGTTCTCCAGCAGGCGGGAGACCGGGCCGTCGAACCTGCCGCCATCGGCGCCGGTGCGCCAGAGGCTGCCACAGAAGGTGATGGAGCCCACCGCAAACACGGCGCCGCCCGATGGGGTGTCGAAATACACGATCTCGGCGCGCATCAATGCGTTCGGCGGCTCGCCGTTCACGGTCGCCAGATGCGACAGCAGTTCCTCCGGCACGGTCACGAACGAGGCCGGCGGATTCTCCGACCGTGCCAGAATCACGGCATTCGCGGGCGTTCCCAGCGTCACATCCGCCCGGTCCATCTCGAACCCGGCGGCGCCACCGCCCGACAGGCCGTAATCGCCGATCTTCTCATCGGTGATGCCGGCAAACAGCCAGGCGTGGGCTGCCTCGCGGGACTCCGGCAGGCGGCGGTAATAGGTGCCCTCGAACAGACCCTGCCCGGAAAATCCGACCCCGGCCAGCATCTGCGGCGGCCGCCGATTGCGCCGCCAGAGGCCGCCATAGCCACCGTCCAACTGATGATAATATTCCCCTGGTTCCGCCGCCCAGGCGCGGATGCCACCTTCCGCACGACGCAATTCGATCAACCCCGGCAGTCCCACGCTGCGCGCGATGCGCCAATAGAAGCCGTTGCCGCCGAGGTAGCCGAGCTTGCCGCCCGAATTCGTATACGCCTGCAGCGCGTCCAGAGTGCGCAGCGTGTGATATTCCGGATGCGATCCGGTCAACACCGCGCGGTAAGGCGAAAGGATCTCGACGCCTTCGTCGTCAAGGTCCTCGTCGGTGATGACGTCGTATTCGATGCCCTTGTCCTGCATCCAGGCAAGCAGATGCGTGTCGGCCGGATAATGCCGCAGGCCGGAGCCGCGCGGATCGTTGAACGTGATGTATCCCGGCCGCATCGTCAGCATCGGCCGCAGCCGCGACGAGAAGCCGATGCCGCTGCCATCCGCGTGGCGGTTGTAGGTGGAGCGCCCGTAGATCGGATACTGGTCGGGATTGCAGGGGTAGGCGCCCCACGCCGCGACCCGGGCGCGGAACGCCTCATCGGTGTTGCCGCGGGCGTGGTTGGCGTAGGCCTGGTAGGTGAAGGTGGCAGCCAGGAAAGCCAGTTTCGCAAACGGGCCCCTTCGCTTCGGCAGCACGTAGAACGGCAGCCAGTCCTCGCCGGCCGCGCAGGTCAAATGCAGCGCGTAGGCGCCGCTCGGCAGTTCATCGGGGACCCGCCATTCGAAATCCGGCTCCCAGCCGCAATCGCCGAGGTCGTCGACGTGGAAATGGATCGCCGCGTAGTCCTGCGGCGCGTGCCGCCAGCACATCTCGGCGCCGGTCCATCCGGCACCGACGACGGCCCGGGTGGGGCAGTTCACCAGCCGGCCGTGGCAGCTTTGCGGACCCGTGTCGGTGATCGCCTGGCTGCCGATGCCGTCGGCGAAGTCCCAGCCGGCCAGGATGTTACCGGCGCCGTCGATGATCCGCGGCGCCTCCAGCTTGCCGGTGAAATGGCGGCAGGGGAGGGCGGCGTTCTCGGCCGCGAACAGGATTGGGCCACCACTGGGCAGGCGCAGCCCCGCGGCATCGGCTTGCCCGGTCTTCTCGGCACCGCCGAACAGTTGCTGTCGCAACGCCACCCGCCCCGTGGCGGGATCGGCGGACAAGGTGACGCGATACCAGTGACGAAGCAGCATAGGTGCCGCAGTGGCAATCTTCACCGTGCCGTTCGGCCATGCCAGCACCGCGGAGGCGCCGCCGCTGCCAACCGACAGGGCAATGCTGGCGTGTTCGTCCTGCTCGGCCATGACGGTGCAATCCGCCTCGAGCCGCGCTGCCCAGACCATTACGCTCCAGGTGCAGGCAGCATCGGCCGGTCGCGTCGGGCCACGCTCGACGAGGCCGTACGACCCGAGATGGATCGGCTGGCGCCGTCCCGGGCCGATGCGGTCGAAGACATCGGACAGATCGTCCAGCCGCATCCCCGGGCCGGCCGGGTTGGGGTCCGCGCTGTGTACGCGCTGTAAACGGACGCGGTAATCGCCGCCGTCGCGCAGGCTGACGAACACCGAGAACTGCTCACCCGGCCGGTGGGAAAACCGATCGAGATAGCCGGTGACCGGCAGTTCGTTCATGCCCACGTGTTCCACCCGTTTTCGCCGGTCCAGGGATTATCTTGACGACTGCACCGGCCGTCCACGAAGATTTGTCCTCGGCGCCGGATTGTGCCGCAACCTCAGGGAGAAGATCCGATGGTTCGAGCGAAGCTGGCCCCCCTGGGCCTGGCGGCCGCACTGGCGTGTGGCGGCTTTGTGGTGACGGGTGCGGCACAGGCGGCGCCGTTCAAATGCCCGCATGTCGGCGGCGACTTCGTTTTCGGCCAGGAGGCCAACGTCAACAGCCTCGACGAGATGGGGTCCAGCACCATCTCCACCCGCAACATCGCGATGAACATCTTCGAAGCGCTGATGACGCGCGACGAGAACACCGCCCCGATCCCCGAGCTTGCGGACTCCGTCACCGAGGCGCCCGACCACCTCAGCTACACCTTCAAGCTTCGCCAGGGAGTGAAATTCCACAACGGCAAGCTGATGAGCTCGGCCGACGTGGTCGCCTCGTTCGAGCGTTACGCCAAGGTCGGCATCCTGCGCAGCATGCTCGGCAACGTCGCCGGCTGGGAAGCGACCGATCCCGCCACCTTCGTCATCCGCATGAAGAAGCCGCAGCCCACCTTCCTGCTGCAGTTGAGCTCGTTCAGCGTGCCGATCGTCATCATCCCCGCCGAGCAAAAGGACGATCCGGCGCTGCAGCTGAAGATCATCGGCACCGGCCCCTGGCAGCTGACCGAGTTCACTCCCGGCAGCCAGGTGAAGATCCGCCGCAACGACGCCTACAGCCCGAACACCAACTATGAGGAGCGGACCGGCTTCGGCGGCTACAAGCAGGCCTGCTTCGACAATGTCACCTTCCGCATCGTCACCGAGCCAGGCGCCCGTGTCGCCGGCATGCAGACCGGGGAGCTGCAGGGGGTCGAGGATCTCCCGACGAAATCGCTCGGCGACCTGAAGAACAACAAGAACGTCAACCTGCTGCCGCTGCTGAACTGGTGGATCCAGATCGCCCTGCCGAATGCTTCGGTGCCACCGACCGACAACCTCGATTTCCGTCGCGCGGTGCAGGCCGCCCTGGACATGGACGAGATCATGGATGCGGCGTCCGACGGCAACTACAAGCTGAATGTCGGGCTGCGCTATCCGAACAATCCCGACTACACCGACGCCGGCAAGGAAACCTACAACATCAAGGATCCGGCGAAGGCCAAGAAGTTCCTGCAGGCGGCCGGCTACAAGAACGAGCCGGTGGTGCTGCTGACCAACAAGGACTACCCATCGATGTACAACGCCGCATTGGTGATGTCCGAGCAGCTGAAGGCGGTCGGCATCAACGCCCAGCTGAAGGTGGTGGACTGGCCGACCTCGGTGAACATGGCGCTGAAATCCGACACCGGCTGGAACTTCTTCTACACCGGCTGGGGCACCCAGCCGGCGCTCGGCGGCCTCGACACGGTGCAGCTGCTGATCAACCCCAACGCCAGCTACAAGCCGAAGGACGACAAGGACGATCCGGATCTGCTGGCGGCGTGGAACGAGATGAACAACCTCGTCGATCCCGCCGGCCGGCAGGCCGCCTTCGCGAAGGCCCAGAAGATCGTCCTCGAGCGGGTCTACGCGCTGCCGTTCGGATCGCTGACCAAGGTGCAGGCGGTGCGCGCCAACGTCCAGGGGTTCAAGCCATTCCGCATCCCCCGCATGTCGAACGTCTGGTTCACCAACTGAGTTCTTCCGCGGCATGATCGGGATCATCCTCGGGCGCCTGTCCAGCGCCGTCCCGATCCTGCTGATCGTCAGCCTGATCACGTTCGGCATGATGCACCTGATCCCCGGCGATCCTGCGGTGGCGATCGCCGGCGTCAGTGCCACCGCCGAACAGATCCTGCAGTTGCGCCACGACCTCGGCCTCGACCAGCCGCTGCTGACGCAGCTCTACCGTTGGTACGCCGGATTGCTGCACGGCGACCTCGGGCGCTCGCTGCTGATGGGCCAGCCGGTGCTGGAGGTGATGCTGTTCCGCCTGCCCGTCACGCTGGCGCTGTCGCTCTATGCGCTGGTGCTGACGGTGCTGCTCGGCCTGCTAAGCGGCATCTTCGCCGCCCTGCGGCAGAACACCGCGATCGATCAGTTGGCCATGGTGTTCGCGATGTTCGGCATTTCGGTGCCGAATTTCTGGATGGGCCTGCTGATGATCATCTTTTTCGCGCGTCTGGCTCGGCTGGCTGCCGACCGGCGGATATGTGGCGTTCACCGACGACCCGGTCGGCTGGCTGCGCACCTCCACCATGCCGGCGTTTTCCCTGGCGCTGTTGCAGGTGGGCCTGCTGGCGCGGATCACCCGCTCGACGATGCTGGAGGTGCTGCGCCAGGACTACATCCGCACCGCCCGTGCCAAGGGCCTGCCGCGCCGGCTGGTGGTGATGAAGCACGCGCTCACCAACGCGCTGATCCCGATCATGACCGTCATCGGCATCATCATCAGCCTGCTCGATCTCCGGCTCGGTGGTGACCGAGACGCTGTTCTCCATCCCCGGCATCGGCCAGCTGCTGACCCAGGCGGTGCTGAACCGCGACTATCCGATGGTGCAGGGCGGCCTGCTGATGGTGACCGCCCTGCTGGTGCTGGTCAACATCGTGGTCGATGTCGGCTACGCCGTGCTCGATCCGCGGGTGCGCTATGGATCTGCCTGACATCGCATCGGACCTCGACGATGCGGCGCCGGCGGTACGCCGCCATCCGGCGCTGATCACGCTGCGACGATTGCTGCAGCATCGGCTGTTCCTGCTCGGGGCTGGCTTGTTCGGCATCATCCTGGCTGCCGCAGTCCTGGCCCCATGGATCGCGCCGGTCGATCCCAACAAGCTGGCGATGCGCTTCAAGTTCCATGCCGCCCGGTGCCGACTGGCTGTTCGGCACCGACAATTTCGGCCGCAGCTTGTGGTCGCGGGTGATCTGGGGCGCGCAGCTTTCGATGATCATCGGCTCCTCGGTGGTGGTGCTCAACGCCGTGTTCGGCACCGCTGATCGGCGCCGCCGCCGGCTATTTCCGCCGCCTCGACAACGCGCTGATGCGGGTCAACGACGCGCTGATGGCGTTCCCCGCCGATGCTGCTGGCGATCGGCGTCACCGCGGTGCTGGGCCCGTCCGTCAGCGACGTGATCATCGCCCTGTCGATCGTCTACATCCCGCGCACCGCCCGCATCGTGCGCTCGTCGGTGATCGTGCTGCGGGAGATGGAATACGTGCAGGCGGCCGTCGCCGCCGGCGCCGGGCATTGGCGCATCCTGCGCCGGCACATCCTGCCCAACGCCATGGCGCCGCTGATCGTGCAGCTCAGCTTCCTGTTCGCCTACGCCGTGCTGTCCGAGGCGACTCTGTCAGCTTCCTCGGCGTCGGCGCCGTGCCGCCGACGCCGACCTGGGGCAACATCATGGCCGAGGGCCGCCAATACATGACCGACGCGCCCTGGATCATCACCATCCCCGGCGTCGCCCTGATGATCACCGTCTGGGCCTCAACCTGCTCGGCGACGGCCTGCGCGACGTGCTCGATCCGCGCCTGCGGATACAACAGTGAACGCACCGGAATGAGCCTGCTTGAGCTCCGCGGCCTGACCACCGCGTTCCAGACCGAGAGCGGCGAAATCACCGCCGTCGAGGATGTCAGCTTCGATATCGAACAAGGCGAGATCCTCGGCATCGTCGGCGAATCCGGCAGCGGCAAAAGCGTCACCGCCCTCACCATCATGGGCCTGCTGCCGCAGCCGCCGGCGCGCATCGCCGCCGGCAGCATCCGCTTCGCCGGCCAGGAACTGCACCGCCTGTCGGACGGCCGGATGCAGCAGCATCCGCGGCCCCGGCATCGCCATGGTGTTCCAGGAGCCGATGACCTCGCTCAACCCGGTGTTCACCATCGGCGAGCAGATCATGGAGACGATCCGCGCGCATGAGAACGCCTGTCGCCAAGACGCCAGCGCCAGCGCGCGATCGAGATGCTGGACAAGGTCGGCATCCCCTCCGCCACCCGCCGGCATGACCGACTACCCGCACCAGCTGTCCGGCGGGCAGCGGCAGCGGGTGATGCTCGCCATCGCGCTGGCCTGCCGGCCGCGTCTGCTGATCGCCGACGAGCCGACCACGGCGCTGGATGTCACCATCCAGGCGCAGATCCTGGATCTGCTGATGGACCTGCGCGACGAATTCGGCATGGCGATCATGATCATCACCCACAACATGGGCGTGATCGCCGAGACCGCCGACCGCGTGCTGGTGATGTATGCCGGCCGCATCGTCGAGCAGGCGCCCGTCGCCGAGCTGTTCGACCGCCCGCTGCCATCCCTACACGCGCGGCCTGCTCGACTGCGTGCCCAGCGCTGGAGCAGGACCGCCGCCGGCTGGTGGCGATTCCCGGCAACCTGCCGGAGCCCGCGCGGCGCGCCGCCGGCTGCCGGTTCGCGCCGCGCTGCCTGCACCGCATCGCCGCCTGCGCAGACGCCATTCCGTCGCTTTGAGTGGACGACGTGCGCCTGCATCCGTGCCGCGGAACTCGCGTGAGCTCATTGCTCGTCGCGCGCGGATCTGACCAAGCATTTCCCGATGCCGCGGCGGCAGCCTGTTTCGTCGCCACGTCACCGCTCTGCGCGCCGTGGACGGTGTCGACCTGCACGATCGAAGCCGGCGAGACGCTCGGCCTGGTCGGCGAATCCGGCTGCGGCAAATCCACCCTGGGCCGCCTGCTGATCCGCCTGATCGAGCCGACCGCCGGCGAGATCATCTTCGACGGCGCGCGACATCGCGAGCCTGGGCGCCAAGGCCCTGCGCGAGCAGCGGCGGGCCATGCAGATCATCTTCCAGGACCCGTACGGCGCGCTCAATCCGCGCATGTCGGTGGAAGACATCATCATGGAGCCGCTGCTGATCCATGGCGCGCGCGCCGACGCCGATGCCCGCGCGAAGGTCGGTGCCATGCTGCGACCTGGTCGGGCTGCCCGCCCGCGCCCGCGAGCGGTTTCCGCACGAATTCTCCGGCGGCCAGCGCCAGCGCATCGGCATCGCCCGCGCGCTGGTGCTGCATCCGCGCTTCGTGGTCTGCGACGAGCCGGTGTCGGCGCTGGACGTCTCGGTGCAGGCGCAGATCGTCAACCTGCTGCAGGACCTGCAGGGCGAACTCGGCCTGACCTATCCTGTTCATCGCGCACGACCTGGGCGTGGTGAAGCACATCTCCGACCGGGTCGCGGTGATGTATCTCGGCAAGGTGGTGGAGGTTGCCGCCAAGCGCGCGCTCTACGACGACCCGCTGCATCCCTACACCCAGGCGCTGATCGCCTCGGTGCCGGTGCTGCGGCCGCAGGAGCGTGGCCGCGGCCGCCGGCGGCGGCTGGCCGGCGACATTCCGAGCGCCCTCAATCCGCCCTCCGGCTGCCGCTTCCACACCCGCTGCCCCTATGTCATGGACATCTGCCGCACGCAGGAGCCGCAACTGGCCGAATCGTCGTCGGGGCATCAGGTCGCCTGCCACCTGGTGTCGCCGCCCAACTGAGGAAACAAGAAAATGCCCGATCCCCGCCCGAGCCGCATTGTCGCCGACGTCGATTTCGAGAAGGACGGCAAGCAGAGCGGCTTCCTGCGCCTGTTTCACTCCGTTCATGCATCGGCCTACGGCTTCATTCCGATCCCGATCGTGGTGATCCGCAACGGCGCCGGACCGACCGCATTGTTCGTTTCCGGCAACCACGGCGACGAATACGAGGGCCAGGTGGCGCTCGGCAATCTCGCGAAATCGCTGGATCCGAAGCAGATCAAGGGCCGCGTCATCCTGCTGCCGACGGCGAATTTCCCGGCGGCGATGGCCGGCAGGCGGACCTCGCCGATCGATGACGGCAACCTCAACCGCAGCTTCCCGGGCGATCCCGACGGCGGCGTCACCCGCCAGATCGCGCATTACATCGAGAGCGTGCTGATCCCGATGGCAGACGTTATCTGCGACCTTCATTCAGGCGGCTCGTCGCTGATGTATGTGCCGTGCGCGCTGGTCAAGCATTCGCCCGATCCGGCCCGCTCGGCCCAGTTGAAGGCGGCGCTTGAGGCCTTTGGTGCACCGCTGGGGTATATAACGGGCGGCGGCGGTGGCACCGGCGAGGACCATACGTTGTCTGGCGGTGCGCAGCGCAAGGGCGTGGTCGCGGTCGGCACCGAGCTTGCCGGCAGCGGCAAGGTGACGCCGGCGGCACTGGCCATCGCCGAGCGCGGCCTGCGCAACCTGCTCGCACATGCCGGGATCCTGCCGGCGTCCGCGCTGGTGAAGCCGGCGCAACCGACCCGCATCCTGACCGTCGGCGGCCCCGAGTATTTCGTCTATGCCTCCGAGAGCGGCGTGTTCGAGCCGCTGGTGGAACTTGGGGAAACGGTTGCCGCAGGCCAGCCCGCGGCTCGCATTCATTTTCCGGAGACACCGCTGGCGCAGCCGGCGACGGTTTCGTTCGGCCGGGCAGGGTTCGTGTTATGCTTGCGCATCCCCGGCCGCACCATGCGTGGCGACTGCCTATTCCATCTGGGGTCCGATTAAGCGGCGGCGCGTAACGCGGCAGGGACTGGCCGAGTCTTCGACACGAAGCTTTCCCTCGCCGCGAAGGAATACGTCATGCGCGCATCGCCCTGGATTGCCGGATTGGCTGCCGCCTTTGCCCTTGCCGGGACCGGGCTGGCCAACGCCGCCGACGCCCCCGTCCGCCCGGTGGTGGTGGAGCTGTTCACCTCCCAGGGCTGCTCCTCCTGCCCGCCGGCGGACGCGTTGCTGACCGAGTTGATCCGCACGCGCAAGGACGTGTTGCCGCTGGCCTTCCATGTCACCTACTGGAACTCGCTGGGCTGGCGCGATCCGTTCTCGCTGGAGGCGGCAACAAGCCGGCAGCGCGGCTACGCCCGGCTGTCGGGGATCGGCGGCGTCTATACCCCCCAGGCGGTGGTGGACGGCAGCCAGGACGTGGTCGGCTCGGACCGCTCGGCCATGCTGCGGGCGCTCGACCACGCGAGCCATCGGCCGAATGTGGTGATGCAGGCGAGCCGTGACGGTGCCGCCGTCACCATTGCCGTCCCGGCCGGCGGCGGTGAGGGGAAGATACTGCTGGTCGGGTATGACCCGCAGCATCGCACGAAGGTGGCACGAGGCGAGAACGCCGGTGCCACCTTGGTTGAATCCAATGTCGTCCGGTCGCTGGAGCAGGTCGGCGACTGGCACGGCTCAAAGCTTGAACTTCGCCACGCCGCGATCGACGGGGAGCGCATGGCGGTCATCCTGCAAGGCGCTGACGGCCACATCCTCGGCGCCGCGCTGGTGCCTGACCAGGGCTGAAGCAGTGCGCATCGACGGCATCCGCGCCTGTGTGTTCGACGCGTACGGCACGCTGTTCGATTTCGCTTCGGCGGGTGCGGGCTGTCGCGACGTTCTCGGCGACAGGGCGGCGGCGCTGACGGCGTTGTGGCGCGAGAAGCAACTGCAATATTCCTGGCTGCGGAGCCTGCAGGATCGCTATGTGCCCTTCGATGAGGTCACGGCCGATGCGCTGGACTACAGCCTGCGCGCGATGGACATCGACGACCCGCGGCTGCGAACGCGTCTGCTGGATCTGTATCGGACCCTCGCGCCGTTCCCCGAGGTGCCTGGAATGCTGCAACGAATCCTCGACCGCGGTTTCCAGACCGCGATCCTGTCGAACGGATCGCCGGCGATGCTGGCGCCGCTGGTGGCGCAGCCGGCAATCGCCGGACGGATCGGCGCGGTGCTGTCGGTCGACGAAGTGGGGGTCTTCAAGACCGATCGTCGCGTCTACGCGCTCGTGGTCGAGCGCTTGAAACTGGCGCCGGAGCAGATCTGTTTCTTCTCGTCGAATGCCTGGGATGCCTGGGCGGCGTCGGATTTCGGGTTTCGGGTCATCTGGTGCAATCGGTACGCGCAACCGCCCGAAAACCTACCCGGCCAGCCCGACGCGGAGGTGTTCGAACTGGGCGCCGCGTTGCCCCTCCTCGGGCTCGCCTGAGGGGCTTCCGCCCGAGCCGTGACGGTGCTGCAATGCAGCCTGGCATCGCGCCGGGGAACACGTCATGGATTTCGAATATTCCGAAAAGGTCCGCACGTTGCAGGACCGGCTGCATCGCTTCATGGACGAGCATGTCTACCCCAACGAGGCCGTCCATGACGCCCAGCTCGAGGCGGCCCCAAGCCGCTGGCACCAGGCGCCGATCCTGGAGGAACTGAAACTGAAGGCGCAGGCCGAGGGCCTGTGGAACCTGTTCATGCCGGCGCATATCGATCCGGCCGGCCTGTCGAACCTCGAATACGCACCGCTCTGCGAAATCATGGGGCGTTCGCATATCGGGCCGGAAGTTTTCAATTGCTCGGCGCCCGACACCGGCAACATGGAAACCCTCATGCGCTACGCCACTCCGGCGCAGAAGGCCCAGTGGTTGGCACCGCTGCTGAAGGGCGAGATTCGCTCCGGTTTTGCCATGACCGAGCCGGCCGTCGCATCCTCGGACGCCACCAACATCGAGGCGCGGATCGAGCGCGACGGCGATCAGTACGTCATCAACGCGCGCAAATGGTGGACATCAGGGGCGATGGATCCCCGCTGCGCCATCTTCATCCTGATGGGCAAGACCGATCCGAACGCGGCACGCCACCAGCAGCAGTCGATGGTCCTGGTGCCGCGTGACACGAAGGGGGTGAAGATCATCCGCCATCTGAATGTGTTCGGCTACGACGACGCGCCGCATGGTCATGCCGAGGTCGAGTTCAGCGACGTTCGTGTGCCCGTCTCGAACATTCTGCTGGGCGAGGGTCGCGGCTTCGAGATCGCGCAGGGGCGGCTCGGACCGGGTCGCATCCATCATTGCATGCGCCAGATCGGGGTCGCCGAACGGGCGCTCGAATCGATGTGCGCCCGGGTCAAATCCCGCGTGGCGTTCGGCAAGCCGCTCGCCGAACAGGGCCTGATCCGGCAATGGATCGCCGACAGCCGGATCGAGATCGAGCAGGCACGGCTGCTGACCCTCAAGGCCGCCGACATGATGGACCGGGTCGGTAACAAGGCGGCGCGGGCGGAGATCGCCATGATCAAGGTGGCGGCGCCGCGGATGGTGCTGAACGTGCTCGACCGCGCCATCCAGGCGCATGGCGGCGGCGGCGTCAGCCAGGAGTTTCATCTGGCCTATGCCTGGGCGCGGGCCCGGGTGATGCGCCTCGTCGATGGTCCGGACGAGGTGCACAGCGTCGCCATTGCGCGGCTGGAACTGAAAAAAGACCGGCGTAATGAACCCCCGCAGTGAACCGGTGCGATGAATCGAGTACTTTCCGCCGCCGGCGGAGGAGGCACTCGATCTCGACCGGCTGAAGCATTGGCTGGAACGGCATCTGGATGTTCACGGCGACGTGGCGGCGTTTCGCTTTTCGTCAGGCCACGCCAACCTCACCTATCTGCTGCGGATCGGCGCCGAGGAATTCGTCCTGCGCCGGCCGCCGCTGGGTCCGGTGCCTCCTGGCGCGCACGACATGCGCCGCGAACATCGCGTGCTCAGTGTTCTGCATGCGGCGTATCCGCTGGCGCCGCGCAGCCTGCTGCTCTGCGAGGACGAGGGCGTCATCGGTGCCGTCTTCATGATTGCGGAGCGGCGGCACGGCACGGTGATCGAGACCAGCCTGCCGCCGCAATATGCCGGCCAGCCGGATCTCGCGCGGCGCATCGGCGATATGCTGATCGACGCACTGGCCGATCTGCACAAGGTCGATCCCGCGGCGGTCGGCTTGCAGGACCTTGGCCGCCCCGAAGGCTTCATTGCGCGGCAACTAGAGGGCTGGGCTCGCCGCTGGCATGCCGCAGCGGGCCGCGCGCGACCCGATGTCGCGCGCCTGTTGGACTGGCTGCAGTCGGGGATACCGTCCATCGCGCCGACGGTGCTGCTGCACAACGACTTCAAACTGGACAATCTGCTGGTCGATCCGGCTGACCCGTCGCGCCCGACCGCGGTGCTCGACTGGGATATGTGCACCCGCGGCGATCCGCTGCTCGACCTTGGTTATCTGCTGAACTACTGGGCTGAACCGGGCGATGATCCCGCCTGGATCGAAGCGGCGGCGATGCCGTTCTGGAACCCCGGTTTCCCCAGCCGCGAGCAGGCCATCGCCCGCTACGCCGCGCGCACCGGGTTCGATGTCGGCAACGTTCGCTGGTACTACGCTTTCGCCGCCTTCAAGCTGGCTGTGATCATCGAGCAGATCTATGTCCGCTATCTCCGCGGCCAGACCACCGACCGGCGTTTTGCCGTGTTCGGCGCGCGGGTGGATGCGTTGCTGAGGAAGGCGGAGAACCTGGCCGGACTTTAGCTATTCCAGCAGGCGATCCCTCAGCGCGGACAGCCGCGCCGGGTCCAGCCCGATCCGTTCGTCGAGATATGCCTCGATGGTGCCATGCGCAGCGCGCACCGCGCCGAAAGCCGCATCCAGCAATTCCGGATGCACCTTCAGCAACACCCGGGCGATGTTCTCCGGCAGCATCCGGGACAATTCCGAATCGCCGCGCCACAGCCGGTTGGTGGCGATGTAGTCGGCATGGACGTCCGCCTCCGAGACGCCGAGTGCGGTGAGCAGCAATGCCGCGCCGAAACCCGTGCGGTCCTTGCCGGCGGTGCAGTGGAACAGCAGCGGCACGCTTTCGGGTTGCAGCAGCAGGTCGAACATCGCGCGGTAGCGGTGCGACCAGTCCATCGCATAGGCGACATAGGCGCCGCGCATCACCTCCATGACATCCGCCGTTGGTCGCCTCGCGCCGCGCGGCGAGATCGCGCAGCGACGCGCCCAGCGACGGTTCGATGCTCAGCGCGTGGGTGTCGACACCGGGCATGCGCGACGGCCCGCGCTCGCGTTCCACCAGTCCGCGCAAATCGCAGACGGTGCGCAGGCCGGTCGCTGCAAGAGCAGTGGCATCGGCGTCGGTCAGCGTCGAGAGCGCGGCGGCGCGATAAACCAGCCCGAACCGCACCCGGCGCCCGTCCGCCGCGGGCCAGCCGCCAAGGTCGCGCACGTTCGATGCGCCTTGCAGCACGAGTGACCGTGGCAGGCCTTCGCCCGCCGTCGGGCTGTCGGACATCGTGTTCTCCTGGTGCGTGGGGGATCGCGCTTCGGGTTAGCAAACAGCCAAAACAACCGGTCGGCAACCGGGGCTTAAGCATATCGCAACTGATTGGGAACAGCCTGGGGCGCTGGATAAGCCACACCGATAGATGGGAACGACGCCATGTTTGGACTGCTTTCCCGCTCGGTGGCCGCGCGCGTCTACGCCGCGCTGGCGATCCTGTCCCTGGTGGCGCTCGGGACCGCCGCGGCGACCTTCGCGGCCCTGGGCAGTTACCAGACCCGTATTGCCGCCACCCGGATTGCCGCGGAAGCCACGTGGCATGCCGAACGGGTGAACATGCTGGTGATGTCGGCGGTGTCGGAGAGCCGCGGGCTGTACATAGCCCGTGATGCGGCTGAAATCGACCGGTTCGCCAGCGGTCTCGCCCAGGTGTTGCGCGATCTCGATCTGGAGAAGGTGGCATGGCGGGAACGGGCGCTGGGCCTGTCGCCGACCGCGGCCGACATTGCCGCATTCAAGGCGCTCGACCAGGCGATCGCGTCGTTCATCACCTTCCGCACCGATCTCATCGCGGTGGCGCGCGCAAGAGGCGCCGAAGCGGCCAATGTGCTGGGCAACAACCAGGCCAATCGCGACAATCGCAAGGCATTGAACGCAGTTCTGGAAATCAGCTCCGCCAGCACCGCGGCGCACGCGACCCGTCTGCTCGGCGCCGCGGTGAAGGAGGCTGAGGATCTGCGGTGGGCATTGCTGGGCTTGGTTGGCGCCGTCGTCGCGCTCGTCGGCGGCGTGGTCGTGCTGGTCGTGCGTTGCACCCTGCTGCAGCCGCTGGCGGGTGCGACGCAAGGTATCATTGCGATGTCGGCGGGAAATCTCGAACAGGCGGTTGCCGGTGCAGCGCGGCCGGACGAGATCGGTCACCTCGCGGCGGCGGCCGAGCGATTGCGACTGCGCCTGGCTGAAACAAACCAACTCGAACGCGCGGCGCAGGCGGGCCTGATCGAACGGCTGTCACAAGCCGAGTCACGCGCCGACGCCATCGCTGTGTTCGAACGCGAGATCGGCCGCGCCATGGCCGCGCTCGACAATGCCGCGACGGCCGTCGATTCCGCCGCCGGGAACGTGCACAAGGTGGCGCTGACGACCATGGAAACCAGCGCGGCGGCCAGCGTCGCCTCCTCCGATGCGGCCGGAGAGGTCCGCTCTGCAGCCGAGGCCGCGGAAATGCTTGCCGGGTCCGTTGCGGCGATCGCGCGGCAGCTCGACCAGACCGCGGCGGGCACGGCCCGCGCCCGGGCCGCCGTGGACGCCACCGAGACCATCGTAAATACATTGCTGGAGACCACGGCGCGGATCGGCAGCGTCGTGCAGATCATCGGCGGCGTCGCTGGGCAGACCAACCTCCTGGCGCTGAACGCCACGATCGAGGCGGCCCGCGCGGGAGAGGCGGGGCGGGGCTTTGCGGTGGTGGCCGGCGAGGTGAAAACCCTGGCCGCGCAAACCGCGAAGGCAACCGGCGAGATCGCCTCGCAGATCACCGCCATTCAGGCAGCCAGCCGCGACGCGGTGGGCGCCATGCACGGCTTGGCCGAGACCATCGCAGGCGTCGACCGGGCCGGCGTCGAGATTGCTGCCGCGGTGGCGCAACAGGGTGATGCCGCGCGAGAAATCGCCCGTGCCACCACTTCCGCCCATGACGGGAACGCGCGGATGGCTGCGCGGCTGACGTCGATGGGTGCGGTCGGTCGCGATGCCGAAGCCGAGGCGGATGGTCTGATCAGCGCAGCCCTGATCCTGCAGGACCAGACCGGTTCGCTGCGGGACACCGTGCACCAGTTCCTCGCCCGGGTGCGGATCGCCTGATCAGGCGCCGGGATCGCGCCCTATCCGAGCGCCCCAGTCCTCAAGCACGTCGCGCAGGGTCTGGTCCCAGGGGATCGCCGGCTGCCAGTCCAGCAATTTCAACGCGCGCCCGGCATCGCCACAGGCCAGCGGAATGTCGCTCGGCCGAAGCAGGGCCTCACCGGTCTTCAACGTGGCCGTCACGCCGGCGAGCTCCAGCATATGGTCCAGGATGTCGCCGATCCGACGCGGAATTCCGGCGGCGATGTTGAGGATCGTGCCCGGCGCGAGCCGGTCGGCGCGCTGCAGGCAGGCGACATAGGCAGCGCAGACGTCACGCACGTCGAGAAAGTCGCGCTGCGGGTCGAGTGCGCCGACCTCCAGTACCGGCGGCTGCAACCCGGCTTTCACCCGGCCGATCTGGCGGGCGAAGGCGGGCACGACGAAAGCCGCCGTCTGGCCGGGTCCGGTATGGTTGAACGGCCGCACCCGGATCACCCGCAGGCCGGTTGCCGCCATCGCGCCGAGCGCCAGGTCGGCGGCGGCCTTGGTGGCGGCGTAGGTGTTCATCGGTGCCGCCGCGGCGGCTTCATCCAGCTTGCTGCCGCTGCGGAACGAAGCGCCATAGATTTCGGCGCTGGAGACATACAGCAACGGGGTATCCGGCGCGTGCTGCTGCAGCGCTTCCGCGAGCGCCAGGCTGCCGTGCAGGTTGACCTTCCAGGCATGGCCGGGGTCGCGTCGCGCCGCCGGCACCGCGGAGACCGCGGCGAGGTGGATGCAGGCATCCGGCGCACGGCTGCGAACCAGTTCGCGGACCGCCTCCGCATCGGTGATGTCGAGCTCCACCATCCCTTCGCCGCACAGGATCAGTTCCGCCTGCGGAAACGCCTGGCGCAAGGCCGGCACCAGGTGTCCGGCGACGAAGCCCGAGGCGCCGGTCAGCAGGATGCGGCGCAGCGGCACGGCGCTTGCCTCAGCGCCCGGCTGCGAGCATCGCCTCCGTCGGCATCTGCACGCGGGTGCGGGCCCGATGGCGCGCCAGATCCGCCTCGACCATTTCGGCGATCAGCTCCTCGAACGTGACGGTGGCGCTCCAGCCGAGCTGTTGTTTGGCTTTCGAGGGATCGCCCAGCAGCACCTCCACCTCCGCCGGCCGCAACAATGCGGCGCTGGTGCGCACATGCTCATGCCAGTCCAGGCCGGCGCAGGCGAAGGCGTGCCGGCACAGTTCGCGGATGCTGATGGTGCGGCCGGTGGCGATGACGTAGTCGTCCGCCGTGTCCTGCTGCAGCATCAGCCACATCGCCCGCACGTAGTCCCGCGCATGGCCCCAGTCGCGGGTCGCGTCGAGGTTGCCGAGATGCAGTTCCGTAGCCAGCCCGAGCTTGATCCGCGCCACGCCGTCGGTGACCTTGCGGGTGACGAACTCGATGCCGCGCAGCGGGCTCTCGTGATTGAACAGGATGCCCGAGGAGGAGTGCAGCCCGAAGCTTTCGCGATAGTTCACCGTCATCCAATGCGCGTACAGCTTGGCCGCGGCGTAGGGGCTGCGCGGATAGAACGGAGTGCGCTCGTTCTGCACCTTCTCCTGGATCTTGCCGAACATCTCGGAAGACGACGCCTGGTAGAACCGCGCCTGCGGCCGCGCGATGCGCACCGCCTCCAGCATGTTGACCGCGCCCATGCCGGTCACCGTGCCGGTCAGCAGCGGCTGGTGCCATGAGGCGTGCACGAAGCTCTGGGCGGCAAGGTTGTAGACCTCGTCGGGCTTCACGTCCTGGATGATGCGGATCAGGCTCGCCAGGTCGTTGAGGTCGCCGTCGATCAGCTTCACGTGGTCGAGCACGCCCAGCCAGCGCAGGCGCTCGCCGATGATCTCGGCGGACGCCGAGCGGCGAAGCAGGCCGTGCACCTCGTAGCCCTTTTCCAGCAGCAGTTGCGACAGATAGGCGCCGTCCTGGCCGGTCACGCCGGTTACGAGAGCTATTGGCATGGTACGGGGGTCCGTGGGATCATTGGTTCTAGGGATGAGCGCGGTGGTGTAGACGACCCGACAGTGTCCGTCCATCGGGGGAGCCGGCATGGGCATTGTGTCGTATGCGCAGAATTTTGAAGACGTGATGTTGTGGCGGGCGCTCGGCTCGATTCCGAACGGCTTCTATATCGACGTCGGCGCATCCGACCCAAGCGACTTCTCGGTGACCCGCGCCTTCAGCGAGCACGGCTGGCACGGCATCAATGTCGAGCCTACGCCCGAGGCATTCGCCAGGCTTCAGGCGGCGAGACCGGGCGACATCAACCTGCAGGTGGCGCTTTCGGCGGAACCCGGACGCGTGACTTTCTATGAATGCGCGGATCACACGCTGTCCTCGCTCGATCCGGCGATCGCGGCCCGCAACCGGGCCGACGGCCGCGACGTCATCGAGCGCGAAATCGAAGTAATGACATTGGCCGAGCTGTGCCGGGAGCACGCGCCGGCCGACGTGCATTTCCTCAAGATCGACGTGGAGGGGGCGGAGGACCAGGTGCTCGCCGGGGCGGACTTCACCCGCTGCCGGCCATGGATCCTGGTGATCGAAGCGACCCTGCCGTTGACGCAGACCCTGGCACACCACGTATGGGAAGCCGCATTGCTCGAATCCGGCTACCGCTTTGCCTGGTTCGATGGCCTCAACCGCTTCTACATCGCCGCCGAGCGCTGGGAGTTGCTGGCCCGGTTCTTCGAGGTGCCTCCGAACGTGTTCGACGGGTTCCGGCTGTTCGATCCGAGCGGTGGCCTGCATCGGGCCGAGATGGTTGCGTTGCGGGATAATATCGAATCGCTCAACGCCGAGCTTGCGCAGGAGCGCGCAAGACTGATTGCCGAGCAGGGCAGGGCGATGGCCGAGCAGGAGAGAACGCTTGCCGTGCTGGCCGCCACGCGCGAGGAACTGGCGGGCGAGCAGGTCGAACTGGCGGTAGCGCGGACCGAAATTGCGGTGTTGAACGCCGGCCGCGTCGGCCGTGCCGCTCCCACCGGCCTCGTCCGGCGCTTCGCCTATCTCGTGCGCAGTTTTCTGACGGCGGAGCAGCGGGCCGACACCAGCAGCCTCCGGCTGGAGATCGCGCGGCTGGCAGCCGAGGTGGACGCTGTGCGGCAGAGCATTCAGCTGCGGCCGTAGGTATCCTCCAGCCGCACGATATCGTCCTCGCCGAGATAGCTGCCGGATTGGACCTCGATCAGCGTCAGCGGAATGCGTCCGGGGTTCTCCAGCCGGTGAACACAGGCGAGCGGCAGGTAAATGCTCTCGTTCTCCCGGACCAATATGGTCTCCTCGTCGCGGGTCACCAGCGCGCTGCCGTTCACCACCACCCAGTGCTCCGCGCGGTGGAAATGCTTTTGCAATGACAGCTTATGGCCCGGCGTCACGACGATCCGCTTCACCTGGAAGCGGTCGCCGTGGATCAGGCTCTCGTAGAATCCCCACGGCCGATAGACCCGATTATGCGCCACCGCCTCGCGCCGGCCGGCGGCCTTCAGTCGGTCGACGACCTTCTTCACGTCCTGCGCACGGTCGCGGTGCATGGCCAGCACCGCATCCTCGGTCACCACCACGATGGCGTCTTCCAGTCCGACCACGGCGGTAACGATGCCGTCGCTGCGGGCATAACAGTTGGTCGCGCCCTCCATCAGCACATCGCCGACCGCGACGTTGCCATCGGTGTCCTTGTCGCCGAGTTCCCACAGCGCGTTCCAACTGCCGACGTCGGACCAGCCGATATCCGCAGGCACGACCGCCGCCTCACTGGTGCGCTCGGCCAGCGCATAGTCGATGCTGATCGACGGGCAGGTCTTGAACGCTGCGGGGTCGAGCCGGATGAAGTCGAGGTCGTCGGTGCGCGCGGTGACCGCCGCCCGCACCGCCTGCAGCACGTCCGGCGCGTGCTTGCCCATCTCCGCCAGCAAAGTGGCGGCGGTGAAGACGAACATGCCGGAATTCCAGAGATGCCGCCCGGTCTCGACCAGCTTTCGGGCGGTGGCGGCATCCGGCTTCTCGATGAACTGGGCGACGTCGTGGGCGCCGGGAAGACCGGGCAGGGCTGCTCCCACCTCCATGTAGCCATAGCCGGTTTCCGGTGCGGTCGGGCGCATGCCGAAGGTGACGATGCGGCCGGCCCGCGCGGCGGCGACGGCGATCCCCAGCGCCACCTGCAGGGCCGGGGCGTCCTGGATGGCGGAGTCCGCGGCCATCATCCACAATACCGCATCCGGATCGGTCTCCGCCACCACCATGGCGGCGGCGGCGATGGCCGGGGCGCTGTTGCGTCCCACCGGCTCCAGCACGATCCGGGCGCCCTCGAACCCGGCATTGCGGAGCTGTTCGGCAACCACGAAGCGATGCTCCTGGTTGCACACCACGACCGGCGGGGCGAATCCCTCTCCCGTGGCTCGGCTGGCGGTCTCCTGGATCATCGACTGCGGCGAGATCAGCGGCCAGAACTGCTTCGGGAAGCTTTCGCGCGAAACCGGCCATAACCGCGTGCCGGAACCGCCGGACAGGATCACCGGAACGATTGGAGCGTGCGTCATTTGAAGGCGGTCGTCATGGGCTGATTCCCTGGCGGATGGCGGTCGCAGCTATAGGCAGCCGCCGCCGGACATGTCCAGCGGGCAACGGGTTAGGCGGCGAACCTCAGGGGTCGGTCGCGGCGCGACCCGCCACCCACCCGGGGTAATCACCTTGACCCCGGCCGGTTGGCCAACCAAACTCGAAATGGTTCGGGGCGGGTCCCCGGACATGCGCAGGGAGACAGGCATGAAGGTCGAAATCGAATATTGCGGGATGTGAGGCTACGAACCGCGCGCCAAGGCTGCGCGGGACATCATCGTCTCGAAACACCCCGGCGCCCTGGTGGCGCTGCGCAAGAGCAGCGGTGGCGTGTTCGAGATCAAGGTGGACGGAACGCTCCGCTTCTCCAAGAAGCAGGCGGGCCGGTTTCCGACCGAAGCAGAAGTGGCCGGTGCCATTTCGTGATGTCCCGACGGCCCTCCTGTGGGGAAGGGCGCGCCGCCTGCCGCGTCGCGGCGGCGACATTGGCGAAGCGCCGGGGCAGCGATGCGGCCCCGGCGCCACCAACCATCGGTCCATGGCGCTGAACGGAGCAGGCTGATGCGGATTTGCGTATATGGCGCCGGTGCGATCGGCGGCCAATTGGCAGCCCGCCTCGCCGAAGGCGGTGCCGATGTCTCGGTGATCGTCCGGGGCGCCAACCTGGTGGCGATCCGGTCCAGGGGCCTGCGTATCGTGACCCCCGGCGGCGAAATCACCAGCCGGCCACGCGCGACCGACGACCCCGCCACGCTCGGGCCCCAGGATGCGGTGCTGGTCACCACGAAGGCACAGTCGCTCGGATCCGTCGCAGCCGGCATCGCGCCGCTGCTCGGTCCCGACACGCCGGTCGTGTTCGTGCTGAACGGCATTCCCTGGTGGTATTTTCACGCCCATGGCGGCCCCTCGGATGGCCGCCAGCTGCCGGTGCTGGATCCCGGGGGCAAACTCCGTGAGACGATCGGGCCCGGGCGGGTGATCGGCGGGGTGGTCTATGCCGCCTCCGAAATGCTCGAACCCGGCGTGGTCGAGGTCGAGAATCCTAACCCGCGCCTGGTGCTCGGTGAACCGGACGGAACCATGTCCGAACGGGTGGAGGCGATTGCGGCGCCGCTGCGCGCCGGCGGCGTGACGGTCGACACGACGGACCGGATTCGCGATGCGATCTGGACCAAGCTGCTGGGCAATATCAGCTCTGGTCCGGTGGCTGTGCTGACCCAGTCGGCACCGAAGGATTTCCATCTCGAGCCGCAATGCACGGCGACCATGATGGCACTGCACGCCGAGGGCCAGAATATCGCCCGCGCCCTGGGGTGCACCCCGAAGGTGAACATGGCCAGGCACATGGAGACCGCCCGCGCGATGGGGCACAAGCCGAGCATTCTGCAGGATCTGCTACTCGGCCGGCCGATGGAGATCGACGGCCTCTACAGCACGCCGCTGGAACTGGCGCGCATGGCCGGTGTGGCGACGCCGACACTCGACCTGATGGTGGCTCTGGTGAAGGTCAGGGCGCGTGCGGCGGGTCTCTACGACGGCTGAACGCACGGCAATCAGGCGGCGACCAGCTCGGCCGTGCGGGCCGGTTCCGGATGCGTATTGGCGGTCAGCAGGTTCCACACCGCCGGGCAATCGGCACGGATGCCCTGCAGCATCTCGTCGATACGGCTGTAACAAGGCTGCCTGGGCCCGTGGAAGTCGACGAGCGGCCCGAAGTGGCGGAAATGAACGCCGCTGGCCTTTAACAATCTTAGCAGAGCCGGCTCCATGACCGCGCAGCAATGCGTGAGCTTGAGTTCCGCCCCGAGGTTGAAGATGCCCCGCAGCAGCCCCAACCGCATGACCGCGCCAAAATTTTCCCTACGCTCCCGCGAGATCGCAAAGCGAGAGATCTCAGCCGTGGTCGGGAGCGGTATGTCCGCGGGCAGCGGCTGACCGCAGACTTCCTGGATGGGGAAGCTATCCTGGGGATCTGCCGGATTGCTCAATACCAGCCGCACGGTGCCCATTACTTCAGAAGTTTGCCGTGACAGCAGCACAACATGGCGGGAACGTGCGTCATACTCGTCTGTTTCGAGTCCGTCACTTCCAACAAGAAATCCCCGCTCGATGCAATACACTTGATGCCGAAGCCGGTGTGCTTGGGCAACTTGCTGCGCAGTGCGCGCAATCTCGACTGTAAAGTTTGAATGAAATTCGTCGACCGCCTGGCTAATGCTGCGACTCGGCATACACCATTCTCCTCAATTCGGACGGGATATTGATAGATTCGCAGGAAAGGGGACTTGGAACCCCCAATCCAGCTTCCCGCTCGCGAAATATTGCATGACATTTCGCGGGATGCGCTGTCAACAAAATCGCAATTCAGCATTTTTACTACGTTCTGTTAAATAAACACTGTCGAAATGAATATCGACCGCCATCTGTCCCAAATAACGGAGGGGTAACATTTCCGTGAATTCTAACAGATAATCAATGCGTTAGGTAACGGGCCAACCCCACGCAAAAGAGAGGTCCAACGGACTCATACCGAACGATCTGACCTAAAATGAGCAACAGGTCTCAATATTGCTCTGCGATGCCGTGCAGTCTCCATTTTTCATCGATGATGGCCCCTGCTGATAGAAGGGTTTGCCCCTGAGGGATGAGCCACTTTGACAATAATCGTGTCATTAGACGCTGGAAGTTCCGACTATTGTCCTAAAACCGATCCAGTTAAATCGATATGAAGTAGAATAGAATATTCGAATGAGCGTCAGGGATTTCGGGGACCCTGACAGCCGGTTACGACGCGGAGCGTCGAACGCCGCTATTGATCGGAATGGCTTCGGCCGTCGGTTCGGCATCGCAGGGGAGGTCATACGCCGCCCAGGCCTTGCAGATCAGCTCATCGGCGCGGTCCGCGCGGCCATTGCGCCGGGCTTCCAGCGCCCAGATTGCAAGCCTCTCCGATACCGCGCGGGGATTTGCGGGTACTTTCGATCTCATGAAATAACCAACGTTATTTTGCCCGAGAAGTTTCAGATTGGCAGGCAATGCAACGTTTTCAACACCGTTGTCGCGAAAGTTGCGGCTAATTTAGCCGGCGGCGGTCCCCTGCGCGCTTCCGGCAGTCATTTGATCGTTGCTTCGACCGCCGCCCGCAACTCCGGGGTGATGTCCGGCAGGACGCCCCACCAGGCCTGAAAGGCGGGCCGGGCCTGCTGCAATAGCATTCCGAGCCCGCTCACGGTCGGATTGCCGCGCGCCTGGGCGGCTGCCAGCAACGGAGTGAGCAACGGGTTGTAAACGATATCGCAGACCAGCGCAGTTCGCGGCAGGTCGTGCAGATCCAGATCCAACCGGGGCTGGCCGACCATTCCCTGGTTGGTGGTGTTGACCAGCAAAGCCGCACCGCCGAGGCCGGCATGCCGGTCGGACCAGTCCAGCACCCGAACCGGGCCACCGAAATGCTGCGCCAACTGTTCCGCGCGCGAGCGTGTGCGATTGACCAGCCGGATCTCGGGCGCCCCGGCGTCCAGCAGGCTCACCACCGCCGCTCGCGCGCCGCCGCCACCGCCCAGCACGACGGCCGGGCCGGCGTCGGCGCGCCAACCCGGCATCCCGTCGCGAAGGTTCTCGATGAAGCCGTAGCCATCCTTGTTGTAGCCGCTGAGCGAGCCGTCCGCCTCCACGACGACGAGGTTGATCGCCCCCATCCGCTGTCCCACCGAATCCACCCGGTCGACCAGCCTGGCCGCCTCCTCCTTGTGCGGGATGGTGACGTTGCAGCCAGCGAAGCCCAGTGCCCGCAACCCGCGCAGCGCATCCTCTACCGAACCGGGCTGCACCGGCATCGGCAGATAGGCGCCGGCAATGCCGTAATGCTCCAGCCAGTAGGAGTGCAGCTTCGGGGAGCGCGACTGGAACACTGGCCAGCCGATCAGCCCGGCTGCCCGGAAGGCGGCCGGGACCGATCCGGCCGATTGCGCGGCGAGACTCATTTCTTGCCGACGGCGGGCAGCACGTCGGTGATGACCTGGCGCCCGTCGCGAATTTCGACGAGGTAGCTTTCGCGGTCGAGGTCTCCACGATCGTCGAACGAGACGTCCAGCAGCAACCCGGGATACTGCTCGGCCGAGAAGCTGTGGCCGTGGATCATGTCGGTCATGGCGTGGTGATCGAACTTCTTCATCTGCTCGGTCACCGTCTTGATCAGGTAGACGGCGGTGTAGCCCTTGATGCCGTTATGGTCGCTGTTGGTCTTGTAGGCGGCCTGGAACTTGGCGCCGAATTCCTGCACCCGGTCGTTGGGCGCATCGACGCTCAGCCCGACATGGCCACGGGCGCCGTTCGCCGCCGCCCCCGCCAACTCGATCACGCGCTGGCTCACCAGCACCGTCTCGCCATAGACCGGCTTGTCGTAGCCGAGCTTCTTCAGGGCGATCAGGAAACGGGCGCACTCCTCCTCGTTCATGTAGGCGAACAGCGCGTCGGCATTGGCCTTGGCGGCGTTCACCACCACCGAGGAGAAATCCAACTGGCCGGGTTCGGTTGAGATATCCGCCGCCAGCGAGATCTGGCGGGCCGCCATCTCGCGCACCATCGCGTCGCGTCCACCCTTGCCGAAATCGTTGGCGCCATACACCACCGCCAGCGACTTCACCCCGTTGGCCGCCAGGTAGTTCGCCAGCTTCGGCATCGCCGCCGCCTGGTTCAGCGAGGTGCGGAAAAGGTATTTGTTGCCCTGCATCGTCAGCGAGCTTGCTTCGCCACCCATGATCATCGGGATCTGGGCGTCCTCGGCGATGGCCATGCTGACATTGACGTCGCCGGAAAAGATCGGGCCGAGCATCACATACGGCCCGGCATCGGCGGCCTTGGTGGCCACGGCGCGGGCGATCTGCGCCTGTGACTGGTTGTCGGAGTGCACCATCGCGATCTTGCGCCCGAGGATGCCGCCGGCAGCGTTGATCTCGCCGACCGCGAGGTCCACGCCCATCTTCCACATGCTGCCGGAGGTGACGCCGGTGCCCGACAATTCGACATTGTCGATGATCAGGATATCGCCGTCGGCGGCGAGGGCACGGTTGCCGATGCCGGGCAGGCCGATGGCGGTAATGGCGGCGGTGCCGAGTTTCAGTGCGGTTCTGCGGTCCATGTTTTCCCCCTGTGGCGCGCGCGGCGCCTGATTTCGAGTTTAGCCGTGCACCCGGCCCAGGAACACCTGGTTCAGTTCGGGATCGTCCAGCAGGCCGGCGGCTGGGCTGTCGCGCACCAGCCGCCCGGATTCCAGCAGCAGCACGCGGTCCGACACCGCCAATGCGCTGCGCACGTTCTGCTCCACCATCAGCACCGTGGTCCCGGCGTCGACGAGCCCACGCAGCAGCCGGAACACGGTCTGGCTGACGATCGGCGACAGCCCGATGGAGGGCTCGTCGATCAGGATCACGCTGGGCCGCAGCAGAAGGGCGCGGGCGATTTCCAGTTGCTTCTGCTCGCCGCCGGACAGGGTGGACGCCTGGGAATGGAGCCGCTCGCGCAGGTGCGGGAAGCGGTCCAGCACCTCCGGCATCCGCTCCTCGCGGTCGCGCCTGGCCAGTGTGATGCCGCCGAGCTCGAGGTTCTGCAGCAGCGAGAGCGAGGGGAACAGGTTGCGGCCCTGCGGCACGAAGACAACGCCCTCGCGCAGCAGCATCGCAGGCTTGTTCCCGGCGACGTCCTTGCCGCGCAGGGTGATGCGCCCGGCGCTTGGCCGCAGCAAGCCGAACAGCGTCTTCAGCACCGTCGATTTGCCGGCGCCGTTCGGGCCGATCAGCAGCGTGATCTCTCCCGGCTTGGCAGCGAACGACAGCCCGTTCAGGATGGTGAGGCTGCCATAGCCGGCGACGATCCCGGTGAAGGTGATGATGTCAGACGCCAAGATAGGCCTCCAGCACCGCCGGATCGGATTGCACCGCGGCCGGCGTCCCTTCCGCCAGGATCTTTCCCTGCGCCATGCAGATCACCCGCGAGCACAGCCGCATCACGAAATCCATGTTATGCTCGATCACCACGAAGCTGCCGCCCTGCTCGCGGTTCAGCCGCAGCAGCAACTCGGTCAGTTCGTCGATCAGCGCCGGATGCACCCCGGCGCAGGGCTCGTCCAACAGCACCAGTCGTGGGCGGGCCATGAACGCCATGGCGATGTCGACCAGCTTCTGCTGGCCGTAGGACAGCCGCCCGGCCGGCAGCTTCGCGACATGGCCGATGCGGAACAGCGCGATCATTTCGTCGGCGCGGCTGCCGAGGCCGGCATCGGGGGCTGCGAACAGCCGGCCGCCGACATGGCCGACATATTCCTGCCCGGCGGCGATCAGGTTGTCGCGCACCGACAGCCGCCCGAACACCTGCAGCGACTGAAACGTTCGCCCGATCCCGCGACGGCTGAGCGCCAGCGGCGCCAGGCCGGTGATGTCGGCGCCGTCCAGCCGGACCCGGCCCGCATCCGGCCTGGCCTGTCCGAGGATGCTGTTGAAAAGCGTCGTCTTGCCGCTGCCGTTCGGGCCGATCACGCCAAGGATCTCGCCCGCGTCGAGCGACAAGCTGATTCCGTCCACGGCGCGGATGGCGCCATAGGCCTTGTGCAGCTCCTCGACCTGCAGCAGCGCGCTCATCGCGCCGGCCTGATGCGTTCCGCCAATGACAACAGGCCGCCGGGAAGCCACACCATCATCGCGACCACCAGGAAGCCGAAGATCGCGAGATACCAGTCCTCGGCCACGCGCAGCCACTCCGGCAGCAGCACGATCACCACCGCCCCCAGCGCCGGCCCGAAGAACCGGCCGGAGCCGCCGACGATCACCATCAGCAACATCTGCAGCGAGGTGGTCAGGGTGAAGGACGCCGGTTCCACCAGTTGCACCAGCGGCGCGAAGAAGGCGCCGGCGACGCCGCCGAAAGCCGCGCCGATGGCGAACGCCATCAGGGTGTAGAACACCGTGTTGATGCCGACGCTCTCGGCGCGGATCGGGTTGTCGCGCAGGGCCGCGAAGGCGCGTCCCCAGGGCGAGCGGAGCAGCAACGCCATCAGCGTCGCCATCACCACCACGGCGGCCAGGGTCAGTTCGAAAAAATCCAGGCTGCGATTGAAGCGCCAGCCGAAGATGGTCGGCCGCGGGATGCCGGTGATGCCGTAGTTGCCGCCGGTCAGCCACTGCTCGTTGCGCAGCAGCAGGAACACCAGGATGTTGAAGCCGAGGGTCGCGAAGGCGAGGTAATGATGCTGCACCCGCAGCGCCGGAAACCCCAGCAGCAACCCGACGCAGAAGCAGAGCACCGCCGCCGCCGGCACGTAGGCAACGAACGGGTAGCCCGCCTTGGCCATGATGGCGGCGGTGTAGGCGCCGATGCCGAGGAACGCCGCCTGGCCCAGCGAGATCAGCCCGGCATAGCCGACCGTGAGGTTCAGCCCCAGGCCGGCGATCAGGTACACGCACCACAGGGTCGCGACATAGATGCCGTAGTTCTTCAGCTGCGTCGGCAGCATCGCGACCAGTGCCACCGCGACCGCCAGCGCGAGCCAGCGCCAGATGTTCATACCCGGCGCTCCTCGGCGGTGCCGAGCAGGCCCTGCGGGCGGAACACGATCACCACCAGGAACAGCATCAGGGCGACGCCTTCCTTGTAGCCGGGCGAGATATAGGCACCGACCAGGTTTTCCAGCACGCCCACCAGCACGCCGCCGAGCAGCGCGCCGCGGCTGTTGTTGAAGCCGCCGATGATCGCCGCATAGAACGCCTTGAGCCCCAGCGTGTCGCCCATGTCGAACTTCGCCAAATATACGGGCGTCACCAGCAAAGCCGTCGCACAGGCAAGGGCGGCGTTGATCAGGAACGCGTACAGCACCATCCGCTCGACGTTGATGCCCAGCACCGTCGCGGAATCGCGGTTCTGCGCCACCGCCTGCATCGCGCGCCCGGTCAGGGTTCGGTTGAGGAACAGCTGCAGCACCAGCACGATCGCTCCGGCCGCCAGCACCGTGCCGATGTCACCGGCGGACACGCGCACGCCGCCGACTGTCAGTAGGGTGTCCGGAAAGACGCTGGGGAAGGTGAAGACCTGGGCGCTGGCGACCCCCTTCACCATCTGCTTCAGGCCGATCGACAAGCCGAGCGTCGCGATGACGAGCGGGATAACGCCGTGCGGGATCAGCGGGTCCACGACCACCCGCTTGAAGCCGTAGCCGAGGATGACCAGAGAGATTGCCGCGGTCGCGAAGAACGCCACCCCGAGGGGCAGGCCGAGCACATGCAGGAAGAACAGCATCACGAAGGCCGGCAGCATGACCATCTCGCCGAGCGCGAAGTTGATGGTGCCGGATGCCTGCCACAACAGGGTGAACCCCAGGGCGGCCAGCGCGTAGCACGCACCGGTCGCGGTGCCGGTGATCACAAGTTGCAGGAAATCGGTCAATTCGGTTGCGTGGCCCCCCGTTCCGCGACCCTTTACGGGGCGCAGAACGGCCGGTCAATTCGGAACTATTACGGCCTGAAGCGCAGTCCTTGCGGCCGCATCAGCCCGTCCGGGATCAGCCGCAGGCCATCCAGCTTCTCGGTGGCGCCGAGGATCAACGCAGAGTGCCAGAGATAGATGTAGGGCCGTTCGGCCAGATAGATGGCGGCTGCCTTGGCATAGGTCGCCTCCCGCGCCGCCTGGTCGGTGGATGACCGGCCCTGGGTCAGCAGCGCGTCGAGGTCGTGGTTGCAGTAATGTGCACCGTTCAGCGCGGCGCCGCAGGCGTTGAAGTTGTACAGGTTGCCGTCGATATCGACGCGCCCGCTCCAGGCCACGATCAGCGTCTCGAAATCGCCGTCGGTCCATTGCTTCAGCAGGGTCGCGACCTCGGTCGGCACCAGTTCCATGTCGATGCCGGCCTCCGCGGCCATCGCCTGGATCACCTCGGAGGACTGGCGGTACTCACTGTTGTTCGGCACCGACATCTGCACCTTCAGGCGGGGGACGCCGGCTTTCTGCAGCAGGGACCTTGCCTGCTCCAGCCGCCGCGGCGGCACCGGGAACGCCCGGGCGTAGAACGGCCGTCCTGGGGCCACCGACTGGTTGCCCGGGATGTAGGCGCCCTCGAATGCCACCTTGTTCAGCACCTCGCGGTCGATCGCGTCGTCCAGCGCCTCCCGCAAGGCAGGGTTCTGCCCGATCGGGGATTTCGCCCTCGGCCCGTTGGCGACGTTCACCGCGATGTAGACGGAGGCGAGGCTTGGTCCGCTGCTGATCTTCACCCGCTTGTCGGCCCGCATGGTTTCAAGGTCGGACGGGCTGATCTGCTCGATCAGGTCCAGGCTGCCGGCGCGCAGGTTCGCCGCGCGCACGGTGGAGTCGGGCACCGGCAAATAGGTCACGCGGTCGAAATGCACGGCGCCGGCGTCCCAGTATCCGGGAAAGCGCTCGAGCTCGATGCGATCCTGGGCGATCCGCCGCACGAGCTTGTAGGGTCCGGCGCAGCTCGGGTCGTCGGCGAACTGTGCCCCGGTCTGGGTCGCCGCCCGCGTCGACACCATCATCCCCGCGCGATCAGCCAGGGCTGCGACCAACGGCGCGAACGGCGCCGACAGGTGCAGCCTGACTTCCAGCGGCCCGGTGGCCTCGATGGCGGCGATCGGGCCCATTTCGGCCTTGCGGGTCGAGCCCGGCATTGTCAGATGCCGCTGCAGGGCCGACTGCACCGCCGCCGCGTCCATCGGCGTGTTGTCCTGGAACAGCACGTGGGGGCGCAAGGTGAGGGTCAGCGTGCGGCCGTCGTCGCTCCAGGCCCAGGCGGTGGCCAGTTGCGGCACCAGGTGCAGCTCCGCATCGATGTCCACCAGCTTGTCGCACAGCGACGCGAAAACCTGCCGGCCGGCGACGCTGCGCGACAGGGTCGGGTCCAGCACGTCGGGATCGCTGCCGATGCCGACCCGCAAGGTTTGCGCCTGGGCGCCGGAGCAGCCGGCGAGAAGCAGGAAAATGGCGGCGATCACGCGCATCAGAAACACCCTCGCTGCAGAACCGCCGCCAGCATAGGATCAGGCGCCATCGACGCAATGTAAGGACCCGGCATGACCGAAGACGCCGCCATCCCGCGCCCTGGGCTGCTCCGAAACGACCGCGATGCGGCGTTGCGCTCGCGCGCGGCCCGGGTGGTCCCGGGCGGCATGTGGGGCCACCAGAACGCGGCCAACCTGCCCGAGGGCTATCCGCAGTATTTCGCCCGCGCGCAGGGCGCACATCTATGGGACGTCGATGGCCGCGAATACGTCGACTTCATGTGCAGCTGGGGGCCGGTGGTGCTGGGCCACCAGCACCCTGAAGTGGCCGCGGCCGCGAGCCGCCAGCAGGCGCTGGGCGACTGCATGAACGGACCGGGCGAGGCGATGGTGGAACTCGCCGAGCTGATGGTGGACACCGTGGCGCACGCCGACTGGGTGCAGTTCCAGAAGAACGGCGGCGACGCCACCACGGTCTGCGTCACCATCGCCCGCGCCGGCACCGGCCGCCGCAAGGTGCTGGTCGCCCGCGGCTCCTATCACGGCGCGGTGCCGTGGTGCTCGCCGTCGCTGGCCGGGGTCACCGCCGAGGACCGCGCCCACATTATCCAGTTCGACTACAACGATGTTGCCAGCCTGGAACAGGCGGCGGAGCTTGCCGGCGACGATCTGGCGGCCATTCTCGTTGCCGCCTTCCGGCATGATTTCGCCCGTGACCAGGAACTGCCGACGCCCGCCTTCGCGGCCGCCGCCCGGGCGATCTGCGACCGCACCGGCGCCGCCTTGATCGTCGACGACGTTCGCGCCGGCTTTCGGCTGCACCTCGGCGGGAGTTGGGAATTGCTGGGCATACGCCCGGACCTCGCCGCCTGGAGCAAGTCGATCGCCAATGGCTACGCGCTCGCCGCCGCGACCGGCACCGACCGGTTTCGCGAGGCCGCGACCCAGGTGTTCTCTACCGGCTCGTTCTGGTGCGCCTCGGTACCGATGGCTGCCGCCGTGGCGACCTTGCGGGCGCTGAAGCGCGACGACGGCCCGGCCCGCATGGCCCGCACCGGGCAGATGCTGCGCGACGGCCTGGCCGCGGCCGCCGCGCGACATGGCATCGGCATCCGCCAGACCGGCCCGGTGCAGATGCCGCTGCTGCTGTTCAACGAAGATGCCGATTATGCGAAGGGCAACCTGTTCTGCAGCACCGCCTTGCGCGAGGGCGTCTACTTCCACCCCAAGCACAACATGTTCCTGTCCGTGGCCCATACCGACGCCGACATCACCCAGGCGCTGCACGCCGCGGAAGCCGGTTTCGCGGCGGTCGAGCGGCAGGTCAGTGCAGGCCGCGGCGGACGATCAGCAGCATCGATGTCGTGACGTGCCCGCCCAGCAGCAGCTTCACGTGCTGCCGCTCGGTCTGGCCATATGGCGGCAGGTCGTAGTCGAGGTCGGCGGGCTCGTCGCCGGCATAGAAGTCGCAGCGGCTGAGCCCGCAGCCGACCCGCCGTAGCCGATAATCCAGGTCGCGGATGTCGCGCCGGCGGTAAATGACCGAATCGCCGGTTGCCAACGTTTCGTCATCGGAGGCGACGTTGAACTCGGTGGTGTGCATCGCCCAGCCGCCGGGCTTCAGCAATTGCGCCGATTGCTCGACGAACTCCATTCCGGCGACCAGCCCGCCGAGATGCTCGATCGAGCAGGAACTCCACAGGAAGTCGAACCGCTCGTTCCACGGCAATTGCAGGTCTCGCATGTCGACCGGGCGGAAACGCACGCGGCGGTCGAACGCGGGGCGCTCGATCAGTTCCGGCCGGTACAGCACATCCAGCGAGGCGGCGTGCTGGCCGGTGGTGCGCCAGGCATCCGCCTCCGCGGTCGCCGCCTGGTCGGTAGCCAGCACCTCGACGCCGCGGGCGGCGAAGGCCGCCGGCAGCGGTTCGGTGCCGACCGCGAAACCGCAGCCGGTCCGCCCGGCCTGCAGCATCCCGCGTTCCTGCAGCGCCTGGCCGATCGCGCACCATTCCCAGGCCTTGCGATGCGGCCGTTGCGGTTGCGGCGCGGTGTCGATCCCATAGACCGCGAGGGGCAGCGCAGGCGCCCATTCGCCGTACCAGTCGCTGCGGAAATGCTCGCTGCGGCAGACCATCGACGTCAGCATCAGAAGTTCCCCGCGGCCCTGATCTCGGCGAGCCGCGCGTTGAAACGCCGCCCGGCGGTTTCCAGCGACAGGCGCGCCTGTGCATCCGCCTGCCCCTTGGCGCCCAGGGCCGCGGCCCAGCCCTGGTTGTCGTAGATTTTGCGCATCAGTTGCGCGGCGTGGCGGACGGACGGCTCCGCCCAGCGCGAACCGGCGTCGTAGGGCGGCACCGGATGGGCAATCTCCACGATGTCGCAATCCACCAAAAGGCTGTTGTCGTCATCCATGAAGTCGAGGTTGCCCGAGTAGCGGGTGGCGATCACCGGTTTGCCCAGCAGCATCGCCTCCGCCATCGTCAGGCCGAGCCCCTCGCTTCGGTGCAGCGAGACATAGGCGTCGCAGGATTCCATCAGCGAGAGGGTTTCCTCCGGCTTCAGCAGCCGGTCCATCAGCGTGATGTTGGCGCCTTGGGTCGCCTCCAGCAGTTCGGCCAATTGCGCCGTGTGGCGGTCCGAGGAGGTGGTCTTCAGGATGAGATCGACCGGTTCGTCGGGGCGGAATGCCTCGCGGAAGGCGCGGATCAGCCCGAACGGATTCTTGCGCTCCATGATGCTGCCCATATGGAACGAGAACAGGAAGGCGAAACGGCCGTCGCCGGGCAGCCCGAACGCTTCGCGCCGGCGGCGGGTGAAGGCGCCGATGCGCACGCCGGGGAACAGCGTCTTCACCGGCAGGGGGATCGTCCGGCGCAACGCGTCCGCGACGAACGCGGTGGCGGCCCAGATTTCGTCCACCTCGCGGGCCTTCTCGGCCCAGAACTCCGGCACGGTTTCCAGTTCCCAGGTACCAGTAGCCGATGCGGTAGGTGCGGGGCGCGCGCGGGGCCAGGTCCGACCGCTGGTAGGATTGCGAGAAATAGGGCTCCGGCTGGGTGTGGATGACGGTGATGTCGTAGGTTTCGAGACCGCCGAATTCGGCGTGATGCGGATCGTCGGCGACGTCGGTGCGCATGTCGCGCCGTGACACGCCGCCGCCGGTCGCCTCGATCGCGTCGGCCATCGCCTCGGCCGAGACGCGCAATCCCGACGGGTAGCAGAAATGCGCGATGATGTTGACGCCGGTGGTGGCCAGCGCCGCCGCCGTGCCGTCGGATCTGCGCGCCGCGCACCAGGCCCGGATTTCCTCCGCCAGGCCCGATTCCGCCGATGCGAGCCAATCCAGCAGCGCGCCGGCGCTGGCGGCCGTCTGAAAGGGCCGCGGATGGGCCGCGCGCCAGCGATCATGCGCCGCGTAGGCGAGCCGGATCTGTTCGGCGGGCGACAGGTTCACCGGCCAGCGGCGGGGATCGAGCCAGCCGGCATCCACCCGCAGATTGTAGAATTCGCGGATCCAGGCGGCGAGGCGGTCGCGGCCGAATATGGTCAGGCCGAACGGATGCAGTTCCTGCCAGGCCGGCGTGTAGCGGTAGGTCTGCACCAGTTCGGCCTCCGGCGCCTCGGCGCAGCACAGGATGAACCACCAGATTTCCTCGAGCCTGATGCCTTCGTCGGCGCCATGGCGCAGCAGCCACCCGGCAAACTCGCCGCAGCCGGCCGGCAGCAGGCCGAGCGGAAACAGGCTGCGCACATGGTCGTGCCAGAAGAAGACCTGGCGGGGACGCACCGCCAGGTCGTCCGCGAGCAGCGCCGCGATCTGCGCCCGCGTCTCGGTGGGCAGGCCGAGACTGCTGCCCGCATCGCCGGCGATCCAGGTGGCGAAGGCGCCGCCGGCACCGTCGGACAATGCGCGGGGGAAACGGGTGCGCAGGTCAGGCCGGCCGCGCAGCAGGTCCAGCACCCATCGGGCCGCGGACCATTTGTCGCGGATCCCGTCCGGCGCCTGGGGCGGCCAGAGAATGGCGTCGCGCGGCAGGTCCGCCTCGTCCTCGGCGTCGCCATCGTCATAAGGGTCGAACGGCGGGGCGGCGGGCGCGACTTCGCTCAGGAAGAACTCGGCGTGGCCCTGGAACGCTTCCTCGGGACTCGGTTCGCCGGCCGCGCGCAGCCGTGGCACCGGGTCGTGGCCGCTCAGCCCGGGATGCATGTATGGATCGTCGGCGAGGCCGAGCCGGCGCACTTCGCGTGCCGACCGGGCCATGTCCTCGGCCGGGTTGCTGTGGCCGCGAGTCTTGCCCTCGTGATGCACCAGGGTCGCGAACGGCGTGTAGACGGTCCGCCAGCCGAGCCGGTGCACGTGCAGGGACAGCGCCACGTCGCTATTGGCAATCCGGTAGGCCTCGTCGAAGCCGCCGGCGCAGTCGAACGCCTCGCGCCGCAGCATCTGGCAGGCGCCCATCACCCCCAGCCAGTTGCGGGTGTGGTTCGCCGATCCGAACACGCCCCAGTCGGTTTCGTTGCCGCGATGGAACATCAGCCCGAACAGGTGGATGCCGACCGAAACGCCCGCGTGCTGCAGCGTGCCGTCGGGATAGCGCAGCCGGGTGCCGGCCATGCCGACGCCCGGCAGCGTCGCCACCCGCACCAACTCGCCAAGCCACCCCGGCTCGACGATCTCGATGTCGTTGTTGAGGAACAACAGCAGCGACCCGCGCGCCACCTCGGCGCCCCGGTTGCAGGCGGCGGAGTAGTTGAACCGCGCATCGAAGCGGATCACCCGGACACTGCCGCGCCGCTCCAGGGCCTCGTAGAGCGGCCAGATTTCCGGATCGTCCGAGCGGTTCTCCACCAGCACGATCTCGACGTTGCGGTAGGCGGTCCGGTCCAGGATGCCCTCGACGCAGCGGCGCAGCATGTCGGGGCTGTTGTGGCTGGGGATGATCACCGACACCAGCGGCGGCTCGGCGATGTCCCAGCGCGAGCGTTGGGTGCCGTCCGGCTGGGTTTCGACATGGGCGCCGGCGATGCCGCGGCCGGCCCAGAAGGCGCGCAGCGCCGTGCGATGCTCCGCCGCGGCGGCGCTGGCAGGGTCCGGGCGGTCGCGGTCGCCGCCGGCGGCGCGATGGCAGAGCACCTTTGTGATCCGTGCGATCCGGCCTCCCGCTGCATCCGCGACATCGGCGGCGCGGAGATTGAGGTTCCATTCGGCGCCCGCGCCATGTCCCGCGACGAAGCCGCCGGCGCGCAGCGCCAGGACGCGGGAAAGCACCGTGAGGCGGCCGAAATAGTTGAACGCCTGCAACATCTCCGGCGACCAGGATGGCTTGAACAGCGGCGCCCGGCGCCGGCCGTCCGGGCCGATCTCGTCCTCGTCGCCATACAGGATGACGGCCTGTCCGGCGAGCGCCCGGGTGTCGTCGGGAGCGTCGCCGGAGAGGTCGAGGACCGTCCGTCCAATCGTTTCGAGTGCATCGCCGGCGAGCACGTCGCCGGGGTCGAGCACGCCGACCCATCGCCCGCGCGCCTCCTGGAGCAGCCTTTGCAGCGCGGCGCCGCGGTCGCCCTGGTGGGGGATGCCTTGGCCATCGAATGCGACATGGCGTACCCGAGGATCGGTGGCCATCCGCGCGACGGCACCGGCGCCGGAGGGGGCGGCGACCAGCAATTCCCAGCCGGTCTCCGTCTGGGCGCGGAGCGAGGCCAGGGTTGCTTCGGCGGCCGTCGCATCAAGGCCTGCTACGCACAGCATCAGGAAGCTGAGTTCCGGAGAGGCGGCCTCAAGCCGTCCGGCCGAGATCGGCGCAGTCGCCGAGGGGCCCGACGCGTTCGCGGTGTCGGGCTCGAAGGCGGCGATCCAGTTCGCGTAGTCGCCGTCGCTGCCCCGGTCGGGAAGGGTAATGGCAGGATCGGGTACGACAGCCGGCTCATTTCGCAGCAGCGGCACCGTTGCCGACCCGGCCTGCTTCCTGGCGTCGAGCGCCCGCATGCGATGCGACAGCCGCCATGGCGTCAGCGACCACCAGATCGCCTTCAGCGCCCGGCGGCCATGCCAGCGCAGCTTGCTCGGCAGCACCGAACCGAGCCAGCGCATCGGCCAGGTGATTTTCCAGGCGGTCGACGCCAGCATCGAGTCGCGTTGCAGGACGGCGAGCGCGCGTTCGGCCTCGATGCCCGCCATCATGCGTTGCAGGCGCAGAATCTCGGCCTCGTAGCGGCCGCGCTGGCGAGTCACGTTTCCGGCGACGCTGGCGGTCCGCTTGGCAGTGCGTCCGCGCGTCGGTGGTGGGCTAGCGTCCTGCATGCGTGTGGCGCGATGGCGCGACACAGCCGCCGGGTTCGCCGTTGCCGGCCATGGCCTCGCGGGTCGACTGCGGTCTTGGAGATGAAGCGGCGCGGGGACCGCCGATCGACGCTTGCGAAAGGTCTATCGGCTTGCTGCACCGATCCCTCGCCGATTCGGTGGAAGGCCAATGCATGGCGAAAAAATACCGAGGATGCGGGACCGGCACAAGTGCCGCGAAGTCGTGCGGCAGCCGCCGAAGCCCTGCCGGGATTGGCGATGACATCGGCTGCCGCGGCAGGTTACGCCTGCGGCCCTCGACGCATCTTACCTGGATGACTATTGGACCATGAATGCGCGGGTGCCATCCGCCGCATTCGACGCCGCCGCCGCTGGAGCATTCGAGATGACGGAATTTCCCTCCCCTAATCGCTACGATTCCGCAGTTTTCCGCCGCTGCGGGCAAAGCGGCCTGCAACTGCCGCCGATCTCGCTCGGCCTGTGGCAGAATTTTGGCGGCGTCGATGCGTTCGAAACCGGCCGCAGCATCGTTCGGCGGGCGTTTGACCGAGGCGTGACCCATTTCGATCTGGCGAACAACTATGGCCCGCCGCCAGGCTCCGCCGAGGCGGCGTTCGGGGCCATGCTGGCCACCGACCTGCGCCCCCATCGCGACGAAGTTGTGATAGCCACCAAGGCCGGATACGGCATGTGGCCCGGCCCCTACGGCGATTTCGGCTCGCGCAAATACCTCGTTGCCAGCCTGGACCAGAGCCTGCGCCGGATGGGGCTCGACTATGTGGATATCTTCTACCACCACCGTCCTGATCCGGCGACGCCGTTGGCCGAGACCATGGGGGCGCTCGATCACGTGGTCCGCCAGGGCAAGGCGCTTTACGTCGGCCTGTCGAATTACTCGCCGGAGCTCACCCGCCAGGCGGCGGCGCTGCTGCGAGGGCTCGGCACCCCCTGCCTGATCCACCAGCCGCGCTACTCGATGCTGGAGCGGGCGCCGGAACAGGGGTTGCTGAACGTCCTGGGCGAAGAGGGCATCGGCTGCGCCACCTTCTCCTCGCTGGCGCAGGGGCTGCTGACGGACAAATACCTCGATGGCGTGCCGGCCGATGCCCGCATGGCGCGCGGCGGGTCGCTGCCGCCGTCGCGGCTGACCGATGCGCTGCGCGACCGCCTGCGCAGGCTGCACGCGATCGCCGGCGGCGGCGGCCGGACCCTCGCCCAGCTGGCGCTGGTCTGGCTGCTGCGCGATCCGCGGGTCACGACCGCCCTGGTCGGCGCCCGCACCCTGGACCAGCTCGACGGCACGCTGGATGCCTTGCGGCAGCCGATCCTGTCGCCGGACGAGGCGACGGCGATTGCCGAGGTGCTGGGCGAGGCCTGACGCGGAGGCGCCCGCTGCCGGATTGAGCCTGCACGCATGGCGGCGCCGCCTGCCCGGACCTAGTATCCGGCGAAACTGCTGCCGGAGATCGCCCGATGCGCCGTGCCTTCATCCTGTTGGGTCTGCTGCTGTCCGTGCCCGCCCAGGCTTCGGGGTTGCGGGTGGGACTGGCCGACGCCACCACCTCACTGGACCCGCTGTTCACCGTTGCCGGCGCCAACACCGAAATCGCGCTCAACCTGTTCGACCCGCTGATCCGCCAGGATGCGCGGCAGCATCTCGTGCCGGCGCTGGCGACCGCGTGGCGGCGGGTGGATGACACCACCTGGGATTTCACCCTGCGCCCCAATGTGCGGTTTCACGACGGCAGCGCGTTCGGCGCCGAGGACGTGATTGCCTCCGTGCGGCATGTCGCGGGCATCGCCAACAGCCCCAGCAGCTTCCGGCACTACATCGCCGGGATTTCCGCGATGGAGGCCATCTCGCCGACATCGCTGCGGATCCACACCAACGGGCCGCGGCCGCTGCTGCCGAACGACCTCAGTCGCATCGCAATCATCCCGCGCGCGCTGCAGGATGCGCCCGCCGCCGGCTTCGAACATGCGGTGGGCACCGGACCCTACCGGCTGGTCTCCTGGGCGCGCGGGTCATCCGTAGCGATGGCGCGCAATACCGACGACTGGCGGCCGCCTGCCGCGTGGGACCAGGTGGAGATGCGAACGGTGTCCGATCCGGGCGCCCGCGCCGCGGCCATGCTGGCCGGCGACCTCGACCTGATCGCCGCCGTCCCGGCCGAGGCCCAGGCGGTGCTGGCCAGAAGCGGCAAGGTGCGGATCGTCGACACGGCGGGGAACCGGTTGATCTACCTGCACCTGGACAGCAATCGCGCGGTCTCGCCCTTCGTCCGCGACGCTGCCGGCAAGCCGCTGGAGCCGAACCCGTTGCGCGACCGCCGGGTGCGGCTGGCGCTGTCGCTGGCGATCGACCGGACGGCGCTGGTGGAGCGGGTGATGGACGGCCAGAGCACACCCGCCGGCCAGCTGATGCCGCCCGGCTATGTCGGCTACGACCCGGCACTGGCCGCCCCCGCGCAGGATCTCGCGCGCGCCCGCGCGTTGCTGGCCGAAGCGGGTTTTCCGCAGGGCTTCAGCCTGACCCTGCATGGACCCAACGACCGCTATCCCAACGACGCGCGCCTGGTGCAGGCGGTCGCCCAGGGATTCACACGCGCCGGCGTGCGCACCGCGGTGGACGTCCAGCCGGGCGCCAGTTTCTTCACCCGCGCCTCGGCGCTTGAGTTCTCCATGATCCTCGGCGGCGCCGCGATCGAGACCGGCGAGCCGACTGGCATCCTGAACCCGCTGCTGGCGACCTTCGATGCGCCGCGCGGCCTCGGCAGCGGCAATCGCGGGCGCTGGTCGAATGCGCGATTCGATACCCTGCTGGCGCAGGCCTACGCGACCTTCGACGACGCGCAGCGGGAGGACCTGCTGAAGCAGGCGACCCGCATCGCCGTCGACGACGTCGGCATCATCCCGGTGCTGTTCCTGCAGCAGAGCTGGGCGCTGCGGAACGGCCTCGACATGGTCCCGCGCAGCGACGGCTACACTTTGGCCGCCGACATCGCGGTGTCGCAATGAAGGCGCGCCCGGTTGTCATCGACACCGACCCCGGCGTCGACGACGCGGTTGCCATCCTGCTGGCGCTGGCCTCGCCGGAATTCGACCTGCGGGCGCTGACGACGGTTGCCGGCAACATTCCGCTCGCCGACGCCACGGAGAACGCCTTGCGGCTGCTGGCTTTCGCCGGTCGCCCGGACATTCCGGTGCATGCCGGCTGTCCGCGGCCGCTGCTGCGCGAGCAGGTCTTCGGCAAGTTCCACGGCCGCGGCGGGCTCGGCGGCGCCATGCTGCCGCCGGCGCCGCAGCCAGCCGACCCGCTTCATGCGGTGCCGGCGCTGATTGCAATGTCGCGGGCGGCGGTCGCCGCCGGGGAGAAGCTGACGATCTGCCCGATCGGTCCCCTGACCAACCTTGCCGCGGCGATCGTGCTCGATCCCGGCGTCGTTGCGGGGTGGGACCAGGTGGTGATGATGGGCGGCGGCCTGCGGGTGGCCGGCAACCGCACGCCATGGGCCGAGTTCAACGTGCTCGCCGACCCCCATGCGGCGCGCATCGTACTCGGCAGCGGCGCCGACGTGGTGATGATGCCGCTGGACCTGACGCACCAGGCGATGGCGACGCCGGAACGGATCGCCGCCCTGCGCGGTGCAGGCGGCCGCTTTTCCGAGCTGGCGGTGTCGCTGCTGACATTCTGGGACCGTGGCGACCCGGCCCGGTTCGGCGGTCCGGGCGGACCGTTGCATGACCCGACCACGGTGGCCTACCTGCTGGCCCCGGAGCTGTTCACCGGGCAGCGCGTGCATGTCGACGTCGACTGCGAAATCCCCGAGCGCTACGGCCACATGGTGGCGGACTGGTATGGCCAGCTGGACCGCGCGCCGAACGCGACGGCGATGACCGGCCTCGATGCGCCGGGCTTCTTCGCGCTGCTGGCCGATCGGCTGGCGGGCGCATAGGGTCCGCCCGCTCCAGCGAAATCGTTTTCGGACAAGGCAGGCCTCCCTCTCCCCCGACACTGGGGGAGAGGGAACGTCGCGGTCAGGTCTTCGAGGGCTGCACCGAAAGGGCGAATGCCTCGGTGTAGATCATGGTCAGCAACTGGCCGGGCTTCACGTCCTTCAGCATCGCCTGGCGCGAGGGTTCGCGGACATGGAAGGTGTGGATCGCTCCGCCGCCCTGCGGCACGACGTCGACGGTGTTCGCGGCGGTGTCCACCGAAACGATCGTGGCGGTCAGCGCGGTGGCGCGCATCACCCCGCCGGCCGGCTTGGCGCCCGGCTTGGCGGCGCCCGCGGCGTCGGCCGCCATGAAGCTCGGCATCTTGCTGCCGGGCTTGCGCAATTCGAACCGCACCGATTGGGCATAGGTGGCGGTGACGGTGTCGCCGACCTTGATCTGGGCGAAGTTCTTGACCTCGTCGCCGGCCTTGACCGCGACGCTGGTGCCGTCGGCGAGCTTGAGGGTCACCATGCGGGTCGCCGGGTCGATGGCGGTGACGGTGGCGCTGCCGCTGATCGTTTCGTAGTCGCCGGCGACCGGCGGCACTTCGGTGACCTGGGCTGCGGCCGGCGTGATCGCGGCGATCGGCGCAATCAAGGCGCCGGCGGCGATCATCAGGTACAGCCGGGCGGTGCTGAGGCGTGAACTCTTGAGGCGGACGGATTTCGACATCGATGCTCTCCCTCGCTATGGCAGTCGCGTTGTCCGACTGCGGCGCGTGACACCTAACCCGAAGCATTGCACGCGTCCATGCCGTCGCGCCGGCGGATCGTTGCCGAGCGCGCATCGACGGTGCATCCCCGGGGGATCAGGCCCCGGCGCGCTGCCGGACTCCGGCCACCAGTTTCTGTGGCGGAACTGCAGGATCGGCCAGCATCGCGCGGTCCACGACCGCCGCGGATTTGATCAGCGCCATCGCCGCGCGGATCTCGCGGGGCGCGTTGACGCCGGTCGCCGCGACCACCCGCCCGGTGCCGTCCAGATGGAATCCGGCGAAGGATGGCTCGCTGAAATCACCACGCATGATCGTTTCATGGCCGGCGTCAGGCAGGCCCGCGACCTGCAGGTTCACCCCGTGCTGGTCGGTCCAGAACCAGGGCACGTCGTCATATGGGGCCGGCTCCCGCCCGGCGCTGTCCAGGGCCATGGCACGGCCGACGGCGATGCCGTGGTTCTGGGCATGCCGCCAGGACTCCAGCCGCAGGCGCCGGTGCAGGGCCGGCTGCCAGAACGCCGTGACATCGCCGGCAGCATAGATGTTGCGGGCCGAGCTGCGGCCGAATTCATCGACCGCGATGCCGTTGTCCAGCGCCAGGTCGGCGTCGCGGGCGAGTTCGACGTTGCGCTCGATGCCGATGCCGGCGATCACCTCGCCGGCGGCTAGCAGAAAGCCGTCGCCGACCACCCATCCGGGCTCGATGGCGCGGACCGAGGCGCCGAAGCGGAGTTCGACGCCTGCCGCGCGGTGCAGGGATTCGACATAGCGTGCGAAGGCCGGGGTCAGCGAGCGGCCCATGGCGCCGTCGGCCGCCTCCAGCACCGTCACCGCGCAGCCGCGCGCCCGCACCGAGGAGGCGAGCTCCAGGCCGATCACGCCCGCCCCGATACAGACCACGTGCCGGCCGGCGGCAGCCCCCGGTGGCGGCAGGCGGGTGCGGATCAGGCGGGCGTCATCGAGAGTACGGAGATACAGCACCAGGTCGCCGCCCGGCACCGGCAGTCGCCGGGCGCGGGCGCCGGTGGCCAGCAGCAGCCGGTCGTAGGGCAGGGTCCGGCCATCGGCGAGGGTCAGGCGCTGGGCTACGCTGTCTAGTTCGGCTACCCGGGTTTCAGCCATGAACTCGATCGCCCGCTCGCCGTAGCGCGCCTCGGGATGGAACCAGGCGACTGCCGGCTCCTCGGCCGCGGTCAGCACGTCCTTCGACAGCGGCGGCCGCTCATAGGGCAGGTGCGCTTCATCGCCGAGCAGCAGGATGCGTCCGGCGAAACCGGCCTCGCGCATTGCCATGGCGGCATGTCCCCCGGCCTGGCCGGCGCCGACGATGACGTGGATGTCGCTGCTCATGGGCGTCTTCTCATGGTCCGGTTGGCACGCCCACGGGAGACAGGGCGCTCAAGCTGCGGCATCATCCGGGCATGGAGTCGCAAAGGGAAGGGCGGGAATGAGCGAGGCAGCGAACTGGGTGCGGGTGGCGGCGGTGTCCGACGTGGGGGAGGGCAGCGTAATCGGGGTCGAAACGATGGGCCTGAACCTCGCCATCTACCATCTCGCCGGGGGGGAAATCTGCGTCACGGACAATGTCTGCACGCATGCCTTCGCCTTGCTGAGCGAAGGGTGGCTGGAGGACAACATCATCGAGTGCCCGCTGCATGCCGGCCAGTTCGACGTGCGCACCGGCAAAGGGCTTGGGGCGCCGATCGAGGCCGACCTGAAGGTGTTTCCGGTCAAGCTGGAAGCGGGCGATATCCTGATCGATCTCGGCTGAACCCGTAGCTTGAACGAGCCGAGGGGCCGAGAGGGCTCGGGGTCGAGCGGGAACAAAGGCGCGGCATGGCCGGAGGAACGAGCCAACAGCCATGCCGCGCGGGACTGCAATGGCGACCGCCGGCCTGTCAGCGGCGGGCACGCGTCAATCCTGCGGTGATAACGGCAGGCGATCGTTCAGGTTGCCACACGATTTCGTAACGCGGCCTTCGCCGATTGCAACTGGTTGCGGTCGCCGGCTTTCCCCGCGAAGCCGACCGCCTTTGGGCGCGGCCTGAACGGCGACGCCAACCGCCACGCCGACCGAAGCTGCTCGGCCATGTGCGCCTGGGCGACCGCGGCCAGGAAACGAGCCTGTGCCGTCTGCAGGCAGACACCCGTGAAATCGAACTCGGGGCTGCCGCCGCGCACCAGGTAGCCGCCATCCACCATGGCGCCGTTCTCGTCGCGAACGGCGATTTCGATCAGCGTGACGCCCAGCTTGGACTGGAGGATTTTCGCTTCCGCCATGCTTCACCAAAATCGCCCGCGAGATCTCTGGTCCAGCCGGCGAATGTTCAGGGTTGTGCGAACGAAAACCGCCGCGAAGAAGACGGCGATTCCTATCGCGACAAACTCCAGGTGGGCTATGACGAAGGTCACACTCCGGCTCCGCATTAAATTCTGCACGCGCAACGCAACGCGCTCAGGAATGGTTCAGGATGCTGAACGAAATGCAGGATTTGTAACGTGCGATCCTGGAGTAACCCGATTGCGCTCTGCCACCGCGATGGATTGCCTGGCAGGTGGCTCCGGCGATGCGCTCGGCAATTACGCGCCTCCGCTGAGATGCGCTTGTTGCTTTCGGCGCTAACCGATGCGGCGGCCGGCAGAACTGCCGCGCACCTCAGGCGAACGGATCGGCCGCCCGCCATGAAGTTCGATGGGGCATCCGGTGTGGCTTCGGTTTGCCGCAGCCGATGTACTGAAGATTGATTTGATCTGCAGCCTGCATACGGGCTTCGGCGCCGGTCTTTCCGGGTCAGGCGCGAAGCTTCTCCGATATCACTTATCCATGCCGGCTGCAGAATGCAGCGAGGGGCCTTAGGCCAGCCCGAAGACCTGCCGCGCGTTGCCCAGGAAGAACTGCTGCCGCTGTTCCTCGGAAATCTTCAGTGGCAGGCAGGTCGCGGGATCGTCGAAATCCCAATGCGGGTAGTCGGTGGCGAACAGCAGCCGGTCCCAGCCGATCCAGCCGATGGTGTCCAGCAGATGGTCCCGGGGTTCCGGTTCCTCCATGGGCTGGGTGGTCCACCAGACATGGTCGCGGATGTATTCGGAGGGCAGGCGGGTCAGTTCCGGGGTCTCGGCGTGCAGGCGGCGGTAGATGTTGTCCAGCCGCCAGGCCAGCGACGGCGCCCAGGCGAATCCGGCCTCGATCAGGATCACCTTCAGCGTTGGGAAGCGCGCGAACACGCCGGAGATGACCATGCTGGCGAGCACCGCCTGGCACGTCTGGGCATGACCGGTCATTTCCTCGACATAGAAGCTGGGCCAGCCGCCGCCGGTGATCGGGTTGCCGCCATAGCCGAAGGCATGAATGCCGATCGGCAGGTTGGCTTCGACCGCGGCCTCATAGATCGGCCAGTAGCGCCGCGCGCCGAGCGGTTCGGCGGTGCGGGTCAGCAGCAGGATCTGGACGAAATTGGGATCGCCGGCATATTTCCGGATTTCGGCGGCTGCCGTCGGGCCGTCCTCATAGGGGACGACGATCGAGCCTTTCAGCCGTTCGTCCTTGGCGACCCATTCCTCGACCTGCCAATGGTTGGTCGCGGCACAGATGGCGGCGCTGAGATCCGGGTTCTGCAGGCCCTGGCCGCTGCCGAGCGGGTTCAGGATACCGAGCTGGACGTTGTTCGGGTCCAGGTGTTGGGCCTGCATGAACGACAGGCTGCTGCCCTGGCGGCCGCCCTCGGGCGGGTAGGCGTCGCGGCGGGAGGCATTGGGCTGGCTTTTCGGGTAGGCGGGACCGGCCTGCCAGCCATGCCGGGAGCTCTTGCCGAAGGTCGCCAGGTGGTCGATCCAGCGCTTCGATAGCCATGGATTGAGGTCGGAGGCGTGGCGCACCGCCGGGTGAATGTCGCCGTCGGCGATGGCGATGCGGCTGGCGCCGGCTTGCCGGGGGGCGTGGGCTTCGCGGACCTGGACATTCATTGGACCGGCTCCAGCAGGCGGGCATAGGTGGCCCGCGGGTTTTCGATCATGATTTTCCGCGCCAGATCGGCGGGCAGGCCTTTCGGCAGGGCATCCGTCCCGTCGAACTGCCAATGCGGATAGTCGGTGGAGAACAGCAGCATCTCGTCGGACTGCATATGGTCCAGCAGCCGCGGCAGCGCATCGGGCGGGGCATCCACCGGCTGCAGCGACAGCCGCACGTTCTCGCGAACGATCTCCTCGGGCGAGCGGTCCACCCACGGGATCTCCATCCGCACCCCGCGCCAGTATTTGCTGAGGCGCCAGAGATGAGCGGGAAGCCAGGTGAAGCCAGATTCCAGCAGCACCACCTTCAAGTTCGGATGGCGGCTGAACACGCCCTCGCAGATCATGCTGGTCAGCTGGGTCTGAAAGGCCTGGCTCTGGGTCGCGTAGTCCTCGGAGGTGTAGGAGGTCCAGCCCACCGGGGTCGGCGGATTGTGGTAGGACGAGCCGGCATGGATGCCGACCGGCAGGCCGAGCCGCTCGGCGGCGGCGTAGATCGGCCAGAAGCTGCGCCGGCCCAATGGCTGGTCGCCGCCCATTACCAACAGCAGCACTTGCACGAAGCGGGGGTCGCGGGCGCAGCGCTCGATCTCGTCAACCGCACGCTCGACGCTCTGCATCGGAACGACGATGGAGGCGCGGAGCCGGGAATCGCGGTCCAGCCACTCGGCGGCCATCCAGTCATTGACCGCGCGCGCCAGGACGGCGGCCATGTCCTCGCTATGGAACAGTTGAATGCCGTAGAGGCAGTTGCAGATGGCAATCGAGGTGCCGAAAGGGTCCAGCGCCTGCGCCCGCAGGGTGGCGATCTCGGACCCGGCGGGGCCATGCTTTGGCATCCAGTCCGGCCGGCAGGACAGCGGCGAGCCGGCGGGATACAGGATCGAATTGGGTTCATCGAGGCCGCGGGTGACGAGGATCTCGCGCCAAGCCGGGTCCAGATAGGGCATCAGCGCCGACAGGCCCGGCACCGCGGGATGAATGTCGCAATCGATGCCGCCTTGCAGCAGCGCCGTCATGTCTCAGGACTCCCCGCGGTTTGTCATAGGCGATATCTGGTACCGACGTTACCCATAGGCCCGGTTTTCCGCAATGTTGCGGACGTTGCGGAGAGGAACGGACATGGCTGACCTCGATTTGCTGTTGCTGCGCCGGCGGGTCGATCGGCTGCTGGCGCCGTTCGACCGCGCCGGCGAGCCGGGCATGACCATCGGCGTGGTCCGCGACGGCGAATTGCTGCTGCATCGCCACGCCGGGCAGGCCAGCCTGGAACTGGGGGTGCCGATCGGTCCCGACACCAGCTTTCGCATCGCCTCGGTCAGCAAGCAGTTCACCTGCGCCGCGATTCTGGTGCTGGCCGCGGAGGGTAGGCTCGATGTCCAGGACGAGGCCCGCAAGCATTTGCCCGAACTGGCGGATTTCGGTCATAGGCTGACGGTCGCGCACCTGATGCACAACACCAGCGGCATCCGCGACATGCTGGAAATCATGCGCATGGGCGGCGCCGATCTGTCGATGCCCTGCAGCCGTGACGACCTGCTGGCCGGGATCTGGCGGCAACGGACGCTGAATTTCGCACCGGGAACCCGATACCTGTACAGCAACTCGAATTTCCTCCTGCTGGGAGTGATCGCGGAGCGGCTTTCCGGCCGGAAGCTGCCGGAATTCCTGGCCGAACGGATCTTCCACCCGCTCGGCATGAACCGCACCCGCATGGTCGAGAGCACCACGGAAGTCGTGCCCGGGCTCGCCACCGGCTACTTGCCGAAGGACGGCGGCTGGACGCGGGCGGCGCACGGGTTCCCGCTCGGCGGCGAGGGTGGGCTGGTTTCCTCGGTCGAGGACCTCGCCTTGTGGATGCGGAATTTCGAGACCGGGCGGGTCGGCGGCGCGGCCCTGATTGAGGCGCTGGAAACCCAGGCGCCCTTCGCCAACGGGCGGCCCAGCAACTACGCGCGTGGCCTGCAAGTCCGCAGCTATCGCGGCATTCGCGCCGTGGACCATGGCGGGCTGTGGCCCGGCTACAAGACCGAGTTCCTGCGCGCGCCGGAGCAGCGGCTGGCGGTGATCTGCATCACCAACAACGGCGCCGCCGATCCCTACCACACCGCCCACGAGATGCTGGACGCGGCAATTGAAGGCCAGCCGGAGGTGCATCCCGTCCGCTTGCCACCGGTGCTGGGCGCGCTCGCCGGACGCTGGCTTGATCGCGCCAGCGGCGCCACCCTGGAGCTCGGCCAGAATGCCGACGGCCAGCCGACCGGCAACATCAATGGGGTGCCGTTCCGCCTGACAACCGCCGCCGACGGGCGCATTGCCGCCAGCCGCTCGGCCGAGGATTTCTTCGCGGTCCCCTCCGCGGATGGCCAGCAGCTGGCGGTCGAGCTGGATGCCGGAACCCGCGCCACCTATCACAGGGTGTCCGAGGCCGCGGCGCTGCCGGCCGATTTGGCCGGCGCCTACCGCAACGCCGAAATGGCCGCCGTCTGGACGATCCTGCCGAACGCCGCCGGGGGCGACCTCGAAATGAAGGTCTCCGGGCCGCTGGTGTTCGACCGGAGCTGGGAGGTGGCGCCGATCGAGGGCGATTTCATCCGCGTCTATGCGCCCGGCACGCTGTTCCGCTCCTGGGCGGATGTTCGCGTGCTGCGGGACGGCGCGGGCGCGATCACTGGTCTGCACGTCAGTGGCGGGCGAGCCCGCGACCTGACGTTCACCCGCGCCGTTTAGGGAGAAACGCGATGATCAGCCCGGCCTACGCCCAGACCATGGCAGCGTATAACACCGAAATGAATGCCCGTTGCTATGCCGCCGCCGCGCGCCTAACCGACGCCCAACGCCGCGAGCATCGCGGGGCCTTCTGGGAGTCGATCCACGGCTCGCTCAACCACCTGCTCTGGGGCGACCAGATCTGGATGTCCCGCTTCGACAACTGGCCGAAGCCGGCGGTCGGGCAGAAGCAAAGCGGCACGCTGATCGACAGTTTTGCGGAGCTGACCGACGCGAGGGTGCGGGCCGATGCCGAAATCTCGGCCTGGGCAAAGCGGATCGACGACGCATGGCTCAACGGCGACATGGTCTGGTTCAGCGGCGTCATGCAGAAGGAGATGCGGCAGCCGCGCGGCATCCTCGTCACCCACATGTTCAACCACCAGACGCATCATCGCGGCCAGGTGCATTGCCTGCTGTCGCAGTTCGGCGAGGATACCGGCGACACCGACCTGCCGTTCATCATCACCCTGCGCGCCGCCTGATCAGGTAAAGAACGCTCCGAACCGCTGCAGCACTTCACCGGGCGCCTCTTCCGCAAGGTAATGGCCGGAGGCGACCGGGAAGCCGATGACGTCGTTGTCGCAATAGCGGCGCCACAACTCGATCGGCTGGTACCACTGGCCGATCTTCCCCTTGGCGCCCCACAGCACCAGCAGCGGGCACTGCACCCGCTGGCCGGCCTCGCGGCTGGCGCGGTCATGCTCCAGGTCGATGCTGGCGGCGGCGCGATAGTCCTCGCACATGCCGCGGATCATCTCCGGATTGCGCACCGCCTGCAGGTAATCCGCCTGCGCCTCGGGATGCCAGAAACCCTCGCCCTTGGGCTCGCGCGAGGTATGCGTCGCCCACCAGATTTCCGGCGCGGCGCTGATCAGGTTCTCCGGAAACGGATGCGGCTGGGCGAACCAGAACCAATGGTAGTAGCCGAGGGCGAACGCCATGTCGGCGCGCTCGAAATGCTCGATGGTGGGAACGATGTCGAGCACCGCGAGGCGCTGCACCCGGTCGGGAAAATCGATGGCCATCCGGTGTGCGACCCGGGCACCGCGATCGTGGCTGCCGACCACGAAACGTTCATGGCCAAGTGCCGCCATCACACCGACCAGGTGCCGCGCCATCGCTCGCTTCGAATAGGCGGCATGGTCGGCGCTGGCCGGCGGCTTCAGACTGCCGCCATAGCCCGGCAGGTCGGGGCAGACGACGGTGAAGCGGCGCGCCATTTCCGGTGCGACGGCATGCCACATGGCGTGCGTCTGCGGATTGCCGTGCAGCAGCAACAGCGGCGGCCCGGAACCGCCATGCCGCAACCTGATGCTGCCGCCCTGAACGGGGATCTCGGTGAGGGTGAATCCTTCGAAGAACATGCCAGCCTCGATGTGTGCCATCGAGGCTGGCATGTTGGTCAGCGGAGGCGCAAGGCCGTCGCCGCGGTTCAGGCCTGGCGCCGGGCGCGTCGACGCAGCACGCCCAAGCCGGCGAGAGACACCGCGAACAGGCCGATCGAAGCCGGCTCCGGTACCGGGGCAAAAGCCACGCCCCGCAGCACCTGGCCATAGCTGGCGGTTTCGAGCGTGTTGAACTGTTCGTTGCCCGGCGCCGACAGCGCGTTCAGGTTATCGGTGATCTCCACCAACCGGTTCGGATCGGCCCCCTGGTCGCCGCTGCCGCTGACCGTAGAGGTGACGGCAAACAGCGAGACGGTGCCGTCGGGGTTGATTTCGCCGGTCAGGTTGCGCAACCCGTCGGTCGTGACGGTGGGATAGGCCGTGTCGCCTTGCGGCGTCGGCACGTCATAGCCCACGCCAAGGCCCAGCCCGGCGGTCAGGGTGTAGGCGAGCTTCCAAACCGTGCCGTCGAACACCCATTTCTGCAGGCCGGCATTGGGATCGGCGCCGGTCCCGGCATCGGCGGCAACACCGTCCCCCTCGTCGGCCACATAGAGCGTATTGGCGTTACCGAACCACAGCCCGAAGGGATGGAATTGCGGATTGTTCTTGGCCAGTGTGGCCGGGAAACCCGGCAGTACGGTGATGCTGGTGTTCGAGGCGCTCGGCAGCGTGCCTGCGGCACCGACCTGGTAGACGGTATCGATGCCGTTGCCGCCGCTGCCCTTGGTGACATACAGCGTGTTGTTGAACACCGTCTCGCCGCGGAAGTTATTGTCCTTCCCGGCTTTGTCGGCGGGGCTGCCGTAGGGTTGGCCGGTGAGCGGGTTGGTTTGGGTGATCGAGAAGCTGCCGGCCTGGGCGGTGCTGCTGCCGGCCGAGCCGGGAATGCCGTTGCCGGGTGCCGCGCCGGGGGTGACAATCTGCACGCCCGCGCCGGCAACGACTCCGGCCGGCTGCGGGTTGCCGCCATTGCCGGCATTGCCGACGGTGTAGATCGAACCGTTGCCGGCCAGGATGGCCGCACGGCCATTGTTGCCGCTGTAGGAGTTGACGTCGGTCACCGCGGTAGCCCCGCTGTTGCCGACCTGCACGACGCTGCGATAGGTCGGGGGGGCCGTCACCGGGTTGGTGCCGTCGATCGCGGTGGGGGTATTGCTGTTGGAGATATCGAGCTGGTTGACCGGCGCGGCGTAGCCCATGAACGTCAGCGAGTGCCCGTCGGCGGACAGGTTGATCGCCAGTTCGGATTTCGACGGGAAACTGGTGGAGAGGTTCACCCCCGCCGCCGCTGCGGCGGCAGTGACATCGTAGCTGCCGGCGGCGTTGATCGTGGTATTGCCGTTCGATAACGAGAACTGGTTGAGAATGATCGGCGCGGTCACGCCGAAGCTGCTGTCGACCTTGTCGTTGTTGAACACATTCGGGTACGAGCCATCAGCGGTCGCGATGCCGCCGCCTGGGAGGGTGGTCACCCCAGGGATGATCACCGGAATGGCGGCGCCATCGGTCGGATAGGTGCTGCCACTCACGATCAAATCGCCAGGAATGAAATTGAAGCCGGCAGCCTGGGCGTCGTGCGTTGCAACGCCGGCAACGCCGGCCACGCCGATTACGGCAGCGGCCAGCGTTAGAATGGGCAGGGTTGTCATGGCAGGTCTCCGGAGCGGCGGGGGCTAAGATGGCGATTAAGATCCGGTTAAGGATCACGCCCTTGTTATGCAGTCCGCTTAGGGTCAACCAGTTACCGTTTCGAGACTCCGTCGTCTCGAGGTGAATGAGGGCGCCGACGGTCCGTTAAGGCAAAGCAACAACAAATCTTCAAAAGCCGTAGAGGGCAGCTGGATTATCGGTCAGGATCGCGCGGCGATCGGCACCGTTGGATGCGGCCTCACCCAGCACATTCAGCAGATCGGCGTTGTCGTGATCCATGTAGACCACCGTCTTCGGGGCACCGGCTTCATGCGGGCCGATATGCGGCCAGTCGCTGCCCCAGACCAGCCGTGCGGAATTGGCCGACACCAGCGAGCGCATGATCGGCAATCCGTCGCGAAATCCCTTCGGCTGCCGCGAAACCCGGTTCACGCCGGAGATCTTCACCCAGACCTTGCCGCCCGACAGCAGCGCCCGCAGTTCCGGCAGGCCCGGCTGGTCGAGCCCGAGGCTCGCATCGGCGCCGCCCATGTGATCCACCACCACCGGGACGGCGAGCGAGGGGATCGCCGGCGCCAGTGCCTGCAGCAGGGGCCCGGGGACGAAAATCTGCACATGCCAGCCGAGCCGGGAGATCCGGGCCGCTGCGTTGCGCAGCTGGAGGGTCGCGGCCGCCGGATCCGGAATGCCGTTGCTGACCAGGTTGAGGCGAATGCCCCGAACCCCCAGTGCGTGCATCGCGTCGAGTTCCGCTTCCGTGGTCTCGGCGCCGATCACCGCGATGCCGCGGGTCCCTTCCGGATTGGCCCGCAAGGTGTCGAGCATGCAGGAATTATCGGTGCCATAGGCGCTGGGCTGCACCAGCACCACGCGACGCAGCCCCAGCGGCTGCGCCATCGCCCGCCAGCTTTCCAGCGTCGCCTCCGTCGGCGTGTAGGCGCGGGTCGCGGCGGGCGGGTAACGATCCGGCGCGCCAAACACGTGCATGTGGCTGTCGCACGCGTTCGCCGGTATCTCAAAAGCCAAATCCGCCATTCGCCAAATCCTCCCGATAACCCCGGCCTGATAGCTCCGGTCCAGCCTGCCCCGGTGCGCGCGCCGCGGTCCACCCCGCTCCAACCCTGTCCGAACCGGGCGGTTCCGCGCTAGTCTCGCGGCAATGGGCGCAAGGGGGGAATGCCATGGATGACGTGCGCACGCTGCAAAGCCACGAGCTGCGGATCGGTTCGTTGCGTGGCCGGGTCAGCGACGCCGAATGGCGCGCCCGCGTGGATCTCGCCGCATGCTACCGGCTTTGCGAGCGCTACGGCATGTCGGACATGATCTACACCCATATCAGCGCCCGCGTGCCCGACGCGCCGGACCAGTTCCTGCTGAACGCCCACGGCATGCTGTTCGGCGAAATTTCGGCGTCATCGTTGCTGAAGGTCGACCTCGACGGGCGCGTCATCCTGCAGCCGGAATGCGAGTACGGCCTGCACCCGGCGGGCTTCGTCATCCACAGCGCGATCTACCGGGCGCGGCCCGATGCGATGGCGGCGATGCACACCCACACCATCGCGGGCATGGCAGTATCGGCGCTGCAATGCGGATTGTTGCCGATCACCCAGACGGCGACGCGTTTCATCACCCGGCTCGCCTATCACGACTTCAACGGCCCGGAACGCGATCCATCCGAGCGCGACAACCTGGCGAAGCATCTGGGCAAGCTGAACTGCATGGTGCTGCGCAACCACGGCCTGCTGACCACCGGCCCGAGCGTCGCCGAGGCGTTCAACTTCATGTATGGCCTGGAGCGCTGCTGCCAGTCACAGCTTGCGGCGATGGCGTGCAACACCCCGCTCAACCTGCTGCCGCAGGCGGTGGTGGACAAGGCGGTGGGCATGTATGAGCCCGGCGTGATCAGGCCCTACGGACTGCTGGAATGGAACGGCCTGCTGCGGATGCTCGATCGCCAAGACACCTCGTATCGGGAGTAGGTGGATGCGCCGCAGGACATTCGTGGGCACCGCCCTTTCCGCGCCTTTGGCGATGCCGCGGATCGCCAGGGCCGATGCGGTCAGGACATTGAAATTCATTCCGCAATCGGACGTCACGATCCTCGATCCGATCTTCACCACCGCCTATGTCACCCGCAACCACGCCTATTTGGTGTTCGACACGCTGTTCGGGCAGGACGCAGCCTATAGACCGACCCTGCAGATGTTGCAGTCGGCATCGACCGAGAATGACGGCCTGGCCTGGCGGCTGACGCTGCGGCCAGGATTGCGCTTTCACGACAACAGCCCGGTGCTGGCCCGCGACTGCGTCGCCAGCATCCGCCGCTGGATGCGGCGCGACGCGTTCGGCGGTGCCCTGCTGGAGCGGGTCGACGAATTGTCGGCGCCCGACGATCGCACCATCCTGTTTCGGTTGAAGAAGAAATTTCCGCTGCTCGCCGATGCGCTGGGCAAGACGCCCACGCTGATGTGCGCGATAATGCCGGAACGCCTGGCCAATACCGACCCGTTCAAGCAGGTCACCGAAATGGTCGGCAGCGGCCCGTACCGCTTCAAGGCCGACGAACGAGTGGCCGGCGCGCGTGTCGCCTATGAGCGGTTCGAAGGCTACGTGCCGCGCGAATCGGGCACGCCGGAATGGACCTCCGGCCCGAAGCGGGCCTATTTCGATCGCATCGAATGGAATGTCATTCCCGACGAATCGACCGCCGCCGCCGCCCTGCAGACCGGCGAGGCGGATTGGTGGGAATATCCGTCGGCCGATCTGTTGCCGCTGCTGGCCGGCAACAAGTCGATCCGCATCGAGGTGCCCGATCCCACCGGCGCCATCTGCATCGCCCGGCTGAACGAGCTTCACCCACCCTTCGACAACCCGGCGATCCGCCGCGCCCTGCTCGGTGCCGTCAACCAGGCGGATTTCATGACCGCGGTCGCCGGCACCGACCCTGCCATGTGGCGGGCCGGCGTCGGGGTCTTCTGTCCTGGCACGCCGATGGCGAACGACGCCGGTATGGACCTGCTGAACGGACCCCGCGACCTCGATCGCGTAAAGCGCGAGATCGCGGCGGCCGGCTACGATGGCGCCAAGGTGGCGATCCTGTCGGCCACCGATTTTCCGTTCCGCCGCGCACTGGCCGAGGTCGGCGCCGACATGATGAAGAAGGTCGGCCTCAACGTCGACTACCAGGCGATGGACTGGGGCACGCTGGTGCAGCGGCGGGAAAAGAAGGACAGCGTCGCCAATGGCGGCTGGAGCATGATCATCACCAATCTTTCGGGGATCGACCTGTCCAACCCGGCCGGCCACTCATTCCGCGGCAACGGCGAGAAGGCCTGGTTCGGTTGGCCGACCAGCCCGGTGATCGAGCAGCTTCGCCAGGATTGGCTCGACGCACCCGATCTTGCAACCCAGCAGCGGCTGTGTGTCGAGATCCAGAAGCAGACCTGGATCGACGTGCCGCAGATCCCGGTCGGGCAGTTCTACCAGCCGACGGCGTTCCGGTCCGATCTGAGCGGGATGCTGAGCGGGTTTGCGATGTTCTGGAATATCCGGCGCGGCTGACCGGCTTACCCGCGGCGCCGCGCGATGACCTGAACGACGCGGGCGCGGCGCTCGGCGAGGTTGCGGCCGAGATTTGCCGACCGGCGCGGGAAGTCGGCGCCGAGGATGGCCGAAAGCGCGTGCGGCGGCGGCGGTGCGGCGTCGGTCTTCCGCTGGGCGAAAAAGGCAGCACCGGCTTCGGTCGCATCGACCACGCCGGTGATCTCGAACCCCGCGCCCTCAAGCGCGCGGCACATCGCGGCTTCGGTCACCACGTGGCTGATCTCCGGCTCGCGCGCCCAGGGAACCGGGTACAACAGCGGGCCACCCTCGCCGGCGACCACGTCGTAGCTGGCCAGCCGGCCGCCGGGCACCGAGCACCCGATGGATGCCGGCATAAAGGCCATCGCGGTCGGCGATATTCATCGCAACGTGCTGGGTCCAGGCGACTTCGAAACTCTCCGGGGGAAAGGGCAGCGCCAGGGCGTCGGCGACGCGATGCCGCACCCGTGCCGATAATCCGCAGCGCCCGGTCAACATCTCGGCGAGTGCCACATAGCTTGGGGTGAGATCGATACCGGTGACGTCGACCCCGTAGACCGCGGCCAGCTGCCGCGACGGACCACCGAAGCCGCATCCCACGTCGAGCACGCGCATGCCGGCGGCAAGCCCGAGACGATCGGCGAACTCGCCGGTGGCGACCGCGCCGCGGGTGTGGAACTGGTCGAGCGGTGCGAGGTCGCGCCAGGACAGCGTTCCTTCGCCGAGCCCCGCGAGCGCAAGCGCCTTGGTCACCCGATCGACTAGGTCGTCGGATTCGTAGTGGTCGACGACGCCTTGCATGATGTCCATTGCCGTTCCTCCGCTTTCGACCTATTTAGGGGCATATAAGACCAATTGCAAACGGGACAGCAGGCGATGCGCGACATACCTTGCAACTGCCTGGCGCTGCGGCGCGCGTCCAGGCGCATCACCCAGCTCTACGACCGGGAAATGGCGTCGAGCGGACTGCGGGCGACGCAGTTTCCCATTCTCGAGCTGATCCATCTGGCGCCGGCGATCACGATGAAGGAGCTTGCACGGGAAATGGTGATGGACCGGGCGACATTGGGGCATAATCTCCGGCCGCTGGAAGCGCAAGGGCTGGTCGAGATCGGCGTGGGCGCCGACCGTCGGCAGCGGCCGCTGAGCTTGACGAAGCTGGGAAGGGCACGGCTCCGGCAGGCTCGCTCGCTATGGCAGCAGGCACAGGAGAAATTCGAGGCCGTGTTCGGCGGCGACCAGGCGGTGCGCCTTCGCAGCATGTTGGGGCGGGTGACCGTCGTCGAGTTCGAGAGCGACGCGGCATGAGCGCGCACCCGCTGGACAACCCGATCTGGCATGCGCTGTCAGGACCGCATGATGCGCTATCGCAGTCGGCGCCACTGGCGCGGCGGTATCTGCCGCAGGTCGCTTCCCTCGGGGGGTTGAGCGAAGATTCGGAGGCAGCCTTCGAGCAGCTTCGCGGTCTCGGTGCGCCGGCGATCCCGGTTGCCTTGTTCACCGCCGAACCGGTGCGGGTGCCCGCGGGCTGGCAGGTGCTGCGCAGCCGGCCGATCCAGCAGATGCTCTGCGAGATACTGGCGCCTGGCCGCCCCACGAATGCAGCGCCGGTCGAACTCGACGACCGCGATGTTCCCGCGATGCTGGCGCTCGTCGCCGCAACCGAACCCGGACCGTTCAACGCGCAGACCATCCGCTGCGGGCGGTATGTGGGCGTGCGGGCGGAGGATGGTTCGGCGCTCGCTGCGATGGCGGGCGAGCGCCTGCGCCTGGCCGACTTCGTGGAGATCAGCGCCGTGTGCACGCTGCCGGCCTATCGCGGCCTCGGCCATGCTCGGGCGATCGTCCACGGCCTGACCGCTGCCGCCATGGCGCGGGGGCAGGCGGCCTTCCTGCACGTGAAGACGGAGAACGCATCGGCAATCGCGCTGTACCTGGCGCTCGGCTATAAGCATCGCCGGACGATGCAACTGACGGTGCTCCGGCACGCGGGCTGATTGCCTGGGTGTGATCCGGGCCCACTCGTTGAAAGGATCGCGGCCCGATGAGCAAGAAGATCGACCCCGCCACCCTGACCCCGATCGTCGGCACCCTGTATCCGCCCCCGTTCGACACGCCGTGCCTCTCGCGCGAGCGGACCAGGCTGGGGGACGCGGCGAACCTTACCCAGTTCGGCGTGAACCTGCTGCGGCTGCCGCCGGGCGCCTGGTCGAGCCAGCGCCATTGGCAGACGGAATCGGATGAATTCATCTTCGTGCTGAGCGGCGAGGTGACACTCGTTACCGATGCAGGTCCGGAAATCCTGCGTGCCGGCGAGGCGGCCGGATTCAAGGCCGGCGACCCCGATGGGCATTGCCTGCAGAACCACTCCTCCGCGGATGCGACGGTGCTGGAAATCGGCACGCGCATCGCGACCGACGGCGCAACCTATTCCGACATCGACATGCTCGCGACGCCTGGCCGCTACACGCGCAAGGACGGCACGCCCTACCCCCAGGCTCCGCGCAAGGCGAAGGGGGTGTGAGCGCGATGGACGCTACGCTCGCCGCGGACGACACGATGTTGCTGCGCCGTGATGCGGATGGGATCGCTTGGCTGACCCTGAACCGCCCGGCCGCGCGCAATGCCCTGTCCGCCGCCCTGATCGCCCGCCTCGACGCCGAACTGGTGGCGATCGGCGACGACGCGTCGGTGCGGGTGGTGGTGATCGCCGGCGCCGGCCCGGCCTTCTGCGCCGGCCATGATCTGCGTGAGATCCGCGCCCATCCCGAGCGTGCCGCCATGCAATCCCTGTTCACCGGCTGCTCGGCGCTGATGCAGCGCATCCAGGCGCTGCCGAAGCCGGTGATCGCGCGGGTGCATGGGGTGGCGACGGCCGCGGGCTGCCAGTTGGTTGCGACCTGCGACCTCGCGGTGGCGGCGGACACGGCACGGTTCGCGACCCCCGGCGTCGGCATCGGTTTGTTCTGCTCGACCCCGGGCGTCGCCTTGTCCCGCGCCGTCGGGCGGAAGGCCGCGATGGAGATGCTGTTGACCGGCGAACTCGTGTCCGCCCAGCGGGCTCGGGAGATCGGCCTGGTCAATCGCGTGGTGCCGGAGGCGGAACTCGATGCCGAGGTGACGGCGCTGGCTGAGGGCATCGCCGCCCGCAGCCCGCTTACCCTGGCGATCGGCAAGGAGGCGTTCTACCGCCAGGCCGGGATGGAGCTTGACGCGGCGTATGGCTATGCTGCCGAGGTGATGACCCGCAATATGATGGCGCATGACGCCGCCGAGGGCATCGACGCCTTCCTGGGCAAGCGCCGCCCGGTGTGGACCGGACGCTGAGGGAGAAAAGCTATGAACGATGCCGCAACACAGGTCTATGACCGCACCGCCGAGGATGTCGGCAACATCGTCGAGCTCGGCCACGTCAATACTCGCGTGCCGGACCAGCAGCAGGCGACATTGTTCTATGTGGTCGGGTTGGGGCTGACGCGTGACCCCTATCTGGTCGTCGGCGTCGATAACATGTGGATCAATGTCGGCAACTGCCAATTCCATCTGCCCACCGGCACGCCGCAGGTGCTGCGCGGCACCACCGGCCTCGTCGTGCCCGACCTCGCGGCGCTGACGGCGCGGCTGGAGATGGTGAAATCGCGCCTCAAGGGCACCCAGTTCGCATTCCAGGCGACCAAGGGAGCCATCGAGGTGACCTCGCCCTGGGGCAACCAGATCCGTTGTCACGCGCCAGACGCGAAGCAGTTCGGCCGGGTCACCCTCGGCATGCCCTATGTCGAGATCGATGCCGTCCCCGGTTCGGCGGAGGGGATCGTTCGTTTCTACCTCGAGATCATCGGCGCTGGCGGCACGGCCGGGAAGGATGCGCGCGGCCGTTTCGCCCGCATCCCGATCGGCCTGGCCGAAAGCCTGGTGTTCCGCGAAACCGATCGGCCGCAGCCGGCCTTCGACGGCCACCACATCCAGATTGCGCTGGCCGATTTCTCCGGCCCCCACAAGCGGCTGCAGGAACGCGGGCTGGTCACCGAGGAAAGCAACCAGCACCAGTATCGGTTCGAACGGATTGTCGATCCCAAAACCGGCGAGACCCTCTCCGAGATCGAGCACGAGGTCCGCAGCATGCGCCATCCGATGTACGCCCGGCCGCTGGTGAACCGGAATCCGGAGCAGACCAACAACCATTATGCGCCGGGTCACGAGGCTTGGTTCCCGGCAATGCCGGCTTAGGAGCTGCTCGGTCGGCATCCTTAACACAACCCGGGGTTAATGCGGCCGGCTTGCTCTGCACGCCACCCTTTTGATCCCGTTCGGTTTCTGAAGCCGGATCGGCCGACTAGGCTGTCGCAAGCGTGTCGGTATACTTTACACTCGTTCAACCCCCCAGACGTCTTGCAGCCTTACGTTAAGAAATCGTCAAGGAAACCACCGAGTTTTCTCGCCAGCGTTTCTCTGGCACGACGTTTGCTTTTCGTTAAGGGCGCGGTCAACTAATCGTGTTCACCCGATATTCGGCTGAACCGAACCCGCGTTTGGTGGCGCCGCAATGGCGCCTCGCAGATTTAAGGGTGCGGAATGAAAAGCATTTTCCTGGCCGCTAGTGTCGCCGCGGCCGCGATCAGCCTGGCTCCCGGCGCCGCGCAGGCGCAGCCGGCTTCGCTGACGGTGACCAGCTTCAGCGTGCCGAACAGCATCAGCGTCAACATCATCGCCAAGGACAACACCAACGCCTACATCACCAGCGGCGGTTCCGCGGGCGAAAACGTGTCGTCCGGGCAGGTCGCGCTAGTAACCGCCAACCCGACCGGCACGCTGCTGGCGTGGTGCACCGACATCTACGACACCCTGCACACCGGGACCTTCACCCTGTCGCAGCTGGCGACCGTCGGCGCCGGCGGCGCCCATCCGGTCCAGCTCGGTTCCACGGCGGTCAGCGAGATCGGCTACCTGATCAACAACTACAACACCAAGTCCACCGCGCTGCCGAACAACTGGACGCTCGCCGAATTGTCCTCCGCGACGCAGATCGCGATCTGGGCGACCGAGTATCTCTCGCTCGGCTACACCTTCCTCTACAACTCGGCCGACAACCAGCTGAACGACTTCTCCGCCAGCAACACCACCGGCGGCAACTACGTGAAAAGCCTGGTGACCCAGGCGGCGACCAACGGCACCACCTTCTCGACGACGGTGAGCACCTATGTCGGGTCGGGCGGCCTGAACCAGAACCAGTCCTTCATCGGCACCGGCGGATTGACCGGAAACGGTCAGCAGGTGCCGGAGCCGACCTCGCTGCTGCTGCTGGGGGCGGGCCTCGTCGGATTGCGCCTAGTGCGCCGGCATAAGCGCGCTGCCTGAACAGACCGCCTCGCGCTGGATACGAGCGCGAAAGGACCTTGCACCACCCGGAGCCGTGCTGGCATAGCCAGTGCGGCTTTTGGTTGTTCGCCCGAAACAGGCCCTCCGCATGAACCGAGACATCCTCCCGCGCGTCTGGCCGTTCGATCCGCTGGCCGATCCGCCCGAGGAAATGCCGGCACTGCTCGATGCCGATGCAGTGGATCCGGCACCTGCGGACATCTCCGGGAGCGCTGAAGGCTCCCCGGAAGCGCTGCCCGCCGGGCCGGCGGAATATACGACGACGGCCGTCGTGTCCTCGTCCGATCCGGGCGTGGCGTTCACCAACGGCGTCAGCCATGTCGGTAACAGCGGCGACACGGCGATCAATGCGCCGGCGGCGCGCGCGGCGTTCAAGATCGACGGCACCGGCCTGCGCATCGGGATCATTTCGGACAGCTTCGATGCGGCGCACGTTGACCCAGTCACTGGTAGATTGGGGACTGTCTTCTCATCCGACGTTCTTTCCGAGCAAGCTGACGGCGATTTGCCTTCTGTCGTCGACCTCAGCGATCTCGCGGCCGGCACCGACGAAGGACGCGCCATTGCCGAACTGGTGCACAAGGTCGCACCGGGCGCGCAGATCTATTTCGCTTCCGCCAGCAACACCGCCGAATCGAACACGGCGACCGCCGTCGCCAGCCTGGTCGCGGCGGGCGTCAACGTCATTGTCGACGACGTTTCCTGGTCCACCGAGCCGTTCTTCCAGGATGGCGGACCGTTGCAGGCCGCTGTCACCGCGGCGACGGCCGCCGGCGTCAGCTACTTCACCTCCGCCGGAAATGTCGGCAGCCATTATTACGAAACCACCTTCGGCGCCCGTACCACCCAGACGATCACCTTTTCCGGCGGCGTGGTCAGCATCGACATGCAATGGACGCAGCCGTTCAAGAGCATCGGCACCAGCAGCGGCTCGACCTACAGCCTCGACTGGGAGTTGCTGGTCCACGGCACCCAGACGATCGCCTACAATTCCTTCAACCTGAACGCGGACCCGTCCCAGGGCACCATCAATTCCAGCCGCGTCAACGGCAATCCGGTGCAGTCGCTGCAATTCTCCATCGCCGCCGGCACCTACGACCTGGTGATCATCAACAACCACGGCAGCCAGCCTCAGCACGGCACCGCCAATGCCGGCGACACGGTGAAGGTCGAGTTCCTATCCGGCAATTATTCCTCGATCTCGATGGCCGCGGGCACCGGCTCGGGCTCGGTCTTCGGGCATGAGCTCGACGGTTCGGTGAACGTCGTCGGCGCGGTCAATTCCAACAATCCCACCAATCTCGAGGCCTTCTCCAGCGAGGGGCCGGGCGCGCTCTACTACGCCGCGACTGGTGCCGCGTTCGGCGCGGCGATACCCGCGGGAAAGCCGAATTTCCTCGCCGGCGACTTCATCACCACCGATGTCGCGGGCTTCGGCATCTTTGCCGGCACCTCCGCCGCCGCGCCGAATGCCGCGGCGGCCGGGGCGCTGCTGCTGCAGATCAACCCGAACCTGACGCCGGCGGACATCCAGTCGCTGCTGACCGCCAGCGCCAGCACCGCAGGGCTATCCGGCGACACCAGCCAGTTCGGTGCCGGATTGATCAACACAGATATCGCCGCGAACCTGGTCTATGACGGGTTCTACGCCAGCACCGGCACCACCATCTACAACGGCACCGCCGGCAGCTTTCGCAGCGTGCTCGCCTGGAACGGCGCCAGCGGCAACTGGAACGGCGCCGGCAACTGGGGCGCCGGCAGCACGACGCCGTCGGCCACCAGCTATGTCACACTGGGCGACGACGTCGGCACGGTCCTCTCCTCCTACACCGTCAGTCTGAACAGCGCCGGCGGCTCCGTCGATTCACTGACCGTCGGCGATGCGACGTCGATCGTGGCGGGGCTGACGATTGCGGCGGCCGGATCGCTGTCCGTGCTGGAGGGCGCCACCGTCGGCAAGTCGGGCACGCTGACGCTGCTCGGCGGCGCCACGTTGAACGTCGCCGGATTGCTGCGGCTGGACGACGTAACCGGCGCCACGGCGGTGATGACGCTGCAAGCGGGCGCGCATCTTACGGCCGGTGCGCTCAGCCTCACCGGCGGCGTGCTGTCCGTCGCCGGAATTTCGGCGGTCGGCGGCAACGTCACGGTCGGCCCGAGCGGTTCGTTGCTGGTATCGACCGGCGGCAGCGTGTCGGTCGGCGGAACGATTTCCACCGCTGCCGGAAGCCATCTGGAAATCGCCGCCGGCGGGACTTTGTCGGAAGCAGGGCTCGCCGCGGCGAGCGTTACCATCGACTATGGCGGCACCTTCATCGTGCAGGCTACTGGCGCGACCCTAAATAGTTCGTTGCTGCTGGTGCCAATTACCCGAGCCAACTTCAGCCTTGCCGATCCGCGCGTCCACATCATCCTGCAGGGGATTGCCGCCGGTGGGGTTTCCCTTACTTATAATTCTGGCCAGCTTTTTGTGGTCCAAGGGGCTGCCCTAGTGGCCACCCTCTTTTTTGTGGCGACGCCGACGTTGTCGCAATCAAAGTTCTCAACAGCTGGCATCGGCGGCAACTTCCTTGAGATCAACGTCGCCTGCTACCAACGCGGCACCCGCATCGCCACGCCCCGCGGCGAAACGGCAATCGAGCAATTGCGGATCGGCGACCTGGTGATGACGGCCGCCGGTGCGGCCAGGCCGATCCGGTGGATCGGGCGGCGCAGCTACGCGGCGGCGCAGGCGGCCGCCGAGCGGCGGGTGCGGCCGGTCCGGATCCTCGCCGGCGCGCTCGGCGGCGGATTGCCGCGCCGCGACCTGCTGGTCTCGCCGCAGCACGCGCTGCTGCTGCCGGACAAAGACCTGGGGAAGGTGCTGGTGGCGGCGGCGCAACTGGTCAACGGCGCCAGCATCCGCCGCTGTCCGCCCGGCGCGGCGGTAGATTATTTCCATCTGGAACTGGCGACGCATGACGCGATCCTCGCCGAGGGCGCCCCTGCGGAGAGCTTCGTCGATCATGCCAGCCGCGCGGGGTTCGACAATGCAGCCGACTATGCGCTGCGCTATCCGCACAGCCTCGATGAGATCCGGCCTTGCTGCGCAGCCCGCGTGGAAGGTGGCCCCGCGCTGGCGCGATTGCGGGCGGCAATCGATGCGCGCGCCGGCCTGCGCCCAGGGCCGCTGGACGGCATGATCGACCGGGCGGACGGCGCCATGATCGAAGGCTGGGCGCATCAACCGGAAGCGCCAGAGGCGCCGGTGCTGCTGGAGATCCTGGTCGATGGCAGCAGCGTGGCGGTGCTGCTGGCCGACCAGTATCGCGCCGACCTCCGGGCGATGAACGGCGGCAATTGTGCGTTCTACTTCGCCGTCCCGCCGCGGATCGCATCCGGCGGCCGCGTCGAGGTCCGCCGGGTCGGCGACCGGCTTGCGCTGCCGATGGCCGAAGAGCGTTCGCGCGCCGCGTAGGATCGCCTCGGCGCCGGCAACCGGGCATGATGCGGCTTTCGCGGAACAGGAAAAAAGCCATGCGCGCAATCCTGATCGTACTGGCGCTTCTGGTCGCCACGCCGACGCATGCGGCAGAGGCCGACAAGATCCGCATCGGCCAGCAATACGGCTTCTTCTACCTGCCTTTGGTCGTCGCCCGCGAGCAGCGGCTGGTCGAGCAGGCGGCAACGCGGCTTGGCCTGCCGGAGCCGGAGGTCACCTTCACCCGCCTCGCCAGCGGGGCGCCGCTGAACGACGCGCTGATCGCCGGCACGCTGGATCTCGCCGCCGCCGGGACTTCGCCGGTCATCACCATCTGGTCCAAGACCCAGCGCAACCTGCGGGTGCAGGCCCTGGCGGCGCTGGGGGAGGTGCCCTTCTATCTCAATAGCAACAGGCCGGCCGTCCGCACGGTCAAGGATTTCACCGCGGCCGACCGCGTCGCGCTGCCTGCGGTCAGCGTCAGCATGCAGGCGGTTGTGCTGCAAATGGCTGCGGCAGCTGCGTTCGGGCCGGCCGAATGGAAGCGGCTCGATCCGCTGACCGTCAGCCTGGCGCACCCGGACGCCCTGGTGGCGCTGACCTCGGGACGCTCCGAGATCACCGCGCATTTCGGCAATCCGCCATTCCAGGAGCAGGAACTGCAGCAGCCCGGCATTCATCGGGTGCTGTCCAGCTACGACGTGCTCGGCGGCCCGCACACCTCTTCGCTGCTGTACCTGACGCGTCGCTTCCATGACGCCAATCCCCGCACCATGCAGGCGATCCTGGCGGCACTGGAGCAGGCCGACAGTTTCATCACCGAACACCCGCGCGAAGCGGCGGCGATGTATCTGCGGGTCGAACCTTCGGCGCTGGGGCTCGATGCCACGGAGGCGCTGCTGCGCGATCCCGCCACCCGCTTCACGACCACGCCGCGCCGGGTGACGGCATTTGCGGCGTTCCAAGCCAAGACGGGCCAGATTGCCGAAGCGCCTACGGATTGGCGGGAGTTGTTCTTTCCCGAGCTACACGGCCGGGAGGGTAGCTGACGTCAGCCTGCGGGCTCCACGAGGTAGTTGCGGTAGAGATTGCGCAGGGTCAGCTTGTGGATCTTGCCGGTCGCGGTATGCGGCAGTTCATCGACCACAATCACCGCGTCGGGCTTCCACCAGGGCGCCACCTTGTCACGGTAGATCGATAGCAAATCGTTTTCGTCGATCGTCTGGCCGGCGCGCGGCACGACGATCAGCAGCGGCCGCTCATCCCATTTCGGGTGCACGGCGGCGACGATGGCGGCTTCGGCCACCGCCGGGTGGGAGACCGCGATGTTTTCGAGCTGGATCGAGCTGATCCACTCGCCGCCGGATTTGATCACGTCCTTGGAACGGTCGGTGATCTCCATGTAGCCGTCGGCATCGATGGTGGCGACGTCGCCGGTGGCGAACCAGCCTTCGGCGTCCAGGCGCGTCGCCGGCTGTGCCGCCGAGATAGGCGCTGCACACCCAGGGGCCGCGCACCTGAAGATGGCCGCTATGTTCGCCGTCCCAGGGCAGTTCGACGCCGGCATCGTCGACGATGCGCATGTCGACCCCGAACAGCGCGCGGCCCTGCTTTTCGCGCAGGCGCATCGCGTCTTCGGCCGGCAGGTCGACATTGGCCGCCGTCGGCGTGTTGTAGGTGCCCAGCGGGCTCATCTCCGACATCCCCCAGGCGTGGTCGAGGCGGACGCCGTACTCGTCGCCGAACGCCTCCATCAGCATGCGGGGGCAGGCCGAGCCGCCGACAACCAGGCGCTGCACCGTCTCCAGCCGTTGGCCGGTGGCGCGGAGGTGGTTCAGCAGGCCGAGCCAGACGGTGGGCACGCCGGCCGAGAATGTCACCCGTTCGTCGTTCATCAATGCCGTCAGGCTGGCGCCGTCGAGGTGGCGGCCAGGCATGATCAGCGTGGTGCCCGCCATCGGCGCCGCGTAGGGCGTGCCCCAGGCATTGACGTGGAACATCGGGACCACCGGCAGCAACCGGTCTACGGCGCGCAGGCCGAACGCGTCGGGCGAATTGATCGCCATCGCGTGCAACATGGTCGAGCGGTGGCTGTAGAGCACGCCCTTCGGCTTGCCGGTGGTGCCCGAGGTGTAGCAGAGCGAGGCGGCGCAGCGCTCGTCGAACTCGGGCCAAGCGTAATCCTCGTCGGCCGCTGCCATGATTTCCTCGTAGCAGAGCAGATCCATGCCGGGGGGCAGCGCCATGTCCGGCATGTGCTGGCGCTCGGTCATGAACACCACAGCGCGCACGCCCGGAATGCGCGGCGCGACTGCGGCGATCAAGGCGGCGAAGCTGGTCTCGGCGAACAGCACGACGTCGGCCGCATCGTTGATGATGAAGGCGATGTCGTCCTGCGACAGCCGCGGGTTGATGGTGTGGCAGACCGCCTGCATGCCGGAGACCGCGTAGTACAGCTCCATGTGGCGGTAGCCGTTCCAGGCGAGCGTCGCCACCCGGTCGGCGGGGTGGATGCCGAGGCGCTGCAGCGCCCGCACCAGCCGGCGGGCCCGCCGTTCCAGCCCCGCGTAGTTCGTGCGATGGATGTCGCCCTCGACGGTCTTGGAGACCAGCTCGGCGCGGCCATGATGCCGGGCGGCATGCTTGATGATCGAGGAGATCAACAGCTTCTGGTCCTGCATCAGTCCGAGCATCGCGGATCCCCCACGCGCAATCGGTTGCGCTTGCGGGCAGATTACTCCGGGAAATGCAGCCGCGTCACCCGTCGAGTCTTGCATGAACCCCTTGATCGCGGGCGCGATTTCGGTGCGGAAGCGGCGGCCGTTGAACAGCCCGTAATGGCCGACCTCGGGCTGCTCGATATGCTCCCGCTTCGCCTGCTTCAGGTTGCTGGTCATGGCGTGCGCGGCGCGGGTCTGGCCGATGCCCGAGATGTCGTCACGCTCGCCCTCGATGGTCAGCATCGCGGTGTGCTCGACCGCCGACGGCGTCGACCCGGTGCCCGCGATGGGTGAACAGGCCGCGCGGCAGCAGGTGCTCATGGAACACCGTCTCGATGGTCTGCAGGTAGAACTCGGCCGAGAGGTCCATCACCGAGCGGTATTCGTCGTAGAAGCGCCGCTTGCCGGCCAGCGGCTCGCCGTCGCCCTCGACCAGATGCTGGAACATCTGCCAGTGCGCGTCGACGTGGCGGTCGAGATTCATCGCCATGAATCCGGCGAGCTGCAGGAAGCCCGGATAGACCTGGCGCATCCAGCCGGGGTTGCCGGACGGGACTTGGTGGATGGTGCTGGCGGCGGAACCAGTCCATGGTCGTGCGTCTTGGCGAAGATGTTGACCGCGGTCGGCGCCTCGCGGGTGTCGATCGGGCCGCCGATCAGCGTCATGCTGCGCGGTGCGGCGCCGGCATCGCCCTCGTTCAGCAGCGCTACCGCGGCCAGCACCGGCACGGCCGGCTGGCAGACGGCGATGACGTGGGTGTCGGGGCCCAGCAGGCGCAGGAAATCCATCACGTATTCGATATAGTCGTCGAGGTCGAAATCCGGCTGCATCAGCATCATCTGCCGGGCGTCGTGCCAGTCGGTGATGTACACGTCGTGGTCCGGCAGGAACGCCTCCACCGTGCCGCGCAGCAGGGTGGCGTAGTGGCCGGACATCGGCGCCACCATCAGCACCTTGCGGTCGTTCGGCCGCTCGGCCTCCCGACGGAAGCGCAGCAGGTTGCCCCATGGGCGGCGCGCGACCACCTGCTCCGTGACCGGCACCGCCTCGCCGTCGATCATGGTCTGGGTGTGCCCGAAGGCCGGCTTGCCGAACATCCGGGTGGTGTGCTCGAAGCTGTCGAGCGCCGCGACCGTCAGCTTGCCGAACTGGGTGGTTCGCAGCGGGTTGAATGGCGTGTCGAGCATCGCCAGGGCCGAAGTTGCAAACAGTCGCATCGGGCCCAACGTCGCCCGCTGCATTTCGTAAGCGTGATAGAGCATGGACTGCCTTTGCGAGGGACCGTGCCGACGCCGATTCGTGGCCGCACGGTTATCCCTGTCGTTGAACTAGTTGATGTTCCATAAGATCCGGTGAAGAGCAAGGGCGCCGGCGGATAGGCAGACAACCGGTCAATGGGGATTATTCGACGCCCGTTTCGCTTTCAACAATGCACTGGCGGGGGCTCGGTTTCCATGCGACGCGTGCCAATCCATGCGGGACCGGCATAGGCCCGGCGCGCCACAAGCCGATGAGCCAAGGGGAATTGCGATGAGCGACATCTATATCGTGGCCGGAGTGCGCACTGCCGTCGGGGTGTTCGGGGGCGCCTTGAAGGACATCACTCCCAGCGTCCTGGTCGCCCAGGTGACGCGCGAGGCGGTGCGGCGCAGCGGCGTCGATCCCGCCGAAATCGGCCTCGCGGTGTTCGGCCAGGTGGTGCAGACCGAGCCGCGCGACATGTACATCGCCCGCATCGCGGTGATCGAGGGCGGGCTGCCGCAGGAGGTTCCGGCGCTGACGGTGAACCGGCTGTGCGGCAGCGGCTTGCAGGCGATCCTGACCGCCGCCAACAGCATCCGCGCAGGCGAGGCGGAGGTCGCGGTGGCCGGCGGGGTGGAGTGCATGAGCCGCGCCCCGTACCAGCTTCCGGCGGCGCGATGGGGGCAGAAGATGGGCGATGCCGCGGCCGTCGATACGCTGAGCGGCGCGCTGAACGACCCGTTCAACCGCATCCTGATGGGCGTCACCGCCGAGAACCTCGCCGAGCGGCACCAGGTGACGCGCGAGCAGCAGGACGCGCTGGCGCTCGAAAGCCATCGCCGCGCCAGCCGCGCGACACGGGAGGGGCGGTTCGCCGACCAGATCCTCGGGATCGAGGTGAAGACCCGCAAGGGCGTCTCGGTGTTCGCAGAAGACGAGCATATCCGCCACGACGTGACCGCCGAGGACCTGGCCAAGCTGCGGCCGGTGTTCAAGAAGGACGGCGGCACCGTGACCCCCGGCAACTCATCCGGGATCAACGACGGGGCGGCGGCGGTGGTGCTGGCCAGCGGCGAAGCGGTGCGGCGGCTGAACCTCACACCGCTGGTGCGGATCGTGTCGGCGGGCCATGCCGGGGTGGACCCCGCCTATATGGGCATCGGACCGGTCCCGGCGACCCGGGCAGCGCTGCGGCGGGCGGGGCTCGGGCTTGGCGACATCGACGTGATCGAGGCCAACGAGGCATTTGCCGCGCAGGCCTGCTCGGTGGCCAAGGAACTGAATTTCGATCCGGCCAAGGTCAATCCCAACGGCAGCGGAATTTCCCTTGGGCATCCGGTTGGCGCCACCGGCGCGATCGTTACCGTGAAGGCGATGTATGAATTGGCCCGCACCGGAGGCAGCAAGGCGCTGGTGACCATGTGCATCGGCGGCGGCCAGGGCATCGCGGCGGTGCTGGAGCGGGCATAGCTGCCCGGAACGACGGGCAAAAACAAACCCGCCGGCTATGGTTGGCACCAGCCGGCGGGTTCCTGGTCATGCGAAAGACCGGTAGCTAATCGGTGAGGTGGTTTTAACACTGGTTGATGAACGAGTCATTCTCGACAACGTCTCAAAAAACGCCGTCGAGTTGATATTTCCGTGAGCGTCCTCGACAACATTGCAAGGTTACGCTGTTTGGAACGTTCCGCGTCCCAATCCGCCTTGGCGCAGTTGCTGGGGCAGTTCCGCGCCGAGCCCTCGCGCACCTGGTCGATCATCATTACCCTGTATGGTGACGTGGTGGCGCCGCGCGGCGGGTCGTTGTGGCTGGGCACCCTGCTCGAGGTCTTCGCCGCCCTGGAAATCTCCGGCAATGTGGTCCGCACCGCGATGTCCCGGCTTGCCGCCGATGGCTGGCTGGAGCGGAAAAGGGTTGGCCGGAACAGTTTCTATCGTCTCGCCGAAAAAGGCCGCACGGTGTTCGCCGAGGCCGCCGGGCGCATCTACGGGGTGCAGGGCCCCACTTGGGACGGAGTTTTCCACCTCGCGGTGCTTCCTGATGCAGGCCGGGAGGCGGAGAGCCCCGTCGCGATTGCTCCTGGCGTCCTGGTGAGCCTGCGCAACGGCGAGCTTCCGGATGGCGCCATTCACCTGCATGCGACCGCCGCTCCCGCGGATGCGCGCCGCCTCGCGGCGCAGGCTTGGCCATTGACCCGGACCGAAGCCGGGTACCGGCGTTTCCTCGGGATGTTCGCGCCGCTGCGGGACGTGCTCGCCGCTGGCGGCGCGTTGACCGGGATGGAGGCGCTAGTAGGCCGGGTGCTGATGATCCACGAATACCGCCGCGTGCTGCTGCGCGACCCGTTGCTGCCGGATGCGTTGCTGCCGGATGCCTGGCCGGGGCGGGAGGCACGATTGCTCTGCCAGGACCTCTATCAGCGCCTGCTCGCGGGCTCCGAATCATGGCTGGATGCAAACGCCCTGAACGAAGATGGCCCGTTGCCGCCCCCCGATGCGGCGCTCGCCGCCCGCTTCGCTGTCCGGCCTGCTGCTGCACCGCATCATATTACCAAAAATCTTGATTTCGGCAAGATCCGTAATATATAAACGACCGTGTCCAAGGAGAGCGCCATGTATGCCCAGGCCCTGAACACCCGCGAGGCCGCGCCGGCGACGCTGGAAGATCCCGAGAAGCTCGCTCGCTTCCAGGCCCGCGTCGATGCCGAGGAGCGGATCGAAGCCAATGACTGGATGCCGGACGCCTACCGCCGCACCCTGGTCCGCCAGATCAGCCAGCACGCCCACAGCGAAATCGTCGGCATGCTGCCCGAGGGCAACTGGATCACCCGTGCCCCGAGCCTGCGCCGCAAGGCGGCCCTGCTGGCCAAGGTGCAGGACGAAGGCGGCCATGGCCTCTACCTTTACGCGGCGGCCGAGACGCTGGGCGTCTCGCGCGAGCAGCTCGTGGATGCGCTGCTGGCCGGCAAGGCGCGCTACAGCTCCATCTTCAATTACCCGACGCTGACCTGGGCCGATCTCGGCGCCATCGGCTGGCTGGTGGACGGGGCGGCGATCATGAACCAGATCCCGCTCTGCCGGTGCTCCTACGGACCCTATGCCCGGGCGATGATCCGGGTCTGCAAGGAGGAAAGCTTCCACCAGCGTCAGGGGTTCGAAATCATGCTGGTGCTGTGCCGCGGCACGCCGGAGCAGAAGGCGATGGCGCAGGACGCGCTCGACCGCTGGTGGTGGCCGTGCCTGATGATGTTCGGCCCGTCCGACGCCGAGAGCGTCAACAGCGATGCCTCGACCAAATGGAAGATCAAGCGCTTCAGCAACGATGAGCTGCGGCAGAAATTCATCGATGCCACGGTGCCGCAGGCGCAGCATCTGGGCCTCGCCATCCCCGATCCGGCACTGCGTTTCGATCCCGAAAGCGGCCACTGGCGCACCGGCGAAATCGATTGGGAGGAATTCCGCCAGGTGCTTGCCGGCAACGGTCCGTGCAACCGCGAGCGTCTGGCGGCCAGGCGGCAAGCCCATGCGGACGGCGCCTGGGTGCGCGATGCCGCCATGGCCCATGCCGCGAAACGCCGCGCCGCCGCGCAGCGCAGCGCCGCCTAGGAGAACGAGCATGAGCAGCACCGCGACCCCGACCATCCCGATCTGGGAGGTCTTCATCCGCAGCCGCAACGGGCTGGCGCACAAGCATGTCGGATCGCTGCATGCGGCCGATGCCGAGATGGCGCTGCAGGCGGCGCGCGACGTCTACACCCGGCGCGGCGAGGGCCTGTCGATCTGGGTGGTGCCGAGCGTCGCCATCGTCGCCAGCGACCCGGCCGATCGCGCCATGCTGTTCGAGCCGACGGCGGACAAGATCTACCGCCACCCGACCTTCTATGAAGTGCCGGACGAAATCGGCCACATGTGATGCAGACCACCTCCATCGCGGTCAACGAGACGCCGGCGGTCCTATACGCGCTGCGCCGCGCCGACGACGCGTTGGTGCTCGGGCACCGGCTGTCGGAATGGACCGGCCATGCGCCGCTGCTGGAGGAGGAACTGGCGCTGGCCAACATCGGGCTGGACCTGATCGGCCAGTCGCGCGCGCTCTACGCACATGCCGGCGACCTCGAAGCGGCCGGGCATGACGAGGATGATTTCGCCTATCTGCGCGACGCCCCGCAATACCGCAACCTGCTGCTGGTGGAGCAGCCGAACGGCGACTTCGCGTTCACCATCGCGCGGCAGTTCTATTACTCGGCCTTCGCCGATCCCTATTGGCAGGCGATGATGCGCTCCACGGACCCGGCGCTGGCCGCGATCGCCGCCAAGTCGGAGAAGGAGAGCGCCTACCATCTGCGCCACGCCTGCGAATGGCTGATCCGCCTGGGCGACGGCACCGCGGAAAGCCATGCCCGGGCGCAGGACGCGCTGGACTCGATGTGGCCGTTCACCGGCGAGATGTTCGAATGCGACGATGCCGAATTGCACCTGGTCGCCGATGGCGTCGCGGTCGATCCCGGATCGCTGCGCCCGCAATGGGAGGCGACGCTCGCCCATGTGCTGCAGCAGGCGACGCTGACCCGGCCGTCCGGCGCCTGGATGCAGCGCGGTGGCCGCAGCGGCCGGCACAGCGAGCATCTGGGCCATCTGCTGGCGGAGATGCAGCATCTGCAGCGCACCTACCCGGGTGCGAAATGGTAGATGCGGCCGCCGCGGAGGCCTTGCGCCGGCGCGCGTTCGACGCCTGTGCCGCGGTGGTCGATCCCGAGATCCCGGTGCTGACGATCGCCGATCTCGGGATGCTGCGCAGTGTCGAGGTGGACGCCGAGGGCAGGGTGGAGGTGGCGATCACCCCGACCTATTCCGGCTGCCCGGCGATGAACATGATCACCGTCGAGATCGAGACGGCGCTGGCCCAGGCGGGGCTGCCGGACGCGCGCGTGCGCCTGGTGATGTCGCCGGCCTGGACCACCGACTGGATGACCGCCGAGGGCCGCGGCAAGCTGCGCGACTATGGCATCGCACCCCCGGTCGCGGGCTCCGGGCGGGGCGCGCTGTTCGGTGCCGCCGCCGTCGCCTGCCCGCGCTGCGGGTCCGGCGATACCGAGCGCCTGGCCGAGTTCGGATCCACCTCCTGCAAGTCGCTGTGGCGCTGCCTCGCCTGCCGCGAGCCGTTCGACTACTTCAAGTGCCACTGACCATGAACGCCGCCGCCCAGACGCCGCGGTTCCATCGGCTGGCGGTCGCCGATGCCAGGCGCGAGACCGCCGACGCGGTTTCGGTGACGTTCGCGATTCCACCGGAACTCGCCGCCCACTATGCCTTCCGTGCCGGCCAGTACCTGACCCTGCGGACCCAACTGGACGGCGAGGAGATCCGCCGCTCGTACTCGATCTGCTCGGGCGAGGACGATGGCGAGTTGCGCATCGCCATCAAGCAGCAGGAGGGCGGGCTGTTCTCGGCCTGGGCGCAGCAGGCGCTGCGGCCGGGGGTGGAGATCGACGTGATGACCCCGACCGGGCGCTTCGGCGCGGCGCCGGTGGCGGCGGGGCAGGTGCATGTCGCCTTCGCCGCCGGCTCCGGCATCACCCCGGTGCTGTCGATCATGCGCAGCGTGTTGTCCCGCCAGGCGGACAGCCGGTTCTTCCTGTTCTACGGCAGCCGCGCGACCCATGACATCCTGTTCCGCGGCGCGCTGGAGGACCTCAAGGATCGCTTTCTCGGCCGGCTGTCGGTGTTCCACGTGCTGTCGCGCGAACAGCAGGATATCGACGTGCTGAATGGCCGGCTGGAGCCGGACAAGCTGCGGCAGTTGCTGCGCAGCGTGCTGGGCGGCGCCCCGATCGGCGCCGCCTATGTCTGCGGTCCGCTGGGCATGATCGAGGGTGTCGAGGCGGCGCTCGCGGAGGCCGGCGTGTCGCCGGGGCAGGTGCATGTCGAGCGCTTCACCTCAGTGATGTCCGGCCGGCCGCGGCCCGCCCCGGTGATCCCGCCGGACGCCGAGCCCTACGCGGTGGCGACGCTGATCGCCGACGGCAAGCGCAGCGACGTGCCGGTCGCCGAAGGCGAGGCGGTGCTGGATGCGGCGTTGCGGGCGGGCCTCGACCTGCCGTTCGCCTGCAAGGGCGGCATGTGCAGCACCTGCCGCGCCAAGGTGCTGGAAGGCGCCGTCGAGATGGCGGTGAACTACGCGCTCGAACCATGGGAAACCAATGCCGGGTTCGTGCTGACCTGCCAGTCCCGTCCGACCACGCCGAGGGTGGTGATCGATTACGACCAGCAATAACCTCAGAGGTGCAGGTAGTCGCGGATGCGGCCGTACAGGACGCGCGCCGCGACCGCGGATTTCCACAGGCCGTGGAACGGGATCTCCTTCAGGCCGGTGATCGGCATGTCGATCTGCGCGGCGGCGCCGCCGAGCGTGCGCTTCGCCAGCTGCGGGCCCATCGCAGTCGACAGCGCGACCCCGCGGCCGTTATAGGCGACGCACACCAGCACGCCGGGCGCGGGCTCGTGGACATGCGGATAATGGTCGGGCGTGATCGCCAGCTGGCCGCTCCAGCCATGCGTCCATTTCAGCTGTCCGACCGCCGGCCACAGCCGTTTTGCGTAGTTCATCAGGAACGGCAGCTGGTCGGCGCCGGCGATGTCGGCCTGCTGACTGCGGCCGCCCATCAGCACGCGGTTCCAGCGGTCGAGCCGATAATAGGTGGTTATCCTGCCGAGTTCATAGACCGAGGCGCGATGCGGCATGATGGTCCGCGCGATCTCCTCCGCCAGCGGCTCGCTGGCGGCGATGCCGCTGTACACCGGCACCACGCTGCGGCGCAGCTTCGGCCATAGATCGTCGGTGTAGCCGTTGGTGCCGATGACCAGGCGGTCCGCGGTCACCGTGCCGGTGGGCGTCTGCACCTTCCACGCGGCGCCGTCGCGCGACACCTTCGTCGCGGGCGTTCCGCCATGCACCGCGGCCCCGGCCTGCATCGCCGCCTGCGCCATCCCGCGCGCGTAGCCCAGCGGATTGACGTGGCCGCCGCGGGTGTCGAGCAGCGCGCCGAGATAGCGGTCGGTCCCGGTCCTGGCCGCCATCGCCGCCTTGTCCAGCAGCTCGACGGGCATGCCGCGTTGCGCGCCCTGCTCGTACGCGGCGCGGATGTCGGCGAGGTTGTTCGTCTGGAACACCGCGCGCATGGTGCCGGTCTGCGATGCCTCGCAGGCGATCTGGTTGCGGGCGATGATGTCGAACACGACGTTCGGGGCGTTCCACGCCATGGCCACCATGCGCGGGCCAAGCTCGGGGCCGAAATCCTGTTCGACCGTATCGGGATCATGTTTCAACCCCGGGTTGACCTGGCCGCCGTTGCGTCCCGACGCGCCCCAGCCCGGCTCGTTGCGTTCCAGCACGACGACATCCGTGCCTTGCCCGGCCAGGTGCAGCGCCGCCGAGAGCCCGGTGAAGCCGCCGCCGATGATGCAGACCGAGGCCGCGCGATCGCCGTCCAGCGGCGGCGTTTCCGGCGCCGGGCGAGCGGTGTCGGCATACAGGCTCGGCGGCAGGCTGGCGCGGAGATGTGCGGGCACGTGGCCTCCCGGTGGATTGGCTCGTTCCAGCACTGTAGCGCGCTTGCCGGCTTTTATCGCCGTGCAGGCCGACAGGTTTGTGATTTGACCCGACGGCCTGATCCGATCGGAAATGTTGCTAGGTCGGTGACGTTTGGCATGGCGCCGGACCGTGCCGCGACAAACAGCGATCGGCGGCGCCCAGGCGATGCAATTGCATGATGACGAACGCGGTCCGGTGGCGACTCTGTTCCTGCTGGGTGGCTTCGTGTTGCTGCTGCACGCGGCGTACAGCGCCGCCGTGGTGCTCGATCCCGGGCGGCGGTCGGTGCTGTTCGCCACCGGGTCGGTCGCTTTCCTGTTGCTGGTGTTGGCATTCGCAGCGACCGGGCTGACACGCCGGACGTGGTCCGCCGGCCGCAGGGCCGCCTCGGTCCTCGCCGATGAACTGGCGTGGATATTTCCGGTGGTGATGATCGCCAGCGCGGATTATTTCACCTTCTCCAACGCGATCTCGATGCCCAGCGCGATGCTGTTCGTGGTCGCGTCCCTGGTGCTGCGGCGGGTGGCCGGCGCAAACGCGGTGATCGTGTTCAGTTCCGTCGTGGTGGCGGTGCTGCTGGCCGGCAAATACGTCATCACCCCGCTTGATCCCAATCCGGCCGACATGCTGCCGGTCATCATCGCTGAAGCCCGCTACTTCCTCTCGGGAGTCTCACCGTACGGTCAGGACTACAGCGCGGTCACCGACGGGCCGGTTTATTACCTGCCGTTACAGTGGCTGTTCTACATGCCGTTGGTGGCCCTTCGGCTGGATCCGCGCCTGCTGAACATCCTGTGCCTGGCTGGCACGGTCGCATTGTTCCTGGTGGCGTTGCGCCACAGCCCCCGGCCAACACTGTGCGCCGGGCTGATGGTGGGCATGCTGGCCTCGCGTCCCGTCGTGGAAATGCTGGTGCAGGGGCACCACTGGCCGATGTGGCTGCTCTGCGCCGCCTATGCCACCGCGATCACCCGAGACCGGCCGGTTGTCGCTTCTTTGCTGCTGGGCGCGCTGCTGGCGGCGAGCCAGACCATGCTGTTGCTGCTCGCGCTCGCTGCCGCCCACCAGGCGAACGCGCTGGGACTGCGGCGGGCGGTCCTGCTGAGCGGCCTGAGCGTGCTGGTTTTTCTGACGATCGTGCTGCCGATCACCGGGTTTTCCATGCGGTTCTTTATCGATCACTACATCCTGCTGCCCGAGGCGGCCGGCGTCTATTCGGACCGGGTCACCAACAATCCCACCTCGCAGGTATCGCTGACCAACCTGCTGGTGAGCCTGGGTCTGGGCAAGGCGCGGCCCCTGGTCCAGGTGACGGTGGGCCTGGCCGGGATGCTCGCGGTCAGCCTGCGCGGGCGCAACCAACCCGCGTATTTCCTGAGCGTCGCCGGCATCTGCTACATCGCGGCCATCTCGTTGAACATGCAGGTGTGGAAATACTATTACATGCCGGGGCTGCTGTGGCTGCTGTGGGCTGCCATGCAGCGGCAGCCGGCATTCGACCAGTTGCCGTTCGAAACGCGCGTCCACGCGGGAATTTCGCCGCGTTCGGCAACAGGCACGTCGACGTGACAGTGCTTCCTTAACCGATCGCTGATACGCCTCGCGTTGTTATGCGGCGCCGGACAGACATCAGGTCGGCGCGGCGTTCCACTTTATTTCAGTGAGGTTATTCGATGTTGCGGCTGATCAACCGGCTACGGTCGTTGCGCGGTGCCGACCGGCGTGGCGTGACCGCCCTCGAATACGGCCTGATCGCCGCCGTCATCGGCGGCGTCATCATCACCGGCGCCAGCACGATCAGCAACGGGCTGGGCAACAGCTTCACCAAAATCGGCAACACGCTCACCCGCGCGAACAGCTGAGGCCGCGACCTTCATTACCAATTCCCTCGACCATGCCGGCCGAGAAGGTCGCCATTTTCGGCGAGCAGGTCCCATGAAGCGCCCGGCGTAACTATCGCGGTGACCGGCGGTAGACCCATCATCTGACGGAACCGGAGCCGACTTCCCCCCGGGGGTGGTGTCTCATGCCCGCATTGCGCGGTCGACGAGCAGCGTGTCGGTGTGCATGTCGAATCGTTGCAGCTTTCCGTCCGCGATGCGCCAGACATGTGCGAACGGCGCACGCATCGGCTTGCCAGTTGCCTTGCTGGTCCCGGCATAGACGCCGAGACTGACGACGCGATCGCCCTCGGCAATGAAGTCGTTCGCCGCGGCGGAGAAGCCGTCCCAGTCCCGCGCCAACGGCACGAGCAGGTTGTCGACGACCGCCTGGGGCGTGGTCCAGGTGCCGCTGTAGTAAGGGAACCCCTCGGCCTCGGTCCAGGCGAGGTCGGGATGGAGCAGGCTGACGACGCCGGGCACATCGCCCGTGGCAACGGCGGCGTAAAAGGCGCGAACGAGATCGACAGGGCTGGCCATGAGTTGAACTCCTTGAGGGAGAGTGCCGAGGCCCGATCTGGGGCCTCGGCTTTCCGGGCTCACGCGGCAATGGTCGTCAAAGCACCAAGTCCGAGTGCTTCGACAGCACCACGCTGGATCGGTGCGGCCGCGGCGTTGACCGCGTCGGCGCCGAATGGCTGGCCGACCACCGTGCGAGCCGCCCGGCTGCCACGCGGCTGCGCAACGAGGGCCGCGACGGCCGCGGCAACGTCATGGGGATCCGGCGCTTTTTCCCCGGCGAACAGGTTCGTGAAAGTCTGAAACATCTTGCCGGGAATGGCGCCGATCTCGCCGTACTCCTCCGCGCGGCCGGTATCGGCGGGCTGCTGGACGGCGTTGTACATGTTGGTCGGATAGGCGCTCGGCTGGATCAGAACGACATCGACGCCAAGCTGCGATACCTCGTATCGCAGGCTGTCGGTCAAGGCCTCGACAGCGAATTTCGATGCGCCGTAGATCCCGAAGAAAGGGAAGGTGACGCGCCCCAGAATCGAGCTGATGTTGATGATTAGGCCGTTGCCGGCATGACGCATCGACGGCAGGACGGCGCGGGTGGTGCGCAGCACGCCGACCACATTGGTGTTGAAGACCTGCTTGGCCTGGTCGGCGGTGAACGCCTCGGTGACGCCGGCCGATGCCATGCCGGCATTGTTGACCAGCACGTCGATGCGTCCGGCCTCCGCGAGCACGCTGGCCACGGCCGCCTCGACCGAGCCGTCGTCGGTGACGTCGAGTTCGACGACGCGGATGCCCTGCGCGCGCAGCGACTCAGCGGCTTCACGGTTGCGGCCGGCGGCGTTGCGGAGCGCGGCGAACACGCGGTGCCCCGCTTTGGCGAGCGTCTCGGCAGTGTCGCGGCCAAATCCGCTCGACGCACCGGTGATGAGGATGGTCTTGGTCATGGTCGGATGCCTTTCTCGGATGGGGACAGCCCGGCGGCGGCGCCGCCGGGGCAAGCGGGCTACTTCGCAGGCTTCACCTGGTGGTCATAGAAGGCGACGATGTGCTCGGCGATGAAGGGAAGGTTGTCCTCGGTGGCGAAATGGCCGGCGTTCAACCGGTGCATCTCGGCATGAGGCAGGTCCTTCAGATAGGCTTCGCCGCCCGCCGGGGTGAAGAACGGGTCGTGCTGACCCCAGAAGATCAGCGTCTTCGGCTGGTTGTCGCGCAGGAATTTCTGCCAGGCTGGGTAGCTCTGCGGGTTGGTCCGATAGTCGTAGAACAGGTCGAGCTGGATGCGCAGGTTGGTGGGTCCGGCGACTGAGGCGGCATCGCTTTCGTAGGCTTCGGGTGCGATCAGCTCGGGGTGGCCGGCGCCGCCCAGATAGACGATGTTCTTGATGGCGTCGGGCGTGTTGAAGACGGCGAGCGGCGCTTCGCTTTCGGCGTTGCGGTTGATCCACAGCGCCTTGCGGAACCCGTCCCACGCCGCCGAGAAGCCGACCTCATAGGCGTTGGTATTCTGAATGATCAGCCAGTCGAGCGCCTTCGGATTGCGCCCGACGATGCGGAAGCCGACCGGGCCGCCATAGTCCTGCACGAACAGCCCATAATGGTCGAAGCCTTTGGCCGCGAGGAATTTCTCGATGGTCGTCGAGATGGCGTCGAAGCTGTAGTGATAGGTCGCGGGATCGGGATGGTCGCTGTTGCCGAAGCCCTGGTAGTCGGGCGCGATGACATGGAAGCGGCTGGCCAGCGCCGGGATCAGGTCGCGAAATTGGTGCGACGACGAGGGCCAGCCGTGAAGCAGCACGAGCTTCGGCAACCTAGGATCACCGGCTTCGCGATAGGCGATGTTCAAGCCCTCGACGTTGACGGTACCGTAGCGGACCTGCGCGGCAGCCACGGGCGTGGTGACGATTGCCACGCCGGCGGGCGCGGCTTGTTGCGCATGGGCGGCGACGGGGATGACAAGATTGGAGGCGCTCGAAGGCGCTGAACACGGTCGCCAGCAAACGGGCCTTGATGGTCATGGCGATGTCCTTTCAGGAATTCAGGGAGTGGGCACCAGCGACGCTCAAGCGGCCTTGCGGGCCTCGACCACTGGGAAGTCGATGTCGGTGGCGAACACCTCGTTGAAGTAATTGGTCCAGGTGTTGAGGGCGACGTGCTGGACAATCTCAACGACCTGCGCGTCCGTGTAGCCGGCGAGACGGACCGCCGAGAGATCGGCCTCGGCGACGTGCCCGCGGGTCCTGGTAACCTGCGCGGCGAAGCGGACGGCGGCGTCGGCCTTGGGATCGTTCGAGGCGCCGCTGCGATTGGCGGTGATCTCAGCGTCGTCGAGCTTGGCGAACTTCTTGCCGAGATAGGTATGCGCGGACAGGCAATAGTTGCAGCCGTTGACCTCAGCGACAGCGAGAGCGATCCGCTCGCGCGTCGCTGCGGGCAGCGTGCCCTTGCCCAATGCGCCGGACATGCCGAGGTAGCCTTCGAGTGCCGCTGGGCTGAGCGCCATCGCGCGGAACATGTTCGGCACAGTGCCAAGCTGCTTGTCGACGGCTTCGAGCAGCGGCTGCGACTTCGCCGGCGCTTCGACGATGGTGGCGGGGCTCGGGATGCGGGTCATGGCGGATTTCCTTTCATGTCTGTCCCGGGATCGGCCCGGTGACGTCGACATACGAACTTCCGCCTGATCGCAGTATCCGCTATATTCAGTAACTATCCTTCCGTTTTTCGAGAGGTAGAATGGACCGCATCGATGCCATGGCGACATTGATCGCAGCGGTCGACGGCGGCAGCTTGTCGGCGGCCTCGCGTAAGCTCGGGATGCCGCTGCCGACCGTGAGCCGGAAGGTCTCGGAACTCGAGGCGCATTTGAGAACGCAACTCGTGGTGCGGACCAGCCGCAAGCTGGTCCTGACGGATATTGGCCAGGCCTATGTCGCTGCCAGCCGCAGTATCCTCGAGCAGATCGAAGATGCCGAGCGCAACGCCTCGGGCGAGTACCGCGCGCCGCGGGGACACCTGACGATCACGGCGTCGATCATGTTCGGCAAACTCCACGTCGAACCGATCGTGCTGGCCTTCCTCGATGCCTACCCGGACATCACGGCGCGCCTCGTGCTGGCCGACCACGTCGTCAACCTCGTGGACGACCATGTCGATGTCGCAATCCGGGTTGGCCGGCTACCCGACAGCGCGATGGTCGCAACCCGGCTTGGAGCGGTGCGCTGGGTGACCTGCGGGAGCCCCGGCTACCTCGACGCGCGGGGCACGCCGCAGCATCCCAGCGATCTCGGCCAACACGACTGCATCATGTTCGAGGGCCTGTATTCACAGCCTTTCTGGACCTTCCGCGCTGGCAGACAGGCGACGGTCGTACCCATGCGGCCTCGCTTTGCCGTCAATACGGCAGACGCGGCAATCTCGGCCGCCATTGCGGGGGCGGGGATCACCCGGGTGCTGTCCTACCAGGTCGCCGCCGCGGTCGCCGCCGGGTCGCTTCGGCTGGTGCTCCAGGAGTTCGAGCCGGAGCCGCTGCCGGTCCACCTCGTCTACGCCGCGCAGGCGCAACTCAGGCTGAAGCTGCGGGCGTTTCTCGACTTCGCCGCGCCGCGCCTCAAGGCGTCGCTGGCCAGATGAGCCGAGGGCCAGGCCGACTGCTTGCAGACCTTCCTGCAACCATCGTCCGTCGATGTTGACCTCACGGCCAGCCCGACGTGGAGATCTCGGCCGCGCCGGTGGCCTCTAGGGTGCCTGATGGGGGCGGTGTTCCGAAAGAACCACCGTCAGCAAATTGACGGCAGCCGGCGCTTGCGGGGTCTCGGCGGAACCAGCATATCGATCTCGACGTTTCGCCTGTTCAGGCTCGTGATGAACTGATCCGGGGTGTGTCATGCCACGCAACGCCTCCGACGTGATGTGGGCCGAGGCCGTCTCCGCGCTTGCACGGATCGACCGGTTGCACCGCGATTTCTTCCGTCCCGATCCGCAGGGTTGGGAGCCGCCAGTGGACGTGCTGGAGACCGAGGACGAACTTGTCATCATGGCCGCGTTGCCCGGCATCCATGTGGATGAGGTCGAGATCGTGGTCCATGACGGCAGCCTCGCCATCGTCGGCATCCGACGTCTTCCCGCCTTCCTGAAACGCGCCCGAGTGCTTCGCATGGAGCTGCCGCACGGCCGGTTCGAGCGCCGGGTCGCCATCCCACCAGGCCGCTATGAGCTCAGCCGGCGAGATCTCGCGGACGGGCTGCTCGTTGTGGCGCTGCGGAGGCTTGCGTAATGGACGTTCAACCGTCGACAGCGACCCAGCAAAGTGGGGACGAACTCCTGCTGGTGCCGGCGCCCGGGGTCGTCCTGTTCCCCGGGGTGGTCGTGCCGCTGATCGCCAGCCGTCCCGACACGGAGGCGGCGTTGCAGGAAGCCGCGCGTTCCTCGCGCAACGTCGCCGTCGTGTTGCAACGCGATCCTGTTGTCGATGCGCCAGGGCTCGCAGCCCTGTATCCAATCGGCGTAGAGGGCAGGCTGCTGCGCTACGTCACCGGCCGCGATGGCACGCACCACGGCATTGTCCAGGGCATTGGCCGGATCCGTTTGCTGGACACCGTGGACGGTGCGGAGCCGCGCACCGTTCGTGTCGAGCGCATTGCCGAACCGGTAAGCGGCGGCACCGACATCGACGCCCGGTTCCACCAGTTGCGAGACCGGGCATTGGAGACGCTGTCGCTACTCGAGCAGTCCCCGCCCGAGTTGGCGGCGGCCGTCCGATCGGTCGACCAGCCCGGCCTGCTTGCCGACATGGTCGCCAGCTTTATGGATCTAGCCCCGGCCGAGAAGCAGGAGGTGCTCGAGACGATTCCGCTGCTGCCTCGGCTGGACCGCGTCTTGTGGCTCCTTGCCTATCGGCTGCAGGTGCTGCGCCTGTCGGCGGATATCGGCAAACGGACGCGCGAGACCATGGAGGGGCGCCAACGCGAATTCATTCTGCGCGAGCAGCTGAAGGCGATCCAGAAGGAGCTGGGCGAGGACGAGGGTGCCTCGCCAGAGTTGGCCGATCTCCGGCACGCGCTGGAAGAGGCGGGGATGCCGGAGGAGGCCGAGAAGCAGGCCCGGCGGGAGTTGCGGCGGTTGGAGCGCATGCCGGAGGGCGGGCCGGAGTCCGGCATGGTGCGGACCTATTTGGAGTGGCTGTCGGAGCTGCCGTGGAAGCTCGGGGAGGACCCCGGCATCGACGTCGCCGAGGCGCGGCGCGTGCTCGATCAAGACCATTATGCGCTGGAAAAGATAAAGCGCCGCATCCTGGAATTCCTGGCGGTGCGAAAGCTCAATCCGGATGGACACGGCCCGATTCTGTGCTTCGTCGGCCCGCCTGGCGTGGGCAAGACCTCGCTGGGTCAGTCGATCGCCCGCGCGATCGGGCGGCCCTTTGTGCGGGTGAGCCTGGGTGGCGTGCACGACGAGAGTGAAATCCGCGGCCATCGCCGGACCTATATCGGGTCGCTGCCCGGCAACATCATTCAGGCGATCCGGCGGGCCGGCTCGCGCGCCTGCGTGATGATGCTGGACGAGATCGACAAGTTGGGCGGCGGCGGCTTCCAGGGGGACCCGTCGTCGGCACTCCTGGAGGTCCTGGATCCTGAACAGAACGCCACATTCCGCGATGCCTACCTGGGTGTGCCGTTTGATCTCAGCGGGGTATTGTTCATTGCGACCGCCAACCAGATGGACACGATCCCTGCGCCGTTGCGCGACCGTATGGAGGTGGTGTCGCTGTCGGGCTACACCGAGGAGGAGAAGCTGGTCATTGCCCGCCGCTATCTCCTGCCGCGCCAACTCGAGCGCAACGGGCTCAAACCGGAGCAGGTCGAAATCAGCGACGCGGCGCTCGCCGCAATCGGACGCGGCTACACGCGGGAAGCTGGTGTTCGCAATTTGGAACGCGAGATCGGCGCGGTGCTACGCAACGTGGCCGCGCGCTTTGCCGAGGGTCATGTCGGGACGGTACGCATCGGCCCCGGCGATCTCCTGCCGATTTTAGGGCCTAGTCACTTCGAGCCGGAGGTGGCTGATCGCGCCGCCATGCCGGGGATCGCCACCGGGCTGGCCTGGACGCCGGTCGGCGGCGACATCCTGTTCATCGAGAGCACGCGGATGCCCGGCAACGGCAAACTCATCCTGACCGGGCAACTGGGCGAGGTGATGAAGGAGAGCGCCCAGGCGGCGTTGAGCCTGTTGAAGTCGCGGGCGATTGGCCTGGGGATCGAGGCTGGGCTGTTCGAGCGCAGCGACATCCATGTTCATGTGCCGGCCGGGGCGATTCCGAAGGATGGTCCATCGGCAGGCGTGGCGATGTTCATGTCTCTGGTCTCGCTGATGCTGGGCCGAGCGGTCGATCCGGCAATCGCCATGACGGGCGAAATCAGCCTGCGTGGCGTCGTGCTGCCGGTCGGCGGCATCCGCGAGAAGGTTGTGGCTGCCGAGCGGGCGGGCATCACCACCGTGATGCTCCCGGCGCGCAATCGGCGCGACTTCGATGACATTCCGATCAGCGCGCGGGATCGGCTTCGGTTCGTGTGGCTGGAATCAATCGATGACGCGATGGCGGCCGCGATGCCACCCGCGATGGCCCCGGTGGCTTAGAGCCGAGTGTAGCCAGGCGGCGCCTGTTCCTGGCGCTATCGCCGGAGCAGCGAAATCGCGCACAGCGCGGATCACTGGGACGCTAAACACCAGATCCCACACGTCGAGCGGATAACCTAGGTTCGAGCCACAACCGGCCGAACTCAGGACCCGGAAAAACACGTTTACAACTTTGCATACAAAATGCAATCCTTGGAGGAATCGTAACGCTGGAAAGAAGCGCGCTCTGCCCGCAGCCTCTCCTCTGTCCCTCAGAATTGATCGTGTGTCATTGCCGGAGCAGGTTCGCGATCGGCTGCGGAGGATGATCGTCCGCGGTGAATTGCCGCCCGGCGAGAATATCGGCGAGACCGATCTATCGGCGTCGTTCGGCATCTCCCGCACGCCTTTGCGCGAGGCGCTGAAGATGTTGGCGACCGAAGGGTTGGTCGAACTACAAACCCATCGGGGTGCATTCATCGTGCCTGTGCATGCCGAGGAAATCGCCGACCTCTTCGATGTCGCCGCGACTCTGGAGAAGCGGGGAGCCGAGCTGGCGGCCATACGTGCTACCGACGCAGATCTTTCTCGGTTGCAAAAGCTTCAGGAACGGATGGAGACGGAGCACAGGGCGAAGCGGAAAGAGCCCTATTTCGAATTAAATCAGGCGATCCATCGCGCCATCGTTGAGATCAGCCGGAGCGCGACGTTGAAGGTAACCCACGAGACCCTGTTTGGCCGGGTGCAGCGCATCCGCTTCATGGCCCTGGGTTCGCAGGCCAGATGGGACCAATCGATCGACGAGCATCGCCGCATCCTCGCTTTTCTCATGGCGCGCGATGCTGATGGTGCGGGCGCCACCTTAGCCGAACATGTTCGCCATACAGGCCAGCGCGCGGCTGTCCTTCTCAGCGAGATCGTTCATCCGCTTCCTCAAACCCCCGACAGGTGTCCGACATGAGCATCACCCCAAGCCGCCGCCGGTTTCTCCAGGCATCGCTGGCATCAACGGGGTTGCTCGGTGCAGCCGGGCTGGCGCCGGCCTGGGCACAGGACGACCCGCGAAGCATCACCGTCACCGGCATTTCCAGTTTTGGCCTGATCGCCGATCAGCTGCCGCGCTTTACCGCGAGCACCGGCATCAAGGTCAACCTCGAGATCCTGCCCTATCCGCAATTGCGCACCCGCGCCATGGCCGATCTGGTTGGTGGAACCGCCAACAGCGACATCTATCTGCAGGACATCATCTGGCTGGGCGAGTGGGCCAAGAACGGATATGCACGACCAATCGACGACCTGTTCACGCGCGACGCCGCCGAGATCGGCGCCGACGACCTGCTGCCAGGCGCCTTCAATGCGCTGTCGAAGTGGGACGGCAAGATATGGAGCGTGCCGGTCGGTGCTTTCTACTTTCTCAACTACTATCGTACCGACTGGTTCGCTGAAAAGAAGCTTGTGGCACCGACGACCCTTGATGATGTCAGCAGCGACGCCGCCGCGCTGACCGACGCAAAGGCCAACCGCTTCGGCATCGCCATGGCCTACCAGAAGGGCGGTCCGATTTCATCATGGTTCCTGGCGACGTACGCGGGCGCCGGCGGCAGGCTGCTGACCGATCCACCGAAGAATTTTCGCCCGACGCTGGACAGCGGCCTCGCCAAGGTCGTGCTGACCCATTTCCTGGACTGGCAAAAATCCGCGCCGCGCGGGGTGGTTGGGTATCATTGGAATGACCAGACCATCGCGATGCAGAATGGCCGCTTGGGGATGGCTCCGACATTTTCGGTCAACGGCACTGAGTTCGCCAAACGTGACAAATCCGTGGTCGCCGACACGCTTGGCTACACCTACATGCCGCGCGTCCGTGCGTCCGATCCGGCCATCGTCCCGTTCGGGGGCTGGGCGGCGGCGATGAACGCAAAAACCACCAAGACGGAAGCTGCATGGAAATTCCTGAAATTTCTGATCAGTCCGGAGACGCAACTGCAGCTGGCTAAGGTGAGCGCGACCCCGGTCCGCTATTCCACACTCCAGGACGTCGACCTGCAGAAGACTTATCCCTGGTTGGCATTCATCCTGGAAGCCGAGAAGGCCGGCAGGATCTATCCGGATTATCGCCCTCGCTACCCGTTCTATCCGAAGGTCGAGGATGCCATGGGCCTGCACCTCAACCTGGCCGCCCTCGGTCAGATCAGCCCTGAGGAAGCGCTGAGCAAGTCCAACAGCGCGGTGACGGAAATCATCCGGGAGGCTGGATATCCCGTCGCCTAACGAAAAGCGCCAAGGCTCCTACCTTCCCTTCGTATTTCCGGCGGCGGTCGGCGGGTCGATACTTGTCCTGCTGCCGCTGCTGCTGATCATCGCCCTGAGCCTGACCGATTGGAACCTGACGCGCGCCGCGCTGCCGCGCTTCGTGGGGTTGGCCAATTTCGTGCGCATGTTGAACGATGGTGCGTTCTGGAACTCGCTCGGACGGACCTGCCTGCTGACCGTGGAAAGCACGGCCCTGCAGCTTGCAATCGGCGTGCTCATTGCGGTCCTGTTCAATCGGAACTGGCAGGGGATGGGGATAATCCGCGCGCTGTTTCTGGCGCCGATGATGATTGCACCGCTGTTCGTCGGTATGATCTGGCGGCTGATGCTGTCGGATGACTTCGGCATCATGCGGTATCTGCTGCAGATCATCGGCATAGACAATCCGCCACTCTGGCTCGATGATCCCAGCATGGCCCTGCAGACCGTGGTGATGGTCTCGGTCTGGGAGTGGACGGCCTTCGTCGTTCTCTTTGCAGTCGCCGGGCTGCAGGCAATCCCGGCAGAGATCTACGAAGCCGCGAATTTGGATGGTTGCGGCCCGATCCGCAGCTTTCAAAGAATTACGCTGCCGATGCTGTGGCCGACACTTGCAGCAGTGGCGTTGTTCCGTGTGATAGATGGTTTCAAGCTGTTCGACATCATCTATGCGATGACTGCGGGCGGCCCTGGCAACAGCACCACCACGATGTCCTATTTTGTTTATCAGCAGGGCATCACTTTCTTCGAGCTGGGTTATTCATCAGCTCTTGCGCTGACGATGCTCGTTCTGACGGTGGTGCTTGCCTCTCCGCTGCTGCGCGGCGCCGACGCGAAGGCGGCATCATGAGGCGGCTGTTCCACCGCGTGGTGATCTACGCCACTGCAATCACCGTTTTGTTCGTCTTCCTGGCGCCGATATTGTGGATGGTGACCATCTCGCTGAAGACGCGGGCGCAGATCTTTGCCTCGCCGCCGCTGATCTGGGGCTTTGTGCCGACATTCGAGAATTACCGGGGACTGTTCGTTAGCGGGGCGGCGTTTCCGCGCGCAATGCTGAATAGCCTGATTGTGGCAGCCGGCTCCACGGCATTGGCATTGCTGGTCGGGCTGCCCGCTGCCTATGCCTTGGTCGGGCAGCGGCTGCGACACGCGGCGGCGGTCCGGGCAGGCGTATTGCTGTTCCGGATGATTCCACCGGTTGCATTGATGCTGCCCTACTATCTTCTGTTCCGGTCGATTGGGCTACTCGGTAGCCTCTTCTCAATCGCCATCGTGCACTTCACGTTCAGCATAGCGATCGTGGTTTGGATGATGCGCAGCAACTTCGCCAGCCTGCCCGTCGAAGTGGAAGAGGCCGGGCGTATTGACGGCGCCACCCCACGCCAGGTGTTCTGGTTCATCGCGTTGCCGATGACCCGTGCCGCCATCGCCGCGTCGATGATCTTCGCGTTGCTCACTTCATGGAACGAGTTCCTCTTTGCGATCACGCTGTCTCGGCTGCAGACCCAGACAATTCCCGTGGCGGTCGTCGGGTTCGTAGGCGACGTCTACACGAGCTGGGGGCAGCTTGCGGCAGCAACCGTAATCGGCCTTCTACCGGCCCTGGCGTTGGCATTCATCGGGCAACGCTGGCTGCTGATCGGCATGGCGCCGGGAGCGGTGAAATGACCACGCCGGACCTCATCGTTTGCGGCAGCCTGACGCTCGACAATGTCATAACCTCGGACGGGGTCACTCTGCCGCGCACCGCGGGGGGAAATGTTGTGTACGCCGCTCTCGGAGCAATGTTGTGGGGGCATTCGGTTGGGCTGGTTTCGCGCGCCGGCGCGGATTTCCCGCTCGATTTCCTGAGGATGCTTGGTGATCGCGGGCTGAACCTTGGCGGAATCACCCGCATCGATGTGCCGCATGGGATGAACGTCGCTTTCGCATATCGGCCGGACGGCAGCCGGGTCCGCGCGTTCCCCGCGGATATCGTCGCACAGATCCCGATCGGTCAACGCGCGCGTTTCATCGACTACACGACGCTTGGGACGGCGCATCGGTATGCGACCTGGATCGAGTTCGCGCCTGACGCCGCCGATGTTCCGGAGCATTGGATCCAGACGATGCGTGGTGCGCACCTGGCCGCCATGCCAGTGCAACGGCACGCATCCCTGATTCGTCGGCTACGCACAGCCCGGCCCGGTTGCCACCTGCAAATCGACTCGCCGTGGTACGATGAGCGAGAGTTGGATTGCGATTTCCACAGCGCCCTCCTCAGTAGCATCAACCTTTTGCTGCCGAGCGAAGCGGATCTCGCGGCCTGGCGCCCTTCTGCGGCGCCACTGCTGGCTGCCGGGGATCTTGCCCGACAAACGGGTAAACCAATCCTGGTGAAGCGGGGGAATATGGGCTGCCTGTTGATTGGCGCAAATGGCGAGCCGGCCTTCGCCGTCCCGGCTTACCCAGTTGATGCGGTTGACCCCACAGGCGCAGGAGACAGCTTCTGTGGTGGCGTCCTGGCTGGGCTTCTGCTCCACGGGGATCTGCGCCGTGCGCTCGTCTGTGGCGCCGTCACGGCCTCCTTCACCGTCGAGGCGGCGGGAATAGAGTGCCTCGCCCATGCCACGCGTGAGGAGGCGGAGTTGCGTTTCGACTGGCTCGCGGAGCGGACCAGCATATTTTGAGGGAAGGAAGCGAGAGCATGAAGATCACGGTCGGCGTCATCGGCAAGAACGAGCAGCACCCAAACGACAATGTCGCCACGCACACCATGGCGGCGGCAGAGGAGATTGGTCGCCTGGTGGCCGAACGAGGTGGCGTGATCGTCACGGGGGGACGCGCCGGCGTGATGGAGGCTGCATCCAAAGGTGCACGACAGGCTGGCGGGCTGACTATCGGCTTCTTGCCAGGGATGGAAAAGTCTGGGGCCAACAAGTATGTCGACATCATCTTCCCCACAGGCCTTGGCCGTGCCCGCAACTTGCTGACTGCGCGGTCCTGCGACGTGCTTATCATGGTGGGTGGCAGCACCGGCACGCTCAATGAATTGACCATCGCTTATGCCGAAGCGCGGCCAGTGGTGATTCTGGAAGGCTCGGGCGGGTGGGCGGACCGCATTCGCGCCGTGCTTCACAAGGATCGTTATCTCGACGAGCGCGAGACGATCGAGATCAGCTTTGCCCACTCCCCCGCCGAAGCGGTCGAGATGGCCTGGGCGGTTGCTACCGACACCACCCGCACTGCCACGGCGGATCGGCCGTAATGCGTCGTGTCCGACTGGGTATGTTGACGCCCTCCTCCAACACCGTGCTGGAGCCGGTGACAACTGAGATGCTGCGTCAACTGCCCGAGGTGAGCGCGCATTTCGGTAGGTTCCGGGTTACCGAGATTTCCCTCAGCGAAGACGCCATTGGGCAGTTTGACAACACTGCTATTCTCGAAGCTGCCCGGTTGCTGGCCGATGCGAAGGTGGATGTCATTGCCTGGAATGGCACCTCCTCCGGCTGGCTTGGCTTCGACACCGACAGCCAGCTTTGCGCGGCGATCACCAAGGCCACCGGCATTCCCGCGACGACCTCGGTGCTGGCGTTGAATGAAATCATGCGAATGACCGGCGTCAAGCGCTTCGGCCTGGTGACGCCTTACCTGCACAACGTGCAGGCTCGCATTATCGCCAACTACGCCAAGGCCGGATTTGAGTGCGCGGCCGAGCGGCATCTGAACGACCCTGGCAATTTTTCTTTCGCCGAGGTGACTGATGAGCAGATTGACGCCATGGTCCGAGAGGTGGCTGCCGCGGGCCCGGATTGCATCAGCACGTTCTGCACCAACCTTCGGGCGGCCCCCTTAGTGGACAAGTTGGAAGTCGCGTTGGATGTCCCGATCTACGACACGATTTCGGTCGTGGTCTGGAAGGCACTTCGGATCGCTGGCGTCGTCCCGCAGCGGATAACCGGTTGGGGGCGCCTCATGGAGCTTTAGGAGCCAAGCGCTCACCACGAGATCTCGGATACAAAATGGGGAACCGCCTCGCTTTTGGCCGCCCGCCGCAGGAATAAGCCGCCCCATTCAACAGCATCATCAAAGATCTCACTGGTGAGATGCTTGGCGCGCCCGCGACAGATTCCTGGCCATCGGCAACAGAAGTTGACGGCCATCAAGGTAAGACTGTTCTCAAGGCCGGTAGGTTCGATCCATCCTGCAATGCCTGCCGCGCTTCTCCTAACGGGCAAGGTGCATCATGGCTCTGTTCGAAACCGCAAACCCGGATCTCGTGACGTCAAGAAACGCAGTGCTCGCGGATAACTGGTGGGCGGTCGCGTTGCGCGGGCTCGTCGCGATCGTGTTCGGTATCATCGCTTTCGCCATGCCCGGCGCGGCAATGCTGGCGCTCGTCCTGATCTTCGGCGCCTACAGTATTGCCGATGGAATATTGAGTATTGTCCTGGCTGTCCGCGGCGCACGCAAGCACGAGCGCTGGGGGCTGCTTCTGGTCAATGGTCTGCTGGGAATATTGATTGGCGTCATCGCGGCGACCTGGCCGGGCATCACCGTACTGGCCTTCGTCTTCATGGTTGGCGCCTGGGCACTGCTCTCCGGCGGACTGATGTTTGTTGCCGCGTTGCGGATGAAGATCAGCCACGGACGCTGGTGGCTGGTATTCGGCGCTATCATCTCGATGCTCTATGGATTGCTCCTGTTCGCAAGTCCGCTGATCGGGGCCCTGGTTCTCACTTGGTGGGTCGGCGCCTACGCCTTGGTCTTTGGCGTCATCCTGATCGTCCTGGCCTTCAGGCTGCGCAGGCATCGCGGGGAGCATATCCCCGGTGCCTTCGCCGCTCCCGTCTGACCCACCCCGGAGACAATCATGGCCGACATCCTTCCGAAAGGCGCGAAGGCGCCCGACTTCACGCTCCGTGTGACGCCGGACCAGACGCTTTCACTGCATGAATTCGCTGGACGCCGGGTCATCCTGGCCTTCTACCCGGCCGACTGGAGCCCCGTCTGTGGCGACCAGATGAGCCTCTATAACCAAATTCTGCCAGAATTCCGCCGATACGGCGCGGAACTGCTCGGTATTTCCGTCGATGGCGCGTGGTGCCACCAGGCTTTCGCCCACGATCGCAAATTGCATTTCGCGCTGCTCTCAGACTTTGAGCCCAAGGGCGCAGTGGCTCGCTCATATGGTGCATACCGGGACCAGGACGGGGTCTGCGAACGCGCGTTGTTCGTGATCGATGAGAACGGAACGATCGTCTGGAGCTACTGCTCGCCCCTCGCGGTGAATCCGGGAGCCGACGGCATTCTCGATGCCCTGGAGGCGCTTCCACAAGCTTCGGAAAAACACCCCTCTGGAGAAAAATGATGGCAAGGCTCAGAACACCTCTCACATCGGCCGATCATATCATCGGTGACGAAAATGCCGCGGTTACGCTCGTTGAATACGGCGACTATCAGTGCCCGTTTTGTGCGGCGGCTCAGCCGATCGTTAAACAGATCCTGTCCCGCCGGGGCGATGACATCCGCTTTGCCTTCCGTCATTTCCCGCTGGCCGAAATGCATCCCTTTGCGGAACCGGCAGCCGAGATCGCCGAGTTCGCAGGTAGCCGTAGTTTGTTCTGGTCGATGCACGACGCGATCTACGCCAACCAGCAAGTCCTCAGCGTGCCTTTGCTGATCGCTTTGGCCACCAATATGAAGCTGTCATCGGTTGAACTGCGCGATGCACTGGCCAACCATCGCTTCCTGTCGAAGATCCAATCCGACTTTGCCGGCGGTGTGCGCAGCGGCGTCAACGGCACGCCGACATTCTTCATCAACGGTCTGCGTTTCGATAGCCCATTAGGCGCGGCCGGCCTGCCGGCGGCCGTAGAAGCCGTGTTGAACGCCAGCGTCGCGACGACGAACGTAAGCTCGCCACGGCCCATAACGGTGCATGTGCAAGACAGAGAGCCTCAAGAAATCTCCAAGGACACCAACATACCAAGCAGAAAGGGACTGATTATGACAGTAGCTGCAAGGTTACAGGCCGCAGTTGCAAACATCGAGCAGGGCAAAAGCCCGCGCCGACTCAATCGCCGTGAGGCTTCCACCGCTCTTATCGCCGGAGCCGCACTGGCCGTCGCCGGACCCCGGCATTCAGCCCGCGCGCAGGCCGTGCACCTCGTAGTGGTAGATATCCAGGCCGTCGATCATGGCTTTCAAGTCTCAAAGCTACTGGGCCGGTCGGTGGACAATGATAAGGAGCAGAAGATCGGCACGCTGGACGACTTGGTTATTACGTCGAACCACGCGATGTTCGGCGTCCTTCAGGTCGGAGCCTTCCTTGGTCTGGGCGGCCGCCTGATCGCAATTCCCTACGACAGCCTGAAAATCAGCGAGGACGGTCGGAAGATCATTCTGGCCGGTGCCTCCAAGGAGGAGCTTGGCAAGCTGCCGGAATATCAGGTCAAGAAATAGTTCAGGCGCGCCAGAGAGCCGCGTCTCTCAACCATTCAAAGGAAAGGTCGGATCTACCCTTGGGGGGCGCCGTTCTCACACCAGTATGGCCCATACGGGACTCCTGTCCCGCACCCGGCTGGAGGTCGGGTGGGCTGACCTTTCGTGAACGCCAATCCTTCACGCAGGAGCCATGTCCCGCCCTCGCTCGCGTGCGCTGGTAGGTTCCATTCCGCGATTCCCGCGAGCGTGAGCCAGCCGCCGTTCACCAGCATCCACATCGTCTCGGACGAATATGGCAGCCCGTGCTCGGCGGCGACTGCAGCGCCGGCAAGCTCGTGATCTGGGCGCTGCCTGGAGATCGGAAGGCAAACCTCCATGTCGTTGGCGACGGGGGTGGTGTAGCTGTCGGATCTCATTTCTCTCTCGTGCGGTTTATACAGATTTCTGCGCTCCCAACCGGAGCGCACGGGCACCCCGGTTGGGTATTCAGGCTGCAGTCGATTGAGAAGCCTCGATGGTAGTTCTTCCACCGGAAGTTCTGCCGAACCGACCCCGGCGCCGCGACCCGCCTCAATTCGGATGGATGGGAATACGTTTTGCCTCGCCTTCTGCCTGTCGCGTCTTGGGAAATATCACTGTCAGAACGCCGTCTTTGAACGACGCCTGCGCCGCGTCGGGATTCACATCTTCAGGTAGGGGAAGGGTCCGCTCCACGCGGCCAAAACTGCGTTCACGAAGGATGTAGCCGTCGCCTTTTTCCTCGCGAGCGGCTTTCTTCTCGGCGGATATGGTGAGCATGCCGTCACTCACCCGAATGCCAAGATCGTCTCCCGATACTCCGGGCAGATCCGCCGTGACTTTTACCTCCTTGTCGCTTTCAACCATGTCGACTTGAAATGCGCCACCTGGGTCCAGCGGCAGTGACTGGAAGCCGGGAAGCGGTACCGGGAACATGCGCAGGAAGTCGTTGAAAGCACGATTGACGTTGCCCTGGAGCATTGCCACAGGGTCCCCTCCTCTCTGGGAAGCGGCCTGATTCCTGCGCTCTGCAGTCCAAGGGATGAGATCGGTGACCCTCATGATCCTGCTCCTTCAAGCTGCGCTAACTGAAAGTTTCTTGACCCCGGTCTCCGGCGCCTTCGGCACAGTCAGCCGCAGCACGCCGTCCTTCAATGTCGCGTCGATGTGCTCGGCGTCCATCCGGTCGGAAAAGATAAATCGGCGTTCGTAGTCGCCATCCTGGAACTCGCTATATGCCGACGCGTAACCTTCCGGCGCTGACGACGTAACCTTCGCCGATATGGTCAGCACGCGCTTTTCCAACGTGACCTCCAGGCTTGACGGATCGGCGCCGGGAACATCCAACAACATGATAATGGCGTTGCCTTTTTCCAGGATATCGGTCGGGGGTACGAAGATCCGCGCGGAAGCCCGCGCCTCGGGCACGGACCCGTTTGCGGTTGCGGGTGTGGTCTCGGTTGGGCTCACTTGCTCCATTATATTCTCCTCCGACTGGCGGGAGCTCAGGCTCGCGCGATGCTGATCCGATGGGGCCTATCCTCCTCCGGCCGCGGCAATGTGAGAATCACCACGCCGCGTTCAAATTTCGCCGAGGCCTTGTTGGCATCGACACGGAACGGCAAGACGACGTTGCGGGCGAACGGGCCGGTCATCCGTTCCTGTCGTAGGACGACAGCGCCCTCGGTCGGTTCGCCCTGGCGGGTCCCGCGCAAGGTAATGGTGTCGCGCCGGATCGAAATCTCGAGATCTTCCGCGCTGACCCCCGGCACCTCCACGGTGACGATCGCACCGTCTGGATTTGTCCAGAGGTTCAGCAGCGGGAGTTCTGGCGGGGGATAGAAGCGCATCGCCCCAAACATCTGGTTAAGATCGGCCTGAGCCCGCTGCATATCGAGTAGCGGGTTATAGCCGCGCGTTTGCGACGCCATTCCTCTAAGCATTGCTCGCCTCCTCTGCCTGATAGCACGGGAATGAGCAGAACACTGCAGGAAGAGAATGTTGAGGTCGTTGACGACCGTCAATTCATCTCCAATGACGGCTACTTATCGTGCCAAACCACAGCCCACCCCGGTCGTCGAAGAGGAGTTCTGCCCGCAATGGCCAGCACCGATCCTTACGAGCTGCTGGGCGTGGCAAGAGGCGCCTCGCACAAAGACATCCAGAAAGCTTATCGCCGGCTTGCCAAGAAGCTTCATCCAGACCTTAACCCGGGGAACAAGGAAGCCCAAAGGAAGTTCCAAGACTTATCGGCGGCTTATGCCATTATCGGAGACGAGGAAAAGCGAGCCCGCTTCGACCGGGGGGAGATCGATGGGTCCGGCGAGGAGCAGCCGCAGCGCCGTTACTACGGCGACTTCGCCGATTCTGGGGACGCATCCGACAGCTACAGCGGCACCTCGGGCTTCGCTGATTTTGCCGATGCGGATGACTTTCTGGCGTCACTGTTTTCCCGTGGCGGAAGGCACGGCGTCCGAATGCGAGGCAATGACCGGCGCTATCGGCTGGAGGTTGAATTTCTGGATGCGGTGAATGGTGCCACGCGTCGGATTACTTTGCCCGATGGCAGCTCTCTCGATGTCGCTATTCCGCCCGGCACGCGCGACAACCAAATCATGCGGCTGCGGGAAAAAGGGGAACCAAGCACCAGCGGCGGCGGGTCAGGGGATGCCCTGATAGAAATCACAGTACGGCCACATCCTTTCTTCAAGCGTAACGGCAACGATATTCGTGTTGATCTACCCATTACACTGGCCGAAGCGGTGCTGGGCGGCAAGATTCTCGTCCCGACCCCCAGTGGCACAGTGAGTGTAATGGTCCCAAGGGGATCCAACACAGGGAAAGTTCTGCGCCTGAAGGGCAGAGGAGTACCCGCCGGAGCGAACCGGCGTGGTGATGAGTACTTGACCCTTCAAATCGTGCTGCCGGAAAAGCGCGATCCGGAGCTGGAAGCCTTCGTTGCGGATTGGCTGGCGGCGAAAACTCACAGTCCACGTCGTGGAATGGGTGTGTGATGATCGACGAATTCGAATTCTGCCGCCGCTGCGGCATCAACGTGCACGCGCTACGTGGTTGGATAGAAGCCGATTGGATCCACCCGGGAATTGGTGGCAAAGATGGGAGCTTCTCCGAAATGGATGTGGCGCGAGCACAATTGATCCGCGATCTTGCTGGTCCCATGGGCGTCAACAGCGAGGGTGTTGCGGTTATCTTGAACCTCTTGGACCAGATACACGGTCTTCGTCGTACCTTGCGGCGCTTGCATTCCTTGACAATCGTCCAAAATGCCCCAATGCGCGAGCATGTGCCGTACGAAGTGCTAAGAACCCGATAGCGGACGCAGACTATCTTCTGCGCCCGGCTGCTTTGCTTCGGACGACTTACTGACGCCGACGAGCGCCGGGCGCAGCAGCCGTTCGTGGTGGAGATACCCCGGCTGCAGCACACTCGCCACGGCGCCTGGCGGGTGTTCGTCGTTGGTCAACTCGAAGCTTGCTTCGTGCCAGTTCGGGTCGAACCTCTCACCGAGCGGATCCAGCCGGCGCAGACCATGCCTGGTGAACGTATCCAGCAAACCGCGGCGGGTCGCCTCGATCCCCTCAAGCAGACTACTTAAAGCACCGTCACTGCGTTTCTCCGTCGGCACGCTGGCGATCGCGCGTTCCAGATTGTCTGCCGTCTGCAGCAGGTCACGGGCGAATTGGAACGCGGCATACTTCACCGCCTCCTCACGACTCCGTTCGGCTTGGCGCCGGGTGTTCTCTTGTTCGGCCAGGCAGCGCAACAGACGATCCTTGATCGCCGCCAATTCCGCCGTCAGTTCGGTGACGTTTGGCTCAGGCACGGGATCCGGTGCGGAAGGCGGATCCCGATCGGAACCAACCTGATTGGAAACGTTGTTGGTTTTGACCCATGGACCGGCCTCCGTTCCCCCTCTCGCGCCGCCCTATGCTCACCTACGTGCTCCGCTTCTGCGGGTCGACCTCCTCGAATTCCGCGTCGACGACGTCGTTATCGCCTGTCCCTCCGGGTACCGCGCTCGTGGAGTCACCGCCCTGCGACTGCGCCGGCTGAGCGGCGGCTTCCGCAAGCTTTATGGCCGCTTGCGATAGCGTGCGGCTTCTTTCCTCGATCTGATTGGTGTCCTCGCCGGCGGCCGCGGATTTAAGCGCGTCAAGTGCGTTTTCGATCTTGGTTCTGTCTGCGGGGATCAGTTTTCCCCCGACATCGGCCAAGGATGTCTCGGTTGTATGGATAAGGCTTTCTGCCTGATTGCGGGCTTCCACCAATGCACGCCGCCTCTTGTCCTCTTCAGCATGCGCTTCTGCATCTTTCACCATTCGTTCAATCTCAGCCTCCGAAAGGCCGCCCGACGCCTGGATTCGGATCTGTTGTTCCTTGCCGGTTCCCTTGTCTTTCGCCGATACGTTGACGATGCCATTGGCATCGATATCGAAGGTGACCTCGATTTGCGGCGTGCCGCGCGGCGCCGGCGCTATACCAACCAGATTAAACTCGCCAAGCAGCTTGTTGTCCGCTGCCATCTCTCGCTCGCCTTGGAATATCCGGATCGTCACCGCCTGTTGATTGTCCTCGGCCGTCGAGAACGTTTGACTCTTGCGTGCCGGGATCGTGGTGTTACGGCCGATCAGGCGTGTGAATACGCCACCCAAGGTTTCGATCCCGAGTGACAGCGGGGTCACGTCCAGCAGCAGCACATCCTTGACGTCGCCTTGTAACACGCCGGCCTGGATCGCCGCACCGACGGCGACGACTTCGTCCGGGTTGACTCCCTGATGCGGAGGTTTGCCGAAGAACTGTGTGACGACCTGCTGGATCTTGGGCATGCGCGTCATCCCACCGACGAGCACGACCTCATCGATCTTGCTGACGTCCATGCCGGTGTCCTTCAGGGCCGCCGTGCACGGTCCAATTGTCCGCTGCACCAGGTCATCGACCAAGCTCTCCAGCTTGGCGCGGGAAAGCTTGACGTCGAGGTGCTTGGGGCCATTCTGGTCCGCGGTGATGAAGGGCAGGTTGATACTCGTCTCCATGGTGGAGGAAAGCTCGATCTTCGCCTTTTCTGCCGCCTCGCGCAGTCGTTGCAGCGCGAGACGATCATTTCGAAGATCTATGCCCTGTTCCTTGCGGAACTCGTCGGCGAGGTAGTCCATGATCCGCTTGTCGAAGTCCTCGCCCCCAAGGAAGGTGTCCCCATTGGTTGCCTTCACCTCAAAGACGCCGTCACCGATATCCAAGATCGATATGTCGAAGGTGCCTCCTCCAAGGTCGTAGACGGCGATCCTGCCTTGCCCCCTTTTTTCCAGTCCATAGGCCAGCGCTGCCGCGGTGGGCTCGTTGATGATCCGTAGGACTTCCAGACCGGCGATCGTCCCGGCGTCCTTCGTTGCCTGGCGTTGGGCGTCGTTGAAATAGGCAGGGACGGTAATAACAGCCTGCGTGACGGTGTCGCCCAAATGGCGTTCGGCTGTCTCCTTCATCTTCTGCAGGATGAAAGCCGAGATCTGCGACGGTGAATATCGCTTCCCATTTGCCTCGACCCACGCGTCGCCGTTATCGCCGCGCACGATCTTGTAGGAGACGAGACTTCTGTCCTTCTCGACGATTTGATCGTCGTAGCGGCGGCCGATCAAGCGTTTGATGGCGAAAATCGTGTTCTCGGGGTTGGTCACGGCCTGGCGTTTCGCCGGCTGTCCGACCAGCATCTCGCCGCCTTTGCCGAACGCGACCATCGAGGGTGTTGTTCGGGCGCCCTCCGAGTTTTCCAGCACCTTTGCTTGGGCACCTTCCATAACCGCGACACAGGAATTGGTCGTGCCGAGATCGATGCCGATTACCTTGCTAGCCATATTCACCTCCGCTACTCAGGCGTTGCGGTACGCGTGCCGTGTGGGCTTCGCATTGATCTCGGCAGTGAACGCCTATTGGTCTGGAAGCACCTTGACAACCGTCAATAGATCGAAGGACGGACGAACGACTCGTGCGGAGTGGCCGTCATGGGCGATTATTGCGCGTTGGGCTCCGACGCACTGCAGCGTTCTCACGGAAACGGTATCGCCGGAGGCTTCGACAGGACGGCGACCCACTGCCGGGCAGATTTCTTCTGTACGAGCATAAGGACGAAACTGCGGCCAAGCGTTTTGACGGTCTTCACGGCCACCCTGAAGTTGGCCGGATCAGCGATGGGCGTATTCTGCACGCGAAGGACAACGTCACCCGGCACGAGCCCAGCAGCACCGGCTGCGCTCACCGGATCGACGGAGGCGATGACGGCACCTGCTTCTACGTCGATGCTGTAGCGACGACGCATCTCCTCCGAAATTGAGCTCAGCTTGATCCCGAAATCCGGCTTTTCGGCAATCGCGGCTACGGTTATGCTGGGAGGAGTTGGCCGGGTCTGCCCCTCGTCACCAGGGAACTCGATGACCGACACCCCAACCTGCCGTTCCATTCCATCGCGGTAGACAGTTAGTCTTGCGATTCCTCCTACCTCGATCAAGCCGATCGCACGCATCGCGTGGCGCGCGTCCCGGCAGCGGACTCCATTTACCATGGTCACGACATCGCCAACGTCCAGCCCACCGCTCGTGGCCGTGGCATTGGCGTCCAACGAGACGACAATGGCGCCTGCTGGTTGGTCTGACCCGAGCCCCTCAGCGATGTCAGCCGTCACGTCCTGCAGCCGGACACCGATCCAGCCTGCCCGAACCACACCGAAGCGTCGTAGCTGGTCGATTGCGAACCTGGTGTCATTGGATGTGATTGCGAAGCCCAGGCCGGCGAAGCCTTCCGTCGGGGAAACCAGTGCAGTGTCGACTCCCACCACCTCGCCATCGGCGTTGACCATCGGACCGCCGGAGTTGCCGTGATTGATTGCGGCGTCGGTCTGAATGAAGTTGTCGTACGGACTGTTCCTGAGGTCACGATCCAGCGCACTGACGACGCCCGCGCTGACGGATGTGCCGACCTCCAGCGGGTTGCCGATGGTAACGACCGGGTCCCCGATCTGCAGCCTGTCGCTGTCGCCGAACCTGACCGCCGGCAGTTTGCGATCGACCGCCACTTTCAACGGGGCGAGATCCAGCGCCCCAGCGAGCGCGACAACTGTCGCCACCGCCTGCCTACCGTCCGAAAAGGTCACCGAGGTCAACTCGGCACCATCGATGACATGCTTGTTAGTGACGATCACGCCATCAGGGTCGATGATGAATCCGGAGCCAAAACGGCGCTTCCATTTGCCCTTGTCGTTGCCGGTTGTCACGGTGTTCCATACAGCGATGTTCACCACTGCGGGAAGAACCGCGCTTAGGACGTCGCTCCATGGCTCAAGCGCCTCGTGCGACGCCGCTGGGCCGGGTGCCAACAAGGCAGGGAGCACTATCGGAAGGGCAAGGCATGTGCTGCGAACTATGGCTGGAACAACTAAGCGCATGTGAATGTGCCTGTGAGTCGGTCTGACAAGCCGACGAGCCAATAATCGCGGTGGCCTGTCGGTCGGACGCCGGCTACGGACTGACGGTTATGCGATTGTCGACGTGACGCACGCCCGGCGCCGCCCAGGCCGCTCGAGCGGCTTCCTCGCGTTCGGCCCAGGTCCGCACGGTGCCGCGCAGTACGACGTCGCCGCCAGTGGTCTCCACTTGGATCCGATGAGCGTCGACCTCGGCGCTGCGCCTGAGGGCTTCCTCAATCTTCCGCTTGACCTCGACCGGTGTCACCGGAGGTTTCATGAGGATTGAATTGGTGACTCCTTTGACGCCCTTGACGCGTAGCGCGACGGATAGGGCCCGGTCGCGCTGATAGTTCCACTCGACCTCTCCTTCCAACGTGACGTGGCCCCCATTCACGAGGACCTTGATGCGTTCCCACGTAAGTGGCAGTTCGGTTTTGAACGATGCGAGGATATCGCGTGCTATTTCGGGGTCTGGACGCTGATCGGTTGCCGGCAGGCGGACCTTGATGTCGTTTGCCAACCCAGTTACGCCCAGGACACGCTTCGCATCTCGCTCTGCTTGCAGCTTGTCGCTGTAGCTGTGAACAAAGCCGGTGAGCATGACGACACCGCTTTCCACCGTAACCGCGATATCGTTGGAGTTGATACTCGGATCGAAACGTAGCTCCTCCTCGACGTCGTGTTGGATTGCGCTGTCGGTACGCATTGTTGCCTCCTGACGCTGTTGCTGACGCTGGACTTCGGCCTCGCCTGATTCCAGGACCGAGTTCCAGCGAGATAAGGCGGGGACGAAGAAGCCGCCTTGACGGCTGTCAAATTGCAATCAGGCCAAGCCCGGCGCGACGCTCAGGTCGCTTCTGGTCGGAACAGCTGGACGGTTCCACACAATTCGGAATTGACCGCAGTCAAGGCGAGCGGCCGGGATGTTCTGATAGTTGTCTCGGGTGCCAGCAGAATTCAGTCTTCCTGCAGCACACCAGGTTCATGCATTATGACTCTACCTTGGAGGAACATGATATGCGGTCCGACATGGACGTGAAGCGCGACGTGGAAGCCGAGCTGCGCGCGCACCCCGATATTGATGCGACGGACATCGCCGTGGCGGTGAAGAATGGCGTCGTAGCCTTAAGCGGGTATGTGCGTAGCTACAGTCAAAAATGGGAAGCCGAGCGCGCAACGAAACGGGTTGCCGGTGTGGCCGGAGTGGCGAACGACATAGAAGTGCGTCTACCGGTCTTCAACCAGCGTCCCGATCCGGATATTGCTCGAGATGCGGTTGCAGCAATTCAGAGCCAGCTGCCGTATTCGTCCGACCATATTCGGGTGGTCGTGCGCGACGGATGGGTCACGCTGGAGGGAAGCACGGAGTGGAATTACCAGCGTGAACGTGCGGAATCCGCGGTTCGTAGGTTGCGCGGTGTCAAGGGCGTCACCAACCTGATCAGCCTGCAACCCCGTGTGCCACCGACCGAGATCAAGCAGAAGATCGAAGAAGCCTTTCGCCGCAGTGCCGAGATCGACGCCGCCCGGATCACCGTGGCCACCGATGGGAGTGCCGTGACGCTGAGCGGCACCGTGCGGTCCTGGGCCGAGCGGCAGGAGGCAGAACGAGCTGCGTGGGCGACACCGGGCGTCATCAAGGTCGAGAACCGGATCGTCGTCAGCCCTCCCTAGTCGTTCGTCTTGGTCACGGCACGGGGCTGACGCCTCCCCCCGCCGGCCGTGTCGGCATCCGCAGAGCCGCGAAGAGCCGGGCTCTGCGGATGCATCGCAACAGCGGCCCCTGTAACGTCGCACGTCGACGACGCGGCTGCTACCATCTGTCGATCCACAGATGGAGATAAGTCGCATGAGCCTGATTGCGCTCATCACCGAGGCGGCCCGCGAGCGGATTGCCCAGGAGTTCGACGACAGGGGGCCGGACGCCTGCATGGCCGAGATCATGATCGATCTGCGGCGGAACAATCCGGAACTGCTAGACATCGCGTCCCGCTGCGCCGCCAGCCTGGGCGGTGCCCCGCGCATCATGCAGTCCTTCGGGATGTTCTACCGGCTGATGATCGATCCTTGGCGGCCCGCGGACAATCCGCTTTCGCTGAGTCCGCTTCCCCATGTCACGTCGGAGACGCGCGACCGCCTCGTTGAGGAGATCGATCGCGATGGGCCGGTTGCGTTCACGATTAACGTCGTCGTGGAGCTTGAGCAAAGCAATCCGGAACTGTTGCAGGCGATGCACGCGATCGCCTCGGCGACACCGGAGCCGCTCGCCATGACGCAAGGACTTGCGCTATTCTATCGCGCGGTCGTCCTCCAGGTGGCGGGCGGGCGGCCAGCCTTGCATTGATGTTGAGCTACTGACCTCGTCACCGGGCATTCAAGGGGCTTTCCGCCGCACCCTCGCAGGTTGGTATCAACTCCTGCGCGCCCGCCGATCTGTCATCCAGCGAGTGACGGAAGGTCCGGGTAGCGCGTAGTAGAACAGCAGAAATATATACATGATCACGCTGAGGTAGGGGCTGACGAGTGCCAGCAGGAATGCGGCGCCGTAGAAGATCGGGACGAACCTCCAATTCCATGTCAGCGCATGCAAGCGATGTGGGTCGGCTTGCGGTCTTATGAGTCCGCTGTGCAATGCATGCTGCCACAGCAGGTTGAAGAAGATCCCCGCTGCTCCCAGGGCCGCGCTGTAAATAAACGCGGCCAGTTTGATCTCCGGTCTGCCGGCCAGACCATACTCCGCAAAGATCGCGGTGGTGAATGGCAGGAGCGCCGTGCAGAGCAAGAGCAGGAGATTGTATATCAGCAGGACATGGTCGCTACGACGGATGTAGTGGAACATCGTATGGTGGTTGGCCCAGACCACCCCGACCTGAAGAAAGCTGAGAACATAGGCCAGATATAATGGCCATTGTCGCAACAGCACCACCGTGAGTGTCTGCCCATTCAAGGTATCTCTTCCAGGAACGCGGAGATCGAGCACGAGGAGCGTGATGATGATGGAAAAGACGCCGTCGCTGAACGCCTCGACGCGTGCAGACGATGGCGTTTCACCCGGGTCCGCAGCGATGTCCCATTCCGACAGGGCAGGCAGCATCGCTAGGCGGCGACGTTGCTGGGATGTTCGATGGGGAGCCCAGACAGCGCTGCAGGCAGTTGGGCCTCCGTTTAGGCGAAAGCAAGGTCCGCACTTTCTCTCTCGCGTCGTGGATGATCACCGCGTCCTCCAGATCAACTCGGTCCGCATCGCACGAATCTTCAGGAGTGACGGCGATCGAGCCTAGACATGTTGTTCTCCACTTGAGATGCCGAAGCATCGCTCGGCCCTGCCATTAACGCAGCGTCGTCAGGCCAGCACCTTGACGGCTGTCAATCTGATTGATCTTGGGGAACCGCAGTTGCGAGGAGTTTGCCAAAGGGACATCCGGTCGGGGCGCGTGGTTTCTCTCCTCCAGGCGAATGCGTTCCGTCCCACTCAGCACGAGGGTCATGCTGGAAAAAGGCAGCGTGATGTTGACGCCCATCAACGTGAGACTGATCTCGATGGCTAGAATGGGGGGCGTTCAAGGCATTCAGGAGTTCAGCTATGCAAACGAAGTTGATTGCGGCGGCTGCGATGATTGGCGTTGTAATCGGCGGTGGCGCACTGCAACCCATTTTCGCTCAGACGCCGCCTAAGCCCGAGGCGGCCGCCGTCACCGTGGTCAGCGAGGCCCGGGCGGTTGTCGAAAATGTTGATCCACCTGCTCGTCAGGTTCTGCTCCACTTGCCCGACAGCAGTCTGCTTACGGTCAACGTGCCACCCGACGTAATGGCCATCGACCGGCTTAAGCCTGGTGACCACGTCGCGGTCAGATATATCGACGCCGCCGTGATCAATCTCGTCAAGACCAAGGATGCATCGAACGCCGAACCTACACCAGGCACAGCATCGCAGGGCGAGATCCGAGGTATCAGGACTGTGGTGGGCGTCGACCCGTCACGTCAAACCGTGACACTCGCCAATTCTCAAAATCATACCCAGACGCTTGGGGTGCATGACCAATCGATGCTGAAATCACTGAAGTCCGGCGACAATGTCAACGTGACCTACAAGGAAGCCATCCTCATCAGTCTCGTTCCTACATCGGCATAGGCACGGCCGCGATTCCACCGGCGAGTTGCTGCGGGCTTAAACCTCGTCACCTCCGAGTTTGAGCGCCCGCCGGAGAAGGCTGACCGAAGGCGACTCGGAGGCTAGCCTGCAGCATGACATGGCCAATGATCGAGCCGAGGGACCATAGACCGATAATCACTGCTGCTTCATCGCAGGCAATGGTCCCTCTTTTCGAAGGCCGTGCCAGGCAAGCAGTCCATCGATGATGAAGACGCTCAGCGCAGCGACAGTGCAGCCCAAGGCCCCGCCAAACAGCAGGAGCAAGACAACGGCTGTGTTGGCGTTCCGCAGCGCGCCAACGAACAACGTGAATGCGGCACCGCACGTGGTGGCGCCACCGAGCGCAGCAAGCACGATTGCCGCGTCCAGCGCCAGAACGCGTCTCCGCAGCCGCCGGATATGGCTTCGTATCAGGTACCGCATCCTCTCCCCTCGGGTCGGCCGCCAGGAGTTCTGCGGTGTGCGAGACATGGTCGGATACGCGTGCCAATCGCGCGTTGAATACGTTGAGGAGAGCGCCGATGCCCGACAGCAGGAACACAGGCGTCAACGCTACCTGGATAACATGAGCGATACTATCCAGCGGCACGGCGTCAGTGGAACCAAGCATGGCAACAGCACCGATCTAGGGGCGACCCAATCCGCACAAGCGGCGGCAGCCTAACATGCTGGCACAGGTGAGGGCGAAGAGGGAAAATCCACGGGCTGGCACGCACGCACAATTCGTGCCGATCGGGGGCTTCATCGGCCGCGCTGATCTGTGGCAGGACAGAGTTGCCGCAGTGGGCGGGGGTGGAGCAGTGATTACAAAGGATGGCCTGCTTGCGTCGCCGAGGTGCTCTTCGACGGTGGTGTCATCACCACGCTGGTGGCCGCCGATACCAGCCTCACCATGGAAGCCCGGAGCCTAATCGCCCTCGCAGTGGCGTCGCGCCGCATCAGCCAGCCTCCCCGACCCGTATCCAGCGATCCTGTGCCATGGACGCCACAACGGCGGCGAGTAATTCCTGGGCGCGCGCGCCGTCCTCGAAACCGGGTGCGCTCGGGCGACCCTGCCGCACCGCCGCTACGAAATCGGCGATTAGTGCGTGGTGGAAGCGCCGTCGCCAGATCTCCGGCGGCGGGATCGGCGTTGCCAATCGCGCCGGCACTTCAACCGATGCCAGCGCCGGCGCTTCTGGCGTGGCGATGCGCAACACTTCACTGCCTGGAAGGTCCTCCGACAGCAGCACCTGCGCCGCACCCTTCGAGCCATAGACGCGGATTTCGAATCCCGGCGCGCGTCCGAGCTGCACCCAGCCGGCATGGCAGACACCCAGAGCGCCACTACGGAAATTCATGATCCAGGCGCAGGAATCCTCGACTTCGACCGGCAACATGGAGCCACCATCGGCATCTGGCCGCGCCTCGGTGAAGCGCCGGCCGGTGGCGCAGACGCGATCGACCTCGCCCATCACCCAACGGGCTATATCGAGCCCGTGCACGCCATATTCGGCGACCGCGCCAGCGCCAGCATGCGCCATCGTCATTTTCCAGTGCCGTGGCTTCAGCGGGTCGAGAAATTGCCCGTTCTGCAAGAACAGCTGCATCAGATAGGGCTGGCCAATGAAGCCCTCCGCCACCAGTTCTTGCAATCGCCGGATCGCCGGTGCGAATCTCATCGTGAAACCCACACGCGTCTGCACCGGCGAAGCTGCCGCCAGGGCCGCCATCGCCCGCGCCTGCGCGACACTGTAGGCCAGCGGCTTTTCGCACAACACGTGCAGGCCCTTGGCGATGCAAGCGGCGGCCGCCGCTTCATGCGTGTCGGTTGGCGTCGCGATGCTGACCATGTCGAGCTTTTCCCCTGCCAGCATGGCATCGACCGAGTCATAGACGTGCGCCACACCCGCAGCCTGGGCGGCGACCTGCGCCCGGGTGCGATCGATGTCGCAGATGGCGGCCACCTTGACGCCGGCGCAGGACTGGAACCCCGGAATATGCGCCGCCACCGCCCAGGCTCCGGCGCCGACCATCCCTATCCGCAGTTCACCCGACATCACGACCCTCTCCCATTATGCGGTTAACATTCCGCCATCGACATCGAGCCAGTGCCCGGTGATCCAGCTGGCCTCGTCGGAAGCCAGGAAGGCGGCCGCATGGGCGACGTCCTCGGGCGCGCCGAGCCGACCCAGTGGCACCAGGCCGGTGAGAAACTTCAGCAGTTCCGGGTTCACCGATTCGATCATCGGCGTCCAGATCGGTCCGGGCGCCAGCGCGTTGATGGTGATGTTGAACGGGCCCAGATGTTTTGACAGGTTTTTCGTCATCGCCATCACGCCGCCCTTGGACGCGGCATAGCTCGGCGAGCCCATCTGCCCGAACGGAGTGAGCGCACCGCCTACCTTGCCGGCCAGCGAGCCGATGTTGACGATGCGGCCGTAGCGCCGCGCCTTCATCCCCTCCACTGTCACTTGGGTGCAGATGAAGGTTCCGGTGAGATTGGTGTCGATTACCTTGTGCCAGTCAGCATCCGTGATGGTGTTGATCGGTCCGTAGATGGAAATGCCGGCGTTGTTGACCAGCACGTCGATGCGTCCGAACGCTGCTTCCGCCGCCCGCACCGCCGCCGTCACCTCCTCGCGCGAGGTCACGTCTGCCGGGGTGAATGTCACGTTGCGGCCGAGCGCCTCCAGCTCCGCCAGCAGCTTGCCGTCGCTGGCATCGGCGGTATCGGTCAGCGCAAGGTCGGCGCCGTTCTGCGCGAAAATGCGGCAAATAGCTGTGCCGATCGCGCCGGTGGCGCCGGTGATGAAGGCGACGCGGTTGGCCAGACGCATGGCGTTTCTCCGTTATGCTGCTGCGCGGATGCAGGCGATGCGATGCCCATCGCCGACATCGACGTATGGCGGAAACCGGTCGGCGCAGGCCGCCACCACTTCCGGGCAGCGCGAGCGCAATGGGCAGCCGGTGGGCAAATTGATTGGACTAGGGATTTCGCCGCTCAGTGCGTAGAGGGCGGCATTTACCGTCGGGTCCGGGACCAGTGCCGAGGACAGCAGCGCCCGGCTGTAGGGATGGGTTGGCGCATTGAACACCTGGTCCTTACTGCCAATCTCGACGATGCTGCCGAGATACATCACCGCCACGCGATGGCATAGATGCTCCACGGTCGTGAGGTCATGCGAAATATAGACATAGGACAGCCCCAGTTCCGCCTGCAGCTTGAGCAGCAGGTCAGTGATGCGCCCGCGGATGGTAATGTCGAGCGAGGAGGTCGGTTCGTCCAGCACGATGAGGTCTGGGCTTGTGGCAATTGCGCGCGCGATGCCGACGCGCTGCTGCTGGCCGCCGGAAAGTTGGTGTGGGTAGCGGCGTAGGTCGTCCGGCTCCAGCTCCACCCGACGCACCAGCTCACGCACCCGGTCTTGAGTCTCGGATCCGCCGGCCATTCCGTGCAGCATCAGCGGCTCGGATAGCGTATCGCGCACGTTCATGCGCGGATTAAGTGAACGAAACGGGTCTTGGAACACCATTTGGATGCGTCGCCGCAGCGGACGGAACTGGGTCTGCGAGAGACCGGTAATAGACTTTCCGTGGAACAGGATGTCGCCGCCGGTCGCTTCGGTCAGTTTCAGAATGCAGCGCCCAACAGTGGTCTTCCCTGACCCACTCTCGCCAATCAGCCCGAGTGTCTCTCCACGCCCGACGCTGAAGCTGATTCCGTTCACTGCCTGCACCAGAGCGCGCGAACCTTTCACCGGGAAATGCTTCACGAGGCTGGTGACTTCAAGCAGCGGAGGCATCAACCAGCTCCTGCAACGCCTCGTCTGCCCGGTGACAGCGCACCGCATGGCCAGTGGCGACCGCCCGTATCTCCGGCGGCGCCGCGCAGCCCGCGACAGCGAAGGGGCAGCGCGGCTGCAGCAGGCAGCCTCCTGGCAGGCGCCTCAAATCCGGCCGCGCCCCAACCAGAGACAGACGGGCCTGCTGCCGGGCGGCGGCGCGCGCGGAGGCCAGAAGGCTGATGGTGTAGGGATGGCGTGGGTTGGCAAAGAGTTCGCGGACATCCGCCTGCTCTACGATCTGGCCGGCATAGATGATCGCCACGCGATGGCAGTATTGCGCGACGATTCCAAGATCATGCGTTATCACAAGGGCGGAGGACCGCTGCTCGCCTACCTTGTCGCGGATCAGATCGAGCACCTGCCGCTGCACCGTGACATCAAGGCCGCTGGTCGCCTCGTCGGTGATCAGAAGACGTGGCGAGTTGGTCAGCGCTGTCGCGATCAGCACGCGCTGCGCCATGCCGCCGCTAAGCTCGTGCGGGTACGCGCGCGACCGGCGTTCCGGGTCGTTGATACCTACCGCCTGGAGCAGCGCGACGGCACGCGCCATGGCGGCCGGGCGTGACATGTCCTGGTGGGCGCGAATGGCGTCCGCGATCTGGCGCCCGACCCGCAGCAGCGGATTGAGCTTCGAGCGCGGATTGGTGCCGATCAGCGAAATGGTGACACCGCGAATGCGTTGTAACGCCACCTCGTCCAGCTTCAGCACGTCGCGGCCGTCGAGGTGCACCTCACCGGCGGTGATGCGACCGGGAAAGCGCACCGCATTCATCAGCGCGGTGGACAGGACGGATTTGCCCGACCCCGTCTCGCCGACGAGGCCGATGATCTCCGCTTCTCTGATCTCGAGATCGATGCCGTTCAGCGCGCGCACGGGGCCTTCGTAGGTGTCGAATGTGACGTGCAGATCGACGACGTTCAGCACCGGCGGCATCAGCGACGCCGCGTGGGGTCTAGGATGTCGCGCAGTGCGTCGCCCACCAGAGCGAAGCCGAGGATGGCGAGGCTCATTGCCACGCCCGGGAAGAACGCGATCCACCATTGGCCGGTGATCATGTTCTGTGCGCCGGAGGCGATCATCAGCCCCCATTCGGGCGTGGGCACCCGTACTCCGGCCCCGATGAAGCTCAGGCCGGCGGTCATCAGAATGCCGGCGCCGATGGAGATCGAGAGCTGGACCAGGGCGGGGCCGAGCGAATTGGGCAGCAGATGACGGAACACCGTGCGGAAGCCGGAGTTGCCCACGCAGCGCGCCGCCTCGATGTATTCGATCTCCCGCAGCGATAGCGCCTCGCCCCGCATCAGCCGGGTGAACACTGGGATCTTGAAGAAGGTCAGCACATAGATGACGTTGGTGATGTCCTGGCCTAGCGCCGCGACCATGGCCATGGCCATGATGAACACCGGCAACGACTGAATGAAGTCCATCACCCGCATCACCAGCGTGCTGGCGAACAGGTCCGGATAATAGCCGACGAACACCCCCAGCGGGCACCCGATCAGCACCGCGAACAATACGCCGGCAACCGCGATCACCATGTCCACGCGGGGCGCGTAGAGCACGCGGGTGTAGACGTCGAGACCTGAGGAGTCGGTGCCGAACCAATGACGCGCGCTGGGCGCCTGAAGAAAGTCGGCCGGATTGGCCTCCAGCGGGTCGTAGGAGGTTAGCAGCGGGGCTAAGAATACCAGCGCGATCATCAGGCCGATGATTGCGAAGCCGAGTTGGGCAGGGCGATCATCGCGCAGGTACCAAGCGAAATAACGCAGCGTCTCCCTCATGGAGGCGGCGTTGCGCGAATGCGTTCTGCCACGGCCCATTTGCGGGGGGGAAGGCGCGTGCAGTGTTCGGCGGGAATGCCGTGCATCAATAGGAGATCCGCGGATCGATGGCGAAATACAACAGGTCCACCACCAGATAGAGCAGCAGCGTGAAGGTAGCGGTCACCAGCACGAAGCCCTGGATTGCCGCATAGTCGGAGTTGGACATCGCCTGCACCGCGTATTGCCCAAGCCCGCCCCAGCCGAACACGTTCTCGATGAGCACAGCGCCGCCCAGCAGATAGCCGTAGACGATGGCGACCAGCGTAACCACCGGAGGTAGCGTGTTGCGCAGGGCATAGCGCAGCAGCGTTCGCTCGGGCAGGCCCGTCAGCCGCCCGTGACGGATGAAGTCCCCGTCCAGAATGCCGATCATGGTGGACCGGGTCATGCGCAGGATCGAGCCGGCGCTGGCAAAGGCCAGGGTGATCACGGGCAGCGCCAGATGCGTGAGTGCCGACACCAGGCATTCCCAGTTCCCCGTCAGTAGGCTGTCGATGGTGTACATCCCGGTGAAATGCGTGGGTGGCGAGAGAAACGGATCGAGCCGACCGAGCGGTGCCGGAAAAATCCGCAGTTCGAAGTAAAAGAAGAAGATCAGCAGCAGGCCGAGCCAGAAATCCGGAATGGCGCCGGCCAGCAGGCCGTAGATCCGCGTCGTCCGGTCAATCCAGCCGCCCTGGCGAAAGGCGGTGACTATGCCGATGGAGACGCCCATGACCAGCGCCAGGATCAGGCTGTAGGTGATCAGCTCCATCGTCGCCGGTACGCGCGCGATCAAATCGTTCCAAACCGAATCCGAGGTGCTCCAGGAGCGGCCGAAGTCACCTGTGAGCAGGGCGGTGAGATAATACCAGTATTGGATATAGAACGGCTGATCGAGATGCATCTCGGCACGCAGGTGAGCCAGCGACTCAGGAGTGGCCAGCGGGCCGAGGATCAGCCCGACCGGATCGCCCGGGAGCAATCGCGCCAGCACGAAAGTGACGATGGAAATGGCCAGCAGCTGGGGCACCAGCGCCACGGCGCGCCGTAGCACATAGACCAGCAGCCGCGAGCGGAGCAGCCGCATATCGAGTTCGGCCTAACCCTTGGTGAGTTCGTCCCACCGGATATGCTCAGCCGGATACCAGCGGGCACCCTTGATGGTGGGGTTCATCGCCAGGGTGAGCGGCGGTCGCGCGATATAGATCTGGGCGCCGTCGTTGCATAGGATGCGTTGGGCTTCATAGTTCATCTTTTGTCGCTTGGCTGGATCGAGCTCGCTCAGCGCGCCGTCGGTCAAGGCGTCGATCTCCGGATTGGAGTAGCTGGTGTGGTTGCCGCGCTGCACGCTGTTGGCGAAGGCGAACAGCGCGTATTCAGCGGCCGGCACGTTGGGCTGATCCTCGAAGAAATAAGTGGTCAATTGCTTGCCCCATTCGGCATCGAAATACGGGCCGCCCGGCAGCTTGTTCAACGTGGCCTCGACGCCGATCTTCTTCAGGTTGGTCTGCGTCAGGATCGCCATCTGCTCGTCCCAGGCGATCTCGGTGTTGTACGTCAGTTGAGTCTTGAAACCATTCGGGAAGCCAGCCTCCGCCAGCAACTGGCGGGCCTTGTCCAGATCGGTGGTGAACGGATACTGCTTCTCGTTCGAATCCGGAAATACCGAAGGCACCAGGCTCATGCACGGCTCCGCCATGCCCATGAACACCGTCTTCAGGACCGCCTCATACGGATAGGCGTATTTGAACGCCTGTCGTACCTTGGGATTATCGAACGGCTCCTTCTTGGTGTTCATGCAGTAGATCACCTGGAAGTTGGAGCGGAAGTTCGACAATTTCACATCCGGGTTTTTTGAGAGTTGCAGAAGTTCGTTAGGTAGCAGCCACTGCGCGACGTCCACCGCGCCGGTCTGGATCAGCGCCAGGCGATTGGCCGAGTTCGGCACCGAGCGGATGATCACACGCTTTATGGAGGGCGCGCCGCGCCAATAGCCGTCATGCGCGCGGAAGACGACCTGCTGGCCAGGCTGCCAGGTCTCGACCCAGTATGGGCCGAAGCCGCCGCCGTTCTTGCCGATCCAGTCCTTGGCCCACGGATCCGCGGCGGTAGCGTTTGCCTGCGCCGCCTTGGAATCCTGTATCGCCGCGTAGATGGAGGAGTGCATCAGCACTCCGATCGAGCGCGGCGCCTCGTATTCGAAGCGCACCGTGTATTTGTCGACGACTTTTATGGCACTGGGGTCCTTCATCTTCATGCGGACGAAGGTCGACATGCGGTTGGACTTCAGCTGGAAGGCGCGGTTCCAGGTCCAAAGCACGTCTTCTGCAGTGAACTCGTTTCCCCAGTGACTCATCACCCCCTTGCGCAGGTGAAAAGTTACCGTCCGGCCGCTCGGATCGGCATCCCAGGATTCAGCCAGCGCGCCTTTGAGGTTGTTGAAATCAGAATAAAGCAGCCCGTCGGCGTCCTGCTTTTTATCAAACTGCACGAGGGTATCGAGCGTTTGCGCGATGCCCTCATGTGCCGACCGGCTGCCGTTGTATTCGGTATCCAGGCCGGGCGGCGTTTCCGGTGTCGCGATCAGCAAGGTCGTGGGATCGCTGGCCGCCGCTGCCACGCGTGGGAGCACGGCGGACAAGGCCGTCGCGACTGGCGCGGCGATGCCCAGGGCCGCCGCGCGCTGGAGAAACATACGCCGGTTGATGCGCCCGCTGCGTAGCTCCGCAGTCCATTCAGCGACGAATGCTTCGTTCGGTGACATGGTGACATCCTTTGGGCTCAGGACTGCGGGAATTCGCGCGACGCGCGCCGGCATCGGCAGTGGACGATCACTCCGCGGAGCAAGGGCGGATTGACGCAATTCAACAGTGTGACATGGACGTTTCACAAACCGTAAGTCCCGCATTTTAAGCTGTCAACAGGCGAGTCGCTCGCTTGACTCGTTCCGGCGGGCACCGCCTGATGCGGGCGCGGCGGCGGTGAAAGATCATCATGTCATCATCAGATCTCGGGTTTTACGACTATCTGCCGATCCATGATCGACCACCGCTGACCTGGCCGGGCGGAGCACGGCTCGCGGTGTGGTTCGCGCCGAACGTCGAGTTCTACGAGCTGATGCCTCCGAAGAATCCACAGCGCATGTCATGGCCGCCGCCGTGGCCGGACGTGTTAGGCTACTCCGCGCGCGACCATGGTAATCGGGTCGGGTTTTGGCGACTACTGGATGCGATGAACCGTTTCGGCCTGCGCGGAAGCGCCGCGCTGAATATGGCGGTGTGCGACCACCACCCGGAAATCGTGGAGGCCATGCGCGAGAGCAAGTGGGAGTTCTTTTCCCACGGCATCTACAACGGCCGCTATGTCCACGGCATGGATGCGGCGCAGGAGCGCGCGATCATCGAGGATTCCATTGCAACCGTCCGCAAGCACACGGGGCAGCAGTTGCGCGGCTGGCTGTCACCGGCGCTTACCAACACTGTTCGCACGCCGAACCTGCTGGCGGAATGCGGCATCTCCTACAGCTGCGACTTCATGCAGGACGACCAGCCCTTCCCGCTGAACGTCGCTGCCGGGCGGCTGATCTCGATACCCTACTCGGTGGAAATCAACGACGGCGCCGCCTATCAGCGCCGGCTGGTTTCGCCGCAGCATTTCAGCGAGGCGATCAAGGCGCAGTTCGACCAGCTGCACGCCGAGGGTGGGCGAGTGATGTGCATCGCCCTGCATCCCTATCTCTCCGGCCATCCATATCGGCTGCAGCCGCTGATCGAGGCGCTGGAATACATCACTGCGCGCGGCGACACCTGGTTTGCCACCGGCGCGGAAATCGCCGACTGGTATTACGAGCACCATTACGACGTGATGGTGGCGCATCTTGCCGCCCGCCGGACGCACTGACGTGGCGCCGCTATCTCCCGAGCATCTGGCCTATCCCTGGCGCCGGCAGGGCATGGACCATGACCGCTACGACTGGTCGATCATGCGGCGGCGACCGCGCGTGATTTGGCCGGGTGGCGCGCATCTGGCCGTCTGGATCGTGGCGCCGCTCACCTGGTATCCGCTCGACATGGCGCCCCAGCCGCGGCCGCCGCAGGGTTTCTTCGACGACCCGTTCCCGAATTTCCGCGACTACTCGCATCGCGACTATGGCAACCGGGTCGGCGCTTTCAAAATCATGGAGGTGCTGGACAGGCACGGCATCCGCGCCACGGCACCGACCAATGCCAGAGATATGCGACCGCTATCCGGCCCTGGTGCAGGCGGGTCTTGCCCGCAATTGGGAGTTCATGGCGCATGGCATCGACATGAACCACCTGCACAATGCGGAGCTCGACCCGGCGCGGGAAGCGGAGATCGTGGCCCGCTCGGTGGCGGCAATACGCATGGCTACCGGACAGCCCGTGCGCGGTTGGCTGTCGCCTGGGAATGCCGAATCGCCGACCACGCTCGACCATCTCGCCGCGAACGGCATCGACCATGTCTGCGACTGGGTGAATGACGAGCTTCCCTATCCGATGCGCAGCCCCGCCGGCCCGCTCTGGTCGATGCCGTTCCCGCAGGACATCAACGACGCCACCATCATGTGGCACGGCCATCATTCGCCGCTGGAGTTCGTGCAGCAGGTGTGTTGCCAGTTCGACTTCCTGCACGCGGAGTCCGCGCGCGAAGGGGGCCGCATTTTTGCGCTCTGCGTCCATTCCTGGTGCATCGGCCAGCCACACCGCATCCAGGCGTTGGAAAACATCCTGCGCCACGTGACCGGCCACGCCGGTATCTGGCTGGCGACGGGAACCGAAATCCTGGCGGAGTACCGACGGCAGGTGGTTGCTTGACGGCGCTGCTCGCCGGCAAGGTCGCGGTGGTCACCGGAGCGGCCCGCGGCATTGGCCGCGCCTGCGCGATGGGCCTCGCCGCGGCTGGAGCGTCCGTGGTGATCGTCGACCGGTTGGCGGAGCCGGCAAGTGAAACTGCCCGGGACATCGGCGCCCGCGCGACGTGGCTGCACGCCGACCTTACCGATACGCCGAGCCTCAAGGCCGTGGCGAAGGCGGCCGAAGCCGCGTTCGGCCGCATTGACATTCTGGTCAACAACGCAGGCGTGTCAACGGAAACTCCCACGCTCGACATCGACGCGGCGCAGTGGGACTTGACGATGCAGGTGAACCTGAAGACCGTGTTCTTCACCACACAGGCGTTCCTGCCCGAGATGCTGCGCCAGGGGTATGGCGCCATCGTGAACGTTTCCTCCGTTGTTGCGCGGTCGGGCGGTGTCAACAGCACCGCCGACTACACCGCCAGCAAGGGCGGCGTGCTCAGCCTGACGCGGCAACTCGCGCGCGAGTTCGGCCCGCAGGGGATAAGGGTCAACGCGGTCACCCCCGGACCGGTGAAGACTGAGATGATCGAGCACTGGGCGCCTGAGAAGCTCGACGAGTTGGTCGGACGCATTCCCCTGCGGCGACTCGGTACCCCCGAGGACGTGGCACACTCGGTGGTGTTCCTCGCGAGCCCGTGGGCGGACTATCTCACGGGAGTCGCCATCGATGTCGCCGGCGGCATCTTCATGGCTTAACGGCGGCGATAGAATGCGGCCTGCCGCTATGAGCGTCGATTGCCATGATCGAACGGAAGCGCACGCCGCTCAGCTCGGTTGAAGCATTCTTCGGCTCGACAACGGCGGCGGCGGGCGAGACGGGACACCGGTTGCTCGTCGATGCGCAAGATACGCACAGGCCGATCCGGCTCCGCTGCGGTTGATCCTGCGGGGCGTGATTTCCGGACCAAGCGGCTTGAGGGGGGTGAGCGCTCGCGGAACAGGGCAGGGGCATAGGCTTCAAACCGGGCCCCGATACCCCGGCATTTCCCGGAGGCGCCTGAATGCGCCGGAAACCTGGACGAGCCAGGCGCAGTGGCTGTGGGTGCAGTCCGCTTCGAACTCGTCTCTGCCTGGGATTCCCTGCTATCAGGGAAATAAACAGGGAATATCGGCCAAATCGGCCGTTTCAGGCCCGGCGCACCGCAAAACTGCCTGTTCAATCAGTGCAGTGCCGGCGTTTTCCCTACTCGTCGTAACAGGGAATTTGCCGGCCGCATCAGGGGGGCGCGCCCGGCGAACAGGGAAGCGCCTGGGCCAATCAGGCGTTCGCTTCGCAGGCTGCTCGGGGCCTTCGGTGCCGCAGCAGCTATGTCGGCTCCACCCAAAAATTTTTTCTCCTGTGCTGCTTTTTCTTTTGCAAGGACACCAGACCGACCGTCGGTGCAGCTCCTAACCTAGGAGGTTCACATGACAATCACTGTCTCGCCACCACGCCTGGCTATCACCTACCGACGTCTGGACGAGTTGACCCTCGACCCCCTGAACCCGCGGAAGCATAGCAATGGGCAGCAAAAGCGGATCGGCCGCAGCATCGAGAAGTTCGGGTTCAACGTCCCCATTCTGATCGACGAGACCGGCCGCGTCATCGCTGGCCACGGACGCGTGCTCGCCTGCCGCCGGCTGGGCTGGACCGAGGTGCCCACCATTCGCCTCGACCATATGGACGAGCGCCAGGTACGCCTGTTCATGATCGCCGATAACCGTCTGACCGAGCTCGGCAGCTGGGACGAGCAGTTGCTCGCGCAGACCTTCCAGGAGCTTTCGTCCATCGACCTCGAGCTGGGGAGCGAACTCGACCTGGAGCTTTCGGGCTTCGATATGGGAGAGATCGACCTCCTGATCGCTGGCCCAGCGACGACCGGCCAGCAATCTGACCCTGACGACCTCGTGCCCGAGGCCGTACCAGGCCCGGCTGTCAGCCTCCCCGGCGACCTCTGGCAGCTTGGACGTCACCGGTTGCTCTGTGGCAGTGCCCTGGAGGCGACCGCCTATACCACCCTGATGGCCGGCAAGCAGGCGGCGATGGTCTTCACCGACCCTCCATATAACGTGCCCATCGACGGTCACGTCAGCGGCCTGGGCGCCACCAAACACCGCGAATTCGCCATGGCCAGCGGCGAGATGACCAGCGTCGAGTTTCTAACGTTTCTGACCGATGCCCTCCGGCTGATGGCTGCGCACAGCTGTAACGGGTCGCTGCACTACATCTGCATGGACTGGCGCCACATGGGCGAAGTGCTGGCCGCCGGGACCGCCAGCTATGCGGAGCTCAAGAACCTCTGTGTCTGGTCCAAACACAACGGCGGCATGGGCTCGTTCTATCGCTCCCAGCATGAGCTGGTGTTCGTCTACAAGCACGGTCAGGCGCGCCACCGGAACAACGTCGAATTGGGGCGGCACGGCCGCAATCGCAGCAATGTCTGGAGCTATCCTGGGGCCAACACCTTCGGGCGCGGCACTGAGGAGGGCAATCTCTCGGCGCTCCATCCAACGGTGAAGCCGGTCCTCATGGTGGCCGACGCCATACTGGACTGCACCGCGCGCGGCGACATTGTGCTGGACCCCTTCCTGGGTAGCGGCACCACCCTAATGGCGGCCGAGCGAACCGGGCGGTCCTGCTATGGCCTGGAACTCGACCCGCTCTACGTCGACGTCATCATTCGTCGCTGGCAGCGCCATAGCGGCGACAAAGCCCGCCATGCCGGCACGGGTCGATCGTTTGACGATGTGCTCGCCAGCGGTGGTTGCCATGAGTGACCACGACGACGATGACGGCGGGGTCGGCTACGGCCGTCCGCCCAAGAAAACGCGTTTCAAGGCGGGCCAGTCCGGCAATCCGAAAGGTCGGCCGAAAGGCTCGATCAGCTTAGTTAACGCCATGATGCAAGAACTCGAGCGCACCTTGACGGTCAAGGAGGGGGGCAAGGAGACCCGAATCACCAAGGCCCGAGCCCTCGTCCGGCAGTGGTCGAACGGCGCGCTCAAATCCGACCGCGCCTGCATGGCAATCGTTGCCAAGCTTTGGGCCGGCCACGAAGAGCCCGTCGCCGCCGATGTCCTGCCGCTGAGCAGCGATGATCGTCAGACGCTGGAGAGCGGCCTCGCATGGATCAAACGGAAAACATCGGAGAACAACAATGAGCCTTAGTGACCGCGCGGCGTTCAATGAGCTGCTGCGCAGCAGCTTTTCGCTCTTCGTCGAGCGCTGCTTCCGCCAGCTGCATCCGGGCGTGCCATATTATGCGAACTGGCACATCGACATGCTTGCCGGCGACCTTGAAGGGGTGAGGGCAGGGCGGACGCGGCGGCTCATCGTCAACCTGCCCCCTCGACATCTGAAGTCGGTCATCGCGTCAATCGCGTTCCCGGCTTGGTGTTTGGGACATGATCCGTCGCTGCAGATCATGTGCGTCAGCTACGCCCAGGACCTCGCCGACAAGCTGTCGCGCGACTGCCGGCGGATCATGGAAGCCGATTGGTATCAGTCCCTGTTTCCCGGGACGCGGCTGTCCCCACAGCGCAATGCCGTGGGTGAGTTTACGACCACCAGCTTGGGGTCTCGCTTCGCCACCTCGGTGGGGGGCGTCGTCACTGGCCGTGGCGCGGATCTGATCATCATTGACGACCCGGCAAAGCCGGACGAAGCCTATTCGGAGACTCAACGCCGCGCCGTCAACGACTGGTTTGATCGCACCCTCATCAGCCGCCTGAACAACAAGCAAACCGGCGCCATTCTTCTGATCATGCAGCGCCTGCATGAAGATGACCTGGTCGGACACCTCCTGGCGGTCGGCGAAGAGTGGACGCACCGCAAGCTCGCGGCGATTGCGGCCGACGACGAATGCCACGTCATCCGCAGTCCGATGGGCACTTGGACGCACAAGCGCAAGCAGGGAGAAGCGCTTCATTCCGAGCGCGAGCCGTTGGCGCAGCTTCTGATCCTGCGTCGGCGCATGGGCGAGGATAATTTCTCCAGCCAGTATCAGCAGGAACCCACCCCACCAGGTGGCGGCATCGTGAAGACTGCCTGGTTCGGCCGATACCTGCCGGGCGACCTACCCCGCAAATTCGACAGCACCATGCAAAGCTGGGACACGGCGAACAAGGCCAGCGAGCTCGCCGACCACAGCGTATGCACCACCTGGGGCATCCGTGATCGGAAGTTGTACCTGCTGCACGTGTTACGGGCCCGCCTGGAATATCCTGACCTCAAGCGCGCCGTCCGAGAGCAGCAACTGTTGCACCAGGCCGACGTGGTCCTGATCGAGGACCGCGCGTCGGGAACCCAGCTGATTCAGGAACTGCAGAGCGACGGGTTTTACCGGATCACCCTGGCACGAGCCAGCCGGCGATAAGATCATGCGCATGCGTGCGCAAACGGCTCTGATCGAGAACGGCATGGTGTTCCTACCCCAGGAGAGCCCGTGGCTCCCGGATTACCTGCATGAGTTGTCGATGTTTCCGAACGGCAAGCATGACGACCAAGTCGATTCCACCGCGCAGGCGCTCGACTGGTTCAAGACCCACTCTGCAGATCCGGGTATCCTGACCTATTATGAGAGGAGGTTCGCCGAGCTTAGTCTGAAGATCTGATGCCAGCGCGTAAGTGCCTGTTGGGCAGGGCAAGGTGCTGGCGAGCAAAGCGCCGAGCCATAAGTATCTTCAAGCCGACGGAGGTCGGCAACCCGGCTGAGCCGGGTTTCCTAGAATAGGCTGTGAAGCAAAAAGATCAGCGTGCCACTGAGGATAATCAGGAGTGCCTTTTTCAGCACCCAGAGGCCGAGTAACACACCGACAAAGGTGCCAACCATCGCGTTCAAGGCGCTTTGCATGTGTCACCTGAGCTCAATGGGATATCGCCGGTCTCGCCCCGTGTTCCCACGCAGCTCTCCGGGATTTGCGGGGGCCGGTCGCAGACAGCGTACGCACGGTTATCCGCCTCTTGGCGCGACGGCGCCAAAATAGGTTGTTCATTCGCTATTCCTACTTTGAGTTTATGGGCATGAATGCCCACGCTCTATGTGGGTATTATAATCGGTTGTGCAACGGGTTACTTAGATGGCTTAGCCGGCAATCATCACATTGTTCAGAACCGCCTTTTCGATGAAGACGGTCGAGGAGATCATCGCGGCCAGTGAAAGCATTCGTAGGGCGATTTGAGGACAGGGCCTTATGGCGATATTCAGATCAAGTCACCAAGTCTGCTGCAGCCATTTGCAATTGACCGTTTGCAGAGGTGGCCGGGTCGGACCGTGTTCCAAGGCCAAGGAGGGCAGGGGAGGGGCCGAAGCTCCAAAGGGCGCGAGAAGCCTTGCCGATCGCCAAGTCCAGCCGCGGTTTGGGGCGGCCGCGGCGCCGACCGAGATGGAAAGCCGGATATCGGACGGAACTGCAACAGCCACCCGAAATCGACGCCAGCGTGTTACCACGCCTTAGAGGGAGCTGCCTTATTTCCGGCAGGGCGCGAGAATTCAGCAGCTTGTCGGTCTGGAGGGGCGTGCAACCCCACCTTCGGACATCGGGCGGGCGAGCAATTGCGCGTGCGGGTGCTGCCGATCATGCTGCCGGCGAGGTAGACTGAATTAACAAGCGGTGGCGCGACTGCCCGTGGCTTCGCCTCATCGGTACCGCCGGCATACCGACGCCGGTTGCGGGGGAGGGGGCTCGCTGGGTAGAAGAAAAGCAAATATTCCTTCTCTTGCGTGTTCGCCCAGCAGCCGAACGCCGTTACCACGCCTTAGGAGAGGGTGCCTTAATTGAGATTTGCCCTGCGCCGAGCGGCTTGCCGCGAGCATGATTTCGGGCAGAGATGAAATGCTTTCCGGCACTTAAGACACAAACCGAGGCCATGTTTCGAGGCGGCAGCCGCGGAACCGGGCTCGCTGCTGTTGCTCGGCGCAGCCATGCTGCTGCCCGGCCCCAGGCAGCCCAAATGTAAGCGAGAGCCCACCCCCACTTCCCCGACTTCGTGATAGGCGCTGACATTGTCTGTCCGGTGCGGCAAGTGGGACGGGGCGAGGATGGACGAGGATTTATACACGTCTACGTGGCATGCGGCGTAACCGACATGCGGAATGGTTTTGATGGATTGGCAGCCCTGGTGCAGACCGCCCTGGCATTGGATCCCTGTAGCGGGGGCAAATGCAGGCTGGCCCGCAAGTAGTCAGACGTCAGCATGCGCTCCATATCGGCGCCAGGAGGTCAGTCATGGCGACCAAGGTAGAGAAGGATGCTACCAAGAAGGCGGCGGGGCGCCGAAGACCTGCGCAGCGGCCGCTACGTCAACGAACTGCGCCACATGACGTCGCTAGCGAGCCTTAACGCCGATTGCTGGTTCACCCTGACCGGGAAGGTTCGACACCCCTATCTGGACGCCATGAACCTCTATGGAGGCAATTACTTCACGACGGCGATCAACAGCCACTTCGTGGCGACCCTGATCCCGCTGTACGCGCTCTACGAGAAGAAGGACGGAACCTGGAACGTGCCGGGGCTGCTCGACGCGCTGCGCCGAACGGAAGCGATGACGGAGGCAGCGATAGCGGAACTCGACGACCTAGTGGCGACGGTGATGCCGAACTGGGAGAGCCAGGTCAAGGTGCTGCGCAATCGTGCCTTCGGGCACCGGTCCCGCGACCACTCGCTGACGGAACTCTTCGACAGGGCGAAAGTCCGTCACGACGACTGGCGGCACATCGTCAAGACGACGAAGTCCATCCTGGACTGTGTGTCGGTCACCCTGGGCGGCAGCGCAAATGACTACGGCATCAGCGGAGACCGTGACTTGCTGAAGGTGATGAGGAAGCTGGAGGAGGCACGGCAGCGCTGGCTGAACGAGTAGGCTTCCCGGTCAGAAATCTTGATGGGGTGGACGGCCCCCGCTCCCGGCATCGGAGTGCCTAAAGTGGTCGTTGCTAAACACCATTTATGAGGAGAGCCGTCCTCCATGAACATTTTCACGATCGGCCTGGATCTCGCCAAGCATTGGTTTCAAGTCCACGGCGTTGACGAACGCGGACAGACCGCTGTCCGGCGTAAGCTGCGGCGGAACGAAGTGCTGCCTTACTTCCGTTCGCTGCCACCGTACCTGGTCGGAATGGAAGCCTGCGCGACCGCCCACCAGGGCGCGTGAGCTAGCAGCTCTCGGCCACGAGGTGCGGCTGATGCCGCCCGGCTACGTGAAGGCCTTCGACAAGCGCAACAAGAACGACGCCGCCGACGCTGAGGTGATCTGCGAAGCGGTGACACGTCCGTCGATGCGGTTCGTGCCGGTCAAGACCGCCGAGCAGAAGGCGGTGCTGATGCTGCACCGCGCCCGCGCCTTGCTGTGCGGCAGCGCACGATGCTGGTCAACGCGCTGCGTGGGCACATGGCCGAGTTCGGCATCATCGCGCCGCAGGGTCTGCGCAACGTCGAAGAACTGGCCGGAGAACTCGCTTATGAACAAGGCCGGTTGCCGGAGCTAGCGCGGTCGATCTTGCAGATGGTGGTTGCTCAACTGGACGACACAACGGCCCGCGCCCATGCAATCGAGGTGCCCTTGGCCAAGTGGCACAAGAGCCAGCACGCTCAGCCGTTTGCTGGCGACAATTCCGCGTCGGCATCATGGGCGCAAGCGCTATCGCGGCGACGTCACTGGCCGTTTCGATCGGGCCGTGAGTTCGCGGCTTGGCTCGGCATGACGCCGCGGCAGAACTCCAGCGGCGGAAAAGAACGGCTGGGACGCACCAGCAAGCGCGGCGACAAATACATCCGCTGCCTGCTGATCTCGGGGGCGGTCGCGGTGCTTCGACACACCTGCAACCGAACCAACAAAGACACCGCCTGGGTGCGCGGGCTGCTGGCGCGACGACCGACCAAGGTGACCACCGTGGCGCTCGCTAACAAGTCGGCGCGCATCGCCTGGGTGGTCATGACACGAGGGGAAGCCTACCGCTCACCGAACGAGGTCGTGCAGCCGGCATACAGGCTGACTGCACGTATGCGAGGGTGAAGAGGACGTGATGGCGAACGGTCGAGCAGTGGATTGGGAAGACCCGGGTAATTCAAGGCGCAATGAAGCGCGTATTCTTGACTGGGACCCGATCTGCGAACTCCATCAGGGCCCCGAGGTCATATGCACCGCACCGAGAAGGCGGACATATGACTGCACCTGACCAGTCGCCAAGCAGCCCGTCAACACATGAATTCTGTTGAGGAATTCGGCGGTCAGAAAGTCGCCTAGGATTGATTTGCGCGCTGCCTTTGCGGCGCAACAACGCTTTGCCAGGGTGTCATTCAGCGTTAACGTTGCTGCGTGCGGGCATCGCGCCCGGGAGGGGCTGGCTGGCAGCGGTAATTGAGTCGGCCGCCGAGAGGTCGAGTTGTAGGAAAAACGAACACACGAGGGAAATTTTGTGCGATGTCGCAACTCAAAAGTTTGACCTCCTACGCTTTGATTATAGCTATGGCGGCGTTCATAGGGGCGACAGCGACACCCGTAAGCGCCATTCCCGTCACCAGCACTGGTGCGCTCGGAACCTTGGACGTCACATCTGGCAGCCTGGTTTTCGATACGGATTTCACCGACCCGTCGGCAGGCGGAACTTACAGCATCGATGGCATGACCCAGACCGGTTCCGCGCGTATTGTGACGTTGCCGGCAACAGAAAAATACGGTGTGGATCCTTCGCTAATTCCAAATGTGTATGTCTACGACTTCAGCAATATCTCGATCGGTCCAGCTGTTTCAATATCGGTCATCGGTGCCGCACCGCTAATACTGCTGAGCAGCGGATCGGCTTTGCTCGACGGGAGCCTCAGCCTAGTCGGAGCTCCTGGCGCCAACGGCGGAATTGGAGCAGGTGGCGGTGGGGGCGGCGGCGGCGGGAGTTTTAGCGTCTTCGCGACGGACAGCTTAGTGTTTGGCGGGGTAATCAACGTCTCCGGCGGAGACGGTGGGTTGAGCAACCAAGCCGCAGGTAGCACGACTGGGGGCAGCGGCGGCATTGGCGTCGGCGCTGGCGGTGACGGCGGAGCGGGCGGCTTCGCGGATGGCGGAGGGCACGGGGGTAAGGGTGCCGACGGGGCGTTAATGGGCTTCTCGATCAGCAAGCTCGGACTCAAAGTCGGCTTGCATGCGGCAGGCGGAGGCGGTGGCGGTGGCGGTGGATACGCTGGCGGAGCCGGCGGACCAGGCGACCATGCTGGAACTGGCGGTGATGCGGGCCAAGTTGGCTTCTGTCCGAACAATGCCGACGGCGGCGCCGGGGGTGACGGGGCCGTGCCAAACATTTTTGGTCAGGGCGGCGTCGGCGGCACGAAGAATGGCGGCAAGGGCGGCAGCGCTACTGGCATCGGCGGAGGTGGTGGCGGCGGCGGGGGCGGCGACGCACCGATCGGACAGCCGGGTGGAGCTGCAGGCGCGGGCTCTATCGCTGGCGGCGGAGGTGGAGGAGGCGGCGGCGGAGATCTCTGCGTCGGTCAGACTAAAGAGCTGGACAATGGTGGCGGCGGCGGAAGTGGTGGCGGGGACGGCAAGCCAGGCACGGTCATCCAGGTGATTTCCGATGCAGCCGGCGCCGGCGGGGGAGGACAAGTATTTCTCGGTACCGAGACGGGGACACTAATCTACGCTGGCACAATTAATGCTGTGGGCGGCACCTCACCAACCGGGGCCGGGGGCGATGGCTTACTGACTGTAGTTGTACCGACTACATCCAGCCTTTTTGTCACCGGCACTTTTAATGGCACCACGCCGTTTGGTTCCGATGGCGATTCCGTGGTTCTGCCGTCGCTCGATCTCCAAAATTTCTTCCCCTTCGGCGGCGGCGGCGGCGGTGGTGCGGGCGGACCAGGTCAGGCGATCTCCGAACCCGGATCGCTAGTGTTGCTTGGTACTGGGTTAATGGGCCTCGTGATTTGGCGGCGCAAGGGCGGTTTTGGCCAGCATGCATTCGCCCCGCGTCCGGTCAGCACTCGTGGGATTCGAATTTGCTGGCTTCTTTGCGCGGCCGCTTCCGGCGGCCCGAAGCTGCTCAACGTGAGCGATCTACATCCTCTAGACGCGCGATCCGTCGCTGCACACCCATTACCGTCATAGCTTTTAGTAAATCCGAAAGTCTTGACTATCGATCCCACCCTCGCGCTCGCATCGCGCAGATTGTCCATCCCAGCATCAAAAGCAGCGGCCACGTCCAGCCTGTCCTTACGATGCAGGAGTCCCAGCGCCAACGACATAATGCGGCTACTATTTTAACCTGAGGCTGAAGCGGAGGGAGTCACACCTTTTGGCATTTTTTTGGAACGGCGCGGACAGGACCGCGACACATCGAGAGCCTTTCCAGATTTCGACGTTTGCGCATAGCTTCAGCAGGATCATCGCCCGGAGGAAGCTTCTTCTCTTGCGAGTTCGCCGCGCGGCCGAAAGGCGTTACCACGCCCTAGGAGCAGGCGCCTTAATTGCCGGCAAGCCGTTGATCGGCCCGGGATTCCGTCCGCAACGCGCCGGTCGTTCAGGAAGACCAGAGACGGCGGCAGGATGGCGCTGTCGATCACTCGATCGGGCGCCGCTGGGCGGCGATGAGCACCGCCAGCTAGCGGCCGTAGCCTTACATAACATGGCCCGGCTGCTGTTCGGCGCCATGCTCGATAGGTTCAGAATGAGGGTAGCGCGCGCTAATGATGCCGCTTAGATCTCGACAAAGCCCTCGAGATCCACGGCATGCGCACCCGGCAGACCAACCAGACCATGCTGCTCGATGCCTTCAAGCGCATGCTGGGGGAGGTCGGGCGTGGCTGAAGACCCGGTAGTGAATTGCCGGCGAGGCTCCAAGGTGCGGCTGGTGCTTGCCCAGGACACCATCGAGGCGATCGCCTTTTTGGCATCTGTCCTCGGGGTTACGCCGAATCACTACGAGACCGATGCGGGTTACTTCGCTTTCGTCAACCGAGGGCCGCCGGAGAAATTGCCGCGAGGAGCGGCGACGGCAATCGGTTTCATGGGGAAGGAGCCGACCGGAATTTTGATCCGGCTGATCCTCAACGACATCGGCGACATCTTGCAAGTTGACGTGAAATATTTCCCCGGATCGTCCGTTGGCCAGGTCACCGCCATTACCGATCATTTCAACTGGCATAAAATCAAAGTCGTCAAACACGTGGGCTGACGCATTCGCCGCCCCTCGTCCAGCACCAATGCAGGTAGACCGATGGCCGCGAGAGTTTGATCTTGGCGAGGAACGCCGAGCCGCCATCAGTGTGCTCCGGTCATCGGCCACGTCATCTTACGCACCCCTAGGTGGCGAAGCTTGGTTACCTTGAATAACCCATCAGGATGGGTTATATGGCTCAATGGTCACCGTGTTTCGTGCCCGCGGCCTGCGCATGGTCATCTTCGTCAACGATCACCAGCCGGCACACGTCCATGTCTTCGGTGACGGCGAAGCCAAGATCAACTTGGCCGGTGCCGACGGCACGCCGGAACTGGCTTGGGTCGATGGCATGACGCGGGGCGAGGTCCGCCGTGCCGTGCGCATCGTTATCGAGCAGCAAACTCTGCTACTGGCCCGATGGGAGGATATTCATGGCCGAATTGACTGATGCACAGATCGACGCCGCCGCAGAACGCGGCAAGGCCGCTCGCCGCGACGAGCCGCGCGCCGCGGCCGCCCGCTATGACCGCAAACTCGGCCGGGTGATCGTCGAACTGACGAACGGCTGCACCTTCGCCTTCCCGCCACGTTTGGCTCAGGGACTGGAAGCCGCAACCGAAGATCAGCTTGCCCAAGTCGAGATCCTCGGAGCGGGCTATGGCCTGCACTGGGAAGCGCTAGACGCCGACCTGTCGATCCCCGGTCTGCTCACCGGCTTGTTTGGGACCCGGACCTATATGGCCAGACACGCGGGCCAGGCGACATCCGCGTCGAAGGCCGCCGCGGCACGGGCGAACGGCGCCAGAGGGGGCCGTCCTCGCAAATCCCGCATCGCTTAGTTCTGACGGACGAACCGATGTGACGGTGCAAGCCCATGATCCGGGTGACCTTCTGGGCCGCCCTGGCCATGGCCATGACCACCGGGATCGGCGCGGTGTTCAGTAAGATCCTTTGATGCGTCGGAGCTGACGCTGTGAGGCAGTGAGCGCCTTGCCAGATCAGCTGCCTGCCATCGCGCTGCTGTTCGCCCTGATTTTCGGACTGAATTTGATTCCGGCATTCGCGCCGCCGACTTGGATGGCCCTGGCCTTTGTTGGCTTCCAGTACCACGACACTAACGCGTTGCTCTTGGCTGGTATCGGCGCGGTTGCTGCGACGCTCGGCCGGCTCACGCTCGCGAAGCTCTCCCACGTGCTCTTACGAAAGAAGCTGCTCAACGAAGCTCACCGGGCGAACATCGACGTTATCAAGAGCCGTCTCGAGAGGCGCACGACGCTCACAGTGGGCCTGTTTCTGTTCTACGCGTTCAGCCCCTTGCCTTCGAACTTTCTTTTCATCGCCTACGGACTGACTGGACTGCCGCTGCCCCGGGTCGCGTTGCCGTTCTTCTTCGGAAGGCTCGCCAGCTACGGTTTCTTCATAGTGGGGGGCGCGACCGTTGGTCGACGGTTCGAATTCGATTCCACGGTGTCCGCCATGTCTGCAGCCGCATGGTTCATCTGCACCCAGCTTCTGATCCTTAGCGCGCTTTACTTTTTTACGCACGTGGACTGGAAGGTGCTGTTGGACCAACGCAAGCTTGTCTGGCTGCGGAAGACGACGCCAGCATCTACTCGCTAGCTCTCGTCGAGTTGCTCTGGCGTCTGGGGCTACGGGAGCCTGACCACCTCGGCCACCGAGGCCCAAGGGCAGGCCATTACATCCAAAGGGACATTTCCGGCTTCCTGGTGGCGGCTGTGAGGATACCCTCGCCGATGTCTTCCTCAGCTCGGTCGTAAGGGTTCTTACCAACTTCGTAAATCCGCCGCGTTCCATAACGTCCGACTTGTTACCGCAGGTCTCTGGATAAGATGGTGCGTTGGATTACTTTCCAGGGCTAAATTCTATAAGATCGGCTCCTGCAAACATGCATGGTTTGCGATGCAACTGCAGTTCATCGACTTCCTTGACCGACTCTGTGCGGCGCCAACGCTCGAAGGGGCTTGGATGGAGACCGTGGCGTACATGCGCTCCATCGGCATTGAGTCCGTGCACTACGTCTATGCGCCCTCAGCCGCTCGTCCCTCGACAGCATGGCCACGGCTAACGACCTGGTCGGATAGCTGGTTGCGGCACTATGATGAGAGCGGCTTTGGCCGGATCGATTCGAGCGTCGCTCATTGCAGGAGCAGTATAGAACCAATTCTTTCCGGTCCCGACTTCGCTAAGCGACGTGCCGGCATTCTGCATCAGCAATGGCTCGATGACACACGTGGTATGGGAATAAATAGCGAGATCGTATTCCCACTTCGGTCGCTTCCAGGCTCGCGGTTCGGCGGTCTCTCGGCTGGGACCCGCTTCACCCGTGCCGAGGCGCGGAGGTGGGTTGCGGAGATGATGCCGGATCTGAGGATTGCAGCGCAGTGCGCCGACACGAGACTACTCGAGCTTGCGCGGCAACGGGAAGCGATCAGTGTCGGTCTCAGCCCCCGCGAGCGGGAAGTGCTGCTCTGGCTGGCTGCTGGGCTACGCAACGATCGAATTGCCGAACGCATGGGAATCCGCAACCCAACAGTTGAGCTACATCTGGCAAACGCCCGCAAGAAGCTCCAGGCGGCCACCCGTGAGCAAGCGCTCGCACGGGCCATCCTGTTCGGGCTGATCTCGCCGTGAATACATGAGCCGCCGCCGGGGTTTCTCATTCCAGGGCGTTCCAGATTGGGGGCAATAGCAAGCCAGTGAGTATGCCGGCTAAGATCATGCCCAGGCCAGCATAGGCCCCCTCTGTCTCGTCCCGCGCCAGTGTGTAGGCGGTGCCAATCCCGTGAGACGCGACTCCGATGGCCAGGCCGCGCGTTCTTGGTTCATGTAAGTCTGCAAGATTGAGCACCGACCCGCCGAGCATCGCGCCAACAATCCCGGTGAAGATCACGATCGCCGTGGTCAGAGCGGCGATCCCCCCGATCTGTTCGCTGATACCGACCGCGATAGCAGTAGTCACTGATTTCGGGGCAAGCGAGCGGATAATGACGCCCGGCGCTCCTAGGAGCCAGGCGATGCCAACCGCGCTTGCGGTGGCGGTCGCTGCACCCAGTGCGGCTGCTACAATCAGCCGCGTCGCCGATCCCCTGATCTGCCGCGCATGGGCGTGTAGCGGCACCGCAAGTGCCACCGTTGTGGGACCCAGTGCTATAGCGATGAGTCCGGCGCCCTTCATATAGTCGGCGTAGGTCGTGCCCGTGGCGCGAAGGACCGCCACGACCGCTGCGATGGCAAGCAGCACGGGGTTCGCAAGCACGCATCCACCGAGCCGGTGCTGCAAAACGATCGCCGCCTCGTAGGCCGCCAGCGTGAGGAGCAACCCGGTGAGGGGGTGAGAGGTCAGCGCGGGCCAGGTGGCGCTTATAACACCCGCTCCGGAAAGGAAGCCGGCTGCGCTTTGGCGTGCTTGCGGTCGATGACGTGCAAAGTAAAGCCCGTTACCAGCAGCGCCATAAGGCTCGACCCCAGAGTAGCGATCAGGATTGCGGGCCAGTGATCCCGGATCAGTGCGGCGTGCTCGGCGATGCCAACGCCGGCTGGCACGAAGAACAGAGGTAGCAGTCGCAATAGGTTGCGGCTCGCTTGTTCGACTTCGGGTGGCACGCCGTCCGGCCGCAGCGCAAAGGCGGCGAAGAGAAGCACGATGCCGAGGACAGCCCCGGAAACGGGTAATCGCAACAACAGTCGCGCCCACTCGCCGAACGTGTCAGCCACGATGAACACCAATAGGGCGCGAAGCATCTCAGCTTCTCAACGGCTTATCGGTCGCCGCGGCGACGCATGCCGACGTATGGGCAGGGGGCTAACTTGCGCTGTTCGTTCATTTGAGAGTTCCGACTTCCTCTTGCAGGTTGCCGATGGACGTCGGTCCACTGCCTGAGCTGGCCCTCGAGGTCATGGCCCTGTGCAATGAGCTCGAGTTGGATGCGTGGGTCGCTGTCAAGCAAGTAGCGGCGTTCACGCCGCCGCCGCCGCCAGAGCCGCCATACTTCGGCAGCACTACTGGGTGTCGGACGGCCAGTCACCGGGAGAACGTCGCCTCGAGCCTTGACGCCGAATAGCGCGACCACAGTCGTGGACTTCATCACCCATCGACAGGCGAGCCATGCACGACTTGCTGCCGCCCGGTCTACTGCATCGAGCCCACGCTGATTCTGGTCGTCGTCCCGGGGCACAGTAATGGGAGACTGCAGCGGGGATTGCCGCATGTGCGGGGCCGTCGCATCGAGCGCGGTCGAGGGGCGTCCGAGTGGGGTCACCGCGCGATATCCTCGGCGTTGCTGCATCGCAGCTTCAGCAGCGAAAGCCAGACCCCGTTCAACCGGGCGACGAGCACCCTGCCGTAACCGACCACCAATGGCCCACGATCCCCTTGGGCCTGCGAGACGACGTCCCATGGATCCGTCTCGGCAAGGTGAGTATCTTGCTGAATTCGAGTCATCTCGGCAGCCCTCATGCGAAAAGGGGACAGACGACAAGGATTATTCCAGGCCAACCGTTACACCACGGCTGCAACTTTAACTGTGAGCTCAATCACTCAAATCGGCAGGCGTAAGGCCCGACAGCTTCACACCTTCTTTACGGCAGTGGCCTCTCCTCGAGGATCAGTCGGCCGCAATCGCGCAGGGTTTGTAGGTCGGCACCAAGGGATCGCGACGCCTGAATCCGGGCAGTGAAGGGTAGCTCGGCCGTTTCAGTTGGAGCAGCTATGGATTCCCATAGGAAGCGTGCCGCCGCCATCTGCGCTGCATTCATGCCTAGGCCCATTCTCATGTAGGGTTAGAGTTGACTCTGTGTTTTGATGGCCGATCATGCTGGCAAACAAATTGCCGCAGGTCGGACGAGTGCCATGTTCACGGGAAGCTTGGTCTCAACGCGGCGTGAACCGTATGACGGGATCTGTCGAACAGCTGAAAGAAGCAAATCATGATTAAGCTGGTGGCAACGTTGTTGATTCTCGCCTTCGCACTATGCAATGTTGCGCGTGCCGACGGACCTGACCCGATCGAGACACGTCAAGCCGGGCAGGACCTGATGGCCAGTAATTTCAGCGGAATTAACGCGGTGGTCGCGGCCAAAGGCGATGTGAAAACTTTAGAATTCCCGGCCAAGTCCATGGCGCGTTGGTTCAGGCAGTTTCCAACTCAGTTCCCTAAAGGCTCCGAGCAGGGTCACAATACGAAGGCGCAGCCGACGATCTGGACGGATCCAGCAGGCTTTCAAAAGATTGCCACGACGATGGCGGACGCAGCGGACAAGCTGGCTCAGTTGGCCAAAGCCGGGGATGTGGAAGGCGTCACCAGCCAGGTGCGGGTTATCGGCGATACATGCGGATCTTGTCATCGCACTTATCGCGCCCGGTAGATGACGGTGGCGAGTACGTGCCGAATAGCCGGATAACTCAAAGTGAGGGGATCAGAATGATTCGTGTGATTGCGCTGTTTAGCGCTGCTTACCTACTATCGGGCACAGCTCATGCCGAGACCATTCAGTTCAACGCGACGATGGCCGGCGCCGCCGAAGTCCCAGCCAAGCTTTCCAATGGCAAGGGCACGGCCACAGCCACCCTCGATACCGTGACAAAGGCGCTGACATACACCGTGGAATATTCCAACCTCAGCGGACCGGCAACGGCCGCCCACTTTCACGGGCCGGCGGAGCCAACCGCGAATGCAGGCGTGGTAGTTCCTTTCCCCACTCCCGCCAGCCCGATAAAGGGTAGCACGACTCTGAGCGACGCGCAGATGGCCGATCTTATGGCTGGCCGCTGGTATGCCAACGTTCATACGGCTGCAAATCCTGGCGGAGAGATAAGGGGCCAAATGGAACGCGGAAAATAGTCCCTCTGAATGATCTGAGCCTCGTTGCATCGCCAAGTTGCTAAGTCCCTGGAGTGGACAGGTAACGTGATTGCCTGTACGCGGTCTGTCGTGTCGCATCGATGCTCCAGGCAGCTGGACCGGCGAACACAAAATAGAGGAAGACGAAACAAAACAAGGCGTCTAGCCGTCCATTGTTGATCAACGGATAGAAACTCAGTTGCGCGCGCACCATGAAGTAGGCGACCGCCATTTCACCCGACATGATGAATGCCGCTTCGCGAGTGAACAGTCCTACCAACAAGAGCAGGCTACCGACAATTTCGATGGCACCGGCAAGCCCGATCAGAGATAAGACAGCGAAATTGTCTGGTTGCGGTGCAGGAAATCCAAAGTATTTCGATAGGCCGCTTTGTAGAAATAGTAGTGCCACGAATATGCGAAGAACCGCGAGCATCTGCGGAGCCCAGTGCGACCAAGTCGCTTCCACACCAAACATGGGCGTTCGCTTCCTTTAAGCGGGAATGTTTATGCTACGAGACAAGACGAGACGGGACAAAGCAAAGAATTTCGATGATGTCCTGGGGCTGGTTGGGGGGATGACCGGGCGGCAGCGGGGGCCCGAATATTGTTGTTGTATAGCATGCAACAGATCTCGCATGTGGGTTGGGAAGCCCCTCAAGCACAACGCCCTTTGGTACTGGGTAGCGCCAGCCGTCGATCTCAATTTCATATTGCCCCTCATGGGTTGTGAAGGCGACGAACCGACAATCGCTTACGGAGCAGCAGAGCTTCCCCGTACCCGGTTGTCGCAGCCCCTCGAACCATTTCTTCATCTCCGGGTCGGGAACGACATCTGGTGGTGGCGCAGCTTTAGCTGCCGAACTCAGCAGTAGTGCCATCACGATCCCGGTTCGGAGCGCGATCATGACTGCGGCCCGACTACGCGAGATCGCCTATGCTGATGGCTGAATATGTCCGCGCCGACAGCAGGGCCGGCATGAGGGCGCGCGGCGTTATCAGCGACATGGAGCACCCGCAGCATACCACTCTCCGCGAATGGTGCAGCGCGTCACAAGCATTCTCAACCTGTACCATCACGAAGTAATGCCGCGATGCACTGCGCCAGATGATGAGTTTAGGGCAACTCTGTGAACCACGGCGCCGTCAGGCTGATGAGCCCAGCCACACCAAGTCCTGCCCCCAGGCCCAACTCAAATTCTGTCGGTACGCTGACGAGATTTAGTCTGAGCCGCGATGACGACAAGCATTCCGACGATCAGGTAGGACATGTTGATGATCGTGTGGAAGGTCATTAACCGCCTCCTGGAGATCCAGGCACGTGGCTCAACATAGATAAAACCGGCGCCGTCCGCAATAAATCCATTGCTGGCACTGCATCAGCACGTGCTCTCCGTTTTGATTGCACTCGCCTCCCAGCGCGCCCTCGAGAGGTTGCGTTATCTTGTCCCCCAACTTCGACCTTCGTTCCGAACGCTCTGCGCGCGAGTACCTCGGTCTGTCTGCAGGAGACCACCAGTTGGGAGCCGGTGCGACAACTGGTGGAGGGCCGCCGAACGTCAACCTATGCGCGGGGCAGAAGCCGATGATCGTACAGGTCACGTCCTCCTGACGATGCGACCGGCACGGCGCTGCGGCGGAACACGTGTTCGACGTGGTTGCGCAGAGCTTCATCTCCGCCGAAGAGCAGGGCGAGACTGCGATAGCGATCGGGCATTACCACCGTTCTGGAACGTGCCAACGGCGGCTTCGACGCTAAGGATCCGTATTGGATGATCCGTATCGATGCGTCCGTTATCGCGGATCACTCAGATATCGATCGCCCGGTTTTCGTTGGTTTCGTCCTGCAGCTCTATGATGAATTGCTGCTTGAGCGGGATGACTGCTCGGCGACCCGCTGAGATAGACGGAGGACCCACTGGCCCTGGAGCATTCGCGTGTAGTCGCGGCGATGGGCGATTCCGAGAATGATTGCCATGCCGGCCCTAGTCGGTTTCGAAAGTCGGTCACGAACGCTTCCCCCGTCATGCGGCCAACGCTATCGTTGGCCCAAGCCAGGCTGCAGCGGGCGACACTGCCCGACGGCGCCGGAAAAAGGGGAGAGGACGCTCCATGTCACTCGAAGACCTGTCACCGCGACAATTCATGGCGCTGACGCAGGCACATTTGCGGCGCCACGTGCTGGAGCATTCCCTGGTGGCATCCTCACCCCTGTTGGGGCGCCGGACCATGCTGGGGGGCGCCATAGCGGCGGCAGCCGCGACAGCAGGACCAGCGTGGGCCGCGCCCACGCGCGGTGGCACGCTGCGGATCGGGCGCGTGGAGGAGCCGGATACACTCGATCCGCACAAGACCTCGCTGTCGATCGCCCAATCCACCATGCTTATGGTGCTGGAGCCGTTGGCACGGCGCGACGGCGACGGAAAGGTGATGCCCGGCTTCGCCGAGGGCTGGGAGTTCCGCGACCAGAACCGCACCATCGTGTTCCATCTCCGCCAGGGAGTGACCTTCCACGACGGCTCGTCCTGCGATGCCGCGGCCTGCGCCTATACGGTGCAGCGGCATGTCGACGCCGCCACTGCCTCGCCCACTGCCTTCATGCTCGGCCCCATCGACAAGGCCGAGGTGATTGATGCGCACACGGTCGCCTATCATTTCCGTCAGCCTTTCGTGCCCGTCTGGGTTGGGCTGACACTGTCATACTGCGCCATTCTGCCACCCGGGCCGGCTGCCAAACCACAGTTCGGGCGCAACCCCGTGGGGGCGGGGCCATTCAGGTTCACGTCCTGGTCGCCCGATGGGGGCATCAAGCTGGCACGGTTTGACGGCTACAAATGCGGCCCGGTGCCGTTGCTGGACGCACTGCAGCTGACCCAATATCCCGAGGACGCAACGCGGGTGGCGGCACTGCAGAGCGGGGAGATCCAGGCCATGCAGAGCGGCCAGTCGGTGCCGCTGGACCGGGTCCGCAGCCTGAGCAGCGATAGCGAAATCAAGCTGCTGAAGCGGGTGTCGCAATCGACCCGCGCGCTGTGCTTCAACCAGAGCCTGGCGCCGATGAACGATCTCAAGGTGCGCCAGGCGATCTGCCATGCCGTCGATCCCAAGCGGGTGATCGCGCTGGCGCTGGACGGCAATGCCGGGGTCGCCTACGGGCCGATGCCGTCAGCGATCCCCGGCTACGACAAGAAGGTGGAATCGATCGCTTATAACTACGATCCCGCCCGGGCCAAGACGCTGCTGGCCGAAGCGGGCGTGGCGGCCGGGCTAGAGCTGAGGCTGATTTGCAACAACTCCCCCTCGATCCGGCGCTCCGCCGAGATCGTCCAGGCGCAGCTGCGCGAGATCGGCATCTCCTTGAGCGTGCAATCCATGCCGATTGGACAGGTGGTGGTTCAGACCAAGAAAGCCGAGCATCACATCTATCTCTACACCTACGCCTATCCCGACCCCGATGTGCTGTATCCCGTCTTTCACAGTGCCGGCTCGCTGAACCGCAATTTCGCGGCGAATCCCGAACTCGACCGCATTCTGGAGGCGTCGCGCACCGAGTTCGACGACGCCAAAAGACAGGCGCTCTACGATGCCGCACAGGAAATGCTGGTGCGGCAGGCCTATTGGGCGCCGCTGTTCGAGCCGCTGAACTTCGCGGCCTTTGCCGACAGCGTGAAGGGCGCCGTGCTGCGTTCCGACGGCGACGTGGACCTCACGGTGGTGTCGCTCAACGGTTGAGCCGGCCGGAGTGCCGTCATTCGCAGGGTTTCTGCTACGCCGTCTGCTGCACGCGCTGCTGGTGGTCGCCGGCATCACCTTCGTGGTGTCGGCGATGGTTCGCCTGGTGCCGGGCGACCCTGTGGATATCATGGCCGCCGGCAATCCCGGCATGACCGAGCAGGATAAGGATGCACTGCGCCGTCAGCTCGGGCTGGATCAGCCGCTGCTGCTGGCCTATGCGCTGTATGTCCGCGATGCCGTACAGGGCGATCTCGGCACCTCGCTGCGCCAGCGCACGCCGGTGGGCGGGCTGATCCTGGAGCGGTTGCCGGCGACCGCGGAACTGAGTTTCTGGGCGATGCTGCTGGCTCTCGCGGTCTCGATGCCGCTGGGTATCGTCACGGCGCTGCGGCGCGACGGCCTGGCGGACTACGCCGGCACAGTGCTGGCGGTCCTGGGTGTATCGGTGCCCGGATTTCTGCTGGGCATCATCCTGATCATGGTGTTCTCGGTCGACCTGCATTTGTTGCCCTCATCGGGCTATCGCGGTTCCGCGCTGTGGGCGATCGGCGACAGCTTCAGCAGCGGCAGCGTGGTGCCATTCTGGGGCCGCTTCCGGTATTTCTTGCTGCCCGCCATCTCACTCGGCTTCGCGCTGACCGCGGTGAATGCGCGGCTGACGCGCTCGGCGATGCTGGAGGTGCTGGGGCGGGAGTTCATCCTGGTCGCCCGGGCCAAGGGGTTGCGCGAGCGCCGCGTGGTGCTGCGTCACGCGCTGGCCAACGCGATTATCCCCATCGTGACGGTGACGGGCTGCAACTCGGCACCCTGTTGTCCGGGGCGATCGTAATCGAAAGCGTGTTCGCCTGGCCGGGGATCGGGCGGCTTGCGGTGCAGGCGATCCAGTGGCGCGACTATCCGCTGGTGCAGGCGACAGTGATGATTTCCGCAGTGCTGTTCGTGCTGCTGAACCTGGCGGTGGACGTGCTCTATCGTCTGATCGACCCACGGATCCGCGATGCCTGAGAAGGCTGGGCGCAGTTTTTCGCGGCGGCTGCGGCACAGCGCCAAAGGCATGACCGGGCTATGTCTGATACTGCTGTTCGCGCTGATCGCGCTCGCCGCGCCGCTGCTGGCGCCGTACGATCCCGCGCAGCAAATGCTGGAATGGCGGTTTCAGGTGCCGAGCCTCGCGCATCCACTTGGCGGCGACAATCTCGGACGCGACATATTGAGTCGGGTGATCCTGGGCACGCGCACCTCGCTCGCGATTGCGGTGCTGGTGGTGGCGGTCTCCAGCACGGTGGGATCCGTCATCGGCGCGATAGCGGGCTACGCTGGCGGGTTGCTGGATACCTTGATCATGCGCATCGTCGATTTTTATCTGGCGTTCCCGTTCCTGTTGCTGGCGCTGCTGGTGATGGCGGTGCTGGGTCCCGGATTCTGGTCACTCATCTTGGCCCTGGTCCTGGCCCTGTGGGTGAAGTTCGCGCGCGTGGTGCGCGGCGAGGCGCTGGGGCTGCGTCAATTGGAGTTCATCGAGGCGGCGCGCTCGATCGGGCTGCCGGCTTGGCGCATCGTGGCGCGGCACGTGCTGCCGAACGTGCTCCCAGCGATTATCGTTCTCGCGACGCTGGACGTGGCGCTGGTGATCCTGGCCGAGGCGGCATTGAGCTTCCTGGGCTTGGGCGTTCAGCCACCGACGCCGTCCTGGGGAGGAATGATCAGCGAGGGTCGCGATTTTCTCGCCGATGCACCGTCAATGACGCTGGGTCCGGGCTTGGCAATGATGCTCGTAGCCATTGGTATCAACCTGCTGGGGGACTTCCTTCGGGACGCCTACGATCCCAGGCTGGAACACAGGTAATGTGGCGAACCAACTCCCGATACCACCGGTCGGATGGCGGCCATTGCGCTACCGCCATCGGGCAGCCCGGGCCAGTTCGCTGAAGAGGTGGCGTTTCGAGGCGCCACAGATCTGCGCCTGATTTGCACCACATCGCCTGCGATCCGATCATACCGGAACGACCCCGAGACATAGCGGGCCTCAAGCAGGCACACCGCTTTTCTAGCACGAAGGATTTCTGCACGCCGTGGCGCGGCCGAGGGACTTTGGCCTCGACGAGACAGTCGCACTGAGACCGGATTGCGCCTACGGTTAGGCCGAGTGGAAGGGCTTGTCGGATTACAACTGCCTATTAGTGCGCAGCCAGGGCAAGCATCTCCGCACGATCAGGCGAGGTTCGTTTACAGCATTTCGGCTTCTTGAGGAACGCCAACAGGGAGGACAAAATGGCAATTCCACATGTCGTGCTGTTCGCTAACGCAAACTGCACGGGCGGCCACTTTCATGTGTTCGAAGCGCAGACAAACCTCGCGGGTGTCTTCAGTGACGTGACGTCGTCTTTCGTCATCCTTGAAGGTAATTGGCAGTTTTTCGCTGACGCGAACTTCCAAAGCCAGATGGGTCCCGGTCAGGGCCGTACCTCTTGGCCCAGGTGTTTATAATTCGATCGAAGCCAACACGGCCCTCGGTGCTGGCACAAACGACAAGCTCTCATCGCTGAAGCCTGTTTGAGGCCGGTGTTGTTTCTGAGCTAGGCCTTGTGTGCGTCAAGCGCCTTTTGCTGCTCGATTCCTGTAAGCGCAAATTGCTGGTCGCCCGTAGTTCAACAACAATGCGGCGGTTAGGTGTGCTAGCCGTGTCAGGGGCGTCGCGGCCCCCTGGCTCTGGGGCAGAGGAGGCACGGACAAGACAACACCTATTGCGCCCCGGCCGCACCCCGGGCTTGCACGGCGGCCTTCTCGAAACCTCGCTGGAAGGCGGATACCCGACCGGACGGGTTGGCAGGAGCTGAACCTGGAACCGCAGGCGCAGCTGGAATTCCAGCATCTGAATTTCGGCCAGCGCCGCGATTTTGACGGCATCGACGCGAACATGCGGCTTGGGCAAGGGGGTCGCCCGCCTCGGCGCGCGGCTGACGCGGGTGTTCCGCGACGATGACAGCGGGCGGCTGGCTGCTGACACCTTACATGAAGTTCACACGGCCTAGAAGCTCGCGGTTTCTTGCATCACGTCCCCGCCCGTGCGACAAAAATGCCAAGCGGCGCGACCAAGGCAAGATGCCGTTACGGTAGCGAGGTGACGGGGATGGACACGACAAGAAAAGTTACAAGGCGCGGTTTCGCTGGCTTCGCCAGTGCGATTGCGGCGACGGGCTTGCTCGTGCCGCGACCAGTATCGGCCAAGACCTACGATCCCGGTGCGAGCGACAGCGAGGTTAAGATCGGCCAGCCGGTTCCCTATAGCGGCCCGGCATCGTCCTATGCCGGCATCGGCAAAGCCAACCTCGCCTATTTCAAAATGCTGAACGAGGAGAAAGGCGGCGTCAACGGCCGCAAGATCAACGTCATCTCCCTCGACGACGGCTACTCTCCGCCGAAGGTCGTGGAAGTGACCCGCAAGATGGTCGAGGAAGACAAGGTCCTCGCGATCTTCGGCATATCGGGAACCGCCAGCAGCGCCTCAGTCCAGCGCTACCTTGCATCGAAAAAGGTCCCGCAACTCTTCGGCTTTTCCGGCGTAAGCCTGTTCGGCGACCCACAGAAGTCGCCGTGGAGCGTCGGCTTCATGCCGAGCTATGATTTCGAAGGCAGCACCTACGGAAAATACATTCGCACAAACGTCAAAGACCCAAAGGTCGCATTGCTCTATCAGAACGACGATTTCGGTAAGGCAATGCTGGCCGGCGTCCGCAAGGGCCTGGGCGACAAGGCCGACACCATCGTCAAGCAGGTCAGCTACGAAATCACCGACCCGACCGTGGATCCGCAGGTCATCACCCTCGCCGACACCGGCGCCAACGTACTCGTACCCATTGCGACCCCAAAGGCAACCTCGCAGGCGATCCGCAAAAGCGCTGACATAGGTTGGAAGCCACTGAAAATTGTGCAAACCGGTACTGCCTCGATCGTCTCGGTGCTGACGCCGGCCGGCCTAGACAAAAGTGTCGGCGTCGTCGCCGGAAAATTCCTCAAGGACTATTCCGATCCCGCCTGGGCAAACGATCCGGGCGTGCGAACCTACGCCACCTTCATAAAAAAATACGCACCCGAGCTCGACCCAAACGACAATCTCGTCGTGCTTGGCTACACCGTCGCGCAGGCGATGGCGCAGGTCATTAAGCAATGTGGCGACGAACTGACACGCGAAAACGTGCTCAAGCAGGCCTGCAGCCTCGATAAACTGAACTCCGACATGCTGCTCCCCGGCATCACCCTCAACACCTCGTCTGACAACCGCTTCCCGGTCCGCCAGCTGCGCACCGCGCGCTTCGACGGAACGAAATGGCAGCTGTTTGGTGAACTGCTGACGGACTAACGGATACGGGCCTTCGAAAAGAACAAGCGCTTCTTCTTGAAAAAACAAAAATCTTTATCCGTTTCGTGGGGGAAGCATGAGTCCAAAACCGGGCCGGCTTGCGGGAAAGGTCGTCATCATCACCGGCACCGGCGGGAGCATGGGGCAAGCCGCGGCGCTGCGCTTCGCCGCCGAGGGTGCAAAAGTGGTCGGCTGCGACATCGACTTCCCTTCCGCGGAAGCAACCGCGGCCCTGGTGCAATCGGCCGGCGGTGCGATGGTATCGCTGTCGGATTGCGACCTCTCCGACATGGCGCAAGCCAAAAAACTCGTTGCCCTGGCAATGGACACTCACGGACGGATCGACGTCGTGTTCAACAACGCCGCCATGGCCTGGTTCGGCTGGGTACACGAGATGCCGCCTGAAACCTTCCGCCGCACGCTGGTCAACGAAGTCGACCTGATCTTTAATCTTTGCCAAGCCGCCTGGCCCGCCCTCGTCGCCGCAGGCAATGGCGCCATCATCAACACGGCCTCCAAGGCGGGAAAAGTCGGCAACCCCAATCTTGGTGGCATCGCCCACGCGGCGGCCAAAGGCGCCGTGCTTGCCATGACGCGTCAGCTCGCCACCGAAGGCGGCAAACTCAACATTCGCGCTAACTCAATTTCACCCGGCCTTATCGTCACCAAGCAGACCGAGCCCCTGCTCGCCAATCCGAAATGGAAGCAGCAAATGAGCGAGCAAATCATGCTCAGGCGGATGGGCGCACCCGACGACGTTGCTCACTGCGCGGTGTTCCTCGCCTCCGAAGAATCTGCCTTCATTACCGGCGCGGACTTCGCAATCGACGGCGGCGCCACCGCCTGGAGCCGTTAGGAGCCGAACACGATGGGCGACACGCCGATCACCCCCCTACGATCCGAATACCTCGTGCAGTTTGACATCCAGGCATCGCCGCCGGTCGAACTCGGCATCACGCCAAGAGGCCGCCGCCGCGTGGTCTACGTCACCGGTGGCCGCTTCCACGGCCCCCGACTGAACGGCGCCATCGTCGCCGGCGGCGGGGACATGGCCTTGATCCGGTCGGACGGCGTATTCGAAGCCGACGTCCGCCTGCTGCTGCGCACCGATGACGAGGCAGTGATCCACGTGACCTATCAGGGACTTTGGCACGCCAAGCCCGGTGTGCTCGAGCGCGTGCTCCGTCGCGAAGACGGAGTCGACCCCAACGATCACGCACTGCGCACGGCGGTGTTCTTCGAGACCGCCGACGATCGCTATCTGTGGCTCAACACCATCCTCGGCGTCGGCATGGGCGTCCCGTGCCAAGGCGGCGCCATCGCCTACCAGATCCACCGCATTCTCTAGCGGACCTCCGCCGTCCGCTGCGCCTGCAGCGCGAACAACCGCTCCACCAGCTTCCGCCCTAGGCTATCAGTTCAGCCCGCGTCTGGCCGACATAGGCGGCACCAGAATTCTGGCGGGTGGACGGCAAGGCCGATATGGCCCCTGGACGAGTTGGCCGCCCAGCGCATCAACGTGAAGCTCATCAGCCTGGGAGAACCTACTGCGCCTTGCCAGCTCGCTTAAGCTCGGCACCGTGCAGGCTGCCGGGGCTGATCCGGATCCTGCAAACCAGGGATCGCCCGACCAAGCGCAAGCTGGCCCGCGCGCTGGAAGAGTTGGGACGGCTGATCAAGACGCTGTATCTAATACCAGCTCCCACGGATCAGAACCGATGGGCCCAATCGCGCAATCCGATGGACATGATGGTCCAGGGCCGAGCCTCGAGCTTGTTCCATGCATCGCAACAGTGATCGATGAGAGCATGGATGTTGTCGAACACACGGTTGGAGAGCCAGTTATCGCGGATGAACTGCCAGACGTTCTCCTGCGGGTTGAGTTCGGGGCATTTCGGTGGCAGCGGGACGATGGTGATGTTGTGTGGCACCACGAGGTGGTGCGCGAGGTGCCATCCGGCCTGATCGGCCAGCAGCAGTGCATGACAGCCCGGGGCGACATCGGCAGAGATCGCCGCGAGGTGCAGGTTCATCATCGCGGTGTTGCACCAGGGCAGGATCAGACCGACGGCCTTGCCTCGCTTGGGACAGATGGCACCGAAGATGTAGGTCGATGCGGTGCGCTGGTCGGATGGTGCGGACGGACGGCTGCCGCGCCTGGCCCAGCGGCGGGTGATCTTGTTCTTCTGGCCAATTCTGGCTTCATCAGCGAACCAGATTTCTATGGTGGAGGGATCGAGGCCCCGCCGATGCGCGATTGTCGCCACTGTCGCAGGCCAGTTTTTTTAAACGTCTCGATGGCGCCGGCCGCCTGTTCGTGGTGGCGCGGACGTGCCGACAGCTTGCGGTAGCCCATCGCCCGCAATTCGCGGCTCAACGTCTGCTTTGCCACAGTGACCTGATGTTCTTCCCACAGCCACTGGCAGAGATCGATCACTCGCCAACGGACCACGCCGTGTATCGCAGGGATCGGACCGTTCTCGACCATCACCGCCAGTGCGGCGCGGTGTTCATCGTTCAGTCGCGACGGCTGCCCTGGCGCCTTGCGGTCGATCAACCCCGCCGGACCGTCCGCGTTGAACCGCAGCACCCAGTCGCGCACGATCTGCAAGCCAACTCCGTCCATCCGTGCGGCATCGCCACGCGACCCACCTTCATAAATCGCAGCTAGAGCCAACAAACGCCTGGCCTGATTGGCATCCCGCGTCTGGCGAGCGTGGCGGCGCAAATCACCGGCGGTGAAGTCCATGCGAAGACGCAGAGGCGCGGCCGTGTCGAACATCCTGCTGTTCAACAGCGTGAATCACATCTGTCCCCGCGTCGGCAAGCCTTCGTGAGTCTCACACCAATGGATTTGGTATAACACGTGGACTGACGCATTCGCCACCGAACCTGGAGAAGGGCAATGGCTGAACGCTACCTGAGCCCGCTGCGCATAGAGATCGATCCGACGCCACGGAACCCGATCGACCGCATCTGCCTCCAGAGGGGTATGGTCCGTGCCGTGTTCCCGGCCGAGGACGATGTCGATGGCTAGCCCTGCGCGCAAGCGACACACCGGCAAAGTATGGATGTTGCTGCATCAGGACACAATCGAAGTCCTTTGCTATTTAGGGAGCGTGCTCGGTGTCACCCCAGCCAACTACGACACCGACCCCAGCATGTTCACCTCCGTCAATTTAATCGGCCCACCGGAAACGCTGCCTCGCGGGGCCGCGAACGCCATCAGCTTTCAAGGCCGCACGCTCGGCGAGATCTCCGTGAGGCTGGTGCTGCACGAAATCGGGATCATACTCCAGGCTGATGTCCTGCTCAGTGCAACTTCCAGGGTGGAACAATACAACGCGATCGTCGAGGAACTTCGGAGGCACGACATCAAAGTGGTGACCCACCGCGAGGCCTAAAGACGCAGCAAACGGCGGGCGCCGCCAGCACCCACCGCCTTTCGTCGGAACGACGGGACACGCACCACCGTGTCAGCCCACCGCCCTCGTCTCCAGCTGCGGGGCATCTACTATTGGTAGTGAATCTCGGGAACCACCTCAAGGCCCTAAATCGGTGTCGAGCATCAGGCGTTCCTCTTCAGCGACGTCGATTGCCGAAGCGAAAACCCGTCAGGGGATTGGGCGCGCCGCTTTGCAAAAGTGCTTTCTGCGCCAAATCCGATCGCCCCTGCGATCAGCAGTAACGCGAAGGTCGGCGGCTCTGGAACGTCCTGCACAGTAATGAAGGCGAAGGCACTGGTTTGGGTGCCGGTGACGTCCTCTGCGAAGGCGGTGACGAAGTTGATGCGGACGGTGCCGGAATCGTTGTTTCCGTCCTCGTCTATCGCCGTGGTGAAGGGGAAGTTAATCACGCAGGAGCCCCGCGGCGCGATCTTGACCCCCGGCCCGCTGGCGAAATTGAGAAAGCACGAGCCGTTGCCGATCCCTAGCCCCAGTGGCACATCGGTGTCGTCGCCCCCCAGGAAGGTCGGCTGGAACAGCAACACGCCGCCGAAGGTCACGTCCACCTTGTTGGGGTTCATAATGTTGAAGGTGAGTTGGCTCGGCCCACTTCCTTCATTGACGGTGATCGACTGGTTCGCCGGGGTGATGTTCGGACTCCCGCGCGTCACGGTTGATTGGGACACCTCATAAGGCGGACGATTTCCGCAGGAGGGGTGTGTCATGGATGAACAAACGACAGCTGGAGCGCGGCCGAGCGACGCGGAGCGACCGCAAGAGTCTGGTGCAGCGTCGCCCGGCCGCGGGGGCAGGATGTCGCGGCAGCGCAAGACCGCGGCGGTGCTCCGGCTATTGCGAGGAGAAGACCTGGAGATCGTCTCCCGCGGGCTCGGCGTCACCGCGGCGACGCTCACCACTTGGCGTGATTCCTTCCTCGCGGCCGGAGAGGCCTCTTTGACAACACGTCCTGGCACGGGTGAAGAACTGGAGAGCGATCGGCTCAGGGCTCGGCTAGGGGCGGCGCTGATCGAGCGCGACCTGCTGAACGAGAAGATCGCATTGATGGAGGCCAGCCGCCCTTTGGCCCGACCGAGGCGCAAGCCATGAGCAGCGTCCCTTCGCCGGTCAGCGGCAAGCCGTATGGATTGGCCGCGGTCTGCCGGGTCTGGCGGCTTGCCCGCTCCGGCATCTATCGCCAGCAGTCACCGCCGCCCGCCACGCCTGCGCGACGGCGTGGGCCGCTCGGCGCGCTGTCCGATGACGCGCTGACGGCGGCGATCCGTGGCGTGCTTGCCGCCAGCCCCTTCCATGGCGAGGGTCATCGCAAGGTCTGGGCGCGATTGCGCCATGCGGGAACCCGTACATCGTTGCGACGGGTGCTGCGGCTGATGCGGGAGAATGACCTGCTGGCGCCTGGGCGTGTCGGCTCACCGCGTGGCCCGCGGTCTCATGACGGCACCATTATTCCCAACGCAGTCGACACCATCTGGGGCACCGACCTGACGACGACAATCACCGGCGAAGGACTGGCCGCGGTCTTTATCGCGGTCGATCACTGCTCCGCCGAGTGTGTCGGGATCCATGCGCATGCACGCGCGACCCGCTTCGAAGCTCTGGAGCCGATCCGCCAGGGTGTGCGGCAGCACTTCGGCGGGTTCGCCAAGGCCGTCGCCCGCGGCCTCGCTCTTCGCCATGACCATGGGTCGCATGTGTGGACGGCCCGCGGGATTCAAGAAGGCGATACGGAGATTTAGCGGCGGTGCAACTGCGGTCATGTGTCCGGCCTACTGACGCGGCATCATGGCCGCTGGCCCAGATGGGTTCCGCGAATGACGTCCGAACAATACATCGGCATGGAACTGCCGGTGACCCATGCGGGATTTTCGTCATTCGTCGGTTCGACCGATCGCCATCCTCTCCAAACGCGCTTGAACCCCTGGCACCAGTGCGAAGCTCAGGCGGCGCTCGGCTGACGCCGATACGCCTCACCCCGCACCATCATCGCCCAGATGATCCGGGCGATCTTGTTGGCCAGCGCGACTGCCACGAGCTTCTTCGGCTTTCGCGCCAGCAATCCCAGCAGCCAGGTCGAGCTCGACGGTCGTCCTGCCCTGGCAACGCGGACCACCGAGGTCGCGCCGACCACGAGGAGCTGTCGCAATCTCTCATTCCCGGCCTTGCTGATCCGCCCCAGGCGGTGCTTGCCACCGGTGGACCGCTCGCGTGGCGTCAAGCCGAGCCAGGCGGCGAAATGCCGAGCGCTCTCGAAGTTCGCCGGGTTCACCGACAGAACCAAGGTAGTCGCGGTGATCGGCCCAACCCCGGGGATCGCCGCCAGACGCCGACTGACCGGATTGCGTTTGTGCTGCTCGATGAGTTGCTTCTCTACCGCCGCGAGCTGGGCATCGAGATCCGCGATATGCTCGCCCATCGCCGTGAACATCACCTTCGCGACGGTGGGGATCGTCGGCTCCGCCATCAACGTCGCCAGCAGAGCTTCGACATTCGCAGTCCCCTTGCCGGCGATCACACCGAACTCCGCGGCATGCCCGCGCAATGCGTTAATCGCCGCGGTCCGGTGTCCGACCAACAGCTCCCGGTGCTTCACAATAATCGTCGCCGCCTGCTCGTCGAGGCTCTTAACCGGCACCGTTGGCATGCTCGGTCGCGACGCCGCCTCACCGATCGCCTCGGCGTCATTGCGGTCGTTCTTGTTGCGTTTAACGAAAGGCTTCACGTATTGGGGTGGGATTAGCTTTACCCGGTGGCCCATAGCGGAGAGCCGTCGTCCCCAATAATGAGCGCCGGCGCAAGCTTCCAGCGCCACCTCGGTCGGTGCCACTTTGGCGAAGAACCCCTCAACCTGCGAGCGCCGTAGTTCCAGGCGTAGCACCGTCCGTTCCGCTTCGTCGACCGCGTGGATCGTGAAGACATGCTTGGACGTATCTATCGAAATGCGCTTGTATACCATCGAGCTGCCTCCTCTATGTGTTGGCCATTCAACCCGAACTTGGCTCCTCCGATGCCTGCGGGCCGTCCACCCCAACAATACATGTCCGATCACTTCCAGAAGGAGATCGCGTTCCTCGGGATCGAGAGCTCGCCCGCCTTCGTCCGCGCGCCGGAGGGCAATGGCTGCGCTGAGCGGTTCATCCGGACGCTCAAGGAGAACCTGCTGTGGGTGTACAGCTTCGACACAATCGAGGAGCTGCGTCACGCGCTGCTCGCGTTCCGCGCGACCTACAACACCACCTGGCTGATCGAGAGGCACGGATTCATTGCCCCAGCAGACTTCCGCAAGAAGCAGCTTCAATCGGGCGCCATCGCCGCGTAGGGTTTAATCCGGTGTCCCAGAAACCGCAGGCGGTACACACCGGACTTGCGGGGAACACCAAACATCAGAGGCTGAACTTATTCGATGACACTCTTCGACAGCGCTAGAACGTTCGTGCTCTCGCTTCCTGACCTGGCAAAGTTCGCCCTGGTGATCGCGGTCATGGTCGGGATTCCTCCCCTGGCCCAAAGTCTCAGAATCCCTGCGATGGTGGGGCTTCTGCTGTTCGGGGTGGTTCTCGGACCACATGTGCTGGAGCTGTTCGGCGAGAATCATCCGGTAGCCAGTTTCTTTGCGGAGCTCGGCAAACTCCTGCTTATGTTCTCGGCCGGCCTCGAGGTCGACGTCATGCTTTTTCGGAAAGCCCAAAAACGGGCGATCATGTTCGGCGTTGCGACGACGATGATGCCGCTGTTGTTCGGAACGCTGTACGGACTTGGCTTCGGCTACGCGTTGATCCCGGCCATCGTCATTGGATCTCTGCTTGCATCGCACACGCTCCTCGGTCTTTCTGTCGTCGCTCGCCTTGGTGTCGTCCGGCTCGAGCCGATCGTGGTCACCATCGGAGCGACCGTGGTCTCTGACACCCTGTCGCTGATCGTCTTCGCGGTCTGCCTGTCGACCTATACGACAGGTTTCTCAACGACAGGTTTAGCCGTTCAGGTTGCAGAGATCGCGGTCTTCGTGCCCCTGATCCTGATCGGCGTGAGTCGCGCCGGCGCGTATATCCTGGGCCGAGTGAGGGAGAGTGAGGAAGCATTCTTCGTCACCTTGCTGGGAGTGATGGCGATCTCCGGTATGCTCGCGGCTCTGATCAATCTTCCGGGTATCGTCGGCGCTTTCCTGGCGGGTCTCGCGGTCAATGCGGCCGTGCAGGATCATCCGGCGCGGCAAAAGCTGGAGTTCTTTGGCAAGGCGCTGTTCATCCCCAGCTTCTTCATTGTTACCGGCTTCCTGATTGCGCCGGTCGCCTTTGTGCGGGTCGTGTTCGACAACTTCCCCCTGGTCATTGGGATGATTGCCGCCCTCCTTATCGGAAAGTGGATCGCTGCGACCTTGGTCGGCCGTGCGTACGGTTACACCCGCCCGGAGAGGCTGACGGTTTGGGCGCTCACATTGCCGCAGGTAGCCGCTACACTCGCGGCGACGCTGGTCGGCTACGACACGATGAACGCGGCTGGTCAGCGGTTGCTTGATGATAAAATCCTCAACGCGGTGCTGGTGCTATTGCTCACTACGTCAATTCTGGGCCCGATCCTGACGGAGCGCTTTGCCAAGGGAATGCTCGATCAGCGGGAGCGGGAGCCCGGCGTGAAGGAAACGCTGCTAATGTCTGATTGAGATCTCTGATCAAAGTGGGACGGCGAGTTCGCCCGCTGGCAGTCTGGGCTGTAATCTCTCACCAAGCAGCCAGAGCCAAGGGGCGTAGCTGTCATTTGTTTAGCTCTGGCACCTTTCCCGCAATCATCCGCCGCAGCGCAGGCACCGTTACCCATGCCTGCCCTCGTTCGGCCGATCGCTCCCGGGCTGCCGCAGCCCCTTTCACCGTGTTTCCGTGGCGCCGCACGGCACCGGTCCACGCCCTGCGCCGTCTTCGGCGCCCGTCGAGGCCCCGCCATGCATGTAGCAGCGCCTGTTCGCCATGGCCGGGCATTGGCACGGCAGACCGCTGTGCTTGGCCCGGGCACCGCAGCGGGGGACAGCATTGGCGGCGGTTATCCCAAGGCGCCAGGAGAGGGGGGCAGGGTGGGTTTCGACGCAATGGACCTCAGGGTCCCCAATCATCGCGATGTCTCCTTAGATCGCGGTGTGCGGGTGTGGACGGTGCCCGCCACCACTGCTTGGCCACCCTCCGTTACAGTGACGTGTTGAACGGTCAACACCTGACGATTCCCGTTCCGGAGTCAGTCCAGCGCCAGCGCACCCGCATCTGGTGTCATCGACGCCACTGTTCTTTTAGCGGCAAGATTGGTCCAGGATCATCGGCAACAAGGTGAGAAAGATCCTAACTTGCCGCTCGCGCTCATCCCGCTGGGCGGCTTTTTCGTGTCCAGCCCCGTAAGCGCGTTGTTAGCCATTTACTCACAGAGTGAAATAGACACGAGGTTTAACCAGCGATACCGAACAGGGTTCGTTATCAGCAAATGCCCATAGCGAATGCAATCTTACAATTTTGTGCGGTTCAAGTGCGTTATCCTCTGATTAATACAACTATCCCCCGACTTATCCCCCGGTTCGGTGGATAGTTTACTTAGGTCGAGGCAATGAGTTGCTCGCGCTCGCTATGGGCAAAGGGCCAAGAGAACGAGTAAAGGCCGTGCCGCGGGACCAGAGGCGGATGGTCTAGGAAACAAGACGGCGGGGCCGCATTCCTCAGGCCGTCGCGACCTTCCAAATGACCTGTCACTCTCCCGGCGTGCCGACCCGATCCCCTCTGTTGCGGTTTTTGTTTCTGTATAGCGCGCTGTTCGCGGCCTTCGGGGCGGCCTCGCCCTTTCTGCCCGGGCTGCTCCTGCAAGATGGCCTCGATCCAACAGATATTGGCATTGTGCTCGCCAGCGGCACGGCAATTCGCCTGCTGGCCGGACCGCTGGGCGGCTGGCTGGCGGACCGGTGGCGTCCCTCCGCCGTGCTTGCCGCATTCACCGCTGCTGCAGCGATGATCGCCCTGGGCTACGGGCCCGCTCGTGGTCTGGCTTTGCTGCTTGCGGTCGGTGGCGCCCACGCGGCAGTTCTGGCGCCGATCAATCCTATTGCCGATGCCCTGGCCGTGAGCGCCGCAGACGGCAAGCCGGGATTCGATTACGGTTGGGTGCGGGGCGCCGGATCCGCGGCGTTCATTCTCGGCACCCTCGTTGCCGGTCAATGCGTCGGCTGGAGCGGGCTCGGCAGCATCGTCTGGCTGAACGCTGGCTTGCTCGCCGTGGCGGCCGTTTGCGCCTGGCGCGTCCCCGACCGGCTTGCCGCCATGCATGTGGCCTATCGTCCTCCCGCCGCGGCGGGAGCGCTTCGGGCCTTGCTCGCCATTCCGACGTTCAACCGGCTGATGCTGGTCGCGGCCTTGATCGGCGGTAGCCACGCTCTGCACGATGGCTTCGAAGTCATCCGGTGGCGTGCGGCTGGAATGACCGCGGCCGAGGCCAGCGTGCTGTGGACGACGGCGGTTGCCGCCGAGGTCGTAGTCTTCTTCTTCCTGGGACGCCCAATGCTGGATCGTCTCGGTCCAGGGCGCGCGACGATGCTCTGCGCCCTGGCCGGCGTGGTCCGCTGGAGCATCGCGGCACAGACGGCCTGGTTTCCGGTGATGGCCATGATCGAACCGCTGCACGGCCTGACCTTCGCCTTGTTGCATCTCGCCTGCATGGACCTGCTGGGCCAAGTCGTGCCGGCGAGGCTCGCGGCAACGGCGCAGGCTGTTTACGGCACCGTCGCCATCGGAGCGACCTCGGTTGCTGTCACCCTGGCGGCGGGGCCGCTCTATGGACATCTCGGCGCCGCGGCATTCTGGGTAATGGCCGCGATGTGCGCCGCCGCCCTGCCGGTCGCGCGCGGCATTCGCACGCCTCCGATGTAGACCGAACCGATCCAGCGCCTGCTTTCCCAAGGATCACGCCCGTCGTCGAAGCGTTGCTCCAGTTTTGCCCAAACGACGACGCGGCCGGACCCTGTTCCAGTCGTTACAGCGACGCCTTCCGGCCCCGGGCCAACTGGCACGCTGCAAAAATCCAATGGCAAATGGCGGGCGAGCAAACTGGTCGGCGCCGCCAGCGCAAGTTGGTTTCGATCCCTTTTGGTCAAATAAAGTTTGAAGAGAGTCAGCAGGGCAGGGCGGTCATGACGCCCACCGCGGCAGCCGTCGCCCTGGGGCCTACCGACGACAGTCACCATCGCGGAGAGGCCGATGACCTACAGCCATGTGCTTCCAGGCAGCAGCAAGGAATCTCTGACCAAAGCGGCCGATTTCCACTACTGAAGCCCGGTGATGCGCCAGCCCTGCTCATCCAAGTATTTACCCGGGTAGTGAGTCCATTCACACCTGCGCCGAGCGCTTTCGAACATCGTCTGCTCTTCGCAGCCGGTGGCGTTCGGAAATCAAGCGTATGGTTGACCAGAAAAAGATCCTGATCGTCAATAACGACCGTGCCCTCGTGAGCACCCTCTCGGCTGCCTTAGAACGCGATCACGCATTTCGCCTGACAGCGGCCACTACCGCGTCGGACGCTGTACACGCGATGGCAGGAGATCAGCGCTTCGACGCGATTCTACTCGACGTCAGGCTCCCGGATGGCGACGGCGTAGACTTGTGCAGGCGTCTGCGCCACGCCGGGGCACGGCTGCCGATCCTGATGCTGACCGCGATCGCCGGGGAGGCCGACGTCGTTCGGGGATTGGGTGCGGGTGCAAACGATTACATCATGAAGCCGTTGCGGATGGCCGAATTGACTGCTCGCCTGCTGGCTCAGATCCAGGCCCATGAAGCTGAGGACGTGGTGCTAATGATCGGCTCCTATCAGTTCTATCCCGGCGACCGCAGCCTGAATGACCCGGTGGGGAACCGCCGCCTTCATCTGACGGATAAGGAAACCGACCTGCTGAAGTTCCTGTACCATTCCGCCGGCAAGCCGGTTGGCCGGCGGGCTCTGTTGCGTGAGGTTTGGGGCGGCCGCCCTGATGCTACCAGCCACACGGTAGAGACGCTGATTAACCGGCTGCGGCAAAAAATCGAGCCCGATCCTACATCGGCCCGCATCTTGGTAAGCGAAGAGGGCGGCTACCGTCTATGCTACGTCCGCCACTCCACCGTGGAAATGTCGTCGCGACTTCGTCCTTGCACTCAGCTACCCGGTATCTCGTGACCGTTCACCAGGGGATCTACGCTCAAGGCGGATGGCTCTACGTCCGCTATGACGGCTCAGGTCCTCCCGCGCGACCCCGGCCGGGCGCAGCATCTGAGACGCCGGGGGCCTTGTTCCGCTAACGCCTGAAGCGGCTGATCTCGAATGGCGTCGCTGAGATGCTCGCCCAAGTTGCTGTCGAATAGATGCCGCTGCGCCCTGGGATGCGGCTGCGGCTTCACCGGCCAGCTTGGAGACGGCCGGAGCAATCCGCGGAGCCGATAGAATGCACAGCTGGCTCCTTAATTCGGCAATCCGCGCCTCGGCATCCTCCGCCATTGCTACGCAACTCCTAATCCGGTCGCGGCGAAATGCGATGTGCTCCGGTATGTTCCGCCAGCCAGAACCTGTGGCGCCTGTGCCGGTAGGGCCGAGCAAGTATGCTGTTCGATCGGTTGGTGATCTTACCCGGACGCTTCGCCATTCTACGACAATGCTATCGCCGCATCGGGCGGCTCTGCCGCCTGTTGATGCCATCGGGATGAGCAGGCCCTCGGTTGGCACGCACGAAGATGTCGATCAGACCATTTTTCCGTTCTGGGAACGAGTTTCCCTATCCGGCGTTGATACCCCACGCCCCGTCCTTGTAATCGTCATGGAGCCCTGAAATGAGGAACGTCATTGCTGGCGCCGCCCTGGTGTTTGTCGCCGGCGGAGCACTTGCCCAAACTGCGTCCCCGCCGGCGAGCTCCAGCCCTGGAACGCCAGCCATCGCACGGCCGAGCACGCCGGCACCCGGCGCTCCGGTTGCGGGAGCCAACAGTTTCACTGAAGGCCAGGCCAAGTCTCGGATCGAAGCTGCTGGCTACACCGGCGTCTCCGGCCTGGCGAAGGACAAGGATGGCGTGTGGCGGGGCAAAGGCATGAAGTCCGGCACAGCGGTCGACGTCAGCCTGGACTACCAGGGCAACGTCTCGCCGAAATGATCTGTCGCGCTTGCATCTAACAATCTAAGGGAGCCATCCAATGACCAAGACCATCTCCGCCCTCTACGACACTTATGACGCGGCATCATCGGCTGTTGGCGCGCTGGAAGCCGCAGGCGTTCCCCATACCGATATCAGCATCGTCGCCAACAATGCCGAAGATTGGCATGGCGCAGATCGCCCTTCCGAGGCGGCCGAGGACGCGGGGAAGGGGGCAGGAATTGGCGCTGCAGTCGGAGGCGTTGGCGGGCTATTGGCTGGGCTTGGTCTGATGGCGATCCCTGGGGTTGGTCCTGTGGTTGCTGCCGGCTGGCTGGCAGCGACCGCCGTGGGAGCAGTAAGCGGAGCGGTGGTGGGTGGGGCGGCCGGCGGCCTGGTCGGCAGCCTGACCAAGTCCGGTATCTCGGAGGACCATGCCCATGTCTACGCCGAGGGCGTTCGCCGAGGCGGCACGCTTGTCACGGCAATGGTCGAAGACGCCCGCGCCGGCGAATTCCAGTCGGTCCTGAATGGCCACAAGTCGATCGATTTGGACACACGTGCCAACGCCTATCGCGAGAGTGGCTGGTCGTCATTCGACGAGAAGGCACCGGCCTATACACCGGAAGAAGTTGCCAACGAGCGTCGTCGCTACACCCTGTAAAGGCCGCCCACCGGCAAGACCTCCGCATCCCATGCCACGGGAGCATGACGGCGTGCCGCAGTCGACCTCGAACTCATAAGAGGCTCGCCGGCCTTGTCAAAGGTCTTGCCCGCGGTGGAGAAGTCCCGGCTTGCGGGTGACGGACATCGAGATCTTGCGCCTCCACTACGCTCGCACGATTCGGCATTGGCAGCAGCGCTTCGCCGGCCACCGGGATGCCATTGCCAGCCTGCGCGACGAGCGATTTTGCCGGATGATCGAATTCTATCTGGCCGGATGCGAACTGGCGTTCCGCCGCATGGGACACATGAACTGGCAAATGCAATTGGCCCGGCGGGCGGATGCGCTGCCTACGACGCGCACCTACATGCAATCCACATTAAGGACAGCGGCCTGATTTACTTCGGCATCAACATCTATATGGTCACAGCGAGGGCGGTTGCCGCCCTGACCACGTAACGAAAGTGCCGGTCGTAGCAATCTGTCCTCATTGCCAAACGATGCACGGAGTCCCTCGCGGCACTGACGCCCCCAGGGCCGGCGATGTGGCCATCTGCGAGGCGTGCGGCGGCGTCGGTGTGTTCATCCGCCAGCAGCAGCTGCGCCGGCCGACGTCGAAAGAACAGCGAGTGTTCCTGGGCGATCCGCTGGTGCAGCGGGCAGTTTGGGGGGTGCTCAGCAGCAAGGGTCAGCAGCTGCATTAAAGTAATTTCGCTTGCCGGGCCTCCCGATTCAGGCCGGCTCAGATCAGGCCGAAGGCGCTTCGTATTGCCACGGAGCGGACGGCGTATATTCTCGTCCCTCAACTTCGAAGGAAACGACCTCATGGCGAGCGGTACGGTCAAATGGTTCAACCCTGATAAAGGCTTCGGATTCATCCAGCCCCAGGACGGCGGCAAGGATGTCTTCGTCCACATCACGGCGCTGCAGGCGTCGAACATCCGCGCGCTGAATGACGGTCAGAGCGTTACTTATGATGTTGTCACCGAGCGCGGAAAGCAGGCGGCGGCGAACTTGAAGCTCGCCTAGAATGGGCAGGCCGGCCTTTGGAGCCATCCAAGATTGTTCATCCCCTGAAGCAGCAAGGCAACGCTTGGCGGAATGTCCCACCAGGGGCACGCCGCCCGTCGCCGCGGGGTGAATTAACCGGCACTGTGCCGGAGCGAAAAAAGCCCAGGCTCGCCGCAATTAAGGTGAGACCACTTCCGAACTGCCGCCTGCGCTCTTGCCTGAGTTCGGCGGTTTTTTCGAATCCAGAGAAAACAAGGCGCCCCATGCCACTTAACCTTCTTCAGACAGGATTATTGTGCGCTATAGCCAGCGCCAAGGATGAAGGCTTCCGTACTGATCGCCTCAAGCTGAGCTACCGCCGTGCTTTGAATGCTCTGTTCGAAGAAGGGCTAGTGGCACCGCACGGCCTATCTGGCTCGCAGGTCATTTTAACGCCTGCGGGCGGAAGGCTTTTAGCCGCTGGTTCACCCGCTAGGCCGTAACCAGGTGGATCAGCTCTGGGGCGGGGGCGCGGGTCGGGGGCAGGGGCGGTGCGCTGAAGGGTAGCCTGGCCCCCATTGCGTCACCCATCGTCTTTGCCCAGCAGCATAGTCCGCACCAGCACCGGCCTCCGAATCCCGACCTGGCCGGCAAACATCTCGCCAGGTCCGCCAAGCGGTAGCGCCTGTCGCGGGAGCATGACGGCGTGTCCCGCAATCAACCTCGGTCTCGTAGGTTGCAAAGTCGGCCAAGCGGCTGCTGAGAATGGCAGAGCAGAGGGCGCGGAGGGAAGCGTTTGGCGGACATGTCCGGGGACGGTAGCGCCCTGCCGCAGACGAGAACAAGAAAGGAACCTGCGGACCAGCAACCTTGCGACCTCTGGGGCCGTTTCTGCGCCATGGCAACGCGCCCGATCCCGGCCGCGCCTCCGACCACCCCGCCGCAGGAACTGGGCGCTACCGCCGACTTTTGGGCTTTGCTCCATCGGTGGGGCGTCAATGATGTGCGGGCGGAGAAGATTATCGGTCATCCACCGGGTCCGCGGCTTCCCCGGGTCCTGACCAAGGAACAACACGAACGACTTGCGATGCTTCGGGAAATCGATCGGCTAGCCGCTGATCTCTATCGGGGCGATCCGGAAGGCTGGCTGCGGCATACCAACAGCAACACCGTCTTTGCTGGCCGATCGCCACTGGCGCACATGGCCCGCAAGGGTAGGCCCGGGATTGAAGATGTGTTGCACCATCTTCAGCAGATGGCCGGCGGTGGGACCCAGGGGGGCGACCGCCGGTAAGATGCGATGGACCAAGCCATCTGGCGGGCCGCAAGGCTGCTGGAGAATCTAGGGACCGCCGCCATCCGCGGGGCGGGATGTGCATCGTCCAGGAGAGCGCCCCAGCGAGGCTGCGGTGAAGTCTTCCGATGGGCGGCGCGGCCTGACAAATCCCAACATTTGCTGACCGATCTTCATTGTCACGATCTGCAACAAAGACCTGAAGTCACGGGAGTCAAAGTTGCAGCACAACACCTTCTCATCCGGTCGCGCGGTGCCGGCGACTTGCCCTTCGACGCGCCTCGCGTGGGCTCTGGAGCGAAGGGTAAGCTTGATGCAGATCAAGCGGCTGATAACGGATTGCCGCGCTCTTCAGGCCATCGACGAGTGCCTCGCCGATCTAGAAATGCATATTGCCAATGCATGCCGAATTAGCCCGCGGCATCACCCGACGGAGTGGATCTCTCCGGGAGCCACTCCGCTGTGAGGCTCATCCGCGCGACAAATATCTCTTTGCCGGTCTCGTCCCGCATTTTGATGGTGATCTCTCGTCGATTGCCATCCGGCATCAAGCTATCAACAATCTCCGCGAGAGAGAGCAATGCGATCTTCCGTGCGGCTTCTTTGTCCTGGTAAACGTCTCCTTCTTCGTCATGGGTAGAATGGTCGCCGTCTTTAACGTCGAAAAAGAATCGGGGCATGTCGGTTGTTTCCTCGTTCATCGCCATAACCGCGCGTCTTGAGAAGAGATGCATCCGGCCAGCACCAATGAGACGGCACCACCACCTTAGGTAGCCTACGTCCGCTTTCTGTCATTGATCGGTTATGTATATGCCGCTGCGTAATGACTTTACAGGCAGCGGGGCTTCATTTATTTTTACGAATGACTGGCGCGGCTGATCACACCGCCAGTGATTGGGAGCCATCCTCCCACCCCCTTGTTGTGGCATGGAGTGTCAGAATGACGGGTTATCGGATCTTTCCCCTCGATCAAGCCGGACACGTCGCCGGCAGAAAAGATATCGACGTTGCGAACGAAGCTGAGGCATTCGTCTACGCCCGGCAGGCGCTGCGGCCCGCTACGCCAGACATTGAAGTATGGGTCGGGACCAGGTGCATTGGACGGGTTTCCGCCGCTTCTGCACCCACGGTTTTCTTCACCGACAACAGCTTCGCCGAACGAGGCGGATAGCGACGCGCAACGAGGTCATCTGCGGGCATTGTATGGGGACACCGCGCGATGCAGTGGCATCGAGGGGACTGACAGGAGCTTGGAGCGGCTACTTTCCGCCGCAAGGGTACTTTGATTACGCTGAGGACCGGCCTCGGTTGCAGGCGGCAGGTTCGCGATGAAGCTAACCCCATTGCAGACTCGGCTGTTGCGCCGGATCGTCGAGGCAAAGCGCGGCGGGTTCCGCACGGACCATCTGACACCCGGAACCCGCCGCGCCTTGCATGTTGTTCTGGATCGGAAGCTGGTAGCGGCTCGGCCTGGGTTCGGCGCCCAGGTGATACCCACGGCCGCAGGCCGTGACCACCTTGCGGATGATGCCGGGCAGCTGCGGATCAACCTATAGCCGTTGGGCTGTGCCGTTTCCCGAGGGCGCTCGTTGTGGCGTGTGTACCACGCAAGACTCGTTGCTTGTTCTCAGCGCGAACTTATCGGCAATCGTCGCCTTTCGCATCCCATGACCCAGCGCCCCATGACTGTCATGATTGCTGAAGACGATGAACTGACCCGCACGCTGGCGGCCGAGTTCCTGGCCGACAACGCGTTCGAGATCATTGAGGCTGAGCACGCCGACGCAGCATTGGCCGCCCTGAATTTCGGTCCGGGAGCGTCAATGTCCTATTCGCTGACGTCCAGATGCCGGGCTCAATGGGTGGGCTCACTCTTGCCCATTTCGTTCATGCCCACTGGCCTTGGATCCGAATCCTCATTGTGTCAGGCAACGTCAAATTGCGGGCTCCTGACATGCCTGAAGGCAGCCGCTTCCTTCCCAAGCCATATCAACTGGGCCACGTGCTGGATCATGTCCGGCAACTGACGTCTCAGCAGGGATAAGCCTCAGTGCCTGCAAACCGATTCGAGTCAGCGCCCACCCCCGTCGCTTTCGGCAGTGGTCCGCCACAAGCATTCAGCGGCGCGGACTTCTGCGCGCTTTTGAAGCGATGGCGCCTGACCAGCGGCCAAATGGCGAAGGTCATTGGCTATCCGCATAACGTTCGGCCTCCGACCATCTTGAGCAAAGCCCAAATGGAACGGCTGGCAAAACTGCGCGAGATCGATCGGCTGTGCGAAGCCGTGTTCGCGAATGATCCGGCGATCTGGCTGAACCGCGCGACGAAATCGGCTTTCAATGGCAAGTCGCCAATCGCGAACATCGTGCAGTATGGCGACGACGGTATCCAGCAGGTGCTGCAGCATCTGATGGACCTTGGGCTGCCCGGAGCCAACCCGCCCAACGCGCGGGTTAAATTGGGCCAGCTAAGAGGCGCAGCACCAGGGCGGCGGGCGTATCGCCGCACGCGGTGAAGATCAGTATCGACTCCCGTACAACTGGTCCCAGGCAGGCGCCGGCTGCATTCGCATTGCCACCTGACCGTGGACGGGCGCACTTCGCCGCCTTCCGCTTGAGGGCCCTCGTGTTGCCGGCGGCTATGGGGACTTACCCAGTTCCCTTTCCACCGCCTTCACGGAAACGCCGACCTTGGTCACCGCTTCCCGAAGCTGGGCGGCCGAGACGCCCCATTTCTTGGTCCAATAAGTGACCTCGTAATCCTCGTGGATGTTGATGCGAGAGCGATCCTGCGCTCCGCGGTCTGATCGATTGTCAGCCATGCACGCCTCCTGCCCAATTCCCGCCGAGGAACGCGATGCGGGGCTGGTATGTTCCGCTTCCCATGGCTGCCAAACCTCGTCGCACCCTCGCCGCCTCAGCCCCCGCTCCGGGTGCGGTCCGTGGCATGCCGCCAGCTGACCAGCGCCCGCAGCTGTGTAGTCTGATGAAGCAGCCGCCCACCGGCGCGGGATGGTTGTCCGAGATCAAATTCGACGGCTATCGCTTCCTCGCTTGGAAGGTGGCGGGGCAAGTCCGCCTGGTCACCCGTAACGGCCACGATTGGGCCGATCGTCTCCCAACTGTCGCCCGCTCAATCGGGGCTATCAACGCCGCAGAGGCGGTGCTGGACGGCGAACTGGTCGCGGTGCGGCCCGATGGCCTAACCAGCTTCCCCGACCTGCAGGATGCCCTCTCCGCCGGCGACGACCACAGGCTGATCTTCTACGTGTTCGATCTGCTGGCCCTCAACGGCTGGGACCTGCGTGGCTGCACGCTAATGGACCGCAAACAGCTGTTGCAGGGGGTCGACGCCTGGGATGGCCAGTTGCGCTATAGCGACCATCAGGACGGCAATGCCGAGACGATGCACCGCGAAGCGTGCCGGCTCGGCCTCGAAGGCGTCATCTGCAAACAGAATGTGCCGTACCGGGCGGGCAGGGGCGGGGCATGGGTTAAAGTGAAGTGCCTCGGCCGCGAGGAATTGGTGGTGATCGGCTGGACGCCGCCGGGCGGATCGCGCAGCGGCGTCGGGTCGCTGCATGTCGGCTACTATGATCCGACTGGGAAGCTGCATTACGCAGGCGGTGTCGGAACTGGATATTCCGATCGCGAACTGGCAGAGTGGCGTGCCCGCTTGGAGCCGCTGGCAGCGCCACCGCCAGCGACGTTGCTCTATGCCGGCGACCCGCTTGACCCACACATCCACTGGGTCCGGCCCGAGTTGGTGATTGAGGTAAATTACACCGCCTGGTCCGGAGCAGGCCGGGTGCGGCATCCCGTGTATCTAGGCATTCGCGAGGACAAGGCGGCACGAGAAGTGGTGCGGCCGGTGGCTGACCCAGAGGCGCCGCGGCGCCTATTCGAACCGAGAGCGTTATCAGCGAAGGCGTCCGCGAGAGCGTGGGGGTGGAAGGGGGCGATCCCGCCGCGCCGGAAATAGATGTCCCCCATGCCACGCCTCAGGAACCTGCTTGTCCGCCGAAGGTTTTTTGTAGGCTGTGCCAGCAAGTGCAGCACTGCAATCACGGTTTCGGGGACATCCCCGGCAATGTCGAGTGGTAGACGGACCTAGCGCTCCGCAAGCTGTAACAACACAAAGGGAGGCCCAAACGGCCGAGTAGGAGAGAGGAACTTGATGACGCCTTGGAGTGCCGACATAGGTCGCCGCGTGCGCTTCTGCCCCTACCATGGCGCGTCGCCGGAATATGGCGTTATCCACTCCATTCAGGGCGAATGGGTCTTCGTTCTATACGACGGTTCCAAACTGCCTCTGGCCACGGGCAGCCAATATCTCGATTTCGATGACCGTCCTGCCTCATGGCCGTCCGGCACCCACAATGCCCCGTCTGCAAAAAAGCGGCGCCGTAGTTGACCGCTATCTGCCGCGCAATGGAATTCCTAATTTTGAGCAGCGATGATCTATCCGCAGCCCAATGACATTGGCCGCCGGGTCATTTTCCGACGCCATCCAGGCGCGTTACCCGAACCGGGCATTCTCATTTCTCTCCAGTCAGGCTGGGTAATGGTGAAATACGATGCCGGATTCGAACCTGTGGCCTTGCGTCTGGAGTCCCTGGAATGGGAAGACGGGGCCACGTCTCGATCAGGCCGGACCCATGGGCCACGCTGATCGTAGCGTCGCTGTCGGCGGAGACCAGCACGTCGCAAGATGTTGGCAGGTCAGCGCCGCTCAACCGCGGCGTTAACCTCATCGAGGTAGGCTCGCCCCACGTGCCTGAGATCTGGCTAAGCGGGTGGGTTTTCTCGACGGCGGCCCATCCGTCCCTCTCTCGCTGAGGCGACGTGATCGCAACTCACAGCGCTGTCACGTCGCTACCGACGCAAAGTCGAGCAGCAACTGTAACGAGTGCAGCAGCAGTCCGACCAGTACCGCGATGATCAATGTATCGCAAAGGGTTAAGAGATGCGGCGAACTGTACCAACCCATCCGCTTCCACATGTAAGCCACCACTGGCAGCGTCCCTTCTTCCTAGTCAGATTGCGACCAACCTCATCCCATCAGCCCTTTGAGGGTCGACGCGGCGGTCAGCACGAGTAGGGCGGCGGCGGCGACGCAGATAGGTCTGTGCCAGGCGACTACGACTTTGCGAATGAACGGCCTGGCGAGCAAATAACTCATAGTCAGAAAGAACATCATCGCGGCGGCGAGCACGAAGACCGGCGTGAGTAATCTCGAGACGCCACTCATCGAGAGAGGACCGAAGAACTGGGCCGCGAAGAACGTTGCCGTTAAGGGATTCGTCACAGCGGTGCAAAACCCGGCGGCAACTTCTGCTGCAGCCGGCCTGCGGTCGAGTTCCATCTCGATCTCAGGCGCCCGCTGCTGAGCTACTTTGAGAGCTACCCACAGCAGCAGGAGGACACCGCTTGATCTCCCGAAAATATACCACGGGCCAGCCGGCGAATAGCCGGAAACGGCCAACAACATCGCGCTCAACACGGCGGCTCCAAGCGAGACGCCGAGGCATAGCGGAACGGCACCACGGACGCCCCGAAGTGCCGCGATGCTGCCGATCACCAATAGATTAGGGCCCGGCGTAGCAAGGATAGCCCCATAACCCAGCAGGAACACCAGTAGGGGGTGCACGAATACCGGGCTTGAGACCAAAGTCATTGATGGCCAAGACATGGCGGCGATGCCCCTAATCACGTGACGGCAGAGTTTGTCCCTGCAGCCACACCAAGCGGCCCTTCATGGCACCCTATTAAGATTGGACAGGGCCCGGCGTCGGGCAGCTATGACCGCCGTGTCGGCAGCCTCGCCTGCTAGAGGCCCCGAGGCTGTGACGTTCTTCACACCGACACGAAGATTTGCCCACCACTCCTAGTGTTCTACCAAATCGTTGGGGTCGATGTAATTACCGAACAGAAGCTTTGATTGATTAAATGGAATTCGGACTCGTCATCGGCGGTAGTCACCTGAAGGCAGGTGTGCTGAGTGCCTCCGCCAAGATGGTTGTTGGGCCGATCCGGAGGACACCAAAGCCGGCCAGGCCGGGGCCGTCGTTGAGGCGCTGATTGGCCTTTCTAAATCAATTGGCCAATTCGGTCGGATACGATTGGCTTTCCTGGTGCCATCCGGGCTGGGCTGGTGATGACCGCAGCCACGTTCGCGCAACCGGCACGTCTTATCCGATAATCGCGCGGTGATGTTCGTTGCGAATAAATAAGAATAATCGGTTGAAGTTGAGGGGCCGGAGCTTAACTGATTGGTCCGGGTAGAAGGCCCGGCCTTGGCCTAGTAACGCTTTCGTCGCAACGAGTGGTGCATTTTGGCGTTCATAGGGCTGCTTTGACCTAATGGCGAGCGAACGATGGAGACATGCGATGGCCACTGATCTCAAGGAACTTGCCCAGCGCTATCACGTAAGCCTGGACGCGGTCCAGACGCTGCAGGAGGCCGTTCGCCGCGGCCATGGGAAGCAGGCACAGTTCAGCCACAAGGATCTTGGTGGCATGGGTCAGTGGTCTGCCGGTGGCCTCACCCAGGTTGGCGATATGTTCAATGCCGACCTTAAGAACAAGGTGGACGCCCTGTGCCGCGCCCTTGCGCAGATGGGAGGTTCCGAACCACCCACGAGCGATTCCTCCGGCTCAGTCGCGTCTAACGACCGGTGGCCGGGCCGACTGGGCCGTCCGGCCGCTACTGGCGCGCAGAACGGCATGCGCTACGCCTACTTCCCCGAAACGCGACATATCGCGGTGGAGACCGACGGAAAGGTAACTATCTACGACAGCGGCGATCACCGTATCAGCGGCGTCTCGCAGCAGCAGAGCGGTAGACAGGAGCTTTCGTTCAGCAGTCAGCTTGGAACCGTCCAAGCCTCCGATTTGCCGGTGGAGGGGACCGGGGCTAAGACCTGACAGCTAGGTATTCGAAAGGGTTGGGCCGAGTGGACTTTACGATTGGCTGCACCCTGTCCTACAGCGTGAGTGTCCTCACTCCATTCGTCTTCAATCTCGAGGCAGCCCGCTTTCCTCGCCAGGTCGTCCGAGCCGAGCGGCTGATAACGTCACCTGAACTAGGTGACCCTGATCGGTTCGTGGCAGCGGAAAGCGGAAACCGACTTCTCCGCTATCTGGTCCCTCCCGGCCCTTTTCGTATCGAATATGAGGCGGATGTCTCGCTTGATCCCCTGATGACCAACTCCACCCAAGTCACGGAAATCGCAGCGGGATCGCTGCCTATGGATGTGTTGCGCTATCTGAATGCCAGCCGATACTGCCAATCGGATCGGCTGGCTCGCTTTGCAAACCAGCAATTCGGCCGTGAGCCGGCCGGTCATCAGCGTGCCACAGCCATCTGCAATTGGATCCGCGACAACGTCGACTACCAGGCCGGTGCATCCGACGCATTGACGTCCGCCTATGACACGTTTGGCGATCGGGCCGGGGTTTGCCGCGACTTCGCCCATCTGGCGATTGCGCTGTGCCGCGCCGTTGGGATCCCCGCGCGTTACATAAGCGCCTATGCGTGGCAGCTGCAGCCGCCGGACTTTCATGCCGTCTTCGAGGCTTATCTGCATGGACCGACTGGCAGCGGCTGGTACTTGTTCGATCCAACGAGGATGGCTGTTCTCGACGGGCTGGTGCGCATCGGCGCCGGCCGGGACGCCGCCGACGTAGCGTTTTGTTCCATCTACGGGACCGCGGAGGCCCAGCAGCCGTCGGCGTGGATCAAAGGACCGCCACCAGCCCCCTTGCGCACAACCCAGGCCGTCAGCACACACGCTCCTTAGTCAGTATGGACCACCTGGTTCAGCAGATCAGTTACAGATGACGCGTGGCGGCGAGCATCAAGGCACCCTGTAGCAGAGGGGTTGCCTGGGAATGCCGGCCACGGGTGAGGATACGTCTGAGCACCCGCCAGCCGTCGCAGTTGCGTTTTCCGGGGCACTCACGACTAACACCCGATCGCCGCCACCGATGGCATCGGAAACGGCGGCGCAGCGCGGCCCTTGGCACCGCGGCGCGACGCCCTGGGATGCGCCGATAATGACACTAAACGACGGGATGGCGTTTCCGCATCGTGCTCGCCGTATGGGTGGTCCATGCGCGCGTACAAATGGTTAATTTGAGCGCAGTTAAAATGGGCGCCTGCACTGTCTTCCGAGATAGCCTCCGGACCGGTCCCGGAGTGCTGGTCAAAGGCCAAGGCTTTCAGGACAGAAAGGTCCGACAGAACTTCTATGCAGTCCGACAGTTTTGGGTTCATGCATCGAGTTGCGATCCAGCGGGCTTTCCTCGTTTTATCCATATTGCCGGCATTGGCAGGGTGTACCTCACTACTCTCTGCGTCGACCGCCGACCTGGCTGGAATCGCCGGGGCAGGCGCAGCCAACGCGGTGACGAAGAGCGCCGCAGTGGCAACGGGAATCGGCCTAGGGGTCGCAGCTGCGGGTAATGCCGGATTGCAGTATGCCGAGCGCCGAGTGCATGGCGCCGAGCAGGACCGCATCGCTGAAGCGGCGGGATCTTTGCCGCTTGGTGTCGCCGGCCGCTGGAGCGTGCAGCATGACGTTCCCATCGAAGCGGACGAACATGGCGAAGTGGTTGTCTTGCGGACGTTGGGCGGCCCGGATCTCCAGTGCCGCGAGATTGTCTTTTCAGTCGAGCACCCGACCAAAGACCAAGTGACACGCGGCTTCTACACCGCCACGGTCTGCCGCGATGGAGCGGTATGGAAATGGGCAACGGCTGAACCCGCTACGGAGCGATGGGGCGCCTTGCAATGACCGTGCGCGCTTTTTTGCTCGTGGCCATCGGGGCACCGGTGCTGCTGGCAGGATGCCGAGCAGCGCCGGAAATTATCGGAGTGATTTCAGGCGCGGTAGCTGGCGGAGCAACCGCCAATCCGGCGGTCGGCTTCGCGGTGGGTGTGGCCGCGGATGCCGCTGCCGACGTGGGGCTTAAATACTACGGCCGGCGGCGCCAGCGGGCCGAACAGGATGCTATCGCTGCTGCTGCCGGTGATCTGGCACCTGGCGCAGAGGCCCCTTGGCGGATCGAGCACGACATCCCGCTTGGCAATGAGCATGGATCCGTCCGGGTAGTCCGCTTGATCGATTCGCCACTGGCGATTTGCCGCCGGATCCTGTTTTCCGTCGAAGAGGGCACTGCGCCAGCGGTCTCACGCCAATGGTATGCGACAGATATCTGTCGCCAAGAAGCTGGCTGGAAATGGGCGGGCGCGGAACCCGCAGTGGAACGTTGGGGCTCGCTGCAATAAGGCGGACAGTGAACAGCAATGGTCCACTGCCGCCGGAGAAGTTCTTCATCATGAGCGCTTGCGCGGGTGAAGGTCACTCTTTCGCGGCTTTTCTTTTTCCTGGCGGTTTGGACTTTGCCGATATGCGCGTCGTCCGCCAGCTCGATCCAGGTGGGCGCGTGATCGCTTGTTTTTTCCCAGCCCCGCACCTGCCGATCAACGCCCGCGGTTTGAAGGCGCGCAGCGACTGCCTGACTGAGCAGTAGATGATCGATGCGCAAACCGGCATCTCGGCCGTAGGCGTTTCGGAAGTAGTCCCAGAACGTGTAAATGCGCTCTTTCGGATGGAGAGTTCGTAGAGAATCGGTCCAGCCCTGGAGGACAAGACGGCGGTAGGCTTCGCGGACCTCGGGTCGAAATAGCGCATCATCCAACCAGCGTTCAGGCTTGTAGACATCGAGGTCGGTTGGCATGACGTTGTAATCACCCGCGAGGATTACGGGCGCTCCGCTGCCGAGCAACTTTGCCGCATGCGCGGTCAGCCGCTCAAACCACCGCAGTTTGTAGTCGAATTTCGGCCCTGGCGCGGGATTGCCATTCGGCAGGTACAAGCAACCGATCACAAGGTCGCCGACAGTGGCCTCGATATACCGACTATGGGTGTCCTCATCCTCGCCAGGTAGTCCCCGACGTATTTCGACCGGCTTGATGCCACGGGCCAGGATGGCGACGCCATTCCAGCTCTTCTGGCCGTGCCAAATAGCCCGGTAGCCCTCTTTCTCGATCGCGGCCTCGGGGAACTTTTCCTGCGGCGCTTTCAACTCCTGCAGGCAGACGACGTCGGGCGCGGTTTCGTGCAGCCAGCGCAGCAAGACCGGAAGTCGACCATTCACGCCGTTCACGTTGTATGTGGCGATCTTCATCTGCAAGCGACCTTCCGTGTTGTTGGCGATGCGATGGCCGCCGGCGCCGAACTCTGACCTGACCGTCAAAGCTCAACAGTGGAATTGGTTCGACTGCCTTGAATGTTGCGGGATCCAGGCGTTTCGCCTATTTACACTCCGTCAAACCAGCGTTTGGATTTGTAATATGGTCCGCATCGCTCCCCGTTTCGTCGTCTACCTGCGGGTCTCAACCGACCGACAAGGCAAGTCCGGCCTCGGCCTCGATGCCCAACGCGCTGCGGTCATTAACTACATCGCCAGTCAGCCGGGCGGCGTCCTGGTCGCCGAGTTCGAGGAAATCGAATCCGGCAAGATCAACGATCGGCCGCAGCTGGCAGCGGCGTTGGCGGCATGCCGGGCGCACCGGGCGACACTGCTGATCGCCAAGCTGGATCGCCTTGCCCGCAACGCCCGCTTCCTGCTGACCGTGGTGGAAGGCACCACGGAGAACGGCTGCACGTTCTGCGACCTGCCGACCGTGCCACCCGGGCCTGTCGGTAAATTCCTGCTGACCCAGATGGCGGCGGTGGCCGAACTGGAGGCTGGGCTGATCTCACAGCGGACCCGCGCCGCCCTTGCTCAGGCGAAGCTACGAGGCGTGAAGCTTGGCAACCCGGCACTCAGGGCAGGCACCGCGGACATGGCGCGCAGGGCATCTGCCGCAGCATCGTCTCAAGCTCGGGCCCGTGCGACCGACGTGCTGCCCTTTCTCCGCCAGGCGCAGAAAGCGGGCGCCACTACCTTGCAGGAAATGGCCGACGCTATGATCGCCCGCGGCATCCCAACACCCGGGCGACGAGGATCTTGGCATCCAGGGACGGTGCGGCGGGTGATGGCCTACGCTGATGCGGCCGCTTGAGATCAATTGTTCACCACCATTCAGCCGGCAGGCGATCCAACCGACATAGTCATTGATGAGGCCCCACATTAAGAATACCGCCCCACCGTTTTTCCTTTGTGGGTTGAGGTCTGCGAGAATGCTTTGCGCCCGGGTGGAGAGCCACATCTCAGCTTCGCGGGAAGGGTCTGATTTGCCCGATCCCCTTCGGAGTGTGCAGAATTAAGATCTTCATAGCGATGCCACCAGGCGATATCCATAGCATACTACGATAAATAGTCGCGCATTAGCTGCTGCGACACTTCGGGAGCCTCTGCGCGATGAACACCAAGCCCCAACAGTGGGACGCGATCATACTCGGAGCGGGAATAAGCGGTCTCGTCGCAGCTAAATTGCTTCAGAAACAAGGTGTGGCGAAAATTGCGATCATCGAAGAGTACAACCACGTAGGCGGCAACCACATTGACCGTCATATCGGCCCGTTCACGTTCGACCTCGGAGCCTTAATCTTCTACGAAGATTCGCCGTTCTTCGGACATTTTCCGGAGTTGCTCCCGCTATACGTCCCCATTGAAGCCACAGTCGGACGGATCATCCCCTCGGGTGAGACATCCTTTTATCCAATCTCGATCAGGACTGAGGTTTTCGGCAAAAGCTTCCCCGAGCTTGCCAAGCTGGTGTCGTCGCTTGTCATCTCGCGACTCTTCCACAGCAAACCGACAAACGCCGCGGAGTTCGCCCGGTTCTGGATCGGTGACCGGCTCTTCGATAAGTCCGGGCTCGGCAACTACATGGAGCGCTTCTACGGAGTGCGAGCCGACGAGATCGAGTTGGATTTTGCCAAAAAGCGCATGCAATGGATTTCCGACGCAGCATCATTGCGCAAGCGTTTGCGCGGCGCGTTCAAATCCAAGGCGGCCCGCAAGAAGGTCCAGCCATTCGTCCGGCCGCGAGCGGGCTTCTCTACGCTTTATGATCTTGCTCGTGGATCGCTAGAGGAACGCGGAACCACCTTCTTCCTTGGCGAGACGGTGGTAAGCATTGAAAAGGTGGATAAGGGTTTCTGCGTCCACTCCGAACATGATACTTGGCAAACGAGCCGCTTGATATCGACGATTCCTCTACAACGCGTTCCATCGTTGTGCGGCATGGATGATACTCCAAAATTAGCAACGGTCGAACTCTTGAGCCTGTTTTTTAGTTTCAAAGGAGACCGCGGCTTTCCATACAGCATACTCTACAACTTCTCGTCGGCCGGCCGATGGAAACGGCTAACCATGTTTTCCGACTTTTATGGCTTTGCAGACGGTCGTCAGTATTTCGGCGTCGAAGTTAATCTGCCGCTATCATCGGAAGTCAGCTTCAATGAACTTGTCCAAGATTTCACAGCGAACGTGCGCGACCGCGCCCTGTTCGATGGTGAATTGCGCCTGGAAGGTTTCCTCACGACCCCGAACGCCTACCCCGTGTATACCGGCGGCGCGACCGAAGAGGCCCAGCGCCTCCTACGGAAGGTCCATGATTATGGAATTGAGTCGGTAGGACGCCAGGGCGGGTTCGATTACCTGCCCTCCGCCGCCAACGTGACGGCGGTTGTTGAGACGGCACTCTCAGACAAAAGGAGAAGCATGAACTGACACAGTGGAGCCGCGCTTGGCGTAACGCGAGGCTGCCGAGTCGTTGGTTGCATCTCTAAGCATAGAGTAGCGTCGCGTAGACAGCTACGACCGAGAGGAAGGATCATAGTGCGCAAACTCAGATGGGATGGATCGAAAGCTTACCTCGGCGACATCCTGTTCCGCATCGAACAGGACAATTCGCTCTGGAACGGCGGCGATGAATATCTCCGCTTATGGAAAGATCGTGGGTTGATTGCTCAGTACCGACCAATTTTTCGCCGAGCGCCCAGGTTTCAGGACGGAGCGGCTCTTCGAGATCGGCATGTTCGATGGCGGCAGTGTCCTTTTCTGGCACGACTTTTTCGAACCGCTGAAGCACGTCGCTGTGGACATTGCACCTGACCCAGGCAATCCTTACCTGGCTAAATGCCTTGGATCTGGCGGAAGGGATGCCCGTGTTCGCACCTTCTGGTCGACCGACCAAGGTGATGCACCGCGCTTGCGGCAACTCATGCGAGATGAGCTAGGCGGCCCGATAGATATCGTCATCGACGATGCTTCGCACCTATATGACCTGTCCAAACGGAGCTTCGAGACATTGTTCCCGGAGTTGCGGTCGGGCGGCCTTTACATCATTGAGGATTGGGCGTGGGGACACTGGCCAGCGTACTGGCAGACGTTCGCGAGTCAGAAACACCCGCTGACCCAACTTATTTTCGACCTTATCGCTGCGGCCGGAACTTCCCGCGATTGGATCAGCCGTGTCACCGTCTTTCAGGGGTTCACAGTCGTCGAGCGGGGGCCAGCGACTTGGTCTGGCTCAGGCGATTGGAAATTGGCCGAGTTTACGGCGACGAAACCGGCGAGAACACTAACTCGCAGAGCGCTGGGAAAGGTGAAGCATTATGCTCGTCGTATGGGCATTGGGTAATCCGCTTATACGGATGGAGGCACCAGGCGCCGGGAAGCGTCCCGAGATACTTGGAGGCTGACCGGAGACGGCAAATCAGGAGTGTGCATTGACTGATCTCTTGGCGGCGGTGGCATTCGTCTTGTTATTGACGGTCATCATGGTGCTAGGGGGCCGGTATAATGACCCGGACGATTATATAGCTGCCCGCGTTGCGCTTCAGCGCTGAGTGACTCCTTCACCCTGAGTCGATGCCAAGCTCCAGACGAACGTGGGCGAACTTGACCGGGTCGGCAAACCGACGATCCCTCATCATCGCCCGCAACTCCCTCAGGCCCGTCTCGGTGAAGAACACCCGCGGCTGCCGCGGTTCACCGCCGAGACGCATCAGCCCGCGCTCGATCAACCCCCTGGCAACCGGCGGAAGCTTCGGCTGACCAGCCTCCGGGCCGCCCCGCCAAGTCTTCAGCGGGAACCCCTCGGAGACGCTCGGGAAGGTCGAGAAGAACATGCTGAGTTCCCGACGGACATACTCCCGCTCCCGCGCGCTGAAGCCGACCGTCACGTCAACGACCGCAGCAACGCTCGCGTCGCCCGCTGTTCTGCCGCCCATTCGCGGCGGAGCTTCCTCATTTCGGCGGTGTATCTCCCGTGAACTGTCCGCGCAGCCCGGATCCGTTCGATGCCCTCAGCCGTCCTGGGACCCGTCGACTTTCCGCCGTGGAGGCGGCAGCGGCCGTTCGGCATCGCCGGTTGCGTGCATGCGAGCCGGTTCCGGCACCGCGCCCCACACCGCGGGGACGACTGCGCCAAGGGCAGTGTCGTGTGCCAATCTGGCAGGCGCAGCACGGGGTTCTGGGTGGCTTTTTTCTTGATCCCCGGCCTCGATGGCACTCGATGTGATTGATCCGACATTGGCCTGCGCTCCTGGGTAAATGTGGACGTGCTCGACGACGACGCGTTGCTGCCCGACCTTGCCGCGCTTGCGATCCAGGGCTTCGAGCAACCCGGTAAAAGCGCGCGATGCGTTTGAAGCGGCCTTGCGAAAGCCCTGAGCCATCTCGAACGGCTGGTCGGCGAGCATGGCCCGCCTGCTGCTTTCCATCATCGTCGCGTGCAGGGCGACGGCTTGCGCCGCGATCATGCCCTCAATCTCGTCGGTCGGTTTGAACGCGGCGAGGGCCGCGCTGGCTGCAGCGACGCGTTTGCTTGCCCCATCGTTTTTAGTGTCGGGGATGTGGAGGGTTTCCAAAACGTCCCGGAACAGAACCGAATTGAACGCCGGCCGCTCAGAGCCGCCCATGCGCTTGAAGGGATTGGCCCCGATGGTGTCAATCTGGGTCCGCTGACCAGGTTCTTGGCTGACGATTGCATCCCCGCCCGGAAGCTCGATCGCGTCGGGAGACGGTACGGCAGCCGCAATTCTTCGGCCTTCGGAGGACGTCGTCACAGCCTTGGTCACAGGGGTCCGGCCCTCTATAGGATAGGCGTCCGGAGGCAGCAGTGTGAGGGTCAATGTCCGACGTCCTTCTCGACAGGGGCGGCATAAACGGAGACCCTGTCCGGCGGCGCTGCCGCAGACATGCGCTCCAGGTCGACGAACTGGTCTGAAAGTGCGACCGCCAAGCCGGCTGGTCCGAAGCGCCAGCTGAGATGCACCGCTCTGCCCTCCTGCCGCATTGCGGCTGCTACTGCTCGCCGCATATCCGGGGCGTTGGGATGGTTGAGTGCAGTCCAAAAACCCAGCATGCCGATCCAGCGAAGGGTAGCTTCATCGCCCTCACTCTTGGCCCGGACAAACTCGCGCGCTGTCTGGCGCACCAGGTCGTGGTACGGCGATGCGCGGGCGGTTGCGTCCAGTTCCTCGAGGATCGGCACCAACGACGCGGTCTCGATGAGGCAGGTCGAAGGATCGACGCCGGCGACGTCGAAGGTGATGGCGATGGTGCCCTCGGGCGCGGTGAAGTGCTCCGCCGCTCCGGGCTTGCGACCGTGCCAGAACCGTTTCGCCGCGGCCAGGGCATCGCCGGGCTTGGGATAGGTGCCAGCCAGCATTCGGCGTTTTGCTTCGCCCATTAGACCACTCCCGTTCTGAAGCCGTGGGTAGGTAGTGCTCGCTTGAGCATGCCTCTCGTGGTGGTGGTGACGGCGGACCTGTTCATGATGTTCTCCGCGTAACGCGCATGGCGGCTGCCAGGCGCTCCATGGTGGTGGCGGCTTGATGCAGATCCGCGGGCGTTGGAGGCGGCAAGGGCCCGGGCCAGTCGGTCCGCCGAATGTCGCTGGCCAAGGCGCGCAGCACCGGGGCAAGGGCCTCCAGACTGCGCCCAAGCCAGTTCAGCGCCAGGTTGGGGGTGGTCATCGGCCGCACCCCAGCGAGACGGATTTCTCAGAGGGAACGGCTACCCTTGCGATTCCTGCTATTTCGCTATTCTTGGCAAAAACCTGAGTGTAGCCGCCATTCTCCGGGTTCCACCCTCCGGTGCTAATCACGCTATTCCTGCTATTTGGCCGCCGTGAGCCAGCAGTCTCAAGCGCCTGAATAGCGCGAATAGCCGGACTAGCAGCTGCTGCCTCTCCCAGGAGAGTGGCGGGTTTCCTACAGTTCCGCCGTCGAATAGCGGGATTAGCAGAAATAGCAGCGTTGGCCTTCCCAGACCGAAAATCTGGGCTCCCGATCGGCACCGTGTTCATCACACTAATTCCCATGCTTCACGCCGCGGCCTGCCGTCCAACACGGTGCCGGGGGGCAACTTCCGCACCCAAGCGTGCGCCTCCAGCATTGCCACCGCCCGTTTGGCGGGATCCGCAGCGCGCAGCGAGACAGGTCCAAGTTGATAGATCGCAACCAGATGACAGCGCGGGTCGGGGCGGCCTTGCCACCAGGCCAGCAGCTTCTCGGCGGTGCGAAGCTCGGGCGAGACCATCGCCGCCTGTCCAAGCCGCAGGAGTTCCTCCGCATAGTGCCGGGCCAGCACAATGCCGTTTGCCATATCGGGTGCCGCTACCTCGACGGCATCAGGATCGCCGAACATCGTCATGGTGGCGGCGAGCCGGCCGGCATGCTCCGCCATCTTGCTGCCGAATGCCCGGATGGCGCCGAGGCTACCGCCGGGGCGCATCTCGCGTTCGACCTGATCGTGGAACTCGATCCACATCGCACGGGCATCTCGATCGAGCGTTAGCGGCAGCGGGTCAAGAACGCTTGGATCATCGGTGCTGACCCGGGGCGTCCGATTCAAAAGCACCGTCAACCTCTCGTCGTAGTCGTCCAGCACCTGCTTCACGACGTCGGATGTCTCACGGAACAAGCGGGTTCCGGCGGTGGTCTCCGGCGCCACCAGCAACACCCGCGCCAACACGCCGATGTCGCCTAACGTGGCATCACCCAGAAATTGCGATGCGACGCCAGGCTGCATCATGCAGTGCATGGAGCATCGCCGACCGGCCAAGAACGTGGCGCCGGTCCCAACCCTCAGCCTTCGGATGGGGCTGCCGTCCCAGAGCGTGTTGAGCAATGCCCCCGTCCGCATACGGTTTTCGTCCGACATGGCATGGCCGCCGATCAACAGACCGCCCTCATCGGTGAAGAGGCCGCCCCAGGGCCGCCCGGTCAGGTGGAGGACCAGCGCTTCGGGGGTCGGATCCGCGATCAGCAGCATCGGGTGCGACGGTGGCTGGGGTTCGGGGCCGAGTCCGTCCAGAAGTCGGCGAATGGCGGTGCGATCTCCCTTGCCAGTTTTCTTCGCAGCGTCACGGGCGGCCTCCCATGCGGTGCGGTCAGCAGCATGGGCGGTGCTGGCGCCGATGTAGTCCTGACGAAGCTTTTCCTCGAAGCGATGGACCGCTGCCAGCGCGACGCGGTCGCAGGCCGACTTGCGCTCGCCGGATTCTGCGATGGTGGCGTACAGCGCCGTCAACGGCCGCCGGCCGGCTCCCGGTAACTCCACATCAGCGTGCACCTGTATGGCCAACGTGACGGCCGCCAGGACCGCCTGGGCGGCGAGCGCGACCGGCGCCCGGGTTCGCTCATGGACGGCCTCAGCAGCTTGGCGCAAGGGTCCTAGCGCATCCCGCGGAAACGGCAGGGCTGGCGGCAATTCGCGGAACAGCGGACGCTTCGGATCCGGAGTTTCGTCACCCTGGACAGGTGCTTTGTCCCGAGTATCGGAATCCAGTTCCACGCGGGCGGCACTCATGGCCGCCGCTTCTGGCGGAACCGCAATGGTGTTCGTGATCGCGAAGTCCCCTTCGTTATCCATGTGCCGACACTCCCGCAGACGTCCGCTTCATCAGAGTGTCGTTGGCATCCATGCCCGGCATGCACGGCATGAGAAATCTGACCGTCCGACCTTCCGACCGTAGACGGCCAGCGGCGGCCTGTGCCGAACGTTCCCCCGTGGGTTCGCGGTCAACGGCAATCACCACCGCTCGCACTTCGGCTGGCAACACAATGGCGGCCGCCATGTTGCCGGCCGAGATCGCTGCCCACGCTGGCAAGTTCAGCAACTTCCCTGCAGAGGCTGCGGTCTCGATGCCTTCACCGATCGCAAGCTCCGTGCCCGCCGGATCAAGCCGGATAGCGCCGGTCCAGAATGACCCTAGTGACGCCCTGTCGGGCACAATCATCGCTTTGCCACTGCCGTCCTTCTTCAGGAACGTCCGATGGATCGCCATCGGTGCGCCGTCCGGAGAGGTAATCAGCGCCATCATCGCGGGCAGTCGTTGTCTGGTCTCGGGGTGGGGACAATCTTTCCGGAACCGCAGAGCCTTCGATCGACTGAACTCGCCCAGGCGACGGCTCTGCAAATATGCCGCCACCAGACTCTCCGGGGCGGGTTCAGAGCCTTCCCACAGTCGGAGGGCGTATCCCTGCTTCCGCTCGCGGGAAGCCGCCAGCTCAGCATCAGAAGGGCGTGGAGGGTTAGTCCAGCCGTTACCCGCAATCTGCCCAACGGCGCACTGGAGTTCGCGAAAGGTGCACCCGCTAGCACAGTAGAGGCGGGCCGCCCCACCTTCCGTTGCCGCTCGTACGCTGAAAGCGCGAGCGTAACCGCATGCTGGGCAATCTCCGCGCCAGGAACGGGACTCGCGCGAAAGGCCAAGGCGGGTTGCTAGATCCGTCGCCGTCATCGTGGCGTCGCTCATGGCGCGCCTCGCAGACTGCGCAGTGCCTCGATGGCGGCCGGCATATCGCGGAACACCAGCAGCCGATTTCCGCGCGCGGAAGGCATCGATACCGCAATGCTGGGCGCGCCGCTGGCGTCGGGGATGTCCTGCAGGAGGACCAGGCGAGGTTGGTTCGTGTCGTGTTTCATAGCGTCTTGCTTTCGGGCAAGGCGCGCGCAGTGCTGGATTTCGGACGGCTAAAACCGCTATGGATGGCATTGTCAGGTGCCTGCCAATCACGATCCGCCCTCGGTCCCGCATCGCGCGAGCCGGGGGTGTTTCGTTCAAGCCGAGGCTTTCGAGCGGATCGGGGCTAGCGGCAGGTTTGCGACAAAGGCCCGAAGGCTTTCCGCGGGAATCAGTGTCCGTCCGCCGCATTGACGGGCTTCAATCCTACCCTCAGCGATCAATGCGTATAGCTTGGTTTTGCCAAAACCCATGGCCGCACAAGCGTCAGAGACGCCATAGGTCAGGATGGTGTCGGAAGCGTTCATACTCATTTCTCCGCGCCGGAATGGGCGTGCGCGGAAGATCGGGTGGGTCGCCGGTGCGGAATAGACGCTGCGATTGTAGTTGGTGCGGTGATTCTGCGGGTGATTCTGCTGCGATTTACCGTCTCGTGTTTCCACCTTTGCTCCAGGCGGGAGCCCCAGCATCAATTACGGCTCTGGTGAAAGCGCGTTCGAAAGCCCGGCCGGGCACTACAAGCTTCAACGAAGCGGCTGCCGCCTTCATCGTTTCTTTAGATCGCGGGGCAGAGGGAGAGGCCCGAATTTGAGCGGTTAGATACTCGGTCATTCGGTGTTCGGCACCCATGGTCGGCGTGACTACCAATGATCGCAGCCACTTTGAGAGCTTTGCCTCTAGGATGATGGGGTTGCCAGCTATCGATTTGGCGGGATTCTCATCGGTGAACCACTCCACCTTACTCCACTCTGCAAAAGTCCACTCTGCAGGGGTTTTTTCTGCCCTCCAGGCTAAAGCTGGAACTGGGACGACCTCGCCGCTGGGTAGCAGTGCCGAACAATCCAAATCGCCGTCACCAAGAGCCTGATGGAGTTTTGGCCAATAAGATCGAAAATCCTCTCCGTGAGCGATGCCATTAGAAGCTTCAACTCCGCCATGCGAAGCTTTCCTTGCTCGCCGAATGGCGCAATATCGGGACGGCGCAACTTAAACTCCCGCCGCCCCGGCCACCGCATTTTGCTGAGACGGACCGCCATATAGTCGTGCTCGTGCGCTTTTAGGGCATTTAGTTCGGTCACTGCTGCGGCGTATGCCTCATCGAGACCAGGATCTAGTGTATCCCGAATACGCAGGCATGCCTGCGAGAGTGAGACGAAGCCTTTGGGAACAAAATGGAACACGACGCACCCCGCAGCGCACTCCCGTTGCAAACTGGCGGGGCAACCCGTCGCGGAGTGTCCGGGCTTGTCGGGGGCCAGCCTAGCCCCGCCAACGCCAGTTTAGGCCGGGGGGCCCGATTCGCACCCAGCTAGACCGCTTCCCCGCCAACCAGGGCAACCACATTGCCGGTCCGCGTCTTCTGCCCGCAAAACGCGGCCCAATCATCCATGAGCCGCCGACGCTTCTCGAACAGATCCCCGCGGCGATACGCCGCTTCCACCTTGTCGCCCAACACATGGGCCAGTGCCGCCTCTGCAACCTCGCGGGGATAGTGCGTTGTCTCGGCCGTCCAGTCTCGGAACGTGCTGCGGAAGCCGTGCACGGTCAGGTCATGCAGGTTCATCCGCCGCAGCACCATCGCCATCGCCATGATGCTGAGCGGCTTCTTCGCCTTGGCGCCAGGAAACACCAGACCGCTGTGCCCCTGTTCTGCCATCGCGGCCAGCACTGCCAGCGCCGGCTTCGATAGGGGGACGCGGTGTTCCCGCCCGGCTTTCATCCGGGATGCGGGCACCGTCCAGACCTGCGCTGTCATATCGATCTCGGCCCAGGAGGCACCAAGTATTTCCCCGGTCCTCGCCGCCGTCAGGATACCGAACTCCAGTGCACGGGCCGCGATACCAGCCTGTTCCCGCAAATCCGCCAGAAAGACGCCCACGTCTCGCCAGGGCAACGCCGCATGGTGCTCGATCGCGGCCACCTTGCCACGCGCCGGGAGCGTCTGCGCCAGATGGCCCTTCCATCGGGCTGGATTCTCGCCGTGCCGCAAGTCGATCGCCTTGGCGTAATCCAGTATCGCCTCGATGCGGCCTCGGACCCGGGTCGCGGTTTCGGGTTTGTCGGTCCAGATCGCCTCCAGCGCCGCAAGCACGTGAACGGTCGCCACATCGCCGGCCGGAAGGTCGCCCATGAAAGGGTAGACGTACGTTTGCAGCGTATTGGCCCACTGCTGCCGATGCTTCGGGTTCTTCCAGCTTGCGTGATGAGCCGCCAGATACCGCTCCGCTACGGTTTTGAAGGTGACAGCCCGCGCGGCCACAAGCTGTGCCGTCGCCTTCGCCGCGGCCGCTGTCGCGTCCCGCTGCATTAGGGGATCAACGCCTGAGCGGACCTGTTTGAATAGTGCGGCTGCCTTCTCGCGGGCCTCAGCCAAGGTGACGTCGGCATTCCCCGCGCCCGCACGGCCCAGACCCATCTCGCGCATCTTGGCGCCCGGCATGGTGTAGCGAAACAGCCAGAACCGTGCGTCCGCGGAGCGAACGAACAAGTATAACCCGTTGCCATCTCCGTATCTGCCGGGCTTGGCGTGCTTCACCACCGCGGCCGTGAGTGCATTGGAGTTGCGAGGCAATGCTGATCTCCCGCAGCGGGACTGTCCCCTAGCGTGTCCCCTAATGGTATTAGGGGTTGGATGCGAACGCAAGTGAACGGTTGCGGCCGATCAACTTCGACAATCTTTGAAATTCAGGCAGATTCGCCGATTTCCAACGGCTCATGAAGGCAGATGCGAACGTCACGGAATAG
>CAWFVP010000005.1:0-606396 GCA_963819305.1 uncultured Alphaproteobacteria bacterium
GCCGCGCGGCGCGGCGTGATGCTGGCGGGCGGCCTGCCGATGGCGTTCCCGACCATCTCCATCCACGAGAGCTTCGCCCACCCGACCAGCATGTTCCTGCGCAACCTGATGGCGATGGACACCGAGGAGATGATCCGCGCGCAGCCGATGGACGCGGTGCGTGCTGATCGGCGGCTGCGACAAGACCATGCCGGCGCAGCTGATGGGCGCGGCCAGCGCCGACGTCCCGGCGATCGTGCTGCCGACCGGGCCGATGCTGGTCGGCCACTACAAGGGCGAGGTGCTCGGCGCCTGCACCGATTGCCGCCGGCTGTGGGCGCAGCTACCGCGCCGGCGACGCTCGACGCGGCGGAGATCGACGAGGTCAGCGGCCGGCTGGCGCCGACCAAGGGCACCTGCATGGTGATGGGCACCGCCAGCACCATGGCCTGCATGGCCGAGGCGCTGGGCATGGCGCTGCCCGGCGCGGCGACGCATCCCGGCGACCCACGCCGACCGCGTCCGCGCTGGCCGAGGCGTCCGGCGCCGCCGCGGTGCGGCTGGCGCGCGACGGCGTCGACGCCCGGCGAGATCATGACCCCGGCCGCGTTCCGCAACGCGCTGACCGTGCTGCAGGCGATCGGCGGCTCGACCAACGGCGCTGGTCCACCTCACCGCCATCGCCGGCCGGCTCGGCATCGACGATCGACCTCGAGGAGTTCGACCGGCTCGGGCCGCGAGGTGCCGGTGCTGGTCGACCTCAAGCCGTCCGGCGAGCACTACATGGAGCATTTCCACTGGGCCGGCGGCATGCCGCGGCTGCTGCAGGAGCTCGCGCCGCATGCTCGACACCGACGCGCCGACACGGTCGCCGGCGGCACGCTGGCCGAGGTCGATCGCGCGGCGCCGAGCAGGTGCCGGGCCAGACCGTGATCCGCACGCCGCGACAACCCGATCGCGACCGGCGGCGGCCTGGCGGTGCTGCGCGGCAACCTCGCGCCCGCGCGGCGCGCTGATCAAGCACTCGGCGGCCACGCCGCGCGCTGATGCAGCACGACGGCCGCGCCGTGGTGTTCGACAGCGCTCGAGGACATGGCGGCGCGCATCGACGACGACGACGCTCGACGTGACGCCGACGACGTGCTGGTGCTGCGCAACGCCGGGCCGAAGGGCGCGCCGGGCATGCCGGAGGCCGGCTACATCCCGATCCCGCGCAAGCTCGCGCGCGCCGGGCGTGAAGGACATGGTGCGCATCTCCGACGCGCGCATGAGCGGCACCGCGTTCGGCACCATCGTGCTGCACATCACGCCGGAAGCCGCCGTCGGCGGGCCGCTGGCGCTGGTGCGCACCGGCGACCGCATCCGGCTGGACGCCGAGGCGCCGCCGCATCGACCTGCTGGTGGACGACGCGGAACTGGCCGCACGCCGCGCCGCCTGGACGCCGCCGGCACCGCCGCCGGGCGCGGACCGCGGCTATCTGCGGCTGTTCCTCGAGCAGGTGCTGCAGGCCGACCAGGGCTGCGACTTCGCCTTCTGCGTCCCGCCAAAAGCCCCCTAGAGGCCGCCGCCTTAACACGCAATTGTTGTAGTTTCAGTATAACCCGGTTAATCTGAAGGTAAATCTACCGGGGTTGTTCTATGGACATGCCAGTGTTTGAGGCGCCGGTTCTGGAGCGTTCGGTGCAGCCGGATCCGACCGGCTCCGAACCGAGTACGGCGCTCGAGCTCACCATCCTGATGCCCTGCCTGAACGAGGCGGAAACGCTGCAGCGCTGCATCGTCAAGGCGATGGGCTACCTGCGGCGGGCCGGCGTGACGGGCGAGGTGCTGATTGCCGACAACGGCAGCACCGACGGGTCGCAGCAGATCGCCACGCGAGAACGGCGCCCGCGTGGTGGCGGTGGCCGAGCGCGGCTACGGCAGCGCGCTGATCGCCGGCATCCGCGCCGCGCGTGGCCGCTTCGTCATCATGGGCGACAGCGACGACAGCTATGATTTCAGCGCGCTCGACCTGTTCGTGGCCAGGCTGCGCAGTGGCGCCAAGCTGGTGATGGGCAACCGCTTCCAGGGCGGCATTCGCCCCGGCGCGATGCCGAAGCTGCACCGCTACCTGGGCAACCCGGTGCTGACCGCGGTTGGCCGCCTGTTCTTCAGCAGCCCGTCCGGCGATTTCCATTGCGGGCTGCGCGGCTTCGACCGGGCGGCCATCCTCGGCCTCGACCTGCAGGCGCCGGGCATGGAGTTCGCCAGCGAAATGGTGGTGAAGGCGACGCTGCAGGGCTTGGCGATCGCCGAGGTGCCGACCATCCTGCATCCGGACGGTCGCAGCCGGCCGCCGCACCTGCGCAGCTGGCGCGATGGCTGGCGGCATCTGCGGTTCCTGCTGCTGTACAGCCCACGTTGGCTGTTCCTGATCCCGGGCTTCGCGCTCTTCGTCGCCGGCCTCTGGGGCATGGCGTGGCTGGTTCCGGGATCGCGCACCATCGGCGGCGTGACCTTCGACATCCATTCCTTGCTGTATTCGGCGGCGGCCATGGTGGTCGGGCTGCAATCGGTGCTGTTCGGCGTGTTCGCCAAGATCTACGCCATGCGGGAAGGCTTCCTGAGACGCGAGGACGGCTTCTTCGACATGGTCAGCCGCCTCAGCCTGGAACGCGGCTTGATCCTGGGCGGGGTCCTGCTGCTGGTCGGCCTCGGCCTCGGGATGCGGGCACTCGGCCATTGGGACGCCGCCTCGTTCGGCGCATTGCGGCCTGACCAGACGATGCGCCTCGCCATTCCGTCGGCGACCGCCTTGCTGATCGGCTTCCAGCTGATCTACGGCTGCTTCTTCATCAGCGTGCTGGAAATCCGCTCGACGCGCTCACCGGCGATCCTGCCCGCCATCTAGGTAGTCGAACAAGGCGAGCGCCACCACTTCGGTCGCGAGGTAAAGATCGTCCAGCTTGATCCGCTCGTCGGCGCGGTGGGCGTTCGCCTCCTCGATGCTGTGCGGACCGGCGCCGTACAGCACCACGGGGACCCCGGCGGCGGCATAGTGCCGCGCATCGGTATACAGCGGCACGCCGACCGCGCGGATCGTCTCGCCCATGATTTCACTGGCGCGGGCGCATAGCAGCTCGGTCAGCTTTTTGCCGGCCGGCATCGGCGTCAGCGGCTCCGCCAGCAGGATGCGCCGGATCTTCAGGCCCGCCTCGGGGAAGTCCGCCGCGGCATCGGCGATCACCTGCCGCAGTTCCGCCTCCACCGCGGCCGGCTGCTCCTCCGGCACGATGCGGCGGTCGAGCCGGAAGACGACGCGGTCGGGCACCACGTTGGTGTTGATGCCGCCCGAGATCAGCCCGATGGTGAGTTGCGGGGCGCCGATGCCGGCAATAGCGGAGACCCGCCGGGCCAAGGCCTTGCGCCACTGCATACAGCGCCGCCAGCAGCATGCGTCGCCGCCTCCAGCGCGTCGATGCCGGTAGACGGCCGGGCGGCGTGCGCGGAACGGCCGGTGACGCTCCACTTCCAGATGCAGGCAGCCGTTATGCGCGATCGGTGACGGCGTAGGAGAAGCCGGCGCCGATCGCGAAGTCGGGGCGGCTGATGCCCTGCTCCAGCAGCCAGCGCCGGCCCGATCTCGCCGCCGGATTCCTCGTCGTAGGTGAAGTGCAGCTCGACCGTGCCGCGCGAGGGGCGCGCCGCCTGCTGCAGCGCCAGCAGCGCGAAGGCATAGGTCGCGAAATCGGATTTCGACACCGCGGCGCCGCGGCCATACATCCAGCCGTCGCGGATTTCGGCGCCGTACGGATCGGCGGTCCAGCCCTCGCCCGGCGGCACCACGTCGCCATGCGCGTTCAGCGCCACCACCGGGCCGTCGCCGAAACGGCGGCGCACGATGAGGTTGGTGGCCGAGACCATGCCGTGCCTGGCGACCAGATCCTGCCGGCACGACGTGGCGCTCGACGGCGAAACCCAGCGCCTCCAGCAGCGCCGCGGCGCGCTCGGCATGCGGCGCGCAGTCGCCGGGCGGGTTGTCGGACGGCACGCGCACCAGTTCGGCCAGGAAATCGCGCTGCTGGTCGCGGCGCGCGCGCAGGTAGCTGCGGATCGCGCGGCCGTCTCGGCTTCGGGCATGTCGTCTCCGGTCAGGTCCAGGCGGTGGGGCCGCGGACATACTCCAGCCTGTAGCTGCCGCGCACAATCCGGCCTGCCCCGGCCTGAACCAGCGCCGCATCGGGCAACACAGCGTCGAGCGCGGCGGCATCGGTCGCCTCGATCATCATGAACCAGGCGGGCGGCGCCTGGATGTCGGTGCGGCCGCGGCTTTCAGCGGTGCGCAGGCCGGATGCGGAGTCGTCGGCGGCGCAGAGATGCGCGCCTGAGACCCGGGGGGCGCCCGCCACGTCGCGCAGCAACGTCAGCAGACCGTCGGGGGCTTCGACATCGAAACGCAGGGTCAGCAGCGCGCCGCCCATCCCTGGGCCGCGGCTTTCCACCACCTGCGCCAGCGCACGAAAAGTGTCGCGGAAATGCGCTGTAGCCGACCGCGTCCAGGCTGTCGGCGCATTCAGGCGGTTGAGGTAGTCCTGGCCTTGCAGCACCTGCATGGTGTCGGTTTCATACAGGGTGAAGAACTCAGGCTGCGTCGTTGCATTCGCCGCGATGTAGCGCCGGCCGCGGCGGAAACCGGGGATGCCGACGCGCTCCGGCATATGCTCGTGCAGGTGCCAAGCGTAGAACTCGTCCCGGCCTTCCGGTGCGATGCCGTTCCAGATCGCCACGACCGCTTCGCCTGCGAGCATTTCCGTTTCCTACGACGTGGCCCGGCCGCCGGAGATGTCGAACACGGCGCCGGTCGAGAAGCTACATTCCGGACCGCACAGCCAGGACACCATCGCCGCGACCTCACGCGCCTCGGCGAAGCGGTTCATCGGAATCTTCGACAGCAGCAAGGCACGGCGTTCCGGCGACATCTGCATCTCCATCGGCGTGCGCACCACGGTCGGCGTCACCGCGTTGACCAGGATGCCCTCGTTCGCCAGTTCCTTGCCGAGCACCTTGGTGAGCGCCACCAGCCCCGCTTTCGCGGCCGCATAGGCGCCGGCCTCGATGGTGCCTTCCTTGGCCTGCAGCGACGACATCAGCACGATGCGGCCGCGGTCCGGGCCGTCGTTTCGCAACATCACCGGCACCACCGCGCGCAGGGTCAGGAAGGCGGAAACCAGGTTGGTGTCGATCACCCGCCTGACATCCGCCGGATCCATCTCCCAGCATCGCACCACAGGCCCAAGGATGCCGGCATTCACCACCAAGGCGCGGATCGGGCCGGCGCGGTCGGCGGCCTGCTGCAACGCGTCCGCATCGGTGACGTCGACCGGCGTCTCTCCGGCCGACGCCACAAGGTCCCACGACACGGTGGAAAAGCCGTCGGCGGCGAGACGGGCAAGCACGGCCTGGCCGATGCCCCCTGCCCCGCCGGTGACGACCGCGAGCGGCTTCACTTCGGCAGCAGGTCCGTGGTGTAGAACGCCGTCGCCGTCTTGTCGGTCTTCAGCTCCTGGTACTGCTTCATCAGCGCCAGCGTCTCGTCCCAATCCTGCGGCGACATCCAGCCGATCTTCTGGCCGGCGCCGCGCGGGCTCGCCATCAACGAAAGCCCGACCTTCAGCTGCGCCATCGCGAGGTCATGGTCCTGGTCCGGCTGCACCATCTTCCCGGCGGCGATCGATGCTTCCGGATCGGCTTGCGCCAGCTCGAAACTCTCACGGGTGGCGGCAATGAAGCGACGCACCAGGTCGGGGTTCTTCGCGATGGTATCCTCGGACGCCTGGATGCACAGGCCGACGGTGTTCACGCCGAGTTCGGAATACGGGAAGTCGATGATCTGGACACCCTTCTGCGGGATCAGCAGGGACTGGTTGTCGAGTCCGCCGAGCATGCCGACCACCTGCTTCTGCAGCAGCGCCACCATCTTCGCGTTCGGGTCGATGCGCAGGAAGGTGATGGCATCGGGGGGCATCTTCTGCGCGGCGAGGAGTGCCGGGAACAACACCAGCCCGGCCTCGCCCGCCGACGCCGCCAGCGTCTTGCCGGCGAGATCCTGGAACTTGGTAATGCCGGAATCCTTGCGCACCTCGACGGTGTAGGGGCTGCGGTTGGCGATCGACATCACCGCCTTCACCGGCACCCCGCGCACCGCGCCGGTGATGATCGACGAGCTGTCCGACAAGCCGAAAGTATCGCCGCCGGAGCCCACGACCTGCACCGTGCTGCCTGAGCCCTTGCCCTCGCCGATGGTGAGATCGATGCCGTGCTGCTTGTAGATGCCGCGCTGCAGGCCGAGATAGAATGGCGTGTGGAAGCCGTAGATGATCCAGTTCAGCCGCAGCGACGCCTTGTCCTCGGCCATCGCCGGGCCCGCCAGCAGCGACGCCAGCAATACCAACATCAAACGCTTCATCGTTCTCTCCCGTTGTTTTCTTTTTTACAGCTCGGGCACTTCACCCGACGCGCGCCGCCGCGAGACGTGCCAGGGAATGGCCAACCGTTCGGCCAACTCCACCGCACCGTACAGCGCCAATCCCATCGCCGACAGCACGAAGATCGCGGCGAAGCTCATGGTGGTGTTGAGGTCGCCGTTATAGGTCAGCAGCAGATAGCCGAGGCCGCGGTCGGAGGCGACGAACTCCGCGACCACGGCGGCGGTCGCGGCCAGGGCCGCCGCCACCTTCAGCCCGCCGAACAGGTTCGGCAGCGCGTGCGGCAATTGCACCATGCGGAAGATGCGCAGGCGCCCAGCGCCGGTGGAGCGTGCCAGTTCCAGAAGTTCCGGCTCGATCGCCCCGAACGCGGTGATGGCGGCCACCACCACCGGGAAGAACGACAGCAGGAAGACCAGCAGCACCTTCGGCGTCAATCCGAAGCCGAACCAGATGATGAACAACGGCGCCACGGCAATCTTCGGCACGATCTGCAGGAACACCAGCAGCGGATAGGCGACCGCGCGAACGTTGCGGCTGAAGGCGATGGCGAGCGCGATCAGGATGCCGAGGCTTGCCGCCAAGGCAAAGCCCAGCAGCATCGGCTGCGCGGTGAACAAAGCCGCATTGCCGAGGGTGCGCCAGCGCGCGGCGAATCCGAGGGCGATGGCCGACGGCGTCGGCAAGATGTAGTCCGGCAGGTGCAGCAGCCGCACCGCTGCTTCCCACAGCAGCAGGAATGCCACGAAGCCGATCGCCGAGCGGCCGGAACGCAACAGGCGATGCATCGGGCGTTCCTCGCGGTATCGGTTGACCTGGACCGGCGGCCGACGGTATCGTCGGGCGCTTAACGGAACGGTGTTCCATTACGCATGCGCCTTGTCAAGAGCGTGCTCGAACGCTGCACGGAGGTGATGCAGATGCTGGCCGTCGCCCCAGCCGGCGTGTCCGAACTTGCGTCCGCGCTGGACCTGCCGAAATCGGCCGCGCACCGGCTGTTGCAGGAACTGGTGCGGCTGGGCTGGGCGGAACAGGACGGCGACCGCAGCTACCGCGCCAGCCTGCGCTTCGGCCTGATCGGCGGCCAGGTGTTGCGCAACGCCGGATTGCCGGACCTGGTGCAGCCGCTGTTGGACCGCCTGGCGCGCGAGACCCGCGAACTCGTGCGGCTGACGGTCGCATCCGATGATGGCCTGGCCTGGATCGCCTTCGCCCAAGGTGCGCCGCCGGGGCTGATGTATGCGCCTGAGATGGCCGGCAAGCTGGTGCTGCACGCCACCGCCAACGGCAAGGCGTTCCTCGCCACCCTGAGCGATGCGGCAGCGCTGCGGATGGTGGCGCAGGACCTCGGCCGGGTGCGCCCGACCGCGCGCAGCGTCACCACCAAGGCGGCGTTGCTGGCCGAACTGGCGCGGGTGCGATCGGTGGGTCATGCGCTGGCCGATGAGGAGGCCGAACCCGGTGTCGTCGCCGTGGCCGTCGCGGTGCGTCCGGGTCCCGGCGCTGCCACGGGGACGGTCTCCGTTGCCGGCCCGAAGGTGCGGATGCCGGCATCGCGCATTCCGGAACTGGCTGCGGCGCTCGACGATACGGCGCGGGCGCTGGCCGGCCTCGCGCCATTCCGGCAGCGGGCGATGAACAGGGGCGAAAAATGCGCGTCCGACTGAACGGCGCCACCAAGCAATTCGGCACGATGACCGCCCTCGCGCCGGTCGATCTGGAAATCGGCGACGGCGAGTTCATCGCGATCGTCGGCCCATCCGGCTGCGGCAAATCCACGCTGTTGCGCATTGTCGCCGGCCTGCTGCCGGCCAGCGGCGGCGAGGTCAGCATCGACGGCGCCATCACGCGCGGACCCGTGACCGAACTCGGCATCGTGTTCCAGCAGCCGATCCTGCTGGAATGGCGCAATACGCTGCAGAACGTGCTTTTCCAGGTGGAGATGCGCGGCCATCGCCCCGCCGCCTGGCGCGAACGGGCGATGGCATTGCTGGACCAGGTCGGGCTCGCGGATTTTGCCGGCACGTTTCCGCACGCCCTGTCCGGCGGCATGCGCCAGCGCGTCGCCATCGCCCGGGCCTTGCTGCACGATCCCGGATTGCTGCTGATGGACGAGCCGTTCGGCGCCTTGGACGCGCTGACCCGCGAGCAGATGCGCGTCGACCTCGAGGCGCTGTGGCTGCGCCGCCGCATGACCGTGCTGTTCGTCACCCACAGCGTCGATGAAGCGGTCCTGCTGGCGGACCGCGTGGTGGTGATGTCGCCGCGGCCAGGGCGGATCGAGCGGGTGATCGATATCCCGATGCCGCGTCCCCGCGGATTGCGCGGCCGGCGCGATCCCGAGTTCATCCGCATCGAGGCCGAGATCACCGATATCTTCCTCTCGCGCGGCGTACTCGCCGGGGATCATGCATGACACCGGATGGCGTGCTCGATGAAGTTCGCGCGGTCTTCGCGCAGGCGCCGGCGCTGGCGGAGCGTCTCGCAGACCTGCTGATGGCGCCTCGGGTCCTGCTGTATGGCCAGGGCCGAACCGGCCTGTGCCTGCGGGCGCTGACGATGCGGCTGGCGCAGATGGGCCGGGATGCGCATTGGCTGGCGGACACGGCGCCGGCGCCGCTACGGCCCGGCGACCTGTTGCTGGCCAATGCCGCCCGCGGCGATCTGCCGAGCGCCGTGGCACTGCTGGCGCGGGCGCAGGAGTTGGGCGTGCGCACCGCGGTGATCACCGGCGTAAATTCGGGCCCGGCGCTGCGCCATGCCGACGAGGTGCTGTATCTGCCGGCGCAGACCTGGGACGGGACCTCCGCCTTGCCCCTGGGCGGCCAATACGAATTGGCGTTGTGGCTGCTGGGCGACCTCGCGGTCGACATCCTGATGGCGCGGCTTGCCGTATCGGCGGAACGGCTCGCGGCCGGGCATGTCAATCTCGGCTGATGCGCCCGCTCCGACGCAAATCGTTGCCCGAGGACACCATCGAACTCGCCCGCTTCCTGCTCGGCAAGCAGGTGGTCCGCACCCTGCTCGAGGGCATTGCCGGCGGCCGCATCGTGGAGACCGAGGCGTATCTCGCCGACGATGCGGCCAGCCACACGTTCCGTGGCATGACGGCGCGCAACCGGGTCATGTTCGGCCGGCGTGGCCATGCCTACGTATATCTCTGCTACGGCATCTCGTGGATGCTGAACATCTCGGGCGAGCGCGAGGGAATCGGCGCCGGCGTGCTGATCCGCGCGCTGGAGCCGCAATTCGGCCTTCCCCTGATGATGGCGGCCCGGGGCACCGAACGCGTGCGCGACCTGGCGCGCGGGCCGGGACGGCTGGCGATGGCATTACGCATCGACCGTGCGCTGGACGGGATCGATCTCTGCGCGCCCGGCCCGCTGTTCCTCAGCGACCCCGGCGAACCGGCGCCTGAGATCATCGTCAGCAAACGCATCGGCATCGTCCGTGACGCGGATCTGCCGTTGCGGTTCAGCGTCGCCGGCAGCCCGTTCGTTAGCGGGCCGGCGCGGGCAAAGACCTAGTCCGCCGCGAGCTTTTCAGCCGGCGCATGCAGTCTTTCGAGCAGCTTCGCCTGCTCGGCCTGGGCCAGCCGGATGTTCTTTTCCTTGATGTGGCCATAGCCGCGAATGTGCTCCGGCAGCGACGCAAGCGCCACCGCGACCGACAGGTTGGCCGGCGAGAGTTGGCGCAGGATGTCGTCGACCAGGCGCTCGTAGTCGGTGATCAGCTGCCGCTCGGCCTTGCGCTCGTCGGTGCGGCCGAAGACGTCGAGGGCGGTGCCGCGCAGGAAGCGGAATTTTGCCAGCACCCGGAAGGCCGGCAGCACCCAGGGGCCGAAGGCGCGCTTCTGCAGGTGGCCGGTGTGCGGATCGCGCTTCGCCAGCATCGGCGGCGCGAGATGGAATTCCAGCCGCTGCGGACTGTCGAACTGCGCTTCCAGCGACTGCCGGAACTCCGGCGCGCGAGTACAGCCGGGCGACCTCGTACTCGTCCTTGTAGGCGATCAGCTTCGCATAGTTGCGCGCCACCGCCTCGGTCAGCGGGCCGTGCGCCGGAGAACATGCCGGCCCTCGATCTCCCGCACCCGCTCGACCAGCGCGTGTAGCGCCGCGCGTAGCGGCGGTTCTGATAGGCGGCCAGGTGTGACGCGCGCGAGGCGATCAGGTCGTCGAGCGTCTTCGGCGCCGGCGATCTGCGCCGCTCGGCGCCGGCGGCGTTCAGCCACGCGGCGAGGTCGACCGCGGCGCAGCGGCCCCAGGTGAAGGCGGCCTTGTTGGCCTCGACCGCGGTGCCGTTCAGCTCGATCGCCCGCATCCAGGCTGTCGACGCGACAGCGGCACGCAGCCCTTCTGCCAGGCATAGCCGAGCAGGAACAGGTTGGTGGCGATCGCGTCGCCCAGCAGCGCGGTGGCGAGCGCGCGTGGCATCCAGCGGTCGCCACGTTCTCGGCACCCGCGGCCTCGATGATGCTGCGGCGCAAGCGCGCGGCGGGCAGCCGCGTGTCGGTGTTCATGCACGAAATCGCCGGTCGGCACCTCATGCGTGTTCAGCACCACGCGGCTGACCCCGGCACGCAGCGTCGCCAGCGCGTCCTTGCTCGCCGGCGACCACCATGTCGCAGGCCAGCAGCAGGTCGGCCTCGCCGCGGCCGATGCGCAGGCCGTGCAGATCGCTGCTCGGCGGCGGCGATGCGGATATGGCTCGAACACGCGCCGCCCTTCTGCGCCATGCCCATCTGGTCGAGCACGGTGACGTGCCGGCCCGTCGAGATGCGCCGCCATGCCGAGCAGCGCGCCGATGGTGACGATGCCGGTGCCGCCGATGCCGGTGACCAGGATGTCGTACGGCTGGGCCAGGTCGGCGAGCGCCGGGTCCGGCAGCGCCTGAGTCGTCCGGGCGTCGACGCGCGCGCGCTTGCGCAGGCTTGCCGCCATGCACGGTGACGAAGCTGGGGCAGAAGCCCTCGACGCAGGAAAAATCCTTGTTGCAGCTCGACTGGTCGATCTGCCGCTTGGTGCCGAACTCGGTCTCCAGCGGCTGCACCGACAGGCAGTTCGAGGTCTTCGAGCAATCGCCGCAGCCCTCGCACACCGCGGCGTTGATGAACGCGCGCTTGGCGGGATCGGGGAAGGTGCCGCGCTTGCGCCGGCGGCGCTTTTCCGAAGCGCAGGTCTGGTCGTAGATGAGGACGGTGCAGCCCGGCGTGTCGCGAAGCTGCCGCTCGATCTCCTGCATGCTCGCGCCGGTGATGCACCGTGACGCCCGGCGCGAAGTCCTTCACGCCGTCATGTTTCTCCGGCTCGTCGGTCACCACCACGATGCGTGCCACACCTTCGGCGGCGACCTGGCGGGTGATCTGCGGCACCGTCAGCGTGCCGTCGAGCGGCTGGCCGCCGGTCATCGCGACCGCGTCGTTGAACAGGATCTTGTAGGTGATGTTGACGCCGGCGGCGACCGCGGCGCGGATCGCCATGTAGCCGGAATGGAAATAGGTGCCGTCGCCGATATTGGCGAAGACATGCTTTTCCTCGGTGAACGGCGCCTGGCCGACCCAGGCGACGCCCTCGCCGCCCATCTGGCTGAAGGTGTCGGTGCTGCGGTCCATCCACACCGCCAATGTGTGGCAGCCGATGCCGCCGAGCGCGCGGCTGCCGTCGATGACCTTGGTCGAGGTGTTGTGCGGGCAGCCGGAGCAGAAATAGGGCCGGCGCTGGGCGGCGACTTCCAGCCGTTCGATGTTGCGGCCGCGCTCGCCGAGGTAATCCATGCGGCTGCGCAACTCGTCGTTGCCGGCGAAGCGCTCGAGGCGCGGGCCGATCGCGAGCGCGATCTCGGCGGAGGAGAACTCGCCGTTGGATTTCAGAAAACCGGCCCCGGTCGCATCGCGCTTGCCGAACACCGCGCGGGCGGTTGGCGCTGTCGTACAGGATGTCGCGCACCTGCTGCTCGATGATGGGCGCCTTTTCCTCGACCACGATGATCTCGTCGAGGCCCTTCGGCGAAATCGCGGATGATCTCGGGGTCGATCGGCCAGGCCAGCGCCATCTTGAGCAGCCGCACGCCGTCGCGAACGCCAAGTTCGGCCAGCGCCTGGCGTGTGTCGTGGTACGATTTGCCGGCCGTGATGATGCCGAACCGCGCACCCATGCGGATCGCGCATGATGCGGTCGAGGCCGATTGGCGCGGGCATAGGCCTGGGCCGCCGGAAGACCGACGTTGAAGACCGCGCTCTCCTGCTCCAGCGGCGGATCGGGGAGCCGGATGTTGCCGTCCGGGATGCGGGCCGTCCGGGCTGCAGGATGCGGAAATCGCGCAGGTCGAATTCGACGGAGGCCGAGGTATCCACCACGTCGGCCACCGTCTTGAAGCCGATCCAGCGGCCGGACCAACGCGACATCGCCCAGCCATGCAGGCCAAGTTCCAGCAGGTCGCGCACGTCGGCCGGCACCAGCACCGGGATCGCTGCCGGCGATCAGCGCCGGCTCGCTCTGGTGCGGCACGGTGGAGGATTTGCAGCCATGGTCGTCGCCGGCCATCAGCAGCACGCCGCCATTGCGCGCGGTGCCGGCGTAGTTGGCGTGCCGGAACACGTCGCCGCTGCGGTCGACGCCCGGACCCTTGCCGTACCAGAAGGCGAACACGCCGTCGTATTTGGCGTCGCGCAGCAGCGGCACCTGCTGGGTGCCCCAGATGGCGGTGGCGGCGAGTTCCTCGTTCACCCCCGGCCGGAAACGATGTGCTGCGCCTCCAGGTGCGTGCGCGCATGCCACATCTGGATGTCCACCTGGCCGAGCGGCGAGCCGCGATAGCCGGACACGAAGCCCGCGGTGTTCAGCCCGGCGGCGACGTCCAGCTGTCGCTGCAACAGCGGCAGGCGAACCAGCGCCTGGGTGCCGGTGAGGAAGAACCGCTCGCTCTCGACGGCGTATTTGTCGTCGAGGGTCACCGCCGAATGTTTCATCGAGACAGCCTAGGTTGTTCCATTGTTCGAGAATATGGCAGCCCGCGTCCGTCAACCAAGCGGCGGCGGGCGCCCGCGCAAAATAGACCGGAAGCGTCGGCGCGCCGGGGAGACCAGACTGACCAGCCGAGCGCGCGAGATGGCCGCGCGCAACTTTGTTGCGTACGCTGCGCTGCAGCGAAACTTCCCGTCAGGCTTGGCGGAGTTCGACAAAATCCTCTTCGCGAAATTCGTCCGGCCCGCGGCCGCTGCGCGACTGTTCCGCGCGGCGCAGTTCCACCCGGCGGATCTTGCCGGAGATGGTCTTCGGCAGCTCGGCGAACTCGATACGGCGGACCCGCTTGTACGGCGACAGCCGCGCCCGCAGATGCTGGAAGATGGACAAAGCAGTGGCGGCCGACGGCTCGGCACCGGCGACCAGCGCCACGTAGGCCTTGGGAATGGCCGTGCGCAGCGCGTCGGGGGCCGGCACCACCGCCGCCTCGGCGACCGCCGCGTGCTCGATCAGCACGCTTTCCAGCTCGAACGGGCTGATGCGGTAGTCGGATGCTTTGAACACGTCGTCGGCCCGCCCGACATAGGTGAGATAGCCGTCGCGCGTCGCGGCTGGCGACATCGCCGGTGCGGTAGAATGCGCCGGCGAGCGGGGCCAGGGTGCCGTCGTCGTTCTGGTAGCCCTGCATCAGCCCGATCGGGCGCGGATCGAGGGCGATGCAGATCTCGCCTTCGTCGGCATTCCTGGTCGTCGATCGTCGAGCAGGCGGATCGCGGTAGCCGGGCAGCGGCATGCCCATCGATCCGGATTTCAGCTTCAGGCCGGGCGAGTTGCCGATCTGCGCCGTGGTCTCGGTCTGGCCGTAGAAATCGCGGAGGGTCAGGCCCCAGGCGTCACGGACCTGGTCGATCACCTCGGGGTTCAGCGGCTCGCCGGCGCCGCAGACCTCGCGCAGGGAGGTCTTCCAGGATTTCAGATCCTCCTGGATGAACATGCGCCACACCGTCGGCGGCGCGCACAGCGTGGTGACGCCGCCAGCGGCGATCGCGTCCAGCATGCCGCGCGCATTGAAGCGCGGCTGGTTGGCGATGAACACCGCGGCGCCGGCGATCCAGGGCGCGAACACGCAGCTCCATGCGTGCTTGGCCCAGCCGGGCGAGGAGATGTTCAGGTGCACGTCGCCCGGCTGCAGCCCGAGCGCAATACATCGTCGCTGAGGTGGCCGACGGGATAGCTGAGCGTGGCTGTGCAGCACCAGCTTCGGCGTGGCGGTGGTGCCGGAGGTGAAATACAGCAGCAGCGGATCGCCGGCGCCGGTCGGGCCATCGGGCCTGAACTCGGGGGCGCCGGCCAGCATGGTTGCGTAATCGACGCAGCCCGCGGCCGCGCCGCCGACGGTGATGCGGGTGACCGTGTCGGGCAGGGCGGCGAGCTTCGGCGCATCCGCGAGCGAGGTGACCACCAGGCGGACGCGGGCGCGGGGCACCCGCTCGGCGAGGTCCTGCGCGGTGAGCAGAGTGGTCGCCGGCACCACCACGGCGCCGAGCTTCATCGCCGCCAGCATCACCTCCCACAACGGCGCCACGTTGCCGAGCATCAGCAGGATGCGGTCGCCGCGGCGCACGCCAAGCCCGCGCAGCCCGTTCGCCACCCGGCTGGAGCGGTCCGACAACTCGGCGAAGCTCAACCGGGCCGCATCGCCGCCGGTGATGATCAGCGCCGGGACTGTCGCGAAGATCGCCGCTTGCCAGTTCGGCGTCGAACCAGTCGAGCGCCCAGTTGAAGTTGTCGAGCCGCGGCCACCGGAAGCCGGCGGCAGCGACGGGGTCGTTGCGGTTCCGCAGCAGGAATTCCCGCGCGTCCCGGAATGCGGCGATGGACTGCGGCGACGCGGGCATCTCAGACCGTTTCTTCGCGCGAAAGGCCGGACAGCCAGGGGAACACCGCCGAGAAATCCTTCCCGGCCTGTCCGGCTTCGACGATCGCCTGGTACAGCCGGGCGGCATGCGCGCCGAGCGGCGTGGCGGCGCCGGTTGCGGCGGCGGCGGCCTGGGCGAGTTGCATGTCCTTCAGCATCAGCGACGCGGCGAAGCCGGCGGCGTAGTCGCGGTTGGCGGGCGAAGTCGGAACCGGGCCCGGAACCGGGCAGTAGGTCGTCAGCGCCCAGCACTGCCCGGACGAGGTCGAGGCGATGTCGAACAGCTTCTGGCGGTCGAGGCCGAGCTTGTCGGCCAGCACGAACGCCTCGGACGCGCCGAGCATGGCCGACCGCCAGCATCATGTTGTTGCAGATCTTCGCCGCCTGCCCTGCGCCGTCCTGCGCCGGCATGGACGATGTTGCGGCCCATCGCCTGCAGCACCGGCAGGCCGCGGGCGAAGGCCGCCTCGGCGCCGCCGACCATGAAGGTGAGCGTGCCCGCCGACCGCCCCGCGCGACGCCGCCGGAGACCGGTGCATCGAGCATCGCCAGCCTGCGCTCCGCCGGCGGCAGCGGCGACGCGGCGGGCGGTTTCGACGTCGATGGTGGAGCAGTCGATCAGCAGCGGCGATCGCGCCGACCGCCGGCAGGATGCCGCTGGCTCCAGATAGACCTGCGCCACATGCCGCCCGGCCGGCAGCATGGTGATGATGATGTCCGCGCCGGCGACCGCGGCGGCAACCGAATCGGCGCCGTGACCGCCGGCTTCGGCAAGCGCCGCAACGGCCGTGGGCACCAGATCCGAATCCGGCCACGTCATGCCCGGCCTTGACCAGGTTGGCGGCCATCGGCAGGCCCATGTTGCCGAGGCCGATGAACGCCGATCTTCATGCAGCCTCCAGCAGTTTGCGGGCGATGATCACGCGCATGATTTCGTTGGTGCCTTCCAGGATGCGGTGCACCCGCAGGTCGCGCAGATAGCGCTCGATCGGGTAGTCCTTGATGTAGCCGTAGCCGCCATGCAGCTGCAGCGCCTCGTCGCAGATGCGGAAGCAGACGTCGGTGGCGAAGCGCTTGGCCATGGCGCAGCGCAGGGTGGCGTCGGGCGCGCTTCGGTCCAGCGCCACCGCGGCGCGATGCACCATCAGGCGCGCGGCTTCCAGCTCGGTCGCCATGTCGGCGAGCTTGAACTGCAGCGCCTGGAAATCGGCCAGCGCTGCGGCCGAAGGCGCGGCGCTCGCTTCACATAGGCCAGCGCCGCATCGAGGCAGGCCCGCGCGCCGCCGAGCGAGCAGGCGGCGATGTTGATGCGGCCGCCGTCCAGACCCATCATGGCGAAGCGGAAGCCCTCGCCCTCGTCGCCCAGCCGGTTGGCCACCGGCACCAGGCAGTCCGTCGAAGTTCACCAGCGCGGTCGGCTGGCTGTTCCAGCCCAGCTTGCGCTCCGGCTTGCCGAACGACGAGGCCGGGCGTGCCGTTCTCGACCACCACGCAGGAGATGCCCCGCGGCGCTGTCGTCGCCGGTGCGCACCATGGTGACATAAAGGTCGGCGATGCCGCCGCCGGAGATGAACGCCTTGCTGCCGTTGATCCGGTACTGGGCGTTGCCGACCGGCTCGGCGCGGGTCTTCAGCGCCGCGGCGTCGCGAGCCGGAGCCGGGCTCGGTCAGGCAGTAGCTGACGAAATGCCTGGCACGTCAGGATGTCCGGCAGGAACCGCGCGCGCTGCTCGTCGTTGCCGAAGCGGGCGATCATCCAGGCGACCATGTTGTGGATGGTCAGGAAGGCGGCGGTCGAGGGGTCGGCGGTGGCCAGTTCCTCGAAGATCAGCGCCGCGTCCAGGCGGGACAGCCCGGCGCCGCCATGCGCCTCCTCCACATAGATGCCGGCGAAGCCGAGGGCCGCCGCCTCGCGCAGTTCCTCGGCCGGGAAATGCCGCTCCTCGTCCCAGCGTCCGGCGTGCGGCAGCAGGCGTTCGCGGGCGAAACCGCGCGCGGTGTCCTGGAAGGCGCGCTGGTCCTCGCTGAGCTCGAAGTCCATTTTCCTCCCGTTCTCGGTGCTGGCCGGACCATGTTGGCCGGGTCATAAGGTCTTGCCGGATAGTCTTGGGTGGGAAGCGCATCTTGCGTCAAGGCGGAGAGGCGGGCATTTCCAGGTATCGCCTTTGCGCACCTCTCCAGGGAGCATCCCATGCACGCCAGCATCCGCGGGACAAAAATCTATTTCGATGTCGAGGGCGCTGGCCTGGTGCCGGATGGCCCGCGGATGCGCGAGAAGCCGGTGGCCTTCGTCATTCACGGCGGCCCCGGGGGCGACCATACCGGCTTCAAGCCGGGCATGACGCCGCTCTCCGACCGGATGCAGCTGGTGTATTTCGACCATCGCGGGCACGGCCGCTCGGCCGCGGGCGACCCTGATCTTTACAACCTCGACGAGAATGTCGAGGACATGGAGGCGCTGCGGCTGCATCTCGGGCTGGGCCCGATCGTCAGCATCGGCACCAGCTATGGCGGCATGGTGGCGATGGCGCATGCGTCGCGCTACCCGGCGTCCGTGTCGCACCTGATCCTGATCGTGACCGCGTCCCATGCGGGGTTCAATTCGCGGGCGCAGCAGATCGTGGCGGAGCGCGGCAACGCCGAGCAGCGCGCGGTGTGCGAGCAGCTTTGGTCCGGGCAGCTGGATAGCGTGGAGAAGATGCGGCATTTCTACGACGTGATGGGGCCGATGTATTCACGTCGCTTCGATCCGGCCGCGGCGGCGATGGGCCGGAACCGCGGCAGCCTCACCCCGGCGGCGATGAACCAGGCCTTTGCGCCCGGCGGGTTCCTGCAGAGCTACGATCTACGGCCGGAGCTTGCGGCGATCACCGCCCCCACCCTGATCATGGCCGGTCGGCATGACTGGATCTGCCCCCCGGAGTTCTCCGAGGAGCTGCACGCGCTGATCCCCGGCTCCGACCTGCGGATTTTCGAGGAAAGCAGCCACTCGATTCGCGCCGATGAGCCGCAGGCGCTGCTGGACGCGATCGCCGGATTCGTCGTCTACAAGGCGGCCCGAGCATAGGGCTGGCTCAGCCGGGATGGCGGCGGAGCAGGCGTCACTTCACAATTTTGTGAAAACCTTCGGGTTGCCGGCGACCGCGAATCATGCCGCGCCGCAACAAACGACAATAACGACGTCGTCTCATTTTTGTTGGTAGGACCGCCGGGCCGCCCGGCCCGTGACGCCCGGACAGACATGTGCGCGGCCGGCCTGCCAACCCACCCCGATCAGGCACTGCGCGGCCGCCGGTTATTCCAGCATCCTTGCAGGATTAACCTGGAAGAAGCTGAAAATGCTGGCTGGGTTACAGCTGGTGTTCATTCAGGCGCGGTCGGTGGGGCAGCTTGCAACGGAGATGCGGAGACAGACGGCTTGGTTTTGGGATGAGTGCCACCGTATGGGAAAAAGGTGATGGCTGGAGACGCTTGAGACGGTTGTAAACCACAAGTTAATGAGGTAGACATCATACGGCACCGCAACACGAAGCAGCGCAGATTGCGTCCGTGAAGGTGGTCCACTGATTTCGCGACAGGATTGGTGACCGCACCGAGCCCTGATTGTGCCACTTTACGAAAAAGGACACCCTTATGGCCGGCCAATCCAGCTTTTCTTCCACCAGTCTTTCCGTTACGGGCTTCGACGCCAACACCACGGGCCTTGGCAGCTTTGCGAACGCTGCCGCGTTTACCGCCTCCGGGCTTGACGAGTTCGTTCTCGCTGCACCGCTTACACACAATGTCTATAATGTTTGGAACTGGGCCGCGACAACCGACTCCAACTTTGATGCAGGCACCGGCACCGCTGCTGCCAACCCGATTTCAAATCCTCCCAGCAACAACCAGATTGTTGGACAGATCGGCACCGACAACTGGTCAATGACAATCAATTTTACGCAGTATGGTAATGCCGCGACGGCCGGCGATGTGGTCGCAGAAAGCGGCGTAACGATCCTAACGTCAAACGGAACTACCAATCAGGATGGCGCACAGGTCCAGACGACGGTGACCGGTAGTGGTGCCAATTCGCTAGCAGCGTTCTTCCGGAATCTCTCGGTCGATATGTTGGGCACCCGGGCAGGCGGGCAATTCGGCATTTCGTTCAACATTGCGGATACTACTACATCCACCTCCATCCCGGTGTTCACCGAGGCCTTCGGTGGTGCAAACTCGGCCTGCTACGCTGCCGGCACCCGCGTCGCCACGCCGTCCGGCGAGATCGCGATCGAGACGCTGGAGATCGGTGACCTCGTCGCCACCAGCAGCGGCATCGCCAAGCCGGTGAAGTGGGTCGGACGCCGCACCTACACGGCAGCACAGGTCGCGGCAAACCCGCATCTGCGCCCCGTGGTGATCCGCAAGAATGCGCTCGCCAACGCCATGCCGCATCGCGACCTTGCGGTTTCGGCCATGCACGCGCTGTTCCTGGACGACGTGTTCATCCCCGCCGCCTCGCTCGAGAACGGCATCACCATCCTGCGCAGCGACGCGCTGGAGCCGGTGGAATACATCCACATCGAACTCGACGACCATGACGTGATCTTCGCCGAGGGCGCGCCCGCCGAGACGTTCGTCGACGACAACAGCCGACTGATGTTCGACAACGCCGACGAGTATTTCGACATCTACGGCGCCGACGAGGCCGCCCGCGGCTTCTCGGCCCCGCGCATCGAGGAAGGCTACCAGCTCGAGGCGGTGCGCAGCCGCCTGGCCGTCCGCGCCGGCGCCTCCGCCCCGGTGGCAGCCGAGCCGGCCCTGCGTGGCCATATCGAAAGCGTCAGCAACGGCGCCGTGCATGGCTGGGTGATGGACGCGGCCAACCAGGGCCGTCCGGTCGAGCTGGACATCCTGGTCGAAGGCGAGACGATCGCCCGCGTCCTTGCCAACCGCTACCGTGCCGACCTCGACCATGCCGGACTCGTCGGCGGCCGCTGCGCCTTCTCGGTGGCCCTGCCCGCTTCGGTCACCAGCCTCGAGCAGGTCGAAGTCCGTCACACCGCCGACGGCTCCGCCTTGGCCAAGCCGCTGGTCGCCGCCCTGGCCGACTGATCCCGCTGGGACCTCGGTCTCGGGCCTTGAGTTGAACGACGCCGCCCGGAGCAATCCGGGCGGCGTTTTCGATTCGTGCCATCTACTCGCCGACGCCGGCTCAAGCTAGGTTCCGCATCATGGAAAATCCTTACGAAATCCTGGGTGTGCGGCCGGACAACTCCGAGGCCACCATCCGCGCCGCCTACCGCAAGCTGGCCAAGCGGTACCACCCCGACCTCAACCCCGGCAAACCAGAGGCGCTGGAGCGGTTCAAGAAGATCAATTCCGCCAACGAGCTGCTGTCGGACCCGGACAAACGGGGCAAGTTCGACCGTGGCGAGATCGATGCCGAGGGCAACGAGAAGCGGCCGGAGCGGCCGTCCTACCAGGACTTCACGGCGGGAAGCGATCGCTATGGCGGCCAGGGGATCAACCCGGAAGATCTGGAAGACCTGTTCGGCCAGGCGTTCGGCGACCGGTTCGGCGGCCGCCGCGGTCCCGGGTTCAGGCAGCGCGGCCGCGACGCACATTACGGCCTCACCGTCGATTTCATGGACGCGGCGATCGGCGCGGTCCGCCGGCTGACGCTGCCGGATGGCCGGACGCTGGATGTCACCATCCCGCCCGGGCTGCGGGACGGTCACGTGCTGCGGCTGAAGGGCCAGGGCGACCCCGGCTTCGGCGGTGATGCGGCGGGTGATGCGCTGGTCGAGATCAGCGTCGCCCCGCACCGCTTTTTCACACGCGACGGCAACGACATCCTGATGGAATTGCCGGTCACCTTGCAGGAGGCGGTGCTGGGGGCGGCGATCGAGGTGCCGACCCTGCGCGGGCGGGTGCGGGTGACGGTGCCGCCCAACTCCGACACCGGCACCAAGCTGCGGCTGGCCGGGCGCGGCATCGCCGGCGGCAACCAGGTCATTGTATTGCGCGTCCGGCTACCGCCCGAACCCGAGCCCGAACTCGCCGCCTTCCTGAAGGACTGGAAGCCGGCCCATGGCTTCAACCCGCGCCAGGGCATGGAGGACGCATGATCCGCTTCAACGCCATCGTGGCGCAATTCCCGGACCTGCCCGCACCGATCATCGTGGACTGGATCGCCCGCGGCTGGGTGCGGGCGGAGGGCGCCGGCCCCGACGAATGGGTGTTCGCGGAAATCGACATCGCCCGCATCCGGTTGATCCGCGAGTTGCGCATCGATCTTGAGGTGGATGAGGAAGCCCTGCCCCTGGTCCTGTCGCTGCTCGACCAGGTTTACGGGCTGCGTGGCACACTGAAGAACGTCATGCAGGCGATTGATCTGCAACCAGAATCCGTCCGCACGTCGTTGCTGGCCGCATTGGGCAAATCGCCGCGCTAGGCCAGGCCATCCCGCGGCAGGTCGTCGCGGATGCAGGCGAAGCGGTGGCCGCTTCCGCGCAGGGCCGGCACCCCTGCCCCGCACTCTGGCAGCACATGCGGGCAGCGAGTCCTGAACACGCAGCCTGAAGGCGGATCGGCGGGAACTCGGCGGCTCGCCCTGCAGCAGGATGCGGGTGCGGCGTTGCGCCGGATGCAGGCTCGGCGCCGCCGACAGCAGGGCGCGCGTGTAGGGATGGCGCGGGTTGCGGAACAGCGCGTCCACCGGGCCCTCCTCCATGACCCGGCCGAGATACATCACCACCACCCGGTCGCAGAGATGGCGCACCACCGGCAGGTCGTGGCTGATGAACAGCATAGCGAGGCCGAGCCGGGTGCGCAGGTCAGCCAGCAAGGCCAACACCTGCGCCTGCACCGAAACATCCAGCGCTGAAACTGGTTCGTCGGCGACCAGGAAGTCGGGGCCCCCGGCCAGCGCGCGGGCAATGCCGATGCGCTGCCGCTGGCCGCCGCTGAACTGGTGCGGATAGCGCGCCGCATGCTCCGCGGCGAGGCCGACCTGCTCCAGCAGCAGCGCGACGCGGGCAGCGCGCGCGGGCGGCGGCACGAGGTCGTGGATGTCAAGCGCATCGGCGACCTGGGCGCCGATGCTGCGGCGCGGGTCGAGACTTCCGTAGGGGTCCTGAAACACCAGTTGCATCCGTCGCCGCAGCCGCCGCATCACCGCCGGCGGCGCGGTAGCGAGGTCGATGCCGTCGAACACGGCACGGCCGTCGCTGGCCGGCAGCAGGCCGAGCAGCAGCCGACCGACGGTGCTCTTGCCGGAGCCGCTCTCGCCCACCAGCCCGACCGCCTCGCCGCGCTCGACGGTCAGCGACACCTCGGTCACCGCCTGCACCGGTCGGCCGCGCCGCAGCCAGCCACCGGCAGCGAATCGCCGCGTCAGGTTCTCCGCCCGCACCAGCGCGGTCATTCCGCCCACCTGATGCAGCGGACCAGGCGGTCATCGGGTGCTTCGTCCAGCGCCGGGTGGCCCGCGTCGCAGGCCTCGATCCGGCGCGGGCAGCGCGGCGCGAAGGCGCATCCCGGCGGCAGGGCGAGCGGCGACGGCACCACGCCCGGGATGCCCTGCGGCGGCGGACCGTCCTCGACCGGGGCGCTGCGCAGAAGGGCCGCGGTGTAGGGATGCAACGGGCGGGCGAACACCTCGGCGGTACGGCCCTGCTCGACGATTTCGCCGGCATACATAACCGCCACCCGGTCGGCGATTTCGGCCACCACCGGCAGGCTGTGGGTGATGAACAGCAGCGCCAGCCCGGATTGCCGCTTGAGGTCGGCCAGCAGGTCCAGCACCTGCGCCTGGATGGTGACGTCGAGCGCCGTGGTTGGCTCGTCGGCGATCAGCAGGCGGGGGCCGTTGGCGATGGCGATGGCGATCATCACCCGTTGGCGCATGCCGCCCGAGAGTTCATGCGGGAATGCGGCCATGCGGCGCTCGGGGTCGGGGATGCCGACGCGGCGCAGCAGGGCGGCGGTCTCGCGCCCGGCGTCGGCGCCCGGGCGGTGCGCGCGAATCGCCTCGGCGATCTGGGCGCCGATGCGGTGAACGGGGTTGAGGCTGCTGGAAGGGTCCTGGAAGATCATCGCCATGGCGCCGCCGCGCAGCCGCCGCAGCCGCTCCTCCGGCAGGCGCAGCAGGTCGGCGCCGTCCAGCAGGGCGGCGCCGCCGACCACCCGGGCAGCGTCCGGCAGCAGGCCGGTGATGGCGAGGCTGGTCAGCGACTTGCCGCTGCCGCTCTCGCCGACCAGGGCCAGGGTCTCGCCGGCGGCAATTCGCAGCGACACGTCGCGCACCGGGGTAATGGCGCCGGATGGCGTGTCGATGCGCACCGTCAGGCCGCGCACCTCCAGCACGTCGCGGGTCGCAGGCAGCAGGCCGGGCGCCAGCGCGTCGAGCAGGCGGCGGCGGACGCGGCGGGTGGCGGGATGCGGGTCGACCGCGTCGCGCAGGCCGTCGCACAGCGCGTTCATCGCCAGGATGGTGAGGGTCAGCGCCGCGCAGGGCCACAGCAGCAGCAGCGGCGCCTGCACCATGGTGGCGCGGGCGGCGCCGATCATCAGGCCCCAGGACGGCGACGGCGGCACCACGCCGAGGCCAAGGAACGACAGGCCGGATTCCAGCACCACCGCCGACGCCGCGGCCAGGCTGAACTGCACCAGCACCGGGCCGCCGATATTGGGCAGGATGGTCCGCCACATGATGCGCATCCGCCCGGCGCCGAGCACCCGAACGGCCTCCACGTAGTCCTGGCTGCGGGCGGTCAGCACCCCGGCATAGGCGACCCGGGTGAACCCCGGCAGGTAGACCAGCGCCATCACCGGCACCAGGGTCGAGGCCCCCGGCCCGAACAGCGTCACCACCAGCAGCGCCAGCAGCAGCGGCGGGAAGCACAGCAGCACGTCGATCGCGCGCAAGGCGAGCATCTCGGTCAATCCCCGCAGGAAGCCGCCGGCGACCCCGAGTGCGGTGCCGGCGACGCACGAGACGGCGGCGGCTGAGAACGCCACCATCAGCGAGGTCCGCGCACCCCAGACCAGCCGGGTCAGCACGTCGCGGCCATATTCGTCCTGGCCCAGCGGGTGCGCCGGCGACGGCCCGGCCAGGCGATGCGCCACGTCCATCGCCACCGGGCTGGCGAGGCCCATCAGCGGCGCCAGCAACGCGACCAGCGCGATCGCCAGCACGCCGGCAGCCGCGGTCCAGGGCAGCCGCCTCATCCGCGCCGCACCCTGGGATCGAGCACGCCATAGAGGATGTCGACGGCGAGGTTCAGGCCGACGAACAGGACGGAAATCACCAGCACGATGCCGACCACCTCCGGGTAGTCGCGGGCGTTCACCGCGCTGACCAACAGGCCGGACAGGCCAGGCCAGTTGAACACGTATTCGACCAGCACGGTGCCGCCCAGCAACGTGCCGAGATGCAGCGCCAGCACGGTGATGACCGGCATCAATGCGGTGCGCACCACGTGGTGCAGCATCACCCGACGCGGCGCCACGCCCTTGGCCCGCGCGGTGCGCACGTAGTCGCGCAGCATCACGTCCAGCACCGCCGCGCGGGTCATCCGGAACACCACCGCGGCGAGGCCGATGCCGATGGTGAGGCCGGGCATCGAGGCCAACAGCAGATGCTGTGCAGGATCGCGCGCTAGGGCCACGTAGCCGCCGGCCGGCACCCAGCGCAGGATCTGCGCGAACACCATCACCATCAGCGTGCCGACCACGAACACCGGCACCGCCAGCGCCAGGCCGGAAACGGCGGAGGCGATCCGGTCGAAGGCCCCTCCCCGCCCCAATGCCGCCGCGGTGCCGCCGGGGATGCCGAGCAGCACGCTGAACAGGGTGGCCAACCCGATCAGCTCCAGCGTGCGCGGCAGCCGGCGGGCGATTTCGCCGGCGACCGGGCTGTCGTCCTGCATCGAGCGCCCGAGGTCGCCATGCAGGAATTCGCAGCATCGTCTGGGCGTATTGCGCGAGCAGCGGCCGGTCGAGGCCGAGCTGCGCGCGCAGATCGGCGACGGTGGCCGGGTCCGGCGAGGCGCCGCCCTGCGAGAGCAGCAGTTCCGCCGGATCGCCCGGAACCAGGTGGATCGACAGGAACACCACGCTGGCCACCACCCAGATCAGCACCAGGGAAACCCCGATCCGGCGCAGCGCCCATGCCATGCGCGGGTCAGGTCGCCGGATACACGGCGCGTGCCGCCGCGGCGCCGATGCGGCCCTCGGCCACGTCGCGGCGGATAGCGGCGGGATCGCGCGCGGCGGGGTCGCCATAGCCGCCGGCGCCGGGGGTGATGATTTCCACGATCTGCCCCGCCGCGAGCGCGCCGGAGCCGTGGTGGAACGGCTCCACCTCAGGGCCGAAGACGAAGCCGCCGCGGCCGCCCTCAACGCCGCCATCGAGGCCCCATGGCCCGGAGCGCAGGCGCGAGCCGTCGACCCGCAGCCGGCAATCGGCCTCGGCGCGATACACCCGCCGCAGCCCCATGCCGCCGCGCTGGCGACCGGCGCCGCCGGAGCCGTCGACCAGTTCGTAGCGCAGCAGCGTCAGCGGATATTCCAGCTCCAGCGCCTCCGCCGGCAGATTGGAGGTGTTGGTCATGTGGACATGCACGCCGTCCAACCCATCCTTCGTCGCCCGCGCGCCGGAGCCGCCGCCGATGGTTTCGAGATAGACCCACAACGACCCATCCGAGGGGCGCGATCCGATGAATGTGGCCGAGGCGCAGGCGCCGTTGCATGCGGCGACCACCCGGTCCGGCACCGCCTGGAACAGCGCCCGGTGAATCAGGTCCACAACCCGCTGACAGGCCGACAGCCGCCCATTGACCGCGGCGGGATGCACGCAGTTGAGGATGGTGCCGGGGGTGGCGGTCACCGTCAGCGGCCGGGCCAGGCCGGCATTCGGCAGGATGGTCGGGTCCACCACCGTCTTGACCGCGTAGTAAACGCTCGACAGCAACGCGGTATAAACCATGTTCAGCCCGGCGCGGACCTGGGGCGGGCTGTCGAAATGCAGCGTCATCGTGTCGCCGGCAACGGTGATCTCGCAGGCGAATTCCAGCTCGCCGTCGATCTCCGGGGAATCGAAACGATCGGTCGCGCGATACACGCCGTCCGGGATGGCCGCGATGCCGGCGCGCATCTTGCGCTCGGCGTAGTCCTGCAGCGCGCGGCCGGCGGCGAGCACCGTTTCGGTGCCGTACTTCGCGCACAGGGACTGCATCCGTTCCACGCCCATGCGGTTGGCCGCCATCTGCGCGCGCAAATCGGACAGCCGTTCGCGAGGCACCTGACAGTTCAGCAGAATGAGTTCCTGCACATCCGACTGCAGCACCCCGGCGCGGTACAGGCGGATCGGCGGAATGCGCAGTCCTTCCTGGTAGATATGGGCATGGCCGCGATCGGCGAAGTCGGCGTGGTGGGCGGTGTTGACCGCCCAGCCGATTATTTTTTCGCTCACGAAGATCGGTTCGGCGAGGACGAGATCAGGCAGATGCGTGCCGCCGCCCTCATAGGCGTCGTTGCCCACGAACACGTCGCCCGGCCGCATTTCCTCGACCGCGTGGCGCTTCAGGATGTGCGGCAGGATGCCGATGAAGCTGCCGAGATGCATCGGGATGTGCTCGGCCTGGCACAGCGTGTTGCCGGCCGTGTCGAACAGCGCCGTGGAGCAGTCGCGGCGCTCCTTGATGTTGGTGGAATAGCTAGCCCGCACCAGCGCCTCGCCCATTTCCTCGGCGATGGAGGCAAAGGCGCTGCCGATCACCTCGACGGTGATCGGGTTGATGTCGGCACTCATGCGACTTCCACGATCATGTTCAGATACGGCTCCACGGTGGCCGTCATGCCCGGAAGAATAACCGTGGTGGCGTCCATCTGCTCGACGATCGCCGGGCCTGCGATGCGGTTGCCGCAATCGAGCTTTTCCCTGTCATACACAGGGCATGATACGAACCCGCCGGCTTCCGGCAGCCACATCTCGCGCTGCGCCACGATGGCGGCGGAGGCGTCTTCCCCCGCATCGGCGCGCGGCTGGAACGAGGCTTTCGGCACCACGCCGGCGGCCTCCACGCGGAACGTCACCAGCTGCACCGCCTCGCCTTCGGCGACGAAGCCGAACTGGCGCTGGTGGGCGGCGGCAAATCCGGCGGCCAGCGCGTCGAGGCTGGCCTGCGTCACCGCGCCATCGGGCAGCGGCACCGGCAACTCGTAGTTCTGCCCGGCATAGCGCATATCCACCGTGCGGGTGGTGCGGCGCGAGGCGGGTTCGATGTGCTCCTCGTCGAACCAGGCCTCGGCGCGGAGCTTCAGATCGTCGAAGGCCGAGGAAATGCCGGGAATGGCGGACGAGTCCAAAGTCGTCAGCCGGGTGGAGGCGAAATCGGCGCGCAGATCGGTCAGCAGCAGCCCCATGGCGCAGAGGATGCCGGGATTGCGCGGCACCATGATTCGGGAAATATCCAGTTCGCGGGCCAATCGTCCGGCATGCAGCGGCCCGGCGCCGCCGAACGCGACAAGGGTATAATCGCGCGGGTCGTGGCCGCGCTGCACCGAGATGACGCGGATCGCCTTGGCCATGTTGGCGGTCACCACCGAGATGATGCCCTGCGCGGTCGCCATCACGTCCATGCCGAGCTGCTCCGCCAGCCGGGCGATGGCGGCGCGCGACAGGTCCTGGCGCACCTTCATCCGGCCGCCGAGCAGAAACAGCGGGTTCAGCGTCTGCAGCACCACGTTGGCGTCCGTCACCGTCGCCTCGGTGTTGCCGCGGTCGTAGCAGACCGGCCCGGGATCGGCGCCGGCGCTGCGCGGCCCGACCTTCAGCAGGCCGCCGCTATCGACATAGGCGATGGAGCCGCCGCCGGCGCCCACCGTGTGGATGTCCAGCATCGGCGCCTTGATCGGGTAGCCGTGCACCACCGCCTCGCTGGCCAGCCGGCATTCGCCGCCGGTCAGCAACGCGACGTCGCTGCTGGTGCCGCCCATGTCGAAGGTGATCAGGTCCGGGATGCCGGCCAGCCGCCCGATCGCCTGGGCGCCGACCACGCCGGTGCTGGGGCCGGACAGCACGGTGCGGACCGGCAGGCGGGCGGCGGCGTCGAAGCCGATGACGCCGCCGTTGGACTGGGTCAGATGCGGTGCCGCCGTGATGCCCAGGGTCCGCAGGCGCTCGCCGAGGCGGGCGATGTAGCGCTGCATGATCGGGCCGAGATAGGCGTTCACCACCGCCGTCGACAGCCGCTCGTATTCGCGGAATTCCGGCGCCACCTGGTGCGAGGCGCAGGCGAAGGCCTCGGGGAATTCCTCGGCGACGATACGCATCGCCGCCAGTTCGTGCTCGGGCCGGATGAAGCCATACAGGAAGCACACGGCGACCGCCTGCACCTCGGCTGCCTTCAGTTTGCGCACCGCGGCGCGGACCGCTGCCTCATCGAGTGCGGTTTCGATGCTGCCGTCATGGCGCACCCGTTCCGGCACTTCCAGCCGCAGGTCGCGGCTGACCAGGCTGGGCGGCTTGTCGGCCTGCATGTCATACAGGTCTGGGCGTTTCTGCCGGCCGATCTCCAGCAGATCGCGGAAGCCGTCGGTGGTGATCAGGCCGGTGCGCACGCCGCGATGCTGGATCAGCGCGTTGGTGGCGACCGTGGTGCCATGGCCGAAATAGCCGACGTCCGCCGCCGCCGCGCCGACCCGGCCGATTGCCTTCCTCCACCCCCTGGGCGATGCCGCGCGAGGGGTCGTCCGGGGTGGAGGGCACCTTCCAGACCTCGACCCGCCCGGTGGATTCCTCGAACAGGCAGACATCGGTGAAGGTGCCGCCGGAATCCACGCCAATACGCCAGGCCATAAATCGTCCCTTTTCACGCGCCGCAATCCTAGCATGATGCGTACCAGACGAACGCAGAGGAAGAGCCTGATGTCCCCACCCGTCGACCGCGTCCAAAGTGACGCGCAGCCTGCCGCCCCGCACCTCCGTGGTGGTGATCGGCGGCGGCATCGTCGGCGTCAGCACGGCATTGTTCCTGGCGCAGAAGAAGATCCCCGTCGTGCTCTGCGAGAAGGGCGAGATCGGGGCCGAGCAGTCGAGCCGGAACTGGGGCTGGACGCGGGTGATGGGGCGGGATGCGCGCGAGATTCCGCTGGGCATCGAGAGCCTGAAGCTTTGGCGCGGCATGAACGCGATGATCGGCGCTGAGACCGGATTCCGCCAATGCGGCATCGTCTACCTGTGCGACACCCGCGCCGAGATGGAGGAGCGCGAGGCCTGGCTGGAGGAAGCACGGCCGTTCCAGCTCGATTCGCGGGCCTTGGCGCCTGATGAGATCGAGGCGGTGCTGCCCGGCTCCGCCCGCCCCTGGGCCGGCGCGCTATACACGCCAAGCGACGGCCGCGCCGAACCCGCCCACGCGGCGCCGGCGATCGCCGAGGCGGCACGGCGTGCGGGGGCCGTGATCCTGACCAACTGCGCCGTGCGCGGCGTGCAGACCAAGGCCGGGCGGGTCGGCGGCGTGGTGACCGAGCGCGGCGAGATCGATTGCGACAGCGTGGTGCTGGCCGGCGGTGCCTGGTCGCGGCTGTTCTGCGGCAACATGGACGTCAATCTGCCGTCGCTGAAGATCCTCGGCTCGGTGATGCGCACGCAGCCGCTGAACGGCCCGGAGGCCTCGGCCGGAGGCGGTCGTTTCGCTTTCCGCAAGCGGCTCGACGGCGGCTACAACGTCTCCCAGCGCAACGCCAGCACCAGCGACATCACGCCGGACAGCTTTCGCCTGTTCTTCGATTTCCTGCCGAGCCTGCGCACCAGCTGGCACGAACTGCGGATGCGGGTGGGACCGCGCTTCCTGGAGGAATGGCGCATCCCCCGCCGTTGGACCATGGATGCAACGACGCCGTTCGAGCGCATGCGGGTGCTCGATCCGCAGCCGGTGGCAAAGACGCTGGCGCAGGCAAAGGAGGATATCGGCGCCGCCTTCCCGGCCTTCGCCGGAATGCAGGTGCAGCAGAGCTGGGGCGGGCTGATCGATGTCACCCCCGATGCGGTGCCGGTGATCTCGGCCGTTGACTCGCTACCGGGATTTCACCTGGCGACAGGCTTCTCCGGGCACGGCTTCGGCATTGGACCCGGGGCAGGACGCCTGGCCGCGGACCTGGTGAGCGGGGACACACCGATTGTCGATCCGGAACCGTACCGTTTCTCGCGATTTGCAGGAGGCCGGCGCCAACACGCGTAGGCCGCAACGCGCTCCGGCATCGCTCCAATGCCGTAGGGTGCAATGCGCTTTGGCATTGCACCGGCCGCGCAGGCCGCAACACGCTTCGGCATTGCACCAGGCCTGCGCCAGTTAACCGTTGCGCGCCCTCCGGGATGTGGTGCAATGCCAAAGCGCATTGCACCCTACGGCAGGCGGTGCATCCGCCAAAGTTGGAGGTTTCGCCATGAAGATCACGGACATCAAATGCGCCGTCATCGCCGACAGCCCGGTGATCCGGATCACGACGGACGAGGGCATCACCGGCTGGAGCCAGATCGAGACGCCGAAGCCTTATCTGCAGCCGATCGTGCTGCAGCTGAAATCATGGCTGGTCGGGCAGGACCCGGTCAACGTCGAGCGGGTGATGCGGCGCATCCGGGTGCGCGGCGGCTTCAAGCCATGGGGCTCGGCGGTCAGCGCGCATCGAGATGGCGCTGTGGGACATCGCCGGCAAGGCGGCCGGGCTGCCGGTCTATCGGCTGCTCGGCGGCAAGGTGCGCGACCAGGTGCGGACCTACCGCACGCTGTATCACGAGCCCGGCACCAAGCACGACGGTCGAGGATTACGTCCGCTGGGCCGAGATCGCCAAGGCGCTGCCCGAGAAGTTCACGATGTTCAAGCTGCCGACGTCGTTCCACTCCTCGATGGTCCGCGAGGTGCCTGAATTCTTCTACGGCGCGCTGCAGAGCGACGCGCCGTTCCCGTATCCCAACCGCGGCGCGCTGACCGAATACGGGTTCCGCCACCTGGTCGAATGCATCACCGCCGCCAAGCAGACGCTCGGGGAAGGCATACGGCATGGCGGTCGATGCCGGCCCCGGCTACCTCGCGCATGACGCGCTGCGCTTCGCGAAGCGCGCTGGAGCCGCTGCACCTGCTCTGGGTCGAGGACATGATCACCGGCGACTACGTGCCGTTCGTGAACCCCGACGTCTACCGCGAGGTGACCGCGCACACGACCACGCCGATCCACACCGGCGAGCAGATCTACCTGCGGCAGAATTTCAAGGCGCTGATCGAAGGGCCACGCGGTGAACGTCGTCGGCCCCGATCCCGTGCGACTGTCGGCGGCATCGCGGAGCTGAAGTGGATCGCCGAATACGCCGACCTGCATGGCATCGCCATGGCGCCGCACGGCACGGCGAACGGGATCTTCGGCCTGGCCGCACTGATCCAGGTCTGCGCCACGCTGCCCGACAACTTCATCGCGTTCGAGTACCCGGCCCGGTTCGAGCCGTTCTGGTACGACATCACCGAGGGTTTCGACGGCGTGCCGGTGCGCAACGGCATGATCGACGTGCCCGATCGGCCGGGCATGGGCGTGGACCTCATCCCGGAGGCGGCGCGGGCATATCTGTCGGAGGGGGATGCCGACTTCTTCGACTAGCCGAGGCCGGCCTGGTCGGGGCGCCATGCCCGCATGAAGATGACGGTCGGCGCTGATGGAGGCGCGGGATGGATGAGAACGAGATTCGCGCGGCGCTCGATCGCCACTGGGCGGCTTCGGATGCGAACGAGTTCGATGCCGAGCACGAGATATACCGCGAGGATGCAGTGCTCGAGTACCCGCAATCCGGGGAACGCATCAGAGGGCGGCGGAACATCCAGGCTTCGCGGATGGCGCAGCCGAATGCGAAGCGGTTCAAGGTTCGGCGGATCGTCGGGGCGGGCGGCCTTTGGGTGACTGAATTCATCCTCGCCTATGACGGGCGGCCATCATACTCGGTGAGCGTGATGGAGTTCGTGGACGGCAAGGTCGCGCGGGAAACGCAGTATTTTGCCGACTCTTTCGAGCCGGGGGAGTCGCGGTCGGCCTGGGTCGAGCGGATGGGGTGATCCGGGTGGCGGGAATTTGTTGCAATGCCAAAGCGCATTGCACCCCACGGACTGCTACGCGAAATAGGTGTCTTCCAGGGTGCCACCGGAGAAGAAAGTGAAGGCGCCGGGCATGTTGGTGAAGCCCTTCACGGCCTTCGCCATCGCGTAGCCCTGGGCGCGCCAGGCGAGGCCGACCATCGGGCACTGGTCCAGCGCGAGGTCGGCGAGTTCGGCGTAGATCGCGCGCCGCTTGGCCGGATCGAACTCGGCGCGGCCGCGGACGAACAAAGCGTGGATTTCGGGCGTGCGGATGCCGACGCTGCGGGCGTTGTTGGGCGGCAGCTCACCGTCGATCAAAGTGGCGATGCCGTCGAAGTCGTTGTTGTCGGCGGTGGTGCCCTGGACGCAGAACTCATACTGGCCGCGATTGCCGAGATTGATGCGGGTGGCCCAGTCCGGCAGGTTCAGCTGCACCTGGATGCCGACTGCTGCGAGGTTCTGCTGCACCACCTCGGCGGTCGCCTTGTGCATGCCGTACTGTGCGGTCGACAGCAGCGTTGTGGAGAAGCCGCCGGGCATGCCGGCCTTGGCCAGCAGCGACTTGGCGCGGTCAGGATCGTAGGTCCAGTGCGCGGCGCGGCCGGGATCGAAGAACGGGGTGCCGGCAGCGATAGGCAGGCCGCCGAGGACATTGCCGCGGCCGAAGAACGCGGCCTTCACGATCTCGTCGCGCTTGATGGCATAGGCCACCGCCTGGCGCAGCAGCTTGTCCTTGAACGGGCCGGTGGCGCCGTTGAAGCTCAGCGCCATGAACGGGCCGTCGACGGTGGACAGCGCCAGGTTCTTGTCGGCCTCGATCGCGTCCATCGATTGCCAGGGCACGTATTCGATCAGGTCCACGTCGCCGGCCTGCAAGGCGGCGACACGCAGGTTCTCGTCGGCATAGGCAACCACGCGGATCGCCTTCAGCTTCGGCAAGCCGGGCTTGTAGTATTTGTCGAACGCCACGAGGTCGAGCGAGACGCCGCGCTCCTGCGCCTTCAGCACGAACGGACCGGCGCCGACCGGGGTGCCGCCGTTCTCGGTGGAGCCCTTCGCGATGATCGGCATATGGGGGCCGGCCAGCCATTCCGGCAGCATCACGTTGGGCTGCTTCATGACGATGCGGACGGTCTTGGGGTCCGGCGTCTCGATCCGCTCGACGCCCTGGAATTCGGTGCGCAGGAAGGCCGTGGACTTCTCGCCGGCAACCTGTTCGAGCGTCCATTTGACATCGTCCGCGGTGACCTTGGCGCCGTTCTGGAACACCGCGTCGCGCAGGTGGAAGACATAGGCGGTGTCGCCGTCGCGGGCCCAGGTCTCGGCCAGTTCGCCGCGCAGGGCGCCCTTGCCGTCGTAGGAGAGCAGGCCGCGATAGATCAGCAGCTTCACGGTGACCGCGGCGGTGCCGGTGTTGTTCCAAGGCGCGAGGCTGGGCGGGTAGCTGGACAGGCCGAAGGTGAGGGTGCCGGGGGTGCGGGCGGCGCGGGCCGGGACATTCAGCAGCGGCAGCGAAGCGGCGGCGCCAAGCAGCGTGCGGCGGCGGATGTTCATGCTCGTCTCCATGGTCGGTATTGCAATGGTCTCAGCCGCCAACGAAGCGCTTCAGTTCGGCGGCGACGGCCGGCACCACCATGTCCCACCGGCGCGGGGCGGGGTGGCGGAAGAAGCGCATCGTCGGGTACCAGGGCGTGTCCCGCCGCGACATCAGCCAGCGCCAGTCCGGCGCATGCGGCAGCATCACCCAGGCGGGGCGACCCATGGCGCCGGCGAAATGGCCGACCGCGGTGTCGACGCAGATCAGCAGGTCCAGCCCGTCGAGGATGGCGACGGTGTCGTCGAAATCGGTGATCTGCTTGTCCAGGTCGATCAGCGGCGCGCGGCCCTTGTAGGTGGCGATCTGCGACACCGCCGGACCCTTCTGCAGGGACACCAGGGCGACACCGTCGATGTCGAACAAGGGCGCCAGGGTGTCGAGATGGATCGAGCGGTTGAGGTCGTTGTTGTGGGTGGGCCGGCCGGCCCAGGCGATGCCTACGCGGCGCAGGCCGGGGGCGATCTGCGCGTCCAGCCGCTTGCGCCAGAGATCGGCGCGGACGGGGTCGGCATGCAAGTAAGGGATCGGCGCCGGGATATTGTCGATGCGCGTGCCGTGCAGGCGGGGCAATCCGGAAAACGCGCAATAGGCGGCGTAGGCTGGGATCTCGTCCCACCGGTTGAACAGCGGAATCCCCGGATACATGGAGGCCAGGATCGACATCATCTCGACGCTGCAGGCGACCACAAGGTTCGGGCAGATCTCGCGCGCCCAGGCGATGTAGCGGGAGAACATCACCACATCGCCGAAGCCCTGGTCGGCGATCAGCAGCAGGATCTTGTCGCCGAGCGGCTTGCCGTCCCACTGCGCGCGGTCCGGGGTGTGCATGCCGGGCGGCATCAGCGGCTGGGCGCCCGGGATCTGGTAGCGCCATTCGTACTCGTCCCAGCCGGGCCCGAAGTCCTCGCTCAGCAGCAGCGCCTGGGCCAGCTTCATGTGCGACTGCGGCAGGTTGGCCCGCAGGTCCAGCGAATGGCGGGCGGCGGCAATGCAGGGAGCGACCTCCATGCGGTCGTAATGCACCATCGCCAGGTTGAACGGGCCGAGCGGATCCGCGGGGTCGAGCGCGATCGCGCGGCGGGCGGCGGCGAGCGCCTGGTCGAGCTTGGCCTGCAGGCGATAAACCTCGGACAGATTGCGGAAATGGGCGGATTTGATGCCGCCCTCGGCGATCGAGCGCTCCATCAGCACCGCCGCCTCGTCGGTGCGGCCGCGGCGGAAGGCGATCAGGCCCTTGAGATGCAGTGCCTCGGGCTGGGCGGGGGCGACCGCCAGGATGTGGCCGAGCATGCGTTCCGCGGCGTCGAGGCGACCGGCTTCGACATATTCGGTGGCGACGGCGAAAATTTCCCCCGCCGGCACCGGTACGCCGTTGGCGGGCACTGGGCGCGAGGGTTGAACGGGCTGCGTTGCGGTAAGGGCCTGCACAATCTTCCCCATCTCTGAAATGCTATGCGGGGCAACCTAGCCGAGACTGACCCAGGAATGAAACCGCGTTCCGGAACAAACCGCTGCGCCACGGCCGGGCGCAGGACATGAGGGACACCGCATGAAGATATTCTTCGCCACCCTGGCGACCGAGACCAACACCTTTTCCCCGATCCCGACCGGCCGCACGGCATTCATGGACAGGGCGTATTTTCGCACCGACGGCAGCCTGCAGCCACCGGTTCTGGGCAACATCGCGCTGATCGAATGGCGCCGTCTCGCCACCGCCGACGGGCACCAGGTGGTCGAGAGCATCTGCGCCAGCGCCGAGCCGGCCGGCACCACGTTGCGCCATGTGTATGAGGGGCTGCGCGACGACATCATCGCCGACCTCACGGCTGCCCATGCCGCTGGCGAGGTGGACGTGGTGCTGCTGTGCATGCACGGGGCGATGGTCGCGGACGGCTACGACGATTGCGAAGGCGACACCCTGGCGCGGGTTCGCGCGGTGGTGGGGCCGGATGCGGCGATCGGCATCGAGCTCGACCTGCACTGCCATTTGACCGAACTGATGCGGGAGAACGCCGACGCCATCATCACCTACAAGGAATACCCGCATGTCGATGTCGCGGAGCGAGCGCGCGAACTTTACGCGCTGTGCCTGCGCGCCCAGCGCGGCGAAGTTCGGCCGGTGATGGCCTATCACGACTGCCGGATGGTGACGATGTGGCGTACGCCGGTCGAGCCGATGAAGAGCTTCGTCGCCAGGATGCAGGCGCTGGAGGGCCATGACGGCATCCTGTCGGTGTCGTTCGGCCACGGCTTCCCCTGGGGGGACGTCGCCGAGGTCGGGGCCAAGGTGATCGTCATCGCCGACGGCGACATGGGCCGCGCGCAGGCTTTGGCCGACGAACTCGGGCAGGCGATCTGGGACATGCGGGAGAAGACCGCGACCCATCACGACAGCATCGATGCCGCCATCGACGCGGCTTTGGCGGCGCCCTCCGGGCCGGTGGTGCTGGCCGATGTCGCCGACAACGCCGGCGGCGGCGCACCGTCCGACAACACGGCGATCCTGCGGCGGCTGGTGGATCGCGGGGTGAAGGGGGTCGCGACCGGCTGCTACTGGGACCCGGTGGCGGTGCAGTTCTGCATCGAGGCCGGCGTGGGTGCGACGTTCGACCTGCGGGTCGGCGGCAAATGCGGCACCGCCTCGGCGCAGCCGGTGGACCTGCGCGTCACGGTTCGGGCGATCGACCAGGCGCACACCCAAGGGGGGCTGTCCGGCGGCCGCGCCAGTTTCGGACCCAGCGTGTGGGTCAGCGCCGACGGCATCGACCTGATCCTGACCAGCAAGCGCGGCCAGGTGTTCCAGCCCGACGCCTTTACCGGGCTGGGCTGCTCGCTGGCCGACAAGCGCATCGTGGTGGTGAAATCCACCCAGCATTTCTATGCGGCCTTCGCGCCGATCGCCCAGCAGGTGCGCTATGTCGCGGCGCCCGGCGCGATCGCGCCGGACTATGCGGCGATACCGTTCACCAAACGCACCATTCCCTACTGGCCGCGGGTGGCCGATCCGTTCGCCACCAACCAGGGTTAGGAGTTTCTGCAGAAGCTGGCGGATTTCGCGCTTGGCGACCTTGCCGTAGCCCGACGTCGGCAGTGACTTCCAGAACACGATCCTCGCCGGCATCTTGTAGCGGGCGAGGCGGCCGTCGAGGTGCCGGCGGATGTCCTGGTCGCTGACCTCGGCATTCGCCACCAGCACGGCGACCCCGCTCTCGCCCCATTTCTCATCCGGCATGCCGACCACGCAGGCTTCGGCCACCGCCGGGTGCAGCAGCAAGGCTTCCTCGATCTCGCGCGGATAGACGTTGGAGCCGCCGGAGATGTACATGTCGGAGGCACGGCCGGTGATGAACAGGAAGCCCTGCGCGTCGAGATGGCCGAGGTCGCCTGTATGGAACCAGCCACCGGCGAAGGCCTTCGCGTTGGCCTCGGGATCTTCGAAATAGGCGGCAAACACCGCAGGACCGCGCACGCAGATTTCCCCCGTTTCACCGGGAGCGAGCGCCACCCCCGCGGAATCGCGGATGGAGATCTCCATGCCGGTTCGTGGCACGCCGCAGCTTCCAGCCAGCTTCCAGTCATCTTCGGCGCTGTGCAGGGCTGGCGGCAGCACGGTGATGTTGCCGGTCACCTCGCCGAGGCCGAAATACTGCACCAGAACCGGACCCAGCTTGCGCAACGCGTGCACCTGGTCGGCACGGTACATCGGCGCGCCGGCGTAGATGATGTAGCGCAACGAGCGATGGTCGTGGCGGTCCACCGCCGGATCGCGCGCCAGCAGGTTCAGGATGGTCGGCACGGTGAACATGTTGGTGATGCGATGCCGTTCCACCAACGCCCACGCCTCCGCGCAATCCAGACGCTCGCCCGGCATCAGCACGCTAACGGCGCCGCGCGCCACCTGGGTCAGGGCATGGATGCCGGCGCCGTGCGACAGCGGCGCCACGACCAGCGAGGCGTCGTTCTCGGTGGTGCCGGGCACCAGGTCGCAGAGATGGTTGGTCACCACGAAGTTCATCTGGCCATGGGTCAGCATCGCCGCCTTCGGCCGGCCGGTGGTGCCGGAGGTGTAGAAGAACCAGCACGGATCGTCGCGGTCCACGCTTGCAGGTTCTGACATAAGGCTCGGGTGGCGGGCCAGATGTTCCCAATCCGCACCGAGGTCGATATGGATGCCGGCGTGCGGATTGGCCTCGCGCGCTGCCGCGGCGTGTTCGGGAAAAGCCTCGTCGAACAGATGCGCCTTGGCACGGCAGGATTGCGCCAGCCAGGCGACCTCCGGAGGGGTCAGGCGGAAATTGGTCGGCACCCAGACCGCGCCGAGCATCCAGGCGGCCCACATCGTCTCGAACATCGCCTGGCTGTTGCGGGCATGCGCCAGGATACGGTCGCCCTTCCCCACGCCACGCTCGCCGAGCGCCCCCGCCGCCGAGCGAACCCTCGCCGCAATCTCCGCCCAGGTCGCCGTCTGCTCGCCGCGAACGATCCCGGCGCGGTCCGGAAAGCGTCGCGCGGTCTGCAGCAGGATGGAGGCAAGATTGCTGGTCGGGATCATCTCATCGCAGCGGCTCGAGGATCGAGACATAGTTGGCGACCGCGGCGCCGCCCATGTTGAACACCCCGCCCCGGTCGGCGCGCGCCAACTGCATCGTGCCCGCCTGCCCCGCGAGCTGCATGGCGGTGATCACGTGCATCGAGACGCCGGTGGCGCCGATCGGGTGGCCCTTCGCCTTCAGCCCGCCGGACGGATTGACCGGCAGCTTGCCGTCTTTTGCCGTCCAGCCCTCCAGCACCGCCCTCGCCCCCTGCCCCGGCGCGGTCAGGCCCATCGCCTCGTATTCGAGAAGCTCGGCGACGGTGAAGCAGTCATGGCTCTCGACGAACGACAGATCCTCCAGCGCCAGCCCGGCCTCGCCCAGCGCCTGCCGCCAGGCGCGCGCGGCGCCCTCGAACGAGGTGGGATCACGCCGCGACAACGGCAGGAAATCGTTCACCTGCACCGCGGCGCGGAACCGGATCGCCTTGCCCAGCGCACGGGCGGTTTCCTCGTCGGCCAGCACCAAGGCCGCGGCGCCGTCCGATACCAGCGAGCAATCGGTGCGCTTCAGCGGCGGCGCCACATAGGGGTTGCGGTCGCTGACGGTGCGGCAGAAATCGAAGCCGAGATCCTTGCGCATCTGCGCGTATGGATTGTCGACGCCGTTCTTGTGGTTCTTCGCGGCGATCGCCGCCAGCGCGTCGGACTGGTCGCCATATTTCTGGAAATAGCGCTCGGCGATGCGGCCGAAGACGCCGGCGAATCCGGCCGGGATCTCGCCCTCCTCCTTGCGGTAGCTGGCGCCCAGCAGGATGTCACCGATCTCGGGGTTGGAGGTCGCGGTCATCTTCTCGGCGCCGACCACCAGCGCGAAGCGGCCGCGGCCCGACAGCAGGAAATCGCGCGCCCCATGCACCGCGGCGGAGCCGGTGGCGCAGGCGTTCTCATAGCGCGTCGCCGGCTTGAAGCGCAGTTCCGGCACCGATTGCAGCACCAGCGAGGAGGGAAAATCCTGTTTCGAGAAGCCGTTGTTGAACAGCCCCACGAACACCGCGTCGATCGCCTCCGGCTCGATCCCGGCGTCTTCGATCGCGGCGCGGGCGACGCGGCCGATCAGGCCTTCGACATCGGGTTCCTCGAGCTTGCCGAACGGGGTGTGGGCCCAGCCGACGATGCAGGCTTCGGTCATTGCAAACTCCTATGCGAGTTCGGATTTTTCCCCATCGGGGAGCGGCACGTCGAAGGCGTTCAGGGTCATCGACACCAGCGTGTAGTAGCCGCAGGTGCCGACCAGCTCGACCACGCCGCGTTCGCCGTATTGCGCCACCATGGCGTCGTGCTGTGCCTGGGTGACGTTTCGCGTGCGGTGCAGGCTGGTCACGTAGTCATAGATGGCGCGCGCGCCGGGATCGTCCAGCTTCGGTTCGCGGCCGTCGCGGATGGCGTCGATGATGGCGGCGTCGAGGCCGGCGGCGAGCGCCAGGCGGCGATGCGCATACCATTCGTAATGGCTGTTCCAGTGTTTCGCGGTGACCAGGATCGCCAGTTCGTTCAGCGCCGGCGGCAGGCTGGTGTCGTAGCGGATGAACTCGCCCAGATGCTGCGCCCGCTGGGCCAGCGCCGGGCTGTGCAGCCAGGCCTCGGCCGGTGGCGGCATGCGGCCGCGCTTGCCGGCAATGGTGGCCTCGCGGACGGCGCGCTGCTCGGGGGTCATGTCCTCGACGGCGATCTTGCTCAGGCGCATGCGGTTTCCCCCGGGAGTTTCCGGAGTATAGGCCGCATCCCCGCGGTGATGCACCCTGGCCAGCCGGCTTCGCCCGGGCCAAACTGGCGCCGGGATGAAACGTCGACTCGCCAACCCGGACCTGGTCCGGCTGTGGACCATCGGTGGCGCCAACAACATGGTGCGCTGGCTGGAAATCCTGGCCGCCGCCCTGTTCACGCTGGAGGCGACCGGCTCCGGCTTCGCCGTAGCCGCGGTCACCGCCGCGCGGACCTTGCCGCTGCTGCTGTTCGGGGCGCTGGCCGGGGTGCTGTCGGAATCGGTCAGCCGCAAGCGGATCCAGCTGGTCGGTGTCTTCATCACCCTATCGACCTCGCTCGCAATCGCAGGCCTGGCATGGGCGGGGCTGGCGCGGCCCTGGCATATCGCCGTCGCGGGCTTCGTCGCGGGCAGCGTGTGGTCCACCGACATGTCGACCCGCCGGCGCATGGTCGGCGATGCGGCGCCCTCCGGCATGGTCTCGCGCGCCATCGCCATGGACAGCCTGGCGGGCGCCCTCACCCGCATGGCCGGCCCGCTCGCCGGCAGCGCCGCCTTCGGAGCCATCGGGCTGCGCGGCGCCTACACCTGCTCGGCGGCCATGACCTTGCTGACCCTGCTGCTGGTGCTTGGGGTGCATCACGAACAGACCACGCGGACCCTGCATCTGTCGCGGGTTCCTCGCGATCTCGCCGAGGGGTTCGCCGCCGCCCGCGGGTTGCCCGCGATCCGCGCGGTACTGGGCGTGACGGTCGCGATGAACCTGTTCAGCTTTGCCTACACCGCTCTGGTGGCGCCGATCGGGCTGCTGGTGTTTGCCGTGCCGGTCGGCTGGGTGGGGGCGCTGGCGGCGGCCGAGCCGCTGGGCTCGATCATCGGTGGCCTGGCGCTGGCCAGCTACACGCCGGCAATGTCGGCGCGGCGGCTGCTGCTCGGCGGCTCAGCCCTGTTCACCGTGATGCTGGGATTGATGCCGCTGGCGCCGGGCTTCGCGCTGGCCTGCCTGATGCTGGTGCTGGGCGGCATCGGGCTCGCGGGGTTCAGCAACGTGCAGACCACGCTGATCCTGGCCAATGCGCCACCCGCCTTGCGCTCGCGGCTGATGGGGCTGACCACCGTCTGCATGGGCACCGGGCCGCTGGGATTGCTGCTGATCGGGGCGCTGGCGGATCGGGTCGGCCCGATGGTGGCGGTGCAGGCGGTGGCGGTGGCGGGCCTCGCCGGGCTGGCGGTCGTCACCCTCGACTGGATCAGTTCCGTCCCCCCCGGGAGGCCAACCGTCGTTCCAGCTGTCCCGCTGCCAGCGACAGCGGCCAGCACAGCGCAAAGTAAAGTGCTGCCACCACCGGATAGATGATCATCGGCTGGAAGGTGACGTTGACCATCAGCTGGCCGGCGCGGGTGAGTTCGACGAAGCTGACGATGGCCGCAACCGACGTGCCCTTGATCAGCTGCACCAGGAAGCCGACCGTCGGCGGAATGGCGATCCGCACCGCCTGCGGCAGGACCACGTGGCGCAGCACCGGCCAGCGTGGCAGGGCGAGCGCCGATGCCGCTTCCCACTGGGTGCGCGGGATCGCCTCGATGGCGCCGCGCCAGATGTCGCCGAGAAAGGCCGCCGCGTACAGGGTGAAGGCCAGCGCCACCGCCGGCCACGGATCGAGCCGCAAGCCGGTCAACAACGCGAGGCCGTAGAAAGACAAGAACAGTTGCAGCAGCAGCGGGGTGCTCTGGAACGCCATGATGTAGGACCAGGACAGCATCCGCAGCGCGCGCCAGCGCGACACCCGCATCAGCGCCACGGCGAAACCGCCTATCCCGCCACCGATGAATGCAACCGCGGTCAGCGCCAGGGTCCAGCGCAACGCCAGCAACAGGAAGACGAATTCGTCCGGGCCGAAATCGCGGCTCATCGGCCGCCGGCGCCGAGCTTGGGGCGGCCGCGCTCAAAGCCCAGCCAGAAGCCCAGGTCCAGCAGCAGGCGAAAGCCGGCGGCCATGACGAAATAGATCAAGGTCGCGGTGAAATAGAATTCGAAGCTGCGGAAGGTGGTCGACTGCAGCGTGTTGACGGTGGAGGTGAGTTCCTCTGCCGAAATCGCCGACACCACCGCCGACCCGAGCAGGATCAGGATGAATTGCGCGGCGAGGCCGGGATACGCGACGCGCACCGCCGGGAACAGGATGATATGGCGAAAGATGCGCCAGCGCGAAAGCCCGAGTGCGCGCGCCGCCTCGGTCTGCCCATGCGGGATCGCCTCGATGCCGGCACGCAGGATCTCGGTCGCATAGCCGCCGAAATTGAGACCCAGGCCGAGCACCGCCGCCTCGTCGGCATCCATGCGGATACCGAGCGAGGGCAGCGAGAAATACACGATGAACAACTGCACCAGCAGCGGCGTGTTGCGGATGATCTCGATATAGCCGCGAACGATCGCCTTCCCGATCCGCCCTCGCCCGCCCTGGATGTAGGCGCAGATCGCGGCCACCAGCATGCCGAGCACGAAGGCCGCGACCGACATCTCGATCGTCGCCAGCGCGCCATCCAGCAGGCGCCCCCTGTTGTCCCAGACGACGCCGAACTGGAAGACGTAGTGCAAGCTGGATGATCGCCGGTCTGGATAAGTCGCGGATCTAGATGATCGGAAGTTCGGGCAGGTCGATGCCGGTGTATTTCTTGTAGATCTCGGCCAGGACGCCATTCTGCCGGTTGAGCAAGTTCCAGGTGTTGACCCAGTGCCGCAACTCGAAATCGGCATGCCGGACGATCGGCGCGTAGAAGGCACGGCGGACCAGCAGCTTCAGTTCGAGGTCGGCGCGGGCGTTGCGTTCCATTACCGATTTCGCGGCGAACTCGCTCATCGCCGCCGCATCGACCTGGCCGGACAGCAGCGACTGGATGGTGGCGCTGATCTCGTCGAACCAGACGATCTTGGCGCCGGGGGGCGCCATCTTCGGCACCTCCGCCTCCTCCAGCGTGGCGCGGGTGATGCCGATGCGCTTGCCGTCGAGGTCGGCGGGCTTGGCCAGGGTGATCTTCTTGGGACCGAACACAACGATGGCCAAAGCGCCGTTGGGATTGCAGAACGACACTGTCTTGGCTCGGTCGAAGGTCATCGAGATGGACGACAGCGTGATGTCGCAGCGCCCCGCCAGCAGCGACGGGATGCGCTGGGTGGCGACCACCTGCACAAGGTCCAGTTCGACGCCCAGGTCCTTCGCCAGCTGCTTGCAGGTGGCGACCTCCACCCCGTCCGGCTTGCCGTCGGCGCCGAGGATGCCGAACGGCGGCGAGGAGATGTCGCAGGCGATGCGCACGACTTTCTCCTTCAGGATCTTGTCCAGCGTCGTCACCCCGGCGCTCTGGGCGGAGGCCGATTTGATCAGGCCGGGCGCAGACAGCGCGGCGAGGCTTGCACCGGCCAGGCCGGTGGTGGCGAACATGCGACGGCGATTTATTGGTGTGGCCCCCTTGCGATGTTGAATTCCTGACTGACGGCCGCGCGGAGCAGGCCGATGTCGGTGTTGATGCACAGGCACGAGAATCCCCGCGCGAGCGCCGCCCGCGCCTCGAGCCCGTCCCCCGCCAGCCAGCCGAACGGCTTCCCCGCCGCCTTCGCCGCTGCCAGCAACTCGGCCTCCGCCGCGTGATAGCGTGGGTGTTCGAACTGGCCGACGATGCCGAGGCTGTCGGTGAGGTCGAAATGCCCCAGCCAGCCGAGGTCGATGCCCGGCACCGCCATGATGTCGCGGGCATTGCGCAGGCCGGTTTCGGTTTCGATCAGGGCGATGGTCAGCACGGCATCGTTGGCTGCACGCATGGCTTCTACCGCCGGCAGCGGGGCGTAGTCGTCATGGGCGATGCCGAAGGCCAGGCCGCGGGTGCCCTCGGGGCGATAGCGGCACCAGGAAACCAGGTCGCGCGCCTGCTCCACCGTCTCCAGCATCGGCACCATGATGCCCATCGCGCCCGCATCCAGCACCGGCGAGATCAGATGTCGATGGCACCCGGGAACGCGCACCATCGGCACGATGCCGGCGGCCTTCGCATAGGCGATCGACGCCTTCATGGTGTCGATGCCCGCGCCGCTATGCTCGGTATCGAGAATGACGAACTCGGCGCCGCCCGCGGCCAGCACCCGCGACAAGCCGGGGGTGAAGAACTCGAACGCCATCACGCCGAGGGCGGAGCGGCCGGCCAGCAGTTTCTGTCGCACCGGGTTCTGCATCTTTTCCACCGTGCTCAATCGAGATCGCGGATCGGCGCGCCGAACAGCGCCGCGAGGATGCCTGGCAAGACCGGGATCATCCGCTCGCCGTGGCCGGCGACGTTCGCCGCTTGGAACACCTGGCTGATCGCCTGGGCGATCGGCGCCGGCGCGGGCGCGGCTTCGGCCATCCGGCAATAGAACCGCAGATCCTTGCCGCCGATCCGCAGCGGCCCGCGCAGCTTGCTGTCGTCGCCTTGCAGCACCCAGGGCATCACCATCTGGAACATCGCGGAATTGGCGCCGCCGGCCGACACCACCTCGTAGAGCTTCTGCAGATCGACGCCGAGCTTGCTGGCGGTGGCCACCGCCTCGGCGATCACCCCGGCGGTGCCCAGCGAAATGAAATTGTTGCACAGCTTCAGCGTGTGCGCGTTGCCGAGGCCACCGGCGTCGATGATGGTGTCGGCGTAGCATTCGACGATCGGCCGCACGCGCGCGACATGCGCCGGATCGCCGCCGAGGAAGGTGGAAAGCTTGCCGGCCTCAGCCTCCAGCGGCGTGCGGCCGAGCGGGCCGTCGACGTAGCCGCAGCCTTTCTCCGCCAGCAGCGCGCCGAGCCGCCGGGTGCTGTGCGGGTCGGCGCTGGTGCTGTCGACGATCACCATCCCCGGCCGGGCGGCCGCCAGCAATCCGCCATCGCCCAGCACCATCCGTTCGACTTCGACACTGGACGGCAGGCACATGAAAACCACATCCGAAGCCGCCGCCAACGCCGCCGGGGTTGCGGCCTCGGTGGCGCCGCGCGCAACCAGGTCATCGACCGGCGCGCGGTTGCGATTGCCGAGCACGCAGAGCGGATAATTGTTGGCGAGGATGTTGGCTGCGGCGCCATGACCCATCAAGCCGACACCGGCGTAGCCGATCCGAGGCTTCTCCGACACGCTTCCCCCAATCTCTTCTTGGCTTCAGAATGACCGTGCGGCGGACCGCACGCAAGGCAGGTCTATTTCACGGCACCCAGCGTCAGCCCCTGCACGAGGTAGCGCTGCAGAGTGGCGAACACCACGGCGACCGGCACCGTCGCCAGCAGGGTCGCCGCCATCACCTGGTTCCATTCCACCTGGTAGCGCCCGGCCACCAGGTTCACCACGCGAAGCGGCAAGGTCAGCCGCGCTGGGTCGCGCAGCATGGTCAGCGCCACGGGGAACTCGTTCCAGCAGCCGACGAAGGTGACGATCCCGGCCACCGCCATCGCCGGCACCGCCAGGGGCAGGAAGATGCGCAGCATGGCCTGGACCGCGCCCGCGCCGTCGATCCACGCTGCTTCCTCCAGTTCGCGGGGGATGGTGGTGAAGTAGGAGGCGAGCATCCACACCGCGAAGGCGAGCTGAAATGCCGCGTAGATCACAACCACGGAGGTCCGCGTATCGACCAGCGAGTCGCCGCCGAGATGGATGGCGGCCGCCATGCGGAAGAGGCCGAGCACCAGCAAAATCGGCGACAGCATCTGGGTGATCAGCAGGAACTGCCGATAGGCGCCGCGGCCGCGGAAGGTCAGCCGGCTGATGGCGTAGGCGGCGGGAACTGCGATCGCGATGGTCAGCATGGTCGCGGCGAAACTCACGATCAGGCTGTTGGCGGCGCCGATGCCGAAGCCGACGGTGTCCCACATGTCGGAGAAATTCGCCCATGCCAGCCGGGTGGGCAGCCAGTGCGGCGGAATGATGAACACCTCGTCCAGCGGCTTCACCGCGGTAGAGAGCATCACCGCGAACGGCAGGATGGCCGCCAGCAGCAACGGCGACAGGATGAGCCAGCACCACAGGCTGCGCCACGCCTTGCGGCGGTTCATACCGGCTGCTCCCGGCGCAGGCGCAGATACAGTGCCGTGAAGGTGAAGACAATCAGCAGCATCACCAGCGACACCGCCGCCGCGGGCCCGGCGCGTCCTAGGCGGAACGACAGCTCATACAGGTAGGTGACCAGGATATGCGTGCTGTTGTCGGGCCCGCCCTGGGTCATCACCCAGATGATCGGGAAGGAATTGAACACGTGGATGGCGTTCAGCACGATGGCGATGTTGATGAACGGCCCCAGCATCGGCAAGGTCAAATGGAAAAAACTCTGCCAGGCGCGGGCACCGTCGATCGACGCCGCCTCGTAGATTTCGGTGGGGATCGACGACAATCCGCCGAGCAGGATGGTCGCGGTGAATGGGATGGACACGAGGATGCCGATCAGCACCTCCATCGGAAACGCCGTCTCCGCCCGCGCCAGCCATTGCACGGAGGTCGAGATGACGCCCGCCCGGCGCAGCATGGCGTTGATCATGCCGTAATCGGCGTTCAGCGCCCACATCCAGACGATCGCCGCCATCGCCAGCGAGATCGCCCAGGGCAGCATGATGATGGTGCGGGCGATGCCGCGCCCGTAGAAATCCAGCCGCAGGATCAGCGCCACCGGCATCGACAGCAGCACCGTGCCGCCGACCACGCCGACCGTCCAATACAAGGTGCGCAGCAGCGTCGCCTGGAAGATGCTGTCGGCGAACACCGTCTCGAAATTCCGCGTGCCGGTGAAGCCGCGCACCAGGCCGAAGCGGGACACGTCGGACACCGACAGGCGGATCATCTCGAACAGCGGGAAGCCGATGACCGCCGCCGCCAGCAGCAGGCTCGGCAGGATCAGCAGCCAGGGGGCGAGCACCGCCCCCTGGCGTGCCTTGCGCAACGCGTTACTTGCCCAGCGACTCGTTCGCCCGTGCCGCCGCCTGCTTCAATGCGGCTTCCGGCTGCGCCTTGCCGAGATAGACCGACTGCGCGGCGTCGGTCACCGCCTTCGCGGTGTCTTCCCAGCCGGTCACGGTCGGGGCGAAATGGGCGATCGGCAGCAGGTCCACGAACACCTTCAGCCGCGCGTTGTCGGTGAAGTAGGGATCGGTTGCTTCCTCCTTGGTGGTCGGCAGGAACCCCTCGCCCTTGGTGAACTCGACCCGCGGCCCCTTGGTGAACAGGAAGTCGAGGAACTTCCAGGCCGACGCCTTCACCTTGGAGTTTTTGAACATCACCACCGAATCCGTCACCGCGTAGGTGGAGGACGGTGGTGCCCTTCGGCACCGGCACGATGCCGTATTGCAGGTTCGGCACTTCCTTGGCGATCTGGTTGATCATGAACGGCAACGAGATCAGCATGCCGACGCGGCCCTGCTTGAACAGCTCCTGGATGTCGGCGCGGGTATAGTTGGTCGGGCTGTCCTGGGTCAGGCCGCGATCCACCATGGATTTGTAGAGCTCCATCGCCTTCACGCCGGCGGGCGAGGCGAACGCCGCCTTGCCGTCGGGGCCGACCACGTCGCCGCCGTAGCTCCACAGCGCGTAGTAGTAATACACGTCGACCTCGGTGCCCTTCGCCATCAGCGCGAAGCCGTTGCCGCCGGCTTCATGGATCTTGGCGGAGGCGGCGACCACGTCGTCCCAGGTGGCGGGGCCGTTCGGGAAGCCGGCCTTGGTCAGCATGTCCTTGTTGTAGAACATCGCCCGCGCCGAAGCCGCGATCGGCAGGCCATAAACCTTGCCGTCGATCTCGCCGGGCTTCAGGAACGGGCCGATGAAGCGGTTCTTGAACGCCGGATCCATGTAGCCGTCCAGCGGTTCGGCCACGTCATCGCGGACGAAATCCAGCAGCCAGCGGGTGCCGATGATGGAGATGTCGGAATTGGCGCCGCCGGCGATGTCGGTGCGCAGCTTCTGCAGCAGGCCGTCCCAGTTCACCACCTGGATCTTCACGTCCGTTCCAGGGTTGGCCTTGGTGAACTCGGCGGCCATCTTCTCGAAATATGGGCCGGTCGCGGCGCTGTAGAAGGACACCGTGACGCGCACCGTGTCAGCGCGGGCTGGAGTGAGGCCGAGCGTCGCGGCCATCGCGGCGGCCAGCAGAAGCAGGCGGTTGGTTCGCATGGCAAGCTCCCGGAGTGATCCGGAAAGCCTAGCCCCGACCCGTGGCGCAATACCAGCCCGTTAGAAGATCAATCCCGGCGCGGTCTTCTCGTCCAACGGCCAGATCGGCCGTTGCACCTTGCGATACGGGATCTTGCGGTAGTCGCGCGGGATCGGACCGTCGCTGTCGATGTAGATCACCTTCTTGGCGATCGGGCCGAACGCCGCCATGAAATGGTTGGTGGATTTCACCACGACCAGCTTGCGCTCGGTGGGTTCGACGCCGACGTTGCGGAACAATTCCAGCCCCAGCGCCTGGGTGCGGTTGGTGATCAGCACGACCTCAACGCCGCCGACCTTGACGCAGGCGCAGTCCCCAAGCGGCACCTGGGTCGGGCCGAAGCTCTGCCAGCAATCGCGCTTCAACCCGGTGACGGTCACTGTGGCGTCGATCGGCGCGCCGGAAGTCGGTCCGATCTTGCCGCCGAAGCGCAGCGGGAATTCGGCGCCGAGCCCGGCATCGAAGCACAGCCGCACCGCGATCGGGTCCCAGATCGGCCCAAGCGCCGCCTGCTCCACGTCACGCTCGATCAGGCGGCGCAAGATGGTGGTGTTGTCGCTGGCCGCACCGCCGCCGGCATTGTCGGCGGGGTCGGCCATCACCACCGGCGTTGCATTCGCGGCAATGCCGGCCGAGATCGCGCCATCGACATCGAGATAGTCCGGTGCGGTCTTGCCGCGCATGGACACGAATTCCTCACCGATCTCGGTGGCCAGCCGATCCGCCTTCGCCTTGTCGCCGTCGACCACGACCAGGATGCGGCCGCCCAGTTCGGGAACGTCGGCATAGGGGAAGCAATGGCCGATAGAGATCGACAGCACGCCGTCCTTGCCTTCCTTCGCGGTCATCCGGTCGACGAAGGCGCGCATCAGCGGCAGGGTGGTGGGGTAGCTGCCGATCTGGCGGCAATCGTACATCGACATGACCGGCTTCACCTGCTTGCGCAGCGTCTTCAGCATCAGGTCCAGCAGGTCTTCGGCGCGGTCCGCGACGTCGGTGTGGGGGAATTCCTTATACAGAATGATGAAGTCGGAATGCTTCACCCGCTGCAACGTCAGGTGGCAATGCGGGTCCAGCTCGACACCGATGACGCAGCCAGGCCCTACGATGTTGCGCACCCGCTCGATCACGTCGCCTTCGACGTCGTCATAGCCATGCGCCACCATGGCGCCGTGCAGGCCGAGCAACACGCCGTCCAGCGGCAGCGCCGCCTTCACCTGGCCGAGGATCTCGTCGCGCATGAACTCGTAATCAGCGCGGTTGGTGTAGCCGGCGGGGCTGGCGGCAAAGCAGCTGCCTTCGACCAGGGTGAACCCCTCCGCCTTCGCCCGCCGCCGCGCGACCCAGAGCGGCGCCGTGCACATCAGCGGCGATGCGTCCGGATGCTCACCGGGGCGCAGGAAGACGTTTTCCTTATACGCGTCGATCGAGGTCGGGAGCGGCGAGAACGTGTTCGTTTCGGTGGCGATGGTGGCGGAGAACAGACGCATCGACAGCGCTCCCGGGGATAATCGTGGGCGCCATCAACGCGCGGCGGTCCGGCGCCTGTCAAGCCGGGATCAGAAAAACGTCCGGATCGCCGAGGTGACGTTGTAGTCGTCGTCGACCATGCAGATCACCGGCCATTTGTCGAAGGTGAGGCATGGATGCGAGACGCCGAACGAGACCATGTCGCCCAGCCGGAACGGTGAATTCGCCGGCACCGCCATGTGGCAATGCTGGTCGTTGAAGCCGGTCACCAGATGGCCGGCGGGCACCGCCTCCGGCGCGTTCATGCCCGGGCGGAACCAGGTCTGCGCCACCGGCGCCTCGTCGGCGCCGACGTCGCGCTTGCCCATCGCCAGCAGCAGCTTGGTGGGCTCGGGCCGGGATTGCACATAGGCCCAGACCTCCAGCGCCGGACGCAATCCGCCGCCGGCCGCCGCCTCCGGCGTGCGCGCCACGATGTCGCTGAAGAAGCGGCGATACATCGCGGAATCGTGGCTGAGGTAGCAGCCGCTGCGGGTCACCACGCGGGTTGGGCCGCGCAGGCCGGCATGGGTGAAGCGGGCCACCACCATGTCGTAGAAAGCCGAGCCGCCGGCTGACAGGATTATTTCTCCTGGTGCAAACAGGATTGCCGTTTCGCATTCCTGCGCAAGTTCGACCAGCAGGTTCAGGAAGCCACGAACCTGCGCCTCCATTTCGGCGCGCGTGCCCGCGACCAATCCTTCGAACCCCTCGACGCCGCGCAAGGCGAGGTAGGGCTCCGCCGCCTTCACCGCGTGCGCCACGCGCAGGCCGGTCGCACGATCGCGCACGCCGGTCCGCACCCCGACCATGCCGCCTTCCAGCAGCACCTGCAGTGGCCGGCCAATGGCGGCGGCGCGGGCGGCCTCCAGCAATTGGGCAACGCCGGCCTCGGAATCCACCAAGCAGTAAAAATCGAAATCCGGATCGCGCCGCAGTTCCTCCAGCACATAGCCGATCGCTTGGCGGCCGACGAGTTGGTTGGCGAGGATGATGCGGGAACAGCCGTAGTCGCGCGCCACCTGGACCTGCTGCGCGGTCGCGAGCGTGATCGCCCAGGCGCCGTCCTCGATCTGCCGCGCGAACAGCTGCGGCGCCATCGTCGTCTTGCCGTGCGGCGCGATCACCACGTGCGAACGGGACAGGAAGTCACGCATCCAGCGGCTGTTATGCGCGACGACGGATTCTTTCAGCACGGCGGCTGGCAAGGTGAGGTCTTCGCGAAGCAGGTTCCAGCCCTTGGCGCCGATGCTGTCGAGGCGGAATGGCGCCACCCCGCCGGGCATGCCCTTCTGCCGGTGGTCAAGCTGGAAGCTGCCGATTTCACTGACGTCCATTGCCTCAGCTCCCTGTCAACGCACGCAGCCGTGCTCCGATCGCGCGGCCGTTATCCGGTGTCAGCGCGACCGGATTGAACACCAGAACCCCGTCCCCGAGACGCCCGAGCGAGCAGGCAATGGATGGCGCCCCATCCAGCAGGCGCCGCGCCACTGCCGACGCGGCAGTTTCGGACCCGGCATCGAGCAGCAGCAGCGGAACATGCCCGTCCTCGATCCGCAATTTCGCGGAGCCGCCGGCATCGACAACCGATTGCAGGATCGCCCGCCAGCCGGCGTATCGTGTGGCCGGATCGGCGGCGACGAAGCGGCGCAGCGCGACCATCAGGCCGGCGATTTCCTCTTTCCCCACCTTGCAGGAACGCCCGATGCCGTGATGCGGCACGCCGCGCAACTGGGCCAGCGGCGCGAACTCCGCCGGCGCCGTCCAGGACGCGGTATCGACATCGAGGTCCAGCATCTGCAGCAGCGCCGACGACACCAGGTCGGCACGGCCGCAGAGAATGCCCGAGGATTGCGGGCCGCCGATCGCCTTGCCGCCGCTGAACGCCACGAGGTCGGCGCCCTGGTCGAGGAACGCCCGCAGGTTTTCCGCCGGCGGCAACTGCGCCGCGGCGTCCACCAGCACCGGCACGCCGTGGCGCCGCGCGACATCCGCCACTTCGCGCAACGACGGTCGGGATTGCGGCACGGCGAGGTAATACACACCCGCCGTCTGCGGGCCGATCGCGTCCTCGATCTCCCACGCTGCGGCGTCGCGGATGCCCGGCCCGCTATAGCGGTCGGGGATGCCGATCTCGACGATGCGGCCGCCGGCGACGACCAGCGCCCGGTCGTACATGTTCCGCTGGCTGCGCACGACGACGAAGTCGCGACGGCCGTCCGCGACCTCTGGCAGCCGGTTCATGCGGCCGGGGTCCAGCCCGGCCAGGCACGCCGCCGCACCCAGCAGCACCGCCGCAGACGCGCCGGAGGTGACGATGCCGGCGGCGGCCCCGGTCGCCTCGCGGATCACCCGGCAGGCGGCGGCCTGCATCTGCAGCATGTCGACGCAGGCGAGCGACGCCTGGCGCATCGCCTCCGCCACCTCCGGTGCCATGATGCCGCCGGACAGCCGGGTCACCGTGCCGGCAGCGTTGATCACCGTGGGTACGCCGAGGTCTTCGAAGATCATGCCGCGCGCGCCAGGGCCTGGCCGCGTACCAGATCGGCGCATTTCTCGCCGATCATGATGCAGGCGGCGTTGGTGTTGCCCGAGACCATGGTCGGCATGATCGAGGCATCGGCCACCCGCAGGCCGGCCAGGCCGTGCACGCGCAACTGGTCGTCCACCACCGCGAGGCGGGTCGGCGCCCATCTTGCAGGTGCCGCAGGGGTGGAAAATCGTGCCGCCAAACTCCCGCGCATAAGCCAGCAACTCGTCGTCGGTCTGCGCCTCGACGCCCGGCTGGTACTCGCTGGCGATGAACGCCCGCAGCGCCGGCTGGTCGGCGATGCGGCGGCCGAGTTTCAGCCCCTCGACCAGCGTGCGGCGATCGAGCTCGGTCGCCAGGTAGTTCGGATGGATCGCCAGGCGCCGCGATCGGGTCGGCGGATTTCAGCAGGATCTCGCCGCGGCTTTCCGGGCGAAGCTGGCAGACGTTCTGCATGAAGCCGGAAAACTTGTGCAGGCCCTCGGCCGGGCGGTCGCTGGAGAAGCCGATGAAATGGAACTGGATGTCGGGCGAGGCCAGTTCCGGCCGGGTGCGGGCGAAGATGCCCACCTGCCCGGCGCTGACCGTCAGCGGGCCGCTGCGGAACAGCAGCGTATTGCAGCCCCATCCTGCGCCATCTTCACGCGGCTCATCATGATGTCGTTGACGGTGACGGGCTGGCTCGCCTTGTAGACGAAGCGGGTCTGGAAATGGTCCTGCAGGTTGCGCCCGACGCCCGGCAGGTCGTGCACGCCACCTCGACGCCGCGCTCCTGCAGATGCCCGGCGGGACCGATGCCCGACAGCATCAGCAGCTGCGGCGAGTTGATCGCGCCGCCGCACAGGATCACCTCGCGGGTGGCGCGCACGGTCTTGCGCTCGCCGCCCTGCACGAAGCGCGACGCCGGTGGCGCGGCGGCCCGCGAACAGCGATGCGCTCGGCATGGGCGCGGGTGATCACGCGCAGGTTGGGCCGCTTCATCGCCGGACGCAGGAACGCGACGGCGGCCGAGCAGCGGCGGCCGTTGCGGGCGGTCACCTGGTAGTAGCCGACGCCGTCCTGCACCGGGCCGTTGAAGTCGTCGTTGCGCGGAATGCCGACCGCCTCCGCCGCCTCGATATAGGCCTCGCAGAGCGACGTTGCGGTCGCCGAGGTCGGCTACCGCGAGCGGACCCGTCGCGGCCGTGCAGCCCGTCCGGGTCGCCGCCGATGCGGCCCTCGGAGCGTTTGAAGTACGGCAGCACGTCGTCATACGACCAGCCGGCATTGCCGAGCTGGCGCCAGTGGTCGAAATCCTCCGCCTGGCCGCGCACATACAGCAGGCCGTTGATGCTGGACGAGCCGCCCAGCACCTTGCCGCGCGGCCAGAAAATCTTGCGGCCGTCCAGGCCGGGCTCGGCCTCGGTCTCGTACATCCAGTTCACCCGGGCGTCGGTGATGGTCTTGCCGTAGCCGATCGGGATGTGGATCCAGGGATTGCGGTCTTCGCCACCGGCCTCCAGCACCACCACGCGGCAACCGGGGTCCTCGCTCAGCCGTGCCGCCACGACGCAGCCGGCCGAGCCCGCGCCCACGACGACATAATCCGCCTCGATGGTCTCCATGCCGCAGGCTTCCTCCCTGGTTCGACCCGTGCACCGCCCGAGGTTGCCCCCCGACGCGTCGCCGGACAGGATGCCGTGATGGGAGCGGCAACGCCAATATCGGAAATCGTGCCCGCGGAGATCGCCGCGGCGCTGCGCCGCATGGGGCTCGCCGGGACCGGACCGGTGGCCGGCGAACGCCTGACCGGCGGCGTGTCGTCGGACATCTGGCGGATCGACCTGCCGGGCGGGCCGATCTGCGTCAAGCGCGCGCTGGCCAAGCTGCGGGTCGCGGCGGACTGGCAGGCGCCGGTGGAGCGCAACCTGCTACGAGGCCCGCTGGATGCAGCGGCGCCAATGCCGCCGTGCCGGGCTGCGGCGCCGGACCTGCTCGGCCAGGACGACGAAGCGGGCGCGCTGGCGATGGAGTTCCTGCCGCCCGGAACGCTATCCGCTGTGGAAGAGCGCAGCTGCGCGACGGCCATGCCGACCCGGCCTTTGCCGGCGCAGGTCGGCCGCAACGCTGGTGCGCATCCATGCCGCCACCGCCGCCGATCCCGCGCTCGCCGCGGATTTCCCGACCGACGCGATCTTCTACGACATCCGGCTGGAGCCTTATCTGGTCGCGACGGCCGCGCGCATCCCGACCGCGCGGCGGCGCTGCGGGCGCTGGTCGCGACCACGCAGGCGCAACAAGCGGGCGCTGGTGCATGGCGATGTCAGCCCGAAGAACATCCTGCGCGGGCCGGACGGGCCGGTGTTCCTGGACGCCGAATGCGCCTGGTGGGGCGATCCGGCGTTCGACCTGGCGTTCTGCCTCAACCACCTGCTGCTGAAATGCCTGTGGACGCCCCGCGCCACGCGCCGGCTTCCTCGCCTGCTTCGACGCGCTTGGCGCGGCCTATCTGCCGGGCGTGACTGGGAGCCGCCGGCCGCGCTGGAGCGCGCGGGCCGCGCATCTGCTGCCGGGCTTGTTCCTCGCGCGGGTGGATGGCAAGTCGCCGGTCGAGTACATCACCGCCGAAGCCGGACAAGGACCGCGTCCGCCGCGTCGCCCGCGCGCTGCTGGCCGCACCCGGTCGCACGAGCTTGAGCGAGGTGCGCCAGGCCTGGGCGAAGGAGCTCGCCGCATGACCGACACCGAGATCGCCTTCGTCCACGGCCGCCGCGTCTGGGACAGCCGCGGCCGCCCGACCGTGGAGGCCGAGGTGCTGCTGGAAGGCGGCGCCGTCGGCCGCGCCATCGCGCCGGCCGGCGCCTCCACCGGCACCGGCGAGGCGCTGGACCTGCGCGACGGCGGCGAGGCGTTCGGCGGCTACGACGTCACGCGCGCGGTCGGCCAACGTGAACGGCGAGATCGCCGCGCGCGGTGACTGGGCATGGACGCCGCCGACCAGGCGGCGCTGGACCGCGCGGCTGATCGAGCTGGACGGCACGCCGAACAAGACCCGCCTGGGCGGCAACGCGATGCTGGCGGTGTCGATGGCCGCCGCCCACGCCGCCGCGGCGGCCGCGGGCGAGCCGCTGTATCGCTATCTGGGCGGTGCCGACGCGACGCATGCTGCCGCTGCCGCAGATCCAGATCTTCGGCGGCGGCGCGCATGCCGGGCGGCGCGTCGACATCCAGGACTTCATGGTCGATGTGCCCGGCGGCGAAGAACTTCGCCCAGGCGCTGGACTGGACGGCCGAGGTCTACCGCGCCGCCGGCAAGCTGATGAAGGAGGCCGGCACGCTGCAGGGCGTCGCCGACGAGGGCGGCTGGTGGCCGGCGTTCTCCACCAACGAGCAGGCGCTGGAGACGCTGGTGCGCGCCATCGAGCGCGCCGGCTTCACGCCGGGCGAGCAGGTCGGCATCGCGCTCGACATCGCCGCGTCGGAATTCGGCCAGCGGCGGCAAATACAAGCTGGCGCTGGAGGGCAAGGAGCTGGACAGCGACGGCATGATCGAGCATGCTGACGCGGCTGGATCGCGCCGCTATCCCGATCGTGTCGATCGAGGACCCGCTGGCCGAGGACGACGCCGACGGGTTCGCCGCGTTCACCCGCGCGGTGGGCGACACGCGTGCAGATCGTCGGCGACGATTTCCTGGTCACCGAGGCGGCGCGGATCGCGCGAGCGCCGCGATGCGCGGCGCCGCCAACACGGTGCTGCTGAAGCCGAACCAGCGCGGCACGCTGACCGAAACGCTCGGATGCCTGGCAGGCCGCGAAGGAGGCCGGCTTCGCCGGCATCGTCTCGGCCCGCTCGGGCGAGACCGAGGACGTCACGATCGTGCATCTCGCGGTCGGCTGGGGCGTCGGCCAGCTGAAGGTCGGCAGCTTCGCCCGCAGCGAGCGCATGGCGAAGTGGAACGAGGCGCTGCGGATCGAGGAAGCGCTTGGGCGCGCGCGCCCGCTTCGCCGGCGGCAGCGTGCTGCGGCCGCAATCGCCGCGTGAAGACCGTCTTCCACTACGCCGCCGGCCCGGCGCTCGGCGGCGCGCCTGGCGGCGCTCCGGAGGCTGACGTCACGGTCTGCCCCGAACAGGACGATGCCCGGTTGCTCGCGGAACTGCTGCCCGAGGCGGAGGTGCTGTGGCACGTGCTGAAGCCCTGCACCGCGGAGATGATCGCCGCGGCGCCGCGGCTGCGGCTGATCCAGAAGATCGGCGTCGGCGTGAACACCATCGATCTTGACGGCAGCCAAGGCGCGGGGGATCGCCGGTCTGCAACCTGCCGGGCACCAACGCGCGGGCGGTCGCGGAACTGACACTGCTGCTGATGCTGGCGGCGCTGCGCCGGCTGCCGCGGTTCGACGCCGGGCTGCGCGCCGGCGAATGGGCGGTGGACCCGGCGATGCAGGATGGCATCGGCGAACTCGGCGGCCGCACGGTCGGCCTGGTCGGCTATGGCGCGATTCCGCAGCTGCTGGCGCCGGTGCTGCGCGGCGCTGGGGTGCCGGGTGACTGTACACCGCCCGGTCCGCAAGCGCGGATGCCGATGCGGAATACCGTGACTTCTCGACGCTCTGCTGGCCGAGTCCGATGTGGTCAGCCTGCACGTGCCGCTGACCGGCGAGACCGACCGGATGATCGATGCCGCTGCGCTCGCGCGGATGAAGCCGGGCGCGATCCTGATCAACACCGCCCGCGGCGGGCTGGTCGATCAGGCGGCGCTGGCCGAGGCGCTGACGAACGGCCGGCTGGCCGCCGCCGGACTGGACGTGTTCGGCGAGGAACCGGCATCGCCGGCGAATCCGTTGTTCCTGTTGCCCAACGTCGTGGTCTGACGCCGCATGTCGCGTGGCTGACCACCGGCACGTTCGACCGCAGCTTCGGTACTGGCCGCCGAGAACTGCCGGCGGCTGGCGTCGGGAGAGGCGCTGCTGCACCGGGTGCAGTGACGATCTGGAGCCCTTGGCGGGCGCATGCCTGTGCGCCGAATGCGTTACTGGACGTGGCTCGCCGGACAGGTGAAAACCCGGTGCATGCGGGACACACAAGCGGAAATGCGCACCCTGGGGCCGGTCTCGCTGGCCCATCTCGTCAGCCATTTCCACATGCTGGTGCTGCCGCCGCTGTTTCCGCTGCTGATGGCCCGCATGGGCGCCGGCTTCGTCGAACTCGGGCTGGCGCTGACCGCGTTCAACGTGGCCTCCGCGGTGGCGCAGACGCCGATGGGATTTGCCGTCGACCGCTACGGGCCGCGGCTGGTGCTGATCGCGGGGCTGCTGCTGGGTGGGATGGCCTTTGCCGTGGTCGGGTTCCTGCCGACCTACCCGGTGCTGCTGGTCGCATCGGTGGTCGCCGGTATTGCCAACAGCGTCTATCACCCGGCCGATTATGCGATGCTCTCCGGCGCCATCGGCGAGGCGCGGATGGGGCGGGCGTTCTCGGTGCACACCTTCGCCGGCTATCTCGGTGGCGCACTGGCGCCGGCGGCGATGCTGCTGCTGGCGTCGTGGTTCGGTCTGGGCGCCGCCCTGGTTGCCGCCGGGCTGCTGGCCTTCCTGGCGGTGGCGCCGCTGCTGATCTGGACGCCGTCCCGCCTGCCGGTGTTGCGCGCGGCGGCTTCCCACGGCCGGCCGGCATCGCTGCTGACGCCCAAGGTGATCGGCCTGATCGGCTTCTTCACCCTGCTCAGCCTGTCGATCGGCGGCATCCAGAACTTCTCCGTGGTGGCGCTGCATTCGGCCTTCGGCACCGACCTCGCGGTCGCCAGCACGGCGCTGACCGCTTTCCTCGCCGCGAGCGCATTCGGGGTGCTGGCCGGCGGTATCGTCGCCGATCGGACCAGCCGGCATGGCGACGTCGCGGCCATCGGCTTCGGACTGACCGCGCTGCTGACCCTGCTGGTCGGCGTGCTGCCGATGCCGCCGCTGACGCTGATCGTGACGATGGGCACGGCCGGGTTCCTGTCGGGGGTGATCATGCCGTCGCGGGACATGCTGGTGCGCGCCGCCGCCCCCAAGGGCGCCGAGGGCCGGGTGTTCGGCATCGTCTCCACCGGCTTCAACATCGGCGGCACGGTCGGCCCGTTGCTGTTCGCCTGGATCATGCAGCGCGACCAGCCGCGCTGGGTGTTCGGCATGTCGGTGGTGTTCATGCTGGTCACCGCGATCATGGCGATCGCCGGCGAGCGCCGCGGGGCGGCCGGACGCGTGGCGGCGGCGGCATCGCGCCGCTGAGCCGTCCGGGCGGTCTCGATCGGCCGCCTTAACCGGTGGCAAAGACAGGCTGAGGCAGTGTTTGCAGCGTGGTTGCCGGCCATGTAGAATATTCACTGATTCGTGAGCAATCCAGTCCATCATGCGTGAATGTTCGCGCCGCAGTAATGACCGGACCCGGGTTAGCAAGGGAGCCTGACGGCGATGCAGAGCACGGCGGTGTCCGGCGTATCCGGGCCGGTTTCGGGCACCAGCGCGCAGGCTCGTCCCGGTTTCTTCTCGCGCATCGTCCGCGGCATCCGGTTGCAGCATCTGCTGTTCATCGCCTTCACCATCGTCGCCGCCCTGCCGGTGGCGGTGCTGGACCTCTGGCAGGCCCACACGACGCTGACCAACGAAATCGATTCGGTGCGCGAGCGGCACCTGCTGGTGGCGCGCAACCTGACCTCTACCCTTTCGCGCTACGTCACCGACGTGAAGGCAGCGTTCGAGGTGGCGCTGGCGACCGGGACCCTCAACGACAACGTGCCGGGCCTGACCGGGCTGCTGGTGTCGCTCGACTTCACCCATGTCTGCATCGTCGCCCCCGACGGCACCGTCGAGGCGAGCCTTCCCGGACTGCAGGACAACGCCCCGAAGACCGTCAACCCGAAGATGATGGCGGAATTCAACGAACTGGCGAAGCAGCCGGTGCAGCCCGCGCTGTCGAACGTGGCGCATGACGCGAACGGCAAGCCGATCCTGTTCCTCATCAAGCGCCTGCCGGACGGCAAGCTCGGCCTGGGCATCCTCAGCACCAACTACCTGGTTCGCCTGGGCAAGCAGATCGCCTTCGGCGACCGCGGCCATGCCGTCATCACTGATCCCACCGGGCGGGTGATCGCGCATCCGTTCCCGGACTGGGTGGCGAAGTCGCAGGACATCTCCGTGATCCCGATCGTGGCCGCGATGCGGCGCGGCGAGACCGGGGTGATGCAGTTCTTCTCATTGGCCTTCAAGGACGACATGATCGCCGGCTTCTCGTATGTGCCGGAAGCGGGCTGGGGCGTGATGGTGCCGCAGCCGATGGGCGAGTTGCGGCGCCGGGCCCGTGAGATCGACGTCAGCGCCACCATCATTGCGATCGCGGCGTTTGGTGCGGCCGCCCTGATGAGCTTCGGCATGGCGCGCTTCATCGCGGCCCCCGTGCGCCGGGTCGCCAGCACCGCCGACAGCATCCTGGCCGGCGAGGACGACGCGAAGGTGCCGAATTTCCGTGGCCTGGTGCCGCGCGAAATCCGCCGGTTGGGGCAGGCGTTCAACACCATGGTGGACGGCCTGCAGCGGCGCAACGCCGAGACCCGCCAGGCGCTGCAGCAGGCGGAATCCTCGAATGCCGCCAAATCGCAGTTCCTGGCCAATATGAGCCACGAGATCCGCACGCCGCTGAACGGGGTGCTGGGGATGGTCGAGCTGCTGCAGCAAACCGAACTGACCGCCAAGCAGCAGCGCTACGCCCAGACCGCGACCCGCTCGGGCACCGCCCTGCTCGGGCTGATCAACGACATCCTGGACCTTTCCAAGATCGAGTCCGGCAAGCTGGACCTGGAAGACCAGCCCTTCGACCTGGGCCAGATGCTGAACGAGACCGTCGACCTGTTCACCGACGGGGCGAGCGCCAAGGGGCTGACCCTGGAAGTGGCGTTGCCGGATGCGCTGAAGACCAGCTTCGTCGGCGACCCGAACCGGCTGCGCCAGATCCTGGTCAACCTGATCGGCAATGCGGTGAAGTTCACCCATGCCGGCGGCGTGTTCATCCGGGTGGAGTTGGTCGAACTCGGTCGGCGACGCGATCACGCTGCGTTTCGAGATCCGCGACACCGGCATCGGCATCTCGAAAGAAACCCAGGCGATCATCTTCGATGATTTCGTCCAGGCCAACGGCTCGACCACCCGCGAATACGGCGGCACAGGCCTGGGGCTGTCCATCGCCCGGCGGATCTGCGCCATGATGGGCGGCGAGTTGGCCGTGCAGAGCAGCCCCGGCGTGGGGTCGGTGTTTTCCTTCACGGTCAGGCTCACGAAGTTCGCGGGCAGAGCCCAAGGTGCGGCGATCCATTCCCGCCCGGTGGCGGCAGACGGCAGCACCGCCGCGCTGGGCGGGGTCCACGTGCTGCTCGTCGAGGACAACGCGCTCAACATGGAACTGGCCAAGGCGATGCTGCGCGGGCTCGGCTGCAGCATCGTCGCCGCGGTGGACGGGGTGGAGGCGGTGCAGGCCTACCAGGCCGAACCGTTCGACCTGGTGCTGATGGACCTGCAGATGCCGCGGATGGACGGGTTCGCGGCAACCGCCGCCATCCGGAGCCACCAGGCGAGTGCAGCCTACCAGGCGGCCGGGGGAATCCGTACCCCGATCCTGGCGCTGACCGCCCATGCGCTCGCCGGCGACCGGGCGCGCAGCCTCGCCTCCGGCTTCGACGAACACCTGACCAAGCCGATCACCTTCGCGGTGCTGAAGCAGGCGGTCGCGACCTGGGCCCGGACGTCGTCGGCCCGGCGCCCCGCCGCCCGGGCCAGCGAGGAGCGGGCGCCGCCCGAAACGCGCGTGATCGACGCCGCCGCGATCGACCGGCTGCGCGAGGTCGAGAACACCGGCAACGACGGATTGGTCCACCGGGTGCTGAGCCAGTTCCTCTCGGTTGGCGAGGCGTTGGTGAGCCAGATGACCGCGGCGGTCGAAACCGGCGATTGCGCCGGCATCAAGCAGACCGCCCACACATTGAAATCCAACTCCGCCTATCTCGGCGCCGAGCGGCTGCGAGCCTGTTGCGTGGCGGTCGAGGCGGCGCTGGCGAAGTCGCCGCCGGACCCGGTCACCGATCTGGTCGCCGAGATCCGGGTCGAGTACGACCGGGCAAGCGACGCCTTGATGAAGATCCTGGGGGAACCGGCCGCGACCTGATGCGGCATGGGAAGAAGGAAGATATTCCTTGCACCGAAAAGTTATATCTAATAACTATTTCGTCTTCCCCTTCCGGAGCCAGAAATGTCCTACATCGTGCAGCCTGGCGACACGCTGTCGCAGATCGCGCGGCAGAATCATATTTCCCTCGCAACCCTTCTCGCTGCAAATCCTAACCTGCAGGCGGCGCCCGACCTGATCAGGATCGGCGAGAGCGTCACCCTTCCCCCCGCCGCGATCGCCAAGCCGGACGTCCAAACCGGCCCGGTGTTACCTGTTCAAACATCTGCCATCTGTGACGCGGCGATCCTGCTGATCCTCGGCTGCGAGGTGTCCAGCCCGCAGCAATACGCCCGCACCCTGCAGGCGCCGACCTGGCCGCAAGGCCAGTCCGGCGTCACCATCGGGGTCGGCTACGACCTCGGCTATGTCACCCCGGCGCAGTTGCGCCAGGACTGGGGCGACGAACTGGCGCCCGCGGCGCTCGCGCGGCTGGCCGCCTGCTGTGGCATTTCAGGTCTGCCGGCACGCGCGGCCGCGGCCGGCCTCGATGACCTCTCGGTCCCGTGGGAGGCGGCGGAACGGGTGTTCCGCAACCGGACGATCCCGGACACCGCGGCCCGGACGCGCGCGGCGCTGCCCAACACCCATCGCCTGGCGCCGGAAAGCTTCGGCGCCCTGGTGTCGCTGGTCTACAACCGGGGCGCCAGTTTCGCCGTCGCGGGCGACCGGTATGCCGAGATGCGGACCATCCATGACTGCATGGCGATGGTCACGTTCGGCGTCGTCCCCGGGGCGCTGCGGTCGATGAAGCGGCTGTGGCAGGGAGTACCCGGCATGGCCGGCCTGGTTGCCCGCCGCGAGCAGGAGGCGCTGCTGTTCGAAGCCGGCCTGGCGGCGGTTTAGTCGCCGACCGCGGCCAATCCACCCCGAACGCCGCGCAGCATCGGCTGGGCCAGCAGCCGCTCGACCCGCTCCTCCAGGGTTGCCACGTTGAATGGCTTGCGGACGATGTTCTCCGGGTCGATCGCGTCGTTGCCGTCCAGTTCCGCGTGGCCCGTCACCAGCAGGCAGCGCAGGCCGGGCCGCAGCTTCTGCGCCGCCTGGATCAGCGCCAGCCCGTTCATCCCCGGCATCACGTAGTCCGTGGCCATCGCGTCGAACCCGTCCTGCGTCGCCAGCGCGGCCAACGCTTCGTCGCCGTTGGATGCAAGCGTCACCGCATAGCCGCGCTCGCTGAGCATTTCGCCCGTCGTCATCAGCACGTCGCGGTCGTCGTCCACCACCAGCAGGCGGGCCCGGCGACGCGGCCCCTGGCGCTCAAGGATGGCGTCACGCCGTGCCGCCAGCGGAACCGCCAGGGCACGCGGCAGCAGCAGGGTCACTATCGTGCCGGCACCGACGATGCTGTCGATCCGGATGTCCCCGCCCGACTGCACCGACAGGCCATGCACCTGCGACAACCCCAGGCCGGAGCCCCGCCCCGGCTCCTTGGTGGTGAAGAACGGCTCGAACACCCTGGCGACGATTTCGGGCGCCATGCCGGTGCCGGTGTCGCTGACCCGCACCGCCACGTAGTCGCCGGCCGCCAGGGCGCCGCCCACGGCGATCTCGACGTTGCGGGTGGACAGCGTCAGCACGCCGCCATCGGGCATCGCGTCGCGGGCATTGATCGCAAGATTGATGATCGCCGCCTCGACTTGGTTTGGGTCGACCATTGCCGGCCACAGATCCTGCACCAGATCCGTCTGGATGCGAACCGAGCGACCGAGCGTACTGCCAAGCAGGTCCGACAGCGCCAGCACGGTCATGTTGAGGTCGGTCGCGACCGGCAGCAGGCGTTGCTTGCGGGAGAACGACAGCAGCTGGTTGGTGAGCTTGGAGCCACGCTCCGCGGCATGCAGGGCGCTGTCGGCCAGGCGCACCAGCGCATCCTGCCCGGCCGGCAGGCGCGCCCGCAGCAGGTCGATGGCGCCAATCACGGCGGTCAGCAGGTTGTTGAAATCATGCGCGATGCCGCCGGCCAGCTGGCCGACCGCCTGAAGCTTCTGCGACTGCCGCAAGGTCGCCTCGGTTTTCTCGCGCTCCGCCATCTCCACCTGAAGGCGGTTGCGGCTGCTCACCAGGTCGCGGGTCCGTTCGTCGACGCGGGCTTCCAGCGTGGCGTTGAGGTCCTGCAGTTCGGCGCGCTGCTTGCCGAGGGCGGCTGCCATGCCGTTGAAGGCGGCCGCCAGCTGGCCGAATTCGCTGGCGGCCGATTGCCGCAGTTCGGCCCGCGCCGACAGGTCGCCTGACGACCATCGCGTCGCCGCCGCCAGCAGCGCCGCGGTTGGCCGCCGAACGAAGCGCTCGCCGGCCAGCAACACCAGGAACAGCGACATCAAGGCCCCGGCAGCGATCAGCATGGCCCCGCGCCAAGTTGTGCGGTCGACATCCACCATCATGCTCGGCAGATTCAGGCCGATGCTGACGAACAGCCCGACCGGCTGCTCGGTGGCCGGCACGAAGCCGATCAGGCGTTCCTTGCCGTCAAACCCCGTGACCACCGCGTTACCGCGATGCGGCACGTTGACGTAATCGCGGATCAACTCCGGCAGCGGCCGGCCGAAGCTCCGCTCGCCGTCGGGAAACCGGGCGATGGTGATGCCGTTGCGGTCGCCGATGCCGATGGTGCTGTCGGGCGCCCGCTTCAGCTCGGACAGATGGGCGCCGAGCCAGTCCAGGTTGAGGCCGACCATCACCACTTCCGGCCGGCCCGAATTGGTGATGAACGGCATCACGAACGGCAGGATGGCGACCCGCTGGGGCGTCGCCGGCATGAAGGTCCCGACGTCGAAATGACCGCCGGCGACAACCTCCTTGACATGCGCCGCCACGGCCGGGCTGGCCCAGGCCGCCGGGTCGCCGTCCGAACACAGGATCTGGCCATCGGCGTCGATCACCGACAACATGGCGTAGCTCGGCAGGTCGGCACGCAGTTCCAGCAGGCGCTCCCCGCAGCCGGGCTCGCCGTTGCGGACGCTGTTGAAATGGCTGATGGCGAGGGCAAGCTGGCGCGCGCCTTCGACGACGTTGCCGATGTCGGCGTTCAGCAATTCGGCCTGCCGCAGCGCCTCGTCGGCCAGCCGCACGCGAGCATCGCTCCGCAGGTCCTGCTGCAGGTATCCCATGACCAATACGGCGGGGACCGTGGCCATCACCACGAGGATCAACAGCCGGGTGAGCAGGTTGGTTCGCAGCATGCCGTCTTCCACCAAGCCGCCCGGATCGCGGAAAGACCGCGCCATATCGGCGTTACACGGACATTACACTCGGTACTGCGCGTGCAACGGTAATCAAGTTACCGCTACCTTTGTTAATGTGGGAATAAGGGAAATGCGCGCCTGAAACCGGCATCGGTCGCGGCGCCGCTGGTGCGAGAGGGGGGATTCGAACCCCCATGGCTCACACCGGTCGATTTTGAGTCGACTGCGTCTACCGTTCCGCCACTCTCGCCCAGCGGCATGCGCCGCGGCGCGAACCATACAGAATCCGCCGCGAAACGCCAGATGCCAACGGAGTTCATGCGCCGGGGCGCCACGCCTGTTCCCCACGATTGACCGATCCGGCGCGGGCAACTAGATAGGCGCTCCACCGCATGTGATCGGGTGTAGCTCAGCGGTAGAGCAACCGGCTGTTAACCGGTTGGTCGTAGGTTCGAATCCTACCACCCGAGCCACATTTCCCGGGTCCGACCCGGAGACAGGTGCCCCCTCCCCCTTCGATGCGCGGTCGCCCGGGAGGCGCCAATTCCCTGCGCGGCATCGGCATTATTCCTTGAAATGAAACTGTTCCGCCCGGCACGAAACCTCATAACATCCCGTCCCGGGGCACATCCCGATTTTCGCAGGAGGAACGCGATGCCGTCAGCGGATCATCGAGCCCGCGGGTTCTGCCGTTGCGGCGCCTGCGTCTCCGGCAGGCCATCCGCCGTCTCGCGCCGTGGCCTTCTGGTGGGGTCGGCAGCACTCGGGCTGGCTGTCGCCAGCCCCGTGAAGGCGCAGACGGCCCTGGCGCCCGACGCGGCCCTGGCGCAGCTGATGGCCGGCAATGCCCGCTTCATGTCGGGCCGCCTGGCCTCGTTCGACGAGGACCTCGCCATCCTGAAGCAGAACACGGTGGACAAGCAGGAACCGTTCGCCGCGGTGCTGTCCTGCGCCGATTCCCGGGTGCCGGTGGAGCTGCTGTTCGACCAGAGCATCGGCCATGTCTTCGTAGCCCGGGTCGCCGGCAACGTGTGCACGCCGGAGATCATCGCGAGCCTGGAATACGGCGTCGCGGTGCTCGGCGTGGCGGCGATCATGGTGCTCGGCCATTCCGGCTGCGGCGCGGTCAAGGCCACCATCGGCGGTAAGCCGGTGCCCGGCCAGATCAGCGCGCTCTACGCGCCGGTCCGCCCGGCGGTAGAACGCGCCGGGAACGACCTTGAGGCGGTGATCAAGGCGAATGCGCAGATCCAGGCCGATCTGCTGCGCACCGCCTCCCCGGTCCTCGGCGAGCAGATGCGCGGCGGAAAGCTCGCGATCGTTGCCGGGTATTACGATCTTGCCACCGGCAAGGTGACGCAGCTCGCATGAGGCTCAGCCGGCGCCTCGCGCCGCTGCCACTGCGATCGCCAGCGTCTCCGCCGTATAGGGCTTCTTGACGATTGGGGTTCCGATATTCGCCGGCGGCAGGTCGGCCTCGTCCCCGTAGCCGGTGGCGAAGCAATGCGGCACCGCCAAGGCCCGCAGCCGGTCCGCCACGCCGAAGCTCATTGCGTTTCCGAGATTGATGTCGAGTACGGCGAATGCCGGCAGCGCGGCCTCGATCATCTGGAGCGCCTCGTCGACGCTGCCGGCGATGTCGACCCGCGCCGCGCCGAGGCGCTTCAGCATGTCCTCGCCGTCGAGTGCGATGATGATGTTGTCCTCGACCAGCAACACCCTTCCGGTCAGCCGCGCCGTCGCAACCGGCGTCGCCGCGGGTTGCGCCGCGACACGGGCCGGTGCGCCGGCCGTCACGAACTGGGCCGGAATCGTCAACCGGGCGCGCAGCCCCGCCAGATGGAATTCGATCACCGAGTCGCCGCTCAGATCGTGCCGGATCGAGCGCTCGATGATGGTGGTGCCGAACCCCCGCCGTTTCGGTGCGCTGACCGGCGGACCGCCGTGCTCCACCCAATCGATCAGCAGCCTGCCGAACGCATCGAGGCTCCATTCCACCGCGACATGGCCGCCGGCTGTCTTCAGCGCTCCGTATTTGGCCGAGTTGGTGATCAGCTCATGGATGACCAAAGCGAGGGTCGAGAACGCGTGCGGTTGCAGCAGCATCTCGACGCCGCTGGTGCGGACCCGGCCCGAATTGCCGTCGCTGTAGGCCGCCGCCTCGGCGGCGATCAGCGCGCCGAGCGAGCCCGGACCCCAGGCCTCCGTGGTGATCTGGTCATGCGCCCGCGCCAACGCCTGCACCCGCCCGCCGAGCACGTCGGCGAAATCGTCGGTGGATAGCGCGCTGCCCCGGCTGCGCGCGACCAGGCCTTGCACCAGGCCGAGGATGTTGCGCACCCGGTGGTTCAGCTCGCCGATCAGCAACTCCTGCCGTTCGGCGGCGGCCCGGCGCTCCCGGTCGGCATTGTCGGACAGCAGCAGCACCACCTCGAGCAAGGTGGCGCGCAGCGATTCGGCGACCCGCAATTCGGACTCGCTCCACGGATCGGCGCGGCCGCGCACCAGTTCGCGCCAGGTCTCGAAGCTTTTCCGCGGCGTCAGGCGCACGCCGTTCGGCCCCTGGGTGACCGGCTTCTGGGGATTGCCCGCCCAGGTCACAGAGCGGGCGACCTCGCGGCGGAAGAACACGATGTAGTCGCGCGGCGCGCGCGAAAGCGGCACCGCCAGCAGCCCGGCCGCGCGCTCGGTGAAGTCGCGCGCCGCCTCATGCACCTGGCCGATCTCGTCGGTGACATAGATCTGGTCAGTGGCGACGCGGTTGAGAAACCTGATCAGACCGGTGAATTCGTCCCGGCTCGGCGTCGTGCCCTTCAGGGTCGCGCGTCCCTGTACGAAGATGCCGATCCCGTCGCACGGGATGATCTCCGTCAGGGTCTCGACCAACCCCTCGACATCCTCCAGCGCCGAGTTGTCCGCCGCCAGCGAGGCCATCAGCCGGTCGTGCAGCACCCGCGCTACCGCCTCGTATTGCACCTGCCGCTCGCGCTCCCGGCTCTCCAGCAGCAGCGAGAACATCTGCCCGAACAGCTCCGCCGCCGCTCGGGTACTCGAAGCCCAACTGCCTCGGCACCCGATGGTGGCAGGCAATCAGCCCCCATAGCCGGCGCCGCCGCAGGATAGAGACCGACATCGAGGCCGCGACCCCCATGTTGCGCAGGTATTCGATGTGGATCGGCGACACCGCGCGCAACGTCGCCATCGACAGGTCGAGCAACTCGCCGTCCGGGCCGCGCGACGGAAGCACCGCCTGGGGCGCCGCATCGACATCGGCGATCACCCGCAACCAGTTGCGCTCGTACAGCGCCCGCGCCTGCAGCGGAATGTCGGAGGCCGGATAGCGCAGGCCGAGATAAGGTTCGAGGCCCGGCCAAAGCAATTCGGCGATCACCTCGCCGGAACCGTCCTGGTGGAAGCGGTAGATCATCACCCGCTCGAACCCGGTGAATGCCCGCATCTGCCGCGCCGCCTGCCGGCAAAGCTCGGCGACCTCTGTTTCCTGCTGCAGCCGGCCGATCATCGACGACAACAACGTACCGGGGCTGACCTCGTGCGTTGGCCGCGCGGGTTCGAACTCGATCACGATCGAAGTGCCGGACAGATGGATCGCCAGGTCGAACAGTCGCTGGTCACCCAGCAAGGCGACGTTGTACGCCCGCTCGACGGAGCCATCGCCGCGCAGCGTCGACAACCGGTTGCGGATGAGATGCGCGGCATCCGCGCTGATGAGGTCGCGCAACGAACGCCCGAGCATCTCCGCGACCGGGCGACCCAGCCAGAGCGGAGCATTCTCGGATATGCGGGTCACGCTCCAATCCGATGAGACGGCGATCAGGACCCCGTTCGGCTGGATAGCGCCGAGCAGGTGGATCGGTTCTCGGTCGCAGGTCGTCAGGTCGATCGGCGCAGGGAATTCGGTTGGTGCGGCTTCGGCCACTCGTCAGTTGCTCCCACGGGCTGCGCCATCCTTGGTAACACAGTTTCCGTAGCGGGTATTGCCGCTTGGCGGGTGCCGGTGCAACCGGGCGCCGGCATCAATTCGCCGAATACGAAAATACGGCGATGGGCGCTTGTGTGCCGCACGGCCCCGGCGTCAAGTCGCCGGCGGGCGCGCATCCGCGCCGGGCCAAGTCCTGGGCTGAACCATGCATGAACTGATCCGCCGCACCACCCTGACAACCACGCGCTGGCTCAACGATGCCGACCGAAAGGCGGATATCGCCACCGGCCCAGCCTGGCATGTCGGGTTCGCCTGGCTCGACCAGGACGCGCCGTTCTCGAACTATGCCGGCCATGACCGCACCATCACCCTGGTCGACGGCCCGGGCTTCGCGCTGCACTTCGCCGACCGCACCCTCGATGTCGACCGGTTGCACGCACCGACCGCATTCGACGGGGGCGACGCGGCCCTGTGCCGGATCCGCGGCGCCTGCGTCGTGCTGAACGCGATGACCGCGCGCGACGCCTGCCGCCATTCCGTGCTGGTCGGCACCGACGGCGAGATCGCGTGCGGCGACGGCGAGGTGGTGGTTGCCGTCGTCCTCGACGGCAGCGTCGGCATCGAGGGGGCAGGTGACCGCGCCGGCCCGCTCGATGCGATCCGCATCCGCGGCCGCGCGCGCCTCGGCGGCGGTGCTAAGATCGCGGTCATCCGGGTGGCCGGGATCTAGCGCAGGCGCCGGCTGCCCTCGGCGTCGAGATAGGCCAGCCGGCCCTGGGCGATGGTGGCGACGACGCGGGCCACGGCGCCCTGCTGCGACACGATCACCACGTCCGCCCGCTTGCCTTCGGCGATGGCGCCGCGGTCGGACAGCCCGGCGGCCGCAGCGGGATTGGCACAGACCAGGTCCCATGCCGCCGCAAGGTCCAGCACGCCGCGCCCGGCCAGCACGAACGGGGCCTGGGTCAGGCACGGATAGTAGTAGTCGCTGCGACAGCACGCTGCAGATCCCCGCCTCGGCAAGCCGCGCCGCCGACGCCCAGCCGAGATGCGACTTGCCGCGCACCACGTTGGGGCTGCCCATCACCACCGCGTCCCCGACCGCGCGCGCGGCGGCGCCGACCTCCTCGGCCATCGGGAACTCGCAGATATGCGCGCCAAGTTCCCGAAAGCCGTTGCGGCAGTCGATGCTGTCGTCGTCGTGGCTGGCCATCGGCAGACCGGCCGCGCGCGCAGCCGCGGCGATGCGGTCGCGGGCGGCGGCCACCTCGCCGGACCGCCCGCCGACGCGTTCGGCGAGCGCTTGGAACGCGGCAAGGTCGAGCGGCCCGCGCTCGCTGTACTTGCTGGCCTTGGCAGGGTCGGACAGCCGCCGAAGGATCGCCGGCGTGTGGTCGTTGAACGCAAGCAGATGAACCCGCCCGGCGCCGATATCGGCGAGTGCGGTGTCCAGCGCATCGAGGTTGTAGGCCTCCCAGCGCAGATGCACCCGCATGTCGCAGGTCCAGCTTCCGGCGGCCAGCGCGTCCAGCAGCACCCGCCAGGCCTCGACGCTGCGCAGGCCCGGCTCCCAGGACAGGGTGACCCCGTGGAAGGCGGTGGTGATGCCGTTGGCGAGCAACTGCCGCTCGGTCTCGGCAAGCGCCAAGCCGATCGGGAAGTCGACGCCGGGCCGCGGCTGCACCTGCCGCTCGAAGGCATCGCCGTGGATGTCGATGATCCCCGGCAGCACCAGCAGGCCGCTGGCGTCGAAATCGTGACCCGCCGCGCCGCTTCCCAACGCGGCGACCACGCCGTCTTCCAACAGCAGATCGCCCTCGTCCAGCCGCCCGCCCGCGAGCACGCGCCCGCCGGTGATCCTGAGTGATCGCATGGAAATCCCTATGGTTCGAAGATGATCTGAACGCGCGGCGTCGGATAGCGGGCGACGCCGAATTCCACCACGGCGCCTTGCCGATCGACGTTGACGTTCTCGGTAACCAGCACCGGCCGGTTGCGCGGCATTTCCAGCAGTTCCGCCTCATGCGCCAGCGGCAACCGTGCGGTGACGCGGGTCACCTGGCGCCGATAATCCGACACGCCGCATCGCGCCAGCGCCTCGGTGATGGTCGGGGACGTGCGCAGGGATTCCAGCAGCCGCGGAAACCGCGCGGCGGGGAAATGGTGGCTGCCAAGGCTGACCGGCCGTCCATCCGCCAGCCCCAGACGTTCCAGCCTGATCACCTTGGCGCCCGACCGAAGCCCGAGGCCCGAGGCGATCGCCACATCCGCGGCCATTTCGCGAAGATCCAGCGTGCGACCCGATGGTTCCTTGTTGTGCCGTCGTATCCATTCCGAAAATCGGGTACGCGCCGAGACCGCGTAGTCCAGCACGTCCTCGGCCACGAAACTGCCGCGGCCCTGTTCCACCCGCACCAATCCGTTGCGCGACATCTCCTCCAGCGCCCGCCGCACGGTGTGGCGGTTGACATCGAATCGCGCGGCCAGCTGCGCCTCGGTCGGCAGCTTGCCGCCCGGCGCATGGACGCCGCCGCCGATCTCCGTCTCGATGACCCGCATGATCTGGCGCCACAGCGCGACGCCCGCTTCGCGCTGCATCGAGCCGGCGTCGGGCGCCGGGGCGCGGGGGGCTGTCATGAGAAGTTCACCGATACGACCGTCCGTCATGTGTCACGTGGGTTGACGTTAGACGGATACCGGGATACCTGTCTAGACATCTAAACCAGCTCCGGGCCGCTTTGCATGAATTCCGACGCCCCGCCCACCGACCAGACCGCACGACGCCGCTGGATGGCCGTTCTGTCGCACGCCAGCGCCGAAGCCATCGCCGGCTGCCTGGATGATTGCCCCGACCTGCCGCCGCATGTGCGGCTTCGCGGACCGGAGATCGGCCTGGTGATGCTGCGCGGCCGCGCCGGCGGAGCGGGCGGAAAATTCAATCTCGGCGAAGCGACCGTCACCCGCTGCACGGTGCGCGACGCGGACGGTCGGGTCGGCCACAGCTACGCCACCGGCCGCGACATGCGCCGCGCGGAACTGGCCGCCCGGATCGACGCCGCGATGCAAGATCCGGCGAGGCGCGATGCGCTGGAATCCTCCGTCATCACGCCGCTGGAACGGGCGCAGGCGCAGGCCCGGCAGGCCGACGCCGCCCGCGCCGCCGCCACCCGGGTCGAGTTCTTCACCATGGCAACGATGCGTTCCACATGAGCATCGACCTGCCCGGCTTCGCCGATCCGGTCGGCGGCGCGCAATCCTGCTTCCGCGCCGTGCTCGACGCCATGGCGCGCCCGGGCAGCCGCCACCCGGCGGGTGCCGGGCTGACGCCGCCGGCGCCGCTGAACGCCGCCGCCGCCGCAGTGCTGCTGACCCTTGTCGATGCCGATACGCAACTTTGGCTGGCGCCCGGCTGCGCCGCTGCCGCCGACTGGATCCGCTTTCATTGCGGCGCTTCCATCATCGACGACATCGGCGCTGCCGACTTCGTGGTGGCGGCCGAAATGCCCGACCTTGCGGCCCTCGCCACCGGCAGCGACGAAGGTCCCCAGGATTCGGCAACGCTCATACTGCAGGTGAACGGCCTTGGCGACGGCCCTGAACTGGTGCTCGCGGGGCCCGGCTTGCAGGCGCCGGCGCGCCTCGCCGTGAACTGCCTGCCTGACGGCTTCACAACCGCCTGGGCGGCCAACCACGCACTGTATCCGCGTGGCATCGACATGATCCTCTGCGCCGCCGACGAGCTCGCGGCGCTGCCGCGCAGCGTCCGGATCGGGGAGGGCTGACGCGATGGCCTATGTAGCGGTCAAGGGCGGCGAGCGCGCCATCGACAATGCCCATGCCTGGCTCGCCGAGGATCGGCGCGGCGATCCCGCGGTGGCCGAGATCGGCACGGGCCAGATCGCCGAACAGCTCGGACGCGCCGTCGACCGGGCCATGGCGGAGGGATCGCTGTATGACCGCGAACTCGCGGCGCTCGCGATCAAGCAGGCGCAGGGCGATCTGATCGAGGCCGCCTTCCTGCTGCGCGCCTATCGCACCACCCTGCCCCGCTTCGCCTATTCCATCCCGGTCGACACCGCGCGGATGGACATCCGCCGGCGCATATCTGCGGTGTTCAAGGATTTGCCGGGCGGCCAGATCCTGGGGCCCACCTACGACTATACCCATCGCCTGCTCGATTTCACGCTGCAGGACAGCACCGCGCCGATGCCGGCGGCGCAGGCGGAGGCGGACAGTCAGCGAATGCCACGCGTCAACGACATCCTCGGCCATGAGGGCCTGATCGAAGGCGACAGCCCCGACGAAAGCGAGCCCGGCGACCTCACCCGCGACCCCCTCGCCTTCCCCGCCGGGCGCGACCTTCGGCTGCAGGCGCTGGCGCGCGGCGACGAGGGCTTCCTGCTCGGCCTCGGCTATTCCACCCAGCGCGGCTGGGGCGGCGCGCACCCCTTTGTCGGCGAGATCCGGGTCGGTGAACTGGCGGTGGAGATCATCCCGCCGGAGCTTGGTTTCGCCATCGACATCGGCGACATCACCCTCACCGAATGCCAGATGGTCAACCAGTTCAAGGGCAGCAAGACGGTGCCGGCGCAGTTCACCCGCGGCTACGGCCTGGCCTTCGGACACGCCGAGCGCAAGGCGATGGCGATGGCCCTGGTCGATCGCGCCATGCGCGCCGAGGAGCTTGGCGAGGACGCCACTTCGCCGGCCCAGAACGTCGAGTTCGTCCTGTACCACAGCGACAACATCGAAGGCACCGGCTTCGTCGAGCACCTGAAGCTGCCGCATTACGTCGACTTCCAGAGCGAGCTGGAATCGATCCGCCGCATGCGCGCCGAGTCGGCGCGGTTCGAGGAGGCCGCCGAATGAGCACGGCAGCAGGCTACAACTTCGCCTATCTGGACGAGCAGACTAAGCGGATGATCCGCCGCGCCATCCTGAAGGCGGTCGCAATTCCCGGCCACCAGATCCCGTTCGGCAGCCGCGAGATGCCGCTGCCCTATGGCTGGGGCACCGGAGGCATCCAGGTGACGGCGGCGGTGCTGGGCCGCGACGACGTGCTGAAGGTGATCGACCAGGGCGCCGACGACACCACCAACGCCGTGTCCATCCGCCGCTTCTTCGCCCGCACCGCCGGCGTCCGCACCACCACGCACACCGAAGACGCGACCATCATCCAGACCCGGCACCGCATTCCCGAAGTGCCGCTCACGGAGAACCAGATTATCGTCTACCAGGTGCCGCAGCCGGAACCGCTGTCCAAGCTGGAACCGAGCCGCGCCGAAACCCGGCGCATGCACGCGCTGTCCGAATACGGCCTGATGCACGTGAAGCTTTACGAGGACATCACCCGCTTCGGCCAGGTGGCGATCAGCTACGACTACCCGGTAATGGTGAATTCCCGATACCTGATGGCGCCGAGCCCGATCCCCGCCTTCGACAATCCCAAGCTGCACATGATGCCTGCCCTGCAGCTGTTCGGCGCCGGCCGCGAAAAGCGCATCTACGCCATTCCGCCTTATACGGAAGTCCGCAGCCTCGACTTCGACGACCATCCCTTCTTCGCGTCCCGCGCGCCGCATGCCTGCGGACTGTGCGGTGCCGATGACAGCTATCTCGACGAGGTCGTCACCGACGACAGCGGCGGGCGGCTGTTCGTCTGCTCCGACACCGATTACTGCGAGACGCGGCGCGAGCAGGGGCATGTCGGCAGCGAAACCCCGGCCGCATCCGAATTGGCTGCAGAATGACCGACGATCTTCTTCTCTCCGCCCGCGGCCTCGATCTTTCCTTCGGCGCGATCCCGGCATTGGTCGATGTCGATGCCGATCTGTGGCCCGGCGAGGTGCTGGCGGTGGTCGGGGAATCCGGCTCCGGCAAGACCACGCTTCTGAACGTGCTGTCGGGCAAGCTGGCGCCGCAATCGGGGATCGTCTGGTATCGCGATCCGCAGGGGAAGCTGCATGCCCTGCACGACATGCCGGCGCCGGCGCTGCGCGCGCTGCACCGCTCCGACTGGGGCTTCGTGCACCAGAACCCGCGGGAAAACCTGCGCATGTCGGTCTCCGCCGGCGGCAATGTCGGCGAGCGGCTGATGGCCCAGGGCAGCCGCCATTACGGCAACATCCGCGAGGCGGCGATCGACTGGCTGGGCCAGGTGGAGATCGATGCGTCGCGGGTCGACGACCTGCCCCGCACCTTTTCCGGCGGCATGCTGCAGCGCCTGCAGGTGGCGCGCACGCTGGTCACCCACCCCAGGCTGGTGTTCATGGACGAACCAACCGGCGGCCTGGATGTCTCGGTCCAGGCGCGCCTGCTGGACCTCATCCGCGGCCTGGTGCGCCGGCTCGGCATCGCGGTCGTGCTGGTCACCCATGATCTGTCGGTCGCTCGCCTGCTTGCCCACCGCATCATCGTGATGCAACGCGGCCGGGTGGTGGAAACCGGCCTCACCGACCAGGTGCTGGACGATCCGCAGCATCCCTACACCCAGCTTCTCGTCAGCTCGGTGCTGCAGGCATGAACGCCATGCTCACGACGGAGGGCCTCGCCAAGCAGTTCGTGCTGCATCTGCAGGACGGCGTCTGCCTGCCGGTGCTGCGCCATGTCGACCTGGAGCTGCACGCCGGCGAATGCGTCGCCCTGGTGGGACCTTCCGGCGCCGGAAAATCGACCCTGCTGCGCACCCTGTACGGCAATTACCGCGCCGATGCCGGCCGCATCCTGATCCGCCACGACGGCGAGATGGTGGACATCGCGCAGGCCTCGCCTCGCGTCGTGGTGCAGGTACGTGCCAAGACGCTGGGCTATGTCAGCCAGTTCCTGCGCGTGGTGCCGCGCGTGGCGGCCGTGGACATCGTCGCCGAGGCGTCGCCCGATGCCGATCGCGAGGTCGCCCTGGCCCGGGCCCGCGCGTTGCTGCTGCGCCTGAACATTCCACCGCGCCTGCACAAGCTGCCGCCGGCGACCTTCTCGGGCGGCGAGCAGCAACGTATCAACCTCGCCCGCGGCTTCATCGGCGCCCACCCGATCCTGCTGCTGGACGAACCCACGGCCTCGCTCGACAACGCCAACCGCGACATCGTCATCGCGATGATCCGCGAGGCGATGGATGCGGGCATTGCCATCGCCGGCATATTCCACGACACCGTGGTCCGCGAAGCAGTCGCCGCGCGGCTGTATCACGTGACCCCGCTGCAGGACGCCGAATGACATCTTTCCGCAATGCAAAGCTGGTCCTGCGCGACCGGATCATATCGGGCTCGCTCGCCGTCCAGGACGGCGTCATCGTGGCCATCGATGAAGGTGGCGCCTCGGACCTTGCCAGCGGCTGCGACATGGATGGCGACTACCTGATCCCGGGCGTGGTGGACGTGCACACCGACAACCTCGAGCGCCAGGTGCAGCCGCGCGCCACCGCCCGCTGGCCGTCGCGCTCGGCGATGCTGGCGCATGACGCGCAATGCGCGGCCGCCGGCGTCACCACCGTGCTGGACGCGCTGTGCCTGGGCGACCTGCAGATCTACCAGGGTGACAACGGCCGCATCCGCACCTTCCGCGACGCCGTGGTGGACCTCGATGCATTGGGCGACACCGGCCTGCTGAAAAGCGAGCACTTCCTGCATCTGCGTTGCGAGATGCCCTCGCCCGACGTGATCGCACTGGTCGATCCGGTCGCCGACAACAAGCGCGTGCGCATGATCAGCCTGATGGACCACAGCCCTGGGGTCGGCCAGTACGCCAATCTCGACCAGTTCCGCAACGCCCGCCGCAAGGAGGGCAAGACCGACGAATTCATCGAGCGCCGCATCGCCGAGCTGACGGAGCAACGCGCCCGCTGGCGCAAGCCCAACCGCGCGGCGCTGCTCGCACGCGCCGCCGGGGTGGACGTGCCGCTGGCCAGCCACGACGACCGGACGCCGGAGGAGATCGAGGAGAACTATCGCGACGGCATCCGCATCAGCGAATTCCCGGTCACCCTGGAAGCCGCGGCGGCGGCGCGCGCCCGCGGCATGCAGGTGGTCGCCGGCGCCCCCAACATCGTCCGCGGCGGCAGCCATTCTGGCAACATCGACGCCGCCGAACTGGTGCGCGCGGGCGTGGTCGACGCGCTGGCATCGGACTACGTGCCGGCGAGCCTGGTGGAAGCGGCGTTCATCTGCGCGCGCGAGACCGGCATTACACTTCCCGCGTCGGTCGCGATGATCACCGACAACGCCGCCCGCATGGCGCATCTTCCCGATCGCGGCCGCATCGAGGTCGGAATGCGCGCCGATCTGGTGCGCGTGCGCGTGCACGAGGGAATGCCGGTGGTGCGGCAGGTCTGGCGCGCCGGCGAGCGGGTGGCGTGAACCCACAATCGCGCGTCGCCGTCTACTACGCGCCGCCCTGTGCCGACCCGCTCTGGCAGCGTGGCGCCGATTGGCTCGGCCGTGATCCCGGGACCAACACGCCCCGCCCGCAGCCGAAGCTGGACAACATCGAAACCATCACCGCCGACGCCCGCGGCTATGGCTTCCATTGCACCGTGAAGCCGCCGATGCGTCTGCGCCCCGGCACCGGCTGGGATGAGTTGGTCGGCAAAGCCGCGCGCATCGCCGAGGGCATCGCGGCATTCGATTTGCCGAGCCTCGCCGTCGCCGATCTGCATGGCTTCCTGGCCTTGCGGGAAACCGCCCCCAGCCCGGAAATCCAGGCCGCGTCCGATGCCTTCGTGGCGGGGCTGGACGAATTCCGCGCCGCCCCGGACGATGCCGAACTGGCGCGCCGCCGACGCGGCCGGCTGAGCCCGGAGCAGGACCGCAATCTGGTGCGCTGGGGCTATCCCTACGTGTTCGACACCTGGTTCTTCCACATGACGCTGACCCGGCGCCTGGCGCCTGCCGAACACGAATACATCCGCCCCGCCGCCGAGGCGTTCTTCGCCGACGCGCTGAACCGCCGCCAGCGGGTGACGGACATGTGCCTGTTCACCCAGTCCGGCCCCGGCGCGCCGTTCAACCTTGCAGCGCGCCTTCCGCTGCACATCTGAGGATCGCCACCACCATCGCGGCCCCCTTAGCGATGCTGGAATGGTTCATCACCGTCACCACCTCTACGCCATCGGGAAGCGGGACCGCGCGGCTCAGGCGCCGCCCCACCTCCGCCGCGTCCTCGCGTCCGCGCGCCCCGAGACGTGCGGCCAGCACCTCGGGCGCCGCTGTGATCTCCAGCACGCGGGCCGTAAATCGTGCGGCTGCCTCGGCGATCACCGTGCGCGACACGTTCGCCACCACCACCCGGCCGCTACTCAGATCGGCCTCGATGTCGGCTGGAACGCCATAGCCCAGGCCATGCGCCTCCCACGCCAGCGCATATGCCCCGGCCGCCCGGCGGCGGTCGAATTCGCAGGCTTCGACCGGCAGGTGCTCCTCGCCGCCGGCATCGGCCGGGCGCGTGATCTCCCGACGGACGAAGCGGAACCGGACATCATCCGCCAATTTCTGCCGCGCCGCATCCATCAGCGTGTCCTTTCCGGCGCCCGACGGCCCTACCACGAGTATCAGCAATTCTCTCCGCTCCCAGGTCAGTGGCGACGGGTGCCGCCCGAAGTGCGCATTGTGACAAGTGCGACCTAAAGGACTAGTTTGCGTCGCAGCATCGCTCATTACGGGGAATAGCCCATGTTCACCACTCGGCCCGAAATCGCCGGCACCTTCGGCGTGGTCGCCACCACGCACTGGATTGCCAGCAGCGTCGGAATGGCGGTGCTGGAAAAGGGCGGCAACGCGTTCGACGCGGCAGCCGCGGCCGCTTTCGTGCTGCAGATCGCCGAGCCGCATCTGAACGGCCCCGGCGGCGACGTGCCGATCATCATCCATGATGCCCGCGCCGCGACCCAGCACGTGATCTGCGGCCAGGGCGTCGCCCCCGATGCCGCCACCCCGGAGCGATTCGCCTCCCTCGGGCTCGACCTGGTGCCCGGGACCGGCCTGCTGCCGGCGGTGGTGCCCGGCGCGTTCGATGCCTGGATGCTGGTGCTGCGGGACTGGGGCACCTGGGAGGTGAACGACGTTCTCTCCTACGCCATCGCCTATGCCAAGGCCGGCATCCACATCGTGCCGCGCATCAGCGCCGCGATCGAAAGCGTGCGGCCATTGTTCGAGGCCGAGTGGCATAGCAGCGCCGCGGTTTTCCTTCCCGGCGGCAAGGTCCCCGGCCCCGGCACGCTGTTCGCCCGCCCGGTGCTGGCGGAAACCTGGTCGCGGGTGCTGCGCGAGGCGGTCGGCAGTTCGCGCCAGGCCCGCATCGATGCCGCCCGGAACTCCTGGTATCGCGGCTTCGTCGCCGAGGCGATCGGCAAGTATTATCGCGCGCAGGAGGTGCTGGACGCCTCCGGCCGCCGCCATCGCGGATTGCTGACCGCCGACGATATGGCGCCGCTGGGCGGCTTCAGTGGAGGACCCCGTCAGCTTCGACTATCACGGCCATACCGTGCTGAAGGTCGGGCCCTGGAGCCAGGGCCCGGTGTTCCTGCAGCAGCTGGCGCTGCTCAAGGGCTTCGACATCGCGGCGATGGACCCGCTGGGCGCCGATTTCGCGCATACCGTCATCGAATGCGCCAAGCTCGCCTTCGCCGATCGCGAGGCCTATTACGGCGACCCCGATTTCGTCCAGGTGCCGCTGGGCGCCCTGCTTTCCGCCGAATACAACGACGCCCGCCGCGCCCTTGTCACCGACCGCGCCAGCATGGAGTTGCGTCCCGGGCAGGTGGACGGGTTCGACCCGCAGGTCGACCACCACGCGGCCGACCGCATCGAGATGCTGAACCGGGTCCCCGGCGCCGACGAGCCGACGGTCGCGCGCCTCGGCGCCATTGGCGGCGACACCTGCCACATCGACGTCATCGACCGCTGGGGCAACATGGTCAGCGCCACGCCGTCCGGCGGCTGGCTGCAATCCTCGCCGGTCGTGCCGGAGCTTGGATTCTGCATCGGCACTCGCGGGCAGATGTTCTGGACCGAAGCCCGGCCACCCCAACAGCGTGGCGCCGCGCAAGCGGCCGCGCACCACGCTGTCGCCCAGCATGGCGCTGCGCGAAGGCAAGCCGTGGATGAGCTTCGGCACCCCGGGCGGCGAGCAGCAGGACCAATGGCAGATCAACATGTTCCTGCGCATGGTCCACCACAACATGATCGATCCAGCAGTCGATCGACGCGCCCAGCTTCCACACCGAGCATTGGCCGAGCAGCTTCTGGCCGCGCGTCGCCCGTCCGGGGAAGGTGGTGCTGGAAGGCCGCTACGACGACGGCGTGCTGGCCGAGATGAAAGGCCGCGGCCATCTGGCCGAAAAAGGCGAGGACTGGACCGAGGGCCGCCTGTCGGCCGCCCGCATCGAACCGGACGGCCAGATGTTCGCCGGCGCCAATCCCCGCGGCATGCAGGGCTACGCGGTCGGCCGCTGAGCGCCGGCGATGGCCGATAGCGGCGTGGGGGCATGGCGCGTCACGCCCGGCGAGTATCTGGAGCGCCGACCAGCGGAGTTCGCCATCGCGGCGCCGGCGTCCTGCTACGTCACCATGCGCGACGGCGTCCGCCTGGCCGTTGATTACTACCTGCCTGAGGGTGCCGGCGCAGTCCCGGCCATCCTGGTGCTGACGCCGTACTACCGGCGGTTCAACCTCGCGGCCGATGCGCCGAAGGATGTCGAGGCGGCGCCCGGTGCGGCCAAATTCCGCGACCTGTTCGTGCCGCGCGGCTATGCGCTGGTGGTGGTGGACGTGCGCGGAACCGGCGCCAGTTTCGGCACCCGTGATTCATTCCGCTCGCCGGCCGAACGCCTGGACCATGCCGAGATCGCCAGTTGGGTCGCGGCCCAGCCTTGGTCGAACGGGGCGATCGGCGCCACCGGCATTTCCTATGTCGGGGCGGCCGCGGATTTCCTCGCCGGCACCGGCCACCCGGCGGTGCGCGCGATCGCGCCGTTGTTCTCGGTGTGGGACACCTGGTCCAACCATTATTATCCCGGCGGCCTGCTGCTGAACGGCTTGGCCGAAACCTATGACGAGCTGATGGTGGCGTTGGACCATGACCGGCGCGACTTGCTGGCGGAGACGGCGTATTTCGGAAATCCGCATTTTCGCGGCCCGAAGCCGGTCGACGGCGACAACGGCGCCGAGGTGGAGCAGGCGGTCCGCGCCCATGCCGGCAATTTCCACATGGTCGATTTCATTCGCGAGTTTCCGTTCCGCGACGACACCTTGCCCTATGATTCGAGTTTCGCTGGCACCAGCTTCAGCCCCTTCACCTACGCCGCCGGGATGCGGCCTGACGTTGCGGTGTGTTGCGTGTCCGGCTGGATGGACGGCGCCGGCTTCAGCAACGGTGCGATCAGTCGGTTCCTGAGCCTGCCGAACAAGAACATGCACCTGCTGCTGGGTCCGTGGGATCACGGCGCGCGCAGCAATGTGAGCCCGTGGCGCGACAGCGTCCTGCCGGTGTTCCCGTGGATGGGCGAGATCCTGCGCTTCTTCGACCAGTATCTCGCCGGCCGCGAAACCGGGCTCGGCCGCGAAAGCCGCGTCCACTACTACACCATCGGGGAAGAGGCCTGGCACGAAGCGCCAAGCTGGCCGCCCGCCGCGAAGACCCTCGTCATTCCGTTGGAAGGCGGAGAGTACGTGGGCAACTTCGCCATCGGCACCGGCGCCCATACCCGCTACGGACGCCTCGCCGCCTTCGACGTGCGGGATTACTACAAGGATTGGAACGGCCGCGACGCAAACATGTTCTGCAGCACCGGCGGTATGCTGGAGCGCGACCTTACCTTGACCGGCCATCCGGTCGTCACCCTGCACCTGACCTGCAGCGAGCGCGACGCGGCGATCCACGCCTATCTTGAGGACGTTTCGCCGGACGGCACCTGCCGCTACGTCACCGAGGGCATGCTGCGCGCGCTGCACCGCCGCGAATCCGCAGCGCCGCCGCTGCTCCGGGTTGTCGGGCCGTCGCGCAGCTTTTCGCGCGCCGACGCCCAGCCGCTGGTTCCGGGCCAGACAGCGGTGCTGCGGTTCGCGCTGCTGCCGACGTCGTGGCGCTTCCAGGCCGGGCACCGCATCCGGCTGGCGATCGCCCTCGCCGATTGCGACAATTTCGGACAGGTCCCGCATGGCCGGCCGCCGATCCTGGAGATCCTGGCCGGGGTTTCTACGTTGGAACTGCCGCTGGAGACCAGATCATGATCGAAACGTCGCGCATCGATCGGGTTCTGCAGGACGCCACCAGTCGTGTTCCGGGGATCGTGGCGATGGTGACCAGCGCCAGCGAAACCATCTATGCCGGCGCATTCGGCCGGCGCGACCTGTCGCAGCCGACGCCGATGAGCCTCGACACGGTGTTCTATCTGGCGTCGATGACCAAGGCCGTCACGTCCGTTGCGGCGATGCAACTGGTGGAACAGGGTCGCCTGTCGCTCGATGCGCCGATCGGCGAGGTTCTGCCGGCCCTCGCCGCACCCAATGTGCTGCACGGCTTCGATGCCGCTGGCGAGCCCATCCTGCGTCCGGCCACGGCCCCGGTCACCTTGCGCCGGTTGCTCAGCCATAGCTCGGGCTACGGCTATGTCACCTGGAACGCCGAGTTGCTGCGCTTCCACGAACGCACCGGTATCGCAACCATTCCGGCGAACTGGGAGGAAATGCAGCGGATTCCGCTGATGTTCGAGCCAGGCACCAAATGGAACTACAGCATCAGCACCGATCTGGTCGGCCGCGCCGTAGAGGCGGCGAGTGGGCAGGCGCTGGAGCCCTATCTGCGCGCGCATGTGCTGGACCCGCTGGGCATGCACGATACGGCTGCCACCCTGTCGCCGGAGTTGCGGGCACGTGCCGCCCGCGTCCACGCGCGGCTGGCCGACGGCAGCACGGACCCGATCATGCATTCCAGCGGCACCGGCTTCGGCTTCTTCGGCGGCGGCGGCGGGCTGTGCGGCACCGGTCCCGACTACCTGAAATTCCTGCGGGCGCTGTTCGGTGGCGGCGCCGGCATCCTGCGGCCGGAGACGGTGGCCGAGATGGCGTGCAACAGCATCGGCGATCTCGAGATGCTGCCGATGGCCTCGGCGCTCCCCGAACGCAGCAACAGCGTCGAATTCTTCCCCGGCATCACCAAGAAATGGGGACTCGGATTCATGATCAACGCCACGAGGGTCCCCGGCCGCCGGCATGCCGGGAGCCTCGCCTGGGCGGGTCTCGCGAACACCTATTTCTGGATCGACCGCGAAGCCGGGATTGCCGGTCTCATCCTGATGCAGGTGCTTCCGTTCGCCGACCAGATGGCGTTGGACACCCTCGCCGCGTTCGAGACCGAGGTCTACGCGGCGCTCGGATAGCGCGCCTGCCGATCAGCGCTTCTTTCCGGGCTTCGGCCGCGCCATCGTCACCACCCGCTTCGCGGCCGCCGCCGTGCGCTTGGCCGGGGTCTTCGCCGCCTTACGCAAATCGGCGATGGTGCCGCGCGTGGTGATCTGGTCGGGGTTCATCACGCAGCTCGATCACCGCCGGACGGCCGCTTTCGACCGCGCGCCGGAACGCCGGTGCGAACTCGGCGGTCGCGGTAACGGTTTCGCCGTGGCCGCCGAATGCCTCGATGAACTTGGCGAAATCGGGGTTGGTCAGCGCGGTGCCGGACACGCGGCCGGGATAGGTGCGCTCCTGGTACATCCGGATGGTGCCGTACATCTGGTTGTTGAACACCAGCACGATCGGCGCGACGCCGTGGTGGAAGGCGGTCGCCAGTTCCTGGCCGGTCATCAGGAACCCGCCATCGCCGACGAAGCACACCACCTGGCGGTCCGGGAATGCGATCTTGGCGCCGACCGCCGCCGGCACGCCGTAGCCCATGGCGCCGTTGGTGGGGCCGATGAAGCGCTGGCCGTCGGAGAAATTCATGAAGCGCGGCGGCCAGGTGGCGAAGTTGCCGGCATCGCAGGTGACGATCGCATCGTCCTCGAGCAGCGCCGAGAAATCATGCATCACCTGCGACAGGTTGAGCGCGCCCGGGTACTCCGGCACCGCCAGACCCTGCATGCGGATGCGCGCGCAGTTCGCGGGTCCAGTCGCGCCAGCCGATCCGGGGCGGCGGCAGGTCCTTCACCGCCTGCGCGAACAGCGTTGAGATCGGTGGCGATGCCGAGCGCCGGCCGGTAGACCCGGCCGATCTCGGCGGCGTCGGGATAGACGTGCACGATCGGCACGCCGCCGCCGGACTGGGCACGGTCGAACAGCGTGTAGCCCTGCGACACCGGCTCGCCCAGGCGGGTGCCGATGGCAAGGATCAGGTCCGCCTCGCGCGCCTTCGCGACCAGCGCCGGATCGGAGCCGACGCCGAGGTCGCCGGCGAAGTTCGACGAGGCGTGCCGTCATACAGCGCCTGCCGGCGGAAGCCGACGGTGACCGGGACGTCGTGCGCCACCAGGAAGTCGCGGATGGCGGCGCGCCCGGCCTCGCTCCAGCAGGAGCCGCCGAGGATCGCCAGCGGCTTTTTCGACCGCGCCAGCATCGCCTGCATGCGCGCGATCGCCGCCGGGTCTGGATGCGGCCTGGACACTTCGGCGCGGCCGATGTCCGGCACCTCCACCAGGCGCTTCTGCATCTCCTCCGACAGCGCAATCACCACCGGGCCGGGACGCCCCGTGGTCGCCACGTCGACCGCATGCGCCACCAGCTCGGGGATGCGCGCCGCGTCGTCGATCTGCGTCACCCATTTCGCCAGCGGCTGGAACATCCGGCGGTAGTCGACTTCCTGGAAGCTCTCGCGGTCGGTCTCCTCGAACGGGATCTGGCCGACGAACAACAGCAGCGGCGTGGAATCCTGCATCGCCACGTGCACGCCGATCGCGCCGTGGCAGGCGCCTGGACCACGGGTGACGAACGCCGCCGCCGGCCGGCCGGTGATCTTGCCGTAGGCCTCGGCCATGTTCACCGCCCCGGCCTCGAACCGGCAGGTGACGAGCTTCAGTTTCTTGCTGACGTCGTAGAGGCCATCGAGCACGTCGAGGTAGCTTTCGCCCGGCACCGCAAAGGCGTGGTCGATGCCCTGGGCCACCAGCGCCTGCGCCAGGATCTGGCCGCCGGTCCGCGTGGTGGTCCCGCGCCGCGTCTTGTGCTCCATCGCCGCCTCCCAATGCTTCGCGCGGGTATAATGCGCCGCCGGGCGCCGCGTCGACACCCCCGGGGCCGCTTTGTCGGTGGTTCGCCGCGTGCCATCCTGTAGCTACGGCAACCGGAGGAGACCTGCGATGCGCGCAATCTATGTCATGATAAAGTGCGAGATGGGTCATTCCTACCGTGTCGCGCAGCTCGCCGCCGACAGCATCGAGGAGCTGTCCGAGTTGCATTCCACATCCGGCCAGTATGACCTGCTCGGCAAGTTCTACCTGGAGCCCGACCAGGACACCGGGCTGTTCGTGACTGAGAAGCTGCAGACCATTCCGGGCGTGAAGGACACCTACACGCTCATCACGTTCAACGCTTTCGTTGGCGGCAAGACCTAGGGCGGACGCATCTGTCCTGACAGCGGAACGGATAACGATGTCGGCTGCAGCCGACCGGACCGACGGCGGTGTCGAACCAATCGATCAACGCGACCTGATCTATGCCGACCCACCCGGCCGCGCCACCGGCTGCATCAATGCGCCGACAAGGCCGCGGTGGCGATCGGGCGGATACGTGTCGAGACCGAAATCGATCGAGGTCGACAGCCCAGCGTCCCGATACCGGAGGCTTCCGAACATCCTGTCCCAGAAGCTGAAGACCTGGCCGTAGTTCGAATTGGTTTCCGGCAGCCGCCGCGAATGGTGCAGCGCGTGTTGCTCCGGCGTCACGAACACCAATCCCCACCAACGCATTGGGGCCGTCGGCAACCGGAGATCGGCGTGCGCCAGCATCTGCACCAAGAACGCCAGGCTACCGAACACACCGAATTCGATCAGCGACGTCCCGATCATGCCGGCGCAAAGCCCAAGGCCGAGCACGATCGGAATTGCCTCGAGCGGATGGTGGCGAACCGCGGTGGTGGCATCGAGCGCCGGGTCGCTGTGATGCACCGCGTGCAATCGCCAGAGCAGCGCCACATGATGCGACGCCACGTGAATGGCGTAGCTGACCGCATCGAGGGCAATCACCGCGATGCAGAGACGAACACCCCAGCCCAGCGACGCTGTCCATTGCGCTACCGGCGACGCGGCCGACAGGATCGCAATATAACTTGCCAACAAGCCGGCTGCGGCGAACGTCACCACCTGTTCGATAGCGAACAGGCCGAGATTGGCCCGCCATCGCTGGCCGGTATGTGCGGCATGTGAAACAGGCTGCCGCCATAGTTCTGCAATCAAGACGGCCACAAAGACCGTCACCGTGATCCAGCCACCCGACAGCAGATGGTGTCCGGCAGCCCATTCCATGGGCGGTTGCGGCGTTACTTCCGTTTGCGGAACTTCAACAGCGCCACGCCACCGAGCCCGATCGCAAGCATCGCCATGCTTGCCGGCTCAGGCACCGGAACGATGACGAGGCCGGCGGAGGCCGGCGCACTCGCGGCCGTGCCAAGGAATACCGCTAGTCCACAGGTCAACAGAAGTCGCATGATCTGAATCTTCCACTCTGGGGTCCGGCTCTGACAATCGAGAGCATTTCCCGGCTTCCCTCACAAGGGGAATTTCGAGCATTCGCCTTTTGCGCCTTATGCCTTCTTCACGTCGTAGAATTGCGGGAAGCCGATGCGGAATCCGCTGAATGCCTTGTTCCAGGCGCCCGGCTGATAGAACGCGCCGAGCGGGATATACGGCACGTCTTCCCAGAACCGCCGCTGGATCTCGACGCAGATCTTCTTCTGGGCGGCGACATCGGGCGCATTGAACCAGGCGGTGCGCAGCGCCTCCAGGTCCGGCATATCCGGCCAGCCGAACCAGGCATCCTTGCCGTTGCCGCGAATGCCCAGTTGCCCGGCCGGATCGAAATTATTGGTGCCGTTGAGGTAGGTGAAGAAGATGTTCCAGCCGCCCTTGTCCGGCGGCTGCCGGCTGGCGCGGCGCTGCACCACGGTGCCCCAGTCGATGGTCTGGAAATCGACGTTCATGCCGACCCGGCGCAGCACGTCGGCCGCCACCTGCGCCAGCGCGTCGGTGCTGGGATAGTCGGTGGCGCCGAGCAGCGTCACCTTCTCGCCCTTGTAGCCGGCGGCCAGCAGGTCTCGCTTCACCTTCTCCAGGTCGCGCTTGCCGGTCAGCACCTCGATCCCGACTTCGCTCGCCATCGGCGTGCCGGGGCTGAACACGCCCACGCGATCCTTCCACAGGCTGCGGTCGCTGCCGGCGGCCGCGGTCATGAATTCGTCCTGGTCGATGGCGCCCAGCAGCGCGCGGCGGATGCCGGGATTGTCGAACGGCGGGAAGAGGAAGTTGAACCGCAGCACGCCGATGCCGCCGGCGGGGTCGACATTCTGCACCGTCACCTTGCCGCTTGCGCGCAGCAGGTCCAGCAGGTCCGGCACCGGGGTCTGCCACCAGTCGACCTCGCCGTTTTTCAGCGCATTGGCGGCAGTCGCGGAGTCGGTGACGGTGATCCATTCGATGCGGTCGAAGTTCACCCGCTTCGGGCCGGCGGTGAAGGTGGCGCTGCCGTCGGGGCGGGGCACGTAGCCGTCGAAACGTTCGTACACCACCCGGGCGCCCGGCACCCGTTCATCCGGCTTGAAACGGAACGGGCCGCTGCCGACCATGTCGGTGACCTGCTTGAACGCATCGGTCTTGGCAAAACGCTCCGGCATGATCGCCGGCATCGGCGTGCCGGTCTTCCCCAGCGCATTCGGCAGCAGCGGGAATGGGGTCTTCAGCCGGAAGCGAAATACCTTGTCCGACACCACCGACAGATCATCCGTCGCCGCCATCAGCGCCTGGCCGAACGCGTCGCGGGCGGCGAAACGCCGAATGCTCGGCACCACGTCCTGCGCCCGCACCGGTTCGCCGTCATGGAACTTCAGTCCGTCGCGCAGCGTGATGGTCCACTGCTTGCCGTCGTTTTCCACCACATGGCCCGCGGCCATCTGCGGTTCCATGTCGTAGGCATCGTTCTGGCCATACAACGTATCATAGACCAGGTAGCCGTGATTGCGGGCGTTGGTGGCGGTGGTCCAGACCGGGTCCAGCACCGGCAGGTCGCCTTCCGGAATGAATTTCAGCACCCTTGTATCCGCTGCCCGTGCAATTGCGGGGGCGGCCAGGGTTGCCGCGGCGGTTTGCAGGAAGCGGCGACGCTGCATGTGAATTATCCTCAGTCGAATCCCAGGAATCCCGGCATGGCGCTGATCGGCGCCGCCGCCTTCAGGGCCGCGATGTCAGGCACCGGACGCGCGGTGCGAACGTCGCCGGCGAGCATCGCCTCGAGCTCCGTCGCCACCCGCAGCACCAGCGCATCGCCGCCGCGGGGCCCCACGATCTGCAGGCCGAACGGCATGCCGTGGCGATCGAGCCCGACCGGCAGGCTGATGGCGGGATGACCCACCACCGTCACCGCGTAGGCCATCGCCAGCCAGTGATAATAGGTGCGGGTCTTCTTGCCGTCGATCTCGGCGGGGAACAGCTCGCTCCAGGGACGGGGGCTGAGGGTGATCGCCGGCGTCAGGATCACGTCGAATTTGCCGAAGAATTTCTGCCAGCGGCGATACATCGTCGTCTGCAGCACCATCGCGCGCGACACGTCCTCGGCGCTGTAGCGCAGCCCCTCCTCCACGTTGGCGACGATGTTGGGCCCGACATCCTGCGGCCGGGTCCGCACCTTCTCCAGATGCCCGGCCAGGAAGGCGGTCGCGCGCAGCACCTCGAACGCCTCGTCGCAGCCGGTGCAGTCGGGCGTGGTATCCTCGGCGCGGGCGAAGGCATCGCGGAACAGGCCGGTCTTTTCCGCGAACACCTCGGCGATGTGCCGCTCGGTGGGTGCGAAGCCGAAATCGGGCGTCAGCGCCACGCGCAGCGACGACAGGTCGAGCGGCATCTGCGGGTAGAAATCCTCCGCCCGCCGCACCCGCTCGTTGTGGATGCTGGTGGCCAGCGGGTCCATCGGGTCGTCGGACACCATCGTGGACAGCAGCAGTGCCGTGTCGGCCGCGGTACGCGCCATTGGCCCCACCACCGGCAGCGGCGACCAGCCGAGGCCACGCTTTTCGCTCGGCACCAATCCGGGCGTGGGCCGGAATCCGACGATGCCGTTGAACGCCGCCGGATTGCGCAGCGACCCGCCGGTGTCGCTGCCGGTGCAGATCGGCGCCATGCCGGTGGCCAGCGCCACGCCGGACCCGCCGGAGGAGCCGGCGGCCGATTTCGTCGGATCGAACGGATTGCCGGTGGCGCCGTAGACCCGGTTGCGGGTGTTGGCCCCTGCCCCCCATTCCGGCGTGTTGGTCTTGCCGATGATCACCGCACCGGCGGCGCGGACGCTGGCGACGATGCCGTCATCCTCGGTGGAGACATGGTTGCGGAAGATCGGGCTGCCCCAGGTGGTCGGCAGGCCGGCGGCTTCCTCCAGATCCTTGATCCCGACCGGCAGGCCGTGCAGCGGACCCAGCGTGTCGCCGCGCATCACCGCCTGCTCGGCGCGCTGGGCATTGGCGCGGGCGGCCGCGTCGTCGCGCGCCACCATGGCGTTGACCGCGTGGTCGACGGCATCGATGCGCGCCAGGCAGCTATCCATCAGCTCGACCGGCGACAGCTTGCGCCGGCCGATCAGGGTGCGCGCCTGGATCGCAGTGAGGTCGCAGGGTTCGGTCATGCGCTCAATATCCGAGGGCGACCCCGTCCTTGCGCGGTTCCGAGCCGCCGATCAGCACGCCGCGCTTGCGGTCGATGTAGATCGCCTGGCCGCCGCCATGCGGTTCGTCATGCGTCTCGACCTCGTGGCCGAGCTTCTCCAAGCCCTTGACCAGGCTTGCCGGAATGCCGCGCTCGACCTCGACCTTGCCGGCGTAGGGGAACAGCCGCGGCAGGTCGAGCAATTCCTGGATGTCCAGGCCGTAGTCGAAATGGTTGGTCAGGAACATCGACTGGCCCATCGGCTGGAAATGGCCGCCCATCACGCCGTACGGCATCAGCGCCTCGCCATCGGCCTCGGTCAGCATGCCAGGGATGATGGTATGCATCGGCCGCTTGTTCGGGGCGATGCAGTTGGGGTGGTCGCGCTGCACGCGGAAGCCGAAGCCGCGGTTCTGCAGCATGACGCCGGATTTCTCGGCCAGGATACCGGAGCCGAAGCCCTGGAACAGTGAGTTGATGAAGCTGCAGGCGTTGCCGTCCTTGTCGACGACGCAGAGATACACGGTGTCCCGATGCACCGGCAGCGCCGCCTCGCCGGCGGCCGGCAGGTGCGTCATCGCGACATCGTCGCGGATCAGCCGGCGCATCTCGTTCAGGTAGCCACGGTCGAGCAGCTTTTCGACCGGCACCGAGACCTGCCCGGGGTCGGCCAGGAAGGCGTCGCGGTCGCGATAAGCTAGGCGCGCCGCCTCGATATGGCGGTGCATGCGGGTGACGCCGAGCGGGCCGTCCTTGGCCGGGCCGAAGCCCTCCAGGATGCCGAGGATCATCAGCACGATCAGGCCCTGACCGTTGGGCGGGCACTGCCAGACCTTCTTGCCTTCCCAGGCGAGGCTGATCGGGTCGACGAACTGTGCGGCGGTGCGGCCGGCGGCAAAATCGGCCTCGGTGTGCAGGCCGCCGCGGGTGCGCAGGGTGGCGACGATGTCGGCGGCGACCGGGCCCTCGTAGAACGCCTTGGCGCCGTGCTTGCCGATCGCCTTCAGCGTCGCCGCCAGTTCCGGCTGCACGAACATGTCGCCGACTGCGGGCGCGCCGCCGTTCGGCAGGAATTTATGTGCGCCCGTCTTGGTCAGCTTGCCGACCAGGTTGACCCAGCCGGCATGCACCTTCGGCGCGACGGGGTGGCCGTGCTCGGCGAAGCCGATGGCCGGGCGCAGCAACTCGTCCAGGCCCTTGGTGCCGTGCGCCGCCAGCAGCGTCTCCCACGCGGAAATGGCGCCGGGGACGGTGACGCTGTGCGCCGAGGTGTTTTCCAGGGCGTTGATCTGGTGCTTCTCGAAGAAGTCGATGTTGGCGGCGGCCGGCGCCCGGCCGGAGCCGTTCATGGCGATCACCTGCTTCTTGCCGGCCGGGGCATACAGGCAGAAGCAGTCGCCGCCGATGCCGGTGGACATCGGCTCGATCACGCACAGCACCGCCACCGCCGCCACCGCCGCATCCAGCGCGTTGCCGCCGGCGCGCAGGACGTCCAGTGCGGCCAGCGTGGCACCCGGCATCGAGGTCGCGGCCATGCCGTTGCTGGAAATCACCGGGCTGCGGCCGGGGAAGTGGAAATCGCGCATACGCAGTGCTCCGTTGCAGGATGACTTTTCGGTGACGAATTGGGCGAACGCTCGCACCTGCGCCCCCTATTGGCAAGCCGGCCCGGACCTCGTGACGAGCCGGCCCGGACCTTGGCAATCCAGCCCGAAGCGGGGATCATGGGCGCTTGCAACGAATTGGACGGGTGCGGGTGGCGACGATCGAGGATTTCGACAGGCTGGATATCCGCGTCGGCACGGTGCAGCGGGCCGAGCCGTTCCCCGAGGCGCGCAAGCCGGCGATCAAGCTGTGGATCGATTTCGGCGGCGAGATCGGGGTGAAATGCTCCTCCGCCCAGCTCACCGTGCACTACACGCCGGAGACGATGCTGGGGCGGCAGGTGCTGGCGGTGGTGAACTTCCCGCCGCGGCGGATCGGGCCGTTCGAGAGCCAGGTGCTGACCCTGGGGGTGCCGGACGATGCCGGCGCCGTGGTGCTGCTGCGGCCGGATCTGCCGGTCGCCGATGGCGGGCGGATGTTCTGATGGCAGCGCCCGCGCCGGCCAAGCCCGCCGGCCATACCTATTCCGTCACCTGGGACCAGCTGCACCGCGATGCCCGTGCGCTGGCGTGGCGGCTGATGGATCAGCCGGCGTTCCTGGGGATCGTCGCCATCACCCGCGGCGGGCTGATCCCGGCGGCGATCATCGCCCGCGAGCTGGAGGTGCGGCTGGTGGAATGCGTGTCCATCGTCACCTACGGCCAGGGCGACGCGGACTGGACCGAGATCGGGGCGCCGCAGGTGATCAAGCCGCCGGTGGCGGCCGGCGACGGCACCGGGTTCCTGATCGTCGACGACCTGGTCGATACCGGCGCCACCGCGCGGGTGGTGCGGGCACTGCTGCCGCGGGCGCATTTCGCAACCATCTATGCCAAGCCGGCGGGCAAGGCGCTGGTGGACAGCTTCGTCACCGAGGTCAGCCAGGACACCTGGATCATGTTTCCCTGGGATACCGAGCCGCAGTTCTCGGTGCCGCTGGCGAAACGGGACCGGGCGTAAGCGCGCGGACGGGCGTTCGCATCCGGCCGGCGTTTCGCTGCCGGATTGTCACTTGCCGTGTTGTCCCATATTTGAAAATCTGATGCGCAAGCGGCCCTTACGGAGCATGTCCGATGCCCGGCCTCTCGCGTCGCACCGCACTGCTTGCCGTTCTTGGCGCCTCGCTGGCCGGGCGGGCCAGTCGCGCTGCCTCGAACCGCGCCTATGAGCGGCTGACCGCGGTCTTCAACCGCGTCGCGGTCGTCAACGAGGCCCGTTCGATCCTGCAGTGGGATGAGGCGGTGATGATGCCGCTGGGTGCCGCGAACAACCGCGCCGACCAGTTGGCCTTCATCGCCGACCTCGCCCACGAATTGCTGCGCTCGCCTTCGGTCGGCGACGACCTTGCCGAGGCCGAGGAGGGGCGTGCCGGCCTCGATGAATGGGAGGCGGCCAATCTCGGCCTGATGAATCATCTGCATAATCGCGCCGCCGCGGTATCGGCCGCGCTGGTCCAGGCGCGGACCCGGGCCAACTCGGTCTGCGAGGCGCGCTGGCGCGAGGCCCGCCGCGCCGACCGCTTCGGCGATGTCGCGCCGTTCCTGGCCGAGGTGATCAAGCTGTCGCGGGAATACGGGCAGTCGATCGGCGCGGCGCTCGGGCTCAGTGCCTATGACGCGCTGATGGACGGTTACCAGACCGGCATCCTGGCCAGCGACCTGGAGGCGCCGTTCGCCAGCTATGAGGCCGCGGCGGCCGAATTCCTGCCGCGGGTGCGGGCGCTGCAGGCGCGCCAGGCGCCGGCGATCCCGCTGCCGGCGCCGTTCCCGATCGCCGCCCAGCAGGCGTTCTGCGAGACCCTGGTGCGTCGCGTCGGGCTCGATCCCGACTTCGTGCGGCTGGACAGTTCCACCCACCCGTTCACCATCGGCACCGGGCCCGACGTGCGCATCACCGCGCGCTACGACGCCAACGACCTGCGCGACGGCCTGATGGCGGCGCTGCACGAAGCCGGCCATGCGCTGTACGAGCGCGGCCTGCCCGCCGCCCATGCGCGGCAGCCGGTCGGCGAGGACGCCGGGACCGGCATCCATGAGAGCCAATCGCTGATCATCGAAATGCAGGCCGGGCGGTCGGACGGCTTCATCGGCTGGCTCGGCCAGCAGCTGCACGCGACCTTCGGCGGCGACCCGGCCCCCTATGCGCCGCGAGAACCTGGTGAAGCTGTGGCGCAGCGTCGCGCCCAGCTTCATCCGCGTCGACGCCGACGAGATGACCTATCCGCTGCACATCATCCTGCGGTTCCGCCTGGAGCGGGCGATGGTGGCCGGCGACCTGGCGGTGGCGGACCTGCCCGGCGCCTGGAACGAGGGGATGCGCGCGCTGCTCGGGATCACGCCGCCGAACGACACCGCGGGGTGCCTGCAGGACATCCATTGGTATGCCGGGCTGGTCGGCTATTTCCCCAGCTACACGCTGGGTTCGCTGGCCGCGGCGCAGATGATGGCGGTGGCGCGGCAGGACACGCCCGAACTCGACGCGGGTCTCGCGCAAGGCGATTTCGGGCCATTGCTGGGCTGGCTGCGGTCGCATGTGCACAGCCAGGGCAGCCGCTACGGTTTCAACGGGCTGATGCAGGCGGCGACCGGGCGGAAACTCGGTTCGCGGGATTTCGTGGCGCACCTGAAGGCGCGGTATCTGTCGGAAGCGTGAGCGGCGGAATATCCGCTGCCGGCCGGAGCCCGAATTCACGGGGAATGCCGGACGTTCGGCACCGATACAATTCGCAAAATTCCTGCTAATCTGGCGCGGCCGACCCGGCGATTCAGCACAGGAGGACGCATTGGCCAGCCAGACCGCCGCCAAACCGGGGCTGCATGAGCGCGCGATGCACGAGCTCAAGGAGTTCGCGCTCATCACCGCGTATCTCTATGTCCCGCTGTTTGCCATCATCATGCTGAAGACGGCGATCCTGAAGGACCAGGGTGTCGACTTCGCGCCGATGGGCGTCGCCATCGTGAAGGCGGCGGTGCTGGCGAAGTTCATGATGCTCGGGCAGATGCTGCATATCGGCGAGAGCTTCAGCGCCAGGCCGCTGATCTGGCCGACGCTGAGCAAGGCGCTGGCGCTGACGCTGCTGCTGATCGTGATGACCGTGCTGGAGGAAATCGTCGTCGGCTGGTTCCATCACCGATCGATGGCGGATTTGTTGCAGGAGATGTTCGGGCCGCGGCTGCTGGAAACGCTGGCGGGGTGGGTGATCATGCTGCTGGTGCTGATCCCCTATTGCGCATTCCGCGTGCTGAACGAAGCGCTCGGCAAGGGCAAGCTCGCGCGGATGTTCCTGGTCGAGCACCGGGCCGCGGAACGGATTTGAATTGGTTTCGGAATATTCCTGACCGCAGCATAGCCGCCGCGCCGTAACCTGTGCGAAGTACGTCGCCGGCGCCCGGGTCATCAGCCCGGGCGCGCGTTCAAAAAAGAACCAGAAAGCGGAGACCGAACGATGCGACAACTGACATTTAGATTTGCCGGGCTGGCAGGATTCGCCGCCTGCGTGCTGGCGGCCGGCTGCGCCCCGGCCCCTGCCCCGGCGCCGATGGCGGCCGCCCCTGCGCCGGCGCCCAACGCCGCCTACCAGGCGGATTTCGCCGCGGCGCGAAGAACGGTGACGCGGCGGCGGCGTATCGGATCGCCGAGCGCAATGCGACACCGGACAAATATCCGGACAGCGCCGGACGCCCGGTCAACATGTTCGACGCGGCGGTGTGGTGCGATCTGATCAAGATGGCGCGGCCGAGTGCGCCCGAGAACGCCCAATGCGCCAAGCTGATCACCGGGCTGACGCGCAGCGAGACCAATGCGGCGCGCAATACCGCAGCGGCACGGCTCAACGGCGCCTATGGCATGAGCAAGGGCGGCGTCGAGAAATAGCCTTCGGCGGTGCGTGCGCCGGGGCAGCGATGGCCCGGCGCACCACCACGATGCGGTGAGTCAGCGCGCGGCGGTGGCGGCGTCCCACCAGGGGCAGACGCCGCTGAGTTTCGGTGTAGTTGCCTTCCACCACCTGCAACGGCGCGCGGCGGCCCTCGGGCGGCGGCGGCGGCATGTGCTCGGGCGGCGGCCCGTCGCCGGCGACGGCGCGCATCAGGCCGTCATGGCCCCAGAAGCTGGCGAGCGTGTCCATCTGTTCCGGCTGCCAGGTTGCGGGGTCCACTTCACGGGCGCCCCAGCCGTATTCGACCATGAAGTTCGACGGCGTGCGCATGTAGAACGAGGTCATGTAGTCGTTGTGGTGGCGGCCCAGCGTGACGGCGACGCGGTCCTGCGCCTGCTGTGCGCGGTCGTAGCCCTGGCCGACATCGTCCAGCGAATAGAGTTCCATCATCAGGTGATGCATCCCCGCCGGCGCGTGCTCGAAGATCGCCAGGCTGTGGTGGCGGGCGTTGACGTGCAGGAAGCAGGCGTTCATCGGGCCGCGGATGAAGTCGCTGATCCGGAAGCCCAGCAGGTCCCGGTAGAAGGCCAGCGAGACCTCGTAGTCGGCGACCATCAGCACGGCATGGCCCATGCCGAGCGCCCCGGTGCGGAAGCCCGAGATGTTGCGGCTGGGCTTGAACGGGGTGTCGGCGAGCAGCGGGCCGTGGAACGCCTCCAGCCGGTTGCCGTCGGGATCGCGGAACGAAATCAGGTCGGCGACGAAACGCTGGTCGGCGAGGGCCGCCGGTTCGCGGCGCACGGCGGTGCCGGCGGCTTCGAGTTTCGCCGCGAGCGCGTCGAGCGCCGCGGCGTCGGCGACCTCCCAGCCGAAATAGCGCTCGGCGCCGGCGGTCTCGCGATCGACGATCAGGCGCTGGCGGCGGTCGTCCATGCGGAAGGCGCGGCAGGAGGAGGCGCGATCGACCTGCTGCAGGCCGAGTTGGCTGGTGGCGAATGCGGACCAGTCATCGAGGTTGGATGCGGCGATGCCGAGATAGCCGAGCGCCTGGATTGCCATGGTTTTTCCCTTCCCTGCCCTGTTTGTTGTTGGTGGTGGTTGGGTCGAGAGAGTGACGAAAGGCCGCGGGGCTGGCAATTGCGTGTGGGGAGTGAGACTTCGCGTCGCGGCGGCCTGCCCCCTCTGGTTTACGGCCAGTCAGGAATACAGAAGCCGTTCTCAGGGCGGGGTAAGTCGATCTGGCGTTCCGGCTAGACGATTCGTTGCCTAGGCGCGAGCAGGATAGCTAAAGATGTTGCTTTTTATATGCAGCCGAGGCTACTCACAAGATCCGCGCGAACCCTTTGCAACGACTTATACCATTGCCCGGAATACTTAAAAGGCGATACGACGTCAAATTATGATACGTCGACCAAATATGACTCTTGGAGGCATCATTGAAGATTACTTACAGACTGACGAATTTCAAAGCATTCCAGGATACTGGAGTGATCGACCTCGCCCCCATTACCGTTCTATGCGGAGCCAACAGCGTAGGTAAAAGTTCGATTCTAAAGTCGCTTTTGCTCCTCCGTCAAAGCACCGCCGAGAGACGCTCTCGTCTAGCGCAAAATGCTCCAACACAGCCTTTGCTATTCAACGGAGAACTTACGCGCCTAGGCTCATGGACTGACGCAGTTTTCGGCAAGTCGAGAACATCAAAGATAGGAATGAGTTGGTCCGCTAAGGGCAACCTCAACGAAATTCCCTCAAACAGAAATTTCCATTTTCGCAATCGCACAAGACTGCAGCAAAGCACCAAAAATAGCTTTGACTTCGGTCTTGACGTCGAACTTCGGTCCAACTTCAGCCAAACAGAGGAATTGTCTACAGTATTGTCCAAAATATCAGTTAGAACTGATGATTTAAATGTTATTTTCTATGAACAAGATGAGTTTTCTAGTTCTTATAACGGAATCTATATTGCGTCTGTAAATAACATCTCTAAGTTGCTGTCAGGATTACCAATACATGTTTTTTATGGGCTCGATGCTGCAAAGGAGATATTTGATGTTTTAAAGAATTCCATATTTAATATCACAAGCGGCTCATTATTCTTATTGCTCGAAGGCCCGTTCCCGATCTCTACTACTCCTAAGCTCGATGTTAGCTGGCTGGTGTTTTTTGAAACTGTGCTGGAGGCGATCACAAAATCTAGAATAGGGACTCGTGGGCCGCGCCCTGGTTGGTTAGTCAATTTTGAACATACATTGCTTGCGTTCCGTAAACAAATGGAAGCGCAAGCGGATTACGAGGTTGAGAATCTACAACAAGACGTCTTGCACTCGCTCGCCCGCCTATTCTGTCTTGGCTTAGATTTCACTATAAGCTTTTGCCTTCTCGGCTTTAGCCCCGTCTGGAAGCAGTTGCGTTATTTAGGGCCGCTGCGATCCCAGCCACAACGTTTTTATCAGTTCGACGATACAGGAGGCGTTGATATCGGTGTAAGCGGAGAATTTACAGTTCAAGTCCTTGCGTTAGAAGCGAACAACATAATTACGGTTTCAAGCATCGAAACTAACTCAGATGGGCGAATATCGATCAGTCCACAGTCCAAAAAGTCGTTGCTTGAAGCAACCAATGAATGGCTCGAGATCATGGGGCTTCCTGCTGTTCATCCAGCTGTTCTGCGACAGTCTCTTTATGAACTGCGCGTAGGAAAGATTGACGTTGCCTTGCCGGATGTTGGATTCGGCGTCAGTCAGGTTCTTCCAATTGTGGTCGAAGCATTACGGTGCGGAAGGGGCGACACAATAATTTTGGAGCAACCAGAAATCCACCTGCATCCTAAGGTTCAGGCTGCTCTCGCAGACTTCTTCATTGCACGGTCAAAGGACGGCGTGAAGTTTATTATTGAAAGCCACTCCGAATATCTGATTAAGAGGCTGTGTCGAAGGATCTCCGAAGACACAGTTAAAAATGTGAACGAATTGGTAAATATTGTTTTTATTGAGAAAACCATGGAACAAGATGTTCATTGCCAAAAAATAGATGTGAATGAATATGGCGAAATTAGAAATTGGCCATCTGGTTTTTTTGATAATCAAGAAGACATGTATTGGACTGCAGCAGCTTTGAAACGGAGGAGAGAATTAAAAGAGGCGTCCGTTTAGTGGCTACATACCTCGATCCCATTTTATATATTTACGATAATGATGAATGGGAAAGCTACGGATTTGTCGATCGATTCGAAGCGCTTATCTCAGCATTGCTCCATTTTGATAAGATCGAACTAGAAAACGATGCAGTATTGAGACTGTTCCGATTTCGGTCGTCAGAGCGACTTGAACTTGCGATGTACGAACGAAATCCGAATGCGAATCAACCGCAAATTCAAGAATTTTACAGACGACAATTTATGTGCTCCATCTTGCCAGCGCTTATTCGCAGAATAGACCCCTGCCCATCCGCCAAATGCGGTCGTGGGTCGACAGATTTGAAAGCAAGTCCGCCACCGCCAGTCTGCGATCAGCGGGAAGTGTCACAATTTTTCCACGATATGCTCCGGATTTGCTCCACATGTAGTCATGACGGCCCGCGCAAATTGATCTTGCACGAGGGTTATCGAAGCCTCGACGCTGGCTCAGCCTTTTTCAATACTGAAATCTCATTGCCCAGCAGAGCTACAGTCGACTCAGATCCAAGTGCAGCCAAAAAAATTTACATCACGGCGGCGGATCCTGTGGCACTTTTTCCCGGCAGCGCTGACCTTTCTACCGCGGTGGCAAAGCTTCGGTTCTGTGTCGAATGCAATTATGAGATTTTGAAGAGCTCCGATAGCCAGTGGGGAATTTACAATTTGGGAGAATTATCAGCTGCAGACAGCTTCTGGATCGCAATAAACCGGGCCGACTTCAAGGGGTTTGATGCACATTACGTAGCGCGCATTCTCTACGCTATCACCCAGATTGTATGTGGCAGGGACATTACGATCAGCGCGCACCGAATGGAAGGCAGCATTGTCAATTATTGCGACACGAAACATACGCTGTGGAATGCCTACGTGTTCAAAATGGGTGCTAATGCTCAAGACCGAAGGTGTTCTAGAATATACTATATCCGGACGAGCAGCGGCGCAGTTTTATGGGATTTTGAACCTGACGCTCACCCCTGACCAGTTCACATCGGTCTGCAAACGAAACTAGGAAGGTAGATAGACTTTTACTTGTATTCCGTCCAATTATATATGACGCGTTTTGGCTCTGCAGGCTCTCAGTCTTCTTTGTTAGATGCGTTGAATGCTCGGCCTGAACTGTCGCCTCAGCGATTCACCGTCTCTGTGGTATTTCGACTTACTGGGCCTGGGCACCCGCTGCTACTCGGTCCATAGAGTAAAGCGAGACCCAGCCCGCCGGGAGACCCACCCATGCCGTCCGCTCTCAATTTCGACCTCGGCGAGACCGCCGACATGCTGCGTGATCAGGTGCGGGCCTTTGCGGCTGCGGAGATTGCGCCGCAGGCGGCCGCCATCGATCGGGACAACCTGTTCCCCCCTGCCCTGTGGCCGAAGCTCGGGGAGTTCGGGGTGCTCGGGGTTACCGTCGGGGAGGAGTATGGCGGGGCGGCGATGGGGTATCTGGAGCATGTGGTGGCGATGGAGGAGATCAGCCGGGCGTCGGCTTCGGTCGGGCTGTCCTATGGCGCGCATTCCAACCTCTGCGTGAACCAGATCCATCGCAACGGGAGCGCCGAGCAGAAGCAACGATATCTGCCGAAGCTGGTGGGCGGCGAGCCATGTCGGCGCGCTGGCGATGAGCGAGCCCGGGGCCGGGTCGGACGTGGTTTCCATGGCGACGCGGGCGGACCAGCGGAACGATCGGTTCATCCTGAACGGCACCAAGATGTGGATCACCAACGGGCCGGATGCGGATGTGCTGGTGGTGTATGCCAAGACCGATCCGCAGGCCGGGCCGCGCGGGATCACGGCGTTCCTGATCGAGAAGGGCTTGCCGCGGTTTCAGCACCGCGCCGAAGCTCGACAAGCTGGGCATGCGCGGGTCCAACACCTGCGAACTGGTGTTCCAGGATTGCGAGGTGCCGGCGGAGAACGTGCTGGGCGAGGTCGGGCGGCGGCGTGAACGTGCTGATGAGCGGGCTGGACTACGAGCGCGCGGTGCTGGCGGCGGGGCCGCTCGGCATCATGCAGGCGTGCATGGACGTGGTGATGCCGTATATGCACGAGCGCAAGCAGTTCGGCCAGGCGATCGGCGAGTTCCAGCTGATGCAGGGCAAGATCGCCGACATGTACACCACGATGAACGCCGCCCGCGCCTACGTGTATGCGGTGGCGCAGGCCTGCGACCGCGGCGAGACCACGCGCAAGGATGCGGCGGGGGCGATCCTGTTCGCGGCCGAGAAGGCCACCTGGATGGCGCTGGAGGCGATCCAGGCGCTGGGCGGCAACGGCTATATCAACGACTATCCGACCGGGCGGCTGCTGCGCGACGCCAAGCTGTACGAGATCGGCGCCGGCACCAGCGAAATCCGCCGCATGCTGATCGGGCGCGAACTGTTCAAGGAGACGGCGTGATGCCGGTTCTCGACAGCATCACCGATGTGCGGTCCGACGAGTTCCGCGCCAATGCCGCGGCGATGCAGGCGCTGGTGGACGAGTTGCGGCGCGGTTGCCGCGAAGATCAGCGAGGGCGGCGGCGAGGCTTCGCGGCAGCGGCATCTGTCGCGCGGCAAGCTGCTGCCGCGCGACCGCGTCCGGGCGCTGATCGATCCGGCGTCGCCGTTCCTGGAGGTGGGGCAGCTCGCGGCGCACGGGATGTATGGCGGCGAGGTGCCGTCGGCCGGCATCATCACCGGCATCGGCCGCGTGGCCGGGCGCGAATGCATGGTCGTCGCCAACGACGCGACGGTGAAGGGCGGCACCTATTTTCCGCTCACGGTGAAGAAGCATCTGCGCGCGCAGGAGATCGCGCAGCAGAACCGGCTGCCCTGCATCTATCTGGTCGATTGCGGCGGCGCCAACCTGCCGAACCAGGACGAGGTGTTTCCCGACCGCGACCATTTCGGCCGCATCTTCTTCAACCAGGCGCAACATGTCGGCCGCCGGCATCGCGCAGATCGCGGTGGTGATGGGCGTCCTGCACCGCCGGCGGCGCCTATGTGCCGGCGATGTCGGACGAGAGCATCATCGTGCGCAACCAGGGCACGATCTTCCTCGCCGGGCCGCCGCTGGTGAAGGCGGCGACCGGCGAGGTGGTCAGCGCCGAGGACCTCGGCGGCGCCGACGTGCATAGCGCGGATCTCCGGCGTGACCGACCATTATGCGGAGAACGACGCGCACGCGCTGGGCATCGCGCGGCGCATCGTGGCGCAGCTCAATACGCGTGAAGCCGCCGGCGCTGGCGCTGCGCGCGCCGGTGCGCGCCGCTGTTCGATCCCGGCGGAGCTCTACGGCGTCGTGCCGGCGGATCGCGCGCGAGCCCTACGACGTGCGCGAGGTGATCGCGCGGCATCGTCGACGGCAGCGAGTTCGACGAGTTCAAGCGGCTGTACGGCCCGACGCTGGTGACCGGCTTCGCGCATATCTGGGGCTATCCGGTCGGCATCGTCGCCAACAACGGCATCCTGTTCAGCGAGAGCGCGCAGAAGGGCGCGCATTTCATCGAGCTCTGCGCCCAGCGCGGCATTCCGCTGGTGTTCCTGCAGAACATCACCGGCTTCATGGTCGGCCGGAAATACGAGGCCGGCGGCATCGCCAAGGACGGCGCCAAGATGGTGACCGCGGTGGCGACCGCGGCGGTGCCGAAATTCACCGTGATCATCGGCGGCAGTTTCGGCGCCGGCAATTACGGCATGTGCGGCCGCGCCTATTCGCCGCGCTTCCTGTGGATGTGGCCGAATGCGCGCATCTGCGTGATGGGCGGCGAGCAGGCGGCAGCGTGCTGGCGCAGGTGCGGCGCGACGGCATCGAGGCGCGCGGGCGAGACCTGGCCGGCGGAGGAGGAGGAGGCGTTCAAGGCGCCGATCCGCGACGCAGTACGAAACCCAGGGCCATCCGTATTACGCCAGCGCCCGGCTGTGGGATGACGGCGTCATCGATCCGGCGGACACGCGGCGGGTGCTGGCGCTGGCGATTGTCGGCCAGCCTGAACGCGCCGATTCCGAGCCGACGCGCTTCGGCGTGTTCCGGATGTGAGCAGGCGATGTTCAAGAAGATCCTGATCGCCAACCGCGGCGAGATCGCCTGCCGGGTGATCCGCACCGCGCGCCGCCTGGGCATCGCGACGGTCGCGGTGTATTCCGAGGCCGACGCGCGACGCGCTGCATGTGCGAGCTGGCCGACGAGGCGTGGCCGATCGGGCCGGCGCCGGCGCGCGAGAGCTATCTGCGCGATCGACACGGATCCTCGACGCGGCGCGGCGCTCGGGGGCGGAGGCGATCCATCCCGGCTACGGCTTCCTGTCGGAGAACGCCGAGTTCGCCGAGGCCTGCGCGCGCGGCCGGCATCGTGTTCATCGGGCCGCCGCCGGCCGCGATCCGCGCCATGGGGTCGCAAGGCGGCGGCCAAGGCGCTGATGGAGCGCGGCCGGCGTGCCGCTGGTGCCGGGCTATCACGGCGACGACCAGGATCTCGCCACGCTTGCAGCCGAGGCGGCGGCGCGATCGGCTATCCGGTGCTGATCAAGGCGTCGGCCGGCGGCGGCGGCAAGGGCATGCGCGTGGTCGAGCGAGCCGGCGGAGTTCGCCGCGGCGCTGGACGGCGCGCAGCGCGAGGCGCGGGCGTCGTTCGGCGACGACCGCGTGCTGATCGAGCGATACCTGACGCGGCCGCGGCACATCGAGATCCAGGTGTTCGCCGATCACGCACGGCAACGTCGTGTCGCTGTTCGAGCGCGACTGCTCGATCCAGCGGCGCCACCAGAAGGTGATCGAGGAGGCGCCGGCGCCGGGCATGGACCCGGCGCGGCGCGCCGGCGATGGGCGAGGCGGCCGTCGCGGCGGCGCGGGCGGTCGGCTATGTCGGCGCCGGCACGGTCGAGTTCATCGCCGAGGGCGACGCGTTCTACTTCATGGAGATGAACACGCGGCTGCAGGTGGAGCATCCGGTGACCGAGATGATCACCGGCCAGGATCTGGTGGAGTGGCAGTTGCGCGTCGCCGCCGGCGAAGCGCTGCCGCTGCGCCAGGAGCAGCTCGCGATCGGCGGCCATGCGATCGAGGCGCGGATCTATGCCGAGGATCCGGCGCGCGATTTCCTGCCGTCGATCGGCACGCTGGTGCATCTGCGGCAGCCTGCGGCAGAGTGCCGCATGTGCGCGTCGACACCGGCGTGCGGCAGGGCGACGCGATCACGTCCGATTACGATCCGATGATCGCCAAGCTGATCGTGCATGGGGCGGACCGGGCGGCGCGCGGTGCGGCGGCTGGCCGCGGCGCTGGCGCGAATACGAGGTGGTCGGGCGTGCAGACCAATCTCGGGCTGCTGCGGGCGATCGCCGGGCATCCGGCGTTCGCGGCGGCGGAGCTCGATACCGGCTTCATCGCGCGCCACCAGGCGGCGCTGATGCCGGGGAGTGCGGCGTTGTCGGCGGCGGATGACCGGGCGGTGTGGGCGGCGGCGGCGCTGGGGGTGATGGCGGGGCTGCGTGGCGGCGGGCCGGATCTGTCGGGCGATCCCTGGGGCCTTGCGGATGCGTGGCGGATCAGTGGCGAAGGCTACCAGGACCTGCATTTCCGGCGGGGCGGAGAGGCCGTGGTGGTGCGGGTGTATCCGAACGACGGCGCCGCATGCCGGCTGGACCTGCCGGGCGGGCCGGTGACGGCGGAGGCGGAGCTGGACGGCAGCGCCATGGTGCTGCGGGTGGACGGGGTGCTGCACCGGCTGCAGGTGGTTCGCCGGGGCAGCGAGGTGACGGTGGTGCTGGGCGGGCGCAACCACGTGCTGCAGGCGATCGACCCGCTGGCGCCGCCCGACACGGCGGTTGCCGGCGCCGACCGGGTGACCGCCCCGATCCCGGGCCGGGTGGCGCGCATCCTGGTGGCCGCCGGGGACGCGGTCGCCAAGGGCAGCGTGCTGCTGGTGCTGGAGGCGATGAAGATGGAGCTGTCGCTGGTGGCGCCGAAGGACGGGGTCGTCGCGCGCATTTCGCACGGCGTGGGCGAGATGGTCGAGGAGGGCACCGAGCTGGTGACTTTCGCAATTTGCGAATCTTCGGTGAAAGCCGTTCAATAAACCGCCGGAATTAAGAATCCTCTGGCGCGATAATCGTACTCTGCGGCATGGTTGCGGGGAAACAAACTGTCGCATTTTGCGTTTGTGGCGCGGCTTGATCGGAGAACGTCGGCAAAAATCCATCGGCGAGGCAGATGATGCGTGGCTGCAAGACCATCATGACCGGCGTGGCGCTGCTGGCGCTGGCGTATGCGGCGACCCCTTATATGACGCTGTGGCGGCTGTATTCGGCCCTGCACACCGGCGATGCCGACGCTTTGGCGGCGTTGGTCGACTGGCCGTCGGTCCGGGATGGGGTGAAACAGGACATCGCCGACGGCATCATCGGCATGCCGGTCACCCAGCTGGTCGCCAGCAACAGCCTGCCGCCGTTCGGCGCCGGCTTCGCCAGCGGCATCGCCGGCACGATGGTGGACCGGGAACTGACCCCGGAGCGGGTCGAGGCAACGGTGCGCACGCTCAACGCGCAGGACAGCGGCGTCGAGACCGCCAGCGGGATGCGCGGGATCGTGCGGGCGTTCTTCAACTCGCCGCGTGAATTCGAACTGCGGCTGCGTCCCCCCGGCTGCGACGCCGATGACCCGCCGTTGCGGGTGCGGCTGGAGTTGCAGGGCGTGAGCTGGCGGGTGGTGCGGGTCTGGGTGCCCCAGGAAATCGTCGAGCGGATGCAGTCGCGGACCTGACGCGGGCTGCTACATCGCCATCTTCAGCGCCTGTGGCGCCGCCAGCAGGACGGCCAGGCCGTCTGCGAGGCTGGTCGCCTGCCCTACCCGCAGCGCCAGGCGGGCCGCCGTCGGGCTGCCGAGCGAGGAGCGGATGTCGCCGGCGCGGCACGGCGAAAACGCAACCGTGGGAACCCAGCCGCTGATTTCCCCGAGGGTTTCGGCGAGGCCCAGGATCGAGGTCGCGCGGCCGGTGCAGACATTGAAGGTGCTGGCCTCGGGGTTGCGCTGCAGCCGGTCCATGCCGGAGAGCAGGTGCTCCACGACGTCGTCGACGAAGACGAAGTCGCGGGTCTGCTGGCCATCGCCGTTGATGGTGACCATGCGGCGGCTGGCGATCCGCTCGGCGAAGATCGAGATCACGCCGCTATAGGGTGAGCGCGGGTCCTGGCGGGGGCCGTAGACGTTGAAGAAGCGCATCCCCATGGTCGGCACGCCGTGCACGTGGAAGGCCACCCGGGCGTGCATCTCGCTGCCCAGCTTGTCGGCGCCGTAGGCCGAGAGCGGCGCCGGGGGCAGCGCCTCGTGCAGCCGGGTGTCGCCCTGGTCGCCGTAGATGGCGGCGGAGGAGGCATACACCACCGGAATGCGGCCGGCGTCGCGGGCGGCTTCCAGCACGGCGATGGTGCCGCTCAGGTTGACGCGGTGGGTGCCCAGCCAGTCCTCGTTGGCGCGGGCGACGCTGGCGATCGCCGCCAGGTGATAGCAGCCGTCGGCGCCACGCAGGGCGGCGCGCATCACCTCGCGGTCCGAGACGTCGCCGACCTGGAGCTCGACCCGGGGGTCGAGGTTGTCGCGGCGCCCGGTGGAGAGATCGTCGACCACGCGGACACGATGGCCACGGCGAACGAGCGCATCGGCAAGATGGGAGCCGATGAACCCTGCTCCACCCGTCACGACATAGAAGGCCATCAGTGAATCCCTGTTCCGTCCGCTTCGGAACGTTCCCCTTGCGATCGTTGTGCCAGGATTCTCACCGGGAAATGATCAATTTCCCTCGATTGGCGGACATTTGCATTGCAATTTGCGAAACATGCCCGCAACGGGCGGGTTGTCAGGCACTCGCGAGGCGGGTCCTGTCTACCGCGAGAGCGAGGGCGTTGACCAGGAGGTCGCGGCCGATCGGCTTGCTCAGGTAGAAATCCATGCCGGCGACCTGGCAGGCGCGCTCGAGTTCCGGGCCTATGGAGGCGGTCAGCCCGATGATCATCTGGCGGCGGCCGGACCGCTCGGCGGCCCGGATGGCGACGGTGGCGGCGAGGCCGTCCATGCCCGGCATCTGCACATCCATCAGCACCACGTCGAAGCGCCCGGACAGGGTGGCGGACACCGCGGTGGCACCATCCTCGACCACTTCCACCATGGCGCCGGCGCGCTGCAGGATCGCGGAGCTGACGATCTGGTTGGTGGCGTTGTCCTCCGCCAGCAGCACCCGAAGCCCGGCCAGCGGCTGATCGGCGGGATGCGGGTCGGTGGCGTCGAACACCTGCGCGGGCGGCCCGGCGGGGGGCGCAGGCATCGCCTGGGGCAGCGGTCTATCGGCCGGTTCAGGTGACGGGCCGTTCAGCATGGCGGCGATCGAGCGCAGCCGCGACACCAGCACCGGCTTGTGCAGATGGGCGTCGAACAGCGCCATGGCGGGGTCGCCGCGATCTGCATGGCCGGAGGCGCAGAGCACGAGGCGGGTCGTCGCGAGCGCCGGATCGGCGCGCACCAGTTGCGCCAGGGCCAGGCCATCGATCCCCGGCATGGCGCGGTCGACCAGCGCCAGATCGTACGGCGCCTCCTGGGCCCTTGCCTCGCGCAGCAGGGCCAGCCCCTGGGCACCGTCGATGGCCGCATCCGCCTGGGCGCCGAGCCGGATCAGCTGCCGGGCCAGGACCTCGCGGTTGACCGGCAGGTCGTCGATCACCAGGCAGCGACGGCCGCGCAACGGCTGCTTCTCGTCCACGGGCGCGTCGCCCAAATCCTGCACCCGCATCATCACCCAGAAGCGGAACTCGCTGCCCTTGGCGCGGCCGTCCGGGCCGTGGCGCGGCAGCACCGTGATGTCGCCGCCCATCGCGGCCACCAGCCGCCGGCAGATCGGCAGGCCGAGGCCGGTGCCGCCGTATTGGCGGGCGATGGACGCGTCGGCCTGGCTGTAACGTTCGAAGATCAGCGGCATCAGCGCCGGGCTGATGCCGATGCCGGTGTCCGACACGCTGCAGTCGAGCCGGATGCTGCCGTCAGCATTCTGCGCGCCGTCCACGCCGATCTCGATCCAGCCGGTCTCGGTGAACTTCACCGCGTTGCCCACGAGGTTCAGCAGGATCTGGCGGAACCGCCCGGGGTCGCCGACCACGCTGTCCGGCAGGCCGTCGCCCAGGCGGCAGACGATCTCGACGCCCTTGGCCGCCGCCTTGGCCGCGAACAGCTCGACGATCACCGAGATCTCCTGCTCCAGCACGAACGGGATGCTTTCGAGGTCGATGGCGTTCGCTTCGATCTTGGAGAAGTCGAGCACCGCGTTCAGCACCGTCAGGAGATGCTCGGCGGAGCTTTGGATGGTCTGGGTGTAGCGCCGCTGCTCGGGGTTCAGCGGGGTGTCCAGCAGCAGGCCGGTCATGCCGATCACGCCGTTCATCGGGGTGCGGATCTCGTGGCTCATGGCGGCCAGGAAATCCTGCTTGGCGCGGCCGGCGGCGGTGGCGCGGAGTTGCCCGGCCTCCGCCTGGTCGGCGCGCGCCTGTTCCGCCCGCAGCCGCCACAGCAGCAGGACCGGCACCGCCGCCGCAACCACGAGCCCGGCCGCGACCAGGCTCGCGCGGATGCCGTCGCGGGCCGACAGCAGCCCGAAAGTGGCCAGCAGGGCGATCAGCGATGCCACCACGGCGGCGATCGTGATCGCCGCCGGAAACCGAGTAGCGAGTGCAAGAAGGTCAGGCCGCCGCGCTTCCGCCGCACGCTCCTGGTGCGGAGAACTCAGGCTCGGAAGCGAATCGACAAATGGCGCCAACGCAATGCCCCGGACGGGTACCGCATGGCCGGCTGCCGTCGTCTTCCCGTGTGCCACAGCCACGGGTCATAGACAACATAACTTCACATTCCGGTTAAGGCGGAGGCGTTTTTGCGGTGGATAATTCTCCCTGGCGCGGCCGACGGCGGGTGTGCCTTACAGATGCACCAACCCGCGCCGCACCCCTTGGCTGACCGCTTCCGCGCGGCTGCGCACCGCGAGCTTCGCGAACACCGCTTCCAGGTGGTACTTGACCGTGTGGGCCGAGATGCCCAAACGGCGGGCGATTGCCTTGTTGCTCATCCCCTCGCCGATCCGCGCCAGGATTTCGCCTTCGCGCGGCGTCAGCACCGGCGCCGGACGGTCCAGCGTCGCCGGCGCGGCGGGGCGGATCACCAGGCCCTCGGACAAGGCGGCGACCGCCGCGACGATCTGGCGGGCGGACGCATTGCGCGGCAGCACGCCGGCCAGGCTACGGTCGGCAATCAGTGCCGGGTCGTCCGACAGCACCAGCAGCGCCGCATGCCAGTCCGCCGATTCGGCGGGAAGGCGCTCGCCGTTTTCCAGTTCGACGACGACCACATCCGCCTCGCCTTCCGGCGCACGGTCGAGCACGCATTCGAGTTGCAGCCGCAACGCCTGGTCGCGGATGCGCAGGCTGGCCCTCGGCTCGTTTGCCGGCGCCAGGGCCCCGACCAACGCGCCGCCGACCAAAGCACCTTCATGCAAGCCTTCGCCGGCCGGCAAACCGGCGGGCCGCAGGCGCCCCTGCCGGCTCAGCCCGATGGCCTTGCGCGAGGGCGCCAGTCTGGCGGCTCCATCATCCCACATCTTCATCTCCGGATTTCTTCCCTGCGACAAAATGGTGGCTACCAGGTGATCTAGCAAGAACTGCGCCGAAAGGGGTAAAGGCTGCCGCAATGTTGCCCTCTCCGGCAATTAATCCTTGGGACAGCGCTGGGACATCCCGGTGCGCCTTTCCTTTCGTCATGACTGCCGGAGTAGCCAGCATGTGCCAATCCGACCCGCGTTGTCAGTCCGATTCGCAGCACCTGACATTCGAGACCCTGCTGACCGACCCACTGGTCCGCATGGTGATGCAGAGCGATGGCGTCAGCATGGCGGAACTCGTGGCCGTGCTGGAGATCGCGCGCGAGGCGGTGGTGGCGCGCGAGGCGGTGGCGGTGCATGAGGCGATGCGGTCGGCCAGGCGAGCGGATTTCGGCGGGCGCCCGGACCTCAGCGGACGCGGGGCATCCTGAGGCCGGCATCCGTTGAACGTTTGCAATCATCCCGGTAGCGGCCGAGTTCCGGTATCCAGAAGCACTCCAGCGTGGCGGGGCCGGGAATGCGCCGCAGGGTCAGGCGCGCCTGCCCGTCCGTCCACTGCCACGCCGCGGCGCCCGCCGCCTCCGGCCGATGCCAACCTGCATCGGTCGGACGTGGCAGCGGCGCGCCCGCGTGAACCAGGGCGGTTACCGCAACGCCGAGGCGCCTCGGGTCGGTGGCGTCCGGGTCCAGGTCGCGCGGCAGGAAGCTGCGCGAGGCCAGGATGAGGTCGGACGTGTCGGGCGGCAGCAGGAAGCGGGCGCGGCCCGGCGCGCTGTCCGCGGCATGCAGCCGGCATCCGCGCAGCAGCGCCGCGAGATCGGGATCGGCGGTCGGGGGGCCGGCGCGCAGCCTGATGCGTTCATGCAGCGCGCGCAGGCGAGGGCCGGACAGCAGCAGTTCCGCGCAGCCGCGCTCGGCCCAGATGCGCTGGGCATCGGCGGCTTCGGGATGCAGCAGGCGGACCGGGCCGGCATTGTCGAAGCCGGCGCGGTTGCCGGTGTCGAGGTAGCTTTCCACCGTCAGCCCCTCGGCCAGGATCACGTCGTGGCGGTCGAGTTCGACATGGTAGTAGACGAGGTTAGCCGGCGGCTCCTCGATGATGCTGGCGCCGTTCAGCAAGCGGTGCACCGGCACCAGCACCCGTTGCGCGTCGGCCATGAAGGCGATGGCGTGCTCGGGCGAGAGCAGCAGGTCGCGCAGCGGCGCGCCATCGGCGACGGCGTCGCGTTGCACCCGGACGGCGCGGGCGGCCTGCATGCGCCGCCGGCCGACGAAGCGGACCGGCGCGATGCGGCCGGCGGCGGTCACCACGCGGTCGCCTGGGGCGAGTTGCTCCACCGCGACCTCGCCGGATGGGGTCAGGATGCGGGTGCCGGCGCAGAAGCAGGCGACGGCGCTGCCGGCACTGAACGCCAGGGCGTATTTGTCGGCGACATTGGCCGAGGCCGACCCGTGCAGCAGCACCTGCAGGTCGTAGGTTCCGCTCGTCGAGGGTGTGAAATTGATCTGCTGCACGTTGCTGCCGGCGGCGTCGCAGCTGGCGACCAGCGCGCCGGTGGCGTCGTCGTACAGATAGAGGCCGAGATGGTCGATGTTGTTGGCGTTGTCGGCGGCCCAGGTGAGCGTCGTCGTGAAGCTGCCGCCGGCGGCAAGCGAGAAGCCGGTACTGGTCGACCACGTCGCGGCCGGCGCCGGCGGAAAGATTGGTCAGGTTCCAGCCCTGGGCGGAGGCCACCGCCGGCGCCGTGGACTTGATGAACTGCGCCGTGCCGCGGGCCATGGAAATGGTCGATCCGGCGGCGTATTCGCCGGCGTAGAGGGTGATCACCGAGTTGTAGACGTTGACGACGCCGGCGCCGTACACCGCGTTCAGCGGATGACTGCCGGTGGGCGCGTAGGCGGTCGTGAAGTAGTCGGCGGGCTTTACCGCGCCGTTCAGCAGCAGCGCCTTGACCGTGCGGAAATCGACCGCGTCGGCGCGGTTCTTCGCGGTGGAGCCGGCCCAGCCGCCGCCCCCCGCCTGCACCAGCAGCGTGGCGGCGCCGGCGACGATGGGGGCGGCGCGGCTGGTGACGACCTGCGGCGCCGAGATGTCGGGCTTTCCAGCGCCGTTCGCCGCTGGGCCAACCGCCTGCACCACCGTCGAGGTGTCGACGCTGATGACGTTGTAGGCGTCGGACGGCGAACCGGGCGTGCCGCCATTGCCCGCGGCGGCGACGAAGATCGTGTTGTTCTTGTTGGCGGCGGCGTCGAACGCCGCGTCGTGGCTGGAATCCGAATACAGGAAGCTCATGTTGACCACCTTGTCGGGATAGGCGGTCAGCAGGTCCTGCAGGTAGTTCTCGGCGTTGTAGCTGTCGACATGGGCCACCCCCGGCGCCACGCCGGTTGACGCGCCCATGTAGATCGCGGCGTCGTAGAAGAAGCTGGCGGCGACGCCCGCGTGGTGCGAGGTGGTGCCGACCACGCCGTCGTCGAAGGCCGTGGTGCGGGCGGCACCGTTTATGTAGGTGAAAAAGCCGTCGCCGTTGTCCGCGGGGTGGCCTTCCATCGCGGGATCGACCTCTGTGTCGATGGCCGCCGCCCCGGAGGCGCCGCTGGCGCTGCCCTCGACCTGCCCGACGGTGACGCCGGCGCCGGTCAGCGCCGGGAATTGCGCGCGCAGCTTGTCGAGGCCGATATCGGCGGCGATCTCGGGATAGTCGGGGGAGCCGTCGGACATCGTCATCGGGCGGTCGGCCTGGCTGGTGATCGGTTGCGGTGATCTACGACATATAGGGCGCGCCCGATATTGCACGGCCGCCCTCCCCGGGGCGGCTTTGCAATTCCGGCCAAGGTGCTACGGTCCCGAAGGGTGCCGCGGCACTTGCGAAATACGGCGAAGGGGACAGGAAAATGGCCATGATCAACCGCGCCCGGGAACTGCTCGGGCAGGACCAGGCGGTGTATTACGCCGGGCATCACAGCGGCCATGTGCTGACCTACGAACAGGGCAAGACGGACGCCGGAATCTGGGCGGACTACATCAACATCGGCATGGAGCACGGCTCCTTCGACATGGCAGGGCTTGCCGAATACATGCGCGGCCTGGTCGATGGCGGGCCGACCCGGTCCGGCCATCGCACGCCGACGGTGATCGTCGAGGCGCCGGTGAACGGCACCGACGAGGCCAATGTGCGGCACAATGCCTGGCAGTTCCGCCAGATCCTCGGCCGCGGCGTGCACGGCATCATCCTGTGCCAGGCGGAAAGTGCGGATGCGACCCGCGCCTTCGTCGAATCCTGCCGCTACCCGCATCACGCGCATGGCGTCGATCCGTCGCTGCCGACGCCGACCGAGCGGTTGGACGGGCGCAGCGGCCGCGGGGTGGGACGGTCCGGGATGCTCGGCATCGGCACCCGCGGGCGCGGATCGGAATCGACCGCGGCGCCGATCTGGGGGGTGACGGGCGAGGAATACATCGAGCGCTGCGATCCCTGGCCGCTGAATCCCGCGGGCGAACTGCTGCTGGGCGTGAAGCTCGAGAGCCCCGAGGGGGTGGCGAAATGCGAGGAGATCCTGGCGGTGCCTGGCCTCGCCTATGCGGAGATGGGGCCGGGCGACCTGAGCCTCGCCCTCGGCTACGTGAAGGTGCCGCCGGAGCCTTACCCGGCCGAGATGATCGAGGCGCGGGCGCGCATCTTCGCCGCCGCGCGCAAGAACGGGCTGGCCTACCTGGAAAGCTGCACCCCCGAGAACATCGTCGCCCGCATCGACGGCGGGACGCGGGTGATCGCCGGACAGAACCCCAAGACCGCCGAGGTCGGCCGTGCCCATCAGAAGCGAACCATGCCGGACTAGCTTCGTGAAAGCTCGGTGGCGGCAGCATGAAAACAGGATGCGACGGCGGAACCTCCGCGCCTGCGCATCGTTACGGGAACTGCGATGACCACGGCGGCCCCCTCGGCTGCCGCGGCGATTCCTGACATCCAGGCGAAAGGCCCCCGGTCCATGAAGCAGCACAAGACGACCAACGACACCGAATCGAACACCAAGGCGACGGTGATCCCGTTGCTGAATGCACGGATCGCCGACGGCATCGACCTCGCCCTGGCGACCAAGCAGGCGCATTGGAACGTGAAGGGGCCGCAGTTCATGCAGGTCCACCTGATGCTGGACACCCTGCGCACCGATCTCGACGAGTACAACGACACGATGGCCGAGCGGGTCGCGCAGCTGGGCGGCACGGCGCTGGGCACCACCCAGACCACTGCGAAATCCAGCAAGCTGCCGCCTTATCCGACCGATATCAGCTCGGTCGAGGACCATCTGAAGGCGATGGTGGAGCGGACCGGCATGGTGGCCAACGCGGTGCGCAAGAACATCGACGAGGCCGATGACGCCGGCGACGCCGGCACCGCGGACGTGTTCACCGAAGTGTCGCGCGGGCTCGATAAGTGGCTGTGGTTCCTGGAATCGCACCTGCAGAAGTAATTCCCCACGCGTCGCGCCGTGAGGCGTGGCCGGGTAAATAGGACGGCGTGATAGGGTGCAGCGATGCAGCCCGAAGCGCCGTCCCCCGCTCCCCTCCCCCATTCATCGTTGATCTACATCGTCGCCGGCGAGGCCAGCGGCGACGTGCTGGGCGCGCGGCTGATGGCGGCGATGCGCGCGGCCCGGCCCGACCTCGACTTCGCCGGGATCGGGGGGCCGATGATGGCGCAGGCCGGCCTCGCATCGCTGTTTCCGATGCGGGAACTGGCGGTGATGGGGTTGTTGGAGGTGCTGCCCAAGCTGCTGCGGCTCAAGCGGCTGTTGCGGACGGCCTTCGATGACGTGCGCGCCCGCCGGCCGGCGATACTGGTGACGATCGACAGCCCGGGATTCACGTTGCGGCTGCTGCGACTGGTAGCCGGCGCCGAAGCCGGCATCACGCGCGTGCACTACGTGGCGCCGCAGGTCTGGGCCTGGCGCGAGCATCGGGTGCGCGAATTCCCGGGGCTGTGGGACCGGCTGCTGTGCCTGCTGCCGTTCGAGCCTTCGTTCTTCGCTCGGCATGGACTGGCCGCCGAGTTCGTCGGGCATCCGGTGCTGGAATCGGGCGCCGGCGACGGCGATGGCGTGCGGTTTCGCGCCGACCACGGGATCGCCGCCGATGCGCCGGTGCTGGTGCTGATGCCCGGCAGCCGGGCCGGCGAGGTGACGCGCCTGCTGCCGGTCTATGCGGCGACACTGGCGCTGCTGCTGGGGAGGTTTCCGAACCTCGTTTCCGTCGTGCCCACCGTCGCCGGGGTGGCCGAAACGGTGCAGCGCGCCACCGCAGGCTGGCCGGTGCGCCCGGTGGTGGTCAGCACGCTGGCGGACAAGCACGACGCCTATGCCGCGGCGGACGCGGCGCTGACCAAATCCGGCACCTCGACCCTGGAACTGGCGCTGGCCGGCGTGCCGATGGCGGTGGCATACAAGGTGAACCCGCTGACGGCGGCACTGGCGCGGCGGCTGGTGAAGGTCAAATACGCGGCGCTGGTGAACCTGCTGGCCGGGCGCGAGGTGGTGCCGGAGATGATCCAGCAGCGCTGCAATCCAGTGGTGCTGTCCGAGACCGTGGCCGAACTGCTGGCCGGGGGTGCGACGGCGGCGGCGCAGCGGGCGGAATTCCGCGCCGTGCTTGCCAGCCTGGCACCCGCCCGCGGCACGCCGTCCGAGGCCGCCGCGGCGGCGGTGCTGGAGCTTCTGCCGCACCCCGCCTAGGCTTCCCCGCAGTCGAGGGGGAAACGATGGCGATCGAAAAGACGTTGGCGGGCAAGACTGCGCTGGTCACCGGCGCGGGCCGCGGGCTGGGGCGGGCTTTCGCGGAGGTGCTGGCCGGGATGGGCGCCAATGTCGCCGTGCACGGCATGCGCGAGCACGGGCCGGCGGAATACGGCGAAGGCACCACCCTGACCCAGACCGCGGTCGATATCGGCGCGGCGCACGGCGTGCGCACGGTGCGGGTGCTCGGCGATCTCACCAAGCTGCCGGAGATCGAGCGGGTGGTGGCGGAGGCCGAGGCCGAACTGGGGAAGCTGGACATCCTGGTGCACAACGCCGGCGGCGACATCGGCGCCTCCGGCGGCAAGCCCGATCCAAACGACGCGGTGATGGTCGCGGAAGCGGATGTCCGGGCGGTGCTCGACCGCAACCTGTTCAGCACCATCTTCCTGTGCCAGGTGGTGGCGCGCGGCATGATGGCGCGCCGCCAGGGGCGGATCGTGACGGTGAGCTCGATCGCCGCATTCCGTGGCCGTCAGTCGGGTGCGATCTATGGAACTGCCAAGGCGGGCGTGAACCACTACACCCGCAGCCTCGCCGACCAGTTGCGGCCGTTCAACGTGACGGTGAACGCCATCGCGCCCGGCGACACCCGCACCGGGCGGTTTCTCGGCACCCGTCCGGTCGATCCCGAGCGGCTGGCCGAGGGCGGCACGCTGGACCGGATCGCGCTGGTCGACGAGGTGGCGCGCGCGGTCGCATTGTTCGCGGGGCCGATGGGTGATTTCATCACAGGGCAGGTGCTGCGGGTCGACGGCGGCAGCCAGCTTTGGCCGGCCTGATGCCGCCCGCCCACGGGTCGGCGCCTCCCAATGTGGTGCTGATCCTGGCCGACGACATGGGGTTTTCCGACCTCGGCTGCTACGGCGGCGAGATCGACACGCCGAACCTGGATGCGCTGGGGCGCGGCGGCGTGCGCTTTTCGCATTTCTACAACACCGCCCGCTGCACGCCGTCGCGAGCGTCGCTGCTGACCGGCCTGCATCCGCACCAGGCCGGGATCGGCGTGCTGACCAACGACGATCGGCCGAACGGCTATGCCGGCAGCCTCAACCGGCATTGCGCGACCTTGGCCGAGATCCTGCGCGACCGCGGCTATGCGACCTGCCTGTCGGGGAAATGGCATCTGTCGTCCGAGATGCACAACCCGAACGACGCCTGGCCGACGCGGCGCGGGTTCGACCGGTTCTTCGGCACGCTCACCGGCTGCGGCAGCTTCTACCAGCCGGGCACCCTGACCCGCGGCGAGCAGGACGCGTCGGCGGAGGCGGGGGCGCCCGGCTTCTTCTACACCGATGCGATCGCCGCCGAGGCGGTGCGCTTCATCGACGACCATGGATCGGCGGAGGCGCCGCCGTTCTTTCTGTATGCCGCCTTCACCGCCCCGCATTGGCCGCTGCACGCGCCCGCGGCGGACATCGCGAAATACGCCGGCCGGTTCGACCAGGGTTGGGACAGGCTGCGCGTGGCACGACTGGAGCGACTGGTTGCCGAGGGCGTGCTGCCCGCGGACACAACGCTCAGTGGCCGCGATCCCACCCAGCCGGCCTGGGCGGACGCGGCGCATCCGGAATGGCAGGCATTGCGGATGCAGGCCTATGCGGCGCAGGTCGAGAAGCTGGACCAAGGGGTCGGACGGATCGTCGATGCACTGGAGCAATGCGGCAAGTTCGACAACACCCTGCTGGTCTTCCTGTCCGACAACGGCGCCTCCGCCGAGGAACTGCCGCTGGTGGAGGTCGAGCGGTTCCGGGCGCGCGCGGACATCGTGCCGAGCCGGTCGCGCAGCGGCGCGCCGATACGGATCGGCAACACCCCGGACATCGTGCCGGGCGGCGACGATACCTATGCGAGCTACGGCCGCGCCTGGGCCAACCTGTCGAACACGCCGTTTCGCTTCTACAAGCGCTGGGTGCACGAGGGCGGGATCGCGGCGCCGCTGATCGTCCACTGGCCGCAGGCCGGGCTTGCCGCCGGTGCGGTGGTGGAGCAGCCGTTCCAACTGGTCGACGTGGTTCCGACGGTGATCGAGGCGACGGCCGCGTGTTATCCGCCGCCCTCGCTGTCCTGGCCGGTCGAGGCGCTGGAGGGGCGCAGCATGCTGCCCGCGATGCAGGGCGAGGCCGCCGGCGCGGCGCCGCTGTTCTGGGAGCATACCGGCAACGCCGCGATCCGGCTGGGAAGCTGGAAGCTGGTCCGCGAATATCCCGGCGACTGGGAGTTGTACGATATCGGGATCGACCGGACGGAATTGCACGACGTGGCGGCGGACCATCCGGACGTGGTGGCTGGACTTGCCCGGCAGTGGCAGGAATGGGCGGACCGCGTCGGCGTCATCCCGTGGGAGACGACGCTGGAGATCTACCGCGCCGCCGGCCGGAGCGACACCGAGGCGGCGGGGTAACCGCTACTTCGAAATCGCTGCGTGAATTTCGGCCTTCGCCACCTGGTAGTCGGCCTGGAAACCGGGATCGGTGAACATCACCGCGGCCATCGCGGTGCCGGCGCGGCGGCCGCCTTCCAGGTCGTTCGGGTAGTGCATGCCGCTGATCACCCGGCTTTCCGCGTACTCGGCGGCGCGCGCCCAGATGGCGTCGCGCTTTTCCGGCAGCATCGAGGCGAGGATGATGGCGGTCATGGTGACGCGGGTGGTGTGGCCGGACGGATAGGCGCCGCTTTTGGATTGCGGCACCAGCGGCTTGATTTCGGGGTTGGCGAGGAACGGGCGGACCCGGCCGAACAGCTTCTTCGCCGGATCGACGGTGGCGTCTTCCGAGGCGCCGACCCGCTCAAAGAAGACGCTCGCCTGCGGCAGCCTGGCCGCGGTGAAATCGGCGCCGAGGGTGCGGGTGAACATGTCGAACACGCTTTCCTGCGCGTCGGCCACGGCCAGGGCGATGCGCTCGGGGGGCGCCGCCTTCTGCGCCGCGATCGCCGCCGCCTGCTCCGCCTGGTCCTGCGGGGTGCCGGCGACGACCGGGGGCGGCAGGATGATGCCGAGGTCGATCTGCTTCGCGGTGACATAGGGCACCGGCTCGGCGGCCTGGCACGGAACGGCCAGCGGCAGCAGCAGCAGGGCGGCGAACAGGCGGCGTTGGAGCATGATCATGCCTTGGTTTGCGTATGGGACTCAGGGTTCGATCATCACCGGATCAGTCCGGAGGCGCGCGCACGGGACTGTGACAATGCCATCGCATCGGTGACCGCGATCGCTGCGGCGAGCGCGCGGCGGCCGGCGGCGGCATCGACGATCACCGGCGCGCCGTCCAGCACCGAGGCGGCGAACGCCGCGTGCTCGGCGGCGAGCGCGTCCTGCGCCTCCCACGTCACCTCCTCCATGCGGCCGCCTTCCAGCAGCGGCACCGGGGTGCCGCGCTCGCGACCGATCATCATCAGCTTGCGGGCGCCGAAATCCACCGACATGATAGCCTTCCTGGCTGAACAGCCGCATCTTGCGCTCTGTTTTCAAAGCGAGATCCGGCTGGCGGTGATGGTCGCCACGCAGCCGTTCTCGAAGCTGATCCGGGCGTTGGCGATGTCCTCGTGCTGGCTCGCCACCGGGGCGCCGATGGCGTCGACGCTGGCGATCGGGCTGTCCACCAGCGCCAGCACCAGGTCGAGGTCGTGGATCATCAGGTCGAGGATGACCGAGACGTCGGTGCCGCGCGGCTTGAACGGGGCGATGCGGACGCACTCGATATAGAGCGGGCCGCTGCATCCGGGCGCTGATCGCCGCGTGCTCGGCGGAGATAGCGCAGCAGATGGCCGACCTGCAGCACCAGGCCGCGTTCGGCCGCCAGCGCCGCCAGGGCGTCGGCCTGGGCCAGCGTGGCGGCGATCGGCTTTTCCACCAGCACGTGCCGGCCGGCGCGCAGCGCCTGCGCCGGCGAGGGCGAAATGCGCCTCGGCCGGGGCGGCGACGACCACCGCGTCGCAGTCGGCGAGCAGGGCCGGCCAGATCGACGGGCCGGGTGCCGGTCTCGCGCGGCCACCGCGGCGGCGCGCGTCGGGATCGGCGTCGACCATGCCGACCAGCGTGGCGCGCGGCGACGCCGCCACCTTCAGCGCGTGGAACCGGCCGAAATGCCCGGCGCCGACGACGCCCGACCCGCATCGCAGTCATCCGTCCGAATTTAGCGATGGCTCTGACACATGGCGCCGCCATGATTGAAGCCGCAGACGGCGGCCGGGCCGCGTGGTTGCTTCCGCAAGGCCTTGTCGGCATTGTCCGGCCGCTTTGCGCCACCCCCCTGTTGCCGCTCCAACGTGGAGCCGCCTGCCCGCACATGATGTATTTCCGCCGCCTGAAGACCGCGCTGATCCTCGGCGCCTGCGTCCTCGGCGTGCTGCTGTCGATCCCGAACCTGATCCCGGCGCCGGCCGGCTGGCTGCCGTGGCGCACCATCCATCTCGGCCTCGACCTGCGCGGCGGCAGCTACCTGCTGCTGGAAGTGGACATGGCGGCGGTGATCAAGGAGCGGCTGGACGGCCTGGCCGACAGCGCCCGGCAGAGCGCTGCGACCGCGCCGGCATCGCCCGCTTCACCGTCGACGCCGCAGCCGGCGCAGAACCGCCTGCTGGTCAGCTGCGCCGACCCGGCCAAGCAGGACGCGGCGCTGGCCGCACTGCGCGAGCTGGCCACCAGTCGAGCAGCCGGGCTGACCAGTCGCCCGGACCTCGACTTCGCGAGCACGCCCGAGGCAGATCACCGTGACGCTGTCGCCGCCGGCGCTGCACGACCGCGCCAGCGCCGGCGGTGCAGCAATCGATCGAGATCGTCCGCCGCCGCATCGACGAGACCGGCGTGGTCGACCCGCAGATCACCCGCCAGGGCGACAACCGCATCGTGGTGCAGCTGCCCGGCATCGAGGACCCGAACCGGATCAAGGAGCTGCTCGGCAAGACCGCGCAGATGACCTTCCAGCTGGTCGACGAGACCGCCAACGTCGCCGCGCCGGTGCCGCCGCCGGGCGTCGAGTTCCTGCCGATGGAGGACCAGCCGCGGCAGAAGATCGCGGTGCGCCGGCGCATCGAGGTGGACGGCGCGGACCTGACCGACGCGCGCGCCGGGCAGAACCCGCAGACCGGCGAATGGGTGGTGAACTTCACCTTCAACAGCGTCGGCACCCGCCGCTTCGCCGACATCAGCCGCGCCAATGTCGGCCACCGCTTCGCCATCGTGCTGGACGACAAGGTGATCAGCGCCCCGGTGATCCGCGAGGCGATCACCGGCGGGCGCGGCCAGATCAGCGGCAGCTTCGACGCGCCGCAGCGCCACCGACCTCGCCGTGCTGCTGCGCGCCGGCGCCCTGCCGGCGCCGCTGACGGTGGTCGAGGAACGCAGCGTCGGGCCGGAACTGGGCGCGGACGCGATCCGCGCCGGCGCGATCTCGCTGGGCGTCGGCTTCGTGCTGGTGATCGGTCTTCATGGGCATGTTCTACGGGCTGTTCGGCTGGTTCGCGAACGTCGCGCTGGTGGTGAACCTGATCCTGATGGTGGCGATCCTGTCGCTGCTGGAGGCGACGCTGACGCTGCCCGGCATGGCCGGCATCCTGCTGACCCTCGGCATGGCGGTGGACGCCAACATCCTGATCAACGAGCGCATCCGCGAGGAGGTGCGCAACGGCCGCACGCCGCTGAACGCGATGGAGACCGGCTTCCGCCGCGCCTACACCACCATCATCGACAGCAACGCGACCGCGTTCCTGGCGCACGTGATGCTGTTCGTGTTCGGCACCGGGCCGGTGCGCGGCTTCGCGGTGACCATCACCGTCGGCATCGTCACCACGCTGTTCACCGCCGACGATGCTGGCGCGGCTGATGATGGTGCGCTGGTATGCCCGCGCATGCGCCCCGCGGCGCTGCCGGTTTAGAGGCGTACGCAGCCATGTTCCTCCGTCCGCTGTTCCGCATCGTCCCCGACGGCACCCGCATCCAGTTCATGCGCGGCCGCTTCGTCGGGCTGATCGTCTCGGCCGTGCTGTCGACGCTGTCGATCGGGCTGTTCTTCTATCCCGGGCCTGAACCTCGGCATCGACTTCACGGGCGGCATCGTGATGGAGGTGCGGACACCGGCGCCGGCCGATTTCGCCAAGATCCGCGCGGCGCTGGCGGCGCAGGGCATGCACCGAGCCGGGCGTGCAGCGCTTCGGCGACGCCGACCGAGGTGCTGATCCGGCTGGAGGCGCAGCCGACCGAGGCCGGCAACCAGCAGGTGGTGGCCAAGGTGCGCGCCGGCGCTGGAGAAGGCGCAGCCGGGCACCAAGGTCCTGCGCACCGACGCGGTCGGCGCCTCGGTGTCCGCCGAGCTGTTCCGCAACGGCATGCTGGCGCTGGGCATCAGCCTGCTGATGATCCTGGTCTATATCTGGTTCCGCTTCGAATGGCAGTTCGCGGTCGGCGCGGTGGTGACGCTGCTGCTCGACGTGACCAAGGCGATCGGCTTCCTGGTGGTCACCCGCTTCGAGTTCGACCTGGTGATGGTCGCCGCGATCCTGACCATCATCGGCTACTCCACCAACGACAAGGTGGTGGTGTACGACCGGGTGCGCGAGAACCTGCGCAAGTACAAGACCATGCCGCTGCGCGACCTGATCGACCTGTCGATCAACGAGACGCTGAACCGCACGCTCGGCACCTCGATGACGGTGTTCCTGGCGGCCTGCCGCTGGCGCTGTTCGGCGGCGCGACGCTGTCCGGCTTCGCCTGGGTGATGCTGTTCGGCATCGTCGTCGGCACCTCGTCCTCGATCTTCATCGCCGCCCCGATCCTGCTGTTCCTGGGCGAGAACCGGCTGCGGCGGGATTCGACGGTGGCGGCACCGGCCAAGGCCACGCCCTGATGCTGCGGCGCCGCCACCTGCTGGGCGCGGCGCTGGCGGTGGCGGCGGTCCGTCCGGCCTGGGCGGGGCGCAAGATCGACTTGCTGGTCGGTGCTGCGCCGGGGCAGCCGGGCGACCAGACGGCGCGGGCCTTCGCCCCGTTCCTGGAGCGGCATCTGCCGCGAACCCGCATTGCGATCGTGAACTTGCCCGGCGACGCGGGCCTGCGGGCATTTCGCGCATTGGCCGAGGCGGCGCCCGACGGCAACAGCTTCGGCTGGGTGTCCACCCCTGCCCTGCCGGCCCGCAGCGTCGATCGGCAGGGCGTCGAAAACCTGCCTGGGAGGCTGCGCCTGCTGGGCACGGTGGCGCGCGAGCCGATCACCTTCGTCTCCTCGCCGGATGCCGAGCTGCCGCTGACCACGGCGCAGGACCTGGTGCGGTTTTCCAGCGAGAATGCGGCCGCGGTGCCGTTGGCAACGCCGCCGGCCGGCAGCCCGCCGCATCTGGCGGCGCTGCGGCTGCAGGCGATGGTCGGCACGCCGCTGAACATCGTGACCTTTCCGAGTGCCGCGGCGGCCCGGCAGGCCGCGTTGGCGCGCCATGTCGCGGCGGCGGTGCTGGGCCTGTCCGACGCCATCGAGGCGCTGCGGGCGGGCACGTTGACCGGCCTCGGCATCGCCGCGCGCACCCGGGCCGATTCGTTTCCCGACATGCCGCTGCTGCGCGAGTCCGGGCTGAAATTCACCGCCGTGATCCGCCGCGGCCTCGCGGCGCCGGCGGGGCTCGCCGACGACGTCGCCGGCGCGGTCGCCAGCGCGCTTCAGGAGGTGACGGCCGACCCGGAGTTCCGCGCCCAGGCGGATGCCGGCGGTTTCGCCGTCACCTGGCTCGACGGCGCCGCCTGGTCGACGCAGACCTCGGCGGAGCGGACCGACCTCGCCAAGCTGTGGCAGGCGGATCCGTGGCTGCCGTCGCAGGGCGGCTGATCCGCGCTTTGATGCAGGCGCCGCGGGGTATCCCAGGCGATATCGGTCACAATACTATTACAGAATACATAAACATAGATATCAGGCGCCATTGACGTTGGTGGTCCAGGACGCGGCCGATATAACACAGCATCTGCGCAGGAATATCCGTATCGCAATAGTGACGATCCGGTCACTCCATGAATGCTTTATGCAATGCCCTCTTTCACTACGCCGTCCAGTCCGAGACGGGTTTCTCGGATCCCTGGATGAAGGCTGTGGAGCCGATCGGCGTGGTGGACATCCCCGGTTCGGGGCGGGACCGGCGCGCGGTTGCGGCGGTTCCCGGATGGCGGAAGCTGGCGGTGGCGGTCAGCGGCGCCGCTGGCCTGGCTGGCTGCTGGTGCTGGCGATGCGTATGCATGTCATCAGGGTGTCGTTCTCCAGCGACTGGGATGAGAGCGTCTATGTCCTGACCGCCCAGGCCTGGCTCAACGGCGGCCTGCCCTATGTCGCGGTGTGGGACCAGCATCCGGTGGGGCTACCGGCGATCATCGCGCTCGGCGGCTGGATCACCGGCGACACGCTGGTTGCGGCACGCTTCGAATCCGCGATCGCCACGGCGCTCGGCGCCTGGATCGTGACCCGGTTCGCCTGGCCGTTGCGCGTGCGGTGGCTGGGCGGGCTGGTGTACGTGCTTCTGATGTCGCGGCTGGACGGCATTGCGGCGCAGACCGAACCGTTCAACGCGACGCTGGTCGCCGCGGCGTCGCTGCTGCTGTTCCGTTCCAGGAACGAAGCCGGGCGCGGCGGACTGGCGAAGGCGGCGGCGGCTGCGCTCGTGCTCGGATGTGCGCTGCAGGTGAAATACTCGGTGGTGCCGGAATGCGTGCTGCTGTGCTGCCTGCATCTGTGGCACCGACGTGTTTCGGGTGAACCCCCAGGGCGGCTGCTGTGGCGCGCGCTGCTGATGCTGGGATGCGGCATCGCGCCGACTATCGCCGCCGGCGGTTATTTCGCGGCACTCGGACAGTTCCAGCCGTTCATTGCCGCCAACCTCTATGCGAACGCCGCGTATATCGGGCTGATCCCGAGCTGGGCGGAATTCCTGTACCAGTTTCGGCTGGGCGCGCGGCCCTTGCTGCCGCTGGCGGTGATCGCGATGCTGCTGGCGTGGCCGGGTTGGCGTCGCATGCGACACCCGGGCGCGCGGACGCCGGAGACTGCGGCGGTGGCGTGGATCGGCGCCTGGATCATCGCCGCCGTCATCGACATCAGCCTGCCGATGAAGTTCTGGCCGCATTACTTCCTGATGCTGTACGCGCCGCTCTGCGCCGCGCTACCGTTCGCCGTCGATGCGTTGCGTCGCATGGGTGCGCGCCATTCGGAGGCGCGCTGGATGGGACCGGGGCTGGCGGTGGTGCTGGCGCTGTTCGTGCTCGGCGATGTCGGGCATTCGACGTGGAACAATTTGCGGCTGCTGGGGCAACGGGTTCGCAACGATGTGCCGCGGCGCATCGCCGATGCGATCACCGCGGATGGGGCCGGCGGCGTGTACGTCTTCGACTACCACCCGATCATCTACCAGCTGGCGCACGCGACGCCGCCGACGCGCTTCGTGCTGCCGTCCGAGCTCGGGGCGTCGGCGGCGAGTTCCGGGGTCGATCCGGTGGCCGAGCTGCGGGCGATCCTGGCGGCGGCGCCGCGCTACATCGTGACGGCGGACCCGCCGCTCGATCCGCTGACGCCCGAACTGCGCGGCATGATGCGGGCGGAACTGCGCGGCTACGCGGCGGTGCTGTCGCTGCGTGACGGCACCGACGACAATCGCGATGTCACGCTGTATGCGAGGCAACCGGTTGCGGAGAAGGCGATGCCGCAGAGTGCCGAGTTCCGACCGGCTCGGTAACGTGGAAGCGGCCGTAGTCGATCGCCCGGCGGCCGTCCTCGGTCACTCCGAACATGTCGGCATAGCGGTGCCCGAACAGGACTTCCGACGGCAGGTATGACGCCCGCGCGTGCACCGCCTGCCCCATGGTCTCGTCGAGGCCGGTAACGGTGACCAGTAGTTCCGCCTCGTCCGCCTCGAGCGCCTCGGGCGTAGCGCCATGCAGCGGGCTGGCTTCGTCCAGCACGTGCATCGCGAGGAACGACATCGCGAACACCGGCGTGCGTTCGCGCGCCAGCTTCAGGTCGTGGAAGCGACGCATGTAGGTGCCTTCGCGGGTGCGTTCGTTGCGCACCAGCGTCATGGTGACTTCGGCCTGCACGATCTGGCTGGTGCGCTCGTTGCCCATCCGCACCATGAGCGTCAACGCGCCGTTGTAGTCCGAGATCACGCCGTTGCGGGCGAACAGCACTCGCGCGGTCGGGCGCGAGACGCGGGCGAACATCAGACCGGTGGTCAGCGCCACCAGCATGATGCCGGTCAGGGTTTCCGTGGTCATCACCAGGTTGGCGTAGTCGGTCGCCGGCGCCAGCACGCCGTAGCCGATGGTGCCGAAGGTCTCGACACTGAAGAAGAAGGCGTCGAGGAAGGATCCCGGGCGGGCGTTGGCGATGGCGCCGGGCTGCAGCAGATAGAGCACCGCGAACAGGATGTTGGCGAGAAAGTAGATCAGCATCGCGGAGGCCAGGAAGCGGACCCAGGAGAGGGTCAGGGCGCGGTGGTAGAAATCATCCGTCCAGCGCCGTTTCAGGCCGACCCGCACCAGGCCTTCCTGGGCGCCGCGCTGCAGCAGCCGTCGCCAGTTCTGGTCGCGGGGAAGCTGCTGGCGGGTGGTGTCGACGACGATGCCGCGGCTGCGCATGGGTGCGCGCTGCCGTTGTCCGGGTGCGGGCGGCTTGTCGATCTCGGCGAAGTCGTCCATTCCGCGGATATTCGCTCATTCGCCCGCGGTGCGGCAACATCGGCGCCGTTCGGGCCGGCTTTTAGCCCGGCTTGGTTGCGGTTCAGCCTTGCTTGCGTCGGCGCGCGCCGCGGCGGGGGCGCTGCTCGGCGGCCAGGATCGAGGCGAGCGCCTGGTGCAGCACCGGATACCAGCCGACCGTCTCGCCGGTCGCCGGGCGCCAGACCGTGAAGCCGCCGCGGCAGCAGCCGACGCCCCAGCTGGCCCATCCGGAATCGCCCCGGTAGATCGAAACGAAATCGCCCAGTTCGGCCTCGCCGTCGGGGGCGCTGGTGTCGAGTTCCAGCCGGGTGAAGCCATGCGCGTGGGCCTGCTGCTCCCAGTGGAGCAGTTCGATCCGGTCGCGCGCGGTCAGCCGGTTGGCGACCAGCGACGGCAACGGAAAAGCGAGGATCTCGGCGGTGAAACTGGTCGAAGCGCTCATCGAGGGGCTCCCCTGGGCTGGTCGATGGCGGGGTTGTAACCCAATCGTGAAGCGCGGGATGTGACACAGATCACACCATTTCGGTGATTCCGCATGGGGATCATGCGCCCAGGCGACCGACTCGTTCAGCTTCGTCGCGCGAAGATTTGATTTCGAAGCTTAAATCCGCGGCGGAACGAGGCGGGCTCAGCCCTCGAACGGGTCGCGGACCATGATAGTATCTTCACGCTCGGGTCCGGTTGTGAGCAAAGTCACCGGCGCTTCCACCAATTCCTCGATCCGACGAACATATTTGATCGCCTGGGCCGGCAGGTCCACCCAGCTTCGGGCGCCGCGGCTGGATTGCGACCAGCCTTCGAAGGTTTCGAAGATGGGCTTCACGCGGCACTGGGCGCCCGGGGCCGCCGGCAGCCGGCGCAGCTTCTGGCCATCCAGTTCGTAACCGGTGCAGATCCGCAGTTCGGGAAAGCCGTCGAGTACGTCGAGCTTGGTCAGCACCAGGCCCTGGATGCCGCCGACCTTCACCGCCTGGCGGACCAGCACCGCGTCGAACCAGCCGCAGCGGCGCGGCCGGCCGGTGACGGTGCCGAACTCGAAGCCGCGCTCACCCAGCAGGCGGCCGGTCTCGTCGGTGAGCTCGGAGGGGAACGGGCCGGAGCCGACGCGGGTGCAATAGGCCTTGGCGATGCCCAGCACGAAGCCGACCGAGGCAGGCCCGATGCCGGCGCCGGAGGCGGCGGTGGCGGCGACGGTGTTGCTGCTGGTGACGTAGGGGTAGGTGCCGTGGTCGACGTCCAGCATCACCGCCTGGGCGCCTTCGAACAGGATGCGGCGGCCGGCGCGGCGCAGTTCGTCCAGCCGCTCCCACACCGGCTCGGCGTAGGGCAGCACCAGCGGTGCGATCTCCAGCAGCCGGTCGAGCAGCGCCTGCTTCTCGAAGGTCGGCGCGCCGAGGCCGCGCAGCAGGGTGTTGTGGTGCAGCAGCAGTTCGTCGAGCTTGTCGGACAGGGTGTCGGGCTCGGCCAGGTCGCAGACGCGGATGGCGCGGCGGCCGACCTTGTCCTCGTAGGCGGGGCCGATGCCGCGGCCGGTGGTGCCGATCTTGCGCTCGCCCATCGCGGCCTCGCGAGCGCGGTCGATCGCCGGGTGGACCGGCAGGATCATGGTGGCGTTGTCGGCGATGCGCAGGGTCTCCGGCGTGACGCTGAGCCCCTGGGCGCGGACCCGGTCGATTTCGTCGAGCAGCGCCTCGGGGTCGATCACCACGCCGTTGCCGATGATGCCGAGCTTGCCGCGCACGAGGCCGCTTGGCAGCAGCGAGAGCTTGTAGGTCTGGTTGCCGACGACCAGCGTGTGGCCGGCGTTGTGGCCGCCCTGGAAACGCACCACGACCTCGGCGCGGCTGGCCAGCCAGTCGACGACCTTGCCCTTGCCTTCGTCGCCCCACTGGGCGCCGATCACCGTCACGTTGGCCATATTTACTTCGCTTCCTGGGGCTGGCTGGAAACGGCAATCGCCTCGCCGTCCGCGAGCAGATGGGTGCAGCCGAGACGCCTCGCCTCGTCGGCTTCGTCGGCCGCCGGTGCAAGCCCCGCGACGGTCGCGTAGCCGCGGCCCCGCCAGGCGGCGCCGTCGGTGCCCGCCGGGAGGTACAGCCGGGTGCGGGCGTGGCGCGGCGGGGCGGCGCGCAGCACGGCGTCGGGGAACAGGGTCAGGCCGGTGGCGGGCTCGTTGTCGCCGCAGATGTAGCGGCCGCCGCGGCCGAGTTCCTCGTTGCTGCCGAGGGCGTAGATCGTCATTGCGATACCGGTATGGTATTTGAAGCCGCGGAACTCGACCGGATCGACGGTCAGCTGCAAGCCGGGCGCGCGCGCGCGGATGGCCGCCACGGTGTCGCCGATGCGGTCGGCGAGGCGGCGGGCGTACGGCGTCAGCGCCGCCGACGCGAGGGCGGACAGCGCCCGCTCCGCCGGGCCCGCGGCCAGCAGCAGGTCGTTCAGCGTGCCGGCCAGCCGCCCGCCGCGGCTGGCGACGGCGGCGCTGTCCTTGCGGTCGAGTGCGCGGCCGAGGGCGGCGCGGGCATCGCCGTGCACGCCGGCCTCGTCCAGCAGGGCGGCGATGAAGGGCGGCATGGTCAGGTCGAAGCTCAGCCGGGTGAGGCCCAGGCCGTGCAGCGCCTCGGCGCCCACCAGCACGATCTCGGCGTCGGCCTGGGGCGAATCATGGCCGATCAGCTCGATGCCGGCCTGCGCCACCTGGCGATCGGGGTCGAGCTGGCCGCCATGCACGCGCAGACCCTGCCCGGCATAGGACAGGCGCAGCGGCCGGGGCGCCGAGGCCAGGCGGGTGGCGGCGATGCGGGCGACCTGCGGCGTCATGTCGGCGCGCAGGCCCATCATGCGATGGGTGTCGGGGTCCATCAGGCGGAAGGTCTGGTCGGCCACCGCGGCGCCGGAGCCGGCGAGCAACGTGTCCTCGAACTCCAGCAGCGGCGGCTTCACCCGCTGGTAGCCATGCGCCGCGAACGCCGCCATCACCGCTTCCACCGCGGCCGCCTCGGTCTCGGCCTCGGGCGGCAGCAGGTCGCGCAGGCCAGCAGGCAGCAACGCTGGATGGGGGGGCGGATCGTCGGTCATGGGTTCCGGGTTTTCGGGGGCGCGGGGTGATAGCATCCAGGTCCCTGGGGGGAAAGGGCGCGCGCTTGGCGCGGCCTTGCGCCGGGCGAGGTTCCTGTTATGTTCCTTCTGTGCCCTCCCCTTTCACCCAGCTGCTGGACGCCTTCGACTGGATCGTTCAGTCCCTGCGCCACCATGTCGCGGTGCGGAGCGGCGGCCGGGATCCGCTGCCGGCCCCGCTGGTGTTTGCGACCTATGGTTGGATCGGGCGCTGCCTGCGCCGTTTTGCCGCCATCGTCGCCCGCGTCGAATCCGGCAAGCCGGGCCGCAAGCCCCGACCATCGTCACCTCGCCCGGCACATGCAGAGTCCGACCCGGTAAGCCGGCCGGCTTCCGGCTGCCCACCGGGTGGGGCTGGCTGCTGCCGGTCAACCCGCCGCATATCGCCATCGTCCGCGGCTATCTGGAGCGCCTGCTGGCGCAGCCGGACATGGACCTGCTTGCAGCGCAGGCGCCCGGCGTCGGCCGGGTGCTGCGGCCCCTGGCGCGGATGCTCGCCCTGGACCTGCCGCCACGTTTGCGCCTGCCGCCGCGTCCGCGACGAAAGCCGGCCGCGGCAAAGCGCCCGATCAGCAAGGCCAGCCCGGTGGTGCAGCCGCCGCGCCCGACCATCATCATCGGGCGCGACGGCGGCGTTCGGCTGCCGAACCGGCATCTCGGATCTTCGCGCTGGTGATGCGGCGGGGGACGCGCGCCGTATTCGTTACGTCATCGCAATCAAAAGCTCAGCGACGTCGCCTGCACCACCAGCGGCAGCGTCCGCACCATCGCCAGCACGTCCTCGGGCACCGGCTCGTCCACCGCCACCAGGCAGATGGCGTCGCCGCCCGGCCTCGGCGCGGCCGAGATGGAAGGTGGCGATGTTGATGCCGGCGCCGGCGAGCGTCGCGCCGAAGCGGCCGATGAAGCCCGGCTTGTCCTGGTTGGTGACATACAGCATGTGGCGGGCGAAATCGGCTTCCACCTTGATGCCCTTGATCTCGACGATGCGCGGCCGGGAGCCCGCGAACAGCGTGCCGGCGACGGCGCGGGTCTGCTGGTCGGTCTCGACCGTGACGCGCACCAGCGTCTGGTATTCGCTGGGCCGGTCATGCACCGTCTCGGCGACGTCGATGCCGCGCTCGCGGGCCAGCACCGGGGCGTTGACCATGTTGGCGCCGGCCATGATCGGGCCGAGCAGCCCGGCCAATGCCGCCGCGGTCAGCGGGCGGTGGTTCAGCTTCGCGGCATTGCCCTCGTATTCGATCGTCACCCGGCGCAGCACGCCGTCGCGGGCATGCGTCAGCTGGCCGGCGAAGGCGCCGAGCAGGCGGCACAGCTCCATGTACGGCTTCAGCCGCGGCGCATCCTCGGCCGAGACGCTGGGCATGTTGATGGCGTTGGACACGGCGCCGGTGAGCAGGAAGTCGCTCATCTGCTCGGCCACCTGCAGCGCCACGTTCTCCTGCGCCTCGGCGGTGGCGGCACCCAGATGCGGCGTGCAGACGACGTTCTCCAAGCCGAACAGCGGGCTGTCGGTGGCCGGCTCGGTCTCGAACACATCGAGCGCCGCGCCGGCGACATGGCCGGACTGGTCAGCGCCTCGGCGAGGGCCGCCTCGTCGACCAGGCCGCCGCGGGCGCAGTTGATGATGCGCACGCCGCTGCTTGGTCTTGGCCGATCGCTTCGCGCGAGAGGATGTTGCGGGTGGCGTCGGTCAGCGGCGTGTGCAGGGTGATGACGTCGGCGCGGGCGAGCAGTTCGTCCAGTTCGACCTTCTCGACGCCGAGATCGAGCGCGCGCTTGTCGGTCAGATAAGGGTCGATAGGCGATCACCCGCATGTGCAGGCCCTGGGCGCGGTCGGCGACGATCGAGCCGATATTGCCGCAGCCGATCAGGCCGAGCGTCTTGCCGAACAGCTCGACGCCCATGAAGCGGTTCTTTTCCCACTTGCCGGCGTGGGTCGAGGCGCTGGCCTCGGGGATCTGGCGGGCCAGCGCGAACATCATGGCGATGGCGTGCTCGGCGGTGGTGATGGCGTTGCCGTACGGCGTGTTCATCACCACCACGCCGCGGGCGGTGGCGGATTTCACGTCGACGTTGTCGACGCCGATGCCGGCGCGGCCGACCACCTTCAGGTTGGTCGCCGCCTCCAGCAGTTCCTTGGTGACCTTGGTGGCGGAGCGGATGGCCAGGCCGTCATAGTCGCCGATGATGGCGCGCAGGTCGGCCGGCGACAGGCCGGTCTTGCATGTCGACCTCGATGCCGCGGCCGCGGAAGATGTCGACGGCCGCGGGGGACAGCTTGTCGCTGATGAGGATCTTTGCCATCGCCGTCACTCCGCCGCCTGCGGTTGAGCGAGTTCGTCGCGCACTGCTGCGTGCGCCCAGTCGAGCCAGGGCAGCAGGGCCGCGATGTCGGCGGTCTCGACGGTGGCGCCGCCCCAGATGCGCAGGCCCGGGCGGCGCGTCGCGGTACGCCGGCGATGTCGAAGCGCGACGCCTTCCGTCTTCCAGCAGCGCCGCGATGCGCTTGGCCGCCGTCGGCCTGCGCCGCCGGCGTCCAGCGCGGTGAACCAGGGCGCGGCGATCTTCAGGCAGATCGAGGTGCAGGACCGGGTCGCCGCGTCCTCGGCCAGGAAGGCGGCCCAGTCGCTGCGCGCGACCCAGGCGGCGACGGCGGCGAGATTGGCTTCGCTGCGGGCGATCAGGCCGGGCAGGCCGCCGACGCCTCGGCCCAGCGCAGGCCGTCCAGCGCATCCTCGACGCAGAGCATGCGAGGGCGTGTTGATCGTCTCGCCCTTGAAGATGCCCTCGATCAGCTTGCCGCCCGAGGTCAGGCGGAAGATCTTCGGCAGCGGCCAGGCGGGCTTGTAGGTCAGCAGCCGCTCCACCGCGCGCGGCGACAGCGCCAGCATGCCGTGCGCCGCCTCGCCGCCCAGCACCTTCTGCCAGGACCAGGTGACGACATCGAGCTTGTCCCACGGCAGCTCCATGGCGAAGGCGGCGGAGGTGGCGTCGCAGATCACCAGGCCCTGCGCGGTCGGCGGCGATGAAGTCGGCATCCGGCAGGCGCACGCCGGAGGTGGTGCCGTTCCAGGCGAGCACCAGGTCATGCGCCGGGATCGACCGCGCCGAGATCGGGCAGCTTGCCGTAGGGGGCGGCCAGCACCCGCGCGTCGGCCAGCTTGAGCTGCTTGACGATGTCGGTGGCCCAGCCCTCGGAGAAGCTCTCGAACGCCAGCACGTCCACCGGGCGGGCGCCGAGCAGCGACCACAGCGCCATCTCGACCGCGCCGGTGTCGGAGGCCGGCACGATGCCGAGCCGCCAGTCGGCGGGCATGCCGAGGATGGCGCGGGAGCGGTCGATCACCTCGGCCAGCCGCGCCTTGGGCTGCTTGGCGCGGTGGCTGCGGCCGAGCATGCGCGCCGTCCAGCGCGTCCGAGCGACAAGCCGGGGCGCTTGGCGCAGGGGCCGGAGGAAAAATCGGGATTGGCCGGACGTGCGCCGGCATGTCGTGCGAGACGACTGCGCACGTGCAGTGAGGTGGCGATCGCCATGTTGGCTCTCCCTTTCAGAAGAGAAGCGCCCCGGTGGGGGGGCGTGGCCCGCCGCCCTCCTAGCGCGGGTTCATGCCGGCTGCAAGATCATTCACGGCACGCAAGGTCAGTCGTCGGCCAGCTTCGCCCAGCGCTCATGGTCCCGCCAGGCGCCGCCGATGCGCAGATAGCGCGGCGACAGGCCCTCCAGGCGAAAGCCGAGCCGCCGCACCAGCGCCCGCGACGGCGCGTTGCCGGGCTGGATGTTGGCTTCCACCCGATGCAGGCCGAGCGGACCGAAGGCATGCGCGACCGCGCCAGGCGCACCGCCTCGGTCATGGCGCCGCCGCCGGTCATGCCCGCCATGCCGTGGTAGCCGAGATAGGCGCTGAGAAAGGGGCCGCGGACGATCTGGTTGAGGTTGATCAGGCCGATGATCGCCTCGCCGCGTTCGGCGACCAGCGAGACCTTGCCGTCGGTGCGGGTTTCGGCGAACCATCGCTTGAAGCCGGCCTCGGTGATGAACGGTTCGGCCCAGGGATGATGCAGGTCGCGGCTGGCGATGTGGGCGGCGACCAGCGCCGGGCCGTCGCGGCGGCGGTACTTCGCGGATGGTGACCGGGTGCATGTTGACGGAGCGCATCATTGCAGTTTCCGCAGCACGCCGGCGGGGTCGTTGAGGAAGGCGCGGGTGACGCGGACATGTTCCACGTCGTCCCACGCGACCTCGCGCAGCGCGCCGCCGGCCGCCTCCAGGATGCAGGCGCCGGGCAGCGCCATCAGGATCGGCGAATGCGTGGCGATGATGAACTGGCAGCCCTGTTCGACGCACTCGGCGAGCATCAGCATCAGCGCCAGCACCCGGGTCGGCGACAGCGGCGTTTCCGGCTCGTCGAGGAAATACAGGCCGTTCGGCGCCAGGCGGCGGCGCAGCACGGCCAGGAAGGTCTCGCCATGCGATTGAGCATCAGGGTTCTCGCCGTAGCTGCGCGCCAGGGCGGCGCGCTGCCCCTTCACCACGCCCACCGCAAGGCGGCGGCCGTAGCCCTCGGGGATCGCGGCGGCCAGTTCAGCCGCCTCCCCGTCCAGTTCGGCCATGTCGTCGCCGACCCGCGTGGTGAAGCCGAACACGTCCTCGGCGCGCAGGAACAGGCGGGTGCGCGCATGGCGGCGGCGGGCGAACACGAAGCCCTGGGCGAAGGCGCGCGCGGCCGCCAGCGACGGGATCGCGCGCGCAGGTCGCGGCGGCCGACCGCGACGGCGTCCATGCCGGCCGCGAGACCTTCCAGCAGGGTCGACTTGCCGCTGCCGTTCTCGCCGACCAGGAAAGTCACCGGCGCGGTGAACGCGAGTTCCTCAAGGCCGGCCACCAGCGGCAACGACCAGGGAAATTCTTCGGGAACAGGCGTATGCTCCGCCCGCTTCCTGATGGCGCTCAGAAAAATCATCGGGCAGGCCGATGCCGAAGATCAGGGCGCGGAAGATCAGTGTGGGGAAGATCATGGATCGTCATAAGACTAACACGCGGGACGGCGATCTTCATAGCATCACCGGACCCGGCCTGAGCGCAACCATCAAGGCGGATGGCGCCGAACTCTGCTCGCTGCGCGGCGCCGGCGGGCAGGAGGTGCTTTGGCAGGCAGGTCCAGGCTGGCCGCGGCATGCGCCGAACCTGTTTCCGATCGTCGGCACGCTGAAGGACAATCGGCTGGTGCATCGCGGCGTCTCGTATCCCATGGGCCGGCACGGCTTCGCCCGCGATCTGCGCTTCGCCTGGCAGCAGCGCGATGCGGAATGCTGCAGCCTGGTCGCTGCAGGACAGCGACAAGACCCGCGCGGTCTTTCCCGTTCGCGTTCCGCTTCGAGATGACCTATCGCATCGCCGGCGACACGCTGACGGTCGACGTACACTGCGAGCAATCCGGGCGCGGAGATCCTGCCGGCGTCGATGGGCGCGCATCCCGCATTCCGCTGGCCGCTGCGCGACGGCGTCGCCCGGGACGCGCACCGGCTGGAATTCTCCGCCGACGAACCCGACACCGATCCGCCGCGTGAGCAAGGCCGGGCTGCTGCTGCCCGATCATTTCACCTCCCCGATCAGCAAGCGCGTGCTGGCGCTGCGCGACGATCTGTTCATCGCCGATGCGATCATCCTCGAACGCCCGGCCAGCCGGTCGCTGCGCTACACGGCGCCCGGCTGCCCGACCGTCGAGGTCGGCTGGGATGCCGGTTTCCCCAGCCTCGGCATCTGGTCGCCGCCGCCGGTGGAACTGCTGTGCATCGAGCCATGGCACGGCATGTCGAGCCCCGAGGGCTTCGACGGCGAATTCACCGCCAAGCCCGGCCTGATGCTGATTCCGCCCGGCGGCAGCCGCAGCGCCAGCTATCGCATCGCGGTCCAGGCGGGATGACCTCCAATAGAAGAGGCTATCCCACCTTGCCTGATCGCGAGATTCAGACCTTCGGTGATTCCCCCCGCGGCCATCCTGCTCAGGGATGATCAGGCGCGGGCGCTTCGGCCGGGGACGTAGTTCTTGCGTGGGAATTCCTCCCAATCCTCGGTGAGCATCTTGGCGCCTTCGAATTCCTTGTAGGGGCGCTGTGCCAACTTCGCGATGTCGATGTCGACGCCGAGGCCGGGCGTCGTCGGCAATTCGGCGAAGCCGTCCTGCACGGTGATGCGCTGTGTGGCGACGGCGCCGCAGGCTTCCTCGAAATTGACGAAGTATTCGGCGATCAGGAAATTCGGGATCACCGCGCAGACATGCACCGTGGCGGCGAACCCCATCAGCACGCTGTTGTAGTTGTGCGGCGCCATCACCACCGCCTGCGGCTGCGCCATGGAGGAGATGTCGAGCAACGCGAGGATGCCGCCCATGGCGCAGATGTCGGGATTGAGGATGTCGGCCGCCCGCTTCTGCAGGCATTCGAAGAAGTCTTCCTTCGAATAGATCGCCTCGCCGGTGACGATGGGGATCGGCACCGCGCGCCGCACCTCGGCCACCAGTTCGATGTTGTCGGACAGGCACGGCTCCTCGTACCAGCGGATGCCGAGATCGACCAGGCGCTGGCCGATGCGGATGGCGTGCGACGGCGAGAAGCGGCGATGCGCCTCGATCAGCAATTCGAAGTCGGGCCCGACCGCATCGCGCATGCGGCTGACGAAGTCGATGGCGTAGTCTTCATCCTTGGGGTCGACATGGGTGCGCCACGGTCCCGGGAACGGATCGAATTTGGCCGCGCTGAAGCCGCGCTGCTTCAGTTGCAGCACCCGCTCGATGTTGTCCTGCACGGTGACGCCGCGCGACCAGCCATTGGCGTAGACCCGCACCCGCTCGCGCGAGCGGCCGCCGAGCAGGTTGTAGACCGGCTGGCCGGTGCGCTTGCCGAGGATGTCCCACAACGCGATCTCGATGGCGCTCCAGGCGGACAGCAGCTCCATGGAATTGCGCCGGATGGCGAAATCGTCGAACAGCACCTGGCCGCTGTGGCGAATGCTGTAGGAACTGCGGCCGAGCATGTAGGGCACCATGCAGCGCAGGCATTCCTGGATCACCTTTTCCTTGCCGCGGGTGACGTAGGCCTCGCCCCAGCCGTACAGGCCGTCTTCGGTTTCCACGCGGCAGAACAGCAGGTTCTTGCCGCTGCCTGGATGCAGCAGGAAAGTTTCGATGTTGGAGATCTTCATTACGGCCTCTCTTCACTGGGCAGGTATGGCGGCAGCTCGGTCCGGCATGTCGGGAACCGGCTCGATCCGCCCCATCAGGAACGCGTAGAAACAGATGCCGGCGAGCAGCACGCAGCCGGCGACGACGAAGGCGCCGCTGAACGAGCCGGTGACCGAGACGATGCTGCCGGTGACGATCGCCGACACCGAGCCCATCGCGGCGTTGGCGGTGTTCATGATGCTCCCGACCGTGGCGCCGCCGCCGCGCGGCGCCACCAGCGAGGGGAACGACCAGCCGATGGTGGATGCGGTCGTCAGGGCGCTGACCGACACGGTCATCCAGAACAGCACCCAGAAGATCGCGGTGGTGAAGGCGGCGCAGATCACCGTCAGGCCCAGGATGAAGCAGGTGATGATGATCGACTTGCGCACCAGCGTCTCGTCGTGTCCGCGCTTGATCAGCAGGTCGACCAGCCAGCCGCCGACGATGAACTGCGCTATGGTGGCGATGAACCAGGGCAGCATGGTGAAGCTGGCCGATTTCAGGATGCCGACATTCTGGGTCTGCACGAAATAGGTCGGCAGCCAGGAGGCGAACATCGAGTTGGAGTAGCCGTAGCAGGCGAAACCGAGGGTGAGTCCCCAGACCTTGCGACGGGTCAGCACGTAGCCGAGCATCGCCAGCGAGGAGTTGCCCGACCGCCCTTCCGGGGCGGCGCCGCCGGCCAGGATGTATTCATGCTCGACCGGGCTGAGCCGGGCATCCTCGCTTGGATCGCGATAGAATTTCCAGAACACGGCGAGGAAGCAGAAGCTGAGAATGGCCGTCATCCAGAAGGCGCCGCGCCAGCCGAAGGTGACCAACGCGAACGCCACCAGCGGCACGCCGACCACCTGGGAGAACTTCGCCATCCCGTCGAACATCGACGTTGCAGTGCTGCGCTCGCTGCGTGGAAACCAGTGGCCCACCGCCTTGCTGTTCAGCGGGAAGCTCGGCGCCTCCGCGGCACCCAGCAGCATGCGCGCGACCAGGATGCCGCCATAGCCGCCGGCCATCGCGGTGATCGCCGACGCGGTGCCCCAGAGCGCGATGCCGATCCGCCCGACCCGGGTGACGCCGAAGCGGTCGAGGATCATGCCAGATGGGATCTGCAGGACCGCGTAAGACCAGTTGAAGGCGCTGAACAGCACGCCCAGCGTGAACGGGTCGAGATGCAATTCCTTGGTCAGCTGCGGGCCGGCGACCGACAGCGCCAGGCGGTCGAAATAGTTGAACAGCACGCTGGCGCCGAGCAGTGCGGCAATTCCCCAGCGTCGCCGCGGTATCGGCGATCCCTGCAGATCGGGCATCCGACTTCCTCCGGTTTGCCGACCCATCAGCGTGGGCCTTGCGGCAAGCCTAGGCGGCGATATCCGCGGCGGCAAGCGGGGGTGGCGAAGGTGCCGAGATCAGCGGTTGAATTGTTGATCTTCCGGTACGTCCGCGCCGGGCGGAACATAGAGTGCCGCGCAGTCTTTCGCGAGTACGCCGCCGACGAGGGAAATATCGTCCTTGAACGCGTCGTGGATGAAATCCGATGTGTCGAGGTGACGCGCCTCGAAATACTCCTCATGCACCTCGCCGCGTCCGGCGCCGTAGACGATGCGGCCAATCTTCGCCCAGATCGAGGCCATGCTGCACATGCCGCAGGGCTGCAGCGTGGTGTAGAGGGTCGCGCCGCGCAGCTCCTTGCATTGCAGTTTCGCACCGGCCCGGCGCATCGCGACGATCTCGGCGTGAGCGCTGGGATCGTGGTGCAGGTCGCCCTCGTTGAAGCCTTCGCCAACCACTTCGCCGTCGCGCACGATGACGCAGCCGATCGGGCTGCCGCCGGGGGTTCGCTCGCCGGCCTGTGCCTGGGCGATGGCGCGGCGCATCCAGTCTTCGTCAGTCATTGCAGAGTTTCGTGATCCGGTCAGGGTCGATGGTGACGGCGTGGTTCAGCGGGCCGTGGCCGGCGCCGAAGCCGGGGGCGGCGGCGATCGCGGCCTGGACGTAGGCGCGCGCCCGCGCGACCGCCGTCGTGCAGGGCCATGCCCTGCGCGAGGCCGGTGGCGATGGCGCTGGCCAGGGTGCAGCCGGTGCCGTGGGTGTGCGCGCGTGGCGATGCGCGGGCGGCGGAATGCGTGCACGCCGTCCGGTCGGTCGCCAGGAGGTCGACGACCTCGGCGCCGGGCAGGTGGCCGCCCTTCAGCAGCACCGCCGGCACGCCGAGCGTCAGCAGCGTCTCGGCGGCGCGCGTGCATCGCAGCCACGTCCGGCGATCGCCATGCCGGCCAGCATCTCCGCCTCCGGCAGGTTCGGCGTGAGCAGCGTGGCGAGCGGCAGCAGGCGCCGCTTCAGCAGCGCGACCGCCTCGGCGCGGCCAGCAGCGCGTGCGCCGCCCTTGGCGACCATCACCGGGTCGACCACGACGGGAATGCCGCGGCATGGCGTCCAGCACGTCGCACACCGCCGCGATGGCGGCGGCGTCGCCCAGCATGCCGGTCTTGATCGCGTCGGCGCCGATGTCGTCCAGCACGCGCGCATCTGCTGCGCGCACGAACTCCGGCGGCACCGGAAGGACGCCGTGCACGCCCAGCGTGTCCTGCGCGGTCAGCGCGGTGATCGCGGTCATCGCGTAGCCGCCGAGCGCGGTGATGGTCTTGATGTCGGCCTGGATGCCGGCGCCGCCGCCGGAATCCGAGCCGGCGACGACGAGCACCCGGCCCGTTCATGGCCGTCATCCCGGCGGTCAGTCGTTGCCGGCGGCGGTGTCGATATGGACGCAGAGCTCGTCGACGATGCCGCGCGACCAGCGCCTCGTCCTCGCCCTCGGCCATCACGCGGACCACCGGCTCGGTGCCGCTCTCGCGGATCAGCAGCCGGCCGCTGCCGGCCAGCGCGCTCTCGGCCTCGGCGATGGCGGCGCGCACACGCGGCATCTCGCAGCGGCGAGGCGCCGGCGAAGCGCACGCTGCGCAGCCGCTGCGGCAGCGGCTCGAACACGCGGCAGACCTCGCTGGCCGGGCGGCCGTCCTCGACCAGCACCGCCAGCACCTGCAGCGCGGCGACCAGCCCGTCGCCGGTGGTGCGCGTAGTCGGACAGGATCATGTGGCCGGACTGCTCGCCGCCGACGTTGAAGCCGTCGGCGCGCATCTGCTCGACCACGTAGCGGTCGCCGACGCGCGGTGCGGTGCAGCGTCAGGCCGCGGCCTTCGAGGAAGCGCTCCAGCCCGAGGTTGGACATCACGGTGGCGACCACGCCGCCGCCGGCGCAGCCGGCCGGCATCGCTCCAGGAGCGGGCGATCAGCGCCAGGATCTGGTCGCCGTCGACCAGCTCGCCGCGTCTCGTCGGACAGGATCAGCCGGTCGGCGTCGCCGTCGAGCGCGAGGCCGAGATCGGCGCCGTGCCGGCGCACCTCGCCGCACAGGAAGTCGGGCACGGTCGAGCCGCAGCCGCGGTTGATGTTGAAGCCGTCGGGCGTCGACGCCGACCGGCACGACGTCGGCGCCGAGTTCCCACAGCACCGTCGGCGCGACGCGGTAGGCGGCGCCGTGGGCGCAATCGACGACGATCTTCAGCCCGTCCAGCCGCAGGCCGCGCGGGAAGGTGGCCTTCGCCGCCTCGATGTAGCGGCCGGCCGGCGTCCTCCAGCCGGGCGGCGCGGCCGAGCTTGGCCGGGGCCGGCGAGCTGGCGCTGGACAGGTCGCTGGCCATCAGCGCCTCGATCTCGGCCTCGGTCTCGTCGGACAGCTTGAAGCCGTCCGGGCCGAACAGCTTGATGCCGTTATCCTCGAACGGGTTGTGCGAGGCCGAGATCATCACGCCGAGATCGGCGCGCAGGCTGCGCGTCAGCATGGCGATCGCCGGCGTCGGCAGCGGCCCGACCAGCACCACGTCCATGCCGGCGCCGATGAAGCCGGCGACCAGCGCGGGTTCGATCATGTAGCCGGACAGGCGGGTGTCCTTGCCGATCACCACGCGGTGGCGGTGCGCGCCGCGGGTGAACAGCAGCCCGGCGGCCTGGCCGAGCCGCAGCGCGGTCTCCGCGCGTCATCGGGTCGGTGTTGGCGGTGCCGCGGATGCCGTCGGTGCCGAACAGGCGCGTCGAACTGCCATCTTGTAATCCTCCGCGTATCGGCGTCTACCAGACACGTAAGACTGTCGACACGATGCCGCGCAAGCGCCGCGCCAGACCGCACCGCCTGCACGGTCTCCGCCACGTCGTGCACGCGCAGGACGCCGGCGCCGTCGAGCAGCGGCGTGCAGGCCGGCGGCGAGCGACCCGGCAGCCGCGCGTCCGCGGCTGCGGCCACCGCCGACGAGCCGGCCGATGAAGCGCTTTGCGCGACACGCCGACCACCATCGGGCAGCCGAGGTTGAGCAGCAGCGCCAGGCGCGGCAGCAGTGCCAGGTTCTGGCGCCGGTCTTGGCGAAGCCGATGCCGGGATCGACCGCGATGCTGCGCCGGGCGATCCCGGCGGCCTCCGCGGCGGCGACGCGGTCGCCAGTTCGCGCATCACCTCCAGCGGCCACGTCGTCGTAGTGGGCAGGGCGGCATGGTGCGGGCGTCGCCGCGCATGTGCATCAGGATCACCGGGCAGCCGCGCGCCGCCACGACGCGCGGCGGCCGCCGGGTCGTGGCGCAGGGCGGAGACGTCGTTGACGATGCGCGCGCCGGCGTCCAGCGCCGCCGCCATGGTCGCCGCGTTGCGGGTGTCGACCGAGACCAGCGCGCCCGCGCCGGCCAGGGCGCGGATCACCGGCAGGACGCGCGCGCTGCTCCTCGTCGCGGCGGCGTCGGCGCCGAGCCCGGGCCGGGTGCTCTCGCCGCCGACGTCGATGATGTCGGCGCCCCTGCCGCCAGCATCGCCGGCCCGGCGGCGATCGCCGCGCCGGCGTCGGCGTGCCGGCCGCCGTCGCTGAAGCTGTCGGGGGTGACGTTGAGCGATGCCCATGACCAGCCGGGCGCGGCCGGCAGCCGGCCCAGGGCGGATGCGGCGGCGGTCAACTGCGCGAGTCGCATGCGGCGGCCAGGTCGGCCGACCGGCAGGATGCGGCCCGTCCCGATGCAGCCGCGCAGGGCAGAATGCCGCGGGACCGCCGGCCAGCCAGCAATGCCAGGCCGGCCTGCGACCGCCGTCGGCGGCGGCGGCGCCGTGGAGCAGGCCGAGCGGTTCGACGGGATACCGCAGCTGCGCCCGTCACCCGGCCCTCTCCCGCGACGGGAGAGGGCCAGCGTGCGGATGCACGCAGCCGGAGTGTCGGCCTAGCCCGGCTGCGGCGCCGGGCCGAGGCCGCCGGCGGGCGGCGGCGCGGGCCGGCCGGCGGTCGGCACCGAGGCGCGGCGGCTTTCCGGCGCCGGCTCGTCGACCACCTTGCGGATCACCGGCTCGCCGCGCAGCACCGGGCGGATTTCGTCGCCGGACAGCGTCTCGTACTCCAGCAGCCCGCGCGCCAGGCGGTGCAGCTCCTCGATGTTCTCGGTCAGGATCTGCTTGGCGCGGGCGTAGGCGGCGTCGATGATCGCCTTGATCTCGGCGTCGATCTCCCGCGCGGTCACCTCGGAGACGTTCTTGTTCTGGGTCACCGAGTGGCCGAGGAACACCTCCTGGCTGTTGTCGCCATAGGCGATCATGCCGAGCTTGTCGCTCATGCCCCATTCGGTGACCATCATGCGGGCCTGGTTGGTCGCCATCTTGATGTCGCCGGAGGCGCCGTTGGAACCTTGTCGGCGCCGAAGATCGATCTCCTCGGCGACCCGGCCGCCCATCGCCATCGTCAGCTCGGCCAGCAGCTTGGACTTGCTCTTGGAGTAGCGGTCGCCTTCCGGCAGGCTCATCACCAGGCCCAGCGCACGGCCGCGCGGGATGATGGTGGCCTTGTGGACCGGGTCGCATTCCGGCTCGTGCATGGCGCACAGCGCGTGGCCGGCCTCGTGATAGGCGGTCATCCGCTTCTCGGCCTCGGTCATCACCAGCGAGCGGCGCTCGGCGCCCATCATGACCTTGTCCTTGGCGTTCTCGAACTCGGCCATGGCGACCACGCGCTTGCCGATCCGCGCGGCCAGCAGCGCCGCCTCGTTGACCAGGTTGGCGAGGTCGGCGCCGGAGAAGCCGGGGGTGCCGCGGGCGATCACCTTCGGGTCGACGTCGCTGGCCAGCGGCACCTTGCGCATGTGCACGCGCAGGATCTTCTCGCGGCCGTTCACGTCGGGGTTCGGCACGACCACCTGGCGGTCGAACCGGCCGGGACGCAGCAGCGCCGGATCGAGCACGTCGGGGCGGTTGGTGGCGGCGATGAGGATGACGCCCTCGTTGCTCTCGAAGCCGTCCATCTCGACCAGCATCTGGTTCAGCGTCTGCTCGCGCTCGTCGTTGCCGCCGCCGAGGCCGGCGCCGCGATGGCGGCCGACCGCGTCGATTTCGTCGATGAAGATGATGCAGGGCGCGTTCTTCTTGCCCTGCTCGAACATGTCGCGCACGCGGCTGGCGCCGACGCCGACGAACATCTCGACGAAGTCGGAGCCGGAGATGGTGAAGAACGGCACGTTGGCCTCGCCGGCGATGGCGCGCGCCAGCAGCGTCTTGCCGGTGCCGGGCGGGCCGACCAGCAGCACGCCCTTGGGGATCTTGCCGCCGAGGCGCTGGAACTTCTGCGGGTCCTTCAGGAACTCGACGATCTCCTGCAGCTCGCTGCTTGGCCTCGTCGATGCCGGCGACGTCCTCGAAGGTGACGCGGCCCTGCTTCTCGGTCAGCAGGCGCGCGCGGGACTTGCCGAAGCCCATGGCGCGGCCGCCGCCCGACTGCATCTGGCGCATGAAGAACACCCAGACGCCGATCAGCAGCAGCATCGGGAACCAGGAGAGCAGGTAGTGCAGCAGCGGGTTGCCGTCGCTGTCCTCGGGCTTGGCGATGACGCGCACGCCCTTGTCGGTCAGGCGTCCGACCAGGCGTCGGGTCGTCCGGCGTGTAGGTCTGGAAGGTGCGGCCGTCGGTCAGCTGGCCGCTGACGGTGCGGCCCTGGATGACGACGTCGCGCACCCGGCCGCCGTTCACCTCGGTGATGAAGTCGGAATAGGCGACCTGCGTGGCGGCGGTGCGACCGGTGCCCGGTTGGAACAGGTTGAACAGCACCACCAGCAGCAGCGCGATGATGACCCAGAGCGCCAGGTTACGGCCGAAATTGCTCATTTGGTTCCTTGCCCGTCCAGCGGGCCATTCACAGCGGGGGTAGCGGCACTTTGAACGGGCAACATCCCGATCACGGTTAAGATCCGGACATCACCCCGGTTCATCATCAAAACACGGTCGTCCCGTGCTGGTCACCAACATAGGGATGCGCCCAGGCTTTCGCACCCCCGGCCAGACGACCGGTCGCGAAGGAATTTCCGGCCACGGAAGGCCGTTTCGGGAGCAGCCGGGGGCTCATCGGATCAACAGCTTGCCTCAGTGCGGGCGCGAACGAAAGCGGCGCCGCCCGGCGGGACAGGCGGTTCGGGCCAGATGATAGCATCGGCGCCTCGGTTCGCCCAGTAACCGAGATGCGGAACGCCGAGCAGGTCGGAACTGACACGAAGCGCCGGCAGCGTTCGCAACACGGCGGCGGGCAGGTCGCTGCGGCGTCGCAACCGCGCGGCATCGTCGCCGAGGGCGCCGAAGGTCGCGCCGTCCGGCAGCTTCGCGCCGCCGAGGCGGAAACGGCGGTCCCAGACCGCGCCCGGCTTCGCCGGCACCGGTGGCGCCATCGCCGCGGCCTCGCGCAGCAGCAGCCACCCTGCCCCGCCCAGCCGTCCGCCCGGAATAATGCGGGCGCCGCCCACGGTCGCCGGCGACAGGCTCGCGGCAAGCCTCGCGACCTGGTTGCCCGACAACGGATAGGGCCGACCGGCGATCGAACGGAGCAGTGCCGCGAGCGTCGGGGCGCCGATCGGGCCGGGGGAGATGACTGCATAGCCTTCGCCGTGGATCTCGGCCCGCTTCACCAGTTCCTCGGCGATCTCCGCTTCTGCCGCGGCACGGGCGGCGCCGCTTGCCGCGGCCAACCGGCAGGCGGCCAAAACGCCCGGTCCGTCGCCCGCGGGGTCGGCCTGCAGGGTGCGCAGGCGGGCGCGCAATGCCGCCGGGTCCTGGTTGGAGGGGTCTTCGCTCCATTCGGCGCCACGTGCCCGCAGAGTAGCGCGCAGGCGGCCGGGGGCGATCGCCAGCAACGGGCGAAGCAGCCGCAGGGCCGGGACTTCGACCAGCGCCGCCATGCCGGCCATCCCGGCCTCGCCGCTGCCGGACAGGGCGCGGATGGCCAGGGTTTCCGACTGGTCGGCGGCATGATGGCCCAGCAGCAGGTGCAGCAGCCCGTCCTGCGCGCAGGCGGATCGGAGGGCGGCGTAGCGGGCGCGGCGGGCGCGCTCGGCGAGGGCGGCGCCGCGCTGCAGGCCGTACAGCTTCAGCAGCCGCGCGGAAATGCCGTGCCGGGCGAGGCGCGCGATGGCCAGCGCCGCCTCCTCGCCCGATTCGGCGCGCAGCCCGTGATCGACAACCAATCCGGTCACCGCACCGCCCAGCCCGCGCGCCCAATCGCCGGCGAGCAACGCCAGGGCCATGCTGTCCGCGCCCCCGGAAACCGCGACCGCTGCATGCGGCGCCGGACCGAATGGCCCGAGCCGCCGCATCAGGGCGGCGAATTCATCCGTGCCGACGGGGGTCAGCGGCACCCTGCCCGCTGCCGCGCACTCGCGATCGGCTCCCGCAGATCCGGCCGCGGATTGGGAAACTCGGCGCGGATCTTGTCGAGGGTGGCGCAGGACGCCCGCTTCTCGCCGAGCGTGTTCAGCGAGTTGGCCAGACCGAGCAGCGAATCGGCGCGCGTGCGGTCCGGTGCGGGCGCGGTTGTAGCTGTCGTCGTAGGCGACCGCGGCGCCGGCGAAATCCTTCTTGCCGCTCAATGCCTGCGCCAGCAGGAACTGGGCGTCGAGCGTGCGGGGGCTCTTGCTCGCCAGCACCTCGCGCGCCGAGGCCTCGGCCGCCGCATAGTCCCGGCGGGCCAGCGCCGCGTTGCCCTCCTGCATCGACATCTCCGGCGTCCGCCGCACCGGGGCGGCTGGCGGGCGGAACCGGCGGCAGGCCGGACGAGTCCGGCCGCGGGCGGCGGACCGGCAGGGCGGGCGGTTCCGCCGCCGCCGTTGTCGAGGCGGAAATTCAGGTCGGCGAGTTGCTTGGCGATGTCGTCCGACTGGCGGCGGGTGCTGTTCTCCACCTCGTCCACCCGCCCGCGCAGGTTGCGCAACTCATCCTGCATGCGGTCGACGCGGCTGAGCAGGGTGGCGGTGATGTCGCTGTTGCCGCCGCCGCCCGACAGGATCTGCGGCGGCGGTGGCCGGGATGGCACTGCGCCGGGATTGCGGGAAAGCTGATCGCGCAGCACCTGGATGTCGCGGCGCAGTTCCAGGATCTGGTTCTGCAGGGCGATGCCCTCGCGGCTGTCCATCTGCGCCCGCGCCGGGGCGGCGAAGCCGGTTCCCACCATCGCGATCAACCCCACAACGACGATCCTGTTCGGCACAAAGCGCATGCATATCCTCCTGCTGCCGCAATCTAGAACAGGCACGGCGATCATGGAATCCACGGCGGCCCGACAGGTTTTCGGCGGCACGTGAAAAAGCCGGCGGCCGCGAGGCCGCCGGCTTCATTCAGGCCCTGCCCGTTCAGCGGACCGAGGTGATCGCGTTGCGGTTCTGCGCCCAGGCCTGCTCGTTGGAGCCGAGCGCCGTCGGGCGGTCCTTGCCGTAGCTGATCGTGGTGATGCGGCCGGCCGAGACGCCGCGCGCGACCAGATAGTCGCGGTCGGCATTGGCGCGGCGCTCGCCGAGGGCGATGTTGTATTCCTCGGTGCCGCGCTCGTCGCAGTTCCCGGCGATCTGCACGTTGTTCTGCGGATACTTGGCGAGCCAGCCGGCCTGCCGGTCCAGCGTCGAGCGCGCATCCGCCTGCAGGCTGGACTGGTTGAGGGCGAAGAACACGCGGTCGCCCACATTGGCGACGAGGTCCTCCTGGCTGCCGGCGACGGGGCCCGAGGAGCTGCCGGCGGCGACCGGGGCGGGCGTCGCCTCCGGGGTGGCTGCGCAGGCCGCGGTCAGTGCAACGGCGGCGAACGCGCCCAGCGTCTTCATGTTCATGTCATTGGTCCCTGGAATATGGGTGCAGTTGATCGGTGGTACGATGCCGGCCGCCGGCGCGGTCCAGTCGTGTGGCACAGCGCTTAGCCCGGCGAAACGAACAGGGTCAAGCTTCGCAACGTTACCCATTGCCACAAGGTTGCCCGCCTCATCGTCTCCGGACGCTGCCGGCGCAAGTGAGCTGCTGCGGCCGACCGGGCGCCGCTCACGACAGCAGCGGCGACCAGGCAGGCTCCGAGGCATCGGTCGGCGTCGTCACCGCCCGTTCGTTGAAGCCGGTGATGTCGATCGACGCCAGCCGGGCCGAGAAGCCGTTGCCCCGGCTGTCCCGCGCCGGGGTTTCCCGCCAGAACATGATGACGCGGCCATTCGGCGCGAAGGTCGGGCCTTCGCAATAATAGCTTTCCGAGAGGATGCGCTCGCCGGAGCCGTCCGGCTTCATCACCCCGATGGCGAACGGGTCGACCCGGGTGAAGGCGATCAGGTCGCCACGCGGCGACCACACCGGGGTGCCGTAGCGGCCGCGGCCGAAGCTGATCCGCTTGATGCCGGAACCATCCGCCCCCATCACGTAAAGTTGTTGATCTCCGCCGCGGTCCGAGTTGAAGACGATCTGGCTGCCGTCCGGGCTGTAGCAGGGCGACACGTCGATCGCCCCGGCGCCGTCGGTCAGCCGCCGGGCGCCGCCGCCGTTCAGGCCGACCACGAAGATGTCCGAGCCGCGGCCGTTGGTCTGCGCCAGGATCACGCTGTTGCCGTCCGGGCTGAAGCGCGGAGACAGGGTGATGCCCTCGAAATTGCCCAGCAACTGCTGGCGGCCGGTCGACAGGTCGAAGGTGAACACCCGCGGCTTGTTGTTGAGGTAGCTCATGAAGGCGATCTGGTCGCGCGTCGGGTGGAAGCGCGGCGATTTCACGATGAAGCCGCCATCGGTCAGGAAGCGGTTGTTCTCGCTGTCCTGGTCCATGATCGCCAGGCGCTTCACGCGGCGGTCGCGCGGGCCGGTGCCGCCGATATAGACGATCCGGGTGTCGAAATAGCCCTTCTCGCCGAGCAGGCGCTCGTAGATGACGTCGCTCATGATGTGGGCGATGCGGCGCCAGTTGCCCAGCGTGGTGGTGTAGGCGGTGCCCTGGATCTGCTGCTGCGGCAGGATGTCCCATAGCCGGAACTCCACCCGCACCTTGTCGCCGCCCTGGCTCTCCACCTTGCCGGTGACCAGCGCCTGGGCGCCGATCGCCTTCCAGTTGGCGAAATTCGGCACGTCGCCGCCACCGCCGGCATTGATGAAGGCGGCCGGATCGATCGGCCGGAACAGGCCGCAGCGGGCCAGGTTGTTCGTGATGACCGTGCCGATGTCGCGGCCCAGCCGGTCCGCATCGCCGCCGCCGGCGCCGACCAGGCTCGGGATGGCGACCGGGATCGGCTCGGTGCGGGCGCGGTTGACGTCGATCACCGCCGAATTGCCCCCCGCCGCCCCGGGGGCCGGCGGATTTGCGGCGCCGGCGGGACGAAGGATCGCCGGTGCTGCGAGCATTGCAGCGGTTCCGGCAACCAGGCCACGGCGGCCGAGAATCGGCAATTCGCGGGAGAAGTCGGGCGTGCGGGGAGAGTCGGTCATGGCAGCACCTGTCGCGCTTATGGGCTGAATCGGAAAGTCAACTTGTTGGACACGCCGCCCTGGGCCAGCTTGTCCTTGCTGACCAGGTTGTTGCCGCAGCGTGGGTCGAGAATGGCCCGGCGCGCCCGCTCGAAGAACGCCCGCAGGCGGGCATCGCCGGCGACCCGGGCCTTGTCCTGGTCCGCAACCTCCACCAGGCGCGCAGTGCCGTCACTGGGGTCCAGGGTGGCGGTGACCATCACCTGCATCTTCTCCAGGTCGAGCGCGCCGGCGTCCTTGGTCCAGCACTCGCGCACCCGCTCGCCGATCGCCCCGCGCTGGGCGGCGCTGAGGGAGGCGGTGATATCGCCGCGTGGCGAGCCGCCCGTCACCGGCGCGCCGCCCTGCTGCGGGTTGGGCCTGGCCGTCGGCGGCTGGGCCTGTCGTTGCAGCGCGCGCAGCTTCTCCAGCGTGTTCTCCAAGGCACGGCTGTCGGGTGCCGGGTTCTTGGTGATGTTGGGCTGGCTGGTGGTGCTCGGCGGCGCCGGCGGCGGTGGCACCGGCGGCGGTGGCGCCGGAGGCGGCGGCACCGGGGGCGGCGGCGCGGGCGGCGTCGGTGGTGCCGGCGGCGGTGGCGGCACCGGCGGCAAGGGCGACGGCGAGGGCTCCGGCGGCGGCGGAATCGGTTTCGGCTCCGGCGGCGGCGCCTCGGTGGGCGTCGGGGGCAGTGGCGGAGGCGGTGGAGGCGGAGGTGGGGGCGGCGGCGGCTGCACCGGCTCGGGCTTCGGCGGCTCGGTTGCGGGCGGCGCCTGGGTCGTGTCGGGCGTCTGCTGCGCGGCCGGCACCGGATTTGCCTGGTCGGCCTTGGTCGCTTCCGCCGGCTGGTCGCCGGTTTCCATCGCCAACTCGACCTCGGTCGGCGGCGGCTCGTCCTCTTTCGGGGTAAGGCCGATCCCCAGCAGCAGCACCAACACGACCACGACATGCACGGCCAGCGACACCAGGGCGCCGCGTTTCAGCTCCGGACTCATCGATTTTCCGTCGTTGCACCCGGGCTCAGCCGCGGCCCGGGCGGCGTGCCGCGGCCGGGGAGTTCGCAGCCGGGGCGTTCGCGGCAGGCGCCGCTGGCGGAGCGACCGCGGGTGCAGCCGAAGGCGCCGGAGCCACGGCGGGCACGCCGGAAGCGGGAGCCGACGACGACGGCGCGCCGCTCGGATCGGTCATCAGCGCAACCTTGGTGAAGCCGCCCTGGATGATCGTGGACATCACCTCCAGCATCCGGCCGTAGGAATTGCCCTTGTCGCCGCGCACGAAGATGCGGCGGTCCTTCTGGTCCTTGGCGATCGCCTGCAGCTTGGTCACCAGCTCCGGCAATTGCGTCGGCTCGTCCTGCAGGAAAACCCCGCCCTGGGCGTCCACCTGCACCTTCAGCGGTTCGTTGTCCTGGCTGATCGGGGTCGCCGCGACCTTCGGCAGGTCGATGTTGACTGCGCTGCTCATCAGCGGCGCGGTCACCATGAAGATGATCAGCAGCACCAGCATGACGTCGACCAGCGGGGTGACATTGATCTCCGACAGCGGCCGGTAGCGCCCCCGCCTTCCGCCGCTGTTGCCGCCGAGCGATACGGCCATCTACGCCCGCTCCTCGCTCTGGCGCGAAAGGATGCCGCCGAACTCGGTGCCGAAGCCCTCCAGCCGCGAGGCGAAGCGCGCGAGATCGGTGCTGATCTTGTTGTAGGCCAGCACTGCAGGAATTGCCGCGACCAGGCCGATGGCGGTGGCGAACAGCGCCTCGGCGATGCCAGGCGCCACCACCGCGAGGTTGGTGTTGTGCATGGCGGCGATCGCGGAAAAGCTGTGCATGATGCCCCACACCGTGCCGAACAGGCCGATGAACGGCGCCGTCGAGCCGACCGAGGCGAGGAAGATCATCCAGCGTTCCAGCCGGTCCATCTCCCGCTGCACGGTGACGGTCATCGCCCGCTCCACTCGGTCGCGTGCGCCGCTGCGCGACATGTCCGCGCCGACCACGCGGGCGCTGCGGCGCCACTCGCCCATGGCGGCGCCGAACACCGCGGCCATCGGGTGCTCGGGCCGCTCGCCGACCTCGTCGTACAGGTCGTCGAGGCTGCCACCGGACCAGAAGCGGTCCTCGAACGCGTCGGCGGCGCGATTGGCGCGGCGCAGGCTGGTGACCTTCTCGAACACGATCGCCCACACCCAGACGCTGGCGATGATCAACGCGAAGATCACCAGCTTGACGACGATGTCGGCCTGCAGGAACAGGCCCCAGAGCGTCAGGTCGCCCGAAGCCCCGGCGAGGTTGGCGGCGTCTACCGCACGGTCCACTGTGTCATCCTCTCATACCCTTCGCGAAACGACCCTGCGGCCGATTCGCGGCGTCATTATGCCCCGAACGAGGCTTCTTCGCGGCTTCCCGCCAACATCGCCTGCAACGCAGCCCGCCAGCGCGGCGGCATCCGAGCCGGCCGCTGGTCGGAGAGCCGCACGCAGGCGAGCTGTATCTCCATCGCAACGAGCGGCTTCGCAGCCGGTTCCGCGGAAGCCAGCGCCACCACCTGCCGAAGCTCCGCCGACGCAGCCCCAACCGCCAGCGGCCGGGTCAGCACGATCAGCGAATCGTCAAGCCGCGCCGGACCGAGATAATCCACTTTGACGCGCCGCACCATGAACATCACGCCATGCAGCGTCGTCATTTCCTGATGCGGCACACCGAGGTCGCGCAACGCCTCGCTGCGCGCCCGTTCGGCATAGCGCAGATAATTGGCGTGATAGACGACTCCGCCGGCATCGGTGTCCTCGTAATAGACGCGGACGGCATACAGGTGGCGGCCAGCAGCGGCGATGTCATGCGGATGAAACATCGGTCATGCCGCCTATGGTTCGTCGCCCGCCAGCAGGTCGAGTTGCGGACCCGCCGGCGGAACCAGGCCCAGATGCCGCCAGCCGCGCTCGCCCAGCATGCGGCCGCGGCTGGTCCGCAGCACGAGGCCCTCCTGGATCAGATAGGGTTCCACCACGTCTTCCAGCGTGTCGCGCGCCTCCGCCAGAGCAGCCGCCAGCGTCTCGACGCCGACCGGGCCGCCGGCATGATGCTCGGCGATGCGCTGCAGGTAGCGCCGGTCCATGGCGTCGAGCCCCAGCCGGTCCACTTCCAGCCGCGACAGCACCGCGTCGGCGATCGCGCGATCGACCGGGTCGTGGCCCTGCACATGCGCGAAATCGCGCACCCGGCGCAGCAGCCGCCCGGCAATGCGCGGAGTGCCGCGGCTGCGGCGGGCAATTTCCTCGGCGCCTTCCGCGGTCAGCGCGAAGCTCAGCTTCTGGGCGCCGCGGGTGACGATCCGCTCCAGTTCCGCCGGCGTGTAGAACACCAGGCGCAGCGGAATGCCGAAGCGGTCGCGCAGCGGGGTCGCCAGCAGTCCGGCCCGCGTGGTCGCGCCGACCAGGGTGAAAGGTGCAAGATCAATGCGTACGCTGCGGGCGGCCGGGCCCTCGCCGATGATCAGGTCGAGCTGGAAATCCTCCATCGCCGGATACAGCACTTCCTCGATCGCCGGCTGCAGGCGGTGGATCTCGTCGATGAACAGCACGTCGCGCGGCTGCAGGTTGGTCAGGATCGCCGCAAGATCGCCGGCGCGCTGGATCACCGGGCCGGACGTGGCGCGGAATCCCACCCCCAGTTCGCGCGCGACGATCTGCGCCAGGGTGGTTTTGCCGAGCCCCGGCGGGCCGTGAAGAAGCACATGATCAAGCGCTTCGCCCCGCGACCGAGCCGCCTGGATGAAGATCGCCAAATTCTCGCGGCTGGATTGCTGGCCGGTGAATTCGGCCAGGGTCTGCGGCCGCAGCGAGGCCTCGGCGGCGTCCTCCTCGGCGCGCACAGGGGAGAGCGTGCGTTCGTCCTCGACGCTCACCGGGCCAGTTCCTTCAGCCCGTCCCGGATCACCGCATCGAGCGACGCATCGTCACCAAGGCGGGCCAGCACCCGCACCACCGCCGCCGAGGCCTCGGGACGTCGGTAGCCAAGATTGACCAAGGCCGAAAGCGCGTCCGATTCCACCCCTGCCACCGGCGGCAATACCGGTGAAAAGCCGTGCCCCGCGGGCATCGCTCCCGCCTTCTCCCGCAACTCGGTCAGCAGCCGCACCGCGAGCTTGGCACCCACCCCCGCCGCGCGGGTAAGACTGCCGCGGTCGCCGGCCTGGATCGCCGCAATCAGATCCCGAGGCGACAGCGCCGACAAAATGTTGAGGGCGACCCGCGCGCCGACACCCTGCACCGTCGTCAGCAGCCGGAACCACTCGCGCTCCGCCGATTCCGAAAATCCATAAAGAACAATGGCATCCTCGCGCACCTGCGTCTCAATCAGCAGCGACGCGGCCATTCCCGCCGGCAGCGCCGCCAGGGTTCGGGTGGAGGCGTGCACCAGATAGCCGACGCCGCCGACGTCGACGACGCAGCGGTCGTCCTCGAGGGCTTCGATGCGGCCGGTCAGTTTAGCAATCATGGGAAGGCCAAGGGCTCTGCCCTTGGAACCCGCTCAAGGCAACGCCTTGAGAATCCATTTTTTTCGCCGCGTCAGCGGCCATAATCCAAATCCGGATATCTTTTGAAGGCTGCTGACGCAGCCAAGCAAGTCCAGGATTGTCAAGGCTCCGCCTTGACTGGAGTCCAGAGGCAACGCCTTTGGCCTTGCTTCTCTTGCTCATGCCATACGCACCCCAGAAGCCACCCTGATCCGGCTGGCCCGGTGATGCGCATGGCAGATCGCCACCGCCAGTGCGTCGGCCGCGTCGGCGCGGCGAATGGCGCCGCCTGGCAGCAGGCGCCGCACCATCATCTGCACCTGGTCCTTGGATGCGCCGCCGGTGCCGACGACGGAGAGCTTCACGGTCTTGGCGCCGTATTCGGAGACTGGGATGCCCAGCAGGGTCGGCGCCAGCAGCGCCACGGCGCGGGCGTAGCCGAGTTTCAGCGTCGCGGTGCCGTTGCGGTTGACATAGGTTTCCTCGACGGCCGCTTCGTCGGGAAGATGCAGCCCCAGCAGCGCGGTGAGCGCCTCGTGCAGCATTCGCAGGCGGTCCGGCACGCTTTCGCTGCCGTCGGTGGCGATCACCCCGTCGGCGAGGTGGCGCAGCCGGTTGCCGTCGACTTCCAGCAGGCCCCAGCCGGTGAAGCGCAATCCCGGATCGATGCCGAGCAGGCGAACCATCAGGCCGACATTTTCTGCAGCACCGATTCCGGGATTTCGAAATTGGCGAAGATGTTCTGCACGTCCTCGCTTTCGTCCAGCACATCGAGCAGCTTCATCAGCGCCGTGGCCTTGTCTTCGTCCAGCGTGACGGTGGTGGTGGGGCGCCAATCCATCTTGGCTTCCTCAGGCGGCCCGAAGCGCTTTTCCAGGGCGTCGCGGACGGCGAAGAAGTCGTCCGGCGAGGTGGTGACCTCATGGCCGTCCACCCCGCTCTCGACGTTCTCGGCGCCGGCTTCGATCGCCGCTTCCAGCATGTCGTCCTCGCTTGCCACGGCGCTGGGATAACGCACGACGCCGCGTCGTGAGAACATAAAAGAAACGGAGTTGGTCTCGCCGAGCGCCCCGCCGTATTTGGCGAAGGCGGAGCGGACTTCGGAGGCGGTGCGGTTGCGATTGTCGGTGAGCGCCTCGACGATGACGGCGACGCCGGCGGGGCCGTAGCCTTCGTAGCGCATCTCCACGTAGTTGTCGGCGGGGCCGGCGCCGGCGGCCTTTTTGATCGCCCGCTCGATGGTGTCCTTGGTCATGTTCGCCTGGCGGGCGGCGACGACCGCGGCTCGCAGCCGGGGGTTAAGGGCGGGGTCGGGTAGCCCGGTGCCGGCGGCGACGGTGATTTCGCGGATCAGGCGGGCGAAGATGCGGCCACGCTTGGCGTCCTGGGCCCCCTTACGGTGCATGATGTTCTTGACGTGCGAATGGCCAGCCATACGTTCCTCTGCGAGCAAGTCTGATGATGCGGTCTTGTGCGCGATATCGGGCCGGATCGTCCAGCTACCCGCATTTTCGCCTGCGACGGCGGCGACACCCAAGGCGGACATTAACACGCAGGCGATATGAACTTCCGGGTCAGATGGGGGCCGGAATGGGATTGCTTGCGGGGATCGACATGTTCAGCGAGGTGCTGGGCAAGGAGCGGCATGCGTCTTTGCGGCAGGCGGCATTGCCTGCGCTGCGGCGCGAACCGTCGCTGGCGCTGCGGATGCCGCCACCGGCGCCCAATCCGAAGTTTGCCGGCAACCTGTTGATCCATCAGTTCATTGTCGACGGCAGAAACTTCGGCGTGACTTCAGGCGAGATCGCCATGGCCGGGCAGGACCTGCCCGAGGCAATCCGCGCGACGTTCCAAGTTTGGGGGAAGCTCTATCTCGCCTGGCGCATGCGGATGGTCGCGGGCGCCAGATACGGCCGTGAATTCCAGACCGACATGATGGCGCATGCCTTCGCCCGGCTGGAGAATTCCGGCGGCCTGCCATTGCGCTCGCATGTGCCGGCCAACGCCTTGCGGGACTTTTTTGCGCTCATGGATTCGGCGGAGTTCGCCTTCCGGCAGCGCACGCCGCTGTTCGTGGAGGGCGCCGAGGTGGACCTGCCCTTCCCGCTGTTCGCCGCGATGCAGTTGCTGCTGGCGACCCCGGGCAGTCCGTTCTTGCGCAACCGGGCGCCGATGCAGGGCGTGGAATTCACGTTGGCCGCGGCACTGGCGGCCCTCGACGAAAAGGGCGGACCGTTCATCGCCGACGCGGTGGACCGCATCGCCCGAATCCCCGACGCCAACTGGCAGCAGCGCTAGGCGGCGACCGGCGACGGCATCGCCTGCGACAACCGGCCGCCCTGGCGGATCGGTTCCACCCGCAGCGCCAGGCCGGTGGCGTCGTCGGTCTGGACGAACACGCCGCATACGGTCGCCTCGCCCTCGGCCGGACCCAGGCGGTCGCCGGGCAGCTTGCGCCAGAACCGGGTCGCGGCGTTCTGCTTGGCCATGCCGATGACGCTGTCATAGTCGCCGCACATCCCGGCATCGGACAGGAACGCGGTGCCGCCCGGCAGGATCTGGTGGTCGGCGGCGGGGCAATGGGTGTGGGTGCCGACGACGAGGCTGACCTGGCCATCGAACGAGTGTCCGAAGGCCATTTTCTCACTGGTCGCCTCGGCATGGAAATCGACCACGATGGCGGCCACGGAGCTGCCGAGCTTGTATTTGGCGAGTTCGACCGCGGTGCCGCGGAACGGACAGTCCAGCGGGTCCATGAACAGCCGCCCCATCGCCTGCACCACAAGCGCCCGCCGCCCATCCGCCAGTTCCACCACCACGCTGCCGGCGCCAGGAGTCCCAGGCGGGAAATTCAGCGGCCGGATCAGCCGAGGGGTCTCGGCGATATATCCAACAATTTCCTTGCGGTCCCAGGCGTGGTTGCCAAGCGTAACCACATCGGCGCCGGCTTCGAACAAGGCGCGCGCCATGTCGGGCGCCAGGCCGAACCCGTGCGAGGCGTTTTCCCCGTTGATGACGGCGAGGTCGATGCGCAGCGCCTCGCGCAGCCGGGGCAGCCACAGGGCGGCGGCTTCGCGGCCGGAACGTCCGACCACGTCGCCCAGGAAGAGCAGGTTCATTCAGGATCTTTCCAGCAAAGCGGGGTCGCAGACGATGACGCCGCGCTCGGTGGCCACGGCGTGCAGCCGCGCGTCGTACTCTCCCGCGGGCACTTCGTCGAGTTCCTGGGCGGCGAAGGCGCAGCCGATGGCGCGGGCATGCGGCAGGCCGGCGAGCGTGCGGTCATAGTAGCCGCCGCCATAGCCGAGCCGCCGCCCGGCGCGGTCGAACGCCAGCAGCGGCACATAGAGGATGTCGGGAATGCCCGGCGCGCCGGTCGGGCGCAGGGTGCCGAATTTCTCCGGCACCATCGCCATGCCGGGTTGCCAGTGCAGGAACACCAAGGGTGCGCCGCGGGCCGGCGTCTGCGGCAGCAGCACCGGGTGGCCGCGCGCATGCAGGGCGCGCAGCAGCGGCCGGATGTCGATCTCGCCGGGCATCGGCCAGAAGCCGGACACGACGGCGCCTGGCGAAGGCGGCAGTTCGGCCAGCAGATGCCGCGCGAGGTCGGCGCCGCATTCGGGATTGCACCCGGCGCGCGCCACGAGCGCCGCGGCACGAGCCGCGCGCTTCAGCGCAACGAGATCAGGAATAGTGGAGCCGCCATGGCCGTTGGCGTTTCATCCTCCCAAGGCCTGCGTGAGCAGGTGGGCACCAGATACCATGACCAAGGTCATGACAGCGCCAGTTCCCGGGAGAGTGCTTATTGGCCCTGGGGATGTTGTTGCCTGACGCACCGGGCAGCTCCGCCGACATATATGGGCCAGCGCGTAGCCCGGCGCAATGGTGCGCGACAGCCCTTCGGTCAACCTTGCGGCGGCGCTTCCAGGTCGGCCGCGATCTGTTCGGCGCGGGCGGCCAGTCGCTGCGCCCGGCGCGCGGTCTCGCCACCGTTGCGCGGCCTCGCAGGCGCCTGCGGCGATGACCGGGCGGCATCGAGCTCCGCCTTCAGGTCGTGCAACTCGTCGGCCATCAGCAGCGAGGTCAGCACCAGCAGCCGCGCCTCGCCGGAGTTGCCGCCCAGCGCGCGGATGCTGTCGATCCGGCTTTCCACCTCGCCGGCCATCGCGGTGAGATGCTGCTCCTGCCCGTCCTCGCAGCCGACGGTATAGCTGTAGCCGTTGATCTTCACGGTAACCTGGGCCAAGCGGGCCTCCTTCCTGTCGGTACCGGCCTGCGCGCCGGCCGGCTTGTCGCAGCCGGCCTGCACATAGCCGGCGATCCAGGCCGCAGCCTAGCCCGGTTGCTGCCCTACCGCGGAACGCAGCTGCGCGATCAGCGCATCCAGCCGCGCCGCCAGCGACGCCGTGTCCGCGTCCGCCGCTGCAACCTGCGGCCTGTCTACATCGGGCGCGGAGTCGCCACCATGATGCAGCGCCGCCGCCGGCTGTCGCGCCACCAGCGCGATCCGCTCCAATGCAGCCTCCAGCCGCGCCATTGCCTCGGCCGGATCATCGTCTTCTGCCAAGCCGCCCTCCGCGAGTTGCCACCGGACTTGAGTTTCAACCCCCGAGGCGCTTGAACGTCAAGCATGTTTTCACCACCGCCGGTCGTTGTGCACGGGCTGGACCACGCGAGGACCGCGCTGGCGCCGGGCCTGCCGGTCACATTGCTGTCGGCGCCGGCGGCCGCGTCCTTCGCCGGATGCGCCTGGTGGCGGGCGCTGGTGCAGGCGGCGCGGGCTGAGTTCGCGGCCTTCGAATGGACCGATATCCTCGATTGCGGGGACGCGCCGGGCTACGCCATGTCGGCGCTGCGCCTGGGGCAGCGCGCGATCATCCTCGACCCCGCCTGCCCCGCCTTCGCCGCCGTCGAGGGTGTCGCCGGCAGCCTGGGCGCCCGCCTGCTGGGGCAGCGGCCGTCCAGCCTCGACCTCGCGGCGCGGGGCGCGGAACGCCTGCTGCTGCCTTGGCTGCGGGGTGACAAGGCAATGCGGCTGGGCTAGGACGCCAGCCATCAGAACGATCGGTCCACGGAGGGAACGGATATGCGGGTCACCCAGCGCGTCAGGAAGATGCTCGACTGGTATGAGAGCGACAATCCCGGGACCAAGACCAACCTCGCCCGCATCCTGATCCGAGGGCAAACTGGGCGGCACCGGCAAGCTGGTCATCCTGCCGGTCGACCAGGGCTTCGAGCACGGCCCGGCGCGCAGCTTCGCCCCCAACCCCGCCGCCTATGACCCGCATTACCATTACCAGCTGGCGATCGACGCCGGGCTGTCGGCCTATGCCGCGCCGCTGGGCATGCTGGAAGCCGGCGCCGTCACCTTCGCCGGGGCCGATCCCGACCATCCTGAAGATGCAACACCTCCAACAGCCTCGCGGTCAGCAAGGACCAGGCGGTCACCGCCGGCGTTGACGACGCGCTGCGGCTGGGCTGCTCGGCGATCGGCTTCACCATCTATCCCGGCAGCGAATACGCCTTCGACCAGATGGAGGAGCTGCGCGAGCTGGCCGCGGAAGCGAAGGCGGCCGGCCTCGCCGTGGTGGTGCTGGAGCTATCCGCGCGGCCCGCGACCTCGACAAGGCGGGCGAGACCGCGATCGACATCTGCGCCTATGCCGCGCACATGGCGGCGCTGATGGGCGCCCACATCATCAAGGTGAAGCCGCCGACCGCGCATCTGAGCCTGGAGGCCGCGAAGAAGGTCTATGAGGACCAGAAGATCGACATCTCGACCATGGCCAAGCGCGTCGAGCACGTCATGCAGGCACGCTTCGCCGGCCGCCGCATCGTGGTGTTCTCCGGCGGCGAGGCGAAGGGCCTGGACGGCGCTCTACGAGGAAATCCGCGGCCTGCGCGACGGCGGCGCCAACGGCTCGCATCATCGGCCGCAACACCTTCCAGCGCCCGCGCGCCGAGGCGCTGGCGATGCTGGCCAAGATCATCGAACATCTACCAGGGCCGGGCCTGAGCCTGATGCAGGAGCGGCGTGCCGGCTCTACCTGATCACCCCGCCGGCGCTCGATCCCGACGCCTTCGCCGACCTGCTGGCGGCGGCGCTGGATGCCGGCGACGTCGCCTGCGGTGCAGCTCCGCCTGAAGGATCTCGACGACGACGCGCTGAAGCGCGCGATCGACGCGCTGCGGCCGGTGGCGCAGTCGCGCAACGTGGCGTTCCTGCTGAACGACCGGCCCGACCTCGCGGTCGCGCTCGGCTGCGACGGCGCCCATGTCGGCCAGAGCGATACGCCCGGCCGCGGTCGCGCGCAAGCTGCTGGGCAGACCTCACCATGGGCGTCACCTGCCACGACAGCCGCGACCTCGCCATGGAGGCGGGCGAAGCGGGCGCCGACTACGTGGCGTTCGGCGCGTTCTTCCCCACCGCCACCAAGGAGGCGAGCACCCGCGCCGAGCTGGAAACGCTGCAATGGTGGTCCGAACTGATGGAGCTGCCCTGCGTCGCCATCGGCGGCATCAACGCCGCGAACTGCGCGCCGCTGGTGCAGGCGGGCGCCGATTTCCTGGCCGTCGTCGGTGCGGTCTGGAGCCACCCGGACGGCCCTGCCGCCGGCGTGCGCGCGATGAACGCGGCGATCGCCGCGGCGCGTCCGGAACCATGATCCGCCTGCTCGCCGTGCTGGCCCTGCTGGCGACCAGCGGCTGCGTCGAGATCGGGGCGGGCCCGCAGCCGCCGGGTAGCTCGGCGTTCTCGCAGCAGACGATCAATGGGTTCCCGCAATCCACCTGGAGCTGCATCACCAACCGCGAGCCGATGTGCCAGTAGCGGCTACAGGGATGGTGCCGACGCGGCATGATTTCCGTGCCGAGGCCCCTCGCCTTCCCGCTACCGCGGCGGAGGGCGAAGGACCTCGCTTCGATCATTCGGATCAGCCCGGCAGCAGCACCTTGTCGATCACCTGGATGACGCCGTTCGACTGAATCACGTCATAGGTGGTGATGTGCGCGACGCCGCCCTTGGCGTCGGTCAGCGAGATGTTGTGCGGACCGTTCATCATCACCGTCAGGGTTTCGCCTTCGACGGTCTTGAGTTCGGCGCGGCCGTTCTGGTCCATGACCATCTTGTGCAGCGCGTCGAAGGTGAGGCTGCCGGGGACCACGTGATAGGTCAGGATCTTCACCAGCGTCGCCTTGTTCGCGGGCTTCAGCAGGGTGGCGACGGTGCCTTTCGGCAGCGCGTCGAATGCCGCATTGGTCGGTGCGAACACCGTGAACGGCCCGGGGCCCTTCAGCGTCTCGACCAGGCCCGCGGCCTTCACCGCCGCGACCAGCGTGGTGTGGTCGGCGGAGTTCACGGCGTTATCGACGATGTCCTTGTTCGGATACATCGCCTGTCCGCCGACCATGGTTGTCATCGGCATGCTGGCGGTCATCGGCGGGCTGGCGGCAGGCGCCATCATCATCGATTGCGAGCACCCGGCCAACAGCATGGTCGCCAGGGTAATCGGATAGACGTACAGGGTTTTCATGCGCGGGTTCCGGTTCGCGGGGCGGCCCAAAGCCGCACCAGACCAGCGCGTTACGAAGGCGTGATCCGACCGGATGCAGGCGAGGGCGAAATAATCCGCGACCTCAGCACGCGTTGCCGCGCAGGCTGAACGAGGCAACCTTGCCGCCATTCAGTTCGAACGTGGTCTCGCACTCGCGCACCAGTACCTGCTGCGGCGTGCCGGCGTAGATCGGCGGGCCGAAGAACGGGCCATAGAAGCCGTTCCAGTACGACCCCATGCCGTAGCCCGGCAGGATGTCCACCTTGCGTTCGTCATAGGCCAGGAACCGATGCCCGTCGGCATCGATGCTGCGGGTCGGCACCCCGAGGGCACGGACCAGGTCGGCCTCGCTGGCACCGATGAACTGCGCCAGGTACGCCTGCCGCTGCGCAATCGTCGGATAGACGCAACCGGCCAACGCCAGCGCCAGCCCAGACAGAACCACGATCGACTTCCGCATCGGCGTCTCCTTTTGCAAACATATTGTGTGGAGGTGCCGATTATTCAGGTGGCAGCCACAGTACCTGGTCGATCCGGTCGGCGCCTGCGGCGATCATCGCCAGCCGGTCGAAGCCGAGTGCGATGCCTGCGGCTTCCGGCATCCCGTACGCCAGGGCGGCCAGGAAATCCTCGTCGAGCGGCCAGCCGGCATCGCCGTAGATCGCTGCGCGGCGGGCACGGTCGACCATGAAGCGGGCACGCTGCTCGGCGGCATCGGTGAGTTCGACGAAGGCGTTGGCGAGTTCCATGCCGCAGACGAACAACTCGAAACGCTCGGCGACGCGCGGGTCGGCAGGGTCGCGCCGCGCGAGCGCCGCCTGGGCGGCGGGCCAGTGGGTCAAAAAGGTCGGGTGGGTGCGGCCGATCGCCGGCTCCACGCGCCCCAGCAGCAGCCGGAAAAACAGATCCTCCCAGGTCTCCCCGTCACGCAGCCTCGTGCCGGCGGCCCGCGCGAGTGCCGCCGCGTCGTCGCCGATCGCCAGCAGGTCGGCCCCGACATGGCGTTGGAACGCATCGGCAACGGTGAGCGTTTCGGCGCGGGAAAGATCGGTGGTCACGCCGCGGCAGGTCACCACCGGCGGCAACACGGCGCGCAGCAGGCACAGCGTCTCGGCGATCAGCTCGGACATCCCGGCGCCGGGGCAATACCACTCCAGCATGGTGAATTCGGCGGCGTGCAGGTCGCTGCCCTCGCCGTTGCGCCACACGCGGGCCAACTGGAAGATCTTTCCGGCGCCGCCGACCAGCAGGCGCTTCATGGCGAATTCCGGGCTGGTATGCAGCCACAGCCTGCGCCGCATGCCGGCCGTGTCGATGCGTTCGGTGGCGAAGGTCGAGAGATGCACCTCCTCGCCCGGCGCCGGCACCGCGAACGGCGTTTCCACCTCGGTATAGCCGCGCGCGGTGAAGAAGGCGCGGACCGCCTGCGTCAGCAGCGCCCGCCGGCGCAGGAACGGCAGCCGCGCCGCCAGGCTTTCGGGGTGCCAGGGGGGCATCATGGCAGAATGGAGAAGCGCCCCTCGCCGACCACCACGGCCTCGCCGCCGATGGCGATGCCGGTAACCATTCCGCCGGCGCGTGTCACCGAGCCCATGATGCGGCTCGGCCGACCCATCTCGACTCCCTGCGCGATCGAAACCCGGCACTCGCCGTCGCCCAGCCCGAAATCCATGCTGCCGACCAGAGCCGCGGCCGCCGAGCCGGTGGCGGGATCTTCGGGGACGCCAAGCTTCGGCGCGAACATCCGGGCGTGCAGGTCCCGATGCGGACGACCCGGCGCATCGGCCGCATACACATACGCGCCACGGCCCCATAGCTGCAGCCGGGTCCATTTGTCGCTATTCAGCGCGGCGCGGCCGACGGTCGCGATGTCGGCCAGCGGGATCATCACGAACGGCGTGCCGTAGCTCGCCTGCCAGGGCGTGCCGGCGAGATCCGCCTCCGCCAGGCCGACCGCCGCCGCGATATCCGCGGAACCCGTGCAGGGGCGGATTTCCGGGGCGCCCTCCATGAACAGCGTAGCGCTTGCCGCGGTCGACTTCGACCCGCACTGGCCCGACGCCCTCCTGCAACACGATGTCCGCGGCATCCGGCGGCACCCGGCCAAGATGGTGCAGCGCCACCGCGGTGCCGATGGTGGGATGGCCGGCGAAGGCCAGTTCCGCCGCGGGCGTGAAGATGCGCACCCGGAAATGGCCGCGCTCCGCCGCCGGCGTGACGAACGTGGTTTCGGCGAGGTTCAGTTCGCGGGCCAGGCTTTGCATCTGACCGGGCGAGAAGCCGTCGCCGTCCGGGAAACACCGCGAGCTGGTTGCCGCCGAACGGCCGGTCGGTGAAGACGTCGACGAGCAGATAGCGGCCATTCGGCATGCTGGCTCCGTGGGAAAGGCGGTTGCGGGCGGCGGCGGCGCAGACTACAGCGCGCGCATGCCCGATGGTATCGCCCCGCCCCGCACCCTGCGCGACGCCGATGCGCTGGTCGCCGCCGGGTTGATCCCGGCTGCGCGGCGCAACGCGATCGCCGCCGTCGAGGCGCGCTATGCCGTCGCCGTGCCTCCGGCGATGCAGGCGCTGATTGCCGAGGCCGGCGCGCCGATCGCCCGGCAATACGTCCCCGACCCGGCCGAGTTGCTGACCACCGCCCATGAGCGCGCCGACCCGATCGCCGACGACGCGCTGTCGCCGGTGAAAGGGATCGTCCACCGCTATCCGGACCGGGCGCTGCTGAAGCCGCTGCTGGTCTGCCCGGTCTATTGCCGCTTCTGCTTTCGCCGCGAGCATGTCGGGCCCGACGGCGGATTGCTGACCGAGGCAGAACTGGATGCCGCTTTCGCATGGATCGACGACCATCCTGAAGTTCAGGAGATCATCCTGACCGGCGGTGACCCGCTCATGCTGTCGCCGCGCCGGTTATCCTCCATCATCAGGCGTTTATCCGACATCCCGCATATTCGGACCCTGCGCATCCATAGCCGGGTGCCGGTGGCGGACCCCGATTTGCTGACCGACGCGCTCGCGGCCTTCGCTGGAGACGCCGAAGGCGATGTGGCTGGTGTTGCACGCCAACCATGCCAGCGAGTTCACCGCCGCGGCGCTCGCCGCGATCCGCCGCGTGCAGGCGATGGCGGTGCCGGTGCTCGGCCAGTCCGTGCTGCTGCGCGGCGTCAACGACAACTCGCAAGCCCTGGAAGACCTGTTCCGGGCGATGGTCGGCGCCCGGGTGAAGCCGTATTACCTGCACCAGCTGGACGCGGCGCCCGGCACCGCCCGGTTTCATGTGCCGATCGCCGAGGGGTTGGCGCTGCTGCGGTCGTTGCGCGGCCGTGTCACCGGGTTGGCCTGGCCGACCTATGTGCTCGACATCCCCGGCGGCCACGGCAAGGTGCCGCTCGGCCCGGCCTATCTGGAGCCGGATGACCGGGTGCGCGACCCGGCCGGGTGCGGCCATGCGCTTGCCGGGCCGGCGCCAGGGGGCTAGAAGCCCGCCACCCCTTCCGTCCCGACGCCCCTACCGCACCGAATTCCATCCCGGCTTCCAAAGACCGACGAGAGACCCATGAAACAACAGGCAAACCTGATCCGCGCCGGCCAGGTGATCGAGCATGACGGCCGTCGCTGGACGGTGCTGAAGCAGCAGATCATCACCCCCGGCAAGGGCGGCGCGTTCATCCAGGTGGAAATGCGCGACCTCAAGATCCGGCAGCAAGACCAACGAGCGCTGGCGCACCGCCGACACCGTCGAGCGGCTGATGACCGACAACAAGGACTACAACTACTCCTACACGGACGGCGACAACCTGGTCCTGATGGATCCCGAGACCTACGAGCAACGCTTGTTCCGGCGGCAATCCTGGGCGACCAGGCGCCGTTCCTGCAGGACAACATGAAGGTCGAGGTCGATCTGGTCGAAGGCGACGTGGTCGGCATCCACCTGCCGGCGACCGTGGTGCTGGAGATCGTCGAGGCCGACCCGGTGGTGAAGGGCCAGACCGCCGCCAGCAGCTACAAGCCGGCGCTGCTGTCGAACGGGGTGAAGACCTCGGTGCCGCCGTTCATCGAGACCGGGGAACGGATCGTGGTGCGGACCGAGGACGCCAGCTACGTGGAGCGTTTCAAGGGCTGAGATCGTGGCCCTTCGTCTTTCAGCCCATATGACGGTCATGCAGAACGCGGCGCAGCGCGCCGCGAAGCGGCTGCTGCGGGATTTCGCCGAGGTCGAGCAGCTGCAGGTCAGCGTCAAGGGCCCGGGCGATTTCGTCAGCCAGGCCGACATGCGGGCCGAGGCCAACCTCAAGGAAGACCTCAACAAGGCGCGCCCCGGTTACGGGTTCCTGATGGAGGAAGTCCGGCAGTTCCGGGTCGGAGAACTGGAGCTGGCGCTGGGTGGTCGATCCGCTCGACGGCACCACCAACTTCCTGCACGGCATCCCGCACTGGGCGATCAGCATCGGCCTGGAACGGCGCCTGCCGGACGGCAGCTCGGAAATCTCTGCGGGCCTGATCTACGCCCCGGCGGTGGACGAGATGTTCTGGGCCGAGAAAGGCATGGGCGCCTATCTCAACGACCGGCGCCTGCGCGTGTCGGCTCGCCGCGATCCGAAGGAGGCGGTGTTCGCCACCGGCATCCCGTTTGCCGCCGTCGATGCCCGCCGGCGCCTGGCCTTCGCCCGCACGCTCGGCGCCCTGATGCCGGAAACCGCCGGAATCCGCCGCTTCGGCGCGGCGGCGCTCGACCTCGCCTGGGTCGCCGCCGGCCGCTATGACGGCTTCTGGGAACTCGGCTTGAAGCCGTGGGACCTTTCGGCCGGGGTGCTGATCGTGCGCGAGGCCGGCGGCTATTGCACGGACGCCGCCGATGGTGATCCGCGCACCCGCGGCGATGTCGTGGCGGCCAATCCGCATCTGCATCCGTATCTGCGCGACCACGTCGCGGCCGGGGTCGCCGCAGCCGCTGCGCATGCCGGTTGATGCGGTTTGCCGCGGCTGCGTGATCTGAGCCGCGCCGGCGGGGTTTTGGCTGCGATTTCATCACCATGGAAGCGGCCGTGCGATTCCAGTCGCTACTGAATTGCTTTAGGATGCGTTCGCAGATGCGCAAATTCCTGCTTACGTCCTCCGCCCTGCTTCTGACCGCCGGTGCCGCCGTCGCCCAGGTCACCGTCGACCCACGGGCGCTCGATGCCCTGAAGCCGGAGTCGGCCGCGCCCGCGACGCCGCCCAAGTCAGCGCCTGCCAAGCCGCGCCAGCCCGCCCGGGCCGCCCCGGCCAAGCCGGCGCCGGCCAAGCCGCAGGTGGCGGCACCGGTACCCCCGCCCCCGGCGCCGCCCCCGCCGGTGGTCCCGGCCGCACCGCCGCCGCCGCCGGTGATCCCGCCGCCGGTGGCCGTGCCGACCCGGCCGGTACCGCCCCCGACGCCCGCCGTGGTGACGGCCGACGCGCCGGGCGAGGCGAGCGCCATCGTCGGCGGTATCCGCATCACCTTCGGCACCAACCGCACCGACCTCAATCCGGCCACGTCGGAGGCGCTGCGGGGCCTCGCCAGCTATGCATCGGGGTCGCCGAACTCGGTGTTCAACGTCACCGCCTACGCCGCCGGCACGCCGGAAGATCCGTCGAGCCCGCGGCGGCTGTCGCTCGGCCGTGCGCTGACGGTCCGCAGCATGCTGATCTCCCAGGGGTTCGCCTCGCCGCGGATCTACGTGAAGGCGCTGGGCGCCACGACGCCTGCCTTCGCCGAAGGCCCGCCGGATCGCGTCGACATCACCGTCACCGGCATGTCACAACCGGCTGCGGGACAAAGTGGGCAGACCCCACCCGTCCCTGCTGCCAGCCGACCCGATGCCTCCCCTGCGGCGCCTTCAACCCAGGCCAAACCCGCGCTATGACCCAGCCCACGCAATATCTCTGGCGGATGCTCGGCTTCCTGGCCGCGGTCGTGGTGGTCGTGGCCCTGCTGTCGGGCGCGCTGCTGGCGGCCTTCGAGGCCAACCCGCTGCTCAACAGCCTGATCGTGCTGGTGATGCTCCTGGGTATCGGCTGGAACATCCGCCAGGTTACCCGGCTGGCCCCGGAGGTCGCCTGGCTGGAGGGTTTCCAGAAATCCCGCACCCGCGTCGCCGCGATGCCTTCGCCCAAGCTGCTGGCGCCGATGGCCAGCATGCTCGCCGGCCGTGGCGGCAAGGGGCCACAGGACCGCTTCACCATATCCAGCGCCTCGATGCGCTCGCTGCTCGACAGCATCGCCAGCCGGCTCGACGAGAGCCGCGAGCTATCCCGCTACATGACCGGCCTGCTGATCTTCCTCGGCCTGCTCGGCACGTTCTGGGGGCTGCTGCTGACGGTGCGCTCGGTGGCCGACGTCATCACCGGCATGTCGGTGGGCTCGGGCGACATCAACGCGCTGTTCGAGCAGTTGAAATCCGGACTGGCCCAGCCGCTGAAGGGCATGGGCACGGCGTTCTCCTCCTCCATGCTCGGCCTCGCCGGCGCGCTGGTGCTGGGCTTCCTCGACCTCACCGCCGGGCAGGCGCAGAACCGCTTCTTCAACGAGCTGGAGGAATGGCTCGCCGGCCTCACCCGCCTGTCCTCCGGGGCGCTGGGCGGCGACGGCGAGGGCGGCTCGGTGCCGGTGTACGTGCAGGCGCTGCTGGAGCAGACCGCCGAGAACATGGAAACCCTGCAGCGCACTTTGTCGCGCGGCGAGGACGACCGGCGGGAAAGCAACCAGGCGCTGCTCGGCCTCAGCGAGCGCCTCGCAACGCTGTCCGACACGATGCGCGCCAGCCAGCAGCTGATGCTGCGGATCGCCGAGGGCCAGCAGGCGCTGGCGCCGGCGCTGCAACGGCTGGGCGACAGCCGTGGCGGCGACGACGTGGCCCGGGCGCATCTGCGCAACATCGAGCTGTATCTGCAACGGATGCTGACCGAGAACGAACAGGGCCGCAGCCAGAGCACCGGCGAACTGCGCAACGAAATCAAGATCCTGACCCGCACCATCGCGGCCCTCGCCGAGGAACAGCCGCGATGATGCGGCCTCCGCGCGGGAGCGCCTGAGCGTGGCGTTGCGCCGGCGCAGTTCCGGCGAGGCCATGAATCCATGGCCCGGCTACGTCGACGCGTTGTCGACGTTGCTGATGGTTATCATCTTCGTGCTGCTGGTGTTCGTGCTGGCGCAGGCGTTCCTGTCGGTGGCGCTGTCCGGCCGCGACCAGGCGCTGGACCGCGTGAACCGGCAGATGGCCGAACTGGCCGACATGCTGGCGCTGGAAAAGGGTCGCAGCAGCGAACTGCAAGGCTCGATCGCGCTGCTCAACCGCGACCTCCAGGGCGCCACCACCGCGCGCGACACGCTGGCGCAGCAGCTGGCGGCGCTGCGGACCGACCAGGACCGCATTTCTGCCGACCGCGACTCGCTGAAGGCCGAGCGCGACCGCCTCACCGCGCGGCTCGCCGACAGCAGCCTGCAGGTGCAGTCCGCCCAGTCCCGGGCCGAGCAGTTGCAGGCGCAGCTGGCGGATGCCGCACGCCGCAACGACGCGACCGGCCAGCTGGCGGCCTCCAGCGCGGCCCAGCTGGCGGCCCGCGAGAAGGAGCTGGCAGCGAGCAAGACCGACCTCGCGACGCGGCAGAAGCAGCTGGACAGCGGGCTGGAGCAACTGGCGACGACCCAGCTTGCGCTGGCGGCGGCGCAGGCGCGGCTTGCCGAGATGCAGCGCCAGGCCAGCGAACTCGACAAGACGGTGCAGGCCGACCGCGCCACCATCACCGCCCGCCTGTCCGACCTCGCCAGCATGAGCGAACAGGTGCGGGCGCTGACCGCCTTGCGCGACGACCTGGAACGCCAGGCCAAGGACGCCGCGGGCCGGGCGATGACGGAGGAGCAGAAGCGCGCCGCGGTCGCCGCCCAGCTTGCCGACGAGCAGAAGCTGGGCACCACCGCGCGCGCCCAGATCGCGCTTCTGAACCAGCAGGTCGAGGCGATGCGGGCGCAGCTGGCCCAGGTATCCGCGGCACTCGAGGTGTCCGAGCAGGCCAACCGCGGCAAGGACGCGCAGATCGTCAACCTGGGCGCGCGGCTGAATTCGGCGCTGGCGCAGAAAGTGGAGGAGTTGCAGCGCTATCGTAGCGATTTCTTCGGGCGGCTGCGCGAGGTGCTGTCCAACCGGCCCGGGGTCCAGGTGGTCGGCGACCGCTTCGTGTTCCAGAGCGAGGTGCTGTTCCCGGTCGGCAGCGCCGACCTCAGCGCCGCCGGCACCGACCAGATCAAGGCGCTGGCGGCGACCCTGCTGGAAATCTCCAAGGAGATCCCGAAGGAGGTGAACTGGGTGATGCGCGTCGACGGCCACGCCGATCGCCAGCCGGTGCAGAGTTCGCGCTTCCCGTCCAACTGGGAGCTGTCGGCGGCCCGCGCCATCACGGTGGTCAAGCTGCTGGTCGCCGAGGGCGTACCGGCCGAGCGCCTCGCCGCCACCGGCTTCGGCGACAACCAGCCGCTCGATGCCGCCAACACCCCCGACGCCTATGCCCGCAACCGGCGCATCGAACTTCGCCTGACCGATCGCTGATCGCATGGAACCAGCATTCCCTGAGCGGCGCTGACCGGTGCGGTTGCGCTTTTCCGAGCCGGATGCGGCGGAGCCCGGCATCGCCCGCACCGTCGTCACCCCCGCCGGCACATGGCAGCGGCCGCCGCCGCGGCTGGCCGCCGATCTGTCCGGCCGCGACACCGACCTCGCGGCGCTGCTTGCCGGCACCCAGCCGCGCCATGCCGTGACCTCGGACGTGCTGAGCGATGCGCGGCTGGTCTGGAGCGACTGCTTCGTGCTGCCGGACGGGCTGTTCCAGTCGTACTTCACCGACGCCAACAAGTATTACGCATGGGCGCTGGCGGTGCGGGACGCCGGCTCGCTGGCCCAGCAGACCGCCGGGATCACCAACGAGGGAAGTGAGTTTTTCATCGACGACGCCAAATTCGCCGATCCGGCGGAGGTCGATGCCCCGGTCATGTTCGCCACCCCGCAGGAGCCGCATAACTGGGGCCTGTTCCTACTGAATTCGGTGCCGGCGATCGCCCATTTCATGGCCAACCGGGACACTCTGTCGAAGCTGTTCGTGTACTGCCACCACCCGAACATGCGGGCGCTGGCACTGCTGCTCGGCATCGCGGTCGACGACATTGTCGCGCATGACGTGTTCCGCAGCTACCGGTTTCGCGAGATCCACCTGTTGCGGCAATCGAAGATGGATTTTTTCGTTGATGAAACCTCGCGCGACGTCTTTGCCGGCCTCGCCTCGCGGGCAATGGCGCGACACAGCGGCAGGCTGGCGCCACGGATCTTCATCTCCCGCATCGGCCGCTCGCGCGAGCCGGACGCGCCGCGGGGATTGATCGACGAGGCAGCCCTCGCCACCGCCCTCGCGGCACTCGGCTTCATCACCTTCGAGCCGGAGGCGTTGCCGAGCATCGGCCAGATCCAGCTGTTCGCGCAGGCGGAGATGATCGTCGGCCTCAGCGGCGCCGGCATGTTCAACACGGTGTTCTGCAGGCCCGGCACCCGCGTGGTCTGCATCGAGAGCATGCCGGTGTTCCTGGACCGGCACGCCAACCTGTTCGCCTCGCTGGGGCTCGACTACAGCATGGTGCTCGGCCGCGAGGACGACGACGACCCGCGCCTGCTGCACCGCCGCTTTCGCATCGACCTCGACGCGGCTTTACGCCATATCAGGACATTCCTGGAATTGTGATAGACACCCGGAACAATTCGGACCTCATCGGGGCGCAGTATGATCGGGCGTGACGTGCTTTCACTCATCACCGGCGACCCGTTGTCGCCTGCGATCCGCAAGTTCCAGCTGGGCGAATTGCGCGAGGCGCAGGCGATGCTGCAGGAGCATGCCGGCCGGTACGGGCTGACAACGACCTGCGAGTTCTACCTGGGGCTGATCGAGCGCCGGCTGGCGGGCGCGGCGCCGCTGCCGAGCCCGGTCTTGATCTGGCGCGGCGACAGCGCGTCGCTGCCCGAGGCCGGCTGGATCCGTTTCCTGCTGGCCGGCGTCGTGTCCGAGGAAATCGCCGGCGAGCCGGACCGGCTGCAACGCCGCATGATCGTGGTCGACCGCGCGCTGACGCCGGAGAAGCAGGCCTGGTACCGCCGCGCCCACCTGGCCGGCAGTGATGTCACCCTGATGCATCTGGGCGACGACCGCTACACCGAGGATTGCAGCGCCTATCGCTGGTGCCGCCAGGTGCTGCGAAACTACTGGTCGCCGCTTTTGTCGCGGTCCGCCGACGTGCATTTCCTGCCGCTCGGCCCGGCCGCGGAATTCAGCCATCCGGTGGGTGCCAAACCCGCGCATGCCCGGCAGCACCTGTGGGGCTTCGCCGGCGATCCCAACCACCCGACCCGGGCCGCCATGCTGGCCGCCATGCGCACGCTGGGACCCGCCGCCCTGCACCTAACCGCCGACCGGCCGCCGCTGGCCCAAGGCGCCTATCGCGCGATGCTGGACGAATGCACCATCGCCCCCTGCCCGTCCGGCGCCGAGGCGCTGGACACCAGCCGGCTGTGCGAGGCGCTGGAAGCCGGCTGCATCCCGATCGTCGAGCGGCGCGAGGGCTTCGATTATTTCCGCAACGCCTTCGGCGCGCATCCGCTGCCGACCGTCACCGACTGGGCGGAGGCGCCGGACCTCATTCGCGATCTCCAATCAGGCGAACGGCTGGAGACAAAGCGGGCGCAGTGCCATGCCTGGTGGCGGCACTACAAGGGCCACCTGGCCGCGCGCATCGCCGGATTGATGCGGGATCGCTGAAGCTTCAGGCGATCCCTACATCGGCAAACCGAACCATCTGCGCCCGCTCCTCGTCCCATAGCGCGTAGGACGGGGCGCGCATTGCCTGCCACAGCGACAGTGGCGGGGCTGCCTGCATGATCGATGCACTGGCGCGCTGGCATTCTTCCAGCCGGTAATTCGGCACCCCCGGCATCAGGTGATGGATGTGGTGGAAGCCGATATTGCCGCTGAACCATTGCAGGATGCGCGGCAGCCGCAGATAGGAACTGCCGAGCAGCGCGGCACCGGTGGCGCTCCATTCCCGCTGGCGCAGCCACACCGCGTCCTCGAACCGGTGCTGCACCGAAAACAGCCAGACCCCGATCATCGCCGCGATCGCCATGGTCGGCACCTGCACCAGGGCCACCGACCCCGCGCCCAGCAACAGCACCAAGCCGGTGAACAGCACGACCAGCCCGCCATCGGTGAGCAGCACGCTCGCCCGTTCGCGACGCCAATTGGACGGGGTGTCGAACGGCACGCGGTAGACCAGCATGAACACGATCGGCGGCAGCAGCAGCTGGGAAATCAGCGGATGCCGCACGGCGCGGTACCACCACCGGCCGGGCGCCGACATCGCCTGGTATTCGGCGACGGTCAGGCAGGTGGAATACAGGTCGGCGCCGCCATTGCGTCGGTCCAGGTTGTTCCATACCGCATGATGATTGGCGTGCTGCCGCCGCCAATTGGCGAAGGGCGTCATCGTGATCAGGCTGCAGAATCGCCCGAGCCACAGGTTGGCGCTGCGGCTGCGGAAGAAGGCGCCGTGGCCGCAATCATGCTGGATGATGAAGATCCGCACGATCAGCCCCGCCGCCGGGATGGTCAGCGCCAGGCTGAGCCAGACAGACACGTCGAGCAGCGCATACATCGCGGCGATCAGCCCGAAGAACGGCAGAAAGGTGGTCGCCAGCTGCCCGAGGCTGCGGTGCAGCACCGGACCCTGATGGGCCGCGAGAACGGCCCGCAAGGCCTTCTTCCGGTCCTGGGTGTCAAATCCGGCCAGCCCTTGTCCGGGCGGATGGTCGAGGGTCATGTGAACCTTGCATGCGACTGGAAGGGCGCGACACCGCGGCCCTTGGCCAGGCTTCTGAATTCGGGTTTCTAAATTTTCGGCTTGCAGGAAGCGCCCGGCGCCATGGCCCGACAGGCCATGCGCTAGTAGTACGCACATAAGTCCGGATCAGCGAGTTTCAAGCCGGATAGAGCAAACCCCGCCCGGCGCCGCGCTTCAGCCGCCGCGGAAATAGCGTGCCCGGTGCAGCCGCGTCTGCATGTAGACGAACTCGCCGTCGGTGCCGGGTTCGTAGTCGCCCTTGCCCATGCCGACATTGCGCTGGCTGGGGTGGCGGGCGATCGCCTCCTCGTTGATGTCGACGCCGAGGCCGGGCGCGTCTGGCACCGCCAGGTGGCCGTCCACCTGCACCGGCGCCGGGGTGATCATGTCGGAGCGTTCGGCCCAGTCGATCTCGACGCGTTCCAGCATCAGCGCGTTCGGCACCGCCGCCATCACGTGCAGGGCGGCGTATTCGGCGATCGGGCCGAGCGAGCCGGAGTGCGGCGCCAGCATGATGCCGTGCGCCTCCGCCATGGCGGCGATCTTCTTCATCTGGGTGATGCCGCCGGCGCGGCCGGTATCGGGCTGCACGACATCGACCAGTTCGCGTTCGATCAGCGGCCGCAGCCCCCAGATGGTGGCGGCGCGCTCGCCGGCCGCCAGCGGAATGGCGACGGCGTCGCGCAGGCGGGCATAGGACTCGAACATCTCCGGCGCAAACGGGTCTTCCATGAACATCAGGTCGAGTTTTTCCAGTCGCCGCCCGAGCACGATGGCATCGGCGACGGTCAGCCATGGCGGGCCGTGCAGGTCGACCATCAGATCCATCTCGTCGCCGATCGCCTCGCGCAGGCCTTCGAGCATCCGTACCGGTTCGCCAAGGCCGCCGGCCTTGATGGCGGTGATGCCGCGAGATTTCAGGTCCAGCGCCACCTCAGGCGTTTTGGCGTGGCCATAGATGCGGATACGGTCGCGCAGCTTGCCGCCGAGCAGGTTCCACACCGGGGTGTTGAGCGCCTTGCCCTTGATGTCCCACAGTGCCATGTCAATGCCGGTCATGGCGCCGGCGCCGACCACGCCGGTCTGCCCGTGGCCCATCGTCGCCACCAGCATCTTCTGCCAAAGCTTCTCGATATGGGCTGGATCTTCGCCGATCAGGATGTTGCGCAGGTCCTGCACCGCGGTTTCGATCACCCGTGGCCAGCCGCTGCATTCGCCGACGCCTGTGAGGCCTTCGTCGGTGTAGATCTTGACGAACAGCCAGTTGCGGTAGCCGGTGCGGATGGTGTCGTAGTTGGCCGCCCACGCGCCCGAATTCGGCGGCGATCCCGCCTGCATCAGGAAGGTCTTGATGTCGGTGATCTTCATGCTACGCGGGCCTTGAGGATGTCGTCGATCAATCGCTGGGTCGCGAGCGCTTCCTCGCCGGTGACGCGCGGATCGCGATCCTGCTCGATGGCGTCGACGAAGTCCGCCAGCAGGTCGCGGTGCGGAGTGTGGTCGAAATCCATGATCGAGGCGCCGGATCCGGTGCGGACGTCGCCGGCGATGGTCTCCTGCGTGCCGTCCAGGAAGGCCGCGTTCAGGGAGGTGCCGTCCAGCAACGCGGTGCCGAGGCTGCCGATAATCTCGGTGCGCTCGGGCCGGCCAGGATAGGCCGCGGTGGTGACGGTGATGCTGCCCGGCGCGCCGTTGCCGAGTTCGACCAGGGCGCCGGCGTAATCCTCGGTTTCCATCCGGTGCAGGCCAGTGGTGCGGATTTGCGAGGCGACCACGCGCCGCACGCCGACCAGGGAGCGGAACAGGTCGAGCGGATGGATGGCCTGGGTGATCAGCACGCCGCCGCCGTCGCGCGCCATCGTGCCGCGGCCGAGCTCGTCGTAATAGGCTTGCGGCCGCCACCATGACGCCGACATCGTTGCCGCCTCGACGGTGCCGAGAGCGCCGCTTTCCAGCAACGCGCGCAGGCGCAGGCCGGCCTTGCGGAAGCGGCTTTGCAGCACGACGCCGAGCCGGCGCTTCGCGGCACGGCCGGCGGCGACCAGCCGCTCGCCCTGCGCCACCGTCAGTTCCAGCGGCTTCTCCACCAGCACGTGCTTGCCGGCGGCGAAGGCACGCTCGCAGATGTCCAGATGCGCCGAAGGCGGCGTCAGCACCAGCACCGCGTCGACGGCCGGATCGGTGATGGCGGCGTCGATGTCGGTGGTGATGCGGATGCCGGTCTTGCGGGCGAACTCGGCGGCGCGGTCCTCGCTGCGGCTGGCGGCCCAGCGGACGTCGATCCGCTCGTGCAGGTCGGCGAGGCTTTTGACGTGCGGCTCGCTTGCCGGCCCGAGGCCGATGATTGACAGGCCGATCCGGCTCATGCGGGAACCCGCTTCGCCCGCGCCTGCGCCTCCAGCGACAGCCGGCAGACGGTGAAGACGTGCTGCTGCGGCATCGCGGTTTCCGTGCGGTTCTGAACGTCCGCGACGAAGGCGTCGAAATAGCCAAGCTTGCCGCCTTCGCAGGGGATGTGGCGGGTGCCCTCGCGGTCGGCGATGAACAGGTGGTCGGTGCCGGGACGGCCGGCGATGTCGAGGTATTTGCGCAGCTCGATCGTGCCCTCGGTGCCGAGGATGGTCAGGCGCCCATCGCCCCAGGTCGGCAGGCCGTCGGGGGTGAACCAGTCGACCCGCAGGTAACCGGCCGCGGTTTCGCTGCGCAGCAGGATTTCGCCGAAATCGTCGAAGCCTTTTTCACCGCCGAAGCTGCCGACCGATGCGTGCACCACTTCGGGATGCTGCGAATTGGTGAAGACGATGAACTGGTCGATCTGGTGCGACGCGATGTCGATCAGGATGCCGCCATAAGCGTCCTGCTCCCAGAACCAGGACGGGCGGATCGCCCGATTTCAGCCGGTGCGGTCCCAATCCCACCGTCTGCACCACCCGGCCGATCGCGCCGTCGCGCACCAGCTTCAGCGCCATTTCCGTGGACGGCGTCAGGAAGCGTTCGGAGAAGCAGATCGAGAATATGCGCCGGGTTTCGGCGACGGTCTTTTCCACCTCGGCCAGTTGCGCCGCGGTGGTGACGCCCGGCTTGTCCACCAGCACGTCCTTGCCGCGCTGCATGGCGGCGACGGCGATGCCGGCCCGGTCGCGCGGCACGGCGCAGATGACGATCACCTTGATGGTGGGGTCGTCCAGCAGCCGTTCCTTCTCGGCAACCTCCGGCACGTTGGGGAAGCGTTTCCGAAACCCCGCGAGCACGCCTGGATCGGTGGTCTCGGGCCAGTAGCCGGCGCATTGCATGCCGGAGGTGGTCAGGAACTCGGTCAGGTCATAGGCGTGGCGATGATCGAGCCCGATGACGGCGAAGCGATTGGTCATGTTTCCCCCGGGCGAATTCCGGGGGTGATGATGCCCCCCGCGCGGCCTTCAGCGCAACCGGCGGGGGGCGTCTCGTCAGGCGTGGGCGTGCGCCAGATGCTCGGCGAACGCCTCGATCATGGTGCGGTTGAAATCCGGCAGGTCATCGGGCTTGCGCGAGGTGACCAGCTTGCCGTCGCGGACGCAGATCTCGTCCACCCACTCGGCACCGGCGTTGCGCAGGTCGGTGCGCAGCGACGGCCATGATGTCATCTTCTTCCCGTTGACGCCGCCGGCTTCCAGCAGGGTCCAGCCGCCGTGGCAGATCACCGCCATCGGCTTGTCCTGCTGCAGCATCTGTCGCACGAAGTTCACCGCCAGTTCCTCGATCCGCAGCGTGTCGGCATTGGCGACGCCGCCCGGCAGCACCAGCGCGTCGTAGTTCTCCGCGCGCACGGCGGTCAGTGCCAGGTCGACATCCAGCCGGTCGCCCTTCTCGTCATGGTTCATGCCCTGGATCGTTCCAGGCTTCGGCGCGATCACCGACACCTTGGCTCCGGCCTGTTGCAGCGCCTTCACCGGCTCGACCAGTTCCGCCTGCTCCACGCCGTCGGTGGCGATCACCGCGACGCGCAAGCCCTGAAGTTGTTCATCCGGCATTTTCTTCTCCCGCCAGGTTGCGATGCGGGGAGAACCGGCGCCGGCTGCGGCCGGTTGCGATCGGCAGTCTGACAACCGCGTGTGATCAGGAGGCGCGTCATCAGGAGGCGGCGATCCGGGTCATGCCGTCCATGTAGCGGCCGAGCACCTGCGGCACCAGGATCGAGCCGTCGGCCTGCTGGTAGTTCTCCATCACCGCGATCAGCGCGCGGCCGACGGCGATGCCGGAGCCGTTCATGGTGTGGACATGCACGATCGACTTGCCGTCGGCGCCGCGCATCCGGGCGTTCATCCGCCGCGCCTGGAACGCGCGCATGTTGGAGCAGGAGCTGATCTCCCGCTATTGCTGCTGGCCCGGAAGCCAGACCTCGATGTCGAAGGTCTTGGCGGCGCCGAAGCCGGTGTCGCCGGCGCATAGCAGCATCCGGCGATAAGGCAGCTGCAGCAGTTCCAGCACCTGCTCGGCGCAGACGGTCATGCGCTCGTGCTCGGCGTCGCTGTGCTCGGGATGGGCGATCGAGACCAGCTCGACCTTGCGGAACTGGTGCTGGCGCAACATGCCGCGGGTGTCGCGGCCGGCCGACCCCGCCTCGCTGCGGAAGCAGTCGGTGAGTGCGGTGACGCGGATCGGCAGCCGCTTCTCGGTCAGGATATCCCCGCCGACCATGTTGGTGAGCGGAATCTCGGAGGTCGCGATCAGCCAGCGGCCGTCGGTGGTGCGAAACAGAATCCTCGGCGAATTTCGGCAACTGGCCGGTGCCGAACATGGCGGCATCGTTGACCAGCAGCGGCACCGCGGTTTCCTCGTAGCCGTGCTCGCCGGTGTGCAGGTCGAGCATGAACTGGCCGAGCGCCCGCTCCATCCGCGCCAGCGGGCCGCGCAGGATGGTGAAGCGGCTGCCGGCTATCTTCGCGGCGGTGGCGAAGTCCATCATCCCCAGCGCCTCGCCGAGCTCGAAATGCTGCTTCGGCTCGAAGCCGAGGTCCTGCGGCTGGCCCCAGGTCTTCAGCACGACATTGGCGGTCTCGTCGGCGCCGTCCGGCACGTCGGCGTCGAGCACGTTGGGCAGCGCTGGACAGGCTGGCGTGGATGTCGGCGTCCAATGCGGCGACCCTCGCCTCCAGCGCCTCCATCTCGTCGCGCAACGCGGTCGCCTCGGCTTCGGCGGCGGCGGTGTCCTCGCCGCGGCGGCGGCCTTCGCCGACCTGCCGGCTCAGCGCGTTGCGGCGCGCCTGCCGGTCCTGCAGCGCGGTCTGCGCGGCGCGGCGCTCGACATCCTGGACGGGCAGCGAGGCGAACACGCGCGTCGTCCAGCCCACGCCGGCGCATGGCGGCGTCGAAGGCGTCGGGGTTGTCACGGATCGCCCTGATGTCGTGCATTTCAGTCGTCTTCCGGCGGTTTCGGTTCGACCATCTTCGCGGCGATGATGGAAATCTCGTAGAGGCCGATCAGCGGCACGGCGAGGCCGCATTGGGTGATGACGTCGGGCGGCGCCAGGATGGCCGCGATGACGAACATGCCGACATAGGCGTAGCGGCGGTATTTCTTGAGGCCCGCCGACGAGATGATCCCGACCTTCGCCATCAGCGACAGCGCCACCGGCAGCTGGAAGGCGACGCCGAACGCGAATATCAGCTTCATCACCAGGTCGAGATATTCGCCGACCTTGGCCTCCAGCTCGATCGGCAGGCCGCCGCCGCCGGTCGGCGTCTCGAAGCTCAGGAAGAAGCTCCAGGCGAACGGGAAGACGAAATAATAGGCCAGTGCCGCGCCGGCCAGGAACAGCACCGGGGTGGCGATCAGGAACGGCGCGAAGGCGCGCTTTTCGCTGCGGTACAGGCCGGGGGCGATGAACAGCCAGATCTGGGTGGCGATGATCGGGAAGGCGATGAAGGCGGCGCCGAAGAAGGCCACCCGGAGATAGGTGAAGAAGCCCTCGGTCAGCGAGGTGAAGATCAGCCGCCGGTTCTGCCCGCGCTGCTCCAGGATCTTCGCCAGCGGCTCGGCCAGGAACGAGTAGATGGCGCCGGAGAAATGGTAGCAGAGGAAGAAGGCGATCATGAACGCCGCCATCGACCACAGCAGCCGGGAGCGCAGTTCGATCAGGTGATCGAGCAGCGGCATCGGCTTGTCGTTGATGACGTCTTCTTCGTCGGGCTTGGCCACTTGGGTCCTGGGGTTGCTGGATGCGGTTTTGCGGCATCAGGGGGGATCGCTCAAGAGGCGACGGGGCCGCGGACGGGTCGGTGCCCTGGGGTCAGTATCTGCCGGAGGTCAGTATTTCGTCGTGCCGGGCGGAATGAAGGCCGGCGGCGCCGGGCGGTGGGCGATCTCGGGCGGGATGAAGGCCGGCGCCTCGATCACCGCAGGCTCCGGGGCGGCGGCCAGGACCGCTACTACGGATTCGGCTTCGCCGGCGATCCCGGTGTCGGTCTCGCTGCGGGCCGGGGTCCAGGTGGTGGCCAGCGGGTTGTTGGCGAAGGTGTCGCGGATGCTGTGGTCGGCATCCACCGCCTTCTCGATCTCGCCCTTGATGTCGAAGTTGCGGATCTGGTTGATCTGGCTGCGGACCTCGTCGAGGTTGGCGTCGCGCACCATCTCGTCGACATGGGTCTGGAACTCGCCGGCCATGCGGCGGGCCTTCTTGATCATCTCGGCGACGGTGCGGATCGCCACCGGCATGTCCTTGGGACCGATCGCCACGAGCGCCACCACGCCGATCAGGGCGATCTCGGTCCATGCGAAGTCAAACATGGCAAATGATGAACATGACGGGTGCAGACATAGGCAGGTGCTAGCAGGAAATCAGGGGGTGGGGAAACCGGCGCCGGCATCCGGCTCCGGTGCGTCTTCGGACCCGGGTGACGGCTCGGATTCGGCGGCAGAATCGGCTTCGGCCGAGGCCTGCGGCAGCACCGCGGCGGGTTCCACCAGCAGATCCTCGCGGCGTGGCAGGTCGCGCAGGTCCTGCAGGCCGAATTGCGACAGGAAGGCGGGCGTGGTGCCCCACAGGGTCGGTCGCCCGGGCAATTCGCGGCGGCCACGGGGGGCCAGCAATCCGGCCTCCAGCAGCGCGTCCAGGGTGGCCTGGGACAGCGCGGCGCCGCGAATTTCCTCGATCTCCGGCCGGGTGACCGGCTGGTGGTAGGCGACGATGGCGAGCGTCTCCATCGCCACCCGCGGCAGCCGGCGCGGCACCTGCACCACCCGGCGCAGGCGCAAGGCGAGGTCAGGCGCGGTGCGGAACTGCCAGCCGCCGGCGACATCCACCAGTTCCACCCCGCGGCCGGCATAGCGGGCGCGCAGTTCCGCCACCACCGCCTCCGGATCGGCGCCGTCCGGCAGCAAGCGCGGTCAATGCGCGCGGCGACACCGGGCCGGCGCTGGCGAACACCATCGCCTCGGCCAGGCGCACCATCTCCTGCATGGCAGCGGCATCGAACGCGGCGGCCTCGATGACGGCCTCGGGCGGCGCGCCGGGATCGTCCTGGACCTGCGGCGGTTCGTCGGCTGGCGGATGGTTGTGGGTGTCAGACATCGGATTCACCTGGTTCGCCGCGTCGCACGAGTATCGGGCCGAACGCCTCTTCCTGCCGCAGCCGCACCGTCCCGCCCCGCGCCATCTCCAGTCCGGCGATCAGGGTGCTGGCCATGGCCGCGCGGCGTTCCAGCGGCCCGGCCATGGCGTCCGGCAGGAAGGCGTCCAGCGAGGCCCAGTCGGGCAGGCTGCCGACCAGCCGGGCCAGCCGCTTCAGCGCATCCTGCACGCTCCACAGCGTCACCGGGCTGGGGCGATATTGCCGCAGACCGGCGCCGCGCCGCAAAGCCGCGAGATAGGCGCGCATCAGGCCGTTCACGTCGAGCAGCAGGCGGGAGCGGTCGGTGACGGTGAAATCCTCGGCGATGCCGCGAGGGAACACGTCCTGGCCCAATTGCGGGCGTGCCGACATCCAGACGGAGGCGGCGCGCATCGCCTGCAGGTCGCGTAGCCTGGCCGCCAGCACCTCGGCCGCCGCCTCGCCTTCCTCGGCGGCGCCGCTGCCGGCGGGCAGCAGCAGGCGCGACTTCAGCCAGGTCAGCCACGCTGCCATCACCAGCCAGTCGGCGGCGAGTTCCAGGCGCACCCGGCGCGCGCCCTCGATCACCACGAGGTACTGCTCGACCAGGGAGAGGATGGAGATCCGGGCGAGGTCCACCTTCTGCGCCCGCGCCAGCTCCAGCAGCAGGTCGAGCGGCCCCTCGAACCCGTCCAGGCGCAGCAGCAGGCCGCCCATCGCCTCCGGATCAGCCAATGCGGCCGGCGGCGGACCGTCCAGGGTTGCGGGGCAGCCCGGTTCAGTCATCGAGGGTCATGTCCGGACCATGCCCGGCGAGCCACAGCACCAGCCGCACCATGCGCGGCAGCAGGTCGCCCAGGGCGGCGCCCACCGGGTCGAACTGCACGTGGAAAACCTCGCGCATCAGCGAAGGCAGCAGGAACACCACCAGCAGCACGATGAAGATGCCCGCCCGCTCGGTGCGCGCCCAGGCCATGGCGGCCCGCTCCGGCAGCAGCCCGACGGCGATGCGGCCGCCGTCGAGCGGCGGGATCGGCAGCAGGTTGAACAGCCCGAGCACCAGGTTGGTCATCATGAAATACAGCACGAACTGGGTCAGCAGCTCGGCGACGGACTCCGGCAGCAGCGGCTCCGCGTGCAGCGCCAGCGCGCCCAGCCAGGCCAGGAAGAAATTCATCGCCGGCCCGGCCGCCGCCACCAGCATCATGCCGCGACGAGGATCGCGGAAGCGCCACGCCGCCACCGGAACGGGCTTGGCCCAGCCGAACATGAAGGCGATGCGGTGGATGGTCAGCAGCTGGGTGATCGCCAGGATACCGGGCAGGATGATGGTGCCCATCCGGTCGATATGGCGCAGCGGGTTCAGCGACAGACGCCCCTGCACCTTGGCGGTGTCGTCGCCCATGGCCAGCGCCGCGTAGCCATGCGCCGCCTCGTGCAGGGTGATCGCCAGCACGGCCGCCAGCAATCCCAGTATGATGTCGGTCAAATCGTTGATCCGTCTCGTTCTTGCGCGGCTGGCATACCCAGGCGGTCACGGGAAGCATCGTCGAGTTCCCGCCAGAGTGCCGCGGGGTCTAGCGCCAAACGCCGCTGCTGCGCCATGGCCTTCGCCGCCGCGAGCCGCGCCAGCGCCTTCGGGGTGAGGTGCGGCACGGCTTCCAGCACCGCCGCGGTGCCGGCGGCGTCGCCCCGGCAGTACAGTGCGATGTCGCAGCCGGCCGCCAGTGCGCCGGCCGCCCGCTGCGCCGGGGTCCCGGACAACGCCTGCATCGCCAGGTCGTCGGAGACCAGCACGCCGTCGAAGCCGATCCGGCCGCGGATCACCTCGGCGATGATCTGTCGCCGACAGGGTGGCGGGGAGATCCGGGTCGAGGCCGCGATACAGCAAATGCGCGGTCATCATCCAGGGCAGGCCGGCATTGCGGATGAACGGCACGAAGTCGGGCGCCAGGTCGACCGCCTCCACCACCGGCAGCGATAGGTGCGAATCGGCCCGCGCGCGGCCGTGCCCCGGCGCGTGCTTGCCGACCGGCTGGATGCCGGCCGCCAGCAGCCCTTCCGCGACGGCGCGGCCCAGTCGGGCGACGGCATCGGGGTCCTCGGCATAGGCACGGTCGCCGATGACGTCGTGCGCGCCCGGCATGCGCAGGTCGAGCACCGGGGCGCAGGCCACGTCGAAGCCGGATTCGGCGCATATCACCCCGATCAGCGCACCCGTCACCCAGGCAGCGCGCAGGCCGGCTTCGGGGTCGGCTGCGAAGATCCGGCCGATCTCGCCGGCCGGCGGCAGCGCCCGCCAGTGCGGCGGCTTCATCCGGGCGACCCGCCCGCCTTCCTGGTCTACCATCAGCATGGCGTGGTCCGGCAGCAGGCCCCGCAGCGAAGCCGTCAGCGCAGCCAGCTGCGCCGGGTCGGCGACGTTGCGGCCGAACAGGATGATCCCCGCCGGCGGCTGGGCGCGCAGCAGCGCCGCCTCCGCATCCGAAACGGTGGCGCCGGCGATCCCGACGATGGCGGCCCTGGTCATGCCCGGCTGGGTATCAGATGCCGGGCATCCCGGCGAGTGGGCGATCCCCGGCCGCCGCAGCTATTTCAGATCCCACTCGACGAGCTTCCTTGCCGCCGTGCCGAACGGGCCGAGCTGGTAGACGGCGGCGCCCGCCGGCGAGAAGGTGAACGGAACAAACGGTTCGGCGATCATCCGGTCGAGATACGCGGTCGGCGCGTTGCCGGTGCTGACATGCGGATTGAAGTGTTCGCCCGCGCCGATCGTCTCGAAATTCGACACGTAGTCGATGATGGCGGCGTCGATCGCCGGATTGTCGTGCGGCGCGGTGAAGGCGCCGATCAGGCCGCCGCGGAGGTTGAACGGCGCAGCGGCGGCAATGATGTCCGCCTGAAGCCTGCGCAGCTCCGGCGTTGGCTTCGCGACGATGCCGGCCACCCCCAACCCTCCACCCGCCGGGAGATAGTACAGCTTGGATGCCTCCAGCCTCATCGCGTTGACATGGGCGGCGGCGAGCACCTTTTCCTCGGCGGCATAAAGCCCGGCCAGGTCCGCCCGGCGCACGAAGCACTGGAGCATCGTGATGTGCGGGGTGTGGGTCTCGTCCAGCGCGAAACCCTGCGGGAAGACGCCGAGCAGGCGGGCATTGTCGGCGCCGGCGTGCCGGAGCATGACCGCGTCCGGCTGCAGCAGGATGTCGATGGCGACGATCTCGGATGGGAAGACGGTCTTCCAATCGCCTTTCATGCTGACCACGGTCCAGCCGTCCCGCCTGGCGTGCGCATCGAGCGCAGGGGTGAACGCACCGAGTTTCGCATCCGGCAATCCGCGCGCGGGACCATAGGCGAATTCGCGCGCCGCATCGTCGTGCAGCACCAGCAGCTCGAACCGCGCACCGCCGCCGCCTTGGGTGTATTCCAGCATCTGCTGGTCGCCATCCGAGTTGCCGAATGCCATGACGGGCCGGCGCCCGATATGCTCGTTGATGCTGACGGGCTTGCCGCCCTTGTCGTCGTTGAAATTCAGCTCGGGCAGCCGCACGAGCACAGACCTGCCGTCGCGCATTTCGAATCGCGTCTTGATGCTGCTGCCGACGACCTGTTCGGGCGGGATGCCGTAGGCGCGCTCCGCCCACGGGCGCATGAACTCGATTCCGCCGCCGGAGACGATGAAGTTCTTGAAGCCGCTGGCGCGCAGGTAGGCGAGCACGTCCAGCATCGGCTGGTAGGTCATGTCGGTGAACAACCGGCCGGTCGCCGGGTTCTTCGCGGTCGCGATCCAGCGCGTCACGATCTGCTCGAACTCATCGTCGGTCATGCCCGAGTGGGTCGCCATGAACAGTTCGAGGATCGCATGCTCGCCGCCCGCGAGTGCCGCGGTCACGTCACCCTTGAGCAGGGAGGCGAACGGCTCCTGGGTGCTCCATTCGGGATGCTGCGGCGCCAGCGCCCTCACGCGGTCCATCGCGAAGAAAAGTTGAACCGGCAGCGGCTGCTCGCTCCACAGGGTGCCGTCGTTGTCGAATGTCGCGATGCGCTCGGCCACCGGCACGAAATCCGGCGAGCCTGGCGTGGTGACCTTGGTGACGAACGCGATGATGGACTGCTTGGCGGGGCCGTCGTTCCAGGACGGCAGGGGATCAGCGGCAAAGGCCGGGGCGGCGACCGCAAACAGGAGAACAGCAAGCAGTATGCGCTTCATGGTCATCCCCCTTATCCGACCGCGTCTGCGTGCGGCGTGTCGAGTTAAGCCCGACACGTATTGCCGTTGAACCGGCTGGAGGGATTAGAATGCCGGACCTGCGGGGCGCGGGCCACTCCCGCGTCTGAATCAGATGAAGTTGGAGGCCGACAGGCTGGTTGCGTCGGCGAACAGGATGTGGGTGCCGTCGGTCAGCGTGACGAGGCTGCTGCCGCCGCCGCTGATGATGCCGGCCAGTCCCGACGTCGGCAGCGATCCGAAACCGGCCAGGTTGATCGAATCGTGGGTCGGGTCCCAGCCGGTCACCACCTGGAATCCGCCGACCCGGCCGGCCTGGAAACTGAACAACGTCAGCCCGTCGCCGCCCGCCAGCGTGTCGGCGCCGGCGCCGGCGATCAGCAGGCTGGTGCCGCTGCCGCCGGCCAGCGACTGCGCGCCGCTGCCGGCCAGATATATGCCGCCGCCGGCGCCGCCCGAGAAGGTCGCCGCCCCTGCTCCGCCGACCACCGTGGATGCGCCCAGGCCGTTCACGAACATCATCTCCCCGGCCCCCGCGAAGGCCAGCACGCCGCTGCCATGCACCTGGACCGTGGCGGTGCCGGCACCCCCGACGATCGTATCGGCGGCGTAGGAGTCGATGCTGTCGCTGCCGCTGCCTGCGTAGAACAGGCTGCCGCCGTTGCCGCCGCGCATCACGTCGTCGCCGCTGCCGGCGACGAAGACGTTGCCGGCGACACTGCCGACGCCGACGAGGGTTTCAGCGCCGCTGCCGCCGAAGACGACGCCGCGCCCGCCATCCCCGAGCGTCAGCACGTCGCCCGCGCCACCGCCGACGATGGTGGCCAGGCCACTGGAGGAGATGATGTTGTGGCCTGAGCCGCCACCGAGCAGCGCGCCGCTGACATTGCCGCCGACCGTCATGCTGCCGGCGCCGCCCGACAGCGTGGCGCGCGCGGCGGAGGATGCGAAATAATCGATCCTGGCCGCGTCCCCGGTCCCGAAGATGAGGCTGCCGCCTCCATTGGCGGCGACGCTCATCGCGCCGGCGGTCGAACCGGTCAGGAAGCCGGCAGCGGCGGCGATCGTCACCGGCGCGGCGCCTGCGAGCACGGTGGCGGCGCCGGTTCCGGCGATGAAATCGAGCGGGCCGGAGAAGCCGCCGGCGAGCAGGTTGCCGGTGTTGGCGGTGATGGTGGCGGCGCCGCTGCCGCCCTGGATGGTGTCGGCGGGGCCGTTCGGGTCGCCGTGGCCGATGAACCAGGTCTGGCCGCCGCCGGCCAGCACAAGCTTGCCGCCGGTATTACCGTCGACCGTCGCGCGGGCGCCCAGGGCGAGCACCGTGTCGGCACCGCCGCCCAGCAGGAACACCTGGTCGCCGGCGCCGCCTGGCGCGAACAGCCGGTTGTCGCCGCCGCCGGAGACGATCGTCGCTGCACCCGCCCCGGCGGTGTAGTCCAGCCCGCCGATGCCGCTGACGATCCGCTCGCCGTCGGTTGCACCGCCGGTGACGGTGACGCGCGCCGTCGCGTCGGTCAGCAACGTTGCGTAGCCCGCGGGCACCGTCACCGCACCCGGCTGATGCAGCACCAGCATTCCGCCGCCTGCCAGCGTCGGGATCGAGGCGCCGCCATCGGCCAGGAACGGCGCGCCGTTCACGTAGTCCTGGCCATCCCCGACCATCAGCACCGCCGCCTGCAGATAATTCGGCGTGGCGAACGCGATGGGGAACGGCGCGCCGATCGCCGGCAGCCATATCGGCAGGCCGCCGAGCACGCTGATCGCCGTGCCGCCGGTGCCGTCAGGCGCCACGGACAGAAGCTTCTCGCCGGCGTAATAGCGGCCGGGAAAGAATTCGTTGCCGTTGACGTTGAGCGTCCCGGCGCCCGGAATGGTCAGCACGCCGGTGCCGCTGCTGCCATCCACCAAGGCGGCCGGCGCCTGGATGTCAGGGAGGTCGATAACGTCGCCGGGGAGCAGGTTGGTCAACTGGTTTGCCGGCAGCTTCGTGCCGTGAACGCGCAGCACGGCATGCGCGACATCGTCGAAAGCGATGGCGCCGGTGCCGGCGGCGCTGGCGTTGCCGAGTTCCAGGGTGCCGGAATTGATCGTGGTGCTGCCGTAGCTGTTGATGCCGCGCAGGATCACCGTTCCGCCTGGGGCCTGCAGCGTCGGTCCCGCCTGGAAAGGGTCGGAGAAAATTGGACCGGTCAGCCACGCGCCGACTTCAACTCTCGTCATGAAGACGCTACCGGAGGATCCATCGTACCCTGCCCCTCCGAATGTCGCGGTGGCCGTGCTGGAGGGCTCGCCGGGGATCAGGGTATCGGCGATGACGCCATCGATTTCCAACGTCTCGCCGGCCGCGGGATGCAAGGTGAAAGACTGCCCGCCGGACAGGAAGATGCTGCTGCCGAGTGCCAGGCCGTTGCCGCCGCCGCTGGCGCCGAGGCCGCCGGTGACCGTGCCGGCTGCCAAGCTGCCGGAGACCAAGGTGAGGCTGCCGCCGGAATGGACGAAGATGTCGGCACCGGCGGCAAGTCCGCCGCCGCCGCCCGCGCCCTGGCTGCTGCTGGCGCCGGAGCCGCCACCGAAGCCGCCGGCGCCCCCGGTGATTCCGCCACCGCCGCCGCCGCCGAAACCGCCGGCACCGCCGGTTCCGCCGCCGGCGCCGCCATTGCCGAATCCACCCTTCGCACCGGCACCGCCGGGCGTGGCGCCATCGGCTACCGCAGCCGCGCCACCGGCACCACCGATTGCGCTGTCCTGCGCAAAAGCGACGTTCTTGAGGACGACACTGGCATACTCGGCGACGAACAGCCCGGCACCCAGGCCGGCCCCGCCTCCGCCGCCATCGACGCCTGACCCACCGGCGCCGCCGCGCGCCACGGCGCCCGCCATGACGAGGTTCTCGATCGTCACCGAACCGGCATAAACGTAGAATCCGCGCGCAACGCCGCCGCCGCTGAGCATACCGCCTTGCCCGTCGATGGTCAGCGATGCCCCGATTGGAAGATTGATCGCCGGCAGGTCGGCTGAGAGCGTCAGGAGCCCACCCGGACCCGCAAGGGTGATGCTGGAGGCGGCCGATCCGGCATTGGCGCCGCCGATGTCGATGGACGAAATCACGTCCATCAACTCGGCAGCGGAGGTCACGACGAAGGCGGTTGTCATATGCACTGCTCCGCGGCGGTGGCGGAACGGTGCCTGGCCGAGTTCATCGCCAGAAGTAGCAGGTCCCGGAACGAACCCTCAGTAAAGAATTGGTACGGAGGCGGTCAGGAACTGGCGACGGTGCAGGCCTGGCCTTTGGATTTCAGCCGGCCGCAGAAGCTGGCGGCGTCGGCGGCGTCGGCGAAGCCGCCGGTGCGCAGGCGCCAGAAGGTCTTGCCGTCATGCTCGTATTTGACGACGCCCGGCTTGCGGCCACCCAGCACGTCGGGCATGCGCTTTTCCAGCCGCTGCCATTCAGCCATCGCCGCCTGCTCGGTCGGCAACGCCGCAAGCTGGACGCTCGATGCGCGCGAACCGGCAGAAGCCGTGGCGGAAGGCGCCGGCGTCGGCTTGGCCGCCGGCTTCGCCTTGGTGTCGACCGGCTGCGACAGCGACACCGCCTGGACCGGCGACGCCGTCGGCGCGTGCACCACCGGGGCGGTGGCGACGATCGCGGGAAGGCGCGGCGCCGCGGGCGGCACGGCGGCAGCCAGCGCGGCAGCGGCGGACGCAGCAGCAGCGGCGGCAGCCTGCTTCTCCTGCGCCTTCAACGCCTGCGGCGCGGGCGCCTCGGGCGGCGGCGCAAGTGCGGCCTTGGTATCGGCATCGCCCGACAGGATGCTTTCGTTCTGGCCGGCCACCTGCAAGCCGCCGGCGTTCTCCGGCTTCACCCGCAACGGCCGGCTATCAGCCTCGATCACCGGCACGCCGGCATGGCGGTGGCTGGTGAGCGACCAGCCGCCGACCAGCAGAGTCAGCGCCCCGCCGATCGATCCCGCGATGATCGCCAGCCGCTTGGTATTGGGGTCGATGGCGGCGCGGCCTCGGGCCACGCGATAGCTGGAGCCCCCAGGGGCCATCGCCGGCATCGGTATATCCATCTCCTCGCGCAACGCACTCTCCTATTGCTAGCGCATTTCCTCCACCGGGGTGACGCCCATGACCGCCAGGCCGGCGCGGATCACCACCGATGTGGCAGCCACCAGGGCTACCCGGGCGAGGGTGCGGTCACGCTGCTCCGGTTGCAGGAACCGCAGTGCAGCATCGTCGCGCCCTCGGTTCCACAGCATATGAAAGTCGCCGGCTAAATCATAGAGGAAAAACGCTATTCGGTGCGGTTCGCGTGCCAGTGCCGCGGCTTCCAGGCTGCGCGGCCAGGATGCCAGGCGCCGAATCAAGGCAAGCTCGGCATCGTTGTCGAGGCTGTCCAATTCGAACTCGGGACAGACCGGCCTCCTCCACCGCCGCTGGCCCGAACATCTCCCCCGCCGCACGCAGCACGCTGCGGCAGCGGGCGTGGGCGTATTGCACGTAGAACACCGGATTTTCCCGGGTCTGCGCGACCGCCGCGGCGATATCGAACTCCATCTGCGCGTCCGATTTGCGGGTCAGCATGGTGAAGCGCACCGCATCCGGCCCGACCTCCTCGATCAGGTCGCGCAGCGCCACGTAGGTGCCGGCGCGCTTGGACATGCGGATCGGTTCACCGTCCTTCAGCACGTGCACGATCTGGCACAGCACCACATCCAGCTTCACCCGCCCGTTCGGCGACAGCGCCTGCACCGCCGCCTTCATGCGCGGCGCGTACCCGCCATGGTCGGCGCCCAGCACGTCGATCAGCACGTCGAATCCGCGCGCGATCTTGTCGGCATGGTAGGCGATGTCGTTGGCGAAATACGTGTTGGAGCCATCGGATTTCCGCAATGGCCGATCGACGTCGTCGCCGAAATTGGTGGCCCGGAACAGCGTCTGCTCGCGCGGCTCCCAGTCCTCCGGCAGCTTGCCCTTGGGCGGCTCCAGCGTGCCCTCGTAGATCAGCCCGTCGCGGTCCAGCTGCGCGATGACCTTGTCGACCGCACCGGCCTCGATCAGCGCGCGCTCCGAACTGAACACGTCGAAATGGACGCCGAGCGCCGCCAGATCGTCACGGATCGAGGCGTTCATCTGCGCCACCGTGAAGCGCTGCACCAGGTCCAGCCACAGCGACGGGTCGGCGACAGTCAAGCCGGGCCCGGCCAAAGCAGTCCCGTGCTGTTCGGCAAGTGCCTGCCCCACCGGAACCAGGTAATCACCGCCATATTGCAGGCCGCCGGGGACAACGGCGGAAAACTCTTCCGCGGTGATGCTGCTGCCGAGCGCCTGCAGGTAGCGGAAATACGCGGCCCAAGCCAATGAGATCACCTGGTTGCCGGCGTCGTTGCTGTAGAACTCCTTGGTCACGTCATACCCAGCGCGCGCCAGCAGATTCGCCAGCGCGTCCCCCACCACCGCCCCGCGGCAATGCCCGATATGCATCGGCCCGGTCGGATTGGCCGACACGTATTCGACGTTGACCCGAACCCCCTGCCCCACGTCGCTGTCGCCATACGCGAGCCCGGTTTCGAGAATCACCGGCACCTGCGCCCGCCACACCCCCGGATGCAGCGTCAGATTGACGAACCCAGGCCCCGCAACCGCCGCCGAAGCGACCGATTCGTGGCCCGAAAGTGCCTCCACGAGCCGCGCCGCGAGGTCCGCCGGCTTGCACCTCGCGAATTTGGACGCCACCAGCGCTGCATTGGTCGCCATGTCGCCATGCGCCACATCCCGCGTCGCGGTGATTTCCACCCGTGCCGCCACTTCGGACGGCAGATCCGGCACCGCCGCGCGCAACGCCGCCAGCACCGGCGCGTGCATCCGGGTAAAGATGTTATGAGTCATGATTATTCCAGAATCAGCCAGAGATCGAGAGATCGGTCAGGCGTTGATGTTCATCCATGGCGAAGCGGTCGGTCATGCCGGCGATATAGTCGGTCACCACCGCCCCGGCCCGCGAGGTCCCCGGCGCCTCGCCGGCGCGAGCGCGCCAGTCATCCGGCAGCAGCCCCGGATTTTCGTGCAGCAGCGCAAACAGTTCGCCGGTGACCTTTCGCGCCTTGAAGTGCATCCGGTTCTGCCGCCAGTGCCGGTACATCCGGGCATAGAGGAATTCCTTGATCGCCCCGTTGGCCTCCGCCATCGCCGGGCTGAACCCCACCACCGGCTTGCGCGCGCGGCGGATCGCATCCGCGTCCACCGGCTCCAGAGCGGCAATCCTTCGCCGCGCCTCGTCCACGATGTCGGTCACCAGCACATTGATCACCCGCCGGATGGTCTCGTGCCGCAACCGCGGCGGCGGCACATCCAGGCTCGACAGCCGCGCCTTGGCCAACGCCGCCCCCACCACCGGAAGGTGGGAAATATCGTCGAAGCTGAACATCTGCGCCCGCAGCCCATCATCCAGGTCGTGGCTGTGATAGGCGATGTCGTCGGCTATGGCGGCTATCTGAGCCTCCGCCGAGGCATGGGTGCCGAGATCCAGCCGGTGGCGCTCGTCGTATTCCGCGACATAGGCCGGCGGCTTGCGCACCGGCCCGTTATGCTTGGCCAGCCCCTCCAGCGTCTCCCAGGTGAGGTTCAGCCCGTCGAACGCCGCATACCGCGCCTCCAGCAGCGTCACCACCCGCAACGACTGCGCGTTGTGGTCGAACCCCCCGAACTTCTTCCCGGCCACCGCCAGCGCCTCTTCGCCGGCATGCCCGAACGGCGGATGCCCCAGGTCGTGCGCCAGCGCCAGCGCCTCCGTCAGGTCCTCGTCCAGCCCCAGCTCCCGCGCCGCCGAGCGGGCGATCTGCGCCACCTCGATGCTGTGGGTCAGCCGGGTGCGGTAGAAATCGCCCTCGTGGTTGACGAATACCTGGGTCTTGTACTGCAGCTTGCGGAACGCCGAGCTGTGGATGATCCGGTCGCGGTCGCGCTGCCACGGGCTGCGGGTGGATGCTTCCGGCTCCGGGTGCAGCCGCCCGCGGGAGGTCTCGGCCCGGACGGAATAACATGCGCGTTCCATGGACGTCGCGTACACGCTAAGGGTTTGCCCTTCAATCCGGCGCGCGCCGGCCCTATGTTGGCGCCATGGACACCGAAACCCTCGCCCCGTTCCGCCTGACCGACCGCGCCGCCGAGCGCATCGCCGAGATCGTCCAGAAGCAGGGCGGCGACGCGGCCTTGCGGGTCGAGGTCCTGGCCGGCGGCTGCAGCGGCTTCCAGTACAAGTTCGACCTCGACCGCACCCAGGCGCCCGACGACCTGGTGATCTCCCACAAAGCGGCGAAGGTGCTGATCGACCCCGCCAGCATGGACCTGCTGGCCGGCTCCGAGCTCGACTACACCGACGCCCTGATGGGCAGCCATTTCGCCGTCCGCAACCCCAACGCCGCCTCCTCCTGCGGCTGCGGCACCAGCTTCTCGGTGGCCTGACCGCGAAGGCGCCGCCCGGTGAAGATCGCCACCTGGAACGTCAACTCGATCCGCCAGCGCGAGGGCCACGTCACCCGCTGGCTGCAGCGCACCCAACCAGATCTGCTGTTCCTCCAGGAAATCAAATGCGAAACGGCACAGTTCCCCGCCGCCGGGTTCGAGGCGCTGGGCTATCGCTGCGACGCGGTCGGCCAGAAGTCCTATAACGGCGTCGCGGTCCTCGGCCGGGTGCCGTTCGAGATAACCCACCGCTCCCTCCCCGGCCTGCCGGAGGACGACGCCCAGTCCCGCTACATCGAGCTCACTTCGGACGGCATGACGGTGATCGGCATCTATCTGCCGAACGGCAATTCCGGCGGCGAGGCCGGCTACGCCTACAAGATCGCCTGGATGGACCATCTGCGCACCCGCGCCCAGGAACTGCTCGACGCCGACACCCCGCTCGCCATCGTCGGGGACTTCAACGTCTGCCCGACCGACGAGGACTTCGCCCCCGGCAGCCTCCCCCCCGACGACGCCCTGGTCCGCCAGCCCACCCGCGCCGCGTACCGCGCGATGCTCTGGCTCGGCATGACCGACGCCATCCGCGCACTCACGCCCCACGGTCCCGTCTGGACCTTCTGGGACTACCAGGCCGGCGCCTGGCCCCGCGACCGCGGCCTGCGCATCGACCACGCCCTGCTCTCCCCCACCCTCGCCGAACGCCTGGTCAGCGCCACCCCCGACCGCCGCGAACGCGGCGAGGAAAAAGCCTCCGACCACGTCCCGGTCACCGTCGAGATCGCCTGACCCCAATACCGTCATGCCCGGCGCAGGCCGGGTATCCACGCCCCGGCCCGCGCCAAACCACGCGGGCGCCGTGACAAGCAAGCACCCGAAGACCATCCTCCGCCGTCATGGCGACACATCCCCCGGCCCTCCTCGGCTACCTCTCCGAACGCAGCACCCGCCACGTCGCCGGCTGGGTGCACGACCCCGCCGCCATCGCGCGCCGCGTCGCCTACGACGTCGTCTGCACCGCCAACGGCTCCGCGCAGATCCTCGCCAGCGGCATCGCCGACCAGTTCAACCACGCCCTCTCGCTGCTCGGCGTCGGCGACGCCCGGTACGCCTTCCGCCTGCATCTGCCCCAACGCATCACCGAGCAACAGCGCGACAGCATCGAAATCCGCCCGCGCGACACCGGCATCCCCCTGCCGCACGACCCCAACCTGCGGCCGAACTGGGAACCGCTGACCCACGTCGCCATGGACATCGTCGACAACTGCAACCTGCGCTGCCCGTTCTGCCTCTACGACTACCGGGACGTGCACCGCACCAACCTGATGACCCCGGAAATCTACGCCGCCACGCTGCGCCTGCTGCCCTATGTCGGCCCCGGGCATTTCTGGCTGTCCTGCCTGCACGAACCCACCCTGCACCCCCGCTTCGCCGACATGATCGAGGCGATCCCGGACCGGCATCGCAACAACGTGTTCTACACCACCAACCTCGCGAAGCGCATGCCGCCCGCCTATTACCGCACCCTCGCCGAAAGCGGCCTCAACCACATCAACGTCTCCATCGAATCCCTCGACCCCGCAATCTACGAACGCATGCGCAAGGGGGCGAAGCGCCGCATCTTCGCGGAGAACTGGGAGCAGCTTCTGGAAGCCTTCGCCGCCGCCCCCAACCCGCCCCGCCTGCGCTACATCGCCATGGCCTACAAATCCAACCTGGCCGAACTCCCCGGCCTCGCGGACCACCTGCTGCGCGAGCGCCACGCCTGGAACGTCGAAATCCGCGACACCTACGACATGCCGCATCTGCCGGCCGAATTCCGCGCCGCCGAATTCCTGTCCGATGCAGACTGGCACCAGCTGCGCGCCGCCCTGGCGCACCATCCGGTCCAGCACGTCACCATCGCCGGACCCGAACCGGCGCACGCCCCCGAAATAGCATCGGGCCAGCGTCCCCCGGGCCTAGCCGGCATCCGGATTTCCCACGAAGGCAACATGGTCCTGAAACCGGCCCCCGATTTCCAGGCCCCGAACGCGCCGAGGCCACGCATCCTGATGAACATCATGGATATTGCTGATGTGGAGCGATTCCTGACCGAGGGGTGGTTGACCCGGATCGAGTAGAAGGCCAGGGCTTTGCCCTGGACCCACCAAGGGCCACAAGGCCCTTGGAACCCGGGACCTTGCTTAACCGAGGCTAAAGGTTCTCGCCCATACGGTTGGGCTACCGCCGTCGGGGAGGCATGTCGTGCGAGACTACAGGATATTGGTGCGCAATCGTAGCGGACGCATCGTCTCGGCCCGCGGCATCACCGCCGCCGACGACCAGGAAGCCTGCCGTATCGCCGCCCGCATCCCCGAGCCCGGCGACCAGGCCGCGATCTGGGATCAATCGCGGCGGGTCGGCCTCGTGAACGCATCACGCACCTCCAGTCCGGCCCATCGCTTCATGTCCGGATTCGCCGCGGCAATGCCGCGACTGTGAACCGCTTGACCGCCGCCGGCCGGTAGCCGCATCACCGGCAAGGCTGCGGGCGCCGACCCTACTGCCCCGCCGGCAGCATGTTCGCCAATGCCGTCTCCACCGGCTCGTTGGAAATCGGCACCAATCCCGAGAACGGGCTGTCCAGCTGCAGGATGATGAAGATCGCGCTGCCGATCGCCAGCGCGCACACCATGAACGCCACATGGACCGTCGCATGGCGGGGCGCGTTCAGCCCGAAGCTGATGAAGATGGCAACGATCCAGGCGACCAGGATCGCCATGATCCCCGGCCGCACGCTCGGCCCGCTCCGCTCGATCAGCAGCCAGCGCTGGCGCAGCAGCGACGAGCTTTGCTGCAGCGCCTGCTGCATCAGCCAGCGCTGGTCGGCATTGGCCGGCGCCAGGGTGCGGACCTCGCCCAGCGCCTGCTCCATCAGGACCCCGGCCTGCGCGCGCCCATGCGGGAACGGATGGCTGCCCCAGGCCTCGTGCAGCAAGGTGCTGGTGTAGTCGCGCAGGTGCCGCCGCGCCTCCTCGGCGCCGTTGCCGTATTCGCGCAGGGTGCCGTCCAGCACCGTCAGTTCGGCCGCGTAGGACCGCACCGCGTTGTCGGTCGCATCGGACGCCGTCTTCGCCGTGGCGATCAGCAGCCCCAGCACCAGCGACGCCAGCACCGACAGCATGCCGGTGCCGAGCTTGATCACGTCCTGCGTCTCGCGCGAGGTATGTTCCGCCGGCAGCACCCGGTGCAGATGCAGCCCGACGACGCCGCCGGCGAACACGCAGGCCGACACGCCCAGGGCAATCAGAAGCGAATTCAAGCCATGTTCCTCCGGTCGGTCCGCGCCCCCCATCCTGGCTGACGCCGCTGGGATTTTCGACCCCCCGCGAGGCGCCGCCGGCTATGGCGGATGCACGGCGTTTTCGGCCATGATCCGCCCGTCCTCCGATCGGAGAGCCGCCATGCAACGTCGCGCGCTTTTGGCCACTGCCATCGCCGCATCCGCCGCCGTTTCCCGCGCCAGAGCGCAGGCGCCTGCCGGCCCGCCTGATGCCGTTCAGGCGACCATGCGCGAATTCGCGGCGCTGCCCGCCACCGCCAGCGCCCTGCTGGTGCATGAGAACCCCGATGCGTTCTGGCAGGTGGCGCACGATCCCTACGCCGTGCTGTTCATCGGCAGCGCGGTCAAGACCTTCATCCTTGCGGAATGCCTCCGCGCCGTCGAACGCGGCAGCTTCGCCGAGACCGACCAATGGAGCGTGGACGACGCCGTGCGCTCGCTCAGCAGCCCGGTGTTCGCGAACCTGTCCGGCACCACCACCGCGCGCAGCGTGCTGGAGGCGATGATCGCCCACAGCGACAACACCGCCACCGACATCGCGCTGAAGCACGCGGACCCCGACCATGTCCGCGAGCTGATCGCCCAGGCCGGCCTGACCCACACCGCCATTCCGGATTCGACCCGCCGCCTGTTCTCCTACATCGCCGGCGCGCCGCTCGGCGAGGATCTCGGCTGGTCCGGTCTGCAGCGGATGCAGGGCGGCTGGAAACCGGGCGCGCCCCGGCCGCCGGTGAACCAGGAACAGTCGATGCTTGGCAGCGCCGCCGACATGGTCCGCTGGTACCAGCAGGCGCTGCACGGCGACTTCTTCGCCAAGGCCGAGACGCTGACCGAGTTCCGGCGCATCCAGGCCATGGCCGACGCCATCGCGCAGGTCGTGCCGCCCGATGTCGCCGCCTACGCCAAGGGCGGCAGCATCGACTGGGAAGGCTTCCACTGCTTCTGCATCGCCGGCCAGATGGCCCAGGCCGGCGCGTTGACGACGTTCTGCTTCACCATCAACTGGACCGGCCCGGACGACGGCATTCCCGCGATGTTCAACGCCTACCGGAATGCCGTCGCGTCGGTGCTGAAGCAGGTCGTGGACACGCGGCGACGTTAGCGTCACGCATGTTGCGGACTCCCATGCTCGGCTTCGACCAGGCCGAAATACAGCTCGTCTTCCTGCGCGAAATGCAGCCGTAGGATCGCCTCCAGCCCATACAGCACGCGGCGCAGATCGTTGGCTGCACCGGGGTCCGGCCCCTCCGGCGGCAGTTCCGCAACCATGCGGCCCAGCAGCCCGCCAAGCCGCTGCACCTCGCGGTGGGTGCGATGCATCGCCGCCATCGGATCGCCGCCGCCCAGGGCGCGCTCGATCCTGGGATACAGGTCCAGGTCGTCGTCGCGTTCATGCGGCAGCAGCCGGTCGCGCACCATGGCATCAACCCTTTCCAGCGCCGCCGCCGCCTCCGCCGGTGCCAGGTTCACCAACTGGTCGGCGACGGCGCGCAGCCCCGCCAGCAGGTCGCCCAACGACGCGTGCTCGGCGCGAAGTTGGGCGACATGCGCGGCGCCCAGGCCGGCGCGGGGGCGGCCGGGGATCTGTACTCGCAGCACCCGCAGCGCATTGGCGATGGCGGCCACGTCGATCGCCTCCTGCAGCAGCGCCCCGGCGACCGGCGGCAGCAGCCCGGCCGCCGCCACCAGCATGGCGATCCCCGACAGCCCCATCCCGATCGCCACCGTCTGGACCGCGATCCGGCGCGCGCCCCGGGCAATCGCCAGCGCCTCCGCCAATCGGTCCAGGCGGTCCACCAGCAACACCACGTCGGCTGCTTCCGACGACGCGCCGGAGCCGCGCGCCCCCATCGCCACCCCGACATCCGCAGCCGCCAGCGCCGGCGCGTCGTTCACCCCGTCCCCGACCATGGCGCAGACGCCATCCGCGCGCGCCTCGTTGATGGCGGCAAGCTTGTCCGCCGGCTGCAGTTCGGCGCGGATCTCGTCGAGCCCGAGCACCGCCCCGATCGCCTCGGCGACATCGCGCCGGTCGCCGGTCAGCATCACGATCCGCCTGATGCCGGCCTGCCGCAGCAGCCGCAGCGCCCGCGGTGAATCCGGCCGGATCTCGTCGGCCAGCAGGATGGCGCCAACCATGACGCCGTCCGCCGCCACGAACACCCCGGTGGCGCCCTCATGGCCCATCCGGCGCAGGAACCGCTCGCTCCAGCTCGCCACGCCGGCGCGCGCCGCCACATAGGCATGGCTGCCGACCGCGATCCGCCGCCCCGCCACCATCCCGCTCAGCCCGGCGCCGGCCTCCTCCTCGACGCCCACGGGCATGGCCAGCACCAGGCCGCGGGCCCGGGCGGCCGCGACCACCGGCTCTGCGATCACGTGCTGCGAGACCTGGTCGAGACTGGCAGCCAGCCCCAGCACCTCGTCTTCCGTGGTTCCGGGGGTCGTCTCGATTGAAACCACGCGGGCGCGCCCTTCGGTCAGCGTCCCGGTCTTGTCCAGGAACAGCGTCGCCACCCGCGCCAGCCGCTCCAGCGCGCCGCCGCCCTTCACCAGCACGCCGCGCCCGGCACAGCGCGACAGGCCGGCGACGATCGCCACCGGCACGCCCAGGATCAGCGGGCACGGCGTCGCCACCACCATGACCGCCAGGCCCCGCACCGGATCGCCGGTCGAGGCCCATGCGGCGCCGGCCATTGCCAGCGCCAGCGGCGTGAACAGGAATGCCGCACGGTCGGCCAGCCGGGCGGACGGCGCCTTCGCCTCCTGCGCCGACCGTACCAGCTTCAGGATCGTGGCAAAGCTGCTGTTCGCGGCGATCGAGGTGGCCGTCATGTCGAACGGCGCGCCGGCATTGACGGCGCCGCTGCGCAGGCGCTCGCCGATCGGCCGTGCCACCGGAATCGCCTCGCCGGTCAGCGCCGATTCGTCCAGCACCGCGGTGCCGAGCGCCACCAGACCATCCACCGGCACGGTATCCCCGCTCCGCACCAGCAGCCGGTCGCCGACCGCCACGCTATCCAGTTCCACCGTCGCCAGGCCGTCACCCTGATAGCGCCGGGCCTCCCGCGGCACCCTCGACAGCAGCGCGGACATGTCCCGCCTGGCCCGCGCCTCGGCGAAATCCTCCAGCGCCTGGCCGCCCGAAAGCATCACCCCGATGACGCCCGCCGCCAGGTATTCGCCGAGCGCGATGGCGCCGCCGGTCGACACCAGGGCGATGATGTCCAGCCCGATCTCGCGCCGCCAGAGGCTGGCCGCGCAGTCGAACAGCACCACCACCAGCACCGGCACGGTCCCCGCCAGCATCAGCCGGTCCGCCCACGCGCCCTGTCCCAGGAAGCGGGCAGCCAGTCCGGCCGCGAGCCCGGCCAGGGCCACGCCGAGCAAGCCGAGGTTACGGATACGGCGGTATTCGGGCGCGTCCAAGCCGGCTCCTGCGGAAACGGGCCGTCATTGCGCCCGGTCGCCGGAGCGGCGTCATTGTCTCAGATCAACGGCCGCCTATTCCCACGGCCGCCTGTTCACTCGGCGGCTATTCCCAGTGAGCGGGCATCCACACCCACCGGCCGCCCCGGTCCACCCAACGGCCCGGTTCGTAATGATGATATTGCGGCCGCACATTGACGTAGTGGCCGCCGTACCAGACATAGCCGCGGCCGTTCCAATGCCAATGTCCCGGCTCCCACACCACGCGCGCGCCCGGGGGCGGCGGCGGCATGCGCTCGTAGCGCGGCGGCGGGATGGGCGCATACGCAGGCGGTGGCTGGGCCACCGCCGTGTCGGCGAGGCCCAGGGCCAGCGTCGCCGCGACGAGGATAGCGCGAATCGGATGGCGGATCATCGAATGCTCCTGGAATGGCGGGGGCGCATCGATGCCCCCGCCATGCGGCGACTTTACGGCAGGATAACGTCGCGCCGCGGCAACTCGTTCCGATCTCAACTACAAATCGGCAAAGCAATGCGTCTCCGCCGCCGCCCCGGGATGCGTCAGCGCGCCGTCGCAGGCGGGGCCCACGGTCTGCGCGTAGCGCCAGATCGCGCCGCTCTGGTAGTCGGTCTTGCGCGGCACCCAAGCGGCCCGCCGCTCGGCCCACTCGGCCTCGCTCAACATCGCGTCGATGGTGCCCTTCTCGGCATCGATGATGATCTTGTCGCCATTGCGCAACAACGCGATCGGCCCGCCCACCGCGGCTTCGGGCCCGACATGGCCGATGCAGAATCCGCGCGTGGCGCCGGAGAACCGCCCGTCGGTGATCAACGCCACGTCCTCGCCCATCCCCTGGCCATAGATCGCCGACGTGGTCGACAGCATCTCGCGCATCCCAGGGCCGCCCTTCGGCCCCTCGTAGCGGATGATCAGCACGTCGCCCGTCTTGTAGGCGCGCTGCGAGACCGCTGCGAAGCAATCCTCCTCGCTGTCGAAGCACAGCGCGGTGCCCTCGAAGCGCAGCTTCTTCATGCCGGCGATCTTCACCACGCCGCCCTCCGGCGCCAGGTTGCCCTTCAACCCGACCACCCCGCCGGTCGGGCTGATCGCATTGGAAACCGGATAGATCACGTCCTGGTCTTTCGGGAACACCACGTCCGCGTGGTTCTCGGCCAGCGTCTTGCCGGTCACTGTCATGCAGTCACCGTGCAGCAACCCCGCCTCCAGCAGCGCCTTGATCACCACCGGCACGCCGCCGACCTTGTGCACGTCGAACGCCACGTATTTGCCGCCGGGCTTGAGGTCCGCGATGTACGGCGTGCGGCGCATGATCTCGGTCACGTCGTGCATGCTGAACTTGATGCCCGCCTCATGCGCCATCGCCGGCAGGTGCAGCGCCGCGTTGGTGGAGCCGCCGGTGGCGCCGACCACGATCGCCGCGTTCTCCAGCGACTTCAGGGTAACGATGTCGCGCGGCCGCAACTGCTTCTCGATCAGCCGCATCACCGCCCGCCCGGATTCCACCGCCCAGCGGTCGCGGTCCTCGTACGGCGCCGGCGCCCCCGCCGAACCCGGCAGAGCGAGCCCGATCGCCTCGGACACCATCGCCATGGTGTTGGCGGTGAACTGCCCGCCGCAGGCGCCCGCCGACGGACAGGCGACGCATTCGATCTCGTGCAGTTCCTCATCGGTCATGGTGCCGGCGCCGTGCCGCCCGACCGCCTCGAACACGTCCACCACGGTGATATCGCGGCCTTTGTAGGTGCCGGGTAGGATCGACCCGCCATACATGAACACGCTCGGCACGTTCAGCCGGATCATCGACATCATCATCCCCGGCAGCGACTTGTCGCACCCGGCCAGCCCGACCAATCCGTCATAGCAATGCCCGCGCATGGTGAGCTCCACCGAGTCGGCGATCAGGTCGCGCGACACCAGCGACGACTTCATCCCCTGGTGGCCCATGGCGATGCCGTCGGTGACGGTGATGGTGGTGAATTCGCGCGGCGTGCCGAACTCCTCCGCGACCCCGCGCTTGACCGACTGCGCCTGCCGCGACAACGCGATGTTGCAAGGTGCGGCCTCGTTCCAGCAGGTGGCGACGCCGACGAAGGGCTGGTTGATTTCCGCCTCCGACAGTCCCATCGCATAGTAGTAGCTGCGGTGCGGCGCACGGTCCGGCCCGACCGTCACATGACGCGACGGCATCCGCGATTTGTCCCAGATTTTCGGCATGGAGGTTTCCTTGAAAGCAAAATCGCCCGCACACTAGGCGGGGATTTCGCCGCGGGCAATTTAGGCGTCCGAGTTCGACCGCCGGACATGCAGGTCGGACCGCTCGAACACCGCCGGCAGCAATTCGGTGCCGAGCCCAGGCCCCTCCATCGGCAGCACGTAGCCGTCGCGCATCACCGGCACCTTTGTCACCAGCTCGCGGTACCAGCCGGTGTAGAATGCCCGCACCGACTCCTGGATCAGCGTGTTCGGCTGGCTGAACGAGGCATGCACCGCGGCCGCGAACCCCACCGGCCCGATGCAGTCATGTGGTGCGAACGGCCGGTGATAGGTCTCGGCCATGGCGGCGATCTTGCGGCCCTCGGTCAGCCCGCCGGTCCAGCACAGATCGACCATCACCACCGACATGGCATCCCGGTCCAGCATGTCCTTGTACGGGAACCGCGACCCCAGCGTCTCCGAGGCGCACACCCACACGTCGGTCGAGCGCGCATACTCGGCCAACGCCTGCGGCGAGTTCATGCGGATTGGGTCCTCGTACCAGGTCGGCTTGTATGGCTCCAACGCGCGGGCGATCTGCTTGGCGGTCGGCAGGTTCCACAGCGAATGGAACTCCACCATGATTTCCATCTTGTCGCCGACCGCGCGGCGGATCTTCTCGAACGGCTCGATCGCCGTCTTCAGCTGCGCGGCGCTGATGAAGCTGCCTTCGTTCTCCAGCGCCGCCGGATCGAACGGCCAGATCTTCATCGCCGTGATGCCCGACTCCAGCAGGCTCTCCGCCACCGCGTCGGCCCGGTTCATGAACCCATAAAGGTCCTCGTACGGCCCGGACGACTGTGCTTCGTTCCAGTTGGAGACAGGCTTGATGTTGGTCGAGCGGACATAGCCGTAGCCGGCGCAGGTGTTGTAGATGCGCTGCCGGTCGCGGCACAGCCCGCCCAGCATCTGGTGCACCGGCTGGCCGCACACCTTGCCGAACAGGTCCCACAGCGCGATGTCGATCGCCGACGCGGCACGGTATTCCACCCCGGTCGAGGACTGCGCCATCGGCAGGTTCAGCATGTCGCGATGGATCGCCTCGATGCGCAATGGATCGCGACCGAGCAGCCGTCCCGCCAGGGTATCGTGGATATGCGCCTCGACCGCGCCGGCTCCATAGAAGGTCTCGCCGAGACCGATCACGCCGGCATCGGTATGCACCCGCGCCCACAGCACGTTGGCGAACTCATCGGTCCGCAGCGTCTCGATGGCAGTGATTTTCATGGCACCCGGCCCTCCCGCAGCGCGGCCGCCGTGGAACCGGCCGCCGCCTTTCCGGCACGATATCCGCGCTTGTAAAATATCACAATATGTCTTAAGCGAAGCGCCGACGGGAGTGAAAAATGGCGAGAAGCGTCAATGCCGGCCCGCGCCTGGTGGCCGTATCCGACATCAAGCCACCGGCCAAGCCGCAGCGGCAGAACCGCATCAACCTGTTCGAGCGCGCCTACGAGGAACTGGAGGAACGCATCGTCGCCTGCGACATGCAGCCCGGGCGCCTCCTCACCATTCAGGAGCTGCAGGACCTCACCGGCTTCGGTCGCACCCCGATCCACCAGGCGGTCAATCGCCTCGCCGGCGACACCCTCATCCTCATCCGTCCCCGCCACGGCCTGCAGATCGCCCCGGTCGACCTCGCCCGCGACCGCATGTTGCTGAAGCTGCGCCGCGACATCGAGCGTTTCGTCGTGCGGCTGGCGACCGAGCGCGCCCGCGCCGCCCAACACAGCCAGTTGCTGCATCTGTCGCGCAGCCTGCGGTCCCGGCGTTCCGACATGACCATCACCGAGTTCAACCGCTATGATCGCCGCATCGATCGCCTGGTGATCGCCGCCGCCGACGAGCCGTTCCTCGAGCACACCTTGCGCCCGCTGCACACCATCTCGCGGCGTATCGGCTGGATCTATCACAACTGCACCCCCAATCCGGGCAGCCTGCACCAGACCATCGATTGCCACATCGCAATCATCGAGGCGATGGTGAAGCGCGACCCCGATGCCGCCGCCGCCGCGTCCGACGACCTGATCGACTTCGCCGACAGCATGTTCGTCGTGATGGAGCAGGAGGTCGACCCAACCGTGCTCGATTGCGGCTTCGAACCGCTGCCCGATCACTGACCGATAACATCCGACAACAACAAACGCCTGTGGAGAGCACGATGATCCGCCAGACCCGCCGCCAATTCGCCCTTGGAACCGCATCGCTCGGCCTGGTCCATGGCCTCGCCCGCCCGGCCCTGGCGCAGAACGCCAAGGAGACCCTCAGCTTTGCCGCGGTGACCTTCTCCGAGGCCGGGCGCGGCGACCTGCTGAAGAACTGGGTGGCGAAGTTCAACAAAAGCCAGGATCGGATCGAGATCCAGCCGCTCGCCTTGCCGTTCTCCACCTTCGCCAACACCATCTTCACCCAGATGGGCGGCGGCGCCGGGCCCGACCTCGTGCGCTTCGACCATATCGACTACTACGCCGCGATCCCGGCCAAGCGCATCCTGCCGCTGGACGACCTCGTCGACACCAGCGGCTACAAATGACCGCGACCGACAAATACATGAAGGTCGGCGGCAAGCGCTACGGCTTCACCTTCGAGAGCAGCAACTACGTCCTGCTGAGCAATGCCGCGCTGTGCCGGGTGGCGACCCCGCCGGCCAACTTCAACGCCTTCCTGCCGCCGCCAAAGCCGCCACCGGAACGGCGCCTACGGCTTCGGCTTCCGCGCCACCATGGCCGAACGTCCCGGGTTCTGGCAGGACCTTTGCAATTTCGTGCTTCGGCTTCGGCGGACGCTGGAGCGACGCCAACGGCCAACTGACCCTGAACACCCCCGAAGTCGTCGCCGGCGTCACCGCCTACAAGGCGGTCTACGAATCCGGCGGCATCCCGAAGGGCACCGACGCCGCCACCTACCGGCGGATGTTCTGGGAAGAACAAGCTGGCGATGGAGATCGACAACGGCGGCGTCGCCGGCATCTTCAACGGCCAGGCGCCAAACATGACGATGCGGCCACACCCTCGCCGTTTCCCACCCGCGCGCAAGGCCTGATCATGGCGCCGATCACCATCAACGCGAACACCAAGAACAAAGCCGCCGCCATGACCTTCCTGAAATGGGCGCTGCAGCCGGAGCCGCAGACCGAGCTGCAGCAGATCCTCGGCGCCAGCAACTCGCCACCATCGTGCCCCGCCCGGCCGCCGACCTCGCCGCCAAGCCCTGGCTCGCGGTCTATGACGCGCAGACCCCGTACAGCATTCCGCAGCTGGCCACCGGCCTCGAGACCAAGACCCCCGAACTGCAGCAGATCATCCTGGAACAGGTGCTGAAGGTGCTGCAGGCCAATGCCGATCCCAAGCGCGCCATGGACGACGCACAGCGCCAGGCCATGGCGCGCGTCATGCGCAAATGAGCGTCACCGCCTCCAAGCCGGCGCGGCGTTCGCGACCCGACGACACGCGCTGGCTGCCTTATCTGTTCGCCGGTCCGCTGGCCGTCTACCTGCTTCTGTTCCAGGGCTACCCCCTGGTGCAGGAGCTGTTGCTGAGCTTCACCGACACGTCGTTGCTGTCGCCGCAGAAGCACGCCTATGTCGGCCTCGACAACTACCGCGACCTGGTCGAGGGCAGCGACTTCCAAAGTGCCCTGTGGATCACCGCGATCTACACGATCAGCTGCGTGGTGATCGCGATCGGCATCGGGCTGCGGTGGCGTTGCTGCTCGACAGCCCGTTCCGCGGCCGTGGCCTCGGCCGGGCGCTGGTGACCATCCCCTGGGCCGCGCCGCCAGTCGCGGTCGCCCTGGTGTTCACCTGGATCTTCAATGCGCAGTACGGCGTCTTCAACTTCGTGCTGCGCAGCCTGGGCTTCGCCGCCGGCAGCGAGAACTGGCTGGACACCCCGTGGCTCGCCCTCCCGGCGATCCTGCTGACCACGATCTGGCAGATCTTTCCCTTCGCCGCGGTGGTGCTGTTATCGGCCCTGCAAAGCGTGTCGAGCGAATTGCGGGAAGCCGCGATCATCGACGGCGCCGACCGGCTGAGCGTGTTCGGCGCGGTGGTCTGGCCCACCATCAGCCCAGCGTTGCGCTGCTGGCGTTGTTCTTCACCATCTGGTCGCTCCGCCGCTTCGACCTGATCTGGCTGATGACCCAGGGCGGCCCGGTCGGCGCCACCAATACGCTGGTGATCGAACTCTATCGCCAGGGCTTCGTCTTCCGCGCCCTTGGCGCCGCGGCTGCCGTGGGCATGGTCGGCGTGGTCATCGCCTTCGCCGTCACGCTGGTCTATTTTCGCGCCACCCGCCGCGCCGAAATGGCCCAGGGAAAGCGCTGACCATGGCCGAGGAAACGCAATCGCCCGGCGGCGTCAGCAGCTTCTTGCGTATCGGTGCGGTGGTGCTGGTGCTCGCCGCCGCATTGTTCCCGCTGTACTGGATGCTCGTAACGTCGCTGACCCCTTCTGCCGCGATGTTCGCGGCCCGCCGCGCATGCTCCTGCCGACTTCACCCAGTGGCCGGTCTATCGCGGAGGCGATCCAATGCGATTCCGGTCGGGACCTGGCTACCAACAGCGCCATCGTCGCCGCCGGCACCACCGTGCTCAGCCTGGCGCTCGCGATCTTCCCCGCCTACGCGCTGTCGCGTTTCACTTTCCGCGGCAAGGGCCTGCTCGGGCTCGGCCTGTTCGCCACCCAGATGCTGCCGGAGGCGATGCTGGTGGTGCCGCTCTATGCCATCTTCGGGCAGCTCGTTGCTGAACACGCTCGGCGGCCTGATCCTCGCCAACACCGCCTTCGCGGTCCCGGTGATCACCTGGATCCTCAAGGGCGCCATCGACGGCGTGCCGACCGAGGTCGAGGAGGCGGCGCGCGTGGACGGCTGCAGCCGCGTCACCATCGTGCTGTCGATCGTCATTCCGCTGGTGGCGCCCTCGCTCGCGGCGGCCGCGGTGATCGCGTTCTTCCATGGCTGGAACGAATACGTCTTCGCGCAGACGCTGATTTCCGAAGACCGGCTGCGCACCGCCTCGGTCGGTCTCGCCGGCTTCGTCGGCGAACTCAGCACGCCGGTGCATTCGGTGATGGCGGTCGGCATCATCTACACGCTGCCCGCCGTCGTCTTCTACCTGTTCGTCCAGCGCTACATCGTCGCCGGCATGACCGCCGGCAGCGTCAAAGGGTAAGGGCCGCTTCCCCATGGCATCGATCACGCTCAAGGGCGTCACCAAAAGCTTCGGCAAGTTCACCGCCGTCAGCAACATCAACCTCGACGTCGCGGACGGCGAATTCCTGGTGCTGCTCGGCCCCTCCGGCTGCGGCAAGTCGACGCTGCTGCGGATGCTGGCGGGGCTGGAATCCGTCACCGAGGGCGAAATCCACGTCGACCGCCAGCGCGTCGACGAACTGCCGCCGAGTGCCCGCGACATGGCGTTCGTGTTCCAGTCCTACGCGCTGTATCCGCACATGACAGTGCGGCGGAACATCACCTTCCCGCTGATCATGCGGCAGTTCCGCTGGTGGTTCCACGTGCCCTTGCTCGGCGGCTTCGCGAAGCGGCGAATCGAGCGCTCGCCGGAGGTTCGCGACCTAGTGGAGTCGACCGCGCAGATCCTGGCCCTGACCAACATGCTGGACCGGCTGCCGAAGACTTTGTCCGGCGGCCAGCGGCAGCGTGTCGCCCTGGGCCGCGCCATGGTGCGCAAGCCGCAGGTGTTCCTGATGGACGAGCCGCTGTCCAATCTCGACGCCAAGCTGCGCACCGCCATGCGCGCCGAACTGATCAACCTGCACCGCAATGTCGGCGGCACCTTCGTCTACGTCACCCACGACCAGGTGGAGGCGATGACCATGGGCACTCGGATCGCGCTGATGCGCGATGGCGTGGTGCAGCAATTCGCCACCGCCCGGGAAATCTATTCCTCGCCGATCAACACCTATGTGGCCCGCTTCATCGGCACCCCGCCGATGAACCTGCTGGTCGCCACGCTGGAAGGCGACGCGCTGCGCATCGGCGAGGCAAGCCTACCAGTGCCGCAAGGCCTGCAGGCGGCATCGCGCGCCACCGGTGGCCGCTCCGTGCTGGTCGGGGTGCGCCCCAACGCCCTGACCACCGGCCCCGCCGGTGCACCCGGCACGATCGCCGGCGAAGTGGTGCTGGTGGAGCATATCGGCGCCGAATCGCTGATCTCCGTGCGCATGGCCCAGGCCCGCACCGGCCACGAGGAACAGGAGACGGTTCGCGACGAGGTGATGGTGACGATCCCGGGCTACAGCGAATTGCGCCCCGGAGAGCGCGTCGGCCTGACCGTGGACCTCGCGGAGGCGGTGCTGTTTGCGGCCGACACCGGCCAGCGGATCATGTAGGCTGGCGATCCGCCGGCAACGGGTTTGCCGCGGGAAGGCGAAAGCGCGTCGCCGCCCGCCACAGCGGCGAGTCCAGCGCGATCCGCAGCAGAATTGCACCCAGCCGCCCGATCAGCCACCACCAAGCGAATTGCTCCAGGAACCACCAGGCGCCGGCAATGCCCCCGCCGATGCCGGCGCGGATGGTATGCGACCACATCAGCCCGGCCAACACAGGCGCCGCCAGCCGCCAGCCGGCGCCCGCTGTCTTGGTCCCGATTTGCAGCAAGCCGGGCAACACCAGCAGCAGCATGATCGCCCGGTATTCGATGTTCTCGTGCGCGACGAAGATGCCGCAGACCAGCAAGGACCCCGCCAGCAGCAGCGCGGCATGCATCGCGGAAAGGCCGGCCACCGCGCCCCGAATCGCGTCGCCGCGCGACAGCGAAACCGCACGAGCGGCGGTGATCGACAGCAGGGCAAGTGCCAGCATCGAGGGCGAGAACCGCCAGTACAGTTCATGCAGACCCTGCGTCAGCACCGGCATCCCGAACATGTTGCCGAAATACCCGCCGGTCAGGATGTTGCCGTGCAGCTTCGCCAGTTCGCCGGAGAAGGCCGCAACGAACAGCCCGGTCCCCAGCAGCACCGCGCCCGATATGGCGAGCGCCCGGCCCGCCCGTTCGCGCAGCACCGTCGCCATCGCCACCAGCGGATAGAACTTCAGCAGGGCGGCAACGAAGACGACCGCGTATCCGGCCAGCGCCAGCCGCGGCGAGCGCGCGATCAGCCACGCGGCGGCGACGATCATGGCGAAGATCAGCAGGTCGCTGTTGCCGCGCTCCATCGCGAACAGCGTCGGCGGCGAAACGGTCGCCAGCATCGTCAGCAGCAGGTTTCGAAGGTTGGCGGGCGGCCGCGGCAGGCAATACAGCGCGGCGATGAAGCCCAGGTTCAGCAGCACGCCATAGCAGTAGATCCACCCCTCGCCGGTACCCACCAGCGGAATCGCCAGCCAGATCGGCGAATAATCGTGCAGCCGGCCCAGCGGGTCGCAGGCATTGACCACATAGACGTCCATGCCGAGCCGCGCGCATTCGATCTGTGCGGTGATAAAATGGGTATCGAGGAACGGCTCCAGCCAGGTTCCGAAGCGAAACAGGCCGAGCAGCTGGAAATACAGCGGCGACCCGGCAACCCATAGGATGCCGCAGGCCGCGAACAGCCCGAGCAGCAGCAGCGACGGGATCGCCAACGCCCTCGGCCCGACTGTCTCGCCTGCGCCCAATCCGTGCCCCTGCTGCAACCGGCGGCAGGACGTCCCTGCCCGGCCGGTGCAGCAAGCACGTTCCGCGTTAGCGAAGCATCAAGCGATCCGCAGAAGGGCGGCGTCCAGCCGGGCGATGTCGTCATGGAAACCCGCCAGGCGCTCGCGGTTCTCCTCGACGATCTCCTCCGGCGCGCGGGCAACGAAGTCCCTGTTGTCCAGCTTCCTGGCAATCTTCTCGGCCTCGGCGGCGGCCTTGGCGCGGTCCTTCTGCAGCCGCGCCCGCTCCACCGCCAGGTCGATCACACCCGCCAGCGGCAGCACGATGGTGGCCTCGTCCAGCACCATCTGCACCGCCCCGCGCGGCATCTCGCCGACCAGCGGTCCGAACTCGGAGGCGCGGGCCATGCGGGCAATCGCCTCCGACCAGCGGGCGCCACGGGCCAGCGTCTCGGGCGCCGCGTCCTTCAGCAGCACCGGCGCGCGCTGCGACGGCGGCACGTTCATCTCCGACCGCACTGCCCGCACCTGGCTGACCAGGCGCACCAGCCAGTCGAGTTCGGCACGCGCCTCCGCCTCCCCGGGCACGGCCGCCGGGTCCGGCCAGGGCGTGCGGATCAGGCTGCCGGGCGCGTCGTAGCCGAAGCTGTCCCAGATCTCCTCGGTCACGAACGGCATCGCCGGATGCAGCAGGCGCAGGATGATGCCGAGCACGTGGGCCGCGGTGCGGCGCACCTCCGCGGCCTCGGCGGTTTCGGGATTCGCCAGCACCGGCTTGGCAAGTTCCAGGAACCAGTCGCAATAGACGTTCCAGGTGAAGCGGTAGCAGGCGCCGGCGTAGTCGTCGAAGCGGAACGCCTCCAGCGCCGCGGTCGCCTCGGCGACGGCGTCGTTGGCGCCGGCGAGCAGCCAGCGGTTCAGCGGCAGCTTGGACTGCGCCGGGTCGAAGCCGGGGTCGGGCGCCACGTTGTGCAGCTCGCAGAACCGCGCGGCGTTCCACAGCTTGGTGACGAAACTGCGCTCACTCTCCACCCGCGACGCGCCGAGCTTGACGTTGCGCCCCGGACCCGCCGCCGACAGGATCGTGAAGCGCAGCGCGTCGGTGCCGAAACGCTCGACCAGATCGAGCGGATCGACCACGTTGCCGGCCGTCTTGGACATCTTCTTGCCGTGCTCGTCACGCACCAGCCCGTGGATATGCACCACCCGGAACGGCACCTCGCCCATGAAGTGCAGCCCCATCATCATCATCCGGGCGACCCAGAAGAAGATGATGTCGTGTCCGGTGACCAGCACGTCACCGGGATAATACCGCGCCAGTTCCTTGGTCTTCTCGGGCCAGCCCAAGGTCGAGAACGGCCACAGCGCCGAACTGAACCAGGTGTCGAGCACGTCCGCGTCGCGGTCGAGCGCGGTCGGCTTGCCGTAATGCACGGCGGCCGCAGCCAGCGCCTCCGTCTCGCTGTGCTCGACGAACACGTGGCCGTCAGGCCCATACCAGGCGGGGATCCGATGCCCCCACCAAAGCTGGCGGCTGATGCACCAGGGCTGGATGTCGCGCATCCAGGCGAAGAACGTGTTCTCCCATTGCTGCGGCACGAACCGCGTCCGCCCCTGCTCCACCGCGGCGATCGCGGGCTTCGCCAATTCCGCGGCATTGGCATACCACTGCACGGTGATCAGCGGCTCGATCGGCACGCCGGAGCGGTCGCCATGCGGCACCTGGTGGGTGTGCGGCTCGACCTTCTCGAGCAGCTCCCGCTGTTCCAGTTCGGCCACGATCCGCTTGCGCGCCTCGAACCGGTCGAGGCCGGCGAGCGAGCGCACGAAGTCGGTGTCGGGACCCAGTTCGAGCTCGTCGAGGCGGATGCGCGCCTCCTTGTCCAGCACCGACGGCATCGGCAGCTTGTGCCGCTGGCCGACCGCGAAATCGTTGAAGTCATGCGCGGGCGTGATCTTCACCGCGCCGGTGCCTTTCTCGGGGTCCGAGTATTCATCGGCGACGATCGGAATGCGGCGGTTCACCAGCGGCAGGACGGCGAATTTCCCCACCAGGTCGGCATAGCGCGCGTCGGTCGGGTGCACCGCCACCGCGGTGTCTCCCAGCATCGTCTCCGGCCGCGTCGTCGCCACCGTGATGAAACGCTCCGGCATGCCCTCGACCGGGTAGCGGATATGCCAGAGGTTGCCGCGAACCTCCTTGTTCTCGACTTCGAGGTCGGAGATCGCCGACTGGAATTTCGGGTCCCAGTTGACCAATCGCCGGTCGCGGTAGATCAGCCCTTCGCGGAACAGTGTCACGAACACCTCGCGCACCGCGGCGGACAGGCCGTCATCCATGGTGAAGCGCTCGCGCGGCCAGTCCAGCGAGGCGCCGAGGCGGCGCAGCTGGCGGCTGATGTTGCCGCCCGACTCCTCCTTCCATTGCCAGACGCGATCGACGAAATCCTCGCGTCCCAGCGCCTGGCGGGTGGTGCCCTGCTCGGCCAGCAGGCGCTCGACGACAAGCTGGGTGGCGATGCCAGCATGGTCGGTGCCTGGCTGCCACAGCGCGTCCCGGCCTTGCATGCGGCGCCAGCGGATCAGGGTGTCCTGCAAGGTGAAGGTCAACGCGTGCCCGACATGCAGGCTGCCGGTAACGTTGGGCGGCGGCACCATGATCGTGTACGGCTCGGCGTTGCTGTCCGGCACCGCGGCGAAATCGCCCGATGCCTCCCAGGCGCCGTACAGGCGGGGTTCGATCTCGGCGGGGTTGAGGGTCTTGTCCAGCATGCTCGGAAACTCGCCGGCCCCGCCCTGGTGCCGGCGCGGCCGCATGATGTTCGGTTTAGCCGCCTACACGGCCGACGACGCGCTCGATCTCGGCCCGTACCAGGCGCTCGACCAGCACGGGCAGCTGGTCGTCCAGCCACTGCTTCAGCAGCGGGCGGATCTCCTCGCGGACCAGGTCCTCGATGGTCGGCCCGCCGCGGAACACAGCCACCTGCTCGCGCTCGGCGACCAAAGTGCGCAACAGCGTCCCGACCGAGGACGCGGCGGCGGCGGCAGCCTCGGGCGCCACCAGCGGCGGCTTGGCCGCCTGCGGCCGATCGGCCGAAGGCGCGGCCGTGGGCGCATTCAACTGCATCGGCGCGCTCGCGGGCGGCGGTTCGTCCACGATCATCCGCGCATCGAGCGCCAGCACGTCCTTCCCGGGCTCGGGCCTGGATGGCGGGCTGGCAACGGCAAGCCGCGGCGCCGGCTGCGGGACTGCCGCCGGCGCCTCCGCCGGCGGTTGTGCGGTGGCCGAGGCCTGCTCCGCCTCGTCATCGCTCAGGATACGGCGGATGGAGGCGAGGATATCCTCCATCGAGGGATCACCCTGCGCAGCGGCATCGCCCGCCGGCGAGATGTCGCCGGACATGGGCGCACCCGGCGCGGCGATCGCACCGGATTTCGGCGGGTCTGGAGCCTTCGATCCACTCATCGGCCGGTCAGCGGCTCGGCTGGTCGGTGGCGTAGTCGCCGGTGCCGATCCAGCGGTCGCGCACGGCCTTGTAGTAGGCGGTCTCGTCGTAGAGCGGCACCTGCAGGTTGAGATCGCGGGCGTTCAGCTTGCCCCCGGCGGCGGCGACCGAATAGGAGGCGTTCACCAGGCTCGCCAGGTTCTGCACCAGCGTCACCCGCGAGTTCAGCAGCAGCTGCTCGGCGTTCAGCACGTCCAGCGTAGTGCGGCTGCCGACGATCGCCTCGCGCTGCACGCCTTCCAACGCCACCTGGTTGGAGCGGACCGCCGAACGGGTGCTCTCGATGGTGGCCTTCGCGGCGTTGTAGGTCTCCCAGGCGCTGATGACGTTCTGGATGGCGGTGCGGCGCGCGTCCTCGATCCTGGAGCGGGTCTGCAGCTGCTGCTGACGGGCCTGTCGGATCGCCGCGTATTCGACGCCGCCCTGGTAGATCGGCACGGTGATGGCGGCGAGGATCTGCGACACCCGGCCCTGCTGGCCGAAGGTGGTGGTGTCCTCGGTGCGCGACACCAGCCCCTGCAGGCTGAGATTCGGCATCAGGCGGCTGTATTGCAGGTCGAAATTGTCCTTGGCGGCGGCATCGTCGAACAATGCCGCGATCACCGCGGGATTGTTGCGCGCCGCCAGCGCCTTGGCTTCCTCCAGCGTGCGCGTCGGCAGGCGCAGCGGCTGCGGCTCTATCAGCTTGCCCGGAAACTCGCCGACCAGCTGCTGGTAGCTGGACCGCGCCGTCTGCAGCGTGCCCTCGGCGGTCTGCCGCGTCGCCGTGGCGCCGGCCAGCGCCGACTCCGCCTGGGCGACGTCGGTGCGGGTGATCTCGCCGACCCGGAACCGGTCGTTGGTGGCCTGCAGCTGCCGGGCGAGCACCTGCTCGTTGTTGACGTTCAGCGCCAGCACCTGCTCGGACTGGATGACGTTGACATAGGCCTGGACCACTTGGCCGAAGGTCGTCTGCTCCTGCACGATCAGCCGGGCGCGCTCGCCCATCACCTGGTTTTCGGCCTTGTTGGTGCCGGCGACCGTCTGGCCGCCGCGATACAGCGGCTGCGTCACCGTCAGCTGCTCGGTATTCGGGTTGCGGTTGTTGACGACCGATTGGTTGGCGATCTTGGTGCCGAGCAGCGAACGCGTCTGGGCGATCGTGGTGTTGGACGACACGCCGGCATTGGCGGTGACCGTCACCGTGGGTCGCCAGCCGGCAAGCGCCGCCGGCACGTTTTCGTCGGTGGCCCGCAGATTGGCGCGCTCGGAAATCAGCGTCGGGTTGGTGGAATAGGCCATCGCCAGGGCTTCCTGGATGGTCCGCGGCCCTGCCGCCCAGCCGGTGGCCGGCAACAATCCGGTCAGCGCGCCGGCGATCCCGGCCACTACCGCAAAACCGCCAATTCCCCGCCGGCTGCCATTGCCGTGCCCGAAGCTGCGTCCACCGCTCATGCCATCGCCCTTCCGTCAGCCCAGCCAGTGCACCGGCCGAAGCCGTGGCTGGACGATTTGCCGCCTAGATGTGCCACAGCTGGCGGCCGCGCGCCACGCCTTTGAGCAGGCGCAGCATGGCCCCGGCGCATCGCCCGGCGCGTCCGTCAGAAGACGAAACCGGGGACCCGGTTGAACCCCGGGAGCACCGGAACGCCGCAATCGAACAGCGGCTGCAGGCTCAGCCCGCTGCCGACACGCTCGCCCACGACCGCCTGGCAGGATCGCCCGGCGCCAGTGGCGCGGGCGACACTGCGAATGCCGATCAGCCGGCCAGTCGGCGACAGCTGCTGCACGATCGCCGCCGGAAACTCCTCGGCGGCACCCTCGATCAGCACCAGATCGTAGGGCGCCGCGGCGGGATAGCCCTCGGTCAGCTTCGCCTCGACCACCGTGACCCCAGGCGCGTAGCTCGGCAGCACTTCGCGGGCCAGCGCCAGCAGGGCCGGGTCTTCCTCGGCCGCCGTCACCTTCGCCTCGCACGCCGCCAACAATGCCGCGCCATAGCCGCTGCCCGCCGCCACGACCAGGCATCGCTCGCCGGCCCGGACGGACGCCGCCTGCAGCAGCCGCGCGATCACCATCGGTTGCATCAGGAAACGGCCGCCGCCGAGCGGCACGTCCTCGTCGGCATAGGCGAGCGGCGCCAGGTTCGGCGGCAGGAATCGCTCCCGCGGCAGGGTGCGCATCGCCAGGAGCACCCGCGGGTCATACACCTTATTGGGACGGACCTGGCCGTCGACCATCAGGTTGCGGGCGATTTCGGCGTGCTGCAATGAAAGGTCCATGGTCGGTTCTCTTGCGGGGTGGACCCGGCGCACGCGGCCAAGCCGGCGCCGTTATAGAGGGCGGGCGCGGCGCACGGCAAATCATTCAAGCCGCTTGACCGCATGCGGGAAGCCGACCGATAACCGCGCCGCCCGGAGGCAGCGGGTCCGATGGCAGAGTGGTGATGCAACGGATTGCAAATCCGTGCACCCCGGTTCGATTCCGGGTCGGACCTCCAGGGCGGCCGCGCGCCGCCCCGCCGCAACCGATCGGCAACCCCGTTGAGATTTCGTTAAGAAAGTCGCGCGACGACCGATTCGGGCTTGATTTCCCCGATGAGCAGGTTGTAGAACAAAGAGTGAACAACAACACAGACAGCGGAGGTCGCCCATGACGCTTTATGCACTGATCGCATTGCTTGGAGTAGCCCTGGTGGTCATACGGGTGACCCGCCCGCCTGCCGGACGCGTACGCTATCAGCCGTGCGGCTGGCGTCTGGTTCGCGAACACCGCGGCGCGGCCGGCGCATTCACCAGCGCGTTCGGCGCCGGGGCCGTGGGCGGGCTGACCGTCCTGGTGCTGGGGTTCGCGGTTCTCGGATGACGGCTGTTTGAAGCCTCTTAGGCAAAATGCGGTTTGCCAGTGGCCGCGGGAGGCGGTATCGGAATGGTCGGGCGGCGGCCTGGACATCCACATGCGCATGGCCGCCGCGCAAACCTGCCCATCCTTCGCCTTCGGCTGGCGGGTCTAGTCTGTCCGCAGGCCGATCAAGGACCCAGAAATGTCAGAAGCCCACCAAAGATTTCTCTGTGACGCCGTCGCCATCAGCGAGGCGAACAAAAAGCTGTTCATCACGGTGTATCGGGTCGGCGACGGCATCGAATTCTGCAGCGGGCGCGGCGAGCCGAAGATGGGCACGCCACGCCTCCACTGGACCAACGACAACCTCAAGCGCGAGATCGCGCTCGCGTACGGCGCCAAGACCGTCGAATTGATCATTCCCGACGCGGACGGCGCGAAGGGGCTGTAAAGCCCCTCCTGTCCGCCGGAGGCTAGACGGACTCCTTCAATTCCTTCGCAGGCCGGAAGCCGATCTTCTTGCTGGCCTTGATCTTGATGGCCTCGCCGGTGGCGGGGTTGCGTCCCATCCGCGCAGGGCGCGAGCGGACCTGCAGGATGCCGAGGCCGGTCAGGCGGATCTTGTCGCCCTTCTTCAGGTGGCTGGTCGCCAGCATCACCAGATCGCCCAGCACTTCCTCGACCTGCTTCTTGGGCAGGTCATGGCTTTCCGACAGCGACGCCGCGATGTGCTTCAATGTGATCGTCGCCTGCGCCGCACCCTTGGCCGCCGCCGGTTTCGCCGACGCTGCCTTCGCAACCGGAGCCGCCGCCTTCGCCACGGCCTTCACGGCCGGAGCGGCCTTCTTCGCCGGAGTCGCCTTCTTGGCCGCGGCAGTAACCTTCTTCGCTGGTGGCATCGTCATCCTCCTGGGGAGCAGTTCCTGGGCCGGACCCTACGCGCTCGATTCGGATTCGAGCAATCAACCTGCTTGCTTCGAGTTTGCCGCCAACCGAAGCTTCTTTGGTCCGCGAAACGGTCAGAACCACCTTGGGCGTCAAACCCCGAGATAGCGGTGCTGCAGCGCCTCCGCGGCGCGCAGCTCCGCCGAGCTTCCCGACCACACCACCCGTCCCTTCTCCAGCACATAGTGCCGGCTGGCGATCCGGGTCAGCATGTCGACGTTCTTGTCGATCACCAGGATCGATTGCGCGGCAGCGGCCAAGCGCTCCAGCACCTCCCAGATCTGCGCCCGTACGAGCGGCGCCAGGCCCTCGGTGGCCTCGTCCAGGATCAGCAGCAGTGGATTGGTCATCAGCGCCCGCCCCAGCGCCAGCATCTGCTGCTCGCCGCCCGACAGCAGGCTGGCAAAGCCGTGCAGCCGCGCCGCGAGGCTCGGAAACAGGTCCAGCACCCGCTCCAGCGTCCACGGCTGGGCATTGCCCACGCGGTTGGCCGCGGTGGCAACCAGATTTTCGCGGACCGTCAGATTGGGGAACACCTGCCGGCCCTCCGGCACCAGCCCCAGGCCCAGCCGGCCGATCCGGTACGCCGGCAGGCCGAGGATACTTTTGCCGGCGAATCGAACCTCGCCGCCGGTTGCAGGCAGGATGCCCATGATCGCCGAGACCGTGGTGGTCTTGCCCATGCCGTTGCGGCCCAGCAGCGTCACGACCTCGCCGGCCGCGACGCTGAAGCCGACGCCGAACAGCACCTGGCTCTGGCCGTATCCCGCCTCCAGGCCGGTTACTTCCAGCATCGGGGGCATCAGGCGGGACCGTCGCCCAGATAAGCGGCGCGCACCGCGGCGTCAGCGCGGATCGCCTCGGGCGTGCCGGTGGCGATCAGCCGGCCATAGACCAGCACGCTGATGCGGTCGGCCAACGCGAACACCGCATCCATGTCGTGCTCCACCAGCAGGATCGACACGCTGCCTTTCAGGCCTTGCAGCAGCGCCACCATCTGCCGCGATTCGTCGGGCCCCATGCCGGCCATCGGCTCGTCCAGCAGCAGCACCAGCGGCTTCGCGGCCAGGGCCATGGCGATTTCCAGCGCGCGCTTCTCGCCATGCGCCAAGCTGGCCGCCGGCAGGTCGGCGCGCGCGGCGAGCCCGATCCGCTCCAGGATCGCCCGCGCCGGATCGCGCAGCGCGGCCTCCCGCCGCGCCGGTCTCCAGAACCTGAAGCTGTGGCCGGCATGCGCCTGGACCGCGAGCGCGACGTTGTCGAGCACGCTGAACTCGCCGAAGATGCTGGTGATCTGAAACGACCGCGCCAGTCCGCGCGCCGAACGAGCGGGCGTCGGCAGATCGGTGATGTCCTCTCCCCCGAGCAGGACGCGGCCGCCATCGGCCGCGATCTCGCCGTCGAGCAGCGCGATCAGCGTGGTCTTGCCGGCGCCGTTGGGGCCGATCACCGCATGCAGCTCGCCGGGGATGATGGCGAGCGTCACCTCGTTGGTGGCGACCAGCCCGCCGAACCGCTTGACCAGCCCGGTGGTCTCCAGCGCGGCGCCGCTCATGGCGAGGGGCGGTCCGGCAGCAGGCCGACGATGCCGCGCCGGGCGAACAGCACCACCAGCAGCAGGATCGGCCCGAGGATCGCCTGCCAGTGCTCGGTCGCACCCGACAGCAGGTTCTCCAGCCCCAGGAACACCGCCGAACCCACCAGCGGGCCGAACAGCGAGCCCATGCCGCCCAGGATCACCATCATCATGATCTCGCCCGACCGGGTCCATTGCATGATCGCCGGCGACACGAACAGCGTCTGGTTGGCGAACAGCGCGCCGGCCATGCCGCAGACCGCACCCGAAATGACGAAGGCCGCCAGCTTGTACCGGAACGTCGCGAACCCGATCGCCCGCATCCGCCGCTCGTTGGAGCGGATGCCGCGGATCACCATCCCGAACCGCGAATCCACCAGATGCAGCCCGGCCCAGAGCACCCCCGCCAGCAGCGCCAACGTGAAGAAATACAGCACCGTCGGATCATCGAGGTCGATCAGCGCGCCGAACCGGCTGTGGCTCGCGATGTTCATGCCGTCGTCGCCGCCATAGAGGTTCACGCTGACGCCGAGGAAATACACCATCTGCGCGAAGGCCAGGGTGATCATGATGAAATACACCCCGCTGGTCCGCAGCGAGACGGCGCCGACGAACAGCGCCAGCAGGGCGGAGGCGCCGATCGCCACGGCGAAATGCAGCACCCCGTTGTGCAGGCCGTGATGGCTGAGGATGCCGACGGCATAGGCGCCGACGCCGAGATAGGCGGCGTGCCCCAGGCTGACCATGCCGCCATAGCCGAGGATCAGGTCGAGGCCGATCGCGGCGATGGCGAAGATCATGATGCGGGTGAACAGGTCCGGGTAGAAGCTGTCGCCGAACGCCGCCGCGATCGGCGGCACCAGCGCCAGGCCCGCCAGGAAGGCGAGCATCGCAAGCCTGCGTGGGCTCACGCGCGGCCGCGCGGCGGGAACAGGCCCTGCGGGCGAAAGAACAGCACGCCCGCCATCAGGATATAGATCAGCATCGAGGCCAGGGCCGGCCCCGCGTTGTCGGCCGCGGTCTTCGGCATCATCGTGCCGAGCAGCGGGCGTAGATAGGCGCGGCCCAACGCATCGACGACGCCGACCAGCAAGGCCGCGACGAAGGCGCCGCGGATCGAGCCGATGCCGCCGATCACGATCACCACGAAGGCCAGGATCAGCACGCCCTCGCCCATGCCGGATTCGATCGCGAAGATCGGCCCGGCCATCACCCCGGCCAACGCCGCCAGCATGGCGCCGAGGCCGAACAGCAGCGTGTACAGCAGCCCGATATTGACCCCCAGCACGCCCACCATCACCCGGTTGCTGGCGCCGGCGCGGATCAGCATGCCCATCCGCGTGCGGGTGATCAGCAGGTACAGCAGCAGCCCGACCAGCAATCCCACCACGATGACCGCCAGACGGTAGCTGGGATACGGCACGCCGAACAGGTCCACCTGGCCGGAAAGGAACGCGGGCGTCGCCGAATACAGCGCCGTCGAGCCGAAGATCATGCGCACCAGTTCGTTGAACAGCAGGATCAGCCCGAACGTCGCCAGCACCTGGTCCAGGTGGTCGCGGCGATACAGCGCGCGGAACACCGCCAGCTCGATCGCGACGCCGATGCCGAGTGCTGCCAGCAACGCCGCTCCGATCGCCAGCACGAAGGAATGGCTGGCGGTGTAGGTGGCGGCGGAGACATAGGCGCCGATCATATACAGCGAGCCATGCGCCAGGTTGATCATGTTCATGGTGCCGAACACGAGCGTCAGTCCCGCCGCCATCAGGAACAGCATGATCCCGAACTGGACGCCGTTGAACGCCTGCTCGACCGCCAGCATCCCCTAGCCGACCCGCCTTGCAGGTTTGCTCACTTCAGCTTGCACTCTTCGAAATAGGCGTCCTTGTGCTGGGTGAAGATCTTGGTGTCGATCTGGCGGACCAAGGTGCCGTCGGCGTCCTTGGCGATCTTCAGCAGGTAGAAATCCTCGATCGGGAAGTGGTTGCTGTTGTAGGTGAAGGGGCCGCGCACGGACGGAAAATCCGCCTTCTGCATCGCCGCGATCATGCCCGGCCGGTCGGCGAGGTTGCCCTTCACCGCCTTGACCGCGCTGTCGATCAGGGCAATCGCATCGAAGCTCTGGGCGGCGTAGTAGGACGGGATGTAGTTGTATTTCTTGCGGAACGCGGCGACGAACTCCTGGTTGCGCGCGATCTTGAGGTCGGGCGACCAGAAGCCCGCCTCGTAGTTGCCCAGGGCCGCCTCGCCGATCGCCGGCAGCGTCGTCTCGTCGATGGTGAAGGCGGAATAGAGCGGGATCTTCTCGCGCAGGCCGGACTGGGCGAACTGCTTGACGAACTGGATGCCCATGCCGCCGGGATAGAACACGAACACCGCCTTCGGATTGGCGGCGCGGATCTGGCTGATCTCCACCTGGTAGTCCGACTGGCCGGGCTTGGTGAAGACCTCCGACGTGATACGGCCTTTATAGAAGCGCTTGAACCCCGCCACCATGTCGCGGCCCGCGGCATAGTCCGGCGCCATCACGTAGACGTCGTTCATGTTCTTGTCGGCCATGAACTTGCCCATCGCCTCTGGCGTCTGGTCGTTCTGCCAGGAGGTCGAGAAGAAGTTGGGCGCGCACATCTCGCCGGCCATCTCGTGCGGGCCGGCATTGGCGCCGACCAGGATCGTGCCGGAACGGATGATCGGCTGGTAGGCCGCCAGCAGCACGTTCGACCAGATGAAGCCGCTGATGAAATCGACCTTGTCTTTCTTCAGCATCTCCTCGGACACCTGCCGGCCGACATCGGGCTTGAACTGGTCGTCGCCGTAGACGATCGAGGCCGGCAATCCGCCGAGCTTGCCGCCCAGCATCTCCAACGCCAGGTCGCTGCCGTCCTTCATGTGCTTGCCGATGACCCCGGCGGGACCGCTCAAGGTGGTGACGAATCCCACGGTGACCTTGTCGGCGGCATGCGCCGGCAAGGCGAAGGCACAGATCACGGCGAGCACGCCGAGCAGGCGAGTGGTCATTATTGCCTCCCATTCATTCATTGTGGCGATGCTAGCCTACCCGGCGCGCGAAGCAATGCGGCGCCGCGGCCGACGCGCGGGGGCGCCGCCCGGGACGAACGCCGCGCGCCTGCTTCAACTCACTGTAATTCATCCGTTTCCAAGTTCCGTGCAGGAGCAGCCCTGGCAGGCCGCAATACAGTAAAAAGCCATTTCTTCATTAAATTTGCAAGTGGAATACCGAACCGCGGAAGTAACAACCTCTCCCGGCGTCCTACTCATCCCAGGACGAACCTGGCGCCCTGCGCCCGGACCGGTGTTTAGTGGGCGCCGACTGCCGCCGTAGCGGGACGCGCGCGCCGAGTGCCGTCCACAGGGCGGAGCGATCGCCGCTTTCGTCGACAATTTCTGTTCGCGCCGGGCTTTCGTTGTCCCGACGGCTTTACACGGCCCCCTTCTCCCCGACCGTGCAATCCCTTTAAAGCTCGATCCCTGTTCCAAATGACCCGGCAACAATCCCTGGGCAAACGGCAAAGCACGGCAGGCATCATCGCATGAGCAACAAGAACACTTCGGCCACGCTGGTCGGCACGCATCAGTTTTTCGCTGCCGGCAACGGCGACGACACGGTGATCGGCGGCGACGGGTTCGCCACCGTCTTCGGCGGCAACGGCAACGACCTGGTACAGCTGGGCGGCACCAACAACGTCATCGTGCTCGGCAACGGCAACGACCTGATCAACCCGGGCAACGGCACCGGGCACTTCATCATGGCCGGCAACGGCAGCGACACGGTATCGGGGGCCACCGGCACGTCGACGGTCGTGCTGGGCAACGGCCGCGACATCGTGCAGCTGGGCGGCACCAACAACGTGATCCTGCTCGGCCACGGCGACGACCTGATCAACCCGGGCAAGGGCACCGGGCATTTCATCATGGCCGGCGACGGCAGCGACACGGTGTCCGGCGGCACCGGCACCACCACGGTCAGGCTCGGCGACGGCAACGACATCGTCCAGCTCGGCGGCACCAACAACCGGATCACGGTCGGCGACGGCAACGACCTGATCAACCCCGGCGAAGGCACCGGGCACACCGTCATCGGCGGCCGCGGGCGCGACACGGTTTCGGGCGGCAGCTCCTTCGTCACGGTCAGGCTCGGCGACGGCGACGACATCGTGCAGCTCGGCGGTACCAACAACATCGTGGCCCTCGGCAACGGCAACGACCTGGTGAACCCGGGCGGCGGCACCGGTCATCTCATCACCGCCGGCAACGGCCGGGACACGGTTTCCGGCGGCACCGGCACCACCACCGTCAGGCTCGGCGACGGCAGCGACATCGTGCAGCTCGGCGGCACCAACAACGTCATCACGCTGGGCAACGGCCGCGACCTGGTCAATCCCGGCGAGGGAACCGGGCATGTCGTCACAGTAGGCGACGGCAACGACACGGTCGTCGGCGGCAGCGGCTTCGTCACCGTCAAAGGCGGCAACGGCGACGACATCGTCCAGCTCGGCGGCACCAACAACACGATCATGCTGGGCAACGGCAACGACCTGATCAATCCCGGCATCGGCACCGGCCATGTGATCACCGCCGGCGACGGCCGCGACACGGTGATCGGCGGCAGCGGCACCAGTTCCGTGAAGCTCGGCAACGGCGATGATTTCGTGCAGCTGACCGGCAACAAGAACAGCGTCACCGCCGGCACCGGCCACGACACCATCGACGCCGGCAACGGCACCGCGCTGATCTCCACCCAGGGCGACCTGCTGCTGACCCTGCACGGCGCCGTCAACGTGGTGTTCGTCGCCGGCCTGCACGGCACCATCGACGACATCGCCAACGGCTCGATCCTGCACGAGGCGAATGCCGCGGCCAGCCTGACGCTGACCAATTTCGGCGCCGCCACCGCGGCCGTGCTCGACCTGCCGCATCCGGGCGTATCGGTGCAGGACCTGCTCACCCAGCTGCAAAGCGACGGCGCCGGGGGCACCCTGCTGCCGTTCGGCCAGGGCGGCACGGTGCATTTCGTGGACCTGCTGCCGACGGCGCTGTCCGGCGCCAACTTCGTCTGAGGCAGCCAGCCGGGTCGGAAAGCCGGCCCCGTCAGGAGCAGGTCGTTAGGGATCGATCCTGGCGGTGGCCTGGCCGCTGAGGACTTCCTTGCCGTGCTGGTTGGTGGTGGAGAGGGTGAGGTCCACGAAATGCGCCCCGCCCTGCTGCCGCAGCCCGGCCACCGTGGCGGTCGCCTCCAGCGTGTCGCCGGGCCAGACCTGGTTGGTGAAGCGGACGCCGAATTTCGTCAGCCTGCCGTCGCCGACATAGTTGGTCAGCATCTTGCCGGTCAGCCCCATGGTCAGCATGCCGTGCGCGAAGACGCTGGGATATCCGGCGACCTGCGTGGTGTAAATCTCGTCGGTGTGCAGCGGGTTGTAGTCGCCCGAGGCGCCGGCGTATTGCACGATCTGGGTGCGCGAGAGGTTCTCCACCACGCATTCCCTGTGGACATCGCCGATCTTCAGCCGGCTCGCCTGCAGCGCCATCTCAGCCTCCAGCGCCGACCGGACGCTCGGTGGTGACCGCGACGCTGCGTCGCGGTGACCACGAGCTCGCCGGCCTGGTCCCGGTATTCGGCGATGCGCTCGCGGAAGATCAGCTTGCCGGCCCGCCGGCTTTCCTTCTCCCAGGTCTTGCCCGGGCGGTACTCGACCGTCAGCACGTCCCCCGGCCGCAGCGGGCGGTGATATTCGAAATGCATCTCGGCGTGCAGGCCGCCCGAGGAGGCCGGCTTCCCGACCACCCCGCTCGGCGTCGCCCCGGACCCGAACCACGGCTGCCCGGGCATCGGCCGCAGGTAGTATTCGGGATCGAACTGCGCCACCGCCTGCGGAAAGGTCGGCGGCGCGATGATGCCGCCGGGCTCGGCAAGCCTGGCCGCCTCGGGGTCGTGATAGACCGGATTGGTGTCGCCGATCGCGCGCGCGAACATCATGATGTGCGATGCCTCGACGTTCATCCTGATGGTCATTCGCATTCTCCCGTTTTCCGGCGCCCGTTCGCGATATCATGCCGAGTGTCGCAGCAACTCGTCCAGCGCGCGCTCCAGCCGGGCGACGCTGTTGCAGCTGGTCACCTGGTGGCAATACGGCGCGTAGCGGAACATGTCGGAATCGCCGGTGCCCCACAGCGGCGGCCGCTCCGGGTTCAGCCAGATCACCCGGGCCGCCCGGGCGAATATCTGCTGCATGATTTCGGTCCGCGGCGGCGCGCCATTGCCGCGTGCATCGCCGAGGATGATCACCGTGGTCTGCCGGTCGAGCGACTTCCAGGCCAGCTCGGCGAAGCCTGCCAGCGAGCGGCCGTAGTCGGAGCTGCCGAAGCCGATGCGGTCCAGAACGCCGGCGATCGCGACCTCGATGTCGTCACGCGCGAGCATGGCGCTGACCTCCACGGTCTCGTTCGAGAACGCGAAGCTCCTGATGCCGTCGAGCACGTCGGTCAGCGAGTAGAGGAACATCAGCAGGAAGCGAGACACCGACGCCACCGACCCGCTAACGTCGCACAGCACCAGCAGCTTCGGCCGGTCGATGCGGCGGCGCTTCCAGATCGTGACGAACGGCACGCCCTGGGTCGCCACGCTGCGGCGCATGGTTCGCCGCGCATCCAACTGGCCACGCCGGGCCAGGGTGCGGCGGCGGCTGTGGCGGGTCGCGAGCCGGCGGGCGAGAGCCCGGATCAGCACCCGCATGCGCGCCATGTCGCGGCGGTCGACCTGCGAAAGCGGCAGCCTGCGCAGGGCATGCTCGCGGGTTTCCCGCGTGGCGCCGGCGGCGAACAAGGCGAGGTTCCGTTCCATGTAGCCGCGCGCCTGGTCGCCGAGCGCCGTGCGCGCGCGTTCCAGCGCCGCCGCGGTCGCCGCATCGCCGGCGGCGGCACGGTCGTCGATCTCGCCGCTCGAGCTCCGCCAGGCCCATGCGGTCCAGCATGCGCCGGGCGAACAGGTTGGTCTGCGTGAACAGGCTGATCTCGGATGCGCCGATCGCCTCGGCGGCGGCCTCCATCGCCGCACTCAGGCGGGCCTGGTCGTTGGCAAGCAGCAGTTGCGCCAGATCGGAGGCCCGCCCTGTATCGTTGGTGTTCGCCTCGGCGGGCGAAGATGAGGGCGCCGGGTCGCGGCTGAAATAGCGGTCGAAGCATGCCTCGAACAGCACCTTCTCCTCGACCGTCTTGGCCAGCGACAGCGACAGCGCGTCGCGCAGCACGCGCCGATCGGTCCAGCCGACCGCCTCGACGACGCGGAACGCATCGAGCGACTCCGCGGTCGAGATGCGGACCCCGGCGCCGCGCGCGGCACGCAGCAGCCGCAGCAGGGTTTCGGTCATGCCGCCTGTTCGTCGACGCCCGCCTCGCGCCGCGCCTTCTGGATCAGCGTGCCGACGGCGCGGCCAGCCAGCGCCATGTCGCCCTCGAACTTCAGCAGCAGGTTCAGCGTGTCGTGCACCAGTTCCGGCTCCAGCCTGGTCGCATGCAGCAGCAGCAGGGCGCGCGCCCAGTCGATCGTCTCGCTGACCGAAGGCGCCTTGCGCAGGTCGAGCGTGCGCAGCTGCTGCACGAAGCTGACCAGTTGCCGCTGCAGGACGGCATCGATGCCGGGAATGCGCGAGGCGACGATCTGCCCTTCCAGCTTGGCGTCGGGATAGCCGATATGCAGGTGCAGGCAGCGCCGCTTCATGGCGTCGCCGAGGTCGCGGGTGTTGTTCGAGGTCAGCAGCACGATCGGCGGGACCAGGGCGTGGACGGTGCCGAGCTCGGGGATGCTGACGGCGTGGTCGGACAGGATCTCCAGCAGGAACGCCTCGAAGGCCTCGTCGGATTTGTCGATCTCGTCCACCAGCAGCACCGCGCCGTGCGGCTCGCGCAGCGCCTGCAGCAGCGGCCGCGGTTCCAGGAACTGCTCGGAAAAGAACACGTCGTCGATGTCCTGCAACCGGGCCAGCGCCGCGCGCAGGCCGACGGTGTCGCGCATCTCCTCGCCGAGCCGGTCCTTCAGGATCTGCGTGTAGAGCAGCTGCTTGCCGTATTTCCACTCGTACAGCGCCTTGCTCTCGTCCAGCCCCTCGTAGCACTGCATTCGGATGAGCTTCAGCCCGAGCCAGGAAGCGGTGGCCCGCGCAAGTTCCGTCTTGCCGACCCCGGCCGGCCCTTCCACCAGGATCGGCTTCTGCAGCCGCATCGCCAGGAAGACCGCGGTGGCGATCTGGCGCGAGCAGATATAGCCGGATTGCGCCAGCCCCGCCGCGACGTCGGGGATGCTGGCGCCGGGCTGCGACGGGTCCATGGATTGGTCGGTGCTCCTTGGTTCAGCGCCTGCCTAAAGCAAATCCCCTGGCGCTGGAACGCCCGCGGAGACGCAATTGATGCAGGAACGACTGAACGGGCAGCTCGTTACGTGGTCATGCAAATTCATCGATACGCCGTCCTCGGCCTGGCTGCCTTCCTGATCGCGGCCGCACCCGCCCATCCCCGCACGCCGGTCGCGCTGGTGCCGCAGCCCGGCACGGCGATGGATCGGACCGCCCGCGAACTGGTCGGCCAGGAACTGGCGGAGGCCGGGCAATCCGGCGAGAAGCCGCTGCTGCTGGTCGCCGCCTCCCGACTCGGCGGACCGCATGACCGGCCGGCCCTGTTCGTGCAGTTGCAGTCGGCGCGGGAGTGCGGCTCGGCCGGGTGCAGCACGTCGGTCTACCGCTGGGACAAGGGGCGCTGGCAGAAGGTGCTGGACGCGGTCAGCGGGCCGATCGCGGTTGACACGGCGTCGCATGGCGGCATGCGCGACCTGATCGTGCATGACACCGACCGCTGGATCTGGAACGGACACGCCTATGCCGACGCCAATCCGGCGCCCCAGGTCGATCTGAAGCCCCGGCAGGCGAACCGGAAGTAGCCCCCGGTCGCCCTACTTGCCGGCGCGGCGCCACGCGCTCTCGACCAGGATCAACGCGAGCCCGGCGAACAGCAGGATGCCGTCCATCCCACGCGTGACGCCAAGGCGTGGCAGCACCAGTCCGGTGACGGCCACCCAGGCCAGGATGGCGAGGGCGAAGCTGCCGTCGTCGACGAACAGGCCCCAGACTTCCTGCAACACCGACTTCATCCAGCGCATGGCCTCACCCCCTGCCCATGGCGGCCGCGCCGACGGCCCGGCTCCGGCAGAGCGGGACGGCGAGCAGGGCGACCGCAAGATAGCCGATGCAAAGCGCAGGGATCGCCAGGTCGCCGCCCGGCCATTGAGCGCCGATGCCCTCGCCGAGCCAGAAGCTGCCGAAGCCGGACAGCAGCACGCCAACGACGAATTTCAGCGCGTTCTCCGGCACCTGGGCCAGCGGGCGGTGCAGCGCGAGGCCCAGCAGCACCACCACCGCCAATGCCGCCAGCGCGCCCAGGCTGGCCGGCAGCAGCAGGCCGCTGCCGCCAGCGCCGATGGCGACCACGATGAACACCACTTCGGTGCCTTCCAGCATGGTGATCTGGAACGCGGCGCCGAAGCCCACGCGGTCGAGCGCCGCCCCGCGCCAGCCGTTGCCGGCCTGGCGCAGGGCAGCCGTCTCCTTCGCATACGCCGCCGCCTCGTCGTGCAGCGGGATCACGCCGGCGGCGCGCAGCACCGCCTTGCGCAGCCAGCGCAGGCCGAACAGCAGCAGCAGCGTGCCGACGCCAAACTGGATGATGTCGAGCGGAACCCGCGTCAGCGCCGTTCCCAGCACGGCCACCAGGGCCAGCAGCACCGCCAGGGCAACTCCGCTGCCGGCGATGGCGGCGCGCCAGCCGCGGGTGCTGCCGACCGCGAGTATGACGGTCAGCGCCTCGACGAACTCGACCAGCGAAGCGAGGAAGGCCGCCAGAACGGTCGGTCCGGCATGGATCCAGTTGTTCATCGTCGCTCCCGCATTCTGTCGTGTCGGGCGTGCCGTGTCTCGCCCCGGCCGCCGCAATGCGGAGCGCAGGCTACTTCAGCGGCGCACCTGCCGCGAGGGTACGCCGGCCGGCGGCGCAACGCGCCTGTTCCGCCGCCATGCGGCATGGCAGATTACGGCGATGATTCGCGTTTTGCCCGACCATCCATGATCGCCGCACCGATCCACCTCGCCGGCGAGCGCCTCATGCTCGACCCCGGCGGCGCCCTGTTCTGGCCGGCACAACGGCTGCTGGCGGTGGCCGACCTGCATTTCGAAAAGGGCTCGGCCGCTGCCACGCGCGGCTCGCTGCTGCCGCCATGGGACACCCGGGCGACGCTCGACCGGCTGGCGGCCCTGCTGCGCCGCTATCGCCCGCAGCGCGTGGTGGCGCTGGGCGACTCCTTCCACGATGCCAGGGGCGCTGGGCGCCTGCAGCCCTCCGACCAGGCGAGGCTGGCGGCAATGGTCGGCTGGACCGCGTTCACCTGGGTGCTGGGCAACCACGACCCGACGCCGCCGGAGGGCATCGGCGGCGCGATCGCCGACACGCTGCAGGTCGGGCCCCTGGTGTTCCGCCACCAGGCCGTGGCCGGGGCCGAGATCGGCGAGCTTTGCGGCCACCACCATCCGAAGGCCAACATCCCCACCCGCGGCGCCGTGGTCAGCCGGCCCTGCTTCGTCGCCGACCACCGGCGGCTGATGCTGCCGGCGCTCGGCGCCTATACCGGCGGGCTCGATGTCCGCGACCCCGCCATCGCCCGGCTGTTCCCGCGCGGCGGACGGGTCTTCCTGCTGGGGCGCGAGCGGCTGTTCAGCTTCGCCATGCCGGGTTTCGCCGGCCACCGCAGCGAAGCGTCTCACGCACCCGTGTAGAAATCCGCTTCGGCCACATATACGGGCGCGCATCCGTTTGCGGCGCACGCCCGTAACGCGACGCGCAGCCCGCAGCCTGCCGCTCAAAGGAGTTCGTGACGCCGCCGATGCCCCATGCCGCCGAAACCTCGAAACCCGTCCTGCTGTGGTTGCGCCGCGAGTTGCGGCTGCACGACAACCCGGCATTGCTGGCGGCCGTCGCGACCGGGCGCCCTCTGGTGGTCGCCTACGTGCTCGACGAAACCACGCCGGGCGGCTGGGCGCCCGGCGGCGCATCGCGCTGGTGGCTGCATCACAGCCTCGCGTCCCTGGCCGCGGACCTGCACCATCTGGGCGCGAAGCTGGTGCTGCGGCGCGGACGCTACTCCGAAGTCGTCCCGGCGCTGTTGGCCGAGACCGGCGCCGCGGAAATCCACGCCGGCATGCCGACCGAGCCCTGGGCGCGCGATGCGATGCGCGCCCTGGCGCGCAGCCTGCCGGTGAAGCTGCACGTGCACCTGACGTCGCTGCTGTTCCACCCCGACGACATCCGCACCAAGGACGGCCGTCCCTTCCTGGTGTTCACGCCGTTCTCCCGCGCCTGCCGCGCCCGCGGCCTGCCCGCGCCCCCCTCCCCGGCGCCGCGGACGCTGCACGCCGCGCACCCGACCAAATCCGATCGGCTGGAAGACTGGAACCTGCTGCCGACGCATCCCGATTGGGCCGGCGGCTTTCGCGACGCCTGGACCCCGGGCGAAGCCGGCGCGTCGCGCCAGCTGGCGCAGTTCGCGGCGCATGCGCTGATGGGATACGGCACCGGCCGCAACCTGCCCGGCCAGGCTGGCACCTCGATGCTGTCGCCGCACCTGCATTTCGGCGAGATCTCGGCGGCTGCGGTCTGGCATGCGGCGGAGCGCCAAGGCGGCGCCGGGCTGGCCACCTACGTCAACGAACTGCTGTGGCGGGAATTCTCGGCGCATCTGCTCTGGCACCACGCCGAACTGCCCGATGCGCCGCTGCGCCAGGAATTCGCGGCCATGCCGTGGCGCCGCGACAAGGCGGGGTTCACCGCCTGGACACCGCGGGCGGACCGGGCTGCCGATGGTCGACGCCGGGATGCGCCAGCTCTGGCACATGGGCTGGATGCACAACCGGGTGCGGATGATCACCGCCAGCTTCCTGATCAAGCACCTGCTGCTGCCCTGGCAGCAGGGCGAGGCCTGGTTCTGGGACACGCTGGTCGATGCCGACCTGGCCAGCAACGCCTCCAACTGGCAGTGGGTCGCCGGCAGCGGCGCCGACGCGGCGCCGTTCTTCCGGGTGTTCAACCCGGTGCTGCAGGGCCGCAAGTTCGATGCCGACGGCGCCTATGTCCGGGCGCTGGGTCCCCGAACTGGCGAAGCTGCCCGACCGTGACCTGCACGCGCCTTGGGAAGCTGACGAAGCCACCCTGCGGGAGGCCGGCGTGGAGCTCGGCAAGACCTATCCGCACCCCATCGTCGATCTCGCCGCCGGGCGCGAGCGGGCGCTGGCGGCGTTCAAGAGCCTCCGGGAGCGCGCCGCATGAACGACGACCTGCCGCCGCGTCCCCGCATCGCCGTGGTCGGCGCCGGCATCGCCGGGTTGTCGGCCGCCTGGCTGCTGCGCGACACCGCCGAGGTGACGCTGTTCGAGGCCGAGCCCCGCGCCGGCGGCCACGCCGACACCCAGACGGTGATGCTCGACGGACAGGCGATCGACGTCGACACCGGGTTCATCGTCTACAACGCCCGCAACTATCCCAACCTCACCGGCCTGTTCGGGCATCTCGGCATCGCCACCCGCCGGTCCGACATGTCGTTCGGGGTGTCGATCGGCGAAGGCGCCGTCGAATATGGCGGCGGTGAACTGGCGCAGATGTTCGCCCAGAAGCGCAACCTGGTGCGGCCGCGCTTCTGGCGCATGCTGCGCGACATCCTGCGCTTCTACCGCGAGGCCCCGGGGATGCTGAACGAGCCCGGTGACGAAACCCTCGGTGCCTGGCTCGACCGGCGCGGCTACGGGCCGGGCTTCGTCGAGGACCACATCCTGCCGATGGGGGCGGCGATCTGGTCGGCCTCGGTGACCGGGATGCGGGCGTTCCCGCTGCGCCACTTCATCCGCTTCTTCCAGAACCACGGCCTGCTCAGCCTGACCGACCGTCCGGAATGGCGCACCGTCGTCGGCGGCTCGCGCAGCTACGTCGCGCGGATCATGCAGGACATTCCGCGGGTCCGGCTCGGCTGCGCCGCCACCGGGCTGGCGCGCGACGCGAACGGCGTGACCCTGCGCACCGAGGACGGCGCCGCCACCCCGTTCGACGGCGTGGTGCTGGCCTGCCACGCCGACCAGGCGCTGGCGCTGCTCGATGCGCCGACGCCGGAGGAAACACGCGTCCTCGGCGCCATCCGGTGCCAGGAGAACCACGCGGTGCTGCACACCGACGTCACCCTGATGCCGCGACGGCGCTCGGTGTGGTCGGCGTGGAACTACCTCGCCACCGCCACCGGTGACCCTGCGCACGCGGTGTAGCGTCACCTATTGGATGAACCGGCTGCAGGGCATGGAGACCAGCGTGCCGCTGCTGGTGTCGCTGAACCCGCTGCGCGCCGCCGGACCCGGCCCGGGTGTTGCTGACGAAGCAGTACCGGCATCCGCAGTTCGACGCGGCGGCGATCGCGGCGCAGGAGCGACTGCCGATGATCCAGGGACGCCAGCGCGTGTGGTTCGCCGGCGCCTGGGCCGGCTGGGGGTTCCACGAGGACGGCATCGCCGCGGCGGTCGGCGTCGCCCGCCTGCTGGGCGCCGACATCCCTGGGCGTCGCGCGCGGCGGAGCTGGCGCAGGCCGGCCGGGAAGCCGCGTGACATGACCGCTGCGGCGACCCCTGCCCTCACTCTGCATGCCGGCCGCGTAGGCGCATGTCCGGCACGCGCCGTTCCGGCACCGCTTCGACTACCGGCTGTGGATGCTGTCGGTCGACCTCGATGCGATGGACACGGCGAGGTCCTGGCTGTTCCGCGCCAACGCGCCGGCGGTGGTCGGCTGCACGAACGCCGATCACGGGCCGCGCGACGGCAGCGCATTGCGGCCCTGGGTGGAGGCGCGGCTGCGCGCCGCCGGCTGGAGCGCTACGCCGCGCGCATCCGCTTCATGGCCATCCCGCGGGTGCTGGGCTACGCGTTCAATCCGATCGCCTTCTTTTTCTGCCAGCGACGCGGACGGCCATCTCGGTGCGGTGCTGCACCAGGTGAAGAACACCTTCGGCGACCAGACCTCGTACCTGCTGCCGGTCGACGCGCTGGCCAGGACCTCGCACGGCCTGGCGCAGAAGCGGATGCACGTGTCGCCGTTCTTCGACATGCGACGGCGGCTATCGCTTCGCGGTCTCGGCGCCGGATTTCACCCCGGGCGGCGAGTTCGCGCTGTCGATCCGCTACGGCGCCGGGGACCAGCCGCGGCTGACCGCCACGATGCGGCTGCGCGACCAGGGCATTCGGCGACGGCGCCGCTCGCGCGGCTGCTGCTGGCAATGCCGCTGATGCCGCTCAAGGTGGTGGCGGCGATCCATTGGCAGGCGCTGCGGCTGTGGTTGCGCGGCGCCCGCTTCCATGCGTCGCCGGCGCCGTTGCCGGACGGCGACCTCGGGGGCGTCGCATGACCGCGGTCCGGCCACACCGACCGGCAACCGGCCGGAACCGATACGAAGCCGTTTCTGAAGGGCGCCGGCCATGATACGGGAGCAGTATGAGCGGAACCGAGACAATGCCTGAAATGATCGGGGAGCAGCCGCGCGATCGCCGGCTGCGGCTGGCCTTGCGGCTGGCATCGATGATCCGGGTCGGGCACACTGACGGTGGTGATGCCCGACGGCAGCAGTCACCGGGTGGTCGCCAGCGACGCGCCCGTCGCCACCATCGTCCTCGAAATCGCCGCGCGCGGTGCGGCGGCTGGTCACCGGCGGCAGCCTGGGGCTGGCGGAGGCGTATGTCGAAGGGCTTTGGGACAGCCCCGACATCCGCGGCGTGATGGCTGTCGCGGCGGCCAACGAAGCCGAATGGATGGCGATGCTGCAACGGGCGTCCCTGGATGCGCGCGCTGTCGCGTCTCGCACATATGCTGCGTCCCAACACGCCGCACCGGGCGCGAAGCGCAACATCGTCGAGCATTACGATCTCGGCAACGACTTCTACGCCGCCTGGCTCGACCCCACGATGAGCTATTCCGCCGGCATCCACGCCGGCCACGACGACAGCCTGCAGGCGGCGCAGCTGCGCAAGATCCATCGCATGTGCGGCATGCTGCGCCTGGCGCCCGGGATGCGGCTGCTGGAGATCGGCTGCGGCTGGGGCGCCTTCGCCGAGGTCGCCGCGCGCGACTACGGCTGCAGCGTGGTCGGCATCACCCTGTCGCCGGCACAGCTCGAATTCGCCCAGGCGCGGATCGCCGCGGCGGGGTTGTCGAGCCGGGTGGAACTGCGCCTGCAGGACTACCGCGACGTCGGCGGCAGCTTCGACCGCATCGCCTCGATCGAGATGTTCGAGGCGGTCGGCGAGCGATTCTGGCCCGAGTATTTCGACGTGCTGCGCGAACGGCTGCGCACGGGCGGGGTCGCCGGCCTGCAGGTAATCACCATCGCCGAGCGGCTGTTCGAGAACTACCAGCGCACGCCCGACTTCATTCAGCGCCACATCTTCCCCGGCGGCATGCTCCCGAGCCCAGAACCGGCTGCGCAAGGAGCATCGCTCAACGCCCGGCTTGCCTGGGGCGAGGAGTACTGGTTCGGCCGCGACTATGCCGAAACACTGGCCCGCTGGCAGACCGCGTTCCAGGCGGCGTGGCCGCGCATCGTCAACGAGACCAAGCTCGCCCGACGGCCCTGCGACGACAGCTTCAAGCGGATGTGGGAGTACTACCTGGCCTATTGCCGAGACCGGCTTCGAGGCCGGCTGGACCGAAGTCGGGCAGATCCTGATCGCGCGCAACGGCTGATGGCGCCCGCGTGAGCAGCACGTCCGGCGCCGGCCGGCTGGCGTGGCGACCGTTGCTCGCCTATGTCGCGCCGGCGCTGCCGCTGGCTATGCTGGGGCTGCCGCTGAACGTGCACCTGCCGGCCTTCTGGGCGGAGGGGATGGGCCTGCGCCTAGGGACCGTCGGGCTGGTGCTGACTTTGGTGCGGCTGCTCGACATCGTGTTCGACCCGACCATCGGACGGCTGTCGGACCGGCTACGGTTTCGTTTCGGGCGGCGGCGGCCGTTCATCGCCTTGGGCCTGCCGGTCGGCATCCTCGGCGGCGCGCTGCTGTTCTTTCCGCCGGCCGGCGCCGGCGCGGTGCACCTGTTCGTGGCCTACGCCGTGCTGACGCTCGGCTGGAGCCTGATTTCGTTGCCCTGGCAGGCCTGGGGCGCCGAGCTTTCGGACGACTATGCCGAGCGCACGCGCATCGTTGGCTGGCGCGAAACCGGCACGCTGCTCGGCATCGTGCTGTCGGCGCTGTTGCCGTTCGCGTTCGGCATCTCCGATCCGGGCAAGACGCTGCATCTGCTGGCGCTGGTGGTGCTGGTGCTGGCCACGCCGGCGGTGGCGTTCCTGCTGCTGGGCCTGCGGGAGCCGGCGCGGCCGGTGGCCGGTTTCCAGGGCGGCTTGGCCGAATCCCTACGCAGCGCCTGGGCGAACCGGCCGTTTAGGCGGTTGCTGGCGGCCTGGACGGTGAACGGCATCGCCAACGGCATGCCGGCGGTGCTGTTCGTGCTGCTGTGCCAGCACGTCCTGCAGGCGCCGGCGGCGGCGGGGCCGATCCTGCTGGTTTATTTCCTGTCCGGCATCGCCGGGGTGCCGCTATGGACCTGGGTGGCGCGGCGGATCGGCAAGCATCGCGCATGGTCCTGGGCGATGCTGGCCACCTGCGCCGCGTTCCTGCCGGTGATGGCGCTCGGGGCCGGCGACGTGCCGGCCTTCCTGGTAATCTGCGTCGCCTCCGGACTGGGGCTCGGCGCCGATCTTGCATTGCCGCCGTCGATGCAGGCGGATGTCGTGGACCTCGATGAGCTGAACACCGGCGAGCACCGCGCCGGATTGTTCTTCGCCGCCTGGACCATGGCGCAGAAGGCCGGCAATGCACTGGCCGCTGGCCTCGCCTTCGGCCTGCTGGACCTCGCGGGCTTCAGCGCCACCGGGGTCAACCCACCTGCGCAACTTTTGGCCCTGGCCGGACTCTACTGCCTAATGCCGGTGCTGCTGAAGCTTGGAGCCGTGCTGATGGTGTGGAATTTCCCGATCGATGCCGCCGAACAGGGCCGCATCCGCGCCGCGATCGCCAATGCCTGAGGCAGCTTCCGGATCGCGCGTCCATGGCTGATGCCGAGACCCTGCTGCACGGTCCGCCTGCAATTCCGCCAGGGCGCGGGGTCCGCGTCGTGGGCGACGTACATGGCGACGCCCGCGCCTTCGCGATCGCCGCGGAGACCGAACTGTTCGTGGTGCAGCTCGGCGACCTCACCGACTACGGCCCGGACAGCGCCGAGGCGTTGCGCATCGCCTTCCGCATGGTCGATTCCGGCCGCGGCGTGTTCCTGCTGGGCAACCACGACCTCAAGCTCGCCCGCGCCCTGGCCGGCGACGACGTACAGGATCGGCCGCGAACTGGCCGATACGCTGGCGCAACTCGATCCCGGCCTGCGCGACCGCGCCCGCGCCATGATCGGCGTCGCGCCGGCCTGGCTGCGGTGGGGCGACGACACCCTGTTCGTGCATGGCGGGTTCCACACCGAAATGCTCGAGGCGCCGCCGCCGCCGCTGCCGCATGGCCGCGCCGAGGGCGTGCTGGCGCGGGCGATGTTCGGCGAGCCGACCGGGCGGCAACTCGCCAACGGCTACCCAGAGCGAAGCTTGCGCTGGGTCGATCGGATCCCGGCCGGGCTTACGGTCTATTGCGGGCATGACCGCCGCAGCAGCGATGGCCGGCCCTATGTCCGGCATGGCGCCGCCGGCGGCACCGCGGTGTTCCTCGACACCGGCGCCGGCAAGGGCGGCCATCTTTCCTGGATCGACCTGCCGCCGCCGGGCTAGCCTTCGGGCCTGCGGAGCACGCGATGATGGCGAACGGATTCACGGCTGCCGCCTGGCTGTGCAGAATTGTCCTGGCGATGCTGGCCGGGCTGGTTGCGCTGGCGGCGTCGCCGGCGTCGGCGCAGCCATGCGATCCATGCTCGATTGCCGCCGGGCAGTATCGCGCCACGGCGCCGCCCGGGTGGAACGGCCGCGACCCGCTGGGGCTGCTGCTGTTTCTGCATGGCTGGCAGGCCACCGGCAGCAACATGGTGGACGACCCGGCCGTTGCCGGTCCCGCGGCGCGCCTGGGGTTCCTGCTGGTGGCGCCCGACGGCATCGGCAAAAGCTGGGGACATGTCGGCTCGCCCAGCCAGCAGCGCGACGACGTCGCCTTCCTGCGCGATGTCGCCGCCGATGCGAAGCGACGCTGGCCGATCGACCCCGCGCGGGTGGTGGCGGCCGGCTTCTCCCAGGGCGGCAGCATGGTCTGGGACCTCGCCTGTTTCGCGGCCGCCGACTTCACCGCCTTCTTGCCGTTTTCCGGCGGCTTCTGGGAGCCGATGGCCACGTCCTGCAGCACCGGTCCGGTGAACCTGCGGCATGTCCACGGGCGCGACGACCGAACCGTGCCGATGGCCGGGCGGCGGCTGAACGGCCGCTTCGCCCAGGCGGACATCCGGCGTGGCTTCGCGGTCTGGCTGGCGGAGGACCGCTGCCCGCAGGCGCCCGACCGGAAGCTGTCCGAGCCGCCGCTGGAATGCGACGACTGGAGCAGCTGCGCCACCGGCCGCCGGCTGCAGCTTTGCCTGCGCGACGGCGACCACTACCTCGACCCCGCGACGCTGGAAGGCGGCTTGCGCTGGGCGGCTGGCCTCCCGGTCCGGTAGGCAGCCGCCGGATCGGCATCCGGATCAGGTATCGGGGATTTGGCATGGCTGGGGGCCGCGTGGCAGTCTGTACCCATTCGAGCGAAGGAGAGCGCCTATCACCCGCCAGTTGCTGATCATGCGGCACGCCAAATCCTCCTGGGACGATCCCAAGCTGCCGGATCACGCCCGGCCGCTGAATCCCGCGTGGGCGCACGCGCCGCCTCGGCGATGCGCCAGGCGATGCACGATTTGGGCCTGGCGCCTGACGTGGTGCTGGTGTCCTCCGCCCGCCGCACCCTGCAGACGCTGGAGGCGCTGGAGCCCTGGGACGAGATGCCGCTGATCGAGCCGATGGATGCGCTTTACCTGGCCGACGTGCCGCGGTTGCTGCAGGTGCTGCGCGGCGTCGCGCCGACGGTCCGCAGCGTGCTGCTGATCGCGCATAATCCCGGCCTGCACGAACTCGCGGTGGCGCTGGTCGGCAAGCAGGCGATGAGCCCGGCCAACGAGATGACCCGCCGCCTGGCCGAGGGCTACCCGACCGGCGCCCTGGCCGAATTCGCCATCGCCGTGCCGTGGGACCAGGTCGGCGAAGGCGCCGGCCGGCTGCAACGCTTCTTCGCGCCGCGCGACCTGCCGGAGCTGGCCAGCTGAGTGAGGCGTTCCTGAGCGACTCTCCACCTCCCCTGACCGAGCCTTTCCCTACCGAGCCTCCCCCGGCTGCGACGCCTTGCATGCTCCAGCTGGAATTGGAGCTGCCGCCCGCTTTCGCCGCCGGTCTCACCCGGATCCCGGCGCTGCGGCCGCTGTTCGCCGGCGGCCGGCGCGCCCGCACTGCGCTGTCGATCGTCTGGCACGACAGCGAGGCCGGCGACCTGGCGGCGGCGGGCGAGACGTTGGCGGAACGGCGGCAGGGCCGGTCCCACGGGTTCAGGCTGGAACGCATCCGCCCGGCGGAGAACGCCTGCTCCCCGGGGGGCACGCCCGAAGCCGTGCTGGGGACGGCACTCACCGCCGACGCGTTCGGCGCCCGGGTTCCCGAACGCGTGTCGGCCGTCGTCGGCTTCGAGGGCACGCTGCGCAACCTGGGCGTGGCTGATCCGGGGATCGAGGCGCAGGTGATGGACGGCGTCCTGCGGGCGGCGAATTTCAGCCGGCCGACATCACGGCTGCTGCTGTCCGGACCGGCCGCCCCGGTGACGGCGCTGGCGCAACGCTGGCGGCCGCGCTGCCGGTGGCGGTCGCGGCCCGGTCGCTCGCCGCCGAGGCCTATGCGATGGCGCGGCCGAACGATGCGGCCGGCGCGGTGCCGCGGCGGCTGGGTCCGCCGCAACTTCCGCCCGGCCTGTCCGTCGGTGGCTCCTGCCAGTTCGTCTGCGCGCATCTGGCCGACGTGATCCAGCACCACGCCCGGCTGGTCCGGCTGGGCGAGTTGGAACCGGTGCATCAGATGCGGGTGGCGATGCGCCGGCTGCGTTCGGCGCTCACGCTGTTCCGCCGCGCCCTCGAATGCCCGGAATTGGAAGCGGTGCGGTCGGGGCTCCAGGCGCTGGGGCAGGTGCTCGGTCCGGCCCGCGACTGGGATGTGTTCTGCACTGGCACGGGCCGCCTGGCAGCCGCGACCTTTCCCAGCGACCCCGCGGTACAGCGCATGGCCGCCGCCGCGCAGCGCCGCCGCGCCGCCTGCTACCGCGCGCTGCACGAATACCTCACCGGCGCCGAATTCCGCAGCCTGGGCATCGCCATGGCGGCCCTTGCCGCGGCGCCTCCCTGGGAAGGTGCCGAGCCGATCCCCGCCGCGTCACCCGAGGGCGAGGTGGATCCCGACGCGCCCGGGCCGCAGACGAAGCTGCGCCTCTACGCGGCCCAGGCGCTGACGCGGCGATTGAACCGCATGCTGCGCTCGACCGACGACATCGCGGCACTGCCCGACCCGTCGCTGCACGACCTCCGGCTGCAGGCCAAGCGGCTGCGCTATGCCGCCGAAATCGCGGCACCGCTCTATCCGCGCCGAGATGCCAGCCGGTTCATCCGCCGGCTGACGGTCCTGCAGGAGCGGCTGGGGCTGCTGAACGACGGTGCGGTCGCGGCGGGACTGATGGGCGAACTGGGTGCCGCCGGCGGCCGGGGCTTCGCCGCCGGCGTCGTCAGCGGCCTGGTCGCCGCCCGCGCCGCGGGCTCGCGCGAACGCATCGCCCGCAGCTGGCGACGGCTGCAGCGCGCCGATCCTTTCTGGTAGCCGACCCTGCCGCGGGCCGGTCGGCGAAGCGGTCAGGCCGGTCCGGCAGCCGGAGCCGTCCGGCGCAATTCGGCGATCGCACGTTCCACCGCCTGCCAGCGCTCGAGCCCCGTCGTGTCATGCGCGACCTGCGCCTCGTTGGCACGCTCCATTGCGACCGCCGCGGCCCTGGGGCCATGGATGCGGATGAGCGATTTCGCGATGTCGGCGGAATCATAGTTGTGCATGAGGATCCTCCCTGTTCGCGGGCCGGTGTTCTCCGGGAACCGTGCTCACGAACGCCATCGAAGCGGCCGGGTTTCATCGCAACCAGGCCGCCTCGACAGTCCTGGCGCCACCCCCGCGACTCGGAGGTTGCGGAGTTCGACGGCCGCGCGCTAACTCGGACCCGACCATCCTCCTGCCTGCAGGGACGAGCGGCTTGCCCATTCGCCGACCGCGCCGAATTTTCACTTCTTCCGCCCGGATCGCCAGCGGTCCCGGGATCGGCGTACCGCGCGCGGTGGTCGCCGGGCTGTTCGGCGCCATGGCCGGCGCGGTCGTGGTTCTGCTGGCGTTGCCGTCGGATCTGTTCGGCCGGGTGCCCCCGGTCACCGGCACGCTCGCGGCGCCGACCCAGCAGGTGGCGGTGGTCGACGGCGAGACCCTGCTGCTGCACGACACGGTGGTGCGCCTGCAAGGCATCGCGGCGCCGTCGCGCGGCCAGGCCTGCCACGCGGCCGACGGCGGCGCCACGGATTGCGGCGCCGCATCGACCGATGCGCTGGCGGCCATGGTGCGCGGCCACGACGTCGCCTGCCGGCTGAACGGGCGCGACCACGAGGGCTTTCCGCAAGGCCTGTGCGAGGCCAACGGCACCGAGTTGAACCGCAGCCTGGTGGCGAGCGGCTGGGCGCGGGCTCGTGGCGAGAATTCGGGGTTCCTGGCGGACGAGATCCTCGCCCGGACCAACCATGTCGGCCTCTGGCGGACCGGGGCGTTCTGACGGCGACACTCGCCGGTCGCGCGGCGGCGGTTATGCCTTGCTTAACTGACAGCGGTGCAGCTTTCGCGGAGCAGCGCTCGATCGCCTTCCGGAACTGCCTTCCATCGATGCCCCGCCCGGCGGCGCACCGGATTGCTGCACGCGCGAAGGTTGCGCTCGACCGTGCTCCGCCCTAGCTTTCCAATGCAGTCATCGGCGGCCAGGCGCCGCTCCACCAAGGAACTTCCATGAGCGGCAAGCCAGCAATGAGCAACGGGGCCAGCCAGAACGGCGGCTCGGTCACGATCACCTTCGACGGCTCCAACAAATCCATGCAGTTGCCGCTGATCGCCGGCACCATCGGGCCCGTCGGTCGCCGACATCCGCAAGCTCTACGGCGAGCTCGGCGATCTTCACCTACGATCCCGGCTACGGCGGCACCGCCGCCTGCGACAGCAAGATCACCTATATCGACGGCGACGAGGGCATCCTGCTGCACCGCGGCTACCCGATCGAGCAGCTGGCCGAGAAGTCGACCTTCCTCGAAGTCGCCTATCTGCTGCTGAACGGCGAGCTGCCGAACGCCGGCGCAGAAGCACGAATTCGAGCACGGGCGTCATGCGCCACACCATGCTGCACGAGCAGCTGCGCCAGCTTCTACAACGGCTTCCGCCGCGACGCGCACCCGATGGCGGTGATGTGCGGCGTGGTCGGCGCGCTGTCGGCCTTCTACCACGACAGCCTGGACATCAACGATCCCGAGCATGCGCCGCATCAGCGCCTTCCGGCTGATCGCCAAGGTGCCGACGATCGCCGCCTGGGCCTACAAATACTCGATCGGCCAGCCGTTCATGTATCCGCGCAACGACCTCGGCTACGCCGAGAACTTCCTGTACATGATGAACGCGGTGCCGGCCGAGCCGTACCACGTCAACCCGGTGCTGGCCCGCGCCATGGACCGCATCCTGATCCTGCACGCCGACCACGAGCAGAACGCCTCGACCAGCACGGTGCGCCTGGCCGGCTCCACCGGCGCCAACCCGTTCGCCTGCATCGCCGCCGGCATCGCCAGCCTGTGGGGCCCGGCGCATGGCGGCGCCAACGAGGCGGTGCTGAAGATGCTGGCCGAGATCGGCCACGTCGACAACATCCCCGACTTCATCGAGCAAGGTGAAGGACAAGAACAGCCACGTGCCGCCTGATGGGCTTCGGCCACCGCGTCTACAAGAACTACGATCCGCGCGCGAAGATCATGCAGCAGACCTGCCACGAGGTGCTGGACGAGCTCGGCATCAAGGACGATCCGCTGCTCGACCTGGCGGTGGAGCTGGAGCGGATCGCGCTGCACGACGACTATTTCGTCAGCACGAAGCTCTATCCGAACGTCGATTTCTATTCCGGCATCATCCTGAAGGCGATGGGCTTTCCGACCAGCATGTTCACCGTGCTGTTCGCGGTCGCCCGCACCGTCGGCTGGATCAGCCAGTGGAAGGAGATGATCGAGGATCCGTCGCAGCGCATCGGCCGGCCGCGGCAGGTCTACACCGGCGCGACGCAGCGGGACTACGTGCCGCTCGACCAGCGCAAATAGGCACCATCACGGGGTGGAACAGCCGCCTCGATCACGCAAAACCCGGCCGGGGCATCCCGGCCGGGTTTTTTGTTAAGCGAAAAGATCGAAGCGCAGTTGCTCGGCACGCGTATCGAAGCTGTGAACAACTTTATCCACAGCTTGTTAATGAAACGCTATAGTTGCGTCGCGCAACCGATTCAAATAATTAATAAATGAATACGCATCCATGATTACCGTTCTGCGGAGTTCTGTCGTATTGACGACAGATTCACTCTGGTTTCTCTTTTAAATGCCGATTTCTACTGCTGTTCTATCCAGCAAAATCAATGATTTCCTAAGAAATCGTTAATAACCGACTTCCTCTCCGCATCGTGAGGAGATAACATTGTCTTCTCAACATGATTGGCTCGGCGAGATGGGGAATTTGACGATGACAGGGTATCGCTCGCTTGATGCGCTGGTTCGCGCCCGGTTGCGGCAATGGCCGCAGCGGCCTCCCGGGATCACCGGCAAAGCAGAGGGTCCCGACGGGTGGCTGCGCGGTCGTCCGGCCGATCTTTCAGGGGCCACGCATCCATTCCTGAAGTTCCCTGGCAGCGACCGGATGCGGACGCTGCCGGACGGGCTCTGGCTGAATTTCGGTGGCACGCCTGTTGAGTATTTTGTGGATATCTTCGCGATCGAAGCCTGCGGCTCGTTGCAGAACCTGCTTGACAAGCGCTCGCGTTTTGCCCCCAGCACCCACTCCCTGCTGGCGGTGTGCCCGGTGCCCTGGCTGCTGGCCGCGATTACCCCCGTCGATACCACGCCGCGCTGGCAGGCGACCGGCGTGATCTCGCAGCCGCCGACCGGGCCGATGGTTCTGCCGGTCCGCGACATCAGGGTGATGTACGCGCTGAAGCCCAGGCATTACAACGGCTTCGCGGAAAGCCAGATCCCGCACCCGCACGAGTATTTCGTGCCGATGGATGCGCTGACCGCCAAGGATGCGCACCAGAGCCCGGCCATGCGGCAACTGGTTTCGCGCGCCTCGACCAGCGCCAATTTCCTCGACCGCGCCCTTAGCTGAACTCTACACGCGCACCGGGGCCGGCAGCGGCAATCCGGCCGCCTGCATCGCCGCCCGAGCGAGGTCGGGCCGGTCGGTACAGATCCCGTCGACGCCCCAGGCGATCAGCCGCTCGATATCGGCCGGCGCATTCACCGTCCACGGCACCACGCGCAACCCCAGGGCATGCGCCTCGGCCAGCATCTCCCGCGTCAGCTCGGCATGTTCCGGCGCCCAGGTGGCGCCGCGTCCGCCTTGCGCCGCCACCGCGGCCGCAACGGAGCCACCGTGATCCGCGACCGTCGCGCCGTCCCACCACAGTGCCGCGTGGGCCACCGTGTGGGCGCTGGTGAGCCACGCAAGCGGCAGCTCGGGTCGCCGGGCACGCACGTGGCGCAGGCCGCGCCAGTCGAACGAACGCACCGCCAGCAGATGCGAGGCGCCGGCCGCGTCGGCCACCGCGATCACGAGATCGGCCATCTCCTCGCCGGATACGGTGACGCCAGGCTCGTCCGGGTGGGTCTTCAGTTCGGCGTCGGTCACCACCTGGTTCGCCGCCAGCAGGGCCAGGGTGTCCGCCAGCGTCGGAATGCGAGCCCCATCCATCGCCACCTGCGCGGGATACAGGCCGGCGTAGCGGCTGCCCGGCCGCAGCCGGCCGACGTCGTAGCCGCGCAGGCTCTCCAGGCTCAGGCTGCGCAACGCGGGCCCCGCCGCCGGCAGCCATTCGCCGTTTCGCCTGGTGATGTCGGGGTTCAGGATCGGGTCATGGGTGACCACCGCCACGCCCTCCGCGGTGGTGGCGACATCGATCTCGATCGCATGCACGCCGATCGCGAGGGTGGCGGCGAACCCTTCCAGCGTGTTCTCGGGGAACAGCCCGCGCGCGCCGCGATGGCCCTGCAGTTCGAATATCGGATGCGGTCCGCGACGTGCTGGTGGGTTCATGGCGCCATGCGCTACGGACGGCTTGCCTCGCCGTCAAGTTCCGGCGCATGACGGCGCCATGAGCGAAAGGATGTTGGGCGTGCTGGGCGGCATGGGTCCTTTGGCCAGCGCCCATTTCATGCTGCGGCTGACCTTGCTGACCCCCGCCGAGCGCGACCAGGACCATGTCCCCGCAGTGCTCTGGTCCGATCCGCGGGTGCCGGACCGGACCCGTGGCAAGCTGTCCGGCGGCGCCGACCCCCTGCCCTGGCTGCTGCGCGGGGTGCGCGGGCTCCGCGATGCCGGCTGCGGCGCCATCGCCATTCCCTGCAACACCGCCCATGGCTGGTATGACGAGATGGCCGCCGAGGGCGTGCCCCTGCTGCACATCGTCGATGCCGCCGCCGAAGACCTGCGCCAGGCCTTGCCGCCCGGCGGCGTGGTCGGCGTGATGGGCACCGCCGCCACCCTCGCGATGCGGCTGTATCAGGACCGCCTGGAAAGGCAGGGCTGGCGCTGCATCGTCCCCACCGACGCCGAAATGCAGACCCGCGTCAGCCCGGCCATCGCCAGCGTCAAGGCCAACCGGGTAGCGGAGGCCTACATGCCCCTCGCCGAGATCGTGCAGGCGCTGGCCGCCCGCGGCGCCGGCGCCGTGGTGCTCGGCTGCACCGAAATCCCGCTCGGCATCCAGGCCGGCCCCTGGCAGAGCCTCGGCGTGCCGGTGATCGATTCGATCGACGCCCTCGCCCGCGCCGCGATCGCCTGGGCGCGAAGCTAGCTCATCGCGCAGTTCGGTCCGATCCGGCCAACATAGCGGGTCCAGACCTGGGTCTCGCCAAGCAGCTTGACCAGCACGTAGCCGCGCAGGTGAAGCGTGCCGTCGGCGGCCACGGCGAACACGCAGTTCCAGACCTTGCCGTCATCGGGATTGGTGATCTTCGCCTGCCACTCCCCGGTCGGCAGCAATTCGCTCTGGTCGAGGATGACGAGGTTGCATTTCGGCTGCCCGGCATGATCGCGCGCCGGCGCGCCATCTGGTCCGGTCGCCTTCATCATGCCGACGATGCGACCGCAGATCCGCGCGCCGCACGGTGCGATCTCGATCACCCCATCGCGTGACTCGGTCAGCCAACGCCCCAGCGGGCTGGTCTCGGCCCAGGCCGGAGCATTAATTACAGTCGCAAATACAGCCGCTTGGATGAACAGCCTGACGCACGAAGCAAGCTTCAGCCGCAGTCGCATCCGGTCGTCGGCCCCTTCGCCTCGCGCACGAGATGATGGTCGATCCACTCCGCCACCAACCGGCGCGCCTCGTTCAGCGAGGATTCCGGATGATGGATGCGATACAGCGTGGTGCAGGCCTGGAACGAGGCCAGGTCGGGATTGCCGTGCAGCCGCAGGTCGCGATACGCGGCCACCACCGCGCGCTCGCAGTTCCGGGCGATATGGCTGAAATCGCGTCCCATCGTCGGTCAACACTCCTGTCGCGCACCAATCTAGTCACTGACCGCCGGCATTGCCACCCGCAACCCGCAATCAGGCGGCGCCGACGATCTCCGCCAGCGCTCGGCCGACCTCACCCGTCGAGGCCTGGCCGCCCATGTCCCGCGTCCGCGGACCGCCGTCGCGCAGCAGCGTCTCGATTGCATCGACGATCGCCTTCCCCGCCGCCGGCTCGCCCAGATGGTCCAGCATCATCGCCCCGGACCAGATCTGGCCGATCGGGTTGCAGATGAAGCGACCGGCGATATCGGGGGCCGAGCCGTGCACCGGCTCGAACATCGAGGGAAACGCCCGCTCCGGGTTGATGTTGGCGCTCGGCGCGATGCCGATCGATCCCGCCACCGCCGGCCCCAGATCGCTCAGGATGTCCCCGAACAGGTTGGACCCCACCACCACGTCGAACCAGTCCGGATGCTGCACGAAATGCGCGCACAGGATGTCGATATGGAACTGGTCGGTCTTGATGTCCGGATAGTTCTTCGCCATCGCGGCGAAGCGCTCGTCCCAGTACGGCATGGTGTGGATGATGCCGTTGGACTTGGTGGCCGAGGTGACCTTCTTGCGCTTGCGGGTCCGCGCCAGCTCGAACGCGTATTTCAGCACCCGGTCGACGCCGTGGCGCGTCATGATCGTCAGCTGGCTGGCGAATTCGCGGTCGGTGCCCTCGAAATGCCGGCCGCCGCTGTTGCTGTATTCGCCCTCGGTGTTTTCGCGCACCACGAAGAAGTCGATGTCGGCCTCGGTCCGCCCGGCCAGCGGGGTCACGGCGCCAGGCATCAGCCTGCACGGCCGCAGGTTTACATACTGGTCGAAGCCGCGGCGGATCGGGATCAGCAGCCCCCACAGGCTGATATGGTCGGGCACCCCCGGCCAGCCGACGGCGCCGAGGAAGATGCTGTCGCTGCCCCGCAGCTGGTCCATGCCGTCCGCCGGCATCATGGCGCCAGTCTGCTTCCAGGTCTCGCACGACCAGTCGTAATGATCGAGCTGCAGCTCGAAGCCGAACCGGCGCGCGGCGGCGTCCAGCACCAGCAACCCCTCGGGCACGGTTTCCTTGCCGATCCCGTCGCCGGGGATCACCGCGATCCGGTATTTCTTCGCCACCCGAGTCTCCACCCAAAAGCCCGGCCGACAGAAAACGGCCAGCGGAAGGCGGCGTCAATCCGCGCGCATGCGCGGCAGCCCCCAGTTCAGGAGAGCGGAAACCGCTTCAGGATCTCGCCCGCGACCCGTCCCGCCTCGTCCAGGTTGGCGCGCGGCCAGATCGCCAGGTCGTCGGCAAGCCGCCGCGCCTGGCCGACATCGAACAGGTTGGCATGCAGCCGCCGCTGCCGCGGGCCGGCCAGCTCGGGCAACGCGATATAGACGGCGGCACCGGTGGCGCAGGCCTCGCTGATCATCGACACGGAATCGGCGGTGACCACGATGACATCGGCGGTGGCGAGGAAGCCCTGGTACGGGTTGTCGCCTGGCTCGCCCCAGCGATACAGCAGGTGCAGCACCGGCGACAGGCCGGCGGCCAGCGCCTCGGTCGCCTCCCGGCCGGTGCGGGCGCTGGTGGTGGCCATCACCGAGCCGCCATGCCGGGCGGCGAGCTTCGCCACCTTGCGCCCCAGCGCGTGCGCCATGCCCGGCGGCATGTCGCTACCATGCAGCCGGCCACCGACCAGCAGCGCCACCCGGGGATGCGGCAGATGCGCCAGCCGCTCGCTCCAGGCATTGGCCTGCTGGTGCAGCGACAGCGGCGACAGCCGGTGCGGCGCGCCGAGCACCGGCAGCACGTTGTCGGCCTGCGGCGGCCGGTCATGCGCCGGGACCACCAGCAGGTCGAACTGCTCCGCCCGGCGGGTTCCGCCGATGCCGATGCCGCTGAGGCCGGGGCTCATGCAATGCACGATGCGGCTGCCGTAGCGCGCCTTCAGCCACAGCGCCACCGCCGCCGACCGCCGCCCCGCGGACACCACGAGATCCGGCCCGCGCGGCTCGGCCACCGTCCAGCCCGCTTCGCCAGGCAGCGACAGCCGCGGCTGGGCCAGCCCGATCAGCCGCCGCGCCGACCCCGACAGCCCGATCAACGAGCCATTGCGCGCCAGCCCCGCCCCATGCGCCATCCAGTTCCAGGCCAGCGGCACCCGCCGCACCGCCACCCCCAGGCGCTCGCCGATGCCGATCGCCTGGGAAGCCGTGCCCCCGCGCGGATCGTCCAGCACCCACACCCGTTCATGCGGTGCGGCGGGTCCGGCCTGGCGCTGCGTGGTCTGGCGAGCCTCTGTCATGCACTTGCAACCATTTTCCGGAACGACCTTCCGCCAGATGGACGCGCGCGCCCGCGGCCGCTAGGAAGCCCCACGCGGGCAGCGCGCCGGGACTGCGACGGCGCCGGCTCCAACTGTGGCGGGCGAAACAGCGGCATTTGTTCGAAATTGGAACGATCACACATGGATAAACTGCACTTGTCGGATTGGGACCGCGACGCCGCGTTGACCACGGCGCGCATCCTGCTGGAGATCAAGGCGGTGAATTTCCGCCCGGAGGAACCGTACACCTTCACCTCGGGCTGGAAGTCGCCCGTCTATATCGATTGCCGCCGGATCATCTATTTCCCGCGCGCCCGCTCCAAGATCTGCGAGCTCGCGGTGGAGCTGATCGGTCGCCATGTCGGCTACGAGACCATCGAAGCGGTGGTCGGCGGGGAGACCGCCGGCATCCCCTTCGCGGCCTGGATGGCAGACAGGATGCTGGCCCCGATGGCCTATGTGCGCAAGAAGCCGAAGGGCTTCGGTCGCAATGCTTTGATCGAAGGCGACGTGCCGGAGGGCAAACGCAGCCTCCTGGTCGAGGACCTGACCACGGACGGCGCCTCGAAGATCCAGTTCGCCCAGGCCCTGCGCGATTCCGGCGCCCTGGTGAACCACGCCTTCGTGGTGTTCTTCTACGGCGTCTTCCCCGGCAGCTTCGAGACGCTGAAGAAGATGGACATCACGCTGCACCATCTCTGCACCTGGTGGGACGTCCTGGAGGCCTGCCGCGACCGCCCCTATTTCTCCGACGCGGCGCTGAGCGAGGTCCGCAAGTTCCTCGAGAACCCGGTGGCGTGGTCGGCCAAACACGGCGGCGTGTCGAGCGCCGAGGAAGCGGCGAAGCACAAGCAGGCGGCGCTTTAGATCCTCGAACGCGCCCCGGATCCTCAAACCCGCTCGCTGACCGCGATGGCGATGCGGCAGCCCGTTTTGATCAGCCGCGACAGCAGCGCGTAGCCCGGCGCCTGCTCGGCGCCGTGGGCGAGGCCGGTGTCGCGGTGCTCCAGCTCCTCGGCGCGGAACGTCTCGATGGTCTCGCGCAGTTCCGTCTCCTCGGCGCCGAGGCTGGCCGACTGGCGCGCGTAATGCTCGTCGATCGCCTCCTCGACGGCGACGGTGCAGGCCATGGCGGCGCGCTCGCCCAGTGCCGCGGTCGCCGCCCCCAGCGCCCAGCCGGCGACATGCCACAACGGCAGCAGCGCGGTCGGGCGGACCCGGCGGCTGGCCACCATGTCGGTGAAGCTGTCGAGATGCACCTGCTCCTGCGCCTGCATGTGGCGGATCTCGGCGGCCACCGGCCGGCCGCCCAGCACCGCGAGCTGGCCCTGGTAGATGCGTTTCGCGCCGTATTCTCCGGCATGGTCGACGCGGATCATCCGCTCAACCCGCGCGCGCGGATCGGGGTCGCCGGGAAGCTGGTCGGTCATGGCCGCGCCTTGTGCGTGGAGGCCAGGAAGCCGGCGATCGCCGCGGTAATTCCCAGCGCATAGATCAGGTTCATCGCCGCCATCGACACCGGCAGCCCCGGCACCAGGAAGGTCGGGTCGTCGCACGGCTTGGCCGGGCGCAGCGGCATGCTGGCCAGGCGCTCGGCCATGGTGCCGCCGGTGAATTTCGGCGCGGCGCATTCGGGCAGCGGGCTCGGCCACCATTTCTGCTCGACGCCGACATGCACCGCGGCGACCGCGGCGCCGGCGAATGCCACCAGCGCGATCAGCACCAGCACCAGGCGCGCGACCCAGCGCGGCAGCACCAGCCCGACCAGCCCGAGGCCGATCGCCACCCGGTACGGCCACCGCTCCACCAGGCACAGCGCGCACGGCACCAGGCCGCCATACCATTCCGATGCGAAGGCGATGCCGAGGGCGGCGGCGCCCGCGAGGGCGGCCAGTACCAGTGCCAGTCGCAGGCGCGGGATCATCATGCACGCCATATGACCGCGCCGGCGCGGCAACGGCAAGTTGCGCGGGCTTGCAGGCTCATCCTAGCCTGCCCCGCGAATCGGAGGGATCGAAATGATCAAGCTTTGGGGCCGCGCCAATTCCAGCAACGTCATGAAGGTCATCTGGATGCTGGAGGAGCTGGGGCTGCCATACGACCGCGTCGATGTCGGCGGCCCGTTCGGCGGCACCTCGACCCCGGAATACCGCGCCATGAACCCGCTCGGCGTGGTGCCCACCCTCGAGGAGGACGACGGCTTCACGCTGTTCGAGAGCAACGTCGATCATCCGCTACCTGTGCAATGCCCACGCGCCGACACTCGACCCTGTATCCGCAGGCGCCGCGCGCCCGCGCCGTCGTCGACACCTGGCTCGACTTCCAGCAGACCGCGCTGAACCGGCTCGGCTCGATCGTGTTCCAGGGCCTGATCCGGACCGCCCCGGAAAAGCGCGACAACGCCGCCATCGCCGACGCGACCGTCGAACTCGGCAAGATCTGGGGCATCCTCGATGCCCGCCTCGGCAAGCAGCCCTACATCGCCGGCGACACCCTCACCCTCGCCGACATCGCCTTCGGCCCGCACGTCCATCGCTGGTACCAGATGCCGGTGCAAGGCCGCCCCGAAGCGCCGAACCTGCGAAGCTGGTACAGACCGCCTCCTCGCCCGCCCCGCCTACAAAACCCACCTAGCCGGCCCCGTAACCTGACCCACCAAATTCCCGCATCCGCAACAACCCGTAGCAATCCGTAGGGTGGGTAAGCAAAGCGCCACCCACCATCTTCTCCTTTAATTGCCATATCGCAACAAAATCCACGCACTCCTGCCCACCCGTCCTAGGCGCGCAAAAGCGGCAGAACCAGCAGCCCCGAAACAACCTCCACACCCGAACGCGCCGCAACCGGGACCGCGCCGGGGGCCGCAACGCGCGCCACCCGCAATCCATCAGCGACGCGCACCACCGGCGCCCGCTCGCCGCACGGCTCCAGCAACTCCGGCGTAAGCGGAACGCCGAGCATCCGGCAGAACGGCCGCAGCAATCGCCCGACCGCGGGCGCCGCGGCGATCAACGCCTGCAACTCCGGCTCCGACAGCAGGCGCGCCAGGTTCTGGTGCGCGTGCCCCACCTGCCCCGGCATCAGCTTCAACAGCCAACCCTGCCCGCGCGGCAGCCGCAGATGAAACAGCGAAGGCACCGCCGCCACGACAGGCGTGTCGCCTGCCGCAACGGCCCGCCGCCGCGACAAGCGCCCGACGCCCAACCGTCCCGCCTCGAACCGCGCCACCAGGCCGGCGAACCGCCGCAGCATCCGCCCCAGCCAAGCATAGGTCGGCGCCACCACCCGCGCCGGCAACGCATCCCGACCCACCCCACGCGCCGCAACCGCCGCCGCCAACAGGCGAACCAGCCATGTCATGTCGGTGATCAGCCCGGAAAGGCGGAGGGTCGGCGAAGAAATCATGTACAGAACATAACAGGAACATCTACACGGCGCAAGCTGCAACCAGGATGCGCGCGCTCCCTGCAACCGTAGGCTCACAACGCCCTATGGCGGAATGTGCCGACCGGATTCCGCGACGGTGATGGATCGCAACAGATTGGCGGTGCTGTAGCCGAGATCTTCCCGCGTCGCTCCCATGCGCAGGATCACCAGCTTTCGCGACGGGATGATGGCGATCACCTGGCGCAGATGCCCTTGCAACAAGAACGTGTCGGCAGGGAGGTCGAACCCCTGGCCCCGCCCCAACCAGAGCTGCCCGCGACCGTAAACCGGGCCCTGGCCCTGATCGGACACCGGCAGCGGCGAGCGCATGTAATCGACGAAGCCCGGCGGCAAAAGCTGCTGGCCGTTCCAAACGCCGCCCAGGCGCAGGAATTCGCCGAAGCGCGCCCAATCATGCGCGGTCGCGTACAGAAAGGCCTCGCCCAGGAAAGTCCCCGACGGGTCGGATTCGAAAACGGCGCTGGTCATTCCCAACGGCTTGAACAATCGCTCCCACGGATAGGTCCGGGCCGTCTCGCCGATGGCGTCCTGCCAGATCCGCGCCAGCAGGACGGACGATCCGGAGCCATAATGGAATTCCGTCCCCGGTGCCGCGTCGAGCGGCTGGTCCCTCGCGAAGGCCGCCGCATCCCTTTCCAGAAACTCCATGCGCGCGGGGTCGGTGATCAGTCCCTGGTCCTCGTTGAAGTGCAGACCGCTGGCCATGGCCATCAGATCGGCCACCGAGATCTGCCGGCGCGCGTCCCCGGCCCATTGCGGAAACAGGCTTCTGCGATCCAGCGCGAGCTTGCCGTCCTTGACCGCCATTCCGACCAGCGCGGCATTGACGGTTTTCGTCATCGACCAGCCCAGCAACGGCGTCGAGGCGGTGAAGCCCTCGCCATAGGTTTCGCCGACGATGCGCCCGTCATGGACGACGACGATCGCGCGCATGCCGGGCCCCTGGAGAACCGGATCGGCCAGCGCCGCAAGCAAGCGACGGTCTTCGGACAACTGCACCGTCTCGCCGGCCGGCCAGACTGCGCCGGACGAAACCGGCGGCACCAATTGGGCCGCCGAGGCGCGGTCCAGAACTTCGTCTTTCGCGACGATCGTGCAGCCGCGGCCCTCGGCATAAGCGGCGTAGCGCGTGGCAAACAGGCCGTAGACCGCGGCCTCGACACGCTGGTTCGCGGTGTCCACCTCGATTTTCATGTGCCTGGCCGCGCGGCGTTCCGCGACCTGCAGGTCGGTTCGAATCACGTCATCGGCGTCGCGCTTCGCGATGAACACATTCGAACAGACGGTCTTCGCCGCATACGCCGACAGGATCGGCAACAATTCCGGACGCACGAAAGCAAGCCAGCCGCCGAGCCCCACCATCCCCAGGAGCGGAATGGCAACGAGAACCATGCAAAGCTTCAGGACAAGACGCATGCGGGCCCTTGGCGGAATGTCGGAAAACGGTCCGCCAAATCTACCCGCCGAAACAATTCCAGGTAACGGGGTCTGGGGCCTTGTGGCCCCAGCGGGTCCAGGCCAGAGCCCTGGCCTTCCTTTCAGCGCCCCTCCGCCATCCGCGCCAGCCAGGCCCGCACCCCCGCGGGGTCGGTGAACACGTCCTGCACCTTCAGCCCCAGCCCATCCATCGTCCGCGCCACCGCCATGCCGAACTCGTCGGTGGTGTCGTCGCCGATGAAGATCGGCACCCGGCCGGCGAAAGGCGGCCGCGACATCAGCGAGATCACCGCGGTGCCCTTGTCGGCGCCCAGCGGCTTCATCTCCCACGCCATCCGCGCCGCCATGATGGTGAAGCGGTCGGCGTGGCCTTCCAGCATCCGCTGCATGCTGTCGTACAGCACCGGCCCCGCCTCCGGCGCCAGGCGGTAATGCAGCACGAAGCTATGCGACTTGGTCTCCAGCAGCACGCCGTCGATGGAGCCGGCAAGCTGCGCCGCATGCGCCAGCCAATCCGGCGGCAGGTCGGTCAGCACGCCGCGCTCGATCGGCCCGTCCGGATGGTGGCGGATGGTGGCCCCGTGCTCGCCGGCAACCGCGGTCACCACGCCGCCGAGGAGTGCGTCCACCTGCGCCACCGGCCGCCCGGTAACCACCGCGACGGCGCCGGACAGGCGCTCGTTCAGCCGCGCCAGCGTGGCCGGCAGCCCGGGCGGCACCACCACGCTGTCCGGCGTCAGCGCGATGTCCAACAGGGTGCCGTCGAGGTCGATCAGCAACGCGGCATTGGCCGGCAGCACCGAAGGGGCCGACACACCGGTCGCGGCCGCCCCGTCTGCCCGTCCGTCAGAGGGCCCGCTCACGGCCGGCACGCGGCGAGGCGGATGTCGTAGAGCGGGTCTTCCAGCATCGACAGCGCCGGTTCCGAGGCCAGCATCCACGCGTGAAAACCCTGGCTGTTGGCGCGGGCGTCGGTGATGTCGAGGAACGCCGCGTAATCCTGCTTCTGGTCCGCCGGCCGCGCCAGGCAACTGGCCGCGGTGATGGTCAGCGCGCCGAAATGCAGCGTCTCCCCCACCTTGCCGGTCAGGATCGAGTTCCGCGCCGTCACCTTGTTCAGCGCCTGCAACTCGATGCTGCCGCGCGGCTGCCACTCGGCAGGCGGCGGCCCCTGGGTGAGGCCGGGAGGTGGCCCGGGCGTGGAGGGAACCGGCGTGGCCGGAACAGGTGTCGCCGGAACCGGTGTTGTCGGAACGGCGGGTGCGGGCGCCTGGGCCAGCGCAGGCAGCGGCGCCGCCAGCATGGCGGCCAGCAGCACCCGCCGGATCATGCCCGGGCGCCGGCCTTCAGCGGGCTGCGCATCGCCGCCACCATGTCCTGCAGCACCCGCCGCATCGCCTGCTCGTCGACGCCCATCAGCAACGCGTCGTCGAACGCGTCCTGCATCATCTGCGCCAGCTCGGCATGGTTCTCGGCCAGCGTCTTCAGCTTCTCCCGGCAGGAAATCGGGGAGCCGTCCGCCTGCGGCCAAAGCTCCGGCGCCTGGAGTTCGGGTGCATCGGTCATTTCGGCGCGTCCTGATGCAGTTGCTTCTGCACGTTGCTGGCGAGGTCGCCGACGCTGAAGATGAACTTGCCGAGCAGTTGCTCCAGGCTCACCGCCGACTGGGTGATCGTGACCTCGCCGCCATCGGCCAGCATCTTCTCGTCGCCGCCGGGCACCAGCGCCAGGAACTTGCCGCCCAGCAGCCCGTCGCTGGTGATCTCGGCGCTGGAATCCTTCGGCAGGTGCAGGTTCGGCGCCACCGTGAACGTCACCATCGCCTGGTAGCGTCTTGGGGTCGACCCCGGCCGCGGTGATGGTCCCGACCTTCACCCCGGCCATCCGCACGTCGGAGCCGAGGGCCAGCCCGTCGATCCGGTCGAACTTCGCGTGCAGCGAATAGCCGGCCACGGTGCCGCGCCCGGTATTGGCCACCGCGTAGCCCAGGAAGCCGACCGCCACCACCAGCACAGCCGCCCCGGCCGCAAGCTCGCTCAGCCTACGCTTGCGCCATCGAACCGCCTTAGCTGCCCGGGGTCCAGGCTTCGTAGTCGCCGGTCGCCGTCGCCCGCTGGCCGCCGCTGTAGTCGTGGCCCGGCGGGCGGTAGCTCGGCGACGGTGCCGGTGGCGTTGGCCAGATGCGGCTTCTGCCAGGGCTTGCGCAGCTGCTCCGGGATCGGCGCGTCGGTGGTGTAGTGCAGCCAGGCATGCCACTCCGGCGGCACCAGGCTCGCCTCGGCGGCCCCCGCATACATCACCCAGCGGCGGCGCCGCTCGCCGGCCCGCACCCGCTTCGTCTCATAGTAGATGTTGCCGTCGCCGTCCTGCCCGACACGGCTGCCGTGCAACCAGGTGCAGATGCGTGTGCCGATGTTCATGCCGCGAGATATAGGCAACCCGGAAGCCGCGGTCCATGGCGACGGCAAGGGCAGCCCCTGCAACGAGAGTATCCACAGGATTTTGTGGCAAAATCACCGACCGACCACAAAATGCGCTTTCCGAGTCGCATCAAGCGGCCCTAGTCTCCGGCCCATGAACCGCATCAAGGAATGGCAGGGCGTGCGGATGCGCCGCACCCTGGCCGAGGCCGAACCGGATACCCATCGGGAACAGGCGGACCGTTCGGTCACCCTGCCTGCGGCCTGGGAGGAATCCGCCGCCGCCGCCTTGGCCGAGCTGGCCCCCGGCGCCGGGCCCGTCACCCTGGCCGCCGCCGCCGATGCCTGGATCCGCCCGCTCGCCGAACGCGCCCGCCGCGCCGGGATCGAGATGCCGCTCGCCGGCCGCCTGCACGCCCTGCTGCGCGCCCGCCGCGGCGCCCCGCGCCTCGAAATCTGGCGCAACGACACCCCTCCCTGCCCCGGCTTCGTGCTCAACCTGCGCGAATTCCACGACCCCGCCGACGGCCTCGACCTCGCCGGCTTCGCGGAGGCGACGGAGACGGCGGTGGTGGCGCTGACCCTCGCCTGTCCCGCCGCCCCCGACCTCGCCATCGCCATGGCCGACCTCGCCGGCCTGCTCGCCGCCATGGGCCTCGACTACGACAGCGATGCCGGCCGCGCCGTCGCCGCGACCCTCGCCGAACGGCTGCGCGCCGTCGCCGACGAGGCCTCCGCCGCCATGGCCACCCGGTTCGGCGCCCCCTTCCCCGACAACCCCCTGCGCCACGGCCGCACCACCGCGATCGCCGCCCCCGACGCCGCCGAGGCCCTGCTGGGCGTCGAGACCGGCGGCATCGCGCCGGCCTTCTCGCCGCTCGACGACGCCGGCGCGCTGACCCGCACCGCCCGCGCCACCCTGGCCGCACGCGGCATCTCAACCGAGGCGGCACTGGCCGCCACCCTCGCCGGTGCCTCGCCCTTCCCGCCCGCCACTGCCGCCGCCCACGCCGCCATGCACGCGGCCGTGGCGCCGTACCTGCACGTCATGCCCGCGCCGCCGGAAGCCGACCTGCCGGCCGAACCCGTGCGCCGCGAACTGCCCGCCCGCCGCCACGGCTACACCCAGAAGGCCGCGGTCGGCGGCCACAAGCTGTTCCTGCGCACCGGCGAATACGCCGACGGCAAGCTCGGCGAGATCTTCATCGGCCTGCACAAGGAAGGCCCGGCCTTCCGCGGCCTGATGGACAATTTCGCCGTCGCCGTCAGCATCGGCCTGCAGCACGGCGTGCCGCTGGAGGCGCTGGTGGAAGCCTTCACCTTCACCCGCTTCGGCCCCTCCGGCGCCGTCGAGGGCGACCCCGCCGTCACCCGCGCCACCTCGCTGCTGGACTACGTGTTCCGCAGCCTGGCGGTGAACTACCTCGCCCGCACCGACCTGCCGCCGGCCGAGGACGAGGACGCCGACGGCATCGGCGACGGCGCCCGCGACCGCGCCCCCTTGCTGCCGCTGGAGTTGCCGCGCGAGGATGGCCCTCGACAGCGCCGCCGCGCGCTGAAGCTGGTCGGGCAATAGGCCCGCCTGACAAGAAAGCGAAAAAAGATGGCCGGAAAGATCGACGCGAAACTCAAGGAACTCGGCATCACCCTGCCGACCCCGATGCCCCCGATCGCCAACTACGTGCCCTACGTGGTGAACGGCAACATGGTCGTCGTCTCCGGCCAGGTCCCGGCGGTCGATGGCAAGATCGCCGTCACCGGCAAGGTCGCCGCTGGCCTCAGCATCGAGCAGGGGGCAGCCGCCGCGCGGCAATGCTTCATCAACGTGCTGGTGCATCTGAAGGCGGCCTGCGGCGGCGACCTCGACCGCGTGCAGCAGGTCATCCGCCTCGGCGGCTTCGTCGCCTCCCCGCCTGAGTTCACCCAGCACGCCGTGGTGATGAACGGCGCCAGCGACCTCGCCGTCGCCGTGTTCGGCGATGCCGGCCGCCACGCCCGCACCACCATCGGCGTCCCCTCGCTCCCCGCCGACGCCGCCGTCGAGGTCGAGGGCATGTTCAGGATTGCCTGAGCCGCAAACCGGTCCATCTGAGGGAGTATGCCCGACGGTTCCAGCACCCTGACCATGAGCTTGCACAAGGCCATCGCCGAAATCCCGGCGATGGACTGGAACGCCTGCGCCGGCGCCGACAACCCCTTCGTCAGCCACGCAGTTCCTCAGCGCCGTCGAGGACAGCGGCTCGGCCAACGCCCGCACCGGCTGGCTGCCGCAGCACGCGGTGCTGCGCGACGGCCGCGGCCAGGTGGTCGCGGCCGCCCCGATGTACGCGAAATCCCACAGCTACGGCGAATACGTCTTCGACCACGGCTGGGCCCAGGCCTTCGAGCGCGCCGGCGGCGACTACTACCCCAAGCTGCAGGTCGCGGTGCCGTTCAGCCCGGTGCCCGGCCCCCGCCTGCTGATCCGCCCGGACAGCGGCGTCCCCGCCACCACGCTGGCCGACGCGCTGGCGCAGGCGTGCCGGGAGATGAAGCTCTCCTCCGTGCACGTCACCTTCTGCACCGAGGCCGACTGGGAGGCGCTCGGCGAGGCCGGCTGGCTGCAGCGCCTGGGCAGCGCAGTTCCACTGGGAGAACGCCGGCTACGCCAGCTTCGACGATTTCCTGGGCGCGCTGTCGTCACGCAAGCGCAAGACCATCCGCCGCGAACGCCGCGACGCCCAGGCCGCCGGCCTGGAATTCGTGGCCCTGCGCGGCCCGGAAATCACCAAGGCGCAATGGGACGCGTTCTACCAGTTCTACATGTCCACCGTCGGACCGCAAATGGGGCAGCGCCTACCTGACCCGCCGCTTCTTCACCCTGCTCGGCGAACGCCTCGGCGACGCCGTGGTGCTGATGCTGGCGCTGCACGCCGGCAAGCCGGTCGCCGGCGCCCTGAACCTGATGGGCACCGACGCCCTCTACGGCCGCAACTGGGGCTGCGTCGGCGACTGGCCTTTCCTGCACTTCGAACTCTGCTACTACCAGCGCCATCGACTTCGCCATCGCCCACGGCCTCACGCGGGTCGAGGCCGGAGCCCAGGGCGAACACAAGATCCAGCGCGGCTACCTGCCGAAGCCCACCTATTCCGCGCACTGGATCGCCCACGCCGGCCTGCGCCGCGCTATTGCCAACTTTCTGGAGGAGGAGCGCATGGAAAAGGTCGCGCACATGGAAGCCCTGGCGGAATACTCCCCGTTCCGTCAAGACAACGAATGAAACCATTTGCCTTCTCCCTCTCCCCTCGCGGGAGAGGGCGGGGAGAGGGGTAGCGACGCTCACCCCAGCTCGAACAACCGCTGAACCCCCTCCCCCTCGACCCAGTACCGCCAGACTGAACACCAGGGTGATATCCAGCATCCCCGAATGCTCCAGCCGCAGCAGCGCGTCGCCGTCGGTCCAGCGCCAGCGGCGCGACCCCGCCGTCTCCATTGCAAAGAACCCCGCCTCCAACCGCGGGTCGTCCAGCGGAATGACCTTCCCGTCCAGCGCGATCCGGGCAATCGCCACACCCAGCCGACGCCCGTCGCCATCGGCCTCGCGAACCTCGGCGGGCACCGCCGTGCGGCTCAGCAGGCGCACCGCCCCCGCCGCCGAGCGAAAGCGCCAGCGACCGGCGCCCATGGCAAACGGCTCCACGATCCGCCCGTCGTTGCAAAGCTGCAACTGCGGATCGGTGCTGCTGCCATACCCCAGCCCCACCGCCCGCCGCAGCAAACTCCGTCGCGCCCTTGCCACGACCTCGCCGCACACATGCAGATCGGCGCAGCCCCGTGCCGCCCAAACCCCGCGCGAGAATTCAGGATGCAGCCGCAACACCGCCCCCGCTTCCGCGAAGTCGCCGCGATTTCCGGTATCGAGATAAGACTCCGCCGGCAACCCTTCGGCCGCCATCACGTCATGCACCGCCTCGCCCGCCGGATCTTCCAGCTCGACATGGAAATACGTGACCTCGGACACCGGCTCCTGGCGAATGCTCGCGCCGTTCACCAGATAGCGCACCGGCACCAGCCCGCCCTCCACCAGGACCGCATGGTCGGGACTGAGGCGCAAATCGCGATGCGGCAGCCCCGGCCCGAACGCCCCGGCGACCACCCGGATCGGCCGCACGTCATGCGGCCTCGGATGCCGGTCGGCAACGATCATGCGCTGGCCGATCCATCGCACTCGCCGCAGCCGCCGCGACCGCAGCCCCGGCACCATCTCGCCCACCCGCAGCGCCTCCACCGCAATTTCGCCGCGTGCCGCCAGAATGCGCGTGCCCTCCGCATAGCACGCGACCGCCGCGTATTCGGTGAGGATGCCGGCGATGTCGCTGGCGTTCGGAGTCTGGTTCTGCGTGCCCTCGGCAAACGGATACATCACCGCGTTGGTGTCGTCGGAATGCGCCAGGCCCAGCGAATGGCCGATCTCGTGCAGGGCGATCTGGTACAGGCTGGATGACACGCCGTCATAGACCAGCCCACCGATCACCCCGGGCGCCGCGTCCAGCTTCAGCACCGTCGGGTCCTGCAGGCGGATGAAGGAATCCGCCAGCATCGTGTCGGTCTGGTAATTGAAATTCGCCTGCCCGATCTCGGTGCTGCCGGTGAAGTTGGCCCAGCCGATGCGCAGGTCGGAATCCGCCGAAATCCGCCACCTCGACGAAGTTGAACCCGGCAATGCTGGCCCACTCGCCGAAGGCCGACCGCACCACCGCCTGGTATTGCGTCTGGTCGCGCGTGTCCCCCGGCAGCGTGCCGGTGGTGAAGAAGTCGCTGAACCCCGGCCGCTGTTCGTCCGGCAGGTTGCTGGTCGCGAAGCTCCAGGTGATCGTCTTGGAATGCCAGTACGGCCCCTCCAGGCTGTAGTCGCTGGCATTGGCGCCGAGCACCGTGATGTCGGTGCCCCCGGCGCCGTCGCCGACCGCCTTGAAGCTCACCCCGGTGCCCGAATAATCACCGTTCAAGGTCAGCGTGTCGACGACGATGCCGTTGTTCTTCACCTGCAGCGTGTTGCCGACCAGCGTCGCGCCGTTGGCCACCATGCCCACCAGATCGATGGTGTCGGCGGCCCGGCCGGAGAAATCGCCCTGGCCGAAACCCGTGACGCTGCCGGTGAACAGCGCCGGCGCGTCCAGCTTCAGCATCCCGCGCGGCCCGTTGAACGCGATCGTCCCGTGGCCTTCGCCGACCAGCTCCAGGGTCCCGGCAACATTGCTCGGCTGCGAATCGATCACGATGCTGCCGCTGCCGCTCAGCGCGGCGCCACCGAGGATCTTCAGCAACCCGCCTTTCGCCTGCAGAATGCCGTTGTCCACGATCGGCGAGTTGAACACCCCGGACAGCGCCATCACCGAATTCGCATCGACCACCAGCAGGCCCGTATCCGTGACCGCCCCCTTCAGCGTCAGGATGCCGCCGTTCGATTCGATGATCCCGGTGTTGGCGACATCGACCTCGACCGTTCCATAGCCGCGGAACAACCCCGACGACACCAGCCCCGCCGGATTGAAATCGCCGCCGCCGATCGTGAGGATGCCGGCATTGCTCAGCGTCTGGTTGCCCAGGTAGTCGCGCCCGCCGATCACGTTCAGAACGCCGGCCGAGGTGATCGAATTCAAGGTGAATTCGAGATTCGTGTAGCCCACGCCGTTGTTCCCGGCAAAGGCCGTCGCCTCGCCATTGAGCGTGATGGTGGCATTGTCGGTAACGACCTCGCTGGCGGTTCCCGGTCCGATATTCACCAGGATGGAGGACAGCGTTCCGAAGGCCGGGCCATCCACCTCGTACACGCCACCCGACAACGTGTTGCCGGACAGGTTGCTGAAGTTCTGGCTGAAGATGAAGACATGCCCGGAGCCGAACGCCAGCACCGTCCCAGTGTTGGTGAACCCGCCCATCCCGATCTGCAGGAAGTTCACCGGGTCATTCCCGGCGATGACCCCGCCGCTGACCAGCGATCCCACGCCGTTAAGCACCCCCCCACCGACAATGACGGCCGTCGCCCCCAGGAATGACGGCCCGGCGATCGACAGCGCCCCGCCGCCCTGCAGGAACAGGCTCCCGGCGGTCTCGTTCAGGTTGAAGATGCCGAAGCTCTCGCCGCTCGCGATGGTAACGAAATAGTTCCCTGGCGTCGTGATCAGCACATGGTCGTTGACCGGATCACCTGGAACGGCCCCGCCGCCCCAATCGGTGGCAACGCTCCAATCGGCCGATACCGCACTCTTCCATAAAAAGGAGTTGGCCATAATGCGCTGGTCCCCGGAACGAATTACGGCGACCATTATCTCTTCGCCAGAACGAAGCGCAATCCATTCCTTCAGCCAAACGTCATGCGCCCCGGCGTCGTTTCCGTGACATCGCTCGTCCAGTACTCGCCACGGCAACGCAACGTAACATCCAGCCGCCCCGCCGCCGGCAGGTCGATGGTCGCGCACCCGTCGGTCCACCGCCACGCGCCGCCGGCCGCATGCTCGATCGGATGAAAGCCGCCGGCGATGCAGGCGCCGTCCAGCGGCAGCACGACGCCATCGAGCCGCAAGCTGCCGACCGCGACACCAAGCCTGCGATGATCACGAGCCACCTGCCCCATCTCCGCCGGCACGAAGCTGCGGCTCCGCAGGGTCACGCGTCCGCCCGGCAGGTCGAAGCCAAGCTGCCCGGCCGCGCGGCAAACCGCCCGATACGGCTTCTCGCGGCTGACAACATGCAAGTCCGGCTCGGCCGTCCTCACATGCCCAAGCAACCCCGCCCGCGCCGCCAGCAGGCGCCGCTGCGCCACCACCGCCGGCCCCTCCACGTGCAACGGCGCGCAGCCGCGCTCGGCCCAACACGCCATGGCAATATCCGGGTCCGCAAGACCAGGCCGCAACAGCGCAATCCCGGCGGCCGCGAACGCCGGGCGATTGCCGGTATCGAGGTAGCTCTCGGCTTCCAGCCCATCCGCCAGCACGATGTCATGCACCGGACCGCCGTCTTCCGCCTGCAGTTCCACATGCCAGTACTCGATCCGCTGCCGCACCGTCCACCGCACGCTGGCGCCGTTCAGCAGATACCGGATCGGGATCAGCGCGCCGCCGGCAAACACCGCATGATCCGGGCTGAGCAGCAGGTCGCGATGCGGCCGCCCGTCGCCGAACGCTCCGGCCTCGACCAGGATCGGCTGCAGGTCCTGCGGCCGCCGGTGCCGCGCCGGAACGAACGACCGCCGGCCCAGCCAGCGGATTTGCAGCATTCGGCCACATAGCAGGCCCGGCACCAGCTCGCCGACCACCAGCCGCTCCACCGGAATTTGCCCCCGCGCGGTCAGGATGCGCGTGCCCCTGGCATAGCAGGCGGCATTGACGTCGAGCGCCTGGATACCGGCGATGTCGCTGGCATCCAGCACCTGGTTGGCGCTTCCGCCGGCCACCGGATACATCACCGCCCCTGGGTCGCTCGAATGACCCAGCCCCAGCGCATGGCCGATCTCATGCAGCACCACCTGATAGAATGTCGATGCCGTCCCGGAATAGGCGAGGCCGCCGATCACCCCCGGCGCACCGACCAGCGGATCCAGTGCCGGGTCCTCCAGCCGAATGATCACATCCTGCTGGAACATGTTGCCGACAGACCGGAACGTCGCCTGCCCGATTTCGCCGCCGGTTCCGAGCAGATTGCCCCAGCCCAGGCGCAGGTCGGCAGCCCCCACCTGCTGCGGCGCGTCGGGCACCTGCACGAAGCTGATGCCGGAAACAGCTGTCCACGCCTGCAATGCCTGGCGGATAACCCCGACATACGCCGCCTGCCCCACCGCGTCGATCAGGCTGCTGAACGGATGCCCGATGTCGAACGCGGTGGGATAGCTCCCGGCCGCGAGGCTCCAGGTGATCGTCTTGACGTTCCAGCTCGGCCCCTCCAACACGTAGCTCTGCCCGGCCACGCCGCCCACCGTCACCGCCGTCCCGGACGCTCCGTCGGACTGCACCGCAACCGATGCCGATGCGTAACTCCCGGCCAGCGCCACGCTGTACACCGGGCTGCCGCCATAACTAAGGGTCAGCCGGCCATTCGCGATGCTGGCGCCGTCCGCCGCGACGCCCGCGACATCGATCGTGTTGCCGGCGCCGAACCCGCGGACGCCGCCGGTGAAGCCGCCGGGGCTGTCCAGCACCAGGCTTGCCCCGACGCCATTGAAACTCACCCCGCCCGCCGCGGCAGCGGCCAGTTCCAGGGTTGCGCCGGCCTGGATCATGTAGCCGCCCGTCCCGCCCTGCGACCCTGCCAGCTTCAGCGTGCCGCCAACCGCCTGCATGGTGCCGTTGTTCAGCACCGGCTGCGAATACGTCCCCGCGAAGGCCAGCGTGGCACCTGCATCGATCGTCAGCGCCCCGGTATCGGTGATGCCGCCGGCCAGCGTCAGCACGCCGCCCTGCGCCTCGATGCGGCCGCCATTGCCGATCGCGGTCGTGATCCGGCCGAAACCCCTGATGGTGGCGCCGCCTTTGTTGGTGATGCCCGCCGCCGCCGACAGGCTGCCGCCACCCAGCACCAGAAGCCCGCCGAGCGACAGGGCGTTGGCGGTGCCGTAGTCGCGCCCGCCAAGAATATTCAGGACCCCCAATGCACCCACCGTGGTCAGCGTGGCATCGATGTCGCTGTAGCCCTTGCCGACGCTGTCATATGAAAAGATCTCGGCGCCCGAGCCGTTCAACGTCAGCGTGGCATTGTCGGTGATCAACGGGGTGCTGGCGCCGCCGGCGTTGAAGATGTCGATGGCGGCCAATGCTCCGTCAGCCTCCAGCGCCCCGCCGCTTAACGTCCCCCCGGAAAGATTGGTGAAATCCTGGGCGAAGATGGCGACGACCCCGCCATTGCCGGCGACGATGCTGCCCGCGTTGGTGAAGCCCGCCGTCTCGATCTCCAACAGGCCGTTCGCCTCGGTGCTGCTGACGAGGCCGTTGTTGATCAGCAACGCAGCACCGGCGATCACGCCCCCGCCGGCCAGGTTGGCGCCGGGTGAGATCGTCGACGCCTGCGCCAGCTGCAGCGTTCCCTCCACCGCCAGCGTGCCGTCCAGCACCAGGCTCCGCGCCACTACCGCCTCCGGCGTCGCGATCGTCACGCGATAGCTGCCGGAACCCGGAATGAACACGTCGGCGCCCGCATCGGGCACGGCGTTGCCGGTCCACGCCGAGGCAACCGTCCAATCAGCCGAGGCCGGGTTCTTCCAGGTCACGTTCGACATCTGCGCTCCTGCCGGCCGCCGCCCTATCGCACCCCCGAACAAGCCAGTATCTTCTTGCGGAACAGTAAATATTTCAGATCCGGCATCATGCTCATGCGCGTCAACGAATTCCTCACCACCGACCTCGATGCGCTGCGAAACCGTCTCGCCGCCGACGACATGCAGCGGTTCCGCCGCAGCGAGGCGCAGCAGTTGCGGGCGTGGGAGGTATGCCTGCGCTGCCTGCGAATTGCCCTGGCCGACTGGCCGGATGCCGGCAAGTGGGAGCTGCTGCCGGAATATTCGCTGCGCCGCCTTGGCCGCCGCATCGACGCGGTGCTCGTGACCGACCGCGCCATCCTGGTGCTGGAGTTCAAGGTCGGCAGCACCGCCTTCGCCGCCGAGGATTGCCGGCAGGTCGAGGATTACGCGCTCGACCTGCAGGATTTCCATTCACTGAGCCGGCGGCATCCGATCATCCCGATCCTGGTCGCCACCGAGGCGCGCCCGGGGCCGGCCATGTGGCCATTGCTCATCGAAGGCGTCAGCGCCGTGCTGCATTCATCCGGTGGCGGCCTCGGCCAGCTGCTGCGCGACCTCTGGCGCCGCCTGCCCGCCCCGGCGCGCCCGCTCGACACGGCCGCATGGGAAGCTGCGCCATACCGCCCGGTGCCCGGCATCGTCGATGCCGCCTGCACGCTCTATTCGCGCCATGGCGTGGCCGACATCACCACCGCACGGGCCGATGCGAAGAACCTGACCAGCACCACCGACACCATCCTCGCCGCCATCCGCGCCGCCCAGGCGGAACACCGTCACGTGGTCCTGTTCGTCACCGGCATCCCCGGCGCGGGCAAGACGCTGTGCGGCCTGAACGCCGTGTTCGGCGCCGAGCGCGAGGCCGGTGCCGTGTTCCTGACCGGCAATCCGACCCTGGTCCACGTCCTGCGCGAGGCGCTGGCCCGCGACGCCGCCAGCGCCGACCATGCCGACCTGCGCGCCGCCCGCCAGCGCACCAAGGCCGCGATCCAGGCGCTGCCCGCGTTCCGCGACGAGCATGTCAAAACCGGCCATGTGCCGCCTGAGCATGTCGTCATCATCGACGAGGCCCAGCGAGCCTGGTCAGCCGACTACGCTATCCGCAAGGGCCGCGACCGCGACGTGCGGCTGACCGATTCGGAGCCGGGTCATCTGCTCGACATCATGGCCCTGCACCACGACTGGGCCGCGATGGTCTGCCTGGTCGGCAACGGCCAGGAAATCCACGACGGCGAGGGCGGCCTGGCGGAATGGGGAACCGCGCTCGCCATGCGCCCCCTGTGGCAAATTCTCGCGGCCCACGGCGCGCAGGACGAAGCCGATCCCCGGCGGCGGCTGCCCGGATTGGCGAACCTCTCCACCCGGACCGAACTGCATCTCGACGTCCCGGTCCGCAGCCTGCGCAATCCCGCTGCGGCAGCCTGGGTGGATGCGGTGCTGCAGGACGACTCCCTCGCCGCCCGCGGCATCGCCGATGCAGCCGCTCTCCCGTTCCTGCTCACCCGCGACCTGTCGAAGCTGCGCGGCTACCTGCGCGCGGAATCGCGCGGCTGGCGCCGCAGCGGACTGGTCGCCAGTTCCGGCGCCAAGCGGCTGCGCGCCGACGGCCTCGGCGTCGAATTGCCGCACATGGACGCCCCGGCCGTCGCCAACTGGTTCCTCGATCGCTGGCCGGACGTGCGGGCCTCCGACGCGCTGGAGCAGGTCGCCACCGAATTCTCCTGCCAGGGGCTCGAACTCGACTTCGTCGGCCTGTGCTGGGGCGGCGACCTCGTGCGAACCCGCGGCGGCTGGTCGGTTCGCCGCTTCGCCGGCACCAGCTGGCAGACCCGCAGCAGCCGCGACGGCATCGCCAACCGCCTCAACACCTACCGCGTGCTGCTGACCCGCGCGCGCTACGCGACGGCGATCTGGATTCCGCGCGGCGACCCGGACGACCTCACCCGCGACCCGGCCGAACTCGACGCCGTGGCCGAGTTCCTCACCGCCTGCGGCGCCACGGCGCTGTCCGCCGCCGCGCCGCCCGCGGAGGTGGCACCGATGCTGCTGTAGCTACTTCCAGCTCGACAGGAAGAAGCGCGGCATCTCGTCCGGATAGGATTTGAAATTGAGCTGCTTGGAATAGCCATAGGTCGTGACCGACGTGCTCAGCGGCAGCCAGTAGGCTTGGTCGGTGATGCGGTGGATGGCCTCGCTATACGCCTTCTTGCGCGCCGCCGGATCGACCACGGAGCCGCCCTGCTTCAGCAGCGCCGTGACTTCGGGATCGCGCGCCATGTCGTCGGCGCCTGAGTTGAAGAAATACGGCATGATCGCCGAGACGTCGTTGATCGAATACGAGCCCCACGAACTCAGGTACAGCGGCGTATCCCCGGCCTCGTTGCGGGCGATCGCGGCGGTCGCCTGCAGCACGCTGACCTTGGTGCGGATGCCGACGGCATTCAGGTAGTTCTGCAGCGCCGGCGGCCAGTTCGGGTTCGGCGGCTGGGCCGCCACCAGCTCGATGTCCAGCCCGTTCGGGTAGCCGGCCTCGGCCAGCAACTGCTTCGCCTTGGCGGGGTCGTAGTTGTATTTCACCATCGCCGTCTGGTCGCAGCCGAACTGCGTGAAGTAGCACGGCCCGTCCGGCACCCGCGCCCCGCCCTGCACCAGCTGCTTGGAAAATGTCTGGCGGTCGATGGCATGCATGATCGCCCGGCGCACCCGGACATCCTTCAGCGCCTCGCTGCCCTTGGCGCGGCCGGCCGCCTCCAGCCCCATGAAGATGATGCGCATCGCTTCCTGCCGGTTCGCCTGCAGCGTCGGCATGCGGTTGATGGCATCGACCTGGTCGGGATTGAACTGCCACACCCAATCCAGCTGCCCGCCCAGCAGGTTGGCGGTGAGGACGGTCGCGTCGTTCACCTCCTTGATCACCAGCTTGCGGATCGGCGGCCGCCCCTTGGAACTGCCTTCGTAATAGCCGTCATACCGCTCCAGGTCGATTTCGGAGACGCCATCGACGCGGGTGATCTTGTACGGCCCGGCGGCGATCGGCGCCTTCTTGTAGCCGTCATGCCCGGCCTTCTCACGATACGCCTTGGGGTAGATCGGCATCACGAAGGACACGTATTCGATGGCCGCGGGGAAAGCCTGCTTCAGCTTCAAGCGAACATGGAAATCATCCACCGCCTCAGCGCCGGCCAGCCAGGTGAAGTTGCTCGGCACGGAAATGCCGGATTTCGGATCGGTGATGACCGAGACGGTATAAACCACGTCCGCCGCGGTGAACGGATCGCCATTATGGAACGTGACGCCCTTGCGCAGCTCGAATTCCAGAGTGGTGTCGTCGATCCACTTCCAGGACGTCGCCAGCAACGGCTTCTGCACGAAGTCCTCGGGGTCGCGGTAGGTCAAGCCGTCCCAAGCCTGGTGCGCCAGCACCAGCCCGGTACGCAGTGAATTATAATAGGGGTCGACGTCGGTGATCTGGTCGACCCACGCTAAGCGCAACGTGTCCGCGGATTTCTGCGCCAGCGCCGGACCGGCCGCCCCCACGCCCCACAGACCCACCACCCCAGCCGCCAACCCCGCCAGCTTGCGCATCGCCAGTAATCTCCTTGACCCCTATCCAACGCTAGGGCCACGGCTACGGGCGGCGCAATGGGCAATCTGTCCGCGAACGGCGCCCATGAGCGCGGTGACCCGCTCTCGCCAATACTGGGACGAAGGTCGCCTTGCACATACTTCTTCAGCTATGCTGTTGATCCGTAGGGCAGATCGTTCCAGATGAACTCAAAGCCAGAAATGACGACCAGTGCTGTATCTGGAGACACCCGATGATTGCCAGATGTCCGCATGCACAAGACGGATCTACGCATTTGCTGAACTTTAAATCGTGCAGCGTATCTGGACCAGCCCTTCGCCCCAATACCAATCCTCGTCGTCGCCGATGACAGCCAACCTCGAATCCGGCAAGATTTATTCTGTTCAGTACTTGCGTGCCATAGCAGCGCTTTGCGTCGTTGCCTTTCACGCCTCTTTCTACATTCATCTCTACCGTCAGGATTCCAGTTTTTTTGCAACGTTCGGCCTCTCTCCCTACGGCGGGCTGCTGTTGGGAAGGTCAGGCGTTGCGCTGTTCTTCGTCATTTCCGGATACCTGATGGCCAAAATTGCGCCAAAGGCACTCGGAGCAACCTTCTTGGCGCACCGGGTCGCCCGCATTTATCCGATCTACTGGATCATGGTTTCGGTTGTCGTATCCCTGAGAGTTCTGGCGGGCCAGGAATTCAGAATAAACCCCTATAGCCTGGGATTGGTGCCCGGAGGCCCCCGCGAATACAGCCTCGGTGTCGAATGGACCTTGCCGTTCGAGGTTTTGTTCTACGTCATCATTTTTTTCATCATCACGATACGCGCCCGCAAATACCTGCATCTGCTGGCTTTCGCATGGATGATCGCGATCGTCGGCACACGTATCCTGCAACCGCAAACCAACGTGCAATATCCGTCGTTGCTCTCCTTGCCGATCGCCGAAATGAGCTTTCCTTTCGCCGCCGGCCTGATGATTCCCTTCGTCTTGAGATGGCGCTGGCCTCGCGAGGCCGGATACATCCTCGGCATCGGACTGATCGCATACGGCGTTTTTTCACCATTGCTGGCCATCTGGGTCACAAGCCTCGGCTCTGCCCTCATTGTCGCCGCTGCCGTCGCCCCCCAATCAGCCAGCTTCAGAAAATCGACGCCGCAGGAACCTCGAAGCGCCCAGACCGGTCATGCGAGGACATTCATCTTCAAAGATCGCCGGGCAAGCATCGCATTGCTGGGGGACTGGAGCTTTGCGCTCTATCTAGTACACGTCCCGATCATCCAACTCCTGTACGGACGGTTGTCGGGTAGGTTGAGCGCTCCTGGACTATGGTTTTCTGCCGTCGGCGCTTCGCTGCTGGCCGCAACCATCATCGGTCGGCTCGACATCGGAATATATGCCGCGCTGAAGCGCCAGATCGATCGAACCCGTCCCAGGGTGCTGCTCGCGGCGAACGCGGTATTTCTGGTGGCCTTTCTCGGCGCCGCCACAAATGTCGAACTGGACAACTGTGGATGCGTGTTCGTGGCGCAGAACGCCGATCGCATGGGACAGGATCTGCAGGCGCTCGGCGTGCAACATGAAATCGAAATCGCCCCGTATGCATCAGCCCGATCCATGCAGAAATCGACGAGCATCGTATTCGTATTCGATGCCGTCGAGCGGAACGAGGCAGGACAACTGCGCGTCGCCGGCTGGGCATTCGACGTGGCCGACCCAGGCAGAAACCTCATGGTGCTGGCGTTCTACGGCGGGAAGTACCTGGGGCACGTGCGCGCCCAGGATCTACGACGCGATGTAACGGACGCCTTTCATCTTAGGGAGGGTACCCGCCTGGGGTTCGACGGCGTCCTTCCCCTTTCGGAATGCAAGGCTTCGTCCAATCTCCTGTTGGTGGTGGCGTTGACCAACAGGACCGGATACGCGGTTCATGAGCTTCCCTCCGGCCCGATCGGATGCCCGTCCGAACGGCCCTCGGCAGCAGGCCTGTAGGCTCGCCTCCGCTGCTACCGCAACGACGCGTTCAGCTTGGCCAAGGCGGCCGACCCCGGGCACAGGTCGGTGTCGCCCATGCTGTTCAGCGGCTGCTCCGCGGTATCCAAATAGCCGTGCATGTCGTCGGCCTCGGGATCGACATAAAGCAGCCCGGTCAGGATCTCGCCCCGCGCGTGTGCCGTGTGCATGAAGTTCATCGCGGCGACGCGGTCGGTGGGATCGTAGTCGCCCGCCAGCTTGCGCAGCTTCAGCAGCGAGCCGTCATGCTGGCGCACCGTGGTGGCCGACCCGGCCGGGTAGTCGGCGGTGATCTCGTCACGGCCGCTGATGACATCGAGGAAGTTCACCGCCTCGTTGTGTTCGCGCACATAATCGAAGCTCTTGGTGGAACCTTCGTGATTGTTGAAGGCGACGCACGGGCTGATGCAGTCGATGAAGGCGGCGCCGCGATGCGTCAGCGCACCCTTGATCAGCGGCACCAGCTGTCCCTTGTCGCCCGAGAAACTGCGGCCGACATAGGTGGCGCCCAGTTGCAGCGCCATGCCGACCAGGTCGATCGCCTCGTCGTTGTTGGCGACGCCGCGCTTGTTCTTGGCGCCGCGGTCGGCCGTCGCCGAGAACTGGCCCTTGGTCAGCCCGTAAACACCGTTGTTCTCGACGATGTAGACCATGTTGACCCCGCGTCGGATCGAGTGCGCGAATTGGCCAAGCCCGATCGAGGCGCTGTCGCCATCGCCCGAAACACCAAGATAGACCAGGTCGCGGTTGGCGAGGTTGGCGCCGGTCAGCACGCTCGGCATCCGCCCGTGCACCGAATTGAACCCATGCGCCGCGCCCAGAAAATAGGTCGGCGTCTTCGACGAACAGCCGATGCCCGACATCTTGGCGATGCGATGCGGCGGCAGGTCGATCTCGAAACACGCACGGATAATCGCCGCACTGATCGAATCATGGCCGCACCCGGCGCACAAAGTGGAAACCGACCCCTCATAGTCGCGGCGGGTCAGGCCCAGCGCATTGGTTGAGAGTTCCGGATGATGCAGTTTCGGCTTCGGCAGAAAGGTCATGGCACGGCCTTGCGCAACGGGACGATTTTCAGGGCGGAGGCGGTCTCGGCGATCGCCTCGGTGATGAAGCGGGCGGTGATCGGGCTGCCGTCATAATGAAGCACCCGCTTCAACCGCGCGGGATCGATCTCGCCCTCGGTGATCAGCAAGGTGCGCAGCTGCGCGTCGCGATTCTGCTCCACGACGAACACCTGGTCATGGGCCGCGACGAATTCCAGCACGTCGGGATGGAACGGAAACGCCCGGACGCGCATCAGGTCGACGGCGATCCCCTGCTCGGCCAGCAACTCGGCCGCTTCGTCCATCGCCGCACTGGTCGAGCCGTAATAGATCGCGCCGAGCCGGGTAGGCTGCGCGGCATCGCGGCGGATCGGGGTGCGGCACGATCTGCTTGGCGGTGTCGAACTTCTTCAGCAGCCGCTCCATGTTGTCCTGGTAGGCGGCCCCTTCCTCGGTGTAGCGAGCATAGCGGTCGCGGCTGGTGCCGCGGGTGAAGTACGAGCCTTTGCTCGGATGTGTGCCCGGATAGGTGCGATACGGGATGCCGTCGCCGTCCACGTCGAGGTAGCGGCCGAAATCACGCCCAGCCTCGAGGTCCTCCGCGGTCATCACCTTGCCACGGTCCATGCGCGCCGCATCGTCCCAGACGAACGGAGCGCAAAGCCGCTCGTTCATGCCGATGTCGAGATCCAGCAGCACGAACACCGGCGTCTGCAGCCGGTCCGCGAGGTCGAACGCCTCGGCCCCCATGGTGAAGCACTCATGCGGGTCCTCGGGGAACAGCAGCACGTGCTTGGTGTCGCCGTGCGACGCATACGCCGCGGACAGCACGTCGCATTGCTGGGTGCGCGTCGGCATGCCGGTCGACGGACCGGCGCGCTGCACGTCGAAGATCACCGCGGGGATCTCGGCGAAATAGGCCAGCCCGATGAATTCCTGCATCAGGCTGATGCCGGGGCCGGAAGTCGCGGTGAATGCCCGCGCGCCGTTCCAGCCGGCGCCGATCACCATGCCGATCGAGGCCAGCTCGTCCTCGGCCTGGACGATCGCGAATTTCTTCTTCCCGGTTTCCTTGTCCACCCGGAAGCGGTTGCAATAGCGGGTGAACCCTTCGGCCAACGAGGTCGAGGGCGTGATCGGATACCAGGCGCAGACCGTGGCACCGCCATACACGGCGCCCAGCCCGCAGGCGGCATTGCCTTCCATGAAGATGCGGTCACCCACAGCATCCGATTTCCGCAGCCGCAACCCAATCGGGCAGCTGAAATTCGCCAGCGCGTAATCGCGGCCGAGATGCAGCGCCTGCACGTTGGCCGAGATCAGCTTTTCCTTGGAACGGAACTGCTCGCCGATCAGCTGTTCCAGCACCGCTATATCCATGTCCAGCAGCGCCGACAGCACGCCGACATAGATGATGTTCTTGAACAGCTGCCGCTGCCGGCTGTCGGTGTACTGCGCATTGCAGATCGAGGTCAGCGGCACCCCAATCACGGTGATGTCGCTGCGGAACTTCGAAGCCGGGATCGGCCGCGTCGAATCATAGAACAGGTACCCGCCCGGCACGATCGACTTGATGTCGCCGTCCCAGGTCTGCGGGTTCATCGCCACCATCAGGTCCGTGCCGCCGCGCGCGCCCATGTGGTTGGACTCGGAGATCCGCATTTCATACCAGGTCGGCAGCCCCTGGATGTTGGACGGGAAGATGTTGCGCGGCGTCACCGGCACGCCCATCCGCAGGATCGCCTTGGCGAACAGCTGGTTGGCGCTGGCCGAGCCGGAGCCGTTGACGTTGGCGAACTTGACGACGAAGTCGTTGACAGCTTCTAGCGGACGCATGCGTGGGCCTCCGCGCCGTGCGGCTTGACGATCGCCATATCCAGCAGGAATCGCTGCATGTCCCAGGCCCCGGTCGGACAACGTTCGGCGCACAATCCGCAATGCAGGCAGACATCCTCGTCCTTGGCCATGATGCGGCCGGTCTTGAGAATGTCGGAGACGTAGATGTCCTGGCTTACGTTATGCGCCGGCGCCATCAGCCGGCCGCGCAGGTCGGCTTCCTCGCCGTTGTCGGTGAAGGTGATGCAATCGACCGGGCAAATGTCGACGCAGGCATCGCACTCGATGCACAGCTTCGGCGCGAACACCGTCTGCACGTCGCAGTTCAGGCAGCGCTGCGCTTCCTTGAAGGCCACCGCAAGGTCGAAGCCAAGCTCGACCTCGGCCTTGATGTCCACCAGCGCGATCGCCTTCTCGCGATGCGGCACCTTGAAGCGCAGGTCGATCGAAACGTCGTTGTCGTAGCTCCACTCATGGATGCCCATCTTCTGCGAGGCGAGGGTGACATCGGGCGGCGGGCGGTCATGCAGGTCGTCGCCGTTGCAGAACTTGTCGATGGAAATCGCCGCCTGGTGCGCGTGGGCCACCGCCCAGATGATGTTCTTCGGGCCGAATGCCGCGTCGCCGCCGAAGAACACGCCCGGGCGGGTCGACTGCAGGGTCACCTCGTCCACCACCGGCATGCCCCATTTGTCGAACTCGATGCCGATGTCGCGCTCGATCCAAGGAAAGGAGTTCTCCTGCCCGACCGCCACCAGCACATCGTCGCATTCGATCAGCACTTCGGGCTCGCCGGTCGGCACCAGGTTGCGCCGCCCCTTGGCATCGCGTTCGGCGCGGACCTTCTCGAACCGCATGCCGGTCAGCTTGCCGCCATCATGCTCGAAGCTTTTCGGCACCAGGAAGTTGAGAATGGGAATATCCTCGTGCAGCGCGTCCTCTTTTTCCCAAGGCGAGGCCTTCATCTCCTCGAAGCCGCTGCGCACCACCACCTTCACCTCGTCGCCGCCGAGCCGCCGTGCGGAGCGGCAGCAATCCATCGCGGTGTTGCCGCCGCCGAGCACGATCACCCGGCGGCCGATCTTGGTGATGTGGCCGAACGACACCGAAGACAGCCAGTCGATGCCGATATGGATGTTGGAGGCGGCCTCCTGCCGGCCGGGAATATCGAGGTCCCGCCCGCGCGGCGCGCCGGAGCCCACGAAGATCGCGTCGTAGCCCTCGCCGAGCAGATCCTTCAGGCTGGAGATGTAGCTGTTGTAGCGCGTCTCCACCCCGAGATCGGTGATGTAGCCGACCTCCTCGTCGATGATGCTGTCGGGCAGGCGGAATTTCGGGATCTGGCTGCGGATGAAGCCGCCGCCGCTGGCCGCGCTGTCGTAGACCACCACCTCGTAGCCGGCCGGCGCCAGGTCGCGCGCCACCGCCAGGCTGGCCGGCCCGGCGCCGACGCAGGCTATGCGGCGGCCGTTGCGGCTGGGCGGCGGCCCGGGCATCCGGTCGCTGACGTCGCCCTTGAAGTCGGCCGCGACCCGCTTCAGCCGGCAGATCGCCACCGGCTCCTCCTCGACCCGGCCGCGGCGGCAGGCGGGTTCGCAGGGGCGGTCGCAGGTGCGGCCGAGGATGCCGGGGAAGACGTTGGACTTCCAGTTGACCATGTAGGCATCGGCGTAGCGGCCGGCCGAGATCATGCGGATGTATTCTGGAACCGGGGTGTGCGCCGGGCAGGCCCACTGGCAGTCGACAACCTTGTGGAAATAGTCGGGATTCCGGACGTCGGTTGGTTTCAAGACGCAGCCACTCCCCCTTGTTGACCACCGAGGCGACGCGGCACTTCGGCGGATCGACGACAGAATATTATCCATCGCCCGAAGGTTATGCCATTTTCCGTCCTGCGCCGGTAGGCCTTCCCGCCACACCCGGCATGACCTGATCGCAGGGGCCCATGAGGAACGCTGCTCAGCCTGCTTCTGCTGCTGCTCGCACCCGCGCGCGGCCGGCGCCGGCGAACTCAAGATGGCCACCTGGAACCTGGAATGGCTGACCCAGCGGACCGCCGCCAGCGGCGACCTCCCGGCCGACGTCAAGCCGAAGCGGGCCGAGGACATCGACCGCCTCCGCCATTACGCCGAATTGCTGGCAGCCGACGTGGTGGCGTTCCAGGAGGTCGACGGTGCCGCGATGGCGGCCCGGATCTTCCCGCCCGACCGGTTCGCCCTGCACCTGACCGCGGACCACGTGGTGCAGCGCACCGGCCTCGCAATCCGTCGCGGGCTGGAATTTCACGCCAATCCCGACCTGACCGCGCTGGATCTGTATCCCGGTGCCCGCTACCGCCTGCGCAGCGGCGCCGACGTCACCCTGTCGCTGCCCTCGGGCCCGGTCCGGCTGCTCGCGGTGCACCTCAAGACCGGCTGCCGCGAAGATGCGCTCTATCGCTCGGCGCGCCCGCAATGCGTCACCCTGGCAGCCCAGCTCGGCCCGCTGGAAGACTGGATCGCCGCCCGCCGCGCCGAGGGCGTGCCATTCGTGCTGCTCGGCGACTTCAACCGCTGGATGGACAGCCGCGACGCATTCTGGTCCGGCATGAACACCGCCTCGCCGCTGCTGCGCGCCACCGACGGCAAGAGCTCGCCCTGCTGGGGCGGCGGCGGGTTCATCGATCACATCATTGCCGGCGGCGCCGCGGCAACCTGGATGCGCCCGGACAGCCTGCGCGTGCTGGTGTTCCGCGAAACCGGCCAGGAATGGAAGGAACGGCTGTCCGATCACTGCCCGGTTTCGGTTCGCTTCACCATGCCCGACTGATCCCGGCACCCCGTCACGCGGAAACAAACCGGTTTACCCGGCGGCCCCACCGGGCGAACATCCCGGCCGGCGGCGTAGCCTCAAACGCGCCGCGCCTCGAAACGTCCATCGACCGGGAGAGAACGACATGCAGCGCAGGTCCTTGTTGCTGAAAGCGGGAACACTGGCGGCAGGCGCTACCCTGGCGCGCGCGGCCCAGGCGGCGGTTCCCGGAATGAGCCCCGCCCTGCCCGCCGGAACCACCGAGGAGGCGGTGCTGGCCTCGCTGCCCGGCAAGAAGAACCTGATCAAGCTCACTTGGCGGCCGCCCAACTTCGAGGCGCCGCTGTCGGCATTCCGAACCGCCATCACCCCGAACGATTCGTTCTTCGTCCGCTACCACCTGGCGGTCATTCCGGAGATGGACGAACTGCGCGACTGGTCGCTCAAGATCGGCGGCGATGCGGCCGGCAAGCCGGTGCAGCTCAGCCTCGCCGACCTGCGGGCCTTGCCGTCCGCCGAGATCGTCGCGGTGTGCCAATGCTCCGGCAACCGGCGGGGGCTGTTCACCCCGCATGTCCCGGGCGTCGAATGGGGCGTCGGCGCCATGGGCAACGCCCGCTGGCGCGGCGCGCGCCTGCGCGACGTGCTGGCCCGCGCTGGGGTGAAGCCGGGCGCCGTGGAGCTCGCGATGTCGGGACGCGACGGCGCCGTGCTGGCCGAAACGCCGCAATTCGCCAAGAGCCTGCCGATCGACCGCGCGCTCGATCCCGATACCCTGGTCGCCTACGAAATGAACGGCGCGCCGCTGCCGCATCTGAATGGCTTCCCGGTGCGCCTCATCGTCCCCGGCTGGACCGCCACCTACTGGGTGAAGCATCTCAGCGACCTGGAAATCCGCAGCAAGCCACTGGACAATTTCTGGATGCAGAAGGCCTACCGGGTGCCGAAGGGCATGTTTCCGGTGGCCCACCCGTTCACCACCCAGGACAACGACCAGACCAGCCCGATTACCGAGATCGTGGTGAACGCCCTGGTCACCAACCTCACCGACGGCGCGCATGTCGCAACCGCGGGGTTCGAGGTCCAGGGTATCGCGTGGGACGGCGGCAGCGGCATCAAGACGGTGGAGCTGTCCGACGACGGCGGCGCCAGCTGGAAGCCGGCGACGCTCGGCCAGGATCTCGGGCGGTTCAGCTTCCGCTCCTGGAGCGGACGCATGCCGAACGGCAAGGCGGGACCAGTTTCGGTCATGGTCCGCGCCACCAGCAATTCCGGCGCGGTGCAGCCGGCCAAGCTGTTGTTCAACCCGTCCGGCTATCAGCACAACGTCATCCAGACGCTCGCCCTGGTCGCGGCATGAGGAGGGAACGGCCGATGTCCATATCGCGAGGGATGCTCGGAATGTCGGTTCGGCTGCTGCCGATCCTGCTGCTGGCGGCGGTGCCCGCCCTGCTGCTGGCGGCGGTGCCCGCCCGCGCGGAGGATGCGGTGGAGCTCGCCGCAGGCCCCGGCAAGGATGTCGTCGAGACCAGCTGCAACGCCTGCCACAGCCTGGACTATATCCGGATGAATTCGCCCTTCCTCACACCCGACGGATGGAAGGCCGAGGTGACGAAGATGCGCACCGCATTCAGCGCCCCGATCGACGATGCGCAGGCGGACGCCATCCTGAAATACCTGGCCGCCACCTACGGCCCGCGGACCTAGCCCCGGGATGACGCGCAAGCAGATCCGCAAGCTGCTCGATCTCTACCGGGTCACCGACGGCAAGAATTTTCGCCTGCGCGACCACGACCCGGAGCATACCGGCGGCAAGCTGGTCCAGCATGAGGACGGCCCGGCGCTGCTGGCGGACGGGGTGAAGCGCCTGTCCGAGGCCCAGGAACTGCTCTACGCCAGCGGCACGTGGTCGCTGCTCTGCGTGTTCCAGGCAATGGATGCGGCCGGCAAGGACGGCACCATCAAGCACGTCATGTCCGGGGTGAACCCGCAGGGCGTGCAGGTCACCCCGTTCAAGGCGCCCGGGCCGGAAGACCTTGCCCACGACTTTCTCTGGCGCATTTCGGCCAAGCTGCCGAGGCGCGGGCAGATCGGCATCCTCAATCGAAGCCATTACGAAGAAGTGCTGGTGGTGCGCGTGCATCCCGACATCCTGGCCCACCAGCATCTGCCGAAAGGCCTCGTCGGCAAGGACATCTGGAAGGAACGGCTGCGCGACATCGCCAACTATGAGGACTATCTCGGCCGCCAGGGCGTGATCCTCCGCAAGTTCTTCCTGAACATTTCGAAGGAAGAACAGCGGCGCCGGTTCCTGGCGAGGTTGGACGAGCCGGGCAAGAACTGGAAATTCAGCCCCAACGACATCACCGAGCGGGCGCGCTGGGACGAGTACATGGCGGCCTACGAAGCGGCCATCCGAGGAACCGCCGCACCGCATGCGCCGTGGTTCGTGGTGCCCGCCGACCACAAATGGTTCGCGCGCCTGGTGGTGGTCGAGGCGATGATCGAGGCCTTGGAAAAGCGGCACCTGGGGCCGCCGGAAGAAACTCCGGAGCAACTGGCGGAACTGGCCGACGCACGGCGCAAGCTGGAAGCCGAATCCTGATGCGGCTCCTCACCGGGGCCGACATCGCGGCCCTCACGGAAATGCCCGCGCTGATCGACGTCATTGCCCAGGCAATGATCCGGGTGTCGGCGCGCGACGTCGAACTGCCGCTGCGAATGGTGATGCCCTTGCCCGCCGGCAATCGGTTCGGCATCATGCCGGGTTGGCTCGCGGGACCGGCCGGCCATGGCGCCAAGCTGCTCAGCCTGTATCCCGACAACCCGAAACAGGGACGGTCATCGCATGCCGGCCTGATGCTGGTGTTCGATCCGCTGACCGGTCTTCCCCGCGGCTGTCTAGCCGCGGCTGCGTTGACCGCCTTGCGAACAGCGGCGGCGACCGCCGTCGCGACCCGGACCCTGGCCCGCGCGAACGCCTCGACCCTGGCGCTGATCGGCTGCGGCGAACAGGCGGCCAGCCACCTCGCGGCCTTGCGCTACGTGCGCGACCTCAGCCGCGTGGTCGTCTGGGGCCGCGATCCATCCCGCGCCGCCGCCTTCGCGGCTCAGCATGGTATTGAGACCGCTCCCTCCATCGAAGCCGCCGTTGCGATGGCCGACATCGTCTGCACCGTCACCGACGCCCGCACGCCGCTGCTGCATCCGGGCATGCTGCGGCCGGGCCTGCATATCAACGCCGTCGGCGCCAGCGTGCCGGTGCTGCAGGAAATCGCCACCGAATGCGTGCCGGCGGTGCGGCTGTTCACCGACTACCTGCCCTCGCTGGAGGCGCAGGCCGCGGAGGTGATCGACGCACGGGCGCGCGGACTTATCGGTGCCGCCCACCAGATCACCGAAATCGGCGCCGTTCTCGGCGGCGCCGCTTCGGGTCGGGGCAATGCGAATGAGACGACGATGTACCGGTCGCTCGGCGTCGCCGCCCAGGATCTGGCAGCGGCCGACTACCTGCTGCAGCGCGCGGAGCAGGCCGGCCGCGGAATCGTTGCAGATATGGATTAGACCAATCGCGCGATCGGATGGCCCGAAGGCCGCGGTTACTCCGCGGTCTCCGGCTCCTTCTCCGAACCACCTTCGTCGCCATCGCCCTCGGGCTTCGGCAACGCCGGCACGGCCGCCTCGATGAACTCGAAATCGAGCTTGTTGTCCTTCATCGAGACCTTGACCGCGCCGCCCTTGGTGAGCTTGCCGAACAGCAATTCCTCGGCGAGCGGCTTCTTGATGTGCTCCTGGATGACGCGGGCCAATGGCCGCGCGCCATACAGCCGCTCGTAGCCACGCTCGGCCAGCCACTCCTTCGCAGCCGACGAAAGCTCGATCGTCACGTTGCGGTCGGCAAGCTGGGCTTCCAGCTGCATGACGAACTTCTCGACCACGCGGCCAACGATCTCCGGCGTCAACGCGGCGAAGGTGATCGTCGCGTCCAGGCGGTTGCGGAATTCCGGCGTGAACATCCGCTTGATCGCATCGTCGTCCTCGCCGATCCGGGTATCGCGCCCGAAACCGATCGCTTCCTTGGCCATGTCCGCGGCCCCGGCATTGGTGGTCATGATCAGGATGACGTTGCGGAAATCGACCGTCTTGCCGTTGTGGTCGGTCAGCTTCCCGTGGTCCATGACCTGCAGCAGGATGTTGTACAGATCCTGGTGCGCCTTCTCGATTTCGTCGAGCAGCAGCACCGCGTGCGGATGCTGGTCGATCGAGTCGGTCAGCAGGCCACCCTGGTCGAACCCGACATAGCCAGGCGGCGCGCCGATCAGCCGCGAAATGCTGTGACGTTCCATGTATTCCGACATGTCGAAGCGGATCAGCTCGATCCCCAGCGTGCTGGCCAGCTGCCTTGCGACCTCGGTCTTGCCGACGCCGGTCGGGCCACTGAACAGGTAGTTTCCGATCGGCTTTTCCGGATCGCGCAGCCCCGCCCGCGACAGCTTGATCGCCGCCGACAGCGCCTCGATCGCCCGGTCCTGGCCGAACACCATCGACTTCAGATCACGCTCCAGGTTGCGCAACGTCTCCTTGTCGTCGGCGGAAACGGACTTGGGAGGAATGCGTGCGATCTTGGCCACCATCTCCTCGATATCGCGAAGTGTCACGGTCTTCCGGCGCTTGTTCTCCGGCACTAGCATCCGGCTGGCGCCGGCTTCGTCGATCACGTCGATCGCCTTGTCCGGAAGCTTGCGGTCATGGATGTATTTCGCCGACAGCTCGACGGCGCCGCGGATCGCCTCCTCGGTGTAGCGAACCTTGTGGTGCTTCTCGTAGTTGATCTTCAGTCCGCGCAGGATCTTGACGCTGTCTTCCAGGGTGGGCTCGTTGACGTCGATCTTCTGAAAGCGGCGAACCAGCGCGCGGTCCTTTTCGAAGTAGTTGCGGAATTCCTTGTACGTCGTGCTGCCGATGCAACGCAGCGTGCCGGAAGCCAGCGCCGGCTTCAGCAGGTTGGACGCATCCATCGCCCCGCCGCTGGTCGCCCCGGCGCCGATCACGGTGTGAATCTCGTCGATGAACAGGATGGCGTTCGGGTGCGCCTCGAGTTCGGTCACCACCGCCTTTAGCCGCTCCTCGAAATCGCCGCGATACCGGGTGCCGGCCAGCAGCGAGCCCATGTCGAGCGCGAAGATAGTAGACTTCGCCAGAACCTCCGGCACGTCGCCTTCGACGATGCGCTTCGCCAGGCCCTCGGCGATCGCGGTCTTTCCGACGCCGGGATCACCGACATAGAGCGGGTTGTTCTTGGTGCGGCGGCAAAGAATCTGGATGGTGCGCTCGATCTCCATCTCGCGGCCGATTAGCGGATCGATCTTGCCGGACGTCGCTTTCTTATTGAGGTTCACGCAGTAATTGCCCAGCGCATCCTGGCCGCGGCGGCTCGGCTTCTCCTCGCCGCGCTCGGGCTCGCTGCCGCCGGTCTCGTTGGCGGAGCCCTGCACCGGGCGCTGCGTGCTGCGGCCAGGCGCCTTGGCGATGCCGTGGCTGATGAAGTTCACCGCGTCTAGCCGGGTCATGTCCTGCGACTGCAGGAAGTACACCGCATGGCTCTCGCGCTCGCTGAACAGCGCCACCAGCACGTTCGCACCGGTCACTTCATCGCGCCCGGAGGACTGCACATGGATCGCCGCGCGCTGCACGACCCGCTGGAAGCCCGCGGTCGGCTTCGGCTCGCCCGGCCGGTCGGTGGCGAGGCCCGCCAGGTCCTTGTCGAGGAACTCGGTCAGGTCGGCGCGGAGCTTGTCGAGGTCGACGCCGCAGGCGCGCAGCACGGTGGCCGCGTCGCTGTCGTCGGTCAGCCCGAGCAGCAGATGCTCGAGCGTCGCATATTCGTGGTGCCGGTCACTGGCCAGCGACAAGGCGCGATGCAGCGTCTGTTCGAGATTACGGGACAGCATGGATGTACGACGCTCCTCAGAGAGAGATCAGGTCGCCACCGACCGGCGCTTCAGCCACCGGCGCACTGGCACTACGCACGACAAGGCTTCATGGTTGCAGAACGTCACGAGTGCCGGCGGGGGAATGGCCTCGCCAACCGTCCTGGCAGCACATTGTCCGGATGCCTTTCGGCTATAGTCCCCACAATGTGCCCGGGACGCACCACCATTTTCACCATACAAACTTAAAAATTCGACAGGTGCGGTGAAACCCGGGCGTATGGCCGGGACAGCGTCGGGAGCAGGCCGGCGAGCAGGATACGGTCAGGAGAAAAAAGCCGCGTCTTCCCAAGGGGAAAGCGGCCTCATTCCTTCTCGATGGTGCATTGCAGCGGGTGCTGGTTCTGCCGCGCCAGGTCCATCACCTGGGTGACCTTGGTCTCGGCGACCTCGTAGGTGAAGACGCCGCACACGCCGACGCCGCGCCGATGCACGTGCAGCATGATGCGAGTCGCTTCCTCCCGGGTCTTCTGGAAGAACCGCTCCAGCACGTGCACGACGAATTCCATCGGCGTGTAGTCGTCGTTCAGCATCAGCACTTTGTACATGGCCGGCTTGCGGGTCTTCGGCCGGGCCTTGACGACGACGCCGGTGTTGGGCGCATCGCCCCCGCCATCGGTCCGGCCGCCATCGGTTCGGCCACCGTCTGTTCGTCCGCCGTCCTTGCGCTTGTCGCCGTCACTCATTCTTTGCAGACCGCTCGTTGCTGGCAGCACATCTTCAATCCGGTGCCGCAGGCGACCGTATCGCAAAATGCAGCGTCAGGAAATGACAACCAATGCCCGGCTCGCCACAATGCCGATACGGGCGGCTGAACACATAGTCCGCACACGGCCGTGAACAAGCCGTGATGATCCGGGCGTCGCATGCGAAAAGGCCCGGGAATCACTTCCCAGGCCTTCAAGTATCGCGTGGGTGCCCGCCCGAAGGCGGGCAGTCGCCTCAGGCGGCGCGGCCGAACTTCTCGACCGCGAGCGTCACGCGGGCGGTGATCGGGGCCAGCGCCTGCTCGGCCAGCTTGATCGACGCGTCGGTCAGCTGGCCGGTCTGGGCCATCGCCGTCTCGATCGAGCTGCGGGCCAGGCTGGACTGCAGGTCGATGGCCTCTTTCAGCGACTTCACGCCGGCCATCGCCTTCCAGGTGCTCATCGTCTGGTCGAGCTGCGCCTGCGCGGTGGCGGCAAAGCTCTTGCCGAGATCCTGCACGCCGGCCGCCCAGATCTGGCTGGACTTCATGAACGCTTCCATGTTGCCCTGGCCGAACGAAACCATCTGTTCCGCCGTCTTCATCGCCTTGTCCATGTTCGCCTTGACCTCTGTTTGAGTTTTCTCGAAACCGGCGACCACGCCGGAAATGCCGTTATCCATGGCGGCGGAGGATGCTTCGACCGCCTCCTCGACGCCGTCCGAAACCGCTGCCTCGGCAACCTTGGCAGAGGCGCGCATCTTCACGATCGTTGGAGACTGCCTTGCAATCACCACCGGGTAGGTCTTTTTGGCCATTCGGGTTGATCTCCTTGTCCACGGCCGCTGCAGCCGGCAGCGATGCCATCGTGGACCGCAGCTTTTCGTGCGAATGTTATGCTGCATTGCAGCAACGGACAGATAGGCGCGCGCCGAAAAGTGGTCAAGTACAAATTGTGCGGCGCAGCAAAATTTTTCGGGAACCAATTCCGCTGCCAGCGCAACAGCTTACTGTTTGCGCGGGTTTAGCCGAGTAACCCATTCTTAAGACGCGATTCCTCTGTCATGCCGCTGGACAGAAACCGAATCGCCCCGGTAAGGTCGGCGCCGGTAGACCAGGAGACGCAGCTGACATGGCCGCAGGACGCCGCTTTTGCCCGCGAAACCTGGCCAGGTCGGCCGGGATCGCGTGCGGCCTCGTATTCTTGCTCGCATCGGGCGCCGCTCGGGCGCAGATCGGGTCGGACCGCTATAGCTCCATCGTCATGGAGGCGGCTACCGGCCGCGTGCTGATCGCGGCCAACCCCGAGGAACTCCGCCACCCCGCCAGCCTGACCAAGATGATGACCCTCTATATGGTGTTCGAGGCGCTGCGCGACCGCCGCATCGCCCTCGACCAGCTGGTGCCGGTCTCACCGCATGCCGCTTCGATGAGCCCGACCAAGCTCGGCCTGGTGCCGGGGACCCAGATCACCGTCGAGGAGGCGATTCTCGGGCTGGTCACCAAATCCGCCAACGACGCGGCGGCCGCGCTGGGCGAGATGCTCGGCGGCGACGAAGACCGGTTCGGCCAGATGATGACGCTGCGGGCCCGCGCGCTCGGCATGAGCCACACGGTCTTCCACAACGCCTCCGGCCTGCCCGACCCGGACCAGTGGTCGACCGCCCGCGACCTGGCGCTGCTGGCCCGCCACCTGGTGCAGGATTTCCCGGTCGAATACCGCTATTTCAGCACTCCCAGCTTCCGCTTCCATGGCCGCCCGATCATGAACCACGACCACATGCTGCAGACCTATCCCGGCGCCGACGGCATCAAGACCGGCTACACCGAGGCCTCGGGCTTCAACCTCGTCACCTCCGCGGTGCGCGGCAACGTGCGGCTGATCGGCGTGGTGATGGGCGCCTCCCACGCCGGCGAGCGCGACCTCCACATGGCTGCCCTGCTCGACCAGGGCTTCGGCCGCATGGATGTGCCGGTGCTGACCGCCCAGGCGGCGGCCACGCAGCGCCGCGACGCGCCCGTTGGGCTGTTGCCGGCAGCTCATGCATCGACCCTGCCGGCTGCGGCCCAGCGGGTCGTGCGCTGGAACATCCAGGTCGGCGCCTTCGCCTCGGAGGGCGCTGCCCGCCAGGCCGCCGCCGCCGCGCGAAAGCTGACCGGCGCCGGCGACATAAGGGTGGAGCGGGTTCGCGCTCCGGGCAAGCCGGTGTGGCGGGCGCAGTTGACCGACATGAGCGATGCCGAGGCACGCGGCGCCTGCGCCGCCCTGACGCGCCGCAAGCAGGCCTGCTCGGTGGTGCGCGCCGACCCCGGAGAATACGCCAGCCGCTGAACCGGCTCGCGTCGGGACCGACGCACTTGCACCGGCGGCCCCGGTTGCGCATGTTGGGCTTCAGCCATACATAGCCGCCGGCCAGATCCGGCGGGCGGAGCGAGATCGATGGACGGCGGCACCGACGCACGACGCATCACCATTCATACGCCGGCGGACTTCGCCGGCATGCGCGCGGCCGGCCGCCTCGCCGCCGAAACCCTGGACATGATCACCCCCCATGTCGTGCCTGGGGTGACGACCCTGGAACTCGATCGGCTGTGCCACGAATTCACCCTCGCCCACGGCGCCGTCCCGGCGCCCCTGGGATATCGCGGCTATCCGAAGTCGATCTGCACCTCGATCAACCACGTCGTCTGCCACGGCATCCCCGGCGAGCGAAAGCTCGAGGCGGGCGACATCCTGAACATCGACGTGACCGTCATCCTCGACGGCTGGCACGGCGATTCCAGCCGCATGTATTGCGCCGGGCCGCCCTCGACCAAGGCGCGCCTGCTGATCGACGTCACCTACGAATCGCTGCTGCGCGGCCTTGCCGAGATCAAGCCGGGCAAAACGCTCGGCGACATCGGCCACGCGATCCAGACCTATGTCGAAGGCAACCGCTTCAGCGTGGTGCGCGATTTCTGCGGCCACGGCATCGGCCGGCGCTTCCACGAGGCGCCGAACGTGCTGCATTTCGGCCGCGAGAAGGAAGGCCCGGTGCTGAAACCCGGCATGTTCTTCACCGTCGAACCGATGGTCAACGCCGGCCGTCCCGACGTGAAGGTCCTGGACGACGGCTGGACCGCCGTGACCAAGGATCGCAGCCTGTCGGCGCAGTTCGAGCATATGATCGGCGTCACCGAAACCGGGGTCGAGATCTTCACTCTCTCCCCTGCCGGCATCGACAAGCCGCCCTACCCCGCCGCCTGAGGCATACCATGCCGGCGCCGTTCGTAACGACGCAGACGCTTCGCTTCTGCGACACCGACGCGCTGGGCCACGTCAACAACGCCGTCTATGCGGTGATGTATGAAGCCGGCCGCGCCGAGATGATGGACCGCGCCGGCTTGCTCGATCCGGCCGGCGGCTTCGGCGTGGTGATCGCGCGGCTGGAACTGGATTTCCTGCGCGAGATGAACTGGCCGAACCAGGTGCGGATCGAGACGGCGCTCGCACGCATCTCGACCAAGTCGTTGCACGTCCGCCAGCGGCTGCTGATCGAAGACGTGCTGGTGTCCCGCGCCGCTTCGGTGCTGGCGATCATCGATACCGCGACCCGCAAGGCGGTGCCGATCAGCGATGCATGGCGCGACGTCTTCAGCCAGTGGCTGATGCCGGACCCGGCCTGACGACTGCACCGCCCGCCCGCCTTTGCCGGGACGCAACGATGTGTCAGGGTTCGGAATGAGCAAATCGGCAAAGGGCTTCTCCGACCAGCTCGGCCTGCTGGCGCCGGCAGCGGTGGAAGCTGTCTCCGCCGTCGGCGCCGAGGGCCACCGCAGCCGGATGCGTCAGCGGCTGCTCACCGCCGGCCCCACGGCCCTCGCGGACTACGAACTGCTGGAAATGGCGTTGTTCACCGCCCTGCCCCGGCGCGACACCAAGCCGATCGCCAAGGCGCTGCTGAAGCACTTCGGCAGCTTCGCCGGCGCCATCGCCGCTCCGGTCAACGCCCTGCTGGCGGTCGAAGGCATGGGCGAAGCCGGCGCCGCGGCGCTGAAGCTGGTGCATGCCGCGGCATTGCGGCTGTCGCGCGCGGAGGTGATCGACCGGCCGATTCTAAACAACTGGGACCGGCTGATGGAATACCTGAACGCGGTGCTGGCGCGCGAGCAGGTGGAGCAGTTCCGCGTGCTGTTCCTCGACACCCGCAACCGCCTGCTGGCCGACGAGGCGCAGGCCCGCGGCACCGTCAACCACACGCCGGTCTATCCGCGCGAGGTGGTGAAGCGCGCGCTCGAGTTGCAGGCAACGGCGCTGATCCTGGTCCACAACCACCCGAGCGGCGACCCGTCGCCATCACGCGAGGACATCGAGATGACGCAGGAGGTGAAGCGCGCCACATCGGCGCTGTCGATCGTGCTGCACGACCACATCATCGTCGGCAACGGCAAGTGGTTCAGCTTTCGGCGGGAGCAAATTCTGTAGAGGGTGCCTCGGCCTTTGCCGCCGCCGGCATGGTGGCCGCGGCCTGCTGGCAAAGCCGCAGCCAGTCCGCCAGGGCCGGCGCCTCGTTGTCGAAATGCGCCGCATGCCCGATGGCCAGCGAATCGTTCAACGCAACGACCGTGCCGGGCGGATTGGCGTCGGTCGCCTCGACCACGAACAGCAGCCGGTTGTCGCCGTAGCTGCGCAGTTGCCGCCAAAGCCCGAACGCGTCCGACTCCCGATACGGGGCGCGGGAGGCATAGACGAAGATCTTCTCCGCCGCGGCCAGGTCCTCCAGCATCTTGCGGCGCAGGAAGCGCAGCCGCTGCAGGAACTTGGCGCTCTGCTTCTCGATGTCGGGCGCGCTCTCCCGCTTCACGTAGGTATGCATCACCATGTGGAAGCGGTTGTCGCTGGTCAGGTATTCGTCGAACTCGCTGACCACGACGTCGGTGTTCTGCGGATCGCCGATCCCCTCCAGCCGCATCTCCAGCGCCCGCACCAGGCTTGCCACCGGCGTCGCTGTGAACCGCAGCAGCCCGAGCGGGCGGGCGCCGAAGCGGTCCTGGACGATGCCGAAATGGCAGTCGCCGCCGAGGGATTCGAAGCGCATCAGCAAATCCGCCAGACCGGGATTGGACAGATCCGGGGCCGCGATCCTGGCGGCGATCGCGCCGGCCTCCTCGATCCGGCCGAGATGCTCGAGGGCGAGCTGGATGTTGGGCAGCGGCACCGGATTGCCGGGATGGAACGCATGCGCCGCCTGCCAGCGCTCCAGCGCCTCCTCCCATGCGCCCCGGCGCTGTGCCGACCAGGCATAGTTCCCGAGCAGTTCAAGGTGCTGCGGAAAACGTGACAGCCCGTCGCGGTAAACCTCATCCGCCTCCGCGAAGCGGCCCATCGCCACCAGCGCCACGCCGCGGATGGCGTACGGAAACGGCGCATCCCCGGTCGCCGCCTGGTAGACACCCCACCGCCGCAGCGCCTCCGGCCAGGCGGCGCGGTGATGGGCGCTCCAGGCGTGGTTGGCGAGCAACTCCGGGTGGCCGGGAAAGCGCGCCAGCCCGGCGGCGGTGACCGCGTCCGCCGCGTCGTACTCCTTTTGCTGCATCCGCACCTGCGCCGCCCGGCTGAACGCCGCGGCGTTCCCATCCGGTCCTTCGGCGACCTCCAGCCACAACGCCCAGGCCGCCGCCAGATTGCCGCGCTGCTCGGCCGCCCATGCCTGGCGGGTCAGTTCTTCGGCCAGGCTGTCCATCGGTGTCCGCACTCCATCCCGGCGCCACTCCGCCGAAGGTTTTCGGCCGGCGCGCCTCCCGCCGGTCATTGCCAGTCGTTTCCGCCCGGCCGCATGATCATGCATCAGGAAGCGGGGACAGAGAACCTCGGCCTTGCCAGTCATCGCCGCCAAGCCTTGCCCGCCAGTGAATGCACCACGTCGCCCGGAGGACACCCGCATGGACCGCAGAAACCTGTTCGCCGCCCTGGCGCTGAGCGCACCCCTGGCGTTGGGCGGCCTGGCGACGCCCGCATCGGCGCAGATGAAGGCGCCGGAAAAGGACGCCAAGCCGGGCGCCAAGGCGTCTCCGCGGCGCATCGCCGAGTTGTTCGCGGCGACCCTCAGCGCGCACGCCATCGACGCGTTCGCCTCGCTGTTTGACGACGGCTACCGCAACCACCAGTTCAGCGCCGCCGTGCCGCCAAACCCCGAAATGGCGAAGCTCAGCGAGAAGCAGCGCACGGTGGAATTCTTCAAGGCGCGACTATGGGGGATGCCGGACCTCAAGGTCGGCATCGAGGCGATCATCGCCGATGACGACATGGTCGCGGCCAGCTTCGCCTATTCGGGGACCCACCAGGCCAACCTGATGGGCGTCGCCGGCACCGGGCGGCACCTGCACTTCACCTCCTGCGACATCTTCTCGGTCCGCCGCGGCCTGATCATCGAGCATTGGGGCATGGGCGACATCGCCGGCATCGCCGCGCAGCTGCGAAGCTGAAGCCGGTGGCGGCGCCCCGCAACGTCCTGTGGATCATGTGCGACCAGCTGCGCTTCGACTATCTGGGCTGCACCGGCCACGCGCATCTCGAGACGCCCAACATCGACGCGATCGCCGCGCGCGGCGTGCGTTTCAGCCAACGCCTATGTGCAGTCGCCGATCTGCGGGCCGTCGCGGATGTCGTTCTACACCGGCCGCTACATGCGCTCGCACGGCTCGAACTGGAACGGCTTGCCGCTGCGCGTCGGCGAACCGACGCTCGGCGACCATCTGAAGAAGATCGGCGTCCGCAACGTGCTGGTCGGCAAGACCCATATGGCGGCCGATGCCGAAGGCATTGGCGCGGCTCGGCATCGCCCCCGATTCCATCATCGGCGTGCACGTCGCGCGAATGCGGCTTCGAGCCGTATCGAGCGCGATGACGGCCTGCATCCCGACCCGGCGCCCGCGGCCGCGCTACGACGGCTATCTTGCGCGAACACGGCTTCGACGCCGCCAATCCCTGGGAGCATTGGGCCAATTCCGGCGAGGGCGCCGACGGCGCCCTGCAGAACGGCTGGCTGCTGGTCCACGCCGACAAGGCCGGCGCGGGTGCCGGACGAGCATTCCGAAACGCCCTACATGACCCGCCGCGCGATGGAGTTCATCGACGCGGCCGCCGGCGACGGCCGCGTCCGTGGTGCCTGCATCTTTCCTACATCAAGCCGCACTGGCCGTACATCGTGCCGGCGCCCTATCGCGCAGCATGTACGGCGCCGACGACGGTGCCCCCGGTGCGGCGCTCGGTAATCGAGCAGCGACGATCCGCATCCGGTGTATCGCCGCCTACATGGACATGCGCTATTCGCGCAACTTCGCCGACGACGACGGTGCGCCGGAAGGTCATCCCCGCCTATATGGGCCTGATCAGGCAGATCGACGACCAGCTCGGGCGTGCTGTTCCGCTTCCTCGACGCAGCGCGGCCTGCTCGACAGCACGATGATCGTGTTCACCTCCGACCACGGCGACTATCTCGGCGATCACTGGCTGGGCGAGAAGGATCTGTTCCACGACATGCTCGGCGAAGATTCCGCTGATCGTGGCCGATCCCTCGCCGGAGGCCGACGCCACCCGCGGCACGGTCTGCGACGCGCTGGTCGAGGCGATCGACCTGGCGCCGACGCTTCCTCGACGTATTTCGGCGGCGCGCCGCAGGCCCACATGTCATGGAGGGACGTTCGCTGCTGCCGCTGCTGCACGGCGGCAAGCCGGAGCGAATGGCGGCGGCACGTGTTCTCCGAATACGATTACTCCATGCAGGAGGCGCGGCTGAAACTCAAGCAGCCGATCGCGCGATTGCCGACTGTTCATGGTGTTCGACGGCCGCTGGAAATACATCCACGCCACCGGCTTCCGGCCGATGCTGTTCGACCTCGTGGCCGACCCGGACGAATTCGTCGATCTCGGCGCCGAGCCGCAATTCTCCCCGGAACGGGCGCGGCTGCGCGAGGCCCTGCTGGATTGGGCGCTGCGCGACCACAACCGCATCACAATGCCGGATTCGAGGATCGCGCCCTATGCCGGCCGCCAGCAGCTGAAATCCGGCATCCTGATCGGCTATCGCGACGAGGCCGAGGTGGCGGCGGCGAAGGCGGCCCTGGGACTATGACGGAAGGCCGCGGCTAAATCGGCAGTTGCTTGCCGAAATGGCCGGCGACCTCGTGGCCGCCGTCCCAGATCAGCTTGAGCGCCACATACAGCACGATCAGCAGGCCGACCCAGGCGATCCAGCGGTGCCGCTCCAGCAGGCCGGCGACCAAGTTGGCCGCCACGCCCATCAGCACCACCGACACCGCGAGCCCGGTCGACCAGCACCCAGGTATGGCCGTTCGGCCGCGCCGGCCACCGCCAGCACGTTGTCCAGGCTCATCGACAGATCGGCCAGCACGATCTGCATCATCGCCTGCGGCAGCGATCTTCGGCTTGGCCGCCTCGCCGGCGCGTGCGCGCTGGCTGCGCCGCAGTTCGCGGAACATCTTCCAGCACACCCACAGCAGCAGCACCCGCCGGCCAGCAGCAGGCCGACGATCTCCAGCAGTTGCAGCGTGACCGCGCCGAGCCCGATGCGCAGCAGCGTCGCCGCCGCCGATGCCGACCAGGATCGCCGGCCGCTTCTGGTGCGCCGGCAGGCCGGCGACCGCCAGGCCGACGACCACCGCGTTGTCGCCGGCCAGCGTCAGGTCGATCAGCAGCACCTGGGCCAGGGCAGCCAGTTCGCTGCAGCAGAGCCGGGTCGGCACATGCATCGGCTTCCGGTTGATCCTTGCGCGCGCCGGACGCCGGCCGTAGATGAAGTCGGTCTGCAAGCAGACTGGAGCTCGACATGGTTCCCCGTTACACCCGCCCGGCGATGGCCGCCATCTGGGCGCCGGAGAACCGCTTCCGCATCTGGTTCGAGATCGAGGCGCTGGCGGCCGAGGCGATGGCGGAACTCGGCGCCATCCCGGCCGAGTCCGCGCGCGCCATCCGCGAGAAGGGCGGCGCCAAGCTGGCCAGCGATCGGCCCCGCCGACCTCGAGCGCATCGACGCGATCGAGCGCGAGACCCGCCACGACGTGATCGCCTTCCTGACCTGGCTGGCCGAGGCGATCGGCGCCGGACAGCCGCTTCGTGCATCTGGGCCTGACCAGCAGCGACGTGCTGGACACCTGCCTGTCGGTGCAGCTGACCCAGGCCGCCGACCTGCTGCTCGCCGATGTCGACGCGGTGCTGGCGGCGCTGAAGGCGCGCGCGTTCGAGCACAAGCACACGCTGACCATCGGCCGCAGCCACGGCATCCACGCCGAGCCGACCAGCTTCGGCCTGAAGCTCGCCGGCCACTACGCCGAATTCGCCCGCAACCGGCGCCGCCTGGATGCAGGCGCGCGCGGAGATCGCGGTGGCGGCGACTCAGCGGCGCGGTCGGCACCTTCGCCCATGTCGATCCGCGCGGTGGAGGAGTATGTCGCGGCGAAAGGCTCGGCCTCGCGGTCGAGCCGGTCTCCACCCAGGTGATCCCGCGCGACCGCCACGCGGCGTTCTTCTGCACGCTGGCGGTGGTCGCCTGCGGCGTCGAGCGGCTGGCGACCGAGGTGCGGCACCTGCAGCGCAGCGAGGTGCGCGAGGCGGAGGAGTTCTTCCACCCGGGCCAGAAGGGCTCGTCGGCGATGCCGCACAAGCGCAACCCGGTGCTGTCGCGAGAACCTGACCGGCCTCGCCCGCATCGTGCGCGCCGCGGTGATGCCGGCGCTGGAGAACGTGGCGCTGTGGCACGAGCGCGACATCAGCCATTCCTCGGTCGAGCGGGCGATCGGGCCGGACGCCACCGTCACGCTGGATTTCGCGCTCGCCCGGCTGGCCGGGATGATGGAGAAGCTGGTGGTCTATCCCGAGCGGATGGCCGCCAACCTCGAAAGCCTCGGCGGCGTGGTGCATTCCGGCGAGGTGCTGCTGGCGCTGGCCCGCGCCGGCATCTCTGCGCGAGGACGCCTACCGCATCGTCCAGCGCAACGCGATGGCGACCTGGAGCCAGCTGGGCAAGCCGGACGGCCGCAGCTTCCGCGCGAATCTGGACGCCGACCCCGAGGTCGCCGGCCGCGTGTCGCCCGGCGGTGCTGGATGCGGCGATGGACCCGGCCCTGCACCTGCGCGAGCTCGACGTGGTGTTCGACCCGGGTGTTCGGCCGAGCCCGGCCCCGCCGCCTGACACGTCGGCAGGTCGGGCATTGCGCAAGCCGGGCCGTGGCACCGGCGCCGGTACGCTGCTATATCCGCCGCGCCGTCGCGGCCTGCGGCGCTGCAGCATTGCGGGGACTCCCCGCACGAGGATTTCCCCACGCCATGGCCCGCCGCCGCCAGCTCTACGAGGGCAAGGCGAAGATCCTGTTCGAGGGGCCGGAGCCCGGCACCCTCGTGCAGTATTTCAAGGACGACGCCACCGCCTTCAACGCCCAGAAGAAGGGCATCATCACCGGCAAGGGCGTGCTGAACAACCGCATCAGCGAATATCTGATGCTGCGGCTGGCCGAGATCGGCGTGCCGACGCATTTCGTCCGCCGCCTGAACATGCGCGAGCAGCTGATCCGCGAGGTCGAGATCATCCCGCTCGAGGTGGTGGTCCGCAACGTCGCCGCCGGCAGCCTGTCGACGCGGCTCGGCATCCCCGAGGGCACCCGCCTGCCGCGCTCGCATCATCGAATATTACTACAAGAACGACGCGCTCGGCGACCCGATGGTCAGCGAGGAGCACATCACCGCGTTCGGCTGGGCCGACCACGCAGGACCTGGACGACATCGTCGCGCTGACGTTGCGGATCAACGACTTCCTGACCGGCCTGTTCCTCGGCGTCGGCATCACGCTGGTCGATTTCAAGCTGGAGTTCGGCCGGCTGTGGGAAAACGAGGAGATGCGCATCGTCCTGGCCGACGAGATCAGCCCGGACAATTGCCGGCTGTGGGACACCAAGACCAACGAGAAGATGGACAAGGACCGCTTCCGCCGCGACCTCGGCAAGGTCGAGGAAGCCTATCAGGAAGTCGCCAAGCGCCTCGGCATCCTGCCCGAGGCCGGCATGCGCGACCTGAAGGGTCCGGAGATCGATGCAGTGAAGGCCGTCGTCACCGTGATGCTGAAGACCGGCGTGCTCGACCCGCAGGGCAAGGCGATCGGCCAGGCGCTGCACGCCTGGGCTTCGCCGGCGTCGGCGAGGTCCGCGCCGGCAAGGTGATCGAGCTGGAACTGGCCGAGACCGACCCGGCCCGCGCCCGCACCCAGGCCGAGGACATGGCGCGCAAGCTGCTGGCCAACACGGTGATCGAGAGCTTCCGGGTGGAGGTCGTCTGACATGCGAGCCGGCATCGTCGTCTTCCCCGGCATCAACCGCGAGCGCGACATGGCGATCGCGCTGGAACGCAGCGTCCGGCCGCAAGCCGCGGATGATCTGGCACCGCGACACCGACCTGTCCGGCCTCGACCTGGTCGTCATCCCCGGCGGCTTCAGCTACGGCGACTATCTGCGCTGCGGCGCCATGGCCGCGCAGTCGCCGGTCATGCGCGGCGATCCGCGCCCACGCCGCGCGCGGCGGCTACGTGCTGGGCGTCTGCAACGGCTTCCAGATCCTGACCGAAGCCGGCCTGCTGCCCGGCGCGCTGCTGCGCAACGCCTCGCTGCGCTTCCTGTCGATGGACTGCCACCTGCGCGTCGAGCGCGCCGACACCGCCTTCACCCGCCACTACCAGCGCGGCCAGGTGTTCCGCGCGCCGATGGCGCATGGCGACGGCAACTACTTCGCCGACGACGCGACGCTGGACCGGCTGGAAGGCGAAGGCCTGGTCGCGTTCCGCTACGCCACGCCGGACGGCGACATCACGCCGGAGGCCAACCGCAACGGCAGCGCGCGCAACATCGCCGGCATCTATCAGCCCGAACCTGCGCGTGCTCGGCCTGATGCCGCACCCGGAGGACCTGGTCGACCCGCTGATGGGCGGCACCGACGGCAAGCCGCTGTTCGACGGCCTCGCCGCCGCCCTCGCCGCGTGATGGCGCGCGACGTCAATCAGGCGCTGGCCCGCGAGTTCGGGCTGAGCGCCGAGGAATACGCCCGCGTGCTGGACGATCATGGGCCGCACGCCCGAGCCTGACCGAACTCGGCGTGTTCAGCGTCATGTGGTCGGAGCACTGCTCCTACAAATCCTCCCGCGTCTGGCTGAAGCAGCTGCCGACCAAGGCGCCCTGGGTGATCCACGGCCCCGGCGAGAACGCCGGCGTGGTCGATATCGGCGACGGCCTGGCCGCCATCTTCAAGATGGAGAGCCACAACCACCCGAGCTTCATCGAGCCCTACCAGGGCGCCGCGACCGGCGTCGGCGGCATCCTGCGCGACGTGTTCACCATGGGCGCGCGGCCGATCGCCAACCTGAACGCGCTGCGCTTCGGCCGACCCGAAGCACCCGCGCACCAAGCGCATCGTCGACGGCGTGGTGCGCGGCATCGGCGGCTACGGCAACTGCGTCGGCGTGCCCACCGTCGGCGGCGAGATCAATTTCCACGCCGCCTACGACGGCAACCCGCTGGTCAACGCGATGACCGTCGGCATCGCGCCGACACGGACCGCATCTTCCTCTCGCGCCGCCGCCGGCATCGGCAATCCGGTGGTCTATGTCGGCTCCAAGACCGGCCGCGACGGCATCCACGGCGCCACCATGGCCAGCGCCGAGTTCGGCGCCGACTCCGAGGAGAAGCGCCCGACCGTGCAGGTCGGCGACCCGTTCACCGAGAAGCTGCTGATCGAGGCCTGCCTCGAACTGATGGCGACCGACGCCATCGTCGCCATCCAGGACATGGGCGCCGCCGGCCTCACCAGTTCCTCGGTCGAGATGGCCGGCAAGGGCGGCGTCGGCATCGAGCTCGACCTCGACGAGGTGCCGCAGCGCGAGACCGGCATGACCGCCTACGAGATGATGCTGTCGGAAAGCCAGGAGCGCATGCTGATGGTGCTCCGCCCGGACCGCGAGGACGTGGCGCGCGCGATCTTCGAGAAATGGGAACTGGATTTCGCGGTCATCGGCCACCTGACCGACACCGGCCGCATCGTCGTCCGGCACCAGCGGCGTCGTCGAGGCCGACATCCCGCTCGCCCCGCTGGCCGACCAGGCGCCGCTCTACCACCGCCCGACCGCCGAGACCGCCGAAGCCGCGCGCCGCTCGGCGCGGTCGCCGACCCGGTCGGCCTCGACGACGGCGCTGCTCGAACGCTGATCGGCTGCCCCGATCTGTGCTCGCGCGCCTGGGTCTGGGACCAGTACGACAGCACCGTCGGCGGCCAGACCGTGAAGCGCCCGGGCGCCGCCGATGCCGCCGTCGTCCGCATCGAGGGCCACAACCGCGCCCTGGCGCTGACCACCGACTGCACGCCGCGCTACTGCGCCGCCGACCCCGAAGCCGGCGGCGCGCAGGCGGTGGCCGAGGCCTGGCGCAACCTCACCGCCATCGGCGCCCGGCCGCTCGCCATCACCGACAACATGAATTTCGGCAACCCGGAAAAGCCCGAGATCATGGGCCAGTTCGCCGCCGCCATCCGCGGCATGGCGGCCGCCTGCCGCGCGCTCGACTTCCCGGTCGTGTCGCGGCAATGTCAGCCTCTACAACGAGACCGAAGGCCGCGCGCATCCTGCCGACCCCCGCGATCGGCGGCCTCGGCGTGCTGGACGATGCGGCCCAGGCGGTCGGCATCGCGCTGCGCGCCCGGCGCTGGACCTGGTGCTGATCGGCGCGACCGCGGGCTGGCTCGGCCAGTCGCTCTGGCTGCGCGAAATCGCCGGCCGCGAGGACGGGCCGCCGCCGCCGGTCGATCTCGCGGCCGAGCGCGCGCAACGGCGATTTCGTCCGCGCGCCGATCCTGGCCGGCGACGTCGCGCGCCTGCCACGACGTGTCCGACGGCGGCCTGCTGGTGGCGCTGTGCCGAAATGGCGATGGCCGGCGACACCGGCGTGCGGCTGCTCGACGCCAGCCGCGCGACATCCCGCCGCACGCCTTCTGGTTCGGCGAGGACCAGGCCCGCTACATCCTGGCGCGTGCCCGACGCCACCGCCCTGCTGGCCGCGGCGCAGGCCGCCGGCGTGCCCGCCATGCCGTCTCGGCCGCACCGGCGCGCAGGATTTGACACTGCCCGACGGCGTCACCATATCGCTTGCCACGCTGCGCGAGACGCACGAGACGATTCTTTCCGGCCTGGATGGATGGGCCGGCGGCCGAATAGGAACACCTGCGATGGCGATGGCTGCGAACGAGATCGAGGCCCTGATCAAGGCGGCCCTGCCCGACGCCCACGTCAACGATCGAGGACCTCGCCGGCGACGGCGACCATTACGCCGCCACCGTCGTCAGCGAGACCTTCCGCGGCAAATCCCGCGTCCAGCAGCACCAGATCGTCTACGCCGCCCTGCGCGGCCGCATGGGCGGCGAACTGCACGCCCTGGCCCTGCAAACCTCAGCCCCCGAATAAAGGAGCCGTACCATGAGCAACACCGTCTCCGACCGCATCCAGTCCGACATCACCGGCAACCCCGTGATGCTCTACATGAAGGGCAACGCGATGTTCCCGCAATGCGGCTTCTCCGCCCGCGTGGTGCAGATCCTCACCCATCTCGGCGTGCCGTTCCAGACCGCCAACGTGCTGGAAGACCCCGAACTGCGCGACGGCATCAAGGAGTTCTCCAACTGGCCGACCATCCCGCAGCTCTACGTCAAGGGCGAGTTCGTCGGCGGCTGCGACATCGTCACCGAGATGTTCCAGTCGGGCGAGCTGTCCAGCTACCTGACCGAAAAAGGCATCCCGCACGAAGTCACCGCCTGAGCTACTCCACGATCGCCGCATGGACGAAGTTGCTCAGCACGTCCATGCGGGCCGCGTGTGCCCCGTCGTCCAGCTTGGCGTTGCTGAGAAACGCGAACGACACGCCTGAATCCGGGTCGCCCCAGCAATAGGACGATCCGGCGCCGCCATGGCCGAACGTCGTCGGGTGGCCCAGCGTGCCGATGCTGCGCGACAGCTCCGTGTGCCCCCGGCTGGTCGGCCCCAGCCCGCGATGCGCGGTCATCCCGCTCGCCATATCGATCCGGTCGCCGGTGAAGTTGCGGGTCGTGTACTCGATGGTGCGCGGCGACAGCACCCTGGTGTCGCCCAGCCGGCCGCCCTGCACCAGCATCTGGTAGAACGCCGTCATCGCCCGCGCCGTCGCATAGCCGCCGCCGCCCGGCCGTCCTGCCGCGCGATGCGACGGCGAGCATTCCGCGGTGATCGGCGCCATGCCGCCCTGCTTCATTTCGTGCATGTCGGCGCAGCGGCCCATCTCGGCCTCCGGGACACCCACGAACATCTCCTCGCCCAGCCCCAGCGGCAGGATCACCCGCTCGCGAATGAAGTGGCGAAAATCCTGACCGGTCAGTTCCTCGATCAGCATCGCCGCGACCCAATGCGCCGCCGCCGGGTGGTATTCCACCCGCGTGCCCGGCTGCCAGTCCAGGGTGAAGTTGCACACCGCCTCGCGGATGCGGGGATGATCGGCCCACATCTCGGACGGCAGTGGCGCGCTGGGAAAGCCGCCCTGGTGGGTGAGCAGCTGGATGATCGTGATCTCGCCTTTGCGGTTGCGGCCGAAACCCGGAAGCAGGTCATCGACGCGATCGCCGAATCGCAGCATCCCGTCTTCCGCCAGCATCCACAAAGCAGCCGCGGTGATGACCTTGGTGTTGGAGTACAGCAGGAACAGCGTGTCCGCCCCCGCCGGCATCGCCGGTTGCAGCCGTGCGCTGCCGAAGCTGCGGAACAGCGCCAGCTTGCCGTGCCGCGCCACCGCCACCTGGGCGCCGGGATGCAGGCCGCCGGCGATGTCCTGCTCGATCCGGGCGCAGAGCTTCTCCAGCCGGCCGGCGTCCAGTCCCAGCGATCCGGGATCGGCGGATTCGAGCGGAAATGTCATCGCATGCGTCCTTCAAGCGTCATCGCCACAGGCTAGCCCCTGCCCCGCCGGACCGCGAGGGCCAGCGCGACCTGGCCGAGCAATGCTGCCCCCAGCAGCATCAGCGAGGCCGCACGCGCCGGATTGTCGTGCCAGAAGCCGACCACCACCGTCGTCAGGGCGCCGAAGCCCATCTGGCCGAACCCGTACAGCCCGGCCGCAGCACCGATCATGCCCGGCAGCACGCCGATCGCCGAACTCAGCGCGATCGGCCCGACGATGCCGGCGCCGGTGGTGAACACCAGCATCGGCAGCAGCACGCCGACCAGGCTCAGATGGCCCGACATCTCGATGCCGACGAACAATGCCGCGCCTGCCACGGCGACCAGGCTGGAACACTGCATGAGGCGCAATGGATCGATCCGCGCGACCAGGCGGTTGGCCAGGAAGCTGCCCAAGGCGAAGCCGACCACCGGCACCACGAAATAGAAGCCGATCTCTCCGACCGGCCGGTGCAGTTGCTCGATGAAGATGAACGGCGCCGCCGACAGGAAGCCGAAGAAGCTGGTCGAGGTGGCGGCGCCGGCCACCGCGTAGGCTAGGAAGGCGCGCGAACCCAGCAGGCGCAGATAGCCGCGGAACATGCTGGCTGCGTTCGCCGTCCCGACGGTACGGTTGGTTTCCGGCAGCGTCGCGATGGTCACCAGCATGGTCACACCGCCGATGACGGTCAGCAGCATGAAGATCGCGCGCCAGCCGAACCACAGAGCCAGCGCGCCGCCGATCATCGGCGCCGTCGCCGGCGCCAGCGACTGGAACATGTTCAGCAGCGCCAGGTTCGCAGCCGCCTCGCGCGGCGGAGACACATCGCGCACGATCGCCCGGCCAAGCACCAGCCCGCTGCCGCCGCCGACCGCCTGCAGCACGCGGGCGGCGAGCAGGGTCAGCAAGCCGGGCGCCGCCGCGGCCATGGCACCACCGATGGTGTAGAGCAGCAGGCCCGCCAACAGCACCGGCCGGCGGCCGAAGCGGTCGGACAGCGCGCCGTACATCAGCTGTCCGCAGGCCAGCCCGACCAGGTACAGCGTCAGCGTCAACTGGATGGCGCCGCTGGACACGCCGAGGTCGCGCGCCGCGCCCGGCAGCGCCGGCACCAGGATGTGCAACGACAGCGTGCCGGAAATTACGATCGCGAACAGCAGCCATAGCGGCGGCTTCGCAGTGGCCGCCGCCCCCCGAGGCGCGGCGATCCAGCCGATCAGCTTCAGCCGCGCGACCCCTGCCTCATTTCGGCAGGACGTCCTTGTTGACCACGTTGTCGCGCTCGATCCGTCCGTCCAGAACGCTGAAGATGTTGCGCACCGCCGTCACCGCCATCCGGTCCAGCGACTCCCGCGTCACACCGGCCATATGCGGCGCGCTGATCAGGTTGGGCAGTTGCAGCAATTTGTTGTCGGCCGGCGTCGGCTCCTGGGCGAAGACGTCGAGCCCGGCACCGGCGATCTGTCCCGAGACGAGCGCCGCGTGCAGCGCCGGTTCGTCGATGATGCCGCCACGCGCGGTATTCACCAGATAAGCCGTGCGCTTCATCCTGGCCAGCCGAGCGGCATCGAACATGCCGATTGTCGCCGGCGATTTCGGGCAATGGATGGTGACGAAGTCGGCCTTCCCCAGCGCCGCATCCAGATCCGCCGCCGGGGTGCATCCGCGCGCCCGGATGACGTCCTCGGGAATGAACGGATCGTGCACCAGCACAGTCATCTCCATCGCGAGGCATCGCGCGGCGACACGGGTGCCGATCTTGCCGAAGCCCACGATCAGCAACGTCTTGCCGTAGAGGTCAAAGATCGGAACGGTCAGTTTCTCGGCCCATCGGCCCTCGCGGACCATCGCGTGCAGCGCCGCACCCTGCTTGGCCAGCTCCATCATGAAGAACACCGCATGCTCGGCGACCGTCACCGAATTGGCGGTGCCGGCAATCATCAACGGGATTCCCCGGCGCGTCAGCGCCGGGACATCGACCGCGTCGTAGCCGACGCCGATCCGCGAAACCACCTGCAGGACCGGCGCTGCATCGATGTCGGCCGGCGTGAATGCCCGCCCCCACAGCGCGATACCGTCGGTCTCGGCCAGCATGTTGCGAAATTCCTCCGGCGACGTGCCGTCCTCGAAGCGCATTGTGTCGACGTCGTCGCGCGCCTTCGCCACGTCCCAGCCGGCCTGCGCCATGGCGGCCGACAGCATCAGCCGCTTTCGATTCTGTGCCAAATCCCAGCTCCCGCCGATCAGTAGTCGAGGAAGGCGCGATACGCCTCCGACATGTCTTCCACCGCCGCGTCGTACAGCCGCTTGCCGTGTTCAGGCGAAGACTGCGACGGATCAGAGCCGATCCGGCCATCAGGGAAGCGCATGCGGTAATCCGTCGCCTCGAAGAACTGCGAGCTGGGCGGCGCCACCTTCGGCGTCATCTGCGCATGCTTGATCGCCTGCGGCTGATAATATTGCGCCAGCGAGACCTCCGCGGCGGTGGCGTGGTTGCCGTTCACTCCGGCATAGAGTTCCTCGGCGATCGCCTTGGCGCGCTTGCCCCCGGACCAGAATGTCATCCGGCACTTCACCGCTTCCACCGGATCGCCGAGCGAGCGCGCGGCGTAGATTTCGTCGAACGCCGCGGTCACCGTCGCGACATTGCCACCGTGGCCGTTGATGAAGAAGAAGCGTCGGAACCCGTGCACCGCCAGCGACTGCACCACGTCGCGCACCACCAGCATCAAGGTGCTGGGCCGCAACGTCGCCGATCCGGTGAAGGCCAGATGATGCTGCGACATCCCATAGGCCAATGTCGGGGCCACCGCGCAGCCGACCGCGTCGCCGACGCCCTTGGCGACCACCTCGGCGCAGAGATGGTCGGTGCCGATCAGTCCGTTCGGTCCGTGCTGCTCCACCGAACCGATCGGCACGATGATGCCGGACGAAGTCCGCAGATAATCCTCGACCTCCTGCCAGGTCGCCAGTGCAAGCTGCATGTTCGGAATCCCTATGGAGTAAGGCTGACGCCGCCGAAAGGCTGGCCGCCGAGGAAGTGGAGCTTGTAGCCCTTGACGTTGTTGCGCACGCCGACGAAGGCGCGGGCGTCAGCGAACACCAGCCCCGGAACGTCGTCGTGGAACACCTGCTGCGCCTGGACATAAAGCTGCGTCCGTTCCGCCGGATCGCTGACGATGTTGGCCTTGTTCACCAGGTCGCTGAAGCTGCGGTTGCACCAATGCGGCACGTTGCGCCCGCCGTTCAGCGCCTCGCAGGTCAATCCGACCAGCATCTGGCTCGGGTCGGGATAATCCCAGGTGCCACCGGTCATCGCCACGTCGGGCTCGCCGAGGCGCACCCGGCGCAGGTACTCGCCCCATTCGAAGGTTACGATCTTCGCCGTCACCCCGATCTTGGCCCAGTCGGCCTGGATCATCTCGCCGGCGCGGCGGCCATTCGGCATGTACGCGCGCGCCACCGGGATGGCCCAGAGGTCGGTGGCAAAGCCGTTCGGATACCCGGCCTCCGCCAGCAGCGCCTTGGCCCGTGCGGGATCGTACGGGTACGGCTTCACCGTGCCGTTGTGTCCCCACAGCGCCGGCGACACCAGCGCCGCCGCCGGCGTGCCGCTGCCCTGGTAGACCGCCTTCACCAGGCTATCGAGGTCGACCGCCATCGACAGCGCCTGCCGCACCCGGACATCATCGAACGGCTTCTTGTCGGTGCGGAACGCCAGGTAGCTGAGGCTGGCGATGGTGCTTTCCGCGACCGTCACCCCCGGCGTCGCGCGCATCGCGTCGAGGTCGGCGGGATTGGGATAGCGCGCGACCTGGCACTCGCCGGTCTTCAGCTTGGCGAAACGGACCGCGGGGTCGGCGGTGATCGAGAACACCAGGTTGTCGACCTTCGCCGCCCGCTCCGGCATGCCGCCCTTGGCGCCCCAGAAATCCGGATTGGCGCGGAAGCGGATCAGGCTGTCCTTCTGATACTGCACCAGCTGAAACGGCCCGGTGCCGATCGGGTTGAGGTCGAGCTGGTCGGGCGTTCCGGCCTTGTCCATCGCCGCCGCATATTCGGCCGACAGGATCGAGAACGACTGCACCGAAAGAGCGCTGATCAACGGCGCCGACGGCGTCTTCAGGTCGAACGCCACGCTGTCGTCGCTGAGCTTGGAGACCGATTTGAGGCTTGGGCCGACGAACGAATCGAATGCCGTGTAGGTGCCGCCGCCGACCTTGTACCAGCGATCGTTCTTGTCCAGCATCCGGTTGAAGGTGAACACCACGTCGTCGGCGTTGACCTCCCGGGTCGGCTTGAACGCCGCGTTGGATTGCCACTTCACCCCGTGCCGCAGCTTGAAGGTGACGCGCAGGCCATCGGGCGAGGTGGTCCAGGATTCCGCCAAAGCGGGTACCAGCTTGGAGCCGCCGATTTCCATCTCCACCAGGCGGTCGGCAATCTGCTCGGATACGTCGTAGCTGGTGTTGGCGGTGCTGAGATTGGCATTCAGCGCATCAGGGCTCGCCTCCGTGCAGACCACCAGCGTGTCCGCCTTCGCGGTACCCGCAAGCCCGCCCCCGGCCAGCGCCACGGCCGCCGCACAAGCAACCTTCCAACCGATCGACATCGCCCGCCCCCGCCATTGCTGCAACGGCAAGTCTCCGGGACCGGCAGGCTGCGGTCAATCCGCCGCCCCCCAACCAATTCTGGAACATCCGCGCCGCTTGTCATACCGTCGGTTCAAAGCCGGCCGCGAACAAGCGGCACGGGACAAAACGGGGGAATACATGGCGACACGCAGGCAGGCTCTCGGCTATGGCGCGGCCATGGCCGCGGTGACGGCGCCCACGGCCGAGGCGCTGGCCCAGGCGGTGGCGGCCAGCGGCCAGGTGACGCAGTCCGGTCTGGTCGGCAAGCTCGAGGGCGCCACCCAATCCACCACGATCCCCACCAGCTTCAAGGAGGCGCCGGCGCTCGCCGAACTGGTGAAGGCGGGCAAGCTGCCGCCGGTGGCCCAGCGCCTGCCGGCCGAGCCGATGGTGATCAAGCCGCTGGACGGCATCGGCAAATACGGCGGCACCTGGCGCCGCGCCTTCATCGGCCCGTCCGACGGCGAAAACGGCAACCGCATCATGGCGTCCGACAAGCTGCTGTTCTGGGACTACACCGGCAGCAAGATCGTGCCCTGCGTGGCAAAAGCCTACGACCTCAGCAAGGACGGCAAGACCACCACCCTGTTCCTGCGCAAGGGCATGAAATGGGGCGACGGCTCGCCCTTCACCGCCGACGACTTCGTGTTCTGGTACGAGGACATGTACCTCAACAAGGACATCGTGCCGGCGCCGATCGCCGAGATGTCGGCCGGCGGCAAGCAGGGCCGGCTCGTCAAGATCGACGAGACGACGGTGCAGTTCCAGTTCGACAACCCGTATTTCCTGTTCCCCGACATGCTGGCCGGGGACACGCTGATCGGCGGCGGCCAGGCGGTCCGGCAATCGGCCGGAAACTCCTATGCCGCCTATGCGCCGGCGAAATACCTGAAGCAGTTCCTGCCAAAATATTCATCGGAGGCCGAGGTCACCCGCCGCGCCAAGGAAGCCGGCTTCGACACCTGGGTGCGGATGCTGCACGTGAAGAAGGACTGGGAACTGAACCCCGAGTTGCCGACGCTCGGGCCATGGCACACCACCCGCCCGATCAACACGCCGACCTGGGCGATGGAGCGCAATCCCTATTATTACGCCGTCGACACCGACGGCAACCAGTTGCCGTATATCGACAGCGTGGTCATGACGCTGGCCGAGAATATCGAGGTGGTGAACCTGCGGGCGCTGGCCGGCGAGTTCGATCTGCAGGAGCGGCATATCGACCTGCAGAAACTGCCGGTGGTGCTGGAGAACCGCGACCGCGGCAAATACGACGTCCATCTGGATCTCGCCTATAACGGCGCCGACACCACCCTGCACGTCAACATGGGCCACCGCGCCGATCCCGAAGTCGGCAAGTGGCTGCGCAGCGCCGATTTTCGCCGCGCCCTGTCGATGGGGATCGACCGCGACCAGATGAACGAGACCTTCTGGCTCGGCCTCGCGACCCCCGGCTCGACCGCGCCGGCGGAGGTGATGCCCGAAAGCCCGGGGCCGGAATGGCGCAAGAAATGGTCGACGCTCGACGTCGCCGCCGCCAACAAGCTGCTGGACGGGCTGGGCCTGACCAAGAAGGACAGCGAGGGCTTCCGCCTGCGCACCGACAACGGCCAGCGCCTGATCATCCAGCTGCTGGCCGTGCAGGCGTTCATGGACTGGCCGAAGCATGCGGAGATGATCGCCCAGCATTGGCGCAAGATCGGCATCTACGCGGACGTCAAGGCGTCCGAGCGCGGCCTCGCCTTCCAGCGGCTGCTGTCGGCCGACCACCACATCTTCGTCTGGACCAACGGGGGCACCGAACTGCTGTACCTCTACCCGACCTGGGCGCTTCCGACCGACATATCGAACGGGAGTGTACGGCATCGAGGAGGCGAAATGGTACGCCTCGAACGGTGCGCAGGGCACCAAGCCCGAGGACCCGCAGATGCTGAAGGCGCTGGACCTGCTGCGATCGGCGGCCGCGCAACAGGAAGAGCAGCGCAACAAGATCGCCCAGGAAATCTGGAAGATCATGGTCGACCAGCAATTCCACATCGGCACCTGCGGCCAGTCGCCGGCGCTGATGGGGGTGCGCATCGCCAGCCGCCGGCTGGGCAACATCCCGGGCCGGACCTGCATCGCGCAGCATTGCCGCACCCCCGGCAGCAGCCATCCGGAAACCTGGTTCTACAAGACCTGACGCGCTGTTGGCAGCAACCTTCCGCTGAACTAGGTTGCCGCCAACAACGATCGAGGGAAACGGATATGGCGACGCGGAGACAACTCCTGGGCTACGGCTCGGCCATGGCGGCGGTGGCTGCCCCAACCGGGTCGGCGCTCGCCCAGGCGGTCAGCGGCCAGTTCGCCCAATCCGGCCTGGTCGGCACCCTGCAGGGGCCGACCCAGGCAACCTCGGTGCCCGCCGCCTTCAAGGAGGCGCCGCAACTCGCGGAGCTGGTGAAGGCCGGCAAGCTGCCGCCGGTGGCGCAACGGCTGCCCGCCGAGCCGATGGTGCTGAAGCCGCTGGACAGCACCGGCAAATACGGCGGCACCTGGCGCCGCGCCTTCATCGGCCCGTCCGACGGCGAGAACGGCAACCGCATCAACGCCTCCGACAAGCTGCTGTTCTGGGACTTCAACGGCAACAAGATCGTGCCCTGCGTCGCCAAGGCGTGGGACATGAGCAAGGACGGCAAGACCGTCACGCTCACCCTTCGCAAGGGCATGAAATGGGGCGACGGCTCGCCGTTCACCGCCGACGATTTCGTGTTCTGGTTCGACGACCTCTACAGCAACAAGGACATCGTGCCGACGCCGATCGCCGACATGACGCCGGGCGGCAAGCCCGGGCGCGTGGTCAAGATCGACGAGACCACGGTGCAGTTCCAGTTCGATAATCCGTTCTTCCTGTTCATCGACCTGCTGGCCGGCGACACCCTGATCGGCGGCGGACAATCGGTGCGGCAGGCGACCAGCTTCACCTACGGCGCGCTATTCGCCGGGGCATTACCTGAAGCAGTTCCTGCCGAAATACTCGTCCGAGGCCGAGGTCACCCGCCGCGCCAAGGAAGCCGGCTTCGACAACTGGGTGCGGATGCTGCACGTCAAGAAGGACTGGCAGCTCAACCCCGAGCTGCCGACCATCGGCGCCTGGCGCACGGTGCGCCCGATCAACACGCCGACCTGGGCGATGGAACGCAATCCGTATTACTGGGCGGTCGACACCGACGGCAACCAGCTGCCCTACATCGACAACATCGTCATGACGCTGGCGGAATCGATCGAGGTGGTGAACCTGCGCGCCATGGCCGGCGAGTTCGACGAGCAGGAACGCCATATCGACCTTGCCAAGCTGCCGGTCATTCTCGAGAACCGCGAGCGCGGCAAATACGACGTTCACCTTGATCTCGCCTTCAACGGCGCCGACACGGTGTTCCTGTTCAACATGAGCTACAAGGGCGATCCCGAGATCGCCAAGTGGATCCAGAACGTCGATTTCCGGCGCGCGCTGTCGATGTCGATCGACCGCGACCAGATGAACGAGACGTTCTGGCTCGGGCTCGGCACGCCCGGCTCGATCGCGCCGAACGAAAGCCTGCCGCAGAGCCCCGGCCCCGAATGGCGCAAGAAATGGTCCGAGTACGATGTCGCCGCCGCCAACAAGCTGCTCGACGGCATCGGGCTGACCAAGAAGGATCGGGACGGCTACCGGTTGCGCACCGATAACGGCCAGCGCCTGAGCCTGCAGATCATGGCGGTGAATGCCCTGCTGCCCTGGGTCGCGCATGCCGAGATGGTGTCGCAGTTCTGGCGCAAGGTCGGCGTCTTCGCGGACGTCAAGGAGATGGAACGCAACCTGTTCCTGCAACGCAGCATGGGCAACGAGCACCAGGTCGCGGTGTGGCAGAACGGCGGCAGCGAATTACTGTACCTGTTCCCACGCCACACCCTGCCGGTCGATCCGACGGAGCCTTACCTGGGTCCGGAAATCTGCAAGTGGTACACCTCCGGCGGCACGCAGGGGACGGCGCCGTCAGACCCGAACCTGCTGAAGGCGCTGGAGCTGTTCAAGTCGGCCTCCGGCCAGCAGGAGGACGACCGCAACAAGACCGCGCAGGAAATCTGGAAGATCCTGGTCGACAACCAATACGGCATCGGCATCTGCGGTCAGTCGCCGGCGGCACAGGGGGTCCGCATCGTCAGCCGCAAGCTGGCGAACATTCCCAGCCGCGCCTGCATCGCCCAGCATTGCCGCACGCCCGGAAGCTCGCATCCGGAAACCTGGTACTTCAAGACGTGAGGGAGAGCGGCCTGCAATGATTGCCTTCCTGCTTCGCCGGCTGGCGCTGGGGTTCGTGACGATCTGGCTGATCTCGATCATGTCGTTCGCCATCATCCAGCTGCCGCCCGGCGATTTCGTCAGCGCCTACATCGCCCAGCTGGCGGCATCCGGCAGCAGCGTGTCCGCCGAGGAGGCGGATGCGATGCGCCGGCTGTATGGGCTCGGGCAGCCGTTCTACGTGCAGTATTTCAAATGGATCAGCCGCGTCGTGGTCGGCGATTTCGGCGAGTCCATGGAGTGGCGGCGCCCGGTGCTGGACGTCATCGGCGACCGCATCTGGCTGACTTTGCTGCTGTCGGTGGGGGCGCTGATCCTCACCTGGGCGCTGGCGTTGCCGATCGGCATCTATTCGGCGGTGCGGCAGTATTCGTTCGGCGACTACGCCTTCACCCTGGTCGGCTTCATGGGCATCGCGGTGCCGAATTTCCTGCTGGCGCTGATCATCATGTATTTCTCGTTCAAATACCTGAACGCCAATGTCGGCGGCCTGTTCTCGGCGGAATTCGCGCTGGCGCCATGGAGCTGGGCGAAGGCGTGGGACCTGGCCAAGCACATCCCCCTGCCCGCCTTCATCCTCGCACTCGGCGGCACCGCGCAGCTGATCCGGATCATGCGCGCCAACCTGCTGGACGAATTGCGGCGGCCCTATGTCGTCACCGCGCGCGCCAAGGGGCTGTCGGAAAATCGGGTCATCATCAAGTACCCGGTCCGCGCGGCGCTCAATCCGTTCGCCAGCAACATCGCCTATCTGTTCCCGTCGCTGGTGTCCGGCAGCATCATCATCTCGATCGTGCTCGGGCTGCCCACGGTCGGCCCGTTGCTGGTGAAATCACTGGTGTCGCAGGACATGTTCCTCGCCGGCACCATCGTGCTCATGCTCGGCGTGCTGACGGTGATCGGCACCTTCATCTCCGACCTCGTGCTGATGTGGGTCGACCCGCGTCTGCGCCATCAGATGGACTGACGCGATGTCCGGGTTCGCCATTCCATGGCTGCGTCGCCGCCCGCGCCGGACCTCGGCCGAGCGTTACGCCGTCGCCACCCAGTTGCAACTGACCTGGTGGCGCTTCAAGCGGCACAAGCTGGCGATGATCAGCCTGGTGGTCGTGGCGCTGTTCTACGGCATGGCGCTGGCCGCCGATTTCCTCGCCACCACCGACCCGCAGGCGACCGACGCGCGCACCAGCTACATCGCGCCGCAGCCGATCCATTTCTTCGAAGACGGCACCTGGCACCCCTACATCAACGGCCTGAAGGGCGTGCGCGACCCCAAGACCTTCAAGCTGATCTACACCGTCGATCCCAGCCGCCGCGTCTACCTGACATTCTTCGCTCCCGGCTACCGCTACGACATCCTGGGCATAGAGACCGAGACCCATCTGATCGGTCTCGCCAATCCGCAGCGCGGCGACGGCATCTACCTGCTGGGCACCGACCTGCTCGGGCGCGACCTGTGGTCGCGCCTGATGGTCGCCACCCGTGTCTCGCTGTTCATCGGCCTGGTGGGCGTGTCGATGAGCCTGTTCCTCGGCGTGCTGCTGGGCGGCGTATCGGCGATCTACGGCGGCTGGGTGGACACCATCATCCAGCGGGTGATCGAGGTCATCCGCTCGATGCCGACGATCCCGCTCTGGCTCGGCCTCGCCGCCGCACTGCCCAATTCATGGAGCGTGCTGCAGGTCTATTTCGCCATCACCATCATCATCTCGCTGCTTGCCTGGACCGACCTCGCGCGCGTGGTGCGCGGCAAGTTCCTCAGCCTGCGCGAGGAGGAGTTCGTCATGGCCGCCGAACTCGCCGGCGCGTCACAGGCCCGGATCATCTTCCGCCACATGCTGCCGAGCTTCGCCAGCCACATCATCGCCGCCGTCAGCCTCGCCTTGCCGGCGATGATCATCAGCGAGACTTCGTTGAGTTTTCTCGGCCTCGGCCTGCGTCCGCCCGCGATCAGCTGGGGCATCCTGCTGCAGGACGCGCAGTCCATCCAGACGCTGGCGCTCGCACCCTGGCTGCTGAGCGCCGCGGTGCCGGTCATCCTGGTCATTCTCGCCTTCAACTTCCTGGGCGACGGCCTGCGCGACGCGGCCGACCCCTATGGTTGAACCGATCCTGTCGGTCCGCAACCTGCAGACCCTGTTCAGCGGTGCGGAGGGCGTCACGCGCGCGGTGGACGGCGTCGACTTCGACGTGTTCGAGGGCCGCACGCTGGGTGTGGTCGGCGAGAGCGGCTGCGGCAAGAGCGTCACCGCGCGCAGCATCCTCGGCATCGTCGACAAGCCCGGCCGCGTCACCGGCGGCCAGATCATGCTGCGGCGCGCCGGCAACCAGCCGCCGGTCGATCTGCTGAAGCTGCCGGAAGAGGAGATGCGCAAGGTTCGCGGGCCCGAGATCGCCCTGGTGTTCCAGGAGCCGATGGCCTCGTTCAGCCAGTACTACACCATCGGCAACCAGATCACCGAGGGCATCCGCCTGCACATGAACCTCGATGCCAAGGCGGCACGGGCCCGGGCGATCGAGTTGCTGGACATGGTCGGCGTGCCGCAGCCGCGGCGGCGGGTCGATGAGTACCCGTTCCAGCTTTCGGGCGGCCTGCGCCAACGCGTGATGATCGCCATGGCCCTGGCCTGCGACCCGCGCATCCTGATCGCCGACGAACCCACCACGGCGCTCGACGTCACCACGCAGGCGCAGATCCTGGACCTGCTGCGCGAGTTGCAGGCGCAGCGCGGGCTGGCGATCATCCTGATCACTCATGACATGGGGGTGATCGCCGAGATGGCCCACGATGTCGCGGTGATGTATCTCGGCCGCGCGGTCGAAAGCGGCCCGGTGAAGGAGATCTTCGCCCAGCCGAAGCACCCCTACACCCGCGCCCTGCTGCGCTCGATACCGACGGTGCTGGCCAAGCCGCGCACCCGGCTGCCGACCATCACCGGCTCCATCCCGCATCCGTTCAACCGGCCGGCCGGCTGCACCTATCACCCGCGCTGCTCGGAATATATCGGCGAGGTCTGCGCCGGCGCCGAACCTCCGCCGATCGACCTCGGGCCGACCGAGGTCCGCTGCTTCCTGCATGGTGGCCGACCTGGATGATCCCGCCATGAGTGCCGCAACCGAATCGCTGCTCGAGGTCCGGGACCTGCGCAAGTATTTCCCGATCCGCAAAGGCCTGCTGCGGCGGGTGGTGGGCCAGGTGCGCGCCGTCGACGGCGTCAGCTTCACCATCCGCAAGGGCGAGACCCTCGCCCTGGTCGGCGAAAGCGGCTGCGGCAAAACCACCGTCTCGCGCTGCATCCTGCGCGCGCTGATGCCGACAGCAGGCCGCATCGCCTTCAACATCGGCGGCCGCATCGTCGATCTCGCGACCCTGAAGCGCCGGGCGCTGCGGCCGCTGCGGCGGCATATGCAGATGGTCTTCCAGGACCCTTATTCCTCGCTGAACCCGCGAATGGTAGTGGGCGACATCATCGGCGAGCCGCTGCTGATCAACGGCATGACCGACCGCGCCGAGCGCCGGCGCCGGGTGATCGAGCTGATGGAGCTGGTGCAGCTTCCCGCCGCCTACCTCAACCGCTTTCCGCACGCCTTCAGCGGCGGCCAGCGGCAACGCATCGGCATCGCGCGGGCGCTGGCGCTGAATCCGGAACTGATCGTCGCGGACGAACCGGTCTCGGCGCTCGATGTCTCGGTCCAGGCGCAGATCCTGAACCTGATGCTGGACCTGCAGGACCGCCTGCGCCTGACCTACCTGTTCGTCGCCCACGACCTCAGCGTGGTGAAGCATGTCAGCGACCGGGTCGCGGTGATGTATGTGGGCCGCATCGTCGAGCTTGCGGAAACCGAGGCGCTGTACGAGCGGCCGTTGCATCCTTACACCGAGGCGCTGCTGTCCGCGGCGCCGACGCCGGTGCCGGACGCGGTCAGCACGCGCATCATCCTGGAGCGCGAAATCGCCGACCCCGCCAACCCGCCGCCGGGCTGCGCCTTCCATCCGCGCTGCCACCATGCGCGCGCGCAATGCCAGCAGCAGCGGCCGGAACTGGAGGAAATCGAACCCGGGCGCTGGGTCGCGTGCCTGCGCGCGAAGGAACTCGGACTGCGGGGAATCTCGGCGGCCGGATAGCGCCTGCCTTAACCCTGCACGATGAGCGACAGGTAAACCACGAACAGCACCAGGTGCACCGCGCCCTGGATGACGTTGGTGCGGCCGCTGGCGAAGGTGACGACGCTCACCAGCAGGGTCAGCAGCAGCATGACGAAGTCGGTGTGCTCGACGCCGAGGATGATGTCGTGCCCGGTCAGGCGGCTGACCACGACCATTGCGGGAATGGTCAGCCCGATGGTGGACAGCACCGAACCCAGGAAGATGTTGATCGAGCGCTGCAGGTGGTTGGACATCGCCGCCCGCACCGCGCCGATCGCCTCCGGCGTCGCCACCAGCACGGCCATGATGACGCCGCCCAGCGCCGCGGGGAACTGCAGGGTCTCGATCAGGTAGTCGACCGGATGGGCGAGTTCCTCCGCCAGGAACACCACCGGCAGGATGTAGGCGACCAGCAGCACGACATGCGGCAGCAGGCTGGCCGGCGGCTTCGCCGGGGTGTGCGAGGACTCCTCCACGCCATGGCTGAAATAGCCGCGATGGCGGCCGGTCTGCATGGCGAGGAAAGTGGAATAGAGACCGATCCCGACCACGACGAGAAATAGGTCCTGGGCATGGGACAGGGTCGGCCCCGGCGTGCTTTGGGTGAAATCCGGCAGGATGAGGCTGAGCACCACCAACGGGATGATGACGCCGAGATAGGCGTTGGCGCCCTGCAGGTTGTACTGTTGCTCGCGGTGCCGCCAGGCGCCCAGCATCAGCGACAGGCCGACCATGCCGTTGAGGATGATCATCACCACCGCGAACAGGGTGTCGCGCGCGAGCGTCGGGTTGTTGGCGCCGTGCAGCATCACCGCCGAGATGCTGGCGACCTCCACGAAGGTGACCGAGAGCGTCAGGATCAACGTGCCATAGGGCTCGCCCAGGCGCAGGGCCAGATGGTCGGCATGGCGCACCACCGACAGCGCCGAGCCCATGACAGCCGTGAACAGCCACAGGAAGATGAAGGCGAGCCACGCTGGCTGCTCCAATCCGGCCAGCAGCCGGTCACCCTGCAACAGGAATGCCGCACACGTCGCCACGCTGAACCCGAGCATCCACTCGCGGCGCAACAGGGTCGGGAATCCGGCTTTCGATCTGTTCACGGGGCATGCGAAGCGAGTCGTGGCCGAAGGTCAAGTCTCTCCCGCTTGGGTGCCCACGTTCCGCACGGACGAACCCGGGACGGATGAACGAAAATTCAGGAAGCAGGCAATTGCCGTAAAGGTGTCCGCACTAGATTCGCCTTGTGTGTAAACAGCCAGGAGGGGAAACATATGAGCCCTGTTCGATCCACTCTGCTCGGCGGTGCCGCGGCAGTTGCCTGTGCCGTTCTCGCCGCAACTCCTGCGGCGCACGCCTCGGCCCCGCAGACGCATGTCCTCACCATCCAGCTGCCGGATGGCGGCAGCGAACAGATCCGCTACACCGGTGATACGCCTCCCGAGGTTGTCCTGGTGCCTGCGGGCGCCGTCGGCAACGTGCTGGTGTCGCGGAACCCCAGCCTCGCGCCGGTGCTGATGCCCGATCCGTTGGCCGTCTTCGACCGCGTGTCGGCGGCACTGGACCGCGAGGCGGCAACCATGTTGCAACAGGTCGCCACGATGGCGCGGCAGGGTCTGCCCGGGCCGGGATCGCTCACCGAGGCGGCGTTCGGCAGGATGCCCTCAGGCAGCACGGGCTACTCCGTCATTTCTACCTTCTCCGGTGGCGGCGCCTGCACCCGCAGCACGGAAATCATCGCAATGGGCGCCGGCCAGCAGCCGCGCGTGGTTTCCCACGCTTCCGGCGATTGCGGCCGGGTGACTTCGAACGATGTTCCCGCGGCACTGCCCGGCGCCCCGGTTCCCGAGCATCGGCCGGGCTTGATCCGGGTGAAATACGACCCGGCCGGCGCCGTGCGGTCCCACACTCCGGCGACGATGTCCAAGACGGTGTTCCACGACTGACTGCAGCCGGGACCAGGGTGGCCCCACCCTGGCCCCGGCATCGCCGTTCAGATCGCCTGGGCTTCGATCCAGGCCATGTCGATTTCCAATCCGAAACCCGGCGCGTCGGAAGGCCGCACAATGCCGTTGTCGGGAACCGGGGTGCCAGGGATCGCCACTTTCGACGCCGGCGGCACGCCTGGGGCGCCGTAGACGAAATACTCGCCCCAGACCGCCGCCGGCATGGCCGCGGTCAGTTGCTGGCCATACGCGGTGTTCATGCCGGCATGCAGCATCACCGAAATTCCGGCGGCGTCGGCAATCTGGCAGATGCGCGCGCAGGCTGTGATGCCGCCGACCCATTCGATGTCCGGCTGCAGCACATCCACCAGATGCCGTGACGCCGCCTGGAAGAACGGCAGCACGCCATACCAGTGCTCGCCGGTGGCAAGGCCGTGCCAGGGCAGTCGCTGGCGCAGCTGCGCGAAGCCGTCCATGTCCTCGGGCGTCAGGCAATCCTCGATCCAGCGCAGCCGGTAGGGGCGCAGCCGCTCCGCCATGCGAACCGTGAATTCGACGTCCAGGCCCATCCAGCAATCCAGCATCAGGTCGACATTCGGCCCGATCAACTCGCGCGTCATGGCCACCAGCGCCTCGTTCTCGTCGAGCGCCGCAAGGCCGTCCGCCGGCCCGAACGGACAGGCAAGCTTGGTCGCCTTGAAGCCGAGCTCCATATGCCAGTCGGTGTCGTTGCCCGTGGAGTAGCAGGTGATCGCCTCGCGCGCCGGTCCCCCGAGCAAGGCGTGGACGGGTTGGCGCAGCAGCTTGCCCTTGAGGTCCCACAAGGCGAGGTCGATGGCGCTGATCGCGTAGCTGGCGATCCCCATTGCGGAATAGGGTGAGGCCATCCGCGTCATCATGTCGTACAGGCGTTCGTTGGCCAGGCACGGCTCGCCTTCCAGCAGCGGGCCCAGATGTTCGTTGATCAGGCCGATCACGGCGCTGCCGTGCCGGGTGGTGCCGAAGCCCCAGCTGCCGTCCTCGGCTGTCACCACGCAGCCGACATCGGCCAAAGCCGGCCGCCAGGAGGTGCGCCTCCGCTTGTAGCGCGGGTAGCGCGACATCGGGTTGGCGATCTCGGTGCCTTCCTGCCAGCCCTCCCGGCGAGCGCCGGCGGCATCGGCTTTTCGGCCGCGCATGGCAAAGGCCCGGATGCTTTTGATCTTCATGGCCCAGGCTCCATCGCGCCGAGCGTCGGGGCGACGCGAGGCTTGCGGCCATGCTCGGGGAACAGGCCGAGGCCGAGGATCAGCAACGCGCCGAGCATGGTCGTGCAGGCCAGCGCGTAGAGGCCGGCGCCGGGGCCGAAATGCGAATCGGCCCAGACCCGCAACTGCGGCGCGGTGATGCCCGATATGAAGGTCGAGGTGTTGATGAAGGCGAGACCGCCGGCCGCGGCGGCGCCACCGAAATAGGCCATCGGGAAGCTCCAGAAGATCGGCTGTACTGCGATGAAGCCGGCCACGGCCACGCATAATGCGGCCACGCTGATCGCCGGACTGGCGCCGGCCGACAATGCGGTGCCGATCGCGCAGGCGGCCAGGGTCGCCGCCGCGACCCGCCGGCGCTGACCCCAGCGGTCGGCCAGCCGCGGCAAGGCATAGGTTGCGGCCATGGCGCAGATCCAGGGGATCGCGGTGACGAGGCTGACTGCAAAGCCGACCTTGCGGCCGAGCAGTGCCCCGATCTGCGCCGGCAGATAGTAGGTCACGCCACCGACATCGATCTGGATCAGCACGTAGATCGCGGCGAAGTACAGCAGCCGCGGGCTGGTCAGTGCGCCGAGCAACCCGCGCGGGCCGTGCGACAGCCGCCCCTGCTCGTCGCTGGCGCAGGCCGCCATCAGCGCCGCCTTCTCGTCCGCGGGCAGCCATTTTGCATCTTCGGGCTTGTTGTCGAGGAAGAAGAAGATCGCAAACCCCGCGACCGCCGCGAGCAGGCCGTCGACTGCGAACATCAGTTGCCAGCCGCGCAGCCCGAACGCGCCGTCGAGGTCGAGCAGCAACCCGGAGATCGGACCGCCGACCACGAACGAGATGGGCGCGCCGAAATAGAACAGGCCGGTGATGGTGGCCCGGCGCGAATCGGGAAACCACAGGGTCAGAAAAAACATCACGCCGGGGAAGAATCCGCCCTCGGCGATGCCCAGCAGCACCCGCACGACATAAAGGCTGGTCGGGCCGGTGACGAACATCATCGCCGCCGAGACCAGCCCCCAGCTGATCATGATCCGGGCCATCCACACCCGCGCGCCGAAGCGGCGCATCAGCATGTTGCTGGGGATCTCCACCAACGCGTAGCCGATGGAGAAGATGCCGGCGCCCCAGGCATACGCGATCTCGTCGATCCCGGTATCGGCCTGCAGCGCGTTCTTTGCGAAGCCGATATTGGTGCGGTCGAGGAACGCGAACACATACATCAGCAGCAGCCAGGGCATCAGCCGTCGGACCGAGCGCCCGACGGCGCGATCCAGAACCGGGTTGTCGGACATGGCGTTTCCGGGTGCCGCCGCAGGCGCCTGCATGCGCTCTCTCCCCTGCGCCGCGGTTGAAGGCGGCCTTCGGCAAAGCTTAGGCCGATCCTGCGGAAGCGCGAAAGCGTTCCGGATGCCGCCGGGCTCAGTTTCCGGCCAGGCGCTCCAGGGCACGCGCCTCGCGCGCGACGACGTTACGGACCTCGTACAGCTTCTGGTAGATCCGGTAGGCTGCGTCATGGGCCTGCCGCCAGACCGGGTCGGCGGCGAAGGCCAGTTGCGGCGGCGTCATCAGGTCGATCGCCAGGAACAGATCGGGGTGTAGCCCGGCGGCCACCGCGGCCACCATGGCGGCGCCCCGCAGGACCGGCTCCCGGGCCTGCGTCTGCACGACGCCGGCGCCCAGTCCGTCCCGGCACAGGCGCCGCAACAGCTTGTTGCCGGCATAGCTGCCGGAAATTGCGACCCGGGACACCGCATAGCCGTGCCGGTTCAGGTGGGCAATGATCTGCCGCGCCTGCAGCACCAGCGCCCGGGCGGTGGCGAAATAGGCTTCGAGGAAGCTTCGGTACAGGGTCTCGTCCCCGACGCCCGCCAGCAGCGCCCGCGCCCTTTCATCGGCCATCGGCGAGCGATTGCCCAGCCAGTCCGGCACGACATGCCGCTGTGCTGCAAAGGCCGGTCCCTCGATCTGCATGAGTTCGAGGATCTCGTTGGCCGCCGCCGCGTGCGTCTCGGCGTTGGCCAGCATCGGGCCGCCTGGATGCTGCGCCAGGACCCGGTCCAGCGCGTCGCCGGCACATGACTGGCCGCCCTCATGCACCCAGTAGCCCGGCAGTATGGCGTCCCGAAACGGTCCCTGGATCCCCGGAATGTCGCGCGGCGCCGGGGTCAGCAGCACCAGGCTGGTGGCATTGCCGCCGACCAGTGCGAGCGTCGTGCGGGTGCGGGCGCGGAACCCGCGTCCGACGACGCCGAGCAGGCCGGCCTGGGCATCGAGCAGCCCGGCCGCCACGGCGATCCCGGCCGGCAAGCCGAAGAAGGCGGCCGGAGCCTCGGCCAGACCGCCATGCCGGCCCCCTGGCGGCAGCGGCGGTTCGGACAGTGCCCCCAGCGTCCAGAGGTCCTCGATGCCGAGGCGCTCCAGCAACTCATAACGCCAGCCGGTCTCCGAAGCGTCGCCAGGGATGAACGGCCAGCCCGCGACGAGCGCGCCCATCGCATGCGCGTCGGTGCCGGTGCTGCGGCGGGCAAGTTCGTCGCACAGGTCGCGCACCGCGGTGATCCGGCCCCAGGCGGCCAGGGCGCGGCGCTTCAGCCACAGCAGCTTGGCCAGATGATTGGCGGCGGAGGCGGCGCCGCCGAGTTGCCGCAACCAGTCGTCGCCGGTCTCGGTGATGTCCCGGGCCTCGGCCTCGGCGCGGGAATCTTCCCAGGCGAAGACATCGGCGCCACCGTCAAGCGGCGCCGCGCCGTCATGGCCCAGTACCAGCGAGGCGGTCGCGGCGAACGCCATTCCGACGACGCGTCCGGCGGCATCGGGAACCATGGCCAGGCAATCGCGAACCGCACCGCCGGCCGCATTCCAGACCGCATCCATGCGGATGACCGCATGCCCGTCCAGCGGCCGAAGCAGCACCAACGGCTGCTCCGCCATCGCAAGCAAGGCGCCGGTGGCATCGAACAGACCGGCACGGACGGTGGCCGGGGCGACATCGACGGCGAGCAGCAAAGCCTTCATTGGGGGAGTGTCGTGGTGCCCGGCCACGATGTCCATTGGCAGGCTGTCCGGAGCCTGGCCGTCCGGCGGCGCATGCGCCGCCGGGAAGCTCGTCAGTCGGCGACCTCCTGCAACTCCGGGGTCGCCTTGGCATTGATCAGGCGGCGATAGATGGCGAGGTAATCCTCGGCCATGCGGCGGCTGGTCCAGCGCTTGTCGAACTGGCGTCGCACGGCGGCGCGGTCCAGCTGGTCGAGCTTGCCGCAGGCGGCGATCGCCTCCTCGACGGTCTCCACGATGAAGCCGGTGATGCCGTCATCCATCACTTCCGGCACGCTGCCGCACTTCATGGCGATCACCGGGCAGCCGCAGGCCATCGCCTCGATCATCACCAGCCCGAACGGCTCCGGCCAGTGGATCGGGAACAGCAGCGCCTTGGCGCCGGACAGGAACGCCGGCTTCTGGGCGTCGTTGATCTCGCCGATGAACTCGACGTTGGTATCCTTCAACAGCGGCTCGATCGATTTCTTGAAGTATTCCTCGTCGGCGCGGTCGACCTTGGCGGCAACCTTCAGCTTGACGCCCATGGCGCCGGCGATGCGGATCGCATCCTCGATGCCCTTTTCCGGCGAGATCCGGCCGAGGAAGGCGAAGTAGTTCTGCTCCGACGGCTGCGGCATCAGCAGCTTGGCCGGCATGCCGTGGAGCACGGTGCCGACCCAGCCGAGGTCCGGCACCGGCGTGCGCTGGTTATTGGAAATCGACACCAGCGGAACATTCGGGAACAACCCATAGACCGCCGCGAATTCCTTGAGGTCGAGACGACCATGCAGGGTGGTCAGGAACGGCACGTCCTGACGGCTGAACAGCGAATTGGGGAAGTAATCGGTATGGAAATGCAGCACGTCGAACTGATCTTTCCGACGATACACGTATTCCATCATCAGGTTGTACAGCGCCACCCAGTCGAGCACCGACGGGTCGAGGCGGAGCGCCCGCGGCCATGGCGGGTCCAGCTTCGCGCTGGTGATGGAGTCGCCGCTGGCGAACAAGGTGACGTCGTGGCCCATGGCCACGAGTTCCTCCGTCAGCGCGTAGACGACGCGCTCGGTGCCTCCGTAAAGCTTCGGCGGGACAGCCTCGAACAGCGGCGCAATCTGGGCAATACGCATTGGGAAAGGGCCTCATGGATGGTGCATGGGAAGCGCAGGCCGGCGGGCCGTCTGCGGCCAAGGATCTGATAGGCTGCGAATGTGGCGGAAAATCGGCGTCGTGCGCTGGTTGGAACACGACATCGTAACCGCCTGGCAATCCGCAGATGGAAAAATCCACAGGGTAACGTCGCGTTGCTGGTGGCGGTTCGGCGAGTTTGAACAAAATTGAGCCGCAATCCCGGCCCAGGATGTCACCGTGCTCAATGAAGGGCTGTGCCGAATGTCCGCCTCTCCCGTTCCGCGCCTGCCGGTTTCTCCCGAGATCACCCAGTTCCAGGGCCGGCCGCTGGCCTTCCTGCTGCATTATGTTCGCCGCCATCGGGCGGCGCATGGCGTGGTGCTCGGCTCGGTGTTCATGGCCGTGCTGTTCGGCATCGCCGTGCAGTATGGCCTGAAGGGGCTGATCGACGTCGTCTCGCACGGGCCGTCCGGCGCCGGCCAGGCGGTCTGGACGGCGTTCGCGGTACTGTGTGGCCTGATCGCGGCCGACAACCTGATGTGGCGGATCGGCGGCTGGTCGGCGGCGCATGTCTTCGTGCGCGTCACCGGCGACGTCCGCAGCGACCTGTTCGGCCATCTGGCCGGCCACTCGCCGAGCTACTTCGCCGAGCGCCTGCCCGGCACGCTGGCCGGCCGCATCACCGCCACCTCCAACGCGGTGTTCCAGATCGCCAACACCAGCGCCTGGAACGTGCTGCCGCCCTGCTTCGCGGTGGTGATGTCGATCGCCCTGATCGCCACCGTCAACCCGGTGCATGGCGCTGGCGCCTGGTCGGCGTGAGCCTGGTGCTGGCGGCGCTGATCTTCCATCTCGCCCGCAACGGCACGCCGCTGCACCGCGACTTCGCCGACCCGCGCCGCCGGCGTGGACGGCGAACTGGTGGACGTGATCGGCAACATGCACGTGGTGCGCGCCTTCGGCGCCACGCTGCGCGAGCATCGCCCGCATCGTCGGCCGCATCGGCGCCGAGATGGCCGCCCGCCGCCGCAGCCTGCTCTATCTGGAGAAGCTGCGGCTGGTGCACGCGCTGATCACCGCGGTGATCACCGCCGGCCTGCTCGGCCTGGGGCGTGATGATGTGGCAGCACGGCCAGGCCTCGGCCGGCGACATGGTGCTGATCTGCTCGCTCGGCTTCACCATCCTGCACTGCACCCGCGACCTCGCGGTGGCGCTGGTCGACCTCACCCAGCACGTCGCCCGCCTGGACGAGGCCATCACGTCGCTGCTGGTGCCGCACGAGCTGCCCGACGCGCCGGACGCCAGCGCGTCTGCTGCACGGTCCCGGGCGGGTCGATCTTCGACAACGTCGCGCTTCGCCTATCCCGGCCGCGCGCCGGTGCTGAAGGGCCTCGACCTGGTGATCGAGCCGGGGCAGCGGGTCGGGCTGGTCGGCGCGTCCGGCGCCGGCAAGTCGACCGTGCTCGCCCTGCTGCAGCGCTTCTACGACCTGCAGGCCGGCCGCGTGCTGGTCGACGGGCAGGACATCGCGGCAGTCACGCAGGAAAGCCTGCGCGAGATGCTGGCGGTCGTGCCGCAGGACATCATCGCTGTTCCATCGCACCGTGCTGGAGAACATCCGCTACGCCCGCCCCGAGGCCAGCGAGGACGAGGTGCTGGCCGCGGCCAACGTGGCCCGCTGCCGCGACTTCATCGAGGCGCTGCCGGACGGCTTCGACACCATGGTCGGCGACCGCGGCGTGAAGCTGTCGGGCGGCCAGCGCCAGCGGCTGGCGATCGCCCGCGCGCTGCTGAAGGACGCGCCGATCCTGCTGCTGGACGAGGCCACCCGCGCGCTGGACAGCGAGAGCGAGCAGGCGATCCAGGTGGCGCTGGACAATCTGATGCAGGGCCGCACCGTCATCGCCATCGCCCACCGGCTGTCCACGCTGCGCAACTTCGACCGCATCGTCGTCATGGATGGCGGCCAGGTGATCGACGACGGCGCGCCGGACGAACTGGCCGCCCGCCCCGGCCCGTACCGCGACCTGCTGCGCAAGCAGATGATCGAGGAAGTGCCGCAAGCCGCCTGAAGCGTCACCGGCCGGTTCAGCCGAACAGGCCGGCGACCGCTCCGCTGCTGCAGGTGGCGAGCGTGCCGGACGACCATCGAGCGCAAGCCGAGCGCGACGATCTCCGGCCGCCGCTCGGGCACCATGGCGCCGAGGCCGCCGATCATGATGCCGAGGCTGCCGAAATTGGCGAAGCCGCACAGCGCGTAGGTCACGATCAGCCGCGACCGCGGCGACAGCGCCTCCGGCGGCAGGCGCGGCGAGGTCGAGATAGGCGACGAACTCGTTCAGCACCGTCTTGGTGCGCCATCAGCGTCGCCGCCGCCTCGCTCTCCGGCCACGGAATGCCGATCAGCCACATCACCGGGCGCAACGGCCAGGCCAGGATCGCGCTGCAGGCTGAGCGCCGGCGTCAGCGGCAGTGCGCCGAGGGCCATGTTGAGCAAGGTCACCAGCGCCACCGCCACCAGCAGCACGGCAGCGATCCCGACCAGCACCGGGATGCCGTCGGCGGTGCCCCTGACGATGGCGTCGAGGGCGCTCGCCGGCGGATGCTGAACCGTCAGCTCGCGCATCCGCCGCGCCCGGTCCGAACGGCACCATCAGGGCGGCGATGGCCAGCGCGGCGGGCGTGCTGATGACCGAGGCGATCAGGATGTTGCCGAGCGCGTTCGGCAGCACCGGGCCGAGGATGGCGGCGTAGATCACCATCACCGTGCCGGCGATCGCCGGCCATGCCGCAGCTCATCAGCGCGAACAACTCGCCGCGCTGCATGCGGGCGAGCCAGGGCCGGACCAGCAGCGGCGCCTCGATCATGCCGACGAAGATGTGCACCGCGGCCCCCAGCGCCAGCGCGCCGCCGACGCCCAGCGTGCGGCGCAGCAGCCAGGCGAAACCCGCCATCACCCGCTGCAGCACGCCCCAGTAGAGCAGCAGCGACGACAAGCGCGCTGATCACCAGCACCAGCGGCAGCGCCTTGAAGGCCAGGATGAAGCTGGCGCCGGGACGGGTTTCGACGAAGGGCAGCACGCTGCCGCCGAGATAGCCGAACACGAAGGCGGTGCCGGCGTCGGTCGCCCGCTGCAACGCGTCGGCGGCGTCGTTCAGCAGCAGCACAACGCGGGTCGCCGGCGGGAAGCCGATCAGCAGCAACGCCAGGACCAATTGCAGCAGCACGCCGCCGATCACGGTGCGCCAGGAAATCGCCCGGCGATCGGCGCTCAGCAGCCAGGCCACCCCCAGCAGCGCGGCCAGCCCGAGCAGGCCGCGCAACGGATTGACGTCAGTAGCCCTCGTTCATCGTCAGCAGCGGGAAGGCGCTGTGGACATGCGGCGGCACCACCGGGGCTGCCGCGTGGAGGAAGGTTTTGTCGAGCTGGGCGAAGCTGGTGACGCCGATCAGGCCGAGGCACTCCTGCACCTCGTCCTCCAGGATCTCCAACAGCCGCACGATGCCGCCGGCGCCGGCAGCGGCGAGCGCATAGACATACAGCCGCCCGACCACCACGAGGTCGGCGCCCATGGCGATGCCCTTCAGGATGTCGCTGCCGCGGCTGAAGCCGCCATCGACATAGACCTGCGCGCGCCCGGCGACGGCGTCGATGATTTCCGGCAGCACCTCGAACGAGCCGCGGCCGTGGTCGAGCTGGCGGCCGCCGTGGTTCGAGACATAGACGACATCGACACCGAGCTGGCAGGCGCGCTCGGCATCCTCGGCGGTGGCGATGCCCTTCAGAATCAGCGGGATGTTGTGACGCGCCTTGAAGCGTTCGATATGGCCCCAGTTCAGGCCGGCCTGGAAATCCATGCCGGTGTTGTTGGCGCGCCAGGGCTTGCGGAAGCGCTTGGCGATGTCGCGCTCGCGGCGGCTGTAATGGGCGGTGTCAACGGTGATGCAGAACGCGTCGTATCCGACATCCGCCGCGCGCTTCGCGTGGTCGGTGATGAAGTCGTCGTCGCCGCGCACGTAAAGCTGGAACACCTTCGGCCCGCTGGCGGATTTCGCCGACCTGCTCCAACCCAGGCTGGGTCACCGAGCTGCAGAACATCGGCACGCCGAATGCGCCGGCACCCTGCGCCACCGTGGCGCCGCCGCCCGGTTCGAACGATTCGAGCGAACCAACCGGCCCCAGCGCCACCGGCAGGCGGATCTTGCGGCCGAAGAACGAATGGCTGCTGTCGATGTCGTTGGTGTCGACCAGCACCCGCGGCCGGAACGCCATGCTGTCGAGGGCCAGGCGGTTGCGCCGCAAGGTCGTTTCGGTTTCGGTGCCGCCGACCAGGTAGTCCCAGATATACTGGTTCAGCTTCAGCTTCGCCGCCTTGATGAACTCGTGCAGGTTGAGGAATTCGGCGTCGGTCGGCGGCACGTTGCTGGCGGGAAATCCGCCCTGCGGCACGGCGACGTCGGCGGCGGGAGCATTCGACATGTCGGTTCCTATCGGGCTTGCAGCAGGCCGCGCGCGGCGAGGTTTCGCATCAGCGCGCCGGCGCCGAACCGCCAGGGTTCGCACTGGTCGGTCGGCCGGATGCGGTTGACCAGCGCGCCCAGCATCGGGGCGGCAATGGTCACGACATCGCCGGTCTTGTGGGTGAAGCCCTTGCCCGGCGCGTCCCGATCCTCGATCGGTGCGAACATGGTGCCGAGATAGAGCACCGCGCCATCGGGAAAGCGGTGATGGGCATTCAGCATCTGGCCGACGATGTCGGCGGGGTCGCGGCTGATCTTCGCCATGGAGGAGCTGCCCTCCATGCGAAAATTGTTGTCGTCCGTCACCGTCAGCGAGACCACCGCGTTGCGGACGTCGTCGAGCGAGAAGCCGCGCTCGAAAAATCGGATGAACGGTCCGACGGACGCGGAGGAATTATTGTCCTTGGCCTTGCTGAGCAGCAGCGCCGAACGGCCCTCGACATCGCGCAGGTTCACGTCGTTGCCGAGGGTGGCGCCGACGATGGCGCCGGTGGAACCGACCACCAGCACGATCTCAGGCTCGGGATTGTTCCAGCTCGATGCCGGATGCACGCCGGCATCCATGCCGGTGCCGATGGCGGCCATCGGCTGGCACTTGGTGAAGATCTCGGCGTCCGGGCCGATGCCGACCTCGAGATACTGGCTCCAGGCGTTCTGCTCGATCAGCATCTTCTTCAGCGCCGCCGCCTGCGGCGAGCCCGGCTTCAGCCGCGCCAGATCGTCGCCGATCAACGCCTGCACCTCGCCGCGCAGACGGGCGGCGGCGGCGAGGTCGCCGCGCGCGCGCTCCTCGATCACCCGTTCCAGCATCGAAATCGCGAAGGTGACGCCCGCGGCCTTCACCGCCTGCAGGTCGATCGGCGCCAGCAGCCACGGCTTGCCGGCATCGCGCACGTCGCTCGGCGTGTTCGCCAGCAACGCCGCGACCGGGCCAAGATTCTCGCCGCCTGCGCCGCGCAGGGCGGCCGCCGGATCGGCCTCCTCGCAAAGGTCGCGCATGGTCGGGAAGGTCGGCGTCACGTCGATCACCCCTTCGGCGCGGATGGCCACCACCGCCGGGCCGTGCAACTCCGGCCGCCACACACGCCCGGCCAGTGCGCCGGCAGTGCCGTCCTGCGGCAGCGCCCGCGCCACCGCATCATGAAACTGGGTCATCGCGACTTTTCTCCCTCGTCGGCAACCGTAAAGACGCGGTTACGCGCCGGCAAGTCAGCCGCCGGCCGGAACGTCCGCCGCCATGTCCGCAGGCTGGCCCAGCATGTCGCCGGCACCGGTCCGCGCGGTGATCAGGCCGTAATGCTCCGGCCGCCGGTGCTTCGCAAAGTTGAAGATGCTCTCCTGGTAGCTGCGGCACAGATCGAGGTCGCAGCGCGCCACCTGCAACTCGTCGCCGAGGGTGGTGCATTGCGCCACCCGCTCGCCGGACGGTGCGATGATGCAGGACTGGCCGATCTGGTCGACGCCCTCCTCCACGCCCGCCTTCGCCACACCCACGACCCAGCAGCCGTTCTGGTAGGCGCCCGCCTGCATCACCAGGTGGTTGTGGAAATTGCCGAGATCGTCGGTCTCGGGCATCGCCGGGTTGTGCACCGGCGTGTTGTATCCGAGCACGATCAGCTCGACGCCCTGCAGGCCCATCACCCGGTACGACTCGGGCCAGCGGCGGTCGTTGCAGATCATCATGCCGACGCGCCCGCCGAATGCCGGCCAAACGCCGAAGCCCAGATCGCCGACCTCGAAATAGCGCTTTTCCAGGTTCTGGAACGGCTCGCCGGGCCGTTGCTCGACATAGCCGGGCAGATGGACCTTGCGGTACTTGCCGACGATCCGGCCGGCGCCGTCGACCAGTATGGAGGTGTTGAATCGCCGCTTGCGGCCGCCTTCGAACGCCAGCTCCGCATAGCCGAGATGAAAACCGATACCCAGCCGCCGTGCCTCGTCGAACAGCGGCTGCACCGCGGGGTTCGGCATCTCGGCGCTCGAACCAGGCATCCAGTTCCGCTTCGTCATCGATCCACCAATGCGGGAAGAATGCGGTCAGCGCCGCTTCCGGATACACGACGAGGTCGCAGCCCATCCGCGAGGCCTCGCGCAGCAACGCCTGCAGCCGGACCACCACGTCCTGCCGTGACTTCGCGTCGTTCGATCGGGCCCAGCTGGGCCGCGCCGACGGTGACGATCCGGCTCATCCAGGTTCTCCCATCGGCCGGCGGCGCCCCATGGCGACGTCGCGGCCGGGCGACATCAAAACCTCGGGGCGATGGAACCGCAACCCTGGCAGATCGTTGCCACCCCACTTCCCACCGATTCTTCAGGAGGCTCTAATGGGTCGCGGAATTCTGCTTTGGCTGCTCGGTATCCCCATCCCGATCATCATCCTGCTGGCACTGATCTGGCACTGACGATGAACACCGCATCGCCGGCCGGTCTCGGCCGCAGTTACTCTTCGGCCGCTCCCGGCAACGAATCCTCGCATTCGGCGGTCAGCTGGGCGGCGATCTTTTCCGGCGCGTTCGTGGCGATCGCGACCACGCTGGTGCTGCTGTCGCTCGGCGCCGGCCTCGGGCTGACCTCGGTCTCGCCGTGGCCGAACAGCGGCGCGTCGGCCACCACCTTCACGATTGCCGCCGGCATCGGCCTGATCGTGGTGCAATGGCTGTCGTCGGCGATCGGCGGCTACGTCACCGGCCGCCTGCGCACGAAGTGGGTCGACGTCCATACCCATGAGGTGTTCTTCCGCGACACCGCGCATGGGTTGCTGGCCTGGGCGTTGGCGACGGTGGTCGGCACCATCTTCGTCGCTTCCGCCGCTTCGTCCGTGGTGGGTGGCGGCGTGCGCGCAGCCGCGACCGCCGTCGGCGGAGCCGCCCAGGGTGCTGGGCAGGTTGCCTCGCAGGCGATGTCCAGCGTCTCCGGCTACGATATCGACAGCCTGTTCCGCTCGGACAAGCCGGACGCCGCCAACAACGCGGAAGCAACCGGCCAGGCGACGCGGATCATCGCCAACGGTCTTGGCAACGGCGACGTGCCGCCTGCCGACCGTACCTACCTGGCGCAAATGGTCGCCAACCGCACCGGGATCGCACAGCCGGATGCGCAGAAGCGGGTCGACGACGTGATCGCACGCGCCAAGGCGGCGGAAACCAAGGCCCGTCAGGCCGCCGACGCCGCGCGCAAGGCGACGTCGCAGTTCGCCATCTTCACCGCGCTGTCGATGCTGATCGGCGCCTTCATCGCCAGTGCCGCCGCGGCCTACGCCGGCAGTCTGCGCGACGAAAGCCACATGCGCGAAGCCCGCTGAAGCGGCGAACAGACAAAGCCCCCTCCGCTTCGGCGGAGGGGGCTTTTTTGTCGCCACCGTTTGTGAGGCCAAGGTTCCCCCCGACGGCTTCCCGTCGGCGAGCCGTCAGCCGATCAGTTCATGCGCCATTGCCGTCAGGGCCTCAGGCTGGTACGGCTTCGGCAACGCGCGCTCCCGCAACCCGAGCTGATACCCCGCCATCGAGGCAGGCCGCCCGGTTGAGTAGACGATCAGCAGTTCAGGCAACATTTCGAGCGCCTCGGCACCCACGTCCAGGCCGCTCTTGCCCGGCCCCAGGTCGATATCCGCCACCAGCAGCTTCGGATGCATGCGGCGGAGCATGTCGAGCCCGACGGAACTGTTTCCAGCCTCGCAGACCGCGAACCCATCCTGACGCAAGACATCGGCGATCGTCATACGCAGCAGGGGATCGTCTTCCAGCACCAGAACGTCGAACTGCATAACCATAATTTCACCTGTAATCGATCCCCGACTGGGCCGAACTCTGCTTGGCACCGCCAAACCCGCCGGTCCACTCGTGGCGTCTACAAGCCCAACGTGCTGACAGTTCTAAAAGTTACGGAGCGGCGCAATTGCGCATACACGTCTGCTTGTACGGTCGGCGCCGCCCGGCCGCCTACGCGGAATTCATCCCGAGGTGCGCAATGCGGCTCAGCCGCGGGAATGCGGCAGCCGCACCATCAGGCACGAGTGCGGCCGGCTGCGATCGACCTCCAGACGGCCGCCGCGCTCGCCCAGCAAGCGGGTGACCAACCGCATTCCAAGGCCGCGGCTGCGGGCCGGTTCGAAATCCGGCGGCAACCCCGGCCCCTCGTCCTCGACGGTCAGCGTGCCCTGCTCGCCCGGAGCCTGGCTGAACCGCACGCGGACCACGCCCTGGCCATATTTCAGCGCGTTGGTGACGAGTTCGGTCAGCACCAGCCCCAAAGTCGGCATATCTCCCGCAGGCCAAACGGCAGCGTCGGCAACCAGTTCGATCCGGCGGCCGTCCAGCGTCGCGCCGATGCCCTCTCGCAGATCGCGGATGACGCCTTCGAGGTACGGCGCTACCTGCACCCGCCCGCCATCACCGGCGAGATAGAGCTGATGATGCAACGACGCGAAGATGTTGACGCGGCCTGCGCCTTCGCGAAGCTGGCGGGCGACGTCGTTGTCGTTGATGCCGCGGGCCTGCAGCAGCAACAGGTTCTGCACCATCTGCAGGCTGTTCTTCACCCGATGATGCACTTCCTGCATCATCAACTCCTTCTCGACGATCGCCGATTTCAGCGTCTCCTCGATGCGCGCATGGGCCGACGCGACCGCCGCCTCGGCCTGGCGCCGCGCTTCCAGCGCGCGACTCAGTTCGAGCTTCGCCATCACCTGGCGGGCCAGCGCCTGCAGCACGAAGCGCTGTTCATCGCTCAGTCCCTGCGGACGCGGGGTGTAGTCGAGCACGCAAAGCGTGCCGATGGGCAGGCCCTCCTCGGTCTCCAGCAACGCCCCACCGTAGAAGCGGAGATGCGGTTTGCCGGTGACCAGGGGATTGCCGGCGAAGCGCCCGTCCCTGGTGGTGTCGGGGACCACGAAAACGCCGGGCTGCAGGATCGCATGGGCGCAGATCGACACGTCCAGCGCGGTCTCACGCACGCCCAGCCCGATCTCGGCCTTGAACCATTGCCGGGATTCATCGATCAGATTGACCACGGCGATCGGCGCGTTGCAGACATGTGCCGCGATCTGCACGAAATCGTCGAACGCCGGGTCGGTGGGCGTGTCGAGGATGCCGTAGCCCCGCAACGCCGCGAGTCGATCGGCCTCCTGCCAGTCGGGAGAGTGGTCCATCATTCCCCCTGGGTAACCGAGGCCGGCGCCGCGGCATAGGGCGGATAGACGCCGGGCAGCACCCGTTCGAAATGGTCGCGAACGCAGCCATGGCAATCGCAGGCGAGCGCCTCCAGCCGCGGGCGGTCGAGTACCCGGATGCGTCCCCGGTGGTAGCTGATCACGCCCTTCTCCTGCAGCGCGCCGGCGACCGCGGTGACGGTGGTCCGCTGCACGCCCAGTATCTCGGCGAGAAATTCCTGCGTCATCGGCAGTTCGTTCGCGCCGACCCGGTCCTGCGTGGTCAGCAGCCAGCGGCAGCACCGCGCCTCCAGCGTATGCAGCACGTTGCAGCAGACCGATTGCAGCACCTGGGCCAGCAGGCAGTCGGCATAACGGGCGAACACATCGCGAAACCGCGGCGAGCGATGCTTGGCATCCTCGATGACATCGGTGTCGACCCGCAGGGCGGGGCCCGGGATCTGAACCACCGCGCGGGCGAAGGCCGGCTTGTGGCCGAGGCTGATCAGGCCGCCGATCGCACCCTCCCGCCCGACAGTCGCCGCCTCCGCGACCTTGCCGTCCGGCATGATGATGACCAGCGACACCATGCTGCCGGCCTGCGGGAAATAGGCATGGGTGACGTCGTCGCCGGGCTGGAACAGGGTCATGCCGCGGCCGAGATCGATGGGGGCGAGGTTCGGCAGCAGCAAGGCGCGGTCGGCCTCGTCGAGGATGTCCAAAAGCCGGTTGGGCAGCACGGCATTGGATAGCGCGGCATTCGGGAGCGGCGCGCCCGGCAGCGTTCGCGGGCCGTCCACAACGGCGCCCGGTCGGCCGGCCTCTTCCGTCGATGCCTCGAACGGCGACGCAACATCGGGAATCGAAGCGCTCCTGCCCCCAGGCCGGCGAACCATGTCTACCCTCTCGCCGACCGCAGCGACGCACATTTCACGCGCCAATATGTAACAGGCTGATTTCGGTATGTATGTCGGCTAGTCGACCTTCCCGGCGTGGAAATTGGTAGGGAGTGCCCGTCCCAAAGACATAGCTGCGTTACAGATCATGCAAAGCAGAAATTGTCAGCCCCACTTGGTCATCCGTCAGTTCGGGATACATGGGCAGGCTCAGCACCTGCTGCGAGGCCACTTCCGACGCGCGGCAGCGAGACGGGCCGAGCGCGACCCGGTTCAGATAAGCCGGCTGGAGATGCACCGGCGCCGGGTAATGGATGCCGGTGCCGATCCCCGCGGCGCGCAGCTTCGCCTGGGCGGCGGCGCGATCACCGGGCCGGACGACGTATTGGTGGAAGACATGGATGGCACCGGCGCGGCGGGCCGGCGGCTTCATGGAGGTGGATCGAAGGGCCGCGTCGTAGGCGGCGGCGATCGCCTGGCGGCGGCTGTTCTGCGCGTCGAGGTGCCGCAGCTTCACGCGCAGGATCGCTGCCTGGATTTCATCCAGCCGCGAGTTGATGCCCACCTCGGTGGAAATATAGTGCTCGCGCCAGCCATATTGCCGCAGTGCTGCGAGCTTCGCCGCCAGCGCCGGATCGCCGGTGACGATGATCCCGCCATCGCCCAGCGCGCCGAGGTTCTTGGTCGGGTACAGGCTGAATGTGGCGATCTCGGAGAACGTGCCGAGCCTCTTGCCATCCAGCGCCGCGCCGTGCGCCTGGCTGCAATCCTCGATCACCGGGATGCCGTGCGCCCGGCACACCGGGATGATCGCCGCGAGATCCGCGCCTTGCCCGTAGAGGTGCACCGGAATGACCGCACGGATCGGCGGCAAGCCGTGCGGGGGATGCGCCAGGACCGCCTCCAGTTCGGCCGGGTCCATGGTGTAGCAATCGGGCAGGATATCGATCAGCACCGGGGTGGCTCCGACCATCTCGATCGCCGCCACGGTGGCGACCGCGGTATGCGAGACGGTGGCGACGGCACAGTCGGCGCCGACGCCCAGCGCCCGCAAGGCCAAGGCGAGGGCGTCGGTGCCGTTGCCGCAGCCGACCGCGTGGGAGGAGCCGAGCCAGGCGGCGAACTCACCCTCGAAGGCGCGGCCCTCGGCGCCTAGGATGTACCAGCCGGAGGCCAGGGCGCGCGCGACCGCGGCGTCGATCTCCGCCTGCAGCGCGCGGTAGCCGGCCCCGGGATTGGCCTGCGGGACGGTGATGGTGCCACTCATTGTTCAAGGCCCCTGAATATGGTCCGGCAGTTCAAAGATAGGCGGTCAGGCGGGGCGCATACCATTCCAGCGACCGGCGGATGCCCTCATCCAGCGGCACCGAGGCAGTCCAGCCGGTGGCGGCGCGAAAGGCCCGGTCGTCCGCGTGGTAGCTGCCGATGTCGATGGTGGCGCGGTCGGCGGGGAACTCGCGGGTCACGAACTTCGCAGCGGGGCCGCCGATCGCCACCATCATCTTCGCGATGTCGAGCAAGCTGATGGGGGGCGAGCCACCGATGTTGTAGACTTGGCCGTGGCAGGCGGGGGTCGCGGCGGCGGCCAGGAACGCCTCGGTGACGTCGTCGACATAGGTGAGATCGCGCAATTGCGCGCCGCCCCAGACCTCAAACGGCTTCTGCTCCAGCACGCAGCGCAGCCAGATGCCCAGGAAGGTCTGGCGGGCATCACGAATGCGCAGCCGCGGGCCGTAGCAATTGGTCAGTCGCAGGGCGACCACCGGCCGGCCGGCGGTGCGGTGCTCGATCATCCAGTATTGCTCGCCGGCGAATTTCGACACGCCGTTGGCGTCGGGCGGGTTGACGGGATGGCTCTCATCGACCGGCAGCTGCCGCGGCCGGCCATAGAACTGGCGGGTCGAGGCGTGCACCACCACCGCGTCGGGCGCCGCCTCGCGGGCCGCCTGGATCAGCCGGACCTGGGCCACGGCGTTGACCGCGATGTCGGCCAGGGGATCGCGCTGGCCGCCCATGTGGCTGGTCTGGGCGGCCAGGTTGAAGATGACGCTGGCGCCCTCGCAAAGCGGCCGCAGATCGACCTCGCGGATGTCGGCGCGCACGAGGTCGACGTCGGCGCCTTCGAGGTTGGCCGGATTGGCGCCGCCGCCGAACAGGAAGCCGTCGAGCGCCGTCACCTTGGCGCCCCGCGCGGCGAGGGCGTGGCATAGGTTGGAGCCAAGGAACCCGGCCCCGCCGGTCACCAGTATCTTCCGTCCGCGCCAGTCCATCGCCTGCTCCATCGATCCTGGCCTGGGGTGGTCCGAATTGATGGCGGAACTATGCCCCTCAACCGGCATAATGCGGGCGGTGCAAGCGGCGGCGCAAACTGTCGCGGCTGCCGGCCAGCATGCTGGCCAGCCACAGCCCGCCGGCACTGAGCACGATCGCGGGACCGGCCGGCAGGTCGAGGTGGAACGACAGCAGCAGGCCGATGAGCGAGGCCGCCACCGCCAGCAGGGCCGAGGCGCGGATCTGGCCCGACAGCTCCGCCGACCAGTGCCGGGCGGCGACCGCCGGCAGCATCATCAGGCCGACCGACATCAGCGTGCCCATGGCGGTGAAGCCGCCGACGACGCACAGCACCACCAGCGACAGGAACCCCAGGTGCCAGGCGCCGCCGCGGCCGCCCACCGCCGCCATGAAGCCCGGGTCGAAGCTCTCCAGCACCAGCGGCCGCCAGATCACCGCCAGCCCCAGCACCGCCACGCTGGCGACGCCGGCCATCAGCAGCAGCGCTGCGTCGTCCACCGCCAGCACGCTGCCGAACAGCAGGTGGGTGAGGTCGATGCCGTGCTGCATGGAGATGATCGCGACTCCCAGGGCGAGCGCCACGAGGTAGACGCCGGCAAGCTGGCTGTCCTCGCGGGCGCCGGTGGCGCGGGTGAGCCAGCCGGCCAGAAGCGCCACCGCGAGTCCGGCAAGAAAGCCGCCGAACCCCATGGTCCACAACGAAAGACCGCCGGCGGCGGCGCCCAGGGCGATGCCCGGCAGGATGCCATGCTGCAGCACGTCGCTGGTGAGGCTCATGCGCCGCAGCACCAGGAACACGCCCAGCGGCGGCCCGGCAAGCGACAGCGCCAGGCAACCGGCCAGCGCCCGGCGCATGAAGCCGAGCTGGAACGGTTCCAGAAAAAGATGAAAGATCAAGCTGCTGCCCGGCTGTTCTCGGCGTGACAGAGTTCCGGCTGGTCGGCCCAGGCCTCGGCCACCAGGCGGGCACGGAGGCGGTGCTCCGGACTGAGGGCCGAGGCGGTCGGCCCCCAGGCCACGAGGTCGCGGGCCAGCAGCAAGGTATCCGGAAATTCCCGCATGATCAGATCGATGTCATGCAGCACGGCGATCACGGTGCGGCCCTCGGCGTGCCAGGCTCGGATCAATGCCAGCAGGTCGGCGGTGGTTCGCGCGTCGATCGAGGTGAACGGCTCGTCCAGCAGCAGCACCGGCGCATCCTGCATGATCATCCGGGCGAACAGCACCCGCTGGAACTGCCCCGCCGAAAGGCTGCCGATCATCCGCCGGCCGAATCCCCTCCAGCCCGACGGCCTTCAGCGCGGCGCCGATGGCGTGCTCGGCTCCCTGCCCCAGTTTCCGGAACGGTCCCGACCGCGGCCAGTCGCCCAGCGCCACAACGTCGTGGCAGTTGATCGGAAACTGGCGGTCGAGCGTGCTCGCCTGCGGCAGCAGGCCGATCCGATGCCGATCCAGGCCGCCGAGGTCGATCTGGCCCTCCCGCGCCGCATGCAGGCCGGCGATCGCGCGCAGCAAGGTCGTCTTGCCGGCGCCGTTGGGGCCCATCACCGCGGTCAGGCTGCCGGGGGCGAAGCAGCCGGACACATGATGGACCGCCGGGCGACGATCATGCAGGCAGGTGAGGTCCGAAAGCCGGATCGCCGGGACGTTCACGCCAATGCCCACCAGACGGCGAGCCAGATGACAGCGACCACCGATCCGGCGAGCACAAGCCGGGCAGGCAGTCCGGCGGTGAGCGCGAGCGGGTCCAGCATAGATATACTATAACATAACCTTCCCGTTGCGGGCAAACCGAACGCCCGTGATAGCCTTATCTCCGCATGCAAGTTTCCGAACCCGACATACGAACCGCCGACCCCGACAACGCGGCGCGCCTGTCCCTGCGCCGCCACCGCCAGTTCGCCACCGGCCTGCTGCTGGGCATGGCAGCGCTCACCATCCTCACCTTCTACCTGCCCCCGGGCGTGTGGACCGAGACCCTGCAGGCGGCCGCCAAGGCCGGGTTCGTCGGCGGCATCGCCGACTGGTTCGCGGTCACCGCCCTGTTCCGCCACCCGCTGGGACTGCCGATCCCGCACACCGCGATCATCCCGAACCAGAAGGCCCGGCTCGGCCGCGCGCTCGGCCGCTTCGTCGCCAACCACGTGTTCACCCAGGCGGAGGTGGCGCGCACCCTCGCGCAGATCGACCTGCCCGGCATCTTCCGACGCTTTCTGTCCGACCCCGCCGCCGCCCGGCCGGCGGCCCAGGGGATCGCCGCGCTGCTGCCGCGCCTGCTGGCGACCGTCGAGGATGGCCGCGCGCGGCGCGTCGCCGAACGGATCATCCCGCGCCTGCTGGGTGGGCCGGATGCCGGGCGCGTGGTCGGGCGGGCGCTGCGGCAACTGGTGGAGGGCGGCCGCCACCAGGAGGTGTTCGGCTTCATCCTCGGCCAGTTGCAGACCCTGCTCGCCAACCGCGAGGAGGCGCTGCAGGCGGCGATTGCCGAACGGGTCCGCGAGCAGGGCGGCCGACTGGTCGGCTGGGCACTCGGCGCCTCGATCGCGCGGCGGGTGCTGACCCTCATCAACGCCGAACTGGCCAAGATGGAGCCGGGCGGATCGGAACTGCGCGAGGCGTTCGACGAATGGGTGCGGCGCGAGATCGACCGCATCGAGAACGAACCCCAACGCGCCGCCGAAATCGGCGCCGCGGTGCGCCGGGTGGTGGCGCACGACACGGTGCGCGCCTGGTTCTGGGACGTCTGGTCGCGCATGCGCATGGTGATGGAAGCCGATGCCGCACGCCCGAACGGCCGCACCATCGCCTTCCTGGAAAGCGCGCTGGGCAATCTCGGCGTGCTGCTGGAGACCGACCCCGGCGCCCGCGCGCGGCTGCAGCAGGCAGCCGCCGGCATCGCCGCCAGCCTGCTGCCGGCGGCGCAGACCCAGCTTGCGGATTTCATCGCCGAGGTGGTGGCGAACTGGGACAGCGACACCATCGTCGAGCGGCTGGAGCTGCGGGTCGGCCGCGACCTGCAATATGTCCGCATCAACGGCACGCTGGTCGGGTTCCTGGTCGGCGGCCTGGTCTACGCGGCGCTGCGTGCGACGTTCGGCACCGTCAGCTTTTAGAGAGACAGGCTACCACCGGCGTTGAGAGGCGTTGCCCGGATGATCGCAGAAGTCGAAGGCGCCCAGTTTCCCAATCGCCAGGGCGCCGACGCGCTGACGATCCCCGAGCTGATGGCATATCATCACGTGCCGGCGATGAGCGTCGCCGTGATCCACGATTTCGCGGTTCACTGGGCAAAGTCGTGGGGCGTGGCCGACGTCGAAAGCGGCACGCCCGCCACCGATGAAACGCTGTACCAGGCTGCATCCCTGAGCAAGCCGGTCGCGGCGATCGCCTCGCTCAAGGCGGTCGAGAACGGCTTGTTCGGCCTCGACCAGGACATCAACACCATCCTGACCTCCTGGAAACTGCCGGACGCACCTGAGAAGGGCGGCCGATCCGTGACCCCGCGCATGCTGATGAGCCACACAGCGGGCCTGGGGGACGGCTTCGGGTTCCCCGGCTACAAACCGGGCGCGCCGCTGCCGACGGTGCAGCAGATCCTCGACGGCCAGCCGCCGTCCAATGTCGGCTCCGTTCGACTGGTGCGGCCGCCTTTCACCGCCGCCCATTATTCGGGTGGCGGCGTGATGCTCCAGCAGCTCGCGCTCACGGACGCGGCGGGTCGGAATCTCCAGGACATTATGCAAGACTGGGTTCTCGGCCCGCTCGGCATGGCCGGCAGCACCTTCGAACAGCCCCTTCCCGCGCACCGGGAGAAGCTCGCCGCTCGGGGCCATGACTGGCAGGGGAAAGGCATGGGCGCGCGGTGGCACGTCTATCCCGAACAGGCCGCGGCCGGCCTGTGGACCACGCCGACCGACGTTGCGCGGCTCATGATCGCGGTTCAGCGAACGATGGCCGGGCACGCGTCCCCGGTGCTGACCCGCGCCGCCATGCAGGAAATGATGACGCCGGTGGGCGTTGGTCCCTACGCCGTCGGCTTCGCGATCGCGCGCAAGGGAGAGGGCTGGTATTTCGAACATGGCGGCGCCAACTGGGGCTTCCGCTGCCTCTCCACCGCGCATTGCGCCAAGGGCTACGGCGTGGTCGCGATGACGAACGGCGACAACGGACAGCCCGCGGCGCAGGAACTCATCGAGCGGGTGGCGCGTGCCTATGGCTGGGATACCCTCGACAAGCCGACTTTGCGTTAGCGTCCGACTGCTCCCATTTACAATGACCATCGAGCTTCAACCCGATCCGTTCGCCGACCGTCCCTGAGGAATTCCGCCATGCTCCTGTCCGTGCTGGACCAGTCGACCGTGGTGACCGGACGCTCACCCGATGCCTCGATCCGCGAGAGCCTGGCGCTCGCCCGACACGCCGACGCGCTCGGCTATCACCGCTACTGGGTCGCCGAGCACCACAACTCCGACAGCATCGCCGGCAGCGCGCCCGAAGTGCTGATCGCCGCCATCGCCGCCACCACGCCGCGCATTCGCGTCGGCAGCGCAGGCGTCATGCTGCCGCATTATTCCAGCCTCAAGGTCGCCGAGCAGTTCCGCGTGCTGGAGGCGATCGCGCCCGGGCGGATCGATCTCGGCCTCGGCCGCGCGCCGGGGTCCGACGGCCTGACCGCGCATGCGCTGAATCCCAACGCCGCCATCGCCGCCGACCATTTCCCGGCCCAGGTGCGCGACCTGCTGGCGTGGCTGGCCGGGGAGAAGCTGGTGGAGAAACACCCGTTCCGCGACATCCGCGCCATGCCGACGGGGCCGACGATGCCGGAGGTGTGGATCCTCGGCAGTTCCGACTACGGTGCCCAGGTGGCGGCGCATTTCGGGCTGCCCTATTGCTTCGCCCATTTCATCAGCGACGGCAGCGGCGCGACCGAGGCGCTCGATCTGTACCGTGAGACCTATCGGCCGAGTGCCCGCCACCCGGAACCCCATTCGGCGGTGTGCGTCTGGGCGCTGGCGGCGGAAACCGAGGCGGAGGCGGCCAGGCTGTTCAGCAGCCGCGCCCTGGCCCGGCTCTGGCGCGACAACGGGATCTTCGCGCCCCTGCCCTCGCCCGAGGAGGCCGCCGCCTACGCGTATACCGAGGCCGACCGGCCACGCCTGGAGCGTCTCCGCGAGCGCGCCATTCACGGCGCCGCCCGCGATGTGGCGGATCGGCTGCGGGCAATGGCGGAGCAGCTTCGGGTGCAGGAGATGGCGGTGCTGACGACGGTGCACGACGCCGAGGCAAGGCGGCGCAGCTACACGCTGCTGGCGCGGGAATTCAGCCTGGAGAGGCCGGCGGCCGCCCTGGCCGCCGATTGATGACGGCTACGCTGCTCAGGGCCGATAGATGTCGCGCGGGCCGTTGAAGCCGCCGCGGGCGCGCCAGACCTGCCAGCGATACACCCCCCACGCAATCACCGCCGCCGCGAAGGCGATCGGGATCAGCAGGAATGCAACCCAAAGGGCCAACGCCGCGATCGCGCCGGCACCGGCGACCACGGCGGCGATCAGCGCGTAGCGGAACAGGCGCGATGACACCGGCGTCGCCGGCGGCGTGATGAAGCGCCCATCGGGGGTCATGTCGAATTGCCGGTCGAATTGTTGGCGCGGCGGGATGTTCATGTCGATCCTCATGGCAATGAGGTGGCCCGGCACCGGTTATCCCGCAAGCGGGGGGTTGATTACAGATTTTTCAGCAGGCGCCCCCTCCATGGCCGCCACCAGCAGCACGCTGGCGTCGACGCCGACCACCCGCAGGATCACTCCCGGCAGCGGCGTCTCGGCATTGCCCGACAGCCGCGCCGACCAGTCGCTGTCGCCCAGCCGCACCCGGCCCTCGCGACCCTGGAAGCTCAACACGCGTGCCGAGCGACCGATCAGGCCGGATTCGGGCGTGTTCAGCGACGACGGCCGACGCTGCCGGCGCAGCCAGAGCCCGGCCGCAATGCCGACGCCCGACAGCACGGCGAACGCCACCACCTGCCAGTCGAACGATGGGTCGGCATAATGCACCAGCAGCCCGGTGCCGAGGGCTGCGATCCCCAGCCACATCATGAAGGCGCCGGGGGCGATCACTTCCAGCACCAGCAGCACCACCCCGGCCGCCAGCCAGAGCGGGCCTGGAGCCGAAAGGTCCAAACCCTGCATCAGCCGCGTCCCGGCGCGCTGTCGGCCGGCCTGCTGGGCGCCGGCATCGAGACTTCCGGCACGCTCACCGGCGCCACCGTCGGCCGCGGCGGCGTCGTATCGGGCCGCAGCATCTCCAGCGCCTGCGCCATGCCCCCGACCAGGGCGGCGGCTTCCATCGGCACCACCACCAGCCGGCTGTTCGGCGCGCTGGCCATGGCGCCGAACGCCTGCACGTAGCGGTCGGAGATGAAGTAGCGCAGCGCCACCTCGCCGCCGTCGGCCGCCGCCGCCGTCACCACGCGCGTCGCGGTCGCCTCCGCCTGCGCAAGCCGCTCGCGCGCCTCGGCATCGCGCATAGCCGCCTGCTGGCGCCCCTCGGCGGCCAGGATCAGGCTCTGCTTGGCGCCCTCGGCCCGCATGATCGCCGCCTGCCGCTCGCCCTCCGCCTTGGCCACGGAGGCGCGCCGCTCGCGCTCTGCCGTCATCTGCAGGTTCATCGCCCGGATCAAGTTCTCCGGCGGCTCGATGCGGCGGATCTCGACCCGGCTGACCTTGACGCCCCAGGGCTCGGTTGCGCCGTCCAGGATGGTCAGCAGCTGCGTGTTGATGCGCTCGCGCGACGACAGCGCCGCGTCCAGCTCCATCTCGCCGACCACCGCGCGGATGTTGGTCATGGCCAGCGTGCTAAGCGCCTGCGGCAGGTTGGTCACCTGGTAGGCCGCAAGGTCGGCCGACATCACCCGGTAGTAGATCACCCCGTCCACCGCCACCGTCGCGTTGTCGCCGGTGATGACGCTCTGCTCCGGGATGTCGAGCACCTGCTCCTGCACGTTCAGCTTGCGGCCGACCCGGTCGATATAGGGCAGCATGAAGTTCAGTCCGGGCTGCAGCAGCCGGGTGAAGGCGCCGAACCGCTCGACCGTCCAGACCTGACCCTGCGGCACGGTCTTGAGGCCGGCGAACACGGTGACCACCACCAGCACCAGCACAAGTATCCAGACCAGGGCAAACGGATTTTGCATCATCGTTCCAATCTGGCGGCCATGGCGGCCGCATCGTCAGGTGGCGGCCGAACGGCTGCCGTAACGTAATTTAGCACGCGCCGACCCCCGCGGGGAAATGAACCCGGCGAGCGCGCAACCCGCCGCCCGTTTACCCCGCGGCCAGGCTGGCCTACTCCAGCCAACCACAAGGATTTCACCCGACCATGACCCGAAGCCGTCGATATATGGCACTGCGCGCAGCGGCGCGGCGCATGGCCGCGGCTGCGACCGTGGCGGCGGCACTCGCCATCGGCACGGCGGCGGCTCCGGGCGGATTGCCGGGCATCGGCGCCGCCGATCCGCGCGCGCCCGTGGACGGCGCCACCCTGCCCTGGTCGGCGCTGGCGCGGCTGCAGGTGCCCGGCGTGTCCCGCTGCACCGCGGTCCTGCTGTCGCCCGGCATGGCGCTGACCGCGGCGCATTGCCTGTACAGCGCCCGGCTCGGTCATTTCGTACCGGCATCTTCCGTGCACGTGCTCAGTCGTTACGCTAGCGGCGGATTCGCCGAACACCGGCTTGCCGCCTCCATTCGCATCGCCGACGGTTATGATCCGCGTCGCCCGGACGCCACCCGCGGCCATGACGCAGCGCTGCTCGAACTGGCGGGAACGATGGATGCCGGCAGCCTGGCGCTGGCGGGCGCCGATCCGGCACCGGGCACCACTGCCATGCTCGGCGGCTACAGCCAGGATCGGGCGGAGATCATCACCGCCGATCGCGACTGCCATGTCGCGCGGCGCGATGGCGCGTTGCTGCATGATTGCACCGCAACCCGCGGCACCAGCGGCGCGCCGGTGGTGGTGCGCGAGGACGGCGCCTGGCGGATCGCCGGACTCGCGGTCGGCGCCGCGATCCACGGCCAGGGCGGCTTCGCGGTGCCGCTGCCGGTGTTGCGGTCGCTGCTGGCGGCCGCCGCCGTCACGCCTTGACGGATGCGCCGCGCCCACGCCGGCGCAATGCGGTCATCGCCAAAAGCCCGCTTCCCACCAGCAGCAACGAAGACGGTTCGGAGACCGCGGTTGAGGAGAGAGTATCGACGAAGCCATGGCTGCCGCCGTCGGCGTCGATGTAGTAGCCCGTCACCTGCCCCTGGTCGTTGAGCCCCTGGGCGAAGGTGGCAGCCGGTATGCCGGGGAAATCGACCGTCGAACCGGTGCCCCCGGACTGCACGAAGCCGTGCACCAGGGCGGCGTTGCGGAAATAGCCGCTGACGTCGCCGTTAGCATTGACGCCGAACGGCGACACGTCGCCGCTGCCGCCGGGCGCGGCCGAACGAGGAGAACACGCCGCCGATGTCGATGAAGCTGCTGATCCCGCCGGACGCGATGGAATAGCCGACCACGGTCCCGGCGGCATTGATGCCCTGGGCAAAGGTGCCGCCGGTCGCCCCCGGCACGTCGACCGGCGTGTAGATCCCGGCGACGTCGACGAACCCATGATAATTGCCGGCATTGTCCTTGAAGTAGCCGGTCACGTCGCCGGCATCGTTGATGCCGGTGGCGACGGTATAGTGGTTGCCGCTGCCCTGATCGTCGCCGGTGGCATTCAGCGTGGTAAAGGCGGCGCCGGTCTTCACGAAGCCATGCAGGCCGGTGTCATCGGAGAAATACCCGACCACGCTGCCGGAATTGTTGATCCCCTGCGCCAGGGTGAAGCCCGCCACGCCAGGCACGTCGAAGCTCGTGAAGGTGCCACCGACATCCACGAAGCCATGATAGGTGGCGCCGTCCTGGTAATAGCCGGCGAGGGTGCCGCCGTTGTTGATGCCTTCGGCAAAGGTGCTGCCGGCGAAGCCCGGCACGTCGATGCTGACGAAGCTGTCCGCCCGCGCCGCCCCCGACGCCGCGACCAGGCCCACCAGCCCCAGGATGATTCCAGCCCTCATGCGCGTCCCCTGTATCCTGCGGCCTCAAACCCCGACAGATCGGGCGCGGCTACTGGGGAGAGTGTAGCAACTTTTGTTAACGTAATGTTCGCTCGCCGGTGCGATCGCTTTGAATTCGTGCGGTTGTCACAGAGGCAGCGCGGACTTTGTCTTGTCATGGCCGGGCTTGACCCGGCCATCCACGCATCGCGGCGCAACGCAACCTGCCGTAACGAAACAGGTCAAGTTGACAGCCTGCGTTCGCGACTGGCTGCAGGCCCGACCGCGTGGATGGCCGGGTCGAGCCCGGCCATGACGAGACAGCACCCGTTCAAGGCGTGGAAAGAACGATCTTGGTGCGCTGGTCGCGCCGGATGTCGGTCATCGCGGCAGCCACCTCGCGGCGCAGCGCGCCGCTGCACAGCGGCTGGTCCACCCGCGAGACCATTTCCCGCACCACCCGCACCACCTGCCCTTGCATCGACCAGTGCGACGAGTAGCGGAAGGCGGCGATCTCGATCACCCGGTCGGCCGGCAGGCGCAGCGGCTTGCGGCCTTCGGGCAGCTCCAGCGAAAGCTCCTCGGTCTGGCGCCCGGCAAAACAGGGAGTGGCCTCGGACGCGGGCAGGGTCGGGCGATTCAGCGGGCCAACCAGGAAGTCGCCCGGCCGCACCAGCAACTGCAGGCCGAGCGGCAGCGCGAAGCTGTCGCCCTCGAGGATTTCCGGTTGCGGGTCCAGGCGGAACCGTCCCGAGACGTCGAAGCGGCTGCCGAAGCCGTCCGGTGGCGGGAAGCTGAACAGCCCGGTTCCGGCCTGCCCGAGCGACACCAGCTGCCGCCGCGCGGCACCCTCGTGCCCGGCCGTCTGCACCCACCGCGCAGTCAGCCGCAGGGCGATCGCCGCCGGCCCGACGGCCTCGGTGGTGCTGGTACCGATGATCGCGCCGTCGAGGTCGATATGGGCGTCGGTGCGGGTCGTGATCGACACCGCGTCGGTGGTCAGCACCGGCAGCCGGAACACCGCCTCCACGTCGCCCGGCTCGGCGCCGGCGTGGCCGCCGACCATCACCGCTGGCTTGCCGTATTCCTGGAACGGCAAGGTGCCGAACGGCGCCACGCCCGAGGTGGTGTCGGCGAACAGGTCGAACTCCGGCAGGTAGCTGATGACGTGGTCGAGCTGCGCCATGGTCGGCGGCCCGCTGAGCGTATAGGCGGTGTCGAGGTTCAGCAGCACCGAGCGGGCCTCGATGCCCTTTGCCTTCAGCAGTGCCTCGAACAGGACGGTGTGGTCCTTGCAGTCGCCATAGCCGTTGAGCAGCACCGAATCGGCGTCATGCGGCTCCACCCCGCCGGCGGCGAGATACAGTGCCACGTAGCGGATATGCCCGCTGACCCACTCGTACAGCGCCTTCGCCTGCTGCCGCCGGTCGGTGATGCCGGCGGTGATCTCGTCGGCGCGCGCCTGGACCCGCCGGGTGACCGCAGCCTTCGGCTCGGCGACGGCTGCATAGGCGGCGGCAAGGGCGGCGTAGTCGGGAAAGCTGGAAACGAACAGCCGCGGCAGCCGGTCCCAGGAGGACACCCCGGCGAGGTCTTCGGCGACCACGTCCATGGCGTGGTAGCGCCATTGGTAGTGAACGACGCCGTCCTGCTCGTCACGGCTGAACGCGACCCCGAAACTCTCCGTGCGCAACGGGTAGCCCGCCGGTGCGGTGATGTTGATGCTGACATCGTTCCAGGCCGTGGTGCGGGCGAACTCGGCCTGCCAGAAGAACTGCCCGGCAAACAACGGCCGGTCGGTGACCTGGCGGTAGGTGATCACCGCGATGTCGTCGGCCTGCAGGTCGGGGAACACCACTATCTTCTGCTGCACGTCATGGAAGATCGGTGCGTTCGGCACCCCGGGCGCCAGCTGGCTGCGCACCGCGGCGAGGTCCACGTCGACCCGGCCGCCGTCATGCTTGCTGGTATACGCCTCCTGGATGTCCAGGTGCTGGAGCGAGGGGTTGAAGGCGATCGCGAATTGCCCGAGCGAGGCCGCCGCCGCGCGGCTGGTGGCGCTCTGCTCGCGATGGGTGGTGGTCACCGCGTGGCCGTCGGGCTCCACCACGATGTCGATCGCCAGCTTCTGGACGATCACCGAAGGCTGCACCGCCAGCGCCGGCGGCGCCGCGGCGAACAAGATGGCGACGATACAGGCAAGCAACGGAAGGACGCGCATGCGGGCTCCGAGGATCAATGCACCAGCATAGATCACCTGCGCGCCGGCGGGGAAACAATCCGGGAGCCGATCAGGCCTCGACCGCCGCGGTCGCCAGCGCGGCGAGTCCGGCGCCGGTCAGCGTCACCGCGCAATCCGCCATGGCCCGGCCCGGCAAATGCTCGATGCGCACCAGGTCCAGGTCGACCGCGTCCTCCCAGACCGGCAGGCGCGGGCAGGAGGTGCGCCAGGCATCCATCACCTCGCCGTAGCTGCGCGGAGACAGCGCGAGCCAATCCAGGAACTGCAGGGTCAGCAGGCGAACCGGATCAGCCATCGCGCGCTCCTGGCTTCGGGCAAGGCGGAAGTCGCGGCCCCGGGCGCGCTGCCCGGAGCCGTCTTTCGGCCGGTGCTACGCCGACTTCGCCATGATCTCGTCGGCGATGTTGCGCGGCACCGGATCGTAGTGGTGGAACTGCATGGTGAACGACGCGCGGCCCTTGGTCATGCTGCGCAGGTCGCGAGATGTAGCCGAACATCTCCTTCAGCGGCACATGCGCGCGCACGATGATGGTCGAGCCGGCGGCTCTCCTGGTTCTGGATCATGCCGCGGCGGCGGTTGAGGTCGCCCACCACGTCGCCGACATGGTCGTTGCGGCGTGGTCACCTCGACGTCCATGATCGGCTCCAGGATGATCGGCGCCGGCCTTCTTCATGCCCTCGCGGAAGCACGCCTTGGCGGCGATTTCGAACGCCAGCGCCGACGAGTCGACGTCATGGTACTTGCCGTCGACCAGCGTGTACTTGAAGTCGACGGTCGGGAAGCCGGCCAGCACGCCGGTCTCGGCCTGCACCCGGATGCCCTTTTCGACCGCCGGGATGTATTCCCGCGGCACCGAGCCGCCGACCACCTTGTTCTCGAACACCACGCCGCCGTTGCGCTCCAGCGGCTCGAAGATGATCTTCACCTCGGCGTACTGGCCGGAACCGCCGGTCTGCTTCTTGTGGGTGTAGGTCTCGGTGTGGGTCTTGCTGATGGTCTCGCGATAGGCCACCTGCGGCGCGCCGATATTGGCGTCCACGCCGTATTCGCGGCGCAGCCGGTCGATGATGATTTCCAGATGCAGCTCGCCCATGCCGGACAGGATGGTCTGGCCGGTTTCCTGGTCGGTCTTGAGGCGCAGGCTGGGATCTTCGCCGGCCAGCTTCTGCAGGCCGAGCGTCATCTTCTCGACCGCGTCCTTGGTCTTCGGCTCGACCGAGATGTCGATCACCGGCACCGGGAAGGCCATGCGCTCCAGCACCACCGGATCGTCGGCTGCGAGGCCAGCGTGTCGCCGGTGCCGGTGTCCTTCAGGCCGACGAAGGCGGCGATGTCGCCGGCGTGCACTTCCTTGATCTCGGCACGCTTGTCGGCGTGCATCTGGAACATGCGGCCGATGCGCTCCTTGTGGTCCTTGGTGGTGTTCATCACCGTGTCGCCGGTCTGCAGCGTGCCGGCATAGACGCGCACGAAGGTCAGCGTGCCGTATTTGTCGTTGATGATCTTGAACGCGAGGCCGGCGAACGGCGCCGTCGGGTCGGCCTTGATCCGGCGGCGGTCGCTGTGCTCGCCGTCTTCCTCGCCTTCCTCGGCCGCGATCGCGATGCCGGGCACGTCGATCGGCGCCGGCAGGTAGTCGAGCACCGCGTCGAGCAGCGGCTGCACGCCCTTGTTCTTGAACGCGGTGCCGCACAGCACCGGGCGGAACGCGCCGGAGATGGTGCCGGCCTTGATGCAGCGCTTCAGCGTCGCGACCTCGACGTCGCCCTTGTCGAAATATTCCTCCATCGCCGCGTCATCGACCGACAGCGCGGTGTCGAGCAGCAGCTGGCGGTATTCCTTGGCGCGTTCCATCAGGTCGGCGGGGATCGGCTCGTCGTGGAACTTGGCGCCCAGCTCGCCGCCTTCCCAGATGATCGCCTTCATCTCGACCAGGTCGACCACGCCGATGAAGCTGTCCTCGATGCCGATCGGCAGCTGCAGCGGCAGCGCCACGATGTCGAGCTTCTCCTTCAGCGTGTCGAAGGCGCGGTAGAAATCGGCGCCGGTGCGGTCGAGCTTGTTGATGAAGATGATGCGCGGGACGTTGTAGCGGTCGGCCAGGCGCCAGTTGGTCTCGGACTGCGGCTGCACGCCGGCCACGCCCTCGATGATGAACACGGCGCCGTCGAGCACGCGCAGGCTGCGGTTCACCTCGATGTTGAAATCGATGTGGCCGGGCGTGTCGATGATGTTGATGCGGTGGTCCTTCCACTCGCAGGTCACCGCGGCGGAGGTGATGGTGATGCCGCGCTCACGCTCCTGCTCCATGTAGTCGGTCGTGGTGTTGCCGTCATGCACCTCGCCGATGCGGTGCGACACGCCGGTGTAGTACAGGATGCGCTCGGTGGTGGTGGTCTTGCCGGCATCGATATGCGCGGTGATGCCGATGTTGCGGATCTTGTCGAGCGGCGTTCCAGACACGGTGGCCTCCATTTGCCCCAGCGGGCGTAGCGTATGCCATGCCCGCGCGCGGACATGGTGCGATGATTTCCCTGCCCGGCGGGCATGGCTTGGTGAACGCTGGCCGAACGGCACGCCTCGACGGGTCCCGCGAGGCTCCTGCCTTGCGCACCCGTCCTGCCCAGCATGTGGCCAGCTTAGATTATGCGCGTGACATGCCCGTTGAGACGGCGATTTGCAAGCCCGGCCTGCTTCAGGTTGGCGGCCGGACGGCAAAAATCAAGCATGGACCGATCTTAACGCAGGCTTGCCGCAACGATCTGCTACATTGACACGATGGACACACGGGCCACGCAGGCGATGATCCGGTTCGGGTTGGGGCGCCGCGGCAGCGAGGAGCCGCCGGCCGACCCTGGCGCGTGGCTCGCCGCCCAGCTGAATGCCGCCGACCCGGTGCTTTCCGCCCCTGGCCACAGCGCCGCCGACGGGCTGGAGGCGATTCGCGAACGCCGGAAGCTGAAGGGCGACGACCCCAACAAGCGGCCGATCCGCGACATATTCCGCACCAATTCCAGCGCCGCGATGAACGTGCTGCTGACCACCGACCAGCCGTTCCGCGAACGCCTGGTCTGGTTCTGGGCCAACCACTTCACCGTCAGCCTGCGCCGCCCGGAATGCGCCGCGGTCACCGGCGCCTTCGTCCGCGAGGCCATCCGCCCGCACGTGAACGGCCGCTTCTCCGACATGCTGGTCGCCGTCATGCACCATCCGGCGATGCTGCTGTACCTGGACAACGCGCAGTCGATCGGCCCCGACAGCCCGGCCGGCGCCCGCCAGCGGCGCGGCCTGAACGAGAACCTGGCCCGCGAGTGCCTGGAGCTGCACACCGTCAGCCCGGCAGGCCGGCTACACCCAGGCTGACGTCACCGAATTCGCGAAGATCCTGACCGGCTGGTCGATCGCCATGGAATACAACCCGCCCGGCTTCGTGTTCCGGCTGAACGCCCACGAACCCGGCGGCAAGACGGTGATGGGCCGCAGCTTCTCGCACGGCCTGGCCGGCGGCAACGAGGTGCTGGCCTTCCTCGGCGACCACCCCGCCACCCACCGCCATCTGGCCACCAAGCTGGTCCGCCATTTCGTGGCCGACGACCCGCCGCCGGCCGCCGTCAGCCGGATCGAGGCGGTGCTGCGCAGCAGCCACGGCGACCTCAAGGCGGCTTCGCTGGAACTCACCCGGCTGCCGGAAGCCTGGCAGCCGCTGACCAAGCTACGCAGCCCGGCGGACTACGTCGTCGGCGTGCTGCGGGCGCTGGACCTGCCGGAAGACAAGCGCCCGGACCTGCTGCCGGTGATGGCCGGGTTGGGGCAGCCGTTCTGCAATGCGCCGCTGCCCAATGGCTGGCCCGACACCGCCGCCGACTGGTCCGGTCCGGAAGCCATCCTGCGCCGGGTGGACTGGGCCTACGGAGTCTCTGCCCGGGCCGCCGGCCTCGATCCCGATGCGATCGCCCAGGCCAGCCTCGGCCCGTTGCTGCGGCCGGCGACCATGGAGCAGATGCACCGCGCCGGATCGCGCCGCGATGCGCTGACGATGCTGCTGGCGTCCCCGGAGTTCCAAAGGCGATGAGGGTCACCCGACGCACCGCACTGCTCGGCCTCACCAGCGCGGTGACCCTCGGCCGCGCCTCGCTGGCGCTGGCCGCCGCCAACACCGACCGCCGCTTCGTCGTGGTGCTGCTGCGCGGGGCGCTGGACGGCATGTCGGCGGTGGTCCCCTACGGCGACCCGGACCTCGCGGCATTGCGCCGCGAACTGATCCCGGGCCAGCCAGGCGCTGCCGGCGGCATGCTGGACCTCGGCGGCTTCTATGGCCTGCATCCCGCCCTCGCCGGGCTGCACGGCATGTACCAGGCGAACGAGTTGTTGCCGGTGCACGCCGTCGCCGGCTCGTACCGCAGCCGCAGCCATTTCGAGGCGCAGGACTACATGGAGTTCGGCGCCGACCACCGCATGACCAGCGGCTGGCTGAACCGGGTGACGGCCCTGATCCCGAGCAGCGGCCCCGGCGATCCCGCCTTGTCGGTCGGCGCCGCGGTGCCGGTGCTGCTGCGCGGGCCGGCCCGGGTCGGCAGCTGGCTGCCGCAGACCGCGACCCATCCGGAGCCGGACTTGTATGTCCGCCTCGCCGCGCTCAACAGCCAGGACCCGGTGATCGGGCCGGCCATCGCCAACGGCCTGCGCGAACGCGGCTTCAGCGACGCGGTGCTGCACGGCGCCGATCCGCAGGCCAACAAATACGCGTTTCCGTCGCTCGCCGCCGCCGCAGGGCGGTTGCTCGCGGCGCCCGACGGACCGCGGCTGGCAGCGCTCGAAATCGGCGGCTGGGACACTCATACCGCGCAATCCGGACGGCTCAACGGGCCGCTGCAGCAGCTCGACCAAGGCATGGTGGCGCTGAAAACCGGCCTCGGCGACGCCTGGCGCAACACCGTCGTGCTGGTGATGACCGAGTTCGGCCGCACCGCGCGCATCAATGGCACCAAGGGCACCGATCACGGCACCGGAACGGTGGCGTTCGTGCTCGGTGGCGCCATCGCGGGAGGTCGCGTCCGGGCGAACTGGCCAGGGCTCGGCCAGGACCGCCTGTTCGAGAACCGCGACCTGCAGCCGACCGCCGATCTGCGCTCGGTCGCGAAAGGGCTGCTCGCCCAGCACCTGGGATTGAACGCCGCGGGCCTTTTGCAGGTGTTCCCCGACAGCCAGGCTGCGGCGCCGATGACGGGGTTGCTGCGAACCTAGTCGGCGCGCGGCCGAATGGTGCGATGGCAAGCGCCATCACACCCTACAGAATTTCCCCGCGCACGAGATCGGGACCGCCGTAGGGTGCAATGCGCTTTGGCATTGCACCACCGCCCACAGCGCCCCAGTGCCATAAGATCGCTAAACTGCACTCCCCATGTCGGCGGACAGCAACTGCGCCAGGTCCGGCGACATCTTGAGGTCCTTCATCAGCTTGTCCTGGTCCGGCAGCATGCGCTTGCGGATTTCGGCGATTTCGGCCGCTTCCGGAAACACGAAGGTCATGCCGTGCTCCTTCAGCGTGTTCAGCGCCCGGTCCTGCGCGCCGGCCATGTTGGTGCGATAGGCGGCGATGTTCTCGGCCCACAGATCGGTCACCATCTTCTGCAGATCGGCCGGCAGCGAGGCGAGGAAGGCGTCCGAGATCACCGGGATATAGGCGTTGAGGTTCTGGTGGTCCTCCAGCCCGAACTTCAAGCCGGCTTCCCACAGCTTGGAGCTGGCGCAGCTTTCGTTGGTGGAGATCAGCCCGTCGAAGGTGCCCTGGGACAGCGCCAGCGGCACGTCGGGCCAGGCGGTGGTGTTGGGGATGCCGTCGAAGAAGCGGGTGCGCCAGGCCAGGGCGGCGCCACCGGCGTTGCGCAGCTTCATGCCCTTGAGGTCGGCAAAGCTTTTCAGCGGCTTGGTGCCGGAATACCAATGCTCCATGCCCAGTTCCAGCCACGGCCCGAGCACCTGCACCCGCAGCTTGGCCTTCAGCTGGGCGTTGATCGAGTGCCCGGTCTTGCCGTCGATCGCCTTGCGCACGTTCTCCAGCGGCTGGCCGTACAGCACCGGCAGGTTGACCACATCGCAATCGGGGATGAACGCCGTCAGCACCCAGCTTCCGGGGCAGGCCATCTCGACCTGGCCCTGCAGCAGCGCCTTGGCGACGTTGGCGTCCGAGAACAGCGCGCCGGCGCTGAACAGCTCGGTCTTGATGCGGCCCCCCGAAGCGGCCTCGAGCTTCTTGAGGAAATCTCCCATCGAGATATTGCGCATATGCGAAGGTGCGGTGTCGAGCGAGCAGCGCAGGCGAAACGGATCGGCGGCCCGGGCCCGGCGCTGCGTACCGACGGCGATCGCCGCCGCGCCGGCAGCGAAATGACGACGGCCAAGCTTCGGGGACGTATCGTTTGGTAACATCCTGGGTTTCCTCGTTTTTGATTAGGCCGTATCTGGCGGCTACGGCCCAGAATACAACTGAAGTTGAATACAACTGAAGCCACGCAGCCAAAAGCAGGCAATTGAATGGCAACACCTAAATCGGCAGCCGCCGGGGTCAGCGAAAACCGGCAATGGGACCGGTTGATGCGCCTGAGCCGCCTTGGCGCGATCCCCTGCGACGGCGTCGACCGCGCTTGCCTCACGGCGCTTGATCGTGCTGCCCGCCAAGAGGTCATCGGGTGGGCGCAGGCAATCGGCGCCGACGTCACGGTGGACGACGCGGCCAATCTGTGGCTGCGCTGGAACGGGTCCGATCCTGCTGCGGCACCGGTGCTAACCGGGAGCCATATGGACAGCCAGCCCAACGGCGGGCGCTTCGATGGCATCTACGGCGTGATCGCCGGGCTGGAGGCACTGACGGCGCTGTCAGAATTCCGGCATTGCGACGCGCCGCCCGATCGAGGTGGTAGCCTGGACCAACGAGGAAGGCGGCCGTTTCGCCCCGGGCTGCATGGGCAGCATGGCGTGGTCCGGATTCGCCCCGCTTTCCACCTGGGCAGACGCGACCGACCCGGCGGGCATCCGTTTCGCCGACGCGCTGGCCGAGCAACTTGCCGCTGAAGGAGGCATTCCCCGACGCGCCCTCGGCAGCCGGCCGCACGCCTATGTGGAGGCGCATATCGAGCAGGGGCCGCTGCTGGAGGCGGAGGGGCTCGACATCGGAGTCGTTACCGGCATTCAGGGAAGCCGCTGGTTCAGCGTGACGCTGACGGGAGAAAGCGCGCACGCTGGCACGACGCCCCTCGCCCTGCGCCGCGACGCCGTGCAGGATTTCGTCCGCGCCTTGTCGGCGCTCAACACGTTGACGGCGGATGCCCAGGATGTGTTGCGGTTCACTGTCGGGCGCGTCGTGGTTTCCCCGAACACTTCAAATTCAGTGGCTGAGACCGTGCGGTTCAGCATCGATCTGCGGCATCCGGACGCGGCTACTCTGATTGCCCGCGGCGACGCCATCGCGGACACGATCCGAGGCGCCGTTCGGAACGTGGACGTTGCAATCACCGAAGATTTCCGCGCGCTGCCGGCGATGTTCGACGCGGGCGTGATCGCGGCGGTGGAACGCGCTGCGACCGCCGAAGGAGTTCGGCACCGGCGAATGCCGTCGGGTGCCTTCCACGATGCCCAGTTCGTCGTGCCGATCGCGCCGTCGGGGATGATTTTCGTGCCTTGCCGCAATGGGGTCAGCCATAATCCGGCCGAGTATTCATCGCCGGCGCAACTTGCCGCCGGCACGAGGGTCCTGACCCGCACTCTGGTGGAGCTTGCCGCATGAAGGCTGCCGCTTCGATGCTGTTCTCGTTGCTGCTGCTGGCGCCGCAATGGGCGTGGGCCTGCGGCGTCAGCGCAGGGCTGCAGCGACCGCCGCTTCTTCGCGCCGGTTTCAGCAAAGCCAGTCTTCTCGGCAAAGCCAGCCTGGCACCTTCCGCGGAGCCCGACGCTCTGACGATCACCTTCATCGGCCATGCGACCTTCGAGATCGAGACGCCGGGGCATGTGCGGGTGGTGACCGACTACAACGGCGTCAACATCCCAGCCGACGTGCCGGACATCATCACCATGAACCACGCGCACTCGACGCATTACACCGACCATCCGGACCCGCGCATCCCGACCGTGCTGCGCGGCTGGCGGGACGACGGCAAGCCGCCGCAGATCGAGTTCAGCCTGCGTGACCTGCGCATCCACAACCTGCCGACCAACATCCGCGAATGGGGCGGCAGCGGCACCGAGTATTACGGCAACTCGATCTTCGTGTTCGAAAGCGCCGGCCTGTGCGTGGCGCATCTGAGCCACCTGCACCATCTGCTGACGCCCGACGACCTGGCGCAGCTCGGCGAGATCGACGTGGTGATGGCGCCGGTCGACGGCATCTACACGCTGAGCCACGACGACATGGCGAGCGTGCTGGACGCGCTGCATCCGCGCCTGGTGCTGCCGATGCACGCCTTCGGACCGGACATCCTGCGCCGCTTCCTCGATCGGATGCGCGACCATTACAGCATCCGAACCAGCCCCTCGCCGACGATCACGGTTTCCCGCGCGACCCTGCCGGCGACGCCGGAGATCGTGGTGCTGCCGGGGCCGTTCTTCTGAACAATCCCGTGACAGGCTGGCAATCCAGGTGCGGCAGCACGCATAATCCCTGCGTGCATCCGCATTTTCGGGGCGGCCGACATGGCGACGACACCCAAGGCATCCGGTAATCCGCTGGCGAAATACGACCAGGTCTATGACCTGTATCGCAACTGCGTCCTGAACGAGCTCTATTACGGAACGCGGCTCAACCTGTTCAGCAGGACGGGGTTCTGGCTGGAGATCGTCATCGTCGTGGGCTCCGGCACGAGCGGCGTGGCAGGCTGGATCATCTGGACCAAATACCCGGCCGCGGCGGCGCTGTGGGGCGTGATCGCCGGCACCGCCACGCTGCTGGCCGCATTGAAGCCCGTGCTGCAGACCGATGCGAAGATCAAGCGGTACAGCAGCCTGTTCTCCGCCTACCGGCAACTCGCGATCAGCATGAAGGTCGTGGTCGATGAGATCGCCGAGGCGGGGGAGATCCCGCCGGAGATCGACAAGGAGATCGCCCGCATCCGAACCCGCTACAAGACCCTTGCGGTGGACGACGATCCACGCCCATCCCCGAGGCTCGTCGAGGCTTTGCAAAGCGAGGTCAACCGGCGCATTCCCGCGAGCTCGCTGTTCTGGCCCCCGGCGCCGGCGGCGCCATTGCCGGCGGCGCCGATGCGTGCCGGCGTCGCGGGCGATGCCGACGCGGTGGACGTGAGGATCGATCCGGTCGAACCCTGGCCGCATGGGGGTAAGCAGGCGCCATGAAGACAGTCGCCTTCACATTCGGATTGCTGTTGGCGATGGCGCCGGCCGCGCCGTCGCATGCGCAGCAAGGCATCGACCCGGTCACCCCCTGGCCGGCCGCCGGATGCCCGCCGCGCTGCGCATCCGCACCCTCGGACCCGACGCTGTCGGTGGCGATCGCCGACAATGCCCGCTCGATCCTCGAGAGCGCCTCCGCTGCGGTCGCCGCTGGCCATTGGGAAGACGCGGCGGCGCGGTTGGATGATGCGGAGAAGCTACTTGCGGGCCAGACCCGCGGATCCGAGCCAAGCCAGGTGTCGATGATCATGTTTGCCCGGTCGGCGATCGCCTCCGCGAAGGAGGCAATCGCCGCGAAGAACGGGATCGAGGCTCAGGCCCAGATCGAACGCGCCGTGAACTTCACGATGATGGACACCAGGGCATGAGCCGGCAGGTCCGGGGCCGATAGCGGTTCCGCGGGCTGCTACTGCCTCCCGCCGCGCCGGCGCATGCTGCGGATGCCGGCGAGGCCGATGGCCGCGGAGGCAAGCAGCGCCAGCGACATCGGTTCCGGCACGACGGTGCCGGTCAGGGTGAAGGCGGCGTTGAAGGTCGGCGGCGTGGTGCCGCCGACGATGTCGGTGCCGACCCGCAGCCAATCCGGATCGAGGTTGCTGTTGCGGATCCATTCCTGCAGGTCCGGGGCGAACGGCGTTCCCGGAGCCACGATCGGCCGGGTTGAGGACAGCCAGTAGAATTCGCCACCGGTGACCTGGACCTGGGGCACGAAGAAATAATGGTCGGTCGGCAGATCGAACGGGGTCGCGAAATCGACGGTGAACTGGACCTCTTCGCCGGTCACCGCCCCTTCCCCGCCGGTTGTCTGGCCGGGGATCTTGTTGATGCCGTTCAGCACCGAGTTTGCCGCGGTGAAGGTGGATGACAGGATCGCACTGGTGAAGCTCAGTTCGCCGGCGGCGCTGTCGCGACTGTCGAACGCGACATCGGACGGCGAATTCGCCCGTGTCGGCACGTTGCCCGACGGCGGGCTGGTCGAATCCTTCGGGGAAAACCCGATAGATCTCCACCACCACTTCGCCGATGGTCGGCGCGACGCCGGTCAGCAGGCCGGTGAAGGTGGCGCTGGTGATGCTGGTCTCCGCGGACGTGACGAAATCGTCGGCGGCCTCGATCTCGATCTTTCCGGTGCTGGAGGGCCGTGACGCCGTGGCCATCTGTCCGTTGACGTTGCCGTTGCTGAAGAAAAACGGGTCCGCCGCGTGCGCCGACGCGGCAATCATGCCGAGGGCGGCGACAGTGCTCGCGGCGAGCAATGTTCGTAGCGACATGGTGCTTGTTCCTTCCCAGGGGACGGTTTCATTCCGTTCAACAGGCGAAACGGCTGCCCGGAAGGCATCGGACGATCTTTTGGACCGTTGGTGCAATCGCAATTGCCCTCGAAATGAGGTGTGCAGATCACGTTTTCATAAGACGCGCCACTTCGCGCGGCGAGGCAAGCGGCAAAGACGCGCCCTTCGCGCGGCGAGGCAAGCGGCAAAGACGCGCCCTTCGCGCGGCGAGGCAAGCGGCAGCGGGTTGCCTCCAACCCGCGAGAGCGTACTCCCTGCCGCTAGACCGCCCCCACCCGGTACTGCACCGCCAGGCTGGAAACCGCCACCACGATCCAGGTCCCGAGCCCCAGCCACAACGGGCCCGGCCCGGCACCGGCGAAGGCGCGCCAGTTGCCCTGCAGGCCGACCGCCGCCAGCGCCACCACCAGCACGAAGCGCGCCAGCGACTGCAGCGACGGCGCCGCGGCGCCCACCAGGCCAAGCGTGTTGAGCAACGAGGCCAGCACGAACAGCCCGATGAACCATGGCACCGCCTTGCCGATCCGCGCCATCAGATGCGAATCCTTGGCCGGGTGATCGGGGTCGAGCCACGGCATCGCCAGGCCGAAGCCCAGCACCAGCGGAATGATCAGGGTGGTGCGCGTCAGCTTCACGATCGTGGCGTAGTTGCCGGCCTCCTGGCTGTAGGCGAAGCCGGCGGCGACCACGGCCGAGGTATCGTTGACCGCGGTGCCGTCCCACAGGCCGAAGCCGTAATCGGACATGTGCAGCATGTGGCCGATGGTCGGGAAGATGATCACCGCCAGCATGTTGAAGAGGAAGATGACCGAGATCGAGTAGGCGATCTCCTCGCTTTTCGCCTCAGCACCGGCGCCAGCGCGGCGATCGCCGAGGCGCCGCAGATCGTCGTGCCCATGCCGATCAGGCAGCGCATGCGCCAGTCCACGCCGAGCCGCTTGCCGACCAGCAGCGGAAACGCGAGGCCCAGGGTCATGGTCACGGCCAGCAGCGGCAGCGAACTCAGGCCGCTGGACAGCACGTCGCGCAGGTTGAGGGTGGCGCCGAGCACCACGATGCCGGTGCGCAGGGCATAGCCGCTGACCTCTTTGATCCGCAGCCCGGCGAGGCGCTTGGTGCCGGCGATGTTGGCGATGGCGACGCCGATCAGGATGGCGATGATCGGCGCGCCGATCAGCGGCGCCATCTGTCCCAGCCCCATCGCCACCAGCGCGATCACCAGGCAGAAGCCCACCCCGGCGGCGAGCCCAACCCAGCGTGGCCGGGCCGGCGTCGACATGGTCCGGGAAGGCGGCAGGGTCTGGCTCATGGCTGGGTCTGGCTCATTGCGAACTCGTTCTCTGGTTGGATCAGGCTAACATCGGGGTGGCGACCGGAACAGGGCGACGGCACGCGGCCAGGGAGCCGGGCTGCTCGCGCCAGCCGGTGCCTTCGCGGACGAACAGCGGGGTGGCGAAGCAGGCGGCCACCGGCACATCCGCGGGCCAACCGGCCGACCAGCGATCGGCCTGGGCCATGGCGACGCACAGGCCGACCGGGCGGATTCCGGCCTTTTCGAGCAGGGCCAGCCCGGCCTGCGCGGAGGCGCCGGTGCTGATCACGTCGTCCACCAGCAGCACCCGCCCGCGCAGGCGCGGCAGCAGCCGCGGGTCCAGCCACATGCGCCGGCCGGCGCCGGGCGAGGTGATGCTGGCCAGGGGCACCGACAGTTCCTCGGTGTACCAAAGCTTGCGGGAAGTCCCCGGCGCCACCCAGTTGCGGTGACCGAGCGCCCGGGCTACCGCCGCGCCATAGACATGCCCGAGCGTCGGCAGCCCGACGATCACGTCCGGCGCCCATTCCCGCACCAGCCCGGCCATCCATCCGGCAATCCGATCGATGACGGCGAAGCTGGCCTGGTTCGAGATCATGCCGGCGACCGCCGTGCCGCCGAGATCGCGCAGCGGCAGGCGCAGGCGGCTGCCGTCGGGCATCGCCGCGTCGAAGCAGTCCTGCCAGAGTTCGGGGGCTGGCGATTGCCGATTCGGAAGGAATTCCTGCCAGTAATCCATCGCCGCGAAGGTCGCACGCGACCCGCCGGTCAACAAGCAGCAGCGGCGCCCTCGTCACAAGGGAAAGGCGCATGGTCACTGTCGGGCTGTTACGCAAGGAAATGCCGATGGACCCGAACGCGCTTCCCTTCGATGCCGACGCGATGCTGGCGGGGCTGCGGCCCTGGGTCGAATGCGAAAGCCCGACCTTCGACGCCCCGGCGGTCAATCGCTGCATGGACCTCGCGGCGCGGGACCTCGCGCTGATGGGCGCGCGGATCGAGCGGATCTCGGGGCGCATGGGGCTCGGCGACTGCGTCCGGGCCAGCTTCCCGCACGCCGGCCGCGCGCCGGGCATCCTGGTGATGGGCCATCTCGACACCGTCCACCCGATCGGCACGCTGGCGAAGCTGCCCTGGCGGCGCGACGGCGGCCGCTGCTACGGGCCGGGCATCTACGACATGAAGGGCGGCAACTATCTGTCGGTTGAGGCGCTGCGGCAGCTGGCGAAGGCGGGGATCGAAACCGCGCTGCCGGTGACGGTGCTGTTCACCAGCGACGAGGAAATCGGCAGCCCCAGCACCCGCGACCTGATCGAGGCCGAGGCCAGCCGGCACAAATACGTGCTGATCCCGGAGCCGGGGCGCGCCGATGGCGGCGTCGTCACCGGCCGCTATGCGATCGCCCGCTTCAACCTGGAAGCCACCGGCAAGCCCAGCCATGCCGGCGCCCGGCTGGCGGACGGCCGCAGCGCCATTCGCGAGATGGCCCGCCAGCTGCTGGCGATCGAGGACATGACGACCGAGGACTGCACCTTCAGCGTCGGCGTCATCCATGGCGGCCAGTGGGTCAACTGCGTCACCACCACCTGCACCGGCGAGGCGCTGAGCATGGCCAAGCGGCAGGAGGACCTCGACCGCGGGGTCGCCGCCATGTTGGCGCTGCGGGCCAGCGGCAACGACGTGCAGTTCCAGGTCACCCGCGGCGTCACCCGGCCGGTGTGGGAGCCGGAGGCGAAGGGCATGGCGCTGTATGCCCATGCCAGCGCCATCGCCCGGTCGCTCGGGTTCGAGATCCCGCACCAGAGTTCGGGCGGCGGCTCGGACGGCAACTTCACCGGCGCCATGGGCATCGCGACGCTGGACGGCCTGGGCGTGCAGGGTGGCGGCGGGCATACGCTGGAGGAGCACATCATGGTCGACAGCCTGGTGCGCCGCGGCAAGCTGATGGCCGGGCTGCTGGCGACGCTGACATGAGCGACTTTGCCGATGCCGGCATGCTGACGCGGATGAAGCTGTGGCGCGTCGTCGCCGCGCGGCCGCGGCTGGCGGTGGCGGCTTTGATCGGGCTGGGCAGCTACTGGGTGCTGCCGGCCGCCGGGCTGCCGCACCTGACCCGCGCCATCCTGGCCTGGGACATCGGCTGCGCCAGCTTTCTCACACTGTGCGCGCATATGTTCAGCGTCGAGCCGATGGCGCGCATGGCGGCCGACGCGAAGCGGGACCAGGAAGGCGAGTGGACCATCTTCTGGCTGACGATCGGCGCGGTCGCCGCAAGCTTCGCCGCGATCCTGGGGGAGTTCTCGCAAAGCAAGGACGCCACGGGCGAGGTTCGCGGCCTGCACGTGGCGGTCGTCGCGGGCACCCTGCTGGTCTCGTGGCTGATGACCCACACGGTGTTCGCGATGCGCTACGCCCATGAATACTACGACGACCCGCCCGGCCCGGACGTGACCGCCGGGGGATTGCAGTTCCCTGGCGATGATCTGCCGGATTACTGGGATTTCTTTTATTTTGCGTTGGTTCTGGGCATGACCTTCCAAGTTTCGGACGTCCAGATCACCTCGCGGACGCTGCGGCGCCTGGCGACGGCGCATGGCCTGCTGGGCTTCCTGTTCAACACCGTGATCCTGGCGCTGTCGGTCAACATCGGGGCCAGCCTGCTGTAGCCGCGCGGGGCGTCGGGTTAATTCAGGCCACTGATACTAAACATTACTTGGCCCGGCGCGGCGCGTGGCCTATCACACACGATACCGTGATGTCCCCCGTCGCCCAGTCCCTGTTCGCGCGCCCGCTTGCTGCGGTCCGGAGGTTCCGGCGCGTCGACGCGGTCGACATCGCCGCAACCGCGCTGCTGCTCGCGACTCTGGCGGTCGTGCTGACCACTGCCATCCGGTCGCCGTTGAAGGACGACGTGGCGTGGCTGCTGTACGTCGCGCGCAAATGGCTGGGCGGGCAGCGACTGTATGAGGATCTGGTCGAGGTCAATCCGCCGCTGATCATCTGGATCTACGCCATACCGGCTGCCATCTCGAACTGGCTCGGGGCGCCGCCGCGATTGGTCGCGGCGCCGTTCTTCGCCGGCGTGGTGCTGTCCTGCGCCTGGTGGAGCGCCAACCTGCTGCAGGGACGCGCCGCGATCTTCGCCCGGCGACTGCCGGTGTTCGCGGTGCTGAGCGCGGTTCTGGTGCTGTTGCCGGGGATCGAGTTCGGCCAGCGCGAGCATCTGCTGGTCACCGCCGCCCTGCCCTACCTGATCCTGTTCGCCCGCGAACTGGAAGGCGAGCGCGAGCCGCGCGCCACCGCGGTCGCGGCTGGCGTGCTGTGCGGCCTCGGCTGCGCGCTGAAGCCGACCTATGCGGTGGCCCTGGTGCTGTTGGAACTGACGGCGCTGATCCGGGGCCGCCGGGCGCTGCGGATCGCGCCGCTGACCGCCTTCGCCACCATGGCGCTGTATGGCGCCGAGGTGATTCTGCTGTGCCCGGCCTTCCTGGAAAAGGCGGTGCCACTGGCCCTGTCGCTGTATGGCGGCACCGACAGCCCCTGCTGGCAATTGCTGATCGACAGCCGGCGGCTGCTGTTCGGGCAGGCGATCGTGCTGGCGCTGTGCTGGTCCAACCGCTCGCCGCTGGCCCGGCGCTGGCCGTTCCTGCGCCATCTGCTGTTCGCGCTGCTGGCGTTCGCGATCGGCGCCAGCGTGGTGTTCGTGCTGCAGGGCAAGAACTGGTACTACCACCGCCTGCCGGCGACGGTGACGACGGTGCTGGCGCTGCTGCTGTGGATCGCGGCCGTACTGCCGCGCCGGCTGCGGCTGCCGTCGATGGCGCTGGGCCGGCTCGCGGTGCCGATGGCGCTGGTGCTGTTCGCGCTGTTCCAGTTCGCGCACGCCGATTACGTCCGCATGAAGCCGTGGATCGAGGCGGCGGTGGAGCCGGAACTGTCGACCGAGGTGAAGCTGGAGCGGCTGATCCGCGAGCGGCATGCGCACACCTACATCGCCTTCTCGGAATGGATCGGCCTCGGCTTCCCGGTGGTCAACAACACCGGCGTCACCTGGGCCAGCCGGTTCGATTCGATGTGGGCGCTGAAGGGCGAATTATGGCGCGCCCGCCAGGACGGCGCGGCGCCGCGCGAATGGCCGATCCGCCGCTGGGTGGCGCGGGATTTCATCGCCGGCTGCCCCGACCTCGCGGTGGTCGACAGCCGCGGCGGCATCAACTACATCGCCGTGCTGGTCGCCTCCGAATCGGATTTCGCCGAGGCCTGGTCGCATTACCACGAGATCGCGGCGTTCGACGGGCTACGGGTCCTGCAGCGCGAAGGTCCTGGCTGTGCCGCGACGCCACCGCCGCCGATCAACCGGTTGCAGCACCTGACCTCGATCGAAGCGCCGCCGTTCTGAGCCTCGCGGCTTGACGGTCTGGCACGATCCGGCAAACATGGCGGCAAGGGGAATTTCCGCGATCACCCCGTGAGGCGGCAGCCGAAGCATCGCGTCCAACTCCTTTTTGCAAGGAACGGACGTATCATGCCCGCACCCAACACCATTTCTCCCGCCCAGCTCAGCCGGCTCGTCGGCCTGCCCGATGCGCCGCTGCTGCTCGATGTCCGCATCGATGCCGATCATGCGGCCGACCCCAGGATGCTGCCCGGCGCCATCCGCCGCGACTTCCGCACCGTCTCCTCCTGGGTCGGCGAGTTCACCGGACGCGACCATGTGGTCGTCATCTGCCAGCGCGGACTGAAGCTCAGCCACGGCGTCGCCGCCTGGCTGCGGCACGCCGGGACCGACGCCGAAATCGCTCGACGGCGGATTCGAGGCGTGGGCCGCGTCGGGCGCGCCTTTGGTCCGGCCGGACCACCGGCCGGATGCCGACGCGTCCGGGCGCACGCTGTGGGTCACCCGGGCCCGGCCGAAAATGGATCGTATCGCCTGCCCCTGGCTGATCCGCCGCTTCATCGACCCTGCCGCGGTGTTCCTGTTCGTGGCGCCCGCCGAGGTGGCGGACGTCGCCAACCGGTTCGGCGCGACCGCGTTCGACATCGACGGGGCATTCTGGAGCCACCGCGGCGAACTCTGCACCTTCGACGTCATGCTCGACGAGTTCGGCCTGCACACGCCTGCCCTGGACCGCCTGGCCGCGATCGTCCGCGGCGCCGACACGGCACGGCTCGACCTCGCCCCGCAATCCGCCGGATTGCTGGCGGCCTCGCTCGGCCTGTCGCGCATGCACAAGGACGACCTGGCCCAGCTCGACGCCGGGCTCGCCCTGTACGACGCCTTCTACCGCTGGAGCCGCGATGCGGTGGAGGAGACGCATAACTGGCCGTCACCGCAGCCGGATGACCGCATTCTGCGCGCGAAGGTTGCATGAACGATTCCGCGAAGTTCCCCGCGGGACAGGGCCTGGCCCGCCATCACGGCGTGAGCTTCGGCGAGGCCGTCCGGGTCTGGCTGCGCATTGCCGCCCTGTCGTTCGGCGGCCCGGCAGGCCAGATCGCGATGATGCATCGCATCGTGGTCGACGAGAAACGCTGGATCGGCGAGGCGCGGTTCCTGCACGCGCTGTCCTACTGCACCCTGCTTCCCGGTCCCGAGGCGCAGCAGCTTGCCATCTATATCGGCTGGCTGATGCACCGGGTCCGCGGCGGCATCGCGGCCGGCGCGCTGTTCGTGCTGCCGGGCATGATCGCGATCATGGCGCTCAGCTACATCTATGCCGGCTGGGGCCAACTCGGCGGCGTGGCGGCGCTGTTCTTCGGATTGAAGTCGGCGGTGCTGGCGGTGGTGCTGCAGGCGGTGGTGCGGGTCGGCTCGCGCGCCTTGAAGAACCGGATGCTGGTCGGGATCGCGGTGGCCGCCTTCGTCGCCATCTTCTTCTTCGCGATCCCGTTCCCGATCATCATTCTCGCCGCCGGGCTGCTCGGCTGGCTGGGCGGGCGCGCCGGGTCGCCGCTGTTCCAGGCCGGCGGCGGCCATGGCTCCGGGCGAAGCGGCCTGGCGGAGGCGGACAGCCTGCTCGGCGAAACCTTGCCCGAGCATGCCCGGGTGACGGTCGCCCGCGCCCGCCAGGCCGCCCTGGTCTGGCTGCTGCTGTGGCTGGCGCCGGTCGGGGCACTGCTCGCCCTGTTGGGGCCCGGGCATGTGTTCAGCCAGATCGCGGTGTTCTTCAGCGAGATGGCCGTGGTGACGTTCGGCGGAGCCTATGCGGTGCTGGCCTATGTCGCGCAGCAGGCGGTGGAGCAGTACCACTGGCTGCGCCCCGGCGAGATGCTCGACGGGTTGGGCATGGCCGAGACCACGCCGGGGCCACTGATCATGGTCACCCAGTTCGTCGGTTTCATGGCCGCCTTCCGTTCGCCCGGCGGCCTGCCGCCGATGCTGGCGGGGACGCTCGGCGGGTTGCTGACCACCTGGGTCACCTTCACGCCGTGCTTCCTGTGGATTTTCCTGGGCGCGCCTTTTGTCGAGGCGCTGCGCGGCAACAAGGCAATCGGCGGCGCGCTCACCGCAATCACCGCGGCGGTGGTCGGCGTCATCATGAACCTCGCCATATGGTTCGCGCTGCACACCTGGTTCCGTGCGGCCAATCCGGTCCGCGCCTACGGACTGGCCTTCGACGTGCCCGTGGCGGGCAGCCTCGATCCGTGGGCGTTGTCACTGTCAGCCGCGGCGATCGTTGCCATCTTCCGTTTCAAGGCAGGGATGATCCCGACCTTGCTGGCCTGTGCGGCGGCCGGGGTGGCGCTGCACCTGACATTCGGGATCGTCTAGCCGCCTGGCATCGCGAGAACCGGCGTACATGGAAAGACCGCGGCGCCGATCGGCGCCGCGGTCCTGTTTCCGTCAGCTCAAGTCAGAGGGGTTAGCTGCAGGGCTTGGCGCCGCTTGCCAGCTTGGCCACGCCGCCTTCACCGGCCGCAAGCTTGGCCACGCCGCCTTCACCCGCCGCGAGCTTGGCCACGCCGCCTTCGCCGGCCGCCAGCTTGGCCACGCCGCCTTCACCGGCCGCCAGCTTGGCGACACCGCCCTCGCCGGCCGCAAGCTTGGCCACGCCGCCTTCGCCGGCCGCGAGCTTGGCCACGCCGCCTTCACCAGCCGCGAGCTTGGCCACGCCGCCTTCACCAGCCGCGAGCTTGGCCACGCCACCTTCACCGGCCGCGAGCTTGGCAACACCGCCCTCGCCGGCCGCGAGCTTGGCCACGCCACCTTCGCCGGCCGCAAGCTTCGCCACGCCGCCTTCGCCGGCCGCAAGCTTGGCCACGCCGCCTTCACCGGCTGCGAGCTTGGCAACACCGCCCTCGCCGGCCGCGAGCTTGGCCACGCCGCCTTCGCCGGCCGCGAGCTTGGCAACACCGCCCTCGCCAGCCGCGAGCTTGGCCACGCCACCTTCACCGGCCGCGAGCTTGGCCACGCCGCCTTCACCGGCCGCCAGCTTGGCAACACCGCCCTCGCCGGCCGCGAGCTTGGCCACGCCGCCTTCACCCGAGGCCAGGGTGGCGGCGGGGCAGCCGGCGCCCTGTGCGAATGCACCGGTCGACAGCGAGAAGATCAGAGCAGTTCCGGCAAGCAATGCTTTCATGGTCATATCCATTTTCCTGTTCTGGTGCGCGCTGTCAGCAGCGCGGGGATGAAGCCGTGGACGGATGGGGTCGGGACGAAGCGCGTCTGGTCAGTTACGTGACCATCGGCGTCCTGGATGCAGATCGCAGCCATTAGACCCGGCAAGCCGCCTTGCGTTACGAGGTGTTCTCGGACCGCCCGGATGTCAAGTCTCCGGCGGCTTAAGACTTTGATAGCTCTCGCGCTGGCGACGCTCAACCGAAATAACCTGCGGATTCCATTTCCGTTCCAGCAGCGACCCGGCGGCCCGGCTCTTCCAGCCATGCATTACGCACATGGCCGGCGGCCCTCACATCGAGCGGGCGCAGACGCTGCCTGCGCCTTCAGCTGTCCTTTGCAGCCATTTCCGGCAGCAGCCTGGTCCAGGCCGCCACCCCGTCATCGAAGCTCGCCAGCCGGAAGAACTCGTTCGGCGCGTGGATGCGCTCATCGGCGACGGCGTAGGACAGCATCACCGTCTCCAGGCCCAGCAACTCCTTGGCCATCGCGGAAATCGGCAGGGTGCCGCCGATGCCGACGCGCAGCGGCTTGCTGCCGTGCACCTGTTCCACCACGCGTTCGACGATCGCCAGATGCGGGTCGTCCTCCGGCACCGCATAGGCCGGCGTCCCCCGCCGCCCGTGCCGGATTTCCACCTGTGCCCAGGGCGGGCAATGGGCGCGCAGATGCGCCTCCACCGCCGCGGATACGGCATCCGGCACCTGGCCGGGACCGAGGCGGCAGGTGATCTTGCAGCGGGCCTCGCACGGGATCACCGTCTTGCCGCCGGGACCGTCATAGCCGCCGGCGATGCCGTTCACCTCCAGCGTCGGACGGAACCACAGCGACTCAAGCAGCAGCACCCCCGGCTCCATCGCGCCGGGCACGGCGCCGATATCGTCGAAGAACGCCGCCTCGTCGAAACCCAGTGCGTGCATGCTGGCGATGTCGGCATTGCCGGGGCGCTGCAGGCCGTCGAAGAAGCCCGGGACCGCGACCCGGTTGCGATCGTCGTGCAGGGTCGCGAGCAGGCGCGCGAGCACCATCGGCGCATTGCCGACCGGGCCGCCGAAGCGCCCCGAATGCAGGTCCCGCGCGGCGGTGCGAACGGTCACGTCCATCCCGACATTGCCGCGGCTGTTGGTGTTGGTGCTGACCAGCCCGGGCCGCCAGCGGCCGCCATCGGCGGAGACCAGCACGTCGGCCGCCAGCAGGTCGCGATGCGCGGTCATGATCGCGGGCAAGGTGCGGCTGCCGCATTCCTCCTCGCCTTCCAGCAGCAGCTTCACGTTACACGGCAGCCCGCCGGTGACGGCCAGCCAGGCCTCGATCGCCGAGACCGCGATCCACAGCGGCGACTTGTCGTCCGAGGCGCCGCGGGCGCGGATGCTGCCGCCCTGGTTGCCCGTATCGAACAGGGTCGGCTCGAACGGCGGGGACTCCCACTGGTCCAGCGGGTCGGGCGGCTGCACGTCGTAATGGCCGTAGACCAGCAAGGTCGGGGTTCCCGGCGCGCCGAGCCATTCGCCATAGACCGCCTTGTGGCCGCCGCCATCGAGCAGCTGCACGTTGCGCCATCCCGATGCGCTGCAGCCGCTCCTGCAGGATGGAGGCCGCCTGCGCGATGCCCTCCGCGTAGGCGGGATCGGTGGACACGCTCGGCGCGCGGATGAAGCCGAACAGCTCGTCGAGCAGCCGTTGGCGGTTGTCCTTCAGCCAGCCGTCGACCTTGGCGATCTCCTGCCGCGCGCTCAACGCCCGCCATCCACCGAGATGATCTGGCCGTTGACGAAGCCAGCGAGGTCGGAGGCGAAGAACAGCACCGCGTTGGCGATGTCCTGCGCGGTGCCGAGGCGCTTCATGGCGATCCGCTGCACCAGCGCCTTCTGGCCGTCGGCGCCATAGCTCTCCCACTGCTTCTCGGTGGATTCGTTGCTGCGGATGAAGCCCGGGGCCACCGAGTTCACGGTGATGCCGTGCGGGCCGAATTCATGCGCCAGCTGCCGGGTCAGGCCGACCACCGCGTGCTTGGCGCTGCAATATGCCTGGATGCCGGTCAACGACGCCTGCAGCCCGGCACCCGAACTGATGTTGACGATCCGCCCGTCGCCGGCCGCCTTCATCTTCGGCGCCGCCGCGCGCGACAGCACCATCGCCGCGCCGACATTGATGGCGAACAGTCGGTCCCAGTCTTCGTAGGGAACGTCCTCCAGCGGCCTGCGGCACCTGCCCGGCGACGCCGCCGGCGTTGTTGACCAGGCAGAAGACCGGCCCGGTCAACTCCGCATCGTGCACCCAGGCCGCCGCGGCGTCGCGATCGGTGAGGTCCACCACGCGGGTCTGGATGTCGGTGCCCGAAGCGGTCTCGGCCAGTTCCGCCGCCGACAGGTCGCAGCCATGAACCTTGGCGCCCAATGATGCAAACGTCCGCGCGATGGTGCGGCCGAAGCCGTGCCCGGCGCCGCTGACCAGGACCAGCTTGCCGTCGAAACGAATATTCATGCGGGGATCAGCTCCAGCAGGTTGTCGTCGGTCATCTTGCGGGTGCCGTCTTCCACCTCGTGGATCATCCGCACCAGTTTTTCCGTGGTCGGGCAGGCGATGCCGTGGCGGGCGCCGACCTCGGCGATCGGCGCGATCTGCACATCGACCTCGGTGCGGCGCTTGCGCACCGCCAAGTCGCGCCACACGCCGGAATGGGTCTTCGCGTTCGGCCGGTTGAACGCGACCATCGCGTCGACGCAGGCCGATGCCGCGTCCGGCGAGGCGTTCGGCATGAAGGCGCGCGGGATCGAAGCCGTTAAAGCCCTGCGGTTCCACCCCTTCGGCCAGGGCGACCTCGACCGCCTCGCGGCCCAGGGCGCGCCAGACCGGCAGCAGTTCCGGCCGGGCCAGGCAGTCGGCGATGCCCTTGTCGCCGAGCGCCTGCGCGAACAGCATCGCCCCGTAGCCGAGCTTGCCCCAGAGATAGCCCCAGATGGCGTCGGTCATGATCGCGTTCGGCTCGAAGTCGCGCATCACCTTGTGCAACTCGTCGAGGCGCACGGTATGGCGGCCGTTCAGTTCGCCGAGCACCACCGCACCCCGGCCGCCGAACATGATCTCGCCGGGCTCGATCCAGTCGGCGCTGAAATTGACGAAGGCACCGACGGTGCGGTCGCGCCCGACGATGCGCTGGATGATCAGCTCGCACAGGCCGTTCTGCAGCGAAAGCACGTAGCCGTCCTGGGCAAGATATGGCGTCAGCGCCCGGCAGGCGGCCTCGGTGTGATGCGCCTTCACCGCCAGGAAGATGTGCTTCCAGGTGCCGCCGACCTGCGCCGGCACCAGCGCCGGCATCTGCACGGTGAATTCGTCGATGGGGCCGGTGATGCGCAGGCCGGTGGTGCGGATCGCCTCGACATGCGCCGCCTCGATATCGACCACCGTCACGTCGTGCCCGGCGCGTTTCAGCCAGGCGGCGACCGAGCCGCCGATGGCGCCGGCGCCCCAGACCAGGATGGGATCCATCACCAGCGCTCCAGCAGCTCGCGCGTTTCCTCGACGGCGATGTTCCAGATCGCCAGCATCTCGTTGTCGCTGCGCTGGCTGCGGCCGCCGAAATTGCCGTCATCGAGCAGGTTGCGCGCCTCGAACGGGGCCAGCGTCTTCAGCCGGTCGGTGTCGACCATCGGCTTCTCGTCATCCGCAGGCGTGCCGGGCAGCCGGGTCCAGGGGAAATTCTCCATCCAGCTGGCGTGGCTGGCGACGGTGTCGGTGGCCTGCACCTGGGCGAAGGTCCGCGGCGCCCGCCACCAGTCGTGGAAGCGCACCCGGCAATCGGGATTGTCCATCACCCATTCCTGCGCCAGGCGCGGCGGCCGGCTGGTTGCCGCCATGGCCGTTGACGATGACGATACGCCGGAAGCCGCCGCGCTTCATGCTGTCCAGCACGTCGCTGACCACGGAACAGAGCGTGCTTACCCGCAACGTCACGCTGCCCGGGAATGCCTGGAAGTATGGCGCCAGTCCGAACGGCACGGCGGGGAACACCGGGATGCCAAGCGGCTCCGCGGCCTCGACGGCGACGCGTTCGGCCAGGATCGCGTCGGTCATCAGCGACAAGCCGGCATGTTGCTCGGTGCTGCCCAAGGGGAGCACGCCGCGGTCGTCATGCCGCGTCCAGTCCTCGACCATCCGCCAGTCCATCTCAGATATGCGCATCGATCGTCCAATCCCCCGCGGCACGGCTCGCCTTCAGTGCAGGCGAGCCTCGGGCGGCACGCTGCCACAGAAGCGGCGGCTGTCCAAACAGCCGGCGGTGCGGATTGCGGAATTCAGCCGGGGGCGGTCAGCGCAGCCGGGCGAGGATCAGGTCGCAGTTGCTGCGCCCGGCCAACAGGCAGTCCTCGACGGCGGATTTGGCGTGCAGCTGCTTCATCAGGAACACGCAGATGACGATCACCAGCAACGTCACCGCCAGTCCCGCCAGGCTTGCCGTCTGGCGGTCCGAGTCTTCGTGCGCGTTGAATCCAAGACGATAGATCTTGAACATTTCCTGGGCCCCTTCGGGAGCCATGCCGGAGAAGCTTTGGCGGGCACCGCCTATTTACTCTCCGAGCTCGGTAAATGGTAGCGCCCGAATGCGATGCCAAGGCAAGCGCCGCCGGCCGTAAACCGCAGCTTCACACGTCGTCGTGACGTCGCAATGGCGTCATCGCGCGCGCAGTGGCAATATTGCAACGATGAGTGACGCTGAAAGTCATCTTCGCCGCGCCTGCCCCAAGCTCAAGGCGCTGATGCGCCGGATCGGGCCATGCCGCATGGAGCAGGACAGGCATTCGCCCTACGAGGCCCTGGTGCGCGCCATTGCCCACCAGCAGCTGCACGGCGCCGCGGCGCGCACAATCACCGGGCGCTTCGTCGCGCTGTATCCGGGAATGGCGTTTCCCACGCCCGCGATGGTGCTGGCGACCGACGATGCCGCCTTGCGCGGCTGCGGCTTCTCCGGCGGCAAGGTGGCGGCGATCCGCGATATCGCGGCCAAGGCCGAAGCGGGCGTGGTGCCGACCCGGCGGCAGGCGGCCCGGCTGTCCGACGCGGCCCTGATCGAGCGGCTGACCAGCATCCGCGGGGTCGGCCAGTGGACCGTGGAGATGCTGCTGATGTTCACCCTTGGCCGGCCGGACATCTTCCCGGTCGACGATTTCGGCGTGCGCGAGGGCTACCGGGTGATGCATGGCCTGGAGGCGCAGCCGAAGCCGAAGGAGCTGGCCGCGCTGGCGGGGATCTATGCGCCGTTCCGCTCCACCGCCGCCTGGTACATGTGGCGGGCGGCGGATGCCGATCGGGCCGCGCGCAAGGCGCTCACCCCAAAAACGCCGCCACCACCTTCACGAACGCCTCCGGCGCGTCGGCGTGCAGCCAGTGACCGGAATCCTTCAGGGTGACGAACCGCGCGGCCGGGAACAATTCGCGGATCAGCGGACGGTATTCCGGCAGGATATAGGTCGAGCGCTCGCCGCCGATAAACAGCGTCGGTCCCGGATAGCGCCGCTCGCCCGGATGCGGCCAGTCCTCGATCTGCGGCAGTTCGGCGGCGATGGCGTCGATTGCGATGCGCCATGATGGTTCGACGCCGAAGCGTAGATTCTGCAGCAGGAATCCCCGCACCCGCGGGTCCGGCTCGACCGCCGCTAGCGCCGCGTCCGCCTCGGCCCGGTTCAGGCCGGGGTGCAGCCTGATCGCCCGCATCGCCTCGATATGGCCGCGGAAATGCGGCGGATAGGCCACCGGCGCGATGTCGGCCACGATCAGCCGCGACACCGCGTCGGGTGCCGCCAGCGCCAGCGCCATCGCCACCTTGCCGCCCATCGAATGCCCCAGCACCGCCGCCGGCACCGCGGCCAGGGCCGTCAGCGTCTCCAGCACGTCGGCCGCCATCGCCGGGTAGTTCATCAGCGGCGCACGCGGCGAGGCGCCATGGTTGCGCAGGTCGAGCGCCAGCACCCGATGGCTGCCGGCCAGCCGCCGCTGCACGGTGCCGAAATTCACCGAGTGCCCGAACAAGCCGTGCAGCAGCGCCAGCGGCGGCCCCTCCCCGCGGGTGATGGCGTGCAGGATCATCGGCGCCGCTGCGGCCAGGCGGCGCAACCGACGCCGCCGAGGATCAGCGCCGAGCCCAGCAGCAGGTCCGCGGTCAGCGGCTCGTGCAGCCACAGCGTCGACAGCAGCAGCCCGGCCGCGGGCGTCATCAGAAACCCGACCGACGCCACCATCGCCGGCAGGCTCGCCGCCACCTGCATCACGCACCAGGTCCCGACCGGGCCGGCGAACGCCCCGATATAGGCCATCGACCACAGCGCCTGGCCGGACCATACGCCGACGCCGCCGCCATGCCAGATCGCCAGCGGCAGCAGCGCGCAGGTCGCCAAGCCGAAGCACCAGGGCAGCAGTTCCAGCATCGACAAAGAAGGCGGCCAGCGGCGCACCACGATCATCGCCGTAGCGAAGCACAATGCCGACCCCAGCAGGAACACATGCCCCACCACCGTCTCGCGCACCGACCAGTCGATCGCCCACGGCCCCATCAGCACCACTGTCCCGGCAATCCCCAGCCCCGCCGCCAGCCACCGCCGCGGCGGGATCGCCTCGCGCAGCACCAGCATCGACAGCGGCACGATCCAGATGGTGGTGACGTTGGACAGGATCGCCGTTCGCCCCGCCGGCACCCAGGCGACGGCGGCATGCGCGAACGCGAAGAACCCGCCCAGCTGCAGCAGCCCGACCGCCAGCAGCGCCGGCATGTCGGCCCGCCGCGGCCGCCGTAGCCGACCGATCACCGCCAGCGCCACCAGCGCCGTCAACCCCGAGAACCCGGCGCGCCCGACCGCGAACCAGAACGGCGCCGCGCCATCCTGCAACGCGAGCTTGGTGACCGGCCACGCGCTGCTCAACAGCAGCACCGACCCGGCAAGCTGCAGCAGCCCCGCGGCCGGGATCGCCGTCCCCGATCGCGCCGTGACGCTCAAGCGGCGACAGTCAGCATGAGCGCCGCGGCGCTCATGTGGCGACGGTCAGCATGAGCGCCGCGGCGCTCACGGGGCGACGGTCAGCATGATCTTCCCGATATGCGCGCCGCTCTCCATCAGCGCATGCGCCCGCGCCGCCTCGGCCAGCGGGAACGTCGCGTGGATCACCGGCCCCGCCTTCCCCTCCGCCAGCAGCGGCCACACCTTCGTACGCAGTTCGTCCGCGATCCGCCCTTTCTGCGCCGCGGTTCGGGGCCGCATGGTGGAACCCGTGACCGTCAGCCGCCGCGTCATGATCGGCAGCAGGTCGAAATTCTCCACCTTCGACCCCTCGAGGAAGGCGATCTGCACCAGCCGCCCATCGAGCGCCAGGCTGCGCAGGTTGCGCTGGAAGTAAGGCGCACCGACCATGTCCAGCACCACGTCGACGCCGCGCCCTTCAGTCAGCCGCTTCAACTCCTCGCCGAAATCGCTGCTCCGGTAGTTGATCGCCGCCGCGGCGCCGAGCTTCACGCACGCCTCCGCCTTCGCCTCGGAACCCACCGTCACATATGCCGTGGCGCCGAACGCCGTTGCCAGCTGGATCGCGGTGACGCCGATGCCGGAGCTGCCGCCATGCACCAGCACCCGCTCCCCGGCCGCCAGCCGACCGAGCATGAACAGGTTGGCCCAGACCGTGAAATAGGTTTCCGGCAGCGCCGCCGCACGCAGCGCGTCGTAGCCGGCCGGCCATGGCAGCACCTGCGTCGCCGGCGCCACGCAGTATTCCGCATAGCCGCCGCCATTCGCCAGCGCGCAGACCCGGTCGCCCGGCCGCCAGCCGGTGACCGCGCCACCGACGGCGGCAATCTCGCCCGCGACCTCCAGCCCGATCACCGGACTCGCCCCTGGCGGCGGAGGGTATTTGCCCTGCCGCTGCGCCACGTCGGGACGGTTCACACCCGCCGCCTGCACCCGGATCAGCACGTCGCCGTCCTGCGGCTCCGGCACCTTGCCTTGCGCCGGCTTCAGCACCTCCGGACCACCGGCCCCATCGGCGGCGATGAACATCATGCTGTCCGGAACGGCCATCGCGGTTTCCCTTTGCGCTGCGGCCATACCTCGGCCGTGACGCACCAAGCGTCAAGCTTTGCAGGCCACGTCCGCAGCGCCGCACGGGTTGCGCCGAAACGCGACCCGGCGGACACTGGCGGGGATGGCGGACGGGATGCCAGGCCGGGGAACACGGGCATGCGGACGATCCGCCGCCGAAGATTGCTTGCGACCGGGCTGGCCGGAATTCTACCGACATCCGGCGGGCTGCCGGCCCATGCCCAAACCCCGCCGGAGCCGTGGCCGATCGGCGCGCTCTACCCTTTTTCCGGCGGCCAGGCGCTGCTCGGCGACGAGAGCTTCCGCGGCCTCGATCTCGCAACCGACGAACGCAACGCCGCCGGCGGCATTGCCGGCCGTCCGCTCCGGCTGCTGCGCGGCGACGCCCTCGACCCTGGCCAGGCCAGCAACGAAGCGCGCCGGCTGATCACCGCCGAACACGTGGCGGCGCTGTTCGGCACCGCCGCGGCGCCGATGTCCTCGGCGGCGACGCAGGTCAGCGAACTCGCCGGCGTGCCGTATTTCGAACTCGGCGCCAGCGCCGATTCGATCACCGACCGCGGCTTCAAATACCTGTTCCGCAGCTGCCCGATGGCCAGCAGCTTCGCCACCGCCTCGGTCGACGCCATCACCGACGTGCTGGCGCCGCTCTGGGGCGTGCCGGCCGCGTCGCTGAAGATCGCCATCCTGCAGCCGGAACCGCAATCCGGCAGCACCATCGCCGCCGTGCAGCAGCAGCGCTGCCGTGACCGCGGCCTCAACGTGGTGGAAACCCTGACCTGGTCGGCCGGCACCGCCGACGCCGCCAATCTGGTGCAGCGGCTGCGCGCCGCCGGGACCGACCTGCTGCTGCACAGCGGCGCCAGCAACGACATCATCCAGATCTACGCGGCGATGCGCTCCGTCGGCTGGCGGCCGCGCATGGTGATCGGCACCGGCGCCGCCTATTCGCTGGCCGACACGCTGCAGGGTGCCGGCGCCGGTTTCGACGGCACCATGAACGTGGACGTGACGCCCTATCGGGTGAACCCGCAATTCGCGCCCGGCGCCGCCGCGGTCGCCGCCGCCTACCAGAAGAAATACGGCGCCCCGCCCCGCTCCGGCCACAGCCTGACCAACTACATGGGCGCCCTGGTGTTCTACGACGCACTCGCCCAGGCGGTCGGCGACCGATCCACAAGCACCGACAAATCCGCAGGCTTCGACAAGGACAAGGTCCGCGCCGCCGTGCTGGCGATCGACATTCCGGCGGGCGGCACTGCCGCCGGCTGGGGTGCGAGGTTCGATGATCGCGGGCAGAACATCCGCGCCCGCCCGTTCCTGCTGCAATGGCAGAAGGGCGTGCTCGTGACCGTGGCGCCCGAGGAAGCGGCAGTGGCGCCCGCATCCGGCGTGCTTGGGGGCTGATCCGATTGGACGCCACCTCGATCCGCATCGCGGCGCTGGTGCAGGTGTTCCTGTTCGGCGGCGCGCTGCTGGGGCTGCAGATCGGCCGCAAGCTGCCCGCCGAGCACATGACCCCCGAGACCAGGACGGTGGTCTCCGCCGCCATGGCGGTGGTGGGCACCATGTGCGCCCTGGTCATCAGCCTGCTGATCTCCAGCGGCAACACCTCGTTGAAGGATCGCAACGCCGAGGTCGCTGGATTATCGCGCGACATCGTCATGCTGGACACCATGCTGCGCCGCTACGGGCCCGAGGCCGCGCCGGTCCGCGACGCACTGCGCGACTACGCCATCCGCAAATCCGACGACCTGTTTCCCTCCCGCGCCGACGCCAGGCCACAGGTCGACAGCCCCTCGACCCACGCGGTGCTGGAGCATGTCGAGGACATGATCCTCGCCTTTCACCCGAACGACGACCGCCAGCACTGGCTCGTCGAGCAGTCGCTGCGGCTGGCCGAACAGGTGAACGAGGCGCAGTCGCTGCTGTCGCATCCCAACATCACCGCCGTGCCGCTGCCGTTCTTCGGCGCGGTCGTGCTGTGGCTGACCGTGCTATTCGGCAGCTTCGGCCTGTTCGCGCCAAGGAACCTGACCTCGGTCGTGTCGCTGTTCCTTTGCGCCCTCGCGGTGACGTTCGCGATCAAGCTGATCTTCGACATGGACACGCCGTTCGAGGGTGTCATCCACGTGACCCGTCCGCCGATCCGTATCTCCAGCGAGCCGATGCATACCGCTGTCGAGGCGTTGCAGCGCTAGCAGGCCTCGTGGCCCCAGCGGTTCCTGGCCTGCGGCCCGCCGGGCGGCCGCATTAGGCTGCCCGGCGTCGACTTCCCTGTTGCGGTCAGGCGACCCGCGCCATCGCCGGCGTCACCGGCGCCGCGAAGGACGGATCGGTGACCTCGACGATACGCGCCCGGTCGAACCCGTTGAAGCCGGTCCGCATGCACGCTCCGTAGGCACCGAGCTGGCCGATCTCGATCCAGTCGCCCTCGCCGATATCCGCCGGCAGATGGAACGGGCCGCGCATCGCATCGGCGCTGTCGCAGGTCGGGCCGAAGAAGCTGAAGCCCACACACTCGACCGGCTGGTGATCATTGGCCGGCGTCGCGCGATCAGGCCGGATGCAACGCACCGGATAGCGGAAGCCCAGCGGACCGGCATCGGCGAGGCTGCCGAACACGCCGTCGTTGATATAGAGCGCCTCGCCGCGGCGAGCCTGCACCTGCACCACGACCGAACCGCCATCGGCCACCAGCGCCCGGCCCGGCTCGGCCCACAGCCGCGCCCGCGGCAGGCCCAGAAGCTCGAAGCCCGCTTCGATCTCGGCCATGAACGCGCCCAGCGGCGGCAGCTCCACGTCGGGATACTGCGTCGGGAAACCGCCGCCGACATCGACGATGTCGATCGCCACGCCGGCCTCGGTGATCACCCGGCCGGCGATCGCCAGGGCATGCCGCCAGGCCATCGGGTCCAGGCATTGCGAGCCGACATGGAAGGCGATGCCCAGCCGGGCAGCGAGCGGACGCGCGGCGCGCAGCAGCGCCACCGCCTCGTCGGCGTCGGCGCCGAACTTGCCGGACAGGTCGAGCACGGCGCCGCCCTTCGGCAGCGCCAGCCGCACCACCAGGCCGAGTTCGCCGGCGACGCCGGTGGCGGCGGTCTCCGCCACGATCTTGTCCAGCTCGGCCACGCTGTCGAGCACGAAGTCACGCACGCCATGCCGTGCCCACGCCTCGCGGATCGCGCCGCGCGCCTTCACCGGATGCATGAAATGGATGTGCGCGTCTTCGAACATGGTGCGCACCAGCGTCACCTCGTTCGACGAGGCGCAGTCGAAATGGCGCACGCCGCCGGCCCACAGCGCCCGCAGCACCGCCGGATCGGGATTGCACTTCACCGCATACAGCACGTCGCCGGGAAACGCCGCGACGAAGCTGCGCGCGGTCGCGGCCAGCGTCGCCGGGCGGATGCAGTGCACCGGCTCCTCCGGACGGATCTCGGCCACCAGCGCGTCGACCGACAGCATCGGGGCCGCGGGCGCGGAATAGGAAGCCGCCTCGCGGACGCGGCGACGGAGGGGGGAGACGGCGGAACGGATACGCAATTGGGACATCGCAACAATCCTCGCGACAGCAAGCGATCGCGCGAAACGCGACCGCAAGACCATTGGGAAAGATGACAGAGACGACCGCGGAGGCGCATGGCGCTCCGGCGGCAGAATCAGGCGATGCGCGGACTTCGCGATGCCTCAGGCCAGTCAGCACACATAGGCTGTTCCCTCACGACCCCGGCCAACATGGCCGGACCGACCGAAAAGGACGCTTACGTCGTTGCTGTGCCCGGGTTGGGGGCTCGCGGCACGTGCGATGCGTCGGCGAGCGCCTCGTCGACCCCGAACCGGGGGGTCTCAAAGGCGGAGGCGGGTATTAGGGGATTGCCGAGGCGAGGAGTACTGCAATTCGCGGGGCCGAGACAGGCCCTGGACGCATGGTCCCCATGAACCCGTTGCAGTCAGGCATTGATGACGGCGAGGTATTCCCACACCACCGTGGCTGCCGCCAACGCCGTGATCTCGGCGACGTCGTAGGCCGGCGACACCTCCACCACATCCATGCCGCGAAACCCGATGCCGCGCAGCCGGCGCAGGATGGATTGCGCCTGCCAGCTGGCCAGGCCGCCGATCTCCGGGGTACCGGTGCCGGGTGCGAACGCCGGGTCCAGCACGTCGATGTCGAAACTCAGATAGGCCGGCGCGTCCCCGATCACCGCGCGGATGCGCTCGGCGACCGCCGCCGGACCGATCGCATGCACCTCCATCGCCGACAGGATCGTGACGCCCTGCCCGATGGTCCAGTCCCACACCTCGCGCTGCACCGGGGAGCGGATGCCGACCTGGATCATCCGGCGCGGATCGACGATCCCCTCGCGTATGGCGTGATAGAACACCGAGCCGTGCGCGTAGGCCTGGCCGAAATTATCCGCCCAGGTGTCGACATGGGCATCGAAATGCACCAGCGCCAGCTTCTGGCCAACGCGTCGCGCCAGCGCGCGGATCAGCGGCAGGGTGATGCCGTGTTCGCCGCCCAGGCACAGCAGATGTTGCAAGCCGTCGGCCTGCGCCTCGATGCGGGCGAGCGAGCCCTGGATGTCGCCGAGCGCCACCGCGAAATCGCCGATGTCGGCAAGGTCCAGGGTTGCCGGATCGATCCAGAATTCCGGATGCGCGCCGTCCACCAGCATGCGGCTGGCGCGGCGGATCGCCGCCGGACCCTCGCGGGTGCCGGCCCGATTGGTGGTGCCGATGTCGAACGGGATGCCGGCCACCGTGAAGGCGGCGGCGCGGTCGGCGCGGGAAATTCCCAGGAAGCCCGGCGGCGTCGCGAAGGTGGGGGTGCCGGCCAATGCGGCCGGCTCAGCTCAGCCCATTGCGCATGCGCTGCGCCAGCTCGACGTAGTGCACGGCGGTCTGGTCGAACTTGCCGCGCTCCTCGGCGTCCATCACCCGCCACAGCCGCGCCGGCGAGCCCTGCCACAACTCGTTCGGCCCGATCCGCTTGTTCGGCGTCAGCAGCGCGCCGGCGGCCAGCATGCCGCCCTCCTCGATCACCGCGCCGTCCAGCACGGTCGCGCCCATGCCGACGAAGGCGCGGTCCTCCAGCGTGCAGGCATGGACGATCGCGGCGTGGCCGACGGTCACGTCGTCGCCGATGATGGTCGGGAAGCTGCCGGAGTTGACGTGGATGATGGTGCCGTCCTGGATGTTGGTGCGGGCGCCGATGCGGATGAAGTTGGTGTCGCCGCGCAGCACGCAATGGAACCAGATGCCGGACTGCGCGCCGATCTCGACATCGCCGATCACCGCCGCGGTCGGCGCGACGAAGGCGTCGGGCGCGACCTTCGGCATCACGCCCTCGAAGCCGTAGAGCGGGCCCATCGCGCCGGGTTTGACCTGGTCAAGCATCGGCCCGCTCCGGCGCCCGCGCGGTCTGCGCCCAGGCCCAGCATCAGGCCGATATTCTGCACCGCCGCTCCCGAGGCGCCCTTGCCCAGATTGTCCAGCCGCGCCACCAGCACCGCCTGGCGGATGCTCCTCGTTGCGCGTAGACGCGCAGCTCCAGCATGTCGGTGTCGTTCAGCGCCTCCGGCTCCAGCTTGCCGTCGGCCGTCGGGCGGCAGCACGCTGCACCAGCCTGCAGCCGGCGTAGCGCGCCGCCAGCGCCGCCTGCAGGTCGGCCGCCGTCGGCCGCCCGGCAGCGTGTCCAGATGCAGCGGGATCGAGACCAGCATGCCCTGCCGGTAATGCCCGACCGATGGGGACGAAGATCGGCCGGCGGGTCAGCCCGGAGTAGGCCTGCGTCTCCGGCACGTGCTTGTGCTCCAGCCCCAGCGCGTAAAGCTCGAAGGCCGGCCCGCCATTGCGCGTCGTGCTCGGCGATCATCGACTTGCCGCCGCCGGAATAGCCGCTGACCGCGTTGATCGCGACCGGATAGTCGGGCGGCAGCAGCCCGGCATCGACCAGCGGCCGCAGCAGGGCGATGGCGCCGGTGGGGTAGCAGCCGGGGTTGGCCACCTTTGTCGCGCGGCGCGATGCGCTCGGCCTGCGCCGGCTCCATTTCCGGAAAGCCGTAGACCCAGCCCGGCGCCACCCGATGCGCGGTGCTGGCGTCCAGCAGCTTCGGCGCCTGCGTTGCCGAGGCTCTCGGCCAGCGCCACGGATTCACGTGGCCGCGGCGTCGGGCAGGCACAGCACGACCAGGTCGACCTCCGCCATCACTGCGCGTCGGGCCGTCGGGTCCTTGCGGCTTTCGCCGGTCAGGCTGCGCAGCTCGACGCCCGGAGTTGCGAGCAGGCGCTCGCGGATGCCCAGGCCGGTCGTGCCGGCTTCGCCGTCGATGAAGATTTCGCGGTGGCTGACATGAGAAGTCTCCGTGTCCCGGTGGTATCGTCCTCTTCGGAGGGCCCGAAATGCAAGAGGGGCGGGCCCTCCCGGACCCGCCCCCCCTGCCTCGCAGGTATGCGCCAGGCTTAAGCGGTGGTCCTCAGCGCTTGCTGAACTGGAAGCTGCGGCGGGCCTTGGCGCGGCCGTACTTCTTGCGCTCGACCACGCGGCTGTCGCGGGTCAGGAAGCCGGCGACCTTCAGGATGCCGCGCAGATCCGGCTCGTAGTAGGTCAGCGCCCGGCTGATGCCGTGGCGCAGCGCGCCGGCCTGGCCGGACAGGCCGCCGCCGTTGACCGTGCAGAACACGTCGAACTGGTTGTAGCGGTCGGCGACCAGGAACGGCTGGGTGATCAGCATGCGCAGCACCGGGCGGGCGAAATACGGCGCCGACCCGCTTGCCGTTGACCATGATCTCGCCCTTGCCGGGCTTGATCCAGACGCGGGCGACGGCGTTCTTGCGGCGGCCGGTGGCGTAGGTGCGGCCAAGCGCGTCGCGCTTCGGCTCGACGCTTCGGCTTGTCGCTCGGCACGGCCGGCGGCGACCGCGAGGTCCTTCAGGTCGGCGAGCGTGCGGGTCTGGGTTTCCGACATCTGGCTCAGACCCTCTTGTTCTTGCGGGTTCATCGCGGCGACGTCGAGCGTCACCGGCTGCTGGCCGTCATGCGGGTGCTCGGCGCCCGCCATAGACATGCAGATGCTTCATCTGCGCGCGCTGCAGCGGGCCGCGGGTGATCATCCGCTCCACCGCCTTCTCCAGCACCCGCTCGGGGTGCTTGCTGTCCAGCCGCTCGCCGCATGCTGCGGCCCTTGATGCCGCCGGCATAGCCGGTGTGGTAGTAGAACATCGTCGTTCTCGGCCTTCTTGCCGGTCAGCTGCACCTTCTCGGCATTGATGACGACGACGTTGTCGCCGCAATCGACATGCGGGGTGAATTGCGGCTTGTGCTTGCCGCGCAGGCGGTTGGCGATGATCGACGGCGAGGCGGCCGAGAACCAGGCCCTCGGCGTCGATCAGCACCCAGTCCTTCTTCACCTCCGCCGGCTTCAGCGAGAGGGTGGTCTTCATCATGGCGAATTTCCTGCTGAACAGGCGGCGGGATATGCCGCGCCGCACGGCCATGCGTCAAGGGTTTTTGCGTGTGGTATTATAATACCACATTGACCAACAGGCCTTTCGCCGGCCTATAACCACGGCCATGCAACCCCAAGCCGTGCATGTCATCGGCGCCTCCGGCCGCTCCGGGACGGCACTCTGCGCGGCCCTGGCGGATGCCGGCATCCCGGTGGTGCCGGTGGTGCGCGACCCGGCCAAGCACGCAGGGCTGCGGGCACGCCGCGCGTTGCCGACCTGACCGATCCCGAAGCCCTCGCGGCGGCCCTGGCCGACGCCCGGCGCATCGTCTCCTGCGCCCATGCCCGCCATGCCCCGGCCATCCTGCAGGCCGCTCCCACCGATGCGCGCCTGGTCCTGCTCGGCAGCACCCGCCGCTTCACCCGCTGGCCGGACGAGCACGGCGACGGCGTGTCGGCCGGCGAAGCGGCGCTGCTCGCCAGCTGGCCGCAGCGGCGTGATGCTGCACCCGACGATGATCTACGGCGCCAACGGCGAGGACAACGTGCAGCGCCTGGCCGCCCTGCTGCGCCGCCTGCCGATCGTCCCGCTGCCCGGCGGCGGCCGCGCCCTGGTGCAGCCCATCCATCAGGACGACCTGACGCGCGTGCATCCTCGCCGCGCTCGACATCGACTGGCAGCGGTCCGCACGCCCTGGTGGTCGCCGGGCCTTCCGCCGTGCCCTATGCGGATTTCGTCCGCGCCATTGCCCGCGCCGCCAGCCTGCCGCCGCCACGGATCATCAGCATCCCGGCGCAGCTGCTGATGGCGTTGGCCCCGCTCACCGCGCTGGTGCCGCGCGTGCCGAAGATCCGGGTCGCGGAAATCCGCCGCCTGCTGGAGGACAAGGCGTTCCCGACGGACGAGATGCGCAGGCTCCTCGGCGTTACCCCGATCCCCCTCGACAACGGGCTGGGCCGAACCTTCTCCGGCGTCTGACGCCCGGTCAGCCGCTCACCAGGGCATGAATAGCTCGGCAATGCGCGACGAGGTTCGGCTTGGACTGCAGCAGGTCCTTCAAGGGCGTGTCGATCTCGTAGAACAGGATATTGGCGATAAATCCGTAGATCCCCGCGTCGATGCTGGCCGGCTTCGCGCCGAACACAAACCCGCCGGCGGGCACGAGGTTCGCCAGCACGCCGAGGTCGGCAAGTCCCCGGCGATACGCCGCATCGGGCTCGTAGCGCCCGATGCCCTGGTAATGGTAGCGCTGGAAATTATACGCCCGCGCAGCCTCCATTCCCTCCGCCGTCACCGTCGGATGGGTGCGCAGGATGGCATCGCGGAACAACGGCCAGTAGCGATCGTCCTTCCAGCGCGAATACGACATCACCCAATAAAGATCATCCAGCATCCGCCGAACCAGCAGGTCGGTATCACGCTGCCCCGGCGTCAGCCCGGCATCGATCGTGAGCCCGCGGCGCGCGATCAGATGCGCGATGATCGCATCGCTGTCGCCGATGGTCGCGTCATCGTCCACCAGATACGGAAGCTGCCCGCGCGGCGCGTTGGAGGCGTCGAAGATGTGCTCGTGCCGGAACTCCAGGCCGCACAGCTTCATGAAGGCGAACACCTTCAGTCCGAACGGATTGTTGTCGGCCACGCCGAACAGCGCCGGATAGGAATACAGCGTCAGCATTGCGCCTCACCCCTTCGCCAGCCGCCTCTCGTACGCCTGCGCCAGCAAGGTCGTCGGGAACAGCAGCACGAAAATAGATCACCGCCACCACGGTATAGACCTCCAGCGGCCGATACGTGTCGGCGGTGATCAGCTGCCCCTGGTACAGCAGATCCGGCACCGCGATCGTCGAAACCAGCGAGGTGTTCTTGAGCTGGATGATCGACTGGTTCATGAACGGCGGCACCATCCGCCGGATCGCCTGCGGCAGGATGACCAGCCGCATCATGTGCCAGCGCCGCAAGCCCAGCGCCCGCGCCGCGTCCCACTGCCCGAGCTCGATCGAGACGATGCCGCCGCGGAAGATCTCCGCGTAGAACGCCGCCGGTGTACAGCGACAGCACCGCCATCGCCGGCGACCGTCGCCGGGATCTGGATGCCGAGGATCACCGGCAGCGCGTAGTAGAACCAGACGATCTGCACCAGCAGACGGCGTGCAGCGGAACACCTCGATCAGCGCCACCAGCGGCGCGTTCACCAGCCAGGATTTCGACAGCCGCGCCAGCCCGATCAGCCAGCCCCAGCACCAGCCCGAGCAGGATCGTGCCGAGCGTATAGGCGAGCGTCACCTCGATGCCGGTGACGAACAGCCGCTCGTAGCGCCACAGGAAGCCGAAGCTCCACTGGTAGCCCATGCGCGTCCCCAGATGCTCAGAACGAAAGCTCGGCCGGGATGTCCTCGCGCTTCGCGCCGGCCTTCTCCGATGCCGCCGATCATCCATTCGCGGATCTGGCCGGTGCCGCGGTTGATAGTCGAGCCAGGCATTGATCACGTCGACGAACCGCGTGTCCGGCTCGCGCCGCACGCCGAGATTGCTCGGCAGCGCCACCGTCGGATTGGTCAGCAGCGGATAGGTGCCCAGCCTCGGGTTCTTGGCGATCGCCGTGAGCCCGAGCATCGCCGCGAGGATATCGACATCGACGCGGCCGGATTGCAGCGCCAGGATGCAGTCGTCGCGCGTCTTGAACGCGGTGATCTGCGCCTTCGGGGCGAACCGCCGCGCCGCAGGTCTCGTGCAGCGAGCCGAGGTCGCACGGCGACGCGGATTTCCGGCTTGTTGATGTCGTCCCAGGTCGTCGGGTCGAAAAGCCCTTCTTCGCGACGCAGCCGAACGGATGGATGATCATCGGATGGGTGAAGCCGATCGCCAGCGCCCGCTGCGGCGTCGGGTTCAGCGCGAACGCCAGGTCGACCTTGTTGGTCTGCAGGTCGAGCACCGAATTGCCGTAGGTGGATTCGACATATTCCAGCTTGGCGTCGCAGACCTTGGCGATGTCCTTCGCCATGTCGATCGCCGCGCCGCGACCATTCGCCGGTGGCGATGTCCTTCTGGAAATACGGCAGCTCCCCCGGCAGTGCCGCGATGCGCAGCACCTTGGTGCGGGTGACCCGGTCGAAGGTGCTCTCGTTGGCCGCGCTGCGCCTGCGCCGCCGCTTATCAAAGACGCGGCCGATCAGCGCCAGCCGGCATCAGTGCCGCCAGGCCGGCGATGCCGCGGCGTGACAGTCGATTGGTCATCGATGTCCCCACTCGATTGCTCGTTACATGCCCCAGATAAGCCCGCCGCACGCGCGTCATCGGCGGCAATGATCGTCGGCGGCCCCCGACATCACGACGCGCCCGGTCTGCAGCACATAGGCCCGGTCGGCGATCTCCAGCGCCTCCGCCAGCCGCTGCTCGACCAGCAGGATGGTCACGCCGAGGTCGCGGATGCGCGTGATCGCCGCGAGGATGTCGTCCACCAGCCGCGGCATGATGCCCTGGCTCGGCTCGTCCAGCATCAGCAGACGCGGCTGGGTCATCAGCGCCCGGCCGATCGCCAGCATCTGCTGCTCGCCGCCGGACAGCGTCTCGGCCCGCTGCGGCAGCCGCTCCTGCAGGCGCGGGAACAGCGAGAACACCAGCTCCAGCGGCTTGAACCGGTCCGGCGTCGCCGCGCTTGGCATAGGCGCCGAGCCGCAGATTGTCCTCGACCGACAGCCGCGGAAACAGCCGCCGCCCTTCCGGCACCAGGTTGACCCCGCAGCCGGGCGATCCGGTGCGCCGGCAGCCGCCGCAGGCTGGCACCCTCGAAGCTGATCGTCGCCCTGGCGTCGCGCACCTGCCCGGCGATCGACTTTCAGCAGCGTGCTCTTGCCCGCGCCGTTGGCGCCGACCACCGCGACGATCTCGCCCTGCCGCCACCTCCAGCGACACGCCCTGCAGCGCCTTCAGGCCGCGATACGACGGCGGAGACGTCCTCAAGCCGCAGCATAGCGGTCGCCGAGATAGGCGCGGATCACCTCGGGGTTGCGCACGATCTCGCGCCGGCGCGCCGATCGTCAGCACGCGGCCGAGATTGAGCACCACCGCGCGGTCGACCAGCGGCAGCACCACCTCCATCACGTGCTCGACCATGATGACGGTGATGCCGCGCGTCGCGCACGTCGCGGATCAGCTGCACGCCGGCCTGCGCCTCGGTCGGCGTCAGGCCGGTCAGCATCTCGTCCAGCAGCAGCAGGCGCGGCTCGGTCGCCAGCGCGCGCGCCACCTCCAGCCGCCGCTTCTCCGGCGGGCTCAGCGACATGCGCCGGCGGTCGGCGCGCGCCGCCAAGCCCGCAGAATTCCAGCGTCTCCAGCGCCTGCGCGCATCGCCGCGCGCGGCGCGGCGGTGGCGGGCGAAGGCGCCGACCATGACGTTCTCCAGCACCGTCATGGAATCGAAGCTGCGCACCACCTGGAACGTGCGCGCGATGCCGCGCATCGCGCAGGCCACCGGGCCGCAGGCCGGAGATGCGCTGCGCCGTCCAGCCGGATCTCGCCCGCATCGGGCGTCACCTCGCCGGAGATGCTGTTGAACAGCGAGGTCTTGCCGGCGCCGTTCGGCCCGATCAGCCCGAGGATCTCGCCGTCTCGGCACATCGAAGCTGATATCGACATTGGCCGCGACGCCGCCGAACGATTTGCTGACGCGGTCGACCTCAAGCAGCGCGGGCATCGGCCGGCCTCGCTTTCGATCGAAGCCGCAGCAGGCTGACCAAGCCCCTGCGGCCGCGCCAGCGCCACCACCACGATCAGCGCCGCCATAGATCATCAGGTCGACGCCGCTGCCCGGAGCCGCCGAGATAGCGAGCGGCGACAGCTCGCTGACAGCGGGATCAGCACCGCCGCGCCGACCAGCGGCCCCCACAGCGTGCCGACGCCGCCCAGCACCGCCGGCAGCGCGATCAGGATGGACAAGCTGCCCGGCCAGCACGCTGTCCGGGTCGATGTAGCCGACATACTGCGCGTAGATCGCGCCGCCCATGCCGGTGAAGAATCCGCTGATCGCCGCCGCCGCCATCTTGCTGGGGAAGATGCGCACCGCCAGGCTGCGCGCCGCGATCACGTCGTCCTTCACCGCGCGCCAGGAGAAACCCCAGCGCGAGCCCTCGATCACCCAGGCCACCAGCCAGGCCACGGCGGCGAAGGCCAGCGCCGACGTAGTGATACGGCAGCTTGTCGGTGCGGAACTGCAGCGCCACCCAGGACTCGCCGCTTGAACGGCACGTAGACGCCGGTCGCGCCGCCGACGAAATCCCAGTTCAGGAACAGCAGATAGCCGATCTCGCCGACCACCACGGTGGCGATGGCGTAGTAATGCCCGGACAGCCGGAAGCACGGCCAGCCCACCAGCAGCGCCACCAGCGCCGCCCACCGCGCCCGCCCGCGAACATGCCGATCGTCGGCGGAATGCCGAGCGCTGACGAACAGCAGCGTGGAGACATAGCCGCCGATGCCGAAATACAGCGCGTGGCCCAGCGAGATCTGCCCGCAATAGCCGCCCAGGATGTTCCAGGCCTGCGCCAGCCCGGCGAACAGGATGGTGATGATGATCAGGTTCGCGTGTAGACATCGTGGATCGGCAGCGGCAGCACGGCCAGCGCCGCCAGCAGCACCGCGCCGATCCATCAGCTCGCGCCGGCGGCGGCGGCGTGATGCGATGTTCATCCATCACAGCGTCCCGAACAGGCCGCGCGGGCGGAACATCAGCACCAGCGAGGTAGATGCGCGAACATGCCGACCTGCTTCAGCGACGGCTCCAGCACAGCGCCGTCATCGCCTCGACCTCGCCGATCAGCAGCCCGGCGACCAGCGCGCCGAGCAGGCTGCCGAACCCGCCGAGCGCCACCGTCACATAGGCGATCAGCGCGAAGTTGGCGCCGACATTGGGCGAGACATAATAGAACCTCGCCAGCATCACGCCGGCGACGCCGACCGTCGCGGCGCCCAGCCCCCAGCCGAGCGCGAAGATGCGGTCGCGGTCGATGCCGATCAGCGCCACCGCGTCGCGATCCTCGCGCGTCGCCTCCAGCGCCCGGCCGAACTCGGTGCGCGAGACCAGCAGCAAGCCGCGCGAACGCCAGCAGGCAGACCAGCCCCGCCGCGACCTGCGGCAGCGGCAGGATAGACGCCGGCGACGTCCAGCGTGCGGTTGCCGAGAGCCACGTGCCGGTGATGCTGCTGGAACTCGCCGCCGAACACGAACTGCGCGGCGCCGCGGATGAAGATCGCCAGGCCGAAGGTGACGAAGATCTGCACCATGCCGCGGTTGAACTGCACCGACAGCGCGCGCGCGATCAGCCCGCGATAGATCGCCACGCCGACGCCGAACAGCAGCAGCGCCACCACCGGCAGCAGCAGCAGCGGATCGAGCCCGGTCGCCTGCCAGATGACGAACGTCGCGAACATGGCGAGCATCAGCAGCTCGCCATGCGCGAAGTTCACCACGTCCATCAGCCCGAAGATCAGGCTGAGCCCGGCCGCGACCAGCGCGTAGATCAGCCCCATCAGCAGGCCGCCGACGGCGACCTGCATGACGACGTCGACCGTCATGCGCGCCGTGGCCATCGTCCGGAGGGGCAGCTCACTTGCCGACGTTCCACGCCGCGTCCTGCGCCGCGACGTCGAACGGCCAGATGGTGTGGTAGGCGCCGCCTGTGACCTGCTGGATCACCGGCGTGCCCTCGGTGTTCTGCCCGGTCTCGTCGAACTTGACGCCCTTCCACGGCATGATCGTCTGGTCGCCCGGAATGTCGGTCGCCATCAGCGCCTTGCGGATGTCCTCGGGCTTGGCCGAGCCGGCGCGGTTGATCGCGTCGGCCAGCACCATGCAGCGCAGTGATCTCGCGCGAGGTGTTGTCGTTCAGGTCCTTGTTGTTGCTGCGCCTTGTACAGCGCGTTCACCGCCGGGATCGCCGGCCGCGCCTTGGCCGCATCCAGCGCGAAGCTGGAGCGGCTCATCACGCCCTCGGCCAGCGGACCGGCGCCGGTCAGGAACGCCTGCTCCTGGAAGCCCGCCGCCTGCGCCATGATCGCCTTCGGCTTGTAGCCGATCTCGTTCATCGCCCGCATGATCAGGATCGCGTCGCTGGTGTAGGACGACGGCATCAGCACGTCCGCATTCCGCCGCCTTCAGCCGCTGCGCCTCGGCCGACAGCGACGGCGAGTTGGCGCGATAGCGGATGTCGGCGGCGACCTTGATGCCCGCCGCCTGCGCCAGCTTGCGCTGCACGTCGCTGCTGTCGGTGCCGAAGATCGAATCCTCGTAGAACAGCGCGACCGACTTCACCGGCTGGCCGGTCTTCTCGCCGATCGTCCTTGAAGAAGTCGAACATCGCCTGCGGTGAACATCTCGTCGTGCGGCGACGGTGCGGAAGAACCATTTCAGGCCGCGCTGGTTCAGGCTCGGCGAGGAATTGTCCGCCGACATGTAGGGCACCTCGTAGCGCTCGCGTCACCTGGCTGATCGTGGCCGCGGTGGCGCTGGTGTAGCTGCCGATGATGGCGACGACGTGCTCCTGGGTGATCAGCCGCTCGGCCTCGGCGCGGGCCTTCTGCGGGTCGTTCTGGCTGTCGGCGAAGACCAGCCTGATCTTGGCGCCGCCGAGCTGGTCGCAGGCCGCCGCCCTTGCCCATCAGCATCGGGATCGGCGCGTGCGTGCCGTTGATGATGTCGGCGGCGATCTCGAGCGCGGCCTTGGCGTCGAGCCCGACCTGGGCGCCGTTGCCGGTCAGCGGATAGACCGCGCCGATCACGACGTCGTCGGCGGCGCGGGCGGCGCGGGCGGACAGCGCCAACGCGCCGGTGCCGATCAGAAAGCCTCTGCGATCCATGTCTTGTCTCCCGATGAGGCGGCGGCGCCGGCACATTCCGGTGCAGGCGAAGCACACCGCGTGCCAACCGTCTTTCAGCATGCACGGCCGGCCCCGCGGGGCAAGGTGCTTGAGAAACCGGCGCTTGACCGGCGTCCATGCTAAATGGAGATTCCGCGGCGCAACCGGAGACGCTTCGATGAAATGCAGCATGCTCGCCGTGACGATGGCGATCCTGGCCGCTACGCCGGTTTCAGCGCAGGAGCGGCCGGCGATCGTGCCGTCCCGTGACGTCACCGTGGACTACCGGATCGACGCGAAGTCCAGTGCGGCCGTTCCGAGCAAGGTCCATGTCGAGATCCAGGCGGGCGGCAACCGCATCCGGGTCGAACCGCCCGATCTGCCGGGCTATCTGCTGGTGGACCGCAGCTCGGGGCAGATCGTCATGGTGATGGCGCAGCAACGCATGTTCGTCGACATGCCGGCCGACGCCGCCCGCATCCGGATGTTCACCATCGGCGACAGCACGAAATTCACCCGCAAGGGCAGCGAGACGATCGCCGGGCAACGCTGCACCGTGTGGGATGTTCAGGATGGCGGCCGCAGCGGCACCGCCTGCCTCACCGCCGACGGCGTGCTGCTGCGCGGCGCCACGGTCGAGCGCGGCCATTCCTCCGGACTGACGGCGACGGCGGTGAAATTCGGTCCACTGGCGGACAGCGTGTTCGCCCCGCCGCCGGATTTCCACAAGATGGACCTACCGGCGGGATTCATGTCCAGCCTCGGGAAGCTTCGCATCCCCGCTCATTAGCGATGCACGCCGACCTGTTCCAGGCATTGTGGCTGGCCTGGATGATCTACTGGGTCGTCGCCGCCCGCACCGCCAAGCGTGCCAGCCGCCGCGAGACCACCAGCCAGCTTCTGGCGCATTCGCTGCCGCTGCTGGCCGGCGCCGCCCTGCTTGCCTTTCCGATGCCGCGAGGATGGCTGACGCTGCGCATCCTGCCGCGCGGCGAAATCTGGTACTGGCTGGGGTTGGCCATGACCATTGCCGGGCTTGGCTTCGCCTGCTGGGCACGCGTGCATCTCGGCCGCAACTGGAGTGGGGTCGTCGAGGTCAAGCAGGATCACGAACTGGTCCGCAGCGGCCCATACGGCTGGGTGCGCCACCCCATCTACGCGGGTCTCTTCCTCGCCTGCCTCGGCAGCGCCGTCGCCCTCGGGCAGTTGGCGGGGCTGCTGGGGGTGGCGCTGATCCTGCTGTCGTTCCTGCCGAAGCTGCGACGCGAGGAACGCTTCATGGCGGCCGAATTCCCCGACGCCTACCCGGCCTACCGCCAACAGGTTCGGGCGCTGGTGCCGTTCGTGTTCTAGCTGCCGACCTTCAGCGTGGAGATCAGCCCGCGCAGGCAGGCGAGCACCGAGAGCGGGGTGAGCTTGCCGGTGCGCGGATTGGCCTCGCTGGGCACGTTCTCGACGGTCATGGTCAGCCGCGCCGCCGCCGCCTCGACGCGGATCGTGTGGATGTTGCGGTCGACCCCCGGGTCGGCCCAGATCCGCACCGTGGTCCGCTGCGGCCCGATGCCGGCCAGCGCCAAGGCGGCGGCGACATTGACGTTGGCGGGGAAGCCGGCGGCGGCATCGAAGGCGTTGCCCTCGAAGATGCACCGTCGGCTCGCGCGATCGCCAGCACGTCGATCCCGTGCTGCTCGAGATAAGGCGCGCCGACCAGCCCGCCGCGGCGGCTTGCGGGTCTCGATGGTGATGCTGTCGACCTCGCCCTCGGCGCAGGCGCGCACCGCGTCCAGCCCGAGCAGTGCGCCGGTCGGCACCACGATGCGGGCGCCGCTGGCCGCGCCTGCTCGACCAGGTGCATGCGCGGCAGCAGCGCGCCGACCGAGCTCGGCACGAAGATCCGGCCCGCCTCGATCGCCGGGCCGGCGATCTGCTCGAACACCGCGGCCGGGCGCCGCCTCCACCACGATGTCGGCGCTGCGCCAGTTCGGCCAGGTCCACCACCTCGGGCAGCGGCGGCGAAGTCCGCCACGCGGGCGCGCGCCCGGGCGCGATCTCGCGCGCTGACCGCCACCAGCCGCAGGCCGGTCAACGCCGCGGTCCAGCGCCCGTGCCAGAGCCAGGCCGATCGCGCCGAGGCCGCCGATGGCGACCGTCAGGGTCATGTGCGGGTTCCGGAGAAAGAAACTGGGGCGAACGACGGGGCTCGAACCCGCGACATCCAAGACCACAACCTGGCGCTCTACCAACTGAGCTACGTCCGCCACCGGAGGAGCGCCGCGGTTTAGGCCGAGCGGCGTTTCGGCCATCGGAACGGTCGACGTCAACGGGTCAGTCGCCGGCCAGCACCGGCCCGCGCAAAATGCCGCGCCAGCCGGGCCAACCGCCTCGTCCAGCACCTCGTCGCGCTTGCAGAACGCGAAGCGGGCATAGTGGCGCGGCGCCTCGCCCTCGTAGAAGGCCGACACCGGGATGGCGGTGACGCCGGCCTCGCTCGGTGATGTGGCGGCAGAACGCCACGTCGTCGCCGGCGAAGCCGAGCGGGGTGAAATCCGCGGTGACGAAATAGCTGCCCATGGCCGGCAGCACGCCGAACCCGATCCGCGCCAGGCCCTGCCGACAGCCGGTCGCGCTTGGCCTGCGAGCGTCGCCGGACAGGCCGGCGAAGTAGGCGTCGTCCTTGGCCAGGCCGACCGCCACCGCGCGCTGCAGGTTGGGCGGCGTGGTGAAGGTCAGGTTCTGGTGCGCCTTGGCCGCCAGCGTCGCCAGCGCGCGCGGGCGCGGTGATGTAGCCGATCTTCCAGCCGGTCAGGCGAGAACGTCTTGCCGGCGCTGCCGATGCGCAGGCAGCGCTCGCGCAGGCCCGGCAGCGTCATCAGCGGGATGTGCCGCCAGCCGTCGAAGGTCAGGTGCTCGTAGACCTCGTCGCAGACCGCATAGGCGTCGTGCTTCTGCAGCAGGTCGGCGATGAAGGCGAGTTCGGCGGCGGTGAACACCTTGCCGGTCGGGTTCATCGGCGTGTTGAGCAGGATCGCCTTGGTCTTCGGGCCGAACGCGGCGGCCAGCTCGGCGCGCGGCAGCTCCCAGTTCGGCGGCGTCAGCCGGACCAGCCGCGGGACCGCGCCCAGCATCCGCACCACCGGCAGGTAGGTGTCGTAGAGCGGCTCGATCAGCACCACCTCGTCGCCGGGGTTCGAGCAGCGCCATCAGGCAGGCGGTGATCGCCTCGGTGGCGCCGGAGGTGACCACCACCTCGCTCGTCGGGATCGACCTCGAGGCCGTAGAAGCGGCGCGTTGGCCGCCGCCACCGCCTGGCGCAGTTCCGGCACGCCGGTCATCGGCGGATACTGGTTGCGGCCGTCCAGCAGCGCGTCGGCGGCCGCCTGCAGCACGTCCTCCGGGCCGTCGGTGTCGGGAAAGCCCTGGCCGAGATTGATCGCGCCGTGCTTGCCGGCCAGCGCCGACATCACCGTGAAGATCGTGGTGCCGGTGGCGGCCAGCAGGGCGTTGGCGGGCTTCACGGCGGATCGGATCTCCGGGACCAAGGGGCGGCGAGTATGGGCGGCGGGGACCGAGCGTTCAACTGACCGCCGACGGCATGCCGCGCCCGGCCACCTGGGCCGCCTGCAAAACAGGCAGCGTCGCCCAAGGCCCGGGCGCGACAGGCTGCGGAAACACCGTGCAAACGCTGCGCCGGCGGCGCATTGCCGGCTGGCACGCCGCGTGCAAACCTTCACGTCCGCCTCCCCGTCGCACGGGATCGCGCGGCGATCGAACCATGGGAGGGTGCCCGGCCCAGCCGGGATAACAGACGCGGATGAAAAAGATCGAGGCGGTCATCAAGCCGTTCAAGCTGGACGAGGTGAAGGAGGCGCTGCACGAGGTCGGGCTGCAGGGCATCACGGTGGTCGAGGCGAAGGGGTTCGGCCGGCAGAAGGGCCACACCGAGCTGTATCGCGGCGCCGAATACGTGGTGGACTTCCTGCCGAAGGTGAAGATCGAGGTGGTCTGCGAGGACGACGTGGTCGAGCGCGCGGTCGAGGCGATCGTCAACGCCGCGCGCACCGGGCGCATCGGCGACGGCAAGATCTTCGTCAGCCGCATCGAGGAAGTGGTGCGCATCCGCACCGGCGAGCGCGGCGAGGACGCGATCTGACGCAGGATCTGACCGCGACGGCGATCGCGCGGAGCGATGCGCTGAGCCGATGGCCGCTGGGGCGGCTATCGCGCGCCGGCGCCATACGAGGGAACAGGCTGATGGCGAAGAAGGCCGGTGCCGCACCGATGGCACGCAGCGGCGTCGCGAAGGTGCTGGAGATGATCAAGGAGCACTCGGTCGAATACGTGGACCTGCGGTTCACCGACCCGCGCGGCAAGTGGCAGCACACCGCGCAGCACGTCTCGACCATGGACGAGGACGCGTTCCGCGACGGGATCATGTTCGACGGCTCCTCGATCGCCGGCTGGAAGGCGATCAACGAGAGCGACATGATCCTGATGCCGGACCCCGCGACCGCGGTGATGGACCCGTTCGCGGCCAAGCCGAGCCTGATCCTGTTCTGCGACATCTTCGAGCCGTCGACCGGCCAGTCCTACACGCCGCGACCCGCGCAGCACCGCCAAGAAGGCCGAGGCCTACGTGAAGTCGACCGGCATCGGCGACACCGTCATGGTCGGCGCCGAGGCCGAGTTCTTCATGTTCGACAGCGTCCGCTTCGGCACCGGCGGCAACTACGGCAGCTACCAGATCGACAGCATCGAGGGCCCAGGCTCCAACATGAAGGACTACCCCGAAGGCAACATGGGCCACCGCCCCGGCGTCAAGGGCGGCTACTTCCCGGTGCCGCCGGTCGATAGCCGAGAGCGACCTGCGCGCCGAGATGCTGTCCACGATGGGCGAGATGGGCCTGCCGATCGAGAAGCACCACCACGAGGTGGCGCAGTCCCAGCACGAGCTCGGCACCCGGTTCGGCACGCTGACGAAGATGGCCGACCAGATGCAGATCTACAAATACTGCGTCCACAACGTCGCCCACAGCTACGGCAAGACCGCGACCTTCATGCCGAAGCCGATCTACGGCGACAACGGCTCCGGCATGCACACCCACCAGTCGATCTGGAAGGACGGCAAGCCGCTGTTCGCCGGCAACGGCTATGCCGACCTGTCGGAGACTGTGCCTGTACTTCATCGGCGGCATCATCAAGCACGCCAAGGCCGTGCAACGCCTTCACCAACCCGTCGACCAACAGCTACAAGCGGCTGATCCCAGGCTTCGAGGCGCCGGTGCTGCTGGCCTATTCGGCCCGCAACCGCTCGGCCTCCTGCCGCATCCCCTACACCACCAACCCGAAGGCCAAGCGCGTCGAGGTCCGCTTCCCCGATGCGTCGGCCAACCCGTACCTGGCCTACTCGGCGCTGCTGATGGCCGGGCCTCGACGGCATCAGGAACAAGATCCATCCGGGCGACCCGATGGACAAGGATCTGTACGACCTGCCGCCGGAGGAGCTGAAGGGCATCCCGACGGTGTGCGGCAGCCTGCGCGAGGCGCTCGGCGCGCTGGCGGCCGACCACGAGTTCCTGCTCGCCGGCGACGTGTTCAGCCGCGACCAGATCGAAAGCTATATCGAGCTGAAATGGACCGAGGTGTATCGCTTCGAGCACACCCCGCACCCGGTCGAGTTCGAGATGTACTACTCCGTCTAAATCTTCCTATTCCGAAACAACCCCGCCCGCGGCGACGCAGGCGGGGTTTTCTTTTGTCTGGAACGCTGCCCGGCGGACGGCGTCAATTATGTGACAATTATAGGCGTCGTCTGCATCGTTGCCTTTTTTGCAAGCAGACGGTGTTCCGTCTTTATCCTGACGCTCCGCCGTCGCCTTCGCTCATAGATTGGCACGGTTCTTGAAGCTCCCCTTTCCGAAACACCTGCAATGTCATTGCGAGAAGCGATGGCAATCCAGGAACGAGAAGGACGGGACGCTACATGAAACTGGTCATGGCCATCATCAAGCCATTCAAGCTCGATGAAGTACGCGACGCGCTGACGCCCCTGGGCGTGCAGGGCCTTACCGTTTCGGAAGTAAGAGGCTTTGGCCGCCAGAAGGGTCAGACCGAGATCTACCGGGGGGCGGAATACCACGTGAACTTCCTGCCCAAACTGAAGATCGAGGTCGCGGTCGCGACGCCGCTGGTGGACCAGGTCATCGAAGCAATCATCGCCGCCGCCCACACCGGCAAGATCGGCGACGGCAAGATCTTCGTGATGGACATCGAACGTGCCGTGCGGATCCGCACCGGCGAACTGGACGGGGAAGCACTGTGAGCGTTTTCAACATGGAGTCCGCCGCCCGCGGCGGCTGGATGAAGTCCACCCGCGGGTGGCTCGGCGCCGCGGCACTGCTGGCGGTCGCATGCGCCGCCCACCCCGCCTGGGCCGAAGACCCCAAGATCGATTCCGGCGACACCGCCTGGATGCTCACCAGCACCGCACTGGTGCTGATGATGACCATCCCCGGCCTCGCCCTGTTCTATGCCGGCATGGTGCGCAAGAAGAACGTGCTCGCCACCATGATGCAGTCCTTCTTCATCTGCTGCCTCGTCACCGTCGTCTGGATGGTCGCCGGCTACAGCCTCGCCTTCACCAACGGCAGCGCCTATGTCGGCGACCTCTCGCGCTTCTTCCTCAACGGCATCGGCGCCAACTGGGACAAGCCGTTCACGCTCGGCCTCGGCACCGACAACGCCCAGCCGCAGACCATCCCCGAGAGCGTCTACATGATGTTCCAGATGACCTTCGCCATCATCACCCCGGCGCTGATCGCCGGCGCCTTCGCCGACCGCATGAAGTTCTCCGCCATGATCGCCTTCATGGTGCTGTGGTCGCTGCTGGTCTACAGCCCGATCGCCCATTGGGTGTGGGCCCCCACCGGCTTCCTCGGCGCCGGCGTGTTCGGCCTGCCGGGCGCGGCCGATTTCGCCGGCGGCACCGTGGTGCACATCAACGCCGGCATCGCCGGCCTCGTCTGCGCATTGGTTCTCGGCAAGCGGGTCGGCTACGGCACCGACAACATGTCGCCGTTCAACCTGTCGCTGGCAGTGATCGGCGCGTCGCTGCTGTGGGTCGGCTGGTTCGGCTTCAACGCCGGCTCCGCGGTGGCGGCCAACGGCCGCGCCGGCATGGCGATGACGGTGACCCAGATCGCCACCGCCGCCGCCGCCCTGGCCTGGACCTTCGCGGAATGGGCGGCCAAGGGAAAGCCCTCGGTGCTGGGGGCGATCTCCGGCGCGGTGGCAGGGCTGGTGGCGATCACGCCCGCCTCCGGCTTCGTGCTGCCGGGGCCGGCGCTGATCATCGGCATCGCCGCCGGCGTCGGCTGCTTCTGGGCGGCGACCGGGCTGAAGCATGTCTTCAACTACGATGACAGCCTGGACGCCTTCGGCGTGCACGGGGTCGGCGGCATCATCGGCGCGCTGCTGACCGGGGTGTTCGCCTACGGCCCGTTCACCGCCACCAAGGACGCCCCGGCCGGCGTCAGCATCGGCGGCCTGGCGCAGTTCGAGGCGCAGGTCGTCGCCGTCTGCGTCACCCTGGTGTGGTCGGGCGTGCTCACCCTCATCATCCTCAAGCTGGTCGACGCCGTCATCGGATTGCGGGTCACCGAGGAAGAGGAGCGCGAGGGCCTCGACACCGCGCTGCATGGTGAGAGCCTGAGCTAAAGCCTGCCTATGACATTCAAATAGCACGACGGGACGCGAAGCCGGCATGTCTGCCGGCCAGCGGCTCCGGCATTCACTCAGGACATTGCAGAAACACGATGATGATTCGATCCGCCTTTGCTGCCGCGGCCGGGGGCTTTCTCGGCCTCGGCCTCGCACTGACATCGCCCGCCGCCGCGCAGACGCCGGCTCCGGCCCCCGAAAAGCCCGCGGCCCCCGCGGCCGAGGCGCCCGAAGCCCCCAAGAGCTGGGCAAGCTCGATCACCCTGTCGGCGCAGTTCGAAGGCGGCGTGGTGTTCAACCCGAGCGGCCCGAAGACCAATTTCGGCCAGTTGTTCACTGACAAGCCCAACACCGTGCTGCTGAACCAGGCCTTGTTCACCGCGGCGCGGGTGATCGACCCGAAGCAGACCGACTGGGATGTCGGCTTCAAGCTGCAGGTCCTCTACGGCACCGACGCCCGCTACGCCCACGTGCTCGGCGAGTTCGACCACATCAACAGCCGCTACCAGCTCGACATCGTGGAAGCCAACGTCACCGTCCACATGCCGCTGCTGACCGAAGGCGGCATCGACCTCAAGGTCGGCCAGTATTCCACTCCGATCGGTTTCGAAACGATCGACCCCTCCACCAACCCATTCTACAGCCACTCCTACATCTTCAATTTCGGTATTCCCTTGTCGCATACAGGCGGCTTGGCGATCGTACACGCCACGCCGGTGATCGACATCTATGGCGGCATCGACAGCGGCGTGAACACCAGCGTCGGCGTCGGCGACAACAACAGCGCGGCCGCGGGGATCTTCGGCTTCGGCCTCAACCTCCTGGACGGCAAGCTGACGGTGCTGGCGCTGACCCATATGGGACCGGAGAATCCGTCCAAGACGGTGCCGAACGCCAACGCCTTCATGCGCTACCTGAACGATGTGATCATCACCTACAAGGCCACGGACAAGCTGAGCTTCACCACCGAGCTCAACTACATCGTGGACGATTTCGCCAAGGCAGGCGGCTACGGCGCCGTCCAGTACGTGTCGTATGCGCTGACCGACGAGATCACCCTCAATGGCCGCGCCGAGATCTGGCGGGACAACAAGAACTTCTTCGTCGCCGCCTTCCCGGGCAACCAGGATTTCGTCAATGCCCAGCTCGGCAATCCGAACACCTCGTATGCGGCGCCCAAGGCCGGGACCTACTCGGAGTTCACCGCCGGCCTCACCTACAAGCCGGCCGGTCTGCCGGCGCCGGTGGCCGGCCTGATGATCCGCCCCGAAATCCGCTACGACGCCTCGCTCAACAACAGCAAGCCGTTCAAGAACGGCAAGGAAAACGGCGCCTTCACCATCGCCACCGACTTCATCCTGAGCTTCTGAACGGCTCCGGCATGCCGCTGGAAATGGCGCCTGGCATGGCGCGGGCGGCATCGCGCCGGAACGGCCACTATTGCCTATCGTTCGACATGGCTGCAAAGACCCGCTGAAAGTCCGGCGAAGGAACCGCATTCCATGAACGATGCCACCAGCACCCACGAGGCACCTCCCGGCATCCTGCCGACGATCCCGCCCTCGAAGGCCGGCTTCGACCAAGCCCTGCTTGCAGACGCCGTACGCTTTGCCGAAGCCAGCGAGACGAAATGGCAGCGCGACATCCAGGCGCAGCTGGAAGCAGGCAACTTCGAGCCGCCGCCAGACAACGAGGTGATCGGCCCGACGGCGCCCCGCGGCGGCCCGAACGGACTGCTGCTCCGCCACGGCCGCGTCGTCGCGCGCTGGGGCGACACCGAACGCGTCGACATGACCTTCAGCGTCGCCAAATCCTACCTGTCGATCCTGGCCGGTCTCGCGGTCGCGGACGGGCTGATCGCCGATCTCGACGAGCCTGTGGGACGCACCGTCACCGATGGCGGCTTCGACGGCCCGCATAACGGCGCCATCACCTGGCGGCACCTGCTGCAGCAGACCAGCGAATGGGAAGGCACGCTGTTCGGCAAAGCGGACATGATCGACCGCTACCGGTCGCTCGCCACCGAGTTCGCCGGCACGCCGGGTCATCGCAAGGGTGACGCGCGGCCGCTGCAGGCCCCCGGCAGCTACTGGGAATACAATGACGTGCGGGTGAACCGGCTCAGCCTCGCATTGCTGCGGCGCTTCGGCCGGCCTTTGCCGGAAATATTCGCCGAGCGGGTGATGCGGCCGATCGGCGCCTCGGCCAGTTGGCGCTGGGAAGGCTATCGCAACTCGTTCGTCGAGATCGGCGGTCGGCAGGTCCAGTCGGTGTCCGGCGGTGGCCACTGGGGAGGCGGCGTGTTCATCAGTGCCGAGGACCAGGCCCGCATCGGCCTGCTGATGCTGAACGGCGGCGCCTGCGGCGACCGACGCATCCTGCCGGCCGACTGGATTGCGAAATCCGTTGCCCCCTGCCCCATCAATGCGGATTACGGCCTGCTCTGGTGGCTCAACACCGGCCGCCGCTACAAGCCCGGCGCCGGCGCCGACAGCTTTTTCGCGATCGGCGCCGGCGGCAACGTCACCTGGATCGACCCGACGAACGACATGGTGGCCGTGCTGCGCTGGATCGACACGGCGGCGCTCGATCCGTGGATCGACAAGGTGATGGCTGCGATGAAGGACCCGGCAACCAAGCCTGCCTGAACGGAATTCTGCGGCGCGGGTTGGAGCCGCGATTGAAGGACCACGCAATCATGACAGGCCCACGAACTGCTCTCATCACCGGCGGGGCGCGCGGCATCGGGGCTGCGATCGGCAGGCATCTCGCCGGTGCAGGCTGGCGCGTCGTGCTGCTTGATCGTGACCAGGCTGGCAACGCAACCTCGGCGTCGATCGGCGAGGCCGCACGCTTCCAGCAATGCGACGTGGCTGTCGAGGGTGACGTCCAGCACGCCATCGAAACCGTCCGGGCCACCGAAAAGCGATTGGATGCGGTGGTTTGCAATGCCGGTTTCATGATCCGCAAGAAACTCGCCAACCTCTCTTTGGCGGAGTGGAACAGCGTGCTCGCCACCAACCTCACCAGCACCTTCCTGCTTGCCCGGGCCGCCGAACCGATGCTGCGCGCCAACCACGGCGCCATCGTGACCGTGGCCTCCACCCGCGCCCACATGTCCGAGCCCGATACCGAGTCGTATTCCGCCTCCAAAGGCGGGCTGCTGGCGCTGACGCATGCCCTGGCCGTCAGCTTGGGCCCCGAGATCCGGGTGAACTGCGTCAGTCCCGGCTGGATCAATACCTCCGGGAGCACCCTTGTCCGACGCCGACAAGGCGCAGCACCCGGCCGGGCGGGTCGGTCGCCCGGAAGACATCGCGGCTCTGGTCGGCTTTCTCTTGGGGCCGGACAGCGGCTTCATCACCGGCGCGGAATTCTTGGTCGACGGCGGCATGACGCGGAAGATGATATACGTCGAGTAGACGTAAATACGACGACGTATTGTGTTTTATGGGCGCGCGCCTATCTTCCGGAGTCTGATCCGCCGGAGAACAGCCGCCATGCGCCAGATCCACGTGCTGCACGAGAATTCCATCTGGGTAGAGCCCCTGGCGATCGAGTTGGACCGCCGCAACCTGCCCTGGACAGAGTGGTTCCTGCACACCGGGACGTTCGACCTGTCCCGACCGCCCCCGGACGGGGTGTTCTACAACCGCATGAGCGCGTCCTCGCACACGAGGGATCATCGCTACGCGGCAGAACTCACTGCCTCGGTCCTGGCCTGGCTGACGCGATGGGGCCGCCGCGTGGTCAACGGGCCGGCGGCGCTCGACCTCGAGATCAGCAAGGTTCGCCAGTATGCCGCACTGGAATCCGCAGGCATCGCCACGCCGCGCAGCGTGCTGGTGGCGGGCCGCACCGGCATCGTCGATGCAGCGCGAACCCACTTCCCGGATGCTCCGGTGATCCTGAAGCCCAATCGCGGGGGCAAGGGCCTGGGGGTGCAGTTGTTCCACACCATCGAGGGCCTCGCCGGCTACGTCGGGAGCGATGACTACGTGGAGCCGGTGGACGGATTGCAACTGCTGCAGGAATACATCCGCGCACCCCGGCCCGTCATCACGCGCGCCGAGTTCGTAGGGGGTCGGTTCGTCTACGCCGTCGAGGTGGATACCAGCGAAGGGTTCGAGCTATGCCCCGCCGATGTCTGCGCCATGGGCGATGCCGCCTGCCCCGTCGGAGAGCAGCCCGCGCATAAATTCACCATCGTCGACGGCATCGATCCAAGCCTCAGAACGCGGCTGGAGCGTTTCCTTTCCGGCAATGGCATCGATGTGGCAGGTGTCGAGTTCATCTCCGACGCCAGCGGCCAGGTTCGCGTCTATGATGTGAACACCAACACGAACTACAATTCGGACGCGGAAATTCGGGCTGGGGTCGCTGGAACCGCTCAGTCCGGGATGGGCGCTTTGGCCGAATATCTTGGCGGAGAACTTTCCCGCACCCTGCGCGCCGCAGCCTAAGCCCGCCTGGATCGCCACGGCCTGGGTCCCGCCGGCAAGAACGGGACCCAGGCCGCGCGTCCGGACTGCCTTTACGGCGTCGCTTTCTTCGCGGTGTTCTCGAGCGCCTTGCCGGTGTTGGAGATATCCTGGCCGGCGCCGGCGGTGGTGTTGCAGGCGCTCAGTACCGGAGCCAGGGCGAGCAGCCCCAGAACGGTCAGCGACCTGATGAGCTTCTTCGACATCATTCAATCCTTTTCCGAAGACGTTATGCGCATGGCTTGGTCGATGTCATCAACAGGACCGACCCTTCCGGCTGCACAACGCTACGACCCCCGTCAAAGGTGGCATCACGATCCCGTGTTCTTTTTACCGTCGCGATCCCGTGGTTGACCCTCGGCAGGGCGCGGCGGCGGCTCTATCGGTTGTAGGGGTGCGCCCGGCGCGCCGGGACGTCGGCGCGCGCCTGCATCGGACACGTCGCTGACCACATCGAAATCAAACTCGCCCATGGAAGCCTCCTGGTTGAAGAGGCCGCCTCGCCCTGACGATCGATCGATATGCGGAAAAGCTCCAGACACACGAAAGCCGCCCTGGCGTGGCGGCTTCGGTGAACTGCGTCGAATACGCGATCCCTAGGCCGCCGGCGAATACCAGCGGCCGTAAAATCGCGATGAGAGGTTTGCGCCGGCAACCGGCTGCTGTCTCGTCATCTTTCAAGAGGTACTACGGCATCACGCCGCCGGCAACCGGGAAGATGCCTGATCCGACCCCGCGTGCGACTGCAGCAGATCCTTCTCCATCGCCGCCCGCATCAGGAACTTCTGCATCTTGCCGGTCACCGTCATCGGGAATTCGGTGACGAAGCGGATGTGCCGCGGCACCTTGTAATGCGCGATCTGGTCACGGCAGAACGCCCGCACCTCCTCGGCGGTCAGGGCGGCGCCGTCGCGCAGCTTCACCCAGGCACAGACCTCCTCGCCGAACCGCTCATCCGGCAACGCCGAACACCTGCACGTCGGCAATCGCCGGGTGGCGGTAGAGGAACTCCTCCACTTCGCGCGGATACACATTCTCCCCGCCGCGGATCAGCATGTCCTTGATCCGCCCGACGATCGCGCAATAGCGCTCGGCATCGATCGTGGCGAGGTCGCCGGTGTGCATCCATCGCGCGGCGTCGATCGCCTGGGCGGTGCGTTCCGCCTCTCCCCAATAGCCGAGCATCACCGAATAGCCTCGGGTGCAGAGTTCCCCCGGCGTGCCCGCCGGCACGATCCTGCCCTCGCCATCGACGACCTTGGCTTCCAGGTGCGGATGTATGCGCCCGACGGTGCCGACGCGACGCTCCAGGGGATCGTCCAGGGTGGTCTGGAAGCTGACCGGGCTCGTCTCGGTCATGCCGTAGGCGATGGTGATGTCGCGCAGATGCATCAACGACATCGCCCGGCGCATCACCTCGGTCGGGCACGGCGACCCGGCCATGATGCCGGTGCGCAGGCTGGAGATGTCGTAGCTGGCAAAATCGGGATGATCCATCTGGGCGATGAACATCGTCGGCACGCCGTACAGCGCGGTGCAACGCTCGGATGCCACGGCCTGCAAGGTCGCCAGCGGCTCGAACCCCTCCCCGGGGAACACCATCGCGGAACCATGGGTCAGGCAGCCGAGCACGCCCATGACCATCCCGAAGCAATGATACAGCGGCACCGGGATGCACAGCCGGTCATGCTCCGTCAGCTGCATGGTCTCGGCCGTGAAGAAGCCGTTGTTCAGGATGTTGTGGTGGGTCAGCGTGGCCCCTTTCGGCGCCCCGGTGGTCCCGGAGGTGAACTGGATGTTGATCGGGTCGTCGAACTGCAGCACGCCGCGCAGCTCCGCCAGCCTGCTGCGGGACGCCTCGGTCGCACGGCTCGCCACCTCATCGAACCCGAGCGCGCCGGGAATGCTCCGCCCGCCGATCTGGACCACCAGTTCCAGCGCCGGCAGCCGCACGGCGCGCAGCCGCCCGGACGCCGCCTGGGTCAATTCCGGCGCCAGCGTCGTCAGCATCGCCGCATAGTCGCTGGTCTTGAACGCGGTCGCGGTCACCAGGGCGCGGCATTCCACCTTGTTGAGTGCGTATTCCAGCTCGGACAGCCGATAGGCGGGGTTGATCGTCACGAGCACCAGGCCAGCGCGGGCGGCGGCGAACTGGGTGACCACCCACTCGGCGTTGTTGGGCGACCAGATGCCGATCCGGTCGCCCGGGAGCATACCCAGCGCCAGCAACCCGGCCGCCATTGCGTCGGCCTGCTCGGCCAGCTCCCGCCAGCTCCAGCGAATGGCCTGCCGCGGCGCGATCAGGGCCGGTCGGTCGCCGAACCGGCCAACCACGCGGTCGAGGTGCTGCCCGATGGTGTCGCCGAGCAACGGCAGGTCCGACCCACCGCTCACATAGCTCATCGCCGCGCTCATTGGTGCCGCCCTCCCCGATTTGGCGCTATGGTTAGAGGAATATCGTCGCGACTGGAATCAGGAAGCATGCTCCTTGCAGCCTCGCTCCCGTCGGTCGGTATGGAATACATGGCAGGAGGTGCCGATGAGCGAATTCATGGCGTTGTGGACGGGGCTGGCGGAGCTCGTGGGTGCGGCCGAGGGCGCCGGTGCCGGTGTCTGGCCGGGTTTGCTGGCACAGCTGGAAACCGCCGGACTGGGCGATCACGTGAAATCCTGGCTCGGCGAGGGTGACAACCTGCCGGTGACCGCCGACCAGCTATCGACCGCCTTTACGCCGCAGCAGATCCAGGCCTGGGCGGAGCAGGCCGGAACCACCCCCGATGTGCTGCTCGAACGGCTCGCCGAAGCGCTGCCGCGCGCGGTGGCGGGTCCAGCGGGCAAGCTCCCCGAGTAAGGGCACCCTACCCGGCAGCTGCGTCGGCGCCGTTGATGCTGCCAGGGGGCATCTGGGCGCCGGTCAGGTCGGCCCCGTCGAGGGTCGTGGTGGCAAATTCGCACCCGGACAGGTCGGCGCCGGCCAGCCGGGCGCCGATCAGCACCGTGTCCCGCAGGATCGCGTTCTCCAGCCGGGCCATCTGCAGGTTGGCCGGCCACTCATGGGCGCCGCGGATATACATCGGCCCGAGGATCGTCCCGCTCAGGTCCGCGCGGTGCAGCGTTGCGCGCTCAAGGCTGGCCCCGCGCATATCGGCGTGGGCCAGGACCAGGTCCCGGCCGTCGATCCCGGCCAGGTCGGTCATCATCAGCAGCGCGCCGGTCAGGTCGGCTCCACGCAAATCGGCGTGGTGCAGGACCGCGGCACTCAGGTTGAGCTCCCGGAGATTGGCGCGACGCAGATCGACGCCCGAAAGATCGGCGCGGGTTCCCTTGCGGCCGTCGCTGGCGATCCACTCCGCATGCTGGGCAAAGACCTGGGCGACATCGCGGCCCAGCTCCGTCACTGGCCTGGTTCGCAGCGTGTCGGAAAGGTTGGTTGCCTCGAAGCGAAGGTCGTCGGTCAGTGCTCCCAGCAGATTGGCCCCCGAGAGATTTGCCCGCGCCATGTTGGCCCGGTTCAGGATCGCGCCCTCCAGGCTGGCGGATTCCAGGTTGGCGCCGCTGAAATCCGCCCCCTCCAGGTTGCACCCGCGCAGATTGGCGCCGCTGAGGTCGGCCCCGGTGAAATTGCACGCGCGGAGATCGGCATCGGCCAGGTCGGCCCGGTTCAGGGCGGCGCCAGCCAGCTTGGCGCCCGCGAGCCGTGCCCCGGCGAAACAGGTGCCTTGCATCCGGGCACCATAGAATGGCTGCGCGACCTCCGGCTCGTGCGCCACGAGGTCTCCCCCCGCGCCGTCGAATAGCGCACCCTCGCGCAGGTCGGCCTGGGTCAGGTCGGAATGGGCCATCCTGGCACGGCCCAGGCTGCAGCCGCGCAGATCGGCGCCGACCAGGCTGCATGACTCCATCCGGGCTTCCTGCAGGTCGGCGCCGAACAGGATGGCACCCGAAAGGTCGGCGCCGCCGAGTTCCGCGCCACGCAGCCGGGCGCCGGTGAAATCGACCCCCGCCAGTGTACGCCCGGCCAGATTGACCCCTGTTAGGTCGCGAAACTTGAGGTTGGCGCGCACGCCGCCCCGCAGCCGGCGGGTGAATGCCAGATGCGAGCTCAGCATGTCGGCCAGCAACCGGGGATAGGGGGCCGGCTTCAACATGCGACAATTCCCGCGGCCGGACGCGGCCGTTTGCCCATTAGAAGCCGGCGGGATTAAGGGAGTGTTGTCACTCCGGGGAACGGCCATGGACAACATCGAGACCACCACCGCGCCTGGTCGCGGGCCGTTCGCGCTGCAAAACCGGGTGGCGCTGGTTTCCGGCGGCAGCAGCGGTATCGGCGCCGCCACCTGCCGGCGCCTGGCCGACTCCGGCGCCTGCGTGTGGGTCGGCTACAATAGCGGCCGCGACCGCGCCGAAGCCCTGGTGGCGGAGTTGCCCGGCACCGGCAAACCCCATCGCGCCGTCCACCTGCCCATGCTGGACAGCGCTGCCATCGCCGCCGCCGCGGCCGTCCTGGGCGAGGCACATGGCCGGCTCGACGTCCTGGTGAATTCCGCCGCCACCACACAGGCGATCCCGCACGGCGACATGGACGCCCTGGACGACGCCATCTTCGACACCATCCTGCTCACCAACGTGCGCGGCCCGTTCGCCACCATCCGCGCGTTTCGCGCGCTGCTGAAGGCCAGTGGCGATGCCGTGGTGGTGAATATCTCATCCCTGTCCGGCCAGACCGGCACCGGCAGCAGCGTCGCCTATTGCGCGTCGAAGGCGGCGCTCGACACCATGGGGATGTCGCTGGCCCGCGTTCTCGGCCCGGAAATCCGCATCATCGGCATTGCACCCGCCGCCGTCGCCACCGGCTTCGTTCCCGGGCGAGGGCGCGAAATGGTGGCAAAGCAAGCCGCTTCGACGCCGCTGCAGACGGTGTGCGAGGCGGATGACGTGGCGCTGGCGGTGATGGCGGCGATCACCGGTTTGCGGCTGACCACCGGCTCCACGCTGGTCGTCGACGGCGGCCGCCACCTGTAGGGGTCGATAGATGCGGAGCAGCGAAGAACGGATTCTGACCACCCATGTCGGGAGCCTGCCGCGCAATCCTGTGCTGACCGACCTGCTGCTCCGGCGCGAGGAAGGCGAGGCCATCGACCATGCGGCGCTGGAGACGGAGATCGAGGCCGCGGTCGCCGATGTCGTGCTCCGCCAGCGGAACGCCGGGATCGACATCGGCAATGACGGCGAGCAGCCGCGGGTCGGGTTCCAGACCTATGTGCCGGCCCGCATGGATGGCTTTGCCGGCCAGTCGCAGCGCCGCAGCCCGCCTGACTATGCCGAGTTCCCCGCCTTCGCACGCCAGATGGCCCACCGCTTCCCCCGCCGCGGCCGAGTGCGCAACGCGCCCCAGGCCACCTCCGAGGTGCATTACCGCGACACCGCCCCGATCATCCGCGAGGTGACGCGTCTCGCCGAGTACGCTGACGGCTTCAGCGAGTGCTTCATGACCGCGGCCTCCCCGGGAATTATCGCCACCACCATGCTGAACGCCTGGTACGACACGCATGAGGCCTACGTGATGGCCCTCGCGCGGGAGATGCGGCAGGAGTACCGGATCATCGCCGGCTCCGGACTGGTGCTGCAGATCGATGCGCCCGACCTCGCGATGGAACGCTGCGTGATGTGGCAGGACGCCACCGAACGGCAATTCCTCGAAGCCGCGGAAATGCATGTCGCGGCACTGAACATGGCGCTGGAAGGCATCCCCCGGGACAGGGTGCGGCTGCATTGCTGCTGGGGCAACTGGGACGGCCCGCATCTGCACGACGTGCCGCTCGACAGCATCCTGCCGGTGCTCACTCAGGCCCAGGTCGGCGCTCTCAGCATCGAATTCGCCAACCCTCGCCACCAGCACGAGCACGATGCGCTCCGCCGCCACAAGCTGCCGGACACCATGCTGCTGTTGCCCGGGGTGCTCGACACCACCTGCAACTACGTCGAACACCCCGAGGTGCTGGCGCGTCGGATCGAGCAGGCGGTGGCCGCAGTGGGCGACCGCAGCCGTGTGATCGCCGGCACCGATTGCGGGTTCGGCACTTTCGCCGGCTACGAATACGTGGCCGAAGACGTGGTTTGGGCCAAGCTGCGGGCCCTGCGCGAAGGCGCCGACATCGCAACACGGCGGCTTTGGGGCCGTGACTTCGTGCGCTAAACTCCACAGCCGTCGATAAGCCCTGCAAAGGAAACATGCCGATGCGTTTAACCCATCAAATGCCCGTCCTTGCACTGAGCGCGGGCCTGGTCCTCGGCGCCCCCGCCTTCGCGCAGGCACCGGCCACGAGCACCTCCAGGATCACCGGCGTTGTCGAGACGCTGGACGGCAACATCCTGAAGGTGAAGTCGCCCGACAGCCGGGACATCACCATCGCGCTGCCCGCGGACACGCGGATCACCGCCTTGGCCAACCGGCAACTCTCGGACATCAAGCCGGGGGATTTCGTGGGCTCGGCGGCGATGAAGGGCACGGATGGAAAGTTGCATGCGCAGGAGGTTCACATCTTCCCTGAATCCTTGCGCGGCAGCGGCGAGGGCCACCGCGACATGGCGAAGCCGGACCAGAGCATGACCAACGCGACCGTCGCTGTCGTGGCCGCGACACCCAAGGGCCAGGTGCTGACGCTGAACTACCAAGGTGGACAACAGGAGATCGATGTCGGGCCGGATGCCCGCATCGTTACCTTCATCCCCGGCGACCGCAGCCTGCTGAAAGCCGGCGCGACCGTCGTCGTTTCCGCGGTGAAGGCAGCCGATGGAAGCTTCACGGCCCGCAGCGTCCAGGCCGAGAAAGACGGCGTCATGCCCCTGATATTCTGATCCGGCGGAACACGCCGGCGCCCATGGGCCGAAGGTTCAGGTGTAGACCGGCGCCGTCCCCGGCACCGGCGAAAACCCGAAGCTGCCACGGGCCATGATCGCCTCCTTGCCGCCGAATTCGGCAATCCGCGCCGCTTGGTCGGCACGCGCCATCCGATCGACCGCCTCGGGATCGCAAACCTGCCGCAACATCGCCTCGCAGTCGGCCGCAACACCGCGATAGCCGGGGTCTTGGCCAAGGTCATGCGCTTCCATCGGGTCGGCAGCGAGGTCGAACAGTTGTGGCGGCATGCCCACGTAATGGACGTATTTGAACGCGCCGCGACGAACCATGAAGGCGCCGGTCGCAGCACCGGCCGCATGGTATTCGCTCATCACCACCCGTGGCGGCGCGACGCCCTTGAAGACCTCGAACAGCGACGTTCCCGGCAGGTCGCGATCCGCCGGGTCGGGGCGCATGCCGACGGCGTCGAGGATGGTGGGGAAGCCGTCGACCAGGCTGACCGGCTCGTGGCAGACGAATCCCTCGGGTATCTCGGGCCCTGCCATGATCATCGGGATCCCTGCGGAATCCTCGTACATCGTCGACTTCCCCCACAATCCGCGGGTGCCGAGATTGTCGCCGTGGTCGCTGGTGTAGATGACCCGCGTGTCCTCGATCAGCCCGGTCTCGCGCAGCGCCTGCATCAGCCTTCCGACATTGTGGTCGACGAAGCTCACCAATCCGAAATAAGCGGCGATCGCGCGGCGAACCCGACGCGCGTCAAATGCCTTGTCGTACACCATGCATTCGCGGATCGCCTTGATGTAGGGATGGTCCGGGCGGTCGGCCGCGTCGTACAGCGCCGGCCATGGCACATCGGCCTCGGGATACCGGTCATACCACTCCGGACGCGCGATCAACGGAAAATGCGGACATACCAGGGAGACGAACAGCACCCACGGCTTGCCGCCCTTCTCGGCAACGCGCTCCCGCAGCCATTGCACCGCCGCATCGGTAATCCGGTCGTCATAGCCCTGGTAGGTGGAATCGCCCGGGCCCGCATCCTCGGCGAGCTTCAGGGCAGCCGAACGCACCGGAAGGTCGTCGCGGATCAGCCCCAGCAGGTCGCCGATACCGTCGACCACATGCAGCGGCATGATTTCCTCGGTGAAGCCGTTGCGGTCGTCGGCGCTGCGAAAATGCAGCTTACCGATCGAGGTCGCGCGATGGCCGGCCGCCGTCAGCCGGTGCCCCCATGACGGAACGCTGCCGTCATAGGGAATGGCGTTGTCCCAGAAGCGGATTTGCTGAACATACCGGCCCGTGGCGAAGCTGGCGCGCGACGGCACGCAGATCGGAGAGTTGCAATATGCGTCGGTAAACCGAACCCCACTTGCCGCAAGCGCATCGAGGTTGGGCGTCTGGATCATCTCGTGCCCGTGGCAGCCAAGTATCCGGCGATTATGTTCGTCGGACATGATGAAAAGCAGGTTTCTCGGCTGCATCGTTGACCCCTCATTACGCTTGTATTCGTTCGCTTCAAGCCGCCTCGTGCAGGACCCGCAACCTGGCCGGGGAGAACCCCTTCGGCAATCCGGCCTTTGCCAGGTTGCCCAGCAACTCCGTACCAGGCAGGCCCGCCGCCAGGATGCGACGGACCTTCACCAGTTCCTCGATATCGATCCCGGTATCGTAACCCAGCGCCTCGCACAGGAACGCGGCGTCTTCGGAGACGATGTTGCCGGTGGCCCCCGGGGCAAACGGACAACCGCCAAGCCCTGCCAGCGAAGAGTCGAAATGCCGCACACCGACATCGAGCGCCGCCTTCACGTTGGCGATGCCGAGGCCGCGGGTGTCGTGGAAATGCGCGCCCACGATCATGTCGCCGACTTCGCGCTTGACCGCGGTGAACACCCGCGCAACGGCGTCGGGATTGCCGTAGCCCACGGTGTCCGCAAGCATCAGCTCGTCGGCGCCGGCCGCCGCGATCTCGCCCGCCAGCGCACGCACCCGGTCTTCATCGACCGCGCCCTCGATGCTGCAGCCAAAGCTCGTGGCGAGGCCAGCGCACAGAATCGGCCGGTTCTCGGCTTCACGCACCCGCGCCACGATACGCTTGAAGTCTTCCACGCTTTCGGCGGTGCTGCGCCGGACGTTCGAAAGATTATGGCCCTCGCTGACCGAGAGCACGTAGTTCAACTTATGCACTCCAAGCGCCAGGCCCCGTTCGGCGCCGCGTAGGTTGGGCACCAGCACGGCAACGACCAGGCCCGGTTGCGCGAGCGCATGGGCAACCACCGCCTCGGCATCGGCGAACTGCGGCAGCAGCTTCGGCGGCACCAGCGACGACACTTCGATCTCGTCGACCCCTGCCGCGTATTCAGCCGAAATCCAGGCGCATTTCGCCTCGGTCGGCATGAACGTGGCCAGGCTCTGCAAGCCGTCGCGCAGACCCACCTCGCGGAATGTAACGTGCTGCATGGCTCAGACTCCCTTGAATACCGGTCTGCGCTTTTCATTGAAGGCGGCGACGCCCTCAAGACGATCCTGCGTCGGGACCAAGCGGTTATAGGCTTCGATCTCGAACATCAGCCCGCTTGCAAGATCAACCTGCAGGCCGGTGTTGACCGAGTGCTTGATTTGGCGCGTGGACAAAGGCGCGTTGCCCGCGATCCGTTCGGCGGCGGCCAGTGCCGCCGGCAGCAGCGCATCGGCCTCGAAAACCTGGTTCACCATGCCCCATTCGAACGCCTGCTGCACGTCGAAGGCGCCGCCGGTCAGCAGCATCTCCTTGGCTCGCCTTCCCCCGATCGCGCGTGGCAGGGTCTGCGTGCCGCCGGCGCCCGGCATGATCCCGAGCGTTACCTCCGGCAACGCAAAGCGCGCATGCCGGGCCGCATAGATGAAGTCGGCGGTGAGCGAGAGTTCGCAGCCGCCCCCATAGGCGGCACCATTCACCGCGGCGATCATCGGGATGGGGCACGCCAGCATGGCGCGTATCTGACGCTCGAACACCAGATGCTGCGCCTGCCAGGCGGTGTCCGTCATGCCGAGACGCTGCTTCAGGTCGCCGCCGGCGCAGAACGCCTTCGAACCGGCGCCGGTGAGCACGATGCAGCGATAGGCGCCCGGATCAGCGCCCAGCGCGTCGAACACCGACAGCAGGTCCAATCCCATCTGGGTATTCATGGCATTGGATGCTTGTGGCCGGTTCAGCGTGATCTGCAGGACATGCGCTGCCGGCGCATGCAATTGCACGGTTTCGTATTCGTGCAACAGCACCGCCTGAAAATTTTGCGACATTCCCCCGGGCCCGATCGTCCGATTGCAGCGAAAACCTATCGGGCCTACGAAACCCGGTCAACAAACCGCCCCCCGTCATGTCATAAGCGAGTTGCCGATGTCGCCGCCCGAAGGACATCCAGAGATCCACAAGGTCGCATTCAGCCCTCACGCGAGCCCGCCATTGGCCGGCCTGCGGGTGGTTGATCTTTCGCGGCTGGTTGCTGGCAATATGCTCAGCCTGCAACTGGCCGACCACGGCGCTGAAGTGATCAAGGTGGAAGACCCTGTCAGTGGCGACCCGTTGCGGGCCTGGCGCGTGAGCGGCCATTCGCTGCATTGGAAAGTTTATGCGCGGAACAAGAAAAGCCTGGCGCTGAACCTCCGCGATCCCGATGGCCTCGCTTTGCTGCGGTACCTGCTGGCGACCGCCGACGTGCTGATCGAGAACTTTCGGCCAGGTACCCTGGAAGCGATGGGGCTGGCGCCCGTGGACCTGCACATTGCCAATCCGAGATTGATCATCGTACGCATTTCAGGGTTCGGCCAGGACGGCCCCTATGCTCAACGACCGGGCTTCGGCTCCCTGGTCGAGGGCATGTCGGGCTTTGCCGCGATGAACGGCTTTCCCGATCGGGCGCCGGTGCTGCCGCCACTGGCGCTGGCCGACATGATCGCCGGCCTCTACGGCGCATTCGCCGTCATGATTGCGCGACGGGAGGTGGAGCATGGCGGTGCCGGCCAGGTGATCGACCTTCCATTGCTGGACCCAATCATCTCGATCCTTGGGCCGCAGGCGGAGGCATTTCGAACCTCGGGCGCGGTTCCGCAGCGCAGCGGCAGCCGCTCGCAGACCACCAGTCCCCGTAACGTCTTTCGCACCCGCGACGGCCGCTGGATTTCGATTTCCGCCTCGATTCAGGCCATGGCGGAACGCCTGCTGCGCGCGGTCGGCCGCGCCGACATGATCACCGACCCCCGCTTTGCCACCAATACCGCACGTGTTGCGAATGCCGAGGACTGCGAGCGGCCCGTCGCCGAGTTCATTGCCGCTCGGGATTATGACGACGTAATGGCTTTCTTCCAGCGCGAGCAGATCACCGCGGCCCCTGTCTATGACATCGACCAATTGGTCGCGGACCCGCATGTTATCGAGCGGGAGGTGCTGCTCGATCTTCCCGACGACGAAATGGGCCAGGTCCTGATGCACAACGTGGTGCCACGGCTGTCAGCGACACCGGGCGCCATTCGAACCCCGGCACCCAGCCTCGGACAACACACGGCGGAACTCCTGGCAACTCTGAATTGCGACCACGCGCGCCTGGAACAACTCGCAGCACGTAACGTGATCCGCCTCGCCTGATCAGGCGTACTTCGCCCGGTCGGAGAAGGTCTTGCGGAATTTCTTGACTTTAGGTGCCACGACCGCCTGGCAATAGCCACTGAAAGGATTGCGAGCGAAATAATTCTGATGCTCGGGCTCCGCCGGCCAGAACTTCTGCAGTGGCAAGATCTCCGTGACGATCTTGCCGGCCCAGATTTTTGATCCAGCGACTTCCTTCGTGATTTTCTCGGCCGCCGCACGCTGCGCCTCGCCATGGGTGAAGATCGCTGACCGGTACTGCGGTCCGACGTCGTTGCCCTGGCGGTCCTTCGTGGTTGGGTCGTGGATGGTGTAGAACACCCGCAACAAATCCTCGTAGCTGACTTCATCCGGATCGAAGGTCACCTGCACGGCTTCGGCGTGGCCGGTCCTCTTCCCGCAAACCTCCTCGTAGCTGGGATCGTCGACGTGGCCGCCGGAGTAACCGCTCACAACCGCGGTGACGCCCTTCAGCCCGAGATATACGGCTTCCAGGCACCAGAAACAACCGCCTGCGAGGGTGGCTTGCTGTGGCTCCGCCATGGTTCATCTCCCGGTTCAGCCATTTGGATTGCAGTAAAGCGCGGAAGGCTGGAGATAGGCGTTCCCGACGTGATTTCCACCGCATCGGGAAAACTGGGGAGAAGAATATGCAGCCGCAGATCGAGGTGCAGTTCACCGGCGAAACGGGCAAAAAAGTCGCCCGGCTGACCGTCTGCAACGCCGCAAAGCTGAACATCCTCGGCAGTACCCTGATGCACGAAATGATCGATGCGCTGACGGCGCTTGCCCGGGACGCGGACCTGCGCGCTCTGGTGGTGGCCGGCGACGGGCAGCGGGCGACGATCGGCGGCGCCGATATCGCTGAAATGGCGGCTTTGGACGCGAAGCGAAGCCGAACCTTCATTACCCTGCTGCACAGCGTCTGTGACGCGGTCCGCTCCATACCGGTGCCGGTGATCGCCCGCCTGCAAGGCTACACGCTCGGCGCCGGCCTGGAGATCGCCGCCGCTTGCGACCTGCGGGTCGCCGCAACCGGCGCCCGGTTCGGCATGCCGGAGGTGCGGGTCGGCATCCCCAGCGTGATCGAGGCCGCATTGTTGCCATCGCTGATCGGCTGGGGACGCACCCGCCGCATGCTCTACACCGGTGCCCTGATCGACGCCGCGACCGCCCTCGACTGGGGATTGGTGGAGGAGGTGGTGCCGGACAACGATCTCGACATCGCAATCGATCGCCTTCTCTCGGACATCCTTGCCGGTGGGCCCCAAGCGATGCGGTTGCAGAAAGCATTGATCCGCGAGTGGGAGGGCCTGGCGCCGGAAGCCGCCATCGCCCGCGGCATCGACTGCTTCCAGGCCGCCTGGCAGACCGATGAACCGGTTCGGATGATGACCGACTTTCTCGCCGCGAAGCGCAGGCAATCGGCCGGTCGCAACCCAGCCTAGCGGGACGACCCAGCCTCCGCTAAATTCGCCGCACGCGCCCTTAGCTCAGGTGGATAGAGCAACAGCCTTCTAAGCTGTGGGTCGTTGGTTCGAGTCCAACAGGGCGCGCCACTGCGACCAAGCGATCCGTCAAAGCAGGCCACCGGCCGGCGCGGCCCGGGCACGCTGGTTATAGAGCATCTTTGCCCGGCGTTCGCGTTCTTCCGGCGGAAGCGTCGCCGGGTCGGTCGAGAGGTCGGCGCCGACGGCCATTCCCCGCTGCACCGCGGGACGCGCCGCAAGTTCATCCAGCCATCGTTTGAAATACGGGAATTCTTCGATGTCCTGTCCCTGCGCCTTCCAATTGACACTCCAAGGATAGGCGATCATGTCGGCGATCGTATAGCTGTCGCCGGCCAGATACCGACGGTCGTACAGCCGGTTGTTGAGCACCCCATACAGCCGGTTCGCCTCATCGGTGAAGCGTCGCACGGCGTAGCTCTGATCGCCCTTGGTGTCGGCCAACCGACGAAAATGGCCGCACTCACCGAGCTTCGGCCCCTGATTGGCCATTTGCCAGATGACCCATTGGTTCACTTCGGTCCTTTCCCGCATGCCACGAGGCCAGAATTTGCCGAGCTTCTCGGCGATGTAGACCATGATGGCCCCAAACTCAAAGACACTGATCGGCTCCCCACGGTCGGCTGGCGCATGGTCCACCAGCACCGGCATCCGATGGTTTGGATTCAGCTTCAAGAATTCCGGTGTGAACTGGTCACCGCGACCGATATTGCAGGGGATGATCCGGTATTCAGCCGCACATTCCTCCAGCAGGATCGTGACCTTCTTGCCATTCGGCGTGGGCCAGAAAAACACATCGAGCATTGCAGCCTCCGAGAATTTCCTGTTGAGCCGCGTCCTTGAAATCAAACCGCACCGCGGCAACGCCAGTCAAGGTTGCTCCAAGACAACGGCCGCCACCTCGTAGTCGCCAACCACAGGGAGCGTGAATGTCGCAACGCCTTGCACTTGCGAGAATGGCAGATCCATTCCCGAGCGCAGCGCACGCACCGCATGCACGAATTCCCCCTCGGCCAGCCGAAGCGTAATGGCTTGCGGCCCAAGCGGAGTCGTCTCCCGCACCCACCCGGCAAGCGCATTCGGACTGGTGTAGTTCAACACGTGCACGGCATAGCCAGGCCTGGTTCGCCAGCAGAACAGTTCCACCAGGCCATTGCCCTCCACCTGCAATGCCGCACGTCCCCGCAGGCAGAGGCTTACGGCGTTGCGCATCAATCGGCCGAGATCATTGTTGGTAGAACGCCAGAAGCTGCGATCGACATCACTGGAAATCCAGATAACCCGGCCCTGGCCGTGGTCACGCACCGTCACTGCCGGCTCATTGGTGTTTGGCGCGTCGGTGTAGACCATCTCTGGCGGGAACGCTGGATAGGGTTCGATGACGCTGAGGATGTCGGAGTTCCCTGGCGTCACCGGGAGCCGAAACTCGCCGGCCGGCAAGACTTCGACATTGCTGAAGCCCGCCAGCAGCGGATGTTCGCCCTCGATACGCGCGAAATGGCTGCGGGCATAATTGGCATGCTCACGGCTTCCTGTCGCACCGATCACCTCACCCGACACGGTGACACCGAACAGTTCAGCAAGCGCAGGTGAGTCCCGCTTGGCGCCCCATTCGTCGTAGCACCCGGTTTCGAATGTCGCGACAATGCTGCCCCCAGCCTCGACATAGGCGACAAGTGCCGCGCATTGGGCATCACTCAGCATCGCCGCATTCGGCAAGATCAGGACGGCATAACGGGCGAGCGTCTCGGGCGATAGCGCCTGCTCGTGCACAAGGTCGAAAGCAAATCTTCCCTCCAGCAAGGCGTAGTACCAGCCTTGCAGATAGTCTGTGACGTCGCCGGCGCCGTGCGGTCGGTAATATGCATTGGTGCGCTGCGAAAACAGCACTCCGATATCAGCCCTGCGCTGCCCATCGACGAGATGTTCCTCATTGGCCGAATGCCATTTGAAGAAGGCCTCGCAGGTCGTCTGCCAGCGCCGGTCCTCGGGCTTGCCGCCCAGCCAGGTCAGCCACGGAACCATTCCGCTCGCAACCGACTGTGCCAGCCACAGCGTGGTCTCCTCCGCGGCCTTGCTGGTATGACGCCAGTAGGGGTTGGAGTTTGCATAGGCGCCGGTGACATTGGTCACCAACCGGCCCTCCATGACCGAGCGCGCCACGCGGCCCTGTTGCGCGCAATCCCAGACCGGCGTTGTCCCGGAGCGACCCTGGTGATCAGCATTGAACCAGCCGGCAACTTTGGCAATCGCCATGATATCGGTCGTGGCATGTATGCTGCCGCCCAGATTGCCGACATAGATCCCATCCGGTCGCGCTTCCTTGGCCACGTCGTCCCAAAGCTTCCAGATAGCCAGCACCCTATCCTCGAACACACGATGGAACTCTCGTGTCGGAAGCTTCGCGAGGTCACGATGATCCATGGCGAACGCCGTCGGGCGCCGGGTCGTGCTCGGCCAACCGTTGGTGTAGAAGCCATCAACGTCATAGAGCGCGCTGATCTCGCGATAGATCGACGGCATTTGCTCCGTGAAATAGGTCGAGAACATGCAGGTCTGGAACAAGCCCGGGTATTCCGAGTGCCGCACCGGCTGGCCGGCGGCGTCATGGGCGATCCATTCGGGGTGCGACCGGTAGACCTCCTCGAAGACATAGTTGCAGTCCATTCGAGCGACAACCCGCATCCCTGCCCGCTTGGCCGCCGCGACATACTCGCCGAATAGGTCCCGCCCGTCCAGGTAGCGGCTACGGACATGGTTCGGAACGGCCGTTGGGTAGAATGCCATGATGCCGCCGCCGTTCAGCATCAAGGTGTCGACACGCAGGCGCCGCCAGTAGTCGATCCACCAGTCGACGTCGAGATCTTGCGGATCGCGCTCGTTGAAATTGGTCTGACCGCACCGCCGCATCGTCTCATACCAGGGAGCAGGACCGGGGCGGCGTGCATTGGCTTGGTCACGTCAACTCCATTCCTGGTTCGGATCAGGTAACGACAGCCTTATTCAGCGGCCAGTAGGCAAAGCCCGATTTCACCTCATAGCCGAGTTTTACCCGGGGATGCCGCACGATCACATAGGCGTTCGTGCACAGCGGGATAATGGGCACGTCGGTCAATACCTTCCGCTCCATTTCCTGGCAGAGAAGAATTCGGCGCTGAAAATCCGGCTCGTTCAGCGCCTTCTCCAGCAGGGTGTCGATCCCTGGGGCTCCCTCGCCGTAATGACTGTAGTTGGCGCCTCCCGAGCCATCGCTTTTTACCACTGCGTTGGATGAGAGCTGTTCGGCGAATATCATTGTCGGCACCGGTGGATATGCGCCCGAGCGCTGCGCCGTCAGGTCAGAATCCTGACGTATGTTCGCCTGGAATGCCGTGTGGTCCATGACGCTGAGTTTGATGGTCACGCCGATCTGCCGAAGTTGTTCCTGCACCATCAGCATCAATGAACTGTAATCCTCCCGCTGGCTCGTGAAGGCCGCGAATGTAAATCCGTTCGGCATCCCCGCGTCGGACAGCAGCCGCTTCGCTCGGCCGGGATCATAGTCGTAGCGCAGCTCTGCCGGGATTGTTGCTGCTGTGAAGCCACCGGGAAAAGACGAGGGGTTGAGGCCATAGGAACGCTGACTGATAGGGGCCATCGACTTGGCGATGGAGTCGCGGTCGATCCTGTACATCAAGGCCTGCCGCACCCTGACGTCATCGAACGGCTTCTTCGTGATGTTGAAACTGACCGTGAACGAACTCCCCGGCGAAGCGGAATCGAAGATCAGGCGAGGATCGCGCGATCGGATGGACGGAATCCAGCCAGGCGATCTCGCCGCCTCGATCATGTCGACCGTTCCGCCAAGCATGGCGAGGGTTCGCGCGGTCGTGTCCAGGATATAATGGATCTCAAGATACTTGGTCGGGGGCGCGCCATCGAAGTGTTGCTCGTTGCTCTTCAGGAATACCCCTATCGCCGGATCGATGCGCACGAACTCGTATGACCCGGTGCCGATCGGGTCCATCTCAAAGCCGTCGCGCTTTTCCTCGAACGCCTTGCGGCAGACCACGCAGGCTGCGGAGTGGGACACCGAGCTCGCCAGGAACAATGGATCGGGGCGCTGCAACGAGATGACGAGGCCATATTTTCCGTCGACACGCACGTCGGCAATGTTCTCGAACAGCGATCGCACACCGCCTGATTTGACGGGGTCCCGCAGGCGATCATAGGTGAATTTGGCATCGTCGGCAGTCAGCTCACCGTATCCTTTGTGAAATGCGACGCCTTCACGGAGCTTGAAGGTCCATTGCTTGGCATCGGCCGAGCTCTGCCAGTTCTCCGCCAGCGCTGGCTGGAATTCCTGGGGGCCGGCAGCGAATGCGCCATCGGGTATCCGAACCAGCGTGTCGAAGATGTGCACATGCGACCAGTTATCCGCGCCCTGCACGGATTTGATCGGGTCGAGCGTGCGCACATTTCGCGCCGCCAATGCGAGTTTCAATGTGTTGGGAGTCGATGGCTGAGCGTTGGCCTTCCGCGGGCCAACGGCGGCAAGCGCGATCGAGGTGGATATCAGCCCACGCCTTTGAAGTTGCATCGGCATTCTCCCATGGCGAAGTTTCCGGTTTGCTTTCAGCCACCGCCGGCTTGTGCCCGAATGGGTAGCCGGAAGATCGGATACGGGCAAGCTTCGGAACCCTCGTTCCGCCTAGACGAAAATAGACGTGACGGGCGCCGTACGGGAACCCGACTCGGGCGAACCGGGTTCAGCCTGCAGGAGGAGACGTCTTTGGCAGCAAGATCACTGAAGCCCTCAGTCTCGCCTATGCTCACCCGGCAGCAAACCGTGGCGCTATGGCATTATCGCTGCCCTGAATGCGGGATAACCGACGAGGAAACGGCATATCACGGCGCCACCGACGCGATCTATTGTGAGGTCTGCATCGAGACGGATAGCCAGCATGTCAAACTGCTCCGTTGGCCAGTCGAGCAGTAAAGCCCGGTATTACGCCGGCTCCTTGTTGCGCTCGTTCACCATCCGAATAAAAGCCGGCCGCGCGTGGCAGGCAGCCAACCAAGCCTTCACCCGCGGCGAGGCCTGGAACAAGGTCGTCGCGGGCATCGCGTAGCGGACGACCTCGGCAACATTGACGTCAGCCACGGTAAAGCGCCCTCCGACCAGAAAGCCCGTATCGGCCAGCGCGGCGTCCAGTACCTTGAAGGGCGCAACTAGGGCGGCAACCGATGCTTCGGCGAGGGCGGTGTCGCGTTCCGCCTCCGGCTTTGCCGCCATGTTGTAAAGCACCTGGATCGAGTGCGGTTCGACCGTCGTCGCCGCCCACATCGACCACATTCCCATCTGGCCGTCCTCGACCACGTTGGCCGGCCCCAGGGGACCGCCATATTTCTTGGCAAGGAACAGGTTGATCGCCAGCAACTCGTTCAGCACCACGCCGTCATCTTCAATCGACGGGATCAGGCCGTTGGGATTGACCTTCAGAAACGCCGGTGACTGCGTGTGCAGCGGCGCATCGGCCGCAGCCGGGTCGGCAAGACGGCGGGTCTGGATCACGGGCACATGCCTGAACTCGATCCCCATTTCATGTGCCAGCCAGATATTTCGCGAGGCCCGCGATCGATAGACACCATAGATCGTCAGCATTGCACCCAGATCTTTCCTTCGGCCCGATCAACGACGTTTAGATCTTGTCGAGGCAGTGGTCCAGGTTAGCCTCAACCGCCCCGTTGATGGAGATACCGGCATGACGACCCAACGCCCGCTGCAGGACCTGAAAGTCCTGGAGATCGGCCACAGCATCGCTGCGCCCTATGCCGGTATGATCCTTGGCGAATTGGGCGCCGATGTCGTCAAGCTGGAAAATCCGAAGGCCGGTGACTACGCGCGGGGCTGGGGTCCGCCTTTCTCCGGGACCACCGCGACGATGTTCCAGGCGATGAACCGCGCAAAGCGAGGCATCACGGTGGATCTCGGCAACGCCGATGAACTGGCCCGCGTCAGGCGTCTGGTGTTGGATGATTTCGACGTGGTGCTGCACAACCTGAAACCTGGGGCACTGGACAGGCTGGGGCTTGGCCCCGATGGCCTGATCGCCGAGAAGCCTGGCCTGATCTTCTGCAATCTCGGGGCATTCGGCGCGCGCGGCCCGCTCTCGGATCGTCCGGGCTACGACCCGATGATGCAGGCCTTTGGCGGATTGATGTCCATGCTCGGCGAAACCGGACGTCCGCCGGTCCGTGTCCCCGTTTCGATCATGGATCTGGCCACCGGGATGTGGACCGTGATCGGCATTCTTGCCGCACACGCCGAGCGCCAACGCACCGGCCGCGGCGGGATCGTCGACACCTCGCTATTCGAAACGTCGTGTGCGTGGATGGGGATTCCGATCGCCTCTTTCCTGGCATCCGGCGTGTTGCCCCAGCGCGCCGGTTCCGGCGTTCGGGAAATCGCCCCTTACCAAGCCTTCGCCGCCAGCGACGGGCACATCATGGTGGCTGCGGGCAACGACGGTCTGTTCCAAAGGCTGTGCACCGCCCTCGCCTCTCCGGACATTGCCGCGGATCCGCGATTCAGGACCAATGCCGGGCGTGTCGAGCATCGGGACGAACTGATCAGCCGTTTGGCGGCGGTGTTCGCCACAGGAAATGCGGCCGACTGGCTCGCCCGGCTCGACGCTGCCGGTGTACCGAGCGGCCCGGTGCAGACGCTCGATCAGGTGGTCGCGCATCCACAGACGGAAGCCTTAGGCATTCTCCAGCGCAATGGCGATCTCCAGACCATCGGCTTGCCCATCAGCTTCGACGGTCGCCGACCAAGCTACGACCGAATCGCACCCGGCCTCGGCGAACACAATGAGGAAATCCTCGGATAGCGGAGTTCAGGATGCGGCGCGGATCGCTTGCCATATCTTTTCCGAAGTGGCCGGCATGTCCAGGTTGCCCACTCCCAGCGGAGCGAGCGCATCGAGCAGCGCGTTCATCACCGCCGGTGGCGCACCGGCCGCCCCTGCCTCGCCGCAACCCTTGATACCCAGTGGATGGTTGGGCGCTGGCGTTGCCAGCGTCTCCAGTTGCAGCGACGGAAGGTCGTCCGCACGCGGGATCTGATAGTCCATGAACGAACCGGTCACGATTTGGCCGGAGGCCGGGTCGTGCACGACCCGTTCAAAGGCCGCCTGGCCGATGCCCTGCGTCACACCGCCCTGAAGCTGCCCTTCCAACAGCTTTGGGTTCAACACCCGTCCGAAATCATGTAGCATGGTGTAGGCTGCGAGTTGCCACGCCCCGGTGTCGGGATCGATCTCGACCTCAGCCACATGACAGCCGTTGGGAAAGCTTGGCCCAGCCGGCTTCCACATTCCGGTCGCGGCCAACCCCGCAGGAAGGCGTTCGGCAATCTGGCGCACGCCAACGCGCCGGTCGGTGCCTGCGATGCGGAAACTGCCATCCTCGAACACCACGTCCACGGCTGCCGCTTCCAGCGCGTCGGCGGCCAAAGGGTGCAACTGGCTGATGAGGTCATCGGAGGCCTGCACCAGAGCGGCGCCGCCGATGGCGATCGAGGCAGACCCACCCGTGCCATGGCCGCTTGGGATGCGGTCGGTGTCACCCTGAAAAACATCGATGTCGTCGGGGTCGAGCCCAAGCTGATCGGCAACCAACTGGGCGTAAGCCGTCTGATGCCCCTGCCCGTTCGACATCGTGCCGATCAGCACCGTGACCCGCCCGTCCGGCGCCAGTTCCAGCCAGGCGTTTTCGGCCCACGCGCCGGCAACGCGCTCACAGTAATGCGCCCAACCGATCCCGCGAATCTTTCCGCGGGCGGCCGCCTTGGCTCGCCGCGTCTCGAATCCTGCGTAGTCCGCACGGTGCAACGCCATATCCAGCATGCGCGGGAAGTCGCCGCTGTCGTAGCGAAGGCCAAGCGCTGTCTGGTAGGGCAGTTCGGCGGGGGTCAGCAGGTTGCGGCGGCGAAATTCCAGGCGGTCCATGCCGAGTTCGCGCGCTGCGTGATCGATCAGCCGCTCCACAAGATACACCGACTCTGGCCGCCCGGCGCCGCGATAGACCTCGGTTGGGGCGGTGTGGCTGAACACGCCCGTCACATTGATCTCTATGCACGGCAGGCGATAAACGCCGGCCAGCGCAGGCGTATTGGAGGTCGGCGAGAGCTGCCCCTTGGGCGCCAGATACGCACCGATGGCCGCCGTGGAAATCACCCGCAGGCCGAGAAAGTGCGCATTCTCGTCCACCGCAAGTTCGGCGGTGTAGACGTTGTCCCGGGCCTGGTAGTCGGACAGGAAGCCGTCGCCGCGCTCACCGATCCAGGCGACGGTCCGACCCAGCCGTCTGGCCGCCCAAAGCACCAGCACCTGTTCGGGATAGAGTGCGTTCTTGATGCCGAAGCTGCCGCCGACATCGGCCACCAGCACGCGGATGCGGTCCGGCTGTACGTGGAGGACGGATTCAGACAGCGCCTCCTTCAGGCCGTGCGGCATCTGGGTGCCGGTGGAAAGCGTGTAGCGTCCATCGGAGTACTCTCCGATCGCCCCGCGCGTCTCCAACGAGGCAACGTGAATGCGATTGTTCAACGACGGTAGCCGAATGACCCGTGACGCGGCGGCGAAGGCGGCATCGACGGCATCGGCATCTCCCGCGGACCAGCGGAAGCAGACGTTGCCGGGTGCCGCATCCCAGACCAAGGGAGCTCCGGCCTCCGCGGCCTCGGCGGTGCCGGTGACGGCGGGCATTGGCTCGTAACTGACTTGCACGAGCTCGACGGCATCGCGCGCCTGCTGCTCGGTCTCGGCCACCACCATGGCCACGCTGTCGCCGACGAAACGAACGCGGTCGCGGGACAACGCGGGATGCGAGGGGCAATATTCGAAGCCCTGATCGGAAGGTGTCCCTGGCAAGCGGATCAGATCGCCGCCGGCCGGGATGCCTCCCAGGCCATCGGCCGCATAATCCTCGCCGGTCAGCACCGCCAGGACACCTGGGCCGGCGCGCGCGGCATCCGCGTCGATGGACAGGATGCGGGCGTGCGGATGCGGGCTGCGCAGCATGACCGCGTGCGCCATCCCCGGACGCACCAGATCGGCGGTGAAGCGGCCATCGCCGAGCAGCAGCTTTCTATCCTCCTTGCGCAGCAGCGGCTGCCCGAACGCGTTGGCACCCATCAGCGTTCGCCTCTCGCCTGACGGACTTGCCGCATGAAGATCGCCAGCCGTTCCGGGTCGACCGGGTTCCACCAGACGCCATCCTGCTTCAGCCAACTCGCCACGATGACCGCGTCAGCCACGGACAATATCTCGGCCACGTTGTCGGGCGTCACGCCGCTGCCGACGGCCACGGGCAACGAGGTACCGCCGGCGATCATCCGCAGTTCATCCATGGCCGCCGCGTCGCCGGTGCGTTGGCCGGTGGCGATGGCGACATCGGCATCGAAGAACTCGGCGTCACGGGCCATTTCGTCGATGCCGCGATCGGCGACGATGGCGTGGGCGCCGTGCTTCACGTGCACATCCGCGAAGATGCGTATCTCGCGTGCACGTAACCAGGACCTGTAGCGGGCGGCCTCCCCCGCCGGCCCCTCGATGAAGCCTTCGTTGGCGATGTACGCATTGGCCCACTGGTTGACACGAATGAACGCGGCACCCGACGCTTTGGCCACCGCCAGCGCTGCGATGGCGCCATTGGCAAGCACATTGACGCCGGTCGGCAATCCGGTGGCGGCGCGCACCGCCTGGGTCATCACCGCCATACAGGCGGCAGTCTCCGGTCCCAGCCGGTCCGGCTTGGCGAAGGGAATATCCCCATGGTTCTCCACGATCAGCCCATCGACACCGCCGCCACGATAACGCTCCGCCTCGGCGACTGCGAAGGCGACGATGTCCGCCATCGGCTCGCCGTCATAGGCCGGGGCCCCGGGCAAGGCACGGGAATGGATGACGCCGATGACCGCTTTCGTGCGACCGAAAATTTCCATGATGGCGTTGGGCTTGGAGCGGAAAACGGGCTTGGCCGGCATTGTTCTGCTTTTCGGATGCGCGGGTTGACGCTATCGCGGACCGCGAAGATGCTCAATGTAGGCATTCCCCAGGACTCACCTATCCGCGTGGAAATCTCACTTTATCAACCGGTAAAGACCTTCCTTGAACAACTCGGCTTCGAGGTGAAGGGCGAGATCCGTGGCTGCGACATCATGGCCGTGCGGCCGGGCGAACCGCCGCTTGTGGTGATCACGGAACTGAAGCTCGGGTTCTCCCTGGAACTGGTGCTGCAAGGCGTCGATCGGATGCACGCCGCCGATGAGGTCTGGCTGGCGGTGCCGGCGACCCGACGCGGGCGCGACCGCGATCGGCGCGCGCACCTGTTGTGTCGCCGGCTCGGTATCGGGCTGCTCGCGGTCAACACGGCGCGCGATGCGGTCGAAATCCTGGTCGAGCCGGCGCCGTATTCGCCGCGCACAAATCAGCGCAAGCGGGGCCTGCTGCTGCAGGAGTTCAATCGCCGCCGCGGTGACCCAGCGACGGGTGGCTCTAGCAAGCGCCCAATCATGACCGCATACCGCCAGCAGGCGCTGGACTGCGCGATCGCCATGCGCAATGGCCCGCAACGGCCCCGCGATCTCCGTTCGCAGGCGCCGGACGCCGCGCGCATTCTGCAGAGCAACCATTACGGCTGGTTCGAGCGGGTTCGGATCGGGATATACCGCCTGGCGCCGCTGGGCGAGGCCGCCTTGCTGCAATGGCTTCCGGCACCCGCATCGGAATCAACCGGGAAGAACCAATGAAGGGACATTCGATGAAGCGCGTTCTGACATGCGGGATCTCGCACGAGACCAACACCTTCAGCATCGTCAAGACGGACCTGGAGAGCTTCCGGCGTGGCAGCCTGTTGGGCGCCAACGAAATTCCGGGCGCATTGCGTGGCACCCGCACCGCCATGGGGGGTGGCTTCGAGGCGGCGGAGAAGTTCGGCTGGACGCTGGTGCACCCGGTGGTCGCCTCTGCCAATCCGTCCGGGCTGGTCACCGCGGAAGCATTCGAAACCCTGGCGGACATGTTGCTTTCCGGTGCCGACGATAAAATCGATGGCGCCCTGCTGTTCCTGCACGGCGCGATGGTCACGGAGACCACCGAAGACGGCGAGGGCGAACTGCTGCGCCGCCTGCGCGCCAAGCTGGGGCCGGATGTGCCGATCGTCGTCACGCTGGACCTGCACGGCAATATCACCGAGTTGATGACCCGATCGGCGAATGCGCTGATAGCGGTGCGCACCTATCCGCATATCGACCACTACGAACGGGCTTGGCAGGGCGCCGAGCTGTTACAGCGGGCGATGAACGGCGAAATTCGTCCGCGCACCGTCATCGCCCGGCGGCCGATGCTGCGGGGGCTCGATGGCGGGCGGACCCAGACCGGGCCGATGCGTGAATTGATCGATCGCGGCGAGGCTTTGGAGCGTGAGGGGCGCGCCCTCGTCGTCAGCGTCTGCTCGGGCTTCACCGCCGCGGATATCCACGATATCGGGCCGAGCGTGACGGTCACGACCGACGGCGACGATGCCGCGGGCCGGGCCATCGCCGAAATCATTCATGGATCACGCCTGGGCCACGCGGGAATTCGTCAGCGTGAAGCATCGCTCGGTGGAAGATGCGGTTCGCTATGCAAAAACCGGCAGCCCGGCGGCAGACAGGCCGCTGGTGATGGCCGATGTCACCGACAATCCGGGCAGTGGCCATTACGGAGACGCGACCAACTTGCTGCGGGCAATGATCGCCGCAGATCTGGACAACGCCGTTTTCTACGCGATCTTCGATCCGGAGGCGGTGCAGGCAGGCGCCGCGATCGGCGTCGGAAATCGCGGCGAGATCTCCCTTGGCGGCAAGCACGACGTCGCCGCTGGCGGCCCGCCCCTGAATCTGGAGGCTTATGTGGTGGCCCTTACCGACGGACGCTTCCAGGCGTTCGGCCCCATGGGCGGTGGCGTGTGGCGCAACCTCGGGCCATCGATGGTCTTGCGCATCGGCGGGATCGATATCGCGGTCATCAGTAACAACAGCCAGGCGACGGACACGGCACAGCTGACCTCGCTCGGGATCGACCCGATGCGCAAGACGACGATCGCGGTCAAGTCCAACCATCATTTTCGTGCGGCATTCGAGCCGCTCGCGCGCGAGGTGATTACCGTCGATGGAGGCGGGCTTGGTTCCGTGATCCTCCGGCAAGGCGGATTCAAACGTGTCAGGCGGCCGATCTGGCCACTCGATCCGATGTAGGCTGCCTGCGCCCGCCGACGCTACTCGGCGCAGTGGCAGGCCGCCAGGCGACCGTCGGGCAATTCTCGAAGCATCGGGTCCTCAGCTTCGCAGCGAGCATCTGCGCGAGGGCAGCGAGGCCGGAACCGGCATCCTCCGGGCAGGGTCCCGGCGTCGGGCGGCTCGCCTTCGAGCAGCGACTGGTCACTGACACGCCGGCCGCGAATGGTCGGGACCGCGGCGAGCAGCGACTGGGTGTAGGGGTGGGCGGGCGCTGCGAACACATTCTCCGTCGTGCCGGTCTCGACAATGCGGCCAAGATACATCACCGCAATCCGCTGGCTGACCAGGCGGACGATGGAAAGATCATGGCTGATGAACAGGTAGGTCAGGTCGAATTCCCGACGAAGGTCCAACAGCAGGTTGAGCACCGTCGCCTGCACCGAGACGTCGAGGCCCGAGGTCGGTTCGTCGAGAATGACCAGGCTCGGCCGCAGCATCAGGATGCGCGCGAGACCAACGCGACGTTGCTGACCACCGCTGATCTCATGCGGATAAAGATCGAGGTGCCGTGGTGGGAGCCCGACTGCGCTCAGCACTTCTGCCACGCGCGCTTTTCGTTCCGCTGCGGAAAGGGCTGTGTGGACGACCAGCGGCTCGGCCAATGAGCTCGCGATCTTCCAGCGCGGATCGAGTGAGGCGCCGGGGTCCTGATAGCAATATTGCAGCCGCCGACGCAGCGCCCGGCCGGCGCTCGGCGACAAGGCGCCGATTTCGTTTCCCTCGAACAGGATTTTGCCTGCCGTTGGCGGCTGGATGCCGGCGATGGTTTTGCCCAAGGTCGATTTTCCGCAGCCGGACTCGCCGACCACCCCAAGGATCTCACCCCGCGCGACCGACAGCGAAACCCCGTCCAGCGCTCGCAGCCAACCGGTCCTGACACCCCAGGCATTGCGGATCGGAAAATGGCGCTGCAGTTCCGAAAGATGCAGCAGCGCCGCATCGCCGCTCATGCGGGCGCTCGCGGATGATGACAGCGCACGAAATGCGCCGGTGAGATCTCCAACGGTGCGCGATGGTGGTCGCGGCAGATCTCGGTTGCATGAGGGCACCGTGGGTGGAAGCGGCAACCGGTCGGTGGGTTGTAGGGGCTCGGCACGTCGCCGGGAATGCCGCGCAACGCCGCACCTTGCATCGGCAGGCTGTCCAGAAGCATACAGGTATAGGGGTGGCTGGGTTCGTTGAAGAATGTCGTCACCTCGGCAGTCTCGGCTTCCTGGCCGGCATACATGACGGTGACCCGGTCGCAGATCTCCCAGGCAGTGCCCAGATCGTGCGTCGTGAACAGCACGCAGGCGCCCCGCTCCGTCGCGAGCCTGCGCAGCAGCTTCAGGATCTGCGCCTGGATCGTGACATCGAGCGCCGTGGTGGGTTCGTCGGCGATCACCAGCTTCGGCTCCGGCAGCAGCGCCATGGCGATCATCACGCGCTGGCGTTGGCCGCCCGATAGCTCATGCGGGTATTTCTGGAGCAGCCGCTCGGGGTCCGGCAACTGTACCTGCTGCAGCAGACGCAATGCGTGCGGTCCCGGTCGCGCCCGCCTGCGCGCCGCGCCGTTCCCGAGAGCGATATCCGGCGACTTCCAGCGCAGCAGCTCGGCGATCTGATCGCCGACGGTGAACAGCGGGCTGAACGAGCCGAACGGATCCTGCGGCACGAAGGTGATGGCGCGGCCGCGAACTGTTGGCCGCGGCGCGGGGGCCGGTGCAGGAAGTGGCCGTCGAACTCTATGCCGCCGGTGTCGATCGATGCATTCGGCGGGCAGGACGCCGAGAATCGCTCGAGCAAGCGTGGTCTTTCCGCAACCGGATTCCCCGACTAGGCCCATGATTTCCCCGGGACGCATCGAAAGGCTGACGCGATCCAGCACTCTGGCCACGCCGCTTTGCGTGCCGAACGACACCGATAGCTCGTGCACGTTCAAGAAATCGGCCGCTGCGATGTCAGCCATCGGCGTCGCGGCGAATGCGTGGGTCGAGCACGTCCCGCAAGCCGTCGCCGAGCAGGTTGAAGCCCATCACCACCAGCAGGATGGCGATCCCTGGCGCCGTGGCGTACCACCAGGCCTGCGGGAGGAACTCACGGCTTTCGGCGATCATTCTTCCCCATTCCGGTGTCGGAGGGGGTGGACCGAGCCCCAGAAAGCCGAGCGAGGCGGCGGCCAGGATGGTGCCCCCCATGCCGATGCTGGTCCGGACGATGATCGAAGAGGCGATCGACGGGATGACGTGCAGCAGCATCACCCGCAGCGGCGAAGCGCCCATGCGCGATCGCGCTCTCGATGAATACCTCGTTGCGGACGCTGCGGGTTTCGGCATAGACGAGCCGCGCCCAGAACGGCCAATAGGTCACCGAGAGCGCCAGGATGACGTTCTGGATGGCCGGGCCGAGTGTTTGCGCGATGGCGATTGCCAGGACGATTTGCGGCACCGCAAGGAAGACATCGGAGACGCGCATCAGCAGGTCACTGAAGGCGCCATGATAATAACCGGCAACCAGCCCGACCGGCACGCCGATGAGCACCGCGATCGCCGTTGCCAGTACCGCAATCAGGATCGTCAGGCGAGCGCCGAACAGGAGGCGGCTGTATATGTCCGAACCGACGCGATCGGTGCCGAGCCAGTATGTTGCGTCAGGCGGCAGCAAACGGTGTGCGGGATCGACACCGCTGATGGCTCCGGGGAATGTCGCGAGCTGATTTGCCAGAATGGCTGCCAGCACCAAGGTGCCGACGATGATCAATCCGATCAGCAATGCGCGGTCGCGCAACAGGCGACGGATGAACGTCATCGCGCCCGCGGGTCCAGGATCGCCTGTGCCACGTCAACCAGCAGATTGACACCGATGAAGGCGGTGCCGGTAAACAGCGTGAAGCCCATGATGGCGTTGTAGTCGGACTGCAGGATGGAATTGTAGGCGAAAGTGCCGAGCCCCGGCCAGGCGAACACTGTTTCCACCACCACGGCCCCGGCCAGCAGATTGCCGAAAACCAGGCCGATTTGTGTCAGGGTGCCGATCAATGCGCTGCGCAGGATGTATTTCCAGACCACCACCCGGCGTGGCAGTCCCATGGCGTTCTGGTAGAAGACGAAGTTGCTGGACATCACGTTCAGCACGCCGGCACGCGTGAAACGCACGATCGTCGCCATCGCGGGGATGGCGAGGGTGATGACCGGGAGGGCCAGGTAGCGAAGCGCCGCCCACAGGGTGTCCCATTCGCCGCGCAGCACCGCATCGACGGTGTAGAATCCGGTGATCGGGTCCGGCCCCCAACCGTCGATGCGGCCCTGCACCGGGGCAAATCCAACTTCATGGAGAACAGCAGTTGCAGCAGGATCGCCAGCCAGAATGCCGCCATGGCAAGGCCGGCGATCGTGACAAGGCGCACCAAATGGTCTAGCAGGGAGTTGCGCCGCAACGCCGCGACGACGCCAAGCGGCACTCCGATCAGCACGGCCAGCACGATGGCATAGATGGCGAGTTCGAAGGTTGCCGGCAGCCTGTCCAGCAGGTCGTCGGCGACCGGGCGCTGGGTGTACAGGCTCTTGCCCATGTTGCCGGACAGCACATCGGTGACGTAGCGGATGAATTGGGTGGTCAATGGCTGATCGAGGCCGTAAGCCCTCCGCAGGGCCTCGAGTTGGGCCTGGGACGCATTTTCGCCGGCCAGCACCCGCACCGGGTCGGCGGGGATGACGTGCGAGATCGCGAACACCATCAACGTCAGTCCCAGCAACGTCGGCGGCATCCAGACGCAGCGGCGGACCACCAGTGCCAGCAGCCGCATCGGCGGATCAGGCCTCCATCACGATCCAGCGGATGTCCTGGGCATCGCCGATGGAGCAATAGCGGATCGATTTGACGTTCTTGGTGAAAGGCCCGAAATACTTGGTGTTGTTGATGAACAGCCCCGCCGCGTCGTCGACCAGTACGCGCGAGACTTCCTCATAGAGTGGCCGCCGCTGCTCCTGGTCGGTCAGCAGCAGCGCCTGGTCGGTCAGCTCGTCGACCTTGGCATTCTTGTAGAAGCTCGAGTTGCCGGCTTTGAAGTTGCGACTGTGGAAGATGTATCCGGTCCAGTTATGCGGATCGGCGAAATAGGCGCTGCGCCACAGCGGCACCAGGTCGTGCGCACGATCGGGGTCGTCGAGCTTGGGATTGATCGTGGTGAACGGTTCGGTGACGATCTTGATGTCGATCCCGGCTTTTGCGGCACCGGCCTGCAGCATCTGGGCCGCCTGCTCGCTTTGCGGGTAGCCGGCCATCGCACCGATCTGCAGCGGCCGCAGCTTTTCCTTCATCTGGGTCAGGTGATACTTCGCCTTGTCGATGTCGTAGCTGTAGCCCTTGAGGTCTTTTGGCGCGCCCCACATCGGGTTGGGGATGATGCCGGGGTTGCGCACGACCGTGCCGCCGAGGATCTTGTCGTTGAAGCCTTCGTAATCGAAGCAGCAGCACAAAGCCCGGCGCATGCTCACGTCGTTCAAAGGCGGCTTCGCGTTGTTGATGATGAAGTAGAAGGTTCGCAGGATCTCGTTCTCGATGAAGTTGACCTTGCCGGACTCGCGCATCCGTTGAAGCTGCTCGGCTGGCAGGAAGCCATCGGTGGTGTTGAATTCGCCCTTGATGACCCCGAGCACGCGGGTTGCGGTTTCCATGGAGACGCGGAAATCGGCGTCATCGACGGCACCCGGGTGCCAGCCGGCGAAATGCTCCTCGTAGCGTTCCGCCTGGAAACCCACCGCCGGATCGAAGCGGCGGAGCTTGTAGCCGCCAGACCCGGCCTCGTTCCGGGTCAGCCACGCCGCACCCCAGTCGCCGTTCGCCTCATGCGACTTCACGACCTTGCTGTTCACCACCCATAGTTCCGATAGCACCGCCATGAACACGGCGAACGGCTTGGTCAAGGTGAAGCGGACAGTCTTCGCATCGATCGCCTGGGTGGCGCCGGGCTTCACGACGTCCTGGAACAACCCGTAGGCGCCTTTCTTCAGCGCCAGGATGCGCTCCATCGAATAGACCATGTCCTCAGCGGTGAGCGGACTGCCATCGTGGAACTTCACGCCTGGCTTCAACGTGAAGGTGTACGTCTTGCCGTCCGGCGAGATGTCGACCTTCTCCGCCAGCCACATGTCGAGCTTGGGCGGGTTGTCCACCCATCTTACCGGCGCGTCGTACATGTTGAGGCGGATGGCCAGGCGGCCGATGTCGAACACCTGGTGCGGGTCCATGATGTCGTAGGGATTGTTGTTGGCGGTGACGAACCGGGTGCGGGTTGCCGCGCGGGCGCCAGGCAGGTGCGAGGCCAGGCCAAGAGCCGCAGCACTGGCGATCGCCGCGCGCCGGCCCACGGTTCCGTTCGGCTGACGGGTGGTGTCGGCCATGTCAGTTCTCCCGCTCATTGCACAGGACGCGAGTTAGGCATTGCCCGGCGCCGGTTGTCCACCACCCGCTTGTCGTTATGGCCTCAGCGTGAAAGGATTCGCGGGCATTCCCGGAGCCGCGCCGCATGTCCGAACCCAATACCATTCAATACCAGTTGCCTGGCCTGGAGCAGCCGGCCGAGATCGTGGTCGATCGCTGGGGCATACCGCATATCCGCGCCCGCACCCGCCACGACGTGTTCTTCGTCCAAGGCTGGCAAGCAGCGCGGGACCGGTTATGGCAGCTCGACATCTGGCGCAAGCGCGGGCTGGGCATGCTGGCCGAGGATTATGGCCCGGGCTTCGTGGCGCAGGACAGGGCGAGCCGGCTGTTCCTGTATCGCGGCGACATGGAGCGGGAATGGGCAGCTTACGGCACGGACGAGGCGCGGAGCATCACCGAAGCCTTCGCCGCGGGCATCAATGCCTGGATTTCTTTGACTGAATCGCGCCCTGAACTTCTGGCGCCCGAGTTTGCCGCGACCGGCACTCGCCCGGCCTTGTGGGAAGCAGCCGATGTCGTCCGGGTGCGCAGCCACGGCCGGACGCGCAACGTGCTTTCGGAAGTGGCGCGGGCGCAGATCATGGCAGAGTCCGATCTCGCGACGGACCTGCTTCGGCGCTCGATCGAGCCGCAATGGACGCCGATGCTGCCGGATGGGGTGGATGCGGCGGCAATACCACCCGAGGTGCTGGACGTCTTCAGGCTGGCGACAAACCGGGTCGACTTCAGTCCGGAGCGGCTGGCCGCGGCGCCTGCGGATGCGTGGCGCTGGGCCAAGGTGACCGACCTCGGTGACGTCTATCGAGCAAGGATCGAACAACTGGACGGTCGCCGGAACGCGCACCGAGACCGGGCGGCCGATCCTGGCGAGCGATCCGCATCGGGAACATTCACTTCCGTCGCTGCGCAGCATCGTGCACCTGACCGGGCCCGGGATCGATGTGATCGGCGCGGGCGAGCCGGCTCTTCCAGGCGTGTCGCTGGGTCATAATGGCCACGCTGCATTCGGCTTGACCATCTTTCCGATGGATCAGGAGGATCTGTATGTCTACGAGACGCATCCAGATGACCCCGGCCGCTACCGCTATGGCGAGGGCTGGGAGGCGATGCGCGTCGAGCGCGAGAGCATCGCTGTGAAAGGGAGCGCGGCGGTCGACATCGAGTTGAAATTCACCCGCCACGGCCCCGTGGTGTTCGAGGACACCGCCCGACATCGCGCCTACGCGGTGCGCACGGTATGGACCGAACCGGGGACGTCGCCTTATCTCGCCAGCCTGGGATACATGACGGCACGATCGCCTGACGCCTTTGGCGCCGCCTTGCAGCATTGGGGCGCACCTTCGGTGAACCAGGTATATGCCGACGTGTCAGGCAACATCGCGTGGTTCGTTGCCGGCAGCGCACCCATCCGGCCGAACTGGGACGGGCTGCTGCCGGTGCCTGGCGACGGGCGTTACGAATGGGGAGGCTTCACCCGCTTCGCCGACCTTCCGAAGAGCGTGAACCCGCCGGCCGGCTTCTTTGCCACGGCCAACGAGATGAATCTTCCGGACGGCTACGCCTACGAGACGCACAGGCTCGGCTTCGAATGGGCCGAACATTCGCGCACCGACCGTATCCACGAGGTGCTGCGCCAGCAAACCCGCCATACGCTCGCGCAATCGATGCAGTTGCAGACCGACGGGTTGTCCATTCCCGGGCGCCGATTGGGCGCGCTGATCACCGGACTGAACGGCGATGGAGATCTGGCGGTCGCGCTGGCAGTGTTGCGCGGGTGGGATTTTCGTCTTGACCGCGACAGCGCCGCGGCTGCCTTGCAGGAGGTGTGGTGGTCCAAGCACCTGAAGCCGGCCTTGCTGGACACGCTGGCGCCCAATGCGAAGGTCCGGGCGCTGCTTGTTCCCGGCGACGTCGAGACGTTGCTAGCCCTTCTGGAAAGCCCGGACCATCGCCTGCCCGACCGCAACGGGTTGCTCAGCCGCAGCCTTGTCGCCGCGGTCGCCGATTGCCGCAAGCGCATGGGTGACGACCCTGCCACCTGGGCATGGGGGCGGCTGCACCACGGATATTTCGAACACCCGTTGTCATCGGTGCAGCCGGGCATGCGCGACGTGGGGCCGCTGGCAAAGGGCGGCTCCGGCTCGACACCCATGGCCGCTGGTTACCGGATGTCGGATTTTCGGGTGATCACCGGCGCCTCGTTCCGGATGGTGGTGGATGTCGGAAACTGGGACAATAGCCGGACCATCAATGCGCCCGGGCAGTCCGGCGACCCGGCGTCGCCGCACTATGACGACCTAGCGCCGATCTGGGCCGCCGGCGAGTATGTCCCGATGCTGTATTCGACGGCAGCGGTGGATGCGGCTTGCAGCCTGCGCATCAAGCTTGAGCCGATGATCCCGGAGCAAGGCCGATGACGGAGAGGGTCATTCTGCGCGACGGTGACGCGACGCTGGTCCTGGCACCGGAGCTTGGCGGATCGATCGCGGAATGGAGCCGCGCCGGCGAAGCGCTGTTCCGGCCGTGCCCGCCCGGGCCTTTGGAAAGCCAGAGCGCACGGACACTGGCCTCCTATCCGCTGGTTCCTTACTCCAACCGGGTCGGCGGCCGCCGCTTCAGCTTCGCGGGCGAGACCCATGAACTTCCGGAGTTGATGAACGGGCATGCGATTCATGGCGCCGGCTGGCAGCTTCCGTGGACGGCGCGGCAGGACGGTACCAGCGCTTCCATGACGCTCGACTTCCAGCCGGGTCCCTTGTGGCCGTTCGCTTTTCAGGCGCAGCAGACCTTCACCCTGACGGAGACCATGCTGACATGCAGCTTTAGCATCGAGAACCGCCATTCCTCGCCGGCACCGGCCGGCTTCGGGTTTCATCCCTATTTCCCGCGCAGCCCGGAGGCCCGCCTGCAGTTCGACGCCGATGGAGTCTGGCTGGGCGTCATTCCGACCCACCGTGCAGCAGTGCCACCGGAGTGGGATCATCGCGAAGGTCGCCAGATAGGGTCCGCGACGGTTGATAACTGCTTCACCGGATGGGGTGGGCATGCGCGGCTGATTTATCCCGATCGAGGTTACGCGATCGACCTGTCGGCGGACCCGATCTATCGGCACCTGATTGTCTTCGTGCCGGAGGGACGTGATTTTTACGCCGTCGAGCCGGTCACCAACATGAATGACGGGCTGAACCGGATGGATGGAGACACCGATCACGGCGTTTTCGTGCTGGCCCCCGGTGAGTCCCGGAGCGGCGTCGTTCGGTTCCGTCTCAACTCGCTGTAGTTCGCGTGCTGTTGCAGGCAACCGAGGACGGCTTCGTCGTGACGCTCGCCGGGCGGGTGGTGATCCGTCACACGCCCGGCACGCCGTTCATCGTCGCCGGGCGCGGCGAGGAGCGGATGGAGATGTATCGCGGGAACTTCGATATATCCGACCGGATCACCGCGCGCTGGCCGCTCGCGCATGTGAGCGTCGATGGTGACACGCTGCACTTTCGCGAGATGGCCGACGGCCCGGTTCGGCTCGTGGTCGAGCTTTCCGGGGCTGGGGCGCTCGGGGTGCGCCACGCCGATCCCGTGATCAACCGGCTGTGGTTCCACCTTGTGGCCGACGCCGACGAGCGTGTCTGGGGTTGCGGCGAGCAGATGTCCTATCTGAACCTCCGCGGCCGGCGATTTCCGCTCTGGACCAGCGAGCCCGGGGTTGGCCGGGACAAGAGCACGGCGATCACGCAGCGGGCCGATGCGGAGGGACATGCCGGGGGCGATTATTACACGACGAACTATCCGCAGCCGAGCTTCCTGACATCGCGGCGACTTTTCGTGCATCTGCAGACGACTGCCTACTGCGTCTTCGACTTTACCGGACCCGACAGCCACGTTCTGGAATGCTGGGGAATTCCGGACGGGCTGGAGTTCCAGGCGGCGGCTGATCTTCCCACCTTGGTCGGCCAAGTTTCGGCACGGTTCGGCCGGCAGCCCTTGCTGCCGGAATGGCTCTACAACGGCGCGGTGATCGGGCTGAAGGCAGGTACGGCGAGCTTCGACAGGCTGGAAACCTACGTCGATGCCGGTGTGCGGATCGCGGCACTCTGGTGCGAGGATTGGGCCGGCATCCGCGAGACCTCGTTCGGCACCCGGCTGTTCTGGGACTGGCGCTGGAGCGCATCGCGCTATCCAGACCTGCCGAGCCCGCATCGAGAAACTGCGAGCTCGCGGTATCCGTTTCATGGGCTATGTCAGCCCCTATCTGTGCGTCGATGGCAGCCTGTATCCGGAGGCGGAGGCGCTTGGCCTGTTGGCCACGAAATTCGGTGGCGGCACCTATCTGGTGGATTTCGGCGAGTTCCATTGCGGCGTGGTGGACTTCACCAATCCGGCGGCCGCCGATTGGTTTGCCAAGCGCATCCTGCGCGGCAATATGATCGAGTTGGGCCTGTCCGGCTGGATGGCGGATTTCGGCGAGTACCTGCCAATCGATGCACAGTTGCAAAGCGGCGTCGACGCCAAGCTGATGCACAATGCCTGGCCACCGATCTGGGCCAAGGTGAATGCCGATGCGGTGGCGGCCGCCGGGAAGACCGGAGAAATCCTGTATTTCATGCGTGCCGGATTCACCGGCACCCAGCGATACTGTCCGATGCTGTGGGCGGGGGATCAATGCGTCGATTTTTCCCGGCATGACGGCCTGCAGACGGTGATCGTCGGAGCGCTTTCCGCAGGATTGCTGGGCAACGCCTATCACCACAGCGACATCGGCGGCTACACGAGCCTGTTCGGCAATCTGCGCACAGCGGAGCTGATCCAGCGCTGGGCGGAAATGGCGGCCTTCACGGCGATGATGCGCACGCATGAGGGAAACCGCCCGGCCGACAATCTGCAGATCGACCAGGATCGCGCGGTGCTGGCGCATTTCGCACGCATGACGCGAATCTGGTGCCATCTGGCGCCCTATTTGAGAACGCTGTCTCAGCAGGCCGCAGACACGGGCTTGCCGGTGCAGCGGCCGTTGTTCCTGCACCATGAGCATGATCCGCAAGCACTCGACGTGCAGGATCAGTATCTGTACGGCGAGGACCTGCTGGTAGCACCGGTGCACGCGGCGGGGGCCAGGACATGGAGTGTCTATTTGCCGGCGGGCGTCGGGTGGACGCACGTCTGGACGGGACGGCGCCACGAAGGCGGACGGCGGGTGGAGGTGGACGCACCGATCGGGTCGCCACCGGTATTTTATCGCGATGGCTCAGCCTTTGCCGCGTTGTTTGCGGCACTGCCCGGAGTCTAGGCTTCGGCGACCCGCAGCAGGCGGAACGAACTCAGCAGCGCCGCCGTGCCCGCGAATGCGGCGCCGAGCAACAAGGCGGTTATAGCCCCAGCCGCGACCCCTTCGGTCAGTCGGAAGCACACGGCGACCAGGGCGGCGCCGATGCTCTGCCCCAGCAGGCGGGTGGTCGACAGCGTTCCGCTGCCGGCGCCGCTGCGTTCACGCGGCACGCTGCTTAGCAGCAGCCGGTTGTTCGGGGACTGGAACAGCGCGAAGCCGCCGCCGGCGACCGACATTCGCCACGCCACGTTCCATGCCGCGGGGTCGGTCGGCAGGGCCGCGATCAGCAGCATGCCGATACACATCACCGCGAGCCCGATGCCCCCCAAGAGGCCTGCGGAAATCCGGTCCGACATGCGGCCGGCAAATGGTGCGACGAGGGCGACGGTCGCCGGCCACGGCGTCATCAACAGGCCGGTCGAGATTGCCGACATGCCGCCGACCGACTGGAACAGGAACGGCAATGCGACGTAGCCCATGCTCTGTGCGCAGAACGAACAGACCGCGGTGGCCACGGACAGCGAAAACACCGGCCGGCGGAACAGATCCACCGGCAGCATCGGTCCCGCCAGCTTGCGTTGCCGGCGCACGAATACGGTTCCGACCATCGCGCAGCCGGCCAGCTCAAGTAGCGTCAGCATCACCGCCTGGGCGTGGCCGAAGCCTTCCAGGGCGGCGATGAACAATCCGAAGGTCGCGGCATTGAGCGCCGCACTCGGCAGGTCGAAGCGATGTCCGGAGCGTGGGGTGCTGGGCAGTGCGAGCGTCATTGCCAATGCGACCAGACCGAGCGGCACGTTGATGGCGAACAGCCAGGGCCAGTGCCCGACGGAGAGAATGACTGCCGCGACGGTCGGCCCCAGAGCCGACGATGTCGCCACGATGAGGGAGTTGTAGCCCATCCCGCGGCCGAGTTGCCGATGCGGGAAGATGAAGCGGATCAGCGCCGAGTTGACGCTCATCAGGCCGGCGCCGCCGAAGCCCTGGAATACGCGCGCGAGGGTCAGCGCCGGCAGGGTCGTCGCCATTGCGCAGGCGAAGGATGCGATGATGAACACCACCAGGCCGATCTTGTAGACGCGGCGGTAGCCGTAGATGTCGCCCAGCGAGGAACAGGGCAGCAGCGCCACGGTCACCGCGATCTGGTAGGCGTTCACGACCCAAACCGAGCTTGCCGGCGTGACGCCGAGGTCGTGTGCGATGGTCGGTAGTGCGATGTTGGCGATGGCGCTGCCCATGACCGATACGCTGATGGCGATGCCGAGCGTCAGCATGGCGCGCAGACGCTGCGCCGGCGGCAGCCCGTCATGCGGCTCGGTCAATTCCGCGGCAATCCTGGACGGTCTGTGGAGGTCATTCGGCGGCAATGACCGCGGACGCGAAGACCTCGCCGGTGGAGCCGTCGGTGATGCCGCGATCGGTGACGTGCGGGCCGGGATTGCAGGCCAGGCTGGCGCCGACGATCGCCTTGAAGGTGAGCAGCGGCGGTTGCCATTCGACGATCTTGTCGGTTGCAAGCTTCAGGCGATTAAATGCGGTGGCAACCTGTGCGGTCGGCGCGTCGGACAGCAGGCCGCAGACCGGCAGCGGCAGGACTTCTTGTGCGACGCCACCGGACGCGACTGCCATGCCGCCGCCCACCTCGATCAGCGCGTTGGCCGCGGCGGCCATGTCGGCGACGTCGCGGCCGAACACCACGAGGTTGTGGCTGTCATGGGCGACGGTGGTGGCGATGGCGCCGCGCCAGGTGCCCCATTGCTGCAGCACGCCGAGCACCGGGGTTGCCGGCGCGCGGCCGTGGCGGTGCACCACCGCCATCATGATGGCATCGGGCGGCAGTTCGGCGATGCCGTTGCGCACCGGGACGTTGGCCTCGGCCCACTCGGTGAAGCGCGGCTTGGCGACGGTCCGCACCCGGGCCGACTCGCCCGCGGCGCGCAGCAGGAAGTCGCCGGGGGTGAGCCGTTGCAGCTTCATGGTGTTGCCGGGGAGCGGCGCCGCCGGCGTGGCGATGGCGCGGGTGAGCGCGCCATCGCGGGCGATATGGCTGCCGGATGCGAAGACATCGACGATCTGCAACTGTTGCAGGTCCGACAGCACCAGCAGGTCGGCGCGGCGGCCGGGGGCGACCAATCCGAGATCGCGGCGGCCCAGCCGCATCGCGGCGTTCAGCGTGGCGCAGCGAAGCGCATCGATCGGCGGCAGGCCGTAGCGGATCAATCGTCGCAGCACGTCGATCATGCCGCCGACGGCGACCAGGTCGTCGGGAAAGATGTCGTCAGTGCAGATGGTCAGGGTCTGCGGAATTTGCGGCAGGGTGCGCAGAGCGGCGACGGCGCCCGGGAGGACGTAGTCGTGCGAACCGCGCAGTTCGACGGTGAAGCCGGCGCGGAGTTTCTCCAGCAGGTCGTCGCCGCTGGTTATTTCATGGTCGGACTGGATGCCGGCGGCGGCGAACCCCTGCAATTCCGCGCCGGCGAGGCCGCGTCCGTGGCCGCAGACCAGCTTGGCGCTGTCCAGGCCGGCGCCGACGATGCCGCGCATATGCGGGCTGCGGTCCAGCACGCCGCGCATGTCCATCACCTCGGCGACGCCGGAGATCTCAGGCCAGGACAGCATCTCCTGCATCTCGGCGGACTCGAACGCGGCGCCGGAGAGTTCCAGGCCGGGCGCCGAAGGTACGCAGGACGGTGCCAGCATCAGGATGCGCAGCGGCAATCCGCGTGAGGCCTCGATCGCCCATCGCACGCCATCGAGGCCGAGCACGTTGCCGACCTCGTGCGGGTCCCAGCAGAGGGTGGTGGTTCCCTGGGGGAGCACCGTCTCGGCGTAGCGGCGGGGCGTCACCATCGAGCTTTCGATGTGCATATGCGTGTCGATCAGGCCGGGCGCGATATATTTGCCCGTGGCATCGATGGTGACGGCGGCGTCGGTGCGCGAGCCCTGCGCGTGCACGCTGGCGACCAGGGCGCCGGTGAGGCCGATATCGGAGGGGCGAAGTTCGTTGGTGGCGACGTCGACCAGCGTGCCGCCGGTGATGAGGACATCGAATTCAGCCTGTCCCCGGGCCGCGCGCACCGCGCGGTCGCGCAGGGAGGGATCGTGCAGGTCCGCGGGTTCGGTCATGCCGACCGTGCTACAGGAAAACCGTGCTACGGGAAACCGGCCGGGCCAGGTAAGCCGGTCGGGCTAGGCAAAGATGAGCGGCTAGACTGGCTCCACCTTGCCCGAGGCCATCGAGGTCACCATCGCTTCCAGCACCCGCATGGCGCGGACGCCGTCGGCGATGTCAGGAGCGTCGCTCGGCCGGCCCTCGACGCGGGCGACGAAGGCGGCGAGCAGGCCGTGATAGCCTTTGTGGTCCTCGTTGGCGGCGGCGGTCAGGTTCGGTTCCCAGACCAGCGTGTCCTGGGCTTCGTCGAGGGTTGCCGCGGGATCGGCGGCACGGAAAGGCGGGCCGCGGAAATAGCGGATTTCGTGGACGTTGCGGATCTCCACGCGCTTGTGGTCGCCCATGACCTGCCACCACTCCATCGGCGTGCCGCGCGACTGGTGGGTGCCCATGACGACCGTGGCGAGCGCGCCGGACGCGAAGCCGAAGGCCGTGTGCAGCAACAGCTTCCCCTTCGCCATTTCGTGCTGGCGGGCGTGGACGGTGACGACCTCCTCGCCCAACAGCCACGGCACCAGGTCCATGGCGTGGACGCAGTGGTGCAGCAGGAAGCCGGTGTAATCGGCGTTGCCGGCGAAATAGGTCGGCGCGGTCATGTATTCGCCGAGCAGGCTGGCGCGGGGTCCGAACGCCGCGTCCGACAGCAGATTGCCGGCGATGCGGTTGGCGGTCGAATAGCGTTTCATGAAGCCGACGACGCAGGGTTTGCCGACCTGGGCCGCGAGGTGGGCCAATTCCTGCGCGGCGGCGGCGGTCGGCGCCGGAGGCTTTTCGATGAACACCGGCAACCCGCGCCGCAATGCCGCGGCGGCGAATTCGGCGTGAAGCTGCGGTCCGACCGCCATGCCGATCGCGTCCAGGCCGGGGGATTCGATCAGCGCATGCGCGTCGGAGAAGCGGGCGGTGACGCCGTAGCGGTCGCCGACCAGCTTGAGACGCCCGGCGTCGATATCGGCGAGTGCGGCGAGTTGCACGGGCAGCCGCACCAGTTGCGGCAGGAGCATCTCGCCGGCATGGGTGCCGCAGCCGATCCAGCCGATGCGCAGGGTCATTGCGGGCGTGCCGCGTGCAGGCAGCCGCGCAGCAGGCCGGCGGAGCGCGCTAGGTCCTCGTCCTCGTCGCGGGAGGGCGGGCGCCATTGGGCGAGCGGCACGGACAACCGGTGGTCGGTGCGGCGGAACGGTTCCAGGGTGATCGGGCCGCTATAGGAAATCTCGGCCAGCGCGTGGCTGACGCCAGTCCAGTCGACATGGCCGGTGCCTAGAAAGCCGCGATGGTTTTCGTTGGCCTGGAAGTGCACCAGTTTCGCGGCGCTGCGGCGGATGGCGGAGGTGAGCGAATCTTCCTCCATGTTCATGTGGAAGGTGTCGAGCATGATGCCGACGCCGGGGCTGTCCACCTGCTGCGCGAGTTCCATCGCCTGGCGCGCGGTGTTGCAGAAATCGGTTTCGAAGCGGTTCAGCGGCTCGATCGCCAGCACCACGCCGTGGGCCGCCGCATGGGCGCCGGCGCTGCGAAGGCCGGCAACCACGCGGTCCACCCGGCGCGCGCGGTCCGGCTCGGCGATCGGGGTCGGCGGGCGGCCGGCGAAGACCAACGGTGCGCCGTAGAGCGGGCCACCGACGATCTTGGCCTGCATCGCGACGGCGATGTCGACGCAGGTTTTCAGATAGGCGACGCCGGCCGCATGGCAGGCGGGATCTTCGGATGAGAGGTCCCGTTGCAGGTTGACACGGGCGGCGAGGGCCACGAACAACCCGGCGTCGCGGGCGGCGCGGCCGGCTTCGGCGGCGTCGAGTTCCTCCGGTTCGGGAACCAGGAGTTCCACGAAATCCATCGTCGCACGCTTCATCCGTGCGAACAGGGGGAAATGCGCGGCGGTGAAGGGGCGGGCGTAGGACATCGAGATCACCCCCACTGCCGGAGTCTTGAATTCGTTCATCGTCATCCCTTCACAGCGCCACCGGTCAGTCCGCCCACGAGGCGCCGCTGTGCGAGCAGGAACAGCGCGGTGGCGGGCAAGGCCACCAGGGTTCCGCCGGCGGTGAGCAGGCCCCAGTGGATTTCGTTCTCGCCGATGAACATCTGCAGTGCCACGGTCACGGTGCGCACGTTGCGCCCGGCCAGCATCAGCGCGAACAGGTATTCGTTCCACGAGGCAATGAACAGGTAGATGCCGACCGCGATCATGCCGGGCACCACCAGGGGAAGCACCACCAGCCACAGCACCTGCAGGCGGGTGGCGCCGTCGATGGCGGCGGCTTCGTCGAGGTCGGGCGGGATGCCGTCGATGTAGCTGGTCATCAGCCAGATCGCGAACGGCAGGGTGAAGGTCGCATGGCCCATGATCAAGGCGAGGTAGGTGTCGAGCAGGCCGAGTTCGCGGAACAGGATGAACAGCGGCAGGATCAGCAGCACCACCGGGAACATGTTGACGACCAGGAACTGCACCCGCAAAGCGCGCCGGCCGGGGAAGCGGAAGCGCGAGAAGGCGTAGGCGGCCGGCAGCGACAGCAGCAGGCCCAGCGTGACCGCGCCCACCGCGACCACCAGGCTGTCGCGCAGGTTCTGCAGGAACGAGGTCCGCTGCAGCAGCTCGACGTAGTGAACGAGGGTCAGGCCGCCGGGGATGATGCGGATCGGGGCGTGGGTCAGTTCCTCGTCCGGGCGCACCGAGGACAGGGCCATCCACAGCCACGGCACCAGGGCGAAGGCGAGGATGCCGGCCACCGGGACCTCGGTGCCGAGGAACAGCCGCAGGCGTTTCGGCATGGGGTTCTTCATCGGGCGCTGCGCACGGCGTAGGTCACGACCACCGAGAGCAGCAGCAGCGTCAGCACCACCGCGAGGGCCGAGCCGTAGCCGTAATTGGCGCCGGACCAGGCGCGCAGGAAGGCGTAAAGCGGGAGTGTCTGGGTGGTGGTGCCGGGGCCACCGCCGGTCATCACCAGGATAAGGTCCAGCGAGTTGGCGACCCAGATCATCCGCAGCAGCAACGCGGTGGCGATCACCGCGGAAAGGCCCGGCAGGGTGACGTGCAGGAAGGATGAAAAAGTGCTGGCGCCGTCGATGGCGGCGGCTTCGTAATGCTCCTTCGGGATCGCCTGCAGGCCGGCGAGCAGGGTGATGGCGAAGAATGGAAAGCCTTGCCAGACGACCGCGAGGATGACCGCGGCCATGGCGGTGTCCGGGCGCGCCAGCCAGGCGATCGGAGATTGCAGGAGGCCGAACTGCATGCCGAGCTGGTTGATGATGCCGAGGTTGAAATCGAGCATCCAGGTCCAGACCAGACCGATGATGACGCTGGGCAGCGCCCAGGGCACGATCACCAGCGCTCGTGCCACCCCGCGCCAGGCGAAGCTGCGGTTCAGCAGCAGAGCCGCGGTGAAGCCGAGCGCGAATTGCAGGCCGACGGCCACCACCACCCAGATGACGGAATGACCGAGGCTGTCCCAGAAATCCGCATCGCCCAGCAGCGCCGCGTAATTGGCGAGGCCGACGAACGGCCGCGAGCGGGGCCGGTAGAGGATGACGTCGTGCAGCGACAGCCATAACGTATCCGCAACCGGCGCCAGCACCAGCAGCAAGGTCGCTGCGAGTGCCGGCGTCAGCAGCAGCCACGGCAGGGCTTTCGTCGAACGCATCAGCCGAAGAAGTGCTTCTCGAATGTGCGCATCATGTCGTCGGGGGTGATCTGGCCGAGCAACGCCTTCTGCGTGGTCTGCGGCCAGACGGTGCGGGTGAAGTCCGCGGTCTGCGGCGTCGGCGGCAGGGTGGCGGCGACCGGCAGCGAGGCGGTGGTGGCGTCGAGGAAGCGCTGCGGCTGGAAGGCCCAGTTCTTGGCACCGGAGGTGGTCACCGTCACCTGGCCGGTCAGCTTGTTGAAGGCGACATTGTTGGCGCCGGTGGACAGGAAGGAGATCCACTTCCACGCGGCTTCCTGGTTCTTCGATTGTGCCAGAAGCGCATTGGAACCGTCGCCAAAGCTGGTCCATCCCCTGCCCTGCGGGCCGCGCGGCACCGGCACCGCCGTCAGCCCGTCGCCGAGGGCCGCGGACAACTCGTTGGCCGAGCCGATATGGTGGATGGTCATTGCCGTGCGGCCGGCCTTCATGTTGCCGATGGTCTGCAGGAAGCCATCGTTCGGCGCCGAGGGCGGGAAGACGTGCTTTTCCGTGTAGAGTCCGATGAACCAGCGGTTGGCCCCCAGGGCGTCGGCGGAAACCAGGCCGCCCTTCTCCATCTTGGCGCCACCGCCGAGCACGAAGCTGCACCAATGGTCGTGACCGCCGGCGCCGCCTCGCAGGCCGAAGCCCCAGCGATCGCCGCCGGTCATCGCCTGTGCTCCGGCCAGGAAGTTTTCGAAATTGGTCGGCAGGGCCAGGCCTTTCTGCGCGAACCAGTCCTGGCGGACATACAGGTAAAGCACAACGTACTGCACCGGCAGGTAGTAGCGCTTGCCGTCGGGCGCCTTGTGCAGTTTCCACAGGTCTTCGGAGATGTCGGTGCGCTGCGCCCAGCCGTCGATCGGCTTGTCGAGCGGCGCCAGCGCTTCCATTTCCAGCAGGCGCGGCATGTTGTTGAACTTGACCATCGCCGCGTCCGGCGCATTGCCGGCGATGATCGAGGTGTAGAGCCGCGTGTCGTAGTCGGCGCCGCCGCCCCAGGGGATGCTTTCCGCCTGCACCTTGATGCCAGGATTTTCCCTCTGGAACGCGTCGACCAGCGCCGCCGGCGAGGCGGTGGGGTCGTCGAAATGATACCACCAGCGGATCGTCACCGGGCTTTGCGCATGCGGGCGCGCCAGCGGCGTGGCGGCGAGGGCCGCGGCCCCGGTCAGCAATGAACGACGTTTCATTTTTTCACTCCCTGTTTTTTTGTCGTGTTCGTCAGGCGGCGGCTTGGCCGCGTTCGACGATGGTGTCGAAATGGCTGCCGAGTTCGCGCGCCAGCGCGGCCGCGTCGCCGCGTTCCAAAGCCTCCAGGATGGGCCGGTGCCGCTGGGCCGTATGCGGCAGCGGACGCCGATGCCAGGGCGCCCACAGGCGGAAGCGGTGGGTGTGCAGCATGCAGCGGGTCAGCAGCGGCGCCATGGCGTGAAGGCCGGACAGCCGGAACAGGGCCAGATGCAGTTCCATGTCGTGCTCCAGCACCGCCCAGGCGTCGCCTTCGGCGGCGGCCTGCTCCATCGCCGCCTGGATGCGACGCAAGGCCGCGATGTCGCCGGCGACGGCACGCCGGGCGGTGCGGCGGATGCCGCGCAGCTCGATGCGACGTCGCAGATCTAGGATTTCGCCCGCGGTGTCGGCGTCGAGGTCGGTGACGCTGGTGCCCTGCCGGCCGGCACGCAGGACCAGGCCCTCGCCGTCCAGCCGCAGCAGCGCCTCGCGCACCGCGGCCTGGCTGCAGCCGAGTTCGCCGGCGAGGCGCAGTTCGGTGAGGACCGTGCCGGGGGTCAGTTCGTTCATCACGATGCGGCGCCTGAGTTCGCTTGCGGCGCGGGCTGCCGGCCCTTCGGCCATTCGTTTCCTCGATTGATTATCGATAACTGGTCGAGCTTAGACTGGAGTCTCCGCCGCCGGCAAGCCGGTCTAGAGATGCAGCGCCGGCACGTCGATCCATCTTCCCTCGGCGTGGCTGCGATACGCCGCCTCGGCAAGCTGCACCGCCTTGGCGCCTTCAAGCAGGGTTGGCACATAAGGAGCATCCTCGCCGACATGGCGGAGGAACTCCTCCCAGCAGCGCCGGAACGGAGGCAGATGGGGCGCATTGTCGGGGACCTCCGACCACTGCGATTCGAACGGCGGTGCGGCGGGTTGGGCCGATGCGAAGAATGCGTCCGGGGTGTTGGCCGCGGCCTGGGTACGGCAGCGGTTCCGGCCGGCGACGGCGGAACCGAGGGTGCCGTCGATCTGCACCATCATGCTGTCCTCGCGCGCCACCCGGGTCGCCCAGCTGTTGGTGATGGTGGCGATTGCGCCACCTTCCAGGCGCAGAAGCGCGTGGGCGGTGTCCTCGACGTCGACCTCATAGGCGACGCCGCGTTCATCCACGCGTTGCTTCACGGCGGTGGCGAGCAGGCTGGACACCATGGTGACGGGCGCCGCCAGGCGGTCGATCATGTAGCGCCAATGCGAGAACATATCGAGCGCCAGGCCGCCGCCGTCGGCCTTGCGGTAGTTCCAGCTGGGCCGCTGGCAGGGCTGCAGGGTGCCGTCGAACACCCAGGAGCCGGCGTCGATCCGCACCCCCAGAATCTGGCCGAAGAAGCCGGAGTCGCGGAGGAAGCGCAGCTTGGCGAAGCCTGGGAGAAACAGCTTGTCCTGGATCACGCCATGCTTCACCCCGGCCTGCGTCGCCAGGCGCCCGAGTTCCAGCGCCTCCTCCACCGAAGGCGCGGTCGGCTTTTCCAACAGCAGGTGCTTGCCGGCGGCGATCGCCTGGCGGGCGCGGGCGGCGCGGCCGCCAGTGGCCGAACAATCCATGAACACCTGCGCCGGGCCGGCCAGCGCGGCATCCAGGTCAGTGGTCCAGTGCAGGCCGCCATTCGCCGCGGCCAGGCCCGCGAGGCGGGCGGCGTCGCGCCCGACCAGCATGGGCTTCGGAACCATGCGGTCGCCGTTGCGTAGCGGAAGGCCACCCTCGGCACGGATCGCCATCAGGTTGCGCAAATGCTGGGTGGTGCCCATGCGGCCGGTGGCGCCGTTGATGATCACGCCTATGTCGATGATGCCGGTTTTCCGTTCCGCCACGCGCAGCCTCCTTGTTCCGGGCAATCAGCCTGCCATATCGCGACGCGGGCGTAACCTTCGCGATCAGTGTCGGGAAACATGTCGGTTCGCCTTGCTCCAGGGCGCGCGGAGGCCAATAATTAGATTTACGTCCCCCTGATGGCCCCCAGACTTTGGATAGCCAGCAAATGCCGAAACCCGAGTGGGACATCCCGCTGAAACTGCAGCCGGATCCTGACGACTACGACTTCGACCTCGAGCGCGCCCTCCGCTCAGTGGTGGGCTTGCGCGTCAATGTGCCGGACGACGCCTTCACGGCGGATACGCTGGGCACCGAGCGCACCGGCAACGGGGTGGTGATCCGCGAGGACGGGCTGGTGCTGACCATCGGCTACCTGGTGACCGAGGCCGAGACGGTGTGGCTGATCACCAGCGATGGCCGTGCGGTTCCCGGGCATCCTCTGGCCTTCGACTCGACGACCGGGTTCGGCCTGGTGCAGGCGCTGGGCAAGCTGAACCTGCCGGCGCTGGAAATGGGCGACTCGGACCAGCTCGAGATCGGCCAGGAGGCGATCGTCGCGGCCAGCGGAGGGCGACACCATGCGATCGAGGCCAAGGTGGTCGGGCGCCAGGAATTCGCCGGCTATTGGGAATACCTGATCGACAACGCGATCTTCACCGCCCCGGCGCATCCGTTCTGGAGCGGCGCCGCGCTGATCGGGCGGGACGGCCGACTGCTCGGCACCGGCTCGTTGATCCTGCAACAGGGCGACGGCAAGAAGCGGATGGACATGAACATGATCGTGCCAGTGGCGCTGCTGCGCCCGGTGCTGGAGGACCTGCTGGCGACCGGCGGGGCCGGCAAGACGCCGCGCCCCTGGCTGGGGCTGTACGCGATGGAAGGCGAAGGCGGGCTGGTGGTGGGCGGGGTGGCCGATCACGGGCCCGCGGCCAAGGCCGGGGTGCAGTCGGGCGACCGCATCCTTGCCGTGGGCGACGAGGAAGTGGCGGACCTGCCGGGCCTGTGGCGCAAGCTGTGGTCCAGCGGGGCAGCCGGTTCGACCGTGCTGCTGCGCCTGGGCCGCGACGAGGGCGACGTCGCGGTGCGCGTCCGCACCGCCGACCGGGCCAGTTTCCTGCGGGCGCCACGGCTGCACTGAGCGGCCGTGGCCCCTGCATCACGCCATCGCCGGCTCCTGGAAGGGCGGCTATTCCCTGCCCGGCAGGACCGCGGCCAGCACCTGTTTTGCCGACTGCATGATCACGCCGCCCTCATCGGGGTCGCTCTTGAGCAGGGCGGAGGCGAAATGCCGGGCCTGTTCCAGGGTGATGTGCGGTGGCAGCGGCGGGACGTCGGGGTCGGTCCTGACTTCCAGCACCACCGGGCGGCGCGCCGATAACGCGCGGTCCCAGGCGGCGCCGAGCTGGTCGGGATCGTCGACATAGATGCCTTCCAGGCCGATCATTTCGGCAAAGCGATGATACGGCACATCGGGGATGGTTTGGGTGGCGGCGAATTTGGGATTGCCTTCCATCACCCGCTGCTCCCACGTCACCTGGTTGAGGTCCTGGTTGTTGAGCACCATGCACACCCATGATGGGTTGGACCATTGCTGCCAGTATTTGGCGACAGTGATCAGCTCGGCCATGTTGTTCATCTGCATCGCGCCGTCGCCGACCAGGGCGATCACCGGGCGGTCGGGATGGGCGAACTTGGCGGCGATCGCGTAGGGAACCGCCGCGCCCATCGAGGCCAGCCCGCCCGATAGCGAGCACATCATGCCGCGCCTTATCCTGAGGTCGCGGGCATACCAGTTGGCGATGGAGCCGGAATCGCTGGTGACGATGACGCGGTCCGGCAGCCTCGGCGACAGTTCCCAGGCGACGCGCTGCGGATTGACGGGCTCGGCCTTCGCCATCGCCCGCTCCTCCAGCGTCTTCCACCATTCGGCCACGTTCTTCACGATGCCGTCGCGCCAGGCGCTGTCGGATTTCTGGTCCAGCATCGGCAGCAGGGCGCGGAGCGTCTCCGCGGCGTCGCCGGTGAGGTTGACCTCCATCGGATAGCGCAGGCTGAGCATGGCGGGGGCGATGTCGATCTGGACGCCGCGGGCGGCGCCTTCCTTCGGCAGGAACTCGGAATAGGGAAAGCCCGAGCCGACCATCAGCAGCGTGTCGCATTGCATCATCATGTCGTAGCTGGGCTTGGTGCCGAGCAGGCCGATCGAGCCGGTGACCCATGGCAGGTCGTCGGGGAGCACTCCCTTGCCGAGCAGCGCCTTGGCGACGCCCGCGCCGAGGCGGTCGGCGACGGCGGTCACCTCCTCGGTGGCGCCCAGCGCGCCGGCGCCGACCAGGATGGCGACCTTGGCACCGGCATTCAGAACGTCGGCGGCGCGGCGGAGATCCTGCTCGTAGGGGACCACCTTCGGCGCGCGATAGCCGAAGCCCGAATGCACCGTGCCGTGCTTGCGGCCCGGTTCCTCGTACGGCAGTTCCTGCAGGTCGTTCGGGAATACCAGGGCGGTGACGCGGCGCTCGCCGAGGGCGATCCGCACCGCGCGGTCGACCAGGTGGCGGACCTGGCCCGGCACGCCCGCCTGCGCCACGAACGCTCCGGCGACGTCCTTGAACAGGCTGACGAGGTCGAGCTCCTGCTGGTAGTGGCCGCCGAGGGCCGCCCTCGCCTGCTGGCCGGCGATGGCGAGCAGCGGCACATGATCCATGAAGGCGTCGTACATGCCGGTGACGAGGTGGGTGGCGCCGGGACCCGAGGTGGCGATGCAGACGCCGAGTTCGCCGGTGAACTTGGCGTGGGCGCAGGCCATGAAGGCCGCCATCTCCTCGTGCCGCGCCTGCACGAACTCGATCTTGCCGTCGAGCCGCTGCAGGCCGCCGAGCAGGCCGTTGATGCCATCTCCGGGGTAGCCGAAGACCCGGCGGACGCCCCATTGGTGCAGCCGCTCCCAGAAGAAATCGCCGACCGTCTTTGCCACTGACCGTCCCCCGTCTGCATCGCCTGGGGTGCAAGACGCCGAAGCCCGGCAATGGTTGCGACCGGTCGACAGCCTCCGCCGGCCGCGCCTATACCCGGCGTGGCGGATGGCGCGGTCAGGTACATCGATGTTGCGAACGGGATGAAGCCGGCGCTGGCTGCCGGGGGGACGACACGGCTGATCTTCGCCGACCAGTTGCGCGGGGTGGCGGCGTTGCTGGTCGTGATCAATCATCTGACCGGGGTGTATTGGGTGGAGCCGGAGCTGGTGGCCTCCGTGACGTTCGCCCCCGTGCATGACGCGGCGATCCCGCCGCTGGCGACGGCGATCATGGCGCTGCCGTTCAACCCCGGGGTGTTCGGGGTCGGGTTGTTTTTCCTGATCAGCGGGTTCGTGATCCCCAACGCGTTCACCCATCATTCGTCCGGCAGCTTCCTGGCGGCGCGGGCATTGCGGATCTGGCCCTGCTATGTCGCGGCGATCGGGCTGCAGATATTGGCGCAGTGGGTGTCGGCGCGGTCCTGGGGCGTGCCGTTCATGCTGTCGCCGATGAAGGTGGTCGGCGAACCTGCTGCTGGTGAACAATCTGGTGGGCGTGCCGAGTCTCGACCTGGTGAACTGGACGCTGGCGGTCGAGATCAAGTTCTACCTGCTGTTCGCCATGGCGCACCGGACGATCCTGAGGTTCCCCGCAAGATCGGTGCTTTGCGTGGGCGCCGTCGCGGTGCTGCTTTGCGCGGCGGTGCCGTGGGCGCTGGCGGCGGCGCCCGGGCAGAATGCGCCGAAGCTGCTGCGGGCGGTGGCACTGGACTGGCAGTATCTGCCGTTCATGCTGGTGGGAACGCTGTTCCATCTGCACTGGCGGGATCGGATGAGCACGGGCCGGCTGGTCGGATTGGCGGCGGCGGCGCTGGCGCTGACCGGGGTGGCATTTCGGCTGGTGGAGATCCCGGTGGAGTTCGGCACGGTGCTGCCGAACTACCTGGGGGCGACGGCGCTGTTCGCGCTGGCCTATGGGCTTCGGCGCAGGATCAACGGCACGGCGGTGACGCGCTGGTTGGCGGCCGTCAGCTATCCGCTGTACCTGGTGCATTCGTTGCTGGGCTACGTGCTGCTGAACTGGCTGCTGATGGGGTTGGGCTGGGGTTATCTGCCGGCACTGGCGCTGACCGTGGCTACGGTGCTCGGCGTGGCGGCGGTGCTGCATGTGGTGCTGGAACAACCCTCGATCGAAGCGGGCCGACGACTGGGACGAAGTTCCGGCAGGCGGCCTGGCGAAGCGGCTGCAACGGCGCCGTAGAGTTGCCGCCGAAAGGCCAGTGCTACCGAATTGCCATTGCCTGGACCCTCATGCTGCCACACTCTTTTCTCCGACGGGCAGTAATTTCGTTGGAAAGAGTGAACGATGCGGCTGACTTGCGCGTGGCCGAAGCTGGCCGTCTCGGCGCCGGTGTTCTGAGATGGGAGCTTACGCGAAGCTGATGCTGGCTTGCCTGGCCGTGGCCGCGTGCGTCACGCCCATCCAGGCGCAGACGCGTGCGCCACGCCGGGGTGCGGCCCCGGCACCGGCCGTGGCGCCGGACACGGCGCAGGGAGAGGCGGCCTCGCCGGAGGCGCGGCGGGATGAAATCGCCAAGGTTCAGGAGATGCTCGCGGACCCTGACCCGTTGATGCGCCAGGCCAACATGGAGGCGATCGTCAAGTCGGGCGATTCCCTGAAGCTTCAGACGGCGCTGCGCACGGCGTTCAGCAGCGACGACCGGGAATTGAGCGGGTTGGCGATGCGGGGATATCTGGCCACCCGCAAGGCGATCACGTTCGAGGTGGCGATGCCGCAGGATGTGGTGGCGGCGCAGGAGGCCGCCGGCACCGATCCGAAGGCCATGAGAGCCTTCAGCCAGCGATATCCATTCTATGCCTTCGTCACGCGCGCGGCGAGTCGGTTCGAGCTCGACTTTCCCGACTATGCCTTCGGCCAGGATCGGGGGACGGCCTATTTCACCCGGCAAAGCGGCGCCTTCACGGTGGTCGGCGACCGGGTGATGACGAACCTGCCGCTGCACAACTGGGGACAATGCTACGTCGACTTCGCGCCGACGCGGCGGCAGACATTCGAAGGCACGCTGGCCTGCGGCAACTGGCCGAAGCTGCGGATCACCGCGCCGTCGCTATAGCCGCTATTGGATGGCGAGATCGTTCAGCACGATGGGGGCGTCGGCTGCGGTCTTCACGACCAGGCGCACGCGATCGACGGTGCGCTGAAGCAGTTGGCATGTGACGGTGCCCCCGCCTGGCGGGGGGCGGCAATATCCGGCATCGATCCAGCGGTCGGAGCCGTCGGACTGGGTGGCGATGCCGAGCCCCTCGATCTGGTTGCCGTCGGCGCCGAGTGCCACGCGGCGGAGCGGCGTCGGTTGCTTGAAGGCAACGACGAACACCACGGTTCGCTTAACGGGCGTGACGTGCCAGCCGGAGCCGAGCACGCGGTCCGGTCCGCTGGCCGGATCGGCGGTGGTGCCGGCCAGCACGCCGATGGCGAATTTCGGACTGTCGGCGGACTTTTGTGGGACCGGCGCCGACGCCATCAGGCGGCGGACCACGTCGATCCGAACGGCATAAGCTTCGTTCTGGTCTGGATCGACCTCGAACACGATGCCGACCGGCCCGGCCCTGTCGCGCACGACGCTGCCGCTCCAGCCCTTCATCACCTTGTCTGCGGGCAGGGTCGGACGGACGGTGAACAGTTCCCCACGGCCGGCATCCATCGCGGATGCGCGCCTGGACACCGGCACCTCGACCACCTCGGACTGGCCGGTGGTGGCGATCACCGCCTGTTCGAGGTTCAGCGCGCGCCGTTCCACGCCGATGGCCGAGAGCCGGCCGTCGCCGCAGGCGCCGGGCGAGCTGGCGGAGGGGATTGCCAGCACAGCGATATCGGGGTCGGTCGACATCACGAGCGCGGGCCTGGCCGCCGGCCATTCCTGGCCGCGACCGTCGAGCACCAGGGGCAGGCGCAGCGCGCCGTCGGGGCCACGCACGACATGTGCCGCGGTGACCACCTTGCAGGCGCCGTCATTGTCCAGGAACATCCAGCCCTGTCCGAACAGATCCTGCCCAACTTCCAGGCGAACGATGTCAGCCCGGGCCGGCAACGATGCGGCCGCAAACAGCAACAGCACGATCGCGGCAGACCTCATGGCTGGCCGGCCGCGGCCGCTTTGTTTTGCCTTGCGCGATCATGCGCGTGCTTCGCCAGGAACGCGGCCAGGGCGGCGAATGTCTGCAGGGCGAGGATCATGAAGGCGATCCGGCTGAGCACCGGGTCGTCACTCAGCTGATTCATGACGGATACCGTGACGGTTTCAGGATCGGTCCGATACGGGCGGTAGATTTTCAGCACCTGGGCTTCGCTGGCGATGTTCAGCGTCAGCGCCGGCTTGTCCGGATCGACCGACGCCGCTCCCCACCAGATCGCCTCGTCGCCGCGTTGTCCGCTGGCCGGCGGGGCAATCTCCAGCCGCGATCCGACCGGCAGGATGACGTTGCGAACCGGGAACAGGGTGTCCAGCAACACGGCGTGGCCCGACACGTCGATCTTGCCGTCGATCAGCAGGCTCGGCTCGATGGCCTCGGTGCCGGTGGCGGGCACGAACTCGCGCCCGATGCGGGCCCGGCCCCAGATGGGCAGGCGGCTCATCGCGGCGGAGTCGGCTGCTACCGGGCATGACGGCGCCGTCTCCATCACGACCGGTTCGGTGTAGGATTTCGACGGCAGGCCGCCTTCAGGGTCGAGCACGCCGGCCGCCATGCCCTGCTTCTGCGGACTGACCGTGATCTCGAGAGGGCCTTTGCCGACGCGGCCGTATTCGACCGTGGCACCCATGCTGGGAGTGAACAGGCCGCGCGCACAGTTGTTGCTGTCGGTGCCGAGCGTCGCGATCTTCATGCCGCTGACGTTGAACGCTGCCTTGCGGCTGTCGATCACGTCGAAGGCGACATACTCGGTGTGGATCTCCGCCACGGAGAGCACGGCCGGCGGAATCCACGCCCAGCATGCGATGGCCACATAAGGGATCAGCAACAGGACAAAGATGGCCAGCGCCTTGCGGCTCTCGGTCGAATCGCGCAGCCACTGCATGGTCCTTGAGCCAGCCCGGTCGGGTCCCGGGCGGTCGAGCGCCGATAGCGGCATCACTCATCGATCCGCAGGCGGAACTCGGTCGGCACGCTCTTGAACCGCTCCTTCACGGTGACGCGCATGATGTAGGAGCCGGCTGCGAGCCGCGTTTCGGGTTGAATGATGCAGATCGTGCTGTAGGCGATCTGCACGTCGTTTCCGGCACCGCGGCATTTGATGTCGGCGTTGACGCTTTTGCCGGCGGCCAGCAGGTCGAGGCCGACGCGGTCCGGGCCGGCGTTGACATAGGCGACCAGGGCGGGAACGGCGGGCATCGCGGCGGCGGCGCCGCGTGGCAGGAGCAAGGCCGGGATCAGCGTGCCGAACTGGGCGGCATCGCATTTGTCGACGGCGCGGATCATCACCGCGATGTTGTCGAGCGGGTAGCCGACGAGGGTCTTGGAGAACCTGCTTTCAGCCCACAGGCGGGGGCGCGGCGTGACGTCGGCCGGCACTGCATACAGGTTCTCCGCGGTATAACGGCCATCCTTGCTGGCGATGTCGACGCAGGCGGATCGCGGGTTCAGCGTCGCCGGCACCACCATGCGGATGTTTTCGGGGTCGAATTTCTGCGGCGCCGCTTCGTTCAGCCCGCCCCAGCGCAGCCCGACCAGCAGGTTCCCCGAGACCTTGGGGTTCTGCAGGAAGAAATCGACATAGGTCGTGCTGCCGCCGGCCAACGGCAGGACATCGGTTTCCGCCGCCACGGCGATGCCGCAGGACAGCAGACCGCCGATTGCCAGCAGGCCCAGCCGCTTGCATAAGGCCAGCAGGCCGAGCCGCTTGCATAACGAGTGTGATCTTGCCATGGAGCAACGTATCATTCGCATTCCGGGCGGGTCATCCAGCCGCGGAATGTGCGGCGATCACATTTTGGATGTTCGCATTGTTGCACCGAAACGCTTGACGCCTTGGTGCGGATTGCGGGATTGTTCCGGCGAGAGCGGTCTCGCCACGAGCGCTTTCGCGGTGCGAGGGCACCGCTGCCGTTTGGGTCACCGCGCCGGAGGCGCATCTGGGGAGGGATCGCATGGCTGCCGCCGACAACCAGCATCATCCTCGCGGACCCTTGCATGCCCCGCAGCTTCTCGCTGTGGGGCGGGCCCTCCGCTGGACCTGACTTTCTTCCGACGCCTGCTGTCCGGCTGAACCTGCCCGGCGATCGCGCGGTCCGCACCTGCGGACAACGTGTTTCACTTCGGCATCACTCCGCGCCGCCCTGCGGCCGGACCGGATAACGGGACCTCATCATGAGCCTCATCAATCTGCGCGGCCTCGGCGTCGTATCGCCGCGGCCGCTGTTCCAGGACCTGGATCTCGCGATCCATCCGACCGACCGCATCGGCCTGGTGGCCGGAAATGGCGCGGGCAAGACCACGCTGCTGCGCTGCATCGCCGGTGCCGGCGAGCCCGGCGCCGGCCAGATCACGCGGCGGCGGGGATTGCGGGTCGGCTATGTGGAGCAGGACCTGCCCGACAGCCTGCGCGACCTGACATTGACGGAGGCGATCCGGCGCGCCCTGCCCGCGGCGGAGCGGGAGGCGAACGGGTGGAAGATCGGGGTGGCGCTGGACATGCTCGACACGCCGGAGGAGATGCGGGGGCGGAAGCTGTCGGCGCTCAGCGGCGGGTGGCAGCGGCTGGCGCTGCTGGCCCGCGCCTGGATCACCGAGCCCGATTTGTTGCTGCTGGACGAGCCGACCAACCATCTGGACCTGCAGCGGCTGGCGGTGCTGGAGGACTGGATCAACCATGCGACCGAGGGCGTCGCGATGGTGATCGCCAGCCATGACCGGGCGTTCCTGGACAGCTGCACCAACCGGACGCTGTTCCTGCGGGCGGAGGCGTCGCGGGCCTACGCGCATCCGTTCAGCCGGGCGCGGCTGCTGCTGGCCGAGGACGACGCGGCGCGGGAGGTGAAGCTGGCGCGCGACGCGAAGGAGGCGGAGCGGCTGCGGCGCAATGCGGGTCAGTTGCGCAATGTCGGGATCAACAGCGGCAGCGACCTGCTGTTGAAGAAGAGCAAATACCTCAACCAGCGCGCCGAGGCGATCGAGCAGTCGTTGCGGCCGCAGGTGCAGGTTCGCGGCGGCGACATCCGGCTGGCCAGCAGCGGGACGCATGCGAAGGTGCTGGTGGCGCTCGACGACGTCGTCGTTGTGAAACCCGATGGCGGGGCGTTGTTCCGGACCGGCGTGGTGAAGATCTTCCAGCATGAGCGGATCGTGCTGCTGGGCGCCAACGGCGTCGGCAAGTCGCAGTTCGTGCGGCTGCTGCGGCGGGCGATCGGCGGCGAGGAGATTGCCGGCATTACCGTCAGCCCGTCGGTCGTGGTGGGCTACCTGGACCAGATGATGTCGCATCTGCCGGCGGCGGAGACGCCGCATGGGTTCATTGCCGGGACGTTCCGGGTTGGCGACCAGCGCAGCGTCAGCCTGCTGGCCGGCGCCGGCTTCGACATCGACGCGCAGCAGCGGCCCATCGCGCGGCTGTCGCCGGGCCAGACGGCGCGGCTGGGCTTGCTGGCGTTGCGGCTGACGGAGCCGAATTTCTACCTGATGGACGAACCCACCAACCATGTGGACATCGCCGGGCAGGAACGGCTGGAGGAAGAGATCCTGGCGCAGCGGGCAACCTGCGTGCTGGTTTCGCATGACCGCTTCTTCGTGCGGGCGATCGGGACGCGGTTTCTGCGGATTGCGGCGGGGCGACTGGCGGAGGTGGAGCGGGCGGAGGTGGAGCTGAGTTCTTAGCCAAGCTGCCAGGGATTGACTCGCGGAGCACCCCTCTCCCTGCCCTCTCCCGCAAGGGGAGAGGGAGAACGTTGTGCGGGCGGCCTCACATTTCGGTGTTGATGGAATAAATCGCGTGGCCTGCCGGTATCCCCGGTGCGGACGGCGCCGTGGCGCCTCCGGCCGGGCTTTTCATTTCTATAACGAGACATGAAAGGATACGGGGGATGGTCGACGTCAAGATCGAGCACAAGGTCACGTTGGGCGAGCGGGCTTCCAGCGGGCCGGCGTTGGGGGTTCATAACAATGCGCTGTGGATGGCCTGGACCGGTGATGGGAACAACCAGCTGAACGTGGTGCAGGTGGTCCTGCGCGCGGATGGCAGTCTCAACGTCGATCTATCCAAGAAACAGATCATGGGCGACAGCAGCGACCGGACGCCGGCGCTGGCTTCCTACAAGGGGCGGCTTTGGATCGCCTGGGTTGGGGTCAACAACCGGCAGCTGAACGTCATGGGTTCGCTGAACGGCCATGATTTCGATACGCGGACGCGGCAGATCCTGTCGCAGACCACTGATGACCGTGTGGTGATCGCGCCGTTCCGCAACGCGTTGTTCATGGGATGGACCGGACGCGGCAACGGGGAGATGAACGTGATCCGCTCGGTCAACGGCAACGACTTCGATCTTGGGACCATCAAAATTTTTCCTGGCCTGATCGGGTCGATGACCGGGCTCTGCGTCTATCGCGACCAGCTTCGCATGCTGTGGGTGGATCGCGGCTCCAACCTCAACGTCATGTCGACGGTCAACGACCATGACTTCGATCCCGGCAACAAGTTCACCCTGCCCTCGCAGCCAGGCACCTGGTTCAATGCCGACTGCGTGCTCGATAACAAGATGTGGGGCGCTTCGGCATTTCATGCGTTCCGAACCACGGTGGAGCCGATGCATGTCAGCCGGGTGATCTTCGTTCCCGAGATCAACCGGTGGGGGCAGGAATCGGTGCAGATTGCGTTGCCTGATTCCGGATTGCCGTCGATCGCGTCATTCCAGAACAAGCTGGTGATGGCGTGGCTGGGCGACGACAACCCGAAGTCATCTCAATCTCGGCTTTATCGAACCGTTCGATCTGGTGCGGGTCGGTGCCGCCGGGCTGGCGGCGCATGCGTGAGCACTCGGATTTTGATCAGCTGACCTATCGGAGAGGTGGGGCATCGCTGCCGATCGATAACGAAAGCGCTGAAATCCGGTGAACGCCTTGCCGATGTCTTCGGGGTTGCGGAGGGCGCCGACGGCATCGGCAAGGGAATTCCGGTCGTTTGGGACAGGACTCAATTCGGATAGGCCTGCTGTACCCGACGCTACGCCTCTCCCCGCCCTCTCCCGCAAGGAGAGAGGGAGAAGAGCGACCGGGGGTGTTTGGGTGTGCTCCCGGGCTGGGTTCCGCAGCCTGCTACGCGATCTGCAAATTCTGCACCGCCGTTTCCAGCTCGGCGAAGCTTGGCATGTGTTGGTTCGGGGCCATCTTGCGGCCGGTTTCGACGCTGACCTGTGGGGCGTTGCCGTGCAAATGGGCGACCAGGACGGCGCGGATGACTTCGAAGTATTTGCTCTCCTCCTCGATGACGCCTTTCAGGCGGGCGGCGAAGGGGGCGGCCATGCCGTATGCGAGGAGGATGCCGAGGAAGGTGCCGACGAGGGCGCCGCCGATCATGGCGCCGAGGACGGCCGGGGGTTCGTTGATGTGGGACATCGTCTTGATGACGCCGAGGACGGCCGCGACGATGCCCAACGCGGGCAGGCCGTCGGCCATGGTCTGCAAGGCGTGGGCGCTGTGCAGTTCCTCGTGCAGGGTCTTCTTGAGTTCGCGGCCCATGACGTCTTCGATCTGGTTGGGGTCGTCGGCGTTCATGCCGACCATGCGCAGGTAGTCGCAGATCATTGCGTTGGCGTGGTGGTTCTTGAGGATCTTGGGGAATTTCTGGAAGGCCGGGCTGTCGGCGGGTTTTTCGATATGGGCTTCCAGCGCCATCGAGCCCTTGGTGCTGGCGAGGCGGACGAAGAAGTACAACAGGCTCAGCAACTCGATGTAGTCGGCGCCGCGATAGGTGGCGCCCTTGATGATCTTGCCGAAGCCGCCGAGCGTGTGTTTCACGTCGTGCATGCTGTTGGACATGATGAAGGTGCCGATGGCGGCGCCGCCGATGGTCAGCATCTCGAACGGGATCGCCTCGATCAGCGGCTCCATGCTGCCGCCTGATAGCATGTAGCTGCCGAAGACGCAGATCAGCACGAAGGCGAGGCCGCCGAGGGTCAGCATGCGGGGTGGCCCTGGTGTGGCGCGGGCGCGTGGTTGAGTTGGGGATTTGCGGGGGCCTGGGACGCGTTATCTTGCGGGCGGGGTCCTGGGTGATCCGACGGCGTGGATGGCCGGGTCGAGCCCGGCCATGACGGTAGATTGTGGTTGGGGGTGGGGATGGGCGTGGGCATGGTCAGCGGGCGTTGCGCAGGACGACGATGGCGATGCGGCGGTTGGCGGCGGCGAGCGGGTCGGCGGGCAATAGGAGATCGCGGTCGGCGTTGCCGGTGACGCTGCGGACGCGACTTTCCTGCAGGCCGGCTTCGACCAGCAGCCTGCGGGTGGTGTTGGCGCGCTCGGCGGAGAGGTCCCAGTTGCTGCGGCCCTCGCCTTTTCCGTTGCCGCCCTTGAAGGGTGCCGCGTCGGTGTGGCCGGCGATGGAGACGGCTTCCGAAAGTTTGGCGAGCACCGGGGCGATCTTCTGCAGCACGAGTTTCGCGCGGTCGCCCATGGCGGCGGAGCCGGTGGCGAACATCGGCAGCCGGTCTTCGTCGAGCAGCTGGATGCGCAGGCCCTCGGGCGTCTGGTCGATGGCGAGCTGCTGCATGATGCCGGCGAGGCCGGGGTCGTTGCGGACGGCGTCGCGGATCTGCTCGGCGGCGCTGTCGAAGGCGGCGCGCTCCCGCCTGGCGGCGTCGGCGGCGGCATCGGGGGTGAGCGGCTTGCCGGGGGCGCCGGCGGCGGTGGCGTTGGCGAGAAACTGCATGCGGGCGGCTTCGATGGCGCTGGCGGATTGGCCGCCGCCGGCGGCGTTCAGGCCGTCGCCGCGGCGGGTGACGGCGGCGTTGCCGAGGGCGGTGTTGGGTTCGCCGGACTGGCCCTCGGCACCGGTGGTGCCGGACTGGCCTTCGCCGGTGGCGCCGGGCGGCGGGGTGGCGGGGTGCTGCTGGTCGGCGGGCTGGTCGGGGTCGGGGTCTTCGGTTTCGGGCGGCGGCGGGGCGTTGCCGGGGATGAGCGCCTGGACGCCGCGGTCGCTGACCATCTCGCCCTTCTCGAACGGGGAGCGGCCGCCGAAGATCTTGCCGCTGCCGGAGGAGGCGTGGCTGAGGGCGTTGGCCGGGGTGAAGTAGTCGGCGATGCCTTTGCGCTGGACCTCGGTAGTCGCGTTGAGCAGCCACATCAGCAGGAAGAACGCCATCATTGCGGTGACGAAATCGGCGTAGGCGACCTTCCAGGCGCCGCCGTGGTGGCCGCCTTCGACGACCTCCTCGCGGCGGATTATGATGTTGCCGCCTTCCTTCTTCGGTTTCGCCATCGGGCCCTCGCAGTGGCCCGCAGGGGTGCGGGCGGGGCGGAGGATGGCGGGGTTTGCTTAATCCTCGACTAATCGAGGGGCGGGCGGTCGTCAGTGGCGTCTTGTCGTGGCTGAGCGCGCCTCGTCGCGGCTAAGCACGCCTCGTCGTGGCTAAGCACGCCACGTCGTGGCTAAGCTCGCCACGATGGGTCGCGGCGGTCGAGCAGGCGGAGCATGGCAGGCCATTCAAGCACGCCGAACGGGCGGCGGGTTTTGGGGTCGTAGAGATGGGCCGCGTGGGCGACCACCTCCGGCGTCGGCAGGGTGAGCTCGGTGCGGGCGGCCATGGCGTCGACCTGGGCGCGGCAGGCCATCTCCAGCCAGTACATCGCGTTGAACGCCTCGGCGGTGGAGGGGCCGGCGGTGAGCAGGCCGTGGTTGCGCAGGACCAGGAAGTTGGCGGCGCCGAGGTCGGCGACCAGGCGGGCGCGTTCGTCGAGGTCAACGGCGGGGCCTTCGTAGTCGTGGTAGGCGAGCGGCAGGCAGCGCATAGCGGTCTGGGTGATCGGCAGCACGCCGCATTGCATGGCCGAGACCGCCATGCCGGCGCGGGAATGGGTGTGGATGACGCAGCCGACGTCGGCGCGGGCGCCGTGGACGGCGCTGTGAATGACGTAGCCGGCGTAGTTGATGCCGACCCCCTCATGCGGGTTCAGCAGCATGTTCCCGGCAAGGTCGATGGTGATGAGGGAGGAGGCGGTGATCTCCTCGTACATCCAGCCGAACGGGTTGATGAGGAATTTCTCCTCGCCGGGGATGCGGGTGGTGACGTGGTTGTAGACGAGGTCGCTCATGCCGAAGACGGCGAGCAGGCGGTAGGCGGCGGCGCAGTCCATCCGGGCCTGCCATTCGGCGGCGGAGACGCGGTCGCGGATGCTGGCGATGGGGGTGTCGGGGGCGAGATTGGTATCAGGCATGATAATGATCCCGCATCATCAATGCACGGCGAGGGCGCGGGTGAACACCGCCGGATCGACGTTGCCGCCGGAGATGACGATGCCCACGACCTGCCCCGCGGCCGGGAATTTGCCCGCCAGGAGGGCCGCCAGGCACACCGCGCCGCCGGGTTCGACCACCAGTTTCAGGTGGCTGAAGGCGAAGGAGATCGCCGCCAGCACCTCCTCGTCGGTGACCGAGATGCCGCCGGCCAGGCGCGGCGCGTTGAGGGCGAAGGTGATCTTCCCCGGCATCATCGACAGCAGCGAGTCGCACAGGGTGGAGCCGCCGGGGGCGTTGCCCAGACGTTCGCCCTGGGCCAGCGATCGGGCGGTGTCGTCCCAGCCCTCGGGCTCGACGGCATAGACCAGGGTTTGCGGCGACGCGCCCTCGACGGCGAGGGCACATCCAGCGATCAGGCCGCCGCCGCCGGTGCAGGCGAGCAGCGCATCCATGCTGAAGCCGGCGGCACGGGCATCCTCGATCAGTTCCAGCGCCAGGGTGCCTTGCCCCGCGATCACGCCGACATGGTCGAACGGCGGCACCAACACGGCGCCGGTCCGCTCGGCATGGGCGCGCGTCATCCCCTCGCGGTCGTCCGTGGCGCGGTCGTAGCGGACGATGTCGGCGCCCCAGCGCTGGGTGCTCTCGACCTTGATCGCCGGCGCGTCGGTCGGCATGAACACCGTGGCGTGGGCGCCGACGCCGGCGGCGGCACAGGCGGTGGCCTGGCCGTGGTTGCCGGAGGAGTGCGTCACCACACCCGCGCGTCGTTCAGATTCAGTGAGTTGCAGGATGGCGTTGGTGGCGCCTCGCAGCTTGAAGCTGCCGGTTCGTTGCAGCGGCTCCGGCTTGATCAGCACGGTCCCGCCGGTCAGCTGGTCGAGCAGCGGATGCCGCAGCATCGGGGTTCGCACGATATGCGCGCCGATCCGCCGGCGGGCCGCCTCGACGTCGTCATAGGTCGGCAACTGCATGGTGGTCTCCCTTAGCGGGGGCGCGGCAGGACGGCGACCGGCTCGGTCCCGGTGGACCCGGCGGCGCGGCCGACGACACGATACAGCCGGAACCGCTCCGCCGTCATCCCGTCGCGGGCGCGGTCGAATTCGCCGACCTGGGTGATCTCGGACCAGTCGGCAGGGTCCGGGCCCCCTTCCCGGCGGGCGCTGCGCAACAGGATGCCGACGCGCCCGGCGATGAGCGGGCGGGCGTCCGGCAGGTCGAACCGCGCCCAGCGGTCCTCCACGCCCAGCACCATCCGTCCGGGGGGCAGCAGCCAGGCCAGCATGGCGGCGAGACCGTAATTGTCGGCGGCGACGAAGCTGGCGTCGGTTCGGCCGCGCGCCGCATCCACTTCGGCCGCCACCCCCGACCAGCCGCCGACCCGCAGCAAGGTCGGGTCGAGCCGCATCGGCAGCGGCAGCAATCCCACGGCGCCCTGCACCCAGACCAGCACCGTCAATCCTAGCCCCAGCGCGATGCCGGGCCGCACCCATCGGCTTCCCAAACCCGCCGCGGCAATGGCGGCGGCGGGATAGATCACCGACGGCCAGTTCGCCTGCACCCGGTCGCCGATTGCGTGCTGCAGGAACACCGCCGCCGGCACCCAGGACAGTGCCGCAAGCAATCCCCAGCCCGGATCCCGCCAACGCCGCAGCGCCAGCACCATGCCGGCGCCGCACAGCACGGCAATGCATCGGCGTGGCCAGTCCGAGCTGCCCCAGCAGCAATTCGGCGAGGAACTGCAACGCCCTCGCCGGCTGCCAGACATCGGCGCGGCCGCCCTGCTTGGCGAAGCTGGCCCAGCCATGCGCCGCATTCCACGCCACCACCGGCGCGAACAGCGCCAGCGCCAGCGCCGCGGCGGCCCAGGGCTGCGGCCGCCGCAGCCAGGGGCGCATCGCCGGCACCGCCAGCAGCCAGGCGCCGATCGCCGGCAGCAGCAGGAACGCGGTGTATTTGCTGTCCAGCGCCAGGCCGGCCGCAGCATCCCGCCACCAGCCACCAGCGCCCGTTCCCGGTCGCCAGCAGCCGCGCCAGCGCCCACAAGGCCGCAGTCCAGAACAGCAGCAGCGGCGTGTCGGGCGTCATCGTCACGCCGCCGATGCCGAACAGCAGCGTGGCGTTCAGCAGCGCCGCCGCAATCAGCCCCGCCCGCCGGCCGCGGCAGCAGATCCTCGCCCGCGCGCAGCCAGCAGCACCGACCCCAGCGCGCCAGCCAACGGCGCCAGCAGCCGCACGCCGAGCGGCCCCTCGCCCGCCAGCGCAGTGCCGGCCCTGATCCACAGCGCCACCATCGGCGGATGGTCGAGATAGCCCGCCGCCAGCGCGCGCGACCACACCCAGTAATACGCCTCGTCGGGCGCCAGCGGCGTAGCCCGCCGCCACCACCAGCCGGAGCCAGCGTCAGCGCCGCGAGTGCCGACGCCGCACGGCTGGCGAATCAGAGCGGCACGCCGGCCAGGTTGCGGCTGGTGCGGATGGTCTGCAGCGTCTGCACCCGGCTGACACGTCGGCCGCCCCGGTCAGCCGCTGGGTCAGCTGGTTCTCATGCGCGGTGTCGCGCGCCACCAGCCGCAGCAGGAAATCGCCGCCGCCGCGGATCATGTGGCACTCGCGCACCTCCGGCCAGTCGGCGACCAGCTGCTCGAACGCCGGACAGCACCGCCTCCTTCTGGCTCTCCAGCCCGACGATGGCGAAGAAGGTGATCTCCCAGCCCAGCTTCTGCGGGTCGGTGTCGGCGTGGTAGCCGCGGATGATGCCGGCCTCCTCCAGCCGCCGCACCCGGCGCAGGCAGGGCGGCGCGGAGATGCCGGCGCGGCGGGCCAGCTCCACATTGGTCATCCGGCCGTCGGCCTGCAGTTCGGCCAGGATGCGGCGGTCGATGGCGTCGAGTAGCTGGCGGTTCAGCCGGCTGGGTCTTCATGGCTGGCTCTTCATCGGCAGGTTGCTGCGTTTCATGGTGCGACCGGGCGCGGCTCGCGAAATATTATTGCATCAGCGGCCGCGTGCAAGGGCATATCGACTCGCCGCCCGCAAGTCGCTTGCGGTCGCGCTGCTGCTCATGGCGCGGCACCGATATGTTCGCCGTCGTCCCATGTCCGCCGGAACCGCCGCCATGCCCACCACCCATCACACCCGCGTCCTGATCATCGGCGCCGGACCGGCCGGCTACACCGCCGCGATCTACGCCGCCCGCGCCAGCCTGGAGCCGATGCTGGTGGCCGGCCTGCAGCCGGGCGGGCAGCTGATGATCACCACCGACGTGGAGAACTACCCGGGCTTCGCCGAGACCATCCAGGGCCCCTGGCTGATGGAGCAGATGGCGGCGCAGGCGGCGCATGTCGGCACCCGGATCGTCCACGACATCATCACCGGAGTCGATTTCTCCCGCCGGCCCGTTCCGCTGCCTGGCCGATTCGGGCGACGTCTACCTGGCCGACTCGGTCGATCATCGCCACCGGCGCGCAGGCCCGCTGGCTCGGCCTGCGCATCGGAGCAGCGGCTGCAGGGCGCCGGCGTCTCGGCCTGCGCCACCTGCGACGGCTTCTTCTTCCGCGGCAAGCGCGTGGCGGTGGTCGGCGGCGGCAACACCGCGGTGGAGGAGGCGCTGTACCTGACCCACCACGCCACCGACGTCACGCTGATCCACCGCCGCGACACGTCTGCGGGCCGAGAAGATCCTGCAGACGCCGGCTGTTCGCGCATCCGAAGATCGAGGTGGTGTGGGACAGCGCCGTCGAGGAGATCATCGGCGCCGGCAAGCCCGCCGAGCGTCGACGGCGTGCGGCTGCGCAACGTGCGGACCGGCGCTGGAAAGCCGATCTGCGCGTGGACGGCGTGTTCGTCGCCATCGGCCATTCGCCCCACCACCGACATCTTCAGCGGCCAGGTGGCGCTGGACGCCGAGGGCTACGTCGTGACCGAGCCCGGCAGCACCCGAACCTCGGTCCCCGGCGTGTTCGCGGCGGGCGACGTGCAGGACAAAGTGTTCCGTCAGGCGGTCACCGCTGCGGGAACGGGTTGCATGGCGGCGCTGGAAGCCGAAAAGTGGCTGGCGGAACACGCGGCCGACTCGGCTTTGGCCGCCGATTGACGCATAACGCCTGAAATATCCGTTTGAGCGAAATTGCGCCGGGCCGGCTGCGAGCCGGACGGCAGGGGATGGCTGAACAATGGATTGGGACAAGCTGCGCGTCTTCCACGCGGTGGCCGAGGCGGGCAGCTTCACGCATGCCGGCGACACGCTGAACCTGAGCCAGTCCGCCGTGTCGCCGGCAGATCTCGGCGCTGGAGGAAGCGCTCCAGGTGCCGCTGTTCCACCGCCACGCGCGCGGCCTGATCCTGACCGAGCAGGGCGAGAGCCTGAACCGCACGGTGCGCGAGGTGTTCGCCAAGCTGGCGATGACCGAGGCGCTGCTGACCGAAAGCAAGGAGAAGCCGGCCGGCCGGCTGAAGGTGACCACCACGGTCGGCTTCGGCGCGTCCTGGCTGGCGCCGCGGCTGCAGAGCTTCCTCGACCAGTATCCCGACGTCACGCATGCAGCTGCTGCTGGACGACGCCGACCTGGATCTCGCGATGCGCGAGGCCGACGTCGCCATCCGCATGCACCCGCCGAAGCAGCCGGACCTGGTGCAGCGGCATCTGATGGCGATCGAGTGGCATGTCTGCGCCTCGCCCGACTACCTCAAGAAGCACGGCACGCCGACCACGGTCGAGGACCTGGACAACCACAGGCTGGTGCTGTTCGGCGACTACCATCCGCCGGTCGCCGGACATCAACTGGCTGGCCGAGGCCGGCCGCCGGCCCGGCAATCCGCGGCGCGGCGCTGCTGGAGGTGAACAATCTGCATGCCATGCTGCTGGCGGTGAAATCCGGCCTCGGCATCGCCGCGGTGCCCGACTACATGGACACCGAGACTCTGACGGGCTGGTGCGGATCCTGCCGGACGCTGAAGGCGCCGAAGGTGGATGTCTATTTCGTCTACCCGGAGGAATTGCGGAATTCGAAGCGCGTCGCGGTGTTCCGCGACTTCCTGCTGGCCAGGCTGGCGCAGCGCGGCTGAGTTCCGGCGACGCAGCCTAGCACCGGGCAGAGGCACCCCACCTGATGAGCGTATACAAATCAGTCAATTACCGACCTGCTCCGTAGCACAGTCTGAGATGCCACGCGCTTCGAGCATGGCTGGATTGGTCAGTTGGGGATGGTCGCACTTCGCAGCGCACAATAGGCTTTTGGTCACGGAATACGGTGGCCGGCGAGATTTCGGTCATCAGCTTTCCCGTCCCAGTGGCGGGAAGAGGGGCCTTCTCGGCCCCTTCGTCTCCCAGACGGAAGCCTCCCTGAAACTCACCCCGCGACTCACGTCGCGGGGGTTTTTTCTTGATATCCACCTGCGGCCGCAACTCATCGTCGCCGGCGTGGCGCTGCCATACTGATGCCGGCTGGTATGCGCCAGGACTACCGGCTGACGACGAACTTCACTCTGCAGCCCCCCGCCACCGGCCCATTTGCGCCATCGATGCCGCCCGCCCCTCCAGCACTCGCCGGCATCGGCGTTGACCCGGCGATCGCCGATGCCGCGTTGCTCGAATATTGCCGCGCGCTGGCGCGCAAACCCGCTTCGGCGTCGATCCAGAACCGTGTCGGGGACATGCTGGCGTGCCTCGGCCATGCCGATGAGGCGGTGGCCAGCTACCGTGCCGCGTTGCGGATGGACCCCGGCCTCGCGGATGTCCATCGCAATCTCGCCACCGCCATTCAGAAGCGCGGCGACATGGCGGCGGCGCTGGCGGGATTTGCCCGGGCCTTCGAATTGCAACCGGAGTTTCCCGAAGCAATCGGCGATCGCTTCGCACGTAGCATCGAGGCCGCGTATCCCTGGATGCACCTGCGACAGGTCGCCGGCGACGCCCCGGCCGGCTTCGCAATCGCGCCAGGCGACGCATGAGCAGCGCGCCCTATCGCCTCTCTGCGAAACTCACCCTCGGGCCCGATCCGGCAGATATCCTCTGCCGCGAGGCGGAGGCGCTGCAACAGGATCGCGACTTCACCGCCGCCATCGACTGCTACCGTCGCGCGATTGCGCTGCGGCCGGCCTTTGCCAAGGCGCATCACGACCTCGGCACGGTGCACCATCGCAACCATGATCTCGACGCCGCGATCGCGTGCTACCGTGCCGCCATGGCGCTGGCGCCAACGCATGCCGGCGTGCACCGCAACCTGGCCGGCGCGCTGAAGCAGCAGGGCGCGCTGGCCGAAGCGATGGCGCAGTATCGCTCCGCCCTGGCGTTGCAACCGAACGATGCCGGCGTGCTCGGCCAGATCATCTATCTCAGCCAGCGCCTGTGCGACTGGCGTTGCCACGCCGCCGACCAGGCGGCCCTGAAAGGCGCCGCTCGGTCCGGTTCGCGCGACCTGCCGATGCTGCTCCGCACCGCCTCCCCAAGCTCTGCGGAAGAACTCGTCCTGGCCCGCCTGGCGTCGGCGCCGCTGCGTGACATTCCCTGCCTCGCCGCGCCGTCCGGTCGAGCCGGCAAAAGGCGGATCCGTATCGGCTATCTCTCCTCGGATTTCGGCCTGCATCCGGTCGGGCGCCTGCTGGCGCCGGTGCTGGAGCAGCATGACCGCGCCGGGTTCGAGCCGTTCGGCTATTCGCACGGACCCGACGACGGCAGCGCGATCCGCCGGCGGCTGCAATCCGCGTTCGAGCACTTCGTCGACCTGCAGGCCATGGGCGACGCCGCCGCCGCGGAGCGTATCCAAGCCGACGATATCGACATCCTGGTCGATCTCAACGGCTTCACCACCGGCGAGCGGCCGGAGATCGTCGCGCGCCGGCCGGCGCCCGTGCAGGTCAGTTGGCTCGGCTACACCGGCACCATGGGCAGCGACCGCGTCGACTACGTCATCGCCGACCGCTTCGCGCTGCCCATGGACCAGCAGCCCTTCTATGACGAACGCATCGTCCATCTGCCCGGCAGCTGCCTGCCGGTCGATCCGACGCCAGTCGGCGCCGCCCCCTCCCGCGCCGCTTCCGGACTGCCGCCGCGGGGATTCGTGTTCTGCTGCTTCAGCCTCAGCCACAAGATCACCCCGGCGATGTTCGACATCTGGATGCGGCTGCTTTCGCGGGTGACCGGCAGCGTGCTGTGGCTGGCCGCCGCCGATGCTGCCGCCGGGAACCTCCGCCGCGAGGCCTCGCAGCGCGGCGTCGACCCGTCCCGGCTGGTGCTGGCGCCCGAACTGCCGCTGCCGGACTATCGGGCGCGGTTCGGCGCCGCCGACCTGTTCCTCGACACGCTGCCCTACAGCGCCGGCGCCGTGGCGGGCGACGCACTGGCGGCCGGGTTGCCGGTGCTGACCTGCGCCGGCGACATCTTCGCCGGCCGCCATGCCGGCAGCCTGCTGCACGCAATGGGGCTGCCGGACCTGATCACCACATCCCTCGGGGACTACGAAGCGCTGGCCTACAGGTTGGCGACCGGGCCCGCGCGCCTGCAGGATCTTCGCCTGCGGGTCGGCGCGGCCCAAGCGGTCATAGATGCCGCGTCATTCGCGCGCGGCCTGGAAGCGGCGTTTCGGCAGATGCACGAAACGCGGCTGGCCGGCATGCCGCCGGCTGCTTTCACGGTCGCCGAACCCCCGTCATCTCCTGCTGTCGGGCGGAGCGTGGACTGACCACGCCCCGCGGCGATCAGAAGCGATAGCCGATACCGGCGCCGACCACGGTCGGGTTCAGCGCGACCTTCGCCTTGATCGCCCCACCGTTGATATGCGCCGTCGTATTCAGGAAGATCTGCTTGACGTCGAAATTGGCGAACCAGTGGCCGCTGAAGTTCCAGTCTACGCCGGCCTGCAGCGCCGGGCCCACTCCGGTGGTCAGCGTCAGCCGGTTGATCGGCGCATGCGAGGGCGTGCCGTCATAGAAGAAGGTCACGTTCAATCCGACGCCGACATAAGGGCTGATGGCGCCGCGCGGATTGAAATGGTACTGCGCCGTCAAGGTCGGGGGCAGCACCCAGGTCTGCCCCACGGTCGTGCTCCCGATCGCCGTGTTATGCGCGGAGACGGTGTGCCGGGTGGTCGCGGCGATCAGTTCCATCGCGATGTTGTCGGTGAAGAAGTAGGACAGGTCCACCTCCGGCGCCAAGGCGTTGCCAACGGCAACCTGTCCGCCGATGACGCTGATGGAGCTGGAGGAAACCAGCGGCATCACGTCGATCAGCCGGGCGCGCACCATGATGGTGCCGGCCTGCTTGCCGACCGGCGCATTCAGTGTGTCCGCGTCGGCCGAGGCGGAAGCAGGAGGGGGAGCAACCGCCGGAGTCTGCGCCGACGCTGCGCCCGTCAGCAGCACGCAGCCGACGACGGCAGCCAACCCGGATATCCTTCGCATGTCATCTTTCCTTGCACTCTCGATCGGTCTGATCGCGCAAGAAAAGGCATCGTTTACGCCGCCGTGGCTTTGATTTCGATCAACCGGTGGTCGCGGATCATTCGTCGCGTCTGGATCTGCGGCTGGGTGTCTGCTGACGGTCGCCCTGGTCGGTGTAGGGTCCGGGGAACTCGCCGAGATTCTCCTGGATGTCGGCCTCCTCGATCATGTGTTCGCCGCCCGGTTTCGGCAGCGTCGCGTCCTCTCCCGGCAGCGACGTGACACCGGTCGGATCGGCCGGGCTCACCTGTGCGTCGGCAGCCATCGGGTTGGGTAGTTGCCCGGCATCGGGGTTGTCGGCAATCGCCAGCAACTCCCGGGCGCGTTCGTGGAACTCGGCCTCCTGCCCGGCCGGCTTGCCGTCCGCCTCCCACATCTGCCGTGCCCGGGCGGCGATGCGCGCCTCGAGGTCGTCGTCGCGCGCGTCGGATTTCGGTTCGGCCATGGTCGCTCTCCGTATCGTTGTTCAGGAAACAACCTCCCCCGGTAACGCGCGGTTCAGCGAGCGTCGCTCACGTTCCGTTGATCGCGTCGCGCGCCCGCCCTTCCCGCCCGACGGATTGCCGTTACACTGCGACGAGAGGGAAGAAACGGAGGCCGGCGATGAAGATGCTGTGGTTCCACCTGATGCCGTATACGGAGCTGCCGGAGGATTTCCGGGACAAGCATCCCTCGGTCTGGGTGGACATCCATTCCTCGCTGTTCGACCCGCGGCGGGCCCACCTCATGTACAACGACTTCATGGACGAAATGGAATACGCCGCCGATTGCGGCTTCGACGCGGTATGCGTCAACGAACATCACTCCAACGGCTACGGCCTGATGCCCTCGCCCAACCTGATCGCCACGGCGCTCGCGCGGCGCACCCGCGACACCGCGATCTGCGTCATGGGCAATTCGCTGGCGCTGTACAACCCGCCGACCCGCGTCGCCGAAGAATTCGCCATGATCGACTGCATTTCCGGCGGCCGCCTGATCGCCGGCTTCCCGGTCGGCACGCCGATGGACACCTGCTACGCCTACGGCCAGAACCCGAGCCTGCTGCGCGAACGCTACCTGGAGGCGCATGACCTGGTAATGCGCGCCTGGACGGGAGCGGGACACCTTCGCCTTCAACGGCCGCTTCAACCAGCAGCGCTACGTCAATATCTGGCCGCGCCCGGTGCAGCAGCCGCATCCGCCGATCTGGGTGCCGGGCGGCGGATCGGTCGAGACGTGGCGGTGGTGCGCCGAGATGGACTACGTCTACTGCTATCTTTCGTACTACGGCTACAAGGCCGGGCGCGCCACGATGCACGGCTTCTGGGACGAAATGGCGCGCCTGGGCAAGGACCGCAATCCGTACCGCGCCGGCTTCCTGCAATTCGTCGGCGTCGGCGAAAGCCGCCAGCACGCGATGGACCTGTACGGCGAGGCGGCCGAGTATTTCTACGGCCGCTGCCTGCACGTCGATCCGCGCTTCGCCTCGCCCCCCGGCTATGTCACGCGAAGCCACGCCAGCGCGCCGGCCTGCAAAGCCAGGTTCAGCAGGCGGCCAACGGCACCACCACGCTCGGGTCGACCACCGGCACCCGCATGAGCAACGTCGCCCGCGACATGGAAGCCATCGTCGACAACGGCTACGTCATCATCGGCTCGCCTGACGAGGTGGTGGAGCAGCTGCGCGAAGTGGCGACCGAACTGAATGTCGGCCAGCTCATGCTGCTGTTGCAGTTCGGCAACATGGGCAAGGAGCTGTGCCAGCTACAACACCAGGCTGTTCGCCGAACAGGTGATGCCGAAGCTGCGGCCGCTGTTCGCCGAGTGGGAAAACCGCTGGTGGCCGAAGCCGATGCACGGCGGCGAGCGCGCCGACGTGCCGGCCTACCTGCCCGCCCGCGCCGCCGAATAGGCGCGACGGAATGAACGATGCGGAAGTTGCAAGCGTCAGCGTGAACGGCTTCCCCGCCCGGGTCTGGCGCAAGGGCACGGGCAAGCCGATCGGCTTCCTCGCTGGCTATGGCGGCCTGCCCCGCTGGATCCCGATGCTCGACCGGCTGGCAGAGCGGCGCCAGGTCATCGTGCCGTCGCTGCCCGGCTTTCCAGGCGGCGATCGCGGGCACTCGGTGCTGGACAACCATCTCGACTGGGTGCTTGCAACCCGTGAACTGCTGCTGCAAGCCGGGCTGGACGGCGCCGATCTGGTCGGCAGTTCGGTCGGCGGCGCGTTGGCGGCGGAGATGGCGGCGATCTGGCCAAACTCGGTGACGCCGCCTCGCCTTGCTGGCGCCGTTCGGCTTGTTCGACGCCGACGATCCGCCGACCGACCCCTGGGCCCAGCGCGCCGACCGCGTGGCAGCACTGATGTGCGCCGACCCCGAGCGCTACCTCGCGCTGAAGGCGATGCCCGAAGGCGCCAACTCGATCGAGTGGCCCGTCGAGCAGACCCGCGCAGCCGAGGCCGCCGCCCGGATCTTCTGGCCCCTCGGCAACACCCGCCTGGAGAAACGCCTGCGGCTGGTCACCGCGCCGACGCTGCTGCTATGGGGCACCCAGGACCGGGTGATGCCGCGCAGCTACGCTGAAAAGTTCGCCGGCGGCATAAGCGGGCCAACGGATATAAAACTGATCGAAGGCGCCGGCCACCTGGCCGAACTCGATCGCCCGGACGAAGTGGCGACGGCGATTCTGGCATGGATGGAACAGGCATGAAACTCGACCCCGACGCCCAGCGCGTCCTCGAAATGATCCGCCTCGCCGGCCGCCCGCCGTTCGAGACCTTGACCCCCGAAGCAGCCCGCGGCTTCTTCGCCGCCTCCCGGGCGGTGCTGCAGCCCGACGCCGCGGAAGTCGCCGCCGTCCGCGATATCGCCGCCCCCGGACCCGGCGGCGACATCCCGCTGCGCCTATACCGCGGCTCCGGCACGATGGGCACCGATGCATTGCCGGTGCTGATCTTCTTTCACGGCGGCGGCTGGGTCCTCGGCGACCTCGACAGCCATGACGTGCTGTGCCGGCAACTGGCCAACGACGCCCATTGCTGCGTGGTCTCCGTCGACTACCGGCTGGCCCCGGAGCACCGCTATCCCGCCGCCGTGGTAGACGCCGCCGCCGCGACACAGTGGATCATCGAACAGGCCGAGGAATTGGCGATCGACCCCGAACGCGTCGCGGTCGGCGGCGATTCCGCAGGCGGCAATCTCGCCGCCGTCATGGCCCTCATGGCCCGCGACGAAGCCCTGCCGCCGATCGGCTATCAACTGCTGATCTACCCCGCCGTCGAAATGACCGCGACCCAGCCGTCCTACGAGCGCATCACCGAGGGCTATCCGCTGACCACCGCGACGATGAAATGGTTCCGCAACCATTACATCGCCGAGCGCCGGGACGACACCGATTGGCGCGCCTCCCCGTTGCGCGCCGCCGACCTGTCCGGCACCGCCACCGCCTTCGTGCTGACGGTCGCCCACGACCCGCTCTGCGACGAGGGCATCGCCTATGCCCGCCGGCTGGAACAGGAAGGTGTCGCCGTCACCCATGTGCACCTGTCCGACCAGATGCACGGCTTCCTCGGCATGGGCCGGGTGATCCGTGCCGCCGATTTCGCCATCGACCTGATCACCGCGGCCCTGCGCGCCAACTGGTCGCTCATCGCGTGAGCCGGTTGCTCGACGGCAAATCCGGCCTGATCACCGGCGGCGGCTCCGGCATCGGCCGCGCCACCGCCCTGGCCTTCGCCCGCGAGGGCGCCCGCGTGCTGGTCGCCGACCGCACCGAGGCCTCGGCGCAGCAGACCGTCGAACTGATCAACGCCGCCGGCGGACAGGCGCTCTCGATCGCCGCCGACGTCACCGACGAAGCCCAGGTCGCCGCGATGGTTGCCCTGGCGGTCGCGACGTTCGGGCGCCTCGACTGCGCCTTCAATAACGCAGGCGTCGCTCCCGCCGCCGTCGGACCGGGGGGCCAACGTATCGGAGAGCTGTCCCTCAACTCCTGGAACGCCCTGCTTGCGGTGAACCTCACCGGCGTTTTCCTGTGCCTGAAGCACGAGGTCCTCGCGATGCAGGCACAGGGCGGGGGCGCCATCGTCAACACCGCTTCCATCGCCGCCCTGGTCGGGCTGCCGCTGGCATCGTCCTATGTCGCCAGCAAGCACGGCGTGCTCGGCCTCACCCGGACGGTGGCGCTGGAATATGTCGGCGAGCGGATCCGTGTGAACGCCGTCTGCCCGGGCTATGTCAGCACGCCGATGATCGAGAAATCGATGCAGCAGCGCGGCGAGCAGGTGCTGGCCAAGGTGCCCGCCGGGCGCCTCGGCCAGCCCGAAGAAATCGCCGAATCCGTCGTCTGGCTCTGCAGCGACCGCGCCGGCTTCGTCACCGGCTCGGCCTACACCATCGACGGCGGCTATTCCGCCGCTTAGCGCATCTCAGGCGCCGGTGCCTTCGATCAGGTCGCCGAACAGATCCCAGGTCTTGCCGGTCCATTTGACCAGCTGCATCTGCCGCATCGGATGATAGTTGGTGGCGCTGGTGTTGAGCTTGATGCCAGGCAACAGCACCGGCACCGTGAAATCCTTCAGGCTCGCCGCCTGCTTCATGATGTTCTCCCGCGACAGGTCGCCGCCGCATTGCTGCAGCACCTGGCGCAATGTCAAACACACGCCGTATGAAAAGACATAGTCGTTGTCGGACAAGTCGGCGTCGGGAAGATACTGCTTCATGAAGGCGCGCCACTCACCCATCCCGGCATCGTCCTTCCAGCGCGCATCGGTCGGGTCCTTCCGATAATCCGCCGAGATGATGCCGACGCCCTTTTCCGGGCCTGCCGGCTGCATCACCGACCCCACCGAGATCGACACGTTGGTCAGGCAATGCAACGGCTTCCAACCGATGTCGAACACCTTGCGGATCATCTGCGCGGCGAATTTCGGCGTGGCCGCCGTCACCAGCACGTCGGCGCCCGAATCCTTCAACGCGATGGCCTGGCTGTCGATGGTCGCGTCGGTGACCTCGTACGACGCCTCCTTCACCACGAACTTCGCGTAGTTTGCTCCGAGCGCATCACGCAGCCCCGTCAGGTAGTCCTTCCCGAAATCATCGTTCTGGTAGAGCACCGCGATCTTCGCATGCGGGTTCTGCTGCAGGATGTACTTGGCATAGATCTGCGCCTCGGTGCGGTAGCTCGGCTGCCAGCCCATGGTCCACGGGAAGTCCTTGTAGTCGCCCCATTTGTCGGCGCCGCTGGAGACGAAAAGCTGCGGCACCTTCTTCTGGTTCATGTATTTCTGGATCGCCGTATTGCTCGGCGTGCCCAACGGATTGAACACGAACGCAACCTCGTCCTGCTCCACCAGGCGGCGCACCTGCTCCACGGTCTTGGGCGGTGAATAGGCGTCGTCCAGCGTGATGAAATTCACCTTCCGGCCGTTGATCCCGCCCTTCTCGTTCACCATTTTGAAGAACGCCGTGTGCCCCCGCCCGATCGCGCCATAAGCCGAGGCCGGGCCGCTGTACGGCATGGTGTTGCCGATCTTGATCTCCGTGGCGGTGACGCCGACGGTGCTGGCCCAAGCCCTCGGCGCCACTGCAGTCGCGGCAGCGGCTCCGATCGTCGTCAGCAATGTCCGGCGCTTCATCATGGTGAATTCTCCCTTGATCCTGTTCACGTCGCAGCGCCCTCGAGCACTTCTCCGAAGCGCTCCCAGGTCTTGCCGTTCCACTTCTGCAGCTGCATCTGGCGGATCGGGTGGAAATTGGTCGGGCTGGTGTTGATCTTGATCCCCGGCAGCAATGTGGGAACCACGAGGTCGGTAAGGCTCGCCGCCTGCTTCATGATGTTCTCGCGCGACAGATCGTTGCCGCATTGCTTGAGCACCTGGCGCATCGTCACGCCTACACCATAGGCATAGACGTAGTTGGCATCGGCAAGGTCGGCGTCCGGCATGTACTGCTTCATGAAGCCGCGCCATTCGTTCATCCCGGCGTCGTTCGCCCAGGCGGCATCCGTCGCATCCTTGGCATAGCCCACGGTGATCATCCCCAACGCACGCTCCGTGCCCGCCGGCGTGATCACCGCGGCCACCGAGACTCGATACGTTGGTCATGAAGTGGGTGGGCTTCCAGCCGAGATCGAAGATCTTGCGGATCGTCTGGGCAGCCGAACTTCGGCGTCGCAGCATTCAGCACCACGTCGGCACCCGCTGCCTGCAGGCTCACCACCTGGCTTTCCACCGTCGGATCGGTGACCTCGTAAGACACCGATTTCACCACCATCGTGTCGAACTTGTCGCCGAGCGCATCCTTCAAGCCCGCCACGTAGTCCTTCCCGAAGTCATCGTTCTGATAAAGGATGCCGATCTTGGCGTTCGGGAGCTTGGCGAGGATGTACTTGCCATAGACCTGCGCCTCGGTCCGGTAGCTCGGCTGCCAGCCGATCGTCCACGGGTATTCCTTGTAGTTGCCCCATTTGTCCGCGCCGGTCGCGACGAACAGCTGCGGCACCTTCTTCTGGTTCAGGTATTTCTGCACCGCCGTGTTGTTGGGCGTGCCGAGCTGGTTCAGCATGAAGGCGACGCCGTCCTGCTCCACCAGCCGTCGCGTCATCTCCACGGTCTTCGGCGGCGCGTAGCCGTCATCGACGGAAATGAAGTCGATCTTGCGCCCGGCAATGCCGCCCTGGTCGTTGACCATCTTGAAGAACGCGGCAAGGCCGCGCCCGATGGCGCCATAGGCGGAGGCCGGTCCGCTATACGGGATGGTGTTGCCGATCTTGATCTCGGTGGCGGTCACGCCGGGCGTGTCGGCGCGCGCCCGACCCACGCCGAGACCGGCAACCAGCGCAGCGGAGGCAAGCAGGGTACGGCGATGCATCATGTTTCCTCATGCGGTGCGGGATGAAGCTTCATTTTCGTCTTGACGGACAGGTCCGCCGCAACGCGCGTCTCGGCCCCGATCATCAGCGGCTTCGCCGGACCCGACAGCCGCCGCCAGCCCTGGCGAACGAACCCGGCGATCCCCGTCGGCATCAGGAACATGAAGGCGATCAGGATCACGCCGTAGACCGCCCCCGGTGCCGCCTTGCTGATCTGGTCGGCGAAGTTGGGCACGAACTCGATGAAGATCGCGCCGAACACCGCGCCGGCGATGGAGGCGGTGCCGCCCACCACCATGCCGACGAAAAACACGATCGACAGCTGCACGGTAAAGCTGTCCGGCGCCACGAACTGGATGGCGATCGCGCCCAGCGAGCCGGCGATACCGGTGAACATCGCACTGACCGCGAAGGTCCGCGTCTTGAACATCGCGATGTCGATACCCATCGCCTCCGCCGCCAGCGCGTGGTCGCGGATCGCCTTCATGCCGCGGCCGATGCGGCCGCTGACCAGGTTGGCGGCCAGCAGGAACATCACCGCGCCCACCGCCAGCGAAAACAGGTACAGCCATTGGTCCGCATTCAGCGGCAGGCCGAACGGCGCGTCCGGCTTGGTGATGACGATCCCCTGCACACCGCCGGTCCACGGCTCGAAGCCTTTGTATTTCAGCAGTTGCGGCGTCGCCACCGCCAGGGCGAAGGTGGTCAGCGCCAGGTACAGCCCGCCCAGCCGTAAAGCCGGCAGCCCGAGCAGGAATCCCACGCCGGCGCAGACGACGGCCGAGACCGGCAGCGTCGCCCAGTACGGCACATCCCACTTGTCCATCATGATCGCCGTGACATAGGCGCCGACCGCATAGAAGGCGCCATGGCCGAGCGAGATCTGGCCGTTGTACCCGGTGACCAGGTTCAGCCCGAGGATCGCGACCGCGTAGACCACCACCATCGTCAGCTGGAACAGCTGATAGTCGCTGGCGAACAGCAGCGGCGCCACCGCCGCGACAACGAGAAAGGCCCAAGGCGCGATGCGCGCGGCCATCGGCGCTACACCCGGCTGACCACGACGCGGCCGAACAGGCCGGACGGCCGCACCACCAGCACCACGACGATGATCGCCAGCGCCAGCGACAGCTTCAACTCGGTACCCACAACGTAGGCGCCGCCGATGTTCTCGATCACGCCGACCAGGAAGCCGCCGATCACCGCCCCAAGCGGGCTGGTGATGCCGCCCAGCAGCGCGCCGGCGAACGCATACAGCAGCACGCCCGACATCATGTTCGGGTCGAGGAACACGATCGGCGCGATCATCATGCCCGCCACCGCGCCGATCGAGGCGGCAAGACCCCAGCCGAGCGCCAGCATTTGGCCGACCGGTATGCCGACCAGCCGGCTGGATACCGGGATTGTAGGCCGCCGCGCGCATCGCCAGGCCCAGCCGGGTGAAGCGAAAGAACGCCCAGACCGACAGCAGCACCACCAACGTCACCAGCGTCGAGCCGAGTTCATGGCGGGAGACGAAGCCGCCGAAAAGCGGCGGGCCCTCGCCGAACGGGCTCGGGAACGGCTTCAGCGTGTAGGTGAACAGCCAGCCCGCCACGCTGTTGAAGATCAGCAACAGGCCGATGAACACGCCGACCGAGGCCAGCACCGGCGCGTTCGCCATCGGGTGCATCAGAACCCGCTGGATGACCGCGCCCGATGACGAACGACACCGCCACGGTGATCACGAATGCGCCCCAGTACGGCACACCCGCCTCGATCAGTGTCAGGGCGATGTAGGTGGAGAACATCGCCATCTCGCCCTGCGCGAAATTCACGTGGTGCGTCGCCTGGTAGATCATCACCAGCGCCAGCGCCACGCTCGCATAGATGCCGCCCGAGGCGATCCCGGAAAACAACTGGTGCAGCAAGCCGTCCATTGCCGGCGTCCCTTCAATAGCCGAGATAGGAGCGGCGGATGGCTTCGTCCTTGCGGATCTCGGCAGCCGGGCCGGACATGACGATGCGCCCGGTTTCCAGGAGATAGGCCCGGTCGGCGATGGCCAGGGCAAGGCTCGCATTCTGCTCGACGACCAGGATGCTCACCCCCTCCTCGGCGATGATGCGGCGCATGATGTCGAAGATCTCGCGCACGATCAGCGGCGCCAGGCCGAAGGATGGTTCATCCAGCAACAGCAGCTTCGGCTGCAGCAGCAGCGCGCGGGCGATCGCCAGCATCTGCTGCTCGCCGCCGGACAGGGTGCCGGCCTGCTGGCGCAGCCGCTCCCGCAGCTTCGGGAAATAGCCGAACATCCGCGCGGTGTCGGCGGCGACGCCGGCATCGCGGCGGGTATAGGCGCCGAGCCGCAGGTTCTCCTCGCACCGTCAGTTCCATGAAGGTGCCGCGGCCGTCCGGCACATGCGCGATGCCGCGGCCGGCGATCGTCCTCGGTGGCCATGCCGTCGATCCGAACGCGTATCGAAACGGATTTCGCCGCGCGTCTGCAACATGCCGCTGATCGCCCGCAATGTCGTGGTCTTGCCGGCTCCGTTGGCGCCGAGCAGCGCCGTGACGCCGCCCTGCGCGACCGCGAAATCGATGCCGTGCAGCACCTTGGTCTCGCCATAGGCGGCATGCAGCGCCACCGCCTGCAGCAGCGGGGCAACGGCATTAGATGGCGCCGCCTCAGGCCGCTGCATGCGAAGCCGCCCGGCATCCGGCTCGCCGAGATAGGCGCGGATCACCTCCGGCTCGCACTGCACCTCCGCCGGCGTGCCGTCGGCGATCTTCTGGCCGAATTCCAGCGCCACGACCTTGTCGGACACCCGCATCACCAGGCTCATGTGATGCTCGACCAGCAGGATGCTCAGTTCGAAATGGCTGCGGATCATGCTGCAGCAGCCGGGCCAGGTCTTCCACCTCGGCAGTGGTTGAGCCCGGCGGCGGGTTCGTCGAGCAGCAGCAGCTTGGGCTGCCCGATCAGGGCGCGGGCGAGTTCCACCCGCTTGCTGCGTCCCGAACGGCAGGCTGGCCGCGGCCATGTCGGCGACGTCGCGAAGATCCAGCCAGTCCAGCAGGTCGTCCAGCCGGGCTCGGGCCTGCGCCTCCTCGCGTGACGGTCGGGGCAGCCGCAATGCATTGGCGACGAAGCCGGAGCGGCCCAGATGATGTGCGCCGACCAGCATGTTGTCGCGCACGCTCATGCTGCCGAACAGCGCCACGTTCTGGAAGGTGCGGCCGATGCCGAGCCCGGCCATGCGATGCCGCGGCAGCCCGGTGAGCGGCTGGCCCTCGAACCGGATTTCGCCGCGCGAGTGGCGATAGATGCCGCTGATGCAATTGAACAGCGTGGTCTTGCCGGAGCCGTTCGGCCCGATCAGCCCGCAGATCTGACGCCGGCCGACATCGAACGAAACACCGTCGAGCGCCACGATGCCGCCGAAACGCATGACCACGCCGGCGACACTCAACAGCGCCGCGCCGGCCTGGTCGGGCTCAGCCGCCACCGGTTGCGCCTCGCCGAATCATGCGTGTCCGATGCCGATGCCCGGATCAGCCAGCCGGCCTGCCACGTTGCCCCCTGTATCTACTTTATAGGCCGCAGCCCTGCCGGCTGCTTTGACGCGAAGGTATAAATTGCCGATCCTGGGAATTCAAGCGATTAGCCTCGCACCGCGGAGCCGTTTCAGGCTGGCTTCGGCAGCAACTTCATGTGGTCCAGCAGGTCGAACAGCTTCGTGAACAGTTCCCGCTGATAAATGCTGAGGTCGCGGTTGCTCCAGTCGTAGAAGCCCACCCCCGCCCGCGCACCGGTGCGGCCCTGCTGCATGTTCTCGACGACGATGCCGGGCGGCGCGAAGCGGGGAGCCTCCAGCGAACCTTCCAGATAGTTGCTGGCATAATACAGGATATCGCCGCCGCCGTAGTCGATGAACTCGAGCAGCCCCATGATAACGAAGCGCACGCCGAACGCCACCCGCGTTGCGGTATCAACCGCCTCCGCCGTCGCCACCCCTTCGGCCACGATGCGCGCCGCCTCGTTCATCGCCAGCGCCTGGATGCGCGGAATGATGAACCCGGGCGCCGGGCGGCATTCGACCGGCACCTTCCCGGCGCCGCGCAGCAGCGCCAGCATCCGTGCCGTCACCGCCGGGTCGGTGGCCGCCCCGGCGCTTACCTCCACCAGCGGCACCAGGAAGGCCGGGTTCAGCCAGTGGGTGTTGAGAAACCGGGCCGAGTTCGGCAGGAAGGCGGCGAGGTCCTCCACGTTGAAGGTGGAGGTGGTGGACGAGACCGGCACGTCGGCGCGCACCGCCGCACCGATGCGGGCGAAAGCGGCGCGCTTCTGCTCCATGACTTCCGGCACCGCCTCGAACACGATGTCCGCTGCCGCGAGGGCCGTTTCGGGGTCGGTTGGAATTGCGATGCGGCCAGCCATCACGCCCGCCTGTTCCGTGGTGATCGCGCCAAGCGTCGCCATCACCTCGAGGCTGCGGCGTATTTCGGCGTGCGCCTGCTGCAACGCCGTCTCGGTCTCCTCGGCCCCGCGCGGCTTCACGTCCAGCAGGCTGACCTGGTGCCCGGTATAGGCAAACGCATGCGCCATGCCGCGCCCCATCCGGCCGGGACCGACGATGGCGATCAAGGGGCGGGTCATGGCAGGTTCCCGGATGCAAGCAGTTCGGTCATTGCGGTGCGATCCAGGTTGTCGAGGCCGAGATTTGCCAAGGTGCGGCCAGTGCGCCGGAAGTCTTCGCGGACTGCGGCCCCCGCGACCTCCAGCAGGCCGGTCGCCACCGGCGCATCGACCCCGGCCCACTCCGCAACCGACACCAGCAAAGCGAGGCCACAGCCCACATCCTCGCGCATGTAGCGATGCGACCCCAAAACAATCTTCTCACGCCAGTCGGCGCTGTCGACCAGCTGGGTGTGGCCGCGGCGGCCATACATCCATTCATCGCCGTCGTTGCGATAATGGTCCGCCAGCGGGAAGTGCGGCGCCGGGTAGCCCAATGCCTCACGGACCGCGATCCGCTCCGCATCCAGCGCGTCGGTGACCAGGCGGATGCTGGGCTGGGTGCCTTCGTTGTGGATGTCCCAGCGGTCGAAATGCGCCAGCGGACCGGCATTCATGATGATCAGCGGCGGATGGATGATCGGCCCGGCATTCATCAGCGCGCCATCCAATCCGTCGCGCAGCCGCTCGACCGACGGATAGGCCGCTTGCAGGATCGGGAACGCGTGCGCGGACAGACGGGCGGGGAACACGCCGGTCGGCAGCCGGGTCGCGCGGACGCGGATCGCCACATGGCCATCGTGCTTGCGAGTGAGGTAGGGCAGCGTCCCCGCCTCCGCGAATGCGACCTCCGCCTGGCTGCCCGCGTCGCGGTGCGCGCGGTCCATGACGAAGCTGCCGAAGCTGCCGGGGGGCAGGAACACCACCTGCCCCTTGGTCAGGTGCGGGGCCAGCGCACGGCCGAGCTCGGCCTGGGCAAACGCCGGAACCGGGGCGACGATCAACGCCGCGCCTCGCACCACCGCGCCGAGGTCGGTGCTCGCCAGCGCCAGCTTCACCTGCCGCCGGCCGGCCGCGTCCAGCAGCGTGACGGCCTGGTCGCGCAGCACCGGCGCGAAGGCTTCGGCATCGCGGCGCCAGAAGCGCACGGCGTGGCCCCGGTCTGCGAGATCGGCCGCGGCGGCGTATCCCCCGTTGCTGCCGCCGACCACTGCTATCTCCACGCCGCTCTCCCACCATGCCGAGCCCGAAAGCTAGCCACAGGGCGGGCACCCGGACAGCGCTAAAAAATCCGCTTGTCCGCCGGGCAGGCTCGGTCGACCATGCACGACCTTCGCCCAGGGAGCTTCCTCGATGAAAGCGTTTCAATGTGCCGCCCTCGTGGTGGCCTCCGTGCTGCTTGCCGGTCGTGGTTTCGCCGCCGACCTGCCGACGATCCGGATCGGCTGGACGGTTCCGGCCGAGGAGGCGAAATGGCTGATCATGAGGCGGCCGGAGCTGTTTCCCGGCATCGGCAAGACCTACAACGCAGAGTGGTTTCAGTTCCAGGGCACCCCGCCGATCGCCCAGGCGCTGGTCGCCAACGCGGTCGATTGCGGCACCCAGTCGCCGATCAGCTTCGCACAGGCGGTCGGCGAAGGGGACTTCAAGGGCTACATCCTCGGTTCCCTGGCGCAGGAGAAGGCCGGTTATTTCTCGGTTTACTGGGCCACCATGGACAACCTGCCGATCCATGACGCGAAGGACCTGAAAGGCAAGACCATCGCCAGCACCGTGTTCAACGGCGGCATCTATTTCTATCTGCTGGAGTGGCTGAAGAAGGGCGGCGTCGATCCGGCGCGGGACCTGAAGCTGGTGGAGATCCCGTTCCCGCAGGTCGAGGACCAATTGCGCGCCGGGCGCATCGTCGCCGGGCCGTTCGCCCAGCCATTCGCCAGCCGTGCGATCGAGCGTGGCGGCACCCGCAAGCTGTTCCAGCTCAGCGACATCCAAAGCCCGCTGACGGACACGTTCGAGGCCTGCCGCAAGGACGTCTCCGACACCAAGGCGAGCTTGGTGAAGGCCTACATGGACGACTTCAAGGCGGCGACGAAATGGGCGATCGCGCATCCCGAGGACGCCAAGAAGGTCACCTCCGAGGTCACCAAGATCGACTACGCCACGCTCGACAAATACCTGATGACCGACAAGGATTTCTACCGTGACCCGATCGGGCGGCCGGATTTCGAATTGATCCAGAAAACCTGGAACCTGCTGACTCTCGCTGGCTACATCAAGAATCCGCTCAAGGTCTCGGACTACGCCAAGCCTGACCTGTCGCCGTCTGAATGATCCGTCTGGACCGCGTCACCAAATCCTACACGCGTGCAGGCGGTGGCGATCCGGTCCGCGCCCTGGCGGAAATCTCGGTCGATGTCGCGGACGGCGAATTCGTCTCCATCGTCGGACCGAGCGGCTGCGGCAAGAGCACGCTGCTGTACATCGTCGGCGGCTTCATCCCGGCCAGCTCCGGCGCCGTGCTGGTCGACGGCACTGGGGTCACCGGTCCGGGCCCGGACCGTGGGCCGGTGTTCCAGGAATTCGCGCTGTTTCCCTGGAAGACCGTGCGGCAGAATATCCGCTTCGGCCTCACCGAGCAGAAGATGCCGCGCGCCGAAGCCGACCGCCGCGTCGATGAACTCCTGGACCTCGTGCATCTTCGCCAATACGCGGATCTGTTTCCGAAAGAACTATCGGGCGGCATGAAGCAGCGCGTCGCCATCGCGCGCACCCTCGCCTACCGGCCGCGCACGCTGCTGATGGACGAGCCCTTCGGAGCACTCGACGCGCATACCCGGACCAAGCTGCAGGACGAGCTGCTGCTGATTTGGGAACATGAGCGCAAGACCGTGCTGTTCATCACCCATGCCGTCGACGAGGCGGTGTTTCTGTCCGACCGGGTGCTGGTGATGGGCGCCGCCCCCGGCGCCATCCGCGCCGACATTGCGGTCGACCTGCCGCGCCCGCGCCGGCGCGAGGATCTGCTGCGCCAGCCCCGCTACCAGCAACTGGTCATTGATATCGGGCGGATGATGGACCAGGCGGCATGAACCGCTTCGGCCCGCTGCTGGTATTCGCCGGCCTGCTGGCGGCCTGGCACGCCACGTCGCTGCTGGTGCACGCCGACTCGCTGCCGACCCCGCTGTCGCTGCTGCCCGAGTTGCGGCAGCTGGTCGTTGGCGGCGAGATCTGGGCCGACATGGGCAAATCCCTGTCGCGCCTGGCGGCAGGCTTCGCGCTGGCGCTGGCGACCGGCGCGCCGCTCGGCATCATCTGCGGTCGAAATGCCGCCGTCCGTGGCTTCGTCTCGCCGCTGCTGGCGCTGTTCTACCCGGTGCCGAAAGCCGCGTTGATCCCGATCCTGATGCTGTGGTTCGGCGCCGGCGACGCCTCGAAGGTCCTGATCATCTATCTGAGCGTCAGCCTGCCGATCGTCTATCACGGCCAGCAGGGCGCCGCCGCGGTGGAGGAAAAGCTGCTGTGGTCGGCCCGCGCCATGGGCATAGGTCGGGCCGGGCTGCTGTTGCGCATCGTGCTGCCGGCCGCCCTGCCGGAACTGCTGCTGGGCGTGCGCGTGGCGCTGGTGATCGGGCTGATCGTGATGATCAGCTCGGAGATGATCGTGCGCCAGAACGGCCTCGGCTACGACATCTTCAATGCCATGGACATGGCGCAGTACCGGCTGACCTACGCCGTCATCGTGATCGTTGCCGTGCTCGGCTTCGCGCTCGATGCCGGCTTCGAAATGCTGCGGCGCCGGCTGACCTTCTGGGCGCCGGAGCATCAAGACCGGCTGCCGGAGGCCGCGTGATCCGGCGCTTTTTCCAGGCCTGCTATCCGGTGCTGCTGCTTCTCGCAGTATGGGAGGCGGTCGCCCGCAGCGGGGCGGTGCCGCGCACGCTGCTGCCCCCGGCCAGCCTGGTGATCCAGCGCACCGCGGCGGCGCTCACCAACGATGCCTTTCTCAGCGACCTCGCAACCACGCTCTACCGGCTGCTGGCCGGCCTGGCGCTGGCGGTGCTGTTCGGCATCGCCCTCGGGGTGCTGGGGCGCAGACGCGCGGCGGCCGCGCGCTGTTCCAGCCGTTGGTGCGGGTGCTGGCGCCGCTGCCGAAGATCGCGCTGTTTCCGGTGCTGCTGCTGACGATGGGTTTCGACGACGCGCCGCGCATCACGCTGGTGCTGATCGACGCGATCTTCCCGGTCATGCTGGCCGCCTACCACGCCGCCACCGCCGTCGATGAAAAGCTGATCTGGAGCGCCCGCGCCGCCGGCACCTCCTCCATCGGATGCGTGCTGCGGGTGGTCCTGCCGGCGGCGATGCCGCAGATACTCACCGGGATCCGGGTGGCTGCCGTCATTGCCTGCGTCGTGGTATTCCTGTCCGAGATGGTGCAACCCGGCGACGGCCTGGGCGACCAGATGATCCGCGCCGCCCGCGCCTTTCGCAGTGTCGACATGTTCGTGCCGATCGTGGTGATCTCCGGCCTCGGCGCCGCCTTGGACTTTGCCCTGGACCAGGTTCGCCGGCGCGCGCTCGCCTGGTCCATCTGAGAGGAAGCACCGCCCATGGCCGCCGCACCGAACGCCCGCAGCCGCATCACCGTCGACGGCCTGGACCGGGCGCCGCACCGCGCCTTCCTGCGCGGCATGGGCTTGTCCGAGGCGCAGATCGCGCAGCCGTTCATCGGCGTCGCAACCACCCAGGCGGACGTCACCCCCTGCACCATGGGCCTCGCCGCCCAGGCGCAGCACGCCAAGCGCGGCATCGCCAACGCCGGTGGCACGCCTTTCGAGTTCACCACCATCGCCGTGTCCGACGGCATGAGCATGAACCATCCGGGCATGCGCTTCAGCCTGGTCAGCCGCGAGATCATTGCCGATTTGATCGAGGCCGTCGCCGGCGGTCATTGCTATGACGGGCTGATCGGCTTCGCCGGCTGCGACAAGACCCTGCCCGGGGTGATGATGGCGCTGGTGCGCTGCAACCTTCCATCGGTGTTCCTCTACGGCGGCAGCGCCGGCGTCGGCCGGTTCAAGGGCCGCGACGTCAGCGTGCTGGACGCCTACGAGGCGGTCGGCGGCGTGCTCGCGGGCACCTGGACTGAGCAGGACCTCGCCCAGATGGAACGCGTGTGCCTGCCGACCATCGGCGCCTGCGCCGGGCAGTTCACCGCCAACACCATGGCGATGGTATCCGAGGCGCTCGGCATCGCGCCGGCCGGTTCCGGCATGGTGCCCGCGGTCGACGTGGCCCGCGCGCCTTTGGCCGAGCGCGCCGGGGCGATGGTGCTGGAAATCCTGCGCCGCGGCTTCCCGCTCCCGCGCGACCTCATCACCCGCGCCAGCCTGGAGAACGCCGCCGCCATGGTCGCGGCCACCGGCGGTTCCACCAACGCCGGCCTGCATCTTCCCGCGATCGCGCATGAGGCCGGCATCAGCTTCACGCTGGACGATGTCGCCGCGGTATTCCGCCGCACGCCTGTCATCGCCGACCTGCGGCCAGGTGGGCGGTTCCACGCCAAGGACGTGCACGAGGTAGGCGGCTGCCCGGTGATCATGAAGGAGTTGATCCGCGGCGGCTTCATGGACGGAAGTTGCCCCACAGTAACGGGCCGCAGTCTCGGAGAAGAAGTCGCCGACGCCCCTGCCCCGGACGGCCAGGTGGTGGTCACCTGCGAGAATGCGCTGAGCCCGACCGGGGGATTGGTGGTGCTGCGCGGCAATCTCTGTCCGGACGGCGCGTTGCTGAAAGTCGCAGGCCTGAAAAGCTTGGTCTTCGAAGGCATCGCCCGTGTGTTCGACGGTGAGGAAGCCTGCATGGACGTGGTGCGGCGCCGCGCCTACCAGGAGGGCGAGGTGCTGATCATCCGCAACGAGGGCCCCCGCGGCGGCCCGGGAATGCGCGAAATGCTCGGCGTGACCGCGCTGATCTATGGCCAGGGAATGGGCGAAAAAGTGGCGCTGCTGACCGATGGCCGCTTCTCCGGCGCCACCCGCGGCATGTGCATCGGCTACGCCGGGCCCGAGGCCGCAACCGGCGGTCCGCTGGCGCTGGTGGAAAATGGCGACGTGATCCGCATCGACGCTGCCGCAGAGCGGATCGACCTGCACGTCGGCGACGCCGAGTTGCAGCGCCGTCGCGCCGCCTGGACTCCCGTTCGGCGCGAGAAGATCGCGGGCGTGTTGCAGAAATATGCGGCGGTCGTGGGGCCGGCGCATCTTGGCGCCGTGACCCATTCGGGACCGCGTCACGACGGCACATCGAAATGAGGAAAATTTGCATGACCAGGATAATCACCCTCGCCGCCTTCGCTGCGATGCTGTCGGCGCCTGTATTCGCCCAGTCGCCTGCAGTCGATGCCGAATTGCATGGTCGGCTTCCGAAGGAGGTTCTCGCCACAGGCGAGATCGTATCGGTCAACAGCGGCTCCTTCCCGCCCTATGAAATCGTCAGCGACACCCGCAGCGTGACCGGGGCGAGCGCCGATCTGATGGAGGCGCTGGGTGCGTTGCTGGGCGTGAAGATCCGGCACGAATCGGTGAGCGGCCTGCCGGCAATTCTCAGCGGCATCAAATCCGGCCGGTATCAACTCGCCGAGGGACCCATCGGCGATTTCCCGGAGCGCGAGGCAAGCAACGACTTCGTCGACTTCGTACAGGAATTCGTGGTCTTCGCGGTGCAGGCCGGCAACCCGAAGCACATCAACACATTGGCCGACGCCTGCGGCAACCGCGTCGCGGTCATGTCCGGCGGCTCCGCCGAGCGGGTACTGAAGCAGCAGGCGGAAAACTGCAGCGGCGCCGGCAAACCGCCGTTGGAGGTGCAGTCGTTTCCCGACCAGCCCACATCGATCCTGGCGGTCCGCTCGCGTCGATCGGACGCGTTCTTTTCGTCGCAGGCGCCGCTCACCTATTTCGCCGCGCAGTCGAACGGGCAGCTTGAACTGGCCGCGGTCGGCAAGCCGAACGGCTTCGAGAATCTGTACCAGGGCACCGTTGTTCCGAAAGGCTCGGTCCTCGGCGAAGTCGTCCTCGCCGGCTACCAGAAGCTGTTCGCAGATGGCACCTACGCGAAGATCATGAAGAAATGGGGTCTCGAAAACAACATGATCAAGGCGCCGGGCCTGAACCTCGCGGGCCAGGCTGCGAAGTAGCAATGAACGCGACCGGCCCGGATGCGGAATTCCGGCTGCGCGACGTCGCGCATGCGCGCACCAGGGTTGCCTACGGGAAGTGGCTGCTCTGGGCGTTGACGCTTGCAATCACCGCCCGCTTCGGCTGGATCGTCGCCATCAACCCGAACTTCGGCTGGCCGGTGGTGGCGCAATGGTTCACCGCCGCATCGGTGCTGCGCGGGCTGTCGGTGACATTGGGCCTGACCGCGGTGGCAATGGTCATCGGCATCGCGGTCGGCCTGCTGCTGGCGGTCGCGCGCCTGTCCGACAGCCTGCTGCTGCGCGGGCTGTCAGGGATCTACATCTGGATCTTCCGTGGCGCGCCGCTGCTGGTGCAACTCATCTTCTGGTACAATCTCTCAACATTGTTCCCGGTGATTTCCATCGGCATACCATTCGGTCCCGATCTGGTGAGTTGGAACACCAACGACCTGATCACCCCTTTGACTGCGGCCATCGCCGGCTTGGCGCTGAACGAGGCAGCCTACATGGCGGAGATCATCCGTGGCGGGCTGCTGTCCGTGGATCGGGGCCAGATGGAGACCGCGAGCGCGTTCGGCATGACGCGCGCCCGCGCCCTGCGCCGGATCATTATCCCGCAGGCGATGCGCGCAATCATCCCGCCGACCGGCAACCAGCTCATCAGCATGATCAAGGCCACGTCGCTGGTCAGCGTGATTGCCATGGGCGACCTGCTGTATTCGGTCCAGGCCGTCTACAACCGCACCTTCGAGGTCATCCCGATGCTGATGGTCGCGGTGCTGTGGTACCTGCTGGTGACGTCGATCCTGAATGTCGGGCAGTCGGCGATCGAGCGCCGTTATGCCCGCGGCGACAAGGGCGATGCCGGGCGCCTGCTCTTCAAGGCCGACGTGCCGGCATCGGCGGATGCCCGATGAGTTCAGCGTCGGCCGAGACGCCGCTGGTCCGCGCCCGCGACGTGCACAAATCGTTTCATGGACACGAGGTGCTCAAAGGCATCGACCTGGACGTGGCGCTCGGCGAGGTCGTGGTGATCCTCGGCCCCTCGGGCTCGGGGAAGTCGACCTTCCTGCGCTGCATCAATCATCTGGAGACAATGGACCGTGGCTCGATCCAGATCGGCGACGAGCAGATCGGCTACCGGCTGCGGGGACGAGTTCTGGAGAAGCTGTCGGGGCGGGCCGTGGCCCGACAACGCGGCAAGGTCGGCATGGTCTTCCAGCAATTCAACCTCTATCCGCATCTGACCGTGCTGCAGAACATCGTGGAGGCCCCGGTCGGCGTCCACCGCCAAAGCCGGGCCGAGGCTGAGTCCACCGCGCTGTCGCTTCTGGAAAGGGTCGGGCTTTCGGAGAAGGCGCACGCCTACCCACGGCAATTGTCCGGTGGCCAGCAACAGCGTGTGGCGATCGCCCGCGCCTTGGCGATCCGTCCGCGACTGATGCTGTTCGACGAACCGACCTCGGCGCTCGATCCGGAACTGGTGGGCGAGGTGCTGACGACGATGCGCGACCTGGCCAGTCAGGGGCTGACCATGATCGTCGTCACTCATGAAATCGGGTTTGCACGGGAAGCGGCGGACCGGGTGGTGTTCATGGATGACGGGCTGATCGTCGAACAGGGACCTCCGGAGACGATCCTGGTGGATCCGCAGCACCCAAGAACGCGGGCATTCCTCGCACGGTTCATTTGAAGGAGCCATCGATGTCGCGACACACGCCGCCAGCAGGATTTCGCCGCCGCAGCCTGATCGCGGCAATCGGTGCCGCCGCCATTTCCCGACCGGGACGGGCTGCACCCGGCGGCGAGACGATCCGCATCGGCCTGGTGAACTATCCGCCCAACATCAAGCCATTCGAGACCACCGGCAGCTCCTCCGGTGCGGTGAAGCTGATGATCTACGCTCCGCTGCTGTCCTATGATGCGGACGGCGAGATCCGCCCGGAGCTTGCCGAATCGATCCGCGCCGATGGAGACAGCGCCTACATCGTTCGGCTGCGCGAGGGTGCGAAATTCCACAATGGCGACTTCGTCACCGCCGATGATGTGCTGTATTCCTTTGCCGAGATGATGGGGCCGCGCTCGACGGCGTTCCTGCGTCCCGACCTTGAGATCGTCCAGCGGATCGAGGCGCTGGATGCACGCACAATCCGGTTCGCGTTGAAGCAACCCAGCGCGCCGTTCGCCAATCTCCTGGCCAGCTATCATGCGCCGGTGATCTCCACCAAGTCCTCCGACCCCGCCATCGGCATCGGCGCCGGACCCTACGTGGTCACCGGCATGGAGCGCGGCGTCAACGTGGAGCTGACACGGTTTCCCGGCTACTACCGGACGGGGAAGCCGTTGGCGGAACGGCTGCTATTCACCGCCTATACCGACGAGAACCTGCGCGTGGCAGCGCTGCAGTCCGGCGATGTCGATATCATCGAGGGGGTGCCCTGGCAAAGCATGGGAAGCATCGAGCACGACCCGAAGCTGCAACTCGATACCGTCACCAGCCCGTTCATGTATCTCGTCTTCAACACCGGCAGCGGCCCATTCGCCGACGCCAGGGTGCGGCAGGCGATCGGCCTCGGCGTGAAGCGCGAGGAACTGGTCAAGGCCGCTTGCTATGGGCGTGGATCACCGCTCGGAGGGTTGCCGATTCCACCCGGTTCGCCGTTCGCGCACACCGGCCCGGATTTGCTGGCGCGCTTCGATCCGGATCGCGCGCGGCAGTTGCTGCGCGATGCCGGCTATCCCAATGGGTTTACCGCGCGGCTGCTGACCACGCCGAACCCCAGCATCCATCTGCAGACGGCCGAGGTGGTGCAGCAGAACCTGTCCGAGATCGGCGTCAACGTGGAACTGCAGATCCCGGACTGGCCGCAGCGCGTCGGCGCCGGCAACAAGGGGCAATACCAGTTTGCCGTGATGGGCACAGCCGTCAGCTACAACGATCCGGACGCGCTGTCCCAGGTGATCGGCTCCGGCCCACCTTCGTATGCACGGTCGTTCGGTTTCAAGAGCGAGCGCATCGACGGCCTGCTCGCGGCCGGACGGCGCACCCTCGACCCTGCGGCAAGGCGGGCCATCTATGACGACCTGCAGAAGGCCGCGGCGGAAGAATGTCCGGTCGTGTGGCTGAACTGGCGCGAGCAGGCCTACGGATTGCAGCGCGGGGTGCGCGGCTTCCACAACATGCCCGGGTTCCTCACCTTCTATTCGCCGATCACCCTGATGGACACCACGCGCACGCCGGCGTGACGCGGGTTCAGATCAGGAACGCGCCGCCGTTGACGTGGATGGTCTGGCCGGTGACGTAGCGGGATTGTGGGCCGGCCAGCATGCGCACCATGCTGGCGACCTCCTCGGGCCGCCCCTTGCGGCCGGCGAGCGGCAGCCGTGCGGCCGACAGCGCGGCGCTGCCATGCCCGGATTTGCCGCGCTGGGTGTCGATCAGGCCGGGGACCACGCAGTTGGCGGTAATCCCGAATGCCGCGAGGTCGAAGGCGAGTGCGCGGGTCAGGCCGATCAATCCGGCCTTGGCGGCGACCACATGCGCCCGGTCCGTGGTGCCGGTATGGGCGGACATGCCGCCGAGATTGATGATCGAGCCCCCGCCGGCCGCCTTCAGCGACGGGAGGGCGGCCTTGGCGCACAGGAAGGCGCCGTCGAGAATGACCGACACGACCTCCCGCCATTCGGCATAGGTCAGGTCTTCGAACTTCGTCTCGCGACGCAGCGCCGCGTTGTTGACGAGGATGTCGATGCGGCCGAATGCCTGCACGGATTTCGCCATCAGGGCGTCCATGGCGGCCGGGTTGGTGACATCGCCGCCGGCCAGGATTGCGGTGCCCCCCTCCGCCTCGATCAGCCGCAAGGTTTCGGCGGCCGCCTCGCCGGACGTGTTGGCGTGCACCACGATGCGCGCCCCGCCGCGGGCGAGGTCGAGGGCGATGGCGCGGCCGATGTTCCGCGCGGCGCCGGTGACGACCGCGACCTGGCCTGACAATTCGCTCAACTGCGGAACTCCGAAAGGGGGGCGAGGGTCGGCGCTTCGAACAACTCGGCGACGGCCTTGCGCAGCGCTTCCGCACGTTCGGCCGGCCAGCCGCCGAATGCGCAGTTCTCCAGGAATTTCCCGTCGAGCTCGGCTTGCGGCAGCGGGTCGCGCGCACCGCCGCGCATGTGCGGCTGGCGCAACTCGTGCACGGTGCCGTCCTGCAGGGTGGCGCGCAGGTGGCCGGTGAAGTTGCGCGGATACTCGTTCTGGGGGTCGATGCGATAGCGGATTTTTCGGCACAGGGCCAGCGCCTCGGGGTCGTGGATGCGGGCCTCGGTGAACTGGCCGAAGCCGGCGCGTCCGTCGAGAAAGCCGACGGCGATGCAGAACGGCGTGCTGAACTTGGCGGCGTAGGGGGTCGGCGGGGAATGCTTCAGGCTGAGCGGGTCCCACAGCCGGTGCACGGTGCCCTCGCCGACATCGCAGATGATGTCGGCGATGTCGGCCGCCCGGACGCCGCGTGCGCGGAGCGCGATGGCGCAGTCGATGAACGGCTGCGTCATGGTGCCGCAGGCGTAGGGCTTGAAGGCGATGCCCGGCATCACCCATTGCGTGCCGAGGCCGTCCAGCAACTTGCCGTAGTCGGGCGTCGACGGACGGTGCGAAGGCCTTGAAGAAGCCGTGGGTGCCTTCGAGGACCGTGCGCGGACCGACAAACCCGCCGCGCGCCATGAGCGCCGCGCGCAGGCCGGATTGCGCCGCCCAGCCGGCATGCATGCGCTTGGTCCAGGAGCCCGTCGGCCAGGTATTCGATGATGCCCGATGCCATGCTGCCGGCGATGCCGATGGCGTGCGCCACCTGCTCGCGGGGCAGCCCGAGCGTCGCGGCGACGGCGCCCCCGGCGGCAATGGCGCCGATCACCGCCGTCGGGTGGAAGCCGGCCTTGTGGATCGCCTTCGGCGCGACCAGGCTGAGCCGGCACAACAGTTCCGATCCGAGAACGAGACCACGCAGCAGCGCCTCGCCGCCGAGGCCTTCGCGCTCGCAGGCGGCGATCAGGGCTGGCACCAGGACGGCACCGGAGTGGACCGGGCCGCCTTCGAAGGTGTCGTCGTAATCCTCGCCGTGCGCGGCGGTGCCGTTCAACAACGCCGCGTCGAAGCCGCTCCAGCCGCCGGCATGGCCGAAGGCGGTGCAGCGGCCGCCGGGGTCGAGTGCCGTTGCAGTCGCCAGCACGTAGTCCTGCGCGCGGGCGGCCACGCAGAGGCCGGCCACGTCGAGCACCAGGTTGCGCGACATGGCGACCGCACCCGCCGGGAATGTCGACGTCGGCGCCGACACCAGCCAGTCCGCCACCTGCTCCGCGAGTGGCGGGCCTGGTGCTGCTACGTCCATGGGAATTCCTTCAAACGCCGAAATACTCGGTGTATTTCTTCTTCACTTCCTCGCCCGACGCTGCAAGCTCGTTCGGGTCGGAGCGCAGCACCTTGATCTGCGACAGCGGCAGGCGTCCGGGCGGCAGCTTCACGTCCGGATGGAACGACCTGGTGCCGCCGAGATCGGACATCAGTTGCTGGCAGCGGGCGGTGAACACGTATTCGGCAAACAGCCGCGCGGCATTGGGGTGCGGGGCTTCCTTCATCACCGCGACCTGTCCGGAAATCAGCGGCGAACCCTCGGTGGCGTAGACGACCTCGATCGGGTTGCCGGTCTCCTTCAGGTAGAACACCACGTATTCGCTGCCGTCGACCATGATCGAACGCTCGCCCTGCGCCACCTTCTTCGGCGGATCGGAGGCAGACTGCACCTGCAGGATGCGCTGCTTGGCCAGCGCGTCGAAATATGGCCAGCCCATCGCCTTCGCGGTCGCGTAGGTGGAGGTGAGGATGGTGCCGCTGTAGCCCGGATGCGCCTTCACCATTCGGTTGCGCCATTTCGGCGCCAGCAGGTCGGCAAAGCCTTTCGGCGCGTCTTCGGGCTTCACCTGGCGGGTGTTGTAGGCGATCACGCTGAGCTGGGTGCGGACGGAGGCGAACTGCCCGTCCGGATCGCGCTCCTCCGCCGGCCACAGGCGCGCGACTTCGGCCGGCACGTAGCTGGCGAGCCAGCCCTTCTTTTTCCAGCCGAGGAACATGGTCACGTCGGAACTCTCGACCACGTCCGCCGCCTTGATGTTGCTGGCGTATTCCTGCTCGATGCGCTGCAGCACGCGTTCCGCGCCGGTGCGTTCAAGCTGGATGCGAATGCCCGGGTACGCCGCCTCGAAATCGGTCACCATCTTCTGCGCCACCGGCAGGTCGATCGAGGTGTGGAACACGGCGGTGCCGTCTTTCTTCGCTGCCGCGATCAGGTCGGGCGAAGGCCCGGCGGCCTGCGCCCAGGCGGCAGCGCCGGAGGCGGCCGAAGCGGACATCGCCAGCAGCGTGCGGCGCCCGATCTTTCCCGAATTGCCTGCGTTCATCTCATTATCCTCCCGCAACCGTATTGTGAACAACGTCGCGCGCGCACCCGCCCGGAGTCAACGCGTCGGGATCAGTGGCCGGTGAAGACCGGCTTGCGCTTTTCCATGAAGGCGGTGCGGCCCTCGCGGTAATCGGCGCTGTTGAAGCAGCCGGCGATGCTGGCGGCGATCGCCTCCCGGTCGGCTTCGGCGGTGTCCTTGGCGGCCTCGGTGATCGTCATCTTCATGCTGGTCACCGACAGCGGCGCGTTGGTGGCGATCGTGCGGGCCAGCCGGGCGACGGTCTCGTCCAGCTCCGCCAGCGGCACCACGCGGTTGATCAGCCCGATCCGCAGCGCCTCGGCGGCGGGGATGCGGTCGCCGGTGTAGAGCAGCATCCGCGCCTCCGCGATGCCGACCAGCTGCACCAGGCGACGCACGCTGGAATAGCTGTAGGATATGCCGAGGCGCGCCGCGGGGATGCCGAACTGGCTGTCCTCGGAGGCGATCCGCAAATCGGTGCTCATCGCGATCGCCAGGCCGCCGCCGATGCAGAAGCCCTGGATCCGGGCGATGGTCGGCTTGGCGAAGCCCTCGAACAAAGCGCGGCCGAAGGTGGTCTTGCGTTCGTATTCGGCGCGCGCCGCCTCGTCGCCGCGCTGCTGCTCGAACTGGCTGATGTCGGCGCCGGAGACGAAGGCCTTGTCGCCGGCCCCGGTCAGCACCACCGCGCGGATGGCGTCGTCATCCGCGAAGCGTTGCAGGATTTCACCGAAGCCCTCCCACATCTCGACCGACATCGCATTGCGCTTTTCCGGCTGGTTGAAGGTGATCGTGCCGACGCCGTCGGCGGCAGAGGCCAGCATCTTGCCGCCGGCGAAGCTTGTTTGGTCCATGGCAGATTTCCTATCGGACATTGGGCCCGCCCAGGATCGGCAGGCGATTAACCAGCAGCACGACGGCGAACGTGATCACCAGCAGGAACAGGCCGAGCACGGCGACGGCGCCGAGTTCGGCACTTTCGTTGAGGTCGTAGATCACCACCGAGATCACCTTGGTGTTCGACGTGGTCAGCAGGATCGTCGCCGACAACTCGCGGATGACGCCGATGAACACGATGCTCCAAGTGGCGATGATGGTGGTGCGCAGCAAAGGCGCCGTGATCTGGCGCAGCGCCTGCAGGCGGGTCGCGCCGAAGATGCGCGATGCTTCCTCCAGTTCCACGTGCAGGCCGCGCATCGCCGCCTGCACCTGCTGGAAGCCGGCTGGCATCTCCAGGGTCACGAACGCCACCAGCAGGATGCCGAGGGTGCCGTAGAGCAGGAAGGGCGGCCGCGTGTAGACCAGGAACAGGCCCACCCCCATGACGATGCCGGGCACCGCGATCGGCGCCATCGCCAGTACCGGCAGCAGCCGGTGCCCGGGCACCAGCCCGCGATGCGCGAGATAGCCGACCACCAGTGCGATGAACGTCACCACCGTGGCGCTGCCGACGCCCAGCAGCAGCGTGTTCACCATCGCGTCACGAGTGCCGGAAAATTCCCAAAGGATGAAATGCAGGTGCCGCGCCGACAGCGTGCTCCAGCTCAGCGGATCGGAGATGTTGTTGACGATGGCGGCCTTCACCAGGGCGGCATAGGGCAGGATGATCGGGTTGAGCATGATCAGCACGCACAGCAACAACGCGGGATAGCGCATCCGTCCCAGCTGGATGCGGCGCGGCGCCGAGCTTTTGCCGCCGAGCACCACATAGGATCGCCGGCCGAGCAGCCAGCGCTGCAACTGCAGCAGGGCGAGCGTCACCAGCAGCATCGGCAGCGCCGCCGCGGCCGCGAGGTTGAGTTGCGGGGGCACCTGGAACAGGCTCCAGATCTTGGTCGTCAGCGTATGGAAGCCGGCCGGCAAGGCGAGGATCGCCGGGGTGCCGAAATTGGTCAGGGCCTGCAGGAAGGCGACCAGCGTGCCCGCCAGGATGGACGGCAGGATCAGCGGCAAGGTGATCCGGCGCAACGTCACCCAGCCGCCGCCGCCAAGGATATGCGAGGCGTCGTCGAGGTCGGCTGGGATGTTGTCGAGCGCGTTGGCCAACACGGTGAACACGTAGGGGAAGGTGTAGCAGGCGATGCAGAAGATCACGCCTGCCTCGGTGTAGATGTCGAAGACGTAGTCGTATTCCTCCAGCCCCAGCAGCCAGCGGCCCCATTGGTTGAGGATGCCGGAATTGGGTGCGGCCAGCAGTTCCCAGGCGACCGCGCCGAGAAATGGCGGCGTCACGAAACTGGCGGTGACCAGCGCGCGGATGATGCCGCGGCACGGCAGGTCGGTGCGCGACACCAGCCAGGCCAGCGGCACCGCCACGATGCACGCGGCAAGTGCGGAGCCGAGCGCGATCTCCAGCGTGATCACCAGCGGCTTGCGCATCGCCGGATCGGAAACCAGGCGGGTGAAATTCGCGGTCGTCAGGTGCCCGGCGCCGTCGGTGACGCTGTACCAGGCGAGCCAGCCGATCGGCATCACCACCAGCACCGCCAGCACCGCGGCGACCGCGCCGAACAGCAGCAACGAAGGATCGAGGCGTCTCGAAGTTGCCAGGCCGGCGGTGGCGCTCATCGGGCGAGGGCGCGGCAGCGATGGCGCGGCAGGCGCACGCCGACCCGGTCGCCGGCGGCGAAATGCTGCTCCAGCGGAGTGACCGCGCGGATCTGGATGTCGTCGCCGAGGTCGACCAGGTAGTCACGCTGGGCACCGATATAGGTGTGGCGCAGCACGATCCCGGGGAAGCTGTTGGCGCCATCGGGCGCCGCCGCCGTCAGCTCCACCTCATGCGGCCGGATCGAGATGCGCGATTCCGCATCCGTCCCGGCCTCGCCGAGATCCCACTGCAGGGCGAGCGGCCCGGAGCGGATCATGCCGTCGACCAGCCTGCCGCGCAGGATGTTGGTGCCCCCGATGAAACGCGCCACGAACTCCGACTGCGGACGCAGGAACACGTCTTCCGGCGTGCCGATCTGCTCGATCCGGCCGGCATTCATCACCACGATCCGGTCGGCGGTGGTCATCGCCTCCAACTGGTCGTGGGTGACGTAGATCGTGGTGTAACGGAATGCATCGTGCAGCCGGCGAATCTCGAACCGCATCTCCTCGCGCAGGTTGGTGTCGAGGTTGGACAGCGGTTCGTCGAGCAGCAGGGTCTCGGGCTCGACCGCGAGGGCGCGGGCGAGGGCCACGCGCTGCTGCTGGCCGCCGGACAGCTCGCCGGGATAGCGGTCGGCCAGCGCCTCCAGCTTGGCGACGGACAGCATGGCGGCGACCTTGCGGCCGACCTCGTCCTTCGGCTGGCGGCGCAGCTTGAGCCCGTAGGCGACGTTCTCCGCCACCGTCATGTGCGGCCACAGCGCGTAGCTTTGGAAGATCATCGACATGTTGCGCTTTTCCGGCGGCAGTGCCCGGCCGGGTCCCGAAAGCCGCGTGCCGCCGACGATGATCTCGCCGGCATCGGGGACGATGAACCCGGCGACCAGGCGCAGGGTGGTGGTCTTGCCACAGCCGGACGGACCGAGGAGGCAGACCAGTTCGCCGTGTCCGATCGACAGGTCGATGCCGTCGGCCACGACCAGCGAACCGAAGCTCTTGCGTACTCCCTTCAACTCGACTGACGCCACGCCGTTCTCCCTGGTGCCGCCCCGTCGTTCATCCGGACCGGCGATCCGGCCGGAGTGTCGGGTATCCTCGGCACGGCGTCCAGCACGGCGATGCCTCGGCTAATGCCGGAAAACTGCCAGCGCCACCTCCACCATGATCAGCAGGATAATCGCCACCTCCATCAGTTCCGACCGGGCGCTGGAGGCCTCGTCGTACAGCGCCGCGTAGGTGTCGCGGATGATCGCCAGCTTGCGATCCACCGCGGCGCTGACGAGCGGAACGCGGAACAGATCGAGCGCCGACGCATAGATGCGCGCGAGATAGACGTCCTCGGTCACCTGCAGCGCGTTGTCGACCTTCTCGGTCAGCTCGGTGACTTCGGCGACCAGCGTGTACAGGCGGCGGGCGAGCTCGGCATAGCGGCGGGCCGCGAGCACGTTCAGGCCGCGCCGGGCGGATTCCACCAGGTCGTACATGCGCGGCAGCTCGTCGTCGAGCAACTCGTCGTAATAGCGCATTTCAAGAAGCTGGGCGTTGGCGACTTCTAGCACGTCGGTCACGTCGGAATCGCCGGACGGATCAAAGATGAAGGCGCGGTCCCAGGTGAGCACGACCAGGTCGTCGTCGTAGTAGGAAAACCGGCTGCGCAGCAGGTCGGCGCGCGCCGCTTCGGACAATTTCCGCCGCTCACCGGACAGCAACGGCACCAGATCCACCTGCGACAGCAATGCGGCACCCGCCATTGGCGGATCGAACGCGCTGACCACGCCGAACAGATAATCCTCGGACAGCGCCGACGCCGAGGGCCGCACCAGCGCGCCAGAGAGGACACGGGTCAGCCCGCCGAGGTGCTGGTCCCAGATCGGGGTGCCGCTGGACGGACCCACGCCGCGGTCGAGCGCGTTGAGGCGGTCGACATAGGCGGCCCATGGCAGGCCCCCCGCCGGCATCCGCAACGCGATCGTGACGGCGCCGAAATCATACAGCCGGGCAGTAACGCCGACTGGGTACGGGGCACCGTCCAGCACCAGCGTGATGGCGTCGAGGTCGATCTCCAGCGGCGGCACGCCGAATGCCATCGCCTTGGGCGGGGTGGCGATCAGCCGCGAACGGCTGGCGCGGCCGGCGGCGTGCTTGGCCCATAGCGTTTCGGCACGCGCGATATCGATCTCGAAGGCGATGTCGAACAACCGCAGGGCCACGATATGGCCGTCGGCGACGGTCGGGTTGCCGCTCGGCAGGTCGGTCATGCGTCGCTGTCCTGTTCCGGGTCGCCCCCGGCCGGCGTGACCGGCCTGTCCGCGCCGGCCGGCGCGATGGGCCTACTCGCGCCGGCCGGCGATGCGATCCCACCCCCAGACTAGCACGAGCATCGCCGCGATGCCGACTGCGGCACCGATCGCCGCGCCGACGATGGAATCCCACTGGCCGCCGCCGACCGCCCAGCCAATTGCCGCGCCGGCGATGATGAGGACGAATGGAATCAGGCAGCCAACTGCAAGCACCGTGTCGCGCCCTGCGAATTCAGTGAATGTCCCGGCAACGAAGCGGTGGCAATTGAGGACGAACTCACCCGGATGGCAAGTAGAATACGCAGCAAATTCCAGCCGGCCGGCTTCCTTTCGGCCGCCGGTAACGTGCTGGCGGTTGGGCTACTGGATCGTCGCCACCCCGGCTTTCGCGGCGACCTCGTCCTGCGATCCCGCGCCGCCGGCAACGCCAATGGCGCCGATCATCTTGCCGTTTTCGACGAGCGGGATGCCGGCCCGGGCGCCGATCATGCCGTCCAGGGTGAACTGGTAGACCATGCCGTTCTGCACGTTGGTTTCGAACACCTTGGTGTCGCGGCGATACAGCACCGCGGCGTGGGCCTTGTGTTCCGACGTCGCCACCGAACCGAGCTGCGCGCCGTCCATGCGGGCGAAGGCCACCAGGTTGCCGCCTGAATCAACCACCGCGGCGCTCATTTTCCAATCGCGCTTCCTGGCTTCCGCCAGCGACGCGGCGATCGCCGACTGCGCGCGCTCCAAGGTGATCGGCGCGCCGTAGGGGACGTCGAACGGCATTTTCTCGGGTACGACATCGAGCGGGTTCGGGGCCGGCGTCTGCGCCTGCGCGGCGGTTCCGAGCAGGACAGCCGACAGCACGGCTATCGCGAAAGTCGAAGAGCGCATCTGGCATTTCCCCCGATCATTGCCGTTAGATCCACGATCGCCGGTGGACCGTCGACGGCATTCGTAGCATCGCCCGGCAGGGTCGCGGCAAGCACAATGAGTTTGGTGCGGCGGGGAATAAAAAGCCGGCTGAGCCGTCGCGTTGGAACAGTGGACAGCGATTGGAGGTGCCCCATGGCTACCGGTTGGCGGCTGGGCGTGCTCGTTGCACTTACGGCCATACTTGCAGCGTGCGGGGGTGCCGGGCTGCGGGTTGGTCGGGTGCCGGCGGGAGAGGCACCGGTTGGGCAATCTCAGGGCGGAATGGCCGAGGGCGGCGGGGGTGGCAACATGGGCGGCTACTGAAGGCAGGGAGCGAGCTTCGAGACCTTTCGCCGGCCACCCGTCTCCCTGCCCTCTCCCGCAAGGGGAGAGGAAGATTGAGGAATGCGGCTGCTATCTTCCTTCCGGCGTCAGGGCCGTCCGGCGCGATGATAGGGGTGGCCGGCGGCGATGGCGCGGGCGCGAAACAACTGCTCGGCCAACAGCACGCGCACCAGCATGTGCGGCCAGGTCAGCTTGCCGAGCGAAAACACGAAATCGGCGCGGGCGAGCACCGCGGCGTCGAGGCCCTCGGCGCCGCCGATGACGAAGCAGATGCCGCGGCCGGATTCGGTCCAGGCCAGCAGGCGAGCGGCGAACGCCTCGCTGTCGATCAGCTTGCCGCCGAGGTCGAGCGCCACCGCCAATGCGCCGGCCGGGATCGCGGTCAGGATGGCGGCGCCCTCGCGGCGTTTCATCTCGGTGGGATTGCCGCGCGCCTCGGCGATCTCGATGACGCGCAGCTTCGGGCGCAGGCGATCGTTGTAGCGGGTGAACAGATCGGCCTCCGGCCCGCGCCCGAGCCGGCCGACCGCGATCAGGGAAAACTCAGACAGCGGTGGACTGGTCCTCGTCCAGTTCCGGGCCCCACATCCGCTCCAGGCCGTAGGCGGTGCGCGCCTCCGGCTTGAACAGGTGGATGACGATGTCGCCGGCGTCGATCAGCACCCAGTCGGCACCGTTGGCACCCTCGATCTGGATTCGCTTCAGGCCGGCCTGCTCCAGCTTTTCTTCCAGATGCGTGGCCATCGCGCTGATCTGTCGGTCGGCGAGGCCGGTGGCGATCACCATCCGGTCGGTGAATGCGGCGCGGCCCTCGAGATCCAGCGTCACGATCGCCTCCGCCTTGTCGTCGGTCAGGCTGTCGACGATCACCTTCTGGAGTTGGTCGAGGCGCGAGGGCTCGGTCTTGGGCGCGCGGCGGGGGGCGGCGCGGGGCGTGGCCGGCTTGGCCGCGGCGCGGGCCGGGCCGGCGATCACCGCCTTTTTGCGCGGCGTACCTGGCGGTGACGGCAGGGCGGTCGCGGGCTTGCCGGGGCTGGCGCGCCGGGTCGGCTTGGCGGGCGAACCCGGCTTGCTCGGTGCCTTGGCGGGCGGCTTGGACGGCGGCTTTCTGGCGATGACGCTATACTCCCGATGCGGCGCGGATGGCGGTGGCGGAGGCTGTGTGCTGAGCGGCCGGCAGGAAAACCCAGGCCGGCGACGGCGTGGCGGCCAGCACAGGCGCTGTATGAGCGCCCCGCCGCGCATGGCGCAAGCGTGTTGCGGCGAGTCCGGCCAGGGCGCGGTGATTGTAGCCGGGGCGCGGCAGCACCGCGAATGGGGTGGCGGCGACGAGTTTGTCCCAGCGGCGCCAGCGCGGCAGCTGCTCCAGGATGTCGGCGCCCATCAGCCAGACGAACTGCACGTGCGGAAAGCGCCGGCGCAGCTCACGCAACGTGTCCAAGGTGTAGCGCGTGCCCATGCGCGATTCGATGTCGGTGGCGATGATGCGGCGGCCGTCGGCGATGGCGCGGGCGGAGGCCATGCGGCCGGCAAAGGCGCCCATCCCGGCGACCGGCTTCAGCGGATTGCCCGGCGAAACCAGCAGCCAGACCTGGTTCAGCCGGAGCCGCTTCTTCGCCAGCAGGGCGACATGGCGATGCCCGGCATGGGCGGGATTGAACGAGCCGCCGAGCAGGCCGACGCGCACGCGCCGGGCGTCGCCGAACGCCCCGAGATCGGAGGTTGTCAGGGACGCACCTGGCCGGTCCCCGTCAGCAGGTAGCGGAAGCTGGTGAGCTGTTCGAGGCCCACCGGCCCGCGGGCGTGGATGCGGCCGGTGGCGATGCCGATCTCGGCGCCGAAGCCGAACTCGCCGCCGTCGCAGAACTGGGTGGAGGCGTTCCAGATGCGCGACGGCGCTGTCGATGCCGTTGAGGAACATCGTGGCGGCGGCTTCGTCCTCGGTGACGATGGCATCCGTATGTTCGCTGCCGTGGCGGCGGATATGGGCCATCGCCTGGCGTCCACGCCGTCCACCACCACGACGGTGAGGATCGCGTCGAGCCATTCGGTGTCGAGGTCGGCGTCCGATGCGGCGGGCATGTCCGGCACGATGGCGCGGGCGGCGGCGTCGGCACGGAAATCGCAGCCCTGCGCACGCAGGTCGGCGATGATGTGCGGCAGCAGGGTGGGCGCGATGGCGGCGTCGATCAGCAGCGTTTCGGTGGCGCCGCACACGCCGGTGCGGCGCAGCTTGGCGTTGAGCGATGATCGCGCGGGCCATGGCGGGATCGGCCTCGGCATGGATGTAGGTGTGGCAGCGGCCCTCGGCATGGGCCAGCACCGGCACGCGGGCCTCCGACTGCACCCGCAGCACCAGGGACTTGCCGCCGCGCGGAATGATGAGGTCGAGCAGGCCGGCGCCGCCCAGCATGGCCGCGACATAGGCGCGGTCCGTCGCTGGCGGGATCTGCACCGCGTGCTCCGGCGCGCCTGCCGCGCGCAGGCCCTCGGTGACGGCGGCGTGGATGGCGCGGGCGGAATGGAAGCTGTCGGAGCCGCCGCGCAGGATGACGGCGTTGCCGGATTTGAGGCACAGGCCGGCGGCGTCGGCGCCGACATTGGGGCGGCTTTCGTAGATCATGCCGATCACGCCGATGGGCGATGGCGACGCGGCGGATGCGCAGGCCGTTCGGGCGGGTCCATTCGGCGAGCGTGCGGGCGAGCGGGTCGGGCAGGTCGGCGATGTCGTCCAGGCCCTGCGCCATGGCCTCGATGCGGCCGGGCGTGAGCAGCAGGCGGTCGCGGAAGGCGGTGCTGCCGCCGGCGGCGTCGAAGGCGGCGAGGTCGACGGCGTTGGCGACGGCGATTTCCGGCGCATGGGCGCGCGATGGCTGCGGCGGCGTGGCGGAGTGCCGCGTTGCGGCCGTCCTCGCTGATGCGCGCGAGCGCGGCCGAGGCATCGCGTGCGGCGGCGGCGGCGGCATGCAGCCAGCGCGTGGCGGCGGCTTCGGGCCGGAGGCTGTCGATGTGCATGAGACTCGTTTCCCCTGCTGATCCTGCCGCGCCACTCACAAAAGCACCAGCCCGCTACAGGAGCACCAGATCGTCGCGGTGGATCAGTCTCGTCGCGGCCGCGCCAACCGAGGATCGTCTCGATCTCGGCACTGCGGTGGCCGATGATGCGGGCGGCGTCGTCGCTGCCATAGGCGGACAGGCCGCGGGCCAGGGGGGTGCCGTCCGGGGCCGCGCACCTCCACGGCGTCGCCGCGGGCGAAGGCGCCTTCCAGGCCGCGGACGCCGGCCGGCAGCAGCGACCTGCCCTGCCCCAGCGCACGTGCGGCGCCGGCATCGACCGAGAAGCGGCCTTGCGGCTGCAGGGTGCCGAGGATCCAGTTCTGCCGCGCCGAGCGGCCCTCGGCGGCGGGCAGGAACCAGGTGCAGCGGGCGCCGTCCATCAGGGCCTGCAGCGGATGCTCGACGGCGCCCACGGCGATCGCCATGGCACAGCCGGCGCCGGTGGCGATTCGCGCGGCGACCAGCTTGGTGCGCATGCCGCCGCTGGAATAGCCGGGCGGGGGCTCGCCGCCCATCGCCTCGATTTCCGGGCGTCAACGACTCGACGACGCGGGATGTGCTGCGCGGCGGGGTCGCGGCGGGGGTCGGCGGTGTAGAGGCCGTCGATGTCGGACAGCAGGATGAGCTGGTCGGCCTGCACCATCTCGGCGACGCGGGCGGCCAGGCGGTCGTTGTCGCCGAAGCGGATTTCGGCGGTGGCGACGCTGTCGTTCTCGTTGATGACCGGCACGCAGCCCAGTCCCAGCAGGGTGGTGAGGGTGGCGCGGGCGTTGAGGTAGCGGCGGCGGTCCTCGGTGTCGTCCAGGGTCAGCAGCAACTGTGCGGCGGTCAGGCCATGCGACGGCAGACGCCTCGCTCCAGGCCTGGGCGAGGCGGATCTGCCCGACCGCGGCGGCCGCTTGTTTTTCTTCCAGCCGCAGTGTCTTGCGGGTCAGTCCTCAGAGCGTTGCGGGCCAGTGCGATGGCGCCGGAGCTGACCACGATGATGTCGGTGCCGCGGGCCCGCAGTGCCGCGATGTCGGCCGCGACTCCGGCCATCCAGGCGGTGCGCGGCGCGGCGCGGATCGACCACCAGCGCGCTGCCGATCTTCACCACCAGCCGGCGGGCGGAGGCGAGATTCGGGATCATGGGTTCCGGTCGCGGACGATTTCGGCTGACAGGGCGGCGAGCACCTCCTGCACGCCCTGGCCGGACACGCCGGACATCACCATCACCTTCTGGCCCGGAGGCTTTCTCGAGGGCGGCTTTGCGCGAGGTGATTTCGCGCGGTCGTCATGGCGTCGGCCTTGTTCAGCACCAGGATTTCCGGCTTTTCGGCCAGTCCGCCGCCGTAGCTCTCGAGCTCGCGCGCGCACCGTGCGCCAGGCCCGCACCACCTGCCCGGCGGCGCCGTCGACCAGGTGCAGCAGCACCGCGCAGCGCTCGACATGGCCGAGGAAGCGGTCGCCCAGGCCGGCGCCCTCATGCGCGCCCTCGATCAGGCCGGGGATGTCGGCGAGCACGAAATCCTGCGCCATGTTGGAGGCGGACGACGCCAAGCTGCGGGTGCAGGGTGGTGAACGGATAGTCGGCGATCTTCGGCCGCGCCGCCGAGGTCACCGACAGGAACGTCGATTTGCCCGCATTCGGCAGCCCGACCAGCCCGGCATCGGCGATCAGCTTCAGCCGCAGCCAGACCCAGCGCTCCTCGCCCGGCCAGCCCTTGTCGGCCCGGCGCGGCGCCCGGTTGGTGGAGGTCTTGAAGTTGGCGTTGCCGAAGCCGCCGTCGCCGCCGCGCAGCAGCACCATGTGCTTGCCGGGCGCATCGAGGTCGGCCAGCAGCGTCTCGCGGTCGTCATCGAAGATCTGCGTGCCGACCGGCACCTTGATCACCACGTCGGGCGCCCCTGCCCCGGTGCGGTCGGAGCCCGAGCCGTTGCCGCCCTTTTTGGCGCGGAAATGCTGGGTGTAGCGGAAATCGATCAGGGTGTTGAGGTTGGCCACCGCCTCGAACACGATATCGCCGCCGCGGCCGCCATTGCCGCCATCCGGGCCGCCAAACTCGATGAAGTGCTCGCGCCGGAACGCGACGACGCCGTCGCCGCCGTCGCCGGACCGCAGATAGATTTTCGCCTGATCAAGGAATTTCATAGGGTTACCAACGGAAACGGGGGCCGGCTTGCACCGACCCCCGCTCGCAAAAGCCGAATGGGGCGGCGCGGTTACTCGGCAGCGACCGGCAGCGGCAGCACCGACACCTGCACCCGATCCTCGGCGCGACGCTCGAACTTCACGTGGCCGTCGACCAGCGCGAAGATGGTGTGGTCCTTGCCGAGGCCGACATTGCGACCGGGCTTCACCTTGGTGCCGCGCTGGCGGATGATGATGTTGCCGGCGACCACGGCCTCGCCGCCGAACTTCTTCACGCCGAGGCGGCGGCCTTCGGTATCGCGGCCGTTGCGGGACGACCCGCCTGCTTTCTTATGTGCCATGACTGTGTCTCCTGATAACGATCGTCAGGCGGCGGAGATGGAGCCGATTCGCAGCACGGTGACGTGCTGGCGATGGCCGTTCTTGCGGCGGCTGTTCTGCCGGCGGCGCTTCTTGAAGATGATCACCTTGTCCAGGCGGTCCTGCGCGATGACCGTCGCGGTGACGGTTGCACCGGCGATAGTCGGCGCGCCGATGGTCAGCCCGCCCTCCCCGCCGACGGCCAGGACATCGGTGAAGGTGATGGTCGAGCCGGCTTCAGCCTCGAGCTTCTCCACCTTCAGCACGGCATCAGGGGTTACCCGGTACTGCTTCCCGCCGGTGCGGATCACTGCGAACATCGGTTTGGCATCCTGTTATCCCCCCGGCCAAGCGCCGGGCGGACGTATGACAGCGGCGGTCAGGTGCCTGACCCCCGGGGAGCGCGGGTTATAGCGCGGGCGGCAAATGTGTCAAACGAAATGGCGGTTCGGCCGAAGCATGGCTGTCCAGGCTTGCCGGCACGCGGGGCGTTGCGACTTCCCCCCGCTATCCCTATAAGGCGCCCGCCGCAGCCTCGCGGAGAGGTGCCAGAGTGGTCGATCGGGACGGTCTCGAAAACCGTTGTGGGTGCAAGCTCACCGTGGGTTCGAATCCCACCCTCTCCGCCAACGAGCCCCGGCCCGATCCAGTATGCCCATCGCCCGGCTGGCATCGACCATCTGCCCCTCGCCCCCCTCGTCATTTCCCCTTCTGCCGAAACGCCGCGACGAACGCCTCCATGACCGCGGCGAGCGCTGATCCTGCGGGCCCCGGGGCGCGCAGCATCCACACGGCCCAGGGAGGCGGCGCGTACGCATCGAGCACTGTCACGAACCCGCCGGAGGCGATGAGCGCCGCCGTGCCCTCCGATCCAGTCTGCGCGATCCCGGTTCCGAGCGCCGTCGCCGTCCGCGCGGCGTCCGATCCGTCCACGACGAGCGCGAAGTCGGGTTCGAGACGGCGCGTGCCGCCCGGTGCGCGAAACAGCCAGGGCACCATGCGCCCCGTCGCCGGAAAGCGCACGCCGATCAACCGATGCTGCACCAAGTCGTCGGGCGTCTGCGGCATGCCATTCCTGGCGAGGTAGGCCGGGGCGGCAAGGGTGACGAGCGGCAACGGTGCGAGCCGCCTGGCGAGGACGGTGGCGTCGGCGATCCGCGGCGCGATCCGCACCGCGAGATCCCAGCGTCCGCCGCCGAGATCGGCGAAGCGGTCGTCGAGGGCAAGCTCCACGCGCAGCCCGGGGTGACGCTCCAAAAGCGCTGCCAGGGCCTGCAGCAAGGTCGGCGCGAGCGAGGCGGCGGCGGTCACCCGCACCCTGCCCGCGACCCCGACCGGTGCCCCGAGACGGCTGGCGGCCGCCGCGAGCGCGAGGGCCGGGCCTCGGACCTCGGCGAGGAAGCGCTCACCGTCGGGCGTGAGGGAGAGCGCACGGGTGGAGCGACGGAACAGGCGTGCGCCGTGCGCGGCCTCGAAGCGGCCGACGAGGCGGGCGACGGCGGCCGGGGTCACCCCGAGCAGCCGCGCGGCCCCGGCGAAGGAGCCGGCCTCGGCGACGCGGAGAACGACGACAGCGGCGCGTAAAGTGTCCACGCTCCATTCGATACATCTGGTTGGCTCAGCCGCAACACTGCCTGTCGTGCCCTGCGCAACCCGGCGCCCTTATCTGCAGGGGCATCTGAAGCGGGAGAGCGATGATGCGCATCGGGATCGTAGGTGTAGGGACGGTGGGACAGACCCTGGGAACCATCTGGGCCCGCGCGGGTCATGAGGTGGCCTTCGGCTCGCGCGACCCCACGCGGGCGGCGGACGCGGTGAGGGGCCTCGACGGTGCGCGCGCGACGACGCAGGAAGAGGCCGCTTCCTTCGGCGACGTTGTGTTGTGGACGCCGCGCGGCGTGATGCCGGCCGACCCGGACAGGCTCGCGGGAAAGATCGTGCTCGACCCGAACAACCGCGGCCCTGGTCCGGACGGCGCTTACGCCTCATCGCGTCCGGAGGGACCAAGCCTCGCCGAGCAGCTCCAGGCGGCCGCGCCGCGGGCGCGCGTGGTGAAAGCGTTCAACACCGTGGTGATGCGGCTGCTGAGGGAGAATCCCGAGCTGCTGCGAGAAGCCGGGGCACAGGTGTTTCTTGCCGGCAGCGATTCCGAGGCGAAAGCGGTGGCTGCCGGACTGGCGGCGGACGCCGGGCTGGGTGCGGTCGATCTCGGGGGGCTGGAAGCGGCGTGGATGGCGGAGGCGCTGGCCGACACCTTCCGCCAGGCCATGGCGACGAGCCCTGCGGGTTGGCGCCAGGCGGTGGTGTTCGCCGACCTCGCAGGAAAGGCTGGCTGACATGGATCGCATCGCGCCGAAGTCGCCCGGACGGACCCTGCAGCAATGTCCGGACAGGCAAGCCCACCGGCGCCGTCGTTCGACCTCACCGGCCAGTGCAACACCCCGTACGTCACCGGCCCGGTGCCCGAAGTCTCCAGCGGCGAGTTGCGCACCACCAACGGCAAACCCTCAGCAGCAGATTGGAACGGATCATGAAGCGTTTTGAAGACAAGGTCGTCATCGTCACCGGGGCGGGGACGGGTATCGGGGCGGCCACAGCCAGCCGATTCCTGCGCGAGGGTGCAACGGTGGTGCTGAACGGCCGCCGCGAACAGAAGCTCCGCGACACGATCGCCGGCATCGACGCGGCCAAGTCGCTCATCCACGCGGGGGACGTTTCGGACGAGGCGTACATCAAGCGGCTCGTGGAAGACACCGTCGCCCACTTCGGCCGGCTCGACGTGCTGGTCAACAATGCCGGGTTCGCAATCTTTGGTCCGTTCGCCGAGCTGACCACCGCCGACTGGCGGCGTCAGCTGGCGACCGACCTGGACGGCGTCTATTTCGGTACCCGCGAGGCGCTGCCACACCTTCTGAAGACCAAGGGCTCGATCGTCAACGTGTCGTCCGCATCCGGCCTTGGCGGCGACTGGGGTGGGAGCGGCTACAACGCGGCCAAAGGTGCGGTTTCGAACCTGACGCGATCACTTGCCCTGGAATACGCCGCCCGCGGCGTCCGGATAAATGCCGTTGCCCCCAGCCTGACCGCCACGGACGCGACAGCGGAGTTGGAGAAGAGCGAGGCTGCCATGGCGCTTTTTCGCAGTCGCCTGCCGATGGGCCGGCCCGCCACGCCGGACGAGGTCGCGGCCGTGATCGCGTTCCTGGCCAGCGATGACGCAAGTTTCGTCAATGGCGTGATTCTCCCGGTCGACGGCGGCCTGGCCGCGTCGAACGGCCAGCCGAACTTTCTCGCGATGTTCGGGCAGGGCTGAAGTGAGCGCGCGAGCTCGCCTTCAGCCATCGCGAAGGCGTCTGCTTGCTGCTGTCGGCCGAAAGTCTCGCGGCGCGTCGCTCGATCGCAACCACTCAACGTGCCGCGGACGTCGTGTCGTCCGGCACCGACGCATGCCGCGTGCTGCGCGACCTAATCCGTGCGGCGCTGAGGAAACGTCGCAACGCCGGATTGTCGTTGCGAGGCGACCAGATCGCGCTGAACGGCAACTGCTCCTCGAGAACCTCGACGAATGAGACGCCGGGGTAGCCGATCGCGGCGTCTGCGCTCGTGGTGATCGTGATGCCCATGCCCAGACCTACGCAATGAATAAGGGCCTCGCGGCCGACGTCGAGCATTCGGATCGAGGGACTGTTGCCGAGTTGATACAGCCGGTTGGTCAGGAAGTCGCGGATGTCCGGGCCGGAGTTGCGTGTGCTCACGATGAAATCGGCATCTGCGATGTCGCCGATCCTGCACTGGGCGGCGCTCACGTGCGAAGTGCCAGCCGGCACCGCGACGAACACCCGGTCGAGCCACAGCTGCTCGGCATCGAGACCCTGATGTACGACTGAACTCAGCTGGAATGTCAGGTCGAGGTCATGGGCGAGAACCGCCGCGACGTGTTCGTTGGCCGCGCCCTCGATCAGGTCGAGCGCCACGCGAGGATGCTCGGCCCGCCAGGCAGCAAGCAGCTCTCGCACGAACCCGGAGGCGATGGACGCGGTGATCCCGATCCTGACGCGCCCGGCAGCGGCCTCCCCCGCCGCCTGCGCATCGGAGACCGCCACCTCCAGCTGTGACAGCGAAAAACGGATTTGCTCGAGGAAGTGTCCGCCTGCCGCGGTCAGCCTGACCCCGGCCCGACCGCGTTCAAGCAGCGAGACACCGATTTCATCCTCCAGCGCAGCGACCCGGCGGCTGACGATCGACTGTTCTACGCCGAGCCGCCGAGCCGCGCTGCGGAAGCCGCCCGTTTCTGCGATGGCGATGAAGCAGCGGAGGTCTTTCAGCTCCAAAGGTCCGCCCTCCGATCCAGCTCGGTGATGCTGTTTTTGCCCAGCGCGATGCTACTGCGTCATCAGGTGCGATGCGACTGGAATGCGCCCGGCCTCGTTTACGAGCCATGAGCAAGGCCGAGACGATCACGACCCGAGCGGACAGCAGCGCGCATCGCGGACTGGTCGCGCTCGCGGTCGGCTATCAATGGTTTTACAACGGCGCCAACTTCCTGGCCTTCAAGATCGCCGGGGACGGCATGCATCCGCTGACGGTGGCAGCGCTGCGCTTCTCAGCCGCGGCGCTGATCCTGCTGCCGTTCGCGCTGGTGCGCTGGCGGCGATCGCCGGTTGCCGCTCGCGAACTCGCCGGCGCCGGGCTGATTGGCTTGACGATGCTGGTCATCAGTCAAGCGAGCGCGATCTGGGGCACGCATTTCCTGCCAGCCGGGGTGGCTGCGGTGTTCGGCTCGGCCGCGCCGCTCTTTCTGGCGCTGTTCGCATGGGGCCTGTTCCATCGGCCGCTAACGCACCGTCAGGTCGCAGGCGTCGTCGTCGGCTTCGCCGGCCTGGCGTTGATGGGCTGGACGTCGTTCGGCAATGGACGCGTCCAGCCGATCGGGGTGATGCTCGTTCTCGGTGCCGCGGGCGCCTGGGCGGCAGGTTCGCTGCTCGCACCGAGAATGGCGATGCCCCGCGATCCCGTGATCGCCTTGACGGTGCAACTCGTCGTCGCCGGGCTCGTGCTCGGCGGGATCGTCACGGTAACCGGGATTGCGGCCGCCACGCACCTCGCACGCGTTCCACAGCCGGCATGGGCGGCGCTTGCCTTCCTCGTCGTTGCCAGCACGTTGATCGGCTACGCCGTCTTCCTGACGCTGAACGCCAACGTATCACCAACACTCGCCAACACCTTCAACTATGCCGCGCCGGTGGTGGCACTGATCCTCTCCGCGCTGGTGCTTCACGAGCCTCTGACAACCGTCAATCTGCTATCAGGCGGCATCGCCTTGATCGGCGTCGCGCTGATGATCGACCGCAGACGTCCGGCACCGGGCGACGATGCCGCTCTGCAATGACGACGACCGAGTTCAACCGGAGTACATGATGATGACGGACCTGGTCCGAACCACGCTGATTTCCCAAACGTTCAGCACGCCTCGCCAATCGACGCACTACATCGCGCGCGGGCCGGCCGACGGTCCGTTGATGATCTTTGTCCACGGCTGGCCGAGCCTCGGCTTGATGTGGCGCGCCCAAATGGATGCGTTCGCCGGAGCAGGCTGGCATTGCATTGCGCCCGATCTGCGTGGCTACGGCGGCTCTTCCGCCCCTGTGGCCAACGACGCCTACACCATGGAGGAGGTCGTGGCGGACATGGCGGAACTGCACGACCACCTTGGCGGCAGACCTGCAATCTGGGTTGGCCACGACTGGGGCTGCGTCGTGGTCGGCGCCCTGGTCGCGCATCAGCCCGAGCGCAGCCGCGGCGTCGTGCTGACTTCGCTTGCATATCAGCCCGGCGGCCATACCTTGAACACGATCGTCCCCTTGGTGGATCGAACCATCTATCCGGCTGACCAGTATCCGGACGGCCAGTGGGACTATTATCGGTATTACACGGCACATTTCGACGCGGCGGTCGCCGACCTCGACGCGGACATCGCGGCGTCGCTGGCGTCGATCTTCCGGCCGGGCGACCCTGCCGGCATCGGCAAGGTTTCGCCGAATGCGTTGGTCACGCGCAACGGCGGGCGTTTCGGCGCCGCGCATCGCGCCCCGCCAACCCTCCCTGCCCCGGCGCTCTGGCCGCCGGCGGATTTCGATCTGCTGGTGCGCGCGTTCAAGGCTCAGGGCTTCCGGCCGGCCTGCGCATGGTACGTGAATGACGACGCCAACGAGGCCTACGCGCGTACCGCGCCCGATGGCGGTCGCATTTCACAACCGGTGCTGTTCGTCAACGGCGACTTCGATCAGATCTGCACCATCAACGGAAACCGCCAAGGCGACCCGATGCGCGCCGCCTGCTCGGATCTCACCGTGACGAGTCTACCTTCCGGGCACTGGCTGCCACTTGAACGCAAGTCGGAGCTGATTCAAATCATCCGTACCTGGTTCCAGAACAAGAAGCTTTGACCGCGCCCGAAAGTCGTATCGGTTCAGGATCTGTCCAGCCTGACGGCGGCGCTGTTCGAAGGAAGGGTTCCAACCCGCCGGAGGCGCTTCACTTCGGCCAGAACCTGCGCGAGACCCCGTGCCCCGGCGTCACTTCGCGCCATTCCGGTGCGTCATCGTCGTCGGGCGCGCCGCGGAAGTCTGGGTCTACGGCGTCGGCTTGCAGACGGGCGCGTTGACGGGCCGGGTCGGGCACCGGCACGGCGTCGAGCAGATTGCGCGTATAGGGGTGCGCCGGATGGTCATAGACGTCCGCGGCGGTGCCCAACTCCAGGATGCGGCCGCCGTACATCACGGCCACCCGGTGGGCCACCTCACGCACGATGGCAAGGTCGTGCGCGATGAACAAATAGGACAGGCCGACGCGTTGCTGCAGGTCCCGGAGCAGGTCGACGATCTGCGCCTGGGTGCGCACGTCCAGCGCGGAGACGGGTTCGTCGCAGACGACGAAGTCGGGGTTCACCGCGAGCGCGCGGGCGATGACGATGCGCTGGCGCTGGCCGCCGGAGAACTCGTGCGGGTAGCGGCGGATGGTGCCCGGGTCCATGCCGACCAGCGTCATGAGTTCGGCGACGCGCTCGGGGATGGCGCGGCGCGGGACGGTGCCGTGCAGCTTCAGCGGCTCGGCCAGGATATCGGCCACGCGCATGCGGGGATGCAGGCTGGAATAGGGATTCTGCAGCACGAACTGCATGTGCCGGCGCATGGCGCGCAGGGTGCGGCCCTTCATGCCGATCAGTTCCCGGCCGAGCAGCTTCACCGAGCCGCCGCTGGCCGGCTGGAGCTGGAGGATGGCGCGGCCGGTGGTGGTCTTGCCGGAGCCGGATTCACCGACCAGACCGAGGGTCTGGCCGGGGGCGATGTCGAAGGACACGGCTTCGACCGCGCGCATCGGCCCGCGGCCGCGGCGTGGCGGGAAGGTAACGCCGAGGCCGCGCACCTGCAGCAGCGGCGCGGCTCATGCGCGGTCCAGCCTCGGCACCGCCGCCAGCAGCGCCTTGGTATAGGGATGGCTCGGGGTGGCGAACAGCGCGTCGATATCGCCGTGCTCGACGATCTCGCCGCCGGTCATGACGTGCACCCGTTCGACCATGCCGGCGATCACGCCGAAATCGTGGGTGATCAGCATCAGCGCCATGCCGAGCTCGCGCTTCAGGCGCAGCAGCAGCCGCAGGATCTGCGCCTGGACGGTGACGTCGAGCGCGGTGGTCGGTTCGTCGGCGATCAGCAGGTCGGGCGAGCAGGAGATGGCCATGGCGATCATCACGCGCTGCCGCATGCCGCCGGAGAACTGGTGCGGATGGTCGTCGGCGCGCAGGGCGGGCTGGTTGATCCCGACTTGGCCGAGCAACTCGATCGTGCGGGCGCGGGCGGCGCGCCTGGAGAGGTCGGTGTGGCGCAGCAGCATGTCCTCGATTTGCGCGCCGACGGTCATGACCGGGTTCAGCGAGGACATCGGGTCCTGGAACACCATGGCGATGCGCCGGCCGCGGATGCCTCGCCATCGCGCGCTCCGGCAAGGCCAGGAGTTCCTGGCCGTGGAAGCGGATGCTGCCGCCCCACGCGATGGAGGAGCCTTCAGGGGCCAGGCGCATGACGGCGCGGGCGGTGACGCTCTTGCCGCTGCCGCTTTCGCCGACGAAGCCGACCGCCTCGCCGGGCGCGATGTCGAAGGCAACGCCCTTGACGACCTGGCTGGTCCGGCCCTCGCGGCTGAAGGTGGCGGTGAGGCCGCGGACCTGGAGGAGGGTCATCGGCCGCTCACGTCCAACGCCTCGCGCAACCCGTTGGCCAGCACGATGAAGGTCAGCGATGCGAAGACGATGGCGACCGCCGGGCCGATCACGGTCAAGCGGGGCGAGTTCCATGAACTGGCGCGCCTCGGCGAGCATGCTGCCCCAGTTCGGGTCGGGCGGCGGCGGCCCGAGGCCCAGGAAGGACAGAGCGGTGACGGTGAAGATGGTGTTGGCGAGGGTCAGGCTGGTCTGCACCAGGATCGGCGAGACCACCAGCGGCAGCACATGGCGCACGGCGATGGAGAACTCGCCGATGCCGACGCTGCGGGCGGCCTCCACATGGTCCCAGCGTTTCACGCTCAGGACGGGCCCGCGCACGACGCGGGCCAGCGTGGGCACGTAGACGATGGCGATGGTCAGGATGAGGTTGCGCAGAGTGGGGCCGAGGGCGGCGACCACGGCGATGGCGAGCAGGAAGACCGGGAAGGCGAACACCACGTCGAGCAGGCGCATGATGGCGAGGTCGACGCGCCCGCCCACATAGCCGGAGGTGAGGCCCAGCACGAGGCCGGCGGCCAGCGCAATCGCCACCGCGCTGAATGTGATGGTGAGCGTGCCACGGCCGCCGACGATCAGGCGGCTCAGCACGTCGCGGCCAATCGAATCGGTGCCGAGCCAGTGCGCGGCCGTCGGGCCGTCGAGCGAGGCGGGAGAGGTTTTGGCCGGCGGGTATGGCGCGAGCGACGAGCCGAACAGCATCACCGCCACCAGCACGGCAAGCATGCCCAGCCCGATGAGCAAAAGCAGCCGGCCGCTTCTACGTCATAGCTGACCCGCGCATCGGCCCGGGCATAGGCGATGTCCACGGCCACGTTGGTCAGCAGCACGATGACTGCGGCCACCAGCACGATGGCCTGGATGGCCGGGTAGTCGCGCGTGGTGATCGAATTGAACAGGATACTGCCCCATGCCGGGGATGGTGAAGATGGTCTCGATGAGAATGGAGCCGCCCAGCAACGCCGCGAGCTGCAGGCCGGTCACGGTGATGACCGGAGTGAGCGCGTTGCGGACAAGGTAGTTGCCCAGGATGCTGCGCGGCCGCAGGCCCTTGGCCTTGGCCACCATCACGTAGTCCTGGCTGGAGACCTCCAGCACCGCGGCGCGGGTGTTCTCGGATATCGTCACCGAGACGGTGAGCGCCAGCGAGATGCCGGGCAACACCATGCTGCCCAGGTTGCCGAGCGGGTCCTTCGCGAAGGGCACGTAGTCGAAGATGGCGATCTCGGGGAAATACAGGCCGAACAGCAGCACGATCAGGGTCGCGACCACGAAGTTAGGCACCGCGAGCAGCAGCGAGTTCGAGCCCGCGCACCAGCCAGTCGGCCGCCCCGCGCAGCCTGGCGGAGGCGAGGCCGGTGGCCACGCCGATCAGCATGGCCATCAGCCCGGCGATCGGCGGTCAGCTCCGCCGTGACGGCGAACCGCGGCAGCACCTCGCCCAGCACCGGCTGCTTGGTGGTGAAGGAGCGGCCGAGATCGCCCGTCAGCGCGCGCGCCGAGCCAGTGCGAGATATTGCAGCCAGCAATGGCCGGTCGAGCCCGAGATCATGGCGGATCACGTCCAGCGCCTCGGCCGAGATCAAGGTGGTGCCCGCCGATGCCTGGGCGAAATCGCCCGGCAACGCCCGCATCAGCACGAATGCGACCAAGGAGACGCCCAGCAGGATGGGCAGCGTCAGCGCGAGCCGGACGCCAACCATGCGCAGCATCGGGTGCGGCTACTTGTCGATCCAGGCGGTGCGGACATAGCTGCGGATGTTGGCGGCCAGCGGCACGTAGCCCTTCACGTTGCCCCACCACATCTCCCAACGCAGCGGATACTGGTAGATGTCGAGCACATAGGCGTTGTCGTTGATGCGCTTCTGGATCTCCATGTAGGCTTCGGCCCGCTTGCCGCGATCGAGGATGGCGCGGGCGTCGACGATCATCTTGTCCAGCGTGGTGTCGGTCATGCCAAGCGCCTTGCCGGATGCGCTGGTGGAAAGGATGCGCGACAGGATCGCGTCGGGGTCCGGGCTCCAGCTCAGCGCTATGGACAGCAGGGTGGGGAATTCGCCCTTCAGCCACATGGCGATCAGCGGCGCGGTCTCCATCGGCTTGATCGCGACCTTGATCCCTGCCTCCGCCCATTGCTGCTGCAGGATCTGCGCGCAGGCGACGTCGAGCGGGTTGGCGGCGACGCACGATGTAGTCGCCGAGGTCGAGCCCGTTGGCGTGGCCGGCATCCGTCAGCAACTTCTTCGCCGCGGCGATGTCGGTCTTGTAGTACGGCATCTCGCCCACGCCGTCATAGCCGCCGACATGGCTTTCCGGCACCATGGCCGCGACCTTGCCGGAGCCGCCGAGCACCGTCTCGAGGCAGGCCTTGCGGTCGGTGGCAAGGCTGAGGGCGCGGCGCACCCGCACATCCGCGAGTGGGCCCGGATTTCAGGTTCATCCACACCGGGAAGGTGCGCGTGGTCTTGCCCGGCGCGGAAACCAGGTCGCGCGAGGTGCGGGCGATCTGGGCCGAGACCTTGGGGTCCTTGAACCAGGTCATGTCGATCGCCTTGGAACGCAGCGCCGAGGCGATCGAGGCCTGGTCCTTGAAGAAGCGGAACACCACCTCGTCGAGATAGGGCTGGCCCTTCTCGTAATAGTCGGCGAACGCCTTCAGGGTGAACTGCTGGTTGGCGTCGTAGGAGACGAAGCTGAACGGACCGGTGCCGACCGGCTTGGTGGTCAAGGTCGGACACGCCGCGCGGCACCACGACCCCCACCGGGTTGGTGGCCATGTAGCTCAGGAACGCGGCGTTCGGTGCGTTCAGCTCGAACTTCACCGTCAACTTGTCCAGCACCGTCACTGCCTTGATCGAACCGAAGATCGAGGCGTTGGGGCTGGCGGTGGCCGGGTTCAGGATGCGTTCGAACGTGTATTTCACGTCGTCCGCGTCGAACTCCTGGCCGTTGTGGAATTTCACGCCGCTGCGCAGCTTGAAGATGTAGGTGGTTTCGTTCGGCTGCTCGAAGCTGGTGGCGAGGTCCGGCTCCACCTTCATTTCGGGCGACCAGCGCAGCAGGCCGGAATACAGCAGCGAGGTGAAGTCGTAGGAGGAGAAGGCGGTCAGCGTGCCGGGATCGAGGCCGATCGGGTCGGCGTCGGCGCCGATGGTCAGCTTGCCGCCCTTCTTCGGGGCGCCCTGCGCGAACGCATCGGGAGCGACCCCTGCGGTCATGCCCGCCACCGCGAAGCGCAGCAGCGTCCGACGGTCAATCCCGGCGGCAAACGAAAATTGATCCATCTTCCCTGTCCCCTCGTGCGACGCAACCGTAGTCGCCGCCCCGCCAAGCCAGCAAGGCGCCGCGCGTGTGTTTCCGGAAAATCCCCATCGCGCAACGGGTTGAGCGGCCGGGCAGTCTGCCGCAAGCTGGCACCGAAGGGCCCCCGGGGAGACATCGCATGTTCCGCATCGCCACAGCCGGCTTCCAGCACGAATCGAACACCTTCTCCTCGGTGCCGGCCGGGCTGGAGAAATGGGAACGCTCAGGCATCCTCGAAGGCGAGGCGATACGCGCCGAATACGGCAGCTCGCAGTCAACGCTGGCCGGATTCTTCGACGCCTGTGCCGATTCCGGCGACGTGGAACTGGTGCCCTTGCTGTTCACGCGGCTGACGCCGATGGGCGCCATGACGCACGAAGCAACAGCCCACATCATGGACCGTGCCCTGGCGGCGATCCGCGACGGCGGGCCGTGGGACGCGGTGCTGCTGCCGCAGCACGGCGCGGCCGTCTCCGAGACCTGGCCCGATGCCGACGGCGCCTTCGTCCGCCGCGTGCGCGAGCTGGTGGGGCCGGACGTGCCGATCGGGCTGGCGCTCGACATGCATGCGAACGTCTCGCCGATGATGGTCGAGAATGCCGACATAACCACGGTTTACCAGACCAATCCGCATATCGACGCCTACGAGCAGGCGAAATTGTGCGCCAACCTGGTGCTGCGCATGCTGAAGGGCGAGATCAAGCCGGTGACCGCGCTGGAGAACCCACCGCTGCTGGTCAACATCCTCAATCAGGGCACCAGCGACGAGCCGATGAAGACGCTGGTTCGCCTCGCCGACGAACAACGCAAGCGCCCCGGCGTGCTGACGGTCAGCGTCGTGGAGGGCTACCCGTATTCCGACGTAGCCGAGATGGGCATGTCGTTCATTGCCATCACCGACAATGATCCGGCGCTGGCGAAGGAAATCGCGAAGGAGCTGGCCGACGCCGCCTGGGCGGTGCGCGAGCCGTTGAACGCGGGCGGCACGCCGATCGATGCGGCGCTGACCCGCGCGGCCGCAGCGCCTGTCGGTCCGGTCGTGCTGTTCGACGTGGGCGACAATGTCGGCGCCGGCAGCCCGGCTGATTCCACCCTGATCCTGCATGCTGCCCGTCGGCTGGGCATCAAGGGCCTGCTCCAGGCCGTCTGCGACCCCGGGTCTGTGCGCGAATGCCAGCAGGCCGGCATTGGCTCGCGGGTAAAGCTCGCGGTCGGCGGCAAGACCGATGGCCAGCATGGCGCACCGTTCCCGATCGAGGGCACCGTCACCGCCCTGTCCGACGGACGCTACGAGGAGACCGGACCCACCCATGCCGGTTTCCGTTTCTTCAACGATGGCCCCAGCGCCGCCATCCGTACCGATGACGGCTACACCATCGTCCTGACCACCCTGCCCGGCGGTTCCATGAGCCTGCAGCAGTTCCGCACACTCGGCATCGAGCCGACGCAAATGCCGATCATCATTGCCAAGGGCGTCCATTCGCCCCGCCCGGCGATGGAACCGATCGCCCGCGAGATGATCTGGGTGGCGACCGCGGGCGTGACCACCGCGGACCTGACCACCTTCACCTATCGCCACCGCCGGGTGCCGATCTATCCGCTGGAGCATAACGTCGCCTGGCCCGCGGGGTGACCACGCGGGACCGACCCTTCGCTGATCCCACCTGCCCGGCCCCGGTTCGCCGCAAATAAGGCAGCCCCTTCTAAGGCGTGGTAACATGTCCCCCGAACACTTTCATGCCTGTTTGGGCGTGCGCCTGTAATCAAGGCGCTGCATCAAGTCAGTGCTCCTTGCCAGGGTCATCGATCTTCAGCGGTACGCCCGTGTCTGCGAGAAAGACGACAAGCAGGCGGGCGGTCGCGGTGCTGCTGGTGTTCTCGGTCAGCACGTGATGGTCGCCTGGCTTCTCGGTCCAGCTCTCGCCGGCCCTGTAGACCTGTGGCGGCTGTCCTTCGATCTGGCTACGGATTTCGCCCTCCAGAACGTAGGCGTAGAGGAAAGCGTCGCCGTGCCGGTGCGGAGAAGAAACGGCGCCCGGCGGAAACACCACGTTGATCGCCGTCAGGGTTTTCCCTGGAAGACCGGGAACGGGCTGCTGCATCAGCGGCACAAGCGTCTCGGATGGTGCCGAACGAACCGGGTCAGCTGTCGCAACCATGCCCGCCGTAGCGATTGCCACGATCGTCACGAGTTGTCGTGGTGACAGTGCCTGCCGGCCATGGTCGGGGTTTCCCCGCGACGTGAATCGGTGTGAGAATCTTGCCGTCATGCGGGTCAGCTTCGCCAGTAGTTGTTGGCCGCGGCGATGGTGGCGAACTCGGCCGCGATGACGTGGCTGGTGGCGATCAGACCGTAGGGATCATGGGCATACTGGGCGCGGCCGCTCGTCAGCACCTCGAGGTTATTCTGGATCGCATGGATGGAGTGCCGTGCGAGTGTGATGGCGAGGGCGCGTCCTTCCTCCGGCGAGGCGGTGATCAGGGTGTTGCCCGGTACAAGCGGGGTGGTCGGGACGTCGGTCATTCTACTTGCCCTTCTGGGTTTCGTGGGTCGGGGACGAGGACGAGCTTGCCGGGCGGAGCACCTGCCTCCATCAGGCGGTGGGCCAGGCGAGCCTCGGACAGCTTGAATTCCCGGCCAACCTTCGCCTTGAGCCGGCTCGTCTCGAACAGCGACGCCAAGTGCCGAAGCCTGTCAGTCGTCACCTTGACGAGGATGAACCTCGCTTTGCTCCCGTGGCGGGCCGCACGATCGGGATCAGGCTTGGCGACAGCCGACAAGAGCAGTACCGCCGGGCCGCAGCCAGTCAAAAGCCTGGTCCAGCGCGTCGCCGCCGGCAGTGTCGATGACGAGGTCGGCCCGCGATGCAAGCTCGGCTCGCGGTGGCTCACCGGCCGCCACGACGTCCGCGGCGCCGAGCGCGCGTATCCTTTCCAGATCGTTGTGCCGCCCCGTGGCAATGACGTGTGCTCCGGCCAGGGCAGCGAGTTGCACCGCGTAGGACCCGACATTGCCGCCTCCACCGAGCACCACGACGATGTTGCCGGGCTGCAGATCGCCATCTTCGAACAACATTTGGTGCGCCGTACAGGCAACCACGGGCGCCGATCCGGCCTCGGCATCCGTCAGCGAGGCCGGCTTTGGGGCAATCATGGCTGCCTCAACCAGCGCATAGCCGGCATAGGCGCCGGTGAAACGAGGGTTGGTCGCACCATAGACGGCGAGACCGGGCCGTACCGCGTCGACGCCTGAACCCACGACTTCGACAATTCCCGAAAAGTCGGCCCCAAGGGTAAGCGGCAATGGCTGCGGAAGGACGCTCTTACCCGCGCGCACCCAGGCATCCCAAGGCCCGACGCCCGCCGCCGCAACGCGAACCAGCACTTGGCCAGGTCCAGCACTCGGAACGGGGACATCCTCGTAGATCATGGCATCGACGTCGCCAAAGGCATGAACCCTGATCGCTTTCATCAGGCTGCCTTGCACGATGATAGCGGCGTCCAGCCTAGGATCGTCCCGACCAATTCTGTATACCGCGCCATGATGGGAAACTTATCGCGAGTGCGACGAATCGCTACCTGACCATCAAACGGCTGTCTGTTCCGATATTGCTGTCTCAAGGCAATTTGGCCGGGTCGCCGCTAGAGGCCGGGGTGCAGAACCGGGGCGTGCCGTGGACCTGGAAGGAGAGGGAGCTCGGAAATACGGTCCCCGTGACCTCCTGTTGTCGTCCCGCGGCTTGTCCTGGCACTGGCTCGCAGCCGATCTGCGTCACCACGCGACGGGGGAACTCCCCGCGTTCCAACCGACGCACCTCGAGATCGGCATTGCAGTCGCTTGCCATTCGGATTGCATCGTCAGGCGACGTGGCGACGGGCTCTGGCAGAGGACCCCGGTTGAGCCAGGAATTGTCTGGCTCTGCCCAAAGGGCGTTCGCGAAGAAGATATCCAGATATCCAACTGGCACGAGGTGCTCCACCTGTACCTCCCGGCAGAGCGCTTTCAGGAGTACGCGGAGGCTCGCGGAGGAACCGACGTCCATCCCGATAGCGTTCGCTACCTCGGCGGGTTCAATGATGAGGTGCTCAGAAGGGGCGCGGAATCCTTGTTGGCCGAGATGAGGACTCCGACCTCCGGCGGGCGCCTGCTCGCCGAGAATATTTCTCTCGGGCTAACCGCCCGTATCGCGGAGCGGTATACAAGCGGCGTGCGACGCAGCACCGTGACCCGCACACGACATGCATTGGCGGAGCACAGGCTGCGCCGCGTGCTGCAATACATGGTCGAGCACGTGGAAGACGATATCGGTCTCGACGACCTGGCCGCCGTTGCCGGCCTCAGCGTGTTTCATTTCACCCGCATGTTTGCAACTGCGATGGGAGCGCCTCCGCATCGCTACCTTGGCCAGTTGCGGCTCGAACGCGCCAAGACGTTACTCTCGCTGGGACGGCTGTCCCTTGCGGAAATCGGATTGGCCTGCTGCTTTTCTTCGCAATCCAATTTTTCCCGTGCATTCCGACGGGCAACCGGCACCAGCCCCCTCGCCTATCGCAATGAGGTGAAGCGGTAGCCGCAGCTTTCGTGACTGCTCCGTTGACTGAGCCAATCAGGCTGCCTCCTGGGCGAAGACCGGCTCCGGCAGGCCGCGCACGCCGGGGTGGATGGCGAAGACCGAGCCGGAAAGCGGCGCCTCGCGCAGTGCCGCCTCGGTCATGTTGATGCGCGCCGAGGTAACAAACAGCGTATCGAGCCCGTCGCCGCCGAAGCAAACGGCGGTCGGGCGCGGAACCGGCAGCGGAATCACCCGGTCGATGCGCCCGTCGGGCGTGAAGCGGGTCAGCCGAGCGCCGTCGAAATGGGCGACCCAGAGGCAGCCATCGGCATCGATCACCGCACCGTCCGGGTTGCCGGGCGGCGGGCTCTCGGCAAAGAGGCTAGGCGGGCCCATAGCGCCGGTTGCCGGATCCAGGGCATGGACCGTCAATCGGCGCGTCGGCGAATTGCAGAAATGCAGCATGGAGCCGTCGGGGCTGAAGGCCAGGCCGTTCGGCACCTCGATGTCGCCGAACATGCGATGCAACGTGCCGTCGGGATCGTAGCGATAAAGTTGTCCGCGTCCCTCGGGCGTGGCGCGGTTCATCGAGCCGACCCAGAAGCGGCCCTGCCGATCGCATCGTCCGTCGTTCAGGCGGCTGGCGGGTGTGTCCGCTTCGATCGGCTGCAGGGGCGTCAGCGTCGCAGTGGCGGGATCGAAGCGGGACAGGCCGGAGGCGAGCGCCACCAACAGCCCACCCTGGGCGTGGATCGCCGCCGCGCCAATCGGCTCGGGCATCGTCCAGCTCCGGTTGACGCCAGTCGCGAGGTCCAGGCCGTGCAAGGCCGGAGCACGAATGTCCACCCAGTAAAGCAGTCGGTCTCGCAACGACCAGAGTGGCACCTCACCGAGCAGCGCATTCCAGTGCAGCACGCAATCCACTTTGAGCATGATCGCCGCTACCAGTTGGTATGGGAGCCGTCGGCGCGTCGCAGGCGGGGGAAGTCGTAGAGACCGGTGGGCGCCACCTCGGAGAGTTTCGTTTCGTCGATGTCGATGCCCAGCCCCGGCGCGTCGGGCACGCGGTAGCGTGCGCCTTCCAGCACAGGGCGATTGATGAAGATCGGCGCGTCGTGGCGCATATCCTGTTCGCCCGGCGTCTCTCGGCATTCGGCCCAGGCGAAATTCGCAACCGCGGCGGCCATTTGCACGGTGGCTGCGGTGCAGACCGGGCCCAACGGATTGTGCGGCATCAAGTCGACGTAGTGTGCCTCGCACCAGCCGGCGACCTTCATCGCCTCCGTAAAACCGCCGACATTGCAAATGTCGATGCGGGCATATTGGGTGATGTCGCGCTCGATATAGGGCAGGAACTGCCATTTTGAGGCGAATTCCTCCCCCAGCGCGAAGGGGATCGGGGTCATCCGGCGCAGCGATTCATACGCCTCGGGGGTCTCGTCGCGGATCGGTTCCTCGATCCAGTCGAGCGTGCCCGGCGGCATCCGCTGGCAGAACGAGGCCGCTTCGGCGACCGAAAGCCGATGGTGGTAGTCGATGCCAAGGATGGCACGGCCGCGCACCGCCTCACGCACTCTGGCCATCCATTCGGCGGTTGTCGCCAGCGACTGCCAGGGTTCGTAGACGGTGTGGCTGCCGGACGGGTGCGGCACACCTTCTTTCCGCGGCAGGCGGATACAATGCCAACCGGCTTCCAACAGTTGCTCGGTGAGCTCTACGATGCGGCCGATATCCTGCGAACGAACCGACGCGAAGGTGTCGACGAAGTCGCGCTGCTTGCCGCCGAGCAGCTGCCAGACGGGCACGCCAAGTGCCTTGCCCTTGATGTCGTGAAGTGCGATGTCGATGGCGGAAATGGCGGCGGTGAGCACGCGCCCGCCCTCGAAATACTGGCTGCGGTACATCTCCTGCCACAGCGCGCCGATGTTCATCGGATCGCGGCCCACGAGCCAGCCAGCATAATGTTCCACCGCGGACGCCACCGCCCGCTCACGGCTGGTCAGTCCGGATTCGCCCCAGCCGTGCAGGCCTGAATCGGTTGTCACCTTTACCAGGAGCTGGGTTCGGTTGCCGATCCAGATGGGGAACGGAGTGATGCTGGTGATCTTCATGGCGATCCTGGTCCTTCGATGAAATGCATCAACCTTTGACCGCCCCTGCTGTCAGGCCGGCAACGAATTGCCGCGACATCAGCACGTAGGCGATCACCGCCGGCGCAGTGGCGATCACCACGCTGGCGAAGATCAGGCCCCACTCGGTCGAGTACATTCCGACGAAGGACATGATCCCCACTGGTAAAGTCTGCACGCCGGGCTTGATGGCGAGCACCAGCGGAATGAAGAACTCGTTCCACATCCATACGCCATTCAGGATCATCACCGAGGCGAGGCCGGGCCGGATCATCGGCAGCACCACCCGCAGGAAAATCTGCCACTCGCGTGCGCCATCGATGCGCGCCGCGTCGCCGAGGTCACGCGGCAGCGTGGCGATCAGCGGCGTCAGCACCAGCACGCCGATCGGCAGGCCCATGGCGGTATAGGGGCAGATCAGGGCGAACAGCGTGCCGAGCAGCCCGAGGTCACGCATCAGCACGAACAGCGGCAGCACGATCATCTGCGCCGGAACCAGCATGCCGCTGACGAAAAGCGTGTAGAGCAGCATGGCCAGCGGCCGTTCCCGTCGGCACAATCCATAGGCGATCATGGCGGCCAGGAAGGTGCTGACAAGCGACAGAGATGCCGGTCACCAACACGCTGTTGGTCAGAGTGACCGCGATGCGCGCCTCGCGCCAGGCGTCGGCGTAGTTGCTCCATGCCCAGTGCTCCGGCAGGCCGTATGGGTTGCCGAAGATGTCAGGCACCGTCTTCACCGAGGCGATGAAGACATAGGCGATCGGCACCAGCACCATCATGCAGGAGGCCGCAAGCACCCCGTGACGTGCGGCTGCAACCATCAACCTGCCCGGGCCGCGGCGCATCATGCCTCCACCTCCCGGCCGCGCAGGCTGTAGATGAGGGCCGCCACACCGGCCAGCATCATGAGAAAAACCACGACCGCGATGGTGACGGCGTAGCTGAGCCGCACGTCAGCCGAACTCAGCCCGCTGGCGCCGAAGGCGGACCGGTAGATCAGCGTACCCAGCACGTCGGTGCGCCCGGCCGGCGCACCCAAAGGGCCCGCGAGCACATAGACCACGTCGAACACACGGAAGTTCTGAATGAAGGTGATCACCGTGACACTGCTGAACGAGGGCGCGAGCAATGGAAAGGTGACCGCCCAGAAACGCTGCCAAGCATTGGCCCCATCCAGTTCGGCCGCCTCGCGCAACTCCTGCGGCAGGTTTTGCAGCCCTGCCATGTAGATCACAATCGCCCACCCGATATGGTTCCATGCCTGCACGGCGATGATGCAGGGCAGCGCCCATACCGTGTCGTCGAGCCACGAGCGCGCGAGGAAGCCGAGGCCCAACTCCTCGAGCACCGGGTTCAGGATGCCGATATTGGGGCTGAGGATCAGCGTCCAGATGAAGCCGGTCGCGATCAGCGACAGGATCACCGGCAGGAACAGGATGGTGCGGTAGACTTCCATGAAGCGCGGCCTGGCATTGAGCTGCACTGCCAGGAACAGCCCGACCGTGTGCTGCACCACGCAGGATAGCCAGGAAGAATTCCAGGTTGTGCCATGCTGCGCGGTAAAACTCGGACGAACCGAGCACCTCGCGGTAGTTCGCCAAGCCGACGAAATTGCCGGGGCGGCCCATGCCGGTCCAGTCGGTCAGGCTGAAGGCGAAGGCCGAGAAGGCCGGATAGATCGAGAAGGCGGCGAACACCAGCAGCCCGGGCAGCACGAACCACAGATGGCCGTAGCGCCGGGCGTAGCTGCCGAGCCGATGCGATCGCGGTCACCGGTGTGGACCCCTCAGCGTCCTGCGGCGGGTTCGATCACGTCCTGTAGCGGCGGCGGCGAAGGCTTCCGGCGTCATCTCGCCAAGGAACAGCGACTGGCAGCGCTGGCCGACGGTGGCGAAGACGCGTGGCCGTCTCCTGGATCTCGAACCAGGCGCGGACGTCGTTCACCGTCGCGGCGGCGACCACCTCCTGCATGACGCGGCTTTCGGACGGCTGACCTCGCGCGAGGTCGAGAGCGTGATGGTGTCGATCACCATCTGCGCCGCCTCCTGGCCCAGCATCCATTGCAGGAAGGTCGAGCGCCTCCTCCATCGGCTTGGTTTTGGCGTTGATCGTGAACATGCCCTGCATGCCGGTGATGGTCGACGGGTCGACCGCCGGGCGGTGCCGGAAACGGCACAACGCCGAGATTCACCTTCGGATTGGTCGTCGTGAAGCCGGCATAATCGGCCGAACCCGCCACCATCATCGCGCCGCGTCCCAACGCGAACAGCGCCTTGCCCTCGGTATAGGCGGTGCCGATCGCGCCTGGCTGATAGAATTGGTACAGGTCGCGAAAGAAGACGGCCGCCTTCAGCAGATCTGGATCGGTGAGCTTGCGCCGTCCCTTGCGCAGGTCCTCGAACCCGCCGGCGCCCAATATCCCCGACGCCAGCAGCATGTAGGTGAAGCCGGGGATCGAGGCGTCCTGCGCCGGGCAGATCATCGGCACAACGCGTTTCGCCTTTAGCGCCTGGCAGGCGGCGGTCAGCTCGTCCCAGGTCTTCGGGGCTGCGATGCCGTGCTTGTCCAGAATGTCGCGATTGTAGAACAGCGCCACGCTATATGCACCGAGCACCGGCACGCCCCAGAGCTTCCCATCGATCTGCGAGGCGGCCAGCGCCGATGGCGTCAGGCTGGATGCATCCAGCCGACCGGTCAATTCGATGATGTACCCAGCCTCGGCCGCGGCTTTCAAATCAGCCCCGGCCCGCAGCGCCATCAGGTCCGGCGCCTCGCCGGCCGCCAATGCCGTGTTCAGGCGCGGGATGTAGGCGGCGCTGGGCATTTCCTGCACGTCGATATGGATAGACGGGTTCGCTGCCTCGAAGCGCCGCAGGATCGCAGCCGTCCGGTCCTTCCATTCAGGATGGTTGTACCAGAACGACACCGTCGTAGGGGATTCTGCCCGTGCTGCGCCGGCCAAGGGCAGCAGCGCCGACGTCAGCAGCACCCGCCGCGTGGTGGTGGTCATCGAACGCATCTCCCTCTGCTTGCGGCCATGCAAGGCGCCGAGGCGGCCGCGATCCGCGGTTTCCGCCGTTCTCTTCCCGTGGGGACGTATAGCGCGGAAGTCGTCATGTAATCCAGCCCCTTGATCGAACTTCCGGAAGTTTGGTATATCATCCGGATGCATAGCACACGCGTGGCAGCGTTGGCCGACCCAACTACTCTCACCAGTGAGCATCCACGCCTTGTCGATCGCCTGCGGACTGACATTGTCGAGGGGAAGTGGCGTCTGGACGGGCGACTGCGCACGCGCGACCTGGCTGCTCAATACGGCGTCAGCACCGCACCGGTCCGCGAGGCGCTGCAGCAACTCCAGGGCGAAGGACTGGTCGTACTGGAGCTGAACTGCGGCGCCCGGGTGCGCCCGATCGACGAGCAACTGCTGATCAACATCTTCGACGTCCGGGAGGCGCTGGAATCCTTCCTTACCGCACGCTTCGCAGCGGCGGTTTCTCCCCATCAGATCGCCATTCTGAAAGCGATGCAGGTCGAGCACGACGAGGCGACGGATCGGGGTGACGGCATCGCGGCTGCCACGATCAACGGCCGGTTTCACCAGTTCATCAACGGTTCCGCCCGCAATCCCGAAGCGACGGAGGTGATCAACCGCGGCCTTCGGCTCACTCGCGCCTTGCGGCTGGAATGCGGCTTCTCGCCGGTGCGCATGCAGGCCGCGCGGGATGAGCATCACGCGTTGATCGAGGCGATCGCGCGGGGTGACGATGCGCAAGTCGCGCGGCTGGCCGGGATGCATGTGCGATCGTCGCGCGACGACCTGGTCGATCGGCTAGGGTCGTTGCTCGAAAAAACTTAGCCGCCAAAACACGCGGTGCATCGGGGGGAAACAATGAACACAGGACAGCAGGATCGAGAGGCGCACGCTTCTGGCAGGGACGGCGGCCCTGTCGTTGGGCGCAGGACGCGCCTGGGCGCAGGCGTCGGGCGGCCCACTGAAGGAGGTGGCGCGCAATCGCACCTACATCGTCGCCAGCACCGTCGACGGGCCGGTGCTGACCAATGTGAACAATGCCAATTTCTATGCGCCCGGCGTCGATCTGCGGAACGGCATGATGTACGCGACCGAGCCGCTGTTCTGGTACAACTTCTTCAAGAACGAGCACATCCCCTGGCTCGCAGAGAGCTACGCTTACAACGACGACTTCACGGCCATGACCATCAAGGTCCGGCCGGGCGCCGCCTGGAGCGACGGGCATCCATTTACCGCGCGCGACGTCGCCTTCACCTACAACATGCTGATCGAGAACGGGCACACCAAGCGCAACATGCGCCAAGCGACGCTGTTCGCCGATCGCGCGAAGCGCGCCGAAGTAATCGACGATCTGACGGTGCGGATCGATTTCACCCGCCCTGACCCGCGGCACGTCTTCGCGGTCACCACCAATTATTTTGCTTACGGACCCATGTGGGTGCCGGAGCATGTCTGGAGCAAAGTGGAAGACCGGGCGGGCTTCACCTTCTTCGACCTCGAGAAGGGCTGGCCGCTGACCACCTCGGCCTGGCAGGTCGTCGGCACATCCCCGACCCAGATCGTCTGCGACCGCCGCGACGACTGGTGGGGCGCCAAGACCGGCTTCCGCAAGCTGCCGGCACCCGAGCGCATCATCACCGTGCCGAGCATCTCGCGCGACCGCATCGCCCAGATGGCGGTCTCCAACGCCATCGACATTTCAACCGACATGCAGGACGTGAGCCTGCTGCAGGAGATGATGCGGCGCAATCCGAAGCTGACGACGTTCTCCGGCAGCAATCCGCCATTCGGCAATCTCGACTGGTGGCCAATCTCGCTGTTCTTCAACAGCGCCGACGAGCGCTGGAACGACGTGCGCGTGCGCCGCGCCATGGGCTACGCGATGAACGTAAAGCAGATCGTCGACGTAGCTTCAGGCGGCGCGTCGGACGTCAGCCGCACTCCGTTCCCGAATTTTCCGCCGCTGCTGCCGTATATCCGGTCGTTCGACGATATCGTCGAAAAGAACCGGGTCGGAGTCTTCGATCTTGCGGAATCCGAACGGCTGATGAAGGCCGCGGGATACGAGCGCGACGCAGCAAAATTCTGGGCCAAGGACGGCAAGCGCGCGGGCGGCGACATCCATGGCATATCCATCGTCAACCAGATCGGACCCCTGGTGCAACAGCAACTCCGCCGCGGCGGCTTCGAGGTGACATTCTATTCGACGCCGGATTCGACCCGCATCATGGCCAACGGCCAATGCCCCCTGGTGCTGTCGGGACATTCCGGCAGCAGCATCTTCGATCCGCTGGCGACGCTCGAAGCGTTCCACAGCAAGAACTTTGCACCGGTCGGCAGCCCGTCGTTCTATTACGCCCGCATGCGCAACCCGGACCTTCGATGCCGCCGTCGATGCGATCTACGGGCTGAAACCCGGGGACACGGCGATCGGCCCGCTGGTGCACAAGGCCATGGAGGTCTGGTACGGGCTGGTGCCGGAAATACCTATCCAGCAATACTATCACCGGCTGCCAATGAACCGGACGTACTGGACCAACTGGCCCAGCACCGAAAATCCCTACATGCCGCCGGCGCCGAACCACGTCAGCACCTCGGTCTATATCGCCCACATGGTTCAGCCGGCGGGGTGAGCCGATGCTGCGGATGATTTCCGCGCGGTTGCTGCTGCTCGTCGCGATGGTTTGGACGGCGGCAACCGTGAACTTCATCATGCCGCGGCTCAATGATCGCGACCCGATCGCCGAGCGGCTGACCCAGATCGCCTCCCAGGGAGGCGGCTCCCTGGCCGGCATTCAAGACATGGTAAAGTCCTACCAGGCGCGCTTCGGGCTCGACCAATCGCTGTGGACGCAATACCTGGACTACCTCAACAGCATCCTGCATTTCGATCTCGGCTACTCCATCACCAATTATCCGACGCGGGTGGCCGACCAGATCGCCTACGCGCTGCCATGGACGATCGGCCTTCTCGGCACTGCGACGCTGATCGCCTTCGTCTGCGGCACGCTGCTGGGCGCGCTCGCCGCCTGGCCACGCGCGCCACGGCTGTTTCGCAACGTGCTGCCGCTGTTCATGGTCCTGTCGGCAATCCCGTTCTACCTCGTCGGCTTGGTGCTGGTGTATTTCCTGGCCTTCCGGCTCGACTGGTTTCCCAGCGGCGGCGGCAACGAACTGACGGCGGTCCAAGGGCTGAGCTGGTCATACGCCCTCGACGTCCTGCGGCATTCGCTGCTGCCGGCCTTCTCGATCGTGATCGCCTCCATCGGCTTCTGGGCGCTGGGCATGCGCGGCATGATGGTCAGCGTGCAGGGCGAGGACTACATGCTGTTCGCCGACGCGAAGGGGCTGCGGCCCCGGCGCATCTTCTTCTCCTACGGCATGCGCAACGCGGTGCTGCCGCAGGTGACCGCACTGGCGCTCTCGCTGGGGCGGATCATCACCGGCTCGGTGCTGGTGGAGATGGTGTTCGCCTATCCCGGCATCGGAACGCTGCTGTTCCAATCGATCAAGCTGTCGGACTTCTTCACCATCTACGGATGCGTGCTGGTGCTGGTGGTGGCCACCGGCGTGTCGATGATCGTCATCGACCTGCATCTATCCGCTGCTCGATCCGCGCGCGGGGGCTGCCCATGAGTGAGCAGGCCGAGCGCGCTCCAAGGCGGCGCGAGATGGCGCCTTGCCACGCATGGGCTATCTTGGGCGCAGCACGCCCTTCGTCAGCGGCGTGGCGCTGCTCTCGGCCCTGCTGCTGTTCGCCAGCCTGGGCCGGCTGCTGATCGACACCAGCCTTGTCCGAGCCGCTTTCGGTGATGCCGAACCAGCCGCCATCCTGGGAGACGCCTTTCGGCAGCGACAGCCAGGGCCGCGACCTGCTGGCGGTGCTCGTGCTGGGGACATGGCTGACCGTGAAGGTTGGGCTGCTGGCCGGCGCCATGGGCATCACCATCGGCTCCACGGCCGGATTGGTTTCCGCATATTGCGGCGGCATCGTAGATCTCGCGCTGCGCTGGATCATCGATGTCGGCCTGACAATTCCGCCGCTGCTGCTGCTGATCGTCATCGCCTCCGGGCTGCATGGGCATCTGGACTCCACCGGAATGGCGCTGATCATCGGCGGGCTGTCCTGGTTCGGGCCGGCCCGGCAGATCCGCGCCCAGGCGCTGATCATGCGCCAATCGGGCTACGTGCTGACTGCCCGGCTCAGCGGACGCAGCGGCACCAAGATCGTTTTCCTGGAAATGCTGCCCAACCTTCTGCCGTTCCTCATGGCGGCACTGGTGCTGGCGAGCTCGGCGGCAATCCTGTCTTCAGTCGGACTCGACGCGCTCGGCTTGGGGCCGATGGACGAGCCGACGCTCGGCATGACCGTCTACTGGATGCTCTACTACACCGCCTTCATGCGTGGGCTGTGGTGGTGGATCCTGGCGCCGATCGTCATGCTGGTCATCCTGTTCGTGGCGCTATATCTGATCAGCCAGGGTCTCGACGAGTTCGCCAATCCCCGGCTGCGGCAGCGCACGTCATGAGCGATGGCCTTGTTGTCGAGGGACTCACGGTCGCTTACCCGCTAGCCTCCGGCACTATTCTCGGGCGCCGACGCGGTGTCCTTCACAGTTCGTCCAGGCGAGCGGCTGGGCATCGTGGGCGAGTCCGGGCTCGGGCAAGTCGACCACCGCGCTGGCGCTGCTTCGCCTGATCCGACCGCCTGGCCGTATCACCGGCGGGCGCGCGATTCTCAACGGAACCGATCTACGCGCGCTGCGACGAGGAGGCGATGCGCGCGGCGCGGCTGCGAGTGGTGAGCTACATCCCCCAGGGCGCCATGAACTCACTCAATCCGGTCAAAACCGTTGCCGCGCAGATGCGCGACGCCATCCTGGACCACGGCGATCAGGTCTCGCCCGACGCGATCGCTCAGGCGCTGGCGGGCGTCGACCTGCCCGCTGCGCACAGCGCGACTGTATCCGCACCAGCTCAGCGGCGGCATGAAGCAGCGTGTCTGCATCGCCATCGGCATGCTGCTGCGCCCGCAACTGATCATCGCCGACGAGCCGACCAGCGCGCTCGATGTGGTAACGCAGCGCCAGGTGATGGGCACGCTCGGCCGGCTGCAGAAGGAGACCGGCGCCTGCCTTATCCTGATCGGCCACGACATGGGGCTGATGGTGCAGTTCGTGGATCGGCTGGCGGTGATGTATGCAGGCCGGCTGGTCGAGTTGGGCACCATCGCCGAGGTGTTCCGCACGCCGCGCCATCCCTATACGCGCATGCTGATCGATTCCGTTCCGACGTTCGAAAATCGCGGCCACTTCGTCGGCATCCCCGGCACCACGCCGTCACTGGCACGCCTGCCGCCCGGTTGCGCCTTCGCGCCGCGCTGCCGCTTCGCCATGGAGATCTGCCGGCAGGTACGCCCCGAGAGCCGCGCCGCAGGACCCGACCGAATCGTCGCCTGCCACCTGGAGGAAGTGCCGCTTGACCCAGCTTCCTGATCGCGATCCCGCCCCGCTCATGGAACTCGTCGGCGCGGGCAAGACCTACGGCGGCAGCCTGTTCCGGCGCAACACGCATCCCGGCCCTGCATCCGCTGAACCTGGCGCTGCGCGGCGAACGGCCGCCGGTGATCGCCGTGGTCGGCGAGAGCGGCAGCGGCAAGACGACGCTCGGCAATATCCTGCTTGGTCTGGTCGCGCCCGGATATCGGCACCATCAACTTCGATGGGCGGGACCTGCGGTCGCTGAACCGCGCCGAGCGGCGGGAATTCCGTCGCGACGTGCAGGCCATCACGCAGGATCCGTTCTCCGCCTATAATCCGTTCTACACCGTGGACCACGCGCTCACCGTTCCGCTGCGGCGAGTTCGGTCTGGCCCGGCGTCGGGACCAGGCGCTGGAATTGGCGGCCGAGGCCTGCGACAGCGTCGGGCTCAACCCCGGCGACACGCTCGGCCGCTATCCGCACCAGCTCAGCGGCGGCCAGCGGCAGCGGCTGATGGTGGCCCGCGCGCTGCTGCTGCGTCCGCGGCTGCTGGTGGCGGACGAGCCGGTGTCGATGGTGGACGCCTCGCTGCGGGCAACGATCCTGGCCAACATCGTCAGCACTTAACAGCGACGCATGGCATCGCCATCGTCTACATCACCCACGACATCACCACCGCCTATCACGTCGCCGACGAGGTGCTGGTGCTGCATCGCGGCCATGTGGTGGAGCGGGGCGACGCAGCGGACGTGATCGGCAACCCGCAGCACGACTATACAAAGCTGCTGGTAGTCATCGATCCCCTGGCCCGACCTCGACCGCCGCTGGGGCGACGGCGAAAGTCCTGAGGAACGCAGGGTCACCACAACCGCCTGACGGGCAGCCGCCCTGTCATTACGAAGAGCAAGAGGACAGCACCATGAAGATCACCGGCTACAAGACATTCCTGGTCGACGCGCACCGGGCCAACTACATCTTCGTCAAGCTGCAAACCGATGCGGGCGTCGAAGGGCTCGGCGAAGCCACCGTGGAATGGAACGAGAAGGCGGTGGTGGCTGCACTGGAGGAGTTGGGCGAGTTCCTGATCGGCAAGGACCCGTTCGCCACCGATCATTTGATATCGCTGATGCACCGCAATTCATACTGGCGCACCGGGGTTGTGCTGCGCAGCGCGCTGAGCGGCATGGAGGCCGCGCTGCTGGACATCAAGGGCAAGGCACTGGGGGTTCCGGTGTACGAGCTGCTGGGGGGCAAACACCGCGACACGGTTTCCTGTTATGGAAACGGCTGGTTCGCCGGCGCGACAACTGCCGCGGAATTCGCTCAGAAGGCGGCCGAGGCGGTCAAGATGGGCTTCAAGGCGCTTAAATGGGACCCGTTCGGTGCCGCCTACCTGGAGATGGACAAGCCCTCCCGCAACCGCACGATCGAGATCGTGGAAGCGGTTCGCGCCGCCGTGGGGCCCGACATCGACCTGATGATCGAGGTACATGGCAGGCTGAACGTCCCGACAGCGATCGCCATGGCGCGCGCGCTGGCGAAGTTCGAGCCACGCTGGTTCGAGGAGCCGGTGCCGCCCGAGAGCATCGATGCGCTGGCCGATGTGCGGGCCAGCAGCCCCATCCCGATCGCCAGCGGCGAACGCTATTTCGAGCCTGAGCGCTTTATGGAGCTGATCTACAAGCGCGCCGTCGACATCCTGCAACCTGACGTCGGCCATGTTGGCGGCATGTTGGAGGCGCAGAAGATCGCCGCCATGGGGCACGCGCGCTTCCTTCCCGTGGCACCGCACAACCCGACCGGGCCGGTGGTGAATGCGATGACCCTGCAGTTCGCCGCGACCATCCCGAATTTCTGCATTCTCGAAACGATCGCGGTAGACGTGCCTTGGCGCAAGGAAATCGTTCGTGAGTCGCTGGTGTTCAGCAACAGCGAGATCAAGATCCCCGACCTTCCCGGGCTGGGCCTGGAGTTGGACGAGAAGGCATGTGCCCGGCATCCATATATCCGCCATCCGATCCGCCAGTTCGACGCCAATCGCGGGTCGAACCGGCCAGAGGGCGCAGTGCCGTTCGTGACCACGACGAGGGGCTGACCCGGGTGACGGGGGCGCCGGCCAGGGCTGCGGCCGGCGCCCCGGTACTCAGGCAGGACCCGCCGACGGGCGAGCTTTCAGCCACGGCGGCGGGAGCGCGACGCCAGACTGAGGTTCTTGTGGCGTGATGCCTCAGGCCAACGAGATGTTCTGGTCCAACTGGAACAAGCGACCCCAACGCCGCCCGAGAGCGGTGGTTTGCCCCGCGAGCCGCAACGCACCCCACACCGCTGCCGACACTGAGTCGTACACCGGTATGCCAAGCTCTGCTTCCAGTGCTGCAACCAAATGTGCTACGGGAAAATTGGTGCAATAGGTGACGATCGCGTCGGGCCGGTTGCCCGTGGTGCTACGAACCATCGCAGTTATATCGTCATCCGGTACTGCAGCGAATGCCAGATTGTCGGCGACGCCGGCATGCGCCTCAGCGACGATGGAGAAACCTGCCTCCGCGAAATGCGGTGGAATTTTCCGCGCGTAGGCGGCTGTGTAAGGCGTTACGAGGGCAACTTTTTGCGCCCCAGTTGCTTTCAGCGAGGCCTCGATCGCCAATGTAGAAGTCGTTGCCGGGATGCCCGTCAATCCGGTGATCTCGCGGCACAGGCGTCGGTCCGACGCAAAACCGATGCTGCCCCCTTTGCTGCCGTTCCAGCAGATGCAGGCCGGCGCGGCGTGTCCCAGCAGTTCAGCCGCGCGCAGCATGCCGGCCCAGTCGTAGTCCTCGGAATAGGCGTCGGTCGACCCCACGACCGTCGTCCGCGAGAAATGACCACTGACTTCGGGGAAGTCCCTCAGGATGGCGTTGGTCACCCGCTCGACCACCACGTTGCCTGAGGGCGTGATCATTCCCAGCCCGATATGGGGCCGGCGCACCGCATCGCGCGGATCGCTCGACGGCCAAATATCATTGGTCATCCCGCACTGACCGATTGCGGAAGAACGCCGCCGCAGGTGCCACCAGCAGCACGCCCGGAACCAAGACGGAAGCCGACGCGACGGCGAAACAGGTCCCGTGCCCGAAGCCCGGCAGGGATCGGCAACTCACTTCGCGGCGGCGTCGACGATGTCTCAGGCATGCTCATTGCCAAGCAGGATTGATGCCAGCGGGCTGCAGGCCAGTGGTCCGGCTAGGTAGCGACGAAGCCGGCGATCTCGCCGGGCCGTCCAAGCCAGATCCGCCCACATGCCCCACGATGGGCTCCAACGCGCGACTAGTCGCTGATCATGTCTGCCCGGCCGGGTTGTCGAGGGTCAAAACGTCATACGCCAGCCAAGGGCTCAACCGGCCCAGCGGACTGCTGCCCACTTCCTGGACAATCCGTCGGCGACTGCCTTGATGTAAGTCGCCTCCGCATCCGGCGCCATGTCGCCCAGCCATCAGCGCCGGTGCGGTGTTGTAGACCGCGGTGTTCAGAGGGACCGCCGTTCGATGATGCAGGCTTTGACTTTGTGCCCTACACGCCCCTCGCGGCCTACGGGCAATCAAAGTCAGCGACTGCGCTGCTTTCAGTCGGGATTACGCAGAACCGGGCCGATGATGGTATAAAGTCGAATGCGCTCAACCCCGGCACCATTGCGACGGGACTTCAAAAGCATACCGGTGGCCTCAAAACGCCGGTGGAGCGCCGCAAGACGCTAGGACTGGGCGCTGCAACATCCGTCCTGGTGGCGGTGTCGCCTCTACTGAACGACATAAGCGGTCGCTACTTCGAGGATGGCAACGAAGCAGAGCAAGTCGCGCGGCGTCCAACAGACTTCACTGGCGGCTATGCTGCTTACGCGCTGGATGGCGGCAACGCTGCAAGGCTCTGGGACATTTCGCAGCGGCTTATGAAGAATGATGGCACCCACTGAGCGGTCACACTGAGAGGCCAGGCGGGACGGATGGTCCGTTGCCCGGCGCCCGTCGGCCTGACCGGGGTATCAAGCCTCTGTTGTGCGGCTCGCCAGCCAGGCCCGCCAGCCGCCGAACGAGGTCACGTCAGGGGCTTCTGTCACGCCCTGTGCCTCGGCCAGGAAGCCGAGGCAGGGGCCGCTTTCCAGATCGACCGTGCCGAACCCCAACGGGGGCGGAACCTGCGCCAGCAAGGCGCCGATGGATGTCGTCGGCAGCGCCCAAACCTCGCCGCGAATGGCGCCGCCGCCCTCGCCGCGCAGCATGCCCGGCCGCGCCCCCAGAGCATGCAGGCGGTAGCCGGGGATCGTCCGATCCTCGCGAAGCAGTCGACCTCCGAGCGCGACCACTTGGACGTTCAAAGGCAGCCCGCTCATATGCGCGCCGATGCAGAATAGCGCGGTTTCTCCGGAATGGAGCGGGTCCGCGGCATCGGGCGGCGGCAGCGGGGTTGCGGTGGCGCCGACATGGCTGGCGAACCGGCGGTGCACTGCATCCGCGATGGCCGCCAGCCGACCCTCCGCGAACGCCGGGCCAAGCAGGGTGACGCCAACCGGCAATCCGGCGGCATCGAAGCCGCATGGCACAGCGATCGCCGCGAGGTCGCAGAGGTTGACGAAATTGGTAAAGGTGCCGAGCCGGCTATTGGGGCTAAACGCGTCGTGCCTCAACTCGGCCAGGGTTGGCGTAAACGGCGCGGTCGGCAGCATCAAGGCGTCGCAGGTCTCGAACAGCTTCGCCGCCAGGCGCCGGGTTGCCGCCAATTGATGAAACGCATCGAACGCATCTACCGCGGTTCGGGATAATCCGCCGACCAGGATGCGGCGGGTGACATCATGCAGCATCTCGGGATGCCGATCGAGGATGTCCCGCAGGGCCGCCGTGCGCTCCGCGACCCAAGGACCGTCGTAGAGCAGCCGCGCGATGTCGAGGAACGGCGCCAGATCGATGGTGCGGGTTTCGAACATTGCCGCTGCTTCCAGATAGCGGGCGACGACACCGGGGGCGCAGAGATCGCCGATCTCAGCCACCGCGATCCGCGCCGCGTTCGGCAATGTGCCGCGCCGAAGATGCGGGTACGGCGCCTGCCGCGAATAGCAGTCTTCCGCATCGACGCCGGCAATGACGCGCTGCACGCCGAGCGCCATGTCTACGGTGGCCGCGAACACCGAAATCGTGTCGATCGACCGGCAGGCGGGCACGACGCCGCTGGTCGAGACGGTACCGATGGTCGGCTTCAAGCCGACGATGTTGGCGAACATCGCCGGCACCCGCCCCGAGCCGGCGGTATCCGTGCCCAAGGCGAACGCCACGATTCCGGCGCCCACCGCCACCGCCGAACCGGAGGACGAACCGCCCGGGACGCAGGCGGGATCGAACAGGTTGCGTGGAATGCCATAAGGGCTGCGCACGCCCACCAGCCCGGTCGCGAACTGGTCGAGATTGGTCTTGCCGATCAGGATCGCACCGGCATCGAGCAGGCGCTGCACCGCCGGCGCGGTGCGCTCGGGTATCCGCTCATAGCCAGGACAGGCGGCGGTGGTCGGCATATCGGCGATGTCGATGTTGTCCTTCACCGCGAACGGCACGCCCCAGAGCGGGCGGCCTTGCCGGCCCTCACGCTGCAAGGCTTCCGCCCTCTCCATCACCTCGGACGGATGAACCCTGGTGATCCAGATCGCCGGGTCGCCGTGGCGGCGATCCGCCGCCAGCGCAGCTTCGGCCGCACCGACCGGGCTCAACTGGTTTCGCCGCTCAGCGACACATGCGCGGAGGTGATCCGCCAACCCTCAGGGAAGCGAACCCAGGTCTGGCTCTGCCGCCCGATCCTGCTGGTGTTGGCACGCTGGAACTCGGTGTTGGCGGTGGCAAAGTCGTCACCGAAGGTGGTGATCTCGGTGCGGTGCAGGACGCGACCTGGCGAACCGCCGACCCGAGCGGCGCGGAAGCCCGCGATCGCGTCGTGGCCGTGAAGCTCTTCCCCCACGCCGTAGCGCAGGGTCAGCGGCGAGCGCCAGAACAGCAGCACCAGATCGTCGACATCATTGCCCATGAGCGCGCGCTCGTAGCGAGCAAACATGGCGGAGACTTCGGCAACGATTTCGGGGCGATTGACCTGCATGCCGGCGATCACACCACCGGCGCCGAGACCACGCCAGCCCGTTCCAGCATGGCCGCCGCGCGCAGGGCCGTCGCCTCGTTCCAGGGGGCGGCGATCACCTGCACCCCGTGCGGCATGGCGCCCGGTGTCTGCACCGGCGCGCTGACTATGGGCAGGCCGATAAAGCTCAGCGGCTGGGTGTAGAGCCCGAGATTCGGCCGCACCGGCATCTCCACACCGCCGAGCATCATCGTCGTCTGGCCAATCAACGGCGCCGAGCAAGGGGTCGCCGGCGCCAACAGCACGTCGAAACGCTCGAACACCTTCAGCACTTCGGCACGGAACCAGCTGCGGAAACGCTGGGCTTGAAGCACGATTCCGGCGGGCAGCAGGGTGCCGGCGAGAAAGCGGCTGCGGGTGGCGAAATCGAAATCCTGCGGCCGCAGCCTGAGGTCCGGCAGGTGCAGGTTGCCGCCCTCGGCCGATGTGATGCAGAACGCCGCTGCCCGGGCGCGCGCCGCTTCCGGCAGAACGACGCCGGGAATGCCGTCCAAGTGCCGCCGCGGCAGCGTCGACCGCGGCAAGCGCGCCGGCGGTCGCGTAGTTGCGGAACCAACCATCCAGCACGCCGACCCGCAGCTTCCGGTCTTCAAGGTGACCCGTAGCCGCCGCGGGCGACCGCGATGCCTGCGCCGGGTCGCGCGGGTCCGGACCCTGCATGACGTCATACGCCAGCGCTAGGTCGCGGACGTTGCGGGCGAACGGTCCGAGATGATCGAAGCTGTGCACGAACGGCACACTGCCGGCCCGGGACAGCCGGCCATAGGTCGGCTTCAGGCCAAAGATTCCGCAGAACGCCGCGGGCAAGCGGATCGAGCCGTTGGTATCCGACCCCAGCGTGAGAGCCGCCAGCCCGGCCGCCACCGCCGCGGCCGATCCGCCAGAGGAACCGCCGGCCACCCGAGCGGTGTCGTGCGGGTTGCGTGTCGGGCCGTCATGCGCGTTCTCGGTGGTGAAGCCATAGGCGTACTCGTCCATGTTCAATGCGCCGAGCAACACGCCGCCGGCGCCGCAAAGGCGGGCCAACAGCGTAGCGTCCGTGGCTGCGGGCGCATGGTCGCGATGGATTTTCGATCCGGCCACCGTCACCACGCCGGCGATGTCGAACAGGTTCTTCACGGCGAACGGCACCCCGGCGAGCGGACCGGGGTCCTCCCCCGCGGCAATCCGCGCATCGACCGCGCGCGCCTCCGCCAACGTGCGGTCGGTGAGCAAGACGGTGAAGCAGTTGAGCGCGCCGTCGCGGGCGGCGACGCGCGCCAGAGCGGCCTGCGCGACAGCGACCGCGGTGGTTCGGCGGTGCCGCACCGCATCGGCGATCTCCCATGCCGGAAGCAGGCAAGGGTCGGTCAAGGTGTTGCCACCGGCAGTTGCTCGATATCCTCGGCCAGCGGAAACTCCATTACCAACGCCGCCTGCTGCAGCAGGGTGCGCATCGCGGCGATGACCTCGTTGCGGTGCTCCGGGCGCAGGTTCAGACCGGTAATCGCCGCTGTCGCATCGACATAGGCAGCAACATCATCCGTGGTCATTCGACCCCCACCGGAACGGCGTCCTTAAGAATCGGCAGCGCCATTTCTCGCCGGCCGAGTCCCACGCAGAGAACAGACAACACAAGATAGCCCAGCGCCACCGGCGCCGAGTTGGCAAAGCCCAGCGAAGTGCCGTTTATGAAGCCGAAGAAGGCCAGCACCGATCCGGCAAAGGCATAGACTGCCGCTCGATCGAAGCGACGGTCGATGATAAAGGCCGCGATCGCGCCCAAAACCAGCCCGGCCAATGTTCCGCCGCCACCGAACAGCTGCATGCCGTGATAGACCACGCCGTTGCCGGCAAGCTTGTCGAAGCCCACCGCCTCCGCCGTGGTTCCGGCAGCGTTCAGGGCACCGTCGATCTGGGTCTGCGCCCATGCCGCGACGTTCGGCAGCAGCGCCAGTATGACGGCCGGCGCGTGGCGCGGCGGTGTCGCCTCGAACGACTGGGCGCCGATTACCAGGCCGATATAGAGAAGAATGGGCAGAATCGCGACCAGCGGCACCACGGCGAGCAGCAGCGCAGCGAGCCCGAGGAAGCAGACCAACGCAATGGCGATACCGGTCACCAGCGAATAGCCGATGCGCCCGCCAACGGCCTTCCAGCCAGGATGCCCGATATAGACCGCCGGCGGGAATGGACTGCCGAGCACGGCGCCCGCCAACGCCCCGATGCCATCGGCGAGCAGCACCTGGCGCAAATCGTATTCGTCGCCGGCAGCGGCGGCGCTCTCGACGTTGTTCATGCCTTCGGTGAAGTTGTAGATACCGAGCGGCACGGCGGTCGCGAGCAGTGGCCCGATATCGGACAGGCCCTTCAGGAACTGCGCCGAAGGGATCGGCGGATGCAATCCGAACTGCGCGAATGCGGCTGCTACTGCGGAGGGCGTCATCACCGGGCTGATGCCGGCGAAGGTGACGATCCAGGCCAGCACGGTGCCGACCAGAACCGCGGCCAGGCCGCCGGGTATGCCGAACGGCAGCCGCACCCGCGCCGTCCAGCTGACAAGGATGATGCCGAAGGACAGGAAACCGAGCCACGGCACCTCCCAGCTCAGGAAAGCAGGGCGCAGCGAGATGAAGGCGATGGAGATGCCCGCCAGCGCCCCTAGCATCGCCGCCCGTGGCGTGTATTTCCGCACCATCGGGCCGACGAAGGCGCCGAGGATGATAATGACGCCGATGACGAAGGCCCAGGCGAGGCCCGCCTCCCAGGCCAGCAGCGGGTCCTTGGTCTTGAGATAGGTCGGCAGCATGATCAGGAAGACCACGATGAACATGTGCGGCACGCTCGGCCCGTAAGGCAGCGCCGTGACATCGCTTCGGCCGGTGCGCGCCGCCAGCCGATAGGCCATCCAAGCGTAGAACAGGTTGCCGAGCGGCAGGGCGATGCCGAGCGCCGGCAGGATGCGGCCATACACCACGTCGGCCGGGAGCTTGACCACGCCAAGGCACAGGCCGGTCAGCACGATGACGTTCAGCACCACGTTCGTGAACAACCCGAAAAAGCCGTTCCAGTCGCCGGTCACCCACCAAGCCGGCCGCCCCGAAGCCGCCGTTGCACTCATGCCGCCCTCCTTGCCAAAGCCTCGATCACCGCGCCTGAATGACCCACCCATCCGAAAATGCCCCCCTGCGCCTTGATCATTCGCAAGGCCGCGTGCTGGAACTCGGGGAAGTACGAACCGACGCAATCCTCCAGCACCAGGCAATCGAAGCCGCGGTCATTGGCCTCGCGCACGGTGGTATGCACGCATACCTCGGTGGTGACGCCACAGACGATCAGCTGGCTGATGCCGCGCACCCGAAGGATTGCGTCGAGGTCGGTGGCGAAGAACGCACCCTTGCCCGGCTTGTCCACCACCGGCTCCCCAGGCTCCGGTTGCAGCTCAGGAATTATGTCGTGGCCGGGCTCGCCACGGACCAGTATGCGTCCCATCGGTCCGGCATCGCCTATCGCAGCAACGGGATTGCCGCGCCGCCGCTTGGCCGCCGGCAGATCTGAAAGATCCGGCCGGTGGCCCTCACGCGTGTGCACCACCACCATGCCCGCGCGGCGCGCCGCCGCCAGCACGAGGCGGGTCGGGCCGATGGCGCGGCGAACGATGGTGACGTCGTTGCCCAGGCTCTCGCCGAAGCCGCCAGGCTCCAGGAAGTCGCGCTGCATGTCGATGATCACCAGCGCCGCGGCACCGGGATCGAAAGCAAAGGCATAGGGCTCGGCTGCAATGTCGCTCATGGCACCCCCGCAAGGTGACAGGCGGCCGAATGTTGTGCGGCCATCTGGCGCAGCTTCGGCATCGCTTGACCGCATCGCACCTCGCCGATCGGGCAGCGGCCGTAGAAGCGGCACGCATTCGGGTCGGGGTCGATCGGGCTGCGCGGATCGCCGGTGAGCCGGATCGATGCGTCACGCACGCCATCCAGCCGCGGCACCGCGGCCACCAGCCCCCGTGTGTAAGGATGCATTGGCGCGTCGAACACCTCCTGCGCCGGCCCGGTCTCGACGATGCGACCGAGATACATCACCACCACGCGGTCGCAGAGCAACCGTACGACGTTGAGGTCGTGCGAAACGAAGATGTAGCTCATCCCCAGTTCCTGCTTCAGCCGCTGCAACAGCTTCAGCACCGTCACCTGCACCGAGACATCGAGCGCGGCCGTCGGCTCATCCAGGATCAGCAGCTTCGGGCGTGGCCCGATGGCGCGGGCGATGCCGACGCGAGCCCGCTGACCGCCGGACAATTGGTGCGGAAAGCGTTCCAGAAGGATGTCCGGCAGACCACATAGGCGAGCTGCCTCCTCGACCCGCACCCGCAAGGCGGCACCGCGCAGACGCAGCAGGCGCCGCAAGGGATCGGCGATGGCATCGAAGGCGGTGAAGCGCGGGTTGATGCTTTCGCCCGCGTCCTGGAACACCATCTGGATATGCGCGCGGTCCGGGTCGCGGGCGAAGATCTGCGCCGGGACCTCGGACACTTCGCGCCGCCCGAACCAGATCTTCCCCTCTGATGGGTCCAGCAGCCGCGTCACCAGTCGCACCAGCGTCGACTTGCCGCAGCCCGATTCGCCGACCAGGCCGAGCGTTTCGCCCGGCTTTACGTTGAAGCTGACGTCGTCGACCGCATGAACCTGCGCTTGCGGCCTGCCGCGGAACAGGCCCTGCCGCCGACGGGAAAGCGCATGGACAGCGAGTCGACTTCCAGCAGCGCGCTCATCCCGGATTCCAGCACGCCAGCAGGTGCGCCGGCGCCACCTCGCGCCGGACCAGAAGCCGGTCGCAGATCGCTTCGTGGCGAGCGCAGCGCCCCGCATAGCGACAAGGCGGAAGGTCTTCGCGGCGCAGGTCAGGCAACCCGCCGGGCACTGATTCCAGATCCTCAAGGGTGCCAGCGTGCGTCGGCGTGGCTGCGATCAGGCGGGCCGTGTACGGGTGCCTCGGACGCGCCAGCAGTTCCTGGGTCCCGGCCTCCTCCACCACATGGCCCGCATGCATCACCGCGATCCGGCCGGCCCGCTCGGCGGCCAAGGCGAGGTCGTGTGTGATGAGGATGGTGGCCATGCCAGTATCGCTTGCCAGCGCCTGAACCAGGTCCATCACCACCGCCTGTGTGGTGACGTCGAGACCGGTGGTCGGCTCGTCGGCAATCAGAACCTGCGGGCGGGCGGCGACGGCGATGGCGATCATCACCCGCTGGCACATGCCGCCCGATAGCTCGAACGGAAACGCCTTTGCCCGCCTGGCAGGATCCGGGATGCCGACCGCCTTCAGCATCTCCACCGCGCGCGCCTGGGCATTGCCACGGGAAGCGTCGCCATGGCGCCGAAGCACATCTGCGATCTGCGCGCCGACTTTGCGGATTGGGTTCAGGGCGGCGCGCGGGTTCTGGAAGATCATCGCCAGCCGCCTGCCGCGGACGCCTTGCATCACCTTCGCCGACGCATGCGCGAGATCGGTGTCGCCCAGCATTGCATGGCCGCCGGTTATCCTTCCGGCCTCCTCCAGCAATCCCATAATGGCATATGCGGTGACGGACTTTCCCGAGCCGGATTCGCCGACCAGCGCCAACGTCTCGCCGGCGGCGACCGAGAAGCCGACCCGGTCGAGCGCACGAACGACGCCGCCGCGGGTGCGGAACTCGACCGAAAGGTCGGTCACCGTCAGCAACGTCATGTTCGCCGCCTGGGATCGAACATGTCGCGTAGCCCGTCGCCTAGCAGGTTAAAGCAGAACACCGCCAGCATCAGCGTGGCGCCGGGAAACAGCGCGATCCACCACTCGCCGGAGACGATGAAGGAGGCGCCCTCGGCGACCATGATCCCCCACTCGGGAGTTGGGCGGTCGCACGCCGAGGCCGATGAAGGACAGCCCGGCGGCGTTGAGGATGGCGTAACCCATGGTGAGCGACATCTGCACCACCATGATCGGCATGATGTTCGGCATCACCTGGCCGAGCAGCACGCCGATGTCGCGATGGCCGGACAGCCGCGCGGCATCGACGAAGCCGGCCTCCCTCCGCAGCATCGTCTCCGCCCGTGCGACGCGCGCATAGAGGGGAAAATTGATGATGGCCGTTGCCAGCACGATGTTCGGCACGGTGTTGCCGAGGGCGGCGACGATGCCCATGGCGAGCACGAACAGCGGGAAGGCCATGATGGTGTCGGCGATGCGGCCGATGACGGCCTCTACCCAGCCGCCGAAGAAGCCGGCCGCGAGTCCCGCCAGGCCGCCGGCTGCGAACACCAGCGCCACCGAAGCCAGCGCGATGCCCAGGTCGAGCCGGGTGGCGACGAGCACGCGGCTCAGGATGTCGCGGCCGAGCTGGTCGGTGCCGAACAAATGCGCGGCCCTGGGCGCCTGCAGCGCGCGCATCGTGTCGCTCGCCAGCGGATCGTAAGGGGCCACCAGCGTGCCGCCAGGATGCCGATGAGCGCGAAGACCACGAACAGCAGGAACGGCGATCAGGGTGACGGGGTTTTCGCCTAGCGTGTAGCGCGACATGCCGCAGCGTTGGCGGTGGCGGGCCGGCGTTCGACGGAGGGGTGCGCCGCGGCGTCTTTCATGCGCTGCCGCGCCCGCGGGTCGATCGCGCGGTTGACCAGGTCGATGCCGAGGTTCAGCAGCACATACAAGTACCGCCATGGTCAGCACGAAGCCTTGCACCGGCGCGAAATCGGACGCGATCAGCGCCTCGACCGCGTAGCTGCCGATGCCTGGCCAGGCGAAGACCTTCTCCACCAGCACGTTGGCGCCGAGCAGGAATGAAAACACCATCGCCAGCGTGGTCACGACCGGCAGCAGGGCGTTGCGGAAAGCGTAGACGAGATCGACGGTGAGGCTCGGAAGCCCGCTGGCGCGGGCGGTGCGGACGAACTCGGAGCCGAGCACGGCCAGCATCGAGGCGCGGGTGATGCGGGCGATCGGCGCCAGGGCGAACAGTGCCAAGTGTCGCTGACGGCAGGATGCATCTGCGAAAGGGCGGCGCGGAAGGTCGTCGAGGTCGCCGGCAAGCAGGGTATCGACAGGTAGAAGCCGGTGACCTGCGGCGGCGCGGTGGCGAACGTGTCCAGCCGGCCGAGCGGCGCCGGCGCCCAGCCGAGCAGGAAGTAGAAGACGTAGACCAGCAGCAGGCCGGTGAAGAATACCGGCAGCGACACGCCGGCGGTGGTGATCAACCGGCAGAGCGTGGTCGATCCAGGAGTCCTGCCGCACCGCTGCCATGACGCCCGAGCGGCACCGCGATCACGATCGCCAGCAGCAGGCCGCGCGAGGGTCAGCTCGGCCGACGCCGGCAGCCGCGCCGCGATCTCCGGTCGTGCACCGGGCGGCCGGTGGTCAGCGACATGCCGAGATCGCCATGGGCCAGCGCTACCACGTAGCGGCAGAACTGCACCGGCAGCGGAAGATCCAGGCCGAGTGCGGTCTTGATCTGGGCGATCGACTGGGCGCTGGCGGTCGGTCCGGCGAAATAGGTGGCGGTATCGCCGGGCAGCACGCGGGTCAGCAGGAAGGTCACCAGCACGACCCCGCAAAGCGTGGGCAGTGCGCCAGCCAGCCGGAGCAGGATGGCGCGCACAGGCAGCTACGCGTTCTTGGTCAGGAAGCGGAAATCCGGCTCCCGGCACGGCCAGTATTGATAGCCGCCCATGTATTTCTGCATCGCCACATCGTGCAGCGGCTGGCAGATCGGCGACCATCGGCACCTCGTCCATGCCGATCTGCAGGAAGCCTTCGCACGTCGCTGTCGTAGGTCGGCCTCGTCGGGGGCGAAGCGGGCGCCGTCGATCAGCTTGTCCATCGCCGGGTTCTGGTAGGACGCGATGTTGAAGATCGAGTTGTTGCCGTGATAGTTCCAGAAAAAGAAGTAGTCTGGATAGTCCAGCCAGCCGCCGAACCGGTTGATCACCATCGGCGCGGTCTTCTTGTTCAGCTCGCCACGGAAGTTCGCACCGGGGATCTTGCTGATTTCGACCTTGATGCCGATCTGCGCCAGGCTCTCCTGCACCAGGATCGACATCGGCTCGGCAATGGTGCCGGAGCCTGCGTCGAACAGCAGCGTCGTGGAGAAGCCTGCCGCCGGCTTCGGCGACCAGCGCCTTCGCCTTCTCGATGTTGGTGGTGTAGTGCGAGGGCTGCGGCCAGGCGGTGCTGCCGACCTTCTCGGGGCCGCCGCACATCGGCACGCCGCGGCCGAACAGCGCCGCGGACATGATCTTCTCGTACGGCATTGCATACGCCACGGCCTGACGCAGGCGGACATCCTTGAACGGACCGACCGCGCTGTTCAGCGCGACATACCAGATGGCGTTCGGGATCGGCACTGCCGCCACCTTGATCTTGCCGCCCTCGGCGAGATCCTTGAAGTCTTTTGGCGGCAGGCCGTAAGAAATGTCCGCGTCGCCGCGCTCCAGCAGGGCTCGCCGCGTCGACGGCGAAGGAATGTCGCGGGCGATCACGCGCCGGAGCGCCGGCAGCGGGCCATTCTTCCAGTCGTCGTTGCGGACGTAGATGGTCTCGGTGCCAGGACGCCACGCTTCCACCTTAAACGCACCGCCGCCGCAGACGTTGTTCTTGAGGTACTCCTTCGCCAGTGGGTCCCCAGCGGCGTTGGCCTTTGCGGTCTCGCTATCGAAGACGAACGGGATGGTCACGCCGAGATCAGGCATCGTCAGCTTGTCGCGGCGTAGGAAATCGATGCGGAACGTCTTGTCGTCGACGGCGACGAACTGCTCCGGCTTTTCCAGGCTGCCGGCCGCCATCTGGGTGGTGGCAAAGCCACCGATCGTTACCGCGCGATCCATCGACCATTTCACATCGCGTGCGGTCACTGGCCGTTTGCTATGAAATAAGGCATCTTCGCGCAGCTTAAACGTGCAGCTCATGCCGTCGCTGGCGGTCTGCCAGCTGGTGGCCAGCGCTGGCTCGACGCTGTTGATGTCGATCGACATCACCCCATCCGGCAATGCTACGCGCTTGAAGCGAACCAGCGTGTCGTAGCAGTTCAGCGATACGCCGTTAACCGGTTGCGAGGCGCCGATGCCCTGCATATCCATGCTGTTGGGGCCGTATTCCTGCACCAACACCAGCGTTTCGTTGCGGGTGGGTGCCGCCTGTGCCTCGGCGCGGCGAATGGCGGGGGCGGCAAGTGCCGCGCCACCGGCGGCGACCTTGAGGAACGAGCGGCGCTTCATGAGGCCTCCTGGCTGTCAAACCGTCCGCAATGCAGTCGGCGTGCCAAATGGCCGCGTCCATGCCTTGGCGGAGGCTGGACATGGCAAGAGCCCCGACGTTTCCGCTGGGGCGTGGTCGGGGGATGCCAAAAGCAACGGGTTACGAGATTACACAGAATGGTCCGATTTACGCCGCGGGTCCCTCGACGGTGACGCGCGCTACCCCTCATAGGCCTGTCGCGGTAATCGGAGAGCCAACGTCAGTTTCGGCTTCCGCCACCGCCGGCTGAGCTGCCGATTGGCCCCGACCAGGTGCCGGGAATACCGGCCGCCGCCCGGGACTGCGGAGACGACGACCCACAGGCAGCGAGACAAAGTGCCAGCCCGACACCAATGGCCAAGAATTGCACCCTGCCCCAGCCGATCAGCACGTCCTACCCAGCTCCCTTGGCGTCGTATCGGCCGAAACGCGTATGGCGCAGTTGCCGGCCGATGACATTCCCCTTTTCAGACCGATACCAGAGCCCGTCTCCCTCATTGACGATGAGCCCGGCATTTGCCCACCTCTCCAGGCGGCGAATAAACGCGTTGCCCGGACGCCCGTTCCCGGCGCGGCTGGCGTGCAGGTCGGAGCATATTCCTTCTTTGTTCTCCAACCCCGCTACCTTCCTTGGCGCTGCCTCTTCCTCGTCGATCTACCCAACCGACCGCCCTCTAGCTGCTAGGGCGGGCGGCCTGACGTCTGTCGTGTGTGACGTTACCCTGCTACCTTAGCCGTTGCTGCGGCTGTCAGAACTGCCCTTGGACGGATATCAGAACGATGGTCTGCTATGGATGAACCACCTTCCCCAGGGCTTGTCGGGCATGCAACGGAGCGTCCAGCGAGACGGGTATCTGTTGTCTGGGTGATCCCGGTTTTGGCTCTCTTGATCGGCGCCTGGCTGGCTTGGACAACCTTGTCGAAGCGAGGCCCGACGATCACCGTTTCTTTCGAAAGCGGGGAAGGACTGCAGGCCGCCCAGTCGCAACTCAAGTTCAAGGACATCACGTTCGGCACCGTCCAAAGCCTTGATCTGGCACCTGACCAGCGGCACGTCATCCTGACGGTCCAGACGACAAAGGCAGCCGAGCCGCTGTTGACAGATCGAACAATCTTCTGGGTCGTCAAACCCCGGCTATTCGCTGGCAACGTTTCAGGACTCGAAACCCTTCTGTCGGGCGCATACTTGGCGATGCTGCCATCCCCGGACGGCGGAAAGCCACAGCGAAACTTCGCCGGGCTCGAAAATCCCCCTGTCCAGGAAGCCAACGTTCCCGGCCGAACCTTTCTGCTCAAAGCCAGCGGCATCGGGTCCATCTCGCTTGGCTCGCCCATCTTCTACCGCGACCTGAGCGTCGGGGAGGTGCTTGGTTGGGATCTGGAGGATATGGCGACGAGCGTCACGATCCACGCCTTTGTCCACGCCCCGTTCGACAAATACGTGGTCGATGAAACGAGGTTCTGGAACGCCTCGGGATTGTCGGTGAACCTGGGCGCCGCAGGCGTCCAGGTTCAGCTCGAAGTCGATCCGCGCATTATTGTTGGGCGGGATTGCGTTCGATACGCCGACACCAGTTGACAACGAGAAGAAGGCTGCCGCAGCTCCTTCCAGTGCTGTCGATCACGTCTTCCCCTTGTTCGCTGACCGCGAAGCCGCGAAGAATGCGTCATACAGCCGTCGCATTCCGTTGATCTCGTACTTCCCCGGGTCGGTGCGCGGCATCGGCCCAGGCTCAGAAGTGCAAATGCACGGGCTGACCATCGGCAAGGTCCTTGACGTCCGGCTGACCTATGACGCAGCCAAGGAGACAATTTTGGCTCCCGTCCGCTATGAGGTGGAGCCTGAGCGGATTCTCGGCGTGGGCACCGATCAGATCTTCCCGGGGATGGCCGAAGCAGTTTCCGCCGTTGTCAAAAGGGGATTCCGCGCATCGTTGCAAAGTACCAGCCTGATCACAGGGCAGCAGGCCGTGTCGATCGACGTAGTGCCGGACGCGCCCGCCGCCGCCGTCACCAAGGAAGGCGAGTACTTCGTATTGCCGGTCACCAGCGGCGGTGGATTTGCCGATCTTCAGGCGTCCGCAACAGCCCTCCTCAACCAAGTTAACACGCTGCCGTTCGCCCAGATCGGCCGGAACCTGGATGGCATCCTGAAGTCCGTGAATGCTGCCGCGGGCGGCCCAGAGCTCAAGCAGGCAGTGGCCGAGCTCACGGGCACGCTGTCGACGGTCCAGGACGTGGCACGAAAGCTCGATGCTGGATTTTCGCCGGCCCTGAAGCAGTTGCCCGCGTTGACGAACGAGCTTTCCCGGACCATCGGTAACGCCGACAAGTTGGTTCGATCACTCGACAGCGGGTATGGCGACAACACGAAGTTCAATCGGGACATCTCGCGGATGCTGCTGCAATTGAACGACACCCTACGATCGGTGCGGTCGCTTGCCGACCTGCTGACCCGGCATCCGGAGGCGCTCATCAAGGGCCGCCCGGAAGGGGGGCTGGAGTGAAGCACCGCATTTCGGGCCACTCCGTCATTGTCTTGACCTTGGCCGCCTTGCTTGCAGCCTGCACGACATCACCAGCGCCCGTACTTTACACGATCGCGCCGGTACCATCATCTGCAGCGGGAACAGCGCGCGCCGGCCCCCGTGTGGTTCTGCTGCAGCAAATCGTTCTGGCACGGTACCTCGAGCGGCAGCAGATCATCCGCTCGTCGGAAAACTACCGGCTGGATGTCATGTCCAACGATTGGTGGGGTGAACCGCTCAATGCGATGATTGGCCGCGTGCTTGTCGACGAACTTGGCCAGCGGCTGCCGGGAAGCACGGTGCTCGGCGAGAACGGTGGAATATCCTCTTCGCCCGACGCAACCATCGAATTGAACATCCAGCGTCTGGACAAGGATGCCTCCGGCACCTTGATCATGCAGGCCCAGGCTGGCGTGGAGTTCAAGGGCAAGGGTGCGCCAGTGCTGCGCGGGTTCCGCTTCAGCGTCGTTCCACCGACGCAGGACGTGACAGGCGAAGTGGCGGCCATCAGTACCGCGGTCGGTCAGCTTGCCGACGGGCTGGTCGAGACGCTGCGGATCCCACGCGCGTCCCGATGAGCGCGGTCCACGCAGAACCCTCGGAATTGCGCGAATGTCCGGCGTGTGGGCGGTTCCAGGCACTCCCGCCGCTGCGGCGGGGAATGATTGCTGCGTGCGAGCGCTGTCCCACGGTGCTGCGGCGGGCCACCGTGCGGTCGCACGACGTCAGCATCGCGCTCAACCTTGCTGCTCTGGTGCTGTTGGGCATCCTGTGCACGACCACGCTGATGGGCGTGGAGACGGCGGGGATCCAGCTTCATGCCGGCCTGTTCTCTGGCCCCTATGAGCTGGTTCAAAGAGGCATGTCCTCGTTGGCAGTCGTCGTAATCTTCGTCACCGCGATTGCCCCGGCGGCCAAGCTGGCTGGCACGCTCTATGTGCTGATCCGCATGCAACAAATGCAGCCGCCAGCCCATCTGAGGCGCGTCTTTGCTTGGGTCGAGCGTTTGGCGCCGTGGTCGATGCTGGAAGTCTTCGTGTTCGGGGTCTTTGTCGCCTATGTGAAGCTCGGTGACCTAGTCAAGATCACGCTGGACAACGGCGTCTACGCGCTTCTGGTGCTGACCTTCGTGCTGTCCTGGGCGGATGGCGCGTTGCACCGCGCCTCCGTCTGGGAGCGTCTGGGTGGCACTGGGCGACAGTTCTCGCCCGCAAGGCCGCGGATCTCCCAGGGAGCGATCGGCTGCGAAACCTGCGGCTTGGTCAGCGTTCCGTTGCAACGCCAGGCGAAGTGTCCCCGCTGCGACAGTCCGTTGCATGCCCGCAAGCCCAACAGTATCGCGCGGACCTGGGCTCTGCTGATCGCGGCGTCGGTGATGTACGTTCCAGCCAACTACTTCCCGGTCCTGACCGTCATGCAGCTGGGCGCCGGGTCGCCAAGCACCATCCTGGGCGGAGTCGAGGAGTTGATTTCGTCAGGCATGTATCCGCTGGCCGCTTTGGTGTTCTTCGCCAGTATCGCGGTGCCGATGCTCAAGCTGTTTGGCCTGACCGCCCTTCTGATTGCGACGCAGACCCGCAACGGACGCTGGTTGAGGTCGCGCACCCGCCTCTACCGCATCATCTGTTGGATCGGCCGTTGGTCGATGATCGACATCTTCATGGAAGCGCTTCTTGGCGCACTCGTCCGCTTCGGCAACGTCGTCACGATCGAGCCGGGCTTCGGGGCAGTCGCCTTTTGCTCGGTGGTCATTCTGACGATCTTCGCCGCTGAAAGCTTCGATCCAAGATTGATGTGGGACGCTGCATCGACAGAGCTTTCGCAGCCCTCGGCTACGATCGGTTCACCCCCTGACGCGGTGGCAGGGCGCCTAGGCGGTCCGCCACCAACCGCCGCTTGATCCAGACGCACGGGGAAAGATATCGAGCTTCCCACCGCGCCAGGCAGCTTCGAGGCCGCCGTGAACGGGTCAGCGGCCAAATATGCTACCGCCTAGGGGCAAATTTGCCGGATAGCTTTTCCGTCGAGCATGCGCGTTGACGGCCATCAATATCCTGATGAAGTGTTGCCCCAATTGCCAGCTCCCCGCGCAATGGCGGCGTCGTGAAGCGTCGAGCCGCGGAACATTACTTAGGCATCTCCCGCATTGAAAACCGGCGCGCTGTCGGCACAGTTCCAGGTGCGGGGCTACTCAAAGCCGTCACAAGCACTCGAAATACCGCCCATCTGAACATCTGACTTTTTGCTGCAGGCGATCACACGTGGGGAATGGCCATGCCGGGTGACAGCGCTGCCGTTAGGGTTCAGTTGAGCGCTACTTATCACCCGACGGGTCTGGCAAATGAGCACGCGCAGCGGACGCCGGGAGCAGAGAGTGTAATCGTCACCTCGCCTTCACGCCCTGCCGCTCAGCCATTGTTGTCAATGCAGCTTGACAGCCTGGCCTCAGTGACCACGTACCATCGTGGCGAGCGCGTCAGAGGGTGCAGCAGGACGAGAGATCCGCTGCACCGCATTGTCCGCGGCGCCGCGAAAATTGTCGCGGTGCTCGCGACGGGCCGACAGCAGACCATCGATTTGCTTTTGCCGGGCGACTTCTTCGTGTTCAACCGTTGGCAGGAAGCCTGCTTCTTCGTCGAGAGCCTCGAGAAGACCACAATGATCGCCGCATATCGCCAGGGCGCCGTGCGGACCCTCATCGCCCACCGCCCAGAGATTGGCCCGTTCCTGCTCGACGTGGCCTACAGCGCCTCGATGCGGCTGCAACGTCGCATGCTGACGGTCTCGCATCTTCGGACCACACAAAAGGTCGGCGCATTCTTGCTGGAAATGCTGGAACGCGTGTCGGAGCCTGACACCGAAGCGGTGACGCTACCGGTCTCGCGCTATGACATTGCCGACTACCTGGGGTTGTCGGTGGAATCCGTTAGCCGATCAATGAGCAAGCTCAAGGGCCGGGGCGTGATCCGGATGCTGAGCAGCCGCCACGTGATCATCGTGGATCGTAATGCGCTGGAGCTTGATGCCCCGACCTGATGGGGCTCCCCTGGAGCCTGGGCCAGATGGGGGATGAAATGCGCACCGACAGCGACATCAAAGGCGAGCTCGGGCATACACTGGAATATGGCCTGAGGATGGATGGCATGGGCATAGCCGTCACCGTCTCCGCCGGTTTGGTAAGCTACGCGGCTGCGTCAACAGCCTGCGCCAGAAGCTCGGAGCGGGAAACATTGCGAAGCGGAGTGCTGGGGTAGCGCTGTAGCAAACCAACTTGTGGTGTGGCCGTCGCCGGCGCGTTTAGTGGAGATCGCCTGCGAGGTCCGCGATGCGATCAGACGCGAGCTGTCCTTCTCGCACGACCAGATCAGGGTCACAGCTGCCAGCGGGTCAGTCACGCTGGCAGGGGAGGTCGATTGGGGCATATCAGCGCGCTCGTGCCAGCGCGGCCGTACAGCAGCTGAGACGCGCAAGACATGTCAGTAACAAGGTCGAAGTGAAGCCAAGGCTTACGCTCTCCGAGCTTAGGTGCAAACTAGAAGATGCGTTGAAGCGAGATGCAGAGATCAATCCGCCTCCGACAAGCGCAGGAACTGAACGCGACGTGGCGCTGGTCACGGGCACTCTGCGTTCCTGGGCGGCTGCGCGATGAAAGCAACGATGCGCGCCCGGGGGCGGGCTGGCTCGACCCGCAGCCAAGTCCCCTGCCCTATAAGGACTGGTACCATACAGCGCCGGGTAACGCGCTCGGCTAGTTATGCGGTGCGAGACCCGCTGCAAAGGCGACTTGTAGAAGTTCTGTGAGGCTGCTCGCGTCTAAGCGGTGCATGACCTGCGCGCGGTGCAATTCCACAGTCCGAGGGCTGATACCAAGTTTCTGCCCAATAGTCTTATTGGTGCCGCCCTCAACTAGGTGGATAAGGACCTCACGCTCCCGTGACGTCAGGCGCGCCACCCGAGAGGCAGCCCTCTCGTCGCGTCCAGTCTGCCGCGCTGCACCGTTGCATTCAGCCATGGCGTTCGCCAGCTTGCCTCTCGAACGAATCGTCCTCTGCTATTGTCAGGTAGTCGATCGCCCCAGCCTTCATCGCGGTGACGGCGGAAGCGAGACCGGCAGCCGGCCCGTCAAGCATAATCGCAGGCAGAGCGATTGAACGCGCCGCGAGTTCGCGCGGAATCGAAAGATTCTGCAGCCTTGAGCCACGCAAATCGACGAGCACCCACCCCGGCGCGAGCACCGGGGCCATGTCGAGGAAGGCAGAGGCACTTTCGAAAATACGGGCACGATGGCCTATGCTTCTCACAAGTGAAGTCAGCCGACGTGCCTCCGATGCCTTTGAGCTGACAAGATAAACCTGCCGATCTTCCTCTTGCGTCAGGTCCTCTGCAATGCCGCCGATGCGGGTCACCGTGCCGCATTCGTCGCGAATAGGAAAGCTGATGTCGCGAAGCCAGCGCATCTTGCCGTCGCCTGGACGAATGATGCGATATTCATACTGCGCGACTTCCCCGGCTCGAACGGCCGCGAGGGCGCGTCCAACGAGTTGGCGATCGTCGGGATGGACAAGATCCATCCACTCGGCAACAGCGGCGGGCGCTTTGTCGCGTGGGATACCCCAGATCCTTTCGAAGGCACCACTGCGGTAAATGATCGTTCCCTCCTCCGGGTCGCCGATCCAGATCAGGCTGCTACTGTGCTCCGCAAAGCTGCGGAACAGCTCCTCACTTGCTCGGATTGCTGCTTCGGTGCGGCGCTGCGCAGTGACGTCAATGGCGGCGCCGATGAAATCAATCGCCGTTGCCTGTTCAAAGATCGCCCGACCGGATGTGGCGATGTGACGAGTGATCCCGTCATTCCGCCCGATCACGCGATACTCGATGTTGTAGAGGCCGTCACCGTTCGGGTCGACGCATGCGGCAATCGCATCACGGACGCGGGGCAGGTCGTCCGGATGGATGCCAAACTCGAACACGTCCATGTCGGCAGCTAAGTCGGGCGGCAGCCCCCACATCGCACGCAGCCGCTCGTCCCAATCGAGTGCGCCGGTGACGGGATTCCAAGAGTACACACCAAGTCCGACCAGTTCTGTCGCGGCGCGGAGACGCCCCTCGTTTTTCTTCAACGCTTCCTCGATGGTGCGCCGCCCAGTCATGTCCCGGGACACGCCGACTACCAACTCGATCGAGCCATCCTCGGCACGGACGGGCCCCCAAAGAAGGTCGAAGTAGGCTCCGTAGCCGGTCGGGCTGCGGTAGTAGACCTCATCCTCCACGGTCAAGCCGTCGGTCAGGACGCGATCGATATGAGCATTCAGTCGGTTGGCGAGATCACTGGGGTAGTGAAGATCTGCGAAGGTCTTGCCCAGCATCTCATCGGCAGACAATCCGAACAACGCGAGCGTTGCCGCATTCACATAAACGAAGCGCCGCTGTGTATCGAAGGCATAGACAAAATCGGGAATGGATGAGAGCGTGGCTTCCAGGAAGCGGGACTGACTGGCAAGCTCCGCCCCAACGGCCGTGATCCGTTCGGCCAGTCGTTTGAGATCGTCCACGTCCTGAACAACGACGATGGCTCCGTCGGCCCTGTTGCCATCGGGGCGGAAGGGGATCGCGCTGATCCGCATCCACCGCTCCGGCGAGCCTTCCCCGCCATATAGGAAGTCCATGCCTGGTGTGATCCGTTCACCCCGCAGCGCGCGTGCGCCAGGATAGCTCTCGGGTGGGATCAACCTGCCATCGATGTCGTAGCTGCGCCACCGCTGCGACGACACCGGCTCACACGAGGGAAGCCGGGTCAGGTCGGTAAAGTCGTGCATGCGCCGGTTGGAGTGCAGGAGGTCACCGTGAGGGTCGTAGACGCCGACGCCGAGGGGCAGGTTGTCCAGCACTGAGGCAAGCATTGTTTGCTGCTCCGCAAGGCCCGCTCGGTTCGCTTATGGGCGGAAATGTCCGCCGCGGAGGCCGCCGCGCCGACCAGATCTCCTGACTTATCGCGCAGTGCGAAAAGTGAAAAATGCATTTCGATCTGCCGCCCCGGTTCCATGAGGTGGCGAAAGCACAGCTCGTCTGCCCAACAACCCTCGCGCAACATTGCGGGAAGGCCAACGTCTTCAACCAGGATTCGATGCTGCGGTATGAAGAAGTCGCCGATCCGACAAGCTGTGATATCGGCATCTAGAGGAAGCCCGACCATGTCGCGAGCGGCAACATTCAGGAAGTATGGGCGAAGCTGCGCATCGCACAGGCCGAAGAAAGTGGGCGCCTGTCGTAAAGCGAGCGCTGCCATCGCACGGAGGGGCGCCTCACAGGCAAGCCTCGGCACTGAACTTCGTCTGCGCGACATGGCCGGACCTCCCTGGCAGACGCCGGCGCGATGGCAAACGCCCTCACCCTCGGAAGGTTCCGCAGGTATTGCGCGCATGGCCGAGGCAGGGTGCCAATCGATAGAACGGGCCAAAGCCGAAGGAGACGCCCATGAAGACCTTGATGTGGCATGGGAAAGAAGACATCCGCTGCGATATCCGACCCGGCAATCGAGCATCCCCGCGACGCAATCGTGAAGGTCACAGCCTCTGCGATCTGCGGGTCCGATCTGCATCTGTTCCATAACTTCATCCCGGCGATGCTGCCCAGCGACATCATGGGTCATGAGATGATGGGCGAAGTGATCGAGGTCGGGTCCGGAGTCAACGACAAGCTGAAAAAAGCGATCGGATCGTCGTCCCGTTCACGATCATCGAGTGTAAGCAGTGCAGGCGCGGTAACTTCTCTGCTTGTGAGCGCAGCAACCGCCTGCCGGTGTAGAGTGGGTTGACCAGGAGGCCGTCGTGGACGGCAACCTGGTCTCAAGCCGCAAGCCCGACGAGATACCGGCGTTTAGCCGGAAAATGATCGGGCTATTCAGCCGTACTAAAGGCGCGTCCGCCGCTGGAGTGACTGCGGTCGGAGCTATTCGCCGGGCCTCCAGCCTGCCACATCTTGATCATCACCTGGAGAGGCTGACGCCTCCGAAAGGCTGGCCACCGAGGAAATGCAACTTGAAGCCCTTCACGCTGTTCCGCACCCCGACGAAGGCCTTGACGTCGGCGAACAGCATCGCCGGCGCTTCCTCGTGGAAGATCTCCTGCGCCTTGATGTACAGCCTGGCGCGCGCATCACGGTCGGTAATGACCAGGGCCTGCGCCAGAAGGTCGCTGAAGGCGCGGTTGCACCAGTGCGGTACGTTGCGGCCGATGGTCACCGCCTCGCAGGTGAAGGAGTTCGTGAGTTGGCTGGGATCGGGGAAGTCCCAGGTTCCGCCGCTCATGCCGGCGCCATAGGGATCGACCTTGATCCGGCGCAGATACTCGCCCCATTCGAAGGTGACAATCTTGGCGGTGACGCCGATCTTCGCCCAATCAGCCTGGATCATCTCGCCGGCGCGGCGACCGTTCGGCATGTAGCCTCGCACCACCGGAATCGCCCAGAGGTCGGTGCTGAAGCCGTTGGGATAGCCGGCCTCGGCGAGCAATGCCTTGGCCTTCTCGGGGTCGTAGGGATATGGCTTGAGGTCGGCGTCATGTCCCCATAGCGAGGGCGGCACGATGGCGGCAGCGGGGGTGCCCGTCCCCTGGTAGACCGCCTTCACAAGACTGGGGAGATCGACCGCCATCGACAGCGCGCGGCGAACCCGCGCATCATCGAACGGCTTCATGTCGCTGCGGAACGACAGGGTGGACAGCGCCGCGATGGTCGCCTCCTGCACGGTCACATTCGGTGTGGCCCGCATCGCATCGAGATCGGCCGGATTGGGATAGCGCGCAATTTGGCATTCATCAGTCTTGAGGCGGGCCAGCCGCACCGATGCATCAAGGGTGATGGAGAATACGAGGTTTTCGACCCCGGCTGCGCGTTCAGGCGCACCGCCGGCGCTGCCCCAGAAGTCGTGGAAGGCGCGAAAGCGGATCTGGCTGTCCTTCTGATATTGAACAAGCTGGAACGGGCCCGTGCCGATCGGCACCGAAATCAATCTGCTCCGGCGTCCCCTTCTTCTCCAGGTAATCTGCATATTCAGCGGACTGAATGGAGAAGGACGGAACCGAGAGCGCGCTAAGGAACGGCGCGTTGGGCTGCTTGAGCTCGAGGATCACGGTGTCGTCGCCGGACTTAGAGACGGACTTCAGTGACGGCTTTATGAAGGCCGCGAACATCTCGTAGGTACCGCCGCCGATCTTGGCGTAGCGAGCCTCCGGGTTGAACATGCGGTTCATCGTGAACAGCACGTCGTCCGCATTGAAGTCGCGTGTCGGCTTGAACGCCGCGTTGGACTGGAACTTGACGCCGTGGCGCAGCTTGAAAGTGTAGCGCAGTCCGTCGTCGGACACCGTCCAGGATTCAGCCAGAGCCGGCTTCAAAGTCGAGCCCCCAACCTCCATCTCGACCAATCGGTCGCCGATCTGCTCAGTCACGTCGAAGGTGGTGTTGGCGGTGCTCAATGCAGCATTCAACGAGTTGGGGCTGGCCTCCGTGCAGACCACCAGCGTCTGTGCTTCGACCTGGAGTGGGGCCAGCGAGAACGCGGCGATTCCCGCGATAATTGCATTTTTGAGCATTGGCGTTCCTTGGCCAGGTCATTCCGGTAGACCGCGACTTTCGAACGCCGCCCGGTTCTGGTCAAGGCATAACGGCCGTAGCGCTGTTCTCTAGCCGGGGCATCGGACGTTTAGCTGTTGCCCTTCAAGTCGGCCGAAATGGTCGGTGACAATGAAGCTGCCGCCGGTTCTTCGTGACATCCAAGCCACTACATCATTCTCGTACGCAGGTTGAGAAGGATGATCAGTGTTCCACCGACCATCAATGCCGTGATCAAGCCCGAGAACAGGATCAACTGCAAGTCTGCCCTGGCCGACCGCCGGAGGTCGATGTGCAGAAAGCAGCGAAGGTGCACGATCATCTGCGCCAAGCCAAGTCCGAGCACAGTGTAGAAAGCCTGCCGCCCATCGAGCAAATGAAGGTAGACGAGGCCAAACGCGGAAGCGGTGAGCAGCAATGCCAGTCCGTAGCCGAGCACGTAGGTCATCGTTTCGCGCCGCTCCAGCCGTGGCGACGTCATCCGATCAATCCCTGAAGATACACAACCGAGAAGATCGCGATCCAGATCACGTCCAGGAAGTGCCAGAACAGGCTGAGGCGTATCAGGTTTACCTTCACCTGCTGGTCGAGTCCGAGGACCGCAATCTGCACGAGCATCACGACCATCCAGATCACCCCGATCGTGACGTGTAGCCCGTGCATGCCAACGAGCACGAAGAAGGCGGAGAGGAAACCGCTGCGGTCAGGCGTGGCGTGATCCTCAGTCATGGCCGAAAAGTCGTGCCCTTCCATCGCCAGGAAGGCAAGACCTAGCAACAGCGTCCCAACCAGCCATAGCACAAGCCGCTTGGCCCGCACATGCCGTTTCAGCGCAAGCGACGCCATGCCGAAGGTGAAAGAGGACGTGAGCAGCAGCAGCGTTTCAATGAAGGCAGACCCAAGCTTGAATTCTTGGGTTGGCCCGGGTGCGCCAGCGGTCGCTGGCAGCATCGTGCCATAGACGGCGAAGAGCAGCGCGAACAATACCGCGTCGGTCATCAGGAATATCCAGAAGCCGAAAACGTCGCTCTCGATCTCGCGAAGCTGCTCGAGGTCAATCGACAGATTGAGCCCCGCGTGGCGAAGCTGTGGCCCTTCTACGCCATCCACTGCGCGAGCCCTTCATTGCGTTCGGACTGTTCGAGCTGGCGGGGGACCGGGCGTGCCGCGCCAGCTTGCGCAAGCCAGCGCCGATCAACCGCTTCGATCGCCGCGGCCGGGATGACACGAATGACATCGCGCATGAAGGCGCGGACGATGACCGTTACAATTGTCACGGTCAAAAACAGAGCAGCCATCCACCAGATGCGCCAGATCAGGCCAAAGCTGCACGCCGCGGAGGCAAGGCCAATGATGACGCCGCAGGCAGATTCCCTCGGCACCTCGATATCACGATAGTGGTCGGCAGGCTTGTATGCTCCGCCATGGCGCTTGCGCATATAGAAGACGTCGCGACTACCCACGTGCGGGATGGTCGCGAAATTCCACTCAGGCGGTGGCGCAGAGACGGACCATTCGAGGCTGCGTGCGTCCCACGGGTCGCCAACGGGCAAGCGGTTGGCGTCGCGGTCACGAACGCTGACATAGAGCTGTGCGAAGAGACTTGCCAGACCGGCGGCAAGAACGAACGCACCGCATAGGGCGACCAATAGCCAGGGCCTGAAGGCGGGATCGAATATCTCCTGGGTCCGCCGCGCCATACCGGCCGCGCCCAGCACATAGAGCGGCATGAATGCAAGATGGAAACCGGCCACCCAGCAGGCGACGGAGATCCGACCCCAGCGCTCATTCAGGCGAAATCCGAAGGCCTTGGGGAACCAGTACATGTAGCCGGCAAGAAGGCCATAAAGTGTCCCGCCGATCAGCATATTATGGAAGTGCGCCACCAAGAACAGAGTGTTGTGCATCATATAGTCGAGCGGCGGCGTGGCGAGGATGATACCGGTGAATCCACCGAGCGTAAAAGTCATCATGAAGGCGATGGAGAGCAGCATGGGTGGAGAGAAACGCACCTCGCCCCGGAACATGGTCCAGATCCAGTCATAGATCTTCACGCCGGTCGGAACGCCAATCGTCATGGTAGCGATCCCGAACGCCGCGTTGATGTCCGCACTCTGCCCCATGGTGAAGAAATGGTGCAGCCATACGGTGAAGGAGAGCACGGCGATCGCCGCGGTGGCGATCACCAACGAGGTGTATCCGTACAGCTCCTTTGAAGAGAAGGTGGAGACGACTTCTGAATACACGCCGAAAGCGGGCAGGATCAGAATGTAGACTTCCGGATGGCCGAACAACCAGAACAGGTTGACGTAGTTCATCATGTTGCCGCCAAGGTCGTCGGTGAAGAAGTGCATCCCGGCGTAGCGGTCGGCGGCCAGCAGCAGCGTGGCCAAGGTGAGCGGCGGCATAGCGAATATCATTAAGATGGCGGTGCAAAGAGATGTCCATGTGAACAGCGGCATCCGCATCCACGTCATGCCCGGAGCACGCAGCTTATAGATCGTGCAGGCGACGTTGATGCCGACCGTCGTGCTCCCAATGGAGGACAACGTCACCGCCCAGATCCAATAGTCTGGCCCCGGGCCTCCACTGAACGACAGCTCGGTGTAGGGTGGGTAGCCGCTCCAGCCGCCGGTGGAGAATTCGCCCACCACCAGAGAAGCCATCATCAAGCCGGCCCCGCCGACGGTGAGCCACAGGCCGATGGAATTGAGATAAGGAAACGCCATGTCGCGCGCACCTATCTGCAGCGGCATGACGTAGTTGATCAATCCAATCAGGAACGGCATCGCCATGAAGAAGATCATGATGCTGCCGTGCGTGGTGAAGAGCTGAGCGAAGTGATTGGGCTCCACCACGCCCGCCGCGTTGATGGCGAGGGCTTGCTGGGTACGGATCAGTACTGCCTCGATCAGGGCGCGGCTCAGCATCACCGCAGCCAGCACGATGTACATGATGCCGATCTTCTTGTGGTCCAAGCTGGTGAACCACTCTGTCCACAGGTAGCGCCACTTCCGCAGATATGTGACCAACGCGAACACCACGACAGCGCCGATTACCACCACAGCGCCAGCGGCGGCACCGATGATCTCGCTCGTGCTCGGATTGCGCCAGGCGCGCACAAAGGGCAGTGCTCCCCAACTTAGATTGCCGAGCAGTACGTGCCAGACGCCGGTCTCGATCATGGCGGGCTGGCTTCCATCGGCAACGGGCGTGTGGGCAGAGTTCTGAGCGCAAGCACATGGCCGCTTGGCTGAGCCAGGGCGACGATGCGGTCGAACAAGCCGGGGTCGATCGCGCCGAAGGCCAGGGAATGCGGCAAGATGGAGCGGCGGGACAAGGTTTCATACTCCGTCGCGCCGAGCCTGTTTGGCTGCGCCTTGGTATCCGCCAACCAGTTCGCGAAACCGCCGGCGTCGAGCGAGTCCACGACAAATTTTTGGGCCTGGAAGCCCATGCCGTTGAACTGCGTGTTTTCACCCCGAAATGCGCCGGGCCCGTCCGCGGCAAAGTTAAGCTGCGTCCGCATCCCGGCCATGGCGTAGATCTGTCCAACCAAGCGGGGTATCATCAACGATTGCATCACCGTGGCACTGGTCAGGCTGAGGTGTACCGGCTGGCCGGCCGGTATGACCAGCCGGTTGACAGTCGCCACTTGCTGGGCCGGGTAGATGAACAGCCACTTCCAATCCAGCGCCACCGCTTGAACCTCGATCGGCTGACCGGGCAGCGGTTTGTAGGGGTCCAGTCGGTGGCTGTCGCGCCACAGCAGCACCGCGAGTGCGACCACGATGAGCGATGGAGGGATCCATATCAGTCCTTCAAGCGGCCAACTAAACGCCCATTGCGGACGATAGGCGCTGCTCGTGTTGGACAGGCGGTAATGCCAAGCGAACAGCGGAGCCAGCAACAGCACTGGCCCGATGACGAAGAGCATTACAAGACAAACCACCAAGAATTCGTGCCGGGTCGCAGAGGCGATCGGCCCAGCGGGCGATAAGAAGCCCCGGTCCAGCGCATCGCACCCGCCTGGAAGCAGGCAGAGAAGAACGATTGCCATGCGCGAAGTGCGACCAGCCACCAAGATGTCTCCCGTCTCCGCGTGGCGATCGGCACGCGCGATCGCTGCGCGCACCTGTCGACGGCGCTAACCAGCCTCCCGATGCCTTCTCTGCCAGGCGGAAAATGCCGATGGCACATCCCGGCCTATCGCGGGTTTGTCAGCGAAGTGAGCAATGGAAAACCCGCAACCTATCGTGGCAGATAGGACCGTAAGTTCAGGCGGCAGGTGTAATCCCCGGCGGCACCAGAAGTTTCCTCCGTAGGTTAAACACGGTTCGAACTCGGCTTGGTGAAGCTCCACGCGAGGTTGATATCTTCGAAGCCTGGGCATCCTTCTGAGAAGAGCGGCGGGAGTAGTTGCCATCGAGGCTGGAACGTCGGCGTTGAAGGCCCGTTGTGTGCCGGTACCTGAAGGGGCACAGCGGTGGGCAAGGTTGTCGTGGTATTGGAAGAGGTCGCCGGGATCGACCCGGCGATCTCACGTAAGTTGGCCGTCCGGGTTAAGCTGTTGCCATCTTCTCATGTGACGCCGAGCGGCTGGAAGGCGCCGCTGAGGGGGCGTCCGGCTTTGGGAGGCGGAGCCTGTCAGCTTCCATGGACGTGGCTGATTCAGCCGCGGCTGAAACTGCCTCAGGCGCACCCGAAGCTGGAACGTTTCGACACAATCGGCACCGCAATGGACACCTTCGCCAGGCGGTTGAACGCTAGGCCGGATTAGAGAATGCCGTGAACACCAGGTTGGAGGATTATGCGCTCCTCGGCGATGGCGAGAGCGCTGCCTTGTTGGGTCGCGACGGGTCCATCGATTGGTTGTGCTGGCCGCGTTTCGACAGCCCGGCTTGCTTAGCGGCTCTGCTTGGTGACGCCGAGAACGGACGCTGGCTGATTGGGCCAGCAGATCACCGAAACGCCACGGTCACACGGCGCTACCAGGCAGATACGTTGATCATGGAGACCGAGTTCGCCATGCCCGGCGGCCGGATGCGGCTGATTGACTTCATGCCGATGCGACAGGATGTCGCGTGTCTGGTCCGCATCGTGGAAGGCATCGAAGGCTCCTGCGCCGCCCGCTTGGATTTGCGCTTGCGCTTTGGCTACGGAACCATGCTGCCCTGGGTTGAGGCGACAGCAGACGGCTTGTCCGCGATCGCTGGTCCCGATCGCATTGCGCTGCAAGCGCCGGTGCCACTGCATCTCGAAGACAATACGGCGAGCGCGGAGTTCACGGTGGCCGCTGGGCAGCGGCTCGCATTTGTCCTTCGTCATCAACGCTCTTACCTGCCAGTGCCACCGACGCTCGACCCTGAACTTGCGCTGATGCGAGCCCAGACGTTTTGGCGCGAATGGGCCACTCGTTTCGATGTCTCCAGAACGCACTGGCCGGAAGCCGTGCAACGGTCATTGATCACTCTCAAGGCCTTGATCTATCGGCCCACCGGCGGTCTGGTAGCAGCACCCACCACCTCGCTGCCCGAAGCGCCGGGCGGCAGCATGAACTGGGATTATCGCTATTGCTGGCTGCGGGATTCAACCTTCACTCTCGGTGCGCTGATCAATGCGGGTTACCACGAAGAAGCGCGGAGTTGGCGGGACTGGCTGTTGCGCGCCATCGGCGGTTCACCTGGAAACATGCGGATCATGTATCGCGTGGATGGCGATCGTCACCTCGATGAATGGAGCGTCGCCGATCTGTCCGGCTATCGCCATGCGCTGCCGGTTCGCGTGGGCAACGCCGCCTCTACGCAGCTACAACTGGACGTTTGGGGTGAAGTGCTGGACACGCTGCACCTCGCCGACCTTGCCGGGCTCCCCTCATCGTCGCAGGCCGACCAGCTTCGAGCGAAACTCGTCGACCACTTGGCTGGGATCTGGCAGAAGCCGGGGGCCGGGATATGGGAATCGCGCGATGATCCCCGGCACTACACCTATTCACGGGTGATGGCCTGGGTCGGGATCGACCGGTTCGTCCGCGCGCACAGAACCGACGGCGCGCATCCTGGTGTACAGCGAATGGCGGAACTGCGTGACCGCATCCATCGCGACGTGTGCCGCCAGGGTTGGAATGACGGATTGGGAAGTTTTACCCAGTATTTCGGAGGTCAAACGCTCGATGCGAGCGTGTTGCTATTGCCGTTGGTGGGCTTCCTGCCGGCAAGCGATCCGCGCATGGCCAGCACGATTGAAGTGATCGGGCGCGAGCTCAGCGAAGGCGGGCTGATACGTCGCTTTCAACACACCGGCGGCGGCACTCCAGAGGGCGCGTTCCTGGCTTGCTCTTGCTGGATGGCCGATTGCCTGAACCTGCTGGGCCGTGCCGAGGCGGCATCCGCCCAGTTCGAGCGGGTGCTGGATCTGCGGAACGACGTAGGCCTGCTCTCGGAGGAGTACAACGTCCCTGGCCGTCACCTTGCTGGCAATTTTCCCCAGGCGCTCACCCACCTGGCCGTAGTCAACACCGGCCTCAGCTTGTCGGGGCCAGTGCTCAACCGAGGCGGAGGCTAATTCTCTATGCACCGGAGCACGGTGATGCATGACGATTTGGTGATGGTTGGCAACGCCTCGCTAGTCCCCAAAGGGATCTTCTATACCTCGATCGGCAAGGTGGACCCGAAACTCGCGAACATCGCCGGGGCCTGGCGCGTTGCTGCCCATATCCAGCACTGGGTCGGCGCGTGACCACCGCCACACTTGCGATCTTCGCCTTCCGCTACTTGCTGGTGATGCTGTTTTTCCCGTTCAGTCTGCTGGACAAAATCATCAACTTCCGTGGTGCAGTGGGTCAGGCACGGCAGATCGTGCCCGGCGGACTCGCTGTGTCTCTGATCCTAGTGGGTATAGCGGTCGAGCTGCTGATGCCACTCGCGATCCTGACCGGAACGGCCGATCGAGCGGCGGGCCTGGTGATGGCAGGTTACTGCGTTGTCACGGCGCTGTTGTGGAAGCAATTCTGGAAGGCAGGCGATTTCTGGAAGGCGGGAGAAAGCCGCGCGCGCGACCTGTTCTGGGACTTTCTGAAGAACTTCTCGCTGGCCGGCGGATTTCTGCTGCTGGTTGTCGGCGCGCACTCCACGCCGGGCAGTTTCCTCGCCGACCCGTTCGCGTCGTCTCACCCCTACAGCGAGCAAGCCAAGCCATGACGCAGTCAGGACCGCGCCCGACGCTTGGCTATTGGCATCTTTGGACTGATCAGCACGGCGTCAGCCACCAGCAACGTTGCGAACTGACCCAATTCGCGTTGAAAGGCGTTGGGCCGGCCGATCCACAATGGAACGACCAGCAGCCGCGTGGCGAGGCGACAACGGTATTCACCGTCCAGCCGGTCGGCTGGGTCGGTGACTGGCACGAGAACCCGGCCCCGCAATGGATCGTCCCGCTGTCTGGCCGCTGGTGGGTGGAGGCCATGGACGGTACCCGCGTCGAGATGGGCCCTGGCGATCTGTCGTTTGGAGAGGACCAGGGATGCTCGCCGACAACCGATGGGAAACGTGGACATCGATCAGGCACAATCGGCGACCAGCCTGCGGTGCTGATGACAGTGCAGTTGCATGTGCCGCCGGTGCGCCGGCCCGGCCACCTCCGCTAGGCCAGTCCGGATGGATCGCTATAGGTTCGACGATCCGGCTTTCCGCTGCCTCGTTTTGCCGAATGCGGAGCTATTGACGCTCGCCGCCGACTTCGCTTGGCTCGAAGGTCCGGTCTGGTGCGCCGATGCCAACCAGCTCCTGGTCAGCGACCTGCCAAATGACCGAATTCTGCGCTGGACCGAGGATGGCGGCATTAGCGTCTTCCGTCAGCCTTCGGGGTTCGTCAACGGGCACACGCGCGATCGGGACGGGCGGCTGATAGGCTGCTCCCATCAACACCGCTGCCTGCTGCGCACCGAGCCCGACGGCACAGTAACCCAGCTGGCTACACATCGTAGCGGTAAGCGGCTGAACGGGCCGAATGATGTTGTGGTCCATAGCGACGGCGCGATCTGGTTCACCGACCCACTGTACGGCGGCAACACCGACTACGAGGGCGGCAAGCATGCGGCCGAGCTACCGCCGTGTCTGTACCGCTTCGATCCCGGCACCGGCGAACTGGCCGTGGTAGCGGACGATTTCAGCGGGCCGAACGGCCTGTGTTTCTCCCCGGATGAACGACGTCTTTACGTCGCCGAGACCGGCCCGCAGTTCGCCGCCGATCCGGTGCGGCACATCGGGGTCTTCGATATTGTGGAGGGTAAGCGGCTGACGAAGGGCCGGGTGTTTCACAAGGTTGATGAAGGCTTCGCGGATGGGTTCCGCTGCGACGAGGACGGCCGGGTTTGGAGCAGCGCCGGCGACGGCGTGCATTGCATCGCACCCGACGGCTCGTTGCTGGGGAAAATCATCACCGGCAGCACGGTATCAAACCTGACCTTCGGTGGTCGCAATCGTTGTCGGCTGTTCATCTGTGCCTCGCACGAGCTGATGGCGATCTACACGAACGTCCGCGGCGCGCAGCGGCCATGACACCAGCCGCCTTTCACCGGCCAAGTGCCCGCCGGCTCGATCGCATAGCTCTCAACGTCGGCGATCTCGGCGCCGCCATCCGCTTCTACTGCGACGCACTCGGCTTTACCGTGGCGCAAGAGTGCGTCATCGACGCTGCCCTAGCCAAAGTGCTTGGCGTGCGCGCCGTCCGCACGGTGCGACTGCGGCGAGGCGGCCAGGTGTTGGAGCTAAGTTCATGCGACCCTTGCGGCGCCACCGTGCCCCTCGACGGCCGGAGCAACGATGCCACATTCCAGCACTGCGCCCTGGTCACAGACGATATGGCCGGCACCTACCAGGGCCTGTGCCGCTTTGCATTCACGCCGATCTCCCGAGCGGGCCCGCAGGTGCTACCCAGCGGCATTGTTGCGTTCAAGTTCCGCGATCCGGACGGCCATCCGCTGGAGCTGATCGCGTTCTCGACGCCCGATCCTGTCACCCTAGGCGGCATCGACCATTCCGCCATCTGCGTTGCCGATCCGGCCGCCAGCCTTGCATTCTATGCCGCTTGGCTTGGCTGCGCTGAGCAGTCTCGTCAGGTCAACATCGGGCCGGCGCAGGACGCCCTGGACGACCTCGACGGCGCGGTGGTGGAGGTGGTGGCACTGGCACCGACAATCCCGTCACCGCATGTCGAGCTGCTTAGCTACCGTCACCCTCGCACTCGTGCAGCACCAACACCGCATCCGAGCGACCGCCTCGCCAGCCGGCTGGTGTTCAACAGTGGCCCATGCAAGGACGATAAAGCGGCGATACCGCCGGCTTCTGATCTGACGCTGCTGCACGACCCCGACGGCCATGCCGTGCTGATCGACCGACGCCTATGAAGGCAAGGCTCCGCAAGTTACTGAGCGACCTCGACGAGACATTCTGGCTCTTGCCGGCAACGATCGTGGTCGTGGGAATACTGCTGGCGCTGGGCCTGGTGCACCTGGATCGTAGCGGCGCAGTGCCACCCTGGCTTATCGACAGCCCCTGGCTCTACAGCGGCGGCGGCACTGGTGCGCGCACACTGCTGGGTGCAGTCGCGTCCTCAACCATCGGGGTCGCTGGCACGGTGTTCTCCATAACGATTGCCGCTTTATCGCTGGCGGCTGGCCAGATGGGGCCTCGACTGCTGCGCAACTTCACTCGCGACCGGGGCAATCAGACGACGCTCGGTGTCTTCCTCGGCACGTTCTCCTACGCGCTAATGGTGCTACGCAGCGTGCGGACGCAGTCTGAGGGTGTATTCGTCCCGCATCTCTCATTGAGCGTCGGCATCCTGCTGGCTTTTGTGTGCGTCGGCACGCTTGTCTATTTTGTCGACCACATGGCGGGCCGGATCAACGTCGACACGGTGATCCAACTGGTGGGCGACGAGGTCCGTGAGGCGATAACCCGGCTTACATGCGAAGCTGCCAGCGACGACCCGCCACCGACCAGCACGTGGCAAGGCGCAGCACTGGTGCGCGATACGCGGTGTGGCTACCTACAGCAGATCGACCCGGAGGGATTGGCAGATTGGGCGCACAGCAACGGCGCCGCAATCCGCCTTCTGGTTCGTCCTGGCGACTTCGTGTTTCCCGGCGCAGCCATCGCGCTGCTTCGCTCCGATATCGAAGGTGCGGACGCGGCAATCCGGAAAGCAACGGCGCTGGGGCCGAGCCGGATCAGTTCGCAAGACTTGGAGTTCGCCGTCCGCCAACTCGTAGAAGTCGCGGTGCGTGCGCTCTCGCCTGGCATCAACGACCCCAACACCGCTGTCGGCGTGCTCGATAATCTCGGCGCCGCACTGTGCGACCTCGTGCCCCGCCACCTGCCGACGGGGATGACGCGCCGAAAGGGTCGGCATGTATTGTTCGTCCCGGCCATCCGCTACGACGGGCTGGTCGATGCAATGTTCCACATGATCCGGCAGAACGCCTCTGGCTCGGCGGGGGTGCTTATCCGGCTGATCGAGGTGCTGACCGCGGTCGCGAGCGTGGAGCGCAATCCGGCGCGGCTAAAGACACTGCAGCGCCACGCAGATCTCGTGCGGGCGGATGCGGAGCGCAGCCTGTCCGCCAGCGACCTCGCTGACCTCCACCGGCGTCACCTCGAGTTTTCCGCGATGCGAGAGACGGGCTTACCGGTCTGCGGCGTCGGCTGCGAATGACCCTGTGCCCGCTACATGCGCTCTTTCTTGCCACGCGCGATCAGCCAACAGTTCACGGGACACTCGGTTACCAACCGGAGCGCCACTGGCACCCGCATTATGAGCCAATAGCTCCAGTCGGTCGGTTTATGGGCCGGATAGAGCATCGTCAGTGGGCACATCTACCCCAACTTCCTCATCGGCTGCTGGCGCAGAAAGATATTGGCCCGTGGCAACAATGCGCTGACGAGGGAAAGGGAAAGCGGCACGCAGTTGGCGGCAAGACGGGTATGCGGTCGGACCCACTCACAATCTCTTAGGCAGGTTTGATGTCTATGTTCGACCTAGCGGCGGTGCTGCTGACGCTGGCCGCGCTATTCGGATGGGCGAACCGTCGTTTCATAGGCTTGCCGCATACGACCGCACTACTGCTGCTAGGGCTCGGCGCCTCGCTGCTGCTCGCAGCCGTCGAGCGAGCCTATCCTAGCATGGCCTTTTCCCACACGCTTCGTGCCAGCTTGCAGCAGATCGATTTTACAGATGTGGTGATGCACGGGATGCTGGCCTTCTTGATCTTCGCCGGAGCGCTGACTCTCGACCTGCAGGAGTTGCGCAATCGAGCCTGGCCAGTTGCAGCGCTGGCATTGATCGGCACGATCGTTTCGACCGCCTTGGTGGGCGGAGCCGTGTGGGAGATCTCTGAAGTCGTTGGACAGCCTCTGCCGTTCGCATGGGCGCTGGTGTTCGGCGCGTTGATCAGCCCGACCGATCCGGTCGCCGTGATCAACACGCTCCGCGAGGTATCGATTTCCAAGCGGCTGGAGGTGGAGATGCAGGGCGAGGCTTTGTTCAACGACGGTGTCGGCATTGTCCTTTTCACGCTGCTTGTCGGGGTCATTCAAGGCGGAAGCCATGCCGACACCGGCGCGGGGCACATCGCCGAAATCCTAGGTCGCGAGACCGGCGGGGGGCTTCTACTCGGCGTGGTCACCGGCTATGTGGGCTATCGCGCCATGCGGTCGGTCGATGACTATCCCGTGGAGGTGCTGATTACTCTCGCTTTGGTAGCGGGATCCTACGCAATCGCACAGCGGCTTGGTGCAAGCGGCCCGTTGGCCATGGTTTCGGCCGGCTTGCTGATCGGCGACCGCGCTCCTCGCGACGCTATGAGCGAGCGGACCAAGGGCTACGTCTCGGCGCTGTGGACGCTGATAGACGAGGTGCTCAACTCACTACTGTTCCTGCTGATCGGAATAGAGGTCCTACTGCTACACGTAGACATTGGGATCTTGCTATTGGGGGGCATGGCCATTCCCATCGTGCTGCTCGCGCGACTGGCGGCGGTCACGATCCCCCTCCTGCTGTTCGGCTGGCGTGCTGGAATGTCGTTGCGCAATGTGCCCTTCCTGACCTGGGCCGGCGTGCGCGGCGGCATTTCGGTCGCGCTGGCACTAGCGCTGCCCAACGGCGACCCCAAGCCCGCAGTGTTGGTTGCGACTTATGGCGTAGTCCTATTCAGCATACTTGTGCAGGGCTCTACGCTCAGCATATTGGCGCGAAGCATGCCAGATGCGGAAGACAGGTCCAGGCGGTCGTGAGCCTTGCGGTCCTACCGCGCGGCATTTGAAGCTCGCATCGCCGTAGCCTCGTAGGACCGCCTCCATCCTCCTAGGACCACTGGCGACAACTTTTGGACACGGCGGCCGAAACGTTGCCAACGCGCGTACCAGGTGGCAGCGGGCGCGGGTCCTATGGCCACCGAGACGCGCTGCCTACGAAGGAAATGACTGCAACTATCAGGGTTGCGGCAAATATCATCACGGCTGACGTTGCTTGAGTGATCGCAAGCGAGGTCAACGTGAGGTTTGCGCTCGTCAGGATGATACCGATCGAGTTCGCCGTCCTGGACAGGGAGAAAACCTCGGCTTTTCGATGCGGCGGCGATAGCGCGTCAAGCATCAGCGAGTAGTATGTGCTCAAGGGCGCCAGAAAGCACCCGACAACGAAGGCGCCCACAATTGTGACCACGACCGATAGCTGGGACGCAATGAGGGCGGCTCCAATGCTCATCAGAAGAAGGTAAGTGCAGACTTCCACGCGGTCAGGCATTCGATTTCGAACGCTCACCCACACTCCGCCGGCTACAGACGCCACACACAAGGCGACAGTGAAGATGAAGCCCATTGCCGGAGGAAAACCATAATTCATTGCAAGGGACACGGCCCCGATCTCAACCGAGGACACCACCGCGCTATTCGCAATCGTGCAGGCTAGCCAGAGGAGGATTGAAGGCGACAGCAAGCTGCCGCTCCCATCGACTGGCTCCGGAGCCCTTGCCCAAGGGATACCCGGCACAAGGACCACAGGCGCCATACCTAGAATGCTTAATAGCAGCAGTGCGAACACCGGGCTGATTGTTCCCAGCATGGAGGCAACAACCGGTGCGGCGACAAATGTGAATTCGCTAAGGGTTGCCGCGATGCCGAGAGCCCTCGGCATACGGGATGGCGCGACGAAATAGTTGAGTACGGACCGCAGGTAGCCAAATGCTGCGCCATTAACGAGACCGGCCAGCACCGCGGCGATGAGGAGAAAAGTGAAGGGAGCTCCGGCAGCAGCCAGGGCCGCAATGGTTATCAGTGCCATTGTCCTTACCCCGACGAGCACCTTCAGAAAGGAAACCGCGTTCTTGCTTCGCCCCAGACGAGCGACCGGGATCGCTCCGATGACTTGGGCGATCGTTATCGTCAGGACGATGGCCGCACCGCTGGCCGGATCGCCGGTAAGCGGGATCGCCAGCAGAGCGAACGCAATCGGGCCAGCGGCTTGCGGCACGCTGAATGTTCCATACGACAAGAGCCAACGAACGAGTGCGCCGCGTGCAACATGGCGGTTTTCGTGCGGCATGCCGCCGGCTGCTATCGCAGCGGCGTCGGGTCCTGCATTCATTGAGTCGCCTTTGGCCGATCGGGAAGATGTATATGATCGATCGGCCGCAGGGGAGTCGTGCGTTCGAACGTCAAACGGCTCGCCAAATACATCGGCCCCGCGCGGACCTGCGCATGGGGCACTTCTCCCTAATGGTGGGGTGCCCTGTCGTCATGCCGCATCTGCCTCCGGTCGCGCAAGCATGGCCACCGTTATCTCGATGACGCGCGGCGCGTCGGCCGGCTCCAGCCGCAACACGCCCTCCCCGTTGGTCCAACGCCACCCGCTTTCGACCTCGTGGAAGCCGAACGCGAAGCATGAAGAGCCTAGCATTACCGGAGCTCCGTCGATGCTGATCCCGCTGATTGCGGCGCCCAGCCGCCGACGCTCGCCCGCTGGGTGGAGACAGGAGGAGACAAGCTTTACCCGTTCCACCCCGGCCGGCAATGTAGCCCTCAGCAAGCCGGGGGCTGTGATAGTCAAGATCTTGGCAGGCTTGGCAAGTGAACCCGCGTGCTCCGCGAGTCGCCGGCGAACCGCCTCCACGATCGGTCCGCTCTCGACCAGAGGTCCGACGGCCCGCTCGGCCCAGGCCTCCTGGTCACGCAGAAACGGTCTTGTGTGCAGCGTGGTGACCGGCGCGTTTCCGAAGTCGGCGCGGTTGCCGGTGTCAAGGTAGCTCTCCGTCGGTAGCCCCTCGGCAAAGATAATCTCGTGGGAATCCAGTTCCACGTGCCAATAGGTGACCTGCTCGGCCTGTTCCTGGATGATTGTCACCTCATCCACAAGGTACCGCACCGGGACCAGAACGTCAGAGACATATATTGAATGGTCCGGAGAAAGCAGCAGGTCGTGCTGCGGCAATAACTCTCCTAATGCTCCGGCGCGAATGCGCACGGGCTGCACATCCCACGGACGCGGATGGCGGGCGCAATCCATTTTGCGATGGCCTATCCAGATGATCGGACGCATATCGCCACGTTGTGTCGGCACCATTTCCCCGATTGCAAGCTGCTCCACCGGCACGGGGCCGCGCGCGGTCAAGATACGGGTGCCCGTGGCGAAACAGGCAACAGTATCGGTCGCCACGTACCCGTGGACCAAACTGTCGCCGGAGGTGGTGTATACACCCACGGCGATATTTCCGTAGCCGGAGTTGCCGGATGTCAGGGCGGCGCCTGGCACACTCAGGTCCGTCCAATTCGTCGCGACTCCATTCGTGATCGTGGCGACAAATGCCATGGGCGTCGTCGGGTCCGCCGCAGAAACCCAGTCTCCGGTCAAGATGTATGAGCCAGCGGTGCTACCCCCGGTAATGCCATCGAAGTGCGTGACGATCGCGCCTCCCGGGTGGTCGTAACTCGTCCAGGTGTCGGTCGCCATGGCGTATAAATACCCGTGGACCAGGGAAACGCCACCTGAACTTGGATCGGTGTAGCCGCCGGCGATAACGCCATTCCAAATTCCATAGGCGGTGGTGCTTGCGGCAGATGGCTTGTCGTTAACGATGAAGGTCTGGGTCGCAATGTTGTAGATGAATGCGTTGCCTGACACAGGATACATTTCGTAATCAGGGTTCGCTGTCGGCGTATTATCCCAGTTGCCGACGACGAGACCGTTATACGTGCTGTGCGGGATTGTGTTGACCGCGCTTGGATAGTAGATCGTGGTATACTGGAAGCCTGGCGCCATTGCCGAATCGAACACAAATCCATGGTCATTCGGTTGCCCGGCGAGCTTGTAGCTGCCTACGATGGTGATGCCGCTGGCGTAGGAACCGGAAGACGGCCCGTAAGGAACAGTGCTCTCTCCAAGCGGATCGGCTATCCCGACCCACTGCTGTGTTGCCAGATCGTACAGCAACCCGTGGTCAACCTTGTTCGCATCGACATACATGCCAACGATGCTGGTGCCGTAGATGCCGGTGAGAAATGTCGACTGCGTCACTCCAGAAAGGCTGTAATCAAGCGTGGAGAATGAGTAAGCCATTGATAGCCCCTTCTTGAAACAAAGAGAGCAGCCGCTTCCATTAAGTGGCCGCCGGAAATCGCGAATCCAACAAAACTATGTTGAGGCGCATCCAGCCAAAGCGGCCGTCTAAACGGAGGTAATAATCCGATATTTTTTCGGAGGGAGCGCCAGGAGCTCCATCTGGGCCACAGCCTTATACGGTAACCACGCTGGAGGGATGGCTGGCGGACTGGCAATCCGAGTTGCTCACTCGCTGACAAAAGCACGGAAGAAGCCACGGAATCGGTGCAGCGGCTGAGGGACGAGGAGCGGATGCAGGATCTAGCGTTCCCGCATCAAGCAAACGCCAGTGTTTCTCCGAATACAGCGTCACACCGTTGATCCCACAACCTCACACCGCCAAGAATACCAGCCTCGTTGGAAACGATGCGAACATTGTCGGGAAGCTCACTATCGAGATGTTTCGCGTTGCCACCGCCGATGTAGAGGCAGTCGAAGTTGGCAAGCGTCTGCATGTATCCGATTACTTTACGCATACGCCGGTTCCAGCGCTTCCCGCCCACTGACCGGAGGGCTGCATCACCCACATACTCATCGTAGGTCTTGCCGGCTTTTACGGGATGCTGACTCATCTCCAAGTGTGGCCCTAAACGGCCGTCCTCGAACAAGGCAAACCCCATTCCCGTGCCCATTGTCAGCACGCACTCCAACCCGCGGCCGCTGATGACCCCCAGACCCTGAATGCTAGCGTCGTTCAGAATTCGGGCCGGCTTGCCGAGCGCCTCTGACAGAGATTCAGCTAAGGGAAAATGGCGCCACTCCTCGGTGCCGAGATTGGGTGCGGTCAGCACCCGCCCCGCACGCACGACACCCGGAAAGCCAACAGAAATCCGCTCGAACTGCCCCAGCGGCTTCGACAGTTCGATAAGCGCCTTTACGACGCGCGTCGGACTGGCCGGCTTTGGTGTAGTGACCCGCGCTGGTCCTCCAATCATCTCACCGGATACGCTCAGCACACCGGCCTTCAAGTGGCTACCGCCAATGTCAATGGCGAGGGTCCGAACCTCTTGGGGCCCGTCGAGGCTTTTGGGTGCCATTTTATTGCTTCTCATCTCGTTGGAAGAACGGTCGTGCTCAGAGTGACTGTAGTCGGCCGTCCCATGTCCGCCGCCGGTGGTGTTTTTGGTCGGCCAGTATGACTCTCCGTAGGTCCCGCCGCGTCGTAGTGTCAATGCCGGTGCCAGTTTCGCTTTAACCGCCCTATCCGATGGGCCAGCTTCCAGGGACTGCTGTGCATCGCCTTCGCTTGAGAAACCAAGCTTACCTTAATCGCCTAAGGGGGGATTTACTGGGGCTGATGCCCTTAGTTTCTCTAGCTCGTTTAATTTGCGCTGCTTTCAGCGAGACCCATCCACCAACTAAGCTTTCAAAGGTCATTGACTTGTCCGGCCCGACCTGGACAAGCCCCCCGTCGAATGTGCTGGGAAGCTCCTATACGCCCCCCATGGCAGCGCTTCCGACGATCATGATTGCCAAGATAATGAGGCATAGCATGGCTTGGAGAGGCGATCGCCGATGCTTTGCCGCTTGGGAACTGTGACCTCTTTCAGCCGGTTCCAGCCAATTCGAGCCAATGCTGAGGTTGAGCATGACCTTGAACTCCTGCTTGGAGAGAGCGTCGCCGCGCAACTGTTCAGTCTTCGCAACATGCAGCAATCGTCGTGTTACGAGGTATGATTGCAATCACAGATCCTGCTCGCCGCTTTACTTGAGGCGCTCGAGGCCCGGTGCATGGCAAGACCGAGCGCCAAGGCAAAATGGGCGCTGTGGAACGAAGGCCGCACTGCTGAATGTAGGGCATCAGCGAATGTTCGGCGGCCAGCGACGCCCGCTATCCGCCCTGGCGCTACTGGCGGCCTCCCTTCACCGAGGTCACCCCGCACATGCAGCGGTGCTATGTGGCCGCCCTGGTCTCCGGAGCATGCGGCCTGTCCCAGACCGCCTTAGTGCCGGGGGCAATTCGCGAGGGCGTGCGCCGGCTATCGACCGGTCCAGAATTAATGTTCAGAACCTTTCTCTACTCTCAGCGCAGTGAATCTCAGTCAGCGAACACCGGCGACAGGTTTTCAGCAGCCCGCTTTGACCTGACGCTTGCTGCGAACGGCTTCCTTAAGTGTAACGAGGTGTTAGCGCGAGGACCCAGACCGACAGCTCCAGCAACAGTCGGCTTGTCGACGGACAGTCGTGGGGTCGTTGCGCGTAGGTCAAAACACACTCGGAATTTCAGCCGCACGTGGCTTGCCAGCGAGCCGATATTCAGAAAATTGCAAAACCGTTTGCACGACGGAGGACAGCAATGGGGGATTGGATGGCCCGCAGTATCCTTTGGATTGCAGCTTTGCTAGTCTTAGGGAGCCCCGCATCAGCGCAGCAGCCCAGCCAGTCCCAAGTCAACGCAATCCGACAGGCCTGTCGATCGGACTATCAAAACTATTGCTCGTCAGTACCAGCAGGTGGTCAAGGATCTTTGGCCTGTTTGAAAGAACATGCTGCAAAACTCTCGCCTTCCTGCAAGCGCGCCGTGGCGGCGATCGGCGGCGGCCCTTCTCTCGCGCGGCCACAAGGTGGTTCACCCGAAGCCGCGAGCCCAGCATCCCTCGCCCAGGCGCCAGCGGCTGATCCGCACTGGCCGCATAGCTACAACACCGAGGAAGGCAGCATCATTGTGTATGAGCCGCAGGTGATATCTTGGCCGGACCGTGCCGTGCTGAATGCCCGCGCCGCCGTGTCCGTCACCCGCCGCGGCTCGCCTGCGCCGGTCCTGGGCACCGTAGAGGTCACAATGCAAACTCGGATCGATCCGACGGACGGTCGTGTGATCCTCACTGAACCGAAGCTCGTCACCTCGCATTTTCCCTCCCTCGACACAGCGCAGGCGGCGACCTTGGAAGAGCATCTGGCGGCGGCCCTGCCGCGGATGGAAACCAAGAGCGTTCCGCTCGAAATGGTGCTGCTTGGACTGAAGGATGCGGTCATACCAGCCGCCGCGTTGAACAACGATCCTCCGGCAATCTTCCACAGCGAACGTCCAGCCATTCTGTTGCTGTTCGATGGCGCACCGGTGCTGGCGCCCATACCTGGATCCGGGCTCCAGGTCGTGGTAAACGCCAATCGGGATGTCCTCACCAACGCGTCGGCCACGACCTGGTATCTGCTGGCAAACGGCATTTGGTATTCCACTCGCGACCACGCCGGCCCATACGAAGCAGCGGGAACGCTTCCACCAGATTTTGAAAAGCTGCCCAACGATGTGAGCTTCGCTGACATTCGCAAATACATCCCCACGCATAATCCGGCGGGGCCGGTGGCCAGTATCTTCGTCGGCGAGAAGCCGGCCGAACTCATTATCACCGCCGGGCCGGCCGACTTCACGGCGGTGAAGGGAACCTCGCTGCAGCGCGCGACCAACACTGCCAACACGCTATTTCGCGACGGCTCCGGCAAGTTGTATTTTCTGACGTCTGGCCGTTGGTTTTCCGCCACAGGTCTCGACGGGCCCTAGAGTTTCGCCACACCGACCCTGCCGGCCGATTTCGCCCTTGTGCCGCCAGATGGTCCTGGCGCCGGCGTCCTGTCGTCAGTTCCAGGCACCGCAGAGGCACAACAGACTGTGCTTGCCGCACAGGTTCCGGAACAAGCAACCCTCGACCGCCACACGACAAAGTTCGAGGCGCATTTTGCCGGTGCCCCGGAGTTCAAGCCGATCGGGTCCACAGGCGTCGCCTACGCGGTTAATAGCCCAGACGCTATACTGCAGATCAGCAACCAATATTACGCCTGCAAGGACGGCGCCTGGTTCGTCGCCATTGAGCCAGCTGGACCATGGTCGTTAGCAAACTCCATTCCCACGGCGATCTACTCAATACCGCCCACTAGCCCCGCCTATCCGGTGACCTATGTGCGGGTCTATGCCGCGAGCCCTGCGACCGTGACCTATGGCTACACCGCAGGCTATACCTTGGGTTTCATCACCGCCGGTGTGCTGGCGTACGGCACCGGCTACTATTATCCGCCGGTGATCGTTCCAGGACCAATGCCTATCTATTACCCTTATCCTCGCACCTACGCAGGAGGCGTCTACTATAATCCAAATACTGGCATGTGGGCACGTGGGGGAGCTGCCTACGGCCTCTATGGCGGCGCCGCAGCATGGTCGGCTTACAACCCCTCCACCGGCTTCTATGCCCACGGCAGCGCCACCTGGAACAACGGTTACGGCACCGCGCAGGTAAGCTTCAACAATCCTATTGCCGGTCGCTCTGGCAGCACCACTCAGAATGCCTCTCCATACGGGCGCTGGGGCTCGAGCCAGATATCCGGGCCGAATCGGACAGTAAGCACCTCGAGCGGCAGCAACGCCCGTGGCCAGGCGCCTTCCAATCCAGCACCGGCGCCGAGGGAACCGGAGTGCACGGGGCGAATGGTCGTAACGCTGGCCTCGTGAAGGGCGCGGGCGGCAACGTCTATGCCGGCGCGGACGGCAACGTTTACCGACACGATTTCGGACGGCTGGTCGAAGTTCAACAACGGCAGTTGGCAACTGGTCAACCGACCCACCGGCACCGTGCCGGGCAACGCAAAAAATAATCGGCCCAGCGCGTCGACTGCATCGGGCAACATCGGTACGGGTCAATTTAGCCGCGGCCAGTCAAGTCAACTGGAGCAGGATCGCTTCGCCCGCGAGCGCGGCAACGGCGCCCAGCGCGGCTATGGTGAATATGGTCGCCGCTCGAGATTCAGGTAGAGAAGGTGCCCTTCCGGCAGAGCGACGATGAATTGCCGTGAAGGATGCCCGCGGGGGAGGTCGTTCTGTTGTCGCCGCTTTGGTGTTCGGGTCAATCGGCCAGACGGATCGACCTTCGAAGCGTTACGTCGCTTGAAATTCGAGCGCCAGGATGCCACGCAATTCAAGCCAGATAGTCGTGCAGCACGTGCCCGTAAGGCAGGGTCAAATCGGCGATCAGATGCCGGCCGAACAGGATTCGGCGCACCGGCAGGTCCGCAACGCGGCAGTTGGAATGCGGCACCAAATGCAACCGGGCCGGACCGGCCCAGGCGCCCTTGAGAACAATGTCCTGCAGTTGATAGCCGACCAACTGGGCGATCTTCGGGTCGCCATCCACGTCGGGAATAAGCTTGAGGTTGACGTTCAGCTTACCCATTCCCCGCAGGGTCTCCCCGTGGTCCTGAGCCAGCGACTGATATTTGTAGCCCATGGTCCCGAGTGCCACCTCGCGCTCGGCGTAGTGCAGGGTCCCAGTCAGGGTGTCGTGCACGACCCGGAGATCCGGCTGGCCAATCTTCTTGGGAAACCCCCATATTTCGCGGCCGGCGGTGGTCGGTGATTCGTCGTCGAGAAACATCATTGCACTAAAGGTGCACGGAATGCCATTCCAGCGCGCGGCAATGGCGACACCGCTTTCCTGGTAGCTACCGAAGCCGCTGCTGTCGAGCATCTTCATCCACTCGAATATCACATGGTTGCCGTCTGGCTCGAGCGGCTCGGGCAGCATGGCGCGGATGGCGTCAGGGTCGGACTCGTAGTGAATCAGCAAATATTCTCGGTCTATGAAGCGGTAGGGTCCCCTTGGATAGCTCGGGCTGGCCAGCGGCATGGAGGAAGCGGCGAGAATTTCCTGGCGATTCACTTACGGTCATCCTTGTCGTCGGACCGCCACTTTCCGGCGTCGAGACCGACCTAGTCCCGTTACGATTCGATTATCGTATCGTGACGTCGCCACAATGGACTTAACGTTGTCACCATTGTCGGATAGTGGAGAGTGCGCGGTCTGAGCGGGCTCCCTTTATTTCAGGACACAGCATGCTCCGGCGATACCGAGCCCGTAGCCGTAATGGAACAGTTGCCGATGATGGACGCAGCAATGGCAAAGCCATTACTCATACCAAACATGCCTTGGCGGCCGGATCGGGTCTATAAAAACGCGCTCGTGCTGCAGGGCGGAGGGGCACTGGGTGCCTACCAGGCCGGGGTCTATCAGGCCCTTCATGAAGCCGGCCTCGAGCCGGATTGGGTTGCCGGTGTCTCGATCGGCGGAATCAATTCCGCAATCATTGCAGGCAATCCGCCGGAGCGCAGAATTGAGCGTCTGCGCGAGTTCTGGGAGACGATTACGGCTCGTCGGGTGTGGCTGTTCACTCCCGATGGAGACGATGCGCGCAAGGCGCGTAATGCCTGGTCGTCCCACCTGACCATGCTGCTAGGACAACCGGGCTTTTTCGAACCGAACAGGCCGAGCCCATGGCACAGCCAGCGTGGGGCCAGGACCGCCACCAGCTTCTACGATAACGCCCCCTTGCGCGAGACGCTGTTGCGGCTTGTCGACTTCGATTTGCTGAACCGCGGTGGCGTGCGTTACGCGGCTGGCGCTGTCAACGTGCTCAACGGCAATTTCACTTATTTCGATAGCATGGTGACCGACATCCTCCCAGAGCATGTGATGGCGAGCGGCGCACTGCCGCCGGCACTGCCAATGGTGCGAGTGGGGACGGATTACTTCTGGGACGGCGGACTGGTTTCCAACACGCCGCTGCAGCATCTGCTGGACAATGCGGGAAGCAGCAACATGCTGGTATTCCAGGTCGATCTGTTCAGCGCGCACGGAGCTTTGCCGCGCGACATGTACGACGTATTGGCCCGCCAGAAGGATATCCAGTATTCCAGCCGGACGCGCCTCGTGACCGATTACTTCATCCAGAAAAACCAGCAGGAGGCATTGATAGCCAAGCTGCTGCAGAAGATACCCGAAGCGGACCTGGACGAGGATGAGCGCGAACTCAGGAGCCGATTGTCGAGCCTCCCTGAGGTGACGATCCTGCACCTGATCTACCAGCAGACGGTCTATGAGGGTCAGTCTAAAGATTTTGAATTCAGCGGAACCTCGATGCGCGAGCATTGGGAGAGCGGCCACCGCGACACCTGCCGTACGCTGCAGCACAAGCAATGGCTGTCAACGTCGGACAAGCGTGGCGGCGTCACCGTGCATGACGTACATCGTGGCGACCAGGAGGGGCTCCGATTGCCATACCGGCACCGGTCACCGGCTGCCGACGGGGTGCCGCCGTACGCCGGCAGCCGCGGCAAGTAGAGTCCTCGTCTCTTCGCCTTGGCAAGCATAATCTCCCCAGCAGCGGCGCGGGCCGAGGAGGAGATTGCCCGCTTGGGCACCAAGTGTCATGGAATTGACAAGCTCTCGCGTTGTCACGGGGGGTAATAATCGCCGGCGCAACGGAACCAAGCGGACAGCATGCCGCTGGCGTCTGGCGGCACTGGTGACTCGACGGCGGAGACGGCCAGCGCCAGGCCGCAATACAGCACCGTGCGTCTCGTGTTCTGAGCCTTGGCGATGTCGGAAGGCTATCGGACGGTTAGCAAGGCGGAGGAGGCTGATTAATGGATGAGGATTTGGTGGAACTCGACCGGATGCAGGCCGCGTACAAGGCCGCGGTCGATGAATGGATCGAGGCAATCCGCGCCGAGGAGGCGCTGGCGTCGGTCAACCATACTGTGGCAGAGGTCGATGCCTGGGAAGCGGCGCATTTCCTGGCGGTTGGCGCCGGCGAGAAGGCGGAGGCCGCCAAGGCAGCCTATGAGCGTGAATTGCGCTCGCGCTTCTTCGGCTTTCGCTGAACCGCCAGACGGCACCTTGGTAGCAGCCCGCGTTGGTGGCTCGGAGCTGGCGAACATCGGTGCTCGTGCCGGCCAACCAGGTTTTACGTCGCTGCCGGGCGTGATACTGAACCATATCTCCGTCGGCGCGGCATCGGCGGTCGCGGAGGATAGCAGGTGAGCGAACCGCTAGGGCAGACGGAAGCAAACTTGGTCCTGCCGGGCGCGGCGGCCGCTGGCCTCGACGGCCTGATCTGGGGATATCGCTTCAACGAGAACGGACAGGCCGATGCGTTGGACGGCGCCCATGTGGTCGCAGCCCTGGAGCGGCGTGAGAGTTGGATATGGCTGCACTTCGACCTGCTGGATAACCGGGCCCGGGCGGCACTGGAATCGTTGCCTCACCTACCCGAGGATGCGCGGGCATTGCTGCTTGGGACCGACAATCGGCAACGGCTCGAGACCCATGAGGACGTGCTCGCCGGTGTGGTGACTGATTTTGAGCGGTCGGACGATCTGGACCCACGCCGAATGGCGGCATGGCGGTTTTGCATGGCGCCTCACCTGTTTGTTTCGGCCCGGCGCACGCCTTTACACACCATGGCGAACCTGAACGATCAGGTTCTCCGCGGTCGCCGGTTCCCGGGAGTGTTGCAACTCTTCGACGGGATCGTACACGGCTTTGCCGGCGCGCTTTCGGCCATCAGCCAGCGAATGTCCGAGCAGCTAGATGAGGTCGAAGACGGGCTGCTCGACGACCGCGATCCGGGCGACTTCGAGATGCTCGGGACGGTGCGCCGTCGCATTGTAAGACTGCACCGGCAGGCGTTGCCGCTGCGAACCATGCTGCATCAGTTGATCGACCATCGGCCGGCCTGGTTCTCCGACGAAGCCGCCGAGGACTGCACCGAGGTGGCGCATCGTGTCGACAGCATCGCCGCCGATCTCGTGGCATTGCAGGAGCGCGCGCATGCGCTGCAGGACGAACTGGCCTCGCGCCAGGCTGAACTGACCAACCGCAGGCTCATGCTGATTTCGGTTGTCTCTGCGGTGCTGCTGCCGCCGACGCTTATCACCGGCGTGTTCGGCATGAATGTGGACGGCCTGCCCTTCAAGGACAATTCGCCATTCGGGTTCGTTTTAACAGTCGGGCTGATGGTCGTCTCAGTCGTCGGGCTGCTCTACGCGCTGCGGCGCATGAAGATGTTCTGAAGTTCTATCGACCCTGCGGCGGCAGTGCCAAGATGATCGCCGCAATCCGTCATGGGTCGGTTCGAACGTCGATCCACTCGTCGGTGAATGGCTTGTGGAAGAAGGTTGCCCAGAAATAATTCATCCCATAGCGGAGCCCCATTCGCATCACGCCCTCGCTCGCCAGCCTTCTGCCGGAGGAGAGCGCCGGCAAGCGAAAGGTAAAGCGCACCGAGCCGACGGCGCTCAGCCGCCGGGCCAAGTCGGTATCCTCGCCATAGAAGCTGAACTGCGAGTTGAACCCGCCGATCGTCTCCATGGCAGTGCGCCGAACCGCGAAATTACCGCCCTGCAGCAAAGAGCCAGTGCGCAACACGAACCGGTTCAGGATGTAGAACATATAGCCGAGCCAGTAGAAGCCGCGCACCGCCGCTCGGGTCGGCTTGGACACGTCATAGTAGATGTAGGGCCCGCTCAACGCGACCAGCTTCGGGTTGCGCGCGAAATCGCGGAGTACGCGCGCCAGCCAGCCTCGGGTGATGATCGTATCGGCGTCGATATTGGCGATCAATCCGCCACTGGCACGCATGAAGCCGGCACGGCGCGCCTGCACCAGCCCCTTCACCGGCTCGTCGACCAGGATGACGCCCGCGAAACTGGCGGCGACCTCCCCGGTCGCGTCGGTGCTGGCGTTGTTTACCACCACAACCTCGGCCGAGCAGCCGGTTCGGCCGATCTCCTCGTAGATCGCCTCCAGCGTTTTCGCGAGATGCGCGGCTTCGTTGTAGGCGGGCACCACGAAGCTGATGGTCACTGCTTCTGTCACGCGGGGAAACTCCTTTCCATCACGGAGGCGTAAATCGCCTCCCAGGCATCGGCAGTCGCGTCAATTCCATGCAACTCAGCGCGGCGCCGCGCAGCGCGGCCGAGGCTCCGACGGCACTCAGTCGCCGCCAGCAAGGCCTCGAGCGCGCGTGCCAAAGCTGCGTGATCGCCCGGCGTGACCAGCCGGCCGGTGGTGTCGTCAACGAGTTCCGGCAGGGCCCTCGACGCCGCCACCACAGCAGGCAAGCCCGAGGCCATTGCCTGCAGCAGCACCATGCTCTGCGTCTCGCTCGTGCTCATGATGGCGAATAGGTCGCTGGCGCGCAGCAGCAGCGCCAATTCGGATTGCACCAGCGTGCCGAGGAAGCGAAGCCGCGACCCGATCCCCAACTCGCTCGCCAGCCGTTCCAGCGCCGTCTGCTCCGAGCCGTGCCCGGCGATCACCAGTTCGGCCGCATCCTCGGGCAGCAAAGCCATGGCGCGCAGCAGCACTGCGATATTCTTCTCTGCACCGAGCCGCCCGGCATAGATCACCGTCGGTCGCCGCAGGCCGAACTTCCGCCGCAGCAGCGCACGCTCGCCAGATCCTGCCGGACGGAACAGGTCGGTGTCGATCGGGTTGGAAACGATCCGGCAGGCTGGCCTCAGTCCGGCCGACATCAGCTCCCCGGCCAGTGCGCGCGAGGGCGTCGTCACCAGGTCACAACGATTGTAGAACCAGGCGACATACGAGGACGCCAGCCTGGCGTTCACCGGAATATGCCCGGCAAATCCCTCTACGGTGGTGTGGTTGGTGCCGATCAAGGGCAGGCGCAGGCAGAAGCTGCCGAGCACCGCCTCCAGCCCCAAACCGAAGAAAGAATGCACGTGCAACAAGTCAGGCCGTGCGCGCAACCCCAGCCCGACCCAACCGAGCGGCGCCATCAACGCCGCGCGTGACTGCTGGGTGGAACTGGGAAACGGCAACGATTGGCGGCGGCGCACGCGAACCTGCGGGCCGAGCTCGCACTCGTTCTGGCTGGCATTTACCCGGCTGTAGTCGCGCCGGCCGTAACGTGGCGCCAGGATTTCCACGCTATGCCCGCGGCGACCAAGGGCGCGGCCCAGCGTTGCCACCGAATCCTGGATGCCGCCTAGTTCCGGGAAAAAATAATCGGTGAACATCACGATATTCACCTCCTGCTCCCGACCCAGGCGGGCGAAAGATGCCGCCGCGCCACTACGATCGCCAGCGCCCCTCCGCCGAGCAATGCCGCCGCGCCGAATACGCGCGCTTCGGGGAGCACTCCGGTGAACAAGTCGGCTGACCAGGCGAAATATCCCGCCGCGAACAGCAGGCCGACTTTTGGCAACGTCGCCAGCAGGTTGATCACCGTGAACCGAGCCAGGTTCAGCCGCGCCGCGCCCGCCGCCAGCAGCACGGCGGCGCCGACGGCATGCGTCCATTTCCCGATCAGCAGCAGCTTCGCCCAATTGCCCTGCAGACGGCTCAATTCAGCCGATGTCGGCACTACCACGGCGAAATGCCGGCCCAGCACGCCGAGCGACGCCATGCCGGAGCGGCCGAGCCAGTACAGCACCAAGTCACCGATCAGATCGCCGCCGATCAGCGCAAGCAATGCGAAACATGGATCGAGGCTGCCGCGGGCGCAGAGCACGCCGGCAACCATCGCTACCACCGGCCCCTCCAGAACCGCCATCGGCAGCAGCAGCATCCCACCGTACTGGTCCAGCACCTGCATCGGCGCCGGCAGCATCACGGCGCACCGAGGATTGGTATCGCTACGGTCACAGCCGCTCGTAATGCACGTCGGAGCCGTCAGCTACGGTGAAGTCCAGCGCGGCCCAACCATCCTCGAGGTCGTACCAGACATCGACGTCGAAATCGCCGCGCAATGCGAAGCGCTGCGCGGGGATGCTTCCGGAAGCGGCGCGGACCGGCGCCACCGCATGCGCGGTGATGCGCGGCCGCAGCAACACGCCGTCCTCCAGGCTGATCATCGGCCCATCCAGCATCCTGCGATTCCAGTAGCTGGTGGCGATCGCCGTGGTCGGTGCGACGTAGGGGCGGGTTTTGCTGCCCGATACTTCCAACCCTTCGCGGCCACGCTGGGCCTGCGCCCATTCACGCGTCCCGTTCTTCAAGGTCTCGGCGGTCAGTCCGATCAACACGCCGCCTTGCCAGTTTTCTGTCGCCAGATGGGAATAACGGACGATCGGCACCGATAGCAGGCTCACCGTGGCAGTCACCGCGATGCGTACGCTCAGCTTCTCGCCGCGCTGCTCGAAGGACAGCCGGTGTTGGCCGATTTCACTGCCGTGGCGGATCAGCCGAAAACCGAGTGCGCCGGCGGCCGGTACGGACAAAGCGCTCGCCGCCGATGCAGCGCTGAGCGCAGACACATGTCCGACGCCGGCCAGTAGCACTGCCCGGCGGCCAATCACGAGGCCGCCATCGATCCAAGACCTCTTCCATCCTGGCGCAGGCGCATGATGCCGACCTCTGTGCTGGCGGAGTCGAGTCGCGCTCGCTCGCATCTCGGCCTCGTTCTTCGGATCGACGCCTCTCCATGTCAGTCACCGGACGGCGGCAATTCGATGAAGGATCAATGACGGCTTCCAAGTCGCATCGCCCCTGGGAAACGGGTTGTCTGTTTCCGATCGGCATCAAGTGAGTGCGTGTTCAGAACGGGCGGAAAAGTCTGGTTACAGCGATCGACGCACTTCGATTGCGGATACTAGGCGTTGCCATTCGCCCCTTTGGTGACAAGCACCGGTCTCGTTGCAGGGGACCTGTGCCACGGCCGAATGTCAGGCCATCACAGATATATGACAGTATATGGACAAATTTCTTACGGATCACTATGGGTAGTTGTCCATAGTGAGGTTCATCGTGCGATGGTAGCCATAAGTAGCCTGCTTGCCTGGATCGAAGCGCGTGGCGAGGATGAATTCGTGGGCGCGTTCGTCAGCGAGTGGGAAATCCCCAGAGCAAATAAGGACTTACCTGCTCGGGCGCCTGCTACCCAGGTCTGCTCCTCGGCAGATGAAGCCCGCCGATGGGTGGAGGACCAGGCGGGGGCCGTCGGCCTTCCCGTCAAATGGGTGGCTAACGATAGCCGAGCGCAATAACCGCTGATGCTCCTGCAGTCCGGCTAGGCATTGATTTCATCCGACACGGCGACCAGACTTTTTAGCGCGCTTCGAGCTGGCGCGCTGCGGCCTCCGCCGTATCCTCCGGGCGAGTGTTGAAGGCGATGGCCGCGCCGGGCGCCGCGTTGTGGATGGTATTGATCACCCGCTCGAACAGGGCGAGCCCTTTCGCCGGCAGTCTCAGTCCGCCGCCGATCACCACGCAGTCATAGCGGTTGCTCAGCAATTGCTTCTCAAGCATGGGACCAGCCGTCTCATCGGGCACGATCATGCAGGTGTCGCCCTGCCACCCCCTCTCCGCGATCTTTGCCATGGCGACGGAGATACCAGCATTGATCTTCCCCGCATCGAGGCCCGGGGCAGATCGGGGTCGGCGAAGTCAACTGTCTCGGGCTTCTGACCGACCAATAATATTCGGGTCAAATGGTCTCTCCATACGGGATCGTGTGTGGGCAGTCGGAACTGGTTTTCGCTGCAGAGTGCCACCCGCCAGGACGGCGGGGCCCTCCACTCGCCGCTATACGCGCGCCCTGGTTTGGGGATGTCTCCGTCCTGACCGCGCCGACGCTGGTGCATGAATATGTGGTCCCCTCCCCCCTTGTTTCAGGCCGTCGACGGAAGACGCTGGTTGCGGCCGCCGCGGTCAAGGCCAACGGGGCAATTGATCACTGTAAACACTTGTGGACAGTGTCATTTTCAATTTACACTCCGTGCGTATGACCAAGCAACTGCTCGATCCCGCAACCCCGGGCTTGCGCCCCACGCGGCCCTCTCCGCCTGCCCGACCTTGTGCAATCGTCATCGGTGCTGGTTTCGGCGGCTTGGCAGCCGCGGTGCGTCTGGGCGCGCGTGGCTATCGGGTGACGGTGCTGGAACGGCTTCCCGAACCGGGCGGACGAGCCGCGGTTTTCCGGCAGGACGGTTTCACGTTCGACGCCGGTCCCACCATCGTCACCGCGCCCTTCCTGTTCGAAGAGCTCTGGCAGCTTTGTGGTCGGCGCCTTGCCGACGACGTCGACTTGCGGCCGGTGTCGCCGTTCTACCGCATCCGCTTCGCCGACGGCGCGAGCTTCGACTACTCCGGCGACCCGATGGCGATGCGCGCCGAAGTGGCTCGCTTTGCCCCGGCCGACGTCGAGGGCTACGAGCGCTTCATGCGCGCCAGCGAGGCGATCTTCCGCGTCGGGTTCGAGAAACTCGGGGATGTCCCGTTCAGCAAGTGGACCGACATGGCCCGAGTGGTTCCCGACATGGTCCGGCTGCGGAGCTATCGAAGCGTTTACGCCATGGTTGCGCGCCACGTCCGGGACGAGCGTCTGCGCACCATCCTGAGTTTTCATCCCTTGCTGGTCGGCGGGAATCCTTTCTCAGTCAGTTCCATCTATAGTCTCATTGCTTTCCTGGAGCGGAACTGGGGCGTGCACTTCGCCATGGGCGGCACCAACCGCCTGGTGCACGGCCTGTGCAGCCTCATAGCGGGTCAGGGTGGCAGCGTCCGTTGTGATGCGGACGTGGCTGAAATTACCGTGGCCGACGGCGCTGCCACCGGGGTGCGCCTGGCGTCCGGGGAAAGGATCGCCGCCGACATCGTCGTGTCGAATGCCTGTTCCGCCTGGACCTATCGACATCTTCTGCCCTCGGTGGCGCGGCGCCGGTGGACCGATCGACGGATCGAGCGGTCGCGCTATTCCATGGGCCTGTTCGTCTGGTATTTCGGCACAAGGCGCCGCTATCCCGATGTTGCGCACCATACGATCCTGCTTGGCCCGCGCTATCGCGATCTGCTGCGGGACATCTTCGTCCACAAGCGCCTGGCCGAGGATTTCAGCCTGTATCTGCATCGCCCGACGGCAACCGATCCATCGCTCGCGCCGCCTGGTTGCGACGCCTTCTACGTGCTTTCACCGGTGCCCCATCTCGGCGGCGACATCGACTGGGCGCAAACCGCGGAAACCTATCGCCAGAGGATCTCACACGCGCTTTCGCAAACAATTCTGCCGGGGCTCGAAACGGAGCTGGCCACCTCGCGGATCATGACGCCGCAGGATTTTCAGGACCGCCTGTTGTCGTTCCGCGGCGCCGGCTTCGGCATGGAGCCGGTGCTGAGCCAAAGCGCATGGTTCCGCCCCCACAACAAAAGCGAGGAGGTGGAGCGCCTGTTCTTCGTCGGTGCGGGCACCCATCCCGGCGCCGGACTACCGGGCGTGTTATCCTCCGCCCGAATCCTCGATGCCGTGGTGCCCCATGCAGCAGCGCTGGCCTGACATCCAACTTCATTGGCCTGAGGCCATCGACATGGCCGCATGCCGCGCGATGCTGCGCGGCGGCTCGCGCAGCTTTCATGCCGCATCCCTGCTGCTGCCTCGCCGGATCTACGAACCCGCGGCTGCGCTCTACGCCTTTTGCCGTCTGGCGGATGATGCGATCGACCTTGACGGGGGCAGCGTCGCCAGCCTGAGGCAGCGCCTGCACCGGGCATACGCAGGCCAGCCATTGCCGATTGCCGCCGACCGGGCCTTTGCCGCCGTCGTCGCACGCTACGCCATTCCCCGCGCATTGCCCGAGGCGCTGCTGGAGGGATTCGAGTGGGATGCGGCTGCCCGGCGATACGATGACCTGGAGGCTTTGCTCGGCTATGCCGCACGCGTCGCCGGTTCGGTCGGCGCGATGATGGCGGTGCTGATGGGGGCCAGGGAAGCCGCCGTCGTTGCCCGCGCCTGCGATCTGGGCATGGCGATGCAGCTCACGAATATCGCCCGCGATGTCGGTGAAGACGCTAGGAATGGGCGGCTCTACCTGCCGCTGGAATGGCTGCGCGAGGCCGGGATTGAAGCCGATGCATGGCTGGCACGGCCGGTGTTCACGCCGGCCGTGGGCGGTGTCGTCCGCAGGCTGCTCGGTGAGGCCGAGGCGCTCTACACCCGTGCCGACGCCGGTATCGCCTGCCTGCCGCCAATCTGCCGTCCCGGCATCGGCGCGGCACGCTGGATCTACGCCGAGATAGGCCGCGAACTGGAGCGGAAGGGCAACGATTCGATCAATGCGCGGGCGACGGTCTCCGGCCGGCGCAAGCTCGTGTTGCTGGTCCGCAGCCTGCTGCCAGCCAAGGTCCCCTCCCCTGCCGAGTCGCACCCGGTCGCCGACGCGGCACGCTTCCTGGTCGAGTCTGTGACACCCCTGCCCTCGTCGCGGGACATTTCCGCAGGCATGTCCAGGAAAACTCTGGACGAGCGGGCGGCCTGGCTGGTCGATCTTTTCGCGCGTCTCGGCGACCGCCGCCAGTTGGAGACCTGACAGCATGTCGTTGGCCGGCCTGGGCCGGTTCGAATGGGTGCTGATCGAGCTGCTGGTGCTCGGCATCCTGGTCTGGCAGTTGGTCTCCGTGCGCCGGCTCATCCGTCGCGACCGGCAGGCCGCGCAACAGGCAAAGGCGCAGGAAGCGGAGACGGATTGATCAGCTCCTGATGCGGGGCATCCGGAATGGCAGCATCGCCTGAACCCAGCGTGCATCGAAGCGCCGCAGCGAAAGGCTTTCATGCAGCATCGTCGCGGGCTGTCCGAGCAATCTGCAGTCGATCACCGAACGCGCATAGAAAGGCGCGTCCTCCAGGGACTGCCGAATCCGCGCCGTCTCGGCCCTGGTCTCGCGAGCTATTCTCCATCGCGTCGGCGGCAATGCAAATCGTGGCGGCGGCGGAAGATCTGTGGTCTCGCCCGATTTATCGATACGCAAGACCAGCGAAAGATCTTCGCCCTGCCGCGGCGTGACGTCATAAAAGATTGCCGTGTCGCCACCGATCGCGGCGCGGCCCCAATTCCAACTGACGAAGCTGTCTTCGAGCGGAACTGAACCCTCGTTGGAATCGAGATAGCCGCGGCCGGACCACCGCGCCGCCGGGGTGGCAAGGTTGACCTCTACACGCGCACAGGGCGCCAGCGGAGACCAGCGATGCCGCCCCTCGGGGTCCAGCCGGAAACGCCGGCCCGTCACCGCCTCGGGCCACACGCGAACGGTGCCGCGGATGCGCCGGGCAAATGGTGCCGTGCGCTCCTCGATGGTAAAGACCAGGCTGTCGCCATCCCAGCGCAGCGCGCTCGGACCGATGGCGAGGTCGTTGGTTGATCGGTGCAGAGCGCCGCGATCCCGCTCCGTCATCGTCCAGCCCTTCGTCGTCCCGTACAGCGCGACGTTCAGCGCGCAATGCTGCAAAGGGTCGCCGCCGCCGTGCCGCCTGCTCCATGCATAGTACGGTGAGAAGACGCTGCCGATGAAGGCGATCAGGGTTATCCCGTTAAGGCTGTCCTCGCTCAGCGCGTCGACATACCACCAGGCATAGCCACCATGCGGGACGACGCGGTCGAATCCCAGTCCGCCATCAGCAGCGCCGCCGCCATCTGCCCCGACAGTGCCGCCATCGGAACCCCCGCGCCGGGATGCGTGCTGCCACCCGCCAGATAAAGCCCTGGAATCCGACTGCGCGATCCCGGCCTGCGGAACGATGCCATCGGTCCATGCACCGCATGGCCATACAGCGCGCCGCCGGTCGCCGGGAACAACTGTTCGAAGTCGTTTGGCGTCGTCACCAATGTCGCATCCGAGCGGCGTTGCACGATCAGGCCGCAACGTGCCAGCAGGGAGAATGTGCGGTCCGCGCATTGCTCGATCTCCGTTGCGGTGGTGTTCCTAATGTCGCCGGTGGCCGGTGCGTTCACCAGGCAGAGCAGCCGCTCGGTGCCGGGCGGCTGTCGGCCGGTATCGTCACGATCCTGGGCGCAGACATACACGGTCGGTGCTTCCGGCAGTCGCCGATGCCGAAACAGATCATCGAATTCGGCGGTGTAGTCGTTGGAGAAAAAGACATTGTGCCGCAACAGCGGGAACCCTTCGGCGCGCGCGACGAGAGCCCATGTCATTGCCGAGAGCGAACGCTCGGACGCTGTTGAAGCCGCCACCGCGGAGACGGCGGCAGGACCGAATTTTCCAGTGGCCAATGCGGCCGTGTCGGCATTGGCAATGACGGCGTCGGCCTCGATGCGCTCGCCGGATGCGAGGACAACTCCAGTGGCTGTTCCATCACGGACGCAGATCTCCTTGACCTCCGCATCGTAACGGAATGCGGCACCCTGGCGCGCGGCCACTTCCGCCAGCGCGACCGCCACCCGGTGCATGCCGCCCTCGACGAACCACACGCCTTCCTGTTCGACATGCGCCACCAGCATCAGGGTCGCCGGCGCAAGAAATGGCGAGGAGCCGGCATAGGTGGCATAGCGCCCGAAGAGCTGCCGCAATCGCCGATCGTTGAAGTTTTGGCCGAGAGCCCGCCACAGGGTGTCGAACGGGCTGATCCGCCACAGTTCGCCGAGACCGCGCAATCCGGCGGCGCGGACCAGCGACATCGGCGTCGGCAATGGGGCGCGGATGAAGCTTCGTTCCAGGGTGCGATAGATGCCGCGCGCCCGAACGCAGAAATCCCGGTAGCCTCGGGAGTCGCGGCGCCGGCAAAATGGCCGATGGCATCTTCCGTTCGGGCCTGATCGGCGAACAGATCCAGTCGCTCGGTCGCACTCCAGGCGTGCCGGGCCAGTATGGTCGCCTGCTGGAGATCGAGATGCGCCTCCAATGAGGTGCCTGTCGCCGCGAACAACTCCTCGAACACCCAGCGCATGGTGAAAACGGTTGGTCCGGCATCCAGGCTGGCGCCAGCAACAGCCACGTTGCGCATCTTGCCTCCGGGCGCGGCTGCACGTTCCAGCACGGTGACCCTGGCGCCTCGCGCGGCCAGCAACAGGGAGGCGGCGAGCCCCCCGATGCCGGCTCCGATCACAGCGACGTGCGGTGTTCGCAAAAGACCTCCCGGATTTAGCCATTGACGTATGTCAATTATAAATGACAGTTTTGACCGACAAGCAAGACTGACAACCGTGGAGATCGGCGATGGATGCCATGACGCGGATCGAGCGCACGCTTTCCTCGGCGGTCGGCCGGGCCGATGCATCCGGGTGCCCCCCTCGACTCGCGGAAGCCATGCGGCACGCGGTATTTCCGCGCGGTGCCCGGATTCGGCCTCGTCTGTGCCTCGCGGTAGCGGCGGCCTGTGGGGAAGACCAACCGGGGGTGACCGACGCCGCCGCCGCCGCGCTGGAACTCCTGCATTGCGCCTCGTTGGTGCATGACGACCTGCCCTGCTTCGACGATGCAGCGACCCGGCGCGGACGGCCATCCGTACATGCTGCCTTCGGGGCGCCATTGGCGGTGCTGGCCGGCGACGCGCTGATCGTGCTGGCTTTTCAGACCCTGGCCTGGGGCGCCGCACTGGCGCCGCCGCGGCTGGCCGGGCTGTTGTTGACCCTCGGCGGCGCGGTCGGCGTGCCGCGCGGCATCGTCGCCGGTCAAGCCTGGGAATGCGAGCAGGAAGCCGATCTGGCGCTCTACCAGCGGGAGAAGACCGGCGCACTGTTCGCCGCCGCTACCGTCGCCGGCGCCGCTGCCGTAGGAGCGGAAGCCGAGCCATGGCGCCTGCTCGGTGAGCGGCTCGGCGAGGCGTATCAAGTCGCCGATGACCTTCAAGACGCCGCGGCGGACCCCGTGGAGCTCGGCAAGCCGGTCGGCCGCGACCTAGCCCTCGGTCGCCCCAGCGCGGTCCTGCAGCTTGGCCTCGACGGAGCCATCGATCGGCTGCGTACGCTGGCGGCCGAAGCGGTCGCGGCGATCCCCAGCTGCCCCGGCGACTCCGAACTGCGGGCGCACATCCTGTCCGAGACGCAGCGCCTGCTGCCACGCGAGCTGGCTCAGCGAGCCGCATGACCGGGGTTGGCTCATTGCGCGGGGCCGCTATCCCATGGCCGGGCTGGCAACTGCTCGCCAGCCCCCGTTTTCGGCGTTTGGCGGCGGCGTTCCCGCTGACTCGCCCGATAGCGCGGCGGCGAGCCCGGGCGTTGTTCGACCTCTGCGCCGGCTTCGTCTACTCCCAGGTGCTCCAGGCCTGCGTGCAGCTGAAGCTGTTCGACGCGCTCGCAAAGGGGCCACAAAGCGCCTCCGCCCTGGCGATACGCCTCTCACTCCCCACCCCCGCCATGCAGCGGCTGCTCGTCGCCGCCGCATCCCTACGCCTGGTCGCCCGGCGCGGCGACCGTTTCATCCTGGGCCCGCTCGGCGCCGCCATGGTCGGCAATCCCGCCGTCGCGGCGATGGTCAGCACCACGCCGTGCTGTATTCCGACCTGCGGGATCCGGTGGCGCTGCTGCGCGGAGACCGGACCGACACCGGCTTGGCCGGCTATTGGCCGTATGCCGCCACAGACCATCCCAGCCACCTCGATGCTGGGCAGGTCGCGTCTTACACCGCGCTGATGGCGGCCTCCCAGCCGCTGGTGCCGAAGGGGTGCTGGACGCCTACCCGATGCACCGGCACCGCCGATTGCTCGATGTCGGCGGCGGTGACGGTAGCTTCCTCGCCGCGGTCGCCGAGCGGACCCCCGCCCTGGATCTCGTGCTGTTCGATCTGCCGCCCGTCGCCGAGCAGGCCAGAATGCGCTTCGAAGCATGAAGATAAAAATATTTGCCTTCTGCCCGGTTTGCAAGCGTTGCTAAGCGGCGAATATTCGGGGGTCAAGCCGTTATTTCCGGCAGCCGGCAGGTGTGGAGTATCATAATGTTAGAATAGGGTGTATGTTTCGAAGGTTGATTTTCCGAGGGAGAAACGCGCTGTTAACACCACCGTGACAGCGCTTCTCGACACTTCTCGACACTTCTCATCGTAGCGGGTCCTTTCATTCTGTCTATTTTCGCAGCGAATTATGGTCGAGCATCGACGTGTATGTGACGTGATGAGGTTGCGAGGAAGCATTGATCCGCTCAATGGAAGCGTTCCGCTGCGAGCTAGTCTGAATTAGAGGGCATACCGACAACATAATTTCTTCACGATTAAGCGTTCGTTTTTCAATGAAGAGCTTGAATCATTCCTTCGACATTCGATCAAAGCCATTTCTACCATTTCATTGTGCTAAAATCCTAGCTCTTCCTCACAGAAAATCGACAGAACAGCATCGAATCACTCCATCATGGGGATAAAGTGTCAAGCATGTTACGAGTATTGCACATTTCTCGATTGGTAACACTGCTTTACAAATTATCATCAATTCTAATGCAGTCAATTTCATGCCAGCGCGCTACGCAATAAAAGCGTGCCCATAAGCACTCGCTCGTCTCAAACAAACGCCTCTCAGAACCATAATGACTTATCCCAGCCATGCAGAGTTGACCCATTTCCCAACCCGAGCATGCCAGTCGTATAGTACACGTGAAAAGAGGAAAAGGAAATAGCCAGGCATACTGAACTCTAAGATATGATGTCTCAATACTGACACTGGAAAAAACAGAATATATGATGTCAACCAATCCAACATCAATCCGCTGTCCGGTTTACCAAAGAGAAAACAGCTATAGGGAGGCACCGTAGGAATAACAATGATAAGTACTGTGACTAGTACCCATTCCCATTCGTTCGAGCCCCAATGCCATATGTGTATGATTGTGCAGCAGTGCTGTCCTCGGTGAAGTACGCATGTAACGCAGCCTGCTTTGCACTGATGCGGCCAGCGGGATCATAGACAAGAAGACCGTCTAAGGAGATCTAGTCCGTTGTCATCAAGGCCGTCAACGAGGGCCTTGTTGTAGTTACGAATCCACTTGGGAAACGACGCTTTGAAGTCGGGGAATGTGGTTACACCGGGCCAATCTTCTTCAGTGGGTGTGCCGAGAATGCTATAATTTGGTTAGGCGAAGGAGCCCAAGAGGGAAATGAAGCAGCATACCCGGAAGAATCTTGAAGATCTCATCGATTTCGGAGTCTCCAGGGAAGAGAGGCTTGCGGGTGCACATCTCTGCGAAGATAGCACCGACAGACCACATGTCCACGCCAGTCGAGTATTGTCGACCGCCGAGTAGGATTTCTGGAGCAGCGGTACCATAAGGTAACGACCTATCTTCGAAGAAGATCTAGTAAGATTCCAGAGTGCAGTTGCTAGGCGCTGCACCTACTTCGTGTGTATAAGTCCGTAATGGGACGCCAAAAGCTCTCGCCAGACCGAAATCAGCCAACTTGAGGTTGCCCTCCCGATCGATCAGCAGGTTCTGTAGGCTTCAAGTCGCGATGAAGAACCCGTGGCTGTGGCAGTATCGTACGCCCTCAACCAGCTGTGCCATGAATTTCTTAACCATGTCTGTCCCAGTCCAAGGCTCTGCATAGATTGGACCGAACCCTCTGGAAGTGCTTTGCCCCGGCCGCCTTGGCTGACTGGTAGCGCTTCCATGTACTTCTTCAAGTCCAGTCGAGGAACTCAAAGACGAGGTAGAGCTTGTGGCCGTCGGCGTGACAATGTTCAGGAGTCGGACGATGTTAGGGTCGTTCATTTCCTTGAGGAGCGAAATTTCGCGGATGGCGGTGCTAGGAACGCCTTCATCTTCGGCTTCAAGGCGGATCTTCTTAAGCGCGACAATTCGCCTGCCATAGGTGGTGAGGTCGCGGGCTTTGTAGACAACTCCGTATGTACACTGGTTCGTTTGTTAGTGGACTGAAAAGGTGATGCGAGAACTGGAAGAAATGCTCCTCAGCTCTCGACTGGATTCGAGGAGCCTGTGTACCTTCTCCAATCTTCTCCAGTTTTTGGTAGTTCTCCATGTTGGTCGAGTTATGTTTTATCTAAAGTGAGACTTCTGGTGCGTTGTTTGTTTATGCGGTGAGTACGACTTGCAGAGAAGCAAAAGCTGTAGATGTGGTAGTCCAAGGCGACGTCAGGAAAGAAGCTCAACACATTTCCTAGAATATAAAAGAAACTCTACGGTTAGTGAAGCGGGCTGTCGAATTGGTTGTCGTGGTGGGCGATTTGTTCATTGTTGTCTTATGCATTTGGACGCGAAACGCGCAATATGCACGTGATGTCACCAATAATTTGAAACTTCCTGACCTCGTTGTTTACTACTCTTTCACTTAATTTCGTTATCGTTTTAATCATAGAGAGCTTGGCGCAGACTGGGTTGGTATGAACTACCTGTCACATATCACAGTTGGTTAGCATTTCAGTTTCGCATTCGAGGAGTTGGGAGCAATGTAAGATATTCCAGCAATGTTTCTAATCAATTGGATAGAAATTTAACGTTGTCGTTCTAACGGTTATCACAGTTTATTACGATTATTACCAAAAAGCTACACTCATAGTTCCTAATGGAACTAAATTAGAACTGAATTGGCGAATTCACTGTGCTGTCATGATGCTATCTCCACATCAAACACGAAGCAATATTATATTTATAGCAAAGCAATGACAGCTACTCCAGCACCGAAAAGCAGACCGTCAATACCGACACCAGTCGGCATTGCGCTAAGCGCTAGTTGTGGCGGAAACACCAGATGATGTTTTGATGCCCGCGGCCCCTAGGGAGGAGACTGCGTTAGTTGCCTGTAAGTCTTAGTTTATGACCTGTATGAAATAGGGCAAGAGAAGAAGCACGCTGGTGCTTGTAGCTTTTCCAAATCTAACGCTTGATATGAAGCTCTCTGCTCCGCTTGCGAGACTGTTTACAACAGACACTATGTCTGAGGTTACAGTACCAAAGTCGCCAGTAAGATTAGAGATAACACTTTCCTCTAAGCTCGCAAGGCTAGTTGCCACGGAGACTACATCTGAGGTCACCGTGCCAAAGACGGATGTGGCCTACTACAGTGATTAGTTCTTGTTTGTAGTGAGGTGTTCTGATAGAAACGTACGGCTGAAGCAAGGCTTGTAGGTACAGAAGCGACGTCTGACGTTACTACGCTGACAACAGATGTAATATCGGATGCAAGGGAACTGAACACTTGTGGCTCTGGTACCGCAACAGTGAGGGAAGCAGCCAAAAGAGGCACGAGTATGTTGGAGAGACGCATCTTGTATAATTCGAGGCTAATCTTCAGTATCAAGCCGATGCTGAGGATATGAGATTAGGTGAGATGAGGTGCCTGATAATAAGTGCAATTGAAGAAGAGGGATCGAACAAAGAAGCAGGCAGAAAGGAAGGACATATAACTCTCCCCAGCTGTGATGATTCAACTCTTGTTGGTCTCACTCCAGCTAAACCCTGGCAAGGATAACAATGCTCTGCCTACATCATACTACGCTTTCTGGGAATTGGCGCATATCAAGCATCACGCCCCACATAAACGAAGCTGTATGTATGTATACCTTACCTAACGCTCCACATTCAACCTTGCCCATACTCAAACATGACCGACGACCAGAAAGTTGTCTCATGAAGACACGATTAGTCCTGAAACCCCAACAAAGATGTATATCAAAAAGTATGCATCATATCGATAGCGTACAAGTTCATTGGCGTCAAAATTGAAACGACAAGAAACTCTCAACACCGTTCTTGACGAGAGGCCTATGTATATACGTGACGCACATATTTGTTCCAAGGTTTGGTTCAAATATGCATAGAAGGATCAAGCCTCACATCAAAAAGTTCCTCTTCTGCTTGCACAGCCGCGTTATTTTACGCGAGCAGACGGATCTGGACACTCGTAAGCACATCATTGGAAGCAGGGCAATTGAGATTGGCAGTCAAAGTTGGGAACAATACTGCCAGGTGTAGAGCCTCAAAGCTTAACTCGGCAAATAGAGTACGCGGAGACGGCTTACGGGGTTATTGTTGCAATGGATTGAGACGTTCTCCTGGCGATGCGTAGAGAGTGCCGATAAAGATTTTTCTACCCGAACCAACAGTGAGGGCGATAACATTCTAGCAATTTTTCGAAAAGAGTTTGCTACGAATTTAGCAACCATCAAAGCCAATATAATGCAATTAAATCAATTCTGTAATCCTCGACGCGAGCCGTCGGCGCAGCCTCTGTATTTGTGCATTTTGAAACCGGAAGGAGACGTGCATTCTTTTACCTATAGACAGACCATAGATGATTCGATAAGTTATCCTAGATAGATGGGAGCATTTTGTTGCCACCTTGCGATGACAGTCTCCAGATAAGAAAAGTTGAGAAGCCAGCTTCCTGACGCGCTTTTTTGAAATGATTAATAAGCTGCAGTAGGTCGTAAAGTCCGTGAGAGATTTCTTGACATGAGTGTGAATGTAGTTTTTAAATCGATAATGGTTTGTGATGAGAGTAAAGATGATGGTCGAGTGAAGCCCTCCATCGTTCCAAGTTTTATTAGCCCGAAAGAGGCCCGCTAATAGAAATGCTCCGTATCTGAGATGACTGTCTCCAACTAGCCCAAACTCATCAATCCATCATGGAGATTGTCCAAAACATTCGCCTGCTCCGAAGCACAGGCTGTTGTCTTCGAAAAAGGTGTCAGACGCTGACCTCTAACTTGACATGAGACTTGTGTTGCAAAACATCGAGCCGCAATGCAGGGAAACTCTGCCAAGCGGGCAACGCTGAAAAGATAGGTGTGTGTTCAGGTCTCTCGACTATTTACCTTGATATTTCATTCTCAGGATCCTCTGGATCAAAACTATTTGCTGTCAGGCGTCGGTTGATCAATTTAGAGTTTGTGGTCTACTGTTGTCATTATCACTCTATTTATCTTCTCATTATGCATCTTACATTTGCTTTCTCTTGTATCTTGGCAGCGACATTTGTTGCAGCAAATCCTCAAGATCAAAATGCTCTGCTGTTAAATGATCCAGACTTGACTGTTGGTGTTAAAAGATACGAGCATCAATCCTCCATGGTATATATTGGACAGTGGAACTGCAAGCCGCAATCTAACAATGAAAAGGAAGATAATGTTGCAACTTCATCTCCGAGACCAGCCCACACATGGTCCTTCAGGCCACAATGTATACGACAACACGACAACCCTCAACCAATTTGCGTTTTCACCGACACCTTATTTGCGGATGGTCGCGGAGTGAGCATAATTACAACGCCTGAGCAAGCCGAGCTTTTTGTACAATCTCCAGCATTTACAAATCTTAATGTCGATAGAGATATGGCCCTTCCGCGTCGTGATTTCGAAGTGAAGGAAATCTCCAGCCATGGAATAGGCGTCGTTTCAAACCAGTCCATCTTTCGAGAAGAACGAATCATGAACTACGGCCTAGTACTATTCATCCACGACGCAATTTGGGAGACATTTGCAGAAAAGGATTATGTTCCACTCCTCTATACAGCAGTTACAAGACTTCCATCAGCGACGCGAGATCTATTCATGAATCTAGCTGGACAAGGCAAAGGCGATCCCATCGACGATATTCTAGACACTAACTCCTTCAACGTCAATTTATTCGGAAACAACGACTCCAGTCCAACATCCTACTCTATTCTTATCCCCGAAGTCGCAAGGCTGAACCATAATTGTCGACCAAACACTGCCTATCACTTCAATACCGAAACTTTGACGCAGACTGTTCTCGCCCTCCGGTCGATTCCACCAGGCGAAGAACTCACAATATCATACATCCCTCAGCTCCAACCTCAAAGAGAGCGCCGAGCGCTTCTCCAAAAATCGTGGGGGTTTCATTGCGATTGTTCTCTTTGTTCAATCCCTTCGTCTCTCTCTGCAGCATCCGATTCTCGAATCTATCGTGCGAACGAACTCAAAGCAGAACTCTTGGATTATACGAACTTTTCAAAGGCAACTTCTGGAATGGCAGAGCTACTGGTCAGTCTCTATGAGCAAGAACAGTTATGGGGACCAATATATGAAGCGTATCAACTTGCTGCAACGGAGTTCAATGGAGTGGGCGATGTTTGGAGAGCAGAAAAGTATGCGAGGTTGGGTTTGGAGGCAGCCCTGGTGTATAGAGGGCCTGGTCATGTGGATGTTAAGGCATTGGAGTTGTTTTTAGAGGGGCCAAGGGGCCATTGGAGTTGGATGTTGAGGAACGGAAATTCGCGAAGCGTAATGTAATTTGCATCCCAGAGTCTTCAAAGTACTTATTTCGAATTCCCTAGTCAAGCAAAGTATGCCTCCAAGATCCCGTATGGCCTGAGCCTGCATATCTCGATATTCCTTCTCGTATGAATCCATGCTCTATGCATAAATTCTCCATTCAAAGCCGTTGAACACACCTTTTGCAAACTCACCCGAATCGTATCTCTCAAATTGTAAAGTCTTAAAGCGCCAAAGATCAAATCTCAAATCAAAGCCCATCGCACTAACCTCCTTCATTATAGCCCGAGATTATTCTAATCCTTCTTCCGCACATACTCAAACACTTATTTCCATTCCAAAACGCCCAACACATCCAGCAGCCTCTTCACGATGTTGAAATCTGCCCGACAATCCATTGCCACTGCACCGACGATAGCCTCAACAGAGTCAGCCTTAAACTTGATATTCTCGGTCTTTTCTTTCCCATTGAGATATTTATGAATTCCCTTCTCGAGACAAACCTGCGTCAATTTCGCATTACTGGCCAAGTTCCATGTGAGTTCGACGATCTCATGCATCTTCAAACCGTCTTCGTATCCTTTCCAGGCAATCATAAGATCGAGCACTTTATCGCCGACTTTTGCGAGTCGGAGGTTGCCTCTAGTGATCAAGCGGGAACCTGAGACCTTGATGCCATTGTTGGGGGCTTGGAGGGATTCCCAGAGGAGGTGTTTATCCGTGAAAGTGTATCCAGTTATTGACTCGATGTGCTGGATCTTTGTAAGGCCTTCTTGGCTGATGATTGTGGGCTCTGGAATGCCTGAGCTTTGGGCGATCTGGACCGATGTGATCCTCGTTGTTTGGATTTGGGTGATTAAGGTCGAAGAGGGCTTGAGTCTTTTTGAACTAGTATTTGATGAGGAATACGATGGCTGTGAAGATGGCGGCAAAAGGATTCGCACGGCTTCTGCTGAGGTCTTTGATCCTTTACAGATGATGCAAGCACCAACATACGCAGCCACCGCACCACCCATCCCAGGCCAGTAGTACTGTTTTCTCAGACAACCGAATGTTGTTTTGAGATCAGCATGGCCCTCTACTGGAGACTCATGCATTTGTTGAATAATGCGATGTATGAGGTTTTCGTTTTTGGGAAGATAGAGAGCAGGGCCGTAGACATCAGTGTGGTAGATCAAGCCATTGATCAGCTGCAATTTCTCCACATTCAGAAATATTCCCAAGCTCTTCTTCATGAGAGCTGTTACCGGATTTCCCAGAGCTAGATTACGGAAAATGGCTTGTAAGTCCTCATCTGACTGATATGCTTTGAGGATCAAGTCCTGGATCTCTTTGGAACATGCTGATTTGCCATTCTGAAAGGGGAGTTTGATGGTGGCTATGGGGACGTAAGGCTCCGTGTGAACGTTTAGCCTCGAAACGGTGCTTTCGCATGTTTGATCGTTAGGCTCTTGTGTGTCAGACTCGTTCGACTGCCCAACTTCCTCATTCCCTTGCTCGCCAATCTTGCTCTCAACATTGTCAGCTGGATTCTCGTCATATCCAGGCCAAGACTGCGGCTCTTCCGAAACGCCAGCAGCAATCGAATGGTTGACGTAGTTTTGGCCGATTTTTTTGCCGGGATGAAAAATTGTGATAAAATGCTTCATGCTCCTCTTTGGCATCAATTTGAGCTTCTGAAACTTCGAAACGGCGTCATGTTCCTGGTCCTTCACTGGACACCTCTGAGATGGCGTACTGTTGGAATCACATTCCCCTCCAGACGCTCGGACTTTCCGACTGGATACGAACAAGTTATTGAGGCGCGCTTTGTTTGTTTTGCATTCAGATATCAGAACAGGCTGTGAAACTTTCCCGCCCACATTGGACAACTCATGCTGTGTTCTATCTCCAGAGCAGGTCGGTTGCTGTTGATGCACTGGAGGGCAAGCAGGCGGATCGCACTGAGCCGATGGGGCCTTTGAGTCTTTGCATTTCGTGTCCACAGGCGCCGCTATGTTGTCAACCTGTGCTGCTGGCTTTGCGACCAATGACGCGGAGGCTGCAAGACATGTCTGGTCCAAGTCAATTGTCGTAGAAGTTGTATCAAGAGCATCACCTTTCTGAAGCAGAGCCCCTGACTGCCCGGTCTTTAACTTGGAAAATGAGAGATCCTTCAATTTGGACAATCGAACTCTGATCCTGAACTTACGCTTCCCAAATCTGAATCTTTGGGGCCTGGAGCTTCCAATAATTGATCGCTGTTGGCTGATGGTATTTTATCCTTTCTCAATCAAGGAATCCTGGGCTAGAATGCGGGACTTTTGCTCCTCATGATCTTGGACAAGCTTGTTGTAGGCATCTAGTAAGTGCTTGTGCTCTTCAGCTGCCAGCTGTTTTCGTTCGTACTCTTCCCGTCGCGACGAAAGTTCAGACTTTGTGATACCCAATACCGAAGTGAGTGTCTCGATTTGCTTGTTAAGCTGACGATTTGTACTTTTTACTGTCGAATTGCCAATCTTGAGGTTGCTTGTATGCTGATTCGAGCTCCTAAGTGCTTCCTTTAGGTCTTTAGCTTCATTCATGAGCCGCCGGACATGCGATTGCTCCTCTTCCATTTGAGACCTAATCTCTTTCAATGTTTCCTGTAGTTTTTGATTGGCATCCTGAGACTCGCAAAGGGCGTTTTCGCCTTCGGATCTAGCCTTGTCCACTTCTTTCCGAATTGAGGCATTAGTATCTTCGGCTCGTTGAAGTGCGGTTGTGAGAAGTTGTTCATGCTTGTCAGTTTTGTCTATGACATTGCCGAGCTGCACCCGAAGTTGATCTTTTTCATTTTGAGCCTGTTTCAAGAGGATGCTGACAATCTGTAGATCCAAACGAAGCGGGACAGCCTTGGAGTTGAATGCTTGAAAGGAAACATGGGCTCTTCCTGACTTTTCTGAAGTGGCAGATGTTACGATGGCACTGCCTCGTTGGTTCAGTGGATGTTTAATATGCAGGTTAGTCACGCCGATATCATTTGTAGTTAGGAATTTAAGCTCACTTGGTTTCTTGCATTGATGGTCGCTCTCCATTCCCAGATCGGAGAACGAACTCTAGGAGACTAGTGATAATGGCCATCGTGGTTTAGCAAAGTTGTGTTCCGTTCAAAGTTGAAGATGGTGAGCCATAATAAGGGAAAGAAGTGAGAGGAGAGAAATATAGACCATGGAATGAAATCGCTTGGACAGAGATCACGAGGGCTCCCTCGTAAGATTGTGAGTGAAGTGAAGTCGCGCGGAGGGAGAACTAGTGCAAAACCACGGTTACTTGAACGTCGTCAACTAATTCAACTCCACCCTTTAAAGGTTTTGATGTATATTTCAGTGAAGGTTCTGTTCTTCTTACAATAATGTTCGTTTTATGGCAAGAGACACGGCCAAAGTCTGTATTATCGCCGTGCCTGTATTTTAGATATTTCTGTACTCTTCCGTACAAGTCAGTGTCTTAATCGATTCTGTCTCCAACCCAAGGCATCCAGCGGCCTGGCTGGGCAAGAGGTGCTAATGCTACCATCAAGCATATATCGCATAACCTTTCCCGCCTGCTTCTCAAAGGAAGAAAGCGCATTCGATACGCTCTATTGATGAAGTTGTCTAGTGAAATACTTCCACAACTAGACGATGTTCTTATACAACGCCTGCCCTCTTTAGAGCTTCCAGGCCCATCAGAGCAATTGCGTTGTACGCCTCAATCGTGAATCTACTTCTGTCAGCAACTCTTCTCAATTTGTGTGAAGAGTTTTGTCGCCTAAGTTCCAATCAGGTGGGCGGAAAAGGAGTGTTGACGAATCTAGACTGCATTCGGCGGCCTGCTTCTTGGTTAATAACCTCGGCGAGGCGAAGGAATACAGACCGCAAAACACCAAAAGTACGCGGGAGAACCTATACCAACACAATACCATAAAACTTAAAGGCCCCAACGAAATGGCTGAAGAGAACTTGCCAACTGATTCCCTCGGGAGACCGGAAACACCAAACACAACGAATCTGACTCCACCACATCAACTCGCAACATGTCGCGTGCCCTGAGCAAGACTGTTCAGTCGACGACCAAGTCCTTCTTCTCTTCTACTGTCAAGACGAATGGCTTGAGAGATCTATCCTCGCCAGCCATCACACAGTCATGGGCTTTATCGTCCCCAAATGCGGTGGTAAAGCACCATAGTTCACCTTCGGCTATCCAAGTCCGCTACTCGTCACATTCACCTATGGGTACACCACCTGCTGTTGCTCGGAAGAAGGTCACACTACAGACTATACAGTCAATGTATAGAAAAGGCGAACCTATCACCATGCTTACGGCATACGACTTCCCCTCGGCGCATGTTGCCGACCACGCGGGTATGGATCTTGTACTCGTTGGAGACAGTCTAGCCATGGTGTCTATGGGACTTGAAGACACGAGCGAGGTAACCATCGACGAGATGATCTTCGCCGCCCGAAGTGTAGCCAGAGCCACCAAGTCGGCATTCACCGTAAGCTATCCCACTGTTCCCACCAAACTTTCAAAACCTCTGACATTATTCCAGATCGGAGACCTTCCTATGGGTCGTATGAAATCTCTCCTGAACAAGCCCTTGAAACCTCAATTCGAATGGTGAAGACCGGCCGAATGCAATCGGTCAAACTAGAAGGAGGAAAAGAGATGGCCTCAACAATCAAAAAGATTACAACTGCTGGCATTCCCGTCCTAGCCCATGTAGGCCTCACACCACAACGTCAAAACGCTCTAGGAGGTTTCCGAGTACAGGGCAAGACGGTCGCATCAGCCATGGCTGTGTTGGAAGATGCTCTTGCAGTCCAAGAAGCCGGTGCTTTTGGAATGGTTCTAGAAGCCGTACCACCCGAGGTCGCAGCTTTGATCACGAAGAAATTGAGAATACCCACTATTGGCATTGGCGCTGGTAATGGAACTTCAGGACAAGTTCTCGTGCAAGTGGACATGCTTGGCAATTTTCCGCCTGGTCGATTCTTGCCAAAGTTTGTGAAGCAGTACGGTAATGTTTGGACTGAAGCACTTAGAGCTATTCAACAATATGGTGAAGAGACCAAGAATAGAGCGTATCCGAGCAAAGAATTCTCGTATGAGGTTAAAAAGGAGGAATTGGCCAAGTTTGAGGAAGCTGTGGAAAAGAAATATGGTCTGGCTCAAGGGAAAATGGAAAAGGCTGAGGGATTGGGCGCTACTGCCATACCGAAGTGATGAGAGATAGATATTATGTGCGGGAGGTATTCTCTTCGCATAATTGAAGGAGTTCGTTCGGCATATACCCTCATTGGCGCGTTTAATTAGATATTTGGTTGCATTTACAAGATAATTAAAAGCATCTTCCTCCCGATTGATGCCAGCGTGCACATTTTGTAATTAAACGCCAACTTCCTAAAAGCCAACTTCCTAAGAATCTTACCACTCTCTTCGTTATCTTTCTCGTCAGTATAGTATTTCAGATTTTCAATATCATCGAGTTTCTTCTTCTACGACGGCGGTGAAGTATGTATTATGTCAACAGAATCATCATGTCCTTACTCTCTCATCCTGCATTGTAGAGGCTGGTTTGTGATTGCAGGAAGTATAGATGTAATTAAATAAATAGTAAACAGTAAATGTTCAATAACCATAACCCGCTCGACCTGAACAAACGCGGCCCAGTGCGAAAAGACCACATCAAGACCCTCAAAGCCTCGACGCAAATCCAGACTGATCAATCCTCATTAGATAATCCGTGTTGATATCTTCAATTTTTACCGTCCCCGCCAATCCCATACACAGCTTGATCTCATCAGATAGTAGCCTTAGGCACAACTCCACACCCCGTTGACCATTATAAGCCAGTCCCCACAGAACAGGCCTTCCAATCCACACAAATCGGCACCCAAAGCTAGAGCTTTGAAGATATCGGTACCATGTCGAATTCCACCATCAACGTGAACTGGAATTTTGCCTTGAATAGCTGCCACTACCTCAAGCAAAGCGTCGATGGTCGCCAATGCACCATCTAGCTGACGACCGCCGTGATTGGAGACGACAATACCATCGACTCCATAATGAAGAGCCAGCAATGCATCCTCTGCTGTTGCGATACCCTTAACCCAAACCTGCATTTCTGGTCCACACTGCTCCTTCAGCCACGTAATATCTTTTTCCCAATTCAAAGTTGGGTTTGCAGCATGAGTATGAAATGTGATTTTGCCACTTGGCGGCACTCTTTTCTTGGTATCGGGATGTAGGTACCCCACCTGGCTCTCCATTTCCTTCTCTTGGCCCCACCCCCATCTTCTGTTCATCGCCTTCTGTCGGCGCATCGCGCGCATTTCCCATCACAGTTGCTGTTTCATCTGAAGAGGAGTCTTCACTGAAATTTGCAATCCTATAGGGCTTGGGGAGCTTGAATTTGTTCCTTAGGTCCAGATTCCGACGACCAAGCATTGGTGTATCAACAGTGAGGAAAACTGCTTTGTAGCCAGCTGCTTTGGCGCGCTTGAGCATTTTGATTGTGTGATGGCGTTCTTCGAAGAGATAAAGTTGAAGCACATGAGGATTTGATCCACTCTCTTCAGCCACAATCTTCCAATGTTGGTGGTTGCAAAGGCGACAGCCCCATAACTATTCCAGCTTTCTTACATGCTCGCGCTGTAGCCAGTTCTCCATCTGGATGGGCGAGACATTGCATGGCGGTCGGAGCGACTCCGAAGGGAACTGAGTTTCGATGGCCAAATAACCTTGTGCTTGTGTCAATAGCTGAGATGTCGCGAAGTACTCGATGTCGAATGCGGATCTCTTATATGCAGTCATATTTGCTGCCACGGGTCGAGCCAGAATTTCCCCTTCATGGTAGTAGTCCTTTGTTTGCTTGTCATTCGTTGTGCAGCCATGTCGCTCCAGTTCTGCAATAGGGAGGCAATTGAGATCGTGAGGTAGTTGTGTAGGCGCTGCCTTCGACATGTTTACGACGGAAATGGAATACAGAAGGAATTATGATAAGGAATATTACACGAGAGATGAAAGAGGAATAAATTGAACATAAATCTAAAGACAGAGCATAAGACTGCAGCTCAGTCATCTCTTACAACCGAGGCGGCTCAAAGGAAAGTCTTTAGATGTTAACGTCATCGTGACTTTCGCATAGAGCACTAAATGGATAGGTAAGTTTTGAGGATCAAGATCGGCTGGTAAAATGGTTATTTGAGCTAGATACTTCCATTACTAGCCTTATGGGAAGCCGTCTGTCGAAGGTGAATTGCGGGGTTGCAATTTTTGCCCTATGTTGCTTGCAAAGAGTATGCAGCAAAGGTGTAGCTCTCGAATCGTGGCACAAGGTCTGATGAAAAAAAAAGATTATGGTCTTGTTTGATGGAGTTCAAGCTATTGCAGTTTCGAAAAGTGTCTGCTGGTTTTTTGGATTTTTTTTTGGATAAGTACAACACCCTTTCCCCCACAATCCACACTACGTCAGCGCAAAGCTGTAGAACACACTTCAATACACTCGTGGAGTGCTAAGTTGTATCTACATGCAGCCAAATAAGGTCATCTCAAAATCTCTACCCTTTACTCTTCTCGACGTAGTGTATAACTGCAACAAACGAATTATTGCTATCCATCACACTATTCCCTCCAGATTTATCCTTCTATAATGGCATCTATCCGTTATAACAGGAGCAGGTCGGCTCATAGGCGCGTCCCTGACCACGGCCCTCCTCACCTCCTACCCAGATATCACCCTCACAATCACAGACATATCTGCCCCTCCGACCTCGTCCCCGCGCGTAAACAGTGTCGCACGAGCAACCTTACCGTTATCTCCTCCGTCCAATCCTTACTCGCTACAAGCTACGATACTGTACTTGTCCATGGTATATGTCTTCAGGTTCGGAAGCCAACCTACCCCTGTCAACGCAGGTAAACATTGACTCCTTCCGCCATACTGCAAACCTTGATAATAGATCATCCGGGTACGAAGGTCATATTTCCTTCGAGTCTAGCCGTCTACGGTCCCTCCGGCGGCACAAAAGAAATAGTCTCTGAAACTACGTGTCCGCTCCCGCAAAGTAGTTACGGAACGCAGAAGCTGGTCGTTGAGACGTTGATCAATGATTACTCGAGAAGAGGCTTAATCGACGGAAGAATTGCCAGGCTACCTACTGTCATAGTGAGACCAGGCGTTCCAACGGCTGCGGCAAGTTCTTTTGCCAGTGGAATTGTAAGGGAGCCTCTTCAGGGGAAGAAAAGCAGTCTGCCTGTAAATGAGAATTTGGACATGTGGGTTTGTTCGCCTCAAATTTGGCTGTTACCAATTTGATCAGATTGCGAGAAGTGCCTAAGGGCAATTTTGTGGGATTTGGCTCAAGAGTTGTATGTTTGCCAGGTCAGGTGGTCTCTGTCGGCCAGGTCCTGAACGAGTTGGAAACTGTCGGCGGGAGGGAAGCCAGAAGTTTAGTCGTCAAGGAAAGAGATGAAGCGGTTGAGACGATTGTCAAAAGGTAATTCATGTTGTATATGGTCATTTCCAGAGTCAATATATTAACTGCGAGCAGCTGGCCCGCCCATTTCTCTACCAAGCGTGCAGAGAAGTTAGGTTTGCAGCCTGATATCAGCCTACGAGAGATTGTTGAAAGTTTCGCAAGAAGTTTGAAGGGTGGCCAACCCTGAGATATAGCTTTCTGATCTAATTCGAGGCTGGGCACGGCTCTGGCCAAACACAGTCTTATGCTTATCTCAACTCAGTCATGGAAAAGAACTTCTTCAATAGCCTGGAAGGTTTAGAACTCCTCTACGAAGCCAATTGGAGAAGAAAGAAAAGTCAGTTGCTAGAACGCTAGGCTTTTTCTGTTGTTGATAGAAAAGCGCCTCCGAAGGATCGACGTCGACTTTGAGCCCTTTGGATTGAGACGATTGTGCTCCTCAATCGGAGATCCTGTGAACGCATGTACCTTGTTCCGACTGTTGCACATCTTGGAATTCCAAGCCAATTGTTCAAGATTTGACTCGGTGAAGATGGCACAAGCTTACAGATCACGGCCTTCGCTTTTTTTTCTGTCCAGTCCAGCGTTTATGGCCGTTGTTCATGCACCAGAAGCGGATATAATTAGGTTTTCCAGAAGTAAGCACTTGTCGAGTTGGCCAAGAGAATGA
>CAWFVP010000006.1:0-992538 GCA_963819305.1 uncultured Alphaproteobacteria bacterium
AACCTGCCCAGGTTTGTCAGGACGACGGATGCGCAGTTGAGCGACGTATGCTCAGCCATAATGATCTCCTTCTGACGCCTGCCGGCGGCTAGTCCGACGATGAAATCACAATCTTGGAGATGGACGGCCCGCATTCGATCTTATTATGCAATAAACCGTATCATCATTTGCTCTCCGGGGGTAGGTCCTCGTGGCTTGGCTTTGAAGCACCACGGTTAGTCGGGGGGTGAACCATGATCGCATTGCTTACCCGGAAAGTGTTCCCCAAAACCGGGCAGCTCCACGAAATCCACTACGAACTTTCTAATAGCCGTGCCTCGGTCGCCATCATCGCGAACTGTAGCCAAGCGCCCAGCTTCACGATTTGCGGCATGCACGGCAAGACTGACACTATCTGTGACCCTAACACACTTTCAGGAAATCCGATGTCCCTCGATCCGAACCGCCTGATCCTGACTGGCGAGAACCCCTTCATCCGCCTGACCGAAACCGACCCCGGGGCGACCCTCACCAATGCGAGTTTTTGGCGCATCCTGATCTCGCCGCTCGGCGCAGGACATGTGCTTTACCTGAAGAGCGAGCTGACCCGGGACCGTTGGAAGATCTACTCCGACAACATCGCCATGGCGCGCTGGCTGCAGAAGACCGTTCAGGGAATGCTCAACGAGGAACTTTCAGACATTTCGATTCCGGTTATCGACGCGGTGTTCGACAAGACCGGTGATGCGCGCGATTTCTGGAGCGAGCGGGTGGTCTCGCACGACGAGGAGGTCGCGTTGACCTGGTATGACATCGGTGAGCCGCTGCTGATCCACACCCAACCCGGCGGTCCCACGGCGCGCAAATACGGTGTCTGCACAGTGCTGATTCCGGCACTCGGGGCACGTGTGACGGTCAATGGCGTTCAAGCCAAGGGCCGCCCGTTCCCAACCGAGCGCGAAGGCAGACCGTTCAGCACCTGCGCCCTGGCATTCTCCGAGAGCTGGACGGAAGTGCGCTGACAGCTTCGATTGCGCGGTTCAGACCCGCCCCTGTCCACCGGGAGGGGCAAGGGCGGGCCGGTTGGTGGAATTCTTCAGGGAATTTGTTTTCGCTCCGCTAAGCGGCCGAAACCGGACGGTTACCCTCCGGTCGCTTCACGAATATCAAGAATTTTGCACCGGATAATCCTGCCCGAACACGATACGATGCCCGTCAATCGTTGTGACCGTGACCTCCTTCATGCCGTATGCCGTTTTGGCCGGTGCGGAGCATTGCGCTCCCCGCCCGGTTAATTCTGCATGCAATGCGTCGATGTTGCTGACACTGATGTAGCCAAACCAGTTATGCGGCCCGATTTCGGACGCTGGCGTCGCGTTGGGGCAATGTCCCAGCATAATGCGAACACCATCACGCTCCGCCAGTCGCCAGTCCGTGGCTTCTTCCCAAAGGATGCGGAACCCGAGAACGTCCCTGAAGTAGCTGGCGGTGCGGTTGAAGTCAGGAACGGCGAGCACGAATGCCCATGGTGTGATTTCCGGCATATAAGCGGCCTCCCGCATGGATCGGTTTGACCGCAACATGCAACGCCCATGATTCCCCGCCAAGGCTCTGACCTCAATGCATAATCCATATGTGGACATCGGGTAATCGCGGCGGAGGCATAGGCCATCCATGATGCTGCGATCCGGGCGCTATCGCCCGGCGGTTCGCAGCATGAGAGGTGGTTCGATGACCCGATTTGTTGGTTTGGACGTGTCACAGAAGCTGACGGCGATCTGCATCGTGGACGAGACTGGACGCAGGCTATGGCGCGGCCAGTGCGCGACGGACCCAGGGCAGATCGAGCGGATGGTGAGGGGGCATGCGGGAGAGAACGCCAATGTCGGCGTCGAGACCGGCCCCATGACGCCCTGGCTTGTGCATGAACTGCGCGCACGAGAGCTCAACGTCACCTGCCTTGACGCGCGGCACGCCAGTGCCGCGCTCAAAATGCAGATGAACAAGACTGACCAGAACGACGCGGAGGGTCTGGCGCAGATCATGCGGACGGGATGGTATCGACCGGTGCACGTGAAGTCGCTAGACGCGCACCGGGCGCGTGCCCTGCTCGGCGCCAGGGCGCAGCTCGTCGGCATGACGACGCGGCTGTCGAACCACATCCGGGGGGTGCTCAAAACGTTCGGAATGCTGCCTGGCGCGATGCGCGGTCTGCCGTTCGACCGGCGGGTTGAAGAGCTGCTCGTCGGCCGCGACGACCTGACGCCGATCGTCGGGCCCATGGTGGCTGCCTGGCGGCGGCTGCGCGAGCAGATTGCCGCCTTCGACAAAGCGGTGCGTGCCTTGGCCAAGGCGGACCCAACGTGTCGCCTGCTGATGAGCGTGCCCGGCATCGGGGTCCTGTCCGTGCTGGCTTACGTGAGCACGGTCGAGGACCCAGCGCGCTTTGCCCGATCACGGTCGGTTGGCGCACACCTGGGATTGACGCCCAGGCAGTATCAGTCCGGCGAGCTCGACCGCAGCGGCCGGATATCAAAGTGCGGCGACACGCTTGCGCGCACGCTGCTGTATGAGGCGGCCGTCGTGATCCTGACGCGGGTCAAGCGGGCCTCGAGCCTGAAAGACTGGGCGCAAGTGATCGCGAGGCGTTCCGGCCCCGGCAAGGCGCGCGTCGCGCTGGCCCGCAAGCTGTCGGTGATCATGCACAGCATCTGGCGGTCCGGCGAGCCGTTCAGCTGGTCGGAGCAGCCCGCGAGCGCCTGACCACCCTTGATGAGATCCATCCGCACGACAGTGCGGATGTGAGGGTTGCCCGCCAGGGCGAGGGTGCAGGTGAGCTGCGAGGGAGGCCGTTGGGCCGCGTGGTTTCCACGTGAGCCCGTTGTGGACATTGCAGCGCCTGTGCTTCGAACCAGATGTTGCGGCGGCAGACGTCGACCGCGGAGAGAACCGTGACCCTGGTACGGCGACAACAACAGCAAGCAAGAACCAATTGACAGAGGAGGCGCGATTAGAGAACATGGTCAGGTGCAGTCATATGTCCGGCCTTTCGGTGCGGTGCATATGACCGCTGGCCCTGATGGAGTTCGCCGATCGGGTCCCTATCAAGATTACGCGCTGACGCTGCGCCTTGAATTATTCGGGTCTTCCCAATCTGCGGCTCGACCGCTCGCCATCACTTCCTCTTCACCCTCGCATGCTGTGCGGGGCTGCGGCGCCTATGCCGCCTGCCCGATGACATCTTTGCTGCGGTAGCCCTCACCACGAGCCATCACCGCCCAGACGATGCGGGCGGTCTTGTTGGCAAGCGCCACAGCAGCCACCTTGGTAGGCTTGCGGTCCAGCAGCCCGCGGACCCACGCCGCATCCTTCGTCGTTCGGTTGCGCGTATGCCGCAGCACGGCGACCGCTCCGGTAACCAGCAGGCAGCGGATATATTTGTCGCCGCGCTTGCTGGTCCGGCCCAGACGTTCTTTCCCACCGCTGGAATTCTGCTTTGGCGTCATCCCTAGCCAGGCTGCGAACTCTCGCCCTGATCGGAACAGCGACGGATCGGTGACCGTTGCGGCGATCGCACTCGCGCCCATGATGCCGACGCCCGGGATGGTTGCTAGCAATTGGCTAATCCGGCTCTGCCGGTGCCATTTGGCGAGGCGCCGCTCGATCTCGGTCACCCGCGCCATTGTGTCGTTGAGCTGGTCCACGACCATCTGCAGGCTCGATTGAGCAAGGGCCGGCAACCGCTCCTCACCAGCGGCAATGGCTTCCGTCAGTTCATTGACGTGCCGCAACCCTTGCGGCGCGATGATGCCGAACTCGGCCATATGGGCACGCAGGGCGTTGACCAGCATGGTGCGCTGCCGGACCAACAGGTTGCGGGCACGATGCAGCATCAGCACCGATTGTTGCTCAGCATCTTTTACGGGGACGAACCGCATCGTGGGCCGTGTGACCGCCTCGCAGATCGCCTCGGCATCGGCCGCATCGTTCTTGTTGCGTTTGACGTAGGCCTTCACATAGGCCGGTGGCATCAACTTCACCGTATGCCCCAGGGCGGCCAGTTCGCGTGCCCAATGATGGGCGGTGGCACAGGCTTCCATGCCGACCAGGCACGGTTCCATCGACTTTGAAATAGGCTAGCACCTCAGCACGTTTGAGCTTACGCCGGGCAACAACCTGGCAGGTGGCATCAACGGCGTGAACCTGAAACCACTGCTTGGCGAGATCAAGACCGATCGTGGTGATCTTCATGGCGGGCGGCTCCTCTCATTGTGGCGTTTCCAACGACCACGTTTTGGCACATTCGATGCCGAGAGCGGGGGCCGTCCACCCCATCAAGATTTATACAAAGAAACTAATGCATTGAGAATAAGGGGCTTTTTCTTTGCATAAGATATCGCCATAAGTCAGCCATGAAATACGGTTATGCGCGGGTCTCGACGGACGGCCAAAGTGTTGACGCCCAGGTGCGGCAATTGACCAAGGCCGGCTGCAAGAAGGTGTTCCACGAGGTGGCGAGCGGAGCCAAAACCGATCGTGCCCAGCTTCGCCGATTGCTCAACCAGCTCGGAATGGACGACGTCTTGATTGTCACCCGGCTTGACCGCCTGGCGCGCTCGACGCGTGATCTGTTGAATACCCTCGCGGTGATCACCGACAAGAAGGCCGGCTTCCGCTCGCTGGGCGTTGCCTGGGCCGATACCACAACCTCGCATGGGCGGTTGATGCTGACCGTGCTGGGCGGCCTGGCTGAGTTCGAGCGCGACCTTATCCGTAGCCGAACGGGCGAAGGCCGAGCGCGGGCCAGGGCGCGCGGCGTGCAGATGGGCCGTCCCCACAAGCTGACCCCGCACCAGCAAGCCGAGGCGAGGAAGAGGCGGGATCGGGGGGAGGAATCGCTGACCGAGATCGGCCGCAGCTACAACGTGAGCGCGGCGACGATCTCGAGACTGACGGCGTGACCGGAGATCGGCCTGCGGCCATCGCGACAAGCAGGCCGTCTTCATGGCCTCGAGGTGCCCCGGGTCGCTCGACAGCGACGCCTACACCCGGATGAATGGCTAGTTCGGTTGCGAGCAGTTGGTAGCGCTATCGGCCGTCCGGCGGTTCGGGTGACATGCGATCGTCTTTGTGCTCTTTGCCGCCTTTCATTAACCAAAGGACGAGCAGGGTGAAAACAACAGATCTGATCGACCACGTCGCGACCGAGGCGGGGTTGGAAAAGTCTGCCGCTAAAAAGGCGGTCGACGCGGTGTTTGCCGGTATCATTCAAGCCGCCACCAAGGGCGAGGAGATCAATCTCCCAGGCTTTGGCAAATTCAAGGTGAAGGATAGCCCCGCACGCCAGGGCCGCAACCCGGGAACTGGCGAGACGATCGACATTGCCGCGTCCCGTAAACTTGGCTTCAGCCCTGCTAAGCAGGTGAAGGACGCACTCGCCACCTGAACTCCTCGGTACGGATATACGGTGAGACGCCGGCTTGAGCCGCCTCGGAGCGAAGCGTAAATGACCGGCCAATGTGCTCAGCGGCGGCGAGCCAACCTCAGCCAACAGGGTCGGTTGGTGCTGCAGGATGAGCCATTGCCGGGCAGACTTGCGGCAAGCTGAAGCTCCCCTGGACCCGCATCAGGGCCGACTGGGAGGAGACGGATATCGGCCTGAAGCGGCTCTGCCATCGACTACGGCGTCACCTCCACCAACGCGCCATTCGCCGGCGACGTGATAAATCCAGGAACCTGTGGAAGCGCATCGCGCCGCCGGCGCCAAGGGGTTCGGGGCCGTCTCTGGGGCGCTGGTGGACGTATTGCAAGCGAAGGGCCGGCTAACCTTATAAGGGGCAGAAATTGGATCCGGCGCTTGTTTCGTACAAGCGACTGATCCAAGGGGTACATCCGTGCGCTGAAGCTCGTAACGGCCGCAGGGATTTCCCTTCCGGAATGGAACCACTTCCGTCCTCCACACTATGATCAGTCGAGGCCGGCGATTGGTCAGATGAGGTCCGTCATGCCCCCCGAGTTCCAGATCCGAGTTCAGGTCAACGGCACGACCTTCACCGGAATCTACGAGGTGATCGACGGCGTCGTTGCTCTGAGCAGCCCCGACTTTGGCGAGCACACAGCGCCATTCGAACGCGGTCAGGCAGAGGCGGTCGCGATCGAGCTGCTGCGCGTTGTGGCAGAGGAAGCCATGCTGCCAGGCGATCTCCACTTTATGCGCGACGATGAAACTTCTTGAGCTTGATCGTCATCAAGCCTTCCGGATCACCCGCCACGTCAGCTGCGACGTAAAGCTTTGAGGCGCCCACGGGCCCGACCGGGTTCTGATTTGGGAGTTGCAGAGAAGCCGGCGCACCTCAGCCACACCGGAGTAGTCGATCGTATTCGTCCCGGACGGAGCGATAGCAACCGCATGCCGCGCGCTCGAGACCTGGGCGATCGATGATTTTGACCCGCCCGCGGCTATAGGCTGATTAGCCCGGCTTCCTGAAATACTCCGGCGGCCAGCGTGACACCCGGCCGGCGAACACCCAGCATGTTGGACAAGAACTCCTGCGTCAGCGGCAGGTGATCGTCGCTCGCGCAGTCATGCGCCATCAGCAGCCAGCGGGCTGCCCGGCGCTGTAGGGTGTGGAGGCTGTTGCAAGCGGCACTTTGGGCGGCCTGGATCATCATGGCCTGCACATAGCGGAAACCGAGCTGCCGCAGGGTCGGCATTTTCTCGGCCGCCTGGCGCAGATTGATCACCGGGATGCGTAACGCCATGCCGGGCATCTGCACCAGCGTCCGGAAGAAGGCGACGGGGTGCTCCTCGAACATCGCCGGCGCGCCGGCAAGGCCGCCCCGCAGAAGGCTGACATCGTCAGATCCCACAGCTAACTGATCGCGGTGTCGCTGCACACCGATCTGGCGACAGCAAGTCTAACGTCACAGATGTGTGATACACGGACCAGTCTGATGTCAGGTCATCGCCGCTGTAGAATAGCAAAATTCTCCGATTGGCAGCCAATTCACCCGCACTTCACGGCCTGCAGACCCGGAGACAAAACGATGGCGAACAAGGAGAATCGCATCGGCAACTCCATTCCAATCTCGGCCAGCCTGAGCCCCTGCGCAAATCTGCCATGGCAAGCCGATCCCGGAGGGAAATTCGGGGCGTGGCGAGCCGAAACAAAAGAGTTCCTGTTCTGGGTCGCCCGACATGCAGATGGCCGTGTGACGTGGCAGATGTTTGACCATTACCGCAATCTCGAGCGTCGTGGATGGGTTGGCTTTGGCGTATGTGGGACCGCCGAAGAAGCGCTTGCCGCCGCTGAGGCTGCATTACCAGACATTCGCGCTGCCCTGATGGCTGGTCGGCGCGAGGGGCTCGAAAATGCATGCAAAAAGGCGTTCGCCGAGTATCAGGTGCAAAGTGAATCGCAAACCTAACGAGAAAGGGACTTAACGGCTACCGACAATTGCCAGGTTGTGCTGTGTGCATGCGCGGGGCAGGCGCTTATGATCACCGTAGCAATGCTTGACCCAACCATGCCGCCTGCATCGCATTTAGGGCTTGGCCGAGTGGTGGGCCCGTCGGGGCACCCTCCGGCCACCCAGCGCTTGCAGCCAGGGTGTAAAACGGCAAGCATCTCCACACTATCAGGCGGGTTCGGTTACAGCGCGACTGTTTCTAGAGGAACGCCAATAGGGAGGACAAAATGGCAATTCCACATGTCGTGCTGTTCGCTAACGCGAACTGCACGGGCGGCCATTTTCATGTGTTTGAAGCGCAGTCTAACCTCGCCGGTGTCTTCAGCGACGTGACGTCGTCCTTCGTTATTCTTGAAGGCAACTGGCAGTTTTTTGCTGACGCCACTTCCAAAGCCAAATGGGTCCCGGTCAGGGCAGGACTCTTGGCCCAGGTGTCTACAACTCGATCGAAGCCAACACGGCCCTCGGTGCCGGCACAAACGACAAGCTCTCATCGCTAAAGCCTGTCTGAGGGCAGTGTTGATTCTATGCCAGCCTTCGCAAAGCGCCGAGGGACATCCAGTTTCCATAACGCCCGGACGACGGCAGAATGCCCGAAATTATTCGCCGCGAACTGAGCTTGTTTGCCGCAACCGGCCAAGATCTGACAGAGCCCGTGAAGCCGGACTCAGATCACCCCCGTGCCAAAGATCGTGAAAACGCTGTTTCTAATCCGCGGGCATCCCTGCGCGGCGCAGCCCGTCGAGAAGTTTCGGGTTGGTGGCCCACAGGGGGATCTTCTGAATCTCGGTCACATTGCGCAAGCTCCGCGGAGTGGCTAGGAACTGCTGTAGGTCCGTCCTCGCTTCCACCTCTTGCCCACTAGCGCTCTCGGCTATGATTAGAACCAACCAAGGGATTTCCCCGTCACGACCGCTATCTGGCGGAAATTCGGTGAGTGCCAACCGCGCTTGGTCGATGGCCTCTGAGAACCGGTCGTTTGCCAGCAATCCGAAAGCAACACCGGCGTCGAGCGTATTGATGGAGTCCGATCCTGCCGCCAGACGTCTACCAGCCGTGAAGTTCTCTAGCGCCTCTTTATAGTGCCCCTGGATCGTCAGTATGTAAGCGAGTTGGAGATGCCTGAGGGCCTGGGGTCGGCGTTCAATCAGCTTTCGTAACAGCGCCGCGGACTCACTGTAGTGGCGCTGAGCGTACAGCACGACCGCCTTTTCCCGCAACGTCCAGAAATCGTTGGGACTGATCAGGAGGGCTCGTTCGACCGATTTTACTGCAACCGCGAGATCTCTGTCCCGGTCGGACGAGAATCCGTTGAGTACCATCTGGGCAAGTTTGCGCGCGCGTTCCCGCAAAGCCGGGACATAGTCGGGATCGAGCGCCAAAGCCTGCTTGATTAGCGCGAGTTGGGCCAGCAGGTTGGCCTCGGACGCCTGCGACATTGGCGTCGCGGTCACTACGAAGATCAGATCGCGCTTGTCGAGGTTATTGGGATGTTCACGAAGCGCCCGGGCGCTTTCGGAGTCCACGGCGGCCTGGCTGTAGTTGTTGCTGATGTCGTGGATGAGCGTCTTCCATTCGTCGAAATTGTCAGGGAGGTCGAATCGTTGCGCCCAGACCTGCCCGCCATCGGTAGTTCCGTAGACCGCCGCGCCCACCATCAGGTGACCAGCCTCCCGGCGGGCATTGCCGATGATCGCGAAATGCACGTCGTGTTCCCGCCCAATCGCCTTCAGATCGATGGTCTTGCCCCGGTATACCGCAGCCATCGGTGCAGGGACCGTCGGATTGTCATTATTCGAGGCGATGAGGTCCGTCACGTCGCGGGTTATGCCGGCGGCGACCATGTCCTGGGCCGGGTCGCCGCTGCTGTTATCGAACGGGAGCACGATGACCGATTTGCGCCGATCCTGCGGCGAGTAGGCGGCGGGACGTAGCCTTTCCAGCGATGCGGTTCTCGTGACGGCTTCGTGATGGTTTAGCCACCATGCCGTCCCTGCGATCCCGACGAGAAGGCCGCCGGTCCCTGCGACGATAACCCACAAGAGCCAAAGGCGTAATGCCGGAAGGGTTCTTACCGGTTTGGCCGGCGCCGGTAGACATTCGCCGATCGAAGCGCGTTCGCCAGGCCCAGGTGGCCCGAAGGTGCCTTCATCTTCATCCGGCCGCGTTACCGCTGCCACGAAGCGGTAGCCGCGCCCTGCCTCGGTCTGGATACAACTTCCTTCCGCCCGGCCATTGTCGAGCACCCGCCGGAGCGCGGAGATCTGGACCGTCAGGTTCTTCTCCTCAATCGCAACATCGGGCCAGACCGCATCCATGATGGCATGCTTGGATTTCAGCTCGCCGGGACTGGCGAGCAGGACGGCCAACACGTCCAGTGCGCGCGAGCCGATCGAAACCGGAGCCGACCCGGCGGCCGCATCCTGCCGAAACAAACCGCCATTCAGTCGGTCGAGGCGAAACCCTTCGAACAGGAACACGCCATTCGTGACGGACACGATGCTACTTCCTCAATCGGGCAACGGATGTCGCGACCCTAGCATGGCTGACCGGACGAAAATCATCGGTCCTAAATGCGTCCATACAAGTCGCTGAAGTCCCTGCAATTTACTTTTTGCGTTGAACGTTTTGCATCGATTTACCCGCCTTCGGATGGCGCACTGAAGGACCGCTCTCACAAGCTGCCCCGCTGAATTTGGTTGGATTCTCTGGACGGTATGCCTCGACAGCAGAGAGCAATTCGCACCCATGTGACCTGAGCGGCTCCATTGGAAAGGGTTTGAAGCAATGAGTATGTGTAAGTTCTCAATCTCGGTTGTGATGACGGCAACCACACTGTGCATCAGTCAGCCGTCGGTGGCAGACTTGCCGACCTTCACTTTCAACCCCGGTGCCGCGGCCCCGTCTCTGGCTGGTTCGGCATTCACTGCTGACAGCATTCTTTACACAAACGCAGTGTCTTCCGTTGTCCAGGCGGACACGACGTTCGTCTCTCACCGTGTCGTCGATATCACCGGCTTTACCCTGAAGGGCGTTTCTGTCTCACCAGCCGGATTTGGGAGTGCTTATGGTCTTTATTTTAATGTGACGGACTTCGGCCTCAGCACGCCAACCTCACTGACTTTCACAAGCCAGACCATCGTCTTAATGGCCGATCCGGGCAACCATGACGGCTCAGTCACCGGCACCGTCGGCGGTATCGCATGGACCAATACCGGTCCCACCGGCATTGCCGACGACTTCATCCTTGGATCGGGGGTTTCCTTGTCAAGTGCGGGGAGCCTTGATATTGCCACGGGCGTGCGCACCACCGAGTTCGTGGATACCCTCACGCCCGCGCCTGGAGAGATTGGCTTCTTCGTCTCTCCACCTGGAACGCTGTTGCTGGACTTTCTCACCAGCGCGCCGCCGGGTGCGTTGATCAACCACCCGCAACCGGATGGCACGAACATACAGACCGTGAACGGCGGTACCGGCCGCGCGGTACTGGTGCCTGAGCCAGCCAGCCTTGCCCTGCTCGGCGTCGGAGTTCTTGGAATGGCGGTGATCCGCCGGCGGATCAAAGTCACTTTGGGGCAGCTCGTGGGCACTTCCCGCAGCTCGCTGGTCTCGTGGCCGCCGACGTGTGTCGCAATGTCCCTACAACGCCGCCCTGGCTGATCATAATCCGCGCCGAGCGGGAGTTATGGCGACCTCCCGAACGCGTCGCGCGCGAGCGCCTCGGTCTGACGGCGATCCTCAGCCCGAACCTTTAGAGTGGCGCGGCTTTGCGCAACCGCATCCTGTGCAGGTGGCGACAGACGGCAGCCCGGCACAGGAGACGTTGAATTCCCTCTACAAGACCGCCTGCGCCGCCACCGACGATAGCCACTCGCCCAAGCGTATGACAATCTCGGCTGGCCCGAGCCGACTGGGGCCTAGACTAGACCAGATGTTCGCCTGAGAAGGGGTGACCCGTCTCACTGTATGCAGGTTCTCGAGGGTTGTGCCGGGTGGCCTGGCACAGAGCCTCATGCATAGGAGGACGGGTCGTGGAGAAGCTTAGCAGCTACGTGGGCCTTGACGTTCATAAAGACACCATCGCCGTGGCAATCGCAGAAGAGGGCAAGCGAGGAGAAGTGCGCGAGCACGGCAAGATCGCCAACACTCCGATAGCTTTGACGAAGTTGGTGAGTAAGTTGGCTCGTGGCGGACGCGCCTTGATGTTCTGCTACGAGGCGGGCCCGTGCGGATATGGCATCCAGCGCCAGCTCAGCATAGCAGGGCACGAGTGTGTCGTGGTCGCTCCATCGCTGATCCCCATCAAGACCGGCGACCGGGTCAAGACCGACCGACGGGATGCGATCAACCTTGCCAAGCTGCATCGTGCCGGTGAACTGACGCCGGTCTGGGTTCCGGATCAGGCCCACGAAGCTGTCCGCGATCTTGTGCGGGCGCGCTTGGCAGCGGTACGCAGTTTGCGACAGGCTCGCCAACAATTGTCCGGGTTCCTGCTACGCCATGGTTATCACTACAACCGGCCGGCCTGGACGCTGCTGCACCGACGCTGGTTGGCAGACTTACGATTTGAACAACCCGCGCACTACCTGGTCCTGGAGGACTGCATCGCCGTCATTGAAACGGCGACGGCACGACGCGACCGTTTGGAGGGCCATATCAGCGCCGCGTTGGCGGATTGGTCGCTTGGGCCAGTCGTGCGCGCCTTGCAAGCGCTGCGTGGCATGGCTTTGGTGGCAGCCGCGACAGTAGTGGCCGAGCTTGGCGACGTCACACGGTTTACCAACCCACGCCAACTGATGGCGTATCTGGGCCTGGTGCCGTCCGAGCATTCCAGCGGCAGCAAGCGCCGTCTCGGGAGCATCACCAAGGCTGGAAACAGTGCGGCGCGGCGAATGCTGATCGAGGCCGCGTGGACGTATCGCTTTCCTGCACGGATCAGCCGGGATCTGTTGCTGCGGCAGGAGGGCCTGGCAGGGCCAGTCTGCGAGACGGCGTGGAAGGCCCAAACCCGGCTGTGCGGGCGATACCGCAAGCTTTCTCGTCTTGGTAAGCCGGCCAACGTCGTGACGGCTGCGATCGCCCGCGAGCTGGCCGGCTTTGTTTGGGCTATCTGCAACCTGGTTCAGCCAGCTCGCGCGTAGCCTGTTCCAAGTGATCCAGGACCACGATCAGGGAGCGATACGCACACGCTAACATCCCAAAGCTGAGCAAGGCTGGAGACACGGTCACGGCAGGAGAACCCTCGAAAACACCTACAGCCGGTCTTATCCGATGCTGGTTACTAGACAGAGGACGCTCCGCGACGCATCACCGGTCCGGCGGTAATCAACCCGCGCATCAGAGCATGATCAACCGTCGTTTCATGATCGTGTCTCCTGCCATGCTCAGCGGAGGTTACGTTGAACAGATCGCAAAACGGTCAGGGCATTTTCACGCCTGCAGCTTGAAGTGGCGAACATGAGAGGTGTTTAGTCCCGGCATTTGATGGAGCGGATAGCGATCCCGAGCGCGGTTGCATTGCCGACCAGCCGGGGCGCGGCCGAGCACCAGCAGCACCGCCGGTCCGGGGAGCAGGAACAGCCAGAGTACGACCGCTGCATAGGTGAGAAGATTGCCGGGCTCGACCATGAGGGTTCTCCTTCAGCATTGAGCAATAGCGGGGCGGCCCAGCCAGCGCTGGCAGGAGTGGAGCGCAACGCAGAAGCGCCGCCTGGGTGCTGTTGGACCCCGCCATCAGAACAGCGGGCAAGCCGTCGTCGCCGCCGCAGGTTGACGGGTGGTGAGGGCCCGAAGGGGCGCGCTCGGAGACGCTGACCTCTGCAGGTCCAATAGGCCAGGAGGCTACGGCGACAAAAGTTGACTCGGCTCGAGCGACCACTCCCCTTATTTTTCTCGTTCCGGATTCCGATCAAAGCTTTGGAGCTGTCAGCAATCTGGCTGGAGTTTTGGTTCGTGCGGACGAAGGATCCATGTTTGACTACACGTATTCGAGACCGGTCCGGCTTGGCTGCTCGTCAGCGGTTTGCTTGCGATGCGCTACTGACAAACAGGCAATTGATCACGCGAAGCGGCTGCTCGCACCCGGGCGGCGGGCGGAGGTATGGCGTGCGGGCAAATGCATAGGTCAGGTCCCAGCCGACGCACCACCTCAAGACGATCAGCGGGGTCCATCCTCGTCAATGTGATCGTGCTTTGAGCAAGGGTTGATTTGCGCGGCGCTGAACTGAATCGTATCGTAACGGGCTTTTCACAAACCCGTGCAGCGAACTTGGATTATCGAGATTACGACAAATTCGCACACTTGGCGGCGATACGCTTACAGAAGGAATGCCTGAGGCGCGCAAGCTGCGGATATGAACATCTATTAGGCCGAAGGAGCGGCGGTTCGGCCGGTGACGGCGGGCCCTGTCGCCAAGCCGCGTTCACCTTGACAATTGCGAACAGCGCTGCCGAGGCACTCTCGATCCTAGCCTCCTCTCACACGACGGTATGATGGTCGCCGATGCCACACTCCCCGGGACGTCACTGGATGAACTCACCCTAATCTGATTATGCAACCCCAGTTCTACCCCCATGAGCAGGAGAGGGACTGTCCCTTGCTCCGCAGGGGGTCGGTTCTGACGGGCACAGCGTTGACCGACTGCAACAAGACAGCATCCGAGAAGCCCGGCTCCCTGCGCGATTCCGGAGCTGGCGCCGTGTTACAGAACGGGCATTCCGGGCTCCGGGTCCAGCAGGTGTACGTCCTGGTAGCAGCGCAGCAAGTTGGAACCTGGTGTCGGCGGCGCCGCTATTCCCTGCTCCCGTAGAGCTTTTGCCAGGCTATTATCGGCGTAAGTAAGGTGGCAAAGCCGCGGCGCCACAGGTGCTTGCGTCGCTCCGTGACCTCGGCCACTCCGAACATCAAGGCCAGCGTGCCGCCAATAATTACCACACGCGTCTGCCAAGCATCCGGAGGCCAAGCGACCTGGGTGGCCAAGAACTGGGCAATTGGCAGGTGAAAGAGGTAGATTGTGAAGGTGGCGCCGGCGAGCCAGCGGATCGGTTTCGCGATCAACCCTAGGATTGGCGCGAAGGCCGGCGAGATCGCATGGAATGCGACGAGTTGCGCCGCGAACAGGGCGCCGACGATGTAGTCCTGCAGCAGTTCGGGGCGGCGCAGGACGGCTAAGCTGAAGTCCGTCGGTCGGCCGTGGTAATGGGTCCAGACCTCGTAAAGTAGCCATGCGGCGAGGGCGGCGATGTAGAGGCAGGCACCGGGAGTAGGCCGCAGCGTCTCGCGGGAGCATAGTCGGTAGCCTCCAAGGCCCAGCAGCCAGAGCGGGAACATCGCGGCGATTGCTGGGCCAACAAAGACGAGCGCCGCAATGGGGGCGGCGACCCGCCACCGGCCCGGCGCGAACATCGCGAGGCCGAAGATCACGTATGTACCAGACTTCGTAGCCCAGCGACCACCAGGGCAGGTTCGAGCCCTGGGGAATGTTGGCGAGCCAGATCTGGTTGAAGAACAGCAATCCACTCAGGAACTGCCAAAACTGCCCGTCTTCCACGTAGCCCCAGCCCGGCGCGTATAACTGGGGCTGCCCAGCGCGGCCGAGGGCATCGAGGACGAAGGTGACGATCAAGGCCGGCAAAGCCACGGAATAAATCCGGGCCGCCCGGGCAATTGCATAGTCAGTTGCGGCGCGTTCGCGCCGATCAGTGGCGTAACCGATGACGAAGCCGGACAGGACGAAGAAGACGGTGACCGCCTCCGCCATGAACGGCTCGACTTGCCACAAGAACCCGCCGGTGAAGCGGCTGCCAGCGACATGGCCTATGAACACTGTCATGGCGGCGAGAAAGCGCGCGGTGTCGATATAGAGCGAGGTTTGCCGGTTCATGCGTTCGCTCCAACGGCGATCACTTCATGTCCGTATCTCGACAGCGTCATTGGCAACGCGGGAATGGTTCTAGAATGATCGTGACGAGGCGAACAGGGTGTTGGAGGGCGAGGTCTCGTGGTAACCGTTGTACCCGCCGCTGCCGCCACATCTAGTGATAGCGCGCTGGGGTATGTCGTCGCCGGTCATTGCGCTGCGGGGAAGAAGTCAGACCCAGGGGGAACAACGTCTGCAACACCAAGTCCACTCACCCCACTCCGTCGGCATACGGGAGCGGACAGATAGAGCCCGCGACAGCCGCAACGTCCTCGCGGGGTTCGCGTTCTGTGTCGGTGGTTCAAGCCACTTTCGCTGCGCTGGGCTCGTAGCTGCCGCGCTTCGCGACCGAGCGGCGGAGCGGGCATCGACGAGCGCTATCACATCCATCATGCTCCACAGCGTCTCGGACAAGCGGACCTTCATCGTTGCGGCGCCAATTCCCACACGGACGTTCAACATGTCCTCGGAAGCCGAGGGAGTTTCGAGCGCCGGGCGCGTATCCTTTGGCGCGCTAGCCTTCTCGGCTTAGCCTTGGCCGCCGTGGCTGCGGACGAGCCGGAAGATCAGCTTAATGGCCATTACCGGCGAGGCGTATTACAGGACCGGCGTTCCGGGCTCCAGGCCCAGCAGGACGCGACCGCCGGTTTCGAAGTTGCCGCTCTGGACTTGGACGTGCTGCGCCGCGGTGTGGACATCCTGGAAGCAGCGCTGCAGTGGGCAGCTTTGGTACACGGCCGTTCCGCCGCCGGCATCGTACGCAATCTGCACCACGGTCTTCGTCGCCTCGGCGACCTGGGCTCAGGCAAGCCGCACGAGCGCGCGCTGGTGTAGAGGGACGGGCACGCCCGCTAACGCGGCATCCCAGGCATCGTCGCAGACCTCGAACAAGAAGGCGCGCGCGCCGCGCAGCAGCGCCTCCGCACGGCCGACCGCCGCCTGAAATACTGGTTTATTTCGCAAAAGCACTGTGCCCATTCGGGGCGTTCGCACGGCACTTAGGCTCTTGAGTTCGTCGAGTGCGGCACGCGCGATGCCGAGGGGTACGGCCGCGATGGTGATGCCGAGGGCCACGTTCTTCGGCAGGGCGTAGGGAGGGCCGGCGACTTGCGGCTCGTCCATGTCTCCCGACACGACGTGGGAAGAGGGCACGAACAGGTCGGTGACCGCGAAGTCGTGGCTGCCGGTGCCGCGCAGGCCGCCAACTTGCCAGGTGTCGATTATCTCCACCAAGGGAGGCGGAAAGAAGAAAATCCTAAAGTCGACCGCGCCGCTTGGCTTGCGGAGTGGGGTGTCGCCTTCAAGCACAATGCCGCCACCGATGACCCAATCGCTGTGCGTGATGCCGCTGCCATAGGCCCAGCGCCCGGTGACCCGGTAGCCTCCAGGGGCCTGCACAGCGGTGCCCCTGGCCGCCCCAATCCCCGCTACAAACGCGCGCTGGTCGACGAAAATGCTGCGGGCGACCGGTTGGGTCAGGAGGCCCGCAAACATGCTGTAGGCGGCACCGATGCTGGCGCACCACCCGACAGTGCCGTCCTGCCGGGAGAGGGCTTCGATGACGCGGATATAGTCGCTGAGGATCAGTGCTGGCCCGCCGAAATCCTCGGCCAGCCACAGCGAGAAGAAGCCGAGGTCTCGCAATTGCTCCACGAGTGCTGGGGGCAAGCGCCGTTCGCGCTCAATCTCGTCGCGCATGCTGGCAATGGTAGGCCCCAGATCGGTGGCCGCGGCGGTGAGACGTGTGGCTTCTGGACTTGTTGTCGCACTGATGGACACGGCCGCTCTCCTGCATTTAGTTGGAGGTTTAACCCGATGAACGGCCGCCTTGGCCTCATAGAGGCACGGTAGTCACCAATGCACCCCTCCGGCAACGATGACACGCCGCACCGTAGGGCTACCCTGGCCAACATCTATGACCGGCGTATGGCCTCGCCTGCGATGTGCAACCTTTACTCGATGACGACCCCCCAGGCGGCGGTCCGCGCCCTGGCCCGAGTAATGAATGATCGGACGGGCAATATGCCGCCGCTGCCCGCATCTCTCCCGACTACGTGGCGCCGGTCGTTCGCGAAGGCGGCGATGGACGCGAGATGATTCGAGACGCCACTGCCGGATGCTCTCGTGCGTGAGGGCAATGTCCCGTTCGGCCAGCTTCAGTTCTACATTCTGTGGGCTGAGGCTGGAGACATGGTAGAGCCACACAGCGTGGTCGATGATCTCAGCCGGGAACTAGCCAGGGTAGCTGGCGGAGGGAGGTTAAGCCTACCCCGTCAACATCCAGCGCCAGGGGTCCAACTGATGAGGGTTTCATCCAGCAATAAGTGGCCGAGCATACAGAATGATCAGTACCCGGACCGGCGGGTTCGGTGTAGCGTGTTCCCAGCCAATCGGTCGACAGACAGTTCGGAAAGGCACAACCCTCATGGATACCTTGCGTCCTGCAACACCCGATGACGCCGAAGCCTGCGGCCGAATTTGTTTCGATGCTTTCGCCGCGATCAATGATACTCACGGCTTCCCACGCGACTTTCCCACCGTGGAGGTCACTGTGGGTCTCCTTCGCATGTTGCTGGAACATCCAGGCTTCTATGGCGTCGTAGCTGAGCGCGACGGAACGATTATTGGCAGCAATTTTCTTGATGAGCGTTCCATTGTCGCCGGTATCGGTCCGATTACTGTCGACCCCGGTCTCCAAAACCAGGGCGTTGGCCGCCGCCTGATGCAGGACGTGATCGAGCGCGCGCATTCCCGCAAGGCTCCCGGCGTCCGTCTATGCCAAGCCGCGTTCCATCGCCGCTCGCTTTGTCTCTACACCACGATGGGTTTTCGCACCCGCGAACCGCTCTCGGTCATGAACGGCCCGCCCCTGAACCGGCGCATCCCGGGCTATGATGTTCGAACCGCCGTGCACGCCGATTTCGATGCCTGCAACGCCGTCTGTTTCGAAGTCCATGGTTTCGATCGCGGGGGCGAATTGAAGGACGCCATCGCCCAAGAGACTGCGACCGTGGTCGAACACAATGGCCGAATCACCGGCTATGCCACCGCGGTTGGTTTCTTTGCCCACAGCGTTGCCCGCAGCGACCAGGATCTCATTGCCCTCATTGCCGCCGCCCCGGAATTTACCGGGCCCGGCTTCCTGCTGCCAACGCGCAATTACGAAGTCTTCTCCTGGTGCATTGCGAATGGATTGCGACTGGTTCAACCGATGACCTTGATGACCACCGGCCTCTACAATGAACCAGTCGGCGCCTACCTGGTCTGCGTCCTCTACTGACCCAGCGCTGAATCTTCCCGTCGAGCAGCAGTCCAATGACCAAAACGTCTCTGCTCTTTTCGACACCTATGACGCGGCTCCTTGACGACGGTATGTCTGACATCCCGGGCCGTTGCAGCTTCAAATGACCGGAGCGTCATCTTTCTGCGATCGCCGGCGCCTGCAGCGACTCTGAGGTCGCAATATGTCGTCCCCTGATGTGTCTCGGCGGTCCAACCGCATGTTCGCCACACCTGTCAGTGGTCACTCGGTGCGCTGGGTCAGCGCGGCAATACTCGCGGCCAATTCGACGCTCTTGAGCGGCTTGTTGAGCCGCGGCAGGTCGGGCGCGACACCCTCTGCTTAGGCATAACCGGAGACAACCAGCACCGGAAATTCCGGCACTCGGTCCTGGACGGCTCGCGCGAGGTCCACGCCAGTCATGCCGGGCATCAGATGATCGGTGACAAGAAGGTCTGGCCGCGTGCCGCCGGCAACGAGTGCACTGGCCTTCCGACGCGGCTACGCGTCCCGTCCCAAACGTCTTGCGGCAGAGTGCTTCGATTTGGCAGCGATCCTGCTCTCGACTAGTCTTTCAGAGTAGCAAAATCGAGATCGATGCCATATTGCTGGCTATATCCGACAACGATGTTCTCATGCTTGAGATTGTTTGCTCCAAGCTGCTCGCCTTCAACGAACAGGAAGTGTGGTTCAATGTAGATCCACAACGTCAACTTATCGACCAATCCAGCATCGCCGTTGTTCATCCAGACCGCCTGTCCGACAAAAGGAACATTGGATTGAGCCAGCGCAGGTAGCGGACGCAACTGACAGCCAATGAATGGGTTCTGACCGGTGTCGATGAGGCTGCCCGCACTCTTATATGGCGTTCCGTCATTGCACTGCGTCATGTGAATGTAGTGATTGAGCACTCTGTCTGTTGATTGCTGCATGAATGTGAAATCAGTGATGGAATGCGAATGAGTCTCCGATACGCCCATGTTTGCGCCGATGTTCGCGGTCGGCACGTCGCCGAAGACCCCGACGGATTCGTTAAATCCATAGCTGATCGTACTGCTGACGGAACCGGTTGAGTTCGACGTGTTGGGTGCTTCCTGTTCGATAGCCCAATAACTATGCGGGGTGTCAGAATTGGCCGCATCGCCCGTGGTCTGTAGCCAAGCCTTGTAGCGAACCCATTCGACGAAGAAGCCCTTCATGTCAGCATCATCGATGGCGTTGGTCGGGGCATTGAACGTCGAGCCGTTGAGGTCAAGATGAACAAGTCGGCGCTCGACCATCTTATTGGCATGGCTAGGCTGGGCGAAAGACTGAGACTGGATTTGTACGTTGGCGACGAGTTGCCCGCCGACCGACTGATTGGGTTTCGTCTGTCCACTGATTGGCGTAACAACCGGTTTGGGAAAGAAAGAGCTTTGGAGAAAAGGTGGCAACTGGCTTACCGCCAAGGGGTATTTCATCTCGTGCTCCCGGTGTGAGTGTGGCTTGGCGACAATGCTGAGACTGCCGCAGTTAGGCTGGCGTCGGTTTAAACCGAACACTTCCTGCTTGAGCGATGAGCTGTAATCCTACTATATGCCGGAGATGCCAGCGTCTTGAAGCAGTTCAGCCTCCGGTGGGGGCGGTGTCCAGTAGACTGGATCAAGGTTACTGTCAGTAAGGCGATCTACGATATCGTACTCATTTTTAGCCAGTAAACTCAGATCCAGATTTGAATTGACGACATCATAATTGTTTGTTTGATCAGCCATGCCAGTGGTAAATCCGGCCAGTTCGGATGTTGGGTCATCATAGATGGCCTTTGCGGACTGAATGGCGTCCGTCAGGGTCATATCTGATCGTGAGGACATGGGAACGTCGGCGTCGAGCTTCGCACTGCAATTGGCTTCAAGCCAGGTGTTCACCTGGGCGGCAGCGGCCCTCATATTGCTCATCGTGTTCCTTTTGATCGCGGTGGTCCCGTCCGCCATCCGACCAGCTTCCTGAGCGATTGACCTCAGGGTGATCAGATCGACGGTGCTGATCGGCTCAGCGGGCAGTTTGAATCCTTCGCTCGTTAGAAACATTTTTGCCCCCGCGACACCCCACTCTTTTGCGCTTCGGTCACCCCGAAGAAACTCTGACCAGGTCTGAATAGCGTCGACGAGACCAGGAGTTACATCCCAGGAACTGGTTTGCACTGTCTTTGGCATGGGCAGCTTCCTTTGCAAAAAAAGCACATGGCATTGCCAGTAGTCAGGTCTGACGTTGAGCAACGGGCTCACAGCAAAGCAACGTGTTCCAGCCTTTGCTGCGACAGAACTACGCGCGGCTGCGCCTAAATGAAGCCGGCGGATAGCTTCTTCCGAGATCGAACCGTGCCGTAGTCCGGGAAGCAAGTAAAGAAGCAACATGGCAGGGAAACATAGCTCTCTGTGGCAGAGTTTCCCCTCGACACTTCCGTCGATGTCGAGAGACAGCGCACTTGACTGCCGATCGAGCCCTTGAACACACTACAGTTAATTACAGGAGCGTGGGAGCTGGCGGCGAAGACTAGTATAGCTGTCCGGTAGGGCTCGCGGCGCCGATCCGACAGCAGTGTCGGTACCGGAGGCCGGCCACGGTTGGGCCACATGGCGCGACGAGGCAGGGGCGGCGCATCGAGGACGTCCTGCAGCAGTTGGCACCGATGAGGGTAGGTGGAAACTGGGCGCGGCGTCGGTAGAAAGGCCTCATGGACCAGGCCGCCCGGTGCGCCATCGGCTACTGATCGACAATTTGGGTATCGCTGCACGTCGCCATACCGCTGCGAATTTGGCGAAAGACATCGAAGGCGGCGACAACGATGGGGCGAAGCGCTCAGCGGAAATCGTGATTTCAATCCAGGTGTTGCGAGATACAGGTCCAACACGATGTTGCAGTTCTCAGGAACGCCGCCGGGTCGATCCGGACAAATACCAGGGCGAAGGATAACAATACCCGTTCGAATCCGACAACTTACTATGTGACAAAGCTATGAGCGGAAAAGCACTAACAGGTGTACCGATGTTCGGGTATAAAGCGTTATCACCGACACGGGTCGTCCCTGAGGCATCGGTGACTGAGAGGGAGCTAGCCCTCCCGCCTTCGTGGCTGCGGAGCACGGCGATGCCCAATTACCGAGTATTGCGAACGGATGAAGGTCGCATTGTCGATTTCTACGATTTTATTTGCAACAACGATGAAGATGCCTGCGCTTTGGCGAACGTCATCACCTTCCCGGGAAAGCTATCTGAGGTGTGGCAGGGATCCAGGCGCATAATTCGAGTGCCTGGTCAAGAAAGGGACAGACCCTCTCGTTCTGCCGCAACAGATTGAGTGCCGCTCTAGTTCAGCAGCCGGCGCCAGCCCCCTTATCGACGCCGCAAAATCTCCTTCTCGCGCGCCTTCCTGCGGCCGAGCTCGCGTGGCTACAGCCGCACCTCTCGCGGGTTCGACTCGTCAAGAGCCAAGCCCTCTATGAACGAGGGTCAGCGATCGAGAGCGCTTATTTCATGGAGGCCGGGCTGGTCAGCCAGGTGAGCGGTCCAGCGGACAATGATCTTGGCGTCGAGGTGGCCAGCGTCGGACGGGAGGGGATGGTCGGCACTGAAGCACTGTTCGACTTGCCGCCGATCGCCTTCTTCAGGACGGTGGCGCTGACCAGCGGGTCAGCGTGGCGCATGCCGGTTGAGGACTTGCACGACGCCATTCGCGAACTGCCAGCTTTGCGGGTGGCCGGCGTGCGGTACAACCGGTTCGCGATCATCATGAGCAACCAGGGGATCGCCTGTCAGGCGATGCACACGTTGTCGCAACGGACGGCCCGATGGCTGCTTCACGCGCACGACCGGATCGGTGCAGACGCTTTGGAAATCACCCAGGAATGGCTAGCGGAGATATTGGGTGTTACGCGCCCCGGTGTCTCGCAGGCGGCCAGCAAATTTCAAGATGCCGGACTGATTAACTACCGCCGAGGTCGGTTGAACGTCGTCAATCGGGCCGGCTTGGAGCGGGAGGCATGCGCTTGCTATCATATGATCAGCAACGAATATGAACGACTTCTCCCAAACCAGACAGCACCGCTGCCCGCTGCAGCAAACTGAGTGCGCAGACCATCCGCCCCCACACCTGTAGAGCCGGCGCGCCTGGAACCTGCGGATATTTGGAACACGGCACGACGCCTCGTTGACCAGCAGGGCGTTTTTGCATTGGAGGTTGCGTTCAGGCGCATCGTCGCCCTTACCATCCTTGGAGAACAAGAACAGGCGACCTCCTGGCATGCCGTTTATCGAACGGCGGCAGAGTTGCTGTCGCCTGGGCAGCCAACCAGCAGTACCCGTCATTAATACGTTACAGTCAGGAATCCCGTTTCCATCCCTTCATAAGTCTGACATAGTACTAACAACGGTTGAAAGACGTCTTCTTCGCGCCGAACCGACCGGGAGGCGTTGGATGGCGGAATACAGAATTTTCACTTTTGAACGCAGCGGATGTGTCGTCGCTGCCTCGCAGATTTCACTGCGTAACGACGAAGACGCGTTCGCATTCGCGAGCGAGGTGCTCGTCGAGGGCGAAACTGCGGAGGCCTGGCACGGAGCCCGATACGTCGGCACGGTTTCGGCCCCATCGTGTGCAACCGAAGAGCCACAGCCTCTAAAACGGGTCGCTGGGAAAGATTGAGGGCCGGCGCTACGCTGGTCATCTAAGCGAGCTATTGCGCTCAGCCTCATTGTCGCTGCGGCCGCGGTTCTCGAGTTGACGTCGCGGCAAGCGCGCCGTCTGTTGTGCCGATTGCGGGATGGCGGTGGCGGTTCGATCGGGCATCGGCTGCGTGGACGACCGTCCAATCACAGGATCGGACCCGGATAGATCCAGTCCTATGCGATTGATCTGGTTCGCGAGCGATACGGGGATTTCGGCCCATCGCTGGCAGCGGAGAAGCTTGCCGAAGTGAATGATCTCAAGGTGTCCACTGAGACGCTTCGCAAGTGGATGATCGAGGCTGGCCATTGGCTGTTGCGCAAGCAGCGACGGACGTTTCATCAGCCGCGTTTGCGGCGCGAGTCTCCTGGCGAACTAATCCAGATTGACGGCAGCGAGCTCCGCTGGTTCGAGAACCGCGCCGACCCCTGCACGCTGCTGGTGTCATTGACGACGCGAGCGGCCGGCTTATGCAGCTGCGCTTCGTGAACAGCGAGAGCACGGAGACCTATTTCGAAGCGCTTCGTGGTTACCTTGAGATGCATGGCTGCCCGGTTGCGTTTTACCAGGACAAACACACAGTGTTTCGGGTGGCGAAGCAGGACGCGCAGGGTGGCCATGGCATCACACAATTTGGGCGCGCGCTTTCGGAGCTAAATATCGAGATCCTATGCGCGAATTCCAGCCAGGCCAAAGGTCGTGTCGAGCGGGTGAACCGGACACTGCAGGACCGATTAGTCAAGGAGTTGCGCCTGGCCGGGATCAGCTCGATTGCTACTGGCAATGAGTTCCCTCCGGATTTCATTCAGCGGTTCAACACCCGTTTCGCGGTAGTACCCGCCCGTTCCACGGACCTGCATCGCCGGCTGAACATCTCCGCCAGCCGGCTGCGTGACATTCTCTGCTACCGGGTGCTGCGTCACGTCAGCATGCAACTGTGAGCCAGGCGGAGGTAGTGGAGAACAAGCGCCTCGGCGCTGCACTGGCGCTGGTCAAAGCCCGCCAGGAACTCGATACAGCCATCGCCGCAAGTGAAAAGCACGAGCGAGGCGGGCGATTATGTGAAAACTGAGCGGAGTTCGGGCCGGAGATCCTGGCTTCCGTCCGATACGACCCGAACGGCCCCCGTGATGGTTCACCCGCCGGACGCCAGCCTCAAGGCTGCCGCCTTCGGCGGCCCGCTCCGCGGCGTTGGGCCTTGACCCAGGTGTCCGACGGCGAAGGTGCCGACGACGGGGTGACGGCGTTCTTGGCGCATGGACCGGCCGACCATGTGGCGGTGGTGGATGCCCCGGACCTACGCGGTCAAGACGTGTCTGTTGGTCGGCCGGCGAGTTTGGAGCCTCGCATTCTCGCTGGACGGCAAGCGCCTGTACACTAACGGATGACCAACGACATGTCAGTGATCGATGTGGAGGCATTGCGCATCGTCGGCCTGCTTCAAAACGAAGGCGATCTGCGCCTCCGCAAACCTCGACGCGTTAATGGAATTCTCCTCGTCCCGACCGTGGGATCATAAGTGGAAAATTCCAGCCAAAGCCAATACAATTATCGGGAGGCACGTCAACGTCTGCCTAGCAGACGTCCTCCAACTCCAGGTCAGAAACCTTGCCTGAAAGCCCTCATCCCGAACGGATGAGATTTCCGGTTTTAGCTCAGCCCGACCTCACCCCTCATCGTCAGACGATGTCAGGGCAAGGAGGCCGCCGCTTCAGGCGAACTTGATCTGTAATGTTGAGATCGACGACACACCGACCAGATCGATGCTTTGCCCGGCACCGAAATTCAACAGGGATCCCCCATGTCCGTCCGACGTTTTGACCAGCGAATTCTTCAATCCGCTATCGATGGTCAGGACATCGCCTTTCTGACGGCTGAAATCTTCAATCTTCAGCAAACCGTTACCGCTACGGAACGTGTACACGTCTTTACCCGAACCCCCTGTCACATCGAGCGTTCCGGTTCCTGCGACGAACTTGTTCGAGCCGGACGTGGCCGACACGACATCGCTGCCCGAGCCGCCTGTTACGGTCAGCGATCTCGGGCTGATGAAGTTCATCGCGATATCATCGGAGCCAAGATTGAGCGCTTCGGAGGTGATGTGGCTGAAGGTGACCTTGTCGACGCCGTCCGTCACTGACTGGTGCACGCTGCCGGACGATTGCCCAGGACTTGTGAGCGATCCCGATGTGATCACGGGAACGGTGGTCGTACCACCGTTGTTGTCGGTGACGCTCAGCGTGGTACCCGTTGCCGTCGGGGTGGGCGTTGGCGTAGGGGTAGGGGTAGGCGTCGGGGTGGGGGTCGGTGACGATGTACCGGCGTTATGGGCCGCAAACACCGCCTGCAGGGCTGGGTCGTTTACCAGCGCCGTGTCGCCAGATTGCACGGCCCAGCTATAGGCATAGTCGAATGCCGGAGATTAAATCACCGCGCCCCACGCGGCCAGAATCTGCTGCTCCTGGGACGGTGTCGGCAACGTGTAGCTTGCGTAGCCGCCACCGCCGAATGCCTGGTAAACCGGCACGATCTGGCTTTGGGAAATCCCGTCCGCTTCCGCCGTGTTCACCGCATCGGCGATGGTGCTTAGATTTGCGCCAGCGCTGAATTGGCTCTGGATCGGATACGGATCCAGCCCATACAGATCGATGCCCGTGTTGGCCGGCGTGAAGGCAAAGCTCGGATTGGTTTCGGAGCCGCTGTTGTACTCTACGATGAAGGTCTTCGCGCTAGGGTCGACGGAGTGGATATAGTCAGACTCCGCCTTCAGATTGGCGGCGGAAACCTGTCCTGGGATCGGCTCGTCGGCAAGGTAGAAGCCATAGACCTTCGGGTCGTTGATAAATGGCGCTACGGCCGCCTTGAAGTTGGCATCGGCGCCGTTGGTCAGGCCGAGGTAAGCGAGCCCCTGGACCCCCATTGGCAATGCATCTGCTTCACCGACACTACTAACGTCGGCTAAGTTAAAGCCGTCAGCTCCTGCAGCGAAAGTACCGTTTCCGGAAATATTCGCGCCGCTCGCATAATGTAGCTTGGTTTGTGGGTCAGACATGTAAACCTCCTCAAAAGGTGAGGCGGAATTGCATATATACTCTTAAGAAGAACAAGAGCCCTGAAGTGAAGTTCAGTCGCAAAATCACCTTGAAAAGGCTTTCCGCAGATTATATGGCCGCGTTATAGGGGAAAATAGGAGTGCGATCCTAATTGCGCGCATGTATTGGAAGACGCCGTCTCTTATGAGAGATCGATGTTGAAGGAGGAGTCACTCCAAGTCGCTCGGCAGGCGAGCCTGATTTATCGTGCTTGGCCTGCACGAGTTCTTCAGCCCGTCCATCGCGACATCGAACTGTCCCCAGGCAGCATCGTTGCGCATACGGGTGGCCCATTCGGTTCCGTGAAGGCGACCCTGCTGAATGGTGACGACGCTGAGGGCAGGTCGTTCAAAAGGCGGATCAACTGACCCATGCAACCGCTTCACATGACTGTCGGGGCGACATGCATCCTGCAACCGTCCCGGCCAACGCAGGTGACAAGAACCCCAGGAATTCCGTGGGCCCTACTGTTATTGCCGATGGCTGCTTCGCCAAACGTTTGGCGGGGCCAGAACGTTGGTACTAGGCCGAAGGAGGGGATAGGGCCGAAAGAGATGTTGCCGGCGACCGACGTTGTTCCGCAAGCATAGCGCTGGATCTCCATTCGGGCCCGTCGACGTTTGCCATTGGGCGTCACGTCGGCAGGTCATGGATGGGGGGACCCTGGGCATCGTGTAAGGGGCGTTCCGGCCATGGCGAGAACGATCAGCAACAGTATATCGGGGCCCCTTGCTCTTGCCGCCAGCGATAATCCGCTCAGCATCACCAGCACTGGGCAGGTTCTATCCACCGGTGCCCTGGACGCCATCGACGGCGCGGCCGGGATAGTCTGGACCATCAACAACAGTGGCACGGTCAGTGCGGCGGCCGGATTCGGGATCTACCTTTCCGGGGCTGGAATCGTCACGTCTTCGGGGGTCATCAACGGTAAGGACGGCGTCATCCTGCATGGCGGCGGCAATGTGACCAACACCGGGTCGATCCAAGGGGTCGGTGCCGTTGGCGGTGGCCCCTTTGTCGGCTCCGGGGTGTTCATCACAGGCGCCGCCGGAACCGTCACCAATGGCGGCACGATCAACGGCCAGGCTTATGGCGTGGTCCTGGACTCCGGCGGCTTGGTCACCAACACCGGCCGCATCATCGGCGGCGAGGACGGGGTGCGGGTGTTCTCGCTGGGGACGGTGATCAATTCCGGCAGCATCGTCGCCACCGTCGACGACGCGGTCGGCCTGCATGGCGGCGGCAGCGTGACAAACCAGGTGGGCGGTTCGATCACTGCCGCGGGCACCCAAGGCGCCGGCGTGTATATCGCAAGCACGACAGGCAGCGTCACCAACTTCGGTGCCATCACCGGCATCGACTATGCCGTCGATCTGGGCGCCGGCGGCAGCGTCACGAACAACCTGGGCGCCAGCCTCACAGGCCATCGCGGGATCAATATCCAGGGCGCCGCAGGGACGATAAGCAACAGCGGCAGCATCAGCGGGGCATCCGATTTCGGGGTTGGCTTCAGGGCCGGCGGCCAGGTTACCAATGCCGCCGGCGCGACCATCTCGGGATATTGGGGCGTGGTCGGCTACAACAACGCCATCACCGTCACCAACAGCGGCACCATCACCGGCACCGGTCGCGCGATCAACTTCACCGGCACCGGCTCCAACCGATTGGTGGCCGGCGCCACCGGCGTCATCATCGGCAACGTCGTCGGCAGCACCGCCGCGGGTAGCAGCAACACACTTGAACTGGCTCGCGGTACAGGGACGTTGAGTGGCCTGGCGGCCGGTGCCGGAACCGTCAACGAGAGTGCCCATACCTGGTCCTTCTCGTCCTTCAACGCGCTGGTGCTGGACGCCGGCGCCGCCTGGACGGCGACCGGAAGAAATACCATCGCCACGCTTGCCGACAGCGGCAGCCTGACGATCGCCAGTGCTGGCACCCTGATCGTCACCGGGGCCGTTGACTCCGCCAGCACAGGCGTGTTCAGCCTCGCCGGCAGCGCCCTGCTCGCCTTCGGCGGCGATGTCGCATCGGGCGTGCAGGTCGTCTTCCAGGGCCCCACCGGCGTGCTCGAACTTGCGGATATCTCGGGTGGCGCGGTCCACCAGTTCGGCGGCACTATCTCCGGGCTGAGCGCCGGCACCAGCACCATCACCCCAACCAACGCGGTCGACATCCAGACCACCGTCACCGGCGCCGTTCTGTCGGGCAGCACGATCACCGTCTCGAACAACGCGTCGGTCGTTGCAACGCTGGTCCTGAGCGCTGCGCCGGCCGCGGGATCGACGGTCGTCACCCGAGCCGATGCGACCCTCGGCGGCTTTGACGTGTTCCTCGTCAACAGCGGCAATCCGCTGCCCACGGTGACGTGGTCGCCAACGACCGAGACCGGGGTGGAGGGCAGTGCCATCTCGCTCGGCACCGTCACCCTCGCCGGCACCGGACTGACCTCGGTGCTGGTCAGCGGCGTCCCGGCCGGCGCGACACTGAGCGATGGCACGCACAGCTTCGTGGCCAGTGCCGGCACCACCTCGGTGAACGTGCTCGGCTGGACTTATACCGGGCTGTTTATCAAGCCGGCCACCGACGCCGACTTCTCCCTGTCGGTGACGGCCACCAACTCCTCGGCCAATGTCAGCGCCGCCGCCAGCGAAACGGTCACAGTCAATCCACTGGCGCCGAGCCTGGCGCCGCTGGCAGTTTCAGGAATTGCGGACCAGGCGATCGCACTGAAACTCGGGATCTCCTCTAACGGCCTGACCGGCGACAGCAACAGCCTGGCGTCCGTCACCCTGGGCGGCATACCCGGCACCGCTACGCTGAGCAACACCGCCGGTAACACGCTGACCGTCACCGGGGGCAGCATCATCTTCTCGGCCAGCCAGCTTGCCGCCGGCGTGCTGACCGGCCTGGCGATCACCCCAGCTGCCAGCGGAACGTTCTCGATGAGCGTCACCGCTACCGATAAGGACGCGGAAGGAAACCTGAGCACCACCGCGACCGGAACCGAGCCGGTGAACGTGGGAAGCGCACCGACGATGACGTGGTCGCCGACCACCGAGACCGGGGTGGAGGGCAGTGCCATCGCGCTCGGCACCATCACCCCCACCGGCACCGGACTGACCTCGGTGCTGGTCAGCGGTGTCCCGGTCGGCGCAATGCTGAGCGACGGCACGCACAGCTTCGTGGCCACCGCCGGCACCACCTCGGTGAACGTACTCGGCTGGACTTATACCGGGCTGTCCATCAAGCCGGCCACTGACGCCAACTTCTCCCTGTCGGTGACGGCCACCAACTCCTCGGCCAATGTCAGCGCCCCCGCCAGCGAAACGGTCGCGGTCAATCCGCTGGCACCGACCGTCGCGCCCGTGACGGTGTCGGGAACGGCGGGCCAGGCGATCCCCTTGGACCTCGGAATCTCCCCGAATGGCCGGCCCGGCGATGGCAACGCCCTGTCGTCGGTGACGCTGGGCAGCATCCCCGCCGGGGCCACCCTGAGCAACACCGCCGGCAACACGCTGACCGTCAGCGGCGGCAGCATCACCTTCTCGGCCAGCCAGCTTGCCGCCGGCGTGCTGACCGGCTTGGCGATCACCCCGGCCGGCGCAGGCAGCTTCGCGCTGAACGTGTCCGCCACGGAACAGGACGCCGAGGGCAATCTCAGTACCGCCACCACCGCTACTGAAGCGGTCAGCGTGGGCGGCCTGCCGACGGTGACGTGGTCGCCGGCGGCGGAGACCGGGGTCGAGGCAAATACCTTTGCCCTCGGCACCATCACCCCCACCGGCACCGGACTGACCTCGGTGCTGGTCAGCGGCGTCCCGGTCGGCGCCACCCTAAGCGACGGCGCGCACAGCTTCGTGGCCACCGCGGGCACCACCTCGGTCAACGTGCTCGGGTGGAACTACGCCGGGTTGACGATCAAGCCGGCCAGCGACGCCAATTTCTCGTTGTCGGTGACAGCCACCGACGCGTCGGCCATTGTCAGCGCCCCCGCCAGCGAAACGGTCACAGTCAACCCGCTGATCCCGACGATCGCCCCACCGTCGGCATCAGGCACCGCGGGCCAGGCGATCGCGCTGAAATCTTGGGGTCGCCGCCAACAACCTGACCGGCGACAACAACAGCCTGTTCTCAGTCACTGTCGGCGGCATCCCCGCCGGGGCCGCCCTGAGGAACACCGCCGGCAACACGCTGACCGTCGCCGGCGGCAGCATCACCTTCTCCTCCAGCCAGCTTGCCGCCGGCGTGCTGACCGGCCTGGCAATCACCGCCGTAAGCGCCGGCAACTTCTCGCTGAGCGTTAGCGCGGTCGCACAGGACGCCGAAGGCAATCTCAGCGGCACCGCGACAGGAACGGATTCACTGACCGTCGGCACTGCGGCAAGCGCCGCCGTGCCCGCTTATTCGCACATCGTCGTCGTGGTGATGGAGAACCACAATTTCGATGAGATCATCGGCAACTCCCAGGCGCCCTATATCAACTCCCTTGCCAGTTCCGGCGCTCTGCTGACCAACTACGACGCCGTTACTCATCCCAGCCAGCCGAACTACTACGCCCTCTACGCCGGCAGCATGTTCGGCATCACCGACGATAACCCGCACAGCGTATCGGGCCCGGACATTGCGACCATCCTGCAGGGCGCGGGCAAGACATTTACCGGATATGTGGAACATCCCAACACTTCACCTGACCACAATCCGTGGGAATCTTTCCCCGAGGGCACTTCCGTCGAGGCGGACTTCTCCACCTTTCCGACCACCAACTATGCGGCGCTGCCGACCGTCTCGTTCGTCATTCCGAATACCACCGACGACATGCACAACGGCACCATCCAGCAAGGGGATAGTTGGCTCCAGGCGAACATGGCGAGCTATGCGCAATGGGCTCAGGCCAACAATTCATTGCTGATCGTGACCTGGGACGAGAACAACGACGAGAGCGGCGCTACCGTCGAACCATCAAACCAGGTGGCGACCATCCTTGTCGGCGCCGATGTCGTCACCGGCACGAATCGTACCGCCTACAACCACTACAACACGCTGAGCACCATCCTTGCGGCCTCCGGCCTGGCCGCCCCGGCCAACGCCGCCGGTGCCGCGACGATCAACGTCTTCGCCACGCCGCCAGGCCCCACGGTGACGTGGTCGCCGACCACCGAGACCGGGGTGGAGGGCAGTGCCATCGCGCTCGGCACCATCACCCCCACCGGCACCGGACTGACTTCGGTGCTGGTCAGCGGCGTCCCGGTCGGCGCCGCGCTGAGCGATGGCACGCACAGCTTCGTGGCCACCGCCGGCACCACCTCGGTGAACGTGCTCGGCTGGACCTATACCGGGCTGTCCATCAAGCCGGCCACCGACGCCAACTTCTCCCTGTCGGTGACGGCCACCAACTCCTCGGCCAATGTCAGCGCCCCCGCCAGCGAAACGGTCACGGTCAATCCACTGGCGCCGACGATGGCGCCGGTCGCGGCGTCCGGCACGGTGGGCCATGCAATCGCGCTGAACCTCGGCATCACCACCGGCGCGCTGACCGGCGACAGCAACAGCCTGGCATCGGTGACGCTGGGCAGCATCCCCGTCGGCGCCACCTTGAGCAACACCGCCGGAAACACCCTGACCGTCGCCGGCGGCAGCATCAGCTTCTCGGCCAGCCAGCTTGCCGCCGGCGTGCTGACCGGCCTGGCCATCACCCCGGCCGCCGGCGGGACGTTCTCGCTGACCGTCGCCGCCACGGAACAGGATGCCGAGGGCGATCTCAGTGCCACCACGAACGGGAGCGAGACGATCAGCGTGGGCGTGGTTGCGCCCACGGTGACGTGGTCGCCGGCCACCGAAACCGGGGTGGAGGGGAGTGCCATCTCGCTCGGCACCATCAGCCCCGTCGGCACCGGACTGACCTCGGTCCTGGTCAGCGGCGTCCCGGTCGGCGCAACGCTGAGCGACGGCACGCACAGCTTCGTGGCCACCGCCGGCACCACCTCGGTGAACGTGCTCGGCTGGACTTACCTTGGGCTGTCCATGAAGCCGACCACGGACGCCAACTTCTCCCTGTCGGTGACGGCCACCAACTCCTCGGCCAACGTTAGCGCCGCCGCGAGCGAAGCGGTCACGGTCAATCCACTGGCGCCGACGGTGGCGCCGGTCGCCGCGTCCGGCACGGTGGGCCATGCGATCGCGCTGAACCTCGGGATCTCCTCGAATGGCCTGACCGGCGACACCAACAGCCTGGCATCGGTGACGCTGGGCAGTATCCCGGCCGGCTCGACCTTGAGCAACACCGCCGGCAACACGCTGACCGTCAGCGGCGGCAGCATCACCTTCTCGGCCAGCCAGCTTGCCGCCGGCGTGCTGACCGGCCTGGCGATCACCCCGACCGCCAGCGGAACGTTCTCGCTGACCGTCGCCGCCACGGAACAAGACACGCAGAGCAATCTCAGCGCAATTACGAGCGGCAGCGAAACGCTGACGGTGGCAGGCACCGTCGGCGCCGGCGGCACCATCAGCACGAGCATCACCGGACCCTACACGCTCACCGCGTCGAACAACCCGCTCACCATCACCAGCACGGGGAAGATCACAAGCTCCGGCAACGGCATTACCGGCGCCGCTGGCACAACCTGGACGATCGGCAACAGCGGCACCATCACGGCATCCAGCGGCACCGCATCCGGCATCCGGCTGAGCGGACCGGGAATTGTCAGCAATAGCGGCATGATCACCACGTCTGGCTCAGCCTATGGCGTCGGCCTAGACAACGGCGGAACCGTGACCAACAGCGGCACCATCATCGGTGGCGAAGACGGGGTGAAATTCGTCAGCGGCATCGGCACCCTGATCAATTCCGGCAGCATCGCGTCAAAGATCGATGACGGCCTCGGCTTCTTCGCCGGAGGCAGCGTGACCAACGCGGCGGGCGCCTCCATCTCCAATCTTGGAACCAAGGGTGCAGGCATCTACATCACCGGCGGCGGCGCCACCGTGACCAATGCCGGCACCATTTCGGGAATAGACTATGCCATCGACCTCGCCAAAGGGGGTGCCGTCACCAACAATGCAGGGGGAATTATCACCAGCCACCGAGGCATAAACATCCTCGGTGGCCCCGGGACCGTCAGCAACAGCGGCAGCATCGTCGGCACCACTGATTTTGGCGTTCGGTTGCAGGCCGGTGGCTCGGTCACCAATGTGGCTAGCGCATCGATATCGGGACCAGTGGGGATCGCTATCTATGCGGCCGCTGGAACTGTCACCAACAGCGGCACCATCAGCGGTACCACAAATGCCGTCACCTTCGCCGGCACCGGCTCAAATCGCTTGGTCATGGGTGCCACAGGCGTATTGCTTGGAAACATCGTTGGCAGCCCGGCGTCCGGAAGCACTAACACGTTGGAATTCGCCGGCGGCGCCGGGACGCTGAGCGGCCTGACCGGAGGCGCCGGCAGTGTCATAGAAAACGGCCACACCTCGACTATGAAAAGCATTAACTCGATTGCCGTCGATGCCGGCGGCGATTGGACGATGAGCGGCAAAAACACTATCGCGAATCTGCTCAACAAGGGAACGGTGACCATCGCCACAAGCGGCAGTCTCGATGTCAGCACAGCAATAGATCCCGCGAGTTCGGGACTGTTCCTGCTGACAGCAGCGAGCACCCTCGAGATCGCGGCGGCGCTCGGCACCAACATGCAGATGAGCTTCCTTGGCAGCAGCCGTCTGACGATCGACAAGTTTGGCTCATTCGGCATCAATGTCGGCAGCACAGCCTATGCCGGACCGCAATTGGTGGGGTTCACCACTGGTGATTCGGTCGACATCCTGGGGTTTAGTGCAACTGGCGATGCACTGTCTTACAATGCACTAACAGGTGTGCTCCAACTCTCCAATAGCACGTCGCAGCTGGCGAGTTTGGCGTTTCAGAATTCCAGCCTTGGCAGTGGCTCGTTCCACGCGGCTACGGACGGTGGCACCGGGATCTTAATCACTCATAGTTAACCTAAGGCACCTCGAATAAGTCCTTCCTCGACCTGATCACGGAGCAACGTGTAGCGCTCGTGGTGGCTGGGAGGGAAGACGAATATGCGACAGGCGACGCTGGCGAGTGCGGGCTTCGAGCGTTACGGCAAGACGACACGTCGTGCGGCTTTTCTGGCGGAGATGGAGCAGGTGGTGCCATGGCGAGAGCTTTGCGCGCTGATTGAGCCCGTCTATCCGAAGGCCGGCAACGGGCGGCCGCCGGTTGGGTCGGAGCGGATGCTGCGGATCTACTGCCTGCAGCAATGGTTCAATCTGTCGGACCCGGGTGCTGAAGAGGCCCTTTATGAGTTGGCATCGATGCGTCGGTTTGCCGGCATCGATCTGGGCCGCGAGCCGGTGCCCGACGAGACCACGTTGTGTCGGTTCCGCCATTTGCTGGAGCAGCACGATCTTGGACGCCAGGTGTTCGAGCAAGTGCATATGCATCTGCAGGCACGCGGCGTCATGGTGACGACCGGCACGATCGTCGATGCGACGATCATCGACGCGCCGAGTTCGACCAAGAATGCTGACGGCGCACGCGATCCGGAGATGCACCAGACCCGCAAGGGCCAGCAATGGTATTTTGGGATGAAGGGGCGCATCTCGGGGTGGACAGCAAGACCAAGCTGATCCACGCGGTGGTGGCGACGGCTGCCAACGTCCATGACGCAACGGTGCTGCCCGACCTGCTGCATGGCAGGGAGACCCGGGTCTGGGGTGACCAGGCTTATCGGGGGCAACGTCAGGTCATCAGCGAATACGCGCCGAACGCCAAGGACTTCACCAATCGTCGTTACCGATATTGCGGCGTGGTCGATGAGAGGGAGAAGGCGCGCAACCGTAACAAGTCGAGAGTGCGGGCGAAAGTCGAGCACAGCATCGGTGTGGTTAAGCGGGTCTTCGGCTTCACCAAGGTTCGCTATCGCGGTCTGGCGAAGAACCCGAACCGTCTGTTCGTGACCTGCGCGCTGGCCAATCTGTTCATCGTCCGCCGGCGGCTTCTGCGCGTCTGATCGAAGGCGGAGTCTGTCCGCAGTCAGGGGCAGGAGCCGCAGCAGCCGTCGACACGGCGTAATCTGCGTCACCTGATGCGTCATCCGCCCCTGTCCCGCAAAGAAACCATCCGCGTGAGTGAATCAGATAGCCTTGATCAGGCCCTCCCTAATTGACCGCACTCGGACCAATGTAGGCTCCACCCCAACTGCCCAACTGCCGTCCGGTTACGCTGTATAGCGACGTCCGCTGCCAGACCGATATCTCGGGGAATGGTCGGTAATCGACGGTTATTAAAGCCCATCGACGCTTTTCGCGCGCACCATCGTCTGCCAGGGGCCTGTTGATGGCGGGCGCGTCCCAACTGCCAGCGCATTCCATTTGGCGCATACGACACCCCGACGCCCCGAAATTCCAACAGGAAGCGAGTTGGATATAACAGCGCAACGCATCCTACTTCAGCCGATGCACCCGTCGACGTCCCGGGAACTCGATACCACTCAGCACCTACCGTGAATCCAACTATACGCGTGACATTCACTGCCGAGAACGAATCTGGAAAGTGAATATAACAGTTTTATTACGCTTGAGTTACACTATCGCATTGCCGTAGAGTTACTTGGTTAGACAACAGTAACGTCCTGGACAATAAACCATGGGTAAACTCCAACAATTCAATCAGAACTCGCATCATATACGAACCTTTGAGTACTGATCATTCTGTATCGTTCTCGCGGTTTACTGAACGCCGAGAAAGGCATTCGCATCCCGGATTGAGTCCAGCCGACACGAGGAAACGACCTAATGCGACATTTGACACAAAAAAGAACCTACGAAACAAGGATATATCAGATAGATGCGATGGAAAACGGAGCTGCAAATAGCGATATCGTCCAAATCACCGCCCAGCAGGCGGTAGTTGATCGATCGTGCAGACCGAGCGCTTCCGCTGCTCACCCAACTCTTGGACGCGGATCGCGCTCGCACGCTGAAGGCAGCAGTTGGGGTGCGCCATCCGTTGCGGATAAGCAACCGGAGCAGGCGACCGATGCTCGGAATGTCCCAGACAATGCGGGACTAGGCGAGCAGAGCCTTATGGTCATCATCGAGCGGCGACAATTGATCCGGGGGTGTTTGGCGCTCTGGTTGTCACGATTCTGCTCTGAATTCGAGGCAGTAGCGCTGGGGGATGCCAAGGATGTCCTTTCCTCGCAGCTGCTCCCAAGGACAGCGGTCGTCATCCTCGTGGAGGCCTCGCTGGTGCCGTCGGACGGGTGGCTCAATGAACAGATCTCTCTCCTCCGCAATAATGACTCAGACGTGCAGATCGTCATGGTCGCAGATGCCAGTCAGATCAGAGTTGCCGAGGCGCTGATAGGTACAGCTGGGACTACAAGGTTACATTCCAACCACAAGCAACGTTGAGGTGGCGGCAGCGGCACTTCGCTTGGTTGCTGCGGGAGGAGTGTATTTCCCGCATGTTCCTTCCCTGGAATGGCCCGCGCTGCAGAATGGTGGATCCCGCATATCCTATCCCGACAACGATATTCGCTCCACTCTGACGTCGCGCGAACAGGCGGTGTCAACTCTGTTGTGCCAGGGGCTACCTAACAAGCTGATTGCCTATCAACTGGGAATGTCGATCAGCACGGTCAAGGCGCATGTACACAGCATAATCAAGAAGTTGCATTTGCGGAATCGCACCGAGGTGGCGCTGTCCGCACGATCGACAACGGTCAATCCGCTGCAACTCGTCACTCACAAAGACACCGCGAGCTGAATCAGTCTCCTCGCCTGGGTTGATGGCCTGGCTCCAGCGAAGGGTTGATGTGTTCGCCGGCGGTCACTCGGGCGTCGAAATTAATCTCTACTCCACTGTCACGGATTTCGCGAGATTTCTCGGCTGATCAACATCAGTGCCATTCTCGACCGCGACCAGGTAGGCAAGCAGCTGCATTGCCACCGCGTAGATGATCGGGGCTACGAAAGGGTCGACTTTCGGCAGGACGACAGTTTCTGCCGCGATGCCATGCAACCGCTGCGCCCCTGCCGCGTCACTGAATACGAGTAGTTGCCCTCCGCGTGCCGCGGCCTCGTGCAAGTTCGACGCCAACTTATCGAACAACTCACCGGATGGAGCGAGGGCGATCACCGGCACATTCCTGTCGATCAACGCGATTGGGCCATGCTTCATTTCGCCCGCTGCGTAACCTTCAGCATGAATGTAGCTTATCTCCTTCAGCTTCAACGCGCCTTCAAGTGCAATCGGGTAGCAATTGCCGCGCCCGAGATAAAGTACATCTCGCGCTCGGGCAACGCGTTCGGCAACACTCTGGATTGCCTCCCTGCATGCCAGGACCTCTGCCACATGGCGTGGCGCCTCCAGCAAAGCCGTAACTTCTGCGCATTCTGCCGCATCATTGAAAGTGCCTCGCGCCCGTGCGGTGGCAACGGCCAGGCATGCAAGCATGGTCAGCTGGGCGGAAAACGCCTTGGTGCTGGCAACCCCGATCTCTGGACCGGCCAACGTCTCCAGCACCATCTTGGACTCACGTGCCATGCTGCTTTCGGGCGTGTTGATGATCGATACGATGTGCTGGCCTTGCCCGCGCATGTAACGCAACGCCGCAAGGGTATCGGCAGTCTCCCCGGATTGGCTTATGAGAAGCCCGAGGCCGCCCCGCGGGAGTGGCGGATTACGGTACCGGAACTCACTGGCGGTGTCTCTATCGGTCGGTATACGGGCAGCTGCTTCAAGCCACCAGCGCCCAACTAGCCCGGCATAGAACGCAGACCCACATGCGATGATGCTGATCCGCGGAATCTTCCTCAAACTGAGTGTCATCTGGGGCAAAACGATGGAGCGGCGCGCCGGCTCGATCACGCTGCGAAGCGTGTCGCCGATGGCCGCGGGATGCTCGTACAGCTCTTTTTCCATGAAATGCCGGTAGCCGCTCTTGCCAATTGCCGCTCCTGTCAATCGCGTCAACTTCACTTCCCGCGAGACCGGCTTCCCGCAGCGGTCAAAGAATTTGGCGCCGCGACGCTCGATCACAGCCCAGTCTCCATCCTCCAGATAGGCAATTCGACGGGTGAGAGGGGCCAACGCCATGGCGTCTGAGCCCACGTACATCGCATCCTCCCCGAACCCGACGGCAAGCGGGGCGCCATGCTGGGCGCCAATGATCAACTCCGAATGTCCGGCAAAGATCATCACCAATGCGTAGGCGCCTTGAAGCCTGGGAAAGGCGGCGCTAGCCGCGGCAGTCGGGTCCATGCCTTGTTTGAGGTAATAGTCTATCAATTGCGCCACGGTTTCTGTGTCGGTTTCGGTGCAGAACTCCTGCCCTTTCGACTCAAGCTCAGCCCTCAGCTCGGCGTGGCTTTCGATGATCCCATTATGAACCACGGATACCCTGGAGGTCCCATGTGATGGGCATTGCTCTCGGTAGGTGCACCGTGCGTGGCCCAGCGGGTGTGGCCTATCCCAGTTTCGCCATCCAGTGAAGTCCGCTCCAGCAACATCGAGAGGTTCTTGAGTTTGCCCTCGGCGCGGCGCCGCTCGATGTGGCCATTCACGAGTGTCGCAACACCGGCACTGTCGTAACCGCGGTACTCAAGCCGAAAGAGCGTCTCAAGGAGTTGCGGGCCCGCCGGCCCATGTCCGATTATGCCTACAATTCCGCACATATTAGGTTCCTGCCGCCTGGATAGCAGTTTTCTATGGCGGACTCCTTCACATCATGAAGCTGGTCTCGCGCCGCACCTTGCGGTCAGCGATACGCGAGCGCCACCATTCCACCGTGCGCTCCAGGCCCTCCTCGAAGCCCACGCGTGTTGTCCAACCGGCGTCAGCGCTGAGCCGACTGCTGTCGGCGAGCAACGCCATCACCTCGGAATTTCCCGGGCGCATCCTTTCTCCCTCCTCCTGAACCGGCTTGCTGCAACCGGTGAGGTCGGCAAGAATCTCGATCATGTCGCCAATCGTGACGGCCTTGCCGGAGCCCGCATTGTATGGTCGTCCATATTCGACCGAGGAGGCGAGTCCGATCGCCAGGAAAGCCGCTACCGTATCTTCGACAAACGTGAAGTCACGCAGCGTGGAGGTGTCTCCAACCCGGATGGCCTCTACCCTTGGGTCAAGCATCTGGCGGATGACCGTCGGAATGACAGCCCGCTCACTTTGACGTGGTCCGAATGCGTTGAACGGCCGGATGATGGCGACCGGCAACTGATATGATCGCGCAAATGCCTCCGCCATCATGTCGGCCCCGATCTTGGAGGCCGAATAAGGTGACTGGGCTTGAAGCGGGTGCGACTCGGTGATCGGCAATACCAGCGCAGTTCCGTATACCTCGCTAGTGGAGGTATGGACGACGCGCCGGACGCCAAGATCCCGTGCTGCCTCCAAGACATTAAGCGTGCCGAGCATATTCGTTTCAGTGTAGGAATGCGGCGCAACGTAAGAGTACGGAATCGCAATGAGGGCGGCCAAATGGAAGACGATGTCCTGTCCCGACACAATCTGCCGGACGAACGCGGGGTCACGGACATCCCCTCGCACAATAGTCAGTTTGGGATGGTCCGCGAGGTCGAGATCGTCAAGCCACCCATGAGCATCAAACGAGTTGTATAGACTGAGCGCAGTGACCCGCGCGCCCAGCTGTGACAACTCCTCGGCCAGGTGCGAGCCGATAAAGCCGTCGGCACCAGTGACCAGGATCTTCAATTCATCATAGTGCATGGGGAGTGCCTTCGAATTCGGATAACTTCCGTTGCGTCGGCGCTACGGTTTCGGCGGATGGCCAATTGGCTGTCTCGCCTAGGCCGATGTCGACGGCCTCAACTGTCTGCAGGTTCGGCTGCGCGCTGCCAGAAAACCCCAGAACGGCGAGAACGCCCCGAAGGATCCACCCAAGATCCCGAAAGAGGGTTCTCTTACGATAGTAGTCGAGATCGAGCTGCGCCTTGGCCGGGAACACGAACTCCCGATAAAATCGCTCAGGATCGCAACCCGGCCGGTAAAGTGCGGACTCATTCCGGAACAGCGTCTGACTGGGGCCGAGGATCCCTGGCTTGTAATCCAGAACACCTCGATATTTGCTTCCGTAGCACGCCGAGAACCTTGGAGTTTCCGGCCGTGGTCCGACCAACGACATGTCGCCCGCAAGAACATTCCAAAGCTGAGGAAGTTCATCCAGCTTGGTCCGCTCCAGGACCCGCCCGACGCTTGTGAGGCGCGCGTCGTCCTTCAGCGTTAGTCCCAGGCCGGCCGTGCCCGCGTCGGGGTGGAACTTGCGGAATTTATACAGCTGGAAGAGCTGGCCATCCTTTCCAAGGCGCTCTTGCCGGAAGAAAAGGGGTCGACCGGATTCCAACCAGATTGCCAGACAAATGACAATCATAGGCAAAGTCATGGCAATCAATGAAACGGCGGCAATCCCGACATCGACCAGTGGGACCATTCCGCATCGTCCGCGCCCGATACCAGTCGCCGAAATCGCCAAGTGTTCGGAGGCTTTGCGATGGTTAATAGACGGCCGTCCAATGTCGCTCATGGCTGATACACAATCGTCCGCTGCAGGATGTTCTCCAACGAACGCGAAACATGCTCTACGTCGGAGGTGTTCATCTTCGGATGAAGTGGAAGCGTCAGTTCCCGCTCGGCGAACTCTTCCGTCAGGGGCAATGACAAAGCGGACCACTGCTCCTGATACCATGACAGAAGGTGGATCGGCGGGTAGTGGATCGTCGTCTGTATGCCGCTGTCGCGCAACCTCGCCATGACGTGTGCCCTGTCGGCTCCCTTCGGAAGCAGAACGGGCAGTATGTGGTGCGATGAAACGACATCGGAGCCGAAGGGGACGATGACGTCCGGGCAATATTCCGTCAAGCGCTCCCTGTAGTCCTGTGCGATCTGTTCCCGCTTGTCATTCCACCGCGCCAGCTTTTGCAGCTGAACGAGACCGATTGCCGCGTTGAGTTCGGTCATACGATAGTTGAAACCGAGCATGGTAACATCGTATGTCGGGACACGGGCGATCAGCCGCTGCATCGTACTGCTAGTCAAACCGTGACCGCGTGCGCTTCGCACTTTTGCGATGAGGTCAGGATCCTCGGCGACCACCATTCCCCCTTCGCCCGTGGTCATATTCTTGTTCCCGTAGAAACTGAAAACGGCGCCATCACCAAATAGCCCAGTTCGCCCGGCGCCTACTGCGTGGGCGGAATCCTCAACGAGGAACAGCCCATGCAAGTCGGCAAAGGCACGCCAGGCGACGGGGTCGGCAACGTAGCCGGCGTAATGAACGATGATGACTGCCTTGGTTCGTGCCGTACACTTGGCCGTCGCGTCGGATAGCGAAATGATGGGCTGATCCAGTGAATCGATGTCGACGAAGACGGGTTTTGCTCCCGTGTAATGGACGCAATTGGCCGTAGCAACGAATGACAGCGATGGCACCAGGACCTCGTCCCCTTCTCCTATTCCCAAGGCGTGAAGGATCAAATGCAGGCCAGCGGTACACGAATTGACCGCAACTGCCTCAGGCATCTGGTGCAGGGTTGCAAATGCCTCCTCGAACGCCTGGACACGGTTACCCATGGTGATCCAATTACTGTCGATGACGTCGCAAAGCGCAGCTTTTTCCTCGGATCCGAGATCCGGCTCGGAGACCAGTAACATCGACCACTTCCTTCTCTTCTGCAGGGACGGCGCCGCGAAGACGTCAGCCTATGCGATCTCCAGATCCGTTTCTTCCGCCTCAAAGGCGGGCGTGTCGCCATCCAGACCCAGGTCCTGGGCCTTTTGAAAGTCCTCCACACGGCCGATGTCGAGCCAGAAGCCACGGTGGAGGAAGGTTCGGACTGGAATTTCCAGCGCCAGCATTCGGAAGACCAAGTCGTCGAACCCGAATGGCACCCCCGCAGGAACGTGACTTAGCATCTCAACTTCCATGCAGTAGACGCCCATGCTTACAAGCTGGCTAATCGTCGGCTTTTCGCGGAATTTCGTCAGGCCACAGCCCGAATCCTCAATCACACCGAATTCAAGCTTCGAAGTCTTTTGAAACGTTGCGATCGTCAGGGGCGCGCCGTGCCGACGGTGGTATGCTGTGAATGCATTGAGATTCAGATCGGTGACGACATCACCATTCAGGACCAAAAAGGTTTCGTCCAGCTGTTCGCGGAGCAGACTCAGAGCGCCGATTGTGCCGAGCGGCTCGGTCTCCTCCGTATAGTGGATCTTGAGATCCCACTGACGACCATCACCACAATAGCTCTGGATTAAATGTCCGAGATAACCAGTCGTTATATAGACCTCGTCGATGCCGTTACGGCGCAACCATTTTAGTAGCAACTCGAGCACTGGCTTTGATCCAACCGGCATAAGTGGTTTCGGGAGAACTGTGGTATAAGGACGGAGACGCGTACCCTTTCCGCCAGACTGTATAACCGCTTTCATTACGAGTCCCCTAATGGTTGCCTAATCGCATTTCGACCAACTTGCGCAGCCACGCAATCGAAAATCGAGAAGAGGAGCGACCGAGGGATAATCGCGTGTGTAACAACTTCGCGTCAAACCGGCCAATAGTACGTTGCGCGGTTAAAGGTACAATGACCTGAGGGTTCCCCAGCTCATGGGTCAGGCGTCAGTTGAAGGACTTCTCGTCCATCTCATTACATATACTAGATCGCATGATCCGCCTGGGCGGAGGAGTGGTTAACAACGTCGGACGGACAATGATCCTCGGGTAGGGGTGGAGTTGATCCTTTTGCTAGGGTCGCTGGCGCGCGTCTCATGGCCCCCGACAACGGTCAAAGTCGTTTGGTCAGGTAGCCGCGGTGTCAGCGCCCAACTATTGTCCGTTGCGAAGGCGATTACGAAAGCGATCTCTTAAATGCAGAAATCGAAGCGCTGCTTTCTCTCGTTCGGTATCAGGGAGCTCTGTCTTGGATCGACGCTTTTGCTGGCCACGAACGCCAGCGCTGCGCCGCTGCACTTTGCCGCCAATGGAAATTTCGATCCGAAGGGCAATTATCTGCCAGGTACCGTAGGATTCAATATGGCGGATGTCAGTAGTGTCGGCGTGCTAAATGCCTTGCCGCCCGGCGTAAGCGGAATGGTGTGGATTGGCAAATGTGCTGGCGTCGATGCAGACTTTATCGCGGGCGTTCAGCCCTATATTGGGAACCCGCGGCTATTCGGCTTCTATTTGATGGATTCGCCTGACCCAGGGAGCACCGAACATCCTGGCTGTTCCGCGGAAATGCTGAAAGCCGAGGCCGACTGGATTCATACGCATGCAGTAGGCGCCAAGACGTTCATCGGGCTACGCAACATGTCGTCATCTAGAGCGCCATCATTCTATTCCGCTTACAGACCCGCCGATTCCCATGTCGATCTGTTTGGACTTTCGGCATATCCGTGCCGTAGCGAAGTGGGCGGTTGTGACTACGGAATAATTCCTCGATACGTGAGCGCCGCTGAGCAGGCGGGTTTCCCTCGCGGTAGCATAGTACCTGTGTACCAGGCCTTTGGCGGTGGCGGGTGGCTGGATGACTCTGACGGTAAGTACACGATGCCCTCGGCCAGTCAGGAGCGGCAAATCCTGGCCACCTGGCATAAATTGCTTCCGACGCCGGTGTTTGACTACGCCTTCAGTTGGGGGGCTCAACTCGAGGATGCGTCGCTGGAAAGCTCACCCGAGCTGCGGGACGTGTTCCTGATCCACAATGCTGCAACCAATTCGGTAGGCGTGAAGTGATGCAAGGCATTACACCGGAGCGGTTAAATCCTCACGTGCTGTATATCGGCGGAGAGGATCATGATTTCCGCATTCCATTCATGCATCGGCTGCGCCAACACGGGTTTCGAGTCAGTGCGGCCGGCACCGGCGATCCGGGACCGTTCGAGAAAGCCGGTATCGAGTTTCATTCGTTCCGATTCCAGCGATACGTTGATCCCTTGGCAGATCTTGCCGCCATCCGATCGCTGCGGAGGTTGATGAGGCGGGTTCGCCCGGAGATTGCCCAGACATGCGACACGAAACCCGGGTTTCTGGTTCCACTGGCTGGCCGTGGTGTACCAGGGGTGCGCGTCGTTCGCACCGTGAACGGGCGGGGTTGGCTGTATTCGTCTCGCGCTCCGCTGGCGCTCATGTTGCGACCAATATACCGGGGCGTCCACTGTCTGGCCGCGCGTTCCGTTGCCGCGACGGTTTTTGAGATCCACGATGACAAATTTTTCTTCGATCGCCACGGGATGACCGGACAGCAGAGAGGCCGGGTAATTCCGGGTGCCGGCCTGGACGTCCAAGGGTTTGAGCAGTCATTGGCCGATGCGCCCTCGCCGACGGATCTCCGGTTCGAGCTAGGTCTTGGCGATGCGGAAGTAGTTATGACGGTGACCAGAAATCGACTCGCCAAAAGGGCATCCCAGCGCTCCTTAAGGCGGCCGCCATTGTACACAAGATCCGTCCCGCGACGAGATTCGTGCTGGTTGGACCACGCGAGAGTGAGGGGCGACTGGCGGTCTCTCAAGAGGAGATCGATGCCCACACCCCTTATGTCGTGGCGACTGGCCCACGGCCGGATGTGGCGGCGCTCCTGCGCATTGCCGACGTATTTGCGTTTCCATCGGAATATCGTGAGGGCGTGCCGCGTGTGCTCTGCGAGGCGGCCCTGGCGGGCGTGCCGATGGTGACGACCGGAATGCCAGGCTGTCGCGAAGTGATCACCGATGGCATCACTGGCTTGGTTGTTCCGCCAGGTTCGCCGGAGCTCATGGCGCAGAAGATCCTTGCCTTGCTGGACGATCGGGAGGCTGCGCGGGCGATGGCAATGTGTGCTGCCCACAAGGTACGCGAGGAATTCAGCCTGAGCGCCATTGTCGCTGGACACGCCGCACTCTACCGCGAACTGCTCAACAGTTCCCCGATTGATGGACGATTGCCGCTTGGGTCCAGGGCTCGGTCCCCCGGGGCGGCGGTGCGCAACAGCGCTGGCGACTGATGGCCCAGGATACCCTGCTTGCGCTTGGGCTGCTGCTGTCGATGGCTTCTCAACTTCGGCTCAGCGGCTCTACGATCCTCGGGCCAGGCGAGATCTGCCTGGCATCATGGGTGCTCGTGGCGCTCGGCCGTGAGCTGTTGCGCATGGATCTGACGGTAACACCTCCGCTCAGCCGGATGATGAAATTTTGGGCGATGTTCGCTGTTGCCGAGAGCCTTGGCGCCCTGACCGGTGCGGTGCTCCAAGATGAGCATGATCCGCAATGGTTTCTGCATGATATTTTGGCCTACTTGCTGCTCGCCGGCCTGAGTTGCCTCAGTGTGGCGGGTTCCGGAGCACCGTTTCGGCTGCGTCGGGTTGCTGTGCTACTGGTGGTGATTGGCAGTCTGTCCATTGTTGCTCAGCTCGCAGCGGCACTCGGTATGTTTGAATTGCCAGGTGTGGACACCTGGTACCTGGGACCGGCTGCGCGGCTGGGCTGCGACGCCCAATCAGCTCTCGGTGGTCTGCATCACCCTGCTGCTGTTGTCGCTTCATCTTGCCGAAACGAGTTCCTCGGCTGCCGGCAGATCGGCCGCCTTGGCGGGGATCATTTTACCTGCCTATGCCGGATGGCTGACGCAGAGCGATACATTCACCCTCGTGCTAATCACTGGTGGGCCCGCATATGCCGCGCTCAAGTTCCGCAAATGGCTGGTTTCGCCGAAATGGCGAATGTCGTTTCGCGCGGCATTCGCCTGGTTCGTCATCCTCGCTCTGCCCATGACGATTACGCTTGCGGCACCGCTTGGCCCAGTTATCGCCGACCAGGCAGGCATTCTGGCGAAACAAATGAGCAAGGAGGGCGGCAAGGCAACCGAGCGCGAGGCTGAACTGCGGTTTGAACTCTGGGGCCAGGCAATTCAGCGCGGCATCGCTTCGCGATTTCTGGGGTTGGGGCCGGGCCCGCATTTGGCCATACCGTTCGAGCTGGTCACTGCGCGGCAGAGCAAGAACCAACCGGCAAATATCGAGCACCCAACCCCGGGTAGTGTTCCGAACTTCGAAGCTCATAACACTCTATTGGATCTTTTCGTTCAGGGAGGCCTGCTCGCAGATTTCGCCTTCGTTTGGCTCTTGGTGTCGTCCATGAAAGTCGGCTACCGGAATGGTATGGATGCACTCACGGTGCTGGCCGGCAGTCTCTTTCTGTTCGGCCTTTTTCACCTGATCGTTCGTCAGCCGTTGTTCTGGTACGGCATTGGGTTTTGCCTGGTGGAGAGAGCCGGTCGGGAGGTGAGCTGGGTACGCAGCGCCGCCTGGGAGCGGAACGCTGCCTGGCCGAGGAGGATTACATGAGGACTCACTCATACTCGCCAAATGGCTTTGTCGAAGCCGACCTGCCTCCGATGCGCACGGAGTTTCAGTTTCAGCAGCTGATCAATATGCTGCGCCGCCGAAGCCGCATGATTGCAATGATCACCATCGTCGGCACCACTTTGGTGTGCCTCGGAGGATTGCTTATACCGCCGCAATATACTGCCAAATCGCAGATTGTCTTCGAGCCGGAAGTTGCCGGACTGGGGCATGGGCGCGAAATTGTCCAGACTGATGACCAAGGGGCCATCCAAACTCAGGTCACAGCTCTGACATCGCGTGCACATCTTCAGAACGTACTCACCAGCATTGCCAACGACGCCGATATCCATGCACCGCTTCAGGGAACGAGTGAGGCGCAGGGCGCGGTGGAAAAGCTGTGGTTGGCGTTGGGAGCCGACCTGCGGGGATGGACCGGGCGTGTCAGGGCGGCAATAGAGGAACGCCTTGGACACAGCAAAGCCGCCGACCCCTCAATGAGCGTCGATCGGTTCGAGCGCGACCTGAACGTTTCTCAGGAGCGGGGTTCGCATGTTATCGCCATATCCCTACGATCGACCAATCCTGAGGAGGCGGCGCGCGGAGCAAATCGCGTTGCCCAGCTATATTACGACAGCCAGTACGAGCAGAAGCGGGAGAACATAAACCGTACGCTCGCTTGGCTTGGTGGGCGGATCGCCGAGCTCAGGGAAGATGTCGAAAAGACCGAGGCTGCAGTCCAGGAATACCGCATCGAACACGGGCTTGCAGAGGCAAGACGAACAGACCCGGTCAATTCAAAGATCGCCGATCTTAATCAGAAGCTCACTGCCGCAGAAGCTGAATTAGCCAGCCAACAGGCGAGACTGAGTTTCATCCACGAGTTGCAACGGCGCAACACCGGTGTCACATATCTGGCGCACACTCTGGACTCGCCGGTCTTGCGTGACCTTCTGCAACGAGAGAGCACGTTGCGCCAATCGATGGCGGAGCGCGCCGCTACGCTTGGCAGCCAGAACCCCAGAACCATGGCGATTGGCGCCCAGTTGGCAGACGTACAGCGCAAGCTGGGATTGGAAGTGGCCCAGGCCAGCGACGCGCTGCGAGACGAGACGGCGATCACCGATGCCAAGGTGCGGTCGCTGCGTGAACAACTTCGTGCAACTCAGAGCGTTGGCAGCAAAGCCCAGGCGGACGAAGTTCGGCTGCATGAACTGGAGCGCCAGGCGACTGCAAGCCGGCAGCTTTACGAGAGCCTCATTCAGCGTCGTGAGCAATTGCGTGAGCAGGCGGAGATGATTGCCCCCGATGTTCGCGTATTGTCCCTCGCGGCTCCCCCCGAGCGCCCAAGCTCACTCAATCCAATCCTGTTTGTCGTTCCTGCCCTCATTGTTTCCTCGATCGGCGGAGGGTTGCTCGCAGTCATGCGGGAACGTCTCGATCGTGGCTTGCGCAGTGAACGGGATGTGGCGGAGACGCTCGGCATATCCTGCCTTGGGTTCGTGCCGCGGGTCCGGTGCAAAACTCGGTCGAGGCCGCACCACCAGCTGCATGGCAAGCCATTTGCGGCTTATACCGAAGCGATACGGTCCCTGGTGGCGCAGCTCAGCATGACCGGCGATCGGCCGCCGCCGAAGGTAATTCTGGTGACTTCCAGCGTTCCGAAGGAAGGAAAGACCACGCTGTCGGTCAGTCTGGCTGCCCATGCTGCACTTCTTGGCCGACGGGTGATTCTGCTCGATCTCGATTTCCGGCATCCCGCAGTTCTGCGGGAAATTGGCGGCGATGCGCAGGCTGGCACGTTCGATCTGTCGGATCAGGAGCAGGATAACTATGCGACTGCCTCCATCCGGAACATTCCCCGCATGGGAATGGATTTTCTGCCGGTGAACTGTGGAAGGGGAGATCCGCTGGTACCGTTCGTTAGCGGGCAACTGCCACGCCTGCTGCGTACGCTGCGCGCAACCTATGACTGCGTGATCATGGACGGTCCCCCGTTGCTCGCGGTCACCGAGGCACGATTGCTCGCAGCAATGTCGGACAAGGTACTCTTTGTCGTCAAATGGTCAACCACCCGCGGTGAGATGGCACAGAATGCCATCAACCTGCTGCGGACGGTCGGCTCGATGGGTGGCATCAATTCGCAGGATGTGATCGGCGCGGTGATTTCTCAGGTGGACCTTAATCGACATGCCCGCTACCGCTACGGAGACGTTGGTGAGTCGATTGTCGCCAACCGGCACTACTACACGGAGGACGGGCCTTCCAAGGGCAGGCGGGCTCTGCCGCGTCCGAACGTGGCGGCCGGCCGATGATGGACGGTGTAACTGTCCGAATTGAGTCTGCCAGGTGTGAAATGTAAGACGCCGGTTCCACTTCTGCTGACGCTGTTGAAGCGTTTCGACGAGAGCGAAATCAGTTATTGCTATTGGAAAAGCACACGGCGGATTGAAGATGTGCTGTCAGGTGCGTCCGACCTGGATCTGTTGATCGCCAGGACGGACTTGCACCTAGCCTGCGCGGTGTTGCTCGAGCAGGGGTTCAAGGAAGTTGATTACGTAGCTCTCCGTGATCACCCTGCGATCATGAGTTTTCTCGGTTACGATGAGCTGACCGGACAGATAGTTCATATTCATGTACAGTTCCGACTTGTCATTGGAGACAAGTTGACAAAGCTGTACCGGCTTGCTTGGGAAGACACGATTTTGGCAAGAGCCGGGCCGTATGGCCGGCTGCCGGTCCGGGTATTAGATCCAGCGAGCGAGGCGCTGTTGCTGGTTGTGCGCGCCTGTCTGGAACTGCGTCGCACGGACCCTGTGGGGTACAGAACATTGGACCGCCGCCAGTCAGAAGTTCGAGCTCGACAGGAACGCTTTGGCGAAACAACTCGACCGCCGTGCGCTGTACGCCCGTGCGAGTGAAGTATTTCCTGCTGATTTGGCGGATCTGTTGACGGATGCGGTCTATTCGCGCGAGGCGTTCGAGCGCCGAGGCGGGTTGCGTCGACGTTTGCGCCAGTTTGTTTCCGAGCAGCGCGCTTACAATGGTCTGGAGGGGCATCTCCGCAATCTTGGCCGCGCTGCGTTTTGGGTGTTTGGCGGCCTGAATGGCTTGTTCTTCCATGCGCCGCGTCCTTGGCACAGGCGACTACCTGGTGGCGGTTGCGTAGTCGCCGTGGTTGGCGTTGACGGTAGCGGCAGAGTACGGCTATACGGTCGATCCGAAGCTGGCTTGGCGCCGAGCTCGATGTCGTGTCCATCTATTTCGGCACAGGCGATGGTCGGCCGTCGCTGTTGATGTTGCCGTTCAAGGGCCTGTCGCGAGTAATTTCTCGTTTTATGAAGACCAAGCCACGTGGCTCCTCGCACGGCAAGGTCACTGATCGCGATCCCGGTCTTATTTACAGCGTTCTCATGATGGGATGGGCCGCGGTGGTCGCTTTGGAGAAGCGCAGCAAGCTCCTGGCGGCGCGTCGGGGCGCTGCGCGCGGGCTTCTGATTGTCGCTGATCGCTACCCGCAAAATCAAGATCCGGCATACAGCGATGGGCCGCTGCTGCATCGGCTGAAGTGGGCGCCTGAATGGTTGCGTCAGTTCGAGGTTGGCAGCTACGAGTTGGCGGCGAAACTGCCGCCGGACCTCGTGATCAAGCTGGAGGTGGAGGCGGCAACCCTGGCCCGTCGTGAACCGGACATGAAGGCCGAGGTGATTGAACAGCGAATCGCAGCATTTCGGCGGCTTGAATTTCGCGGCGCGCCCACAGTCTCGATCAATGCGCAGCAGCCATTGCCGGACGTGCTTCGCGACATAAAGCGTGAGGTTTGGCGCATTCTCTGATCCCGAGGTAAATATGATCGTTGAGCTCTTCGGCCCGCCATGCTCAGGCAAGACCACGCTCTGTCTTGCATTGGCAGCCCGGTTGCGCGAACGAGGCGTTCAGGCGGAATTGGCCTTGAGTGCCAGACCTGCAGAGGACGCAACCTATGCGACCGAGGACAAGCCCGGGCAATCTCCCATCGGTGATGCCGTACGAAGGATCGCTGGCCCGACTATGGAGTTGCTGACCACTGGCCGAGATATCTTCGGGAATTCCCCCGAAGCAACCATGGCGTCCAACCTGCTGAAGCTGCTGCCGCCAAAGGGCGGGCTGTCGTCGTTGCGGTTGCGCAGATACATCTGGCGCCGCGCTGATTGTTGGAACAGGGCTCGCCAGTTCAGGGGCATTCTGATTTTCGACCAAGCGTTTATTCAGGTGATCTATTCCCTGGCGGCTATGAGCGGCCACGCGGGGGAGGAACGCCTTGCGCAGGCTTTGTGCGTGGTCCCGATTCCCGACATTCTTGTGCAACTCGATGTGCCGCGAGAAACGCTGAGGAATCGCTTGATTGACAGGCACCGCGGTCAGAACGGGATCGAGCGTTGGCTGGAGGTGGATCCGGAGCAAAACCTTAAGTCGCTGGATATCATCGAGAGCCTTGACGAATTGCTGCGTCAGCGCGGTCATCAGATTGTCGCGTTAAACACCGCCGATCGCCAGGACTTAAGCGTTGGCGTGCGGTTCTTGGAAGAAGCGGTGACGGCACGATTACAAATGCTCAAGGCCGTCGCATGAAGCCGATGACCTTGGCTACGCCTTCGGCCACGCTATTTCATGGTCATGCGATGGCGCTAGCGCTCGGATCAGACCAAGAAGCGCCCGATGCTGACGCGTAATTCTCGCGTTGCGCCTGGCGGTGCAGCAATTATGCGGCGGCTTGGCCGTAGCAGTGTCGTGGCGTTCCTAATCTACATCGTCGGCACAGCCCTCACTTACTGTGGGCAGCTGGCGCTGGCCAGGACGATGGGAGCCGAGTCTTATGGGATTTACGCTTACGTCTTCGCGTGGATGACCGTACCTGCCTACTTCGCGGCGTTGGGCTTCGACGTCTCTCTCATGCGGCTCATTCCCGCGTATCAGTCGCAACGGGCCTGGGCACTTGTTAGTGGCGTCATCCGATATGCCGAGTGGCGCGTCTCGTTTGCAGGGCTTGGAGTTGCTGTCGTGGGTAGCTGCGTGGTCTTCGCCGCGACTCCGGAGACGCTTTCTGAGCTCGGCAAGTCTTTCTTGATCGGGCTTGTTCTCGTTCCGGTCTGGGCGTTGCTCTGGGTGCGATCTTCTGCCGTACGGGCGTTCGGCGGCGTGGCCATGGCACTTGCGCCGGATCGTGTCGTGCGGGATGGCTTGCTGATCACTTTCATCGCAATTGTGGCGCTCTCACAGCGCTGGCAAGTCGATGCGCCAATCGCAATGCTGATGACAGTGGCGAGTTCAATTTGTGGACTTTGTTTAATCAGCTTCTTCCTTCGCCGCAAGCGACCGCTCGCCGTCCACGGAGTCGTCCCCGAGTATGCTGCGGCGGAATGGCGCCGCACAGCGCTTCCGTTGGTGATCATCGCAGTCTCGGAAACGGCAATGAACCGCACGGGGGTGGTGTTGCTCGGCTGGATTGGGGACACCAAGGATGCCGGAATTTATGCCTTGGCGTTCAACATCGCCCTGATGGTGATGGTGCCCCGCATGGCGATGAACACGCTGTTTGCTCCGGCGGTTTCGGCGCTTTTTGTCCGGAATGATTGGAGTGCGCTTCAGTCGATGATCACGAAGGCTGCGGTGTGGACGCTATGCGGCGGCGTTTGCATTGCGCTGCCACTGGGGTTGTTTGCTAGTCCGTTGCTAGAGTGGTTTGGTCATGAGTTTGCGGCGGGCGCGACAGTGGTCCGCATCCTGCTGCTCGGTCAGGTTATCGCCGCCGGTTCGGGATCGCAGCTCTTTATCATGACGATGACCGGAAACGAACGCAGTGCGGCCACACTGATCGTGCTTAGTGCGACAATCAACACCGCGGCGACACTCCTGTTTGTGGGCGGGTTTGGGCCGGCCGGTGCAGCCGTTGCCAACTCGGCGGTGCTGATTCTCTGGAATGTAGGAATGGCGCTGTTCATCCTTGCGAAACTCAGGATTGTTCCGACCGCCTTGGCGGCTTTGTTTTCTGCAGCTTCAACCGCCGGGATCCGGCCAGCTGCCCGCGATAGCCACGGTGAGCCCACAGCTGTAATGTAGACAGCGCTTACGGCTGATCACGAGAGCTAGTGTCTGTCTCTGAACGATAGCGGAATGGAGGCTGGGTGGTCACGATCGGAGGTGCTTCCAACAGGTTGTTGAGACCGAGTTCGATGACCAGATCGATGCGGACCGCCACCCAAGCCCAAGGTATGCGCGACGGACTCCCCCTCGCCAGTGACGTCACTGATGCTGAATGGGCCGTTTTGGCGCGGCTCCTACCGCGGATTTCGGCCAAAGGGCCGCGATCTGCATGGTATGTGCGGGAATTTGTGAACGCGATGTTCTACGTCCTTCGAGGGGGTGTTCCGTGCCGGAATTCTTTCCGTCGCGGCAGACCGTGTATGGTTGGCTTGTGAGGTGGCAGGATGCGGGTGTGTGGCAGTCGGTCAGTCATCAATTGGTCATCCTCGACCGCGAGCGAATTCGTTGAGGCCACTCCCTATGCCGCCGTCATCGACAGTAAGAGTGTTGAAGACAACGGAAATCGGCGGTCCTCGTGGCTCTGACGTTGACAAGAAGATCAAGTGCCGCAAACGGCACGTCTTGGTCGATACCCCGGGGTCCAAGCTGTTCCTTCTGCCTTAAGGCCATTGGTAGGTCACTCGCTTCTCTTCGGGGGGGCGCATGGCCGTCGCATGATGGGGTTAAGAGGGCGAGGCGGTCACCGCTGCGCCCCGGCTCTGGACTTGCAGCGAAATAGCCTCGCCCACCATCCCCATTACAATGAGGCGGCGCCGCCAAGGTCAGGCGAAAACTCGACCTCCTTTTGTTACGCAGTAGCGAAGGAGGTTCTGCGTCTGAGCCGGTTACTGGCGCGGCTTGCGTTGGCGGGCGCGCGTAGTCGCCTGGGATCGCCCCTGACCGCCAAAGTGGTCGGCCGCCGACGCCTTATTTGCATCGGAGAGTGTTATGCTGTTTCGCGTGCTGTCGGTGTGCGCCCTGGTGCTGTTGCTGGTGATTTGGCTGATCGCAAGCGACGACACGCTCGGCTGTGTAAATGCAACTGCTGATGGCTGCGTTGGCCCGTAATGAAGTAGAGTAACGAGCTCGACCGACGGCGGATGGTGAAGCGCGGCCGTCCCGCAGAGTGTTGTGACCGCGACTTTTAATATCAGGCTTTTTCACACATTGCGTACTGGGCTTGCACTCGAGGTCGGGCTCGGGGAGATGCCAGGCCTCATGTCCATGGTGCTCAACGTGTCCAGCTCCTCTCTATCGTTTATTCCTCCAGAATGGCGCGCAAAGGTGAATAGCCACTCGCGAGGGGCGGGATCACCAATCGAGGCCGTGTGCGAAGTGACAACATCGCGACCATACAGTGGGACGCGCGGTTGTTCCGGTTTCAACGACCGGAGGTGCTGTTCTACGAAGCCCTCAACTTGTCCGGCGTGCCGTTCGCGCCTCTCTCCGTCGTGCTGGAAGGCGGCATGCCGGTTCGACGCCGGATTGAGCCCGGCATTGTGCTCTATCGACAAGGTCTGGTTATGGTGCTCGAGATCGACGGCGACTTGGGTCACCATGAGAGACTTCGCGAAGCGCGTGACAGGCTTAAGTCCCTGACCGGCGAGGGTGTCACTCTTGAGCGCATCGGTGCGGCCGAATGCGATACACCGGGCAGGGCGGTCGTGGCTGTCAAGCGCGTGCTCCTGACCCTCGAAAAGCACCGCCAGACAAGGTGACTGAACAACCGGCCTGTGGGCCCAGCCGGGTTTCTGATCCTATCCATCTGCCCTTCGGGGCCAGACTAGAGGGTAACATCTAACGGAAAAGTCCCGAGAAGAAGTCCCGTCAGGCGTGGATCATGCAAGTCTATGGCTTGCGCACTGGTATCGTCATCAGCCTGCAGCCCTCCGATCGCATCCGTCTCGTCTCGATTGCGGCGGATCGGAACAGCTCCACAAAAGCATGTGTGGCCTGCACAGATCGTGCTGTTGTCTCGCCAGGGCGTCGGCACCAGTGAGATCATGCGAGTCACGGGCAAATCCAAGGCCTGCGTCTGGCGCTGCAGCAGCGCTTCATGGAAGCGGGCGCAGACGGGTTGCTGATCGATAAGACGCGCCCCTCGCGCATTCCGCCGCTGGGTGATGCGCTTACCGATCGAGTGGTGGCCCTGACGTTGACCGAGCCGCCAGGCGAGGTCACGCATTGGACGGCAGCCGCCATCGCCGCGGCCTGCTCGATCAGCGTCAGCTCGGTGCATCGCATCTGGCGCAGCCATGGCCTGCGGCCACATCAAATACGGCAATTCAAGCTGTCCAACGATCCGCAGTTCGCCGCCAAGGTTTGCGACATCGTCGGCCTCTACGTCAATCCGCCGGAGCATGCCGTCGTGCTGTCGGTGGACGAGAAGAGCCAAATCCAGGCCCTCGACCGCACCCAGCCCGGCCTGCCGCTGAAGAAGGGCCGGTGCGGCACCATGACCCACGACTATAAGAGGAATGGCACCACCACCCTGTTCGCCGCCTTCAACGTGCTCGAAGGCAGCGTCATCGGTCGATGCATGCAGCGCCACACCCCTCAGGAGTTCATCCGCTTCCTGAACGCCATCGAGAACCAGGTCCCGGACAACAAGCAGGTTCACGTCGTGCTCGACAACTACGCCACCCACAAGCACCCCAAGGTCATCGAATGGCTCGGGCGGCATCGAGCGCTTCACCTTCCATTTTCACGCCAACGTCGGCATTGAAGCTGCCCCGCTTTCGTGGAGTGTCGGTGAGCGTGTTTGTTACGGGTCTGCTGGTGCGATCTCCATTGCTGCTTCGTAGGCCATGGGCGACCCGTAGCCTAGGGCAGAATGCAGCCGCACTGGATTGTAACGCCCCTCGATGAAGCTGAAGCAGGCCATGCGTGCTTCGGCCGGGCATGCAAATCGGCGGCGGTCCAGAAACTCGCATTCGAGCGTGGCGAAGAAGCTTTCGCACATGGCGTTGTCGTAGGCGTCGCCGGCCGATCCCATGGACGGCCTCACGCCAGCCTCTCTGCAGCGTTTGCCGAATGCCAAGGATGTATATTGGGTGAAATCAACCGGTCGTCGCAACACCCTGGGAAGGAATGTTGCGATGGCAGGTCGGCGTCGGTCGGATCGTGCGTTGCGGAGCAAGCTGCGTTCACCGGGACGACCTCCGGTGGCGCGGCAGGAGCATCGGCGGCGTTTTTGGGCATTGATCGCGGCGGGCCTGTCGAGCGAGGACGCGGCGATTGGCGCGGGCGTGTCGGCGCCGGTAGGAGCACGGTGGTTTCGAAAGGCAGGCGGCATGCCACCATCGACGCTTGCGCCATCGTCCAAGCCGTTGTCTGGGCGGTATCTGTCGTTTGCGGAGCGGGAGGAGCTTGCAATCCAGCATGCCCAGGGTGCGGGGGTGCGGCAGATCGCCCGGCACATGGGGCGGTCGGGATCGACGATCTCGCGAGAGCTGCGCCGCAACGCTGCCACGCGCGGCGGCGAGCTGGATTATCGGGCGAGCACCGCGCAGTGGCATGCTGAACGGGCCGCTGGGCGGCCGAAGCCTGCGAAGCTGGCGCTCAACGCGACGCTGCGGACCTATGTGCAAGATCGGCTGGCCGGCATGGTCGTGGCAGCCAAGCGGTGCTGCGGTTGCCGGGCCGACGGTGCCTTGGAAAGGTCGCCGACACGGACCGCGCAAGGATCGGCGTTGGGCCTCGGCGTGGAGCCCGGAGCAGATTGCTCACCGCCTGCGGCACGACTTCCCTCACGATGAGACCATGCGCATCAGCCACGAGGCCATCTACCAGTCGCTTTACGTGCAAGGCCGTGGGGCTCTGCGCCGCGAGCTGACCGCCTGTCCTTCGCACCGGGCGGGCGTTGCGTGTGCCACGGGCGCGCAGCCGCGGACGAGGCAAGTCTTTCATCGTGCCGGAGATCATGATCAGCGAGCGCCCGGCGGAGGTGGCCGACCGGGCGGTGCCGGGCCACTGGGAGGGTGATCTCAATCCTGGGCTTGGACAGTTCCGCGATCGGCACACTGGTGGAGCGCACAACGCGGTTCACGATGCTGCTGCACTTGCCGCGGATGGCGGAGCACGGTGTCGGTGTTCGCGTGAAGAACGGACCTGCGCTGGCCGGACATGGCGCTGAAGCCGTCCGCGACAGCATCGCCGGCACGATCACCAGCTTGCCCGAGCAGCTCCGGCGATCGCTGACCTGGGATCAGGGAGCGGAGATGGCGCAACACGCACGGTTGAAGATCGACACTGGCCGTGGACGTCTATTTCTGCGACCCGCATAGCCCGTGGCAGCGGGGTACGAACGAGAACACCAACGGGTTGCTGCGCCAGTATTTTCCGAAGGGCACCGACCTGAGCGCTCACAGCAAGAATGCTCTCCAGGCGGTAGCGTTGGCCCTCAACACCAGGCCGCGCAAGACCCTCGGCTGGAAGACACCTGCCGAGGCGTTTGACGAGTACCTGCGGTTGGCCCACATAACCGTTGCGACGACCGGTTGAACCCAAGTTGGCTGCCCTGGTCGCTGTGGTGGATCACTTCGCACGGCCGGCGCTGGCCGATCGCCATCTCCAATGCGTTGATCACCAGCTCGGCGCGCAGGTGGTTGGCCATCGACCAGCCGACGATCTTGCGGCTCCAGGCGTCCAGTACCACCGCCAGGAACAGGAAACCCGTTGCTGTTGGCACGAAGGTGATGTCGGCAACCCATAGCTCGTTGGCTGTTTTCGCCGCGAAGTCCCGATCGACTAGATCCGGCGCCGGCCGTGCGTCCCGGTCGCGGCGTGTTGTCGTCACTCCGGTGCGACGGCGGCTGGCGCCAACCAGACCGGCTTGGCGCATCAGTCGAGCGATCCGCTTGCGTCCATGCTTCTCTCCTCCTGCCCGAAGTTCGGCATGCACGCGCGGCGCGCCGTAGGTTTCGCGCGAACTGGCGTGAACCGTACGGACCCGCTTCAGCAACGCCGTGTCAGCTGTGGCGTGCGCCGACGCCGGACGCTGGCGCCACGCATGAAAGCCGGACTCCGACACGCCGAGCACGCGCGCCATGGCCGCGATCGGGAAACTGGCCTGGTTCGCGCTCATGAATTCGAAGACCCGGACGGGATCGCGCCGGTCTCGCGTGCGAACCAGGCCGCCGCTCGAGAGAGAATGTCGCGCTCCTGCCGCAGCTGCTTGTTCTCGCGCCGCAGCCGGGCAAGCTCGTCGCGTTCAGCCGCGGCGAGACCGCCACCCTTCTCCTCTTGGCGGCCCTCTTGCCGGTCGGCCTGCGTGACCCAATGGCAGATCGACTGCGCTGTCGGTTCAAACTCGCGGGCGGAGCAAGTCCGGCACCGATCTGCTCATCTGACCATGTCCAGGCCTCAATGACCTTGCCGTTGCGGATCACGTAATGCGACCGGCACCTCTGGAGCCAGTTACCCACCGACGGATTAAGAAACACCGTTTCGCCATCGAAGGTTGTTTTCCACTGGGCTGGTGTAAACGGCGTGACCACCTCCTCTCCGCAGCCGCAGCCGCAGGCTGACCTAATTTCGACTGGACTTCTCCTTCCGACCACGCATTGCTGTGGTCGGGTGGGGCGCCCAGGGCCCAGGCCCACACCCCGACCGGATTCGGTGGGGCTTCAGGTTGTGCCAGCACCGCGACTAGCGCGTTGCTCAACCTGGAGATCTGCCGTGAAAAAGCCCGTCCTGAAGACCCGCAAGAACAGCCGCAAAATCAGCAAGCCCGAAATGGCCAAGACTGCACGCGCTGCGACCAAGCGGAGTCCCAGCCGACCCGCTCAGGTTCCGATCGTGGCAACCAGCCCGACGGCACCAGCTGAAGAGAAACGTCCGACGGGCAAGCTTGGCAAGTTGCTGGATGCGGTCACGGCCAAGCACGGCGCCTCGCTCAGCGAGCTAGTCGAACTCACGGGCTGGCAGTCGCACACAGTACCGAGCAGCGCTCACTCGGCTGCGCCAGCAGGATTTCGCGATTGGGCTCCAGGAGATAAATGGCCGCAAGGTTTACACCATGACCGGTGCCGCACCGCGATGAGCCGGCCCAAAGAACGGGCTCCCGCGCGGCGCCTGGAATCTGAGCGGATCGCGCAGGAGCTGCAACTGCTGCCCCGGCAATCCACGCGGGAGCTGAGCGACAGGTGGAAACTCCTGATGGGGACCCCACCCCCGACCAAGCTCAGCCGCGATCTGCTAATGCGGGCCATTGCTGAGAAGCTGCAAGAGGCCGCCTTCGGTGGCCTACCGCTTGCGGCTATGCGTCGGCTAGCTGCGCTTTCGCGCAGTGCTGAGAAAGACACTGGGTCAGCCGCCGTATCCCCGATGCTCCGCCTCAAGCCGGGCTCGACGTTGGTGCGCGCCTGGCGAGGCAAGACGCATGCCGTCCTGGTCCTCGAGACGGACTTCGAATACCAGGGACGGCGCTACACATCGCTCACCCAGATCGCGCATGAGATAACCGGCGCACACTGGTCGGGACCGCGCTTCTTCGGTCTCGTTGCATCTCGGCAAACCACCACTGGGAGCAAGGTTAGCGATGGCTCGCCATAGTGCGCCTACGAATTTGACGCTTCCGAGCGCCACGCGCTGCGCCATCTACACGCGCAAATCCTCCGAGGACGGTCTCGAGCAGGAGTTCAACTCGCTGGATGCCCAGCGTGAGGCAAGCCTCGCCTACATCACCAGTCAGCGCCACGAAGGCTGGAAAGCTCTTTCCACCATCTACGACGACGGTGGGTTCTCCGGCGGGACAATAAACCGTCCGGCGCTGCAGCGGCTTCTCGCTGATATCCGGGCAGGCAAAGTCGATCTGGTGGTCATCTACAAGGTGGACCGGCTGACCCGGTCCCTCGGGGACTTTACCAAGCTGGTTGAGACCTTCGACGCGCACGGCGTCTCGTTCGTGTCCATCACGCAGCACTTCAATACGACCACCTCGATCGGGCGACTGACACTGAACATGCTGCTGTCTTTCGCGCAATTCGAACGCGAGGTGACCGGCGAGCGCATCCGCGACAAAATCGCTGCTTCCAAGCGCCGGGGCATGTGGATGGGAGGTCCGCTGCCGCTCGGATACGATGTGCGCGACCGTAAGTTGGTAATCAATGAGGCTGAGGCCGAGACGGTGCGGTGCATCTTCCGCACGTATCTGGAACTCGGCAGCGTACGGCTGCTCGAGCAAAGGCTCCGCGATGCGGATATCCGGAGCAAGGTGCACCTGAAGGCCAATGGCTCGCAGCGGGGTGGAATGCCGTTTGGCCGTGGCGCTTTGTATCTGATGCTGCAGAACCGGCTGTATCGGGGAGAGATCAGTCATCGGGGCGCCGTTTACCCTGGAGAGCATGCCGCCATCATCGACCCAGTGGTTTGGGACGCCGTACAGCAGCGACTGTCGGAGCATCGTGCCAGCGGCTCAGACCGGCCGAATGCGGCGACGCCGAGCCTGTTGACCGGCCTCCTCTATGACGAGATGGGCGATCGCCTGGTCCCCTCTCATTCCGCAAAAGGCGGGAACCGCTACCGGTATTACGTCTCCTCCCGGCTGATCACCGGCAGTCGATCGGACGCGCCCGATGGCATGCGCGTGCCAGCGGCGGAGATGGAAAGCGGCGTCACCGAACGCATTCGCCAGTTCCTCAGGAACAGCAACGCGATCTTCGAGGCCCTGCACCCTTTGGAGCCGGAGGTCGGACCCCTGCAGCAGCTGGTGCGCCATGGTCAGGAGATCGCCGACACGATCGGCTGCAATGGACGATCTGGACTTGCCCCGATGCTGCAGAGAGTTGTGTCCCGCATCGAAGTCCGTTCGGAGCAGATCAGCATCACCATTCGACTGGCCGAGTTGCTGGACCTGCTTCGTGGATCCAAGGAGATGGCGGTGCTAGCTCCGGCTGCCTTGGCCACCGAGGCAGGGCCGTCCTTTGTGCTGACGGTACCACTGGCACGGCGGCGGGCAGGAAGGGACACGCGGTTGCTCATCGATGGGCCGGGGACGACAAAGGCCGATCCCGCCCTCGTGCGATTGATCATCCGTGGCCGAGCGCTCCGGGCCAAGCTGCTGCAGAGCGGGGAGTCCAGCCTGACTGAAATGGCGGGACCCGAGGGGATCAGCCGGTCGTATCTCACCCGTCTCGCGCGGTTCGCGTTCTTGGCCCCCGACATCGTGTGCGCCATTTTGGATGGTCGCGAGCCGGTCGAACTCACGGCAGCGCGTCTCTCCCGCATCACCCATCTTCCGCTGGATTGGTCGGAGCAGCGCAAGGCGCTCGGAATGGGCTGAGGGGCAGGGGGCCGCCCCGCTGACCCGTGATGCGTGCCAAGGGCCTCGCGCCTCATGGCTGTTTAGAGGCCAACCTGATCTGTAACACCCCGCCCGTGGTACTCCGGAATGCCCCCCTGGAGACGCGGGGGCTAAATTCGGAGTGCCAGGCGGACTTCCGCGTCTCTTGTGTACCAGTGTCTGATGATCGGCCTGGAAGCCGCCGGATACTGGGGCATCTCTCGAGACCGCTGGAGAAGGCCCGCAAACGCTCGGAGACCTCGCTGGAGTGGCTGGGGGACCTGGATTCGAACCAAGGCTGCCCGGGTCAGAGCCGGGAGTTCTACCGCTAAACTATCCCCCAAGCGGTCGCGTGCGGCGGGATACCACGCACCCCTGGCGGGCGCAACGGGAAGACGCGGGCGGTCAGGGACCGGGCGCCGCGAGGCCCAGGCGCAGGGCGATCTGGCCAAGCCGCAGCGTCAGCGCCAGGGTTGCGGCGATCCCCACGCCCAGCAGCACCCATTGCATCGGCCCGGCGCCGCGGGCCCAGGCGGACAGGCCGGCATCGGCCAGGGTGCCGACGAAGACGTAGCCGCAGAGCGCCGGCAGCGAGGCCAGGGTGCCTATCAGGTAATCGCGCATGCCGATCGACGACAGGCCCAGCAGATAGCTGGTGGCGGCGAACGGCATAACCGGCGAGATCCGCAGCAGGCAGACCAGCTTCCAGCCGTCGCGGGTGATGCTGTCGTCGAAATCCCGCAGGCGGGGGCGGCGGCTGGCCATGCGCTCGACCGCCGGGCGGAACCAGGAGCGGCTGAGCAGGAAGGCCAACACCGCCCCGGCCATCGTCGCCGCGGCCGCCAGCAGGAAGCCGGGGACCAGGCCGTAGATGGCGCCGGCCGCCACCCCCAGCAGCGAGGCTGGCAGCAGGCCGCTGACCGCCACGAACGCCTGCAGCAGGGCGAACACCACCAGCCCGGCGCCGCCCATGCCGCGAACCTGCGCCATCGCATCTTCGGCGGCGCCGATGACCGCCTGCGGCCAGAGCCGCATGGCGCCGATCCCCAGCAGCATCAGCGCGATCAGGATGCCGGCCAGCGCCAGCCGCCCGGCCGGGTTGCGTCCGGCCTCGCCGTTCACGCGCCCGCGTCCACCGTGCCGGCGTTCATTTTGCCGACATCCATCTTGCCGGCCGCCTCGGCGTCGCCTGCCAGGGGCTGCCGCAGCGGTTGCAGGCGGCCGGCGCCGGAACGGTCGAACAGCGGCGAGTGGTGCAGGCCCCATTTCTGCGCGCGAAACTGTACCGAGGTCTGCAGCACGCCCATCCCGTAGACCACGCTGCGGTGGAAGTTGATGGAGGAGGCCTCGGCGAAATACTTGGTCGGACAGCTGATTTCGCCGATCCGGAAGCCGAAATAGGCCGCTTGGGTCAGCATCTGGTTGTCGAACACGAAGTCTTCCGAGCAATGCTCCAGCGGCAGCCGCTCCAGGACCTCGCGGCTCCAGGCGCGGTAGCCGGTATGGTATTCGGACAGCTTCTGGCCGAGCAGCAGGTTCTGCGCCAAGGTGAGGAACCGGTTGGCGACGTATTTGTAGACCGGCATCCCGCCCGCCAGCGCGCCGGTGCCGAGGATGCGGGAGGCCAGCACCGCGTCGAACTGCTCGGAGGCGATCATCGAGGCCATCGCCGTCACCAGCTTCGGGGTGTACTGGTAGTCCGGGTGCAGCATTACCACGATGTCGGCGCCGCGGGCGAGGGCCGCGGCATAGCAGGTCTTCTGGTTGCCGCCGTAGCCGCGGTTGCGGTCGTGGCGCAGCGTGGTGATGCCGAGGCTGCGGGCCACCGCGACGGTTTCGTCCTTGCTGGCGTCGTCGGTCAGGATGATGTCGTCGACGATATCGTGCGGGATCTCGTCGAAGGTCTGCTTCAGCGTCCGGGCGGCGTTGTAGGCCGGCAGCACGATGGCGATCTTCTTGTTGGCGAGCATCGAATCTCCTGGCGGCGTTCCCGCATCATGGACCGCCGGCGGCCCGTGATGTTGGAATACAAGCTGATCGGACCCAAATCAGGCAATCGTATCGGGCAAGGTGCTGGTAGGCTTAGTCCATGGGTGACTTCATCGCCAAACAGGATACGGAGCTGCCGGGTCCCCCCGAGATGCCGGCGGGCGCGGCGACGCCCGCGTTTGGCCTGCGTCCCGAGCCGCTCCGGGTCCGCGATGCCGAAATGCCGGCGGTGCGCGCGCGCCATGCCGAAGCTGGCGCAAACGGCGCCCCTGCCCGTCGGACCAGATCGTCGCCGCCGGCCTTCGCCGCCATCGACCTCGGCACCAACAACTGCCGCCTGCTGATCGGCACGCCCGACGGCGACGGCTTCCGGGTGGTGGACAGCTTCAGCCGGATCGTCCGGCTGGGCGAGGGGCTGCACCATTCCGGGCGACTCGGGGCGGCGGCGATGGACCGGGCGATCGCCGCTTTGCAGGGTTGCGCGGCACGGCTGGGGCGGCGGCCAGTCCGCAGCCTGCGGGCGATCGCCACCGAGGCCTGCCGCCGCGCGGTCAACGGAGATGCCTTCCTGGTGCGGGTGAGGGCCGAGACCGGGCTGCCGATCGGGGTCATCTCGGCCCGCGAGGAAGCCGAATTGGCGCTGGAAAGCTGTGCGCCGCTGCTGTCGGGCGGCGGCCGGCGGGCGCTGCTGTTCGATATCGGCGGCGGCTCCACCGAGCTTGCCTGGGTGCGGCTGCCCGATCCCGGCGGGGTGCCGCAGATGATTGGCTTCCTGTCGCTGCCGGTCGGCGTGGTCACTCTCGCCGAACGTTTCGGCGGCCCTGATGGCAACAGGGCGCGGGACCGCTCCGAGGCTCCGGACCGCTTCGAAGCCATGGTGGCGGAGGTCACGTCGCGCCTGCACGGCTTCGAATCGGTGCACCGCATCGGCCAGGAGATCCGCCAGGGCGGGGTGCGGCTGCTGGGAACCTCCGGCACCGTGACCACCCTGGCCAGCCAGGTCCTGCAGCTGCCCCGCTACACCCGCAACGCGGTCGACGGCGTGGTGATGGAGGCGGGGCAGGCGCATGGCGCCCTCCGGCAGCTCCGGGCGCTGGGTCCCGAGGGGCTCGGCCGGCACCCGTGCATCGGCCCTGAGCGGGCGGAGTTCGTGCTCCCGGGCTGCGCCATCTTCGCCGCCATCCACGCAGTATGGCCGGCCGCGCAGATCGTCGTCGCCGATCGCGGCCTGCGCGAGGGCATGCTGCTGCGGATGATCCGCGCCGATCGCTCGGGCAATGGCCATGCCGCGTCGGCGGGGAGCGGTCGTGCCCGCACGCAGCGGGCGCGCGGCCGGCGTTCCGACGAACCACCCCTGGCGGAGAGGTCCGGGCCGGCGTAGGAACCGGCGATGGCGAAAGCAGTGGGCAAAGGTTCGGCCGGCAAGGGCAAACCCGGCAAGGGCGCCGGCAGCACGCGCGGCCTTGCGGTGAAGCTGAAGACCGCCCGCAAGCGCACCACCGCCTCCCAGCTCTGGCTGACCCGGCAGTTGAACGACCCCTACGTCGCCGCGGCAAAGGCCCAGGGCTGGCGGTCCCGCGCCGCCTTCAAGCTGATCGAACTGGATGAGAAATTCGCCATCCTGCGGCCGGGCCTGCGCGTGGTGGACCTTGGCGCGGCACCGGGCGGCTGGACCCAGGTTGCGGTTCGCCGCGAAGTGGCCCGCGTGGTCGGGCTGGACCTGTTGCCGATGGACCCGGTGCCCGGGGCGCAGTTCATTCAGGGCGACTTCAACGACCCCGACATGCCCGACCGGCTGATGGCGCTGCTCGGCGGCCCGCCCGATGTCGTGCTGTCCGACATGGCGCCCAACACCACCGGCCACGCCGCCACCGACCATCTGCGCATCATCGCACTGGCCGAACTGGCGCTGGACTTTGCCGAACGCACCCTGGCGCCGGGCGGCGCCTTCGTTGCAAAGGTGTTCCAGGGCGGCACCGAGGGCCGCATGCTGGCGCCGATGAAGCGCCTGTTCACCACGGTCCGGCACGCCAAGCCGCCCGCCAGCCGCAAGGAAAGCAGCGAACTCTACGTCGTCGCCACGGGGTTTCGCGGCGAGCCCGCCTGAGCCCCGGCGCGGCTGCCCTGCCCAAACGTCGCGACTGCGTGCTTGCGTGTAAATGCCGAGCGGACTATGTGGAGCCGCCAAGGTCAGGTTCCCGTCGCCCTCCCGCGCCGGTCGCCGTTTCGAAAGAGGTCCGGCCATGGCACCCCCCGACGCATCGACTCCGGCGGCCCCGCTGCAGCAGCATTCGCCGCGGCCACGGCCGATCGAAGGCCGGGTGATCGAGGCGCTGGCATTCGACGACGTGCTGCTGGTGCCGGCCTATTCGCAGGTGCTGCCCAACACCACCGACACCCGCACCCGCCTGACGCGAACCATCTCGCTCAACATCCCGCTGATATCCTCGGCGATGGACACCGTGACCGAGGCGCCGATGGCGATCGCGCTCGCCCAGCACGGCGGCATGGGGGTGATCCACAAGAACCTCGATATCGAGCGCCAGGCTGCCGAAGTGCGCCGGGTGAAGAAGTTCGAGTCCGGGATGGTGGTGAACCCGCTGACCATCCACCCCGACCAGACCCTGGCCGACGCCCACGCGCTGATGTCCACCCACCACATCAGCGGCATTCCGGTGGTGGAACGCGAGACCGGCCGTCTCGTGGGCATCCTCACCAATCGCGACGTGCGTTTCGCCACCGACCCGTCGCTCAAGGTCTACGAGTTGATGACGCGGGAGAACCTCATCACCGTGACCTCCGGCGTGAAGCCCGAGGAAGCGCGCCGGCTGCTGCATCGCCACCGGATCGAGAAGCTGCTGGTGGTGGATGACGCCTATCGCTGCGTCGGGCTGATCACCGTGAAGGACATGGACAAGGCCCAGGCGCATCCGCTTGCCAACAAGGACGAACTCGGCCGCCTGCGCGTGGCCGCCGCCACCGGGGTGGGCGACGACGGCCATGCCCGTGCCGCGGCGCTGATCGGGGCCGGGGTGGACGTGGTGGTGGTCGATACCGCCCACGGCCATTCCGCCGGGGTGTTGCTGGCGGTCGAGCGGATCAAGAAGATATCCAACGCGGTGCAAGTCATCGCCGGCAACGTCGCCACCCCCGAGGGTGCCGCGGCGTTGATCGCCGCCGGCGCGGATGCGGTGAAGATCGGCATCGGCCCGGGCAGCATCTGCACGACCCGCGTGGTCGCCGGTGTCGGCGTGCCGCAGTTCTCCGCCGTGCTGGAGACCGCCGCGCTGTGCCGCGAGCACGGCGTGCCGTCGATCGCCGATGGCGGCGTGCGCACCTCCGGCGACATCGTGAAGGCGATCGGCGCCGGGGCGGATTGCGTGATGATCGGCAGCCTGCTGGCCGGCACCGACGAAGCGCCCGGCGAGGTGTTCCTGTATCAGGGGCGGTCCTACAAATCCTACCGCGGCATGGGCAGCATCGGCGCCATGGCGCGGGGCTCGGCCGATCGCTACTTCCAGCAGGACATCAAGGACGAACTGAAACTGGTGCCGGAAGGCATCGAGGGCCGGGTCGGCTACAAGGGGCCGGTCTCGGCGGTATTGCACCAGTTGGTCGGCGGGCTGCGCGCCGGGATGGGCTATACCGGGGCCGCCACGGTCGAGGACCTGCAGGCCAGCGCCCGGTTCCGCCGCATCACCGGCGCCGGTCTGCGCGAAAGCCACGTGCATGACGTGGCGATCACCCGCGAGGCGCCGAATTATCGCCAGGACGGGTAGGCTCGCGGCAGGAAACCGCCGTTGACCCCATCCGCCCGGATTTCGGCGGCCATCGAATTGGTGGCCGCCGTCGAAGCCGCCACCCGCAAGCCCGCCGACGCAGTCGCCAACGCCTTCTTCCGCGAGCGCCGCTTCATCGGCTCGGGCGACCGCCGCGCCGTGTCCGAGCGCGCCTGGGCGGTCATCCGCGGGCGCCGGCGCCTGGCCTGGTGGCTGGAGCGTGCGGGCCTGCCGGTCAATCCTCGGCTGCTGGTGGCCGCCTCGCTGCTGCTGGATGGCTGGGCGCTGTCCGGCGTGGCCCAGGGCTTCTCCGGCGGCCGCTATGGCGCAACCCCGCTGCACGCCGGCGAGACCGCGGCGCTGGCCGCGCTGGAAGGGCAGGGGCTGGCGCATCCGGACATGCCGCCCGCGGTTCGCATCGAGGTTCCGGACTGGGTGTTCCCGCTGCTGCGGCAGCGGTTCGGCGACTCGCTGGATGCTGAGATGGCGGCGATGGACCTGCCGGCGCCGCTCGACATGCGGGTGAACTTGCTGAAATCCACCCTGCAGGAGGCGCAGGCGGCGCTGGCGGCGGAAGGCATCGAGGCCGCTCCCACCGCGCTGTCCCCCTGGGGCTTGCGGGTCGAGGGGCGGCGGCTGGTCTCCACCGGCAAGGCGTTCCAGTCCGGCATGCTCGAAATCCAGGACGAGGGCAGCCAGTTGGTGGCGGCCATGGTCGGCGCCCTCCCGGAAATGCGCGTGGTCGACTGGTGCGCGGGCGCCGGCGGCAAGACCCTGGCGCTGGCCATGACCATGGCCAATCGCGGCCACATCGTCGCCTGCGACGTGTCCGCGCCGAGGCTGGACGGGGCGGTGCGCCGGCTGCGCCGCGCCGGGGTGCACAATGTCGAGCGGCATCTGGTGGAGCCCGGGGACAAATGGGCCAAGCGCCGCGCCGGTGGCTTCGACCGGGTGCTGGTCGATGCCCCCTGCACCGGCACCGGAACGTGGCGACGCAACCCGGATGCCAGGCAGCGACTTACCGAGCGGGATCTTGCCGAGTTGGTGGTCAAGCAGGCGGGGATTCTGGACGCGGCATCGAAACTCGTGCGCAAAGGCGGCCGTCTCGTCTACGCTACCTGCTCGATGCTGCCCGATGAGAACGAGGCCCAGGTGCAGGCTTTTCTCGACGCCCATCCCGCGTTCGCCGTGATCCCGCTGGCCGAGGCCTGGCACCTGCCGGGCCCGCCGCCGGGACCCGGGCCATTCCTGTCCCTGACCCCGCTCCGCCATGGCACGGACGGCTTTTTCGCGGCGGTGCTGGAGCGGGTGGCGTGATCGCCATCCGCCGCGCCCGGCCGGCCGACGCGGTGGCCATCGCGGCGGTGCATGTCGCGGCCTGGCGCAGCGCCTATCCTGGGATCCTGCCGCAGGAATTTCTCGCCCGCCTGTCGGTGCCCCGGCAGGCGGCGCATTACGACGCGGCGATCCGGGCCGATGTGGGCGTTCACGTTGCAACCGCCTCGGGGCTGGACCTTGGGGCCGAGGGCGGTTCCGCCCGCATCGTCGGCTTCGCCACCAGCGCCCCCACCCGCGGCCCCGGCCATCTCGCCGAGAGCGAGATCGAGACGTTGTATGTGCTGGACGACTGGCGCGAGCGCGGCCTCGGCCGCCGACTGATGCGCGCCGCGGCGGCGCATCTCGCCGGGCTGGGCTGCAATTCGACGTTTTTGTGGGTGTTGCGCGACAATCCCAGCCGCTGGTTCTACGAGCGCCTGGGCGGCCGCTCGGCGGCGCATTCCACCATCCGCGTCGGCGGGCAGCCGGTCGCGCAAACCGCCTATGTGTGGTCGCCAATCGAAAAGCTCGCCCAGGCGACGTCATCGGCGCCCTGATCCGACCCGCACCTCCGCCGTGCGTTTTCCAGGCTTGCGGCACCGTCTGCTCCGTGCTGCAAGACCCTGCACCGTGACGCAAGGGGTGCCCCATGTCTGAAACCGCCGTCGACCTGCTGTCCGAGGACGTGACCTCGGACCGCGTGCTGATCCTGGATTTCGGCAGCCAGGTCACCCAGCTGATCGCCCGCCGGCTGCGCGAAAGCGGCGTCTACTGCGAGATCTGGCCGTACAGCGTCGACCCCGGCCGCATCCGCGCCTTCGCCCCGCGCGCCATCATCCTGTCCGGCGGCCCCGCCAGCGTGCCGGAGGGCGACTCGCCGCGCGCGCCGCAGGAGGTGTTCGACGCCGGCGTCCCGGTGCTGGGCATCTGCTACGGCCAGATGACCATGTGCGAGCAGCTTGGCGGCGCCGTCGAGCAATCCGACCACCGCGAGTTCGGCCGCGCCATGGTGGACGTGCTGGAGCCCTGCGCCCTGTTCCGCGGCGTCTGGGGTCCTGGCGCCCGCGAACAGGTGTGGATGAGCCATGGCGACCGGGTGGTCCGCCTGCCGCCCGGCTTCCGCGCCGTGGGCGTGAGCGAAGGCGCACCGTTCGCCGCCTTCGCCGACGACAACCGCCGCTTCTACGGCCTGATGTTCCACCCCGAGGTGGTGCACACGCCGCACGGCGCGCAGTTGCTGCGCAACTTCACCCACGACGTCGCCCGCTGCAGCGGCAGCTGGACCATGGGCAATTTCCGCGAGGTGGAAATCGCCCGCATCCGCGCCCAGGTCGGCAGCGGCCGGGTGATCTGCGGGCTTTCGGGGGGCGTCGATTCGTCGGTCGCGGCGGTGCTGATCCACGAGGCGATCGGCGACCAGCTGACCTGCATCTTCGTCGACCACGGCATGATGCGCGCGGGCGAAGTGGAGGAGGTGCTGACCACCTTCCGCGACCGCTTCAACATCCGCCTGGTTCACCGCGACGCCACCAACATGTTCCTGGACGCCCTGGAAGGCGTCACCGATCCGGAACTGAAGCGCAAGACCATCGGCCGCCTGTTCATCGAGGTGTTCGAGGAGGAGGCGGCGAAGATCGGCGGCGCCGATTTCCTGGCCCAGGGGACGCTGTATCCGGACGTGATCGAGAGCGTGAGCTTCACCGGCGGCCCGAGCGTCACCATCAAGTCGCACCACAATGTCGGCGGCCTGCCGGAGCGCATGCGCATGCGCCTGGTGGAGCCGTTGCGCGAGCTGTTCAAGGACGAGGTGCGCAAGCTCGGCCGCGAACTGGACATCCCGGAATCGATCGTCGGCCGCCATCCGTTTCCGGGCCCCGGCCTCGCGATCCGCATCCCCGGCGCCATCACCCGCGAGAAGCTGGACCTGCTGCGCCGGGTCGACACGATCTACCTGGAAGAAATCCGCCGCGCCGGCCTGTACGACGAGATCTGGCAGGCCTTCGCGGTGTTGTTGCCGGTGCGCACCGTCGGCGTGATGGGTGACGGCCGCACCTACGACATGGCGTGCGCCCTGCGCGCCGTCACCAGCACCGACGGCATGACCGCCGAGTTCTACCCCTTCGACATGGGCTTCCTCGGTCGGGTGGCGAACCGCATCGTCAACGAGGTCCGCGGCGTCAACCGTGTCACCTACGACATCACCAGCAAGCCGCCGGGGACCATCGAGTGGGAGTAGACGGGCGTAGCGCAGGATAGGCGAAGGACCCCCTGGGATGAAGGTCTCCCTGGGATGGTGGCGATAGGGCGCTCGCCAGCCGCTGGGCGCTGGGTTCCTACGTCATCGCCTTCGGATCCATCCACATGAGTTCCCAAACGTTGCCGTCCGGATCCTCGACGTGACGATTGAACATGAAGCCGAGGTCCTGCGGGGGATTGGGATCAGCGCGTCCACCCGCGGCGACGGCTTTCTCCAGCGTCGCGTTGACTGCGTCACGACTCTCCGCGGTCAAGGCGATCATCGCCTGGCTTTCGCTCCGGGCATCGCCGATCGGCCGCTGGGTGAATTGCCGATAGTGGTCGTGCGTCAGCAACATCACGCCGATCGCTTCCGAAAACATGATCGAGCTTGCTTGGTCGGTCGAAAACCGTGGGTTCAGCGTGCCACCAAGTGCGATGTAGAATCTGGTCGAAGCGGCCAGATCACGCACCGGCAGGTTCACGAAAATCATCTTGGACATGTCTCTTGCTCCTTCTCCCTTGGCGCGAGCTGCGCTACCGTCTCGCCGGTATGTTACTAGGCACACAGTATCTTTATGTCAAGAGACATTTTGTCGAGAGAGTTTGATATGGACCGAGCCGACGTCGCAATCGAGCAATGGGCCCGTGAGCGCCCGGATCTGCCCTCGCTTCCCATGGCCGTGCTCGGGCGCCTGTCCGATGCCGCCGAACGCGTGATGCGCGAACACATGATCCCGCTGTTTGCGGAAGCGGGGCTGCAGCAGGGCGAGTTCGACGTGCTCGCGACCCTTCGGCGTTCGGGCAAGCCGTACATGCTCTCCCCAACCCAGCTCTACGAAGCCTTGATGATCTCGTCGGGCGGAATGACCGCGCGGCTCGACCGGCTCGAACGCGCAAAGCTGATCGAGCGTCGCCCTGATCCCAATGACCGCCGCGGTAAGCTGATCGCGCTTACCGATGCGGGCAAGCAGGTGATCGACGAGACGCTCGACCGTCATGTCGCGAACGAACAGCGCATCCTGGCCACACTCACCCCTGCCGAGCAGGAGCGGCTCAACGCGTTGCTCAAGAAACTGATCGCTGGGCTTTGAGCACGATGGTCTGGGCCCGATCACGCCAACCACGCTCGTTGTCGCAGGAGACGGGAAGACGGTCATTCATCGCGCCGATGACTTATTGTCAGGGCTTCACGAACCGATACACGAACCGATCGGTCTCGCCCTTGACCGAGGGATCAAACACCTTGATCGAGTGCGGATCGTCTTTGTTCGCGAGCATGGTGCTTTCTGCGTCCAATATGAATCCGGCCGCCTCTACCTCCTCGCGAACGGATGCGGGGTCGATCCGATGCAGCGAGGGGGCATCGCTCGTGCCTGTTGCGGCAGCGGCGGCGTGGTCGATGATGACGTAGGACCCACCGGGCTTCAGCCGCTCGTAGACGGCGCGATTGAAGTGGGCCGCCGTTGCGCCCCTGGCCTGGATCAGCGGGGTGTGCAGATCGTGGTAGAACAGGTGCAGCCACAGGACATCGGCTGGCTGCGTGGCCTCCGGCATCGCCACGAGGTCTGCCGAGACGACTTCGATGTTCTCTCGGCCCGGCTCCTTCGCAAGGGTTTGCATGCGGCCGACCGGATCGTTCTTGAAGTGCGCGACCTCGGCCGGCACGAAGCTGTAGACCCGTCCTTTGGGTCCCACGATGCCGGAGAAGAGACGGGTCCAGTCGCCGTCGCCTGGATAAACGTCGATGACGGTGGAGCCCGCATCGACGCGTGCGAACCGGATCAACTCGGATAGCTTGGGTTGCTCGTACATTGGGATCTCCGTTGCTTTTAGCCGTGTGACGAACGCGCGGCGTGTCGCGTGAGGGGGCGATCCACGGCTTGTCCACCGCCCACCCCGAGCCGAACCGATGGCCGGCGCTACGCCAAGCCGGACGGGTTCATCTGCGAGGCCCGCGCCAGTGCCTGCGTGTCGATGTATTCCTGGATGCGCTTCACTTTGCCGTCGCGAACGGTGATGTCGAAGACCCAGTCGTCCTTGAACGGCTTGTTCGTGGCTTTGATTTTCCCGGCAGCAACGCCGATGACCAGAACCCGGTCGCCCTGCGCCACGAATTCCGGGGGGCGGTGGATAGGTCGTTTCCATTTCATCGGACGCCTTCTGGAGCACAGCCGCCAGTTCGGCGTGCCCCCGGTGCGTGCCGGCCAGCGGCCAGTCTTTGCCCGGGATGATCCACTCGATATCTTCAGCAGCCAGCGCCAGCAGGTCTTGCCTTTTGTAGCTGCCCATCGCCGCGAAAAAGCTCTGCACGGTGCGAACATTTTCTTCGATGCTCATCGAAACTCTCCATTGTCTTCGGTTCGGATTGCGTCCGACCTCGTGTTGACGCAGGCGTCAGACCTGCGCCATGCCACCGTCGACCGCGAGATCCACGCCGGTGATGAAAGAACTTTCATCGGAGGCGAGGAACGTGACGGCAGCCGCGATTTCCTCTGCCTTGGCCCTGCGACCCATCGGGATCTGTGAAGCAAACTGGGCGGCCGCTTGCTCGGCTTGTTCACGGGTAAGGCCCGTCGTCGTCTCCAGGGCGGGGGTATCGGTTGGCCCGGGGCTCATCGCATTCACGCGGATCTTTCGGTCCTTCAGCTCCAGTGTCCAGGCGCGCGCGAAGCTGCGCACAGCGGCCTTGCTCGCGGCGTAGGCGCTGAACCCTGGCAGCCCCAACACGTTCGAGACCGAAGAGGTCAGGATGATCGAACCACCGTCCTTGAACAGGGGCAGGGCCTTCTGCACCGTAAAGAACAACCCCTTCACGTTGACATCGAAGGTCTGGTCGAAATGGGCCTCGGTAGCTGCCGCGAGCGGTGCGACTGTCCCCGCGCCCGCGTTCGCGAAGAGAATGTCGATGTGGCCATGTTGCTCTTTCACGACGGAATAGAGCCGGTCCAGATCTCCCAGGCGCGACACGTCGCCCACGACGGTGGTGACATTTCCCTTGAGGGAGGCTGCGGCCTCCTTCATTTCCTTTTCCCGTCGCCCGGTGATCACGACATGCGCACCTTCTTCCAGGAAGCGCCTGGCTGTGGCCAACCCGATCCCGCTGCTGCCGCCGGTGATGACTGCGACCTTGCCTTCAAGCCTTTTCATGATGTTCTATCCTTCGTCGTGTTGCCCGGACGCGGGATCGCGCCGGGGGTCAGAGTTGCGCCAGGCCACCGTCGACGGCGACTTCGCTGGCGGTCATGAAGCTGCTGTCCGACGATGCGAGAAAGGCAGCCACGGCCCCGATCTCGGCCGGGTCGGCCATGCGCTGGAGCGGAGTCATCGAGGCGTAGATTTTCTGGCCCTCCTCACCGAGCGCTGCCTTCGCGAGTTCGGTGGCCGTCGCCCCAGGCGACAGCACGTTCACTCGGATGCCGGTGCCCTTCAGGTCCTCCGCCCAGGTGCGCGCGAGGTTGCGTACTGCCGCCTTGCTCGCGCTGTAGGCGCTCATCCCCGGGGCGCCGGTGGTGCCGGCGCTGGATCCGGTCAGGATGATCGAACCGCCCTGGCTCATCAGCGGCAGCGCCGCCTGGACCGTGAGGATCGTCCCCTTCACGTTGGTGTCGAAGGTGTCGTCGATGTGCTTGGCGGTGATCTCGCCGAGCTTGAGCGGGCTTCCCGTCCCGGCATTGGCGAAGACGATGTCGAGCGTTCCCCGCTCGGCCTTCACCGCCGCGTAAAGGCGGCCGAGGTCGGCCTCGTCCGAGACCGAGCCCTTCACCGCGCGGGCATTGGGCCCGAGCCTGGCCACGGCCGCGTCCAGCGCTTCCTGTCGGCGGCCGAAGATGAAGACGAAGGCGCCTTCCTCGATGAAGCGCGTCGCCGCGGCGAGGCCGATCCCGCTGGCGCCACCCGTGACGACGGCTACCTTACCCTCAAGCTTTCCCATGGATTCTCCTATCCGGATCTGAATTTGTCTGTTCGGGTAGGCCCCGAGACACCGGAAATGGGTCGGCAGAAGGCGCGCGCCGAGTGCGAAAGCCCGCACACCGGTGGTGCGAAATCCGACCGGCTGCCGGACGGGTGTAAGCCCCGGCGATCGCCTTTCGCCGATGAGCGTCAGGCCATGCTCATGGAAACAAGCCGCTATTGGCTGCCATGTTGCTGCTGGACGTGTTAGACAGGCTTATGGAAGGCGCACCATGCGGTGCTGGATTGCACCATGATCGACTGGGATGATGTTCGCTATTTTCTTGCCGTCGCGCGTGGAGGCTCGGTGCGGGCCGCCGCCGGGCGCCTGGGAGTGAACCACTCGACCGTGCTCCGACGCATCGCCCAGCTCGAGGAGCGCCTCGGCGCGCACATGTTCGAAAAGATGCCTTCGGGCTATCGCCTGACGGAGGCGGGCGAGGAGGTCCTTGGGCTCGCGAAGCAGATGGAAGTGTCGTCGCACCAGTTGGAGACGCGCGTGTTCGGTCGCGACCAGGGCGTGCGCGGACTCCTGAGAGTGACGCTGACCCCGCCGCTTGCGACCCACCTGCTGATGCCGGACTTCGCCGAATTCGCGCGCCTGCATCCGGACATCGAGATGGAAATCCTGTCGTCCGGCGAGCTGGCAAATCTCACCAACCGAGAGGCCGATGTCGCGATCCGCGTCGTCTACGACCGCAAGACCCTGCCGCTCAACCTTCACGGGGTGAAGGGGCCGGAGCTGTTCGGCGGCGTCTACATATCTCGCGATCGACTGGCTGCGTGGCGTGCGGGCGCGCCTGATCCGGTCCGGTGGATTGTCGAAAGCATGCATGGGATTCCGGATTGGGCCAGCGAGGGCGAGGTTCGCACGACAGGGGTTCCATTCAGGACCACGGGCGCCGAGACGCAGCTCGTTGCTGTACGACAAGGGATTGGAATCACGACCCTGCCTTGCTTCATTGGCGATGCAGAGCCCCAGCTGGTGAGGGTGCCGGGTGCCGACCTGCACATGTACGGAACGGTCTGGCTTCTCACACAGGGGGAGACACGCAAGACGAAGCGCGTGCGGCTCTTCACCGAGTTCGCATCGCGCAGGCTGGCCGCGTACGCTCCGCTGCTCGCGGGGCTGTCTTTATCGCGCGACTGACATGCGGCAGGCCGGCGGCGGCGCTTGGCGGTAATCCGGTCAGAAGGCAATCGGCGTTCACTCCAAGCATCATCACGGTCAATCCCTCACGCTGCTGGTGGTAGCGTCGGCGGGTCGGCGGTGCGGTGGTGCTCGTGGACTAGGGAGCGATTCTGATCGTGGCTGAAGCACGGAGTTTCCGGAGCGATCAAATTCCTGCCCTAGCTTTTCGTGGAAGGCGCCGGCGGCACCGGCAGAATGATTTCTGAAGCGACCTTCCAGTCCTTGCCGATGCGCAGCCAGTTGATAATCATCAAAAACGGCTTGGCTGTTCCATCCTGTCCCGCATATGAGACCGTGATGTTCATCGGCGCGTAGGACTCCGCGACGTCGGGCGTCAGGCCGACTACCTTGAGCTTCGAGTAATCTGGCTCGAGCACCATCGGACCGGAACTGCCGATGTCACGCAGTTTTCGGTCAACTGCCTCGTTGCCCCAAAATCCGGCCCAGTTCCCCTCGGACGGGATCGCGCTTTTCGCTACCAACAGGGTCGAGCGCGATTGCCAGAACATCTCATGCAGAGCCTTGAAGTCGTGCTTGTTGGCCAGATCCATGAGCCTGCCGAACTGCGATTGGATTGTGCTGATGGTGGCGGCATCCAGCGGGTCTTCGCTGACGGCCGGGGCAGCCACGGCCGCCCCGGCGGAAAGCGCTGCGGCGGTGAGGGCGGCAAGAAATGTCTTGTACATGTCAGGGATCTCTTCCAGATTGAATGACCAATCGTCTGGCTGGCGGTGCGATGACGCTCGTCGGTTTGCGTGATGGCGGTTTCGAGACGCTCAATGCCATCTGTCGGAAGCGGTATCAGGGCGTTTGGCCAGCGCATTCGCGCAGCAAGGTCGTGATGTTCGCATCGAGAGTCCGGGCGACGGCGAGTGCGTCCGAATTGCCGTAGGGCGTGAGATAGCTCTCCATTTTGTCATAGGAGAGATGGACACCGTCGGGACGTTCATCAACTAGGACAGTGACCGGAGCGTAGGATCCAGCATCGGGAACGTGCTTGACCATTTCTTTCATTATGAGCGGATTACCCACCACGAACCGTGTGATCTTGGACGTCGTGGAGCCCGTTTCGCGGCGCAGAATGGCGCCCAGGTCGAATTCCGCGAAGAGCATCAAGCCCGTTCGGCCGAGGCCGCGTTGTACAACGCGCTCCAATTCCGCGAAGGAATTTGCAGCCCTGGTCGCCGTGAAGAACTCGGCCATATCAGGCTGCCCAACCGCCGACTTGAGCGCGGCCACAACGGCGTCGAATGGTTTTGAGCTCTTGAGGCTGAAGCGTTCTACCGCGACTTTTGCAATCGTCATTTTGTCCTCCCCCGTCGGAGCGATTCCAAAGGTGGTGGCGTCCTGTCTCGCGATGCCTGGTTCAGCCATGTCATCCTCCGATGTGCTGAATTGCTCGAGCAAGCCTGCCCGCTCCGGCGCTTTCGCGCCGGGAGCGGGAGCGTCACTTCGCGGACGCGGCTTTTTCGACCACTGCGGCGACTTCCTTGGCGTGAACGACGAGCGAAGCATGGCTGCCGGCGACTTCGGTCGTCTGGGCCTTCATCCGGGCGGCGAAGAACGTCTGGGCCTGCGGTGCGATTACTTTGTCCTTGGTGCTGATCACATAGGACGTCGGCTTGTCGCGCCAAGCCGCCGTATCGACTGCCGCCTCAAACGCCGCGTGGTTCAACGGAAGCTGGTGCTTCGCCAAGGACTCGGCGATCGCCGGGGGCAGGTCAGCCGCAACCGCCGATGGAAACACCTTGGGATCGATGTAGAGGTTGCCTTTGTCGTCAGGGTGAATCGCCGCAGAACCTTCGGTTGCCGGACCGCTGTTAGCCAGGGTCGCCAGGGATTGTCCCACGTCGGGCGCGAATGCGGAGACGTAAACCAGCGCCGATATCTTGGGATCGTTGCCAGCTTCCGTTATGACAACGCCGCCCCAGGAGTGGCCAACAAGAACGGTCTTGCCGTTCTGCTTCGCCAAGGCTTGCTTGGTGGCATCGACGTCCGCGGCAAGCGAGGTCAGCGGGTTTTCAACAAGCGTGACGTTGTAGCCGTTCTTCGTAAGGATGTCGGCGACAGGCTTCCAACTGGTCTGGTCGACGAAGGCGCCGTGGACGAGCACGATATTATGGGCCGCCCCCTTGGGCAGCGCGGCCGACTGGGCGGGCGCGGCAAATGCCGCTCCGGCCAGGAGGACGGCGGCGGTCGAGAGCAGAAGATTTCGCATTGATTGGGCTCCTGTTGAGAAGACAGACGAGGCGGGGTGGGGGAATGAGCAGGCGTTTGAGTAAAGCTGCGGTTCTTGCATCCACCGCTTTGCGAAATGGATGAGCGCACGGTGCGTCGGTGCGCCGCGGCAGGACCTAGTATGGGGAGTTGTCGGACGGTAGAGCCGGATCATCCGATTATTGTGTCCGATCGTCCGCGGGATTAGCGTCGTCGTTATGGACATCCTCGCCGAAATACTCGACCGTGTTCGCCTCGGCGGGACCCTGCTGTTCCACTTTGAGCTTGGTCAGCCCTGGAGCCTGGCGCTGCCACAGCGCCCCTATGCCCTGTTCCACTATCTCAGTTGTGGCTCCGCGACCCTGGCACTCGGACAGGGACGAGAACTCCGCATGACTGCGGGCGACCTTGTTGTCATCTCACGTGGCGAGCCGCATGAGATCTATTTGGATCGCAGGACGAAACCATTTTCGGTCATCGACCTCGATCGATCGTCAGCGCATCTTGGCGTCGTCCGCCACGGCGGAAGCGCGCAGCCGTTCTCGACCATGATCTGCGGCAATTTCACTGTGGCGCGGCCCTCGCGCGGCAGCGTGCTGGAATTGCTTCCGCCGGTGCTTCTGCTGAAGCCGACGGAGGATGGTGAGTGGCTCGAGGCAATTCTGCGGCGCATGGTGAGCGAGTCGGCGCGTGAGCGTCCTGGCCAGGGCGTCGCGCTATCACGATTGACAGAAGTGCTCTTCGTCGAGGTGTTGCGAAGCTGGGTCAATTCGCTCGGCCCGGGAGAAGGCGGGTGGCTTGGGGCGATGGCGGACCCGCATATCGGACCGGCGCTTCAGTTGATTCACGAACAACCTGATCGGCCCTGGACCCTTGACGAGCTCGGGCAGCGCGTGGGGCTGGGACGCTCGGCGTTTTCGGCCCGCTTCACCAAACTCGTCGGCCAGCCGATGTACCGCTATCTGATCGCCCGCCGAATGGAGCAGGCTGCATTTCTACTCGAATCGAGCGACGATGGGATCGCGCGGATTGCGACCCGGGTGGGCTACGAGACCGTGTCCGCATTCTCGAAGGTGTTCCTTCGACACCTTGGACTTTCGCCTGGCCGTTACCGAGCAGTTCGCCGCTCTGAAGGCGGCCAAAGGCACGCGGAAAATCAGGAGTCAGTAGCCGCCGATTGACGTGGCGCTGGGTACGTCTGCTTGCCTTATGACATCCTCTACGAAATCAGCGAATGCGCGCGCCTTGGCACTTGCCAACCGCCCCGTCGGAAATACCGCCCATAGATCGACGGGGGGAAGCTCCCAGTCCTTCAGCACGCGAACGACGGCGCCGCTCTCCAATTCTGGCGCAAACATCCAGTCGGAATTCACCGTCAGCCCCATGTCGGCGAGCACCGCAGCACGGATGCCTTCCGCCGCGCTGACCCGGACGCGGCCGCGTATCACAACCGACGCCTCGGTGCCGTCCCTTCGGAACATCCAGCTGTTTTCGAGCTGGCTGTAGACAACCGCTTCATGCGTCACGAGCTCGGCCGGCACCGATGGCGTTCCGGCCCGATCGAGATAGGCGGGAGTCGCCAGGACGGACCGCCGCCCGCGCGCCAGCCGTCTCGCCACCGCCGAAGAATCCGAAAGCTGGCCCATCCGCAGGGCGACATCTATGCCTTCCGAAACGAGATCGATGACACGGTCGTCGAGGACGATGTCGATTTCGAGTTCAGGATGCTGGGCCAGGAAGTTCGGTAACCGCGGGACGACCAGCAGCCTGGCGAAGGTGGTCGCCGCCGATATTCGCAGCCGGCCGTTCAATCCGGCCCCAGCGCCGCGCGCTTGCAGTTCCGCCTCGTCGGCTTCCTGGATCGCCGTCTTGGCGCGCTCGTAGAAGCGAATCCCGGCATCGGTCGGCGTCAGGCCGTGGGTCGAGCGAACCAGTAGCCGCACCTGCAGGCGATCTTCCAACTGGGCGATCGACTTCGAGATCGCCGGCTGGCCGACGCCGATTTGCCGCGCCGCCCCTGAAAACGAGCCCGTCTCGACCACACGCACGAAGGCGGCCATCGCCTGAAATCGGTCCATATCGCTTATTCTCCCTGGGAATAAGCGATATGCCCTCAGAGCGCCTGCCGCAATGCCATGGGAATAGTCATAGCTTTCTCCACCTTGCAGCTGACCCACATCCTTTGGAGAACCATCATGACCCTGCAGTCGAAGCTCGACGCGTTCAAAGCCGATTTCGAAGCGGGCAAGCCGCCCTATAACGTTCCCTATCCGGTGATCGAGACGATGCACCGTGCCACGGCCGAACTGATTGCTTCCGGTGCCGCGCAAAAGGCGCTCAGGGCGGGCGACCGCCTGCCGGTGTTCGCGCTCCCCGATCCGGACGGCAACATGGTTTCGTCCGCCGACCTTCTCGCGCATGGCCCGCTGGTCATCAGCTTCTATCGCGGAGCCTGGTGCCCCTACTGCAACATGGAGCTTCAGGCGCTCCAGGAAGCTCTGCCGCGGTTCGAGGAACTTGGCGCGAAGCTGGTGGCGATCTCGCCGCAGAATTCGGTCAACAGCCGCAAGTCGGTGCGGCAGAACCACCTGTCCTTCCCGATCTTGTCGGACGCGCACAACGATGTCGCCGCTGCCTTCGGGCTGCGATTTGAGATGCCGGACTATCTCGTCGATCTCTACAAGTCGCTGAAGAACGATCTGCCGGCCTTCAATGGCGACCCGAGCTGGACCCTGCCGATGCCGGCCCGCTTCGTTGTCGGCCAGGACGGCAGCATCCTCTACGCCGAGGTGAACCCGGACTACACCCGCCGTCCGGAGCCGGACGACATGCTACCGGCACTGCGACGCGCCACCAGCCTCGCCGCCTGACCGGGATCAGTTCTGCAGCGTCGCGGCATCTTCCAGGATCAGGTGGTAGACGCGCCCTTCGAAGCCCGCCATCGCCTGCGCCAGCGCGCCGCGCACCTCCTGGCGGACCGGACTGGCGAGGGCCGCGTGCATGGCGGCCAGGGTGTCGAATTCCAGGTCGAACACCATGTAGATCTGCGGCGCGCCGGGTTCGGCCTCGGCGGGGCGGCGCAAGCGCACCCGCCGCAGCCCCGGATAGCGCGCGATCGCCGGCAGGACGGTGCCGCGCATGCGCTGGTCGAATGCGGCGCGGTCGGCCTCGGGCACGCTGCCTTCGAGCACGGCGGAACGGGTGATCACGGGGCTTTCTCCTCGTTGGGCAGCGTATAGGCCGCCAGCAGGCGGGCGACGGATGACTCGGTGGCGGTGATATGCGCGTCCATCAGCGCGGTCGCGCGGGCCGCGTCACGGTCGAGCATCGCCGCCATCAGCGCCGTGTGTTCGGCGTTCACGTCGCGCACTTCGGCCTGGGCGTCGCGATGATGCAGGGCGCGGAATTTCCGATACCGCTCGGAATGATCGGCCAGCACATTCCAGAAGCGCAACAGCCATTCCGATCCGCAGGCGGCGACCAGCGCCAGGTGGAACCGCCGATGTTGCGCCTCCCACCGCGCGGCGCCGACGCGGTCAGCGGTCGAGCTTGGCAGGGGCGTGCGCGACAGCAGGTGCATGGCTGCAACGATTTCCGCCTCCCACGCCGCGTCGCCATGCGCGATTGCGGCCGTGAGGCAAAGACGTTCGATCGCGCGGCGGGCCGCCATCAGGTCGGTGAGTTCGGCGAGCGAGGCGGCGGAGACGCGCGAGCCGCGATTGGCTTCGATCTCCACCAGGTTTTCCGAGGACAGCCGGGCCAGCGCCTCGCGGATCGGGGTGAGCCCGAGTTGGAAGCGGTCGTGCAGGTCGGCCGCGCGCAGCCGTTCGCCCGGCATCAAGTCGCCGTGCAGGATCTCCCCGCGCAGCGTTCGGTAGGCGCGTTCGGTCTGCGAGAGGGTATCCGGCGAGTCCATCGGGCGACCAGATTATGTTGACAGCAATATTTTATAAGATATTTGATATCCCATAACAAGCGCTTGAGGGTCACATGAACGAGCGGATTGCGGCGTGGACGCTGGCAACGTTGGCGGGCGAAGGCGGCGACATCGCCTGTCTGGGGGTTGGTGGCGCGCTGTATCGGCTGGCGCCTTCCTTGGCGCGGGTCGGGCTGCCGGGGATGGACAGTGTCGCGGGGCTGTTTCCCGATTGGACGCGCTCGCGCGTGGCGCTCGATGCCGCGGTGGCGCGGGTGGCGGAGGCCGACCGGGTGACCGGGTCGCATCGTGCGCCGCTGCTGTATCCGGGCAAGATCCTGTGCGCCGGCGCCAATTACTTCGACCACCTGGCCGAGATGGGGATGCCGGGCGCGAAGAAGGCGGACCAGCGGCTGTTCTTCTTCATGAAGCCGCCGCGCAACGCCGTGGTCGGCGAAGGCCCGACGGTGCGCATGCCGCTGGGCACCAAGGCGTTCGACTGGGAAATCGAACTCGCCGCGGTGATCGGCAAGACCGCCCGCAACGTGCCGGTGGAGACCGCGCTGGAGCATGTCGCCTGCTACACCGTAACGATCGATTTCTCCGCCCGCGACCACAACCGCGCGCCCGAGACGTTCTACAAATTGGACTGGGTGGCCGGGAAGGCGAACGACACCTGCTGTCCGATGGGCCCCGTGCTGGTGCCGGCCGAGGCGATCGGCGACCCGCAGGACATCGGGCTGAAGCTTTGGGTGAACGGCGCGCTGAAGCAGGATGGGCGATCCACGGACATGATCTTCTCGGTGGCCGAGCAGATCTCGATCGCCTCGCGAATCATGACGCTCGATCCGGGCGATCTGCTGCTCACCGGGACGCCGGCCGGCGTAGGCGTGCCGAAACAGACCTTTCTCGCGGTCGGCGACAAGGTCGATGCCGAGATCGAGGGCATCGGGCGCCTGTCGGTCGTCATCCAGCCGTCGGCCTGATCCACAACCATGAGGAACACCGCCATGTTGACGCGACGTTCGACGCTGCTGGGCGCATCGCTGCTGCCGTTCGCGGTGCCGGCCCTGGCGCAAACGCCGATCCCGCTGCGCATTTCCACCGCGGCGCCGCCGTCGGACTTCCTGGCCAAGGCCTGCGAACAGCTGAAGGCCGATCTCGACCGCGCGGCCGTGGGCATCGGCGCCAGCGTGCATCCCGCCTCCAGCCTGTTCAAGCAGGGCACCGAGGTTCCAGCGCTGCAGCGCGGCACGCTGGAGATGAGCACCATGACCACCTTCGAGGTGGCCCAGCAGATGCCGGAGTTCGGGTTCCTGAACCGCGCCTATCTGTTCACCGGCTACGACCATATGCGCCATGTCTTCGACGGGCCGATCGGTGCGGAATACGTCAAGGCCGTGGCTGCGAAGATGGGCATCCAGATTCTCGCCACCGCCTATCTCGGCACCCGCCAGGTGGCACTTCGCGCAAAACGCAAGGTGGCCGGCCCGCAGGACCTGGCGGGCGTGAAGATGCGCATGCCGGCCGGGCCCGACTGGTTGCTGCTCGGCCGCACCATCGGCGTCGATCCGGTTCCGATGGGCATGCCGGAGGTTTACCTGGCGCTGAAGACCGGCAGCATCGACGGGCAGGAGAATCCGCTGTCGGTGTTTTCCGCAGCCAAGCTCTATGAAGTCAGCGAGCAGGTGGTGCTGACCGCGCATATGCTGCAGCCGGTGTTCTTCTCGGTGGCCAAGCCATACTGGGACAAGCTTTCGCCGGCCCAGCAGAAGGCCGTTTCCACCGCCAGCGTCGCCGCCGCCAAGTCGAACGACGATGGCAGGCTGGCCGATGAGCGCAGCATCGTCGACACGTTGAAGACCAGGGGCCTCGCCGTCGACAGCCCCGACCTGGCGCCGTTCCGGGCGCTCGCCGACAAGGTGTACGCCGAGGCGGAGACTGCGAAGGTCTGGGATGCGGCGATGGCGAAGCGGGTCGCCGCGACGACGTAGGTCGGCGTGATTCGACGCATCGCCCGGGCGGTCGAGCGCGTCGCGGAGGCGTTCTGCGTCGCGGCCTTCGCCGGGGTGTTCCTGGTGTTCGTCTGGAAGATCAGCATGCGCTACCTCGCCGGCAGCGCGGTCGCCTGGGCCGACGAGGTGTCGGTGGTGCTGTTCGTCTGGATCGTGTTCATCGCCAACGGCTTCGTGGTCGAGGACCGGCGGCAGATCAGCTTCGACCTGCTGTACCGCCATGTCGGGCCGGGCGCACAGCGCGGGTTGATGCTGGCGCGGATCGCGCTGGTCGGCGGGCTGTTCGCGGTCGCGTTGCCCGGTGCGGTCGACTACATCGCCTTCCTGTGGCGCGAGCGCACGCCGGTGCTGCTGTGGCGCCTCGACCTCGTGTATGCGTGCTTCGGGCTGTTCATGGTCGGGGTGCTGGTGCGCTGCGCGGCGCGCCTGGTGCGCCTGCTCGGCCCGAACTGGCGGGAGGCGCTGTGAGCGGCCTGCTGGTGCTCGGCCTGGTATTCGTCGCCGGCGCCGCGATCGGGGTGCCGATGGGCCTGGCCATGCTCGCCGGCGGCTTCGCGTACCTGATGGCGACCGGGCAGGATCTCGGGCTGGTCGTCGACCAGACGATGAACGGGCTGTACAACAACTATCTGCTGCTGGCCGTGCCGCTGTTCATCTTCGTCGCCAACGTCATGAACGCATCCGGCGTGCTGGAGCGGCTGCTGGCCTTCGCGCAGGCCGCGGTCGGGCGGTTCCGCGGCGGGCTGGCGCATGTGAATGTCGTTACCAACCTGGTGTTCTCGGGCATGAGCGGCAGTGCCGTGGCCGATGCCGCCGGGCCCGGGCTGATCGTGGCGCGGATGATGATGCGCGACACGCGCTACCCCGCGGGTTTCGCCGCCGCCACCTCGGCTGTCGCGGCCACGCTCGGGCCGCTGGTGCCGCCGTCGATCCCGATGATCTTCTACGCGCTGATCGCCAACACCTCGGTCGGCGCGCTGTTTCTCGCCGGCGTGGTGCCGGCGCTCGGCACCACCGGCGCGCTGATGGCGACGATCGCGGTGATCGCCCGGCGGCGGAATTTTCCGGCCGAGGCGCCGGTGGGGTGGCGCGCGCTCGGGCCGATCCTGCTTGCCGCGCTGCCGCCGCTGGCGCTGCCGGGCATCCTGCTGGGGATCATCTATTCGGGCATCGCCTCGCCCACCGAGGCGGCGGCGATCGCCGCCAGCTATGCGCTGGTGCTGGCGCTGGTGGTGTACCGGACGCTGAGCCTTGCCGCGTTGTGGCGGGTGATCGCCGAGACGGTGCGCCAGACCGCGGCGATCGGGCTGATCATGTCCGGCGCCTTCGTGTTCAACTTCGCCGTTGCCAACGAGGGAGTCCCGGCGATGATCCGCGACGCCCTGACCGCGTGGCACCTGGCCCCGACGGCTTTCCTGCTGTCGGTGAACGTGCTGCTGCTGCTGCTGGCGATCGCCATCGACGAGATCACCATCCTGCTGGTGATCGTGCCGTTGCTGGTGCCGGTCGCGTCCGGCCTGGGCATCGACCTGGTGCATTTCGGCGTGGTGATCATGCTGAACATGATGGTCGGCCTGGTGTTGCCGCCGCATGGGCTGTTGCTGTTCATCATCGGCGGACTGACCGGCACGTCGATCGGCGCGATCTTCCGCGAGGTGCCGGTGTTCATCGCCACCATGATCGCGGTGCTGCTTGCGGTAACGTTGCTGCCGTCGATCGCGCTGACATTGCCGCGACTGCTGGGATATGCCGGGTAGTGGGCGGCGTCGCGTCCACCGGGCCGCGGGTTGACAGAACGTGAAGCCTGCCGTGCTTGCCGAAGTTGAAAACTTCATGGACGATCGGTGATCGTATGGGTGCCAAGCCAAAACCTGCGCATGCCGGCGCAACCTGCATCCGGATCGGCGTGGGGGGCTGGACCTTCGAGCCGTGGCGCGGTGGCGCGTTCTATCCCGAAGGTCTGGCGCAGAAACGCGAGCTGGAATTCGCCAGCCGGAAGCTGACCTCGATCGAGGTCAACGGCACCTATTACGGCTCGCAGAAGCCGGAGAGCTTCGCCAAGTGGCATGACGAGACGCCCGACGATTTCATCTTCTCCTTGAAGGGCCCGCGCTTCGCGACCAATCGCCGGGTGCTGGCCGAGGCCGGCCAATCGATCGAGCGGTTCTTCAACAGCGGCGTGCTGGAGCTGAAATCGAAGCTCGGGCCGATCAACTGGCAATTCATGGCGACCAAGAAGTTCGATCCGTTGGATTTCGAGAATTTCCTGAAGCTGCTGCCGAAGCGGATCGCAGGCCAGGATATTCGTCACGCGGTCGAGGTTCGGCATGACAGCTTCGCAACCGAGGAATTCGTGGCGCTGGCGCGCAGCCACGGCGTGGCCGTCGTGGTGGCCGGCGACGCGGCGTTTCCGTTGATCGCCGATGTCACCGCGCCGTTCGTCTATGCCCGCATCATGGGCACGGTGGAAAGCGAACCGAACGGCTATCCGAAGAAGGCTTTGGACGACTGGGCGCGCCGCGCGCGTGCCTGGGCGGGAGGCAAGCCGCCGGCGGGGCTGAAGCCGGTGTCGAAATCCGCACCGAAGCCGGCCGACCGGGATGTGTTCCTGTATGTCATTTCCGGCCACAAGCAACATAATCCGCGTGCCGCCATGGCGCTGATCGAGCGGCTCAGCGCTTGACCGCGGCAAGCGGCCGGGGACGGCCGGGTTGCCCCTGCGGACATTCCAGCGCGGCACGGTCCCAGCGGGCGGCATCGGCGGCGGCGGCGTAGCTGCGGGACAGGAAGTCGAGCAGCAGCGCGTCTGGGTCGGCGGCCGCGCGCACGCGCTCGTACGGAAGCAGGAATTCGCCGAGTGCGGGCTCGAAGCGCGCCCCATCCGGCATAGGCCGGTCACGGAAGCCCGGCGGCTCGGGGTAGGCATAGGAATAGAACGCAGCCTCGGGCATGGCGTCGCTTCCCGGCCAGAAGCCGGCGCTGCTCACCTCGTGCGAATAGGCCTCGCGGGTGACGGCGTCGGGCAGTCCGGGAACGCCGCCGGGATGCGGCGGGGCGGCGCGGCCGGAGAATCGGGTCACCGCGAGGTCGAAGCTGCCCCAGAAAAAATGCACGGGACTGGCCTTGCCGATGAAGCCGGAGCGGAACTGCTTGAACACGCGGTCCACCTGGATCAGCGCCCGCCAGAACCTATGCGCCGCGGCGGGGTCGTAGCTGGCGTGGACTTCGTCGGCCGGAAACGCCGGCGCGTTCGGGATTTCGTTCGGCATGGGGTTGATCGTCACGCGAACACCGAGTTCGTCGAGCAGGGGCAGCAGCCGGCGATAGAACGCCGCCACGGATTGCGGCTCCAGCGGCAGCGAGCGCGTCATGCCGCGGCTGGTGCGGCAGTCCAGCCGGTGTTCGATGAAGTCGAATTCGATCTCGAGCAACTCGCCATCGAAGGTGATCGGCGAGGTCCCGAGGCCGCGCGCGGTGACGTAGAGCGGCACCTGCCAGCTATGGTTGAGCCAGGGCGTCAGGGCGAGTCGAACCTTGCCGACGATCTGCGTCCATAGCCATAGCGTTGCCAGGGTGTCGCGCCATCCGGGATAATCGAGGGCGGGCCAGCGTTCGTCATCCGGCATCGGTGCCTCCTTCCTGTCGGGCGCGAGCTAGCCTAGCGCCAGCGCGGGCGCGCGGAAATATTCGCGGGCGGCATCCAGGAAACTGCGGACGTTCGGAGAATGTTGCCGATTGGCCATGAAGACCAGGTTCACCGGCACCGGCGCGGGTGCGAACTCTTCCAGCAGCAGCACCAGCCGGCCGGCCGCGACGTGCCCGACGACCTGGTAGCTGAGTGCCCGCACGATGCCCAGGCCGTCGACCGCGGCGTCGATCGCGGCATCGACGCTGTTGGTCAGCAGGCGCGGTTCGAAGCGGATCCCGGTTCGGCCGGCGCCGGCGAAGCGCCATTCGCCGTTCGGCGTGAAGCTGTCGAAGGCGATGAGCGCATGCCGGTGCAGATCGGCCAGGCGCTCCGGCGCGCTTCGTTCCGCGAGATAGTTGGGGCTCGCCGCCAGCACCCACCGCACCGTGCCGACGCGGACCGCATGCAGCGTGCTGTCGGACAGCTCGGCGATCCGCACTGCGACGTCGATGCCCTCGTCGACCATCCGCACCACGCGGTCGGTGAGCGAGAAGCGCGCCTGCAGGTCGGGGTTGTCCTGCAGCAGCCGGGTCAGGATCGGCCCGATATGCATGCGGCCGAAGACCACCGGCGCCGTCACCACCAGCAGGCCGCGCGGCGCCGCATTGCCGCCGCGGATGGAGCGGGCCGCGTCTTCCAGTTCGGCCAGCACGCTGCGCGCGCGATCGAGGTAGGCGGCGCCCTCGGCGGTCAGTCCGACCGAACGGGTGGTGCGCCGGAGCAGGGCTGCCCCCAGCTCGCGCTCTAGCCCGGCGACCGCGCGGGTTGCGGCGGTGGGGGAGATGCGCAGGCTGCGCGCGGCCTCGGTGAAGCTGGCCCGCTCGGCGACGGCGACGAAGGTCCTGAGGACATCCAGGCGGTCCAACGGTTATTGCTCCTGCCGCAAGAATGAAATGCTATTCCGGCAGATTATCACAGAACCATTGCGTGCCATATCGATCCGGCGAGCGTGTTTCCTCTCGCCGGACGCAACGAGAGATCCATGGCCGGAGCGAGGCCTGATGGTTTCGGTAAGGAGTGCAGTCGATGCAGGTCAATCCGGCCGAGGTGGTGTTTCCCGCCTCGGCGCGTGCCTTCCAGCAGCGTTTCGGCTCTCGCGCGGCCTATGCGAAGCGCGACGCGCCGGGCGGTTTCCGGCAGTCGGTCGATGCCGATCTTACGGGGTTCCTGGCGGAGCTGAACAGCTTCTTCATCGCCACCGCGACGGCCGACGGCAAGCCGTACATCCAGCATCGCGGCGGGCCGAAGGGCTTCCTGAAGGTGCTCGGCCCGACCACGCTGGGCTTCGCGGATTTCGGCGGCAACCGGCAATACATCACCATCGGCCGGCTGTCCGAGAACGATGCCTGCGCATTGTTCCTGATCGACTACGTCCACCAGGTGCGGATCAAGATCTGGGGCCGTGCCCGCGTGGTCGAGGATGAGCCGGCGCTGCTGGCGCAGCTCGGCGATCCGGCCTACCCGGCGAAGATCGAGCGTGCCATCGTCATCGAGATCGACGCCTGGGACATCAACTGCCGGCAGCACATCCCGCAGCTGCTTCCTGCGGCCGACGTCGAGGCCGTGGTCGAATCGCTGAATGCGAGGGTTCGCGAACTCGAAGCGGAGAACGCGCTGCTGCGGCGCAACGCAGACAGGATATCGGCATGACCGGACCGAAGCCGACCGACATCAGGCCGCCCTTCACGCGGGAAACCGCGCTCGCCAAGGTGAAGGCGGCCGAGAATGCCTGGAACAGTTGCGATCCGGAGCGGGTGGCGCTCGCCTACACGCCGGACAGCGAATGGCGGAATCGCGATCGGTTCCTGACCGGCCGCGCCGCCATCAAGGCGTTCCTGACCGAGAAATGGCGGCGCGAACTCGATTACCGGCTGATGAAGGAACTATGGGCCTTCACCGACAACCGCATTTCGGTGCGCTTCGAATACGAATCACGCGACGTGCATGGCCAATGGTGGCGCAGCCACGGCAACGAGCATTGGGAATTCGATGCCGACGGCCTGATGCGCCGCCGCGACGCGTCGATCAACGACATCCGGATCGAGGAGAGCGAGCGGCGGCTGTTCGCGCCATCGTCGCCCTGACGCCGTGATGCCAGGGGACTCGCGGGGCAGGGTTTCCCCGATGCCCGGCGGCCGCTACAATCGGTGTGCTGAACAAAAAGCCCGGGCGGTCGCGCTGCCGTCGCACCGTCCCGAGGGCTGTACCGGCTGGCAGATCACCGAATCGGAATGACCCCATGAACGATGCCCCCGCCGCCCCGCCTGCCGCCGCTCCACCTGCCGTCGACCGCAAGGCGCGGGGCCGGCTGTTCTTCGCCAATCCCGGTCCGACCAACATCCCCAATTCGGTGCTGCGGGCGGTGTCGCACCACACCGTCGATTTCATGGATGCCGATTTCATCACCCTCTACGAGCGCTGCGCCGAGGGGCTGAAGCGGGTGCTGAAGACCAAGCAGACGGTGTTTTTCTATACCGGCTCCGGCCATGCCGCGTGGGAGGCGTGCCTCGTCAACCTGCTGTCGCCAGGGGACCGCTTGCTGGTCGTCGAGACCGGGCATTTTTCGCAGGATTGGGGCCGCATGGCCGCGGCATTGGGGGTCGAGGTGCAGACCGTGGCCGCGGACTGGCGCGTCGGCGCCGATGTCGCCGCGGTGCGGGCCGCGCTGGCGGCGGATACCGGGCACACCATCAAGGCGGTCGGCTGCGTGCACAACGAGACATCGACCGGCATGACCCTGCCGATCGCCGAGATCCGCGCCGCCATGGACGCCACCGGGCATCCGGCATTGCTGCTGGCGGACACCATCTCCTCCCTGGGGTCGATCGATTTCCGCATGGACGAGTGGGGCGTGGACGCGGCCGTCGGCGGCAGCCAGAAGGGCCTGATGCTGCCGACCGGGCTGAGCTTCACCGGCGTCTCGGCGAAGGCGCTGGAGGCGCACAAGACGAGCAAGCTGCCGAAGCATTATTTCAACTGGACCGCCATGATGGGCCGGCCGCACAAGAGCTTCATCGGCACGGTGCCGACCAACTTCTTCTATGGCCTGCAGGAATCGCTGCGGCTGATCGAGGAGGAAGGGCTGGAGCACGTGTTCGCGCGGCATTCCCGCCTCGGCGAAGCGGTGCGCCGCTGCGTGCGGCACTGGTCGGGCAACAACGGACCACAGCTGTTCTGCGTGACGCCGTCGCGGCTGTCGGACAGCGTGACCGCGGTGCTGATGCCGGAGGGCTTCAGCGCCGATGCGGTGCGCAAGACCTGCCTGTCGAAGTTCAACGTCTCCATCGGCGGCGGATTGTCCAGCCTGAACGGCAAGGTCTTCCGCATCGGGCACATGGGCGACCTGAACGAGCCGATGATCCTGGGCACGCTGGCGACGGTGGAAATGGCGCTGGCGATCAACGGCGTCCCGCATGCCGCGGGCGGCGTGGACGCGGCGATGGCGTATCTGGCGGGGGCTGCCTGAGCAGCCATCGGCTTGCTTGAGGTTTTGCCGCATGTCGCGGCAGCGCGCGGTGGAAAGCAGATAATCCGGGCGGCGGTGGTGCCAGGCAGGGCGTAGCGCGGCGTGGACAGCGCCGGCGCGCCATGCTGCACTTGCGTTTCTATCTACCGGAGACGCGGACGAATGCCCCGAACGAATCTGCTGTGCGGCCTTCTGCTGGCCGGGGCTGCCGCCTTTGCACCGGGCGCGGCCCAGGCCGAGACCAAGGTCCTGCGGGTGATCCCGCATGCCGACCTGACCCAGCTCGATCCGATGTTCTCCTCGATCGTCATCACCCGCGAATACGGCCTGATGGTCTATGAGGAACTGTTCGCCTGGGATTCGAAGCTGCAGCCGAAGCCGCAGATGGTGTCCGACTGGACCACCTCGCCGGACCAGTTGACCTGGCGCTTCACCCTGCGCGACGGCCAGAAGTTCCACGACGGCCAGCCGGTCACCACCGCCGATGTCATCGCCTCGCTGAAGCGCTGGATGGGGCGCGATCCGGTGGGCGGGAAGCTGGCGGGGGTGATGGCGTCGCTCGATCCGGTCGACGCGAAGACGTTCGAGCTGAAGCTGACCAAGCCCTATCCGGCGCTGCTGTTCTCGCTCGGCTCGGGGATCGGGCAGATCCCGGTGATCATGCGCGAGCGCGACCTGCAGGGCGACCCGACCCAGCGCATCAACACCGCGATCGGTTCCGGACCCTACAAGTTCAACCAGGCCGCGCGGGTCAGCGGCGCCCTTTCGGTGTTCGACAAGAACACCGACTACGTGCCGCGCAGCGAGCCGCCGGACGGGCTGTCGGGCGGCCGGATCGCCAAGGCGGACCGGGTGGAGTGGAAGGTGATCCCCGAGCCCGCGACCGCCGCCGCGGCGTTGCAGAGCGGCGAGGTGGATGTCTGGGAGCAGCCGGCGCTGGACCTGCTGCCGCTGATCTCGAAGAACGCCGGCATCAAGATCCAGAAGCTCACCGACCTCGCGAACACCACCATGCTGCGGCCGAATTCGCTGTATCCGCCGTTCAACAACCCGAAGGGCCGGCTGGCGCTGGCCTATATCATCAACCAGGACGACGTGATGGCGGCGGGCTTCGGCGATCCGAAGAACTGGGAAGGCTGCAATTCCTTCTACGTCTGCCACGGGCCGTACGGCACCATCGCGGGGACGGAGGACTTCAAGCCCAACCTCGCCAAGGCGAAGCAGCTTCTGGCCGAGGCCGGCTACCACGGCGAGAAGCTGTATTTCCCGTCGACCCACGAGATCGCCTGGATCGGGCTGATGGCCGAGGTGGTGGCCGACGAGATGAAGCAGGCGGGCATGGATGTCGAAGTCGTCTGGGGCGATTGGGGGACCACGTCCGGCCGCCTCGCCAATCGCGACACGCCGTCGCTGCGGGGCGGCTGGAACCTGTTCGTCACCGGCGCGTCCGGGCCGACCATGCACCACCCGCTGACCAATCTCGGCACCAACATGGCCTGCGACGGCAAGAACTTCGCGGGTTGGCCGTGCGACGAGGCGGCGGAGAAGCTGCGGGCGGCGTTCCTCGATGCCGACGACGCCGCGCGGCCGGCGGCGCTGGACAAGCTGCATCGCTACCTGGCCGAGGTGCAGCCGTACCGGGTGCTCGGGCAGTACCGACCAGCCGGTGGCGTTGCGGAGCAATGTCTCGGGGCTGCTGACCTCGCCGGTGATCGTCTACTGGAACCTCGACAAGAACTGAAAGTCCCGCATGACCGATGCCGCGATGCTGGCCGCCCTCTCGAAGGCGGTGGATGCCAACTGGGACAAGCAGGTGGCGTGGCTGCAGAGCCTGGTCCGCTTTCCCAGCCTGCGGGGCCATGAGGGGCCGTGCCAGGACTGGATTGCCCGCGAGTTCGCCGGGCGCGGCTGGAGCGTCGACCGCTACACCCTGGCCGATGTGGCGATGGACCATCTGCCGGGGTTCTCCCCGGTGATGGACACCGACTACACGCAGGCGGTGCAGGTGGTCGCCAGCGTGCGGTCGCCGGAGCAGACCGGGCGCAGCCTGGTGCTGCAGGGCCATGTGGACGTGGTGCCGGCGGGGCCGGCCGACATGTGGACGCATCCGCCGTTCGACCCGGTGATCCGCGACGGCTGGATGAACGGGCGCGGCGCGCACGACATGAAGCAGGGCGTGTCGGCGATGGTGTTCGCCATGGACGCGCTGCGCGGCGCCGGGCTGGCGCCGGCGGCCGACGTGTATGTGCAGACCGTGACCGAGGAGGAGTGCACCGGCAACGGCGCGCTTTCCACCCTGGCGCGCGGCTATCGCGCGGATGCCTGCCTGATCCCGGAACCGACCGGCAACACCATCACCCGCAGCCATGTCGGCGTGATGTGGTTTCGCCTGCGGGTGCGCGGGCGTGCCGGTGCATGTCGCCGCGCGCGCAGACCGGCAGCAACGCCATCCTGTCCGCCTATGCGCTGATCCAGGCGTGCCAGAAGCTGACCGCGGAGATCAACCAGCGGGCGCGGACGCATCCCTGGTTCAAGGACATTCCCGACCCGATCAAGTTCAACCCCGGGGTGATCCGCGGCGGCGACTGGGGCAGTTCGACGCCCGCCTGGTGCGAGGTGGATTGCCGCATCGGCCTGCTGCCCGGCACCACGCTGGAGGCGGCCCGGCAGGAGGTGATCGACACCGTCGAGCGGGCGGCGGCGGCCGACGGGTTCATGGCCAACAACCAGCCGGAGGTGATCTGGAACGGCTTCCAGGCGGATGGCTTCCTGCTGGAGCCCGGCAGCGAGGCGGAGGCGGTGCTGGCCGAAGTCGCACCGGCAGGTGTTCGGCGAGAAGATGGAGGCGCGGCTCGAGCACGGCGGTGAACGACACCCGATTCTACGGGCTGTATTACGGCATGCCGGCGCTGTGCTACGGCCCGGGCGGGGAGGGCGCGCACGCCTTCGACGAGCGGGCGGACCTGGCGCGGCTGAAATCGACGACGCTGGCGATCGCCGGCTTCATCGCCCGCTGGTGCGGGACGCGGCCGATTTCCTGACCGGCCTGCGGCCGCCGCATCCCGCATCAATTTTGCCGGCGGAAAACCGCGCGGCGCCCGCGTTGCCGGGTGGCTGAAAGCGGCGCTCGGGTTGCTTAAAGCGAGGTTAATCCCGGTGTCTCGGGCGCCCGCGGCGGAGCATTGCGGGGCGTCCGCAGCAGGTATATGTTCCCTTTTTGTTCGAGAAAGACGTGTTGCAGTAAAGCTGCAGAAGTCCATATTGTGTGGGCGTGCCGGTCGTGCGGGCCTACATCTAGTGTAATTTCAATTGACGGCGGCAAGCCATTGGGCAGGATAGCAATATGAATGCGAACGCGATTCCGGGGGACACTGCCGTGCTCGATGCGGTCCAGATGCAAGGCCGCCACCAGGTCCGCGTCGATCGCTCGCGGGACGCGCTGATCACCGATTTCGGCCGCGCCACGCTGGACGACCGTTATCTGCTGCCGGGCGAGGGCTACCAGGACCTGTTCGCCCGCGTCGCCAGCTTCTACGGCGACGACGCCGCGCCACGCGCAGCGCATCTACGACTACATGAGCAAGCTGTGGTTCATGCCGGCGACTCCGGTGCTGTCCAACGGCGGCACCCAGCGCGGCCTGCCGATCTCCTGCTTCCTGAACGAGGCGTCCGACAGCCTGGACGGCATCGTCGGGCTGTGGAACGAGAACGTCTGGCTGGCCTCCAAGGGCGGCGGCATCGGCAGCTACTGGGGCAACCTGCGCTCGATCGGCGAGAAGGTCGGGCAGAACGGCAAGACCTCGGGCGTGATCCCGTTCATCCGGGTGATGGACAGCCTGACGCTGGCGATCAGCCAGGGCAGCCTGCGCCGCGGCTCGGCCGCGGTCTATCTGCCGGTGACCCATCCCGAGATCGAGGAATTCATCGAGATGCGCCGCCCGACCGGCGGCGACCCGAACCGCAAGGCGCTGAACCTGCATCACGGCATCCTGGTCCCCGACGCGTTCATGCGCGCGGTGGAAGCGGACGAGGAATGGGCGCTGACCTCGCCGAAGGACGGCGCGGTGGTGCGCAAGATCTCGCGCGCGCGCGCTGTGGATCCGCATCCTGACCGCGCGGATCGAGACCGGCGAGCCGTACCTGATCTTCAGCGACCACGTGAACCGCGCCCGGCCGGAGCACCACAAGCTGGCCGGGCCTGGAGGTGAAGACGTCCAACCTGTGCAGCGAGATCACGCTGCCGACCGGCATCGACCAGCACGGCATGGAGCGCACCGCGGTGTGCTGCCTGTCCTCGCTGAACCTCGAGAACTGGTTCGAGTGGAAGGACCATCCGCTGTTCATCGAGGACATCATGCGCTTCCTCGACAACGTGCTGCAGGACTTCATCGACCGCGCGCCGCCGGGGATGGAGCGGGCGAAGTATTCGGCGATGCGCGAGCGCTCGGTCGGGCCTGGGCGTGATGGGCTTCCACTCGTTCCTGCAGTCGCAGAACGTGCCGTGCGAGAGCGTGATCGCCAAGGTGTGGAACAAGCGGATGTTCAAGCACATCCGCGAGCCAGGCCGACGCGGCCTCGCCGCATGCTGGCCGAGGAGCGCGGGCCGTGCCCGGACGCCGCGGAATACGGCATCATGGAGCGCTTCTCCCACAAGATGGCGATCGCGCCGACCGCGTCGATCTCCATCATCGCCGGCAATTCCTCGCCGGGGATCGAGCCGATCGCGGCCAACGTGTTCCTGCAGAAGACGCTGTCCGGCAGCTTCACCGTGCGCAACCGGCATCTGCAGAAGCTGCTGGCGGAGAAGGGCATGGACAACGACGAGGTCTGGTCGTCCATCACGCTGAACAAGGGCAGCGTGCAGCACCTGGATTTCCTGACCGAGCAGGAGAAGGCGCGTCTACAAGACCGCGTTCGAACTGGACCAGCGCTGGGTCATCGAGCACGCCGCCGACCGCGCGCCGTTCATCTGCCAGAGCCAGTCGGTGAACGTCTTCCTGCCCGCCAACGTGCACAAGCGCGACCTGCACCAGATCCACATGATGGCGTGGAAGCGCGGCGTGAAGTCGCTGTACTACTGCCGCAGCCTGTCGATCCAGCGCGCCGACAACGTGAGCGAGAAGGCGGTGCGGCCGGATGAGTTCACCGGGATTCCGGTGGCGCATGACCAGGGGCGGTTGCCGTTGGCGAACAAGCCGGTGGATTATGAGGAGTGTTTGGCTTGTCAATGACGCGCCTCTCGGCGCGGCGAGGTTAGCGGCAGGCGCGCCCTCGCGCGCCGAGAGCGGTACCCGGACGCGCCGCTAGGCGCGGCGAGGCTTTATCCAGGGGAGTGGCGTGCGGCGCTTCGGCGCATTGCTCCGGTGCCGGGCGCTCGCGAAGGTGGTGCAGTGCCAAAGCGCACTGCACCCTACAGGGTGTTGCCGATGGCTGATGAGCCTTGTGAGCTAGCTTCGCACCTGCGATCGGACCAACGTTCCAAGCCCCACGCTCGAGCGGCCAGATTGCCCATATGGAAGGCCAACTGAGTTGCGCGGACCGGTGAGTGGCCGGTGAGCGCTTGATAATTGCGAAGCAGATGACGGAGTGGAGTTGCGTTTACGCAGCAGCCGACCCCAAGCGGGTCCTTCGCGGCCGGTCCGGCCAAGGTGACCGAAAACTACGGTGCTGCCAAACGGGAATTTAGGGAACCTGCTGCGTCCAACGCTGCCTTCAGACGTGGTCCAAAGACTTCCTTAAATTTGAGCAACCGCTCGATTAGCCACCCCCGTATCTCTTCGTCGTGGGCCGCTGCATCGGTTATCGAGGTGTTCTCACGGACGACTGAGATTCGGGATGCACGCCTGTTGTCGAGCCTTTCCCATACCACCGGCTCTCCAACCTCTTCTTCAATAGCGTTTTCGCTGGATCTCAATGCGTCAAAAATTGTCTTGTTTTTCAACGCGTCGCCGATGTCGATGTAGAGCTCGGCACGAAGCCGATTCCCGGACGCAAATGTCGTTGTATAGGTGATCCCAGGTCTACCACTGGAAAATGATTACCAGTTTTGAGGCTGAGCTGCCTTGGCGTTTGTGAAACTGTATTTCTCTCGCAGATCGTCCATCAACCCCTGATAAAATTTTTGATACGCGCTGCTATTATCTGATACCGACTTGCCAGCCGATGCTGCGGTAGTCTTCGCCCAGGCATTTGGTGACGCGGCCAGATTGAATACGACCGCTGGAAGTGAGCCCGAGATGCGAATCACTTCGAGAGCTACCATAAAGAAGTCGAGCGTCTCGCGCGTGTGGCGGTTCAGAAAGTCAATCGCCTCCCGATGCTCTTCGCGGACTTTCGGGGCGATCCAGACGATAACCGCCGCATCCAAACCCGCTGCATAGGTGATTAGTTGCCCGAGATGCCCGTGATCAGTCTGAGCCAGCTGATTCTCGATTATGACTCGGCGGCCGCTTCCGGTATCACGCGCCTGAATATCGCAGGCGAAAACCCCAACAGATACTTCGGTCGTTTCGAGTTCAAGGTCCAAACCCAATGTCTCTCCAAGTAGCGACAGGTTCTCTGCAAGCCACGGAGTAAAATCCGCAGCCTCCAATGCCCAGATTGATCTAGGATCGACATATTCAAGCTTTCCCAGCGGGATCGTCGGCACGGCTAACCTCCTGGTCGACAACAAAGTTGGCATCTGTGTTGCTCGCCGTCCAGAAGGGACGGTGGACGGTGATACGCGGGAACCAGCCAAGTGGGAACGGGAAGCTCATCCTATTCTTGCGTTCCGCTGCCGTTTCCCCATCGACACGGCCGTCGGTGGTATGGGCGTTCGACGTCCACTCACTACCCCCTGGCACCGATTTCCGCTCTGGCTCAATATCGCCTGGGCAATCTTTTCAGCAGGAGTTTAACTAGCGAACTAGGTTCCTCCACGCATCGGGTTCGCGATCGTAAGACCGGCGAAATCCTTTTCGTTATCCGTCACGATCACGCATTCATTTGCCCCGGCGACGGCGGCGATGATCATGTCGAGAGCGCTTCGGGACCGGCCGGCCGCCTTGCCTTCGGTCATCAGGCGCGCCCAGACGAGGGCCGCCTTGTCGTCGAACGGTAGGATGCGACCGGCGAACAGTGCCTGTGGTCCCTCCGGGCCGGAGAACCACGCATCGAGTGCTGCACGCTTCCTGCCGTTGGGCTTTTCGAGGATGCCTCGGCGGATTTCTGCGAGGGTGAGCGAGGCGATGAACAGATCCTCGTCACGTTGCGCGGCCATCCAGTCGAGGAGTGATTCCGATGGCTGTGGTTTGACGACGTTGCTGATGATGTCGGTGTCGAGGAGATAGTGCGTCACAGGTCGATTTTACGCCCCGGTTGACGAGGGCGCGTCAGGTTGAGATTGGCGCCGACGAGCGGTGAGCGACGCAGCGCGGTCAGGATGCCGCCGGGTTCGCCGGATACGGCTTGTTGCAGGGTTCGCCGAATCTGCCCGGCATCCGGGCCTTCCTCGACCAGCTTTCGGGCAAGTGTCCGGATGAGGTCGCGGTCTGCTTCGAGAGCCTGGAGTTCGAATCGAACGATCCCCCGCTCCGTCAGCCTGGACCGATAATGGGCGATCGCTGCTTTCTGTGCCCGGCTGCTCACGCTTGCGACTGCCTCCTTACGACTCTGGATATATAGCCGGATATTGCTTCCGCTGCAAGGCTGCTTGACGCGAAGCGTGCGTCATGTTCTTACTATGTTCTTGTCCCAGCCCCTCACCCAACTGCTCGCGCTATTCTTCGCCAATCTGTGCCGCGGCGTCGCGGTGCAGCAGGCTGGGCCGCAGGGTTTTCCGAGTTGGTGGGGGCGGCCGTCTTTGCTGCCGGCGCCGGCGATTTCGCTGATCTATCGGCGGGTGCGCGAGATCGCGTGGCGGGTTGCGGTGTTGGCGACGCGGTTCGAGGCTGGGACGTTGCGCGGGCGGGTGGCGCGGGTGGCGGTGGTTGGTCGGTTGGCTTCCGGTAAACCGCGGCCAGTGGCGACGTGCTGGCCGTATCGGTTGCGGAGCGGGTTTGCGTGGTTGCTTCCGCTGGCGCCGGGGATTGCGCCGTTCGGGGGGCAGTTGGGACATATTTTGGAACAGCCTAAGATGGTGCGGCTGCTGGAGGCGGCGCCGCAGTTGCGGCGGGTGTTGCGGCCGCTGTGCAGGATGCTCGGGGTTACGGCGGCCGCCTTGGCGAGGCCCGATCCACCGGTTCCCGATTCAGTGCAGCCCGGCTTGCCGCAGCCTGGCCAGGTGGCGGCTCCGGGTCGGTCCGCGACTGCGCTGCCGGGGGCGGTGCGGTCTATGACGGTTCGGGTTGTTGGCCGGCCGGCGCTTTCCGGCATGGCGAGGCCTCGGCCATCGCGCGAAATCGGCGATTGATCGATGTCGCCGGGGTGCGTCGATATTGTTGCTATATCGCAATTAAAGACGGCCGCGTGTTCGCTGTCGAAGCGGCAGGCGAGCTGTGGCATTCTCGCGGGCAAAGGCGCGCCCGCCAGGAGCGAGCAGGCTCAGGCCGGGCGGGACCCGGGAGGTGAGGGATGATGTCAGCGAATCGCCTGTTTCGTGCCACGCCGGCACGTCTGATTTCCATGCTCGCCGTATCGCTGCTGGCGTTGGCGGCGCTGTGCCAGGTTGCGCGCGCCCAGACGGCCGCCGACGAGGTTCGCGCGCGGCTCAGGCAATGGGTCGAGCTGCACAATGCCCACGACGCCAACGGGGTGGCGCAGCTTTACGACCAGAACGCGCGGCTGTTTTCGACGTTGGGCACGGACAAGCCGCTGGACGGACGCGAGGCGATCCGGGCGTATTTTGCCCAGAGCTTCGCCATGCGTCCGCTGATCGTGACCCTCGGCGAGAACGACGCCGTGCAGATGTTTCCGGACGTTGCGGTGGAGACCGGCTTCTATCATTTCGACCCGGCCGGCGAGCATGACGCGGAGGAGCGGATCCTGGCGCGCTACACCTTCGTGTTCGCGAGGAAGGACGGTGCCTGGACCATCGTTCACCAGCATTCGTCCCGCGTTCCGCAACCGATGGCGGCCCCCGCCAAGGCCAGTTGACCCGCGGCGGCCGCTACTGGCTCAAACCCGGGCGACGCTTACGGCGCCGCCTTCTTGAAGAAGTCCCACAGCACCTCGGCCGTCTCGATGGTCTGGCTGCGGCCGCCATGACGGCGGGTCTCGCGCTCGGTCATCGGACGGTAGGACGGCATGTAGTGGCCGCCGCCTTCGATGCGGTAGAAAATCAGCGGCGAAGGGACGCGGCAACGGTTCCATTCGATCAGCACGGCGGCCGTCGGGTCGCTCGGCACATGCGGCGGGATGTCGGTCAGCCGCAGATCGGCGCAGGCGCGTTCGCGGCGCCAGAAGTTCAGCGTCTCGGGGATCGACAGCAGGCGGAAATTCTCGCCGATAGCGCCGTCATAGGATTGCGTCCAATCATCGGTGCCGGCGATCACCGCCACCGGAATCAGCCGCTTGGGATGACACAGTTCCACCTGCCGCTCGATCATCGCGCTGACGATCGGCGCCGCCGCGGCGAACCTGTCCGAAGCCTGGCAGGCCAGCGTCCAGCTCATCAGCGCGCCATTGGACCGGCCGGCGACGAAGATGCGGGCGGGGTCGGTGACGCGATCGGTGATCAGCTTGTCCAGCAGGGCGAGCATGAAGCCGATATCGTCCACGATGCCGCGGCCGTTCGGCAGCAGCACCGGCCGCGTGTCGACATAGGACCAGCGGCTGGTGACCGAGACGGGATACAGCACGTCGAAGCCTTCGCGGTCGGCGACGGCATCCATCGTCCAGGTGACGCGCATTCCCTCGACATCCTCGTCGAGTCCGTGCAGCGCCAGCACGAGCGGCAGCGGGTCGGTGCGGTTGGGGGCGCGGTGCAGGTAGTAGTGACGTTCCAGTCCCTGAAAGGGGAATGTCTCCGGCGCCTCGCCTTGGGCCCTGGCCGGCGACGCCCAGAGGGTAGCCAGGGGGAGCATCATGATGGCAAGGCGCGCGGCGTTTGCCAGAAGCATGACGATGCGTGGGCCAACCTTGGGCATGCCGGGTCTCCGAGGCTCCAGGCGGTTTTCGTTCAGATCGCAGGTTGGCCGCAGCCGCTTTCCGAGCCACGGGCGGAACCGGCTGCCGAGACAGGCTGGCCGATCCGCAGCCGAATGCTGGGAGGGAAGGGCGCCGGCTCGCAAGGTCGATTCGGCGAATTTACGACGGGCCGAGCAGCAAATTTCCAGGCGAGGGCATCGGGTGCCGTGGCCCGCTGCATCTCCAGGCACGCGCCGCGTTATGCACATAGCCGCGACCCATGGGCCATTATCCCTATATCTGGTGGGTGCGCCGCGCCCTGACCGCCATATTTTGCGGTCGCGTTCAGTTTTTCCGCCCCGCCCCCTTATCCACGCGGCAACGCGATGCTAGCTTCTCCTGCTCGCGAGCAGACGATCGGACAGGCAGGTAATCATGAGCGGCAGCGTACAATCCCTTGACGAGCACCCGGTGCGCTTCGACCTGCTGACCGAGAACCCGGTCTACAAGCCGTTCCGCTACCCCTGGGCCTACGAGGCCTGGCTGACCCAGCAGCGCGTGCATTGGCTGCCCGAGGAAGTGCCGCTGGCCGACGACGTGAAGGACTGGCACCGCAACCTGACGCGACGGCCGAGCGCAACCTGCTGACGCAGATCTTCCGGTTCTTCACCCAGGCCGATGTCGAGGTGAACAACTGCTACATGAAGCACTACAGCGCAGGTGTTCAAACCCACCGAAGTGCTGATGATGCTGTCGGCGTTCTCCAACATCGAGACGATCCACATCGCCGCCTACAGCCATCTGCTCGACACCATCGGCATGCCCGAGATCGAATACCAGGCCTTCCTCAAATACAAGGAGATGAAGGACAAGTACGACTACATGCAGACCTTCCGGGTCGACAGCAAGCACGAGATCGCCAAGACGCTGGCGGCGTTCGGCGCCTTCACCGAGGGGCTGCAGCTGTTCGCCTCGTTCGCGATCCTGCTGAATTTCCCGCGCTTCGGGAAGATGAAGGGCATGGGGCAGATCATCACCTGGTCGGTGCGCGACGAGACGCTGCACTGCCTGTCGATGATCCGGCTGTTCCGCACCTTCGTGCAGGAGAATCCGGAGATCTGGACCGAGGAGCTGCGGCGCGACATCTACATCACCTGCGCCACCATCGTGGACCACGAGGACGCCTTCATCGACCTCGCGTTCGAGCTGGGCGCGGTCGAGGGGCTGACCGCGCGCCGAGGTGAAGCAGTACATCCGCTACATCGCCGACCGCCGGCTGATGCAGCTCGGCCTGAACCCGCTGTTCCATGTCGAGCGCAACCCGCTGCCCTGGCTCGACGAGATGCTGAACGCGGTCGAGCACGCCAATTTCTTCGAGAACCGCTCCACCGAATACAGCAAGGCGTCGACCGTCGGCACCTGGGAGGAGGCGTTTTCCGACCAGGTGTTCGATACCGCCCAGCCCAGCGGGAACATCCTCCCGGCCGAATGATGTTGCGCAGGATTCGCTGGCTGGCATACGGGCTGATCGCGCTGGTGGCGATCGGCTGGGGCGCGCTGTGGCTGCGGCAGGAGGCGTCGGCGCCGTTGCTAGGGGGCGTCTCGGTGCCCGGCGGCGTGTCGGTCGGCGGGCCGTTCACGCTCGTCGACGATCATGGGCGCACGGTGACCGACGCCAGCTATCGGGGCCGGTGGATGCTGGTTTATTTCGGCTACACCTTCTGTCCCGACGTGTGCCCGACCGAGCTGCAGACCGTTTCGGCGGCGCTGGAGAAGCTCGGGCCGGCGGCGGCGCGGCTGGTGCCGTTGTTCATCACCATCGATCCCGGGCGCGACACGCCGGCGGCTTTGGCCGACTACGTCAAGCTGTTCGACGAGCGCCTGGTGGGGCTGACCGGGACCGAGCAGCAGATCGCGGCGGTTGCGCGCGAATACCGGGTGTATTACGCGAAGGCCAACAGCAAGGATGCCAGCTCCTATCTTATGGATCACTCATCGTTTCTGTATCTGATGGGTCCGGACGGCAAGTTCCAGGCTTTGTTCCACCAGGGAACCAGTCCGGAGGAGCTCGCCAATGCAATACGTGCCCGGATCGGCAACTCGTGACATGATGCCCGGGTAGGGCAGCAAACATCCGAAGGGGCCAGGGCCTTGAGTGACATCGATGACACGGACCGGACCACCGATCATCGCGAAACGCCTGCCGGGGCGCCGCGCTACAGCCGGCGTCTGTCCGACAAGATCCTGATCGCCTTCCACCAGGCCTGCGACCAGAGCGATTTCGAGATCGCCGAGAATCTGCTGCACACGCTGGAGCTGATGCTGAAGCGCCGGCCGGCGGTGGTCGACACCAATCGCCGGCGCACGATGGAGAGCCTGGTCGCGGCGCATGAGCGGCTTTGGTATCTGCGCCATCCCGTCGACGATCAGTAGGGCGCGGTCAGAAGTCCAGCGGCGCGCCGTCGCGCAGGATCGCCTGCGCCTGCGGGGTGAAGCCGCCGTCGTCGCCGTGCAGCACCAGTCCGGGCAGGATGCGCGAGCCGCCGCGGCCGTTCTTGATACCGCGCAGCAACACGAGCTTCGCCGGCCGGCCGGGTTTCGGCCACAGCGGCAGCACCGACAGGCCGCCGCAGCCGGCCTGCGCCAGCGCCGCCAGGCACGGCGGCCATGTGGGCGGAGGCGACCACCAGCGTGCAGGTGCCGCGATGGCGCAGCGGCTGCGCCAGGGCGTGCGCCCAGGCCGCGAACAATCCCGTCGCGGCGCGGCGTGCGGAGTCGCGTTCCGGGTCGGGCGAGGGGGTGCCGGCCGGTGCATGCCAGGGCGGGTTGGCCATCGCATGGTCGTAGGGCCGATCGGCGCGCCAGGATTCGCAACCGCTCGGCCTGGAAGGCGATCGCGTCGAACCCGCCCAGCGCCGCGTTCGACCGTGCGAGGTCGACTAGGGCGGAGTCGGCCTCGATGCCCAGGCCGGAGATCCCCGGCAACCGCCAGGCGAGGCAGAGCAACGCCGCGCCGGCGCCGCTGCCGCCCTCCAGCACCAGGTCTCCGGAGCGGGCGGGGATGCTGGCGGCCAGCAGCACCGGCTCGATCCCGGTGCGGTGTCCGTGCACCGGCTGGTCATGCCGCAGGCGGCCTCCGAGCAGAGTGCCCTCGGTGATGGGGAGCGGGCCGGGGGTCACGCCTCGTGGGCCTCGCCGGCCTCCCGCAGCACCCGCCGCGCCTGTTGCGCGTCGTCTTCGGCCACCGCCAGCCGGCGCGGAATGGCGCCGATGCTGCCCTCGACGGCGCTGACGTAGCTGTCCAGCAGCACGCTGGCGATGCCGGCGTCGCGCAGCAGCGCCATCAGGAAGGACAGCCGCACGAGATCGTTGGTGACGACGATGACACGCATGGTGACGCCCAGCTTCGGCCAGCTGCGTGCATTGTCAAAGCCTTGAATCGGCTTGCCTTGACCCTTCTTCCGCGACGCCGATATGGTGCCGCGGCCACCGGGGCGGGCAGCACCGCCCGATCAGGTGCGCCAGGAGAGTATTGTTGGGCGTGGTGAGCAGCCTTTCGCAATCGAAAGCGGCCGAGGCGGATTCGGTGCGGCGGGAAACCGCCGACCGTGCGCTTCATGGCGCAGCGCCGCGACCGGTGACCGTGCCGCCGGTCGGGGTGGAGGACGCGCTGACCCGCCTCGTGGCGCTGGTCGACGACGACCTCGCCGCCTGCAACCGCGCCATCGTCGCGCGGATGGACAGCCCGGTGGCGCTGATCCCGCAGCTTGCCGCGCATATCGTCGCGGCCGGCGGCAAGCGGCTGCGGCCGCTGCTGACGCTCGCCTGCGCCCGGCTGTGCGGCTATGGCGGCATCGACGGCGGGCGCGGCATGTGCAGCTGGCCGCCTGCGTCGAGTTCATCCACACCGCCACCCTGCTGCACGACGACGTGGTGGACGAGAGCCGTGCTGCGCCGCGGCCTGGCCAGCGCCAACGCGGTGTTCGGCAACAAGGCCTCGGTGCTGGTCGGCGACTTCCTGTTCGCCCGCGCCTTCCAGCTGATGGTGGAGGACGGCTCGCTGCAGGTGCTGGCGATCCTGTCGCGCGCCGCCGCCACCATCGCCGAGGGCGAGGTGCTGCAGCTCGTCACCCAGAACGACCTCTCGACCACCGAGGACCGCTACCTCGACGTGATCCACGGCAAGACCGCCGCGCTGTTCGCCGCCGCCTGCCAGGTCGGCGCGGTGGTCGCCGACCGCCCGGACGCCGAGGAACAGGCGCTGGCCGATTACGGCATGAATCTCGGCATCGCGTTCCAGCTGGTCGACGACGCGCTGGACTACGCCGCCGACCAGGCGACGCTGGGCAAGACCGTCGGCGACGATTTCCGCGAGGGCAAGATCACCCTGCCGGTGCTGGCCGCCTTCGCCGCCGGCGACGAGGGCGACGCGCGCGTTCTGGCGCCGCACCATCGAGGCGAGCGAGCAGACCGACGCCGACCTGGACCAGGCGATGGAGCTGATGGAGCGAAGCGGCGCCATCCGCATCACCTTGGCCCGCGCCGCCCGCTTCGCCGACGCCGCCAAGGCCAGCCTCGACGTGTTCCCGGATTCGCCGTATCGCCGCGCGCTTGGCGCCGTCGCCGACTATACCGTGGTCAGGGCGCGGTAGGCACCGCGCCCTGTTGATCGTCAGGCGACGACGGACATCTTCTCCCGCCGCAGCTGCACCGTCAGCTCGTCCAGCGCCTTGCCGACGCCATCCAGCATCTCGTTCACTTCCTGCTCGGTGATGATCAGCGGCGGGCTGAACGCCAGGCCGTCGCCGGCCAAGGCTCGGCCAATCACCCCGTTGGCTTCCATCAGCTTCACCAGCCGCGGGCCGACTTTCATCTCGGGCGGGAAGTTCTTGTGCGTCGCCTTGTCCGCGACCAGTTCCATGGCGGCGATCAGTCCGAGGCCGCGCACTTCGCCCACCAGCTCGTGCCCGGCGAAGCGGCGCCGCAATTCGCTCTGCAGATGCGGACCGACGGCGCGGACATGCTCGCCGATCTTGATCTCGTCATAGATCTTCAGGGTCTCGATCGCCACCGCCGCCGGCACCGGATGACCGGAATAGGTGTAGCCGTGCCCGAAGGTGCCGATCACATGGCTTTCCTCGGCAAGCCCCTGGAACACCCGCTCGTTCACCATCACCGCCGAGATCGGCAGGTAGGACGACGACAGCGCCTTGGCGCAGGTGAGGATATCCGGCTGCATGTTGAGCGTCTGGCTGCCCCAGTAGTTGCCGGTGCGCCAGAAGCCGCAGATCACCTCGTCGGCGACGAACAGCACGTCGTATTTGCGCAGCACCGCCTGGATCTTCTCGTAGTAGGTCGGCGGCGGCACGATCACCCCGCCGGCGCCCATCACCGGTTCCGCCCACATCGCGGCGACGGTGTCCGGGTCTTCGGCCAGGATCAGCTTCTCCAGCTCGTCGGCGCAGCGGGTGGCGAACTCCTCCTCGGACTCGCCGGGCAGCGCGCCGTGGTAGTGATGCGGCGTCATGGTGTGCACGAAGCCCGCCAGCGGCACGTCGAAGCTGCGGTGGTTGGCGGGCAGGCCGGTCAGCGACGCCGCCGCCAGGGTGATGCCGTGATAGCCCTTGATCCGGCCGATTATTTTCTTCTTCTTCGGCCGGCCGACGGAGTTGTTGAAATACCAGACCATCTTGATGACGGTGTCGTTGGCCTCGCTGCCCGAATTGGCGAAGAACACCTTGCTCATAGGCACCGGCGCCCGCTCGATCAGCATCTCCGACAGGTCGATCATCGGCTCATGTGATTTTGCGCCGAAGCTGTGGTAGAAGGGCAGCTTGCGCATCTGCGAGGCGGCCGCTTGGACCAGCCGCTCGTTGGAGAATCCGAGCGCCGCGCACCACAGACCGGCCACGCTGTCGATGTAAGGCTTGCCCGCCTCGTCCCAGACGCGCACGCCTTCGCCGCGGCTGATGACCATCGGCCCGACCTCGAGATGCGCCTTGAGGTCGGTGTAGGGGTGCAGCACGTTGGCGATGTCCCGCGCGACGGCGGAATTGGCACGCGGCGACGACGGCGGTGGCGGGGTCATGGGGGTGCCTCTCGGGCCAGGTTCATGTTGCCCCCATCCTAGCGCCGATGCGGCCGCCGCGTGAACCCCGCGCCGTTACCGGGCGGTTCGGTTCAGATGCCGCAGGTCCATGCCGAGCCGCAGCCAGGTGGCGCCCTGCATCACCAGTTCGACGCCGATCAGCGTGCCGAGCAGCCACAGCCCGGACCACGGCAGCGTCGCCATCAGCAGCGCGCCGACGCCGACCGACACCAGGCCGCCGATCAGCATCAGCCACCAGCCCCGCAGTTCGCGATGCCGCAGCGCCATCACCATGCGCAAGATGCCGCCCAGGATCAGCGAGATCACCAGGAAGATGGTGATGATCATCGAGCCCTGGATCGGCTCCTGCATGATCAGCACGCCGCCGATGATGTACAGCGCGCCGGCCAGCGCACTCAGCAGCGACGATTGCCAGGTCTTCATCATGAACGCGTGGATCAGCGAGAACACCCCGCTCACCAGCATCATCGCCCCGATGAAGATCACGCTCACCAGCGTCACGCCCACAGCGTCCACAAGGGCAAACAGGCCGGCGAGGATGAACACGATGCCGAGGGCGACGAACCAGCCCCAGCGCGACGCGATGTGGATGTAGCCCAGGCCGTGAGGTCGTTGCGCAATACCGGACATGATCGACTCCTTCGGTTGGCCGCCCGTTATATATACCGCTCGAAACGGCTGCGGCATGATAGAACGTCCGGCCGCTTCGCACAGTCCAATTCGCGGCGAACCGTCACCTGTTCGCTCGTTCGGCCGCCAGGTCGTACAGCGGATTGCGGAACAGGCTGGTGGAATACCGGTTGTGCGACAGGGCGATCGGCTGCCACGCATCGGCGTCGGCGCCGAACCGGGCAACGATCAGGCCGTCGCCGCTGAACGATTCGTGGACGTCGTGCTCGGCCAGGACCCGCCCGCCGCAGTCGCGCAGCAGAGCCAGGCAGCTCTGGTGGGTCAGCGGGTCGCCGCTGATGCTCCAGTGATGGGTCGAGACGACCACGGTGCGGATCAGCCCCTGGCGGAACAGGTCGGCGCAGCTTGCCACCACGTCGAGTTCGGCGCCTTGCGCGTCGCAATGCAGCAGGTCCAGGCTGCCCAGGCCGCAATCGCGCATCAGCTGGGGCACCGCCAGCCGGGGCAGCAGCAGGTCCTGCCCCTCCTCGGTGCGGAACGGCGACGGCGGCGCCGGGCTGCCGCCGATGAAGCCGTCGATGAACGGGAAACTGGCGCCGTTCAGCCGCGCGTTGGCCTCGCCGACGCGGCGATGGATCGGGTCCGGCTCCACCACCCAGGCCCGCCGGGCGGGGCGGTCCTTGAGGAACCACAGCGTGTAGAAGGCCCACCAGCCGCCCAGCTCGATCATGCTGGCATCCGCCGGAAGCCGGGCGATGATTTCGGCGAAGGCACGCTCCTCCTGCGGCTCGTGATGGCCGCGACAGCGCGCGATCAGCCGGGTCATCCACTCGCCGCAATAGCCGTCCGCCTGCACCAGGATGCCGTTGTGCATCACCTGCGCCCGGCTGCCGTCGGCGGCGGTGACGATCGTGCCGGCCCCGGCGACTTTCGGCAGGTCGTCGCAGTCGCGCGCCGCCGTCGCCATCTCGATCCGCGCCTCGAGCGTCATCGACATCGGCACGGGGTCGGTGGCGGCAGCCGGAGGTTGCTGCGGCGGTGCCTCGGGTGGCGATGCATCGGGCGGCAGCGGCGCCGGGCGCCGGCGAAGCCAGGCCCGCATTCAGCTTTCCAGCTCGCTGTCCCAATACAGGTAGTCGCGCCAGCTCTCGTGCAGGTAGTTCGGCGGGAAGGCGCGGCCGTTGTCCTGCAGTTCCCAGGTCGAGGGCTGCCGCGGCTCGACCCGCGGATGCATGTGGCATTCCCGCGGCAGCCTGCTGCCCTTGCGCAGATTGCAGCCGCCGCATGCGGTGACGACGTTTTCCCACGTCGTGCGGCCGCCGCGGCAGCGCGGGATCACGTGGTCGAAGGTGAGGTCCGGCGCCGGCTGGCGCTCGCCGCAGTACTGGCAGCTGAAGGCGTCGCGCAGGAACACGTTGAAGCGCGTGAAGGCGGGGCGCCGGGCGGCCGGGATGTAGTCCTTCAGCGCGATCACGCTGGGCAGGCGCATGGTGATGCTGGGGGAGCGGACCTCGGTCTCGTATTCGCTCAGCACGCTGACGCGGTCGAGGAACACCGCCTTGACCGCGTCCTGCCATGCCCACACCGAAAGCGGGAAATAGGAGAGCGGCCGGAAATCCGCGTTGAGGACCAGGGCCGGGTAGTGCTTGTTTCCCGCCGCCTGCGTCCGGACATGTTGCCCACCGTCTGGCAATCAAGCTCCTTGTCAGGCGGGCCGCAATTTCTGGTGTCCGATCGAGGCGTCGACCGCCAGGGATTGTGATTCGCCGTAAATCGCAGAAAAACTATGTCACCGCCCCGAACCGGTCGCAAGCCGGCAAGTCATTGTTTTCATCTCCTCGTCATCTGCCGTGGCGTTGGCAAAACGGTTCAGGCGAACGCCCGTTGCAGGAACAGCGCGCCCATCGACAGCCCGGCCTCGTCGATGCCGTGACCCAGGCGCGGGCAATATAGCGCTTCCACCGGCACGCCGGCCGCGCGCAAGGCCTCCTCCGCCGCGCGGGACCGGGCGGCCGGAACCACCTCGTCATCCTCGCCATGCACCAGCAGCACCGGCGGGCGGGCCGCGGTGTCGGCCAGCGACTCGGGCGCCAGCAACGCTCCCGAATACGCCACGATGGCCCGTGGCGGCACCGTTCGTCGCAGCCCGGCATACAGCACCGTCATCGCCCCCTGGCTGAAGCCGACCAGCGCATAGGCATCGGGCGGCAGGCCGAGCCGGCCCAGTTCGGCGTCGATGAAGCCGGACAGCGCCTTCGCCGCCACCGCGACGCCGGCGGCGAGAATGGGTGGCGAGCGGTCGGCGAGGCTGAACCATTGCCGGCCCATCGGCGCCATGTCGTAGGCTTCCGGCGCGTCCGGCGCGACGAAGGCCGCATGCGGCAGCGCCTGCGCCCAGTGCGGTGCGAGGTCGATCAGGTCGTGGCCATCGGCGCCGACGCCGTGGCACAGCACCACCAGTTGCTCCGGCCTGCCGCTTTCGCGCGGCCCCCAGCGTGGTCCGTCCAGATCGGCCATGGTCTTCTCCGCGATGACCGGCAGGTTATACACGCGCCATGGCGGTTACCACGCGCTTCGCCCCCAGCCCGACCGGATACCTGCATCTCGGCCACGCCTTCGCCGCGCTGACCGCCTGGCGCCGGGCGCGCGCGGTCGGCGGACGGTTCCTGCTGCGGCTGGAGGACATCGACCTCACCCGCTGCAGGCCCGAATTCGCCGAGGCCATCCAGCAGGACCTGCAATGGCTGGGTCTCGACTGGGACGGGCCGGTCCGCATCCAGTCGCGGCATCTGCCGGACTACCGCGCCACGCTGGATGCGCTCGCGGCCCGCGGCCTGATCTACCCATGCTTCTGCACCCGCGCCGACATCCTGCGCGAAGTCGCCCAATCCGGTGCCGCCCCACACGACCCCGACGGCGCCCCGCTCTATCCCGGAACCTGCCGCCACCTGTCCGCCGGCCAACGCGCGGATCGCATCGCCGCCGGCGATCCCTATGCATGTCGGCTGGACATCCAGGCTGCATCCGGCCAGGCCGGCGCCCTGTTTTTCGAAGAGGAGGGCGAGGGCCAAATCGCCTGCCGCCCGGCGTTGTTCGGCGACGTCGTGCTGGCCCGCAAGGACGTCCCGGCGAGCTATCACCTTTGCGTCACGCACGACGACGCGGCCCAAGGGGTGACCCTGGTCACCCGCGGCCAGGATCTGAAGCCCGCCACCCATCTGCACCGCCTGCTGCAGGCGCTGATGGGCTGGCCGGCGCCGCGCTACGCCCATCACCCGCTGCTGACCGATGCCGCCGGTCGCCGGCTGGCCAAGCGCGACCAGGCGGCGACCTTGCGCGCGTTGCGCGAGGCAGGCGTGACCCCGCATGAGGCCCGCGCCCGCGCCGGCTTTGCCGAATAGGAGACCCCATTGGACATCCCGCCCGACGACCTGCTCGACCGCATCATCGCCTCCGACGCCACCTACACCCAAGCGCGGCTCGGCGTGATCGCGCGCTGGGAGGGCAATCCGTTCGGCGCGCTCACCCGTCGTGAGGGCGAGGCCTACGGCTTCCAGGTGCGCGCGGTGCCGACGCCGTGGCTCAACCGGGTGATCGGCCTGCGCGACAGCCAGGCCGACCGGGTCCCGGCCTTCGTCGCCTGGTTCACCCGCCTCGGCATCCATCCGCGCTTCGAGGTGGTGCCGGGTCGCCATGGCAACGAAATGGCCAAGATGCTCGGCCATTGCGGCTTCGTGCAATCGGGCTTCGACGTAATGACCTACGGAACGCCGCGCCGCCTTGTCGATTGGGGCGTGGCGCGCAGCTCCGTCACCGGCACGCCGATCGAGATCGTCGACGACGAAGACGCCATCGAGGTGTTTCTCGACGCCCATCTGGAAGCCTGGTCGATGCCGGAAGCCACCCGCGAGGGTGCGAAGCGCAACATGCGCGGCTGGCTGGGGCAGGCGGGATGGACCCTGCTGATGGCGCGCCACGCCGGCGAGCCCGCAGCCACCGCCGTGCTGCACGTGGCCGACGGCATGGCCTACATCGCCGATACCGCCACCCGCCCGGCCATGCGCAACCTGGGCGCGCAGACCGCTTTGCTGCGGCACTGCCTGCACCTCGCCGCCGATCAGGGCGCCGACACGGTTTGGAGCCGCACCGCGTTCCAGTCCGGCAGCCACCGCAACATGCTGCGCGCCGGACTGCGCACCCTGTGCACGCCGGGGTTCTGGACCCCGGTGACGGACTGAGCCCTACACGACCCGGCGCGCGTGCAGCGCGGCGACGGCTTCCGCGTCGTAGCCGAGTTCGCCGAGGATCGCGTCGGTGTGCTCGCCCGCCTCGGGCGTGGGCTTGCGGATGTCCCATTTCGACCGGCTGAGCTCGATCGGCTGGCCCACCACCTCGACCTCGCCGAGTGCCGCATGCGCTACCTTGCGGGTGAGGTTGAGGTGTTTCACCTGCGGGTCCTCGAACACCTGCTGCATGTTGTAGATCGGGCCTGCCGGCACCCCGGCCTCGTTCAGCAGGTCGATCCACGCCGCCGAAGTCTTGGCCCGGGTGATCGCCTCGATCGCCGCATTGAGCTGCTTGCGGTTCTGCGACCGCAGCTTGTCGGTGGCGTAGTCCGGATCGGTCGCCAGGGCGTCCGCGCCGAGTGCCTTGCACAGCCGGCGATAGATCTCGGTGCCGGCGGCGGCGATGTTGATATGCCCGTCGCTGGTCACGAACACGCCGGTCGGGATGCTGGTCGGATGATCGTTGCCGGCCTGTCCCGGAATTTCATGGCCGATGGTCCACCGCGCCGCCTGGAAATCGAGCATGGAGATCTGTGCCGCCAGCAGCGAACTCTGCACCCACTGCCCCTCGCCGGATTGCTCGCGTTCGAGCAGCGCCACCAGGATGCCCATGGCGGCGAAGATCCCGGCAGTGAGGTCCGCCACCGGAATGCCGACCCGCACCGGACCCTGGCCCGCCAGCCCGGTGATCGACATCAGCCCGCCCATCCCCTGCGCGATCTGGTCGAACCCCGGCCGATCGACATAAGGCCCGTCCTGGCCGAAGCCCGAGATGCTGGCATAGACCAGCCGCGGGTTGATCTTGCGCAGTGTCTCGTAGTCGATCTTCAGGCGGAACTTCACATCGGGGCGGTAATTCTCCACCACCACGTCGGCGGTTTTCACCAGCCGGTGCAGGACCTCCAGGCCCTCCGGCTGCTTCAGGTCCAGCGTCAGGCTGCGCTTGTTGCGATGCAGGTTCTGAAAATCCGGCCCGTGCCGCGCGCCGCCCAATCCTGCGTCACCAGCCGGCGCCTCGATCTTGATGACGTCCGCTCCCCAATCCGCCAGCTGCCGCACCGCCGTGGGGCCGGCGCGCACGCGGGTGAGGTCGATGACCTTGAACCGGGCGAGCGGAAGTTTGCTCATGAAATCTCCTCGTTCGGGCTGGCGCCCATCCGTCTTCAACGTCGAATTTTTTGCCCTGGCGCGCAAGCCCGCCGCAAGCCGTACAGCCAATCGAGTTGACGCCCGACTCCGCGATATTTTAAGCTTCAAACATCACAGGCAACCAGGCGGGCGAGCGCATGCAGGGCACCACGGACCCATTCGCGCGGGACAACCTTCCGCCGCGGGAGCTGTGGCCCGACCTGCTGTTCACCCGGCCCGAACTGCAATATCCGCCGCGGCTGAACTGCGTCACCGAATTCCTCGACCGCTGGGTCGCCGCCGGCCATGGCGCCGCGCCCTGCCTGATCTCGCCTACGGAATCGCTGAGCTACGCACAGTTGCAGACGCGGGTGAACCGCATCTGCAACGTCCTGGTGCAGCGCCTCGGCATGCGTCCCGGGCATCGCGTGCTGCTGCGCTCCGCCAACAACCCGATGATGGTGGCGTGCTACCTGGCGGTGCTGAAGGCCGGCGGCGTCGTGGTGGCGACGATGCCGATGCTGCGGGCCGGCGAACTCGCCTATCCGATCGAAAAGTCGAAGATCGCGCTCGCCATCTGTGACCGGCGTCTTGCCAAGGATCTGGAAGCCGCCATTCCGCTGGCGCCGGGATTGCGGACCATCGCCTATTTCAACGATCCCGGGCCCGACGGACTGGAGGCGATGATCGAAGCCGCCTCCGATCAATTCACCGCCTGGGACAGCGCCGCCGACGATGTCTGCCTGATCGGCTTCACCTCCGGCACCACCGGGGAGCCGAAGGGCACGATGCATTTCCATCGCGACCTACTGGCGGTATGCGACGCCTATGGCGGCAACGTGCTGCGGCCGGTCGCGTCCGACCGCTTCATCGGCTCGCCGCCGCTGGCCTTCACCTTCGGGCTCGGCGGCCTGGTGCTGTTTCCGCTGCGGGTCGGCGCCTCCACGGTGCTGCTGGAACGCGCCGGACCCGACGACCTGCTGGCAGCGATCCCGCGATTTCGCGCCACCATCTGCTTCACCGCGCCCACCGCCTATCGCGCCATGCTGGGCAAGCTTGCCGGCGTCGACCTGTCGTCGCTGCGCGCCTGCGTCTCGGCCGGCGAACAGCTCGCCGAAGCGCGACCTACGAGGCGTGGCTGAAGGCGACCGGCATCCGGTTGATGGACGGCATCGGCTCCACCGAGATGCTGCACATCTTCATCGCCGCCCGCCCCGAAGAAATCCGTCCGGGCGCCACCGGCAAGCCGGTGCCGGGCTACGAGGCGCGCGTCATCGACGAGGCCGGGAATCCGGTGCCCGACGGCGTCATCGGCCGGCTTGCGGTGCGCGGCCCGACCGGCTGCCGCTATCTGGCGGACGAGCGCCAGAAGAAATACGTCGAGGGCGGCTGGAACGTCACCGGCGACACCTATCTGCGCGACGCCGACGGCTATTTCTGGTACCAGGCCCGCAGCGACGACATGATCATCTCCTCCGGCTACAACATCGCCGGGCCGGAAGTGGAGGGCGTGCTGCTGAGCCACCCCGCAGTCGCCGAATGCGCCGTGGTCGGCGTGCCGGACGACGAGCGCGGCGCATTGGTGAAGGCGTTCGTGGTGCTGGCCCCGGGCAACGTGGCCGACGAGGCGATGACGCGAGACGCTGCAGAACTTCGTCAAGGCGACCATCGCACCCTACAAATATCCCCGCAGCATCGAATTCCGCGATCGAACTGCCAAAGACCCAGACCGGCAAGCTGCAGCGCTTCCGGCTGCGCGGCGAGGCTATTCCGCAGCCTTGAGCAACGCCGGATCATGCGTCTTCGGCCGCGCCTTCAGCTTCAGCTCCGTCAGCTCGGCCTGCGCCTGCTCGGCCAGCGCGGAACAACTGCGCGCGGCCGGGCTCGTATTGCGGCGGGCCCGGCAGCCTCGACGCCGTACTGCGCCGCGGCGTGCAGGGTGAAATACGGGTTCGACCAGATGCGGCCGGCCGAGCGCCACCAGATCGGCGCGGCCGGCGGCCAGGATGGTGTTGACCTGGTCGGCGGTGGTGATGTTGCCGACGCACATCGTCGCGACAGCCGCGCGTCGTTGCGGATCTGGTCGGCGAACGGCGTCTGGAACATGCGGCCGTAGACCGGCTCGCGACTCCGGCGACGGTCTGCCCGGTGGAGACGTCGATCAGGTCGCAGCCGTGCTCGGGCGAACGCGCGCGCGATCTGCACCGCATCGTCGCCGGTGATGCCGCCCTCCGCCCAGTCGGTGGCGGAAATGCGCACCGACATCGGCTTGTCGCGCCGGCCACGCCGCGCGCATCGCGTCGAACACCTCCAGCGGGAAGCGCAGCCGGTTCTCGAGCTCGCCGCCATATTCGTCGGTGCGCCGGTTGGTCAGCGGCGAGATGAAGCTGCGCCAGCAGATAGCCGTGGGCGCAATGCAGTTCGAGCATGTCGAACCCGGCCGCGCAGCGCCGCGCCGCGCGGCGGCGACGAAGTCGTCGCGCACCGCGTCCATGTCGGCGCGCGTCATCTCGCGCGGCACCTGGCTGTCCGGATAATAGGGCAGCGGCGACGGCGCCGATGATCGGCCACGCCGCCGCTCTCGCAGCGGCCGGTCCATGCCGTCCCACATCAGCTTGGTCGCGCCCTTGCGGCCGGCATGGCCGAGCTGCAGGCAGAACTTCGTGCGGCCTGCGCGCATGGACGAAATCGACGATGCGCGTCCAGGCCGCTTCCTGCGCGTCGTTCTACAGCCCGGCGCAGCCCGGGCGTGATCCGCGCCTCCGGCGACACGCAGGTCATCTCGGTGAACATCAGCCCGGCGCCGCCCATCGCGCGCGCGCCGTAATGCACGAGATGCAAGTCGCCCGGCATGCCGTCGGTCGCCGAATACATGCACATCGGCGACACCACGACGCGGTTCGGCACGACCATGCCGCGCAGCGCGAACGGCTGGAACATCGGCGGCAACGGCTTGTCGACGTCCACCTCGAAGCCCGCGCGCGCGCACCTCGCGCGCGAACATCCGGTCGGTCTCGTCGACGAACTCCGGCGCGCGCAGCCGCAGGTTGTCGTAGGTGATCGACTTGGAGCGCGTCATCAGGCCGAACGCGAACTGCGTCGGGTCCATGTGCCAGAAGCGGTCGACATGCTCGAACCACACCAGCGACACGTCGGCCGCGTGCTGGATGCGCTCCACCTCCTCGCGCCGCGCCGGTCTCGAAATGCCGCCAGCGCCGCCGGCACGTCGCGCCGTGGGCGCGAAACGCCTCGAACAGCGCGATGGCGTCCTCCATCGCGAGCTTGGTGCCGGAGCCGATGGAGAAATGCGCGGTCGCCTTGGCGTCGCCCAGCAGCACCACGTTGCCCATCGACGCAGCGCGCGTTGCGGATCATCGGGAAGCGCCGCCAGAGCGAGCGGTTGGTGATCAGCGCGTGGCCGTCGAGATCTTCGGCGAACACGCCTTCGAGGAACGCGCGCCGACTCCGCCTCGCTCATCGCCGTCCAGCCCGGCGCGGGCGAAGGTCTCGGCGTCGGTCTCCATCACCCAGGTCGAGTGGCCCGGGCTCGTACTGGTAGGCGTGCGCGATGAACACGCCGTGCTCGGTCTCGCGGAACGAGAAGGTGAAGGCGTCGAGCGGCTTGGTCGAACCCATCCAGGCGAAGCGGTTCGGCCGCAGGTCGACGCTGCGGCTGGAAATGCGCCGCGGATGCGTCTCGCGGACCATGCGAGTTGATGCCGTCGGCGGCGACGATCAGGTCGGCGCCGGCGAACTGCGTCGAGGTCGTCGATGCTCGCTCTGAAACTGCAGCGTCGACGCCCAGCGCGCGGCGCGCTCCTGCAGCAGCATCAGCAGGGTGCGGCGCGCGCAGCCGCAGAAGCCGTTGCCGCCGATGCGGTGCACGGTGCCCTTGAAGCGGATCTCGATGTCGTCCCAATAGGCGAAATTCTGCGGTGATCGCGCGATAGCTCTCCGGATCGTACCGCTCGAACGTCTCCAGCGTCTGCGTCGGAGAACACCACGCCGAAGCCGAACGTGTCGTCGGCGCGGTTGCGCTCGTGGACGGTGATGTCGTGCGTCGGCCAGCGCCTGCTTCATCAGGATCGCGAAGTACAGCCCGGCCGGGCCGCCGCCGAGAATCGCGATCCGCATCGCTGCCGCTCCTGCTGCGCTCGGGATGGTCAGCGCAGATATTTTAGGCTTGAAAGATCGTCGGTGCAATGTTGGGATGAAGCGGTATCCGGATCCCATCGCATGGGATCACGCGGCGAGGAGGAACGATGGAACCGGCGGACGCCATGCGCTGGTCACCGGCGGCGGGCGCGGCATCGGGGCGGCGATCGCGCGCGGCGCTGACCGTGCGGCGGGCGCCGTGGTCACCGTGCTCGGGCGCACCGCGGCGCCGCTTGCAGCGACACCGTTGCCGCAGGCGATGCGGCGGGCTTCGTCCAGGCCGACGTGACCGACGCCGGAGTCGCTGCGGCGCGCGATCGCCACGGCCGAAGCGGCGCGCGGGCCGATCGCCATCCTGGTCAACAACGCCGGGCGCCGCGGAGAGCGGCCCGTTCGCCCGCACTCGAGCGCGACGGCTGGGACCGCATGCTGGCGGTCAATCTGACCTCGGTGTTCGAGGTGACGCGCGCGCGTGCTGCCGGGCATGGTGGCGCGCGGCTGGGGCAGGGTGGTCAACATCGCCTCCACCGCCGGGCTGACCGGCTACCCCTATGTCGCGGCCTATGTCGCGGCCAAGCACGGCGTGGTCGGGCTGACCCGCGCGCTGGCGCTGGAAACGCGCGAAGCGGGCGTGACCGTCAACGCCGTCTGCCCCGGCTATACCGACACCGAGCTGCTGCGCGACAGCGTGCGCGACGATCGTCGCGAAGACCGGCCGCAGCGCAGCAGGAGGCGCGAGCCAGCACTTCACCCGCGGCAACCCGCAGGGCCGGCTGGTGACGCCGGCCGAGGTGGCCGCCGCGGTGCTGTTCCTGTGCGGCCCGGACTCGGACGCCATGACCGGCCAGGCGATCGCGGTGGCCGGCGGCGAGGTGATGTGATGGAATTGGACGGCGACGCCCCCCCGGTGCTGGACGCCGAGACCCGCGCCGCCGGCATCCCCAGCGAGCACCAGGCGGAGCTGCGGCTGTGGCTGCGGCTGCTGACCTGCACCACGCTGATCGAAGGCGAAATCCGCACCCGGCTGCGGCGAACGTTCGACGTGACATTGCCGCGCTTCGACCTAATGGCGCAGCTGGAAAAGACGCCCCGACGGCATGACGCTCGGGGAACTGTCGCGGCGCATGATGGTGTCGAACGGCAACATCACCGGCCTGGTTGAGCGGCTTGTCGAGCAGGGGCTTGTCGAGCGCGCCCCACATCCCGCCGACCGCCGCGCCGCTTTCGTCCGGTTGACCGCGCTGGGGCGGAGCAGCTTCGCCGAAATGGCCGGCGAACATGGCGACTGGATCGCCGAACTGTTCGATGGGTTGACCGCCGCAGGACATCCGGCAACTGATGGGCCTGTTGGGCCGCATGAAGCACTCCGTCCGCACGCGCATCGACCGGCGCATCGATGCACAGAAGGAATAGCCGATGCTGACCGTCCTGCAGCCGCCGAACTGGCCTCGCCCGAAAGGCTACGCCAACGCCATGATGGGCGCCGGCACCTTCATCTGCGTCGGCGGCCAGATCGGCTGGGACGAGAGCGGCGTATTTGCCGACGGCCTGGTCGCGCAGACCGAACAGGCCCTGCGCAACATCCTCGCCATCCTGGCCGAAGCCAAGGCCGGCCCAGAACACATCGCCCGCCTGACCTGGTACGTCACCGACATCGCCGCCTATCGCGAAGGCGCCAAGGCACTCGGCCCGGTCTGGCGCGCGCTGATGGGTCGCAACTATCCGGCGATGGCGGTGATCGGCGTCAGCGCGCTGGTGGAACCGCTCGCCTGCGTCGAGATCGAGGCGATCGCCATCCTGCCAAGCTGAACGATCGTGCTTAGATCGTGATGCTGCCGATGCTCGACCCGCCGCAGACGAACAGCGTCTGGCCCGTGACGAAGCCATTCTCGGGGCCGGCAAAGAACAACACCGCGCGGGCAACGTCGTCGGGGGTGCCGAGCCGGCGGACCGGGATGCTGCCGGCCAGTTTCGCCTCGCGCTCGCTACCCGCCGGCACCACGTCGTGGAACATCTTCGTCTGCGCGATCGGCCCCGGCGCTACCACGTTGACGGTAATGCTAGACGGCGCCAGTTCCAGCGCCCAGCTGCGGGCCATGCCGATCAGCCCGGCCTTGGTCGCGGAATAGGCGGTTCGCGTCTCAAGCCCCAGCGCCGCGCGCGACGACATCAGCACCACGCGCCCGAACCGCCGCGCCAGCATCCCCGGCAGCACTGCCTGCAGCAACAGCAGCGGCGCCGCGAGATGCAGGCGCACCAGCGCGTCCAGGTCGGCCAACTGCACGTCGGCCAACAAGGCTGGTCGGATGATGCCTGCGTTGTGGATGAGATGGCTGACATCGAATGATCCGGCGATGCCCGCCGCCGCTTTGCGCGTCGCCTCCGCATCCATCAGGTCGACGCACACTGCATGAAGCTTCGGATGCGTCCAGTCAGGCGTGGTGCGCGCCAGGCACACCACCTCGTAACCCGCATCCAGCATCTGCCGGCAGATCGCCGCTCCGATGCCGGACGATCCGCCGGTAACGAGCGCAGTGCCGCTCACCCCGGGATCAGCGCCAGCACCCGCAGCGGACTGCCGGAGCCGCCCTTGATCTTCAGCGGCGGGCTGACGATGACCGCCCCGGTCGGCGGCAACTGGTCGAGGTTGCCCAGGCATTGCAGGCCGTAGCGGCCCTTGCCGTGCATGAAGAAATGCGCCGGGTAAGGCGGCGTGAAATGATGCGCCTGCCCGGCATCGGTGCCGATCGTCTCGGTGCCGAAGCCCAGGACGTCGCGCTGCTCGACCAGGAATTGCACCGCGTCCGGATCGGGGCCCGGCGTGTGCGCGCCGTCCGCCTGCATGTTGGCGTAGGCGGCGCCGGATTTCTTCGACCAGTCGGTGCGCAGAAGCACCCAGCACCCGGCGGGAATGCGGCCGTGCTTGGCCTCCCAGGCCTCGAGCACCGCCACCGTCAGCACGAAATCGGCGTTTTCCGCCGATTGCCGCGAACAGTCGATCACGCAGGCCGGGGCGATGAAGTTCTTCGGCGCGATGGTGTCGGTGGTGTTGTTCGGCAGGTCCTTGCCGGAAACCCAGTGGATCGGCGCATCGAAATGCGTGCCGGTGTGCTCGCCGCAGGAGAAATTGTTCCAGTACCAGGCCGGGCCGCGCTCGTCGTAGCGCGAGATTTCCTCCATGCCGGAACGGCGCGCACTGGCCGAATTCCGGCGGCAGCGCGATGGTCGGGAAATCCGGCGACAGCGTCTGCGTCAGATCGACCACCTTGATCTTCCCGGCGACCAGGTCGGCGGCGAAATCGCTCAGGCTGTTCATTTCAAATTCCCCTTCTGATTCACTGGCTGGCCAGTTCGCGTGCCAGCATGGCCGGATTGTCTTTCCACCGCGCCAGGATGTCCTGTGCGACGTCGCCCACCGCCAGCTCCTCGATCCCCTCGCGCAGCGCCCGGATGATGGCGGCGGCCAATGCGGCGGGCGCGACCTTCGGCGGCGGAATCGCCTGGTGCCAGTCGTCATCGAGCGGACCGACGAGCGCCGTCACCACCCGCAGCGGACGCAACTCATGGCGCAGGCTCTGCGACAGCGACAACGCCGCCGCCTGTGAGGCCGCCATTGCGCCGAACCCCGGAGCGGCGGCGAGCGCCTGCACCGAGATCGGATTGACCCAGGCACACGCGGCGTGCGGCCCGTCGCCGCCCCGCCCCGCAAGGCCGGCCCGAATGCCTGCGCCAGGCGCATCGGCCCGAAGAACGCCGCCTCCATTTCCTCGCGCGCGAGCACGCCGTCGCCGCGCTGCCAGAATGCCGCCCGGGACGCATGTGCAGGCCGGTGTTGACCAGGATGTCGACCCGGCCACCCAGCGACGCCGCCAGGCGATGCACGCTTTGGGTGTCGGTCACGTCGAGCGGCACGATCTCGATGCCCTCGCCGATCTGGTCCTGCCCGGGAAACGGCTTCCACGCATCGGCTTCTCCCGCGAACACGGTCGATGCACCTGCGGCGACGAAGGCGCGTGCCATAGCTTGGCCGAAGCCATTGCGGATGTCGGTCACCAGCACGCGACGGTTCTTCGGATCGCAGCTCATTTCGGAACGCAGCCTGTCATCCATCGCGTTGTCGGTCGGCAATGCCAGCATGACGCCCTGGCCGGACTTGTCGAGATGCAGCGCCATCCGTACCTCGGAATCCGCCTCGACAGCTTCATGCAGGTGGGCGATGACGATCGGTCCGCAGGCGAGCTGCACCGTGCCGATCCGCCAGGGGGTTCGTTGGCGGAAATAGGGATCGGCGCTGATCCGCACCGTGGTCGCGGCGACCAGCCGCCCGGCCCGCGACACGTCGCGCCATGCCAGGCGATCGGAAAGACAGCCATGACAGGCCTCGCGCGGCGGGTATTGCACGGTGCCGCAATCGTCGCAGACCTGCAGCGCGAACCGTCCCTCCGCCGCGGCCGCCGCCAGGCCGATGGCGGTGCGGCTGCGCGCGCCTGGCGGCAGCAGCGGCAACCGCGTCGGCAGCAGCGGATTTTTCTTTGGCCGCGGGCTTTTCATGTCGCCGCCAGGATCGCGGCGCCGCAGCACAATCCGCGATCGTAGTTGATCATCCCGAACCCCGAGACCAGCGCCGTGCGCGCGCCCGCGACCGCCGTTCCCAGCGCCTGCCCGGTCAATTGGCCGATTGCTTCGACCAGCCCGAGATAGCCGCCCGCGGCCCCGGCCTGGCCGACCGACAACTGGCCACCCGAGGTATTGTGCGGAAAATCGCCGCCGGTCGTGAGGTCATGGCTGCGCACGAAATCCGGCGCCTCGCCCTTGCCACAGAAGCCGAGATCTTCAAGCTGCATCATGATGATCACCGGGTAGTCGTCGTAGCTCTGCAGCATGTCGATGCCGCTGGGCGTCAACCCGGCCATCGCGTAAAGCTCGTCGCGATCCATCGCCCAGCCGCCGCGCAGCTGGATCGGGTCTTCGGGGAACGCGTTGTGCCGCTCGATCGTGGACAGCACGCGCGCCGATGGCAGTCCCAGCGAGCGGGCGATGTCGTCGCGCATCACCAGGAAGGCCTCGGCGCCGGCGCAGGGCATCACGCAGTCGAACAGCGCGATCGGGTCGGCGATGGGGCGGGCGGCAAGGTATTGCTCCATCGTCAGCTTGCGCTTCATCAACGCGTGCGGCGTGGACAGCGCGTTATCGCGCTGGGCGACGCAGATGCGGCCGAAATCCTCCCGCGTCGCGCCGTAGCGCTCGCATGTAGGCGTCGGTCAGCAACGCGAAGCTGGCGTTCGGGCCGCCGGCGCCGTAGGGGTAGCTGGCGTCGGTCGCGAACCGGCTGAAGCCTGACAGCATGCGGCGAAACGAATCGGGCGAATTGGTGTCGCCGGCGACGCAGGCGACGATCTCGGCGTCGCCCGCCTGCACCGCCCGCGACGCCCGGCGCAAGGCGACGATGCCGCAGGCGCCGCCCATCGGAATATGATCCAGCCATCGCGGCGACAGGCCGAAATGCTGCGTCAGCCCGACCGCGGTATCGGCGCCCAAGGTGAAGCTGGAAGCGCATAGTCCGTCGATATCCTTGCTGCGCAACCCGGATTTCTGTAGCAGCCCGTGCAAGGCGCGGCCGATCCACCAATGCGCGCCGTGGATCGAATAACGCTGGTACGGAACCGTCACCGGCACTGCGGCGACGACGCCGTTATAACCGGCGCGCCGGCTCATGCCGTGCGCTTCTTCAGCACGCGCGTATCGATGCAGCAAGGGTCCGCCAGCAGCCGCAGCGCCAAGTCCTTCATGGCGCCCCGCTGCACCTTGTTGGTCGCGGTCAACGGCAGTGCGTCGATGAAGGCGATGTAGCCAGGGGCTTTATAGTAGGCCAGCCGCGACAGGCACCACGCGACCAGCGCCTCGGCTGCGGCGTGCCGGTCCTCGATCGCTCCTTCGGCAACGATGCAGGCCAGGACCTCATCGCCGCGCAGCGCATCGGGTACCGCCGCCACCGCCGCCGCCCGCACGCTCGGATGCTGCTGCAGGACGCCCTCGACCTCGATTGCCGAGATGTTCTCGCCGCTGCGCCGGATGACGTTCTTCTTGCGGTCGACGAAGTACATGTCCCCGTCGGCGTCGCGGCTGCACGATGTCGCCGGTGTGGAACCAGCCGTCGGTCCAGGCCGCGTCGGTCGCCTCCGGATCTTTCAGATAGTCGCTGAAGAATCCGCGCCGGGGGTTCGGGCCGGCGTGCGCGCACCAGCAATTCGCCCGGCGTGCCCGGTGCCACGTCTGCTCCATCGTTGTCGACGATTCGCGCCTGCATGAAATCGTCCATGCGGCCGAAACAGCTTTCGCCGATGCGACGCGGTTCGGCGATGGGCGCTGACGACGGCGCCGCCGCCGGTCTCGGTCATCGCCCAGGCGTCGATCAGCGGTATGCCGAACCGCGCCTCCGCCTCGGCATGCAGGCGGCGATCGGGGCCGGGGCAGAACGCGAACCGCACCTGGTGGCCGCGCTCCGCCTCCGAAGGGGCCAGGGACATCAGCATCGCCGGCATCACGCCGAGGCAGTGCACGATGGTGGCGCGGGCGCGCATGACGCTGTCCCACCAGCTGCGCGGATGGAAGCGGTCGAGCACGATCAGGCAGCCGCCCGTCAGCATCATCGCGATCACCGAGTAGGCAAGGGCGTTGACGTGAAACAGCGGCAGCGGCGTCAGCATCCGGTCGCGGCCGGACTGCAGGGTGCAAAGCCCGCCCATCCCGACATACCAGCCGCCGGCCATCAGGAAATACTCCTGCGACAGAATGCAGCCCTTGGGCAGTCCCGTGGTGCCGGAGGTGTAGAGCAGCGCGCATTCCTGCCCATCGCCGCCGGGCGAGGGAGGTGCCACCGGCGGAGTGTCGTCCGGGCCGATCACCGGCGCCGCCCGCCCGGCCGCCGCGCTGGCGCGCCGCAACTCCGGCTGCCGGGACGCGATCGCCACGACAAGCACCGCCTCCGAGTGGCCGAGCAGATATTCCAGTTCGTTCGCCCTCAGATCGGGATTGATTGGGACGATGGAGGCTCCCAGGCCGTTCAAGGCCAGCCAGTGCAACAGGAAATCCGGGCGGTTCTCCAACAGCAGCGCTACGCGATGGCCGGCGCAGTAGCCGGCGGCGGCGTAGCGCCGCGCCAACGCGTCCGACGCGTGCGGACGCTGCGCGATAACTGATCTCACCGGCTGTGATCGCGTACGCGGCAGCGGTCTCGGGCAGCACTTCGACGAAGATATGGTCCGGCCATGTTGCCACGGCGTGGCGGAACGCCGCATGGACGGAAGCGAATTCGGGCATCACATGAACAGCTGGATGTTGCCGAACGCGCTGTCGCAATTCACCAGGTCGACCCGCTTCAGGCGCATCTTCAGCGTGCCGTCCACCAGTGTCAGGTAATGGCGGCTCCAGCCGGCGAACAGGGTCTGCTCGTCCATCCGGGTTTCCAGGTAGTGGAACGGCGTCCAGGTCTCGTAGCGGCCGGCGCCGGGTTCCAGCGCGTCTCGACCACCGGCGTCTGCAGCACGTGGTGGCAGCGGCTCTTCGGCTTCTGGCTGTAGGTCTTGGCGCTCTTCAACCGTTCGATGCGGATGCGCATGCAGTAGCTTGTCGTCGTAGAACAGCGAGTTATGCAGGATCGGATCGGTCTGGCCGTATTCCAGCGGCATCCAGTAGCGGCCGTCCTCGGTGAACAGGTCGAGCCATTCATCGAAGCGCTGCTCGTCGATCAGCCGGGCTTCATGGATGACGAACCCGATCAGTTCGCCGGCGGTCGGCGCGTTCATGCCGGCTCGGTCATGAAGTGCCGCCAGGCGCGGAACTGGTTGCGCATCTGCCACTCGGTGGTGCCGTTGGCGACAGCGATTCGGCTGCTCCGATTCCGCCGGGTCATAGAGGCGCTGCATGTTGACCCACGGATTGGCGTCGGAGTGCAGGCTGTCCTGCGCCCGCTCATACATTTCGAGATCGTCATGGCCGACCGGCGAGGTCGGGGCGTTGATCAGCCGGCTGTACATCAGCGTCCGCTCCAGCAGCTCGTCCGGCGCGCCGACCAGGCGGAAGGTCCAGGATTCGACCATGCGTGCGATCGGCCGCGACGGGCTTGAAGATGCGCAGCGCCTGGATCGGACCCTTCATGGTCATGTTGGGGAAATACACGGTGTTGTGCCGGTTGGTGTCGAGGATGGCCTTTGCCCGGTCCTCGCCATAGGCCGCGACCATCTGCTCGAAATAGCCCGGGACCGCCGAGTAGTCGGAGTGGATCGAGTGCGACACGCCGGTATGGCCGTGGCCGTTCGGCCAGACCCGGATGCCCATGCCCTCGTAGAACTGATAGGGCGACATGAACGGCGCATAGATTTCCACCGCCGGGATGCCGAGGCGTCCCCTCGCGGCTGCTGCTTGCCGATGCGGCAACGGCGGTCCCGGCGGAGCTTTCATGCGCCACCATCGGATGGCAGGTGTCGGTCAGGTTCTCGACCAGCATCTTCCAGTTGCAGCGGTGCATATAGCGCAGCACGCCGCCGGCGATTTCGAGTTTTCCGACCGGCGAACGGTCGACCATGTTGTCCAGGCTCGACGAGGCTTTCGCCGAAATACTCCTCGAAGCCGATGCCCGTGTCGGCGCCAGGCGGGCGAACACGAAATCGCGGTAGACGTGCACGTGCGACCGGCGCATGCCCTGCGCCGCATCGCTCTGCTGAAGGCGGTCCTGGTCGTAGCCCTGCCGGCAGCGGGATCGCCGCGATGCTGCCGTCGGTGCGGAAGCTCCACGCATGATAGGGGCAGCGGAAGAACCGCCCGGCATTGCCGCACATTTCGTTGGCGACCCGCGTGCCCTTGTGCGGGCAGCGGTTGTGCAGCACCCGGATGCTGCCGTCGCTGTGCCGGACCATGACCACCGGCTTTACGCCGATATGTGGTGGTGATGAAGTCGGCGGTGTTCGGCACCTGGCTCGCGTGCCCGACATAGACCCAGGTGTTGCCGAAGACCTGCTCCATCTCGAGGTCGAACACGGCGGGGTCGGTGTAGACGTCGCGGTGCACCTCGCCCTCGCGCACCAGGTTGCGCACGTCAGCGAGGCGGGCGGCGGCGAGACTGCGATCCTCGTGCATCGTTGCCCCCTACAAGGTCGCGACGGTGGCGAGCGCCCCGTCCAGCATTTTTCCGTCGACATCCGCGAGCGCCGCGTCGCGCAGCCGGCGGATCCAGTCGGCCGCGTCATCGCGTCCGGCGAGTGCCGCGGCGGCGCCGGTCACGCGGTCGAACTTGCTCTGCCCGCGCGCATGGGTGTCGCTGTAGCCCTTCACCAGCCGGCGGCATTTCAGCAGTTCCAGCGCCAATGCCGGATCGGCGGCGCATGCAGCTCGACCAACGCCAGCCACGCGTCGATATGCGCTGTTCGCGCTGGAATGCCGCAGCAGCGTCCGCCGCCAGCGCCGCATCCCGGCGAGCGCGTACAGCGGCAGGAAGCCGCTCAGGATGCGTGGTGCGCACGCGCCGGCCATGCTCGAACAGCCGGCGCAGCACCGCCTGCATGCGACGGCGAGCGTTCGACGGCCAGGCCCAGGCGCGCGGGCATGGTGCGCGCAGATTTCCTGCCACCGCGGGATGCATGAACTCGGTGGTCTCGACGACCATGGTCGGGCTGCGGCCAGCACCTCGTCGCGCACGCGCGCGAAGCGGCTGCCGCGGGTCTTGAGGTCGGCCACCCGGATCACGTCGTCGTAGGACATCGCGACCGCGACCTGCGGGCCGCCTCCGGTGACACGGCATCGCCGCAGTCGGCGCCAGACGCTGCACCCGATCGAGGTATTCATGGGCGTAGTCGACGTCCTGGTAATCGACCATCCGGCGCAGCCCGAGGCGCAGCATCGGCGCGCGCCGGCACGGGAACTCGCCGTCGATCCGCTGCAGCGCGCGCGGCAGTTCCGCCTGTTCTGCGGCCGAACCGCCGCTGAATGCCCAGGGTCGGCGGCGCCGCCTCGTGCATCCGCGGAGGCGGGCACGTCGACCGCGTCGAAACCGCCGCCGAATGCGCGCAGGCTGGCGTCCACGCCGACGCCGCTGGCGCGGATCGTGGCCTCGAACGCGCGCGCGGTCGAACGGCAGCACGCCGCTGCCGGCGAGCGCGCCGAACAGCGCGGACGAGATCACGCTGCCGCGGCTGTCGGCGATGCGCCTGCATGTCGGCGCAGACGAAGCGGCTGCGACACGCCGTGGGCGGCGGCCGCGAGCACGGCAGGTCGGATCGGTGATGCCGTCGCCCGGCGCCGTCTTCTCGGTGACCGCGAAGGAGCGGTGCGAGGAGGCGATCAGCGTGGTGCGGTCCGGCGAGACCAGGCCGCGCTGGATGGCGCGGCCGGCTTCCATCAGCTCGGCGGCGATCACCACGTCCACGTCGCCCGGCACCGGCATCAGCGACAGCACCGGCGCGTGGTTGCGCTGCGGCCGGATCATCTCGACGTAGTAGATCGTGGCGCCGGTGCGCTGCGCCACGCCGGGCACCGAGGTGGATTGCGCGACCCAGCCGTTGCGCTTCGGCCATGCGCCACGATCCAGTCGGCCAGCACGCCGCCGCCCTGGCCGCCCATCGCCATGATGGCGATGCGAGATCGGCCGGTCGGTCGGCGAGCATCACGGCGTCCATGGTCAGGCAAGCGCCAGCCGGCCGCCGTCGCGCCGGCGCTGCAGGCAGCCGATGACCTTGCCGCGCGACGCGCGCCAGCAGCCGGTCCCAGGCGGTCGGATTGTGCACGATGTCGGCGCGGTAGAAGGACGGGCACAGCACCGCCGCCTCCGCCACCTCGCCGCAATTGCCGCAGCCGACGCAGGTATTGTCGATGGCGGCGACCGGGTCTTCCTTCAGCGGATCGGCGGACTGCTTCACCGACAGCGACGGGCAGCCGGACAGCCGGATGCAGGCATGGTCGCCGGTGCAGATATCCTCGTCCACGCCGAAGCGCGGCTTGCACCCGGCGCTCGCCCCGCTTCACCGCGGCGTTGAACAGCGGCCGTTCGCGCCGCTGCCGGTTCAGCATGCATTCGGACGAGGCGATGATGATCTTCGGGCCCGCGCGCCGTGGTGGTCAGCGCCTCGCGCAGCGTGTCGCGCATCTTGCCGACATCGAATAGGTGTGGTCGATCCGCCGCACCCAGTTGGCGCCGACGCCCGCGCACCGCCGTCCTCGATCGGGTGGCTGGTGCTGCGGCGATGCGTTGTCGGCGCGCGAGGACAGGATGTCCTGCCCGCCGGTGGCCGCGGAGTAGATGGTTGTCGACCAGCAGCGACCACGCCGTCATGCTTGTTGAACACCGCGTTGCCGATGCCGTTCAGCAGGCCGTTGTGCCAGAAGCCGCCGTCGCCCATCACCGAGATCGGCGCGCTTGCTCGCCTTCACCTGCAACGCCGCCGCCGAGGACGGCGCCGAGCCCGTAGCCCATGGTGGTGGCGCCGATGTTGAACGGCGGGTTGAGCGCGAACAGATGGCAGCCGATATCGCCGGCGACGTGGTGCGGGCCCAGTTCCTCCTGCACCAGCTTCATCGCCGAGAAGATCGGCCGCTCCGGGCAGCCGGTGCAGAAGCTCGGCGGACGCGGCGGCACCACGCTGGTCAGCGCCTGCACCGCGCGCGTCGGCCAGCACCGGCCGCGGGTCGGGCGGTACGCGCCGTGCCGTGCAGCAATCGCGGCATGATGCGCGCTCGAGGAATTTGCGGATGCCCTCGAGCAGCACCGAGCGCGGTGTATTCGCCGCCCATCGGCAGCACATCCTTGCCGGCGAGCGCGGTGTCGACGCCGGCCTTGCGCAGGATGGCGTGCAGCGCCTGCTCGAGGAAGTCCGGCTGGCCTTCCTCGACCATCAGCACCGCGCGCTTGCCGCGGCAGAAATCGGCGAGGTCCTCGTCGACCAGCGGATAGGTCACGTTCAGCACATGCAGCGGAATCCGCGTGGTGCCCCAGACGTCGGCCAGGCCGAACAATTGCAGCGCCCGCATGACGCCGTTGTACATGCCGCCCTGCAGGATGATGCCGAGTTCGTCGACATCGCCCGGCATCGTCTCGTTCAGGCCGCGCTCGCGGATGAACTCCACCGCGGCGGGCCAGCGCTGGTTGATCTTCTCCTGCTCGTGCAGGAACGACGCCGGCGGCAGCACGATGCGGCTGACGTCGCGCACCGGGTCATCCAGCGCCTCGGCGCAGGGTGAAGGCGGGCGGGACGTTGTCCTTGGCGATGAAGCTGCCGTGCACGTGGCAGGCACGGATGCGCAGTCTCCAGCATCACCGGCGTGTTGCTGGCCTCGGACAGCTCGAACCCGTCCTCCACCGCGCTTGACGATGCTTGGCAGGTTCGGGCGCGGGTCGAGCAGCCAGATCTGCGACTTCATCGCGAAGGCGTGGGTGCGCTCCTGCATGATGGAGGAGCCCTCGCCGTAATCCTCGCCGATGATGATCAGCGCGCCGCCGGTGACGCCGCCGGAGGCCAGGTTGGACAGCGCGTCGCGAGGCGACATTGGTGCCGGCGGTGGACTTCCAGGTCACCGCGCCGCGGATCGGATACATCACCGAGGCCGCGAGCGTGGCCGCGGCGGCCGCCTCGCTGGCCGAGGTCTCGAAATGCACGCCGAGCTCGGCCAGGATGTCCTGCGCGTCCGACAGCACGTCCATCAGATGCGAGATCGGCGCGCCCTGGTAGCCGGCGACATAGCCGACGCCGGATTGCAGCAGGGCCTTGGTGACCGCGAGAATGCCCTCGCCGCGAAACTCCTGCCCGGCGCCGAGCCGCAGGTCCTGCACTTCGCGCGCGAACGACCGCTCGGCCATGCGGAGAAACTCCTGTGCGGTCGGTGGAAGGAATTTGAGGCTTGCCCGGTTTGCGAGTCAACGCGCGGCAAGGCCGCCCATTTCCCCTTTCCACCCACGATAATTTAACCTTAAACTATCTTCCCAGACGGGATCAACCGGAGGGCTGCAATGACCGAAATTTCGCGCCGACACCTGCTGCAGACGGTGGCCGCCGGCGCCCTCGTCGCCGGCCAGGCCCGCTCCGCTCGTGCGGCCGAGGACGGTGTCACCATCGGCTGGCCGAGCGACGTCGCCTCGTGGGATCCCAAATCTGCGTTTCATCCCCGATGCGCAGTCGATCTTCAAGATGGTGTTCGACCAGCCGCTGGACCAGGACCCGGAGCTGAAGTTGGTGCCCGCACCTGATCACGCAAATGGCAGATGGCGCCGGACGCCCGCAGCCTGGACCTCGAATTCCGCAACGACGTGACGTTCCACAACGGCGACAAGATGACCGCGGAGGATTTCCGCTGGACCTTCTTCGAGCGGATCAAGGCCGGGCAGAAGGTCGACATCGCGCAGTCCATGCGCAAGGTCACCGATATCGAGGTGGTCTCGCCCACGCACGCGATCATGCGGTTCGACAGCCCGGCGCCGACCGCGCCGGTGTGGCTGGCTTTCCTCGGCAGCTTCATGGTGCCGAAGGACTACATGGAAAAGGTCGGCATGGAGGCGTTCGCCGCCAAGCCGGTCGGCACCGGCCCGTACAAGCTGGTCGAGTACCAGATGAATTCGCGCATCGTGCTGGAGCGCAACGACGCCTATTGGGGGCCGAAGCCGAAGCTGCGCCGCGTCACCATCGAGATCATCAAGGATCCGTCCGCCCGCGTCGCCGTCGATCCAGTCGGGCCAGCGTCGACCTCACCGTCAGCGTGCCGGTGCGCGAGGCGACGCGCCTGAAGGCGATGCCGAGGGTCTGGCGGCCGAGCTCGACCCGATCACCCGCATCATCCTGCTGCAGATCCGCAACGACGAGGGGTTTGCCGACCGCCAATGTGCGGCTGGCCGCGCATCACGCGATCGACAAGAAGGCGCTGTCGCAGGCGTTCTATGCCGGCGCCGCGGTGCCGCTTTCGGTGCGGGCGTGCCCGGCAGCCCGGGTTACCTCGACGATTTCACCTTCGCCTACGATCCGGAACTGTCGAAGCAGCTGCTGGCAAAATCCGGGTTCGGCCCGGACAAGCCGACGAAGATCCGCATGGCCAGCACCAACGGGCAGTTCGCCAGCGACTACGACATGGCGCGCGCGATCGTCGCCATGTGGAAGAAGGTCGGGATCGAGGCGGAGCTGGAGGTGATCGAGTACGCCAAGTATTTCGAGCTGAACCGCGGCGGCAAGCTGCCCGAGGCGACGCTCTACACCTTCGACAACGCCACCGGCGATCCGGAGATCTACACCGGCTACCTGCTCAATCCGAAGCTGCCGTTCTCGCCCTGGAAGGATATGACGCTGGGGCAGAAGGTGATCGACCAGTTCAACGTCGCCGACGAGAAGGACCGCATCGCCGGCTGGCGCGCGCTGAACCGGGAGGCGGCGGAAATGGGCGCCAGCATGCCGCTGCTGCAGAGCGTGCAGACCGTGGTGCGCAAGAAGGCGCTGGGCATGACCACGTACGGCAATGGCTGGATCCTGCCGCAGACCATGACGCTGGGCCTGACCGCCGAAGCCGCCGGCATCGAGTTTGATCCTGGCGGTCGTCTGGCGCGGCGCCTGCTGGTGGCGGTGCCGATCCTGCTGGTGGTCTCGATCCTGCTGTTCACGGCGCTGCGCGTGCTGCCGGTCGATCCGGCGGCGATGTCGATGCCGCCCAACGCCACCCGCGAGGAGATCGAGGGCGCCCGCCGCGCCATGGGCCTGGACCGGCCGTTGCCGGAGCAATACGCGATCTGGCTGGGTCGTGCGCTGCACGGCGATTTCGGGCGCTCGATCCATCTTCGCCGCGAGGTGCTGCCGCTGGTCGGCGCGACCCTGCCGGCGACCATCGAACTCGCCGGCTGCGCCATGCTGGTGGCCGTCGTTCCTGGGGCTTGCCGGCGGATTGCTGCTGTTCGCGTTGCGTGACCGCAAGGCCGAAACCGTGGCGGAGACCGCGACCACCTTGCTGATGTCGGTGCCGGAATTCCTCTGGGCGCTGCTGTTCATCTTCATCTTCGGCGTGCTGCTGCAGGCGATGCCGTTCACCGGCCGGCTCGATCCCGGCCTGCAGCTGCCCGACATCACCGGCTTTCTTCTGCTCGACGCGATGATCGCGATGCGGCCGGACGTGCTGTGGAGCGCTTCGGTGCACATGGTGCTGCCGGCGATCGCGCTCGGCCTTGCCTTCGCGCCGCCGATCATGCGGGTGCTGCGCTCATCGCTGCTGGACGTCTACCATGAGGATTACATCCGCCAGGCCCGCCTGCGCGGCATTTCCGAATCCCGCATCCTGCTGTCTCCACGCGCTGAAAAACGCCATCCTGCCGACGCTGACCCTGATGGGCGTGCAGTTCGGCTTCCTGTTCGGCGGCTCGTTGCTGGTGGAGGTGATCTACTCCTATCCCGGCATGGGCAACCTGATGGTCGATGCCGTCCGCAATGCCGACCTGCCGATCATCCAGCTCGTCGGGTTGACCTATTGCGTGGTGGTGCTGCTGATCAACACGGTGGTCGATACGCTTTACGTCGTGCTCAATCCGCGGCTGCGCGCTCGATGACGCGGCCGCGCTGGCTGCAGTCCGGGCGGGTGGTGGTCGGCCTGTCGGTGGTCGGCTGCATCGTCGCCTGCGCCCTGCTGGCGCCGTTCATCGCACCGCACGATCCGGACGAGCAGGATTTGCTGGCGACGTTGCTCCCAGCGGCGTGGCAGGCGGGCGGGAGTGCGGCGCATCTGCTGGGCACGGACGGGCTGGGGCGCGACGTCCTATCCCGGCTGATCTTCGGCGCGCGGGTGGCGGTGACGGTGGCGTTGCTGGCGGCGTCGGGCGCCATGGTATTCGGCAGCCTGCTGGCCTATGTCGCCGGATATTTCGGCGGCTGGGCGGATTGGCTGATCGGGCGCGCCGTGGATGTCTGGATGTCGTTTCCGCCGGTCATCCTCTCGCTGATCCTGATGACCGGCCTCGGCACCGGTGAGAGCAACGTCATCCTGGCGATCATCCTGGTGGACTGGACGCGGTTCTGCCGGGTGCTGCGCAGCGAGGTGCTGGTGATCGCCCACCGCGACTATGTCACCGCCGCGCGGCTGGTGGGGTTTTCGCATCTGCGCACCATCGCGAAGGAAGTGGTCCCCGCGACGATCCCGCTGCTGGTGACGATGCTGAGCCTGGAGATGGGGATCGCCGTCGTGGTCGAGGCGATCCTGTCGTTCGTCGGGCTCGGCGTGAAGTCCAGCCAGATCGCCTGGGGCCAGATGATCGCCGACGGGCGCGAGGCGATCTACCAGGCGCCGTGGAATCTGCTGGCGCCGGTCTGCGCCATCTTCGTCACCGTCGCCGGCTTCAACATGCTGGGCGACGGACTGCGCCGCAGCCTCGATCTCCGGCTGGTGGAGAGCCGCGAATGAGCCTGCTGGTGGCGCGCGACTTCTCGATCGCGACGACGCTCGGGGAGCAGGTCGTGCCGGTGATACGGCACCTCGAGTTCTCGTTGGCGCCCGGCCGGGTGATGGGGCTGGTCGGGGAATCGGGAGCCGGCAAGAGCATGATCGGCCGTGCCATCGCCAGCCAGCTTCCCCCGGGATTTGCGCCCAGTTCCGGGTCGCTCGCGTTCGACGGCGAGGATCTGCTGCGGATGCCGGGGCCGCGCCGACGCGCGCTGCTCGGCCGCGACATCGCCTTCATCCCGCAGGAGCCGCTGACGGCGCTCAATCCGGTGTTGAGCATCGGCGCCCAGATGAACGAGCATTTCGCGCATATCGGCGTGGCCTCCCGCGAAGCCCGGCGCGAACGCGCGGTCGCGGCATTGCAATCGGTGCATCTGGCCAATGCCGAGGATCTGCTGCACGCCTATCCGCACCAGCTGTCGGGCGGGATGTGCCAGCGGGTGCTGATCGCCATGGCGTTCGCCAGCCGGCCGCGCCTGGTGATCGCCGACGAGCCGACGACGGCGCTGGATGTCACGATCCAGGCGGTGATCGTCGAGTTGATGGCCGAGCTGCAGGACCGCGACGATACCGCGGTGCTGTTCATCACGCATGATCTGCGGCTGGCGCGAAAGATCTGCGACGACATCTGCGTGCTGTATGCGGGCGCCGTGGTGGAGGCCGGACCCGCGTCCGAGATCTTCCAGGCGCCAGCGCATCCGTACACGCGCTGCCTGCAGCTGGCGAACCCGCCGATGCGCGGGCCGCGGCGGGCACTTTATGCGCTGCCGGAACAGATGCCGGGATTGCGCGCCCTCGCACAGCTTTCGGGCTGCCGCTTCGCGCCGCGCTGCCCGCTCGCCAGCGAGGAATGCCTGGCAATCGATCCGCCGCTACGGGGCGAAGACCATCGCGCCGCCTGTCTCCACGGCGAATTCACGCAAGACATCAACGTCGCCGATGCGCCGCCGGCGCCGGTTGCGGCGGCGGGCGCGCCGCTGCTGCAGGTGGACGGGCTGAGCAAGCGGTTCAGCTCCGGCGGACTGTTTCGCAAGTCCAGCACGCTGGCCTTGCGCGATGCGAGCCTGCGCATCGCGGCCGGCGAGTTCGTGGCCGTGGTCGGCGAGAGCGGCAGCGGCAAGACCACGCTGGGGCGCCTGCTGATGGGGTTGGAGACGCCGAGCTCCGGCCGGATCGTGCTGGCCGGCCGCGATGTCACGGCCGGGCGCGGGTCGGATCGCCGGCATCGCATCCGCTTCGCGCAGATGGTGTTCCAGGACCCGCAATCGGCGCTGAATCCGCGGCGGCGGGTGGGGGCGATCGTGACCCAGGCGATGGAGGTTGCCGGCGCCGGCGGCGATCGTGCGCGGCGGGCGCGGGAGCTGCTCAGCGAGATGGGCATGTCGCCGGAGATGGCAGGACGCACCCCGGCGCAGCTTTCGGGCGGGCAGCGTCAGCGGGTCAACATCGCCCGGGCACTTTGCAACGTGCCGCAATTGCTGGTGGCCGACGAAATCGTCTCCGGCCTCGACGTGTCGGTGCAGGCGCAGTTGATCATCCTGCTGCAGCGGCTACGCGCCGAACTCGATTTCGCCATGCTGTTCATCTCGCACGACCTTTCGGTGGTGCGCCATCTCTGCGACCGCGTCATCGTCATGCATCGGGGCGAGATCGTCGAGCAGGGCGCAACGGCCGAGGTGTTTGCGCATCCGCAACATCCCTATACCAGGGCCTTGCTGGCCGCCGTTCCCGCGGAAGCCTGATCCCGCGAGTTCGGCCGGCGGCAGGCATCGGCCGCGGTCAGGCCGCCGGGCGTTCCTCGATCGCGTCGACGCGGTCGGGGTAGAAGGCGAGGTGGTCCTTGATCCCGGCGACGGCTTCGAACGGCGCGGCATAGGACCAGACCGCGTTCATGGAACGCGCGCCGCCGAGCGGGATGCTGAAATAGGAGCAGTCGCCCTTGTATGGGCAGTAGGTGGTGTGGTCGGTCGGCTGCAGCAGTGTCATGTCGACGTCCTGGCGCGGGATGTATTGGACCGCCGGGTAGGACGCCTCACGCAGAGTCAGTGCCGACCTGGTGTCGGCGATGACGCGGCCGGCGAGCGTGACGACGACGCGGGCCGGATTGGGCGCAACGGTGATCGGGTGGTCGGTGCCGGGAGTTCTTGATGGTCCTGGTGGACATGTGGGTTTCCTTGTTTCGCGATGTCGTCAGGCGAGTTTGCCGCCGTCGACGGCGATCGACTGTCCGGTCAGGAAGGACGCCTTGTCGGAGGCCAGGAAGACGATGGTCTGCGCGATTTCGTCTGGGGTGCCGGCGCGTTGGGCCGGGATGCCGGCGATCAGGCCTGATTTGCGATCGGGCGTGCCGGTGAAGCGTTCGAGCATGCCAGTGTCGATCGGCCCCGGTGCGACGGCGTTGACGCGGACGCCCGATGTGGCGCCTTCGAGTGCTGCCGACTTGGTCAGGCCCTCGACCGCGTGCTTGCTGGCGGCATAGATCGATCCGCCGGGCGCGCCGATCTTTCCCAGCACCGACGACAGGTTGACGATGCTGCCGTGCCCCTGCGCGAGCATCACCCGCATCTCGTGCTTCAGGCTGAGCACGGTGCCGAGCACGTTGGTGTCGAAGGTGGCGGCGTAGGTTTCGGCGGATTGCTCGGTCAGCGGCCCCGGCTGGCCTTCGGTGCCGGCGTTGTTGACCGCGGCGTCCAGCCGTCCGAAGCGGGCGATTGTCTGGTCGACGAGGTTGCGCACGTCGTCTTCGTGGCGGACGTCGGCGCGGATGAACTCGGCTTCCGCGCCGGTTGCGCGCAATTCCGCCACGAGGGCATGGCCCGGCTCGTCGCGCCGGCCGGAGACCACGACGCGGGCGCCTTCGCGCGCAAACGCCAGGGCGGTGGCGCGGCCGATGCCGGCGAGGGCGCCGGTGATCAGAACGACTTGGGGGCTCATGTCATCTCCTGTTCGGGCGCTGTATCGATGCGCTGCAGCAGGGCAATATGGACGTCTGTAGTGCAACGTCAAGGAAGAATATGTATGTCCGTATTTTCCCGCAGATGGCCGTTTCGCTATGCCTCAGGGTCGGGAGAGACAAGGACCTTCGAGAACAGGATTCGCTTGAACCGTTCAACGGGTAGCGGGCTGCGTTCGGCCTTGGCCAGCAGGCTGGCGCCCTGCAGCGAGGCAACGATGAAGCCAGCGACCTCGTCGCAGGCGAAATCCCGCGGCAGCTCGCCGGCGGCGACGGCGGCGCCGAGGCAGGTGGCGACGGCTTGCTGCACCTCGGCGAAGATCTCGACCAACCGCAGCCGGATGGCCTCGCTGCCATCGGTGGTTTCGGCGGAAAAATTACCGAACAGGCAGCCGTTGCGCATGCCGTTCTGCTTCTGGCGGTCCCGGTTCGCGTCGATATAGGCGCTGAGGCGCTGGAGCGGCGGCAGCGCCTCGTTGCGCAGGGTTTCGCGCATCAGGTCGCAGCCGCGGGCGAAATACAGGTCCAGGATTTCCAGCCCAAAGGCCTCTTTAGAGGCGAAGTGGTTGGTGAAGGAGCCCTGGGGCACGCCGGCCGCTTGCACGATGTCCCGAACGCTGGCGCCGCCGAAGCCGCGCTCATGCACCACCCGCAGGCCTTCGGTGAGGATTTTCTCGCGATTCGAGGGTTTTCCCATAGGCTTAATATGTTCGTCCATAGTTCGCAGTCAAGCGGCGGGTTACACCACCTGGTTGAACAGCGAGGCCTCCCTGCGCCACAGCCGCTGCAGGTTCTCCATGAGGATATCGATGACGTTGTCCTCGTATTTGCGGGTCTCGCCGGCGGTGTGGGGGGTGATGAAGGCGCTCTCCAGGTCCCAGAGCGCCGATCCGGGGGCCAGCGGTTCTTCCACCGTCACGTCGATCCCGGCGCCGGCGATGCGGTTTTCCTGCAGGGCCGCAACCAGTGCTGCCTCGTCCACGCAGCGGCCGCGGGCGACGTTCACCAGATAGGCGGAGGGGCGCATCGCCCGGAGTGCCGCGGCATCGATCAGGTTCTCGGTTTCCGGGGTCAGCGGGCAGGTCAGTGCGACGAAATCGGCCTGCTTCAGCACGTCGCCCAGCCGGTCCAGGCCGTGCACCTCGTCGGCGCCGTTGGCGCCCGCGGCGGGATCGCGGCGCAGCCCGATCACCCGCATGTCGAACGCCTTGGCCAGTTGCGCCAGGCGGCCGCCGATGCGCCCGATGCCGACCACGACCAGAGTCTTGCCGCCGAGCTCGTCCTCGCGCCGGGTGAGGTCGCCGATCATGCCGCGCCAGAACTTCTTCGCCTGGTTGTCGCGCGCCTCCGGCAACCGGCGGGCGAGGGCGAGGATCAGCGACATCGCGTGCTCGGACACCGCGCGGGCGTTGACCCCGGCGGCGCTGGCGAGGCGGATGCCGCGGGATGACAGCAGGGCGCGGTCGAACTGGTCGGTGCCGGCGCCGATCGACTGGATGAATTTCAGCCGTCGCGGCCAGATCCAGCAGGTCGTTGCGCCACAGGCCGGAGACCACCAGCACGTCGGCCTCGGCGATCCGTGCGTCGAGTTCCTCGCGGGTTCGCACCTGGAATGCCGCCACTCCCGCCTGGCGGAGTTCGAACCGCTCCAGCATCTGGTAGGCGACATGGGCGAAGCAGATTTTTACCTGGCTCTTTTCAGGAAACATTTTTCTAGCTCCCGCGCAGACCGGCTTCGCGCAGCAGCGGCAGCACGGTTTCGATGAAATACGGCAGCTCATCGGTGTAGTTGACGAAGCTGAGGGTGGTGCCTGCGAAGCCTGCCTCGGCGATCCGCACCATCTCGTCGGCGATGTGCCGCGGCGTGCCGACCAGAGGATAGGTGCCGGCGCCGCCGGCGAAGCGCTTGCGATGCAGCCGATACGCCTCCGCATCATGCGAGCCGGAGTTCTTTTCCTTCGATCCCATGTAGTGGTCGACGCTGGCGCTGTCCTCCATGGTGACGGCGTAATGCTCGTAATAGGCTTCAGCCTCCGCCTGGGTCGGGCGGCAGACCACATGCGCGGTGGTGAACACCCCGACCTCGCGCCCGGCCTTGGCTGCGCGCTGCGAGATGTCGGCGATCTGGTCCCGGCCCTTGTCGATGTCGGTGAATGTGGTGAGCAGGAAATCCGCCGCCTGCGCCGCGAAATCCCGGCCGGGCGGGGAGAAGGCGGCGTTCACCGTCACCGGGCGCGGCTGCTGCACCGAACCGGGGCGCCCGGAGACGTTCTTCAGCTTGTAGAATTTGCCGTCGAAGTCGAATGGGCCGCCGCCGGCCAGGATGCGGCTGAGGATATCGAACCATTCCTTGCCCTGGGCGTAGCGGTCCTCGATCAAGGTAAGCCCGAAGGCGTCGAACTCCTCGGGGTTCCAGCCGCAAACGATGTTCAACCCGGCGCGGCCGTTCGAGGCGTGGTCCACCGTCGCCAGCGCCTTGGCGGCGAATACCGGGTGGACCATCGGCACGTGCACGGTGGAGAACAGGGCGATCCGCTCGGTGACGCCGGCCAGGGCGGCGGCGAAGGTCAGGGTCTCGAAACTCCACTCGCGGGAGTTCATCTCGCCGCCGAAGCCTTTCCAGCGGGCGATCGGGAGAAAGAACTCGAGGCCGGCGCGGTCGGCCAGCTGCGCCGCCTGGACGATGCCGGACCAGGTCGCGGGCCACCGCTCGGGCACCTTGGTCAGCGTCAGGCCGCCATCGGCGTTGGCGGAGAACACCCCGAGCTTGAAGCGGTTCGGGCCATGCATGGGGTGGGTGGTCGGGGGCATGGCGGGCGCGTCCTTAACGCTATGGGGGCACCAGTTCATCATCGGCCCCGAGATACTTCAAGCTTAAAACTTTCTGGCCATCTCGCCTCCCGGGATGCCCGGTAGTATCCTTCGACGGGAACGAGCACGACGATGGGGACGGACGACATGCAGCAGATCGGACATTATCTCGGCGGCAAGATCGTGCCCGGCAACGGCGTGCGGAGCCGGGTGTTCAACCCGGCGACCGGCGAGGTGTCCGGCGAGGTGGCGATGGCCGCCGCCGCGGAGGTGGACGCGGCCGTCGTCGCTGCCGCCGCCGCCTGGCCGGCCTGGGCGGCCACGCCGCCGCTGCGCCGGGCGCGGGTGATGTTCAAGTTCAAGGAGGCGCTGGAGCGTGCGACCCCGCGCCTCGCCGCCATCATCACCGCCGAGCACGGCAAGGTGCTGTCGGACGCCGAGGGCGAGATCCAGCGCGGGCTGGAAGTGGTGGAATTCGCCTGCGGCATCCCGCATCTGCTGAAGGGCGAATACACCGAGGCGGTGGCAGGCGGCATCGACGCCTGGACCATGCGCCAGCCGCTCGGCGTGGTCGCCGGCATCACGCCGTTCAATTTCCCGGTCATGGTGCCGCTGTGGATGATCCCGGTGGCGCTGGCGACCGGCAACTGCTTCATCCTGAAGCCGTCGGAGAAAGACCCTTCGGCCAGCCTGCTGATCGGCGAGTTGCTGACCGAGGCGGGGCTGCCGCCCAATGTCTTCCAGGTGGTGCAGGGCGGCCGCGAGGCGGTCGAGGCGCTGCTGGAGAACCCGATCATCCAGGCGATCAGCTTCGTCGGATCAACCCCGATCGCCGAGACCGTCTATCGCGGCGGCACCCATCGCGGCAAGCGCGTGCAGGCGCTGGGCGGGGCCAAGAACCATCTGGTGGTGATGCCGGATGCCGACCTGGACCAGGCAGTCGATGCGCTGATGGGCTCCGCCTATGGCAGCGCCGGCGAGCGCTGCATGGCGGTGTCGGTGGCGGTGGCCGTGGGTGATGCCGGGGACAAGCTGATCGACCGGATCGCGCCGCGGGTGCGGGCGCTGAAGGTCGGGCCGGGGACGGACAAGGAGGCCGAGATGGGGCCGCTGGTCACCCGCGAGCACCGCGACAAGGTTTCCTCTTACGTCGACACCGGGGTCGCCGAGGGTGCCAGCCTGGTGGTCGATGGGCGCGGGCTGTCGCTGCAGGGGTATGAGAACGGCTTCTTCATCGGCGGCAGCCTGTTCGACCACGTGACGCCCGAGATGAAGATATACACCGATGAGATTTTCGGGCCGGTGCTGTGCGTGGTCCGCACCAAGGACCTCAGCGGCGCGATCGACATGATCAACGCGCATCGCTTCGGCAACGGCACCGCGCTGTTCACCGCGGACGGCGGTGCGGCGCGGGGATTCGCCAGTTCGATCAAGGTGGGCATGGTGGGGATCAACGTGCCGATCCCGGTGCCGGCGGCGTTCCATAGCTTCGGCGGGTGGAAGCAGTCGCTGTTCGGGGACCACCACATGCATGGGCCGGAGGGGGTGCGGTTCTACACGCGGATGAAGGCGATCACGCAGCGTTGGCCGCATAGCATTCGGGCGGGGGCGGAGTTTACGATGCCGCAGATAGCCTGACGCGCGTCTAGGCGCGGCGAGGTAAGACGCGCGTCTGCGCGCGGCGAGATGAGCGGCAGGCGCGCCTCTTGTGCGCCGAGAGCGTACTTAGACGCGCGCCTTCGCGCGGCGAGACTTGGAGCTGGCCATCCAAAGAGGGTAACCGCTCTCGGCGCGCGAGGGCGCGCCTGCCGCTCACCTCGCCGCGCTAAGCAGCGCGTCTCTGCCCGAGGACCCACCCTTCCCAGTCCCGAATCCACGGATCATCCGGAACCCCGTCCGGCCGCCGTCCCGCCAGCACGCCGAGCACGCACAGCACACCCAGCACGCTGTCGAACCGATCCTCCCCGGCGGCATCGGCGCCGAAGCCGCTGGCGATAGCGGCTGCCATGGCCGCGTCCGGTACCACCATGAGATCGGCCATGGCGGCTGAAAGCGGCCCGGCCAGCGCGGCGCGGTCCGACTGGCGGCGTTTGCTGCCGGCCATGCGCAGGCCGAGATGGCGCAGCGCTTCGGCGGGGTAGGTTTCCGCGATCACGGTTTCACCCGGCGCCAGCAACTCCCGAAGATCGCCGTCGAATGGCCACAGCTTCGGCGGCCGGGGTCCGGCCAGCGCCGGCAGCAGCAGGAAGCGCCAGGCGGATATCGCGGCCTTGCCGGTCTGGTTGGCGCCAAGGGTCCAGAACAACGGCGCCCCGGCCGGGCGTTCGGCGGTGGCGCGGTCGCAGGCCCGCGACAGCCCGGCCGCGTCGTTGAGCAACAGCGCCGTGGCGTGGCCGGCGCGGGTCATGCCGGCGATGCCGCGCATCGGATAGAACGGACGCTCGGGGCCGAGCTCATCGAGATGGGTGCAGACCTCGAAAAATCCCGGGCGGTTCGCAAGCCCGCGCAGGAACGAGCGGAAATCCGGCTCCCTGGCGTGCCGGGCCGCGAACGCCCGCGGCAGGCCGAGCGGAAAATCGACGCCGAGGGCGACGGCCGCGCCACCTGCCATGTCGCGCAGACGGTCGAGCAGGGTGCCGACCTCGCCGACCTGCTGGCTCGCCGACATCCGCCAGCCGCCGCGTTCGGGTCTTGCGATGGTCATCCAGCGCTTGGATGGCGATACGCTCCAATCCGCGTGGACGGCGAGCGGCGCGGGCCGGTCTGGATACTCAGCCGTGGTCAGATGGTCACAGCGGCTTGTGGGCGCGGTTCAGCAGCCGCGAGATCAGGCCCGGGGGCTTCGGCGGGGGCGGCGGGGTGGCCTGCTTCGCGCGGGCCTTTTCCTCCTGCTGGCGCTCGCGTTCTTTCTGACCGAGCCATTTGTCGAGGCTGACACCGGCCTTTGCCGCGCGCTTGGCCTCATAGGCCCGCTGGCCATCGGTCATCTGCTTCGTCATCCTGATCCCCGTCCGCCCGAGTCTCGCCCATTAACGTCTCGCTTATCGAAGGGCTGTTAAGCGAGCCCTGGCTGCTCAGCGAGCCTTTGCTGTTAAGCGAGCTTGGTTTCTGGCATTGCGTGCGCGCGGCTTCAAGGGCAAGCGGCGGATCGTTCGGCTTGGAGGTAAGATGGATCGCTTCAGTGTAATGACGATGGTGCTGGCGGCGATCCTGGGACAGGACCCGCTGCGCATTCCGGAGCCGATCCAGTTCCTGGGGTTTCTGCTCGACATCGGCGTCATCAGCTTCATCGCCTGCATGACCTGGTTCACCCTGAAGTTCCTCGGCCAGTTCATCACCGACGCGCTGGAGATCCAGACCGGCAAGCATCGCCTGGTGATCGCCCGCGGGCTGACGCGGCATGATTTCGAGCAGGTGCGCAAGGCCATCCGCGGCTGGAACCTGCTGCTGATCCGCTACGGCAGCGATGACTACCTGCGCACCATGGCGGGCGAGACCGATCGCAATGTCGGGCGGCCGCGCTACGCCATCCTGCCGATGAAGCTGTCGCTGTCGCCGACCGGGGAGGTGCTGCTGAGTTTCTCGCTGCCGGTGCATCGCCGCCTCGGCACCCAGTTCCGCTGCTTCATCGACACCAAGAAGGGCGACATGGGGCCGTCTGTGCTGACCGGGATGCTGAAGCATTACGACGAGATCGAGGTGATCGAGTTCCGAATTGCCGGAGCCGTCGCGGGTGTATTTCACCCTGAAGCGGTTCCCGGTGGTGACCTCGGCGGAGGGCATCCGGCAGAACCTGGTTCGGCCTGAATAGCGGCTACCGGCGCCGCAGGACCAGGCTGGCGAAGCCGGCTAGCACGGCGTTGATGGCGATGCCGGCGGCCGACAGCAGCACCAGGGCTGCGAACATGCGCGGGATCTGCAGCCGGTAGCCGGATTCCAGGATGCGGTAGGCCAGCCCCGACGCGACGCCGCCGGAGCCCGCGACGAACTCGGCGACGACGGCCCCGACCAAGGCGAGGCCTCCGGAAATCCGCAATCCGGCCAGAAAATAGGGCAGCGCCACCGGGAGCCGCAGCAGAAAAAGCGTGTTCCAGCGTCCGGCGCCGTTCAGGCGGAACAGGTCGAGCAGTTCCGCCGGCGCCGCCGACAACCCGACGGCGGTGTTGGAGAACACCGGGAAGAACGCGACGATGGTGGCGCAGACCACGAGGGCCGCGAACGGGTCGCCGACCCAGACGATGATCAGCGGCGCGATGGCGACGATCGGCGTCACCTGCAGCACAACCGCCCAGGGCTGGATCGCGGCCCTGGCCCAGGGGCTGGCCGCCATTGCCGCCGCGAGCAGCACGCCGAGCAGGCAGGACAGCGCCAGGGCGGCGGCGGTCACCACCAGCGTCGACCACAGGCTCGCCAGCAGCAAAGCGGGTGCCGCGAGGAAGGCGCCAGCAACGGCCAGCGGGCCGGGCACCAGGTATTCCGGCACGCCGCTGAGGCGGACGCCGAGTTCCCACAGCACCAGCACGGCGAGTCCGAACAGCGCCGGGGCAAGGCGCAGCAGCCGGTCTTGCGACGGGTTGGTCACGTCGCACCCATGACATCGCGCAGGGCCTCGCTGACGCCGGCGACCAGCGCCGCGTACTCCGGCGCCACACGGGTCGCGCCGATCGGCAGGGGGGAGTCGATGATGCGGGCGATTCGGCCCGGGCGCGGCGACATGCAGACGATGCGCCGGGCCAGGAATGCCGCCTCGTAGATCGAGTGGGTGACGAACACCACGGTGCAGCCGAGTTCGCGCCACAGCGATTGCAGATCCTCCTGCAGCCGGTGGCGGGTGAATTCGTCGAGCGCCGCGAACGGTTCGTCCATCAGCAGCAGCCGGGGGCGGCTGACCAAGGCGCGGGCGATCGCGACGCGCATCCGCATCCCGCCCGACAGTTCACGGGGCCGGGCATCGCCGAAGCCGTCGAGTCCCACGCGTTCGAGCGCCGCCTCCACCGCCGACGCCGCGTCGCGCCAGGAGGTGCCTCTCAGGCGCAGCGGCAGCCAGATGTTTTCCCGCGCGGTCGCCCAGGGCAGCAGGGTGGCATCCTGGAAAACGAAGCCGATCTGCCCCGCCGCCGGGGCACCGCCGGCCCAGAGCAGCCGCCCGGAATCCGGCGCATCCAGGCCCGCGACCAGGCGCAGCAGGGTGGACTTGCCGCAGCCCGACGGTCCCAGCAACGCTACGAAGTCGCCTTCCTGCAAGGCCAGCGACACGTCCAGCAGCGCTTCCACCCCGTTCGGGAAGCGGCGTCCGACATGTTCGATCTGCAGCAGCGGCAGGCTGGCCGGCGTCGGCACCTCGGCTGGATGAAGGACTACTTCTTCATCTCCATGCCGATTTTCTTGTTCACGAACTGCAGCGTGTACGCCTTGGTGACGTCGAGGTCTTTCGGATACAGCCCCTGCTCGGCCACGGCATCGCGGAACCCGGCCCAGCGGGCGGCGGTCATGGCGCCGATGCCCGAGGTGGCGGCGTCGCCGGAATCGAGGATGCCGTGCTGCACCAGCGCATTGCGGCCATAGGCCAGCAGCGCGTCGGTCATCTCCGGGTTGTCGCGCTTGATCAGCGCGTTGGCGGGCGCCGGGTCGCCATACAGATACGAATACCAGCCCTCGACGGAGGCATCGACGAAGCGCTGCACGAGGTCCGGGTTGGAGGCGATCAGCTTGTCCGAGGCCACGAACATCGACGAGTAGCCGTTGAAGCCGCCATCGGCGACCAGCATCACCACCGGCTCCTCGCCGGAGGCCTGCTTGATCGAGAACGGCTCGCTGCCGAGATAGCCCTGCTGGATCGCGGTCTTGTCGGCCAGGAACGGCTGCAGGCTGAAGTTGTACGGGCGGATCTGGGCGTCGCTGTAGCCGAACTTGGCCTTCAGGAAGTTCCACCAGCCTGCCCGCGCGGCGGCGCTGATCATGATCGGCTTGCCCTTCAGGGCGGCCAGCGAATTGCTGCCCTGGCCGGGATGGGCGATCAGCACCGAGGGCTCCTTCTGGTACATCGAGGCGACCACCCGGAACGGGATGTTCTCCTTCACCAAGTTCAGCGCGATGAAGCTGTCGGAGGCGATGTTGAAGTCGAGCTTCCCGGCCAGCTGCAGCTGCTGCTGGTTCACCGACGGGCCGCCCTGGCGGATGGTCACGGCGAGGCCGTGCTTGCGGTAGATGCCGGTGGCGACGGCCTGGTAGTAGCCGCCGTATTCGGCCTCGGCCAGCCAGTCGGTGCCGAAGCTGACTGCATCCTCGGCCCGGGCCGCACCCGGCCGCATGCCGGCGAGGGCCAGCGCCGCCAGTAGAAACAAAGCCTTCGGTCGCATCGCGTTATCCTCCTGACGGGAAGCTTCCCAGGCAGTATAGCGAGGCTATGCGTGTGACCAAATCGAACCTGCACGGATCGCAGGACCAGGCGTTCGGGGCGGACCGGGTGACGGCGATCCTTCGCGATGTCGTGGTCGAGGCGCATGTCGGCCTGCATCCGTGGGAGCGGCATCCCGAACGGCCGAGCCGCCTGGTCGTCAATGTCGAGATGTCGGCGCCGGCCGGACCGGGGCGGCTGGACCGCGTGGGCGGGCCGTTCCTGGACTACGACCCGGTGCGGGAGGCCCTGCGCGGCTGGTCCGGGCGGGCCCACACGCCGCTGCTGGAGACCCTGGTCGAGGAATTGTTCGAGGTGTGCTTCCGCAATCCAGCGGTTGAAACCTGTCGTATTTCCGTCATGAAGCCCGACATCTTCAACGAGGCCGCTGCCGTCGGGGTGGAGGCCACCCGGCACCGCGCCCCGGCGGCCGGGGCGCCGCCGCAATAGCCGAAAGGAGCCGCCGATGCCGGATGGCCGCCGCACTGCCCTCGTCACCGGGGGCGCCCGGCGCATCGGCGCCGCGATCGCCACCGCCCTGGCCGAGGACGGCTGGCATGTGCTGATCCATTGCCACCGGTCGCGCGAGGACGCCGACGCCCTGGCGGCCGCGTTGCGCGCTGGCGGCGGCAGTTGCGACGTGCTGCAGGCCGATCTTGGGGCGCGGGCGGACATCGAGACGCTGATCCCGCGCGCCGTCGACCTCGCCGGCCCGATCGACCTGCTGGTCAACAACGCCGCGCGCTTCCAGTTCGACGATATCGCCTCCGTCACCTGGGATTCGCTGCAGGATCACCTGACGCCGAACCTGTTCGCGCCGCTGCTGCTCTGCCGGGCCTTCGCCGAGCAGGTCCCGAGCGGGCGGGACGCCTGCATCATCAACCTGCTGGACCAGAAGCTGCGCAACCTCAACCCGGACTTCCTGTCCTACACGCTCGGGAAGGTCGCCCTCGGCGGCCTCACCGAGATGCTGTCGATGGCGTTTGCCGGGCGCATCCGGGTCTACGGCATCGCCCCTGGCCTGACCCTGATCAGCGGCCGGCAGACCGAGCAATCCTTCCGCAAGGCCTGGGCCTCGACGCCGCTGGGGCGCAGCAGCACGCCGGAGGAAATCGCCGCCTGCGTCCGTTTCATCCTGGCGACGCCGTCGCTGGTTGGCCAGACTATCTGTCTCGACGGTGGCGAGAGCCTGCGCAGGCGCGCCCGGGACGTGGCCTTCGATGCCACGGTGTGAAGCCGATCATAGGATGGATCGTTAGGCCGCGTTATCGTAACGGTATCGTCGCAAGTCCATCGGGTCGCTCGCGCCGTGGCCCGGAAGGAGTGCGCTGAAGCAGGGAAGGTTCGCCATGCGTCTTGCCGTCATTTCCGATATCCACGCCAACCTGCCGGCGCTGGAAGCGGTGATCGCCGACATCGCCGGGCGCGGGGTCGATGCCACGGTCAACCTCGGCGACTGCGCCGGCGGGCCGCTATGGCCGCGCGAGACGGTGGAGCGGCTGACGGCGATCGGGATGCCGACGGTGCGCGGCAACCACGACCGCTGGATGCAGGACCGCGAGGAGGCGAAGCTGCCGCCGGCCGACCGGTTCGCCCGAGCGGCACTCGGCGCCGACCAGATCCGCGCCTTGTTCGCGCTGCCCGTCACCCTCGACATCACCGCCGAGATCCTCGCCGTGCACGGCACGCCGACCGACGACAGCGAATACCTGACCGAGGAAATCCTCGATGACCGGATGATCCCGGCCGGGCGCGACCTGATTACCGGGCGGCTCGGCGCCGCCACGGGCCGCCAGGTGGTGCTGTGCGGGCACAGTCACCGCCAGAGCGTCACCCAGCTTCCCGGCGGTCCGCTGATCGTCAATCCGGGCACGGTCGGCTGTCCGGTGTTCGCCGACCTGCCGATGGCCAGCAGCCTGGAGCCGCGCTCGCCGCACGCCCGATATGCCATCCTGACCCGCCACGCCGGCCGCTGGGCGGCGGAGTTGCTGGTGCTGGACTATGACTGGGACCGCGCCGCCAGCCGCGCACGGCAGCAGGGCTTCCCGAAATGGGCCGAGGCGCTGGCCACCGGCGCCGTGAGCTGAGCCGCAAGCCCGGCGGCAACGGCCGCGTTTGCCCCGGCGCGCCATCGCCGGCAGAGTAGGGCCCTCCCCCCTATCCGCAGAACTTCCCCGGAGACCGATCAGCCGATGCCCTTTCCCGTGTCCGCCGAGGCTCGCGCGCGAATATGACGCGTGCGGTGGCCTGGCTCGGCCGGGTGTTTGGGCGCAATCCGGTCGGTGTGGTGTTCGCGGCCCTGCTGCTGTTGGCGGCGGCGCCGTTCGGGGTGATCCACGCGACCCTGGTGCCGCCCGGCCAGGCCGGCGACGAGCAGGCCCATGCGTTCCGCGCCGACAGCATCGGCCATGGCGCATTCGTCGGCCATCCGCAGCCCATGACCTATGACGACGGGGTGACGGTCACGGTCACGGCGGTCGACACCGACATCATGCTGGCGGCGGTGATGCTCAGCAGCGGCAACGGCACCGCCAAAGTGTTGAACCTGTCCGACCTGGTGGTCGCCGGCGGCAGCAAATGGGCCGATATCCGCAAGCCGGCGGCGGTGGGCACCATCGGGTCCTATTTCCCGGTGCTGTACCTGCCGGCGGCGCTGGCGATGGCGGTGGCCGAGCCGCTCGGCATGGTACCGATGGACGCGGTGCGGGCCGGGCGGTTCCTCAATCTCGGCTGCTTCCTGCTGCTCGGCATGACGGCGATGCTGGTGGCGGCCCGCGGCCGGGCGATGTTCCTGTGCGTCCTGGCGGTGCCGATGACGGTGACCCTGGCGGCGTCGCTGAACCCCGATGGATTGATGGTGGCGGTCTGCGTCCTGGCCGCCGCCTTGCTGACCCGCGCCGATGCGGCGATCCGGCCATCGGGCGGGGCCTCCGCCTCGTGGTGGGCGGCGGCGATCGCCTTGCTGTGCGTCGCGCTGGTCAAGCCGCCTTACGTGGCGCTGTTCGCGATGCTGCTGATGCCGTTGCCGCGCCGGGGGGAATGGCGGTTGCTGTGGCGCGGGCTGCTGCGGCGGATCGGCACGGTGGTGCTGCTGGCGCTGCCGGTGGTGGCGTGGTCGGCCTATGTCACGCATGCGGTGCTCGGTCAGGTGCGCCGGTTCAGCTACGGCGCCGGTCCATGGTGGCCGCAACCGGACAAGTTGTTCCTCAGCAACAACTCGGGCGCGCAGCTCAAGGTGCTGCTGGCGCATTGGCGGGATCTCGTGCCGTTGCTGCTGAGCCCGCTGGACACGTCCTGGGGCCGCGGCATGATCGGCATCCTCGGCTGGCTCGACGTGGCGTTGCCGGATTGGCTGTATCTCGCCTGGGCCGGCGCGGTTGCGGTGGCGGTGCTGAGCGAGTTGTTCGGGCGGCAGGGCGGGACGTGGTGTCCCGGCGTGGCCGGGGCGCTGCTGGTGCTGGCTGGGTGGGCGGCGACCTACGCGCTGGTGTGCATTTCCGTCTACCTGGCCTGGACGCCGGTCGGGTACGACCACATCGACGGCGTGCAGGGGCGCTACTTCCTGCCGTTGCTGCCGTTCGCGATATTGCTGCTGCCCCACCTTGAGACGAGCCGGCCAGGGCTGGTCCGCGCGGTCGGCGGCGCGGCACCCCTGTTGGCCGCCACCGCGGGGATGATCGCCATGCCCTTCATCTTCCTGTTCGTCTATTACCTGCGCCCGCCCGGCTGAGCAGCGGCCAGGGATATTAATGAAAGCCGCCGAGGTCTAGGATCGCCGGCCACGGACTCGGCAAGGCGGGATGGACGGCGCGCACGGCAACACCGGAGTACTCTGCATCGGCGCCGGCCCGGCGGGGCTCACTGCCGCCTATGTGCTGAGCAAGGCCGGCATTGCCGTGACCGTGCTGGAAGCCGACCCCGATTACGTCGGCGGCATCTCGCGGACGGTGGAGAGCGGCGGCTTCCGCTTCGACATCGGCGGCCACCGGTTCTTTTCCAAATCCGCCGAGGTCGAGGCGCTTTGGGACGAGATCCTGGGCGACGACTTCATCGAGCGCCCGCGCAAATCCCGCATCTTCTATGCCGGCAAGCTGTTCGACTATCCGCTGCGGGCGCTGGACGCGCTGCGCAAGCTGGGGGTGCTGGAGGCCGTGCTGTGCGTGCTGTCCTATAGCCGCGCCCGGCTGTTTCCGGTGCGCGACCCGCGCAGCTTCGAGGACTGGGTGTGCAACCGCTTCGGCCGCCGGCTGTTCGGCATCTTCTTCCGCACCTACACCGAAAAGGTGTGGGGCATGAAGTGTTCGGAAATTTCGGCCGACTGGGCGGCGCAGCGGATCAAGGGGCTGTCGCTGTCGACCGCGGTGCTGGCGGCGCTGTTCCCGCAGCGCGGCCGCGCCGGGCCGGCCACGGTGAAGACGCTGATCGACCGCTTCCGTTATCCCAGGCGCGGCCCCGGCATGATGTGGGAGGCGGCGCGCGACAAGATCGTCGCCGCCGGCGGCACGGTGGTGATGGACATGCGCGCGGCGGGGTTCGAACGCAGCCCCGGCGGCTGGACCGTGCGCGCGGTGGACGCCGGCGGAAACTGGCACAGCTTCCGCGCCGCGAATGTCATTTCCTCCGCGCCGATCGGCGAGGTCTTCGCGGCGCTGTCGCCGTCGCCGCCCGTCGCCGCGGCGCAGGCCGCCGCGCTGCTGCGCTACCGCGACTTCCTGACCGTGGCGCTGCGGGTGCGCGATCGCGGCCTGTGGGACGATAACTGGATCTATATCCACGACCCCGCGGTGAAGGTCGGCCGCATCCAGAACTTCAAGTCTTGGTCGCCGGAGATGGTGCCGGACCCGGCGCTGAACTGCTACGGCCTGGAATATTTCTGCTTCGAGGGCGACGGGCTGTGGACCGCCGCCGACGGCGATCTGGTGGCGCTCGCCACCCGCGAGATCGTGGAATTGGGCCTCGCCGAATGCGGCGACGTGCTGGGCGGCACGGTGATCCGCCAGCCCAAGGCTTACCCCGTATACGACGACGGCTATGCCGGGCGGGTCGCCGAGGTGCGCGCGGCGGTGGATGCCGCGTATCCCGGGCTGCACCTGGTCGGGCGCAACGGGATGCACATGTACAACAATCAGGACCACGCGATGATGACCGGCATGCTGGTGGCGCGGAACATCATCGCCGGCAGCGCGGTCTGGGATCCATGGCTGGTGAACGGCGACGCAGAGTACCACGAGGTCGATAGCGGCAAGCGGGCGAACTACGATCCGGTGCCGGGCCTGGTGCAGCCAGCTGCACGCTAAGCGCCGAAAGCTAGTTCCCACGCAGCCGCTGCAGCATGCCGGCGACGCCCGGCAGCATCGTCCGGACACCGTGTCGCAACCGGCCGCCGAGGCTGCGGCGGCGGGCATAGACCGCCTGCATCCGGCGCAGTTCCGCCGGCACCGCCTGCTCCGCCGGCATCGCTGCGAGTTCGGCGTGCAGGCGGGCCTCCCCGGCCGCGTCGTGCAGCATTTCCGCCGCCTGCAACTCGCCCTGCAACGCCGACATGAAGATGTCGCCGCGGGCGCCGTCCTGGCTTGCCGCGCCGGTGCGCAGCCGCGCGAAGGTTTGTGCCGCCCGGCGCAGATCGCCGCCCGGTTGCAGGTCGAGGATGCCCAGGGCCAGCAGCAGTTTGCGGTCTTCGTCGTCGAGAACGGCGCCGGCGGGCGCCAGCGGCAGCGCCGCGAATCGCGTGGCGGTCTGCCGCGCGAAGGCGAAGTCGCCGGCATTCACCGCGCGCATCACCAGGTCGCGGACCGCCGTGCGCGGGGTGGCCAACTCCTGCTCCAGCGCCGTGCCGCCGGCGAGCGCCACGGGGGCGCCGGGCGACCACAGCCGGGCGAAGCGCTCGGCGGCGCGGTGCAGGTCGCCGCCCGGCCGCAGTTCCAGCAGGCCCAAGGCGTAGAGGAACTTGCGGTCCTCGTCGCCCAGCGCAGCACCCGGCGCCGGCTCCAGCTGCAGCGACGCGAATTTCGCCAGGGTTTCCTGTTCTAGCCTGGTGTCGCCGGCGTTCACCGCCTGCATGACCTGGTCGCGCACCGCCATCAGCGGACTCAGCCGCTCGATCTCGGCCATCGCCGGATCGTCGGCGTTCATCATCTGCAGCACCCGCCGGGTTTCCCGCGCGGCGATTGCGGCGGCCAGGAACAGCGGCAGCAGCGAGGCGGGGGTGGCGTGGCGCTGCAGCCGCTCGGTCAGCCGCAGGTTCAGCAGGATCGGCAGGTTGAAGGGCGCCCGCTCGGCCCACTCGATCGGGCTGGCGATGGCGGTGAGGTCCGGCAGCGTCGCGGTGTCGTCCAGCGTGAAGCCGAAGCGCGCCTTGATGGCGGTGCCGAGTTCCGCATGAAGCGCGTCGAATCCGGCCCAGTCATGGCTGTTGACCATGTCCGCGAGTCGGCGCCCGGCGAGGCCCAGCCAGAGATCGCCGCCGACCGGGCTGATCGGCAGCCGACGGCGCAGATAGTCGCGGTATTCGGCGGCGAGGGCGGCCGGGTCCTCCTGCAGCTCGAGCGGCTGGTCGGAAGCGTAGGCGATCAGCGTCATGCCCATCGGCCGCACCACCACATGGGCGAAGCCGACCCGGTGGAGCAGCACCCCCAGGCTGTTGGCGGTCTGCAGCACCAGGTGCGAGCCGAGCGATATCACCGGGATCAGCACCGAATGCGAGGCGTCCGGCCGCAGGCTGTCGGCATTCGGCGTGGTCACCACCAGCACGCCGCCCGGCGCCAGGGCTGTCTTCAGCATCGCCATGAAGTCGTGCGGCCGGTGCAGATGCTCCAGCACCTCGGACGCCATCACCACGTCGGCCAGTCCGTTGGCGTCGCTGGCCTGGAAATAGCGGTGGGCGATGGGAATGCCGAGCTGTCGGGCGCCGGCCCGCGCCAGCCCCGAGGGGTCGATACCGCGCCCGGCCCAGCCGCGGACGGTGCGGGCGAAGTCGAGCCCGAAGCCGAAGCCGCAGCCGATGTCGAGGAAGCGGCTGCCTTCCGGCCGGTGGACCTGGGCCAGGGTCTGCACGATCTGCTCGATCCCGGCGGATTGCTGCAGGTGGAAGGCCAGCACCGCCGGGATCGGCTCGGGGTCGCTGGCGTAGTCCATGCCGGGCGGATCGGCGGCGAAGGCGCAGCCGCAATCGGCGCAGGTGAGGAAGGTGATGTCCTGCGGCTGCCCGCCGAACGCCGCGGTCGCCCGCAGCAGTTCGGTTTTGCGGGTGGTGCCGCCGCAATTGGGACAGGCGAGCAGCGAATGCGCCGTTTCGTCGGCCGGCGCGCCGGGATCGGGCCAGTGGATGGCGATGGGTTCCATGCGGGATGGCTTGTGCTGTCTGCCGCGCGAGAGTCAAGCGAACGCCGCTTGCCGCCGTCCCGCCGAGCAGGCTCTATGTACGGATGCATGCGTCACACCCGTCCGGCTTGCCCCTGGATTGCCCCGCCGATGCCTGAGGCACGGGTCAAGGCTGAAATCTGGGTGCAGGCGGCGCTGCGGCTGGGCAATGCAAGCGGCCGCTATGGCGCGGTGCTGCACCGGGGCGACGCCGATGCCGGGGGCATCCTGGTGGTGCTGCGCGGCAGGGCCGGGCTGGTGGTGCTGAGCCAGACCCGTGACCGCGACGGCGATCCTGCCTGGATGCGGGGCAGCGGCGCGGACCCCGTCGACCAGGAAACCGCCGATGCCTATGTTGCCCGGGAGCGGAAATTCGATTCGGACCTCTGGGTGCTGGAATTCGAGAGTCCGGACCTGCTGCCGCCGTTTTCCGGGCGGATTTTGTGATTTCCGGTTGCCCTCCGTCACCGACTGCGCACATGGAACGTTGACGACAATGGTGTTGACTGACGCCGACCGCCGCAAACAGGATGCCCGCCGTATGAAAATTCATTTGCTTGCCGCCTCGATCCTGGCCGTGCCGTTTGCCGCGATCGCCAGCGGCGCCATGGCCCAGCCGATCGAGGGCGTCTATATCGGCGCCGGCGGTGGTGCCAACTTCATGAGCAACGAGCGGGTGCGCACCGTGACCTCCGGGTCGACCACGGTGTCGGTTCCCTCGGGGCTGAACAGCCGCGGCTTCCAGACCGGCTACACCGGGTTGGGCAGCGTCGGCTGGGGCTTCGGCAACGGGGTGCGGCTGGAGGTCGAGGGCAGCTACCGCCACAACGAAATGAGTTTCTCCCCGCCGGCCGGCACCACGGCCAGCGGGACCGAGAACAAGTACGGCGTCATGGGCAACGTGCTGTTCGACATGGATATCGGCTCGCCCTACGTGTTCCCGTACCTGGGTGCCGGCGCCGGCTACCAGTGGGTGCACCAGGATGTCGGCTCCCGCACCGTTTCGGTGACGCCAGGCGTCGGGGGCGCCGGCGTCGCCAGCACCACGACGACGCATCTTTCGGGCAACCCCGGCGGCTTCGCCTACCAGGCGATGGCCGGTTTGTCGTTCCCGATCCCTGGCGTGGTCGGGCTCTCGGTGACGACTGAATTCCGCTATCTGGGGCTGGCCGGGGACCGCAAATATTCCGGCACGGCGACATCGTCCGGCGGGTTCGGTCTGGCGCCGGCGCCGATCACGACGGCGATCAGCAACAAGGTGACCAGCGACAACAACTACAGCCTGATGCTGGGCGTGCGCTACGCCTTCAACGTGGTGCCGCCGAGCTACCCCTCGCCGGTTCCGGTGGCCGCCCCGGCGCCGCAGGCGAGCCGCAGCTACGTGGTGTTCTTCGACTGGGACAAGGCGGACCTGTCGGCGCGCGCGCGGCAGATCGTGGCCGAGGCGGCGCAGGCCTCGACCCACGTGGCGGTGACCCGGATCGAGGTGTCCGGCTATGCCGACCGCACCGGCACCGCCCAGTACAATCAGGCGCTGTCGCGCCGCCGGGCCGACAACGTCGCCGCCGAGCTGGTGCGCGACGGGGTGCCGAAGGCGGCGATCTCGGTGATGGCGTTCGGCGACACCAAGCTGCTGGTGCCGACCGCCGCCGGCGTGCGGGAGCCGCAGAACCGGCGGGTGGAGATCGTTCTCAAATAAGCGGCGGGCGCTACTTGGCGTCGTGGAAGATGATGCCGGCGGTGAAGCGTTCGCCGCGGTGCACCCGGCTGACGCCATGCCGCATCGCCACCCGGTAGATGCCGCGCTTGCCCTGGACCGGGCGGTGGTTAACGGCGAAGACCACGGCGTCGCCCAGGCGCAGCCGCACCACTTCGGGCCGGGACTGCATGCGCGGCCGCTGCTCGACCAGCACGAACTCGCCGCCGTCGAAGTCGGCTTTCGTCGGACAGCAGGATCGCCACCTGGAGCGGGAAGGCGAGGTCGCCATACAGGTCCTGGTGCAGGCAGTTGTAGTCGCCGGGGCCGTATTTCAGCAGCAGCGGGGTCGGGCGGTCCTGCCCGGCCGCGTGGCAGCGCCTCAGGAACGCCGCGTGGTCGGCCGGGTAGCGAACCGCCTGCCCCAGCTGCTCCGCCCAGCGATTGGCGATCGGGGCGAGACGCGGATACAGGCCGGCGCGCATGCCGGCGACTGGTTCCGGCAGCGGGTCGGCAAAGTATTTGTATTCGCCGCTGCCGAAGCCGTGATGGCCCATGACGACCCGGCTGCGAAATATCTTGGGATCGTCGTAGCGCCCCGCCAGCGCCGCGCATTCGGTCGGATCGAGCAGGGCGGGGATGACCGCGCATCCCGCCGCGTCCAGTTCGGCCTGGATTTTCGACCAATCAATGATTTGTCTCATGGCGCGATCATCGGCCGACTCGGCGCCCCGAACCATCCGCATGCTGCTCCGGCAGCCGGAATTGCCCGGTGAGCGGCCGGCTGCCCGCCGTCGACGCGTTGCTGCGCGCTCCGGCGGGCGTGGTGCTGGTGGAACGCTTCGGCCGCCCGGCCACCCTCGCGGCGTTGCGCGAGACGCTGGAGGCGCTGCGGCGAGAGGGCGCGTTCGGAAGCTCCGCCGACGCCGTGCTGGACCAGGCGGCCGACGCGCTGGCCCGCCTGTTCGCCGCCGGGCAACGGCGCGTGTTCAACCTCACCGGCACCGTCCTGCACACCAATCTCGGCCGCGCGCCGTTGCCGCCGAAGCCGCGGCGCTGGCGGCGGCGGAGGCGCTGGCGGGCGCCACCAGCCTGGAGTTCGATCTCAGCGACCGGCCGCCGCGGCGAGCGCGACGACCACGGTGCGGCGGCTGCTGCGCGAGCTGACCGGCGCCGAGGCGGCGACCGTCGTCAACAACAACGCCGCGGCGGTGGTGCTGGTCCTGAACACGCTGGCGCTCGGCGCGCGAGGTGCCGGTCTCGCGCGGCGAACTGATCGAGATCGGCGGCGCCTTCCGCATCCCCGACATCATGGCGCGCGCCGGGGCGAGGCTGGTCGAGGTCGGCACCACCAACCGCACCCATGCGCGCGACTTCACGGCCGCCATCGGCGCCGTCCAGCGCCGCTGCTGATGCGCGTGCACCAGGCCAACTACGCGATCTCCGGCTTCACCGCCGCGGTTCCGGCCGCCGAACTGGCGAGCGATCGCGCATGCGGCCGGCCTGCCGCTGATCGAGGATCTGGGCAGCGGCAGCCTGGTCGATCTGGCAGCGCTGGGGCCTGCCGCACGAGCCGACTGCCGCAGGAGAGCCTGGCGGCGGGCGCCGATCTCGTGTGCTTTTCCGGCGACAAGCTGCTGGGCGGTCCGCAGGCCGGCCTGATCGTCGGTCGCGCCGAGTTGATCGCCCGGCTGAACGCCAATCCGCTGAAGCGGGCGCTGCGGCTGGACAAGGCGCGGCTGGCGGCGCTGGAGAGCGTGCTGCGGCTGTATCTGGACCCGGATCGGCTGGCCGAGACGCTGCCGGCGCTGCGGCTGCTGATCCGCGAAGCCGGCCGATATCGCCGCCACTGCCGCGCGCATGTGCGCGATTGCTGGCGAAGGTCGCGCCTGACCGTACACGTTGGCGGTCGAAGCGTGCCGCAGCCAGATCGGCTCCGGTGCGCTGCCGGTGGACCTGCTGGCGTCGCACGCCGTGACGATCGCAGGTCGCGGGCTGGAGGCGCTCGCCAACATGCTGCGAGCGCTGCTCGCCGGTATTGGGACGAATTGGCGATGGCCGTTTGTGGCTGGATTGCCGCTGCCTGGAAGCGGCGGACGAGGCGGCGTTTGCTGGCCAATCTGCAGTGATGACCGACTGGCGTGCCGTTGGTTATCCGCTAGTCTTGTCCGGAAGAGAAGCGGCCCCGGTGGGCCGGCCGGCCTTCAAAGCCGGTTGGGGCTGCCTTGCGGTCCCGGGTGGGTTCGACTCCCGCTCTCTTCCGCCAAAGCCTGCGGCCTGCGACGACACACTGTGGCTGAAATACAACGCACGCCTCAGAAGATGGGTTCGGGCCTCTTAATTGGTGATTCGCTTCTGGTTTCAGGCGGCTGAGAAGTCTAGGTTCCCGTCAGAGGGCTTCGGCGGCAAGCGTGCCCCCTGAAGTCTGGTTTGCGTTTCGGATTGCCATCCGAACAACGAGGAGAAGACAACTATGATGCTGCGCAGTACGCTCTTGGCCGCCACCATGCTGGCTCTGCCGGTGGTCGCCGCAGGCCCAGCCCGTCACCGGCCTGTATATCGGCGCCGGCGCTGGCTACAACTATCTGGCCGACATCAAGGCCAACGGCACCGTGTTCGGCACGACCACGACCAACCCGAACGGCGCCAACCTCTCCGGTTCGGGCGGCCCAGTCGGCCTCGTGAACCTCGGCTGGGGCTTCGGCAACGGCCTGCGCGCTGAAATCGAGGGCGACGTTCTCTACGATCACATGCGCCTGAAGCAGACCGGCTTCGGCGGCGGCACCAACCTGACCACCTACGGTGTGATGGCCAACGCCCTGTATGACTTCAATGTGGGCTGGCCGGTCGTTCCGTATGTCGGCGCCGGCGTCGGCTACGAGTGGACCCAGGCGAGCAACGCCACGATCTACACGCAGTACCCGATCACCACGAAGGGCACCTCGTCGCTCAACAGCAGCACCCAGGGCAACTTCGCCGCCCAGGGCATCCTCGGCGCGGCCTTCCCGATCGCCGGCGTTCCCGGCCTGGCTCTGACCGCCGAATATCGCTTCATGGCGGTGCTGGGCAACAACAAGCTGAACGGCCTGACCACCACGACCGTCGCCGGCAAGTCGGTGACCGGCACCGGGTCGGCCTGAAGTTCAACGATCAGTATCACAACGCTGCCCTGATCGGTGTTCGCTACAACTTCGGCGTCGCCCCGCCGCCGGCTCCGGCGCCGGTTCCGGTCGCCGCCGGCCCCGGCCGCCCGCAGCTACCTGGTGTTCTTCGATTGGGACAAGGCCGACCTGATCGGCCCGCGCCAAGCAGATCATCGCGGAAGCGGCGAGCGCCTCGACCAAGGTTGCCGTCACCCGGATCGAAGTCTCCGGCTACGCCGACCGCACCGGCACCGCCGCCTACAACCTGGCCCTGTCTCGTCGTCGCGCCGACAACGGTTGCGGCCGAGCTGGTGAAGGACGGCGTTCCGAAGGCGAGCATTGCCGTCATGGCCTTCGGCGACACCCACCTGCTGGTGCCGACCGCCCAGGGCGTTCGCGAGCCTCAGAACCGTCGCGTCGAGATCGTCCTGAAGTAAGGATTGCTCGAACAGATACGAGCTTAGGAAACCGGCCCGAAAGGGCCGGTTTTTTATTGACGCGCCCCTCGGCGCGGCGAGGCAAGCGGCAGGTGCGCCCTTGCGCACCGAGAGCGTACTTCTCTCCACCCGTGAGCGTTGCCGGCCAGCTGGGCGCCCAGCGCGACCCGCGCAGCAATGCTCCCGCCTTCCCGGTGCTGACGCGGAAAATGCCAGGGCGGGCTTGCGGGATTAGGAAATTGCGGCCGCGCTTGTGGGCAGCCAGCCGCTGCGGGCGCGGGGGGCTCCGGGGGCGCTTATGAAGCCCCGCGGAGGGATGGGTTCCGCTCTCGGTGATGCGAGGGGCATCACCTGCCGCTCGAGTCGCCGCGCCGAGAGGCGCGTCCTGAGTCGCCGCGCCCGGAGGAGCGTCCTGGGTCGCCGCGCCGAGAGGCGCGTCTTACTTCTTAGTCGTCCGAACCGGCGCCTTAGCGGCCGGGGCCGGAGTCGCGGGGCATTCTTCCACGGCCATCGCCTGCTGGATCGGCTTCGACGCGGCGAAGGCCGGCAAGTCGGAGCCGTTCTTCACGGACATCACGTCGTCCAGCAATGCCAGGTTGGCGCTGCAGAAATTCTGCCCGAAGCGCACGCTGAGCTGCGACTGCGAGTTGGCCAGCTGGCTGATGTAGGAATCATGTTCCTGCTGCGCCCGGCGGCCATAGGCGCGGCCGAAGAACGCGTTGAGGGACTTTTCCTCACCGACCAGTTCCGGCCGGAAGCGCACCACGAACGCGTTGTACTTGTCTTCGCCGCGGCAGGAGATCGCCGTCACCATCAACTGGCTCTTGAGCCCGGCTACGTCGAAGGCGGCTTTTTCCGGCGGTTTCACGCAGGCGGCGGCGCGGTCGGTCGGGGCGACGGGCACCGGGGGGACATAGGCAGCGACCGGGGCCGGCTTCGGCTTCTCGGTGCAGCCGAACAGGCCGATGGCGAGAAAAACGGCGACGGGAACACGCATGCGGAACTCCAAGCCCTGGGAAAACCAGTCAAACCGAGGTCGAACAGACCGCGTCGGTTCAGACATTGCATGAGATAGACCGCGTTCTGCACGGTTTTGCAACCGGAAACACGGTCGGAAGCCGCGTATTACAGCACCGTCATGCACCATCGGGCGGCGAACGAATCCTGTGTGCCCTAACGCCCGAAAACTTCGCGATTTTATGTTTTTGCGCTTTCGGCGCCGTCAACGAATTGCATTTGGAACGGGCCTGCTATGCTGTCTCAATCAAGGCCGGCAATCCCGCCCACCGAGCGTCGAGTTCACCCGCGCATGCAGCTTTCAACTCTCGACCCGTTCCGCGAATACGATTTGGGGCCTTACTTCTGCGAACTGGCCAACGAGGGGCCGGATGTCGGAGGCACCCGTGCCAAGGTGCGGGCAAGGATCGCCGCCATCGGGCTCGATGCCCTGCGCGCCCGCGCCGCTGCCGCCGAGAACGAGCTGATCGATCTCGGCATCACCTTCACCGTCTATTCCGACGCCGCGGCGATCGACCGGATCCTGCCGTTCGACTGCATACCCCGCATCCTGTCGGCCGCCGAATGGCGGCGGCTGGAAGCCGGGCGTCAAGCAGCGGGTCGCCGCGCTGAATGCTTTCCTGCACGACATCTATCATGGCCGGCGCATCATCAAGGACGGGGTCGTCCCGGCCGATCTGGTGCTCGGCAACGCCAACTACCGTCCGGAGATGGAGGATTTCCCGGTCCGATTCGGCACCTACGTGCATATCTGCGGCATCGACATCGTCCGCGAGCACCGATGGCGGCTTCCTGGTGCTGGAGGACAATGCGCGCACCCCCTCCGGCGTGTCCTACGTGGTCGAGAACCGGCATCTGATGGCGCGCACCTTCCCCGACCTGATGGCCGGCATCCGGCTGCGGCCGGTGGACGATTACGGCCGCCGCCTGCTGGCGGCGATGACCGAGATCGCGCCGGAAGGCGTGGACGACCCGCAGGTCGTGCTGCTCAGCCCCGGGATCTACAACTCGGCCTATTTCGAACATGTGTTCCTGGCCCGCGAGATGGGCGTGCCGCTGGTCGAGGGCGCCGACCTGGTGGTGGAGGACGACCGGGTCTGGATGCGCGACGACCGGCGGCCGCCGGCCGGTGCACACGATCTATCGCCGCATCGGCGACGATTTCCTCGACCCGACGGTGTTCCGGCCGGACAGCATGCTTGGCGTGTCCCGGGGCTGATCGGCGCCTGGCGGCGCGGCAACGTCACGCTGGCCAATGCGGTCGGCACCGGCGTCGCCGACGACAAGGCGGTCTACGCCTACATGCCGCGGATCATCCGCTACTATCTCGGCGAGGAGGCGATCCTGCCGAACGTGCAGACGAATATCTGCCGGGAAGCCGAGGGCCTCGCCTACACGCTGGCCAATCTGGACAGACTGGTGGTCAAGCCGGTCGGCGAGTCGGGCGGCTACGGCATCACCATCGGCCCGCGCGCCAGCGGGGCGGAGATCGAGACCGCGCGCGCCGCGCTGCTGCCGATCCGTCCAACTGGATCAGCCAGCCGGTGATCGGGCTGTCGGTGGCGCCGACGCTGACCGAGCGCGGCATCCGCCCGCGCCATCTCGATCTGCGCCCGTTCGCGGTCACCGGGCGCGACACCTGGGTGCTGCCGGGCGGGCTGTCGCGGGTGGCGCTGAAGGAGGGCAGCCTGGTGGTGAACTCGTCGCAGGGCGGCGGCTCGAAGGACACCTGGGTGCTGGCGGACGACACCCCGTTCGGCGGCGACTCGGGTGCCGCCGAGATGTCCGTGGCCGGCGACCCGGCCGCGCCGGGTGCCGCCCGATGACCCGCGATACCCCGCTGCTCGCCCGCTACGCCGAGGGCCTGTTCTGGATGGCGCGCTACCTGGAGCGGGTGGAGAACCTGGCCCGGCTGGTCGATGTGACCCAGACCTTCGAAAGCCCGGGCCGCGAGGCGGAGGCGTGGTTCGCGCTGGTCCGCATCAACGCCGACGAGGAGGGTTTCGCCAAGCGCGGCCTGACGCGCGACCGCCGACGCGGTGAAGCGGTTCTATCTGCTGGACCACGAGAATCCGACCAGCATCCCGGCCAGCCTCGATGCCGCGCGGCTGAACGCACGCACGCTGCGGCCGCTGATCTCCACCGAGATGTGGATGCAGCTGAACGTCTTCCACCGCGACATGACCGCGATCGCCGAGGAGGAGCTGCAGGGCGACCAGCTCTCGCCGCTCTGCGCCCGCATCAAGGAAGGCGTGCAGGCCCATACCGGCATCACCGAGGGCACGTTCTTTCGTGACCAGGGCTGGTTCTTCTACCAATTGGGCCGGCTGATCGAACGCGCCGACCAGATCACCCGGCTGCTCGACATCCGCTATCATCTGCTGGTGCCGGCGGGCGGGCGAGGAGCGGCGGCTGGCCGAATTGACGCAATGGAACGGGGTGCTGCGCGGCGCCGCCGGCTATCACGCCTTCCGCCGGGTGGCGCCGGCCGGGTTCACGCCGGCGGACGTGGTGTCGTTCCTGCTGACCGACACCGCGTTCCCGCGCAGCGTGGCGCTGTGCGTGGAGCAGATCGAGGCTTTGCCTGACCCAGCTGCGCAGCCGCTACGGCCTGCGCGGCACCGTGGCCGCGCTGGAACGGGTGGAGGAATTGCGCGCGGGGATCATCGGCCGGCAGATTTCCAGCATCATCGCCGACGGACTGCACGATTTCCTGGACGCGGTGCAGCGCGACCTGATCCTGCTGGCCGGCGAGATCGGCACCGCCTTCTTCCGCGACTGGCGGCCCTTGGCGGAAGCGCCGCCGCAGATCCCGGACCAGGGCCAGAACGATTCCCAGACCCAGTCCCAAAGCCAATCGGGGGGACAGGGTTCGCAAAGCCAGAGCCAGACCCAGGGCGCCCTGCCGGCGGCCTGACGCGCGCATGCAGAGCGGCGCCGCGGCCTTGCGCCGAACGCTTGCCATTGCGATCCGGCTCGGCCACGATTCTATCTCCCTCCGAGAAAGGTTCGTCGCCATGATACAGCTTCGTTCGGCCGTCCTCGGCGCGCTCTGCGCCTTGCTGCTGTCGGCCTGCACCGGCCGCATGGAAGTCGGCGACTCGGCCATCGCCGGCAAGACCCCGGACGGCTTCGTCACCATGCACGCGGTCACCGCCGCCTATATCGGCAGCGGCACCAACGGCACCGGCACCCTGACGCGCGGCGGCCGCACCTATGCGTTCAATGTCGGCGGCCTGGGCGTCGGCGGCATCGGCGTGTCGGAAATCGACGCCGAGGGCGAAGTCTACAACCTGCCCAGCGTGGACATGTTCAGCGGCGCCTATGCCCAGGCCCGCTACGGCTTCGCGCTCGGCTCGCTTAGCGGGGGCGATTTGTGGCTGCAGAACGATGCCGGGGTGATCCTGCACCTGAAGGCCAAGCGCACCGGCCTGATGCTCAGCCTCGGCGGCGACGCCATGGTGATCCAGCTGCGCTGACGGCTGCCGGCGCCGAATCTTCGAAAATAATTCGCTGCGGCCGCTTGAAGCCGGGCGGTTTAGATATATCTGAATTTTCGATATATCGAAACTCACTCGGAGGAATACATGTTCTACTTTCGGCATCGCTGCGGCGAACGCTTCGCCCATCGCATGTATGGCCCTGGCTCGCGCCATGGCCATGATCACCACCGCGACGATCACCGGCACGGCGGCGGCCGTTCGCGGATCGGGCGGATGTTCGATCACGGCGACCTGCGCCTGGTCATCCTGCAGCTGCTCGCGGAAAAGCCGCGCCATGGCTACGAGGTCATCAAGGCCATCGAGGAGCGCCTCGGCGGCGCCTACAGCCCCAGCCCCGGCGTCGTCTACCCGACCCTGACCATGCTGGAGGAGCTCGGCTATGCCGCCCCGTCCCCCGGCGAGGGCAGCAAGAAGCCGTTCGCCATCACCGCAGAGGGCCAGGCCTATCTCGACTCTAACCGCGCCACGGTCGATGCCATCTTTGCCCGGATCGCCGAGGTCGGCGCCGCCCAGGCCGGCGGACCGGCGCCGCCGGTGCTGCGGGCGATGGAGAACCTGAAGCTGGCCTTGCGCATGCGGCTGGCTCGCGGCCCGCTTGGGGAGGCCGAGTTGCGCGCCGTCACCGCGGCGCTGGATGCCGCCGCGACCACTATCGAGCAGAGTTGAGGAGATCACGCCATGACCGTCGCCTCGATTGCCCGGGTATCGACCACCGTGCCGCGCCGCTATCTCGGCCAGTTGTGCAAGCATTTCGAGCATAAGCGGCCGGTGACCTGCGCCGCCGACAACGCGGAGGGCCGCATCGAGTTCGAGATCGGCACCTGCACGCTGGACGCCGGCGCCGACACCCTGAACCTGCACGCCGAGGCGCCCGACGCCGAGCGCCTGGAGCGGCTGCAGGACGTCGTCGCCCGCCATCTGCTTCGATTCGCCTTCCGCGAGCCGCCGGAGATCGTCTGGCACGCGGTCCAGCCAGCCGCGGAATAGGTTGGCCAGGATAGGTTCGCCGGATGAGGTTGGCCGGACCAGGTTGGCAGCAGTGAGAGCAAGCGGCGGATGGCAGCATCCGCCGCCGTTCGCCATGTTCCCTGGCAGCACGAAGCACCTATCTTGCACAGGGACATGAACACCATGAGCACGCTCGACGACACCCGCTGGGACCTGGTCAGCCGCCGCCAGCCGGCCGAGTTCTTCTACGGCGTCCTGACCATGGGCATCTATTGCCGGCCGGGCTGCCCGTCGCCGCGGCCCAACCGGCAGAACGTCCGCTTCTTCCTCAGCGCCGTCGACGCCGAGGCCGGCGGCCTGCGCGCCTGCAAGCGCTGCGACCCGAAGGGCGAGCGCGCCGCGATCGCGCAGGCGGCGGTCACCGATGCCTGCGCCTTCATCGAGGCCGAGGAAGACATTCCGTCGCTCGAGGCGCTGGCCAAGCGTTCCGGCTATTCCCGGTTCCACTTCCTGCGGATGTTCCGCGACCATACCGGCCTGACTCCGCGCAGCTATGCCGAGGGCGTGCGCGCCCGCCGCCTGCAGGCCTCGCTCGCCGGCGGCGCACGGGTCGCCGATGCGGTGGCCGGGGCGGGCTATGGTTCCGAGTCGCGGGTCTATGAGGATACCGGCAAGCTGCTCGGAATGACCCCGGGCGCCTCGCGCCGCGGCGGCGCCGGCGAGACCATCCGCACCGCGCTCGCCGATTGCCGGTTCGGCCGCCTGCTGGTCGGCGCCACCGACAGCGGTGTCTGTTTCATCGGTTTCGCCGAACCCGACGACGCGCTGCTGGGCGACCTGCGCCAACGCTTCCCCCGCGCCCGCATCATCGCCGACGACGAGGCGCTCACCGGCACCGTGCAGTCCGTCATCGACTTCATCGACGAGCCCAAGGCGGCGTTGTCGTTGCCGCTGGACCTGCGCGGCACCGCCTTCCAGCTTCGCGTGTGGGAGGAGCTGCGCCGGATCCCGCCGGGCGAAACCCGCAGCTACGCCGACCTGGCGCGAATGATCGGCAACCCGGCCGCTATCCGTGCGGTGGCGCGGTCCTGCGCCACCAACCCGGTGTCGCTTGCCGTGCCCTGCCACCGCGTCGTCGGCAGCAACGGCGACCTGACCGGGTATCGATGGGGAGTGCCGCGCAAGCGGGATCTGCTGCAGCGGGAGGGGGCTGCGAAGCAAGGCGTGAACCATTTTGTTGTAAAATCGAACTAATTGACGCCTGTTAACTAAGGTCCAACAGTCGGTGGGGTTTATCGGCCGCATCCTCAAGACGCGGCGGTACGATGTCGATCCCCCCGGTTCACACCACTGGCTTGACCTTCGACGACGAGTTCAACACTTTCTCGGCCTCCCCCGACGGCAGCACCGGCACATGGATGACCATGCTGCCGTACGGGGGTGAAGCCGCGCACACGCTGACGGCCAATCACGAGGCGCAGTATTATTCAGGCGACCTCACCGGCAGCAATTCGCCGTTCAGCCTCGCCAACGGGATTCTCAGCATCTCCGCGAGCCTGGCGTCGCCCGGCTCCAATCCGTACAACCTGCCCTATACCTCCGGCATCATCACCACCGACAAATCGTTCTCGCAGACCTACGGGTACTTCGAGATCAACGCCAAGCTGCCAAGCGGGCAGGGCTTCTGGCCGGGGTTCTGGATGCTTCCGGCAAGCAATGTCTACACGGCCGAACTCGATATCTTCGAAGTGCTCAACACCCGAACCGCCACCATGCACTCGGGCACGATTGGCGAGACGGACGGGGTCTGGGGCACCACCGGCGCCTATTTCGCCACCCCCGACACCGCCGCCGGCTTTCACACATTCGGTGTCGACTGGGAGCCCACGATCACGACGTTCTACCTGGACGGCAACATCCTGGGCTCCCAGTCCACCTTCGCCAGCATGGACACGCCGATGTTCATGCTGCTGCAATTCGCCGTCGGCGGCCAGGGCAGCTGGCCGGGCGCGCCGGACCCAACGACGAAGTTTCCGGCCGCCATGCAGATCGATTACGTGCGCGCCTACTCGACGCCCGGCACCATCTTTGTCGGCGGACCCGCATCGACGCCGGCGCAGCTCGTGCACGCGGCCGACTGGGTGGCGCCAGCCCGCGCGCCGGCCAGCGTCGCCGTCGGATCGGGTCCCGACGTGATTGCCCTGACGATCGCCGAGGACGCCTATCTCGGCGACGCGCAATTCACCATCGGCGTGGACGGCCAGCAGATCGGCGGCATCCAGACGGCGACCGCCTCGCGCGCCGCGGGCTTTACCCAGGAATTCGACATCGCAGGCAGCTTCCCGGCCGGCGTGCACACCGTAACGATCGACTATCTCGCCGACATGTACAACGACACGCCGGGCGCCGACCGCAACCTCTATGTCACCGGCGCCTCGTTCAACGGCACCCATGTCGATAACAGCGCGGTCAATCTCTACAACGCCGGCAACCAGTCCTTCACCTTCGTATCGTCCACCGCCCGCACGCACACGCTGACGCTCGCCGTCTCGCAGGATTTCTCGCACTGGTCATCGGACTATGTGGTGACCCTCGACGGCACTCCGCTCGGCGCCGCCCAGACCACGCTGGCGCCGCATCGCGCGGGCGTTGCCGACCTGCTCAGCTTTTCCGGCCAATGGGGGCCTGGTCCGCACACCCTCGGCGTGTCGCTGGCGAGCGCCGCCCGGTCGCTCTACATAGAGGCCGCCGCCTATGACGGCACGGCGGTTACGAACCTGCCGGCAACGCTGTCCTCCGCCGGCGTCACCAGCCTCGCCGTCACCGTCGGCGCCCCGGTGGCGCATCCGATCGAGCTGCATCTTTCCGAGGACGCGTATCTCGGCGACGCCCAGTTCATCGCCACCCTCGACGGGCAGCCCCTGGCCGGACCGACGCCGGTGACGGCGGCTCACGCCGCGGGGGCATCGCAGGCGTTCGACTTCAGCGAGATCCTCCGCTCCGGAGCGCATGATCTCGCGATCTCCTTCATCAATAATCTATCCGGCGGCAGCGCCGCGCTGGACCGCAATCTCTACGTCGATGAAATCGATTTCGACGGCCGGACGCTGCCCGGCGCGGCGGCACCGCTCTACGGCAACCAGACGGTGCATTTCACGCTGCCGGTTCCGGAATAGCCTACTTCAGGTGCGCGACGCGTAGCGCGTTCGTCGTGCCCGCTTGGCCGAACGGCACGCCGGCGATGGTCGCAGTCCGGCAGGTCAGGCGGCGTCCAAGGTGGCGAGCATGGCGACGGTGATCGCGAGTTCCTGCGCAGTCTGCCGCGGCTCCAGGAGAAGGATGCCCTCGCCGTTGGTCCATCGCCAGTTCGGTTCGGTTGCGTGAAAGCCCGCCGCCAGTTGGGGGGCGTCGAGCGCGATGGGCGTGGCGTCGAGGCTGATGCCGGTGATGGCGGCGCCGAGGCGCCGGCGTTCGTCCGCGGGGCGAACGGCGGGGGAGAGCAGGCGGACGCGAGTGGTGCCGGGAGGCAGCATGGCACGATGGTGGCCGGCCGAGGTGACCAGCAGCGTCTCTGCCGCGGGGAGGCGCGCGCCAGCGCGTTCATCGAGGCGCGCGCGGAGGGCGGTCAGGAGCGGCCCGCCCTCGACCAGGGGTGCGCAGGCATGGCTTGTCCAGGCGCGTTGATCACCGACCGCGAAATCTGGCTGCAGCGCTGCGACGGGCGCGTTGGCGAAGGCGGCGCGGTTGCCGGTGTCGAGGTAGCTTTCGGCGGGCAGACCTTCGGCGAGGAGGATGTCATGGGCGTCCAGCTCTACGTGCCAGTAGGTTACTTCATCGACCGCCTCGCGGGTGATCGTTGCATCGTTGACCAGGTAGCGGATGGGGACCAGGACGCCGTCGACATAGACCGCGTGGTCCGGCGAAAGCACCACGTCGTGGTGAGGAATTCCATCGGCGAAGGCGCCGGCGTGCACGCGGACGGGCTGCACGTCCCATGGCTGGGGGTGCCCGGCGCAAGCGATCGTGCGGCGGCCGAGCCAGACGACCGGGCGCGTGGCGGGGACGGCGCTGTCGCGATCCCCGGTGTGGAGGACGATGTGGTCGCCGGACGCGAGGGCTTCGACGGCGACGAGGCCGCGGGTGGTGACGATGCGCGTACCCTGCGCGAAGCAGGCGGGTGGGGTATAGGGGTTGTTCGTCGTTGCGCCATTGACGGTGGCAATATTGCCCGGGCCGGGTTGCTGGGCGACGGTGTTGGTGACGTAGAGGAAGGCGGAGCCCCGACCGGGCACGCCCTGGGCGTTGAGCACGAGATCGGTCGCGTCGTTGCCGAGGAAGTTGCCGCTGACGGTCCCGCTGCCGAACAAGGCCTGGCTCACCAGCGAGGCGCTAAAGTTGATGAAGCCGCCGGAGACGCTGACGGCGGTGAAGGTAAAGGTGGCGGTCGCACCGATGGTGCCGATGACGACGGACTGGTCGGCGAGGCTGTTCTGCTCGGTGAAGGCAAAGTAGCCTTTGGTCGGGCTGGCAGCGACGCTGCCCGCGCTGATCTGGGTGGCCAGGAATGTTTTGCCGACGAGGCCGCTGAAATCAGTCACTTCGACTCCCTCCGAACGTCAGTCCCCGATCGGTAGCACGTTTCGAGGGACAATCAATCCGGGGGTGTTCGCAGCGGAATATACGGGTGCGGGATCGGGGTGGCGCGGGCCCCGCTACTTCACGTGCGCCACCCGCAGCGCGTTGGTCGTGCCCGCCTGGCCGAACGGCACGCCGGCGATGACCACGATCTCGCTCGCCGTGGCCGCGAAGCCCTCGCTGCAGCGCCGCCCGCATCGCCTTGGCCACCGTCTCGGTCATCGAGTGCGCTTCGGCGGCGACCACGGCATGCACGCCCCACACCACGGCCAGCCGCCGCGCCGTCTGCTCGGTCGGCGTCAGGCCGAGGATCGGCGCCTCCGGCCGCTCGCGCGCGACGCGCAGCGCGGTGCTGCCGGATGCGGTGAAGGCGCAGATCGCGCTGGCGCCGATGGTGTGCGCCACCTGGCGCGCCGCGGCGGCGATGGCGTCGGCGGTGGAGCGCTCCGGCTCCGGCCGCGATGCCTCGATGATCGCCCGCCAGCCCGGGTCCTGCTCCACGCGGGCGACGATGCGGTCCATGATGTTGACCGCCTCGTACGGATACTGCCCGGCCGCGGTCTCGGCCGACAGCATCACCGCGTCGGCGCCGTCGAACACCGCGGTCGCCACGTCGGACGCCTCGGCGCGGGTCGGCGCGGGCGCGGTGATCATGCTCTCCAGCATCTGCGTCGCCACCACCACCGGCCTGCCGAGCTGGCGGGCGGCGCGGACGATGCGCTTCTGCGCCAGCGGCACCTCCTCCGGCGGCAGCTCCACGCCGAGGTCGCCGCGCGCCACCATCACCGCGTCCGACAGCGCCAGGATCGCGTCGAGATTGTCGAGCGCCTGCGGCTTCTCCATCTTGGTCATGATCCAGGCGCGGCCGGCGGCGATGTCGCTTGCGCCTCGGCCACGTCCTCGGCGCGCTGCACGAACGACAGGCCGATGTAGTCGACGCCGTGTTCCAGCGCGAAGGCCAGGTCCTCGCGGTCCTTCGCGGTCAGCGCCGGGATCGGCAGCACCATGTCCGGCACGTTGACGCCCTTGCGGTCCGACAGCGGGCCGCCGACCACGACCTCGGTTTCCAGGTGGTCGTCGCGCACCCGCGTCACCCGCAGCCGCAGCTTGCCGTCGTCGAGCAGCAGGTGGTGCCGATCGAGGCGGCGGCGATGATCTCCGGATGCGGCAGGTTGACGCGGCGCACGTCGCCGGGCGTCGGGTTGAGGTCGAGCGTGAAGGGCTGGCCGGTCTGCAGCTGCACCCGCCCGCCGCCGAACCTGCCGACCCGCAGCTTCGGCCCCTGCACGTCGGCCAGGATGCCGATCGGGCGGTCGAACTGCTTCTCCAGCTCGCGGATCATGGCGATGCGGGCGGCGTGGTCGTCATGCGTGCCGTGGCTGAAGTTCAGCCGGAACACATCCGCGCCGGCCATGGAACAGCCGCGCCAGCACCTCCGATCGTCGAGCTCGCCGGGCCGAGGGTGGCGATGATCTTGGTGCGGCGGCGGCGGCGCATCTTGATCGCGTGCAGGCATGAAGATTCCTTCACGCGACCAGGATGGCGCGGATATCGTTGACGTTGGTGAGCGTCGGCCCGGTGCGCACCAGGTCGCCGATGGCGTCGAACAGCCCGTAGCTGTCATGCGCGGCCAGCACCGCGCGGGCGGATCGAGCCCGGCGGCGCGCGGCGCGGCGCAGGGTGTCGGGGGCGACGATGGCGCCGGCCGCATCCTCGGTGCCGTCGATGCCGTCGGTGTCGCCGGCGATCGCCCAGATTCCGGGTGCTCCGTCCAGCGCGATCGCCAGCGCCAGCAGGAACTCGGTGTTGCGGCCGCCGCGCCCCGCCGGCCCCTGGCCGATGGTGACGGTGGTCTCGCCGCCCGACAGCAGCACGGCCGGGGCGGCGAGCGGCAGCGCATGGGCGCGGATGGAGCGGGCGATGCCGGCCATGACGATGCCCACCTCGCGGCTTTCGCCCTCCAGCGCGTCGCCCAGGATCAGCGGCGTGATGCCGGCCGCGCGGGCGCTGTCGGCGGCGGCCTGCAGCGCCATCGCCGGCGTCGCGATCATGCGGAACTCGGCGTTCGGCAGTTCGCCCGGCTTCGGCGTCTCGTCCGCATCCTGCGCCAGGCGCGCGGCGACCTGGGGCGGCAGCGCGATGCCGTAGCGCGCCACCAGCGCCCGCGCATCGGCGAAGGTGGTCGGGTCCGGCACGGTCGGGCCGCTGCCGATCACCGCCGGGTCGTCGCCCGGCACGTCGCTGATCGCCAGCGTCACCACGCGCGCCGGCCGCGCCGCCGCCGCGAGCCGGCCGCCCTTGATGGCGGACAGGTGCTTCCGCACCGCGTTCATCTCGGTGATGGTGGCGCCGCAGGCCAGCAGCGCCCGGTTGATCGCCTGCTTGTCGGCCAGCGTGAGCCCCGCCGCCGGCAGCGGCAGCAGCGCCGAGGCGCCGCCCGAGATCAGCGCGATCACCAGGTCGCCGGCGCCCAGCCCCTGCACCAGCGCCAGGATGCGCCGCGCCGCCGCCTCGCTGTTCGCGTCCGGCACCGGGTGCGACGACTCGATCACCTCGATACGCCGGGTCGGCACGGCGTGGCCGTAGCGCGTCACCACGAGGCCCGCGAGCGCCACGTCCGGCCAGGCATCTTCCAGCGCCGCCGCCATCACCGCGGCCGATTTTCCGGCGCCGACGACGACGCAGCGGCCGGTCGGCTTCGGCGGCAGGTGCGCCGCCAGCACCACGCGCGGGTCGGCCGCGGCAACCGCCGCGTCGAACATCGCCCGCAATGCGATGCGGGCTCGCGCGTCGTTCCAGCCCATGCGGCAGCCTCCCGGTTTCCTCGCGCGCGAGTATGGCGGAGCACCGTCGGACGCGCCATGTATGGGGGGTGACACAGGAGACAGCCATGTCCGATATCGACCCGGCCAAGCGCACCGAACTGGAGGCCGCCGCCTTTCGCCGGCTGGTGGAGCATCTGCGCGAGCGCACCGACGTGCAGAACATCGACCTGATGAACCTGGCCGGCTTCTGCCGCAACTGCCTCAGCCGCTGGTACCGCGAGGCGGCCGAGGCGGAGGATATTCCGCTGACCGACCCGGACGCGCGCGAGATCGTCTACGGCATGCCGTACAAGGAATGGCAGGCCAAATACCAGGCGCCCGCCACGGCCGAGCAGCAGGCGGAGCTGGCGAAATCGCATCCCGGCCACTGAGCCGGGCGCGCGCCGCATTGACCGCGCGGCCCCGCCCCGGTAAGTCCGCCGCCCCACCGAGAGCACGGGAGACGCGCATGGCCTTGGACGCGACGACGGACGAAAAGACGATCGGCCAGACGGGCGAGAAGGTGGGCGACAACGCCCAGGTGGGGAACATCGCCGCCGACCGCCTGCGCAGCCTGATCGAGCGCATCGAGCGGCTGGAGGAGGAACGCAAGGCGCTGTCCAGCGACATCAAGGACATCTACGCCGAGTCGAAAAGCGCCGGCTTCGACATCAAGGTGATGCGGCCGCTGATCCGCATCCGCAAGCAGGAGCCGGCCGAGGTCGAGGAGCAGGAAACCCTGCTGGACGTCTACCGCCGCGCCATCGGCATGTAGCCCGGCGCGCCGCCACGGTGATGGACAACGCGGCGGCGCCACAGGCAGGCAAACCCCAGACGGCCGAGCGCCGCACCACGGCCGCGGCGGCAGTGGCGGCGCTCGGCATCGTCTACGGCGATCTCGGCACCAGCCCGCTCTACACCTACCAGACGATCGTCGGCGCCGTCGGCGGGCAGCCCGTCGGCAGCGGACGCGCTCGGGCTGCTGTCGCTGGTCGTCTGGGCGCTGATCATCACCGTCTCGGTCAAATACTGCGTGTTCGTGCATGCGCGCCGACAATCACGGCGAGGGCGGCATCCTGGCGCTGATGTCGCTGGTCGACCGACCCGTGCCCCGCGGGGCGCCGGGGTGCTGGTGGTGATGGGCCTGTTCGGCGCGGCGCTGATCTACGGCGACGGCATCATCACCCCGGCGATCTCGGTGCTGAGCGCGCTCGAAGGCATCAACGTCGTGACCCACGTCGCTCAAGCCGTACGTGGTGCCGGCGGCGCTGGCTGATCCTGCTGGCGCTGTTCGCCGCCCAGGCCTGGGGCACCGCGCGCATCGGCCGGGTGTTCGGGCCGATCATGCTGCTGTGGTTCGCTGGTCATCGCGCTGCTCGGGCCTGTGCGGCGCGATCCGTCAGCCGGAGGTGCTGGCGGCGCTCGATCCGCTGCACGCAGTCGGCTTCCTGGTTCGCCACGGCTGGCACAGCTTCGTGGTGCTCGGCGGCGTGTTCCTGGCGATCACCGGCGGCGAGGCGCTGTATGCCGACATGGGCCATATCGGCCGCAGCCCGATCCGCTCCGCCTGGTACTGCGTGGTGCTGCCGGCGCTGCTGCTGAGCTACGCCGGCCAGACCGCGCTTGCTGATCGAGAACCCGGCGCTGCAGGGCAATCCGTTCTTCATGCTGGCGCCGGGCTGGGCGGTGGTGCCGCTGGTGGTGCTGGCCACCCTCGCCACCATCATCGCCAGCCAGGCGATCATCACCGGCGCGTTCTCGCTGACCCGCCAGGCGATGCAGCTCGGCTGGTTCCCCGGCCTGCGCATCCGCCAGACCTCGGACGACGAATACGGCCAGATCTACGTGCCGGTGGTGAACTGGGCGATGATGGCTCGGCACCCTGGCGCTGACCTTCGGCTTCGGCAGTTCCGACAGCCTGGCCGGCGCCTACGGCACCGCGGTTTCGACCACCATGCTGCTGACCACGGCGCTGCTGTACAACGCCATGCGCGACATCTGGCGCTGGCCGGTCGTCACGGCGCTGCTGGCGAGCGGCCTGTTCCTGGTGATCGACCTGCGTTCTTCGCCGCCAACCTGCTGAAGATTCGCGAGGGCGGCTGGATTCCGCTGCTGCTCGGCGTGGTCATTTTCATCCTGATGCGCACCTGGCGGCAGGGCATCGAGGCGGTGCGGCGCCGGCTTGCGGCGAGCGAGAAGACCCCGGCGCAATTTCTCGCGGCCCTGGTCGACGGCAAGATCCCGCGCGTGCCCGGAACCGCGGTGTTCCTCAGCCGCAGCGGCATGACGATCCCGCCCGTCATGATCAACCACGTCGCCCAGATGAAGGCGCTGCAGGAGATCGTGGTCAGCCTGACCGTGCTGTTCGAACCGGTGCCGCGGATCGAGCAGTCCCGTCGGGCCGAGTTCGAGCACATCGCCGACCATTTCTTCCACGTCACCGCCCGCTTCGGCTTCTTCGAACTGCCGAGCCTCGCCGCGGCACTCGCCTGCGCCCGCGACCAGGGCTGCCCGCTCGACCTGGACGACGCGGTCTATTTCGCGGCGCGCGACGAGGTGGTTCGCAGCAAGACCCATCCGCGGCTGTCGGCATGGCGGCGCCTGCTGTTCGCGTTCATGTACCGCAACGCGCGTCCGCACCCCGGACCGCTTCGACCTGCCGCCCGATCGGTTCGTGGAGATGTGCCGGCAGATTGCGCTATAGCGCCGGCGTCGATGTTTCGAGGAAGGAGCGGATGGCGGCAATCGTGGCCGCCGGCTGTTCTTCCATCAGCCAGTGCCCCGAGTTCGCGATAACGACGGAGGTCACGTCGTCTGCGACGAACCGCAGGTCGTCGGCCATTGCGGCGCCGAATGACTTCTCGGCACCGATTGCCAGGACCGGCATCGTCAACTTGCCCCTGGCCAGGAAGCCGCGGTTGTCGATCGCATCCTGGGCGAAGGCGGCGAACTGGGCGAATGCGCAATGCATGGCGCCGGGTCGCGCATAGAGCTCCGCGTAGTGCTGCCGTGTCGCCTCGTCGATCGCCTTCGGATCGGCCGACAGCTCGTTCCAGAATCGGTCGAGGTAGATGCGTTCGCGGCCGCGCACCAGCCGCTCCACGTCGGGGCCGCGGAAATTGAAATGCCACAGCAACGGATTGCGGAGGATCTCGTCCCAGGGACCGATCCCCGGCAGCGGCGCGTCCATCGCCACCCATCGGGTGATCCGGTCCGGATATTGCGCCGCGAGGGCGTAGCCGACCATGTTGCCGATGTCGTGCGTCACGAGGTCCGCCCGGGAGATGTTCAAGCGGTCCAGCACGCGCGCGGCGTCGACTGCCTGGGTCTTTTTGTTGTAGCCTTCCTCGGGGTGCGATGACAGGCCCATGCCCCGCAGGTCCGGGGCGATGACGGTGTGGGCCGGGGCCAGTTCGGCCGCCAGCCTGGCCCACATGTCGCCGGTGTCGCCGAAGCCGTGGAGCAGGATGACCGCCGGTCCGTTGCCGCCGATGCGGACGTGCAGCGTTGCACCGCCGGTCTCGATTTCCTCGGTGCGGAAGCTTCCGGGAAACAGCGGAAATCCGGTCATGTCAAAGTCCCGCGCCTGGGTTTGGAACGGCGGATGATTCCCTAGCGCTGGCGCCAGGGCAATCCGTCGGCCTTCCAGCCGCTCACCTGGCCGCGGTGCCCCGCGCCGTCCGGCGGGCCCTCGAAACCGTCGGCGATGTTGAACACGTGCGGGAACCCGGCCTCCTCGGCGGCGCGCGCGGCGGCCAGGCTGCGCACGCCGCTGCGGCAGAGGAAGTAGATGTGGTTGTCCGGGGTCAGGCCGGCCTGCTTCATCTGTTCGACGAAGCCGCCGTTGACGGACATCGCGGGGAACACCTGCCAGGGGATCAGCGCCGGCTGCTTGCCCGCCTCGGACAGGTCGGTGAGCCCGACATAGCTCCATTCCGCATCGGTGCGGACGTCCACCAGTTGCGCCTTGGGCTCCGCGCGCAGCGCGTCCCAGACCTTGCGGGGGGAAATGTTCTCGACCATGGCCACTCTCCGGATGATGATGCCGCGATCGCCGGCGGCGTGCGGGTTCAAGCCGTCCACTGTCGCCAGATACTTCTTGCCGGGGAAACGCACAATGGACAGCACCCAGCCCGACCCAGCGCCCGCGACCGTGGCACCCTCGGTCGCCATGGACCTTGCCGGGGCGATCGGCAACACGCCGCTGATCCGCCTGCGGCGGGCGTCGGAGGCGACCGGCTGCACCATCCTGGGCAAGGCCGAATTCATGAACCCCGGCGGCTCCGTGAAGGACCGCGCCGGCCTCGCCATCATCATGGACGCCGAGCGCCGCGGTGTACTGAAGCCGGGCGGCGTGGTGGTGGAGGGCACCGCCGGCAACACCGGCATCGGCCTCACCGTGGTCGGCAACGCCCGCGGCTACCGCAGCGTGATCGTGATGCCGGAGACGCAGAGCCGGGAGAAGATCGACTTCCTGCGGATGATCGGCGCCGACCTGCGGCTGGTGCCGGCCAAGCCGTACAAGGACCCCGGCAACTACGTGCATGTGTCTCGCCGCCTCGCCGAGGAGATGCAGGCGGTGTGGGCCAACCAGTTCGACAACCTGGCCAACCGCGAGGGGCATCGCGCCACCACCGGCCCCGAGATCTGGCACCAGACCGCGGGCGCGGTGGACGCCTTCACCTGCGCCTGCGGCACTGGCGGCACGCTGGCCGGCGTGGCGATGGCGTTGAAGGCGCGCAACCCGGAAATCCGCATCGTGCTCGCCGATCCCGAGGGAAGCTGCCTGTATGGCTGGGTGAAGTCGAACGACCTGACGGTCAACGGAAGCTCGATCACCGAGGGCATCGGCCAGGGCCGGGTGCCCGGCAACCTCGAGGGCGCGCCGATCGACGATGCCGTGCGCATTCCCGATGCCGAGGCGCTGGAGCAGGTGTTCGACCTGATGATCCATGAAGGCATCTCGGTTGGCGGCTCGGCCGGCATCAACGTCGCCGCCGCGATCCGGGTGGCCCGCGAGATGGGCCCCGGGCACACCATCGTTACGGTGCTGTGCGACGGCGGCGGCCGCTACCAGTCCAAACTGTTCAACCCCGAATTCCTGCGCAGCAAGAATTTGCCTGTTCCCAACTGGATGACCTGATGAGCAAGCTGATCGACGACGCGGCGCAGGCCGGCATCGATAACTTCATGGCGACCTTCGGCCGCTTCCCCGATCAGTTCCAGCTGCTGCACAAGCATGCGCCGGCGGCGTTCGCGGGCTACGGTTTGATGCGCAGCTACGTCATGCAGGAGCGTCCGGTGGGGGCGCTCGACATGAAGACCAAGGAACTCATCTTCACGCTGCTGGACACGTTGCACGGCGACCAGCGCGGCGCCACCAATCACGGCATGGCCGCGATGAAACTCGGGCTGACGACGGCGGAACTCGCGGAAGGCCTGGTGCAGGTGATGATGGTCGGCGGCATCAGCACCTGGAACCTGGTCGGCCAGCACGTCATGCGCGCCTGTACCGAAGCCGAGGCGCCACCGATGGCGGATCGCGGCGAGGCGGGGCGCGAGGGTGGGGGGCGCGAGTAGCGCGACAGCAAGTGGGTTCACCACGGAGGGGGTGAGGCGGGGAGAAGTGAGCAGGAATAGCCGCTTGCTTGCTTCTCCCGCTGCTCACCGTCTCCGTGGTGAAATCCCTTGCTTCATTTCTGGCTCGGCTTCGCCTTTTCGACGTTTTCGGCACCGGTGCGGGTGCCGCCGAGGCGGTCGGCGCCGCCGGATTCGGGTGTGCCGGGTTTCTTGTGGTTGCCGGTGTTCTGCTGGTCGTCGGTGTGGCTGATGTCGGTTTCGGTGTGCGGCTGCTTCATGGCTGCGGTTTCCTTGTCTCGCTGACCATCACAACGGCGCCGCTCGAACCCGGTTTCCCGGCGCTGGTTCCGCTTAGCGCGCGGTGAGAGGAAACAGGACTTCCAGCCACGGGACGTCGCCCAGCCGCGCGGAGATTGGGGCGAAACGTGGCGCCAGTCTCGCGGCATAGGCCATCGCCAGCTTTGCCGCCTGCGGATCGAACGGGCCGCCGAACCCTGGGAGCCCGGCATTGCGGCGGGTGATGTCGAAGGCAACCTGCGTGTGCTCGAATTCGGTGTGCGCCTTTTCCCCGGCGGCATAAGGCGCCAACCAGCCGAAAGCGCGAGGCAGGGCACCGTCGGCCAACGGCCACCAATCCATGCCGTGGGCACGCGCCGCAATGGCCGCCAGCGCCAGCGGCTCGAGATCGTAGGTGACGTAGTGAATGGCATCGCGGAGTTCGAAGTCGATGCTGTGCCCGTCCGGCCGGATATTGGCGGCAAGCTGGGCGGCGTAGGCGTCGCGGGCGCGCTCGATCAGGCGCGCATCGCCCAGAGCGAAGGCCGACAGCACGATCAGCTTCACCCGGTGGCTGTTCCAGTTGTTCACCGAAGTCTGCTGGCCGCGCAGGGGGTGCTGGAGATAGCCGTCGGCAAAGCGCCGCAACAGCGACCCGATCGCGGGCGCCATGGGCTCGCGCTGCGCCGCGGGCAGCAGATCCCAGGCGATGAACAAGGCATCGAAACCGGTCTCGTCGATCGGGTTGAAGCTCGGCGCATAGCCGGACCAGGCGCCGATCAACCGGGAAGCGGCCTCGGCGTCGCGGATTTGCCCGGTGATCCGCGCCGCCAGCGCCAGGTCGCGCGCCATCGGGAAATCCCGCAACGCCTCGGCGCTTTCGTCGTAGATGCCCTGGTGCGGCAGCGTGCCTTCGACATGGACGCGCGCCATGGCATGCGGCGTCCGTGCCGCTGCACGGTCGGCGGCGCGGATCACGGCGCGGGCCGCCGCATCGGACCGGCCCACCAGACCGGCCGCCGCATCCGGCGAGACCACGGCAAAGCCCGAAGCGGTCTCCGGTGCTGCGTGCGCCTGGGCGCATCCCGCCAGCAGCGGCGCCAGCAGGAGGGATCGCCGCTTCACCCGCCGTGGGTCGCGGGCTGCCGTCCGAGCAGGCGCCGCACGCCGGCCCATTGCTGGCGGAAATAGCCGCCGGTCGCCAGCGCCTCCTCGGCCGTGGGATCGCCGGTGGGCACGAAGTCGCGGGAGAAGTCGGCAGTGCGGAACAGCATGTCCCACCAGGGCAGGATGGCGCCGTAGTTGCTGCTGCGCATGCCGGCGGCCGCCACGCCGTGATGCGCGCGGTGGAAGCGCGGCGAGATCAGCAGCCGCTCGCCGAGCCAGCCGAACGAAATCTGCGCGTTGGCGTGGCTGATGCTTTCCAGCAGCCGCAGCAGCAGCACCAGCAGCGGGAACTGCATCGGCGGAATGCCGATCAGCAGCGCCACGCCCATGAACCAGATCGCCGCGATGATGTCGTCGAGCACGTGGTTGCGGTCGTCGGACCAGAAGGTCATCTGCCGCTGCGCGTGGTGCAGCGCGTGCAGCGAATACCACCAGTTGAAATAATGGCTGAGGCGGTGCCGCCAGTAGTCCGAAAAATCGAGGATGACGACGTAGAGGAAGAACGTGATCACCGCATGGCCGAGCAGGCCGGGGATCAGGCGCTCCAGCGTCGGCGGCACCCAGCCCTGGTCGGTCAGCGCGCCGTTCAGCATCACCTGCAGCTTGTAGAACAGCACGAAGGTGACCAGCGGCAGCAGTCCGACCCGCGAGATCACCGTGTAGAGCACGTCGACGGCAACCGCTCGCCGGTCCGGCCAGTGCTCGACCGGCCGCCATCGTTCGAGCGGCACGCAGATCGCGAAGGTGACGATCACCTGCACCAGGCCGTACACCGCGAACAGCGCCCAGCCGAACGAGATGTCTTCCCATTGCATCATGCCGAGCGAGTACAGCAGCGGCAGCAGCAGGTTCTCCTGCACCCAGCCGGCGGCGAGGTCGAGCGCCCCCACGCCTAGTGCACCACCGCCCGGGCGTTGAGATAGATGCCGTGCGGCGAACGGCCGACGGCGATCAGCTGCACGGCGCCGGTCGCGGGATCGAGCACCGCCACCTTGTTGGCGAAGCGCAATGTCAGCCACAGCCGGCCGTCGGGCGCGAACTCGATGTCGTCGGGGCCGCCCGGCAATTTGTAGGTCCGCACCGGCGCGAGCGTCGTGGCGTCCAGGGCCACCGTGCTGCCTTCGACGCGGTTGTTGACGTAGATCAGCTTCTTGTCCGGTGAGCGGAACAACTGGTGGGCGCCCTTGCCGGTGCGGATGCGCCGCTCGACATGGCCGGTCGCGGGATCGACCACCGCCACGTCGTCGGCGCCCATGTTGGCGACCAGCACGCGGCCGTTCTGGAACATCACCCCGGCCGGCGCCTTGCCGACCGGCGCCGTCCACGCCACCGTCATGTTGCGCAGGTCGATCGCGGCGAGCTTGCCGGTGCCCTGCAGGCTGATGAACACCATCGATGAATCCGGGCTGAACGCCATGTGGCTCGGCATCGAGGCGAGCGGGAAGCGTTTCACCAACTTGTAGGTGCCGGGCTCGTAGATATCGACCTGGGCGCGGGCGAGGCCGTTGACCACGAGGTATTTCGCATCCGGCGAGAAGCCCATCTGGTAGGGGTCGGCGACCGGGATGCGGCGGCGAACTTCGAAGCTCGACGGATCGAGCGCGATCAGTTCGTTGCCGACGGTGTCGCCGACCAGCAGGTCGCGTCCGTCCGGGGTCAGCATCACGTGGTGCGGCTCCCGCAGCACCGGGATCCGGCGCAGCTCGGTCTGGCTGGCGAGGTCGATGACGCTGAGGCTGGCCTCGTTCGAATTGACCACCAGCACGGCGCCGGCCGCGGAAACGGCGGGGCTGGTCTGGAGCCAGCCAAGCGCGACGATGGCAAAAATCCGGAAATGCATGAGGCGCATGTTTTCAATCCGATCCGATGCCTTCTTCTAGCACGATCTCCGCTCAAGCCCCAAGGCTGGCGGCCCGGCGCAAGGGTGAAAGCTGGCCTGCATGTCGTGCCTCGCTGAAGCGGCGCCAGTAGCGCAGCAGCGGGCGCAGGGTGACGGTCAGGACCCGGCCTTCGGCTGCCGGCGGCAGGGTCAGCATGGCGCCGCCATCGGTCCATCGCAGCCCCGCTTCCGGCGCGTGCCAGCCGGCGCCGCAGACCCGCGCGTCGAGCGGCAGGCTCGCGCCGTCGAGGCGCAGGCCGGTCACCGCGACGCCGAGGCGGCGATGGTCGGGATTGTCCGGCATGATCTCGGCCGGCACCACGTGGCGCGAGGCGAGCCGCAGCCGCCGCGTGCCGCCGGGCAGGATGAAGCGGTAGCTGTCCGCATCGCGCGTTGGGCGGATGCGGGCGCCCGCGGCGTGCAGGCAGAGTCCCGGGTCGTCCAGGCGATGCCAGCCGAGATGCGCGGTGCGCTCCAGCAGGCGCGCACGCGCGTCGGCGAGGCCGGGGCCGGCGGTGACCAGGGGCCCGCAGGCCCGTTCGCGCCAGATCCGCAGCGCCCGCTCCGGATCCGGGCCGGTTGCTCCACCCATGTCCATGTGCAGCCGGATCGGGACGCCGGCATTGGCGAAGCCGTCGCGGTTGCCGGTGTCGAGGTAGCTCTCGACCGGCAGGCCCTCGGCCAGCAGCAGGTCGTGCCCCGATAGCTCGACGTGGAAATACAGCACGTGGCCGCGGGCCGGTTCACGGCGGATGCTGGCGCCGTTCGCCAGGTAGCGCACCGGGACCAAGCCGCCCACGGCGCCTGGCGGGCCGGCCCCGGCGACGAACACCGCATGGTCCGGCGACAGCAGCAGGTCGCGCTGCGGCATCCCCGGCGCGAGCGCCCCGGCGGCGATGCGGATGGGCGCGACGTCGGCCGGATGCGGATGGCGCGAGAGGTCCACGCGGCGCCAACCGATCCACACCACCCGCTTCAGCGGGGCGCCGCGCCCGGACAGGGTCACGACATGGTCGCCGGCGCGCAGCGCCTCCACCGCCACGTCGCCGCCGGCGGTGCGGATGCGGGTGCCGGCGGCGAAGCAGGGGGCGTTGCTGGTGAGGGTGATCGCGCTGCCGCCGGCGCCGTCGGAGGCGATCAGGAAGCCGGTCGGGTCGAAGCTGCCGGGCAACGACAGGGTCATCGTGGCGAGGCCGGCATTGCCCAGCGACAGGGTGCCGGCGCTGTAGCCGACATCGGTGACAAGGGTGTCGGCGAGATCGATGACGGCGCCGACCGCGAACCCCGACACCCGGCCAGTGAAGCCGCTGCCGGAGCCCAGCCGGAGGGTGCCTCCGCCGGCCGCGAAGCTGACCGTGCCCGCCCCGAAGGCACCGGCGCCCGACAGGATCAGCATGGCGCCCGGATCGATGACGGCGACGCCGCTGCCGGACAGCGAGCGGAGCAGCGTGGTGGTGCCGGCGGCCAGCAGCAGGGTGCCGTTGGCGACCACCGGTGCGGCGATGATGCCGCCGGAACTGGCCAGCGTCGCGCCTGGGTCGATGCACAGCACACCCGGTGTGGCGGTGCCGGCGCTGCCGACCTCGAACAGCCCGGCGGGGTCGACGGCGATGGTGCCGCCGCCCAGCGCGAGGCCGCCTGCATGAAGCGCCGCCCCGTTGAACACCGCGGCCGTCGTGGCGTCGCCGATGCCGGCCGCGATGGCCAGTTGGCCCGTGACCGTCAGGGCCGCGCCGGAACCGTCCAGCAGCAGCGTCCCGGACAACAGCGTCGCCGTCGCCGCCGCCACGCTGCCGCCGGCGATGATGTCGGCGACGCCGCCGCCGCCGGGCGCGCCGATCGTGAGGCTGCCGGCGGCCACCTGTCCCGAAAGGGCGAGATTGCCGCCGAGGGCGAGGCTGGCGGCGTTGCCTTGCCCGGTCAGCAACTGGAAGCCTGGTCCGGCGGTTGCGATACTGACCGCGTCATGGATTCCCGGGGGCACTGACGCGGGGCTGCCGGCGGTGCTGAGGTCGGCCCAGTTGCCGGCGTTGCCCCAATCGCCGCCGCCGCCGGCGATCCATGAATAGGCGTCCGGCGCCGCCGTTCCGGCCGAGGCGGGCGCGCCGCCGGCGCCCGGGGTGCCCGGCGCCAGCGTCACCAGGGTGCCGCCGGCGCCGTCCTGGACGGCAAGGAACACCATGCCGACGTAGCTCCCGGTCAGGTGCAGCGACAATCCGGCGACGCCGTCGTTGGCGAGCGTCAGCGTGCCGGCGGCGAGCGCGGCGTCGGTGAACACCTGGCCGACCAGGTCGATCGCATCGCCCTGGACGAAGCCGCTGATCGAGCCTGCGAACTTTCCAGCCGCGAGGCCGAGCTGCAGCGTCCCGGTGGCGGCGGCGAAGGCGGCCACGACCTTGGCGGCGACGCTGCCGCCCAGCGACAGGGTGGCGCCGCCGCCGATCTGCAGCCGGCCGCTGCCGCTGACAGTGCCGAGCAGCGTGGTCTTGCCGGCGTTGGCGAGCAGGGTGCCGCGCATCGCGACGTTCGCGGTAATCAGGCCGCCGGCGCTGGCAACCGTGGCGCCTGCGTCGACGGTCAGGGCGCTGCCCGCGGGGACGCCGGTGCTGCCGATTTCGATCTGCGAACCGCCGTCGAGCGCGATGGTGCCGCCATCCAGCACCAGGCTGCCCAGCTTGGCGTAGCTCGATTTGGTCAGCGACAGCGTCGCGGGCGCTCCGGCGGTCCCGACCAGGTTGAGGCTGCCGCTGGCGTAAAGTGTGGCGGCGCCGCTGATCCCCAGCTGGCCGCCGGCGGCTCCGAACGCCAGCGACGCCGCCGTCAGCGTGCCGCCGGCCTGCAGGTTCAGCGCCCCCGGGATCGCCGCCGAGCCGACCACAAGCGCGCCGGTGGCGAACACCCCCGACAGCGCCACGCTGCCGGTAATCGACAGGCTGGCGGAGTTGCCGCCGCCGGTGACCCGCAGGCCGCTGCGGTTGGCTGGGCCGGCCAGGGCCACCGGGTTGCCGCTGCCCGGTGCGGTGGCCGGTGACTGCCCGGTGGTGACGTCGAGCCAGTTGGCGGCGACGCTCCAGTCGCCGCCGGTCGGCGGCGTTCCAGCCGAGCTGGTCGGTGGCGCCGCCGCCGCCCGCGCCGGTTGCCTGGCCGCCGCCGCCGGCCCCCGTGCCGCCGCCGGCCGGCACGCTGGTCGCCAGGGTCACCAGGGAGCCGCCGGCGCCGTCCGGGCCGACCAGGAACACCGTGCCCGCATAGGTGCCGGCCAGCGCCAGCGACATCACCGGGACGCTGTTGGCGATCAGCGTCAGGACCCCGCCGCTCCAGGTGGCGTCGGTCAGCACGCCGACGCCGATGTCGATCGCGTCGCCCTGGGTGAAGCCCGTGATGCTGCCGGCGAACGACTTGCCGAAGACGGTCAGCTGCAGCACGGCGTCGCTGGCGGCAAAGGCGAGATGGGTCGCCGCCGAGACCGTGCCCGGAAGATACAGCGTGCCGCCGGAGCCCAGCTGCAACGTGCCGGCGCCGGTGATCGCGCCGAACACGCTGGTCTTGCCGGCGGTCGCCAGCAGGGTGCCCTGGATCGCCACGCCGGCGCTGATCTGGCCCGCCTGGCTCGCCAGCAGGGCGCCGGCGTCGACCGTCAGCACCCCGGCGGCGGCGTGGCCGGCGGTGCCGATCTCCAGCATGGCGGTGCCGTCCATCGACAGGGTGCCGCCGGCCAGCACCAGCGTGCCGGCCTGGACCGAGGCCTGGTTGGCGACGGCCAGCATGCCCGACCCCGGCGCCCAGTTGGGGGCGGCGATGCTCAGCATGCCGCTGGTGGAGAAGCCGGCGCCGGCGCCCGCGACCTGCAGCACCGCCTGGTCGATCGTGGCGGCGGCATCGCCGATGCTGCCGCCCGCGACGATCGCGATGGTGGCGCCGCTGTCGACCGCGAGGGTGGCGGCGGACAGCCGGGCCGCGATCGCCAGGTTGCCGGCAAGCTCGATCGCGGCGACGGCGCCGCGGCCGATGATGGTCTGGAACGACCCACCGCCTGGGCCGAGGCCGGCGACCGGCCCGATGAAGACGGCGTCGGCCGCGCCCGGGGCGCCGGTCCCCGGCGGCGCGCCCGTGGTCAGGTCCGACCAGTTGACGGGCACGCCGAAATCGCCGTTCAGCACGGTCCACGCGTATCGGTCAGCCAAGCGGGCGTCCCCTTCACGGCGCGGGCGGATGCGAGGGAGCATGATCGTTCGAAACATGCTCTGCTTGACCGGGAGCGGGCGGCTTGCTGCTCTCGGCTGGCGATCGCGAGTAAAGGGCAGAAAAATGAACGAACCGAAAATCCTGGCCACCGGCCTGCGCTTTCCCGAAGGACCGGTCTGGCTTTCGGACGGATCGGTGGCGCTGGTGGAGATCGAGCGCGGCACCGTCAGCATCGTCGCGCCATCCGGCGAGGTGCGCGTGCTGGCCACCACCGGCGGCGGTCCGAACGGCCTGGCGGTCGGCCCCGACGGCGCGTTCTACGTGTGCAACAACGGCGGCTTCATCTGGCACGAGCAGGATGGCCGGCTGCGGCCGGGCCTGCAGCCGGACGATTATTCCGGCGGCCGCATCGAGCGGGTGGACGCCGTCACCGGCGCGGTGACGCTGTTGTACGACCGCTGCGGCGAGCATCAGCTGCGCGGCCCGAACGACCTGGTGTTCGACGCGCATGGCGGCATGTATTTCACCGATCTCGGGAAGAACCGTCCGCGCGACCGTGACCAGGGCGGGGTGTACTACGCGCTCGCCGACGGCAGCCGCATCGTCGAGCTGGCCTACCCGTTCATCACCCCGAACGGCATCGGCCTGTCGCCGGACGGGCGCGTCGTCTATGTCGCCGAGACCGCGACCGCACGGCTATGGGCGTTCGATCTGGAATCGCCGGGGGTGGCGCGCAAGCAGCCGTTGCCGTCGCCGCATGGCGGGCGGCTGGTCTGCGGGCTCGGTGGCTACCAGATGTTCGACAGCCTGAAGGTGGATGCGGCCGGCAACATCTGCGTGGCCACGCTGGTGACCGGTGCGGTGACGGTGATCGCGCCCGACGGCACGGTGAAGCGGGTGGAGAAATTCGCCGACCCCAGCACCACCAACATCTGCTTCGGGGGCCCTGGCGAGCGCACCGCCTTCGTGACGCTGTCCAGCACCGGGCAGCTGGTGGCGCTCGACTGGGTCACGCCGTCTTGGGACGTGCCGGGGCTGCGGCTCAACTACAACAGATAGACGTCCCGGCTCAGGAGCGGGGGCCGGCGATGCGGCCTCGCCACCGCTGCAGCAGGGCGCGGCGCATGGCCCCGATGCGGCGGAAGAACGGGCTGGGGCCGCGCTGGCCGAGCGCGTACAGGCGCGCGCGCCATGGGCCGATCAGCGCCATCGCCCAGTCGCGGACCCTGCGCACCCAGCCGATCATCGCGGCGAACCAGGCGACCTGCATCAGCGCCACCTCGCAGGACTGGAACACGAACACCGCGAGCAGGGTGGCGAGCAGCCGGACCACGATATAGACCGCGACGGCGGAGCGGACATGGCCGTGCACCACCAGCACGATCGCCCAGAGTTCGCCCAGCCGCCCGACGCCTTCCGGCACCAGGAACAACGGCAGCGCCAGCCATCCCGGCAGGCGCCCGAGCTGGGCGGCCAGCCAGCGGACCGCCGCCAGGCCGCGCAGGCCGCGGAGGCTGGCGTTGGCGCCGCGCCAGATGACGTCCTCGACCAGCACCGCCAGCAGCGCCGCCGGGAACAGCAGCGCGTTGAGCAGCGTCCTGCGCCATGGGCGTGGGGGCGCCGTCAGCAGGTGGGCCGACCCGGCGGGCATGCCCTGTGCTCGGCGGCCTGCGGCGGTGCGGCGCGCGGTGCAGGCGGCGGCGGCGCGGCATGGACGGCCTGCGGCGGTGGCGCCGCCGGTACATGCGCGGCCTGCGGCGGCGGCGCCGCCGGGACATGCGCGACCTGCGGCGGCGGCGCCGCGACATGCGCCGGTTGGGGCGGGGGTGCCACATGCGCCGCCTGGGGAGGAGGTGCGACATGCGCCGCCTGGGCGGGGGGTGGGGCGTGCATCACCGGTGGCGCTGCCTGCGGCGGCGGCGCCACCCGCGCGATCGGTGGTGGCGCATGCAAGGCTTGCGGCGGCGGTGCCGCGGCCGGCGGGAGTGCCGCGCGCGCGGCGGGCGGCGCCGCCAGCCCCTGCGGCGCGGCGAGATGCTGCGGCGCCACCGCTGGGCCGCCGGGGACCACGGCCTGGGGCGGATGCGGGGCCGGCGCGAAGGGGGCCGCGGCGTTGCGGTTGATCGTGCCCGGCGCGGCAAGCTGGGGATTTCCGCGGCCCGGAACAACCGCGCCGGGATTGGCGGGTCCGGATCCGACCGGTCCTGCGGGCGCCTGGCCCGGCTGCGGGCCGGGCGGCCGCATGGCGAGCGGCGGCTGTGCGGGCGACGGCGGCGCGCCGGCCGGCATGGAGGGGCGCAGCGCCGGCAGCGCGGCGTTGCCGGGCGACGCCGAACCCGGACCGCCGCGAGGCGCTATTGCGCCCGCCGTGGGAGCAGGAGCGACCGGCGATGCCGCGGATGGCAAGAGGGCGGATGGCGCTGCCGCGGGCGGTGGGGCGGCGGGATTGGCGAGGCTCGCGGGCGTGCCGCGGAAGCCGCCCGGCGGGCGCAGCGGGACCGCGCCCGCGCCGACCTGCTGCACCGCCGGTCCCGGCGCCGCAGGGCGTTGCGGGAGGGCCGGGCCGGGTGCTCCCGCCGGCAGGTTCAACTGGCGGGCAACGGCGGGCGTCACGCCCAGGGTGCCTCGCGTCGGCTGCACCCCCGGGGCCTGCACCGGCCGCACCGCCGCCAGCGCCTGCGGGTTCACCGCCTGGCTACGCCCGGCGATCGGCTGCGACCCGGCCATCGCGGCTGCCGGCACCACCGTGGCGGCGCCGCGGTTGGCGAAGCTGCGGGTCGCGGGCGGGACGCTGCCGAGGTTGACGCCATTGTTCACGTTGCCGCGGTTGATGTTGCGCACGTAGTCGGCGCTGGTCCGGTACGGCGGATAATACGCCTCGCGCGGGCCGAGCGGTATCCAGCCGACCGCCGCCGCCGCGCCGAGACCGACCGCCACGCCGGCGCCGATGCCGACGAAGCTGACCAGCGCCGGCGAATAGATCGGCCGGTAGGCGTCATAGGCGATCCCGGGTTCCGAGGCGATCCAGCCCCAGCGCGGGCCGACCTGCACCCAGCGGCCGTAGTGGAACGGTGCAAAGCCCCAGGCCGCGTCGTCCACCCAGGTCCAGCCCCAGGGCGCGACATAGGCCCAATGGCCGTGGCGGTACGGCACCCAATCGGCCTGCACCGGCGGATACCAGACTTCGCCGTATTGCGGATTGGGCGCCCACTCGCCGACCTCCTCCAGCGCGTCGCCGCCGGTCATCTGCGCTACGACGGGCGGTGGCGCGGCGCGTGGCGCCGGCGGCGGCCGTTCCTCGGCCAGGCGCGCGGCCAGGAACGCGTCGTCGGCCTCGGCCACGGTGGCTGCCTGGAAATTGTCGGCGCCGCTGATCTGCACGGTCTGGTGCGGACCGACGGCGAGCTGGATGCCGGCGCCGGTCACCTGCGCCGCGCCCTCGACCACGGTGAGGGTGGTCGGATGCTCGGTGTCGCCGGCGCCGATCTCGTAGCGGCCGGCCTGGGTGATGGTGACCAGGCCGCGCGGCGTGCGCAGCTGGGTGACGCTGTCGGCGCGCAGGCCGCGGATCCTGAGATACACCTCGCCCTGGGCCAGCGTCGCGGCCAGGGTGCGGTCGTCCAGGGTGTCGATGGCGAACTCGGTCGACTGGTCGAGGGCCATGTGCACCGCCTCGACCTCGAGCTCCGCGGAGGCGCCGGGTTCGGTCCAGAACGCGTCGCCGCCGGTGAGCGGGTAGTTCAGCGTCGCGGGGTCCCACTGCGTCTGGCCGGCGGCGTGGAACGAGACGGTGCCGTGGATGCGGGCCAGCCGGCCGACCCGCGCCGGCGGATCGGCGGTGGCCGCCACCGCGTAGGGCTGCGTCGCGCCGGGCTGCGGCATGGCGGGTTGTGCCGCGGCCGGCTGCATCGCCGGGAAGCCAGCTAGCAGCAGGGGCGCCACGGCCAGAGCCGACGTGATCCGGAACAAAGCGCTCTGGTGGAACAAAGAAGTCTGGATGCGCACGGTTTCGTGTCCTTGAAAGGCTTCGCTTCGGGAACGACCTGAGTTGGACAATGGTTGCCCAACATGGCGAAACCGCGACCCTCGTGCACCGGCCGCGGTTAAATCTCGGAAAGGTCGTTCGCTGCGGCGACGGGGGCGCCCCTTCCACCACCGAAATGCCGCAATGACCGTGCATGTTGCCGACCGTCGATCTGCATCCGTTTGGAGAATTCCGATGAACCTGAGAGCGTACTTGTCGCGGGACGCGGACCGGTCGCCGGCCGGCGCAGCCGGTGCGACGGTTCGGGCGGCGATCCTGCGGCGGCTGCTCCCGCTTGCCGCGGTCGCGGCGCTGGGCCTGTCCGGCTGCGTGGCCTATCCCGGCTACGGCTACTATGCCGACGGCACCTACGCGGGTGGCCCCTATCCGGTGGCCGCCGCCGCGCCGGCCTACCCGGTGTACTATCCGGCGGCGCCGGCCGTGGTGGTCGGCGGCGGCTATATCGGCGGCTACGGCGGCGGCTATGGCGGCGGCTATCGCGGCTGGGGCGGCGGCTATCGTGGCGGCTGGGGCGGTGGCGGCGGCTGGGGCGGCGGCGGTGGCGGATGGGGCCATGGCCACTGAAGCCGCTGCGGGAAGGCTTACTCCGCGGCGACCGGTGCGGCGGCAGCGGCGGCGGCCGACCGCAGCTTGATCAGCGCCATGGCGATGATCGCCATGGCCGCCGCGTCGGTGAACTCGGTGAGCGCCGTCAGCAGCGTCACCAGGACGACCCCCCACGGCCGCGATACGTAGTCGGTGTCCATCGCGCGCCCCAGCAGCATCAGCGCGCCGACCAACGCGAAGGCCGGCAGATAGATCGACAGCTTGGTCGCCATGATCCGCATCACCGCGCCGGGCGTGTAGGAGAACGCGGTGTCCAGCGCCTGCTTGCGCGCGCCGGCGGCGGCCATCGGCGGCGCGATGGCCAGGCGGCATGACAGCCACCACATCAGCAGCTTCCACGCGGCGGCGCCGAGCAGCACCAGGAGCGCCATGCTGCGCCGTCCCTCGAGCTGGGCGCTGGCATCGAGGCTGAACGCGAACGGCACGCCGCCGATCATGGTGATGAGCGACAGCACGAGGGTGACGAGCAGCATCCGCCAGACCCTGAAATCGATCGGCAGGTAGCCGCGGTCGCGTTCCTTCAGGATGATGAAGCGCGGCAGGGCGGTCCACAGCGGGGCGATCAGCACCAGCGCCGGCAGGCCGCCGAACCATGCCGTCAGATGCGAGCCGGTGAAGCCGTTCAGGTGATAGAGCGGCAGCAGCAGGATGGTGATCGCAGCGCCCACCGCGTAGGCGCCCAGCCCGCACAGCAGCAGCAGGGGCCGCGCCGCGGCGAAGGCGATGGCCGCCTGGACGGCGGAACGGACGGTGGCGAACACTGGAAACATCGGCTGGTCCTGTCGTTCAGTGCGGCGATCATAACCGCGTATGCATCGATTCGGCGCAGCCGTCAGCCTCGTCGGAAGGTTCTGCCGTTGGCGTCCACGGCTGCTATCCGTCGGGCCGGGTCCCGTCCAGCTGGGCCAGCGTGTCCGCGTGTGCCTTGATCACCAGATGGCGGCGCACCTTCTGGGTCGCCGTCAGCAGCCCGTTGTCGATGGTGAACGGTGGCACGATGGCGTGCCGGCGGATCCGCTCGGTGACCGCCAGCTGGGCGTTCACGGCCTTGACCGCCGCCGCCACCGCCGCGGCATCGAAGCCCTCGTGCGGCACCAGCAGGGCGCCGAGCCCGGCGCGGCCCTCGCCGGCCACCACCGCCTGGGCGATCGCCGGGTTGGCCACCAGCAGGCCCTCGATCCGGGCGGGCGAGATGTTGTCGCCGCCGGACAGCACGATCATGTCCTTCTTGCGATCGGTGATCCGCAGGTAGCCGTCGGGATCCTGCGCCCCGATGTCGCCGGTGTGCAGCCAGCCATCCTGGATCGCCGCCGCGGTTTCCGCCGGGCGGCCCCAGTAGCCGTCCATCATCAGGTCGCCGCGCACCAGGATCTCGCCGTCCTCGGCGATCCGCAGCTCGACCCCCTGCAGCGGCGGCCCGACGGTGTCGATGCGGATCGCCAGCGGCGGGTTGGCGGCGATCACCGGACCGGCCTCGGTCTGCCCGTAGCCCTGCAGCAGCGGAATGCCGAGCGCCAGGAAGAACTTGCCGACATCGGGCTCCAGCCGCGCCCCGCCCGAGATCACCGCGCGCATGCGGCCGCCGAAGCGGGCGCGGACGGCGCGCCGCACCAGGCGGTCCAGCAGGGGGTCCAGCGCGCGGTCCAGCAGACCGATCGGCTGGCGGTCGGCGCGGCGCGTGCCGATGGCGATGGCGCGGGCGAACAGCGCCTGCTTCCAGCCCTCCTGCCGGGCCACCTGGGCCAGGATGCGGCCGCGGATCACCTCCAGCACCCGCGGCACCATGGTCATGATGGTGGGCCGCACCGCCAGCATGTCGGCGGCGAGGTGCTCGACGCCGCGGGCGTAGACCACCTCGGTGCCGAGGCTGAGCAGGAAGAACTGCCCGGCGGTGTGCTCGTAGCTGTGCGACAGCGGCAGGAAGGACAGGTAGGTCTCGCCGTTCAGGTCCAGCGACTTCGCCAGGTGGAAGGCGCCGCGGCAGTTCGACATGATCGCGCGGTGCGGCAGCATCACCCCGCGCGGGGCGCCGCCGGTGCCGGAGGTGTAGATCAGGCAGGCCAGCGCGCCGGGCGCGATCTCCGCCGCCTGCTCTGCGATCTCGGTGAAATCCTCGCCGTCGGTCACGAGATCGTCCCATGCGAGGGTCCGCACGGCGGTGGGCGAGACGGATTCCATGGTGATCAGCAGGTCGAGTTCACCCGCCTCCATCACCCGCGCGGCGAGGGCGGCGGTGGAGACGATCGCGGCGCGGGCGCCGCAATCGCGCAGCAGGTGCGCGTAGTCGGCGACGGTGCAGGTGGTGTAGGCCGGCACCGGCACCGCGCGGATCGCCATCAGCGCGGTCTCGGCGATCGGATATTCGCGGCGGTTTTCCGATACGATCAGCACCCGGTCGCCGGGATCGATGCCGGCCTCGCGCAGCCGCCGAGCCAGCTGGGCCGCCTGGCGCGCGAAGCTGTTCCAGTCGGTCGCCTGCCAGGCGCCGCCGCGAAAATCGCGCAGCATCGGCCGCCGCGGCCAGCGCCGGGCGAGGTCGAACATCATCGTGGCCAGGTTCGGCCAGGTCGGATAGACGTCCCAGGACCTGTAGCTGCCGGGGTCCGGCTCCGCGCGCATCCGCTCCTCCGTGGCGCGCCGCATTTTCGTCGAGCCGACAATTATGCCGGGGTGGGCGGCGCAACCCTTTGACCTATCGACGGCATAACTTACATCTGCATGAACGACCAGCCATTCGGCCCACATCATGACGCAGGTGCGGCCGGAACCATCCCCAACCACAGGACGATCGCCGCATGCCCGACGGACACGCCGCCCCCGGCACCAACGCTGCGCCGGGTGACGCGGCCCTTCCCAGCTGGGACCTCGCCGACCTTTACCCCAGCCCCGATTCCCCGGAGCTGGCGGCGGCGCTGGACCAGGCCGAGAAAGACGCCCGCGCGTTCGCCGCCGCCCATGCCGGCCGCCTGCCGTCGCTGAGCGGGGCCGAGCTGGCCGCCGCCATCACCGCCTACGAGAAGATCGAGGAAGTGCTCGGGCGGGTGATGTCCTACGCGCAGCTGCTGTTCAGCGGCGATTCCAACGATCCCGCGATCGGCCGCTTCTACCAGTCGATGAGCGAGCGGGTGACCGAGATCTCCACCCCGCTGATCTTCTTCACGCTCGAGCTGAACCGGCTGGAGGACGACGACCTCGCCCGCAAGCTGGAAGACCCGGCGCTGGCGCATTGGGCGCCCTGGCTGCGCGACGTCCGCGTGTTCCGCCCGCACCAGCTTTCCGACGAGGTCGAGCGGCTGCTGCATGAGAAGGAGGTCACCGGCCGGGCCGCGTGGTCGCGGCTGTTCGACGAGACGGTGGCCGGCATGCGAGTCCCTTTGGGCGGCGAGGAGCTGACCGTCAGCGCCGCGCTGAACAAGCTGTCCGACCGCGACCGCTCGGTGCGCGAGGCCGCCGGGCATGCCATCGGGAAGGCTTTCGCCGAGAACATCCGGCTGTTCGCGCTGACCACCAACACGCTGGCCAAGGACAAGGCGATCACCGATGCCTGGCGCCATTACCCGCGCCCGGGCAGCTACCGCAACCGCTCCAACATGGTCGAGGACGAGGTTGTGGACGCGCTGGTGGCGGCGGTCACCGCCGACTTCCCGCGGCTGTCGCATCGCTACTACCTGATGAAGGCGAAATGGCTGGGGCTGGAGAAGCTGCAGCACTGGGACCGCAACGCGCCGCTGGAGGGCGATGCCGACACCGAGGTGTCATGGCCGGAGGCGACCTCGCGGGTGCTGAAGGCGTATGGCGCGTTCTCGCCGGAGCTGGCGCGGATCGGCGGCCGGTTCTTCGAAAACCCCTGGATCGACGCGGCGCTGCGTCCCGGCAAGGCCGGCGGCGCCTTCGCCCATCCGACGGTGCCGTCGGTGCATCCGTACCTGCTGGTCAACTATCACGGCAAGACCCGCGACGTGATGACCTTGGCGCATGAGTTGGGCCACGGCGTGCACCAGGTGCTGGCCGCCGACCGCGGCTACCTGATGGCCGGCACGCCGCTGACGCTGGCCGAGACCGCCAGCGTGTTCGGCGAGATGCTGACGTTCCGCGACCTGCTCGACGCCGAGACCGATCCCGCCCGCCGCCGCATCATGCTGGCCGGCAAGGTCGAGGACATGCTGAACACGGTGGTGCGCCAGATCGCCTTCTACCGCTTCGAGCAGCGCCTGCACGACGAGCGGGCGGCCGGCGAGGTGATGCCCGACCGGATCGGCGAGATCTGGCTGGAGATGCAGCGCGAAAGCCTCGGGCCGGCCTTCGAGTTCACCCCGGAATACCGGGTGTTCTGGGCCTATGTGCCGCATTTCATCCACACGCCCGTTCTATGTCTACGCCTACGCCTTCGGGGATTGCCTGGTGAACGCGCTGTATGGGGTGTTCCAGCAACGGCCATCCCGGCTTCCAGGCGAAATACCTCGACATGCTGCGGGCCGGCGGCACCAAGCGGCACCAGGAGCTGCTGGCGCCGTTCGGCCTGGACGCGTCGGACCCGGCATTCTGGCGCATCGGCCTCGACGTGATTTCCGGCTATCATCGACGAACTCGAGAAGGTTTCCTGATGGAGGATCGCTCTTCGCTGTTCGGCGAGCTGCGCCGGATGGCGCGCACGTCGGGGGCTGTCGGCGGCATCGCCGCGCGCATGGTCGGCGAACGCGCGTTCGGCCTGCGCACCAACCGCGCCGACCATGCCGACGATTTGCGGGTCGATGCTCGGCGGGCTGAAGGGGCCGCTGATGAAGGTGGCGCAGTTCCTCTCCACCGTGCCCGACGCGCTGCCGGCGGAATACGCGGCGCAGCTGGCCGAATTGCAGGCCAACGCGCCGGCGATGGGCTGGGCCTTCGTGCGCCGGCGCATGGCCGCCGAACTCGGGCCGGATTGGGAACGAAAGTTCCAGCGTTTCGACCACGAGGCGTCGGCGGCGGCGTCGCTCGGCCAGGTGCATCGGGCGATGTTGCCGGATGGCACCGATGTCGCGTGCAAGCTGCAATATCCCGACATGGCCAGCACGGTCGAGGCCGACCTGCGGCAGCTGAAGCTGGCGATGGCGGTGTATCACCGCATGGACGGCGCCATCCACCACGACGAGATCTACCAGGAACTGGCGGAGCGCCTGCGCGAGGAGCTCGACTACCAGCGCGAGGCCGCGCAGATGCGGCTGTACGGGCTGATGCTGAAGCGACGTGCCCGCCGTGCACGTGCCGGTGCCGATCACCGAATTCAGCACCAAGCGGCTGCTGACCATGACCTGGCTCGACGGCCGGCCGCTGATGCGCCGGCTGGAGGAAGACCCGCCGCAGGAGGAGCGCAACCGCATCGCCGAGGCGCTGTTCCGCGCCTGGTACGTGCCGTTCTACCGCTACGGCGTGATCCACGGCGACCCGCATCTGGGCAACTACCAGGTGCGGGCGGACGGCAGCGTGAACCTGCTGGATTTCGGCGCCATCCGGGTGTTCGGCGCGAAGTTCGTGCGCGGCGTGATCGACCTGTTCGAGGCGGTGCGCGACAACGACGAGGACAAGGCCCACCACGCCTACACCACCTGGGGCTTCACCGACATGACCCGCGAGAAGATGGCGGTGCTCAACGAATGGGCGCGCTTCCTGTACGAGCCGCTGATCCAGGACCGGGTGCGCCGCATCACGGACAGCGACGACCCGCAATTCGGCCGCGAGGTGGCCGCAGCGGGTGCATGCGGGGCTGCGGCGGACCGGCGGCGTGCGGCCGCCGCGCGAGTTCGTGCTGATGGACCGCAGCGCCATCGGCCTCGGCAGCGTGTTCCTGCGGCTGCGCGCGGAGCTGAACTGGTCGAAGCTGTTCGCACGAGCTGATCGCCGACTTCGACACCGACGCGCTGGCGGCGCGCCAAGCCGCTGCGCTGGCGGAGGCGGGGGTGCCCGCGACCGTGTCGATGACAGCCGCCTGATTATGTTGCATATCATTCATTAACAGTTCTGAAATGTAGCCGTGCTACCTCCTGTCTTCTGCAGATGGGGGTCAGGCGTTGCGGTCTTCGCGGTTCCAGGAATTGGCCAGCCGATCGACAGTCATCGCGGCCGGTCTCGCCGCGCTGATCACGCTGCTGGTGGCGCATTCCGGCGGCATCGGGATGGCGCCCGAGTGGGTGTGGCTCGGCCTGACCCTGGCGATCCTGGTGGCCGCCCTGCGCTGGGTCCGCGTGGTGCCGCGCCGGATGCTGGATCGCTTCGTGGAGGCCGCCGAAAGCCAGACGCAGCGGTTCGACACTGCACTGAACAACATGTCGCAGGGCGTCTGCTTCTTCGATGGCGGCCGGCGGCTGATCGTCTGCAACCGGCGCTACACCGAGCTCTACGACCTGCCGGCGGAATGCGCCTCGCCGGGCACGTCGCTGGAGACCATCGTCGACCATCGCTTCGCGGTCGGCGCATTCCCCGAGATGACGCCCGAGGAATATCTGGTCTGGCGCGATTCGCTGGCCAGCACCAACGTGCGCAACGACACGGTGGTGCAGCTGCGCAACGGCCGGGTCATTGCCATCCATCATCGGCCGCTGCCGGATGGCGGCTGGGTGGCGACCCATGAGGACGTGACCGCCCGGCATGACGCCGAGGAGCGGATCACCCACCTGGCCGGGCATGATGCGCTGACCGGGCTGGCCAACCGGATGCGGCTGCGGGTGCATCTGACGGAGCTCGGCAAGGCCAGTCCGCCGGTGCAATCGGCCATCCTGGTGATCGACCTCGACCGCTTCAAGGCGGTCAACGACAGCTTCGGCCACCAGGTCGGCGATGCCCTGCTCTGCGCCGTGGCCGACCGCCTGCGCGCCAGCGTGCGCGAGACGGATCTCGCGGTGCGGCTGGGCGGCGACGAGTTCGCGATCGTGCAGTCCCATTGCAACCAGCCGGAACAGGCCGAGACGCTTGCCCGGCGGCTGGTCGGGCGGCTGGCCGAGCCGTTCGAGATCGGCGGGCATCGGCTGTGCATCGGCGCCAGCATCGGCGTGGCCGTGCTCGGCGAGCATGACGGCGCCGCCGACGAGATCCTGAACGCCGCCGACGTCGCGATGTACCGGGCCAAGGAGATGTCGCGGGAGCGGCGGGCTCCCGCCCTGATCCATACCGATCCGGTCCCGGCGGTCGGCCCATCCGATGCGAGGCAGCGCGCGGAAGCGCCGCCGCTGGAGGCGGTCGCCGGCAACGGTCATTTCGTGGTGTTCCAGCCCGAGATGGCGGCGACGCTGCTGGCGCGGCGCACGCTGGAGGCCGAATTGCGGCAGGCGGTCGAGCAGGGGCAGTTCGAGCTGTTCTACCAGCCGATCACCAACGCGGTGACCGGCCAGGTGATCGCGCGGGAGGCGCTGCTGCGCTGGCGGCATCCGCAGCGTGGGCTGGTGCTTCCAGGCGCGTTCATGGCGGTGGCCGAGGAGATCGGGCTGACCGTTCAGCTGGGCCGCTGGATCCTGCGGAAGGCCTGCACCGAGGCGGCGGGCTGGCCGGACGGCGTCCGGGTGGCGGTCAACCTGTCGGTCGCGCAGTTCGCCGATGCCGGGCTGGTCGCGTCGGTGGCGGCGGCGCTGGCCCGGTCCGGCCTGACGCCGTCCCGGCTGGAACTGGAGATCACCGAATTGATGATGGGGACCGGCGCCTCGCACCAGGCGATGCACGATCTCGCGGGGCTGGGCGTGCTGATCTCGCTGGACCATTTCGGCACCGGGCATTCCTCGTTCGACCACCTCCGCCGGTTTCCGTTCAGCCGCATCAAGATCGACCGCAGCTTCGTCCGCGAGGTGGCGGGGCGGCTGGATGGGACCGTGGCGCCTGGCAACAACCTGGCCGGCGGCGGGGCCGGGGGCAGCGGCGCGATCGTGGCGGCGATGGTGGCGCTGGGGCGCGACCTCGGCATCGCGACCACCGCGGAAGGCGTGGAAACCCAGGCCCAGGGGGACATCCTGGTGGCGCTCGGCTGCACCGACCTGCAGGGCTATCACCTCGGGCGGCCGGTGCCGGCCAGCGAAATCCTGCCGGCGTCCGCGCCGAAGGCCGAGCCGCGGCTGGTCAGCGCCGCCTGATCCGCTGCCTGATTCGCCGGCTGATCCATCGCAATGCCGTGATACCGCGGCCGCCCGATGATCCGGGCGTCCCCGGCGACGGGCTTGCATCCTGCCGTCCCGCAAGGGCATGTATCCCTGCAATGCGGCAGGTTCGGCCCGGCGCGGCGTCCGGGCTGCCTGCGACCAACTGATCTGTTCAAGGAAGGGCATCCGGATGCGGCTTGCGGTGCTGAAGGAGCGTCGGGCGTTCGAAACCCGCGTGGCGGCGACGCCCGAGACGGTCAAGAAGCTGATCGGCCTTGGGCTGACCGTGGCCGTCGAGACGCGGCGCCGGGCTGGCATCGGCCGTGTCCGGACGCGGAATACCAGGCGGCCGGCGCCGAGATCGCGCCGGACAATCCGGCGGCGGCGCTGGCCGGCGCCGGGATCGTGTTCGCCGTGCAGGCGCCGGAACCGGCCGAGCGGCGCGCTGATCCCGCGCGGCGCGCTGCTGGTGTGCATCGCCGGCGCCTTCGCCGACCCGGACCTGGTGCCGTCGCTGGCCGCAGGCCGGGATCGACTGCGTGGCGATGGAGCTGCTGCCGCGCATCACCCGCGCGCAGTCGATGGACGTGCTGTCCAGCCAGGCCAACCTCGCCGGCTATCGCGCGCGTGATCGAAGGCGCTGCGGCGTTCGAGCGCGGCTTTCCGATGATGATGACCGCCGCCGGCACCGTGCCGCCGGCCCGGGTGTTCGTGATCGGCGCCGGCGTCGCCGGCCTGCAGGCGATCGCCACCGCCCGCCGCCTGGGCGCCATCGTCTCGGCCACCGACGTGCGGCCCGCCGCGAAGGAGGAGATCAAGTCGCTCGGCGCCAGCTTCGTCGGCGTCGAGGACGAGGAGACGGCGGCGCAGACGGGCGCCTACGCCAAGGAGATGAGCGACGCGTTCCGCCAGAAGCAGGCCGAGCTGATGGCCACCACCGTCGCCAAGAACGACATCGTGATCTGCACCGCGCTGGTGCATGGGCCGCCAGCGCGCCGGTGATCGTGACGACGGCGATGGTCGAGAGCATGAAGGCCGGCAGCGTCGTCGTCGACCTCGCGGCCGACGCCGGCGGCAACTGCGCGCTGACCGTGCCCGGCGAACAGCATCGTCACCCCGAACGGCGTGCGCATCCTCGGCTGGCGCAACTGGCCGGGCCGCATCCCGGTCGCCGCCAGCTCGCTCTATGCGCGCAACCTGCTGACCTTCCTGACCACGCTTCTGGGACAAGGACGCCGAGCGCGCCGAAGCTGCCCGACAGCGACGACATCGTCAAGGGCGTGCTGCTGACCCGCGGCGGCGCCGTGGTGCATCCGCAGTTCCTGCCGTCGCAAGCCGCCTGATCCGGAGACAGCGCATGACCCCCGCCCAGCTGGCCGACCAGGCGACGGACCTGGCGAACCGCGCCGCCGACCTCGCCGATTCACGCCCGCATCTTCGCCGCCGGCGCAGGCCCGGTGGTCGAGGCGGTGGAGCCGTTCGTGTTCCTGCTCGCGGTGTTCCTGATGGCCTGCTTCGTCGGCTACTACGTGGTCTGGAACGTCACCCCGGCGCTGCACTCGCCGCTGATGGGCGTCACCAACGCGATCTCCTCGGTGATCATCGTCGGCGCCATGCTGGCGACCGGGCTCGCGCTGTCCGGCTGGGCGATGGGCTTCGGCTTCATCGCGGTGATGCTGGCCAGCGTGAACATCTTCGGCGGCTTCGTGGTGACCCAGCGCATGCTGCAGATGTTCAAGAAGAAGGTGAGCGCTAACCGATGTCCGCAAGCCTGACCTCGCTCGCCTACCTCGTCGCCGCCGTCCTGTTCATCCTGGCGCTGCGCGGCCTGTCGCATCCGGAGACGCTCGCGCCGCGGCAACATGATCGGCATGGCCGGCATGGCGATCGCCATCCTCGCGACGCTGCTGCATCACGGCATGTCGCTGCCCGGCTATCGTGCTGATCGTGCTCGGCATCGCCATCGGCGGCGGCGTCGGCACGCTTCGTCGCGCTGCGCATCCAGATGACGGCGCTGCCGCAGCTGGTCGCCGCGTTCCACTCGCTGGTCGGCCTGGCCGCGGTGTTCGTCGCGGCCGCGGCGCTGAACGCGCCGGAAGCGTTCGGCATCGGCATCGCCGGCGCACATCCACACCGCAAAGCCTGGTCGAGATGTCGCTCGGCCTCGCGATCGGCGCCATCACCTTCTCCGGCTCGCTGATCGCCTTCGCCAAGCTGCAGGCGCTGATGAAGGGCGCGCCGATCACCTTCCCCTACCAGCACCAGCTCAATCTCGGCGCTCGGCGTCCTGCTGCTGGTGCTGATCATCGTGCTTCGTCGCCAGCGGCAGCCAGGTGGTGTTCTGGCTGATCGCGCTGCTGGCGATCGGCGCTCGGCTTCCTGCTGATCATCCCGATCGGCGGCGCCGACATGCCGGTCGTGGTCTCGATGCTGAACAGCTATTCCGGCTGGGCGGCCTGCGGCATCGGCTTCACCATCCAGAACCTCGCGCTGATCATCACCGGCGCGCTGGTCGGCGCGTCCGGCGCGATCCTGTCCTACATCATGTGCAAGGGCATGAACCGCAGCATCATCAACGTGCTGCTGGGCGGCTTCGGCACCGATACCGGCGGCGCCGCGGCGGCCGGCCGGCGGCCGGCGACCGCGCGGTGCAAGTCCGGCAACGCCGACGACGCCGCCTTCATCATGAAGAACGCCTCGCAAGGTGATCATCGTGCCCGGCTACGGCATGGCGGTGGCGCAGGCGCAGCACGCGCTGCGCGAGATGGCCGACACGCTGAAGAAGGAGGGCGTGGAGGTGAAATACGCCATCCACCCGGTCGCCGGCCGCATGCCCGGCCACATGAACGTGCTGCTGGCCGAGGCCAACGTGCCCTACGACGAGGTGTTCGAGCTCGAGGAGATCAACAACGAGTTCAGCACCGCCGACGTGGTCTACGTGATCGGCGCCAACGACGTGACCAACCCGGCCGCCAAGACCGACCCGCAATCGGCGATCTACGGCATGCCGATCCTGGAGGTGGACAAGGCGCGGCACCGTGCTGTTCGTGAAGCGCTCGATGGCGTCGGGCTATGCCGGCGTGGACAACGAGCTGTTCTTCCGCCCCAACACGATGATGCTGTTCGGCGACGCCAAGAAGATGACCGAGGAAATCGTCAAGGCATTGTCACACTGACGGTGCCGGCGGCCTACTGGTCGTAGAGGACGCGCAGCACGACGAACCACGCATAGCGGAAATCGACCGGCGTGCCGTCCGCGGCCGCCAGCTTGCCGTCCGGCGTGGTGGGCACGTGCTTCATGGTGACGGCGTCGTCCACGTTGCCGCCGATGACGGTGAGGCTGCCGGGCGCCACCGCGACGACGAGGTCGCAATGCGAGTTGAAGGCGCTGAGCGGCAGGTCGGAGAATTTCAGCGGGTGCGCGCCGGCGCGGGCGGTGCAGATGATATCCCCCTGCACCGGCGCCGCACTCTCCGGCGCCATGGCCGTGACCGCCCAGTTTCCCGGCTGCTCCATCGACATCTCGCGGGCGATGTTGATGTAGGTCGAGTGCGCCGGTGAATACGGGAAGCGCGAGCCGGCGCCGGCGCTGCGCATGACGTAGCTGATGAAGGCGGCCGACCACGCGTAGTTCGCATCCCGCTTCGCCGCGAACACGCGGCCGTCGGAGTCGTGCTTGCCGGTCCAGCCCGCCATCGGGCTGTCGGCGTTCATCCCCAGCCACCAGTATTCGCCGACCCGCTGCCAGAAGCCCGCCACACGTTCCGGCTTCTCATCGGGCGGCGGCGGCGGCCGGGAGTCTGGCGGGTCGTCGTCGACCAGCTGGCCCCAGGCCCGCCACTCCCGCAGGGCGATGGCAACCGCGTCGGCGCGGCTGAACCGTTGGAACGGCACCTGCGCGAAGGGTGGGGCGTGGGCGGCTTCCGGATCGAGCGCGACGGTGCCCGGCGGCGCCTGCCCCGGCGCCTGCGGCTGCGCACAGGCGGCGAGCAACGCCGCAGCGGATGCGAGCGTCAGCGCCGCCCGGAAAGGGCGCGGTTTTCGAGTCGGCTGAGAAGGCGAACAATTGGCCATAACAAACAAAAATATATTACGGCCGCGATGACAATAGGAGTCGGATTATACGTCAGGCTCTGTGCCTGCCGCGCCTGGAAAAGCAGTTCCGGAAGAGCAACGACGCTGGCGAGCGAAGTCAGCTTCACCACCTCCAGCGTGTTCGACAGCAGGTCCGGCATGACGTTGCGGATGGCTTGCGGCAGCACGACATGGGCCATCGCCTGCAGGCGGGACAGGCCGGTGCTGCGGGCGGCCTCGATCTGTCCCGCGGGCACGCTGTCGATGCCGGCGCGCAGCACCTCGCCGTAATAGGCGCCGGTGTTGAGGAAGAAGGCGACGGCGACGCAGCCGAAGCCGCCCATCTCCAGCCCGGCGAAGGGCAGGCCGGCATACAGGAAGATCAGCAGCACCAGCGGCGGAAAGGCGCGGAAGAAATCCACCCACGCCATCAGCGGCCAGCGGACCCAGCGGCTGCGCGTGGTCGACAGCACCGCGATGACGACGCCGCCGAGCAGGCCCAGCGGCACCACCATCAGGGACAGGACGATGGTGTTGCCGAGGCCGGCCAGCAGGATCGGCCAGGCGGCGGCGGCGATCTCCGGATTGAAGAACGTGGCGATCATCGGCCGGGTGGGCTCACATGCGCCATGGCGGGCTCACCGGCGCCATGCGAACCGCGTCTCGATCCAGCGGCCGAGCACCACCACCGGCAGGAACAGCACCAGGTACGCGGCGGCGCCGAGGGTCAGCGGCGACGGGTTGTAGCTGTTGGACACCGCGGAGGACGCCTGGCCGAGAATCTCGGACACCGCCACCACCGATCCGAGTGCCGTGCCCTTGGTGATGGCGATGGTGCGGTTGGTCAGCGGCGGGATGGTGATGCGCAGGGCCTGCGGCAACACGACGTTGGTCATGGTCTGGGAGAAGGACAGGCCGGTGGAGCGCGCTGCCTCCCACTGCCCGCGCGGAATGGCGGTGATGCCGGCCCAGAAGATCTCCTCCGAGAACGCCATCAGCACCAGCGACAGGCTGGCCCAGGTGGAGACGAAGCCGGAGGGGGCGATGTCCAGCGCCGGCAGGCCGAAATAGATCAGCACGATGATGACCAAGGGCGGCAGCGCCCGGAACAGGTCGACCACGAAGATGATCAGCCAGTTCAGCGGCCGCACGCCCAGGCTGCGGAGCAATGCGAGGACCAGGCCGCAGACGAGGCCGGTGGCCACGATCGCCGCCGCCAGCGCGATCGTCACGAACAGGCCGGAGACGATGTCCGGCCAGTATTTCGCCATCACCCGGGCATTGAAGAAGATGTCGGTGAAGCGGTCCCAGGACCCCATCAATGCCGCTGGATCTGGCCGATGAACGCCTGGGTGCGGGCATGCGCCGGGTTCGCGAAGATGTCGGCGGGGGTGCCCTGCTCGACGATCAGGCCGTCATCCATGAACACCACGCGGTCGGCGGCGGCGCGGGCGAACCCCATCTCATGCGACACCACCACCATGGTCATGCCGCTTTCGCGCAACTCGCGCATCACCTGCAGCACGCTGCCGACCAGTTCGGGGTCGAGCGCGCTGGTCGGTTCGTCGAACAGCATCACGCGGGGCTCCAGGGCGATGGCGCGGGCGATCGCCACCCGCTGCTGCTGGCCGCCCGAGAGCTTGCCCGGCGTGTGCCCGGCGCGGTCGGCGAGGCCGACGCGCTGCAGCGCCGCCATGCCGATCGCGTCCGCCTCGGCACGGCTGCGGCCGCCGACCTTGCGCAGCGCCAGGGTAACGTTGCCGAGGGCGGTCATGTGCGGATAGAGGTTAAACGACTGGAACACCATGCCGATGCGCTGGCGGGCGCGGTTGATGTCGGTGGCCGGGCTCAGCATGTCCAGCCCGTCGACCTCGATGCTGCCGGAGGAGGGTTCCTCCAGGCGGTTCAGGCAGCGCAGCAGGGTGGACTTGCCGGAGCCGGACGGGCCGATCACGAACACCAGCTCGCGCTCGGCGACGGCGAGGTCGACGCCCTTCAGGACGTGCAACGCGCCGAAGTGCTTCTGCACGTTCCGCGCATCGATGATCGGCTTCGGCGCGCCGCTCATCGGGCTTCGCCGGCCCGGGCCGGGTTCAACCCTGGCAATGCAGCGGGTGCGGAGTCGGGTCGTAGCCGGGCATGCCGGGCACGCCGTAGCCGGGCGTCACCACCCGTTCGAGGTCGTCGGGCGCCGGCGCCGCGCCGAACCATTTCTCCGACAATTTGGCGATGGTGCCGTCCTGCTTCATGCAGTCGAGCGCGTCCTGCACCTGGTTGCGGAGCGCCACGCTGTCCTTGCGGAACGGCGCCGCCCAATGCGCCTTGCTGTCCTCCAGCACCAAATCGGCGACGAATTGCGGGTTCTTGGTGGCGGCGTATTTGATCACGGTGTTGCCGCCGAGGGTCGCGTAGGCGCGGCCGGACAGGACGGCCTGGGTGGCGTCGGGCTGGGTGTCGTAGACCTGGACGGTGAAGCCGATCTTCTCGCCGTTGGCCTTGGCGAGCGTTTCGTAGGGCGTGCCCTTGTTCACCGAGACCGCCTTGCCCTTCAGGTCGTCCCACGACTTGATCGGCGCCGAGCCCTTCTTGATACCGAACTCGAACGCGGTCCACAGGTAGCCGGAGGTGAAGATCATGTTCTCCGCCCGCTCCTTGGTGACCGTGGTGGGGGCGGCGATGAAGTCGTAGCGGCCGGATTGCAGGCCGGGGATCAGGCCGCTGAAGCTGGTGCTCTCGATGGTGATGTCGCGGTGCATCCGCTTCGCGACCTCGTTGAACAGGTCGATGTTGAAGCCCTCCAGCCCGCCGCTGAGCTTGGGCATGGAGTGCGGCGCGAAGGTGCCGTCGACGCCGGTGCGCAACGGCGGGGCGGCGGTCTGTGCGGCCGCTTGGCGATCGAGGCCGAGGGCGCCGCTGCCCAACAGGAGTGCAGCGGACAACAGGATGCGGCGCAGTTTCATGATCGAGGCCTTGGATTGACTGATTCGTGATCAGGCTGCCGCATGTGCGGCGGCGCAGCAAGCGCCCCGAAGGAAAACGCGGGTGGCCGGAGCGGCGCCGCCTCAGATCTCGATGCTGGCGGGGGTCCGGCGCCGGCGCATCTTCAGGACCAGGGTGGCCACGACCAGCAGGCCGAGGCCGCCCAGCAGGTAGCAGACGCCGTTCTGGCCGAGGAATTCAGCGAGATACCAGCCGGAGGCGACGAAGCTTCCGGCCCAGAGGCCGGCCGCGATGAAATTCAGGGCGGCGAAGCGGGCCCGGTTCATCCCGGCCATGCCGCAGGCCGCGGCGGCGACGTTGCGGATGCCGTAGGCGAAGCGGAAGGTCAGGACGAAGGCGACCCCGAAGCGGTCGAGAAAGCGCATCGCCTGGTCCAGCCGGCGTTCGGCGCCGGGGAATCGGCGGACCGCGCGGGCGCCGTAGCGGCGGCCCAGGGTGAACCAGACCTGGTCGCCGGCGAACGAGCCGAGCCAGACGCAGACCATCAAAGCCCAGGGGTCGACGGAGCCGGTGGCGCGCCCGAGGGCCGCCGCCAGCAGGACGAAGGTTTCCCCTTCGAAGAAGGCCCAGCCGGCGGCGCCGGCATAGGCCAAGATTCCCCATTCGGCCCAGAATTCGGCCACGAAGTTCCTTCCCTGCGGTTCGACAAATGAGGCGGGACGTGCGCCCCGGCCCGTCGCACGAAACCAGCGGGCAGTGTGCCTCAGGCGGCGGCGATCGCAAGTACTAAAATGAAAATTTCGTGATCGAACAAATTGCCGATGGTCAACGCTTAATCCGGTTTGGGTCAGGCCGGGACGGCGGCGTGCTCCGGGAAAAGGGACCGCAGCCCAGCCTCGCTGGCGTCGCAGCGGCCGCGTTCGGTGATCAGGCCGGTCACCAGCCGGGCCGGGGTCACGTCGAAGGCCGGGTTGGCGGCCGGGCTGTCGGACGGCGCGACCCGGATCGTGGTGATCGAGCCGTCGAGCCCGCGGCCGGTCATGGTCGTCACCTCGCTGGCGGCGCGCTCCTCGATAGGGATGTCGGCGATGCCATCGGCCACCGTCCAGTCGATGGTGGACGAAGGCATGGCGACCCAGAACGGCACCGCATTGTCGTGCGCCGCCAGGGCCTTGAGGTAGGTGCCTATCTTGTTGGCGACGTCGCCGGCGCGGGTGACGCGGTCGGCGCCGGTGATCACCAGGTCGACCTTGCCGTGCTGCATCAGGTGGCCGCCGGCGTTGTCGGCGATCACGGTGTGGGCGATGCCGTGCTTGCCGAGTTCATAGGCGGTGAGTGCCGCGCCCTGGTTGCGCGGCCGGGTCTCGTCCACCCAGACATGCAGGTCGATCCCGGCTTCATGCGCCTTGTAGATCGGCGCGAGGGCGGTGCCCCAGTCGACCGTCGCGAGCCAGCCGGCGTTGCAATGGGTCAGCACGTTCACCCGGCGGCCGCTGGCGCCGGCCTTGCGGCTGATCAGCGGCAGGCCGTGGGCGCCGATCGCCTCGCACTGGGCTGCGTCCTCGTCGGCGATCGCCGCCGCCTCGGAATAGGCCGCGGCGACGCGATCCTCGACGCGGGTGGTCCGCAGCCGCCGCAGCATCCGCTCGACCGCCCAGCGCAGGTTGACGGCGGTCGGGCGGGTCTGTTCCAGCATCGCCGCGTCGCGCTCGATCGCCGCATTGCCGGCATCATGGCGCGCCGCCAGCGCCAAGCCGTAGGCCGCGACCGCGCCGATCAGCGGCGCGCCGCGCACCTGCATGGAGCGGATGGCGTGGGCGACGCCCGCGACATCGGTGAGCCGGACGATGTCCAGCGACCAGGGCAGGCGGGTCTGGTCGAGGATGCGCACCGACCAGCCGTCCTGCTCGTCCACCCAGACGCTGCGATAGGGGGTGCCATCGATCTTCATCGCCGCAAACCTTCAACAATCAGATTATACTTCAGGAGCTTAGCCGACGCGCTGGTGCAGCACACAGACCAGGGTGAACAGGCGCCGGGCGGTCGGGAAGTCGATCGCGACCTTGCCGGCCAGGCGTTCGATCATCAGTTGCGCGCCTTCGTTGTGGACCCCGCGCCGGCCCATGTCGATCGCCTGGATCCGCGCCTCGCGGCCCTCGGCGATCGCCTCGGCATAGCTGTCGACGATCATCTGGTAGTCGCGGATCAGGCCGCGGAAGGGGCCGAGCGCCAGCAGCACGACGCGCAGCGGCCGGTCGTCGGCGTGGCGGATGTCGAAGGCGAGGCGGCCCTCGGAGATCGACAGCCGCAGAGCGAAGGGTCCGCGGTCGGTCGGGTGATCGGGCTTCGGCAGCACCGGTGCGAAGACGTTGTCCGCCTGCAGGTCGGCGACCGCCTGGGCGCGATCCGCCTCCAGCAGCGGCGACAGCCGGGTGAGGGCCTCGCCCTCCAGGGTGATCCGCGACAGCCGGGCGTCGGCGCCGGCGGCATGCGCCGTCGCGGCCAAACCGGTCATGACGGCAGGACGGTCATGGCGGCAGGTCATTCATCGGTGTCGCTCTTGAGCATGCCGAGACGCAGCATCAGCCCGACCGTGGCACCTTTGATCGGTTGCAGCAGGCCGAGCGACAGCAGCAGCGTCACCGGCACCCAGATCGCCGTCTGCACCCAGGTAGGCGGCAATTCGGTCCGCTCCAGCAGCAACATGCCGGGGATGACGATGTGGCCGACCAGGAAGATGGTGAAATAGGGCGGCGCATCGTCGGCCCGGGCCAGCCCCAGCGGCGCGCCGCAGTTGCTGCAGACCGGGGTCACCTTCAGGAAGCGCTGGAAGATATGGGTCTTGCCGCAGCTCGGGCAGCGGTTCAGCAGGCCGCGGCCGATGGCGGTCGCCAGCGGCGGCATCGGCCATGGCGGCAGCTTCGGCGAGCGGTCGGGTTGCCAGCGGATCGTGGATGCATCGGACACGGCAGTTGCTTTCGGGCGCGGGCTGGCCTCGGGATGCCGGCGGATCCGGCAAGCGGGAGCATCACCGCAGTGCAGCATTACTTGATCCCGCGACCGAGCGCGATCAAGAGTTGGCGGATGCGCCGAATTCTGATCATCAATCCTAACAGCAGCCAGGCCTGCAGCGACGGCATCGACGCGGCGGTGGCGCCGTTCCGCCGCCCGGACGGGCCGACGCTGGAGGTGCTGACCTTAGCCCACGGGCCGCCGGCGATCTATTCCTGGCGCGACTGGCACGGCGTGGTCGAACCGCTCTGCCGCCTTGCCGAGCGTGAGGCGGCGGATGTGCTGGTGATCGCCTGCGCGTCCGATCCGGGCATCGAGGCGGTGCGGGCGACGACGTCGCGCCCGGTGCTCGGCGTGTTTCGCTGCGCCGTTGCCGCCGCCGTGGCCCGTGCCGAGCGGTTCGGGGTCATCGCCCTGGTGGATGCCTCCAAGGGGCGGCACATGGCGGCGTTGCGGGCGATGGGGCTGGAGGCGCGGCTGGCCTCCGAGATCGCCCTCAACGTTGCGATGGACAGGCTGCTGGACCCCGGTTCGGCGCGGCTGGAACTGATCGCCACCGGCCGCGCGCTGGTCGCGGCCGGGGCGCAGACGGTCATCCTGGGCTGTACCGGGCATGGCGCATCACCGCGCCGCGGTGGAAGCGGCGATCGGCGTGCCGGTGATCGAGCCCTGCCAGGCGGCAGCGGCGCAGGCCCTGGCGGTGGCGCTCGGCTGATCGGGCCGCTCGGCCTCAGCGCAGATGGCCGATATCGACTTCCACCACGGCGTTGGCCAGTTGCGACATCGGAATCAGCGACGGCTGGTCGACGCCCCAGGGGTTGCCGAGCTTGACGCAGCTGGCGCCGCCGACGGTCTGCAGGCCTTCGAACATGTAGGCGTGGTTGCCGACCAGGTTGAACGGCAGCCGCGAGGAATTGCCGGTGTCCATGACGATCAGGTCGCCGGCCGCGATGTCCTTCAGCAAGGCGGCGAGGGTGAGGCTGGCGGGTGACTGCCAGGTGGCGGTGACGCCGGTGAGTTCCTGCAGGGCGATGCAGGGGTTGCCGCCGTTCTGGATGCCGCCGTAGCCGCCATTGGCCTGCGCATAGGCCTTCTCGATGACCGCCGGCCAGATCTCCTTCTGGTTGCCGACCACGTCCTGAGTGGCGCCGTTGTCCACCGCGTTGTTCGGGAAGACGTTGGTCACGGTCTGCGACGATGCCAGGAAGCTGGTGGCGCCGAACCCCGGGACGCGGCCGTGGGTGTCGGTGAACAGGGACACGGTCTCGCTGCCGTTGGCGTTGACGTGGATCATCTTGCTGATCGCGGCCGGATTGTAGAGTGCGATTTCGCCGATCGCCGACAGCAGGAAGCAGTCGCCGATCTGACCCTGGTGGATGTCGTTGACGCTGACTGCGGTTTTATCGCCGGCCTCGGTCAGGTACAGCGCCATGACCTGCGGGGCGGCGGCGCCGACGACGACCGCCGCGCCGGCGAAGGCGAACGGCGAGGGGCCCGCGATATCTGAATCGGGGGCGTTGGCCAGCCAATCCTGCTGATAGGGATTGGCTTCGGAAAATGCCTTGAGCGGAGAGATCGTGTTCATCATTGGGTCCTTAGGTGAGACCCGTCTCATTTCCCGCAAATCGATGAACGAATACCTAACCGCGCATGTCGCCTCGGCATGCCTGCACGGCGGAACGAGTGACGCGCTCGCGCGTCACCACATCGGCAACAAGGGGTGTCTGTCGATGAAGCCGATCGCTATGGCCTTGGCGCTGCTGCTGGCGGCCGGGACGCCCGTCCTGGCGCAGGCGCCGGCGCGGAACGGTAACGTCTGGAACGGCCGCAGCCACGAGCCGGACCCGGGCCTGGTGCAGCAGAACGAGCAGTCCGCCGGCGTGGCGCTCTCGCCGGGCCAGCGGCAGCAGGAGAACGCCGTCGTCGAGCAGGAGGCGAAGAAGCTGCTGCAACGGGCGCAGCCGGCAACGCCGGGCACGGCGCAGCCGCCTGCGCGTTGACGGCGGGGGCGGCTAGGTTTTGTTCCAGCGGGCCGGTTCGATGGCGCCGACCTGATCGGTGATGCGGGCATACGCCTCGGGTCGGCGGTGCTTGTCGAAGGCGAAGATGGTGGTGCGGCCCAGTCGGCACATCTCGAGGTCGCAGTCGGCGGTGATCAGTTCGTCGTCCCAGCTGGTCGCCTGCGCCGTGATCTCGCCCTGCGGGTTGACGATGATCGAATGCCCGAACAGCTCGCAGCCATCCTCGGTGCCGGCCTTGGCGACGCCGACCGCGAAGGTGGCGTTCTGGTAGGCGCCGGCTTGGATGCTCAGGTGGCTGTGGAACACCCTGAGATGCGGCGCCTCGAACCCCGCGGCGGACTGGTTGGTGCTGGGGGTGTTGTAGCCGAGCATGACCAGTTCGACGCCCTGCAGGCCCAGCACGCGCCAGGCTTCCGGCCAGCGCCGGTCGTTGCAGATCATCATCCCCATGTTGATGCCGTCGACGCCGCCCATCGGCGCGCGCACCACCGGGAAGCCCAGGTTGCCGACTTCGAAATAGCGCTTTTCCAGATGCTGCACGGCGCGCTTCGGATCGTACTCGGCGTGGCCCGGCAGATGCACCTTGCGGTATTTCAGCATGACGTCGCCGTCGGGACTGACCAGGATGGCGGTGTTGAAATGCCGCCGCCGCGGATTGCCCTCAGCATCGACCTCGTGCTCGATTTCGGCGTAGCCGAGATGGAAGCCGATGCCGAGCCGCTTCGCCGCCTGGAACAGCGGCGCGGTCGAGTTGGATGGCATGCTCTCCTCGAACCAGCGATCGGCCTCGGCGATGTCTTCGTGATAGTGGCGCGGAAAGAACGTGGTGAGCGCAAGTTCCGGGAAGACCACAAGCTCCACGCCGCGCGCATGGGCGCGTTCCATCAGGCGGATCATGCGCCCGACCGCGACCTCGCGGCCTTCGCTTTTCTGGATCGGTCCGAGCTGGGCGGCGCCGACGGTGATGATCCGTTTCATCGCGGAATCCGTTTCATTTCAAGATCCGTTGCATTCGTGATCCTTCTCATCTCACAGGCCCCGGCATGAATGGTCCTGCAATTCCTCGCTGCTGGCGAAGTTGCCGGTGGCGGCGTCGGTGTGCGTGTCCAGGATGATGAAGCCCGGCTTGCCGTCCGGCAGCACGGTGCCGACCACGGCGATGCTCTGGTGGCCCATGTCGGACGCGGCGCCCGGTATGCCCTCGGCCACCAGCTTGAACGGATTCGCCGTGCCGAGATCCTCGCCGGTAACGCGCATCGCGAGATAATGGTGCCCGGCCAGGGTCACCGGGAAGGGCGCCCATTTGTCGCCGACCGCCGCCTGGTGGGCGCGCAATGCGGCGCGCACCTCGGCGGAGACGCAGTCGATATGGATGTGCAGCTGGTTCTGGGTTCGCCCGGTGATCGAGTTGACGGCGAGGCTTACGTCGTCGCGCGGGAACTTATGGCCGGCGCGGGCATCCATGCGGCCGCGTTCCAGCCAGGCGTCGGCGAAATAATTGGTGGCGTCGGGCGCCAGGATCTCCGGGCTTTCGCTGCCGGTGATCTTCGCCGTCGGCATCAGCAGGTACTGGGTGGCGCCGTTGCGGTCCTTGAGCACCACGAAGCCGTGCGCGATGCCGCCGGTGAGATCGACGGCGGCGCATGGGTCCGGCGGCTTGTGCTGCTCGAATGCCGGCAGGCAGCGGTCGCTGATGATCTTCCACAGCGCGTTCGGGTCATCGGCGCGGGCGGCGTGCGGGGCGCACATGGCAAGGCCGGCGGCGGCGAGGAACAGGCGGAATGTCTTCACGTGCGTTCTCATGCCAATGGAGGGGGCGGGGTCGCGCCGGCCTGGCCGGTGATGGCGCCATATTGCGCCGGCCGGCGATGGGCGGCGAAATCGAACATCTTCTCCTTGCCCTGGCGGCAGGCGTCGAGGTCGCAGTCGGCCACGATCAGTTCGTCGCCCAGCGTCTTCGTCTGCGCCACGATGCGGCCGTCGGGATCGACGATGCAGGAGCCGCCGATGAGGCCGGAGCCGTCCTCGTTGCCGGCCTTGGCGACGGCGACGGCCCAGGTGGCGTTCATGTAGGCGTTCGACTGCGCCACCAGTTGCGAATGGAAGGTACGCAGCCCGGCATCCTCGGTTTCGCCGCCGTTCGGATCATAGGCGGCCGAGTTGTAGCCGAGGCACACCAGCTCGACGCCGCCGAGGCCGAGCATGCGCCAGGATTCAGGCCAGCGCCGGTCGTTGCAGATCATCATTCCCAGCACCGCGCCCTGCAGCGAGGCCGGCGCGCGGAAGGTGGGGAAGCCGAGGTCGCCGTATTCGAAATAGCGCTTCTCCAGTTGCTGGAAGCGCGCGCCCTCGCGCGGCGCGACGCTGCCCGGCAGGTGAACCTTGCGGTACTTGCCGATCAGTGCGCCATCCGGCCCCACCAGGATCGCGGTGTTGAAGCGCTTGCGGTCGGGCGTGAGCTCGGCGAAGCCGACATAGAAGGCGATGCGGAGCGCGCGGGCGCGGTCGAACAGCCTCGCCACCTCGGGGTTCGGCATCTCGCGTTCGAAATAGCGGTCGAGCTCCTGGGTGTTCTCGATCAGCCAGCGCGGAAAGAAGGTGGTGAACGCGAGTTCGGGGAACACCACCAGCTGCGCCTGTTCGCGCGCCGCCTGCTCCAGCAGCGCGATCAGCCGGTCGAGCGTGTCGGCGCGGCGGTCGGCGCGCTGGATCGGACCGGTCTGCGCCCCGGCGACGCGCAGCACGCGCGCCATGTCAGTGGCTGTCCCGCCGCACGAAGCGGCCGGTGCCGGGGGTCGCCAGGACGTTGGCGCCGTCCCAGACGGTGCGGCCGCGCAACACGGTGGCGGCGACGCGGGCGCGCATGCGGCGGCCATGGTAAGGGGACCATCGCAGTTCCGGGCGGTCCTGGATGCTGGCTTCGTCGAACGCGTAGTCGGCGCGCTCCAGCACCAGCGAGGTCGCAGTCGGCGCCGAGGCGCAGCGTGCCCTTCTTCGGATACAGCCCGTGCAGTTTGGCGCTGCGCTCGGCGCAGTAGGTCGCCATCAGCGTCGGCGACAGATCCGCGCTCGTCGAGCAGGGTGAACATCAGCGGCGCGAAGCTCTGCATGCCGGTGAGGCCGGCGCCGTTGGCGAAGATGTCGGGCGAGTTCTTGCGATCGGCCGGCCACGGCGCGTGGTCGGTGGAGACGTTGCTGACCTTGTCGTCGAGCAGCCGCTCCCACATGCGCTCGACCTCGTCTTCGGTGCGGAACGGCGGGTTGCACTTGCCGCGGCCGCCGAGGCGGACGATGTCGTCCTCGGTCATGCACAGGTACTGGATGCAGGCCTCGCCGGTGGCTTGGCCGCCGATCGCGCGGAACGCGGCGGCGATGTCGAAGCCGCGGGCGAGCGAGGAATGCGCGATGTGGACATGCGCGCCGGTTTCGAGCCCGATCTCGAAGATCTCCAGATCGGCCATCGTCTCGGCCAGCGGCGGGCGGGTGCGGCAATGCATGATCGCGTCGGTGCGGCCGGCGGCCTTCGCCTCCGCGGTCAGGCGCTCGACCAGTTCCTGGTCCTCGTTGTGCACGGCGACCGGCAGGCCGGTCTTGGCGATCTCGCGGAACGCCGCGACCATGGTGGGGTGGTCGATGCGCGGGAAGCGCACCGCATCGTATTCGTAGGTCGACAGCTTGAACGCGGAGATGCCGGCCGCGGCCAGCCCGGCGATGGCGTCGACGCCGCCGGTCTTGCGGATGGTGCCGTACAGCGCGACGTCGACATGCGCGGTGCGGTTCACCCAGCCGATCTTGTCCTGCAGCACGCCGGCGTCGGTCACCGCCTGCGGCACGTCGTACGGCATGTCGACGCAGGTGGTGACGCCGCCGGCGGCGGCACTGCGGGTGGCACCCTCGATGCCGGGCCAGCCGATCGCCGAGGAGGTGTGCATGTGTCCATCGACCAGGCCGGGCAGGATGAACTTGCCGCGGTAGTCGACAGTCTCCGTCGCCGGCGGCGGAACCCCCTGGCCGATCGCGGCGATGGTCTCGCCGCGCAGGGCGACGTAGCCGTCCTTGATGATTTCGGTGGAGGCCACGAGGTCGCCGATGAAGACGCGATCGAATTCTGCGGACACTTATATATGTACCTTCTGCAAGCGGCTTGGCGAGCGGCGCGCGTCCTTGCGGCAAGGCGCATGCCCGACTAGGAAACGATGGCCAACGCTAGACCGCACGCGCCGCCGCGCCAATCCCAGCCGGGCGCCGCGCCCAACAGGAAGAAAGCCATGAAGCTGCATGACGTGAAGGTGTATCCGTCCAAGACCGAGCTGCCGCGCGAGGACCAGCTTGCGTGGAAGATCGCGGGCGTGGCGGCCGACCGCGTTGCCGTCCCGAAGGATACCGCCGAGATGATCATCAACCGGATCATCGACAACGCCTCCGTCGCGATCGCCGCGATCAACCGCCGGCCGGTGGTGTCCGCCCGCGCGATGGCGCTCGGCCACCCGCGCAAGGACGGCGGCACCATCTTCGGCGTCGCCTCCGGCACCCGTGCCAGCCCGGAATGGGCGGCATGGGCGAACGGCACCGCGGTGCGCGAACTCGACATGCACGACACCTTCCTGGCCGCCGACTATTCGCATCCCGGCGACAACATCCCGCCGGTGCTGGCGGTGGCGCAGACGATGGGCAAGTCCGGCCGCGACCTGATCCGCGGCATCGCCACCGGCTACGAGATCCATATCGACCTGGTGCGCGCGATCTGCCTGCACGAGCACAAGATCGACCACATCGCGCATCTCTGCCCGGCCCAGGCGGCCGGCATCGGCACCTTGCTGGGGCTGAAGCAGGAGGTGATCTACCAGGCGGTGCAGCAGGCGGTGCATGTCAGCTTCACCACGCGCCAGTCCCGCAAAGGCGAGATCAGCAGCTGGAAGGCGTATGCGCCGGCGCATTCCGGCAAGCTGGCGGTGGAGGCGGTGGACCGCGTGATGCGCGGCGAGGGCGCGCCGAGCCCGATCTATGAGGGCGAGGATTCGGTGATCGCCTGGATGCTGGACGGGCCGCAGGCGCATTACATCGTGCCGCTGCCGGAGCCGGGCGAGGCGAAGCGGGCGATCCTGGACAGCTACACCAAGGAGCACAGCGCCGAATACCAGAGCCAGGCGCTGATCGACCTCGCGTTCAAGATGCGCGAGCAGATCGCCGACCTGTCGAAGATCGAGAAGATCATCCTGCACACCAGCCACCACACGCATTACGTGATCGGAACCGGCGCCAACGATCCGCAGAAGATGGATCCGAAGGCCAGCCGCGAGACGTTGGACCACTCGATCATGTACATCTTCGCGGTGGCGCTGCAGGACGGGCGCTGGCACCACGTCGACAGCTATGCGCCGAAGCGCGCGCGCCGCGCCGACACGGTGGCGCTGTGGCACAAGATCGAGACGCGGGAAGATCCGGAGTGGACGCGGCGCTACCACTCGCGCGACCCCAACGAACTGGCGTTCGGCGGCCGGGTCGAGGTGATCATGCAGGACGGCACGCGGCTGGTGGACGAACTCGCCGTGGCCAACGCGCATCCGCTGGGCGCCAGGCCGTTCGGGCGCGACGACTACATCCGCAAGTTCCGCCTGCTGACCGACGGCATCATCTCCACGCGCGAGTCCAACCGCTTCCTGGAAGCGGCGCAGGACGTGGCGAAATTGCCGGCGGGCGAACTGCACCGCCTCAACGTGGCGCTTCCGGCGGGCGGCCTGTCCGTCGCCAAGCCCGGCATCTTCTGAAGGGAGACGAGAGCATGAGCACGACCCTGAACGCGAACCCGACGGCGAACCGGCCGAAGAAATCAGTCGCCTTGTCCGGCGTGCCGGCGGGGAACACCGCGCTGTGCACGGTGGGACGCACCGGCAACGACCTGAACTACCGCGGCTATGACATTCTCGACATCGCCGAGACCTGCGAGTTCGAGGAGATCGCGCATCTGCTGGTGCATGAGCGCCTGCCGAACGCCGCCGAGCTTGCCGCCTACAAGGAGAAGCTGCGGGCGCTGCGCGGCATTCCGGCGGCCGTCCGCGACGTGCTGGAGGCGATACCGGCGGCGGCGCATCCGATGGACGTGATGCGCAGCGCCGTATCGATGCTGGGATGCGTGCTTCCGGAAAAGGACGACCACAACCATTCCGGCGCGCGCGATATCGCCGACCGGCTGATGGCGTCGTTGGGTTCGATGCTGCTGTACTGGCACCATTTTTCGCAGAACGGGCGCCGCATCGAGGTGGAGAGCGACGAGGACAGCATCGCCGGGCACTTCCTGCATCTGCTGCACGGCAGCACGCCGCGGCAATCCTGGGTGCGGGCGATGGACACGTCGCTCAACCTGTACGCCGAGCATGAGTTCAACGCCTCCACCTTCGCCTGCCGGGTGGTGGCCGGCACCGGGGCCGACATGTATTCGGCCATCACCGCCGGCATCGGCGCGCTGCGCGGCCCGAAGCATGGCGGCGCCAACGAGGTGGCGTTCGAGATTCAGCAGCGCTACCCGTCGACGGATGCGGCCGAGGCGGATATCCGCGCCCGCGTCGCCAACCGCGAGGTGGTGATCGGCTTCGGCCATCCGGTCTACACGATCGCCGATCCACGCAACCACGTCATCAAGGGCGTTGCGCGTCGGTTGTCGCAGGAGACTGGCTCGATGCGGATGTTCGACATCGCCGACCGCATCGAGGCGGTGATGGCCGAGACCAAGAAGATGTTCGCCAACCTCGATTGGTTCAGCGCGGTTTCCTATCACATGATGGGTGTACCTACGGCGATGTTCACGCCGCTGTTCGTCATCGCGCGCACCGCGGGATGGAGTGCGCATGTGATCGAGCAGCGCATCGACGGCAAGATCATCCGCCCGACGGCGAACTATGTCGGTCCCGACGACACCGCTTTCGTGCCGCTCGCACAGCGCGAATAGTCATCGCGCGCCGCCGGACGAATCGAAAATCGCCGCGTTGGAGGCAACGCGGCGATTTTTTTTGCACAAAATGGGCTTGCAACGATCGCTTTTCATTGACAGGCGCATCCGCAACGGCAGATAGCGTTGGTAACCACGCGCGTATCCGATTCGCGATTCGTCAAACAAGCTTCGGTAGGTGCGTGTGTCAGGGAAGGTACGGTCGATGGGCCGCAGTCTGATCCGAAGCTCACGCGGTGCGATGCGCAGCGACGCCTGGATCAGTGTTGCCTGTCGTATGCCGGATACTTCGATGAGCATCGCCTCTTGCCCATCGACGTCGCCGGCATGCCGGATCGCTCGGGTCGGCGCCTTGGTTCGGACGCAATCGCGCCGTGCTTTGGCCCCTGGGTCGATGCGATGACTCCGGTCGGCGCCCAATCCTGGAAGGCGGCGCATGCATGTTGCGGAACCGGCCGCTTTGTCCGCCGTTCGAACATCCAGCGTAATCCATCACGGCCATACAAGGAGTTCCAGAAATGAGCCTAGACGACACCGATACGGTCCGCGCCCAGCCAATGGCGATGCGCGCCGCCGTGAAGAAGGCCGCCCCGAAAAAGGCCGCCGCGAAGAAGCCCGCCGCCAAGAAGGCAGCCCCGAAGAAGGCGGCCAAGCCTGCGATGGCGAAGGTTGCAGTGAAGAAGGCGGCGCCGAAGAAGGCTGCCGCGCCGAAGAAGGCCGCTGCTCCGAAGAAGGCGGTCGCCAAGAAGGCCGCTGCGCCGAAGAAGGCTGCCGCTCCGAAGAAGGTTGCGGTGAAGAAGGCCGCGCCGAAGAAGGCTGCCGCGCCGAAGAAGGCCGCTGCTCCGAAGAAGGTCGCCGCCAAGAAGCCGGTCGCCAAGAAGGCCGCGCCGCGCAAGGCGAAGACCATGATGGCGCCGGCCGGCTCGGCGGATTGATCCGAGCCGCCTGCTACCGCGAAGCGAAGGGCGCCCCAGCGATGGGGCGCCCTTTCTCGTTGTGCGCTAGCTGAAGGTGGCGAGCAGGTCGTCGACCTGCGGTGGCGTCAGCAGGCGCGGGGATGCGCCGCGCAGCAGCAGATACAGCTTGGCCGCTTCCTCCAGCTCTTCGGCGGCATAGACGGCGTCGGTCAGCGTGGCGCCCGATACCACCGGCCCATGATTGGCCAGCAGCACAGCGCGCGCGGTGCGTGCGGCGGCTTCGATCGCGGGCCCCATGGCGGCATCGCCCGGGCGGTAATAGGGCAGCACCGGCATGCTGCGGCCGACGCGCATGACGAAGTAGGGCGTGAGCGGTGGAATGGGGTTGCCGGCATCGACGTCCGGCAGGCACGCGACGGCGGTCGCCATCGTCGAATGCAGATGCACCACGGCGCCGGCATCGGGGCGCGCGGCATAGAAGGCGCGGTGCATGAACACCTCCTTCGACGGCTTGTCGCCCGAAAGATGGCGGAATTCGCCGTCGAGTTTCGCGAGGCGGCCGGGCTCGAGCCGTCCCAGCGACGAGTTGGTCGGCGTGATCAGGAAGCCGTCCGCAAGCCGGACACTGATGTTGCCGGCGCTGCCGACGGAAAAGCCGCGCGCGAACAGGCTGGCGGCGAGTTCCACCAGCAGTTGCCGGGTGGCCGCTTCGTTCGCGCCGGTCATGGCCGCTCCAGCATCGCGAACGCCTTGAGGAAGAAGTCGCGGCCGCCGAAATTGCCGGATTTGAGCGCCAGCAGCAGCGGCGCCGTGCCGCCTTCGGCGTAGGTCCACGGCACGCCGGGGTCGATCTCGGCACCGATGCGCAGGCGGCGCACGCCGAGGCGGCTCACCACCGCACCGGAGGTTTCGCCGCCGGCCACCACCATGCGGCGCACGCCGGCGGCGACCAGGCCTTCCGCGATGCCGGCGAGCGCCTGCTCGACCAGCGCGCCCGCCGCGTCACGCCCGAGCTTCTGCTGCAACGCGGCCACGCGTTCGGGCGGCGCCGAGGCGGCGATCACCACCGGGGTCGCGTTGAGTTTGTCTTTTGCCCAGTCCAGCGCCTGGCGGATCAGCGCCGCGGCATCGGGCGTCGCCAGCGGATCCAGTTCCAGCGTCGGCGCGTGCTCGCGCGCGGTGCCGACCTGGAACAGGGTGGCGCGCGAGCAGGAACCCGCCAGCACGGCCGCCGGACCGTCCACCTGCGGCAACGCGCCGGGATCGGACAACGGCTGCAGGCGGCCGTCGGCGCGGAAGTTATCCGGCAGGCCGATGGCGATGCCGGAGCCGCCGGTGATCAGCGCGTGGCCCTGCGCCGCTTCGCCGATGGCAAGCAGATGCGCGTCGGTGACCGCGTCGACGATGGCGTAGCGGCGGCCCTGTTCCTTGAGCGCGGTCATGCCGGCGCGGATGGCGGCGGCGCCGCGCTCGACGGTGGCGAAGGGCACGAGGCCGACGGTGCCCTCGGTCTGGCGCGACAGCACGCGCACCAGGTTGGCGTCGCGCATCGGCGTCAGCGGATGGTTCTCCATGCCGCTCTCGTTCAGCAGCTGGCCGCCGACGAACAGATGGCCCTGGTAGACGCTGCGGCCGTTGGCGGGGAAGGCCGGGCAGGCGAGGGCGAAGCCGCAGCCGAGCGCTTCCACCAGCGCGTCGGCGACCGGCCCGATATTGCCTTCGTCGGTGGAATCGAAGGTGGAGCAGTATTTGAAGAAGAACTGCGCGCAGCCGGCGTCGCGCAGCCAGGCGAGTGCGGCGAGGCTGTCGGCCACGGCCTCGCGCGCCGGCGCGGTGCGCGATTTCAGCGCGACGATGATCGCATCGACGTCCGGCACGGGATCGCCCGGACGCGGCACGCCGATCAGCTGCATCGCCCGCATGCCGCGCCCGACCAGCATGGAGGCGAGGTCGGTGGCGCCGGTGAAGTCGTCGGCGATGCAGCCCAGCAACGGCATGATGGTGTTCCTCCGGTTGCGCCGAGCATGCGGCGCGGCGCGCGGCGATGGCAAGCGCGGCCCGATGGAACCCAGGCGCCGGGAAACTCAGACCGGGAAGAACCTCAGGCGAGTGCGGCGGCGAAGGCGGTGGCCTGTGCGTTCCAGTCGGGCAGCGTCTTGCCGACCTGCCATGCGGCCTCGGCCATGTCGCGGCGCAGGCGCACGTCGAAGATCAGGTGGCGCAGGCATTTCGAGAACTGCACCACGTCGCCGACATCGCAGACGGCACCGCATTCGGGCGTCACCAGTGCTGCCGCCGCACCGCCGGCGGTGACGGCGACCGGCATGCCGCGCTTCAGCGCCTCGGCGATGACCATGCCGTAGCCCTCGTAATGCGTCGCCAGCGCGAACACGTCGCTGCGCTGCCACAGCGCCTCCAGCGCATCGCCGACCAGCACGCCTTCGAAGCGCACCCGCTGGGCGATGTTGAGTTCCTCCGCCAGCGCCTGCAGCGAGTGCGCGTAGACCGGATCGCGCGCGTCACCGGCGATGGTGAGGTGCCAGTCGAGGTCGAACAGCCGCGCCACCGCCCGCAGCAGAATGTCGTGGCCCTTGCGCGGCTGCAGCGTGCCGATCGACAGGATTTCGCAGCCGGGCCCGCCGGAACCCGGGCTGCGCGGCGCCTCCTCGGTGCCCGGCACCACGATCGATATGCGCTTGGGGTCGACGCCGAAGCCGCTCGCCAGCGTGTCCGCGGTCATCGGGCTGGTGACGATGCAATGCGCGAGCGCCGGCATCAGCGCGCGTTCGACGTCGTGCAGGAGCAGCTTGTCGGGTTCCGCCAGGCCGGTTTCGAGCGACACCGGATGATGGATCAGCCCGATCGTGCGGCGCGCGGCGATTTCGCCGGCGAGCGGCGCGAATGCAGGCAAAGCGAGGCCGTCGATCACCGGCAGCGCGTCGGCGGGCAGCGCCTGCCAGGCGGCGCGCGCACTGGCGAGGGCGGCATCGTCGGCCAGCGGATGCGTGCCCGACAAGGGGACGACGTCGACGCGATGGCCGGCCGCGCGCAATCCGTCGACGATGCGCCGGTCGTAGATATAGCCGCCGGAGACGATGTCGAGCGGCCCGGGCAGCAGCAATGCCAGGTGCATCAGCGCGAGCGGCCCCTCGAACGCCGCCCACGCCACCGGGCTTTCGCGCAGCAGCACCTTCAGGCTCTCCAGTTTCTTGCCGCCGTCACCAAGCGCGCCGCCGGTGCAGGCGGCGGCGAGCAGGCCGTGGATGTGGCGGGCCATGAACTCGGTGGTGGTGTTCTGGCCGGCGAACGCCGTGACGTCGTCGAGGTTGATGTAGTCGACGCCGTCGAGGATGCGGCGCAACTCGGTGCGCGCCAGGCCGATGTCGATCAGCAGGTTGAGGTGGTCGATCTGCAGCGCGCGGAATTCGGCCTCGACCGCGAAGGTGGCGCCGTGCAGCCGCTGCGCCGGGCCGAACTCGGCGCCGTGGAAGCTGTGAGCGATCATGATGTGGTCGCAGACGGTCAGGCTGTACATGAGGTGTTCCCGTAGGTGATGACGTGGCACAGGCCGCCGGCGAGGATGCGGGGCATCAGGCGCGGCAGGTCCTGGAAGGCGATCGACGGTTCCAGCAAGGCATCGAAGCGTGGATCGTCGAGCAGCGCCAGGGCCAGTCGCCAGCCGCTCGGCGTAGCTGCGGCGGCCGCGCATCGGGGCGGCGATGCTGCCGACCTGCGAGGCGACCAGGCGCAGGCGGCGCGGATGGAAGGCCTCGCCGAGCGGCAGCGACGGCGCACGATCGGCGAACCAGCTGGCCTCGATGATGCGCGCCTCGAAGCCGGCGCGGTCGAGTGCGAGGCGCAGGCCGGCCTCGCTGCCCGAGGCGTGCACGATCAGTTCCTGGTCGCGCGGCGCCTGCGCGGGGTGCGCGAACGTGCAGCCGAACCGGCGCGCCAACGCCGCCCGCGACGGGTCGATATCTATAAGGGTGACGCGCGTCGCGGGAATGCGCGCCAGCAGCGCTGCGGTCAGCAGCCCGACCACGCCGGCGCCGATCACCAGCACGCGCTCGCCGGCCAGGGGGGCCGCGTCCCACATGATGTTCAGCGCGGTCTCCATGTTCGCCGCGAGCACCGCGCGCGCGGTGGGGATCGCATCCGGCACCGGAATGCACATGGCGGCGGGCGCGTTGAAGACATCCTGGTGCGGATGCAGCACGAACATCCGCGGCACCTTGCTCGGTGATGCCGACGGCGCTGTAGCCGTATTTCACCGGGAACGGGAACGCGCCCGTCCATCAGCGGGGCGCGCATCGCCGCATGCTGGCTTTCGGGAACGCGGCCGCGCGAACACCGTTGCCTCGGTGCCGCGCGAGATGCCGCTGGCGAGCGTGCGCAGGCGGAGCTGATCCGGCGCGGCGGGCAGGAAGGGTCTCGCTGCGGAGCTCTCCCTGTCCGGGCGCCACGGTCCAGAAGGCTTGCGCCGAACTCATAGGCTTGCGCCGAAGTCATGGGGCGGCGTCGCGCTGCAGGATGATATCGAGCAGCACGTCCCGGCCGAGGCGATGCACGGTCCAGTCGAGCCAGCGGCCGAGTTCCGGCGCTGAGGACACCGGGCAAGGTGAAGCCGGGCACGCCGTCGCCCAGCAGCAGCGGCGCGATGGTCACGTGCAGGCGGTCGAGCGCGCCGGCGATGAGGAAGCGGGACACGGTGATGCCGCCGCCTTCGACCAGGATGCGCCGCAGGCCGCGCGATGCCAGCAGCGGCGACGATGGCGCGGACATCGAGCCCGCGATCGGCGGCGCGGCGTACTGCCAGCAATTCGGCGTCGCCGTGCCGGTTGCCGCCTGCCACATCCTCGGCGCAGAGCAGCAGCGTCGCGGGGCCCGCGTCGAACAGGCGGTGGTTTTCGGGCAGGCGGCGCTCGGTATCGATCACCACGCGCACCGGCGACGGTCCGCTGCAATGGCGCGTCGTCAGCAGCGGATCGTCGGCGCGCACCGTGCCGGCGCCGACCACCACCGCGTCGCACAATGCGCGCAGGCGATGCGTGTGCAGGACGTCGTGTTCGCCGCCGATCCAGAATGCCGATCCGTTCGCCGTGGCGATCCGGCCGTCCAGGCTCTGCGCCATGCGCGCAATCACGAAGCATCCGTCGATGGCAGTCGCCGGCGTCAGCAGCGGCGCATAGAGCGGCGGCGCCGTGGCCGCATCGCGCGCCAGCAGTCGCAGCCAAAGGTCTTCGGCGATGATTGCGGCGCAGTCCTGGTCCACGCCCGCGCCCTGAATCAGCATCAGCCGTTTGGAATCGCGAGACGATTCCAAACGGCTGATGCTGATTCAATCCCGTTCAAGCAGAGCATGATCAAAGTGATCATGCTCTAACACGCGGCGGGCGATCAGGGTAGCAATTCGGCGGTTGGTGTCAGGCGCGGGCGGAGAATGCGACCGGGGCGGTTCGGTTGGCGCCGGCCAGCGATCCGGCGGCGGTGTAGCGGGGCGCTTCGGGCAATCGCTTCGGCGCCGAGCGCGCAACGAGTGCGATCACCCGGCCCTGCACCTCGATGGCGCGTTCCAGCAGCCGCCTGTTGTCTTCGGCCAATGCCTCCAGCCGCCCCACCATCAGCTGCAGGGCGGCGCGGTCGCGTGGGCGGGCGATGCCGTCTTTGGCGGCCAGCAGCGCGTCGGTCGCGCGATGCTTGCGTTCCAGCAGGGCCATCGCGCACGGCAGGTCGAGCGCCGTCAGGGCCCGGTTTTCCTGGTCGAGGATGTCGGTCAGCGCGGCGGCGATCGCCACCAGGTCGGGGTTCATTGCCGTTGTCCTTCGCCTGCTTCCTGCATGCGCAGCATCTGTTGGAAGATCGGTGCGGCGAGCCCGAGGCCGCCATGCCCGGCCATGTGCTTCGCCATTTCCTGGGTCGAGCATCGGCCGCCAGGCGGCTTCGCCGTCGCCGCCGCCGAACGGCGCCGTGCGCGGTGTCGACGGTGTCGAACATCGGCTCCAGCAGCTGGCCGAGCGCCATCGCCTCGAAATCCGTGGCGGCCTTCCAGGCCTTGGCGACCTGCGGCTGCGGCCAGTTGCGCCGCGGTCGGCGGTGCGGGCGGCGTGATCATGCGTCGCCATCAGCGCACCTGCAGGTCGGCCTGCAGCGCGCCGGCCGCCTTGATCGATTGCAGGATGCTGATCATGTCGCGCGGGCCGACGCCGAGCGCGTTCAGGCTGGCGACCAGGTCGCGCAGGGTGACGTTGGCGCGCAGGATGCCGAGCTTCTTGTCGTGCGCGTCGTCGACCTGGATGTTGGTGCGCGGCACGATCGCGGTGGTGCCGTTGCGAAGCGGGCCGGGCTGGCTGACCTCCGGCGTCTCGGTGACCCGGATGGTGAGGTTGCCCTGGGCGATCGCGACCGTGCTGATGCGCACGTTGGCGCCCATGACGATGGTGCCGCTGGCCTCGTCGATCACCACGACGGCCGGCGTTGTCCGGCTCGACGCGCAGGTCCTCGATCTGCGCCAGCGCCGTCGATCACGTCGCGGCCGCTGAGGTCGAGCGCCACGGTGCGCGGATCGGTGGCGCGTGCGACGCGGCCGCCCAAGCGACTGGTTGATCGCCGCCGCCATCCGCCGCGCCGTGGTGAGGTCCGGGTTGCGCAGGCCGAGCCGGAGCAGCGGCTTGCTGGCGAGCTGGTAGCCGACCTCGCGCTCGACGGTGGCGCCGTTGGCGATGCGGGCCGAGGTCGGCACGCCGCGGGTGACCGAGGCGGCGGCGCCGCGCGCGGAGATCGCGCCGGTGGCGAGCGCGCCCTGGGCCACCGCGTAGACCTCGCCGTCGGCGGCCAGCAGCGGCGTCACCAGCAGGGTGCCGCCGGTCAGGTTGGTGGCGTCGCCGAGGGCGGAGACCGCGACGTCGATCCGGCTGCCGGTGCGGGCGAAGGCCGGCAGGTCGGCGGTGACCATCACCGCGGCGACGTTCTTGGTCTGCAGCTTGGCTTCCTGGTCGCGGGTGTTGACGCCGAGGCGCTCCAGCATGCCGATCAGCGACTCGCGGGTGAAGACGGCGTTGTCGAGCTTGTCGCCGGTGCCGTTCAGCCCGACCACCAGGCCGTAGCCGACCAGCTGGTTGCTCGCGGATGCCCTCGACATCGGCGATGTCCTTGATGCGCACCTGGGCGGCGGCGTTGCCGGCGGTGAAGACCAGGCCGGCGGCGGCCGCAGGGCCAGGAGGGAGCGGATGGGTTGCCTCAAGGCTTGTTCCCTCATGGTCGCGCCGATGGCGGCAGGTAGCGAGGCGTCAATGTCTTGCCGCCATGCTGGGGGCGGCGAGACTGTTCACCGCAAGCCGCGTGCCACCGGAAACGGCGGCGAACCGGGCCGGGCGGGACGGCGCCCCCCGGCAAAACCTGCCGGTCGGCAGCAGGAGATACGGCGATGGGGATCATCAACGGGGTCGGCATCAACGGGTTGGGGGCGGCCACGCCGGGCGATCGCGTCCGCCGGGGGACGCCCGGCTCGCGGTTCCATGTGCCGGATGAGCCCGCCGCCGAAACCGCCGCGGGCGAACCGGCGGCACTGGGACCGGCGGCCGAAGTTTCGCTCGGCGGCCTGCTGGCGCTGCAGGCAGGCGAGGAACTGCTGGTGCAGGACCGCGCCGCCCATCGTCGCGGGCGCGACCTGCTCGACAGCCTGGCGATGCTGCAGCGGGGGCTGCTGCGTGGTCGGCCGACCCGGGCGACCTCCGGCGGCTGGCGGCGCTGGCGGAGGATGTTCCGCGGGCGGTCGATCCCAGGCTGGCGGCGGCGATCGAGGCGATCGTCCTTCGCGCGCAGGTCGAAATTGCGCGATTGGCGTACGCGCAAATGTTCTGAAGCAGGATTGAACGCGCGCGGCGGGGCTTCGCCGCGGCAATGTCATACAATAGCCAAAAGGTCCTCTTGGCGCGGCGGTCCGGCATGGCTATACACCGGCCGAACTCCCCGCTTCGCGTCGGGATCGGGGGAGCGACCGGCCGGAAATAAGCTTCATGGTCAAGCTCCCCGGGTGCGACGCGGCCCGTGGGGGCCGCCGAAAACCAGCAGGACCGCCACGCCATGATGGTCACTCTGCCACCCGACTACCGCCCCTCGGACGACGAGGAATTCATGAACCCGCTGCAGGTCGAGTATTTCCGCCAGAAGCTGCTGCGCTGGCGGAGCCGACCTGCTGCGCGAGGCCGACGGCACCCTGGCCAGCCTGTCCGAAGGCGGCATCCACGAGGCCGACATCACCGATCGGGCCAGCGTCGAGACCGACCGGGCGCTGGAGCTGCGGACCCGGGACCGGGCCCGCAAGCTGATCAGCAAGATCGACCAGGCGCTGGCCCGCATCGAGAGCGGCACCTACGGCTATCTGCGAGGAAGCCGGCGAGCCGATCGGCCTGCGCCGGCTGGAGGCGCGCCCGATCGCCACCCTGTCGATCGAGGCGCAGGAGCGCCACGAGCGGATGGAACGCGTCCACCGCGACGACTGAGGCCACTGTATTATTTTACCCGACCGGCCACCCGGGGGAGCGAATGCTCCAACGGCCTCTTGGCGTGGCGTCGAAATAGGCTCTTCGACTTTCCGATCCGGAACAGTAAGGTCCTTCCCCTTGGCCCAACGAGGCCGCCCATCGGGAGGAATACATGATCCGTCGCCGCCATCTGTTCACGGCATCCGCAGGCTTGCTGGCCGCCCCTGCCATTGTCGAGAAGGTCGGCGCGCAGAGCGCCTTCGACTGGAAACAGTTCAAGGGCGACCAGCATCGAGGTCAATTTCCAGCTGTCGCCGCGCGGCGACCTGGCCAAGGCCAACCACGAAGAACTTCGAGGAACTGACCGGCATCAAGTGTCGGCTTCGAGCAGATCCCCGAGCAGCAGCAGCGCCCCAAGGTCGCGATGGAGATGGCGTCCGGCCATCCCGGCTTCGACGTGGTCAATGTCGGCATGCACGTGCAGAAGCGGCTGGTCGAGAAGGCCAACTGGATGGAGGATCTGCGCCCGTACATCGCCGACAAGACGCTGACCACACCCGATCTCGACATGGCGGATTTCAGCGAGGCCTCGATGAAGGTCGCGACCGCCGCCGACGGCAGCATCGGCGTGCTGCCGCAACAACCAGGATCTGTTCATCCTGTTCTACAACAAGGAATTGTTGGCTGCCGAGAAGGGCTTCAACGGCGCCGCCGAAGACCTAGGACGAGCTGATGTCGATGGCGCAAGGCGCTGACCGATCCGGCGAAGGGGGTCTACGGCTTCGTCGGCCGCGGCATGAAGAACGCCAACGTCGTGCTGTACGACACCTTCCTGCTGGGCTGGGACCAGGAGACGATTACCGCCGGACGGCAAGAAGCTGCTGACCGACACGCCGGAGGCGATCGAGGCCGCGCACTACTACCAGAAGATCATGCGCGAATGCGGGCCGCCGGGAATCGGTCGGGTTCAACTGGAACGAGTGCGCAGACGACCTTCATGCAGGGACGGGCGGCGATGTGGTGGGACGGCATCGGCTTCTCGGCGCCGCTGCTCGACAAGACCAAGTCCAAGGTGGTCGACAAGGTCGGGTTCGCGCCGGTTCCCGCCGGGCCGAAGGCGCACAACTGACCGCGACCTTCATCGAGGGCATCGGCATCCCGAAGCAGGCGAAGAACAAGAAGGCCGCCTGGCTTTACCTGCAATGGTTCACCGGCAAGGAGATGATGGCCGAGGTGCTGCGCGCCGGGGCGGGCACGCCGTCGCGGGCCAGTCGTCTATGGCCGGACCGACGTCATCAAGTCGCAGCAAGTTCCCGCAGGAATGGTTCGACACCACGCGTCGCCAGCCTGAAGATCGCGCGCTCCGGGCTGCCGGTGATCGTGCCGGTGACGGAGTTCCGCGACACCATCGGCGTCGGCCTGACCAACATCGTCGGCGGCGCCGATCCGGCGACCGAACTGAAGAAGGCGACCGAGGCGTTCCAGCCGGTGCTGGACAAGGCGAACGCCGCGTAAGCCGCTGATATTGAGGTAAGCTACTCGCTGGAGCCGGGGGCAGCACTCGCCACTGCCCCCCGCAAAGCACCCCGCCTGCTGAAGCGCGGCGCTAGGCGAAGACGTCTGAAATCAGCTGTCCGACGGACGCGATGGTTGCGTTGCGCTGAGACGGACTTTCCGCGGTGTCCGTCAGGTAGACGGTCACGATGATCGGCTTGCGATTTGGCCGCCAGATCAGGCCGATGTCGTTGGCGGAGCCATGTTCGCCGCTGCCCGTCTTGTCCCCAACGCGCCAATCGGCCGGTAGCGTGGCCTTCAGGCGCGCATCGCTCGTCTTGCAGCCGAGCAGCCAGGTCTGCAGCAGGTCTCGGGACGGCTTGGATAACGCATCGCCGAGAACCAGCTTCCGGAGATCGGCACGCATGGCCAGCGGCGTCGTGGTATCGCGTGGGTCCCCTGGCGTGGCCTCGTTGAGGGCCGTTTCCCAGCGATCGAGGCGGGTCACATCGTCGCCCAGGGTTCGCGCGAAGCGGGTCAGCCCCGGCGGGCCGCCGAGCGTCTTCAGCAGCATGTTGCCTGCCGTATTGTCGCTGTAGTTGAGCGCCGCCTGGCACAGCTCGCCGAGCGTCATGCCGGGTGCGCCGATGTGGGTTTTCGTGATCGGCGAACCATCGACGAGATCTTCCGCTTCGAACCGGATGCGCCTGGACAAGACGTCCTCGCCACGGTCGACGCGGGCAAGAACGCCGGCCGACGCAAGCAGCTTGAAGGTGCTGCATAGCGGGAAGCGCTCGGAACCGCGGTGATCCACCTGGAGCCCGGTTTCGGTGTCGTCGATGCCGACGCCCAGCCGGCCATGACTGGCGGTCTCGATCCGCGCCAGTTCCGCCGCCAGCCGTGCGACCGCGTCGGTCGCCGCCGGACTCGCGCGGCCGGCACCGTATGCGGCGACAAGCGAGGCGCCTGCCGCAGCGTGGGTGAAAACCATGCGCCGTGTGATCATTCGGATGTTCCTCGTTGTGTTCGAGCCCCAGATGCCCTCATGGACGGAGGCTTTCAAACGAGTAAAACTCGCCACGGACATTAGAAAAACTTGGGCTCTCTGCGATGATCGCGTCGAATGCGTCCTTGAATTCCTTGCGGGCTTTCGAGGCAGCGGCCCGTCATCTCAGCTTCACGCAGGCAGGGTTGGAGCTGCGGGTGACGCAGGCCGCGGTCAGTCATCAGATCAAGGGGCTGGAAGAAGTCCTGGGCGTGCAGCTGTTTCGTCGCCTGCCGCGCGGGCTGGCTTTGACCGATGAAGGCCAGGCGCTCGTGCCGGTGCTCTCGGAGAGCTTTCGCCGCATCCAGGCGATGCTCAACAAGTTCGAGGGCGGGCATTTCCGCGATGTCGTCACCATCGGCTGCGTTGGGACATTCGCGACCGGCTGGCTGCTTTCGCGCCTGGCCGATTTTCGCGATGCGCATCCGTATGTCGACCTGCGGATACTGACCAACAACAATCGCGCGGACATCGCCGGCGAGGGCCTCGACTTCGCCATCCGGTTCGGCGACGGGTCCTGGTCCGGCCTCGAGTCCGTGCCGTTGGTGGAAGCGCCGATCGCGCCGGTGTGCGCGCCCGGCATTGCCAGCCGCCTCAGGGCTCCGGAGGATTTGCGACGGGAGTCTCTCCTGCGCTCCTATCGCGCCGACGAGTGGCCGCGATGGTTTGCCGCGGCCGGCCTGCCGTCTCCGATGATTCGCGGGCTGATATTCGATTCGTCGGTGACGATGGCGGAAGCCGCGGCCCAGGGCATCGGCGTGGCCCTGGTTCCGGTCCGGATGTTCAGCCGTGACATCGCGCAGGGCCGCCTGGTCGCGCCGCTCGACATACAGGTCGACCTGGGACGTTACTGGCTGACTTCGCTGAAGTCGAAACGGCAGACGCGGGCGATGCGCGACGTGTCCGAGTGGCTTCTGGAAGCGGCCCGGCTCTACCATCGTGATCGCGATGGCGCCTGAACCGCTTCCGGAGACACCCCCGTCCGCGTCGTTTCCCGCGGTAGGTTCGCGGCAATGGCCGCGGCGCGTTCAGCCGCCGCGCAGGCTCAAACCTTCCGGAAACTTCCGGCGATAGGCGTCGACCGCCGTCTCCATGGTGACGAAGGTCGCCCCTTCCGCGCGCAGCACGTCGATCATGTGCTCCAGCATCAGCATCCGGTGGCCGCGCCCGATGACGTGCGGATGGAAGGTGTAGGTGAGGATGCCCCAGTCATGGTGCTTCTTCATGTAGCGGAACTCGTTGATGAAGTTCTCGATGACCATGCGGGCGTTGGAGCCGCCGGGCAGGATGCCGGCGTCGCTGCGGGTGTATTCGAAATGCGGGTAGTCATCGAGCGCCCAGCTGATCGGCATCTCGACCAGGCTGGTGTCCGGCCCGAACTCGAACTTCTCCAGCAGGGTGATGCGGTCGCCGTTGCGCGCCTGGTAGGGGAAGTAGTCGTTGCCCATCATGCTGCTGTCGTAGACGAAGCCGTGCTTGAGCAGCAGGTCGATGCTGTGCGGGCTGAGGTCCCAGGCGGGTGACCGGTAGCCGCGCGGCGCCCGGCCGGTGAGGCGGATGATCGCCTCCTTGCCGCGCACCAGTTCCTCCTCCTCGCCCTCGGCGCCCAGGGTCGAGGGCACGCGGTGGGTCCAGCCGTGATGGCCGATCTCGTGCCCGGCGGCGTGCACGGCGGCGACGCAGGAGGGGTAGGATTCGATGGTGTGGCCCGGGGTGAACCAGGTGGTCGGCAGCTTCTGCTCGGCCAGCAGCGCCAGGATGCGCTTGGCGGCCGGGATGCCGAAATCGCCGCGCGAGACGGCGGTGGGGGTGATGTTGTTGCGCGAGATGGTGGAGGAGGTGTTGTCGTGGTCGAAGGTGAGGCAGACATAGTGCTCGGCCATATTTTGGTCCTCGATGGAAGTCGGCAAGCCGGAAGGTGATGCCGCGGTTCATGGACGCCGGCCGCAGCCCGGGTGTAGCGTGCGGCCAGAAACGTTCTGCAGCATCGGATACAGAAATAATGAGCGGGGCAACCCCCGGCGGCCCGGGACACGGGTGCATCGACTGCGATATCCATCCGGCGCTGCCCGGCATGGCGGCGCTGCTGCCGTATCTGGACGAGTATTGGCGCGAGCAGGTGACGGTCCGCGGCATCGACGGGCTGGACCTCGCGTCCTTTCCGCATACTGTTCCGGCCAATGGCCGGGCCGACTGGCGGGTTGCCGGCGAGAAGCCGGGCAGCAGCCTGGCCCGGGTGCAGGCGCCAGGCGCTGGATGCGTTCGGCACCGCGACCGCGATCTGCAATCCGCTATACGGCGTGCAGGCGGTGTACAACGAGCATTTCGCCGCCGCTTTGGCCGGCGCCATGAACGACTGGATTGCCCGGGAGTGGCTGGACGCGGAGCCGCGGCTGGCGCGCCTCCATCACGGTCGCGCCGCAGAATCCGGAACTGGCCGTCGAGGAGATCGAGCGCCGGGCCGGCGATCCGCGCTTCGTGCAGGTGTTGCTGCTGGCGATGGGCGAGGCGCCGCTGGGCAAGCGCGCCTATTGGCCGATCTACGCCGCCGCCGAGCGGCACGGGCTGGCGGTCGGCATCCATGCCGGCAGTGCGGCGCGGCATTCCATCACCAGCAACGGCTGGCCGTCCTATTACCTGGAGGATTACGCGGCCAACGCGCAGGGCTTCCAGGCGCAGCTGCTGAGCCTGGTGTACGAGGGCGTGTTCGTGAAGTTCCCGGCGCTGAAGGTGGTGCTGATCGAGGCGGGCTTCACCTGGCTGCCGAACTTCATGTGGCGCGCCAACAAGACCTGGCGCGGGGTGCGCGCCGAGGTGCCGTGGATCGACCGGCCGCCGGCCGACATCATTCGCGACCATGTCCGCTTCACCCTGCAGCCGAGCGACGCGCCGCCCGAGGCGGCCGACCTGGAGCGGGTGATCGAGCAGATCGGCTCGGATGACATGCTGTTGTTCTCGACCGACTATCCGCATTGGCAGTTCGAAGGCGATGACGCCTTCCCCGCAGGCTTTCCGGCCCGCCTGCGGCAGCGTGTCATGCGCGACAATCCGCTGGCCACCTACGCGCGTTTACGGGAGAAAGTAGCATGAGCCCCGATGGTTCGGTGATCGCCCCGCAGCGGGATCGTCCCGCGCAGAGCAGGATGAAGACGCTGGATTGCGACGTGCACCACGCGCTGCGGTCGCCGAAGGATTTGTATCCGTTCCTGTCGCAGCGCTGGCGCGATCATCTGGAGACGTACGGGTTTCGGCATCCGACGCCGTTCACCCATTCCTCGCCCTATCCGAAGACCGCGCCGGCGTTGTCGCGAACCGATGCATGGCCGGCCAATGGCGGGCCGCCGGGGTCGGACCTCGATTTCCTGCGCGCCCAGCTGCTGGAGCCGAACAATGTCGAGTTCGGCATGCTGCACCTGCTGTCGCCGCACGGCATGGACCAGCGCAACCAGGAGTTCGGTGCCGCGCTGTGCCGGGCGATCAACGAATGGCAGGTCGCGGAATGGACCGGCAAGGAGCGCCGGCTGAAGGCGGCGATCGTGGTGCCGGGCGAGGACGCGGCGGCGTCGGTGGCCGAGATCGAGCATTGGGCGGGCAATCCCGATTTCGTCCAGGTCTCGATGATCACCCACACCATCGAGCCGCTGGGGCGGCGGCGCTACTGGCCGATCTTCGAGGCGGCGGCGCGCAACAACCTGCCGATCGGCCTGCACACCAGCGGCTTCAACGGCCACGCCATCACCGGCGCCGGGTGGTCCTCCTATTACGTGGAGGAGCAGCATGCGGTGGCGATCTCGCAGCAGGCGCTCGCCATCAGCCTGGTCTGCGAGGGGGTGCTGGAGCAGATCCCCGACGCTGAAGGTGGTGATCGTCGAGGCCGGGTTCGCCTGGGTGCCGTCGGTCGCCTGGCGGCTGGACCGGCAATGGGCGCGGATGCGCGACGAGGTGCCGCATGTGAAGCGGCCGCCGTCGGAATACATGCGCGAGCAGATGTGGTTCACCACGCAGCCGCTGCGACGAGCCGGAGCGGCCGCGAGGATCTGCGCGCGATCATCGACTGGATCGGCTGGGACCGGCTGCTGTTCGCCACCGACTATCCGCACTGGGACATGGACAATCCGGAATTCGCCTTGAAGATCCGGATGACGGAGGCGGAACGGCGGATGATCTACGGCGACAACGCCCGCGCGGTCTACGGCTTGTAGGCTGATGGCGAAGCATGTCGTGGCCCCGGTGGCGGAGATCGCCCCGGGCGGCCGGAAGCTCTTGACCATCAACGGGCGCGATATCGGCGTCTTCAACATCGGCGGCGAGTTCTTCGCGCTGCTGAACCGCTGCCCGCACCAGGGCGGCGAGCTTTGCCGCGGCACGCTGATCGGGCTCGTGACCTCGCACGAGCCGGGGGTGTTCGAATACAGCCGCCGCGGCGAGATGCTGAAATGTCCGTGGCATGGCTGGGAATACGATGTCCGCACCGGGCAATCCTGGTGCGACCCGAAGGACACCAAGGTGAAGGCCTACCCGGTTTCCGTCGAGCCGGGCGAGGCGCTGGTGAAAGGTCCTTTCGTGGCCGAGACCTTTGCGGTGTCGGTCGAGCAGGAATACATCGTCGTCGACGTTTGAAGGATCCGGAAGAACAATGAGCATCAAGGGCAAGGCGTATATCGCCGGCGCGTTCGAGCACCCGACGCGCAAGGCGCCGGACAAGTCGGTGGCGCAGCTGCATGCGGAATCGGCGATCGGCGCGCTGGCGGATGCCGGGCTGACCAAGGACGATGTCGACGGCTATTTCTGCGCCGGCGATGCGCCCGGGCTGGGGCCGCTGTCGATGGTGGACTACATGAACCTGCGGCTGCGGCACGTGGATTCCACCGATATCGGCGGTTCTTCGTATATCGCCCATGTGGCGCATGCGGCCGAGGCGATCGCCGCCGGCAAGTGCCGGGTGGCGCTGATCACGCTGGCCGGCCGGCCGCGCTCCGAGGGGTCCAGCGGCACGGTGCAGCGGCCGCCCAATGCCAGCCAGCCGGATGTGGAGTGGGAGTATCCGTTCGCCCCCACGACGGTGAACGCCTACGGCCTGTGCGCGATGCGGCACATGCATGAATTCGGAACCACCAGCGCGCAACTGGCCTGGATCAAGGTCGCGGCCTCGCACCATGCGCAGTACAACCCGCACGCGATGCTGCGCGACGTGGTGACGGTGGAGGAGGTGCTGGCCTCGCCGGTGGTGTCCGATCCGCTGCACCGGCTGGATTGTTGCGTGGTCAGCGATGGCGGCGGGGCGTTGCTGGTGGTGCATCCCGATGTCGCCCGCAGCCTGAAGCGGCCATTGGTGAAGATCATCGGCGTGGGCGAGGCGCCGAAGGGGCAGATGGGCGGGGATGTGGACCTGACCTATTCCGGTGCCCGCTGGTCCGGGCCGGCGGCGTTCGCCGAGGCCGGGGTGAAGCCGGGCGATATCAAGTATGCGTCGATCTACGACAGCTTCACCATCACCGTGCTGATGCAGATCGAGGACCTGGGCTTCTGCGCCAAGGGCGACGGCGGAAAGTTCGTTTCGGATGGCAACCTGATTTCCGGCGTGGGCAAGCTGCCGTTCAACACCGATGGCGGCGGGTTGTGCAACAACCACCCGGCCAATCGCGGCGGCATCACCAAGGTGATCGAGGCGGTGCGCCAGTTGCGCGGCGAGGCGCATGAGAAGGTGCAAGTCAAGAACTGCGACCTTGCCATCGCGCATGGCACCGGTGGGTTGCTCGGCAGCCGGCATGGCTCGGCGACGCTGATCATGGAACGGGAGTGACCGCGATGTCCGAAGCAAAGCCCGCGCGCAAGATCCCGGCGCCGATCACCTCGCCCGAGGGCGCCGAGTTCTGGAAGGCCGCCGAGGCCGGGAAATTCATGATCAAGCGCTGCACCGCCTGCGGCAAGTCGCACTGGTATCCGCGCGCGATCTGCCCGTTCTGCATGAGCGACAAGACCGAGTGGGTGGAGGCATCGGGGCGTGGGAAGATCTATTCCTACAGCGTGATGCGCCGCGCGCCGGCACCGTTCGCGCTGGCTTATGTGACGCTGTCGGAAGGCCCCACGATGATGACCAACATCGTGCAATGCGACTTCGACAAGTTGAGCATCGGGCAAGATGTGAGAGTGGTGCTGCATCCGACCGAGGGCGGGCCGCCGGTGCCCTGCTTCACGCCGGCCTGAGCACCGTCAGCTTGAACGGCCCGGCGTTGGCCGCCGCGTGCGCGACGGCGTCGTTGGCCCCGGTCAGCGGGAACGCGCTCACCGCCCATTGGCCGAGGTCCAGCAACCCGCCGCGAACCAGGCCCAACAAGCCCGGTATGGCGGCGGTGTCGTACATCCACTGCCCGCGCAGGGTGATCAGGTTGCGCATGATCCAGGGGTAGGGCAGCGCCAGGTCCTCCCCGCCCAGCATGCCGACGCCGCCCATCAGCACGGCGCGGCCGCCCTGCCGCAGGGTCATGATCGCCGCCCGTGCCACGGCGGCGCCGACGGAGGGCGGCAGGAAGTCCTGCACCGCGTCGATCGGGTCCGGCGCCGCGGCCTGCATCGCCGCCGTGTCGGCGTCGCCGTCGCCGGTCAGCCGCACCGGCGCCAGGCGCTCGCCGAAGCGCCGGCGCAAATCGTCCAGCACTGCTACGTTGCGGCCGGGCGCCACCACGCAGCGGGCACCCATGGCCAGGGCCAGTGCCACCGTGGCCGAGCCGAAATTGCCGGTGGCGCCGCTCACCAGCAGCGTCTCGCCGGGCCGGAAATCCATCGCGAGCAGCCCGCCATAGGCGATCAGCAACGTGCCGACGGCGCACCACCGCCCCGCCTCCGCCGGGTCGATCGTGCCGATCGGTGCGGCATTCTCGGTGGGCACCCGGACCTGCTCGGCGAAGGTGCCGTCGCGGAAGTAGCGTTGTAGCTTCTGCCCGCCTTCGCCCCGGGCGCTCGCGCCCTGCAGGGTGATGTCGGGCGTGGTCCCGCCGTCGCGCGACCGCACCGTGGGGTCGCAGAACACCCAGTCGCCGGGCTGCAGCCGCGTGGCGTCCGGACCGACCGCGCGCACCCGGCCGATGGCGCCGGCGCCCGGCACCACCGGCGTTGGCAACAGGTATCGCCGCGCGCCGCTCAACACCTCGGCGGTGTAGGACAGCACCGGTGCGGCGACGACGTCCACCAGCACCTCGCCGGTGCCGATCAGCGGATCGGGCAGCTGTTCGACGCTCAGCTTCATTCCGAACTGGTGCAGGACGGCGGCCTTCATATGCGGACTCCCTGGACAACGGAGCGCCCGATATGGCGTGTTGCGGATTTGTAGGGGAGAACCGGTAGGATACTGGTATCCCGCGATACCACCCTTGGGAGCATGGCATGGCAGGCAACCGCCCGTTCGGAGATTTCCTGCGGTCCCGTCGCACGCGCCTGACCCCGGACAAGGCCGGCGATGCATCGCGGCAGCGGCGTCGCACGCCCGGGCTGAAGCGCGAGGAGGTGGCGCAGCGCGCCGGCATCAGCGCCGAATGGTACGTCAAGCTGGAGCAGGGCCGCGCCGTCTCGCCCTCGGCGGGGACGGTGGAGGCGCTGGGCCGCGCCCTGCGGCTCAATCGGGTGGAGCTGGCGCATCTGCGCTCGCTTGCCGCGGCCGGCGGACGACAGCCGTTCCGGCGCGAGGACGTGCCGGATGCGCTGCGCCGCATCGTCGCCAGCCTGCCGGAGCCTGCCTATCTCACCGGGCAGCGGTGGGATGTGCTCGCCTGGAACGACGCGGCAGCGGCGCTGTTCGGGGATTTCGGCAAGCTTGCGCCCGAGCGCCGCAACGTCCTGCATTGGATGCTCACCGATCCGGCTGCCAGGCACGTGTTCGGCCGGAGCTGGGCGGAGGAGGCGCGGCGGATGGTGTCGCTGTTCCGTGCGGCGCATGACCTGTGGCCTGGCGACGCGGACTTTGCCGACCTCGTCGACCAGGTTCGCGCGGGTTGCCCGGAGTTCGCAGGCTGGTGGTCCGAGCACGCGGTCGGCGCACCGGTGTCCGGCGCCAAGCGCCTGCGCCATCCGACGCTTGGTGTGGTGCGCTACGAGTATGCGAGCTTCCAGGCCAACGACGACCCGGCGCTCAAGCTGGCTTTCGTACACGCGGCGCTCAGCCTGACGCCTGCCGGCGTTGCCAGCCCGGGGGCATGGCGTTTAGCTGCACGGGACCGCATTGCCGCGGCAGGGATTGGGGAGCGTGCGATGGAGAAGCTTGCGGGCAAGACGGCGCTGATCACCGGGGGTGCCAGCGGGATCGGGCTGGGGATGGCGCGGGCGTTCGTGGCGGCGGGGTTGCGGGTGGCCATTGCGGACATCAACGAAGCCGCACTGGACGCGGCCAGGCGGGCTTTGCCGGGCCTGGGGACGGCGGTGAAGCTGGACGTGGCCCGTGCCGCGGAATGGGAGACCGCGCTGGATGCGGTGGAGGCGGCGCTGGGGCCGGTGGAGATCCTGTGCAACAACGCGGGCGTGGCGCAGGGGCGGTTCGCCGACGGGCGGGAGATGACCGTCGCCGAGATGCCGGAGGCGGTGTGGCGGATGGTGCTGGAGATCAACGCCACCGGCACGTTCCTGGGCGCCCACGCCACGGTGCCGCGGATGCTGGCGCGCGGGAAGTGGGGGCATATCGTCAATACCGCTTCGACCGGCGGCCTGATGGCGCCGGGCGGGATTGCGGCTTATTGCGCGTCGAAATACGCGGTCGTGGGGCTGTCGGAATCGTTGCGGGCCGAGCTGGCGCCGGCCGGGATCGGGGTGAGCGTGCTGTGCCCGGGCGGCGTGCGGAGCAATCTGTTCGCCAGTTCGGTGGCGGTGCGGGCGAGCGTGCCGGGCGCGTCCGAGGGGATGGCGACGGTGGGCTCCGAGGCGCTGCGGATCGAGCAGGCGCAGCGGATGGACCCGGTGTCCGTGGGCGAGAAGGTGCTGCGGGCGATTGCCGGGAATGCGATGTACATCATTCCGCATCCGGAGTATCTTGGGCATATCGAGGAACGGCATGCGGCATTGGTGGCGGCGTTCGGGGAGTCGGCGCAGGCGGGGTATCGGGACACGGATGTGACGTTCGAGCGGTTTCGCAATCCGGAGTATGCGAAGGCGCCTCGTTAGGCGCCGGCGGGGCACGAAACCAACTGGGTGCAGACCATGCACGGCAAGGGCTGGAACACGCTGCTGCGCCTGTACGCGCCGCTGCAGCCCTGGTTCGACAAGACGTGGAAGCCGGGAGATTTCGACCAGGTGAAATGAATCGACGCGCAATCGACTCGCCGCTCGTGGCGGGTCGTGGTATGTGTCGGCGCATGCGAAGCGCTAGTCCCTCGCGACCCAGGCTGCGCCGGCTGTTGCTGGCGCTGTTCTGCGCCTTGGGACTGGTCGGCCGGCTTGCGGCGCCGGTCATTGCCATGCCGGCGATGGCGGCGAGCCTGCTGCTGGAGTCCGGTATCTGCCATGCCGCGTCCGGCGACGAGGACGGCAGCAAGCCGCCGGGCCATAATCCGGATTGCCAGTTCTGTCCCGACTGCCACGCGGTCGCGCATTTCGACCTGTTGCCGGTGCCATCGGCGGCGGTGCCGCTGCCGACCGTCTGGGCCAGCGACCGCATCGGCAGCTTGTTCGAGGCGACCGGGCCGCCGGCTGCGCCGGCGCCACCGTTTCACTCGCGCGCTCCACCCGCCCACTCCGCCTGATACGTCGCCGCCGGCCCTGCGCCGGCTCGTCCTGTCCTGTCGGAGACACATCCAATGACATCCATATCATTGCGGCTCGGCCGCCGTGCGACGCTTGCCCTCGGTCTTGCGATGCCGTTCGCGGCGCGGGCCGCCACGGCTTCGCTTTCGGATGCGCTCGGTCGCAGCATCGCCCTGCGCGGGCCTGCCGAACGCATCGTGCTCGGTTTCAATTACGAGGAATTCACCGCCATCGCCGGCCCGACCGGCTGGGATCGCGTGGTGGGGTTTTCACGCGCGCTGTGGTCGGACTGGCGACCCTCCGCCTTTCGCCGCTACAGCGCGGCGATTCCGCGGCTGACCAATCTGCCTGATGTCGGCAACACGGATGACGGCAGCTTCAGCATGGAGAAGTTGCTGGCGCTGCGCCCGGACCTCGTGATCCTGCCGCAATGGGCGTTCGTGACGCTCGGTCCGCAGGTGGCGCAGCTGGAGGGGCTGGGCATCCCCGTGCTGGTGATCGACTACAACGCGCAGATGCCGGAGCGGCATGTCGCCAGCACCCGGGCGATGGGCATCAGCACCGGCAATGCCGAGCGGGGCGAGGCGCTGGCGCGGAAGTATCTGGAGAAGCTGGCCGACATCCAGCGCCGTGCCGCCGCAGCCGGCGCGCATCCGCGCGCGTATGTGGAGCTGGGCCAGGCTGGCGCCGACAGTGTCGGCAATACCTACACCACCAGCATGTGGGGCCGGATGCTCGATCTGGTCGGCGGGGCCAACATCGCCACCGGCAAGGTGCCGGGTCCCTGGGGACCGTTGAACCCGGAATACGTGCTGGCGGCGGACCCGCAGGCGATCTTCATCGCGGGCTCGTCCTGGGTGAACCGCCCGCAGGCGGTGCTGACGGGCTTCGATGCCGACCTGGCAACCACGCGCGCGCGGCTCGCCCCTTACGCGCAGCGGCAAGGCTGGTCCGGACTGAGCGCCATCCGCGACGGCCAGCTGTTCGCCGTCGAGCACGGGCTGTCCCGCGCGCTGTTCGACTATACGGCGATGCAGTTCATGGCGAAGGCGCTGTTCCCCGCGCAGTTCACCGATGTCGACCCGGAGGCCGAATTGCGGCGGTACCACGAGCAATACCTGCCGGTGCGCTTCGAGGGATGCTGGATGGCGCGGCTTTCGCCGGCGACGGCGTAGGGGGACGCGCCATGGAACTGTTCCTTTCCCGCCGCTCCGCAATGATCCTGCCGCTGGCGGCGGCTCTTCCCCACCGCGCCCGCGCTGCGATGCCGCCCATCATCGATGCGATGGGCCGCAGCGTCGTGCTGCCGGCGCCGGCCGAACGAATCCTCGTCGGCTTCAACTTCGAGGAGTTCACCGCCGTGGCCGGACCGGCCGGGTGGGACCGCGTGGTCGGCCTTGACCGCCAGCAATGGGCGGGCAACCGCGCATCCAGCTGGAGCCGGTACCAGGCGGCGATCCCGCGGCTGTCCAGTCTTGCGGATATCGGCGACACCGAGAACGGCACCTTCAGCGTGGAACGCGTGCTCGGGCTGAAGCCCGACCTGCTGATCACCCTGGCGGCCGGCTATGCCAGCCGGGCGCCGTTGATGGCGCAGATCGAACAGGCCGGCGTTCCGGTGCTGGTGGTCGACTACAACGCCCAGACGGTCGAAAAGCATGTCGCCAGCACGTTGGCGCTGGGCCTGGCGACCGGTAACACGGACCGCGCCCATGCGTTGGCCGATCTGTACTCGGAGCGGATTGGCGAAATCCGGCGGCGGGTCAGCGGACAACCCAGGCCCCGTGCCTATGTGGAGCTCGGGTACGGCGGCCCGGCGGTCATGGGCAACACCTACAACAACGCGATGTGGGGGCGCATGCTGGAGACGGCCGGCGGCAGCAACATCGCCGCCGGGCATATCCCGACCGGCTGGACGCCGATGTCGCCGGAATACGTGCTGGCGGCGGCCCCGGAGCACGTGTTCATCACCGCCTCGTCCTGGGCCAATGCACCCTCGGCGGTGCGGGCCGGCTATGATGTCGATATCACAACGACACGTCGCACGTTGGCGCCCTATGCCGAGCGGCCCGGCTGGCAGGCGTTGCCGGCGATCCGCGCCGGGGAGCTGCACGCGGTGGAGACCGGGCTCGCCCGCAGCCTGTGGGACTGGACCGCGACGCAGTACATCGCCAAGCAGCTGCATCCCGACCTGTTCGGCGATATCGATCCGGTCGAGAGCCTGCGCCGCTATCACGAACAGTTCCTGCCGGTGCATTTCGACGGATGCTGGATGGCGCGGCTTTCGCCTGCTGCGACATGACGGCGACGGTGATGTCCGGAACGGCCGCGTGGCGGGCCGCCAATGCTCGGCGCGTCGGCGTCGCGGTGCTGGCGGCGATGGGGCTTGCGGCGAGCTTCGCGGTGGATCTGGCGACCGGACCCGCCATGCTGCCGGTGGGTGCGGTGCTGTGGTCCCTGGCGGGGGTCGGCGGCGACCCGATGCTCGATGCCATCGTGCGCAGCCTGCGCCTGCCGATCGCGCTGATGGCGGTGCTGGTGGGGGCCGCGCTGGGGATTTCCGGCGCGGTGATGCAGACCATCCTGGCCAATCCGCTGGCCAGTTCCTACACGCTGGGCATCTCCGCCGGGGCGGGGTTCGGCGCGGCGCTGGCCATCGTGGTGGGCGCCGCGCTGCCGCTGCCGGAAGCCTGGGCGATTCCGCTGGCGGCGTTCGGCTTCGCCGGCCTCGCCTGCGGCCTGGTCGCCGGGGTCAGCCGGCTGCGCGGTGCCACGCCGGAGCTGCTGGTGCTGGCCGGCATCGCCTGCCTGTTCCTGTTCCAGGCGCTGCTTTCGCTGCTGCAGTTCCTCGCCTCGCCGGAGGCGTTGCAGCAGATCGTGTTCTGGCTGTTCGGCAGCCTGATGCGGGCCAGCCTCGGCAAGGTCGGCATCGTCGCACTGGCGCTTGCCGGGGTGTTGCCGGTGCTGTTCGCCGACGCCTGGCGGCTGACCGCGCTGCAACTGGGCGACGAGCGCGCCCGGGCGCTGGGCGTGCGCGTGGCCTCGCTGCGGCTGCGCGCTTTCGTGGTGGTTTCGCTGCTGACCGGTGCGGCGGTGGCGTTCGTCGGCACCATCGGCTTCATCGGCCTGGTGGCACCGCATGTCGCGCGCATGCTGGTCGGCGAGGACCAGCGGCACATGCTGCCTTCCAGCGCGTTGTTCGGCGCGCTGCTGCTGTCGCTCGCCTCGGTCGCCAGCAAGCTGATCATGCCCGGCACGGTGTTTCCGATCGGCATCGTCACCGCGCTGATCGGCGTGCCGTTCTTCGTCTGGCTGGTGCTGTCGCGAGGCACGGCGCGATGAGGTTGCAGGTCAGCAACCTCAGCGTGCGCTACGGGGCGCGAACGGCGTTGCGCGACGTGTCGCTGTGCGCCGAACCCGGCGAGGTGCTGGCGGTGCTGGGCGCCAACGGGTCCGGCAAATCGACGTTGCTGCGCGCTCTGGCGGGCCAGCAGCCGCATGGCGGCAGCGTGGCCTGGGAGGGGCCGGCCGAGGCGATCGGCTTCATGCCGCAGGACAACGCCAACCGCGCCGCGCTGACGGCATTCGAGGTGGTGCTGCTGGGCCGGCTGCGTTCGCTGGCGTTCAAACCCGGGCAATCCGATCTGCAGGCCGCGGACGCGGCATTGGCGGAGATCGGCATTGCCGAACTGGCCGACCGGCGCATCGCGACATTGTCCGGCGGGCAGCGGCAGATGGTGTTCATGGCGCAGGTGCTGGCGGTGGCGCCGCGGGCGCTGCTGCTGGACGAGCCGACCAGTGCGCTGGATATCGCGCACCAGCTGCACGTGCTGTCCCTGGTGCGGCAGGCTACGCGACGGCGCGGCCTGACCACGATCGTGGTGCTGCACGACCTGAACGCCGCCGCGCGCTTCGCCGACCGGCTGGCGCTTCTGCATGACGGCCGGCTGCTGGCCTACGGACGCCCGGCCGAGGTGCTGCGCGCCGAGTGGCTGCGCCCGGCCTACGGGGTTGAGGTCGCGGTGCAGTCGGGACCGGACGGACATCCCGTGGTCATTCCGCTGGCGGTTGCATGAGGCTGCACGTGTGCACGAGCTGTCCTGGGCGCGTGTCGGCGGCCGATGCCGGGGGCGACAGGCTTTCCGATGCGCTGGCCACGATCGTCGCGCCGTGCCCGGGATCGTCGGACGGCACAAAAATACTTTAGCTGTTGCTTTCCTCGAGCGTCCTTATCCTGTCTGATGAATCAGATTGGTCGACGGTGCTCTGGGCAGGGTTGAAAAGATTGCGAAATGACCGAGGCTGAGAGCTTTGCAAAGATGATGGTCCGTTCGGCCGATCTGAAGCGCCGGATTGCTACCGAACTTGCTAGCCAGGTCATCGCCACGGTGAATGCCTGCGAAGCGAGCCTGCGGTCAGGCGGAAAACTGATGTTTTGTGGCAACGGTGGTTCAGCGGGCGACAGCATGCATCTCGCAACCGAGTTGATGATCCGTCTCCGCCCCCATGTGGAACGGGATTCCTGGCCTGCACTCTCGCTGACGTTCGATCCGACGATGATGCTCGCTGCGGGGAACGACTACGGCTTCGAGCGTGTCTTCGAAAGACCGCTGCGGGGCATCGGTCGCACGGGAGACGTGCTGTTCGGCATCACCACTTCCAGCCGTTCGGCGAATGTCATCGCGGCGCTCCGTGCAGCACGCGAGATGGGCATTGCCACGGTCGGTTTGCTGGGCGGTTCTGGCGAACCTGCAGGCCAGTTCTGCGATCACGCCCTGGTTGTGCCGGACACCGAGACGGCGCGCGTGCAAGAGTGCCATATCGCGCTCGGTCACGCGGTGTTGGAACTGCTCGAAGAAAGGTTGCTGGCGCGTCCCATGCCGTCGCATGGCATTTGAGACATGCACCAATCCGCGGCTGTGTGGGTGGCTGCATCCGATCCAAGGGCAGCGAGCGCCGTAGCTTCGCTGCCGGTCGCATCAAGCGGCATTCGCGCGGGAAGGGCGGTCGGACACAGAGGGGCGTGAGCGAGTTTATCCTACCGTTTCAACGCGCATGACGGTGATGAAGAAGGCGCGGCGCTTGACGAACCCCATTCGCTCATACAGGGCAATGGCGGAGGCGTTGCTCTCGAACACGTGGAGGATCGGGACCATCCCCTGATCCTGGATGCGCCGTGCCAGGCGCAACATGAGCAGAGTGGCGAACCCGCGGCCACGAAAGGCAGGATCGGTGCAGACGGCGCTGATTTCGACAAAATGGTCGAAGCGCATGCGCTCGCCCGCCATGGCGGCCAACGCGCCGTCGGCGTGAATGCCGATATAGTGGCCGAGCTCGATGGTGCGCGGACCGAACGGACCGGGCCGCGTTCTGCCGGTGAGGTCGATCATCGCGGGAACGTCGCCGGCGGTCAGCACGACATGCGCGGGCTCGGTGGGCAGGCCGACCGGAACCGATGACTCCAGCACCATCTGGAACAGCGGTGCCTGCATCTCGACCGCGAAGGGCGGGGGCGGCACGAGCCGATCGAAGGTCTGCAGGGCAACCCGGCCGTGCGGTGGCACCAGGCGCGCGAGTGCCGCGAAGCAGGTCTCCGTCGGCTCGGCCACGGCTGCGAACGGCGCCACGTCGGGCAGGTAGCGCAAGGCCAGCGGGCCGCCCTGCGCCAGGCTTCGATGCGCGCCGGCAAGGGCCGCCCAGGGCGGATTGTCGAGCGGAGAGGCGTGTGCGTCCACGGGTGATTCCCTCAGGTAGCGGGGTCGGCGGCGGTCGTTGGGCGTTTGCGGGCGGGACGACGGATGAACATGGCCAGGGGCAGGAACCCGAGCGCGGTGATGCCGGTCATCGTCCACCACGCGATCCTGAATGCGGCGAGCTGCGCTTCCGGCGTTGCGGCCGACCCGACGATCGCCACGAGGATGGCGACGCCGATCGCGATTGCGGCCTGACGCGTCATGTTGATGACCGCCGATCCGGTCGACAGGGACGAGGCAGGCAGGACCGACGTGCCGATCCCCATCAGCGTCGGGAAGGTGAGGCCCACGCCGACCCCGGAGAACAGCATCCCGAGCACGGCCATCCCGGCGTCCGGCACCGGGCCGAGGCCGAGCGCGAAGATCGCGAAGCTGGCCATGAAGGAGATGATGCCGAGCGAGATCACGGCCGCCGGCCCGATCCAGCGCAGCAGCCGCCCGCTGAAAAAAAGCGAGGTGATCGGCACCATGAACGGGCCCGGCGTGATCGTGAGGCCCGCCTGCAACGCCGACCAATGCCATGCCGTCTGCTCCCACAGCACCACCGAAAGCACGAGCCCGCCGAAGGCGATGGAATAGGGCGCCATGATCAGCGTGGCGCCGGTGAACGGGCGGATGCGGAACAGCGCGGGTTCGATGAACGGGTTTGGATGGCGCGCGCAGTGAAGGCAGAACAGGCCGATGCAGAGCGCCGCGACGGACACGCTGGCGGCCACGCCCGGCGACGCCCATCCCCAGTCGTTGACCTTGACGATGGCCAGCACGAGCGCCGCGGTGCCAACCGTGACGAGGAGGGCCGCCGAGAAGGGCGGGCGAGGCGCGTCGTGGCCGGGAATGCGCGGCAGCTTCAGAAAGCCGATCAGGATCGCCAGCAGGCCGATCGGCAGATTGACCCAGAAAATCAAGCGCCAGCTGACCGGCACCAGGAGGCCGCCGAGCAACGGGCCCAGCGCCGCGGCGAAGCCGCCGATCGCCGCCCAGGTGCGCACGGCGGCGCCGCGGCGCTCCGCTGGAAAGACCGCCAGCAGCAGGCCGAGCGAGGTAGGCGTCATCAGCGCCGCTCCCGCGGCTTGGACGATGCGGAACAGGACGAGGCCCGTCAGGCTGCCGGCCGCACCGCACGCGGCCGAGGCCAGGGTGAACAAGCCGACGCCGCACAGGAAGCTCCAGTCGCGGCGGTAGCGTTCGGCCAGGCGGCCGAAGAAGACGAGGAGGGCGGCGTAGGCGATGGCGTAGCCGTTCAGCACCCAGGACAGGTCGTCGAGCCCGACCCCGCCGAAGCTGGTCGCGATGTCCGGCAGTGCGACGTTGACGATGAACAGGTCGAAATTGGCGAGGCAGATGCCGGCCAGGACGATCGCGAGGACTCCGTTCGGCGAGGCGGGCTTGAAGCGCCAGGCCGGCCCGGCCAGCGACATCGCCGCCGGTTTGGGCAACGGTTCGATCTTACTGTCGCGCATCTCAGATACTCTCCATCAGGTCGGCGATCGTGGTTTTGCCAAGGGTCGCGGAGACGGCGGCGCCGACCTGGTCGAACACCCGGGGTAGCAGGCGCTTCATGCCTCGGTTGACCGGGCAACGCGGATTGCCGCCCGGCCGGAGTGCGAAGATCGCGTCGTCGGTCTCGACGGCATGGAAGATCTGATCGAGCGTGATCCTGTCGGGCGGGATGACGAGGTGCACGCCGCCGTCCTTGCCTGGGCGGAGCGTGACGAACCCGGCCCGTTCCATGTCTTTCAGGAGGCGCCGCACCACGACCGGGTTGGTTCCCAGGCTTTGGGCGATGCCTTCCGACGTGGTCGCGTTGTCGCGGTAGCTGATGACGCAGAGGATCTGCACGGCGGTTGCAATGCGGGTGTTGGCTGCCATGAATAGAACCATACAGGATTGGTTCTATTTAGGCAAGCCGGATGCGAACTGCGGGCGGCGCTGCCTGCCGCCGGCAGCAGGATGGAGATTTCGGTGGTAGATAGCGGCCTGTTGTCGTCGGAAGTGGTCCGTTTCCAAGCTCAACCTGCGACGCCCCGCGAAGGTGGGGGATCGACGAATTGTCGCTGTCCGGCTGTGCGGCTGACGCGGATGGTTGTGACAAGCCTAGTCATGACGTTGTGCCGAATTTACACTGGTAAGGCGAGTGCGGCCAAACGGGCGGAGTTGTAGCACATTGGCAGTTTTTATCGGGAAAACTGGTCGCGGTGGTGGCTGAGCGCCGGTTGGATTGCCAACTCGCCTCTTGACTTACTGTAAACAAAAAAGAACGATCGTCTATGTCCAATCACTCCTCAGCTTCGCCGTCTTTGTCGGGCATTTCGCGGTCATGAGCCACGTAATTTCGTTCACCATCGAAGGGCTGAATGGGCGAAAAAAGCCAGTCGACTTCGAGCTTGATCGACATGTAAATATATTCTTCGGGCCAAATGGGTCGGGGAAAACGTCTATTCTGAAGATAATTGATAGCGCTATGTCTTTGGAAGCAGAGACGATCGAAACTACACGCTTCTCTGCCGCAGCAGTTGTTATTCACTCAGTTCAAGCCAAAGCCGACATAAAGATCAGCATTATCAAACCGCTTGCAGAATATAAAGACAAGATTAAAGGTAGGAAAAAAACGGCTGTGCTCAGTGATTTCTACACCGCGGCCGCAAGGAACCCAAAAGACGATTCTGCTAAGTGGAAGATGGACGCAGTTATGCCTGAGTAGGTGGGCGTAACTAAAAGATGGGCTCATGTATTCCTTCCAACGAGTCGATTATATATGGGTATTCCAGAAAGTTCCGTTAGTGCGTATTTTGCTAACCTTAACAGAATGCGTGGGGAGACTACCGTAGTCGAAGACAACCTTGACGCCTCTTTCGCGGAATCGTTGCAAAGCCTCTGGAGAACGAAATTCAGTGAGATTTTGGGACGAGTGAGAACAATTCAGCAGGATGCGCTGCAGAATATCTTCGTTGACGTCTTATCGCCCGAGGCTAGCGAAACAGGCAGAATGTCTATTAGTGCAGACGCAAGCCCATTTGATGCCGATAGAGCGTTTGATAGAATGACTAGCTTTCTCAAAAGACAATCAAACCAGCGGGTTAGGCAGGCCCTCGGCTCTAAAGTAGACTTTGCGTCTAGATACTCGAACGAACCCCGCCTGCGGCGGATTGTGAATCAAATAGATGCTGTCGAGGCAAAGATCGAATCTGAAATGAAGCCGATAGAGGCGATCTCCAGCTTGGTTAAGCGGCTCTTTGTGACGGGGAAGTCGTTGTCTTTCGACGGGCCGCGAATAATAGTTCAGTCTAATGAATAGAGGGAGATTGGCCTCGAACGACTGTCGTCGGGAGAAAAGCATCTTGTAAGAATTCTGCTCGCAGCTATGGACGCTGGGGAAAGCACACTGCTGATCGACGAACCAGAGTTATCACTTCACATCGACTGGCAGCGAGAACTGGTTACAAACATCCGGTCGTTGAATTCAGAGTGTCAATTGATCTTCGCAACACACTCTCCAGAAATTATGGCCGATGTAGACGATGTAAACATCTTCCGAGTGTAAATTGGTGGCAGTTTCTTTATTGCGCCTCACGCACGATTTTCGCGCGCATGCGCGCGCAATTCAAATATCAGAGAAAATTTTATTCGGATATTGTGAGGGAAAAAAAAGCGACCCGTATTTTTACTCCCAAATACTGTTCCGCGCAAGCCCAGAAGGTGACCGCAACTACGAAGTATACCGCATACAAGAGATTAGGGGTCAAGGAGGAAAGAAAGACCTCCTAAAGCTTTACGACTATATGCGTTTTCAGAAAACTGCTCTCGTCTGAATTTAAGGGCAAGCGGCTGTATTGTGTTTTCTTTGCGGATAAAGACGTGGACGACCTACGCCGGAGCATAAGGCGGTCTAAACATGTGTTATACACGATGCTTTATGATCTGGAAGCGGAAATCTATCGCGCGAGCGACCTGAGGAAATCAGTCGCTGTATCTTTAAGCATTGATATCAGTAAAGTGCCAGCCGAATACAGTAATCCGACAAACTGGATCGAAGAAAACGCGCGGAGGTGGAAAGAATGGTTAGTTCTGTGTGTGTATTCCGCAATATTCGATACGGATTGTGGTTGTGGTTAGAGGCTGTCTCTGAACGCTAGCGGAATGGGGGTTGGGTGGTCACGGTAGGATGTGATTCCAACAGGTTGTCGAGACCAAGTTGGATGAACAGACCCATGTGGACCGCAACCACCCGTGCGCAGCATATGCGCGACGGGCTTCGCTTCGCCAGTGACGTGACCGATGCCGAATGGGCTGTGCTGGCCCGCTACTTCCGCCCATGTCGGCTGTCGGACGGCCACCCGCGTGGCCGTTGCGCGAGTTGGTCAACGCCATGTTCTATGTCCTGCGGGGCGGCATTCCGTGGCGGATGCTGCCGCCCTGCTTTCCACCCCGGCAGACCGTCTATGGGTGGTTCCAGCCTGGCGAGACGCTGGCGTTTGGCAGTCGATCAACCATCGCCTGGTCATGCTCGACCGTGAGCGTGTCGGACGTGAAGCCAGTCCAAGTGCTGCCGTCGTCGACAGTCAGAGCGTGAAAACAACCGAGGCTGGCGGCCCCTGTGGCTACGACGCGGGGAAGAAGATCAAAGGCCGCAAGCGGCACGCCATGGTCGATACAGATGGCCGGGCCCTGATGTTGCAGGTCCATCCAGCGTCCGTGCAAGATCGCGACGGCGCCGTGCCATTGCTCAAGGCTTCGCGGCTGCAGCTTCCCCTTCGTAGAACTCGCCTTTGCTGACACCGCCTACGCCGCCGAACGCGTCAGAGAGGCGACCTGCATTGCCATCCAGATCGTCCGGAAGATTCCAGGGCAGGTCGGGTTTGAAATCCATCCACGGCGGTGGGTGGTGGAGCGGTGCTTTGCCTGGTTGGGACGAAATCGGCGTCTGGCCAAGGACTTCGAGGCATCTATCGCCTCCGCAACCGCCTTCCTCTATGCCGCCTCAGCTATGCTGTTGATCAGGCGGCTGGGTCGTTCCGTATCGCTTCGCTTACCCACCCTACGTTTGGGAGTTGGGGCGGGAGCACTGTGAGGTATTTAAGAAATGCTCTGAGCACGCCGCCTCGTCGTGAAGTGCTGGGATTTGGCTTGACTTTTGGCTAGGTTTGTGTTCCTATTGCCGATGGATTTTGTCCACTCCCTCCCGCAACCCGGCACTGAGATACCGCCTGATCGGCGCGCTTCGGCGCGGGCGGAGCGGCAGCTTCGGATGTTGGCCGAACTGGCGGAGATCGGGATGGATCTTGCGCGCGCTTTGCATCGGCAGGTGGTGCTGGCGCCGGCGGAATGCGCGCCGCCCGAGGCCATTCGGGTCGGCGATGCGGGACTGGTGTTTGCGCGGATTGCGCGGGCGGTGCGGCAGACGGTGGCGCTGGAGGCTCGGATCGATGCGGATGCGGAGTCCGCTTCGCGGCGGCGCGAGGTCGAGGATGCGGCTGGGCGCGAGGCGGAGGCGGCGCGGTTGGCGGCGGCGGGGCGGGTTCGGGCCGAGCGGCGGCGGGGGGAAGTCCGTCGCATCGTCGAACGGGTGATCGCCAGTGATTGCGGGGCGCGCGATGCGGACGTGTTGCGGGCGGACCTGGACGAGCGGCTGGAGGATGGTGACGACGGCGAGGACGGCGATTTCCTGGAGGCGCCGATCGGCGAACTGGTGGCGCGCATCTGCGGCGATCTGCAGCTGTCGCCGGACTGGACGGAATGGGCCGCGGCACCCTGGGTGGCGGACGCGGTTGCGGCGACACCGGGCAGGCCGGCGGCGCCGCCGGTTGCCGTGGCTCCGATTATCGGTCCCGGGCGGGAGGCGCAGGGGCGGGACCCGCCATGGGGCGGGTTCTCGCTGGCGCGGTAGCGGCGTCGGTCAGGCGGGCATCACCCGAAGATTTCAGTCTCTGCCTCGATCTTTGCCGCGTCCAGTTCCATGCCCATGCCGGGCTGGTCGCCGGCGAAGATCTCGCCGTTCACCGGGCGCACCGGCGTGGCCAGGAAGTGCTGGTGGATGTCGTTCCACTTGATCAGATATTCCTGCCAGGGCGTGTGGATCGGCGATTGCGCCACCGAGAAGTGAATTCCGGCGTTGGTGGAATGGCCGTGCGGAATGACGATCAAATCGTGCGCGGTGGCGTAGGCGGCGATCTTGAGCGTTTCGGAGAAGCCGCCGCACCAGTAGATGTCGGGCTGCAGCACGTCCAGCGCGCCGGCGTCGATGAAGCGCTTGAAGCCCCAGCGGGTGTATTCGTGCTCGGCGCCGGAGAGCGGGATCGCGATCTTGTCCTTGATGCGGCGGTAGCTGTCGATGCGGTCGGGCATGACGCATTCCTCCAGCCAGCGCGGGCGGTATTCGGCGATGCGGGAGGCGAGGTCGATCACGTAGGGCACGTCCATCGACTGCCAGCAATCGAGCATGATGTCGTAGTCCTCGCCGAGCGTCTCGCGCAGGGTGCGGACCAGTTCGACGTTCTTGCGCATGCCTTCGGCGCCGCTCATCGGGCCGTGGCGGAAGAACCATTTCTGGGCGGTGTAGCCGTGCTGCTTGTATTGCAGGGCGCGCTCGCGGACGCGGCCGGAATCGAGCACGGCGAAACCGAGCATGCTGGCGTAGGCGGGCAGGGATGGGCGGGTCGGGCCGCCGATCAGGCGGTGCACCGGCTGGTTCAGCCAGCGGCCCTTCAGGTCCCACAGCGCGCAGTCGACGGCGCTGATCGCCAGCATCGCCTCGCCCTGGCGGCCATGCACCATCAGGCGGTGCATCTGGTCCCACAGCATCTCGCTGGCGACCGGGTCGCGGCCCAGCAGCATCGGGCGCAGCTTGGTGCCGATGATGGCGGCCACGCTGTCGGGCAGCGGGCCGCCGATGCCGGTGACGCCTTCGTCGGTCTCGATCTGCACGAAGCAGGCGGTGATGGCGAAGCGGTCGTCGCCGGTCTGTTTGCCGCCCTCGAAATCCGAGCGGTTGCGGTATTCGGCGTAGACGTCGATCGGGCGGACCAGGCGTTCTTCCCACATCGGGCCGTCGGTCCGTATGGTGCCGGTCAGCCGCCGCAGCTTGATGGCCGTGATCTTCATGGTCGTTGCTCCCGCTTGCGCGGGCAGATTAGCAAGCGGATGCGGGGGCGCCAGCCGGCCGCTATTCGGGTGCCTTCCCGTGGGTGAGCCGGGTTTCGACCTCGGGCGCCGCGCCGCCCATGGACTGGCCGCGGACAAGGCGGACGCTCTTGCCCAGCTGGTCCAGGTAGTTGCGGCACATGCCGCAGAGATGCAGGTGCCAGCGGGCGGCCAGGCGCAGGCGGAGCGGGAGCGCGCCTTCCATGTAGTCGGTGGCCAGTTCCGCCATGTCGCGGCATTTCAGCATCGCAGCTCCTGTTCCCGTCCGCCCGCAGGGGTGCGGCGGATGGACGTTCGTTCATGTTCGACTCGGCGGGCGGCATAGCATTACGCCGGCCATGCCGATCCGCTAAGCTGGCGGGCGCAACGGGACCGCACGCGCCATGAGCGACGCCGACTTCGATACGCCCGAGTTTCTCGCCTTGCTGCGGGCTGGCGACCAGCAGGCCTATCGCGACCTGATCCGCCGCTTCCACGGGTCGCTGGTGGGGGTTGCCGGCGCCATCATCGGCAGCCGCGCGCAGGCGGAGGAGGTGGTGCAGGACGCGTGGCTGGCGGTGTTCTCGCATGTCTCGCGGTTCGAGGGGCGGTCCAGCCTGGCGGGGTGGATCTTCACGATCGTGCTGAACCGGGCGCGCAGCCGCGCCACGCGGGAGGGGCGGCTGGTGGCGCTGCCGGCGGTGCTGGATGGGCATGCGGAGGAGCGCGGGGTCGATGCAAGCAAGTTCGCGGCCGACGGGCACTGGATCGACGCGCCGATGCTGTGGGAGGAGCTGGATCCCGAGCGGGTGGTGCGCGGGCGGCAGCTGTGGGCGTATGCGCGCGAGGCGATCGAGAAGCTGCCGGCGGGGCAGAAGGCGGTGATCATCCTGCGCGACATCGAGCAGCAGAGCGCCGAGGAGACCTGCGCGATGCTGTCGATCAGCCCGGAGAACCAGCGCGTGCTGCTGCATCGCGCCCGCAATCGGGTGCGCGACGCGATCAACGCGCTGATGGTGCCGGCCGAACCCGCGGCGGCGAAGGTCGCTGCCGCCGCGGGGAAGGCCGGGGCGAGGCCGGCCAGTGCCGCGACGCGCGCAAGAGGCGGGATGCCGCGCCTGCTGTTGCTGTTGCGGGCCTGCTTCGGGTGGCGTGCGAGCAGCCCGGCCTAGCCGCCGAGGAAGTCCTTCGCTGCCTGCGTGGTGTCGGCCTCGCGGCTGACCCGCCGCATCAGTTCGGCCGAGGGCTGGTTGGCGAGGTCCTTGGTGGGGATGCCGTCGCGCAGGGCCTTCAGCGTCTCGTGGACCGCGCGCACGCCGGCCATGAACGGCTGGTGGCCCTGCAAGGCGATGCGGACGCCGTGCGCGGCCACCGCCTCGCGGCCGCCGAGCGCCTCGAAGCCGCCGCCCAGCATCAGCGGCAGGGTGGTGGCGGCGCGGATGGCGCGCAGCTGGTCGAGCGTGGTGACGCCGGTGAGGAACACGGCGTCAGGGCCGGCGGCGGCGTAGGCGCGCACCCGTTGCACCGCGTCATCGAGGCCGGTGACGGCGACGGCGCTGGTGCGGGCGGCGATCACCAGGGCGGGGTCGGTGCGCGCGGCGAGGGCGGCGCGCAGCTTGCCGAGGCCCTCGTTCAGCGGGATCAGCGCCGTCTGGCCGTCGCCGTAGGCGCGGGGCAGCAGGGTGTCCTCGATCGTCAGGGCCGCGACGCCGCCGGTCTCGAGCTCCTGCACGGTGCGCATGACGTTGAGGGCGTTGCCGTAGCCGTGGTCGGCGTCGACCATCAGCGGCAGGGTGCCGGCGCGGGTGATGCGCCTGATCTGGTCGGCGAACTCACTGAGGGTCAGCAGCACGATGTCGGGGGCGCCGAGCACGGTGAGGGAGGCGATGGAGCCGGCGAACATGCCCATCTCGAAGCCGAGATCCTCGGCCATGCGGGCGGAGATGGGGTCGAACACGGAGCCGGGATGCACGCAGTGGGCGCCGGCCAGGATGGTGCGCACGCGCCGGCGCCGCTCGGAGAAATTCATCGGCCCATGGCCTCCCTTCGGGTTCCTTCGTACACTGTGCATCATCAGGGCAAAGCGGAGGAAAAACCATGGGTCCACGCATCGCGGTGGTCGGCGCCGGCGCTGTCGGCGGGTATGTCGGCGGGCATCTGTCGCGCCTCGGCCACGATGTCACCCTGATCGATCCGTGGCCGGAGCATATCGAGGCGATCCGCGCGGATGGGCTGAAGCTGTATGGGCTGACGGCGGAGGAGAACGTCAGCGTGCGGGTGCCGACGATGCACCTGACGGAGTTGCAGTCGCTGTCGAAGCAGCGGCCGGTGGACATCGCCATCGTTTCGGTGAAGTCGTACGACACCGAATGGGCGACGACGATGATCCGGCAGTACCTGTCGCCCGGCGGCTTCGTGGTGTCGCTGCAGAACTGCATCAACGAGGAGCGCATCGCCGCAATCGTCGGCTGGGGGCGAGTGGTTGGCGCGATCGCCGCGACCATCTCCGTGGATCTGACGGAGGCCGGCCACATCCACCGCACGGTGCCGAAGGGTGGCGCCGCGCACACGGTGTTTCGCATCGGCGAGGTGCATGGGCGGGTCACCGGACGGGCCGAGCAGCTGGCCGAGATGATCGCCGGTATCGACAGCGTGAAGGTGACCACGAACCTGTGGGGGGAGCGCTGGTCGAAGCTGTGCGTGAACGGCATGCGCAACGGGTTGTCGGCGGCCACCGGGCTCGCCGGCAACGCCGTCGACCGCACCGATGCGCTGCGGCGGTTCAGCATCCGGCTCGGCTCAGAAGCGGTGCGGATCGGCCAGGCGCTGGGCTACCAGTTGGAGACCATCGGCAAGATGGATCCGGAGCGGCTGGCGCGGGCCGGGGAGGGCGATGCGAAGGCGCTGGACGAGATCGAGGCGATGATGGTCGCCGCCAGCAACTCCGGCGCCCGCAGCGATGCGCAGCGGCCGTCGATGGGGCAGGACATGCTGAAGGGACGGCGCACAGAGATCGATTTCATGAACGGCTTCATTGCCGCCAAGGGAGCCGAGATCGGGCGTCCGGCACCCGCGCATGCGGCGCTGACCGAGACGGTCAAGCGGGTTGAACGCGGCGAGATCCCGGCGCGGCCGGAGAACGTCCCCGCGATGTGACGGCGCCTCAGTTCCCGGCGCGCTGGCCCAGCCGGCTTCGCGCGGAGCGGACGTCCGCGGCGCTGACCGTGCCCGCGGCATTGCCCCAGGCGTTGCGGACATAGGTCGCGAGCGAGGCCACCTGCTCGTCGGTGAACTTCCAGCCGAATGCCGGCATCGCGGGGCCGGTGGGGGCGACATCGGTCGCGGCCGCGCGCGCGCCGGTGAGGATGACGCGCAGCAGGGTCGTGGGCTCGTCGGATTGCACCACGGCGCTGCCGCGCAAGGCCGGGAACAGCCGGGGGACGCCGTCGCCGTTGGCGGCGTGGCAGGCGGAGCAGTTGTCGACGTAACATCGCGGCGCCGGCCTGCATCGCGGCGCCGCCGCGGCCATCGGGGCGGGCGGCGTGCGCTGCGGCGCCGGCTGGTCCTTGAGGTACACCGCCATCGCCCGCAGTTCGGCGTCGGGCAGCTTCGATGTCGAGTTGACCACCACCTCGGCCATCGGGCCGGATGCCGCGGACTGGGCGTTGCGGCCGCTGCGCAGGTACTCCACCATCTCGTCCACCGACCAGTTGCCGAGGCCGGTGCGCAGATCGTCGGTCAGCGCGGGGGCGAACCAGTCCTGGATCACCCCGCCCTGCAGCCGCACGCTGTTGCGGTCGGCGCCGAGCATGTTCTTCGGCGTGTGGCAGGCGCCGCAATGGCCGAGCCCCTCGACGAGATAGGCGCCGCAGTTCCACTCGGCGGACTTGCCGGCGACCGCCGCGATCGGCGTCGGATCGAAGAACAGCGTGTTCCAGCCTGTCATGGTCAGCGCGGATGTCGAACGGGAAGTTCAGCTGGTTGCGGACTCACCGGGTTGTGCCACCGGATTGAGCGTCGTCGAGGAAGGCGCGGATCGCCAGCAGGTCGTCGGTGTTGACCCGCGCGTAGTAGGGATACGGGAAGGCGGGATACAGATGCTCGCCGTCGCGCCCGATGCCGTGCTGCAGGGCGCGCAGGAACTCGGCGTCGGTCCAGGCGCCGATGCCGGTGGCGCGGTCGGGCGTGAGGTTCGGCGTGACCACGTTGCCGAACGGCGTCTCGATCGCGCAAGCCGCCGGCGAACGGCACGCCGCCGGGGACGGTGTGGCAGGCGACGCAATCGCCGATGGTGGCGAGCAGGCGGCCGCGGTCGATCACTTCGAAGGACTGGCTGGCGGCTTGCGCGATGCTGGGCGTGACGGCGATGGCGCTCGCGAGGATTGCCGCCCAGGCAAGGTGCGAAAGCGCATCATGATACCGGCACCAGCGGCCCGGGCGCTTTCAGGTAGTGCTCGCGGATCGCCTGCGCCGCCCAGTAGGCGAGGGCGCCGACCGTGCCCGGTGGGGTTGTAGCCGGGGTTCTGCGGGAACGCCGAGGCGCCGAAGACGAACAGGTTCGGCACGTCCCAGCTTTGCAGGTAGCGGTTCACCACGCTGGTCTTCGGGTCGGTGCCCATCACCGCGCCGCCGGTGGTGTGCGTGCTCTGGTAGGGAACGATGGAGTAATGGTCGCTGAGTCGCCCTGGGACGATCGGCTTCGGCTTCATCGCGTCGGCCGATCTCGGCGCAGCGGTCGGCGGCGAATGTCGCCATCCTGCGTTCGTTGTCGTGCCAGTCGAACGTCATGCGCAGCAGCTTGCGGCCGAACCGGTCGGTGTAGGTCGGGTCGAGGTCGAGATAGCAGTCGCGGTAGCTGTAGCTGAACTGCCCTGGCTGCCGATGCCGGTCGCACGTCTGGTAGCCTCCGCGACCGTTGCCTTCTTCCACGCGCTGCCCCAGCGCGGCGATCCCGGGCGCGTCGGGCGGTTGAGGATCGGGCGGCCGTTGGTGTTGGCGCAGGAGATGCTGCCGCCGCCGACGAAGCCATGCGGCCGTGGTCGAAGTTGTCGCCGTTGAAATCGTCGATCACCTGCTGCAGCGCGCCGGTGCCGATGAACGGATTGAACTTGGTCGTCTGTCGAAGAACAGCTGACGCCCCGGCGCCAGTCTGGTAGGCGTAGTTGCGGCCCACCACGCCTTCGCCGGTCTCGGGATCGTACGGCTTGCCGATGCCCGACAGCAGCAGCAGGCGCACGTTGTGCAGAACTGGTAGGCGCAGAGCAGCACGATGTCGGCCGGCTGCTCCCACTCCTCGCCCTGCGCGTCGACATAGGTGACGCCGGTGGCCTTCTTGCCGGTGCTGTCGGTGGTGACCCGCAGCACCTCGGATCTCGGTGCGCAGCATGAAGTTCGCCCGCCGCATCAGCGCCGGCAGCACCGTCGTCTGCGGGCTGGCCTTCGAGTAGTTGCCGCAGCCGAACCGCTCGCAGAAGCCGCAATAGGTGCAGGGCCCCATGCTGACGCCGAGCGGGTTGGTGTAGGCCTGCGAGGCGTTGGCGGCGGGGCAGGGGAAGGGGTGGTAGCCGAGCTTCTGTCGCGGCCTCCGCGAACAGGGTCGGCGCGTAGGTCATCTGCAGCGGCGGCAGCGGGAATTCGCGCGAGCGCGGACCCTCGAACGGGTTGCCGCCGGGCTGGATTTTCACCGCTGATGTTGCCGGCCTTGCCGGAGATTCCGGCCAGGTACTCGAACGCGTCGTAGCTGCGGTTCCAGGTCGGCGTAGGTGACGCCCCAGTCCTGGATGGTCATGTCGTCGGGCAGCATCTTGGCGCCGTAGCGCTGCGTCAGGTGGCTGCGAACCGACGAAGTCCTTCTCCAGGAAGCGCCAGGTCTGGCCGTTCCAGTGCACGCCCGGCGCCGCCGACGCCATTGCCGGGCAGGAAGCTGCCGAAGGCGCGGATCGGCAGCGCGGTCTGGTTGAGGTTGTTGCGGAACGTCAGCGTTTCCTGGGCCGGCGCGCAGGAACAGGTCCTGGCGCACCGCATAGCGCAGCTCGTCGGGCGCGTAGGTGGTGGGGAAGTCGGTCGCGGTGTCGCGCCACGGCCCGCGCTCGATGGCGATGACGTCGAGCCCGGCCGCGGTCATCTGTTCCGCGAGGATCGAGCCGGTCCAGCCCATGCCGACGATGACCACGTCCGTGGCCGGCAGCTTGCGTGCCATGCGCTCATCCCTTCGACGTCCATTCCGGCCGGCCGCCGATGACCGACCGGGGGCAGCGGATAGGTCTGGTTGTGCTTGCCGACATGGTCGCGGAAGTCGTAGCGGGCGCCGGGGAAGCCGACCAGCTTCCAGCCCACCATGTCCTTGTTGCCGCCATAGACCGGGTCGGCGAAGAAGCCTTCCATGGTGTTCTGCAGCAGCAGTTCGAAGAAGCCGCGGGCGTCGGCGCCGTCGAGCTTCACCTCGCCGCGCTCCAGGCCGCCGAGCAGCTTGTCCATCTGCTCCGGGCCGAGTTGGGCGACCGACTTGCCGGCATTGGCCTTGCGGCAGAAATCCTCGACCGCCGCCAGCGAGATGCGGTAGCGGCGGGCCGGGGTGATCGAGGATTGCAGCCCCTGCTCGGGGGTTCCCTGGGCGAAGGGCGGCCGCATGTAGAGGCGTTCGGACGATCCGAACGGCCCGGCCGAACTGGCGATCGATGAACAGGGTGCAGCCGGCCTCGCGCGCGCCCGGCCCCAGCTCGTCGTGCGGGATCAGGCGGTCGACCATCGCGTCGACGGCGGCGGCCTCCTCGGGCGTGAAGAAGCGCCAGGGGCCCGGGGTGACGATTTCCGGCGGGTCGGCGATCCCCGGGCTCCATGGTCGGGCGCCCGAGAAGCTGCGTGCCTGCACCGAACATGCGCTGAGCAATGCAATCGCCGTGGTCGCCAGCAACTGGCGCCGACGTAGCGCGTTACCGGACATCTCCGCCCCCCAAAGTCGTCTTATGGCAACATTCCGCCCTATTCGATTCGGGGGCAAGGCGGGGGCGAGTAACGGCCGTGCTTTGCCTTGATAACGTCGCGTTGACACGGAACGCGGGTTGATCCTTTGATCGGCCCGGACGATTCCGTGCAAGACACGGTTCCAGGCGCAAATACAGGGGTTGCGGTCATGAGGTTTCGGGCGGTTCTGGCGGCGGTTGGCATGGTGACGCTGCTTCATGCCCCGGCCCAGGCGAAGGACGATCTGGTGATCGGGGTGGCGCAGTTCCCCTCATCGCTGCACCCGGCGCTCGATGCGCTGGTGATCAAGAGCTACGTGCTGGGCTTCGCGATCCGCCAGCTCACCGCGTTCGACCCGAAATGGCAGAACAGCTGCATGATGTGCACCGAGCTGCCCACCCTGCAGAACGGCCTGGCGAAATACGAGGATGGTCCGGGCGGCAGCAAGGGCATTGCGGTCACCATCAAGATGAAGCCCGACATGAAGTGGGCGGATGGCGTGCCGGTCACGGCGAAGGACCTGGAGTTCACTTGGAAGGTCGGCCGCGACCCGGCATCGGGCTTCACCAATCCGCATCCCTGGGGCCGCGCGAAATCCATCGACGTGGTGGATGACCACACCGTCGTGCTGCACCTGGACAAGGCGCTGATCGACTACAACCAATGGGACACGCTGCTGCCCGAGCATGTCGAGGGCCCGATCTACGCCAAGGGCACCGGGCCGGGCGACTATCTGCAGTCGACCGCGTTCAATCGCGCGCCGACCACCGCAGGGCTGTGGGACGGGCCGTTCATGATCACCGGCTACCAGTCCGGGGTGCAGATCGTGCTGGAGCAGAACCCGTACTGGGCGGGCACCAAGCCCGGCTTCAAGCGCATCGTCATCAAGCTGATCGAGAACACCGCGGCACTGCAGGCCAACCTGCTGTCGGGCGATGTCGACATGGTGGCCGGCGAAGGGGTGGGCCTGACGATCGACCAGGTGATCGCCCTGCGCAAGCAGCACCCGGACCAGTTCAGCTACATCTTCAAGCCGAGCCTGACCTACGAGCATATCGACCTCAAGATCGAGAACCCGATCCTGCAGGACATCAAGGTGCGCCAGGCGCTGCTGTACGCGATGGACCGCAAGACCCTGGTGGACCGGCTGTTCGAAGGCATGCAGCCGGTGGCCGATACCTGGGTGAATCCGCTGGAGCCGACCTACTCCAAGGACGCCGAGCATTATCCCGTTCGACCCGGCGAAGGCGAAGGCGCTGCTGGCCGAGGCCGGCTGGAAGCCCGGCTCCGACGGCATCTGCCGCAACGACAAGGGCGACAAGCTGTCGCTGGAGCTGATGACCACCGCCGGCAACAAGCTGCGCGAATTGACCGAGCAGGTGCTGCAGAGCCAGTGGAAGACCGCCTGCGTCGAGGTCACCATCAAGCAACGAGCCGCCGCGCACGCTGTTCGGCGAGACCACCAAGAAGCGCCAGTATTCGGGCATGGTGATGTATGGCTGGTCGAGCAATGTCGGCGCCTCGCCGCGCGCCACGCTGGGCGGCGACATGATCCCGACGGCGGCCAACAACTGGACCGGTTCCAACTACATCGCGTTCGACGATCCGACCATGAACGCCGACATCGCCAAGGCGGAGACCGAACTCGATCCCGGCAAGCAGAAGGTGATCTGGGCGGAGATGCAGAAGATCTACGCCGAGCAGGTCCCGCGTGCTGCCGCTGTTCTTCCGGGCCGAGCCGCACGTGGTGCCGAAATGGCTGAAGGGCTACGACGCCGACCGGCCATGGCGACATGAGCCCGCTATGGGCGGAGAACTGGCGGCCCGGCTGAGCGGGCACCGAAGCAAAAGGGGGAAACGCGTGGCGCGATCGTATTGCCGGCTCGCCGGCGCCGCTTTGCTCGGGCTGATGCTCGGGCATGCGCCGGCGTCGGCGAAGGATGATCTGGTCATCGGCGTGTCGCAGTTTCCGTCCAGCCTGCACCCCAATATCGACCCCGAGGTCGTCAAGACCTACATCCTTGACTTCGCCCTGCGGCCGATCTCGGTGTTCGACAAAGACTGGCACAACGTCTGCATGCTCTGCACCGAACTGCCGAGCATGGATAACGGCATGGTGCGCCTGGAGCCCGGGGCCAACGGCAAGCAGGGCATGGCGGTAACGGTGAAGCTGCGGCCCGGGCTGAAATGGGCGGACGGGGTGCCGATCACCACCGCCGACCTCGCCTTCACCGCCAAGGTCGGCCGCGACCCGACCTCGGGCTTCGCCAACACCCGGGTGTGGAACCGGGTCCGCGAGGTCGAGGTGGTGGACAAGCTGACCGCGGTGATGCACCTGACCGACGTCGATGCGCTGTACGACCGGCTGCCGCAGATGTTGCCGGAGCATATCGAGGCGCCGGTCTATGCGGCACTCGGCGGCAACGGCGACTACATGCACCAGACCACCTATAACCGCGCGCCGACCACCGCCGGGCTGTACAACGGGCCGTTCCGGATCACCGATTACGATTCCGGTCAGAGCATCGTGCTGCAGCCGAGCGCGAACTGGACCGGGACCAAGCCGAGCCTGCACCGCATCGTGGTGAAGATGATCGGCAACACCGCCGCACTGCAGGCGAACCTGCTGTCCGGGGACGTGGACATGGCGCCCGGCGACGCGCCCTCGCTCACGATCGACCAGGTGCTGGCGCTGCGCAAGCAGCAGCCGGATCGGTTTACCTACCTGTTCCACCCGGCGCTGACCTACGAGCATGTCGACCTCAACCTCGACAACCCGATCCTCGCCGATATCCGGGTGCGCCGGGCGCTGCTGCTACGCGCTCGACCGCAAGATCATGGTCGCCAAGCTGTTCGAGGGGATGCAGCCGGTGGCGGACAGTTTCGTCAATCCGCTCGATCCGATGTATGCCGAGGGCGCCGCGCATTACAGCTTCGACCTGCCGCGCGCCCGCGCCCTGCTGGCCGAAGCCGGCTGGACGCCGGGTGATGACGGGATCTGCAGAACGCCGCCGGCGACCGGCTTTCGATGGCATTCGTGACCACCGCCGGCAATCGCCTGCGCGAGTTGCAGCAGCAGGTGATGCAGAGCCAGTGGAAGGCCGCCTGCGTCGAGGTCCGGATCAAGAACGAGCCGGCGCGCACCTTCTTCGGCGAGACCCTGAAGCAGCGCAGCTTCGGCGGCATGGCGATGTATGCCTGGACCTTCGGGGTCAGCTATCCGCCGCGCCAGACGCTGGCGAGCGACCAGATCCCGACGGCTGCGAACGGCTGGGGCGGCAGCAACTACATGGACTTTCGCAACCAGAAGATGGATGCCGACATCACCGCCGCCGAGCAGCGAACTGGATGTCGGCAAGCGCAAGCTGGCCTGGGCGAGCATGCAGAAGATCTACGCCGACCAGCTGCCGGTGCTGCCGCTGTTCTTCCGCTCCGAGCCCTACGTCCTGCCGAAATGGCTGAAGGGCGTGACGCCCACCGGCACCGCCGACTACAGCTCCCTCTGGGCCGAGACCTGGCGCGGCGAATGAGCGGCGCCCCGGTCGTCGCCACGCCGCAGCCGCCTGAGGTTCGCACCGGTTCGAACGGCCTGCTCCTGGAAGTGAATGGGCTTCAGGTCGGCTTCCCCGGCGCGGCGAGCTCAGGCGCGTGGTCGCCGGCATCAGCTATAGCCTGGCTCCCGGCCGCACCCTCGGCGTGGTGGGCGAGAGCGGCTGCGGCAAGTCGATGACCGCGCTGGCGCTGATGGGGCTGGTGCCGAAGCCCGGCGTGGTCTCCGGCTCGATCCGGTTCCAGGGCCAGCGAGATCGTCGGCCAGGACGCCGGCGCCTGGCGGAACTGCGCGGCGAGCGTGTCGCCATGGTGTTCCAGGAGCCGATGACGGCGCTGAACCCGGTGATGACGGTCGGGCGGCAGATCGCCGAGGTGCAGGTGCTGCACAAGGGCATCGCCTGGGCGGAGGCGGAGGTCAACGCCGTCGGCATGCTCGAGGCGGTCGGCATCAACTCGCCGGCGCAGCGCGCCCGCGCCTATCCGCACCAGCTGTCCGGCGGCATGCGCCAGCGCGCCATGATCGCCATGGCGCTGGCCTGCGAGCCGGCGCTGCTGATCGCCGACGAGCCGACCACGGCGCTGGACGTCACCATCCAGGCGCAGATCCTGGACCTGATGCAGGACCTGCAGGACCGCATCGGCATGGCGATCCAGTTCATCAGCCACAACCTCGCGGTGGTGTCGGAGATCGCCCACGAGATCATCGTCATGTATGCCGGCCGCATCGTCGAGCGCGCACCCGCCGACGCGCTGTTCGCCGACCCCCGCCATCCCTACACGCGCGGCCTGATCGCCACCCTGCCCGATCCCGACCGCCGGGTGGAACGGCTGCCGGTGATCCCGGGCGGCGTGCCGGACCTGGACCTGCTGGCGGGTTGCCGCTTCGCCGACCGCTGCCCGCTGGCCGATGCCCATTGCCAGGCGGAGGAGCCGCCGGAAGAGGAGATCGCCCCGGGCCATTTCGCCGCCTGCTGGAAGGCGCGCACCACCGCGGCCGGCGGCCGATGAGCGAACTGGTCGCGCTCGACCGGATCAGCGTGCATTTCAACCTGGGCGGCGGCGGCTGGCTCGGCGGGCCGGCGCGAATCCTTGCCGCCGCCGAGCAGGTCAGCTTCGCCATCGCCGAGGGCGAGACGCTGGCCCTGGTGGGCGAGAGCGGCAGCGGCAAGAGCACGCTCGGCAACGTCGTCGCCGGGCTGCAGGCGCCGACCTCCGGCACGCATGCGGTTTCGCGGCAAGCCGATGGACCGCGACGTCTGGAAGGCGGCCCGGCGCGACATCCAGATCGTGTTCCAGGACCCGTTCGGCGCGCTCGACCCGCGCATGCCGGTGTCGGCCATCATCGCCGAGCCGTTGCGCATCCAGCGCATCGGCTCGCCCGCCGATCGGCGCGCCCGGGCGGCGGAACTGGTGGAGCAGGTCGGCCTGCCGCTCGATGCGCTGAACCGCTACCCGCACGAGTTCTCCGGCGGCCAGCGCCAGCGCATCGCCATCGCCCGCGCGCTCGCGCCGAACCCGGCGCTGATCGTCGCCGACGAGCCGCTGTCGGCGCTCGACGTGTCGATCCAGAGCCAGGTGCTGAACCTGATGAAGGAGCTGCAGGAGCAGTTCGGGCTGTCGTACCTGTTCATCAGCCACGACCTTGCGGTGGTGAACCATCTGGTCGACCGCGTGGCGGTGCTGTATCTCGGCCGGCTCGTCGAGGTGCGCCGCGCGGGAAAACCTGTTCGAGACGCCGTCCCACCCCTACACCCAGGCGCTGCTGGAAGCGGTGCCGCGGATCGGCCGCAAGCGCCCGCGCGGCCGCACCATCCGCGGCGAGATGCCGAGCCCGCTGGCGCCGCCGCCCGGCTGCGTCTTCCATCCGCGCTGCCCCAAGGCGCAGGATGTCTGCCGCGAAGTGGTGCCGGAACTGGAACCGGCGCCGGGCCGGCCGGAGCAGTTCTCCGCATGCCACTTCAAGGATTGAGGCGGACCATGGCGGCAGGCGCATGACCAGGTTCATCCTTCGCCGCATCGGCCAGACGCTGCTGGTGCTGCTGGTGATGTCGTTCGTGATCTACAGCCTGATCGGGCTGATGCCGGGCGACCCGATCGACACCATGCTGGCGAGCAACCCCGGTGCCACGCCCGAGGTGGTTGCGCATCTGCGGCAGATCTACGGGCTCGACCAGCCGCTGATGCTACGCTACTGGCGCTGGCTGATCGCCGCCCTGACCGGGGATTTCGGTTATTCCCGCACCCATTCGGTGCCGGTGCTGGAGGTGCTGCTGCCGGCCCTGTGGCAGACCTGCAAGCTGATGATCCTGAGCTTCACCGTCAGCGTCGTGCTGTCGTTCCTGCTCGGCATCATCGCCGCCCTGCGGCCCGGCGGCATCGTCGACGGGGCGATCAGCCTGTTGGCGTTCGCCGGCATCTCGGTGCCGGTGTTCTGGCTGGCGCTGATGATGATCCTGGTGTTCGCGGTGAACCTGCACTGGTTCCCGGCCAGCGGCATCTACAACATCGGCGACGGCAGCTTCGCCGACTACGCACGCCACCTGGTGATGCCGGTGACCACGCTGGCGCTGGCCACCACCGGCGGGTTCATCCGCTACGTGCGCGCCAGCATGATCGAGGTGCTGCGGATGGACCATGTCCGCACCGCGCGCGCCAAGGGTGCGGCTGAGGCGCGGGTGGTGATGATCCATGCCTTCCGCAACGCGCTGATCCCGGTGGTCACCATCATGGCGCTGAGCTTCGGCGTGCTGTTCAACGGCGCGCTGCTGACCGAGACGATGTTCGCCCAGCCCGGCATGGGCAAGATGATCTACGACGCCATCCTCGGCAACGACTTCAACCTGGCGCTGACCGGGCTGCTGTTCGCCACCCTGGTGACGTTGCTGAGCAATCTTGCCGCCGACCTTGCCTATGGCTGGCTCGACCCGCGGATCGCCCTCAAATGAGCGCCACCAAGCTCACTGCGCCCGCCCTGCCGGCGAAGCGCAAGACCGAGGCGGCGGTTGGGCCGTGGCGGCTGCGCTGGCGGCGTTTCCGCGGCCACCGCGCGCGGCATGGTCAGCCTGCTGATACTGGTGCTGCTGGTGCTGTTCACCCTGGCGGCGATCCCGATGCAGCGCTTCCTCGGCATCGATCCCGATGTCACCGACCTGCTGTCCCGCTTCGAACCGCCGTCCTGGCGAGCATTGGCTCGGCACCGACGACGCCGGCCGCGACGAGTTGATGCGCCTGATGGTGGGCGGCCAGATCTCGCTGCTGGTGGGGCTGCTGGCGACCGTTGTCGGCGGCGTCATCGGGATGTGCGTGGGCATCGTCGCCGGCTATTTCGGCGGCCGGCTCGACGCGGTGCTGATGCGCTTCACCGACGGCATGATCGCGCTGCCGCTGCTGCCGCTGCTGATCGTGCTCGGCGCGGTGGACCTGACCAAGCTCGGCTTCTCCAGCGGAGTTCGCGCATTCCGGCGCCGCCGGGTTCTGGCGCATCGTGGTCATCATCTCGCTGGTCGACTGGACCGCCATCGCCCGCCTGGTGCGCGCCGCGACGCTGTCGATCAAGGAGCGCGACTTCGTCCGCGCCGCCCGCGCCAGCGGCGCCGGTGCCGCCTACGTGATGCCCTCCCATATCCTGCCGAACGTGGCGACGCCGATCATCGTCGCGTTCACACTGACCGTCGGCCGGGTCATCCTGCTGGAATCGGTGCTGAGCTTCCTGGGCTTCGGCATCGTGCCGCCGACGCCGAGCTGGGGCAACATGCTGAACAACGCGCAGGAACTGGTGACCACCGCCCCGGCGCTGGCGGTCTATCCCGGGCTGCTGATCTTCATCACCGTGATCGCGGTGAACTTCCTCGGCGACGGGCTGCAGCACGCATTCGATCCGCGCAGCGAACGTTAGCGGGATGTTCCCGGAACCTTAGTCCAGCATCGTTCGAGTGACGTCCGATCCGGTGGCGGCATCGAGCACGATGAAGGCGACACCTTCCGCCATCCAGCCGCGGAGCTGGTCGACCGAGACATAGCGCCCATTCGCCGCGTCGTATAAGCGGTTCTGTGCGTATCGCTTGACGACGATGGGTGGCGGCGTGCCGGCTGGCATGGCTTCCTCCGCGACAATGTGCAGCCGCTGGATCGCATGGCGCGGCGGGTTTGTTCAAGCCTGGACCAGCAAGCCTTCGATCAACCCTTCGCCGATGATCTTCTCGCCGCGCTCGACGGCGGCGATGGTGGCAACCACCGCATCCGCCACCGGCGTCGCGATGCCGTGGGCGCGGGCGCGGGCCAGCACCGGGGCCAGTTGCGCGCCGGCGTCGGTGGGGCGGCGGCGCACGGCGAGGTCGCGCCAGATGCCGCTGCGGGCCTTGGCGCTGCGGCGGTTGAATGCGGCCATGGCCTCGATCGAGCGATCGATCGCCGCGTCGTCGCCGGCGATGAAGGCCGCGGGGTCGAACCCGTTGAAGCCCAGCGGCGTCACGCGCTCCGCCTGCGCCACCGCCATCATCTCGCGCACCAGCCGCACGATCATGCCGCGCAGCTTCGGGTCGGCCACGAAATCGGCGATCGTCTCGTTGGTCAGCGCGCTGGCCTTGAGGATCGCGCCGTAGCCGGTTTTGCCCCAGAGATAGCCCCAGATGTTCGGGCTGATGACGGCGTCCGGTTCGAAATCCTGCAGCAGCCTATGCAGCGCGCGCAGGCGCGGGGTGGTGGCGCCGTCCAGTTCGCCGACCACCACGGCGCCGCGGTTGCCGAATTCGATCTCGCCGGGCGCCTGCCAGTCGGCGCCGAAATTGACGAAGGCGCCGATGGTCCGGCCGCGCCCGACGACATCGGCGATCACCAGTTCGTTGAGGCCGTTCTGGCAGGACACCACGGCGCCGTCGGCGGCCAGGTGCGGCGCCAGCATTCGCGCCGCCGCCTCGGTGTGGTGCGCCTTCACCGCCAGCAGGATCAGCCGGTGGGTGCCGGTCAGCCGGTCCGGGGTGACGGCGGCGGCACGGGTGGTGAAATCGTCGACCGGGCCGGTGATGTGCAGGCCGTCCGCGTTGATCGCCGCGACGTGGTCGGCGACCACGTCGACGAAGGTGACGGCGTGGCCCGCGCGCGCGAGGAAGGCGCCCATGGTGCCGCCGATGGCGCCGGCGCCCCAGATCAATACTTCGTCTGCCATCATCTGCTCCATCTGCCTGCGCGGTCAGGCTACGCGGGTGTCGGGCTTGCCGCCAACTCGGCAATTCCGCTGTCGCACGGAACGGGCTATAGAGGCGGCAAGAATATCCAGGAGACGCCCGCATGCGCCTGCACCTTCTCGCCGCCACTCTGCTGCTGGGCTTCGTTGCCCCGGCGATGGCCCAGAAGCCGCTGAAGATCGCGCTGATCGAGGACAAGACCGGGCCGCTGGAGGCGTATGCCAAGCAGCTGATCGCCGGGCTGCATCTCGGCATCGAATACGCGACGCACGGCACCGACACCGTCGCCGGGCGCAAGATCGAACTGATCGAGAAGGACAGCCAGACCAAGCCGGATGTCGGGCGCAACCTGCTGGGCGAGGCCTATGGCGACGACGGCGCCGAGCTCGCCATCGGCGGCACCAGCAGTGCCGTGGCGCTGGCGATGCTGCCGATCGCGCAGGAGAACAAGAAGGTGCTGATCGTCGACGGCGCGGTCGCCGACAGCATCACCGGCGACAAGTGGAATCGCTACATCTTCCGCGTCGACCGCAACTCGTCGCAGGACGCGGTGTCCAACGCGCTGTCGATCGGCAAGCCGGGCGTGGTGATCGCCACGCTGGCGCAGGATTACGCCTTCGGGCGCGACGGCGTCGCGGCCTTCAAGGCGGCGCTGGCCAAGACCGGCGCCAAGCTGGTGCACGAGGAATACGCGCCGCCGACCAGCACCGATTTCACCGCGCCGGCGCAACGGATTTTCGATGCGCTGGGCAAGGAGAGCGGCGAGAAGATCCTGTTCGTCCTGTGGGCCGGCGCCGACCCCATGGCCAAGCTCGCGGCACTCGACCCGCAGCGGCTGGGCATCCACCTGGCGACCGGCGGCAGCATCCTGCCGGTGCTGAAAAGCTACAAGACGGTGGCGAGCCTGGAGGGCATGGAGGGGGCGACCTACTACTACTACGCGATCCCCAAGAATGCCGCGAATGACTGGCTGGTCGCCGAGCACCAGAAGCGCTTCAACGCGCCGCCGGACTTCTTCACCGCCAACGGCATGGCGACCGGCATGGCGCTGGTCGCCGCACTGGAGAAGACCAAGGGTGTCACAGACGCCGAGGTGCTGATCCCGGCGATGGAGGGCATGACCTTCGATTCGCCGAAAGGAAAGATGGAATTCCGCAAGGAGGACCACCAGGTGCTGCAGTCGATGTATGGCTTCAAGCTGAAGAACGATCCCGCGGTCGAATGGGCGGTGCCAGTGCTGACGCGCGAGTTCAAGATCGAGGACATGCAGATCCCGATCGCTAACAAGCGTTGATCCCACCTACGGCCGATCGAAGCGGCGCTGATGCAGCCGAGCCTCGCAACGCGTGACCTGACCATCCGTTTCGGTGGGCAGGTCGCCGTTGACGGCGTCAGCTGTGGCTTCCACCCGGGCACGCTGACGGCGATCGTGGGGCCGAACGGTGCAGGCAAGACCACCTATTTCAACCTGATCTCCGGCCAGCTTCGGCCGTCGGCCGGAGACATCTTCCTGCGGGGCGAGCGGATCACCGGCGCGTCCGCGCCGCGCCGCGCACGACGCGGGCTTGGCCGCGCGTTTCAGTTGACCAACCTGTTTCCGGATCTGAGCGTGCTGGAGAATGTCCGCCTCGCGGTGCAGGCCCGCGCCGGCATCGGCCTGCAACATGTTCGGCATGGCCAGCGACCATGGCGAACTGACCGCGCGGGCAATGGCGACGCTGGAGCGGGTCAATCTCACGGCGCGCGCGGCGACCCCGGCGGCGGTGCTGAGCCATGGCGACCAGCGGAAGCTGGAAGTCGGCATCCTGCTGGCGCTGGAACCCGACATCTTCATGTTCGACGAGCCGACCGCGGGCATGAGCGTCGCCGAGGTGCCGGTCATTCTCGACCTGATCGAGGAAATCCGCGCCGACCGGGCCAAGACGATCCTGCTGGTCGAGCACAAGATGGACGTGGTGCGGCGGCTGGCCGACCGGGTGATCGTGCTGCACCAGGGCGCGCTGGTGGCGGACGGCGAGCCGGCGGAGATGGTCGCCTCGCCATCGTGCAGGAGGCGTATCTCGGGATACGGCCGGACGCTGCCTGACTTGCTGAGGCTCGAAGGCGTGCACACGCATATCGGCCGCTACCACATCCTGCACGGGGTGGACCTGGCGGTGCCGGAGGGCGAGCTGACGATGTTGCTGGGCCGCAACGGCGCCGGCAAGACCACGACGCTGCGTACCGTCATGGGCCTGTGGCGGGCGAGTGCGGGGCGGATTTCCTTCGCCGGCGCCGACATCACGCGACTGCCGACGCCCGACATCGCGCGGCTGGGGATTGCCTATGTGCCGGAGACGATGGGCATCTTCAGCCAGCTCACGGTGCGCGAGAACCTGCTGCTGGCAACCCATGCCGGGCGTTTCGACGCGGCCCGCCTGGATGCCATCTTCGCGCTGTTCCCGGTGCTGCAGCTGAAGCTGGAACGATGCCGCCGGCGGACTGTCGGGCGGGCAGAAGCAGATGCTGGCGATCAGCCGCGCGATCGTCGAGCAACGCCGCATGCTGATCGTCGACGAGCCCACCAAGGGCCTGGCGCCGGCGGTGATCCTGCATTTGATCGGCGGCTTCCGCGAGTTGAAGGCGACCCGCACGACTATCCTGTTGGTGGAGCAGAACTTCCAGATGGCACGCGCGCTCGGCGATAGCGTCGCGGTGATGGATGACGGGCGGATCGTCCATGCCGGGGGCATGGCGGCGCTGGCGGCGGACGAGGCGCTGCAGTCGCGGCTGCTCGGGCTCAGTCTCGCGAGCCATCAATGAGGCGCGATCTGTTCCCGTACCTCGTGCTGCCGGTGCTGCTGGCGATCGCGCTGCCGCTGATGAGCTTTCCGACCTGGGTGACGCTGACGGTCGCCGGCCTGGCGATGGGGATGATGCTGTTCCTGATGGCCTGCGGTTTGACGCTGATCTTCGGGTTGATGGACGTTCTCAACTTCGCGCATGGCGGGTTCATCACGCTGGGCGCGTTCCTGGCGGTGAGCGTGCTGGCGCTGGAGCCCTCCTGGGTCGCGGCCAATGACTGGGGGCTGAATCTCGCGGCGCTGGCATCGGCGGTGGCGGTGGCGGCGGTGGTCGGCGGCGCCTGCGGCTGGGCGTTCGAGCGGGTGATCATCCGCCGCGTATATGGATCGCATCTGCAACAGATCCTGATCACCGTCGGCGGGCTGATCGTGGCGGGGCAGCTGATCGTGGTGCTGTGGGGCGCGCAGCCGCTGCCGGTAGCCAAGCCCGCAGCATTGCGCGGCAGCTTCATCGTCGGCGGCGCGGCGATCGAGAAATACCGCATGGTGGCGGTGGCGCTGGGGCTGCTGGTGTTCGCGGGCATGCAACTGGTGCTGAACCGCACCCGCATCGGGCTGCTGGTGCGGGCCGGGGTGGAAAACCGGGAGATGGTGGAATCGCTCGGTTTCCGCATCAACCGGCTGAACATCGGCGTGTTCGTCGCCGGCTGCGCGCTGGCCGGGATCGGCGGCGTGATGTGGGCGGTCTACCAGGAGATCGTGACGGCGGCGATCGGCGCCGACATGACCATCCTGGTGTTCATCGTGGTGATCATCGGCGGGCTGGGATCGGTCGGCGGCTGCTTCCTCGGCGCGATGCTGGTGGGGCTGTGCGCCAACTACGTGGGGTTCGTGGCGCCGAGCCTGGCGCTCGGCAGCAACATCGCGCTGATGGTGATCATCCTGCTGTGGCGGCCGCGCGGATTGCTGCCGTTGGCGCGGTCGTGATGCGGCGGCTGATCAGCAACGACCGGCCGGGGCATCCGGTGGCGGCGGCGCTGGTGGTGGTGCTGCTGGTGGGCCTGGCGGCGGCGCCGTTCCTTTTTCCGGGCACGCGGTCGATGGCGGTGGCTTCGCGCATCGCGATCTTCGTGGTCATGGCCGCGAGCTACGACATGCTGCTGGGATACACAGGCATCGTTTCGTTCGCGCACACGATGTTCTTCGCGATCGGCGCCTATGCGGTGGCGATTCCGCTGGCGCGGGGCTGGGTCGGCTTCGATGCGATCGGCGTCGGCGTGATCGTCGGCATCGTGCTGTCGTCGGTGCTGGCGGCGGCGATCGGGCTGCTGTCGCTGCGGGTGCAGCGGATCTTCTTTTCCATGATCACGCTGGCGGTGGCGAGCTTCGCGCAGATATTGGTGACGCGGATGCGGGACCTCACGGGCGGCGAGGACGGCCTGACCTTCTCGCTGCCCGCGGTGCTGGGGCCGGGATTTCGGCTGCTGGATGCGCCGGTGTTCGGCGTCGCGGTGAACGGGCGGCTGATCACCTACTACCTGATCTTCTTCGTGGCGCTGGCGCTTTTCCTGCTGATGCTGCGGATCGTCAATTCGCCGTTCGGGCGGGTGCTGCAGGCGATCCGCGAGAACGAGTTCCGGGCCGAGGCTCTGGGCTACCCGACGGTGCTGTACCGGACGCTGGCGAGTGTGGTCGCGGCGGCGTTCGCGGCCATCGCGGGCGCATTGCTGGCGCTGCTGCTGCGCTATGTGGGGCCGGATTCGACGCTGTCCTTCGCGATCATGACCGACATCCTGCTGATGGTGGTGATCGGCGGCATGGGGACGCTGTACGGGCCGGCGTTGGGCGCTACGGTGATCGTCATGGCCGAGTATTATCTGCAGCCTGCGTTGCAAAGCGTGTCGGACGCGACGGCTGGGCTGCCGTTGCTGCCGGCGCTGTTCCATCCCGACCGGTGGCTGCTGTGGCTCGGGCTGATCTTCATCTGCATCGTGTATTTCTTCCCGATGGGGGTGATCGGCAGCCTGCGGCGGCGGCGGGCGTGAAAGCGGGGGCCTGAAAGCCGCCCGGTAGCGCGCTGGGCCGGCCCGTGCGAGATTTTGCCGATCGCAGAGGGGATTCCGACATGGACGCATCCGACATCACCGGCTGGCGCACCCGCACCGGTGCGGCCTTCACCACCGAGAAGCAGCCGGCGACGGGCAGCCGCGGCATGGTGGTCAGCAATCACCCGCTGGCTTCGGCGGCCGGCGCCGAGATGCTGGCGGCGGGCGGCAACGCGGTGGATGCAGCGGTCGCCACCCAGTTCGCGCTGACCGTGGTGGAGCCGATGATGGTCGGGCTGATCGGCGGCGGCATGTGCCATATCCGCCGCGCCGACGGGACGCATGTGGTGGTGGACGGGCAGAGCATCGTGCCGCGCTCCGGCCGGCCGGACATGTACCGCCCGATCGCCGGCGCCGCCGACGAGGTGTTCGACGTCGAGGATAACGAGAACCTGGTCGGGCCGAAATCGGTGGCGGCCCCCGGCTCGCTGCGGGCATGGTGCCAGGCCCTGGCGAAATACGGCACCATGGCGCTGGCCGACGTGATGCAGCCGGCGATCCGCCATGCGGCGCGCGGCTTCGCGGTCAGCCCCTATCTGTCCGACTGCATCGGCACCGCGGCGCCGGACCTTGCGCGCGACAAGCTGATCTCCGACCGGCTGATGCCGAATGGGCGCAAGCTGGCGGCGGGCGAGAAGCTGGTGCAGGGCGACTATGCCGAGGCGCTGACCCTGATCGCGCAGATGGGCGAAGGCGCGCTGCATGGCGGTCCGCTGGGCGACCGGGTGGCGGAATGCATGCAGGCGACCGGCGGCTATGTCAGCCGCGAGGACCTCGCCGAGTATCGCCCGATCGAGCGCGCGCCGATCCGCGCCAGCTATCGCGGCTGGGAGATCGTGGGCCCGCCGCCGCCGGCGGCATCGGGCGTGCACATCGCGCAGATGCTGAACATCCTCGAGGGCTACGACGTGGCGGGGCTCGGCTTCGGCTCGGCGGAGAACGTGCATCTGCTGGCCGAGGTGCTGAAGATCGCCTTCGCCGACCGCGCCGCGGCTCGCGGCGATCCCGATTTCGTCGAGGTGCCGGTGGAGCGCTGACCTCCAAATCCTATGCCGACGAGCGCCGCGCGCAGATCGACCTGGGGCGGGCGAAGACCTGGGGGCCGGGGATCTCGGCGTGGCAGAGCGCCCACACGACGCACCTGACGGTGGCCGACGGCTTCGGCAACGTGGTGGCCAGCACGCAGACGATCAACAACCTGTTCGGCGCGCGCTTCATCATTCCGGGCACCGGCATGGTGCCGAACAACTACATGAACCTGTTCGATCCCCGCCCCGGGCGGGCGCTGTCGATCCAGCCGGGCAAGCGCGTCACCACCTCGATGTCGCCGATGATGGCGCTGCATGGCGGCAAGCTGGTCTATGCGCTGGGACTGCCGGGCGGAAAACGCATCTTCCCCAGCGCCATGCAGGCGCTGATCAACCTGATCGACCACGGCATGAGCCTGCAGGAGGCGGTCGAGGCGCCGCGGGTCTGGACCGAGGGGCCGGTGCTGGAGGTCGAGCGCGGCATTCCGGAGCCGGTGCGGGCCGCGCTGATCGCCCTCGGGCACCGGCTGCAGGTGATGCCGACGGTGGCGGGCGGGATGAACGCCATCCAGTTCCATGCCGGACGGCACGCTGATGGGCAGCGCCTGCTGGCGGGCGGACGGCACGCCGATCGGCGTCGCCGGCGGGCTGGCGAAGGCGGGCGTGCGCTTCGTGCTGGAGACGCCCGCGTAACGGCTTCCGCCTGATATAGGTCAAGGCGCCGGCGGGACCATTCGGCGATGCTGCGGGCCTTCCCGCGGAGCGGAGCCGATGCCGAAGCATGCGCTTGGAGTTCTGGGTTGCCTTGGCCTTGCTGGCGTCCGTCGCGGCACGGGCGCAGGACGTCGATGCCGGCGCCGGGATCGCCAGGACCTGGTGCAGCAACTGCCACCTGGTCGATCCCCGGGAAACGAAATCCGGCAGCGACGCGGTGCCGAGCTTTGCCGCGATCGCGCGGCTGAAATCGACCACGGCGATGTCGCTGGCGGCATTCCTCAGCAGCCCGCATGCCCCGATGCCGGATTTCCGGCTGGGGAGGCAGGAGATCCGCGACGTATCCGCCTATATTCTGAGCCTGCGCGACGCGCAGTAACTACCCTCAGCCTGGCTAGCCGTTGTTCTTCGCCTTCCCCGGCTCGAGCGTCGGCGCGGGCTTCACGTCGGCCGGGGCGTCCGCCGGGGGCTGCCGGCTTTCGTCGCCTTGCGGGCCGAAATAGGGCTTGCTCAGGCTGCCCGGCGGCAGGCCGGCGCGGTCGCCCGGCATGCCGTCCGGGTCCTGCGTCTTCGGCATTGTCCCGGGCGTTGGCGCGTCGTCCTTTGCCATCTCCGAACCCTCCGCGAAAAACCGCCCAACGCCCGCGCCGGCATCGGCGTTCCCGTGGGTCGAGTTCTACGGCCGCGCGTTGGCGCCGCGCACCGCGTCCCAGGCGGCCAGGATCGCTTCCGCGCAGCGGCCGATTTCGGCGGCGTCCATCGGGCGGGCGATCAGCGAGAGGCGCAGTACCCAGCGGTCGCGCCAGCGGGCACCGCCGGCGAACAGCACGCCGTCCGCGAGGATGCGGGCGATGACGTCGCGGGTCGCCTGGTCACCGGCCTCGCCGGCCTCGGCGGCGGCGAAGCGGACGATCACCTGGTTCAGCACCACCTCGTTCAGCACATGCACGCCGGGCGCTGCGGCCAGCCGTGCCGCGAGGCTGGCCGCCAGGGTGCAATGGCCATCGACCATGGCGGCGATGCCGTCGCGGCCGAGATGGCGGATCATCGCCCAGGTGGGAAAGCCGCGCGCGCGGCGCGACAGCTCGGGCACGAAATGCGACGGGTCACGCTCGCCCTCCGCCACCGGCGGCAGATAGCTGGCGGCGATGGTCATGGCGCTGCGATGGGCTTCCGCGTCGCGGACGATGGCGTAGCCGCAATCATATGGCGTCTGCAGCCATTTGTGGCCATCGGTCGCCCAGCTGTCGGCGGCCTCCACCCCCGCTGCTAACGCGGCCCGCGTGGGGCAGGCGCGCGCCCATAATCCGAACGCGCCGTCGACATGCAGCCAGGCGCCGCGCGCATGCGCCAGCCGGGCGATCTCGCCGACCGGATCGAACGCGCCGGTGTTGAGCTGGCCTGCCTGGGCGATGGCGATCACCGGGCCATCGCACTTCGCCAAGGCGGCGGCAAACGCATCGGCGCGCATGCGGCCCTGGTCGTCGGCGGCGACGCGGACCACCCGGTTCTGACCCATGCCGAGGAATTGCAGGGCGGAAAAGACCGTGCTGTGGGCATCGTCGCCAATCAGCACCTGGATCGGCGGCGCCCCGAACAAACCGTCCGCCTCGACGTCCCACCCGGCGCGGCGCAGCACCGCGCCGCGCGCCGCCGCGAGGCAGACGAAGTTGGCGACGGTCGCGCCGGTGACGAAGCCGACCGAGGATTCGCGTGGCAGATGCAGCAGGTCCAGCAGCCATCCCGCGGCCACGGTCTCGGCGGCGGCGGCGGCCGGGGCCGCGAAATGATTGCCGGCGTTCTGCCCCCAGGCGGAGGTGAGCCAGTCGGCGGCGACGCCCACCGGGTCCGACGCGCCGATCACCCAGCCGAAGAAGCGCGGCCCGGTGGTGGCGCGCAGGCCGGGGGCTGCCTGGCGGACCAGCTGTTCGATGACCGCTTCGCCGGGCAGGCCGGTTTCCGGTGTCGGTTCGGCAAACCGCGCCAGCATCTCCGGATACAGTGCAACGCTGCCGCCGGCGTCGGCGATGCCCGCCCGGTAGGCAGCCGCGTGCGCCGCCGCGAGGCGCAGCGCATCCTGACCTGACATCGCGTTTCCCCCTTGCCGAACAACGGAGCCTATCACGTCGGCCGCCCGGCTATCGCGGCTCCAGAAAGACTTCGTTGCGGGAGACGAGTGACTGGACGCGATCGGCGAGGGCGTCCAGCTGGAACGGCTTGGCAAGGATTTCCATGCCGGGCTCGAGCTCGCCGTGGCCTTCGGCATCGCCGGCATAGCCGGTGATCAGCAGGACAGGCAGGCCGGGCAGGGCGGCGCGGGCGGCCTTGGCGAGCTGGCGCCCGTTCAGGCCGCCGGGCAGGCCGATATCGGTCACCAGCAGTTCCAGCCGGCCGGCATCGGGTTCGACCAGCATCCGCTGCAGTTCGGCAAGGCCGGACGGGCCGTCGGTGGCCTCGGCAATTCGGTAGCCGAGCTGGCGCAGCGTCTCCGCGATGGAAGACCGCACCGCCGCCTCGTCCTCCACCAGCAGCACCATGGCGGTGGCGTCGACGACGGGGGCGCGCCGGGTTTCGGGAGGCGCGGCGCCGGCGTCGGTGTCGGACGCGACCGGTTCGGCACGTGGCAGGAACACGTGCACCGAGGTTCCCGCGCCGGGTCGGCTGTCCAGGCGGATGATGCCGCGCGACTGGCGGACGAAGCCGTGCACCTGGCTGAGGCCGAGGCCGGTGCCCTGGCCGGCCGGCTTGGTGGTGAAGAACGGCTCGAAGGCATGGGCCATCACGTCCGCCGGCATGCCCCGGCCGGTGTCGGAGATGGTGAGGCGCACGTAGTCGCCGGCGGCGGCGCCTTCGCTCCCGGCGACGTCCGTTTCGTCCAGCGTGACGGGGGCGGTGGTCAGCCCCAGCCTGCCGCCGCCCGGCTGCATCGCGTCGCGGGCGTTGATGGCGAGGTTGAGCAGGGCGCTTTCCATCTGGTGGAAATCGCAGCGGACCGGCCAGCAATCGTCCTGCATCGCGATGTCGATCTGGATCTCCGGACCCATGGTGCGCCGGATCAGCCCCTGCAGGCCCCGGACCAGGTCGTTCAGGCTGACCGGCCTGGGGTTCTGCGGCTGGCGGCGGCCGAACGCGAGCAGCCGTTGCGTCAGCGTCGCCGCGCGGGCCGCGGCCTGCTCCGCAAGGTCGAGATAATGCGCGGCCGCCTCGGGGTTCGCGGCCTTGAGGCGGCGGCGCGCCAGGGTGATGCCGCTGGTCACGCCCTGCAGCATGTTGTTGAAGTCATGGGCGATGCCGCCGGTAAGCTGGCCGACCGCCTCCATCTTCTGCGCCTGCTGCAGCACCTGCTCGGTGCGGGTGCGGGTGGCCGTCTCGGTCTGGACCCGCTGTTCCAGGGTCTGCCGCTCCAGCATATGGCCGGTCGTCTCGGTGCAGAGCACGAGCACGCCGCCGACGCCGGTGGGCGCGGCCGCGTCGTCGATCGGCGAGTAGCCGTAGGTCCAGTAGACGTCCTCGAGCCGCCCGTTGCGGGTGATCGGGATCAGCTGGTTCTCGTGCCAGGTGGCGCCGCGACCGGACATCACGAGGTCGATCTGCGGGCCGATTGTGTCCCAGATTTCCGCCCAGACCTCGCGGGCCGGTCGGCCGAGGGAACCGGGATGGCGCTCGGGCCCGATCATGGCGCGATAGGCGTCGTTGTAGAAGCAGGAGAGGCTTGGACCCCAGAACACGTACATCGGGTGACGGGTGTTCAGCATCAGGCGGATGACGGTGCGCAGCGGTTGCGGCCAGCCTTGCACCGGGCCGACCGGGGTCGCCGACCAGTCATGGGTGCGCATGAGGGTCGCCATCTCGCCGTCCCCGGTCAGCATGACCGGGGAATCCCCGATGGAGCCGCCAGCGTCGCGACGAGCCGCGCGTGATGGCGCGGCTGCTGCGACAATCCGCTACTCACCAGCACAATGCCCAAAGACATGCACAATTAGACCCACCGGACCGGGCCGTGTCAAAGGTCGCAAACGAAATGTTGCGCTAGGGTCATGTCGCCGGATGTCAGGGTGCGCCGGCGCCGCGCCCCATCGCAAACTTTGCGTCGTCAAACACGGCGCCGTCGGGAATTGCGGAGGGGCCTGGCCCGTCCTTCAATCAGGCGTCGGGGAGCCGGCGCTAGTTCAGCAGAGCTCGCGTTCCGGTGACGGCGCCGGCGGCGTTGCAGACGAGGCCCATCTCAGAGTTGCCGACGATGCGGAAGTCACAATCGAACTGCTTGAGGAACGCCACCTGCGCTTCGGCACTCGCGAAGACCAGTGCGACATGGTGCACCGGATCGTCCTCGTTGTTTGGCGCCAGCATGACGATTTCGACCGCGCGGTGCCTTTCCCAACTGCCCGCGTCGATCGCCGGGGCGAGGGCGGGAAGTTCGCTTTCAGGCACCGGGATGAGCAATGCGTTCGGCTCGCCCAGGTGAACGATGATCGTCTCTGAATTGAATCGGATCATGGTTTGTCCAGCGTTCTTGTGTGACGGTTGTTATCCTACGGGGAATGTTTCAATCAAGTTTCCGCGATCAAATACCCACAGCTAACATGTGTTACCCACAGGTAAATCTTCGTGAAACCGACACGAATTTCCCAATTCGTGTCGATATTTTTTATTTGACACAATAAATCTTAATTTTGCTCGGAAGAATGCACGTAAACAAACTCTATAACGTCTGAAATCCCGTATATCGCGGCGTTCCGCCGACGATCATCAAACCCGCAAGCGTTCCGGTGTCGATTCAAATGCCTAGGCCCGGGGCTTCTTCTCCGCAAACGCAACGATCTTCGACCCTTGCCACACTTCGAATTCGACACCTGGCGACGATAGGCGGGTCGCGGTGTCCTGGGCCTGGTCTGCGGTATCGCAACTCAGGTCCTGAAACAGGGCGACGCGGCCGGCGGTGTCCAGATACAGGATTCGAAAATGGGGCATATCGGGTCCGATAATGTCGGTTGAAGCATCTTGCTCTGAACGGCATCTGCTCCGCGAAAGCGTGTGGCGACGCCGGCGAAAGCTGGAGACCGCACGTCCTTAGGTCAAGTAACGTACGTTGACGTTGGATTTTGGCGCATTTCCCCAGTGCCTGACGGCCGGCAATCAGATTGAGGCCGAAAGGCGGTCGGCCGGCGTCTCAACCTCGGGTTGCCGGGTGACGCCATCGCTCGCGGCAACGGCGTAAATCGTGGCTGGTAAATTAAAAATTCTCAAGACGTGACAATGGTTTAGCTGATCGTGCGTGGGCCGGATCCAGGCCCTGACGCATTTTAAGACCGCCCAATCAGGGGCGGGAGACCCACATGTCCAAATCAACATTCGGCCTGGCCCTCTGCGCGGTCGGCTTCCTTGCGACCGCAACGACCGCTCACGCGGTCGTGCTCGACCCCGGCCAGAGCGCCCGCCTCTCGTTCACCGCGACCACCGCCACGGCGCCATTCGACTTTGCCGACATCAACCTGATGTTCTCCGCGGCCGATCCGTTTGGCACCAATGAGACGCTCTCCTACACGACGTTCGACGCCAACAACGTGCAGCTGGTCTCGAGCATTTTCTCGTCGGGGTCGAGCGTCTACACCAGCGGCCTGTTCGGGCAGCTTACGCGGAACGCCATCGCCCCGTTCAACCCGGCGACGGAGCTCACCACCAACTCCTTCTCGGTGGTGGTGACGGCGGTCTCGGGCAGCTTCGACCTGACCGGAGCGACGGCCGATTTCGAGCACGTCATCTTCACCTCCGGCCCCAGCCAGTTCGGCGTGCCGGGGGTGTTCGCGACGGCCGTTCCCGAACCCGCGGCATGGGCGCCGATGGCGGCGGGCCTCGCCGGCCTGGGGTTCGTGGGCCGCCGCCGGAAGCGGACGGCCTGAACCCCGCGATCAGACGGACAGCGAGGCGGGGCGGCTTCGTGCATCGGAAGCGGCCCCGCCCCCGGAGCGCGGGCGGGATACGGCGGCAAGGAACTGTCGCCACTGCGCCACCACCGCGCCGCCGGCGAATTCGGCGGTGAAGCGGGCCCGGCCGGCGCGGGCGAGCGCCTCCGCCCGGGCGCGGTCCCCCAACAGCGCCGAAATCGCCTGCGCCAAGGCGGCCGGGTCCTCGTGCGCCACCAGCAGGCCGTCGACGCCGTCGTGGATCAGCTCCGCCGGGCCGTCGGCGCGGATGGCCACCAGTGGGCAGGAGGCGGACCAGGCCTCGATCACCATGTTGCCCAGCGGCTCGACCCGTGACGAGCAGACGAACAGGTCCGCGGCGCGCAGCAGGGCGCCGGCGTCGTCGCGCCAGCCCAGGAAGAAGACCCTGTCGGCCACGCCTTCGCGCCGGGCCAGGGCCTGCAGGGCGGATAGTTCCGGGCCGGCGCCGGCGATGGCGAGGTCGGCTCCGGGCACCATGGCGAGGGCCCGGATCAGGGTGTCGAAGCCCTTGTCGGTGTGCAGCCGGCCCAGCGCCAACAGCAGCCGACGGCCGGGGCGTTCGCCGGGGAGACCGGTCGCCGGCGCGGTGTCGGCGAAGTCGTCGACGAAGTTCGGCAGGTAATGGGTCCGCTCGGGCGCCCAGCCCTGGGTCCGCAGCCAGGCGACGATGCCGCGGGTGTTGCCGACCAGGTGGTCGCAGCCGCGGTAGTAGCGCAGGTCGTAATAGCCGCCGAGCCGGCCGACCCGCACCCAGTCGCCGCGCGGTGCGTGCATGTTGGCGCGGTTCATCCAGGTGACGACCACCTCCGGGCGGAAGTCGCGCAGGATGCGCCGCAGCCGGGGGCGGGTGAGCAGGTCGAGCGCCGTGCCGAAGGTCAGCTCCGAGGGCGTCATGCCGGCGTCGCGCAGCAATGCGGCGCGGCGGGGATTGCGGCGGATGACCGGCAGCACCGGCTCGCCGGCCTGGTGCAGCGCCACGCAGAGCCGCTCGAAGAACAGCTCGGCGCCGCCTTGCTCGGCGCCGGCCATCACCTGGGCGACGCGGGTCATTGCCGGCGGAGGCCGTTCATTCAGGCGGGTTCGGGAATGCGCATGAGCGACAGCGCCGCGTCCAGCGCGTCGGTGACGGGGAGGTCGGCCATCTCGGGGCCGCGCGCCACGACATAGGCGGCGCGTTTCCCGGCCGGCGCGTATTCGGCGGGCGGGGTCGGCCCGAACAGCCCGAGGGTCGGCGCGCCGGCGGCGGCGGCGAGGTGCATCAGGCCGGAATCGTTGCCGACGAACAGTGCCGCGCGCTCCAGGCAGGCGGCGGCTTCGGCCAGGGTGAGGATGCCGCACAGGTCGATCGCCTCGGGCAGTGCCGCCAGCACCGGGGCGGCGAGGGCGCGTTCCTGCGCGCCGGGGCCGGCCAGGACGGCCGGGATGGCGCCGGGGAGGGTGGACCGGAGGCGGTGGAACAGCTCGACGAAGCGCTCCGGCGGCCAGACCTTGCCGGTCCAGTTGGCGGTGGGGGCCAGCACGATCACCGGCGCATCGGGCGGCAGCAGGGTGGCCGCGAGGGCGCGTTCGGCGGGGCCGGTCCAGACCACCGGCAGCGGCGGCGGAGACAGCCGCATGATGGCGGCCAGCTGCACGGTCTTGTGGCCGCGGCTGCGGCGCATGATGGCGTGGCGGCGGGTCCAGATCAGCCAGGACAGGGCGGAGGCGCGGATATCCACCACGAGGTCCCAGCGCGTGCCGACCACCTGCGCCCACAGCAGCGGCCAGTGCAGGAAGCGGCGGCGCTTCTCGAACGGGATCAGTCGCTCGAGGCCGGGCACGTGGACGAACAGGCCCGCGGCGTCGGGGCCGCAAGCCACGGTGATGCGCGCGCCCGGGTGGGTGCGGATCAGGTGGTCGAGCAGGCCGGTGGACAGCACCGCGTCGCCGATTCGGTTCGATGTGACAAACAGGATGCGCATACCGGCCGGGCGGATAGCATGGCGCGCGGCAAACTGTCCCGTGCTGTATAGCAGCCCCGCCCGACCGAGCCACCACCCCCTGGGCGAGGAGCCTGCCCGATGTGCGGAATTGCCGGCATTATGACCCGCAACGCCACCACGCCTGACAAGCTGATGCTGGACCGACTGATGGCGGCGATCGCGCATCGTGGCCCGGACGGGCAGGGGCGGGTGGTGCGCGGCGACTGCGCGCTGCTGCAGACGCGGCTTGCCATCATCGACCTGCAGACCGGCGACCAGCCCTTGTATGCGCCCTCCGGCACGGCGCTGGTGGCGAACGGCGAGATCTACAACAACCCCGAACTGCGCGCGGGAATGGCGGGGACGCCGTTCCGCACCCACTCGGATTGCGAGCCGCCGGCGTTCCTGTACAACTCCGAGGGCGAGGGTTTCGCGTCGCGGCTGCGTGGCATGTATGCCATCGCGATCCATGACGCGGCGCGCGGGCGGCTGCTCTTGTCGCGGGATCCGTTCGGCATCAAACCATTATACTACATCATTACCGATACGCTGTTCGCCTTCGCCTCGGAGCCCCAGGCGCTGTTGAAGGCGGGGTTCGTCGCCCCCGGAATCGACCCTGTTCGGCGGTCGGAACTGCTGCAATTGAAGTTCACGACCGGGGCCGCGACCATCTTTCCCGGGGTGTTCCGGGTGCTGCCGGGGGAGACGCTGGTGGTCGAGCGCGGTGAGATCGTGCGCCGGCTGCGCAGGCCGGCGCTGCCGGATGGACCGCCGCGGTCGACGGCCGGCGACCTTGATGCGGTGCTGATGGATGCGGTTTCGGTGCATCTGCGGTCGGATGTGCCCTATGGGCTGTTCCTGTCGGGAGGCATTGATTCTGCGTCTCTTCTGGCGCTGATGACCCGGGCCACCGGGCAGCGCATCCAGGCGCTGACGGTGGGATGGGAGGGCGCCGGCGCGGTGGACGAGAGCCATGAGGCGGGAAGGCTCGCTAAGATCATGGGTGCCGACTGCCATCGCATTGAAATGACGGCTAAAGATTTTTGGACCCTGGCGCCACGCATCGCCGCCGCGATCGACGACCCGACCGCCGACGCGGCGGTGCTGCCGACCTACATGCTGGGGCGGGAGGCGGCAAAAAGCCTGAAGGTGACGCTCTGCGGCGAGGGCGCCGACGAACTGTTCGGCGGCTATAGCCGATACAAGAAGCGTTTATGGCCATGGCGCTGGCTGACGCGGCCACCTCGCAGCAAGGGTCTGTTCGGCGACGCGCTGCCGGGCTGGCGCGATGGGCTGGTGGCGGCGGAAGCGCGGGCCGGCGCGGAGCGGTCGCCGATGCGGGCCGCGCAAGCGCTTGATATTGCGGAGTGGTTGCCCAACGATCTGCTGACCAAGCTGGACCGCTGCCTGATGGCGCATGGGGTGGAGGGCCGCACCCCGTTCCTCGATCCCGTCGTGGCCGAGTTCGCGTTTCGGCTGCCGGATCGGCGCAAGGCGGGGTTGCGGTTCGGCAAGCTGGTGCTGCGCGACTGGCTGGCGAAGGCGTTCCCCCAGGCCGGTGCCTATGCCCGCAAGCAGGGTTTCAAGCCGCCGGTCGGCGCCTGGATGTCCGGTCGGGCAAGCGTGCTGTCGGAACTCGTGGCGCGTTCGCCGGGGGTTGCGGAATGTCTGCCGAACTCAACGGTTTCTGCGACGTTCTCTCAAGCGGACGAGAACCCGCAGAGGGCCTGGAGCCTGTTGTATTATGCGCTGTGGCATTCCCATCACGTGCTCGGCCTGCCGGCCGATGGCGACATCGGCGAGGTGCTGGCCAGCGCCAGGCCGTAGCCGAGCATCAGGAAGAAGAAGCCGCCGGCCTCCATGGCGGTGAAGCCGCTGGCCGAGGCAATCGGCCACTCCTGCACTAGCGCCGCGACGAACAGCCCGACCCGCAGCGGATCGGGGTTGCGCCACAGCCGCCGGCCCAGGTCGCGCAGCCAGACTAGGATGAGCGCGCAAAACAGGAGAAGGCCCGGAATTCCTGCATTAACAAGCGCTTCCAGATAGTGGTTGTGCGGATGGATGTTGCAGGCAGCCGCACCGCCGCCATCGGCGCGGCTCCCGGCCAATGGATGAAAATACACCGGGTCGGCGCAGGCGTTGCGGAAGCCGTCGAAGCCGCGGCCGAACACCGGGTGGGCGCCGGCGATGACCAGCGCCCGGCCGCCGATCATGCCGTAGTCGCTGTCGGCGAAATGTTCCATCTGGGTCGAGAATTTGGTCACCAGCCGGTAGAAGGTCGGCGGCGATACCACCACGGATGCCGCCAGCAGCACTGCACCGGCCAGTGTCGCCGTCGCCAGCACGCCGCGCAGACGCGGCAGAAGCAGCGCCGTCACCAGCAAACCGAGCAGGGTCAGCAGCACCGGCATGCGCTGCCCGATCAGCACCACCGTGCCGACCCCCAGCACCGCCGTCGCCACTGCCGCCAGCCACCGCCCGGTCGCCAGCCAGCGCGACAGCGGCGGCAGCAGCGTGGGAAAGATCAGCCGGGACAGCGGCATCCCGGCCCTCGCGTGCAGAAACGGCCCGGTGAGCTCGCCGTCGCCGCTGCGCGGAAACCCCTGCAGGTTGCGCCCTATCGTCGCCTGCAGCAGCGACTGGCCGGCGATGTAGATCGTGCAGGCGGTCAGCACCCGCTGCAGCCAAACCCGCGCCACGGGCGTCGCCAGCACCGCATGCTGCAACGCCGCCGTCAGCACCAGGTAGCGCGCCACCGCCAGCGCCTGGGCCAGCGAGGCCACGCCGCCGATGCCGATGCCGGGCATCGAGCACAGCACCTGCCACCCCCACCACGCCGCCGCCAGCCGCACCCAGGCCTGGCCGGTCCATCGCCAATCCCGCAGCGCGGCACAACGCAGCAGGAAGCACAGATCGATCAGCCCCACCAGCGCCTCGGCCACGCCGCGCCCATGCATCAGGAACAGCGGCAGCAGCAGCGTGGCGGCGAGGGCCGCGCGGTCCAGCCAGCGAATCACTCCATACCCTTCCCAGCCTGCCGCCGACGCCAACGCCTTGCAATGCTGGCGCCGCTGCGGGTTTTGCCCCATGACTCCAGCCGATGAACAGCTTTGATCTCATCGTCGTCGGCGGCGGTCTGGTCGGCGGCGCAATCGCCTGGGGCGCCGCCCGGCAGGGGGCATCGGTGGCGCTGCTGGACGAAGGCGACGTCGCCCACCGCGCCGCGCGGGGCAATTTCGGCCTGGTCTGGATCCAGAGCAAAGGCGCCGACATGCCGCCCTATGCGCATTGGAGCCGCCGCTCATCCGAGCTTTGGCCGCAACTCGCCGCCGCCATGCTCCAGGGCACCGGCGTGGATGTGGCGCTGCACCAGGATGGCGGCCTGCACTTCTGCATGAGCGACGCCGAGATGCAGGACCGCGCCGCCATGATCACCCGCATGCACAACGAGAGCGGCGGCAACGGCACCCGTCTCGTGGATCGCGCCGAGGTCCGCGCCATGGTGCCCGGCATCGGCGACGGCGTGGTCGGCGCCTCGTTCTGCCCGATCGACGGCCACGCCAATCCGCTGAAGCTGCTGCGGGCCCTGCACGCGGCGCTGCTGGAGCTCGGCGGCGCCTATCGCCCGGGCTGCGGCGTCGACGGCATCGCTCCCGAAGCCGGCGGCTTCGCGGTGCAGTGCGGCCCGGAGACCCTCCGCTGCCAGAAGCTCGTCATCGCCGCCGGCCTCGGCAGCCGGCGCCTGGCCCCGATGGTCGGGCTGGACATGCCGGTGACGCCCCTGCGCGGCCAGATCATGGTCACCGAGCGGGTGGCGCCGATCCTGAACTATGCCACTCACGTCATCCGCCAGACCGACGAGGGCTCGGTGATGATGGGGGACAGCCAGGAGGATGTCGGCTTCGACAACTCCACCACCGTGCCCGTCATCAAGGACATCGCCGCCCGCAACCTCGCCATGTTCCCCGTGCTTCGGGACGCCAACATCGTGCGCGTCTGGGCCGGGCTGCGGGTGATGACGCCGGACGGCTACCCGATCTACGCGCAGTCCGCGACCTGCCCCGGCGCCTTCGCCGCCACCTGCCACAGCGGCGTCACCCTGGCCGGCGCGCATGCGCTGGACCTCGCCCCGGCCATCCTCGCCGGCCAGCTGCCGCCCAACCTGCATCCCTTTGCCAGCACCCGGTTCCATGTTCCGGCGGCTTGACGAAACCGGCGAACGGCTCGCCTTCACGTTCGAGGGCCGGCCCTTGGAAGCCCGTGCCGGCGACAGCGTGGCGGCGGCGCTGCTGGCGGCGGGAATACCCGACCTCCGCCTCACCCCGGTCTCCGGCGCCCCACGCGGCCCATGGTGCATGATGGGGGTGTGCTTCGACTGCCTGGTCGAGATCGACGGCGTCGCCAACCGCCAGGCCTGCATGACCCAGGTCGCGGCCGGCATGCGAATCCGCCGCCAGAACGGCGCCCGCCGCTTGCCATGAGCGAACCCGGTATAGGCGAACCAATGTTCGAGGCCGCGATCATCGGCGCCGGCCCGGCCGGCCTCGCGGCGGCGACGCTGCTGCGCGAGCACGGCGCCTCCGTCGCGCTGCTCGACGAACAGGCCGCACCCGGCGGCCAGATCTACCGCGCGGTAGAACGGGCGGCGCGGTCGCCGGCGCTGCTCGCGGCCCTTGGCGCCGACTACCGGCACGGCGCCGAACTGGTCGCCCGCTTCCGCGCCAGCGGCTGCGACTACCGACCGGGCAGCAGCGTCTGGCAGGTCACTTTGGGGACGCCGATCGAACTCTGGTCCAGCCGCAACGGCCATTCGGACCTGCTGCGCGCTTCCAACGTCATCCTCGCCACCGGCGCCATGGAGCGGGCGGTGCCGGTGCCCGGCTGGACCCTGCCCGGGGCGATGGCGGCCGGCGCCGTGCAGGGCCTGCTGAAATCCTCGGCGCTGCTGCCGCAGGACATCGTCCTCGCCGGCTCCGGCCCGCTGCTCTATCTGCTGGCCGTGCAATGCCTCGATGCCGGGGCCCGGGTAACGGCCTTGCTCGACACCTCCACCACCGCCAACTGGCACGCCGCCCTGCGCCACCTGCCCGCGGCCCTGCGCGGTGCCGGGCTGAGCTATCTGCGAAAGGGCGCGGCGCTGAAGTCGCGCCTCTGGCGGTCGGGCATCCCGATCCACCGCGGCATCACCGACCTGCGGATCGATGGCGGCACAGCCGTCACCGGCGTCAGCTTCCGCAGCCGCGGCCGGCCGCATTCGATCGCCACGACTTTGGTGGCATTGCACGAGGGCGTCATCCCGGCCCAGCAGATGACCCGCTCGCTCGGCTGCGCCCATCGCTGGGATGCAGCCCAGCACTGCTTCCGTCCTGAGACCGATGCCTGGGGCAACGCGTCGGCGCGGGGCGTGCTGGTCGCCGGCGACGCATCCGGCATCGCCGGCGCGCGGGCTGCCGAACATGCCGGGCGGATCGCCGGGTTCGAGGTGCTGCGCCGCCTCGGCCGCATCGCCACCGCCACCCGCGACCGGCTGGCCGGCCCCGACCTGCGCGCCCATGCGGCGGAACTGACGGCGCGGCCGTTTCTCGACCAGCTTTACGCGCCGCCGCCCTGGGTGCTGCGCCCCGATGACGACGTCATCGTCTGCCGCTGCGAGGAAGTCACCGCCGGCGCCGTCCGCGGCGTCGTGGCGCAGGGCTGCCTCGGTCCCAACCAGGCGAAGTCATTCCTGCGCGCCGGCATGGGTCCGTGCCAGGGCCGCATCTGCGGCCCGCTGGTCGCCGAATTGCTGGCCGATGCCCGCGGCGTAGCGGTGGCCGATGTCGGCTACTACCGCGTGCGCCCGCCGCTGAAGCCGGTGACGGTGGGCGAGCTGGCCGCACTCGGCGACAAACCCCAGGGAGACGCGAATGCCCACGACGCATGAAGGCCGGATGAAGTTCGAGGACGGCGAGACCTGGTATCGCATCACCGGCGACATCGCGGCACCGCGTGCGCCCCTGGTGGTGCTGCATGGCGGCCCCGGCGCCGCGCACGACTACCTCGATCGTTTCGCGCAACTGGCCGATGCAGGCCGCGCCGTCATCCATTACGACCAGTTCGGCTGCGGCCGCTCGTCGCATCGGCCGGACAAGGGCGCCGAGTACCTGGACGGTGCAACTGTTCCTCGACGAGCTCTCGAAACTTCTGAACCATCTCGGCATCGCCAATCGCTATCATCTGCTCGGTCAATCCTGGGGCGGCATGCTGGCGGCCGAACATGCGGTGCTGCAACCCGCCGGATTGCGCGGCCTGGTGATCGCCAACTCGCCGGCCTCGATGCACACCTGGGTCGTCGAAGCCAACCGCCTGCGCGACGCACTGCCGCCGGAGGTGCAGGCGACGCTGCTGCGGCACGAGGCCGCCGGCACCACCGAAGACCCTGCCTACACCGCCGCCGTGCAGGTGTTCTACGAGCGCCATCTCTGCCGCGTCACCCCGTTCCCGGAGGAGGTGCAACGCACCTTCGCGGCCCTCGAAGCCGACCCGACCGTCTATCACACGATGAACGGCCCCAGCGAATTCCACGTCGTCGGCACCATCCGCGACTGGACCATCGAGGACCGCCTGCCGCAAATCCGCGCGAACACCCTCGTCATCTCCGGCCGCCACGACGAAGCCACCGACGCCTGCGTCCGCCCCTACGCGGAACGTATTCCGGGTGCGCAATGGGTAGTGTTCGAGCAATCGAGCCACATGCCGCATGTCGAGGAACCCGCTGCCGTCATGCAGACCGTCGGTGCCTTCCTCGCCGGACTGGATTGAGCCCGGACAGAACTCAGCGTCATCCGCGGCGAAGGCCGGGCATCCACGTGGTGCCAAGCCTGGAAAATGGTTGTTGCGAAGAAGCAAGAAATTCACCGCAGAGACAGTGAGACGGGGAGAAGCAAGCGATGCCATCTTCCCTTCTCTTCTCATTGCCTCACGGCCTCTGCGGTGAATCTCTGGCTTCGCCCGAAGCAGCCAAAAAATTCACCGCGAAGTCGGTGAGACGCGGAGAAGCAAGCGAAGCCTTCTTCCCTTTTCTTCTCATTGTCTCACTGTCTCTGTGGTGAATCGCTGCCTTTCCTAAAAATACCGCAACGCCCGCTAAATAGCTGACAGTCTCAAGGCCCCAGCACCGCCACCAGCTGCGCCTTCCAAAGCGCCGCCTGCTCATAGGTATAATGCCCACGCGTCGTCGCACTCGCCGGCACGCGATAATACTGCGCCCCCGGAATGCGCGCGATCGCCGCCTCGGTCACGCCGAGTTCCGGCGGGTTGACGTTGTCGTCGGCGGAGTTGATCGCCAGCACCTTGGCGCGGATTTTCGACAGCAGGTCCTCCGGCGCGTAGTCCATCACCGCCTCGGTGGAATAGAGCGCATCGTTGGCGTCGCCCTTGCGGGCTTCTGCGACCAACTGCCGGTACAGCTTGTCACCGGCCTCGACATCGGGCGCCTGTTCCTGCAGCGCCGCGACGTTGGCGGTGCCGAGCCGCCCGGCCGGCGCCGTCACCACCCAATGCGTCGGCGGCGTGGTGTAGTTGCCGTCGTGCCAGTCGGGGTCGTTGCGGATCGCCTCGATGGTGATGCGGCGGTTGATCCAGTTGCGGCCGGATATGCGGATCGGCTGGCTGGCCATCGGCACCGCCACATCCATGAAATCCGGATACATCCCGGCCCACATCCAGCTCTGCATACCGCCCATCGAGGCACCCAGCACCAGGCGCACATGATGGATGCCCAGATGCTCGGTCAGCAGCCGGTATTCCGACTGCACCATGTCGTGGTAGCGGTAATGCGGAAACTTCGTGCGCAACCCGTCGCTCGGCTTGCTGGAGCCGCCGCGGCCCACCCCGTCCGGCAGGACCACGTACCACTGCGCGAGATCGAGCGGCTGGCCCGGCCCGAACATCTCGTCGGCGAAGCTCGGGATCAGCCAGTTGCGGCCGGTGCCGGAGGTGCCGTGCAGCAGCAGCGCCGCATTGACGATCTCGCCGGCGGCGTCGCGTTTCGGCGTGCCCAGGGTGGTGTAGTGCAGCTTCAGTTCCGACAGCGTCTCGCCGCTGGCGAAGCGGTAATCGGCGATCGTCCAATCACCCTCGGTCTGCCCCGGCCAGGGTGCGGCATGCGCGGCCAAGGGAAGCAGCAAGACGAGCATCAGAATGCGGATCATGTTCGCTTCCCTTGTCGGTCGGGTCGATTTTTGTCTCGGCCCGACAGGCGTGGCAAGCTGGCGGTATTCGCTTTGTCACAGGAAACGCCCAATGGATCCGGTTCTCGTTGAAGTCACCCGCGGCGCGCGCGTCGAATCCTATCATATCGGCGCTGCCGCCGTGCTGGATGCCGATGGCGGCGTGCTGTTCTCCGCCGGCGACATCGATGCCGGCGTCTATCCGCGTTCGGCGGTGAAGGCGCTGCTGGCGCTGCCGATGGTGGAAAGCGGCGCCGCCGACCGGCTGGCGCTGACCGACGCCGAGATCGCGTTCGCCTGTTCGTCGCATTCCGGCGAACCCGTGCATGTGGAGGCGGCGACCTCGATGCTGCGCAAGGCCGGGCGTGACGTCGCCGCCCTGGAATGCGGCATCCATTGGCCGAGCAACGAGCAGGCGTCGCGTGCCCTGGCGGCGGCGGGCGCCTTGCCGACCGCGCTGCACAACAATTGCTCGGGCAAGCATTCCGGGTTCATCTGCCTGGCCTGCGACCGCGGCGAGGACCCCAAGGGGTATGTGCAGCCGCAGCACCCGACAATGCGCGAAATCACCGCCGCCCTGTCGGCGATGACCGGCTGCGCGCTGACCGACGCCAACCGCGCCGTGGACGGCTGCTCGATCCCGACCTACGCCATTCCGCTGCGCGCGCTGGCGCACGCCTTCGCCCGCTTCGGCACCGCGAACGGCCTGGCGCCGGAGCGGGCGAAGGCGACCCGGCGGATCCGCGCCGCCGTCGCCGCCAATCCGCTGATGGTCGCTGGCACCGGGCGGTTCGATACCCGGATCATGACGGCGCTGGGCGAGGCGGTGTTCAGCAAGGGCGGCGCCGAAGGCGTGTACTGCGCGGCGTTGCCGGCGCGGGGGCTGGGCATCGCGGTGAAATGCGATGACGGCGCCGGGCGCGCCGCCCAGGTGGCGACGGCGGCACTGGTGGCGAAGTTCCTGCAGCCCACCGGTGACGGGACGGCGGAGTTGGAGAAACTGACCCGGCCGGCGCTGAAGAACTGGAACGGCATTCATATCGGGGATCTCCGGCCGGCGTCCACGCTGGCCTGACGCCGTCACGATTCATGACTGTTGTGTGGCGCCGGGTTGTGGCTATCCTCCGCCCCAAGCAATAACTGGGAGACTTGAATGAAAGCGCGTCACTTCATGTTCGGCCTCGCCGCGGCCGCACTTCTGGCACCGGCTTGCCTGCAGCCGGCCCGTGCCGAGGTCGTGTTCAAATGGGCCAACGACGGCGACGTCCGGGCCATGGACCCGAACACGCTGGACGAGACGGTGCAGAATTCGTTCCTCGGCAACATCTACGAGCCGCTGGTCCGCCGCAACCGCAAGCTCGAGACCGAGCCGGGCCTCGCCGTGAAGTACGAGCAGACCAGCCCGACCGTCTGGCGCTTCCATCTGCGGCCGAACGTGAAATGGCAGGACGGCAGCGCCTTCACCGCCGACGACGTGCTGTTCTCCTACAAGCGCATCACCTCCAAGACCTCGCAGACCTCCGGCAACGTCACCACGGTCAAGAACGCGACCAAGGTCGACGACCTGACGGTGGATTTCGAGACCCAGGCGCCCGACCCGATCCTGCCGTCCGAGTTCACCAACTTCCCGATCCTGCCGAAGGCCTGGATGGAGAAGAACAACTCCGCCGAGCCGGTGATCATCGGCCAGGGCGACAACTTCGCGCTGCGCAACGCGATGGGCACCGGCGCCTTCCGCCTAGTCTCCCGCGAGCCCGACCGCAAGAACGTGCTGGAGAAGAACCCGACCTGGTGGGACAAGCCCGAGCATAATCTCGACCGCGTCGAGTTCACCGTCATCTCCAGCGCCGCCACCCGCGTCGCCGCCCTGCTTTCGGGCGAAATGGACATGATCTATTCGGTGCCGCCGCAGGACATCGAGCGGATCAGCAAGGCGCCCGGGATCCACATCATCCAGGGGCCGGAACTGCGCACCATCTACCTGGCGATGGACCAGTGGCGCGATGAGCTGCTGTTCTCCAACGTCAAGGGCAAGAACCCGTTCAAGGACGTGCGGGTCCGCAAGGCGCTGGCGCTGGCGATCGATGAGGACGCCATCACCAGCCGCATCATGCGCGGCCAGGGCAAGCCGACCTGGGAGATGTGGGGCCCGGGCGTCAACGGGTTCAACCCGGCGCTCAACACCCGCCCGAAGGTCGACCTGGTCGAGGCCAAGAAGCTGCTGGCCGAGGCCGGGTACCCCGACGGCTTCACCGTCACGCTCGATTGCTCCAACGACCGCTACATCGCCGACGAGGCGATCTGCGTCGCGATCTCCTCGATGCTGGCGCGCATCAACGTCAAGGCCGAGGTCTTCGCCCGCACCAAGGTGCGTTTCTTCGCCGACATCGCCTATCCCGACTACAAGACCAGCTTCTACATGCTGGGCTGGACGCCGAGCACGTATGACGCCGACAACGTGATCCGCGACCACATCGCCTCGCGCAGCCTGAAATACTCCGTCGGCAACGCCAGCGGCTATTCCAACAAGCGGGTCGATGAACTGTCGCCGATGATCGGCCGCGAACTGGACCAGGCGAAGCGCCAGGCAATGATCGACGAAGTGACCAAGATCGTGCAGGACGATGTCGGCTTCATTCCGCTGCACCAGCAGGGGATCACCTGGGCCGCCCGCAACAACATCGAACTGACCCAGCCAGCCGACAACAGCTTCCCGATGCGCTGGGTGGTCAAGAAGTAAGCCTGCGACCGAAGCCTTCGTAACAGTGGGGGCTCGCCGGTGGCGGGCCCCTTCTTCGTTGCGGACCGGAGCACCGTGGAAGAATTAGATGTCGTGATCCTGGGCGCCGGCGCCGCCGGCATGATGTGCGCGCTGACAGCAGGGCGGCGCGGCCGGCGCGTGCTGCTGCTCGACCATGCCGCCGAAGCCGGCAAGAAGATCCTGATTTCCGGCGGCGGGCGCTGCAACTTCACCAACCTGCACACGCGCGCCCGACCGCTTCTTCTCGGCCAATCCGCATTTCTGCAAGTCGGCGCTGGCCCGCTACACGCCGCAGGATTTCCTCGCTCTGGTCGAAAAGCACGGCATCGCCTGGCACGAAAAGACGCTCGGGCAATTGTTCTGCGACGGCTCGGCGCGGGCGATCGTCGCCATGCTGCTGGCCGAATGCGCGGCCGCCGGCGTGGTGCTGCGCACCGGCCAGCAGGTGACCGACGTGACCCGCGCCGACCGCTTCCGGGTGGCGACCGACGCATGGCGACATCGAGGCCGCCTCGCTGGTGCTGGCGACCGGCGGGCTGTCGATCCCGAAGATGGGCGCCACCGGGTTCGCGCATGACCTCGCCCGGCGCTTCGGCCTGCCGATCACCCCGCCGCGCCCGGCACTGGTGCCGCTGCTGCTGCCGCCCGAATTGTTGGCCCGGACCCAGGCGCTCAGCGGCGTGTCGCTCGACGTGGTCGCGCGCGGCGGGCGCGGCAGGTTCCGCGAGGCGATGCTGTTCACCCATCGCGGCCTGTCCGGCCCGGCGATCCTGCAGATCTCCTCCTACTGGCGCGAGGGCGAGAAGATCATCCTGGACCTGCTGCCCGACCGCGATGCCGCCGCGCTGGTCGCAGCCAAGCGCGCGCGCCCGAAATCCGGCCTGCGCGCCGCACTCGCCGAATTGCTGCCGCAGCGCCTGGCCGATTTCTTCCTGCCCGAAAACCTTGCCCGGGCGGCGATGGCCGATCTCCCCGACCGTGCCCTGGCGGCGCTCGGAGCGCAGCTGAAGACATGGGAAACGACGCCGCCCGGGCAGCGAGGGCTACGCCAAGGCCGAAGTCACCCTCGGCGGAATCGCCACCCAGGCGCTGTCGTCGCGCAACATGGCGGCACAGGCGGTGCCCGGCCTGTTCGCGATCGGCGAGGCGGTCGACGTCACCGGCTGGCTCGGCGGCTACAACTTCCAATGGGCCTGGGCCAGCGGCGTGGCAGCCGGCCTGGAGGCTTAAATCGTCACCCGGCAGCGCCCTCATTGTGGGAATGAACGAACTCGCGCCCGTCACCGCCATGACCGACCAGGACCGCGCCGACCTCCGCCAGGCGATGCTGCTGCTGGAGGAGAACCACCTGGTCACCCGCATCGCGTCGCTGGTCGGCAAGGGCATGGAGCGCCTGGTGGCGCTGCTGCCGGCCGGCGCCGAGAAGATCATCCAGCAGGCGACCGGCAAGGCGCTGCAGGCGGCGCTGGACGCCTCCGTGAAGCTGGTCGACACCACCGGCGGCGGCCTGACCCGCTGGACCTGGATGGACCGCCACCTCGCAGCACCCTGGTTCGACAAGGCGGCGGTCGCTTTGACCGGCCTCGGCGGCGGCGCCGGCGGGCTGGCCGGCACGGCGATCGAATTGCCGGTGACCACCACGGTGATGTTCCGCAGCATCGTGCAGATCGCGGTGCAGGAGGGCGAGGACCTCAACGCCGGCGACGGCCGCGCCGAGTGCCTCAAGGTGTTCGCGTTCGGCGGTCCCAGGACATCCGATGACGACGCCGAACTCGGCTACTACGCGGTGCGGATCGGCCTCGCCGACCTGATCGCGCAGACCGCCGGCCGCAGCATGCAGCAATTCGCGCCGCGCCTGCTGGGAGCGGTGGCCAGCCGCTTCGGCGTTCCGGTGACCTGGAAATTCGCCGGCCAGGCCGTCCCCGGCGTGGGCGCCGCCGCCGGCGCCATGATCAACGTCGCCTTCATGGACCATTTCCAGCACAAGGCCCGCGGCCATTTCATCGTCCGCCGGCTGGAGCGCGCTTATGGCCCGGCGCTTGTCCGGTCCAGCTACGAGGCGATGGTGGCGGAGTGGAAGGCGGCCCGCGCCGCCTGACCGCTCAGGGCTTGCCGATCCACGCCAGCGCCCCGCGCCCGGCGGCAGCCCCGGTGCTGAGGCAGGCCTGCAGCAGGTAGCCCCCGGTCGGCGCCTCCCAGTCGAGCATTTCGCCGGCCGCGAAGATGCCTGGATACGCACGCAGCATGAAATCCTCATCCAGTTCGCCGAGTGCGAGCCCCCCGGCGGTGGAGATCGCCCGCGCGATCGGCCGGATCGCCGTGAACCGCACCGGCACCGCCTTGATCAGCGCCGGAAGCCGGTCCGCATCCGCCCCGTCATGCAGCGCCTCCTGCACCAGCCCGACCGCGATCGGCGCCAGCCCCGCGGTCTTGCGCAGGAAGGTGGACAGCGACTGCCCGCGCCGCGGCGCATCCAGCCGGCCGGCGAGCTGCTCCACGCTGAGATCGGGCCGCAGGTCGACCGCGACCGTCGCCGGCCCGTGCGCCGCGATATGATCGCGGATGCCGGCGCACAGCGCATACACCGCCCCGCCCTCGATCCCGTCCGCCGTCACCAGCGCCTCGCCGCGCACCGACGCCTCGCCGAATCGCAGCCCGATCCGCTTCAGCGGCTGCCCCTCGAACCGGCTGCGGAAATGCTCCGACCAGCCGACGGTGAAGCCGCAATTGGCCGGCCGCAACGGCGAAATCGCGAGCCCGGGGAGCAGCCCGGTCCAGCCGCCGTCAGACCCCAGCCGAGGCCACGACGCGCCGCCCATCGCCAGGATCGTGGCTCCCGCAGCCAGCGTCACTTCGCCATCGGGTCCGGCGAAGCGCTGGCCCCCGTCGGCCCCCATCCCCAGCCAGCGATGCCGCAGCCGAAACACCACGCCGAGCCCCGCCAGCCGCGCCAGCCACGCGCGCAGCAGCGGCGACGCCTTCATCGCCTGCGGAAACACCCGGCCGCTGGACCCTGTGAAAACCGGCTGCCCCAACCCGGTGCACCAGGCGACCACCGCCTCGGGCGGGAACGCGCGCAGCGCCGGATGCAGCATCCCAGCCTCCCCGTATCGCTCCAGCAGCCGCGGCAACGGCTCGCTGTGGGTCAGGTTCAGCCCACCCCGCCCGGCCATCAGCAGCTTGCGCCCGGCCGACGGCATCCGGTCCAGCACGGTCACGCGGGCGCCGGCGCCGGCCAACACCTCAGCCGCCATCAATCCGGCCGGGCCGGCGCCGATCACTAGGGCTTGGGGGAGAGGCATCGCCGGGTTATGCCTCGATCGCGCCGCCTTGCGAAATGCCGCCGTACAGAATTCTCGGCACGCCGGTGCCGCCGCCTTATGCTGGCGGCTTGAGTTGAAGGAAATCGAGCACGCATGATCCTCGGTCTGATACCGCCTGGCGATCTAGCGGCGCTGCTGCTGTTCTGCGTCCTGTGGCTCGGCTACGGCCCGGCGGTGCGCTGGTTCGGCGGTGGCGCCATCAATACCGGCCTGCATGGCGTGCGCGTGCTGTGGATGCGCAGCATGCTGATGCGCGACAACCGCATCGCCGACTCCTCGCTGATCGGCCACGTCATCCACAGCGCCAGCTTCTTCGCGTCCACCAGCCTGATCGCCATCGGCGCGCTGCTGGGCGTGCTCACCGGGCTCGACCGGCTGCAGCCGGCGATCGACGGCCTGGCGCTCGCCGCCCCGGTGTCGCGAGCGTTGCTGGAACTGAAGGTGCTGCTGCCGCTGGCCGTGCTGGTGCACGGGCTGTTCAAGCTCACCTGGGCGCTGCGGCAGTTGAACTACACCGTGGCGCTGATGGGTGCGATGCCCCCCGCACCGGTTCCGGCCGCCCAGCTTGCGCCGCTCGCCGGCGGCATCGGCGGCGTGCTGAGCAGCGCCCTGGCCACCTTCAATGCCGGCATCCGCTCGTATTACTTCGCCCTGGCCGGGTTGAGCTGGCTGGCAGGACCCTGGACCCTGGCCGGCGCCGGCGTCCTGCTGATCGCCATCCTGTGGCACCGCCAGTTCGCCTCCGGCGTATCGCGGCAATTCGCCGCCGCGAAAGCTTTGGTGGAGGCCGCGCACGGCGTGCCGCTACCCGGCGGGATGCAGCCGCGATGACCGGGCAGGTGTTCGACCTCGCCATCATCGGCGGCGGCATCAACGGCGCCGCCATCGCCCGCGATGCCGCCGGCCGCGGCTTCTCGGTGTTCCTGTGCGAACGCGGCGACCTGGCCGGCGCCACCTCCTCGGCGTCCACAAAGCTGATCCACGGCGGCCTGCGCTACCTCGAATATTACGAGTTCCGGCTGGTCCGCGAGGCGCTGATGGAGCGCGAGGTGCTGTGGCGGATCGCGCCCCACATCATCTGGCCGCTGCGCTTCGTGCTGCCGCACCACGCGGGATTGCGACCGGCCTGGCTGCTGCGTCTGGGGCTGTTCCTGTATGACCACATCGGCGGCCGCCGGAAGCTGCCGCCGACTCGCGCGCTGCGGCTGGACCGCGACCCCGCCGGCGCGTCGCTGAAGCCCGAATTCACCCGCGGTTTCGAATATTCCGATTGCTGGGTCGAAGATTCGCGGCTGGTTGTGCTGAACGCGCGCGACGCCGCCGACCGGGGCGCCGAAATCGCCACCCGCACCGCCTGCATCGGCGCCGACCGCGACGGCGATTGCTGGTCGGTCACGCTGGAGGACGACAGCGGCGCCCGCCGCGGCATCCGCGCCCGCGCCCTGGTGAACTCCGCCGGCCCCTGGGTCGCCGACGTGCTCGGCCACGTGGTCCGCAGCAACACGGCCGCCCATGTCCGGCTGGTCCAGGGCAGCCATATCGTGGTCCCGCGGCTGTTCGCGCATGACCGCTGCTACATCTTCCAGAACGCCGACAACCGCATCTTCTTCGCCATCCCCTACGAGCAGGATTTCACCCTGATCGGCACCACGGATCTCGACTACCAGGGCGACCCTGCGACGGCGCATATTTCCGACACCGAGATCGCCTATCTCTGCGCCGGCGCCAGCGGCTATTTCCGCAGCCCGGTCACGCCCGACATGGTGGTATGGAGCTACACCGGCGTGCGCCCGCTCTACGACGACGGCGCCAGCACGGCACAGGCGGCAACGCGCGAATACATCCTTGAGCTGGATGCACCCGAAGGCGCACCCGCGCTGCTGAGCGTGTTCGGCGGCAAGATCACGACCGCTCGCCGGCTGGCCGAGGCCGCACTTGCGAAGATATTGCCGCATCTGCCCGCAGCTTCCGGACGCGCCGCCGGCTGGACCGCCGGCGAAGCTTTGCCCGGCGGTGATTTCCCGATGGACGGGTTCCAGCAACTGGTCGATGCCACCCAGGCCCGACACCCCTATCTGCCGCCCACGACAACCCGGCGAATGGTGCGCGCCTACGGCACCCGCGTGACGATCCTGCTCGACGGCGTCACGAAACTTTCCGACATGGGCCAGGATTTCGGCGCCGGTCTCACCGAGCGCGAACTGCGCTACCTGATGCGGCACGAATGGGCGATGCGGGCCGAGGACGTGGCATGGCGCCGCAGCAAGCTCGGGCTGCGGCTGAACCGCACGCAGATCGAATCCATCGATGCGGCGATGCGCGAAATCGCCGGGGAAAGGGTCAACGCATGACGGAAGTTCGCGGTGAATTGCTGGTGACGCAACCCGGACGCGCCGACAGCTATTGGCAGCCGGTGCCGGCCAACGGCCATGTCGAGGTGCATGTGGCGCCCGCGCTGGTCGCCATGGAGACGCCGCTCGGATTTGGCCGCCAGGTCGTGGCGCCCGGTTGCTACGTCCGCGAACATGCGCACGATCGCAACGAGGAACTGATCCATTGCATCGCCGGGCGCGGGCATGCGGTGCTGGACGGCGAAACGCATCCGATGCAGCCAGGCACGAGCATCTTCCTGGGCCGCAACCGGCTGCACATGTTCGTCAACGACGGCGATGACGACCTGGTGTTCACCTGGCTGCTGCTGCCCAATGGCCTCGAGGATTTCTTCGCGGCTATCGGCCGCAAGCGCGCCGAAGGCGAACCGGCGCCACCCCCGTTCCCGCGCCCGGCCGACGTGCTGGAGATCGAGCGCCGCACGGTGTTCGCGCCGCCTCCCGCCGGCGGCGGCCGAAAGCCCGGCCCGTGAACGACGTCCTGAGCGAGGCCACCAACGCCGTCGATGCCGCCATCCTGTCGCGCCGCTCGGTGCGCGGCTATCTGCCGACACCGGTGCCGCGCGACCTGATCGAACATCTGCTGGACGTCGCCGCGCGCGCGCCCAGCGGCACCAACATGCAGCCGTGGCGGGTGATCGCGCTGGCCGGCAACGAACTCACGCGCTTCACCACCGGGATTTCAGAGGCGTGCCGACCGGGCGCCGAGCCCGACGGCATCGAGAAGCAATACTACCCGGCGCCCCTGTCCGAACCCTATCTCGCGCGGCGGCGGAAGATCGGCTGGGACCTGTACGGCCTGCTCGGCATCGCCCGCGGCGAGACCGAGAAGATGCGCGCGCATCTGCTGCGCAACCTGCATTATTTCGGCGCGCCGGTCGGCCTGATCTGCACCATCGACCGGCGCTTGGAAATCGGCAGCTGGATCGACTACGGCATGTTCCTGGAGAACATCTCGATTGCCGCGCGCGGCCACGGCCTGGACACCTGCGCCATGGCGGTGTTCGCCGAGTTTCCCCGCACCGTGCGCGCTTTGCTGGACATACCGGACGACGAGCACATCGTCTGCGGCATGGCGATCGGCTACGAGGACAAGACGGCGCCGGCCAACCGGCTGGTCACCGAGCGCATACCGGCCGCGACCTTCACGAGCTTTCGCGGGTTCTGATCTTTCCGAGGTTCAGCCGGCGCAGGTCCGGCGCCCGCCATGCCGTCGCCGCGACCACCACCAATGTCACCACGCCGCCCAGCCAGACCGCCGGCACCGTGCCCAGCAGGCTGGCCGCCACTCCGCTTTCGAAGCTGCCGAGCTCGTTGGAGGCGTTGAGGAACAATCCCCTCACCGCCGCCACCCGGCCGCGCAACGCGTCCGGTGCGGCGATGCGGACGATGGCGCGGCGGATCACCACGCTGGTGCCGTCGCAGGCGCCGGCAAAGGCCAGCGCCGCCAGCGACAGCGGCAGGCTGGTGGACAGCCCGAACACGATGATGCCGACGCCGAAGCCTGCCACCGCCACGTGCAGCACAAGTCCTGCATGGCTGCGCGGTGGGTGCCGCGTGGTCACCAGCATCGCCGCCAGTGCCCCCGCGGACGCTGCCCCGCGCAGCAATCCGACGCCGGCGGGGCCGATATGCAGGATGTCCTCGGCGAACACCGGAAACAGCCCGCTGACGCCGCCGAAGAACACTGCGAACAGGTCCAGCGCCATCGACCCGACGATCACCTGGCTGGCGAACACGTAGCGCAGGCCTTCGGCGATCGAGGCGCGCATGCTGTGGGTCGGCGGCGGCGGCGCCGGTTTCGCCGCGATGCCCAGCAGCGTCACCAGCCCGGATGCGGCCAACAGGGCTGCGATCACGCCGTAGGTGACTCCGGGCCCGGCGGCGGCATACAGCACGCCGCCCAGCAACGGCCCGAGCATGCCGCACACCCGCGACACCGACGCCACCAGCGAGATCGCCTGCATCATGTTCTCGCGCGGCAGGATCTGGGTTTCGAGCCCGGTTGCGGCCGGCTCCTCGAAAGCCCTGACGCCGCCGGTCGCGAACGCCACCGCATAGATCAGGCCGATCCCGCCCGGCCCGGCACCCGCCGCCAGGATCGCGGCGAGAGCGGCGATGCCGAGCCGGCAGGCGATGGTCACCATCCGCCGGCTGGCGCGGTCGGCGACATGGCCGCCGAGCAGCACCAGGGTGATCGCCGGTATCGCCTCGACCAGGCCCAGCCAGCCCAGCGAGAGCGGATCGCGTGTCAGCTCATAGACGGTTACGCCGAGCAGGACCGTCAGCGCGCTTTCGGCAAACGATGCCAGGGCGGTCGCGGCCAGGAAGGCGCGGAGTTCGCGGAGTGCCAGCAGCCCCCGCATTCAGTCTCGGCGATCAGCCAATCGGCTGTCCGGTCCGTGGATCGGTCTGCAGCGCCTGCACCGAGAAGCGCGCGAACAGTGCCACCGTTTCACCGCCGGCGAAGCGGATGAACAAGGCGCCGTCGCCGTTCACCCGGTTGTCGTCGGCGAAGCTGCCGCTGTTGCCTTGCATCATGTGAATGTCGTGCACGCCGCGCTCCGGCGAGAAGCGAAAGGTTTCATCGACGCCACCATCCTGGAAGAACTCGCCGAAGGCAACCACCACAGCCGCCTGGTCGGCCTTGGCGCGTTCGATCTGGGCATCCAGCAGGTTGCTCAGGCTGATGCCGGTGCCTTCCGCCGGGATCGGCGCCATGCGGTCCAGCGGGAACAGGCCGTCGCGCAGATAGTCCAGACCCTCGCCATCCGAGCCGGTTCGCAGCGCCCGGAATCCCGGCGCGCCCGCTGCCAACGCCGCCAGGTCGCGCTTGGTCGGTGCTGTGAATTTCGGATCGAAGAATGCCACCACATCGCTGCCGTCGACCGAACGGACATTCACCGCAATCCGATAGTCGCCGTCGGCTGTCACCCAGATCTCGTAGTGCGGCGATGTCCCGGTCGATTTTTCCTGGCCATCGCGGATCTGCCCGACGAGCACGCCATAGCGCCGCGTGGCGCCGGGCGGCTTCATGCGACGATGGGTCATGCCCGCCCCCTATGCGACTGGACGATGCGCGCGCGGACTTTGCCGCGCCGGCGGTCTCGGCCTTGTGGCGTTGTGCGGCTTGACGGGCGGTGGGGCCGCCGGTGCGGCGGCGGGCCGGGGCGCCGCCGCGCCGGCATGCGCATCGACACTCGGCGTCGCGGCGAGCCAGAACGCCATCTCCGGCGATTTCGTCTCGCTGTCCTTGATGTAGCGGTCCTGCCAGCCGTCGGTGCCGTCGAGCGGCTTGCCGAACTGCTTGGGGTCCTTCGCCAGCCACCAACGCCAGGCGTAGTGGTCGTAGATGTCCAGCACGTGGCACGCATACGCCTCCGCCAGCGGGCGATGACCGCGCACGATCACGAAGTTCTCGTCGTTGTTGTGCGAGGCGCGCCAACCCAGGTTATGGCTGCCGGTGACGACGACGCAGTCCGGGCTGAACGGATCGATGACCACGATCTTGTCGTGGATGATGGCGAACCCGGCCTTCGAAAGTTCCGCCTCCCAGGCGCCGAAGGCATCGTGCACCGCACCGGCCGGTATGCTGCGGTAATCGACCGGCGACGTCTTCTTGCCGCTTCCCGCCGACGCGTCCGCCTCGCCGATCGCCGCGACATGGGGCGCGTCCTGCCCCTCCTCGCCGCGGTGCAGGGCCGCTGCGAAGTTGGCCGCGCGCACCGTGCTGGTCAGGGCGCCGCGCACGAACAGGTGCGGATTGGCGGCGAGTGCCGACCCGGCGGCATCGAGGATGGAGTTGTTGCCGGGATCGAACGCCAGGAACAGGATGGCGCTCTTCGCCTGCGCCATCAGGTCGAACACGCGCTGCATGTCGGCCGGCGCCGTGGACGTCTTCGACAGGCTGCTGTGTGTGTTCGGAGAGAACATCAGCTCGATCGTTGCATCACCGTCGCCGACCGCCATCGGCGCCTTGAGCATCGCCGCATTGTGCTCGGCATTCCAAGTCCGGAAGTCCGCGCCCTGATATTTTCCGCTGGCCTGTGCGGCGCCGGTGTCTTTTTCCAACTGGTCCCAGTAGTCCTGGTAGCGCTGCGCCACATCCGGGTTTTCGATCAGCAGGGCATTGTTGGTCTGCGCGCAAAGCCCGTTCATCGTCCAGTTGGTCGACCCGGTCAGGACCGTCTTGGGTTGGCCTGCTTCCTTCAGCACCAGGAACTTGTTGTGCGGGATATGACCCGCGGACAGGATCCGGTCAGCCACCGCGACGCCGGCCGCCTTCAATCTGGCGCGGTTGTCGGAATCGGCATCGGGGTTGCCGGCGATGCCTTTCTTCGGATCGGCGCCGACCCGCGAATTGCCCAGCACCACGGCCCGCGATTTCGGATCGCCCTTGTCCGCGGCCTGCAACCGCTTCTCCAGACCGGCGGGGTCGCTCAACTCATAGAGTGCGGCACGGATTTCGCCCTTGTCCGCATCGGCGCGATCCAGCAGCAGGGTCAATGCATCCTGCAACTGGCCTTCCAGGTTGCGCCGGATCGGATCGTCAGGATCGGCGATGTGCCGCTGCAGGCGCGACAGGGAAGGTGTTCCCAGCGCATGCACCAGCGCCTGCGTCGCCACGATGCCGCGATTGAAGAATACCTTGAACCGGCCACGGTCGGCGGTCAGCGTCACCGGATTGGTCAGCAGCGGGTCGACGCCTGCCAGCGGCACCAAGGCGCTGCCCGGGGTGCCGCCCATCGGCGTGATGCGGTAGCGGAACATCCCGCCGCGCCGCGCAAACAGATCCTTCCACCAGAATTTCTGCACCGGCGCATCGTGGGTTGTCTGCTTGGCCGCCGCATCCACGCCGGCGAAGCGGGCAAGGGCTGGCAGCGGTTCCCATGTGCCGGCCTGGACGTCGCCGCGTTCGATGAAGAAACCAAGGCAGCCCGGCAGCTTGCGGTCATATGTCCAGGCGAAAACGGCAATGTCGTTGTTGGAAAACGCGAGCGCTTTCACGTCTGCTTCCTCCCCTGCCGATGGCGGGAAGCATGTCGATAGACGATCGCAATATCCAGGTAATTGCGCGCCGTCTGTGTGACAAGGTTGTTACGTACATGCTGAAGCGCACTGTTTAATTCTGCATGCCCCAGCGTCGCACCGTGCGCCGTTCGATCCAGCGGAACACCAGGTTCTCCATCGCCAACCCGATCAGGATGACGCTGAGCAGCCCGGCGAAAACGCTCGGAATCTCCAGCTGGTTCTTGTTCTCGAAGATGAACCAGCCGAGGCCGCCCTGGCCGGAACTGACACCGAACACCAGTTCGGCGGCGATCAGGGTACGCCATGCGAAGGCCCAGCCGACCTTGAGGCCGGTCAGGATCGACGGGAACGCCGCGGGTACCAGGATGGCCACGACGTAGCGCACCCCGGTCAGCCCGTAGTTGCGCCCAACCATGCGCAAGGTCGGCGACACGCCCATGAAGCCGCCATGCATGTTCAGCGCGACGACCCACAGCACCGAATGCACCAGCACGAAGATCAGGCTGCCGGCGCCCAGCCCGAACCACAGCAGGGCCAGCGGCAGCAGGGCGATCGCCGGCAGCGGATTGAACATGCTGGTGAGCGTCTCCAGCAGGTCGTTGCCGATGCGCGTGGTGATCGCCAGCACCGACATCAGCGTGGCCAGCGCAACTCCCAGCGCATAGCCGCCCAGCAGCACCCGCAGCGACGCCAGCGCGCGGGCCGGCAGCACGCCGTTCGCGATGTTGTCACGGAATGCCTGCAACGTCTCGGTGAAGCTCGGGAACAGCAGGCTGTTCTCGATGATGCTGGAATAGCCCTGCCAGATCGCCGCCAGCAGCACCAGCAGCATGGCCTTGCGCAGCCAGCCATGGTTCCAGATCCGCTCCCAGGCCGGGATCGGCTTTTCCACCGCGTCGCCGGAAAAGTTCGCGACCTCGTAAAGCACGTCCGGGCGCGCCGGCTGGCCGGTCTCGTTCATGCGAACAGCAATTCGTGAATGCGGTTTTCCAGCCCCGGATCGTCGCTGCTGTTCATCTCCGCCCGCACCTGCCCGGGATGCGGCGACATCAGCAGGATGCGGTTGCCGATCCGGATCGCCTCGTTGATCGAGTGGGTGACGAACAGCACGGTGAAATGCGTGTCGTCCCACAGCCGCAGCAACTCGTCCTGCATGGTGCGGCGGGTCAGGGCGTCCAGCGCCGCGAAGGGTTCGTCCATCAACAGGATTTCCGGCTCCATCGCCATTCCCCGCGCGATCGCCACCCGCTGCTTCATGCCGCCGGACAGGGTGTGCGGATAGGCATCCACGAACCGGGTGAGCCCGACCTTGTCGATGTAGTGCCGCGCCCGCGCCTCCGCCTCGCGACGGCCGAGGCGGCGGCTGGCGGCCAGCGCGAAGGCGACATTGCCGAGCACGCTGCGCCAGGGCAGCAGCTGGTCGAATTCCTGGAACACCATCATCCGGTCCGGACCTGGCCCGGTGACCCGGCGGCCGCGTAGGGCGATGCTGCCTTCGCTCGGTTCCAGATAGCCGCCGACCGCCTTCAGCAACGAGGATTTGCCGCAGCCCGACGCCCCCAGCAGCACGAAGCGGTCGCCCGGCCGGATGGCGAAACTGACCCGGTGGGTGGCGGTGACGATGCGTTCGGCAGTGCGGTACTGCAGCGTCACCCCTTGCACGTCGAGCAGGTTCTCGTCGGTGTTCATCGACCGATCTTCGGGGGTCGCGGCCCGCCTGTCCACCGGACGGCCAATGCATTAGGCTTGGCGCCGTCGCCAGGGGAAATGAAAATGCGTCTGATGCTCGCACTGTGCCTGCTGCTGCCGATGACGGCGCGTGCCGAGGTGTCGGAGATCCGCATCACCAAGCAGCCCGGAATTATCTACCTGGCGCCAATTGTCATGCAGCAAAAGAAGCTGGTGGAAGCCCGCGCCGAGGCGTTGGGCCTGCATGGGTTCGAGGCGAAATACGTGACCTTCGGCGGCGGCGGTGCGGCGACCGACGCCCTGCTGTCGGGCAATGTCGACGTCGTCACCACCGGCCCCAGCAACATGCTGCTGCTGTGGGACCGCACCAAGGGCCAGGTGAAGGGCCTGGCCAGCAGTTCCGCCACGCCGATGTGGCTGGTCAGCCGCAACCCCGCGGTGAAGTCGCTGCGCGACCTGGGCCCGGAAGACCGCATCGCGGTGCCGACAGTCAAGATATCGACCCAGGCGATCCTGCTGCAGATCGCCGCCCGCAAACTGTACGGCGACGCCGACTTCGCGCATTTCGACGCCATGACCGTGACCCTCGCGCACCCGGACGCGGCTACCGCGGTGACCACCGGCAGCGGCGGCGTCAGCGGCCATTTCTCCGGCCCGCCGTTCCAGGCGGCCGAAGCGAAGGCGCCGGGGGTGCATGTGGTGACCACCTCCACGGACATTCTCGGCGGACCGGTCAGCAACGCGATCTATTTCGCCGCGCAGAAATGGCACGACGCGAACCCGACGGTGGTGAAGGCGTTCCTGCAGGCGGCCGAGGACGCCGAGGCGTTCATCGCCGCGCATCCGCGCGAGGCCTGTGAACTCTACATCGCGGCCACCGGCGAAAAGGCCTCGGTCGACGAGCTGGTCCGCCAGATCGGCGAGCCCGGCATGATCTACTCGACCACCCCCTACGGCATGATGACGGTGGCGCTCCACATGGCCGACACCAAGGTGCTGAAGGTCCGCCCGGCCAACTGGCATGATTTCTTCTTCCCCGAAGCCTTCAACCTGCCGGGCAATTGAACCGGCGGCCGCCGTCGCCACATCCTGGCAAGCCATGAGTATGGAGGCCGGCATGCCGAGCGACGTCACCGAACGCACCGACGCGGACTGGAAGAAGACACTCACGCCCGAGCAATACCGGGTCCTGCGCAAGCACGGCACCGAGCGCGCCGGCACCAGTCCGCTCAATGCCGAAAAGCGGCCCGGTACCTTCGTCTGCGCCGGCTGCGGCCAACCCTTGTTCGACGCCGGCACCAAGTTCGAAAGCGGCACCGGCTGGCCCAGCTTTTGGGCGCCGCTGGACCAGGGCGTGGAAACCACCACCGACCGCAGTTGGTTCATGACCCGCACCGAAGTGCACTGCGCTCGTTGCCAGGGCCATCTCGGCCATGTCTTCGAAGACGGGCCGAAGCCCACCGGCCTGCGCTACTGCATGAACGGCGTGGCGATGGCGTTCAAGCCGCAGGGCGGGTCCTAGCGCCGACCGCCATCGCGCCCGATCTCGCCACGGTCCCAGGTGGCGACGGTAACGCCGCGCTCGATCAGCCGATATTTCTGCACCTTGCCGCTTTCGGTTGCCGGAAGTTCGGCGGCGAAGTCCAGGTAGCGCGGCACCGCGAAATACGGCAGCAGCGCAGCGCAATGCGCGATGATCGCTTCGGGCGCCAGCGCGGCGCCGGGGGCAAGAACAACGGCCGCCATTACCTCATCTTCGGCAAGCTCGGAGCGCACCGGGAACACCGCCGCGTTGGCGATCTCCGGATGCGCCAGCAGCACCTGCTCGACCTCGAACGAGGAAACATTCTCGCCGCGGCGGCGGATCGCGTCCTTCATCCGGTCGACGAAGCGGAAGAATCCGTCGCCGTCGCGGATCACCCGGTCGCCGGTGTGGAAGCGCAGATTGCGCCACGCCTCCACGGTTTTTTCCGGCATGCCCCAGTAGCCGGTGGCGAAGGCGAACGGCTCGTCGGCGCGCAGCACCAGTTCGCCGGCCTGCCCGTCGGGAACCGGCGTGTCGTCGGCGTCCACCACCAGCGCTTCGAACCCCGGCGCGGCCGGTCCCATCCAGCCGGGCCGCTGCGATCCGATGTCGGTGCCGAGCACGAAATTGGTCTCGGTCGAGCCGTAGCCGTCCAGCAGCCGCACCCCGGTGCGCTCGATGAACGGCGCGTGGAAATGCGCCGGCACCCCCGGTGCAAGAGCGATGCGCATGCGATGCGCGCGTTCGGCGGGGGAGGGCGGACCCGACAGCAGGATCGGCACCATGGCGCCGAGCAGGTAACCCACCGTTGCGCCGCTCGCCTGCATGGCCGGCCAGAAGCCGGAGGCGGAGAACCGCGCCTCCACCGACAGCGTGGCACCGTGCAGCAACGCCTGGCAGAAGGCGTTCAGCGCGTTGGTATGAAACAGCGGCAGGCTGGTGCCGAGCACGTCGCCCTCGCGCACATCCAACAGGCACCCGGCATTGATGCCCCACCAGAACATCTGCGCATGCGGGCAACACACGCCCTTGGACGGCCCGGTGGTGCCCGAAGTGTAGAGGATCGCGATGCTGTCCCCGGGCCGCAGCGGCGCCGGCGGAACGGCATCGGGCAGGGCAGGCAGCGCGTCGATGTCCCAAGTTTGCGAAATGCCGTGCCCGGCGCTGGCCAGGGCGTCGCGCATCGCGGCTTCGGCCACCAGCAGCGTCGCTCCGGAGTTCTCCAGCATGTGCCGCAGCGACGGGCCGCGCGACGCCACGTTCAACGGCACCGCGATGGCGCCGGCCCAGGCGCAGCCGAGGAACAGCTCCATGAACTCCGGCCGGTTGCCGCACATGATCGCCACCCGGTCGCCCGGCCGCACGCCGGCCGCCAGCAGGCGTCCGGCGCTGCGCGCGGCGATGTCGCAGGTGTCGCGAAAGCTCCAGCTCGCGTCGCCGCAGCGGAACAGCGTTCGCGCGCCGTAGCGGGCCGCCTGCCGCAGCAGCAGCGCCGGCAAGCTGCGCTCCGCCGGGGGGAATTCGGCGGCCCGCAGGCGAGGATCAGGTGGCATCGCCGCCCAGGTATAGCTGGGTCAGCCGCGGGTCCGCCAGCAACGCAGCCGCCGTGCCCGCAAGCGCGACTTCGCCGGCCTCCAGCACATAGCCGAAATCGGCGACCTCAAGCGCCGCCCTGGCATTCTGCTCCACCAGCAGGATCGACACCCCGGCGCCGCGCAAGCCGGTGATGACCTTGAAGATGTCGCGCACGATCAGCGGCGCGAGGCCCAGGCTGGGCTCGTCCAGCAGCAACAGCCGCGGCCGCGACATCAGCGCGCGCCCGAGTGCCAGCATCTGCCGCTCGCCACCGGACAGCGTGCCGGCCTCCTGCCCGCGCCGCTCGGCCAGTCGCGGGAACAGCGCGTACACCTCGTCCATCGCGCGGCGGGTGCCCGGACGGTCGCGGCGATGCGGATAGGCGCCAAGCTGCAGATTGTCGGCGACGCTCATGCTGGTGAACAACTCGCGACGCTCCGGCACCAGGCACATGCCGCGCTCCACCCTCGCCTCGACGTCCAGAGCGGCCAGGTCGGCGCCGTCCAGCCGCAGCGCGCCGCTGGAGGGAAGCATGCCCATGACCGCCGCCAGCATCGTGGTCTTGCCGGCGCCGTTCGGCCCGATGACGGTGACGATCTGGCCCTTCTCGAGCGTGAGGGCGACGCCGCGCACCGCCTCGACGCGGCCATAGGCGACGTGCAGGTCCTGCACTTCCAGCAGCACGCTCATTCTACGCCACCGAGATAGGCGGCCTGCACGCGCGGGTCGGCGCGCAATTGGGCCGGCGGCCCGGAGGCGATGACGGTGCCGAATTCCATCACCACCGCGCGGTCGACCAGGCCCATGACGAATTCCATGTCATGCTCGACCAGCAGGATCGTCATGCCCTCGTTTCGCAGATCCCGCAGCAGCATCGCCAGCGCCTGCTTTTCCATGCGCCGCAGTCCCGCTGCCGGCTCATCGAGGATGATCAGCAACGGATCGGCGGCGAGCGCGCGGGCGACCTCCAGGATGCGCTGCTGGCCCAGCGGCAGGCTGCCCGCAGGCGTGTGCGGCGCGTCGCCGAGCCCGACCCGGCGCAGGCAGCGCATGGCTTCGGCGCGCGCCGCCTTTTCCTCGGTCCGGTCCAGCCGCAATCCGGCGGCGAGCAAGCCGGCGGTCAGCCGCAGATGCGCCCCGAGCATGACGTTCTCCAGCAGGCTCATGTTCGGGCGCAGGCGGACATGCTGGAAGGTGCGCGCGATCCCGAGGGCCGCCACCCGCCGGGCCGGCAGGGCCGTAATGTCGTCGCCGCGAAAACGGATGCGGCCTGCATCGGCGCGGTCGGCGCCGCTGATCAGGTTGAACAAGGTGCTCTTGCCGGCGCCGTTCGGCCCGATCAGCCCGAGGATTTCGCCGGACGCCAGACTGAATCCGACATCATTGACCGCGACCAGGCCGCCGAAGCGCTTCACGACATGGTCCAGCACCAGCAATTCCTCGCCGCCCGGCATGTCGCGCCGGGGCAGCGGCGGCGCTTCCCGCGGCAGCGGCGGCGTGCGCCGCGGCAGCAGCCGCTGGATCGCCGGGATCAGCCCGCCGCGAGCCCGTTGCAGCACCAGGATGAACACCGCGCCGAACACCACGATCTCGACCTGCGATGCCGCCGAGGTCAGATGCGGCAGCAGGTCCTGCAACCCGTCATGCGCCAGCGTCACCAGCGCGGCACCCAGCACAGCGCCGCCGATATGCCCGGCGCCGCCGAGCAGGGCCATGAACAACAGGTCGATCCCCGGCCCGACGTCGAACAGGGTCGGGCTGATGAACCGTTGCACATGCGCCAGCAGCCAGCCGGACAGGCCGGCCAGCAGCCCGGCCAGGACGAACACCACCAGCCGGATGCGGAACGGATCGATGCCCAGGCTCTGCGCCATCGCGGTGCCGCCGCGCAGGCTGCGGATGGCGCGGCCCTGGCGTGAATCCAGCAGGTTCGCGCAAAGCAGCATGGCCGCCGCGAGAGTGATCCACACCAGGTAGTAGCCGGCGATGCCGGACTGCAACGAAACCCCGGCCAGCGTCACCGCCGGGATATTCGAAATGCCGTTATGCCGCCCCAGCACTTCCAGGTTGCCGAACAGAAAGAAGATCGCCAACCCCCAGGCGATGGTGCTGAGCGGCAGCAGATGCCCGCCGAGGCGCAGGGTCGCCGCCCCCAGCAGCAGCGCCACCGCCCCGGTCAGCGCCACCGCGAGCACCAGGCCCAGCCACGGCGACATGCCTTGCGTCGTGGTCAGCCAGGCGGTCGCATAGGCGCCGATGCCGACGAACGCCGCCTGGCCGAACGAGGTCAGGCCGCCGACGCCGGTCAGCAGCACCAGCCCGAGTGCTGCCAGCGCCGACATGCCGATGTAGTTCAGCAACGTCAGGAAATACGCGCTGGCGACGAGCGGCAGCAGCGCCATCGCCAGCAGGGCCGCGCAGGCCAGGGCGCGGCTCACAGTTCCTCGTCCTCGTCGTCGTCGGCCGGCGGCGTCAGCAGCGAACGCAGGATGAGCACCGGCACCAGCACGGCGAACACCACGACTTCCTTCATGCCGCTGTCGTAGAACGCCGAGAAACTCTCCAGCAGGCCGACGAACAATGCCCCGAGGGCCGCGCCGGGATAGCTCACGAGGCCGCCGATGATGGCGCCGACGAAGGCCTTCAGGCCGATCACGAAGCCGGAATCGTAGAACAGCGTGGTCACCGGCCCGATCAGGATGCCGCCGATCGCGGCGAGCGCGGAGGCCAGCAGGAAGGCGACCGCGCCTGCCTGCCCGGGGCGAATGCCTACCAGCCGCGCGCCGACGCGGTTGACCGCCGTGGCCCGCAAAGCCTTGCCGGCGATGGTCAGGCCGAAGAAGGCGAACAGGGCCAGCGCCGCCAGCGCCGAGGCGCCCAGCATCAGCAGCATCTGCCCGGTGAAGATCATGCCGCCCAATTCGAAGTTGGCCGTGGTGAGCAGGCGCGGGCGCGCGCCTTCGGGGCCGAACATCATCAGCGCGACGCCAGAGATCGCGAAATGCAGCACCACCGCGACGATCAGCAGCAGCAGCACCGGCGCGTCGGCGATCGGGCGGAAGGCGATGCGGTACAGCAGCGGTGCGATCGGCAGGATCAGCGCGATGGTCAGCGGGATCAGCACGATGTCCGGCAGGTCGCGGCCGGTCAGCAGCCAGGCCGCCAGCACCGGCAAGGCCGGCAACACGAACCACGCCAGCACGGCCTGCGGCATTCGGCGCCAGGCCCGTTGCCGGGCGAGATCGAACAGCTCAGCCAGCAGCGCCAATCCGGCGAGCAGCAGCACCAGCCACAGCGTGCCGGGGAGCTTTCCCGCCTGCAATGCCGCCAGAGTCAGCGAGGCGTAGGCCACGAGGTCGCCGAACGGCACGAAGATGACGCGGGTGACCAGGAATACCAGCACGATCCCGAGCGCCACCAGGACGTAGATCGCGCCGTTGGCGATCCCGTCCTGCGCCAGCAGCAACGCCAGCTCCAGCGTCATGCGCGCCTAGGTCTCCGGAGATGTTTCATGCTTAAAATGTCATAGGGCAGAAGCACTGGCAACAGAACTACCGGCGGTTGCCGAACCGGCATCCGTCGTTTAGGCCAACGGGATGGGTGCTCAGAAATTCGACTGCATCGTGGTCGGTGGCGGCATCGTCGGCTTGGCGCATGCGCTGGCGGCAACCCGGCAGGGCCTGCGCACCGCGGTGATCGAGCGCGACGCCCGGGCAGTCGGCGCCTCGATACGCAATTTCGGGTTCATCACGGTGACCGGCCAGGAAGCGGGGATCACCTGGCGGCGGGCGATGCGGTCGCGCGACGTCTGGGCGGAGGTGGCGCCCGCAGGCCGGCATCGCGATCCATCAGCGCGGCCTGCTGGTCTGCGCGCGCCGGCCGGAGGCGCTGGCGGTCGCTGGAGGATTTCGCCGCCGGCCCGATGGGGCAGGGCTGCAGCATGCTCGACCGTGCCGGCCTTGCCGCCAGCGCCCCGATGCTGGCGCGACGATCTGGCCGGCGCGCTGCACAGCCCGCACGAGTTGCGGGTGGAGAGCCGCGACGCGATCCCGCAACTCACCGCCTGGCTCGGCAGGCGCACGGCGTCACGTTCCTCCCGCGCACCGCGGCGCTGACCGTGGAGACCGGGCCGCGTCGACGACCGCCGACCGGCAGCTTCGCCGCCGACCACATCGTGGTGTGCCCCGGCACCGACCTCGTCACCCTGTTTCCCGACATCATGGCAGCGCCGCGACGATCACGCTCTGCAAGCTGCACATGCTGCGCGTGGCCGCACCCGGCTGGTGCGCTGCCGGCGCCGGTGATGAGCGATCTCGGCCTGGTGCGCTATCTCGGCTACGCGGCTGTGCGCTCGCTGCCGGCGCTGCGGGCGCGGCTGGAACGCGAGCAGGCGGCGCAGCTCGCCGACGGCATCCACCTGATCGCGGTGCAGGGCGCCGGACGGCTCGCTGGTGGTGGGCGACAGCCATCATTACGCGCGACAGCCCGATCCGTTCCAGCCGCGCGAGGTCGACGACCGCATCCTCGAGCGAGCTTCGCGCCGTGCTCGGCCATCCGCGCGCCCGAGGTGATCGAGCGCTGGGTCGGCGTCTATCCCTCCGGCCCCGACGTCGGCGTTCAGCGAACGCCGATGCCCGGCGTGCGGCTGGTGATGGTGACCAGCGGCACCGGCGCCAGCACCGCGTTCGCCCTCGCCGAGGAAACCATCGCCGACCTGCTGCACGCGGCACCGCCGCCGCATGCCGCCTGAACACGGGGAAACGCATGATGCCGATCAAAGCCGTCATCCTGGACTGGGCCGGCACCGTGGTGGACCACGGCAGCCGCGCCCCGATGGGCGCCTTCGTCCGCGCCTTCGCGCAGTTCGGCGTCAGCATCAGCATCGCCGACGCGCGCGGCCCGATGGGCATGGCGAAGTGGGACCACATCCGCGCGGTCGGCCAAGCGCCGGCGGTGGCCGCGGCCTGGCGGGCCAGGCATGGCCGGGCATTTTCCGAGCGCCGACATCGACGCGATCTTCGACGTGTTCGAGCCGATGAACGTCGCCTCGGTGCGCGAGCCATGCCGACCTCATCCCGGGTGCCATCGAAGCCCTGGCGGCGCTGCGCGGCGCGAAGCATCCGGATCGGCTCGACCACCGGCTACACCCGCCCGATCATGGCGGAACTGGTGCCGATCGCCGCCGCTGCGGGCTACGCGCCAGAGGTCGTGGTCTGCGCCGGCGACCTGCCGGCAGGGCGGCCGAGTCCGCTGATGATGTGGCACGCCATGGCGCAGCTCGGCGTCTGGCCGGCGGAAACGGTGGTCAAGGTGGACGACACGCCGCCCGGCATCGGCGAGGGCATCAATGCTGGCACATGGACGGTCGGCATCGCGCTCACCGGCAATATCGCCGGACTGTCCGCCGAGGAACTCGCGGCACTCGGCGACGACGCCCGGGCGGAGATCCGCGCCCGCGCCAACGACGAACTCGGTGCAGCCGGCGCCCATCTGGTGATCGACGGAATTGCTGATCTCCCCGGTGCGATCAAGGAGATCGAGCTGCGGATGCTGCAGGGCGAAACCCCCTAGCGGTCATTCCGCCGCCTGCATGGCGGAGGTCCGTGGCGTGCGGACGAACCTGCGGGCCAGCCGCACCAGATTCGGCATGGTGGTGGGGCGCAGCAGCCGCGCATCGTAGCCGGCAAATCGACGGTCATTCTCGGCGAGGCACAGCCCCATCAATTCGCCGATGCCGATATCGGCGTCGCTCACCGCCTTGCTGCCGGTGACGGTGAAGTTGTTGTCCTGCAGCTTCGCCCGGTTGCCGTCGTCCATGCCGCGCGCCAGGCCGATGCGCTCCCACCCCAGGAATATCCAGACCCCGGCAACCCGCAGCTCGAACCACGGCCGCCGCCACCACGCCATGTTGCGCCGGTGCCAGGCCAGCCAGTTGGCGAACAGCAGGATATGGCGGCATTCCTCCTGCATCACCGGCTCGAACGTGTCGACCAGTTCCGGCGGGAAGAAGCCCGATCGCTTTGCCAGTTCGAACAGGCCGAAGGCGAAGAAGCTGTCGATACATTCGCTGAAGCCGGTGACCAGATAGGCCCATTCGGTGCGCCTGGGTGGCGGATAGTCCGGCTCCGGCTCCAGGACGATGCCGTAGGCCTGCACCAGGTTCGACAGCACGGTCTTGTGCCGCCCTTCTTCCCAGCCGTTGAGTTCGATGGCGGCGTGCCAAACCGGGTCCGCGAGGCTCGCGGCATACGAAAGCATGCGCTGCCGCGCCTTGCCTTCGGTCTGCACCGCGATGTCCCAGATCGGCAGGGTCACCAGCCGGTTGCGCGCCTCCAGCGTCAGGACGGGCCAGTCGATGATCGACGGCTTGTACGGATTGAAGGTTTCGCGAAACATCCGGCACGCCACCTGCCGGTGCAGGGCGCTGCCGATCGGGATCGGGCCCGCCTCGGCGGCGACCCAATGCCGCGACGCCGCGTCGGCTGCGGCGAGGGTCTCGGGTCCCGCCATTCCCCGCTGCCCCAGCAGCAGGCCACCGGGTGGCGGATCGAGCGTGTCGGCACCGGACGTGTCGGCGGCTTCGTTCATCGGCACGGCTCATCGAAAACGCAAAAGGGCAAGCGCCATAACGGGACTACGCCGTTTAGAATGGTTGCCCCGGCGGCGATTTCCACCGCCGGGACCACATCCGGCAGGTCACATCTGGTGAACTGGAAGCAGGTGTTAGCGCATCAGTCCCGCCGCCCGCAGCGCATCCTCGATCACCGCGCCGACGCGGCCGGCGATCGGGTGCGCGGGCGCGACTGTCTCCGAAGTCGGGCGGGGAGCGGCCGCTGTCGCGGCGCGCAGCACGCGGGCGGCTTCGGCGAGGCCCCAGGATCGAGCCAGATGGCGCGTGGAGGAAATCCCGACATCGAGCATGAACGGGCCCCGGGCGCCGCAGCCGTCGGTGCCTGAGGTATCCAGCGGCGTGCCGTGGCCCATGCCGGTGATCAGGTACTCCTCGATCGGGTCGCGGCCATCGGTATCGGTCCAGACCCGCTTCGGAAAGCCGTCGATCGTTTCGGTGCGCGTCGGCTGCGGTGCGGCTCCGTGCGCTGCCCGCCATTGGGCGATGATTGCCTCGGCGTTGGCCGGGCTGACGGTATGGTCGGCGGTGCCGTGCCACACCGAAATGGTCGGCCAGCGTGCGGGCGGCGCCGCGGCCTGGCGCAGCTTCGCCTGCAGTTGGCGTTCTGCGGGAATGCCGTGTCCGCGCATGCGGTCGAATGCCTCGGGCACTGACGCGGCACAGCCAAAGGGGAGGCCGGCGATGATCGCCCCACCGGCGAAAACCTCCGGATAGGTCGCCAGCATCACCGAGGTCATGGCGCCCCCGGCCGAAAGCCCGGTGATGAAGATGCGACAGCGATCGATGCCGTGGTCGATCACCACGCGCTCGATCATCTGGCGGATCGACAGCGCCTCGCCGGCGTCGCGCGCGGTGTCGCCCGGCTGGAACCAGTTGAAGCAAAGCTGGGCGTTGTTGGATTTCTGCTGCTCGGGATACAGCAGGGCGAAGCCATGCCGGTCGGCGAGGTCCGACCAGCCGGAGCCGCGATCATATTCGCCGGCAGTCTGGGTGCAGCCGTGCAGGACCACCACCAACGGGGCATCCCCGGGGAGGTCGGCGGGGATGAACGTACTGCCGCGCAGCGCGCCCGGGTTGGAGCCGAATTCCGGCAGGTTCTGCAGGTGGCCAGGCTCGCCGCCCGGGCCTGCATGGGTGCGGGCATCGCGAAAGCTCGCGAGGCGAGTCAGGGTGTCCGACAGGTTTCTCATGTTAGGTCCTATGGGTCAGCGCCAACTGCCGGAGTGGCGCTGACCCGCGTATAATGCGCTGCGGAGACGGTAGTTGCTGCAGTGCACAAAAAACGCGGCACTCTATCGTGATACCTGCCTGCGCGCTGTGCGGCGGGGGCCGAAGGGGGCGGCCTTCCTGGGCTTTTTCGTTTTCGCCGGCTTGGCGGACACGAATTCCAGGGCCAGGGCGATCCATTATTGCAGGTGCCGCGCGTCGCATTTTGCAGGGTCGACCCAAACCAGTCCGCCCATCCGCCGCCCGGTGAACACGAACGGCGTCGCCCCCGGCCGCGACAGCGCCTCCGCGACGCGCTCCTTGCCGACCCGGAACATGAAACCCGGGCTGCCGACGCCGCACAGCATGTTGCCGTCCAGCATGAAGCACAGGCACCCGAACATTCGGATTTCGGTCACGCCCGTCCGGTCACTCAAGGCGGTGCGGAGACGTGTTGCGAGTTGGTCATCGACCGCCATCGTTGGGGGCCTCCGATGCGTCAGTGCCGGAAGGGCGCGAAATCCTTGTCGGTGAGGCTGCCGAGTTCGGTCAGCAGCATCGGCCAGGTCTTCAGCCCCTCGTCGAACGAGGACAGCCGGAAGAACTCGTTGGGGGCATGCACGTCCTCGTCCGGCATCGCGAGGCCATAGCCCAGGGTGTCGATGCCGAGCATGTCGCGGAAGATCGCCGAGATCGGCAGCGTGCCGCCGGAGCGGGCCGGCACCGGCTTGCGGCCGTGCAGGCGTTCCAGCACCCGCGCAGCGGCCAGCAGCAGGGGATGATCCTCCGGCAGGCTGGGGGCAGGGGTGCCGCCGCGTTCCGGCGTTATCACCAGTTCTACCCCCTTCGGCGTGAAGGATTGCAAATGCGCGCGGAGGGCCTGGTTGGCGGAATGCGGGTCCATGCCGGGCGCGAGGCGCATCGTGATCTTGGCGTGGGCCTCGCTCGGCAACACGGTCTTCGACCCAGCGCCGGTATAGCCGCCCCACATGCCGTTGACCTCGATGGTCGGGCGCAGGGTGGTGAGTTCGCGCACGGTGTAGCTGGGGTCGCCCCAGGGTGTCCCGCCGATGCCGGCGTAGAACTCGGAATCGTCGAACGGCAGCGCCGCGGTGGCGACCCGCATGGCGTTGCTGATCGGCGTAGCGTCGTCGCCGAAGCCGGCCACCTGGATGCGCCCCTGGCGGTCGTGCAGGCTGGCGATCAGCGCCGCCATCTCGTGCAGCGCGTTGCGCGCGGCACCGCCGTAGCGGCCGGAATGCCCGTCCTTCTCGGCGGTACGCAGCGAGAACTGCAGCGCCGTCAGGCCGCGGCCGCCGATCCCCAGCGTCGGCACCGTGGTGCTCACCCGGCCGCCATCGGCCGACAGCATGACGTCCGCCCCGAGCTTGTCGCGGTGCCGCTCGACAATGCCGCGCAGGCTCGGGCTGCCGCTTTCCTCCTCGCCCTCGAGGAAGATCTTGACGTTGACCGGCAACGATCCGGCGACGGCGAGGAAGGCGCCCATCGTCTCGATCGCGATGGTGGTCGAGCCCTTCACGTCCGAGGCGCCGCGGGCATACAGCCGGCCGTCGCGCTCGGTCGGCTCGAATGGCGGGGTCTTCCACAGCTCCAGCGGATCGGGCGGCTGCACGTCGTAATGGCCATAGACGATGATGGTGGGGCGGCCAGGCGCGCCCAGCCACTCGCCAAACACCGCCGGCTGCCCGTCGCCGCCGTCCAGCGCCTGCACGTTGTCCAAGCCGATCGCCCGCAGGCGGTCCAGCAGGAAATCCCGCGCCGCCTGCATGTCCGGGGCGAAGGCGGGATCGGTGGAGACGCTGGGGATCCGCAGCAGCGTCTTCAGGCGATCCAGGATGGCGCCGCGCTGGTCGGCGAGATGGGCGATGACGGCGTCGGACATGGGGTGGGCCTCTCGTGCTTCTGGCGGTCGGCGGCAACGTGCGTCAGGCGGTGCGGCTGACGCCCATGGCGAGAGTGTACTGGTCGGCGCGCGGCAGGTAGGTGATGCCGTTCCGCGCCGCCCAGACCGACACCTCGTTGTGCAGCGGCATGATGGCGACGTCGCGGAACACCAGGTCGCTGGCCTCGGCCAGCAGCTTGTTGCGGGCGGTGTCGTCCATGGTGCGCAGCGCATGCTTCAGCAGCGCGTCGACCTTCGGGTTGGAATAGCCGCCACCATTGGCGATGCCCATTCCGGCGGCGGCATCGGGGGTGGCGACCAGCGCCGCCATCGGATTGGAGGTCTCGCCGGTGTTCACCCCCCAGGACGACAGGAACACGCTGAACTCGCCCTTGTCGCTGCGCCCGGCATAGACCGACCACGGCATCACCTCGGCTTTGGTCTGGATGCCGATGCGGGTGAACATCTGCGCCACCGCCTGGACGATCTTGGCGTCGTTCACGTAGCGGTCGTTGGGTCCGTGGATGGTCATGCGCAGGCCCTGGGGATAGCCCGCTTCCGCCAGCAGCGCCTTGGCCGCCACCGGGTCATAGGGTTCGGGCTGCAGGTCCGGCGCGGTGCCGGCGCCGCCTTTCGGCAGGAATTGCGTGGCGACCGCCGCATTGCCCTCCATGACGCGCTCCACGATCGCCTGGCGGTTCACCGCCATCGACAGCGCCCGCCGCACCCGCAGGTCCTTCAGCGGGTTCTTGGTGAGCGCCGAGCCGTCAGCGGCGGTGATGAAGGTCGGCACGTCGCGGTGCTCGTCGAAGGCGAAATAGACCAGCCGGCTGGAGACGCCGGTGATCAGCTTCATGCGGTTGTCGCCGCGCACCCGCTCCATGCCCTCGCCGGGCACCTGCTCGATCATTTCGAGGTCGCCGGAGAGCAGCCCGACCAGCCGCGCGCCGCCGTCGCGCACGATGGTCAGCTCCACCTCGTCCCAGGGCAGGCGAGGGCCCCAGTAGGTTTCGTTGCGCACCAGCGTCACCTTGCTGCCGGGGTCGTAGCTGCGGAGCGTGTACGGGCCGGTGCCGATGGCGGCGCGGCCGGCGTTGAAGTCGGCGGTGGTGGCATCCTTGAACTTGGCGCTGATGATCCGGATGCGGCTCAGCGAGTTCGGCAGCAGCGGGTCCGGGACATTGGTTTCGATCAGCAGCTTCTGCGGCGAACCGGGGTTTCCCTGCGCCTGCATGGACTTGATGTTGCGGGTGTAGGTGCGGAACGAGGCGGTGCTGGGCAAAGCGGTCGCCCGGTCGAACGAGACGATGGCGTCCTCGGCGGTGAACGGCGTGCCGTCGCTGAAGCGCACGCCCGGTTGCAGCGCCAGTTCCCAGTGCGTGTCGTCGATCAAGCGCCAGGACTGCGCCAGCCCCGGGACGGAGTGCGACTGCTCGTCGTTGACCACCAGGGAGTCGAAGATGTGCGTCGCCACCGCGTTGTTGGGCGCGTTGCTTTGCAGATGCGGGTCCATGGTGGTGTTCGGCGCCGCCATGCCGATGCGCAGCCGGTTGCCGGCGGCCACCTCGCTCCAGGCGCGCCCGGGGCGCAATGCCATCGTGGCGCCGCCGAGGCCCAATGCGGCGAGCAGGGAACGGCGGGTCGGAGCGGCACGGAACATGGGCTGATCCTCGGTCTGGACGGTGCTTGGCGAACGGCAATTTGCCGAGGCTGCGGCACTTGTCCAGTGGCGCGCCGCGGGCTTTGCCGCTTGATCTCGCAGTCCAACGGGTATATCGAGTTTTCAGGCAAAATGTGCGGTTTGCAGCTTAACGTTTCGCCATGAATTCGCCACCGTCAGGGCGCCCGATGGGGCCTCGCCGGACCTTTAAACCAGAGCAAGGGATCCCATGAACCCGCGATCTAGCAGCCAGTCCACGGAGGGCGACAGTAGACGCATCGCGTTTGCTGTGACGGCCCTTCCTGGCTGGTTCCGTGCTCGGGTGTGCATGCTTTCCCCGGGGCGTCCGCTGCGGTAACGCGCTGACCCCCAGGGCGGCCTCGCCCTCCCGAGCTTGAGCCAACGCTTGAGCGAAAGGAGGCAGCCCTTGGCCGCCCTTCTCGATACCATCGATCCGCGACCTGTCGCCGTGCTGGACAGCGCCCACGTGGGCGACATTCACGGCGCGCTCGGAACCATCCTCGCCAGCGACCATGGGCCGCGCGCAACCTGGCGTGCCCGGCTGAAGACGCTGGCGGCGATCGTCGGCCCCGGGCTCATCGTCATGATCGGCGACAACGACGCCGGCGCCTTCGCCACCTACACCCAGGCCGGGCAGAACTACGGCACGGCGCTGCTGTGGACGCTGCTGCTGCTGGTGCCGGTGCTCTACGTCAACCAGGAGATGGTGCTGCGGCTTGGTGCCGTCACCGGGGTCGGCCATGCGCGGCTGATCCTGGAGCGGTTCGGCCGCTTCTGGGGCGCGTTCAGCGTGATCGACCTGTTCGTGCTGAACGGGCTGACCATCGTCACCGAATTCATCGGCGTCAGCCTGGGGCTCGACCAGCTCGGCATCCCGCGCGCCTGGGGCGTGCTGATCGCGGCCGGGGTGACGATGCTGGCGGCCTCGACCGGCAACTTCCGGCGCTTCGAGCGGTTCGCCCTTGCGTTGTGCCTGGGCAGCCTGCTGCTGGTGCCCGTGGTGCTGATGGTGCATCCGCCGATCGGCGTCATCGCGCGTGACCTGCTGGTTCCGCGCCTGCCGGAAAACGGCCCGCTGTCGGACGTGCTGCTGCTGATCATCGCCATCGTCGGCACCACGGTGGCGCCCTGGCAGCTGTTCTTCCAGCAGAGCTACGTCATCGACAAGCGGATCACGCCGCGCTTCATGAACTACGAGAAGGCCGACCTTTGGCTCGGCATCGTGCTGGTGGTCGCCGGCGCGGTGGCGATGATGGCGTTCTGCGCCGCGACTTTCGCCGGTCGTCCGGAAGGCGGCAACTTCACCGATGCGGGCGGCGTGGCCGCCGGCCTCGCCAAATATGCGGGCCAATTGCCGGCGACCCTGTTCGCCATCGCCCTGATCGACGCCAGCATCATCGGCGCCTCGGCGGTGTCGCTGGCGACCGCCTATGCGCTTGGGGACACGCTGTCGCTGAAGCATTCGCTGCACCGCCGGGCCGGCGACGCGCGCGGCTTCTACGTGGTGTATTGCGGCCTGATCGCCGCCGCTGCGGTGCTGGTGCTGATCCCCGGCGCGCCGCTCGGGCTGATCACCGAGGCGGTGCAGACACTGGCCGGCGTGCTGCTGCCGTCGGCCACGGTGTTCCTGCTGCTGTTGTGCAACGACCGCGCGGTGCTTGGGCCGTGGGTGAACGGAAGCTGGACCAACCTGTTCACCGGCGCCGTCATCGCCGTGCTGGTGATGCTGTCGCTGGTGCTCACCGCCTCCGTGCTGTTTCCCGCGATCACCGGCGAACAGATCCTGTGGGGGCTCGGCGCCGGCAGCGTGCTGGCCCTGCTGGCCGCCGCCGTGGCGCTGGCGCGGCGCGCGCCGAAAATCGAGATGGAGATTGACCGTGCGCTGCGGCCGATCTGGCGGATGCCGCCGCTGACCGAACTGCCGGCGGCGCGGCTGACGCGGTCCACGCGGATCTGGATGATGGTTTTGCGCGGCTACCTGGTGCTGGCGGTCGGGCTGGTCGTGGTCCGAGTTCGTGCAGCTGGCGCTTGGCGGCTGAGGCGCCACGCTCATCGCGCCCCCTGCGGCAACCGCAGCGGCAGCAGCAGCACGATCGCCGCCGCGGACAGCAACCCGATCACCAGGAACACGCGATCGGGCGGCAAGGCTTCGATCAGCGGAGCCGCCAAGGTGGGGGCGCTGGCCTGGGCGAGCAGCACCGGGACCGCGAGCCAGCCGAGCAGCGTGGCGTAGCCGGCCGGTCCGAAGATCGCCATCGGCAGGGTACCGCGGTTGATCGTCAGCATGCCGTTGCTCATGCCGTAGAGCAGTGCGAAGGCGGCGCCGGCGACCACCGTCGGCAGCACCGGCCCGCCGAGCAGCAGCACGGCGACCCCCAGCGGCATCAACGCCGCGGCGCCGCGGGCACGCAGCAGCAGGTTGACCCGGGGACCGATCCCCCACTCGACCAGCCGGCCGGCGACCTGTCCAGGGCCGATCAATGCCGCAACGAACAGGCGCTCGTTCAGGCTCATCCCGAGGCCGGCCAGCAAGGGCAGGATGAACACGGTGATCGCCGAGGACAGCAGCCAGCGCAACGAGAAGAAGCCGGCGAGGCACGCAAGGGCGACCCTCCGAGTCCGGCCCGCGGGCGGCGCCACGGCCGAACTCTCGACGAACGTCTCGGGCACCGCTGCGGGAACGCCGAGCAGGCATAAAGGAAGATTCACGGCCACCTGCAGCCCGGCGTAGATCAGCAACGTCTCCCGCCAGCCCAGGGCGTCGACGAGGTAGCTTCCGGCCGGCCATCCCAAGGTGCTGGCAAAACCCGCGAACAGCGTGACGCCGGTGATCACCGGCGTGGCGCCGCGGCCCAGCAGCCGACCGATGGTGGCGAACGCGGCGTCGTACAGCCCCAGCGACATGCCGGCGCCGAGCACCGTCCAGCCGACATACCATTGCGGCAACCCCCGGGCGGTGGCGAGCACGACCAGCCCCGCCGCGAGCACCAGGCTGCTGGCGGCAAGCACCAGCCTGCCGCCGGTGCGGTCGATCCGGCGGCCGACCCGCGGCGCGCAGATGCCGGTCACCAGCAACGCCCAGGAAAAGCCGCCGACGATGGCGACCCGCGAGGCGCCGAGGCTGTCCGCGGCGACGCCGGCGATCACCGCCGGCAGGTAGAACGTGGTGCTCCAGGCCAGCAGCTGGCTGCAGCCGAGCACCAGCGTAAGCCTCCGCGGCAGATTGGGCGGCGGCCCCCGGGTCATCCGCGCAGGCGCGGCGGCACGCTCGATCCGGGGCCGAGCGGACGCTGCAGCAACACCGTGTCCAGCCAGCGCCCATGCTTGTAGCCGACCGCCTGCAGCACGCCGACCCGGCGGAAGCCGACCGCCTCGTGCAGCCGGATCGAGGCGACGTTGTCGCTGTCGCCGACCACCGCGACCATCTGCCGCAGCCCGGCCGCCTCGCAGGCTTCGATCAGGGCGGTCAGCAACGCCCGCCCGGTGCCGCGGCGCTGGACCTCCGGGCGGAGATAGACCGTGTTTTCCACCGTGTCGGCATAGGCGGCCCGAGTACGGTAGGGGCCGGCATAGGCATAGCCGTGCACGTGGTCGCCGTCGGCGGCGACCAGATAGGGCATCCCCCGCTCCAGCACGGCGTCCCGCCGGCGGCAGAGTTCGTCGCGGGACGGCGGCTCCGTTTCGAAGGAGGCGGTCCCGTGCAGGACGTGGTGGGCGTAGATCGCGGCGATGGCATCCATGTCGGAATCGGCAACCGGGCGGATCGAGGGACTCTGCATCCGCCAAGGCTGCACCCTCCGACGAGAGCCGAAAAGATGCATTCGCCGCAGCGCAATTTGTAGGATGATGCCCCCGCCCTTGCCGGCCAGGAGACGACGATTGCGAAACCAACGCCACCTGGCGGAAACGCCGAGCTGTCGCATCCTGTCGTCGGCCGTGATGATCGCCGCTGTTCTGTGCGGCGGACCCGCGCTGGCCCAGACGACAGGCACCCAGCCCGGTGCACCGGCCGCTGCGCCGGCGACGCCCGCGGCCACCCCGGCTGCCGAGCCAACCCCCACCGGCTTCTGGGAGCGCCCGACCCTGCTCGGCGACCCGGGCGGCCTGCGCAGCGCGCTGTCCGACAAGGGCGTGACCATCAGCCTGACGGACACCAGCGAGGTCCTGGGCAACACCAGCGGCGGCTTTCGGCAGGGGGCGGGATACGACGGCCTGACCACGCTGACGGTGCAGGTCGATACCGCCAAGGCGTTCGGCTTCGAAGGCGGCACCATCAATGTCAGCGGGCTGCAGATCCGCGGCCGCAACTTCCCCCTCTACTACCTGGGCGCGCTTCAGTCGCCGTCCGGCATCGCCGCGGCGCCGACCACCCGGCTGTGGGAGGCCTGGTACCAGCAGGCGCTGTTCGGCGGCGCGGTCGATGTCCGGATCGGCCAGCAGAGCGCCGACCAGGAATTCATGACCAGCCAGAACGCCGCGCTGTTCATGAACCTCGCCATGGGCTGGCCCGCTTTGCCGACCGCCAACCTGTACGCCGGCGGCCCGTCCTATCCGCTGTCGTCGCTGGGCGCGCGGCTACGCGGCAAGGCCGGGCCGTTCACCGGGTTGCTCGGGGTCTACCAGGACAACCCGCCGGGCGGCCCGTTCAACGACGACAGCCAGCTTCGCGGCAGCACGCTATGGGGCGGCAACTTCAACCTGCGCACCGGGGCGCTGGTAATTGCCGAGGTGCAGTATGCCCTGAACCCGCCGGCGGACACCGACATCCAGCCGGCCGGGCAGGCCGGCACCCCGACGCCGGACCAGGCCGCAGGGCTGCAAGGCATCTACAAGCTGGGCGCCTGGTACGACAGCGGCGCCTTCCCCAGCCAGCGATACGACTACTCCGGCGTGTCGTTGGCCGACCCGCTCAGCAACGGCAAGCCGCGGCTGCTGGTCAACAACTACAGCGTCTACGCAATGGGCGACCAGATGGTCTGGCGCGACGGCGCACAGTCGGTCTCGGTGTTCGCGCGCGCAATGGTGGGCCCGGGCGACCGCAACCTCGTCAGCTTCAGCCTGAATGCCGGGGTCACCTGGAAGGCGCCGCTGCCCGGCCGCGACAACGACACGATCGGCCTCGGCTACGGGCTGGGACGCATCAGCTCCGGTGCCCAGGGGCTGGCGCGCGACACCGCGTTCTTCCAGGTGCCGGGATACCCGTCCCGATCACATGAGCAGTTCGTCGAGTTGTTCTACCAGGCGCAGATCACGCCGTGGCTGCAGCTGCAGCCGGATTTCCAATACATCGTGCGGCCCGCGGGAGGCATCCCAAACCCGAACAACCCGAGCCAGCGGATCGGCGACGAGGCGGTGTTCGGGATCCGCAGCGCCATCGTCTTCTGAGCGCAGGGTTTTCTGAGCGGTAGGCTTTCTGAACGGGGGCCGGTCCTTTGCCGGATTGATATCGCTCAACCACGCCGGCGGCATTCGGTGCGAAGGTTGCTGCGGCGAAAGGGATTCCGACCATGGGCTTGAGACATCTGCTGCTCGCGACCTGCCTGATGGGCCTTGGCTCGGGCCTGGCCGGCACGGCCCAAGCCCAGGACGCCGCCGAGGGAAAGGCGGTGTTCCAGGCGCAGTGCGGCATCTGTCACTCCGTGCAGCCAGGGCGGAACATGGTCGGACCCAGCCTCTCGGACATTGTCGGCCGCAAGTCCGGCCAGGTCGCCGGATTCCGCTACTCCTCCGCGAACAAGAGCTCGGCCCTGACCTGGGACGCGGCCACGCTGGACAGATACCTGGCCTCGCCCGCGGGCGTGGTGCCGAAAAGCATCATGACCTATCCCGGGCTGAAGGATGACGCGAAGCGCGCCGCATTGATCGCCTATCTCGCCAGCCTGCCCTGAGGCCGATGCGCGCAGGACAGTCCGGCGCCGCCCGCCATCGCCTTTGCCGCCCCCGGTCGTTACCCTGCCGCCGCCATCCATAGGGAACCGCACGCCATGAAGCTGGGCATGATCACCGACAGCGTCGGCCAGTTGCCGTTCGACGCGATGCTCGCCTTCGCGGAGAAAGTTGGGCTGGATTCGCTGGAATTCGCCTGCGGGAACTGGTCGTCCGCACCGCATCTGGACCGGCACGTGTTGCTGCAGGATGCCGGCATGCGGCGCGATTTCCTGGCGCGCCTGGCCGGGCACGGGCTGTCCATCAGCGCGCTCAACTGTTCGGGCAACCCGCTGCATCCCGGTGAGGAAGGGCAGGCGCACGACACCGTCACCCGCGAGACGATCGCGCTGGCCGGGCTGCTCGGCGTCGACCGCGTGGTGATGATGTCCGGCTGCCCCGGCGCTCCGGGCGATTCCTACCCGAACTGGATCACCGTCTGCTGGCCGCCGGAGACCCAGCGCATCCTGCAATGGCAGTGGGACGAGGTGCTGATCCCGTACTGGCGCGACCTCGCGGCCTATGCGCGCGCCAACGGCGTGGCGCGGCTGTGCCTCGAACTGCACGGCCAGCAGAACGTCTACAACGTGCCGACCCTGCTCCGGCTTCGCGAGGCGGTCGGCGACGTGGTGGGGGCCAATTTCGATCCCAGCCATCTCATGTGGATGGGCGCCGACCCGCTCGCCGCCATCCGCGCGCTGGGGCCGGCGATCTATCACGTGCACGCCAAGGATACCCGCATCGACCCCGCGGCGGTGGCGCTGCACAGCCGGCTGGAAACCATTCCGAGCCAGAACTGGCAGCAGCGTTCATGGAACTACGTGACCCTCGGCTACGGCAACGGCGAGGCGTGGTGGGCGGAGTTCACCGCGGCGCTGGCGGCGGTGGGCTACGATGACGTGCTGTCGATCGAGCACGAGGATTTCATGATGTCTCCGGAGGAAGGCGTGGAGAAGACGGTGGCGTTGCTGAACCGCGTGGCGTTCAACCGGCCGCGCAGGTAGGTCCGCGCCGCGTCGCACCAAGGCCCCGGCGGCTCAGGTGAGCAGCCCGTTGGCAGCCATGTAGTCGAAATAAGGCGGCCGCCCGAAGCTGAGCATGGCCGAAAATCCCTCGGCGAAGTCCCGGCTCGGCGCGTAGTCCTGGCCCTGCAGGTACGGATAGGCGAAGAACGACGGGCGCCTGGCGTCCGAGTGGACATAGCTGAGGTATCGCTCGGCATTCTCCGTGATCAGGTAGTCCGGCTGCACCTGCTGGAAGATCTCGTCATGGAAGTAGGGTGTTCGCAGGAACAGCACCTCCTTGAAGAAATACGACAGCAGGCTGCACAGGCCGCGGCCGAACGAATCTCCGAACAGCAGCAGCCGCTCAGGCATCGGCGCCGCCGGGTTGAACAGGATGTCGACGATGCCATTGTTGCCGCCGCGAAGGTCGTTGTGCAGCGATTTTCGGATCCAGAAACGCCCCAGGACGCGCCGGATTTCCAGCAACGGCGGCTCGAACCGCCCGCCGAGGTCGCCGCTCCACTCCGCCGCCTGCCAATCGGCCGCCAGCAACCGCTCGATCTTGCCTGCTTGCGGCTGGCCGGTCAGTCGCTCGACGACCGCCGCCGCGGCGAACAGGTTGCCGAGGTCGCTGGCGTGGGTGTCGGTCTTTAGGAACAGGCCCGGCCCCGCGGCCGCCAGGTCGGCGCGGGGGTAGAAGAGGTCCCGGCCGAGCTGCGGCAGCGCGGCCTGGTAGATGTCGCCGAGGCAGACCGGAGCGCAAACCGGGCACTCCGCGGCCATCACCGCGTGCTTGTCGGGGAATACCAGGTGCAGGTACGGCACCGATGCCGCCTGCGCCGTGGCTGCCCTGGATGTAACGTTCTGTGCGAACTGGATCAGCGACTCCTCGGGCGGCCGCTCGATGCCCAGCATGAAATCCAGCACCCGGTGGTCGCCGCCGGCCAGGAACAGGGTGGAGTCGTGCCCGAACAACACCCCTCGTTCAACGGTTCCCGGCTCCCTCACGCAGCACGCCCTCCCTTGTTGATGGCGTCGGGGTTGTAGCGCAACCGCCCCAAATTCTGTATCCGGAGGCGATGCCACGCGTTCACTGCGGGTTAAGCGACGCTGGCCGAGGGTAATTGCGGCGGATTTGCGAACGAGGCTTCGGCATGACGATCCTTCCAGTTGAGTTTTCGGCCGGGGCCTTCCAGGTCCAGGTCGCCCCGGATCAGCTCCGCCCGATCTGCTTCGATCGCCGGCCGGTCGAGAAGTTCGGCGAGGGCTGGACGCCGCTGTTCGTCTACGCGGGCTTCGCGCCTTTGCATCTGCTGGAACTTCGGCATGAGAACGGCAGTGAGTTCGACCTGGTACCTCGATGCGGGTCTCAATCGGATCGGTGGCGACCTGAACGAGCTGGCGCCGGAGATCTGCGCTGAGATCGGCCGCCGCCACGCCGGCCTTGCCGACACGCTGTGGCAAACCTTGCTGGTGGATCCGGACCCGGCCGCCGCCGGCGCCGCGACGGATTTCAGCAGGCTGAACCCGCATACCCGCCGCGGCATCGAGGCGCTGTCCGTGGCGGGCCCGCCGGAGCAGCTGGAATGGGTGGGGGTGGGCGACATTCCCTTCGGCGATTCGATCATGGCGCCTTCCGGCACCGGCGTGGCCGCAATTTCGCCGGACCACCTGCGGACCATCCTCGGCACCCCGGTGCAGGACCAGTTCCTCGCCGGCATGAACGCCGGTCGGCTGTCGTTTCCCTCGCCGGTCAGCCTGCGCCCGGTGACGCGGGTGCACAGCATCTACATCGACGGCATGACCATCCTGTATCGCTGCGTGGACGAGGAAAATGGGCTGGTGTTCGGCATCCTCGCCGCCGGGCATCACATGGAAACGGTCGGCGTGCTGATCCCGGCATTGCGCCGGCTTTATTATTTCACCCCGTCGCAGCAGCATTTCGCGGCGAGCATCTGCCAGAACATGAAGGCACGCATCGACGCCGCCCTGCAGCGCTCGGCCGGCCGCCTGCCGGATTATTTCAGCGCGGAACTCACCGCGTTTGCCACGTCCCTTTGGGGGCATGGCTTCCATATCGGCCATCATCTCTGGAACGAGCTGACCGGCCTGAACCGGGTGGCGGCGACCATTCCGAAACGGGCGTTCCCGGCCATCGTCGTGCTCGGCGAGCCCGGCGACGGCGAGGCCTACGGCGGGATCGGGGCGCTGTTTCCCGAACTGGCGGAGCAGGTGGTCCGCGGTGTCGTGACCGAAGCCGACCTCGAGAGCTTCGTGTTTCAGAACCGGCTGCAGGTGATGCGCATCACCGGCGAACATGTTTCCGCCGGGTTGCGGGCGCGGATCATGGCGCAGGTGCATGCCAACCCGCGGCTGGACGCGGACCGTGCCGAAATAGCCAGGCTGCGCCGGGAGAAGGTCCCCGTCGTGGCGTTGGGCTTTCGGGTCGAGAACCGCACCGTCGCGGACTTCCAGACCTTCGCCGTTCGAATAGCGGAACATCTGCAAAACCGGCTCGGACGCGTCGCCCTGGTGTTGGATGGGCATAATGCGCGCGCGGACGAGGCGGTACCCGGCAGCTACCCCAGCCACCGCGAGTTCACCGCCGCCGAACAGCCGGCCGAGGTGGAGAAGCGCATCGCCCAGGCGTTGCAGGCGCAGTTCGCAGGCAGCAGTGTCGCCATCATCGACAACATCGCCCGTCCGATGTCGGCGGGGCTGCTCTGGCTCGACGCCGCAGAGTTCTTCGTGGCCCCCTGGGGTGCGGGATTGGCGAAATACCGCTGGGTGGTGAACAAGCCTGGAGCAATCGTTTCCAGCCGCTGGGTACTGACCCGGAAGGGTGACCTGCATATTTACGATCTGGAACGGAATATGGATACGCCGACGCCGGTGCTGTTCATCGATGCAGCGGATGTCTTCGATCTCGCGGACGCGCCGGTGCTGGTGCAGATCAATGAACCGGAAGATCCGATGTACTACAACTTCAAGGTCAACATGAACCGGCTGTACGGACTGATCGACCAGCTCATCGGCATGACGAGCCTGCAGGCCGCCGCCGAATGACCTGCCGCATGGCCATCGTCGGGGGCGGCTGGTACGGCTGCCATATCGCCTCGACGCTGCAGAATCTCGGCTTCGAGGTCACCTTGTTCGAGCAGCATGACCGGCTGCTGCACGAGGCTTCGGGCAACAACCAGTTCCGGCTGCATCTGGGCTTTCACTATGCGCGCCATTATGGCACCCGGATGCAGTCGCGGGACGGCTTCTCGCGTTTCATCGAGCGGTATCCCGGGTTGAGCCGGGAGGTGGAGGAGAACATCTACGCCGTCAGCCGCGATGATTCGCTGCTGGATTTCCCGACCTACCGGCTGATCATGACCTCGTCCGGCATCGACTTCATCGAGACCGAGGGCTGCTCCGTCGAGATGGCCAATGTCGATGGCATGATGCGAACCCGTGAGCGGATTCTGCTGATCGAAGAGGCGCGGCAATATTTCAAGCGCCGGCTGGCGCCGCATCTGCATCTTGGTTGCCGGATCGGATCGGTCGAGGAGACCGACACCCATGTGCTCGTCGACGGCCAGAAATACGACCTGCTTATCGACGCGACCTGGGGGCATTTCTCGCACCCGCGCATCGACGTGTTCTATGAGCCGACGCTGCTGCTGTATTACGAGACCCGGGAGAAATTCCCCGCCATCACCCTGGTGGACGGCCCGCTATGTTCGGTCTACCCGACCGAAGACCCGCATATCTTCACGCTGTCCAGCGTGCCGCACACGCCGCTGGGACGTTCCGACAGCGCCTCCGGCGCGCGCATCATCCGCGATGGCGTCGATACGCATCTGGTCAACGCCCGGGTGGTTGCAATGGAGGAACAGATCTCCAGGTATGTTCCGGCGTTCCGCGACAGCTTCCGCTTCCTTGGTCCGCAGTTGTCGATGAAGACGAAGCCGATCGGCAACTATGACGACCGAAGCTGCTCGGTGGTGAAGAATGGCCGGGTGATCTCCGTGATGTCGGGCAAGATCGACACGGTGTTCTTCGCCGTTGAACGCATCCTGTCGCTGACCGAGGCGGCGTTCGAGGTCAAGAACGATCCTGTCCGTCCGGTTCTGCGCGACGACCTGGAGAAGCAGGGCTTGCTGTTGAAGGATGCGGCGTTGGCCGAGGCGCTGAAATGAACGATGCCCTGATCGGCCATACCGGCTTCGTCGGCTCCAACATCCTCCGCGGCGGCGATTTCGCCGGGCTATACAATTCCAAGAACATCGAGGACATCGCGGGCCGGAGCTATGACTGCGTGATCTGCTCCGGCGTCAGCGCCACCAAATGGATGGCCAACAAAGACCCGGAGCAGGACTGGACCGACATCCAGCGCCTGTTGCGCTGCCTGGAGCAGGTCGAGGCGCGGAGCTTCGTGCTGATCTCGACCGTGGACGTGTACCAGGCGCCGAACGGGCAACGGGAAAACGACGTGCCTGCCGAGGGCCATCCCGAGGCGTATGGCCGCCATCGCCGGGCGATCGAGCGGTTCGTCGAGCGGCGTTTTGCGCGACACCACATCGTCCGGCTGCCCGGCCTGTTCGGCCCCGGGCTGAAGAAGAACGCCATCTACGACATGATCCACGGCAATCGCGTGGAGATGATCAATCCGGCCTCCCGTTACCAATGGTATCCGGTGGCGCGGTTGGCGGACGACCTCGCGACCATCCGCGCCCATGACCTGCGGGTGATCAACATCGCCCCGGAACCGGTCGCCACCGCGGAAATCGCCGCGCGGTTCTTCCCGCACGCGAAGCTCGGCGCCGCGACGGCCGATGCGCCGTTCTACGACATGCAGACCGAGCATGCCGCGTTGCTCGGCGGCCGCGACGGCCACCATTTCGACAAGGCCGCCACGATGCAGGCGCTCGGCGTCTATATCTCGGCGGCCAGCTAGCATGCGCCTGGCGGTATCCAACCTCGCCTGGGGGGCGGAACTCCAGGGGGCGGCGCTCGACCTGCTGGTGGCGACGGGCGTGGACGGGGTGGAAGTGGCGCCGACCCGTATTGCCGGGTGGTCGGAGATCACGCCGGCGCTGCTGCGGACATTCCGTTCCGATCTCGCGGCAGCCGGCTTGCGGACCAGTTCGTTGCAGGCGATCTACTATGGTTGCCCCGCCGCGCAACTGCTTGGCGACGACGCGGGCTTTGCCGCGATGCGTGAGCATACCAGGCGGGTTGCCGAAATTGCCGCGGAACTCGGGGCGGGCGTCGCGGTGTTCGGCGCGCCGCGCAACCGCGCCCGCGGCGATATGCCGCCCGGGGATGCGGCGGCGTTGGCGGTGGAACGGCTGCGGCTGCTCGGTGACATCGTCCAGCCATTCGGCATGATCCTGGGCATGGAGCCGGTGCCGGCCCACTACAACGGCGACTTCATGCTGCGGGCCGGGGAGTTGACCGAACTGGTGCGTTCGGTCGCCCACCCTGCAATCCGGCTTCACCTGGACAGCGGCTGCGTCCTGCTCGGCGGCGACAGCATTTCCGAGGCGATCACCCAAGGCGCCGGGGAACTGGTGCACATGCACATGGCGGAGCCGGATCTTGCCGGCTTTGCATCCCCGGTGGCGGACCATGCCGGCGCGAGCAATGCGTTACGCGCAATCGGTTATGCCGGCTGGCTGGCGATCGAGATGCGCGAAGTCACCGGCACGGCGCTGCAGGAGGTGGCGACCGCCATTCGTTTTGCGCGCGAGGCGTATTTCGCCTGACTGGACCGGCTTCAGGCCTTTTCGAAATCGGTGCGCTCGTAGACCGGCAGGCCCTGCAGGAACCTGCGCAGGCAATCCAGCCCCATCTCCACCGCGCCGAGGCGAACCCAATCGCGGCCACCTAGAATTCGAGCGTGGCGGAAGGCGGTCGCGTCGGCCGTGGCGATGGCGAGATAGATGCTGCCGCCGATGTCGATGCGGTCGGCGCCCTCATCGAGGTCGATCAGCACCGCCAAAGCGTGCGTTGCGCCGGATTGCACGCGTGCGGCTGCGGCAACGGCCTCGGCGGCTTCCTGGGAGAATGCAGGCTTGACGGTGCATGCGGGAAGGCCGACGGCGGCCAGCATCTCGGCACCGTCGCGCGCCACGACGCCCCGTCGCATCACCGCTTCGGCGCCGGGCAGATGGAACAACCGCCCGGCGATCTGGCCGGCGGTGAAGCTTTCCACGAGCGCCAGGGTGGCGTGGCGGCCGGATAGTTCCGCGAGCACGACGCCCTCCAGCGTATCGCCGTCCTCGGCCAGGATGAAGTTGCCCAGGCGGCGGCGCACCTCGGCCTGGACCGGGGCCAGCTTGCGCGCGACATCCGCGGCATCGGTGCCGCGGACGGTGATCTTGGTTTCGATCTGCGGGTAGTGGGCGCGGAAGCCGAGCTTGACGCTGCCATCGGACACGAGGTCTTCGATGCCGGTCAGCATCTGATCGACATGGGATTCGCCGAGGCCGTAGCAATGGAACCGCTTGAGGTGGATCGTCGCCGGCGCGCCACTGCGGGCGAGCATCCGCGGCACGATCTGTTCCTCCAGCATGCGCCTCAATTCGCGGGGCACGCCCGGGGTGAAGAAGAACCGGGCCCGGCCGATGTCGAGCGCGAAGCCGCAGGCGGTGCCGATCGGGTTGTCGAGCATTTCCGCATTCGCCGGCAGCATCGCCTGCTTGCGGTTGTTGGCGGACATGGTGCGGCCGCGACGGGCGAAGAAACTCTCCATCTGCGCCAGCCAGGGCTCGTGCAGCACCAGTTCCACGCCCGCGGCCTGGGCGGCGATCTCCTGCGAGAGGTCGTCGACCGTCGGTCCCAGGCCGCCGTTGACGATCACCATGTCGGCGCGCTGCCCGGCCATCTCGAAGGCCCGCAACAGGCTGTCGCGGTCATCGCCGACCGTGGTGCCCCAGACGACCGCGAGGCCCACGTCTTCAAGTTTCTGGGCCATGTAGCTGAAGTTGGTGTTGACGATCTTTCCGGTCAGCACCTCGTCGCCGGTGCAGATGATCTCGATCCGCATGCGCCCTTAGTCCTGCGCCGCGCGCTGCGACACCAGTTCGTCGATGGCGGACGCCCAGGCGTCCGTGGTGTGCTTGATGTCCTCCGGCGTGTGCGCCAGGGACACATAGTATTTCGACTCGCCCTTCAGGATGCCGCGCTCGCGCAGCAATGCGTTGAAGCGGCGCAACAGATCCACGTCGCCACGCAGCACGCCGCGATAGTCGTGCGGTGCGGTATCGGTGAACACCACGTCGAACAGCGGCGGCTCGCCGATCACCTGGGCGGCGAACCCGGCACGCTTCAACAGCCGGTCGAGTTCGGCCATCAATGCGCGTCCGGTTGCGAACAGCGCTTCGTAGGCGCCGGGCCGTTTCAGGATGGCGAGGCTGGCGAGGCCCGCGACCGAGGCGACGGGATTGCCCGACAGCGTGCCGACCTGCATCAGGAAGCCGTCGTCGCCGACCAGTTCGCGGTCGAAATGCGCCATGATGTCGGCACGTCCGGCGACCGCGGCGAGCGGGAAGCCGCCGCCGATGACCTTGCCGAGCGTGCAGATGTCGGGCGTGACGCCGTAATATTCCTGCGCGCCGCCATAGGCGAGGCGGAAGCCGGTCACGACCTCGTCGAAGATCAGCGGGATGCCGTTTTCGCGGGTGATGGCGCGCAGCGCCTCGAGGAAGCCCGGGGCCGGCGGGATCATGCGCTGGAACGGCTCGACGATGACGCCGGCGAGTTCGTCGCGGTGTTCGCGGATCAGGCTGGCGACCATGTCGATGTCGTTGAACGGCGCGACCAGCATTTCGTCGCGGACCGAGCGCGGAATTCCCGGCGAATCCGGCACCGGCTGCGGAAAGTTGCCCGGTCGCTTGGGCGCCAGGCTCATCAGCGCATAGTCGCTCATGCCGTGGTAGCCGCCCTCGAACTTCAGGATCTTGTCGCGTTTGCGGAAGGCGCGGGCGAGGCGCATGGCGTACAGGTCGGCCTCGGTGCCGCTGGAGACGAAGCGCACCTGTTCGGCGCAGGGCACCGCATCGACGATCGCCTCGGCGAGCAGGATGCCGTGGCGGTTGTTGGCGAAGAACGTGGTGCCGAGCGGGATCTGCGCCAACACCGCGGCGGTCACCTCGGGGTGGGCGTGGCCGACCAGCATCGGGCCGGAGCCGAGCAGGAAATCGACGTATTCGCGCCCGCTTTCGTCCCAGACCCGGCCGCCATGGCCTTCGCGGATGACGATGTCGGAGGGAAAGTTGCCGAGGCCACCGGCCGGCATCACGCGCTTCCCGGTCGCCATCGTCGCCAGTTCGATGTCGCTGCGGCTGTCCGGGCTCATGGTTGTTTCCTCAGGCTGGGGTGCGGGCGGCCGTGGCCTTTTCTACACCGCCGGGGCGCCCATCCTCAAGCAGTCGGATCGCGAACCCCCCGAGCACCGAGCGGGCCTGGAAACCGATCTTGCGGCCGGAATCGGTGAAGTAGAGATCGGACAGCGGCACCCGGTTCGGCGTTTCGTCGGCGTAGCGAAGGATGCGGTGGCAGAGCTCTTCGAACAACGCGCGGTCCTCGATGAGCGAGGCCGCCCACAGCATCCATTCGGGCTTGCCCAGCAGGCCGCGGCTGTCCAGCGGCACGCCGTAGGTCTGCAGCTTGGTGCGATAGAAATCCTGCTCCCGACGCAAATCGGCTTCGGCGAACAGGCCGAGGCCCAGGACACGATCCCATACGAGGTTGTATTTCAGGCTCCATGTTCCGGGCTGGTCATAGGCCAGGCGGGTGCCGTCGCCGTCGCGCGATTGCGCCATCAGGTCGCGGGCGAAGCGCTCGGCGATGCCGCGGTATTTGCGACTGGTCTCGGCGTGCCCCAGGGCGGCCGCCAGTTTGGCGTACCCGCCCAGCGCCATTGTCGCCTTCGCCGAGAGGTTGACGTTGTGGCCAAGGACGCCGGCGAAGTCATCGGTGCAAAGCTGCGCACCGGGGTCGTAGCCGGCCTCGACGAGATAGTCCGCCCATTGGGTCAGCATCGGCCAGTGCGGCCGGGCGTAGTCCGGATTGCCCTCCACCGCGGCGATGGCGGCAACCAGGATAAGCATGTTGCCGCATTCCTCGACCGGCATCTGGGTTTCGATGATCGGCTGCGTCGGGTCGATGTCGAAGCCGCGATAGGTCTGGCCGTTGGCCTTTGGATAGGTGCCGAGATCGTGCGCCGCGAACGGGAAAGGCCAGGCGGGGCTCGCGCAGTAGCTGAAATACGGGTCCAGCATCGCCCGCAGCAAGGCCGGGCTGTAGGCGAGGAACAGCGGCGCCGATGGATAGGCAACGTCGATGGTCCCGATGCAGCCGTTGGAGAAATTCTCCTTCGAGAGGAACAGCGGCGCGCCGTCCGGACCGGCCACCAGCTTGTGGGCGGCGATGCAGTGCCGCCAGGCGAGCGACATCAGTTCGGCGTAGTCGTCGCCTGCCACTGCCTGCGCGCGTTGCCGCAGCGATGTGTCGAATGCGTCGGCCCGGGCCAGGATCTCCTCCTGTTGCCGAAACGCATCGGCGAGCATGGGCAGCGGCGCCGCGTCCTGGTGCCGGCGCCACCAAGCGCGCAGCCAGGTGCCGAAATACTCGATCGACCATTCGTCGTCATAGGCGACGAGGATGGTTTCCTCCGCCGTCTCGCCTGCGGCGACGTTCAGCGCGAAACACAGCGACAGCACCGCGTCCGAATTGTAGTCGGCCTTGCGTGGCGCCGGCTTCAGGCCGCGGGCGCTGGCCTCGCCGGTGGCGACGAAGCTGTCGCGACAGATGTCGATGTCGCCGACACAGGCGGTGACGCGGCCGCTCCGCCCTGCAAGGAACGCCGTGCCCCACTCGATCCGCCGGTGATCGCCCGCCTCGGCGAGGATGTTGCTGGTGTTCGCTGCGGAACGACAAAGCGGTGACACCGTGTTCTTCGTGGGTGTCCCAGAATACGCGCTCATGCGGCAGGTTGACCGCGATCTCGCCGGTCATGTCGACATAAGCGCGCACATCGTGCGGTTGGCGATCGGCGCTGCGTGCGCGGAACCGGAGATAGGTGGCGGGACGCGACATCAGGTCCAAATCGTCGACCAGCAGCGGCGAGATGAAATCCAGAACAAGCTCGACCGGCCCGGCGCGGAAGACGAACTCGGTGCGGGTCGGCAACACCCGGCAGGAGAGCTGCTCGGCCGCGGTCGGCAGCCACTCATGGCCGCCCATGACCCGATAGGCGATGCCGTCGACGCGGATGACGGCGTAGAGCGCCATCTTGGTGCCGGTCCAGTGCCGCGGCCAGTCATCGGTCAGGCGGTCGGCGCAGCACCAGATGCTGGTATGCGGATCGATGGTGATCAGCGGAATGGCGGGCAGGCGATGCGTCACGTCGTGTTCTCCCGGCGATGGTCGCCGTCATGCAAGGCGATGCCGAGGGTTCGGCGTGATTCCTGAAGCAGCATTCGCATCGCGCGCTCGGCGGCATCGGCCTGGCGCGCGGCGATGGCCCGCGCCACGTCGCCGTGCAGCAGCAGTTCCGCCGGCGGGAACTGGATGCGCTGCTGCCTGAGCGCGAAGGACAGCCGCAGTGCGGTGGCGATCGCGGCGCCGAGGGAGATGAAGAACCGGTTCTGCGTCGCCACGAATATCGCCAGGTGGAAATTCAGGTCGGCGGCGATGTGGCGTTCCGCGTCGAAATGCTGGGTGGCGAGTTCGTTGTAGTGCCGCTCGATGGTTTCGCGTTCCTCGGCGCTGCCGCGGCTGGCGGCGAGCGAGCAGGCGCGCGGCTCGAAGCAGTCGCGGATTTCATACAGCTCATCCAGCAGTGCTGCGTCGACGCCGGCCTCGACGCGCCATGCCAGGATGTCGGTGTCGAACTGGTTCCACCTTAGGGTCGGCAGCACGCGGGTGCCGTTGCGCGGGCTGCCATCGACCAGGCCCTTGCCGTGCAGGCGCTTCACCGCCTCGCGCACCGTCGTGCGGCTGACGCCCAGCGTCGCGCACAGCGCCGCCTCGGTGGGCACGGGATCGCCGGGCTTGATGCGACCGGCGACGATGCGTCGGCCCAGTTCGCCGGCGACGGCCGAGCAGCAGATTCTTGGCGCCCTTGCTGCGCAACCGCGCGGTCTCCTTTTTGACGTTTCCCGGTGTGCAGCCATGCCGGTATCCCGGCACGTCGCTTGACAAGCGTAGAAGGTCGCCAATACCCTCGTCAATAATCATACAAATGGATTGCTCACCGGAGGGCGCGTTGCAGGGTCTCAGTCTCCGACACGTGGCCAAGCGATATGGCCAAGTCGAGGTCATCCACGATTTGTCGCTGGATATCGCCGCCGGTGAGTTCGCCGTGTTCCTCGGCCCGTCCGGCTGCGGCAAGTCGACCTTGCTGCGCATGGTCGCCGGGCTGGAGGCTGTGACCGCGGGTGAAATCCACCTGGAGGGTCGCGCGCATCGACGCGATGCCGCCGGGTGAGCGCGGCGTCGCGATGGTGTTCCAGCACTACGCGCTCTACCCGCACATGACGGTGCGGCAGAACATGGCGTTCGGGCTCGCGCAATATCGGCACGCCGGCGGCCGAGATCGCGCGCAAGGTCGCCGAGGCGGCGGCGATGCTGGAGATCGAACACCTGCTCGACCGCAAGCCGGGGCAGCTTTCCGGCGGCCAGCGCCAGCGCGTCGCGATCGGGCGCGCGATCGTCAAGCAGCCGAAGGCGTTCCTGTTCGACGAGCCGCTCTCCAACCTCGACGCGGCATTGCGCTCGCCGCACCCGCATCGAGCTGGCCCGCCTGCACCAGCGCATGCAGGCCACGATGGTCTTCGTCACCCACGACCAGGTGGAAGCGATGACGATGGCGACGCGCATCGTGGTGATGAACCAGGGGCGCATCGAGCAGGTCGGCACGCCGATCGAGGTCTATCAGCCGGCCGAGCACGCGATTCGTCGCCGCCTTCATCGGCACGCCGGCGATGAATTTCCTGCCGGTCACGGCGTCGGGCGAGAACGCCGGCCGCGCCATCGTGCGGCTGCGCGACGGCAGCGAGATCGCCACCGCGATTCCGGCGCGCGGCCTGCCGGCGGGCAAGGCATTGACCCTGGGCGTGCGAGCCGAACACGTGCTGCCGGGCAGTGGCGTCCCGGCGGTGGTCGACGTGCTGGAGCGGCTCGGCGACCGCACCCTGATCTATGCGATCTCGCCGACGGCTCCAGCGTCGTTTACGACGAGCCCGGCGACACCGCGCTGCGGATCGGCGACCAGGTGGCGCTGTCGATCGACGGCGCGGCCGCGCATCTGTTCGATCCCGAGGGGCGTGCCTACCATGCCGAGTGACGTCGCCGCAGCAGCGCCGGCGCGGATCGTGCGCAGCAATGCCGGCGCCGGCCGCGCGTCGGCCGCCAACCTGCTGTTCGTGCTGCCGTACATGGTGGTCGCTGACGGCGTTGCTGATCCTGCCGCTGGGACTCGGCATCTGGCTGAGTTTCCAGGACTACGACATGCTCGGGCGGCTTCAACGGCTTCGTCGGGCTGGAGAACTTCACCAACCTGCTGAGCGACAAGATCTTCCTCGGCACCGTTCGCAACACCATCTATTTCGTGCTGATGACGACGCCGGCCTTCGTGATCCTGGGGCTGTTCCTGGCGCTGGCGCTGAACAACTCGCTATCGCCGGAGTGCGATGTTCCGCGCGATGTTCTTCGGCTCCTCGGTGCTGTCGGTGACCATCGTCACCCTGGTCTGGCGGCTGGTGTACCTGCCGGACCGCGGATTGCTGAGCGACCTGCTGTCGGTGTTCGGCATCGGCTCCATCGACATGGTGACCAGCGAGACGCTGGGCCCTGCCGGCGATCGCGATGGTCACGGTCTGGTGGATCATCGGCCTGCCGATGACGCTGTTCCTGGCCGGCGCTGCAGCAGATCCCGCCGGAGCTGTACGAGGCGGCGGCGCTCGACAACGCCTGCCGCTGGCGCACGCTGATGTCGATCACCCTGCCGTCGATCCGGCGCACCATCGTGCTGGTCGCGGTGATCGAGATCATCCTGCAGTTCCAGCTGTTCGGCCAGGCGCTGCTGATCACCGGCGGCGGCCCCAACAACACGTCCCGCCCGATCGTGCAGTTCATCTACGAGAGCCGGCTTCCGCGACCTGCAGCTCGGCTATGCCGCCGCGGCGTCGCAGGTGCTGTTCGCGCTCATGCTGCTGGCCGCGCTTGGGCAGATGTGGATCGGCCGCCAGCGGGAGGACCGCTGAGCATGGCGGTGATCCGCAGCCGCTGGAACGTCGGTGGATGATCGCGATCCTGCTGCGGCCTGGTGGTGCTGGCGGTCGTCTGGATCGCGCCGATCGTCTGGGTGGTCGGCATGTCGTTCAAGCCGAACGACGTGCTGATGCGAGCACCGGCGGGATCATCTGTCGCCGCCGTTCACCCTGAAGAACTACGCCGACATCCTGGCCGCCAGTTCGGTGTTCGGCTGGATGGCTGAACAGCGATCGTGGCGATCGGCCAGACCGTGCTGACGCTGGTGATCGCCTCGCTCGCCGGCTACGGCTTCGCGCGCACCGAGTTTCCCGGGCCGCACGATCCTGTTCGTGCTGGTGCTGGCGGCGCTCGCGGTGCCGGAGCAGGCGGTCATCGTGCCGCTGCACACCATGTTCGCCGCGCTGAACCTGCACAACACCTACATCGCGCTGATCGCGCCGCGGCTGGCGTTCCCGTTCGGCGTGCTGCTGATGACGCAGTATTTCCGCGCCATCCCGCTGGAGATCGAGGAGGCGGCGCTGCTCGACCGCGCCTCGCGGCTGAAGGTGTTCTGGCGCATCGTGCTGCCGCTGTCGATCCCGGCGCAGGCGACGCTCGGCATCTACACCTTCCTGCACGCCTGGAACGATTATTTCTGGCCGCTGGTCTCCGCCACCAAGCCGGAGATGTACACGCTGACGGTCGGCCTCGCCTCGATGCAGACGAATTTCGCGCAGACCGAGGGCATCGGCTTCCTGATGGCCCAGGCGGTGTTCGCCGGGCTGCCGGTGCTGATCCTGTATTTGTTCTTCCAGCGGCACATCGTCAGCGCGGTCGCCGGCGGTGCGGCGAAATAGGCTTCCATGAAAAACCAATAATCGGAGGAACGACATGCGTTATCGCGACCGACTGAAACTTCTGGGTGGCCTGCTGGCCGGCGTGGCGCTGCTCGCCGGGCCTGCCCAGGCGCAGCCGAAGACGGAGATCACCTTCGCCCGCTTCTTCGGCGCCTGCGAAAGCGACTACGGCACGTCGCAGGACTGTCGCACATGCGCGCGGCGAATGCGGCGTGATGACCACGCTGGTGAACCTGTTCAACGCCACGAACAAGGACAACATCGTGGTCAAGCCGCAGATCATCGAATGGGGGCCGTACTACCAGCAACTGAACGCCCGCATCGCGGCGCATGACATCCCGACGATCGCCGTCATGCACACCGCCCAGCTCGGCGACTACACCCGCTACGTCGAGCCGCTGGACGACATGCTGAAGGAAGCCGGCATCGACGCCAGCGACTTCACGCCAAACGCGCGCGCCGGCGTCACCGTCGGCGGCAAGATCTACGCGATGCCCTGGGACACCCATTCCTGGCTCTGGCACTTCAACGTCGGCCTGTTCAAGAAGGCCGGGCTGGTCGATGCGCAGGGCCAGCCGATCGATCCCGAAGACGGTCGATGAGATGATCGCCCAGGGCCAGCAGATGCAAGGAGAAGACCGGCAAGCCGTATATCATCATCGCGACCTCCGGCCCGGCGACTTCGCCAACAGCGCGCGCGGCTACTACTCCTGGCTGTACGACCAGAACGGCAGCATCTTCCCGAACGGCTATCGAGAAGGCCGACTTCAAGACGCCGGAATCGCTCGCCGCGTTCGGCGCGTATCGAGAAGCTGGTCAAGGCGGACGCTGATCACCAAGGGCCTGGACGGCGGCGGCGCGATCGGCGCCTTCCTCAACGGCAACGGCGCGGTCTACCTGACCGGCACCTGGCGCATCGACGACTTCCTGGCGGCCGAGGCGAAGCCGGATCGCCGCTGTCCGAGGGCTACACCACGCGGGTCGTTCCCCAGCCTGTTCAAGACCCAGTCGGTATGGACCGACAACCATAGCTGGGTGCTGCCGAAGGGCGGCACCACGACCGGAAACCCGCAAGGCGGCGCTGGTGTTCCTGAAATTCCTGTGGGACCACAACTTCGACTGGGCTCGCGGCGGCGGCCACCTGCCGGCCCGCCAGTCGCTGATGGCGGAATACGCCAAGCTGCCGCTGCGCCAGTACGTCGTGGATATCCCCAGCTTCGGCCAGCGCGCTGCCGCACGAGGTGCGCCGCCAGTTCGGCTTCCAGAACATGATCGGCGAGGAAATCGCCAACATGATCAACACCGGCAAGACCGCCGAACAGGCCGCCGACGCCGCGCAGGAGCGCAGCGTCGCCATCCTGCGCGGGCCGCTAGACACACCATGCGTCACTCCGCGGTCGCGGGGTGACGCCTCCTTTCTGGACAGAGCGAGAACCGAAACATGCGCAAGCGCAGCGTCCTGCTGGACCGTGACTTCACCATCGGCACGACCGACCCGCGCCTGTTCGGCGCCTTCATCGAGCATCTCGGCCGCTGCGTCTATGGCGGCATCTTCGAGCCGGGCCACCCGACCGCCGACAGCCAAGGGCTTCCGGCAGGACGTGATGGCGCTGGTGCGCGAGCTGGCGCCCACCATCATGCGCTATCCCGGCGGCAACTTCGTCTCCGGCTACAACTGGGAGGACGGCGTCGGCCCGGTCGAGGAGCGGCCGGCGCGGCTGGACTATGCCTGGCTGTCCACCGAGCCCAACACCTTCGGCACCAACGAGTTCATCGACTGGTGCCGGATGGCGAACATCGAGCCGATGCTGGCGGTCAATCTCGGCACCCGCGGCCCGGAAGAGGCGGGGCGGCTGATCGAGTACTGCAACCATCCGGGCGGCACCGCGATGTCCGATCTGCGCCGGCAGCACGGCTGGGAGCAGCCGCACGACGTGAAGTTCTGGTGCCTGGGCAACGAGATGGACGGGCCGTGGCAGACCGGCGCGCAAGACCGCCGACGAATATGGCCGCGTCGCGCAGTCGAGGCGGCGAAGATCATGCGCTGGGTCGATCCTTCGATCGAGCTCGCCGCCTGCGGATCTTCGGGCCGCAACATGGCGACGTTCGGCGCCTGGGAAGACACGGTGCTGGAGCACTAGCTTCGACCAGGTCGAGTGGATCAGCCTGCACACCTATCTCAACAACTATGCCGACGACACGCCGGCCTTCCTCGCCAGTCCCGACCTGATGGACAGCTTCATCGAGGAGGTGGTGGCGATCGCCGATGCCGTCGCGGCGCGCCGGCGTTCGCGCAAGCGGATCATGCTGAGCTTCGATGAATGGAACGTCTGGTACCGCACGCGCCGGCCGCGCGACCACGCGCACGCGCCCGGGCTGGCCGGTGGCGCCGCCGATCCTGGAGGAGCTCTACAACATGCAGGACGCGCTGGCGTTCGGCGGTGCGGTGATCTCGCTGCTGAACCATGCCGATCGGGTGCGCTCCGCGTGCCTGGCACAACTGGTCAACGTCATCGCGCCGATCATGACCGAAACCGGCGGCCCGGCCTGGCGACAGACGATCTTCTATCCGTTCGCCCAGATGAGCAATTTCGGCCGCGGGACGGTGCTGCGTGCGGTGGTGGAAAGCGATACCTACGCCACGGCCTACAGTGATCCGCGTTCGCCGACCGACGCGCCGATCCCGTTGCCGGCGGTACCGTATCTCAAGATCGCAGCAGTGGAGCAGCCATCCGGCGGATTGGCCTTGTTCGCACTCAACCGCGACCTCGAGGGCGAAATGCGCCTCGACGTGGATCTGCGGGGGTTCAAGGACATGCGGGTGGTGGAGGCCCGCAGTCTGCATCATGACGATCTCAATGCCGCAAATACCCGGGATGCGCCGATGCAGGTCAAGCCGGGGCGGCTGGCCGGAGCCAAGGTGACGGGCCCGCGCCTGCGCGCGACGCTGCCGGCGGCTTCATGGAACCTGATCCGTCTCGAGCCCGCTGGCTGAATTCGATAAGCCGCGAAAACGAATGTAAGCTCGGTTAATCTTCACGTTAAATCGACGTAAAACGCGAGAGGCTCACAAAGACGTTACCCGCAGCTGCGCGATGCATGCCTAATTTTACCGGAACGTGATTGTGCGTTTCGGAGGGCAGGCATGGCCGTCATCTCAGGCCGGTGGGAGGAGCAGGATCAGAACGAGCAACGCTCCCGCTCCGCGCGGAGCGGGAGCCGGTTTCACGTCCCATCTGGGATCGCCAATGGCGTTCTGCTCGGCGTTGCCGCATGGATGATGATCGGGCTGTTGCTGTGGCGGGTGACCGCGGGTTGAGGCGTGGCCTCAGACCGTTGCCACCGGCGTCGCCGGTGATCCGACGGCGCCGGGCAGCCGCAACGGGGGCGCCGTCAGCAGAAATCGCGATCTGGTATTCTTGCGCAGCCAATCGGCCAACTCGGTAAGATACCACATTTCGCCGAGGTTGACGCCGAGCCGGAACAGGCAATGCGCGTGCAGCGGCAGGGTGGCGCAATGGTCGTCGGCGCAGGGCCGCGCCGGGGTTGCCTCGACCGCGTAGTTGTCGGCGATGAGCGCCACCAGCCCGCTGTCGGTGATCCATTGCTGCAGCCGCTCGTCGCGGCCATCAAGTGCGCTGGTGGTCTTGAACAGGATGTCGGGATCCGGTTGCCGGTTCATCTCCAGCAGCAATTCGGCAAAGCCGGTGCGCAGGCAGACCATGTCGCCCGGCTCCACTGCCACGCTGTCCTTGTCCAGCACGGCCATGAGGTCTTCGTAGCCGACCACGCGGCCGCTGCGGCCGAAATGGGCGGCAAGGTCGATCATCACGCCGCGGCCCTGGATGCAGGACACCGCCATGTTCTCCACCCCCAGGCGGAGCGCGCCGCGCGGGCCGGTGGTGGGCTTCTCGCCGTCGCGGTAGTCGAGCGGGCCGACGATGTCGGTGGCGGCGCGGAAGCCGTTGTAGAACACGTCCTCGGGGCGGCCGTCGCCGTCGACGTCGAACATCTGGCCGACATGGGCGAGGCTGTCCCACTGGGTGGAGTATTGCAGGGTCAGCAGCACCTGGTCGTCGCAGATGATATCGAGTGCTGTCGGATCGTCGCAGCGCAGCGGGTAGGTCATGTTGGGCTTGCCGTTGCGCTCGGTGGGTTTCAGCTCCGGCGGGCGGCGGCGTGGGTTGATGACGTTGCCGCCGGGATAGTCGAGAGGCAGGCTGAGGCAGAAGGTCTTGCCGTGGCGAACTTCGGCAATGCCCTGCAGCACCTTCTCCGGGGTCAGCAGGTTGAGCCGGCCGAGTTCGTCGTCGGGGCCGAAATCGCCCCAGGTGGAGCCGGGCGGGCGATGTGTCCAGCGGTTTTGCGCCATCCCTAGGCGGCCTGCTGCAATGTGGGTGCGCTGTCGGCGACGGTGGTGCGGTGCAGGTCGCGCGGCTGGTCGGCGGGGTAGCGGCGGCCGCGGTGCATCACCACGCGGTTGTCCCACATCACCAGGTCGAACGGGCGCCAGGCATGGGCGTAGACGAAGCGGCGCTGGGTGGCGTGCTCGACGAGGTCGCGCAGCAGGGCGCGGGCTTCGGGCACCGGCCAGCCATGGATGCTGCCGGCATGGGCGGACAGGAACAGCGACAGGCGGCCGGTGACGGGATGGCGGCGCACCAGGCGCTGCGGCACCGGCGCCCATTTGCGCCGCTCCTCCGGCGTGAAGTCGTCCATGCCGAGCACGGCGCGGGAATAGAGCTGGCTGTGATCGCAGACGAGGTCGCGCACCGTGGCGCGGGTTTCATCGTCCAGCGTGTCCCAGGCGGCGCGCATGTCGGCGAATTCGGTATTGCCGCCGGCGCCGGGGATCACCCGCGCCGAGAGCAGGGAATACTTCGCAGGCGTGGCCTTGAACGAACTGTCGGAATGCCACAGCAGGTTGCCGAGCGAGAACAGCCGCGCACGGTCGTCCCGCCCGCGCACACGGCTGTCGCGGTCGAGGTTGGAGATGTCGTTGACGAGGTCGGAGAGGCGCCGGTTCTCGCCCTGGACGATGTCGCCGCTGGCCTGTTCGAGCGGGCCGAGGCGTTCGGTGAAGGCCAGTTGCTGCGCGTCGTCCAAATGTTGGTCGTGGAAGACCAACACGGCGAAGCGGTCCATACCGGCCTCGATCGCTGCGATGTCGGATGCGGTGGCGGGCGCGGTGAGGTCGATGCCGGACACCTCGCCGACGAAATCCGGGCGTGCGGGATCGATGGGCTTGATGGCGAGGGGCATGCGGGACTTCCTCGGATTTATTTTTGCAGCACGGCGCCGACGAGTTCGGCCAGGCGCTGGTAGTCGTCGAGTTCATTGTAGGCCTGCGCCGACAGCCGCAGCCAGATGCCGCCGCCTTGCGCGTGGATCGGCACATCGGTGCCGGCCGTCATCATCCTTGCCCGCAGCGCCAGCGCGGTTTCGGTGGTGGGCGGGTCCGTCACGTCAAGCCGCACCATCGCCATCGAGCCGGTCGGCGCATTGCCGTTGGCGGTTTCGGTGCCGAGAGCGCCAGCCACCAGGGTCGCCGCTTCGCCGGCCAGACGGGCGTTGCGGGCACGCAGTTCGGCGCCGCCGAGGCGGTGGTGGAAGTCGATGGCATCGGTTACCGAGAGGAAGGCGCTGGGGTCCCAGGTGCCGGTCCAGTCGAACTCGGCGACGAAGCCTTTTTCGTAGCCGTGCGAGATGACCACCGGGTGCAGATCCGCCTGGCGGTCGGGGCGGGCGTGCAGGAAGGCGCAGCCCTTGGCCGCCATCAGCCATTTGTGGCAGTTGCCGACATACCAGTCGGCGTCGAGGGCTTTGAGGTCGATGGCGACCTGCCCGGGGCCGTGCGCGCCGTCGACCAGAACCGGCACGCCGGCGGCATGGCAGGCGGCGACCATCCGGTCCAGCGGCAGCACCAGGGCGCTGGAGCTGGTGATGTGGTCGAGCACGGCGATCCGGGTGCGGCTGGTCAGCACCGCGGCCAGGCGGGCGACGATCTCGTCGGGGTCGGGGCGGGGGAATGGCAGCGGCGCCTCGATCATGCGGGCGCCGGTGCGGTCGGCGACGTAGCGGACGGTGTTGCGCACGGCGCCGTAGACATGGCTCAGCACCACGATCTCGTCGCCGGGCTGCAGGCGGCGGGAGCGCAGCACGGCGTTGCAGCCGGCGGTGGCATTGTCGACGAAGGCGAGGTCCGGCCCGTCGGCGCCGACAAACTCGGCGAGGCGGGCGGCGGCCTGGCGCAATGCGCCTGGAAGCACGTCGCGCATGAAGCGGGTCGGCTGGGTTTCCATCCGGCGGCGCCATTCGTCCTGCGACGCCAGCACGACTTTCGGGGTAGCGCCGAAGGAGCCGTGGTTGACGGTGAGGAAATCGGGATCGAGCAGCCACTCGTGGCGAATGGCGCGGCCGAGCTCGGTCATGCCGATGCCATGGCGGGGCGGCGCTTGCGCCATTCCGTTGCGGATTTCGTAGGCCTGGGCGGCGCGGAACAAAGTGGCCTCCTGGAACGGCTTGGCGACCAGCTGGATGGACACCGGCAGGCCGCCTTCGCCGAAGCCGGAACAGATCGACATCGCCGGCAGGCCGGTAATGTTGAACGGCATGGTGAAGCCGGGCTTCTCCATGCTGGTCCATTTGGCGATACCCTCGATCTCCGGCGCCTCGGTTGGGGAGGCGGTGGTCAGCAGGATGTCGACATCGGCCATCGCCGCGGCGGTCGCTTCGCACAGAACACGACGGCGGCGCACCGCCTGCACCTGGTCGGCGGCACTCATCAACGCGCCGAGGGTCAGGCGTTCGCGCAACAACTCGCCGTAGTCGTGGAAGCGGGTCTTCATCCAGGGCTCGTGCAGGGCGTAGGCCTCGGTGATCAGGATGACGAAGCCGCAGGCCTGGAAATCCTGAAGGGGCGGCAGCACCACGTCGCGGATTTCGGCGCCCTGGGAGCGGTAGAGGGCGACCGCGTCGTCGATGCCTTTCTGCACCGAGGCGTTCACCTTGTTGTCGGTCTCGTGGAAGTTGCGGACGACGCCGATGCGCAGGCCCTTGGCACCGCGTTGCAGATCGGCACTGAAATTCGGCACCGGGCGATCGGCACTGGCCGGATCGGCCGGGTCGTGGCCGGCCATGGCCTGCAGCAGCATGGCGCAGTCCTCCACCGTCCAGGCCAGCGGCCCCGCGTGGTCCAGGCTGAACGACAAAGGAAGAATACCGACGCGGCTGCACAGGCCGTAGGTCGGCTTGATGCCGGCGATGCCGCAGAGGGCGGCGGGTCCGCGGATGGAGCCGCCGGTGTCCGAGCCGGTGCCGCCGAGGATCATCCCGGACGCGACCGCCGCACCGGTGCCGGATGACGAACCGGAGGTAAAATGCCGGGGGTTCCACGGATTGCGCGCCGGCGGCCAGGGGAGATCGAAGGAGGGGCCGCCCATGGCGAATTCGTGGGTGGCGAGCTTGCCCAGCATCACCGTTCCGGCCTCGGCCAGCATGGTGACGGTGGTGGCATCCTTGGTGGGCACGTTGTCCTGCAGCAGCTTGGAATGCGCGGTGGTGGCCAGCCCGGCGGTGCCGTAGATGTCCTTGTGGGCGATCGGGATGCCGTCCAGCGGGCCACGCGATTTGCCGGCGCGGATGCGGGCCTCCGCGGCGCGCGCCTCGGCCATGGCGCGGTCGGCGGTGAGCGCGATGAAGGCGTGCAGCGTGGCGTCCAGCTTTTCGATGCGGACCAGGCAGGAACGGGTGAGCTCGACAGGCGACAGCTTGCCGGCGGCGATCTGCGCCGAGGCTTCGGCGATGGTGAAAAACCCGTCCATCACGCGCCCACCGGCTTGAATGTGGTCATCGGCTCGGCCTCGCGCGGCAGGCTCGGCGTGCGCAGGCGTTCGAGCATCAGTTCGGCATAGCCCCAGCCGATATGGACGCTGGCGATGTCGGACGGGGTGAGCTTGAGGCCGGCGCGCCGCAGCAGCGCCTCCAGGTCCGGCAGGCTGGTCTTGGGCGTCATCGCGGCCTCCTTCGTTCGGAAGCCGGCAGCTAAGCCCAGTCAGCCGGGTTGATCCAGCCCCCGCAGCACCGCCGTCGCGGTGGCTTCCCAGGGGACGGGCCGGAACTCGGCGGCCACGCGGGCCTGCCAGGCGGCGAGGGCGGCGCGGTCCTGCAGCGCCTCGCGGACCAGCCTGGTGGCGCCGGCGGTTTCCTCCGGATCGAAATAGCGGGCGAGGTCACCGCCCGCTTCCGGCAGCGAGGTCGCGTTGGAGATGATGCAGGGTTTGCCGAAGGCGAGGCTCTCCGTCACCGGCAGGCCCCAGCCTTCGTAGAACGACGGATACACGGTGAACAGGCAGCCGCGATACAGTTCGGCGAGCGCGGTGTCGCCGAGGTCCTGCAGGATCCTGATTTGGCCATCGAGATAGCGCGAGTTCTCCAGCATCTGCATGAAGTCGCGCACCATCCAGCCGGGTCGGCCGGCGAACACCAGGGTCGGCACCGCCGCCGGCCCGAGCTCGCGCAGCAGGTGCTGCCAGACCCGGAACAGCAGCAGGTGGTTCTTGCGCGGTTCGATGGTGGAGACCATCAGCACGTAGCTGCCGGGCGGGGGCAGGGAGGTGGTCGGTTTGTCCGCGGACGCATGTGTCGCGGAAAAGCCGCTGCCGATCGGGATCGGCTGGACCGGCGATTGCAGCGCGATGCGGTTCTCGGCGGCATAGGCGGTGAGGTCGTCGGCGGTCGCGCGTGAGATGGCGAAGACGTGGCGCATCAGCGGCAGCACCGAATCGGTCCAGCGCTTGAACTCCTCGCGCAGCACCGGATTGCTCCACTCCGGATGGCGCAGCGGCAGCATGTCGTAGGCCAGCATCGCCGGACGGATGCCGTGGCGGCTTCGCGCGGCTGCGATGCGTTCGGCGTAGCGCGGCAGCCAGGGCGAGCCCGGAACGAACAGCACGTCGCCGTTGCGGACTTCGCCGGCGAAGGAGCGGTCGTCGGCCGCGGCCGGGCGGTGGAACGCGCGACGCGCGGCGGTGGCGAATGACTCGAGCGCCTCGCGCTGCAGCGCCAGCGCACGGGCCAGTGAAGGTTCGGCGACGATCGCGGAGGGTGGTGGCGCGGGGGGCGCGGCGCCGGTCATGACGGCGAAGGTGGCGCGCAGTTCTTCCCAGCCGACGCTGTGGAATTCGCCGACGCCGTGGCGGACGAAGCGCATCCGCTCGCCGGCGGCGGCGACCATGGCCTGGCAGAGTTCGAATGCCAAACGCTGGATGCCGGTGGGGCGGGCGAAGGCGCCGGCATAGAGAAAGATGTCCTCGACGTCGGCCCAGATGGTGGGCGCGGTCATGCCGGCCAGCTTGCGGACAGCGTCTGCAGCAAGGCGGCGGCGGTGTCGTCCCAGGAGGAGGAACGGAAATCGCGGGCGATGTCCGCTTCCCACGCGGCGAGGCCGGCGCGGTCGGCCAGGGTGTCGCGGATCACGCGGAAGGCTTCGTTGCCGTCCTCGGGATCGAAGCTGCGAATGAGGCCGCCGCCCGCTTCGGGGATCGCGGTGGCTCTGGAGGCGATGCAGGGCTTGCCGAAAGACAGGCTTTCGGTGACCGGCAGGCCCCAGCCCTCGGCGAAGGACGGGAAGACGGTGAACAGGCAGCCCTGGTACAGATCGTGCCAGTTCGGCATCGGTCGCATGCGGCAGGACGACGATGTGTCCGTCGAGGTTGCCGGTGTTGGCGAGCATCTGCATCAGGTCCTCGACCATCCATCCGGTCTTCCCGGCGAACACCAGGCGGGGCGTTGTCAGGCGGGGCGTTGTCGGGTCCGCCGCCAACAGGCGGCTCCAGACGCGGAACATCAGCGCCTGGTTCTTTCGCGCGTCGATGGTGGCGACCTGCAGCACGTAGTTGCCGGCGACCGGCGGCGGGGCATCGGAGGCGATCGGAGAAAGACTGAAGCCGGTGCCCATGGGCAACGACGTCACCGTCCCGGGGAGGGGCAGCGCCTGGGCGGCGGCGTACTCCGTCAATGCGGCGGCGCCGTGCCTGGAGATGGCGAAGACCCACTCACACAGAGGAAGAACATCGTGCAGCCAGGTTCGGAAGCGGTCGGCTTCCGGGCGCGGGCAGAATTCCGGATGCGACAGCGGAATGATGTCGTAGGTCAGCAAGGCGAGGCGCAGGCCGTGGGTCTGCTTGGCGCGGGCGACGCGCGCTGGGTAGTCGGGATGCACGAAGCTGGCGCCGGGGACCAGCAGCACGTCGCCTGGGCGGACGCCGTCCGCGAAGCCGGCATCGACGATGTCCGCGATCAACGGCTCGGCAACCGGCTCGGCGGCGGGAGCGGCGCGGCGCGGGGTGGCGAGTTGCAGCAGCGTGCGCAGGGCCCGCACCTGCGCGCGCACGCCGTGCGAGAGCGGGCGGCGGATGTCGCTGGGCAGGTGGTCGAGCCCACCGCGCAGGGCCGCTTTGAGGCGTGCGCGGGACGAGGCGCGAAATGCCGGCGGCGGCGGCTCCGGCGGCGGCGGAACCGGGGCGCCGGCGAGCTCGGCGAACTTAGCCTGCAGGTCGTCCCAGACGATTGCGGCAAATCCCGCGCCCTGGTCCGGTGCGCCGGCATGGCGGAGGAAGCCGACGCGGTCGGGCGGCAGCGCCGCGTGCAGGGCGCGGCACAGCTCGAACGCCACCCGCTGGATGCCGGTCGGGCGGAATCCGCCGATGCGGGCGAATTCGTAGAGATCCTCGACGTCGATCCAGATCCGTCTCGGCAAATGCGATGTCCCGATATTTCCGGCACCGGCATAGGCAAGGTTCATCGCCGGAACAAGGATCGCGCGGGCGCTGCCTCGGTTCAGATACGCCGGACGATGTAGTTGACTTCCAGCGCCCGCACGATGTCCTCGCCGTGGCGGGGGTCGCGGCCTTCGAAGGTGACTTCCAGCTGCGCCACCTGCACCGAGGGGGAGGCGAACAGGCGGTGGTGGGAGACTTCGATGATGTTGCCGCCTGCGGTGCCGATGCAGCCGGCGATGTCGGCCAGCACGCCGGGACGGTCGGGGATCTCCAGCACCAGGCGGACCAGACGGCCGTCGCGCAGCAGGTTGCGCAGCAGCACGTTGGCGAGGATGCGGGCGTCGATGTTGCCGCCGCAGACCGGGATGCCGATGCGGCGGCCGGCGAAACGGTCGGGGAAGGCCAGAACGGCGGCGAGACCGGCGGCGCCGGCGCCTTCCGCCACCACCTTGGCGCCTTCGGCGAGCAGGGCGATCGCCTCCTCCACGGCGCGTTCGGGCACCACCAGCACGTCGGCGACATGGGCGCGGATCACGTCGAAGGGCTGGGCGCCGATGTCGCGGACGGCGATGCCCTCGGCGATGGTAGCGCCGCCGACGCGGACCTCCTGCCCGGCGAGCCGCTGCGCCAGGGCGGCGTAGGCCGCGACCTCGACGCCGATCACTTCGAGGCCGGGACGGATGCCGGCGCAGGCGACCGCGCAGCCGGCGATGAGGCCGCCGCCGCCGACCGGGATCACCATCGCATCGAGGTCGGGCACGTCCTCCAGCATCTCGAGCGCCACGGTGCCCTGGCCGGCCATCACCGCGCGATCGTCATAGGGGTGCACGAACACCAGGCCCTCGGCCGCCGCCAGGCCGCGGGCGTGGCTGGCAGCTTCGGCCAGGGTGTCGCCGTGCAGCACCACCCGCGCACCCCAGGCGGCGGTGCGGCTGACCTTGGTGAGCGGCGTGCTGAGCGGCATCACGATGACCGCCGCGATGCCCAGCAGCGAGGCATGCCGCGCCACCGCCTGGGCATGGTTGCCGGCCGACATGGCGATGACGCCCGATCGGCGTTCCTCCGCGGTCAGCAGCGCGAGCCGGTTGGCGGCGCCGCGCTCCTTGAAGGCGCCGGTGGCCTGGAGGTTCTCCAGCTTCAGGTAGATGTCGGCGCCGGTCGCCTGGGCGATGCTGTCGCTGCGCAGGCAGGGGGTGCGCAGGACGCGCCCGTGGATGCGTGCCGCGGCGCCGTGCACTTCGGCGAGGGTCAGCATCGGCATCACGGATGTGTCCAATTTATTACCAGCTTGTGTTCGGGGGGGAGCGGCGGGTTGAAAGCGATCTTGCCAAGGGAGACCGCTCTCGGCGCGCGAGGGCGCGCCTGCCGCTTGAGTCGCCGCGCGAAGGCGCGCGTCTATATATACTTAACCGAAAGGATCTCGTAGCTCCGGTCGCCGCCGGGTGCCGGAACGGAGATGGTGTCGCCGGCCTTCTTGCCGATCAGCGACTTGGCGAGCGGGGAGGAGATCGACAGCCGCGCCGCCTTGATGTCGGCCTCGTGGACGCCGACGATCTGGTAGGTGGCCTCTTTCTCGGTTTCCTCGTCGACCAGCTGGACATGCGCGCCGAACTTGACGTTGTCGCCGGTCAGGGTGGAGGGGTCGATGACCTCGACCGCGGAGACGATTTCCTCGAGCTCCTGGATGCGGCCCTCGATGAAGGACTGGCGTTCCCGCGCCGCGTGGTATTCGGCGTTCTCCGAGAGGTCGCCATGGGTACGCGCCTCGGCGATGGCGCGGATCACCGCCGGCCGCTCGACGCTGCGCAGCGTCCGCAGTTCTTCCTCCAGCCGAAGCAGACCAGGCGCGGTCATGGGAAACTTCTGCACGTCGCAAAACCTCTAGACGTAGTGGGTTAGCAAGGCGTAGTGCCGAACAGATCGAGCCCTTCAACGCAAGCGCCGCGGCTGGAGTTCGTCTCCGGCCGCGCAGCGGTGGTTTGAGAGTTCGCTCTGGCGAGTCAGCCGTCGTGGTTATCGAGAACCGGAGCGGAGCGGACGTTTGTCCGTGAGCACCGGAAGCGCAGAGAACCGCGTCGGATGGCCGTCAGAGTAGAGTTTCCGAGCCACCGCTCAGAATGATCCGCGAAAATAGGCTTGCAACGGCGCAACTTCAAGAGTGCCGGCGCGGACCGCCGCAATGGCGTGGGCGGCCGCCCTGGCGCCGGCGATGGTCGTGTAGTGCGGCACCCCGTGGGTGAGGGCGCTGCGGCGGATGTCGAAGCTGTCGGCGACCGACTGCGCGCCGGAGGCGGTGTTGATCACCAACTGGATTTCGCCGGAACGGATCGCATCGACGCAGTGCGGCCGGCCCTCCAGCACCTTGTTGACCACCGCGGCGGCGATCCCGGCTTCGGCGAGCCGGGCGGCGGTGCCGCGGGTGGCCGTGATGGCGAAGCCGAGTTCCACCAGCCGCCGCGCCACGCCGATCGTCGCCGCCTTGTCGGAATCGCGCACCGACAGGAAGGCGCGGCCGGATTGCGGCAGCTTCACGCCGGCGCCGAGCTGGGCCTTGGCGAAGGCGCGCTCGAAGCTGGCGTCCAGGCCCATCACCTCGCCGGTGGATTTCATTTCGGGACCCAGGATGGTGTCGACGTTGGGGAAGCGGTTGAACGGGAACACCGCCTCCTTCACCGCGACATGCGGGGCGATGGCCTGGTCGTCGAGCTTGAATTCCGACAGCCGGGCGCCGGCCATCACCCGCGCGCCGATCTTGGCGACCGCGACGCCGGTGGCCTTGGCGACGAAGGGCACGGTGCGCGAGGCCCGCGGGTTCACCTCCAGCACGTAGATGTCGTCGTCCTTGATGGCGTACTGCACGTTCATCAGCCCGACCACGCCGATCGCCTTGGCCATCGATTCCGTCTGCGCCTTCAGCTCGGTGACGGTGGCTGGGGAGAGCGTGTACGGCGGCAGGGCGCAGGCGGAATCGCCGGAATGGATGCCGGCTTCCTCGATATGCTCCATCACCCCGGCGACGTAGACGGATTCGCCGTCGGAGATGCAGTCGACATCGACCTCGATTGCGTCGTTGAGGTAGCGGTCGATCAGGATCGGCCCGCTTTTGATCATTCCCTCGCCGGAGACGCGCACCGCCTCGCGCATGTAGCGGTGCAGGCCGCGGTGGTCGTGGACGATCTCCATGGCGCGGCCGCCGAGCACGTAGCTGGGGCGGATCACCACCGGGTAGCCGATGCGGTCGGTGATCCGCTCGGCTTCCTCGGCGCTGCGGGCGATGCCGTTCTCGGGCTGGCGCAGGCCGAGCTTCTGCAGCAGCGCCTGGAAGCGCTCGCGGTCCTCGGCAAGGTCGATCGCGTCGGCGGAGGTGCCGAGGATCGGGATGCCGGCTTTCGACAGGGCCTGGGACAGCTTCAGCGGGGTCTGGCCGCCGTACTGGACGATGCAGCCGAGCAGGGTGCCGGCGCTCTGCTCGATGCGGACGACGGACAGCACGTCCTCGGCGGTGAGCGGCTCGAAATACAGCCGGTCCGAGGTGTCGTAGTCGGTGCTTACGGTTTCGGGGTTGCAATTGACCATGATGGTCTCGAACCCCGCCTCCTTCAGCGCATAGGCGGCATGGACGCAGCAATAGTCGAACTCGATGCCCTGGCCGATGCGGTTGGGGCCGCCGCCGAGGATGATGATTTTCTGCCGGGCGGTGGGATCGGCCTCGCAGGCGGGGGTGCCGAAGCCGCCTTCGTAGGTGGAGTACATGTAGGGGGTGGCGGAGGCGAATTCGCCGGCACAGGTGTCGATGCGCTTGTACACCGGATGCACGCCCAGCGCGGTCCGGGCCTTGACGACGTCCTTCTCGGCAACGCCGGCAAGTTGGGCCAGCCGGTGGTCGGAGAAGCCCATCGCCTTCAGCCGGCGCATCGCGGTCGCGTCCTTCGGGAGGCCCGTGGCGATTTCGGCCTCGGCGCGGACGATGGCCTGCAGTTCGCGGATGAACCACGGGTCGAACTTGCAGGAATCGTGGATCTCCTCGACCGACAACCCGGCGCGCAGGGCCTGCGCCGCCATCAGCAGGCGGTCCGGCTTCGGCTGCGACAGGGCGGCGCGGTAGGCGTCGGCGGTGCCGTCGCCGGGAGGATCCACGGGGTCGAGGCCGGACAGGCCGGTCTCCATGCTGCGCAGCCCCTTCTGCAGGGCCTCGGCGAAGCTGCGGCCGATCGCCATCGCCTCGCCGACCGATTTCATGCTGGTGGTGAGCATGTCCGGCGTGCCGGGGAATTTCTCGAAGGTGAAGCGCGGGATCTTCACCACCACGTAGTCGATGCTCGGCTCGAAGCTCGCCGGGGTGACGCGGGTGATGTCGTTGCCAAGCTCGTCCAGCGTGTAGCCGACCGCGAGCTTGGCGGCGATCTTGGCGATCGGGAAGCCGGTGGCCTTGGAGGCGAGGGCGGAGGATCGCGAAACCCGCGGGTTCATCTCGATCACCACCATGCGGCCGTCGGCGGGATTCACCGCGAACTGGACGTTGGAGCCGCCGGTATCGACGCCGATCTTGCGGAGGCAGGCGATCGAGGCGTCGCGCATCCGCTGGTATTCCTTGTCGGTCAGCGTCAGCGCCGGCGCGACGGTTACGGAGTCGCCGGTGTGGATGCCCATCGGGTCGATGTTCTCGATCGAGCAGACGATGATGCAGTTGTCGGCGGTGTCGCGCACCACCTCCATCTCGTATTCCTTCCAGCCGAGCACCGATTGCTCGACCAGCACCTCGGTGGTTGGGGAGGCGTCGAGGCCGGCGCCGACGATCTGCTCGAATTCCTCGCGGTTGTAGGCGATGCCGCCGCCGGTGCCGCCGAGGGTGAAACTCGGGCGGATGACTGCCGGCAGGCCGACCAAGGCGAGGGCGGCGCGGGCCTCCTCCATGCTGTGGGCGATGGCGCTGACCGGGCTCTCGATGCCGATCTCGGCCATGGCGTCACGGAACTTCAGGCGGTCCTCGGCGCGGTCGATGACGTCGGCCTTCGCACCGATCAGCTCGACGCCGTATTTCGCCAGCACGCCGCTGGCATACAGGCCCATGGCGGTGTTGAGCGCCGTCTGGCCGCCCATGGTGGGCAGCAGCGCGTCGGGGCGCTCGCGGGCGATGATCTTCTCGACGATCTCCGGGGTGATCGGCTCGATATAGGTGGCGTCGGCGAGGCCCGGGTCGGTCATGATGGTGGCGGGGTTGGAGTTGACCAGGATCACCCGGTAGCCCTCCGCCCGCAGCGCCTTGCAGGCCTGGGCGCCGGAGTAGTCGAACTCGCAGGCCTGGCCGATGACGATCGGGCCGGCGCCGATGATCATGATGGATTTGAGGTCGGTGCGCTTGGGCATCTCAGGCTCCGGGAAAAATGCTGAGGCCCTTGGGCGTCAGTTCAAGCTGCCAGCGGCATTGCAGGGCGCCGGGTTCGAGACGGATCGGGTCCTTGATGGTCCCGTCGGCGAGGCAGGCGGCGAGCGCCGCGTGGAAGGCGGTGGGATCGATCAGGCGGTTGGCGACGGCCTCGATCCGCGCGCGGGCATCCTCGGCGTTGTCGGCGGCGAGGCCCTGTCGATGGGCGAGGCGCAGCAACAGGCTGACAAGCTCCGGATCGGGGATTATCATGAGGGATAACGATCAGCCGGCGACCGACTCGATCAGGGCGACGAAACGGCGGAAGAGATGGTGGCTGTCGGAGGGGCCGGGGCTGGCTTCCGGGTGATATTGGACGCTGAAGGCGCGTTGGGCGGGGCAGGAAATGCCCTCGTTGCTGCCGTCGAACAGGCTGGTGTGGGTGATTTCGACCCCTGCCGGCAGCGATTTGTCATCGACCGCGAAGCCGTGGTTCTGGCTGGTGATCTCGACCCGGCCGGTGGCGAGGTCCTTCACCGGTTGGTTGGCGCCGCGGTGTCCGCGGTCGAGCTTGTAGGTTTTGCCGCCCAGCGCGATGGCGAGCATCTGATGGCCAAGGCAGATGCCGAAGATCGGTTTTTTCGCGGCCAGCACGCCCTGGATCGCCGGCACCGCATAGGCGCCGGTCGCGGCAGGGTCGCCGGGGCCGTTGGACAGGAAGACGCCGTCCGGGGCGTGGCGCAGGATGTCGTCGGCGGTGGCTGTCGCCGGCACCACGGTGACCCGGCATCCGGCATCGGCGAGGCAGCGCAAGATGTTGCGCTTCGCCCCGTAATCGACTGCGACGACGTGATATTTCGGCTCGGACTGGCGGCCGTGACCATCCGGCCAGCGCCATTGGGTCTCGTCCCAGCTATAGGACTGGGTGCAGGACACCTGCTTCGCCAGGTCGAGTCCCTCCAGCCCTGCCCAGGCCTTGGCGGCGGCCAGATCGGCGGCAATGTCGAAGCGGCCGCTCGCCGGATAGGAGAGCACGCCGTTGGGTGGGCCACCCTCGCGGATGTGCAGCGTGAGTGCGCGGGTGTCGATGCCGGACAGCCCGGCCACCCCCTGCGCACGCAGCCAGGCATCGAGGCCGGCATGCGACCGCCAGTTGCTGGGCGCGGTCACGTCTTGCTTTACGATCAGCCCGGTAGCGGCGATTGTCGCGGCCTCGGTGTCGCTCGGGTTGCTGCCGACGATGCCGATATGCGGGAAGGTGAAGTTGATGATCTGGCCGGCATAGGACGGGTCGGTCAGGGTTTCCTGGTAGCCGGTGAGCCCGGTGTTGAAGCAGAGCTCGGCGGGCTTCGGCTCGGTCGTATGGGCGCCGAAGCCGCGGCCCCAGAACACCCGGCCGTCGGCCAGCACCAGGGCGGCCGTTGCGCCGGGCGGCGAATCGGGGGCGGGTTCCGGCGTGCCGGCCAGGCTGTCGAGCGAAAAACCGGTGGCGGCACTCACCGCCGGCCAGTGGCGGGACGGGATGACGCCGGATTGCCGCCATTTCCGCACCGCCTCGGTGCCGACGCCGAGCAGGGAAGCCGCCGCCTCGGGACCGCCGAGACGGGTGATGATTACGTCTGGTGATATGGCCATGATGCGGTAGACTATGGGAATTGATTTCCGCGAACAACCCCGGATCAACCATCCGGAAATTATTTCCCATGAGAGGGCGTTCATGGCCTTGCGCGATCAGTTCACCGAGCAACTCAAGTCCGCCATGATGGCCAAGGATGCCGCACGCGTGTCGACCTTGCGGATGATCACCGCCAAGGTGAAGGACATCGACATCGCCGCCCGTCCGAAAGGCATCGACCGCGTGCCCGATGAGGATATCCTGGCGGCGTTGCGCGGCATGGTGAAGTCCCGCCGGGAGAGCGTCGCGCTGTACCAGCAGGGCAACCGGCCGGAACTGGTGGCGAAGGAGGAGGCGGAGATCGTTGTCATCGAAGCATTCCTGCCGCAGCAGATGGACCAGGAAGCGACCGAGGCCGCGGTTGCGGAGGCGATCGCCGAGACCGGCGCCGCATCGGTGAAGGACATGGGCAAGGTGATGGCGGCGCTGAAGGCGAAGCATGCGGCCGCGCTCGACATGTCCAAGGTGGGACCGATCGTGAAGAGCAAGCTGGGCGCCTGATGGCCCTGCCGGCCGGATTCCTCGACGAACTCCGCGCCCGCACGCCGCTGGCCGCGGTCATCGGCCGGCGAGTGCGGCTGGCGAAATCCGGTCGCAACTGGAAGGGCTGCTGCCCCTTCCACGGCGAGAAGACGCCCAGCTTCTACGTCTACGAGAACGGCTTCCACTGCTTCGGCTGCGGCGCCAACGGCGATGCCATCAGCTTCGTCATGCAAAGCCAGGGCGCCTCGTTCATGGAGGCGGTGCAGTCTCTGGCTGGCGAGGCGGGGCTCGAGGTGCCGAAGCCGACCCCCGAAGCCGCCGAGGCGGATCGCCGCCGCACAGATCTCCATGCGGTGCTGGAAGCTGCCTCCGCCGCCTATCGTCGCCGCCTGCGACTTCCGGAAGGACGGCGCGCGCTCGATTACCTGCGCCAGCGCGGCCTGACCGAGGGCACCATCGAGAAATTCGCCCTGGGCTGGTCGGGGGAGGGCCGCGGCTCGCTGGCGGCCGACCTCGCGCGCGAGGGGATCGCGCCGGACCTGCTGGTCGAGGCCGGCCTGCTGCGCGAGCCGGAAGAAAACCGCCCGGCATTCGAGCTGTTCTTCAACCGGGTGATGTTCCCGATCCGCGACCGCTCCGGCCGGGTCATCAGCTTCGGTGGGCGAACCCTGGGCGACGGCCAGCCGAAATACGTCAACGGGCCGGAGACGCCGCTGTTTTCCAAGCGCCGCACCCTGTTCAGCCTCGATTTCGCCCGCGAGGCGGCGCGCGGCGGCAGTCCGGTGCGTGGTGGTCGAGGGCTATACCGACGTCATTTCCCTGCACCAGGCAGGCTTCGGCGGCGCCGTGGCGCCGCTGGGGACGGCGCTGACCGAGGAACAGCTCGAGGAAATCTGGCGGATTTCGCCGATGCCGGTGCTCTGCTTCGACGGCGATGCCGCCGGCGGCCGGGCGGCGGCGCGGGCGGCGGAACTGGTGCTGCCGATGCTGACCGCCGAGCGCAGCCTGCGGCTGGCGACGCTGCCGCCCGCCGAGGACCCGGATTCGTTGGTCCGCAACAAGGGGCCCGCCGGGTTCCAGGGCGTGCTCGACAGCGCCCGGCCATTGAGCGAGGCGCTGTACGACTTGATCCGCGAGGGCAGTGGCGACGACACCCCCGAACTGCGCGCCGGGCTGAAAACCCGGCTGGAGGCGGCCGCCGCGAAGATCCGCGACAAGACCCTCGCCAGCGAATATCGCCGCGCTTTGCTGGATCGCTTCTTCGCCCGCCGCCCACCGCCGCCCGGCCGGGCCCGCCCGGGTTTCAAGCCGCTCCGCCCGCCGCCCGCCTTCCACCGCCCGGTGCCGGCCGCCGCCAGCGCCGCCGACGAGCGGGGCCGCAACATGGTGGCGATCCTGCTGCACCATCCCGGGCTGCTGCACGATGTGGAGGAAGCCTTCGCCAGCATCGACCTCCCACCTGCCTTGGACAGCCTCCGCGCGGCGATTCTGCAATGGGGAGAAGCCGCGGAAACGCTTGACTCTGCTGCCCTCATGACCCACCTGACGCAGACAGGTTTGGCGGTGGCAGCCGCGCAGGCCCTTTCTGCAGTGCCCATCCCGTTGCCGGCCTGTGCCGCCGTGTCCGCCATGCCGGCGGAAGCGGAGGCTGGGCTGGTGGCATTTCTTTGGACTGATGAACCCGGTGCGCCTGGAGGAAGAAGTTGCGGCAGCGATGCGCGAATTCACGCAAAACGCCGACAAATCGATCGAAAGACGCCTGATTGCCTTGTGCACCGCCCGCAACGCCCTTCGCCAGGGCGAGAACGGGCTGGACGCCGTTGACGCCTGACTTGAAGAACCACGACGCCGATTGACGAATTAGACCTGGCGCCTGCGCCGTCTGTTATTGGAGTTTCCTGATCGATGGCAACAAAGCCCAATGCCGCGTCCGATACCGCGACCGCCGAACAGGATGCCGATACCAGCCTGCTCGACAGCCAGTCGGCCGCCGTCAAGCGGCTGATCGCCCGCGGCAAGGAGCGTGGCTACATCACCTTCGACGAGCTGAACCTCGTGCTGTCGCCGGAGCAGACCAGTTCCGAGCAGATCGAGGACGTCATGGCCGGGCTGTCCGAAATGGGCATCCAGGTGGTCGAGGGCGAGGAGGCCGAGGAGGGCGAGGTCGCCCGCGGTCAAGGTCGAGAAGGACGAGGCCGAGGCCGAAACCGAGGAGGGCGCGCCCTCCGGCAACGTCGACGCCGACAACCTCGGCCGCACCGACGACCCGGTGCGCATGTACCTGCGCGAGATGGGCAGCGTCGAGCTGCTGTCGCGCGAGGGCGAGATCGCGATCGCCAAGCGGATCGAAGCCGGCCGCGACATGATGATCGGCGGCCTGTGCGAAATCGCCGCTGACCTTCCGCGCCATCATCGCCTGGCACGAGGCGCTGAAGGCCGGCCGCATGCTGCTGCGCGACATCATCGACCTGGAGGCGACCCAGGGCGGCCCGCCGGCCGCGGTGCCGCCGGAGGGCGAGCCGATCGTGCCCGCTCCGGCGCCGGTGGCCGAATTCGAGGCCGGCGACGACGACGAGGACGGCGAGAGGCGAGGGCGCCGGCCTGTCGCTGTCGGCGCTGGAGGAAAAGCTGAAGCCCGAGGTGCTGGCGAATTTCGAGGACATCGAGAACCTCTACAAGAAGCTGCACAAGATGCAGAGCAAGCGCCTGGAGACCATGACCTCCGGCGAGGACGTCAATGCCCGCAGCGAAAAGAACTACGAGAAGCTGCGCGAGGAACTGGTCGCCAAGGTGCAGCAGGTGCAGCTGCACAACAATCGCATCGAAGAGCTGGTCACCCAGCTGAAGCAGCTCAACCAGCGGCTGACGGCGCTGGAAGGGCCAGCTGCTGCGGATGGCCGAGGGCTGCAAGGTGCAGCGCGACGACTTCCTGAACCAATATCGCGGCCACGAGCTGGACCCGAACTGGGTCGAGCGGCTCGGCAAGCTGCCGGGCAAGGCGTGGAAGACCTTCGCCTCGCAAGCATCCGCTGGACATCCAGAAGGTGCGCGGCCAGATCGCCGGCGTCGCCACCGACGGCGGCCTGCCGATCAGCGAGTTCCGCCGCGTCTACATGACGGTGTCGCGCGGCGAGCGCGACAGCGCCCGGGCCAAGAAGGAGATGATCGAGGCCAACCTGCGGCTGGTGATCTCGATCGCCAAGAAATACACCAACCGCGGCCTGCAATTCCTTGATCTCATTCAGGAAGGCAACATCGGCCTGATGAAGGCCGTGGACAAGTTCGAGTACCGCCGCGGCTACAAGTTCTCCACCTACGCCACCTGGTGGATCCGCCAGGCGATCACCCGCTCGATCGCCGACCAGGCGCGCACCATCCGCATCCCGGTGCACATGATCGAGACCATCAACAAGCTGGTCCGCACGTCGCGCCAGATGCTGCACGAGATCGGCCGCGAGCCGGCGCCGGAGGAACTGGCGGAAAAGCTCGGCATGCCGCTGGAGAAGGTTCGCAAGGTGCTGAAGATCGCCAAGGAGCCGATCAGCCTGGAGACCCCGATCGGCGACGAGGAAGACAGCCACCTGGGCGACTTCATCGAGGACAAGTCCGCGGTGATCCCGCTGGACGCGGCCATCCAGGCCAATCTGCGCGAGGCCACCACGCGGGTGCTGTCCAGCCTGACGCCGCGCGAGGAGCGGGTGCTGCGGATGCGGTTCGGCATCGGCATGAACACCGACCATACGCTGGAAGAGGTCGGCCAGCAGTTCAACGTCACCCGCGAACGCATCCGGCAGATCGAGGCGAAGGCGCTGCGCAAGCTGAAACATCCCAGCCGCAGCCGCAAGCTGCGCAGCTTCCTCGACGATTAGGCTCCGCCGGCCGACGCCCGCCGTGAGTTTCCCTGGGATGAGCGAGCCGGTCGACCGGGCCTCCGTGGTGGTGACGTTCCTGCGCATGGATCGCCGCCCCGAGGATGCCGCGCCGGCATTGCCCGAGGGCGCCGAGGTGCGGCTGGCGCGGGATTGCTCGGTGGCGCAATATCGCGCCCTCTATGACGGCGTCGGCGCGCAGTATCTGTGGTGGCTGCGCCGGGTGATGCCGGACCGGCAGCTGGAGGCGCTGCTGCGCGACAGCAGGGTCGCGGTCTACGTGCTGTATCAGGACGGCAAACCGGCCGGGTTCTACGAACTCGACAGCACCGCGTGGCCCACGGTCAACCTGGCCTATTTCGGGCTGTTGCCGCATGCGGTGGGCCATCATCTGGGCTACGCCTTCCTGCGGCACGCCGTCGATGCCGTATGGCGTGGCGGCGCGCGGGCGATGACGGTGAACACCTGCACCGCCGATCATCCGCGGGCGCTGCCGACCTACCTGCGCGCGGGGTTTCGCATCGTCCGCGAAATGCGCGAGGAGTGGAACATCCCTCGCCGGCTGGGCCTCGTCGTTCCCGCCGTGTTGCGGGCTTGAAACGGATGTTTACCTGAAAGTCGGACAGCAACGTTGACTTAATGGAGCGGCCTGCCCAATGTTGCATTGCAGCAAATTGCTGCGGCGCAACACAGGAGGCCTTGCCATGGCAACTGTCCTACATCAAAGCGGCACGTTGGGCGTGGTCGCCCGCGCGCTGCGGACCTTCGACCGCATCGCAACCGGGCTCGCCGATCATCGGCACCGGCAGGCGGTGCTGCGCGAACTGCGTTCCTGCGATCCCCGCGACCTCCGGGATCTCGGCATCAGCGAGTATGATTTCGAGGCGATCGCCAACGGCACGTTCAAGCGCTGAACGTCTGAACGAGAAGACTGGACGGGATTTTTTCCCGCCGACTCAGGGGCTGGGGAGGCCCCTGAACGCCCATCCCGATGCGCATCGCGAGCGCCCCGCGCCGTTCGAACGAAACGGTGATTTCGCTGTAGTCATGAACCCCGGCTTTGATAATATTGTCCCTGGCCGCCTGCCGGCCGGAGCAACGGGGGAATCGAAATGACCACACGCAGTGCCTGGCGCAAGGGCGTCCTCACCATCGCGATCCCCGCCTTCCTGCTCGCTGGATGCGCCCAGACCCCGATGGGCCCGACGGTCCAGGTGATGCCGGGCAGCGGCAAGCCGTTCGAGGCGTTCCAGGCCGACCAGTTCGCCTGCAAGCAGTATTCCGAGCAGTCGGTCGCCGGCCAGGCGGAGAACGCCAACACCCGCGGCGTCGGGGCCGCGGCGCTCACGACGGTGCTGGGCGCCGGATTGGGTGCTGCGATCGGCGGCGGCCGGGGAGCCGGGATCGGTGCCGCCAGTGGCGCGCTGGGCGGTGCCGGCATCGGCGCCGCTTCCAGTTCGAACGCCCAGATGACCATCCAGCAGCAATACGACAACGCCTATTCGCAATGCATGTACGCCAAGGGCAACATGGTGCCCGGTTACATGCCGATGATGCAGCAGGCCCCGCCGGTGTCGCCGTACAATCCCGGCCTGGTCCGCGCCGTGCAGCTTGAACTGATCCGCACCGGCTACCTGCGCGGCGGCGCCGACGGCACCGTCGGACCGCAGACCGCCACCGCCATCAGCCAGTATGAGGCGGCCGCCGGCATGCCGGTCGATGGCCTGCCTTCGCCAGCCCTGCTCGGCCGGTTGCAGCAGACGCCGTAGAGGTCCGCATTCCGGCCGCCGGAGAGATCCTGGTCCGGACCGCCCGCCTGGACCTGCACCGGCCTGCCCTGGCCGACGTGGCGGCGCTGTTCGCGTTCCTCGGCGACCCCCAGGCGATGCGCCACACCCATGCCGACGCCACGTTGCGCGACTGCCGGCGCCGCGTGGCGGTGCATGAATGGCAGCGCCGCCGCCACGGCTATGCGCCCTGGACCATCGTCGCCCGCGCCGAGCGCCGCATCATCGGCTGGGGCGGGCTGTACCAGGATCCGTTCGATCCGGGCTGGGGCGTGGAAATCGGCTATTTCTTCGAACCCCGGGCATGGGGCCGCGGCTATGCCAGCGAACTCGCCGCCGCCTGCACCGATCTCGCCGACCGCGTCCTGCAGCTTCCCGCAATCGCCGCCTTCGCCCACTCGGACAATCTCGGATCTCGCCGCGTGCTGGAGAAGGCGGGGTTCCAGCCGATCCGACATGTCCCGGAAATGTCGCGCCTACTCTACCGGCGGTGCCGCGCCATCCGATAGCCGCACGGAGCGTGCGCACCGCGCCGCATACATCCGATGTTTACCACATCGACGCTATCTCGGTGTCGCCCGGGCTCAGAACGAGTTCGAGCCGGCAACCGGAGAATCTGATGCTCAACCGCTTTTCATCCGAATTCCTGATCAAGAGCGTGCTGGGCGGACTGGCCGCGCTTTCCTTGCTGGTGGTCGCCGCCTGGCTGTGGGTCACCGCCGCCGACTACCAGGCCAGCGAGCGCGCCCTGCGCGCCGTCGACGTGTCCGGATACGCATTCAAGGCATTGTTGAACCAGCGCACCGACCGCAGCACCACCATCCGCACATGGAACGTCGCCGAGCCGATCACCCCGGATGTCCGGGCCTACGTCGCCACGTTGCGTGATGCCGAGATGCCGGCGCTGCGTACCACGCTGGAGCTGCTCGCCACGCTGGAATTCACCGACCGCGAGACCTTGCTGCCGGGGCTGCGCCGCACCGTCGAGACCCTCGCCACGCTGCAGGCGGAATACTGGGCCGGCATCGTGCAGCCCCGCACCGCCCGCCGCGCCAATCTTGCCGCCGAGTACGGCGCCGCCGGCCTGGAACTGCAGAAATCGCTGGAGCGGATCGCGGCCAACCTGTTCGCCGGCATCAAGGACGGCAATCCGTTCATCGTCCAGATGATGCAGGTGAAGCAGCTCGCCTGGCTGGCGCGCAACTACGCCGGCGAGGCATCGTTGCTGATATCCAATGGCCTCGCCGCCGGCCGCCTGGCGCCCGACTCGCGCCTGCTCTACGCCTCGAACACCGGCGGCAGCGACGCGGTATGGGCGGCGATCGACGACACCGTCGCCGGCCTCCAGGTCTCGCCGGCGTTCACCAAGGCGCTCGCCGATGCCCGCGCCACTTTCTTCGCCACCGAATATTCCGCCGTCCGGCTGCGCCTGATCGATGCGCTGATCGCCGGGACGAAGCCTGAGATGACCGTCGACCAATGGTCGCCGTACACCGTGCCGCGCCTCGGGGTCATGCAGGACATCGCCGAGGCGGCGCTGGGTGAAGCCCGGGTCCGGGCCATGCGCGAGCTGAGCGCCTCCACGACGCACCTGGCCGAACAGGCCTGCCTGCTGCTGGCGGCGCTGCTGCTGTCGGCGATCGGCATGGTTGCCGTCACCCGCCGGGTGATCCGGCCGCTGCGCACCCTGCGCGACTCCATGCTGCAACTGGCCGAGGGCGATCTTTCGGCGGCGGTGCCCTATGCCGACCGCAGCGACGAGATCGGCTCCCTGGCCCGCGCTTTCGGCGTGTTCCGCCAGCAGGCATCGGACAAGAAGCTGATCGAGGAGGAGCGGTCGGTGGAGCACGCCCGCGCCGGCGAACGCCAGGCGTCGATGGAGATCCATATCCATCGCTTCGAATCCGAGGTCGGCACGGCGCTTGACGGTCTCGGCGGCGCCTCGGTGCAGATGGACCACGCGTCGGAGGCGATGGAGACGATCGCCGCCGGCAGCAGCGAGCAGGTGAACACCGCCGCCGGCGTCGCCGAGGAAGCCTCCGCCAACGTCGCCGGCATCGCCGCCGCCACCGAGCAACTCAGCGCCTCGATCGCCGAGATCAGCCGCCAGCTTTCGCAGGCCGCCCAGATCACCAACCGCGCCGTCGAGGAAACCCGCCAGACCGACGGCACCGTGCGCCGGCTGTCGGAATCGGCCGGGCGGATCGGCGAGGTGGTGAAGCTGATCAGCGACATCGCCAGCCGCACCAACCTGCTGGCCCTGAACGCCACCATCGAGGCGGCGCGCGCCGGCGATGCCGGCAAGGGATTCGCCGTCGTCGCCTCCGAGGTGAAGTCGCTCGCCAACCAGACCGCCAAGGCGACCGAGGAGATCTCCACCCAGATCGCCGCGGTGCAGAGCGTCACCGAGGCGGCGGTCACCGCCATCAGTCAGATCGGCGCCACCATCGACGAGGTCAGCGCCGTCGCCAACTCGATCGCCGCCGGCGTCGAGCAGCAGGGCGCCTCCACCCAGGAGATCGCACGCAACACGCAGGAGGCGTCGCGCCGCACCCATGAGATGTCGCTCGCCATCTCCGGCGTTTCGCAAACGGCGGAAGCCACCGGCACCACCGCCCACGCGGTGAAGTCGGCCGCCGCCGAACTCGGCGCCGAGGCCAGCCGCCTGCGCGACCAGGTGAGGGGCTTCCTCGAACAGATGCGTGCGGCGTGAGCGCCGCCTGCAGGAAGGGGCACGCCCGGGCCGGGCGTGCTCCGGGTCAGCCCTTCATGTCGTCCGGCACCTTGCCGCCATTCTCGGCGAGCTTGCGCATCACCGCCTTGTGCAGGGCGATGTTCTGCTCCGCCGTGCCGTCGGCGCCGGCGTGGACATTCAGTTCGCCGGCCAGTTCCTTGCGCGCATCGAGGCTCGATTCCAGGTCGAGCAGCTTGAGCAGGTCGACGATCGACGTCTGGTAGTTGCCGCCGCCGCCCTTCTTCGCCGCCATCTCCGCCAGCACCGCGCCGACGTCGACCTCGGGCATCGCCGTGCCGCCGGCGGAACCGGTGGCTCCCGAACTGGCGGCGGGGCTGGCGGCCGCTGGGCTCGCGGCGGCCGCACCGCCGGCATCCGGCGTGGCGGCGCTGGCCGGCGCGGCCGACATCGGGTGAAAGATCTTGCTCATGATCGAGCCGAAGATGCTCATGGGCGCTTCCTATGTTGTTGCGCGAACGCGGCGGTGAAGTCCTCCATTGGAGCACGGACCGGCCAAGGCCGCCGATGACATCTCGGACATATCGAATACGAAACGCGCGACCCTACGCGGCGTGCCTGCGGGCGGCGCCGCCGGTCCAATAGCGCAACCCCGTCGCCACCAGCGTGAGATCCAGGTGCGCGGCACCGCGGACATCGAGGGTCGCATCCCCGTCGGTCCAGCGCAGGCCCGCCTCCGGCCGGTGCCAGCCGGCCTCCAGCCGCCGGTCGGCCAGGCCGATGCGTCGCCCGTCGAGCACGATGCCGGCGACCCCCACGCCCAGCCGGCGCGTATCGGTGGCGACGAGGCTGGTCTGCGCCGGCGCCGCACTGCGCGAAACGATCCGCGCCGATCGCGCGCCCGCGGGCAACACGTAGTACCGCTCCGCGCCGTCGCATTCAGCCGGAACCACGACCCCGTCCACCAGCAGCAGTGGCGCCGCATCCTCGGCCAACACGAACCCGAGCGCCGCCGCGCGAAGCTGCAACGCGCGGCGAACCTTCGACAAGGTTGGGCCGCCGGTCAGCAGCTTTGCGCAGGCGGCCAATTCCCATATCGCCGAGGCCGCGCCACCGGCCTCCGGATCGATGCCGAATCCCAATATCGTCTTACCGGCCGCGGCATCGAACGCGTGCCGGTTGCCGGTGTCGAGGTAGCTCTCCGCCGCCAGCCCCTCGGCCAGCAGCAGATCATGCCGGTCCAGCTCGACATGCCAGTACGTCACGGCAACGACATCCTCCTGCCGGATGCTGGCGCCGTTCAGCAGATAGCGCACCGGCACCAGGTGCCCGGCCGCGAAGATCGCGTGATCCGGCGACAGCACCAGGTCGCGCGCCGGTTTCCCCGGGGCAAAGGCGCCGGCAGCGACGCGCACCGGCATCACGTCCCACGGCCGCGGATGCCGCCCGCAGGCGACCCGGCGATGCCCGATCCAGCGCACCGGCCGCTCGCCGCCGCCGGCGGTGATCACCCGGTCGCCGACCCGCAGCGCCTCCACCGCGACCCCGCCGCGCAAGGTGGCGACATGCGTTCCGGATACGAAACAGGCAAGGTCGTAGCCCAGGACATTCATTTCCTGCAGGTCGACGGCGCTGACCAGGTTGGCCTGCCCCGATACGCCGTAGCCGAACGAATCGTTGTCCACGCTGCTCGCCCAGTCGGCGATGTCGTTGCCGAGTGCCACCTTGGCCGGGGTGTCGTACGGATCGGTCACTGTCGTGCCGTTATACGAGAAATACGAATACGCCCCGGCGCTGTAGCCCACCGCGAACGGCTCGTCGCGCGCCCCGGCTGCCGAACCCGGCGCGTCCGTCGCCAGTCCGTCGGCGGCGGTGTAGCGGAACATGTCGAGCAGCGTGTAGGTGTTGTTGCGGCCGCCTTCGTCGGCGCGTCCCATCACCTCCGATATTTCGTGCTCGATGGTAGCCACCGCATCGAACTTCCCGGCGGCGAGGCCGGTCTGCGTCCAGTTCCACCCGGCCGTGCTGTCCAGCCCGACCGAGCCGTCGGTGGCCGTGCTCGCACCGGTCAGGCCCAGCGCCTTGGCCTCGGCGAAGTTGACGGCGAAGGTGGCGCCGCCGGTCGGGTCCGCCACCGGCAGCGTCGCCGCCGCAACCTGCTGCACGACGGAGGTGGTGTCGGTGGCCTTCACCGCGGCGCGCAGCTTGCCGTAGCCGTAGTCGAACAGCGAATAGCTGCTCTCGCCGATATTGCCGGCGGCGATCGGCGATCCCGCCACCTCGCCCCAGCCGAAATTGATGTTGAGCGTGATGTTGTTGGTGAATTCGCTGTCGAAGAACTGCGCCGCCGCCACCACCGCGCCCTTGAACTGCGCCTGCAACGTGGCGCCCAAGCCCGGTGACGGAGGAATCGTAGCCGATGTTGATGTTCATTGCGCGCGCCGGACCGTTGCCTGGGCCAGGCGGCTAAAGATCATGGAACATTTCTCGCTGCAAGCATCGCGGTTGCGAAAGTGGCAAGATCCAGGTTGCCATCGGGCGAATTGGTATGGATGCGTCCGGGAAAGTTGGACGTTTGCATCGGGCCCGCCCGGCTCGACTGTGCCAGGTCCGCGCGACGCGTTCGCGGCCCGATGGGAGGTGATGTCGTGCCGGACCCGAGCCAATTCGCCTGGTATCTCGCAGCGGCTTTCGTGCTCGCCGTTTCTCCCGGCCCCGGCGTATTCTATGTCGCCGCCCGCACCCTCGCCGGCGGCCGTCCGGAGGGCCTGGCATCCAGCTTCGGCACCGGCTTGGGCGGCCTGGTTCACGTCATCGCGGGAAGCCTGGGCGTCTCGGCGATCGTGCTCGCCAGCGCGGATCTGTTCACCGCGCTGAAGCTGCTTGGCGCCGCCTACCTGGTGTGGATCGGCTTTCGCACCATCCTCGCTGCGCGCCGCGAGGCGTCGGCCGAGCTGGGCATCGGCTTGCAGGCGCCGCCGGTCGGGCCGCGCCGGGCCTTTCGCGAAGGCGTTTTCGTGGAGGCGCTGAACCCGAAGACCGCGGCCTTCTTCCTGGCCTTCGTTCCGCAGTTCGTGAACCCCGCCGAGGGCCACGTCGCCTTGCAGTTCATGGCGCTCGGTTCGGTGTCGGTCGCGCTGAACACGCTCGCGGACGTGGCGGTCGCCTTCGCCGCCAGCGGCATCCGCAACGGCGCGGCCGCGCGCCCGGCGTTGATCGGCCGCCTGCGGCAGGCGTCCGGGGCAGCGATGATGGCGCTGGGCGTCGGCCTCGCGCTGGCGAAGCGCCCCGCCTGACGGACCCTGCGCGCGCCGCGAGGAAAGCCGTTGCGACGTCGTTGGCATCAGGCGATCTCCCGCGCCAGCTTCTGCCGCATCGCCTGCGCGAACCCGGAATAATCCTGGCACTGCAGCACGAACGCGCCGGGGCCGCCGATCACCTCGCGGGTGTAGGATTGCAGCAGGTCCGCCTCCTCGTGCAGCACGCACAGCCCGTTGATGGTGATGCCCGCCGCCGCCAGCCGGTCGCGGATCGGCCCGGGCAGCAACCCCGTCGTTGCGAGCGGCCGTCGCCGACCATGTCGATCACCCGCCGCGTCGCCTGCGCCGGCAGCAGCGCCAGCAGCGCCTCGCACGCCAGCAGCGCCTCGCCGATCGCCGTCGCCCCGGCGCGCACGATGCGCGGCACGTTGTCCACCTGCTCGGCGAGCGCCTCCACCTCGGCCACGCTGCCGACCCGGGTCCAGTCGACCAGCACCTCCTGCGCCCCGGCGCCCGACCACAGCAGCACCGCGCACAGGCGCGCCGCCCAGCGCGCCGCCGATCAGGCCCGGCCGACGACCTCGGCGTCGCGCAGCGCCGCCGCACAGCCGCCGGCCATCAGGTTGAATTCGTCGAAGGTGACGCTGGCCGAACCGTCCAGCGCCAGGACCAGCGCGAGATCGACATCGTCCATAGCCACAGCTAACCCGGCCCGGGGTTGAGTGGAAGCGGCAGACAGGCGGATCATCGCGCCCACCAATCCAGGGAACGCGCCATGCCCGACACCCATCCCGCCGCCGCCGCACTGACCTCAGGCCGAGCTGCCGCTCTCCCGCATCGTCGTGCTCGACCTGACCCTGGCCCGTGCCGGCCCCACCTGCGTCCGCCATCTCGCCGACTGGGGCGCCGAGGTGATCCGCATCGAGCCGCCGAGCGACGGGCGCCGAGGACATCACCGGCAACCGCGACGGGTTCGACTTCCAGAACCTGCACCGCAACAAGCGTGCGATCAGCCTCGACCTGAAAACGCCGGAGGGCCACGCCGCCTTCATGCGCCTCGCCGCCAAGGCCGACGTGGTGATCGAGAACATGCGCGCCGCGGTGAAGCACCGCCTGAAGGTCGTCCTACGAGGACATCAGGCGGTCAATCCCGCGCATCGTCTACGGCAGCATCAGCGGCTTCGGCCAGACCGGCCCGTACGGCAAGCGCGCCGGCGTGGACCAGATCGCGCAGGGCATGGGCGGGCTGATGTCGATCACCGGCGAGCCCGGCCAGGGGCCGATGCGCGTCGGCATCCCGATCGACGACCTGACCGCCGGCAACCTGCTGGCGCTCGGCGTGATGATGGCGCTGTTCGAGCGCGCAGTCGCACCGGTCGTCGGCCGCTGGGTGCAGACCAGCCTGCTGGAGGCGCAGGTGTTCATGCTCGACTTCCAGGCCGCGCGCTGGCTGTTCGACGGCGAGGTCGCCGGCCAGGCCGGCAACGACCACCCGACCGGCATCCCCACCGGCGTGTTCCCCACCAGCGACGGCCACATCAACATCGCCGCCAGCTCCGGCCGCCTGTGGGAGCGTTTCTGCGAGGCCATCGGCCAGCCGGAATGGATGACGCACGCCGGACTGGCAGCACCCAGAAGGGCCGCAGCAACGACCGCGAGGCCATCAACGCCGCGATCGGCGAAGTGACCGCGACCAAGCCCGCCGAGCACTGGATCGAGTTGTTCGAGGAAGCCGGCATCCCCTGCGGCCCGATCAACACGATCGACAAGGTGTTCGCCGATCCGCAGGTGCAGCATCTCGGCATGGCCCGCCCGATCGCCCATCCGCGCCTCGGCACCAAGGAACTGGTGGCCTCCGCCATCAACCTCTCGGCGACCTGCCGAAGGACATCCGCTCGCCGACGCACGATCCTGGCGCCGACACCGAGGCGGTGCTGCAAGACGTCGGCTACACCGACGCCGAGATTGCCGGCATGCGCGCGAAGGGTGCGATCTGATGACCAAATACGCCGACGGCAAGATGCTCGCCGAAATCGAGGACGGCATCGGGCTGATCACCTTCAACCAGCCGGAAAAGCGCAACGCCATGTCGGTCGACATGTGGCAGGGCCTGGTCCAGATCCTCGACGAGTTCGCAGCCGACAACAGCATCCGTGCCGTGGTGCTGACCGGCGCCGGCAGCAAGGCCTTCGTCTCCGGCGCCGATATCAGCCAGTTCGACCAGCAGCGCGCCAACGCCGACGCGCAGGTGGAATACGACCGGCTGACCAGCGCCGGCCGCGCCCGGCTGGCGGCGTTCGAAAAGCCGGTGATCGCCCGCATCCGCGGCTTCTGCCTCGGCGGCGGCCTCGGCATCGCCATGCAGGCGGATCTGCGCATCGCCGGCCGATGATTCGCGAGTTCGGCATCCCGGCCGCCCGGCTGGGCATCGCCTATGGTTTCGACATGGTGACGCAAGCTGGTCGTCCCTCGTCGGCCCCGCCCATGCCCGCATGATCCTGTACACCGGCGCCCGCATCGACGCCGAGGAGGCGCCGCGCATCGGTCTGATCAACCGGGTGGTGCCGGACGAGGACCTGTCGCAGACCGTGCTCGACCTCGCGCGCCACGATCGCCGACAACGCGCCGCTGTCGCTGCGCTCGTCGAAGCGCTCGGTGAGCGAGGCGGTGAAGCCGGAAAGCCAGCGCGATCTCGATGCGGTCAACGCGCTGGTTGCCGCCTGCTTCGACAGCGCCGACTACCGCGAGGGCCGCCAGGCCTTCAAGGAAAAGCGCGCGCCGCAGTTCCAGGGCCGCTGAGCGCCGCCGCCCATGCTGCACTGGTGCGCCGGCATGTATGCCAGCGGGTCCACCTGGACCTACAACGTCATGCGCGCGGTCGCCCAGGCGCTGGAACCGGACCGCGAGGTGCCAGGGCCGCTTCATCAACGACCCGGCCGATCTCGCGGGCCTCGACGATGCGGCGCCGGTGCATGTGGTAAAGTCGCACGATCTCGCCCCCGAGATCGCCGCCGACCTGCGGCGCCGCGTGGTCGGGCTGTGCGTCACCATCCGCGACCCGCGCGACGCCGTCACCTCGCTGATGCTCTACCAGCGCTTCCAGTTCGAGCCGGCGCTCGACTGGGTCGCCCGCTCGGCCCGCTTCTGCGCCGAATGCGCAGGCGATGACGCGGCCCTGCTGCTGCGCTACGAATCGGGCTTCACCGAAGACCCCGCCACCCTGGACGCCATCGCCGACCGCCTGGCCGGCGTGCTGCCGGCAGCGCAGCGCGCGCGGATCTTCGAAGGTTCCCGCCGCCGCGCGGTGGAGGCGGTGATCACCGGCCTCGAAACCCTGCCCACCGCCCAGCGGCATCCGCCATCCGGCGACATCTTCGATCCGCAGACCCAGTGGCACGCCCACCACGCCGGCCGCACCGGCGAGATCGGCCGCTGGCGGCACATGCTGCGCGCCCGCCAGGTGCGCGCGGTGGAAGCGGAACTGTCGGACTTCATGACCCGCTTCGGCTATTTGACCCCGCCGCTGTTCGCGCTGGGCGGGCAGATGCGAATTTAATACGAATACGTAACGAAATAGTCGCAATGGGACGGTCCGGGCTCAGGCCGGAAAAAGCCGCGTAGTCCCGACCGGAGCGGCCGCGCCTTCCAGGCAATCGACGGGCGCAGCATACGGCACAGGCGCAACCGCACGCGACGCTCGCGCAGCCGCCGCAGGTGGCGCAGTCGCCGGTTGCAGCATCAGTTCGGGTGTCGGTTCCACGCCCAGCATCCGGCACAGCGGCCGCAGCAGCCGCCCCATCCCAGGCGCGCCTGTCAGCAGCGCCGCCATCTCCGGGTCGGCCAGCAGGTGCCGCAACTGGCTGCCGAACACCAGCGCCTCCGGCACCAGCCGCACCAGCCACGCATTGCCCCCGGGCAGCCGGGTCCGCACCGGCGCCGCCACCACTGCCGCCGGCGCCGCCCGCGCTCCACGGTGCCGCGGCGCGGCAAGCGTGCCGGCCCGAACCTGCTCTGCCAGCGTCGCGAAAACGCGTGGCGATGCGGCTCAGCCGATTGCAGATCAGCATGATCACCGGCCCCAGTTCCCGAGGGCTGACCCGCCGCGCCGCCACCGCCCGGCGCAGCCACGCCATGATGAAGCCAAAGCGCTCGGCAGCAGTGGGAGGAGGGGCGAACAACATGAACAAAATAAGAACATAATGTCGTCGCCGTGTCAAGGAAAGAGTTCCTACTTCGACTCCAGCGGCTGGGTGGGCCCGGGAGGTGCCGCGCCGCGGTCACGCCACGTAACGGCCCGCCTCCGACCAGCCGGCACCTCGCCACTCGGCGCTCACGCCTCGCTATCGAATGTCACCCGCCGACCCGCCCCGCTCGGTTTCCAGCAACGCGTAGAGCAGGTCATCGCGCCACTCCTCGCCGACGCGCAGATTGTCGCGGAGCAGACCCTCGCGGCGAAACCCGAGCTTCTCGACCAGCCTGCACGACGCGACGTTGTCGGGATGGATGAAGGCCTGAACCCGGTGCAGGCCGAGTTCCCCGAAGCAGAACGCCAGCATCGCCGATACCGCCTCGGTGGCGATGCCCTGCCGCTGGTGCGCGGGATCGATGATGTAGCCGATGGCCACGCGCCGGCTGCGAATATGGCCGTCATGGTAGTTGACCAGCCCGAGACAGCGATCGGTCGTGGCATCGGCCACCGCCCAGAATCGGTAATAGGCGGGCGTGCAGTCGACATAGCTGCGAACCGCGCGCTCGGTCTCGATCCGCTTCGTGTGGGCCGTCCGGTTCCAGTAGCGCATGGCCTGCGCATCGGAAAAGCATCCATGCATCGCGTCGGTGTCGTCGGCGTGAAATCGGCGCAGGCGCAGGCGCGCGGTCGAGAGCGTCGGATGCGATGCGGGTTCCTTTGCCATGCGCCCCTATCGCCCCCCGAGCGACTCTTCCAGCCTTGCGCGCAGCACCTCCACCGCGTCACCCACGCTCAGATGCGCGGTGTCGACGACGATCCGCGGCCGGTCCCATGGGTCGTAGTCCCGCCGCACCACATCCTCCCAGGTCGGCAGCGCCAGCCCCGCCACATCCACCGACCGCGTCTCGACCCGCCGCCTATGCTCGGCGACATCCGAGCAGACCACTTCGATCTCGACGATCGCGGCCCCGGTCGCCGCCGCCACCTTGCGCCAACCCTCGCGGGTGACCAGGAGCGGATTGACCGAGTCCGAAACGACCGGCTCGCCCAGCTTCAGGTTGCTCTCGGCCAGCGCATACGCCACCAGGTAGCCCGCCGGCCCCACCTCGCTCGCCAGCGTGCCGGAGGAACGCAGCGCCTGCTCGATGGTGTCGATCCGCAGATACGCGGCCCGCCGCTCCTGCGCGATATGCCGCGCCAGCGTCGTCTTGCCGGTGCCTGGCAGCCCGCCGAACACGATCAGCACCAATGCGTCTCCATATTCAGGCGGCCAAAATGCCCGACAATTCCGCACGCCGCGCCACGGGAACAAAACGCGCCTATGGGCATTTTGTCCAGCATGAGCACGAACCCGAAAACCCCCGAGAACAACACCCCCTCGAACACCGTCAAGGACCCGGACGACTGGACCACCGGCGACGAGACGATGACCGGCGCCCAGGCCTCCTACCTCAAGACCCTGTGCGAGGAAGCCGGCGAGGAATTCGACCCGGCGCTATCCAAGGCTGAAGCCTCCAAGCGCATCGACGCGCTGCAGGCGGCGACCGGCCGCGGCAAGACCCACTGACCGCTACCTGAGGACATTGCTCGCCGCCGCCGCCGCCACCAGCTTCGCGGCGTCCAGCGGCAGCAGGAAACCATCGGCGACGGCATGCCGCGCCGCCGCCTGAACGGCCGTGACGTAGCCGGCGTGGTCGCCGTACCGCTCCTGCAATGACCGGCGCGGATCGCCCTTGGCGGTCCGTTCCTCCCTGGTGCGCGCGAACGGAACCATGCCGCCCGCATAGTTGCAGATCTGCCCCTTGTGGAATCCCGCGGCGGTGATGTTCCACCCGAGATAGGTGCCCAGCGGCGCCTCGGCCAGCACCACCGGCACGCCGCCCACCTCGTTGCCGTCGGCATCCACCCGCGGCACCTTCATGCGGATCACCCGCTTGATCGCCGGCGGCAGCTTGGTCATCACCCCCGAGCCATCGATGTAGTTGTACTCGGGCCCGAAATCGTAATCGATCACCGGGTTGATCAGCCCGGTCGGCACGTCCTCGGGCAGGCCGGGAATGCTCGGAAAGCCCATCGCCGCCGCCGTCGGGTCGACCAGGTTGCCGCTGGCGAGCGTCGGGTAGCGGCTCGGCGGCGGCGGCGTCCCGTTCATCACCCAATCGCGGAAATGTTGCCTTATGGCATTCACCGTCTCGGTGTGCGGCAGCGGGTTGTAGGCGAGCGATCCCTTCCCGTAGCCGATGCTGGGGCAGGCCGGCGGCGCCGCGGCGATGGTGCTGAAGCCGCCGGTGCCGCCGCCATGCTGGGTGCCGCCGATGTAGTAGCGCCGCACCGTGTCGGGCAGCGGGATATCGGCGTCCGCCCCGCTGCCCACCCATTCCGGCGTCAGCTTCAGCCCCCACACCTCGGCCGAGCCGAAATGCTCGATGATCTTCGGGCAGCTATGGCTTGCGGTGCAGCGGTCGAGGATGCTGCCGGCCGGCAGTTGCCGAACCGTATCCAGCCACGGCGTCCACCATTGCGGACCCTCGCTGCCGGGCTCGTAGAGTTTCAGCACCCCGTCCGGCAGCGCGAAGCGCACGTTCAGCGCCACCCGCCGCCCGGCGATGATCGGCCAGGCGCCGTCATGCACCTGCCGCCCGGCCTCGTCCTGGTTGAAGCCCAGATGCAGGAAGGCGCGGATGAAATTGCCCGACTGCGAAACCCCGCGGGTGATCGACCAGCGCACGCCCCCGGCCACCGGATTGGGCGTCCCCTCCTCGTCGGCGGCGGCATAGCGGAAGAACGACCCGACATCGCGGAATGCGGCGAAGCCGATGCCCAGCACCGGCGGGTCCTGGGCGGTGAAAACCACCTGGTACAGCAGGGCCGGATCGAAACCGGATTTCAGGCAGACCTCGCGCCCGTCCGGCACGCCGGGAAATGGATGCGCCGCGTCGCAATGCGCCCACGCCCAATCGACGGCGGCAACCGTGGCGGTCGCGCCCAGCTTGCCGTCGACCGATTCCGAGGCATGCGTGGTCAGGCTCGCCTGTGCCGTGTCCAGCGAGGCCGGCCGGTACGGCACCGGATTGGAATGCACGATCATCGGCTGCGAGGCAGGCCCGTCGGCGTTCAGGATGCGCCCCATCACCAGCCCGGTGATGGCGCTGCCGTCCGGATTGCGCGCCGCCGGAACCTGCACGAAATCCGCACTCGCGGCATTGGTCTTGCCCGCCACCCACGCCGTGGTGCCGGAATTGTCGCCCTGCCAGCCGCTGCTCAGCCCGATGTCGCCGGTGGCGCGCTCCTCCGGCCCGATCGTCAGCCGCAGGCCGCGATTGGGCACGTCCTGCCACATCAGGTGGCTGCTGCGCGTCATGTCGACCGGCTTCACCAGCTGGAACGTCGCCATGTACTCGACCATCCCGCGCGCGTTGCGCGGCGCCAGCCCGATATCCTGGATGATCGCGTTGTGCGGATCGGCCGGATCGAGCTCCCCGAAGGCGCGGCCGGCAACGATCTCGTACGGCCCGGCGTCGCCCGGGGCGGCGCCGCCGAACGCCGGCGAGATGCGCTCGTCCACCACCAGCCGCGTCACCCGCGCCTGCGCGTTCGGCGCCGCCAGCAGAAGCCCGGCGGCGGCCATGGCCGCGAGCGGCAGCCGCGCTGCCCGTCTGATCTCCGTTGTCATGTCCGCCCCCCTGCAAACGATGCGCGATGTTATCGTTATTTGCCCACGCGCACCCAACTCTGCACGCCGACGCGCCGCCGGGGCAAGAAGCGCTTCACCTCGCCGCCGCAACCATCTACAAAGTCCGTAGATGCTGGTGGCCCGCAAGGGCTTAAACGGGAACGCGCGATGCCGGCCCTGCGACCCCGCAGGCAAATCGGTTGCTCCGCGGCTGCCCTCGCAACTGTAGGCGATGTGCCTGCGCCCGGAATGCCATTGTCCCCATCGTGGGGATGAGAAGGCGGGAGCAGGCTGCCGGATACCCCGGCGACATCGCGAGCCAGGAGACCGGCCGGCATCGAGACTGCGCGCGCGCGACGGGCGAGGTGCACCGTGGCAACGGGAGAGAGACCCGCAGGCGGCATTCGTCCCGTGAACGGCGCCGGCCAAAAGGCTGGCGCCCCGCCTGGAGGACCGCATGCGCCGCATGCTCGTTGCCGCCGCCTTCGCCGCCGCTTCCGCGTCCGCGAATTCCGCCCGTGCCCAAACCTCGCCCGACGTCACCGGAACTACCCTGCCCGATGTCGTCGTCACCGCCACCCGGGTCCCGACCGCGATCGAGCAGATCCCCGCCGGCGTCACCGTGATCGACCGCGCCACCATCGAGCAGCGCGGCTACACCACCCTCACCGAGGCGCTGGAGACGGTCCCCGGCATGCGGGTGGTGCAGTCCGGCGGCCCCGGCGGCAACGCCAGCGTGTTCGTCCGCGGCACCAACTCCAACCAGGTGCTGGTGCTGCGCGACGGCATGCCGGTGAACGACCCCTCCGACCCCGGCGGCGCCTTCAATTTCGGCGTCGACGCGCTGGACGACCTCGAACGGATCGAGGTGGTGCGCGGACCGATGTCGAGCCTGTACGGCTCCGGCGCCATCGGCGGCGTCATCAACCTGATCACCCGCAAGGGTTCCGGCGAACCGCATGGCGGCGTGCAGATCGGCCTCGGCCTGCCGGCGCAGGCGCTCGGTTCCGCCACTGCCGCCGGGATCATCGGCAAGTTCGACTACAGCCTGGACGCGGAGGCGCGCAACGACCGCGGCTTCGACAACACGCCGCGCCGCGAGAGCGTCTACACCGGCGCCCGCAACGGATTTTCCTATGCCCAGGGAACGATCAACCTCGGTTACACGCCGATCGAGGGCACCCGTTTCTCAGCCTATCTGCGCGGCCGCCAGGCCGGCGCCAGCCTCGATGAGCTGGGCTTCCCCGCCTATGACGCGAATTTCTACAAATCGCACGACGACCTGCTGAACGGCCGCATCGGCGTCACCAGCCACCTGTTCGACGGCGTGCTCGACACCAACCTGTTTCTCGGCCGGGTGCAGAGCAACCGGCACTACAACGAACCGCTGGAAGCCGCCGACCCGAACGCCGCCACCGGCCAGACCCGCTATCACGGCCAGCGCACGGACCTGCAATGGAACAACACGGTGCACGTGCCCGACTACGGCATCGCCACCGGCAATGCGATCACCTTCGGCTACGAGCATATCCTGGACAGCGCGCAATCCTCCCTCGACACCGTCAGCAGCGGCTTCGCCTTCCAGTCCAGCGTGCATTCGCAGGCGACCTCCGACGCCGGGCATGTCGGCTTCCAGACGCTGCTGTTCCAACGCCTGACCGCCACCGCCGACGTGCGCGAGGAAGGTGCGAGCTTCGGCGGCGACGCCTTCACCTGGCGCGCCGGCGGCGTGTTCGCGGTGCCGGAAATCTGGTCGCGCCTCAAGGCCTCGTACGGCACCGCCTTCCGCGCGCCGTCGCTGATGGACCTGTTCGGCGTCGACAGCAGCGGCTTCGTCGGCAATCCGCTGCTGCGGCCGGAGCGCAGCCAGGGCTACGAACTCGGCTGGGCGATCGACGTGCCGGCGTTCGGCCGTGCGCAATGGGCAACGTTCGAGGCGACCTATTTCAACAACCGCATCCAGGACCTGATCACCACGGTGTTCAATTCCACCTTCACCGCCTCGACCACGCAGAACGTCAACCGGGCGAAGATCCAGGGCGTCGAATCATCGCTCACGTTGCGACCGGTCGACTGGGTGCAGGCGATCCTCAGCTACACCTTCACCGATGCCCGCAACGCCGCCGACAACTCGCTGCTGCTGCGTCGGCCGCGCGACCAGTTCACGGCCAACCTGCGGGTAACGCCGCTGCCCGGCCTGACCATCGCGCCGGAGCTGGTCTACACCGGCGCATTCCAGGATTTCATAGTGGACGACGACGGCTTTCCACAGGCCGTCGGCCGCGCGCGGGCCGGGCTGCTGTTCAATATGACGGTGAACTACGCGGTGGCGCCGAAGCTCACCTTGTTCGTCGACGCCCGCAACATCGGCAACTCCCGCTTCGAGCCGGCCAGCGGCTTCCAGACCCCCGGCGCGTCGGTGTTGGCCGGGGTGCGGGCCCGGTTTTGAACGAAGGTGTCGGAACCACCGATCGCGGAACGGAGCCAGCGGGACCGCGTTGATGTCGCATGCAACGTTCAAGGAGAATGACATGCGTCGCATGCTGCTGATCGGCCTCGCCACCGCGGGCCTCGGGTTCGCCGCGGCCTCGACCGCCTCGGCGCAGCCGTACCCGGTCGCACCCTACCCCGAGCACTACGATCCGCATTGGCGCGCCGGCCATAATGACTGGCGTGCGGAAAACCAACTCCGCCGCGAGGAGGAGCATAAGGAAGAATGGCAGCGGACGCATTGCGTGCGTGACTTCTACAATCACGTCTACTGCCGCTGACCTCATCCAGCACGCCTATGGAAGCCGGGCCGGCAACGGCCCGGCTTCTGCGCGTCCGCGACGATGTTTCCATCACGTTATCTTGTGCGTGTGAGCGGCTTCACAGCCGACGCTGCCGATTTGCCGCAGGTTCGCGTCAGGACAGCAAATCGGAGTAACGGCAATGAGCACTCTCAAAGCGAGCGTCACCGGCCCGGCCGCCCTTCACCACCTGCCGGAGCGTCACACCCCGATGCCGCTCTCCCCGGCGGCGAAATCCTCCATCCTGCCGCATCTCGTGCTGGCGGCCCTGCTGGTCGGCAGCGTGCTGGCGTTCGGCATGCTGGGCGTCACCCTGCCGGCCCCCGACGTGGTCACGGCGATGTCCGGCGCCAACCTCACAGATTAGCGCCCGGCACCCACAGCACGTCCTCGGCGCCGTTGCCGTTCAGGCGGCGCCCGAGCACGAACAGATGATCCGACAGCCGGTTGAGATAGCGCACCACCGCCTGGTTCACCGCCTCCACATGCCCGAGCGCCACGACCGCGCGCTCGGCGCGGCGGGCGACGGTGCGCGCCACATGCGCGTGCGCGGCACCCGGGGTGCCGCCCGGCAGGATGAAGCTGGTCAGCGGCTTCAATTCGGCGTTGATCCGCCCGACATCGTCTTCCAGGCGTAGCGACAGCGCATCGGTGATCCGCAGCCGATCGCCGGCTTCCCCCGGCACGCACAGGTCGGCGCCGATATCGAACAGGTCGTTCTGGATGCGGGCCAGCATCGCATCCGCCGCGGCGTCGCCGCTCGTATGCAGGCGCAGCGCGCCGATCGCCGCGTTGGCCTCGTCGACCGCGCCGATCGCCTCGATGCGCGCACTGTCCTTGGCGACCCGGGTGCCGTCGCCCAGCGACGTTTCGCCACCGTCGCCGCCGCGGGTGATGACGCGATCGATCCTGACCATGCTCGCTCCTCAGGGACGGAAGTTGATGCCGATGTCGAGCACGTCCTCGGCCGGAAGACCATCCTGCATCGCCGGCTTGAAGTGCCAGGTGGCGAGGCGCGTCCGCGCCGCCTCGTCCAGGCTGCGATAGCCGGAGCTTTCCAGCACGTCGATGCTGCTGACATGCCCGTCGATGGCGATGTGCAACCTCAGCGTCACCACCCCGGCCTCGCGTCGCCGGGCGGCATCCGGCGGGTAGCTCGGCGGCAGGTTGTCGGTAGCGGCAACGGCGCGCTGCACCGTCTTGTCGTTTTCCTCCAGCGTCGCGATGCCGCCGACCTCGCCCTCGCCGAGCCTTACCGTGGGCGGCAACGCGGGCGGCGGTGGTGGTGGTGGCGGTGGGGGAGGCGGAGGCGGAGGCGGAGGCGTAGGTGGCGGCGGCACGACCGGAGGCGGCGGAGGTGTCGGCGGGGGCGGCTGCTGGATCAGATCCGGCGCCGTTTCCACCGGCGGCGGCAATGGCGGCGGCGGTGTCGGTTCCGGTGGTGGTGGCGGCGGCGGCGACTCCGGTTCAGGCGCGGGCGGCGGCGGAGGCGGGGGAGGCGGCGGGGCAGGGGGCTGCCCCGACACCTGGGCGTTGTCCCCCAGCAGCAGCTCGACCTCGGCATGCTGCTCCGGCGCTCCGGGGGTCGACCCCCGCGGCAACAGTCGCCAGCCGATGATCGCCGCCAGCAACGCGACATGCACGGCAACCGAAACCAGCACCGCCGGCCGCCGCCCGCGCCGCGGCGGACCCGCCAGCCGAGGGCGCGCGGTCAGGCGCAGGGCGGCAGCAGCCGCAGGCCGGGATCGACGCCGTAGCGCAGGCCGAACGCCGCTGCCGCCGCCGGCAGCGCCTGTTCCGGCGGCGCATCCGCCACCATCCGGCCGCCCTGCAGCACGATCATCCGGTCGGCATAGCGCAGCGCCAGGTCCAGCGCGTGCAGCACCACCACCACGCAGCGCCCGGCGGCCGCCGTGCGGCGCAGCAGCGCCATCATCGCGTGCGCGGCGGCGGGGTCCAGGTCGGCTGTCGGCTCGTCCAGCAGGAACACCTCCGGTTCGGTCGCAAACGCCCGCGCCAGCATGGCGCGCCGCGCCTCGCCGCCGGAGATGCGATCGATGCGGGCGTGGCGCAAGCCATCCAGGCCGCACGCCGCCAATGCCGCCTCGACCGGCCCTACGGCCCGGTCGCCATGCGGAATCCGCCCCAGCGCCGCCACCTCGGCGACGGTCAGCCCCCAGGCGCAGCTTGCCCCCTGCGGCAGATACGCGACCCGCCGCGGGTCCTGCGCCGCGGTCTCCGGCAGCAGCCCGGCCAGCGCCCGCAGCAGCGTGGTCTTGCCGGCGCCGTTGGGGCCGCACAGCGCCACCATCTCCCCCGAAGCGGCGGCGAATGCGATATCGTGCAGCACCGCGCGGCCGCCCAGCCGCAGCACCTCACAGGCAAACCCGATCACGGCGCCACCTGCCGGGCGATCCGCACCAGGAACGGCGCCCCAAGCAATGCCGTCAGCACCCCCAGGCGCGGTTCCGCGGACAGCGGCAGCAGCAGCGGCGCGGCGCGGGCCAGCAGGTCGGCGGCCAGCAGCAGCACCGCCCCGCCCAGCATTGAGCCGACCAGCAGCCCGCCCGGCCGCTCGCCCAGCCACGGCCGCAGCAGATGCGGCACCACCAGCCCGACGAAGCCGATGCCGCCCGGCCACCGCCGCCCCCGCGCCGACCGCCAGCGTCACCCCGATCGCCGCGCGTCGCAGCGTGCGCGACACCGGCACCCCGAGCGTCGCCGCGACCTCCTCGCCCAAGGCCAGCGCATCCAGCCCCGGGCCCAGCCGCAGCAGCAGCGCGCAGCCGCCGACGATGAACGGCGCCGCCAAAGCGAGATGAACCAGGCTGCGATCCTCCAGCCCGCCCATCAGCCAGAAGGTGATCTCGGCCAGCGCATAAGGATTGGGCGCCAGCGTCAGCGCCAGCGCCAGCAGCGCCGCCGACACCGCCGACAGCGCGACGCCGGCCAGGATCAGCGACGGCCCCGATGCCGCGCGCCCGGCAAACCGCAGCAGGAACCCCGCCCCCAGCGCCGCTCCCACCAGTCCGGCCAGCGGCAGTGCGGCCGGGAAGCTGGCCGACAACCCCCAGTAGAACGCGATCACCGCCCCCAGCGCCGCGCAACCGCTGATGCCCAGCAGCCCGGGGTCGGCCAGCGGATTGCGCAACGCCCCCTGCAGCACCGCCCCGGACAGGCCGAGGCCGCCGCCGACCAATGCCGCCAGCGCGCTGCGCGGCAGCCGAAGCTGGGTCAGGATCAACGCATCGGGAACGCCCCACCCGGCCGCGCCGGTCAGCAGGCCCAGCCCGAACAGCACCGCCACGCCCAGCCCGAGCGCACCGATCCCGAGCGCACCGAGCCCTGGGGCACGGGTCACGTGGCCGGCGGCGCCAGCAGGGCGACCGCGTCGGCGGTCCACGGCCCGGCGCAGGCCAGCAACGCCGGCGGGATCGCGCGCACCGGAATCCCGCGCAGCACCGGATGCCGCAGCAGGTCGGTGGCCAGCGACGGCGTGGCCGGCGCCTGCGCCACCACCAGCAGGTCGGGCGGATGCGCTACGATCGCCTCCAGCCCCATCCGGCCGCCCTTGCCCTCGTTCACCAGGCCGGCGGCCCGCAGCACCGCATCCTCCAGCGAACCCGGTCCGGCGATGTAGCCGCGCGCCTGCATCCCCAGCGCCCGCAGCGGCGGCTGCGGCGGAATGGCGGCGAGCCTGCGATCCATAGCGGCGATCAGCGCCGCGCCCTTGGCCGGCGCCCCCAGCAAGGCGGCCATGCGGACGGTTTCCGCGCGGATACCGGCGAAATCCTGGGGCAACTCGGTGCGTTCGATGCGCAGTCCGCGCGCCGCCAGTGCCGCCAGCGTGGTCTGCGCGCCAAACGGTCCGGCGAGCACCAGGTCCGGATGCAGGGCGATCACCGCCTCGGCATCCGCCCGCACCCAGGGCATCCGCGCCGCCGCTCCGGCCACGACGGACAACGACGGATCGCGCGCCAGCGGGCTCAGCGCCGCAATCTTTTCCGGCGCCAGCAGCACGAGATAGTCATCGGTGCATAGGTTCAACGATACGATGCGCTCGGCGTGCGCGCTGCCGGCAAGCAAGGCAGCAGGTCCACCACAGAGGTACAGAGACACGGAGAAGACAGCCAGGAGAGTGGGTAGCGGGCGTCGCCACGGCCGTCTCCTTCGTGCAACCTCTCTCGTCATAGCACGATGACGCCGCGATGCTTGGCCTTTCCCTCCGGCTCGACATGGATGGTGATCATCAGGCCCTCCATCTCGGCCCGCAGCGCCTCCTCCACCCGGTCGCAGATATCGTGCGCGTCCGAAACCGTCATGTCGCCCGGCACCACCAGGTGGAATTCCAGGAAGGTCAGCCGCCCGGCATGGCGGGTGCGAAGGTCATGCGCCTCGATCGCGCCGTCGGCATGCTGGCCCACCAGCACCCGGATGCGCTCGACGATCTCGGCGGCCGGCGCCGCGTCCATCAACCCGCCGACCGAATCGCGGATCACGTAGGCGCCGGACCCCAGGATGTAGACCGCGGTCAGCGCCGCCAGCAGCGGATCGAGCATCTGTACGCCGGTCAGGATCACCAGCCCGACGCCGACCAGCAGCCCCACCGAGGTCACCACGTCGGCGAACAGGTGCTTGCCGTCGGCCAGCAGCGCCGGCGAGCGCAGCGCCCGGCCGCGCCGCATCAGCACCCCGGCCCAGACCAGGTTCAGCACCGTGGACGCGCCGTTGATGGCGATGCCGAGCAGCGGCTGCTCGATCGGCTGCGGCGCCTGGTAGACCCGCCACGCGTGCTCGAGGATGACCACCGCGGCCAGCACGATCAGCGAGCCCTCGATCACCGCCGAGAAGAACTCGGCCTTGTCGTGGCCATAGGGATGCTCGGCATCGGCCGGCTTGGCCGCCAGCCGCAGCGCCGCCATCGCCACCGCGGCGGCGACCACGTTGACCACCGACTCGGCGGCGTCCGAGAACAGCGCGGCGCTCCCGGTCAGCGCCCAGGCGGCGGCCTTCAGCGCCAGCACGACCAGGCCGACGGCGATGCTGCCGGCGGCGAAGTGCTCGGCCTTTTTCAAGGCGACCGCGGGTTGCCGTATTCGATATAGACCCGCTTGCGGGCGTAGGAGAGCCACACCCGGTGGCTGGCGAGGAAGTTCGAGCCGAGGATGATGTCGAAGCTCCGCTCCGCCCGCGGCGCCACGAATATCTGCGGATTGGCGAAGGTTTCGTCACCGACCCGAATGCTGCTGAACCGGTAGACCGCGGCCACCGGGGAGGCGGAGCCGATCCCCTGCAGCCGCACCTGCTGGCCGCCGGCGAGCATCGCGTCCGTCACGCCCAGCGCCGCCGCGGTGTCCCGCGCGACCACGGTGTTGGCCGCCCCGGTATCCAGCAGCGCGGTGATCTGCCGGCCGTTGAGTTCGACCGGAATGAGGAATCGCCCGCGCGCCGAGGCCTCAGCGTTGACCGTGCTGTAGCCGAAATTCCAAGGCGGGATCACGGTCTGCGGGCACAGCCGTCCCGCATAAAGGGTCACGATGTTGCGCGGGAAATTCAGCTCCACCTCGAAGATCGACAGCACCGATTCGCCGAACAGCCCGTCGATCCCGGCCACCGTGCCGAAATCCGGCACCACCGCCACCTGGTGGTCCGGCACGTCGATCGCGCCGATGCGGAAGTCGCGCAAATTGCCGGCGATGGAGCGTACCGAGCCGCCGATGCCCTGGCTGGTCACGGTCCGCTTCGCGTCGGTGCCGAGGTCCAGCCGGCGGACCGCACTCTCGGTCAGGGCAATGCTGGTAGCCCCGGTGTCGAGCACCAGGCTGGTCGGCTTGCCGCCGATGCTACCGTCCACCAGCGGCACGCCGCCGCGAAACACCACCGGCAGGGTGTAGCGTGGCCGCACCCCGCAGGTTTCGAAGTCGAAATCGTCATGCTGCTGCGTGCAGCCGGCCGCTCCGGCCAGCAGCAGCGGGAGCAGCAGCAGCCGGGCCAGCGGCGCGAGGCGGGGGATTCGCATGCCCCGCAGGATAGCGGAACTCGCCCGATCGCGAAATTCAGACCGAAAAATACTTCGCGCGCGGGTTCAGCACGACAATCGCGCTGGTCGATTGCTCCGGATGCAGCTGGAATTCGTCCGACAGGTCCACCCCGATCCGCTCGGCGCCCAGCAGGCGCAGCAGTGGCGCCTGGTCCTCGAGCTTCGGGCAGGCCGGGTAGCCGAACGAATAGCGGCTGCCGCGATAGCTCTGCTGCAGCATCTTTTCCATGTCCCGGTCGTCCTCGGCCGCGAAGCCGCATTCGGCGCGGATGCGCTTATGGGTGTATTCCGCCATCGCCTCCGCCATCTCGACCGACAGGCCGTGCAGATACAAATAGTCCTGGTAGCGGTTCTCCTCGAACCACACCCGGGCGACGTCGCTGGCCTTCTGCCCGACGGTCACCACCTGCAGCCCGATCACGTCGCGGGTCGCGTCGTCGATGTCGCGGAAGAAATCGGCGATGCACTCGCCGTCCTCTTTCGGCTGGCGGGGCAGGGCGAAGCGGCAGATCTCGGTGGTGCCGTCCTGCTCGAACAGCACCAGGTCGTTGCCCTGGCCCGCGGCCTTCCAATAGCCGTAGGCGGCCTGCGGATGCAGGATGTCGTCGGCCTCGCACAGGTTCAGCATCCGCCGCATCACCGGCCGCAGTTCCTGCTTCGCCCAGCCGAGGAAGTCGTCGAGGGTCTTGCCCTGCTTGCGGAAGCCCCACTGGAATTGATACAGGCTGCGTTCGTTGAGGAACGGCACGATCGCCTTGGGTGGCGCCTCGACGATGCGCGCGCCCCAGAACGGCGGCTCGAACGGCGCCACGTCGTGGGTCTTGCGGTGGCGGCGCTGCTGCACCGCCAGCACGTCCACCGGCCGGAAGGCGCGCTCGTCGGCCTTGCCCAGGGTGCGGGTGGTGTTGCGCGACTTGCCGACGCGCTTCGCCTGCACCGCGGACAGGTAGTCGTCGAAGCCGTTGCCGGTCACCTTGTCCATCAGCGACAGCCCGTCGAAGGCGTCGCGGGCATAGGCCACGCGGCCGCAGGCATAGGCGCGGACGCAGTCGTCCTCCACGTAGTTGCGGGTCAGCGCGGCGCCGCCCAGGAGAATCGGAATCTCCAGGCCCTGGCGGGACATCTCCTCCAGGTTCTCGCGCATCACGACGGTGGATTTCACCAGCAGCCCGGACATGCCGATGGCATGCGCGCGATGCTCGCGCACGGCCGCGACCATGTCGGCCAGCGGCACCTTGATGCCGAGATTGACCACCCGGTAGCCGTTGTTGGTGAGGATGATGTCGACCAGGTTCTTGCCGATGTCGTGCACGTCGCCCTTCACCGTGGCGAGCACGATGGTGCCCTTCTCCTGGCCCTCGATCCGCTCCATGTGCGGTTCCAGATGCGCCACGGCGGCCTTCATCGTCTCGGCGCTCTGCAGCACGAACGGCAGCTGCATCTTGCCGGCGCCGAACAGCTCGCCGACCACCTTCATGCCGTCGAGCAGGAAGTTGTTGATGATGTCGAGCGGCTTGTGGGTGCGCATGGCGTCGTCGAGCTCGTCGCCCAGGCCCTTGCGGTCGCCGTCGACGATGCGGTCCTTCAACCGTCCCTCCACCGTCTCGGCGCGGGTCTTTTTCACCGCATCGGCCAGCTTGCGGTCGGCGAAGATGCGCAGCACCTCCTGCAGCGGGTCATAGCCTTCGCGGCGGCGATCGAAGATCAGGTCCTCGCAAACCGTTCTTTCTTCTTCCGGAATGAGATGCAGCGGCTGGATCTTCGAGACATGCACGATGGCGCCGGTCATCCCGGCCTTCACCGCATGGTCGAGGAACACGCTGTTGAGCACGGTGCGCGCGGCCGGGTTCAGGCCGAAGCTGATGTTCGACAACCCGAGAATGATCTGGATGTCCGGGAAGCGGTCGCGGATCATCCGGATTCCCTCCAGCGTCCACTGGCCGAGCTTGCGGTCGTCCTCGTTGCCGGTGGCGATGGTGAAGGTCAGCGGGTCGATCAGCAGGTCGCATTGCTGCAGCCCGTGCCGATCGCACGCGAAGGCGACCAGGCGCTCGGCGATCTCCAGCTTGCGCTCGGGCGACTTCGCCATGCCCTCCTCGTCGATGGTCAGCGCGATCACCGCGGCGCCGAAACGCTTGGCCAGCACCATGCGGGTGCGCGCCGCCTCCTCGCCGTCCTCGAAGTTGATCGAGTTGATGATCGGCTTGCCGCCGTGCAGCTTCAGCGCCGCTTCGAGAACGATGCTTTCGGTGCTGTCGATCACCAAAGGCGAATTGACCGAACTGGTGAACCGGCGGATCACCTCGTTCATCTCCGACACCTCGTCACGGCCGACGAAGGCGGTGCAGACATCGAGGCTGTTGGAACCTTCGGCGATCTGGTCACGGCCCATCGACACGCAGCCGTCCCAGTCGCCCTTCTCCTGCAGCTCGCGCCACTTGCGGCTGCCATTGGCGTTGCAGCGCTCGCCGATGGAGAAATAGCTGTTCTCCTGGCGCAACGCGACCTGCTGGTACAGGCTGGCGACCGACGGCATCCACACCGCGGTGCGACCAACCGGCGCCGGCCGGAACTCGCCGCGCCGGCGCAGCATCGCGTCGAGCGCCCCGATATGCACGGGCGTGGTGCCGCAGCAGCCGCCGATCAGGTTGACGCCGTCCTCGGCCACGAAGCGTTCCAGCCAGCTCGCCATCTCGTCGGCGGCAAGCGGATAGCGGGTCTGCCCGTCGACCAGTTCCGGCAGGCCAGCATTCGGCTGCACCGAGATCAGGCCTGGCCAGTTGGCCGCCAGCCACCGGACATGCTCGGCCATCTCCTGCGGCCCGGTGGCGCAGTTCAGTCCCAGCATCGGCACATCAAGCGCCTGCACCACGGTCGCCGCGGCGGCGATGTCGGGGCCGACCAGCAGGGTGCCGGTGGTCTCCACCGTCACCTGCACGAAGATCGGGATGTCGGATTTCGCGTTGAGACGCGCGAGCTTGGCGCCGTTCACCGCCGCCTTGATCTGCAGCGTGTCCTGGCAGGTTTCGATCAGGATGGCATCGACGCCGCCGGCGATCAGCCCGCGGCTCTGCTCGGCGAGTGCCGCCTCCAGCGCGTCGTAGCCGATATTGCCGAGGCTCGGCAGCTTGGTGCCCGGCCCGATGCTGCCGACCACCCAGCGATGCCGGCCGTCGACGAATTCATCGGCCGCCTCGCGCGCCAGTTCGCCGGCGCGCTGGTTGATCTCGAAGGCGCGGTCCGCCAGATCGAATTCCGCAAGCGTCACCGGCGAGCCGCCGAAGCTGTTGGTCTCGACCATGTCGGCGCCGGCAGCGAAATAGCCGCGATGGATTTCGCGCACCAGGTCGGGGCGGGAAAGATTGAGGATGTCGGTGCAGTTCTCGCGGCCCCAGTAATCGGACTCGATGTCCAGCGGCTGCGCCTGCACATGGCTGCCGATGCCGCCGTCGCACAGCAGCACGCGGTCGCGCAGGGCATCGAGCAGATGCGGTCGGCTGTTGTCGGTCATCGTGCGGCTTCTTCCAGGACACGGGCGAAAGCGGGCATCTCCAGGCGCTCGGCGGCCCAGATACGGACATCGAGCTTGCCCTCGATGGTGGTGCGGTCGCGCGGCGCCAGGCCGGCGGCGGCGAAGAACTCGTCCATGCGCGCGTCGTCGAAACCGGGCCAGCGATGCGCGAAGCGGTCGCGGCATTCGGGGTTGTCGTGCGCCGCGAGGTCGATCACCAGCAGCCGGCCGCCGGGCCGCAGCACGCGGGCGGCCTCCACCAGCGCGCCGGCGGGGTCCTCGGCGTAGTGCAGCACCATCTGCAGCACCACCGTGTCGAACCCGGCATCGGGCAGCGGCAAGCGGTACATGTCGGCCAGCCGCACCGCGCAATGCATCAGGCTGGGCACCGCGAGCCGGGCGCGGGCGAGCGCCAGCATGGCGCGGCTGGCGTCGATGCCCAGCCCCGCGGTGATGCGCGGCGCAAACAACTCCAGCATCCGCCCGGTGCCGGTGCCGATATCCAGCAGCCGGCCGAGATTGTCGCCCGGCACCAGCCCCAGCAGCGCCTGCTCGACGGCTGCGGCCGGAAGGTCGAGGGCGCGCATCTCGTCCCAGTCGGCGCCGGTGCGGCGGAAGCTGTCGGAGGCGATGCGGGCGCGCTCGGCCAGCACGCGGGCAGCGTGGCGGGCGTCGTCGAGGCGCATGGGATCGTCGTCCGGCAACTGCGCCAGCACCGAGCGGGCGAGCCTGCCGCCCGGGGTTTCCGGCGGCGGCAGCGCGAACCAGACATTGGCGCCCTCGCGAACCCGGTCGAGCAGCCCGGCCTCGCCCAGCAGCCGCAGATGCCGGGACAGCCGCGGCTGCGACTGGCCGAGGATTTCGGTGAATTCCATGACGCAGAACGACCCCCTCGCCACCAGCGCGAGGATTCGCAGCCGGGTCGGCTCGGCACAGGCGCGCAGTCCCGAGAGCAGGATCTCCATGCGCTTGTTATCTTATAAAGATATCCTTATGTCCAGTGGGTATTCTGAGGCGGCTATTCCAACAAGGATCGCCAATGTTCGTCGACGCACGAATCCCCGTGGTGTTCGGCTGCCTGGCCGACATCGAGGCGGCCGATGCGGTGCTGACCGACGGCGCCGACGCGATGCCCGCGGGCCAGCCGGTGGCGCGCCTGGGTGGCTCCAGCCCGGCCCCGGATCATCCCGGCCCAATTCATCCTGGCCCGGCGGCCGGCTGCCTGTGCTGCTTGCCGCGAGCGGCGGCGGGGGAGGCGCTCAGTCGCCTGTTCCAGGCCAGGGGCCGCGGCGAGGTGGCGTTCTTCCGCCGCGTGCTGGCGATTGTCGAGGACGCGGAGATGGTAAGGCGGGCGGTATTGCACGACCGCTTGGCATCGGCGTGGTTCCGCCTCGGTTAACGCAACCGGGTGCGCGAAGGTCGGATTCCCGACCGAACGCCGGCGATTCGCTGTGGATAATCACTGAATATTATCGGCTCTCCGCCAATACTTCCCCGGCTTTAACGTGGGCGTAGCTTAGCGTGTGCGAAACTCGGGTCTGCGATGCGATCCGGTGCGAGATTTGCTCACCCGTGGTTCATGAATATGCTATAGGCCGGACTGCAACGCGCGCCCAAGGCGGGTCGTAAGGGTCTGGGGACCGTCGGGGGCGCGGCAAAAGCATGTTTTCACGGCCAGATATGAAGGCGTGGAAGCCGGAGTTCGCCAGACGTATTGAAGTCGCTGGTTCCCCGAGGGGTGCCGTAAAGCGGGTCTTCCTCGAAGAGGGGTAGCAGTTTTGAGTTCTGAAGATGATCGCGTGCCGGGGTCCGTCGGTGGGCCCGGTGGAGCCGTATCCGCCAGTGCAGCCGCCGGCGCCGCCGATGCCGCGGCGTCCACGCCCGCCGGTCAGCTGCCGCCGCCCGCTTCGCCGCGCGCCGTGCCGCACAGCCCCACCGAAGTACGCCTGCTGGCGCTGATCGCCGCCGCCCGCTACCACGGCGCCGAGCTCGACCGCGACGAGCTGCGCATTCCCACCGGCACCGCGCCGCAGCCGGCCACCCTGGTCGAGTGGGTGCGCAACGCCGGCCTGTGGTGCCGCGCCACGCGGCTGAAATGGCGCAGCCTGCAGCGCCTGCAATCCAACGGCTCGGTCGTGCTGCTGCTCAACGACGGCAGCGCCGCCCTGATGGTCCGCGCCGACCCTGCCCGCAACATCGTCTGGCTGAAGGACCCCACCGCCACCATCGACGCCGACGGCGTCGCGGTGGACGAGCTGCGGCTGTCCCAGGTCTGGTCCGGCGAGGCGATCCTGATCCGCCCCGAGCGCGGCGGCTCGCTCGACAACGAGCCGTTCAGCTTCGCCTGGCTCGGCCGCATGGTGTGGATCGAGAAAAAGACCCTGCGCGACATCAGCATCGCCTCGCTGGTGCTGAGCGTGCTCGCCATCCTGCCGCCGCTGCTGGTCATGGTGGTGGTCGACAAGGTGGTCACCTACCAGAGCTTCAACACGCTCGCGATGATCTCCCTGCTGCTGGTGATCGCCGCCGGCTACGAGACCATCCTCGGCTATATCCGCCGCCAGCTGATCCAGATCGTGGCGACCCGGCTGGATGCCAAGCTGAACCTGCACGTCTTCAAGAAGCTGCTGGACCTGCCGATCGACTTCTTCGAGCGCACGCAGACCGGCGCGATCATGTACCAGCTGGCGCAGATCTCGAAGATCCGCGACTTCCTGACCGGCAAGCTGCTGACCACCATCCTCGACCTCGTCACCTTGCTGGTGCTGATGCCGATCCTGTTCTGGCTCAGCGCCACGCTCACCTGGATGGTGCTGGCGGCCTCCGGGCTGATCGCGGTGATGATCGCCGTCTACCTGCGTCCGATCCGCCGCGTGTTCGCCGTCTGGCAGCAGGCCGAGATCGAGAAAAGCACCGTGCTGGTGGAAAGCGTGCAGGGCATCCGCACCGTGAAGTCGCTGGCCCTGGAGCCGCAGCAGCGCGAATCGTGGGACCGCACGCACCGCCTACGCGGCGGCGGCGCGCCAGGACCTCGGCGACATCAGCAACTGGCCGCAGACGCTGGTGACGCCGATCGAAGGCTTCATGAGCCGCGGCGTGCTGCTGATCGGTGCCTACCTCGCGCTGACCGGCGGCGGCGACGTCTCGGTCGGCGCGCTGGTCGCCTTCATGATGCTGTGCGGCCGCGTCGCCTCGCCGCTGGTCGGCCTGGCGAAGCTGATGGAGGATGTCGAGGAGGTGCGCGGCGCCGTGGCGCTGGCCTCGCACGTGCTGAACAACCGGCCGGAGACCATGAGCCCGGGCGCCGGCCTGCGGCCCCGCTTCGAGGGCGGCATCGTGTTCCACAATGTCAAGTTCAGCTATCCCGGCTCGCGCCAGAAGGCGCTGGACGGCGTCAGCTTCGAGGTCCCGGCCGGCACCATGCTCGGCCTGGTCGGCCGCAGCGGCTCGGGCAAGTCCACCGTCACCCGGCTGCTGCAAGGCGATCAACCGCGACTACGACGGGCTGCATCAAGATCGACGGCACCGATCTGCGCGAGATGAACCTGGCGCATCTGCGGCGCAGCTTCGGCGTCGTGCTGCAGGAGAACTTCCTGTTCCGCGGCAGCGTCCGGGACAACATCATCGCCGGCCGCCCCGGCCTCACGCTGACCGACGCGGTGCGCGCCGCCCGCCTGGCCGGCGCCGAGGAATTCATCGAGCGGATGCCGAACGGCTACGAGACCTGGATCGAGGAAGGCTCGCCCAACCTGTCGGGCGGCCAGCGGCAGCGGCTGGCGATCGCCCGCGCGCTGATCCACGATCCGCGCCTGCTGATCCTGGACGAGGCGACCAGCGCGCTCGACCCGGAGAGCGAGGCGCTGGTCAACGCCAACATCCAGCGCATCGGCCAGGGCCGCACCATGGTGATCGTCTCGCACCGGCTGTCGTCGCTGACCGACTGCGACCAGATCCTGGTGCTGGACCAGGGCCAGGTGCTGGACATGGCGCCGCATCGCGAATTGCTGGAGCGCTGCTCGGTCTACCGGCAGCTGTGGCTGCAGCAGAACCGGCATCTGGAAAGCAACCGGCCCGGCACCCCGAAGCCGGTGCTGGCCCAGGGCGACTAGCGCCCGAACGAAACCCCGTGCCCGGCCCTGACAGGCCGGGCGAACCTCGCCGCCGCGGAACATCGCGAACGGCAAGCGTCACTTCCCCCGAGGATCGGGGGCGATACAGGGATTGCGAAGCATGGCCAACCCGCCCACCACGCCCAACTCACCCGCCCGCAGCACTCCGAAGCTGGTCGCGCGCGCCGACGCCCGCGACCTCGCGATCAGCGAATCCGAACCCGCGTCGCAGATCATCCTCGAATTCGAATCCCCCACCGCCGCCCTGCTCGGCGCGCCCGGTGCCGGCGCGGTCGCGCTACACCACGTGGATCATCTTCTCGATGGTAGCGGCGGCGGTGTTCATCGCCTGGACCATGCCGATCGACCGTGAGGTGACCACCACCGGCAAGGTCGTGTCGAACGCCGCCAATGTCGTCGTGCAGCCGCTGGAAGTGTCGATCGTGCGCTCGATCAACGTCCGCGAGGGCCAACTGGTGCACAAGGGCGACCTGCTGGCGAAGCTCGACCCGACCTTCGCCTCCGCCGACGCCGGCTCGCTCGAAACCCAGGTCGCCAGCCTGCAGGCCGAGGTCGACCGGCTGCAGGCCGAGGGCAGCGGCCGCATCTACATGTCCGACGGCAGCGCCCCCAGCCAGCTGCAGGCGGTGATCTACGCCCAGCGCCACGCCGAGCGCAGCTTCAAGATCGAGAACTACCGCCAGAAGATCGACTCGCTGAAGGTCAAGGTCGCGCAGGCGCAGTCCGACATGAAATCCTACACCGAGCGTCTCGGCGGCGCCCGCGCGGTCGAGGACATGCGCCGCGAACTGGAACAGAAGGGCGTCGGCAGCAAGCTGAACACGCTGGCCGCCACCGACAGCCGCGTCGAGCTGGGACGCAACCTCGACACCGCCCGCGCCTCGATCGACAGCGCCCAGCGCGAACTGGATGCGATGGTCGCCGAGCGCGACGGCTACGTGCAGCAGATCAGCGGCGAGACCTCGCAGCAGCTCACCGACCAGGGCCGCAAGCTGTCGGAAGCGCGGGAGAACCTCAACAAGGCGAAGCTGCGTCGCAACCTCGTGGAGCTGAAGGCCGACCGCGACGCCATCGTGCTGACGGTCGCCCCGGTCAGCGTCGGCTCGGTGATGCAGTCGGGCGACCAGTTCATCACCATGGTGCCGGTGGATTCGCCGCTGGAGATCGAGACCGTGGTGGACGGGCGCGACGCCGGCTTCGTGCGGGTCGGCGACCCGGTGACGATCAAGTTCGAGACCTTCCCGTATTTCGTCTACGGCACCGCCGCCGGCGTGGTCCGCACCGTCAGCCCGGACAGCTTCCACCGTCCGCTCGACGACCGCGACAAGATCGGCCGGCCGCGCACCGAGGAGGCGTCGGGCACCATGTTCTACCGCGCCAAGATCACCATGGACGAGATGCACATGCACGACCTGCCGCCCGGCTTCCGCATCACCCCCGGCATGCCGGTGACCGGCGACGTGAAGGTAGGCCAGCGCACGGTGATCCAGTACCTGATGTCGCGCGTCATTCCGGTGGCGACCTCGGGCATGCATGAGCCTTAGTCGGCACGCCGGCCAGGACTGACGCCGATGGCGAGCATGTTCGACAAGGTTGCGGCACGCATGTCGCCGCAGGCCGGGCTGCGGAGGGCGCGGCGCCTGATCGAGGACGGCCGCCGCGCGGAGGCGTTCCCGCTGCTGGTCCGCGTCGCCAAGGCGGGCAACGCCGAGGGCGAGTTCCTGGTCGCCCGCGCCTACCTGGAAGGCGCCGGCGTGCCGCCCAGCGCGCTCGAGGCGGCGCGCTGGTTGGAACGCTCGGCCACCCGCGGCTATCTCGAGGCGCAGTCGATGCTGGCGGCGCTGTATGCCCACGGCATTCCCGGCGTGCGCCCCGGTGCGCGCCCGGATGCGCGCCCGGACGCCCCCGTGCCGCTTGCGGCACCGGCCGATCCGGCCCCGGTCAGCACCGCGTCCGACCTCACCGGCAGCGCACCGGCGGCACGGATGTTCGCGTCATCCGGCCCGGGCGAGCCGGATTTCCACCAATCGGCGATCTGGGCCAGGCGCGCCTCCGACGGCGGCTCCGGCGACGCGCAGGCGCTGCTGGCCTTCATCCTCACCTCCGGCCCCGAGGACCTGCGCAACCTGGAAGAGGCGGAGACGCTGTACCGGCGCTCGGCGGTGTCCGGCTGCCCGCAGGGCTGCCTCGGCTTCGCGCTGGCGCTGCTGCGCAAATCCAGCGCCCAGGAGCAATACGCCGAAGCCACGAAATACCTGCTCCAGGCCGCCGAGGCGGGCCTCGCCACCGCGGACTACCTGCTGGGCGTGCTGACCGAGCGCGGCGAGGGGATGGAGAAGGACCCGGTGGCCGCGGTGCGCTGGTACCGGCAGGCCGCCGAGAAGGGCCTGCGCTCCGCCCAGGCGCGCTACGGCATGGCGCTGCTGCAGGGCCAGGGCGTCGCCAAGAACACCATGGAAGGCGAATCCTGGCTGCGCCGCGCGGCGGTCCAGGGCGACCCGGAGGCGGCGGCGGTCGTCGGCGACCTGTATTCGCGCGGCGGCGAGTTGCCGCCGAACCACGCCGAGGCGGCGATGTGGTACCGCCGCGCCGCCGAGGCCGGACACAAGGCGGCGGCCAGGGCGCTCGGCCTGATGAACCTCACCGGCGCCGGCGTGCCCCGCGACCCGGCCGAAGCGGCGCGCTGGTTCCGCGTCTCGGCCGAATCCGGCGACACCCAGTCGCGCTTCGACCTGGCACACCTGGTGATGAAGGGTGACGCCCGCCCCGAGGACACCGCCCGTACCCGCGAGTGGTTCGAACAAGGCGCCGCCGAGGGCGACCTCGTCGCCGCCTACAACTATGGCATCTGCCTGGCCCGCGGCGTCGGCGTCGAGCGCGACGACGAGCAGGCGGCGCATTGGCTGCGCCGCGCCGCCGAGGGCGTGGTCAACGCGCAATACTGGTTCGGCCGGATGCAGATGGAAGGCCGCGGCGTGCCTGCCAATCCCGAGGAGGGGCGGGCCTGGATCACCAAGGCGGCCGAGGCCGGCATGCTCGACGCGCAGGTGGCGCTGGCCGAGTTGCTGCTGAACGGGCGCGGCGGGCGCAAGAACCATCCGCAGGCCCTGGCGCTGTTCGCGCGCGCCGCCGGCAACGGCCATGTCGGGGCGATGTTCGCGCTCGGCGCCATGCATGGCGGCGGTCACGACGTGCCCTGGAACCGCCCCGAGGCGCAGCGCTGGTTCCGCGCCGCCGCCGAGCGCGGCCACGGCCATGCGCAGATGATGCTGGGCCGCTACCTCGCCCGCGGCGTCGCCGGGGTGCAGGACACCGCCGAGGCGCGGCTGTGGCTGGAACGGGCACTGGCCCAGGGCTTGGGCGAGGTGCAGCCGGACATCGCGGCGCTGCCCGCCGCCGACGCGCCGCTGCCAGGGGGGCCAACGCCGCCTGGGACAAAACCGCCTGGACCTCAACCGACCGGAACAGCGCCGGGCAATCCCGGCGAGGCTTCGGCCCGGGCGAATGCCGCCGACTGACCGCCGGCCGCAGCCGGACGGACCGCCCTCCTCGAACTTGATTGCCTCGGACTCGCCGCCGCCGGAACAACCCGCGCGCACCCGGCAGGACTGGCTGCGCGAGCAGGCCGAGGCCGCGTCCCTGCGCGGCCAGGAACTGCTTGCCGCCGGCGAGATGAACCCGGCGCGCGACTGGCTGGAACGGGCGCACCGGATCGCGCCCGATGACGCCGCCGTCGGCTTCGCGCTGTCGACATTGCAGCTTCGCATGGGCGACTTCGCCGCCGCCGCGTCCCTGCTCGACCTGCTGCTGCGCCGGCACGACGTGCGCGAAGGTTGGATGAGCCTGGCGGCGGCGCGGTTGCGCATGGGCCACCCCGAAGCCGCCGCGACCGCCCTCGGCCACGCGCTGTCACGCCATGTGATGCCAGAGGCGAAGTTGGTGGCACCGTTGGCCGACGCGGTCGTGGTGGCGGCGGAACTGCCTGGCTGGTGCGGCATCGGCCCGGGCTTCGTCCTCACCGCGCAGGTGCCAGGACCAGGCCGCCCCGACATCGCCTTCGACGGTGAACCCGTCCCCATCCGCCGGGGCCGCCTCAAAATTCCCGACGCCGTCGCCCACGTCGAGGTGACGCTTTCCGGGGTGCCGTTGCTCGGCAGTGCCCTGGACGCCGGCCGGCTGCGGCGCACCGAGGGCGTGGTCTGGGCGGCGGATGGCGGCATCGCGGGCTGGGCCTGGCATCCCGCCGATGCCGATGCGGCGCCGCTGCTCGAGGTTCGCCGGGTCGCCGGCAAGGCCAGCATCGAAGTCGTCGCCGACGACATCGGCATCGTCGCCCCGGCCCAGATGATGCGCCCGCGCGGTTTCCACGTGCCGGCATTAAAGCTGGTCGGCCAAGGCGGCATGATCCGGGTCACCGGCCGCGACGGCCGCGACCTCATGGGCAGCCCGCTCGACCCGGGGCACGAAGGCGTCACGAAACGCAAGGCGGTGCCGGCGGACCGGCGAGGCCCCCCGGCCAGCGCCCGCGCCGCGCCGAGGCGCAGGGCGGTGGTGGTGGTGCCGGTGTATCGCGGCCTCGACCTCACGCTCGCCTGCCTGGACGCGGTGTTCGCCACCGCCCCGCCCGGCACCAGCGTGGTAGTGGTCGACGACGCGACGCCGGAGCCCGCGATCGCCGCGGCGCTGGACCGGCTGGTGCGATCGCGGCGCATCCTGCTGGTGCGGCACCGGCGCAACCGCGGCTTCCCGGCCAGCGCCAACACCGGCCTGCGCGCCGCCATGGCGCTGCCGGGCGGCCGTGACGTGGTGCTGCTGAACAGCGACGCCCTGGTCGCCGCGGGTTGGCTCGAAGGACTGCGCGAGGCGGTGCACGCGGCCCCCGATCGTGGCAGCGCCACCCCGTTCTCCAACGACGCAACCATCCTCAGCTACCCCGACGCCACCGCCGAGAACTCGGTCCCAGCCGACCTCGCGTCGCTCGCCCGGCTTGCCGCGTCGGCCAACCCCGGGCTCGCGGTGGAGATCCCGACCGGCGTCGGCTTCTGCATGTATCTCCGGCGCGAATGCCTCGAAGCCGTCGGCCTGTTCCGCGAGGATGTGTTCGCCCAGGGCTACGGCGAGGAGAACGATTTCTGCATCCGCGCCCGGCATCGCGGCTGGCGGCATGTCGCGGCGCCCGGGGTCTATGTCGCCCATGTCGGCGGCCAATCCTTCGGGAAATCCTCCCTCGGAAAATCGTCCGCCGGCAGCGAGGCGCCCGCCAACGGCGCGGCGCGGGCCGCCCTGATCGCCCGCAACCTCGACGTCCTGGAGCGGCTGCACCCCGGCTACCACGCCCTGATCGCCGCTTTCCAGGCCGCCGATCCCCTGGCGCCGGCGCGGCGGCGCCTGGACATCGCCCGCTGGCGCGAGGCCCGAAACCGCGACGGCGCCGTCATCCTGGTCACCCACGACAATGGCGGCGGCGTCGAGCGGGTGGTGCGCGCCCGTGTCGCCGCGCTGCGCGCCGAGGGCCGGCGGGCGATCCTGCTGCGTCCGGAACCCGAGCGCGGCGTTCGGCGCCTGGACAAGCCGGCAACCTGCCTGGTGTCCGACGACCCGGACGGCGGCTACCCGAACCTGCGCTTCGCCATCCCCGCCGAACTGGGCGACCTCGCGCGCCTCCTGCGCAGCGACCGGCCGCAGGCGCTGGAGGTCCATCACATGCTTGGGCACGACCACGCGCTGCTGAACCTCGCCGCCCGCCTGCGCATCCCGACCGAATTCCAGGTGCATGACTACGCCCAGATCTGCCCCCGCATCACCCTGGTGCGGGACGGCCGCTACTGCGGCGAACCCGAGGACCCCGCCGTCTGCGAGGCCTGCATCGCCGAGCATGGGCGCCACGACGATGCCGCCATCGGCGTCGCCGCCCTGCGCGCCCGCAGTGCCGCCGACCTGGCCGCGGCCCGGCGGGTGCTGGTCCCGTCCGCCGACGCGGCTACCCGGCTGCGCCGGCATTTCCCGGGGCTGGCGCCGATCGCCGCCCCGCTGGAGGACGATGCCCGCCTGTCCCGGCGGCCGCCGGCGCAGCCCCGGTCCACCGGCAACGGCGAGCGCGTGGTCTGCGTGATCGGCGCCATCGGCGTCGAGAAGGGCTACGACGCGCTGCTCGCTTGCGCCGAGGATGCCGCGGCGCGCCGGCTGGCGCTGCGTTTCGTGCTGGTCGGCCACACCCCCGACGACCTGCGGCTGATCGAAACCGGCCGGGTGTTCGTCACCGGCCCCTATCAGGATGACCGCGCCGTCCGGCTGGTCCGCGAGCAGCGCGCCGACCTCGCCTGGCTGCCCTCGATCTGGCCGGAGACCTGGTGCTTCACCCTGGGGCACGCCTGGCAGGCCGGGTTGGACGTGGCCGCCTTCGATCTCGGCGCGCCGGCGCAACGAATCCGCACCACCGGCCGCGGCTGGCTGCTGCCGCTCGGGTTGCCGGCGCCGGCGGTGAATAACGCCCTGCTTGCTCTGCGGCCCGTTGCGGGCGATGTATGAACACCATTACAAACCCTCAATACAGAGCCCCGATACGACACCTGGGAAAACTGCTGCCGGCGCGCGCGCCCTGGTGCCCGTGAATAAGTCCTCCGCCCCGAAAATCGGTCCCGAATATCCCCTGTCGAATACTTTAGAGAGATCCTGATGTCCGAAGCCGCCAACAACGCCGCCAGTGAGCGGGCCAGCAAACTCGTCAACGAACTCAAGGTCTCAGGCCATCTGATGACGTTGGATACCGGGTTGTTCTGCATCGTGCAGTCGCCGTCGCGCAGCCTGGATGCCGCGTCCGGCCTGCCGGGGGTGCGGATCTCGCTGCCGCCGGGACCGCAGGGCCGCCCGGAGTCGGTGTCGATCTCGACCTTCCGCCCGGATGGCTGGCTGCACGGCATGGGCGACGCCGCCCTGGTCCGGGTGACCGGCGCGCCGGCGCAGGTGCTGGTCACCGTGTACCAGGCCGAGGGCGCGCCCGACAGCGCCCCGAAGCTGCAGGTGCTGCGCCTGTTGGACGGCACCCCGGGAGGTGCCCAGCAGCTGGCGCCCGGGCAACAGCATCTGCCGGCCGCCGCCGCCGGCGCAGGGCCTGGTCCAACCGTCATGGACATGGTCGCGCATATTCAGGGCCGCGGCGATGTCGGCGTGAAGCTCGGCGAGCGCATGGGCGAAGTCGGCAGCAAGATGTGGATCGAGGGCTTCGCCCTGGCTCCGGCGGTGGCGATCGACATGGCCGACATCGAATACCAGGCGGTGCTCGGCCGCGGCTGGCTGTCACCCTGGGTGGAAGGCGGCCAGTTCTGCGGCAGCCGCGGCATGGCGCTGCCGGTGCTCGGCCTGAAGGCCCGCCTGCGCGGCATGGCGGCGGAGACGCACGAGCTGAGCTACGAGGCGACCTTCGTCGACGGCAGCGAAGTGGGTCCGGTCGAGGCCGGCGAGGCCTGCGAGGCCGAGAGCCTGGCGGCGATGGAATCCTTCGTCATCCACCTCGTCCCGCGCAAGGGCGGCAAGCGCCCGGCCGCCGACAAGGCCCGCGCGCCGGCGAAGGAAAAGAAGCCGGCCTGATCACCGTCGCCTGGGCCGGGACGATGCCGCGCCGGCTTTCTCCCGTCTTCCGCCCTGGAAGGCGGGACCGCACCGGCCGGCGCATCCCTCTCAGCCGGCGCCGTTTTCCATGACGAGAAGCGCTTCGTGAAATACCTGTTCGTCCACCAGAATTTCCCCGGCCAATACCTGCACATCATTCAGCATCTGCTGAAGGACCGGGACAACGACATCGTCTTCATTTCCGAGCCGAACAAGAATAACCTGCCCGGCGTGCGGCGGGTCAATTATCAGATGCCGGCGACCACGCCGGACCTGCTGCCGCACGTGCAGGGCTACGACACCGCGGCGCGCCGGGCGCTGATCGTCGCCGGACTGGCGCAGAACCTGAAGAAGCTCGGCTTCGTTCCCGACATCATCATCGGCCACCACGGCTGGGGCGAACTGCTCGACATCGGCGACGTCTGGCCCGGCGTGCCGATCTTCGGATATTTCGAGTTCTTCTATTCCCCGGAAGGCCAGGACGTCGGCTACGACGAGGAGTTTCCGGTCGGCCCCGACCAGTTCGCCCGCATCCGCGCGATGAACGTGATCAACCTGCTGGCGCTGGCGCTCGACCAGCACGGCCAGACGCCGACCAACTGGCAGCTGACCCGCTATCCCGAGTGGCTGCGCCGCAACATCCGGCTGTTGCCGGAAGGCGCGCGGCTCGACCTTTGCAAGCCTGATCCCACCGCCCACGACCAGCCGCTGAGTTTCGGTGATTTCACCATCGCACCGACCGACAAACTCGTGACCTATGTCGCGCGCAACCTCGAACCCTATCGCGGCTTCCATGTGATGATGCGCGCATTGCCCGATCTGCTGGCACGGCCCGACGTGAAGGTGATCCTGGTCGGCGGCGACGACGTCAGCTATGGCGCGAAGCTGGCGAACGGCACCTGGCGCGCGCTGCTGCAGCACGAGCTTGCCGGCAAATACGACGAGAGCCGGGTGCTGCTGCCGGGGCAGTTGTCCTACCAGGACTATTTGAAGCTGCTGAAGCGCTCCGACGTCCACGTGTACCTGACCTATCCGTTCGTGCTGTCCTGGTCGTTGCGCGAGGCGATGGCATGCGGCTGCGCCATCGTCGGCGCCGATGTCGACCCGGTGCGCGAGTTCATCACCGAGGGCAAGACCGGCGTGCTGACCTCGGGGCTCGACCCGAAGGGAGTTGCCGCGCGGACGCTGGAACTGCTCGATGACGATGCGCTGCGCCGGCGCCTCGGCGCGAATGCCCGGCGCTACGCCGAAAAACATCTGGATGTGAAGGCGCATATCGCCGCATTCCAGGCCATTATCGCCGAACTCACCGGGCAGCCGGTGCGCGCATTGCCGCCGGAGGTCGTGACGCTGCCGAATGCCGCCGCCAAACCGAAGCCGAAGCCCGCAGCCAAGGCGGCGGTGGCCGAGCCAACACGGCGCCGCCGCGGCTGACGGTGCGAACCCGTCACGACCACACGCTCATCATCGGAGTCGCCTGCCCATGAATCTCGATGCCATTGCCATCGGCTCGCATCCCCCCGACGACGTCAACGTCATCGTCGAGGTGCCGATCGGCGGCGAACCTATCAAATACGAAATGAACAAGGCGGCCGGAACGCTGTTCGTCGACCGCTTCCTGCACACGCCGATGCGCTATCCGGGCAATTACGGCTTCGTGCCGCACACCCTGTCCGACGATGGCGACCCGATCGACGTGCTGGTGGCCAACACGCGGCCGATCCTGCCCGGGGCGATCCTGAACGTACGCCCGGTCGGCGTGCTGAAGATGGAGGATGACGGCGGCGGCGACGAGAAGATCATCGCGGTGCCGTCACCGCATCTGACCAAGCGCTACATCAATGTCCACAACTACACCGACCTGCCGCAGATCACGCTGGAGCAGATCCAGCATTTCTTCGAGCACTACAAGGATCTGGAGTCGGGCAAGTGGGTCAAGATGCTCGGCTGGGGCGATGCCGCCGAAGCCCGGCAACTCATCACCGACGCAATCGACCGCGAGGCGCGCACCAAAGGCAAGTAGCCGACGCCAGCGCTACCAGGCGACGTCGTTGCCCTGGTAGTCGACATACGCAGCACCCGGCTGTCCTCGCCGGGCGGCGATGCTGTCGGCCATGCCGCATGCGCTCGTCGCCACGTCCAGTAGCGCGTCCGGGCCGCCCATGTCGGTGCGGACCCAGCCCGGCGTGACGGCGAGCACCGTACGCCCGGCGCCGGCGCGGACCGCGAAGCTGCGCAGCATGGTGTTCAAGGCGGCCTTGCTCGCCCGGTAGATTTCCCAGCCGGCCCGGGTGTTGTTGGCGACGCTGCCGAGCCCCGACGACATCGCGGCGATCACGCCAGTTTGCGGCACCAGCTCGGCGAAGCTTTCGATGAAGCGCATCGGGCTCCAGGCGTTGGTCACCAGCAGGCGCTCGAACTCTTCGCGCGAACTCTGCGGCAGGGTTTCGCCCGGACCGTTGGCGACGCCAGCATTGACGAACAGCAGGTCGATCTTCTGTCCGTCGAGCCGCTTGCGCAGGGTCGCGACCTGCTCGGGAATGTTGATGTCGACTGTTTCGATGGTGACCCGACCCTGCGACGCGTCCGCAAGATCGTGCAGGCCGGTGCGCTTGTCGGATCGAACGGTCCCGATCACCCGCCAGCCGCGGCTGGCGTATTCCCGTGCGAGGCCAAGTCCCAGCCCGCGGGAGGCTCCGACGATCAGCGCGAGATCCTGGGTTGTGGTGCTCATGCGCCCGTCCGGTCGAATACGTCAATCAAGCGATCGCCTCTGGCCCCGATCGGGCCGGAGGCGAGACGCTCTTGGTCAGTGGTAGAAGCCGGCCAGGATCGCCAGCAGCAGCAGCGCCACGATGTTGGTGATCTTGATCATCGGGTTCACCGCCGGGCCGGCAGTGTCCTTGTACGGATCGCCGACGGTGTCGCCGGTCACCGCGGCCTTGTGGGCGTCCGAGCCCTTGCCGCCGTGGTTGCCTTCCTCGATGTATTTCTTGGCATTGTCCCAGGCGCCGCCGCCGGAGGTCATCGAGATGGCGACGAACAACCCGGTGACGATGGTGCCCAGCAGCATCGCGCCGAGCGAGGCGAAGCCGGCGGCACGGCCGCCGATGGCCGAGATCACGAAGAACAGCACAACCGGCGCCAGTACCGGCAGCAGCGACGGCAGAATCATCTCCTTGATCGCCGCCTTGGTCAGCAAGTCGACCGCGCGGCCATAGTCGGGTTTCGCGGTGCCGGCCATGATGCCGGGGATTTCGCGGAACTGGCGGCGAACCTCCACCACCACGGATCCGGCGGCGCGCCCGACCGCCGTCATGCCCATGGCGGCGAACAGGTAGGGCAGCAGGCCGCCGATGAACAACCCGACCACGACATACGGGTTCTGCAGCGCGAAATCGACATGCACGTTCGGGAAGTAGTGCTTCAAATCCTCGGTGTAGGCGGCGAACAGCACCAGCGAGGCCAGGCCCGCGGAGCCGATCGCGTAGCCCTTGGTCACCGCCTTGGTGGTGTTGCCGACCGCATCCAGTGCGTCCGTGGTCTTGCGCACGTCAGGCGGCAGGTCGGCCATTTCGGCGATGCCGCCGGCATTGTCAGTGACCGGGCCGTAGGCATCCAGCGCCACGACCATGCCGGCGAGCGACAGCATCGTGGTGGCGGCGACGGCGATGCCGAACAGGCCGGCGACGAGATAGGCCAGCAGGATGCCGAGGCAGATCACCAGCACCGGCAGCGCGGTCGCCTCCATTGAGATCGCAAGGCCCTGGATGACGTTGGTGCCATGGCCGGTGGTGGAAGACTGCGCGATGCTGCGGACCGGACGGTATTCGGTGGAGGTGTAGTATTCGGTGATCCACACGATCAGGCCGGTGACGCCGAGCCCGACGATGGCGCATTCGAACAGGCCGAAGCCGGTGACCGCGGCAGTGGCTCCGCCGGCCACCAGCGCCACGCTGGTGGAGAAGCCGACCATCATCGAGATCACCACCGCGATGGCGATGGCGGACAGCACGCCGGTAACGATCAGGCCCTTGTACAGCGCGCCCATGATGTTGTTGGAGCTGCCGAGCTTCACGAAATACGAACCGATCACCGAGGTGACGATGCAGACCGCACCGATCGCCAGCGGCAGCATCATCATGGTGTCGGCCGCGGCGCCGCTGAAGAAGATGTTGCCGAGCAGCATCGTCGCCACGATGGTCACCGCATAGGTCTCGAACAGGTCGGCGGCCATGCCGGCGCAATCGCCGACGTTGTCACCGACGTTGTCGGCGATCACGGCGGGGTTGCGGGGGTCGTCCTCGGGGATGCCGGCCTCGACCTTGCCGACCAGGTCGGCGCCGACATCGGCGCCCTTGGTGAAGATGCCGCCGCCGAGGCGGGCGAAGATCGAGATCAGCGAGGCGCCGAAGGACAATGCGACCATCGCCTCCATCACCGGGCGCAGGTCGGTGCCGACCATGTTGGCGCGCAGGATGAAGTAGTAGATCGAGACACCGAGTAGGCCGAGGCCGACCACCAGCATGCCGGTGATGGCGCCCGACTTGAAGGCGATGTCGAGGCCGGCGGCGAGGCCCTGCCGCGAAGCCTGCGCGGTGCGGACATTGGCGCGCACCGAGACGTTCATGCCGACGTAGCCGGCCACTGCCGAGAGCACCGCGCCGATGGCGAAGCCGATCGCCACGTTACGGCCCAGGAACACGCCCAGCAGGATCAGGATCACGATGCCGACGATGCCGATCGTGGTGTATTGCCGGTTGAGGTAGGCGCGCGCGCCTTCCTGCACCGCGGCCGAGATCTCCTGCATCCGGGCGGTGCCGGCGTCGGCTGCGAGAACCTGGCGGGTGGTGATGATTCCGTAGAGCACCGCGACGAGGCCGCAGGCGATGATGGCAAGCTGAGCCGAGGACATGGAGTCTCCTAGAGTAGATCGTCGCGTCGCCGAACGTTGTCGCTGGCCCGTCGAGGATTCGTTTTGTTTGCCGTTAGCTTACCTTGGCAGAGTTGCGCAACCCCGGCAACGGAGGCACCAATCCGGCCGGCGCGTTTTCCCGCAGCAGGGCGGCCAGCAGGCGGAATTCGGGGCCGCGCGGGTCGGTGGCGCGCCACACCAGGCTGACGACTCGTCCCGCCTCTGAATCAGGCAATTCCCGGCACGCGACCAGTTCGGCCATCGCCTCCCGGCCGCCGGTGCTCAGCGCCGGCAGCAGCGAATAGCCCTCGCCGGCGGCGATCATGTGCCACAGCGTCTCGATGCTGGTGGCGTGCCGCGATTCCGCCGGCACCGCCCGGCACAGCGACAGCGCCTGGTCGCGCAGGCAATGGCCGTCTTCCAGCAGGATCAATCCGGCGCCGGCGAGGCGGGCGAGCCGCAGGTCGCGTGCGGTGGCCAGGCGATGACCGGCGGGGCAGACCAGGCGGAACGGCTCGAAGAACAGCGCCTCGCCGACCAGGCCGCCGCCCGGCCCCCGGTCCGGCACCGAGGTCGCGAGCAACGCGGTGTCCAGGCTGCCGGCGGCCAGCGCGTCGAGCAATCCGGCGGTCTGGCCTTCGGTGAGGCGCAGGTCGAGCGACGGGTAGTGCCGATGGGTCAGGCGCAGCAGATGCGGCAGGTAATAGGGGCCGAGCGTCGCGATCGCGCCGAGATGCAGGGTCCCGGTCAGCGGATCGGCCGTCTCGTGCGCCAGTTCCAGCAAGCCGTGCGCCTCCGCCAGGACCCGTTCGGCCTGCCGCAGGAGTTCCGCCCCGCGCCGGGTGGGTCGGACGAAGCGGTTGCCGCGCTCGAACAGGCGCACCCCCAGCATGTCCTCCAGCTTGCGGACCTGCTCGCTCAGCGCCGGCTGGCTGATGCCGCAGCGCTCCGCGGCGCGGCCGAAATGCAGGGTCTGGCCGACCGCGACCGCGTATTCGATGTCGCGCAGGGACAGGCCGGCAAGGGTCAGGCGCATCGTCTTCACGATAGGTTGAGCCGATCGGGTGGATTGAGACAATCGCTTATACCTGTCCATCCCACGGGTCTAGGGTGCGCTGCGCATCGACGATCAGGGAGAACTGACATGAGCGATCCGACCAAGCCGGCCGTGCTGACCACCACCGCCGGCGCACCGGTCCCCGACAACCAGAACTGCATCACCGCCGGCCCGCGCGGCCCGCTGCTGCTGCAGGACTACCAGCTGATCGAGAAGCTCGCGCACCAGAACCGCGAGCGCATCCCCGAGCGCGTCGGTGCATGCCAAGGGCTCGGGCGCCTACGGCACGTTCACGCGTCACGCACGACATCACGCAATACACCAAGGCGAAGATCTTCTCGAGCGTCGGCAAGCAGACCGACATGCTGCTGCGCTTCTCCACCGTGGCCGGCGAGCGCGGCGCGGCCGATGCCGAGCGCGACGTGCGCGGCTTTGCGCTGAAGTTCTACACCGAAGAGGGCAACTGGGATCTGGTCGGCAACAACACGCCGGTGTTCTTCGTGCGCGACCCGCTGAAGTTCCCGGACTTCATCCACACCCAGAAGCGCCACCCGCAGCACCAACCTGCGCAGTCGCCGACGGCGATGTGGGATTTCTGGTCGCTCTCGCCGGAAAGCCTGCACCAGGTGACCATCCTGATGTCGCGACCGCGGCCTGCCGCAGGGCTTCCGCCACATGAACGGCTACGGCAGCCACACCTACAGCTTCTCGAACGACGCCGAACGAGCGCTTCTGGGTGAAGTTCCATTTCAAGACCCAGCAGGGCATCCAGCACCTGGACCAACGCGGAGGCCGACGCGATCATCGCCAAGGATCGCGAGAGCGCCCAGCGCGATCTCTACGACGCGATCGAAGCGGGCGACTTCCCGAAGTGGAAGCGTCTGCAGGTGCAGATCATGCCGGAACTGGATGCGGAGAAGTACCGCGTTCAATCCGTTCGACCTCACCAAGGTCTGGCCGCACAAGCGACTACCCGCTGATCGACGTCGGCGTGCTCGAACTGAACCGCAATCCCGAGAACTATTTCGCCGAGATCGAGCAGTCGGCGTTCTAGCCCGTCCAACATCGTGCCGGGCATCAGCTTCTCGCCCGACAAGATGCTGCAGGCGCGCATCTTCTCCTATGCCGACGCGCATCGCTATCGCGTCGGCACCCATTACGAGACGCTGCCGGTCAACGCGCCGAAGTCGCCGGTGAACACCTATCACGCCGACGGCCCGATGCGCTTCGACGCGCCGAAGGGCACCGATGCCTATTACGAGCCGAACTAGCTTCAACGGCCCGGTGCAGAACGCCGGCGTGCGCCGAGCCGCCGCTGCGGATCTCGGGCGACGCCGACCGCTACAACCACCGCGACGGCAACGACGACTTACACCCAGCCGGGCAACCTGTTCCGCCTGATGTCGGCCGAGGCAGAAGGAGCGGCTGTTCGCCAACATCGCGGCGGCGATGCAGGGCGTGCCGGAGAACATCCAGCGAGCGGCAGGTCGCGTATTTCGCGCAAGGCCGATCCGGCCTACGGGGCAGGGGTGGCGGAAGCGCTCCGGCGGGTTGCCGTGGCCGCCTCGTCGGCGCCGAACCAGGCGGCTGAAGCCCAGCGTCCGGCGCCGTCGCAGGCGGCGGAATAACTTCGCCACGCCGGGCGGATTGCATCCGCCCGGCGTCTGCGGGATGTTCGCCGCGCCATGCGCCTGTAGCTCAGTTGGTTAGAGCGGGCCGCTCATAACGGCTTGGTCGCAGGTTCGAGTCCTGCCGGGCGCAGGGCATCGGGTTGGCGCCCGATGTCGGTTGCCGCAAGCACCCGGGCCAGGTTGCGGCCGACCCGGGTCAGCGCCTCGCTCCATGCGAACACCCCGAAGCGGTCGAGTTCCGGCATCGTCCGGCCGTTCGGGAGATTGACCATCGACGTGCAGGCCAGCGTCGCCGGGTCCGGCATCGCGGCCGGGCGCCAGGCGAACAGGGCCAGGTCCTTGCCCCGCAAATACGCGTGGACGCCGAGATCAACCAGCGCGTCGCGGTCCGCGAGCAGGCCGGTTTCCTCGCGCAGTTCCCGGATCGCGGCGTCGAGCAGGCTTTCGCCCGGATCGACGCCGCCCTTCGGGATGTCCCAGCGCGGCGAGCGCGACGCGTGGCCCAGCAGCAGGCGCGCTCCATCGGTCACCAGAACCCCCGCGGAGACACGCCCCATGGGTTGCCTGCTCCGGGTGGTGGCCGCCGCAGCGCCTACCGATACCAGCGCCCAGGCACCCAGTCCCAGCGATAGCCGGTCCAACGCCAATGGCCGGGCGCCCAGCGCCAGTGATAGCCGCCATAGGGCGGAGGCGGCCGGGTTTCGTAGCGCGGCGGCGGCATCGGCGGCCGCCGCGGCGGAGGGGGCGGATGTCCCGGTGGCGGGTAGGGCGGCGGCCGCCCGCCCGGTGGCGGGCCACCCGGGGGATAGGCTCCCGGGGGTGGTCCTCCAGGCGGGGGACCTCCAGGAGGCGGTCCTCCCGGGGGTGGTCCTCCGGGTGGCGGCCCTCCGGGTGGCGGGCCGGGTTGCGCCAGCGCCGCGGCAGGGGCGGCCATCGCGGCGATAGCTGTCATCAGGAAAGTTCTGCGATCGGGCATGGGTCACTCCGCTGCGTGCAGGTCGGCCCGCTGCGAGCAGGTCGGCGCTGCGCAGGATGCGGGTTTGCGACGCCGATGGTTACCCCCAGATGCCGCGCATCAGACGCGACCAGGATGCGTGTTCGCAGGCACGCCGCTGCCGGAATTTGCGCCCGCGCACGGCTGCCCGTAGAACACCCGCATCATCGCATTCGCCGCTTTGCAGGAGCCAACCCATGGCCGCCTACCAGTACGTCTATGTCATGAAGGACCTCACCAAGGCGTTCCCCGGCGGACGCGAGGTCTTCAAGGGCATCACCCTGTCGTTCCTGCCCGGCGTGAAGATCGGCGTGCTGGGCGTCAACGGCGCCGGCAAGTCGACGCTGCTGAAGATCATGGCCGGGATCGAGACCGAATACGGCGGCGAGGCCTGGGCCGCCGAGGGCGCGCGCGTCGGGTACCTCGCCCAGGAACCGAAGCTCGACGAGACCAAGACCGTCTCCGAAAACGTGCAGGAGGCATTCGGCCCGTTGCGTGCGGCACTCGACCGGTTCAACGAAATCTCCAACGAGTTCGCCGAGCCGATGGACGAGGAGAAGATGAACGCGCTGCTCGCCGAGCAGGCGGACCTGCAGGAGAAGATCGACGCCGAGGACGGCTGGGAACTGGAACGCCGGATCGAGATCGCGCTCGATGCGCTGCGCTGCCCGCCGCCGGACAGCCCGGTGACGCATCTGTCGGGCGGCGAGAAGCGGCGCGTGGCGCTGTGCCGCCTGCTGCTGGAAAAGCCCGACGTGCTGCTGCTGGACGAGCCGACCAACCATCTGGACGCGGAGAGCGTGGCCTGGCTGGAAAAGACCCTGCGCGACTATGCCGGCACCGTGCTGGTGGTGACCCATGACCGCTACTTCCTCGAGAACGTCACCAACTGGATTCTCGAGATCGAGCGCGGCCGCGGCTACCCGTTCGAGGGCAACTACTCCTCGTGGCTGCAGCAGAAGCGCAAGCGCCTGCAGCAGGAGGAAAAGGAGGAATCGGCCCGGCAGCGCTCGCTCGCCGCCGAGTCCGAATGGATCCAGTCCAGCGCCCGCGCCCGGCAGACCAAAAGCAAGGCGCGCATCCAGAAATACGAGGACATGCTGGCGAAAAGCCAGGAGATGGCCGGCAGGCGTCGCCGAGATCGTCATCCCGCCCGGCCCGCGCCTCGGCGGCACGGTCATCGAGGCGGAGGATCTGCGCAAGGGCTACGGCAACAACCTGCTGATCGACGGACTGAACTTCAAGCTGCCGCCCGGCGGCATCGTCGGCGTGATCGGGCCGAACGGCGCCGGCAAGTCGACGTTGTTCAAGATGATCACCGGCGTCGAGCATCCGGACAGCGGCAAGCTCACGGTCGGCGAGACGGTGAAGCTCGGCTATGTCGACCAGAGCCGCGAAACCCTCGACGGCACAAAGTCGGTGTGGGAGGAGATCAGCGGCGGCACCGACGTGCTGTATATCGGCAAGCGGGCGGTGCCGTCGCGCGCCTATGTCGGCGCCTTCAACTTCAAGGGCTCGGACCAGCAGAAGAAGGTCGGCATCCTGTCCGGCGGCGAGCGCAACCGGGTGCATCTCGCGAAGATGCTGAAAAGCGAGAGCAACGTCATCCTGCTCGACGAGCCGACCAACGATCTCGACGTCGACACCTTGCGGGCGCTGGAGGAGGCGCTGGAGGAATTCGCCGGCTGCGTCGTGGTGATCAGCCATGACCGCTGGTTCCTCGACCGGCTGGCCACGCATATCCTGGCCTTCGAGGGCGACAGCCACGTCGAATGGTTCGAGGGCAACTTCCAGGATTACGAGGAAGACAAGCGCCGCCGCCTCGGCAACGATTCCACCGAGCCGCACCGCATCAAGTACCGCCCGCTGCTGCGATAGTTGAATCCCCTCCTGGGTCCTGCGCACCGGCCGCCTGCTGCTGCGGCCGGTGTCGCCGGCGGACCTTGCTGATCTGCAACAGTTGAAGGGCGACCCGCAGGTGTTCGCGGTGATGCTGGGCGGAGTGCGCTCAGCGGTTCGCGCGGCCGAGGAACTGGCCGAGGAAATTTCCTTCTGGGGCGCGCATGGCGTCGGCATGTGGGCGGTTCGTGAAACCGGCACCGAGGCGTTCCTCGGCACCACCGGCCTGCACATGCGCCCCGACGGCCGCGGCATGGCGCTGCGCGTGGCCTTCGTCACCCGCGCGCAGGGCCGCGGCTACGCCAGCGAGGCGGCCGGCGCCGCCTTGCGCTTCGCGCATGAACGCGCGGGCCTCGTCCGCGTCGTCGCGGTGACGCGCGAGACCAATATCGGCTCGCGCATGGTGCTCGGCGGCATCGGGATGGTGGTTTGCGAAAGCTACGAACGCGATGGGCATCGGGTGCTGGTTTACGAGAGTGTTCGTTCCCGACAGCAAGAAAGCGGTTCACCGCAGAGGCAGTGAGACGGGGAGAAGCGAAGCGGGAAGCCTGTGCTTGCTTCTTCCGTCTCACCGCCTCCAGGGGAAGAACTTATTGCCTTCGGCGGCCTGTGCCGGCCTCATTGTGCGTGCTCTGCACGGAGGCATTGAGACGCGGAGAAGCGAAGCACGACCTTAGCTGTCTTGCTTCTCCCCGTCTCACTGTCTCTGCGGTGAAATTCCTTACTGCCTTAGGCGGTCTCAACCACCAAGCAACTCCTCCAGCGCATCCACCACCGCGCCAGGCGTCTCGCGCGGCAGGAAATGCCCGGCGACCGGAATGATGCGGCGCTCGTACCGCCCGGTGAAATGGGCGGCGGGGCGATCCTCCGCCGCGGGCGGGCCGACGCCGTCTGCGGCGCCGTCGAGCACGATGGTCGGCACGGTGATCTTCGGCCGGGCGGCGAGGCGGGCCTCGATCGCGTCATAGGCGGGGTCACCCGGGGCCTCGCCGTAGCGGTGGCGATAGGACTGGATCACCACGTCGACGAAATCCGGGTTGTCCCAGCTTGCCGCGGTGCGTTCGAAGGTGGCGTCGTCGAAGTTCCAGTTCGGCGACCACAGCCGCCACAGCAGGCGGCAGATGTCGCGGCGGTTGTCGGTAAGGCCGGCCCGGCCGCGGCGGGTGTGGAAATACCACTGGTACCAATAGCGCGCTTCGGCTTCGGCGGCCGCCGGGCGGCCCGAGGCGGCGATGTCCTGGATGTTGTAGCCGTTGACCGTCACCAACGCGCGCACCCGTTCTGGCCACAGCGCCGCGACCACGCAGGCGGCGCGGCCGCCCCAGTCGTAGCCGGCCAGTGCCGCCTCGCGGATGTCGAGCGCGTCCATCAAGGCCAGCAGGTCGGCGCCGAGGGCGCCCTGCTGGCCCGAGCGCGGCGTCGCCGGATCGCGGAACCGGGTCGGCCCGTAGCCGCGTAGATAGGGCACGATCACCCGCCGCCCGGCCTCGGCCAGCGCCGGCGCGGCGCCGTCCCAGGTGCGGACGTCGTCGGGGAAGCCGTGCATGAGAATGACCGGAGACCCGTCCGGCGGGCCGCTCTCCTCGTAGCCGATGTCCAGCACCGGCGTCCGGATCGACGGCATCGGTTCAGCTGGAGGGGTTGGCGGCCTGGTGGCGCATGGCGTCGATCAGCGCCTGGACATTGTTGTTGTTCCGCGCCAGGAACGAGGCGTAGTCGCTGCGCTGGGTCAGCCGCAGGCTGGTGCCCTCGGCGATGACGTCGATGATCTTCGGTGCGCCGCTCGCCATGCTGACCAGCCAGTCCACCCGATTTGGTTCGTTGTTGGGCCGCGTCACGGTGCTGGTGACGACCACGTTGTCGTCGCGCGGCGCCGCCCGGTTCACCGCGAAGGTGACGCCCTGGTAGTCGCCGATCTTGCCGGTGACGTTCTGCTGCAGCACGCGGCGGAAGATCTCGACATATTCCTGCTGCTGCTGCGGGGTTGCGCTGCGCCAGTAGCGGCCCAGGCAGAAGCGCGCGACGTCGTCGAGGTCGACATTGGCGTCGACCACCTTCTGCAAGGCCGCCTGGCGCTCCTTCAAAGGTGCCGGGCCATTGACGATGCCGCTGAGCTCACGGCCGAGCTCGGCGATGAATTTGCTCGCCTGTTCGGTGGCGTCGGCCCGGGCGGGGGCCGCCAAGGGCAGGGTCGCGGCCGTGGCGGCGAGCGAAAGCAGGATGCGTCGGGTCAGCATGCGGCAGGAACCATCGTGGTTGCACTCAGCCTGTTGGGCACCCAAGAGGGGCATTGGTCAAGAGGGCGGGCCTTACGGTCAAGCAGCAGGGCCTCCGGTCAGGACGCCTTCCCATCGTCAGGCGTCGTCTCATTTTACCGCGGACGCGGCCGGCGCGGCAGCCGGGGGACGTGGGAACCAGGCGGGGACGGTGTGGCGGTTGTCGTTGCGGGCATCCTCGATCTGCGAGGCGCGGTGCTGCCGCGACAGGCTGCGCAGCGTTGCATAGGGATCCAGCGCCTGCGCCTTGATCCGGTCCAGGTCGTCCAGCACACGCTCGCGGGCATCGACCGCGGTGGTGAACACGCGGGCATAGGACAGCGCCTTCACCACGTCGCCCTGGCCGACCCAGGTGGTGAAATCGAGCGCGATGTCGGTGCCGAAGCCGACCGCGTCGCGCGGGTTGCTCGGCCCCAGGATCGGCAGGAACAGGAAGGCGCCGTCGGGCAGCCCCCACAGCGCGAAGGCGATGCCGGCGTCGGTGTCGTGGTTCGGCCAGCCCCACCCGCTGGCGACGTCGAAGATGCCGCCGAGACCGATCGTGGTGTTGATCACGAGGCGCATCAGGTTGTCGCCGGCGCGGCGCGATTTCGCCGCGAGCATGTCGTCGATCAGCGCCACCGGGGTGCCGAGGTTCACCAGGAAATTATGCGTGTGGCTGCGGACCACCGCCGGCACCACGGCGCGGTAGCCCACCGCCAGCGGGCGCAGGACGGCGGTGTCGATGCCGTCGTTGATGGCGTAGAACACCCGGTTGGTCGGCTCCAGCGGGTCGTCGGCGTCGTGGAACTCGGCGACGGCATCGGGATCGGACGGGTCGGGCGGGGTCGCGCAGCCGGCCAGGCTTGTCACAAGGAACAAGGCCGCAAGCATGACGGGACGGAAACAGGCGCGCATGTCATTCCTTTGGCGGGCCGGCCGGACCGGGACCTGGATTGCTTCGACTCATACAAGGCAGCCGCGCGGGATGGAAGCGCGCGGGCCCTGGCGGAGAGTCCTAGATGGAACCGCGGCGGCAGTGAACCAGGGGGAAGGTAACAATTCCCTGCCAACCGGACAGGGAACGCTTGCATCGGTGGTCCCGATCGCCGTTTAAAGCGGCCATGAACCATACCGTTGCACCCGAATCACAGCAACTCCCGCCGCTGCAGCGCTGGCTGACCGGGCCACGCTTCGGCGCCCTGCCGGCCCGCGACGCGGCGCAGCCGGTGCCGGCGCTGTCGTTCGAGTTCTTGCCGCCGCGGACCGAGGCGCTGGAAACCCAGCTTTGGCAATGCATGCAGCGGCTGGAGCCGCTGGCGCCGCGGTTCGTCTCGCGTCACCTACGGCGCCGGCGGCAGCACCCAGGAGCGCACCCACGCGACGGTCAGCCGCATGGTCGCCGAAACCACGCTGACGCCGGCCGCCCACCTCACCTGCGTCGGCGCCAGCCGCGCCGAGGTCGATGCGATCGCGCGCCGATACTGGGAGGCGGGGGTCCGCCATATCGTGGCGCTGCGCGGCGACATGCCGGGCGGCGGCGCCTACCAGCCGCATGCCGAGGGCTACGCCTATGCGGCCGACCTGGTCGCCGGGCTGCGCCGGGTGGCCGATTTCGAGATTTCGGTCGCGGCCTATCCCGAGACCCACCCGGCCGCCGCCAGCGCCGGCCGCCGACCTCGACAACCTGCAAGCGCAAGCTCGATGCCGGCGCCACGCGGGCGATCACCCAGTATTTCTTCGAGACCGAGACCTATCCTGCGCTTCCTCGACCGGGCGCTGGCGGCCGGGATCACGGCGCCGATCGTGCCGGGGATCATGCCGGTGTCCAATTTCGCCCAGGCGGCCGAAGTTCTCCGCGATGTGCGGCGCCAGCGTGCCGGCCTGGCTCGGCCAGCATGTTCGAAGGCACCGAGAACGATCCCGAGACCCGCCGCATGGTGGCGGCCGTCGTCGCCGCCGAGCAGGTGCGGCTGCTGCAGGCCAACGGGGTGGACGAGTTCCACTTCTACACGCTGAACCGGCCGGACCTGACCTACGCCATCGCCCATATCCTGGGCGTGCGGCCGTCAGCGCCCCAGCGGCGGAACCGGCGATAGCAGCGGCCGCAGCAGGAACGGGCTGAGGAACAGCGGGAACTGGCATAGCGCGAAGAACAGCGCTGATCCGCGGGTCGGCCGCGGCCGGCAGCACGGCCAGGTACAGCGCCATGTTGCGGTTGCCGCTCATCAGCCCGGCCGAGGCCGCCGCGCCGCCAGCCGAGCCATGCGAAGGCCAGCGTGGTAGCGGCGTTCAGCCCGAAATCCACCGCGAACGCCGCCAGCGTCGCCTGCGCGACCCACAGCGGGTCGTCGGCGATGCGCGCGGCCAGCCCGTCCATCACCCCGAAGCCGTAGAGCACCACCAGCCAGACCAGCAGCGCCGTCCACCGCGGGCCCGTAGCGGCGCCAGCCGCGCCGCGCCGACGGCGCGGCGGATGGCGAGCGAGAACAGCCAGCGGCAGCGCCGACCACCAGCACCAGCCGGCCCATGAACGCCGGCAGGCCGATGGCCAGGTCGACCCCCATCAGCGCGTAGCGCGATCGGCGGCGCGGTGAGCGGCACCAGCGCGGTGGTGGCCAGCGTCGCCAGCAGGGTCAGTTCCGGGTCCAGCCCGACCAGCCGCGCGAAGGCCGGCGCCGAGGTGGCGGCGCAGCCGGTGGCGAAGATCACCACGCCGGCGGCGATGCCGGCGTCGAGCGCCGAGACGGCGACACGACCACCCAGGCGAGCAGCGGGCAGGCCAGCAGCTGGAAGCCGACGATCGCGGCCAACCGGCGCGGGCCGGCGCAGATGCGCGAAGGCGGCCGGGATGTCGACCCGCAGCAGCACCAGCGTCATCATGCGCCACCACGTTGGGCGTGATCAGCCAGTGCATCGCATGCGCCAGCGGCGGGAGCAGCAGCCCGCCGAACACGCCCACCGCGAGCAGAGCCGAGCCGCGGCGGGCGGAGGCCGCGAAGAACCGGTGGGCCAGATGCGTCGGCGCGCACGCGGGTTGGCCAGCGTGGTCGCCACGCGTTCTATATCCCTGGGGTGCCGCGCCGAATCTCCCCCGCATGACCGAGTACCTCGCCCGCCTGAACCCCGAGCAGCGCGAGGCCGTCGAGACCGTCGACGGGCCGCTGCTGGTGCTGGCCGGCGCCGGCACCGGCAAGACGCGGGTGCTGACCACCCGCTTCGCCCATATCCTGCTGACCGGCCGCGCCTTCCCGAACCAGGTGCTGGCGGTGACCTTCACCAACAAGGCGGCGCGCGAGATGCGCGAGCGCGTCGGCGGCGATCCTCGGCCGGCCCGGCGGAGGGGCTGTGGCTCGGCACCTTCCACGCGCTGTGCGCCCGCATGCTGCGCCGGCACGCGGCGCTGGTCGGCCTGACCAGCAGCTTCACCATCCTCGATACCGACGACCAGCTCCGCCTGCTGAAGCAGGTGATGGAGGCCGCGCGGATCGACCCCAAGCGCTGGGCGCCGCAGGCGCTGATGGGCATGATCCAGCGCTGGAAGGACCGCGGCATCGGCGCCCGAGCGCGGTGCACCGCCGCCGAGGACAGCGACTTCGCCGACGGCCGCGCCCGCGCGCTCTACGCCGCCTACCAGGACGCGGCTGCAGACCGCTGAACGCCGCCGATTTCGGCGACCTGCTGCTGCACATGACCGAGATCCTGCGCGACCATCCGGACGTGCTGGCGCAGTACCACCGCACGCTTCCGCTACATCCTGGTCGACGAGTACCAGGACACCAACCTCGTGCAGTATCTCTGGCTGCGGCTGCTGGCGCAGGCGCACAAGAACATCTGCTGCGTCGGCGACGACGACCAGTCGATCTATTCCTGGCGCGGCGCCGAGGTGGAAAACATCCTGCGCTTCGAGAAGGATTTTCCGGGCGCGCAGCATCGTCCGGCTGGAGCGCAATTACCGCTCGCACGGCGCCGATCCTGGCCGCCGCCTCCGGGCTGATCGCGCATAACGAGGGCCGGCTGGGCAAGACGCTGCGGCCCGGCCGCAACGACGCGACCGGCGAAAAGGTCGTCGGTGGTCGGCCTGTGGGACTCCGACGAGGAGGCCCGCATGGTCGGCGAGCGGATCGAGGCGCTGCGCCGCGACGGCCATGCGCTGGCCGAGATGGCGGTCCTGGTGCGCACCGGCTCCCAGACCCGCGCCTTCGAGGAGCGGCTGATCACGCTCGGCACTGCCGTACCGCGTGGTCGGCGGCCTGCGCTTCTACGAGCGGGCGGAAATCCGCGACGCCATCGCCTACATGCGCGTGCTGCACCAGCCGGCCGACGACCTGGCGTTCGAGCGGATCGTCAACGTGCCCCGCCGCGGCGTCGGCGAGCAGGCGCTGCGCACCATGCATGACGCGCGCCCGCGAGCGGCAGCGTGCCGCTGTCGGTGGCGGCGGCGCAGCCTGGTGGACGATGGCGGCCTGCGCGGCAAGGTGCGCGAGCAGGTGCGCGAGCTGATGCTGCCGGCTTCGCCCGCTGGCGCGAGATGCTCGCGCGCGACGGCCACGTCGTGACCGTCGCCACCATGCTGGACGAGAGCGGCTACACCGGCATGTGGCAGGCGGACAAGTCGCCCGAGGCGCCGGGCCGGCTGGAGAACCTGAAGGAGCTGGTGCGCGCGCTGGCCGATTTCGAGACGCTCGCGCGGCTTCCTCGACCATGTCAGCCTGGTGATGGAGAACGACGAGAACGCCGAGGCGCGACCGGGTCAGCTGATGACCCTGCACGCCGCCAAGGGGCTGGAGTTCGACACGGTGTTCCTGCCCGGCTGGGAGGAGGGGCTGTTCCCCAGCCAGCGCACCATGGACGAGAGCGGCGCCAAGGGCCTGGAGGAGGAGCGGCGGCTGGCCTATGTCGGGCTGACCCGGGCGCGGCGACGGGCGATCGTCAGCCACGCCGCCAACCGCCGCCTCTACGCCAACTGGCAGAGCAGCATCCCCAGCCGCTTCATCGAGGAGCTGCCGGAGGCGCATGATCGAGCGCAGCGGCTCGGCGGCCTTGCAGCGCGACCGGCATGATCGCGCAGGCGCCGGCGTTCGGCGGCCAGTTCCCGCTGATCGCCCGCAACGCCGGGCGCGGCCGAGTGATCGAGGCGTGGGAGCAGCCGGCGCGGCCGGCCGCGGAGCGAGGCGATGCCGGTCGGCGCCGGGTGTTCCACCAGAAATTCGGCTACGGCACGGTGACCGCGCGTCGACGACGACCGGCTGGACATCGAGTTCGAGAAGGCCGGCGGCAAGCGCGTGCTGGACCGGTTCGTGGAGTTGGCCTGAGCATGCTGCCTTGGAGTCCCGGCCCCGCCAACCTGCGCCACGCCACCGAGCTGGAGACCCTGACCGTGGTGGTACCGGAAGCGGCGGTGCAGGCCTACGAGGCGGCGCTGGAGCAGCGTGTGCGGCACGGTCGGCCTGTTCCTCGACGACGACACCGGGCTGTGGCATGTCGAAGGGCGTGCGCGACCGCGGCACGCTGGAGAACGAACTGGCGGCCGGCATGGCGCTCGCCGGCCTGGTCACCGGCGTCGCCGCCGTGCTGGCAGCGCCGCGAGACGCCGGCGGAGGGCTGGCTGGCGCGCAGCTACGCAGTCGTTCCCGGAGCAGCTGGTCGGGCGGCGCTTCGCGGTGCGCGGCACGCATCTGTCGGGGCCGGCGCCATCGGGGCGGATCGGCTGCTGGTGCTGGATGCCGGGCTCGCCTTCGGCTCCGGCGAGCATGGCTCGACCCGCGGCTGCCTGCGGGCGTTGGAACTGGTGGCGCATCGCCGGCCGCGGCGGATCCTCGATCTCGGCACCGGCTCGGGCATCCTGGCGATGGCGGCGGCGGCGCTGCTGCACCGCCAGGTGCTCGGCACCGACATCGAGCCCTGGTCGGTGCGGGTGGCGGCGCAGAACGCGGCGCCGCAACGGGCTCGCGTCACGCACCCGGTTTGCGCTCGCCAATGGCTGGCGGTCGCCGGTCGTCCGCGCAGCTGCGCCCTATGACCTCGTGTTCGCCAACATCCTGGCGCGGCCGCTTTGTGCGATGGCGGCGCAGCTGGCGCGCCGCCTGGCGCCGGGCGGCACGGTCATTCTGGCCGGCCTGCTGACGTCGCAGGTGCGGCAGGTCCTGGCGGCGCATCGTCGCCAGGGGTTGCGGCTGGAACGCGCGCTGCACGAGGGCGCATGGGCGACCCTCGTGCTGCGCAAGTTCTCGCCGCCGGGGCGGCTGTAACCGGTTAGCCGAAGCAGATATAACCGGTCGCGTTGTTGCGCCCGAAGCGTTCGGCGGAGCGGCTGGCGGTGAAGGCGGGATCGAACACCCGCGACACCTCGGCGCGGCTGATGCCGATATCGGCCAGCTCGTGGTCGCTGAGCGTCTGCAGCTCGTTGATCACGGCGCGGCGCGCGGGAAGCTGGGCCAACCGGCGCAGGCCGGCGCCGATCCGGGCGAACAGGCTGATCCCCTGCGGCTCGGGTTGCGGCATGTAGGGGACTTCGTCCTTGAAGTAGTGCGACAGGCTTTCCGGCATCCGGTAGGCCATTTCCTGCTTGGAGACATAGGCGTTCATCGTATCAAGTCCTGGTGGTATCGCCGTGGCGGGCAACGTGCCGGAATGCACGTCGTCACGCGGTGATGGTGCAATGCAACATAAGCTGTCCATGACGCGGGAGAACCGTTTTGCTCCCACGCCAGATATGCGCTGAACGCATGTGATGCGCGTAGCTATGAATAAATGGTTAAGCTTCGGTGAAGAGGAAAGGTCAGATATGCCGTCCAATCGATTGGAATTGCTGCGAGCCGAACTCGCCAGGATAGGGATGGACGGCTTCATCGTGCCGCGCGCCGACGAGCATCTCAGTGAATATGTCCCGGCCGCGGCCGAGCGGCTGCGCTGGCTGACCGGCTTCAGCGGCAGCGCCGGCCTGGCGGTGGTGCTGCCCGACCGGGCGGCGGTGTTCACCGACGGCCGCTACGTCCTGCAAATGGCGGCGCAGACCGACCCGAAGCTGTGGGAACGGCGCCACATCACCGAGGAACCGCCGCCGGACTGGCTGGCGGAGCACGCCGGGAAAGGCGCCAGGATCGGCTACGACCCCCTGCTGGTCAGCGAGGAGGGCGTGCAGCGGTTCACCGCCGCGGGGCTGGACATGGTGCCGCTGGCGGTCAACCCGATCGACACGATCTGGCAGGACCGCCCCGCGCCGCCGCTGAACCAGGCAGGCGCGCAGCCGCTGCAGTTCGCCGGGGCAACCTCCGAGGCGAAGCGGGAGCAGGTCGCCGCCGCCCTGCAGGCCGCCCGCGAGGATGCGGCCGTCGTCACCGACCCGGCCTCGATCGCCTGGCTGCTGAACATCCGCGGCGACGACGTGCCGTTCACCCCGTTCGCGCTCGGCTTCGCCGTCGTCCACGCCGACGCCGGCTGCGAATTGTTCATGGACCCGCGCAAGCTGTCGCCGGACCTGCGCGGCTGGCTCGGCAACGCGGTGTCGGTGCAGGACCGCGCCGAACTGCCGGGCGGCGCTGGACCGGCTGGCCGGCAAGCGGGTGCGCGTCGATGCGGCCGGGTCGCCGGCGTGGTTCGCCCAGCGCCTGCGCGCCGCCAAGGCGGAGGTGGTCGCGGGAACCGACCCCTGCATGCTGCCGAAGGCCTGCAAGAACGAGGTCGAGCAGCCAGGGCGCCCGCAACGCCCATGCCCGCGACGCGGTCGCGGTCTGCCGCTTCCTGCACTGGCTGGACGGCGCCGCCGGCCACGAGACCGAGATGTCCGCCGCCGCCCGCCTGCTGGCGTTCCGCGCCGAGGTGGAGCATTTCCGCGGCGAGAGCTTCCCCGCGATCTCCGGCGCCGGCGAGGACGGCGCCATCATCCATTACCGGGTCAGCCCGGAAACCGACCGGCCGATCCGCGCCAACGAGACCTACCTGATCGACAGCGGCGGCCAGTTCCAGCGACGGCACCACCGATATCACCCGCACCGTCTGGACCGGCCCGGATGCCGCCGCCCGACGAACTGCGCGACCGCACCACGCGGGTGCTGCAGGGGCATATCGCCATCGCCACGCTGGTGTTCCCGCAAGGCGTCGCCGGCCCCCATCTCGACGGCTTCGCCCGCGCGGCGCTGTGGCGCGCCGGCCTCGACTACGACCACGGCACCGGCCACGGCGTCGGCAGCTACCTGTCCGTGCACGAGGGCCCGGTGAGCCTGTCGCGTGCGGCCAGGCCGGTGCCGCTGGCGGAGGGGATGATCCTCTCCGACGAGCCAGGCTTCTACGCCCCCGGCCGATACGGCATCCGCCTGGAGAACCTGCTGCTGGTGCAGGCGGCGTCGTTTCCGGAGGCGACCAGGAAGTTCCTCAGCTTCGAGACCCTGACCCTGGCGCCGTTTGACACCAGGCTGATCGAACCGGCGATGCTGACCGTCGCTGAAAGGGAATGGCTGGACCAATACCATGCGCGCGTGCTGGCCGAGGTCGGGCCGCATCTCGGGGACGCCGAGCGCGCCTGGCTGGAGCGGGCCTGCGCTCCGCTGCCCGAATGAGCTGAGGCGCCGGCGCCGCAATCCTGCGCTCGCCGCCTGGATTGATCGACATCAGGGCGCCTGGCCCCCGGATGCGCTTGATCGCGGCTGATGCCGCGATGGCAGGGAGGGTTTGGCGATGAACGACGCGGCGGTCATCCAGGTTTTGCCGGCCGCGGGCGGGTTCGCCGATGAACCGGGCGCGGACGAGGTCTGGCGGCTGCCGGCGGCGCATCTGCTGGAGCGGCTCGGCAGCACCGCCGCCGGCCTCGACGGTACCGAGGTGCAGGCGCGGCTGCGGCGCTTCGGTCCGAACGATGCCGCCGACGTCAAGCGGCAGCCGCTCTGGCTGCAGTTCCTCGCCCGCTTCCGCAACCCGCTGGTCATCATCCTGCTGGTGGCGAGCGGGCTGTCGGCGGCGACCGGCGACGTCGCCAGCTTCGTCATCGTCGTCAGCATCGTCACTGCTCAGCATCACGCTCGATTTCGTCCAGGAGGTGCGCGCGCAGAACGCGGTCGAGGCGCTGCGCCGGTCGGTGGCGGTGCAGGCCACGCGTACGGCGCGACGGCGCTGCCGATTTCGGTGCCGATCGATCAGCTGGTGCCCGGCGACATCGTCGAACTGATCGCCGGCGATCTGGTGCCGGCGGATGCGCGGCTGCTCGAAAGCCGCGACCTGTTCGTCAACCAGGCGCTGCTGACCGGCGAGCCCTACCCGGCCGAGAAGCACGCCAGCGACGCGGCGCCCGGCACCGACAAGCCCGACCGGCGCATCGAACGCGGTGTTCGCCGGCACCTCGGTGATCAGCGGCACCGCGACCGATTCTGGTCTGCCGCACCGGCGCCCGGACGGCGCTCGGCGCATCTGGCCACCAGCCTGGCCGAGAAGCCGCCGGCCACCGCCTTCGCGGTCGGCATCCGCCGGTTCGGCATGCTGATCATGCGGCTTCACCATGTTGATGGTGCTGTTCGTGCTGGTGGTGAACATCTCCTTCCACCGGCCGGTGCTGGAATCGCTGATGTTCGCGCTGGCGCTCGCCGTCGGGCTGACGCCCGAGCTGCTGCCGATGATCGTGACGGTCACGCTGGCCCGCTCGGCCATGGCAGATGGCCAAGCGAAAGGTGATCGTGAAGCGCCTGTCGGCGATCCACGATCTCGGCGCCATGGACGTGCTGTGCACCGACAAGACCGGCACCCTGACCGAGGCCGCGATCAAGCTGGTCCGCACGATCGACGGCCACGGCGCCGAAAGCGCCGCGCGCCTTCGCCTACGCCTACATCAACAGCCACTTCGAGAGCGGCATGAAGAGCCCGCTCGACGAGGCGATCCTCGCCGCCGCGTCCGTTCGACATGACGCGCGTGGACGCAAGATCGACGAGGTGCCGTTCGATTTCGAGCGCCGGCGCGTCTCGGTGCTGGTGGAAGCACGAGGCGCAAGCGGCGGCTGATCGTGAAGGGCGCGCCGGAGGACCTGCTGCGGCTGTCCGGCCGCTACGAGGAGCGCGGGCGAGGAGCGTCCGCTCGATGCCGAGACCCGCGCAGGCGTTCGCGGCGACGCTGGACGAATCTCGGGTCGCAGGGATTCCGCGCGCTGGGCATCGCCAGCCGCGTGGTCGATGCGAGTCCACGCGACCGCCGCGATCACCGACGAGACGCGACCTGGTGTTCGCCGGCTTCGCGGTGTTCCTCGATCCGCCGAAGGCCAGCGCCGGCGAGACGATCCGCGCCATGGCGGCGGCCGGGCATCGCCGTCAAGGTGCTGACCGGCGACAACGAACTGGTCAGCCGCCACGTGTTCGCCGAGATCGGCGTGCCGGTGCACGGGCGTGCTGACCGGCGACGCGCTGGCGCAGCTGTCGGACGAGGCGCTGATCGGGCAGCTGCCGCGGGTCAACCTGTTCTGCCGGGTCAATCCGCAGCAGAAGCATCGCATCCTGCTGGCGCTGAAACGGCTCGGCCATGTCGTCGGCTTCATGGGCGACGGCATCAACGACGCGCCGGCGCTGCACGCCGCCGATGTCGGCATCTCGGTCGACGGCGCCGCCGACGTCGCGCGCGCGGCGGCCGACCTGATCCTGCTGGAGCACGATCTTTCGGTGGTGCGCGAAGCGGTGGTCGGCCGGGCGCAGCACGGTGCAGAACGTGTCCAAATACGTGCTGATGGGCGTCGAGCTCCAATTTCGGCAACATGTTCAGCATGGCCGGCGCGGCGCTGATCCTGCCGTTCCTGCCGATGCTGCCGATCCAGATCCTGCTGAACAACCTGATCTACAACGTGTCCGAAATCGCGATCCCGTTCGACCGCGTCGATCCGGAGGCGCATCGCCGGGCCGGTGAACTGGGACATCAAGCTGATCGAGCGCTTCATGCTGGTGTTCGGGCCGGTCAGCTCGGTCTTCGATTTCCTGACTTTCTATGCCCTGCTCAGCGTTCTTTGGCGCCGGCGAGGCGCTGTTCCAGACCGGCTGGTTCATCGAATCGATGACGACCCAGGTGCTGGTGGTGTTCGCCATCCGCACCCGGCGACGCTTCTTCCAAAGCAGGCCGCACCGGTTCCTGGTGGCGTTCGCGCTGGGTGTGGTGGCGATCGCATTGCTGTTGCCGCTGTCGCCGGTGGGAGGATGGTTCGGGTTCGTGGCGCCGCCGCCGCTGTTCTTCGTGTTCCTGGTCGGTCGCGACCGCGGCCTATCTGGCGCTCGTCGAAATCATCAAGGCGTTCTTCTTCCGCGCGCCAGCGCCACTCAAACCGGCCGGTTGCCCTGCACCGTGACGCGGTGGCCGGAGCGGGTATGCGGCCAGTAATCCCACATCGCCCGGTGCTGGGTGCAGCGGTTGTCCCAGAAGGCGATGGAATTCTCCTGCCAGCGGAAGCGGCACTGGAACAGCGGATTTTCCATGTGGTCGAACAGGTAGCGCAGCACGCCTTCGCTCTCGTCGCGCGGCAGCCCCATGATCCGCTTGGTGAAGCCGCGGTTCACGTACAGCGCGCGCCGGCCGGTGACCGGATGGGTGCGCACCACCGGGTGCTCGGCGCTGGGATACACCGCCTTGTCGGCCACGCCGAAATTGGCATAGGTGCCGCGATACACGTCGGCACCGTCATGCAGCGCCACCAGCCCGTCCAGATAGGTCTTCATCCGCTCCGATAGCGCCGCGTACGCCGCATACATGTTGGCGAACAGGGTGTCGCCGCCGCGCGGCGGGCAGGTGCGGATGTACAGGATGCTGCCCATCGGCGGCTCGGTGTCGCAGGACACGTCGCTGTGCCACCCCTCGCCATTGGCGCGCGGGGAGTCACGGTCGGCGTGGATGATCATCAGCTCCGGCTCGCCCGCCACGTGCGGCGCCGCCGGATGCAGGTGCAGCGGCCCGAACAGCCGCCCGAACGCCAGGTGCTGGGCGGGCGTGATGTGCTGGTCCCGGAAGAAGATCACCAGGTTCTCCGCCAGCGCCCGATGCACCTCGTCGAGCTGGTGGTTGGCCAATGGCTGCGACAGGTCGATGCCGCCGATCTCGGCGCCGATGATCGGCGTCAGCTTGTCGACGGTGATGGTGACGTAGGGCTGTGTCTCGTCGTCGACGTGGCGGTAGCGAGGGCCCTGGTTTCCCAGCATGACGTTCATGGCGGTTTTCCCCCTGGAGCACGATCAGCTCGCGCCGCGCGATTTTACGCCGGTCGCCGGGCCGGCGGGTAGGGGAAAGACGGATGTGAACGAATGTAGATCACAAATTCGCGAGCAGCTTCCCGCGACGCTGCTAAATATGCCAGATTGAACTGCGACTCGGGCCCGACGACCACAAGATGTGGTGGAGGAACGTTCCGTTGCTGGAAAGTGCAGACTTCAAGGTTCTGTCCAGATGGTGCCGTCAACGCCGGCTTCAGGTGCTTGACGTCGGCCAGGGCAACGGCGTGATGGCCATGCGGCTTGAGCCAAATGTCGGTACGATGCCGTTCGCCCGCATGTTGCTGGTGGCCGGTTCCGACGGCTTTCGCTTGATGGATGGAGACGGCGCGCCGCTGGCGGCTGCATCAGACCTGCCGGCGGTACTCGACGCCGTCGATGGCGGGGTCTCGGAGCAACTGCGCGTCCAGGTCGCCTGATTTCCCCATATCTGCCCGGCATGGCTACGCGCCGGGATAGCTGCTCCCCGGGATAACTACTCGCCGGTCAGGGCAGGGGTGTCGGACTCGTCGTCCTCCCCGCCCGACGGCGCGCGGGACGGCGGCACCGGCGCCGAGCGGAACAGTGTGGAATCCGAGATCACGTAGCCCTGCCGGCGCACCGACAGGATGGTCCGCGGCGACGCTCCCTGCTCGATCAGCTTGCGCCGCAGCTTCAGCACCAGCTGGTCCACGCTGCGGTCCTCACTGTGCAGCGGCCGTTTCAGCGCCACCTTGCTCAGCCATTCCCGCGATACGCTGGCTCCCTGCGCGTCCAGCAGGGTTTCCAGCGCCGCCAGCTCGGCCTCGGTCAGCAGGCTGCGCACGCCGTTGGCGCTCAGCATCACGCGCCGCGCGTGGTCGACGGTGATGACGCCCGGCCGCGGCTCCGCCGGGCGGTGCAGGCGGCGATGCAGGGCGCGGATCCGGGCCGCAAGCTCCCGCACGCGAACCGGCTTCACGACGTAGTCGTCGGCCCCGGTGTCGAGCCCGGCGACGCGGGTAGCCTCCTCGCCGCTGGCGGTGACGACGATGACGCCGCATTCGCCCTGGGCTGCGAATTGCTGCACCAGGCTCAGGCCGTCGACATCAGGCAGGCCGAGATCCAGCAGCACGATGTCGGGCTTGAAGCTGGCGTGGCGCTCGATCGCCTCGGAGCCGCTTTGCGCCAGGTCGGTGGTCATGCCGGCCTGGTGCAGTCCGGCCTGGATCATGGCGGCCACCGAAGGCGTATCCTCGACGATCAAGACGCGCAGCCGCTCGGAGAGTCGTTCCGCCTGCTTGGGGGATGCAGAGGCCATATCCGTTAAAGTCCACCGAAGCCGAGATTGCCGAAACCGGAACTACCGGCCAGAATCGCATATTGCGCCAACGATGCCGTCAGTTTCGCGTTGACGCCAGCATAATATCGCGGCGACGTAGCGTTGTAGTTAAGCGTGACGAACCGGGTCTGCATGACTGTGGAAGCTGGATCCGGGAACCAAGTAGAGAACTGCCACGCGAAGCAACGACGCCATCGCGGCGCGTGAAATCATTCCGCGCCGGCCATCCGGCGCCACTCGGCCTCGGTGACCACGCGCACGCCGAGTTCGGTGGCGCGGCGGGCCTTGGATCCGGCATCGGCGCCGACCACCACGAGATCGGTCTTCTTCGACACGCTGTCGGTGACGCGGGCGCCATGCTGCTCGGCCATCGCCTTGGCCTCCGGGCGGGTCATGGTTTCCAGCGTGCCGGTGAACACCACGATCTTGCCGGCCAGTTCGCCCGACGCATCAGGGCCGGCGGCCTCGTCCTCGATCGTCAGCAGGGCAGCCAGCTCGTCGACGGTTGCCACGTTGCGCGGCTCGGCGAAGAACTCGGCCAGTTCCTCGGCGATCGCGGGGCCGATCCGCAGGATGCTGCCGAGGTCGCTGCGCGCTTCGGAGCCGACGGTTTCCGCCGCCAGCATCTGCGCCCGCCAGTTGGCGAACGAACCGTAGTGGCGGGCCAGCAGCTTCGCGTTGGCCTCGCCGATCCGGCGGATGCCCAGCGCATAGATGAAGCGCGCCAGCGAAATGGTCCGCCGCTGCCTCGATGGCGCGGATCAGGTTGCGCGCGGATAGTTCGCCCCAGCCCTCGCGGGCGGCGATGTCGGCTTCGTGGTCGGCCAGGCGGAAGATGTCGGCGGGGCCGCGGACCAGGCCGTCGGCGTGGAATTCGCGGACGGTCTTGTCGCCCAGCCCCTCGATGTCGAAGGCGCCGCGGGAGACGAAATGGATCAGCCGTTCCTCGGTCTGGGCGGCGCAGGTGAGGCCGCCGGTGCAGCGGCGGACCACCTCGCCGGGCGGCGCGCACGGCAAGGCTGCCGCAGACCGGGCAGTGATCCGGGGAGACGAACGGCTCGGCACCGGCGGGGCGGCGCTCGGCCACCACCGAGACGATCTGCGGGATCACGTCGCCGGCGCGCTGCAGCACCACGGTGTCGCCGATGCGCACATCCTTGCGGGCGATCTCGTCCTCGTTGTGCAGCGTCGCGCGCGTGACCAGCACGCCGCCGACATTGACCGGCGTCAGCCGCGCCACCGGGGTCAGCGCGCCGGTGCGGCCGACCTGGATGTCGATGTCTTCCAGCACGGTGGTGGCCTGCTCGGCGGGGAATTTCCAGGCGATCGCCCAGCGCGGCTCGCGGCCGACGAAGCCCAGCCGGCGCTGCAGGCGAGGTCGTCGATCTTGTAGACGACGCCGTCGATGTCGTAGGGCAGGCCGGCGCGGTCGGTCGGCGATGCGCGGCCTGGAACGCGGCGGCTTCGGCGGTCGCCCTGCAGGCGCTGCGACAGCGGATTGACCGTGAAGCCCCAGTTCTGCAAGCTGCTGCAGATAATGCCAGTGGGTGTCGGCGACCGGCTCGCTGGCCTCGCCCATCGCGTAGGCGAACAGCGACAGCTTGCGGCTGGCGGTGATCCCGGACGTCGAGCTGGCGCAGGCTGCCGGCGGCGGCATTGCGCGGATTGGCGAACAGCCGCTCGCCGGCGGCCTCGAGCGTCGCGTTCAGCGCCAGGAAATCCGCCTTGGTCATGAACACCTCGCCGCGGATCTCGATCTGGTCCGGGCGCGGCGCCGCTGCAGTCGCTGCGGCACCGCGGCGATGGTGCGCAGGTTGGCGGTGACGTCCTCGCCCTCCTTGCCGTCGCCGCGGGTGGCGCCGCGGACGAACTCGCCCGTCGTCATAGGTGAGCGAGATGGACAGGCCATCGATCTTCGGCTCGGCGACGAAGCGCCAGCTCGGTTGTCCTTCAGGCCCAGGAAGCGGCGGCACGCGTTCGCAGAATTCGGCGAAGTCGTCGGCGTCGAAGGCGTTGTCGAGCGACAGCATCGGCACGCCGTGGCGGCATCTTGCCGAAGCCGCCGGCAGGCGCCGCTCCGACCCGGCGGCTGGGCGAATCCGGCACGCACCAGATCGGGGAATGCGCGGCTTCCAATTCGGCGTTGCGGCGGCGCAGCGCGTCGTATTCGGCGTCGGTGATCTCCGGCGCGTCGCGTTCGTGATAGGCGCGGTCGTGGCGGGCGATTTCGGCGGCCGAGCTGCGCCAGTTCCTCGGCGGCGTCCGGAGCCTCGGGGCTGCTTGCGGTGCGGCTTTCGGCTTGCGGGTCATGCCGCCCCCAGCAGGCTGTCGGCCGCCGCGCGGGCGGCCTCGGTCACGGTCTCGCCGGCCAGCATGCGGGCGATCTCCTCGCGCCGGTGCGTCGCCGTCCAGCGGCTCGACGCGGGTCTCGCGCGCGGCCTTTCGCGGTCTGCTTGGCGACCCGCAGATGGGCGGCGCCGCGGGCCGCGACCTGCGGGCTGTGGGTGACCAGCAGCACCTGCACCCGCTCCGCCACCCGCGCCAGCCGCTCGCCGACGGCGGCCGCGGTGGCGCCGCCGATGCCGCTGTCCACCTCGTCGAACACCAGCGTCGGCACCGGCGAGCCGCCGGCCAGCACCACCTTCAGCGCCAGCATCAGCCGCGACAGTTCGCCGCCGGAGGCGATCTTGGCCAACGGCCCCGGCTCCTGTCCGGGATTGGTGGCGATCAGGAACCGCACCGCATCGGCGCCCAGCGGCCCCCAGGCGGCCTCCGGCAGCGGCGCCACGTCGGTCACGAAGCGGGCGCGTTCGAGCCGCAGCGGCGGCAGTTCGCTGCGCCACGGCGCGGTCCAGCTTCGCCGCGGCGGCGCGGCGCGCCTCGGACAGCCCGGCGCAGATCTCGGCATAGGCGGCGCGGGCGGCGGCGCCGTCGCGCTCCAGCGCATCGATCTCGGCGGCGCCGGTCTCCAGCGCAGCGAGGCGGGTGCGCAACGACTGCCAGCAGCGCCGGCAGTTCGGCGACGGCCACATTGTGCTTGCGGGCGGCGGCGCGCAGGGCGAACAGCCGTTCCTCGGCCGCCTCCAGCAGGCGCGGATCGGCCTCGCTGTCCTGGCCGAGCCGTTGCAGCAGGGTTTCCGCCTCGGCCAGCGCCTCCTCGGCGCGTTCGAGGGCAGCGATAGCGGGGGCGGCGGGGTTTTCCGCCTGCGGATCGCCGGACGGGCGCAAGGCGGGTCAGCGCCCGGCTGGCGGCGCGCAGGGCCGCACCGGGCCCCGGATTGCGGCGGTCGCGGGAGACCAGTTCGGCCAGCGCGGCGGCAATCGCCTCGGCCCGCTTCTCGCCCTGCTGCAGCCGCTGGCGCTCGGCCGCGAGGCTGTTTTCCTCGCCTTCCAGCGGCGCTAGGCGGGACAGTTCATCGACCGCGTGGCGCAGCCAGTCCTGGTCGCGCTCGGCCTCGGCAATCGCCGCCCGCGCCGCCTCCAGCCGGGCGAGCGCGTCGCGCCAGCCACGGAACGCGGCGCCGATGTCGCGCTTCAGCGCCGGCGGCACGGCGTAGCTGTCGAGCAGCCCGACATGCATCGCGGGATCTGCCAGGCCCATCTGGTCGTGCTGGCCCTGCACCTCGACCAGCAATCCCGCGACCCGGCGCAGCAGCGCCGCGCCGACCGGGATGTCGTTGGCGAAGGCGCGGGAGCGGCCGTCGACTGCCAGCACCCGGCGGAGCACGATCTCCTCGCCCGGCTCCACCCCCTGTTCGGCCAGCAAGGCGTAGGCGGGGTGACCGGGGGCGGGCGAGAACATGGCGGTGACGCTGGCCTGCTCGGCGCCTTTGCGAACCAGCCCGGCTTCGGCGCGGGCGCCCATGGCGAGGCCAAGGCTGTCGAGCAGGATCGACTTGCCGGCGCCGGTCTCTCCGGTCAGCACGGTCAGGCCCGGACCGAATTCCAGGTCGAGGCGGTCGATCAGCACGACGTCGCGGATCGACAGTCCGGTCAGCATGGTCGGCGCCTTGGATCGCTCACAAGGACCCGGGATGGATCAGAATATCGAATGCCAGGTGCGCGCGATCAGCCCCGGCGGCGAGGTTCGCAGCGGCTGGCCCTCGTCCGAGATCTGCCCGGTCGTCGACCAACTGGTTGTAGCTGTCCTGGTACCACTCGCTGCCGGGGTAGTTGTGGCCGAGCACGGCGGCGGTCCGCTTCGCCTGCTCGGTGAGGCCGAGCTTCAGGTAGACCTCGGCCAGCCGGCTGCAGCGCCTCGGGCGTGTGGTTCGTGGTCTGGTATTCGTCGACCACCCGCTGGTAAGCGACCCAATCGCCGCGGTGTACAGGTTCTGGCGCTCATAGAAGCGACCGATCTCCATCTCCTTGCCGGCCAGATGGTCGCGGCCGAGGTCGATCTTCAGCTTCGCGTCGCGGCCATAGGCGCTGTCCGGGAAGCGGTTGACCACCTCCTGCAGAGCGCGCGATCGCGTCCTGGGTGGCCTTCTGGTCGCGCTGGATGTCGGCGATCTGCTCGTAATACGACAATGCCCGCAAATAATACGCGTAGGCGATGTCGCGATGCGCCGGATGCAGCTGGATGAAGCGGTCCAGCGTGCCGATGGCATCGGTGTAGTGGTTTTGCAGATACTGCGTGTAGCCCTGCATCAACTGCGCGTTGACGGCCCAGGACGAGTAGGGAAAGCCCTGTTCCACCAGCTCGAACTGGCGAATGGCGGTGTTGTAGTTCTTGGCGTTCAGCGCATCGATGCCGTTGTTGTACAGCTGCTCGGGCGGCACCTTGTTGATGTCGACCTGTGGCGTCAGGTCCGACGCCTTGCCGGTGAACGGGTTGACCGACTCGAGCGTCTCGCAGGCGCCGAGCGGCCCGAGCAGGGACAGCGCGAACAGCACCCGCCAGGGGCTTCTGGCCAGGGAGAGCGGGGGATGCAGGAAATTTCACGTCGTTCACCGGGCGAATTGGGCAGCCGGCATTATAACACGGAAGCCGCCGAGGCGAACCCCGGCCACGCGGGTCAGAGCGGCGGCGCGCCGCGACGCGCAGGTGATGCTCCTGGCGGTTGCTCTGTCCAGGCAGGCCGGCGCCGCCGTCGGTAGGACGGGGCGAGAGCGACGCAAGCGCCCGGGCTTCCGGCAGGTCGATGACGTATTCGCCGCCCGGCACCCAGCGCCAGTTGGCGGCATCGGCGAACAGCGCGCGCAGCAGGCGGTTGTTGAGCGCGTGGCCGCTGCGATGCGCCACGAACCGGCCGCGCAGGGTGGCGCCGGCCAGGGCGAGGTCGCCGACCGCGTCCAGCAGCTTGTGGCGCACGAACTCGTCCGGCATGCGCAGGCCGCCGGGGTTCAGCACGCGGGCCTCGTCCACCACCACCGCATTGTCGAGGCTGCCGCCGAGGGCGAGGCCGGCTGCCTGCAGCTGCGCGACTTCGCTGGCCAGCGTGAAGGTGCGGGCGCGCGCCAGTTCGGCGCGGAACACGGCCGGGGAGAACCGCAGGGACAAGCGCCTGCCGGCCGATCGCCGCAGCCTCGAACGCGATCGACATCGCCATGTCGAGGCCGGAGCGGCGACGGGCGCAGTTCGGCGAACCCGTCGCCTTCGCTGACCCGCACGGTGCGCAGGATCTCGATCTCCGGCGGCGGCGGCGTCCTGCGCCACGATGCCGGCGCAGTCGATCAGGAACACCAGGCTGGCCGAGGAGCCGTCCAGGATCGGGGCTTCCGGGCCGTCGACCGCGACGATCGCGTTGGTGATGCCGCTGCCGGCGAACGCCGCCATCACATGCTCGACGGTGCCGATGCGCACCTCCGGCTGCTCCGGCAGGCCCAGCACGGTGCAAAGGCGGGTGTCGACCACGTGGTCGAAGCGGGCGGGGATGTCGGTGCCGAGGTCGCTGCGGCGGAACACGATGCCGGTGCCGATCGGCGCGGGATGCAGGGTCATCTCCACGCGGCAGCCGGAATGCACGCCGACGCCGACGCAGCCGATCGAGGATTTCAGCGTACGCTGGGGATCCCGCCGGGTGAGCGGGGCATTCTGCAGCGAGCCGTGGTAGGAGAAGCCATCCATCGCATCGTCTTTCCGTGCTCTGCAGGCGATGTCCCGAAGCCTGGGACCGCCTGGGCGCGACGCGGCGAAAGGACCGCGACCGAATGGAAACTACGCAGGCCCCACTCGGTTCGCCAGTCAATCATTATTTCTGAATGTTTCGATACAACCCGTTGACTTTGTGGCAGTATTGCGGCGCGCCATATTTTGATATCAAGACGATTGCCGACGCAGGAATGCCGGGATATCGAGGCCCATTTCCGGGTCGGCCGCCGGAGTCACGTGGCCGTGGCGGGCCTCCTGCGGGGCAGCCTGCGCCGCCGTTTCGAAAGCGTCCGCCGCGTGCGGATCGGCGGCGGCGGCGCCGGGCAGGCTGGCACGGATGCGGCCGGTGACGATGCCGAACAGGCTGCGACGCGCCGGCGGCGGCGGTGCCGAGGGTTCGGCGCGCGTCGGCTGGGCGAACAGCCCGCCGGTGCTGGCGGGTTGCCGCTGTCTTGCCGGCTCGGGCCGCAAGGGCTGCTGCAGGTGCGAGGGAATCGGCTGCCGCGGAACCGGCCTGTCGTCGATGACCGGGTAGCCCGAGCCGCCGCCATGGGCCTCGGCCGGCGTTGCCTCCATGGCCGACGCTTCCACGGCCGTCTCCACCGGGGCCTGGGCGGGCGCTTGAACGGGTGCATGGGCGGGCGCCTGCTGCAGCGCGGCCGGTTGCGGCGCCATCGTGTGGGCGCTCGGCACCGTCTGCTGGGTCGGGCGCATCTGCTGGATCTGCTGCCCGGCACCCGGCCGTTGCGGGATCATGCCGGGCACCAGTCCAGGCGTCATCGGCGGCGGCGTCATGCCCTGGCGTGGCGGCAGCGGCGCGGGGCCGGCGCCGCCTGCGACCGCGGGTATCTGCGCCGGCACGCCTTGCAGCGGCGGGTTGCTGCCGACCGCGACCAGCCGCGGCCGCTCGGCCTGCTTCTGCCCGGGGGTCTCGATGCCGGTGGCGACCACCGAGACGCGGATCTTGCCGTCGAGGTTCTCGTCGATCGCCGAGCCGAAGATGATGTTGGCGTCCTCGTCGACTTCCTCGCGGATGCGGTTGGCGGCCTGGTCGACCTCGAACAGGGTCATGTCCTCGCCGCCGGTGATGTTGATCAGCAGGCCGCGCGCGCCGGCCATGCAGGTGTCTTCCAGCAGCGGGTTGCTGATCGCGGCCTCGGCGGCGCGGATCGCGCGGTTCTCGCCCTCGGCCTCGCCGGTGCCCATCATCGCCTTGCCCATCTCGGCCATCACGGTGCGGATGTCGGCGAAGTCGAGGTTGACCAGGCCGGGCGCCACCATCAGGTCGGTGACGCCGCGCACGCCCATGTAGAGCACGTCGTCGGCCATCTTGAAGGCTTCGCGCCAGCCGGTGCGCTCGTTGGCGAGGCGGAACAGGTTCTGGTTCGGGATGACGATCAGCGTGTCGACGTACTGCTGCAGCTCGTCGATGCCCTCCTCGGCGGCGCGGGCGCGCTTGGCTGCCTTCGAAGGTGAACGGCTTGGTCACCACGCCGACGGTCAGGATGTTGCGCTCGCGGGCCATGCGGGCGATCACCGGGGCCGCACCGGTGCCGGTGCCGCCGCCCATGCCGGCGGTGATGAACACCATGTGGGCGCCGTCGAGGTGGCGATACAGCTCGTCGGCGGCTTCCTCGGCGGCGGCGCGGCCGATCTCCGGCTTGGCGCCGGCGCCCAGGCCCTGGGTGATGTGCGGGCCGAGCTGGATGCGGCGGTCGGCGCGCGAATGCACCAGCTGCTGCGCGTCGGTGTTGGCGACCACGAACTCCACGCCCTGCAGGTTCATGCGCGATCATGTTGTCGACCGCGTTGGTGCCGCCGCCGCCGACGCCGATCACGGTGATCCGCGGCGTGAAGTCGGTGTGCATTTGCTGCGGAATGGTCAGGTTCAGGGTCATCGGGTCTCGGCTCCCCCAGGAAATTGCGTTGTAACGACGCGTGTCCGATTCGCATCGCGCATCACACGCGCTCACGGAGGAAATTGACGATCCGGCGCAGCAGGCCGCGCGGGCCGTTCGGCGTCGAGGTCGATGTCGTGCAGGGTGCGGCCCTCGCCGGCGGCCCAGGCGAGCAGGCCGACGGCGGTGGCGAAGGCCGGGCCGGAGGCGCTGTCGGGCAGGCCGCGCAACGGTGCCGGGCGGCCGAGCCGGACCTGGCGGCCGAGGATCCGGTGCGCCATCTCGCGCACGCCGGAGAGCTGGCAGGCGCCGCCGGTCAGCACCACGCGGTGGCCGGCGGCGCGGGCGAGGCCGGAGCTGTCCAGCCGTTCCTTGCACCATCTCGAAGGTTTCTTCCAGCCGCGGCTGGATGATGTTGACCACCATGCTGCGCGGCACCTTGGCGATCTGGTGCTCCTCCTCGCCGACCAGCGGCACCGGCAGCATCTCGCGCTCGTCGTCGGGGCTGCTCTGGGCGCTGCCGTACAGCGTCTTCAGCCGCTCGGCATGGGCGACCGGCGTGGACAGGATGCGGGCGATGTCGTTGGTGACGTGCATGCCGCCGATCGGCAGTTGCGCGGTGTGCAGCAGCTGGCCCTCGGCGAACACCGCCATGCCGGTGGTGCCGCCGCCCATGTCGAGCACGGTGGCGCCGAGCTGGCGCTCGTCCTCCACCAGCGTCGCCAGGCCGGCGGCCATCGGCGCCGACACCAGCTCGGCGATCTCGAGGTCGCAGCGCGCCAGGCAGGCGTCCAGGGTGCGCAGCGCGGTGGTCACCGCGTCGACCACATGCAGCCGCGCGGTCAGCGTGTCGCAATGCAGGCCGCGCGGGTCGATCGACGCCCTGCGCGTCGTCGGCGGCGAAGGCCAGCGGCAGCGCGTGGATGATGCTGCGGCCTTCGCGACACGGCGCGGGCGCGGCCCTCGCCGATCACCCGGCGGATGTCCTGCTCGCTGACCGCGCGGCCGCCGACCGGCCATTGCACGTTGAACAGCCGGCTTTCCGGCTGGCCGCAGGACAGGTTGACGGTGACCGAGCGCAGCCGGGTGTCGGCCTCCTCCTCGGCCTGGCCGACCGCGGCGCGGATCGCGCGCTCGGCTTCCTCGATGTCGACGATGCCGCCGCCGCGCACGCCGCGGCCCTTCTGCCAGCCGAAGCCCAGCACCCGCAGGGTGCCGTCCGATTCGATGCGCGCCGATGATGCAGACGATCTTGGTGGTGCCGATGTCGAGCACGCCGAACAGCGCCGGACTGGCGCGGCTTCAGCCTGGTCGCCGGCGGCTCGTCGGAGGGCGGCAGGGCGACGCGGCGCGACATTTCGTTCATGTCGGTTTCCTTGCTGGGGGCGGCGCGCGCGTCGGATTTGTCGCCGGCCTTGTCGCCGCTTTTGTCGCCCGCCTTATCGAGCCGCCTTGTCGCCCGGCTTGTCGGCTTGCGGCCGCAGCACCAGGCGGTCGGGCAGGCGCAGGTCGACCGTCTGCATCGGCCGGTCGAGCAGGGCGTGGCTGTTCTGCAGGTCCGCCAGCTTGGCGATCGCCTGCGGCTCGGCGCCTTCCGGCAGCAGCACGTCGGCGCCGTTCTTCATGTGCAGGTTCCAGCGCCGCTCGCCGACCCGCACCGCGGCGACCATGCGGGCCTGCAGGTCGGGCTGGGCGGCCAGCGCATCGAGCAGCGGCGGCGGCGGCCTTCGGCGCGCCGGCGCCGACCACCAGCGGCAGCTGGCCGGCGAAGGCGGCGACGTCGCTGAATCGGTGACGATGTGGCCGTCGCGGTCGATCAGCACGAATTTGCCCTCGTGCTGCCAGACCGCGAACGGGCGGCGCTCGGTCAGGCGCACCACGATGGTGCCGGGCAGGCGGCGCTCGACCGTGGCCGACTGCACCCAGTCGATGGTCTCGATCCGCGCCCGCGCGTCGGCGACCGAGAAGCCGAGGATCGGCTCGCCGCTGCGCACGCCGAGGGCGGCGCGCAGCAGCGGCTCCGGCGTTTTCTGGCGGCCCTCGATGACGATGTCGCTGACCCGCAGGCCGAGCCGGGCCGATGGTGCTGCCGAGCCGCTCGCCGAAGCTCGCACCCTGGCCGCAGGGAGTGCAGCGAGGCCCGCGGCGAGCAGCCCGACCGCCGAGCACGCCGCCGGCGAGCAGCGCCGGGCGCAGCATGCGCTGCTGGCGCCGCAGCAGCAGCTTCCAGCGGCCCGGCCGGTCCTGCATCGCGGCTCGGCGGCGGCAATGCCACCCGGCGTTTCACCCGCGGCATGCCGCGTGCTCCACCATCCAGGCGCACAGCTGCGGGAACGCCATGCCGAGATGCGCCGCCTGCTCCGGCAGCAGCGAGGTCGGCGTCAGGCCGGGCTGGGTGTTGACCTCCAGCAGCACCAGCCGGCCGGGCTCGCCGGCGGTGTCGTCGTAGCGGAAATCCGACGCGCGTGGCGCCGCGGCAGCCGAGCGCGCGATGCGCCGCCAGCGCCACGTCCAGCGCCTGGGCATACGATGTCCGGATGGACGCGCGCCGGGAATGACGTGGCGCGAGCCGCCATCGGCGTATTTCGCCTCGTAGTCGTAGAACTCGGTGCTCGCTGGCGATCTCGGTGACCGCCAGAGCGCGGTCGCCCATCACGCCGACGGTCAGTTCGCGGCCGGGGATGTATTCCTCGACCATCGCCTGCGGCGCCGTAGCGCCAGGCGCGCGGCGACCTCGGCGCGGCGGTTGTCGCCGGCGCGCATGATCTCGACGCCGACCGAGGAGCCCTCGTTGACCGGCTTCACCACATAGGGCAGCGGCATCGGGTCGGCGTGTTCCAGTTCGGCGACATCGACCACGCGGCCGCGCGCCACCGGCAGGCCGGCGGCGGCGAACATCGCCTTGGCCGCGGCCTTGTCCATCGCCAGCGCCGAGGCGCGCACGCCGGAATGGGTGTAGGGGATGCCGAGCCAGTCGAGCACGCCCTGGATCGCGCCGTCCTCGCCGAAGCGGCCGTGCAGGGCGTTGAACACCGCGTCGGGCTGCGGATCGAGCGCCGCGGATCACCGCGGCAGATCGTCGCCGACCTCGATCGGGCACACGTCGAAGCCGGCCTCGCGCAGCGCGGCGATGACCTGCGCGGCCGGTGGACAGGCTGACCTCGCGCTCGGCCGAGATGCCGCCGTAGAGCACGGCGACGCGGCGTCATGCGACCACCTCGGGCTTGCCGGCGGGCACGCCGATGCGGCGGATTTCCCAGTCCAGCGTGATGCCGCTGGCATCGCATGCACCCGGCGGCGGACTTCCTCGCCCAGGCCTTCGATGTCGGCGGCGGTGGCGCCGCCGGTGTTGATCAGGAAGTTGCAGTGCTTCTCGGACACCTGCGCGCCGCCGCGGATCAGGCCGCGGCAGCCGGCGGCGTCGATCAGTTCCCAGGCCTTCATGTCGGGCGGATTGCGGAAGGTCGAGCCGCCGGTGCGGGCGCGGACCGGCTGGCGTCGCTTCGCGCGCGGCGCGGATCTCGGCCATGCGCGGCGGCGATCACGCGCCGGATCGCCGGGCGGCGCGCGCAGCCGCGCGCGCACCACCACGCCGCCCGGCGGCAGGCTGGCATGGCGATAGGCGAAGGCCAGTTGCGGCCGCGGCCAGCCGCACCAGTTCGCCGTCGCGGGTGACGATCTCCGCCCAGTCGAGGCAGTCGGCCATGTCGCCGCCATAGGCGCCGGCGTTCATCGCCACCGCGCCGCCGATGCTGCCGGGAATGCCGCGACAGGAACTCCAGGCCGGCCAGCCCGGCCGCGGCCGCGTGTTCGGCGACCGTGACGTCGAGCGCGGCGGCGCCGGCGACGATGCCGTCCGCCTCGATCGCGATGTCGGTGAAGCCGCGCGCCAGGCGGATCACCACGCCGTGCACGCCGCCGTCGCGGACGATCAGGTTGGAGGCGGCGCCGATCGCCAGTCACCGGAACTTCGAGCGGCAGGCGGCCAGGAAACTGTGCCAGGTCGTCGGCATCGGCCGGCCGCACCAGCACCTCGGCCGGGCCGCCGACGCGGAACCAGGTGGTCGGCGCCAGCAGCGCGTCCGCCTGCACCCGGCCGCGCAGCGGTCGGCAGCATGCTCGATCAGGTGCGGGACGCGGGCGGCGGCCATCATGCCGGCCGCTCCGCGTGCGGCGCGTGCGACTGGCCGGCCTGCAGCGCCGCGAGCTGCGCCGGCAGGGCTGGCGGCCCATGCGGTGATGTTGCCGGCGCCGAGGCAGACCACGAAATCGCCCGGAGCGGGCGATCGCGTGGACCATCTCGGCCAGATGCTCCGGGCCGGGCAGCGGCACCACGCTGCGATGGCCGCGCGCGCGCAGGCCCTCGACCAGCGCGTCGCGGTCGATGCCCGGGATCGGCGCCTCGCCGGCGGCATAGACGTCGGCGACGATCACCGTGCCGGCGTCGTTCATGCAGGTGCAGAACTCCGTCGAACAGCGATGGCAGCCGCGTGTAGCGATGCGGCTGCACCACGGCGATCACGTCGCGCGCGCCGGCCTGGCGCGCCGCCTTCAGCACCGCGGCGATCTCCACCGGGTGGTGGCCGTAATCGTCGATCACGGTGATGCCGCCGGCCTCGCCGGTCTTGGTGAAGCGCCGCTTGACGCCGCTGAAGCCGGCGAAGGCGCTGCGCAGCGTGCGCGTCGTCGATTTCCATCTCGATGGCGATGGCGATCGCCGCCAGCGCGTTCTGCACATTGTGCTGGCCCAGCATCGGCAGCCGGAACGGCCCCATGCGGCGCGCTGCGGCCGCGCGCGCGGTCGGTGACGCGTCACCTCGAAGGTGGCGCCCAGCCGGTCGGTGACCAGCGTTCTCGGCGCGCACGTCGGCCTGCGGGCGAGAAGCCGTAGGTGATGATGCGGCGGTCGGACAGGCGCGGGATCATCTGCTGCACCGCCGGGATGGTCGATGCACAGCACCGCGAAGCCGTAGAACGGGATGTTCTGCACGAACTGGTCGTAGCCGGCGAGTCATCGCCTCGCCGGTGCCCCAATGGTCCAGATGCTCGGGGTCCATGTTGGTGACGACGGCGATGGTGGCCGGCAGGCGCAGGAAGCTGCCGTCGCTCTCGTCGGCCTCCACCACCATCCAGTCGCCGGCGCCCAGGCGGGTGTTGGTGCCGTAGGCGTTGATGATGCCGCCGTTGATCACGGTGGGGTCGAGGTGGGCGGCTTCCAGCACGGCGGCGATCAGGCTGGTGGTGGTGGTCTTGCCGTGGGTGCCGCCGATCGCGATCGACCAGCGCAGCCGCATCAGCTCGGCCAGCATCTCGGCGCGGCGCACCACCGGGATCAGCCGCTGCGCGGGCCGCCACCACCTCGGGGTTGTCGGGCTTCACCGCGGTGGAGACGACCACCACCTGGCCGTCGCCGAGATTCTCGGCGTCGTGGCCGATCGCGACACGGGATGCCGGCCTCGCGCAGGCGGCGCACATTGGCGCTGTCGGCGATGTCGCTGCCCTGCACGGAATAGCCGAGATTGTGCAGCACCTCGGCGATGCCGGACATGCCGATGCCGCCGATGCCGACGAAATGGATGGTGCCGATGGAGAGCGGCAGGGCCCTCATGATGTGCTCTCCAGGGTATTTCGGCGGGGTGGCTTCGCCGGGGCGTGCTTCGCGATGGCGGCCTCGACCAGATCGGCGAGGCGCGCGGCGGCGTCGGCATGGCCCAGCGCGGCGGCCGCGGCGGCGGCGGCGGCAAGCTGGGCCGGGTCGGCGAGCAGGTCGCCTGCAGCTGCATCGCCAGCATGCTCCGGCGGTGAAGCTGGGCTGCGGCATGATCCAGGCGCCGCCGGCATCGGCGAGGGCGCGGGCGTTGGCGGTCTGGTGGTCGTCGATGGCGCCGGGCAGCGGCACCAGGATGGCGGGCCGGCCGGCCACCGCGAGCTCGGCGACGGTGGAGGCGCCGGCGCGGGCGATCACCAGATGCGCGGCCGGCCAGCAGGCTCGGCGATGTCGTCGAAGAAGCTGGCCAGGTCGGCGGTCGATCGCCGGCGGCCGCGTAGGCGGCGCGCACGCGGTCGAGGTCCTCGGCGCGGCATTGCTGGGTGACCAGCAGGCGGGCGCGCAGGCTCCGGCAGCGAGCTGGCGAGCGCCGCCGGCACGATGTCGCTGAACACGCGCGCGCCGAGCGAGCCGCCGAGCACCAGCAGGCGGATCGGTCTCGACGCCGGCGGCGCGTAGCCGCTGGCCGGCCAGCGCCGCGATCGGCCGGACGCACCGGGTTGCCGGTCACGCACGGTGGCCACGCCTGCCGGCACCCGCGCGGTGCCGGCGACGCTCAGCGCCAGCACGTCGGCGCAGCGGGCCAGCAGCCGGTTGGCGCGGCCGAGCACCGCGTTCTGCTCGTGCAGCAGCACCGGCGGACGGCGCCGCAGCAGCCGCGCGCGCCAGCACCGGGGCCACGCGAGGGATAGCCGCCGAAGCCGACCACGGCGGCCGGCGTCGAGCGCGCCAGGATGGCCCGCGCCTGCAGGTGCCGGCGGCCGAGCGCGCCGACCGCCCGCACGGCCGCGCGCCACGCCGCGCGCCGGCGATGCCGGCGCCGGCGCAGCACGAAGCGCTCGCGCCCGGCGAACACCGGCGATGGACAGGCCGGCCGAGCGCGCATCGGTCATCAGCACGACGCGGCGGCCGCGCCGCACCAGCTCGGCGGCCAGCGCCTCGGCCGGGAAGAAATGGCCGCCGGTGCCGCCGGCGGCGATCACGATCGGGGCGGACTCTGCGTCGCCCTCTCACAGCAGGTCTCCGTTGTGGCGGCGCCGGGTCAGCGCCAGCAGCATGCCCATGCCGAGCGCCACCGCGAGCGACCGAGGAGCCGCCATAGGAGATGAACGGCAGCGTCATGCCCTTGGTCGGGATCAGGTGCAGGGTGGAGGCCATGTTGACGAACGCCTGCAGGCCGAAGCCGGCGACCAGCCCGGTCGCCGCCAGCACCACGAACAGGTCGTCCTCCGCCAGCAGCCGCAGCAGCGCCGCGCAGCACGATGAAGGCGAACACGCCAGAGGATGACCAGGCAGATGATCATGCCGAATTCCTCGCCGGCGACGGCGAACACGAAGTCGGCATGGGCGTCGGGCAGCATGTCCTTGACGTGGCCCTCGCCCGGGCCGCGGCCCAGCAGCCCGCCGTTGCCGAACGCCTCCAGCGCGCGGTCGACCTGGTAGTTGTCGCCGGCGCCGGGGTCGCAGGAAGCGGGTCGACGCGGCTGCGCACATGCGGGAAGCAGCATGTAGGCGCCGACGCCGCCGGCGCCGATCAGCGCCGAGGCCGATCGCCGACGAAGCATCAGGTTCAGCCCGCCGACGAACAGCTGGATGAAGAACACCGCCGGTGATCACCGCCAGCATGCCGATGTCCGGCTGCGACTTCAGCAGCAGCGCGATCAGCGCCGAACACCGCCGAAGGCCAGCAGCATGCCGGGGAAGCGGCGGGTGCGGCTGGCCCTCGGCGATCAGCCAGGCGGCGACCACGGCGAAGCAGGGCTTCAGGAACTCGCTCGGCTGCAGCGACATGCCGGGCAGCGCGATCCAGCGCCGCGCGCCCTTGATCTCGACGCCCGACCACCAGGGTCAGCGCGGTCAGCAGCAGGGCGATGACGCAGCCGGCCAGCGCCACCCGGCGCACGCCGCGCGGCGACAGCAGGCTGACCGCGACGACGATCAGCCCGGCCAGCGCCAGGAAGAACACCTGCTTGAGGATGAACACGTCGCGGCGCCTGGTGGATGCGCTCGGCGACCGCCGGGCTGGCGGCCAGCATCATGATGTAGCCGAAGCCGATCAGCAGCGCCGATCGCGCGCCAGGGTCCAGCGGTCGACGGTCCACCACCAGCGGCCGAGCAGGGAGGTATCGGCGCGCGACAACGCGGGCATCAGGCGGCCCTCCGCTAGGCAATGTCGCGGACGAGGTCGCGGAACCGGTCGCCGCGCTGCGTCGAAGCCGGTGAACTGGTCCCAGCTGGCGCAGGCCGGCGACAGCAGCACGACGTCGGCGGCGCCGGCGCGGGCGGCTTCCCAGGCTGCGGCCACGGCGGCCTCGCAGCGTGCCGACGTCGCGATGCGGCACGCCGTGGGCGGCGAGCGTGGCGGCCAGGATCGGCGCGTCGCGGCCGATCAGCAGCGCCTGCGGCGATGCGCGGGAAGAACGGCGCCAGCGAGTCGATGCCGCCGGCCTTGGCCATGCCGCCGGCGATCCAGACGACGCGGTCGTAGCAGGCCAGCGCGCGGGCGGCGGAGTCGGCGTTGGTGGCCTTGCTGTCGTTGACGAAGGTGACGCCGCCGACGTGTGGCCACGCGTCTCCTGGCGGTGCGGCAGGCCGGGATAGCTGGCGATGCCAGCGCGCGATCGCGGCGCGTCGACGCCCAGGCGTGCGCGCCATGGCGGCGGCGGCGGCGGCGTTCTGCGCGTTGTGGCGCGCCGGGCAGCGCCGGCGCGTCGGCCAGTCGCCGGGATCGTGTCGTGGGTCGCGAAGCATGCCGTCGATCCAGACATCCGCGCCGCGCTCGCCGGAGATGCGCAGCCGACGCCGCCATGCTCGCCGCGGCGGCGGCGCGTCGTCGATCGCCGATCACCGCGAGATCGGCCGCAGTCTGGCGGTCGAAGATCGCGCGCTTGGCCGCGGCGTAGCCCGCCATGTCGCCATGGCGATCCAGGTGGTCGGCGCTGAGATTGAGCATGGCCGCCGCATCGAACCGTAGCGTCGGCGATTCGCTCCAACATGTAGGACGACATCTCCAGCACGTAGACGCCGTCGTCGGCGAGCAGCGGCAGCGCCAGCGCGGCGAGGCCGAGGTTGCCGCCGGCCGCGGCCGGGCGGCCGGCGCGTGTGCAGGATGTGGGCGAGCAGCGCCGTGGTGGTGGATTTGCCGTTGGTGCCGGTGATGCCGACGAATTGCGCGCGGCGACCCGGCGGCGCGCACCGCGCGGTACAGCAGGTCGGCATCGGACAGGATCGGCACGCCGGCGGCGCATCGCCGCGCCGCCATCGGATGCGGCTTCGGCAGGCGATGCGGAATGCCGGGCGACAGCACCAGCGCCGTCGAGCCCGGCCATATCCGGCTCGCGCACGACGAAGCCCTCGGCAACGGCGGCATCGCGCGCCGCCGGCGTGTCGTCCCACGCAACGACATCGGCGCCCATCGCCCGCAGCGCCGGCGCCGCCGGCAGGCCGTTGCGGCCGAGGCCGACCACGGCGAAGCGCTGTCCGGCGAAGATGTCGGTCGGAAAGTTCATCGGATCTTCAACGTCGCCAGGCCGACCAGCGCGAGGATCATGGCGATGATCCAGAAGCGGATGACGATGGTCGGCTCCGCCCAGCCCTTCTTTTCGAAATGATGGTGCAGCGGCGCCATCAGGAACACCCGCCGGCCGGTGCGCTTGTACCAGAACACCTGGATCAGCGACGAGGCGAGTCTCCACCACGAACAGCCCGCCGACGATGCCAGCACGATCTCGTGCTTCACCGCGACCGCGACCGCGCCGAGCGCGCCGCCCAGCGCCAGGCTGCCGGTGTCGCCCATGAACACCGCCGCCGGCGGCGCGTTGAACCACAGGAAGCCGAGGCCGGCGCCGATCAGCGCCGAGCAGAACACGCAGAGTTCGCCGACGCCGGGCAACCGGGTTCAGCTGCAGGTAGTCGGCGAAGACGCGGTTGCCGACGAGGTAGGCGATCAGCGCGAACACCGCCGGCGGCGATGATGGTCGGCACGATGGCCAGGCCGTCCAGCCCGTCGGTCAGGTTCACCGCGTTGCTGAAGCCCAGCATCACCAGCCATGCCGAACAGCGGGAAGGCGAAGCCGAGCGGGATCAGCACCTCCTTGAACACCGGCACGGTCAGGCCGGTGCCGAGCGGGCCGCGGGTGAGCCAGGCGATCCAGGCGCTGGCGATGACAGCCGAGCACCACCTGCGCGATCAGCTTGCCGCGCGCCGACAGGCCGTGATGGTTGCGACTTGGAGAGCTTGATGTAGTCGTCGACGAAGCCGAGCGCGCCGTAGCCGAGCGTGAGGAACAGCACCGCCCAGACATAGCCGTTGCGCAGATCGCGCCCATAGCAGGGTCGAAACGGTCATCGCCGCCAGGATCAGCACGCCGCCCATGGTCGGCGTGCCCTTCTTTTCGAGCAGGTGCCGCTCCGGCCCGTCCGGGCGGATCGGCTGGCCGTCGCGCTGCACGGATTTCAGCCAGCGGATCAGCGGCGGGCCCGAGCAGCAGGCTGATGGCCAGCGCGGTCAGGCAGGCGGCGCCCGAGCGGAAGGTGAGATAGCGGAACAGGTTGAACAGGATGAACTGGTTGGCGAGCGGGCGCGCGAGGTTGTACAGCATCAGGCAAGTCCCTTGTGCTGCACGGCAAGGCTCTCGATCGCCTGCACGACGTGACGCATCCGGCTGCCGAGGCTGCCCTTGACCAGGATCGCATCGCCCGGACGCATCGCGCCGGCGACGATCGGCGCCAGCGTCGCGGAGTTCGTCGCGTGCGCGCCGCGGTGGGTGGCGGGGATGGCGTCGAACGGCAGACGCATCAGCGGCCCGCAGGCGAACAGCAGGTCGGCGCTGGCGGCAACGTCGGGGGCGAGGCCGAGATGTTCGCGCGGGCCCTTCGTCGCCCAGTTCCAGCATGTCGCCGAGCACCGCGACCCGGCGCGACGCCGGCTGCAGCGCCAGCACCGTCAGCGCCGCGCGCACCGACGCGGCGGAGGCGTTGTAGCTCTCGTCGAGCAGCAGTGCGCTGCCGCCGGGAACGGCGATGCGGCGCCGCGCGCCGCGCCCGGCGACCGGGCTGAACCGGCCAGCGCGGCTGCGGCGCCTGCAGATCCGGCGCCGAGTGCCACCGCGGCGGTCGATCGCGGCGACGGCATTCATCGCCATGTGGCGGCCGGGCGCGCCGACGCGAAAGCGCGACCGGTTCGCCGTCGAAGGCTGCGACGACATCGCTGCCGTCGGCGTCCATCTGCACCTCCAGCAACTGCGCGTCGCCATCGCGGCTGCTGCCGAACAGCGCCGCGACATCGCCGGCGCTGGCCAGCAGCCGCGGCAGCATGTCGCGAATCGGCGGGCAGCACGGCGATGCCGCCCTGTTCCAGCCCATCGATGATGGCGGCCTTCTCCTCGGCGATCGCCTCGATGGCTGCCGAGATAGCCGACATGCGCGCGCTCGACGGTGGTGATGACGGCGACATGCGGGCGGGCAAGCCGGGCCAGCGGCAGGATCTCGCCGGCATGGTTCATGCCGATTTCGGCGACGCAGAACTGCGGCGTCGGCGGGCATCCGCGCCAGGGTCAGCGGCACGCCCCAATGGTTGTTGTGCGAGGCCTCGGCGGCCTAGGTCTTGCCCTGCGCCGTCAGCATCGCGCGCAGCATCTCCTTGGTCGTGGTCTTGCCGACGCTGCCGGTGACGGCGACCAGGCGGCCGGTGAAGCGCGTCGCGGGCGTAGACGGCCGAGCGCCTGCAGCCCGGCCAGCGTGTCGGCGCACCTGCAGCAGCGGCGCGTCGTCGGCGAGACCGTCCGGAAGCGTGTGCACCATGGCGCCGGCGGCGCCGCGGGCCAGTGCGTCGGCGACGATGGCGTGGCCGTCGCCGTTCTCGCCGACCAGGGCGACGAACAGGTCGCCGCGGCGCAGGGTGCGGGTGTCGATCGACACGCCGGTGGCGTGGAACGGCGGTGCGCAACAGCCCGCCGGTCGCTGGCCAGCATGTCGCGTGGGGTCCAAAGCGCGGTCATGCGCGCGCCGGACCAGCCGTCGGACCACTGTCGGCGTCGTCGAACGGATGCACCACGCCGCCGATGGTCTGGCCCTGTTCGTGGCCCTTGCCGGCGACCACCAGCACGTCGCCCGGGGCCAGCGCGTCGAGGCCGCGGCGATGGCGGCGGCGCGGTCGCCGATCTCGATCGCATCGGGGCAGGCGGCGCGGACGGCGGCGCGGATGCCGGCGGGGTCTTCGCTGCGCGGATTGTCGTCGGTGACGATGAGCACGGTCGGCGAGCCGCGCGGCCGCCTCGCCCATCAGCGGGCGCTTGCCGGGGTCGCGGTCGCCGCCGGCGCCGAACACGATGTGCAGCCGGCCCGGCGGTGTGCGGCCGCAGCGCGGCCAGCAGCCGTTCGAGCGCGTCGGGGGTGTGGGCGTAGTCGACATAGACGCAGGCGCCGTTGGCCAGCGTCGCCGCCAGTTCCATGCGGCCGCGCACGCCGGCCAGTGCCCGACATGCGCCAGCGCATCGCGGCATGCCGGTGGCCATGGCGAGGGCGGCGGCGAGCAGCGACGTTGTCGGCCTGGAAGCGGCCGGGCAGCGAAAGCTTCAGGCGTCGCCTGCGGCCGGCGAATTCGATCTCCAGGATCTGGCCGTCCGGCTGCGGAATGGCCGCGCAGCAGCCGGATCAGGCTGCCACCGGCGCCGACGGTGCGAGAAGTTCAGGCGGCGGCGCGCCGCGATGCCGCGCAGGGCGGCCATCGAGGTGTCGCGTCCAGCGCGGTGCTGGCGACGGCCGGGGCGCCGGCGGGCAGCAGCTCGGCGAACAGCCGCAGCTTGGCGTGCGCGATAGGCCGACATCGTCGCCGTGGTAGTCCAGGTGGTCGCGGGTCAGGTTGGTGAAGGCGCCGGCGGCCAGGCGCACCCCGTCCAGGCGGAACTGGTCGAGCCCGTGCGACGAGGCCTCCAACGCGGCATGCTGCACGCCGGCACGGGCGAGGGCGGCGAGGCTTCCGGCCAGCGCCACCGGGTCCGGCGTGGTCAGGCCGGGGCCGGGTGCGAAGCCTTCGGCGCGATCAGGCCGAGCGTGCCGAGGCTGGCGGCCGGCATGCCGGTCGAGCGTCCAGAGCTGGCGCAGGAAATCGACCGTGCTGGTCTTGCCGTTGGTGCCGGTGACGGCGACCACCGTCGCGGGCTGCGCGCCGGCCAGCTGCGGCCGCGATCTGGGCCAGGCGGCGGCGCGGCTCGGCGTCGTGCAGCAGCGGGCGCGGCGGCATGCCGGCCGGCCAGTCGGTGCCGTGCGGGCGCCAGCACGGCGGCGGCGCCGCGATCCACCGCATCGGCGATGAAGTCGCGGCCGTCGCTGCGGCTGCCGGGAAGGGCTGCGAACAGGAAGCCGGGCGCCACCTTGCGGCTGTCGGCGGTGACGCCGCGCAGGTCGAGTGCCGCGGCATGGCGCCAGGTGGCGGGCGGGTCGGGGCAAGCGCGCGCATGAGATCAGCGAGCAGCAACGGCCGTGGCCGCCGGCGCGGTGGTGACCAGGCTCGCCTCGTGCCGGATGTCGCGCGGCGGCGCCAGGCCGGCGGCGTCATGGCCGGAACCGGCGGTCGCCGGATTGGCGCGGCGCGGCGGCGATCGGGCGGGCCGCCGGCGGGCTTGGCGCCGGCGGGGCGGCCGGGCTGCAGCGGGATGAACAGCTCGGCATGGATCGCCGCCGCGTTGTCGAGATCGGGCAGCAGCCCGAGCATCGGCGCCGACGCGCGCGATGACCCGCCCGACCGCCGGCGCGATCACCCAGCCGGCGGTGGCATAGCCGTGCGTGCTGGCATTCGCCTTCGGCTCGTCGAGCATCATGTAGACGGCGTAGCGCGGCGCGTTCATCGGGAAGGCGCTCATGAAGGCGGCGACGTTGGCGTGCTTGGCGTACCGCCTTGTGGCTGACCTTCTCGGCGGTGCCGGTCTTGCCGCCGACATAGTAGCCGGGCACTTCGGCGGGCTTGCCGTAGCCTTCGGTGACCACCAGGCGCATCAGCTTGCGCACCGTGTCGCGAGGTCGATTTGCTGCATCACCCGCAGGCCCTGGCGCGCGGGTCGCGGTCGGGTCGGCGGCCAGGATGGTCGGGCGGAACAGGATGCCGCCATTGGCGATCGCGGCGGTGCCGGTCACGACGTGCAGCGGCGACACCGCGATGCCGTGGCCGAAGCCGATGGTCAGCGTCGCGATCTCCTTCCAGTTGGCGGCGGCCGGCGCCAGCGGCATGCCCGCTTCCGGCAGTTCGATGCCGATGCGCGCCAACATGCCCATCCGGTCCATCCAGGCGCGCTGCTTTTCCGCGCCCGACCGCTTCGGCCATCCGGGCGGCGCCGATGTTGGAGGAATAGGCGAGGATCTCCGGCAGGTAGAGCCAGCGGTGCTTGCCTTCGAAGTCGCTGATGGTGAAGCGGCCGATATGGATCGGCGTGGGTGGCGTCGAAGCCGTTCCAGATCTGCACCGTGCCGCTGTCCAGCGCCATCGCCGCGGTCTGCAGCTTGAAGGTGCTGCCCGGCTCGTACATGCCGGTGATGGCGCGGTTGAAGCGGCTCGTCCTGCGGCGTCTGGCCGATCAGTCGTTGGCGTCGTAGTCGGGCAGGCTGACCATCGCGAGCACCTCGCCGGTGCGCACGTCCATGACGATGCCGCAGGCGCCGATGGCGTTGAAGTCGGCCATCGCCTTGACCAGTTCGTCGCGCACCACCTGCTTGCACCCGCACATCGAGCGACAGCCGCAGCGGCTGCGGGTCGTCGTGCAGCCGCTGGTCGAAGAAGCGTTCCACGCCGGCGACGCCGTGGCCGTCGACATCGACGCCGCCGAGCACCTGGGCCGCGACCCGGCCGAGCGGGTAGCGGCGGCGCTCGGTCGGTTCGAAATAGATCGCCCGGAATGCCGAGCGCGTTGATCGGCAGTTGCTCGCGCGGCGGTGATCTGGCGGGCGAGGTAGACGAACTGCTTCGACGGATCCGACAGCCGCTGTGCGCATCGTCCTGCGTCATCGAGCTTCGGCAGCACGCTGCTTCAGCTTGTGACGGTCGACATCGCAGTGTCGATCATTTCGCGCGGGTTGGCGAACACGCCGGCGGTGGGCAGCGAGATCGCCAGGATCTCGCCGTTGCGGTCGGTGATGGTGGCGCGCAGCGGCGTGCGGCCCGAAGTTGTTCGCGGCGGCGGCGGTACGGCGGGCGGCGCGCCGGGTTCGGGCGGCGCCGGCGGCGGGTCCGGCCGGCGCGGCGACCGCGACCGGCTTCGGCAGCATCGGCTGGATCACGGTGGCGTCGGCCAGCTTCAGCACGACGCGCGCCGAACAGCAGCGCGAACACCGAGGCCGCAAGCACCAGGCGGCAGCGGCTTTTCTCCATCGCCGCACGGCGCGCGAGGTCGGGCGCGGTGACGCGGACATTCTCCATGCGCGGCACCGCGCCGGCCGGTGGTGCGCCGAAGCGGCGGGCCGGGCTCGCGGGCGACGGCGTACCGCCGGGGCGTTCGCCGCCGCTCATTTATGGTCCGTCGTCATGGCCGGCGTCACTGGTTGCCGCCGTTCGGCGGCTGGCCCTGGGTGGGGGCGAAGAACGAAGGCTGGGCCGCGGTGCTGCGGGCCATGCCGAGGGCAGAGCCGCCGGTGGCAGGCCGGTTGAAGCTTTGGGCGGCGGGCTGCGCGTAGGCGGCGACCGGCGTGTACATGCTGCGGGCCGGCGCTGCGGGCGCGGCGGCCGCGAATGCCGGTGCGCGCTGCTGCGGCGCGGGCGCTGCCGGAGGAGCGGGCTGCGCCTGGGCGAGGGCCGGCTGCGCCGCGGGGCGCGGGCGCGGCGCGGCGGCAACCGTCGCGGCGGCGGCTTGCGGCACCAGGCTGACCGGCGGGGCTAGGCTGACCGGTGGGGCAAGGCTGACCGGCGGGGTGAGATTGGCCTGTGGGGCAAGGTTGGCCGGGCGAGCGGCGGCGACCTGGCGCACGGCTTCAGGACGCGGGCTGTCGGTCTTCACCTCGGCCTTCGCGATCTCCGCGCGTGGCAGTTCGGTCTTCTGGGTCTCGGCGCGCTGCATCTCCGGCCGCGCGGGTTCGGTTCGCACCGGTTCCGGCACGACATCGGCGGTGAGCGTCTCGGTGTCCGGCACCGGCGGTTCCGGGGGCGCGCCGACCGCGGGCAGGCGGCGGTCGAGATCGGCCCAGGTGGAGAACTGCCCGGGGGCGGTGTTCTTCAGCGTCGGCAGCAGCCGTCCCGCGAGGTCCGCCAGCCGCTCGGGGTCGTTCAGCAGTGCGTATTCGGCGCGCAGCAGGCCGGCGCGCGCGTGGTCCGCGTCGGTCGCCTTCATGGTGCGCGCGATCTCGCGGTCCAGCATCTGGGCGCGATGCTTGGTCTGGTACAGATACAGCCCCGAGCCGGCGGCGAGGGCGAGGCAGATGCAGGTGAACGGGCGGATCATGGGCGGGTCGCTTCCGGCCGGGATGGGTCGATAAGAACTGGCAACATTTCGATTGCCCGCAGCCGGGCACTGCGGGCACGCGGATTGTGCGCCGTCTCGGCGGAGTCGGGTCGCAGCGCCTTCGAAGTAATCAGGCGAAATTTTGCGGCCGGCCGGACCGCCAGGCCGCGCGGATCGTGGCGGGAGGGCGAGGGCGCGTGGCCGGTGGCGTCGCTCATGAAGCGCTTGACCAGACGGTCTTCCAGCGAGTGGAACGAAACCACCACCAGCCGGCCGCGCGGCGTCAGCAGGCCGGCGGCCTGGCCGAGGGCGCGTTCGATCTGTCCCAGCTCGTCGTTGACCCGGATGCGCAACGCCTGGAAGCTGCGGGTGGCGGGATGGATCGGCCGCACGCCGGCCTTCGGACGCTCCTGCGGCATCACGGCGCGGATCACCGAGGCGAGGCGCCCGGTGGTGAGGATGGGCGCCACAGCGCGCTCGGCGACGATAGCGCGGGCGATGCGGCGGGACTGGCGCTCCTCGCCGAGCTGGAACAGGGTGTCGGCAATCTCGCTTTCCGACAAGGTGTTGACCAGGTCGGCGGCGGTGGGTCCGTCGCGGCCCATGCGCATGTCGAGCGGCCCGTCGGCGCGGAAGCTGAAGCCGCGGGCAGGATCGTCGAGCTGGAACGAGGAGACGCCGAGATCGAGCACCACGCCGTCCAGCGACTGCACGCCGGAGCCGCCGAGCAGCAGCCACCATGTCGGCGAAGCTGCCGTGCAGCAGGTGCAGGCGGCCGGGATGGCGGGCGGCGAGGGCGGCGCCGCGGGCGATGGCATCGGGGTCGCGGTCGATCGCCCACAGGGTGCAGGCGCAGGATTCGAGGATGGCCGCGGCATAGCCGCCGCCGCCGAAGGTCGCATCGAGGTAGCGGCCGCCGTCCTGCGGCGCCAGGGCCTGCAGCATCTCGTGCAGCATCACCGGCAAATGGCCGGCGGCTGCCTCCTGGATCGGGGCCTGCGTTCATTGGGCGGCCGCCGGCAGGGTCAGGTTGCGCGACACGGCACGGGCGCGAGCCTCGGCGATGCGGCGGGCGAGGGCGTCGGCTTCCCAGATCTCGAACTTGCGGCCGAGACCCACGAACACCACGGAATCCGTGAGCTTGGCGAAGGCTGCGAGGTCGGACGGCAACACGATGCGGCCCTCCTTGTCGGGTTCCAGCGGGGTGGCATTGGCGTACAGGGTGAAGGCGAGGTCGTCCTGGTCGTCGCTGAACATGTCGAGGCGCTGCATCGGGATGTCGAGGTTGTTGAAGGCGGCGGCAGGCCAGCCCTCGATGCAGGTGTGCTTGTGCGAGGGCCGCAGGATCAGCTTGGCGGAGTCAGCATCGGCGCTTCCGTTCTTCAAGGCCGCGCGAAAGCTCGCGGGTATGGAGACGCGGCCCTTGGCGTCCAGCCGGTTCGTATGGGTGCCCATGAATTGGGTCATCCGGCCGGTCAAGCCCTCTCACTTCGTTCGCCTGCCTCGCGGCTCCCCTGGTGATCCAGATGGGCGGCGGAGCCGCTCGCTCCGCCCATCCTGCGTCTTTTCCCTGGGCTCCGATGGGCTGGTCATGGGAAATCATGGGATACCATGGTGCTCGTTGGGCCGTCAAAGACATTATCGGGTCGCGAGGCCATTTTCCCGGGCTTTTTGGTTCAGATTCAGAGGGTTGCCATGGGGAGAAATATTGATGCGGGGGCGCATTAACCTAACGTTCAAGAAATGTTCTTGTTTCGGCCCCGATTTCGACTTTTTGAGACAAAAAGGTTAACGGCATCAGCCGCGCGAGGGCTTTAGAAAGGGGAAAATTGCCAGACGGCCTGTAAGCCGGGTTCTGTCCGCGTGCGGGATTGCTCTCGCGCGCGGGACGACCATTCCTCTGGGACGCGCATCGCTGCGCGCCTCACGCGACCTACCCGGGCGACGGGGCGGGAATGCCCCTGCGTCAACCAAGGCGGTTTGCACCGCGATGGCCACGCCGGCCGCCCCTATTCGGTCTTGCTCCCGGTGGGGTTTGCCCTGCCGCCGCCGTTACCGGAAGCGCGGTGCGCTCTTGCCGCACCGTTTCACCCTTGCCCGCGGGGATCGGTCCTGGCGTGGACCGCCAAGCGCGGGCGGTTTGTTCTCTGTGGCACTTTCCCTGGGGTCGCCCCCGCCGGCCGTTAGCCGGCACCGTATTCCCGTGGAGCCCGGACTTTCCTCCACCAGCGCCTCACAGCACCGGCAGCGGCCGTCCAGCCGTCTGGCTTCCACCAGATGCGCTTCTTAGCGCAGCGAGGCAAGCGGCAGGCGCCCCCTTGGGCGCCGAGAGCGTTCCCCCTTGCTCATTCGAAGCCTTGCCGCGATTGGAGTTTGAGGCCTTGCCGCGCTTAGGCGCGTCTGGGTTTCGCTTTCGGCGCCCAAGGGGACGCCTGCCGCTGGAGTCGCCGCGCGAAGGCGCGCGTCATAGGCCTCGCTCTCTCTTAATCCTGTCCCAGGCCGCATTGATCCGCGCCACCTTGTCCCCCGCGCGGTCGATGAACTCCTGCGGCACGCCGCGGCTGGCCAGGCTGTCCGGGTGGTTCTCGCGCATCAGCTTGCGCCAGGCCAGCGCGGACCTCGTCATCGCCGATGCCGCGGGGGACGCCGAGCACGGCGTAGGGGTCTTCGCCGTCGTTGTTGCCGCGGCGCGTCTGGGTGTCGCGCGCCCGGCCCCAGGAATCGGCGCCGAGGCCGAAGCCGTGGCAGGTCTTCTGCAGGAAGGCCTCCTCGGCGCGGTTGACCGGGCCATCGGCGCGGGCGATCGCGAACAGGGCGGAGAGCACGTCTTCCAGCACGCCCCGGTTGTCGGCGAAGGAGTGGCCGAGTTGGGCGGCGATCTCCTCGAAATTGTCGTCGCTGTCGCGGGCGTGGTCGAACAGCCGGCCGATGTCGCGGGTGGCCTGCTGCGGAATGCGGAAGTTGCGCTTGAAGGCGTCGATTTCGGAGCGCACCACGGTGCCGTCGCATTTCGCCAGCTTGGCCGACAGCATCACCACGCCGATGGCGAACAGCTGGTCGCGGTTGCCGAGCATCGCGGCGACACGCGCCGGGCTTGCCATGCCCGAGATGAAATTCGCGCCCGCGTTGCCCAGCCCCGCGCCAGGCATCCGGAACATCGCCCCCGCCTGGCCAAGGCCGCCGCTTTCCGCCGCATGCCCCAGCGCCGCGCCGACCACTGCGCCGAACGGCCCGGCCATGGCGAACCCGGCGGCGCCGCCGAGCAACTTGCCCCACATCAGCTTTCGGTCCGCGACAAGGGCGTAGGTCGCAACTGGGGTCCGCTCGGGTGCATTCCTGATCCTATCACGCCGGCAATCTACCACGATCCGGCGGTGCGCGCCAAAACGGCATTCGGCATCAACCGGTTGCCGGGCAATCCGTTGCTTGCACCGGGTCGGGCGCGCCAGCATTCTCCGGCCGCAACGCAGATGGAAACAAAATGCCCGCCTCGACGCTTCCCGCCTGGCAGTTCTGGATCGATCGCGGCGGCACCTTCACCGATATCGTCGCCCGCGATCCGCAGGGGCGCGCTGTCCACCCACAAGCTGCTGAGCGAGAATCCGGGCCGCTACCGCGACGCCGCCATCGCCGGGCATCAAGACCGTGCTCGGCTGGCGCTGGACGCGCCGATCCCGGCCGGCGCTGGTCGACGGCGTCAAGATGGGCACCACGGTCGCCACCAACGCGCTGCTGGAGCGCAAGGGCGACCGCACCCTGCTGGTGGTCAACCGCGGCTTCGCCGATGCGCTGCGGATCGGCAACCAGGCGCGGCCGCGGCTGTTCGACCTGCATGTGCGTCCTGCCGACCCTGCTGTACGAACGCGTGGTCGAGATCGGCGGCCGCGTCGATGTCGCACGGCGAACGAGATCGAGCCGCTGGACGAGGACGCCGCCGCGCGCCGCGTTCGCCCAGGCGCGGGCAGACGGGATCGCCGCCGTGGCCATCGTGCTGATGCATGCCTGGAAATATCCCGCCGCACGAGCAGCGCCTCGCCGAACTGGCGCGCGAGGCGGGCTTCACCCAGGTTTCCGCCAGCCATGCGGTCAGCCCGCTGCTGCGCCTGGTGCCGCGCGGCGACACCACGGTGGTGGACGCTTATCTGTCGCCGATCCTGCGCCGCTATGTCGACCAGGTGGCAGGCGGAGCTGCAGGGCGCGCGGCTGTATCTTCATGCAGTCGAGCGGCGGGCTGGCCGAGGCGCGCGCGTTCCAGGGCAAGGACGCGATCCTGTCCGGCCCGGCCGGCGGCATCGTCGGGCGCGGCGCGCACCGCCGGGATGGCCGGGCTGCACCGGATCATCGGCTTCGACATGGGCGGCACCTCGACCGACGTGGCGCTGTATGCCGGCGCGTTCGAGCGGGCGTTCGAGACCGAGGTCGCCGGCGTGCGGATGCGGGCGCCGATGATGGCGATCAACACGGTGGCGGCCGGCGGCGGCTCGATCCTGCATTTCGACGGCGCGCGGTTTCGCGTCGGGCCGGACACCGCCGGCGCCAATCCGGGACCGGCCTGCTATCGCCGCGGCGGGCCGCTGACGGTGACCGACGCCAACGTGCTGCGTGGGCAAGATCCAGCCGGCGCATTTTCCGGCGATCTTCGGCCCCGACGGCGACCAGCCGCTGGACGCGCGATGTGGTGCGCGACAGGTTCGCCGCGCTGGCGCACGAGGTCGAGCGAGGCGACCGGCAGACGCCACGATCCGCAGAGCGATGGCCGAAGGCTTCCTGCGCATCGCCGTTGCCAACATGGCGAACGCCATCAAGCAGGTTTCGGTGCAGAAGGGCCATGACGCCGACCCGGTTCGCCCTGCAATGCTTCGGCGGCGCCGGCGGCCAGCATGCCTGCCTGGTGGCCGATGCGCTGGGCATGGAGACGGTGTTCATCCATCCCTATGCCGGCGTGCTGTCGGCCTATGGCATGGGCCTGGCCGACCAGAGCGTGCTGCGCGAGCAGGCGGTGGAGACGCCGCTTACGGCGGCGGCCATGACGCAACTGAATGCGCTTGCGGAGCTGCTTGCGGAAGCCGCGACCGGCGAACTGGCAGCGCAGGGGGTCGAAGCCGGCGCGTGCACCGTCACCCGCCGGCTGCATCTGCGCTACGCAGGGCACCGAGGCGGCGCTGACCGTCGATCTCACCGACGCCGAGGCGGTCGAGACCGCCTTCACCGCCGCCCATCGCGCCCGTTTCGGCTTCGCCACGCCCGGCCGGGCGCTGGTGGTGGAAGCCGTCGCGGTCGAGGCCGTCGCCGCCGGCGAGCGCGTGGTCGAGGCGGTCATTGCACGACGCGAACAAGGCGCGCCGGAGCCGATCGACAATGTGGCGATGTGGAGCGGCGGCGCCGGGCACAGCGCGCCGGTGTTCGAGCGCACGGCGTTGCTGGCCGGCGACCGCATCGCCGGTCCGGCGCTGATCCGCGAGGCCAACGCCACCACCGTGGTCGAGCCGGGCTGGGCCGCCGAGGTGACGTCGCGCGACCACATGCTGCTGCGCCGCGCGTGCTGCCGCGCGACGAGCGGATCGCCGGCGGCACCGCGCACGCCGATCCGGTGCTGCTGGAGCTGTTCAACAACCTGTTCATGAACGTCGCCGAGCAGACCGGCGCGGTGCTGCAGAACACCTCGATGAGCGTCAACATCAAGGAGCGGCTGGATTTCTCCTGCGCCATCTTCGATGCCGAAGGCGGCCTGGTCGCCAACGCGCCGCACGTGCCGGTGCATCTCGGCGCCATGGGCGAAAGCGTGCGCACGGTGCTGCGGCAGCGCGGCGACAGCCTGCGGCCGGGCGACGTGGTGGCGCTGAACAACCCGTACAACGGCGGCACGCATCTGCCGGACGTCACCGTCATCACGCCGGTGTTCGATGCGGCGGGCGAGAGCATCCGCTTCTTCGTCGGCAGCCGCGGCCATCATGCCGATATCGGCGGCATCACCCCCGGCTCGACGCCGCCGGACTCGCGCACGCTGGAGGAGGAGGGCGTGGTGATCGACGATTTCCTGCTGGTCGAGCGGGGCAGTTCCGCGAGGCCGAATTCCGCGCGCTGCTGGCGGGCGCGCGCTATCCGGCCCGCAGCCCGGACGTGAACGTCGCCGACATCAAGGCGCAGGTCGCCGCCAACGAGAAGGGCGTGCAGGAACTGACGCCGCGTGGTCGGCCGTTACGGCTGGGCGACGGTGCGGGCCTACATGGCGCACGTCATGGACAATGCCGAGGAGAGCGTGCGCCGGGTGATCGACCGCCTTCGCAACGGAAGCGTTCGAGTACACCATGGACGACGGCTCGCCGCTGCGGGTGCGGATTGCGGTGGATCACGCGCGCCGCTCGGCGGTGGTCGATTTCACCGGCACCGGGGCGCAGCGCGGCGACAACTTCAACGCGCCGCCGGCGGTGACGCGGGCGGCGGTGCTGTATGTGTTCCGCTGCCTGGTCGGCACCGATATCCCGCTGAACGACGGCTGCCTGAAACCGATCGAGATCAGCATCCCGCCGCGCAGCTTCCTGTCGCCGGAGCCGGGGGCGGCGGTGGTCGCCGGCAACACCGAGGTGTCGCAGGCCACCTGCAACGCGTTGTTCGGGGCGCTCGGCGCGGTCGCCTGCGCCCAGGCGACGATGAACAACTTCCTGTTCGGCGACGCGACGCGGCAGTACTACGAGACGATCTGCGGCGGCACCGGGGCGGGCCCGGATTTCGACGGCGCCGATGCGGTGCAGACCCACATGACCAACACCCGCATGACCGATCCGGAAGTGCTGGAGCTGCGCTATCCGGTGGTCCTCGAGGAATTTTCCATCCGGCGTGGCTCCGGCGGCGCCGGGCGGCATCATGGCGGCGACGGCGCGGTCCGGCGGATGCTGTTTCGCGAGAAGATGACGGCGGTGATCGTGGCGTCGCGCCGCAACGTGGCGCCCTTCGGTGTGGCCGGCGGCCAGCCGGGCGCGCCCGGGCTGCAATGGGTCGACCGGGCGGACGGCTCGCGCGAGGCGCTGAGCGGGACCGACCGCGCCGAACTGGAACCGGGCGATCGCTTCACCATCGCCACCCCCGGCGGCGGCGGTTACGGATGAGGCTTTCGCGCCTCGCCTGGGCGACCGCCGGCGTGCTGCTGCTGGGCGTGCTGGCCGGCGCCTGGTTCCTGCCGGGGATGCTGGACTGGAACCGGTATCGCGGCACCATCGAGGCGCTGGCCACCGACACGCTGGGGCGCGGCGTGCGGATTGCCGGGCCTATCCAGCTCTCGCTGCTGCCGCAGCCGATGCTGACGGCGGGTGCGGTGACGGTCGGCAACGAAGGCGGCCCGGGCATCACCGCCGCGCAGTTGCGGCTGCGAGTGGCGCTCGGGGCGTTGCTGTCAGGCCGGGTGGACGCGCAGGAACTGGTGCTGCACGGCGTCGACCTGGAATTGCCCTGGCCGGTTTCGCCGGATGCGCTGGTGCTGCGGGCGCCGTCCTGGCTGTCTTCGCTGTCGGCGCGGATCGAGGACGGGCGGCTGGTGGTCGGCGGCATGGTGTTCACCGGCATCAACGCCTCGCTCAATACGTCGGACAGCACCGGCACCTACATGGCGGCGGGCACGGCGCAGCAATCCGGACGCGATTGGCGGTTCACGTTGCGGCTGTCGCGGCCGGGCGGCGATGGGTCGGCCGGGCTCGACGTCACGCTGGACGGGCAGGGCAAGGTGCAGGGGGTCGGCGCGTCGCTGTCGGGGCAGATCGTGTCGGACGGCACCATGGTCGGGCGGATCGCGTTGCGCGGGCCGGATCTTTCGCAGTTGCTGCCGGCGCCGGCGGTGCCGTTTCGCGCCGACGGGCGGTTGAACATCGCCGCCGGGTTGGCGGTGGCCGACGAACTCACCGTCGAACTGGCGGGCTCGCCGGCGCGCGGGGCGGTGGCGCTGCGGGTGTTGCCGGCGCCGCGGCTGGACCTGGCGCTGACCGCCAGCCGGCTCGATCTCGACGCCTGGTCGGCGGCCCTGCTGCGGGCGGCAGATGGCGACGTGATGCCGAAGCTGCCGGTCGGCATCGATCTGTCCGCCGAGGCCGGGCAGTTGGCCGGCGGCACCCTGCGCGGATTGCGCGGCGCGTTCGACCTGGCCGATGGGGTGATGCAGGTGCGCGAGCTGCGCGCCGTCCTGCCGGGGGACGCAATGCTGCGCGTCGCCGGGCGGGCGACCTCGCGCGATGCCAGATCCACGCCGCCGAAGCCCGGGCGGTTCGAAGGCGAGGTGGCCGTCGAGGCGGCATCCCTGCGCGCCACGCTGGCGTGGCTGAAGGGCGCCGGCCTGCCGGTTTCCGATCGGTTGCCCGAGGGCGTGCTGCGCAGCGCCGCGATATCGGGGCATGTGGTCGTCGAGCCGGGACAGGTCGCGGTCGACAAGCTGGCCGGCAAGCTGGACGGCGACGGAATCGGCGGCAGCCTGACGCTGCGGCTGCCGGCGCCGCCGGAAGCGGCCAAGCCGAACACGCCGCCGGCGGCTCCCGCCCGCCCCGCGGTCGGCGCCGGACTGACCTTGGAGCGGCTGGATTTGGGCCCCTGGATGCCGGCGCGGCTGCCGACGCTGGCCTCGATCTCGACGGGGATCGCCGCCGTCGACATCGACCTGCGGCTGGAGGCGAAGCAGGCGCGGCTGGGTGCCGTGTCGCTCGGGCCTCTGTCGCTGGATGCGGCGGTGGATGCCGGGCGGCTGACGCTGCGGCGGCTGGATTTCGTGGTCGACGGCGCGCATGCCGCGGCGTCCGGCAGCGTGGTGGAGGGCCGCATCGTCGAAGGCCGGCTCGACGTGCAGGCGCCGCAGGCGGCGCCGCTGGCCGCGTTGTTGCCGGATTCGCTGGCCTATCTCGGCAATCGCGCGCCGGGCCTGTGGCGGTCGCCGGCGAACCTGCAGCTGCTGGCGTCCGGCGCGGCCGAGCAGTTGGCGTTGAAGGTGACCGCCGATGTCGGCGATCTCAGGGTAGAAGCGCAGCCGACGCTGGACCTGCCGGGCGGGCGCGCAACCGGATCGCTGACGCTGCGCCATCCCGGGGCGCCGCGCCTGATGGAGGCGCTGGGCGTCGTCGGGGCGCCGTCCTGGCTGGGCGACGGGTCGCTCGGGCTGGTAGCGCAGATCTCGCTCGCCGGGGAGCGGCTCACCGCCGAGAATTTCGACGTCACCGCCGGCGCGCTTCGTGCCAGCGGCTCGCTTGCGGTGCAGCGGGGTGACCAGGGATTTACTGTTTCCGGTCGCGTGACGGCGGAGACGCTGCCTCTGCCGCTTCCGTATTTCCGGTCGCCCGATCCGATTCCGTTCACCGGCCTCGCCGGTTGGCAGGGTTCGGTGAAGCTGGAGGCAGCGCATGTCCTGGCCGGCCAGTCGCCGGTACTGGAGGCGATGTCGGCGATGCTGAACCTGTCCGGTTCCGCGCTGCGGATCGATGGCCTGACTGCAAACATCGGCGGTGGCGCGTTGCGGGCGGCGATCGGCGTGGACCTGCTGGCGGCGCCACCGGCGGTGTCGCTGACGGCGCAGATTTCGGGCGCGCATCTCGTGATGCCGCTGCTGGACCTGCCGCTCGATCTCACCGAGGGCACGATCGATGGGACCCTCGCGTTGCAGGCCGCGGGCTATTCACCGGCGGCGCTGCTGGCGACCCTCGGCGGCACGCTCGCCCTCGCGGTGCATGACGGCGTTCTGTCGGGGGTCAGCCTCGGCGCGGTCGAACTCGGCGGTGCCGCGCCCGACGCCTCGGTCGCCAAGGCATTGGCGGGCGGGACGACGCCGTTCGAGCGTTTCGACGTTGCCGCCAAGGCGGAACACGGGACGTTGCGGCTGGAGCGCGCCGACCTGGTCGGACCGGAGGGTGCCATCGCCATGACCGGCAGCATCGACCTGCCGGGCGCATCGGCGGATCTGCGGCTGGCGTTGCGCCCGAAGCCGCCCGAGGACTCGCCGGCCGGCGTCGCTCCGCCGGAGATCGGGCTGCACCTCAACGGCGGCTTCGACGCCCTGCGCCGTACCCCCGAACTGGCCGACCTGACCCGCTGGCGGGCGGCGCGCGCAACGCAGTAGCGCCGCCTCAGGAGGCTGCGCGACGCTCCTCGAAAACCTCGTAGGCGAGATGCACCAGATGCTCCGCCGTGGTGGCGTAGCCGGCGCGATCGGCTTCTTCGGCAAGGGTGATCAACCGGTCGCACAGCATCAGCGGACTGGGCTGGGGAACCTTCGGCACGACGGCAGGGGCAAGGTGTGACATTCAACCATTTCCAATTGGGTTTTCCCGCACGGCACGACGCAATCTCGGGCGACGACGGGTCGCCATGCGAGGAATTGAGACGCAGCAGGCTTACCTGCTGGTTAACGCCCTGAGGCCTGCGGCGGAATGTTCAGAGATGTTGCGTGCAGCAGTGCATGCACCCTCAGCGCCGAGGCCAGCGGGGTGTCGGCGCCGCGCGCCGCATCGAGTTCCGCGACCATCGCGCCCAGGCTGCGCCCACGGGACGCGGCCATGGCCGACAATGCGTGCCAGAACTCGATTTCGAGAGCGACGCTGGTGCGGTGCCCCGCGAGGGTGAAACTGCGCTTGACCAGCATCGTGTCAGCCGTGGGCTCAGGACTCCAGCGTGCCGCCGGGGCGCAGCATCATGTCGGGGCGCACCCAGCGGTCGAAATCCTCGCCGCTGACCAGTTCGAGTTTTTCCGCCGCCTCGCGCAGGGTCAGGTTCTCGGCGATCGAGGTCTTGGCGATCCGCACCGCGTCGTCGTAGCCGATATGCGGGCTGAGGGCGGTCACCAGCATGGTCGATTTCGCCAGGTTCTCGGCGATGCGGACGGAATTCGGCTCCAGCTTGTCGACCATGTTGGCAGCGAAGCTTTCCGCGGCATCGGCCAGCAATCGCGCGGATTGCAGGATGTTATGGATGATCAACGGCTTGAACACGTTGAGTTCCAGGAAGCTCTGCGCGGCGCCGATGGTGATGGCGACGTTGTTGCCCATCACCTGGGCGCACACCATGGTCAGCGCCTCGCTCTGCGTCGGGTTGGTCTTGCCCGGCATGATGGAGGAGGACAGCCCGTCTTCGGGGATGACAAGCTCCCCGATGCCGGCGCGGGGACCGGAGCCGAGCAGGCGTACGTCGTTGCCGATCTTGTTGAGCGAGACCGCGACCGTGTTCAGCGCGCCGGATAGCTCTACAAACGCGTCGTGCGCGCCCATGCCTTCGAACTTGTTCGGGTTGGGGGTGAACTCGATGCCGACCAGCGCGCTCAGCTGCTGGCAGAACACCGTGTCGAATTCGGGATGGCGGTTGAGCCCGGTGCCGACCGCGGTGCCGCCCTGCGGCACCGACAGCAGCCGCGGCATCACCGCTTCGAGGCGATCGATGCCGTGCTCCACCTGCGCCGCCCAGGCGCCGCATTCCTGGCCGAGCGTGATCGGCGTCGCATCCATCATGTGGGTGCGGCCGAGCTTCACGATGCCGGCCCATTCCTCGGCGCGGCGGACCAGGGCCCCGTGCAGCACGCGCAGGCCGGGAATGGTCATCGCCTGCACCGCCTCGACGGCTGCGATGTGCATGACGGTGGGGAAGCTGTCGTTGGAGGACTGCCCCTTGTTGACGTGATCGTTGGGATGGATCGGGCTGCGGGCGCCGAGCGGGTGGCCGAGCATCTCGTTGGCGCGGTTGGCGATCACCTCGTTGGCGTTCATGTTGGTCTGGGTGCCGGACCCGGTCTGCCAGACCGGCAGCGGGAACTCGCCGTCGAGTTTGCCGTCGGCGACCTCGCGGGCGGCGGTGATGATCGGCGCCGCAATGGTGCGGGGCAGTTCGTCCAGTGCGAGGTTGGTTTCGGCGGCGGCCTGTTTCTGCAACCCGATGGCGCGGATCAAGCCGGCCGGAAACCGCTCCGTGCCGATGCGGAACAGCTGGCGCGCGCGCTCGGTCTGCGGCCCCCAGTAGCGGCTGGCGTCGATCTCGATGCTGCCGAGCGAGTCGGTTTCGGTGCGGGTCATCGTGCTTCTCTAATTCAGCCGTTGCATTGCCCAGGCGGCGGCCTCGGCGACCACCGGGTCGGGGTCGGACAGAAGATGCCCCGCCGTTGACCGGAGCGAAAGGTCGCCCGAGTTGCCGATGGCGATCAGCACGTTGCGGACGAAGCGGTTGCGGCCGATGCGCTTGATCGGCGAGCCCTGGAACAGCGCCCGGAACCCGGCATCGTCGAGCATCGCCAACTGGTCCAGGCGCGGCGCCATGAGGTCGGCGCGGGCCTGCAGCTTGGCCTGCCGCGCGCCGCCGGCGAAGCGGTTCCACGGGCATACGGCGAGGCAATCGTCGCAGCCATAGATGCGGTTGCCGATGGCGGCGCGGAATTCCTCCGGGATGGGACCCTTGTGCTCGATCGTGAGGTAGGAGATGCAGCGGGAGGCGTCGAGGCGATAGGGTGCCGGAAACGCCGCGGTCGGGCAGGCGGCGAGGCAGCGCGCGCAGGTGCCGCAGCGGTCGGCGTGGGGGGCATCCGGCGGCAGGTCCAGGCTGGTATAGACCTCGCCTAGGAACAGCCACGAACCCATGCGCCGAGACACCAGGTTGGTGTGCTTGCCCTGCCAGCCCAACCCGGCCGCCTGCGCCAGCGGCTTCTCCATCACCGGCGCGGTATCGACGAACACCTTCACCTGCGGGCCGAACCGCGACACCACGAACTGCGCCAGGTGCTTCAGCATGCCCTTGACCAGATCGTGATAGTCTCTGTTGCGGGCATAGACCGAAATATTGCCGCGGTCGGGGCGCGCCAGCGTCGCCAGCGGGTCATCGTCGGGGGCGTAGGAAATCCCCACGCAGATCACGCTGCGTGCCTCGGGCCAGAGCGAGCGCGGATGACTGCGCTGTGCCGTGCGATCGGCCAGCCAGCCCATGTCGCCATGCATCCCGGCGGCAACGAAATCCTGCAAGCTTTCTCGTGCCTCCGGACCGAGTTCGGCCGGGGCGAAGCCGATCGCATCGAAGCCGAGTTCCAGCGCCTTGCTGCGGATTTGCTCGGCGGGGGTCATGGCAGCAAGTAGAATTCACCGCAGAGGCAGTGAGACGGGGAGAAGAGATATTTCATTGCTTGTTTCTCCCCGTCTCATTGCCTCCGTGGTGAACCCTGTCTTCATCCCCGCCCGCGATACGGCGCGACGCCCTGGTCCGGAATCCAGGCGCCGTCGGGCGGCGCGCCGGTCTGCCAGAACACGTCGATCGGGATGCCGCCGCGCGGATACCAATAGCCGCCGATGCGCAGCCACGCCGGGTCGAGCAGCGTCGACCAGGCGTTGCGCGATCTGCATGGTGCAGGCCTCGTGGAAGGCGCCGTGGTTGCGGAACGCGGCGAGGAACAGCTTCAGCGACTTGCTTTCGACGATCCAGTCGCCGGGGAGTAGTCGATGACGATATGGGCGAAATCCGGCTGGCCGGTGATCGGGCAGAGCGAGGTGAATTCCGGGCAGGTGAAGCGCACCAGATAGTGCTTGCCCGGCTGCGGGTTGGGCACGCGTTCCAGCACCGCCTCGTCGGGCGGTCGCGGGCTGCTGCACGTGGTGGCCGAGCTGGGTGAGGCCGGCATAGCTGTTCGGTCATCGGGGTTGATCTCCGTGCTGCCAGCCGGCGCGAACCTGTTGCGGCATGGGCATCGAAAGTGCCGGCGACGATGGCGTCGCGCATGCCGCGCATCAGGTCCTGGTAATAGTGCAGATTGTGCCAGGTCAGCAGCATCGGCCCCAGCATTTCCTCGCGCGGAACAGATGGTGCAGATAGGCGCGGCTGTGGCGCGTGCAGGCCGGGCAGGCGCAGCCGGGGTCGAGCGGCGCCGGATCGTCGGCGAAGCGCGCGTTGCGCAGGTTGAACACGCCGCGCGAGGTGAAGGCGCGGGCGGTGCGGCCGGCGCGGGTCGGCATCACGCAGTCGAACATGTCGATGCCGCGCTGCACCGCGCCGAGCAGGTCGTCCGGCGTGCCGACGCCCATCAGATAGCGCGGCCGGTCCGCGCGGCAGATGCGGCACGCGTGGCGTCCAGCACCTGCGAACATCGTCGCCTGGCCTTCGCCGACCGCGAGGCCGCCGATCGGCGTAGCCGTCGAAGCCGATCGCGGTCAGCGCCGCGGCCGAGGCGGCGCGCAGGTCGGGATAGACGCTGCCCTGGACGATGCCGAACAGGCCGTAGCCGTCGCGCGGCGACGAAGGCGTCGCGCGACAGCGCCGGCCCAGCGCATCGACAGCTCCATCGAGGCGCGGGCCTGCGCCTCGGTCGCGGGAAACGGCGTGCATTCGTCGAGCGCCATGGTGATGGTGGCGTCGAGCAGGCGCTGGATCTCGATCGAGCGTTGCCGGCGTCAGCCGATGCGCGCTGCCGTCGATATGCGACTGGAAGGTGACGCCGTCCGCGTCGATCTTGCGCAGCCCGGCCAGCGACATCACCTGGAAGCCGCCGGAATCGGTCAGGATCGGGCCCGGCCAGTCCATCATCCGGTGCAGCCCGCCGAGGCTCGCCACCCGCTCGGCGCCGGGCCGCAGCATCAGGTGATAGGTGTTGCCGAGGACGATGCCGCGCGCCGGTGGCGCGCACCGCGTCGGCAGTCATGGCCTTGACCGTGCCGGCGGTGCCGACCGGCATGAAGACCGGCGTCTCGACCTCGCCGTGCGCGGTGTGCAGGACCCCGGCGCGGGCGGCGCCATCGCCGGCCGCGTGGCGTCCACCGCAAGGTCACGCGGCGTGTTCCAGCAGGCTGGCGTCGCCGTAGGAATAGAAGCGGTAGCCGGTGGCGATGGCATGGGCGTAGGCGGCGTGCATCCGGGCGGTGCCGGCGAAGGCGCAGACCAGCATGAACAGGGTCGAGCGCGGCAGATGGAAATTGGTCAGCAGCAGGTCGGCGCCGCGGAATGCGATGGCCGGGCAGGATGAACAGGTCGGTCTCGCCGGCGAACGGCCGCGATTGTTCCATCGGCGTCGGCGGCGGTCTCCAGCAGGCGCAGCGTGGTGGTGCCGACCGCGACGATCCGGCCGCCGCGCCGCGCGCGCGGCGTTGATCGCGTCGGCAGTCGGCGGCATCGATGCTGCCGCGCTCGGCGTGCATGCGATGTTCGGCCACATCGTCATGGCGCATCGGCAGGAACGTGCCGGCGCCGACATGCAGGGTGACGCAGCGCGTGCAGCACGCCGCGCGCGCGCCAGCGCTGCGAGCAGATCCGGCGTGAAATGCAGGCCGGCAGTGGGCGCCGCGACCGCGCCGTCGTTGCGGGCGAACATCGTCTGGTAGTCGGCGCGATCAGCCGCAGTCGGGTCCTGTGGGCCGCTCGATATAGGGCGGCAGCGCCAGCGCGCCGGCATTGCGCGCAAGGCCCGCGCGAACTCCTCGCCTTCGAGATTGAACGCGAGCGTCACGCTGCCGTCGGCGTTCGCGACGAACCGTCGCGGCCAGCGTGTCGCTGCCGTCGACGACAGCGAGTCGCCGACGCGCAGGCGGCGGGCGTTGCGCGCCAGGGCGTGCCAGGTGCCGTCGGCGAGCGGGCGGTCGAGGGTGATGCCGATGCGGGCGTCGCCGCGGCGCGCCGTGAGTTGCGCCGGAATGACCCGCGTGTCGTTGGCGACCAGCAGGTCGCCGCGCCGAAGCAGCGCCCGGAAGGTCGCGGACGCGCAGGTCGGTGAGGGCATTCTGCGCCACATGCAGCAGCCGCGCCGCATCGCGCGGCCGGGCCGGTGCTGGGCGATGCGGTCGGCGGGGAGATCGAACGAAAAATCGCTGGCGTGCAACACGCTAGGCAGGGGCGGGCGCCAGCCGCCGCGCGGCATGCACCAGCGGGATGCTGGCCAGCACCGCCCAGGCCTTGCCGACGATCTGCCCAGGCAGGAACTCCAGGCTATGGAAAGCGAGGCCCAGGAACACCACCGAGTTCGACCAGCAGCCCGACCGCCGCCGAGGCCACGACCGCCAACACCAGCCCACGCCGCTGCAGCGGCGTGTACACCGCGAAGTCGCAGAACTCGCTGAGCAGGAACGCGACGCCGGACGCCACCACTAGGTTGCCATCGGCGACCAGCACCGACAGAAGCGTCCCAGCCAGGATCGCCGCCACGCCCCAGCCGCGGCCGAGCTGCCGCTGCACGAGATCGCGAAGCACCAGCGCCAGCCCCACGGTGAGCACGCCCGACGGCGCCATCAGCCCGGGTGCGACCGGCAGCAGGCACGGCCCGTTCGGCACGCAGATCGTGCCGACATGGCCGATCATCCAATTGGCCAGCGGCACGCAGGCGAGGAACGCCAGGAATGCCGCGATGCCCCAGGTTCTGCCGCTCTGCATGGTCAATCCGTGAGGTAGGAGGAAATCTCGATCAGGTTGCCGTCGGGGTCGCGGCAATAGACCGACATGATCGGGCCAAGCGCGCCGGTCTTTTCCACCGGCCCCAGTTCGACTGTGACGCCGCACTGGTCGCAGATGATGCACCACGTCTTCCGGCCCCACGGCGGTGACGAAGCACAGATCCTGCGTGCCCGGCTTGGCGAGCGTCGCGTTCGGCTTGAACTCGCGGCCAGCCTGGTGAAGGTTGATCTTCTGGCCGCCGAATTTCAGCGCGGTGCGCCGCTCCTCGCCGAATTCCTCGCGCTCCATGCCGAGCACGCGCTGGTACCAGCTGCGCCGACTGCTCGACATCCGCGCAGGTCAGCACGAGGTGGTCGAGGCGGTCGACGGTGAAGCGCATCATTCCATCCCGTCGTAAAAATCGTTGCCCTTGTCGTCGATCACGATGAAGGCCGGGAAATTCTCGACCTCGATCCGCCAGACCGCTTCCATGCCGAGCTCCGGATATTCCAGCACCTCGACCTTGCGGATGCAGTCCTGCGCCAGCCGGGCCGCCGGGCCGCCGACGCTGCCGAGGTAGAAGCCGCCATTGGCGCGGCAGGCATCCCTCACCGCCTTGCGAGCGGTTGCCCTTGGCCAGCATGACCAGCGAGCCGCCGGCGGCCTGGAATTCGGCGACGTAGCTGTCCATCCGCCCGGCCGTGGTCGGGCCGAAGCTGCCGGTGGCATAGCCGGCCGGCGTCTTGGCGGGGCCGGCGTAATACACCGGATGGTCCTTGATGTAGTCCGGCAGCCGCCAGCCCGGCGTCGAGCCGCTCCTTCAGCTTGGCGTGGGCGATGTCGCGCGCCACCACCATGGTGCCGGTCAGCGCCAGCCGGGTCTTCACCGGATAGGCCGAAAGCTGGCGGCGGATCTCCGCCATCGGCCGGTTGAGGTCGACATTGCACCACCTCGCCGCCGAGATGCTCGTCGGTCGTCTCCGGCAGGTATTTCGCCGGGTCGGTTTCCAGCTGCTCGAGGAACACGCCGTCCGGCGTGATCTTCGCCTTGATCTGGCGGTCGGCGCTGCAGGACACGCCGATGCCGACCGGCAGGCTGGCGCCGTGCCGCGGCAGGCGGATCACCCGCACGTCGTGGCAGAAATACTTGCCGCCGAACTGCGCGCCGATGCCGATGTTGCGGGTGATCTCCAGCACCTTCTGCTTCCATCTCCAGGTCGCGGAAGGCGTGGCCGGCCTGGCTGCCGGTGGTGGGCAGCGTGTCGAGCCACTTGGTCGAGGCGAGCTTCACCGTCTTCAGCGTGGTCTCGGCGCTGGTGCCGCCGATGACGATCGCCAGGTGATAGGGCGGGCAGGCCGAGGTGCCGAGCGTCTTCATCTTCGTCTCGAGGAACGCCGCCAGCTTCTCGGGCGTCAGGATCGCCCGGGTTTCCTGGAACAGGAACGTCTTGTTGGCCGAGCCGCCGCCCTTGGCGACGAACATCAGATGGAACTCGTCGGCGTGGTGCTCGCCCGGGCTCGCCATAGATGTCGAACTGCACCGGCAGGTTGTTGCCGGTGTTGACCTCCTCGAACATCGTCAGCGGCGCCATCTGCGAATAGCGCAGATTGGTCTCGGTGTAGGTGCGGTGGACGCCGTAGGCCAGCGCCTCCTCCTCGTCGCCCATCACCCAGACGCGCTGGCCCTTCTTGCCGAACACGATGGCGGTGCCGGTGTCCTGGCACATCGGCAGCACGCCGCCGGCGGCGATGTTGGCGTTCTTCAGCAGGTCGAGCGCCACGAAGCGGTCATTGGCGGAGGCCTCGGGGTCGTCGAGGATCGCCCGGAGCTGGGCCAGATGCGCCGGCCGCAGCAGGTGCGAGACGTCGTGGAACGCCTGGAACGCCAGTTCGCGTCAGCGCCTCCGGCGCGATCTGCAGGATGTTGCTGCCGTCGCAGGTGAGGCTGGAGACGCCGGCGATGTCGAGCTTGCGCCACGGGGTCGGGTCCGGCCCCAGCGGGAACATCGGCGCGTAGAGGAAGTCCGGGCGGCCTGGGCATCGGGGCGTTCATGGCTGCGGCTCCTTACTGGTCTTGGGCGGGGTGCGGCGGCGGAAGGCGTCGAGGCTGACCACCTGCGGCTTTTCCTCCGGCGTCGCCTCGGTCGGCGGCTCGACGGGGGCGGCGGGCAGGGCGGCCGGCGTCTCGTCGGGGATTTCCGGCCTCCGGCAGGTCCGACCCGGAAGCGCATGCCCTAGCGGACATGCGGGTCGGCAAACGCGGTGATCGCCGCGAGCGGGATCCGCAGGGTGGAGGGCACCCCGCCGAACGACAGGCCGACGCTCATCATTCCGGCTTCTCGTCCACCAGCAGGTCCCAGAACTGGTGCTGCAGGACGATGGTCATCTCCTGCGGGTACTGCGCCCGCAGCCGGGCCGGAACGACGGTGTCGGGGTGGTCGGTGCGGAAGGTCAGGTAGAAATGGTGCCCGCCGGGCAGGCCGTGCTCGGCGGCATAGTGCAGCGCCTGCACCATGACGTGGCGCAGCGCGTCCTCGGTCCATTCGTCGTAGGGCAGCAGGCTTTCGGGGGGCTGCTCCTGCCCGGTTTCGTTGTCGTCTTCCATCTTCGCCTCATAAGACGCGGGTCTTCCCGCGGCAAGGTAAGCGGCAGGCGCGCTCTTGCGCGCCGAGAGCGCTCTCGCGCCTTCCTTGCCTTGTTTGCGCTTGGCAGGAAAGAGGGGGGTGCCGGTGTGAAGGGGTGGGAAGGAAGCGGGTTCCGCTTTCGGTGCGCGAAGGCGCGCACCTGCCGCTCTAAGTCGCCGCGCCTGGCGGCGCGTCTTAAGTGGGGGGCATTCTGTTGCCCGGGGCCCCCCTAACCGCGCTTGTTACTGCTTACGCAGCGACAGCGAATGCCTCATGATTGTCATTGGCACTTGTGATACGGCCCGATAACGGCGGAACCATGCCGAGCAAAAAGTGAGTCTTTACCACGCGTGTCGAGCCTGTATCGCCCCCATAGCACCCAGAACCACCGGCCCTGAGAATGGTGGAGGCGCCGGGCACTGCCCCCGGGTCCACAACGCTTATTCCACGCACCGTTTATCGCCATAGCCGGCAAGCCGGCAGAACGAATATAGGCATTCCGCGCGCCAAGTTGCAAAGGGTCACTTTGCATGAGCTCTCACTGCCGACCAGCTTGCCGAGATCGAGGCCCAGCGCGGCGCAGTCGCGCTGCGACCCGCCGGCCACCGTGCCGGCGCTGGAGGCGCTGCTTTACCAGGCGCTGCCGGTGCTCGACCACGGCTTCGTCCGGGTGATCGACTACATGGGCGACGACGCCGCCGTGGTGCAGGCGGCCCGGGTCTCCTATGGCCGCGGCACCCGGCGGGTCTCCGAGGATGCCGGGCTGATCCGCTATCTGATGCGCCACCGGCACACCACGCCGTTCGAGATGTGCGAGATCAAATACCACGTGAAGCTGCCGATCTTCGTCGCCCGCCAGTGGATCCGCCACCGCACCGCCAACGTGAACGAGTATTCGGCGCGCTATTCGATCCTGGACCGCGAGTTCTACATCCCGGCGCCGGAGCATCTCGCCGCCCAGTCCGCCGGCAACCGGCAGGGCCGCGGCGAGGTGCTGGACGGCGCCGAGGCGGCGGAGGTGCTGGACCTGCTGCGCGCCGACGCCACCCGCACCTACGACCACTACGTCGCAGATGCTGAACGAGGACGAGGCCGGCGCAGCCGGTCGATCCTGGCCGCCAGGGCCTGGCGCGCGAACTGGCGCGGATGAACCTGACGCTGAACACCTACACCCAGTGGTACTGGAAGACCGACCTGCACAACCTGCTGAACTTCCTGTCGCTGCGCGCCGATGCCGCACGCCCAGTACGAAATCCGCGCCTATGCCGAGGCGATGCTGCAGACCGTGCGAAGCCTGGGTGCCCGCGACCTGCGCCGCGTTCCGCGACTATCGGCTGGGCGCGGTGACGTTCTCCGCGGCGATGCTGGCGGTGTTGCAACGGATGCTCGCGGGCGAGGCGGTGGAGCAGAACGGCAGCGGGCTGTCGAAGCGCGAGTGGGCCGAGATGATGGCGTCGTTGGGCCGCGCGGCGTGAGGCGGGCGTGATCGTCTGCTTCGGCTCGATCAACCTCGACCTGATCTTCCCGCTGCCGCACCTGCCGGTCGCCGGCGAGACCGTGCTCGGCCCCGACATGCGGATCGAGCCGGGCGGCAAGGGCGGCAACCAGGCGGTGGCGGCGGCGCGCGACGGCGCGACGGTGATCTTCGCCGGCGCGGTCGGGCGCGACGCGCTGGCCGAGGACGCGCTGGCCCTGCTGCGCGCGGCCGGGGTCGACATCGCGCCGCGTGATCCGCGCCGACCAGCGCCACCGGCTGCGCCGCGATCTGCGTCGACGCCGACGGGCCGCAACCTGATCGCGTCGGCCAGCGGCGCCAACCTCGCTGCGCGCGCCGGACCAGGTGGAGGACGCGCTGCTCGGCCCCGGCACAACCCTGCTGCTGCAGATGGAGGTGAACCCGCACGAGATCGGCGCGCTGATCCGCCGCGCCCGACGGCAGGCGCCGGATCGTGCTGAACCTGGCGCCGGCCGGCGCCGCTCGACCCTGGACGGCGCTGCGCGCGCTCGACGTGCTGGTGGTCAACGAGCACGAGGCCGCCTGGCTCGGCGCGCATCTCGGCTGCCCGCCGACGCGCCGCCGGCCTGCACGGCATCCTGGGCGTCACCGTGGTGCTGACGCTCGGCGAGACGGGCTGCGAGGCGGCGACCGACGCGGGCGTGCTGCACCTGCCGGCACACCCGATCGCAGGCGCTGGACACCACCGGCGCCGGCGATTGCTTCACCGGCGTGCTGGCCGCCGGGCTCGATCGCGGCCTGCCCCTGGCCGCGCGCTGCGCCGCGCCAACGTCGCGGCCGCGCTGTGCTGCACCCGGCGCGGCACCCAGGGCAGCCTGCCGCTGGCCGCCGAGACCGACGCCTTCAGCTCACCGTGACGAGCGCGGCGCCGCTGGCCTGCGCGCTCGGCGCTCACCTTGCGCCCACAGCCGGGCCGCGATCGTCCGCAATAGGCCCGCGCCGCGTCGCTGTCCGGCGCCGCGGCCACGATCGGCGTGCCGGCGTCGGACGCGGTGCGGATGTCCAGCAGCAGCGGCACCTCGCCGAGGAACCGCACGCCGAGCCGCTCCGCCTCCGCGCCGCGCGCCGCCATGGCCGAAGATCTCGGACCGGCGTGCCGCAGGGCGGGCAGCAGAAGAAGCTCATGTTCTCGATCATCCCCAGCACCGGCACGCGGGTCTTGCTCGAACATCCGCACGCCGCGCCGCGCGTCGAGCAGCGCGATGTCCTGCGGCGTCGAGACGATCACCGCCCCGGCCAGCGCCACCCGCTGCGCCATGGTCAGCTGCGCGTCGCCGGTGCCGGGCGGCATGTCGACGATCATGATGTCGAGCGCGCCCCACTCGACCTGCCCCATCATCTGCTCCAGCGCGCCCATCACCATCGGGCCGCGCCAGATCATCGCCGTCTCCTCCTCGACCAGGAAGCCGATCGACATCGCCTTCAGGCCCCAGGCCGCAGCGGGATCATCCGGTCGCCGCGCACCTCCGGCTTGCGCGACAGGCCGAGCATCCGCGGCAGGCTGGGGCCGTAGATGTCGGCGTCCAGCAGCCCGACCCGCAGCCCCTGCCGCGCCAGCGCCACCGCCAGGTTGACCGCCGTGGTGGACTTGCCGACGCCGCCCTTGCCGGAGGCGACCGCGACGATCGCGCCGCACCTCGCTCCAGCAGCACCGGCTTGGCGGCGCCATGCGCGTGCCCGTGACCGTGCGCCGCGGCGGGCGTCGGCGCCGCCGGCTGGCTGTGCGCCGGTCAGCACTGCGGCGACGTTGCTGCACGCCCGGCTGCCGCGCCAGCAGCTGCTCCACCTGGCGCGCGCACCGGCTCCATCGCCGGCGGCGTGGGCGCGGTCGGTCAGCAGGCTGACATGCACCAGGCCGCCGCTGCACCTGCACGCCCTCCACCAGCCCGGCGGCGACGATGTCGCGGCCGCTGGCCGGATCGGCGATGTCGCGCAGCGCTGGCGCGCAGGCTGTCGGGGGTGGGCTCGGTCATGCGCTTGAAAACCTTCTGACGTCCGGCAATATGCGAACCCTCCAGCGGCCGTGCCAACGTGGCGCCGATTGGATCCGCCGCCGCCGATGCCGTATCGGTGCAACGCGGCCGTGGCATATGGTCGCCCGACGAATACCCCATGGACGACGCCGTCCACACAGGAGCAGCCCACCCGATGCCTTGGAACAATGGCGGCCCCGGCGATCCCGGTGGCTCGGGTGGACACGCCGTCCGGCGGCGATGGCGGGCCGAGCCCCTGGGGCACCCCCGGCGGACCCCGGAACGGCCAGCCGGCAACGACCAGCGCGGCCCGACCCGGGGCAACCGCGGCCCGAACGCCCGCAGGGCCCATGGGGCAACGGCGGCCGCGGCCCCGGCGGCTCCGGCCAGCCGCCCGACCTCGATGAGCTGATCGCCCGCGCCGCAGGACTTCATCCGCGGCCTGCTGCCCGGCGGCAGCGGCGGCGGCCGCCCGCGGCACCGGCGGCGGCGGCGGCGGCAGGCTGCGGCGGCGGCCGCGGCGCGGCCCTGCTCGGCATCGCTGGCCGTCGCCGGTCTGGCTGGCCAGCGGCTTCTACCGCGTGCAGCCGGACGAGCAGGGCGTGGTGCTGCGCTTCGGCGCCTTCGACCGCACCACCCTGCCGGGCCTGAACTACCACATGCCCTGGCCGGTCGAGACGGTGCTGCGCCCCGCCGGTCACCCGCATCAACCGCGTCGAGGTCGGCTACCGCTCCGCCGACCCCGACCTGCGCATCCAGTCCGGCCGCGACGGCCGCCGGCCGCGACGTCGCCGAGGAAAGCCTGATGCTGACCGGCGACGAGAACATCATCGACATCAACTTCGCCGTGTTCTGGCGCATCCGCGACGCCAGCGCCTACCTGTTCAACACCCGCAACCCCGCCGACACGGTGCAAGTCCGCCGCCGAGAGCGTGATGCGCGAGGTGATCGGCCGCACCCCGATCCAGCCGGCGCTGACCGAGGCCCGCGCCCGCATCGAGGCCGACGTGCTGCAAGGGCATGCAGGCGATCCTCGACCAGTACGGCACCGGCGTGGAGATCACCCAGGTGCAGCTGCAGAAGGTCGACCCGCCGGCCGCCGTGATCGAAAGCTTCCGCGACGTGCAGCGCGCCAACACCGACGCCGAGCGCGATGCGCAACGAGGCCGAGAGCCTACCGCAACGACATCGTCCCCCGCGCCCGCGGCGACGCCGCCCGCATCATCGCCGAGGCCGAGGGCGCCAGGCAGGCCTCGATCGCCGAGGCGACCGGCCAGGCCCAGCGCTTCCTGTCGGTGTCTCACCGCCTACCAGGCCGCCAAGGACGTGACCCTGCAGCGCCTCTACATCGAGACGATGCAGGACATCCTGACGCACACGCCGTCGATGGTGGTGGACGACCAGCTGCAGGGCGTGGTGCCGTTCCTGCCGCTGAACGACCTCGGCCGCACCGCCGCCCGCCGCGCCTGCCGCGCCGGCGCCCGGCAATCCCGCCGCGCCGGCAACGCCGCGCCATCGCAGCCGCGGGCGCCAGCGATGAGCCGCTGCGATCGCGGCCCTGGCCGTCGTCTTCGTGCTCGTCGTGCTGGTCGGCTCGTCGCTGTTCACCGTGCGAGCAGACCGAGCAGGTGCTGATCACCCAGTTCGGCCAGCCGATCCGGCGTCATCACCGAACCCGGCCTGCACGCCAAGATCCCGTTGGTGCAGACCGTGATCAGCTTCGACCGCCGCCTGCTCGACTACGAGGTGCCGCCCGAGGAGGTCATCCTCGGCGACCAGCGCCGGCTGATCGTCGACAGCTTCACCCGCTTCCGCATCACCGACCCGCTGCGCTACTACCAGGCGGTCGGCCCGACCGAGGACGGCATCCGCGCGCGGCTGAACTCGGTGGTGTCCTCCGTCGCTGCGCCGGGTGCTCGGCAACGAGACAGCTGCTGAACGTGCTGTCCGTCCGACCGCGGCCGCATCATGGGGCTGATCCAGCGACCAGGTGAACGACGAGATGAAGCGGCTTCGGCGTCGGCGATCGAGGACGTCCGCATCCGCCGCGCCGACCTGCCGGAGGAGAACACCCAGGCGATCCTGACCCGCATGCAGTCCGAGCGCGAGCGCGTCGCCAGCCAGGCCCGCGCCGAGGGCGCCGAGGCCGCCGCCCGCATCCGCGCCGATGCCGAGCGCGACCGCACCGTGCTGCTGGCCGAGGCCCGCGCCACCGCCGACAAGCTGCGCGGCGAGGGCGAGGCGCACGGCGATCGCGATCTACGCCGACGCCTTCCAGCGCGACCCGCAATTCTTCGAGATCTGGCGCACGCTGCAGGCCTATCGCGACGCGTTCGCCGCCGGCAACTCCCGCCTGGTGCTGACCCCGGGCAGCGATTTCCTGAAGCTGCTGCGCGAGCGCCGACCCCGGCAACCGTCGGCTATCGCGCCAACCGGCCGCAGTGCGCCGCCTGGACGCCGCGGCGTATCGCTGGACGTGCCATACCACTGCCGCTGAGCCGCTGGCCGGCGATCGCACACGAGTGCCCCGTGATCGCCCAGTCGATGCGGCTTTCACGTTGCCATCGCGCTAATCCGCCTGCAGTCCGCGCCACCGCCTTGGCCGTCTCCGCCGTGCTGGCGATCCCGCTCGCTGCCGGCGCCGCATGCCGCGGCGCTGGCCCGCCCGGCGCCGGACAGCTTCGCCGACCTGGCCGCCAAGCTGCTGCCCGGCGTGGTCAACATCTCCTCCAGCCAGACCGGTCGCGGCGCAAGCGGCGACCGGCCGCGGCCCGGAGGTGCCGGCGTTCCCGCCCGGCTCGCCGTTCGAGCAGTTCTTCCACGACTTCATGGACCGCAACCGCCAGCGGCCGCGGCGGCGACCGCAACGGCGCCCAGCCCGGCCGCCGGCCCAGCGCCGGCGCATGCAGAGCCTCGGCTCCGGCTTCATCATCGACCCGTCCGGCATCATCGTGACCAACAACCACGTGATCGACGGCGCCGACGAGATCACCGTCACCCTGCAGGACAACACCACGCTGAAGGCCACGCTGGTCGGCCGCGACGAGCGCACCGACCTCGCCGTGCTGAAGGTGCACCCCGACAAGCCGCTGCCCGGCGGTCGCAGTTCGGCGACAGCGACGCGTCCCGCGTCGGCGACTGGGTGCTGGCGATCGGCAACCCGTTCGGCCTCGGCGGCTCGGTCACCGCCGGCATCGTCAGCGCCCGCGGCCGCGACATCCAGCCAGGGCCCGTACGACGACTTCATCCAGACCGACGCCGCCATCAACCGCGGCAACTCCGGCGGCCCGCTGTTCAACATGGACGGCAAGGTGATCGGCATCAACACCGCGATCTACTCGCCGTCCGGCGGCTCGATCGGCATCGGCTTCTCCATCCCGTCCAACCTGGCCAAGACGGTGGTCGCCCAGCTGCGCGACTTCGGCCACGCCCGCCGCGGCTGGCTCGGCGTGCGCATCCAGCAGGTCACGCCGGACATCGCCGAGAGCCTCGGCCTGCAGGACGCCTCGCGGCGCCATGGTCGCCGGCGTGAACGAGGACGGCCCGGCCGACAAGGCCAAGATCCGCAACGGCGACATCATCCTGAAGATTCAACGACCAGGACGTGAAGGAGATGCGCAACCTGCCGCGCATCGTCGCCGAGACCGACATCGGCAAGGCCGTGCCGGTGGTGATCTGGCGCGACGGCAAGGAGGTGACCCTGCAGGCCACCGTCGGCGAACTGCCGGACGACCAGCAGGTCGCCTCCGCCGCCCCCGACAAGCCGGCGCCGCACCACAGCCGCTGGAGCTCTCCGGCCTCGGCCTCAAGCTGTCGCCGATCACCCCCGAGAGCCGCGACAAGTTCCAGCTCGGCCAGGACCAGAAGGGCGTGCGTGATCACCGACGTCGTCCCCGGCACGCCCCGCCGCCGACCGCGGCCTGAAGCCCGGCGACGTCATCGTCGAAGTGCAGCAGGAGGAGGTGACAGCCCCCGTCCGACGTGCACGACCGCGTCGACCGCGTGCGCAAGGACAAGCGCAAATCCGTGCTGATGCTGGTCCAGACCGGCGACGGCCTGCACTGGGTGCCGCTGTCGCTCGAAGCCAATCCTGATCGCAAACCTGGCTGACGCGCCCCTCGGCGCGGCGACTCAAGCGGCAGGTGCGCCCTTGCGCACCGAGAGCGGTCTCGCGCCTTCCTTCCTAGCCTAGCGCGCCAAGGAAAACCCACCCCAGGGCGGACCCCGCCCTGTCGGCGGATCCCGCTCCCTTGGCGCATCCCGCCCCAACGGCGAATCGCGCGGACCCACCCACCCCGCCAACCGCGACACCCTCCGCCGCAACGACCGAAGCCGCATCCGCCGCCCAAGGCGCTGCGGCCCAGCGGCTCCAATCCGGCGACAGCCGCAGCCCGGCGCAGATGCGCGCCACCATCTCGCCGATCGGCGCATCGCCGAACTCGGCATCGTCATGATCGTCCAGCCGTTCTTCCAGGTCGCATAACATGTTGTCCGCATCGCGCAGGCCCCGCTCGGCCTCGATCAGCCGCTCGACGACCCGGCGCACCTCGCCCCGCCGCCGCTCCGCGCGATCCCGCCCGGCCGCCGCGGCCCGCGCAGCCTCATTCTCCCGCCGCGCCGAATCCTCGGCCTGGCGCCGCCGCGACAACCCATCGGCCTCCGCATCCAGCCGCGCCTCCAGCGCCGCCGTCTGCCGCACCGCCCGCGCGATCCGCGCAAACACCAGCCCCGCATCCCCCACGCGCATCGCCCCCGAAGCGTCGGGCTGGACGCTGTCGGGTTCAGCGGCAATCACCTGCCGATGCAGCGCGCGAGCCAGGTCCATTCCGATCTCGGCCAGTTCGGCCAGCATCCCAAGCTGCCGCGCCGTGCGCGCCGCCGCGTCGACCGGGCAACGAAGCGGCGCTTGCAAACCCGGCGGGATCGCCGCGGCGGAGAGGGGAAGTAGGCCGGTGCGATCCATCCGATATAGGAACACAAACCTAGTCAAAAGTCAAGCTGAATCCGCAATAAATCCGTGCTTGTTCGGCTTCATGCAGCCCTGGCCGACAGCACACCCAAAGAACCAGCTGCTGCTTCCCGCGGTGACATTTCGAAGCTAACGGCTTTTAATGGCGCAGTAGTGACATCGGGTCGTGTTCAGCTTGATGTCGGCAGTCGGTCGGCCGTGAAGCGATTTCAATGTCGCATGAGGTATAGCGCCCACGATCCTATCATTTCGAGAAGGAGACCGTGAGCCCGATGACGGAACGCAAACCTCCGGGGACGAGCTGGGAGTCATGGACCGAAGCGCAGATCCGTGTCGCCGCGGAACAAGGATCCTTCGACAACCTGCCGGGGGCCGGTAAGCCCATCCCGAGGCGTGGGCAGGAATACGATCCTGACTGGTGGGTGAAGCAGCTGGTCCAGCGCGAGCAGATCTCCATGCTCCCGCCATCGCTCGAGCTGCTCCGCAAGGTGGGGACGGAGCTTGCCGCGATCGAGAAGCTCAATGACGAAGCGACCGTCCGTCTTCGGGTCGCCGCGCTCAACGTCGAGATTACCAAAGTCAACGCGACCGTAGGGGAAGGGCCGCCGACGCGCCTTGGCACGCTGGATGTCGAGCAGGTCGTGGCGCAGTGGCGGCGAACCCGCTCCCCCAATCCTCACTGAAACCCTCCGGTCTCCCGGCTTCCACAACGCGGGCGAGGCAAGCAAAGCGCCACCAACCAATTCTCTGCCTCCCGCCGAGCGGAAGCTAAGGCCCTGAACCAGCCAACGTCCCGTCACCGGCCAGAAGCTTGAACTCCTCTGCCGAAACCGGACGGCTGAACAGGAAGCCCTGGCCCTGGGAGCAGCCCATCTGCTGCAGGATCGAACACTCCGCCTCCGTCTCGATCCCCTCCGCGACCACCGTGATGCCCAACTCCCGCCCCAGCTTGATGACCGATTCGACAATCAGACGCTTGGCACCGCTTTGCGAAATGCCTTGCACGAAGGAGCGATCGACCTTGACCTCGGTTATCGGGAATGCGTCCAGATAGCGCAGGCTGGAGTAGCCGGTGCCGAAATCATCGATTGCGATACCGATCCCCAGCGCGCGGATGTCCTGGAAGATGCCCAGTATCTTCTGCGATGACTCGGCCAGCAGGGATTCGGTCAGTTCGAACGTTATCCAGGCCGGGTCGACGCCGCCTTCTTCCAACACCTTCCTGGCAAACTGCACCATGTCGCGGTGCACGAATTCCACCGTCGAAACATTGATCGCGAAATTCAACGGCCGCTTGCGTCCGCGATTTATCTCGGCCGCGTAGTTCGCAACCGTGCGAAAACCGCGGGCGCCGATATCCAGGATCAGCCCGGTGTCTTCGGCGACAGCGATGAAGGTGTCGGGCGCCTGCTCGCCGAACAGGCCGTGCTTCCAGCGCAGCAATGCCTCGCCACCGACCAGGGTGCGGCTCTGCAACTCGATCTTCGGCTGATATGCGAAAATGAACTCGTTCTGCTCCAGCGCCTGTTTCAGTTCCGTTGTCATGCGGATCCGGTTGCGGGAACGTACGTCTGCTCCATCGTCGAACTGGCGCGGTTCACGAAGTTTGGTGGATCGCGATTCCTTGAGCGCGGCGCCGGCCCGCCGGATGAGTGTCAGCGCCTCCGACCCCGGCTCGCCGATCGTATAGCCCATCGCAAAACGGAGGCTGACGACGGCGCCGGGCAAAACGTACCGCGGTGCCAGCACGGCCGAGACATTTTCCAGCGCCGCTTCGGCGGTGTCGCGAGAGGCCAGCCGGTACGCAACCGCGAATTCGTCGGCGTCCAGCCGGCCGACGGCCTCAGTGGAAAGGCCTTGCAGCCGCTCCTTTATCTGCCGCAGCAGCGTGTCGCCGACATCGTACCCGAAGCCTGCGTTGATATCGTGGAAGTGGGCGATATCCACCTTGATGACGAGCAGCATCGCAGACCGGTCGCTCGCGAGATGCATCACCTGGTCGAGGAATCCGTAGCGGTTCAGTGCACCCGTCAGGCGATCGGTCTGCCGCGTCAGCTCCAGCTGTTCCACCGCCTCCTTCGGGTCCGTCACGTCCTCCATGAGGCCGATATAGTGGCTCGTCGTGCGCCCCGACTCTCGCGCGGGCGAGATGTGCAGCTTGTTCCAGAACAGGCGCCCGTCCCTGCGATAGTTCCGTAGCAGCACCGTTGCTTCAATCCCGCGGTCGATCGCCTCGCGAACGACGGTGATTTCCGGCTGCAGCCGATCGTTGCCTTGCAGATACCGGCAGTTCTTGCCGAGCGCCTCCGCGGTCGGGTAGCCGGTGATCCGCTCGAAGGCTGCATTGACATAGACCAGCGGTTGCCCTTCCCGCAGTTCGGCCACGAGGATGCCGATGGGCACCAGGTCCAGGATATTCGCCATGACTTCCGGCGAGAGCCCGGCCGCCCGCTGCGCGGCCGGCTTGGGCTTGGCGGGAATGGTTTTCTTACGAAACAACCGCATGCTCCTACTGCTGGATGGCGTGTGAAAACACGCGACCCAGGCAGGCGGGCGGCACGGATTTTCGGGAAGCTGGCGAAGCGAAGGGCTCGATGAGGACACGACCGTGTCCGCTTTGCCTTGGGAAGCGGGCACGGCGCATCGTTTCAACTCCGTTACAGGCGGCTGGACACGTCTTGCCCCGGGCTTGGCCAGATGACGACATTCGGACAGGTAGCCGCGGCGTCCAGAATCGCCTGGACGTCGGAGCGGTTCGGATAGACCCGCTTGATATAGAACGTGGCTGGGCCGCGAGCGTGATCGACACGCCAATCGGACCCGCAATCCACGATTCTGGGCGAGATGGGAGCAGGCAGAATGGGCGTAGGCGGGAGAGGCCCCGGCGGCATGGCGATCCTCGGAAGACGCTGCATCGCGGTATAAAGGCTCTCCCCAGCGCGTGCGATCAACCGTCCTTCGCACGCAGATCCGGCCAAACATGGCGTCTTTACAGACGGTCGCCGGTCGGCGGGGGAACCGGTAGGCAAATTCAATTAAGTATCACGTACAATTACCGCAACGAATCTCCGCGGCGCCCGCGCAAGACCGCTCGGCACCCTCGCTCAACCCGGCGCACCACGTGCGGACAGGATCGTGACCTAGGATGAACGCGACGATCGGAAACGCGCGCGATACTCCGTCGGCGTCACCCCGACGCGGTGCGTGAAGGCGCGGCGCAATGCTTCAGGGCTCGGGAAGCCACTTGCGATCGCCACTCGCTTGATCGACAGGTCCGCGCCTTCGAGCAGATGGCGCGCGAGATCGAGGCGCGTGGCCTCCACGTATTCGCCCACGGACATCCCGGTCTCCTGCCGGAACCGACGCGCCAGGTTCCGCTCGCTCGTGCCCATTTGTTGCGCAAGCGTCGTCATCGAGAAATCGGCCGCGGGTTGGCTTCGCACCAGGTCCTGCACGCGCCGCACCGGTTCGCTTTGTGCCGCCTGCGCCGCAAGCTGCACGCTGTACTGGGTCTGGCCGCCCGGCCGCATCACGAAGATGACCAGGCGCCGAGCAACCGCCAGCGCGACCTGCCGGCCCAGGTCCTCCTCGACCAGATCGAGGGTGAGGTCGAGCGCCGCGGTAACCCCGGCCGACGTGAACATCGCGCCGTCGCGAATGAAGATCCGGTCGGGTTCCACCCGCGCCTCCGGAAACCGCCGGCCCAACTCCGCGGCGTATTCCCAATGCGTGGTGACACGCCGGCCGGCGAGCAGCCCGGCTTCCCCAAGCGCGAAGGCGCCCGTGCAGACCGAACCGAACCGCCGGGCCTGGGCCGCCGTCGCCTGTATCCACGACCGCATGGCCGGCGGAAGACGACCAGGGATGCCGTAGCTGGCGCCGACGATCAACGTGTCCGGGGCTGCACCGGCACCGTCGAGAGCGCAGTCCGGCAGGATGGTGAGCCCGCAGGAGCAGCGGATCGGCGTGGCATCGGCGGCGACGCGCACCAGCTCATAGGCAGGGGAGCCATGGACCTGCCGGTTGGCCTCGTCGAACACCTCGCCGATCCCCGCAATCTCAAGGCCGTGGGCGTCAGGCGGAACGAGCAGGGCAATACGCACCGAAGACCCCCTTTGACGTTGCAAAGACGCTTGCGGACTGGGCGATATCGCTTCCGGAGCACGCTCGGCTGGCGCGTGCTCGCTCTTGCATGAGGTATAGCAGCTTCATCACGCGCTCAGGGTCGCGAAGCGATCCCGACGAGGATGCTGCGCTAGTATTTCTCGCCTGTCAGGTAGCTCCGGGGCGGAACCCCGAGCAGGCGCTTGAACATCGAGGTGAAGGCGTTGGGATTGTCATAGCCCAGTGCCATCGCGACGCTGGTGACGGCCTCGCCCGTGGCGAGGCGCGGCAGTGCCGCGACCAGGCACGCCTGCTGGCGCCACGCGGCGAAGCTGAGGCCCGTTTCCTGCCTGAAAACGCGCGTGAAGTTGCGCCGGCTCATGCCCAGCGCCACACACCATCCTTCGATCACGTCGTGCGCCGCCGGCGCCTTGAGGAACGCCCGGCAATGCTGGGCCAGGTCCGCCCGGCGAGGGAGCGGCAGGGATAGCGGCAGGACCGGCATCTGCCGCAATTCATGCTGGATCAGCGTCATCAATGCGCCCGCCCGGCCCGCGAGGTCATACAGGAGCGGGAGTTCGAGCGCCTCGGAGATCAAGGCTCGCATGAAGCCGGAAATGCCGACGACCTGGCAGCAATCCGACAGCCCTGCGGTCGAGCCCGGTTCCAGATAGAGGCTCTGCATGCTGGCGGCCCCGATGACGCGGACGTCATGGAGCGTGCCCGGCGGAATCCACATGCCCCGCTGCGGCGGCATGACCCAGGTTCCCTGCGGCGTGGTGAGCACGAGCATGCCGGTCACGCTAGAGATCAGCTGGCCGCGGCGATGGCTATGCGGCGCGATGACGTGGCCATCGGGATAGTCGTTGCCCACGGCGACGATGGATCGCGGCGCATCGTCGACGGCATCGATGTGAATTCGTCTGACCATGGCCCACTCTCGTAGATCTTTGGCCCATCGGCGGTGGCGGGCCGATCCGGAGCCTCTATCCTGACATTTCGATGCCTGCAAGCAGGGCGACGAAAAGTAGGAAGGAACGGACCGTGAGTGCCATCCAAAGCCGGGCTGCACCCGCCGCAACGGCCCTGGCGGTGCTCGGCGCCGCGAGCTTCTGCCATCTGCTGAACGACATGATGCAGGCGCTGCTTCCCGCCGTGTATCCGATCCTGCGCCGCGACTTCAGCCTGAGCTTCGCCCAGATCGGCATGTTGACGCTGGTCTACCAGATCACCGCCTCGATCTTCCAACCGCTGATCGGCCTCTACACGGACCGGCGGCCGCAGCCCTACCTGCTGCCCTTCGCCATGCTGTCGTCGATGATGGGCCTGCTCACGCTGGCCTACGCGCCGCAGCTACGAAGGGCTGCTCGTCGGCGCCACGCTGCTGGGGCTCGGATCGTCGATCTTCCATCCGGAATCATCGCGCATCGCCCGGCTGTCCTCAGGCGGCGCGCACGGGCTTGCGCAGTCGCTGTTCCAGGTCGGCGGCAATTTCGGCTCGGCGCTCGGGCCGCTGCTCGGCGCCTACATCGTCCTCCCGCGCGGCCAGCACGGCTTGGCGTGGTTCGCGCTCGCCGCGCTCGCGGGCATGGTGATCATGGCCTGGCTGGGTCACTGGTACAGCAGCAACGGTCACGCGCGCCGACCGGCAAAGCGCGTCGCCACCCGGCATCCGACCGTTTCGCCGGCCCAGCTGCGGCTCGCAATGGCGGTTCTGGTGGCGCTGCTTTTCTCGAAGTACATCTACCTGGCAAGCATCACCAGCTACTACGCGTTCTACCTGATGCATCGCTTCGGCCTGTCGATCCAGTCCGCACAGGTGTGCCAGTTCGCGTTCTTCGGCGCCGTCGCTACCGGCACGATCATCGGCGGCCCGGTCGGCGACCGCATCGGCCGCAAGAAGGTGATCTGGGCCTCGATCCTCGGCGTGCTGCCCTTCACGCTGGCGCTGCCCTACGCCAGCCTCGAAGCCACCATCGCGCTCAGCGTCGTCATCGGCGTCATCATCTCCTCGGCCTTTCCGGCGATCGTGGTGTACGCGCAGGAGTTGATCCCGGAACGCACCGGCATGGTGTCCGGCCTGTTCTTCGGCCTGATCTTCGGTGTGGGCGGCATCGGGGCCGCGGCCCTCGGCAGTCTCGCCGATCGCTCAGGCATCGATTTCGTCTACCAGCTCTGCTCGTTCCTGCCGGTGATCGGGCTGTTCGCTCTGTTCCTGCCGAATGTCGAGAGCACGGCGAGCAAGCGGCCCGTGTAGCAGGCGCACGCTCAGCCTTGGTCCAGCATGAACTCTCCGAAGAACGCCCCGAGCCCCGCATAATCATCTAGCGGCAACACATGCGCGACATGCTGGTCCGGACGCACGACGACCATCGCCCCCCGCGCCCGATCGATGCCGCGCAGATCGAAGATATCAGGCCCATCCTTCAGGTTCGGCGTAAACGCCTTCTCGTAATCCACCAGCCCGAACCGCCCCTTGCGCGGCAGCAGCAGCGGCGGCAGGTCCTCGACCCGTAGGTCGCGATGCCCCTGCTGAAAGATCCCGCGCACATCGATGACGCTGTCGATATCGGCCCCCCGGGGCGTGAACCGCCGGACCGGTGATACGGCGGCCTGCCCAAGGTGGTCCATCAGCGCCCGCAGCCCGTCGCCGCCCGCGTCGGCAAAGGCATAGATGCGCCACGCGCCATCCGCGCGCGCAACGTGGCCAAGCTGCATCGGCTTCGCGTCGGCCAGCCGCACCACGGGTGCCGAATGAAAGCGCATGCCGATCGTGAAGCCCGCCGCCAGCGCCTGGTGCGTCGCCTCGGCGGTCAGGTACGTCTTCGGCGGATAATGCGTGGCGACCCCGGCCGTGTAGCGCCCCGACATCACGAAATAGGCCTGCAGTTCCGCCGGATCGACGCCGCCATGTTCCGGATGCTCCGGGTCCTTCGGCGGCGACGCCATGATCGCCGACCATTCCCGGTCGAAATCGATCAGCCTTTGCGCGATCGCATGCCGCTCGACCGAGTAGGTGCGCAGCAGGTCCGCCCGCGCCCGCCCTTCCAGCACGGCCGCCAGCTTCCAGCCGAGATTGAAGCTGTCCTGCATCGAAACGTTCATGCCCTGGCCGGCCTTGGCGCTGTGCGTGTGGCACGCGTCGCCGGCGATGAACACGCGCGGCAGCCGGGTCCCCGCCGCGCCCTCCGGCACGTCATCGAAACGGTCGGTGACGCGCTGCCCGACTTGATAGACGGCGAACCACGCCACGTCCTGCACATCGAGCACATAGGGCCGCAGCACCCGTTGCGCGGTGGCGATGACATGCTCCTGCGTGACGTGCCGCAACGCCTCGCGGTTCGCCGGATCGATCTCGCCGAGGTCCACGTACAGCCGCACCAGGTAGCCGCCTTCGCGCGGGATCAGCAGGATGTTCCCCTCGTCGGCCGACTGGATCGCCGCCTTCAGCCGGATGTCCGGAAAATCAGTCACCGCCAGCATGTCGACCACGCCCCAGGCATGGTTGGCGAAGTCGCCGCGCGGCACCGCGCCGATCGCGTCCCGCACACGGCTGCGCGCGCCGTCGCAGCCCACGGCATATTTCGCGCGGACCGTCTTCTCCGCCCCGGTCCGCACATCCTTCAACGTCGCGACCACCGGATACTCGCCCGCCGCCTCGACCGTCAGCGTCACGAACTCCTGCCCGTAATCCGGCACGATCCGTGACGGCGACTTGTGCATGTGCTCTTCCAGATAGCCGAGCAGCCGCGCCTGGTTGACGATCACATGCGGAAACTCCGACAAATCGTCGGCGCTGTCCTGCACCCGCCCGGTCCGCACGATCCGCATCCGGTCCTCGGGCGACGGCCGCCAGAACACCGTCTCGTTCACCCAATATGCCTCGCGGACGAGCTTGGCACTCAGCCCGAAGGCGTCGAACATCTCCACCGTCCGGCAGGCGACACCGTCCGCCTGGCCGACCTGCAACGGCCCCTCGCGGCGATCGACGATGCGCGTGGCAATCCCGGGAAACGCCGAAAGCTGTGCCGCCAGCAGCATCCCCGCGGGCCCGGTGCCGACGATGAGAACATCCGTGGTATCGGGCAGCCCCGCCGAGCGCGCCTCGGCGCCAGGGCCGGCCGCCTGGATGTCGGGATCGCCCGGCTTGTAGCCGTTGAGGTAGAATTGCATCCCCTGTACCGCCCCCGAATATCACGCATGGCGCCCGCATCCGCGCCGCGGACGCATCGAGCCGTTCCGCCAGTGGTACCCGAACTGCGCCGCGTGCAACAGCGTCTGGGCGATCTGTCCGCTTGACATGCAACCAAATGGTTGCCTAAATCACCGGACACCCTGCAACAGCGCTGAAGGAGATGCGCCATGCCCGACATCCTGCACCGCGTCGGCGTCGCGGCCGAGCAATCGAGCGTCTACCAGGCCCTGACCACCGTCGAGGGCATCCGCAACTGGTGGTCCGAGGAAACCCACGGCGACGCCGCGGAAGGCGGCGCGTTCCAGTTCCGCCGCAACCGGCTGCAGGTCGTCCGCGCCGACCCGGGCCTGGTGACCTGGCGCTACTCCGGCCCGGCCGAGGAGTGGGTGGGCACCGAAATCAGCTTCCGCCTTGAACCGCGCGACGGCCAGACCATCGTGCTGTTCAAGCACGCCGGCTGGCGCGAGCCGGTGGAGTTCATGCACCACTGCAGCACCAAGTGGGCGACCTTCCTGCTCAGCCTCAAGGATTACGTGGAGACGGGCGAAGGCCGGCCCGAGCCGCGCGACACCAAGATCGCAGTCAACGCCTGACCCGCGGCACAGGCAACGCCGCATCGGGAAAGGATGCCTCCATGCACGATGTCATGCACCTGCTCAAGATCCATGCGCCCGCGGAACGTGTCTACCACGCGATCACCACGGCGAACGGACTGCGCCAATGGTGGACACGCGACGCGGCGATCGAGCCGGAACGCGGCGCCGCCGGAGAGTTCGGATTCTACGGCAGGCGCTTCGTCGCGAAGTTGACCGTCGAGGAGCTTCACCCAGCCACCCGCGTGCGGTGGAAAGTCACCAACGCCGCCTGGCCCGCCGACGACATCACGTTCGACCTCAAGGCCGACGGCAACGACACGACCCTTCTCTTCGCCCATCGCGGCTTCCCGCTCGCCGACGAGAGATTCGCCAGCGCCACGACGCGCTGGGGCTTCTACCTGCTCAGCCTCAAGCAATACCTGCAAACCGGCAAGGGAACGCCAAACCCCGAAGACAACGAAGCCCTCGGCTAAGCTTGGCGCCGGCTAGCCGCCGACGATCTCCTCCCGCCGATACCCCTGCGCGAACAGCAGCGCCCGCAGGCTGCTGTGCCGCACCTGCGCCCGCGCCTCGGCGGCAACGATCGGCTTGGCGCGGAACGCCACGCCCAGCCCCGCCGCCTTGATCATGCCGAGATCGTTCGCCCCGTCGCCGACCGCGAGCGTCGCCGCCAGCCGCACCTTGCGGTGCTGCGCCAGTTCGTTCAGCGCCACCAGCTTCGCGTTGGCGTCCAGGATCGGCTCGCGCACCCGCCCGGTCAGCGCGGTGCCGTCGTCGAGCAGGATGTTGGACCGGTGCGCATCGAAGCCGAGCGCCTTCGCCACGCGGCTGGTGAAGAAGGTGAACCCGCCGGAGACCAGCGCGGTATAGGCGTTGTGCGCCCGCATCGTCGCCACCAGCTCGCGCGCGCCGGGCGTGTATTCCGTCCGCTCCCAGGTGCTCTCCAGCGCCGTCAGCTTCAGCCCCTTCAGCAGCTTCACCCGCTGCCGCAGCGCGCGGGCGAAATCGATCTCGCCGTTCATGCTGGCCCGGGTGATGGCGGCGATCTGGTCCTTCAGCCCGGCATAGGCGGCGATCTCGTCCAGCGTCTCGGTGGTGACGATGGTGCTGTCCATGTCGGCCAGCAGCAGCCCCTTGCGCCGGCCGCGCGCCTTGGTGGTGATGGCGTCCACCGCCGCGCCGGCCAGCGCCGCGTCGATCTGCGCCGCGAACGGCATCGCCGGGCACGCGATGTCCGCGGCCTCGCCGGGCGACAGCACATCCGGCGGCCCGCCCTGGATCGCATCGCGCACCCGCGCGATGATGGCGTCGGTCAGCGGGGCGGTGGCGGGATTGGCGATCAGGGTGACAACGTGGCTCATGCGTGCCGTATGCGGCGACCGGCGGCGGCGGGCAAGCCCGGCGGCGATGCGGTGAGCCACGGCAATACCGACCTGCCGCACGCGCTGATCGTCGCCGGCCCCACCGCCAGCGGCAAGTCGGCCCTGGCGCTCGGCCTCGCACAGCGCCTCGGCGGCACGGTCATCAACGCGGACTCCATGCAGGTCTACCGCGAGCTGCGCATCGTCACCGCCCGCCCGACGCCGGCCGAGGAGGCGATGGCCCCCCATGCCCTGTATGGCGTGCGCCCCGCCGCCGAACCCGGCAGCGCCGCCTGGTGGCGCGGCGAGGCGCTGGCGGCGATGGCCGCCGCGCGCGAAGCCGGCCGCCTGCCGATCCTGTGCGGCGGCACCGGCCTGTATTTCGCGGCCCTGACCCACGGCATCGCCGACATCCCCGAGCCGGACGAGGCGGCCCGCGGCGAGGCCCGCTGGCTGCTCGCCGAGCACGGCCCGAATGGCCTGCACGCGGCGCTCGCCAAGGTGGACCAGGCCACCGCCGCCCGGCTGCGCCCGAGCGACAGCCAGCGGGTCGCCCGCGCCTGGGAGGTCTGGCGCAGCACCGGCCGCGGCCTCGCCGCCTGGCAGGCGGACCCGGTCGCGCCGCCCGCCTGGCGCTTCTCCGCCATCCTGCTCGACCCGCCCCGCCCGGATCTGCGCGCCGCCATCGCCGGCCGGTTCCAGGCCATGCTCGCCGCCGGCGCCCTCGACGAGGTTCGCGCGCTGCTGGCCCAGCGCCTCGATCCGTCGCTGCCCGCGATGCGTGCCCACGGCGTGCCGGAACTCTCGGCGCATCTGCGCGGCGAACTCTCCCTGGCCGAAGCCGCCCGCCGCACCGAACTCGTCACCGGCCAGTACACCAAGCGCCAGGCCACCTGGTTTCGCCACCGAAGCATGGCTGATGCCGGCGCACACGCATACGATCCATGCGCGCATCGCGGGTCTCCAGCAATTTTCGGAAAGAGAATTGCGGGAAATTTTCGTCCTTTATTCAAAACGCGGGTTGACGCAGCGCAGCACCGGGGACTAGGTGTGCGCCCATGAGCGAAATCCTGTCCCCCGCCGCCGGCGTACCCGGCCGAACCCGAGACCATGCAGTCGGGCGCCGAGGTATTGCTGCGCGCGCTGAAGGACCAGGGCGTCGAGGTCATCTTCGGCTATCCCGGCGGCGCCGTGCTGCCGATCTACGACGCGATCTTCCAGCAGAACGCCATCCGCCACATCCTGGTCCGCCACGAGCAGGCCGCCGTGCATGCCGCCGAGGGCTACGCCCGCAGCACCGGCCGCGTCGGCTGCGTGCTGGTCACCAGCGGCCCCGGCGCCACCAACGCGGTCACCGGCCTGGTCGATGCGCTGATGGACAGCATCCCGGTGGTCTGCCTCACCGGCCAGGTGCCGACCCACCTGATCGGCAACGACGCCTTCCAGGAAGCCGACACCACCGGCATCACCCGCCCCGCGACCAAGCACAACTACCTGGTCAAGAAGCGCCGAAGACCTGGCCCGCGTGGTGCACGAGGCGTTCTACGTCGCCCGCAGCGGCCGCCCCGGCCCGGTGGTGATCGATCTGCCGAAGGACATCCTGATCGGCACGGCGCCCTACTATTCCGCGCCGCCGACCCTGCCGCATCGCAGCTACCGCCCGCAGACCGAGCCCGATTCCGGCCAGATCGCCAAGGCCGCGGCGCTGCTGAAATCCGCCAAGCGCCCGGTGATCTACACCGGCGGCGGCGTCATCAACGCCGGCGACGCCGCGTCGGCCGCACTGGTGGCGTTCGTCCGCAAGACCGGCTTCCCCTGCACCAGCACCCTGATGGGCCTCGGCGCCTATCCGTCGAACGACCCGCAGTTCCTCGGCATGCTGGGCATGCACGGCACCTACGAGGCCAACCTCGCCATGCACGGCTGCGACGTGCATGCTGAATGTCGGCGCCCGCTTCGACGACCGCGTCACCGGCCGGCTGAACGCCTTCAGCCCGGACTCGCGCAAGATCCACATCGACATCGACCCTTCCAGCATCAACAAGAACGTGCCGGTGGAAATCCCGGTCGTCGGCGATGCCGGCCGCGCGCTGCAGGCGCTGATCCGCCGCCTGGGACGCCGACCCGGCGACGCCCGACCGGGCGGCGCTCGGCGACCTGGTGGCAGCAGATCGACGACTGGCGCGGCAACGACTGCCTGCGCTTCACCCAGGACATGACCAAGGGCGCGGTCATCAAGCCGCAATACGCCATCCAGCGGCTCTACGAAATCACCCGCGAGACTGGGCCGCGAGACCTTCATCACCACCGAAGTCGGCCAGCACCAGATGTGGGCGGCGCAGTATTTCCGCTTCGACCGGCCCAATCGCTGGATGACCAGCGGCGGCCTCGGCACCATGGGCTACGGCCTGCCGGCCGCGATGGGCGTGCAGATCGCCCACCCCGACGCGCTGGTGATCGACATCGCCGGCGAGGCCAGCATCCTGATGAACATCCAGGAAATGTCGCACCCTCGCGCAGTACCGCCTGCCGGTGAAGGTGTTCATCCTGAACAACCAATACATGGGCATGGTGCGGCAGTGGCAGGAGCTGCTGCACGGCGGCCGCTACTCCGAAAGCTACACCGAGGCGCTGCCCGATTTCGTCAAGCTCGCCGAAGCTTCCATGGCGTCGGCCTGCGCGCCACCAGCGTCGACCAGCTCGACGACGTGATCCGCGAGATGCTCGCCTCGCCGCGCGCGGTGATCGCCGACATCGCCGTGGACCAGAAGGAAAACTGCTTCCCGATGATCCCGAGCGGCGCCGCGCACAACGAAATGATCCTGGGCCAGCGGGCAGGGCGCCGGGGCACGCGTATCCGACGAGGGCCTCGGTCTGGTCTGATCGCTGCTTCCGCCTTACGCAATGATTGAAAGAACACCATGCCCGCAACCGTCGACACCGCCCTGCGCTCCGCCACCATTTCGGTGCTGGTCGAGAACGAGGCCGGCGTGCTCGCGCGCGTCATCGGCCTGTTCTCCGGCCGCGGCTACAACATCGACAGCCTGACCGTGGCCGCCGGTCGACGACGGCCGCAACCGCAGCCGCATCAACGTCGTCACCTCCGGCACCGAAATGGTGATCGAGCAGATCAAGGCCCAGCTCGACCGCCTGGTGCCGGTGTACCGCGTCGCCGACCTCACCGAGGAAGGGCCGCACATCGCCCGCGAAATGGCGCTGATCAAGGTGCTCGGCACCGGCAACAGCCGTGCCGAGGCGCTGCGCCTGGCCGACGCGTTCCGCGCCCGCGTGGTCGATGCCACCACCGACAGCTTCGTGTTCGAAATGACCGGCAGCACCGACAAGCTCGACGCCTTCGTCGAACTGATGCGTCCGCTGGGGCTGGCCGAAGTGTCCCGCACCGGCGTCGCCGCAATCGCCCGCGGCACCCGCGTCATCTGAAGCCTTTCAAGTTATCACAGAGGAAGAAATCGAATGCGCGTTTACTACGACCGCGATGCGGACGTGAACCTGATCAAGGCGAAGAAGGTCGCGATCATCGGCTACGGCAGCCAGGGCCACGCCCATGCCAACAACCTCAAGGACAGCGGCGCCAAGGAACTGGTGGTCGGCCTGCGGCCCGGCTCGGCCGGCGTCGCCAAGGCCGAAGCCGCCGGGCTGAAGGTGATGGACCCCGCCGAGGCCGCCAAATGGGCCGACGTGGTGATGGTGCTGACGCCGGACGAGGGCCAGGGCGACCTGTACCGCGACGAGCCTCGGCGCCAACATGCGCCCCGGCACCGCACTCGCCTTCGCGCATGGCCTGAACATGCATTTCAAGCTGATCGAGGCGCGCCCCGACATCGACGTGTTCATGATCGCGCCGAAAGGCCCCGGCCACACCGTGCGCAGCGAATACCAGCGCGGCGGCGGCGTGCCCTGCCTGGTCGCGGTGGACCAGAACCCGTCCGGCAACGCGCTGGAAATCGCGCTGTCCTACGCCTCGCGCCATCGGCGGCGGCCGCGCCGGCATCATCGAGACCACCTTCCAGGAAGAATGCGAGACCGACCTGTTCGGCGAGCAGGTGGTGCTCTGCGGCGGCCTGGTCGAACTGATCCGCGCCGGCTACGAAACCCTGGTGGAAGCCGGCTACGCGCCGGAAATGGCCTATTTCGAATGCCTGCACGAAGTGAAGCTGATCGTCGACCTGATCTATGAAGGCGGCATCGCCAACATGAACTACTCGATCAGCAACACCGCCGAATACGGCGAATACGTCACCGGCCCGCGCATCATCACCGACGGAGACCAAGGCGGAGATGAAGCGGGTGCTGGCCGACATCCAGTCCGGCCGCTTCGCCCGCGACTGGATGCTGGAGAACAAGGTCAACCAGGCCAGCTTCAAGGCCATCCGCCGCCGCAACGCCGCCCACCCGATCGAGGAAGTCGGCGAGAAGCTGCGCGCGATGATGCCGTGGATCGCCAAGAACAAGCTGGTGGACAAGACCAAGAACTGACGGAACACTTGCCCCCGAACAAGGGGGCGTTCATGTCCGAAGCAGCAGAACTGGTCCGCAGCGACGCCGCCGGCACCGAGCATTTCGACGTCCTGATCGTGGGCGCCGGAATCTCCGGGGTCGGCGGCGCGTACCACCTGACCCAACAATGCCCCGGCACCAGCTTCGTCGTCCTCGAAGCGCTGGCGAGCTTCGGCGGCACCTGGCTCACCCACCGCTATCCCGGCATCCGTTCCGACAGCGACCTCTATACCTTCGGCTACCGCTTCAAGCCCTGGACCGGCGCGCCGATCGCCACCGCGGAAGAGATCCTGCAGCTACATGGGCGAGGTGATCGAGGAGAACGACCTCGCCCGCCACATCCGCTACCACCACCGCATCTCCTCGGCGCCGCTGGTCGAGCGAAGATCGCCGATGGACCCTGGAGGCGACCCGCACCGACACCGGCGAGACGGTGCGTTTCACGCGCCAACTTCCTGTGGATGTGCCAGGGCTATTACCGCCACCAGGAAGGCTACACGCCCGAGTGGGACGGCATGGACAGCTTCCAGGGCCGGATCGTCCATCCGCAGACCTGGCCGGACGACCTCGACTACGCCGGCAAGAACGTCGTCGTCATCGGCTCCGGCGCCACCGCCGCGACCCTGATCCCGGCCATCGCCGCCGACTGCGCGCCACGTCACCATGCTGCAGCGCTCGCCGACCTTCTTCCGCACCGGCCGCAACGCCATCGAGATCGCCGACGAACTGCGCGAAGCTCGAGATCGACGAGACCTGGATCCACGAGATCGTCCGCAAGAAGATCCTGTACGAGCAGATCGGTCTTCACCAGCCGCTCGTTCAGCGAACCGGAGGCGGTGAAGCAGGAATTGCTGTCCGCCGTGCGCGCCCATCTCGGCCCCGACTACGACATCGACACCCACTTCACCCCCAGCTACCGCCCGTGGCGCCAGCGCATCGCCTTCATCCCGGACGGCGATCTGTTCCAGGGCGTCCGCGCCGGCAACGCCTCCGTCGTCACCGACGAGATCGACCGCTTCGACGCCACCGGCATCCTGCTGAAATCCGGCAAGCACCTCGACGCCGACATCATCGTCACCGCCACGGGCTTTCACCTGAGCGTGCTCGGCGACATCGAGTTCAGCATCGACGGCAAGCCGCTCGATTTCGCCGACACCGTCACCTATCGCGGCATGATGTTCACCGGCGTGCCGAACTTCGCCTGGGTGTTCGGCTATTTCCGCGCCAGCTGGACCCTGCGCGCCGACCTCGTCGCCGACTTCGTCTGCCGCCTGCTGGCCCACATGAAGGCCAAGGGCGCCACCAAGGTCACGCCAACCCTGCGGCCTGAAGACCGCGACATGCCCCTGCTGCCTTGGATCGACCCGGAGAACTTCAACCCCGGCTACCTCATGCGCGGCATGCACCTGCTGCCCAAGCGCGGCGACAAGCCCGAATGGCAACACACCCAGGACTACTGGAACGAAAAGAACGAGTTCCCCGCAATCAACCTGAACGACAGCACGTTCGTCTACGAATAACGTAGGGTGCAGTGCGCTTTGGCACTGCACCAAAGCGGTTTCGAGGAAGGTGGTGCAGTGCCCAAGCGCACTGCACCCTACAAAATAAAACCCTAGGCGTTACGCCCCAACACCTCTGGATTGACCGTGTATCCGGGGTCGATCGTGCCGTCGAAGTAATCCAGCAGATTCGCCACCGCCCGCCGCGACATCTTGGCGTAGCACTCCAGCGGCGCCGCGGCATTATGCGGGCTCAGCACCACGTTCGGCAGCTTGAACAAAGGATTTCCCGGATCCGGCGGCTCGCGCACCAGCACGTCGACGCCCGCTGCCTCGATGGTGCCGTCGGCCAGTGCCGTCGCCAGCGCCGCCTCGTCCACCAGCCCGCCGCGCGCGGTGTTGATCAGCCAGGCGTGCTTCTGCATCCGCGACAGGAACGCCGCATCCACCATCTTCGCGGTCTTGTCATACAGCGGCAGATGCAAGGTCACCACGTCCGCCTCGGCCACCGCCGCCATCAGGTCGGGGGCGGGGATATGCCCGTCGGCGGCGATGCGCGGGGTGGGGAAGGCGGGGTCATGCACCATCACCTTCATGCCGAACGCGGCGCACAGCTTCGCCACCCGCGTGCCGATGCGCCCATAGCCCACCACCAGCACGCTACGTTCGGCGAGTTCGTGCATGCGCCGCCCGGATTGCACCATCCAGGTGCCGGAACGCACCGACGCGTCCATCTCCAGCGTGCGCCGGGCGGTGGCCAGCATCAGCATCATCGCGTGCTCGGCGACCGACAGGTCGTTGGCGCCGTTGACGACGCCCACCAGCACGCCCTGGCGGGTGCAGGCGGGGATGTCGAGCGTGTCGAACCCCACCCCGAACCGGCTGACCACCCGCAGCTTCGGCGCCATCGCCAGCAGGTCGGCGCCCACCCGTTCCAGCCCGACCATGATGCCGTCGGCCTCGCCGACATGCGCCTCCAGTTCCTTCTGCAGCGGGGGTCCGCGGAACTCGGTGGTCAGGATCTTGATATTGATATCTTTCCGCGCCTCCAGCATCGCCATGGCAGTGGGATGCAAGGCACGGCAGAAGACGACGTTGTACATGCGATTTTCCGTCCCGATCGGCGATTATTGCCCCCATGCTTGCATCATCACGCCCTGCAGGCTAGCTTTCCGCCATGTTCTGTGGCGCCCGCATCGCATGCAAAACCGCCCGCATACTTGTGCGGGCACCGGTGCGCCTGCTCGCCCTCGGCCTCCTCCTTCGACTTAGCCGCCCCTGGGCGTGACGCCGCGCGGCTAGCGGCATCGCTCAGGGGGACCCCTGAGGCTATTGTCGTACATAAAATTCCGAGGACGCCATGACCATCGAACATCCGAATTTCGGCAAACTGGCCGACAACCGCATCATCATCTTCGACACCACCCTGCGCGACGGCGAGCAGTCGCCCGGCTTCTCCATGAACCTCGAGGAGAAGCTGCGCATGGCCGAGGCGCTGACCGAACTCGGCGTCGACGTGATCGAGGCGGGCTTCCCGATCGCCTCCCCCGGCGACTTCGAGAGCGTGCAGTCGATCGCCCAGCTCTACGCCAGCTCGGCCCGGTGGTCGGCCGGCCTCGCGCGCACCGGGCGCGAGGACATCCTGCGCGCCGCCGAAGCGGTAAAGCCGGCGCAGCGCCGCCGCATCCACATCTTCCTGTCCACCAGCCCGCTGCACATGAAGTACAAGCTGCGGATGGAGCCGGACGCGGTGCTGGAGCTGGCCATCGATTCGGTGACGCTCGCCCGCAACTTCGTCGACGACGTCGAATGGTCCGCCGAGGACGGCAGCCGCACCGAGCCCGATTTCCTGTGCCGCTGCGTCGAGGCGGCGATCGCCAACGGCGCCACCACCATCAACATCCCGGACACCGTCGGCTATGCGCTGCCCGAGGACATGGAACGCATCTTCAACATGCTGCGCGAGCGCGTGCCGGGCGCCGAGAAAGTCATCTTCTCGACGCATAACCACAACGATCTCGGCCTCGCCGTCGCCAACACCCTCGCCGCCATCCGCGCCGGCGCGCGGCAGATCGAATGCACCATCAACGGCATCGGCGAGCGCGCCGGCAATGCCTCCCTGGAGGAGATCGTGATGGCGATCCGCACCCGCCAGGACGCCATCCCCTACACCAACAGCATCGTCACGCCGAACATCCTGAAGGTCAGCAAGCTGCTGTCCACCATCACCGGCTTCGACGTGCAGCCGAACAAGGCGATCGTCGGCCGCAACGCCTTCGCGCATGAATCCGGCATCCACCAGGACGGCGTGCTGAAGAACGCCGCCACCTACGAGATCATGACGCCGGAAAGCGTCGGCTGGACCAAGTCCAACCTGGTGATGGGCAAGCATTCCGGCCGCGCCGCATTCCGCGACAAGCTGCTGGCGCTGGGCTACGGCGCCATCGGCGACAACAAGCTGAACGACGCTTTTCGACGTTTCAAGGACCTCGCCGACCGCAAGAAGATCGTCTACGACGACGACATTTTTGCGCTGGTCGACGACGAGGTGATGCGCGACCACGACCGCATCCGCTTCGTCTCGCTGGACGTGCGCTCCGGATCGAGGGGACCGGCCACCGCCGATCTCGAACTGGCGGTGGATGGCGTGGTCTCGGCCTCCCACGCCACCGGCGATGGCCCGGTCGATGCAACCTTCAACGCCATCCATGCGATCTTCGCGCATGACGTAAAGCTCAGCCTGTATTCCGTCGGCGCCGTCACCGAGGGCACCGATGCCCAGGCCCGCGTCACCGTCCGGCTTGAAGAGGATGGGAAGATGGTGGACGGGCAGGGGGCCGACACCGACACCATCGTCGCCTCCGCCCGCGCCTATGTGCATGCGCTGAACAAGCTGCTGGTCAAGCGCGCCCGCACCGAACCCCCGGCCGCGCTCTCGGCTTGAACCTGCAGGCCGGAAGTGCGCCGTCGCCCTTCCGGCCCCCCCCTGGTTTGAACAAGGGCATCCGCAGGGCTGCTCCCGAATGGCTGCCCCGCGAGAATGCGAAAATTCCAACAATCTCCGGCTACCTGCTGCCTCGAATCAGGGTTAATGAAACGCGCTCAGAATGGTCTACAGATAAACGAGGGTCTACCATGCGCGTTTCCAACAAAATCGGCTCCAGGGCAGCTTCCCGGTTCGCGAATCTGCTCACGTCCGACAGCATCCGACGCCTCGCGCTCGCCTTGGCCGCACTGGCGGTCAGCGCCCCCGCTCGGGCCGCGATCATTTCCGTGACCTGGACCGGCACCATCGGTTCTGGGATCCAGACAGACTCGCTGGGATTGTTCGGCGCGGTCGGCGCAAACCTTGCGGGCGACGCCTTCACCGCGGTCTCGATCTTCGATAATTCCGACCCGGCCTACGACACGCCTTACACCGGCGCGACCTCCGGAACCACGTCGCAATATTTTGCCAGCACGAATACCTACGGACCGCCCGACAGTGCCAGCTTCACGGTCAACGGCAAGACCGTCAATTTCTCAACGGCATTGAACTGCGACAACATCACCCAGTCGGTGTCGGTGAACGCGGGAAACTACAATCTGCATACCGCAGTGGGCGTAGGCTGCAACGCGCAGAACTTCTACCTCGACGTGAACGGACCCAATATCAATCCGGATTACACCGCCGATACGAACATCACTGTGGATTCGACCTACACGTCATCCAGCGGCGGGTTCACCTATCGTGGGACCAACAACGTCAGCGACAATCTGAACTTGACGCCGGTGAGCCTGGCGACCGCGATCGGCATCCAAAACCAAGCAGTTCCCGAGCCTGCAACGATCACGCTGCTGGGCGTCGGCCTTGCTGGGCTCGCCGGCATGCGCCGCAGGCAGAACCGGCGCCAGGTCATCGGCGCCGATGCCGTCTCCGGTCTCGGTTGTTCAGCCTAGGCAAGATCGCCGTCGCCTCAGCCGGGCCGAAGCCATCGGATCAGCGCGGGTCCGCCCGACTTTCCTGCATCGCGGTGAGCAGCAGCATTTCGTAGACCTTTCCGGATGGCGCGTCGCCGATCGTTGCCGGGTCATGCAACGCTGCCATCTTCGCCATTCCCGCAATTCCGGCCAGCGCCATCGCCAGCCGCGGCTGAGCCCTGTCCGGTGCTGCGCCAAGATCGCGCGCCATCACCTCCGCGATTGCGGCTGCCAGCCTCCACAGCTCGTCGTAGGCGATGTCGTGATAGTCGCGCAGCAGCATCTGCACCACGCGGCGCGGCAGCCGTGGATCGCTGAAGAACCCGGCCGCCGTCTGCTCCACGACGAAGCTCGCCAACGCATTCTCCGAGCCGAAGCGCCGATCCCGCAGCGCCAGCTCGAACCGTCCGAACAATGCCAGCTGACGCCGTCGCACCAGCATCCGGACCATGTCGGAGGGCTGCGAGAAATACCGGTAGGTCGTCTTTTCCCCAACGCCGGCCTCCTCGGCCACCGCCTTGATGCTGAGGCCCGCAAGGCCGCCGCGCAGCAGAATCCGCTCCGCGCCGTCCAGCAGCCGCGCCATCGTGGTCGCGGCGCGCTCTCGCACCGGCGTGGCGCGCAGCGTCTTGGCCAGGAACGACGACGCCATGCCGGCCAGGATCATCTCGCCGTCCCCGGCGGTGGCCAGCTTCACGGCGCGCGCCACCTGTGCGGAGGTCATCATCGCCTCGGTCACCAGGTCCATCGCCCAACCTTCGAACGCCCGCCTGGTCACCCGCGTATCCAGCACCGTGCGGATATCGGTATGCCTGGTATCCTCGCGGATCGCGGCGAACAGCGCGGAGACGGCGCCCGCCGGTCCTTCCAGAACCTGGATGAAGCGCTCCTCCACCATCAGCAACCTTCCCGTCACGCTCAGGCCGCTGTTCTTCCGCCCGGCTGCATCCCCCATCGCGGTCAGGGTCGACGGCGTCCACGTCCCGGTAGGCCGGCTGGTGTACACCAGACACTGCAACACGCACGGATCGGCAGGCACCTGCATCGATATCTCCTGAGCGTTGGCTTCGCCGCAGCTTGTGTATAGCCTCTGCGTCAACGCTGCGTGGAGGAATCAGGATCATGATCGAAACCCAGGACATCACCCGTCCCCCGAAGGCGCTGGTCGACGGCCTCGCCGCCATCGGCACCGCCACCGCCACCGGCGAGTTGAACCGGATGGGCATTCGCGATCCCTACATGCTCGGCCCGGTCGCCTGGACCAAGGGCCTCTCCATCGCCGGCCCGGCGCTCACCCTGCAGTTCATGCCGAAGCGCGAGGACATCTTCGGCGCCGACGAGTACCGAGCAGCCCGAACTTCAGCTGCACCGCCATGTGCTCTACCACACCCAGCCCGGCGACATCGTCGTGGTCGACGCCCGCGGCGACATGACCGCGGGGATCTTCGGCGAGATGATGCTGACCTATTTCAAAGGCCGCGGCGGCGCCGGGGTGATCATCGACGGGTGCATCCGCGACTATCCGAACTGCAAGGATATCGGCCTCGGCCTGTGGCTGCGCGGCGTCACGCCCAACTATCATACGCAGACCGATCTGATGCCGTTCGCGGTCAACGGCCCGGTGGCCTGCGGAAACACCCTGGTCATGCCGGGCGACATCGTCATCGCCGACGATGACGGCTGCGTGGTGGTGCCGATCAAGCTCGCGCCGGAACTGCTGAAGCGGGCCAGCACTCACAAGGATTGGGAGGATTTCTCCCGCATGCGGCTGGCGGAAGGCGGCGACCTCCGGCGATACTACCCGCTGTCGGAAGCGGCCCAGCCCGAGTACGAAGCCTGGCGCAAGAAAAACCCTAAATAACCTAGACCGGAAATAAGCGAGACCAGCATCGGGCCTCGCGCGGGGGAAGCGACATGAACCAACTCAGGCGGTGGCTGCTCGCCGCATTGCTGCTGGCGACGGCGTGGACTGCGCCCGCCGGCGCCCAGACGGTCGAATCGATCAAGGCGCGGGGTGTCGTCAACATCGGCATCCTGGTCGACGTGCCGCCCTACGGCATCCTCGACGACAAGAACCAACCGGCCGGCTACGACATCGACGTCGCCCGCCTGCTCGGCGAGCGCATGGGGGTGAAGACCAACCTGGTCGTCGTCACCGGCCCCAACCGCATTCCCTACCTGCTCAGCGGCAAGGTCGACATGCTGGTGGCGGTGCTGGCGATCGTGCCGGAACGCACCAAGCTGGTGGCGTTCTCCGAACCCTATTCCGGATTCTCGCAGTTCATCTATGCCAAGAAGGAACTGAGCCTGAAATCGGTCGACGACCTCGCCGGCCTCACCGTCGCCGTGCCGCGGGCCAACACCACCGACATCACCCTGTCGCGCATCGCGCCGAAAACCACCAACCTGTTGCGCTTCGACGACGACGCCTCGGTGCGCCAGGCACTGCTGTCCGGCCAGGCGGACGCCACCACCCAGTCCGAGATCACCGCACCGACCATGGACAAGCTCGCCCCGGGCCGGTTCGAGCGCAAGTTCGACCTGCAGTCCCAGGTCGAAGGCGTCGCCCTGCGCAAGAACGCCACCGAGTTGCTGGCCTGGGTCAACGACGCGATCGAGGCGATGAAGAAAAGCGGGCAGTTGCAGGCAATCAACGAAAAATGGGTCGGCGGCAAGCTGCCGGACCTGAAGATGCCCCAGCCCTAGCGTAAGGCAAATCACCACGGAGGCGGTGAGACGGGGAGAAGCAGGCGAAGCCATCTTGATCTTGCTTCTCCACGTCTCACGGCCTCTGCGGTGAACCTGCTTGCTGCAGATTTCGGGAGTTCGCCGGTTTGGACTACGAGTTCGATTTCAGCCCGGTGTTCGACGCCTTCCCAAGCCTGTTCCTCGGCCTCTGGCTGACCATCCGCCTGGCGGCGATATCGATGGCCCTCGGTCTCGCCATCGCCATCGTGCTGGCGGTCGCCAAGCAAGCCGGCAACCGCGCCACCCGCATGGCGATCAACGCCTATATCGAACTGATCCGCAACACGCCGCTGTTGGTGCAGGTGTTCTTCGTCTATTTCGGTCTGCCGGCGGTCGGCATCCGCCTGCGCCCCGATGTCGCCGCCGTGGTGGCGCTGGTGATCAACGCCGCCGCCTACACCACGGAGATCATCCGCGCCGGCATCGAATCCATCGGCCGCGGCCAGATCGAGGCGGGGCTGGCGATCGGCCTGCACCGGCTGCAGGTGTTTCGCCACGTGGTGCTGCGTCCGGCGCTGAAGGCGGTGTTCCCGGCGATCACCAGCCAGTTCAACATCGTGCTGCTCAGCACCAGCATCGTCTCGGCGATCTCGGCCAACGAACTGACGCACGAGGCGGAGTTCATCAACTCGCTGACCTTCCGCAGCTTCGAGGTCTTCGCCGTCATCGGTGCGATGTATTTCATCACCTCCCGGCTGTTCTCGCTGCTGTTCGCCGGCATCTACCGTGTCGCCTTCTCCTACCCGGACCAGCACTGAGCGATGCTGCGCCCGTTCCGGATCGACGACTTCTTCTTCATCGTCGCCGCCGCGCAGTGGACCATCGTGCTGTCGCTGATCGCCTTCGCCGGCGGCGCGGCGCTCGGCATCGTCGTGGCGATGTGCCGCATCTCGCGCTCGGCGGTGCTTCGCCATGTCGCGGGCGCGTTCATCGCAGTCAACCAAGGCACGCCGCTGCTGATCCTGATCTTCATCGTGTTCTTCGGCGGCGCCATGTCCGGCCACGACATCAGTGCCATGGCGGCGGCGGCCATCTGCCTGGTCATCAACACCGGCGCCTTCCTCGGCGAGATCTGGCGCGGCTGCATCGAGGCGGTGCCGCAGGGCCAATGGCAGGCGGCCGCAGCCCTCGGCCTGCGCCCCTATCCCCGCATGGCGAAGGTGATCCTGCCGCAGGCGGTGCGCATCAGCATTGCACCGACCGTGGGCTTCCTGGTGCATGTCATCAAAGGCACGTCGCTCGCCTCGCTGATCGGCTTCGTCGAGCTTTCGCGCGCCGGGCAGATCATCAACAATTCCACCTACGCCCCGCTGCTGGTGTTCGGCACCGTCGGCGCCACCTATTTTTTCCTATGCTGGCCGCTGTCGTTGCTGAGCGCCCGGCTGGAGCGCGCGCGACCCGCCTAGTGCCCGCTCCGATCGCCCCTTGTCCGATCGCATTGCGGGGGTTAAGCCCTGCGCCTTCCGCGTTCGCAAGAAAGTTCCCCTAATGTTCTCCCGTTTGCTGGGCATCATGTCTGCTGACATGGCCATCGATCTCGGCACGGCCAACACGCTGGTGTACGTGAAGGGCCGCGGCATCGTGCTCGACGAACCGAGCGTGGTGGCGATCGCCGACGTGCGCGGCAAGAAGCACGTGCTGGCGGTCGGCGAGGAGGCCAAGCAGATGCTGGGCCGCACGCCCGGGAACATCCAGGCCATCCGCCCGTTGCGCGACGGAGTGATCGCGGATTTCGAGGTGGCGGAGGAGATGATCAAGCATTTCATCCGCAAGGTGCATAACCGCCGCGGCTTCGCCTCCCCGATGATCATCGTCTGCGTGCCGTCCGGCTCCACCGCGGTCGAGCGCCGGGCGATCCAGGAAAGTGCCGAAAGCGCCGGCGCCCGCAAGGTGTTCCTGATCGAGGAGCCGATGGCCGCCGCGATCGGCGCCGGCCTGCCGGTCACCGAGCCTTCCGGCAGCATGGTGGTGGATATCGGCGGCGGCACCACCGAGGTCGCGGTGATCTCGCTCGGCGGCATCGTCTATTCCCGCAGCGTGCGCGTCGGCGGCGACAAGATGGACGAGGCGATCATCAGCTATATCCGCCGCAACTATAACCTGCTGATCGGCGAAAGCTCCGCCGAGCGGATCAAGATGGACATCGGCGCCGCCTGTCCGCCCTATGACGGCGAGGAAGGGCCCTACCGCGAGGTGAAGGGCCGCGACCTGATGAACGGCGTGCCGCGCGAGGTCCAGGTCAGCCAGCGCTCGATCTCGGAAAGCCTGATGGAGCCGGTGACCGCGATCGTCGAGGCGGTGAAGGTGGCGCTGGAGAACACGCCGCCCGAACTCGCGGCCGACATCGTCGACAAGGGCATCGTGCTGACCGGCGGCGGCGCGCTGCTGAACCGGCTCGACCAGGTGCTGCGCGACGCCACCGGCCTGCCGGTGGTGGTGGCCGAGGATGCGCTGCAATGCGTGGCGCTGGGCACCGGGCGGGCGCTCGAGGAAATGAAGCGCCTGCGGAACGTCCTTACATCGATGTACTAGGGCCACGATGCGCTAGCGTGGCTTGCGATCGAGGGCGTGAAGGGGTCCTATACGGACCTTCGCCGCCGCGTTCAGGGAGGTGCCTGGAGTCGTGATCCGGCTTTCCATTCCAGTTCGCCATGCGCTGGCGAAGTTGACCCTGCCGGTGCTGATCGCCGCTGCCTTCGGCCTGATGCTGCTCGGCAAGGCGGATGCGCTGCTGGCCGAGCGCGCGCGCATGGCGCTGGCCGACGCGCTGGCGCCGATCTACGGCGTCCTGGCCGAGCCGCTGTCCAGCGCCCGCGGCGTCATCGACAATGTCGAGAACCTGATGACGGTCTATCGCGACAACGCCCGGTTGCGCGAGGAGAACGAACGCCTGCGCCGCTGGAACGCGGTGGCGCTGGCGCTGGACGCCGAGAACGCCACGCTGAAGGCCAATCTGCACTGGATCCCGGATCCGCCCGCCAGCTACGTCACCGCGCGCGTGGTGGCGGACGCCGGCGGCGTCTATGCCCGCGCCGTGCTGCTGTCGCTGGGTCCCAACCACGGCATCTCCAAGGGGCAGGTGGCGCTCGATGACCGCGGCCTGGTCGGGCGCGTCACCGAACTCGGCGCCCGCAGCGCCCGCGTGCTGCTGATGACCGATCTGAACAGCCGCATCCCGGTCATCCTCGAAGCCAGCCGCGCGCGGGCCATGCTGGTCGGCACCAACGGCAACCGGCCGCGGCTGATGTACTGGCCGGCCGGGGTGCAGCCGGCGGAAGGCGAGCGCATCGTCACCAGCGCCGAGGCCAACGCCTTCCCCGCCGGCCTGCCGGTCGGCACGGTGCGCTACAACGCCAGCAACGTGCCCGAGGTCGAGCCGGCGGCCCGGCTGGACCGGCTGGAGGTGGTGCGGCTGTTCGACTACGGCCTGCATGGCCTGCTGTCGCCCGAGAGTGCCGCGGCGCGGCTGTCGGAACGGAAGCACTAGCGCCGTGGACGATCGCCTGCCCGGCATCCGGCCGCGCCAGAGCCTCGGCCGCCGCCTCGACATGGCCGCGCGCGCGTCGCTGCCGACCGCCAGCACCGCCCTGCTGCTGATGTTGACCGCGGCGCCGTTCGGCCTGCCCGGACAAGCGGAGCTGCAGGCCTGCGTGGCGATGTCCTGCGTGTTCTTCTGGTCGCTGTTCCGCCCCGCCTCGATGCCGCCGCCGATGGTTTTCCTGCTCGGCCTGCTGACCGACCTGCTCGGCTTCGCGCCACCCGGGGTCGGGGTGCTGTCGCTGCTGCTGCTGCATGGCCTGGCTTTGCGCTGGGGGCGCTTCCTGGTGCGGCAGGGCTTCATGGTGGTCTGGCTCAGCTTCTCCGCCTTCGCCTGCGGCGTCGCGGCGATGCAGTGGGCGCTGACATCGGTGCTGGTGTTCCACCTGCTGCCGCCTGGGCCGGGGCTGTTCCAGGCGGTTCTGGCGGCTGGGTTGTATCCTGGGTTGGCGGTTGTGCTGACCTGGGTGCATCGGGGGTTGGATCAATGACAGACCGCAAGGTCTGGCGACTCAAGCGGCAGGTGCGTTCTTACGCACCGAGAGCGCTCCCCACTTGCTTGTTGTCTGATGGCTTCGCCGGTTCTGTCGGCAAGTTGTCTGATGGCTTCGCCGGTTCTTTCGGTGAGAGCGTCGGTTTGGGGCTCGTGAGGAAGGGGGGTAACCGCTCTCGGCGCGCAAGGGCGCGCCTGCCGCTCACCTCGCCAAGCCGAGGGGCTTGTCTGTGAAACGCGAATCCAAGCGCACCGGCGTCTTCACCCGCCGCGCCCTGCTGATGGCCGGCGGCCAGCTCACGGCGCTCGGCTTCCTGGGTGCCAAGCTCTACCAGGTCCAGGTCGTCGACGGCGCCCGCTACGCCACGCTCGCCGAGACCAACCGCGTCAGCGCCCGCCTGATCGCCCCGCCGCGGGGCCGGCTGCTGGACCGCTTCGGCACCGTGGTCGCCGGCAACCGCCTCAACTGGCGCGCCCTGATGATCGCCGAGCAGACCGAGGACATCGCGGCCACGCTGAACAATTTCAGCCGCATCGTCCCGCTGGCGGAGCACGAGCGCGCCCGCATCGACCGCGAGCTGCGCCGCCACCGCCGTTTCGTGCCGATCATCGTGCGCGAGTTCCTCACCTGGGAGGACATGGCCTCGATCGAGGTCAACGCGCCGGACCTGCCCGGCATCCTGGTCGATGTCGGCACCAGCCGGGAATATCCGTTCGGCCCGACCATGGCCCATGTCGTCGGCTACGTGGCGCCCCCGAACGAGGCCGACGTCGCCGAGACGCCGATGCTGGTGCTGCCCGGCATCCGGGTGGGCCGCGCCGGCATGGAGAAGGCGCTCGACAAAAGCCTGATGGGCCGCGCCGGCGCGGTGCAGCTGGAGGTCAACGCCGTCGGCCGCGTCATTCGCGAACTGGACCGGCAGGAGGGCACCCAGGGCTCCGAGGTCGGCCTCACCATCGATGTCGAGCTGCAGAAATCGGTGCTGCGCCATCTCGGCGACGAAAGCGCCAGTGCGGTCGTGATGGACGCCCGCAACGGCGAAGTGCTGGCGATGGCGACCAATCCGTCGTTCGATCCCAGCCTGTTCAACTCCGGCATCTCGCAGGCGCAATGGGTGGCCTGGACCAACAACCGCCGGGCGCCGCTGATCAACAAGGCGGTGGCCGGCGTCTACGCCCCCGGGTCTACCTTCAAGATGGTGGTGGCGCTGGCCGCCCTCGAAGCCAAGACGATGACCGTGAACGACCACGTCAACTGCCCGGGGTACCTCGACTACGGCGACCGGCGCTACCATTGCTGGCGTGCCGGCGGCCACGGCAGCCTCGATCTGCATGGCGGCCTGAAGAACAGCTGCGACGTGTATTTCTACGAATGCGCCCGCCGCACCGGCATCGACCGCATTGCCGCGATGTCCAACCGCTTCGGCCTGGGCGTCGACCTCGACCTCGATCTCCCCGGCGCGCGCCAGGGCCTGGTGCCGACCCGCGCCTGGCGGGCCGGGCAGGGCAAGCCGTGGAACATCGGCGACACCATCGTCTGCGGCATCGGCCAGGGCTACCTGCAACTCACCCCGCTGTCGCTGGCCACCATGGCCTCGCGCCTCGCCACCGGCCGCGCCGTGCAGCCGCACCTCACGCGCAGCATCGCGGGCGTGCTGCAGCCGGGGGCCCGTGCGGATTACTGGCCGAGCCTCGGCCTGCCGGAACGCGAGCTGCGCGCGGTGCGGGAGGGAATGTTCGCGGTGGTCAACGAAGTGGGCGGCACGGCGCCGCTGGCCAAGCTGCCGCTGGCCGGCGTTCAGATGGCCGGCAAGACCGGTTCCGTGCAGGTCCGCAACGTCTCCCGGGACCAGCGGGAGCACGGCTACAAATCGGACAACCTGCCCTGGGAATATCGGCCGCACGCCCTGTTCGTGGCGTTCGCGCCGTATGACGCGCCACGCTATGCGCTGGCGCTGGTGGTGGAGCACGGCAATGCCGGCGCCCAGGCCGCCGCCCCGATCGCCCGCGACATCATGGTCGACGTGCTGACCCGCGACCCGTCCGAGCGCCGCGAACCGCCGCAGCGCGTCGCCGAGCGGCTATAGGAGCAGCGCCATGAGCGGCATCACCACGCACCGGCGCATTCGCGAAACCGATTTCGGCCTGACCACCAAGCTGTGGCAGATCAGCTGGCTGTACGTGGTGCTGATCTGCATGCTGGCCGGCGTCGGCTACGTGGCATTGTATTCGGCCGCCGGTGGCTCGCCCGAGCCCTATGCCTCGCGCCATCTGCTGCGCTTCGTGTTCGGCCTCGGCATGATGCTGTGCATCGCCCTGGTCGATATTCGATTCATCGCCCGCCTCGCCTGGCCGGCCTATGCCGTGGGCGTGGCGCTGCTGGTGCTGGTGATGCGCATGGGCCATGTCGGCAAGGGCGCCCAGCGCTGGATCGAACTCGGGGGCATGCAGTGGCAGCCGAGCGAGTTCATGAAGATCGTGCTGGTGCTGGCGCTCGCATCCTGGTTCCACCGTGCCTCGTGGGAGCGGATGGGCAACCCGCTGTTCCTGATCGTGCCGGCGGTGGCGGTGCTGGTTCCGGTGGTGCTGATCCTGAAGGAGCCCAATCTCGGCACCGCGCTGATCACCGGCCTGATCGGTTTTTCGATTTTCCTCGGCGCCGGGCTGCGCTGGTGGAAGGTGCTGCTGCTGATCCTGGCGGTGGGGGCGGCGGCGCCGGTTGCCTACACCCATCTGCACGACTACCAGCGCGCCCGGCTGACCACCTTCGTCAATCCCGAGAGCGACCCGCTCGGCGCCGGCTACAACATCATCCAGTCGAAGATCGCGCTCGGTTCCGGCGGCGTCTGGGGCAAGGGGTTCCTGCAGGGCACCCAGGGCCATCTGAACTTCCTGCCGGAGAAGCAGACCGACTTCATCTTCACCATGCTGGCGGAGGAGTTCGGCCTGATGGGCGGTCTCGCCCTGCTCGGCCTGCTGGGCGTGCTGACGATGGGCGGCATGGCGATCGGCCTGCGATGTCGACACCAGTTCGGCCGCCTGGTGGCGCTCGGGATCAGCGTCAATTTCTTCCTGTACGTGTTCGTCAACGTCGCCATGGTGATCGGCGCCATCCCGGTCGGCGGCGTGCCACTGCCGCTGGTCTCGCATGGCGGCTCGGCGATGATCATGGTGATGATCGGCTTCGGCCTGCTGATGTCGGTGCATGTCCACCGCGACGTCGAGTTCGGCGGGGGCAGGGAAGAAATCTGACGCGCTTCTTAGCGCGGCAACTCCAGCGGCAGGCGCGCCCTCGCGCGCCGAGAGCGAATCCCGGACGCGCATCTCCGCGCGGCAAGGCTCAAAACCCGCCCCAAATCCGCAAAACAACACCCCTTGACTCACAAGGTTGATATCAACCTAAACTGACCGCCATCGCCATCGCCATCGCCATCGCCATCACGCCATCGCCATCGCCATCGCCATCGCCACCGCAAACAGGAAACGCCCAATGACAAAGCAAGTCTCCGCCTTCCGCTGGGTCCCCCCGTTCGCCCAGGGCTACGTCCGCGACCTCAGGGTCCGCTGGGCGCTGGAGGAGGCGGGGCTGCCCTATGAGGCGACGCTGATCGACCGCAAGGTCCAGGCCTCCGACGAATATCGCGAGTGGCAGCCTTTCGGCCAGGTGCCCGCGTACAAGGACGAACAGGTGGAACTGTTCGAATCCGGGGCAATCGTGCTGCACATCGCGGCGAAGTCCGAAGCGCTGTCGCCCACCGATGCGGCCGGCCGGGCGCGGGTCACCACCTGGGTGATCGCGGCGCTGAACTCGGTCGAGCCGCACATCCAGAATCTGGTCGCCCTCGACGTCTTCCATGCCGGCGAGGCCTGGACCAAGGAGCGCCGGCCGCAGCTGGAGGCGATGGTGAAATCCCGGCTGGCCTCGCTCGCCGCATGGCTGGGCGACAAGGATTATCTCGAGGGCCGCTTCACCGCCGGCGACCTGATGATGACCACGGTGCTTCGCGAGCTGACCGGCTCCGGCATGTTGAAGCAGTTTCCGACGCTCGACGCCTACCGGCAGCGCTGCGAATCCCGCCCGGCATTCGGCCGCGCCCTGGAAGCGCAGCTGCAGCCGTTCCGGGAGAACGCGCCTGCCTGAGGCAGTCCGCATCTCGTCCGGCAAGCCGATCTAGCGTATCGTCGCGTGCAACCGTGGCGCCGCGGCGTCGGGCACTGGCGGGGAGAAAACCGATGAGCACCTACCTTGTCTGCCACGGCGCCTGGGGCGGCGGCTGGTCCTGGCGCAAGGTGCGCCCGCTGCTGCGCGCCGCCGGGCATGAGGTGTTCACCCCGACCTACACCGGCCTCGGCGAGCGAGCGCATCTCGCGCATGCCATGATCGACCTCGAAACCCATATCCAGGACGTGCTGGGCGTCATCGAATACGAGGACCTGCACGACATCATTCTGGTCGGCCACAGCTATGGCGGCATGGTGGCGACCGGCGTCGCCGACCGCGTGCCCGGTCGGATCGGCCACCTGGTGTATCTCGACGCCTTCGTGCCCGCCGACGGGGAGTCGCTTAACGACCTGACCGGCAACGCCGACACGGCCGGGCTGGTCGAGGGCTGGCTGGTGCCGCCGCGACCCTCGGCGCCCGACACGGCACCCGACGACCTCGCCTGGGGCGCGGCCCGGCGTCGTCATCAATCGGTGCGCTGCTTCGTCCAGAAGCTGCGCGTGACCCACCCGAGCCCGGCCTTCCCGCGCACCTACATCCACTGCACGAAGAAGTCCGGCCACGACAATTTCCAGCAATTCGCCGACCGCTTCCGCGACGATGCCGCGTGGCGGTTCCTGGCCATCGACGCCAGCCACAGCCCCAACATCACGGCGCCTGTCGAACTGGCGGCGATGCTGCTGGGATTGTCCGGCGCCGGCGGCATGAAAACCTGAAACCGGGAGCCTGGATATGACAAGTTCGGCGACTGAGCGGGTCCGCGTCATCGGACCGGGCAAGACCTATGTCGGCAAGCAGGGCTTCACCTACGGCGCCGGCGCATCGGCCGAGACCGTGGGCGCCGAGCATGTCTGCATGAACGTCCTGCCGATGCCCGACGGCGCGCGGGCGAAGGCGCACTACCACCGCGGCATCGAGACGATCTCGTACCTGCTCGAAGGCGAATGCTCCGTCTATTACGGCGACCGGCTGGAATGCCGCGCCGTCATGCGCGCCGGCGAGCAGATGTTCCTGCCCGCCGACGTCGCGCACGCGCCGGCGAACGAGAGCGGCAAGCCCTGCACCTGGATCGTGGTGCACGCCTCCGGAAGCGACCAGGACGGCATCGTCCTGTTGCCGGAACTCGATGCGCTGCTCGCATCCAGGCAGCCATCCGAAACCGCCTAGGCCACGTCGCTTCTCCCGCTCCCCCAGCGGGAGAGGGCGGGGTGACGGGTCGTTCCTAATTTGGGCGCCGGGTGATCGACCACACCGTGATGTCCCAGGCGTTGTGGATGGCGGCCAGCAGCAGCATCCCCAGCGCGAATGCCAGGATCTCGCAGCCGAGGTCAGGCCGCGCCGCCAGCAGAATTCCGGCCGCCGTTTCGGCCAGGTAGCCGGTCACCGGAAGCGCCACGTACCAAAGCCTGTCGTCCCAATCGATCGACTTCATCATCCGGTCCCGCCGCAGGCCGTGGCAGGCGATGCCGTAATAGGCGAGGCCGAAGCAGCCGCATCCGGCGATCATCACGCTGAGCAGGCCGGCATCGCGCAGCGGCGACAGGGCGACCAGGGAAACCGCCAGGATGCTGCCGAACAGCACCACGCTGCCGGACAGGAACACCCGCAGCGGGGCGCTCCGGTCGCGGGAGAAAACGCCGGTGCCGACCGAGGCGGCAACGAACAGCAGGCCGGTCATGGTCGCGGAGGCCCCGCCCAGCAGCGTGTAGAAATCATGCCACGCCGCCAGTGCCTGCATCCCGGGACGGTGCCGGTTCAGGCCTGCACGATCATGAACAGCCGGCGAAACGGCAGCAGCGTGGTGCCGTCGGGCCGGCGCGGATAGACCGGCCGGATCGCCTCGGAATAGGCCTGCAGATAGGCGGCCCGCAGGTCCGGCGGCAGCCTGTCGAGGAACGGCTTCAGGCTGGTGCCGGTGGCCCATTGGACCGCCGCGTCCTCGCCCTGCAGCGCGTGCAGGTAGATCGTCTCCCAGACATCCATCGTCGCCGCGCGCGGGCGCAGCATGTCCCAGTAGGCCCCGGGCGACAGGATCGGCGGCGCGCTGCCGACATCGGCCAGCAGCGTGGCCCATGGGCCGGTGGCGGCGACCTCGTGCTGCAGCGCCCGCAGCGGCTCGGCGTGCATCGCGGGCATCTGCACCGCCAGCACCCCGCCGGGCTGCAGCTGCGACAGCAGCCGCGGGAACAATTCGGCATGGCCGCCGAGCCAATGCAGGGCGGCATTGGAATAGATCAGGTCCGGCACCGCATCGGGCCGCCATGCGGCGATGTCGCCCAGCACGAAGCGGCAGCCAGGTGCCTGGGCGCCGGCCTTGGCCAGCATCTCGGCGGAGCCGTCGACGCCGATCACCTCGGCGTCGGGCCAGCGCTGCTTGAGGATGTTGGTGACATTGCCCGGGCCGCAGCCGAGATCGACGATCCGCCGCGGCGCCTGCAGCGGCACCTGCGCCATCAGGTCCAGCGCCGGCCGCAGGCGTTCGTCGCCGTAACGAAGATACTGGCCCGGATCCCACCGCATGCGTATCTGCCCCATGGTCTGAAGATGCCGGTCTACTTGCCGGCACCCGGTTGTTGTCGCGCCGGCGGCGCGAACGAGCGGGCGAGTGCGGCCGCCGGCTTCGCCGCATCCGTTGCCCGGTCGAGCGCCTTCGAGATGGTCCCGGCCGCTTGGCTTACCGCCGGATCGGCATGGCTCTCCAGCCGCTCGGCCATCAGCATCGCCGGCGACAGCGCGCCGCGCAGGTCGTGCGCCATCTTCCGCACCGCGTCGGCCAGCGAGCGGGCCCGCAACTCGACGGCGCGCACCTGCCGCGAGCTCGCCAGCCAGCCAAGCCCGGCCCCGGCCGCCAACGCAACGATGACGCAGATCGCGGTCAGCATCGTCCCCTCTTATCCTGCCGGCGCGGTCGGGCGGGCGGCGGTGCGGCCGGCCTCGAACAACCGTTGCAGGAAGGCATTGTCGGCGGTGTATTTGGAAGACAGCGGCAGGTCGCCCAGCACGCTGTCAGCCTCGTATTCGGTCAGCCGCACGCCGCGCGGCAGGGTCGCGAGCTCGGCTTCGAGCACCGCGGCACAGGCGATTTCATTGACCCGGTTGAGAATCTCCGCGGGCGTCGACGGGGTGCCGCTGCGCCGCGACGGCTGCGCCCGGATCAGCACCAGCTCGGCCGGCGGCCGCGGCCGCAGCAGCGGCGCCAGCGGCGGATTGCCGGAATAGCCGCCATCCCAGTAGGCGCGGCCGTCGACGTCGACCGCATGGAACACGAACGGCAGGCAGGACGACGCCAGCAGCACGTCGACGCCGATCTCCCGGTTGGTCCACAGCGTCGCGGCGCCGGTCTCGACATCGGTCGCCGACACCGTCAGCGGAATCGCCGAGGGATGCGCCAGCGCGTCGAGGTCCAGCAGGTCGAGCAGCATCGGCCGCAGCGGGTTGTGGTTGAACGGATTGAGCTGCGACGGGCTGAACATCCGCAGCGCGGTCTCCACCCCCTGCCACAGCAGATGCCCGAAATCCCAGCCGGCGATGCCGCTCATCGGGTGGCCCTGCATCGGGCTGAGCGCGTTGGCCTGGCCGACGCTCTCCCACAGCCGGCGCATCTCGCCGCGGGCGCCGGCGACGCCGCCCTTGACCAGCCCCTGCACCAGCATCGCCGCGGTCAGCGCGCCGGACGAGGTGCCGCAGACCCGGTCCACCGCCAGCCCGTCATCGAGCAGCCGGTCCAGCACGCCCCAGGCATAGGCGCCATGCACGCCACCGCCCTGCAAGGCCAGGGCAACGGGGCTTTTCATGCGCATCGGTATGGCTTCGTCATGGGCGGAAAATGACCTGCCAGGCGAAGCTGTGCAACACCGCCCGGGAATTGGTCGACGTTGACATCCGGCAATGAACTACTTCGTTACGGAAGCCGCGCCAGCAGGCGCGCCACGCGCCTGGTCCAGTCGGAGAACAGGCGCGGCGCGAAGAAGCTCCCGGCGGCGCGCTTCGGCGCTTCGCGACAGGGTGGGGTAGGGCACGATCATGCCGGCCAGCGCCGACAGCGGAATCCGGCGCAGGATCGCCAGCGTCCAGGTGCCGATCATCTCGCCGGCATGCGGCGCCAGGATGCCTGCGCCGAGCACCCGGCCGCGCCGGCTCACCACCAGCTTGACCAGCCCGTCCAGCCGCCGCTCCGCCTGGGCGCGGTCGTTCTCGGCGAGCGGCACCCGCAGCAGCCGGACCTCATGGCCCGCCGCCCGCGCCTCGGCCTCGGTCATGCCGACCTGCGCCAGTTCGGGATCGGTGTAGGTCACCCGGGGCAGGGCCGCGTAGTCGACCCGCGCGGGCAGGCGGAACAGCATCCGGCGGATCACGATGCCGGCGTGGTAGCTGCCGACATGGGTGAAGGCGCGCGGCCCGATGCCGGCGGGATCGGCGATGTCGCCGACCGCGAAGACCTGCCGGTTGCTGAGGCTGCGCAGTCCGGCATCGGTGGCGATGCCGGCCTTGCCCGACCGGACATTGCCGGCTTCCAGGTCCAGCGCCGCCAGCCTTGGCCGGCGGCCGGCCGCGACCAGCAGGTGGCTGCCCTCGACGCGCCGCCCGTCCGCCAGCACCAGGCACGGACCGGACTCGACCCGCGCCACGACCGCCTGCTCAAGGATGGCGATGCCGTCGCGCCGCAGGGCGATGCGCAGTCCGTCCGCCAGTTCCTCGTCGTCGCGCCCGGCGATCCGCCCGGCCTCGACGATGGTGACGCGGCAGCCGAGCCGCGCATGCGCCTGCGCCATCTCCAGCCCGATCGGCCCGCCGCCGAGGATCAGCAGGTGGTCCGGCCGCGGCGTGATGGCGAACAGCGTCTCATTGGTGAAGTGCGGCACGTCCGCCAGGCCCGGGATGTCGGGGATCACCGGCTCGCTGCCGGCGGCGATGACGATGCGCCGCGGCGGTCAGCCGGCGGTCCGCCCACCTGCAGCGCGTCGGCGCCGACGAAGCGGGCCTCGCCGTGCAGCACGCGTGGCGCCCAGCGCCGCGAAGCGGGCGGCGCTGTCCATCGGCGCGATGCCGGCGATGGCGCCGCGGACATGCGCGCTGCACCGCGTCCCAGTCGATCTCCGGCGGCGCGATGCGCAATGCCGAAGCGCCCGGCGGCGCGGGCGTCGGCGGCGGCGTGCGCCGGCGGCCAGCAGCGCCTTGCTCGGCACGCAGCCGGAGTTGAGGCAGTCGCCGCCCATCCGGCCGCGCTCGATCAGCGCGACCCGCAGCCCGAGCTGGGCGGCGACCGCGGTCACCGACAGCCCCGCGGCGCCGGCGCCGATGACGGCGACGTCGAACTCAGGCATTGCGGACGCGTCCGGTGCGCGCCTGCCATCGCCGCCAGCCCACCGGCAGCAGCGCCAGCAGCGCCAGGCCGAGCAGCGGCAGCAGCACCGGTGCCGACAGCACCTGCGACAGGTCCGGGGTGCCGCCCGGCCGCCAGCACGCCGCCGAGGCCGGCGCCGATCGAGGCATAGACGGTGGTCGCTGGAATGATCCCGAAGAAGGTCGCCGCCGCGAAATGGGCGCAGCCGCATCGCCGCACAGGGCGGCCGCGAGGTTGATCAGCCAGAACGGCATCACCGGGATCAGGCGCAGCGCCAGCAGATAGGAGAAGCCGTCCCGCTGCAGACCCGGCCGCAACCGGTCCAGCAGGCCCCCGGCCCGGCGGACCAGGAACGGCGCCAAGGCGCTGCGGGCGGCCAGGAAGATGATCACCGCGCCCGCGGTGGCGCCGCAGACCGCCATCGCCGCCCCAGCCAGCGTGCCGAACAGCAGCCCGCCGGCCACCGTGATCAGCAGCGCACCGGGGAAGGAGGCGGCGACCGCGATCGCGTAGATCGCGAGGTAGGCCGCCGCGGCGCCGACGGGGTTGGCCTGCACCATCGCCCGCAGCGCCGTCTGCCGCTCGCCCAGCGCCGCCCAGGACAGGTAATGCTGCAGGCCGAGCGCGTAGCCGCCGGCCAGCACCGCGATAACAAGCGCCAGCGGCAGGATGCGTTTCGCTGCGTGCATGTCTGAGTGTAGCAGCGACATTGCGCCTCCGGCCAATGGCAAGCTGCGCAATGGCGGTTTGCCGGATGGATGCGGGATGGCCGGATGATGGATGGCGGATGTATTCGCCCGCCCGCCGGTTGACGGCAGCCCCCCCGCCCCCCTATAAGCCGCCGCCTGCAACGGGGCCTGGAACATAGGCGCCGCATCCGCCCGTCGGCGCGCACCCAGAATGCGCCAGACGGGCGCGATCCACGCGAAATCGGAGAGTGTCGTGAAGCGCACGTATCAACCGTCGAAGCTCGTTCGCAAGCGCCGCCATGGCTTCCGCACCCGCATGTCAACCGTCGGCGGGCGCCGGGTCCTGGCCAATCGCCGCGCCAAGGGCCGCAAGCGCCTGTCCGCCTGAACCGCATCGGCCCCGCCACGGAGCCTGATACCTTGATGGCGCCCCCGCAGCGCCTCAAGCGCCGTGCGGAGTTCCTGCGGGTCGCCTCGAAGGGCCGCAAGGCGCCGGTGCACGGCCTGGTGCTGCAGGCGCTGGCGCGCGACGACGACGCCCCCGCCCGCATCGGCTTCACCGTGACCAAGAAGGTCGGCAACGCCGTGGTGCGCAACCGCACCCGCCGCCGGCTGAAGGAAGCCGCCCGGCTGCTGCTGCGCGAGCGCCGCGTGTCGGGCGTGGACCTGGTGGTGATCGGCCGCGACGCCACCCGCAGGCGCGATTTCGCCGACGCTGATCGACGACCTGCGACCGCGCGCTCGACAAGGTGGGTGTCGGCCGATGACGGCCGTCGCCGAGCATCCTGGCCGGCGCGGTCCGGACCTACCAGTTGACCCTGCGCCCGGTGATCGGCGCCAATTGCCGCTTCGAGCCGAGCTGCAGCCACTACGCCATCGACGCGCTGCGCGCGCATGGCGCGGTGCGCGGCAGCGCGCTTGCGGCGCGGCGCGATGCTGCGCTGCAACCCCTGGCACGCGGGCGGCTACGACCCCGTGCCTCCCGCCACCCTTATCCTCACCCGGCCGGACGGCATCCTGATGGACCAGAAGAACCTGATCCTCGCGATCGCGCTGTCGGTGGCGATCCTGGTGGGCTTCCAGTGCCTGATGCCGCAGCCGCCGCGCCCGGCCGTCACCGACGCGCCGATCGCCGCCAACACCGGCACCTCCGCCGGCACCTCCATCGGCGCGCCCACCCCGGCGCCCGCCGGCGGCACCACGTCGGCGCCGGCGACCGGTGCGCTCGCCACCCAGGCGCAGGCCGCCGCCGCGCGACGTGCCGCGCCTGAAGATCGACGCCGCCCAGCGTCAGCGGCAGCATCAGCCTGCTCGGCGGCCGCATCGACGACCTGGTGCTGCGCGACTACCGCGAGACCATCGACCCCAATTCGCCGCTGGTCCGCCTGCTGGAGCCGCGGGCCGACCCGCAGCCCTATTTCGTGCAGTTCGGCTGGACCGCCGGCGAGGGCGACCGGACGCGCAGCTGCCCGGCGACGACACCGTCTGGACCGCCTCCGAAGGCGCGCTGTCCGCCGCCCACCCGGTCACCCTGTCCTGGGACAACGGCCAGGGCCAGGTGTTCGAGATCGTGCTGTCGCTCGACGACCACTACATGTTCACGGTCCAGCAGCGGGTGCGCAACACCGGCGCCACGCCGGTCACGCTGTATCCCTGGTCCCGCATCCGGCGCGACTACACCCCGGTCACCGCCGGCTACTACATCCTGCACGAGGGCATGCTCGGCGTCCTCGACGGCCGCCTGAAGGAGACCAAGTACAGCGAGGCCAAGACCGAGGGCGAGAAGAACAAGGGCGTGGCGCTGACCTCCACCGGCGCCGGCGGCTGGGCCGGCTTCACCGACAAATACTGGCTGACCGCGCTGATCCCGGACCAGGCCAGCAAGCAGATCGCGAGCTTCCGCCACATCTCACTGCCCACTGCCCAGGGCACGACCACCGACGCCTACCAGGTCGATTTCCTGGCCCAGGAGCCGCAGGTGGTGGCCCCCGGCGCCACCGCCACCCAGGCCTCGCGGATGTTCGCCGGCGCCAAGGAGGTGCGCCTGCTGGACCCTACGAAAGCGAGGACAAGCATCCCGAGCTTCGACAAGGCGGTGGATTTCGGCTGGTTCTACTTCCTCACCAAGCCGTTCTTCTACGCGCTCGACTGGCTGAACGCGCATCTGCGGCAATTTCGGTCTGGCGATCCTGGTGTTCACCGTCTTCATCAAGGCGCTGTTCTTCCCGCTGGCCAACAAATCCTACCGCTCGATGAGCAAGATGAAGCTGCTCGGCCCGAAGATGACGGCGCTGCGCGAGCAGTACAAGGACGAGCCGGCCAAGCTGCAATCGGCGATGATGGCGCTCTACAAGACCGAGAAGGTGAACCCGGCCAGCGGCTGCCTGCCGATGGTGATCCAGATCCCGGTGTTCTTCTCGCTCTACAAGGTGATCTTCATCACCATCGAGATGCGCCAGGCGCCGTTCTTCGGCTGGATCCACGACCTGTCGGCGGTCGACCCGACCAACGTGTTCAACCTGTTCGGCCTGCTGCCGTTCGACCCGACCACGATCCTCGCCGCTGCTGCATCTGGGCGTCTGGCCGCTGATCATGGGCTGCACCATGTTCTTCCAGCAGAAGCTGAACCCGCCGCCGCCCGACCCGGTGCAGGCGAAGATGTTCCAGTTCATGCCGATCATCTTCACCTTCATGCTGGCGAGCTTCCCGGCCGGGCTGGTGATCTACTGGAGCTGGAACAACACGCTGACGATCGCCCAGCAATGGCTGATCATGCGCCAGACCCGCCTGGGCAAGCCAAGCCTGGCCAGCAGCTGAGCGAGTCCGCGCCTGGCCCCGGAACCGAGTTCGGCCAGACCACCGAGGAGGAGCGCGCCGCCGCCATCGAGGCCGGCCGCCTGCTGTTCGCCGCCGAATGCCGGTTCTTCTTCGCGGCCCAGCGGCTCGACCAGCTGCCGCCGCCCGGCCTGCCGGAGATCGCCTTCGCCGGGCGCTCCAACGTCGGCAAATCGTCGCTGATCAACGCGCTCGCCGGGCACAAGGCGCTGGCCCGCGCCTCCAGCCAGCCCGGCCGCACCAAGCAGCTCAACTTCTTCGACCTCGGCGGCCGGCTGGTGCTGGTGGACATGCCCGGCTACGGCTACGCCCAGGCCGCGCAGCTCGGTGAAGGAGGACTGGCAGGGCCTGATGTTCGAGTTCCTGCGCGGCCGCCCGACCCTGCGCCGGGTGGTGCTGCTGCTGGACGCGCGCATCGAGCTGAAGGAATCGGACACCGCGGTGATGGACCTGCTGGACCGCGCCGCGGTGACCTACCAGCTGGTGCTGACCAAGTCGGACAGCGTGAAGCCCGACGGCGCTGGCCGCGCAAGCAGGCGGCGGTGGCGGCGCATGCCCGCAAGCACGCGGCCGCGCACATGGACATGATCACCACCAGCAGCCAGACCGGCCTGGGCATCCCGGAACTACGCGCGGCGTTGGCGGCGTTGATCGATCCCTGAGCGCGCAGCGGAGCCCACTGCGGTCGCTCAGGACACGCGCCGCGAAAACGAATCGCGACCTTCCGCTCCCCGGGGATCACCCGGCGCGCGGGACCGTCCGATACTCCAGGACAGGCGCGAACATGCCGGCAATCCGGTCCCGAATTGCGGGACGGTCCGTGGCCGGCAGCCGACCGATGCGGTCCGTTTCCACCCCCTCGATCGTCGCGATCTTGGAGCTGCGCACGATCGACGCCGCCGGCAGCCCGGCCGCGGCGAAGTCCGAAACCTCGACATCGCCTTCCCAGCGGCGGTGGCTTGCGCTGGTGATCATCAAGACCCAAAGCAAAGCCGGCGAGCCGGCCTCCCTATGCGCGCCTACAACCAGCGCGGGCCGATGCTGCCGGACCGGGCGGTTGGTATACGGGAAAGGAACCTTGATAACCTCCCAAACGTCGTTACCGGCTGTCACAGCCGGCCATAGGCCTCCGCATCGGCGGAGCTGTTCCATTCCGAGAAGGTGGCGAACGGGTCGTCGGTCACTGGGCGCGCATCGACGCGCGTCAGCACCGCCCGGCCTTCCTCGATGACGTAGGCAAGATCGTCGCCTGGTCGCAGGCCAAGGGCGGTTCGGACCGCCTGCGGAATCGTGGTTTGCGCCTTGCTTGTGAGACGACTTTTGATCATGGGAGAAAAGTAAGGACTTTCCTTTCGCGGTCAAAGCTGGCTGCCAGGCGCTTACCGTCGATGCCTGGGATCTGACCTGCCCAGCCCCTAACCCTCACTGCTTGACCGCGACGCCGCACGCCCGCACAAGGCGGCGGCATCATCGGGGACACGGACCATGGCCGATACGCTCGACGCGTTCGAAGAGCCGCTGCGGCAGACCGCGGCGGAACAGGCGAAGATCCTGGTGCACGCGCTGCCGTATCTGCGCCGCTATGCCGGCGCCACCATCGTGGTGAAATACGGCGGGCATGCGATGGGCGAGGAGCACCTGGCGCAGATGTTCGGCCGCGACATCGCCCTGCTGAAGCAGGTCGGAGTGAACCCGGTGGTGGTGCATGGCGGCGGCCCGCAGATCAACGCCATGCTGAAGCGGCTGGCGATTTCCATCGACCTTCGTCGACGGCCTGCGGGTCACCGATGCGCCGATGGTCGAGGTGGTGGAAATGGTGCTCGCCGGCACCGTCAACAAGCACGTCGCCAGCCTGATCAACCGCGCCGGCGCGCTGGCGGTCGGCATCTGCGGCAAGGACGGCGGCATGATCCGCGCCCGCAAGGTGCGCCGCACCGCCAAGGACCCCGGCAGCCGCATCGAGCGCGAACTCGACCTCGGCTTCGTCGGCGAGCCCGAGCATGTCGACGTGCGCGTCATCCACGCCCTCACCGGCGCCGGGCTGATCCCGGTGATCGCCCCGGTCGGCGTCGGCGATGACGGCCAGACCTACAACATCAACGCCGACACCGTGGCCGGCGCCATCGCCGGGGCGCTCGGCGCCACCCGGTTGCTGATGCTGACGGACGTGGCCGGCGTGCTGGACAACGAACGCCGGCTGATCCCGGAAATGACCGTCGCCGACGTCGAGGCCGGCATCGCCAGCGGCATGATCACCGGCGGCATGATCCCGAAGGTGGAGAACTGCGTCGACGCGGTGCGGCGCGGCGCCAAGGGTGCGGTCATCCTCGACGGCCGCCAGCCGCATGCCTGCCTGCTGGAACTGTTCACCGAAGGCGGGCCCGGCACCATCATCCGGGCCTGAGTCCCGCGGCATTCAGGCCAGGTGGTGCACCGGCGCCATGCCGTAGACCGGCGTCGGGATGCCCTCCATCCGCGCCTTCAGCTGCAGCGACAGGAACTGCGAGTAGTGGCGCGACTGGTGCAGGTTGCCGCCGTGGAACCACAGCGCCTCCTGCTGCGTCGGCTTCCACATGTTGCGCAGCTCGCCTTCCCACGGGCCGGGGTCCTTGGTCGTGCCGGAGCCGAGGCCCCAGCATTTGCCGACCTTGTCGGCGACCTCCTGCGAGATCAGCTCGGCGGCCCAGCCGTTCATCGAGCCGTAGCCGGTGGCGTAGACGATCAGGTCGGCCGGCAGTTCGGTGCCGTCGGCGAATGCGACCGCGTGCTTCTTGATTTTCCTGACCGCCGCGTCCGACGCCGCTCTTCAGCTTGATCTTGCCGTCGGCGACGAGGTCCGAGGCGCCGACGTCGATGTAATAGCCCGAGCCGCGGCGCAGGTACTTCATGAACAGGCCGGAGCCGTCGTCGCCGAAATCGAGCATGAAGCCGGCCTTGCGCAGCCGGTCGTAGAGCTCGGCGTCGCGCTTCGCCATCTCCTCGTAGATCGGGATCTGGAAGCTGTGCATGATGCGGTAGGGCACCGACGCGAAGATCAGGTCGGCCTTGTCGGTGGTCGATGCCGTTCCTGACCGCCTGTTCCGAATACAGGCCGCCGAGTGCCAGGTCCATCAGCGTGTCCGACCGCGCGACGTGGGTCGAGGAGCGCTGCACCATGGTCACGTCGGCGCCGTTCTCCCACAGGGCCGCGCAGATGTCGTGCGCCGAGTTGTTCGAGCCGATGACGACGCATTTCTTGCCCGCGTAGCCATCGGGTCCGGGATGGCGGCTGGAATGATGCTGTTCGCCCTTGAATGTTATCGGCGCCGGGAAATTTCGGCACGTTCGGAACCGCGGACATGCCGGTGGCGAGCACCAGCTGCTTCGGGCGCAGCGTCACCTTCTTGCCGTCGCGGGTCAGCTCGACGGTCCATTCCTGCGCCGCCTCGTCGAAGCTGGCGCGGCGGCATTCGGTGGAGCCCCAGTAGTCCAGCTCCATCACCCTGGCGTACATCTCCAGCCAGTCGCCGATCTTGTCCTTCGGGCTGAACACCGGCCAGTGGTCGGGAAACGGCAGATAGGGCAGGTGGTCGTACCAGACCGGGTCGTGCAGGCAGAGCGTCTTGTAGCGCTTGCGCCAGCTGTCGCCGGGCCGCTCGTTCTTGTCGATGATGATGGTGGGAACACCGAGCTGCTTCAGTCGCGCACCAAGCGCGATGCCGCCCTGGCCGCCGCCGACGATCAGGCAATAGGGCTGGCGGGCGTAGCCCAGCTCCGCCTCCTCCTGCCGCTTCGTCTCCAGCCAGCTCTTGCGGTCTTTCCTGACGCCGTGCTCGACGCCCTTGGGGCGGTTCGGGCCGCGCGGTTCCTCGTGGCCCTTCAATTCGACCATCGTGGTCAGCAGGGTCCAGGCCCGGCCGTCCTTGAGCCGCACCAGCCCCTTGCCGCGGGCGGTCTCGGTTTCGAACGTGAACCAGGCCTCGGTCACGTCGCCGGCCTGCGTGGCCTCGCCGAGCACCGCCCAGTGCGACGGTTTCGCCACCGGCAGCGTCGCCGCCAGCATGTGCGCGATTTCGTCGCGGCCTTCGAGCGTGGTGATGTTCCAGGTGAAAGTGACGAGGTCGCGCCAGTAGCATTCCTCGGCAAACAGCGCGGTCGCCGCCGGAATGTCGCCGGCGGCGAGCGCGCGCCCGAAGGCCGCCAGCCAAGCCTCGACCCGCGGCGTGGGCGCCTGCTCGGTCATCGACTTTTCCTCCCGGACCAGGCCCCAGGTGAACGGGGCCGGGCTTTATCCTACGGCGCCACGACCACGTCGACCATCCGTTTCTCGCCTGCCGGGTTCCCGAGGATGCCGGCGGTCAGCTCGAAATGATCATTGCCGACGTAACCGGCGTTGGGCGCGTAGAGCACTCTGTATTGTCCGCCGTTTTCGTTCACCGACACGGAGCCGTGCTGCGGCTTCACCGACACCTCCATCGAGTTGAACGTGGCCGCGCGGCTGCTGCGGCCGGGCCGCGGCATGTACACGCACGACCTTCCCGGCCTGACGGTCATCGTGTTGTGGAGAGCGCTGTCTCCGGCGCCGGCTTGGCGTTCGAACTTGCAGTTCTGTTGCTCCTGCGCCTGCGCCGCCGGCGCCAGGAACAGAGGCAGCGCCAGGATCAGGGGCAGTGCCGACAAGCCATGAATGAGGCGCATGATTACGATGTCCCGCTCGTTTCGAAGGGACGTATCGTACCCGCATAAAATCGTTCCGAACCGATAATCCGCCCGCTTTACAGGAACGTGTTCGCGCGTCGGCGTGCCCGGCATCCGTGGCGGCTGCTCAGCGCCCCATCTTGGTCAGGAAGTCGATCTGCCAGCGCATCTCCTCCACCGCCAGGGGAAACCCATCGGATTTACCCGGCCGCAGCAGCGCGCCGGGCGCCAGGCGGGCCAGCAGCACCTGCAGCGGCACCGCCACGCGCATCGGGAAGCCGGCCTTCCACACCAGGCTGACCAGGCCCTTGGCGCTGCGCAGGGTCGCCGCGCGCTCCACCACCGAGGCCGGCACGTCGGCGGCGACCGCGAGCAGCGCGGTCGCCATCCGCACCTCGCCGCGCTCGGCGGCGCCGAGCAGCGCCGCCTCGTCCAGCCCGTCGAGTGCCAGCAGGTGGCGGGCCTCGCCCATCGCCTCCTCCATGTCCGGCTCGCCGTGCGCGGGGGGTGCCGGCGCCGCCAGCATCGCGTCCAGGCGGCGGCGCAGCTCGGCGGCCAGGTCCGGCTCCAGGTCGCCGCGGCCGAGCAGCTCGTCCAGCAGCTGGGCCGCCACCAGTTCGGACAGCGCCCGGGTGGCGCGCGCCGACAGCCGCGGCCGGCGCACCAGCGGCAGATGCCACTCCAGATGCGCATCCGCCCGCTCCACCAGCGCATCCAGCGTCGATTCGCGGATCGCCGCGGTCGGATTGCTCAGCAGGGCGGTGATCGCCGCGGCATCGCTGCCGCCGGCGATCGCGTCGGCAACGGTCTCGTGCAGCCCCGGCCGATCGGCCACGGCGGCGGTGGTCGCGGCGCAGGGCGGCGAGGCCAGCAGCGCCAGCAGGTCCTCCGCCGTCAGCAGCGGCGACAGCCGGATCACCGGCCCCGACACCGCCAGCGCCCGGTCATAGGCAAGGCGCAGGATCAGCGCGCGCGGCACCGCCGGCATGTCCTTCACCGCGTCGGCGATCGCCGCCCGGACCCTGACGGCCGCGTCCTCGACCAGGGCCGCGAGGATCGCCAGCGCCTCGCCCTGCAGCTGCGCCCGGTCGGAATCGGGCATCGACGGGATCAGCTCGGCCAGCTTGCGCGCCAGCAGGGTGCGGACCCGCTCGTCCCGGTCGGCGGCCAGCAGGCGGTTGATCTCGCCCGGTGCCGCCCGGTTCATCGCCACCGCCGCGCGCACCGTCACCGCGCTGTCGCGGGCCAGGCGCAGCAGCAGGTCCGGCGCGGTGTCGGCGCTGGCGCCGAGGCGCACCCGCGTATCGATGTCGCCGGCCGCGACGGCCGGATCGTGCCCGCTCATCGTCGCCGCTCCGCCCTCGTTCCCGAATCGGCTCACGGACGGTCGGTCCGCGAAACCCGCCAGTTGCCGCGGCCGGTGCGCTTCACCTCGTACATCGCCTGGTCGGCGCGGTGGATCAACGCCTCCAGGTCCTCGCTGCCGCCCGGCCAGCGGGTGGCGATACCGATCGACATGCCCAGCGGCGGCAGCGGATCCATCGGCCGGTCCTCGGGCGGATAATCCCCCGCCAGCGCCCGGGGTGCCGCGATGCGCAGCGCCTCGGCCCGTTCGGCCGCGGCAAACTCGTCGGCGCCATCGAGCCACAGGGCGAATTCGTCGCCGCCGAAGCGCGCCACGAGATCGGTCGGCCGTACCGTGTCGCGCAGCAGGGCCGCGGCGGCCTGCAGCGCCGCGTCGCCGGCTTCGTGGCCGCGGCGGTCGTTGATCTGCTTGAAGTTGTCGAGGTCGACGAACACCAGCGTGCCCGGCAGCCGCTCGTGCTCCAGCCGGTCGAAGCGCCTGCGGGTTTCCTCCAGGAAGGCGCGGCGGTTGAGCAGGCCGGTCAGCGGATCGGTCCGCGCCTGGCGGGCCATCTCGCGCTGCACCGCGCCGTGTTCGAGGATGAACCGGATGACCCCGGTGACCGATGCGGTCAGCGCCAGTTCCTCGGCATCCCAGGCGCGGCTCCCCGGCGCCCGCCACAGCGCGAAGCCGGTGCGTTCCCCGAAGCGCGTCCGCCCGGGACAGACCAGCACCAGCCGGCCATCGACGGCGCTGCCCTGGGAGGCGTCGGCCTCGTCGCGTTCCAGCAGGGCGAAGGCGCAGGACTGCACCAGGGCCAGCGACGCCCCGATGGCCTCCAGCACCACCGGCCCGGCGCCGTCGCCGACCATGTCGATCACCGCGCAGCCCTCGCCGCCCAGGGCCGCGACCAGCGCCTCCATCGCCACCTGCAACATGCGTGGCGCCAGCACCTCCTGGCGGATGCCGTTCAGGATATGGTGCAGCAGCTCGCCCCGGCGCAGCGCTCCGGCGACGGCGGCGTCGTGACGGTCCTGCTCGGTGAGGTCCTGGCCGATCCCGCGCGCGCCCACCACGCGGCCCTCGCCGTCCAGCAACGGGGTGACCGCGAAGGCCAGGCAGACCAGCCGGCCATCGACGCCGCGGATCCAGGCCCGCCGCTTGCGGATCGGCGCGGTCTGCCGGAACGGGTTGAAGCCGCCGCCGGCTGCCGGGTCGGCCAGCAGCAGTTCGGCCGGCTGGCCGATCAGCGAGGCCGCCGGCCAGCCGATCGCGGGGTCCGGGGCGACGAACACGAAGCGGCCGGCGGCATCGGTCTCGAACGCGAAATCGGCGGCCAGCAGCACCATGTCGCGCCAGCGCTGGCGACTGTCGAGCAGCGCGTCGCGCAGCGTCGCCAAATCGCGGATGTCGGCATCGCGGATGTCCGGGATCTGCCGCGCGTCCGCGTCGCGTTCGATCGAAGCGGTCATGGGGGTCATTCGCCACCGGAATCCGTTGCCGGCGGGCATTGCGGACCACAGTGGTAAATTCCGGGTTATCGCGGCGGCGCCGGCCGAATTGACACTGGCCCCGGTGCTTGCGATTGCTCAGGCGAGAAGCGGAGTTCCGAGCAGCATGACCGACCATCCCCTGCGGGCCACCATCGAAGCGCTGTGGGCGCGCCGCGACACGCTGAACTCCGCGACCAAGGGCGCCGACCGCGACAGCGTGGAGCAGGCGCTGGACCTGCTGGACGGCGGCCACGCACGCGTCGCCGAGCCGGACGGGCAGGGCGGCTGGACGGTCAACCAATGGCTGAAGCAGGCGGTGCTGCTGTCGTTCCGGCTGCGCGATTCGGCGCCGATGGAGATCTCCACCGGCGCCTACGACAAGGTGCCGCTGAAATTCGAGGGCTGGGGCGAGAACCGCTTCCGCGAGGCGGGCTTCCGGGTGGTTCCGGGCGCCATCGTCCGCCGCTCCGCCTATATCGCGCCGAACGTGGTGCTGATGCCGAGCTTCGTGAATGTCGGCGCCCATGTCGGCGCCACCACCATGGTCGACACCTGGGCGACGGTCGGCTCCTGCGCCCAGATCGGGAAGAACTGCCACCTGTCCGGCGGCGTCGGCATCGGCGGCGTGCTGGAGCCGCTGCAGGCCAACCCGGTGGTGATCGAGGACGACTGCTTCATCGGCGCCCGCTCCGAGGTGGTGGAGGGCGTCATCGTCGAGCGCGGCAGCGTGCTGTCGATGGGGGTGTTCCTCAGCGCCACCACCAAGATCGTCGACCGCGCCACCGGCGCAGATCTCATGTCGGCCGGGTGCCGCCCTATTCGGTGGTGGTGCCGGGCACCCTGGCCGGGCGGCCGCTGCCGGACGGCTCGCCGGGTCCGGGGCTGTACTGCGCGGTGATCGTGAAGACCGTCGATGCGCAGACCCGGGCCAAGACCTCGATCAACGAATTGCTGCGCGATTGACCGAAGGCCGCAACGCCACCCCGACCCGGTCGCGCTCGCCCAGGCGCTGATCCGCTGCGCCTCGGTCACCCCGGCCGATGCCGGCGCCCAGGACGTGCTGGCGGCGGCGCTGGAGGGCCTGGGGTTCCGCGTCACCAAGCTGCGCTTCGGCGAGATCGAGAACCTCTACGCCCGCATCGGCACCGCCGGCCCGCATCTCTGCTTCGCCGGCCATACCGACGTGGTGCCGGCCGGCGACGGCAACTGGAAGGCCGGCCCGTTCGCCGGCGAACTGCGCGACGGCATGCTGTACGGGCGCGGCGCCTGCGACATGAAGGGCGCCATCGCCGCCTTCGTGGCCGGTGCCGCGGCGCATCTTCAAACGGACGGGCCGCGCGGCTCGATCAGCCTGCTGATCACCGGCGACGAGGAGGGTCCGGCGGTCGATGGCACCGTGAAGGTGCTGGACTGGATGAAGGCCCATGGCGAAGTCCCTGATTTCTGTATGGTCGGCGAACCGACCAACCCCACCCATCTGGGCGACATGATCAAGATCGGCCGCCGCGGCAGCCTCAACGCCGCGATCACCGTGCACGGCACCCAGGGCCACGCCGCCTATCCCGCACCGCGCCGACAATCCGGTGCACCGCCTGCTGCGAGCGCTGTCCGCGCTGACCGCGGCGCCGCTCGACGCCGGCAGCGACTGGTTCGAGGCATCGAGCCTGCAGGTCACCAGCATCGACGTCGGCAACCCCGCCACCAACGTCATCCCGGCCAGCGCCCGGGCCCGGTTGAACATCCGCTTCAACGACCTCCACACCGGCGCCGCCCTTGGCGCCTGGCTGCGCGCCGTCATCGGCCAGCACGCCGAGCGCTTCGACCTCGACGTGTCGATCAGCGGCGAGAGCTTCCTGACCACGCCCGGCCCGCTGGTCGAGACCCTGCGCCACGCGGTCGCCGCCAGCACCGGGCGGGAGCCGAAGCTCGACACCGGCGGCGGCACCTCGGACGCGCGCTTCATCACCCGGCTGTGCCCGGTGGCGGAATTCGGGCTGGTCGGCAGCACCATGCACCAGGTCGACGAGCGGGTGCCGGTCGCCGAACTGCACGCCCTCGCCGACACCTACCGCGCCGTGCTCGACGCCTTCATGGCCCAGGCTTCGTGAACGGCATGGCCGCATGACCGACGCGCGGCCGGCCGGCAGCATCCTGCAGGGCATCCTGTTGCTGGCGAAATTCGACCGCAACGGCTTCGGCCATTTCGGCGACACCCCGCAGGCCTTCGTCAACAGCCTGGCGCCGATGCTGGCCTTTCCCCTGGCCTTCGCCGTGCCGTCGCTGCTGGCCGGTGCGGGGCTGGGCGCGATGGCGGATTTCCTGGCGAGCGTGGTGGCCCTGCTGGCGCCGGCGGTGCTGTCGCACGCCTTCGCCCGCTGGTGGCGGCGGGAGGCGCTGTGGCTGCGCTACATCATCGCCTTCAACTGGTGCCAGTCGGCCTTCACCCTGGTGATGATCATCGTCCTGTACGCCTTCGGCAGCAGCATGCCGGGCGGCCTCCACACCCTCTCCGCCGTGCTGCTGCCGTCGGTGGCGTTCACGCTGTACTGGCTGGCGCTGTACTGGTTCCTCACCCGCAACGGCCTGCAGCTGTCGCGCCTGCGGACCACGCTCGCGGTGCTGTGCCTCAACTTCGTCACCGGCGCGCTGGTGCTGGGGCCGCGCCTGGTGGCCTGGGCCCCGGCGGCGGCGCCATGATCCGCGGCGTCGGCGCCGGCCTGCACGCCGCCCTGCTGCTGGCGCGCGGCCGCGCCGACGGGTTGGCGCTGCTGAGCCCGCCGCCCGACGAGGCGATGGCGACGGCGGCGCGCAGTTTCTGGGCGGCGGCGCTGTGCCTGCCGGCATTCATCTGCCTGCACCTGCTGGACTGGTCGCAGACCGCGGCGCCGGTGCCCCCGGCCCGCGGCTTCGCAATGGACCTGCTGGGCTACGCGGTCGGCTGGGCCGGCTTCGCCCTGATCTCCCGCAGCATCGCCATGCAGCTGGGCCGCGGCGCGCTGTGGCCGCGCTTCGTCGCGGTGTGGAACTGGTGCAACGTCGTCCAGTACCTGATGCTGGTGGCGGCCGGCCTGCCGGTGCTGCTGGGCATGCCGGACTGGATCTCCCAGACCGCCTGGCTGATCGCCATGGGCTGGGCGCTGTGGCTGGAATGGTTCGCCACTCGGCTCGCCCTGGACATCCCCGGCCTGCCTGCCGCCGGGTTGGTGGCGCTGGACGTGATGATCGGCCTGGTCCTGGTGATCGTCACCGCACTCGCCGGCTGATGCGCAGCCGGCGGGCGATCACCGTGGTCGGCTGCCACGCCGAGGGCGAGGTCGGCGACGTGGTCACCGGCGGGCTGCTGCCGCCGCCCGGAGCTACCATGTTCGAGCGGATGCAGGCGATGCGCGCGCGACCAGGACCATGTCCGCCGCCTGCTGCTGTGCGAGCCGCGCGGCCATGTCGGGCGGCACATGAACATCCTGACGCCGCCGACCCGCGCCGATTGCGACGCCGGCATGATCATCATGGAGCCGACCGAATATCCGCCGATGTCCGGCTCCAACCTGATCTGCACCGTCACCGTGCTGCTGGAGACCGGTATTCTTCCGATGACCGAACCCGAGACGGTGGTGACGATGGACACCCCGGCCGGCCCGGTCCGCGCCGTCGCCGACTGCCGCGACGGCAAATGCCGGTCCGTCGAGTTCACCAACGTGCCCTGCTTCGTCGACCGCCTGGACGCGGTGCTGGAAGTCGAGGGCTTCGGCAGCGTCACCGCCGACATCGCCTATGGCGGCATGTTCTACGCCATGGTGGACGCCACCCGGCTGGGCTTCGCCGTCACCGCCGACGAGGCGCGGGAGCTCGCGGTGCTCGGCGAGCGCGTGCGCCTGGCAGCGCGCGCGCAGCTCCACGTCGTCCATCCGGAAAATACCGAAATCATCAGGCGTTTCCATCGTGCAGCTCAACCGGCCCTTCGCGCCGCCGGCGAGGTCGACGCGCAACACCTGCATCGTCGCCCCCGGCCGCTCCGACCGCAGCCCGACCGGCACCGGCACCTGCGCCCGCATGGCGGTGCTGCATGCCCGCGGCCTGCTGAAGGCCGGCGGCGAACTGGTCCATGAAGTCGCTGATCGGCTCCCGCTTCCACGGCCGCATCGTCGCCGAGACCAGCGTGGCCGGCCGCCCCGCCATCATCCCCAGCCTGCGCGGGCGCGCCTGGATCACCGGCCTGCACACCTACCTGCTGGACCCCGAGGACCCATGGCCGGAGGGCTACGTGCTGCCGGACACCTGGGGCGTCACCGGCGAGACAACGCAATCCGGCGATACCGTGCCGTCGAACGGATCGACCGGGTAGGCCACCCGGGTCAGGCACAGCCCCGCCGCCGGCGCGGTCGGCCCGGCCAGGCTGCGGTCCCGCGCCGCCAGGATGTCGGCGACCTGCGAGACCGGCCACATGCCGTCCCCGACCAGCTTCAGGGTGCCCACAAAATTGCGCACCTGGTGATGCAGGAAGCTGCGCGCCTCCACCTCCAGCTCAACGATATCGCCGACACGGCGGACATCCAGCCGGTCCAGCGTGCGGATCGGCGATTTCGCCTGGCAGGCGGAGGCGCGGAACGAGGTGAAGTCGTGCCGCCCGAGCAGCAGGTCGGCCCCCGCCTGCATCGCCGCCACATCAAGCGGCCGCTGCACATGCCACACCTGGCCGGCATCGAGGGCAGCGCGGGCGCGACGGTTGAGGATGCGGTAGCGGTAGGCGCGGCCGATCGCGTCGAAGCGCGGGCTCCAGTTGGGCGTCACCAAGGCCGCCTGCAGCACCACCACCCGGTGCGGTTTCATGTGGAAGTTGAGCGCCTCTCGCACGGTCCGCGGCGGCAGGTCGCGGGCCAGGGAAATCTTGACCACCTGGGCCACCGCATGCACCCCGGCATCGGTGCGCCCGGCGGCGATGCTGGCGACCGGCGCGCCGCCGGCGAGGTGGGAGGCCGCTTCCTCCAGCACCTGCTGGATCGACACGCCGTTGTCCTGCCGCTGCCAGCCGACGAAGCCGGTGCCGTCATATTCCAATTGCAGCGCGTAGAAGGGCATCAGCCCAGCCTGGTCCCCGCCGGGATCTTCCGCCCGCGCAGGAAGGCGGCGGCCTCCATCGGCGCCCTGCCGGGGGCCTGCACCCGGGTCAGCCGCAGCGCGAAGCTGCCGGCGGCGACCAGCAAGCCGTCGTCCAGCACCTCGCCGGGCATGCCGGAGCCGGCGGCCGGTTCCGCGGCCAGGATCTTCAGAACCTCGCCGTCGAGCAGGGTGAAGGTGCCCGGCCAGGGGTTCAGCGCCCGCACCCGCCGGTCGAGCGCCGCCGCATCGTCGCGACCAGTCGATCCGGCCATCGGCGCGGACCAGCTTCGGTGCATAGACGGCGCCTGCCTCCGGCTGCGCCACCGGCGGCGGATTCTCCTCCAGCGCCCGCAGCACCAGCCGCGCGCCGAGGCTCGCCAGCACGTCGTGCATCTCCGCCGCCGTTCCCCGCGGCCCGATCGGCACCGCCTCGCGCAGCAGCATCGGCCCGGTGTCCAGCCCCGCGTCCATCTGCATGATGGTGATGCCGGTCTCGGCATCGCCCGCCAGGATCGCCGCCTGGATCGGCGCCGCCCCGCGCCAGCGCGGCAGCAGGCTGGCATGGATGTTCAGGCAGCCCCGCGTCGGCGCCGCCAGCATCGCCTCCGGCAGGATCAGCCCGTAGGCGGCGACCACGCAGGCGTCGAGATCGAGCGCCGCGAACGAGGCATGCTCCAGCACGTCGCGCTTCAGCCGCACCGGCGTGCGCACCGGCAGCCCCATCGCCTCCGCCGCCGCCTGCACCGGACTGGGCCGCACCGACTGGCCGCGGCCGGCCGGGCGGGGCGGCTGGCAATACACTGCGGCAATCTCGTGGCCGGCCTCGTGCAGCGCCCGCAACGCCGGAACCGCGAAATCCGGGCTGCCCATGAAGCCGAGGCGCACCGCCTACTTCGCCTTCAGCCGCGAGTTCCTTGGCCAGCTTGCGCATGATCATGTTGCGCTTCAGCGTGGAGATATGATCGACGAACAGCACGCCGTCGAGATGATCGATCTCGTGCTGCAGGCAGGCGGCCAGCAAGCCCGTCGGCCTCGATATCCTTGCGGGCGCCGCCCGGTTCGAAATAGCGCACCTTCACCCGCGCCGGCCGGGTCACGTCGGCATATTGCCCCGGCAGCGACAGGCAGCCTTCCTCGCGGGTGTCCTGCTCGTCGCTGACCGCGATGATCTCGGGGTTGATCAGCACGATCGGCGCGTTGACCTCGTCGGGCATCAGGTCGACCACTGCGAGGCGCAGCGAGACGCCGATCTGCGGCGCCGCGAGGCCGATGCCGGGTGCCTTGTACATGGTCGCGAACATGCGCGGCAGCAGCGCCGCCACCTCCGCCGCGTCCGCCGGCGTGACCTTGCGGGTGCGGGTTTTCAGCAGCGGGTGTGGCGCCATCAGAATCGGCAGAGTCTCGATATCTGTTGCCTGGATCGTATCGGTGGCCATGCCGATCATGTAGCGGCGGGGCTGCCCGGGATCAATGGACCGGCTGTCGAAGCCGGCACGTCCAGCCGTGCGAAAGCGCGCCCCCGCCAGCCAGCCATCAGCGCGTCAGCACGATGTGGGTCGCCAGTTCCGTCGGCACCGCCTCCGCCACCCGGTAGCCGAGGCCCGGCAGGTCGATCCCCGCGAACAACGCTTCACCACGGCCCAGGACGACCGGCGACACCGCCAGGTGCATCTCGTCGATCGCTCCCGCGAGCAGGTACTGGCGGACGGTCGCGACCCCGCCGCCGATCTTCACGTCCCGGTCGCCGGCGGCGGCCCTGGCCTGTTCGAGCGCCGCCGTGATGCCGTCGGTGACGAAGTGGAATGTCGTGCCGCCCTGCATGACGATCGGCGCCCGGGCGTGGTGGGTGAGGATGAAGGTCGGCGCGTGATACGGGGGATCGTCGCCCCACCAGCCCTTCCAGTCGGGCCCTCCCCAGTCGTCGCCCGCCGGGCCGAACATGTTGCGGCCGAGGATGAAGGCGCCGAAGCCTGCCATCGCCGCGTCGGCGAAGCGATCCTCCGTCCCGCCGTCTTTCCCGATCATCGATCGGAATGCCTGGGTCGGATAAAACCAGTTGTGCAGTTGCGGGCCTCCCTTGCCCAACGGGTCCGCCAGGCTCTGGTCCGGGCCGGCCCCGAAGCCGTCGATGGACACCGCAAACCCTGCCACGCGCACCTTGCCCGTCATGGACCCTCCGTCCGCTTGTGAATTGCAACCGGTTGAATTCTACCCGACTGGTTGTATATCGCAACCGGTCATGATCCAACACCGCTCCGGCTGCCCCATCAACCTCGCACTCGAGGTGCTCGGCGATCGCTGGAGCCTGATCGTCATCCGCGACATCATGTTCGGGAACCGCCGGCACTTCCGCGAGCTGCTGACGCACTCGCAGGAAGGCATCGCCTCCAACATCCTGGCCGCGCGGCTGAAGCGGCTGGTCGAGGCGGGGCTGCTCTCGCGCGGCGACGATCCCGCCCACCGGCAGAAGGGGATCTACCGCCTGACCGAAATGGCGATCCAGCTGGTGCCCGTGCTGGTGCAGCTGGGCGCCTGGGGGCGCCGGCATCTGCCGACCTCGCCGGAGCTGGCGATCCGCCAGCAGCTGCTGGAAGAGGGCGGCCCGCCGCTCTGGAGCGCCTTCGCCGACGAACTGCGCCACATCCACCTGGAAACACCGCTGCCCGAGGGCCACGAGAGCGTCATGGCCCGCCTGCAGGCGGCGCTCCGGCGGGTAACGGCCGAGCAACGAAGCGCGGCGGCGAACCGCGGCGTGGTCTGAGCCATGCGAGGCGCACGGTTCCGCACGGCCCGCCCGGCACCGGGCAACGGCCGCAGGGTCAAGCCCTTGCAAACCCGGTCCCTGCTGCCAAAGTAGGCATTGCCGGGCCGCCAATCATGGGACCCGGCGGATGCTTCGCTCGCAGGAGGAGGCCAGTATGACTACCCGTATGTTCGCGTCGCCGTTGTTCCTCGGCTTCGATCATCTCGAGCAGATGCTGGAGCGTGCTGCGAAAACTTCGTCGGACGGCTATCCGCCCTACAATATCGAGCAGACCTCCCCCACCGACCTGCGCATCTCGCTCGCCGTCGCCGGCTTCACCATGGACGACCTCCAGATCACCCAGGAAGACAACCAGCTGGTGATCCGCGGCCGCCAGAGTGACGACACCCAGGGAAGGGTGTTCCTGCATCGCGGCATCGCCGCACGGCAGTTCCAGCGTTCGTTCGTGATCGCCGAAGGCATCGAAGTGCGCGGCGCCTGGCTGGACAATGGGCTACTGCATATCGACCTCGCCCGTCCCCAGCCGGCCAGCCGCGTCAAGAACATCCAGATCGGCCGCCCTCGCGCCAACGGTGCCAATCCTGGCGCCATCGTCGACGGCGAGCTGACCCCCAACGCGACAACGGCCGACACGACTGCGGCAGGAGAAGAGTCATGAGTTTCGACATCCACCACATCAGCACCGCGGACCTCGCCCGGCTGGGCGTGTCGCAGATTGCCTACGTGAAGCCGGTCACCGTCAACGGCAACCGCGCCTTCGCCATCCACGCCGCCGACGGCACCCCGATGGCGGTTGCCGAGAACCGCGACGTTGCGGTCGCCACCATCCTGCAGAACGAGATGCTCGCCACCCTGGTGCACTGACGGAAATCCCTCCGCTTCTCGTTTCACCCAGCCCGGCGCAGGATGCCGGGCGACGGGGAAACGGGGCGGAATGAATGTCCGGGCGACTTTCGCGCTACCACAACATCGCTGAACTGCGCGCGGCGGCAAAACGCAAGCTGCCGCGCGGCATCTTCGAATATGTCGACCGCGGCACCGAGGACGAGCACGCGCTGCGCCGCAACCGCGAGGCCATCGAGCGCATCACCCTCCGCCCGCGCATGGCGGTCAACGTCGTCGGGCGCAGCAGCGAAACCACCCTGTTCGGCAAGAAACTGAACATGCCGTACGCAGTGTCGCCGACCGGCGCCACCGGTCTCATGTGGTACGAAGGCGAACTGGAACTGGCCCGCGCCGCCGCGGCCGCCGGGGTGCCGTTCACCTTGGCCACCGGCTCGATGACCGCGATGGAGAAGATCGCCCGCGAGGCCGGCGGGCGGATCTGGTTCCAGCTCTATCAATGGGCCGACCGCAGCCTGTCCTACGAGATCGTCGACCGCGCCGCCTCGCTGGGCTTCGAGGTGCTGATCGTGACGCTGGACAATCCCGTGTCGCCGAACCGCGAGTACAACTACCGCAACGGCTTCAACCTGCCGTTCCACCCCACCGCCAAGGCCGTCGCCGACACGCTGCTGCATCCGCGCTGGCTGCTGGGCACGCTGCTGCGCTACCTGATGGTCAGCGGCATGCCGCGCTACGAGAACCATCCCGGCAACAAGCAGAAGATCACCACCGACCCGATGGCGCGCACGGCGCTGCGCACCGACACCATCAGCTGGGACGATATTTCCCTGCTGCGCGAACGCTGGCGCGGGCCACTGATCGTCAAGGGGATCCTGCACCCGCAGGACGCTGAACTGGCGTTGGCGCGCGGCGTCGATGGGGTGCTGGTGTCCAACCATGGCGGCCGCAATCTCGACTCGGCGATCGCCTCGTTCGACGCGCTGCCCGACGTGGTGGCCGCCGTCGGTGGCCGCGTCCCGGTTCTGGTGGACAGCGGCGTGCGCCGGGGCGGCGACATCTTCAAGGCAGTGGCGCTGGGCGCGCAGGTGGCGATGGCCGGGCGCCCGACTTTGTATGGCACCGCCATCGGCGGCCAGGCCGGGGCCAGCCGGGCGCTGGCGCTGATCCACCGCGAACTGGACATCGTCATGGGCATGATGGGCTGCAACAGCATCGCCGAGATCGGCCCGCACATGCTGGCCTGAGAGCCTGGACGGAGCACTCAGGCCCTGCGCAATTCCTGCTCGATCTGGTCGGCGCGGACCCGGCTCTGGAAGTTGAACACCCAGCCTGGATATTCCGCGGGCAGCCGGCTGACCTCGTCGAGTGTTTTCAGTTCGGCCTCGCTCAGCACCACCTTGGTCGCGGCGATGTTGTCGGCGAGTTGCTCGGGCTTCTTGGCGCCGATGATCACGCTGGTGACGGCTTTTTGGTGCAGCAGCCAGGCGAGTGCGATCCGGGCGATCGAGACGTCCTTGGTTTCCGCGATCGGCTTCATCGCGTCGATGACGTCGTAACCCCGTTGCTTATCGACCGGAGGGAAATCGAAGGTATCGCGACGGCCGGCGCCTTCCCCGGCGCTGTCGCGGCCATATTTGCCAGACAGGAAACCGCCCGCCAGCGGACTCCACACCATCAGCCCGATGCCCTCGGATTCGATCATCGGCACCAGTTCGCGCTCCAGGTCGCGCCCGGCGATCGTATAATAGGCCTGGAGCGACGCGAAGCGGGCCAGGTTGAACTGGTTGGAGATACCGAGCGCCTTGACGATCTGCCAGGCGGCCCAGTTGGAGACGCCGATATAGCGAACCTTGCCCTGTTGCACTGCCGTATCGAGCGCGCGCAACGTCTCCTCGATCGGCGTGATCCTGTCGAAGCCGTGGATCTGATAAAGATCGACATGGTCGACCTGCAGGCGCCTGAGGCTGCCCTCCAGGCTATACATCATATGCGAGCGGGACGTGCCGCGCGCATTCGGGCCTTCGCCCGTCGCCCCGAAGAATTTGGTGGCGACGATCACATCTTCCCGCGCGATCCCGAGGTTGCGCAACGCCTGGCCGGTGATCTGTTCGGCAAGGCCCTGCGAATAGACGTTGGCCGTATCGATGAAGTTGATGCCGGCATCGATCGCGGTCTTGACCAGATCGTCGGCTTCCTTCTGCTGTAGGCCGCCCATGCTGTTGTAGATGCCGCCCCCACCGCCGAAGGTCATGGTGCCGAGGCAGAGTTCGGAAACGAACAGGCCGGTGCGGCCGAGCGTGTTGTAACGCATGGGGGATGCCCTTTCGATCTACGGTCTGCTCCATTCCAATGTGGGTCTGGCAGCCGCTTCTTCGCGCCGGATCGTCGCAAGCCCTTGCCTGATTCGATCAAATGCCCGTCTCGATGCCCGGCTGACGCTTGTCTTTGCGGGCGGCGCGAAGATCTGTATGTGATGCACGAAACGCTTGCCGGCCTCGCTTACCGCCACGCCAATTCGTCGGACGGACCTTCCATCCCGCGAGTGAGCGTGCATGCCGCGCGTGAGACCAGTTGGCCGGTCCCGACACTGTATCGCCCGATGCTGGGCATCGTGCTGCGCGGTGCCAAGCGCGTAACGATCGGGGAGCGGACGCTCTGCTACAATGCGAACCATTACTTCATCGGTTCGATCGACGTGCCGGCAACAAGCGTGATCATCGAGGCGTCTCCCGATGCCCCTTACGTCGCCGCGAGGTTGGCGATCGATCGGGATCTCCTCTCGGAACTCGTCGTTGACATACCTCGAGCCACCGAAGGTGAAACCGCGGCGTTTGCCGTCGGCGCAATGACGCCGGAGCTTTTCGACGCCTGGTATCGAATGTTGCGGCTGCTGGATGCCCCCGACGAAATCGGCATGCTGGCGCCTCTGATCGAGCGCGAAATTCTGTTTCGCATCCTGCAGGGGCCACAGGGGGCGCTGCTTCGCCAGGCTGCGCGAGCCGATAGCCGGATTGCGCAGATCAGGGACACGATCGCCCACCTGCGCGCGAACTTCGATCGCCCTGTCAGGATTGAAGAATTGGTGGAGATTACCGCGATGAGCGCGGCCACCTTTCATCGCCATTTCCGAGCGGCCACTGCCATGAGCCCGTTGCAGTATCAGAAGGCTCTCCGGCTGCAGGAAGCCAGGCGGCGACTGATTGCCGATGCCGATGCGACGAGCGTGGCTTTTGCGGTCGGCTATGAAAGCGCGTCGCAGTTCAGCCGTGAATACACGCGGATGTTCGGCACACCGCCAGCGCGTGATGCCGCGAGGCTGCGCGCGATCGGGAACTGTCCGGCTGAACGCATCGACGGATCAACGGCCGGCAAATCGGCCGAGCCAACCCACCGATACCGCTGAGCTTGGATCAGACGCTGAGGACAGAAGCATCGGGTGGACCAGCCGCGCGGCCGGTCCGCCCGATGCGCCAGCCGCGCCGCTCAGGCGGCGCGCACGCCGGCGACGAAGCTCGCGACCTCGCTGGTCAGTTCCTCCGCCCGGCGCGACAGGTCGCCGGCGGCGCTGAGCACCTGGCTGGCGGCGGCGCCGGTATCGTTGGCGGCCTGGCTGACGCCGCTGATGTTGCTGGTCACATCCTGCGTGCTGACCGCCGTCTGCTGCACGTTGCGCGCGATCTCCGCCGTCGCCGCACCCTGCTGCTCCACCGCCGAGGCGATCGAGGCAGCGATGCTGCTGACTTCCTCGATGATCGCGGTGATGCCGCGGATCGCCTCCACCGCCTCGCTGGTGGCGGACTGGATCTGGCCGATCTGGGCGCCGATCTCCTCGGTGGCCTTGCCGGTCTGCTGGGCCAGGCTTTTCACCTCGGACGCGACCACCGCGAAGCCCTTGCCGGCATCGCCGGCGCGCGCCGCCTCGATGGTGGCGTTCAGCGCCAGCAGGTTGGTCTGCCCGGCGATGTTGGTGATCAGGCTGACCACGTCGCCGATCTTGCTGGCCCCCTCGGCGAGTGCCCGCACGATGCTGTCGGTGCGCCTGGCGTCGATCACCGCCTTGTCGGTGATCTTGGCCGACTGCGCCACCTGGCGGCTGATCTCGCGGATCGAGGCGGTCAGTTCCTCCGCCGCCGAGGCCACGGTCTGCACGCCGGCACTGGCTTCCTCCGCCGCCGCCGCGACGGTCGTCGCCTGCTGGTTGGCCTGCGCCGCGGTGGACGACATCGCCTGCGCCGTCGCTTCCATTTCGGTCGACGCCGAGGACAGGATGCCGGCAAGGCCACCCACCTTCGCCTCGAAATCATGCATCAGGATCTCGAGCCCCGCCGCCCGCTGTTCCTTCGCGACGCGGTCCGCCGCCTGCTCGGCGCCCAGGCGGTCGGCTTCGATCGCATTCTGCTTGAACACCTCGACCGCACGCGCCATGTCGCCGATCTCGTCGGTGCCGTCGCGCGACGGGATTTCGGTTTCGCGGTCGCCGCCGGCGAGTTTGCCCATCGCGGTCGTCATGTTGGCGATCGGACCGGCGATGCCGCGGCCGATCAGGAAGGCGAGCGCCGCGCCGACCAGGAAGGCGCCGAACGCCAGGGCCTCCTGCAGCGTCGCGGTGCTGGAGAGCATCTCGGTGCCGGCTGTTCCGGCCGCCGCGAAATCCGTCTCCAGCGATGCCGCGGCAGGGGCGAGTTGCTGTTGCATGCCGACGATCTCCGGCCGCAGGCGGTTGTTGGCAATATCGACGTTCGCAAGGCGGTTGACGGCGAAGTCGTGAAAACCGGCCGCATAGGCTGCGAGCATCGCGCCCACCGGCTGGGCAAGCGCCCTGCGCTCGGGATCGGCAAGCTGGGTGAACGCCGCCAGTGAATCGAGGGCCTTCTGCATGTTGGTGGCGAAGGTCGCCTGGCCTTTCGGATCGTCGGTGGCCTGGAACCGCCAGTTGGCGATCCGGACGAGCAGGACGGCGGCATTTAGCGCATCCGCCGACGTCGACTGTGTGCCACCCGCCAGGCCGGCGGAGTCGACCAGCTTGCTGACTGCGGCGCTCATCTCGTCACCGAGCACGACCAGCTTCGCGCGGGCCTGCGCGCCAGCCGTACTGGACTGCACGAACAACCCGACCGTCTTGTCGTGTGCGGCCAGTGCGTCCAACACGGTCTTGTAGATGCGCTGGCGGTCGGGGGAGAGCGTAACGGTCGCAGCCGCGACCAGTCTCGCCTGCGCCGAGGCCTCGCGGTCCTTGATGTCCTTCAGTGATTCAGCATCGGCATCGATGCGGTAGCGGTTTTCCGCCCTGCGGATCGCCTCCAGATCATCGGCGGCCCCAAGCACCCGCCCGACATTGGCGGCCAGGGAGTTCATCTTGCCGAGTTTTTCCCCCACGCCCGACAGCCGGTAGGCGCCGAAGCCCGCGGTCGCGGCGCCGATCGCGACGATGGCTCCGAACCCGCAATAGATGCGCGTCCGGACCTTCATGTGGCTCAACGATTTCACCAGGCTGTCTCCCAAACCATCGGCCGAAAGCGGCCTGAAGTCTGGAAGATGCCGGTCAAAAGCCAAAGAAGCCTTAAGCGGCGCAAACCTCCCGCGTTGTTTGCCGGCTACCCCTTGGCGACGTTCCAGAACACCGGCACCGGACCCTTCAGATGGCCGGTGATGTTGCTGCGCCAGGCGGCCGATTGGAAATACTGGCCGAGCGGCACCAGCATCGCCTCGGTGAAGGCGATCTCCTGGATCTGCGACGCCAGCTTCTTCTGCTCCGCGGGGTCGGTCGAATCCAGCCACGCATCGTGCAGCTTCTCGATCGCCGGCACGTCCGGCCAGCCGTACCAGGCTTGCCCGCCATTGCCGCGCAACGCCGGCGCCGACAGCGGATCGAGGTAGTCGACCGCCGGGAACGAGGTGCAGAACAGCGACCAGCCGCCCTTGTCCAGCGGCTCCTTCTTGGCGCGGCGCTGCACCACGGTGCCCCAGTCCATCGCCGAATCATCGACGTTGATGCCGACCTTCTTCAACTGCGACGCCACCACCTGCGACATCGCATCGTAGAACGGCTGGTCGGTCGGGTGCATCAGCAGCACGCGCTCGCCGTTGTAGCCGCCGTCCTTCAGCATCTTCTGGATTTCGGCCACCGGCTTCTTGCCGCCGACCCGGTCCATGGCGGCGTCGTTGGCCGACGCCGTGCCGGGCAGGAAGCAGCCGATCGGCGCGTTGTAGGTGCTGGCGTCGTCGCCCATGAAGGACTGCATCACCTCGACCGGGTTCACCGCCGCCAGGATCGCCTGGCGCAGCGCGCGGTTGTTGGTCGGCGCGATCAGGCTGTTCGGCCGCAGCACCGGATACAGGCCATACGGATCCAGCCGGTCCACCACCACGCCGCGCGCCTTGCGCAGCTGCGGGATCAGGTCCGGCAGCGGGATTTCCAGCCAGTCCACCTCGCCCTGCGCCAGCGCGTTGGTGGCGGTCGAGGAGTCCGGGATCACCCGCCATTCCACCCGGTCCACCAGCACGTTCTTGGCGCCCGCGGTGAAGCTCGGCGTCTCCGGCGCGCGGCTTGTAGCCCTCGAACTTCGCGAACACCGACAGGCTGCCGGAGACGTATTCGCCGGGCACGAAGCGGAACGGCCCGCTGCCGACAACTTCGGTGACCTGCTTGAACGCATCGGTGGCGGCGATCCGCGCCGGCATGATGATCGGCGGGCTCGGCTGGGTCTTGGCCAGCGCGAAGGGCAGGGCGGCGAACGGCTTCTTCAGGCGGAACACCAGGGTCGCGTCGTCCGGCGTCTCCATCGCGTCCAGCCGCTCGGCGACCGTCTGCCCCAGCGCATCGCGCTTCATCCAGCGGGTCAGCGAGGCGGCGCAATCCTTCGAGGTCACCTTGCTGCCGTCGTGGAACACCAGGCCGTCGCGCAGCTTCATGGTCCAGCGCTTGCCGTCATCGGCGATGACGTGACCCTCGACCATCTGCGGCTTCGGATTGAGCTGCGCATCCAGGCCGTACAGGGTGTCGTAGACCAGGAAGGCGAAGTTCCGGGTGACAGTGGCGGTGGTCCAGATCGGGTCCAGGCTCGACAGGTTGGCCTGCGGCACGAAGATCAGGGTGCGGGCGCCGGCGGACTGGGCGAGGGCCGGGCGGGGCAGGGCGGGCGACACGGCGGCGGCGCCGATGCCGGCCAGCAGGGTGCGGCGTTTCACGGTTGGGTCTCCTCCATTTCTTGGCCGCGAACATAGAGGCACATCGCGGCCGGCGCGAGGGGGCTCGCGGGTGAACGCATCGTAACGTCCATGCATGTTCCGGCGTCTTCGGGGAACATGATACAAAGCGTCACGCCTGAAGGAGGTTTCGCGATGCGCCATCACCTGCTGCGGCACGTTGCCCCGATCCTGGCCGCCCTGGCGCTGCTCGCGCCGCCGGCCCGTGCCGCCGAACTGCCGCCGGGGAAAGCCGACCTCGTCGCCGGCCTGCTGCCGCAGGTCGTCAACATCTCCATCGAGAAGCTGATCCAGACGCCGGCGCAGACCGGCAAGCAGGCGAGCCCGGCCGCCTATGTCCGCAAGCTCAGCCTCGGCTCCGGCTTCATCATCGATCCCTCGGGGGTCATCATCACCAACAACCATGTGATCGACGGTGCCGACGACATCACCGTCATCCTGCAGGACAACACCCGCCTGCACGCGACCCTGGTGTTCAAGGCGCCGATCGACATGGCGCTGCTGAAGGTCTCGTACGGCAAGCCGCTGCCGGCGATCAAATGGGGCGACAGCGACGCCATGCGCCCGGGCGACACGGTGATCGCCATCGGCAACCCGCTGGGCCTCGGCAGCTCGGTCACCTCCGGCATCGTCAGCGCGCTGGACCGCGACATCCAGGAGACGCCGTACGATTCGTTCATCCAGACCGACGCCGCGATCAACCACGGCAATTCCGGCGGCCCGCTGTTCAACATCGCCGGCGAGGTGATCGGCATCAACACCGCGCTGTTCAGCCCGACCGGCGAAGGCGGATCGATCGGCCTCGGGTTCGCCATTCCCGGCAACGACGCCCAGTTCATCCTCAACACGATCAAGGAATACGGCCGGCTGCGCGTCGGCTGGCTGGGCGCCTCGGTGCAGCAGCTCGGCCAGGAATCAGCCGACGCGCTGGCGATGCCGCAGCCCTACGGCGCCATCGTCACCGGCGTCAACGCCGACGGCCCGGCGGCCAAGGCGGGACTGCGGGAAGGCGACGTGATCCTGAACGTGTCGGAACGCCCGATCCGCAACATCCGTGCCCTGAACAGGACCATCGGCGCCTCGACCATCGGTGAGCCAGTGTCCGTCGCGATCTGGCGCGACGGCGCCGAGCAGAAGGTCGAACTGATGATCGAGGAGGCGCCGCCCGATCCGGCCGCGCTGGCGAAGACCAAGATGATGGCGATGCCGGTGCATGTCGAACGCCACGATCTCGGGCTCACGATGGCGGCGCTGACCGATGAGCTGCGCAAGAAATACAGCGTCTCCCCCGGCCTGAAGGGCGTCGTCGTGACCTCGGTCGTCGCCAACAGCGCCGCCGCCGAGCGCGGCATCGTTCCGGGCACGCTGATCACCAAGGTGCAGCTGAAGCCGGTGACGACGCCGGAAGACGTGAAGAAGGTGGTGGACTGGGCCTGGGACACCAAGCACCCGCACATCCTGCTGCTGGTGCAGGACGACAAGGCCAGCCGCTATGTGCCGTTACCGGTCGGCATCGAACGGTCCGAGTAGACAGCAGGAAGGAAGACGAATCACCACGGAGAGGGTGAGATGGGGAGAAGAAAGACAAAAAGCGCTTCGCGCGAAGCGACGTTCTACCTTTTTCCCCTCGTCTCACCGTCTCTGTGGTGAACCCCTTGCGTGACTTGCCTCAGGCCGCCTTCGCAGGCGCCTCGACGACCTTGGTGACGAATTCCGCCGGCGAGGTGATCTCCAGCATCTCGACATCGTCGCTATGGCGGATCTCGCGGTGCTTGACCAACGGCGGCTGCATCACGCTGCTGCCGGCCTCCAGGCGCACGAAGCCGACATCCTGGTATTCGAACTCGACCCAGCCCTTCAGCACATAGACCATCTGGAATTCGAGCTCGTGGGTATGCCATTCCGGTTTGGCACCGTCGCCGGGAACCGCGCGGATCACATGCGCGCCGACCTTGCCGCCGGTGGCGTTTGCGATCCCCAGATCGCGATACGCGAAGAACGCCCGCAGGCCGGCATCGAATTTATCGTCGGCGAGATGCTGGACAACCGTCTTGTTCATTGTTTCCTCCCGTGTGGATCAGTGCTTTCAAGCGGCGGTTTTCTCGGCGCGAAAATCCTTGATGTCGCGGAACGTCAGCCCCGGGTTCAGTTCCGCCGTGCGCCGCATCATGAAGTTGGAGGTGGCGAGGAACACCGGATCGCCGTCGACGTCGTCGGCCATGCGCGCTGCGCTGCTCGGCGACGAACTTCGCAACCGCCGCGCGATCGCCGGACATCCAGCGCGCCAGCTGGAACGGCGTCGGTCTCGAAGCCGATGCCGCACGCCGTATTCGCCGGCCAGCCGCGCCTGCAGCACGTCGAGCTGCAGCGTGCCGACCACGCCGACCATCGGCGGCGCGCCGTCCTGCGGGCGGAACAGCTGCACCACGCCTTCCTCGGCCAGTTCCTGCAGCGCCTGACGCAGCTTCTTGGCCTTCATCGCGTCGTCGAGCCGCACGCGGCGCAGGATTTCCGGGGCGAAATACGGCACGCCGACGAAGTTGATGTCCTCGTCCTCGCTCAGCGTGTCGCCGATGCGCAGCGTGCCGTGGTTGGGGATGCCGACCACGTCGCCGGCGAACGCCTCCTCGGCGAGCTGCGCGGTCGCGGGCGAAGAAGAATTGCGGCGCGTGCAGCGGGATCAGCTTGCCGGTGCGCACCTGCTTCAGCCGCATGCCGCGCACCAGCCGCCCGGAGCAGACGCGCGCGAAGGCGATGCGGTCGCGGTGGTTGGGGTCCATGTTCGCCTGGATCTTGAACACCAGCGCCGTGAGGCTCGGCTCGGTCGGCCTCGACGATGCGCGTGTCGGCCGGCTGCGCGCGCGGCGCGCGGGCCGTATTCGGCCAGCCCGTCCAGCAGGTCGGCGACGCCGATCTCCTTGATGGCGCTGCCGAAGAACACCGGCGTCAGGTGGCCGGCGTTGAACGATTCGCACGTCGAATTCCGGCAGCGCCGCGCGCACCAGGTCGATCTCCTCGCCCATCGCGGCATGCCGCGGATCGGACTGCGGCGAGTTCGCGTGGTCAGGTGGTATTCGCGCTTGCGCAGGTCGTAGGTGCCGACGAAATCGGCGGCGCGGCCGACCGGCCAGGTCACCGGCGCGGTGTCCAGCGCCAGCGCCGACGAGACCTCGTCCAGCAGCGCGAACGGGTCCTGCGCTCTCGCGGTCCATCTTGTTGATGAAGGTGAGGATCGGGATGTCGCGCAGGCGGCAGATCTCGAACAGCTTGCGGGTCCGCGCCTCGATGCCCTTGGCGGCGTCGATCACCATCACCGCGGAATCGACCGCGGTCAGCGTGCGATAGGTGTCCTCGGAGAAATCCTCGTGGCCCGGGCGTGTCGAGCAGGTTGAACACGCAGCCGGCATACTCGAACGTCATCACCGAGGTGACCACGGAGATGCCGCGGTCGCGCTCGATGCCCATCCAGTCCGAGCGGGTGCGCCGCCGCTCGCCCTTGGCGCGCACGTTGCCGGCCAGCTGGATGGCGCCGCCGGCCCGCAGCAGGCGCTCGGTCAGCGTGGTCTTGCCGGCGTCGGGGTGGGAGATGATCGCGAAGGTGCGGCGGCGGGCGATCTCGGCGGCGACATCAATGCTCATGCCGGGGTATATAGCGATGCGCCCGGCCTGAAGGAACCTTGCATGAACGCCACCGTCATTGCCGTCAGCCGGGGACGGTCCCATCGCTTCAGCAAGCTGCCGCAGCTCGGCATCCGCCTGCTGGAGGGGCTGGGCGTGGAGGGCGACGCCCATGCCGGCGTCACCGTCAAGCACCGCTCCCGCGTTGCCGCCGACCCCAGCCAGCCGAACCTGCGCCAAGTCCACCTGCTGCACGCCGAACTGTTCGACGAACTGCTGAACGCCGGCTACCGGATCGCACCCGGCGAGATCGGCGACAATGTGACGACGCGGGGGATCGACCTGCTGGGGCTGCCGCAAGGTGCGAGGCTGCGGCTGGGCGGCGGTGCGGTCGTCGAGGTGACCGGCCTGCGCAATCCGTGCGTGCAACTCGACCGGTATCGCCCCGGCCTGATGCAGGCCTGCCTTAGCCGCGATGCCGATGGCGGGCTGGTGCTGAAGGCCGGGATCATGGCCATCGTTCTCGCCGGCGGCGATGTCCGCCCGGGCGATGCAATAACCGTCGAAATTCCGCCCGGCCCGCATCGGCGGCTGCAGCGGGTCTGAGCCCGCCGCAGGCTGGCTGCCACCTCAGTTGGCGGCGGTCGGGTCGATCCAGCCGATGTTTCCATCGCTGCGGCGATAGACCACGTTCAATTCGCCGGTAGCGCTGTTGCGAAACATCAAAACCGGCTGATCCGCGAGGTCCATCCGCATCACCGCGTCGCTGACCGACAGCTGCGCGATCTCGGCCGGCGCCTCGGCCACCACCGTCGCATAGGTCATCGCCTGGATCACCGCGCCGACGGCGGGTTCGGTCTGCTCTTCCTCTTCCTGGCGCAGGATATATTGCCGCGCCGCCTGCGGACGTTCCCGATGCGCCGCGTCGCGCGAGTGCTCATTGACCCGCCGGCGGTAGCGGCGCAGACGTTTCGCGATATGTTCCGCCGCGTCATCGAACGCGCTGTTGGCGTCGGCGGCCTCGCCCTCGCCGCGCAGCACCAGCCCTCGGCCGGCGCGAACGTTGATATCACAGGTAAAAAAACTTCGGGCACGGCTGAACGTGACGTTGGCGTCGAGCGCGTGATCGAAATACTTGCCGGCGATAGTGTCGAGTTGCAGGGCCACGCGGGTGCGCAGCGCGTCGGACAATTCAACCTGCTTGCCGGAAACCGTGATCTGCATTCGCCGTATCCTTACCCCTTTCGCGTTCGGGACCGCCTGCCGGCCTGGGTGCAGAAGCGGGATCCGGTTGCCCGGAATTGTTTTCCGCGTTCAGGCCGGCACGGCCTTCTCCCGTTTGCGCTGCACCGAGCTTGGGATGCGCAGCGCGTCCCGGTATTTGGCCACCGTTCTGCGGGCAATGTCCACGCCCTCGCGGCGCAGGATCGCGACGATCGCATCGTCGCTCAGCACGTCGTCCACCGGTTCGTTGGCAACCATGCCGCGGATTCTGTGCCGCACCGCCTCGGCGCTGTGGGTTTCACCGCTGGTGGTGCTGGAGATCGCCGTGGTGAAGAAATACTTCAGCTCGAAGATCCCGCGCGGGGTTGCCATGTACTTATTCGCGGTCACCCGGCTGACGGTGCTTTCGTGCATCTCCACCGCGTCCGCGATGTCGCGCAGGATAAGCGGCCGCAGGAAGCCGACGCCCAGGCGGAAGAACGCATCCTGCTGGCGCACGATCTCGCTGGCCACCTTGAGGATGGTCTGCGCCCGCTGTTGCAGCGACTTCACCAGCCAGTTGGCGGTCTGCAGCTTCTCGGTCAGGAAGTTGCGGTCGTCCTTGGAGGCCTTGGGCAGCACCCGCGCGGTGAACGTCTGGTTGACCAGCACCCGCGGCATCGTCTCGGGGTTCAGTTCCAGCAGCCAGCTGCCGTCGGCCGCCGCACGCATCAGCACATCCGGCACCACCGGCTGCGGTGGCGTCGCGTCCCAGGTGGCGCCGGGCTTCGGATCCAGCCGCTTCAATTCGGCAATCATGTCGGTGAGGTCGGCGGAATCCACCTCGCAAACCTGCATCAGCCGCTTCAGATCGCGCTTGGCCAGCAAATCAAGGTTGTCGAGCATGGCCGCCATCGCCGGGTCCAGCCGGTTTTTCTCCGCCAGTTGCACCGCCAGGCATTCGCGCAGGTCACGGGCGAACATGCCGGTCGGGTCGAAGCGCATCATCCGCGCCCGCACCCCCTCGACGATCGCCAGTTCGGCGCCCATGGCGGTGGCCAGCGCTGCGGAGTTCCACCGACAGCCGGCCGGACGGCTCCAGCAGGGCGATCAGATAGGTGCCGATCAGCCGTTCCACCGGGTCGTTGAACGACAGCCGCAACTGCTCGCCGAGATGCTCGCGCAGGGTGGCGGCGGCCTCGGCGAAATCGTCGATGCTGCGGTCGTCGGCCTCGAAACTCTGGGAACCGCCGCTGCCCCCCGAGAACGCGCCGTCGGAGGCACCGCCGGGGTCGTAGGGCTCAGCATATTCGGCGGTGTCGAGCGGGGAGGACCCCTCGGCGGAGAGGGTGTCGGAGCGGGTCAGGTCGGCGGTGTCGGGCACATGGGCGTCGGCGTATTCGTCGCCGCCGGCCGGGCGGGTCTCGGCGCCGGTCAGCCCGGCGCCGAGCTGATCGAGGGCAGGGCGCTCGATCGGGCTGAACTCGATGCCGTCATCGCGCTCCAGCAGGGGATTGCGCTCCAGCTCCTCCTCGACGAAGGCGGCCGCCTCGACATTGGAAAACTGCAACAGCTTGATGGCCTGACGCAGCTGCGGCGTCATCACCAGGGATTGGGATTGGCGAAGATCCAGACGGGGGCCGATCGCCATGTACGCTTTTCTCTGGGCCGACGGAGGCGGCTTCGGTTAGGGTTGAAATCGCAGTGCAACCCGAACGGCCGCCGCGTGCAAGCAAGAATCATGCTGCCGAAACAGGTTAGTCCCAATAATCATCCGGGCATCCTGAATTTTACGTTACGGACCGCCGCACAAACGCAAATCCAGGCTTTTTCTTCAATGATATGCGGCCGGAACATACAACCGGACCTGAAATCGCGGTTTCACGTCACAGGCCGCCCGACGGGAGGATCACAGTCATGCTCAGGACCGCGCTGGGGGCGCTGCCGCTCGCCATGGGCGGCATGGCCCTGCTGGCCGCCATAGTCCCGGCCGCGTCCCAGCCGCGCCGGACCGCCGAGATCGTGTGCGCCGGGGATGTCGCCATCGAAACCTATGTCGAGGGTCCGGCACAGGGGCCGGCGGTCGTCATCCTGCCCTCGACCGGGCGGGATGGGGCGGAGGATTTCGACGATGTCGCGGGCCGGCTGGCCCAGGCCGGCTTCCTCGTGCTGCGGCCGCAGCCGCGCGGCATCGGCGCCTCGACCGGGCCGATGCAGGGGGTCAGCCTGCATGGCCTGGCCGATGACGTGGCGCTGGTGATCGAGCGCCTGGGGCATGGCCGCGCCGTCATCGTCGGCCACGCCTTCGGGCATTTCGTCGCCCGCATGGTTGCCGTCGACCATCCGGCGCTGGTGCGCGGCGTGGTGCTGGCCGCGGCCGCCGCCAGCAGCTACGCGCCGCAGGTCGCCGCCGCGCCGGGAAAGATCGCCAACCCGGCGACCTCCGAGGCCGACCGGCTCGCCACTTTGCAGATGGCCTTCTTCGCCCCCGGCCACGACGCGCGCCCTTGGCTGCATGGCTGGTTTCCCCAGGTGCAGCGCATGCAGGCCGACAGCCGCGAGAAGCAGGGCGTGCAGCAATCCGACTGGTGGTCCGCCGGCAGCGCCCCGCTGCTGGAACTGATCCCCGCCGCCGACCCGTTCAAGCCGCGCGACAAATGGGACGAGATGAAGCAATCCTACGGCGACCGGGTCACCACCGTGGTGATCCCCGACGCCAGCCACGCGCTGTTTCCCGAGCAGCCGGCGGCGGTTGCAGATGCGATCATTGCCTGGGTCGGAGGATTGCCGCAGCAGTACACGTCCAAAGGTGCAGCCTTGGACCTCGACGACTTGGGAAAGCAGACGCGCTTCCGAACAGGGCGCTACCCGCCAGACCGGCGCACGAACCCCCGCATCGTCAGGCCCGGAGTTGTGCGGAAAACCGTGGGACGGGCGGCGCCCTCGTCCGCCGTGATGAACTTGAAACGGTCTTTCTTCAGATGGTAACTGGCGGGAAGCCGCTTGCCTGCGTCCGGGCCTGTCGAGTCGATCCAGGTGATCGATTTTGGTGACGTGCCGGCATCAAGTTCGAACACGCCCTCCAACATCACTTCGCCTGTCGCTCGGCGGACAGAGAAGCTGTTATCGCGGATGACCGTCACGGCGCCCGGCACGGTATATTCGTCGGTTGGATCGGGAACACCGTCCACCTCCAGGTAGACCTGCTCCCAGCAGCCTTGCAGTGCGGCCAAGTCGGCCAACGAAAGTTCGTCGCCGCTGCGAGGTGCTTCCGACATGAGGCTGGCGCGCTTTCTTGACGATGGGCGAGATGGAAGCCTTGCCGCGCAAGATGCGCGTCTTGGGTTTCGCTCTCGTGGCGCAAAGGGCGCCACTGCCGCTGGAGTCGCCGCGCCTTTGGCGCGTCTTGGGTTTCGCTCTCGCGGCGCAAGGGCGCCACTGCCGCTGGAGTCGCCGCGCAAGATGCGCGTCGTGGGCGTCCTACATCGAGAACTTCTCGCCCAGATAAACCCGCCGCACATCCTCGTGCGCCACCACCTCGTCCGGCCGGCCCTCCATCAGGAGTTGCCCGTCATGCATGATGTAGGCGCGGTCGATGATCTCCAGCGTTTCGCGAACATTATGATCGGTGATCAGCACGCCGATGCCGCGGTCCTTCAGGTGCTTCACCAGATCACGGATCTCGCCGACGGCGATCGGGTCGATGCCGGCCAGCGGTTCGTCGAGCAGGATGTAGTTCGGCTGGGTGGCCAGGGCGCGGGCGATCTCGACGCGGCGGCGCTCGCCGCCTGACAGCGCCAAAGCCGGGGTGCGGCGAAGGTGGCCGATGCCGAATTCGGCGAGCAACTCGTCCAGCATCTGGTCGCGCCGGTCGGGGTCGGGTTCGACCACTTCCAGCGCCGCCATCACGTTCTGCTCGACATTGAGGCCGCGGAACACGCTGGCCTCCTGCGGCAGGTAGCCGATGCCGAGGCGGGCGCGGCGGTACATCGGCAGGGTGGTGATGTCGTGGCCGTCGAGGCTGATCGAGCCGGTGTCGGGGCGGACCAGTCCGACGATCATGTAGAAGGTGGTGGTCTTGCCGGCGCCGTTCGGGCCGAGCAGTCCGACCGCCTCGCCGCGCCGCACCGAGACCGTCACGTTGCGCACCACGGGACGGCGCTTGTACACCTTGCCGACCCCGGTCGCGACCAGGCCTCCCGAACTCTCGAAGTTCCGCCGGTCCTGCGCCGTGATTGCCGTTACCGAACGATCCCGCTGCCTGGTCTCCTCGCGTGTAAGATTCGCGGCCGGCGGCCGGTCCTGCAGCCGGCGCTCGCCGATCCGCCGCTCGCTGACGTTGGCACCATCGTCCTTGCGTTCGACAAGCCTCGGAACGCCGATGCCGGCCTCGCTGCCCGGTCCGTCGTTCATGGCTTGGCACCGGGCTTCGGCGGCGCCGGCTTGCCCGCGGGTGCGGCGATGCCGGTCTGGGTCGCGGCGGTGGCGTCGTTCGGCATGATCAGCCCGGTCACCCGCTGGTTCGGATCGGACAGCATGTGCGCGATGCCGGTCTTCATGTTCACGTCGGCGGCGGGTCCTTCAAGCTGGTTCTGCCCGTGGGTGATGCGGACATGGCCGACGATGCGGGCGATGCCGGTGTCGGCGACGTAGACGCCGCGCTCGCCGCGAACCGTGTCGACCGTGGTCCGCACCTCGACATTGCCGAAGCCCTCGACCCGCTGCAGCTTGCCCGAGGCCGCCAGCGGGTCGGCGGGCGGCTTGCCTGCCGAGGCCGGCGTTGCGGCCGCGGGAGTGGCTGCCGTTGGGGTCGGCGTGCCGGCGTTGGTGTAGCCCACCAGCACGTCGGCCGACAGGCGGCGACCATCGCTGGTGACCACCACGGCGTTGCCGCGGCCAACCGCCATGTGCAGCTGCGACCAGTATTCCATGCTGTCGCGCGCGGTCAGCACCTGCTGCGGCGTGGTCAGCTTCAGATGGCTGCCGGTGAGCACCAGCACCGCCTGGTCGATGTCGTAGACGGCGTGGTCGCCCTGGGCCTGGTCGGTCGGCGTGGTGATCAGCACATGGCCCTCGGCTTCCAGGCGGTAGACTTCGTTGCTGCCGGTGTCGGCGGGGTTGGCGGTGCCCCCGGCGGCAGGCGTCGTGGCAGCGGGTGCTGCGGCCGGCGTGGTCGCGTCCGGCTTCTTGTTGCGGTACAGCGCCACCAGCCGGTCGGCCGTCACCACCACGTTGTCGCGCACCGCGCGGGCGTCGCCGCTGGCGATCACCTTGCGCTCGTTCTCGCGCCATTCGAAGCCGCCGCGCGCGGTGACCTCCACCGGCCCGCCGCCGGACAGGTCGATCGCCTGCGCCTGCGCCCCGCCGGCGATCATCGCGTCGGCGAAAAGCATGCCGGTTGCAAGCATCAGGCCGCCCAGCAGCGCCTTCATTTTCTGCCGCCGTTCAGCACCATCCGGCCGGGACCGTTGAAATGCACCACGTTGCCCCGGTCCACCAGGCTGAAGCCCTGCGCATCGAGGGTTCCGAACGGGCCCTCGACATGGGTGCGCTCGGCGCTGGCGGCCGCACCCTCCTTGGTGTCCACCGAGGCGGCATCGGTCTGCAGCACGGTGCCGTCGTCGCGGTACAGCTGGACGTTGCCCGACAGGTCGAGCTGCCCGCCCTTCTGCATATAGACGCCGGTGTCACCCTCGGCCATCGCCCAGCCGCCGGATTGCAGGCTGAGATCGCCGACCGGCGCCGTCATGTCCACCCGATCGTCGCCGATCTGGCGGGCTGCGGCGGCGGTGATGGTGTAGGGCTGGCCGTGCTCGTCGACGCCGTGGTAGCGGGCATCGGTCAGTTGCCCGATGTCGCCGTTGCTCTGCGTGACCCGCCACGACATCCGCGCCCGATCCGCCTGGCGCCCGATCTCCGGCCACATCGCCACCAGCACCAGCAGCCCGAGCGCCACCAGCGGCAGCAGCCGCTTGAAGCCGCCCACCAGCAGGCGCCGCCGGATCAGCGCCCCGCGGGTCGGCGGCGGCCGGTTGCCGCTGCCGATGGTGCGTTCGGGTCGGCGCAGCTGTCCGCCGGCGAGCGGCGGCGGGGCGCCTTGCGACATCGGGCGGGGCGCCACGCTCATGCCACCCCCGCGCGCAGCAGGTCGTGGATATGCAGGATGCCGACCGGCCGCCCGGCGGTGTCGACCACGAACAGCGCGGTGATCGGCCGCTCCCCGGCATTCATGTCGTGCAGCGCCTCGGCGGCCAGGGCGTCGGGGCCGATGCTGCGCGGACCCACCGTCATGATGTCGCGCACCCGGCGGGCCAGCAGGTCAGGCCCCATGGCGCGGCGCAGATCGCCGTCGGTGACGATGCCGGCCAGGGTGCCGCCGGCACCGACCACGCCCAGGCAGCCGAACCGCTTCTGGTTCATCACCAGCAGCGCCGCCGCCATCACCGTGTCGGGTGCGGCCAACGGCAGGTCGTCGCCGGAATGCATCAGGTCGCGCACCCGCCGCAGCCGCGCGCCGAGCTTGCCGCCGGGGTGGATCTGGCGGAAATCCGACGGCCCGAAGCCACGCCGGGTCAGCAGCGATACCGCCAGCGCATCGCCCAGCGCCATCTGCATGGTGGTGCTGGTGGTCGGCGCCATGCCCATCGGGCAGGCTTCCTCGGCGGCCGGCAGGATCAGCGCCACGTCGGCGGCGCAGGCCAGCGCGCTGCCGGGGCGGGCGGTGACGCCGATCAGCGGCAGTGCGAACCGGCGGGCATGCGCGATCAGGTCGGCGAGTTCCGCGGTTTCGCCGGAATTGGACAGTGCCAGCACCGCATCGCCGGCGACGATCATGCCGAGGTCGCCGTGGGACGCCTCGGCCGGATGCACGAACAGCGCCGGCGTGCCGGTGGAGGCGAGGGTGGCGGCGATCTTGCGCCCGACCAGGCCGGACTTGCCCATCCCGGTCACCACCACCCGCCCGGTGACCCCCGCCAGCACGTCGACGGCGCGGCTGTAGCGGTCGTCCAGGACATCGGCCAAGGCGCGCAATCCCGCCGCTTCGGTCGCCAGGACCGTGCGGGCGACGTCGAGATCGGGATGCAGCGAGGTGACGGAGGCGGTCATGTCGGCGTTCGAATCCGGAACATCTGTCTGCTTAGAGGCGGGGGGTCCCGCGGGTCAATGAAACCCTTCGTAATGTGGCCGGAGCGTTCCCGTAATCGCGCTGACCCGAAGCCCTGCCTCAATGGGCGAAGATATCGGGCGCGTCCCAACCGAGCACGTCCAGGGTGCCGCGCGCCGGCAGGAACGCGAAGCACTCCTCGGCCAGGGCCAGCCGCGACTTCGCGCCGCAGCAACGCCTCCAGCTTGCCCCATAACGCATGCAGATGCAGCACGTCCGAGGCCGCGTAGGCCAGCTGCTCGGAGGTGAGTTCGACCGCACCCCAGTCCGAGGTCTGCTGCTGCTTGGACAGCTCGACGCCAAGCAGTTCGCGGCACAGATCCTTGAGGCCGTGGCGATCGGTATAGGTGCGGACCAGCTTGGCCGCGATCTTGGTGCATTTCACCGGCGCCACCCGGATGCCCAGCGCATGCTGCAGCATGCCGACATCGAAGCGGGCGAAATGCATCAGCTTGGTCACGGCCGGATCGGACATCACCCGCTTGAGGTTCGGGCAATCGTAGCCGCGGCCGCCGAGTGCCGTCGGAATCAGCTGCACCAGGTGCGCCTGGCCGTCGCCGGCCGAGATCTGCACCAGGCAAAGCCGGTCGCGGCGCGGGTCCAACCCCATCGTCTCGGTATCGACGGCGAGCGTCGGCCCGAGATCGAGGCCGTCCGGCAGGTCGTGCCGATGGAGGTGGATGGTCGCGTTGGCCATGAACTGTGTGACGTCCGCCAATCCGGATCGCCCCTTTACCGCTGCCGTGGCTGCCGCCGGAGCACGCTCGCCCGAGCGTGCTCGCCGTTGATCCAGATAGATGGTGCCCAGGAGAAGACTCGAACTTCCACGACCTTACGGCCACAGGTACCTGAAACCTGCGCGTCTACCAATTCCGCCACCTGGGCAATCCTCGAGGGCAATCCCTCAGGGGATACGGTGGGCGGGCGATGTAGCCCCCCCTCCCTCCGGCGTCAACCCACGTGGAACGCCACTGGAACGAAAAGCCGACTACGGGGAACAATGTGCCGACTTGAGGACGGGGCGATCCGCGCATATCAATGCGGCCTGGTTCGGCGACACAATTGGCAAGGATGATCCGATGGCAGCGCGCAGCGTCGCGACGGTGTTCGGCGGCTCGGGATTCATCGGCCGCTACGTGGTGAAGCGGCTGGCGACGGCGGGGCACATCGTGCGCGTCGCGGTGCGCGATCCGGAGGCGGCGCTGTTCCTGAAGCCGATGGGCGCGGTCGGCCAGGTGGTGCCGCTCTACGCCCCGGTCACCAACGCCGCCGATGTGGCACGCGCGGTGGAGGGGGCGGACCTGGTGGTGAACCTGGTCGGCATCCTCGCCGAGCGCCGGGCCGGCGACTTCCAGCGGATCCACGCCGACGGGGCCGGCGAGGTGGCCCGGGCGGCAGCGGCCGCCGGGGTGCGGCGGCTGGTGCAGATCTCGGCGATCGGCGCCGATCCGGCCAGCCCCAGCCTGTACGGCCGCTCCAAGGCGGCCGGCGAGCAGGCGGTGCTGGCCGGCTTTCCGGACGCCACCATCCTGCGGCCCTCGGTGGTGTTCGGGCCCGAGGACAATTTCTTCAACCAGTTCGGCGCGATGGCCCAGATCTCGCCGGTGCTGCCGGTGATCTCCGGCGATACCCGGTTCCAGCCGGTCTATGTCGGCGACGTCGCCGATGCGGTGATCGCGGCGCTGTCGTCGGCGGCCTGTGCCGGGCGCATCTACGAACTCGGCGGGCCGGAGATCCTGACGTTCCGCGACCTCCTGCATGTCGTGCTGGCGCAGACGCACCGGCATCGCTGGCTGCTGGAAGTTCCGCCGGCCCTGGCCCGGCTGCAAGCAGCGGTGCTGGAGCGCCTGCCGGGCCAGAAGCTGACCCGCGACCAGCTGCTGATGCTGGGGCGCGACAACGTGGTGGCGGCGGACAAGCCGGGGCTGGCGGAACTCGGGATCGTGCCGACGCCGATCGCCGCGGTGGTGCCGAGCTACTTGCAGCGGTTCCGCCCAGGCGGCGGCAAGCGGGAACTGTATGCGCTATGATGGTCGCAAATCGGCCTTAAATTCGTGATAGGAATGCAGCCCTTCGGCATCGTGCTCAGACGAAGTCGTGCTGTAAAATAGTCAGTGATCTTGCCCTAACGGCCATTTCTTTCTGGCATCGCCATCCAGGCAGCCCTATAACGTCCCTCGAACACGGGCGCTGGCTCCGTGCAGCGCATGGAGCGGGTGCACATGGCGGACCGGATGCTGCAATTCGTCCAGATCCCGCAGCACGCGCCCGAAAAGCGCGAGATCGTCGATCGCCGCGCCGATTTCGACGAGATCTACCGCGAATTCGCCACCGCCCGCGCCGCCGAGCAGAGCAGCCGCTGCAGCCAGTGCGGCGTGCCGTTCTGCCAGGTGCATTGCCCGCTCAACAACAACATCCCCGACTGGCTGAAGCTGACCGCCGAAGGCCGGCTGGAGGAGGCCTACGAGGTCGCCAGCGCCACCAACAACTTCCCCGAGATCTGCGGCCGCATCTGCCCGCAGGACCGTCTGTGCGAGGGCAACTGCGTCATCGAGAAGGGCTTCGAGAGCGTCACCATCGGCGCGGTCGAGCGCTTCATCACCGACAACGCCTTCGCCGAGGGCTGGGTGAAGCCGCTGCGTCCGCGTGCAGGAGCGCGGCCAGTCGGTCGGCATCATCGGCGCCGGCCCCGGCGGCCTCGCCGCCGCCGAGCAACTGCGCCGCAAGGGCTACCAGGTGCATGTCTATGACCGCTACGACCGCGTCGGCGGCCTGCTGATCTACGGCATCCCCGGCTTCAAGCTGGAGAAGCCGATCGTCCAGCGCCGCTGGAAGCTGCTGGAGGAGGCGGGCATCGTCTTCCACCTGAACGTCGCGATCGGCACCGACATCACCTTCGCCGATCTGCGCGCCCGCCACGACGCGGTCCTGGTCGCCACCGGCGTCTACAAAGCCCGCGACCTCGGCGGCCCGGGCGTCGGGCTGCCCGGGATCGTTCCGGCGCTGGACTACCTCACCGCCTCCAACCGCCACGGCCTGGGCGACGCGGTGCCGGAGTTCGCCGCCGGCACGCTCGATGCCAGGGGCAAGCATGTCGTGGTGATCGGCGGCGGCGACACCGCCATGGACTGCGTCCGCACCGCCGTCCGCCAGGGCGCCGCCTCGGTGAAATGCCTGTATCGCCGCGACCGCGCCAACATGCCGGGCTCCATGCGGGAGGTGAAGAATGCCGAGGAGGAGGGCGTCGAGTTCGTCTGGCTGTCGGCGCCCGAGGCGTTCCTCGGCGACGCGTCGGTCACCGGCGTCCGCGCCGTCCGGATGCATCTGGGCCTGCCCGACCCATCCGGCCGTCAGTCGGTCGACCCGATCGAGGGCAGCCATTTCACCCTGCCGGCCGACCTCGTGATCAAGGCGCTCGGCTTCGATCCTGAAGACCTGCCGGGGGCATTCGGCGAACCGGCGCTGTCGGTCTCGCGCTGGGGCACGCTGAAAATCGACCAGCGGAGCTTCATGACCAGCCTGCCCGGGGTGTTCGCCGCCGGGGATATCGTGCGTGGCGCTTCGCTGGTAGTCTGGGCCATCCGTGACGGTCGCGATGCGGCCGCGCAGATCCACGGCTACATACAACAGACCACCGCCGTCGCGGTGGCAGCGGAGTAACAATGATGCGCCGTAATCGTTTCGCCCTGATCGCCTTGACTGCCGCCGCCTTCGGATGCGGATCGATGGCCGCCGACCCCGCCCTCGCGCAGACTGCCCCAGCACCGGCTCCGGCCGCGGCGCCGGCGGCACTGCCCGGCGCCACGCCCGCCCCGCCGCCCGTTTCGCCCGAGGCGCACAAGGAGGCCGCGGCGCTCACCGAGATGATCGGCGTCAACCGCCAGGCGCAGCAGCTGATCTCCATCATGCGTGGCCAGATGATCCAGCTGGTGATGCGCTCCGGCAACAAGCCGCAGGATGAGGCGGTGAAGATCGTCGACGAGGTGCTGATGCCCGATTTCGTGGCCCAGCAGGGCACCCTGTCGAACGAGATCATCGATGTCTGGGCCAGCAATTTCACGCTCGATGACCTCAAGGGCCTGCGCGCCTTCTACACCACCCCGCTCGGCCAGAAGCTGATCGCGACACTGCCGGCGGTGACCCAGCAGGGCATGGCCGCCGGGCAGAACTGGGGCCAGAAGATCTACCAGGCCTCGATCGCCAAGCATCGCCCGGAACTCGAAGCCCGCGGCATGAAGTTCTGATCGACTGACACCCCAACCGGAGTCTGCAATGACGCAGCGCCGCCTGCCGCCCGCCGAGACCGGATCGGAGTTCGTTGCCGCCTGGCATGAAAATGCCCAGGCGCTGGCCGCGACCTACGATCCGTCGATGGAGCATGACGCCTGCGGCGTCGGCTTCGTTGCGGCGCTGGACGGCAAGCGGCGCCGCGACATCGTGGAGGCCGGGATCAACGCGCTGCGGGCGGTCTGGCACCGCGGCGCCGTCGATGCCGACGGCAAGACCGGCGACGGCGCCGGCATCCATATCGAGATCCCGCAGGATTTCTTCGCCGATGCCATCCGCCGCGGCGGCCAGCTGCTCCGCTCCGGCCCGGTCGGCGTCGGCCAGGTGTTCCTGCCCAAGACCGATCTTTCGGCGCAGGAGCGCTGCCGCCAGATCGTCGAGAGCGAGATCCTGCATTTCGGCTACGCGATCTATGGCTGGCGGCAGGTGCCGATCAACGTCGACTGCATCGGCGAGAAGGCCAATGCGACGCGGCCCGAGATCGAGCAGATCATGATCTACAACGCCAAGGGCACTACCGAGGCGGAGTTCGAGCGCGACCTGTACGTGATCCGCCGGCGGATCGAGAAGCAGGCGATCGCGCTGCAGGTGCCGGAGCTGTATTTCTGTTCGCTGTCGTGCCGGTCGATCATCTACAAGGGCATGTTCCTGGCCGAGAGCCTGACCGATTTCTACCCGGACCTGCGCGACGAGCGCTTCGTCTCGCGCTTCGCCATCTACCACCAGCGCTATTCCACCAACACCTTTCCGACCTGGCGGCTGGCGCAGCCGTTCCGGGTGCTCGCGCATAACGGCGAGATCAATACCGTCAGCGGCAACATCAACTGGATGAAGTCGCACGAGACCCGGCTGTCCGACCCGGGCCTCGACCCGTACATGGACGACATCAAGCCGGTCATCCAGGCCGGCGGCTCCGACACCGCGACGCTCGACAACGTGTTCGAGGTGCTGGTCCGCGCCGGCCGCGACGCGCCGATGACCAAGGCGATGATGATCCCCGCCAGCATCGGCAACGACGCCACCATGCCGCAGGCGCATCGCGACATGTTCCTGTACTGCAACGCCGTGATGGAGCCGTGGGACGGCCCGGCCGCGATCGCCGCCACCGACGGCCGCTGGGTGATCGCCGGCCTCGACCGCAACGGCCTGCGCCCGCTGCGCTACACCATCACCCGCGACGCCATGCTGATCGTCGGCTCCGAAACCGGCATGGTGAAGCTGGACGAGAGCGACATCGTCGAGAAGGGCCGCGTCGGCCCCGGCCAGACCATCGGCGTCGACCTGGACGCGGCGCGCTTCTACACGCGACGAGGAGATGAAGGACATGCTGGCCGCCCGCCAGCCGTTCGGCGAATGGGCCGAAGCGCATCCGCCAGATCGACCACATCGTCAAGACCGACGCGCCCGAGCCGGTGCTGCTACGAGGGCGAGGCGCTGCGCCGCCGCCAGCTCGCCGTCGGCACCACCATGGAGGAGCTGGAAACTGATCCTGCACCCGATGGTGGAGGACGCGCAGGAAGCCGTCGGCAGCATGGGCGACGACACGCCGATCGCCGTGCTGTCGGACAAATATCGCGGCCTGCACCATTATTTCCGCCAGGGCTTCAGCCAGGTCACCAACCCGCCGATCGACAGCCTGCGCGAAACCCGGGTGATGAGCCTGAAGACGCGGCTCGGCAATCTCGGCAACGTGCTCGACGAGGACAGCAGCCAGTTCGACCTGCTGCAGCTGGAAAGCCCGGTGCTGTCGAACGCCGAGTTCGCAGGCCATGGCGCGCCCACATGGGCGTCGTCCGCCTGCGACGTCGACTGCACCTTCGCGGTCGCCGAGGGCGAGGCCGGGCTGCGCGCGGCGCTCGAACGCATCCGCCGCGAGGCGGAGGAGGGCGTGCGCGCCGGCTGCACCCACGTCATCCTGACCGACGAGGCGATGTGCCCGGACCGCGCCGCCATCCCGATGATCCTCGCCACCGGCGGCGTGCACACGCACCTGGTGCGCTCGTCGCTTGCGCACCTTCACCAGCCTCAACGTGCGCGCCGCCGAATGCCTCGACGTGCATGCTTTCGCGGTGCTGATCGGCGTCGGCGCCACCACGGTCAACGCCTATCTGGCGCAGGAGAGCATCGCCGACCGCCACCGCCGCGGCCTGTTCGGCGACATCTCCGCTGAAGGACGCTGTCCAGCGCTACAAGAAGGCCGTCGACAAGGGCCTGCTGAAGGTCATGTCGAAGATGGGCATCTCGGTGATCTCCTCCTATCGCGGCGGCTATAATTTCGAGGCGATCGGCCTGTCGCGCGCCCTGGTCGCCGAGTTCTTCCCCGGCATGCAGATCGCGCATCTCCGGCATCGGCCTCACCGGCATCGCCCGCAAGGTGCTGGCGCTGCACGCCGCCGCCTGGGACAGCGACACCGCGGTGCTGCCGATCGGCGGCATCTACAAGTTGCGCCGGCGCGGCGAGACCCATGCCTTCGACGGCGGCCTGATCCATCTGCTGCAGGAGGCCGTCGCCACCGACAGCTTCGCGACCTATCCGCCGCTACACCGAGGCGGTGCGCAAGATGCCGCCGATCGCGCTGCGCGACCTGCTGGACTTCCGCATGACCGACGAGCGGCAAGCCGCCAGTCGCCGGTGGACGAGGTCGAGAGCATCACCGAAATCCGCAAGCGTCTGGTCGCCCCCGGCATCTCGCTGGGCGCGCTCAGCCCCGAGGCGCACGAGACGCTGTCGATCGCCATGAACCGGATCGGCGCCCGCTCCGATTCCGGCGAGGGCGGCGAGGACCCGGCGCGCGCGACCAGCCGCGCGCCAACGGCGACAACGCCTCCTCGGCGATCAAGCAGATCGCCTCGGGCCGGTTCGGCGTCACCGCCGAATACCTGAACGACTGCCGCGAGATCGAGATCAAGGTCGCGCAGGGCGCCAAGCCCGGCGAGGGCGGCCAGCTGCCCGGCTTCAAGGTCACCGGCATGATCGCCAAGCTGCGCCACGCGACGCCGGGCGTGATGCTGATCAGCCCGCCGCCGCATCACGACATCTATTCGATCGAGGATCTGGCCCAGCTCATCTACGACCTGAAGCAGATCAACCCCGACGCCAGCGGTCTGCGTGAAGCTGGTCTCGCGCAGCGGCATCGGCACCATCGCCGCCGGCGTCGCCAAGGCCAAGGCCGACGCGATCCTGATCTCGGGCCATTCCGGCGGCACCGGCGCCAGCCCGCAAACCTCGGTGAAATACGCCGGCCTGCCCTGGGAGATGGGGCTGTCCGAGGCGCATCAGGTGCTGATGCTGAACCGCCTGCGCCACACGCGTGCGGCTGCGCACCGATGGCGGGATGAAGACCGGCCGCGACGTGGTGATCGCGGCGATGCTGGGCGCCGAGGAATTCGGCATCGGCACCGCCTCGCTGGTCGCGATGGGCTGCATCATGGTGCGGCAATGCCACTCCAACACCTGCCCGGTCGGCGTCTGCACGCAGGACGAGGAGCTGCGCGAAGAAGTTCGAGGGCACGCCGGAAAAGGTCATCAACCTGTTCAGCTTCATCGCCGAGGACGTGCGCGACATCCTGGCGTCGCCTGGGCGTACGTCGGCTGGTCGATGTCATCGGCCGCACCGACCTGCTGCACCAGGTCAGCCGCGGCTCCGAATACCTCGACGACCTCGACCTCAATCCGCTGCTGGTGCAGGCCGATCCCGGGCCCTATGCGCGCTACTGCACGCTCGAAGGCCGCAACGAGGTGCCGGAAACCCTCGACGCGCAGATGCTCGACGATGCGGCGGCGCTGTTCGCGCGCGGCGAGAAGATGCAGTTGCAATACAACATCCGCAACACCCACCGCGCCATCGGCACCAAGCTCAGCAGCCGCATCACCCGCCAATACGGCATGAACGGCCTGCAGCCCGGCCACCTCACCGTGCGCCTGCGCGGCTCGGCCGGGCAGTCGCTCGGCGCCTTCGGGGTGCAGGGGCTGAAGCTCGAAGTGTTCGGCGACGCCAACGACTATGTCGGCAAGGGCCTGTCGGGCGCCACCATCGTGGTGCGCCCGGCGCCGTCCTCCACTCTGGTCAGCCACGAGCAACACCATCATCGGCAACACCGTGCTGTACGGCGCCACCGCCGGCTACCTGTATCGCGGCGGGCCAGGCCGGCGAGCGTTTCGCCGTGCGCAATTCCGGCGCCGCCGCCGTGGTCGAAGGCTGCGGCTCGAACGGCTGCGAATACATGACCGGCGGCACGGTCGCGATCCTGGGCGCCGTCGGCGACAATTTCGGCGCCGGCTTCACCGGCGGCATGGCGTTCGTCTATGACCCCGAGGAGAAGTTCGAACTGCGCGTCAACCCCGACACGCTCGGCTGGCAGCGCATCGCCAGCGCGCATTGGGAAGGCGTGCTGCGCGGCATGGTCGAAACCCACGCCCGCGAAACCAACAGCCGCTACGCCAGCATGCTGCTGCTCGACTGGGACCGCGCCCTGCCGCAATTCTGGCAGGTGGTGCCGAAGGACTTCGCCAAATACCTGCCTGTGCCTCTGAGCGATACGAGTGAGGCTTTGCGGGCTTGAAGCAAGGGTAGGGGTTCACCGCAGAGGCAGTGAGACGGGGAGAAGGCAAGGCAGGCAGGCGAAGCCGATTGCTTCGCGCCAACCCGTTTCACGGTCTCCGTGTTTCCCGATGTGCGAAGAAAGCAGGGCTGACGGGCAAAGCCATCTGCTTCGCTTCTCATCGTCTCACTGTCTCTGTGGTGAATTTTCCTGACTTCCTGCCCCGACCGCGCACCGGTTTTTTCCGGTCGGCTTTGCTCCAGCGCGCAGCGGTGGCATAACCGACAGCAATGCGTCTGGTCTATCATCTCCCGTTGTCGCCTCATTGCCGCAAGGTCCGCCTGGTGCTCGCCGAAAAGCGCCTGACGTTCGAGTTGCGGATCGAAAAGGTCTGGGAGCATCGCCCGGCCTATCTCGAGCTCAATCCCGCGGCCACGGTGCCGACATTGCTCGACGACAGCGGCCTCGCCGTGCCGGATTCCGCGGTGATCTGCGAATATCTCGAGGAAGCCTATCCTGATACCTCGATGCTCGGCAGCACCCTCGGCGAGCGGGTGGAAGTGCGCCGGCTGGTCGCCTGGTTCGACGGCAAGTTCACCGAGGAAGTCACCCGCAACCTGAACGGCGAGAAATACCTCAAGCGCATGGCCGGGCGCGGCCAGCCGGATGCCACGGCCTTGCGCATCGGCTATGCCAATCTGCGCGACCACCTGCACCATATCGGCTGGCTCGCGGAGACCCGCAAATATCTCGCCGGCAGCGTCATTTCGCTCGCCGACTTCGCCGCTGCCGCACATTTGTCGGTACTGGATTTCACCGGCGACGTCGATTGGACGATCAGCGCTCCGGCGCGCGAGTGGTACGCGCGGATCAAGTCGCGTCCCAGCTTTCGCCCGTTGTTGGCGGACCGGGTGCCGGGAATGATCCCGCCGGAGCATTACGCCGACCTCGACTTCTAACCCAGGCTTGCCGCCTCCGCGAACGCCGCGGCACTCGCCAGCAGCCTTACCGCCACCGCATCGTCGCGGCCGCGCAGCCGGGCATCCAGCCTCGGCAGGTCGCCCGGCGGAATGCCTGCCTGCGCGAACACCTCGTCCGAGACGATCGCCTCGCAGGCCATTTCCTTGGTCAGTTGCTCGAGCCGGGCCGCGACGTTCAGCGGGTCGCCCACGGCCGTCATGGTCACGTGCTCGCCGAAGCCGATTTCGCCGATCACCGCCAGGCCGCAATGCAGGCCGATGCCGAACCGGATCGGTTGCTGCAGTTGCAGGGCGAGGCCGGCATTCAGTTTTTCGACATTGGCCGCGATCTGCGGCAGCGCCGCGATCGCCTGGCGGCAGGCGGCGTCCGGCTCGCTGTCGACGCCGAAGATCGCCAGCACGCCGTCGCCGAGGAACTGGTTGGGCAACCCCCCGGCCTCGGTGATCGCGGCGCAGACGGCGCCGAGGAAACGGTTGATGATGAAGACGCTGTCGAACGGCAGGCGTCCCGCCGCAAGCTGCGTGGAGTTCCGCATGTCGATGAACATGAAGGCGGCGAAACGTTCCTGCGGGGCCGGCGTCCGCAGCCGCCGCTGCAGAAAGGCGGTCGCGGCATCGGGCGGCACCAGCGGCCAGACCGACACGTCATGTGCCGGCCGCAGCTGGCAGGCCAGCCGGATGGATCGCCAGTCCAGTCCCAAACGCTCCAGCACCCGCCGCTCCGCCTCGGCGGGCGGTGCCAGCGGCGCCGGGCTGCTGACCCGGACCCGGCACAGCGTAGCAGCGGGCGCGGCCGCCGCAGGCGCTGGCATGCGGGATGCCGGCCATGCGGCTGGCCTCCAGCACCGAAAACCCGAGCGGCACCAGGACGCTTCGCGAATCCGGGTAGCGCACCGCTATGCGCCCCGCCCAGCGCTCGCGGACGCTGCGCAGCAGCCGGGCCGCCAGCACCAGCAGCAGCGCGCCGCCGTCGAAGATCAGGAAATCGTTGCGCAGGTTCGCCAGCCACTGGTTTTCCGCGGTGGTGCCGATATGCGCCGGCTGCGTCGCGGCGGCGCGCCAGGCGGGGTCCTGCGCCAGCGCCGTCACCTCGCGCCCGCCTTGCAGGTAGCCCAGCAGCGCCAGCACCGGCAGCAGCACCGCAGCGCTCAGCAGCACGCCGCGCCATGCCGCGAACCACGGCTTCAGCCGCAGCCAGAAATAGATGCCGAAGCAGCCATGCAGCCAGGCGACCACCAGCAGCGTCAGCTGCACCTGGCCAAACCACGGCGCCGCGATCCAAAAAGAGTACAGTTCCTGCGCATAGCCCTTGTCGATGCCGAACGCGGCCAGGCCGATGCGGCCGCTGACCAGGTGGTTCGCCAATAGCGGCGGGATGCAGAGGCCGAGCACCAGCTGCGTCACCTCGGCCGGCGTCCAGTGCGCCGAGCGCCGCTCGTACAGCGCCCACAGCCCGAGCAGGAAATGCGTGGTCAGCGCGCTGTACAGGACGATCGTGCCGAGCACGCCCTGCCAGATGAATTTCTGCACCAGCAGGTCGCGCTCCAGCCAGGCCAGCGACCAGTTGCCCAGCGAGTGGTTGATCAGATGCGTGCCGACATAGGTGAACACCACGAGCCCGCTGGCCAGCCGGAGGGACCGCGGTCCTGCCGGAAACAGCCTGCGCCGGTCGACTGTTCCTGGCATGCCTGTCCTTCGCGTGGGTATCGAAACGCCGCTACCTGGCGTCGGGGCCGGCCTCCAGCAGAGCCAGGTTCTGCTGCGCCAGATCGGCCGTGGCACTGTCGGGTGCCAGATCGACCGCCCGTTGCCAATCCCTGCGGGCGCCGGCGCGGTCGTTGTGGCGCTGGCGCAGGATGCCGCGTTCCAGCAGCGCCTCGGGCTGGTCGGGGTCGATCGCCAGGGCCGCGGTCGACATCGTCCTCGGCGCGCTGGTCATATCGCCCACATGGCGCCAGCCGGCGGCGCGCAGGGCCAGCGCGTCGGCGCGCCGCGGGTCGAGTTCCAGCGCCCGGTCAAGGTCGTCGACCGCATCGGCGTAGCGGTCGAGATCGCCGGCGGCGATGGCGCGGTCGATCAGCAGGTCGGGGTCGTCCGGCGACAGCGACAAGCGCGAGGGTGGCGGTGGCGAAGGCGCGATCCAGTTCGTCGGCGGCATCAGCCATGCCTGGGTGGCCTGGCCGTACATGCTGGCCCGGACCACCGCCGGCCGCGTGGCTGTCGGCGGCGAGCTTCTCCAGCATCTCGGCGCCGGCTTCCGGCTCGCCGAGGGCGATCTTGGACAGCGCCAGGCAATGGGTCGCGGTTTCGCCGCCGCCGGCCGCCTGCCAGGTTTCGGCAAAGGCCGCGGCGCCGGCCGGATCGGTGTTGAGCATGCCGAGGCAGCGGTCGTAGTCGGCGCCCTCGCCGATCCGCGGCGGCACCGGCGGGATCGGCAGCGGGTTGGGGTCGACCGCCGCCGTCTCGATGTCGTCGCCGGCCCGCAGCTCGTACCATCCGGCGCCGCCAGCGGCCACCAGCAACAGCAGAGCGGCTGTGCCGACCATCGCAATGCGCGTGTTCATTGTGGCGCCAGTGTAGTCTGGGCGGCGCGGCCGCGGCAAACGCCAAGGAGGGTTTCACGTGCCTGAGCATCCACCAAAGCATCTCGTCGTGTTCGGCCTCGGCTACACCGGCACGGCCGTGGCGCAGGCGGCCGTCGCCGAGGGCCTGGCCGCGACCATCATCAGCCGCGACGCCAGCCGCGCTGCCCCGCACGGCGTCCGCCTGGCGGCGTTCGACGCGGCGGGCGAGGCGCTGGCCGAGGCCACGCATGTGCTCGCCACCGCGCCGCCCGGCGACGCCGGCGATCCGGTGCTTGGCGCGCTACGGGGCGACGCTCGAGGGCGCGCCGCGGCTGCGCTGGGTCGGCTATCTGTCCACCACCGGCGTCTACGGCGACCGCGGCGGCGGCTGGGTGGACGAGGCGACCCCGCTCGCCCCGGCATCCGAACGCGTCGCGGCGCCGGCTGGCGGCGGAGCAGCCATGGGCGGCATTGGCGGCGCGCCTTGCCGTCGACCTGTTCCGCTGCGCCGGCATCTACGGCCCCGGCCGCTCGGCGCTCGACGATGTGCGCGCCGGCCGCGCGCGCCGCGTGATGAAGCCCGGCCACGCATTCGGCCGCATCCACCGCGACGACATCGCCGGCGCCGTGCTCGCCGCGATCGGCCAGGACCGCCGCCCGGCGTGCGCGTGCTGAACCTCGCCGACGACGAGCCGGCGGAACAGGCGGAGGTGATCGCCGAGGCCGCCCGGCTGCTCGGCATCGCCGCCGCCGCCGGCGGTGCCGTTCGAGCAGGCCTGCGCCGGCATGAGCCCGATGGCCCGCAGCTTCTGGGCTGAGAACCGCAAGGTCGCCAGCGCCAGGACCCAGGCAGCTGCTCGGCCGGCGCTGGCGCTATCCAACCTATCGCGAGGGGCTACGCGCCATCCTCGCCGAGCAGGCGCCGCGACGGTTCGGCCGTAGCAGCGCCAGGTCCTGCGGCCGCGACAGCCGGTGGTCGCCGTCCTTCACCAGGGTCAGCTGCACGTCGTCGCTCGTCCAGCTTGGCCAAGCGCAGCGCCAGTCTCCCACGGCACGTCGGGGTCGCGCTGGCCGTGCAGCAGCCGCACCGGGCAGTGCAGCGGGATCGGCCCGCCCAGCAGCAGGTGGCGGCGGCCGTCCTCGATCAGCCCGCGGGTGATCGGGTACGGATCGCCGTACTGGCTCGGCACGTCGAGTACGGCCCTGGGTCCGCAGCAGCTGCGCGCTCGGCCGGCGTCATCGCCTGCCACATCAGCGTCTCGGTGAAATCGGGCGCCGCCGCGATGCCGACCAGCGCCCGCACCCGCTCGGGCCGCGCCAGCGCCAGCAGCAGCGCGATCCAGCCGCCCATCGACGAGCCGACCAGCAGCAGCGTCGCCCGTCGGTCAGCCGGTCGATCACGAGCCGCGCATCCTCCGCCCAGCGCCCGATGCGTGCCGTCGTCGAAGGCGCCGCCGCTCGGCGCCGTGGCCGGAATAGTCGAGCCGCAGCATCGCCTGCCCGCGCTCGCGGCACAACTCCTGCGAGCTCCATCGCCTTGTCGCCGGTCATGTCGCTGTTGAAGCCGGGCAGGAACACCACCGTCGGGCCGCGCCCGTCCAGCTGCGCCCAGGCCAGTTCCACCCCGTCGCCGCGGTCCAGCCGGCCGCTGTTGTTCCATCCGCGATCCCTTTCAATCCAGCCGCTGCGTGATATAGCGCCGCGCATGAGCGAAACCCCACGCCCCACGACCGGCACCCGCGGCTATCCCGTGGTGCTGCAGGTGCTGCCGGCGCTGGAAGGCGGCGGCGTGGAGCGCGGCACGGTCGAGATCACCCAGGCGATCGCCGCGCGCCGGGGGCAGCGCGCTGGTGGCCAGCGCCGGCGGCCGGCTGGTCGCCGCGGTCGAGCGGGCCGGCGGGCGGCACTGCAGCTGCCGCTCGACCTCGAAGAATCCCGTGGCGGATCTGGCGCAACGCCGCGCGCGCTCGCCGCGCTGATCCGCGCGCGAGCATGTCGACATCGTGCATGCCCGCTCGCGCGCGCCGGCCTGGTCGGCCTGGCTCGCCGCCCGGCGCACCGGCGCGCATTTCGTCACCACCTACCACGGCGCCTACGGCGAGGACCTGCCCGGCAAGCGCCGCTACAACGCGGTGATGGCGCGCGGCGAGCGGGTGATCGCCATCAGCCACTTCATCGCCGGCCTGATCACGCGCCCGCCACGGCATCGACCCGGCGCGCATCCGCGTGATCCCGCGCGGCGTCGATCCGGCGCTGTTCGACCCGGACGCGGTGAGCGGCGAGCGCATGGTCCGGCTGGCCGCGCGGCTGGCGGCTGCCGGACGGCGCAGCCGATCGTCATGCTGCCGGGCCGGCTGACCCGCTGGAAGGGCCAGGCGGTGCTGATCGAGGCGCTGGCGCGGATGCAGCGACCGCGAGGCCTGCGTGGTGCTGGTCGGCGCCGACCAGGGCCGCCACCGCTATTCCGCCGAGCTGGTGGCGCAGGCCGAACGGCTGGGCGTCGCCGAGCGGGTGCGCCTGGTCGGCCATTGCGACGACATGCCGGCGGCGCTGATGCTGGCCGACGTGGTGGTCAACGCCTCGACCGAGCCGGAGGCGTTCGGCCGCGTGGTGATCGAGGCGCAGGCGATGGCGCGGCCGGTGATCGCCACCGACCATGGCGGCGCGGTCGAAACCGTGGAGCACGGCGTCACCGGCTGGCGGGTGCCGCCGGGCGACGCCGACGCGCTGGCGCAGCGCTGGACCACGTGCTGGCGCTGACCCCGGCGGAGCGCGCGGCGATCGGGCCAGCAGGCGCGCGCCGCGGTGCAGGCCAGCTACACCACCGCAGGCGATGCAGGAGGCGACGCTCGAGGTCTATCGCGAAGTGCTGTCCAGCCCCGCGGTGAACGCCCGTCGAGCGGATCCTGGTGATCCGGCTCGGCGCGCTCGGCGATTTCGTGCTGTCCTTCCCGGCCTTCGCCGCGATCCGCGCGCATCATCCGGACGACCGCGATCACCCTGCTGACCACCGCGCCGTTCGCCGAGCTGGCGCGCGCCGCGCCGTGGTTCGACGCGGTCGGGTCGACGCCCGGCCCGTCCTGGTGGAACCTGCCGGGCCTGCTGCGGCTGCGCGCGGCAGCTGCGCGGCTTCGACATCGTCTACGACCTGCAGACCTCCGCCGCTCCTCGCGCTATTTCCGCCTGGCCGGGCGGCCGCCCTGGTCCGGCATCGCCGCGGGCTGCTCGCATCCGCACGCCAATCCGCCGCGCGATCGCATGCACACGCTGGAGCGCCAGCGCGACCAGCTGGCAGATGGCCGGCGTCGCGGCCTTCCCGACGCCCGACCTGTCCTGGCTGCGCCGGCCGCGCGCCGGACCTGCCGCGACCGCTACGCGCTGCTGGTGCCGGGCGCCGCGCCGCACCGGCCGCGCAAGCGCTGGCCGGCCGAGCGCTTCGGCGCGCTGGCCGCGTCCTGCTGCGCGCGCGGCCTGACGCCGGTGGTGATCGGCGGCCGCCGCCGACGCGCCGCTGGCCGCCGCCATCCGCGCCGCCTGCCCGCCGGCGATCGACCTGACCGGGCGCACCGCCTCGCCGAGCTCGCCGCGCATCGCCGCCCGCGCCGCGCTCGCGGTCGGCAACGACACCGGCCCGATGCACCTGGCCGCCGCCGTCGGCTGCCCCTGCGTGGTGCTGTTCTCCGCCGACAGCGACCCGGCGCTGACCGCCCCGCGCGGGCCGGGCGGCACGCTGGCCGCGGTGCTGCGCGTGCCCGATCTGGCCGACCTGCCGGTCGACAAGGGTTGCGGCGGCGCTGCCCTGAGGCCATAGAACGCGCCCGTTCTGATCCCCGGAGACCCGGCCATGCCCGCCATCACCCTGCCCGACGGTTCCGTCGCGCCGGTTCGACGGGCCGGTGACCGGCACGCACGGTGGCCGCCGCGATCGGCCCCGGCCTGGCCCGCGCCGCGCTGGCGATGAAGCTCGACGGCAAGCTGCGTCGATCTCGTCGCGCCGCGATCGAGCACGACGCGCGCGTGCGTGTTCGTCACCCGCCGCGACCCCGAGGCGCTGGAGATGATCCGCCACGACGCCGCGCATGTGCTGGCCGAGGCGGTGCAGGCGCTGTATCCCGGCACCCAGGTCACCATCGGCCCGTCGATCGAGAACGGCTTCTATTACGATTTCGCCCGCAACGAGCCGTTCACGCCGGAGGATTTCCCGGCGATCGAGGCGAAGATGCGCGAGATCGTCGCCCGCAACGCGCCGTTCGAGCGCGAGGTGATGCGACCGCGACGAGGCCATCGCCTTCTTCGAGGCGCGCGGCGAGAGTACAAGGCCGAGCTGATCCGCGACCTGCCCGCGAGCGAGACGATCACCCTCTACACGCAGGGCGACTGGATCGACCTGTGCCGCGGCCCGCACATGCGCGGCACCGGCGATGTCGGCACCGCGTTCAAGCTGATGAAGGTGGCCGGCGCCTATTGGCGCGGCGACCACCGCAACGCCGATGCTCAGCCGCATCTACGGCACCGCCTGGCGCGACCAGAAGGAACTCGACGCCTACCTGCACCAGCTCGAGGAGGCGGAGAAGCGCGACCATCGCCGCATCGGCACGCGAGATGGACCTGTTCCACCTCCAGGAAGAAGCGGCCGGCAGCGTGTTCTGGCACCCGAAGGGCTGGAAGCTGTACCGCACCGCCGAGGACTACATGCGCCGCCGGCTGGACGCCGCCGGCTACCAGGAGGTGAGGACGCCGCAGCTGGTGGACCGCGCGCTGTGGGAGGCGTCCGGCCACTGGGAGAAGTTCCGCGAGCACATGTTCATCGCCCACGGTCGAGGACGAGGAGAAGACGCTCGCGCTGAAGCCGATGAACTGCCCGTGCCACGTGCAGATCTTCCGCCAGGGCCTGCGCAGCTACCGCGAGCTGCCGCTGCGCATGGCCGAGTTCGGCGCCTGCCACCGCTACGAGCCGTCCGGCGCGCTGCACGGCATCATGCGGGTGCGCGCCTTCACCCAGGACGACGCGCATATCTTCTGCACCGAGGACCAGATCGCGCCGCGAGACGGTGCGCTTCGTGCGAACTGCTGTCGTCGGTCTACGCGCGATTTCGGCTTCGCCGAGTTCCGGGTGAAGTTCTCCGACCGGCCGGCGATCCGCGCCGGCAGCGACGAGATCTGGGACCGGGCCGAGGGCGCGCTGAAGGAAGCCTGCGCGATCGCCGGCGTCGACTACACGCTGAACCCCGGCGAGGGCGCCTTCTACGGCCCGAAGCTGGAATTCGTGCTGCGCGACGCGATCGGCCGCGACTGGCAGTGCGGCACGCTGCAGGTCGATTTCGTGCTGCCCGAGCGGCTGGACGCCGAATACGTCGGCGAGGACGGCGCGCGCCACCGGCCGGTGATGCTGCACCGCGCGATCCTGGGCAGCTTCGAGCGCTTCCTCGGCATCCTGATCGAGCAATATGCCGGCCGCTTCCCGCTCTGGCTGGCGCCGGTGCAGGTGGTGGTCGCGACCATCGTCTCGCGACGCCGACGACTATGCCGCGCGAGGTCGCGGCGGCGCTGACGGCCGCCGGGCTGCCGGTGCGAGCTCGATCTGCGCAACGAGAAGATCAACGCCAAGGTGCGCGAGCACAGCCTGCCGCATGTGCCGGTGCATGGCGGTGGTCGGCCGCAAGGAGGCGGAGAACCGCACCGTGGCGCTGCGCCGGCTGGGCGGCGAGGCGCAGGAGGTGCTGCCGCTCGACGAGGCGGTCGCGCGCCTTGCAGCCGAGGCCACGCCGCCCGATCTGAAGGCGTGCCAGCGGCCTGCCGCCGCATCAGCCGCTTGATCCGGCCGGCCACAGGATGCTGCAGACACTTGACCGCCGGCTGCGCGACTCGGTCCGCCGTATCCGGCTGCAAGCGCCGCACTGACGACCGACTCCGCAACAGCTACAGGAGACGACCATAGCCAGAGGACCCATGCCCGCCACGCCGACCCGCGACGGGCCGCGCGTGAACGAGGAGATCCGCGCCCCCCAGGTGCGCCTGATCGACCAGGACGGCGAGATGCAGGGCGTGATGAGCGCCCGCGAGGCGCTGCCGCGCGCCTATGCCGTCGGCCTCGACCTGCTCGAGATCAGCCCGAACGCCGAGCCGCCGGTCGTCAAGATCCTCGACTTCGGCAAGTTCAAATACGAACAGCAGAAGAAGAAGAACGAGGCCAAGAAGAAGCAGAAGGTCATCGAGATCAAGGAGATCAAGGTCCGCCCGAACATCGACGAGAACGACTATCAGGTGAAGATGCGCGCCATGAAGTCGTTCATCGAGGAAGGCGACAAGGTGAAGGTGACCCTGCGCTTCCGCGGCCGCGAAATGGCCCACCAGGACATCGGCATCAAGGTGCTGGAGCGCATCCGCGCCGACATGGACACGCAGACCAAGGTCGAGCAGATGCCGCGCATGGAAAACCGCCAGATGGTGATGGTGCTGACGCCGCGCTGATCCTGCTTGCACGGACGAAGGCCGGTGGCGCGGGGTCTCCCCGCGCCACCGGCCTTTTTCGTTCCGGCATCCCCATCATTCGTCGGCCCGGTCGTCCGGGGCAGGGGCGAACACCCTCAGGCGGTGCCCGTCGGGGTCGGTGGCGACGAACGTGAACCCGAAATCGAGGTCGGTGGGCGGCTGCAGAACGCGCAGGCCACGCCCCTGCCAGTCGGCATGCAGGGCGGACACCTCGTCCTTGTCGGCCACCCGGAACGCCAGTTCGCCGCCACCGCCGGCCGCCGCCGCCGCCGGTTCCACGGTATGGCGTGACCACAGGCCAAGCATCAGGCCGTTTTCCAAAGCGAACATGGCGAAGGTGGGAGAGGCCTCGATCGGGGCGCGGTCGAGCAGGTCGCGGTAGAACGCGGCGCTGGCCGCGGGGCTGTCGACGTAGAGTAGTACCAATCCGGGTGCCGGCATGGCGGGTCTCCTTGTTGTTGGACAAGGAGGATGTTCGCCGATCATGCTGCCAAATTCCGTCAGCATGCTTCAGCTACGCCAGCTTGAGCGTGCTCGCTCTCGGGTGATGCTGCTTCAGGCGCGATCCCGCTCGGCGATCCCCTCCTGTTCGCGCCACTGCTTCAGCAGCGCCTGCCGCCGTTGCGGGTAGCGCGTGGCGGTGGCTTCCAGCGCCACGATGCGGTCGCTGCGGAAATGCCGGAAGCCTTGCCGAAGCTCGCACCAGGCGACCAGCACCTGGGCGCGGTCGAAATAGCCGAGCGCCACCGGCCAGACCAGGCGGCGGGTCTCCCGTTCCGTCAGGTCGCGATAGGTGATGTCCAGCTTGCGTTCCCTGCGGATCGCCAGCCGGATCACAGCCGTCGCCTCATTCGTTTCCGCTTCGGCCGCCGGCCCCACCAGCAGCCCCGTGGCGTCGAGGCTGTCCCGCAGGTCGGGCGGCAGCACGGCCGCGATCTTCGCCAGCGCGTTGCGGGCCGCCAGTCCCAGCCTGGCGTCGGCGCGCTCGGCCACCCAGCGGGAGCCCAGCACCAGCGCCTCGATCTCCTCCTCCGCGAACATCAGCGGCGGCAGCATGAAGCCGGGGCGCAGGATGTAGCCGATCCCCGGCTCGCCCTCGATCCCGGCACCCTGGGCCTGCAGGCTGGCGATGTCGCGATACAGGGTGCGCAGGCTGACCCGCGTGGCCGCCGCCAGTTCGGCGCCCGATACCGGGCGGCGATGCCGTCGCAGGGTCTGGATCAGTTCCAGCAGGCGCTCGGCGCGCGACAAATCGGTTTCTCCATGGGCAAGCCGGGATGCTGCGCTAGAATGGGGAATATCAGCCGCCTTCGGAACGTCAGTGTGGCGTGAAGGCATGTCGCTCGTGAAGGATCCCGATGTTCAGCGAAACGTTTTTGGCCGAATGGCAGCCGCGCATCCTCAGCGTGCTGCGGATCATGGTCGGTCTGCTGTTTCTCCAGCATGGGCTGGTGAAGCTGTTCGGCTTCCCCGTCGCGGGGCCGGCGAGCCTGCCGCCGCTGCTGATGGCCGCCGCGTCGATCGAACTGGTCGGCGGCGTGCTGCTGGTGGTCGGGCTGTTCACCCGGATCGCCGCCTTCATCATGTCCGGCGAGATGGCGTTTGCCTATTTCATATCGCATGCGCCACGGGGCTTTTACCCGTACGCCGGTTCCGTCGCTCCGGCCAATGGCGGGGAGGCAGCCGTGCTCTATTGCTTCGTCTTCCTGTATCTCGCCGTGGCCGGCGCCGGCCCGTGGAGCGTCGATGCCACGCGCGCCCGTGCCTGATCATTCGATACGGGCGTGAAACCCGACGCATGACAAGCGAGTTGCGCTCAGGACTGATGGCGCTGCTGCCGCGGCTGCGGCGGTTCGGGCTGGCCCTCACCGGTTCCCGCGCCGACGCCGAGGACCTGGTGCAGAACACCTGCGAGCGCGCCCTGAGCCGGTCCGGGCAGCTGCGCGACGAAACCCGCATGGATGCCTGGCTGTACGGCATCATGCGCAACCTCTGGGTGGACGAGATGCGGTCCCGACGCGTGCGCCGGCATGAGGACATCGCCACCGCCGGTGAACTCGTCGGCGAGGACGGGGTCGCCACGGTGGAGGGCCGGATCACGCTGCAGGCGGTCCGCCGCGCGCTGGACGGTATGTCGGCGGAGCGCCGCTCGGTGCTGGTGCTGGTCTGCGTCGATGGGCTGAGCTACGCGCAGGCGGCGCAGGTGCTGTCGATCCCGGTCGGCACGGTGATGAGCCGGCTGTCGAGGGCCCGGCTGGAATTGCACGAACGGCTGCAGCCGACCTCCAACGAGGCGGTCACGCCGTTTCCGGTCCGGCCGGCCGGCAGCCGGCCGCGCACGATATGATGCACCTCCAGCCATGATCCTGAATGCCATGACCATCCGCCAGCGCCATAGATCTACCGATCGAGCCCTTCGGTCCGCACCGGCCGCGCCCTCGCGCCGATCGGGGCGCCCATGACCATGGACCGCGAAACCCTGCTGATGGCCTATGTCGACGGCGAACTGGATGCGACCGCCGCCGCCGAGATCGAGGCGCTGCTCGCCGCCGACCCGCTGGCCCGCCGCCATGTCGAGGCGTATCGCGAGACCACGGCACTGCTGCGCGCGGCCTGCGCCGAAACCTTCTACCCACCGCTGCACGCCTCCAGCGGGCCAACGCCTGCGTCCGCCCATCCGACCCGCCGAATGGTCGGGCAGGCGGCGTGGCTGGTCGCCGCATCGGTGCTGCTGGCGGCCGGCGGCTTCGGCGGCGGCGTGCTGTGGGGCGGCCGCCGCAGTCCGGGTCAGGTCCAGGCCCAGGCCCAGGAGGGACTGCTGGACGAGATCGCCCGCTATCAGGCGGTCTACGCCCGCGAGACCGTGCACCTGGTCGAGGTGCCCGCGGCACAGACCGAACATCTGAAGGCATGGCTGGGCAACCGGCTCGACCGGCGCCTCGTGGTGCCGGACCTCACCGCCGACGGGCTGCGCTTTGCCGGCGGACGGATGCTGGTGTCCGGCGAGAAGCCGATGGCCCAGCTGATGTACACCCGCGAGGCCGGGCCGCCGGTGGCGCTGTGCATCGCCCAGATGCCCGGCTCGGCGGCGCCGCTGCGGGTGGTGCAGCGCGGCGGCATGCAGCTGGCGATCTGGGAGGATGGCCGCTACGCCTATGTCGTGGCCGGAGACGTCAGCCCCGCGGCGGTCCGCACCATCGCCGAAAACGCCGAGGCCCAGATCGGCACCTGACGGCGCTCGCGCCATCGGGCTCACCCGGCCGTCCGTGGCCGGTTGCGAAGACCCGGGAAGCGGTGCATTCCGGCACGATGGATCACGCTTGGGTGCTGTTTGCCGCCGGCCTGCTGGCCGGCGGGATGAATGCCGCGGCCGGCGGCGGAACCTTCGTCAGCCTGCCGGCGATGATCCTGGCGGGCGTGCCCTCGGTAGCCGCCAACGCCTCCAGCACCGTCGCCCTGGTGCCCGGCACCTTCGCCAGCGCCTGGGCCTACCGGCGCGACTTCCGCGGCTTCCAGCACGTCTCGATGGCCGCCATGCTGGCGGTCAGCGTCGCCGGCGGCCTGGTCGGCGCACTGCTGTTGCTGCGCACCACCCAGGCGGCGTTCGACTTCATGGTGCCGTGGCTGCTGCTGCTCGGCGCCGTCACCTTCGCCTTCGGCCGCCAGGCCGGCATCGTGCTGCGCCGCCGGGTGCGCATCGGCGCCCGCGCGCTGCTCGGCTGCCAGTTCGTCCTCGGCATCTACGGCGGCTATTTCGGCGGCGCCGTGGGGATCATGATGATGGCGGCGTGGAGCCTGCTGGGCAGCGACGACGTCACTACCATGAGCGCCGCCCGGGTCATGCTGGTCAGCGCCGCCAACGCCGTCGCCGTGGTCTGCTTCATCGCCGCCGGCGCGGTCTGGTGGCCGCAGACCCTGGTGCTGATGCTGGCGGCGGTGATCGGCGGTTATGGCGGCGCCCGCATCGCCCGCCGCCTACCGCCGCAGCGGCTCCGCATGGGCATCACCGTGTTCAACTTTCTGTTGACGGCGGCCTTCTTCTGGTGGCACGGCCGCTGATCCCACGGCTTCGCCCGGCATCTCGCGACGCAGGCGAAATGAATTAACGTGACCTTAACGGCGGATCGCCCAAGACGCCGAGCATGTCACATCACCAAGGCACCCCCTGGCGTCTTCGTTCCAAGGCCGCGATCCGCGCGTTGGCAAGGCCGATGTCGCGCGGCATCGCCAAGGCGAGGCGCGGCAGCGTCAGCCTGATGGCGGCGCTGCTGTTGCCGGCGATGGTCGGAATGACCGGGCTGGGCGTCGAATACGGGCGCGGACTGATGACCCAGGTGGTGAACCAGCGGGTCGCCGATCTTGGCGCCTACAGCGGCGCCGTCGCCTACAACTCGACCAGTTCCAACGCGACCCTGACCGCGACGGTCAGCCGGATCGCCACCCTCAACGGCCTGAATGGGACCGACGCCACCGCCGCCGTCGTCACCTCGCCGAAAGGCAATGGCCGGCAGGCGGTGCAGGTCACCGTCACCACCAACCTGCCGCTGGTGCTGTCGAGCTTCCTCGGCGCCGGCAGCACCCTGCCGGTGAGCGCCACCTCCTATGTCGAGCTGGTGCCGGGCGGCACCCCGGGCTGCATCATCGCACTCAGCAGCCTCGGCTCCGGCGTCACCCTCAGCGGCGGCACCACGCTCACCGCGAACAGCTGCGCGGTGAATTCCAACACCTCGGTGACGACGCCGAACGGCACCAGCATCACCACGCCGCTGGTGACCTACACGACCAACGTCAACGGCGCGACGCCGCCGGCCAACGACGCCAACATCCATGCGCCGACGGGGCAGGCCTCGGTCACCTACACCCATGTGACCACCGCCGATCCGCTGTCCGGCAACACCGTCGTCAGCGCCTCCAACTCGCACCTGACCGTGGTTGCCGCGATGACCTCGCCGGCGGCGCCGTCGGTGACCGCGAACACCAACGACATCTTCGCCGACTACAGCCATGGCAGCGCGCAGAACGTGAACGGCTGCAGCGGCGTGTTCTCCGGCAGCACCTGGACCTTCAACTGCACCGGCGCCGGCCCGTACAACTTCCGCAACCTGACGATGGGCGGCGGCATCAACCTGGTGTTCAACACCACCGCCACCACGACGTACAACTTCAGCGGCCAGATCAACATCGGCGGCTCGACCGCGACCTTCGGGCCGGGCACCTACAACATCGCCGGCGGCATCTCCACCGGCGGCGGCACCACGACCACCTTCGGCGCCGGCACCTACAACATCGGCCAGAACCCCAGCAGCGGCAACAACTGCAGCGGCGGCCTGGCCAGCATCTGCCACAGCGGCGCGACGCTGACCTTCGGCGGCCCCAGCACCTTCGTTCTTTCGGCCGGCATCTACGTCGCCGGCGGCGAGACCCTGACGATGGGCTCCGGCACCACCAACAGCTACCAGATCGGCTCCAGCAGCACCGGCAACGCCATCTGGCTCGGCGGCGGCGCCAAGCTGACCATGAACGACGCGACCGGCGGCAGCAGCCTGTTCAAGGCGGTCGGCACGGTGAACGTCTCCAGCGGCGGCGGCAGCTGCCTCGTGATGCCCGCCGCCGCGGCGCACGACATCAACGGCAGCTTCACCTCGGCCGGCGGCTCCACCTTCGGCGCCGGCGTCTACAGCGTGAACGGCTACTTCGCGCTCGGCGCCAACGGCGGCGGCGACGTCACCTGCGGCGGCTCCTCGGTCGGGCTGAACGGGGTCGGCGTCACCATCGCCATCACCGGCTCCACCACGCCCTCCTCCGGAAGCTGCTCCGGCCAGGCGTTCTGCGTCGCCGCGGGCTTCGGCCACGTCTCGCTGACCGCGCCGAACACCGGCACCACCAACAGCCTGGTGGTGATCGGCCCGACCAGCTCCGCCAACACCGGCGGCGCCACCTTCTCCGAAGGCGCCACCAGCACCAGCCTGTCCGGCGTGTTCTACTTCCCCTACGGCCCGGTCTCGCTGGGCGGCGGCGCCAGCGTCGGCAACGGCACCGGCCAGTGCCTGGAACTGATCGGCACCCAGGTCAGCCTCACCGGCGGCACCACGCTCGCCTCCACCTGCAGCGGCCTCGGCGGCGGCACCAGCGGCAGCAGCACGGTCGCCTCCGTCAAGCTCGTGAAATAGGCCGGAGCCGGACGTCGAAGGGAATGCGCGAACTCGTTGCAACCTGGCGCCGCCTGGCGCACCCCCGCGCCAGCCGGGGCATCGCGGCGCTGGAGTTCGGCCTGCTGACGCCGCTGTTCATGATGCTGCTGGCGGCCGTCGTCGATTTCGCCAACGCCTACACCGCGAAGTCGCTGCTGGACGCCACCGTCGCCTCCACCGCCAACTACGTCCTGCTCAACACCGGCGCGCTGGATGCCACCACGCTCGGCACCAACGCCGCCAAGCTGGTCGGCAACTCCAACAGCAACGACCACTGGTTCAACGGCACCGTGGTGGTGAACAACGGCGTCACCGTCACCGTCACCTCCGGCGCCACCAGCGCCACCGGCAACGCCAACACCAGCTGCTACTGCCCGACCGGCGCCACCACGGCACTCACCTGGGGCGCCGCGGTGACCTGCGGCAGCACCTGCGCCGGCGGCTCGCTCGCCGGCACCTTCGTGCAGATCACCGCGACCTATGTCTACGTGCCGATCTTTGCCGGCTACACCTTCCTGCCCAACGGCACGATGACGTCTTCGACCATCGTGCAGACGCAATGAATTGGCGACCGCGATCAATCTTGTGTCGCAATAAGCTGGTTGCCGTGCGGAGCATTCGCCGCCGGCTGCTGCGCGACCGCCGCGGCGCCACCTCGCTGGAATTCGCGATCCTCGGCACCGCGCTGATGACCATGTGCCTGGGCATCCTCGAATACGGCCGTCTCAGCTGGACGCGCGAGGCGCTGCAGGCGATCGCCAACCAGGGCGCCCGCTGCATGGGCCTGCAGGCCGCCTCCTGCGCCGTCGCCGGCGCCTATGATTCCGCCACCACCGTGACCTACCTGTCCGGCCAGGCGGCGACCTGGGACATCGCGCTCACCACCTCGTCGTTCACCCTGACCCGCGGAACCACCTGCGGCGGGGTCGGCGGCTTCTCCCAGGTGGCGATCAGCTACACCTTCCAGACCGTGCTGCCGCTGCTGCTGACCCAGGCGTCCGGCGGCGTCCCGCTGGTGGTGAAGTCCTGCTTCCCAAACCAGTCCTGAGAGCGTGACGGCCCCCTGGGGCGCCGGCTACCAGGACAGCACCACCAGCCCCGGATAATCCTGCCGGCGCATCGTCCCGAAGCCGGCCAGCCGCTGCTTCATGCCCTCGAGCATGAACAGGTCGTCGTCGTCGCAGAACAGTGTGACATGCCGCCCGCCGCGCACCAGCGCCTCGATCCCGTCGGTGCCGATGGTGGTCGAACCCGTGACCCGCCGCTCCAGCGCTTCCGCCAGCGTCACCGCGCGTTCCGGATGGACCACCCATTGCAGCGGCACCGGCGGCGGCGCCAGGCCCTCGGCGCGGTTGCGGCCGGCATAGAAATCGAGCCCGAGCGGTCCTGCATGCGGCGCCGCCACCAGGATCGCGGCGTCCGGCCCGGCCGGGTTGTCATGCGCCAGTTCCGGCCAGTGCGGCTTGTGCTGGGCCGGCGCCACCACGTTGTCCCACAGCCCGAGGCCCAGGCAGCCGGCGAACAGCACGCTGGCCACCAGCCGCAGCCGCCCGGCGCCGTTCGCGGCCGTGTCGGCGGTCAGCACGAACGCCGCCGCCAGGCTGATCGGCACGCCGAGCCACACGCCGACCCGCGGGATCAGGATCGGCCGCAGAACACTGACGCCGGAGGTGAGCGCGATGAACAGCAGCGGGAATACCAGCACCAGCGCCAATGCCAGCCGGCCGCGGATGGCCTTGCGCGCAGCCGGCAGCAAGGTGAGCGAGGCCGCCAGCGCCAGGAACATCTCGATCAGCAGCAGGATATGCGAGCCTGTGGCGCCGAGGTCGTTGCGCACCATCGGCCCGACCATCACGTAGCGGTTGGCGATGATGAGGGTGTCGAGCCCGAACGGCTCCATCCACTCCAGGTTGGCGGATTTCGCCTGCACGGCCATAGCCACCGCCTGCGGCAACGCAAGCAGCCCGACCGCCAGGTTGGCCCATACGAAACCGCGCAGATACGCCCGCATCGGGCCGTCCAGCAGCGTCAGCCCCACCGCCAGCACCAGTGCCAGCAGGATGAACACCGCGATCGCATGGCTGTACAGCAGGGCGACCGCGGCGCCCACGTAGAGCGCCAGCCCCGGCCTCGCGTCCGCACCGGGATTGCCCTGCAGGCTGCGGCAGAGGCCCAGCATCGCCAGCATCAGGAACAGCGGCAGCAATGCGTAGGCGCGGCCTTCATGGGCATAGAAGATCTGCGCCGGCGCCACCGCCAGCAGCGCCGCCGCGGCCAGGCCGATCCGCCTCGCGCGCATCGTTTCGGCCCCAAGCCTGCAACCCAGCGCATAGATCAGCGGTACGCAGCCGATCGACACGAGCGCCGACAGCGATCGCACGGCGAACTCGCTGTTTCCGAAAAACTCAGTCCATGCCTTCAACAGGACGAAGTGCAACGGCGGGTTGGTTTCGGTCAGCAGGCCTTCGCTGACGAGGAACGAATACGGGTTGCGGATCCAGGTACAGGCTGAACAGCTCGTTCTTCCAGAACGGATCCGATGCGATATCGTGCAGCCGCAAGGCCGCCGCGACGAACGTGATGAGCGTCACTGCGACGGCCGGGCTGAGGCTTCGCCGCAGTCCTGCCGTGGCGCCGCGAGGGCTCGGGTCGTTTGCGAAAAGCGCGTGCATGGGGGGTTTGCCGCCGGGTCCTGGAAGGGTGCCACAGCAAAACCCGCGCGCGGTTAAGGAGTGGTTTTGCCGGCGCCCGGCCGCCCATCCGCCGCTGGGGGGCCCTGAATGCCCTCAGGGAAGGCATTTACGGCTTGTTAATTCCTCGAACCTTTCCTGACAGTTCCCGACACCATCCGCTCACGATTTCGTGGCTTATTGCTGGCAACGCTCACGCATTGTTGTGCAGGGAGATTGCCATGCGACTTCTTCTGGTTCAGTCAAACGCCGCCGAAGCTCGCTCCATCATGGCGACGCTGCGCGCCACCGGGGCCGTCACCGACCAGGTCGGCACCGCCACCGAGGCGCTGGAATACCTGCAGACATACGAATACGACGTGGTGATCCTAGACCAGAACCTGTCGGACATGGACGGCACCGAGGCGATCCGCCGGTTCCGGGCGCAGCGGATCACCACCCCGGTGCTGCTGCAGACCGGCTCCACCTGCGGCAAGACCCGCGCCCTGGCGCTGCGCACCGGCGCCGACGACCTGCTGACCAAACCCTACCACAACGACGAGCTGTTGGCCCGGATCGAGGCGATCGTTCGCCGCCGCAACGGCTACACCCGTTCCGTGCTGCGGGTCGGGCCGCTCGAAATCGACATGGCCAGCCGCGAGGTCCGTGCGCACGAGCAACCTTTCAGCGTGACCCGCAAGGAATTTGCGATCCTGGAATTGATGGCGCTGCGCAAGGGCCGGGTGATCCCGAAGCAGAATTTCCTCGACCACCTGTACAACGGGCTGGATGGTCCCGAGACCCGGGTGATCGACGTGTTCATCTGCAATCTTCGCAAGAAACTGGCCGGTCTGGGCCTTGGCTCGTTGATTGACACCGTCCGGGGGCATGGCTACATCATGCGCGAAATGGCGGATGTCGCGGCCGAGATTATTCCGCTTGCGACGCCGGCTCAATTTACGCGAGCTTTCGCGTAGTCCGGACGAGGTCGCCATTTACCGCATGTTCCAAAGCGCCGGCCACGTGGGGTTCCAAGACCGCGTAACGGTCGCTGGCTGACGCGAGCTGGCGGCGCGGTGGCACGCCCTGTTCGGGTCGCCTCATCGCTGCGCCGGGTCGCTTCCCTGGCCGGGGCCTCGTGCCCGGTCTGCGTGCTGGCGGGGCTGGTCGCGGTAGCCCTTGCCGGGTGCGCCGGCGCGGTGATCGTGCTCGATCGCGCCCGCAGCTTCGAACAGGCTGAACTCGCCGGCCAGCACGTCGCCGACCTCGCCCGGCAGCGCAGTTCCGACCTTCTGCAGCGGATCGACACGACGCTGCGGCTGGTGTCGGACACCGCCGGCGGCATCGATTTCGGCGGCGCCGCCGGCCGGGCGCGGCTGGACAGCATGCTGGCGCAGCGCCGCCGCACCGAACCCCGCATCCTCGGCCTCTACCTGGTCGGCCCGACCGGCGCGGTGGTGGCCGGGTCATCGGCGACCGGCTTCGGCATCGGCGCGCTGGTGCCGTCATGCCTGCGCGACCAGCGGGTCGAGACCGAGCAGCTGGCGCTGTACCGGCCAGGCGCCTCCGGGACGCCCGACGGCAGCGACACGGCGGGCATCGTCTGCGCCGTGCGCGGCATGGCCGGCGGCGCCGTGGTCGCCGTGATGTCGCCGGACTTGTTCCGCAGCCAATTCGCCGACCTGGCGCTCGGGCCGAACGGCGTGGTGACGCTGTTCGACGAAAATGGCCGGATGCTGGCCCGCGTCGGCGCCGGCGGGCGCGCCGCAACGCCGGGCATGGCGGGGGAGGGGCCGCCGCCGGTCGCGTCCGGCCTCGTCGACGGGGCGGTCACGCGCGACGGCGGCATCACCGAAACGCGCCGGGTCGATGGCCCGGTCGCGGCGACGGTCACCGTCGGCCTGATGCGCGAGGACATCCTGCACGACTGGTGGTACCGCTCGGTGCTGGTCGGCGGCAGCGCGCTGATCGTGGTCGGCTTCGTCGGCCTGGCGGTGCTGGCGGTGCGGCGCTGCGAACGGCGGGAATCGGGCCGGCTGGAGCGGCTGGCCGACATGTCCGCCGCCCTGCAGGGCATCGCCGACCCGGATCTTCTGACCCGGCATCTGGCCGACTACGCCACCGAACTGGTGCCCTGCGACCCGGTCGCCGCACCGGTCGGGTCCGGCCGCGCCGAGCCGGCCCATGATCGACGGGACCACGCATTCGCGATGGAGCTGCTGCGGCCGGACCTCGTGCGCATCGGGGACCTGACGCTGCGGCACCGCGATGCCGCCGGCTTCACCGCCGCGGACCTCGCCTTCCTGCGGCTGCTGTCCCGCCTGGCGGCGAACGGCCTGCACCAGGGGTCGGGGTTCGCCGGCGCCCAGGCCGTGGCGAATGCGGCCATGCGGGAGGTGGAACGGCTGCAGGCCGCCCAGGAAACCATCCTGATGGAAATGTCCGATGCCAGCTTCACGCTGGACCCGGACTGGCGCTTCCTCGCCACCAACCGCAACGCCGATCGCCTGCTGGGCGAATTCCCGGAGGACCTGCGCGGTCGCAGCATCTGGGAGGTGTTCCCCGAACTGGTCGGGTCGGTGTTCGAGACCGAGTGCCGCCGCGCCGGCCGGGACGGGCTGCAGGCGGCGTTCGACATGCAGTGGGCGCGCTCCGACGACTGGCTGGCGGTGCGGGTGTTTCCGCGCAAGTTCGGCGATGATCCCGAGCAAGGCCGTATCGGCCTCGCGATCTACATGGAGGACATCAGCGCCAAGGTGGTGGCCGACGACAAGCTGCGCCAGGCCGCCAAGATGGACGCGATCGGCCGGCTGACCGGCGGCATCGCCCATGATTTCAACAACCTGCTGACGGTGGTGCTCGGCAACATCGAGATGCTCGACGCCGAGATGCCGGAAACCGGCGAAATCCGCGAGATGCACGACCAGATCCGCCGCGCGGCCCAAAGTGCGGCTCAGCTGACCCACCAGTTGCTGGCGTTCGCCCGCCGCCAGCCATTGTCGCCCGCCGATGTCGATGTCGGGCGCCTGGTCACCGGACTGGACGGGCTGCTGCGGCGCGAGTTCGGGTCCACCGTCGGCGTCGACATCACCTGTCCGCCGTCGCTGTGGCACGCGCGGGTCGACCCGGTGCAGTTGGAGACCGCCGTCCTCAACCTCGCCAACAATGCCCGCGAGGCGATGCCGCTGGGCGGCCGGCTGACCATCGCCTGCGCCAATCTCGCCATCCGCAAGCCCGATATCGACCAGTTCGGCGAGATCCGGCCCGGCAACTACGTGATGCTGTCGGTGTCCGACACCGGCCAGGGCATCGCCAGGGATGTGCTGGCCAAGGTGTTCGACCCGTTCTTCTCGACCAAGCCGCCCGGCCGCGGCACCGGCCTCGGCCTGTCCATGGTGTATGGCTTCGTCACCCAGTCCGGCGGCCATGCCCGCATCGCGAGCGAGCAGGGGCGGGGCACCACCGTTCGCCTGTATCTGCCGAGCGTCGATGCCGTTCCGGGCGGCAGCCCCAGGCAGGATGCCGGCGCCGGCCCTGGCCCGCTTGCTGGCCTGCGAACAAGCCCGATCGTGGGCGATCCCTTCGCGGGCGATCAGGCCGCTCCGGCCCGCCCCGCCGCCATACAGCCGGCGGGGGCCCCGCAGCCCCGACATCGCCCCCGCCAGGCCGGCGACCAGGCAATGCCCGGCGGGACCGAGCGCGTGCTGGTGGTCGAGGACTCGGACATGGTGCGGGACTACGCCATGTCGGTGCTGACCAGCCTCGGCTACAGCGTCACCGGGGCCGCCGACGGTCCGGAGGCCCTGTCGCTGCTGGATGCCGGCCTTCAGCTGGACCTGCTGCTGAGCGACGTGCTGCTGCCGAACGGCATGAACGGCCTGGAACTCGCCGAGGCGGTCCACCAGCGGCGGCCTGGCCTGCCGGTCCTGTTCATGTCCGGCTACATCGAGAACGTCGACGTGCACCATTCCAGACTCGATCCCTCGACCAATCTCCTGCTCAAACCCTTCCGCCGGGCCAGCCTGGCGACGATGGTCCGGGGCCGCCTGGACCAGCCGAAGGCCGCGTGACTCCCGTGTGAAACGGTGCGTCCAATTGAGTGAATTCGTGAACATCGGGCGGTATCAGGCAATAATGACTGGACAAATTAGTTAATGCCGCCATTGTTATGAGATCACGGACCGGTGATTCGGTGTCGAAATGGGACTAGACGAACTGCGCCAGACCAATCCACCCGGGGACTTGCTGCCGGACCCGTCAGTAATGCTGATCGAAGACGATCAGGACGTTGGCCAAATGATGCGTAGATTTATCGAACGCTCCGGCATGAAGGTGGTTTGGGCGCAAACCGGTGCCGACGCGGTGCGGTTGAAGGAGAGTTTTCGGCCTGACGTCGTGCTGGTCGACCTCGAACTGCCGGACATCGCCGGCTCCCAGTTGATCACTTGGCTCGCAGCACAGCGTGACTGCGGCATCATCGTCGTCTCCGGCCGCGGCAGCGAGGAGGTCGAGCGCGTGGTCGGCATCGAGATGGGCGCCGACGACTTCGTCGCCAAGCCGGTGCCGATGCGCGAACTGGTCGCCCGCATCCGCGCCGTCCACCGCCGTTCCGCCCGCGCACCGGTCGTGCCGCCCACCCCCACCGCCCCCAGCGGCATGGTCGCAATCGGCTCGGTGCGCATCGACCTCAAGCGGCGCGTGGTTTCGCTGGCGGCACAGGCCGGCGGCGCCGAGGAGCCGATCCACCTGACCGCGGCCGAATTCACCGCGCTGGAGGCGCTGATCTCCGCCGCGCCGCAGCCGGTCACCCGGGAAGCGTTGTGTCGCCAGGCGCTGCGCCGGCCGTTCCACGCTGAGGACCGCGGAGTCGACCAGTTGATCCTGAACCTGCGCCGCAAGCTGTTCGATGACGACAGCGCCCACAGCGTCATCAAGTCGGTGCGAGGCGCCGGCTATGCGATTTCCACCGACAAGGACCTGCTTGTCGTCAAGGCGAACAATTCCTGACAAAAGCTGAAGTGACCGCGGCCGCGTTCACCGACTAGTTTCGCCTCGGAGACAATCGTGCCGGCCCTCCGCTTGCGCGGGCGGCGGCGCGGCTGCTTCGCTGGCCGCGTGCGAATCGCGCCGCCGGCCCCGAGGCTTCCAGGACACCGAGTTCCCATCACCCATCCCGCCATGCCTTCGATGCCGGCAACGGCGCTGCTGGTCGCCGCTGCCCTGGCGGCGGCTCCGGCGTCGATGGCCCGCGCCGAAATCTCCGTGGACCACGGCGTCGCCGCTGCGACCTCTGCTCCGGCCAACTCTGGGGATACCGCCGCCGAAATGAGCTGCCAGCAGGCGGGCGAGGCGGCGGAGCAGGCGTGGAGCCTGCCGCCAGGCCTGCTCGCCGCGATCGGGCGGATGGAGAGCGGCCGCTACGATCCGGCCTCGCGTCGCATCATCGCCTGGCCCTGGACCATCAATGCCGCCGGCGCGGGTGCTGCCTTCGAAAGCCGCGCCGCTGCGATCGACGCAGTGCGCTCGGCGCAGATGCGCGGCATCGCCTCGATCGACGTCGGCTGCTTCCAGGTCAACCTGATGTATCACCCGACCGCCTTCTCCAGCCTGGAGCAGGGCTTCGACGCCCGCGCCAATGCCGACTACGCCGCCCGCTTCCTCACTGACCTGCACGACCGCGGCGGCTCGTGGGAGCGCGCGGTGGCCTGGTACCATTCGGCGACTCCGGGCGTGGGCGATCACTACCGCGACCGGGTGCTGGCGGATTGGAGCGGTGGCGGCATGCGCATCCTGCCGATGCCGACCGAGCCGCAGCCGGGATTGCGCCCGCTGCAGGCGCGGCAATCCGTTGCCGGCGATCCTTTCGTGGTGCTGGCGACGATGCATGCCAGCGGCGTCCGGGTATGGACGCCGAGCTGGGCGATGCGCACCCCGTATCCGGCGACCATCACGCCGACGACGCTGGCTGCGGCAAGCGCACCTGCGGCGCCCCGTTATGCCGCTTCCATCCAGCCCGTCTCCTACCGGACCGCACCTGCAAGCGGCGCCCGCATTGTTGCGGCCACTCCGGTTTCAGGCCCGTCCGGGCGGCTGCCGCGGATCATTACGCCGCGAGGATGAGCGTGCGTCGAGGCCAGCTTCGGCGGGCTGCGAATTGTGAAGTTTTTTCATCCCGTTCAAAAAACAAAATCGTCGAACGCCTGTAATACCTGCATCTATTAACAACGGCTTAACCCGTTAGATGATCTTCTGCTGATGCCGGACGGGATGTTCCACCGGTATCCGTGACCGTGGTGGCACCTCGTGGGACGGATCCATGCGAAAGACAACAGGAGTTCTACAATGTTCGGTCTGATGAAGAAGATCCGCAAGATGATGAACGGTGACCGTCGTGGCGTGACCGCTCTCGAATACGGCCTGATCGCCGCCGTCATCGGTGGCGTCGTGATCACCGGCGCGAGCACCGTCGGCAACGGCCTGGGCAACACGTTCACGAAGATCGGCAACACGCTGACCACCGCGAACGCCTAAACGATCGGCCACGCTACCGCAGCGGTCGGCCGGCGCGTCTACCAAGCTGGACCCGCCGTGCCGCCTGCTGCGGACCGATCCCGAATTTCCACCTGACATTCCGGACCGAGGGGGTATCAAATGCTCGACGATGCTTTCCCCCTCACCGGCAACCTGATCGGCCAGCTCGTTCCGCTGGCGATGGGGGCCGCGATCCTGACCGCGGCGGCGCTGCACGATGTTGCCGCGCGCACCATTCCAAACTGGACCTCCGTCGCGCTGGCGCTGATCGGCCTCTCCCTGCGTTGGGCCGACGGCCAGGTCCTCGCATCGTTGCTGATCGCGATCACCGTATTCGCCGGCGCCACCTTCTGCTGGCTGCGTGGCTGGCTCGGCGGCGGCGACGTGAAGTTGCTGGCGGCGGCCGCCATCTTCGTACCGCCCTCCGGCGTCGTTCGCATGCTGTGCGACACGGTGCTGGCCGGCGGCGGCGTCGCCCTCATCTACCTCGCTTCGCGCACCCTGATGCGCTTCGCGGCGAAACCGGCGGCGTCCACGGTCCCTTCATCTTCGCAGCCCAAGCTGGCGCGCATCCTTCGCGCCGAGCGCCGCCGGCTGCGGCGCGGTGGACCGCTTCCCTATGGCTCGGCGATTGCCGCCGGCACCATGCTCGTCATTTTTTCCGGATGAAGCGAAATGTTTCTGCGCATCACCGTCTTCGTCATGATGTCCCTCGGCCTGCTTGGATTCGGCACGGTCGCCTGGCTCAGCACCCAGCCGCCGGCACAGGCCCAGGCAGGCGGGGTTGACGGCTTCGTCGACGCGCCGCGCGCGGCAGTGCTGATCGCCGGGCGCGACCTGCAGGCCGGCGCCCTGCTCAAGCCGGACGACATCGGCGTGCAGCATGTGCTGAAGGACAAGATCCCCGAAGGCGCCAGCCTGGACAACGCGGATTCACGGCACGCGCTGATCGGCTCCATGGTGCGCCGCCGCCTTGCTTCCAGCGAGGTGCTGCTGCCGAAGGACCTGCTGCGTCCCGGCGACCACGGCTTCCTCGCAGCCGTGCTCGGCGCCGGCATGCGGGCCGCCACCATCGGCGTCGATGCGATCACCGGCACCGCCGGCCTGATCTGGCCCGGTGACCGGGTCGATGTCCTGCTCACTCACCAAATCGAAGATCCGTCACGCCCGCTCGGCCATCGCATCGCTGCCGAAACGGTTCTGAACAATGTTCGGGTGATCGCTATCGACCAGCAGCTGGTCCAGGGCGCCGCACCCGGTTCCGCCGAATCAAAACTGGCCGCCACGGTCACGCTGGAAGTGGCGCCGCCGGAGGCCGAGCGGGTTTCGGTTGCCGCCCGCCTGGGCCGGCTGTCGCTTTCGGTGCGTGCCGCCCGCCGCGCCGACGGCAGCGACGAGACCGGCCGCGACGATCCGTTGCAGCTGCGCCCGATGGCGAACAACAACACGCCGAACAACAACGGCGCACCTGGCGTCGACGCGCCTGGCGCGCCCGCATCCGGAACGCCCGCGACCGGCGCGTCGTCCACACCCGGCGCCACGCCGGGCCGCACCGCCGATGCGCGTCCACCCGCCCGCTCCACGATCACCTGGGCCGGCGACGTGTCTCCTGCACTTGGTTCCGAAGTCAGCCCGACCGTGCAGAACAAGGTGCGCGTCTACAAAGGCAGCGCCGACGGCCAGGAGTACAATTTCTGATGCGCAAGATCATTCTGTCCAGCATCGCGATGACGCTGCTGCTGCATACGGCGCACGCCGCGCCCGCAGCGCCGACGCCGCTGCAGGGCGTCAGCCGCGCGACCACCAGCGGCACCGCCCCGGCGCCTTCGCCCGACGCCACGAGGGTGATCGTCGAAGCCGGTTCCGGCCGCGTGATCGGCCTGCCGGCGCCTGTTGCCAACATTTTCGTTTCGGACCCGAAAGTGGTTGAGGTGCGCCCGGCCAGCCCCACCAGCCTGTTCCTGTTCGGTGTCACGGCCGGGCACACCACGGTCGCGGCGCTGGACGCGGCCGGCCATGCGGTGCGCCAGTATGAGGTCACCGTGCGCCCGTCCAGCTTCGGCGCCAGCGAGGCGACCGGCACGATCAACCGCACCAACCCCGGCAGTACCGTCAGCGTCGACGCGCAGCCGAAGCGCCTGGTGCTGAACGGCAAGGTTCCGAGCCCGGCGGCGGCGATGTCGGCGGTCACCTCCGCCACCGCCTACGCCACCGAGGGCCAGACGGTGGACAACCAGCTGAAGGTCACTTCCAAGATCCAGGTTGGGCTCAAGGTGCGGATCGCCGAGATGTCGCGCAGCGTGTCGCGAGCATTGGGCGTCGACTGGCAGGGCTTCGGCCAGTTCGGCAAGCTCGCAACCCTTGCCGCCGCCACCGGCACCGGCTTCTCCTCGGGGCTGGGCGTTGCATCGAAGCTTGCCGGCAACTACGCCTTTCCCGGCACCAACAATTCGATCAACGGCCTGATCCAAGCGCTGGCGACCGACAACCTGATCCGCGTGCTGGCGGAACCGAACCTGGTGGCGATCACCGGCGAGACCGCAAGCTTCCTGGTCGGCGGCGAATTCCCGATCCCGGTGGCGCAGTCCGGCACCAGCAACGGCACCATCACCGTCGACTACAAGCAGTACGGCGTGTCGCTGTCCTTCGTGCCGACCGTGCTCGCCGAGGACCGCATTCGCATCCATGTCCGGCCCGAAGTCAGCGAGCTGACCAACCAGGGCGCGATCCAGGTGTCCGCCAACGGCATCAGCATCCCGGCACTGACGGTGCGCCGCGCCGAGACGACCGTCGAACTCGGCAGCGGCCAGAGCTTCGCGATCGCCGGGCTGCTGCAGGATGCGACCACCCAGACCGGCAATTCGCTGCCCTTCCTCGGCGAGCTGCCGATCCTGGGCGCGCTGTTCCGTTCCGACGCGTTCCAGCGCAACGAGACCGAACTGGTCATCATCGTCACGCCCTACATCGTCCGCCCGACCAGCGATCCGACGGCGCTGAAGCTCCCGATCGACGGCTACACCGTGCCCAACGACCTGGAGCGCATCCTGCTGCTGCGCCAGTATGGCCGGTCCAGCACCGCGCAGGCGCAGCGGGTGCCCGGCCAGGCGGGCTTCGTCGTCGAATGATGCATGCATGCTTCCCGAACCACGCCGAACTCAACCAGGGCGCATCCTCATGACCGACAGCAGCCGGCATTCCAACAGGCGCGCCGGGTACCCGCGGCGTCCGGGCGCAAATCTGTTCGCCGCGATCGCACTTGTTGCCGTCGCCGGCTGCGCCTTTACCGATCCCTATGAGAAATCCGGTGTCTGGAAGCCCAACGGCAGCAACGCCGACAACCTCGCATTGCAGGTGGTGCATCCCACCGACCTCGTGCTCGGCCGCGGTTCCGAATTCGCGGACGGCGATACCGCAGCACAAGCGGTTGACCGGCTGCGCCGCGACAAGGCGAAGCCGGTGGTGTCGACCAGCATCACGTCGGTCGGCGGCTCCGGCGGCTCCGCAGGAGGCAGCTGATGCCTGATTCTCCCACCGACGTCCTGCCGCGGCTGTCCGCGGCCGACCTGCCGGCCGGCGCCGGCCGCCATGACCGTCCGCCGCTGGTGGCCTTCGTCGAAGACGGCGCCACCGAGACGGCGCTGCGCGAGGGACTGGCCGACGTCTCCCATGCCGCGGGTTCCGGCGGGCTCGACCTGCGCCGCGGCGGCATCAAGGCGGCGATCGCGGCTTTGCGCAAATCCGCGACGCCGCGTGTGCTGATCGTCGATGTCAGCAACGTCGAACAGCCGCTGACCGCACTGCACGACCTGTCCTTCGTCAGCGAGCCGGATGTGCGCGTGCTGGTGATCGGCGAACTCAACAACCTCGATTTCTACCGCGAGGTCACCCGCGGCCTCGGCGCGCTGGAATATCTCACCAAGCCGATCACCCGCGACATGGTCAGCCGGCATTTCGCGCCGCTGATCGTCGGCCGCGAACCGACGCTCGAAAGCGGCCAGGGCGGCCGCGTGGTGTCGATCACCGGCGTGCGCGGCGGCGTCGGCGCCACCACCCTCGCGGTCAATCTCGCCTGGCATTTCGGCGTCACTGCCGATCGCCACACCGTGTTGCTGGACCCCGACCTGCATCTCGGCACCGCGGCGATGCTGCTGGATGCCCCCGCCGGTCCCGGCCTGCGGATGGCGCTGGAAAACCCCGAGCGCATCGACGAGTTGTTCGTCGAGCGCTCCGCCCAACCGGTTTCCGAGCGGCTGCACGTGCTGGCCGGAGAGGTCAAGCTGGCGGAGCAGCCGGGCTATGTCGCCACCGCCGCCAATTCGCTGCTGACGGCGCTTTGCCGGCGCTACAACTTCGTGGTCGCCGACGTGCCGTTCGCGCCGCATCCGCTGTACCGCGACCTGCTGGAACTGTCGCATCAGCGGGTGTTCGTGATGGAGCCGACACTGGCCTGCGTGCGCGACGCGCTGCGCCTGCTGGCGCTGCCGGCCGGCGCCAGCCAGGGCCGCCGCCCGGTGCTGGTGCTGAATCGCCTCGGCCAGCGCGGCGGACTGCCGCGCCGCAAGATCGAGGATGCGTTGAAGACCAAGGTGGACATCGTGATCCCCGACCTGCCGCGCGTGGTGGAAACCGCGGCGACGATGGGCGAGGCGATCGCCACCGGCCGCAACGGCTTCCGCCGTGGCATCGTCGAGCTGGCCAAGCTGACCGCCTTCGTCCGCCTGCTGGACGGCAAGGGCAGCGCCGGCGAACCCACCCCCGAGGCGCGCAAGTCCTGGTGGAAAATCGGCGCCAAATGACCGCTCCCGCCCAACGCCACAGCCTGCACGTCACCAGCCCCATGTTCGGCCGCCGCGGACGCAACGAGGCGCCGGCGGTGGAGGCAGCCCCGTTGCCGCCGCCGCTGACCCAGACCGGCGTTCCGGACGTCGTGCCGGATGTCCCGGTGGTCACCGACGTCATCATGAACGACCTGCGCACGATGGCGCTGTCGCGGCTGGATCCCGCGTCGGTCGCGAGCGCGCCGGCGGAGGCGCTGATCCCCGAGGTCGAGCGCGTCATCTCCGAAATCGCCACCGAGAAGCGGATCCAGCTGAACGGCCGCGAGCAGCGCCAGCTGGCGACCGAACTGGTCGACGACATGCTGGGCCTCGGCCCGCTCGAGCCACTGCTCGAGGACGAGACCATCAACGACATCATGGTCAACGGGCCGCAATCGGTGTTCGTCGAGCGGCGCGGCAAGGTGTTCCATTCGGCGGTGCGTTTCCGCGACACCGCCCACCTGATCAATGTCTGCCAGCGCATCGCCGCCGCCGTCGGCAGGCGCGTCGACGAGAGCAGCCCGATGGTGGACGCGCGCCTCAAGGACGGCAGCCGCGTCAACATCGTGCTGCCGCCGCTGGCGCTGGACGGCCCCTATGTGTCGATCCGGAAATTCGGCAAGAAGGTCATCGATTTCGAGAAGCTGATCGGCTTCGGCGCGATGACCCGCCCGGTCGCGCGGGTGCTGGAGATCTGTTCGCAGATCCGCCTCAACGTCGTCATCTCCGGCGGCACCGGTTCGGGCAAGACCACGCTGCTGAACGCGATGTCGCGGCTGATCGACCACGGCGAACGCATCGTCACCGTCGAGGACGCGGCCGAGCTGCAATTGCAGCAGCCGCATGTGGTGCGCCTGGAAACCCGGCCGGCCAACCTCGAGGGCCGCGGCGAGGTATCGCAGCGCGATCTCGTGAAGAACGCCCTGCGCATGCGTCCCGATCGCATCATCATCGGCGAGGTGCGCGGGTCCGAGGCGTTCGACATGCTGCAGGCGATGAACACCGGCCATGACGGCAGCATGTCGACCATCCACGCCAACAACACCCGCGACGCCGTCACCCGTATCGAGAACATGGTGCAGATGGGCAGCATGGGCCTGCCGCTGGGCGCCATCCGCACCCAGATCGTCAGTGCGGTGGACCTGATCGTGCAGGTGGAACGCCAGCGCGACGGCGGCCGGCGGATCACCCAGGTGACCGAGGTCTGCGGCATGGAAGGCGAGATCGTGCTGCTGAACGACATCTTCAAATTCGAGATCGACGGCGAAGGCACCGACGGCAAGCTGAGCGGCCACTATCACAGCATCAGGGCTCGCCCGGCCTTCCATGCGCGCCTGTCCTATTACCGGCTGGACCGCGCCTGGGCCGCGGCCATGGAAATGACCGAAGAGCTATGAACCATCTGCAACTTCTGCTGCTGGCGGGGTTCCTCGGCCTGTCCGGACTGGGGCTTTCGGCGCTCATGGTGGTGCAGGGGCAAAGCCGCCAGCTGCGCGTCAAGCAGCGTTTCGAGACCGCCACCGCGCCGCATCTTCGCACCCGCCGCCTGGACGCGCCGCGGGTGCTTCGCTCGGCGCCGGCGCAGAAGTCCAGTTCGCCGCTCGGGCGCATCGCCTCGCTGTTCGGCTTCGACGCCTCGCGGCCCGACCAGTATCCGCTGAAATGGTATGCGGTGCTCGGCATCACCCTGATCGTCGCCCGGCTGGGCGCCGGGCTGATGGTCGGCCTCGGCGGCAACACGCTGTGGTTCGGCCTGCCGGTGATCTGGGTGCTGCTGTCGCGGGCGCTGTTCAAGATGATGGCGGGACGTCGGCGCGGGCGGCTGTATGGCCAGTTCCCCGATTGCCTGACCATGATCGTGCGCTCGGTTCGCGCCGGCGTCCCGCTGACCGAGGCGATCCGCATCGTCTCGCGCGAGATCGCCGAGCCCTCCGCCAGCGAGTTCGCCCGCGTGGCCGGCGACCTTGCCATCGGCACCTCCATTTCGGACGCCCTGCGCGCCATGGCCGAGCGCAACGACATCACCGAATTCCGCTTCTTCGCCACCGCCCTGACCCTGCAGAGCCAGACCGGCGGCCGGCTGGGCGAGACGCTGGACAACCTCGCCAACATCGTCCGCAAGCGCATGGCGCTGAAGTCGCGTGCCCGGGCGCTCGCCTCGGAGGCGCGGACCACCGCCCTGATCCTCGGCTGCCTGCCGATGCTGGCGACCGGCGGTCTGTACGTGATGAACCCGCAATACGTGACGCTGCTGTTCACCGACCCGTCCGGGCGCATGGTCCTGGCCGCCGCGGTGGGATCGCTGTGCACCGGCGCCTTCATCATGCGCACGATCATCGAAAAGAGCCTGTCGTGACGGACAAGCCCGGCATGATGGGTGCTTCGCCATGATGGGCTCGCAGACCATGCTGCAGCTCGGCGTCGCGGCGTCCCTGGTGATGCTCGGCGGGGCGCTGGTGATGCTGCGCCAGTCCAGCCGCGAACGGAAGATGCAGTCGCGGTTGGACCAGGTGCGGACCGGACAGCGGGCGACGTCGGCGAACACCGGCAAGTCGGCGCCGAAGGATGCGCTGAAGATGGTCGCCGGTCTCGGCCAGGGGGTGCTGCGCAGCGGCATCGTCTCCAGCCAGACCGTCGATGCGCTGACCAAGAGCCTGGAAGGTGCCGGCATTCGTTCCGCATCCGCGGTCAGCGTGTTCGTCGCCAGCAAGATCATCCTGCTGCTGGTGATGCCGGCGATCGGCTTCATGGCGCTGCACAACGTCATCGGCACGCCGGCGATCCGCAACATGCTGCTGGTGGCGCTGGCGGTGCTGGGGCTGCTGGCGCCGGACTATGTGGTGCGCAGCCTGCGCAAGCGCTACCAGAACGGCATCGCGGAAGGCCTGCCGGATGCGCTCGACATGCTGGTGATGTGCGCCGAATCAGGCCTCAGCCTGGAGCCCGCGATCCATCGCGTCGGCACCGAGATCGCCTCCGCCCATCCGAGCGTCGGCGCGGAGTTGATGCTGACCTCCAACGAATTCCAGATCAGCACCGACAGCACCGCGGTGCTGCTCAACCTCGGCGACCGCACCGGCCTTCCGGACCTCAAGCGGGTGGTCGCGACCTTGTCGCAGACGCTACAATACGGCACCCCGCTGGCCGAGGCGCTGCGGGTCCTGTCGGCGGAAATGCGGACCGAAATCTTAACCCGATTTGAAGAACGTGCTGCCAGATTGCCGGTTCTGCTGACGCTTCCGATGATCATCTTCATTCTGCCAAGTCTGTTCATGGTGGTCGGTGGCCCAGCGATCCTGCAGGCAATCCGCCTGTTCAAATCATGAGGGTGTTTCATGCGCCTCTCGCCTCGCACGCTGGCCCTCGGGCTGGCTCTCGGACTGTCCGCCTGCGGCGGTAGCAGCAGCAGCTTCACCAAGATCAACACGCCGCCGCCGGCGCCGCTGGCCACCGGCCCGCAAGGCACCCGCGTCGCCGATGCGGCGCTTGCCGCGGGCAACCCAACCCTGGCCCTGCAATGGACCGATTCAATTCTCGCCGGCAACCCGCGCAACGTCGATGCGCTGCTGCGCAACGGCCAGGCCAACATGATGCTGAACAACGCGACCGCCGCCGAGGCCAGCTTCCGCAAGGTGCTGTCGATCGACAGCAGCCAGTCCGAGGCGCGCGTCAGCCTTGCCAAGCTGGTGATGGGCCGCCAGCCGGCCGAGGCGGAGAAGATGTTCCAGGCGGTGATCGCTGACGAGCCCAACAATGTCGGCGCGCTCAACAACTACGGCGTCTGCCTCGACCTCCAGGGCCGCCATGCCGATGCCCAGGTTGCCTACCGCAAGGCGCTGGCGATGGCACCGGAGCTTGCTTCAGCACGACAGAATCTCGGCCTGTCGCTGGCGCTTTCAGGCAGCTCCACCGAAGGCGTCACGATGCTCGGTGATGCCGCCCAGGGCAGCGGGGGCGACCGGCGCGCCCGCGACAACCTGGCCTTGGCGCTGGCCGTGAACGGCCGCACCGACGAGGCCGGCAAGATGCTGCGCGAGGAGCTGAACCCGCAGGACGCGAGCGCCGCCCTGGCGGGATACCGCGCATTGGCCGACGACCGCGATCCGGCGCCGAAGCCTGCGCCGTAAACCTGCGCGGCTGCGGTAGCGGTTCCCGAACCGGGAAGCACGATGGTCCTGCTGCTTGCGATGGGCGCCCTTGCCGGATTGCGCCACCCGCCGGCGCCCCGGTTCCGTTGGGCGTCGATTCGCCCGGGTCAGACTCCGTAGAACCGCGCCGCGGTGCCGCCCAGCACCGCGGGCTGGAATTCCGCCGGAAGCAATGTCAGCGCCGCCCGGCGCCACGCGGCGAATCCGCCGGCGAGTTCCACCACCGGCCAGTCGCTGCCCCACATCAGGCGCTCCGGCCCGAAGCAGCCCAGCAGATGGTCGACATAGCGGCGCAAATCCTCCGCTTTCCAATCGGGCGCCGCTTCGGTGGCCAATCCGGACAGCTTGCAGCACCAAGGCGTTTCGGCGGCGATGCGGGCGATGTGTTCGGCCCAAGGTTGGAAGCCGCCAGCAGCGATCGCGGGCTTCGCGCCATGGTCCACCACCACCGCCAGATCCGGGTGCAGCCCTGCCAGTTCCGGCAGCCGCGCCAGATGCCGCGGCGTCACCAGCAGGTCCAGCCGCAACCCGTTCGCCGCCATCGCGCGCAGCCCGGCCTGCACCTCCGCACGGAAGATCCAGTCGGTATCTGCAATGTCCTGCAGCATCGGCCGCAGGCCGCGGATTTCCGGCTGCCGCGCCAAGGCCTCGACTTTCGCCACGGCATCGCCGGCCGCGAGGTCGGTCCAGCCGACTACGCCACGAACCAAACCGGCGGAGGCGCGCGCCGTCGCCACCATGAAGTCGGTCTCGGCGTCCGTCGCCGCCGCCTGCACCAGGATGCTGCCGGTGATGTCGCCAAGCAGGGGACGGTAATCGTCGAGGCCGTAGTCGCGGTGGATCGGCAGTTCGGGCTTCAGCCAGTCGTAGTCGCCGCGGTCGAGCCGCCAGACGTGGAAATGCGCGTCGATCATTATTTAGCCGAAACGCTCACTCAGGGGTCGGTGCATGCGCCGGCAGCAGGCCCTGCTGCTTCAGCGCCTGCCAAAGGGCGGTGGGGATCGGCGCGCGCATCATCGCCGCGTTCTCGCGCACTTCGTCCGGCGTCCGCGCGCCGGGGATGATCGCCGCCACCACCGGATGGGCGGCGCAGAACTGCAGCGCCGCCGCCTTCAGGTCGACGCCATGCCGGCGGCACAATTCGCCGATCGCCTTTGCGCGACCGGCGATTTCGGCAGGTGCGCTCTCGTAGTTGAAGGTGGTGCCGCCGGCCAGCAGCCCCGAGTTGTATGGCCCGCCCAGCACCAGCCGAACCCCGCGTGCCGCGCATTCGGGCATCAGCCTGTCCAGCGCCGCGTGGTCCAGCAGGGTGTAGCGGCCGGCCAGCAGGAACATGTCGGGCTCGGATTGCTCCAGCGCAGCCAGGCACGGGTCGACCAGGTTCACGCCCAGCCCCCAGGCGCCGATCACCCCCTGCCGCTTCAGCGAGGCCAGCGCCTTCGCGGCGCCCTGCATCGCCACGCCGAACAGCTGCTTCCACTCCGGCCCGTGCCAGTCCTCGCTGACATCGTGGATGTAGACGATGTCGATGCGCGACAGCCCAAGGCGCTGCAGGCTGTCCTCGATGGAGCGCATCGCGCCGGCCTCGGTGTAGTCGAAGCGCCTGCGGAACGGCATCCCGCCGACGAAGCCCTGGTCGCGTTCCGGCACATCCTGCGCCGCCTCCAGCAGGCGGCCCACCTTGGTCGACAGGGTGTAGGCGGCCCGGTCGTGCAGGCGCAGAGCGGCGCCCATACGGTGCTCGGACAGGCCGGCGCCGTAATGCGGCGCGGTGTCGAAATGGCGGATGCCTGACTCCCAGGCCGCTTCGACGGTGCCGATCGCGACGTCCTCGGGAATTCGGTCGAACAGGTTGCCGAGCGGCGCGCCGCCCATGCCCAGCGGGCCGCGGATGTTCATCATGCGGCCTCCGGCGGGATCACGCCCTTGGTCAGCATGATGTTGCCGTAGAAGCGGCGCTCGCCGGTGGGCACGATGGCGTAGGCGGTTTCGGCAGCGGCGTAGAAGTCGTGCCGCTCGATCCCGGCGGCGGGGCCCCAGCCATGGGCGCGCAGGACCTCGTTCATCTGCGCCACCACCGGCGGCACCGCCTTCGGATCGCCGACCACCTGCATGATGGCGGCGGGCTCCGGCACGAAGGTGTCGCAGGGCAGCAGCGACAGCACCGCCCGCAGTGCCTGCACCACGTCGGCACCGGGCAGCGGCAGGGTGCGGCGGCCACGGGTGGAGGGATAGTTGGCGTCGACCAGAACGATCCGGTCGCCATGCCCCATCGCCATCAGCGCGTGCAGCAGGTCGGGGGTGAGAAGGGGGTCGAGTCCGATCAGCATCTGTCGTTTCCCTGGTGCTTTCGGGCAGGATATCGGCCCCGTGCCGCGCGGAACACCCTTCACTTGCGCGCCCAGGGATGCGACGTTGCAAAAAACTCCGGAGCCCCTGCATGCCCGACACCATCAACGGCCTCTGGGTCGCCATGGCGACCCCGCTCGATGCCGACCACGCCGTCGACCACCCGTCGCTGGTTCGCCACGGACTGTGGCTGATGGCGCAGGGCTGCGACGGCCTGGTGCCGTTCGGCACCACCGGCGAAGGGCCGTCGTTCTCGATCGGCGAGCGGGTGAAGGCCACCGAGGCGCTGCTCAATGCCGGTATTCCGGCTGGCAAGATCGCCATCGGCACCGGCTGCCCGGCCATCCCCGACACCGTGGCATTGACCCGCCAGGTGATGGCGCTGGGGCTGACCCATGCGCTGATCCTGCCGCCGTATTTCTTCCGTGCGGCGCCCCCCGAAGGGATCGAGGACGCTTTCGCCGCGATCGTCGACGGGGTCGGGTCGGACCGGCTGCGGGCCACGCTGTACCACATCCCGCAGGTCGCCGGCATCGGCGTGCCGCCGGCGGTGCTCGGCCGGCTGCGCGCCCGCTACGGCGCCATCATCGCCGGGGTGAAGGACAGCAGCGGCGACTTCGAATCCTTCAAGGCGTTCCGCGCCGCGGCGCCGGACACCGGCTGCCTGGTCGGGGCGGAGGTGCACATCAACCGGGCGATGGCGATCGGCGGCACCGGCACGATCTGCGGCATGGCCAACGTGGTGCCGGACCTGGTGCGGGCGATGTTCACCGATCCCGGTGCCGAAGCCACCATGCAGTCGGCCTGCGACCAGTTCGCCGACCCGGCCTTCCTGCCGCTGATGAAGGCGGCGCTGGCGGCCTCCACCGGCGATGCCGCCTGGCGCAATGTCCGGGCACCGCTGCGGCCGGCCGATCCGGCCCGCGGCGCCCGCATCGCGGCCGCCTTGTCCGCCCTGCAGGCGCGCCGCGCCGCCTGACGCGGCAGTGAGCCTGCCGCCGTCGTTGCTGCTGGCCTCGGCGACGGCCGGGGCGATCTACACGCTGACGCCAGGACCCGGTTTCCTGATGATGCTTGGCATCGGCGCGGCACAGGGACGCGGCGCCGGCGCCCGCTTCATCGCGGGGATGTTTGCCGGCGACGTCGTCTGGTCGTCGCTGGCGCTGATCGCGGTGATCGGCGCGCGCGAGATCGGGCCGCTGCTGTTCGACGTGCTGGGGCTGGTCTGCGGGCTGTATCTCGGCTGGCTCGGGCTGGCCGCTCTGCGCGCCCGCGCACGCGACGCGGACGAGGTTCGCGTGGTGGCGCCGCGGCCGGTACTGCGCGGGATCGCCTTCGGGCTGACCAACCCGAAAGGCTACCCCGTCGCGGTCGCCACCTTCACCGCTTTGCTGGCCGGCCATGCCGGGGAACTGACCTGGGCCGCCCTGCCGCCGCTGTTGCTGGCGGCCTGCGGCGGCTTCATTGCCGCCGACCTTGTGCTCATCGTGATCGCCGGGGCGGAGCGGGTGCGGCGGCTGTATCGCCGGCACGAGCTGTGGATCACCCGCATCTCCGGGCTGGTGTTCCTGGGTTTCGCCGCTGCCGCCATCGTGAACGCCACACCTGGGCTGCGCCGGGCGATGGTGACTCGCTAGCCCGCGAATTGCATGGTGCCGCCCGCCATGGACGCACCCGCCCCGATCGTTCTCGACACGCCGGCCGCCGAAGCTCTGCCGGCCTTCACTCATCAGCAGATCGTCCGCGTGGTCACCGGCATCCTGCTGTGCATCCTGCTGGCGGCGATCGACCAGACCGTCGTGGTCCCTGCGGTGCCGGCGATCGCCGCCGACCTGAACGGCTTCGGCCACCTGTCCTGGATCGTCACGGCCTACCTGCTGACCTCGACGGCGATGATGCCGATCTACGGCAAGCTGTCGGATATCTACGGCCGCCGCGCGCATCCTGCTGCCGGCGATCGTGCTGTTCGTGATCGCCTCGGCGCTGTGCGCCATGTCGCAGACGCTGTTCCAGCTGATCGTGTTCCGTGCGCTGCAGGGGGTCGGCGGCGGCGGCCTGATGTCGATGGCGCAGGCGGCGATCGCCGACGTGGTGGCGCCACGCGAACGTGGCCGCTACCAGGGCTACATGGCCGGTACCTGGGGCGTCGCCAGCATCACCGGCCCGGTGCTGGGCGGCTGGATGACCGACCACCTGACCTGGCATTCGATCTTCTGGATCAACCTGCCGGTCGGCGCCGCTGCCTATATCCTGAGCAGCCGGGCGCTGAAGCTCCTGCCGGTGCGCAGCCGCGAGGCGCGCATCGACTATGTCGGGGCGGCCCTGCTGACCCTGCTGATCACCCTGAGCCTGCTGGTGATGAGCTGGGGCGGCATCGAGTACCCGTGGGAGTTCGGCGCCGATCCTCGGCACGACCGCCGTCTGCGTCGCCCTGCTGCTGGCGCTGGTCTGGCAGGAACGCCGGGCGCCGGAGCCGATGCTGCCGCCGCGGCTGTTCGTCAACTCGGTGTTCAACTCGGGGGTGCTGATCGCCTCTGCTGGCGTCCGGCGGCGCTGTTCGGAGCCACCTTCCTGCTGCCGCTGTTCTTCCAGCTGATCCGCGGCCAGGATGCCTCGGCTTCGGGCATGATGATCGCCCCGTTCCTGGCCTTCAACGCCTGCGGTGCCTACGTCTCCGGGCGGGTGTCCCGCTGGCTCGGCCGCTCCAAGGGGATCGTGCTGGCCGGCCTCGGGGTGTCGGTCGCGGGTTTCGTGCTGATGGCGATCTCGGTGAGCAGCAACTCGGTGGTGCTGGAACTGCTGGTAATGGCGGTGGTCGGCCTCGGCACCGGCGTCTGCATGCCCGGGAGCATGATGATCGCCCAGAACGCGGTGGAACGGCGCGACCTTGGGGCCGCGACCGCCTCGCTGCTGTTCCTGCGCTCGATGGGCAGCGCGTTCGGCAGCACCCTGGTCGGCGCGATCCTGGCGAGCCGCTTTGCCGATGGGTTGGCGGCGGCCGGGATCACCACGCAGATCGACCTCGGTGCATTGCGTAGCGGCGGGGCAGGGGGGCAGCTTGCCGACCCCGCGGTCCGGGCGGTTGCGCATGGCGCGCTGGCAGGCGGCTTCCAGATGGCGTTTGCGCTCTGCGCGATCCTGGTCGGCATAGCCTTCCTGGTCTGCGCCAGGATGCGCGACCTGCCGCTGCAATCCTCGCGCTGACCGCCCGAGCATGCGCTACGCCGGTCATCTGACGCGGCTTTCTGCGCTTCCGGTGCTCACGGGCCAAACGCCCGCTGTGCTCACGGTTCTCGAAAGCCACGCCGGGCGGCGCCAAGCGGCGCCTCTCGCTCGGCGTGGCACATGCCAGGACGGTCAGTGAGACGGCGGCCGGCTATTCCTCGGGCTCGGTCGTGAACAGCAGCGGATAGCCCTTTTTCCGGGCGGCGTCGGTCGCGGTGGTGGCCTTGGATTCGGCCACGTCCTTGGTGAACACGGCGACGACGCAGGCGCCCCGCTTGTGCGCGGTCATCATCACCCGCTGCGCCTGTTCCAGGCCCATGCGGAATTCCGCCTTCAGCACCATCACGACGAATTCGCGCGGCGTGAAGTCGTCGTTGACCAGGATCACCTTGTGCAGCCGCGGCCGCTCGGTCTTTTCCTCGATCTTGATGCGTGGCGTGGTGACGGTGTTGTTGTCACTCATCGGAGGAGTTGCTCCCGATGAAGGCGCGGGCAGCGGGTTGCCGCCTGCGGTGTTGTGGGTACGGTGATATAAGGTGCCGGGCAGCGCCACCGCAAGGCGGCCGATGCCGTCTCAGCCGTAGACGAGGTTGGGCAGCCACATGGCGATGCCGGGCAGAAACGACAGGATGACCACGCCTAACGCCATCAGCACCACGAACGGCAGGGTGCCGCGGATCACCTGGCCCAGTCCGATATCCGGCGCGATGCGGTTGATGACGAAGATGTTGAGGCCGACCGGCGGATGGATCAATCCCATCTCCATCACCACCGCCATGACCACGCCGAACCAGACGAGGTCGAACCCGGCGCCGCGCAACGGCGGCAGGATGATCGGCGCGGTCATCAGGATGATCGACACCGGCGGCAGGAAGAAGCCCAGCACCACCACCATCAGCAGGATCGCCGCCAGCAGCAGCCATTTCGACAATTGCAGCGACACGATCCAGGCGGCGGCGCCCTGGCTGATGTGCAGGTAGCTCATCACGTAGCTGTACAGCAGGCTCATGCCGATGATCATCAGCAACATGCCGCTCTCGCCCAGGGTGCCCTGGAAGATCGGCTTCAGGTCCGACAGCCGCCAGGCGCGGTAGACGATGGCAATGAGCACCAATGCGAGGACCGCCCCGAGGCCCGCGGTTTCGGACGGCGTGGCGATGCCGCCGTACAGCGCCACCATCACCCCGGTCAGCAGGATCAGGAACGGCGCCACCCGCGGCAGCGCCGCCATCTTCTGGCGGAAGCTGTAGCTGTCGATGCGCAGGATCTCGTGATCGGCGCCGCTGGACGCGAGCGTCGCGCTGGCGCGGCGGTGCTCGCCGCGCCAGTGCAGCATGGCGTAGGTCGCGAACAGGACCACCAGCAGCACGCCGGGTCCGAGCCCCGCCAGGAACAGCCGGCCCAGCGATTGCTCGGCGGCGACGGCGTACAGGATGAGCACGATCGACGGCGGCAGCAGGATGCCCAGCGTGCCGCCCGCCGCCACCAGGCCGGCCGCGAAGGCCGGCGAGTAGCCGCGCCGGCGCATCTCGGGAATGCCGGAGCTGCCGATCGCCGAGCAGGTCGCGGGGCTGGACCCGGCCATCGCGGCGAACAATCCGCACGCCAGCACCACCGCCACGCCGAGGCCGCCCGGCACCCGGTGCAGCCAGGTGTGCAGGGCGTCGTACAGGTCCTTGCCCGCCCGCGACTTGCCGATCGCCGCACCCTTCAGGATGAACAGCGGGATCGTCAGCAGGGTGATGCTGGCGAGTTCCTCGTAGACGTTCTGGGCGATGGTATCGACCGAGGCGGCCGGCATGAAGATCATCATGAACACCGTCGCCACGCCGCCGAGGGCGAAGGCGATCGGGATGCCGGAGAACAGGGCGGCGACGGTGGCGCCGCCATACATCAGCCCAAGCTGCAGCGGGCTCATGCCGGCGGGCGGACCGGAGATGGGCCGCTTGCCGGACGGGGGCCGCTCAGTACCTGCAGCAGCAGTTGCAGGGCCAGCAGCGCCATCCCCACCGTCATGCAGCCGTATGGGATCCACAGCGGCGGCCCCCAGGCGGAGGGGGTGGTCTGGCCATCCTCCAGCGCCTCGCCGAGCAACTGGAAGCTTTTCCAGGCGAAGTAGCCGCAGAACACGCAGGCCAGCAGGTCGGCCATGATCCGGCGCACCCGGTCGATCGCCGGCGGCAGCACATGGGCCAGCGCGTCGATCGCCACGTGGCCGCGCCGCGCCTGGGTCCAGGCGGCGGAGGCGAAAGTCGCGCCGATCAGCAGGAAGGTGGAAAGCTCATCCTGCCAGTCGCTTGGGATGCTGAGGAAATAGCGCCCGATCGACTTCCCAGGTCAGCACCACGCCGGCGGCGCCGATCGCCAGCGCCGACAGCACCGCCATCAGGTTGTTGACCATCGTGAGGGCGGATTGCGCCGCCCCGAGCACCCCGCCGCGCGGAACGTCGACGGCGGCGTCGCCGGTCGCGACCGCGTGGGTACTCATGCGCGTCCTAGGCCGAGACCGTCTCGGCGAGCTTCAGCAGCGACGCGCAGGCGGCGTTGCGGGCGGCGAAGTCCTTCCACGCGGTTTCCTCGGCGATGGCCTTCCACTTGGCCAGGGCGGCCGGATTGAAATCCGCGACCTTGACGTTGGCCTTGGCGTAGATCGCGGCCAGCGCGTCGTCGTCGGCCTTGGCGGCGTCGAGCGCGAAGCCTTCGAGGCCGGTGCCGACGCTGGAGATGGCCTTCTGCTGGTCGGGGGTGAGGCCGTCATAGATCGACTTGCTCATCAGCAGCGGCTCCAGCATGAACCAGAAGCTGCCCTGGCGGCCGGTGGTGACGTTCTTCGCGATCTCCTGCAGGCGGAAGCTGATCAGGCTGGTGGAGGAAGTCACCGCCGCGTCCAGCGAACCGGTCTGCATCGCGGCGTAGATTTCGTCCGAAGGCACCGACGAGATGATGCCGCCGGCGGCCTTCAGCATCAGGTCCATCTCGCGCGAGCCGCCACGGATCTTCAGGCCCTTCACGTCGTCGGGCGAGACCACGCCGCCGGCCCGGCTACCGACGCCGCCGGCCTGCCAGATCCAGGTGAGGATCTTGACGCCGCGCTTGTCCAGCAGCGCCACCAGTTCGCGGCCGATATCGGAATTCTTCCAGTTCATGCCCTGCTGGTAGGTCGAGACCAGGCACGGCATCAGGCCGATATTGACCTCCGGCACCTCGCCGCCGGCATAGGCCAGCGGATACAGGCTGAGGTCCAGTGCGCCGCGGCGGAGCGCCGAGAACTGGGCCACGGTCTTCATCAGCGAGGAGCCGGGGTAGATCTCGAACGCCAGCTCTCCGTTGGTCTGCTTCTCCACGTCGGCGGCGAAGCGGCGCACCAGGCGGTCGCGGAAATCGCCCTGCTCGGCATTGCCGCCGGGGAACTGGTGGCTGATCTTCAGGGTCTTCGCAGCGGCCCGGGCGTGGCCGGCCCGCAAGATGGCGGGTGCGGCCAACAGGCCGGCGAGGGCCGTGCGGCGTGTGAATGACATTGACGTTTCCCCGTGGATTTATGACAGCTTGGTTGCGCGCGTTCTAAAGAAGCACACAGCCGGCGGCAAGGTTGCGTCGTGGCGGGCGGTGGCCGACGATATCGGCGATCTCACGGGGCGGGGCAGGCATGGTCGATCTGGTGGTGCGCAGCGACATCGTGGTGACCCCGGAGGGCGTCGCTGCCTGCGATATCGCCGTCGCCGACGGCCGGATCACCGCCATCTCGCCACACGGGCAGGTGCCGGACGGCGCCCGGCTGATCGACGCCAGCGGTTGCATCGTCATGCCCGGCGGCATCGATCCGCATGTGCATTGCGCCTGGCCGATGCCGGTGCCGGACGGACCGGCCACGCTGACCGCGCCGCCGTCCGTGGTCAGCCGGGCGGCGATCCACGGCGGCACCACCACGCTGCTGGATTTCGCCAGGGTGATCGAGGGCAGCGATATCGCCGACGCGATCGCGCGGCGCGATGCCATCTGGAAGGGCGCCTGCCACACCGATTACGCGTTTCACCTGATGGTGGAGGGCGACATCGACCCCGAAACTCTGGTGCAGCTTGGCGCCGCGATCGACGCCGGGCATCCGACCGTAAAGATATTCACCACCGACATCACGCCCAGCCGGAAGGGCAGGATGGTCGATTTCGGCGATATCTGGGAGGTGTTCCAGGTGCTGGCCGCGCATCGCGGGCTCGGCGTCATCCACGCCGAGGACAACGACATCGTCATGCACATGTATGCCAAGCTGTTCCGCGAGAACCGCACCAGCTTCGTCAACATGGCCGAGGTGCACAACGCGCTTTCCGAGGATTTGTCGTTCCGGCGGGTGATCCGCCTGGCCGAGAGCGTGCCGGGAACCGCGCTCTATATGCTGCACACCAGCGCCGCCAGCGGGGTCGCCGCGATCCGCGAGGCGCGGGCGAAGGGCGTGCCGATCTACGGCGAAAGCCTGCACCAGTACATGCTCTACACCGCCGAGGACTACAACAAACCGAACGGCCAGATCTTCCACACCTACCCGTCGCTGAAATCCGCACAGGACCAGGCGGCGCTGTGGGGCGGCACGCTGGACGGCAGCATCAACTGCATCGCCACCGACGAAATCTGCTGCACGCTTGCACAGAAAATACAGGGCGTGCGGATTGACGACACCACCGGCGGCAATGCCGGGGTGGAGCCGCGGGTGGCGCTGATGTACACCGAAATGGTCGGGCGGCGCGGCTATTCCTTGCGAAAATTCGTCGACCTGGTCTCTACGAATGCGGCGCGCATCCTGGGGATGTACCCACGCAAGGGAGCGATCGCGGTGGGGTCGGACGCCGATATCTGCGTGCTCGACCCGCGCCGCCGCCGGCGCATCACCGCGTCCGACCTGCACGAGACCGACTACACGCCGTGGGAAGGCTGGGAGGCGCATGCCTGGCCGAGCCTGACGCTGCTGCGCGGCAAGGTGGTGATGCAGGACGGGGCGCTGCTGGGCGACCCGGCGGATGGGCAGTGGCTGGCGCGCAAAATCGATCCGGCGTTCATTGCGGCGCCGGTGATGCTGTGAATCTCCTGTGACCGACGCGGAACTTCGCAATCTGCTGCAGGATTGCCTGGCGGTGTGGTCGATCGAAGGCACGGTGATCGCGGGCGAACATGGGCTGGTCGTCCGCACCGCGGCCGCGACCTGCGAAATCAGGCGCGGCACGCCGCCGGCGCGATGGTTCCTGCATGCGCCGGCGCGAACCCGTCCGGCGCCGTCGATCACCGCCCTGCTTTCGGCCTTGCGGCGGGCGCTGGGCGGTGGGCCCGGCGAAAGCCTGCGGATCGGGGCAGCCGGGCCGGGTTAGCTTGCCGGCACGTCATGGGCGAAGACACGCACCTCATTCGGCCAGGCGCCGCGATGCGCGTTGAAGGATTGCGCGGCGGGGTAGCTGGCCTTGTTGCGCGACGCCGCCTGGATCACCTGCGGACCCTCCACCGCCAACTCGGCCGCCGATTTCTGTGACGGCCGGACGACGACGATGTGGCCCGGACGGTGCGGATCGGGGCTGGGGTAGGCGATCACGACCAGCTTGCCCTGGTTGCCCAGCGACTGCGCCGCCTGCATCGAAGTAACCGGCGACCAGCCGGCGGCAACTCCCTGCGGCGTGCCGAACCACCGGGTCTGGGCGGATGCGAGCAGGGTCAACCCGTGTTCCGGTGGCCGCAGCATGTAGACGCCTAGCCGCAACCCGACGGCGGCCGCGAGGGCGCTGCAATGGGTGGCCTTGTCCGAGCCGGTGTAGTCGGGATCGCGATCGGATAATCCGGTCTGCCAATCGACATGCTGATGTGCGAGCCAGCGATGCTCGACGTCGGTAGCGTCGAGGAGTTGTTGCAGCCTTTCCCCAGCCGGCGTGATCGGGCCGCAGCACGGCGCGTCGGCGTGCGCGGCCCGCGCGCAGACGAGGCCGATGCCGGCGAGGAACCGGCGGCGCCGTATCATGGCGAAACCCTGAGGCGGGCGCTGGGAGTTTGGCCGGCATGCTCGTCCTGCAGATGGGCCTCGATGATGGCGTCGAACGAGGTCTCCGCGACGAAGCCCGCGGCCGTCGCGCGGGCGGCATCGAAGCGGCCGGGGATGGCGGCGAACATCGCCTGGATGCGCGGGTCCGGCGCGCGCCGGATGCGCCGGACGGCCGCGTCGCCGGCGACGCGGCGCAAGGCTTCGATCTGCTCGCCGACGGTGGCCGAAATCCCCGGCATCATCAGGTTGCGCCGGCCGCCGAGCACGGCCGTGTCCAACGTCGCCGCGTGCAGCAGGAAGCCCACGGCGGCGCGCGGGCTGGCGTGCCAGGTGCGCACCTCGTCGCCGACCGGCAGCACGGCTTCCAGGCCCGCCAAAGGCTCACGCAGGATGCTGGAGAAGAAGCCGGAGGCCGCCTGGTTGGGCGCGCCGGGGCGGATGCAGATGTTGGGCAGGCGCAGGCCGATGCCGTCGAGGAAGCCGCGCCTGCTGTAGTCGGCCAGCAGCAGCTCGCAGATCACCTTCTGGGTGCCGTAGCTCAGCAGCGGCGTGGTGGCGAAATCGTCGTCGATCAGTTCGGGGAACGGCGCGCCGTAGGCGGCGATCGAGGAACTGAACACCAGCCGCGGCCGGTAGCCGTCGCCGATCGCGCGGATTGCCTCGAACAGCGCCCGGGTGCCGTCGAGGTTGACGCGGTAGCCCTTGTCGAAATCTTCTTCTGCTTCGCCGGACACCACGGCGGCGAGGTGGAAGATGATGTCCGGCCGCGCAGCCACGGCACGCGCGGCTTCGCCCGGCTCCGACAGATCCGCGGAGATCGCGTTGCCCAGCTCCGCATCCGGCGGCACGACATCGAGCAGCGTCATCGTCGAAATCCCGCGGCCGCCGAGCGACTGGTCCTGCGCCAGCCGCCGGGCCAGCCTGCGGCCGATCATGCCCGCGGCGCCGGTGATCAGGATGTTCATGCGTGCGAAACTCCGAGGCTGGCGCTAGGTCTTTCCACCATCGGCGAAAGGCTTGAGGCCTGCATACACCACGGCGTTCACCGGCGTCGGCACGCCGTGCGCGCGGCCGAGCTGCACCACGCGGCCGGCGAGCCATGGTAGTTCCAGCCGGTTGCCGGCCATCAGGTCGACCGCCATCGACGGCGTCCAGCCGGGCGGCACGCCGGCGATGAAGGCCCGCCAGGGATCGAGCACATTGGCCGCGAACGCCACCCCGCAGGCGCGGCCGACATCCACCACCTCCTGCATGGCGACGTCGAACAGCGGCCAGATGTCGGGGTCGTCGCGCAACGGACCGATCGGGCGGCGGGCCAGCGCGCACAGGCCGCTGGTCGCCGTCAGGGCGATGAACTTCTCCCACCGGGTGAGCTGGATGTCGGGCGACAGCGTCACCTCGATCCCGGCTGCGGCGCAGGCATCGCGGATGCGCTCGGCGCGCGGCGTGATGCGGCCGTCCAGCTCGCCGAAGGTCATGCGGTGATGCTTGCCGGTCTGCCGGACCACGCCCGGCGCCACGATCGAGCCGGTGACCAAGGCGACCCCGCCCATGACGTGCGCGACGCCCAGGATCGGCGCCAGCCGCTCGCTGGCATCCACGCCGTTCTGCAGCGGCACCACCGCGGTCTCGGGTCCGATGAGAGGCCGGATCTGTTCGCCGGCGGTCTCCACATCCCACAGCTTGACGCAGAACAGCACGAGGTCCACCGGCCCGATGGTCGCGGGATCGTCGCTGGCCTGGACCGGACGCAGCATGGTTTCCCCGCGGTCGCCTTCCACCCGCAGGCCGTTGGCCCGCATGCCCGCGAGATGCGCGCCGCGGGCAACGAAGCTGACATCGTGCCCGGCGGTGGCGAGCGACGCGCCGAGCGGGGCGCCGATGCCCCCGGCGCCGATGACGGCGATGCGCATGTTGCTTCCCCCTCCTGGATCGAGCGTGGAAGGTTACACAGCCCGAGGGATCGCGGCTATCCGACCCGAGAAAACCCGTCGGCGCTCCAGTCTTCGCTGCCAACTCCGTGATGGGCGAAAAACAATCCGTCCGGATCGTATCGGTTCTTGGCTGCCCGCAGCCGCGGATAGTTCGGACCCCAGTAGGCGGCCTGCCAGGACTCCTCGAAATAGCTGCTTTCCGCCACGTAGGAGGCGCGCACCGGCGCCACTTTCCGCAATTCGGCCATCGCCCGGCCGATCTGCTGCGCGTTGCGGCGCGCGGCCGCCATGTCGGGTTCATGCCCGCGCACTCCCGGGAAGGCCGGTGGCCCTTCACCGGCGACGATTGCCAGGGCGAAGGCGTCGAGCACGGCGGGGTTGGTTGCGGTGTCCCGCGCCGCCGCGACGACATCGTCCGGCGCTCCGGCCAGCCCTTTCTGGAAATGCAGTTCGACCGACCACAGCCGGCTGGCGGCGGCGAGGGCGTCGGCCAGGGCCGGTTGGCGATCGGCATTCAGCAACGAAGCGGGCAGCCACTCCAATTCGAAGCCGTACAGGAAATGCCCGGCTTCGGCGAGGTTGGCGGCCCAGAAGATATTGTCGGCGGAGGCGCCCGGACGGTCATCCAGGCGGATCGCCTGCGGGGCCATCGCCTTGAGCCATTCCGGGTCCCAGCGGTGCCGTGCCTCCGCACTGCGGATCAGCGGCGCCAGGGTCACCCTGAAGTCCTCCGGCGCTGCGGCGACCCACGCCAGGAACGGCTGCCACAGCGCCCGCGCCCGGTCCTGCGCGACGCCCTGGCATGCCATGCGGATATCCAGCTGGCGCCCCGGGCGGAGCGTGACGATCTCGCCCCACTCGGGGTTCATGAGGTCGGCGGCATAAAATGCGATGAACCGCCCGAGCAGCCGCCGGTAGGCAGCGTCCGAGGTTGCCACGACGGTGGTCGCCACGACGCCGAAGCTGTCCGGCAGTGCGTGGGTCCGCAGGGTAAGGCGGGTGACGACGCCGAAGCTGCCGCCGCCGCCGCCCTTCAGCGCCCAGAACAGCTCCGACTCCCGGCAGGAATTGGCGACGCGGACGGTGCCGTCCGCCGTGACGACCTCGGCTTCCAGCAGCGAAGCCGCGGCGGTGCCGTATTTTTTCGAGTAGCTGCCGAAGCCGCCGCCCAGCACCAGGCCGGCGACGCCCACCGTGCCGCAGCCCCCGCCGTGCACGTAGCGACCGCCCTTGGTCGTCACTTCGTTATAGGCATGCATCCAGATGGCGCCGGGACCGACCGTCACCGCCGGCTGCGGCGCCTGCGCGCCGGCGCAGCCCTGCGCCACGAACCCGTCATTCACTGCGATGTCGTGCATGGCCCGGGTCCAGATCATCAGCGAATCGGGCGCGTTGGAGGTGCCGAGATAGCTGTGGCCACCACCTCTCACCACGAGGCGAAGATTGCGGCTGCGGGCGAAGTTCACCGCGGCCACGACGTCGGCCGTGCTCTGGGCGGCGACGACGTAGCGGCTCGGCTGCGAGGTCCATGCGTCGACCCAGCCGCAGGTCTGGGTCAACGCCGGGCTGTCGCCGATGAAGTACGGGTTTTTGAGTCCCTTGAAGAGATCGGCGCACACGGCGCCGCCCGGCGCTTCCTGGCACGCCGCCAATGGCTGCCCAAGTTTGATCAGCCGTCCCCCGACCGCCTGTCGCAATTCTTTCCAATCCGCATCGGATGGCCAGTTCGCGTCGCCGGGCCGGCAGCGGCCGGTCGCTGCGGCCGGTGCCGGCAAACCCCACGCGGATGCGGGCAGGAAGGGTGCCGCCAGCGTTGTCCGCAACAGGCTGCGTCGGTACAAGATATTGTCCCCCCGCAAACGTCGGACAGTATCCGTCCGACTGCGATTAGCTTTGCTTCCCGGTAGCCAACCCGATAATCACACGTCGAGTAACGTCTCTTTTTGAGCGACGCCGCATTTCTGAGGCATCTTATGTATTTTCCGGTTTGGTTCCGTATCATAACAATCGACGGTCTGGTCTCGGCATTCACCGGATAGCGACCCCAGGATGCCCAGCCGGTTGAGGCCCCTGGTCTCGCGTTTTCGCACCGTACATCTTGCCACTTCACTGGCAACCGGGGCCGCGGCGTTGCTGCTGGTCGCCGGCGTCTGGTTGGCGCTGGACACTCTCCGGGTCGGCGCTCGAGAAGATGCCGGGGTGGATGAGATCCATGTTGCCCAACTGGCCGTCGAGACGGTTCTTGCGACACTGCAGGATGCCGAAACCGGCCAACGCGGCTATCTGCTGACCGGCGATCCTGACTACCTGAAGCCCTATGACGCCGCCCGCGCCCGCATCGACGAAGATCTTGCCAGATTGGCCACGTCCCCGCTTCCGACCGACAGGCGCATTGCCATGATCGGGCGGATTCGAGAGCTCGCATCGGTCAAGCTCGACGAACTCAGCCAGACGTTGCGGCTGCGTCAGGCCGGCCGTTCGGATGCGGCGCTGGCGTTGGTGCGCAGCAACCTTGGCGAGCGGACCATGGCGACGATCCGCGTCAAGGTGGCGGCCCTCCAGCACGATTTCGGCGCGCAGGCGACGCAGGCGCGCACGGACGGGGGATCGATGCTGCGCTGGTTGGCGGTGGTCGGCAGCGGCGTGCTGGCGACCATGCTGCTGGCCGGGGTGGCGCTGGAGCAGCGACGGGACCGGCTGATACTGGTCAGGAGCCTGAGCCGGCTGGAACGGTTCACCCGCGCGTTCGAGCTGGCGCAGGGCATGGTCCGTGAAGCCGACGGCCGCATCACCTTCTGGAGCCGCGGCGCCGAACGGCTGTACGGCTTCAGCCAGGCCGAGGCGCTCGGCCGGATCAGCCATGAATTGCTGCAGACAGTTTTTTCCCAGCCGTTGGACGTCATCGAGGCGGAACTTCAGACAGCCGGGTACTGGCGCGGCGAATTGGTGCACCGGCGCCGCGACGGCTCGGCGTTGCACATCGCCAGCTATTGGGCGCTGCATCGCGGCGCGGCGGGGGAAGGCGATGCCCTGATCGAGGTCAGCAGCGACATCACCGCATTGCGGCTGGCCGAGGAGGAGCGCCGCCGCGCCGACCGGCTGTTGCGCGCCATCGTCGAGGCCGCCCCCGGGCTGATCTACGCCAAGGATCGCCAAGGCAGGCTGCTGCTCGCGAACGCCGCGGTGATCGAACTGCTCGGCCGGCCCTGGGTCGAGGTGGAGCGGATGACGGATGTCGAGATCCTGCCAAACCGGGTGCAGGCGGAAGCGGTGATGGCCAACGATTCGCGGATCATGGAACAGCAGGCGACCGAGAAGCTGGAGGAAGTGCTGGACGGCGAGGATGGCCGCCCCCGGGTTTGGTATTCGACCAAGACGCCGCTGCGCGACGACCGCGGGGATGTCATCGGATTGGTCGGCGTTTCGGTCGACATCACGGAGCGCAAGCGCGCCGAGCAACGCATGCGGCTGCTGATGAACGAGTTGAACCACCGGGTGAAGAATACCCTGGCGACGGTGCAGGCGATTGCCTCGCAGACGCTGCGGAACGCCGATCCGGCGCTGCGCGAGGCGCTGGAAGGCCGGCTGATGGCGCTGGCCTCGGCGCATGACATCCTGACCCGCGAGCGTTGGGAAGGCGCCGAACTGCACCGGGTGGTCGACGCGGTGCTGGAGCTGTTCGGCGGCGAGGGCGGCCGGTTCGCGGTGTCCGGCCCGGAGCTGCGGCTGGGCCCGCGCGCGGCGATCGCGCTGGCGCTGGGGCTGCATGAGCTCGCCACCAACGCGATGAAGCACGGCGCGCTGTCGCGTGGCCGGCGGGCACATCGACATCGGCTGGGAAATTCGGGCGGCGGACGACCTGCTGGTGCTCTCCTGGCGCGAACATGGCGGCCCGCCGGTGGCGGCGCCCCAGCGCCGGGGTTTCGGCAGCGTGCTGATCGAGCGTTTCATGGCGCAGGATCTCGGCGCCCGGGTGCAGCTCGATTTCTCCCGGAGCAGCGGCGTCGGCTGCCTGATCGAGGCGCCACTGAGCGAGGTCGTGGCGGCGTCGGAAACGGAGGCGCTGCCGCAGGTCGGCGGCGGCTGGGGCGGCGGCGCATGACGCTGGCGGGAGCGCGGGTGCTGCTGGTGGAGGACGAGGCGCTGATCTCGATGCTGGTCGCGGAGTGCCTGGAGCAGCTCGGCTGCAAGGTGGTGGGTACCGCCGCGCGGCTGGACGAGGCGGTGCAGAAGGCCCGGGCACTGCCGATGGATCTTGCGGTGCTGGATATCAACCTGGCCGGCAAGCTCAGCTACCCGGTGGCCGACATTCTCAGCTCGCGCGGGATTCCGTTCGTGTTCGCCACCGGATATGGCGCCGACGGCTTGCCCGACGCGCTGCGCGGGGTGCCGGTGGTGTCGAAGCCGTTCCGCCGGACGCAGCTTGGCGACGCCCTGAAGGAGGCGATGTCTGGGCTGCCCGGCTGAGGGCGCGCCCCGGCTTGTTCAAGGTGGCCTGATCAGGGTGGCCCCGTCAGGGCGGGCCGAACGGACCCTGCGGATTGTCGGTCAGCGGCTGCAGCCCTCCATCGGGAATCCCGGGCACCACGCTGCTGCCGTTCCAGCTGCCCGGGGGCGCCGGGTGCAGGCCGCAGCCGGCGAGGCCGGTGGCGAGGGAAAAAATCAGCAGCAAGCGGCGCATCGTTCGGTCCTTCGGAGGCAAGGGGCGCCTCAATACAGCGTCGCCAGCAGCCGGGCCGGCGCCGCCTCGTCATAGGCCTCGCCGCCGACCTCCTGCTCGGTCAGCGCCGCCAGGATGGTGCCGTTGCTCGGCAGGGCGCTGCGCGGAATGCGGCGGTCGGGGTCCCACAGCTTCGAGCGCACCAGCGCCTTGGCGCATTGGAAGAACACCGTCTTCACCCGGACCACCAGCACGGTCGCCGGCGGCTTGCCGTCGATCGCGAAGCGGGCCAGCAGCTCGGGGTCCACCGAAATCTCGGCGGTGCCGTTGACCCGCAGGGTCTCGCCGATGCCGGGGATCAGGAACAGCAGCGACACCCGGGGATCGACCAGGATGTTGCGCAGGTTGTCGATCCGGTTGTTGCCGCGGCGGTCCGGCAGCAGCAGCGTCTTCTCGTCCGCGATCTCGACGAACCCGGGGGCGTCGCCGCGCGGGGTGAGGTCGGTCGAGACGGCGCCGACGGTCGCCAGCACCGCGAACGGGGCTGCGCGGACGAACGCCGCGTAATGTGGGTGGAGATAGTCGATCTCCTTGCGCAAGGCCGGGGCCGACACCTCGCCGTAGAGCGCCCGCAGTGAAGCCTCGTCGCGGATCAGGTAATCTGGCGGCATGGACGTATCCGGCATTCCGATCTCCGTGGTTTCGGGCTTCCTGGGCAGCGGCAAGACCACGCTGATCGGCCGGCTGCTACGCCATCCCGGCTACGCCCGAACCGCGGTCATCGTCAATGAATTCGGCGAGGTCGGGCTGGATCACGACCTGATCGCCAGCGCCGGCGAGACCGTGGCGCTGCTGCCCGGCGGGTGCCTGTGCTGCATGGTCCGCACCGACCTCGCGGACACGCTGCTCGATCTCCGGCGGCGGCGGGACGCGGGGGAGTTGCGGTTCGACCGCGTGCTGATCGAGACGTCGGGGCTCGCCGACCCGGCGCCGATCCTGCATGCGCTGATGACCGAGCCGGCCGTGCGCGAATGGTGTGCCGCCCCGGGCCTCGCTACGCTGGTCGACTGCGTGCACGGAGAGCAGACGCTGCGACGTCATCCCGAGGCGCGGCGCCAGGTGGCCCTCGCCGACCGGCTGCTGTTCAGCAAGACCGACCTGCAGCCCCCGAGCGACGCGCTGCGTGCATCGGTCGCCGGCTTGAACGGCGGGGTGGCGGCGGTCGTGGCGGGGCCGGACCCGGAATTGTTCTTCAGCGCGGGCGCCGAGCCCGTCGGGGGCAGGTTCGACCCCGTGTCCGCCGTTCATGGCGAGGAAATTGGAAGCTGCCTGGTGCAGCGCTCGGATCCGGTGCCGGCGCTGGCATTGACGCTGCTGCTGCAGGCGCTGGTCGAGCATTGCGGCGCCCGCCTGCTGCGGGTGAAGGGGCTGGTGTGGATGGTCGAGATGCCGGACCGGCCCGCCGTGGTGCAGTGCGTGCGCCATGTGCTGGCGCCGATCGATTTCCTGCCGGCATGGCCGGGCTGCGACCGGCACACCCGGCTGGTGGTGATCGGCGAGGGAATTCCCCGCCACCTGCCGGCCCGGCTGCTCGATGCAATCGTGGCGGAGGTGGCGGGGGCTAGCGTGGCGGAGGGGCTTCGCTAGATCCGGCCCATCAACAGCAGGACGATCAGGATGATGACGATCAATCCGAGGCCGCCGCTCGGGTAGTAGCCCCAGCCCGAGCTATAGGGCCAGGTCGGCAGCGCGCCGACCAGCAGCAGGATGACGATAATGAGGATTATCAGGTTCATGCCGATGGTCCTTTCGCGTCCGGGTCGTTGACAACGGAAACTCGAAAGGCCGGATTTCGATGCCCGCCGGCGATGCCGGGCGGGGTCACGAAACGGTGATCAGGATTTACGGCAATCAGGATTTCGGGGCGGGGGTCTTCATCATCGCGCCGGTCATCGGGATGAAGAACACGCCGACATCCTTGCGCGAGTGGATCTTGCCCTCGTCGTCCTTGGTGTAGACGTACAGGAACTGGCCGCGCTTGAACGGCTGGCCGATCGGGATGATCATCCGGCCGCCCGGCTTCAGCTGCTTGAACAGCTCCGGCGGCGCGTACTGCGCGGCGCAGGTGACGATGATGATGTCGAAGCCGCCCTTCACCTCCGGCCAGCCGAAATAGCCGTCGCCGACGCGGGTCTGCGATGTTGTCGTAGCCGAGCGGCGCGAAGATCTTGCCGACCGCGTGGCCCAGCGGCTCGATGATCTCGATCGAATAGGCGCGCTTGACGATCCGCGACAGCAGCGAGCTCTGGAAGCCGCTGCCGGTGCCGATCTCCAGCGTGACGTCGCTCGGGCTTCGGCTTGCAGACCTGGGTCATGTAGGCCTGGCCGAGATAGTCCGACAGCGCCGAGCCGTAGCCGAGCGCCCAGGGCTTCGGGATTGTCCTCGTAGGCGTCGCCCGGCGTCGCGCGGTGGTCGTCGTACATGGTAGTGGTAGTACTCGCGCGGCACCGCCTCGAACGCCGCCATCACCGCCGGATCGGCGGCGCCGAGGCGTTCCTTCAGATAGGCCTCGATGCGCTTCATCGCCGCCGGCTTGCGCGCCTGGATGGCGTCGAACTGCGCGTCGGTCAGGTCGCACGGGGCGGCCGGACTTGGCCATCGCCTCCTCGTAGGCCTGGCGGGTCCAGGCACCCGGCCGGCGGCGGCCCGGGCGCCGGGGCGCCGAAAGCCGGCAGCGCCAGGGCGGCGGCGGCGAGCAGGGAGCGGCGGGTCAGGCGAGCGAGAAGGTGATGCACGTTGCTATCTTTCGCGCGCGGGGAAGGCGAGCAGTGCGGTGACATACAGCACCAGCGCCGCCCAAAAGAACCCTGTCGTAGCCGGCTTCCAGCGCCACCAGGTTGGCCAGCGGCGTCGCGACCACCGAGAACGCCCCGTTCAGCCCCCAGGCCCAGGGCAGGAAGCCGCCGCCGACTGCCCATGCGCGACAGGCCGAGCGGGAACGGCAGCCCGAGCGCCAGCGACACCGGCGCCACCAGCAGCCAGCACGAGCACCGCGCGCAGCGCCCACGGCCAGGTCGAGCGTGGCCAGCATGAAGCGACTTGCAGCCCGACCAGCAGCGCCGCGCACCAGGCGACGATCACCGCCACCGCCGAGCAGCAGTGCCGCGCCGGCGGATCGCCGCGAAGCGCTGGCTCGGCCATGCTGCCGAGCCCGGAGAAGATCAGCATGCCGGTCAGCACCAGCGCGAAGCCGCTCGGTGCGGTCGTTCAGGTAGAAGCTGGCGCGCTCGATCAGGAAGATCTCGATGAACAGGAAGCCGAGCCCGAGCGCCGGCGAAATACAGCCACGCGCGCGGACCGTCGCCGGGCTGCCGGCGCCGCGCAGCCGGCGGCCGCCCAGCAGCGGCACCACCAGCACCAGCAGCGCGATCACCGCCGCCTGGGCCAGCACCGCCAGGTTCACCAGCGGCGCCGATCTCCGCCTGCGGCAGCAATTCCAGCCGCTGCAGGATGGTGCCGAGCTGCGACAGCCGCAGCACCGCGTAGAACGACGGCCGGTCGAAGGTGATCGGCGACAGGTTGAACGCCTGGCCGGAGGCGGTGGGCTGCGCCGGCCAGCACCGCGCCGGCCTCGTCGGCGATGGCGTCGTGCGGCGCCCTCGCCGGAGGTGACCTCGCCTGCCGTCGAAAGAAACCGCCGGCAAGTCGTTGTAGATGTTGGCGCGGGCGGCGGCGACGTCGATGCCGGGGTAGAAGCAGATGTCGAACGATCGGTCGTCGCAGAACTTCTTCGCGGCGGCGATTGCGGGCGGCGCCGAACGGCCGTCGGCGAGACCAGGATGCGGACATTCCAGGCCGAGCGGTAGACCAGCACATGCGCGGCCGGGTCGGCGATCCCGGTCGCAGCAGCGCGGCGCGGACCGTCGCCAGCATGCGGATGGCGTAGGCGGGAAACTCGCGGATCGACACCGGGATCGACACGATGCCGTCGGGTCGCCAGCGCCTGCAGATACGCGGCGATCGCCTCGGCGGCGAAGGCGCTGGTGTTGGCCTCGGCGGAGTCGAGGAAGTCGGCGGAGATGTCGATCAGGTCGTATTGCCCGCCGGCCGTGCGACCGCGGCGATCGGGCTGTCGGGCAGACACGCACCGCGGATCGGCCGGCGCCACGCGGCCGCCGATGCGACGCGGAGCAGCACCGGCTCCGGTTCCACCGCCGTCGACCGAGGCGGCGCCGAGCTTCTGCGCCTCGGCGATGCGGAAGCCGCCGGAGGCGCCGGCCAGCAGCACGCGGGGGCGCGGCACCAGCAGGTAGGGCAGGGCGGCGAGCGTCGCGCCGGCATAGCCCGCATCGACCGGCCCCGCCTTGGGCAGCGACGCCGATGCCGGTTGCCGTCGCGGTACAGGCCGAGCGAACTTGGGGGGCCGGGCAGGCCGAGCAGGCCGGCATTGTTGCGACACATCGGTATCGACGCGCTCGGTGAAGTCGTCGAGCAGCATGTAGAGCCCGCGCGGCGAGCCGGGTTTCGGCCAGCATGCGGCTGTCCGGCACGTGCAGCGGCGCGTAGATCGCCTTGTAGTCGTTGAACGCGGCCTCGTCGTCCAGCAGCAGCAGCGCCTCGCCGGCGGCCAGCATGGCGACCGCCGACAGCAGCGCCCGGCCGCTGATCGACGTGGAACAGGCGCAGGCCACCGCCAGCGGCACCAGCAGGCACGGCACCAGGTCGAACGGATGCACCGCCGAACATCAGCGCCAGCACCACCAGCGCGCCGACTCCGGCGCCGGTCAGGTCGAAGCCGTAGACCCGGCCGATCGCTGGTCGTTCAGCACGAAGCTGAGGCTGATGTACAGGCCGCTGAGGAAGAAGAACGGCAGCAGGCAGGCGTAATAGCCGCGATATTGTACAGTTGCGGGACGAACGTCGCCTGGTTCTGCAGTTGCAGCGGATTGAACGGGTTGGTGGTGACGAAGTGGAAGCCAACCGCGGCGGTGGCGATCAGCGCCACCGGCAGCCAGCGCAGCAGGGTCCGGCCATGGCGCGCGAACAGGTCTCGCGCCAGCGCCATCACCACGCCCGAAAGGGCGAACCCGGCGAGCACGATGGAGATCACCCAGTAGCCGTACTCGGACCATTTCGCGACGGCGAAGTACCGGGTCAGCGCGATCTCGAAGCCGACCGTCGCCATCGAAACCAGGAACAGCGCCGCCATGCCGCGGGGCGGAGGCCTTGCCGGGGAAGGTCTCGGTGCTTCGGAAGGTTCGGCCCCGGATGGTGCGGCGGCGCGTCCTGGCGTCAGCGCCAGACCCGGCGCCGGATGAAATCCTGCAGGATGGCGTCGAATCGCGCCGGATCATCCACGAACAGCGCGTGGCCGACGCCGGTCAGCACCATCGTCTCGGCGAGCGGATGATGCGCGGCAAGATTTCCCGCCTGGCCGGCAAATCTCGGCCGCACCAGATAGAGCACCGGCCGATTGACCGAATACACCGCTTCTTTCCAGTAGCTGCGCGGCACCGGATAGGCCAGCAGGGCGCTCGCCGCCGGTGGGGGCGTGCGCAACGAGGCATCGGTCAGCCGCTCCAGATATGCGGGGGATTGCGGGCGCACGAACATGCCGAACGCACGAAGTTGCGCATCATCAGGTCGCGCGCCAGCTTCGGCCCGGGGCGCGACGGCCGCCCCGACGATTGGCGGCGGCGGCTCCTCGCCGACCGAGTTGTCGACCAGCACCAGCCCGGCCAGGGCGCTGTCGCCATGCACGTGCACATAGGCCAGCGCGTCCAGCACCCCCAGCGACCAGCCGACCAGCAGCACCGGCTCGGTGGCGACATGGGCCACCAGTTCGGCGATGTCCTGGCCGCGCCGCCCCGGCTCGTAGCCGCCGGCGGGCACCTCGCTGTCGCCCTGGCCAGCGCGGGTCGAACGCCACGACATGATAGCGGCGGGAGAAATCCTCGATCTGCGTGTCGAAGATCCAGGCCGGCATGGTCCAGCCCGGCACGAACACGATGGTGTGGCCGCTTCCCGGCCTCCAGGTAATGCAGCCGCACGCCGTCGCTGGTGATGAAGTAATGGTGCTCGTACGGGTCCGCCACGGCCGGCGCCGGCGCCAGCAGCGCCAGCAGCAGGAGAATCGGGGCGATTGCGGAACCCAGGCGCATCAGGTCAACTGCCCGTGCCGAGCGGCGCCTGTCAATTGTCTCTTCGTAAGATCCCCGGTGTCTCTTAGTAAGATCCTCGGTGTCTCTTCGTATGATCCCCGGCGCCGGTCGCCGAAGATCTCACCGGCGGCGGAGATGCCGGGTTTCCTCGCCCGCGCTACGGTGCCTCCAACCCGAATACCGAGCTGCGGATGACCCAGAACGACGATCCGCCTCCCTCCCGCCGCGGTCCGCTGATCGCGCTGCTGCTGATCGTCCTGCTGGTGGCCGGCGGCTGGTGGCTGAGCCAGACATTGGCGTCGGTCGGACGCATTCAGGACTGCGTTCTTTCCGGCCGGTCCAATTGCGTGCGGTTCCACTGAGTTCAGGACCGGCCCGCTATTGACGCGCCCCCTCGGTGTTGCTGTTCGGTCACGTTCGCGTGCTGTTTGTTAAGGCGAGCTTAAGAACAGATTAATTAACGTTGAAGTGATGTCGCCGTCACTACGTGCTGGTTCACTTTGAATAACATTCAATTCGACGTGAATCGGAGGTCATCGCGTTTGACGACCTACTACCCGCGAGCCCCGACCGACGGCATCACTCGACTGAGTGTCGTGGATGCTCGTTTCATGCAGGCATCGATATCGATTCCCGTACGCAATACTGTGCTGGTGGTCGAAGATCACCGGGAGGTCCGCTCCGTCCTGGTTCGGGCGCTGCGCCGCGCCGAGATCGACGTGCTGGAAGCGGAGAATGCGGCCGATGCTCGCGAGATCCTGGACGGCGCGACGGTCGACGCGGTGGTCACCGACATCGCACTCCCCGGCAGCGTCAACGGTGTCGAACTCGGACGCTGGATTCGCTTCCGCTTCCCCAGCATGCCGATGGTCTTCATCACCGGCCTGACCCGCGGCGACCTTCCCGGCGCCCCGGTGCAGGACGCGATGACACGATTCGTCTGCAAGCCGTTCGGCGCCGTGGTGCTGGTCGAGCATGTCCGCAGCCTGCTCACCCAGGCCAGCCTGCCAGCTCCCGGCGGCCTGCCCACCTATGGTGACGCGGTGGTGGCGGAGCCTTAAGCAGCATGCCGCCCTGGGCGTGCCTGCGCCTGGGTGGCAGCGAAGCGCCCTGTGGCGTGACGATCCGGTCATAACACGCTTGCGTGCTGCATTGCGGCAGGGGATGTTGGATGCATGGACACATATGCGTTCGATGTTCTCGTGATCGGCGCCGGCATCGCCGGGGCCACCGCCGCCGCCCACCTCGCCGCCGACCGCCGCGTCGCGCTGATCGAGGCGGAGGAGGCGGCCGGCTATCACACCACCGGCCGGTCGGCGGCGATGTGGATCCAGAATTACGGCCCGCCCGATGTGCAGGTGCTCACCGGCCTGTCGCGCGCCGTTCTTCGAGGCGCCGCCGCCGGGCTTCGCCGAGGCTCCGCTGATGACGCCGCCGCGCCGTGGTGTTCGCTGGCGCCGCCGGAGCAGGAGGCCGCGCTGCAGGCGGTGCTGGACGAGCGGGCATGGGCATCCGCGCGATCGCCGAGATCGACGCGCTGCGCGCGCTGGTGCCGGCGCTGCGGCCCGGCTACGCGCGTCGCCGCCGCCATCGAGGACGACGCGTTCGACATGGACGTGGCGGCGCTGCACCAGGGCTTCCTGCGGCAGCTGCGCACCGCCGGCGGCGCGCTGGCGCTGCGCAGCCGCACCGGCCGGATCGAGCGCACGCGACGGGCGCTGGCAGGTGGAGGTCACCGGCGGCGCCGTGTTCGCGCGCCGCCGTCCTGGTCAACGCCGCCGGCGCCTGGGGCGACGAGGTGGCGCGCCAGGCCGGGGTGGCGCCGCTCGGCCTGCAGCCGAAGCGGCGCACCGGCGTCGATCATCGACCCGGCGCCCTGGCAGCCGCGCCGACTGGCCGATGGTCGACGACGTCGCCCATACCTGGTACGCGCGGCCCGAGGCGCGCACCAAGCTGATGGTCTCGCCGGCCGACGAGACCGACATGCACGCCGCACGACGTCCAGCCGGACGAGCTCGACGTCGCCATCGCCATCGACCGCATGCAGCAGGCGCTCGATATCGAGGTGCGCCGGGTCGAGCGCAGCTGGGCCGGCCTGCGCAGCTTCACCGCCGGACCGCAGCCTCGGCGATCGGCTGGGACGCGCGACGCCGACGGCTTCTTCTGGTGCGTCGGCCAGGGCGGCTACGGCATCCAGACCTCGCCCGCCGCCGGGCAGACTGGTGGCCGACCTCGTCGCCGGCCGCGATCCCGGACGAGGCCGGCGCCATCCTCGCCGGCATCGATCCGCGCCGGTTCGCGCACGCGCCTGCCCGCTTGCCGCCCGATTCCGGACGCCGAGCTCGATGTCGATCCATGTCGCGCTGACCCACCGCACCTCCTACCGCTACGACCGCGCCGGTCACGCTCGGGCCGCAGACCATCCGCCTGCGCCCGGCGCCGCATGCGCGCACGCCGATCCTGTCCTATTCGCTGAACATCGCGCCGAAGCCGCATTTCCTGAACTGGCAGCAGGACCCGCAGGGCAATTTCCTGGCCCGCGTGGTGTTCCCCGAAAAGGTCACGCATTTCGACGTCACGGTCGATCTCGTCGCCGACATGGCGACGATCAATCCGTTCGACTTCTTCCTCGAGCCCGAGGCGGAGACCTTGCCGTTCGCCTACGACCCGGTGCTGGAGCAGGAACTGGCGCCGTTCCGCAAGCCGGCGCCGGTCGGGGCCGCTGCTGGCCGCGCTGCTGGCCGGGATCGCCGGCGCCGAGACCAGCGCACCATCGACATGCTGGTGGAGCTGAACCGGGTGGTGCAAAGCCGCGTCGCCTACATCGTGCGGCTGGAGCCGGGCGTCTGGACGCCGGAGCAGACGCTCGGCGAAGGCCGCGGCATCGTGCCGCGATTCCGCCTGGCTGCTGGTGCAGCTGCTGCGCAATCTCGGCTTCGCCGCGCGCTTCGTGTCCGGCTACCTGATCCAGCTGGTGGCCGACGTGAAGCCGCTGGAGGGGCCCGCGGGCCCGACCGCCGACTTCACCGACCTGCACGCCTGGGCCGAGGTCTACCTGCCCGGCGCCGGCTGGATCGGGCTCGACGCGACCTCCGGCCTGATGACCGGCGAGGGCCATATCCCGCTCGCCGCCAGCCCCGAGCCGCAATCGGCGGCGGCGATCTCCGGCAGCGGTCGAGGCCAGCGAGCGTCGAGTTCGATTTCGCCATGACGGTGCGCCGCGTCGCGGAAACGCCGCGCGTCACCAAGCCCTACACCGACGCGCAATGGCGGGACGATCCTGGCCGCCGGCGCGCGGGTGGATCCGCGCGCTGGCGGCCGGCGACGTGCGCCTGACCATGGGCGGCGAGCCGACCTTCGTCGCCGCGACCGACATGGAGGCGGCGGAGTGGAACACCGACGCGCTCGGCCCGACCAAGCGCGGCTACGCCGGCAAGCTGATCCGCCGGCTGGCGACGCTGTGGGCGCCGGGCGCGGCGCTGCATTACGGCGCTGGGCAAGCAGTATCCCGGGCGAGGCGCTGCCGCGCTGGGCGCTGCACGCGCATTGGCGCGCCGATGGCGAGCCGGTCTGGACCGATCCGGCGCTGCTGGCCGATCCCGAGACCGCGAGCGCGGCGACGCCACCGGCCGAGACGCCGGCACGGTTCGTCGCTGTCGCTGGCCGAGCGGCTGCAGGTCGATCCGGCAACGGTGCTGCCGGCGCACGAGGACGTGCACTATTATCTGTGGAAGGAGCACCGGCTGCCGGCCAACGTGCTGGTCGAGGACAACAAGCTGCGCGACCCGCTGGAGCGGGCGCGGATGGTGCGGGTGTTCGGCCAGGGGCTGGCCGCCGCCGGTCGGCAGCGTGCTGCCGCTGCGCCGCGCGGTCGACGGCGCGCGGCGCTGGCGGACCGGCCGCTGGTTCTTCCGCGACGACATGCTGTTCCTGGTGCCCGGCGACAGCCCGATCGGCCTGCGCCTGCCGCTGGAAAGCCTGCCCTGGGCGGACCCCGACACATCGAGCCGAGTTCGAGCCGACCCGTTCGCGCCGCACGCCGCTTGCCGCCGCATGCCGACGCATCTGCGCCGCCGCACGGCCGACACTGGCCGACGCCGATTCCCGCCGTGCCGCAGGAGCCGCCGGAGGTAGAGCCGGAGGAGCCCGGCCTGGTCCGCACCGCGCTTGCGGTCGAGCCGCGCGGCGGCATCATCCACGTGTTCTTCCCGCCGCTGGACGAGCGCCGAGGACTGGCTCGACGCTGGTCGCCGCGGTCGAGGCGACCGCCGCGCGAAGCCGGCCGCCCGGTGGTGCTGGAAGGCTACCTGCCGCCCGTCCGATCCGCGCCTGCTGAGCTTCTCCGTCACCCCCGATCCCGGCGTGATCGAGGTCAACGTGCATCCCGCGACGAGCTGGGCCGAGCAGGTGAAGCGCACCGAGCAGCTCTACGAGGAGGCCCGCGCAGGTCGGCCTGGCGACCGAGAAATTCATGCTGGACGGCCGCCATGTCGGCACCGGCGGCGGCAACCACGTGGTGATGGGCGCCGCCGCGCCCGAGGACAGCCCGTTCCTGCGCCGCCCGGACCTGCTGAAAAGCCTGCTCGGCTTCTGGCACAACCACCCGAGCCTTTCTTTCCTGTTCAGCGGCCTGTTCATCGGCCCGACCAGCCAGCATCCGCGCATCGACGAGGCGCGCGACGACGCGGTGAACGAGCTGGAGATCGCCTTCGAGCCAGATCACGCCGTTCAGCAGCCGGTGCCGCCCTGGCTGACCGACCGCATGTTCCGCAACATCCTGGCCGACATGACCGGCAACACCCACCGCACCGAGTTCTGCATCGACAAGATGTACGACCCGAACGGCGCCTCCGGCCGGCGCGGCCTGGTCGAGTTCCGCGCCTTCGAGATGCCGCCGCATGCCCGGATGTCCGCCGCGCAGATGCTGCTGATGCGCGCCGCCGTCGCCGCGTTCTGGCAGCAGCCCGTACGAGCGCCGGCTGGTCCGCTGGGGCACCCGGCTGCACGACGAGTTCATGCTGCCGCACTACTGTCGAGCAGGATTTCCGCGACGCGCTGGAGGAGCTTCGGGCAGCTCGGCTTCCGGCTCGACCCCGCCTGGTTCGCGCCGCATTTCGAGTTCCGCTTCCCGCATGATCGGCGAGATCGACGCTGCGCGGCATGCAGCATCGAGCTGCGCCACGCGCTGGAGCCCTGGCACGTGCTGGGCGAGGAGCAGGCGCGCCGGCGGCACCGTGCGCTACGTCGACAGCTCGGCCGAGCGGGTGCAGGTCAAGGTCACCGGCTGGGTCGACGAGCGCTACGTGCTGGCCTGCAACGGCGTGGCGGTGCCGCTGACGCCGCACCGAGCGGGTCGGCGAATACGTCGCCGGCGTGCGCTTCAAGGCCTGGGCGCCGCCGAGCGCGCTGCACCCGACCATCCCGGCGCAGGCGCCGCTGGTGTTCGACGTCTACGACCGCTGGACCGGCCGCAGCCTGGGCGGCCTGACGCATCACGTGGCGCATCCCGGCGGCCGCAACTACGACACCTTCCCGGTCAATGCCAACGAGGCGGAGGCGCGGCGCCGTGCACGCTTCTTCCCGATCGGCCACACCGCCGGGCGCGATGGCCGAGCCGCGCGATGGTCGTCGGCAAGGAGCACCCGCGCACCTGGACCTGCGCCGCTTCGCCTGAGACACGGGTGCCAGCGCGCGTGACACGACGGCCGCCGCCGCGACGTCGACGAGATGGTGGACGGGCGCGGCGGCCTGCGGCCGCATTGGCGCGGCGCTGCTCGGCGCCTTCACCGCCCTCGGCGACGGCGGCCTGGCCGAGCGCGGCGCGCCGGCTCGACCGCGCCTTCGACGAGGAGGGCGTCACCAGCGTCCTGCCCGGCGCCGCGGCGACGCCATGCCTGGCGCTGCGACCCGGTGCCGCTGCCGCTCGCCGGCGCGGAGTTCGCCGCCCTCGAAGCGGGGCTCGCCCAGCGCGCGACGCTGCTGGAAGCGGTGCTCGCACGACATCTACGGCCCGCAGACACTGCTCGCCGACGGCGTCCTGCCGCCGGCCCTGGTCTATCGCCAATCCCGGCTTCCTGCGCGCCTGTCGCGGCCGGCACGAGCGCGTCCGCCGCCTGCAGCTTCTACGCCGCCGACCTGGTGCGCGGCCCGGACGGCGCCTGGCGGGTGCTGGCCGACCGCACCGCCGGCGCCGGCGGCATCGGCTACGCCCGCGAGAACCGCCGGCTGCTGGCCCGGGTGATGCCCGAGGCGTTCCGGCCGATGCAGGTGCGCCAGCTGCGGCCGTTCTTCGACATCTGGCAGGACGCGCTGCAGCGCATTGGCGCCTGCCGGGCAAGCCGAACCCGGCCGTCGGCGCTGCTGACGCCCGGCACCGGCGCATCCGCACTGGTTCGAGCACATGTTCCTGTCGCGCGAACTGTCCTGCGCGCTGGTCGAGGGCGGCGACCTCACGGTGCGCGACGGCGCGGTGTTCCTGAAGACGCTGAAGGGCCTGCAGCCGGTCGACGTGCTGCTGCGCCGGCTCGACGGCCGGCTGATCGACCCGCTGGAGCTGCGAGGCCGGCAGCCTGATCGGCGTGCCCGGCCTGCTGGACGCGGTGCGCGGCGGCACGCGTGCGCATCGCCAACGACCCCGGCGCGGGCGCGGCCGAGGCGCCGGCGCTGGCCGCGTTCCTGCCCGGCCTGTGCCTGCGGCTGCTCGGCGAGCGCCTGATCGCTCGCCAGCGTGCCGACGATGTGGCTCGGCGAGGAGCGGGCGCGCGAGCATGGTGCGCGGCAGACCCGGCACGCTGGCTGATCCGCCCGGCCGCTCGACGGCACGCGTCGCCGGCGCGCCGTCCGGACTGGCCGCCGACCAGCGCGCCGGCCTGCTGGCGCGGCATCGCGGCGCGGCCCTGGGAATACGCGGCCATCCGCCGCCATTGCGCCGTCGGTGGCGCCCGTGCGCTCGGGCCGAGCACGGGCATGGCGCCGCAGCCGGTGGTGCTGCGCTGTTCCTGGTGTTCGACGGCACCGACTGGCGGGCGATGCCGGGCGGCCTCGCCCGCGTCGTCGCAGCGACAGCGACCGGCTGGCCGGCACGGCTGCCGCGCGGCGGGCTGTCCAAGGATGTCTGGGTGCTGACCGAGGACCGCGCCGACATCGTCGGACCGGCGGCCGCCATGCCGTGCCGCCGCTGCGCGATCCGCCGCACCACCGGCGACCTGCCGAGCCGGGTCGCCGACAACCTGTTCTGGCTCGGCCGCTACGTCGAGCGGCTGGAGCGCGCCGCCCGCCTGGTGCGCGCCGCCGTCACCCGCCTCGCGCGCGGCGGCCGCGCTGCTGCCGCGCGAACTGGCCGAGCTGCAGGCGCTGGCCGACTGCCTGGCCGAGGCCGGCCTGATCGCCGACGGAGGCGGCCGAGCTCGCCGACCACCACCGCGCCTGACCGACGCGCTGCTGCGCCAGCGTGCGCGAGAGACGGCGCGATCGCGCGAGCTGTTCGCCCGCGTCGCCCGCCTGACCGAGGGCGTGCGCGACCGGCTGACCGGCGACATGTACGCGACCTTCACCCAGACGCTGCGCGCCGCCCGCGCCGACGCCGACGCCGGCCGCCGTCGACGGCCGCAGCCTCGACGAGCTGGCGCACGGCATGGTCGGCGATCCTGCGCTTCTCCGACCGCCGTCGCCGGGCGTCGCGGCCGAGAACATGGTGCGCGGCGGCGGCTGGCTGTTCCTCGACCTCGGCCGCCGCATCGAGCGCGCGCAGGCGGTGGCCGGCGAGGTGGCGTTCGCGCTCGACCAGCCGCCGCCGCGCATCGAGGTCGGGCTGCGGCTGGTGCTGGAGCTGTGCGACTCCGCGATCACCTATCGCAGCCGCTACCTGAACGTGCTGCAGCCCGCGCCGGTGCTCGACCTCGTGCTGGCCGACCAGGGCAATCCGCGCGGCCTCGCCTTCCAGCTCGGCGCCGATGCACACGCTGCTCGACGAACTCGCCGGCGAGACCGGCGCGCGAACTGCTGGCCGGCGCCGCCGCCGGGCTGCTGGCGGAGGTCGAGACGCTGGTTGACGGCGTGCTGGCCGCGCCCGACCAGGCCGCCGCCGCGGCCGCGCTGCCGGCGCGGCTGCACGAGATCGCGGCCGAGGTCGCGGCGCTGTCCGACCGGATCACCCGCCGCTATTTCGCCCTGCTGCCGGCGGTGCAGACGCGTGGGCGTCAGCGCGACGCCGCCGAGATGCGCGGCGCTGCGTGCGGTGCCGGCATGAAGTACCGGGTCCGCCACGTCACCACCTACGGCTACGCGCAAGCCGGTCGATCTCGCCGAGCCACATGCTGCATCTGGCGCCGCGCGACCTGCCGCACCAGCAGGTGCTCGAACGCGCCATCGCCGGTCGAGCCGACGCCGGTCGCGCGGCGCGCGAGGGCGAGGACCATTTCGGCAACCGCGTCACCTGGCTGTTCCTGGACCTGCCGCACGCAGCGTTCGAGGTCACGCTGCGACGCCGCTGGTCGAGGTGGCGTTCCCCGCACCGCCCGAGCCGCCGACACCCCGCCGTGGGAGGAGGTGGCCGCCGCCGCCGCGCGCCGGCGGCGCCGGCGCCTGGCAGGCGGCGGAGTTCGCCTTCGACAGCCCGATGGCCGCCGCCCGATGCCGGCTGCCGGCGCCTATGCCGCGCAGAGCTTCACCGCCCGGCCGGCCGGTCCTGGACGGCGCTGCTCGACCTGAACAGCCGCATCCGGCGCGAATTCGCCTTCCAGGCCGGCGTCACCACGATCGCACACGCCGGTCGCCAAGGTGCTCGCCCAGCGCGCCGGCGTCTGCCAGGATTTCACCCACCTGATGATCGCCGGCCTGCGCTGCGCTCGGCCTGCCGGCGCGCTACGTCTCCGGCTACATCCGCACCAAGCCGCCGCCGGGCGGTGACGGCGCGCCGCGGCGCCGACCAGTCGCATGCCTGGGTCGGCGCCTGGCTCGGTCCCGACGCACGGCTGGGTCGATCTCGACCCGACCAACGACCTGGTCGTGCACGACGAGCATGTGGTGCTCGCCTGGGGCCGCGACTACGGCGACATCAGCCCGGTGCGCGGCGTCATCCTGGGCGGCGGCAAGCACACCGTCACCGTCGGCGTGGACCTGGAACCGGCCGACGCCTCATAGCGGCGGCTTCCCGGCCTTCGCCCAGGCCGCCGCAAGATTGAGGATGCCGCTGCCGAACCGCCCCGGATCGGCCGCGGTGCCGGAGACCGGACGGGCAGAATTCCGCAGCAACTGCCGCAGCGCGTCCGGCGGCCCCGCGAACGGCGCCGGCGCACCGCGCAACGCCGCCATCGCCCCCGCCGCAAGCCCGCACGCCGCCGAGGTCCCGACGCTGAGCAAAGTCGCGTCGTTCGCCTCGCAGAACTGGCTTGGCGCGCAGAGATCCGGCTTTTGCGCGCCGAGGCCCGTCTGTCCCGGCCCCTGCGAGGAATAGCCCAGCCACACCCCGTCGGCGCGCGCGGCGCCGACGGTCACGACGTGGGCCAGCGAATTGGCGCCGAGGATGCTGTTGCCTGGCCCGATGTCGCCGGGTCCGCACCGCGAGTCCGGACAGAACTGCCCGCAATTGCCGGCCGAGAAGGCGAAATCGAACTGCAGCACGTCGGTGCCGGCGCGCACCAGGCCGTTGAACGGATGCTCCGGATTGCCGGTGTATTCGCCGGGCGAGGTTTCGATCCGCCGGTCATAGACGTTCCAGGCATTGACGAAGATCCATCGACCGGGCGGTAGTTCCGTTCCGGACTCGATATCGACGTAGATCTGGATGTAGGCCGCGATTGCATCGGACAGGAACGCATCGAGATTGAGAATCCGCGGCGGGATCAGCGGCACCAGGAAAATCCGTGCCGCCGGTGCCACGTCGCGGATGTTGCGCACCATCATGGCGATGTGCCCGCCGACATCGGTCACGGGCAGCGCGCCGTCGAGCAGCCAGCCGTCCAGGCCTTCCGCGATCACGCCCGGCGAGATGCGCTCGTCGACCAGCACGATGTTGACACCGGCGCCGACCGCGGCGCGCGCCGGCCGCGGACCAATCCCGTCCAGCCCGATCAGCCGGTCGGCGTCGTTCCGCGTCCCGAACAACGGCCCCGCGCCCCCGCCGGGGCACCAATGTTCGTCCAGCGCGAACGCGAGGTCGCTTGCCGCGGAATCGAAGCCGAGCTCCGGGTCGTTCTGCAGCCGCGCCTCGAACGCCGCGATGAACGCCGCCAGGATGCCGGCATCGGCAGTCGTCCCTTCCGGAAACAGGAACTGATAGGGGATCAGCAACTGATTCACCGCCGCCTGCGGTTTCGGCTTCCCGTTCACCACCAGCTTCCATCGCAGCGACGGCAGCTTGCGGATCTCCAGGCTGTCCAGCGCCGGCTGGTAGTCGGGATCTCCCGCCAGGCCCTCGGCTGCCAGGGCGTCGCTGAAATGCGGCTTGAACAGCAGCAGGAACTGTCCGTCGGCCGCCACCTCCGAACTTGCATACGCTTCGCGCATCCGGGGTGCCATTTTCGTGACGCTCGCGACGACGAACCGCACCACCAAACGATAAGCGGGCATGGTAATCCTCCGAAACCAGCTTCACCCGGGCGGCATCGCGGAGATTGGAATTGACTTGCAACCGCGTTCTTCCGGGTGGGATCATAATTGCGATCCGAAAAGAACGCCTAGTTGAAATTGCCGCCTGGAAAGTTTGTCCATGATGGCTAGCAACTTCACCACTGGCCATACCGACCGCGATGCGCCCGGAACCTCTCGGCTGGCAGCGGTGGCGTTCGTCGACATCGTCGGATATTCGATCCTGATGGCAAACAATTCCCAGCGCACCCTCGCGCGCTGGTTCGCCATTCTTAATGAAACTATCCGTCCGCGCGCCGCCGACCATCGCGGCCGCGTCGTGAAGACCACCGGCGACGGCGTGCTCGCCGAGTTCCCCAGCGCCCGTGATGCCGTGCTGTGGGCGATCGCGGTGCAGGCGGCGGTCGACAAGCGCCACCATCGGGAAAACGACGACGTGCCGCCTATCCTGCTGCGCATCTCGGTGCATATCGGCGATGTGGTGCTCGCCGAGGACGACATCTTCGGCGACGGCGTGAATGTCGCGGCACGGCTTCAGGAATTCGCCGAACCGGGCGGCGTGATCGTCTCCGAAACGGTCTACGACATCCTGCGCGGAATGCCCGGCCTGGACGCGCGCGACCTCGGGCCGCTGGCTCTGAAGAACTTTCCGCTGCCGGTGCGCGGCTTTGCGCTGACGCCTGGCGTGCGCAGCGCCCCGGCGCCCGCGGCACCGCCCCGCCAGGTGCTGCCGTCGATCGCGGTGCTGCCGCTGCAGAACCTCACCGGCGACCCGCAACACGCGTATTTCGCCGACGGCATCGTCGAGGACATCATCGTCTCGCTCGCCGCCCTGCATGAGCTGCTGGTGATCTCGCGTGGCTCCACGCTCATGTATCACGGCCGCCAGGTCGACCCGCGCGAGGTCGGCCGCACCCTCGGCGTCCGCTACGTCCTGACCGGCAGCCTGCGCATGACCGGCGGCATGGCCCGCGTATCGGTGCAACTCAGCGACGCCAAATCCGGAGCCCACATCTGGGCCTATCGCCGCGAGGTCCGCGCCGACGAGATCTTCGACCTGCAGGACCATGTCGTCGGCAGCGTCGTTGCCGGCATCGCGCCGAACATCCAGATGGCCGAACTCGAAGCCGCATTGCGCCAGCGGCCGGAGAGCTTCAACGCCTACGATCTGACGCTGCGGGCGCTCGCCTGCATCAACCATCCGGACCGCGAGGTCTTCATGCAGGCGCGCGACTATCTCGATCGCGCAATCGCCGAGGCGCCCGATTTCGCCATGCCGATCGCCTGGGCGGCGCGGTGGCACAGCCTGTATATCGGGCAGGGCTGGTCCGACGACCCCGATGCCGACGCCGAGCGCGCGGCTTCGCTGGCAGCCCGGGCGATCGAGCGCGATGGGCAGAACGCGGTGGCGCTGGCCACGTACGGCCACCTGAAATCCTACCTGTTCCACGAATACGATTCCGCGTTGCTGTACCTCGAGCGGGCGCGGACGGTCTGCCCGAACTCGGCCCTGGCCTGGGTGCTGTCGAGTGTCACGCTGAGCTATGTCGGCCGCGGCGCCGAGGCGGTCGAGTTCGCCGAGCGCGCGTTGCGGCTGTCGCCGTTCGACCAGATGCTGTTCGCCTTCTACTCGGCGCTCGGGCTCGGTCATTTCACCCAGGGCGCCTACGACGAAGCGGTGAAGTGGCTGCGGATGTCCAGCAGCGAGAACCCGGGCTTCACCGCCAACCTGCGCATGCTGGCGGCGGCGCTGAGCGCGCAGGGCCGCCTCGACGAGGCGCGCGCCGTCGCCGTTCGCATGCTGGAGCGCGAACCTGGCTTCCGCGTCGACCTATGGCTGCAGCGCCGCCAGCCCTTCCGCGACCCGTCCTTCGGAACCCGCTACGCCGGCCTGCTGCGGGAGGCCGGACTCCCGCACTGAAAAGCCTGCCTCACAGAACCGGTAAATGCTGACCGCCAACACGGAGACGACACCATGACAAGCGGCCTCGGCTCGTCGGATTTCTCCGATTTCTCCGACTTCTCGGATTTTTCCGATTTCTCCGGTCTCGCTGCGGGCGGTGGATTGCCAAGTCCGGTCAATCGCCCGATCGGCATCTCGCCGGACCGGACGGAAGTCATCCCGGCCGGTCTGGCCCAGGGCTGGTGGCCGGGCGAGCAATGGCCGCCGGGGAACCTCGCAGGCGCATGGCCCAACGTGGCGCCGCGCCCGGTGGTGGCCTTTCCCGGGCGCCCCTGGTCGGTGCAGTTCATCGTCATCGCGGCCCTGGCCCGCTTCCTCGCCCATAAGCCGCTCGGCGGCCCCGCCGGCGCCGGGCCGTCCTGGCTGGCCATTCCCGCGGTAGCACTCCCCGTCGCCGATCCGACCGACGGGGAACTGGTGGAGCTGGCGCGCCTGGTCGAATACCGCCCGGCGCTGATGGCCGAGGCCCTGGCCCAGCGCAACGGCGTGCTCGCCTATTTCCGCGGCATCCTCAGCTTCACCCCGCAATCGCACCCGAACACCTTCGCGGTGGCGGCGATCGCGGCGAAGGTGGGCGAACTGATGGTGATGTACCAGAAGGCGGCGGCGAACCGCCCGCGGCCGTCACAGATCTCGCCGTCGCTGATGCCGCCGTTCGAGGTGCCGGCGCACAGCTCCTACCCCAGCGGGCACGCCACCCAATCCTACCTGATCGCTCGCTGCCTGGAGCAGGTGATGCCGCAGGCGGCGTTTTCGCAGCCTGCCGGGACATTGCCGGCAATGCCCAACAATCCGGATCTTGGGCCGCTGCGAATCCTCGCCCGCCGCATCGCGCGCAATCGCGAGGTCATGGGGCTGCACTACCCGAGCGACAGCGCCGCCGGCGAATTGCTGGCGAACAACATCTTCCCCATCCTGATCGAATGCCTGCAGAACGATTTCGGCGCGGTCAATCTGATGACCGCCGCGCGCGGCGAGTGGTAGGCCTCAGCCGGGCGGCTTGAGCCCCAAGCCCTCGGCGGTGGCGACGATGCTGGCCCAGGTATCCGTCTGCAAGGGCACGCCGTCGCGCAGCCGTGCGGTCCGGGTGCGCGACTCGGGCTCGCCCGGCACCAGCACCTCGCCGCCCGGCTCGGCCGGAGCCGACGACTTCACGTACTCGACGAACTCCTGCGCCTCGGCGACGAAATCCTGCGCCCCGAAATGCCCGGGGTCCAGGTAGATCGACAGCATCCCGTTGCTGATCCGCCGCGCCCCCTCCTTGCGGGGTCCCGAGGTGCCGCCGCCGGTCAGCACGCCGCCCAGCACGTCGCACATGAAGGCGAGGCCGGAGCCCTTGTGGTCGCCGAAGGCGCGGATGGCGCCGGTGCCGTTGCCGGCCTGGCGCGGCCCCGCCGGGGTCAGCGGGCCATACAGCGTCGCCGGATCGGTGGACAGCCTGCCGTCCGGATCGATCAGCGCCCCCGCCGGCAGCTTCTTGCCGCCGTTGGACGCCACCAGCACCTTGCCCTCGGCCACGATCGAGGTCGCGAAATCCAGCAGCAATGTCGGGCCGCCGTCCTTGGACGGCAGGCCGATGCAGAACGGATTGGTCGAGAACCGCCGCCCGACGCCGCCGAACGGCGCCACCAGCTCGCCGTTCTCGACATTGACGAAATGGATGGAAATCAGCCCCGCGGCGGCGGCGCGCTCGCCCCAGTCGCCGATCCGCCCGATATGCCCGGATTTGCGCAAGGCGACGATCGCCATCCCCGCCGCCTTCGCCTTGGCGATCCCGAGATCGACCGCGAGCGGCCCGATCGTCTGGCCGAAGCCATAGCCGCCATCGACCACCGCATGGGTGGCGCTCTCGGCGACGATCGTCAGCGTCTGGCCGGCGACGACGCGCCCCTCCTGCACGTCCGAGACGTAGCGGGGCACGCGGATCACCCCATGGCTGTCATGCCCGGTGAGGTTGGCGGAGACCAGATGCAGCCCGATCCGCTCGGCTTCGGGCCGGGCGCAGCCGGCTGCTGAAAAGATGTCGGCGACGAAATTCTGCAGCGTGTCGGCGGCGATGACGTGGGTCGGCAACGGCATATCCATGGCAGGCGGAGACTCCGGCTTCAGACGACGAACCCGGATTCGTTGTCGATCAGGTGCATGTTGTTGAGGTCGGCCGCCAGCGGCAGGATTTCGCGTGGTGCGGCATGGGTCTCGGGGTCGATCCGGGCGCAGACCGGCTCGCCCTTGACGAAGAAATGCACCAGCGTCTCCATGCCCATCGGCTCGACCACGTCGACATTGGCGTCCATGTGGACGACCCCCGGCCGCTCGCCGGCATGGGTCTCGGTCAGGTGCTCGGGACGCAAGCCCAGGGTCATCTCGCGGCCCTTGTGCTTGCCGTAGCGGTCCACCCGCTGCGGCGGAATCGCCAGCTTCACCCCGTCCGCCAGCTGCAGCTTCAGCCCGCTCTCCTCGATCACCCGGACCGGCAGGAAGTTCATCGCCGGGCTGCCGATGAAGCCGGCGACGAAGCGGGTCGCCGGGTTGTGGTACAGCTCCTGCGGCGGGCCGACCTGCTCGATCACCCCGTGGTTCATCACCACCACCCGGTCGGCCAGCGTCATCGCCTCGATCTGGTCATGGGTCACGTAGACGGTGGTGGTCGGGATGGTCTGGTGCACCTTCTTGATCTCGGTGCGCATCTGGACCCGCAGCTTGGCGTCCAGGTTGGACAGCGGCTCGTCGAACAGGAACACCTTGGGGTTGCGCACGATCGCCCGGCCCATCGCCACCCGCTGCCGCTGGCCGCCGGACAGCGCCTTCGGCTTGCGCTCCAGCAGCATCTGGATGTCCAGGATCTTGGCCGCGTCGTCCACCCGGCGCTTGATCTCGTCCTTGCTGAACTTCCGCAGCTTCAGGCCGAACGCCATGTTGTCGAACACCGACATGTGCGGATACAGGGCGTAGTTCTGGAACACCATGGCGATGTCCCGGTCCCGCGGCGGCACGTCGTTGACCACGTCGCCGTCGATCCAGATCTCGCCGGAGGTGATCTCCTCCAGCCCCGCGATCATCCGCAGGGTGGTCGATTTGCCGCAACCGGACGGTCCCACCAGCACGACGAATTCCTGGTCGGCGATTTCGAGGTCGATGCCCTTGACGGCCTGCACGTTGCCTTCATAGGCCTTGACGACCTTGCGGACCGAAACCTGCGCCATTCTTGTTTATCCCTTGGTTGACCCGGCGGTCAGGCCGGCAATGTAGTAATCCATCAGAAACGCGTAGATGATGATGGGCGGAGCGGAGGTGATCACGCAAGCCGCCATTATCTTGCCCCAGGCAAAAACATCCCCGCGGATCAGGTCGCTGATGATGCCCACGGTCAGCACCATCTGGTTTGAGGTATACAGGTAAGCCAGCGGATAGATGAAATTGCCCCAGGCCACGGTGAAGGCGAAGATCGTCGCCGCGATGATCCCGGGCATCGCCACCGGGATGAAGATACGCACCAGCATCTGCATGTAGCCGGCCCCGTCGATCAGGGCCGCCTCGTCCAGTTCCTTCGGAATCGAGCTGAAATAGCCGATCATGATCCAGGTGCAGAACGGCACCGCGGCGGTCGGGAAGATCAGGGCCAGGCACCAGACGTTGTTGATCATCCCCAGCCAGCCGACGATCTGAAACAGCGGGATGAACAGCAGCGAGGCCGGGATCAGGTAGGTCAGGAACACCCCGGTCGCCAGCGCTTGGCTGCCCCAGAACTTCATCCGCGCTAGGCTGAAGGCCGCCAGCACCGATATCACCATCGATATCACCACCGTCGCCACGGTGATCATCGCCGAGTTCAGGAAGTAGGTCTGGAAGGCCGGGTAGGTGACCAGGTAGATAAAGTTCTCCAGGGTCGGGTGGTGCACGATCCACGGATTGCCCTGCTGGGCCGAGATCTCCGCCGAGGATTTCAGGCTGGTCATCAGCGTGTAGAACGGCGGCACCAGGAACATCACCACGAACACGCACAGCGCCGCATAGCTGCCCCACAGCGCCCAGGCCCGCTGGCGGTGTAGGCTCTGGGTGCGCGGCCGGGCCAGGGCGCCGGCGGTGGTGGCGCTCATGCCGCGATCTCCTGCGAGCGCCGGGTGACGCCGCGCAGCACGAAGAACGCGGCGATCGCCAGGATCGGCAGCATGAACAGGCTGACCGAGGCGCCGAGCGGGATGTCGCCGGACTGGATGCCCACCTGGAAGGCGTAGGTCGCGAACACATGGGTCATGTCCTGCGGGCCGCCGCCGGTCAGCAGCCGGACGATGTCGAAATCGGCGAAGGTGATGATCAGGCTGAACATCACGGTGATGGAGATGATGTTGCGCATCATCGGCAGGGTCACGAACGCCAGCTTCTGCACCGCGTTGGCGCCGTCGATGGCCGCCGCCTCGTACAACTGGTCGGGCACCGATTTAAGCGCCGCCAGGTACATGATGATGAAGAACGGCGTGCCGAACCACACATTCACCGCGATGGTCGCGAACCGTGCGTTCCAGCCGACGCCCAGCCATGAGACGTTGCCGATGCCGAACTGGTTCAGCAGCCAGTTGAGGGCGGAGTAGGCGGGGTCGAACATCCACCACCAGGTCAATGTCGACATCGCCAGCGGGATCACCCACGGCACCAGCAGCAGGCCGCGCCAGATGCGCTGGTTGCGGCCGGGGATGTTGTGCATCAGGTGCGCCACGATGAAGCCCAGGATCGCCTTCAGCACCACCGCGGTGATGGCGAACAGGCAGGACTGGAAGATCACCAGCTGGAAGGTGTTGCGCCTGAACAGGAAGGCGAAGTTGCCGAAGCCGACGAAAGCCGTCTGCTTCTTGTTCAGCATCGAAAGATAGATCGCATAGAAGGCCGGATACACCACGAGGCAGCTCACCAGCAGGATCAGCGGCAGCGCCATCAGGAAGGCGATGACCCATCGCTGGCCGAGGAACTTCCGCAACCCACCGACCCGGTGCCGACGCACCCGTGCGACCGCGACCATGTCCGCCGTGACGCTGCTGCCATCTGCCATGTTCCTGGCTTCTCCTTTGGCTGCGTGGCTTTACTGCCGGGGACAACTCGGGCCGGCCGGCTTGCGCCGGTCGGCCCGATTGCCGGCCTTCCTCAGCACGTTCCTACCGGACGAATCCCTCCAGCTCGTTCTTCGCCCAGGCGATCGCCTGCTCCGGCGTCTGGCCGCTCTGCAGCTTGGCCAGCATCGTCGGCATGGTGCCGCGGTTGTAGATCTGGACTGCGACTTCCGGTGGGCCGTCCATCGCCGCCAGCCAGGGCTTCATGTTGTGCTGCGGCTTGATCGGGTAGTTGAACACGGTGCCGACCGGCGGCCCGACCGTCTCCCAGATCTTGAAGTCGGTCATCGACTGGAATGGCGGCAGGTCGTAGCCGAGGGTCACGTTGTCGCGCGCCTCGACCTGCTCGCGCTGCATCAGGTACTCTATCAATTCCTTCGCGGCGGTCTTGTTCTTGCCGAACGACCAGCTGCCCCAGGAGAACAGGTTGAACGGCATGAACCGGCCCTTCGGCCCGGCCGGCGTCGGGAACGTCCAGCAATCCGCCGCCACCTGCGGCGCATCCTTGCGCGCCGAGGCCCACGCCGAGGGCGGATTCCAGATCAATGCGCTCTGCCCTGAAACGAGGGCGCGGTTGTTGGAGGCATCGTCGTACGCGACCGCATCCTTGGGCAGCACCTTCACAAGTTTCTGCGCGTATTCCAGAACCTGGTGAACCTCCGGCGAGTCGACCTTGATGTTGCCCTCGCTGTCGACCAGCGTCGCGCCGAAGGCGCGGAACAGCGACCCCGCCGTGTCCACCGAATCGGCGGTGGTGCCGAGGCCGATGCCGAAGGTCATCCCGGCCGCATTGCAGGCCTCGGCCGCCTTCAGGAAGGCGTCGTAGGTCCAGGCATCGGCTTCCGGCGTGTGCGTGTTGTTCGCAGGGTACATCTTGACGACATCGATGCCGGCCTTGTCGCGCAGCACGCTGATGCGGCCGCACGGCCCTTTGTTCTGCGAGCCCGAACTGGTCGGCACCGCACGCCAGACGCCCTTTACCTTGGCGAGGTATTCGCAGACCTCGTTGGTGGGGCCATACTGCGCCGTCAGGCGCTTCATCACGTCGTCCATCGGCTCCAGATTGTCGGCGTGGTTCAGCACCTCCCAGGACGGGTATGCGAAGATGTCGTGCCCGGTTTTCGCCTGCTCTTCGGCCGCGAGCGTCAGCAGGTTCTTGAAGCCGTTCGAGGTGATGAAGTCGGGCTGCACCTCGACCTTGTTCTTCTCGCCCCAGGTTTCCACCTGCTTGCGCATGACATCGTTGCCCTCCGGCACCCAATGGTCCCAGAAGCCGATCGTTATCTTCCCCGCGGCGGCGGCGGTTCGGATGTGGACAAGGGGCAAGGCGGCAGCGGCGGTGGCCAGCTTGAGCGCACGACGACGTGAGACACGCGACTTCAGCATGCTCGTTATCTCCCTGCTGCAGCACCGCTTCTGCGGGCGCTTTTGATTTGACCGGCGAGGTTATCCTTCTGACGGCATCAAAAGCTTAGGCACATCGGGCCTGCGGAATCAACGCGCGCTTTAGGATGTGACCGGTTTGTAAGCAGCCGCCAATGCCAGCACCCGATCGATGAAGGCGCTGCTGCTGCCAAGGTATGCGCCAGGGTCGGTCAGCCGCGCGATCGCCGCGCGCGTCCAGCCGGGACGCCACTTCCGGCTCCCGCTGCAACGCGGCGGCCAGGCTGGTTCCGTCGGCCAATGCCCGGTCGCAGGCGTGCTTCACGACGTGGTGCGCGGTCTCGCGGCCGAGTTGCGGAGCCAGGCCCATCATCACCGCCTCGGCGACGATGAGGCCGCCGGTGGAATCGAGGTTGCGCCGCATCCGCGCCGGATCGACCACCATGCCCTCGGCGATCGCCAGGGTATGCTGCAACGCTCCGTGGGTCAGCACGAAGGCCTGCGGCAGCGCCAGCAATTCGGCCTGCCAGGGGCCGGTGGCGCGTTCATGGTCCTGCGCCATCGCTCCCTGCATCACCGGCACCAGCGCCTGCACCATGCGGGCAGAGGCCAGGATGTATTCGCTGGCGATCGGGTTGCGCTTCTGCGGCATCGTCGAGGAACTGCCGCGACCGGCGACGTAAGGCTCGGAGACTTCCGCGACCTCGGTCTGGGCCAGCAGGATGACGTCGGTGGCGATCTTGGCGAGGCTGCCGCAGAGCAGGCCGAGGAACCCGACCGCCTCCGCGAAGCCGTCGCGCGAGACGTGCCAGGGGGCGGCGGGGGCGCCGAGCCCCAGCTCGGATGCCAGCCCTTCGACAACGTCGATCCCGCCGCCGCCGAGCGAGGCCAGGGTGCCGGCGGCGCCGCCGAACTGCACCAGTTCGACGCGCGGCCGAAGCTGGTCGAGACGTGCGACATGCGTGATCATCGGCTGCAGCCAGATCGCGCATTTCAATCCGAGCGTGACCGGCAGGGCATGTTGCAGATGCGTGCGCCCGGCCATCACCAGATCGCGGTGCCGCTCGGCCTGTCCCGCGAGGGCCGCGATCAGCGCCAGCAGGTCGGCGCGGATCAGCGAAAAGCCGTCGCGAGCTTGCAACGACGTGGCGCTGTCCATGATGTCCTGGGTAGTGGCGCCCCAGTGCGTCCAGCCGCCGGCGTCGCCCGCCGCGCGCGACAGGCCCTTGACCACGCCGACCACCGGATAACCGACATTGCGGACCGAGGCCGCAAGCTCGGCGCGATCGAGGTTCTCGGCACGGGCGGCGGCGGTGATGGCGGCGCCGGCCTCGGCCGGAATGATGCCGAGACGGGCCTGCACCCGCGCAAGTGCGGCCTCGACATCGAGCATGCGCTGGAACCAGGCGGTGTCGTCGAACACCGCCCGCATGGCGTCCGAGCCGTAAAGCGTGCCCAGGGCTGCACTGTCGGAAGGATTGACCGGCATCAGATGTCTATGAATACGGTCTCGCCGTCGCCCTGCAGCCGGATATCCAGGTTCCAGATTCCGGCCCCCGCCGGCTGCGCGATCAGGGTTGCGCGCTGCGCCGGATCTTCGATGGCGCCGAGCAGCGGGTCGGTGTCGTTCAGCTTCTCGCCGGCGAAATAGGCGCGGGTGCACAGCCGGGTCAGGATGCCGCGGGCCAGGATGGTGATGGCGAAATGCGGCGCCTGCTGGGTGTTGCCGCGCCCTGGAACCGGACCCGGCTTCAGCGTGGTGAAGCGGAATTTCCCCTCCCGGTCGGTGGCGCAACGACCCCAGGCGGGGAAGGTCTCGGATGCCTCGGGGCTGGCCTGCCAGATTTCGACGCAGGCATCGGTCACCAGGGCGGCGTCGCCGTCGGTGATGCGGCCGGTCAACTGCATCTTCTCGCCCGCCGCGCCGAAACGGGTGAGGTCGGCGAGCACCGGATCATCCAGCAGATGCCAATACGGTCCGATGGTCTGGGCGGCGGTGGCGATGGCCATGCTCAGGACTCCATCGGGGTGGCGCCGCGGCCGCGCAGCACCACGTCGAAGCGGTAGCCGAGCGCCCATTCCGGCTTGGTGATCTCCAGGTCGAATTTCGACACCAGCCGGTTGCGCGCGGCCTCGTCCGGCACGGTGTGGAAGATCGGGTCCAGGGCCAGCAGCGGGTCGCCCGGGAAATACATCTGGGTGATCAGCCGCGTTGCGTAGCCGGGTCCGAAGAACGAGAAATGGATGTGGTTCGGCCGCCAGGCGTTGTGATGGTTGCGCCACGGGTAGGAGCCGGGCTTGATCGAGACGAACTGATACCACCCGTCGGCATCGGTGAAGACGCGGCCTTGGCCTTTGAAATGCGCATCGAGCGGCGCGTCGTGCTGGTCGCCCGGATGGTGGTAGCGGCCGGAGGCGTTGGCCTGCCAGATCTCCACCATGGTGGCCGACACCGGACGGCCGTCCTCGTCGGTGATGCGGCCACGCACGATGATGCGCTCGCCCATCGCCGCGTGGCCGTCCACCGTGGAGATATCGGTGATCGCCGGAAACTGCGACGGCAGGAAGCGCGGCCCGGTCATTTCGGTCACCGTCTGCGGCACCCGCAGCGGCTTGCGGATGGGATGGCGCCGCGCGGTGCTGCCATAGGCCGGGCTGTCGTTGTCCGGCTGGCTGCCGGGTGCGGGCGGACGGAACGGCATGTCTTCGGTCATGATCCCATCTCCTTCAGGGTTTCCTTCGCGATGCGAACCGCCGAATTCCCCGCGGGAATGCCGGCATAGGCGGCGACCTGGATCAGCACCTCCGCCAGTTCCTCGGGAGTCGCGCCGGTGTTGCGGCTCGCGCGGACATGCAGCTTCAGTTCCTCGTGGTGGCCGAGCGCCGCCATCAGGGCCATCGTCAGCAGGCTGCGGGTGCGCCGATCCAGACCCGGCCGAGTCCAGACCCCACCCCAGGCGGTCCGGGTGATGAATTCCTGGAAGGCGCGATCGAAATCGGTGATGCCGGCGGTCGCGCGCGCGACATGCGCCTCGCCCAGCACCTGGCGGCGGACCGCCATGCCCGATTCATAGAAATCCTCGACCGCCTGGGCGGGTGAGGCGGCGGCTGGTGGGGCCTTCAGTGCTCCCACCAGCCGGGCCGCCTTCGCGGCGACGTCGGCGGCGGTGTCGCCCGGCTTGTAGATGGCCGACCCGATGCCGATCCCGGCGGCGCCGGCCTCGCGCCAGATCCGCAGGTTGCCGGCGTCGATGCCGCCAACCGGCAGTATCGCCGTGCCCACGGGCAGCACCGCCCGCAGCGCCCGCAGCACGGCGGGCGACGCTGCTTCGGATGGGAACAGCTTCAGCGCGTCGGCGCCGGCTTCCAGCAGCGCGAACGCCTCGGTCGGCGTGAAGCACCCGGGGCAGGCGAGCATGCCGCGCGCCTTTGCGGCGCGGACCACATCGGTCGCCGCGTGCGGCGTCACGATCAGCCGGCCGCCGGCATCGGCGATCTCGTTCACCTGCGCCGGCGTCATCACCGTACCGGCGCCGATCAGCAACTGGTCGCCGAACCGCGCGGCCAGGCGGCGGATGCTGGCGATCGGGTCGGGCGAGTTCAGCGGCACCTCGACGATCGACGATCCCGGCCTTCGCCAGCGCCTCGCCGATCGCCTCGCATTCCTCGGGCTTCACCCCGCGCAGGATCGCGACCAGCGGGCAGCGCTTCAGCCAGGCACTCAGGTCCATTGCACGCTCCGTCCCGATTGCCGCCAGGCCGCGCATGGCGGCGTCGGCTTCCTGCGAGCACCGGGGTGCCGCCATGGGCCGATATGGCGCGGGCGTATAGCGCGCAGAGCGGCGCGGCGCCGATCAGGTGCACGGTCTGGTCGCGCGGCTTGGCGGCGCGCACCTCGTGACCGATCAGCAGGCCGGACAGGTAGGAGGCGCTGTCCGCCTCGCTCAGCCGCCGGAACAACCCGAGCGTTCGCACCCCGAACAGATGATGCAGCAGATGGCCGGGGTCGTCGGCCCGGGCCAGGCCGCGGTCGAAGGCGGCGATATTGGTGGGGCCGTCCTGCATCATCCGGCCGAGGATCGTGCCGTCCGCGCAAGGCGGCGAATGCTTCGCCACTGAGATAGGTGCGAAATGCGGCGATCCTGCCACCGGCGATGCGGGCCCATTTCGAGTGGCTGCCGGGCAGGCAGGCCATGCCCTCGCCGATCTGCGTCCAGCACGCCGACGATCTGCGTCTCCTCGCCCCGCATGACCTCGGGCGATGCCGGCGTCGTCGCTGTCCGACAGGCCCGGCACCAGCCGCACGGCGGCGCCGTCGAACGGCGACCGTCCACCAGTGCCGCGGCGATCTCCGCCGGACCGGCCGGGCAGGGGAGGTATGGCGCCTCGAGCCAGCCCTGGCGGCTGCCGACCATGCCGCGACAGCAGCACGCGGTCTTCGCCCGGCCGCGAGCCACGGGCCGATCTGCGCGCGCAAGGCCTCCGCGAAGCGCTGGCCTTCGACATGCATGATGCCGCGCGGCGCCGCGACCAGTCGATCAGCGCGCCGTCGGGTCGCAGCCGGTAGGCGCGAAAGCTGCTGGTGCCCCAATCGACGCCGATCATGCACGTTTTCCCCCTGCGCGCCGCCAAGTTATGCGGAAGCGGGCGAGGGGGGAAGGCGGCTACATCGGCGGCGCGATGCCGTCCTTCTCGACGGTGACGCGGGCTGAACCCAGGCTGCCATCGGCGGCCTTGGTGGCGGACAGGAACACCTTGGCGCCGGCCTTCAGGTCGGTGCGCTCGCCCGGCACGAAGGTCACGATCGGCACGCCCGCCGGCACCTTCACCTTGGTGGTGCCGCCCTTGTAGGCGAGGTTGACCTCACGGCCATCGGTGCTCTCCACCATGGCGGCGACATTGGCGTTGGTCATGGTGCTGCCGGGCGACAGGTCCCAGGGGAAATGCCCCTCGCCGGAGCCACGCGCCGCCTCCGGAAACACCACCACTTCCTGCGCCACCAGCGTGCCGTCGGCGGCGGGCGTCGCGGCGGTGCCGATATAGCTGTTGGCGGTGATCGCCGAGATATCCAGCTTTTTCGGCACCGAAACGCTGACCGGGTCGGCCAGGGTGATCTTAAGCGGCGTCCCGTCGCGAGACGTGACACTCAGGACGTTGCCGTCGACCGCGGAGATGGTGCCACGGATTCGCATCGGCGGCGCGGTCTGCGCCTGCGCCGCGGCAAGGCCGGCCACCAGCGAAACGGCGGCAAGGGGAAGGGTGAAACGGCGGATATTCATCGGGCAAACTCCTGGCGTTGCGGCACATGGAACTGCGGCGCGTCGTACGACGTCCGGGAGCGCCTTGCTATTCCTACAACGAACGCCGCGCCGGCGAGTTGCCCCGCCTGCGTCCGCGGCGGGTTCCGGCGTGGCGGTCGTGGCGGATTGCCCGGCTTGTATCCGGACGCTCCAGCCATCACGATGCCGCATGGCAGCATGGCGTGCAATCATCTGGCGGGGCGGGGTCGGCATGGTGTTCGCCGTGATCCTGCTGCCGATGCTGGCGGTGATGTGGCTGAGCTTCTTCGACCAGGAAGTCGTCTCCTTCCCGCCCGAGGGCTACACCCTGCGCTGGTACGTCAACGCCTGGGACAAGCGGCAATTCAGCCGCGGCTTCGTCAACTCGCTGGAGATCGCGCTGATCGCCGCATCGATCGGCGTGACCTTCGGCACCGCCGCCGCCTATGCGCTGGTGCGTGGCCGCTTTCGCGGCAAGACCGCGATCGGGGCGCTGCTGCTCGGACCGCTGGCGGTGCCGGGGGTGGTGCTCGGCACCGGCCTTTACGTGTTCTTCGTGCAGATCGACAACGCCATCGATTTCCAGATCGTCGCGACCCTGCCAGGCCTGATTGCGGCGCACGTGCTGCTGACCATCCCCTGGACCGTGCGCCTGGTCGCTGCCAGCCTGCAGGGCCTGCATCCCGCCGCCGAAGAGGCCGCGGCCAATCTCGGCGCCCGGCCCTGGACGGTCTTCCGCCGCGTCACCCTGCCGATGATGCGCGCCGGCGTGGTCGCCGGCGCGCTGTTCAGCTTCATCCAGAGCTTCGAGAATCTGGAACTGACGCTGCTGCTGACCGGGCCCGGGCGCTCGACCCTGCCGGTTGAGATGCTCAACTACCTCGAATTCCGCGTCGACCCGACCTTGGCCGCGGTGGCGACGGTGCAGATCGTGCTGATCGGCGCGCTGATGCTGGTCACCGACCGCTTCGTGAACCTGTCGAGGGTCGTGTCCTGAGCGGGCTGGAGCTGCAGGGGCTGCGGCGCACCTATGGCGCCACCGTCGCGGTGGACCGGTTCGATCTCGCGGTCGCCCAGGGCGAACTGGTGGCGCTGCTCGGCCCCTCCGGCTGCGGCAAGACCACCACCTTGCGGATGGTCGCGGGCTTCGTCGCCCCGACCGCAGGGCGCGTTCTGATCGGCGGCGCCGACGTCACCCGCGCGCCGCCCTACGGCCGCGACACCGCGCATGGTGTTCCAGGGCTATGCGCTGTTCCCGCATATGACGGTGGCGGAGAATGTCGGCTTCGGGCTGGAGATGCGCAGCGTTCCCGCCGGCGACCGGCGGCGCCGGGTGATCGAGGCGTTGCGGCTGGTGCGGCTGGAAGGACTGGAGGACCGGCGGCCCGCGCAGCTGTCGGGCGGCCAGCAGCAGCGCGTCGCGCTGGCCCGCGCTCTGGTGGTCAACCCGAGCGTGTTCCTGCTGGACGAGCCGCTGTCCAATCTCGACGCCCGGCTGCGCGCCGAGGTGCGAGTGGAAATCCGCGCCTTGCAGCAGCGCCTGGGCCTGACGACGCTGTTCGTCACCCACGACCAGGAGGAGGCGCTGACCATGTCGGACCGCCTGGTGGTGATGGATCGCGGCCGGGTGCGCCAGACCGGCACGCCGCAGGACCTGTACGAGCGTCCGGACAACCTGTTCGTCGCCGGCTTCCTCGGCCGCTGCAATGTCTTCACCGGGCATCCCGGATCGCCGGGCGTGTTCCGCGTCGGCCCGCTGGCGCTGCCATGCGGCGCCGAGGCGCCCGCCGGTGACTGCGCGCTCGTGGTGCGGCCGGAACGGGTGAACATCCTGCCGGCCGGCGGCGTGCTGCCCGGCCGCATCGGCATGGTGACCTATCTCGGCGGGATGACCGACTGGCATGTGGAAACCGACGCCGGCCTGATTCTGGTGACACGGCCGACGCCCGACGAGCATGATCCGCTGCGCCGCCTGGCCGCCGGCGACGTGGTGGGACTGGACTGGGCGGCCAATGCCGGACGCCTGCTGCCGACTGAAACCGATGGGGGACCATGATGATGCCGAAACTGGGACGACGGACGCTGCTCGCGGGGGCCGGCGCGCTCACCGCATCCGCAATCGCCGGGCCGCATCCGGCACAGGCCGCGGGCCAGGTCGTCGTCGGCACCTGGGGCGGCGACTATGCGCAATTGCTGACTGACAACATCGACAAGCCGCTGATCGCGCCGATGGGCATCGAGGTGCTGCAGGACGTGGCGCCGCAGGACCCGCGCAAGACGAAAATCACCGCCGAGCGCACCAGCCGCCGCGGCACCATGGATGTCGCCTGCCTGTCCGACATCGACCTCTACACCATGTCGCTGCTGAACGTGTGGGAGCCGATCACCGCGGAGAACGTGCCGAACCTGGTGCACGTGCCGACCGCCTACCGCACGCCCTATTCGATTCCGCAGATCATCTCCGGCAAGGTGATGCTGTACAATCCCAATCTCGTCAGCACGCCGCCGAAGGCGTTCGCCGATATCTGGGACCCGAAATACAAGGGCCGCGTCGGCCTGATCGACATCCAGTATCTGTACGTCATCGCCCTCGCCAGCCTCGCGCATGGCGGCAGCATGAGCGACTTCACCGCCGGCAAGAAGGCGCTGATGGACCTGAAGAAACTGGAGCCGAAGATCTACCCGTCCAACGAGACCTTCGCCGCCGCGATGAAAAGCGACGAGGTGTGGCTTGGCCCGATGTGGCTGGCGCGCGGCGTGTTCTGGCGCAACTCCGGCATCAACATCTTACCCGTCATCCCGTCCGAAGGTGCGATCGCCTATGTCTCGGGCGCCGCGGTGCCGAAGAATGCGCAGAACAAGGCGAATGGTCTCGCCTACCTCAACGCGATGCTCGACCCGCGCGCCCAGGTCGGTTTCGCCAAGAACATGTCCTACGCGCCGACCATCGACAACGCGCAGGTGGCGCCCGACCTGATGCAGCGGATCGGCTTCACCGCCGAGCAGCAGGCCAAGCTGAACTACCCGGACTTCGACTACATGGCGAAGAACAGCTCGCAGTTGCTCGATTTCTGGAACCGGGAGTTCAAGGCCGCATGATCGCCCGCCGCACAATCGGCCGCCGCACGCTGGTCGGCGCCGCCGGCGCCACCCTGCTCGCCGGCCGTGCCTCGGCCGCCGAGCAGGTGGTCGTCGGCACCTGGGGCGGCGATTACGGCGACCTGCTGGCGAAGAACGTCGACGATCCCATCGTCACGCCGACCGGCCTGGAGGTGCTGCACCAGACCGCCGATGCCTCGCCGCGCAAGGCCAAGCTGATCGCCGAGCGCGGCGCCAGGCGCGGCACCCTGGATGTGGCGCTGCTGTCCGACGTCGACATGTTCGAGGTGTACCGCTTCGGCCTGCTCGATCAACTCGATCTCGCGAAGATTCCGAACGCCCCGAACATCGTGCCCAGCCTCGCCAAGCCCTACGGCATCCCGCAGATCTATTCGGCGCAGGTCATCCTCTACAACCCCGACAAGGTGACGACGCCGCCGAAATCCTACGCCGACCTGTGGGATCCGAAATATCGCGGCCGGGTCGGGTTTTCCGACCTGCTGTTCGCCCAGATCACCGCGACCGCGGCGCTGGTCGGCGGCGGCTCGATGAGCGATTACGGGCCGGCGCGAAAATCGCTGATGGAGCTGAAGGCGCTCGGCGCCAAGGTTTATCCCAGCAATGAAACCCTGGCCGTGGCGCTGAAGGGCGAGGAGGTCTGGCTGACCGTGATGTGGCTGGCGCGCGGCTATCAATGGCGCCGCGCCGGCATCAACCTGCGCCACGCCGAGCCTGCCGAGGGCGCGACCCCGATCCTGTACCAGGGCGCCATTCCGAAGAACGCGCAGAACAAGGCCAGCGCCTACGCCTATCTGAATGCGCTGCTCGACCCGCGCGCGCAGGCGGGCTTTGCCGAGAAGATGGGCTATGTGCCGACCGTCACCAACGCGAAGCTGCCGGACGCGCTGATGGCCGAGATCGGGTTCACCCCGGAGCAGCAGGCCCGCTTCCGCCTGCCCGACTACGAATACGTCGCGGCGCATGCCACCGAGATCTTCGACTTCTGGAATCGCCAGTTCAAGGCTGCGTAAGTGCCGGCGCTGATCCTTCCGGCTGGGCTGCTGGTGTGCGTCATGATGGTGGCGCCGATGGTCTTGCTGTTCCGCTATTCGCTCAATCTCTACAGCCCGACCGACCTGATGATCGAGGCGTTCACCGGCGCCAACTACGTCAATGCGGTGACCGATTCCTACTATCTGGACGTCATGGGCACGACGTTGCGGGTCGCTTTCATCTCCACCGTGATTGCGCTCGCCGCAGGCTTTCCCGCCGGCTACGCGCTGGCGCGGATGCAGGGGCGCTGGAAATCGTGGCTGACCCTGATCACGGTGTTTCCGCTGATGGTCGGCAACGTGGTGCGCGCCGCCGGATGGATGACGCTGCTGGGCAACACCGGCGTGGTGAATGCCGGCCTGCGCGCCACCGGGCTTTTCCCAGGGCCGGTGCAACTGATGTACACCCCTGGAGCGGTCATCGCCGGCATCGTCACGGTGGTCCTTCCCTACATGATCCTGACGCTGTCGAGCGTCATCGAGGGCATTCCGCGCAGCCTGGAGGAGGCTGCCTCCAACATGGGCGCGCGGCCGTTCACGGTGTTCCGCCGGGTGGTTTTTCCGCTGACGCTGCCGGGGGTCGCCGCCGGCTCCGCGTTGGTCTTCATCCTGTGCATGAACGCCTACGCGACGCCGGTGCTGCTGGGCGGGGCACAGTTCAAGATGATGGCGCCGGCGGTGTACGACCAGTTCGTCCGCACCACCAACTGGCCGTTCGGCGCGGCGCTCGCATTCATCCTCCTGGCGGTGACGCTGACGCTGACGGTGACCGGCAGCGCCCTGCTGCAGCGGCGCTATCGGCGATAGCGGATGCAGCCGGTGATCCGCCCCAGCGTCCCGGACGACCACGAGGCGCTCGTCGAACAGTTCATGGGCTTGAACCTCTATGAGGAGCCCCTCATAGGCAATCGCCGCACCGACCTGGAAGGCGCCCGAGAGAGCCTTGCCGCCGGCTTGCGGCGCGTCGAGGAAACGGGTGGATCAGCGCTGGTCGCCGAAATCGATGGGCACGTCGTAGGGCACCTGTTTCTGGTATTCGAGCAGGATGCAGTCTTCGTGCGGGAGGACTTGCGGCCATACGCCTATGTCTCCGAACTCTTCGTTCGCGAACATGTCCGTGGCGTCGGGGTGGGCAAGGCGCTCATGGCGGAAGCGGAGCGCCTGGCGCTGGCAAGGGGCATGCGCCGGTTGATGATAGGGGTGTTGGTGGGCAACGACCCCGCACAGTCCCTCTATGCCAGCCTCGGATTCCAGCCACACGCGTTGGATATGGAAAAGCGGTTGGGGACCTGACGGCGGGGTCGGCCTGTCCCCATCCGTCAGAAGGGGTGGCGACCCGGGGCCGGGTAGGGCTGCTCCAACCCGTCCACCGGGATGTTGCGGCCGTTGATCCAGTTGGCCCGCTTCGAGGCCAGGAACACGATCACGTCGGCGACCTCCTCGACGGTGCCGAGGCGTCCCATCGGGAAGCCGTTGGCCACGTAGTCGGCATATCCCGCGGGCTCGGCGATGCGGTAGCGGTCCCAACCATTGCCCTCGGTGATGATCGAACCTGGCGAGACGGTGTTCACCCGGATTCCCTGCTCCCCCAGGTCCAGCGCCCAAAGCTCGGTGTTGAAGATCAGCGCCGCCTTGGCCGCGCCATACTGACCGCTGCTGGCCAGCCGCGGCGCCCAGCCGGAGATCGAGGCGATGTTCACCACGGCGCCCTGCCGGCCGGCCATGTGGGGGGCGGCCAGGCGCATCATCCGCACCGTCTGCAGCAGGTTTATCTCCAACGTCGAGCGCCATTCCTCGTCGGTGCTGGTCATGATCCGGCGCCCGCCACCGCCGCCGCCGACATTGTTCACCAGCACGTCGATCCCGCCATGCGCCGCGACCGCCGCTTCCACCAGCGCCTGGGCCTGCTCCGGCGAGGTCGCGTCCGCCACCACCGGCGTCACCGAAGGCGCGGTCCGGCGCAGCTCGGCGGCGGCGGCGGCAAGCTCCTCGGCATTGCGGGCGGAGATGACGAGGTGGCAGCCCTCAGCCGCGAAGCACCGGGCGGTGGCGAGTCCAATCCCACGGCTGCCGCCGGTAACCAGGGCGACGCGGCCTGCAAGAGCGAGGTCCATGAGTCTATTTTCCTTTAAAATCAGCGGCTAGAGGAGGCATTGGAGGCAACGCCCCCTGGCATCTTACTTTTTGTCGCGATAAGGGCCATATTAGCCTCTCGGCAGTTTTCGGCCTGGGCTGACCGCAGAAGCTTGCGGTGCTTTCGCATTCCGGTTCCCCCCACTCGAAAAACATTACGGCCCGCGCATTGCGGGTCGCCGGCATTGCGGAGTAACGCAAAATGACTATCGGTACCGTGAAGTGGTTCAACACCACCAAAGGCTTTGGCTTCATCCAGCCCGACGACGGCAGCAAGGACGTGTTCGTGCACATCTCGGCGGTCGAGCGCGCCGGCATGACGTTGAAGGAAGGTCAGAAGGTCAGCTTCGACCTTGAGAAGGGCCAGCAGGGTAAGACCTCGGCGGTCAATCTCAAGGCCGGCTGAATTCGCAGCGCCGCTGTCGCCTTTCGTGGCAGCGGCGCCTGTTCGGCGCCAAGGAGTACACATGGCACCTCATAAATTCGCCGTCGGCGAGCGGGTCGAGTTCTCGCCCGGACGATTTGACGGCAATGTCCCGCGCGGCACCTACACCATCGCGCGGTTGCTGCCGAGCGAAACGCTCGAACACCAGTATCGTGTGAAGAACATTCGCGACAACCACGAGCGCGTGGTGCGCGAGAGCCAGTTGCGGCGCGGTTAGGCAAGCCAGACGACGGCCTTAGCCGGGCAACTGCCTTAGAAAGACACGCGGCCCAGTCCGCGGGACGGAAGGATCACATGGCTTTCAAGGTCAATTACAACCAGCAGCGGGCAGAGCGGAACCGCGCCAAGCAGGCGAAGAAAGAAGCCAAGCAGCGCGAGCAGGAAGAAGAGACCGCACGCCGCAAGGCCGAGCGGGAGAATCCAGGCTCAACCACTGCGCCCGTTTCATCCGAGCAACCGGAGGAGACACCCGATGGCACCCCCTAGGCGCAAGATCGAAACCAGCTTCGTCGCTTTCGACGTGATGTATGTCGATGGCACCCGCAGTTCCAACCGCCGCGTCCCGGCGACCGCGCTGACCGGCCTTGACGGCGACGAGCCGGCCAAGACGGTGATCGAGGCGCAGGACCGCGAAATCGGCCTCGCATCCGGCCGCCCGCGTCCGGATATTCGTTCGGTGTCGCGCACCCCGGCGAAGGTCGCGCCGAAGGAGTAGGCATTGCGGCTCTACAGTTATCACCGCAATTCGGCCGGCGAGCGGGTTCGGATTGCGCTGAACCTGAAGGGCCTCGCCTATGAGTATGTTTCCGTGCCGGCATTGGGGGCGGCGTACCTCCAGATCAACCCGCAGGGGTTGATGCCGGCGCTGGAAATCGGTGGTCAGGTGATCGCCCAATCCGCCGCCATTCTCGAATACCTCGAAGAACAGCATCCGACGCCGGCGCTGCTGCCGGCTGAGCCGATCCTGCGTGCCCAGGCACGGGCGTTCGCACAGGCGATCACCGCCGACCTGCACCCGCTGAACAACAACCGAGTACATCGCTATCTGGCGGACGCGTTCTCGCTCGATGCCGCACAGCGTCGCACTTGGTATCATCACTGGGTCGCAGTTGGCTTCACCGCGCTGGAAACCACGCTGCGCGACCGCCCGCGGCAATGGCCGTTCTGCTTTGGTGACGCGCCGGGTTGGGCGGACCTGCATCTGGTGCCGCAGATGCGCAACGCCCGTCGCTTCGATTGCGAACTGCAATCCTATCCGCTGCTACACGAGATAGACGCGCGCTGCGTTGGACTGGACGCGTTCCGCCGCGCCCATCCGCAGAACCAGCCGGACTTCCCGAAAGACCCGCCTACAGGACCGTCTGGCTTTTGAGGTCCTTCGGCGCCTTGGTCAGCACCTCCGGCCTGGCGCCCACCACCACGGTGTCGTCGTGGCGAAAGCCGCCGAGGCCGAAGACGTAAAGCCCCGGTTCGGCGGAATAGACCTCGCGCTCCAGCAGCGGCCGCGTGTTGAACGCCATGTCTTCGGGGAACTCATGGCCGATCACGCCGATGCCGTGGCCGGTCCGGTGCAGGATATGCGCGCCAAACCCGGCCTTCTCGATTACCGCTTGCGCCGCTTCGTCGATCGCCGACACCGGTGCGCCGGTGACAGCGGCGGCGGCCGCGGCCTCGTTCGCCGCGGTGCTGGTCTCGAACAGCTTCGCCTGTTGCGGCGTTGGCTTGCCGCAGAACCAGGTTCGCTCGTTCTCCACCACCAGCCCGTTCACCCGCGGGATGACGATGTTGACCATGCCGTGGCCGGTTTCGATTTTTGCCCCGGCCTGCCGACCGTCGCCATGCGGCGCCGCCGATGCGGGTCCCGACAAGGTCCAGCAGCGCATGATTTCCAGATGCTGGCCGGCGAATCTCCGCCCACCTTCCTCCGCCATCAACGCCGCCATCGCCATGTCGAGTTCCTGCACCTGGCGGCCGGGACGGATGTTCTCGCGGTAGCGGTCCTGCACCCAATCCGACAGCGCCGCGATTTCGCGCATCAGCGCGATTTCCTCGGGATGCTTCACCCAGCGCAGCGCACGGGTTTCGGCGACCAGGATTTCCAGCTTCGCCTTCGGCAGCAACGCCACCGCCTTGGCCAAGGGACCGCCGCCGTCGGCGCCGATCCGCGCGGTGGCAAGTCCCGCCGCCTTCAGCTTCGCGGCGACCATTTCCGGCCATTGGCTCACCAGCGGCGCACGGGTGCCGACGCGAGGATGCTCGGCATAGAAGCTCGCATCCGAAACCCACAGCCGCTGGTCTTCGGCGGCATAGCGCCAATGGTTGGTCGAAAGCTCGTTGAGGATCGCGAACGGCTCCCCGTTGCGCGGCACCACGCAGACGATCGGGCGTTCCCAGGTCTGCACATCGGTATTGAAGTTGGTGGCGAACTGGAAGAAGTCGGCGCCGGTCAGCGCCAGCGCGTCCAGCCCTTCGCGGTCCATCAGCGCCCGCATCAGCCCCAGGCGATACTCGCGCACGGCGTTTCCGAGGAATGCCATATCCTTGTCTCCCTAGCTTCGGCTGATCAGCAGCATTGCCGGCAAGGCGAGCTGGGCGAACAGCCTGGTGACGGCGACGTCTTCGTCCTTGTACCAGCCGGCCCGATGCAGCAGATTCAGCGTGCCGATGGTCTGGCCGCGCCAGCGCACCGGCAGGTTCAGCACGCTTTCGCAACCGAGCGACCATATTAGCTCATAGTCGAAAAACGCCTCTTTGATGTCGTCGCGGGTGCGGCCGATATAGGGCTCCCCGGCGCCGATCACCCGCTGCATCCATGCCGAATCCGTCACCGGCTTGCGGCCGCCGACGGGATAGGCGTCGGGCAGGTTGGAATAGAACCGCTCGCTTTGCCGCAGTGTGGGATGGTGGATCAGGATGGTGAACAGGATGTGCCCGGTGGTTGCCGCGAGCCCCGCATCGACGGCGCGAAATGTGGCGCCGGGCTGATCCGTGTCGCGGTGCGCCGCGGTCACGGCGGCCAGATGTGGCATCGGGTCGGGTCGGGTCATGGTGCCTCCATCGGCCGCGTGCGGATCCGTTCGGGCAGGATCCCCTGGGGACGCACATACAAGGTGAGAATGAGCGCGGTGCCAATCACCGCCTCGCGCAAGGCTGCCACCTGCACCGGCCGCAATCCCGGCAGCACGCCGCCAAGGAAGCGCGTGCCCTCGGTCAGCGCCACCACGATCACGGCACCCAGGATGGCGCCACGCATGTTGCCGGTGCCGCCGATGGTCAGTGCCAGCACGACATAAATGGTGATCAGCGGCTGAAATCCGTCCGGCGCGATATAGGCGTTGTAGTGCCCGTACAGCGCGCCGGCGAAGCCAAGGATGCCGGCGCCCACCGCGAAGGCCTGCACCTTGAACGCCAGCACCCGCTTGCCGGCGACGGCGGCGATCATCTCGTCCTCGCGGATCGCGCGCAACACCCGTCCGAACGGGCTGCGCGAGAGTTGCCCGAGGGCCAGCGCCACGACGACGACGCTGCCCCAGACGATGGCCGCGAACAGCAGGTTGAACTGCAGGGGCGCCAGCACGCCGCGTCCGGGGCCGGGGATGGCGGAGATGCCGTCGGTGCCGTTGGTCAGCCAGATCTCGTTCGATGCGATCAGCCGGATCACCTCGGCGAACCCCAGCGTGACGATCGCCAGGTAGTCGCCCTTCAGCCGGGCCGTGATCACCGCGACGATGGCGCCGGCCGCCGCCGACAGCAGCAATGCGGCGGCCCAACCGGCCAGCATCGGCACGTGCAGCTTCACGGTCAGCAGCGCCGAGGCGTAGGCGCCGATGGCGAAGAAGCCGACCAGGCCGAGATTGACCATGCCCGCGAGGCCGAAGATCACGTTCAGCCCCAGCGCCATCAACGCGTAGAACCCAGCGAACACCGACATCGCGAGCAGATAGTTTTCCATCAGTAGGCGCGCTCGCCGAGCAGACCGCGGGGCCGGAACGACAGCACCACCAGGATGGCGACGAACCCGACCGCGGTGCGATAGGACGGATCGAGCACGATCAGCGAGAACTCCTCGCCGACGCCGATCAGCAACGCGCCCACCACGGCGCCCGGAATGCTGCCGAGGCCGCCGACCACGGCGGCGGCGAACACGCTGAGCATCACCCGGAATCCGGTCAGCGGGTCGATCGACGTATCGAGCCCGATCAGCATGCCGCCGAACCCCGCAAGGCCCATGCCGACGAAGCTTGCGAGCCGGGCCACGCGATCGGCGTCGATGCCCTTCAGCCCGGCCAGCGTCGGGTTGTCGGCGACGGCGCGCATCATCTTGCCGGTGCGGGTGAAGGCCAGGAACAGGAACAGGGCGGCCATCGCCAGCGACGCGGCGGCGGCGTTTTCCACCTGCTGCGGGCCGATCCGCAGGCCGCCGATGCGCCAGTCCCGCAGCACCGGCAGGTCGTAGCCGCGCAGGTCGTTGCCGAAGCCGAAGCGGAGGAAATTCTCCAGCACGATGGTCAGTGCAACCGATGCGATGGCGACGGTCAGCGGCCCCGCCGGGCGCAGCCGGCGGAGCACGATTTCGTCCGTCGCCACGCCGGACAATCCCGCCACCAGGAACGCCGCCAGCAAGGCGACGCCGGCGGGCAGGCCGAACCAGACATTGGCGACGAAGCCCGCATAGGCGCCGATCGTGGCGTGGCTGGCGACGGCGAAGTTGGGGAACCGCAGCACCGCGTAGATGGCGGTGAAGCCGATCGCCGGGACCGCCAGCAGCGCGCCGGCCAGCAGCCCGTTGACCAGCAGTTGCAGCAGGTCGATGAGCAACGTCAGGAGACGTTCAGCAGCCGGTATTTGCCTTTGTCCGCGATCTCGAAACGGAACTTGCAGTTCTCGATGTCGCCGGCCGGGGTGAACTTGCAGGGGCCGGACGCGCCCTCGTAAGTTCACCTCCTTGCCCGCCGCCAGCAGCTTCAGGCCCTCTACCGCGCTGGTCACCTTGATACCCGCCGGGTTGCCGACGGCGCGGACGCTGTCATGGATCGCGACTCCGCTGGCGGTGCCCGCCTTGGCGATCGCCAGCGCGGCCAATGAGAGATGGTCGTAGCACCTGGCAGGAATAGGGATCGGGGTCGGGGCCGATGATCGCCTTGATCCGGGCGATAGGCCGGGCTGCTCGATGTCGGGCGACGGCGCCATGCCGATGATGCCTTCGCTGACTTCCGGCGGCAGGCTTTCCAGCAGCTTCGGGTTGGCGGCGTAGGACAGCGCGAATTTCTTGCCCTCGTATCCCGCGCGGTAGAGCTCGCGCATCAGGATGGTGAGGTCGGGCGTGTAGCTGTTGAGCATCAGCCCATCCGGTTTGGCTTTCAGCGCCTGGTCGATCTCGCTGCGGAAGCTGGTCTTGGCCGGGTCGTAGATCACCTGGCCGACGGTCTGCGCTCCGCGCGACTTCAGCACCTCGGTGGCGCGGTTGTAGCAGTCGACCGCGAACGGCGTCTGGGCCGACGAGGAAGAAAACCTTCTTCGCGCCCTGGTCGGCCATGAACTGCGCCAGTCGCGTCATCTGCAGATAGGTGTTGGGCTGGGTGCGGATGATGTAGCCCAGATGCGGCAGCTTGGTGATGCTGTCGGCGCCGGAGACGGTGAACAGCATTACCTTGTTCTCCCAGCACAGCGGTGCCACGGCGGTGGTGACGGCGCTGGCCCAGGTGCCGATGACCGCACTCACGCGGTCCACGTCGATCAGCTTGCGGGCGGCGCGGACGCCGGCGTCGGGGTTGGTCTCGTCGTCCTCGTTGACCAGTTCGATCGGCCGCCCGAGCACGCCGCCGGCGGCGTTGATTTCGGCGACGACCGCCTGCAGCGTCTTGATCATTGGCGGCCCGTAGGAGCCGCCGGCGCCGGTCTGCGGGGTCAGCGTGCCGAGGCGGATCGGACCGGACTGGGCCCCTGTCTGAGCGGCGGCGATGCGCCCGAGCAACGGCATGGCGAGGCCGCCGAGCATGGCCGTGCGTCGGGTGGTGCGAAGGGTCATCGGCGGGGCTCCCAGTTGATCCGGAACGGCATCTGAACGCGATGATACAGATTGCGCCGGCCAGGGGAAACGTGGGCGCGGTTAATCCTCCGGTGCCGGCCGCCCGCGTCCGGCCTCGGCAAATTGCTTCCCAACTCCGGGTTCGTCGCTTTACTGTCGCCGTGAACTGCTGCGCAAAGGAGAGCGACATGGCGCTGCAAGACTTCACCCTGCAGAACTTCATGATCTGGTGTCTCGGCGCCGGCGTCGCCACCGGCGCCGCGGCGTTGGTCGTGGTGCCTGGGTTGGCGCAGTTCGAGGCCCGCCAGACCGCGGCCGGTCCCGCGGTGAAGGTGGCGGAGATGCAGATCCCGACTGAAATCCTGCCGCCCGCACCGGTGGCGCCCTTGCCGATCGCGCCGTTGCAGGTCGCACCGTTGCCCGTCGCGCCGTCGCCGGCACTTGCTTCGCAGGCCGCGACACCGCTGCCGGGTTTGCGTACTGCCGCCCGTCCGCCGGTGCCGCGGCATCCCCACCCGGCCGTCGCCAGGCAATGGACCTCGCCCGCGAAGGCCGCGCCGCGGGCGCCAGCGCATCCGGTCGCGCGCATTGCCGTGCCGGTCGCGACGCCGCCCGAAATCCTGCCCGCGCCGCCTCCCGCCTGGCCTCCCGCCTATGCCGTCATGCCGGCACCGATGCGCTACTACACCTATGCGCCGCGCTATCGGCCCTATGGCTATTATCCGGGTTACTGAACGGCTGCGTGGCGGAGGCTTCCCAGGACTTCCAGCGCGCTTCGGCATGCGCGCGGACGGCCTCTGAGGAGATGATGCCTGGCGACCCGGGCACCGCCGCCTGGTCGGATGCCCTGCGGACCGTGATCACGTGCATCGCACCGGCGCCGGTGAGCAGCAGCGGCTCATGGCTGAACGCATGTCGGCCGCTGCCGAGGCCTGCTTCTTCGAGATCGCGGCGATAGGCGTTTGCAAGCACGCGCGCGATGACATGGCCGTTGTCGAGGATTTCCAGCCGCACCGGGCGTTCCGGTGCGGAGACGTCCTGCACCCAACCGGCAATCAGGTTGCCGCTCACCACCTCCAGGTTGCCGGTCAGCGGTCCCGGCGCTTGGTCCCTGCGCCAGTCGCCGACAACCAGGCCGGCACGCAGGTTGATGCGGTAGCGGATATCGGCGAGCTGCTCGCCGTCCTCGATCCGCCTGGCGCAGAATTTCCATTGCTGCAGCGCATCGTATGGATACAGCGAGACGTATTCGTCGGCGTTGTCGAACATCGCCCGGCTGTCGCAATCGACGAAGGTCTCGGCCGGTTGCCCCTCCGCCAGGATGATGTCGTGGGCGTCCAGCTCGATGTGGAAATACTGCACGTCAGCGCGTCCATCGGCCGGCAGGATGCTGACGCCGTTCACCAGATGCCGGGCCGGAACCAGCACGCCGTCCACCAGCAGCGCGTGCTCCGGCGAAACCAGCAGGTCGCGGCCGGGAACGCCGTCAGCCAATGCGTTGCGACAGATCCGGATCGGCAGCACGTTCTGGTGCAGCGCCGCGAAGCCTGCGGCATAGGCGCGCCGGCCGATCCATTTTACTGGCCGGTCCTGGCCCGCGTGGGTGCGCACGATGTCGCCGATACGCAGCGCCTCGACCGGTATTTCACCGCCCGGGGTAGCGATGCGGGTGCCCCGGCAGTAGCAGGCGACGCTGATGTTGCCGCCGTTCACCCGGATGTCGGCGCCGGTCAGGCCGCCCGCGAGGTTGAGATTGGCGATGGTCAGGGAGCCGATGCTGACGCTGTAGCCGCCGCCGTTCGCGGTGATGCTCACGGCACCGGCAGCGCCGGTCGAAATCACGTCGCCGATGTCGAAGCCGCTGATGGCGGAAGCCACCGTGCCGCTCCAGCTCGGCAGCACCAGCATGCTTGCGTGGCCCGGGGCGGTGGGGCCGAACGCGAAGCTGTCGGCGGCGGTCGGCGGGGCGACGCTCAGCGTGCCGCCCAGGGAGATCATGAAGCTCAGCGAGGTGCCGGTGATGCTGAGCGGGGTTCCGTTGCCGCCGGTGAGGGTGCCGCCATCCACCAGCACCTGGCCGCCGCCGGCGAGGCCGGTCGACGAAGTGAGCGCGCCTTCGACATGCAGGCTGCCGATGACGGTGAGAATACCGGACACGCCGAGCGATCCGCCGGCCTTGCTGTCCAGCACGCCGGTATTCTCGATGGTGACGTTGCCGTTGACCTGCTCGGTGCCGGTGTTGGTCTGGGTGCCGAACACGTCCTCGCCGTTGAGCGTGAGTGCGCCGGCATTGGCGAATGTGGTGCCGGCATAAAGCGTCACGCCGGCATAGTTGGAGAAGGTGCCGTTGTTGGTGAGCGTCACCGCCTCCGAGGTGCCGGCGGCGCCTAGGGTGAGCGGATTGCCCGACTGGGACTGGCCGGCGGCGACGACGACGCCGACCGGCAACCCGCCGGACTGCGCGATATCGACCGCCAGGTACGAGGGCGGGACGCCGATGGGCGACCAGTTGTTGGGGTCGCTCCAGCTGCTGCCGTCACCCGCGCCTGTCCATGTCGACATCGAACACTCTCCTGTTTCGCTGGCCTCTCGTTGCGACCGTCGCTATGTCTGGTTCGTGACGGAACGTTCCGGAACGCAGTCGATACTGGTTAAGAGCGGCAATCTTCATGTAACGTTAAGTAATGTCGCTTTTTTATGCAGCTTTTCGACGCCCGCATCGGGCGAGGGCCAGGACCTTGCAATGCGATTGCGCGAGTAATGGGCGGTCCGGCAAACTTCGGCCGTTCCGCCGATCGGACATGGAGGCCGCCGCCGCATGACGAATACCGACCTTGCCTTCTTCGGATCGGTTCCGGAACTTTATACCCGCTACATGGGACCGGCGTTTTTCGAGCCTTATGCCGAGGTCCTGGCCCGCAAGTTCGCCGGAACGAAATCGGGCAACGTGCTTGAAACCGCCTGCGGCACCGGCATCGTCACCCGGGCGTTGCGGCGTGCCCTGCCGGCAACCGTGGCGCTCACCGCGACCGATCTCAACCAGGCGATGCTTGATCACGGCAGGGCATTGCCCGGGGGAGACAATGTGCGCTGGCAACAGGCGGATGCGCAGGCGTTGCCGTTTCCGGACGCGTCCTTCAATGCCGTGGTCACCGCATTCGGCGCAATGTTCTTTCCCGACAAGGTCGGGGCCTATCGCGAGGTCCTGAGGGTCCTGCGCCCGGGCGGAAAATACCTGCTCTCTATCTGGAACAGGATCGAGACGATCGATCTCAACCTGATTGCCGACGCCACGGTGGCGGCTTTGTTTCCGCTCGACCCGCCCTCATTCCTTCGGCGCCTGCCTTCCGGCTACCACGATGTGGACGCCATCCGCGCCGACCTGGAGCAGGCCGGCTTCGCAGATATCGAGATCGAGACGGTGGAGTTGCCCTGCCGGACGGCATCGGCGCGTGATGCGGCGATCGGCCTGGTCCGGGGGACGCCGCTCAGCGCGGAGATCGCCAGCCGAGATCCGGCGGGGCTGGATCGGGCCACGGACGCGGTCGCCGCGGCGATCGCCGCCCGGTTCGGCGCCGGCCCGGTGGAGGCGCGGATGCAGGCGCATGTGGTGACGGCGCGGTCGGCTTCGTAAGAAGCTCGAACAGCTAACCGCCCAGGAACATCCTGCGGATTTCCGGATCGGCCGCCATCGCCTTCGCCGGCCCTACCCGCGCGGTGCGGCCATCCACCAGCACCACGCCGCGGTCGGCGATGGCCAGCGCCTCGTGCGCATTCTGCTCGACCATGGCGATCGCTATGCCCTCGGCGTGGATCGCGGCGATGCTGTCGAACAGCGCCTCGGCGGCTTTCGGCGATAGGCCGGCGGAGGGTTCGTCCAGCAGCAACAGCCGCGGATGCACCATCAGCGCCATCGCCATGGCCAGGATCTGGCGCTGGCCGCCGGACAGGGTGCGGGCGGCGGCGCGACGCTTTTCGGCCAGCAGGGGGAAGCGGTCGAACAGCGCGGCGATCCGAACAGGCGCCTCCGCGGGTTCCAGGAAGCCGCCCATCTCCAGGTTTTCCCGCACGCTCATGGTCGGGAAGATGTTGGCTTCCTGCGGCACGAAGGCGATGCCGCGGCGGGCGCGTTCGCGCGACGGCAATCCGCCGATCTCCGCACCTTCCAGCAGCACACTGCCGGATTTGAGTCGCAGCAGGCCGGCGACGGCTTTCAGCAGTGTCGACTTGCCGGCGCCGTTGGGACCGATGATCGCCACCAGTTCGCCGGCGCCCACGTGCAGGGCGGCACCTTTGAGAATTTCGTCGGCGGCGCCGTAGCCGCACACGATGCCATCGGCGGCGAGCAGGGTGGCGGCGGTCACGCCCATTTCCGGCGGCCCATATAGGCCTCCTGCACCGCCGGGTCTGCTGCCACCTCGGCGAAGCTTCCGCCGGTCAGCCGCCGGCCTTCGGCCATGACGATCACCGGGTCGCAGAGCCGCGCGATCAGGTCCATGTGGTGTTCGATGACGACAAAGGTGAAGCCCTCGTCACGCAGTTCGCGCAGCCGCTCGGCGATTTCCTCGGCCAGAGTGGGGTTCACGCCGGCAATCGGCTCATCGAGCAGGATCAGCCGTGGACTGGCCATCAGCGCCCGGCCGATCTCCAGCAGCTTCTTCTGCCCGCCAGACAGCGCGCCGGCCGGGTTGTTGGCCACCCGCAGCAGGTTGAGGCGCCGCGCGACATCGACGGCGCGGGCGCGGGCCGCTTCCTCGGCCGCGCCGCCGCCGCCGAACAGCGCCGTCAGCAGCCGCTCGCCCGGCTGGTGCGCGGCGTAAAGGGCGAGGTTGTCCAGCACCGATAATCGCGAGATGCCGCGTGCAATCTGGAAGGTTCGGGTCAGCCCGGCGCGGGTGATGCGGTCCGGCCGCCAGCCGGTGATGTCCCGGCCGTCGAACACCACGCTGCCGCCATCGGGGGGCACCACGCCGGAGATGCACTGGAACGCCGTCGTCTTGCCGGCGCCGTTCGGCCCGATCAGCGCGGTGATGGTGCCGGGCTCGATCTCGAGATCGAGCCCGGCCAGCGCCTGCACGCCGTAATAGCTGCGAGTGAGTCCGCGAACCGTCAGCAGCGCGGTCAAGCGAACTGCGACGCGTCGAAGCCGTCCGGCAGCACGCCGCGCGGGCGCGATCATGTCGTAGGGCTCGCGCGGCGAGGAACCGGCCGCTGCCTGGTTCCGCCTGCACCTTGCCGTCGCGCATCACCACCTCGCCGCGGCGGATCGTGGCGACCGGCCAGCCGGTGACCTCCATGCCCTCGTACGGCGTGTAGTCGATGACGTGCTGCATCAGCGGCGTTGGTGAGGGTCCTGCGCTTGGTCGGGTCCCACAGCACCAGGTCGGCGTCGAAGCCCGGGGCGATGCTGCCCTTCTGCGGATACAGGCCGAACAGCTTGGCCGGGTTGGTCGCGGTCAGCGCGCACGAACTGATTGACGGTCGATCCGGCCTTTCGCCACGCCTTCGCTGAACATGATCGGCAGGCGGGCCGCGAGGCCGGGGATGCCGTTCGGGATGTCGCGGAAATTGGCGTCGTCGCCGTTCACCCGCTTGCCGCGCGGTGCCGTCGTAGCTCCAGCCGCTGTGGTCGGAGCGACACGATGTCCGAGCGTGCCGCGGCGGACGTCGTCCCACAGCGCCGTCGTGGTCGCGCGGCGGTCGCGCGGCGACGGGCTGCACATGAACTTGGCGCCCTCGAAGCCCGGCCGGTCCATGTCGGCGGCGGTGAGGACGAAATATTGCGGGCAGGTCTCGCCCCACACCTTCAGGCCGCGGCGCCTGGGCGCGGGCGATCTCCTCGGCGACTTCGCTGCAGGAGACATGAAAGACCTGGATCGGCTGGTCGACCAGTTCGGCGAGCGCGATGGCGCGGTGGGTGGCCTCGCGCTCGATCATCGCGGGCCGCGACCAGGCGTGGTATTTCGGCGCGGTCTGGCCGTCCGGCAGCAGCGCCTCGGTGCGCCAGTTGATCGCCTCGTAGTTCTCGCAATGCACCGTCACCAGCGCGCCGGTGCGCCGCGCCGCCGCCAGCACGCGCAGGAAGCCGCGGTCGTCGAGCTGCAGCGGGTCGTAGGTGAGGAACACCTTCAGGCTGCGAACGCCGCTGGCGACGACTTCCGGGATCTCGCTTCCAGACCACCTCGTCGGTGGCGTCGGTGATGATCTGGTGGAAGCTGTAATCGACCATCGCATGCGCGGCGCGGCGGCGATATTCGGCCAGCGGCTCGAAGGATGCCGTGGCCCTTGAACTGGGTCGAGAAGGTGATGACCGACGTCGTGCCGCCGGCGAGGCAGGCGGTGCTGCCGGTGACGAAGCTTTCCTCGTCGGCGCCGCCGCCGGCCTGCAGCTGTTCGATATGGCAATGCGTGTCGACGCCGCCGGGCAGCACCAGCAGGCCGTCGGCGTCGATCCGCTGCGCGCCCGTCCAGGTGGCTTGCCACCGCGGCGATGCGGCCGTCGCGGATGCCGACATCGGCGCGGAAGGTGTCGGTCGCGGTGACCACCGTGCCGCCGCGGACCACCAGGTCGTACTCTGCCATTGCCGATTGCCGCCTTTTGCTTCTGAGTCGCCAGCACATCCGATTTCGACTCCCACCGCAAGGATGCCGCATGCGCCTGAGCCACCGCACGATCCGTCCCGCCGGGCGCGAGATTTCCATTCGCTTCGACGGCAAGCCGATCGCGGCGCTGGAGGGCGAGACCATCGCGGCGGCATTGTCGGCGGCCGGTATCGTCGCGTTCCGCACGACGCCGGGCGGGTCGCCGCGCGGCTTGTATTGCGGCATGGGCGCCTGTTTCGACTGCGTGGTGACGGTCGATGGCCGGATCGGTCGCCGCGCCTGCATGGAGAAAGTTGCCGACGGCATGCAGGTCGGCAGCGCCGCGTCGGACGTGCTGGCGCCGTTGGCGCCGGTGCCGGATGGCGACGATGCGACAGAGCAGGCGTGTGACCTGCTGGTCGTCGGCGCCGGTCCGGCCGGATTGTCGGCGGCGATCGCCGCGGCCGAGGCGGGGGCTTCGGTGGTGGTGCTGGACGAGCGCGACACGCCGGGTGGGCAGTTTCACAAGCAGCTGGCGCCGAGCCACGAGAACCTGCGGCCCGACGCGCAATTCGCCGAAGGTGCGGCGCTTGCCGGGCGTGCCGTGGCGGCCGGGGTGGAAATGCTGACCGGCGCCACCGTGTGGGGGGCGTTCGGCGCCGGCGAGGTGACCGCGGTGGTGCGGGGCGCGGCGGTCACGTTTCGGCCGCGCCGGCTGGTGATCGCCGCCGGCGCGCATGAGCGGCCGATGCCGTTGCCGGGGTGGACGCTGCCGGGGGTGATGACCACCGGCGCGTTGCAGACGCTGGCGCGGGCGCAGCGCGTGGCGCCGGCGCAACGGGTTCTGATCGCCGGCAACGGGCCGCTCAACCTGCAGCTTGCGTGCGAACTGCTTGAGGGTGGCGTGCAGGTGGCGGCGGTGGTCGAGGCGGCGCCGTTTCCCGGGCTTGCGGCGGTCGCGCATGCGGCGTCGATGCTGCGCAATGATCCCGGGCTGGCCTGGCAAGGGCTGGGCTATCTCGGCCGGTTGCGGCGTGGCGGCGTGAAGGTGCTGTGGGGCAGCCGGGTGACGTGCATCGAGGGGGAGGGGCGGGCGGAGACGGTGCGCATCGCCACGCCCTCGGGCGAGCGGAGCTTCGGCGTCGAGGTCGTTGCGATGAATCTGGGGTTTCAGCCGGAGACGGGGCTCGCCCGTGCGCTGGATGCGGCGCATCGCTACGAGGATGCGGGATTGGGGCATCTCGCGACCATCGCCGACGCGGATGGGTGCACCGATGTCGAGGGGGTTTTCGCGGTTGGCGACGGGGCGTCGCTGGGCGGGTCCAGGGTGGCGCTGGCGCGTGGCAGGTTGGCCGGGCTGGCGGTGGCGCGGGGGCTCGGCCTGGCCGCGCCGGATGAGCCTGGGTTGCGCGCCGGGCTGGCCCGGGCGAGACGGTTCCAGGACGCGCTGTGGAAGGTCTTCACGCCGCCGCCGCCGGAGCCGGTCGCCGACGACACGATCGTATGTCGCTGCGAGGAGGTCACCGCCGGGCGGCTGCGGGCCGAGATCGCCGGTGGGCTGGTGTCGCTGCCGGCGCTGAAGAAGGCCACCCGGGCCGGCATGGGCCGCTGCCAGGGCCGGTTCTGCGCCGCCAGCGTGGCGCGGCTGTGTCCGCAGGCACCTGATGCCGAAGCCTTCGCGGCGCCGCGGGTGCCGGTGAAGCCGGTGCCGGCGGCGGCGCTGATGTTCGAGGCGCCGGAGTTCGAGGCGCCGCTGCTGGTGGCACCGACCCCGCCGCACCGACGGGCGCCGATCAAGGCCTCCGCCGAGGCCGATCGCGCCTGCGACATCCTGGTGATCGGCGGCGGCGCGGTCGGGCTGTCCACCGCCTATTACCTGGCGCAAATCGGGCGCCGACGTGATGCTGGTGGACCGCGACGAGGCCGGCCTCGCCGCCAGCACCGCCAATGCCGGCAGCCTGCACGTGCAGCTGATCCCCTACGACTACGGCGTCCCCGGCACCCCGGAGGATGGCGGTCCGGCCGCGCATACCCTGCCGCTGGGGCTGCGCAGCGTCGGGCTGTGGAAGGAGATCGCCGCCGAGGCGGGCGAGAGCCTCGGCATCTCGACCCAAGGCGGGCTGGTGCTGGCGGAGGACGAGAACATGCTGGCGTTCCTGCGCGGCAAGGTCGAGCTGGAGCGGCGCTACGGCATCGAGACGCATCTGATCGGCGCCAACGAGCTGCGCGACCGGGCGCCGCATCTGTCGCCGACCATGGCCGGCGCGGTGTTCTGCCCGGCGGAGGGGCGGATCGATCCGCTGCGTGGGACCATGGCGCTGCAGCCGTATGGCGCAGGCGCACGGCACGCGGCTGCTGAAGGGGGCCGAGGTCGGCCGGCATCTCCCGGGATGGCAGCGCCTGGACGGTGCAGACGACGCGCGGGAAAATCCGGGCCGGGCGGGTGGTGAATTGCGCCGGGCCGTGGGGCGGGCGGATTGCCGCCATGGTCGGGCTGCAGCTGCCGATCACCGGTACCGTGCAGCAGGTGATCGTCACCGAGCCGGCGCCGCGGCTGGTCGAGCATCTGGTGGCCTGCGCCGGGCGGCATCTGTCGTTGAAGCAGCAGGACAGCGGCGGGCTGCTGATCGGCGGCGGCTGGTTCGGCAGCTACGACGCGGCCGACGGACGCACGCGCAACCTGCGGCAGAACATCCAGGGCAACCTGTGGGTGGCGGCGAAGGTGCTGCCGGCATTGCGCGGCCTGTCGATCATCCGCAGCTGGACCGGCATCAACACCGCCATCGACCGGGCGCCGCTGCTGGGCGAGGTGCCGGGGCTGCCGGGCTTCTTCAACGCCATCACCGCCAACGGATACACTCTGGGCCCGGTCGCCGGCCGCATCACCGCGGATGCGCTGCTGCACGGGGAGGCGGTCGACCCGCGCTACCGGATCGAGCGTTTCGCCGGCTTGCCAGTTGCCTGATCCGGTCCGAAACTCCCGGCGTTATCTTGGGCTGCCGTATTGGAGGGATCGCGATGAACTACGTACCGCCGCCGCATGTCACCCAGAACTGGCTGCTGACCAAGCCGTCGGTGTCCGGCAAGCGCGGCATCGTGGTGTCGCAGGCGCGCGGCGCGGCGCAGGCCGGGGTGGCGGTGCTGGAGGCCGGCGGCAACGCCATCGACGCCGCGGTGGCGACCGCCATGGCGCTGACCACGCTGGAGCCATGGAATTCCGGCATCGGCGGCATCGGCTTCGCCGTGGTGCACCGCGCCGGCCAGAAATCCGCCGAGGTGGTCGATTTCGGCCCGGTGGCGCCGCGCCGGCTCAGCCCGTCCAACTTCAAGCTGACCGGGCGGATGACCGAGGACATGTTCGCCTGGCCCGAGGTCGAGAACGACGCCAACATGCACGGTCCGCTGTCCTTCGCGATCCCGAGCTCGGTTGCCGGCTACCACAAGCTGCACGCCACCTGGGGCAAGCTACCGCTGGCCGAGGTGATGGCGCCGGCGATCGCGATCGCCAAGCGCGGGCTGCCGCAGGACTACTACACCACGCTGAAGATCGCCTTGTGCGCGCCGCTGCTGCGGAAATACCCGGAATCGGCCCGTGTCTACCTGCGCGACGGCTTGCCGCCAGTGCCGCCATCCTCCGGCACCCCCGGCTTCTTCCGCCTCGGCAACCTGCCAGACACGCTGGAGACGCTGCAGCGCGAGGGCCTGCGCGCCTATTACGAGGGCGATATCGCCCAGGCGATCGCATCCGATGTCGCGGACATGGGCGGCGTGCTCGATCGCGACGATCTGCGGCAATGCCAGGCCCGCATCGTGCCGTCGACCGAAGTCGCCTGGCGCAACGGCCACACCCTGCAACTGGCCACCGGCCTCACCGCCGGCCCGACGCTCGCACGGGTGCTGGAGGAGATGCGCGACGTGCCGATCGGGCGGGAGCCGGATGCCGCATGGTATGTCGCGCTGGCCCGCTCGCTGAAGTCTGCCTATGCCGAACGCCTGGCCGGCATGGGCGAAGTCGAGCCGAAGGCCGCCGAGACCTGCACCACCCACCTGACCGTCTGCGACGCGGAGGGCACCATGGTGGCGATGACCACCACGCTGCTGTCCACCATGGGCAGCAACGTGGTGCTGCCGAAGACCGGCGTGCTGGTGAACAACGGCGTCATGTGGTTCGACCCGCGGCCGGGCCAGGCGAATTCGATCGCACCCGGAAAGCGGCCGCTGACCAACATGTGCCCGATCATTATGAAACATAACGATCGCCCCGTGCTGGCCGCCGGCGCCTCCGGCGGCCGCAAGATCATGGCCTCGGTGTTCCAGCTGATGTCGTACGTCTCGGATTTCGGCATGGGCCTGGAGCAGGCCGCCAGCTACCCGCGGATCGACGTCTCCAACCCCGACGACGTCACCGCCGACCGCCGGCTGTCCCCCGGGATCCTGGAAGCGCTGGCCAAGGACGGCCCGACCGCGGTGGTCGAGCACAGCTTCATGCCGGGCAACTTCGCCAACCCCAACGTCATCATCCAGTCGCCGGACGGCAACCGGTCCGGCATCAGCGATGCGCAGTCGCCGTGGTCCGGGGCGGTGGCGCAGTAGCCTATCCGGCGTCTCGGTCGAGTTCGGGCCGGTCGAGTTCGGGATAGCAGCGAAAGATCCCGGACTCGTTGAACTCCAGCCGCCGGTCGGATTCGATGTAGCGGGCGATGTTGGGCCGTGCCTGCACCGCGTCGTGCAACGCGGACAGCGCCGGAAATTGGCGGGGCAGGCGGCGCGTGGCGCGTGGGAAGGCGTAGTACAGCCCGTCGACCAGCTGGAACAGCGACAGGTCGACATAGCTCAGCTCGCTGCCCACGGCCTGCATGGCGCCGGCCGGGTTCTGCTGCAGCACTCGTTCGAAATACCCCAGGTATTTCGGCATCCGGCTGGCGATGAAATCGGCCGCACGCTTTTTCGCCGCCGCCTTCTGGTCCTCGTAGTACTGGCCGGTCGCTAGCGGATGGTGGGTGTCGTGCACCTCGGCCACGCAGTCCGCGATGGTCATCTGCAATCCGTTGGCGAAGAAACGCAGTTTCTCGTCGCGCGGCGCCAGGCCGAGCTTCGGCCCCAGGTAGAACAGGATGTTGGCGACCTGCGAGACGATCAGGTCGCCGTCCCGGAGGAACGGCGGCGCAAAAGGAATGAGCGGTTCGGTCTTGCTGCCGAGAATCGCCATCATCGCCGCGGTGCCCCGTGGGTCGCGCGCGACATCGACGTACTCGGCTTGCGCCTCCTCCAGCGCCAGCCTGACGAATTCGCCGCGGCCCTGCAGGCCGTCCCAATAGAAAAGCTCGTAGGCCATGTGCATGTTCCCGGCTTATGCGCCGGGAACTATGTCAAAACCTCCGCAGCTCCTCAACCGGATGGCGAGGGCCGGGCTGGGCAGGGCCTATTGAGAAATCGGCACGCCGACCCAGTGCAGCCCCTGGGTATTCGCCTTCAGCACGGCAACGAACTGACGCTTCTGGGCACGGGCCTCGCCGGCCACCTTTCGCATGTCGTCGACGCTGTGGATCATGGTGTCCTGCATCCGGATCACCACGTCGCCGACCGCGAAGCCGAGCAGGCTGGCCAGGCCGTTGGGATCGACCACCGTCAGCACCACTCCGGTGGTTTCCGGCTTCAGCTTGAACTTCGTGCGCAGCGCGTCGCTCAGGGCCTCGCCCTGGATGCCCAACTGCTTGTCGGTGATGGCCTCCACGACCGGCGGGTTCATGTTGACGGAGACGGTCTCCTTCGATGCATCGGTCAGTTTGACCGTCAGCGTAACCTGCTTGCCTCCGCGCAGCACCACCACCGGATAGGGCTGGTTGACCGGCGAGGCGGCGATGAAGCGGTTGGCGTCGCGCAGGTTGCGGATCGGATGGCCGTTCATCTTCAACAGAATGTCGCCCGCCATGCATATGCGCGTCCGCGGCAGGCGTGCCCGTGGGCACCGCGGCGACGATGGCACCTTCGGTGGCGGGCAGGCCGAAGGCGTTGGCCAGGCCGCCGCTGACATCGTCCAGCGTGGCGCCCAGGAAGCCGCGCTGCACTCGGCCATGCGCGCGCAGGCTGTCGAGGACGAACTTCACGTCGTTGGCGGGGATGGCGAAGTTCAGCCCGATCGAGCCGCTGGCCTCGACGCCCGGGACCGAGAAGAACGCCGTGTTCATGCCGATGAACTCGCCCTTCATGTTGAACAGCGGCCCGCCGGAGTTGCCGGGGTTGATCGAGGCGTCGATCTGCATGAAGGCGTCGAGCGGGGTTTCCTTGATGTTGCGGTCGCGCGCGCTGATGATGCCGGTGGTGACCGTGCCGGCGAGACCCAGCGGGTTGCCGAGCGCCACCACCTGGTCGCCCTGGCGCATCAGGTCGCTGTTGCCGAACTTCACCGGCACCAGCGGCTTCAGCGGCGACACCCGCAGCAGCGCCATGTCGATGTCCGGTGAGCGGTAGATCAGTTCCGCCTTCAGCTGCAGGTTGTCGGAGAACACCACGAAATACTCGTTGCCTTCGTCGGTGACGTGCCGGTTGGTGGCGATGATGCCCCGGGCGTCGACCACGTAGCCGGAGCCGACACCCTTGCCGACCGGGACCAGTTCACCGGTGGGCTGCTTCTCCAGCCGGTAGAAGGTGATGTTGACGAGGTGCGGCAGCAGCGTCGGGATCAGTTCCGGCAGCCCCTTCGGCGGCAGGTCGGCCCGGGCCGGGGCGGGCAGCATGGTCGCGGAGGCGAGGGCCAAGACGCAGAAAACAGCGCGCAGCGCGGAACCTGGAACGGACACGGTGAACACTCCCTGATTTGATGCGGCGAGGCCGGGCTCGAGACGGCACCGCACGCATGGGGGAATTATGGCTGGCTCGCCGCGACGGCGCAACGTTTCGACGCGTTCAGGACCGGGGTGCCGGCTATCTTTCGCCAAGTTGTCGCGCAAGTCGCCGGGCCATGATCCAGCCCACCACGCCGCTCGCCGGAGCGGCCGGAAGCAGCAGCAGCCAGCCGACATTCGCTCCGGCGACGATCAGGTTCATCCCGAGCCCCAGCATCAGCCCGCCGATCAAGCCGCCGGAAACGCCGGCGCTGAGGCCGAGCAGGATGATGTCGCCGCGGGTGACCATGCGGCTTTGCGTAAATCGCCGGCGGGCGTTTGACAAGGCAAGGAGGTTTGACAGCCGGTCCCACCCCGGCCTATACGCCGGCCATTGCTGGGAACGTGGACGGGCCCTCGGGGTCCGCGCCCGCTCTTTGCCCTGTGGATAATCCCCGGGAAAAAGAGACTACCGGTGCAACAGCCGCAGATCCAAAGGGTCGTGGCACAAGAAGAAGGTGCACGCGCATGACCAAGCGCGCCGAAAGCAAGTACAAGATCAATCGCCGCCTGGGCGTGAATCTCTGGGGGCGGCCGAAATCCCCGATCAGCAAGCGCGAATACGGCCCCGGCCAGCACGGCCAGCGCCGCAAGCAGAAGCCGACCGATTTCGGCGTGCAGCTGATGGCCAAGCAGAAGCTCAAGGGCTACTACGGCAACATCGGCGAGAAGCAGTTCCGCAAGTATTACGATGAGGCGGTCCGCCGCAAGGGCGACACCTCGGAGAACCTGATCGAGCTGCTGGAGCGCCGGCTCGACGCGGTGATCTACCGCATGAAGTTCGCCATTACCCCGTTCGCCTCGCGCCAGTTCATCAACCACGGCCATGTCATGGTCAACGGCAAGCGGGTGAACATCTCCAGCTATCTCGTGAAGGACAACGACATCATCGAGGTGAAGGAGAAATCCAAGCAGCTCGCCATGGTGCTGGACGCCTCGCAGAGCAGCGAGCGCGAAGTTCCCGAATATCTGGAAGTCGATCACCGCGCCATGAAGGGCCGCTTCGCGCGCGCCCCGAAGCTGTCCGACGTGCCCTATCCCGTGCAGATGGAGCCGAACCTGGTCGTCGAGTTCTACTCGCGCTAACCGGGTATCAAGTTCTACTCGCGCTAACCGGGTATCGAGTTCTGCTCGCGCTGGCTGGATAGCGAGTTTCAACGTGCCTGCCGAATGCCCGGCCCCTCCAGGGGCCGGGCATTTTGCTGTGCGGCGTCGTTCACGCATGCGAAGCTTTTTGCAATCGGTGGGCGAGGGCTGGCGATGGGTGCGATGAACCGGCTTGGCGGAAGTTTGGGCCGGATAGCCGTGCGCGGCGGATTGTGCCTGCTGCTCGCGGCCACGCTGCGCCCGGCGCGCGCCGCCGATCCGCATAACGACGATCTGCGGATCGGCATGGCAGCGCTCGCGACCTCGGTCGATCCGCATTTCTACAATCTCGCGGCCAATATCTCGCTGGCCCTGCAGATCTTCGATCCGCTGGTGCTGCGGACGGCGGATTCGCATCTGGCACCCGGCCTGGCGGAGTCATGGAAGCCGCTGTCGGACACTGTCTGGGAGTTCCAACTGCGGCCGGGCGTGAGCTTCCATGACGGGCAGGCATTCACCGCCGACGACGTGGCCTTCACCATCGCCCGGGCGCCTTCGGTCCCGAACAGCCCCAGCAGCTTCGCCGGCATGCTGCGCGCCATCACCCAGGTGGACATCGTGGGTCCGCTCACCCTGCACCTGCACACCCGGGCGCCGGCGCCCAATTTGCCGGGCGACCTGGCGATCGTGGCGGTCGTCTCGCGCCATGCGGGCGAAGGCGCCAGCAGCGATGACTACAACTCGGGCAAGGCCGCGATCGGCACCGGCCCGTACCGGTTCGTTCGTTTCGTCCGTGGCGAGCGGGTGTTGCTGGCGCGCAACGACGCGGCATGGCGGCCGGCCGGCCCCTGGGCCAACGTTGCCATCTCGGCCATCCCCAATGCCGGCGCCCGGGTCGCGGCCCTGCTGGCCGGCGATGTCGACATCATCGACGTGCCGCCGCTGGAGAGCCTGCCGCAACTGCGTGCCGACAAGCGGATCCGGGTCTCCTCCGCGCAGGGGCTGCGGCTGATCTTCCTCGGCCCCGACCACACCCGCGACGGACCCTCGCCCGATGTGACCGATCAATCCGGCCAGCCACTGCCACGCAACCCGTTGCGCGATCTCAGGGTGCGGCAGGCGCTGTCGATCGGCATCAGCCGCCAGGCCCTGGCCGAGCGGGTGATGAACGGCGGCGCGACGCCGACCGCGCAATGGATGCCGGCGGGCACGATCGGCCATGTCGCGGATATCAAGGTGCCGGATGCCGATCCGGATCGGGCCCGCGCCCTGCTGGCGGAAGCAGGATTCCCCAAGGGCTTTCACCTGGTCCTGCATGCGCCGAACGACCGCTATCCGAACGATGCCGCGACCGCCCAGGCCATCGCCCAGATGTGGACCCGGATCGGCGTGCAGACCGAGGTCAACATCATGCCCGGCGCGGTCTATGCGCCGCGCGGCGTGAAGCATGAATTCGCGATGGGGCTGTGGGGATGGAGCAACGGCACCGGCGAGGCCGGCTATGCCTTGCTGAACGTGCTCGGTCGGGAGGACCCGGCCAACGGCCGCGGCGTGTCGAACGTTGCGGGCTACGCCAACCCGGCGCTCGACGCGCTGACCGACCGGGCGCTGGCGACGCTCGATCCCGGCGCGCGGACCGCACTGCTCGAACAGGCGGTGCGGATGGCGACCGACGATGTTGCCTTCATTCCGCTGTTCCATCTGGTCAATGCCTGGGCCAGCCGCGCCGATATCGCCTACGACGCGCGCGCCGACGAGCAGACCTGGGCCAGCCTCGTGCGGCGCACGCCTTAAGGGCGTGCGGCGCACGCTTAGCGGGGCGTGCGGCGCACGCCTTGAATGACCGTGAGGCGCACGCCTTGAACGCTCAGGCTTCGAACAGCACCGCCGGGACTGGCGATGCCTCGGCCAGCAGGAGGAACGCCGCGTCGGGGCCTTGCAGGATTTCCACCAGCCGCGCCCGATCGACCAGCACCATCGGCGGTTCGGGTCCCGCCGGATGCAGGCTGCGGGCGGCCTGGGCCAGCGACCGGTCGTATTGATCGCCGCCGCCGAGCCGGCGCGCCTGGCCCTCGAATCGCCGCAGGTCGCGTGCCGCAGCTTCCAGCGCGGTGATCTCGACGGCGCTGGCGCAGGCTAGGCCGGTGGCGGGTTGCAGCAGCCTGGCTTCCAGGCTGCCGGCGAACTGGGTCCGGCAATTGCCGTCGAGCCGGCGTTTCAGCTGTTCGATCCGGGCCCGCCGGGTCGGCCGCTGCGCCGCGCGGTCGTCGAGGTCGTCCAGCATCGTCACCGTCTGGCCGATCTCGGCGGCGGCGCGGGCGAGGTCCGGGCCGCCACCGGGACTTGGCTCCACCTTGTTGCCCGTCTCGATCCTCAGGCTGGCCTCGATCCGGTCCAGCATGAAGTCCACCGCCCGATCGGCCGCGGTTCGGAAGGCCGGTTCGGGGTGGCGCACCGCAAGGTCGTCGGAGACGGATGCCACCGTGTCGGTGCGCGGCAGCCGCGCCATCAGCAGGCAGGTCATCATCGCCACCGCGTCGGCGCCCGCCGGCACCAGCGCCGCCATCAACTCCTCCAACTCCGGTATCGACGGGGGAGTGCCGCTTCGGGCCGCGGCGATCATCCGGTGCATTGCCGCGACCTGGCCGAACAATGCGGCGATTGCCCGGCTGAGTGCCTGGTAGTCGGTGGGCTGCAGGCCGGTAGCGGCGCTCCAGTCGGCCGGCGGCGGGGCGGTCGAAAGAATGTTCGCGGCAAGCGGCCAGAGGCTGCCTCCGGCTTCGGCGATGGTTGCCGCCTGGTCCGACGTGGCGCCCGCCAGGCGTGCCTCCAGCAAGGCGCGTTCCTGACCCAGGCCGCCGAGCACGACGTCGCCGAGGCAAGCCAGCACGCTGCGCGGGATGCCCGGCGTGCCGCGACGCCATTTCGCCCCCGGCAAGACCAGCGGGTCCAGCGGGGTGAACAGCAGCCGGACCAGGCGCAGGGGGCGCGACGGCCGCAGCTGCGCGAGGCGCCCGCGCAGCGGCGCGATCAGCGCATCGGCGTTGCCGCGCTCCGCAAGCTGGTCGACCATCGCGACGACCCGCCTGATCTTGATGTCGCCGGCCTCCACGAGGTCGCGCTGCAGCCCGCGTATATGCGACGCCGGCGGCGGGCAGGCGACTGGAACGGCGGCCGGAACGACGTGCGGAATAATTGGGGCGGGAAGGGCCATCGCGGCTCCGATCAGATGGTCTGCGCGAGCAGGACTTCGTTCTTGGCGATCAGGTCCAGGATCGAGACCCCGGTTCGCCAATCCTCCATCAGCACCACCTTCCGGCGGTGGCGGTTCAGCTCGTGCGAAATGTCGATCTGCTTGGACATCCAGTCGCCGGCCTCGCGGGGAACCGTGGGCACCAGCGCGCACATCTCCTGCAGTGCCGCGCCGCGCTGCTCCGGCTCCGCCCGTTGCCACAGCGCACAGACCCGCGCCCAGCCGTCCAGCAGCCATTCCGGCCGCGCCAGTTCGCTGGCCAGCGCCTCGGCCTCCGTCGACCACCGGCGCAGCAATGCCGCGATGTCGGTCACCTGGCTCTGCGCATCGATGAGGGTCGAGCGGGCGCAGACGATGGTCAGGTCCGCCGCCTCCAGCAGCAGGGCGGTGGCGCCGGTGTCGTCGTCCGGTTCGGTGCCGATATGTTCGCCGGCCTCCTGGCGCACATGCATCAGCAGCGCGATCGCGGCGGGAACCCGCGCCGTTCGCGTGCTGCGGCCGACCCCGATGCCGGCGAACAGCCGCGCCAGCTGTTCCAGGCTGGTGGCGATTGATTCGGGCGGCTGCCCCAAAGTCGGAGCGATCCGCATCATGACCCGGCGGGCACGCCGCTCCAGCATCTCCGGCCGGTCCGCCTCGGGCGGCGTCGGATTGGCGCCTTTCGGCTCGATCTGGCGCACCAGTTCCAGCAGCAGGTCGAAATTGCTGATCAGGCAGGCGGTTTCATCGAGTTCCTGGGCCTTTCGGGCCGCGGTCACGGCGGCCCGTCCGGCGAGGCCCTCGGCTGCGACCTGGCGGGCGGTCTCGCGGATTGCCGCCGGGGTGACGCCGCGCAGGCCGGCGACGGCGGCGCTCAGCCTGGTGTCGTGCATGGTCGGACGGCACAGCGCGCCGACCGCGTGCCAGGGCAGGATATAGACCCCGGCCCCACCGGAGGGGTTCGGCACGATCAGCTCGAGCGGCTCGCGGGTGCCGGGTCGGGCGCGGGCGCCAGCCAGCTGCGGGGTCGTGAACGGCACCGCCACCCCGCGTTCGAGGAAGGTGGTGGGCAGGTAGCCCTGCACCGGTGCGGGCAGGGTCGCCGTCTGGGCTCCCGCTTTGGACCATGCGGGATTGCTGGCGGAAGGCATTGGCCGGCTCGCATATGATGATCCGGTGATGATGCGGCCGATTTGTGAACACTTGGTTGCAGCCCACGCGTGAACGGCGCGACGTTCACTCGAGCGCAGGCACAAATGGCCCTACGCGGGCGGCAGGTCGTCGAAGGCCGGCCGGCCGGTCATGTGCCGCCAATGGTGCCACAGCAGCCGCGCCGCGAGCGCCCGCCAGGGGCGCCATTGCTCGGCCAGCGCACGCAGCGCCACCGGGCCGGGCCGGCTCGGCAGGCGCTTGAGATCGGCAGCGGCGCCCGCCAGCGCGATATCGCCAGCCGGGAACACATCCGGACGTCCCAAGGCGAACAGCAGGTACACCTCCGCCGACCATGGCCCCATGCCGCGCACCGAGGCGATCGCCGCAACGGCGGCCGCGTCTTCCATGGCCGCGAGCCGGTCCGCGGCCAGCGTGCCGTCGACGAACGCGGTCGCCAGGGAGCGGGCATGCAGCACCTTCGGCCGCGAGAATCCGGCCTGCCGCAGGATGTCGTCGTCCAGCGCCAGCAGCCCCGCCGGCTCCAGCGCACCCGGCAGCGCCGCCACGCGCCGCCAGATCGCCGCCGCCGCCTGGTTGCTGATCTGCTGCCCGACGATCGCCTGCAGCAGGCCACGAAACCCGTCGGCCCGCTGCCGCCAGGGCAGGGGCCCGGCTGCCAGCTCGATGCCCGCGAGATCGGGGTCAAGGCGGATGAGTTGGTCGAGGCCATCGCGGGCGTGGCCGGGCGGGTGCGGGAACTCCATCGGCGGTTTATCGCCCACCAGCCCGATCATGAACAAGCAGGGTCCAATCATGATGAAACCAAACCGCTCGGCAAAACATTGAAACGGAATGAAACACGTCCTGCCTAATCGCCGCCGACTGGGCTATCCTCGGCCGATGCAACTGACGCAGAACACCCCGATGCCGCACACCATTGCCCCGCAGATCCTGGTCGTCGACGATGACCGCGAAATTCGCGATCTCCTGGCGCTGTTCCTGGAGCGCGAGCGTTTCCGCGTCGCCGCGGTGCGCGATGCGGCCGAGGCGCGGCGGGTCTGGCAGGACAGCCATTTCGACCTGGTAGTGCTCGACCTGATGCTGCCGGGGGAGGGCGGGATCGAATTCGCAACGTGGCTGCGCAGCCAGTCCGAGGTGCCGATCGTGATGCTGACCGCGATGGGCGAGGATACCGACCGCATCGCCGGGCTGGAACTGGGTGCCGACGACTATGTCGCCAAGCCGTTCAACCCGCGCGAGCTGCTGGCCCGCATCCGCGCCGTGCTGCGCCGGGCCGGCGACGCGAACGAGCGCCACCGCGAGCCGGCGGGTGAGCCCACGGCTCGCTTTCCGGCGCCCGGCACGATGGCCGGCGCCTTGCGCTTCGCCGACTGGACGCTCGATCCGATGCGTCGCCGGCTGCTGAATCCGGAAGGCGTCGAGGTGCCGCTGACCGGTGGCGAATACGACCTGCTGGCGGCGCTCGTGGATCGCGCCAACCGCGTGCTGACCCGCGACATGCTGCTGGACCTGCTGCGCGGCCGCCAGGCCGGTCCGTTCGATCGCGCCATCGATGTCGCCATCAGCCGCTTGCGGCGTAAGCTGGAGGACAACGGCCGCAACGCCCAGCTGATCAAGACGGTCCGCGGCGGCGGCTATGTTCTGGCAGCCGAGGTGCGACGCCAATGATGCCCGCCTGGAGACCATGCGGATAAGGTTCTGGCCGCGTAGTCTTGCGGCCAGAACCGCCCTGGTGCTGCTGGTCGCCCTGGCCTTCGTGCAGATCGCCGGGCTGACGATCCACGCCCTCGACCGGGTCGATCTGCTGAACCTCGCCCAGACCCGCGACATCGCCGTCCGCGCCATGGGACTGTTCCGCAGCATCGCCCTGACGCCCCCCGAAAAGCGCGAGGGCGCCGTCCACGACCTCGATCTCGCGGACGGTTCCTCCATCGCCCTCGCCCCGACGCCGCCCGACGCCCAACTGACGCCGGCGCCCGCCAGCCTGCAGCGACAGCTCGCCGCCGACATGCAGCTGGTGCCGCTGCCGCCGCCCGACCGGCCGGTGGACATGCTGATCCTGGGCGGCCCGGCGGCCGGACGGCTGGTGCTGGGAATGCGCCTCGCGGATGGCCGTTGGCTGAACATGACCCTCCCGATGCCGCCGCCGCGGCCCTGGCATTCGGTGAACTTCCTGATCGCCTTCCTGGTCATGACCGCCGCCGCCGCCCTGCTGATCCTGTGGGCGGTGCGCCGGCTCACCCGTCCCGTGGCGACCCTCGCCGCCGCCGCCGAAGCCCTCGGCCGCAACGTCAACGCGCCGCCGTTGCCGGAGAACGGGCCGATCGAGGTCGCCACCGCGGCGGCGGCCTTCAACACCATGGCGGCGCGGATCCGCAAGTTCGTCCAGGACCGCACCTTCATGATGACCGCGATCGGGCACGACCTGCGCACCCCGATCACCCGCATGAAGCTGCGCGCCGAGTTCATCGACGACGACTCCCTGCGCCACAAGCTGCTCTCCGACCTCGACGAGATGGAGGCGATGATCGCGGCAACCCTGGCCTTCGGGCGCGATGCGACGGCCGATGAGCCGGTTTCCGCCGTCGACCTCACCGAACTCGCGCGCACCATTCTCGACGAGGCCGCCGATGCCAGGCCCGAACTCGGCGAACGCCTGGGCTATAGCGGCCCCGACCACCTGGCGGTGCTGGTCCGCCCGATCGCGCTGAAGCGGGCGCTGACCAACCTCATCAGCAACGCGCTCAACTACGGCGGCAGCGCCCGCGTCACCCTCGCACCGCCGCAATGGTCGCAAGGCAGCCGGGTGGTGACGCTGGTGGTCGACGATGACGGCCCGGGCATTCCCCTCGACGAACTCGACCGCGTGTTCCAGCCGTTCCACCGGGTCGAGGGCAGCCGCAACCGCGAAACCGGCGGCGTCGGCCTGGGCCTGCCGATCGCCCGCAACGTGCTGCGGGCGCATGGCGGCGACGTGATGCTGACCAACCGCCCGGGAGGCGGCGCCCGCGCGACGGTGGTGCTGCCGGCCTAGTCCTTCCCGGCGAGCAACCCCGCCAGCGCATCCCATTCCTGTTCGAGGCTGCCATCGGCAACCGCACGCCCGGCCCGTGCGTACCAGTAGCGGGCATTCGGCAGGTCGCCTTCCTTGCGATGCAGATAGGCATGCACGGCGGCGCCGATCGCATCGTCCTGGTCCTGCGCGCAGCGATGCGCCTGCTGCCAGTCGCCGCGATGGTCCCACCACAGCCCCTGCAAGGCCAGGCTGATGCCGGGCGGCGGCGCCGGATCGGCAAGGCTTCGGCGAAATTCAGCAAGGTCCATCACGCGCTCCCGAGCCTACGCCGCCAACAGCCGGCGCAGCTTGCGCACGGCGGAATCCGGCGTGGTCAGCACCCGCAGCCCGGTGGTCCGGGCCACTTCCGGGGCGGCGCGCGCCAGGCTGAACTGGGCGAGGGCGATCACGTCGCAATCGCGCAGCCCGGAAGCGGCCTCGCCCGCCGCCCGGTCATGCCCGTCGCCATCGCCACGGTCCAACGCCGCCATCGCCGCCTGCGCCAGGCACGGCACCAGGGTGGCGCCGGGCGCCATCTGGGCGAACTCCCCGGGCATCGAGGCGAGGGTCGGCGCGAAGCTGGCCATCAGCCCGATCCGCGCCGCCGGGCCGCCGGCGGCCAGCGCCTCCTCGATCATCGCCTCGTTCGGCTTCAGCACCGGCAGCGGCGCCAGCGCCTCGGCGCAGGCCTCGATGCACGGCCCGAACGCGGAGCAGGTGAACAGGATGCCGTCGGCGCCGCACCCGGCGGCATAGCGGGCCAGCGCCAGGAACCGCCCGGTCATCGCCGGCGTCAACGCGCCGTCCCGGGCGAGGTCGGCGGACAGTGAATCGTCCAGCAGGTTCGCCAGCGCCGCCTCCGGCCAGAGCCGGGCGAACGCGGCCTCGATCGGTGCGATCGAATGCTTCAGGGCGTGGATCAGGGCGATGCGCATGCCGGCAGCATACCGCCGGGGTTGCGGATGTTGAAGCGGCCGCGCGGACATGGCACAGCGGCGCCGATCTCAGGAGTTCCCATGCTCAGACGTCTCTACGACCGTGTGCTGGCGCTTTCGGCCAGGCCCAATGCGCCCTGGTGGCTGGCCGGCGTGGCCTTCGCCGAAGCCAGCTTCTTCCCGATCCCGCCCGACGTGCTGCTGATCCCGATGGCCCTCGCCCGGCCCGAACGCGCCTGGCGCCTCGCCGGGCTGTGCACGCTGGCAAGCGTCGCCGGCGGCGCCTTCGGCTACCTGATCGGCTACGCCCTGCTGGACCTGGTGGCGATGCCGCTGCTGCACGCCTATCACTACGAGGCGGCGTTCCAGAATTTCCAGCAGACCTTCGCGACCTACGGCATCGCCATCATCCTGGTGAAGGGCCTGACCCCGATCCCCTACAAGATCGTCACCATCGCCGCCGGCGCCGCGCATTTCGACTTTCTGCAGTTCATGGCCGCGAGCGTTGTGACCCGCGGTGCCCGCTTCTTCCTGGTCGCGACCCTTTTGCGCTTCTTCGGCGAACCGGTACGCGTCTTCATCGAGCGCCGCCTCACGCTGGTGACCAGCATGGTGGCCCTCGGCGTCGTCGGCGGCTTCGTGGTCCTGCGCTACCTCTGAGCACTGCAACCCGATGAGTGGTGTGCCTGATGCGCCGTGACGCCGGACTTCGGCGTCCAGCCGCCGCGGCATTTCTGCTATTGCGAACTATTCGCAGTTGCATTACCACGATGCGGCGAGCCGGCGTCGTCGGCGCGCGGCCATCTTCCCGCCGGAGTCCTCTCCCATGCGCCCCAATACCCCACCGCCACCGAATGCGTCCGCAGCAAGGCCACAAAGCAGCCAAAACTCCGCATGACCGCCGGGTGACCGACAGCCAGGACGACAAGCCGGCGCCTGCCGCTCCCAAGCCCCCAAATGAGATACCAAAGCCAGGTATGCTCCCGCCAGAAACGCTTCCGGCCGAGATCGACAGCAAGGACCTGCTCGCCGGGCGGCGCATGATGACGATCCGGCACGGAGCCGAGCGCTACCGCCTGCAGGTCACCAAAAGCGGCAAGCTCATCCTGACCAAATAGCGCCACCGATCCTGGGCGGCGCCATCCGCCTGAACCAGCCAGCTTCCGTGCCCTCGCAGCCGGTCGCCAGCCATCAACCAGGTCCGTTTCCGGACCCGAGACGAGGGCTGACCATGCGACTCCGAACCACCTGCGCCGGCTGCCTGGCGCTGCTCGCCGCCGTTCCCGAAGCCAGCCGCGCCCAACAATCGCAGGCGCCATCGGAACGGCAGAGCCCGACGCCCGGCCCGGCGACGACCCGCGGCGGGACCGAAGGCCCATCGCCCGGCGAGCCGGGTTTCACCACCCAGCTGTTCGCGCCTTCGCGCGGCAATCTCCTCGGCGACATGTTCGGCCTGCGCACCATGCTCGGCAATTACGGCATCTCGCTCGGCCTGCAGAACACCGTCGAGGTATTCGGCAATGCCACCGGCGGCATCAAGCGCGGCGCGTCCGGGAATGGCCTGGCGATGCTCAGCGTCGGGCTCGACACGCAGAAGGCGTTCGGCTGGGAAGGCGGCACCTTCAACGTCAGCGTGCTCGGCATCTACGGCAGCAATTTCAGCCAGGGCTACCTCTCCACCCTGCAGACGTCGAGCGGCATCGCCGCCGCACCCACCGTGCGCCTTTGGGAGCTTTGGTACCAGCAGGAACTGCTCGGCGGCCGCGCCGACGTGAAATTCGGGCAGCAGAGCATCGATCAGGAATTCATGGTCAGCCAAGGCTCGGGATTGTTCATCAACACCATGATGGGCTGGCCGATGATCCCTTCGGCGGACCTCTACGCCGGCGGCCCGGCCTATCCGCTCTCGTCGCTCGGGGTGCGGCTGCGCGGCCGCCCGACCGGCAACCTCACGCTGCTCGGCGGGGTGTTCCAGGACAATCCGCCTGGTGGCCCGTTCGATGACGATTCGCAACTGCGCGGCAGCACCCGCTGGGGCGGCAACTTCAACCTGCGCACCGGCGCGCTGATCATCGGCGAGATGCAATACGCCATCAACCAGCCGGCCGAAGGCGAACTCGACACCGCCGGCACGCACCGGGGTCTCGCCGGCACCTACAAGCTCGGCGCCTGGTTCGACACTGCGAAATTCCCCGACCAGCGCTTCGACGACGGCGGCCTGTCGCTGGCCGACCCCGCCAGCAGCGGGAACCCGAAGATGCATTGGCACAACTACGGCATCTACGGCGTGATGGACCAGACCATATGGCAGCCCGATCCGGAAGAGCCCCGCGCCATCGGCATCTTCGCCCGCCCGATGATCGCCCCCGCCGACCGCAATCTTGTTCGATTTCAGCATCAATGCCGGCGTCACCCTGAAGGCGCCGCTGCCGACCCGTGACGACGACACCTTCGGCGTCGGCTTCGGCGTCGCCAATGTCAGCAAGCGCGCGCGGGGGCTCGACCGTGACACGGCAAATTTCTCCGGCGCCTATTTTCCGGTGCGCGGCGTCGAGACGTTCGTCGAAGTCACCTACCAGTTTCAGATCGCACCCTGGTGGCAGGTCCAGCCGGACTTCCAGTACATCTGGACCCCAGGCGGCGGCGTGCTCAATCCCTCCAACCTGACCAAGCGCATCGGCAACGAAGCCGTGTTCGGCCTGCGCACCAACATCACCTTCTGATCTCCATGCAAACCAGCAATGAACAGGAATGACCATGCGCACCGTTAGAAGCTGCCACGTGGCCGCGCTGGCTGCCACGCTACTGCTGCCCGCCGCCGCCCACGCCGCGGAGGACGCCGGATTCCTCAGCCGGATTCACCGCTTCAGCGTCCTCACCTCGACGGTTCCGGCGAACGGCGACCAGAACCCCTATGCCATCGTCGTGGCTCCGGTGTCGGCCGGCAAAATCCAGAAAGACGACGTCCTGGTCACCAACTTCAACGACAAGGGCAACCTGCAGGGGTTGGGCACGACGATCGTCGCCTACACGCCGGCGACCAAAAAGATGACCCAGTTCGCCGCCATTCCGCGCCACCTGCCGCAATGCCCCGGGGGCATCGGGTTGACCACCGCCATGACGATGTTGAAATCAGGCTGGGTGATCGTCGGCAGCCTGCCCAGCCAGGACGGAACCACCGCGACCAAGGGACCTGGCTGCCTGCTGGTGCTGGATGCGCAGGGCAATTTCGCCACCGCCATTGCGGGACCCGATATCGATGGCCCCTGGGGCAACATGGCGGTCATCGACAACGGCGCCACCGCCAAGCTGTTCGTCAGCAACACCGGTTTCGGCGTCGGCGCGCCGGGTCAGGAGGTCGTGGCCAAGGCCAACGTGCTGCGCATCGACCTCACCATTCCGCAGGGCCAACCGCCGTCGGTCGCCGCGATCACGGTGATCGCCGACGGCTTCGGCCAGCAGGCCGACAAGGACGTGTTCATCGTCGGCCCGACCGGATTGGCACTCGGGCGCGGCGGCGAACTCTACGTGTCCGACGCGATCGGCAACCGCATCGTCGCAGTCGCCGATGCGGCGACCCGCCGCAACAGCGCCGGCACCGGACGCGAGGTGACCAAGGATGGCATGCTGCGGCGCCCGCTGGCCATGGCGGCGGCGCCGAACGGCAACCTGCTCGTCACCAACGGGCTGAACGGCCAGTGCGTCGAGATCGATCCGACAACCGGCACGCAGCTGCACGCGCTCTGGATCGACGCCAACAAGGCGCAATCGCCGCCCGGCAGCGGCGACCTGTTCGGCATCGCCATGACGCCCGCCGGCGACGGGTTCTACTTCGTGAAGGACGAGATGAATTTTCTCGTGCTGGCGCGGTGACCGGCCGCCGCTGCCCGGTGGCGTCGCGGCGCGGATTCTATCGCCGCGGCCGCCGGCGCGTTGGCGGGCACGGCCGCCATCGGCCGGCCCGCGGCGGGGCAGGGCGCCACAGCCCCCACCGCCGCCCGCGCCGTCCCCGTCACCGTCGAGCCGTTCCTGGGCGCCCACCAGGGCGGCATCCTCAACTCCGCGCAGAGCCACACCTATTTCGCGGCGTTCGATCTGACCACCGACAAGCGCCAGGACGTCGCGGCCCTCCTGGCATCGTGGACGGCCGCCGCTGCGCGCATGTCGGCCGGCGACACCGCTGCCCCGATCTCGCCCGATCTCTCTGTGGCCGCCGCCGATTCGGGGGAGGCGCTCGGCTTGTCGCCGGCAAGGCTGACCGTGACATTCGGCTTCGGACCTGGATTGTTCGTGAAGGACGGCAATGATCGCTTCGGCCTTGCCGCCCGACGCCCCGACGCGCTGGTGGACTTGCCGCTGTTCAATGGCGACCAGCTGGTGGAGACCCGCTGCGGCGGCGACCTGTCGGTGCAGGCCTGCGCCGACGATCCGCAGGTGGCGTTCCACGCCGTCCGGCAACTCGCCCGCCTGGCCTACGGCGTGGCGCAGATCCGCTGGGTGCAGACCGGTTTCCTGCCCAAGGCCGCCGATGGCGACACCCCGCGCAACCTGATGGGCTTCAAGGACGGCACCGCGAACCCTGTCACCCAGCGCGACCGCGCCGGCGAAGACATGCTGTGGGTCGGCGCCGAGGGTCCACCATGGATGCGCGGCGGCAGTTATCTGGTGGCGCGCCGGATACGGATCTCGCTGGAGCATTGGGATCGCACCGACACCGAGTTCCAGGAGCAGGTGATCGGCCGCCACAAACTCTCGGGCGCCCCGCTCGGCCGCGCCGGCGAGTTCGATCCCGTGCCGCTGGACGCCACCGAGGCCGACGGCAACAACGTCATTCCCGATGACGCACATGTCCGATTGGCGGCGCCCGAAAGCAACGATGGTGCAAGGATCTTGCGGCGCGCCTACGGCTACGATGACGGGTTGAGCTTCACCGCCGAACGCTGGCCGCCATGGCGGCAGGGCATGCAGTTCGATGCCGGCCTGTTCTTCCTGGCCTACCAGCGCGACATCCGCGACCGGCTTCATGCGAATCTATGACGCGATGTCGAAATTCGACGCGCTGAACCAGTTCACCACCCATGTCGGCAGCGCCGTCTTCGCCTGCCCGGGCGGGATCGAGCCTGGCCGGTTCGTCGGGCAGTCCCTGTTCGAGGCTTGACCGCTAGGCCCGGTTGCCCAGCACCGCGCCGATCTCGTCGAGAATGGCAGGATCGTCGATGGTCGGCGGCGCCGCCGCCGGCTGGCCATCGGCGATCCGCCGCAGGCTGGCCCGCAGGATCTTGCCGGACCGCGTCTTCGGCAGCCGCGCCACCACATGCACCTCGCGGAACGCCGCCACCGGGCCGATGCGTTCGCGCACCAGGGCGACGAGTTCCTTCAGGATCGTCGCCGGTTCGGTGGTGACCCCGGATTTCAGCACCACCATGCCCAGCGGCGTCTGCCCCTTGATGGCGTCCGCGGCGCCAACCACGGCGCACTCGGCGACCGCCGGATGGCTGGCCAGCACCTCCTCCATCGCACCGGTCGAGAGCCGGTGCCCGGCGACATTGATGATGTCGTCGGTGCGCCCCATCACCGAGACATCGCCGTCTGCATCGATGATCCCGGCGTCGCCGGTGCGGTACCAGCCCGGGAAATCGGCGAGGTAGGCGCGGCGATAGCCCTCGTCGTCCCGCCACAGGGTCGGCGCGCAGCCCGGCGGCATCGGCAGGCGAATGGCGAGGTTGCCGCTTTCGCCGCGCGGCAGCACCGCGCCCGCATCGTCCAGCACCTGCACGTCGTAGCCGGGCGACGGCCGCCCGCCCGCGCCGGGCTTCGCCGGAAACAGCCCGAGCCCGCGAAACCCCGCGGTGATCGCCCAGCCGGTTTCGGTCTGCCACCAGTGATCGACCACCGGGATGCGCAGTTTCTCGGCCGCCCAGATAGCGGTCGGCGGATCGCAGCGCTCGCCGGCGAGGTAAAGCGCCTCCAGCCGCGAAAGATCGTACTCCGCCAGCAATCTGGCCTCGGGGTCCTGCTGCTTGATGGCGCGCAACGCGGTCGGCGCGGTGAACAGCACCCGCACCCGATGCTGCGCGCAGACCCGCCAGAACGCACCGGCATCCGGCGTGCCGACCGGCTTGCCCTCATACATCACCGTGGTGCAGCCGGCCAGCAACGGCGCGTAGATGATGTAGCCGTGCCCGACCACCCAGCCGACATCGGACGCCGACCAGTACACGTCGCCCGGCTCCACGCCGTAAACCATCCGCATCGAGTTGTGCAGCGCCACCGCGTGCCCGCCGGCGTCGCGCACCACGCCTTTCGGCTTTCCGGTCGTTCCCGACGTGTAAAGGATGTACAGCGGATCGGTGGCGGCGATCGGCACCGGATCGGCGGGCGGGGCGGCCGCCTCCAGTTCCGCGAAATCATGGTCGCGGCCGGGCACCAGCTTCGCGGTCGCCTGCTCGCGCGCGAAGATGACGCAGGCTTCCGGCTTGTGCGCCGACATGCCGATGGCCGCATCAAGCAGCGGCTTGTAGGCGACGATCCGTCCCGGCTCCAGCCCGCAGGACGCGGACACGATCACCCGCGGCGTCGCGTCCTCGATCCGCTTGGCCAGTTCGGCGGCGGCGAACCCCCCGAACACCACCGAATGCACGGCCCCGAGCCGGGCGCAGGCAAGCATGGCGATCGCCGCCTCCGGCACCATCGGCATGTAGATCACCACCCGGTCGCCCTGCCGCACGCCGAGCCCGCGCAGTCCGCCGGCGAACTTCGCCGTGCGGTCGCGCAGTTCGCGGTAGCTGTAGGTCTCGATCCGCCCGGTCATCGGGCTGTCCCAGATCAGCGCCGCCTGCTCGCCGCGCCCGCCGGCAACATGCCGGTCGAGCGCATTGAAGCAGGTGTTCAATGTGCCGCCCGCGAACCACTGGCCGAACGGGCCAAGCCCGGGATCGAACACCCGATCCCACGGCTTGTCCCACGCGATGCCGGCGGCGGCTTTCGCCCAGTACGCCTCGGGATCGGCCAGCGCCGCGGCATATGCCGCGGCGTAGCCGTTCCGCGATGCCGCCTCCAGCATCGCTGCCACTCCGTCAGTCGCCCGCGTAGATGTCACGATCCTTCGTTTCGGGCAGGAAGAACAAGCCGACCACGAAGGTCATCAGCGCGATCGCGATCGGATAATACAGCCCGGCATAGATATCGCCGGTGGCCGCCACGATGGCGACCGCGATCGGTGGCAGCAGACCGCCGAACCAGCCGTTGCCGATATGGTAGGGCAACGACATGCCGGTGTAGCGGATGCGGGTCGGGAACAGTTCGACCAGCGCCGCGGCGATCGGCCCGTAGACCATCGTCACCAGGATCGCGAGGTAGACCAGCATCACGATCAGCATCGGTTCGTTGATCGCCTTCGGATCGGCCGCCGCGGGGTAGCCGGCGCCGCGAACGCCTTCGGTGGTGTTCTTGATGAAGGCGGCCCGCTGCTCGGCGAACGACTTCGCGTCCGCCGCGGTGCCGTTGAACGACGGCACCACCTTGTCGCCGATCTTCACCTGCGCGACGGTGCCGGCAGGCGCCGCCTCGGTCGCGTAGTTCACCGACAGGCCGATCAGGGTCTGGCGGGCGATATCGCAGGACGAGCGGAACACCTTGCCGCCCACCGGATCGAACAGCACGTTGCAGTCGGCCGGGTCGGCCACCACGCTGACCGGCGCGGTCGCCAGCGCATGTTCCAGGGCCGGATTGGCATAGTGGGTGATCTGGCGGAACGCCCACGGATAGCTCACCGCCGCCAGCAGGCAGCCCGCCATGATGATCGGCTTGCGGCCGATCTTGTCCGACAGCCAGCCGAACACCACGAAGCCGAGGGTCGCCACCAGCAACGCGATCACCAGCGCCTCGTCGGAGCTGTTCGCGTCCACCTTGAGCGTGTTGACCAGGAAGATCCGGGCGTAGAACTGCCCGCCATACCAGACCACGGCCTGCCCGGCGGTCAGCCCGAACAGCGCGATCAGGCCGATCTTGGCATTGCGCCATTGGCCGAACGCCTCCGTCAGCGGCGCCTTGGAGCCGGTTCCCTCCGCCTTCATCTTGGCGAAAGGCGGGGCTCTCGCTGAGCTGCAGCCGGATCCACAACGACACGCCGAGCAGCAGGATCGACAGCAGGTACGGGATGCGCCAACCCCAGGCCGCGAAGTCGGCGGCACTCATGGTGTTGCGGACGATCGCGACCACCAGGAGCGAGATGAACAGGCCGATCGTAGCGGTCGTCTGAATCCACGACGTGTAGAACCCGCGGCGGGAATGCGGCGAATGCTCGGCGACATAGGTCGCGGCGCCGCCATACTCGCCACCCAGGGCCAGGCCCTGCAGCAGCCGGAGACCGATCAGCAACGCCGGCGCAGCCCAGCCGATGGTGGCGTAGGCAGGCGTGAAGCCCACCGCAAACGTGGACAGGCCCATGATCGTGATGGTGACGAGGAATGTGTATTTGCGCCCGACCAGGTCGCCGAGGCGGCCAAACACCAGGGCGCCGAACGGCCGCACCAGGAAGCCCGCGGAAAAGGTCAGCAGGGCCACGATGAACTGCACATTGGCATCGAACATAGTCCAGAACGAGGCGCCGATCTGCACCGCGGTCCAGCCATACAGGTAGAAGTCGTACCACTCGAAGATGGTGCCGGTGGAGGAGGCGATGATGACTTTGCGTTCCTCCGCAGTCATCGGCCGAACGGCCGCGTCGGTACGTGGAATCGCTGTTTCGCTTGCCATTTGGCAGTAACCTCCCCTATCGCGCGGGCTGCGGCCGCGCTGCCATTCGGTTCTTCAACGAGTGACTTGGTTTTGCAATAGTTTTCTTGGGCCGTGGCGCTCTGGGGCAGGCAGCCTGGGCTCTGGCACCGAGATCATTTGCATACATATGATCTCGGTGTAAGTTGACCACGGTTTTTCATCCCGGAGCATGTCGGGTGTCGAAGGCGGCCCTTCTCTTGGCGAATGATCGCCCCGATACACCTCAAATCACCGGCGAGTTGCCCCGGTTCGACGGCTACGTTCTGGAAGACCAGGTCGGCTTCCTGTTGCGTCGGGCGCATCAGCGGCATGCGGCATTGTTCCAGGAGGGCATGGGTGCGCAAGATCTGACACCCACCCAGTTCACCGCCTTGATCAAGATCAACGAACTGGGCCGGGTGACGCAGAACCACCTCGGCCGGCTGGCTGCGATGGACCCTGCCACCATCCAGGGCGTGGTCCGGCGCCTGATCGCTCGCGGCCTCGTGCAACGGGGTCCCGATTCGCAGGACCGCCGCACCGCGGTGCTGACCCCGACGCCCTCGGGGAGTGACCTGGCGGCCGCCGCCGTGGAACGCGCCCGGCGCATCACAGAGGCGACGTTGGAGCCGCTGGACGACGAGGAACGCCGCCTATTTGTATCGCTGCTGCGACGGCTCGCAGCACCGCGCGACGTGAACTGACCTGAGGACACCGCAGGGAATGATGGACGCCCCGATGGACGCAACCACGCTGGGCTTCGGCGCCAGCTTTGCCGAGCTAGCCACCCGCGACGGGCTGATCCGGCTCGATCGCGCCTTCCTCGATGCATTGTTGACAGCCGACCCCGACATCCATGCGCGGCTGCTGGCCGCCAGGGCGGCCCCGGACCTGCTCGACGAGAAAGCCGAGGGCGAACTGGTGGTGGCCGCCGGCGCGCATCTGGACGCCTTCGTCGCCGATCTGTTCGGGGTGCAGCCGGACCTCGCGCGCCTTGCCGCCCAAACCCGCTTTCTCGATCCGGTCCACGCCTGCAAGCGCTTGTTCGTGCAGCGCCAGGCGGTCAAGAAATACCCGGACCCGCATGGCTTCGATGGCCCGGCGCTGAGGGCCGAACTGGAAGCGCGCATGGACGAGGCGCTTACCGAGCCCGCCTTCGCCGCCCATGTCGTCCGCTGGCAGCAATCCGAAGACGCGGACGGGCTGGACCTGGCCCTGCGCTACGCCGCCTGGGCGACGCTGACCGAAGCCGGCCGGGCGTCCCATCGCGGCGGCACGCTGTTCCGGGTTCCGGCCCGGATGGACCCGCAGCATCTGGTGCCGGTGGAGACGATCGAGCGCGACGGCGTCACCATGCTGCGCCTGCCTGAGCATGACTGGCGCGCCCGCGACGGGTTTGCACTGACCGATCCCGGAATGACCCAGCAACAGGCCCTCGACCAGATGAACTACTGCATCTGGTGCCATACCCAGGGCAAGGATTCCTGCAGCAAGGGCCTCAAGGATCGCAAATCCGGAGCCTACCAGAAAAGCCCGTTCGGAGTGACCCTCGCCGGCTGCCCGCTGGACGAGAAGATCAGCGAGATGCACGCATTGCGCGCTCAGGGCTTCGTGCTCGGCGCGTTTGCGGCGATCGCCGTCGACAACCCGATGATGGCCGCCACTGGCCACCGGATCTGCAACGACTGCATGAAGGCCTGCATCTACCAGAAGCAGGAGCCGGTCGACATTCCGCAGGCCGAGACCTCCATCCTGCGCGACGTGCTGGCGCTGCCCTGGGGTTTCGAAATCTACTATCTGCTGGTGCGCTGGAATCCACTGAACATCCGCCGGCCGCTGCCGAAGCCGGATAGCGGCTACAAGGTCCTTGCAGTCGGCCTCGGCCCGGCCGGCTTTACGCTGGCCCACCATTTGATGAACGACGGCCATACCGTCGTCGCCATCGATGGACTGAAGATCGAGCCGCTCGGCATCGACGCAACCGCCCCGGTGCGCAATGTCGACGATCTGTTCGAGAACCTCGACGACCGGGTCATGGCGGGCTTCGGCGGCGTCGCGGAATACGGCATCACGGTCCGCTGGAACAAGAACTACCTGAAGCTGGTGCGCCTGCTGCTGGAACGCCGCGCCCAGTTCGCCATGTTCGGCGGCATCCGCTTCGGGGGCGGCGCGACACTGTCGATGGACGATGCCTGGGCGATGGGCTTCGACCATATCGCCCTGTGCATGGGCGCCGGCAAGCCGACGGTGATCGACATGCCCGGCAACCTCGCGCGCGGCGTGCGCCAGGCCAGCGACTTCCTCATGGCGCTGCAACTCAGCGGCGCCGCCAAGATGTCGTCCATCGCCAATCTGCAACTTCGCATGCCGGTGGTGGTGATCGGCGGGGGCCTCACCGCCATCGACACCGCAACCGAAAGCCTTGCCTACTACATCCGCCAGGTCGAGAAATTCGCCCTCCGCTACCGCAATCTGGTGGCCGAGCGCGGGGAACAAGCGGTGCGCGCCGGCTGGAACGCCGAGGAAGCCGAAATCGCAGCCGAGTTCCTGGCCCACGCCGCCGCGGTTCATTCCGAGCGTGCAGTGGCAGCGACGGCCGGGCGCGCTCCATATTTCGCGGGCCTGCTCGAAAGCTGGGGTGGTGCGACACTCGCTTACCGCCGCACCCTGGTCGATGCGCCGAGCTACACGCTGAACCACGAGGAAGTGGCCAAGGCGATGGAGGAGGGCGTCCGCTTCGCCGAGGGCCTCACTCCTGTCGCGGTCGAAACCGATCGCTTCGGCCACGCCGCGGGCCTGCGTGTCCGCCGCGCCGACGGCAGCGAAACCGTTCTTCCCGCCCGCGCCGTGCTGGTCGCCGCCGGCACCCAGCCGAACACCGTGCTGGCACGCGAAGACGCCAGGGTGGAACTGGATGGCCGCTATTTCCAGGCGATCGACACGCAGGGCAATCCAGTCACGCCGCAACGCGCGCTGAGCAAGCCGGACAGCACCGACATCCTGATGCATCGTGCCGAGGGCGATCGCTTCGTCAGCTTCTTCGGCGACCTGCATCCCAGTTTCTTCGGCAACGTCGTGAAGGCGATGGGCAGCGCGAAACGTGGCTACCCGGTCGTCAGCGACATCCTCCGGCGCAAACAGCCATCTGCCATCGGCGGCGAGGCCTTGATCGCGGTTTGCCGCGACAGGCTGGTCGCCACCGTGCATGAGGTGAACCGGCTGACGCCCACCATTGTCGAGGTGGTGTTGCGTGCCCCGGCGGCGGCGCAGGCGTTCCGGCCAGGGCAGTTCTACCGGCTGCAGAACTACGAGATGCATGCGCCGAGGGTCAGCGAACCCGGTGTCGGCGCCACGTTGCTGGCGATGGAAGGCCTGGCGATGACCGGTGCCTGGACCGACCCGGAACGCGGTCTGGTCGCGGTGATCGTGCTGGAGATGGGCGGCAGCTCGGATCTCTGCGCCATGTTGAAGCCAGGCGAGCCCGTGGTGCTGGCGGGACCCACCGGCACCGCCACCGAAATCCACGCCAACACCACGGTGGCACTGGTTGGCGGCGGCCTCGGCAACGCGGTGCTGTTCAGCATCGGTGCGGCGCTGCGTGCGGCCGGCTCCAGGGTGATCTATTTCGCCGGATACAAATCGATGCGCGATCGCTACATCGTCGAGCGGATCGAGCAGGCCTCGGATGCGATCGTCTGGTGCTGCGACGAGGCTCCCGGCTTCGTCGCCAATCGGCCGCAGGACCGCAGCTTCGTCGGCAACATCGTGCAGGCGATGGCGGCCTATGGCTCCGGCGCGCTCGGCGAGCAGCCGGTGCCGTTGCGCGATGCCCGGCGCCTGATCGTCATCGGTTCCGATCGCATGATGGCCGCCGTCGGTGCGGCCCGGCACGGCGTCCTGGCTCCCTATCTGCACCCGGAGCACACGGCCATCGGTTCGATCAACTCGCCGATGCAATGCATGATGAAAGAGGTCTGCGCCCAGTGCCTGCAGGCGCAGGTCGATCCGGAAACCGGCGCGCGGACTGTGGTTTTCTCCTGCTTCAACCAGGACCAGGCGCTGGACCGGGTCGATTTCCCCTCGTTGAATGAAAGGCTGCGGCAGAACAGCCTGCAGGAGAAGCTGACTGCGCAATGGATCGACCGTGCATTGAGGGTGTTGCACGCGCGCCCCGCCGTGGCAGCGGAATAGCCGCATGGCGCTCGCGGCTGGACCGGAGCAGCAAACCGGCAAACTGGTCATTTCCAACATCGGCCTGTTGCTGTCGGGAGATCTGGCGATCCCCATCCTCGATGCCGACACACTGGTGGCGGAGGGTGGCCGCATCACCGCGATCGGGCGCAAGGCCGACTGCGATGTCGGCAATGCCCGCGTCACCATCGACTGCAAGGGATCGGCGGTCTCGCCCGGCCTGATCGACAGCCACGTGCATCCGGTGTTCGGCGACTGGACGCCGCGGCAGGGGCAGTTCGGCTGGATCAACTCCTTCCTGAACGGCGGCGTCACCAGCATGATCTCCGCCGGCGAGGTCCATCTTCCGGGACGTCCGCGCGACATCGTGGGGTTGAAGGCGCTGGCCATCACGGCCCAGCGTGCCTACGCGAATTTCCGTCCCTCCGGGGTAAAGGTTCTGGCCGGCGCCCCCGTGCTCGAGCACGGCATGGTGGAAAGCGACTTCACGGAGCTCGCCGCCGCCGGCGTGACGCTGCTGGGCGAGGTGGGGCTCGGCAGCGTCAAGGCCGGCTACGAGGCCAAGGAAATGGTGGCGTGGGCGCGGCGTGCAGGGATCCAGAGCACGATCCATACCGGTGGGCCGTCGGTGCCGGGGTCCGGCTATATCGATGCCGATACCGTGCTGGAAGCCGACGCCGACATCATCGGGCACATCAATGGCGGCCACACCGCGCTGCCCCTCAGCCAGATCCGTTGCCTGTGCGAGGGTTGCCTGCGCGGCATCGAAATCGTGCACAACGGCAACGAGTTGGCAGGGCTGACGGCGCTGCGCTTTGCGAAGGAACTCGGACAGCTCAGCCGGGTGATCCTGGGCACGGACAGCCCGGCGGGGTCGGGGGTGCAGCCGCTCGGCATCCTGCGGATGATCGCCCTGCTGTCCTCGCTCGGCGATACCCCGGCCGAGCAGATCTTCTGTTGCGCCACCGGCAACACCGCCAGAATGCGCGGGCTTGATTGCGGTCTGATCGAAACCGGGAAGGCGGCGGATTTCGTGCTGATGGACCGTGCCCAGCACTCCTCCGGCAGCGACCTGTTGGACAGCATCCGCAAGGGAGACCTGCCGGGGATCGGCATGGTTGTCATCGACGGCATCGTCCGCTGCGGCCGCAGCCGCAATACCCCACCCGCCGACCGGATGCCGGAAATCCAGTAGACGCGGACTGCCCCCCGCCGTCGGCGGAGGGCGGCCGAGTTACTTCGGCATCATCTGGCCGCGGATCTCGCCGCCCGGGTTCGCCGCGGTGTGGATGTTTGCATACCACTTGCCGGCGGTCAGGTCGGCTACCTGCGCGTCGGTCAGCGTCACAGTGCCGTCGATCGGGCTGGTGACGGGCGCCTTGAACGGTACCACCACGCCGGCGTTGGTGCCGGCCGCGGCGGGGCCATGGAAGTGAGCGGCTGTTGCGGGCCCGGACAGGCCGGAATAGGTCACGTGGTAAGTCAGGACCTTGGTCGCAGGGTCCAAGGTTGCAGTGGCCATGCCGCTGCCGCTGGTCGTCTTGGGCGGCACTTCGGCCGCGCCGGTCATGGTCCCCTGGAACTCGGCAGCCTTGCTGCCCCCCATTGCGCAGGCGGACAGCGCCAATCCGAACAGCAGCGTGCGAGCGAGACGGAAACGTTGCATGGCAGTTCCTCCAGGTAACTTCGTGGACAGACTATCAATAGTCAGTGACGCCGGGAATGCATCTGTTATTCCCGGGTTCGTGAGCGGTATCGGCACGCGATGGCGCTTTGGACTGCCGGGACGTGGAGACCTCGGGCATAGTTCCCGGCATGAGCACGCCCCCGATCGGACCAATTGTTGATTCTCTGCCACGGCCGCTGCCGGCGCGCGTAAAGCTGCGTGGCACGCATGTGGAGTTGGAGCCGCTGCACCGCCGCCACGCCCCGGAACTGTGGCAGGCGGCCCAGCAGGCCGACGACAGCTGGGCCTATCTCGGACATGGTCCGTTCGCCTCCATCGAGGCGATGACTCGCCACGTCGCGGAGTTCGCCAGCATGCATGACCCGATGGCCTGGGCGGTCCGGCCCGTGGCCACCGGCGTGATCTCCGGCTGGCTCACCCTGATGGACATCCAACCCCGCAACGCGGCGATCGAGGTAGGCAATATCTGGTTCGCTCCGCGCATGCAGCGTACCCGCGCGTCCACCGAGGCCATCTTCCTGCTGTTGCGCCTGGCGGCGGACGATCTTGGCTACCGCCGGCTGGTCTGGAAGTGCAACGCACTGAACGAGCCCAGCAAGCGGGCGGCGAAGCGTCTCGGCTTCACCTATGAGGGCCGGCACCGCTCGCACCTCGTGGTGAAGGGACGCCTGCGCGACACCGACTGGTTCAGCATTATCGAGGCGGAATGGCCCCGCTGCCGCGACGCCTTCCTGGCATGGCTGTCACTGGCCAATTTCGAACCCGACGGCACCGCCCGCCGGGGCCTGGCGGAAATTCGGGCAGACATTGCGTAAGAACTTGATGTGATTTTGAACCCTGACGAACGCCTAAAGCGCCAGATGAGCCGTCCGTAGAGCCTCATCGGCCTGCAGCGCGGCGATGCTGCCGCTCCAGACGATTCGGCCGGTCTCGATCAACACGGCGCGGTCGGCTACGCGGGCCGCGAAATGAAAGTTCTGTTCCGCCAGCAGCACGGTCACGCCCTGCCGCTTCAACGCCTCGATCGCGGTTTGCATGTGCTGCACAATCAGTGGCGACAGACCCTCGCTCGGCTCATCGAGCAGAATCGTGCTCGGATTGCCCATCAAGGTGCGGGCGATCGTCAGCATCTGCTGCTCGCCGCCGCTCATCCGCCCGCCCGCGCGGTCTTGCATTCTGGCGAGGTTCGGAAACAGCTTGAACAGGTCTTCAGGCGACCACGGGCGGATGCCGGCGCGCGGCGGCTGCCGCCCGACCTCGAGGTTTTCGATCACCGATAACTCGGTGAAGATCCGACGCTCCTCTGGCACGTAGCCGAGGCCGAGGCGAGCGATCCGGTAGGGCGGCAGGCCGGCGATCTCCTGCCCGGCAAACGTCACCTGTCCTCGCGCGGGAGGCACCAAGCCGATCAGCGACTTCATCAGCGTGCTCTTGCCGGCGCCGTTGCGTCCCAGCAGCACCAGGACCTCGCCCGCAGCCATGGAGAAGCTGATCCCGTGCAGGATATGGGCGCGGCCGTAGAAGCTGTGCAGATCGTCCACACGAAGCATCATTGCGAACTCGCGACTCCAGGGCCGCCATCACCCGTGTGCGCGGCGCCGAGATAGACATCGCGCACCATCGCGTTCGCGCGGATCGCCGGGCCGTCGCCCTCGGCAATCAGCAAACCACGATCCAGCACGATGATGCGGTCAGAAACGCCGAACACCACATCCATGTCATGCTCGGTGAACAGCACCGCGAGACCCCGTTCGCTGGCGAGCTGGCGGGCCAGTTGCATCAGGGCCGTGCGCTCACCGGGCGCCATTCCGGCCGTCGGCTCGTCCATCAGCAACAGCCGGGGCGCATTGGCCAGCGCCATCGCCAATTCCAGTCGCTTCAGGTCGCCATAGGCCAGCACCCCCGCCGCGCGGTCGGCCTGTTCCAGCATCATGGTGCTGGTCAGCAACGCATCCGCCTCATCGGCAAAGCTGTGCCGGGCGGCGCGGCCGAAACTCCAGATGCGGCGGTGATGGGACAACAGGGCAACCTGCACATTCTCGCGTACCGTCATGCTCGCGAATGTCGCGGTGATCTGGAAGGTCCGCCCCACGCCCAGCCGCCAAACGCGGCGAGGCGCCAATCCGGTGATGTCGCGACCGGCCAGCGCCACCCGTCCACGGTCGGGACGAAGCTGGCCGTTCAGCATATTGAAGCAGGTGGATTTGCCGGCGCCGTTCGGTCCGATCAGCGCCAGCATCTCGCCCTCGGCGACGGCGAAGGAAATCCCGCCGACCGCCTGCACGCCGCCGAAGCTCTTGTGCAGGTCTCTGACCTCCAGGACGTTCATGCCGGTTGGCGGCGTCGCCATAGCCGGTCGGCGGCACCCGCGATCCCCTGCGGAAATGCCAGCACCAGAACCAGGATGCAGATGCCGAGAACCAGCCGCCATTTGTCGGTGGTCAGCAGCAGCAGGTCGAACAGGCCGGTATAGGTGAGGGCCCCGACCACTGGCCCGGCGATGGTCTGGACGCCGCCGAGCAGCACCATCAGCAGCGCATCCACCGAACGGCCGATCGAGATATAGGTCGGGAACACGCTGCCCTTCGAGTAGGCGGTCAGGCCGCCGGCGAGACCGGCGGCGGCTCCAGCGCAAGTGAACGCAGCAAGGCGGATGCGGCCCGCATCGAGGCCGATCGCCGCCGCACGCAACGGCGAATCGCGGGTGGCGCGCAGGGCATAGCCAAACGGAGCGTAAAGCATTCGCCGCAGCACCATCACACTGGCGACGCAGATGCCGAGCGTCATCCAGTAATAGACATCGGCACCTGCCGCCCAACTCGCCGGCCAGACACCGAGAATGCCGTTGTCGCCGCCGGTGAACGCCACCATCTGGAAAAACAGCGCCCACACGATCTGCGCGAAAGCCAGCGTCAGCATCGCCAGGTAGACGCCGGACAGCCGCACCACGAACCAGCCGAACAATGCGGCGCCAGCACCGGCCAAGACCGGCGCCGCAACCAGCCCGATCGGCATCGACATCGAAAATCCCTTCGCCATCAGTGCCGCACCGTAGGCGCCAAGCCCGAACCAGGCGGCGTGGCCAAAGCTCGGCATGCCCCCTGGACCCATCATGAAGTGCAGCGACGCGGCGAACAGCATGGCAATCATCATTTCGGTCAGCACCGAAACCATGAAGGGACCGGACAGCAGCGGGGCCGCAATCGCCAGCGCCAGCGCAACAGCCGCCAACAGCTTCAGCGCCAATGTCGCCGGCCGGATCAGGGCGGGCGCATTGCCCACGCCGCGTGCGTCCGGCTGTGGCTTTCCGAGCAATCCGTTAGGCCGCAGCACCAGCACGACCGCCATCACCGCAAAGGCAAGAACCAGCGTGATCTTCGGCAGGAAGACGATGCCGAATGACTGCAACAATCCGATCAGCAGGCTGGCGAGATACGCGCCCGGCAGGCTGCCGAGACCGCCCACCACCACTACCACGAACGCGTCGGTAATGACCGAGATTTCGATCTGCAGATTGGCCGAGGCGTCCGGCAGCGACAGCGCGCCGCCCAGCCCGGCCAACCCGGCGCCGAGTGCGAAAACCGACGTGAACAGCCGCCGCTGGTCGACCCCAAGCGCCCCGAGCATGTCGCGATCCTGCGTCGCCGCGCGCACCAGGATGCCCCAGCGGGTGCGCCGGAACAGCAGCCAGAGCATCCCGAGCACCAGCGGTCCCACGCCGATCAGCACCAGGTCGAAAAGCGGGATGCGCTCGCCCAGAACATCTACCGCGCTGCGCAACCAGCGTGGGCGCGCCAACGCCAGGTCGTTCGGTCCCCATGCGAAAAGCGTCAGGTCTTCGATGATCAGCAGGATGCCAAAGGTCGCCAGCAACTGCAGCAGTTCCGGCGCCTGGTAGATTCGTCGCAACACGATCACCTCGATCGCCACGCCGATGACCGCGGTCGCCAGTGAAGCTGCCAGCACGCCGACGACGAAATATTCGGGGTCGCGGGGCAGGCGGGACAGGATCGACCAGCCGATATAGGCGCCCAGCATATACAGGCTGCCATGCGAGAAGTTCACCACCCGCGTCACGCCGAAGATGACGGTGAGTCCGGCGGCGACGAGGAACAGCGACGATGCGCTGGCAAGCCCTGTCAGCAGTTGGACGAGGATGTTCCCGAGCATCTAGAAAGGCGGAAGGCGCGGCGCCCCGGCTGGCACGATCATGCCGGACGCATCTTCCTGACCTCGTCGTCGGGCGGCAAGGCGGCGCCCCCATCGACGTATCGCCAATCCACCATGCTGCCGCGGCCATCCTTCAGCGCGGTCTTGCCGACATAGGTGCCGAGCGTGCTTTGGTGATCCTGCGGCCGCCAGCTACATTTGCCGAATGCGGTATCGAAACTGGCACTAGGGAATCCATCCGCCATCTTTTCGGTATCGGTGGACCCGGCCTTCGCGATGCCAGCAACGATCGAGCTGATAAGGGCGGCACCCACCACCGACCCCATCTTCGGCAACTCGTTGTATTTTGCCTTGTAGGCGTCGATGAAGGCCTTGTTCGCAGGGTCGCTCACGCTGTCCACCGGATAGCCGGTGACGATCCACCCAGTCGGCGTCTCCTCGCCGAGCGGGTCGAGGTATTCCGGCTCGCCGGTCAGCACCGACACGACGCCCCGGCCCTCGAACAATCCCCGCGTGTTGCCCTGGCGCACGAAATTCGTGAGGTCCGGGCCGAAGGTGGCGTTGAGGATGGCATCGGGCTTCGGCTGCGCCAGCGCCGCGACTGTGGCGCCCGCATCGATCTTGCCGAGCGCCGGCCACTGTTCGGCGACGAACTCCACGCCGGGCTGTTTGCGGGCGAGCAGCAGCTTGAACCACTTCACGACGGATTGGCCGTATTCGTAGTTCGGGGAGACCGTGACCCAGCGCTTGGCATTCAGCTTCGCCGCATCATCCACCAGCATCGCTGCCTGCATGTAAGTCGACGGGCGCAGGCGAAACCCGTAGCGATGCCCGTTTTCCCAGACCAGCGCGTCGGTCAGCGGCTCGCCGCCGACGAACAGCTTCTTCCGTTGCTTTGCGAAGTCGCTGATGGCAAGGCCGATGTTGGAAAGGAATGTCCCGGCAAGCAGGTCGACCTTCTGATCGTCGAGCAATTCACCGGCGAGGCGAATTGCATCGGGTGGGCGGCCGGCATCGTCGCGGCTGATCACCTCGATCTTGCGCCCCAGCACGCCTCCCGCGGCATTGACCTGCTCCACCGCCAGCTGCCAGCCACTGCGATAGGGAAGCGTGAACGCCGGGGCGGCGGTATAGGAGTTGATCTCGCCGATGCGGATCGGCGTGTTGCCCTGCGCCCGAACGATTGCCGGGGCCGCCAGCATCCCGGCGGTCCCGCCGAGCAGCGATCGTCGCGAAATGATCATGGTTGGCGCTCCATTATTCGGACGGCGAGGGGTTCTCAACGAAGGCCATCCTGGCCGATGATCTCGTGGTGCTGCAGGCCGCCGATGCGGGGCAGGGGACGACCGGAATCGGTGACGACCACGACCACGACGATTTCATCGCGACGCGGTGCGTCGGGTACGCGGACCTCCATCGCATCGAAATGGCTGCGCACGAAGGCGGCATCCTTGTGGCCGAGCGGCACATCGATGGCCGCCCCCATCCCGCCACGCTTTTTGGCGCTCGGGATCAAGGCCGCGCCATTTTCCACCGCTACCCGCAGCGGCGCGCCAAGTTTCGGGTGCAGGATCGCGGCGGCATGCTCCAATTCGCCGTCTTCGCCGACGATCGCCGCCTTGCCGTAGCTTTGCACCTGCCCGGGCAGTACGCCGAGGGCTCGGACTGCCCGCTCTCCCAACAATCCGCCGAGCATCTCGCCAAGTGCCACCAGTTCAGCCAGGTCCTCGACATGGCGACCCGAATAAGGATTGCCGATCACCGCGATCGCCGCTGCCTTGCGCGTCGGCGGGCGGACTTCCTGGCCGGTCTCCAGATGGGTTTCCTCGATGATGGTCAGCAGTTTGCGGATCATGTTGCTTCCAGCGTTCGCGTCAATTCTCGGCCCGGCGCGGCATGGTCCAGGCAATGATGCGCCAGCCCGCAGCCGGCAAACCGGCCGCGCAGGGTCAGCACGGCTGCCTCGATCCGACCCGCCTGCAGCAGAGCATCGGCCACCCGGCGCCCGGCGTCCAGCGCGGTGTCGACGGCCTCGGCGGAGAGCGGTCCTACTTCCCACGTGACCATGCAACCGCCCAGGTCGCTGTCGGGATCGACCGCATCGGCGGCGCGGCGAACCACCGATGGATGCCCCGGCAGGTCGACCGCATTGGCGATCACCGTGGCGGCGGCATCGGCCTCGGCGGCGCAGCGGGCCAGCACCGTTACCGCATCGGCGATGCCGAACGAAAAGCTGCGTCCGCCCTGCCCCTTGCAGGCCCGGCCTGAGGTCGCGAGGCCGCGGGCGGCATGCTCGGCGCGCAGCGAGAAAATGCCATCCAGCGCCGGCGCCGCAAGGTCCGCCACCAGGCCGCAACGGAACTCCGCCCCCGGCATCAAATGAAACGCTATGTCGCCGCCATTGTTGACATAGCCCCGCGGAAGCGACCGCCCGTCGCACATCGCGGCCAGGACCTCATCCGCGACCGCCCCGGCAACTGCTGCCATCGGCGTGATGAAACGATCGGAATACGGCGTGCAAGCTGCATGCATGCGGCGGGCGACAATGCCACGCGGGGGGCAGGTGGGCAGCGGCGTCCGCAGAAATTGCAGTTCCTGGCAAAGTTCCTCGAGGACCGTCGAAAACCGCTGCGCTGCCTGGGCGTAGGCGCGATTGATTTCGCCCGCGTCGCCCCACGCACGACACAGGCAATCGATTGGCCCGTGTTGCAGGTGCAGCCGGCAATCCGGCAGCAGCGCGGCCGCAGCGGTCATGGCCACGGAAACGGCTGGCCAGCCGGCAGCAGCGTGGCGCGTGGAAGGGCCGCGCGCAGGATGTCGGTCATCGGGCGAACCCGGTCCAGATGGCCGCCCATTTGCTCGTAGTCGGTAGCCGGCAACGAAAACTCGATCGGCGCGACCAAGGCGGGCGTCGGGACCGACCCGAAGGCGTTGTCGGGCATGGCTGCGACGTCCACCATGTAGGTGATGCCGCCACCCGGCCAGACATGAACCTCTGCGCCGCCACTGGTCACTTTAGTCCGGCCCGCCTGCACCGAGCGTGTCAGCAACACCGGATTTTCAGTCGCGCCGGCGCGCAACGAGCCTCCGGCGCCGGCCATGAACAACACGCTGCACAATGCCGGCTCGCAGTTCTCGGCGATCCGCGCGACCGCCCCGGCTATCCCAGGCGGCATCGGCACGGGCTGTGGTCGTAACCCGTCGTCCAGCACGAACCATGCGGCATGCTCGCCGGTCGTCGACACCATCAGCAGCCGCAGGCCCGGCCAGGCGATCCCGGGGTCGATCCTTTCGATGATGGCAAGCGGATCCAGGATGTCGGTACCGCCCCAGCCCTGACCCGGATTCGCCACCTGAAAATACCGGCCAGGCGTCGAGCGCCGACCCCGCACGCGAATGCCGGCAGGTCGCATGTTGAGGAAACGTCCAGCTTGGTGCTCGGTGAGCACGCCGGTGATATGGTCGTCGACCACGATCACCTCGTCGGCGTGGCCCAGCCACTGGCCGGCAAAGATTCCGATTGTCGCGGAGCCGCAGCCGACCCGCATGCGTTGCTCGGTGACGCCGTCCACCACCGGCGCCGCACCGGACTGCACCGCCACGCTGGCGCCGCCGTCGATCGTCAGTTCCACCCTCTGCCGGTTGGCAAGCTGCAACAGCGCTTCGCAGGTGGCCACGCCCTCGCGCTTGCTGCCGCCGGTCAGGTGATGCACGCCGCCCAGGCTCAGCATCTGGCTTCCGTATTCGGCGGTGGTCACGTGCCCCACCTGTTCGCCGCCGACGCGCACCGGCGCGCATTCCGGACCCAAATGGCGATCCGTGTCGATCTTCACCTTGAGCCCGCAATAGCTGAACACGCCCTCCGACACGACGGTGACCATGTCCACGCCGTCGACTTCGGACCCTACGATGAAAGGAGCGGGCTTGTAGTCGGGATAGGTGGTGCCGGCGCCGATCCCGGTGACGAAAAGGTCGCGCGCGGCAATCGGATTTGCCGGCCAGTCGGCGCCCGCGAACCGCACCAGCTCCGGCGCACGGGCAAGCACCGTCAACGGGTCCATCCGGGCGAGGCGACCCTCGACATTGCCGTAACGGTCGCACGCGCCGGTCTTGCCCGGTCGGATGCGGCACAGCACCGGGCAGGCATCGCAGGTGACGATGGCCGGATCGGCCTTCTTCGCTTCCAGCAAGGCGGATTCTTCGGGCGCGTCGGTGGCGGCGTGGGTGGAGGTCATCGCTGCAATGCTGCCAGGACGCGCTCCGGCGTGGCAGGGACACGGGTGATACGGGCGCCCGTGGCGTCGTAGATGGCGTTGAGGATCGCCGGCGCGGTCGCCACCAGGGCAGGCTCGCCAACGCCCTTGGCACCATACGGACCGAGCGGGTCGGCATGTTCGATCAGAATGGCTTCGATCGGCGGAATGTCGCCGATCGTTGGGATCAGATAATCGTGCAGGTTATCGGTTCGGCCCGGCACATATTCCTCCATCAACGCCAATCCAAGGCCTTGGGCGATGCCGCCGTGAATTTGACCCTCGACCTGGGCCGGGTTGATTGCACGCCCAACGTCGTGCGCTGCGATGATCCGGAGCACCCGGACCGTGCCAAGCCCGGGATCGACCGCCACCAGCGCCGCCTGCGCCGCGAAGGCATAGCTTGCGTAGGGGATTCCCTGTCCGTCGGCATCGAGCGGCGTGGTCGGCGGATCAAACGTCCCATGCCCGCGCAGCACCAGGCCTTCCGCGTCAGCCGCCAGGTTCGCCGGGTCGATGCAGGTGATGGCATCGCCGTCGGTGACGTGGATCTTGCCATGCCGCATCGAAATCGATGCCGCTGAGCCGGCATTGGCGCGGCGAAGAATTTCGCCACGAAGCGCCTCGCCGGCGAGCCGGGCCGCATTGCCGCTGACGAAGGTCTGGCGGGAGGCGCTGGTCTTGCCGGCATCGAGGGTATGGTCGGTGTCGCCGGAAACCAGGTCCAGCTCGGCAACGGCGATTCCCAGTGCATCGGCGGCGATCTGGCACATCACGGTATTGGAGCCCTGGCCGATATCGACGGCCCCCGAGAACAAGGTGGCGCCCCCGGCTACGGTGATGCCCATCACCATCTGCGATGGGTTGGACATGCTGGTGTTGCCGATGCCGTACCACATGCAGGCCATGCCGATACCGTGACGCATTTCCGGATGTGCTTCATTCAGCGCCTTGGCTTCCGCTCGCAATGCGTGCCAGCGGGGCCGCAGCGCGGCCAGGCAAGCGGACAATGCGGCGCCTGCGCCGAGGATCTGGCCGGTCGCGGTGACGCTCCCCACGCCGAGCGCATTGCGGAAGCGAAATTCAAGGGGGTCGATGCCAAGCTGCTGCGCCAGCATGTCCATCACCGCCTCGCCGGCGATTGCTGCCTGCGGCACGCCGAAGCCCCTGAAAGCGCCGGATGGCGGGCCATTGGTATGGATGGCGGTGGTGGTGCAAAGCACATTGCCTACCGCGTACGGACCCGTCGCGTGCACCGGCACGCGGTTGGCGACGGTCGGTCCCCAGCTTGCATAGGCGCCCGTGTCGAAGTCGCCATGAAAGCGGAATGCCGTCAGCCTTCCATGCGCGTCCGCGGCTGCTTCGGCCTTGATGCGCGACGGATGGCGCTTGGTGGTCGCGCGCATGCTTTCCGGGCGCGTATAGACCATTCGTACCGGACAGTTCAGTAGCCACGCGGCAACGCAAACCAGCGGCTGTACCGACAGGTCGAGCTTGCCGCCGAAGCCGCCACCGACGGCGGTCGGGATGACGCGCACCTGCCCTGGCTCGATCCCCAGGATCGGTGCCAGTTCATCGCGGTCCATGTATGGCGTCTGCGTGCACGCCACCACCTCGATCCGATCCCCCACGCGGCGGGCATAGCCGGCTTCGGGCTCGATGTAGGCATGTTCGACGAATCCGGTGCTCACCTCGATCGTGGCACGGTACTCGGACATGTTCAGAACCGATCCGGCATCACCCCGCGCGACCCGTCCCCGGCAAAGCTCGTTGCCTGGCGCATGCACATGCAGGTCGGGCTCAGAAGTCGCGGCGCCGAATTCGATCGGTGCCAGGATTTCCCAGGCGATGGGAATGGTCGAAAGGTCGATTTCGGCCAGGGTGGCGGCATCCCCGACGAGGGCGCAGACCGGCTCTCCCAGATGTCGGACATAGCCATCGGCCAGGACCTGCTGGTCCTTTCCGGTGGGATAGATCCCGTACAGGTTACAACCGGGAATATCAGCGGCGGTGAGCACCCGCTTCAACCCGGGATGCGCTGCCATCAGCGTCGACATGTCACCAAAGGTGAAGCGCGCATGGGGATAGGGGCTGCGCACCGCGACGGCGGTGAAGAACGGTTCTTCAGGCAGGGCGTCGGCACCGAACAGCTCGACACCGGTCAGCTTGGCGATCCCGTCCCGCTTGGCAATGCCGGCACCGACCGCACAGCCGGCCGCCGGTGGTGTCATTTCGGCAATGTCGATGTCCAGAATGGCGTCGATGATCTTTCGGTAGCCGGTGCAACGGCACAGCACCCCGCCGAGAGCATCCAGGACCTGGCCTTCCGATGGCGCAGCATGGCGCTGCAGCAGTTCGGTCGCGGCGATCAGCATGCCCGGCGTGCAGATGCCGCATTGGGCGGCGCCGTGCCGCAGGAACGATGCCTGCAGACTGGACAGCACGCCGTTCTCCGCAAGGCCCTCGACGGTCGTCACCTGCCGCCCGGCGACACGTGCGACAGGCAACATGCAGGCGCAGACCTGGCGACCATCCAGCAGCACCGTGCACGCCCCGCAATCACCCGCGTTGCAGCCGATCTTGGTTCCGATCAGACCAAGCTCGTCGCGCAACACATCCGCCAGCCGCCGGCCGGGGTCGGTTTGCAGCCGCAGGGTTGCGCCGTTCAGCGCGAATGAAATCGGTTCGGCAGTCGATCTCATGCCGCTTGCTCGGAAGGCATGGCCATCTGCCCGATGATTCGGCGGGTCAGTTCCAATGCCGCATGCCGGCGGTAATCGGCACTGGCGCGAATGTCGTCGATCGGCGCCAGTGCCGCCAGGTGATGCGGGCGCACCAGCGCGGGGTCGGGATACCGGCCGACCAGATCGGCTTCCAGTTCCGGCAGCCGGACCGCGCGCGCTGAACAGGCGCCGACTGCAATGCGTGCGCGGCCGATCCGGCCGTCCTGGCGCAGTTCGGCGGTCGCGGCAACCATCGCGATCGAGATCACCAGATAGCGTCGCCCCCCAAGCTTCAGGAACCGGGCTCTTTCACCACTCGCATCAGGGACCCTCAAGCCGGTCACCAGTTCGTCCGGTCGCCGGGCGGTCATTCTCGGCCCGAGCACGAATTCGCTGAGCGACAATCTGCGCGTGCCGCTGGCGCTCGCCAGTTCCACCTCCGCGTCCAACGCGAGCAGACAAGGCACACCATCGGCGGCGGGGCTCGCATTGCAGATGTTGCCGACCAACGTCGCGACATTCTGCACCTGCATGCCGCCGACCTGCCGAGCCGCCTCGACCAATCCGTTGAAACAATGCGGCAGTCCCGCGGTGATCACATCGGTCCAGGTTGCCAGGCAGGGGATCCACCAATGTCCGGCGCGCTGCTCGATCGCCCGGAGGCCCGGCAGCGCGGTGATGTCCAACACGTCCTCATCGGGCGCGAACGACACCCGCGCGGGATAATGATCGGTGCCGCCGGCCAGGACCGTCATATCCCGGCGCGCCAGGGCGCCGAGAGCGTCATCGAGAGTCGTGGGTCGCAGATAGAGGCCCATGGTGCCCGCATCGATCGTTTGTATACAAATGATTTGCCTGCCGGCACCTGCCTGTCAACATCAACCCGACGCGTCGACGCTGGACTTGGCCGCGCCGCCGATTTCATATCGGGGCCCACTTACCGGACCGTGCCATGAACGATGCCCCAGCCCCGATCGCTGACCTGCTCGCCAGCCCTGAATACCAACGGGCGGTCGCCACCCTCGACGCCGAGCACGACAGGACGGTGGCCGACATCATCACGCTGACCCAGATTGCCGCCCCACCCTTCCAGGAGGAGCAGCGCGGCAATGCCTATCGCGACATGCTGGTCGCCCACGGCCTCAGCGACGTGGAGACCGATGCGGTGGGCAATGTCATGGGCCTGCGTCGTGGCGTCGGAAATGGCCCGCTGCTGGTGGTCGCCGCCCACCTGGACACCGTGTTTCCCGCAGGAACCAATGTCACCGTCCGTCGCGAGGGCACCAAGCTGTTTGCGCCCGGCGTCGGCGACGACACCCGCAGCCTGGCCGTGCTGCTCGCCTATATTCGCGCGATGGACGCCGCGGGCATCCGCACCCGCAGCGACATCCTGTTCGTCGGCGATGTCGGCGAGGAAGGACTGGGCGACCTGCGCGGCATGCGGCATCTGTTCAAGGAAGGGGAAGTATCGCGACCGGATCAAGGCCTTCATCACCGTGGACAGCCCGGAGATGGAGAGCATCGCCACCGGCGGTGTCGGATCGGAGCGTTACCGCGTCACCTTTCGCGGCCCGGGCGGCCATAGCTACGGTGCGTTCGGCATCGTCAACCCGATGTATGCCATGGCGGCGGCGATGACCGAGCTCGGCCGGATTGCGGTTCCGTCCAAACCGAAGACGACCTTCTGCGCCAGCGTCGTCGGTGGCGGCACGTCGATCAACGCCATTCCCAATGAGGTCTGGATGGACATCGACCTGCGCTCCCAATCCGCCGAACATCTGGCCAAGCTGGTGACGCGCTTCAAGGCCATCGTTGCGAATGCCGTCCAGGGCGAAAACGACGCCCGAGACAGCAGTAACGGCAAGATTGTCGCCGAGTTCAAGCAAGTCGGCGATCGCCCGGCCGGCCAAACGGACCCTGACAGCGAGCTGGTCCGCCTCGCCACGGCTGCCATCGCGGCGCATGGCTTCAACCCGCGGCACGGTTTCTCCTCCACCGATGCCAATATCGCCATGAGCCTGGGCATCCCGGCCATCAAGATCGGCTCCGGCGGCACCAGCGGCCGCGCCCACTCACTGGAGGAGTGGATCGACGTGGAGCAGACCGCGAGCGTGCGGGGCATGGCGGCCGGGCTGACCGCGATCCTCGCCGTCGCGGGCGTTGCCGACCTCGGCGCCTGATGATGACGCCCCTTATCGAGATCTGCGTCGAAGGCGTGGACGGCGCAGTCGCGGCAGCGGCCGGGGGTGCCGACCGCATCGAGCTATGCGCTAGCCTGATGGAGGGCGGCATCACGCCAAGCATCGGCACCCTTCGCGCCACCCTCGCCGCCGTGACCGTGCCGGTCTTCGCGATGGTCCGGCCGCGCGGCGGTGACTTTCTTTATTCCGAACGAGAATTCGCCAGCATGTTGGAAGACGTTGCCCTGCTGCGCGATGCCGGCGCCGCCGGTGTGGTGTTCGGGTTCCTGACCGCCGACGGCCGCGTGGACGAGCCGCGCACCGCTGCCCTGGTGGCGCGGGCCCGCCCGGCAGGCGTGACATTTCATCGTGCCTTCGACATGGCGAAGGACCTCGACACGGCACTGGATGCCCTGATCCGCTGCGGGGTGGATCGCGTGCTGACCAGTGGCGGCGAGATTACCGCGACCGCGGGTCTGCCGACGCTTCGGCGCCTTCAGCAGCGCGCCGCCGGACGCATCGTCGTCATGGGCTGCGGCGCGCTGCGTCCCGACAGCATCGGTCGGGTCCGCAGCGAGGCGGCGCTTTCGGAGATGCATTTCTCCGCGCAGGTTCCGGTCGCCAGCGGCATGGCCTTTCGCCGCGAGGGATTGCCGATGGGCAGCGCCGCGGCTGAGCACGAGTTTCAGCACATCGGCACCGATACTGCTCTCGTGCGCGCCACCATAGCGGCCGCGCGGGCGTGAGCTTGCGCTGGGGCTTCCTTGGTGCGTCGCGCATCGGCCGCCGGGCCCTGGCCCCGGCGATCCAGGCCGTTCCCGGCCATACCCTGCATGCCATCGCTGCCCGCGACCGTCAGCGCGCCACAGAGTATGCCGCCGAGTTCCAGGTGCCGGCCGCCTACGGCAGCTACGCCGAACTGCTCGCCGATCCTGCGATCGACCTGATCTACAATGCCCTGCCCAACGATGCGCATCTGCCCTGGACGGTCCGCGCACTGGAGGCCGGCAAGCATGTGCTGTGCGAGAAGCCGTTGGCTTTGTCGGCGGCCGAGGTCCGCATCCTGCAGGATGCCGAGCGCCGGACGGGGCACCGTGTCATGGAGGCCTTCTGCCACTTGTTCCACCCGCAATATGCCAGCGCCCAGGCGCTGATCGAAGCCGGGAAGATCGGCCGCCTGCTGGCGATGCAATCAACCTTCGGCAACACCTTGGAGCGTGCCGGCGACTTCCGGTGGATTGCGGCGCATGGCGGCGGCGCGCTGTATGACCTCGGCTGCTATGCGATCAGCGCTATGCGTGCGCTTGCCGCACGCGAGCCGCGTCGCGTCAGCGCGATGCAGGTGGTGACCGGCGACGTGGACGCGACGCTCAGCGGCATGCTCGATTTCGGCGACGGCATTGCCGGACTTTTCACCTGCTCGTTCGATTCAACCCGCAGCCAGCACCTGAGCCTGCTGGGTTCCGGGGGCAAGCTGGCGATGGACTGGCCATTCTCGACAAAGGGCCGGGAGACTTCGCTCGATGCGGGCGATGGCGTGGAGCGCTTCGATTTGTTCGAGCCCTACGAGGCGATGGTGGCGCATTTCGGCCGGGCCGTCGCCGGGGAGCAGGCGATGGTGCGAGGGTTGGACTGGTCCCATGCGCAGGCATCCACGATCGACGCGCTCCTGGCGGCAGCCCGAAGCGGTGAGGTCGTCACGCTCATCCATTGAGGATGAAGTCGCGCAAGACCGCGAAGGCGCGCGTGGGATCATCGTTATGGACACCGTGGCCGGCATCGGCAAAGCGCTCGAAGCGAACAAGGTGCGAAGGCAGGCTGGCGACGATCAACTCACTGCGCGAAAGCGGGGTGATCGGATCGTCGTCGCCGACCATTACCAAGGTTGGGCATTGCACCGCGCCGAGGGCTGACCGGAAATCGAGCCGGGCCGTCTCTCGGTCTGGACCGGCGAAGTGAAAAGCAACCGCATCGTTGCGCACTGAGCGGGTGCGCGCATCGGGGTCTTTCTCGCCCCGGCGGTTGTACAATGGGCTGCAGACCTCCAGATAGGCGAGGCTGGATGCCGGGCTGGGTGTCTTCCAGCGCGCTTCCGCGACGGCACGGGCCCTGGGTCCGCCAAGGCGCTCGAAAACATCGTAGATCTCTTCGCGATCGACCTTTGGTGACGTGCTGTAGAAAATGAGCTTGCCCGGATGCCCGGGGTGGCGCGTCGCGTAGGATTGCGCCACCATGCCACCGAAGGAATAGCCGAGCACAATCGGCTTTTCGATCCCCAGCGTGTCGCAGAACGCCCGAACATCGTCGCCCCATTGGGCGAGGTTCCAGTTCGCCGGATCACTATGCTCGCTGCGGCCATTGCCGCGGTGGTCGAGGTAAACAAGCTGGGCAATGTCCGCGAGGTGCGAGAACGAAGGCTTGAATGTGGAATGATCGCCACCAGGGCCGCCGTGCAGCAAAACCAGCGTCGGCCGCTCCCGCATGCGCGGTCCATCCGGCACAAGCTTTGCGCCATCGATGTCAAAGAACAGGCGAGCGCCATTGACGGTTATATACATCGGGTATCTTCAACTCTGATCGAAAGTGGAGACGGGGGATCGGGGCAATCTACGAAGAGCCAGGCCACCTTGCGTCATCGTCGCATTGGGAAGAATATCGCCTGCAAGAGTGGAAGCGGACAGGAGATCATCATGCGCTATCTTCATACAATGGTTCGTGTGACCGACATCGATAAATCCCTGGCCTTCTACTGCGGACAACTTGGATTGTCGGAGGTCCGTCGCTACTCGAGCGAGGCAGGCAAATTCACCAACGTTTTCCTGGCGGCGCCGGAAGACAACAAGGGTGCCGACACGCGCGCGCCGATGCTCGAGCTCACCTATAACTGGGGTCCGGAGGAATATACGGGCGGTCGGAATTTCGGGCATCTTGCCTACGAGGTGGACGATATCTTTGCGCTTTGCGACAAGATGATGAACGCGGGGATCACCATCAATCGTCCGCCGCGCGACGGACGCATGGCATTCATCCGCTCTCCGGACGGGATTTCGGTGGAACTCATTCAGAAGGGCGCCGCGCTGCCGCTGGCCGAGCCATGGCTGTCGATGCCGAACACCGGCGCCTGGTAGAAACCCCAACAGGACCCGGCTTGCTATGAGCGGCCGGGTTCAACCGATGAAGCGCGTCGCCAGCTTTTGTTCGGCGAAGCCGTCAGGGGTCTTGGTGACGAGATAGGCCGATGCCGCCTCTCGCGCGGTCACCGCTTCATGCAATTCATCGTCGATGAAATGTGCCGCCGCGTCGTCGTCGGTGGCAAGGCCGGGGCCCGCGATGCTTCCGTCGGCGATCAGGCGCCGAAATGTCGGGGCACGATCCGGACGTGCGTCGTAATGGGTGCAGGCCGACCCTTTCAGAAGACCAATGCATTTCAGCGGCAGCATTTCCGGCGGATAACTGTCGGTGATGCAGTCTTCAAACCAGCAAATGGCGCCCGCGCTGGTTCCTGACAGGATGACGCCATTCTGCCACGCGCCACGCAGGGAAACGTCGACGCCCCAATCGCGCCATACCGCGACGAGGTTCTTCGTGGCGCCTCCGGAGACGTAGATGATATCCATGCCACCGAAGAAATCGTCGAAGTCGCGCGTGACCGGATGATGCATGTTGAGATGCGTCGGCCTGCAATCGTGTTGGCCCATGTCGCGATAGAAAAGTTCGATGCCGGTGGGGTTGTCGCCGCTGGCTCCGGAAAGCAGGCAGATGCGCGGTGAGGGGCGTGGGGAAAGGCTGAGCAGGTGGCGCTGCAGGACCGGCTGTTGCCAGGGTTGGACCGAAAACTTCCCGCCAACCGCAAAGATCTGTCGCATCACCTGCACGTCTCCAAGTGGTTGTTGCCGTCAGCCTTTTGATTGTGAGAGCGCCGCGATCTCTGCGAGAAATGCCTCCGTCGTGCGCTGCCGGCAATACCCGGCGATGGCCCGCAATGAGTTCTCATGTCGCTCCGCGCTGTATGTGGTGCAGGCGTCGGTCACCAACGTCACCAGATAGCCCAGGTCGCAGCCATCGCGAACCGCGCCCTCGACGCACTGGTCGGTGACGATGCCGGAAATCACCAGATGCCGAGTACCGAGGTTGCGCAGGATGTAATCGATGTTGGTTGAAACGAAGACATTGGAGGATGTCTTCGGGATCACCATCTCGTCCGGGCCGGGTTTGAGCGCGTCGATCATCTGCCCATCCCAACTATCGGGCGGAACGCTGAAGCCGGTGATCTTGTAGTCGAGGCTGCGATCGCGGCCGTCGCGGGTCAGGTTGCGGATGAGGGTATACATCACCTCGATCCCTGCGGCGCGCGCGCCCGCTTGCAGGCGCTGCATGTTGCCGATCACGCGTGTTTCCATCTGCTGAAAGAACCAGCCCAGACGGGCGTCGAACTCGGCGGGTGTCAGATCCTTGAACTCGCCGCCATTGCGCACGGCACAGTAATTCTGCACGTCGATGAACAACAGGGTGGTATGCGGCAGCACCACTGGGACGTCGCGGCTGGTGTACTGGTTCATTCGGAATGTGCCTCGTTGGCGAGCATGCGACGGTAGGCTTCCGGCAGCAGGCGGGCCAGCAGGCCAGCCCAGTATCTCTGCCCGGTTTCGGTCTCGATCAGATCCTGGCGGATCTCCAACTCCAGGTGCGGCAGCCCGCGCTTCTCGCAATGCACCGGGACGGTGTAGTCGGTGAGGTCGGACACCGCGTAAGGCTCGTTTTCGCCGACCTCCAAACCTGGTTCGCTGCGCAGAAGTTCCAGCATCGGCCTGGCAAGGCGGGCGTCACGGTTGAACAGCACGCCGGCATGCCAGGGGCGGACGAACGACTTGTACACCGGTGTGAAGCTGTGCATGGCAATCATGACCGTCGGTCGGTCCGATCGCGCATCCAGTGCCGCGGCGATGGCATTCTGATAAGGGTGGAACAGCGTGTCGGCGCGGGCCTGTCTGTCGGCCTCCGAAAGATTGATGTTGCCGGGTATGTCGGTCGCTTCGCTGACGATGGGAATGGAGCTGGGAACGCCCGGCATGCGGTTGCAGTCGATCACCAGGCGAGAATAGATCTGGGCGATGGCAAACGCGTCGAGCCCATCCGAAAGCAGCAGCGAAGTCGCCCAGGCGCCGATGTCCCAACCGATATGCCGTCGCAACTCGCTGTCGGGCAGACCCAGCGAACCGAGCCGGCGGGGGATACGCCGGCCGGCATGGTCGCAGGCGATGAAGAACGGCGAGGTGCCGTTCGGCCGATGAACAATGACCGGGGCGGGCTCGTCCGGGTCCAGGAGCCTCGTTGGATGCATGCCAGCGTGCTAGCTGTCCCCCTCGGCCCAGTCAATGCAGGGAAGTCCCGATGACCATGAAGCTCACCCGGCACCGACAGTTCGTTCCTGGGACATCTGCCTTGCTGGTCGTCGACGTGCAGAACGCCACGTTCAATGCCGATCAGGCGCAAATTCGACCGGAATTTTACGCGGCTGCGCGCGACCGCGTAATCCCGAACCTGGTGGCGTCGCTGGCGGCCTGCCGCCGTGCCGGGATCGAGGTGATGTACACCGTCATCGAGAACTTGACCGCCGACGGCCGCGACCGCAGCCTGGACTACAAATTATCCAACTTCTCGGTCCCCCGTGGCTCCCACGCGGCAAAGGTGATTGATTCGCTGGCACCGGCCGACGACGAGATCGTGCTGCCGAAGACGTCTTCCAGCGTCTTCAACTCGACCAATATCGATTACGTGCTGCGTAACATAGGAATCGAAGACCTGATCGTCACCGGCTTCCTGACGGACCAATGCATTGACCATACGGTCAAGGATGCCGCCGACCGCGGTTACTATGCGACATGCCTCACCGATGCGTGCATGGCCAACACCGAGGCGCGCCACGAGGCGGCTTTGGCCTGCTTCTCAGGCTATTGCCGCGCAGTGACCACGCGGGAGTTCCTCGCCCTCGTCGCGCAGCAGGCGCTCAATAGATAGCTGCATACCTGGCGCATTGCTCGGTCTCGTCCAGCCCGGCCAGGATGGCAAGCTCGGCCCGCTTATGCATCAGATAGGCGGCAAGATAGGTCTCTCCGAACCAGTCTTTCGCCTCAGTGGTCGCCTCCAGCGCGTCGAGCGCAGCCCCGAGGTTTGTCGGCAGGGGAGGCCCCTCAGCCACCGGCAGCACCCGTCGCTGCCTGATGCCATCGACCCCGGCGTGAACGATAGCGCCCAGCGCGAGGTAAGGACTGGCCGCCGCATCAGCAGGCCGGTATTCGACATTGAACTGGGCTGACGCATCCGCGCCGGGGAGGCTCAGTACCCGGGCAAACCCGCAGGCTGGCTGCGCGCTCGCGATCTGCCAGTGTCGCATGGGTCGGCGCCCAGCGATTGGGCCGGAGCCGCACATATGAGACGCTGCTCGGTGCGGTGATGGCACACAGCGCCGGCAGATGATGAAGCACCCCGGCGACGAAATGCCGCGACATCTCGGACAAGCCGAATGCGCCCGCCGGGTCATGCATCACCGGCCGACCGGTATCGTCGCGGAAACTGAAATGCACGTGCACCCCATTGCCGACGCCGGCAGGATCGAGAATCGGCGAGAAAATGGCGCGGTGGCCCAACCGTGCGGCAGTGGCCCGCGCCATTTCCCGTACGATCACCGCCCGGTCGGCCGCGCGCATGCCGGTCGCGGGTTCGCAGGTCACTTCAAACTGGCGGGCGCCATATTCAGGGAGGAACGAGTCAGGCTCGGCGCCCGCGGTGCGCAATGCCGCCATCAGCGCCTCGCCGAAGATGCCCTGCCGTCGATAGGCGTCCAGCGAGTACGGCGAGCCCGGCAGGTCTTCGACGCCGGTATAGGCGAACTCATGCTCGAATGCGGCCGTCAATGTGAACCCAGTCTCTGCCTTCAGGTCGGCCAGCCCCCGACGAAGGAATTCGCGGGGGCAGCATTCCCACGGGGTCCCGTCGGTATGGCGAAGGTCGCCGAGGAAGAAATGCTCGGCGGCACTGCCGTCGGCAAAATCGACCTGCACCTCCGCGGCCGGATCAGGCACCAGGATCAGATCTCCCGCAGTACCGAAGGGGGTGGCAAAGATCGGGCCGAAGGCGGACATCATCGTATTGCTGGGAACCCAGCCGACGCCCTTGACCATCCGCGACGGTAACTCACGGGCGGGGAACCCTTTGCCCCGGACCCGTCCGGCGATCTCGCAGGTGCAGACCATGATCAAAGGCTCGCGGTGCATCGCGTTCTCCGGCTTCGGTTGCTATTGACAGTATCTCGGGCAGTCTCGACCATCGCCGCCCGGATTGAAATTGGAGAATACGGCGATGCGAAGCATGCTGGCGGCGTTGCTTGGGGCGATCCTGATCGTCGCAGGTAGCCACGGCTCGGCGCGGGCCGAGAAAGTACAGCTGGAATACTGGCAGTATTTCTTCAAGGAGCGGGTCGAGGCAATGGATGCCTTGATCAAGCAGTTCGAGGCCGCGAACCCGGATATCAGTGTCCGCCAGACGACCACCCCGTATGATTCCTACCAAACCAAGGTTGCGGCGGCGATCCCGGCCGGTGAGGGGCCGGACGTTGTGCAACTTTATTATGGGTGGCTGGCGCAGTATATGAAGGCCGGACTGCTGCAGCCATTGCCTGAGGCCGCATTCAATGCCGCTGAGATCGACCGGGAGTTCTTCCCGATCGTGCGCAATATGAAGCTCGACGGAAAATACTACGCCCTGCCCACGGCTGTGCGCTCGCTTGCGCTGTTCTGGAACAAGAAGTTATTCCGCGACGCCGGATTCGATCCGGACAAGCCGCCGCAGACATTGGGCGAACTGGTCGATGTCGCGCGCAAGCTGACCAAGCGCGATGCGGCCGGCAACATGATCGTCGAGGGAATGACGGTTGACCTCACCATGCAGGACCAGCATTGGGTCCGGGAAGTCCTTACCCGCCAGTTCGGGGGAAAGCCCTATAGCGACGACAGCCGCAAGGTTGCCTATGACGACGCCGCCGGGTTGAAGGCCGTGCAGTGGTACGACGACCTGATCAGCAAGGAAAAGGTCAGCCAGATCGGCTTCCTGACCGACCAGCCGACCGCGTTCCGCTCCGGCAAGGCGGCGCTCACCATCGATGGTTCGTTTCGGCTTGGCGCCTTTGACTCACAGAAGGGGCTTGAATATGGCGTCGCCGAGCTGCCTGCGTTTAACGGCGTCCGGCATAACTTCTCCTCCTACTGGGTGAATGGCATCGCCAGTAAGACGCAGGGCGCCAAGCGCGATGCGGCAGTGAAGTTCCTTCAATTCATCACGTCGCCGGCGGCGATGGAGCTGTGGTTGCACAAGGTGGGTGAGCTGCCGGCCAGAGTGGCGGTGGCAGACCGGCCCGAGAACCGTGACGATCCCAAATACGGGCCATTCATCAGGGGCCTCGCCTATGCCCATGCGACTGACTTCGTGGATGAGTTGGGACAGCGCAAGGTGATGATCGACTTGTTCGACCGGATCAACCTGCAGAAGACCCCGGCTGCAGACGCCCTGCACCAGGCGGCGGGCGACGAGCAGAAAATTCTCGACGGCTACTACAAGAAATAAGACTGGCGAATGCGGTTCTTCGGCAATGGCTTCAGTATCGCCGGGAAGCAGGCGATCTGGGCCTGGAGTTTCCTCGCGATACCGTTGCTGTATTTCACCGCAGTCCGGTTCTATCCGACTGCGCAGGCAGTCTGGCTGTCGTTCAACAGTTGGAACCTGCTGGGTCCGGAACGCTTCGTCGGCTGGGCGAACTACACCCGGATGGCTTCCGATGCAGTGTTCTGGAGGGCGACGCTCAACAGCTTCGAGTATGTTGCGATCGGTCTACCCGTCAGCCTGGGACTGTCCTTCACCGTAGCGTACTTTCTCGACCGTGTTGCGGTCGGACATGGATTGTTGCGCGCGCTTTATTTCCTGCCGCACCTGACGACGGCGGCGGCGATGGCCTGGGTGTGGCGCTGGTTCTATCAACCGATACCGGTCGGCGTGTTCAACCTCATCCTGGCCGATGTGGGAATCCCCGCGCAACCGTTCCTGAGATCCACGGCCCAAGCTCTCCCGGCCGTGTTGGCGCCTGCGATATGGGCAATGCTCGGGTTTCAGATCGTCATCTTCCTGGCTGGCATGAAGGCCATACCAGCCTCATTCTACGAAGCCGCCGCCATCGATGGCGCAGGCGCCTGGAGAGTGTTGTTCGAGGTGACACTGCCGCTGCTGCGGCCGACATTCGCTTTCCTGTTCGTCGTCAGCTCGATCACCTTCCTGCGGATATTCGACCACGTCTACAACATGACCAACGGCGACGGCGGCCCGCTAGACTCCACCAAGCCGCTGGTGCTCAGCATTTACCAATCCGCCTTCGGCCGTTTCGAAATGGGATATGCTTCGGCCCAGACGGTTATTCTGTTCGTGATCCTCATGGCGTTCACCCTCGCTCAACTCCGGCTGTTGCGTAGTCGATGAGTTCCTTGGTCCTGACCAGCCGACCGGGGCGCATCATCAGCTGGACCTGCCTGTTCCTCGGCGGCGTAGTCATGGTTTTACCCTTCGTTGCGATGTTGGCGACATCGCTCAAGGACAACAGCGAGGTGTACGACCTGGCGCTGCTGCCGCGGCATCCGACATTCGATAATTATATCGAACTCTTTCGAACCACCCAGTTCCCGCGCTGGTTTGCGTCGTCTCTGCTGACCGCGACCGTGACGACGATATCGGTGCTGTTTTTCGACAGCCTCATCGGCTACACGCTTGCCAAGTTCAGCTTTCGCGGGCGGGGCCTGGTGTTCGCGGCGATCCTGTCCACCCTGATGATACCCACGGAAATGCTCGTCATCCCCTGGTACATCATGGCCAAGGACATGGGGTGGCTGGACAGCTACTGGGGGATCATTTTTCCCGGTTTGATGACGGGATTCGGCACGTTTCTGATGCGGCAATTCTTCGCAGGCGTTCCTGACGACCTGATCGCGGCCGCCCGTCTGGACGGCTTGAACGAATTTCAGATCTGGTGGCAGGTGGCCCTGCCGTTGGTGACGCCGGCATTATCGGCGCTCGCGATCTTTGTCTTTCTCGGCAACTGGACAGCCTTCCTCTGGCCGCTGATCGTGACCAGCAGCCGCACGCTCTACACGATCCCGGTCGGCCTGGCAGCCTTTTCGGGTGAGGTGCAGACGCAGTGGGAGATGGTGATGACCGGCGCAGCAGTGGCGACCATCCCGGTGCTCGTGATATTCCTGCTGTTGCAACGGTTCATCATCAATGGAGTGATGCTCGCCGGGCTGAAGGGCTGAGAATGGGCGACAACACAGATGCCGATCAGTTTCCGGCACCTGCCTACCGCGACACCGTATTGGCGCCGCTATTCGACGGCGTGAAGCGGTATCACTGGGCCTATCTGATGCGGATCAACTTCGCGCACGCGGTGATGCTTGGCGGATGCGGGCTGCTGAATGAAATCGAAAAAACATCAATCCTGTCCGGTCTCGCCGAAATCATCGATGGCCTCGACTTTGAGAGTCTGGCTTATACGGGCGAGCACGAAGACTTCTACTTCTATGTCGTCGCTGAACTGACGCGTCGGATCGGCTCCGATGTTGCGGGAAAACTGCACACCGGGCGCAGCCGCAACGATATCGACCATACCGTTTTCAAGATGGCGTTGAAGGATCGCTGCTTCGACTATCTGTCCCGATTGCTCGACCTCGTTGAAGGATTGATAGCGCTTGCTGCGCGCAACCGGACGACCCTTGTGGTGGCCTATACGCATGGTCAGCCTGCACAGCCAACCACGTACGGCCATTATCTGGCCGCGTTCATCGAGGTACTGCAGCGCGACGTGGGGCGCCTGTTACATGCCGTCGAAACGCTGGATCGCTGCAGCATGGGAGCAGCGGCGATCACCACGTCGGGGTTTGGCCTGGACCGCGCCCGGATTGCGGACCTGCTGGGGTTCGCCGAGGTTCAGGAGAACTCCTACGGCTGCATTTCGGCGTGCGACTACATCACCGAGACCTATGCGGCGATGAAGGTCCATTTCCTGAATGTCGGCCGCTTTGCACAAGACCTGAATGTCTGGACCGGCTTTGAAATCGGCCACCTGCATGTTCCTGACGGATTCGTGCAGATCAGCTCGATCATGCCTCAGAAGCGCAACCCGGTTCCGGTCGAGCATTTGCGCTTGATGGCTTCACTGGCCGGCGGGCGATGCGACATGGTGCTGACGACGATGCACAATACGCCGTTCACCGATATGAACGACGCGGAAGGAGAGGTTCAGATCGCCGGCTACGAGGTGTTCGAGACCGGCAACCGGGTTCTCGGCTTGCTTGGCCCTTTGATGCAAAGCATCCGCGTTGATGAAGCGCGGGTACGACAGCACATTGCGGAGAGTTGCATCACCATCACCGAAGTCGCGGATTCGCTGGTTCGACGGGAAGGGATCACTGCGGCTCAGGGGCATCGTGTGGCGTCCAGAATGGCGCGGCAGCTGATCGACGCTAAAATGAGCTTTGCCGATCTGGATTTTGCCTCCTTCACCACGATGTTCATGAAGGTTGTAGGCCGGCCCCCTGTCATCACGCCCGAGGACCTGAGACAGTTTGCGACCCCGGAGCATTTCGTAGCCGTGCGCACGATGTTCGGTGGCCCCTCCCCAGCGGTCCTGGATGAGAGCCTCGGCCGATACAGGGAGCGGTTGGCGTTGGATCGCTTGGCTTTGGCGGCGCATGTCGACCGCGTGAAGGCGGCGAACAAGCTGCTCGATGAACTGGTCGCCGGCGCCGTTGCGGCTCAAGCCTGATGGCGGACGTGTCGATCCGCGCCGTGAACAAGGCTTACGGCAAGGTCGCCGTCATTCACGCAATGGACCTCGAAATTGCGCATGGCGAGTTCGTGGTACTCGTCGGGCCATCCGGGTGCGGCAAATCGACGATGCTACGGATGATCGCCGGACTGGAAGACCTGACAGCGGGGGAGATTGCGATCGCCGGTCGTGTGGTGAACCGCGTGCCTCCGAAGGACCGGAACATCGCCATGGTCTTTCAGAACTACGCTTTGTATCCGCACATGACGGTCTTCCGAAACATGGCGTTCGCACTGCGCGCGGCCCGGCTGCCGAAGAATGATATTGAACAACGCGTGCGGGAGGCCGCACGCGTACTCGGCTTGACCGACTTGTTGCAGCGCCGTCCTGGCGAGTTGTCCGGCGGACAGCGCCAGCGTGTGGCCATGGGGCGGGCAATCGTCAGAAATCCCGCGGTGTTCTTGTTCGACGAGCCGCTTTCGAATCTCGACGCGCAGTTGCGGAGCGCCATGCGGACGGAGATCAAGAAGCTCCATCAGACGGTGCAGACAACGATCATTTATGTCACCCACGACCAGGTCGAGGCGATGACCCTGGCCGATCGGATCGTCATCATGCGGGATGGCCGAATCGATCAGGTAGGGACGCCGCTCGACGTGTTCCAGAATCCGGCCAATGTCTTCGTCGCGAAGTTTATCGGCAGCCCGGCGATGAACTTCATCACGACCACCGCGCGGGCGACGGCCAATGGGCTTGTCGCCACCTGGGAAGGAGGCCCGGCCCTGAGGCTTCCCCCCTTGGCGGCAAAGCGGATCGAAGATGGCCAGCGGATCATTGTCGGCATCAGGCCAGAGAATCTGACCCCAATTCCAGATGCCGGTTCTCCCGTTACTTGCCGAGCGGAGGGAATGGTCTCCGTTGTCGAGCCACTAGGTTCGGAAACGCTGATCCTTGCCGCGTTCGGCAATGAGGAATTGATGGCCAAGAGCGATGGACGCAGCGTTCCTCACCCGCATGCCAGGATGCAGTTTGGCTTCGACCTCGAATATCTCCATGTGTTCGACGCCGAGAGCGGCGTTGCGATAACCTGATCAGCCGACAGGCTCGAATGCCAGCCGGTCTTGGCGGCACTTGATCCGGCCGAAGGTGTGCTCGTCCACGAAATGTCCTGCGGCGACGATCCAACTTTCGCGCGTGGCGCGAAGGGCAATTTCCGTGCGTGTCCGGGACGCTACGGTCTGATTCATGTCTGCACGATGACCCCAGGCCGGCACGGATATCTGTGCTGGATTGTGCCAAAGGTCGCCCGCGATCAGCAGCGAATCGCGCGTCCCGGAGACGAGCACGCTTTGATGACCAGGCGTATGGCCAGGTGTTGGCAGCAAGCCGATGCCGGGCGCGACCTGCGCGCCGGGAGGCGTCGGCTCCAAGGCTCCCGCGCGCGCCAATGGGCAGATCGCCCGGCGAACCGCGTCGACGTGATGTGGCAGCCCGGCGTTGTCGCCCGCTTCGGACCAGTGCGCCCATTCCTGGTCGCCGACGAGATAGCGCGCCTTCGCGAATTGCGGCCTGGCGTCCATGGTGCTCGCCCAACCGACATGGTCGATGTGAAGATGGGTGAATATAACCATGTCGATCATATTGGATGAGGAGCAGGCCTGCGCGAGCTGCGCCGGCAGATTGCCTGCCAACCCCGGGAAATAGGTCACCGGCCCGGGGCCCAGGCCACAATCCACGAGGATGTGGCTGTCTGTGGTGCAAATCAGGAAGGCGCCGAAGCGCGTTCGAAACAGGCCGCCTTGCATCCAATGTTCCGCCAGTTCCGGTTCCCCGGCAAAGTCAGCATGGGGGAAGGAATATTCGCGCCTGGCGGGCGAGGGCGCACAGTCGGTCAGCGCGTAGACAACGTGGCCACCGAGATCCAACTTACGCATACGGATTGCTCCATGTCCTGCCATGGACAAGACTAGCGTCGCAGACCGGAGGATGGCCATGACAGGCAAGATCACACGCCGCGCGACCCTTGCGGGAGCGGCCGCCCTTGCATGCCGCGGCGTACGGGCCGAGGTCGTGGAGATCGAATACTGGCAGTATTTCTTCAAGGAGCGCGTCGCGGCGATGGACGAATTGATCCATCGCTTTGAAGCTGCAAATCCAGGGATCCGGGTCAAGCATTCGCATTTTCCATACGCGCAGTATCGCACCAAGGTGGGCGCGGCGGTTCCTGCGGGGCAGGGTCCGGACCTCGTTCAGTTGTATTACGGCTGGCTGCGGGATTATCGCCGGGCCAAGTTGATCCAGAAGCTGCCTGCAGAGATGTTCCCTCCGGACCAGATCGATGCCGAGTATTTCCCGATTGTCAGGCAGATGCGCGATGAGGGTGGCTATTGGGGGCTCCCTACTGCAGTGCGCAGCCTGGGACTGTTCACCAATCGCAAGCTGCTGCGCGACGCGGGCGGCGACCCTGCGATCGCACCTGCCACGTTGGACGAGTTTGTGGCGGTCGCGCGCAGCGTGGCCCGGCATGATTCGGGTGGGAACCTTACCGTGGCAGGAACCACGATCGGGCTGCCGTCGCAGGATTCGCATTGGTGGCGTGAGGTGCTGGTCCGCCAATTCGGTGGCCGGCCTTACAGCGACGACTATAGGCGCGTGACGTATGGCGACGAGGCTGGGGCCGCGGCGCTGAAGTGGTATTCCGGGCTGCAAACCGAGCAGCACGTTGCGCAGGCGGGATTCATGTCGGAAGCGCAGGCCGCGTTCCGCTCCGGGCGCGTGGGGCTGCAGGTGAACGGCTCGTTTCTGGTCGGTCCGCTGCAGGCGACCAAGGGACTGGACTGGGCTGTCGCCGAACTGCCGACAAACGCCGGAATTCGTGCCAACTACTCGTCGTATTGGGTGAATGCCCTGACGGCTGGGCGTGACGGGGCGAGGCGGGACGCGGCACTGAAGTTCCTGGCGTTCATCACGACCGACACATCGATGGCATTGTGGCTGGATGTAACCGGCGAACTTCCGGCGAAGTCCGCGGCGGCAACGACGCCTGCGATCCTCGGCAACCCTGCATATGCTGGCCTGGCAAAGGGACTCGCCTATGCCGTTGCGACGGATTTCGTCGACGAGGATGCGCAGCGCGCGGTTTTCATCGACATGCTCGATCGCGTGCTGATCCAGCAACAGGATCCACAGGCGGCTGTCCGGCAGGCGGCTCTGGCCGAGCAACGGATCATCGACGCCTACTACGCGGCTCCGTAAAGACGACGCTCCGGGAAGCATTTCTACCGGCGGGGAAACGACGGCGCTTGTTGGCCGGATCAACTAGGCGTTAGGCTGTCGTGCAATGCAGCCGCTCACGCCGTCGGCGCCGGGCAGGTCTGCGCCATGAATAAAGGGAGCAGGCAGATGCAAACGACCCGCCGAACGATATTCAAAACCGGTCTCGCGCTGGCGGGCACCATGGCATCGCCCAGCATTATCCGGGCCCAACCCCGTCCGCCGGCGTCGCGAACGGTGCGGGCGGTGATGCATGCGGACATCGCCACCTATGACCCGATCTGGACCACGGCAAATATCTCCGCCTATCACGGTGCGATGGTTTACGACACGCTGTTCGGCATCGACAGCAAGTTGCAGGCCAAGCCGCAGATGGTGGGCAAGTACGGGGTTTCCGACGACAAGCTGACCTGGACGTTCGAACTGCGCGACGGCCTGAAATTCAGCGATGGAACGCCTGTCACGTCGGCCGACGTGGTTCCCAGCATCAAGCGCTGGGCCGTAAGATCAGGGTCCGGCCAGTTGCTGCTGCCCCGGGTGCGGGAGATCTCCGCCAAGGATGAGAAGACCTTCGTCATCGCGCTGAAGGAGCCGTTCGCGCTGCTGATCGACATGCTCGCCTCGAGCACCACGCCGCTTTGCTACATCATGCGCAAGCGCGAGGCGGAGACCGATCCGATGCAGAAGATCGACCAGATCGTCGGATCCGGGCCATTCATCATGAATGCCGGCGAGACCAAGCCGGGTACTCAGTATGTCTATGACAAGAACCCCAACTATACTCCGCGAAGCGAGCCCGCCGATGGAATCGCCGGCGGGAAGGCGGTGAAGATCGATCGCGCGGTGTTCGTCAACATGCCGGACAGCCAGACTGCGGTCGCTGCGCTGCAGGCTGGCGAAATCGATTTTTACGAGATCCCGCCGATCGATCTGCTGGACCAGTTGCAGGGCGATCCGAACATCACCATCGAGAATTTGTTCGAGCTGGGGGCCGAGGGGTATGTCGGGCTGAACTGGCTGTATCCGCCGTTCAACAACGTCAAGCTGCGGCAGGCGATGTTGTACATCCTCAAGCAGGAAGACATGCTGCGCCCGACTTTCGCCGATCCGAAATGGTACAGCACCTGTGGCGGCTGGTTCGGCTGCGGCTCACCGATCGAGAATGACGCCAACACGGCCTGGTTCAAGGGTGGCCAGAACTTGGCCAAGGCGCGCGAACTGATGAAGGAAGGCGGCTATGACGGCCGTCCGGTGGTGATGTTGCAGGCCACCAATATCCCCTACATGAGCAACGCTGCAACCGTGCTGGCGCAGCAGATGCGCGATGCCGGCTTCAATGTTCAGCTGCAGCCGATGGACTGGGCCAATGTCGTGCAGCGCCGCGCCAGCAAGAACCCGCCGGACCAGGGTGGCTGGAACATCTTCTTCACGTCGTCTGGCGGCCTCAGCATGAGCAACCCCTACATGATCGGCGGAATGGCGACGATCGGCGACAAGGGTTGGTTCGGCTGGCCGACCGACGAGAAGAACGAGCAGCTTCGGGACAAATACCTGAAGGCGGAGACGCTCGAGGAGCGTAAGGGCATTGCTCGTGAAATCCAGGAGAATGCCTGGAACATCGTCCCGCACATGTATTTCGGCCAGTGGCAGCAGCCGACGGCGCATCGCAAGAATGTCACGGGTTGGATCCACGTGCCGGAGGTGATCCCGTTCTGGAACGTGCAGAAGACCTGACGCGACCGCCGCCTGACGCATGACAGGCACCATCGTACGACGCTTGCTGTCGATGCTGCCGGTCATGGCGATCGTCGCCGTGGCCGTCTTCCTGTTGCTGCATCTGGCACCCGGGGACCCCGCGGCGATCATCGCGGGGGACAACGCGACACCCGAGAACATCGCCGACATTAGGGCCAAGCTGGGCCTGGATCAGCCGATCTGGAAGCAGTTCCTGGTGTGGGTCTTCGCGTTGCTGCACGGCGATATCGGCACCTCGATATTCTGGGGCGATTCGGTGTTCACCCTGATTGGACAACGCGCCGAGCCGACGATATCGCTTGCCTTCACCACCCTCGCGGTTGCGGTGTTCCTGGCGATCGGGCTGGGCGTGTTGGCCGCCGCGAAGGTCGGAACCTGGGTGGACCGGCTGGTCATGGGGTTTGCGGTGCTCGGTTTCTCCGTGCCGGTGTTCGTGGTGGGCTACCTGCTGATCTTCGTATTTTCGATCAATCTCAAATGGCTGCCGGTGCAGGGCTACTCGCCGATTGCCGAGGGCCTGTTGCCGTGGTTGCGCAACCTGGTTCTGCCGTCGATTGCGCTTGGACTTGCCTATGTCGCGCTGATTGCGCGGATCACCCGGACGACGATGCTCGATGTGCTGGCCGAGGACTATATGCGAACGGCGCGCGCCAAGGGTGTTGCGGCGGCGCCGATGCTGCTGAAGCATGCGTTGAAGAACGCCGCGGTTCCGATTGCCACGGTAGTCGGGAACGGCGTGGCGCTGCTGATCGGCGGGGTCGTCATCACCGAGACGGTATTCAACATCCCCGGCATCGGCCGGTTGGTCGTCGATGCGATCGCCCGTCGGGACTATCCGATCATCCAAGGTGTCATCATGGTGTTCTCCGGTGTCTACGTGCTGGTGAATTTGATGGTCGACTTGTCATACACCTTGTTCGACCCGCGAATTCGCGGCTGAGATGGGCGTGAAACGCTTTGTCCGCAGGCATCCGACGATCGTGGCCGGGGCGGTCATGCTGATCATTGTCGCGTTCGCGGCCTTGTTTGCGGGGGTGATCGCCGGCGATCCCATGGCCCTGATGCCGTCCGAGCGCTTGTTGCCGCCTTCGGGAAAGCATTGGCTTGGGACCGATCATCTGGGACGCGATGTCTATGCGCGGTCGATCTTCGGTGCGCGCATCTCCTTGCTGGTGGGCATCGCGGTTGCTGCAGTTTCGGTCGCCGTTGGCCTGGCAATCGGTCTTGCCTCGGGCTATTGGCGCCGGCTGGACGCCCTGGTGATGCGGTTGATGGACGGGATGATGGCCATTCCGGCGATCCTGCTGGCGATTGCGTTGGTATCGCTCAATCGTGCCAGCGTTTTCATCGTCATCGTTGCGATCTCCATTCCCGAGATCCCGCGGGTGGTCAGGCTGGTTCGGTCGGTGGTGCTGACTGTGCGCGAGATGCCGTATATCGAGGCCGCGGTTTCTGGTGGATCGCGAGGGCAGAAGATCGTGCTGCGCCATATCCTGCCGAGTACGATTGCCCCGCTGATCGTGCAGGGCACCTACATCATGGCATCGGCGATCCTGATCGAGGCGGCGCTGTCGTTCCTGGGCGCCGGGGTACCGCCGGAGATCCCGACCTGGGGCAACATGATCGCTTCCAGCCGTTTGTTCGTGGCCCGGGCGCCCTGGACGATCTTTGCCCCGGGGACGCTGCTTGCGGTCGTGATCCTTGCGGTGAACCTGTTAGGTGACGGCCTGCGCGATCTGCTGGACGTGCGGCTGGCGCGGCGGATGTAGCGATGGAACCGATCCTGACCGTTGCCGATCTGCGCACCCATTTCTTCACCCAGGACGGCGTGACGCGTGCCGTGGATGGGCTGAGTTTCACGGTCGGCGCCGGGGAGACGCTCGGCATCGTCGGTGAATCCGGTTGCGGCAAGAGCGTGACGGCGTTGTCGGTCATGCGGCTGCTTCCGGCCGGGCTTGGCCGAACCGTGGGCGGCATCGTGCAGTTCGGCGGCCGTGACCTGCTGACGCTCGATGAGGCGGCCATGCGGCGAATTCGTGGGGACCGCATCGCCATGGTGTTTCAGGAGCCGATGACGTCGTTGAACCCGGTGCTGACGGTGGGCGACCAGATCGCTGAGGCGGTGGCAATTCACCAGGGGAAATCGCGTGCCGAGGCGTGGGCGAGGGCGGAGGAGATGCTCAGCCTGGTCCGCATCCCCGATGCGTCGGCGCGGGTGCGCGATTATCCGCATCAGTTCTCTGGTGGCATGCGGCAGCGGGTGATGATCGCGATGGCGTTGTCGTGCCATCCGCAGTTGCTGATTGCCGATGAGCCGACGACGGCACTCGACGTCACGATCCAGGCGCAGATCCTGCGGCTGATGCTGGAGCTGAAGGAGCGCATCGGCGCCGCAATCCTGATGATCACGCATGACCTGGGAGTGGTCGCGGAGACCTGCCAGCGGGTGATCGTGATGTATGCCGGACGCAAGGTGGAAGAGGCGGACGTCAACGATCTGTTCGACAGGCCGATGCACCCCTACACGCGCGGGCTGATGGCGTCGGTTCCGCGGCGGCGTCCCGGGGCGGTTCGGCCACGACGCCTGCAGGAGATCTCCGGCATGGTGCCGAGCCTGCGCGAACCGATCGTGGGCTGCGCCTTCGCCCCGCGCTGCGCATTCGCGACGCCCAGATGTTCGGCCGAGGCGCCTGGTCTGCAGGAGCATGGCGGGGGCCATGTCGTTGCTTGCTGGGAAGCCGACAAGGTGTTGGCCGCGTGACCGCGCCGGTGGTGGAAGTTTCGGGGCTGTCCAAGCATTTTCCGGTGCAGCGTGGATTGCTTCGGCGGACCGTGGCGCAGGTCAAGGCGGTCGACGGCATCGATCTTTCGATCGCACCGGGGGAGACGCTTTGCCTGGTGGGCGAATCCGGTTGCGGCAAATCGACGGTCGGCCGATTGATCCTGCGGCTGATGCAGCCCACCGGTGGGCGCATCCTGCTGCGGGGCATCGACGTCACGCATCTTGGCGATGCCGCCATGCGTCCACATCGCCGGCACGCGCAGATGGTGTTCCAGGACCCGTATGCGTCGCTCAATCCACGGCTGAGGGCGGGGGTGATCGTCGGCGAGCCGATGGAGAACTATGGCGACACGACCGAGGCCGAACGGAAAGGCAAGGTCGTTGCGCTGCTGGAGCGGGTCGGCCTGCGGGCAGATGCGACCAACCGGTACGCGTTCGAGTTCTCCGGGGGGCAGCGACAGCGCCTGGGGATTGCGCGGGCCTTGGCGCTCGATCCCGGGCTGATCGTGGCCGATGAGGCGGTGTCGGCGCTCGACGTCTCGGTGCAAGCGCAAGTCTTGAACTTGCTGATGGACCTGCAGGATGAGCGCGGCATCGCCTATCTGTTCATTTCCCACGACCTCGGGGTGGTCGAGCATATCGGCCATCGGATCGCCGTGATGTATCTCGGGCGGATCGTCGAACTTGCCGACAAGGAGACGATCTTTGCGGCTCCCCTGCATCCATACACGGAGGCGTTGATTGCCGCGGCGCCGGTGCCCGATCCGCGGGCGAGGCGCGAGCGGCTGGTGCTGGAAGGTGATATTCCCAGCCCGATGAACCTGCCTTCCGGCTGCCGCTTTCACACCCGCTGCCCGATTGCCGAAGCACGCTGCCGCAGCGAGGATCCAAGGCTGCGGGAAACGGCCCCGGGGCATTTCGTGGCCTGCCACCTGCGAGGCTGAGCCCGCGCGCTATAGGAGTTCGAGAATGGTCAAGCATCGCCTGCAGGACATGACTTTCCGCGAATTCGCGGAACGGATTCCGGAGCAGCCGGTCATCCTGCTGCCGCTCGGTTCGCAGGAGGAGCATGGCGCGACTTCGCCGATGGGGGATTTCATGCTTACCGAGGCGCTCGCCCTGCGCGTCGCCGAGCGCAGCAATGCGATTGTCGCGGCGACCCTGCCGTTTGGCTATGCGGAGTATTTCCGGCCGGTGCCGGGCGGCATTCAACTGCGCGGGGCAACCTTCTGCGCGGTGCTGCGTGATTTCGCCGACAACTTTCTCGATCATGGCCTGACGCGGCTGGTCATCCTCAATGGCCATAGCGGCAATGCGCCGCTGATCGAGCAGGTCGCGCGAGCCATCCGGCGCGACACCGGCGTGGTGGTGCCGTCGTTGAATCTGTGGCGGCTGCAGACGCCCGAGATATGGACGAAAGCCTATGGCGTGCCGGCGGCGCAGGTCTTCGGGCATGGCGCGGAGCCGGTGGGCTCGGTCTATGCGCATCTGTTTCCGCATCTGGTTCGGCCCGAGGCAGCCGAACGGCCGGGGAACGGCAAAAGGTTCATGGGGTTCGAGACCGCCGGGATGGGCGGCGTGAAGTTCCGCGGCATCGATGTTGCGATGCCGCTCGACGTCACCGACATCACCGACAACGGCGTGACGGGCGGCGATCCGGGCCGGATGTCGGCGGCCTCCGGCGAAGTGATCGCCGAGCATATCGTCAGCGTGGCAGCGGACTTCGTCGCGGCATTCCGTGACGCCGCCATGCCGGCAAGAAAGGAACAAGGTTGATGTCGGCGGAAATCGACGGGATCACGGTGCCCGATCTCCCGGCAATCGCCGCAGCCCGGCAGGCGCTGGCTGCCTATGTGCGGACCACGCCGGTGTTCGAGCGCGACGATATCGCCGGGTTGGAAGGCACCAACGTGCAGTTCAAGTTCGAACTGCTGCAGGCGAGCGGGACGTTCAAGGCGCGTGGGGCGTTTTCGAATATGCTGGCGCTGGACGCGGCGCAGAAGGAAGCAGGCGTGACCTGCGTGTCCGCCGGGAACCATGCCGTCGCCGTCGCCTATGCCGCCATGCGGCTGGGCATCGGCGCCAAGGTCGTGATGATCAAGACCGCCAATCCCGCGCGGCTGGCATTGTGCCGGCGCTACGGCGCGGAGATCGTGCTGGCCGATGACGGCGCTTCGGCGTTTGCGCGGGTCCGCGAGATCGAAGCGAAGGAAGGGCGGTTCTTCGTGCATCCGTTCAACGGCTACCGGACCGTGCTGGGCACCGCGACCTTGGGGGCCGAATGGGCCGGTCAGAGCGCGGCTGCGGGGATGCATGGCCTGGATGCGGTGATCCTGCCGATCGGCGGTGGCGGGTTGGCGGCCGGGGCGGCGACCGCGCTGAAGCTGAGCCTGCCCGATGTCGCGATCTACGGCGTGGAGCCGGCGGAGGCTAACGGCATGGCGCGCAGCTTCGCCGAGAATGGGCCGATCAGGATGGGCGCCATGGCCAGCATCGCCGACAGCCTGATGGCGCCGCACACCGAGGCCTACAGCTATGGCCTGTGCCGGCAAAACATCGATCGGCTGGTCACGGTCGACGACGACGATCTGCGTGCGGCGATGTTGCTGCTGTTCGACGAGTTGAAGCTGGCGGTGGAGCCGTCCTGCGCCGCGGCCACCGCCGCCTTGATGGGGCCGTTGCACGAGACGCTGAAGGGCAAGCGGGTCGGAGTGCTGCTGTGCGGCGCCAACACCGATCCCGCGACCTTCTCCCGCCATCTGGCGGCGGCCGAACTGACGAAATCCACCTAGGGTTCGCCGCATGACGTTTTCCCTCGCCGGCCGCTGTGCGCGTACCGGGATGCTCGGCGCCGTGGTCACCACATCCTCGATCGCGGTCGGCGCGCGTTGCCAGTTCGCCCGCGCGGGTGTCGGCGCGGCGTTGACCCAGCATCGTACCGACCCGCGGCTTGGCCCGCTGGCGCTCGATCTGCTGGCGCGCGGTTATGACGCCGAGGCGGCGATGGCTGCGGTGGTGGCGCTGGCGCCGCAGCCGGAATGGCGACAGCTGGCGTTGATCGATGCGCGGGGCGGGACGGCCGTCTATACCGGCGCCAGGGTGGATGCCGGCAAGGCCTGCGAGGCGCATGGCACGGATTGCGTGGCGATCGCCAACATCGTGCGCTCGGTTGCGGTGGCGGCGGAAATGACCCGAGCCTTCGCGGCCGATCCCTCGGCGCCGCTTGCCGACCGGCTGATGGATGCGCTGGCGGCGGGTGACGCGGCCGGCGGCGAATTCCGGCCGCTGGTGTCCGCGGCGCTGATCGTCGCGCATGTGGAGGCGTTTGCGTTCGTCGATCTGCGGGTGGACGACCACCCCCAGCCGATCGCCGAGTTGCGTCGGTTGTGGCTCGCCTACGGGCCCGAGGCGGGTGCCTATGTCGGTCGCGCGAATGACCCGGCATCGGCGAGCTATCCGGCTTTGCCGGCGTGACGCCGTCGGGGTGAAGTGACGGCAACGGCGGGAGCGGCGAAACCCGGGATCGGGAATGTTGTCCGGCGGGCGCGGAATACGGTAGGGTCGGCCGGCGTCCAAGTATCAAAAGAAGAAAATTCGGGAGATTTCGTTGTGATGCCGCGCATGCCGACACGGATTGCGTTCGCCTGCCTGGCAGTGGCTGGGCTGGCGATGACCGGGCTCGCGTCTTTGGCTTCGGCCGACGAGCCGAAGCATGGCGGCGTCCTCAAGATCTACCAGCGCGACAGTCCTGCCAGCGCGTCCATTCATGAAGAAGCGACCTATTCGAACAACGTGCCGTTCATGGGCGTGTTCAACAACCTGGTCATCTTCAAGCAGGACGAGCCGGTGAACTCCCTGCAGTCGATCGAGCCGGAACTGGCGACCTCATGGGCGTGGAGCCCGGATAACCTCGCGCTGACGTTCAAGTTGCGCTCCGGGGTGAAGTGGCATGACGGCAAGCCGTTCACCAGCCGCGACGTCAAATGCACCTTCGACATGCTGGCCGAGCGCACGACGGACAAGCTGCGCAAGAACCCGCGCAAGATCTGGTTCGAGAACGTCTCCTCGATCACCACCAACGGTGACGACGAGGCGACTTTCCATCTGGGTCGGCCGCAACCTTCGCTGCTGTCGCTGCTGGCGTCCGGCTACACGCCGATCTATCCCTGCCATGTATCCACCCGCGACATGCGGGTTCACCCGATCGGCACCGGGCCGTTCAAGTTCGTCGAGTTCAAGCAGAACGAGTCGATCAAGCTGACCCGCAACACCGAGTACTGGCGGCCGGGTCGGCCGTATCTCGACGGCATCGAATTCCCGATCATCACCAATCGCTCCACCGCGGTGCTGGCGTTCATCGCCGGCAAGGTCGACATGACGTTCCCGACCGAGGTGACGGCGCCGATCATGAAGGACATCAACGCCCAGGCGCCCAAGGCGATCTGCGATTTCGGGCCGACGAACGTGGCGATGAACCTGATCGTCAATCGCGACGTGCCGCCGTTCGACAATCCCGAGTTGCGCCGCGCGATGGCGCTGACCCTGGACCGCAAGGCGTTCATCGACATCCTGTCCGACGGGAAGTCGGACATCGGCGGATCGCTGCTGCCGCAACCCTACGGCGTTTGGGGCATGCCGCCGGCGATGATCACGAAGATGGTCGGCTACGACCCGGATGTCGGCAAGAACCGCGCCGAGGCGCGGGCGATCATGGAAAAGCTCGGCTACGGCCCGGCCAAGCGGCTGCACGTGAAGGTGACAACCCGCAACATCGCCACCTATCGCGATCCGGCGGTGATCCTGATCGACCATCTGAAGGAGATCTATATCGACGGCGAGCTGGACGTGGTGGAAACCAGCACCTGGTTCGCCAAGGTGTCGCGCAAGGATTACGCCGTCGGGATGAACCTCACCGGCAACGCGGTGGATGATCCGGACCAGACGTTCTTCGAGAACTACGCCTGCAAGTCCGAGCGGAACTTCACCGGCTACTGCAATCCGGAGCTGGAGAAGATGTTCGTCGCGCAATCGGTCGAGACCGATCTCGCGAAGCGCAAGGCGATGGTGTGGGACATCGACCAGAAGCTGCAGAACGACGTCGCCCGCCCGATCATCCTGCATATCCAGGCGGCGACCTGCTGGCAGCCCGATGTGCACGGGTTCACGCCGATGCGGAACAGTTCCTATAACGGGTATCGGTTCGAAGACGTCTGGTTGAGTCGCTAGCGCCGGGGATGCGCTGCATGATCGCGCCGCGCGCCACCACTTTCCCTGCCCTCTCCCGCAAGGGGAGAGGGAGCAAGCCAGACGAAAATCCGTGCTAGCCTATCTGGTTCGCCGCCTCGGGCTGATGCTGCTGACGCTGTTCGGCATCTCGGTGATCATCTTCGGGCTGCTGCGGGTGGTGCCGGGAAACATCGCCGACATCCTGTTCGATTCCGCCGGCATGGTCGATCCGGCGGAGAAGCTGAAGATCGAGCGGGAACTTGGGCTCGACCGGCCGCTCGTCGAGCAATATGCCGCCTGGATCGGCGGCCTCGCGCATGGCGATCTCGGGTATTCCTACGTCTCCGAAAAGCCCACCTTGCAGGAGATCGGGCCGCGCATCCCGGTGACGGCGAAGCTCGCGGTCATGGCCTTGGCGTTTTCGGTGCTGCTGGGCGTGCCGTTGGGCGTGATCAGCGCGGTGAAGCAGAACACCGCCATCGACTACGTGCTGCGCGTGCTCAGCCTCAGCGGATTGTCGCTGCCGTCGTTCTGGCTGGGGTTGCTGATCCTGATGGGGTTTGTTGCCTGGTTCGGCTCGATACCGATCTACACCGAGCCGCCGGCGAGCCTGCTGGACGAGCTTCTGCTGTATGCCGTGCCGGCGGCGGCGGTCGGCTTCCGCGGTTCGGCGTTGATCATGCGGCTGACGCGCTCGTCGATGCTGGAGGTGCTGCGCCACGACTACATCCGCACTGCCCGGGCGAAGGGCGCCACCGAGGCGCGGGTGAACTACAAACATGCGCTGCGAAATGCCGTGTTGCCGGTTGTCACGGTGATCGGCCTGGAAGCGGCATTCCTGATCGGCGGGCTGATCGTGACGGAGACCGTTTTCAATATTCCAGGCGTCGCCCGCTTCCTGGTCGAGGCGATCCGCACCCGCGATTATCCGATCGTGCAGAACCTGGTGATGTTCATCGCCATCGTCGTCGTCGTGATCAACTTCGTGGTCGATGTGCTTTATGCGGCGCTGGATCCTCGCATCAAATACGCCGACTGATGGTGGGGAGCGGCTGATGCTCAGCCAGGCTGCGGCCGACATGCGCCCCGCCGGCCGCAGCCACCTGGTGCGGCTTCGGCTGCTGGCGGTTCGGCATCCGCTCGGCGCAATCGGTGCCGTGGTGATGGCCGTCGTCGTGCTGGTGGCGGTCTTTGCCGACGCCATCACCAGCTACAGCCCGGTCGCCACCGACGCCGCGGCGGCGTTGGCACGGCCGGGACGGGTGCATTGGCTCGGGGCGGATTCGCTGGGGCGCGATATCTACAGCCGCATCGTCTATGGGGCACGCATCTCGCTGGCGGTGGGCATCGGGTCCACCGGCCTGGGCTGCGCGCTCGGCGTGCTGGTGGGGCTCGCCTCCGGCTATCTGGGCGGCTGGGTGGACCTGCTGGCGCAGCGGGTGATGGACATGCTGCAGGCGCTACCGTTGCTGGTGCTTGCTTTGGTGATGGCGACGGCGCTGGGGCCGTCCTTGGAGAACACCATCTTCGCGATCGCCATTCCGCTGGTGCCGGCGGTGTCGCGGGTGATCCGTTCGAGCACGCTGGCGCTGCGCGAACAGGCGTTCGTGGAGGCGGCGCAGGCGATCGGGATGGGGCGGTTGCGGATCGCGCTGCGGCACCTGCTGCCGAACACGATGGCACCGCTGATCGTGCTGGCGACGGCGCAGCTGGGCGCGGCTATCCTGACCGAGGCTTCGCTTTCATTTCTAGGATTGGGGATTCCGGAGCCGCATCCTTCCTGGGGGCGGATGCTGTCGGAATCGGCCGCGGAATATATCCGGGTGGCGCCGTGGCTGGTGATCTTCCCTGGCGTGGCGATCAGCCTGGTGGTGTTCGCGACGAACCTGCTGGGGGACGCGCTGCGGGACATACTGGATCCGCGTCAGCGCGAGGTTTAAGGCGCTGCAGGGCGCCGGATAAGTCGTTGCGCGTCGCTGCCGAATTCAGGTCGTCAACATTAATGTTACGCTTTCTCATGGGAACAGCCTGGATCTAAGCCTGCCGCGTGTGAGGCGCTTCATATGGCCGGCGCGGAAAACCTCGCCAGGGTGACACTGACGGCCGCGAACGCCCTTCCGACGTTCGGGTGACGGCTGCCATCGTGAATCTGGCAAAAGGGGAAATATCGTGCTGAATCAACAACTGATTCCCGCGACGAGCGACCGGGTTGCGCGGGCGACCGCGCTGCGCCTCGCCGAGGCGGGCATTGACGGTTTCGTGAAGGCGCCGTTGCAGATCGACAATGGCGACGAGGCGCTCTACGCCGACAAATGCGGCACCTACACGAAGGGCATCCTGCAGGACGCGGTCGGGGTGGTGAACCTGGCTGCCTATGACTCGTTCAAGAAAGCGCTCGCCACCGGCGAGCCCGGCGACTTCCAGAACGTGGTGCTCGGCGGCACGCGCACCCTGAACGGTCCGCAGGGCGGCCTGGCGTACAACCTGATGTGTCTCGACCAGGCGCAGTTCCTCGTGCCGCCGGCGCCCGCGCTGGCCAGCGAGGCCTACGCAACGGAACTGGTCGAACTGTATTGGGCATCCCTGCTGCGCGACATCGCGTTCAACGACTACCCGACCAACCCGGTGGCCATTCAGGCGGCGACCGAACTGAACGCCATGCCGGCCTACGCCGGACCGAAGACCGCCGGCAACCAGGTGACGCCCGCGTTGCTGTTCCGCGGGACTTTCCAGGGCGAGCAGATTGGCCCCTATGTCTCGCAGTTCCTGCTGCAGCCGACCAGCCTCGGCGCATTGCCCGTCGACCAACGATACATCACGAACGTGCCCGGGGATTTCATGCTGACCGCCCCGCTGTTCCTGGACGCGCAGAACGGCAAGGCGCCGGCGCAGAGCCTGGTTCCGGCCGCCGCGCCGGTGTTCATGCATGACGGGCGCGGCCTGGCCGCCTATACGCATGGCGACGTGCTGTACCAGGCCTATTTCATTGCGTACCTCGTGCTGAATTCGCTGAACGCCAAGAAGGGGGTGCCACCCAATCCCGGCAATCCCTACGCGCCCGGGCAGCCCGCGGCTGCCACCCAGAACGGCTTCGCCACCCTGGGCGGCCCCGACGCGGCGGCCACGCTCGCGAGCGTGGCGGCCGAGGCGATCAAGTCAGTGTGGTACCAGAAATGGTGGGTGCACCTGCGGCATCGGCCGGAATCGGGCGGCGGCATCGTCTTCCTGCAGAAGACCGGTGCGGGTGGTTCGATCGAGGGGCATGTCAGCAACACGGTACTGAACTCCCAGGCGTTAGCTGCGAGCCATGCGAAGAACAACAGCTTCTTTCTTTCGCAGGCCTTCCCCGAGGGCTCGCCCATTCATCCGGCGTATCCGACCGGGCACGGCGCGGTGGCCGGCGCCTGCATCACCGCGCTGAAGTTCTTCTTCGACGGCAACTTCCAGTTCACCGCGCCTGCCGCCCAGCCATTGGTTCCCAACAGCAATGGAACGGCGCTGGGCAACTACGTGGCCCCATCAGGCGAGCTGCCGATGACGGTCAACGGCGAACTGAACAAGCTGGCGAGCAACATCAGCTTCGGCCATGGTATCCTCGCCGGCATCCATTGGCGCAGCGACACCCTGACCTCGATTCAGCTCGGGGAGGCGGTGGCCCTGAGCTACCTTCGGGATCAGGCGAAGACCTACAACGAGAAGTTCAGCGTCACGATCACCAAGCTGGATGGAACGGCGGCGACCATCTCGAACATGTAGGGAGCGTTGGGAGTGAGGCGGTGGTTCGCCAAAACGGCTGATACGCCCGTTTGGATCGGGCCACCGCCCGCAGGATTTGCCCGCCCGATCTGTACCGGAGGGCTGCCGCTATGGCGCTATCGTGACGCCGCCGAGGCGGATCATGCCGTCGGCGACCGGAATGAAACCGGACACCCTGGCGCTCATGCCGACGATGTTCTTCGGCGCGTAGAGGTACATCAGCGGCAGGTCGGCGTGGGCGATGGCGAAGGCGCGGCCATAGAGGTCGCGGCGAGAGGGCAGGTCGGGGACGAGGCGGGCCTGGTCCAGCAGCGCATCGAACTCGGGGTTGGAGTAGCCGCCGTTGTTCAGGGGTGCGCCGGTGCGCAGCAGGTCGCGGATGTTGCCGTCGGCGTCGGGGCGGCCGGACCAGCCGATCAGGAACGCCTCGAAATCACCGCGGTCGGCAGCGCCCAGGCTGGTGGCGAATTCCATGGCGTTCAGCTTCACGTCGAATCCGGCTTCGGCCGCCATCGACTGGATGACCACGCCGATCTGCTGCGCGTCCGGGCTGTTGGTGACGTTGAGGGTCAGCGGCACCGGGGTCTTCACGCCGGCGGCCGCGAGCAGGGCGCGGGCGGCGGCGACGTCGCGGGCCGGGGGCTGCACCGCCGGCGCATAGAACGGGCTGGAGGGCGGCACCGGCTGGGCGGTGACGTCGTAGATGCCGCCATAGACCACCTGCACGATGGCGGCGCGGTCGAGCGCCAGTTCGAATGCGCGGCGCACCCTGGGGTCGCGGCCGAACGGCGTGTCGGCGCGCGGGCCGTGACCGACGTTGAAGGTGATGCCGTTGTAGCCGAGGCCGTCGAACACCTGCAGCTTCAGCTTCGGGTCCTTGCGCACGCGATCCACGTCGTTGGGGACGATATATTCCGACAGGTCGATGCTGCCGGCCTGCAGGTTGGCCAGGCGGACATTGCTGTCGACGATCGGTTGGTAGGTGACGCGGGCGAAATGGTAGTTGGCGGCGTCCGGGTAGGCGGCGAAGCGTTCCAGCACGATGCGGTCCTGGGCGACCCGCTCGACGAATTTGTAGGGGCCGGCGCAGGACGGGTGCAGGCCGAAATCCTTGCCCAGCGCCTCGGCGGCCTTGGGAGAGACGAGGACGCCGGCGCGCACCGCCAGTTGCGACAAGAACACCGCGTCCGGCGACTTCAGTACGATGCGGATGGTGGCGGGGTCCACCACCTCGGCATGGTCCATGCTGCCGACATCGGCCTTGCGGGCACTGCCGGTCATGGTGGCGTGGCGCTCCAGGCTGTATTTCACCGCGGCGGCGTCGACCGGGGTGCCGTCGTGGAACGTGAGGCCCGGCCGCAGCTTCACGACCAGGGTCTTGCTGTCGGTCCATTCGTAGCCGCTGGCGAGTTCGGGCACGATGGCGAGCTTGTCGTTGTAGGTGAACAGGCTCTGGCACAGGCTGACCAGGACGATGCGGCCGACATAGGTGCGCGACAGCGTCGGGTCCAACAGGTCGGCGTCCTCGCGCAGGCCGATCCGCAGGGTTTGGGTGGGAGCCTCCTGCGCGGTTGCGTGCAGGGCAGGCATGCCCAGGGCCGCGAGGGCGGCGGCCAGATACCAGCAGCGCATGCGCATTCTCCCGTCGATCGTTGCTGAACAACGGCCGCGATAGGTGTAGGTCCAAGGGCGGATGCTACCATATCGGACGTGGCAGGCCAGCCGCCGTTGCCGCGCCGGTTTTTCGGCCGAAGCAAGCCTATCGCCGGAATTTATGGCCGGTATGATGATGATGGCCGGGGATAATGATGATGCATATCGAACAGTCGACGTTGCCCGGCCACCTGACCGTCGTCACCGCCCGTCTGCCGGATTTCGAATCGGCGGCGGTCGTGGTGGTGGTTCGCGCCGGCTCGCGCGACGAGACTGCGCTGAACAACGGGGTGGCGCATTTCCTGGAGCACATGGCGTTCAAAGGCACCGGCAAGCGGTCCGCCTTCGATATCTCGATCGACATCGAGTGCCTGGGCGCGTCGATCAACGCGTTCACCTCGCAGGAAATCACCGCCTACCACATCAACGGCCTGAAGGATTCGGTGGCGGAGGCGGTGGCGATCCTTGGCGACGTGCTGACGGATTCGCGCTATTCCGGGTACTGACGTCGATCTGGAACGTAATGTAATCGCTCAGGAAATTGCCCGCAGCGGAGACGACCCGCACAGCCTGTGCATGGAGGGTTTCATCCATGCCATGTATCCCGGGCAATCGATGGGGCGTCCGGTGCTCGGCGATCCCGCTTTCGTCGCCCGCGCCAGCCGGGACGATCTGCTTGATTTCATTGGCAGAAACTACGTCTCCGGCAATATGCTGGTGGTTGGCAGCGGCGACATCGAGCACGATTGGTTCTGCCGTCTGGTCGGCGACCACTTCGCGGCGATCCCCGACGCGCCAGCGCCTGAGGGCCGGACTGCACCCGACTACGCGGGGGGTGTGTTTCGGTTGGAGCGCAATGATTTCAAGCAGATAAACGTCGTTCTTGGCTTTCCCTCGGTGGCGGCGCGATCCGCTGACGTGAACGCCCATAAGATGCTGGGCCTGGCGCTGGGCAACGGCATGTCCTCGCCGCTTTTTCAGGAGGTGCGGCAGAAGCGCGGCCTGGTCTATGGCGTGGGCGCCGGCACCAACCACGGCAGCGATTTCGGCTTGATGGCGATCCAGGCGGGCATGACCCCGGAGAACCTGGAGACGTGCCTGAAGGTGGTCAGCGAGGAAGCCCAGCGTATCACCACGCAGGTCCAGGAGCGTGATTTTACGCGTGCGCGCAACAGATTGCTGGCCGAACTTGCCACGGTGAAGGAAAGGCCGTTTCAGCTCGCCTTGTACCTCGCCGGCCAGTTCTTCCGCGACGGCGAGGCGACCGGCCCGCAGGTGGACCTCGACGCCGTCCGCGCCGTCACGATCGCCGACCTGAAGCACGCGGCGGGCGTCATGCTGTCGGCGCCGCCGACGCTCGCCATGGTCGGGCCGGTTCCGGAGCGGGATTACCTCGGCATCGTGACGGCGGCCCTCGGCGGCGGATGATCCTCGCCTGCGACCTCGGCGGCACCCGGTTCAGGGCGGCGATTCTGGACCGGGGAGGCCGAATTCGGCACCGCGCGGACCTTCCCAGCCCCCCGGCCGGCGCCGACGGCATCGACCCCGAATGCTGGTGGACGGCATTCCGCGACGCCGTCGAGAACCTTCCCGCTGCGCAGATTGAAGCTGTGGCGATCACCGGCATCACCCGCACCCAGGTCTTCCTCGACAGCGATTCCCGCCCGCTCCGCCCGGCCATGCTGTGGAACAACTCCCGGGCCGACGCACCGATCCCCCAGCTCCCGCAGGACCATCCCGAACGTCCCCAGGTGAATGCCTTCCACCCGATCGCCCGCCTCGCCTGGCTGCGGCGCCACCAGCCCGGGATTGCCGACCGGCTCGCCGCGGTGGTCGAGCCGAAGGACTTCCTGAACCTCCGCCTCACCGGCATCTGCGCCATCGACCGCATCGGCTCGGCACGGCTGATCGCCGGCGCCGGAATGCTCGGCGCGCTCGGCTACTCTCCGGACATACTGCCGCCCGCGCTCGCCCCCGCGTCGGTCATCGGCCACGTGCAGCCGGGGCTGCCGGGTGCGCTCGCGCATCTGGCCGGCCGCCCGGTGGTGGCGATCGGCCCCGACACCTGGGCCTCGGTGCTCGGCCTCGGCGCCCTCCGCCCGGGCCTCGCCTACAACCTGTCGGGCACCACCGAGGTCTTCGGCGCCATGTCCCGACACCCGGCCGCCGCGGATGGCCTGCTGAGCGTCGACTACGGCGAGGGCCTGCACCAGCTCGGTGGACCCAGCCTGTGCGGCGGCGACACGCTGGACTGGCTGCTCCACCTCCTCGGCCGCACCGGCGACACCGGCGCCTCCCTCGACGCGGTGCTCGCCGAACCGCGCGACTCCGCCCGGCTCATCTTCCTGCCCTACCTGCAAGGCGAGCGCGTGCCGCATTGGGACCCCGCCTTGCGCGGCGCCTTCATCGGCCTCAACCGCCAGCACGGTCCGGCCGACTGCGCTCAGGCGGCGCTTGAGGGCATCGCCTTCCTCAACCGCTTGGTGCTGGAACGCGCCGAGGCCGCCATCGGCGCGCCGGTCGACGAGATCCGTTTCGGCGGCGGCGGTGCCGCCAGCGCGGCGTGGTGCCAGCTCAAGGCCGACATCACCGGCCGCGACATCGTGGTGACGCAGAACGCCGACACCGGCCTGCTCGGCGCCGCCATCGCCGGCTTCACCGCGCTCGGCGAATTCCCATCCCTCGCGGCAGGCCAGGCCGCGATGGTGCAGCAGCACCGCCGCTTCCAGCCACGCCCAGGCGATCCCCACCGCGCGCTGTATGACCTGTTCCGCGCTGCCGATGCCGCCGTCGCCCCGATTTCGCGCGCATTGGCGGCGCTGTGACCGCGATCCTGGAGCGCTACGGCACAGCCATCGCCGGCCTGCTGCTGATCGCCTTCTTCATGCTGGCCGCGGACAACTTTGCGACCCCGCAGAACCTGCTGAACGTGCTGAAGGACACCTCCTTCCTCGCCATCATGGCCATCGGGTTCGCCCTCGCATTGACCGCCGGCGAGCTGGATCTCAGCGTCGCCGAAATCGCCAGCCTGTGCGCCGTGGTGGCCGGCTGGGGCATGCAGTCGGGCCAGCATCCGGCGGTCGCCGTCGTTCTGGCACTGGTGGTCGGCGTGGGCCTCGGCGCCTTCAACGGCTTCGGCGTCACAGTGCTGCGGGTGCCCTCGCTGATCGTGACCCTGGGCACTGCCGCCATCGCCCGCGGCGTCACCTTCATGATCACCCAGGGGGTCGCCTTCGTCGGCCGCTGGCCGGCGTCGTTCACCGGGCTCGCACGCGGCACCCTGCTGGGCGTGCCGCACCTGGTCTGGTTCCTGGCCGCCGTCACCGGCGCATCCTGGGTGCTGGTGAAATGGACCCGCACCGGCGCGCACATGATCGCCACGGGGGAGGCTGACGAGGCCGCCCGCCTGGCCGGCATCGCCACCGCGCGCATGAAGTGCCTGGGCCTCGCCTTGTCCGGGCTGTGCGCCGCCATCACCGCCGTGCTGCTGGCGGCCAACCTGTCCTCCGCCTCGCCGAACATGGCCGGCGATTACTTCCTCTACGCCATCGCCGCGGTGCTGCTGGGCATGACGATGTTCGAGCCCGGCCGCCCCAACATCGCCGGCACGGTGTTCTCGGCGCTGGTGCTGAAGGTGCTCGGCAACGGGCTGATCCTGATGGGCACCGCCTACTACGTGCAGGACATCATGCTCGGCGTCATCATCATCGGTTCGGTGGCGTTCTCGTCGAGCGTGGTTAAGAAGGTCGCGTTCAAGGTGTGAATCGGCCCATCATGGGCACGAACAAAACAGGGAGACCGGGCATGAAGATTTGGCAGACGCTGCTGGCATCGGGTGCGGCGCTGGCGTTGCAGGCATGGGCGCTGCCGGCGCAGGCGTTCGAGGTCGGCATCATCGGCTTCCAGTTCTCCTCCGAAACCCACGCCCGCGTCGCCAACGCCGCCGCCGCCGCCGCCAAGGCGAAAGGCTGGACCGTGACGCTGCTGAACTCCGAGGGCTCGCTGCCGAAACACGCCGAGCAGTTCGAGGCGCTGATCACCAAGAAGGTCGATGCCATCATCATCGCCATGGGCAAGCCGATCGAGGCCGACGCCCAGTTCAAGGCGGCGAAAGACCGCGGCATCCCGGTCATCACCGTGCAGTCCGGCGCCAGCCCGCACGCGCTGTTCGACATCGAGACCAACGAATACAAGGTCGGCGCCGACGGCGCGCTGTACCTGCTCGGCAAGATGGGCTACCAGGGCAACATCCTGGAAGAACGGTTCGAGCTGAACGTCGCCTCGCGCATCCGCGGCCGCCTGCTGGACGACGTGCTGGCCGAGAACCAGGGCGTCCACGTCATCGGCAAGCACGCCATGGCCCGCACCCAAAGCTGGCCGGACGACGTGCGCGCCGGCATGCAGGCGCTGCTGCTGCAGAACCAGGGCAAGGTGAACGGCATCTGGGCCTCGTTCGACGGCCAGGCCTACATCATCGACAATCTGCTGCAGGCGCAGGGCGTGAAGAAGGGCCAGATCCCGCTGGTCTCGATGGATGGCGGCCCCGAAAGCTTCCGCCGCATCGCCGACCCCGACAGCACGCTGGTCGCCACGGTGAACATTCCGTTCGAGGAGATGGGCGTAAAGGCGGTGGACGCGGTCGATCGCATCGTGGTGCAAGAAACAGCCGGCATCGTCCGTCGCCAACGGCGCCTACCTGTTCATGGACGCGGTGCTGGTGGATGCGTGCAACGTCAAGCAGTTCCTGAAGTGAGGATAGGCGGAGCAAGCCATGGCGGAGCGATTGCTTGTCGAAATGCAGTTTGGCCCCGCCTCTCGTCCATCATCGTCATGGCCGGGCTTGACCCGGCCATCCACGCGGTCGGGCGTGCGGCCATGCATGGGCCTTGCTCGCCACCATGACGACCACTCCAGAACGGCAGGATCCGTTGCGCGGCAACGCGTGAATGACCGGGTCAAGCCCGGCCATGACGGAGCTATTGCGTATCGAACCGCAGTTTGGCCCCACCTCTCGCCCAGCATCGTCATGGCCGGGCTTGACCCGGCCATCCACGCGGTCGGGCGTGCGACCATGCACAGACTTTGCTCGCCACCATGACGCCCACTCCAGAACGGCAGAATCCGGTGCGCGGTAACGCGTGGATGGCCGGGTCAAGCCCGGCCATGACGGAAAAACAATGACCACTACCCAATGTGACCGCCACGAAAACGACGAGGCACCATCAGCAATCATCCCCTGCGCACCGCGCAACAAAACCTCTCTTCTCCCCGTCTCACTGTCTCTGTGGTGAACCCCCTTCCACCCCCAGCGCTAAGCCTGCGCGGCATCGGAAAAACCTACGGCGCCGTCACCGCGCTGCAGGACATCGACCTCGACATCCCCACCGGCGAAGTTCTCGCCATCTGCGGCGACAACGGCGCCGGCAAATCCACGCTGATCAAGATCATCAGCGGCGCCTCCGACCCCAGCGCCGGAGAAATTTGCCTGCGCGGAACCCCGATAAAATTCCGCTCCCCGCATGACGCGCTGGGGCAGGGGGTCGCGACAATCTACCAGGACCTGGCCCTGGCCCCGCGCCTGTCGATCGCCGCCAATGTCTTCATGGGCGCCGAGCACACCAGGCGCCTCGGTCCGCTATGGCTGCTCGACAAGGCGCGCATGGCGCGCGAGGCGACCGGCTACCTCGCGCGGCTGTCGGTGCGGATCGACGATCCCCGGCGCGCGGTGGAGGGCCTGTCCGGCGGCCAGCGCCAGGCGGTGGCGATCGCCCGCGCCCTGCGCTGGAATGCCGGGTTGATCATCATGGACGAACCGACCGCCGCCCTCGGCGTGCGCGAGACGGCGCAGGTGCTGGACCTCATTCGCCGGCTGCAGGCGGAAGGGCGGACGATCCTGCTGGTCAGCCACGCCATGGCCGACGTGGTCGCCGTTGCCGATCGCGTCGTCATCCTCAAAGCCGGCCGCAAGGTCATCGACCGCGCCATCCAGGGCTTGTCCGCCGCGGCGCTGGCGCAGATGATCGTTACCGGATCGGAGTCTGTCGCATGATCGCCCCCCGCCGCATCGTCATCGACACCGATCCCGGGCAGGACGACGCCGTGGCCTTGCTGCTGGCCCTGGCGGTGCCGGAACTTCTGGAGGTGCTCGCCATCACCACCGTCACCGGCAACGTCCCGGTGGAGCTCACCACCGCCAACGCGTTGCGGGTGCGCGATCTGGCCCGCCGCCCCGACGTGCCGGTGTTCGCCGGCATGGCAACGCCGCTGGTGGTGGCGCCGGAAACTGCGGAGTTCGTCTGCGGCGAAGACGGGCTGGCGGGGTCGGGCCTGGCGCCGGCGCAATCAGCGGCCGAGACCGGCCACGCCGTCGACGCCATCATCCGCATTGCCCGCGAGCAGCCGCAGGGCTCGCTGATCCTGTGCGCTCTGGGGCCGCTGACCAACATCGCGATGGCGCTGCGCCTGGCGCCCGATATCGCGCGCAGGCTCGGCGGCATCGCGATCATGGGCGGGGCGATGAACCTCGGTAACATGACACCGGCGGCGGAGTTCAATTTCTACCACGACCCGCACGCCGCCGCCGTGGTGTTCGGCGCCGGCGTGCCGATCACCCTGTTCGGCCTGCACGTCACCCACCAGTCGGTGGTGGACAGCACCGTGCTGGACCGCATGAGCGGACTCGGCACCCGCACCGGCGCCTGCGTGCACGGCATGCTCACTCGCCCGCGGCCGGGTGGCCTCGGCACCGCCGGCCACCCGATGCACGACCCTTGCGTGATCGGCTGGCTGCTCTGGCCGGAATTGTTCGGCGGCCGCAACTGCCATGTCGAGATCACCTGCGAGGGTTCGTTGCGCGGCCGCTCCACCATCGATTGGAACGGCCGGCTGCGGTTGCCCTCCAACGCCTTCGTCGCCGGGGAACTGCAGGCGGAGCCCTTCCACGACCGCCTGCTCGCCGCCCTGGCGCGACTGCCCTGACCGCAACAGCAACAAACGAGAACACGATGCCGCACGTGGTCGACGACATGCTGATCGAGGCGCAGCGCGCCATCGCCGACATGCGCGCCGCCGCCCTGCATGCAAGATCGCTGCATGCCTGCGCCGAATTGCTGCGGCACATGCGCGGCGCTGCGGCAAAGGCCGTCGCCAAGACCGGCGCCGCCGCCGCCGCCGACGAAGCGGCGATCGCCCGCACCACCGATGAATGGATGCAGGCCTGGGGCCTGGGCCGCGACGCCTACCCGGACCTCGCCGCCCCGTTCCGCGCCTTCACCGCCGCCTTCACCCGCGACGCGCGGCACCCCACGCCCGAAACCTCCGCCGCCATCGCCGAGGCTTTGCGCGGTTTGGAAGCGGCCCTGGCCGGCGTCGGCACCAGCGTTGCCGACCAGATGGCCTTTCGCAGCGAGTGCGCCCACGGCTGGTGGGCGATGGTGGTGCCGGTGCCTGAGGATTTGCCGGGGCGGCGGGAGCGGGCAGGGATTCCAAAATGGCGGGAGGGGATGGCGTTCTGGGAGGTCGGCGCCGCGGCGCGGTGTGGGGCCGACATCACCGGGAAAATGAAAACCTGACGCGCAGCGAAAGACCGCACGAGAAAAAAGAGAAGATCGCTGCCGCAATCTTGCTTCCCTCTCCCCTTGCGGGAGAGGGTGGGGAGAGGGGTGGCAACCGGAACAAGGTTAAGTTTGCTCCCGAGTAAAATTTTTCCAAGCCTGAACGCTCCGTAAGGGGAGTCAGTGAAGCACTTCATTCCAGTGCAGCTAAATCTCTGAGCAACAAGTCGCCATCAATGACAACCCACTTCACCAGCGACCACCACTTCGGCCATGCGGCAGCTCCTGGCTTCTATCGCCGCCCCTTTGCATCGCTTGCCGAGATGGACCGCGAACTGGTCGATCGCTGGAACGCCGTCGTCGCCCCCGATGACGATGTATGGCATCTCGGCGACTTTGCCGTCCGCCAGCCTCCGGAGCGCGTGGCGTCGCTGCTCGCGGCCCTGCGCGGACGCAAGCATCTCGTCACAGGCAACAACGATGACGCCGCGGTCACCGCCTGCGATGGCTGGGCGAGCGTGCAGCCCTATGCCGAACTGCGCGTGGATGAACGTGACGTCGTGTTGTGCCATTATCCCTTCCGCACCTGGCGGAACATGGGCAAGGGCTGGCTCAACCTGCACGGCCACAGCCACGGACGGTTGAAGCCGCTGCCGCGCCAGTTCGATGTCGGCGTGGATGCAAGGGATTTTCGGCCGGTGACGCTGGCGGAGTTGTTGGGCGCCAAGGCGGACAATCAGGGCGGAGGCAGACAATGAGCGATCCCGAATCCATCTATCACTGGCGCCGTCTCGACGACCGGATCACCACCTCCGGCCAGCCGACCGAACAGCAACTGGCCGAAATCGCCGCGTTGGGCGTTCGCCATGTCGTCAACCTCGGGCTGCACACCCACGAAAAGGCGCTGCCGGACGAAGCGGCGAGCGCGCGCCGCCTAGGCATGACCTATATCCATATCCCGGTCGATTTCCAGAACCCGACCGACGCCGATTTCGATCGCTTCTGTACGACGATGGATCGGTTGCGCGATGTGCCGGTGCATGTCCACTGCATCGCCAACTACCGCGTCTCGGCTTTCTTCTACCGCTATCGCCGCGACATCCTCGGCATGGACGCGGCCCAGGCGCGTGCCGAACTCGCGGAAATCTGGAAACCTGAAGGGGTGTGGGCTGCCTTCATCGGCGAATAGATCAGGAAAGAAAAATCACCGCGGAGGCGGCGAGACACGGAGAAGCAGGGAGCAATCAAGCATTCGGTTCTTTGCTTCTCCGTGTCTCACCGCCTCCGTGATGAACTTCTTGCTTCGCGCTTCGCGACCAAAGCCGGAACTAGAAATTCATCCCGCCACGCACCACCGTCACGCCGTTCTCCGTCGTGGTGCCGAGCCGCATGCCGGATGGCTGCACCGGGCCGACGACCATCGGCAGGCCGGCAACGCGGACCGGCGCCAGTTCTACCGGCAGCGCATCGAAATTAGCCCATGGCCCGCGCGGCGAAAAACCGGGGCCATGCGGCGGGGCGCGGCCCGGAACCCAGGGCGTGCCGAGACTGGCGGCGGGCACCGATCCCGTTGTCACCGGCGGGAAGCCGAACAGGGCCGGCGGTGCGAACGGCGCGCCGGAGACGGCCGGCGCGAACGGCGCCACCGGCACGGCGAACACCTGATGCCCCAACGGCCGGATCGGCAGGACAGGGCCGACCGGAACGACAGGGACCACGGGAACGACCGGCCGCACTGGAACGATCGGAACGAAGCCCCCGCCATGCGCGCCACCCGCATGTCCGCGCCCGGAGCCGCCGCCCCATCCGCCACCGCCACCGCCGCGGGCTGCCGCAGCCTGGGCGGCGAGGGCGGCGCAGCACAAGGCAAGCAGAAACGCCATGCGGCACGAACGGACAGGGGAGCGTGTGGCCATCGCAACGATTCCTCTACTGGAACAAGTCTATGGCGTCGCTCCGCGTCGCTTCCAATCAAATTGCTAATTTTCTGGTCGGCTGCCGCGCCGGCCTCGGCTAGGCTCGGTTCCAGATCCGCCGGGAGATCGTCGTGCCGTATCGCTACAGCACAGGCGCGCGCCTGCTGCATTGGCTGACCGCGTTCCTGGTGCTGGTGATGTTCGTCGCCGGCATCTGGATCGTGTATTTCGAGCCGAAGGACAGCCCGGCGCTGGAGCACGCCTTGTTCATGGTGCACGAGAGCACCGGCGTCGTCGTGTTCGCGGTGGTGCTGCTCCGCCTGCTCAGGCGCCTCGGCGATCCGCCGGCGCCGCTGCCGGACAGCGTGCCGTCGCTCTTTCGCCTCGCGGCGAAGGTCAACCACGCGCTGCTGTACGTGCTGTTGCTGGCCCAGGCGGTGGTCGGCTTCCTCAACGCCAACGCCGCCGGCGTGCCGCTGGTGCTGTACGGACTGGTGCGGATCCCGTCGCCGATCGGCAAGGACGAGGCGCTCGCCCCGATCCTCTCCAGCCTGCACTGGTGGATCGCGGTGGCCCTGCTGGCGGCGATCGCGGCCCACGTCGCCGGTGCCTGCTACCACGGTCTCATCCGTCGCGACGGCGTTGTGGCCCGGATGCTTGGCTGAACGGCAGGGCTTGCACGACCCGACTCCGGTGTGCTGGCTTGCGGCATGATGGCGAAATCTCATGTCGTGGTCGGCCTCGCCGCCTGGCTCGCCGCGGCACCGCTGCTGCATCTGCCGCCGACCGATCCGCTTTATCTCGGCCTCGCCGTCGTGGGTGCGCTGCTGCCCGATGTGGACCATCCCGGCTCCTGGGTCGGCCGGCGTTCGCGCCCGGTCTCGACGGTGGTGGCCGCACTGCTCGGGCATCGCGGCATCACCCATTCCGCGATGGCCGTCGCCGGGCTGCTGGTCCTGCTGCTGCAGGCCGGCGGCCGCCACGCCGTCATCTGCGCGCTGGTGGTGGGCTACCTGTCGCATCTCGCCGCCGACATGCTCACCCCGCGCGGCCTGCGGCTGGCGTGGCCGATGCGGCGAAGCTGGGGCGTGCCGCTGTGCCGCACCGGCTCGCCTGCGGAACCGCTGATCGTGCTGGGGCTGATCGGCGGCATGGCGTGGTGGCTGCTGGCCCATGCCGGCAACGACATCCCGCGGCTGCGGTAGAAACGAGGAGCGCCCATTGAGCCTGCAACCGATGCAAACGGCCCTGCTGGTGATCGACCTGCAGGTCGGCATGTTCAGCGGCGCCCTGATCCCTCCGATCCACGCGGGCGATGCCCTGCTCGCCCGGGTTGCCGGTGTGCTCAACCAGGCCCGCCGCTCCGGCATGAAGGTGGTCTTCGTCCGCCACACCGCCGCCGCCGGCCGGCCGCTGGAGGCAGGCACGCCGGGCTGGCCGATCCATCCCGCGGTGGCCCCGCGCGACGGTGAGGCGGTGATCGACAAACGCACCCCGAACTCGTTCCACGAAACCATGCTGCAGGCGGAACTCGCCGGCATCAGGCGACTGGTGGTGGTCGGCGCGCAGACCGAGCTCTGCGTCGACACCACCTGCCGCCGCGCCCGCTCGCTGGGCTTCGACGTGACCCTGGTGGAAGACGGCCACAGCACCTGGGACAACGACGCGCTGACCGCCGACCAGATCATTCGTCACACCAACCGGACGCTGTCCGGCTGGTTCGTCCGCACCGCGCCGGCCGCCGACGTGATCGAGGCGATGGCCGCCGCAGGGGGAGACCGCACATGCGCCGCCTGATCTCCTCCGGCTCGCCGTTCGAGGCGGGCATCGGCTACAGCCGCGCCGTGGTGCAGGGGGATTGGGTGTTCGTCTCCGGCACCACAGGCTTCGACTACGCGACCATGAAAATATCAGAGGATGTCCGCGAACAGGCCGAGCAGGTGATGCGCAACATCGTCCTCGCCTTGAGCGAGGCCGGCAGCACGCTCGCCGACGTGGTGCGGGTGCGCTACATCCTGCCGAATGCCGCCGATTTCGAGCCGTGCTGGCCGATCCTGCGCCGGCATTTCGGCGACATCCGCCCGGCCGCCACGATGATCGAGGCCGGGCTGTCGGATCCGCGCATGAAGATCGAGATCGAGGTCACGGCCCTGAAGGCCGCGCAGCCGGGTCAGGCGGCTTTGCGGCCCACCCAGACATAGCCGCTGGTGCCGTCCTCGATGGAACGGCCCGCGGCGCCGCGGCGGGTGGCTCGCAAATAGCGTTCGCCCTCGATCCGCCGATAGATCCGCCGCGTGCCCTGGGCCAGCACCCAGCCGCCGGTTGCGACAGCCAGCACCAGCGCGCAGCCGACGGCGATCAGCGCGATGGAGGCCCCGCAACTGCTGGCAGGTCCCGCACAAGAGTAGCCGAAGCTGATCCGGAACACGCTGAGCACGATGCCGATCATCACCCCGGCATACAGGGCGGCGACGGCATAGACGACCGTGCTTTCCGCCACCTGCAGCATGTCGGCCCGCTCGACCGTATCGCCGCGCCGGCGCTGCGGCACCGCGATGAAGCCGGCAATGGCGATCGCCCGTCGGATATCGTCGAGGTCGAGCGTCGTCTCGACGTCGATCAACTGGCGGGCGAGGTTTGCCGTCATCCGGGTTTCCGGGTCCCGCGCCATGAGGGCGGTCCGCACATCCTCGGCGGTCCGTCCGGTGGTCATGCCGATGACGCGAAGAATGGGAATGGCGGGTCCTCGGAGCAACGATGCGGGACAAGAGCAACTCGTTTCGGCAGCGGCTCCTGTGCTGGCAAACCTGCACAAAAATTAACTGTTTCACAAGACTGTATCTCGCCGGAAATTGAATTCCGCGGCATCCTGCCCGGGCGAGAAGCCCTATCTCCTTGATTTGTCAGTCAAGCTGCAGCACCGGCCCTTCCGCTGCAGCCGCGTCGGCCGCGTCGTGCGTCACCAGCAACACCGGCAGCCCCCGGCTCGCGGCGGCGTCCAGAACGAAGCGGCGGAAGCGGTCCCGCAGCGCCGCATCCAGCCGCCCGAACGGCTCGTCCAGCAGCAATGCCCTGGGGGCAGCGAGCAACACCCGCATCAGCGCCACCCGGGCCCGTTGCCCGCCCGACAAGGTCGCCGGATCGCGGTCCGCGAAACCGGGCAACTCGGCCTCGCGCAGCGCGGCGTCCACCCGCTCCCGCCGCGCGTGCCGTCCGCGCACCGCCGGATCGAGCCCGAACGCGAGGTTGTCGCCGACGCTCATATGCGGAAACAGCAGGTCGTCCTGGAACAGGATGCCGAGGCGCCTGCGATGCGCCGGCAGCGCGCCGATGTCCTCGCCGTTCAGCAGCACCCGGCCGGAGCACAGGAAATCCCGCGGCAACGTGCCGCAGGCAAACCCTAGCAGGCTGGACTTCCCGGAACCGCTGGGGCCCATGATCGTGGTCGCCTGCCCAGCCGCGGCCGACACCGACAGCCCGTCGAACAGGGTTCGGCCGCGCAACCGGATGCGGATGTCGACCAGCGCCAGCGTCACGAACCGGTCGCCAATCCACGGCGGTTGCGCGCGAGCCATGCCGGCAGGCCGCCCGCCAGCAAGTAGAGCAGCAGCGGAAGCAGCGCCTGCAGCAGCGCCGTCGCCGCCAGCACCCGGCGGTCGGCGCTGCCGGCGAAGGTGACGGCGCGGGTGGTCAGCGTATCGAACCGCCCGGCGCCGGCGAACAGCGTCGGCAGGTACAATCCGGCGGAAACCGCAAACCCAACGGCGCCGGCCGCCAGCAACGGCCGCCCCAGCAGCGGCAGGGTAATCCGAAAAAAAACCCGCGCCGGCGAGGCGCCGAGCCCGGCGGCGCTACGGGCATAGCGCGGGTCCAGCGCCCGCCACGGGTCGGCGAGGCTGAGAAACACATAAGGCAGCACGAACACCAGATGCGCCCAGACCATGGCGCCGGCCCCGCCGTCGATGCGCAGCCACACCAGCGCCGTCTGCAGTCCGAACAGGAAGGCGATCTGCGGCACCAGCAGCGGCAGGTAAAGCAACGCCAGCGCCTTGCCGCCCGGCACATGGCCGGATCGACGCTCGTTTTCCAGGCACAGCACCGTCAGCGCCAGCGCCAGGACGGTCGCCGCGGCACCGAGCCAGAGTGTGGTGACCGAGGCGCCGGCGAGCGAGCCTTCCTGCGCCCGCCATGTCCCTACACTCCAATCCGACGGCCAGGCATCGGGAAACCGCCAGGCGCCGGTGACCGACCAGATCGCCAGGACCACCAGCGACAGCGCGCCGGCAAGCATCATCACGACACCCAGCCCGCCCGCCGCCAGATCCGATTCGCCGCCGGCGCCGCCACGCTCGCCTCGCCGCGCGACGCGCTGGCCGACGGCGGCCAGCGCTCGGACCAACGCCCATTGCAGCAGCAGCGCCGCCAGCACGATCAGCGCCAGCAACACCGCCCCGGCCGCCGCGGGAAACCATTTCCCGAAGTCGGGGTCCGCGAACCCCCGCAGCACCAGGATGGCCAAGGTCGGCGGGTTGGACGGGCCGAGGATGAGGCCGACATCGACCACCGAAAGCGAGAACGCCAGCACCGCCATCACCGGCAGCCGTATCTGCGGCCAGAGCCGCGGCAGCACCGCCAGCCCCCAGGCCCGCCAGGGCCCGTAGCCCATTGAAGCCGCCTGTCGCAGCGTCGCAACCGGGTCCGCTTGGCCCAGCGCCGCCAGGATCATCAGCAGCAGGTACGGCGTCTCCTTCAGCCACAGCCCCGCGATCAGCGCGATGCCGAACGGGTCCTGCACCGTCGCAATGTTAGGCGGCCGCACCCAGCCGGTCAGCCACGGCGACACCAACCGCGCAATCCAGCCGCTGGGGGCGACCAGGAACGCCAGCCCGATGGCCAGTGCCGCATGCGGCGTCGCCAGCAGCGGTGCGGTTGCTGCCCGCACCAGCAGCGCCACCCGGGAGCGGCGCGCGAGCACGCCGATCGCCAGCGCCGACAGCAGCGAGGCGAGCGTCGCGGCAAGCCCGGTCCAGACCGTGAGGGCGACGCTCTGCGCCAGCCCCGGCCAGGCCAGCAGGTCTCGCCAAGGCTGCAGCCCCGGCTGCGTGCCGCCGATCGCCGGCAGGTAGCCGAACGCCGGCAGCAGCGTCGCCGCCAGCCCGGCGCCGAGCGGCAGCAACAGGACCGCCAGCAGCAGGGCAGGGGCGAGGCGCAGCATCGATCGATGCGCATAAAGCCAAATCGCCGGCGCCGCCATCGGGGCCTGTCGAGGCGACGTCAGCGTGCCGCGCCTTCACCCGGTGTGCTGCGTACTGAGCATGCCGATCAGGATGGCGGCACCGAGATTGTTGAGGACGTGCAGCACGATCGAGGCGCGGACGCCGCCGCAGAACTGCCGGGCAACGCCGAACATAATGGCCGCGGGAAGCAGGTACAGCGGCCGCTGCAAGCCTTCGGTGCCGTGCGCGAGCAGCCATGGCAGCCCGGTCATCAGCATCACCGGCCCGACGCTCCAGCGCCGCCGCAGGCCGGTCCACAGCCAGCCGCGAAAGAACAGTTCCTCGCTGATCGGGGCGAGCACGACGACTGTCGCGAACAAACCGGCCGCGAGCAGCATGCCTGCAGGCTCGGCGGCGTTCGCCAGCCTGCCGAGTTGTGGCGTCGGTGGCGCGGGCAGCCAGCGGCTGAGCAGGCCGAGCCAGCCGAAGACGAGCACCAGTTGCAGCACGGCGAGCCCGGCCAGCAGCGGCAGCCGCCGCAATGGCCGGTCATCGAAGCCCAAGCGCAGGTCGCCGTGTCCGACCACCCGCGCGCGCCTCCAGGCGGCGAAAAGCAGCGTCAGTTGCGAGCCGACCAGTGCCACCAGCGTGTACACCTGCGACGTCGGCCGCCATTGCGGTCCCTGCTGATGCAGCGCCACGCCGTTGTGCCAGCCGACGACGAAGCCGAGGATGCCCGAACCGATGGCCCCCGCGATGGTCGCGATCACCACCCAGGCGACAGCCAGCAACAGCAGGCGCGCCGGGCTCTCCAGTTTGGCTGCAGGTCCGGGATGACTGGCCAGGACGGCGGCTGCGTCCAGCGTCGATGCGTCCATTCAACGGTCTCGCTGGCCGGTATGTTTCAGCACGATCATCGGCTTGTGTCAGGTATAGCGCCGTTCCCAGGCGGCGGTCAGGCGCGTCATCCAGGAAGGGTGCGGTTCCGGCAGGGTGTGGCCGAGCTCGGCTTCGGTCAGGCGCCCGGGCAAGGCGGGGATCGCATCGAACGGCGCCCGCTCGGCCGGCGACAGCCGGGCCAGGTCCAGCACGGTCTGGCTGCCCAGCACGCGCGGGTCCGCGGCACGCGCCTGTGCCTCCGGCGACAGCAGGAAATCGGCCAGCAGCATCGCCGCCTCGCGGTTGCCGGCATTGGCGGGGATGGCCACGAAGCTGCAATTGCCGATGCTGCCCGCTACCGGCACATACGCGCGCACGCTCGGCGGCAGCGAGCCGTCGGCGATGGCGTTGGCGGCCTCGGACGTGCTGAACGAGATCATCAGGTCGATCTCGCCGTCGTTCATCAGGCTGCGCTGCGCCGGTCCGCTCTCCGGGTAGTTCTTTCCGCGCCGCCACAGCGCCGGGCGCAGCCGGTCGGTACCAGGGCCAGAGCGGTGCCACGGTCGGGCGGCGAAATCCGCGTCGGTTGCCGGCAGTTGCAGGACGGCCGCATCCGGGATCAGTTCGTACAGCGCCTGCTTCAGGAAGGTGACGCCGAGGAAATTGCGCGGCGTCGGATGGGTCAGCCGGCCGGGATTGGCCAGCGCCCAATCGGGCATCGTCGCCATGCTGCGCGGCGGCGACGCAACCGGGCACTGTCATAGATGAAATTGATCTGCGCCATCCGCCAGGGCACGGCGTAACCCTCCACGGGGATGGTGAAGTCGGTCATCGTCGCGGGCTTGCCGGCGCGGTCCACCAGCCGGGCGTTCGGCAGCAGATCCAGCACCGGCCCATACAGCAGCCCGGCCTGCTTCATCTGCAGGAAGTTCGGTCCGTTGATCCAGATGAGGTCGACCGAGCCGCCGCTGTCCCGGCCTGCCGCCTTCTCCGCCACCACCCGGGCCACCGCCTCCGAGGTGTCGCGCAGCCGCACCTGCCGCACCGTGACGCCGGCGCGTTCGGCCAGGCGCTCGCCGGCCCAGGCGATGAAGGCGTTGGTGCGGTCGTCGCCGGCCCAGGCGTTGAAATACACCGTCTTGCCGCGGGCGGCCTGTTCCACCTGCTGCCAGTCCGAAGGTCCTTGCCGCACCACCGCCAGGCTGGCGCCGGCGGCGACCAGCCTGCGCCGGCCGAGCATCATGCGGCGCGCGCCTGCCGTGCGTCCGCCCGGCGGCGGCGGGCGGCCTCGATGGTCGGCGCCAGGACTTCCGCATGGAAGGCGTCGCAGCCGATGCATAGATTTTCGTACGGCTGGCCCTGCGGCGTGACGGTGCGTGACTTCGCGATGAAGTCATCCTCGCTCCAGCCGAGATGCAGGCCCATGCGCTGCGGCGCGCCGGCGTTGATCGCCTGGTAGGCAGGGTCGTCGGCCAGCAATTCGAGGATCTCGAGCAGGGGTTCCTCCAGCAGGCTGCCGATCGGCAGCTTCGTCTTGATGCAGCACGGATACACCAGGCCGTCCGGCTCCACCGATACCTCGGACCCGGCCTCGCCGTGATTGAGGAAGTTCAGCCCGCCGGACCAGCGGTTGCAGAAATTATCCGCCATCCCCGCACTGGACAGGCCGTTCTCCCAGGCACGGCCGCGGGGCCAGAGCTTGCCGATCCACGAGCCCGGGGTGGCGCCGAAGATGCTGTACAGCGGCCCGTCCTCGCTGTGCCAGGCCCGGTTCTGCTGCGCCGACATCGACAGCCGCACCCCGGCATCGGCGAACAGGTTTTCCAGGTGCGCGCGAAAGGCCGCCTGCTTCGCCGGGCCTTCCATGCCGACATGGAAATCGTCGAGGCTGGCGATCGAGATCATCCACACGCCGCGCGCCACCAGTTCGCGAACGATCGTGGGCGTCAGCAGATCGCCGGTGGTCTGCACCGTGATCTTGACGCCCTGGCCCGCGTATTTGCGGCGCAGCGCCTCGATCACCTTGTAGGTGACGCGTTCGCGGGTGGCGTCCAGCAGCGCCTCGCCGCCGGACAGGATAATGCGTCCGCCGCGCTCCACCGGCGCGGGGCCGGTGCGGTCGATCCAGGTCATGCGGTCGGGCAGGTTGGCGATGACGCGCGGGAAATTCGCCTCCGCCTCGGCGATCACCGCATCCAGCCCGTCACGGATGTAGGGGCGGAACCGGTCCTCGTAGCAATGCCGGCATTTGCGATGGCAGGCCCAGGCCATGACGTAATAAAGCGATTCCATTCATTTCCTTGTAGCACGCGGCCGCGGCGGGCTGAAACGGGCCTCGCTGAAACCGGGCCTCGCTCGTTCGATATGGATGAGGATAGGCTGCGGACAAGCATGGAGCGGCAATCCGGCCTGGGGGGAGTGAGAACGAGATGAAGATCGACCATGTATCTCTGACGCTGTTCACCTGGGACAACATCCCGCCGACCCGGTATCACGCCGGCTCGTTCGTCCAGCGGACAGCAATCTCGGCCTGTTGCGCATCAGTACCGATTCCGGGGTGGAGGGGCATGCCTTCCTCGGCTCCGCCAGCAACCCCGCCTCCATGGATGGCGGCAACTGATCCGCTCGCTGAAGCCGATGCTGATGGGGAAGGACCCGCTGGAGCGGGAGCGGCATCCACGCCGGCATGCGGCTGATCAACCGCTCGGTCAGCTATCGCGTGCATCGGCGCGGTGGACACGGCGCTGTGGGATCTCGCGGGCAAGATCGCCGGCCTGCCGGTGCATGCGCTGATGGGGACGTTTCGCACCTCGATCCCGGCCTATGCGAGTTCGCAGGTGCTGCCGGAGCATCGCCGCCTATGTGGACCAGGCGCTGTCGTTCAAGGCAGCGGGCTGGCAGGCCTACAAGATCCATCCGCCACGGGATCCGGAGACCGACATCAAGGTTGTGCAGGCGGTGCGCAAGGCGGTGGGCGACGACTACCGGATCATGCTGGATTCGACCTGGTAGCTACGACTACCCGGCGGCGCTGCGGGTCGGGCCGCGCGATCGAGGAGATGGGATACTACTGGTACGAGGATCCGCTGGCCGACGAGGACATCTACAACTACGTCAAGCTGCGGCAGAAGCTGCCGATTCCGATCATGGCGACGGAATTCCCCGCCGGCGGGCTCGATACCTACCCGATCTGGCTGACCGAGAAGGCCACCGATTATCTGCGCGGCGACATCCCGAACAAGGGCGGCCTGACGACGATGCTGAAGACCGCGCATCTCGCGGAGGCATTCGGCCTGCGCTACGAGGTGCATCATTCCGGCAATTCGCTGAACAACCTGGCGAACCTGCATCTGTGCATGGCGCTGCGCAACACCACGACTGTGGGAGGTGCTGCTGCCGGACGGCGCGCACAAATACGGCATGGCGGTGGAACTGGACGATCGACAAGGACGGGTTGATGCACGCGCCGACCGAGCCGGGGACTGGGCGGGCAGATCGACTTCGATCTGATCAAGCGAAAGACCGAGGCCGTGCTGACGTAACGTCCGCTAGGCCGCCAGCGGCGCCTGGGTGTCGAGCTGGCGCAGGATTTCGTCGCGGCTGATGTCGCCGATGCCCAGCAAGGCGCGGTCGATGCCGGCGTCGCGGTAGCCGGCCAGCGCTCGCCGCATCGGTCGGGCGCGCCGAACACGGTGATCGACAGCGTCGCTGGGTCGCGGCCCATGGTCTCGGCCATCCGGCGCAGGCCGGCCGACCGCGGCACTGCGGATCGAAATCCGTGCGCGGCCGCGCGGGAACCAGCCGTCGCAATATTCGACGACGCGCTTCAGCGTGTGGTCGGTCTCGCCGCCGAGCAGGATCGGCGGATGCGGGCGCTGCGTCGGCTTCGGGATAGGACCAGACCGGATCGAAATTCACGAACTCGCCGTGGAAGGCGGCCTCGTCCTCGGTCCACAGCGCCTTCATCGCCAGCACGCGCTCGCGCATCAGCTTGAAGCGGGTGTCGTAGCGCGGCGCCGTGGTTTTCCATCTCCTCGACATTCCAGCCGCCGCCGATGCCGAACACGAAGCGGCCGCCCGACAGCTGGTCGAGGCTGGCGATGGTCTTGGCGGTGACGATCGGGTCGTGCTGCGGCACCAGGCAGATGCCGGTGCCGAGCATGCAGCTGTCTTGGTCGCCGCCGCCGCGAAGGACAGCGCGACGAACGGGTCGTGGGTGTGGGCGTAGCGCTTCGGGCAGTTCGCCGCCGCCGGGGAAGGGCGTGCGGCGGCTGAGCGGGATATGGGTGTGCTCGCAGACGAACAGCGAGTCGAAGCCGCGATCCTCCAGCGCCTGCGCCAGTTCGGCGATGTCGATGCCGTAATCGGTGGGAAAATAGAACACGCCGGTCCGCATGGCGGGTCGCCTCCGTTGCTCCCGGTTACCCTAGCCGCGGCGCCGGAATGGCGATAGGCTGCCGGCATCAGGGATCTGGGAGGATCCGGCGAATGCCGCTTGCCAAACAGGCGCGGGAGTTCCGGCAATGAGCAGTGCCGGCGCCACCACCGCCGCATCGCCGGCGCTGCGCCGGCCGGCGCTGCGCGGCATGCGCGCTCGGCTGCTGCCGACGCTCGAAGCGTATATCTACCTGTTGCCGGTGCTGGTGATCCTGCTCGGCCTCGCGGCGTTTCCCGTTGTTCGATGGCGTGTTCACCAGCTTCACCAACCGCGAGGTGGCGAAGGCCGGCAGCTTCATCGGGTTCGGCAACTTCGCCACGCTGTTCTCCGACCGCATCTTCGGCATCGCCGTGCGCAACTCCATCCTGCTGACGGCGGGTGCGGTCGGCGCCAAGCTGGTGCTGGGGCTGGCCTGCGCCATGCTGCTGACCCAGCGCTTCCCGTTGCGCGGCCTGGTGCGGGCGCTGGCGTTCCTGCCATGGGCGGTGCCTGGCCTGGTGGCGGCACTCGGCTGGCGCTGGCTGTTCGACGAGCAGGCCGGTGTGTTCAACGCGATCCTGCTGATGACCGGTCTCACCGACGGCCCGGTCGACTGGCTGTCCGACCCGCAGGTGGCGCTGTTCTCGATCGGCACCGCGACGGTGTGGCAGGGGCTGCCGTTCTTCATGCTGATGTTCATCGCGGCGCTGGCTACCGTGCCCGGCGAACTCTACGAGGCGGCGGCGATCGACGGGGCCGGCGCATGGGCCCGGTTCTTCCACATCACCGTGCCCTCGATCGCCGACGTGATCGCCGTCACCGTGATGTTATCGTCGATCTGGACGTTCAATTCCTTCCACATGGTCTACATCCTGACCGGCGGCGGCCCGGCCGACCGCACGCAGATATTGCCGACGCTGGCGTACGAATACGGCATGCGGCGCAACCTGCTCGGCGAAGGGGCGGCGGTGATGACATCGTTCCTGCCGCTGTTCCTCGGCATAATCTTCCTGCTGACCCGGCGGATGCTGCGCGACAAGGGAGTGCGCTGATGGTGGTCGGCCGCCGCAGCCGCGTAATGTACCGGGTGGGCCTGGGCGCCGCCATCGCCGTGCTGCTGGTGTGGTCGCTGGTGCCGGTCTACTGGATCTTCGTCACCTCGTTAAAGACCGAGAAGGAAATCTACGCCTATCCGCCGACCTTCTTCCCGGTGGCGCCGACCTGGCAGCAATACGACACGATCCTGTTCCACACATCGTTTCCGCTGTTCCTGCGCAACAGCTTTATCGTCGCCGGCGCTACCACCATCGCCGCGGTCGTCGCCGGCACGCTGGCCGCCTACGCCATCAGCCGGATGCGCTTTACCGGCAGGGCGCTGGTGGCGCGGCTGATCGTGGTGGCCTACCTGCTGCCGCCGTCGCTGCTGTTCATTCCGCTGTTCATCGTGCTGCAGCGGCTCAACGTGATCGACAGCCTCAGCGGACTGGTGCTGGCGTATCTCACCTTTTCGGCGCCGTTCACCACCTGGATGCTGATCGGACATTTCCGCACCTTGCCGCCGGAGCTTGACGAGGCCGCGCGGATCGACGGCGCGACGCGGCTGCAGATCCTGCGCCGCATCCTGCTGCCGGTGGCGCTGCCGGGGCTGGCGGTGGTGGCGCTGTTCGCCTTCACCCATGCCTGGAACGAATTCCTGTACGCGTTGGTGTTCGTCTACAACAACGGCGCCCGCACCATCACCGCGGGGCTCGCCTCGTTGATGATGGGCGACGTGTTCATCTGGGGACAGTTGATGGCGGCCTCGACGCTGGCCATCATCCCGGTGCTGCTGATCTACCTGGTCGCCCAGCGTTATCTGGTCGAGGGGCTGACCGGCGGCAGCGTCAAATAAGAAACCGAAGGGGAGACGATACGATGAAGTGCATCCGCGTGGCCGTGCTCGCAAGCCTGGGCTGGCTGACCGCCGCCGTGTCGGCCCAGGCCGCCGACGTGACCGTCTGGGGGTTGCAGACATTCAACACCGCGGCCGATGAATATCTCGGCCAGATGGTCGCCGAGTTCGGGAAGGCCAACAAGGTGGATGCGCAATACGTGGTGGTTCCCGCCAACGTGCTGAGCCAGCGCCTGGCCGCGGCGTTCGAGGCGCACACGCCGCCCGACGTATTCATGCAGACCAGCGGCGCCATCCAGTTCTACATCTCCCGCGGCCTGACCATCCCGCTGGACGACGTGATGGCGGATGTGCGCAAGGTGCCCGGCGGGGTGTTCGAGAATGTCGTCTCCGCAGGCTCGTGGCAGGGCACGCTGCAGGCGCTGCCGCTGGAGGTCGATGTCTCGCCGCTGTTCGCCCGCAAGGATCTGCTGGACGAGATCGGCAAGCCGCTGCCCAAGACCTGGGAGGAACTGCGCGCCGACGCGAAGGAGATCCAGACCAAGCATCCCAACATCAGCGGCTTCGGCATGACCGTCAGCAACAGCAACGATGCCGAGGGCGCCATCCGCAACGTGATGTGGTCGTTCGGCGGCAAGGTGATGGAGGCGGACGGCAAGACCGTGGTGTTCGAACTCGCCGGAGACGCGGGCCGCCTACCAGTTCGTCGCCGACATGTTCCTGAAGGACCGCACCATCCCGCGCAGCGCGCTGACCTGGGACGACGCCGGCAACAACGTCGCCTTCCAGACCGGGCGCGCCGCCTTCGTGATCAACCCGCCCAGCATCTATCAATGGCTGCTAGCCAACGACAAGACGCTGCTGGCCGGCACCCGCATGATCAGCGTGCCGAAGGGACCCGGGCCGAAGGGGATCGAGGGCAATTCGGGCGGCACCTGGACCTGGTCGGTGTCGAAGGATTCGAAGCATCCGGACCAGGCCAAGGCGTTCCTACGCTACTTCTATGAGCCGGCGCATTACCGCGCCGTGGTGGAGAAGGTCGGCGGCCGCTGGCTGCCGATCTTTCCCGAGATGATCAAGCAGATGCCGATGTTCGCCAACGATCCGGCGGTCTCGGAATTCCCGACCATGGCCAAGACCGGCATCATCGACGGCTATGCCGGGCCGCCGAACGCGCTGGCCGGGCGCGTGTTCGACGCGACGATCCTGACCAAGGCGCTGCAGAAGGTGCTGGTGGACGGCATGTCGGTGCCCGACGCCGTCAGTTGGGGCCAGAAGCAGATCGAGGCGCTGGCCGCCGGCGGCTGACCCGGCAGCGAAGCCGCGGGTGATCCCGCGGCTGCGTGCCTGTATGGTGGCCGCGCCGACACGGAGCCGCCGCCATGCATCGCCTGTTGCTCGCCGCAGCCTTGCTGTTTGCCGTCATCGATCCGGGCGCCGCCCAGACGTTGCGGATCGCCCTGCGTGCCGATCCCGACATGCTGGACCCATCGCTGGCGCGCACCTATGTCGGGCGCATCGTGTTTGCCGGGCTGTGCGACAAGCTGTTTGACATCGATGACCGGCTCAACATCGTGCCGCAACTGGCCACCGGCTACGAATGGGCCGACAGCCGCACGCTGCTGATACATCTGCGTGACGGCGTGGTGTTCCAGGACGGCGCCAGGATGGACGCGGCCGCCGTCAAATACAGTCTCGACCGCCATCGCACCATGCCGGGCAGCTTTCGCCGCGGCGAGCTTGCGGCGATCGACCGTGTCGAAATCACCGGGCCGCTCGACATCCGCGTGGTGCTGAAGACGCCGTCCTCGCCGTTGCTGTCGCAACTGACCGATCGCGCCGGGATGATCGTCTCGCCGCGCGCGGCCGAAGCCGCGGGGGCGGATTTCGCGCTGCATCCGGTTTGTGCCGGCCCGTTCCAGTTCACCGAGCGCGTCGCCAACGACCGCATCGTGCTCGACCGCTTCGCCGGCTACTGGGACGCCGGCCGTATCCATTTCGACCGCGTGGTGTATCGCGCCATCCCCGACACCTCGGTCCGCGTCGCCAACCTGCGGGCCGGGGGCGTCGATCTGTCGGAGCAGGTGGCGCCCAACGACGTCGCCGCGATCGAGGCCGATCCGAAGCTGCGCATCGTCACCTCCGACGCGCTCGGCTATTACGGCATCACCAACAACCTCGCCAACGGTCCCCGCGCCGACACGCCGTATGGCCGCGATCCCAGGGTGCGCAAGGCGCTGGAATACGCCATCGACCGCACCACGCTGGCGCAGGTGGTCTATCTCGGCATGGTCACGCCGACGGCGCAGGCGGTCCCGGCGGGCTCGCCGCTGTTCTCGCCCCAGCTGCAACCGCAGCCGCGCGACGTGGCGCGGGCGCGGGCATTGCTGCGCGACGCCGGCGTCAGCCTGCCGGTGCGGGTGGAACTGGTGCTGCCGAACTCCCCCGACATCCGCCAGGCCGGCGAGGTGATCCAGGCGATGGCCGCCGAGGCCGGCTTCGACATCCGGCTGTGGCTGCTGGAATACGCCGTCACCTTCGACGTCGCCGAGCGCGGCGACTTCGAGGCCTACCTGCAGAACTGGTCCGGCCGCACCGATGCCGACGGGAATATCTGGGACTTCCTGCACAGCGGCGCGCCGAGCAACGTCTCACATTGGTCCAACGCAACGGCGGACGCGGCGCTGGACAATGCGCGAAGGGTCTCGGATCCGGCCGCCCGCCTGCATGAATATGGGATCGCCTGGAACGAAGAAAGCCGGGAGTTGCCGGTCACCTATCTGTGGATCAACCGCAACATCGTCGGGCTCAGCGCGAGGCTGTCGGGCTTCGTTCCGGTTGCGGACGGGCTGATTCGGTTGCAGGGGATGGCGCTGCGCTCTCCGTGAGATTGCCGCCGCCCGGGCGCAGCCTGCGGCCAAGCTTCGCCCACTCGATGTTCTTCACGGTTTCGAAAACATCGCAGAGGCCGGTGACAATGTCGGTGAATGCGCTCAAGCGATGATCCTGGGCATCGTCCCTGCCGGTTGGAGCCGAATCGATTTTGCCATCGATCCGGCTCGTTGGGCAACTGTCGCGCGGCGATTACGAAGCCGTGACGGCACTGCCCTGGTTGCGGTGGCGAAACTCGGTCCCGAGGGCGAAGGCGCCGTCGCCCAGGCCCGCCTGCACCAGAAGTGCCACCGCCCAGAATGCCGGGAATTCCCAGCCGCCGTTCGGGTTGGTGAAGAAGAAGCCCGCCCCGCCATGCACCGTGGCGATCGCCCCCAACAGCACCGGCAGCAGCGCCAGCGAGACAATGCGGGTGCCGAAGCCCAGGATCAGCGCGATGCCGCCCAGCGTCTCGGCCAGGATCGTCGGCAGCGCCAGCCAGCCGGGCAGGCCGACCTGGGCGAAGAATTGCGCGGTGCCCGCCGGCGTGAAGACGAACGCCTTGAGCCCGGCATGGGCCAGGAACAATCCGCCGAGGCTGAGGCGCAGCAGCAAGGCGGCATAGGGGGATGTTTCGGAGGTGCGAAGATCGGCCAAGGGTTTCGGTCCTGTTGCCCCGCCCGGCCCGATGCCGGCCGCGAGCCTGGACCAGAGATGGCGCGCATGCCGGTTCGCCGCAGTTCCCGGAAGGCGTATACAGCCTATGCGGAACCGCATGGGGCATCCGCGGCAATGGTTCGGATCTGGGATGAGCGGCCCTTCGCTGGAATGGGACGATCTGCGCACCTTCCTGATGATCGCCCGGCATCACACGCTGTCGGCGGCGGCGCGGGCGCTGGGCGTGCAGCAGCCCACCATGGGCCGCCGGCTGGAGGCGCTGGAGCAGCGGGCCGGCGCCAGGCTGCTGCTGAAGACGCCGCAGGGCTACGTGCTGACGGATGCCGGCGAGGCGGTGCTGGCCAGCGTCGAGCGGATCGAGAACGAAGCCTTGGCGGTCGAGCGGCTGATCGCCGGCAAGGATGTGCGCCTGGAAGGCACCATCCGCCTGACCACCGTGGAAACGCTGGCTGCCGAAATCCTGTCGCCGATCTTTGCCGCGTTCCGCCTCAGCCACGCCGAGATGCATATCGAGGTGGCCGCCGCCACGCGGTCGTTCAGCCTGACCAAGCGGGAGGCGGATGTGGCGCTGCGGGTGGCGCGGTTCAGCCAGCCCGACCTGTTCGTGCGCAAGGTCGGCGAACTGGCTTATGGGTTGTACGCCGCGCCCGGCTACCTCGATCGCCACGGTGCGCCGGATTGGGAGAAGGGCGGCGAGGGCCATACGCTCATCGTCACCGAGCAGGACCTGATGGACACGCCTGAAATGGCCTGGCTGCGGGCGGCGGCCCCGCGGGCGCGGGCGGCGTTTTCCAGCAACAGCCGGTTGTTGCACCGCGCCGCGGCGCGCGACGGCCTCGGCATCGCCTGCCTCGCCCGCTATCTCGGTGATGGCGCGGAGGGCCTGGTGCGGCTGCCGGTCCCCCCTGCGGGACCGCCGCCGCTGCGCGACCTGTGGCTTGGGGTGCATGGCGACATGCGGCACACCCCGCGCATTCGCGCGTTCACGAGCGCCTTGCAGGAAGGTTTGAAACTGGCGGCCGGCAGGCTGAACCCGAAAAGCTGATGCAAGGAGGCGATCGATAGTTGCCAGCGACAGCTTTGAGGAATTCCTGCGCGGGCAACTGGTCCCGCTCGGTCGCATCTCGATGCGGCGCATGTTTGGCAAGACGGGCGTTTTCTGCCACGGGCTGATGTTCGCAATGGTGACCGACGACACGCTTTACCTGCGGGTCGATGATCACAATCGAATGGTCTTCAAGGAGGCGGCGGCAGGACCTCCGCTGAATTACGAAAAGGGCGGCCCGGGTGATCGAAATGTCGTTCTGGCGGGCGCCGGACCGGCTACTCGATGAACCCGATGAGCTGGTTTAGTGGGCGCGTGCCGCTCTGTCGGCTGCGCGTCGGGTTGCCGCGGACCGGAAGCCGAAAACGCCGCGGTGAGGGGTCAGCCCGGCACCAGCCTGGCGTTGGACGCTTCGAACAGCCGCATGTTTCTCTCGAAGTCGTAGCGACGTTCCTGCAACAGCTCCGGCTCCCATTCGCTGCGCTCCATCGCGACGAAATCGCCGTCATAGACATGGATCGCGCCGGTGAGCTTCGGCAGCGGGTTGGTGACCGAGTGGATGATGTCGCGGCCGAGCGGGACGCAGTCCCGCACCCCGATGGAATGGGCGCCGGCCGCCTCGATGCGCGGGCCGTCGGCGGTGTCGATGCGGCGCCAGAAGATGTTGTCCTCGCGGCCGGTATACAGGCCGATCACCGCGGCCATGCGATGGTTATGCGGCATGATGGTCATGCCCGGGCCCCACAGCACGTTGAGGATGGTGAGGTCCGGCGAATGGTGCAGCAGCGTCACCCCGGCCCGTCGCGGTTCGCCGAGATGCGCCATCACCGCGGCGGGGTCGGCGACCGCGCGGGTCACCACATCGCGCAGGGCTTTCGGCCGCTCGCCATCGGCCAGGGCAGCGCGGCAATCGGCAACGAACCGGTCCAGGTCGAACATGGGAGCATCCCTCAAGCTGTGGCTGGGGCTAGACGATCGACAGGTCCTGCGGTGCCATATGCGGAAACACCTGTGCAAGCTGAACTTCGTTCAGTCCGTACAGCTTCTGCACCAGGCCGCCAAGCAACGCCCGGTAATCCGTCAGCACCGGAAAATCCCGGTTCTGGAACAGGCTCGCCTGCTCCACCCTGGTTTGTCGCCCGGCGATGCGGCCGCCGTTGATCCCGCCGCCCAGCACCCAGTAGGTGCTGCCATGGCCGTGGTCGGTGCCCTTGTCGCCGTTCTCGCGGAAGGTGCGGCCGAACTCGGAAATCACCACCACCACCGTGTCGCTCCAGGCCGGCCCGATCTCCTCGACGAAGCCGGCGATGCCGCGGCCAAGCTCGCCCAGCCGGTCGGCAAGGTAGCCGCTGGCGCCGCCCTGGTTGACATGGGTGTCCCAGCCGCCGACGTCGACGAAGCCGAGGTTGAACTGCTCGCGCATCAGCCGGCCGATCCGCCGCGCCGACAGTTCGAAGCCCTTCGGCGAGACCGCGCCGCGGTTGGCGGCGATCATTTCTTCCGAGATCGAGCGGTAGACGTCGTCGCGAACCTGGAAGCCCTGCGTCACCGCGGCTTCCAGCGCGTGGCCCTGGTACATCGACGCGATCAGCTTCGCCTGCCGGTCATCGACCCCGGGCTTGCCCACCGCATTCAAGGCGATGTTCGGGATCGGCGCCGCGCCGTGGAACACCAGCGGCAACTGGTCGGTGAACGAGATCGGCCGCGCCTTGGTCAGCACCGCCGCCAGCCGGCTCATGAAGCCGGAGCGGTAGTCGCGCGCGGCGCCGACCGGCTGGCCCATCTCGATGGTGTCCTGGGTTTCGAAATGGCTGCGGGTGAGGTCGTCGGTGCCGGCGAACGGCACGAAGGCGATGCGCTTCTGCTGCCACAGCGGAAGGATGGTTTCGCGCAGCGCCGGATGCAGCGCCCAGTCCGCGTCCAGCGGCAGCGCGGCGCGTTCGACCGGCGAGCCGGGGCGGGGTACCGCCAGCGTCGGGCGGGACTGGTAGTAGAAATCGCTGGAGGCGGGGATCACCACGTTGCCGGCGTCGTAGGCGCCGCGCAGGAACACCACCAGCAGCCTGGCGTCCGCCTGCGGCGCCGCCCAAACCCGGCCGGCCACGGTCATGGGAGCTGCCGCCGCCAGGGCCGCGAGCAATTCACGTCGTTGCATCGCGCTGCCTCCGTGGCGGTATCAAAACATGAAATCCGGGCTGCACAGATACAGGAAATTCCAGTCCTGCGGCGAGATCGCCTGGTCGAGGGCGGCCAGGGTCCGGGGCTTCAGGGTCGGCCTGATGGCATCGAAATACAGCGCGTTCTGCAACTGCGGAAAACCCGGCTGTTCGATATTGTCGCGTTTGAACAGCCCCGCCGGCCCGTAGCCGATCTGCCGGGCGATCTCGAACCGCACCGCCAACTGGCCCGGCCCGTTCCATGCGGAGGCGGCCATTGCATAGCCATCCGGGGTTTCGTGGTTGTAGAGCCCCTCCGCCATCCGGTTCAGCCAGCCCTGGATCGGCGCGGTGTTCAGGATCACCCGGTCGCCATAGGCGAGGCGCACCGCCGACAGCACGTAATGCACCGGGTCCTTGAAGCGCGCGCCGGACGAGGCGGCGAATTCGGGCGATTGGAACAGGGTGCGCAGCACCGAGGCGATATCGCCGTCCGAGCGCAGGAAGGTCTGCGCCATCGCCTCGACCAAGGCCGGCGGCGGCGCGTCGGAGACGAAGAACTCGGCCAGTTGGCGGGAGACATGGCGCGCGGTCGCCGGCTGGCGGCTGAGGATGTCGAGCACCTGGTCCACCTCGGCGATGCCGCGACCCTTGATCGGCTGGCCGAGGAAGATCTTGTCGCCGTAGTCGTGCCGGGCGGGATTGAACTCGAACAGCCCGTCGCGGATCAGTTGCGGCTGCAATTCGGGTTTCAGCCGGGGATTTTCCGGGCGGGCGTCGATGCCCAGTCCGGTCAGCACCCGCGCCAGCTCCTCCACGTCGTGCTGCGCGTAGCCCGAGCCGACGCCCATGGTGTGCAGTTCCATGATCTCGCGGGCATAGTTCTCGTTGATGCGGCCGGCGGCATTCTCGGCATTATCCAGGTAGCGCAGCATCGCCGGGTGCCGCAGCGTCGCCGCCAGCAGGTCGCGGAAGCGGCCCAGCGCGTGCGGGCGGATGGCGCGGTCCTCGTAATCGCCGACCAGCACGCGGACGTTGGATTTGTACTGGTGGACGTTGAAGTGGTTGAACCAGAACCAGGTCATCTGCTCCTGCAGCTGCGCCGGGGAATACAGGTCGCGCAGGATCTGCCGGGTGGCGCCCTGGCGCGCCAGCTCGTTCATGGCCTGCTGGTAGGCCTGCTGCGCCGCCTGCTTCTCGCCGACATCCAGCAGGCTGTTGGCGGCCTTCTGCCTGGCGGCCATGTCCGCGTGCAGCATCGGCCACCGAGCCTGTGAGATCGGCAGGGCGTCGATCTGGGCCTGTGCCGCCGCCGGCAGCGCCTCGACGTTGCCGGGATGCAGCTGCCACTCGAGCCAGGCCTGCCGGCCCATCGTCCGCAGCGTCGCCATCGCCGGGGCGTTGGCGCCCCAGGTCACGCGGTCGAGCAACGCCACGTCCGACATCGCGGCCGAAGTTGCCGACGAAGCGGGCGGCGCCGCCGGGGCAGCGGCTGCGAGCAAGGTCAGGAGGCAAGCGGCGATGTTGCGGATGTCTGTCACCCCTGCGCCAGGCAAGGCGCCGACTATAGCACCAAACGACCGCCCACCACCGCCAACGTCAGCGCGAGGATGGGCCTGATCACCCATTCCGGCACCCGCACCGCCATGAAGCTGCCAAGCACGATGCCCGGCACCGAGCCGATCAGCAGCGACGCCAGCAGCAGCGGATTGACCGAGCCGAGCCACCAATGCCCGATGCCCGCAACCAGCGTCAGGGGCACGGCATGGGCGATGTCGGAGCCGACGATCACCTTCATCGGCAGTTTGGGATACAGCAGCAGCAGCGCCGTCACCCCGATCGCCCCGGCGCCGACGGAGGAGATCGTCACTAGCACGCCGAGGACGGCGCCGGTGGCAATGGTGAGGACCTTGGTGCGCTCCGGCGGCACGTCGTCGATCAGCCGGCTGGCGAGCCGCAGGAACGCGGCGCGGAAGATCAGCGACAGCGCGGTCAGCAGCAGCGTGATGCCCAGCACGATGGAGATCAGCCGTCCGCCACCGCCCTCGGCGACGCCGAACCGCGACAGCAGCAGCAGGGTCGCGGCGGTCGCCGGCACGCTGCCGGTAGCCAGTCTGCGGACCACCCGCCAGTTCACCGTGTCGTGGATCCCGTGAACCAGGGTGCCGACCGACTTGGTGGTTGCCGCGTAGAGCAGGTCGGTGCCGACCGCGGTCGCCGGGTGAACGCCGAACAGCAGCATCAGGATCGGCGTCATCAGCGAGCCGCCGCCCATGCCCGTCTGTCCGACCAGCAGGCCGACCATGAAGCCGGAGAGCGGCAGCAGCGGGTCGATCGCCGGGAACATGGTCATGCAGCATTCTCCGGTTGGCGGTCTGGCGCTGGCTGCAGGTAATGAACTGGATATGTGCCGCACGTTGCTTGCCTGCAATCACCGGAGTCGCTCGCTCACGCGATTGCGCGATTCGTCAAGAGAATGCTCGCGAATCGGAGTCGCGGCTGCTACCACTGGTTAATCTGCCAGGAGAGTTTCGTGCGACAAGGTGCTAATATCCTGGGGTTAAGCTTGGTTTTCGGCATGTGCTGCCTGTCTGCCTCCCGCGCCCAGACAGCTGCCGATGTGCATGTTGTGACCCCGCTGCCCGCTGATGACGCCCGGCAGGCGCTGCCGCTGGAGGCCCGGTTGCCGGCCGTCGAGTGGCGGCTGCTGGCGCAGGCGAACCAGCCGGGCAACGGGCTGACGGTCTATGCCGGCCGGGATCGCCTGGCCGTTGGCGGGGAGTCGGCGCCATACCTGCTGATCCAGCCGGTGCCGGTTTCGAGCGGCAGCGGCACCGGGCTATATCGTTTCATTGGCGGTGATCGGCATCATATTCTGATCGGAGACGCGAGATGAGGTGGGCGGCGCTGGGTTTGCTGGGGGCGGCGATGCTGACGACGGGAGCGGCCCGCGCAGCCCCGGGGCCGATTTTCGTCAGCGCCGGCGTGGACGATCCCGCTCTCGCCGCGCTCTCGTCGCTGGGGGCAGGCACCGCCTCGACCGCGCCGATGCCCCTCGCGCCGGCCACTCCTTCACCGGCTACTCCTTCACCGGTCCCCCTTGCGCCGGTCACTCTTGCGCCGGTGAATGCCGGCGCTGCGATCTGCCAGGTTCGTGTCGGCATCTCGGCGCCGGAGGCTCCGGGCATCGATGCCGTGGTGCTGAGCCTGCGCGCCAGCTTCGGCGCGCGGCGACGGACGACTTCGGACACGACGAGCGTGCGCATCGTGGCCCCGCCGCCCGGCGAGTGGAATTACCAGACGGTGCTGTTCCACGGCGACTGCAGCAATGCGACGGCTCCCGGCCAGTCCTTCGCCGTGCATGTCCTGGAGGCGGTCTGCGCGGTTCCGGACCCGAACCAGCCGGCGCGCTACGTCGATTGCTTCCCGGTGGCGCAACTCGTCTCCGGCCCCGGCGTCTCGCTGCAGGCGCCTTAACTACCCGAACAGGCTGCCCTGCCGCTGCCGGGTCTTGCGCGCGAAGTTGGCCCGGTGCACCGCCGGCACCCGGTGCGGCCGCTGCGGCGGCGGCTCCGCCTCGAAGGTCGCCTCCGCCACCAGCGTCTCCGCCTCGGCCAGCAGATCGTCGTCGGAATCGCCAGACCGCACGCTTTCGCGCCCGATCTCCAGCAGCACCGGCACCGCCAGCGGCGACACCCGCGACAGCACCATATGGACGATCCGCCCATGCGCCCGGTCCAGCAGCAGGGCGATGCGGGCGAGGTCGGTAAGGCCGCCGGCCGCATCCGCGCGGGTTGCGCGCAGCAGCACGTGGTCCGGCTGGTGGCGGCGCAGCACGTCGTAGATGAGGTCGCTGCTGACCGTCACCTGGCGGCGGTTCTTCTCGGCGCCGGGGTGGTTGCGCTCGATCAGCCCGGCGATCACCGCGACGTTGCGGAAGGTCCGCCGCAGCATCGAGCTTTCGGCCATCCAGGCTTCGAGGTCGTCGCCAAGCATGTCGCGCTCGAACAGCTTGGCCACGTCGCGCGGTTCGCGGGCCGACCAGGTCGCCAGCACGTAGTCGGTGGCGACGAAGCCGAGCGGCTGGAAGCCCGCGCGCTCCATCCGCTTGGTCAGCAGCATGCCGAGGGTCTGGTGCGCGTTGCGGCCCTCGAAGCAGTAGGCGACCAGGAACCAGCGATCGCCGCGGGGAAAGGTCTCCACCAGCAGGTCGTTGCGGCCGGGCAGGCGGGAAACGCCCTGCTGCAGGCTCAGCCACTCCTGCACCTCGGCTGGGAAGGCGTGCCACGTGGCAGGGTCCTGCAGCATGCCGCGCACCCGGTCGGCGAGGTTGGTGGTCATCGGCATGCGGCCGCCCGCATAGGCCGGCACCTTCGGCTCGCCGTCGCCGCCGTCCGCGACCTCGCAGGTGGTCTCGCGCACGCCGAGGAATTTCAGCAGCCGCCCGGCGAACATGAAGGTGTCGCCGGGGGTCAGCATGTTGACGAAGTATTCCTCGACCTCGCCGAGGGTGCCGCCGCGGCCGCCGTAGCGCACCTTCAGCAGCGGCGCCTCGACGATGGTGCCGATGTTCATGCGGTGCTGGCGGGCGACACGCTCCGAGCGGACATGCACGCGGCCCTCGGCGTCGCGGAACAGCTTGCGGTAGCGCTCGTACGCCGACAGCGCATAGCCGCCGTCCTCGACGAAGCGCAGCACGTCGTCGAAGTCGCGCCGGGTGAGGGCGGCGTAGGGCGCCGCGTGGGTGACCTCGGCGAACAGCGCGTCGGGATGGAACGGGGCGGCGCAGGCGACGCCCAGGATGTGTTGCGCCAGCACATCGAGCCCGCCGGCGCGGGGCGGGTCGCCGTCGAGTTCGCCGGCGGCGACGCCGAGGATCGCCGCCTCGCATTCCAGCACCTCGAAGCGGTTGGCCGGCACCAGGATGGCGCGCGAGGCCTCGTCCATGCGGTGGTTGGCGCGGCCGACCCGTTGCAGCAGGCGCGACACGCCCTTGGGCGCGCCCACCTGCAGCACCTGGTCCACCCCGCCCCAGTCGATCCCGAGGTCGAGCGAGGAGGTCGCCACCACCGCTCGCAGGCGGCCGGCGGCCATCGCGGCCTCGACCCGCAGGCGGGCTTCCAGTTCCAAGCTGCCGTGATGGATGGCGATCGGCAGGTTGCCGTCGTTCAGTTTCCACAAGGCCTGGAACAGCAGTTCGGCCTGGGCGCGGGTGTTGACGAAGACGATGGTCATGCCGGCCTGGCGGATCCGCTCCAGGATCGAAGGGGCGCTGAACAGCCCCATATGGCCGCCCCAGGGCAGCACGCCCTCGGGCAGGATCATGCTGATGTCGGGTGCGGCGCCGCCGGTGACCTCGATGACCTCCACCCCCTCCGGCGCCACGTAGGCGGCGATCGCGGCGCGGTGCGCGACGGTCGCGGACAGGCCGATGGTCCGGCTGTCGGGCGCCAGCGCCGAGAGGCGGGACAGGCATAGGGCAAGCTGGTCGCCGCGCTTGGTCCCGGCCAGGGCATGGACCTCGTCGATCACCACGCGGCGCAGGGTGGCGAAGAATTTCTCCGCCTCGGGCAGCGACACAAGCAGGGCCAGGCTTTCCGGCGTGGTCAGCAGGATGTTCGGCGGCGACTCACGCTGCTTGCGGCGGCGCTCGGAGGAGGTGTCGCCGGTGCGGGTGTCGATAGTAATGTCCAATGACATTTCCGCAACCGGCCCCATCAGGTTGCGGGCGATGTCGGCGGCGAGCGCCTTCAGCGGCGAGACATACAGCGTATGCAGCCCCGCATGGCCGCCCTCCGCCATCGCCACCAGCGACGGCAGGAAGCCGGCCAGCGTCTTGCCGCCGCCAGTCGGCGCGATCAGCAGCATGTCCTTCCCCGCCGCCGCCCCCGCCAGCACCTGCAACTGGTGCGCGCGCGGGGTCCAGCCGCGGGCGGCGAACCACTGGGAGAAGAGTTCCGGCAATGTTCCGGGCATCCCGTGTAGATAGGGGGTCTGGCGCCCGCCGCAAACCCACGCCACATCAGGCGCATGCCGCATCCCGAAACCTGGCTGAAAGTGTTGCCCCAGGGCCTCTATTGCGAGCCCGGCGGCTTCTTCATCGACCCGATCCGCCCGGTCGACCGCGCGGTCATCACCCACGCCCACTCCGACCACGCCCGGCCGGGCCACCGCGCCGTGCTGGCGACCGCCGCGACCCTCGCCGTGATGCGCGCCCGCATGGGCGAGGGCAACGCCGGCGAGACCCAGCAGGCGCTCGGCTGGGGCGAGCCCCTGCGGATCGGCGAGGTCGAGATCTTGCTGCAGCCCGCCGGCCACGTGCTCGGCAGCGCCCAGGTGGCGATGTACTGGCGCGGCAGCCGGGCGGTGGTCAGCGGCGACTACAAGCGGCGGCCCGACCCCACCTGCGACCCGTTCATGCCGATCCCCTGCGACGTCTTCGTCACCGAGGCGACGTTCGCGCCTGCCGGTGTTCCGCCACCCCGACGCCGGCGCCGAAATCGCCAAGCTGCTGGACAGCGTCGCGCTGTTCCCCGAGCGCACCCACGTCGTCGGCTGCTATGCGCTCGGCAAGACGCCAGCGGCTGATCGCGCTGCTGCGGCAGGCCGGCTGGGACCGTCCGATCTATCTGCACGGCGCCCTGGTCAACATGTGCAAGCGTCTACGAGAGCCTCGGCGTCTCGCTCGGCGACCTGCGCCCCGCCACCGTCGCGGCAAAGGCGGAACTCGTCGGCCAGATCGTGCTGGCGCCGCCCGCGCGCGGTCGCCGACCGCTGGGCCCGGCGCCTGGCCGAGCCGGTCGTGTGCATGGCCTCCGGCTGGATGCGCGTGCGCCAGCGCGCCAAGCAGGGCGGCATCGAGCTGCCGCTGGTGATCTCCGACCACGCCGACTGGGACGAACTGAACGCCACCCTCGACGAGGTCGGCGCGCCCGAGGTCTGGGTGACGCATGGCACGCGAGGAGGCGCTGATCCACGCCGCCGGCCAGCGCGGCATCCGTGGCCGCGCGCTGCGGCTGATCGGCTATGGCGACGAGGACGCGTACGCTGCGGAAGAAGCGGCAGGCGCCGCATGATCGCCTTCGCCGCCCTGCTGGAACGCCTGGTCTTCACCCCCGGCCGGCTCGCCAAGATCGCGCTGCTGCGGCGCTACTTCGCCACCACCCCGGACCCCGAGCGCGGCCTGGGCCTCGCCGCCGTCACCGGCGAGCTGGTCGTTCTCCGCCGCCAAGCCCGGCCTGATCCGCGCCCTCGCCGCCGAGCGCACCGACCCCGAGCTGTTCGCCTGGTCCTACGACTATGTCGGCGACCTCGCCGAAACCGTGGCGCTGATCTGGCCGGAGGCCGCCACCAACGCCGCCCCGCCCACTGCTGTCCGAAGTGGTGCAGACGCTGGACACCACGCCCAAGGCCGAGCTGCCCGCCGTCGTCGCCGGCTGGCTCGATGCCAGCGAGGCGTCGGTCCGCTTCGCCCTGCTGAAGCTGATCACCGGCGGCTTGCGCGTCGGCGCCTCCGCCCGCCTGGCCAAGCTGGCCCTGGCCGAAATCGCCGAGGGCCGCATCGCCGCCGACGACATCGAGGAGGTCTGGCACGGCCTGGCGCCGCCCTACGCCGAACTGTTCGCCTGGATCGAAGGCCGCGGCCCGCGCCCGGACCCGGCCGACGCGCCGGTGTTCCGCCCGCCGATGCTGGCCCATCCGCTGGAGCCGCCGGACTTCGCCAGCCTCGATCCCGCCGCCTTGCGCGCCGAATGGAAATGGGACGGCATCCGCGTGCAGCTCGTCGCCACCCGCGGCGGCAGGCGGCTCTATTCGCGCGGCGCCGACGACATCTCCGGCGCCTTCCCCGAGATCCTCGACGCGATGGAGTTCCACGCCGTGCTGGACGGCGAACTGCTGGTGATGCGCGACGGCGCAGGTGGCGCCGTTCGCCGATCTGCAGCAGCGGCTGAACCGCAAGGCCGTCGGTGCGAAGATGATGCAGGACTACCCGGTCGCGGTGCGCCTGTACGACATCCTGTTCGACGGCGCCGAGGACGTCCGCGGCCTCTGCCGTTCGACAGCCGCCGCGTCCGGCTGGAGCAGTCCTGGTTCGCGCGAGCAGCCGGCCGCGCATGGACCTGTCGGAGATGATCCCGTTCGACAGCCTCGACGAGCTCGGCGCCATCCGCGACGGCGCCCGGGCGGCGGCGATCGAGGGCCTGATGCTGAAGCGCGCCGACTCGCCCTACGTGCCCGGCCGCCCCAAGGGCATGTGGTGGAAATGGAAGCGCGACCCGCTGACCATCGACGCCGTGCTGATGTATGCCCAGCGCGGCCACGGCAAGCGCAGCAGCTTCTACTCCGACTACACCTTCGGCCTGTGGCGCGAAGACGGCGAGCTGGTGCCGGTCGGCAAGGCCTATTTCGGCTTCACCGACGCGGAACTGGCGTTCCTCGACCGCTGGATCCGCAACCACACCACGGCCCGCTTCGGCCCGGTGCGCGAGGTGGAGAAAAGCCTGGTGCTGGAAGTCGCGTTCGACGCGGCGCAGCTCTCCACCCGCCACAAATCCGGCGTCGCGCATGCGCTTTCCCCGCGTCGCCCGCATCCGCACCGACAAGCCGGCCGCCGAGGCGGACCGGCTGGAGACCCTGATGGCGCTGGTCGAGAACCGCCCGGCCGAGGCCGCGGATTGACCCTGCCCGCATTGCGTGGTGCGCTGATGCGAAATCAAGGGGAACCGCCATGCCACTGATCGCCAACACCGCGCTCGAACGCCTGCGCGCCGGCAAGACCGCGATCGGCTTCGGCGCCGGGGTGCTGCGCAGCGTCGCCACCCCGCTGCTGGCCAAGGCGTCCGGCTATGACTGGCTGTTCATCGACATGGAGCACGGCGCCTTCTCCGTGCACGAGGCCACCCAGCTCTGCATCGCCGCCCTGCCGACCGGCGTCACCCCGATCGTGCGCGTCTGCACCGACGCGCTGGACGAAGGCACCCGCGCACTCGACAACGGCGCGCTCGGCATCGTGGTGCCGCATGTGGACACCCCGGCCCAGGCCAAGCGCGTCGGCGAGGCATTCCACTTCCCGCCCGACGGCCATCGAAGCTGGGGCGGCGGCATCGCCGTCTACGGCTTCGACCCGCCATCCCCCGTCGTGGCCCAGGCCGAAATCAATGCCGGCATCCTGATCGCCGGCATGATCGAAACCGCCGAGGCGGTGGCCAATTGCGACGCGATCGCGGCGACCCCGGGGATCGACGTGCTGCTGATCGGCACCTCCGACCTCACCGCCGACATGGGCATCTCCGGCCAGATCGGCCACGAAAAGGTGCAGGACGCCTACAAGAAGGTCATCGCCGCCTGCAACAAGCACGGCAAGTTCGCCGGCATGGGCGGCGTCTATGACGAGCAATGGAGCAGGACCTATATCGGCATGGGCGCCCGCTTCCTGCTCGGCGGCTCCGACCAGTCGTTCATCATGAGTGCGGCAACCGCGCGCGCGAAGTTCCTTAACTCTCTGGGATAGGTCGGCGCCGGCACCCGGCTACTTCCCCTTGTAGTCCTCCAGCTTGATCCGCGGCATCTCGAACCGATCGGTCGTCCGCGCGTACCAGCCGGCGCCGTGCATGCGCCCGATCAGGTCCAGCTTCGGGGTATCGATGTAGCAACGTGCGGGGTCCAGGACGCAGTCGTCGCGCACATGCATCGCCAACACCCGGCCGACCACCAGGGCCCGGTCGACGTTCAGTTCCAGCGTCATCATCCGCTCGCACTCGAAGGCAACCGGGCTTTCGGCGATGCGTGGCGGCTTCACCTTGGTGCTGGGAATGGTGGTCAGCCCGGCCTCGGCCAGTTCATCGACCTCCGGCGGGAAATCGATCGCCGTGACGTTCATCGCCTGGGCGTTGGCGTCGCTGACCAGATTCACCACGAACTGCCCGGTGCTGCTGATGTTGTTGCCGGTGTCCTTGGCGTCGCCCGGCTTGCGGCCGCCGATGCCGATCACCACCACCGGCGGGTCGTTGGCGAAGGTGTTGAAGAACGAATACGGCGCCGCATTCAGCACCCCGTTCAGGTCCTGCGTCACCACCCAGGCGATCGGCCGCGGCAGAACGGTGGACACCAGCAGCTTGTAGCGCTCCTGCGCCGCCAGCGTCTCGAAATCGAACAGCATGGAACCCCCAACGATTGCGCCTGGGAAATCACATGCCCGGCCCGCCCCACGCTGTCCAGGGCGCGCCGGCGAGGCGCCGCCTCCGGGGAGCTTCGATCCGCCCGCATCGAAGCCGGCGCCGCGGTCTCCGCGCCCGGCGACCTGCGTCAGAACGTCTCCGTCACCTTCCGCAGATTGGCCGGGTGATCGGGATCGAAGCCACGCGCGCGGCTGATCCGTTCGATGAAACCATAGAACGACAGCGAAATGGCGATCGGGTCCGTGAAGCCGTGCCCGGTGGCGATGCAGGGCAGGGCCACCCCCGGCGCCGCAACCGGGGAGGCGGTGAACAGCGAGCCCCCGGCTTCGACGATGCGAACCAGCCCGGCGCGGTTGGCGGCGACCGCCGCATCGTCGGGCAGCCAGGCCAGCACCGGAAAGCGGTCATGCACCAGGCGCAGCGGCCCATGCATCACCTCGGCAATCGAGAACGCCTCGGCATGGATGGCCGCGACCTCCTTGCATTTCAGCGCCGCCTCATGCGCCACCGGATAGCCGGGGCCGCGGCCGAGCACGAACAGCGAAGGGGCTTGGCCGATGGTCTCGCTGGCCGCCGACCAGTCGCAGCGCAGCGCCCGCCCGAGCGAGTCCGGCAGGCCGCTTACCGCCGCCGCCAGTGCCGCGTCCCCGCTCCAGGCCGCGACGAGGGCGGCGGCCGCGGCCGTCGAGCAGACGAACGACTTGGTGGCGGCCACGCTCCGCTCCGGCCCGGCGTGGAGGGCGATGACGGTGTCGGCCTCCTGCGCCAGCGGCCCGTCGGTCGCGTTGACGATGGCCACCGTCAGTGCCCCGGCCGCCCGCGCCGCCGCCTGCAGCGCGACGAGGTCGGGGCTGCGGCCGGATTGCGAGATCGACACCAGCACGCCCCCCGCCAGCCGCAGCCGCGCCCCGTACACGGACGCCACCGACGGGCCGACCGAGGCCACCGGAATCCCCACGGCGATCTCCAGCAGATATTTCAGAAAGCCGGCCGCATGATCGGACGAACCCCGCGCGCAGGTGACGACGACCGGCGGTGCCAGCGCCGCCAGCCGGCGGCCGAGGGCGGCGATCGCCTTGCCTTCGGCGGCGAGCAGCCGGGCGACCGCGGCAGGTGTCTCCTGCGTCTCCGCGGCCATCAGGGAAGGATGGTCGGTCATGGTGCCTCGATCGGGATGTCGTCGCGAATGCAGGCCTTGGCGTGTCCCGGCGCCACCTCACGCAGCGCCGGGATTTCGCCGGCGCAGGCGGCGATCGCGTAGGGGCAACGCGTGCGGAACACGCAGCCGGTCGGCGGGTTGCCTGGGCTCGGGATGTCGCCCGCCAGCAGGATGCGCCTGCGTGCCCGCGCCGGGTCGGGATCGGGCACCGCCGACAGCAGCGCCCGCGTATAGGGATGCTGCGGCGCTGCATACAGCGCCTCGGTCGGCGCCATCTCCATGATCCGGCCGAGATACAGCACGATCACCCGGTCGCTGATGTATTCGACCACCGCGAGGTCGTGCGAGATGAACAGCATGGTCAGGCCCAGCCGCTGCTGCAGGTCGCGCATCAGGTTCACCACCTGCGCCTGGATCGACACGTCGAGCGCCGACACCGGCTCGTCGGCGACCAGGAATTCCGGCTCCATCGTCAGCGCGCGGGCGATGCCGATGCGCTGGCGCTGGCCGCCGGAGAATTCGTGCGGATAGCGGCCGAACGCGGCCGGCGGCAACTCGACCTGGGCCAGGGCGCGGTGCGCGCGTTCCTGCCGCCCGGCGCGCGAGCCGATCGACCCTGGATGGCCAGCCCCTCGGTCAGGATTTCACCCACCGTCATGCGCGGCGACAGGCTCGCGATAGGGGTCCTGGAAGATGTACTGCATGCGCCGGCCGCATCTCGCGCATGGCCGCTAGCGCCGAGGCGCGTGAGGTCCTGCCCGTCGAACATCACCGCGCCCGCGGTCGGCTCGATCAGCCGCAGCACGGCCCGGCCGATGGTGGTCTTGCCGCTGCCGGATTCGCCGACCAGCCCGACCACCTCGCCATGTCCCACCTCGAAGGAGATGCCGTCCAGCACGCGCACCGGCGCGCCGCCCGCGCATGCGGTAGTGCTTGGCCAGATCCCTCGACGGAAAGCAGCGGAGTGGCCAACGGCGGCGCCGTCATGCCGGCAGCTCCCGCCAGCGGATGCAGCGGCTGCGATGCCCGTCCGCCACCGTTTCGAGCGGCGGCACCGCCGCGCCTGCAGGCGTCGATCGCCATGGCGCAGCGCGGCGCGAAGGCGCAGCCGGACGGCAGCTCCGCCAGCGTCGGCACGGTGCCTGGGATCGCGGGCAAGGCGCGCCCCTGCCCGCCGCAGCGCGCTGGCCGTGCCCAGGCGCGGCATCGAGGCCATCAGGCCGATGGTGTAGGGGTGGCGGGGGGTGCTGAACACCTCGCCGACCGTGCCGTCCTCGACCACGCGGCCGGCGTACATCACGGCGACCCGATGCGCGATCTCGGCCACCACGCCGAGGTTGTGCGTCACGAACAGCATCGCCATGCCGCGCTCGCGCTGCAGGCGCTGCAGCAGGTCGAGGATCTGCGCCTGGATGGTGACGTCGAGGGCGGTGGTCGGCTCGTCGGCGATCAGCAGCGGCGGATCGCAGGCCAGCGCCATGGCGATCGTCACGCGCTGGCGCATGCCGCCCGACAATTCGTGCGGGAACTGGCCGGCGCGGCGGCCGGGATCGGGGATGCCGACCTGGTCGAGCAGCCGCACCGCCGCCTGCATGGCATCCTGCCGGCCGGCGCCGCCATGCACCCGCAGCGGCTCGGCGATCTGGTCGCCGACGGTGAACACCGGGTTGAGGCTCGTCATCGGTTCCTGGAACACCATGCCGATCCGGCCGCCGCGAACGCGACGCAGCGCCTCGGGCGGCAGCGTCGCGAGATCGACCGGCGCCTCGCCCGGCGGCGCGAACATCACCCGGCCGGCGACGATCCGCCCGACGCCCGCCGGCAACAGGCGCAGCACCGACAGGCTCGTCACCGACTTGCCCGAGCCCGACTCCCCGACCAGCGCGAGGGTCTCGCCGGCCGGAATGGCGAGGTCCACGCCGTCGACCGCCATCACCTGGCGCCGGCCCTGGCCGAACGCGGTGCGCAGGCCCTCCAGCGACAGGACGGCGGCGGCAGCTTTACTCATTGCCTATTCGAGCAGGCCGGTCGCGCGCAGGATCGTCTCGACCCGCGCCGCCTCGGCCTCGTTCGAGCGCCCGTTGCGGGCGCGCCATGACGTTGGTGTCGATGATGCCCAGGCGCCGCATCGCGGTCTTGAAGCCGCCGACGCCGGACGCGCCGGCGACTGGTGCGGGGCGTGCCGAGCCAGACGATCTCGAACAGCCGGCACAGCCGTTCCTGCTCGGCGCGCGCCGCCGTCCAGTCGCCGCGCCGCGCCGCGTCCCACAGGCGCACATAGCCGGCCGGATCGACGTTGCGCGAGGCCGGGCACGACGCCGTGCGCGCCCATCGCGAGAACGGAGTCGACCACGATCTCCGAGCCGGTCATCAGGAAGAACTCGGGCATGGTCGGCGAGGTCCGCGCAGCACGAAGCGGAAATTGCCGTCGTCGCCGCTGCTGTCCTTCAGCCCGGCGATCGCCCCCTCGCGCGCCAGCGTCGCCACGGTCGCGCGGTCCAGCTTGACGTTGCACGCAGACCGGGATGTCGTAGGCGACGACCGGCAGGTCGACGGCATCGCGGACATAGCGGAAATGATCGACGATCTCGGGCCCGCTGGTGCGGGTATAGAACGGCGCCGTCACGACCACCGCGTCGACACCCGCCGCCTGGGCCGTGCGGGCGTGCCCGATGACGCGATCGGTCGCCGGGTCGATCACGCCGGCCAGGACCGGCACGCGGCCGCGCACCACCTCGACCGTGTGCTCGATGATCCGCTGCCGCGTGGCATCGTCGTGGAACACCACCTCGCTGGTGGAGCCGAGCACGAACAGCCCGTGCACGCCGCCTGCCAGCAGATGCTCGAGCACCGCGTGTAGGAGGGATAGTCGACCTTGAAGTCGGCGGTCAGCGGCGTCACGACGGGCGGGATCGACGCCATGGAACGCGAGGCATGCGGTTGGACCTTTCTGATCTAGTTCAGTTCGGAGCGGGGATCGAAGGCGTCGCGCAATCCGTCGCCGATGAAGTTGATGGCGAGCACGGCGAGCACGAGTGCAGCGCCCGGCGCCATCCACTGCCAGGGATACTGCTCCAGCACGACGGTGCTGCGGGCGGCGTTCATCATGTTGCCCCAGCTCGCCTCGGGCGGAGGGATGCCGAGGCCGAGGAACGACAGGCCCGCTTCCAGCAGGATCGCGTTGGCGATCTGCAGGGTCGCGTAGACCATCAGGATGTCGATGCTGTTCGGCAATCGCGTGGCGCCGCAGCAGATGGCGGCAGCCCGGCGCCCATGCCGCGCGCGGCAACCACGAAGTCGCGCTCACGCACTTCCAGCAACCGGGCGCGCACCATGCGGGCCAGCACCGGCCAGGACAGCAGCGCGATCACCCAGACGGTCGGCCAGAGCCCGGTGCCGGTGATGGAGGCGAGCACCAGCAGCAGGATCACCGGCGGCAACGTCATCGCGAGATCGACGACGCGCATCGTCGCGGTGTCGGACCAGCGTCCGCCGAACGCGGCGATGCCGCCGACCAGGAAGCCGATCACGCCGGAGATGCCGACCGAGAGGACCGCAACCAGCAGCGAGGTCCGCCCGCCTTGCAGCACCCGCGCCAGCACGTCCCGCCCGACCCCGTCGGTGCCCAGCAGATGGCGGGCGGACGGCGACGCGTTGCGCGCCAGCAGGTCGATGCTGTTCGGCCCCTACCGCAGCCAGGCCGGGTAGGTGAGGATCGCCAGCAGCAACGGCGCCAGCAGCGCCAGCCCGGCGAGCGCCGCGCCGTTGCCCAGGAAGCGGCGGCCCGCCCGCGCCAGCGGACCGGCGCCGCGGCGCGGCACCACGGGGATCGTCGCGGTGCTCATCTCAGGCCACCTTGATCCGCGGATCGACCACCGCGTAGGCGAGATCGGTCGCGATGTTGACCAGGATCACGCAGGCGCCGATCACCAGGGTGGCGCCCATGATGACCGGGTAGTCGCGCATCCGGACCGCGTTGACCATCAGCAGGCCCATGCCCGGCCAGTTGAACACGCTCTCGATGAACACCGCGCCGCCGACCGCGATGCCGATGGTCGAGCCGATCAGCGTGACCACCGGCAGCAGCGCGTTGCGCAACGCGTGCCAGCCGATCACCCAGGCCTCGCGCACCCCCTTGGCGCGCGCGGTGCGCACATAGTCCTGGTTCAGCACCTCGAGCATGGAGGCCCGCGTGTAGCGCATGATCATCGCGGTGTGCCCGATCGACAGCAGCAGCGCCGGCAGCGCCAGATGCGCCAGCAGGTCGCCGAGCGAGAACGCGGCGCCCGGCGTCTGCATGCCGCCCGACGGCGCCCAGTGCAGCCGGACCGAGAACAGATAGAGACCCAGCAGCGCGCGTGAGGAAGGCCGGGCTGGAGATGCCGATGAAGGCCGCGACCGAAAGCGAGAGATCGGCCGGCGAATTGCGCCGGACCGCGCCGGCGACGCCGCTGCCGATGCCGAGCACGATCGCCAGCAGCAATCCGGCGCCCATCAGCAGCACGGTGGGCCCGAGGCGCGACAGCACCAGGCCCAGCACCGGCTCGCCGGTGCCCTTGCAGAGAAAAGCCGAGATCGCCGCGCAGCGCCTGCGCCAGCCAGGCGAAATACTGCACCGGCAGCGGCTGGTCGAGGCCGAGGCGCGTGCGCAGTTCGGCCATGTCCTGCGGCGACATCGCCGCGGATGGGATTGACATAGGCGTCCACCGGATCGCCCGGCGCCAGCCGCAGCAGCACGAACACCAGCACGCTGAGCCCGACCAGCATCGCCACGCCGATGGCGAGGCGCGCCGAGCCGTAGCGGAGCGTACGGGTCATGTGTTCGCGCTTCGGCGTGGCCTGTCAGCGCGACAGCGACCAGCGTTCCGGATGCGCCTCGTACGGGCCGCCCGCCGGCGCCGGCACCCAGGTGAAGTCCTGCAGCTTGCGTCGAGGCCACGCCGTAGCGGTTGGTGACCCACATCGTGGCCCAGGGCAGGTTGGCGTTCATGGCGCGGCACACGTCGGCGTAGCGCGCGGTGCGGCGGTCGCTGGTCGGTCTCGGCCAATGCGGCGTCGAGTGCTGCGGTGACCGGCGGCATGCGGATGCGCATGATGTTGGCGCCCGCCGGCGGGATCTGCTTCTCGTTCAGCCCGACATTGACGATGCTCGGGTCGGGGCCGTTCTGCAGCCCGGCATAGACCATCGGGAACTTGCTCCAGTCCGGGTTCTGCGGCGCATAGACGATGCTGTTGTAGGTCGGCACGTCGACGGTGCGCGGCACCACGTTGATGCCCACATCCGCCAGCATCGCCTGGACCGCAGCCATCACGTTGGCCGCCAGCGGAGTGTTGTAATAGGTCAGCAGCGTGATCGGCTTGTCGCCGTTGATCTTGTCCCAGCCGGCGTCTTTCAGCAGCGCCTTCGCCTTGGCCGGATCGAAGGCGTAGGAGTCGATGTCCTGGCGGCACGCAGTTGCGGCGCCGACGTATCCGCAATTGGCCGGGACCGCGGCGCCGCCATAGATCGACTTGATGATCGCCGCGCGGTCGATCGCGTGCATCACGGCGCTGCGCACCCGCAGGTCCTTCCATTGCGGCACCTCCTGGTTGAAGCCCAGGTAGTTCACCACGCAGCGAAGTGACCCTCGATCACCTTGAAGGCGGCATCGCCCTGGAAGCTCGCGGCGTCGTCGGTCTCGACATAGCTGAACTGGATCTCGCCCGAGCGCAGCGCCGACGACCGCGCCCGCGGTGTTCTCGAAGTAGCGGTTGATCAGGCGATCGACCTTCGGCTTGCCGCCGCGATAATCGGGATTGGCCGCCAAGCTCGACGAACTGGCCGTTGACGTAGCGGGTGAACCGGAACGGCCCGGTGCCGACGGGCGCCGTGGACCACCAGGCGTTGCGCGGCAAGCTCGGCCGGCGGAATGGCGCTCAGCGCGTGCTGCGGCAGCATCATCACCTTGGTCAGCGTGTCCATCAGCGCCGCGTTGGGCGCCGACAACCTGATGCATCGCGGTGCGCTCGTCCGGCGTCTCGACCGCCTGCGACCGCACCCAGCCGGGCCGCGAGCACCGACCCGGTGGCGCCGTTGCGCGCGAGCTCGATCGTGAAGGCGACGTCGGCCGACGTGAACGGCTTGCCGTCGTGCCAACGCGCGTCGGCGAGGTGGAAGGTGTAGGCGGTCTGGTCGGCGCTGACCTCGAAACGTTCGGCGAGGGCGCCGACGATGTTCGCAAGCTTGGCGTCGTAGGTGATCAGCGGCTCGAAATACAGGCTCAGCCACGTGAAGCCGGCGGTCGCGGCGAGCGGGTTGAAGTTGCCCGGCTGCCCGCCCGGGCCGACATCGAACGCCCCGGTGATCACGCTGCCGCTTTGCGCCGATGCCACCTGCGTCCCGCCGCCGAGCAGTGTCGCTGCCAGCAGGGCGGTCAAGGCGGTGGAGGACAGCATTGCCGTGAGTTTCATGTCGTTTGCCTGGGTTATGTCTGGAGTGCTGGGTTATGTCTGGAGTGGCTCTGCTCGAGCAGGCGCGTGATGCCGTCGTAATGCGCGTCGAGCAGGGTGCGGGCCGCCGCGGCATCCTGCCGCTCGATCGCTTCCACGATCGCCTGGTGATCGCGCCAGGTCGCCATCGGGTCGGCATTGTCGAGGGTCAGGTCGTCCGACGCCTTGAAGAAGGCAAGCCAGAACACGTCCAGCAGCTTGATCAATGTCTCGTTGCCGCAGCAGCGGAACAGCACCCGGTGGAACGCCTGGTCTTCCGAGCCGAAGCTCTCGCCGCGTTCGGCGCAGCCGCGCATGCGGTCGAGGATGACGTGCAGTTCGGCGATATCGTCCGCGCCGATCTTGCCGACCGTGCGCTCGATCAGCGCACCTTCCAGCGCACGCCGGATCTCCAGGACCTCGCCGATCTCGCGAAGCGCGTCGCGGATGCCGAAGGCCAGGTTGTCCAGCAGCGGGGCGAACGAGAATGCCCGGACGAACACGCCGACGCCGCGCCGGCTCTCGACGATGCCGAGGGATTCGAGCGCCCGGATCCCCTCGCGGACGGAACTCCGGCTGACGCCGAGTTGCTGTGCCAGATCGGATTCGGGTGGCAGCGCCGCGCCGGCGGCCAACGCGTTGCCCTCGATATACGCCTTCAGGCTCTCCTGCACGGAGAGGTGCAGCAGTTTCGGACGGTCGACCGGTTTGAGAAACTTCGTCGTGTCCCGCATGTCCGTTGAACGGATATCCACTTGTCTGATATCAGTCAACTCCCCCGCATGACACGGCGGGAGCGGATTTGCCCGCTTCTGGTCGTAGGCGCGGGCGCGGTGTCTACTGGCGCGGCTTTGCCACGGGAGGTTCGATGCGCCGGTTATTCGTGCTCGCGGCCATGCTGGCGATCGGCGCCCCCGCCGCCCATGCCGCCTCGTTCGACTGTAAGCGCGCGGCGACGGTGGTAGAGCGCGCCGTCTGTGCCGACCCGCGGCTGTCAGCGCTCGACGAGCGGGAGGTCGCAGCCTACACCGCCGCCGCCGCGGCGCTGACGATCGGCGAAACCCCGGATGATCGCGACCCGGTGTCGGGCCTGCTGCTGCTCGGCCACCAGGACTGGTCCGCCGCCCGCGACCGCTGCGGCGCCGCGACCGCCTGCCTGCTGTCGCAATACCAGCGCCGCATCGCCGTGCTCGGCTTCCACCCCGATCCGCAGGCGGCAACCCGCCTCGACGGCTGGGTCGGCCGCTACGGCACCAGCATCGACCCGCCGCGCGAGATGGTGATCATGCACGCCACCGGCGACAGCGTGCTGGTCGGCATCATCGTCGGTTCCGGCGACGGCAGCTGCAGCTTCAACGGCATCGGCCGCCCCGACGGGCGCGGCGGGCTGCTGGTGACGCACAAGGATTTCGACACGACGAAGTCGGGCGACCACGCCATCCGGGTTTCGCCGACGCGGCTTGGCCTGGGCACCGAGCACGCCTCCCGCGCCGACGATGTCTCGGCCCGTTTCTGCACCGCCGGCGGCTCGCTCCAGCAGCCGTTCCCGAAGCGGTCCGAGTAGCCGCTACTTCACCAGGTTGGAGGGCGTCCGCCCCGCCAGGATCGCGTCGATCCCGTCCAGCACAAGATTGCCCATCGTCGTCGCGCGTCGCGGTCGTGGCGCTGCCGAGATGCGGCAGCATCACCACGTTCTCCAACGCCATGTAGCCCGGATTGATGTGCGGCTCGCCGTCGTAGACATCGAGGCCGGCGGCCGCCACCTGTCCGCTGCGCAGCGCGGCGATCAGGGCAAGGTCGTCGATCAGCGTGCCGCGCGCGGCGTTGGCGACGACCGCGCCGTGCGGCAGCCTGGCGATGCGTGCTGCATTCAGCCAATGCCGGGTTTCGGCGCCGCCCGGCGCGTTCAGCGACAGCACGTCGCAGACTGCCAGGAACGCGTTTTCGTCGTCGTGGAAGATGGCGCCGCGTTCCAGTTCCGGCGGCAGCCGGGCGATGTCGCGGTAATGCACCTCCATCCCGAACGCCGCCCCCATCCGCGCCAGCTCCCGGCCGATCCGGCCCATGCCGAAGATGCCGAGCCGACGGCCGGAGACCAGCGTGCCCAGCAGCTGCGTCGGCGCCCAGCCGTTCCACTTGCCCGATCGGACCAGCCGCTCGCCTTCGCCCGCCCGGCGCGCCGATGCCAGGATCAGCAGCATGGCGCATTCGGCGGTGGCGATGCTGAGCACGTCGGGCGTGTTGCAGACCGGGATGTTCCGCGCCTTCGCCGCTGCGATGTCGATATGGTCGTAGCCGACGCTGAAGGTGCCGATCACCTTGACGCTGGCCGGCAGCGCCTGGATCAGCTTGCCTTCGAGCTTTTCCGCCGGCGAGCACAGGATCGCATCCGCCCCCTGCGCCATGCGCAGGATGTCGTGGCCGTTCACCGGCGCGTCGTTCTCGCTGAGCAGCGCTTCGTAGTCGCGGCTGGCGCGGGCCTCGATCGCCGGCGGCAGCCGGCGCGTGACGAGCAGGACAGGCTTCGTCATCGCATCAGTTCCAGATCGGATTCAAAGGCGGCTTGCCGGCGAGCACGGCGGCGATGTTGTCAAGCGCCCTGAACCCCATGGCGTTGCGCGTCTCCACCGTGGCGCTGCCCATGTGCGGCACCAGGAACACGTTGCGCAGCGCGGTGAAGCGCAGGTCGAACTCCGGTTCGTTGCGGAACACGTCGAGCCCGGCGGCGAACAGATGGCCCGACTTCAGCGCGGCGATCAGCGCGTCCTCGTCCACCAGGCCGCCGCGCGAGGCGTTGACGAACACAGCACCCTTCGGCAGCAGCGCGAACGTCTCGGCGTTCATGATGCCCGCGGTGGCCTCGCCGCCCGGCGCGTGGATGGACAGGATGTCGCAATGCGGCAGCATGGCGCGGAAATCGGCATAGTATTCCGCGCCCTCTTCCAGTTCCGGCGCCAAGCGGCGCGGCGCCGAATAGATCACCTTCATGCCGAAGCCCCGCGCCCGGCGAGCCACCGCCTGGCCGATCCGGCCCAGGCCGAGAATGCCCAGCGTCTTGCCCCAGACCCGCAGGCCCATCATCTCGCCCAGGCCGTAGCCGTGCCGCCAGCCCTCGCGCATGATCTTCTCATATTCGAAACCGCGCCGGCAGGCGTTCAGGATCAGCATGAACGTCAGGTCCGCGGTGCATTCGGTCAGCACGTCGGGCGTGTTGGTCATCGGCAGCCCACGCGCCTTGGCGGCGGCGATGTCGATGTGGTCGGTGCCGACGCTGCAGGTGGCGGCGATCTTCACATGGTCCGGAATGCGGGCGATGGTGTCGGCGCGGAACTGCAGGTGCGATGTCAGCATCAGCGCGTCCGCCTTCGTCTCCGTCAGCATGCGGATCACCGTGTCCGCGTCCATGTCGCGGCCCTCGGGGTAGGGGCAATCGAACTCGGCGCGAATGCGCTCGGCGACGGCAGGCGGAATCTGGCGGCTGACGATCAGGCGAGGCTTCATGGCGCGGGCTCCGATGGCTTTGCCCGTGTTATGGCGGCATGCGCAGCGCAACGGAAGGGCAGGCGGCGCAAGGCGGCCCTGTTCGGGAAATCGCGCGGACCTTGCCAGCGGCCGCCGGGACCGGTTGACTGCCCATCTGGTTTGACAACGGACGATCCCCCGCATGCAATCTGCCCGGCTCGCTGTCGATATCGGCGGCACCTTCACCGATCTCGCCATCGAGGCGAATGGCCGGCGCACCACCACCAAGGTGCTGACCACGCCGGCGGCGCCGGAGCAGGGGGTGATGGCCGGGGTGCAGACGATCCTGCGCGAGGCCGGGCTGCGCGCCGAGGACATCGCGATCGTCATCCACGGCACCACGCTCGCCACCAACGCGCTGATCGAACGCAAGGGCGCGCGCACCGCGCTGATCACCACCGAGGGCTTCCGCGACGTGCTGGCGATGGGCAATGAAAGCCGCTACGACCAATACGACCTCAATATCATTCTGCCCGAACCGCTGGTGCCGCGCGCGCTGCGGCTGCCGGTTTCGGAGCGGCTGGACAACGAGGGCCATGTGCTGCAGCCGCTCGATGTCGCGGGGCTGCGGGCGCTGGTGCCGCTTCTGCGGCGCGAGCAGGTCGAAAGCATCGCCGTCGGCCTGCTGCACAGCTTCGTCAATCCCGCGCATGAGCGACAGGTCCGCGACATCCTTGCCGCCGAGCTGCCCGATGTCCCGGTCTCCCTCTCATGCGAGGTCTCGCCCGAGATGCGCGAGTGGGAGCGCTTCTCCACCACTGCCGCCAACGCCTATGTGCAGCCGCTGATGGCGCGCTACCTGAAGCTGCTGGAAAGCGGCTTGCGCGAGGCCGGCATCGCGGCGCCGATCTTCCTGATGCTGTCGGGCGGCGGCCTCACGACCATCGCGACCGCCTGCCGATTCCCGATCCGCCTGGTGGAGAGCGGACCGGCGGGCGGGGCGATCTTCTCGGCCCATGTCGCGCGGCAATGCGGCCTGGACAGCGTGCTGTCGTTCGACATGGGCGGCACCACCGCGAAGATCTGCCTCATCGACGATTTCCGCCCGCAGACGGCCCGCAGCTTCGAGGTCGCGCGGGTCGGCCGCTTCCGCAAAGGCTCCGGCCTGCCGCTGCGGATTCCGGTGATCGAGATGGTGGAGATCGGCGCCGGCGGCGGCAGCCTCGCGCATGTCGACAGCATGGGCCGGATCGGCGTCGGACCGGAGAGTGCGGGCGCCGATCCCGGCCCCGCCTGCTACGGCCGCGGCGGCCTGCATCCGGCGGTGACGGACGCCAACCTGGTGCTCGGGCGCTACGATCCCGAGCGCTTCGCCGGCGGCAGCATGCGGCTCGACCCGGCGCCCGCGCGCGTGGCCCTGGAAGCCGATGTCGGCGCCAGGCTCGGCCTGTCGGCCGACATGGCGGCACTGGGCGTGGTCGAGATGGTGGACGAGAACATGGCCAATGCCGCCCGCGTCCACGCCATCGAATCCGGCAAGACCTATGAGGGCCGGACCCTCATCGCCTTCGGCGGCGGCGGTCCCGTGCACGGCTTCCGGGTGGCGGAAAAGATCGGCATCGACCGGGTTCTGGTGCCGTCCGGCGCCGGCGTCGGCAGCGCCATCGGCTTCCTGCGCGCCCCGGTCGGCTACGAGGTTGTTCGCAGCCTGTATCAGCGGTTTTCCAGTTTCGACGTGGCGGCGGTGAACGCGTTGCTTGACGGACATGCAGCGCGAGGCGGCGGCGGTCGTCGCCGAGGGCAGCTTCGGCGCGCCGACCCGCCAGCAGCGGATCGCCTTCATGCGCTATGTCGGACAGGGCCATGAAATCCCGGTGCAGCTTCCCGCCCGCGTGCTGGTGCAGGAGGATGTCGCCGAAATTCGCGCCGCCTACGACGCCGAATACAGCCGCTTCTACGACCGTCCGGTTCCCGGCTCGGATGTCGAGATCATGAGCTATGCGGTGCTGGTGGCAACCGAGCCGACCGCCGCCGACGAGGCGCCCACCGCCGCAATGAAGTCGAGCACGGCCACGCCGGTTCGAAGCAGACCGGTGCGCGACCATATCGGCGGCGAGATGCAGGATTGGGCGATCTACGACCGCGCCAGCCTGTCGCCCGGTTCGCGCCTCGCCGGTCCGGCGGTGATCGCCGAGGACGAGACATCGACGCTGGTCGGCCCCGGCTGGTCCGCGCGTGATCAACCGGCTCGGCTATATCGAAATGCAGCGGGAGACGGCGTGATGACGGACGTCGCAAGGAACGCCTTGGCGGAAATCCAGCGCCAGGTGATGTGGAACCGCCTGATCGCGGTGGTCGAGGAACAGGCGCAGACGATGATCCGCACCGCGTTCAGCACCACGGTGCGCGAAGCGGGCGATCTCTCGGCCGGCATCTTCGACCTGCAGGGACGGATGCTGGCGCAGGCGGTCACCGGCACCCCCGGCCATGTCAACTCGATGATGGAAAGCGTCGGCCATTTCCTCGCGAAATTCCCCGCCGCCACGATGCGGCCGGGCGACCACTACATCACCAACGATCCATGGCTCGGCACCGGCCATCTGCACGACCTGACGGTGGTGACGCCGGCGTTCCGCAACGGCGCCATCGTCGGCCTGTTCGCCAACACCGCGCATGTGATCGACGTCGGCGGCCTCGGCATGGGACCGGAAGGGCGCTCGGTGTTCGAGGAGGGCTTGTACATCCCGATCGTCAAATGCTTCGACGAGGGCCGCCCGAACGAGACCTTCTTCGACTTCATCCGCTGGGGCAGCCGGCTGCCGGTGGAACTCGAAGGCGACGTCTATTCGCTGTGCGCCTGCAACGATGCCGGCGCCAAGCGCCTGGTGCAGATGATGGACGAGTTCGCCATGCCGAGCCTCGATCCTTTGGCCGAGTTCATCTTCGACGCCTCGCACCGCGCCACCCTGGCCGAGATCGCCAGGCTGCCGCGCGGCACCTTCTCCGGCAGCATCTGCTCGGACGGCTACGAGGAGCCGGTGACGCTATGCGCCGCGATGACGATCAACGAGGATGCGATCGAGGTCGACTATGCCGGAACGTCGGGCCTGTCGCAGCGCGGCATCAACGTGCCGGCAGCGTATTGCCGCGCCTATTCCTGCTTCGGCATCAAGGTCGTCGTGGCGCCGGAGATCCCCAACAACTGGGCCAGCCTGGCGCCGTTCCGCATGCATATTCCCGAGGGGTGCATCCTGAACGCGCCGCGCCCGTATCCCGTCTCGGTGCGCCACGTCATCGGGCACCTGCTGCCCGACCTGATGATGGGCTGCCTGCACCAGGTGGTGCCGGATAGGGTGGCCGCCGAGGGGTCGTCCTGCCTGTGGAATCCGCCGTTGCGCGGCGGCTCCGGCGTTTCGGGGCAAAGCCGGGGCAACAAGCCGGTGACGCCGGATTTCGAGATCATCACCTTCAACTCCGGCGGCACCGGCGCGCGCCCGACGCTGGACGGGCTGGATGCCACCGCATTCCCGTCCGGCGTTCGCACCATGCCGGTGGAGGCGACCGAAAATGTTTCGCCAGTGATCATCTGGCGCAAGGAGCTGCGGCCGGACAGCGGCGGCGCCGGCCGCACCCGCGGCGGAATGGGCCAGGTGATGGAGATCGGCACCAAGGGCGAGCTGGAATTCGCCGTGAACGCCACGTTCGACCGCGTGGGCAATCCGCCGAAGGGGCGGGACGCGGGGCTGGAAGGCGCTGCCGGCGCGGTCCATTTCAAATCCGGCAAACGGCTGCGGACCAAGGGTTTTCAGGTGATCCCGGATGGCGAGCGGCTGTTGCTGCTGCTCCCGGGCGGCGGTGGGATGGGCGAACCCACGCAGCGGGACCCTGCCTTGGTTGCCGCCGACGTCCGCAATGGGCTGGTCTCGGCCGGAGAACGCCCGGTCGCTCTACAAAGTGGCGCTGGCGGCGGATGGGCGAGCGGATCATCGGCGACGGTTCAGCTGCGCGCCGAGCCCCGCTGAGCATCTCGCGTATAAGTAACCGGATGATACCTTTCGTGACTCGGCGGGTGCGCTCATAAGGTTCGCTTGCCAGAGTTCTCGCCACGATTCCGGGCGCACGAATTTTGCGCAGCAACGGATTTCGCTCAAAACGGAAGGACTTCCCATGTTCATGAAGCGTTTCGCCACCGCGGTCGCCGTCGTTGCCCTCACGGCAACCGGCGTCTTCGCCCAGACGGCCACCACGACGGTGCCCGCCCGACCGGTCACCCCGCCTGCCACGATGGCCGCTCCGGTGACCCCGGCCCTGCCGGCGGCCACGACCGCCAAGCCGGCCACCGCGAAACCGGCCAAAGCGGCGCCGACCCCTACCACGCCGGTCAACCTCAACACTGCAACCGCCGCCGAACTCAATTCGCTGCCGAGCATCGGCAAGGCCCGCACCAAGGTCATCATGACCGAGCGCGCCAAGAGCCCGTTCAAGGATTGGGCGGACTTCGACAAGCGTACCTCGGGAACCTCGGTCAACGCCGGCGTGAAGACCAAGATCAAGCCGCTTACGACGTTCTGATTCGCGCCTGATTCCCGGCTGACTTCCGGCTTTTGACCGCCGGTTGACGGTGCCTGATACTCCGGTGGGCGATGCCCGCCGGAGGTCCGGCTGATTGCCCCCGGCTGCCTCCGCGGCAGGACCGCAACCGAGGGAGACACGATGCGCCTCGCCGCCCTATTCCTGTTCCTGCTCATGCTCGCCAGCCTGCACGGCGCCGCTTCCGCCCAGGAGCGGGTGGTGAACATGTACAACTGGAGCGACTACATCGATCCCTACGCGATCGACCGCTTCCAGCGCGAAACCGGGATCAAGATCCATTACGACGTCTATGACAGCCTGGAGATCCTCGAAGGCAAGCTGCTCGCCGGCCATTCCGGCTACGACGTGGTGGTGCCGACCAGCGAACCGACCTTTTCCCGGCTGATCCGCTCTGGCGCCCTGCAGCCTTTGGACACGGCCGCCATGCCGCATCTGACGGGACTCGACCCTGCGCTGATGCAGCAGGTGCGCAGTTCGGACCCACAGGGCGGGCACGGCGCGATCTACCTGTGGGGCACCACCGGCCTCGGCTACAACGAGGCGAAGCTGCAAGCGCTGGCCCCGGATGCGCCAGCCGACAGCTGGGACCTGCTGTTCCGGCCGGAGAATGCGCGCCGGCTCGCCCGCTGCGGCATCAGTGTCATGGATTCGGCCACCGACGTGATCCCCAGCGTCCTGCATATGCTCGGCCGCAGTCCCGACAGCACCGACCCCGCCGACCTGGCGGCCGTGGAGAAGGCACTGCTTGCCATCCGCCCCTATATCCGCAGCTTCGCCAGCGGCGGCGCGATCGAGGCGCTGGCGGCCGGCGAGACCTGTCTCGCTTTGACCTATTCCGGCGACGTCATCCAGGCTGGCGCGCGGGCGCGCGAGGCGGGGCAGGGAGTGCGCGTGCGCTACGTGGCCCCGAAAGAAGGGGCGCAGATTTCGTTCGACATGCTGGCCGTGCCCGCCGACGCGCCGCACAAGGCGGAGGCCATGGCGCTGATCGACTTCCTGCTGCGGCCCGAGGTGATCGCCGGCATCACCAACCAGGTCCGTTACGCCAACGCCATCCCGGCCAGCAAAAGCATGATCCGGCCCGATATCATCGACGATCCCGGCATCTATCCGCCATCAGCGGCGATGGCGGGGTTCTTCACCGTCGGACCCGTGCCGGCCGAAGCCGCCCGCGCCCGCAGCCGCATGTGGGCCCGATTCAAGGCCGGACCCCGCTGATGGAAGGACACTGAGCGTTCCGCTGCTGTCGATCCGCGGCCTCGCGGTGCGCTACGGCGCGACCGTGGCGCTGCACGGCATCGACCTCGACGTCGCGGAGGGCGAGATCCTGGTCCTGGTCGGCGGCTCGGGATCGGGCAAGACCACGCTGCTGCGCACCCTCGGCGGCTTCCTGCGCGCCGAGGCCGGCGAGATCCGGCTCGACGGCGCGGATATCACGTCGTTGCCGCCGCATGCGCGGCCGGTGACCACCATGTTCCAGTCCTACGCGCTGTTCCCGCATCTGGACGTGGCCGCGAACATCGCGTTCGGACTGCGCCGCCAGCGCGTGCCCGCCGCCGAGCGCCGGGCCAGAATCGCCGAGTTGCTGGACCTCGTAAGGCTGCCGGAATTCGGCGCCCGGCGCGTCGGCTCGTTGTCCGGCGGCCAGCAGCAGCGCGTGGCGCTGGCCCGCGCCCTGGCGCCCAGGCCGCGACTGCTGCTGCTGGACGAGCCGCTGTCGGCGCTGGACCGGGGACTGCGTGAGGAAACCAGGTCCGAAATGGTCGCCCTGCTGCGCCGCTTCGGCATCACCGCGATCATGGTGACCCACGACCAGGACGAGGCGCTGGCGACGGCCGGACGGATCGGCGTGCTGCATCAGGGCCGGTTGCTGCAGCTCGGCTCGCCCGCGGAGCTTTACGAGCGCCCGGCCAACCGGATCGTCGCGACGTTTCTGGGAGCCGCGAGCATCCTCCCCGCAACGGTGCGGGCGACGTCGAGCGAGGCCACCATTCTGGAGCTGCCCGGCGGGGTTGCTGTCGAGGCGCCAGGGTCGACGCACCGGCCCGGTGCCCTGCTGCACCTGGCGTTGCGCCCGGAAAGGCTGCGCCTCGGGTCGGCGGGCGCCGGGCCGAACACATTGCACGGCGTGATCGACAGCTGCGCCTATGTCGGGGCGGCGCTGGCGTTCGTGGTGCGGACCAGCGATGGCTGCCTGCTCCGCGTCACCCACGCCCTGGCGGACGGTCTCCGCGCAATTCCCGAGCCCGGCAGCGCGGTCGTCGTCAGCTGGCCGAAAGAGGCCTGTATCCTGCTCGAATCCTGAGGTGGGACGCGGTGGTAGCGATCGGCGGCGGCTTGTGTAAGCTCATGGCATGAAACGTCGCCTCGTGCTGGCCCTGCTGGGCTCCGCTGCGGCCTCCTCTGCGCGGGCCCAGGCGGCCGTCGATCTCCAGCTTCTGCTGGCGGTCGATGCGTCCGGCAGCGTGGACCGGCAACGGTTCGACCTGCAGAAGCGCGGCTACGCCAACGCCTTCCGCGATGCCACGGTGCTGCAGGCGATCCGCAGCACGGCGACGCAATCGATCGCCGTCACCATGATGCAGTGGACCGGTCCCGAGCAGCATGTGCAGGTCGTGCCATGGAGCCGTCTTTCCGACGAGGCCTCGATCCGTGCCTTCGCCGACGCGATCGACGCAGCTCCGCGCCGCCTGTTCGGCGGCGGAACCTCCATCAGCGGCGCCATCGACAATGCGCGCGACCTGCTGGCCAGCGCGCCCTACCAGGGCCCCCGGCGGATCATCGACATCTCGGGCGACGGCGCCAACAACCGCGGCCGCCCCGCCGATGAGGCCCGCGACGAGGCGGTCGCCGACGGAATATCGATCAACGGCCTGCCGATCCTGACGCTGGAGCCGGACCTCGCCGATTTCTACCGCGACAACGTCATCGGCGGCCCCGGCGCCTTCGTCATCGCGATCGACAGCTATGACCAGTTTGCCCAGGCGATCCTGCGCAAGCTGGTCACCGAGATCGCAGGCCTTCCGGTGCTGCGCCCGCTGGCAGCGCGGTAGCGGCGCCGCCTTGTTCCGCGCGCTGGTCCTGCTGCCGGTCTGGGCTTGGCTGCTGGCCTTCCTCGCCGCCCCCGCCTGCATCCTGGCGGTGATCGCACTGGCTTCTCCCGCGGAAGGCGTGCCGCCTTACACGCCTGGGCTCGGGGGGACGGCGCTGGCGGCACTGGAGGACCCCTATTACCTGGATGCGTTCCTGGCCAGCCTGCGGGTCGGCGCAATTTCGGCCGTGCTGTGCCTGCTGCCCGGCTACCCCATGGCCCTGGCGATCGCCCGCGCCGAACCGCGTCGGCGCAGTCTGCTGCTGCTGTTGGTCATGCTGCCGTTCTGGACCGGTTTGCTGCTGCGCCTGACGGCGTGGATTTTCTTGCTGCGCGACGAAGGACTGGTCAACGCCGCCCTGCTGCGGCTGGGCCTGATCGATGCGCCATTGCCGCTGCTGCATAGCGACTTCGCCATGTATGTCGGCATGGTCTACTGCTATCTGCCCTTCCTGATCCTGCCGCTGGAGGCCCGTCTGGCCGCCGCCGATCCGGCGCTGGAACAGGCCGCGGCGGACCTCGGGGCACCACCCTGGCGCGTGTTCACCGCCGTCACCCTGCCGCTGTCGCTGCCGGGCGTGATTGCCGGACTGGCGTTGGTTTTCGTGCCGGTCACCGGCGAATATGTGATCCCCGAATTGCTCGGGTCGCCGTCCTCGCTGACCCTCGGGCGGGTGATCTGGGACGAGTTCTTCCAGAATCGCGACTGGCCCCAGGCCGCCGCCCTGTCGCTGGCGCTGCTCGCGGCCTTGCTGCTGCCCCACCTGGCTGATCCGGCGCGCCTGGTGAAGCGCCCGCTGTTCCTGCCCGCCTGCCTCATCGCCGGAATGGCGTTCCTCTATGTCCCGATCGCCGTGCTCGTGGCCACCAGCTTCAACGCCGCCCGGCTGACGACGGTATGGACCGGGTTCACCTGGCATTGGTATGCCGTCCTGCTGCAGGACCGCAGCCTGATCGATGCCGGATTGCTGTCGCTGCGGATCGCGGCAGTCTCGGCGACGGCGGCCACCGCTCTCGGAGGTCTCGCCGGGGTGGCCTTGGCCCGGTTCGGCGGCTTCCGCACGCGCGCAGCGTTCGCTGGATTGCTGGCGGCGCCGCTGGTGCTGCCGGATCTGCTGATCGGACTGGCGCTGCTGCTGCTGTTCGTGGCAGTGGAGCAGGTGGCCGGCTTCCCGCAGGGCCGCGGTGCGCTGACCATCGTCCTCGCCCATGTCACCATCAGCCTGGCCTTCGTCGCCGTTACCGTCCAGGCGCGGCTCGCGGCTTCCGGCGAGGCGCTGGAGCAGGCCGCGATGGACCTCGGCGCGCCGCCCTGGCAGGCGTTCCTCCTGGTCACCCTGCCCCTGATGGCGCCGAGCCTGGTGGCGGGCTGGCTGCTGGCCTTCACCCTGTCGCTGGACGACCTGGTGGTGGCAAGCTTCGTCTCCGGCCCGGGCGCCTCGACCCTGCCGATGGTGGTGTTCTCCTCGTTGCGGCTGGGCGTGACGCCGGTGCTGAACGCACTGGCGACGGTGATCCTGGTGGTGGTCGCCTCGGTTCTGCTCGCGGCATGGCGGCTGGTGCCGGTTGCCCGGGCGGCGCGCCGGCCCTAGGGTGCGCCGCACTTTTGCAACTTCTTGAGAACCCCGATCATGCAACTCACCGCCGAACGCCTGGACCGGATCAGCCCCAGCCAGACCATTGCCGTGGCCACCAAGGCGCGGGCGCTGCAGGCGGCCGGCCGCAACATCATTTCGCTCTCGGCGGGGGAGCCGGATTTCGACACGCCGCAGAACGTCAAGGACGCGGCCATCCGCGCCATCCAGAACGGCCAGACCAAATACACCGACGTGGCCGGCACGATGGAGTTGCGCCGCGCGGTGGCGGCCAAGTTCAAGCGCGACAGCGGCATCGACTATGCACCGGAGGAGATCATCGTCTCGACCGGCGGCAAGCAGGTGATTTTCAATGCCATGCTGGCAACGATGAACGCCGGCGACGAGGCGATCATCCCGACGCCGTGCTGGGTCAGCTATCCCGATATCGTGGCGCTCGCCGACGGCACCCCGGTCTTCGTGCCCTGCGGCCAGAACAACAACTTCAAGCTCCGCGCCGAAGATCTCGAAGCGGCGATCACCCCGAAGACCAAGTGGTTCTTCATCAACAATCCCTGCAACCCGACCGGGGCGGCATATTCCAAGGAAGAGCTGCGGGCCATCTGCGACGTGCTGCTGCGCCATCCCGATGTCTGGATCTTCACCGACGACATCTATGAGAAGCTTGCCTATGACGGCTTCATGCCGGCCACCATCGTGCAGGTGGAACCGAAGCTGCGCGACCGCACGCTGACCATGAACGGCTGCAGCAAGGCCTATGCGATGACCGGCTGGCGCATCGGTTTCGCCGGCGGGCCGTTGAAGCTGATCAAGGCGCTGGACAAGCTGCAGTCGCAGTCGACCAGCAACACCAGCAGCATCTCCCAGGCCGCGGCCGTCGAGGGCCTGACCGGGCCGCAGGAATTCATCGGCGAGATGGTCGAGGTCTATCGCCAGCGCCGCAACCTGGTGGTGGAGATGCTGAACCAGGCGCCGGGCATCACCTGCGCCAAGCCCGAGGGCGCGTTCTACGTGTTCCCGTCGATCCATGGCTGCATCGGCAAGACCACCAAGGGCGGCGCCAAGATCAACGACGATGAGAGTTTCGTCATCGCGTTGCTGGAAGAGGAAGGCGTGGCCGCCGTGCATGGCTCCGCCTTCATCTATCCCGGGCATTTCCGCATCAGCTACGCCACCGACACCGAAAGCCTGCGCGAGGCCTGCACCCGCATCCAGCGCTTTTGCCAGGGTCTGCACTAAGGCCATGGCCAGCACTGCAACCTTGCCGACCGCCGCTTCGCCGGGACTGTCCATTCGGCTGAGCCGCGTCCAGCCCGCCGCCACCGTCGCCATGACCATCAAGGCCCGCGAGTTGCGCGAGGCCGGGGCGGATGTGATCCAGCTGACCATCGGCGAGCCGGACTTCGCCTCGCCCCGCCACGCCATCGAGGCGGCATACCAGGCCGCCCTGCGCCGGCGAAACCAAGTATCCGCCGCAGGACGGCACCCGCAAGCTGAAGGAGGCGATCCAGCGGAAGTTCAAGCGCGACCGCGATCTCGACTACGCGCTGGACGAGATCATGGTCGCCAACGGCGGCAAGCAGGTGATCTTCGACGCGCTGATGGCGACGGTCGACGATGGCGACGAGGTGGTGATCCCGGCGCCGTACTGGGGCGCCTATCCGCTGACCACCAAGCTCGTCGGCGGCACTCCGGTGATCGTCAACTGCCCGCAGAACAACGGCTTCAAGCTGCGCCCCGAAGACCTCGACGCGGCGATCACGCCGAAGACCAAATGGCTGGTGCTGAACCTGCCCAACAATCCGACCGGCGCCGCCTGCAACCGCGCCGAGCTGCAGGCCATCGCCGACGTGATGCTGCAAGCACCCGCATGTCTGGATCATGTCCGACGACATGTACGAACACCTGGTCTATGGCGACTTCGAATACGACACCATCGCCGCTGTCGAGCCGAAGCTGCGCGAGCGGACGCTGATCATCACCGGCGCATCGAAAACCTACGCCATGACCGGCTGGCGCATCGGCTTCGCTGCCGGGACCGAAGCCGCTGATCAAGGCGATGGTGAACATGCAGGGCCAGGCCACTGCCGGCGTCTCCAGCGTCGGCCAGGCGGCCGCCGCGGCGGCGCTCGACGGTCCGCAGGAAAACGTCGCCGAGATGAAGGCGATCTATCGCCGGCGCCGTGATCTGGTGGTGGACGGGCTGAACGCCATTCCCGGCATTTCCTGCCACCGGCCGGAGGGCGCCTTCTACGTCTATCCCAACATCGCCGGCTGCATCGGCCGCACCACCGCGGCAGGCAAGCGGATCGACACCGACGAGGATTTCGCGCTGGCGCTGCTCGATGAGGCACACGTGGCGCTGGTGCAGCGGCGCGGCGTTCGGCATGAGCCCCTATCTGCGCATCAGCTACGCAACCGGGGACGAGGCGCTGGCCGAAGCCTGCACGCGGATCGGCAATTTCGTCGCCGGCTTCAGGTGACTTCGCAGACCGTCCTTCGGGCCGGCCGCGACCAGGACGCTGACGGCCTCATTGCTCTGGTCGCCGGCTGCTGGGCTGAATATCCCGGTTGCGTCATGGATCTGGACGGCGAGGTGCCGGAACTGCGGGCGCTCGCGAGCTACTACGCCGGGCATGGCGGCGCGCTGTGGGTCGCCGAGGCTGGTGGACAGGTGGCCGGCATGGTGGCCACCCGGCCGCTCGGCGATGGCAGTTGGGAACTGTGCAAGATGTATGTCGCGGCCGGGTGCCGCGGCGGCGGCTTGGCGCAGCAACTGGCCATGGCCGTCGAGGCGCATGCCCGCGCCCACGGGGCGGAGACGCTGAAGCTGTGGACCGACACCCGGTTCGACCGGGCGCACCGGTTCTACGAGAAGTGCAGCTTCGCCCGCGTCGGGCCGCTGCGGGCGCTGGACGACAAGTCGCTGTCCATCGAGTTCGCCTATGCAAAGCCGCTGAACGGCGTGGTCGTGCAACGCCTGGATGCAGCCGGCGCCGCCTCCGCGGAAGCGCGGCTGGCGCAGATCCTCACGCATTGCGTCTCCGCCGGCGCGTCGGTGTCGTTCCTGCCACCGTTGGAGCGTGATGCGGCCCTGGCGTTCTGGCGAAGGATGTCTCGCGAGGTGGCGACGGGCGGCCGGATCCTGCTGGTTGCATGGGTGGATGGCCTGTTGGCCGGCACCGTGATGCTGGACCTCGCGACGCCTCCGAACCAGCCGCATCGGGCGGAGGTGCAAAAGCTGCTGGTGGAGCCGCAAGCCAGGCGGCGTGGCGTGGCCCGGGCACTCATGCGGGCGGCCGAGGCGGAAGCAGCGACGGCAGGACGCAGCCTGCTGACACTGGACACCCGCGAGGGCGACGACGCGGAGGCGCTGTATCGTGCCAGCGGTTGGCAGCGGGCTGGCCGCATTCCCGGCTTCGCGCTGAACGGCTGCGGCAAGCTGGACGCCACGATCATCTTCTACAAGATGGTTGCATAGTTGCCTGACCGGGAAGGATCGGAGCGCATTGCGCTGCTGGTCCTGGGCGTGCACCGCTCCGGGACATCGGCTCTCACACGGGTGCTCAGCCTGCTCGGCGCCGGGCTGCCCAAGGAATTGCTGGGCCCGGCACGGGGCAACGATCTCGGGCATTGGGAATCGCAGCTTCTGGTGACGCTGGACGACGAGATCATGGCAGCGGTCGGCGAGGGCTGGTCGGACCCTGGTGCGATCCCGCCCGCCTGGTTCGGCACGTCCCAGGCGAACGACTTCGTCACCCGCGTCGCCGAGGTGCTCGACGCGGAGTATGGCGAGGCAAGGCTGATCGTCATTAAGGACCCGCGGATCTGCCGCCTGGCGCCGCTGTACCTTGCAGCCCTTGGACGATTGCACATCGCGCCGCGTGTGATCCTGCCACTGCGGTTCCCGGGCGAGGTGATCCGCTCGATCGAGGTTCGCGATGAAATCGATCCGCGCACCACCGAGTTGCTCTGGCTGCGCCACATCATCGAGGCCGAGAACCATAGCCGTGCATGCCCTCGCGTCTGGACCGATTTCTCCGGCCTGCTGACCGACTGGCGCGGGACCGTGCAGCGGATCGCTGCCACGTTGGAACTCGATTGGCCGTCACCGCCCGACAGCCGGGCTGCGGAAATCGAGGCGACATTGGCCCCGGACATGCGGCATTTCGATCAAGGATCGGCGGCACCGGTCGGGCCGCTCGCGCGGCGAATATGGGAGGCCGCTCGCCGTGGGCTGATCGGCGACGAAGCCGGCCTGCGGGCCGAGTTCGACGCAGTCCGGTCGATGGTCGATGAGTTGGACAGGTTGGCGGCGCCAACGGTCGAAAATACGCGGTCCAGCCTGGCCGCGGTGCGATCCGAGATCCCGAACATCAGGACCGCGCTGGCGGCCGCCTCGGTGCAGTCCGGACGATTGCAGGCCGAGGCGGTGCTCCGGGCGGTCGAACTGGATCGGTTGAGGGAATGCGTGTCCGCTCTGGAGTCACAGGTCGCTGCCCAGACCCAGGCTCTTGCGGAACGAGCGTCGCAGATCGAGGAGTTGGCCGGCGAGGTGCGGGAGGCCGTGGCGGCCGGCCAGGAAAATGCCGCCCTGTTGCATGAGAGCCTGGCGGTCCGTGAGTTGGCCATTGCGACCCTGCAAACGCGCATCGACGGCCTGGAGGCGTCGCGGTCCTGGCGGCTGACGGCGCCGTTGCGAGCGGTGGCGCAAAAGTTGGGGCGATCAGGCTCATGATCCACGGCAGCCGCCAGGACCAGCACATGGCGTCGCCTCAGAATGCCGCGCACGCCTCATTAACCACCAGCCCGACCGATTCCTGATCGAACCAACGGCGGTAGTCGGCGCGAATGACTTCGATGCTGGCCAGAGTAGCGGGTGCCGAGTCAGTGACGATCATCACCACCGTCGAGGGCTCGGAGACCACGCGGCCGGAACTGCGCTGTCGCCACTGGCCGGTACCGTCCAGGACCGTCAGTCCATCGGGAAATCGCGGCGTGACGACTTCAGCCAGGAACCTGCGCCATTCGACGTCACCGATGCTGCCGCCGCCCTTTGCGGTGCGGCCGAACAACAATTGCACCGTCGTGGCAGGTTGACCGGCAACGCAAGTCCGCTCCGGTGCGGCGCAGTTGGACAGCAGCGGCAGCAGCAACAGCCAACGGCACCACCTCATCGCATTCTCCGGGACTGGCCTTTGGCACCCTCGCCATTCAGTCGCCGGGCAACTAGGGTGGCGAATTGCCCGCTCTGCAAGGGGCTCTCCGGGAGACTGAACGATGTCCGATGCAATTCCGACCATCGCCGGCAAGGCGCCCATCAAGGTCGCTGTCGAGGCCGGCAAGGATTACTGGTGGTGCGCTTGCGGCAAAAGCGCCACGCAGCCGTTCTGCGACGGATCACACAAGGGCAGCGGCTTTGCCCCAAAGCAATACAAGGCCGAACAGGACGCCGACGCCTGGTTCTGCACGTGCAAGCAGTCTGCCAACGCGCCGCTGTGCGACGGCACCCATAAATCAGTCTGACCAGCTCCGGCGGCGGCGCGGTGAGGCGAGATGGCCGAGCAGGTAGCCGAAACCGAAGATCACCAGCGCGATGGTGATGGGTTGCCCGCGCACGACCGCTCTGAACCGCGTGATGTCGTCACCGATCGTGCGCGCGGTGCTGCCGCTTTCGGTGCGGGGGAGGGGACTGGAATAGTCGGTCACTGCGGAGCTCCTGCAAAAGGTTGCACCTAAACGGCCTTGTCTGCCGGAGGTTTCCCGAACCTGTCGGGCCGCCTGGGCGGGGTCCGCCGGCGGCTCAGTTGATCAGCACGACGCTTTGCGGCCCGGTAGAACCCGTGGAGCCACCGGACCCAGTGCCGTTGCCGCCGCAGTAATACGTGAAAACGCCGTCGTTGAAATCCTTGTCGTCGGTCCGGCCGCCCATGTCGTTGAAGTAGAAGGTGATCATCTTGCCGCCCAGCTGCGAGCAGGTCGGCGCAGAATATTGCGTCACGCTGGTATTGCTGTCGTCGGGGCAGGAGCCGCTGAACGACGGGGCGGTGGCATTTCCGGTGCTGGAATTGTTGACGGTCACCTGCATGGCGCAGTTCTTCCCGGTCGAGCCATTGACGCTGTTGGCGTTGCCCGGGTTGTTGGAGCTGTTGTAGCCGTTGCTCGAGTTACTGGGCGGTACCAGGTGCGAGTAGAACGTGTGCGTATCCCCCGGAGCGCTTCCGTATTGGTTGGTGTATTGCACCGAGTGACCCTGGGAATTCGTGTACGAGCCATAGTTTGCCGTCGTGTTGCGCAAGGCGAAGCCGACCTGCTGGTTGCTGTCGAGCGGGATCGGCTGTGGATTGTTGTTGGCGTGGGCGGCGTTCGACCAAAGCAGCGTCATGTCGGAATCGGCAGGGACGCTGCCGTCGGACGGGACATAATACCAGTAGACCTTGTTCGTGTCCGCGGCGCTGGCGCTGAACGCCGAGGCGTTGGAGGCGCAAAGGCCGGAACTTGAACTCGCACCGCCGGCGCAGAAATGACCGTATGGCTTGGGATTGAGCGCGGTTGCGTAGACCGTCACCGGAATGCTGGGCATGACGGTGCCGAGGAAGGTTGTATTCATCGACGATGTGAGGGTGACATCCGCCGAGTACCCGATGTTGGAAGACGACGTCGCGACCGTCGGAGTGACGCCGCCGTTCGGGGGCAGGCGGCTGACCCCTGCGGTGATGTAGTTGTTGGCGGCGGTGGTGGCCGCGGCGCTGGTGGTGCCGCCCTTCCACAGCGTGGCGGCGGCGAGTGCCGCGCTGTCGGCCACGCCCTGCAGTTCGGCACGATAGTGGACGGAGCGCGAGTAATCGACCGCCGCCCCGACCGCGAGCGTCATTGGCGCCACCAGGATCGCGAATTGCAAGGCGATGGCACCGCGGCGATCTTTGAACAATTTGCCGATCATCATGGTATCCGCGGACGCGCGATGGCGGTGTAGGAATAGGATTGGCTGGCCGGCATGACGTAGGAGGTCGCGGCGGCGTAGGTGTATCCCGTCTGCACGATGATCACCTCATCGCCATTGTTCGGCACCAGGCCGGTGGCAAGCGTCGTCGCCGTACTGTCCTGCATCTGGTTCGCATTGCCGCAGGAATGGTCGTGCCACGCGACCGACAATGTGCCCGAGTTGTTTTTCACGTCGGCGATCGCTGCATTGAAGGTGCCGGCGTTGAACGGGGCCATGACAAGCATGGCGCCGTTGCAGGCATCCGTGACCTGGACCGATGTGTCCGGGTCTCCATGCGACAGCAGGTCCGCCATGGCCTCGGTAGCGACGCCGAGCCCCATATAGACCCGCACGATCTGAGTAACCTCCACGCAGCCGAAGAACATCACCATCATGAACGGGAACACCAGCGCGAGCTCGATCGCGCCGGCGCCGGCACGATCATGCAGCAGGTCCCGCCAGCTACGACGCCCCGGCAGAGTCCTGGAGAAGACGGGCTTCAATTGTATAACTCGTTGCGAAAGGCCAAGACGGAGACCATCACGCCGGCATTGCTTCGGTTTGCCAGGTTGCCGACCCAGGGGATGATGTATGGTCAATTCCAGGCGACCTGGACGACGACATCCTGGCCCTTGGTGCCTGGCGTGAAGGTTGCGTTGCCGATCAGATTGCCATTGCCGTCGGTGCTGACCGTGCTGGACAGCGCGGAGAAGCTATTCGCGGCGGTCACCTTGTACTGGATGCTCGCGCACGGAATGAGGTTCCCAAGGTCGGTGCAAAGCTGCGTCGTGAACGGCGTCACCGATCCGCCGGCCAACTGGATCTGGCCAGTCCGGATCAGCCGCGCAGCCCGATTGGTGGCATTGTCGAGCACGGCTTGCTGGAACAGCAGGATGCCGACCTCCAGAATCATCCCGAGGAACAGGAGGAACACCGGCATGGTCAGCGCAAACTCGAGCGCCGCGACGCCCCGCCGATCACTGCACCGCCGTCGAAACGAAGAAGGCAGCAAGCATCTGGCGAGGTTGGTGCTTAGCTCAACCCTCTGAGCCTTAGTTGCTTCCCATCCGGTTTGTTCCGCCTGCATGCATGGCATGGGCCATTTCGCGTGTTAAGAAATTCCTTTTTCCAAATAAATCAGCAAAAATAAGACAAAAAGTAACCGAAACGACTAATTATTTGTAACTGGACACTTGGAAGGGATTTGGAAACATTTATCTGCACAACTCCGGGCCGCCGCCCTCTTCAGAACTCGGCCCGGAATCGAAAAGGGTTAACAGAAAACTGACAAATTCGGCACCACGCTCGCTGCCACGTCACGAAGGCGCGCTATCCCCATTGATCGAGGTCTCGAATGACACCTGATGTCATCGTCAAAACTCCCGTTGAAGTCGACCGCGCACCAGTGGTGGAGATGCTCGCCGCCGCGCCCGGCGATCGCCGCCGCCCCGGTCGTCCGGCCACTGTTTCGCCGGCCTTGATCGAACTGTTGCGCAGCCGCCCGAAATCGGGCGCCGCCGTGCTGAGCGGTATGGATGCGGAGGTCGCGCCGCCGCGCGCCGTCGGCCTGGTGATGGCTCTCGCTGGCCTACTCGCGGTGATCGCATCGTTCTGGCTGATGGACGCCGTCGTGCAACTCAACCGCAACGCCAATGTCCATCGTGCGCCGCTGCAGCAGACCGCAACAGTAACACCTACTGAATTCGTATCCCCTGCGTTCCCCGGCAAGTCAGCCGAGCTTTGATACGGCAGGCCTGTCCCTAGGCATTCGCCGTTCGGGACGGCTTCGAGAAAGCATACGAATGTGGCGGCACGGTCAGCCGTGCCACCATTTGCCGCCGAGCACGATGCCGCGGCAGGCAATGCTGTTCGTCCGCGTCCATGCGTCTCGCCGAGCACGTCGCGTGAAGGTGAACTTGCCGCGCTCGATCTCCAGACACGGTCGCGTCGCCGAGCAGCCCGGGCTTCAGCGTTCCGCGGTCATCGCAGCCGAACCGCGCCGGCGGCGTTGATCGTGCTGGCGCGGATGACTTCCTGCAGCGGCACGCCCAGTCGAAGGAATTTCGACATCGTGACGAGCATGTTGAAGGCGGGGCCGTCGATCGAGGTGAGGTGGACGTCGCGACGAGATCACGTCGGGCAGGAAGCCGTGCTTCAGCATCGCCATCGCGGTCTCGAAGCCGAACGAGCCGCGGCCATGGCCGATGTCGAAGATCACGCCGCGCGCGCGCGCCTCCAGCACGTCGTCGTCGACGCTGCCGTCCGGCGCGGCCGGCGCGTTGGGGAACGGGCGGAAGCAATGGGTGAGGATGTCGCCCTTGCCGCAGCAGCTTCATCACCTCGGCGCGCGGCGGCGGCGGGCCGTCGAGATGGGCCATCAGCGGCAGGCCGGCGTGTTCGGCGACCTCGAGCGCGATCTGCATCGGCATGATGCCGAGCGGGCCCGATGTGCCGCCGCCGACGCGCACCTTGATGCCGACCACCAGATCGGCCTGCTCGCGCGGCGACCTCGAGGCAGACGCGGGAGTTCAGCAGGCGCAGATCCGTGCATTCGCCGACGTTGAGGTCCCAGTGCAGGCCGAAGATGCCGGCGAAGGAGATGTTCAGGAACGGCAGGATGCGGACTGCCGCCGGCTCGATCACGTGCTTGCGGAAGCCGTGGATGTTGCCCGGGCCGGCCGAGCCCGCGTCGATCAGCGTGGTGCAGCCGCTGGCGCGCGCGTAGGCGTCGGGATCGACGCCGAGCGACGTGCCGCCCCAGTAGACATGGGTGTGCAGGTCGATCAGGCCCGGGACGTAACGATCTTGCCCGCGACATCGCGGACTCGCGTGCGGCCTCGCCGAGATCTTGCCCGATCGCCGCGACCTTGCCGTCGGCGAAAGCGACGTCGAGCACCTCGTCGATGTTCTGCGCCGGGTCGATCACCCGCCCGCCGTTCAGCAACAGATCGAACATGCGTCCCCTCCGGTCAATGAATCGCATGCTCGTCGCGGCAGAAAGATTTGCGCAACCCCTCCCCAAGCGCCTTCCGATGGTCGCAAAATGGCAGCCCTCACCGTCGAGCGACGGATCACGATGCAGGAGCAGCCCTATGTCGACCGCAATGGCCGCTGAAGAAACCCGCACCAATTCGCGCATTGTCGCGGCCTATCGCGCCCGCACGCCCGGTTCGGCCGAGACTGGCGCGCGGAGGCGAGCGAGTTGTTCCCCAGCGGCATCACCCACGACGCGCGGCACCTCGATCCCGTACGGCATCTACATCACGCGGGCGCAGGGGCCGCATAAATGGGATGTCGACGGCAACCGCTATGTCGACTTCTTCGGCGGCCACGGCTCGCTGATCCTGGGGCACTGCCATCCTGCACGTGGCCAGCGCGGTGGCGGCGGCGGTCGGGCAGGGCACCCAGTTCGGCGCCAGCCATCCGCCCGAGATCGCCTGGGCGAAGGCCATTCAGCGCCTGGTGCCATCGGCCGAGCGGGTGCGCTTCACCTCGTCGGGCACCGAGGCGACGCTGATGGCGGTGCGGCTGGCGCGCGCCTTCACCGGGCGGGAAACGTTGCTGCGCTTCAAGGGCCATTTCCACGGCTGGCACGACCACATGACCAGCGGCTACTCCAACCATTTCGACGGCTCGCCGACGCCCGGCGTGCTGCCGGGCGTGGCCGAGAAATCCATCCTGTTGCCGCCCGGCGACCTCGCCGCCGTCGAGGCGGCGCTGGCCGATCACGACATCGCGGCGGTCATCCTGGAGCCGACCGGGTCGTCGTTCGGCCAGGTGCCGATTGCGCGCCGAGTTCCTGCATGGCTTGCGGCGGGTGACCGAGGACGCACGGCGCGCTGCTGATCTTCGACGAGGTGGTCACCGGCTTCCGCGTCCACCCGGGCGGCGCGCAGGAGGCGTTCGGGCATTCGGCCCGGACCTGTCCAGCTTCGCCAAGATCGTCGCCGGCGGCATGCCGGGGGCGGCAGTGGTCGGCCGGCGCGACATCCTGGACCTGCTGGATTTCGCCGCGCTCGACCGCCGCAGGGCGGGAGAAGATCGGCCATCCCGGGACGTTCAACGCCAACCCGGTCTCAGCGGCCGCCGGCATTGCCTGCCTGACGCATGATCGCCGAGACCGACGCCAGCGACAAGGCGGCCGCCACCGCGGCCTCGCTGCGTGCGGGCCTGAACGAGGTGCTGGCGGAGGAAAGGGTGCACCTGGGCGGTCTACGGCACCTCCTCCGGCTTTCACACTGTTCATGAACCCGAAGGGACGCGACATCGACCCGATGAATTTCGATCCGTTCACCTGCAGCCTGGAAGAGCTGAAATCGGCGCCGGCGCAGCTGTCGAACCGGATGCGGCTCGCGCTGCTTGCCAACGGCGTGGACATCAACCGCGCATCGGCGGGTTTCACCTCGGTCACCCATACCGCCGACGACGTGGCAGAGACGGTCGCCGCGTACCGCGAATCGCTTCGGATGCTGCGGGCCGAAGACGAGCTTCCGGCCTGACGGGAGCAGCGGCGTGACCGACGAGGACCTCGGCTTCCTGCCGGCGACGCGAACTGGCGCCGATGATCCGTGCGAAGAAGATCTCGCCGGTCGAGGTGGTGAAGACCCTGCTCGCGCGGATCGAGCGGCTGGAGCCGCGCGTCAACGCCTTCGCCTACCTCGCCGCCGACAGGCGATGGAGGCGGCGCGCGCGTCGGAAGCGGCGGTGATGCGCGGACGGTCCGATCGGGCCGCTGCACGGCGTGCCGGTGACGATCAAGGACCTGCTCTGGATCGAGGGCATGCCGACGCGAGTCCGGCTCGCAAGATCATGCGCCGGCAACCAGCCGGCGATCGACACGCCTATCGTCGAGCGGCTCCGCGCGGCCGGGGCGATCATGCTGGGCAAGACCACCACGTCCGAGTTCGGCTGGACCGGTGTCAGCCAGTCGCCGCTGACCGGGATCACCCATAATCCGTGGAAGCACGGCTACAACGCCGGCGCGTCGTCAGCGGGCGCCGGGGCTGCCTGCGGCGGCGGGCTACGGGCCGCTGCACCAGGGCAGCGACGGCGCTGGGTCGGTCCGGATGCCGGCGCATTTCTGCGGCATCTTCGGGCATGAAGCCGAGCTTCGGGCGCGTGCCTTATCACCCGGTCAACGACCGGCGACTATCACCTCGCATATCGGGCCGATGACGCGCACCGTCGCCGACGGCGCGGTGATGATGGCGGTGATGTCCGGGCCGCATCATCTCGACCACACCACGCTTGAGGCCTGGCCCGCCGATTATGCTCGGCAGGCTGCAGGACGGCATCGGCCGGCAAGCGCATCGCCTTCAGCCCCGATCTCGGCCACGCGCGCGTGGATCCTGAGGTTGCCGGCGCTGGTCGCGCGCGCCGCCGAGCGGTTCGCCGCCGCCACGGGCGCCGCGATCAGGAGGTGACGCCGGCCTGGGGGCCGAAAGGTCCGGACCTCGGGCGCGGCTTCTGGTCGGCGCACATGACCCGCCTGGCCGCGCGCATCTGCCGCGAATGGGAGGCGCAGATGGACCCGGGGCTGGTCGCCTGCATCGAGTCCGGCAGCGACATCACGATGGCCGGCTACCAGGCGCTGCGGGAGCGCAAGCACGCCTACGTCGCGCGCAATCCACGAGCTTCTTCGAGGACTGGGATTTCCTGATCACGCCGACCGTCTCGGTGGCGGCGTTTCCGGCCGAGCGGCTGATCCCCGAGCACTGGCCGCAGCATCCGTGGGACTGGTTGAGCTGGGCGGAATTCTCCTATCCCGTTCAACATGTCCTGGAACCCGGCCGCGACCGTGCCGTGCGGCTTCACGACCGAAGGCTTGCCGGTGGGGTTGCAGATCGTCGGCCGGCGCTTCGACGATCTCGGCGTGCTGCAGGCTTCGGCGGCGTTCGAGACAGGCGCTGCCCTGGGCGGATAAGCGGCCGAAGCTCGATTAACCGCCGCCGATGAAGCTGCGCCCGATCGGCACGCTCTCGACACCATGGCGCAGCATCGCCGATTGCCCACGCAACGGCCGCCAGCCGAACCCTGCGCCGCTGTGTCATGCGACGGTATTCGATGAGTTTCTCCCTGGCCTGCAGGGCCTTGAAGGCTTCAGCCACTTGCTGTTGTTCTATTGGGTTGGCGACGGGGACAAGCCCCGCCCTCTGGTCTTCACCCCACCATTCGACGACCAGCCTCGCGGCGTGTTCGCGACCCGCGCGCCGGGGCGGCCCAATCCGATCGGCATGTCGGTGGTGCGGTTCGACGGCTTCGATGGACCAGGCCGCTTAGCGGTACGATATCTCGACTGCCTTGACGGCACGATCCTGCTGGACATCAAACCCTACCTCCCGACCACCGATGCCGAGCCGGACGCCAGCATGGGCTGGCTGCGGCCACACGCAACGAGGCCGCAATGACCTGATCCGCGGCACCTTCGGATGTCGGCGCAAGATCCGGAGGGCGGCACGATGACGGCCCGATTAGCCTGCGATTTCGCCTGAAGGGGAAACCGGGATCGTGGCAATCGCGAATAGTTCGTCGCCGGTGATGGGCGGCCGGGAATGGGGGCTGCTGTTCACCCTCGCTGTGCTCTGGGGCGGCTCGTTCTTCTTCAACGGCGTGGCGGTCCGTGAACTGCCGTCTTTCACCCTGGTCTGGCTACGGGTCGCCATCGCATCGGCAGCCTTGTTGGTGGCGTCAAGGCTGTTCGGATTGCGCGTGCCCCGCGAGCCCAGGATCTGGGCGGCGTTTTTCGGCATGGGCCTGCTGAACAACGTGCTGCCCTTCGTATTGATCGTCTGGGGGCAGCACCGGATTGCCAGCGGACTGGCGTCGATCCTGAACGCCACCACGCCGTTGTTCACGGTGCTGGTCGCGCATTTTTTGACGCCGGACGAAAAGCTGACGCCAGCCAAGATGGCGGGAGTGGCGGCCGGCTTTGCAGGCGCCGCGGTCATGATCGGCCCGGATGCACTCGAAGGCCTTGGGGATTCAGCGGCAGCGCAGCTTGCTTGTCTGGTTGCGGCTCTCTCCTACGCTTTCGCCGGCATCTTCGGGCGGCGGTTCAAGCGCCTGGGCGTGCAGCCCTTGACGGCCGCGGCAGGGCAGGTGACCGCATCGACGGCGATGCTGCTGCCGATTGCCCTGCTGGTAGATCAGCCGTGGTCGCTGCCGATGCCAGGTTTCTCGACCTGGGGCGCGATGCTGGGGGTGGGCCTGCTCTCGACCGCGCTGGCCTACGTGCTGTATTTCCGAATCCTGGCCGTTGCGGGTGCCACCAATCTGCTGCTGGTGACGTTCCTGATCCCGGCGGTCGCCATCTTGCTGGGCGTGCTGGTGCTTGGTGAGACGCTGCTGCAGCGACACGTCGTCGGACTGGCACTGATCGGCCTCGGCCTGGCATTCATCGACGGGCGGCCGACGCAAAGGCTCGCGCGCTTGCGAGCTACCGGCTGAAGTGGGTGGCAGACCCTGCCTCAGTCAAGCAAATGGCAGGTCGCCCGCTGCCCGCTCGGGGCCACGTGCACCCGCGGTTCCTCGATGGAGCAGCGCGGCATTGCCGAGGGACAGCGCGGATGGAACGGGCATCCCGGCGGAATCGCCAGCGGGCTGGGTAGCTCGCCGGAAAGTGCCGCGACGCCGGTGCCGCGCGGCGTTCCTGGCGGGGGCGGCTGCATGGTCGGCGCGGCGCGCAGCAGCGCCCGGGTGTACGGGTGCATGGGCGCATCGAACACCGAATTCGCCGGACCCATCTCGACGATCTGGCCCAGATACATCACCGCCACCCGGTGCGCGAGATGCCGGACCACGCGCAGATCATGCGACACGAACAGGATCGACAAGCCGAGACGATCCTGCAGATCCAACAGCAGGTTGAGGATCTGTGCCTGGACCGACACATCCAGCGCCGAGACGATTTCGTCCGCGATCAACAGATCCGGCTCGACCGACAGGGCTCGGGCGATGGCAATGCGCTGTCGCTGGCCGCCGGAGAACTGATGCGGCAGCAGCCCCGCCGCCGTCGCCGGCAGACCGACCAGCGCCAGCAATTCGACCACGCGCGCCGGGATTGCGGGTTCCGGCGCCAGCTTGTGAACGCGCAGGGCCTCGGCAAGGATTTCACCGATCTGCATACGCGGGTTGAGTGAGCCGTAAGGGTCCTGAAAGACCATCTGGACGCGCCGGTTGTAGCGCCGCAGCGCCTCGCCCGAGAGGTCGCGAACGTCATCGCCGTCGAAAGTGATCTGGCCCGCGTCGAGGTCGATCAACCGGACCAGCGCACGAGCCAGGGTGGATTTGCCGCAGCCCGATTCCCCGACTACCGCCAATGTTTCGCCGCGGCCGATCCGTAGGCTGACGCCATTCAGCGCCCGCACGACCGGGGGCGGCGAACCGCGCAGCAATCCGCCGAAGCCGCGCCGCACGACGAAGCCACGCGCGAGGTCATCGGCTACCAGCAGGGGATTGTCCGCCTTCATGCGCGGACGGTGATCTCGTCGCGCACTGCATCCGCGCGGATGCAGGCACTGGCGTGGTCTTCGCCGACCTCGGCAAGGGGAGGCGGGGCTTCGTTGCAGCCAGGGATGGAAAGGAAGCAACGTGGAGAGAAGCGGCATCCGGTCGGCATCATGGCCGGGTCGGGAGGCGTGCCGGGGATCGCCTGCAGCCGCTGGCGCGCGTGCGTGCCATCCGGCACCGAACGCATCAGGCCGAGCGTGTAGGCGTGCGCCGGGCTGCGGAACACGTCGTAGACCGGGCCGGTTTCCATGATCCGCCCAGCGTACAGCACGGCGACGCGGTCGCAGGTTCCGGCCACGATGCCGAGGTCGTGCGTGACCAGGATCACGCTCATCGCCAGTTCGTCGCGCAGGCGCAGCAACAGTCTCAGGATCTGGTCCTGGATGGTGACGTCGAGTGCGGTGGTCGGTTCGTCGGCAAGCAGCAGCTTCGGCTCGCCGGCGAGGGCAATGGCGATCATCGCGCGCTGGCGCATGCCGCCGGAGAACTCGTGCGGATAATTGTCCAGCCGGCGTCTTGCGTCCGGGATGCCGACGAGGTCCAGCAACTCGACGGCCCGCCGACGCGCAGCGCTGCCTCGAAGCGCCAGATGCTGCCCGAGCGATTCGGTGATCTGCAAACCCACGGGCAGGATCGGGTTCAGCGCCGTCATGGGTTCCTGGAAGATCACCGCGATCTGCCGCCCACGAACCGCGCGCATGGCGGGATCGGGCAGCGTCGCGAGGTCGGTATTCTCCCACAACACATGGCCGCCGACCTGTGCGTGGTCGGGCAGCAGGCGCAGAATCGCGCGCATGGTGAGACTTTTGCCGGAGCCGGATTCGCCAACCAGCCCCAGCATCTCCCCGCGCGCCAGATCGAAGCTGATGCCGGACACCGGCGTCGCGGCGCCGATCCGAACCGAGAGATCGCGGACGGATAACAACGGGGAAATCATCGGCGCCGGAGCCAACTGGACAGCCCATCGCCGAACAGGCTGAAGCCGGTGCCGGCCAACACGATGGCGATGCCGGGAAAGATCGACATCCACCAGGCGGTGGTCATGAAGTTCTTGGCATCCCCGATCAGCACGCCCCATTCCGAAGTCGGCGGCTGCGCGCCGAGGCCGAGATAGCCGAGGCTGGAGCCGAGCAGGATCGCCAGTGCCATGTCGGTCATCCAATAGACCAGGATCGGTGACACGGCGTTCGGCAGCAGATGGCGGAAGATGATGCGCGTGGCGCCATAGCCCATCACCCGGCCGGCGGCGGCATAGTCGCGGCGCTTCTGGGCGATGATCTCGGCCCGCATGAGCCGGGCGTAGATGATCCAGTTCACCGCACTGACGGCGATGTACATGTTCAGCAGGCCCGGCCCGAGCACCGCGATGATCGCGATCACCAGGATCAGGAACGGGATGGTGACCACCACGTCCACCAGGCGGCGGAACACGGTGTCCAGCGGGCCGCCGACATAGCCGATGACGCAGCCGGCGAGGGTTCCGAAGAGCGCCGGAAACAGCGTGCAGAACACCGCGATCTGCAGGTCGATACGCGCCGCCCAGATGGTGCGGGACAGGACGTCGCGGCCGAAATTATCGGTGCCGAAAGGATGCGCCATGGTCGGCGGCTTCAGCAACGCGCGATAGTCGAACTTGTTGGGGTCATAAGGCGCGATCCAGTCCGGCGCGACGGCGCATAGCAGCATCAGCAACAGGATCAGGCCGCCGGCGACGGTGGTTCCCTGCACCCGGAAGCGCGGCCTGGCCGGCGCGGCCATGTCCACGACAGCGCTCATGTTCAGGCGGCAACCCTGGGATCGAGCAACGCCTGCAGCGTGTCGACCGCCAGGAACACCACCGACACCAGCACCGCCAGCACCATAGTCAGGCCCTGCACCACGGCGTAGTCGCGCGAAAATATGCTGTCGATCATCAGGCGCCCCACGCCGGGAATGGCGAACACCGTTTCGGTGATGACCGCGCCGCCGACGAGCGAGCCGATATGCAGCCCAAGCAGCGTAATGGTGGAAATCCCGGCGTTGCGCAACACATGCCGCCCCAGCACCAGCCGGCGCGGCAAGCCCTTGGCCGTGGCGAAGGTGACGTATTCCGCGTGCAGCACCTCGATCAGCGATTCACGCAGGTTGCGCAGCAGGATCGCCGACAGGCTCAACGCCAAGGTCAGCGCCGGCAACAGCAGGTAATACAGATCTTCGACAAACCCGTTGCCGATTCCGCCGACCGGGAACCAGCCCAATCCGGCGGCCAGGGTGATCAGCAGGATAAGGCCGATATAGAACACCGGCATCGACAGGCTGATCTGCGAGATGACACGGATCACCACGTCCGCCAGGCCGCCCTGGCGCAGGGCGCCGATGAATGCGAGTGGCGCTGCAATCAGGATCGCCAGCGTTGCCGCCATGCCGGTCAGCAACAGGGTGATCGGCAGCCGGTCGGCGATCAGCGACGCCACGGGCACCCGCATGGTGATCGAGTTCCCCAAGCCGGAACGTCGCCATGTGCGAGAGGAACTCCCAGAACTGCACCAGCACCGACTGATCCAGCCCCATCTCATGCCGCATCTGCGCGATCATGTCGTCGGTGGCGCGATCGCCGAGCAGCATCAGCACCGGATCGCCGGGCAGGAAATGCATCAGCACGAAAATCAGCAGCGCCACCAGCACGACGGTTGCAGCGATCTGCAGCAACCGTCGGCCGATAATGGCAAGCACATGCACGGACCGATATCCCCGGCGGCGCTACTTCTCGATATAAGCGTCGATGAAGATGTTGTTGCCGAGCGGGATCTGCACGAAATCCTTTACCTTCTTCAACATCGCCACTGGATACGGCACCTCCATCGAGAAGATGATCGGCGCCGCGGCGGCATAGCGCTCCTGGATCTCCTTGTATTCGGCGGCGCGCTTGGCGGGGTCCAGTTCCTCCTGGCTCATTTCGAACAACTCGTTGGTCCGCTTGTCGTCCCAGCCGGTGCGGGCGGATTGGCGGGTGGGATAGTAGGCGAGGATCGAGGTGATCTCGTTCGGGTCGTTGATGTCGTTGGTCCACAGCGAGGTGCGCATCTGGAAATCGGTGGCGTTGTAGCGGGCGAGCCGGGTTGCCGCTTCCAATTGCTCGATCTTCAGCTTGACGCCGACCTGCGACCACATCTGCTGCAGCGCCGACAGCTTGGCGGCGTCGTCGGCACTGCCAGCGAGCGCCTGGCAGGTCACTTCGAAACCGGCCGACATACCGGCCTCGGCCAGCAGCTTTTTCGCCTTGTCGAGGTCGTAGGGGTAAAGCGGCGCCGGCCCATAGGAAAGCGGCGTGGACATCGGCATGAAGCTCCGCTCCGGCGTGCCGGCGCCGTAGGAGACCACCTGGATCATCGCCTCCTTGTCGGTGGCGTAGTTCAGCGCCTGACGCACCCGCACATCGCTCAGTGGGTTCTTGGTGCCGTCCTTGAGGGTGGGGCGAATGTTGAGGGTGAAGTAGTTCACCTGGGCCGCGGGAAACAGCACCATGTTCAGCTTCGGGTCGCCCTTCAGTTCGGTGACGCGCGAGTACGGCACGAACTCGGCGGCATCGACCTCGCCGGCCTTGAGCTTGAGGATGCGGGTGGCGTCTTCCGGAATGATCACCAGCCGAACGGTGTCGAGCCACGGCAGCGGCTTGCCGTCGGCCGCCTGCTTCCAGTAGTACGGATTGCGTGACAGCACCATCTCGTTGTTGCGCTTCCAACTGGTCATCACGAACGGGCCGGAGCCAAGCGGATGCTCGGCAAAGGCCTTGGACTTCTCCGCCATGTTGGCGCCCGGCGCCGCCATCAGCAGCTTCTCCGACATGATGCCGGCGTTGAACGTCGCGAGCGCCTGCAGGATGGTCGGGTCCGGGTGCGCCAGATGCAGCACCACCGTGTCCTCGCCCTGGGTGTCGATCGAGGCGATCGAGGCCAGCAGGAAGGCGAACTCGCCGCCCTCGGCCTTGCTGCGTGCGCGGTCGAGGGAGAATTTCACGTCGCTGACGAGCACCGGCGAGCCGTCGGCATATTTCAGGCCCGGCCGCAGCGTCAATGTCAGCGTCTTGCCGTCGTCCGACATCTTGTTGCTCGCCGCCATGCCCGGCACCGTGCTTTTGCCGTCCGCCGTGGGCAACAGCAGCGTGTCGTACAGGTTCAGCGAGATCCAGATATCGGCGTTCTGGGCGGTGTGGACAGGATCGAGGTACTGGCTGTCCAGCGCCCGAGCGAAAACCAGGGTGCCACCGCGCGTCGGCGCGGCCTGGGCGGCGATGCCCGTGACCGACAAAGCGGCGGCGGCTGTGGCGGCCAGCAATCCGGCGGGAATACGCTTCATCGCATCTGCTTCCTATGGCTGAGGTGCAGCGGAGGGTAGCGGTGGGGGCGCCGATCAAGTCAAGCGCGAATGAAGCCTGCCGGGCGGCGCGCAGCCCGGACTGGGGCAAACGATGAAAACCTGTGCAGGCCCCGCTCATTGTTGCACCAGACGGCCCTCCCGCGGGGCGTGGGGCGGACTATTGCCCTTGGATCGGGCGGCACATGGTCTGTAAGGTCGGGCATCAAGAAGGAGAACAACGATGGCACGCGATGCCTCCGACCCGCTGTTGCTGACCCCCGGACCGGTCAGCGTGTCGCGATCCACGAAGGAGGTGATGCTGAAGGATCGTGCCTCCGGCGGCGACGAATTCCACGCGGATCTCAACCTGGCGCGCGACTACATGGTGGGCCTGGTCAACGGCAAGGGCGCCTACACGGCGATCCCGCTGCCCGGCAGCGCCACCTACGCCAACGAGGCAGTGATCGCCACGCTGGTGCCGCCGGGTGGAAAGTTGCTGATCCATACCAATGGCGTCTATGGCGATCGGCTGATCGAGATCTGCGCCCATACCGGGGTGCCGCATGCGACCATCAGGACACCGCCCTTTACCCCAGCCACCGGCGCGCAGTTCGAGGCAGCCCTGCTGGCCGACCCGGCGATCACCCATGTGATGGTCGTGCATTGCGAGACCAGCACCGGGGTGCTGAATCCGTTGGACGAAATTGCGGAGATCTGCCGGCGACATGCCAAGGGGCTGCTGATCGACGCGGTGGCAAGCTTCGGGGCGATTCCGCTGGACGCCAAAAAACTCGGGTTCCAGGCCGTGACCGTATCATCGAACAAGTGCATGCAGGGCGTGCCGGGGATCGGCTGGTCCGTGGTGCAGAAGACGGCACTGGAGAACGCCAAGGGCAATTGCCGGACGCTGGTGCTGGATATCTGGGACCAGAACCAGCACATGGACCGCACCGCATCCTTCCGCTTCACCCCGCCCACGCAGGTGCTTGCGGCGTTCGCCCAGGCCTGCCGCGAGCATGAGGCGGAGGGTGGGACGCCGGCGCGGCTCGCCCGCTACAGCGCCAACTGGCGGCGCCTGGTCGACGGCATGCGGCAGATGGGCTTTACCACCGTTGTCCCCGATCATTTCGCTTCGCCGATCGTGGCCACGTTCCACAACCCGAACCAAGCGAATTTCAGCTTCGAAAAGCTGTTCCAGGGCATGAAGCGGCGCGGCTTCATCATTTTCCCAGGACGGCTGGCGCTCGCCGACACCTTCCGCATAGGATGCATGGGGAACGTCAACGAGAGCGACATGGCCGAAGCGATGGACGCAGTTTCTGAAACGATGCAGGAAATGGGCATCACGGCTCTCGGCCACGCCGAGCCCGCGGCCGCGGATTGAACGGTCTTGCCCGAGATCATCGACTTTCCGGCCGGTGGATACCGCTTCATCAAAGGCGTGTTCCAGTATTCCGCCGGTGTCGCGGCGCTCTCGGGCTATCGTATCGAGCGGGTTCGCTTCGCCGAGCCCATTCCGTTGGCCGCGGGGTTCGCACGAATCGCTGCTATCCTGCGCGCAGCAGGGCGGCCGCTGACGGCGTTCTGCGCCTGCGAGCTCCGCTCACCGGCGCAATTCACTGATCAGGGATTTCTGGAATTCAACAAAGCCTATGCAGCGGTGCTGGAAAAATGGGGCCTGCTCGAAGTGGGCGACAACCCGGTCGCGCGTTCCAACGTGTGCCCGGCGATCGATCCGCCGCCCGAGCCGTCGTTCCACGCCTTCAGCTACGCCCTGCCGGACCCCGGCGCCGCACCGTCCTTCGTGATCGCCGGCAGCGGGGAGTCGCAGGAGGGCAATGCGACCTATCGCGAGCGGACGGTCGCCTACCAGGATGTCAGCCCCGCCGGCATGCGGGCGAAGGCGAAGCATGTGCTGCAGGTGATGGAGCAGCGCATGAAGGCGCTGCGCTTCGGCTGGGCGGACACGACGGGGGTGCAGGTCTACACCGTGCACGACATCATGCCCTTCCTGGCCGATGAAATCGTCGAACGCGGTGCCGCGCGGAACGGAGTGCTGTGGCATTACAACCGGCCGCCGGTAATCGATCTCGAATTCGAAATGGATTGCCGTGGCGTGCTGCTGGAGCGGGTGATCTAGCTCCGCGTCGAACATGTCCGTCTTCGACGAGCCGAAGGTCGATTGCCACTGCCATCTGCTCGATCCGCGCGCGTTTCCTTATCAGCCGGATACGCCTTATCGGCCGGCGGGACAGGAGATCGCCACCGCCGCGCAGATGCACGCCATGTTTGCGGCCTACGGGGTTCGCAACGCGCTGCTGACGCAGCCCAACTCCGGCTACGGCGAGGACAACCGTTGCATGCTGGCGGCGATCGCGGCCAGCGGCGGGCGGTTCAAAGGAATTGCCGTCGTGCGGAACGAAATCGGAATGGACGAACTGGCGTCGTTGCGGGCCGCGGGGGTGCTTGGAATTGCCTTCAACGTGCCGTTCCACGGGGTACCGCATTATCTCGGCGCCGAGGCTCTCCTGGCGAAACTCGTCGAACTCGACATGTTCCTGCAAATTCAGGTTCACGAGACGCAGTTGCTGGATTTGCTGCCGATGGTCGAGCGGTCGCCGGTGCGGCTGCTGATCGACCATTGCGGCCGGCCGACAATCGAGGCGGGGCTGGAACAGCCTGCCTTCCGGGCGCTGCTCGCGCTCGGCAGCAGCGGCCGGGCGAGCATCAAGTTGTCCGGCTACGGCAAGTTCTCGCGGCAGGCGCATCCGTTTGCCGATGCCTGGCCGTTCATCCGGGCGCTCGTCGACGCGTTCGGGCTGGACCGCTGCATGTGGGGGTCCGATTGGCCGTTCCTGCGGTCGCCCGATCGGGTCGATTATGGCCCGCTGCTGACATTGGCAACACGGCTGTTTCCAGATCCCGCAGATCGTCGCAAGCTGTTCTGGGAAACGCCGCGCCGCCTGTTCTTCGGTGGCGGCGGCGGTTAGGCTGCCACCTGGAGCGGGAAGCTCCTTCGGAACACAGCGAAGACAGAGGATTTCGCGATCAAAAGGGTGACACGCCACTCAGTTCGGTTCGGTGAATGCTAGACAGCCGTCAGCGGCTGGCGAAGCACACGCGACGGCACGAGGCGCCGGGCTGGTCTTTCGCGCTTTCATTGGCGCTGCACCTGACGTTGTTTCTGTCGTTGCTGATGATGCCGTCGATGCAGACGCCAATAGCTGCATCGGAGCAGGCTTCGGTGGATCTCATTGCGGGGGACGGCGCGGCAGAAGCGGCGCCGGAGCCGCCCGCCCCGGCGCAGGAAACCGCCGTGCCGATTGGTCCGGCCGCACCTGTCGAGATAGCCGAGACACCGGCGCCGACACCAACACCAGCAGCCGCGCCCGACGTGCCGCCGCCGCCCGTCCAGCAGGCCGAGACGCCGCCGCCGCCCGCGCCCGAGGTGCCTCCGCCCCCGGTTCAGCAGGCCGAGACATTGCCGCCGCCGCCGCCACCCGACGTGCCGCCGCCACCCGTGCAACAGGCCGAGATACCGCCGCCGCCGCCCCCACCCGCGCCGGATGTGCCGCCGCCGGTGCAGCAGGCCGAGACACCGCCGCCCGCGCCCGCGCCCGAACCCGCGGCGGATGTGCCGCCGCCCCCGGTTAAGGAGGCAGAGGCACCGCCGCCCACGCCGCCGCCGCCTACGCCGCCGCCTCCACCACCGCCTGTCCCGCCGCCACCCCAGCCGGTCGCTCAGACGCCGCCGCCGCCGCCGCCCGCACCGAAGCCGGCGCCGAAGCCGGCGCCGGCGCCGCCCCAGCGGGCTGCCGTGCGGCCTGCGGCAGCCCGCGCTCCCGGCAAGCCGGCAGGACCGCCTGCGCAGGCGGCAGAGGGGCAGAACGCCTCCAGCCGCGCGAGCGGTGCCAACAATGGCGCCGCCTGGATGGGCAAGCTGAAGCAATGGTGGGACCAGCACTCCTTTTATCCAAAGGAGGCATCGCAGACCGATGAAGGCGGCAACGTAAAGGTCCGCATCCTGATCGCGGCCGGCGGCGAGGTCATGTCGGTCGACGTGGTGCAAGGCTCGGGATCGAGCGTGCTCGATACGGCGGCGCTGGCAGTATTTCGCGGCGCTCATCTGCCGCCGTTCCCACCAGGCACGCCTGCGCAGCCGGCCGATGTCGTGGTGACGCTGCACTACCGCCCATCAGGTGGCGGCGGTTGATCCCAGCCGGCCCGGACCTTGGTCCCATCGGGTTGCAACAATCCAGATATCGGCTTGACGCAACGATTTACAGCAGCGTGTTTTCGTAGGCAGAGTGTCGATCGTGGGGAATCCTCCGGACAGGATTGCAGAACCGGCCAACTCCTCCGCGTTTCTCATCGCTTCAGCGGCACAGTCTATCGGTCCATCAGACCGGAGTATTTCGATGCGGATGTTGATCGCTTCAGCCGCCCTCGGCGCGGCTTTTGTTCTGATGCCGGCGACCGCAGGCCATGCGCCCGCATGGTCCCAGGATTTCAGCATAACGAACCCCGAGGTGCCGGCGGACGGAAGCCGGCGCGACCTGATGCGGCAACTTCAGGCGTGGTGGGACGTGCACGGCTACTATCCCAGGCACGCTTCGCAGAACGATGAGGGCGGCACTGTCGGCGTCCGCCTGGACATCCTCCGTGACGGTCGAATTTCGTCGGTCCGGGTGGCAGGCAGCTCAGGTTCGCAAGCGCTCGACGCGGCGGCGCTCAAGGCGTTTATCGGAGGGTTCGTACGGGCGTTTCCGGATGGCGTGCCGGAGACTTCGCTGGACATTTCGCTCCACTACGTCCTGGTCCACCGGCACGATCAGCCGGTGCCGGCCGATTACACGCCCGTGTCGTCAAGAGGCGCGTTCACCATATCGAACGACCCGGTCAAGTCGCCGGTACTCGAGAAAATGCTGCAGAAGACGTGCACCGGGACAATCGTGACCAATGGCGTAACAAACCACCCGATCTACGGCATTCGTTACTATGGGTCGACTTTGGTTTTCTTCCGCAAGCCCGATGGTACGCCCTGGGTCAAGTTTCTCGAGGGCGGCCGCATGGCCATGTCTCCGGTAATACAAGTAGGCAAGCTTGTGTCATGGACCGGTCCGACGTCGTCGATGTCGGTAGATTCCCAGAAGATGATTGTCTTGATGCACTACACGGCCTGGCTCAACGCCGATAACAAACTCAACGGCTGTCTCAGCAAGAGTGAAACTTGGCGTGCCAACGCGGGGTGCGAAAATTCAACCGGGACAATCGATTTTACCTGCGCGGAAGAAGTCGTGCCTCAGGTTGTTTCGAGCGCTTGGTACGAGACACCCGCCAGCCCGGATTGGGATCCGCCCTGAGATGACGTCGGGAATGCCGCCGGCACGAGGCGAAATTCTCTAGACAAGTTCTATCAGCGCGGCGATCCCCTGGCCGACGCCGATGCACATGGTGACGATGGCGCGCTTGCCGCCACGTGTTTCGAGCGCACTCACCGCCGTCATCGCCAGCCGGGCTCCCGACATGCCGAGGGGATGACCGAGCGCGATCGCGCCACCATGCGGGTTCACGTGCTCGGCGTCGTCGGGCAGTCCGAGCTGGCGCATCACCGCCAGGCCCTGGCTGGCAAACGCCTCGTTCAGTTCGATCACGTCGATGTCGCCGATCGTGAGCCCGGTGCGCGCCAGTAACTTCTGCACCGCGGGCGCCGGGCCGATGCCCATGACCCGCGGCTCCACGCCGGCGGTCGCCATGGCGAGCACCCGGGCGCGGGGCGTCAGGCCGTGCTTGCGGGCGCCTTCCTCGCTGGCCAGGATCAAGCCGGCAGCGCCGTCGTTCACGCCAGAGGCATTGCCCGCGGTGACAGTGCCGGGCGTGCGGAACGGCGTGCGCAGCTTGGCCAGCATCTCCATGGTGGTGTCGCCGCGCGGATGCTCGTCGGTGTCGATGACGATCTCGCCCTTGCGGGTCTTCAATGTGAGCGGCGCGATCTCACGCTTGAAGAAGCCGGCTTCCTGGGCCGCCTTGCATTTCTGCTGGCTGCGGAAAGCGAACTTGTCCTGGTCTTCGCGTGAGACCTGGTAGGCCTCGGCCACGTTCTCGCCGGTCTCCGGCATGCTGTCGGTGCCGTATTTCGTCTTCATCAGGCCATTCACGAAGCGCCAGCCGATGGTGGTGTCATAGACCTCCGCGGTGCGGCTGAAGGCCTCGTTGGCCTTGCCCATGACGAACGGCGCGCGGGTCATGCTCTCCACGCCGCCGGCCAGCATCAGGTCGGCCTCGCCGGCGCGGATCGCCCGCGCCGCGGTGCCCACGGCATCGAGGCCGGAGCCGCACAGCCGGTTCACCGTGCCGCCGGGCACCTCCACCGGAAAGCCCGCCAGCAGGGTCGCCATGCGGGCGACATTGCGGTTGTCTTCGCCGGCCTGGTTGGCGCAGCCGAGGTAGCAATCATCGAGGGCCGCCCAGTCGACGCCGGGGTTGCGTTCGCGCAGCACCCGCAGCGGGTGGGCGGCGAGGTCATCGGTGCGGACGTCCTTCAACACGCCGGCATAGCGACCGATCGGGGTGCGCGCGAAGTCGCAGATGAAGGCTTCGGACATGGCGTTTCCCCTGGTTGCTCGCCCGCAAAACTAAGCCGGCGGGGAAATTCCGGCAACCATGGCCCGATCAACCATGGCCGATCAGAACGGCAGCAGGATATCCATGAATTGCTGGCCCCAGCGCGCCGACTGCACATCGGTCGCGGTGCCGCGGCCCCCATAGGCGATGCGCGCCTCGGCCATGCGGTCGTGCTGCACGGTGTTGTCGCTGGCGATGTCCTGCGGCCGGATCACGCCGGAGACGGTCAGTTCGCGCAACTCGCCGTTCACCCGCATCTCCTGCCGCGCCGAAACCACGAGGTTGCCGTTCGGAAGTACCTGGGTGACCACGCCGGCGAGGCGCACCGTCACTGCCTCGTTGCGCTTCACTTCGGCGGTCCCGGCGGTGGAGTGCGTGCTGCTGGCGGTCACCAGGCTGCTGGCGACGGCGCCGGCGAGAAACTTCGGCAGCAGGGTCTCCAGCCCGAACAGGTTCGGCACGCCCATGCCCTCCGCGGCGGTGCGGCTGACATTGGTGTTGTTCTTGAGGTCGGCCGTGTCAGTGGTGTTCACCAGCACGGTGACGATGTCGCCGACCTGGGCCGCGCGCTGGTCCTTGAAGAAGGCGCGGCTGCCGTTGCGCCACAGCGCGTTGACCTGCGGCTGCACCGTCTGGGCTGCCGGCATCGGCATCGTCATTGGGCGATAATCGGGCTCCCGGGTCGGGTCGCTGCTGGGCGTCATGGCCGGTGGGCGGCCGATCTCCGAAAGACGCGACAGGCTGCCGCAGCCGCCGAGGAATGCTGGGATGGCCAGGACGGCAAAGATGGTATTCACGGCTGGAGCCGTGCCGGGGCACCGATCGAGGCTAAGGCTCCGGAACCGCTGCCGACAGCGACCCGCACCTGATCGGCGCCGGTGACGTCCGCCTCGACCACGGCATGGGAACTGGGGTTCAACACCTGGATGCGATCGCCGAGTGCGCCGGATTGCAGGGCCTGCCCCTGTGCCACGAGGTCGAGACCCGGGGACTGCAGCAGCATCCGCACTCGTGCGCCCTTCTGGATCGCCGGCGGTTTGCCGAGCTCCGACAGCAGCAGCGGTTGGCCTGCCATGGTCATGTGGCGCACCGAAAGCCCGATCGCCTGGCCGGTTGTCCGCGCCACTTCCCCACGCGCCAGGCCGGCGCGGATGCGGGCGACCTGGACGTCGCCCGGCTGGATGATGCCGCCCGCCGGCATGCGGCGAGTCAGCACCGGAAGCTCCAGCATTTCCTGCAGCGTGCCGGAGACGCGCATCCTCTGCATCGCCGTACCGTCGCCGGTTACTGCAAGGACGCCGGTGAAACGGCCGCTGGCGGCATCGTAGTCGATCTGTTCGAAGGTCACCTGCGGCTGTTTGCCGAGTGCCACCAGGGGGGTGACGAAGCCGGGAATCTCGATCTCGCCTTCCGGTGAACCGACGCTCGCCAAGGCCTGGCGCAGCGCCGTCAGGACCTGCTCGCGCGGCAGCATCCGGCCGGGGCGGTCCAGCACCACCCGTTCGGAGCCCGAGCCGGGCCGCCAGGCGACGGCGAACTGCCGCGCGATCGCGGCGAGTTGCGGCGCTTCGATGACGATACGGCCGCCGGGGGACGGCGCCGGGCCCAGGGTACGCGCGGCGTCGTCGCCGATGCCGTCGAACAGGTCCGACAGATGCACCGTGTTGCCGTCCACCGTCGCCACCGGCCGCAGGGTCGCGCCGATCGCCGGCAACAGGGGGATCGACAAGATGGCAGCCGTGGCAAGCATTGCATGGAAATGGCGCATCGCGGACCTCATCGAAGATTGGTCAGGGTGGACAGCATCTGGTCGCTGGTGGTGATGACCCGGCTGTTCATTTCGTAGGCGCGCTGGGCGGTGATCAGGTTGGTGATCTCGCTGACCACGTTGACGTTCGAACTTTCGACGAAGCCCTGCAGGACCGAGCCGAAGCCGGGTGAGGCCGGCGTGCCGGTGACCGGGTTGCCGCTGGCGGCGCTCTGTAGAAACAGATTGTCGCCCTGCGCGTCGAGGCCCGCCTCGTTGGGAAACACCGCGACCTGGATCTGTCCGGCGGTGGTCGGCGCGGTCTGTCCGCTGAGCATCACCTGCACCTGGCCGGCGGCGTTGATGGTGACGTTGGTGGCGTTGGACGGAATGGTGATGCCGGGTTGAACCACGTAGCCGTCCGCGGTGACGATCTGGCCGTCCGGGGACAGGGAGAAGGTGCCGTCGCGCGTGTAGGCGGTGTCGCCGGAGGGGAGGGTGATCTGGAAGAAGCCGTTGCCGCGCACCGCAAGATCGAGGCTGTTGCTGGTCTGCTGCAGATTGCCCTGTTCGCTGATGCGATAGATTGCTGCGGTCTTGACCCCCAGCCCGACCTGCGCGCCGGCCGGCACGATCGTTCCGGTGTCCGATGAATTGGCGCCGACGCGGCGGAGGTCCTGGTAGATCAGGTCCTGGAATTCGGCCCGGCGGCGTTTGAAGCCGGTCGTGGTCATGTTGGCGATGTTGTTGGAGATGACTTCGACGTTGGTCTGCTGCGCCTGCATCCCGGTGCCGGCAATATCGAGCGATCGCATCGGCGGCTCCTAAACTCGTTTCTGGATTATCTTGTCGATCGCACCCTGCTGGCGATCGGCCTCGGCCTGCAGGAATTGGCTGGTGAACTGGAACTCGCGCAGCTCGTTCATCATGCGGTTCAGCTCCATGGTCGGCTGCACGTTGCTCTCCTCGACGGCGCCCTGGGTGATCTTCGGGGCGGCGACCGGCTTGGTCGGGACATTGGCGTTGAACAGCTTGTTGCCCTCCGGCTGCAGCTTCTGCGGGTCGTCGGGCAGCACCACGCCGATGCGCCCGATGCGTCCGTTCTGGCTGCTGATGGTGCCGTCGCCGGTGACGGTCAGGGCGCCATCGGTGGTGCCGACCTGCATCGGGCGGCCGGTGGAATCCAGCAATGAGTTGCCGTCGCCGTCGACGATGCCGCCGGCGGCAGACAGCTCGAAATGCCCGGCGCGGGTCAGCCGGGGGCCGGCGGGCGTCTGGACGGTGAAGAAGCCGCTGGTTCCGAGCGCCAGGTCGAGCGGGTTGCCGGTGTGCGACAGCGAGCCCGGGCGGGTGTCGCGGTAGGTGGCGCGGTCCTGGGTGTAGGCGATGACGCCGGTGCCGGGCGGCTGCGCGCCGCCTTTCTGCTTCAGCAGCCAGTCGCTGAAGATCATCCGCTCGCCGTGAAATCCGGTGGTGGCGCTGTTGGCGATGTTGCCGGCGGTGACATCGAGGGCGCGTTGCTGGCCGACCATGCGCGACAGGGCGATCGTGCTGACGGTGTCCATTCGAGCGGGTATCTTTCGACGGTTGCGGTGATCGGTTTCCATCGCTTCCGCAACCCGCGTGCCAGCGCCGGAGCGGCGGTTTTGCTCGGAATGTGGGAGGGAGAACGGGCGCCCGGCAGGTGCTGCCCGGCGGGAGACGGGCCACCCGGCAGGAATTGTATCCAGCATGGCCGAAGTCGCGTCGCGCAAGGCTTCGTTAATCGCTTCGGGCCAACATGCCCGGGTGTGATGGCAGGGGCCGGAATGAGTTCAGCGACGGCAGATGCGACCGATGTTGCGGCGGACCCGCCGGCCGCGAAGGGCGGCAAGCGCAAGTTGCTGCTGATCGCCGCGCCGGTGCTGTTGGTGCTGGCGGTGGTCGCGGGCCTTTGGTTCACCGGCATCCTGCCGCCCTTGCTGGGCATGGGGCATGCGGGCGGCCACGGCGAGGAGGAGAAGGCCGGCGAGGGAAAGCATGGCGAGGGCAAGCATGGCGAGGGTCATGGCGAAGGCAAGGCGCATGGCGCCGAGGGCAAGAAGGGTGAAGGCGAGGCGAAGTCGAAGGGGCCGGTCTTCATCGATGTCCCGGAGATCGTCGCCAACCTGAACACCGGGGCGCGCAAGCCGATGTACGTCAAGCTGCTGGTGAAGCTGGAGTTGGTGAAGGCCGAGGACGAAGCCGGGGTGAAGGCGACCATGCCGCGGCTGCTCGATCTGTTTCAGACCTACCTGCGGGAGATGCGCCCGGAAGAGTTGCGCGGCTCGGCCGGCAGCTATCGGTTGCGCGAGGAACTGACCGGCCGCGCGAACATCGCGCTCGCACCGCTGCGCGTGCAGGATGTGCTGTTCACCGAAATGCTGATCCAGTGAGCGGAAGCGAGCCGGATCCCGCCGCCGGCCAGTCGGACGAGGACCTTGCGGCCGCGTGGGGCGCCGAGACCGACGCGGAGGAGCCGGCGGCTGCCGACGCAGCCCAGGCCATGGATGCGGCGGAGGCCACGGAAGGGGCGGACGGGCAGCCCGCACGGGTGCTCAACCAGGCGGAGATCGACAGCCTGCTGGGGTTCGGCGATGGCCCCGCCGGTGGCGAAAGCCGCACCGGCATGCAGCGCATCATCAGCTCCGGGCTGGTGTCCTACGAGCGCCTGCCGATGCTGGAGATCGTGTTCGACCGGCTGGTCCGCATCATGTCGACCTCGTTGCGCAACTTCACCAGCGACAACGTCGAAGTCGGCATCGACAACATCCTGTCGCTGCGCTTCGGCGATTACCTGAATTCGATTCCGCTGCCGGCGATGCTGGCGGTGTTCAAGGCGGAGGAGTGGGACAATTACGGCCTGATGGTGGTCGACAGCGCGATGATCTATTCGATCGTCGACGTGCTGCTCGGCGGCCGCCGCGGCACGGCCGCCATGCGCATCGAGGGCCGGCCCTACACCACCATCGAGCGCACCCTGGTCGAGCGGCTGATCCAGGTCGTGCTGGCCGATCTTGTCGGCCAGCTTCGACCCGCTCTGCCCGGTGACGTTCCGGTTCGAACGGCTGGAGGTGAACCCGCGATTCGCCACCATCAGCCGGCTTTCCAACGCGGCGGTGCTGGCGCGGCTGCGCGTCGACATGGAGGACCGCGGCGGCCGGCTGGAACTGCTGCTGCCGTATGCGACGCTGGAGCCGGTGCGCGAACTGCTGCTGCAGCAATTCATGGGCGAGAAGTTCGGCCGCGATTCGATCTGGGAGACCCATCTGGCCGAGGAGCTGTGGAACACCGACATCGAGCTCGACGTGGTGCTGGACGAGCAGGCGATGCGGCTGTCGGACGTGATGGCGCTGCGGGTCGGCAGCCGGATCGTGCTCAATGCGGCGCCCGGTGCGACGGTGCAGCTGCGCTGCGGCGCCACCACGCTGTTCGAGGGCAGGGTCGGCCGCCGCAAGAACCGGGTGGCGGTGCGGATCGAGCGCGAAGTGCCGCGGCTGCTGGCAAACGAACGATGACCGCGCGCTGCTGCTGCACGCCGGATGCCCGCCCGCCTCAGCGGGCGGCTGGAAACTTCTTCCTCACGAATCCCTGTCAGCAACGCTGCAGACGGGGCTGCCGGAGTGGACCTGATGGAATACCTGCTCGAAATCGCGCTGATCGTATTGCTGGCCGTCACCCTGTTCCATGCACTGCGCCTGGAGCGGGCGCTCGGCGTGCTGCGCCGCGACCGCGCGGCCTGGAAGATTTGGTCGACCGGTTTCAACAGCAGCACGCGTGCCGCGGAACAGGGGATCGATCGGCTTGCGCGAAGCGGCCGACGGGGCGGGGCGGCAGATCGCGCGGCAGACCGAAGCCGCGGCGGGCATTGAAGGAGGACCTGCAGTTTCTCAGCGATCGTGGCGAACGATTGGCCGATCGCCTGGAACAGCTGGTTCGCGGTGGCCGCCCGCCGGCGGCCGCGCCGTCGAACGCGGCGGACGAGGTCGAGGCGGAGCAAGAGGCGCTTGTGGGGCTGCCTCCACCCGACATCGGACGGGTCCGCAGCCAGGCGGAGCGCGATCTGCTCAAGGCCCTGCGGATGGCCCGCTGACATGCGCGTGCCGTCCTCTCGGGTGTTGCCGATCACCATCGCGGTCATGGCGGTGCTGCTGATGGTGAAGTCGATCGACCTGGTTCGCGCCGCGGTGCCCGAGCCGCAGCCGGCAGCGCCGAGAAATCGGCGGCCGCCGGGCACGCGGCGCCGCCTGCTTCGGCCGAGGGCAAGGCAGCGGCCGAGCGCGAAAAGCCAGGACCGAGGCAAAGGCCAATGAGGCAAAGCCGGGCTCAGAAGTGAAACCGGGCGCCGACAAGACCGAGGCGAGGCCCACCACCGATCGCGCTGCCGGACTCCATCAGCGACAGCGAGCGCGCGCTGCTGCTGGACCTGCGCCAGCGCCGGACCGAGCTGGATGCGCGCGATGCGGCGTTGGCGTCGCGCGAAGCGGTGCTGGCCGCCGCGGAGAAACGCCTTGCCGGGCGGGTCGATGAACTGACCGCGCTGCAGGTGCGGCTTGAGGCGCTGGAGAAAGGCCGCGCGGCACGCGACGAGGCCAACTGGGCAGGCTTGGTCAAGCTTTACGAGGCGATGAAGCCGCGCGATGCGGCGGCGATCTTCAATGATCTGGAGATGCCGGTGCTGCTGCAGGTGGTGGATCGCATGAAGGAGACGAAGGCGGCGGCGGTGCTTGCGGCCATGCAGCCGGATCGCGCCCGCCAGGTCACCGGCACAGCTGGCGCAACTGCGCGCCCGCGCCAACGCCGCGCCACGCGCCGGCGGCTGAAATCGAACGCCACTGACGGCAAAACCGGGAGAAGGTGACTAGATGAGTATCGACAAGGCAATGAACGTTCTGATCGTCGACGACTACAAGACGATGCTTCGGATCATCCGCAACCTGCTGAAGCAGATCGAGTTCAACAACGTCGATGAGGCGTCGGATGGCGGCGAGGCGCTGGCCAAGCTGCGCGGCGGCAATTTCGGGCTGGTCATCAGCGACTGGAACATGGCGCCGATGACCGGGCTGCAGTTGCTGCAGGAGGTGCGCGCCGACACGCGGCTGAAAGCCATGCCGTTCATCATGATCACCGCCGAGAGCAAGGTCGAGAACGTGGTCGCCGCCAAGCAGGCCGGCGTTTCCAACTACATCGTCAAGCCCTTCAACGCCGAGACGCTGCGGGAAAAGATCGAGAAGGTGCTTGGGACATGGATGACGACATGGCAAAGCTCACGGCGGAGAACGCGCATGCCTGCTGCAACGAAGGTCTATGCCCTCGGCCGCACGATCGAAACCGCCAAGGCGGAGATCGCGGCGCTGAAGGTCGATGACATCACCGCCAGCCACATCCCGTCGGCGACCGATGAACTGGATGCGATCGTTGCCCATACCGCGGCCGCGACCGATAAATTCTCGAAGTCTGCGAGACCCTGGACCGGCTGGCCGACGAGCAATCCGGCCCGGCCGCGGCGCAGCTTCAGGACAGCACGCGCGGATCTACGAGGCATGCAGCTTCCAGGACATCACCGGCCAGCGGATCACCAAGGTGGTGGCCACGCTGAAGACCATCGAGATGAAGGTCGCTGACATGATCGTGGCGTTCGGACCGATGCCGGTGGTAGCACCTGTCGAGACGGTGCTGCTGAACGGTCCGCAACTGCCGGCCAACGCGATGGCGCAGACCGAGATCGACAAGCTGCTGGCGAGCTTCGACTGATGCGCGCAGGGCTGCTCGCGGTCCTGGCACTGGCCGCCTTCGCCGGAACCGCGCGCGCCGAGGGGCCGGGGGAAGTCGGGTTGCGCAGCGGGGAGCATCCCGGCTTCGGCCGCATCGTTCTCGATCTGCCGCCAGGGCTGGAGGCGCGGGCAACGCAGGATGGCGCCGATGTGACGGTGCGCTTCAATGCGCCGGCGACCGTGGCCACCGGCGCACGCCCGCCGCGCAATGTGCGGTCGATCACGGCAGCCCCTGCGCAGGTCCAGATGCAATTGGCGCTGTTACCCGGCAGCCGGATGCGGGTATCTCGCCTGGGAAATCGGATGGTGCTTGACCTTCTCGATCCCGATGCAAAGCCCAGGGATCCCGCCAACCTCGTCGCACCGGCTTCGGCTGCGCCGGTGGCCGCTGGATCAGAATCCGTTCCGCCGGGTCCGACGAAGCCCACGCGGGTAAAGAACGAACCCGTGGCGTCGAGATCCGGGAAGGCGCCGGCATCGCAACTGGCCATCCGTTCGGCGCCGGTCGGGTTGCAACCTATCGACCGGCACCCTGACGACGCCGCTCAGGACACAGTGGCCGGCGGTCCGGCAGCACTTCCGCAGCCTGTCAAGGCGGTTGGCCCGATGCCGCCGCCGCCCGCCGCGGCATCCGTGATCGAGATACCGGTGGCAGCAGCCGGCGTCTCCGCCGGTCCGATGCAACTCGCCGCCAGCCTCGCCCCGTTGCCGCCTGGTAGGGTAGGGCGCGCCATCACGTTGCCGTTCGAGCCGGGTGTCGGCGCAGCGGCGTTCCGGCGCGGTTCGGCGGCGATCGTGGTATTCGACCGGCGCCGGCCGATCGACATGGCGGCCTTGCGCGGTGACCCGGTGTTCGCGTCGGCGACCGTGCAGATGCTTCCGGCGGCGACGACACTGCAAATTCCGCTCCCCGGCGAAGATGTGCTGCAGCTTTTGCGCACCGCCGCCGGCTGGATCGTTGCCGTCGTCCCGGAAGCCACTCCGGGTCCCGCCCGCGACATCGCGCCCCTGCTGGTCGAAGGCGCGTTGCAGTTGCCGACGCCGGGCGCCGGTTCGGTTGTTTCCATTCCCGATCCGGGAACCGGCGGCGTGTTGCTGGTCGGAACCTTGCGGGAGGGCGGCCGTGCGGTCGCCGTCGCGCGCCGGACGCCGGAGTTCGCGTTGCTGCAGACCTGGCAGGGCATTGCCGTTGAACCGGTGTCCGACGCGGTCGTGGTCCGCGTGATGGTCGCCGCGGCCAGTTCTGGGATCGCGGCGAAGACGGATGCCGAGCCCAAGCAGATCTCCGAGGCGAAGCCGCCTGCCGAGGGCAAGGCGGAAGGTGAGGCGAAATCGGAAACGGCAAAGCCGGCGGCCGCGAAACCTGTCGAGGCGAAGCCGGCGATGCTGCCGTCGGGCTTCATCATCGAAGCCGGTAGCGGTCGCGGGTTGGCGCTCGACGCGCCATCGATGGACGCAATCCTCGATGCCAATGCCGGGTATCTGACCCGACGGTTCGATTTCCCACTGGCCGCGACTGAGACGTTGCGCCTGCGCCAGAACGCCGCGGTACGGATTGCGGCGGCCGCTCCGGCACAGGCGCGCACCGGCAAACGGCTGATTGCAGCGCAGGCAATGCTCGCGATGGGCATGGCGCCCGAGGCGCAGTCGGTGCTTTCGCTGGCGGCGACCGCCGATGGCCGCGGCGTCAACAATCCCGATCTCGCGGGGCTGTCCGGCATCGCCGCCCTGCTGGCCGGGCGGCCGGCCGAGGCCGCCGGGATCGACGATGCGCGACTCTCCGGGACCGACGAGGTCGCGCTGTGGCGCGCGGTCCGGACGGCGATGGCGAAGGAGGTCAACGCCGAAACGTCGCCGGCGGCGGCGGCGGTGTTTGCCGCCAACCTGCCGTTGCTGCTGGCGTATCCCGATGCGCTGCGCGATCGCCTGTTGCCGCTTGCCGCCGAAACGATGGCGCGCGGTGGCGCACAGGTGGCGGCGCAGGCATTGCTGGACGCACGGCCCGACGACCGCAGGCTCGATCTTGCTCGCGCCATGCTGCTGGAACGGAATGAACCCGAGGCCGCGCTCGCGGCCTACGATCATGTGGCCCAGGATGCGGATCGCCTGGTGCGGGCGCGCGCCGCTGGCCGAGCCGTCGAGTTGCGGCTTGCCTCGGGCGCCTTGTCGCCGGCGCAGGCGGCCAACGCATTGGATCGGTTGATCTACTCATGGCGCGGCGATGGCCGCGAACTCGCGCTGCGCCGCCGGGTGGCGGAGCTGCGCGTTCAGGCCGGCGAGTTCCGGCCGGCGTTGGCGTTGCTGCGCGAGACCGAAACGATCTGGCCGGAGCAGCGCGCCGCCCTGCGAACGGAGATGGCGACGATCTTCACCGATGCGGTGGTTCGCGATGGTGCGAAGCCGCTGCCGCCACTCGACCTGGTGGCGCTTGCGGAAGAGAACGCGGATCTGTTTCCCGAGGGATCGGCCGGCCAGGAACTGGTTGCGCGGCTGGTTGACCGGCTGGTGGCGTTGGACCTGCCGCGACGGGCCGTGCCGCTGCTGGAAAAGCTGGCGGCACAGGCGCCAGCCGGACCTGTGCGCGCGGCGTTTGGCGGCCGGGTGGCGGCGATGCGCCTGGAGCAGGGCGATGCCGCGGCGGCGCTCGCGGCGCTCGGCGGCTCGGCGGCTGACGATCTGCCGGCAGAGCTGCAGGAATCCCGCGTGCTGACATTCGCCCGGGCCTGTGCCGCCCTTGGCCAGACAGCGCGCTCGGGCGCCGCCCTGGCTGCCCTGGGGACGCCGCCGGCGCTGTCGCTACGCGCCGACCTGCTGGAGGCAGCAAAAGACTGGCCTGCCGCCACGGCAGCCTTGGGTGAGGTGGCGGCGCGGGAACTGCCGCCAGCCGGCGAACTGAACGAGCCGCAGGGCCGGCTGCTGCTTCGCCTCGCGTCGGCCGCGGCACAGGCGAACGACAAGGCGACGCTGGCTGCGGTGCGGGAGCACGACCTGCCGCGCCTGACGGACCCGCGCACCGCCGAACTGGTGCGGCTGCTGACCTCGGGGCCGGTGCAGGGCGTCGCGGATCTGCCGCGTTCAGCCGCTGAAACGAAATTGGCGCGAGCCGTTCCGGCGGCGCTGAGGACCATGACTCGCTGAGGGGGAACTCAATGGCAAAAATGCAATTGACCGATATGCAAAATAGGGCCGCGAAAAGGCTTGCATTCTTCCGGCCTTCTGATCATTTTCCGCCGCCTTGGCCCCAGGGGGCGCACGCAACCGGCGTGCTGCCCAACAGGCCGTCTACTGGTTGGAAAGGGGATGCGTGATGAACGCACTCACGCCACTGGGGATGGTCTCGGATTTCCCGAGCGAGAACCAGACGAACGAAATCCACGCTCGGAGGTCGAGGAGGATAGTAAGGACTATTTTGTCGAGCGTGACGGCATGAAGTTCGCCGGCATGCATCTGCTCGTGGATCTGTGGGGCGCCAGCAACCTCGACGATCCCGCGCATATCGACGCCGCGCTGCGGGAGGCCGCGGTGATCGCCGGGGCCACCATCCTGCACAGCCATTTCCATCACTTCTCGCCCAATGGTGGCGTGTCGGGCGTGGTCGTGCTGGCGGAGAGCCATATCTCCATCCATACGTGGCCGGAGCGGAACTTCGCGGCGGTGGACATCTTCATGTGCGGGGCCTGCGATCCGCATCTGTCGGTGCCGATGCTGCGGCAGGCCTTCACGCCGGAGCGGGTGGACGTGGACGAACAGCGCCGCGGCCGCGTCTACTAAGCCGAAGTTTCACTTGCCGAGACATCCGGCCGGGTGGCAACGCCCGGCCGGATTGTTGCTGGAGACACGCCATGGCCACCGATTCGTGGATCAACGAGACGCTGTACCCCGACTGGGGCCAGCGCTTCCGGGTGACGCGCGAACTGGCGCGGGTGCAAAGCGAGTTCCAGGACATCGTCATTTTCGAGAGCGCCTCGCATGGCCGGGTGATGCTGCTGGACGGCGCGGTGCAGATCACCGAGGCGGACGAGTTCGTCTACCAGGAGATGCTGACGCATGTGCCGCTGCTGGCGCATGGCGCGTGCGCGCGCGTGCTGATCATCGGCGCCGGCGATGGCGGGGTGCTGAAGCGCGTGCTGCAGCATCGCAACGTCAGCCGCGCGGTCATGGTCGAGATCGATGGCGAGGTCATCCGGCTGTGCCGCGAGTTCCTGCCGGGCATCGGGGGCGATGCCTGGGAGGATCCGCGCGCAGAGGTGATCGTCGGCGACGGCATCGACTATGTGCGCCGCGCCGATGACGGCAGCTTCGATGCCATCATCGTCGACTCGACCGACCCGATCGGTGTCGGCGAGGTGCTGTTCACCGACGAGTTCTATGCCAACGCGGCGCGGGTCCTGTCGGACGGTGGATTGATCGTGAACCAGTGCGGCGTGCCGTTCATGCAGGCCGAGGAGCTGCGCGAGACCAGCCTGCGGCGCGGCAAGTTTTTCCCGCATGTCGGCGCCTATGTCGCCGCGGTGCCGACATATGTCGGCGGGTTCATGACGCTGGGGTTTGCCGCCAAGCAGCCGGGGCTCGATGCGATCGGCGCCGCTACGATCGCCGCGCGGGCGAGTGCTGCGGGGATTCTCGGCGGCACCGAATACTGGACGCCTGAAATCCATGCGGCGTCGTTCCATCTGCCGCCTTATATCGCCCGCAACCTGGCCTAGTCCGCTAACGCCCGGGTGGAGATGATCTCGACCGGGCGAAAATGCAGCAGGTCGATCCGGTTCAGGTGACCGGAGATCGGTCGCCAGGCTTGGGACAACGCTGCCAGCGCTGCACCGGCGGCGTGCGTGTCGGCGAGTTCCTGCGCCAGCGTCACATGCGGCATCCATTTTCCAGGCTGGTAGTACGCGTCGGCTCCAGGCGCAGCCGCGACCAGTTCCGCCTGTCGGCGAAGCAGTTCCGCGGAGGGCGTTGCCGCCAGCCACAGCACCGCGGGCGATCCGGGAAACACGCCGAGGGCCGGGAAGGCGATCGGTTGCGAGGGCCAACGGATTCGCCGCAGCGCGGCCTGGAGCATCGCCGGGTCGCTGGCCTCGGGGTAGACCGCTAGGGTCAGATGCGGCGCGTAGCCGAGCTGCAATACGTCGTCGGCGACGTCGGCGAGTGCCGTCAACACGTGCCGGACCTGGTCGGCGGAGGCGTCGTCGAGACGCAGAGTGATGGCGTAGGGCATCGGCTTGGTCCTTCCCGGGACAAGCCGTATGCGGTTGCCCTCGCCGTGGTCAATCAGCGCAGATCGCCGAAGCTCTGCACCAGGCTGCCGGCGACCAGCCGCCAGCCATCGACCAGCACGAAGAAGATGAGCTTGAACGGCAGCGAGACCACGCTGGGCGGCAGCATCATCATGCCGAGGCTCATCAGCACGCTGGCCACCACCATGTCGATGACCAGGAATGGCAAATAGAGCAGGAATCCCATCTCGAAGGCGCGGCGCAGCTCGCCGATCATGAACCCCGGGATCAGCGCCCGCCACGGCGTGTCGGCGGGCGTCGCCGGTTCCGGCAACTGTCCGAGGTCGAGAAACAGGCGCAGATCGTCCGGCCGCAGATTGGCGACCATGAATTTCCGGAACGGCTCGGCGGCCAGGCGCAGGCCGTCGAGGTCTGAAACGCGGCCTTCCGACATCGGCAGCAGGCCCGCGGTCCAGGCCTGGTCCAGCACCGGCTGCATCACGAAGAAGGTGAGAAAGAGGGAGAGGCCGATCAGCACCGTGTTCGGCGGCGCGCCTTGGGTGCCGAGGGCGCTGCGGAGGAGGGAGAGAACGATCACGATGCGGGTGAAGGCGGTGACCATCACCAGCAGGCTCGGCGCCAGCGACAATACGGTGATCAGCGCGGTCAGCTGCACGAGGCGCGAGGTGGCTCCGGCGGACCCGGCGGCGCCGAGGTCGAGGCTGAGTGATTGCGCGTGCGCCGTCGTCGCGAGGGTGACGAACAGCAGGAGCCAGGCCGGCAGCCGCCTCACGCGTCGGGCTCCGGCGCCGCGACCCAGCCGAGGAACAGGTCCTGGCCGCCGCCGGTCAGCAGCAGGAAATGCCGGTCGTCGCAGCGCAGCAGGTGGATTGTACGTTCGGCGTCGAGCGCCATCGCCTGCACCGGCGCAAGGCGGCCGGTGGCGGGGGCGCCGAGCCGCGCGGGCAGGCCGAAGCGGCGGGCGACATGTCCGGCGGACAGGATCAGACCGAGCACGCCGGCGAGGCAGAGGCCGGCGAGCAGCAGCGAGGAGATTTGCATGACACGGCCTTTTGCCGACATGGAAACGGGAAAGCGGGAAAGCGGGGAAGCGGGGCTAGCGCGGCGCCAGGGCGGCGCCGAGGCGATTTATGTCATGCTCGAGCGCCAGCAGCCGCGGGCGCAGTTGGCGCCCCTGGTCCGGCGGCAGGTCGAGCGCCTTGGCGCAGAGCAGCCCGACCATCCGGTCCAGGCCGGCTATTTCCACCTGGCGGCGCCCTTCCAGCAATCCGCGCGCCACGCGCACGGTGGCGGCCACGCCTTCGGCCAGTGCCTCGACCTCGTGCATCGGGGCCAGCGGATCGAGCGGTGAGGGGAGCGGGAAGGGGGGTGCGCCTGGCATCGCGCCATTACGCAATGCACGAATTGCCAAATCCTTACCGCCAGGCTGCCACGATGTTAACGAATTCTTGGTTGGAAGGGCGCAACGTCAATTCATCGAGGCGATCCGAAGCAACTTCCATCGCAAGCGGATCGTTGAATTGTCGGAAAGGTCGGCTGCAATGAGCGTCTCTGGAATCGCCCTGTTCGATCTCGCCGACCGGCGGCTGGAGTGGGCCGACCGGCGGCAGGGATTGCTCGCGCAGAACATCGCCAACGCCGACACACCCGGCTGGCAGGCGCACGAGGCGGCGCCGTTCGCGGCCTCGCTTGCCGGCGCCGGCGGGGCTGCGATGACGCAGACCAGCGCCATGCATCTGGCGGCCGCACCGGGGGCCGTCCGCGGCGTGGTCGTCGCCGGCCCGCGCTCGCCGGACGGCAACGGCGTGGCGCTGGACGAACAGCTCGCCAAGGTCGCGGATACCGAAACGATTCATGACTTGGCCGGGGATCTGTACAAGAAATTCCTCGGCTTCTTCAAAATCGCCATCGGTCGCTGAACGCCGTGGACATGGATAAGGCGTTGACGATCTCGGCCCGTGGGATGGAGGCGCAGACGGCCCGGCTGCGGGTGATCGCGCAGAATCTCGCCAATCAGGACACCACCGGAAGCGCCCCGGGCGTTGCGCCGTATCGCCGCAAGACCATCACCTTCGCCAATGCGATGGATCGCAAGCTGGGTGTCGAGACGGTGAAGGTGAAGGCGGTCGGGCAGGATCAGACGCCGTTGCCGCTGCGCTACGATCCGGGGCATCCGGCGGCCGATGCTAAGGGCTATGTGCGCACGCCGAACGTCAACAGCTTCGTCGAGGTGATGGACATGCGCGAGGCGCAGCGGTCCTACAACGCGAACCTGCAAGTGATGCAGGTCAGCCGCGGCATGCTGTCGCGCACCATTGAAATGCTGAAATAATCATGGCGATCCCGATCATCACGGTGACCCCCGGCGCCGCCGCGCAGGCCTACCGCAGCGTAGATGCCGGGGTGATGCCGGACAACGTCGCCGGTGGCGCGGCCGGGGATTTCGGCGGGGTGCTGCAGCGGGCGATCTCGGGGGTCGTCGATGCCGGCCGCACTGCCGAAGCCCAGTCGCTGCAGGCCATCGCCGGGGGCGGCAACATCACCGACCTGGTCTCCGCGGTGTCGAAGGCGGAACTGGCGTTGCAGACCACGGTGGCGATCCGCGACCGCGTGGTGCAGGCCTATCAGGACATCATGCGGATGCCGATATGAAGTGAACGACGGGGTATTTTTCAAACGAAATTGAAACGGACGGCCGGCCAGGATGGCCGGCGACTTGGCGCCCGGCAGGATGGCGGGCACGGATGCAGGAAGGCGATGTCGGTGGCTTGTTGCGCGACGCCATGATCGTGGTGCTGAAACTCGGGGGCCCGCCGCTGGGCATGGCGCTGGCGGTGGGGCTGGTGATGTCGCTGGTCCAGGCGGTGACCCAGATCAATGAGCAGACCTTGGCCTTCGTGCCCAAGGTGCTGGCGATCGGCATGGCGTTGCTGCTGCTGGGCCCGTTCATGTTGCTGACGCTGACCGATTTCACCCATGAGCTGTTCGATCGGTTGGTCGCCGTTGGCGGGCGCTAGGCCGATGGAGGAAGCGGCCTTCCTGGCGCAGTTGCCAGCCTGGGCGTTCGGTTTCGGGCTGCTGATCGCGCGGGTGGGCAGCGCCTGCATGCTGCTGCCCGGCATCGGCGAGGCGGAGCTGCCGGCCACCATCCGGGCCGGCTTCGCGGTGGCCCTGGCGGCGTTGCTGCTGCCGGTGGTGGCGCCGCTGATCCCGGCCGCCCCGGACAACGTGGGGGCCGCGTTCGGCATGATCGCGGCCGAGATCGTGACCGGGCTGTGGCTGGGATGGCTGACCCGGCTGCTGCTGCTGGCGCTGCCGGTGGCCGGCCAGATCGCGGCGTCTATGATCGGCCTGGCCAATGTGCTGCAGCCGGACCCGGCGATGGGACCGCAGACGACGGCGCTGTCGCGGGCGCTGGGGCTGGCGGCACCGGTCGCCATCCTGGCGGCGGGACTGCATGCCTTGCCGCTGGCCGCCATCGCCGGCAGCTATCGGCTGATCCCGCCGGGCAGCCTGCTGCCGGCAGCCGACACCGCCGAGCAGGTCACCGGCGCGGTTGCGACCGGGTTCGGCCTGGCGCTGCAACTCGCGGCGCCGTTCGTGCTGGCCAGCATCGTCTGGCAGGTGGCGATGGGGCTGCTGGCACGGCTGGTGCCCAACCTTCAGGTATTCTTCGCCGCGATGCCCGGCCAGATCGCCGGCGGCATCGCGCTGTTCGCGTTGCTGGCCGCGACCATGCTCGGCACGTGGCAGAGCCAGGTCGGGGGCGCGTTCGCCGCCCTGCCGGGTCTCTAGCGATGGTGGGGCGGTAGGCGATGGCCGGCGAAGACCAGACCGAAGCCGCATCCGGACGGCGCCTGGAACGGGCCCGCGCCGAGGGCAACGTTCCGATATCGCGCGAATTGACGGCGCTCGCGGTGCTGTCTGCAACCGCCCTGGTGCTGATGATGCAGGGGCCGCAACTGGCCCGCGGCCTGGTGCTGCGGCTGCAGCCGTTGCTGGAACAGCCGGACCGCATCGACGCCGTGGAGGGATTGCGGATCGCGGCGGTTGCGGCCTTGGCGGCGGCGGCGCCGTTCGCCCTGGCGTCGCTGGTCGCCGGCGCCGCGGCGGTGCTGCTGCAGACCGGGTTCCTGCTGAATCTTTCTGCGCTGATGCCCGATCTCGGCCGGCTGCATCCGCGCAACGGCCTGCGCCGGATCGGCGGCAAGGCCACGCTGGTGGAAGCCGGCAAGTCGGTGCTGAAGCTGGGCGTGGTCGGCTGGGCCGGCTGGCAGGCGACGGAGCGGCTGCTGCCGGACCTGCCGCAGTCGATGGGCTGGGACGCGGGGTCGCTCACCGGCAACGCCACGCGCCAGATATTGCGGATCCTGCTGGCGATGCTGGCAGCACAGGCGGTGATCGCCACGCTGGATGTGCTGCGCGCCCGCTGGCAGCACGCCAGCGACCTGCGGATGAGCCGGCAGGAACTGCGCGACGAGCATCGCGAAAGCGACGGTGATCCGAAGATCAAGCAGCGCATTCGCCAGATCCGGCAGCACCGCGCCCGCCGCCGCATGATGGCAGAGGTGCCGAAGGCAACGGTTGTGGTGACGAATCCGACGCATTACGCAGTGGCCTTGGCCTACGATCGCACGAATCGGGCAGCACCGCGGGTGGTGGCCAAAGGGGTCGACGAGATGGCGGCACGGATCAGGGCGCTGGCGCGCGACAGCGGGGTGCCCGTGGTGGCAAACCCGCCGCTCGCGCGCGCGCTGCACCTGGTGAAGCTGGATGGCGAGATTCCCGCCGAGCACTACAAGGCGGTGGCCGAACTGATCGCCTATGTCTGGCGGCTGCGGGGGCGCGCCGGCGGCGCCCTGCCGGCGGTGGCGTCGGAAGCGGTGGCGCCATGACGCTGCTGGGAAGGCTGCTCACCCGGATGCGGCCGCGGCCGGCGCCGCTGCGGCTGATCGAACGATTGGCCGGCACCGCGCCGGCCCCGGTGGCCGGCGCCATCGCCATCGGCGCTGCCGACGACGCGGCGCTGCACGGCATCATCCACCTGCTGTTCGAGGACGCGCCGTTCGGCGCCCTGCTGCTGGACCCGGCCGGGCGCATCGTCCGCGCCAATGCGGCGCTGCGGCGGATGGTCGGCCGCGGGGTGGACCTGTCGAGCGGGGCCAGCGGCGAACTGATCTTCGCGGCCGCCGGGCGCGAGGCGGCGATGGAGGAAATCTCCCCCGCGCTGTCCGGCCGCCCGCACACCCCGCGCGGTTTCCTGACGCGGCTGGAGGGCGCCGCGCCAGTCGGCGAGGACGCCGACCGCGGCGCCGGCGAGATCCGCGATGCCGGCGATGCCCCGGACCCGATGGTCAGCGTCACTGTGGCGCCGCTGCACGAGGCCGATGGCAGCCTCAGCGGCGCCATGCTGCGGATTTCCGACATCACCCTGCAGAAGCAGCTGGAGGCACAGCTGGCGCAGAGCCAGAAGCTGCAGGCGGTCGGGCAGCTCGCCGGCGGCATCGCGCATGACTTCAACAATCTGCTGACGGCGGTGCTGGGCGCTGCGGAATCGATCAGCCTGCGCACCGATCTCGACCCCGATATCCTGGAGGATGTGGCCCAGGTGCAGTCCAGCGCCAACCGCGGCGCGGCGCTGGTGCGCCAGTTGCTGGCGTTCGGGCGGCAGCAGACCCTGCAGCCGCGGGTGCTGGCGGTGAACGAGCGCATCACCGACCTGTCCGGCCTGCTGCGCCGGCTGCTGGGCACCAAGGTGCGGCTGGAACTGGCGCTGGAAACCCCGGGCCGCAGCATTCGCGCCGACCCGACGCAGCTGGACCAGGTGCTGGTCAACCTCGCCGTCAATGCCCGCGACGCGATGCCGGAGGGCGGCGTGCTGACGCTGCGCAGCGGCCACATGACGCTGTATCGCCCGATGATCCGCGGCCCCGAGACGATCCCGCCCGGCCGCTATGTGATGATCGAGGTGCGCGACACCGGCATGGGCATCCCGCCCGAGGTGATGCCGCGGATCTTCGACCCGTTCTTCACCACCAAGCGCGAGAGCGGTGGCAGCGGATTGGGCCTTTCCACCGTGCACGGCATCATCCGCCAATCCGACGGCTTCCTGAACGTCGAGAGCGAAGTCGGCGAGGGCACCAGGGTGCGGATCTACCTGCCGCGCTGGGATGGGCAGGAGGCGGTGGCGATTCCGCGCATTCCCCGCGCCGCCGGCGCACAGCCGGATGCCCCGGCGGCGGCACCGCCGTCGCCGGTCGGCGCTGCCAGGCACGTGCTGCTGGTGGAAGACGAGGAGCCGGTGCGCCGGCTGGCCGAGCGGACGCTGTCCCGCCAGGGATGGCGGGTGCTGGCGGCGGAGAGCGCCGAACAGGCGCTGGCGCTGCTGGACGAGGCGGAGGCGGCGAATCAGGCGAAGGGCGCCGGCCGGTTGATGCTGGCCGCCATCGTCACCGATATGGTGATGCCCGGGATCGATGGCGCCACGCTGGTGCGGGTGCTGCGCGAGCGCCTGGATGCGCCGCGCCTGCCGGCGATCCTGGTATCGGGCTATGCCGAGGAAACGCTGCGGCGCGACCTCGATTCGCTCGGCACGGTGTTCCTGCCGAAACCGTATTCGCTGAAGGAACTGGCGGCGAAGCTGGAGGCGGCAACGGCGTCGGCGCGGGTCGGCGCCGAGGTCTCGGAGACCGTCCGGTAGTCCTGGCCGTCCGGCGACCAGGATGCGGTCGGGAATCCCTCGGCGATGATCTCGCCGGGCCAGGCCGGTTCGACCTGCCAATAGGTGATTTCGTCAATCGGCACCTGGACGATGCTGCCGCCGTTCAGCAGATAGCGGAGCGGCACCGGCCGCTTGCCGACATGGAGGCAATGGCCGGGCGCCAGCAGCAGGTCGCAGGCCGGCGACAGGCAGCCGAACGCACCGGCCCGCACCCGGACCGGCCACACCGACGCCGGGTCCGGATGCTGCGCGCAGTCGATGGTGCGGTGGTGCAGCGCCCGGATCGGCGTGGCAGCGAGCGCGCCGGACAGCAGCCGGTCGCCGATCCGCAGGCGCTCAACCGCGATGTCGCCGCGCGTCGTGCGGATCCGCGTGCCGGCGGCAAATCCCGGAGCCGGGTTTTCGTCCATCGTGAGCCTCGTCATTGCAAAAGCCCCGGGCTGCAAAAGCCTGGTCGCCGCAAAAGCGTCGCGGGGGCGATAAGAGGCACCGTCGCCAACGCGCAACTGACACCGCGAACACAAAACGATCATCGAGCCGTGGCCTGGAGCGCAGGCCGGCGGGCCACGCCGCGATTTGACTTGTCCCCGCCCGAGGTTGTGATCTCGCGGCCAGTTAAATCAGGGGGGAACCGCGATGCGGCTGGCCGGGAAGACTTGCGTCATCATCGGCGCCGGCCAGGGGCCGGGTACTGGCCTCGGCAACGGCCGCGCCACCGCTTTGCGCTTCGCCCAGGAGGGCGCCAGGGTGCTCGCCGTCGACCGCCTGCTGGCTTCGGCGGAGGAGACCGCCGGCTTGGTCCGCGATGCCGGCGGCACCTGCGTGGCATTCGAGGCGGATGTGGCGCAGGAGGCGCAGCTTGCCGCCGCGGTGGCGGAGGCGATGCGGCTTTGGGGGCGGATCGACGTGCTGCACTACAATGTCGGCATCAGCATCGCCGGCGGCGACGCATCGCCGACCGAAATCACCGAGGAGGCGTTCGACCGCATCTGCACGGTCAACCTGCGGGGCTGCGTGATGGCCTGCAAGCACGTGCTGCCGATCATGCGGGCGCAGCAATCCGGCTCGATCATTACGATCTCGTCGGCGGCGGCGGCGCATAACTATCCGAATGTCGCCTACAAGGCGACCAAGGCGGCGATGATCGCCACCACCCAGCAACTGGCGATCCAGAATGCGCGCTACGGCATCCGCGCCAACGTCATCCTGCCCGGGCTGATCGACACGCCGATGGCAGTGGACACGCGGGCGCGGGCGACCAACCGGCCGCGCGAGGAGGTGGCGCGGGAGCGCGATGCGCGGGTGCCGCTGCGTGGCAAGATGGGCAGCGCCTGGGATGTCGCCAATGCCGCGTTGTTCCTGGCATCGGATGAGGCCGCGTTCGTTACCGGCGTGGCGTTGCCGGTGGACGGCGGGGCGCTGGTCAATGTTGTCTGAACAGGTGCCGAAACGAATAGCGGAGGACGGAATGGTTCGGTGAACAGGCGGAAGCTGCTGCTGCGGACTGCGATGTCGCTGGCGTGGCCGGGCCTAGTCGAGGCCGCCGAAGCGACCGCGCCGCGGCGGCGGGTTCGGCCGTCCGATCCGGCGTGGCCGTCGGAAACGGCGTGGGCGGGGCTGGACCGCGAGGTCGGCGGGCGGCTGAAGCGGGTGCAGCCGGCGTTGGCGGTTTGCCGGTCGGCGCCCGATGGCGCGGCGTGCCGCGACCTGTTCCGCGAATTGCACAATCCCTACGCGATCCGCGACGATGTCAGCCTGACCCAGACCTCCGGCTGGGCCGATGCCTGGGTGTCGGCGCCGAGCGCCTATGCGGTGGCGGCTTCGCGCACCGAGGACGTGGTGGCGGCGGTGAATTTCGCCCGCCGCAACAATCTGCGGCTGGTGGTGCGTGGCGGTGGGCATTCCTACCAGGGCACCTCCAACGCCGCGGATTCGTTGCTGATCTGGACACGGGAGATGCACGACATCGCCTTGCATGACGGGTTCGTCGCGCGCGGCGGGGAAGGACGCCAGGCACCGGTCCCGGCGGTGACGCTGGGCGCCGGCACGATCTGGCGGCAGGCCTACGACGCCGTCACCACCCAGGGCGGCCGCTACGTGCAGGGCGGCGGCTGCATGACGGTGGGGGTCGCGGGGCTGATTCAGAGCGGCGGTTTCGGCAGCTTCTCGAAGGCGTTCGGCATGGCCGCATCGGGGCTGCTGGAGGCGGAAGTGGTGACCGCCGACGGCGCGGTCCGGATCGCCAACGCGTTCACCGAACCGGAGCTGTTCTGGGCCCTGAAGGGCGGGGGCGGCGGCAGCCTGGGCGTGGTCACCCGGCTGACCCTGCTCACCCATGATCTGCCGGAGCGCTTCGGCGGCGCGGCGATCACGGTGAAGGCGGCCTCGGACGAAGCGTTCCGGCGGCTGGTGGAGCGGTTCACCGGCTTCTATGCCGACAGCCTGTTCAACCCGCATTGGGGCGAACAGGTGAATATCGGCGCCGACAACACGTTGCGGATCGGCATGGTGTGCCAGGGGCTGGAGACCGTCGATGCGCGGCTGGTCTGGCAGCCGCTGCTGGATTGGGTCGCCGCCTCGCCAAAGGATTTCAGCTTCCCGAGGCCGCTCTGGATCGACACCATGCCGGCCCGGCATTTCTGGGACCCTGCCTTCCTGCGCGCCAACCTGCCGGCGTTGGTGGTGGCGGACGACCGGCCGGGGGCGCCGGTGGACAATGTGATCTGGGCCGGCGACCACGGGCAGGCCGGGCAGTTCATGCATGGCTACCGCTCGGCCTGGCTGCCCGCTTCGCTGCTGGGTCGCGACCGGCAGGCGGCACTGGCGGCCACGCTGTTCGCGGCCAGCCGGCAATGGGACGTGTCGCTGCATTTCAACAAGGGACTGGCCGGCGCGCCAGCTGATGCGGTGGACGCGGCGCGGGAGGTCGCGACCAATCCCGCGGTGCGGGATGCCTTCGCGCTGGCGATCCTGTCGGGTGCCGGGTCGGCCGCCTTTCCAGGGCTGATCGGGCATGAGCCGGATCTCGCCGTGGCACGGCGGCACGCGGCGGCAATCGATGCGGCGACCGGGATCTTGCTGCAGCTGGTGCCGAATGCCGGCTCCTATTTGTCGGAAGGCAATTATTTCGATCCCGAATGGCAGGCATCATTCTGGGGCGGCAATTATCCACGGCTTGCGGCCGCAAAGCGCCGGTATGATCCGGGCGGCCTGTTCTTCGTCCATCACGGCGTCGGCAGCGAGGCCTGGAGCGATGACGGCTTTACGCCGGCCTCCTGACTCGCAGTTGTCCACGTTCCATTTTTGTTCTTGTCAGGCCACGAATCGCACCCTTATAACGGCCATATACCACTGTGTGCGGCGACGCCGGATTGCGACCTTGTCACGGGTTGTGAGAGAGTCGGTGCCCCAGACTCGGCAGCCAGACACGGCGGCCCAACTCGGCGCCCGCGGGTGCAAATGAAAGTCGGATTGATATGTCAGGTGCCGTGGACAAGACCAAAGCTCTGGATGCCGCGATGGTCCAGATCGAGCGGGCGTTCGGCAAGGGCTCGATCATGCGGATGGGAGCCCGGCCGGGCGACGAACAGATCGCGGTGATCCCGTCCGGGTCGTTGGGACTGGATCTCGCTTTGGGCATCGGTGGCATGCCGCGCGGGCGAATCATCGAGATCTATGGTCCGGAAAGCTCGGGCAAGACCACGCTGGCGCTGCATGCGATAGCCGAGGCGCAGCGCCGGGGCGGCACCTGCGCCTTCATTGACGCGGAACATGCGCTGGACCCGATCTATGCCCGCAAGCTGGGGGTCGATGTCGACAACCTGCTGATCAGCCAGCCGGATGCCGGCGAGCAGGCGCTGGAGATCGCCGACACCCTGGTCCGCTCGGGCGCGGTCGACGTGCTGGTGGTGGACAGTGTCGCCGCCCTGGTGCCGCGGGCCGAGTTGGAAGGCGAGATGGGCGACAGCCACATGGGGCTGCACGCCCGGCTGATGAGCCAGGCCCTGCGCAAGATCACCGGCAGCGTTTCGCGCAGCAACACCATGCTGATCTTCATCAACCAGATCCGCCTGAAGATTGGCGTGATGTTCGGCAACCCGGAGACAACGACGGGCGGCAACGCGTTGAAATTCTACGCGTCCGTACGCCTGGAAATCCGCCGCATCGGGCAGATCAAGGATCGCGAGGAAGTCGTCGGCAACCAGACCCGGGTGAAGGTGGTGAAGAACAAGCTGGCCCCGCCGTTCCGCCAGGTCGAGTTCGACATCATGTACGGCGAGGGCATCAGCAAGGTTGGCGAGTTGCTGGACCTGGGCGTAAAGGCCAATGTCGTGGAGAAGTCCGGCAGCTGGTTCAGCTATGACAGCCAGCGCATCGGGCAGGGCCGGGAGAACGCCAAGCAGTTCCTACGCGATCATAAGGACGTCGCGGATGCCATTGAAAAGAAGATAAGAGATTCGGCCGGGATCGTCGCCAACTCGATGCTGGCGCCACCTGAGACCGACGAGGCCGAGGCAGCCGAATAACATCCGGGTGCAGTTTGCCTTGGAGCCGGGCGGTGGCCCGGGCGCCGTCCTCGACGCCGATGACCTGGCACTGGTCGAGGCGGCGCGGAATGTTATGGAGCATCACTATCGCCCGTTCTGGCACACCGTGGCGGCCGCGATGCGCGGCCGGGACGGGCGGATCTGGACCGGGGTTCATCTCGGCACCACCGTCGGCCGGCTTTCCATCTGCGCCGAGGCGGTGGCCATGGGCCGGGCGGTGCTCGAGGGGGGATTTGCCGGCGATGGCGGGATCGTCACCGCCGTCGCCGTCCGGCATCCGAAACCGGAGGAAGCGGGGCGGGAAATCGCCATCGTCTCGCCCTGCGGCGCCTGCCGGGAACTGATCACCGACTACGCGCCGGATGCAATGGTGATCGTGCCGGGGCCGAATGGCCCGATTAAGCTGCCGGTGCGGGAGTTGTTGCCGCTGCCATATCAGCGGTGATGCCCTACTACCAAGGTCCGGTCTCGCCGCATTTCGACGGCGCCCGCTTCTTCTTTCCAGGCCACTCCACCGACAAGCGGCTGCGCGACCTGCTACGCTGGAACATCGACGCCAACTGGCGCGGCAAGCGGGAAAGATGGCCGGCGCAGTTCCCCAGCCCGCATCCACTGGCGAAACCGCCGCAATCGAGCGAGGCGCTGCGGGTCACCCTGATCGGCCATGCCAGCTTCCTGATCCAGGTCGGCGGCCAGAACATCCTGGTCGACCCGGTCTTCGCCGACCGCGCCAGCCCGCTCGCCTGGGCTGGGCCGCGCCGGGTGAATCCGCCGGGGATCGCCTGGGACGACCTGCCCGAAATCGACACCGTGCTGCTGACCCATAATCACTACGACCACCTGGATCTCGCCACCCTGCTGCGGCTGTGGCGGCGCTTCCTGCCGCGGATGGTGGCGCCGCTCGGCAACGATGCGGTGATCCAGCGCAGTCATCCGGAGATCGCCGTCGAGGTGCTGGACTGGGGTGACGCCGCGGCGCTCGGCCCGGCCGTCACGGCGCATCTGGAACCCGCCCTGCATTGGTCGGCCCGCGGCCTGCGCGACCGCCGGATGGCGCTGTGGGGCGCGTTCGTGCTGACCACCCCCGCCGGCGCCATCTACCATGTTGGCGACAGCGCCTATGGCGACGGCGGCATCTTCACCGCCATCCGCGCCCGCTTCGGTCCGCCGGCGCTGGCGATCCTGCCGATCGGCGCCTACGCCCCGCGCTGGTTCATGGGCAACCAGCACATGAACCCGCCCGAGGCGGTGCAGGCCTTCCTCGACACCGGCGCCACGGCCGCCATCGGGCATCACTGGGGCACCTTCCAACTGACCGACGAAGCGATCGACGCGCCGCCCCGGGCCCTCGCGGAGGCGCTGGTCCAGGCCGGCATCCCGCCCCACCGCTTCCGCGCCGCGCAGCCGGGCGAGGTGTTCGAACCAGGGCAGGACGCAACCTAGAGGTTCGGCGAGGTCAGCCGCTTCTGCTCGACGTCCAGGCCGGCGGCGGCGGCGCGCTTCATCCAGCGGTCGCCCTCATCCGGGTTGCGCGGGACGCCGTCGCCGCGATTGTAGGCGTCGCTGAGGGCGGCCATCGCATCGGCATTCCCGGCATTGGCGGCCCGGCGATACCAGGCGACGCCGGCCCGCGGGTCCGCCTTCACGCCCCGGCCCTGCAGATACATCGTGCCGAGCGCGGTTTCGGCCGGCACGTAGCCCGCCGCGGCGGCCTGCTTGAACAGCTCCATGGCACGCGGATAATCCTCCATCCGGTCGCCCAGGCTCAGCGCCAGCAGCACTCCCGCCTTGTATTGCGCCGGCGGATAGCCCTTTGCCGCCGCCTTCAGATACCAGGTCAGCGCCGCCGCGCGATCCTGGATCACACCCATGCCGCCAGAATCATACAGCTGGCCGATGCGGTACTGCGCCTCGGCATTGCCCGAATCCGCCGCCTTGTTCAGCCAGAACGAGGCCTCCGCCGCATCCGTCGAGACCCCCTCGCCGGTCATGTACAGCGTGCCCAGCCGAACCTGCGCCTCGGTGTTGCCCTGGTTTGCGGCGGCGGCGAGCAGCGGCACCGCCGCATCCGTGTCGCCCCGCCGCAGCGCCACCTGGCCCTGCGCCAGCGCATCGGCGGCAGCGATCGGCGCCGGCGGGGGAGGGGGCGGGCTGGAACAGCCGGCCAGCAGCGCGGCGGCAAAGGTCAGGCGAAGCAAGGGTCGCAATTCGGGCACTCCAGAAGCCGGGGTTGTCAGGCGTCGCAGTCTGCCCGGTCGCGGGCTGGCCCGCTATTGACCGAGGCGTGATAGCATCTCGGCGGCGCCCTTCCGAGCATCCGCGTCGTCACTCACGGCGGCGCGTCGCAGCCAGCGCACCGCCTCCTGCTCGTCCTGGGGCACCGGTCCGCCGTCCAGGTAGATGACCCCCAGCAGCAACTGCGCCAGTCCGTCCTCCTGGTTGGCGGCCAGCATCAGCCACCGCATCGCCTCGGCGGGGTCTGGCGCCACGCCCTCGCCGTTCAGCAGATGCGACCCGAGGCTGGTCTGCGCCGCCGCCAACCCCTGGTCGGCCGCCAACCGGAGCCAGCGCACCGCCTCGCTCTTGTCGTTGGCGACGCCCAGGCCATCGTCGTACAGCCCCGCCAGGCTGTTCTGCGCTAGCGCCGACCCGGCCTGCGCCGCGCGCAGATACCACGCCGCCGCCTTGGCATAATCCGGCCCCGCCCCGCCCAGGCCGCCGTTCTCGTAGATCGTGCCGACCAGATGGATCGCCGGTAGATAATCCTGGCCCGCCGCCCGCTGCAGCCAGTCCATCGCCGCATCCAGGTCCTTCGGCACCCCGGCGCCGTTGCGATATGCGAGGCCGAGGCTGGACTGCGCCTCCGCCATTCCCTGCTCGGCGGCACGGCGAAACCATTGCGCCGCCACTTCCGGATCGCGCGGGACGCCGTTCCCCTCCTGGTACATCCGGCCCAGATTGTTCTGCGAAGGCGCGTAGCCCAGCTCCGCGGCGCTCCGGCACCACTCGGCAGCCAGCGCGAAATCCTGCGGCACCCCGCGGCCGCGATAATACGCATCGCCCAGCGACTGCATCGCATCGAGGTTCTTCTGCGCCGCGGCCAGGCGGAACCAGGCCACCGCCTGCGCGTCGTCCTGGGCCACGCCCCAGCCATGCGCATACATCTGCCCGAGGCTGCTTTGCGCCACCGCCCAGCCCTGGTCCGCCGCCATCCGGTACCAATGCAGCGCCTGGGCGTCGTCGTGCGGCACCCCGGCGCCGCGATAATACAGCGTCGCCAGGCTGGTCTGCGCCTCGGCGTTGCCTAGCTCGGCGGCACGGCGATACCACGCGGCGGCCGTCGCCATGTCCTGCGCCACGCCGGCGCCGGCCTCATACAGCTGCCCCATGCGAAGCTGCGCCGCGGGATCGCCACGCTCGGCCGCCGCCTGTTCAGGGGGCGCCGCCTCGGCCACGGCCGGGGTGCCGAACGCCGCCGTCAGGGCCACGCCCCGCATCACGTATTCCATCAACGCCGCCGCTCCTCTTTGCCAATCGCCGGGTGACACTGCGTCGAGCCTGGGCTAATTCGGGCCATGGCCCATACTTCCAGCAACGACATCCGCGCAACCTTCCTGGACTATTTTGCCCGCAACGGCCATCAGGTGGTCGAGAGCAGCCCGCTGGTGCCGCGCAACGACCCCACGCTGATGTTCGCCAACAGCGGCATGGTGCAGTTCAAGAACGTCTTCACCGGCCAGGAGAAGCGGCCCTACTCCCGCGCCACCACGGCGCAGAAATGCGTCCGCGCCGGCGGCAAGCACAACGACCTGGACAATGTCGGCTACACCGCCCGCCACCACACCTTCTTCGAGATGCTGGGCAATTTCTCGTTCGGCGACTACTTCAAGGAACAGGCGATCGCCCATGCCTGGACCCTGCTGACCAGGGACTTCGGCGCTGCCCAAGGACCGCCTGCTGGTCACCGTCTACAGCGAGGACGAGGACGCCGCCGCCCTGTGGCGCAAGATCGCCGGCCTGCCCGACGATCGCATCATCCGCATCCCGACCAGCGACAATTTCTGGCGCATGGGCGACACCGGCCCGTGCGGCCCCTGCTCGGAGATCTTCTACGACCACGGCCCGGCGATCCCCGGCGGCCCGCCCGGCAGCCCCGACGAAGACGGCGACCGCTTCATCGAGATCTGGAACCTGGTGTTCATGCAGTTCGAGGAAGGGCCGCCCGGCACCCGCGTCCCTCTGCCGCGCCCCTCGATCGACACCGGCATGGGCCTGGAACGCTTCGCCGCCATCCTGCAGGGCAAGCACGACAACTACGACACCGACACCCTGCGCGCCCTCATCCTCGCCAGCGCCGAGGCCACCGGCCAGGACCCCGACGGCCCGTTCAAGACGAGCCACCGCGTGGTCGCCGACCATCTGCGCGCCACCTGCTTCCTGATCGCCGACGGCGTGCTGCCCAGCAACGAGGGCCGCGGCTACGTGCTGCGCCGGATCATGCGCCGCGCCATGCGCCACGCCCACATGATGGGCGCGCGGGACCCGGTGATGTTCCGCCTGGTGCCGGCGCTGATCCGCCAGATGGGCGCCGCCTACCCCGAACTGGTGCGCGCCGAGGCGCTGATGACCGAAACGCTGCGGCTGGAGGAAACCCGCTTCAAGCACCATGCTGGAACGCGGCCTCGGCCTGCTGTCGGAAGAAGTCGCCCAACTCGGCTCCGGCCAGGCGCTGCCCGGCGCAGGTGGCGTTCCGCCTCTACGACACCTACGGCTTCCCGCTCGACCTCACCCAGGACGCGCTGCGCGAGCAGGGCAGGGCGGTCGACACCGACGGCTTCGAGGCGGCAATGGCCGAGCAGCGCCGCCGCGCCCGCGCCGCCTGGGCCGGCACCGGCGAGGCCGCCACCGAGCAGGTCTGGTTCGAGCTGAAGGAAAGGCTCGGCGCCACCGAATTCCTCGGCTACTCCACCGAGACCGCCGAGGCCGAAATTCTATCCGTGGTCGCCGGCGGCAAGCCGGTCGAGAAGGCGGCCGCCGGCACCGAGGTCGCGGTCGTGCTCAACCAGACGCCGTTCTATGCCGAGAGCGGCGGGCAGGTGGGCGATACCGGCACCATCTGCGGCGCCGGCTTCCGCATCGACGTCACCGATACGCAGAAGAAGCTGGGCGACCTGTTCATCCATATCGGCCGCGTAGCCGAAGGCGAGGTCCCGGCCGGTGCGCCGGTGCTGGCCGAAGTGGATCATGTCCGGCGCACCAACATCCGCGCCCACCACTCGGCGACGCATCTGCTGCACGAGGCCCTGCGCCGCCGCCTCGGCGACCACGTGGCGCAGAAGGGCAGCCTCAACGCGCCCGACCGCCTGCGCTTCGACGTGTCGCAGCCGACGCCCATCACCAAGGACGACCTCGCCGCGGTCGAGGCCGAGGTCAACGCCCGCATCCGCGAGAACAGCGCCGTCACCACCCGCCTGATGACGCCCGAAGCCGCCGTAGCCGAAGGTGCGATGGCGCTTGTTCGGCGAGAAATACGGCGACGAGGTCCGCGTCGTCTCGATGGGCGAGGCCGACGGCAACAAGCCGGCCTGGTCGATCGAACTCTGCGGCGGCACCCATGTCCGCCGCACCGGCGACATCGGCCTGCTGCGCATCACCGGCGAAAGCGGCGTCTCCGCCGGCGTCCGCCGGATCGAGGCGGTGACCGGCCCCGCCGCCCTCGCGGTCATCGCCGAACTCGACCGCCGCCTGCTGGAAGTCTCCGGCGTGCTGAAAGCCAGCCCCGCCGACGTGCCGGAACGCGTGGCCGCCCTGGTCGAAGACCAGCCGCCGGCTGGAGCGCCAGGTCGCGGACTTGCAGAAAAAGCTCGCCACCGGCGGCGCCGCCGCCGAGGTCGAGACCGTCGCCGGCGTCAAGTTCGCCCCGCGCAATCTCGGCGAAGTCCCGGCCCGCGACCTGAAGGCGATCGCCGACACCATCGGCAAGCAGATCGAATCCGGCGTGGTCGCCCTGGTTTCGACCTCGGACGGAAAAGCCAGCATCGTGGTCGGCGTCTCCCCGGACCTCACCACCCGCTTCAGCGCGGTCGACCTGGTGCGGGCCGCGAGTGCCGCCGTCGGCGGCAAAGGCGGCGGCGGCCGGCCGGACATGGCGCAGGCGGGCGGCCCGGATGCGGCAAAGGCGGATGAAGCGCTGGCGGCGGTGAGGGCTGCGCTGGCGGCCTGAGTTTAGCTCAGCAACAATCCCGGTTCCGTCATGCCCGGCGAAGGCCGGGTATCCACGACTTTCCCGCAGCCGCCGGAAGTGCGAACGGCCCGCGCCCCGGCCCTGTCAGTATCGGAAATGCAGCGAGAAGCCGCCTGCGTAGACGAAGGCATGGGCTTTTCCGTAAGCGCTCGATGTGTTCGGACCGGTCTCATACTGGTTCTGCAACAGAATATTGGCGACTACAATCGGCCCGGCCGCGATCCCCCACCGATCGTTGGCCAAAAATGCCTGGAACTGCGGCGCCATGATCGTCCGGTCGGGAAGGGCGGTGATGTAATTCAAGGCAGGCAGGGTCTTCAGCTTCTGAAAATAGTCGCAACAAGCTCGGATATCGGTTCATCGGCATGGGCGGCGAATTGCGAAAGACCAAGAAAGCCGGCGACCGCAAGCAACCTGGCCTGGAGATAATTCATCGTCAGTCCTAGATTGCGACTTCGTATCCAATAATCAACCGGCATGAGACTGTCCACGGAGTTCTGGCTCCGAACCTCTATCTCGATGGACGTGCTCGGAGACGAATCCACGGAACCGATCCGTCGAGCCAACGTTACCCACGGCGTCCCTGTGTCGGGTGCGTTCGTCCGCCGGAACAGGAAACAAAGTGAAATCGTCTTTGTCTTGTGCGATCGCAACGATCGCGCTGCTCGCTGCCACCCCCGCACGCGCCGACGGACCGCGCACCGATCCAGGTCCGATCTGGACCGTAAGGGGCGAGAACGACAAGTTCACCACGCTGCCTCTGGGGTCCGATAAATACTATACCTCCGGCCTCCAGGTCGGCTGGACCTCAGCGCCGAACAATGTTCCCGCACCATTGGCCGCGCTCGGCACCGCATTGTTCGGCGATGGCACGCAAAGGCTGGCGTTCAGCCTCAGCCAGCAGATCTACACGCCCGTCGATACTTCCCTCGCCAATCCCAACCCGCGCGACCGGCCCGATGCCGGCTATCTCGCCGGCACCCTGTCGCTGCTGCATGACAGCGGCGATGCGCGCACGACATTGGCGCTCAGCGGCGGCATCATCGGCCCTGGCGCCGGTGGCAAGCAGGTGCAGAACGGCTTCCATACCCTGATCGGCGTCGCCCTCAACAAGGGGTGGCGGTACCAGCTTCCCAATGAACCGGCGGTCGAACTGCTGGGCGAACGGGTCTGGCGCATCGGGCTGGTGTCGCTCGGCGAGCTGCAGACGGACATGCTGCCCTCCGTCACCGCCGGTGTCGGCACGGTGCGCGACTACGTGCAGACCGGCGTGCTGCTGCGCGTCGGCAACGGACTGGACAGTGATTTCGGCCCCGGCAAGATCCGCCCCGGACTGACTGGCGGCGATGCCTACCAGGCCACCACCAGCCTGCCATGGTACATCTTCGGCGGTGTCGATGGCCAGGCCGTGGCACGCGACGCCTTCCTCGACGGCAATCTGTTCAGCACGTCGCGCTACGTCGCGAAAAAGGCCCTGATCGGCGAGATCGAGGCCGGATTCGGAATTCATCTGGCGCGGCGTTCGTCTCACCTACACGCAGACCTGGCAGACCGAGGAGTTCCACGGCCAGAAGGGCGGGCTGTTCAACTTCGGCTCACTCGCCGCCTCGACCCAGTTCTGATGGTCGATGCCGACCGGCCGATACAGGACGACCGGCCCACAGCAACGCCGCATCCAGCGGGATGGAAGCGCTCCTGTCAGAGCATCTCCACCAGGACTTCTTCCCGGCCCAGGCTCAGCGTCACTCCGCTCTGCGTGCCGATGAGATGCAGGACCACCCCGGCTTTGTTGCGCAGCCACAGATCGGCGCTGCCCGATCTCGCCAAGCCGATCCCGCCGCTGTTCTGGGTGTAGAGCCCGGGGAAGTCAGCCATGCTGCGGAGATTGTACACCTCGCCACGCGCCTGCGTGTCGGCCGCCCCGCCACCGCCGGTGACGCCGCCCACCAGCTTGAACGGATACGACCGGCCCTGGAAGGTCACCGTTCCCTTGCCGCCCTCGGCGCCGGCCGCCATCACCTCGGTCATGACGATGCTGCCGACCGGAGACATGCCGGCCACGCTCGCTGGCCCCGGTTTTTCCAAGGTCGAACAGCCGGCGGCTGCGAGCAGCAACACCAGCGCCATACCGCGCATCGTTCGAATGCGGCTCGCTTCCCTCATGGCTTTTTCATCCTTTGCAGCTTGGAGACCCCGGCACCGATACACCGCCTGCAATGCGATTGACAGGACAGTCGCATCGATCCGGAGTGATCTCGTTCCCCCGGCTGTCCAGACAGTCTCAAAGTACCCCCGCTACGGGCAATGCTATTTTGGCTGATTTCGCCGGCCCGCCTCAGTGCGACATCAGCACCGGCAGCGTCATGTGGTCGAGCAGGTCCCGGCTGACCCCGCCCAGGATCATCTCCCGCGCCCGGGAGCGGCCGTAGCCGCCGGTCACCAGCAGGTCGGCGCCGATGTCGGACGCATAGTTCAGCATGGCGTCGGCTTCGCTGATGCTGCCGTCGATGAAGGTCCGGGCCGCCGAAACGTTCAATCCATGCCGGGCCAGGTGCGCCGCGATTTCGGCGCCGGGGATGTCCTCCGGCTCGGACGACGACCGTAGCACGGTCAGGACGGTGACGATGGCCGTCGGCTGGATCAGCGGCAGCGCGTCGTGCACCGCGCGCGCCGCCTCGCGCGACCCGTTCCAGGCGATCAGGACGTTGTCCCCGACGGTCTCGAACTTGCCGGCATACGGCACCAGCAGCAGCGGCCGGCCGGATGTCATCAGCGTATCCCCGACCAACTCCTGCGCCACCGGTTGTACCGGCTCGGCCGGATCGGCTTGCCCGATCACCAGCAGGTCGGTGGTGCGGGCCCGCCGGGCGACCACCGCCGCCGGGCGGCCCTCGGCAAGCTGCCAGTCGCCGCGGATGTCCTGGCGGCGCAGCATTTCGCGGAACCTGGCTTCGGTGCTTTGCGCCTTCTCCCTCGCATCGTTCTCGAACTGTGCGAGCGTCGTCTGCACGGCGACGAATTCCGGGTATCCGGCCAGCGCCGAGCGGAAGTCGAAAGGCACCAGCAGTTCCATCGGGCAAAGCCCGGTCAGATGCGCATCGTGGCGTTGCGCAATGCCCGCGGCCAGCGCCACCACCGCCTCGGCGCGGGCGGAATCTCCGACCACCACCAGGATATCCTGCAGCTTCATGTCTCACTCCCCTCGCGGCGCCCAGTTCTCACTCAGAACCGGAAATCCTCGGCGGCGCCTTGACGTGCATCAACCGCCCGGCAACGCCTTCTCGAAGAACACGCTAGTGGCGATCGCCCCGGGCCGCATCGCGGCATAGTCTCCGAAGGCCGGGCATCGGTGGAACCCCGCCTTTTCGTAGACGCGCATCGCGGCAAGCTGCCGTTCACCGGTTTCCAGCCGCAGTACGGAAAAGCCGGCTTCGCGCGCCTGGGCCTCGATTCGTGCCAGCAGGGCCTGCGCCACCCCGCTGCCGCGCGCGGGTTCGCGCACATACATGCGCTTCACCTCGGCGAATCCCGGGTCGAATTCGGGGAAGAACGCGACCGCCCCGCAGCCGACGGCCGCACCATCGAGCCGCGCCAGGAACAGGCGGATATGCGGCTGGAACAGCGCGTCCAGTCGCAGCCCGTGCCGTTGCTCCGGGGGATACTCTGCCGACAGCGTCTGCTCCAGTTCCTCGATCAGCCCCCGGACCTCGTCCGTGGGCCGATCTGCCGCCTCGATCGTAAGCTGCGCCGATCCGCTCATTCCGGCCCGCCCCTCCCGCGATCGACGGCGCACTCTGCGCCGTCGTTTGCTCGCGCGATTAGAGCATATTCGCCGAAGTCAGGCCGGTGAAGTTGACCAGGGTGATCTGCGTCCCATCGGACAGCGTCAGGTGCTCGGACCCGCCGATGGTCGTTGCCGAAGCCAGCGCGGCGCTGCCTTCGCCCGCCGGGTAGTTCTGCAGCGCCACGAAATCCCGCGAAGGATCGAAGCCCATGATCGCGGCGGTGGCATGACGTCCCCCATACATGGCAAACACGTCGGTCCCGGTGCCGGCCACCATCGTGGAGGCGCCGGTGCCGGACTGGATCTGCGTCGTGCCAGACCCGGCGATGATCAGGTCGTTGCCCGAGCCGGCATAGAAGTTGTTGGCCCCGTTGGAGCCGAGCCCGGTGATGGTCTCGGCGCCGGCGCCGGCCACGATCGCATCGCCGACGCTGCCGGCGGCGCTCAGCAGGTCACCGTTGCCCCCGCCATAGATGATCGCCTGGCCGCTTCCGGCGGTAATCAGGTTGTGTCCCGCCGGGCCGCCGACATAAAGCCCCAGGCCGGACCCCCCCTGCACCGTCATGCTGCCGCCGAAGCCCGCGATTGTGTCGGCGCCCGTCCCGCCGGTATAGACGAGATTGCCGTAGGCGGCATCGATGATCGAGCCGCTGCCGCCCAGCAGCGTCGCCGAACCGCCCGGGTTGCCCAGGATCGTGCTAGTGCCGGTGCCGCCGGCGAAGAGCATCGGGCCGGTGCCTTCGAACACGAACAGATTGCCGGCGGTGGCTGAAACCGTGGCCGCACCGGTCGAGCCGATCACCGTGTCGGCGCCGGTCGTGGCGACGACGTCGGTCGCGGTGCCGAGCCAGATCTGGGTGCCGCCACTGGTGTTGATGGTGTCGGCGCCGCTGCCGCCGACCACGGTCGCGTGCCCGGTTCCGCCGATGAACCGGCTGGTGCCGCTGCCCAGATACGCGGTCGGGTTGTTGCCGCCGGCAATGATGACGGCGCTGCCGGAGCCGCCGGCGATCAGGTCCGCCCCCGCCGTCAGCACCAGGTTGGCGCCGCTGCCGAGCAGGATCTGGTTGCTGCCGGTGCCGGCCGTGATGGTGTTTGCCCCGGTCAAGGCGATCACCGTGTTGTTGCCGCCTACGCCGTTGATGGAGGCCGTGCCGGTGCCGCTGAACATCATGTTGTTGCCCGCCGCGCCATCCAGCGTGTCGCTTCCGGCGCCGCCGATCAGCGTATCGTTCGCAAGGCCGCCCAGCAGGATGTCGCGGCCGATACCGGCGGTGGCGTTGATGGCGTCCGCCGCCGACAGCGAGGAGCCGTCGATGGTGTTGTTGGCGTTGCCGCCCTGAACGAAGATCGGCAGGCCCGGCAGGCGCGCGAAGTTGGCATTCTGCAACGTCAGCGAGTTGGCCCCGCCATCGGCCAGCTGAAAGATCTGGAAGCCGGTGACGCCGGCCGCGTTGACCAGCCCCGAGGTCGTCAGGATCAGCCGGTTGTTGCTGCCGTTACCGCTGGTCAGCCCGCCCATGATGGTGTCCGCGCCGACGAACGCCGCCGCCACCGACAGCACGTTGTTGCCGGAACCGGTGTGAACGACGTCGCCGGCGCCGGTGCCGATCGCCATCGTGTTCGCGCCGACGCCCACCGTCAGCACGTCGCCGACGCCGTTGCCCAGGACGATGTTGCTGCTGCCGTTGCCGGTGGTCACCTGGTCGAAGCCGTTGCCCAGGGTGAGCTGATCGTTGCCGTCACCCGCCGTGACCGTGTTCAGGCCATTGCCGATGCTGATCACGTCCGGGCCGCTGCCGACGACCACGGTGTTGTTGCCATCGGTCAGGGTGATGGCGTTGGCGCCCACCCCGTTGATGGTGATCGAATTGTTGCCGAGCCCGGCGATGATCTGGACGACGCCGGTACCCAGGGTGAGAACGTTGTTGCCGTTGCCCAGGGTCAGCGCATCGTTGCCGTTACCAAACGTAAGTGTGTTGTTGCCATCGGCACCAGTAACAATGTAATCGTCATCTCCGACCGTCAGCGTGTTGTTAATATTGCCTAAGTCGACGATATGCGTCGTCATTTCTGGTTTTCCAATGCTCAAACACGAAGCAATCTTGCACTTGGGATGAAGCGCATCCGACCGCCGCTGAGGACTGTTTAATTAACCAGAGACGGTTGAGTTCCCGGATTGTTTTGATGTTTTACGATTTTGGTGGTCTCGCCCATTCAGGCTTCCGCCGCAATCCGCCTCCATTCGCTTCGCAGCCACTGCGCGACCGCCACGCTGTGGTCGAAGATCGAATACCGCGCGCCGGCGCCGTAATCGATGCCGGGGATCATCTCCACCGTGACCTGCTGCAGCCGGCTTGCCGGATCGCCGGCGTGATGACGGAACAGCCGCCGCAGCACCTCCTTCCACGGTTCCAGCGCCGCCTCGTCCCAGGGCGAATGCCACTCGCCAGGCGCCGGCGCCAGGAACGGCACCTGGATGCCGCGGCCAAGGCTGCCGTCGGGATGCCGCGCCCAGACATTGCGCGGGTTGTTCGGAATCGCCGGGCGGGCATGCGCATGGCGGACCCAGTTGCGCGCGATCCACAGGTCGCAGACATTGCCCGGCCTGGCCGGGTCCAGCACCAGCCCGTCGGCCAGGTCCTCGCGCAGGCTTTCGGTGTCGAGCTCGTGCGGATTGTCGATCTTGTAGATGACATGCGAATGATCGAGCGTCATGTTGAACGCAACGCCCCGCGCCTCGACCATCTCCGCGACCTCGGCCACCCGCCTGAACCGCTCGGACCACATGTTCACATGCACCTCGAAGCACGGGGTGATGCCGAGTTTGTCGCCGAGTTCGGCGATCCAAAGGTAGGTCTCCGCCACCCGCTCGTTGCTCACGCGCGCACCTGTCGCGTCGTGGATCAGGATCTGCGTGTTCTGCAGCCGCATGCCGCATTCAGCGCCGATCCGCAGGTGCCATTCCATCAGCGGTTCATCGCGGCCGAGCGTGTAGAAGAAACCGCCGGACAGCAGCTTTACGCCGTGCCTGGCGCTGGCGCGCTGGAAATCGAGCAACTGGCCGGTGGGCGGCGTGCGCTCGATGTAGTCGAACGCGCCGGACTCCTTCACCATGCGGAAGATCGTGTCGGTGTCTGGCACCTGCGCGTCGGTGTGCAGGACGCCGCCGCCGCTGATCCCGATCAGCAACTCCTTCATCGCCGTCCCCTCCGCCTTGCTTTCGTTCGCTCTTTCACAGTGTAGTGCGCGCAGCCCGAACGCAACCAGGACCACCGATGCAACTCGACATCACCGAGCGCCGGCCATTCACCGACGGTTACCAGATGCTGATCGGCCGTGCCGCCTACGCCGTCGATCCGAACGCGCCCAGGCAGCGCTGCATTCCCGACATCGACCTGGTGCCGCGCGGCAAGGACGGTCTGGTGACGTTCGCGGGCGATGTCAGGATTCTGCTGCCGGATGCCGCGCGATCCAACCATCGCCTGTTCTTCGACTGGGGCAATCGCGGCAACCTGCGCGCGCTGCCGTATTTCAACGACGCACGCTACAGCAACGACCCGCGGACCGCGGACGACGCCGGCAACGGCTTTCTCATGCGGCGCGGCTACGCCGTCGTCTGGGGCGCCTGGCAGGGCGACCTGTTGCCGGGCGACGGTCGAATGCTCCTGGACCTGCCGGTCGCCACCACCGCGGATAGCGCCCCGATCACCGGGCCAGTGCGCCTCGAATATGTCGGCGGCCGCGATGTCACCACCATGCCGCTCTCCGGCTGGGTCTCGACGCGCAGCCATCCGGCGGTATCGCTCGACACCACCCGTTGCGCCCTCACGCGTCGGCGCTACGCCGATGCGCCGAGGATCGCCATTCCGCCGGACCAATGGATGTTCGCCCGGCGCGAACGCGGCGTTGGCCTGGACAACCAGGGAGCCGACAGCGCGCTGGTCGCATCTGCGGAACACATCCACATCCCCGCGGGCTTCGAGCCAAGTTGGATCTACGAACTCGTCTATGACGGCACCGCGCCGCTGGCGCTGGGCCTGGGCCACGCCGCGGTGCGGGACCTGGTGTCGTTCCTGCGCTACGACCAGTCGCCGGCCAACCCGCTCGCGGCATCTGTCGACCACGCCTATGGCTGGGGCCGCTCGCAGACCGGGCGGGCGATCCGGGACTACATCTATAACGGCTTCAACGAGGACACGCAGGGGCGGCGGGTGTTCGATGGATTGATGCCGCACGTCTCCGGCGCCGGCCGCCTCAACACCGCCCGTTTCGCCAACCTGACCGTTCCCGCCGGGCAGCAATACGAAGACCATTTCAATCCAGCCGACCGCTTTCCGTTCGCCTATGCACCGACCACCGATCACCTGACCGGCGCCACCGACGCGATCCTGAAGCGGCCGCAGACCGACCCCCGGATCATCCATACCCAGACCGGCACTGAATACTGGCAGCGGCGAGGCTCGCTCGTGCATACGGACACGCAAGGCAACGACCTTCCGGTGCCGGAGTCGGTGCGCATCTATCTGTGGTCGTCCTCGCAGCACGCGGCCGATCCCAACATGGGTGCCCCCGCGCGCGGCATCTGCCAGAACCTGGGCAACGTCGTCGCGACGTCCGCATTGTTCCGCGCCGCGCTCGACGCGATGGACCGCTGGGTCAGCGAGGAAGTGCCACCGCCGCCGAGCCGCATTCCCACCCGCGCCGACGGCACGCTGGTGACGATGGCGCGATGGCGCGACCAGTTCCCACGAATTCCGGGGTCATCGATCCCGCTCGAACCCAGCCGATTTCCGCTGCTCGACTACGGCCCCGACGCCGCCGCCGGCATCCTGTCGAAAGAGCCGCCGGCGCTGGTGCCGGGCGCCGAGTACACCGTGCTGGTCCCGGCCGTCGACGCCGACGGCAACGACATCGCCGGCGTTAGGGCGCCGATGGTCGCAGCACCGCTCGCGACCTATACCGGCTGGAACCTGCGCGCGCGGGGCTTCGGCACCGGCGCCATGCACGAATTCTCCGGCAGCACGATCCCCTTTGCAGACTCTGCGGAGGAACGGCACATCACCGGCGACCCGCGGCCATCGATCGCCGAGCGCTACGCCGACCGAGCCGCCTACGTGGCAGCGATCGGCGCCGCCTCGCGCCGCCTGGCAGCGGACGGCTTCCTGCTCGAGGAGGACGTGGCGCGCGCCGAAGCCGCAGCCGCCGACTGGGGCCGGCCCCGCCACGACGTCCGGCTTCCGTGATCAGGCCGAGGCGAGCCGCGGCTGTCCTGGCCGGAAGGAGCGGCGGCTGACCAAGGTGAAGATCACCGCGAGATTGGCGATGTTGGCGAGGATGCCGGCCGCGAAGGCCGGGGCGTAGCTGCCGAAACCGTCGTACAGCGCGCCCCCGAGCCAGCCGCCCGCGGCCATGCCGGCGAGGCCCGGAAACAGCAGCACCGGCACCCGCCAGCTTGCCTCGCTGGCCGGAAACAACTCCCGCACCGCCAGCACGTAGGACGGCACGATCCCGGCAAAGCCCAGCCCGAAGGCCGCGGCCACGGCGAACAGCCCGACTTCGTCCTGCGTCATCAGGAAGCCTGACAGCGTGATCGCCTGGAACAGCGAGCCCACCAGCACCGCGCGCAGGCCACCGATCCGGTCGGCGACCCAGCCCCAGAACTGCCGGCTGACGAAGGCGGACCCGAGCAGCAGCGACAGCATCGCCGCCCCATGCGCCGGGCTGATGCCGACATCGGTGCAGAACGACACCAGGTGCGCGGCCGGCAGCGCCATCGGGATGCAGCACAGGAAGATCGCCAGCGACATCAGCGCCAGCACCAGGTTCGGCGGCCAGCCGAGCACCCGGGCGCCGGCGACCGGACCGGCGCCGAAACTGCCGGCCGGCGGCTGGGCCGGGGCAGGGCGCAGCCAGAACACAGCCACCGGCAGAATCAGAACCAGTTCGACGACGGCGAAGGCGAGCATCGTCCAGCGCCAGCCGTACAGGGCGATTCCGCGCTCGAACAGCGACGGCCAGATCGCGCCGGCGACGTATTGGCCGCTGGTGATGAGTGCCAACGCCGTGCCCCGCCGGCGGTCGAACCAACGCGTGACATAGGTCATCAGCGGCGCGTTGAAGCTGCCGTTGCCGAACAACCCGATCAGCAGCCCGGACCCGATATACATCCCCCAGACGCCGCCATGGGTGGACACCAGCATGCCGGTCGCCACCGACACCGCGCCGATCGCGGTGATCGCCCGCACGCCGATGCGCTCGGCGAGCCAGCCCATCGGGATACCCCCGAGCCCGGTTCCGAAATACGCCAGCGAAACCGCCAGCGCCGGCGCCGAACGCGGCAACCCCAGTTCGGCGGCGATCGGCTTCAGTCCCACCACCATGATCAGCGGCGCGCCGTAGGTGACCGTGAGCACCGCAAGTGCCGCCACCGCCGCGACCCAGGAGGCGCGGCTTTCAATGCTGCGTTCATAAGACAATGTCGTTTCCTCCGGCGTTGACCGCCCGATCTTGTTTTGGTCCGGGGTTAGTCCGACAGGTGCCTGACCACGCCCTCGATGAAGTCGTCGCACGCGCTCAACTGGTCCAGCGCCACGTATTCGTCCGCCTTGTGCGCCTGCACGATGCTGCCCGGGCCGCAGACGATGCTGGGAATCCCGTAACGCTGGAAGAAGCTCGCCTCGGTGCCGTAGCCGACCTTCTCCACCGTCTTCTCGGCCAGCAGGCCGAGCGCCACGCGATGGATGTCGGCGGTCTCGTCCGGAGCCAGCGCGGGGATTTCGTTGACGGGGATGAATTCCACCCCCGCCTCCGGCGCGATGCGGCGCATCTGTTGCGTCAGCTCATCGCCGAGCGCCCGCAGATCGGAGATGATGGACTCCGCGTCGAACCCCGGCACGTAGCGATAGTCGAACAGGAATTCCGCCGTTGCCGGAACGATGTTCGGTCCATTGCCGCCGCTGATCAGATTGGTCGAAATCGTCGTGAACGGCACGTCGAACCCGGCGACCCGCAGGCCGCCGTCGCGCTCTCGCGCGCCGATCGCCTGGATGCGCGCGATGATCACGGCGGCATACTCGATGGCGTTGACGGCGCTGTGGGTCAGCGACGAATGCGCCGCCCGGCCGGTGACGCGGCAGCGATACACCCGCCCGCCCTTATGCGCCGACACCAGCCGCATGCTGGTGGGCTCGCCGACGATGCAGCCTGCGGGATGGACGTCCCACTGTTCCATGGCCGAGATCAGATGCGGGATGCCGAGGCAGCCGAGTTCCTCGTCATAGGTGAGGGCGACGTAGATCGGCTGGGACAGCTTTGCCGCCGCATAATCCGGCGACATGGCCGAGCACCACGGCGTCATATCCCTTCATGTCGCAGGCGCCGCGGCCATAGACGCCGGCCATCGCGGATCGTCGCTGTGAAGGGATCGCTGGTCCAATCCTGGCCGTCGACCGGCACCACGTCGACATGGCCGGACAGCACGACGCCGCCCGGCCCTTCGCCGAAAGTTGCCAGCATGTTGGCCTTGCTGCGATCGGCATTCCAGTCCATCCGGGTGCGCGCGCCATGCGCCTCCATATGCGCCCGCGCCCAGTCGATGCATTCCAGGTTGCTGTTGCGGCTGACGGTGTCGAAACCGATCAGCTTCTCCAGCGCCGCCAGGGTTCGCGGATCGCAGCCCATCAGGCTTCTTCGTAGCTGGCGACGAAATTCTCCAGCCGGTCCATCGCCTGCGTCAGCAATTCTTCGCTTTTGGCGTAGCACAGCCGGATATGGCGTCTCGGCGCCCTTGCCGAAGGCGATGCCCGGCGCCATGCCGATCTTGGCTTCCAGCACCGCGCGCTTGCAGAAATTCAGCGTGTCGGTGACGCCCGCCACCTCGAACATGGCGTAGAAGCTGCCCTGGTTCGGGCATGTTGCGCACCCGCTGCATCCGGTCCAGCCGCGCATTCACGAGTTCTCGTCCGGCACGGCAACGATCGGCGAAGAACTTCACGAATTCCTCGCCGTCGCGAAGCGCCGCGATGGCGCCGTGCTGGAGGAATTCCGGCGGCACCCGAGGTGTTGAACTGGATCAGCTTTTCGAAGGCCTCGCGAACGCCTTCGGGATAGACGATCCAGCCCAGCCGCCAGCCGGTCATCGCCCACGCCTTGGAGAAGCTGTTGACCACGAAGACCGGGATCGTCCGGGCGGGCGATCTCGCAGGAAGCTGAACGCCACCGGCGAGCCGTCATAGACCAGTGCGGTGATAGACCTCGTCGGACAGGATGGCGATGCCGCGGGCCCGGGCGAAGGCCAGCAATTGCCTCCGCCTGCGTCGCGGCCGATCATCCAGCCGGTCGGGTTGCCGGGGGAGGCGAGGTAGATCACCTTGGTGCGGCCGTCGCAGGCGGCGAACACCGTCGTCCAGGTCGAGCGACCAGCCGTCGTTGCCCGGCAGTCATCGGCACTTCGCGAATCTCGGCGCCGCAGATCTGCATCGCCCGCATGATGTTCGGCCAGGACGGCGTGATCGCCACCACATTGTCGCCCGGTTCCACCGTCGCCTGGGCGATCAGCATCACGGCGCTCATGCCGGAGGCGGTCAGGGTGATCCGGTCCTCCGGCAGCTCGACGCCGTAGAGCATGCCGCAGATAGTCGATCAGCGCCTCGCGCAGCGGCGCGATGCCGCGGTTCGGGGTGTAGAAGGTCTTGCCCTCGGTCATGGCGCGGGCGGCGGCATCGCAGATGAAGTCCGGTGTCGGCACGTCCGGCTCGCCGGCGAACATGCCGATGATCTCGGGCTTGCCGTAACCCATCCGCCACACGTCGACGATCGGGCTGTCCTCGAGCGCCTCGATGTCGTGCCGGATCAATGCCATGGAAGCCCTGCCTTCGGTGAGCCGGCATGCAACTCCGCCGCCCCCCGCAGGTCAACCACTGCCGCTTTGACAGCACCCCTGCGTGAACCGATGATCCCGGCAGCTATGGAGGAGTGGGCGATGCGTCGGATATTCCAGGTGTTCCTTGCCGCGGCCGCCGCGGCAGCGACGCTGTCTGCGGGTCCGGCGGAGGCCGCCGACCTGCGGATCGCATTGAGCTCCTCGCCGAGCGCCATGGATCCGCATTTCCATAATCTCGCCGCCAACCTGAGCGTCTCGCAGAACGTCTTCGACACCCTGGTGCGGATGGACGCCGACAGCCGGCTGCAGCCGAGCCTGGCGGAATCCTGGAAGCTGCGCGACGACCACACCTGGGAATTCCACCTGCGCCAGGACGCCCGCTTCCACGACGGCTCGCCGCTGACCGCGGACGACGTCATCTGGTCGCTCGACCGGCCGACGACGCTGGTGAACAGCCCGGCCGGGTTCGCCATGTACACCCGTGGCATCATCGGCAAATCGGCGCCGGACCCGCATACGCTGGTGCTGACCACCAATGGCCCGTACCCGCTGCTGCTGAGTGACCTCAGCACCATCTTCATCGTCAGCAGGCACGCGACCGAGGGCCACACCACCGAGGAGTTCGCCCGCGGCGTCGGCATGGTCGGCACCGGCCCGTACCGCTTCGTCTCCTTCGCCCGCGACGATCGGGTGGAACTGGTTCGCAACCCGCAGGCTTGGTCCGGGATGCCCGCCTGGGAGCACGTCACCGTGCGGTTCATCCCGAACAACGCCACCCGCCTGGCCGCCTTGCTGTCCGGCGACGTGGACGGCATCGAGGGCGTGCCGACCAGCGATCTTCCCACCGTGAAGGCCAACCCGAAGCTGGTGTTCGCGCAGAAGGTGTCGGGCCGGTTGGTGTATTTCTACGTCGATTCCGGCCGCCCAGACACGCCCCTCGTCACCGCCAAGGACGGCAGCCGGTTGCCCAAGAACCCGCTGTCCGATCCGCGGGTGCGCAAGGCCTTGTCGATGGCGATCAATCGCGCCGGCGCTGGCGGAGCGGGTGATGGCCGGGCTGGGCTATTCCACCGCCAACCTGGTCCCCGAGACGCTGTTCGGCTACGACCCGACGCTGCAGCCGCCGGCCTTCGACGCCGATGGCGCCCGCAAGCTGCTGGCGGAGGCGGGCTATCCGGACGGGTTCGCCATGACCATCAACGGCCCCAACGACCGCCTGGTGAACGACTCGCAGATCGTGCAGGCCGTGGCGCAGATGTATTCGCGCATCGGCGTCGCCGCCAAGGTGGACACGATCCCGATGGCCGCCTATGCGCCGCGCGGCGCGAAGGGCGAGTTCTCCTTCGGGCTGATCGGCTTCGGTTCGCAGACCGGGCGAATCCAGCTCCATCCTGCGCGCCATCATCACCTGCGCCGACACCAAGAGCGGCGGCGGGCTGTATAACTGGAGCCACTACTGCAACCCGGCGGTGGACTCACTTGTCGCGAAGGCGCTGACCACGGTGGACGATCCGGCGCGGCTGGACCTGTTGCGCAAGGCGGCGCATCTGGCGGTCGACGACGGGGCGATCATTCCGTTGCATTTCCAGGCCACCACCTGGGCGGCGCGGCAGGGCCTCAGCATCGAGCCCCGCACCGACGAGCGGACGATTGCCGCGAGTTTCCGTCCAGCCAACTAGGTCGTCCAAGTCGAGCAATGAGCGCCGCCCATCACGACCACGACCACGCGCATGGCCACGACCATGGCCACGCGCATGCGCCGAAGGATTTCGGCGCCGCCTTTGCGATCGGCATCGCCCTCAACCTCGGCTTCGTCGTCGCCGAGGCGTTCTACGGCGTGCTGGCCAATTCGATCGCGCTGATCGCCGATGCCGGACACAATCTTGGCGACGTGCTTGGCCTGGCGATGGCCTGGGCCGCCAGCATCATGGCAAAGCGCCTGCCGTCGCGCACCCATACATACGGCCTGCGCCGGGGAACCATCCTGGCGGCACTCGGCAACGCCGTGCTGCTGCTGGTCACCGTCGGCGCCATCGCCGTGGAAGGCGTCCAGCGGCTGATCGAGCCGGGCGAGGTCGCCAGCCGCACCGTGATGGTGGTGGCGGCGATCGGCATTGTCGTAAACGGCGTGACCGCCTGGCTGTTCGCCTCCGGCCGCAAGGACGACATCAACCTCCGTGCCGCCTTCAGCCACATGGCGGCAGACGCGCTGGTTTCGCTCGGCGTGGTGGCGGCGGGGGCGTTGATCCTGCTGACCGGTTGGGCTCGCCTGGACCCGCTGGTCAGCATCGTCATCGCCGGCATCATCCTGGTCGGCACCTGGGGATTGCTGCGGGATTCCGTCGGCATGTCGCTGGACGCCGTCCCCGGCGGCATCAGCACCGAGGAGGTGCGGCATTTCCTGGTTGGCCGTCCGGGGGTCGTGGCAATCCACGACCTGCATATCTGGCCGATCAGCACCACCGAGACGGCGCTCACCTGCCACTGCGTCATGCCGGGCGGCCACCCGGGCGATCCCGCCCTGGCCGGCATCGCGCATGATCTACAGCACCGCTTCGGCATCGGCCACACCACCATCCAGGTCGAGACCAGCGAGGACGGCGCCTGCGTCCTGGCGCCGGACCACGTGGTGTAGTCCGTATTATTTCTGGCGGTGGCTCGCCGGCGGCTTCTTCCCGGAATGCTTGAAGAACTTCCGCTTGGGCGCCTCGTCCGGGGTGCTCGGCTCGATCCGTATTTCGTTCTCGCCGGCGTTCTTCAAGGCCGCCATGAACCGCGAGGCCGCCTCCCGGGTGATCTCGAACTTGGTCTCCCGGTCGGCGATGCGGATCACCCCGATGTCCTTCTTGGTCACATGCCCCAGCCTGCAGATCAGCGGAACCAGCCATTTTGGATCGGCGTTGTTGCGGCGCCCGACGCCGGCGCGGAACCATGCGGCATCGGACAATCCCTCCCGGATAACACGGGCCTTGGTTTCGGCAGCCACGCTGTTGTCGAACAATTCCTCCGGCGCCGGCAGGCGGGAGCGATGAAGGCGGATCAGCGCTGCGGCGATTTCCTCCGCCGAATGCGCCGCCAGCAGCTGGCGGGCGAGGGCGGAATCGTCCTCCGAAGGCGGCCCCGCCAGCACCGGATCCTGCATCAGCCGTTCCTGGTCGCGGGCGCGGATCTCCTCGGCGCTGGGCGGATTGCCCCAGGCCACGTCGATATTGGCCGATTGCAGCAGCAGCTCGGCCCGCCGCCGCTTGGTGAACGGGACGATCAGCAGGCAGATGCCCTTGCGCCCGGCCCGACCGGTACGGCCGCTGCGATGCAGCAGCATCTCCCGGTTGGTCGGCAGTTCGGCATGCACCACCAGGTCCAGCTCCGGCAGGTCCAGCCCGCGGGCGGCCACGTCGGTCGCGATGCATACCCGGGCGCGGCCATCACGCAGCGACTGCAGGGCATGGCTGCGCTCGTTCTGGCTCAGTTCGCCGGACAGCGCGACCGCCGCGAAGCCGCGTTCCAGCAGCCGGGCATGCAGGTGCCGCACCGCGTCGCGGGTGGCGCAGAACACCAGCGTTCCCCGTGCCTCGAAGAACCGCAGCACATTTACGACGGCGTTCTCGACCTCGTTGGGGGCGACCCGGACGGCACGGTATTCGATGTCGCCATGCGGCTGGTCACGCGCCACCGTGTCGATCCGCACGGCGTCGCGCTGATACTGCCGCGCCAGGGAGACGATCTCGCGCGCCAATGTGGCCGAAAACAGCAGCGTCCGGCGGGTGTCCGGGGTCGCATCCAGGATCGCCTGCAACTCCTCGCGGAAGCCCAGGTCCAGCATCTCGTCGGCCTCGTCCAGCACCACCACCCGCAGCGCCGAGACGTCCAATTGCCCCGGTCCAGGTGATCGCGCAGCCGGCCCGGCGTGCCGACCACGATGTGGCAGCCGGCGGCCAGTGCCTGGCGCTCCTGCCGGGGGTCCATGCCGCCGACGCAGGACACCACCCGCGCCCCGGTCTGGGCATACAGCCAGCTGAGTTCGCCGTGCACCTGGATCGCCAACTCCCGGGTGGGCGCCACGATCAACGCCAGCGGGCCGGCGGCCGGGCCCGTAAAGAGCTCCGCCTCGCCGAGCAGCGTTCCCGCGAAGGCCAGGCCATAGGCAACCGTCTTGCCGGAGCCGGTTTGCGCCGAGACCAGCAGGTCGCGCTCGGCGGCGCCCGTTTGCAGCACCGCCTCCTGCACGGAAGTCGGCTCGGCATAGCCGCGTGCGTCGAGGGCGCGGGCAAGCGCCGCGTGGGTGGTCGGAAAGGGCATGATCGCGGCGTGGTAGCCCGGCAGCGCCCTCGCTGCAATGCAGCAATAAGCAGGGCTGGCGTGAACTCAGCCGGTGGTTAAGGCGCCCAGGTGATGTCCATCAGGAAGAAGGCCTCGTTGGCGGTGGGCTGCCATTTCACCTCCTTGCGGGCGGCAAACATCATCACATCCTGATACAGCGGCACCGCCGCCACCTCGTCATGGATGAGGGTCAGGGCCTTCCTGTAATGGTCCAGCCGCGCCGCCTCGTCCAGCGTGTTGCGGCCCGCCTCGATCTCGGCGTCCAGCGCCGGATTGGCGTATTTGGACCACTGGCTGCTGCTGTGGAACATCGGAAACAGCACGCCGTCGGCGTCCTGGCAGCCGCAGGACCAGCGGAAGAAGCTGACATCGCCAGCCTCCTCCGGGCGGCCCTGGCGCAGCCGCAGATAGGTGCCGATGTCGACCATGGAGATCTGCGCATCCAGCCCGACATCGCCGAGCATCTGGTGGATCGCCTGCACCACCCGCTGGTCGAAGCTCGGCGCCGTCGGGAAGCTGATCTTCGTGCCCGGCGCCACGCCGGCCTGCTTCAGCAGGTCGCGCGACAGTGCGGGATCGTATTTGTAGCCGGGCAGGCCGGCGATATAGCCGAAATTGGACGGCGGCATCATTTCGTCGACCGACTTGCCGTAGCCCTTCAGCAATGCCTCGACGATCAAGTCGCGGTCGATCGCATGCGCCACCGCCTCGCGCACCCGCTTGTCCTTGGTCGGGCCGGTCAGCGCATTCAGCGCCAGCAACGCGACCCGCTCGACCGGCGTCCACAGCACCTTCAGCTGCGCATCGGATTTAAGCGCGTCGGCATCGTCGGTGAGCAGGATGCGGGTGATGTCCGACCGCCCCGAACGCAGATTGGCCAGGCGGGTGCTTTCATCCGGCACCGGACGAAATTCCACGCGCGGGAAGGGGGGCGCGCCGCGCCAGTAATCCGGCACCGCCGCCAGTTCGGCCCGCACACCACGGGTGAAGCCGGTCAGGCGGTACGGGCCGCTGCCGACAGGCGCCGAGTTGAAAGCTTCGGCCCCGACCTTCTCCACCACCGCCTTCGGCACGATCGAAAGCTTCGTCAGTTGCGCCAGCAGCACCGGGTAGGCCCGCTTGGTGGTGAGCTTCACCTCGTTTGGGCCGCTGATTTCGGCAGACACGATGGTGTCGTACTGGCTGAGCTGCGGGCTCTTGAACGCCGGATCGGTGATGCGCTTGACGCTGAACACCACGTCTTCCGGCGTCAGCTTGCTGCCGTCATGGAATTTGATGTCGTCGCGGATCTTGAAGGTGACGACGGTGTCCGATTGCTGGGTCCAGGAAGACGCCACCTGCGGCACGATCTTCCCCGACTGGTCGCGGGTGACCAGGTTGTCGAAGATGTTGCGGTAGACGAAATAGCTGTCGGGGTCCCACTGCACCTGCGGATCGAGCGAGGCCGGGCTGCCGACCGTGTCGACCACGAACAGGTCACGATTTGCCATGGCTGGGGTTGCCAGCAGGACCAGGGAGGCGGCAAGGGCATAACGCAGGGACATGGAGCCTCGGCATGGTTGGGATCATCCAGTGTGTCGCCGGACCCTGGCTGGCGCAAGCATGCACTATTGACCCGCGAAGCCGGCGCTGTTGCACTCGGCACGGCATCATTCCAAGGGGACTTCGACCATGCGCGGATATCTGGCAGTCACGCTCGCCGCCGCGCTGGTCGCTGGCGCTGCTCAAGCGAAAGACGGCATCACCATCGGCATGGTGCTGGAGCCGCCGATCCTCGACCCGACCGCGGGGGCCGCCCAGGCAATCAAGGAGGTCACCTACGCCAACATCTTCGAAGGCCTCACCCGCATCGACGCCCACGGCGAGGTGCAGCCCATGCTCGCGGAAAGCTGGACGGTTTCGCCCGATGGCCTGACCTACAGCTTCAAGCTGCACCAGGGGGTGAAATTCCACGACGGCACCCCGTTCGACTGCAGCATCGTCAAATTCTCCTACGAGCGCGCCACCGCGCCGGACAGCACCAACGCGCAGAAGGGCATCTTCGAGCCGATCGCCAAGACCGAGTGCCCAGATCCTGCAACCGCGGTGATCACCCTTAAGCGTCCCACCGGCGGCTTCCTGTTCGCAATCGGGCTCGGCGACGCCTCGATGGTCGCGCCGAACTCCGCCGCCGCCAACAAGACCAATCCGGTCGGTACCGGCGCATTCGTGTTCAAGCGCTGGGTCAAGGGCGACCGCGTCGAAATGGAACGCAATCCCGCCTATTGGGGTCCGGCGCCGAAGCTTGCCAGCGTCACCATCCGCTTCATCGCCGATCCCTCCGCCGCGACCGCCGCCGTAATGGCCGGCGACATCGACGCCTTCCCGCTATTTCCTGCACCCGAGGCGCTGGACGCGATCCGCAAGAATCCGGCGATGGACGTGCATGTCGGCACCACCGAGGGAAAGACCATCCTGGCGCTGAACGACACCCGCAAGCCGTTCGACGACATCAGGGTCCGCCGCGCCCTGGCTTACGCAATCGATCGCGCCGCCCTGATCGACGCCCTCGGCGGTTTCGGCAAGCCGATCGGTTCGCATTTCATCCCCGGCGACCCCGGCTATGTCGATCTCACCGGCGCCTATCCCTACGATCCCGCCAAGGCGAAGGCGCTGCTGGCCGAAGCCGGGGTGAAGCCCGGCACAACGCTCACCATCAAGCTGCCGCCGCCGTCCTACGCGCGTCGCGGCGGCGAAGTGATCGCCGCAATGCTGGAACAGGTGGGGATTACCGCCAAGCTGGTGCCGATCGAGTGGGCGCAGTGGCTGGACCAGGTGTTCAAGCAGTCCGATTTCGACATGACCATCATCAGCCACACCGAGCCGCGCGACCTCGATATCTACGCCCGCGAAAAATACTATTTCAATTACCACAACGTCGCCTATGACGCGCTGTTCGAGCGCTACAAGACCACCGTCGACCCGAAGGCGCAGCTGGAGATCGCCGGCGCGTTGCAGCGCAAGCTGTCCGAGGACGAGCCGAACGTCTTCCTCTACGCGCTGCCGAAAGTCGGCGTGTGGAACGCCAAGCTTCGCGGGCTATGGGAAAATCAGCCGATCGCCGCCAACGACATGACCGGGGTTTCCTGGGCCGACTAGCTGCCGCCAGATGGAGTGGATCGCCCGGCGCCTGGCAGCCCTGCTGCTGACCTTGTTCGCGGCATCGCTGGTGGTTTTCCTGGTGTTGCAGGTGCTGCCCGGCGATCCGGCCTCGCTGATGCTGGACACGTCGGCCCGCGAGGACACGCTGGCGGCGCTGCGCCACCAGATGGGCCTCGATCGCCCGGCCTGGCTGCGATATGCGAGCTGGATATGGGGCCTGCTGCGCGGCGATTTCGGCATCAGCTACACCTATAGCGTGCCGGTGGCCGAGTTGATCGGACAGCGCGTCCTGGTCAGCCTGCCGCTGGCGTTGATGGCGATCTGCCTGTCCGTCTGCATCGCAATCCCCTCCGGCGTGCTGGCCGCGGCGAGGCGTGGCAGCCTCGCCGATACCACCGTGATGGGCGTCGCGCAGATCGGCGTCGCATTGCCGAATTTCTGGCTGGGCCTGCTGTTCATCCTGCTGTTCGCGGTGCTGCTGCCATGGTTCCCGGCCGGCGGCTTCGCCGGCTGGGACAAAGGTGCGTGGGCCGCCATCCACTCGCTGCTGCTTCCAGCGCTCGCGCTGGCGCTGCCGCAGGCGGCGATCCTGTCACGGGTCACTCGATCGGCGGTGCTGGACACGCTGGGCCAGGATTACGTGCGGACGGCGCTGGCGAAGGGACTGACCGGCGTGGCCGCATTGTGGCGTCATGCGGTGCCGAATGCGCTGATCCCGGTGGTCACCATCATCGGCCTGCAATTCTCGTTTCTGCTTGCAGGCACCGTCATCATCGAGAACGTCTTCACCCTGCCAGGCCTCGGCCGACTGGTTTTCCAGGCGATCGCCCAGCGGGATCTGATCGTGGTGCAGGACCTGGTGGTGCTGCTCGCCGGCAGCGTCATCGTGGTGAACTTCTTCGTCGACCTCGCCTATCTCACGCTGGACCCACGGATCTCGCGCGATGGCGCCCGATGAAAGGCCGCCGCAACCTGGTGCTTGGCGGCGTTCTGACCGGCCTGATGGTTGCCATGGCGCTGGTGTCGCTGGTGTGGACGCCCTATGCGCCGACCCGGATCGACATCGTCCACAAGCTGGCGCCGCCCACCACGTCGCATCTGCTGGGCAGCGACCCGTTCGGGCGCGACGTTCTGTCGATGATCATGGCCGGCGCCCGCAGTTCGCTGTCGGTGGCGCTGATCGCCGTGGCGGCGGGCGCTGGCATCGGCATCCCGCTCGGCGCCTTCGCGGCGTCGCGCGGCGGCTGGGCGGACGCCCTGGTGATGCGCGCCACCGACCTCGCCTTCGCCTTTCCCGCATTGCTGACGGCGGTGATGATCACCGCCCTGGCAGGCCCCGGCGCCAGCAATGCCATGCTGGCGATCGGCATCTTCAACATCCCCGTCTTCGCCCGCGTCACCCGCGGCGCCGCCCTGGCGGTGCGCGAGCTCGACTTCGTCACCGCCGCGCGCGCGACCGGCCGCGGCGAGGCGGCGATCATGTGGCGCCATGTGCTGCCGAACATTTCGGCGGTCCTGCTGGTTCAGGTGACCATACAATTCGCCCTGGCGATCGTCGCCGATGCCGGCCTGTCCTATGTCGGCCTCGGCACCCAGCCGCCGATGCCAAGCTGGGGAAAGATGCTGAATGACGCACAAACCTTCATCTATCGCGCGCCGTTGCTGGCGGTGTTTCCCGGCGTCGCAATCTTTCTGGCCGTGCTCGGGCTGAACCTGCTCGGCGACGGCCTGCGTGACCTGTTCGACCCTCGCCTCATCGTCCGCGCCGATGCGCGAAGGAGCCAAGAATGACGTCCCTTCCTGACATGTCCGCCACTGACCTGCTCGCCGCCTATCGCAAGCGGGAACTTTCGCCGGTTGCGGTGACCGAAGCCGTGCTGGCGCGTATCGAGGCATGGGAGCCGCAGCTGAATGCCACCTGGGCGCTCGACCCCGAAGGGGCGCGCAGCGCCGCGCACGCGTCGGAGGCGCGCTGGCTGCGCGGTGCGCCGATCGGCCCGCTGGACGGTGTCCCGGTCACCATCAAGGAGAATATCGCAACCAAAGGCACGGCGATGCCGATGGGCACCGCGGCGTCCACGCTTGCGCCGATGGCCGCGGACGCACCGCCGGCGGCGCGCCTGCGGGAGGCCGGAGCGGTGATCCTCGGCAAGACCACGATGCCGGATTACGGCATGTTGTCCTCCGGGCTTTCCAGTTTCCATAAGCTGGCCCGAAACCCATGGAACACCGAGCTGAATCCCGGCGGATCATCGGCCGGCGCCGGCACCGCGGCCGCCGCCGGATACGGTCCGCTGCACCTCGGCACCGACATCGGCGGCTCCATCCGCCTGCCCGCGGGCTGGTGCGGTATCGTCGGCTTGAAACCGAGCGCCGGCCGGGTGCCGATCGATCCTCCCTATATCGGCCGGGTCGCAGGGCCGATGACCCGCACCATTGCCGATAATTCGTTGCTGATGTCGGTGCTGTCGGGTCCGGACGCACGCGACCACATGAGCCTGCCGCCCGCCGTTATCCCCTGGAATGATCTCCATCTCGATGTGAAGGGCCTGCGGATCGGTCTGTTGATGGATGCCGGCATCGGCTCGAACGCGGAACCCGAGGTCGCAGCCTGCATCGGGGCCGCCGCGAGGAGTTTCGAATCTGCCGGGGCCATCGTCGAACCGGTCCCGCCATTCCTCACCCAGCCCATGCTGGACGGTCTGGACATCTTCTGGCGCACCCGGTCATGGTCCGACTACTCGCAGCTTTCGCTCGAACGGCAGGAGCAGGTGCTGCCGTATATCCGCGCCTGGATCGAGACCGCCGCCGGTGCCACGGGTTTGGACGTTTATCGTGGCTTCAACAAAATCATCGAAATGAGCGCGGCCAGTGTCGCCGCCTGTGCGCCGTTCGATTTCGTGCTGTCGCCAACCGCGCCGATGCCATCATATCGCGCCGACTGGGCCTCCCCCTTGAACGATCCGGCGCTGCCGTTCGAACATATCGGCTTCACCGTCGCATTTAACATGTCCGGTCAGCCAGCCTTGTCGATCAATGCGGGGTACACGAATGTCGGCCTGCCGATCGGGCTGCAGATCATAGGTCGGAGATTCGACGATCTGGGGGTTCTCAGGCTCGGCGCCGCGTGGGAGAGCATGCGGCCGCAGCAGCGCGCCTGGCCGAAATTCTAGCTTCCGGAGGACGAGATGGATTATCGCCGAATGGGCCGCACCGGCCTCAAGGTTTCGGAAATCTGCATCGGCACGATGACGTTCGGCCACGGCGCCGACCAGGCGGAGACCGACAGGATCGTCGCGGCCAGCCTCGATGCCGGCGTCAACTTCTTCGATAGCGCCAACACCTACAACGCCGGCGTCTCGGAGACGATGCTGGGCCGCGCCCTCGGCCAGCGCCGCTCGCAGGCGGTGATCGCCAGCAAGGTGTTCAATCCGATGGGGCCGGGGCCCAACGACTCAGGCATGTCGCGTCGCCACATCATGCAGGCGGTCGAGGACAGCCTGCGCCGGCTGGGAACGGATTACCTCGACCTCTACTACATCCACCATGTCGATGTGCAGACGCCGCTGGAAGAGGCGATGCGCGCGATGGACGACCTCGTGCACCAGGGCAAGGTTCGCTACCTGGGATGCAGCAATTTCGAGGCCTGGCGTTTGATGGAGTCCGTCCTGATCAGCGAGCTCCACAATCTCACCCGGATAGAGTGCTATCAACCGCAATACAGCCTAGTGGTGCGCGACATCGAGCAGGAGATCGTCCCTGTCTGTGAGTTGAAGGGGTTCGGAGTGGTGGTCTGGTCGCCGCTGGCAGGCGGCTATCTCGCGGGCAAGTACCGGCCGAACGCCAAGATGCCCGAAGGTACTCGCGCGACGGAGGGGTGGGCGTTCCCGATCAGATATTTCCACCCGCGTGCCGAGGAGATTTTGGGCACGCTGCTCGATGTCGCGGCCGAGCTTGGTCGCAGCCCGGCGCAGGTGGCGCTGCGCTGGGTGCTGGAGCAGGGCTTCATCACCAGCGCCATCGTCGGCGCACGCAATGCGGCCCAAATCGCGGACACGCTGCAGGCCGCCATTTGGCGCCTGCCCGATACCAGCCGCGCACGGCTGGACGAGATCTCCTTCCTGCCGCACCGTTATCCCAGGTCGATGGAGGAAGGGATGGCGGAACGGCGCAACGCCGCGGTGCAGACCGGTCGCAGCTAATCGCCGTCTTCGTGCCAAGTCCGGCCGGCGCGCTCGATCAACGCGATCGACGCTGACGGGCCCCAGGTGCCGGAGGTGTACGGCTTGGGCGCCTCGTGGCTGCTTTCCCACGCGTCGAGAATGGGATCGATCCAGGTCCACGCTGCCTCGACTTCGTCGCGGCGCATGAACAGCGTCTGGTTGCCGCGCACCACATCCATCAGCAGGCGCTCGTAGGCATCCGGGTTGCGCACGTTGAAGGTCTCGGCGAAAGTCATGTCCAGCGGCTCCTGCGTCAGCCGCATTCCGCCTGGCCCTGGGTCTTTCACCATCAACAACAGCTTTACGGATTCGTCCGGCTGCAGACGGATCACCAGTTGGTTCGGCGCGATCGGGCCGGCGCTGGCTTCGAAGACCGAGTGCGGGATGGGGCGAAACGAGACCACGATTTCCGAAACCCGCGTCGCCAGCCGCTTGCCGGTGCGCAGAAAGAACGGGACGCCAGCCCAGCGCCAGTTGGCGATCTCCACCCGCAGAGCCACGAATGTTTCGGTCATGCTGGCCGGCTTGCCGAGTTCCTCGAGGTAACCCGGCACTGGTCCGCCGGAAGAGGCGCCTGCCCGATACTGGCCGCGGACTGTTTTGTCGGGCGCTGATTCCGGAGTGATCGGGATAAGCGATTTCAGCACCTTCAGTTTCTCGTCGCGCACCGCGTCGGCGCCCAGCGAGGTCGGCGGCTCCATCGCGATCAGGCAGAGCAATTGCAGCATATGGTTCTGCACGATGTCGCGCAGCGCGCCTGCGCCGTCGTAGTATCCGGCACGCCCCTCCACGCCCAGCGTTTCGGCAACAGTGATCTGCACATGGTCGATATGTGCGGCGTTCCAGACCGGTTCGAACAGGGCGTTGGCGAAGCGCAGCGCCATCAGGTTCTGCACCGTCTCCTTGCCCAGGTAATGATCGATGCGGAAGACGTGCTCTTCCGGGAAGGCCTGCCCGATCGCATCGTTCAACGCGCGGGCAGACTCCAGATTCTTCCCGATCGGCTTTTCGACGACGATGCGTGCGGTCTCGGTCGCCAGGCCGGTGTCGGCGAGCTTCTGGCACAGCGGCCCGAACAGGTCGGGACTGGTGGCGAGATAGAATACCCGGATGCGATCGGGGTGCGCGTCCAGAACCTTTTTCAGATCCGCCCAGCCAGCCTTCGCTTCGGCGTCGGCCGAGATGTAATGCAGGCGGCTCAGAAAATGCGCGACCTTCTTCGCGTCCCGATCGGCCTTGTTGACGTGAGCGTCGATCGATTCCCGGGCCTTTGCCTGGAAGCTTTCGTCGTCCAACGCGCTGCGCGCCACGCCGATGATCCTTGCGCCCTTCGGGATCTGCCCGTCGGCGCAGCGATAGTAGAGCGCCGGCAGCAGCTTGCGTTGTGCAAGATCGCCGGTCGCCCCGAAGACGACGAGGTCGAAACTGGCAACCGGGATGACGCGTGCGATCATTGCTCTGACTCAACCTTATACCATCAGCATTCGGTCACATGGACGGCCAGTCCGCCTTGCGCGGTTTCCTTGTACTTGTCGTGCATGTCGAGGCCGGTCTGCCGCATCGTCGCCACGACCTCGTCGAGGCTCACACGATGGGTGCCGTCTCCCGACAGCGCAAGGGAGGCGGCGTTGATCGCCTTGATGGCGCCCATGGCATTGCGCTCGATGCAGGGTATCTGGACCAGCCCGCCGATCGGGTCGCAGGTCATGCCGAGATGGTGCTCCAACCCGATTTCGGCCGCGTTCTCCACCTGCTCCGGCGTGCCGCCCAATGCCGATGCCAGCCCGGCGGCCGCCATCGCACAGGCGACCCCGACTTCACCCTGGCAACCGACCTCGGCACCGGAAATGGAGGCGTTGGTCTTCGCCAGGGCGCCGATCGCCGCCGCGGCCAGCAGGAACTTTTCGTCCCAATCGGAATCGGCGCCGGGATAGTAGCTGCGCATGTATCGGAGCACCGCCGGCACCACCCCCGCGGCGCCGTTGGTGGGCGCCGTGACGACACGGCCGCCCGCGGCATTTTCCTCATTCACGGCGATCGCCCAGAGGCTGGCCCGGTCCATCGCCTCGTTTGGGTTGCCGCCTGCCTGCGCACGCTTTTCCTCCATCCGCGCGGCAAGCTTCAGCGCGCGCCGCTTCACATTCAGGCCACCCGGCAACTCTCCCTCGGTGCGAAGCCCGTGGTCGATGCAGGCTTCCATGGTCGCGCAGACCTCGGCGATATGTGCCCTGACTTCCGACGGCGAGCGTATCGCGCATTCGTTAGCAAATTGCAGCGCCGCCAACGACAATCCTTGTTCCGCGCAGGAGTCGAGGATGTCCCGCGCATTGCGGAACGGGAAGGGCAGGGGGTGTGCCTGGTCGGCCTGGTCCGGCGGATCGCCCGCACGCACGACGAAGCCGCCCCCGAGGGAGAACCAGGTTTCCTCATGCAACACGCCGCCATCATGGTCCTCCAGCCGAAACCGCATGGTATTCGGATGGGTATTCAGCCGGGTCACGCGATCGAAAACGATGTCCGTGTCGATGTCGAACGGTATCGAGATGCCATTTTCCAGCACCAGCGCTCCGGTTCTGCGGATTTCAGCCGGCAGCCCACGCACAGCGTCGGGATCGGCGCTGGCAGGTTCCAATCCGGCAAGCCCGGCCAGCGCCGCGACATCCGTGCCGTGTCCCCGTCCGGTCCAGGCGAGCGACCCGTAGAGCCGCACCTCCAGCCTGGCAACCAGGCCGAGCTTATCGCGTGCGCCCTGGATGAACGCCCTCGCCGCCCGCATCGGCCCGACGGTATGCGAACTGGATGGCCCCAGGCCGATCCGGAACAGGTCGAACACACCGATCAGCTTGCTCATGGTTCGTTCCAAGCCAGAATGAGGCGCAAAGGTTGCCGCGGTGCACGTATGATCTTGAAATACAAGGATAGCGGCATGCCTGGGCTACCGCCAGGGCCTGCGGGATTTGTGCCGTCGTCGCGCCGTTGCCATACTCCCGCGTGCCAGCGCAGGAGCCAGATTTGACAGCTATCGATGGAGTTGGAGAGTTCCACGACGAACTGGTGGCGCTGCGTCGCGATATCCATATGCATCCCGAGATCGGCTTCGAGGAACATCGCACCTCTGAGATTGTAGCCCAGAAGCTGGCGGAGTGGGGCATCGAGGTGCATCGCAATGTGGGCGGCACCGGCGTGGTCGGCGTGCTTCGCCGCGGCAACGGCCAGGCGGCAATCGGTTTGCGGGCGGACATGGACGCGCTGCCGATGGAGGAGGCCAACGACTTCGCCCATCGCAGCCGGACGCCGGGCCGGATGCACGCCTGCGGCCATGACGGCCACACTACCATGCTGCTCGGCGCGGCACGCCACCTCGCGCAATCCGGCGATTTCAACGGCACGGTGAATTTCATCTTCCAGCCGGCTGAAGAAGGACTTGGCGGCGCCCGCGCGATGGTGGAAGACAAGCTGTTCCAGCGCTTCCCCTGCGACTTCGTCTACGGCATGCATAACCGGCCCGGTCTGGCAGTTGGGAAATTCGCCATCCGCCCCGGCGTGATGATGGCCGGCGGCGGCTTCTTCGACATCAAGGTAACCGGCCGCGGATCGCATGGCGCGCGGCCGGAAGCCAGCATCGATCCGCTGCTCACCGCCTGCCACATCACCGCGGCACTGCAGTCGATCGTGTCGCGCAATGTGCCGCCGGCCGATACCGCGGTGCTGAGCGTCACCCGCATCGATGGCGGCGACGCCTACAACGTCATCCCGCAGACGGCCTTCATCCGCGGCACCGCCCGCACCATGAAGCGGGAGACCATGGACCTGCTGGAAGCCGGCATGAAGCGCCTGGCCAATGGCGTGGCGGAAGGCTTCGGCGCGACGGCGGAGGTCGATTTCCGCTTCCTGTTCGCGCCGCTGGTCAACGACGCCGCCGAAACCGCGGCGATCGCGGCTGCCGCCGCGGATGTGGTCGGCGACGCCAATGTCAACACCGACGGCCCTCAGGTTATGGCGTCGGAGGATTTCAGCTTCATGCTGGAGGCAGTTCCCGGCGCCTATATCAACATCGGCAACGGCGACAGCGTCGGCAGCACGCCGGTGCACAACCCCAGCTACGATTTCAACGACGACGCAATCCCGTTCGGCGTGGCCATGTTCGCTCGGCTGGCCGAACGGAAATTGCCGAAATCTCCGCGGGACTGATCATCCACGCTTCCCGCGCCTGCGGGCGGCATTTCATTCAAGAATGGAAACAACATGTCTGCCATCGACGCCATCCGCGGCTTCGCCGACGAACTCACGGCAATCCGCCGCGACCTGCACTCCAATCCGGAGCTTGGGCTGGAGGAACACCGCACCGCCGAGATCGTGGCAAAGAAGCTCGAGGAATGGGGTATCGAGGTGCATCGCGGAGTGGGCGTCACCGGGGTGGTCGGCGTGCTTCGGCGCGGGTCGGGCAAGGCTGCGGTCGGCTTGCGCGCCGACATGGACTGCCTGCCGATGGAAGAGCAGACCAACGTCGCCTACAGCAGCCGCAATCCCGGCCGGATGCACGCATGCGGTCATGACGGGCACACCACCATGCTGCTGGGGGCTGCGAAATACCTCGCCACCTCGGGTAAGTTCGACGGCACGGTCAACTTCATCTTCCAACCCGGCGAGGAGGGCATCGGCGGCGCATTGGCGATGCTGAAGGATGGGTTGTTCGAGCGCTTTCCATGCGACGCGATTTTCGCCATGCATAACCGGCCCGGCATGCCGGTCGGGAAATTCGCCATCAGCCCTGGCCCCTCGGCCGCCGGCGGCGCCTTCTTCGACATCACCGTCACCGGCCGCGGCTCGCACGGCGCACGCCCGGAAGGCAGCATCGACCCGCTGCTCACCGCATGCCATATCACGACGGCGCTGCAATCGATCGTCGCGCGCAACGTGCCGCCGGCGGACACCGCGGTGCTGAGCGTCACCCGGATCGTCGGCGGCGACGCCTACAACGTCATCCCGCAGACCGCCACCATCTCCGGCACCGCCCGCACCTTCAAGACCGAGACGATGCAGCTGATCGAGACCAATCTGAAGCGCGTGGCCAAGGGAGTTGCGGAAGGTTTCGGCGCGTCGGCGGAGGTCGATTTCCGCGTCATCTTCGCGCCGCTGATCAACGACGCCGAACAGACCGACGCGCTGGCCGACGCCGCGGCGGCGATGGTGGGGGAAGACAATGTCGATCGCGCCAAGCCGCCCGGGATGGGCTCCGAGGATTTCAGCTTCATGATGGAGAAGATTCCCGGGGCCTATATCCAGCTCGGCAACGGCGACAGCGCGCAGTTGCACAACCCGGCGTACAACTTCAATGACGAGGCAACACCCTATGGCTCGGCGCTGCTGTCGACGATCGTCGAGCGCAAGCTGAAGGCGGCCGGCTGAGATTCGTGGCGTTCATCATCGAAGCCGGCAGCCTGGTGGTCTCGTGCCAGGCGCGCGAGGACAACCCGCTGCATGGACCGTCCCATATGGCGGCCATGGCGCAGGCCGCGGAGCAGGGTGGCGCGCGCGGCATCCGCGCCGACGGGCCGGTCGACGTCGCGGCGATCCGCGCCATCACCGGGCTGCCGCTGATCGGGTTGAACAAGCGCTGGGAGGAGGGGTTTCCGGTGTACATCACGCCGGACTTCGCCAGCGCGCGCGAGGTGGCCGAAGCAGGCGCCGACATCATCGCGATCGACGCGACGGCGAGGCCGCGCAAAGGCGAGAATGTTGCGGCGCTGATCGGCCGCATCCAAGACGAACTCGGCAAACTCGTGATGGCGGATATTTCCACCATCGCCGAGGGCATGGCGGCAGCGGCCTGCGGTGCTGACTTCGTGGCATCGACGCTGTCGGGCTATACCGATGCCGCCCCGGCAGGCGATGGCCCCGACCTGGACCTGGTGGCGGAATTGGTTGCCCGCTGCAAATGCCCGGTGATCGCCGAGGGCCGCTACGACACGCCCGAACGGGTCGCCCGCGCTTTCGCCCTCGGCGCGCATGCCGTCGTGGTCGGCACCGCCATCACCAACCCCCGCGAAATCACGCGCCGTTTCGTCGGTCGATGACCCGCTTTCTCGGCCTGGATTCCGGCGGCACCGCAACGCGGTGGTCGCTCTGCGATGCGCAGGGAAAACAGGTTGCCGCCGGCGAACTCCAGCCGACCTCGGGGCATCTGTTCAACCCGGAGGAGCGGGCGCGATTCGAGGCGATGGTCGCGGCTCTGCGAAACAGGATCGACGAAGGCGTGGCCGGCGTGATCGCCGGCATGACCGGGCTGTCCACCGGTGCGCCGGAAGCCGACACCGCCGTGGCACTCCTCGCCGCCGCCTTTGCCATTCCGGCAAAAGCGGTGCAGGTGCATGACGATATCTGGACCGCCTACCATTCCGCCTTCCGGCCCGGCGAAGGCCATGTCGTCTATTCAGGGACCGGCTCTGTCGCCATCCACATCCGCTCCAACGGCGAAGTCATCCGTGTCGGCGGCCGGGGCATCCTGATCGACGATGCCGGATCGGCTTTCTGGATCGGGCAACAGGCGCTGAACATGATCTGGCGCCGTATCGACGACAATCCTGCCGCCACCAGCCCACTTGCCGATGCGGTTTTCGCGGCCATCGGCAGCGCCGATTGGAACGCCGTGCGCAGCCATGTCTATGGCGGCGGTCGCTCGGCGGTGGCGGCCCTCGCCCGCGCCGTGGCCGGTGCCGACGATCCCGATGCGCGCGATCTTTTCCGGCGCGCCGGCGCGGAGCTTGCCCGCATGGCGATGGCGCTGGTGCATCGTGCCGGACCGAGACCGGTGGCGCTGCTCGGGCGGGCCGCGACCCTGCATCCTGCCATCGCCGACGGGTTTCGCGCCGCTGCCCCGGCGATCGAGATGCATTTCGCCGACAACGATGCAGCACTCGCCGCTGCTCGGTTGGCGGCCGGTCTTTTCGAGTCCGGCCATCTTGCGGCCACCGGCGCGGCGGCGCAGGATTCGGCCATACCACGAGGGAAATAACCATGGATGGAAAACGCCCGACGATCGCGTCGGTTCATGGCATGGTCGCCGCAGCGCATCCGCTCGCAGCCCAGGCCGGTGCGCGATTGCTGGCGCAGGGCGGCAACGCCTTCGACGCCGCCGCCGCGACCACGGCAGCGCTCAACGTCGTGGAGCCGTTCATGTCCGGTCTGGCCGGCCTCGGCATGGCGACCTGCTACATCGCTGCCGAGAAGCGGGTGAGGACGCTCGACTACATCACGCCGATCCCGGAGAAATTCCCCGCCGGGAAATTCACCGAGCGCGAGCAGATGTACCGCGGCGCCCATGCGTCAGGGACGCCGGGTAATCTCGCCGGATGGTGCGAGTTGGTGCGGGCGTATGGTCGCAAATCGCTGGCTGACGTGTTTGCGCCCGCCATAGCGCTTGCCCGTGACGGCTTTCCCCTCGCCGAGTTCAACGTTCACAGTTTCAACGGCGCGGTGGCGGCGCTGAAGGACTATCCGTTCTTCGCCGACTGGAACAACAACTATACCGCCGGCGCCGGCAAGGTCGTGCTCAACCAGGTCGTCCGGCAGCCGGACCTGGCCCGCACCTACGAGGCGATCGTCGCGGACGGCCCGCAGCATCTGCATGGCGGCAAGCTCGGTCAGGCGATGATCAAGCATCTGCAGTCGCTGGGCGGTTGCATGACGATGCATGATCTGGAGACGGTCCAGCCGGTTTGGCTCGACCCGCTTTCCGCATCCTACCGCGGCATGGACGTGCATTCGCTGCCGCCGCCGTGCGAGGCGTTCCAGTACCTGCTGACCCTGCGCATCCTCGACGGTTTCGACCTGGCGTCGATGGAACGGAATGGGGTCGAGCACCTGGACGCGGTGTGGCGTGCCATCCGGCTCGCTGCCGGCGAGCGCATCGCCTACAACAAGCCCAGCCCCGAGACGCTGGCGCGGCTGATGTCGGATGGCAACGTCGATCGCCTGCGCAGCCGGGTCCGCGACGGCAAGCCGGTGGAGGGGCCAACCGAACAATGGATCCCGACCGTGCCGCATCCCGACAAGGAGCATACCACCTCGCTCTCCGTTGCCGATCGCGACGGCAATCTGGTCTGCATCACCCAGAGCCTGGGCGGGCTGTTCGGCAGTGGCGTGGTGATCCCGGGCACCGGTGTCTGCATGAACAACTTCCTCTATTGGGGTGAGGTCGACACGCGGGGCACCAACCCGCTGCTGCCCGGTGGCGACCTGGCCTTGCCGACGGCGCCCAGCATCGGCACGCGCAACGGCAAGCCGGTGCTGGTGCTCGGAACCCCCGGCAGCTACGGCATCTGCCAAACCCAGGTGCAGACCCTGGTGCAGCACGTCGACTTCGGACTGGGCATGCAGGATGCGATCGAGGCGCCGCGCGCCCGGCTTTGGGATGGCCGCAAGGTCAATCCGGAGAACCGCATCGCCGCCGCCACCCTGGACGCGCTGCGGGACCGCGGCCACGCGATCGAGGACACGCCCGCCTGGACCGTGCAGGTCGGCGGCATGCAGGGCATTGCCATCGATCCTGAAAGCGGCGCCATGACCGGCGGCGCCGATCCCCGCCGCGAAGGCTACGTGGCAACACCTTAGAAGCGGAACACCATCCAATGGACGGCAAACGCCCCACCATCGCGTCGATGCACGGCATGGTCGCCGCCGCGCATCCGCTGGCCGCAGCGGCCGGCGCGCGGATGCTGGCGCAGGGCGGCAATGCGTTCGATGCCGCGGTGGCGACCGCTGCGGCGTTGAACGTGGTCGAGCCGAACATGTCGGGCATCGCCGGCAGCGGCATGGCCACCTGCTACATCGCCGGCGAACGGCGCGTGCGGACCTTGGCCTTTCGCGCGCCGATCCCGTCGCAAGTGCCGGTGGGACGTTTTCACCACCGCGAGGAGCTGCATCGCGGCGCAATGGCGGCAATGGTGCCAGGCAATCTTGCGGGCTGGTGCGAGTTGCAATCGAGCCTTGGCCGCAAGCCGCTCGCGGCCGCGCTCGCCCCGGCGATCGCCCTCGCCACCGACGGATTTCCGTTGCTGGAGTTCAACGCCGCCAGCATCAACCAGGCGAGCGGGCAGTTGCGCGACATGCCGTTCTTCGCCGAATGGAACCGCGTGTATGCCGGCGGCGCGGGCAGTGTTCGGCGCGGCGACGTACTGCGGCAGCCCGACCTTGCACGCACCTACCAGGCGATTTCCGCCGACGGCCCCGGGCATCTGTACGGGGGTCCACTGGGTCGCGCCATGGTGGCGCATCTGCAGTCGCTCGGTGGCTGCATCGTTGAAGCGGACCTGCACGCGCCGATTACCCGGTGGTCCGACCCGATCTCGGCCCGCTACCGCGACCTGCTGGTGCACACGCCGCCGCCGGCCAGCCAGTCCTTCCAGTATCTGCTGGCGCTGCGCATCCTGGACGGCTTTGAGATTTCGTCGCTTGAACGCAACGGCGTCGAGCATCTGGACCTGCTGTGGCGCGCCATCCGGCTATCGGCCGGCGCCCGCATCCGCAACGACAACCCGGATCCCGAACGGTTGCTCTGGCTGCTGTCCGACTCGCATGTCGACGAGCTGCGCGCCCGTGCCTCGGATCGCCTGCCGGTGGACGGGCCTACCGAGCAGTGGATTGCGCCTGTGCCGGAGCGCGTCCATCAGCAGCACACCACCTCGTTGTCGGTCGCCGACGCCGATGGCAACCTGGTCTGCCTGACCCAGAGCCTCGGTGCGGGGTTCGGCTGCGGAGTGGTGGTTCCCGGCACCGGCATGTGCCTGAACAATGCGCTGTACCTGGGGCGAACTGGACCCACGCAGCCCCAATGCCCTGGTCCCCGGCGGCACCCTGATGTCGGCGATGTCGCCCAGTATCGCGCTGCGCGGCGGGAGGCCGGTGCTGGCGCTCGGCACCCCCGGCAGCTACGGCATCTGCCAGACCCAGCCGCAGGCGATGGTGCAGTGGAAGGATTTCGGCCTGTCCCTGCAGGACGCCATCGAGGCGCCTCGCGCGCGGCTCTATGACGGCCGCCGCGTGGCACCCGAGGCCCGCATCGCCGATGCGACCCTGGAAGCACTTGGCGCCCGCGGCCATGAGGTGGAGAAGATCGCCCCCTGGACGATGACGGTCGGCGGCATGCAGGCCATCGCCGTCGATGCGGAGACGGGCGCCATGACCGGGGCCGCCGACCCCCGCCGCGACGGATACGTGGCCACGCCCTGACGCGCTTCCGGCCACCGGTCTGCGATCATGGAAAATCCGCTGCGCGGCATCGCGCTCATTCTCGGCGCCACGCTGCTGTTCTCCATGTCCGATGCCATGGCGAAGGTGCTCGGTCAGCATCTTCCGGTGTTCGAGATCACCTGGATACGCTACGGCATCTTCGTCCTGATGGCGTTCGGCCTCGCCAGCCGAACCGGCCGCCTGCGGCTGCGGGTGCGCAGCCCGGCGCTGCAGGTGCTGCGGGGCGTCAGCCTGGTGGCATCGGCGTTCTTCTTCGTGTTCGCGCTGCAACTGTTGCCGCTGGCGGATGCCGCGGCATTGGGCTTCGTCTCGCCGCTGATGATCACCCTGCTGGCCATCCCCATTCTTGGCGAGACGGTGGGGATCAGGCGATGGGGGGCGATCGTCGTCGGCTTCATCGGGGTGCTGATCGTGATCCGTCCGGGTGCGGGCACCTTCGAGCCCGGGGCGATCTTCGTGTTGCTGTCGTCGTCGTCCTGGGCCGTGGCCAGCGTGCTGACACGCAAGCTCTCGGTCTGGGACGATGCCTCGACGACGCTGCTATGGTCGGCGGTCAGCGGGTTCGTCGTTCTGAGCTTCACCATGCCGTTCGTGTTCGAAGCGCCTGGGATGGCCGATCTCCTGCTGGCGCTGCTGCTGGGCGTGGTAGCTTCGACCGGCCAGTATCTGATGGTGCTGGCATATCGGCACGCCGCGGCGTCGATGCTGGCGCCGCTCAGCTACGCGCAACTGATCTGGTCGTCGTCGCTCGGGTTCCTGGTGTTCGGCACGCTGCCGGATGGCTGGACGGTGTTCGGCGCGCTCATCATCGCCGCCAGCGGCATCTACACGGCGCACCGCGCCCGGTTGCGCGCGCGCGATTGAGTCGGAGGCGGCCCCGCGGCCAACGGCATCCGATCTAGTACATTCGCCCGGTATCCAGCACGTTGCGCATGTCACCGGTGCGGCCTTCTACCCAGCAGCGGAGATTGCCGATGAAGATGCCGGTGATGTTGTGATTTTCCGATCGCACCGTGCTGGCCGAATGCGGCGAGATCAGCACGTTCGGCATTTCCCAAAGAGGCGACTCGGGTGGCAGCGGTTCTACCGTGGCGACGTCGAGTGCCGCGAACCCGATATGGCCGCTGCGCAGTGCGGCGATCATTGCCGCTTCGTCGATGACCTGGCCGCGGGCGATGTTGACCAGGGCAACGCCTGGCCGCATCGCCGCGAGCGCGGAGACGTCGATCATCTTCTCGGTGGCGGGCGTGTGCGGCACGGTCACCACCACCGCGTCCGCCTGGGCCAGGGAGGCGTGCAGGGCCGCGACCGGGCGGATCTCGTCGAACAGGTCGTTATGCGTTCGCTTCCTGGCCGGGTCGTTGGCGATGGCCACGACCCGCATGTCGAGCGCCCGGGCGATGCGTGCGCAGCCGCGAGCGAGGTCTCCGGCGCCTATCGTCACCAAGGTTCGCCCGGCGACCTCCTCACCGCAGCCGCGCACCCAGGACTTCGCAGCCTGCGCCCGCCGCAGCCCGTCCAGATCGCGAAAATGCGCCAGCAGCGCCATGAACACGAACTCCGCCAGCGGACGCGCGTGAACGCCGCGCGCCGTGGTGACCAGGATGCCGCGCTTGTCGAGGCCCAGCGTCGCCACCGCCTGCCCGACGCCGGTGCTGGTGGTCTGGATCCAGCGCAGCCGGGCGGCATGGTCGATGTCCTCGGCCGCGGGCAGATCCCAGAAGATGTCGGCCTGCGCCATCAACGCGTGCCAGCGCGCCGTCTGCTCCCGCGTGCGCTGCATCGGCGCGCCCTTGTGGTCGGCGATGTAGCGCGTCGGCGGCAACAACTCGGGCGCGTAGAGCACCTCGACTTCCGGCACCTCGGCGCGGATGCGGGCGACGTGCTCGGCTTCGAGCGGCGAGGCGATGAAGACGGTCGAGGCCATGCGATCTCCGTGCGGTGCGGTTGCCGCAGTGTCGCCGGCACCGAACGGTGCGGCAAGCACATGCCGCGGAGGCTACTTGAACAAAGGCCGCCAGCGGTGCAACCAAGAGACCGCAGACGGACGAACGCACATGAACAAGGCCTATCCCCGCGATCTCGTCGGTTACGGCGCCCGGCGACCGGACCCGCGCTGGCCTAACCAGGCCCGGCTCGCGGTGAACTTCGTGATGAACTACGAGGAGGGGTCGGAGGCCTCGATCCTGGACGGCGATGCCGGTCCGGAACGGGGCTTGATCGAGGGTCCGACGGGCGTGCCGGATGGCGTGCGCGACATGAATGCCGAGAGCATTTTCGAATACGGCAGCCGCGTCGGCTTCTGGCGGCTGATGGAGATGTTCCGCGAGACCCACACGAAGCTCACCGTGTTCGCCTGCGCCCTGGCGCTCGAGCGCAATCCCGAGGCGGCGCGGGCGATCGTCGCGGCCGGGCACGACATCTGCTGTCATGGCTGGCGGTGGGAGAAGCACTTTCTGCTCTCCGAAGCTGAGGAACGGGAACACATTGCCCGGGGGGTCGCGTCGCTGAAGCAGACGCTCGGCAGCCGGCCCTTGGGTTGGTACTGCCGTACCGGCGCCAGTGCCAACACGCGGCGGCTGTTGGTGGAGGAGGGCGGATTTCTCTACGACAGCGACGCCTACAACGATGAATTGCCGTACTGGGACCACCAGCACGGCAAGCCGCATCTGGTCATTCCGTATACGATGGACGTGAACGATTCGAAGTTCGCCAACCCGGCCGGTTTCGGCAGCGGTGCGGATTTCTTCAAATACCTGCGCGACAGCTTCGACTTTCTGTACCGCCAGGGGCAGCGGCAGCCGGCGATGATGTCGGTCGGCCTGCATATGCGGCTTGCCGGGCGGCCAGGGCGCGCCGAGGCGCTGCGTGATTTCCTGCACTATGTCGGCGAACACCCGAGCGTCTGGGTCTGCCAGCGCATCGAGATCGCGCGGCACTGGATCGCCAACCACCCGCCGGCCGATCAAGGATGAGTGTTCCAGAGCCCTTCGGCCGCTGAGGATCCAGTCGGGCCGGCGTTCCAGGCCGGATCGCCCGACGGGTCCGTCGACCAGAAACGGATGCCCGCGAATTCGATCGATTGGACATTTCCCGGCAGCGCATCGCGGTAGATGCCGAAGCGTGGCTGGGCGTCGATGACCGGCCGGCCTGACGCGTCGCGAAAGCCCTGGTCGCGGTAGCCAAGGCGGCCGGAATAGCGCGGGCAATCCCGGCCATCGATGCCCACCCTGAGATCGCTTGCCCCTTCGCGGTGGCTCGGCCTGAGCAGCACCCGGACCTGGTGCCAGTCGCCGACTCCGATCGCCCAGGGGCCGCAGATGGTTGCGGATTCGCCGCCTTCCCGGCAATCGCCGACGCCGCGAACCTTGACCAGGAATTCGGCGCCCGCCGCGGCCGGGCGAGCCTCGATCTTGAACAGCGGGTTGGCCGAGGGGCAGGCTCCGCGGGGCGCTTCTTCGGCGGACGCGATGTCCTGCTTCACCTGGTGGATCACCGTGCGGTTGCCCGTACCCTGCCACGGATCGAGCAGCCGGAAGCCGAACCGGTACCAGACCGGTTCGTCGAAGCGAACGATTTCCCTCCTGACCTGGATTTCCACCCGCTCGGTCGGGTTCTCGCCGGGATTGGGGTCGTAGGCGTCGCCGGGATGGACGGCGATGCGCAGCACCTGGTCCATGCAGGAGAGCCGTGTCGGCCACAGATCAGGTTTCAGCGCCTTGCTGATCCGCCAATCGCTCACCGCCAACTGGTTGTCCGGGTCGCACAGCGTGACCCTGCCGGGGTTGTCTTGCGCCGCCGTGATATACGGCATCCCGCCGAGCATCATCAGGACGGCAACAGTCAGTTCGAGAGCCCGGCGGCTTTGCCGTTGCGCCGATCGCATCATCAGTCGCCCTTTCCCCCGTCCACGCCAGCACCTACGCTGACCGAAAGCAGGCAGCGGGGGAAGAAACACAATGCCAATGACCGTCGGCGAGGGCGATTACACCTACGAAGTGGTCGAGAATTGGGCGAAGCTGCCGCCGGGGTGGTCGTTCAAGGAGATCGGTTCGGTCGGCGTCGATCGGAACGACAACGTCTACGTGTTCAACCGCGGCGCCCATCCGATGATCGTGTTCGATCGCGACGGCAATTTCCTGCGCAGTTGGGGAGAGGGCGTGTTCCCCCGCGCGCACGGCCTGCAGATGGCCCCCGACGACACCATCTGGCTGACCGATGACGGTGATTCCAGCGTCCGCCAGTGCAGTCTCGACGGCAAGATCCTGCTGACGCTGGGCAATCCGGGCAAGCCCTCGCCCTATATGGAAGGACTTCCGTTCCATCGCTGCACCCACACCGCCCTGTCGCCGCAGGGCGACATCTACGTGTCGGACGGCTACGGCAACGCGCGGGTGCATAAATACGCGCCCGACGGCCGCAAGCTGATGAGCTGGGGCACGCCCGGCACCGACCCCGGAGAGTTCAACATCGTCCACAACATCGTCTGCGACGACGCCGGATGGGTCTATGTCGCCGACCGCGAGAACCACAGGGTGCAGGTGTTCGACGGCAACGGCAAATACGAAACCCAGTGGAACAACCTGCATCGCCCATGCGGCCTGTACATGCCGCGCGGCAAGTGCCCGGTCTGCTACATCGGCGAATTGGGGCCGGGCCTCGGCGTCAACATGGCGCACCCCAATCTCGGTCCGCGGCTGTCGATCGTCGACAACACCGGCAAGCGCCTGGCGCGGATCGGCGGCCAGCATGCGGGTCTGGGCCCGGCCGAGTTCATTGCGCCACATGGCCTGGCGGTGGACAGCCGTGGCGATCTTTATGTCGGCGAAGTGTCCTGGACCAACTTCCCGAGCTTCTACCCGGACCTCCCGATCCCGGATGATCTCCGTTCGCTGCACAAATTCCGCAAGGTGCTCCCAAAGGCCTGATCCCGCCTTCCCACACCGGCGGCGAGGGTTCATATTGCGGCGCAGCATAAGGATGGCAGCGCCGTGAACCGCCCACGCGCATGAGCACGACGCAAACCAGCCCACCCGACGCCCGGCCGGCGCCGCTTCGCGCCGAGATGGGGGACAGCAGCGCCGACGGCCTGCCGCAGCCGCAGCGCTTCTGGGCGGTGCTGACGATCGCGCTGGGCCTGCTGATGGCGGTGCTGGACGGCGCCATTGCCAATCTCGCCCTGCCGACGATTGCCCAGCAGCTGGACGTGTCCGCCGCCAGCTCGATCTGGGTGGTGAATGCCTACCAGCTGGCCAACGTGATGTGCCTGCTGCCGCTGGCGGCTCTCGGCGAGATCGTTGGCTACCGCCGCGTCTGGAAGGTGGGGATGGTGGTGTTCACGCTGGCCTCGCTCGGCTGCGCGCTGTCGCACAGCCTGCCGGAGCTGATCGCCGCCCGGGTGCTGCAGGGGTTGGGCGCCGCCGGGATGGTCAGCGTCAACAGCGCCCTGGTGCGCTTCGTCTATCCCCGCCGGATGCTCGGGCAGGGTTTCGGCCTGAACATGATGGTCGGCTCGACCTCCTCCGCCCTCGGGCCGAGCATCGCCGCCGCCATCCTGTCGGTCGGCGGCTGGCAGTGGCTGTTCGCGATCAACATCCCGCTTGGCGCGCTGGTGCTGGCGCTGGGTGCGCGCCACCTGCCGCCGACCCCGCGATCGTCGCATAAATTCGATCTCGGCAGCGCCGCCCTCAACGCCCTCACCTTCGGGTTGCTGATCACCGGCATCGAGGCGCTGGGCCATGGCGGGCACATGGAGATCGCCCTGGCGGAAATCGCCGGGGGTGCCGTGGCGGGCTGGTTGCTGACCAAGCGGCAGGTCTCGCGCAGCAACCCGTTGCTACCCGTGGACCTGTTGCGCCGGCCGATCTTCGCGCTGTCCTGGATTGCCGCCGCCTGCTCGTTCGCGGCATCGGCGATGGCGGTGGTCTGCCTGCCCTTCTATCTGCAGTTGCAGCTGGGCTTTTCGCAGCGCGAGACGGGTTTGCTGATGACCCCGTGGCCATTGACCGTGGCGCTGTTGGCAACCACGTCCGGGCGGCTTGCCGACCGCTTTTCCGCAGGGCTGATCGGGATGATCGGGCAGGGCATGATGGTGGTCGGGTTGATTTCGCTGGCGCTGCTGCCGGATGACCCGGCGTTGTGGAACATCGCTTGGCGAATGAGCCTGTGCGGCGCCGGTTTCAGCCTGTTCAACGCGCCCAACAACCGCACCATGATCTCCGCCGCGCCGGCCTCGCGCAGCGGCGGCGCCAGCGGCATGCAGGCCACCGCCAGGCTGCTCGGCCAAACCCTCGGCACTGCCATTGTCGCGTTGTTGTTCGGGTTGATGAGCCAGGGCGCCACGACAGTGGCGCTGCTGGTCGCGGCGGTGTTCTCCCTTATTTCGGCAGGTGCCAGCGTGCTCCGCCGGCCGCCTCCAGCCAGGGCGTAGCTCGGTCGCAGAAGCTCGGGAGACAGATCTCGAGGTCCGGAGCGTGGTCCCGGCAGGCTTGACAATCCAGTAGCTGAATAACAGAAATTCTCGGACGCAAGGGTTTGCTTGGCGATGCCAAGTAAAAACCGTTTTTATTCTGGTTCAATACGGGTTGTCTGAAAATGGTTGAATACACTCTCGAGGGCGCGGCCTGGTCCGGCAGCAATATCACCTGGAGCTTTGCCGACACTACGTATGGCATCGACGCGTCGGACCCGTTCAGCGGGCCGATCACCGGCGGCTATCAGGCGGCGATCCAGGCAGCCCTGCAGCAATGGTCCGCGGTTTCCTCGTTGACGTTCACGCAGGTTTCCGACAACCCAAACCCTGCCCAGGCCGCCGATATCCGCATCGGCTTCGGCGATCTCGGTACTGCTTCGACCGGCGTCATCGGGCAGACCAATCTACGCTGGGACGGCATCGGCAGCCTGGTGCCGGATGAGGTGGTGCGGCTGGAAGATCCCAGCCAATTCGCACTCACCACCGGCGACGAGGTCAATTTCACCTATGCGGGAACGACTGCGACATTGGAGCAGGTGGCGCTGCACGAGATCGGCCATGCGCTCGGACTGGGCCACGCGTCGGACCCCAATGCCGTGATGTATGCCTCGGTGGGCGCCGCGAACCAGAACCTCGACGGGACCGATATCGCCGGCATCCAGAGTCTCTACGGGCCGCCCGTATCATCTCCCGAGGCGCCCGCGCCGACACCCACGCCGGTACCAGCACCGGTCGTCGAGCCCGACACGCTGGTGCTGTACCTGTCGGAGGATGCTTGGCTGGGGGACGCGCAATTCATTGCCAGCATCGACGGCCAGCAACTGTCCGATCCGCAATCGGTCACCGTTTCGCACGCGGCCGGGCAGCTTGAGGCCTTCACGTTCCAGGGACAGTTCGGCGCCGGCCCGCACGATCTCGCGGTCAGTTTCGTCAACGACGCGTGGGGTGGGACGTCCGATACCGACCGAAACCTCTATGTCGGATCGGTGATCTACAACGGCGTCGGCGCCCCCCAGGACAGCGCTGCCCTCTACTCGAACGGCACGGTCCACTTTCAGGTCTGAAGCCGCCCGGCTGCCGAGCCGCGGCTGCGAAAGGTTGCGGCACGCGGGTGACGCTGGCATCGCCGCCGCGCCATGGCTAGTCTGTGCCGGTTCGCAGCACGGAGGCGGCCATGCGCACGATCACGCTCCAGGTGAACGGCGCCGATCAGTCGGTACAACTCGACGATGACGCGACCCCGTTGCTGTACGTGCTGCGTGACGACCTTGGCCTGCATGGGCCAAAATTCGGGTGCGGCCTCGGCCAGTGCGGCGCCTGCACGGTGCATGTTGACGGACAGGCGGTGCGCGCCTGCCTGACGCCGGCGGCCGACGTCGAGGGCCGCGCCATCGTGACACTGGAAGGCCTCGGCAGCCCAGAGGCGCCGCATCCGGTCCAGGCCGCCTTCATCGCCGAACAGGCCGGGCAGTGCGGCTATTGCAGCAACGGCATGATCATGACCGCCGCCGCATTGCTGAGCCGGGTGCCGCACCCGAGCGAGGACGATGTGCGCAGCGAGCTGGCGACCAATCTCTGCCGTTGCGGGGCGCATGTCCGCATCATCGCCGCCGTTCTGCGCGCCGCAGGAGCCGCGTGATGGCGCACATCAATCGCCGTGATCTCATCCGTGCTGCCGCCGGCCTGGTGGTGGCATTCGCGTTGCCGCGCGCGGCCGCGGCCAGCCCCACGACCATTGCCGGCGATTCCGTCGATGGCTTCCTCGCGATCGGCCCCGACGGCGCCGTCGCCGTGTTCAGCGGCAAGGTCGATCTCGGCACCGGCGCCCGCGCGGCACTGCGCCAGATCGTCGCCGACGAACTAGGGGCCGCTTGGCCGAGCATCAGCCTGGTCGAGGGCGATACCGCGCTGACGCCGGACCAGGGCTCCACCGGCGGCAGCACCGGGATCACCCAGGGCGGTGCGATGATCCGCCAGGCGGCGGCGACGGCGCGGGTGAAGCTGCTGGCGCTGGCGGCCGCGAAGCTGCAGCGCCCGCCTGCCGAGTTGCGCGCCATCGACGGGCACGTGGAGACGATCGCCGGCGATGCCCGCGTCAGCTTCGCGGACCTGATCGGCGGCCAGGCGTTTTCGCTTGCCGTCGACAGCGCGGCGCCGCTGAAGCCGGTGGAGGATTTTCGTTTCATCGGCAAATCCGTGCCGCGCCCCGACCTGCCCGCGAAGTTCACCGGCCGGCATGTTTACGTTCAGGATTTCCGTCTCGACGGCATGCTGCACGGCCGGGTGATCCGGCCTCCCGCGGTGGGCGCCGAGTTGCTCGATGTCGACGCCGGGTCGATATCCGGGATTCCAGGGGCGCAGGTCGTTCGCATCAAGAACTTCCTCGGCGTGGTGGCGCCGCGTGAATGGAATGCGGTGCGCGCCGCCCGCGCGCTGAAGGCAAGCTGGACCAGTCCCACCCCGCTGGCCGGTTCCGACGCGCTTTGGGACAGCGTGCGCGCGGCGCCGCTGGATAACGAGGAAGTCCTGCGCAATGCCGGCGACGCGGCGCCGGTTCTTGCGAGGTCGACGCGGAGGCTGGAAGCCAGCTATCACTGGCCGATCCAGAGCCACGCCTCGATGGGGCCATCCTGTGCGGTCGCCGATATCCGGCCGGACGGGGGCACTGTCTGGACCGCGTCCCAGGGGACCCACCGGTCCCGGCTGCTGTTCGCGAAATTCCTTGGGCTGCCCGCGAGCAAGATGCGGATGGTCTACATGGACGGCTCCGGCAGCTACGGTACTAACGGCAACGACGATGCCGCGGCCGATGCGGCATTGATGTCGCGCGCGGTCGGCAAGCCGGTGCGGGTGCAGTGGATGCGCGCCGACGAGCATGGCTGGGATCCGAAGGGTCCGCCGCAGCTGCTCGACGTGAAGGCGGCGCTGGACGAACACGGAGATGTTGCCGCCTGGCAAACGACCGCGTTCCTCCCTGCCAACACCAAGGGCCTACCGGGCGTGCCGGTGCTGGCGTGGGACGAGGCGGGCATGGCGCAGCCGCAGGGTAATTCCGCGGGGCTGACGCATCTGAACTCCGATCCGCCCTACGCCATCAAGAACGTGCGCGCCGTGACCCGTTGGCTGAAGGAGACGCCGCTGCGGCCCTCCAACCTGCGGGCGCCGGGAAAGATCGGCAATGTCTTTGCGGTGGAGTGCTTCTTCGACGAACTGGCGGCGGCGGCCGGCGCCGACCCGCTGGACTATCGTCTCCGCAACATCGCGGCGCCACGTGGCAAGGCGGTGCTCCAGCGGGTAGCCGAGGTGATGGCCTGGTCGCCGCGCGCGGCATCGAAGCCGGGCGGTACGGACCGCCAGGCGCCGGTGCTGCAGGGCAGGGGCATCGCATATGTTCACTACAAGCAGATGGAAAACTTCATTGCCATGGGCATGGAGGTCTCCGTCATCCGTGCCACCGGGGAGATCCGCATCAGCCGGGTGGTCTGCGCCCATGATTGCGGTCTGATGATCAATCCCGACGCGGTACGTGCGCAGGTCGAGGGCTGCATCCTGCAGACCATCAGCCGCACGATGTTCGAGGAAGTCACCTACGACCGCAGCCGTGTCACCAGCACGGACTGGTCCAACTATCCGATCCTGACCTTTCCCGATGTTCCGAAGCTGGAGATCCACCTGGTCGACCAGCCGCACGAAAAGCCGCTCGGGGCAGGCGAGGCGGCGGCGGCGCCGGTGCCGGCGGCGCTCGGCAATGCGGTGTTCGACGCCGCCGGCATCCGCCTGCGCACTGCGCCGTTTACGCCGGAGCGGGTCAGGGCGGCCTTCCAGGCCAACGCCAGCTGACGGCGAGGGTGATAACGAACGGCGCGCATGTCTTCGCGGGGACGCGCGGCATTGATGAACTGCATCGCGAACCGAGCGGGAAAGCATTTAAATACATGAAGCCAGGAATCGAGGATGCCCCGTGGGGTGCGCGGACGTTGACGGTCATCATCTTCAACCACGCGAACGCGGCATGAAGGCGGCAGCCGAGGCGGCGGAACTCCCGATCATCGACATGTCGGGGCTGGGCGACCCAGCGGCGGAGGCGGTGATCGCGCGGTCGCTGGACGAGGCCTTCAGCCGGATCGGATTCTGCTATTTCCGCGACATCGGAGTGCCCGGCGATCTGGTGCGCGACCTGCTCGAGGCATCGCAGCGCTTCCACGCGCTGCCCGCGGCGGACAAGCAGGCGCTGGCGATGAACGGCTTTCACCGGGGCTACATGGCGCCGAACACCTCGCTGATCCGGACTTCCTCGGTGGCGGAGGTGAAGCGGCCGAACTACAGCGAGTCCTTCATGCTGATGCATGAGGTGGATCCGTCCGATCCGCATTTCGGGCAGCCGCTGCACGGGCCGAACCAATGGCCCGACGTGCCGGGTTTCCGTGCGGCCGTTCAGCGTTACGACGACGCCATGCGGGCGTTCTGCCTGCGCCTGCTGCGTCCGATGGCGATCGCCCTTGGGCTCGACCGCGAGGCGCTGGTGCCGGCGTTCGGTTTCCCGACGACCTTCCTGCGCCTGCTGCATTATCCGCCGCAGCCGCCCGACAGCCCCGACGACGCCTTCGGGTCTGCCCCGCATACCGATTACGGCTGCATCACCGTGCTATGCCAGGACAACGCCGGCGGACTCGAGGTCCGCCGCCCCGACGGCACCTGGCTGAAGGCGCCGCCGATCCCCGGGACATGGGTGGTCAATGTTGCCGACATGCTGAGCCGTTGGACCAACGGGCGCTGGCAATCGACGCCGCATCGGGTGAAGAACCTGTCCGGCGGCGACCGATACTCCTGTCCTTATTTCTTCGACATGGACATGGACAGCGTGGTGGCCTGCCTGCCGACCTGCACCGATGCCGCCAACCCGCCGCGCACGCCGCCGGTTCGCTACGGCGACTACCTTATGGAGCGGCTGGACAAGAACTATCAGTACCGCCAGCCCGCGGCTGAGTCGGCGGTCTGAGATGGCTGCTTGATATGGCCAGGCGGCTGATCGACATCTCCTGCTCGTTGCGGGCCGGCATCGCCAGCGACCCGCCGCATATGCTGCCGGAGGTCGAATTTCTGGACCATCACCAGACGGCGCCGCGGATCGCCGAGTATTTCGGGATTGCGCCCGACCGGCTGCCGGACGGCGAGTACACGGCCATCGAGCAAGTGAAGCTGACCACCCATAACGGCACCCACCTGGATGCGCCGTACCATTTTTTCAGCAGCATGAACCATGAGACAGTGCCGGGTGGCGAGCCATCATGGCGGATCGACGATGTGCCCCTGGAATGGTGCTTCCAGCCGGCGGTGAAGCTCGATTTCCGCCATTTCGATGACGGCTACGTCGCGACACCAGGCGATGTCGAAGCCGAACTGAAGCGCATCGGCCACACTTTGCGGCCGCTCGAGATCGTCGTCGTCAACACCGCCGCCGGCGGCCGTTACGGGCAGGCGGATTATGTCGATCGGGGTTGCGGCATGGGCCGCGAGGCGACGCTCTGGCTGCTGCGCCGGGGCATTCGCCTGGTTGGGACTGATGCCTGGAGCTGGGACGCGCCGTTCTCCCACACCAGGGACCGGGTACGGCTGACCGGGGATGCAGGGCTGATCTGGGAGGGCCACCGAGCCGGGCGTGAAATCGGCTACTCGCATCTGGAGAAGCTCGGCCAGCTGGACGAATTACCCGCGGATGGCTTCCAGATTGTCTGCTTTCCGGTGAAAGTTCATCGGGCATCCGCCGGGTGGACGCGCGCAGTCGCAATTATTGACGACTGAAGGCTTATCTTCGTCAAATGCTTAGCGGCTGAACATCCCTTAACATCGCGTCCGCTATCTCTCCATCGCGGCATGACTGGCCGCTCGGGGGATGCATGCAGGGTTTTCGCGCGTGAGCTGGAGGCTGCTTCAACTGCTGCAGCAGAGCCGCCGCGGACACTGGCCCACCGCGGAGGCGCTTGCCGACGGGTACGACGAACTCAGTCTCAGCGCCCCCTCGCGCGGTGGGCTTGGCTTGGCGAACCCACGGCTCGGCGGCAAGGATCTGGCGGTGGCGCTGGTGAACGCTTCCCGAGCCGGACATCCGCCGATGCTGCCGGGCGGCGGCCGACTGCGCCTGGTGGAAAGCGGCATCGTTCTGAAGCAGCACCGGGCGGATCTCGGAACCTCGGTGATCGATCTTCTGGCATTGCTCGAAGATCAGTGCCTTGCGGCGGCTTCCTTGCTGGAGGACGAAGCCACACAGGCTGGTCTGCCAACCTTGATCGAGACGCTTCTGGGCCTCGCCGTGCTGGCTGCCAACATCGCGAATGCGTCGACCCAGGCCGGCGCGATGCTGCATTGCCGGGTCGAACGGCTGATCCCGCGAGGCCTGGTCATCGGCACCGAAGCCGGTTGGCACCGGCTCGCCATGCAGGGCGAGTCCGACCGCCTGCTGGAGCTTCGCGACCAGGTTGCCGCGTGTTGCGGCCTCGACCTGCGCTTCCTGCGGCTGGACGACGCTTACCTGCCACCCGGCGGCAAACCCCCCATCCCCTCGGTCCGTGGGCACCTGCTGCTGCGCGACTACCCAGTCGAGCCGCCGGCGGCTCGCGTGGCCCGCTGGCCGATCATGGCCCCATCCGACCCCGCCGGCTTCATTGTCGAGCAGATCCAGTCCTCGTGGCGACGCGATGCCGCGGAGGACGATGCCGAACCGGTGCCTGGCCCGGTCGTGCTCGCACCGCCGCCGGGGCCGGCGCTGATAGCCAACGACAACGACCGTCGGCGCCGCCAACGGCTTCCGCGTCCTCGCACGCCTGTTGATCTCAACAGTTCGCAGGCGCTGGCCCAAGCGGTATTCGCCGGCCTGCAGGCGGCCGGGCGGCTGGCGGCGCTGGACGGCCTGCTGGCCGAGGACGGGTATCCCGCGTTTCCGACCTTTGGCGCCAGTTCTGCCCCGGACGACGCGGCGGTGACGCCGCTGCTGGTCCTGCGCCACCCCGTGCTGCTGCCCGGCGAGGTCGAGCCCAACCTGATCGACCTGGTCCTCAGCGCCCGCGAGAGCGTTTTCGTCGAGGTCAAACTGGCCGAGGCCCGGTTCGCGCTATGCGCCAATCCCGGACTTACCCCGACCCACCCCTTCTTCAAGCGGGACATCTGCACCGGCGCCTATCGCGCGCAGAACGCCCGCCAGAGCCGGTGCACCCTGAGCGAGCAGGGCATGCGGCTGTGGGAACTGATCCCGGAGCTGTTCGACCTGGACGGTGCTCGCGACCACGATCCGTGCCCGCTATTCGCCACCTACGCGCTGGTTCGCCGGGTGCTGGCGGTGAGCATCGGCCCCTTTGGCGTGATTGCCCCGCCGGCTGCCCTGGCCCGACGCCATGTGCTGGTCGTGTACGACGAGCGCAACCCGGCCTTCTGGCCCGGCGGGGAAGCTGATGAGCAATGGCACGAAACGGTGCGGATGCTGCGCTGGCCGAGGCTGCTGCGCCGAGTGAGCTGGCAGAAGCTGATCGGCCATCTCGGGGCCGAACCGGCGGTCGCGGAACTGGTCAACGTGGTTTCGGAAAAATACGATTTTCCCGTTCAGGTTGGAAATTTGGCGAATTCCTGACAGATTGCCGTCATCGAACTGTCAATAAGCTCGTCGTCTGAACACGATCCCGTATGCGCCCAAGTTGCGACTGGAATCGTACGAAGTTGCGCCATAATTTGACCGAAATCGGCGGCGCAGCGGAAAAGCATTCGCCGATGACACGGAGGAACGCCGTGACCAGGTATCGCATCATTACTCTTGATGAGCGTGGCGAATTAACCGGCGGATCCGATTTCGAAAGTCGCGGCGACGATGCGGCCGTCGAACATTCGAAGTCGATTATAGCACCCGGCGAACAGGCCTTGATCTGGACCGGCGACCGTTGCCTGGGCAGCATCGAAGCGCCCGCCGACGGGCAGTCGGAGCAGCTTTACAGGCGGGATTAGCCGGTCCGCCCGGGCTTCTGTTCCGTTCGGACCTAGCGGACGCCCCGGCTGGCAGCGTCGATGCCGCGCTGGGCTGTGCTGTCCGGCGCCTCGGCGACTTCGTCATCGCCGCCACCATGCCGGGCCATCGTGAACCCGCCGCGATCCGGCCGGTCATAGATGAAGCCATAGGTTGGGTAGACGCTGCCATAGCCGCCGGTGTGGCCAAGGCCCACCCGAACTTCCGACCAGTCATTGCGCTCGGACACATCCATCACCGGAATGCCGCGGGAGACGCCGCCGCGGCCGGCGCCGGGACCGGCCCAGTTGGCATGATCGATCTCGACCAGGCGCGAATTCAGCACCGACGTCACCACCGCGACGTGTCCCAGGCGCATATGACCGGTGGCGCGGAAATTCATCACGCTGCCCGGCTCCGGGGTGTCGCCCCGGGCGTAGACGCCGGATGCCGCGTCCCACCAGTTCGCGGCATTGCCCTTCAGCTCGATGCCGGTGGCGGCGCGGGCGAACGGCACGCAGCTGATGCCGCCGTATGAGCCGCCACGCGAGCGGAATGCCACCTTGCTGCCGCGCCCCGTGTGGCGGAGCCGCGAGGAGATACCGGAATCGCCGTGGAACACCGCGTTCTGGATGCCCCCCTTCGTCTTGCCGGAGTCAGCCCTGGATTTTCCTGCGGACAACGACGAGTGCGCCGACGCGTGTGACGATTTCGAGGTGGAGGAAGGTGTCGACGCCTGGCTAGGGCTGAGGCCTGCAAGCATGAAAGCGGCGCTGAATGCCACCGCTGTTGCCCCAAAATTCCAAGCCCGCATGCTGTATTCCCCGCATAGTCACAGTTATGTATTTCCGATTGCTACGGGGTCGTGAGCCTGGCAACCCGTTAAGCGCGGATTGCAGAACAGTCATGTCACTTCGTCCATCTAGGCCTGTGGATAACTGCCTCCAGTAGGACTAAAGTCACAAAAAACGGGTTTTTAACGGCTGTTGCCGACAAATATGTTGCATGTGGCGCAAATACCACAATCTACGGTTGCAACGATTCGCAGCTTTTGCGCGTTACGAAACGCCTCACAAACCCGCGAAACGCCGCCCGGCGCCTACGACAGAACGAAATGCTCACGGAATAGTGACGTCTGACGCCGGCCGAACCGCCGGTTCTCGCCCCTTCCAGAGCCAAAACCGGCGCCGTAAGTCGGCTATTTGCAGGCGGTGACCATGATCTCGACGAGAATGCGCGGGTCGGCCATGTTCGCCTCCACGCAGGCGCGTGCCGGTGCCCCGTCCTTCGATAGCCAGGCCGACCACAATTCGTTCATGGCGTCGCGGTCACGGATGTCCTTCAGCCAGATCTGCGCCTGCAGCACGCGCGTCTTGTCGGTGCCGTGGGTCTCCAGGATGGTGTCGATCTGCGCCAGGACCTCGGCCGTCTGGCCCTTGATGTCCTTGGACACGTCCTTGGCGGTGCAGCCCTGCAGGTAGACGAAACCGTGGTACTCGACGGCCTTGGACAGGATCTTGTTCGGCTCGGTGCGGACGATCTTGCTCACTTCATTCTCCCTGTGCTGCGGAAGTCCGGCTTCTAGGGCGACACCGAAACGGCGGCAAGCCTGCGCGTTCCTGGCGGAGACCCCCGATCAGGGCGGATCGGATGACGCCTGGTTTAACATCAACTTGGCTTGCATTCGGGGGCAGCGTCCTTGTTTCCTGCAGCCCCGTTCGTTGCCATCAGGAGAGAACCGACATGGCCGACCTGCTCGTCATCGCCTTCCCGTCCGAAGCCAAGGCGGAGGAGGTCCGCCAGAAGCTGTTGGATATGCAGAAGGAGTACCTCATCGAACTCGGCGACGCGGTGATCGCCGTCAAGCAGGAGAACGGGCGCGTCAAGCTGAACCAGCTTTTCCATCCCGCGGCCGCCGGCGCCGCCGGTGGTTCATTCTGGGGACTGCTGATCGGCATGATCTTCATGGTGCCCCTGGCTGGTGTGGCACTCGGGGCTGCCTCGGGCGCGATCAGCGGCGCCTTGACCGATGTCGGCATCAACGACGCCTTCATGAAGGAAGCGGCCCAGACCCTCCAATCCGGCAATGCCGCCTTGTTCCTGCTGATCCGCAAGATGACCACCGACAAGGTGCTGGTGGCGCTGCATGGCGAGGGCGGCACGGTGCTGCGATCCTCGTTCGACCATACGCAGGAGGCCGCCCTGCGCGACGCATTGTCGGCGCACGCCCCCGCCTGACCATCGGTTGGCTGCAATCACCGCGGACGCCCCAGGGCAGGTCCGCGGTGCGTGACGTGATTGCTTGACCTGGATCATGGCAGGCCGTCCGGCTGTTCCGTATGATTGGTGCTTAACGACGGAAGGTATTCAATGCCCAAGCATCATAATCTGCTCATCGTGCTCGCCGACGGCGAGCATGTGCGCTTTGTCCGCGCGGCTGCCGACAACACCCTCCACAGCGACACCGCGATGGATTCCGCCGCCGCGCATAAGCGGTCGAGCGATCTGGCTTCGGATCATCTGGGCGCTTCCTTCCACAGCGGCTCGTCGGCGCGCCATTCGATCGCGCCGAAGCATGACCCGCATACTCTGGAGAAGGAGAAATTCGCCCAGGCCATCGCTGCCCAGCTGAACGCCGGCGCGGCGGATGGCGTCTTCGACGAATTGTTGATCGTGGCACCTCCCCATACCCTCAACGGCATTCGCGGGCATCTGAACAACGCGGCTGAGGCGAAGATCGTCGGCACCGTCGGCAAGGATCTGGTCAAGACGCCGGACCACGAGTTGCAACCGCATATCGCCGAATGGGTCCTGCCGGTCCGCCGGGTCAAGCTGCGCGGTTCCGCCTAGCCGCACGGGCGGCTTGAGACCGCACCGGCCCTGCTGTTAAGTCTCTCTGCGCTGGCTCTACGCTCGACGGCGGAGCCGCAATCGGAGGGGGAACGACACATGCAGGATGATGACCTCCGTCCGTCCAGCAACATCGACGACAGGCGCGGCATGGGCGGCGCCGCCAAGGGCGGCCTCGGCATCGGGGCCATTCTCGTCCTGACCCTGATCGGCTGGGCAACCGGCATCGACCCCAGCCTGCTGATCGGCGGGGCGGAGGTCGTGACCGGCAGCAACGCGCCCACGCAGTCCACGGCGGGAAAGCAGGGGACACCGACCGACGAGGTCGGCAATTTCGTGGCCCGGGTGCTCGGCGAGACCGAGGATGTCTGGTCCGTCGTGCTGCCCCAGCAGGCCGGGCGCCAATACACCAAGCCGGTTCTGGTCCTATACTCGGGCATCACGAATTCCGGCTGCGGCGCGGCGCAGTCCGCCATGGGCCCGTTCTATTGCCCGCTCGACCAGAAGCTGTATCTCGACACCGCCTTCTTCCAGGACATGCAGCGGCGCTTCGGCGGCGGCGGCAGCTTCGCCTATGCCTACGTCATCGCCCACGAGGTCGGGCATCACGTGCAGAACCTGATCGGGCTGCTGCCGAAGGTGCAACAGGCGCAACGGCAGGCCGACACCCGCCAGGCCAACGATCTTTCGGTCCGGACCGAGTTGATGGCGGACTGCCTGGCTGGCGTCTGGGCCTACCACATGAACCAGCGGCATCAGAATATCGATGCCAACGATGTGCAGCAGGCGGCGACCACGGCTGCGGCCATCGGTGATGACCGCCTACAACAGCGCGCCGGCCGCGGCGCGGCCGTGCCCGACAGCTTCACCCACGGCTCGTCGCAGCAGCGGGTGCAATGGCTCACCACCGGCCTGCGCAGCGGTTCGGTGGCCTCCTGCGACACCTTCGGAAAGTAACCCGACGCCGACACCCAGTGGAGCGGCACCCGGCGTAGCGGCGCCGCGAATGCCGGCGCGGCCTCCGGCGAGACGCGTGCCGCACGTCACGATTACGTGCTCGGATCGAAGCTCGTTGCGAGAACATGAAGCTGGCATACCAGTTGGGATTCGGCAACGCTGTGGTCGAATCCGAACCGGTATGAGGCTATGGACGACGATTCCAGGCCATTGTTCTTCAGCGAGATTTTCTGCAACGAACTTGCTGTGCTGCTGCCGGCGGAGAATATCCCGACCAGCGATCCGCGCTCGCCGGAGGAAGCCGCCGAGCACTGCCGGATCCTGCGCGACTGGGTGAATGCGCGGCCGGATGCATTGGGCGCGCTTTGCCTTTCCGGGGGCGGAATTCGCTCCGCGTCCTTCGCACTCGGTGCACTGCAGGCGCTGGCCCGTGCCGGCATGCTGCCCCGCTTCCATTACCTGTCCACCGTCTCCGGCGGCGGCTACATCGGCTCCTGGCTTACTGCCTTTCGCCACCGTGCCGCCGATGACGCGGCCGTGCTCGCCGCGTTGAACCAACTGGCCGATACCGGGAATGAGCCGGCGGAGATCGCGGCCATCCGGGCCAACAGCAATTACCTGACGCCGCGGCTCGGCATCCTGTCGGCCGACACCTGGACGGTGCTTGCCCACTATGTCCGCAATCTGGTGTTGAACTGGGCGATCTTCGGGCCGCTGTTCCTGGCGGTTCTGATCGTGCCGCAGCTTCTTGCCCGCATGTTGGCGGAGCTCGCGAAAGGGCCGGCACCCTGGCATCACCCGTTGCAATACGCCGCAGTGGCGGCGTTGTTGTTCGGACTGTCGATCGCGGTATGCGGACGCCACCGCACGCGCGGCAACTGGCTTACGGACGGCTGGTATCTGTGCGGCGTGCTGGCGCCGATCATCGTTGCCGCCATCTGCCTGACAGCGATCGCGCGATCGCAGCCGCTGGCCGGTTGGTATGAGCCCGTGATTGCGGCAGCGTTGATTTATGCCGGTTCGGCAATCCTTGGCCGATTGCTTGCGGCGTCGCTGCCGGGTGGCGCGATGCAGCGCATACAGCCGGGATTGGTCGGCAACTTCCCGATCCTTCTCGACACCCTTTCCTGGGCCTTGTCGGGCGCATTCATGGGCCTGCTGGTCTGGGTTGGCCTGGATCTCGCGGGCCTCATCCGCACCAACTGGCTCAGTTCAGACCAGGACGCCCTGCTCGTCATCTTCGGTGCGAGTTGGATCGTGCTCGCGGTCCTGGCCGGCGAGTTGCTGTATACCGGCCTCACCAGCTACTCGGCCCGCCAGGACATGGACCAGGAATGGCTCGCCCGTTCCGCCGGCTGGATGGCGGCGGCCGCGGCAAGCTGGGCCGTGCTCGCGGCGCTCGATCTGTACGGCCCCCTCATTCTCGTCCAAACCTCCAGCCGCATTGCGATCCTGTTGGCCGGCGGCGTGTCGGGCATCGTTGCGCTGGTGTTCGGCGCCAGCGCCAAGACGGCGGCATTGGTGGTGCAGCGCGCGACCTCGAAGCTGACGCTGCCGCAATTGGTCGGTGTCGCCGCGGTGCTGTTCGCGGCCTTTCTCGCGATCCTGCTGTCCTGGGTGGATTCCAAAATCTCCAGTGCGATCTTCGAGCTGATCGGGCGTGACCGCGCATCGGAGGGATTCCCGAGTTCCGGATCGTTCGCGATGCTTGGGCTGGCGTTGTGCCTGGCCTTGCTGTCGTTGCTGCTGTCGGTGCCGATCAACGTCAACCGCTTCTCGCTGCACGCCCTCTACCGCAATCGATTGATCCGCGCATTCCTGGGCGCTGCTCGCGGCAGTGCCGGTCGTGCGCCCGATCCCTTCACCGGCTTCGACCCCGCCGACAATGTCGCGATGGCTCAAAGCATGCCGGGAACCAGCATGCCGGGAACCGGGGGGCCGCAACGCCTGCTGCACGTGGTGAATGTCGCGCTGAACGTCGTGTCGTCGCGCCGGCTCGCCTGGCAGGAGCGCAAGGCGGAGGCGTTCTCGATCACCGCACTCGCCTGCGGCAATCCGAATGTCGGCTATCGCAGGACCGCGGAATATGGCGCCAGGCACGGCATCTCGCTCGGCACCGCGATGGCGATCTCCGGTGCTGCCGTCAGCCCGAACCAGGGCTATCATTCCTCCCCGTTGGTCGGCTTCCTGTTGATGCTGTTCAACGTGCGTCTCGGCTGGTGGCTGGGCAATCCCCGTTACGCAAGGCCGTCGCGCCGCGACGGTCCGCGGCTGGGGCTGGTTCCCGCGTTGCAGGAACTTGCAGGCGCCACCGACGACCAACGGAATTGGGCCTATCTTTCCGACGGCGGCCATTTTGAGAATCTGGGCATCTACGAGATGGTGCGGCGGCGCTGCCGGGCGATCGTTGTCAGCGATGCCGGCTGCGATCCGCAGACGCGGCTCGAAGATCTCGGCAACGCGGTGCGCAAGTGCTTCATCGACTTCGGGGTCAGGATCGAATTCGACCGGCTCGACCTGCCGGCCAGACCGGGCGACAAGCCGCCGCCCGCCGCCGGTGCCGCGCAGCCACAGGTCTATTGCGCGATCGGCCGGATCATCTATCCGGGAACTGGGCCGGACGGGTGGATCCTGTATGTGAAGCCGGCCTACCACGGCAACGAGCCCGCCGATATTCGCAGCTACGCTCTGGCACATCCGGAATTTCCGCACGAGACGACCAGTGATCAATGGTTCAGTGAATCGCAGTTCGAAGCCTACCGGTCGCTTGGGGAGCATATCTTCGGCTTGATCTGCGGCGGCGCAACGGGAGAGGCACGGCCGCCCACTCCGTCCGACCTCGACCAGCTTCATGCCAGAGCCGAAGCATACATCACCCGATCGCCGGAGGCGCGTAGCACCTGTCGGGCGTCCGGTGGTGGCGTGTCCGAGTGAAATCCACAACCGATCCCGCCGTCCAATCACACAGGAGTTCGATCGCCATGCCCACCACCGTGCAGCAACTGCTGACCATGTCGCAGGCCGAGCTCGACGCATTGTTCACGGCCAGCGAACCCGGAGAGATCCCAACCGGCGAGGCGGCCGGCACGGCCATCATTGCGCCCGGCACTTCCTACACCGCGGAGATCGCGCGTGCGATCAATCTGTTCGCCTGGCAGGGCAAGATCTTCGATGCGGCCACCGGCACCCTGCGCAACAAGATACTCGCCTTTGGCATCAATGCGGTGATCGCCAAGGTCTACAAGGACAAAAGCTGGCTGGATGGCAAGGAGTGTATCGTCCTCGACTATTCCGAGACGTCGCTGGTTGCCCAATGGATTCGCGACGAGATTCGCCAGATCCAGCCTCAGCTTTATCTCGGCAAGGTGTATTGGTCGAAGAAGCACATTTTCGATTTCGCATTGCAGTTCTGATCGGCCGGCGGTGCCTACAATGTCTTTAGGAATTCCATCAGGGCGCGGCGCTCGTCCTCGCCGAGGTCGGTGCCGTACTCGTGCCCACCGTTGCCGTTGCCGCGTTGCGCCGTGTCGTGCCGAAATCCGCCCGCCTCCGCGGCTACTCCGGTGGCGATGAAACCGAGCCTTTCCTGATCCACGACGTCATAGCCGCGGTAGAAGACGGTTGGACGCGAAGCCGGCGGGGATAACAGGTCGGCGATCGTCGGGATCGAGCCGTTGTGCAGATAAGGTGCCAGCAGCCACACGCCGGCCAGCGGCTTCGCGACGTAGCCTTGCGCGCCCTGCAGATCCGAGCCATCCGCGCCAAGCGTGGCGGTGAGGCGGTTCATCCGTTCGGCGTCCGCCTGGGTCCAGGTTCGGACATGCTCCGGATCGGTCTTGATTTCTTCCAGCGGAATGGCGGTGCCGGTGCGTGCGCCATCCTCCGCATGGCAGGCGGCGCAGCGCTCGGCATAGACCTGCTGGCCACGGGCGGCTTTGGCCCGATCGATCGCAGCCGGGTATTTTGGCGGCGCCAGCCCGCGCATGAACTTGTCCAGCCACTCGTTACGGACCTTGAAGTCACCGTCCGGCAACGACCCGGTGCCCAGGGCCGATGTCGCCGTAACGGCATAGACTGTCTTTGCCTCGCCGCCGGCATGCAACAATCGGCCTTCATGATCGGCCACGCGCCAAAGGGCGGGGAAGTCGGTGTTGCCGATGCTGTCGTCCCAGTGCTGCTGCATCAGGATGAACTTCGGCAGGTTGAAGGCGTCGTCGCGACCCGGGCCCCACGCCGTCTTCTGGTCCATCCAGCCAAGTTCCCGTTCTGCCACTTGCAGCGCCAGGCGGGTCTTGGGAATCAGGACGAAGCTGTAGATCTGCCAGTCGATCCAATCGAGCGGGAAAATGCACCGCCATCTCCGGCAGCAGGCGGGCTGCGGTGAAGCGCCGATCGTGTACGGCGGCGAACAGGAAGCGAAGCAGCCCCTGGATATTCACGGTATGCCCTGGCCCACCGACGGCGAAGGCCCGGTCGGCATTCTCCGACATCCGATAGCTTGCGGTATGGCACAACGCGCAGTTGGCCGTGACCCGCTCAAAGCCCAGGCGCTTGATCGACAATCCGGCCGGCAGGCGCTGGCCCTCTTCCCACGCGAGGCCGAACGCGCCGTAGCCGCCCCAGCCCGGCTTGGCCGCGCCGTATCCGGCCTTGGCGTATTTTTCGACGAGGTCGGGGAAGACGCGCGGCAAGACGAAAAACAGCGGGTAGGGGATGCCGCCGATCAACTCACCGCCGAGCGACCCATATTTGAAGCGATCCTCGTCATTGGCGAAGGTCTGGGTGTCGGTATTGAAGAACTTCCACCACGTGACCCCGGCGACGGCCGCACCCGCGAGCACCAACAGCGACAGCGTGAGCAGCGCGCGCCTGAGCCGGATGCGTGCGTGGACCATGATCAAAGTTCCTAGAACGTCTTCAGGTATTCGACGATCGCTTCCTTGTCGGCCACGGGGAGGTCGGTGCCGTAGGCTGCCCCATCATGGCCGCTGTTGCTGTTGCCGGCCCATTTTCCGGGCACGCAGATATTGGCGTCATGGCGGTTGGCTGGATTGGTCTCCCGCGCGCACGCCGCTGCGTCGTCGACGCACTGCGTTTCGTAGCGGAACGACGCGCGACCCAAAGCAGCTGGCTCGGCGCTTACGAACCCCAGCTTTTTCTGATCGACCACGTCGCCGCCACGGTAGAAGATTTTCGGGCGTTGCTCCGCGGGATCCAGCAGGTCGCGGATGGTGGGAACCGAGCCGTTATGCAGGTAGGGTCCGCGCAACCAGATACCGTCGAGCGGCGCGTTGGCGTAGCCGTGGGTCTTGCGGAAATGGGTGAAGCGCTCGTCGGGAAACGCGGCGTAGATGTTGCCCTGCTCGGCCGCAAGCTCGGCGGTATAGTTGTCCAACCGACAGGGATCGGTGCGAACCCGCTCGATCGGCTCGGGCTTGCCGACCCGGCTGCCGGAGAAGTCGCGTCCGTCCCGGCCGTGACAATCCGCACAATATTGCGCGTACAGCACGCGGCCGCGATCGGCCAGCGCGCGGTCGATCGGAAACGGATATTTCGGCGGCTGGTTGGCCGGCGAACGCAACCAGTCCGCAATGAATGCCAGCGACTTGCGGTCCAGTGTCGCGGGCACCGCGCCGCTGCCGAATGCGGCGCTGCGGTTGCGCTCCTCGACGGAGTTGTTGTTGCCGTCCCAATGCAGCTGCATGCCTTGCCGCGGTCCTTGCAGCCACAGTGAAGGGAAATCGACGATGCCCACGGCCTCGCGATCCGGCAAATGGTCGAACGGCCAGTTCAGCAGCGCCTTTTCCGAACTGAAGGTATCGAAGCGACCGGGGCCCGCGGTGGTTTCGTGGTCGACGAACCGGAACCGGTAGCGCAACAGGATCAGTGCTTCCTTCATGGCCGGTACGGCGACGTATTGCAGCAGCTGCCGGTCGAACCAGCTGTAATGTGCCCCGGTCGCTTCGGCGGCCTGGATGACCTGCCAGGGATTGAACCGCTCATCCAGCGCACAGCCGGTGAGAAAACGCTCGAACGCTCCCAGGTCGATCCCGTGCGACGGCATGCCTGGGACCAGCTTGGGCGTCCCCGCCGCCGATTCGCGCCAAGTGCCGGCATGGCAGGTGGCGCAGTTGAGGGCGACGCGGTCGAAGCCGAGGCTGCGGCGCAGCGACGTGCCGACCGGCCGATCCATCCCCGGCTCGTACACGAAGCCCAGCGCCTGCCAGCCCTGGCCCGGCTGCCCATCCGCCTGGCGAGGCAGATAGTCGCGGCACAGTTCCGGCAGCGCCTTGAAGATGCCCACCGGAATTCCCGCCAGCCGCTCGCCGCCGGTCGAGCCGTATTTGAACTGCCGCACCGGGTCGTCGAAAAACGCTTCCGCCGAATCACGATACCAATAGTCGATATAAAGATAGCCGATGAACAATGCGCAAGCCGCGACCGCGAGCAGGATCACGCGCCGACGCGCTCGCCAAAGCCGCCAGGGAAGGGTGAGCAGGAAGATGGCAACCGCGCGGAGACCGCGCCAGAATTTGTTGAGGCGGCTCATGCTGTTTTTCCCGCCTGTTTCAGGATCGTTTGCGCGGCTTTCTCGGCGGCGAGATAGATTGCGGCCGCGATGAAGAAGCCTGGGATGCGGGGAAAGATGGAGGCGTCGACCACGCGCAGGCCGGTGGCGCCGTGCACTTGCAGCGCGCTGTCCAGAACGCCGCCTGCTTCGCGCGGCCCGATGGCGCAGCTGCAGGAAGCGTGGTGCCCCCAGGCGGTGTCGCGCACGAACCGAGCGAGTTCCTCATCGGATTGAACCTGCGATCCAGGCGACTCCTCTGCGGCAATGATTCCGGTGGCGACGAGGTCCGCCGTTGCCAGACGCACGGAGCGAATGGCCGCAACGACCGAACCTAGATCATCCGACGCGCCGTCGCTGCCCTCTTCGAAGTAGCGAAAGTTGACGATTGGCGGGTCAAGCGGATCGGCGGAACGCAACGTCACCGATCCGGCGCGATTGTGCGTATAGCCCTTCAGGATGGCCCAGGTCAGGTAATCCCGATGCGTGACGAGGTTGCGGGCGTAGCCGGGGTAATAGCCATCGAAGCGGGCCAGCAGTGCCATGCAGAACAGGTCGGGCGCGCCATCCGCAAACGGCGAGGCCATCCGCGTCGCCAGCATGGCGCCGTTGGAGCCGTAGATGCCGCTGCGGTCATCGGCCCAGGCCCGGTAGATCGGGTCGTCGCGGTTGAACATCGCGCCGTCCAGCACCCGCCAGGGCCGCGCCATGCGATTGACCACGGCAACCTCGTAGCGGTCCTGCAGGTTGCGGCCGACGCCCGGCAGGTCGATGCGCATGGCGATGCCGTGCCGCGCCAGTTCGGCGGCGGGCCCGATCCCCGACAGCATCAGAAGCTGAGGCGAGTTGAAGGCGCCCCCCGCCACGATCACCTCGCGCGCCGCCAGCACCTCGCGCGGTTCCCCCGGTGCCAGCGAAGGATCGGACGCGGCGCGATACAGACGGCGGCCCTTGAGATACGCCACTCCCCGAGCCCGGTTCCCGGCATCGAGGATGATACGGGTGGCATGCGCGTCCAGTTCGAGATGGAGCAGGTCGGGATGACGCGCGGCAACCTGAAGCAGCCGTTCCCGCGTGCCGAGGCGGGCGTGATGGTCGGTGGCGAGCGGCGTGTAGCAGAGGCCGCCGGCGCGTGCGTTCAGGACGCGGCGGTCGTTCGGGTCGGCGCGCCCCGCAAGCAACTCGCGAAGCCGGCCGCGCCAGCCGCTGCCGAATTCGATGCGGCTGGCTGCCCCGAGGGCGGTGCGGATCAACTGGTCGTCGCCGATTGCGGGATGCGGCATGGCGCGCTCGGTTCGCAGCCAGCCGTCCCAGCCATGGCCGGTGAGGTTCAGCCCGAGCTTGGCGAGTTCGCGCTGCACCGGGCGGTGACGGCATGCTTCCAACCGCTCCCAATGCGCCTGCATCGCCTTGGCGGACCAGGATGCATCCCCGGTCAGCGTCGCGATCGCATCCCAATCGGCATCGGGCGGCCGCATCACGATCATCGCGTTGTGCGCGGTGCAGCCGCCGAGCGTTCCGGCGCGCGGGTACAGCACGCCCTCGGCGCCGGCCTTCGGGTCGCGCGCCTGCTGGGGTTCGTCGGTATAGTGGCGGACGAAGTAATTCCAGCTCATGGCCGGGTTTTCGGCGGCCATCGGATGAAACGCCGGCACGTCGTAGTCCTCCGGCATGCGCGCGGCGTCGCCGTTCCGGGCGTCGTATCCCGCTTCCAGCAGGAAGACCCGCATGCCCGCCTCGGCTAGCCGCGCCGCGATGGTCCCGCCGCCAGCTCCGGATCCGACCACCACGTAGTCGTAATCGGACCCGGCTGCCGCAGCGGCCATCAGAAGGTCTTCAGGATGGCAATCAGCGCGCGCCGGTCATCGTCGCTCAGGACCGCCTCTCCCGGGTTCAGCGACGTACCGAAATAATGCCCGCGGTTGACGACGAAGTCGGGGCACTTGTCGAGCGCCAGCAACGGCGCCGCAAGGTCGGAGAAATGTTGGCGAAGCTGCTCGTCGGTGGCGTCGTCGGGCAGCGTCAGAAGGTCGATCTTCATTCGCAGCAGCAATTTCGCCAGTCGTTCCACGTGGAGCGCCCGGTCCGCCAGGCTGCCACCCTCTGCCAGCGGCTGCAGGTCGGCGAGCAGATTCACCGGAATGCCGGCAGGGATCGGTCCGAGGGTGATGCTGCCGTCAGCCTCGACCAGACGCGACAGCACCGCGTGCAGCGGCCCGGCGACATCGCGCAGCACAGGCGGCACGAAGCCGGCCGGAATGGTGATGTAGCTCCGTTTCGTGGTGCGATCGATCACACCGGGAACCTTGTCGCCGAGAAGCTTGTCGCGATCCCGCTTCTCGGGCCATAGCATTTGCTCGATCGAGGCCTGGAACACCCGCATGCGCGCTTCCACGGACGGGTCGTGCTCATAGGGGCCGACACTGTTGTTGAGCAGGAAAGGTGCCGTGGACCACACGCTGATCAGCGAAGGCGGCCGGGTGTAGCCGCGCCCGCCGGCGGGCATGCTGTATTGAGAAGCGGCGCCGGTGAAAGGATCGTGCACCGTGACGCTGCCGACCGATGGCAGCGACTTGTAGGATTGCGAAGAAAAATTGTCCCAGATGTTGCCGCCCAGCGCGTTGGTCGCGAGCGGGCTGCAGGCGTTGGTCTGCAGCAGGGTGACCGGGACCCGGAATTCCGTCGACAGGTAGTTGCCGTCCAGGAAGTCGGGTGCATGGACGATCGTGCGCATCTGCGCCTTGAACTCATCCGTCTTGGTCCAGGTCCAGTATTCGTTCCAGCAATCGAGATAGCCCGGCCCGGCGCATTGCCCGAGCCTGGTCGCGACGGGTGACGCCGGTGCTTTGCTGGAATGGCATCGCGCACAGGTGTCGGCGAAAACGTCCTTGCCATGGTCGAGCACGTCGGCGGTCTCGTTGAGATATTTCGCACCGCCCGGCGCATCGCGCAGCTTGTCCGGCTGTCCGGCCTTCAGGAAGAACAGCGCCATGGCGGGCGTGCCGGCTTCGGTGGCCTTCCAGTATGAGGAGTTCTTCTCGGCCACCGCGATCTCGATCGGGGAGATCGGCTTGCCGCCGACGACGGGGTTGAAATGCAGCAGCCATTCCTCGCTGAACAGGCCGATGTTCAGATAGACCCGATTGAGCGCACCGAGGGCACCGACCGAGTCCGACCCGTCTTTCAGCACGCGCGGTGTGAATACGGTTTTCGGCGGATCGAAAAACCGGGTCAACGGGCCGCTGGCTACGAAATCGTTGAACTGCTTGTTGCCGAGCTCCCCGCCGCCCAGCGTTTCGCGGCCGTTACGCAGCGCCTGTTCCAACCGCGCTCCCAGGCCATAGATCGCATTCATCGTGCGGGGGTTGTTGATGTTGTCGGTCGAGACCAGCGACGTGTCCATGCTGCCAGGACGGTAGCTGTGCACCAGCTGGTACATGAAGTTCTTGTCGTCGGTGTTGTACATGAACACCCGGTCCACCCACATATATTGCGCGCCGACCGTCGAGTTGAGCTCGGACCAGGCCGGGGCCGCGGGGTTCGCCGGCGGGTGGATCGGGCTGGGTCCGACATGGCAGAAGCCGCACGACATGCCGACGCGGTATGGCCGCACCAGATTGCGGTCGTTATAGTAGTTCGGATCGGAGTAGTAGCGTTCGGCGTTCCACAGCTTCTGCGCCTTGTCGTCGAAGTCTGGATTGGGGAACAGCCGCAGGCCTACGATGCCACTGGCCTGCCCGTAATAGGACCCGACCGGGACAGTCTTGCCGCGCGCGCCGATGGCGACGCCTGGGTATTTTCGCTCATTCTCGAACGGGTCGGCGGGGCAATCGCCGCGGCGTTTGTCGAGCCAGAGGCCGAAACGCTTCGGGTCGGGTCCGGTCGCCTTGTCGAAGCAAGGCTCGTTGATCAGGCCGAGATAGTCCCACCGGGAATTGCGGTCGGTGCGCTGGCCGGGATGCGACGTGACCACCTTCAAAAGATCGAAGGCGCCGAAGGTGAAGCCCGTCATCTTGTCCCAGAACCGGTCGTTGCCGCCGGTCCAGACCAGCCACATGTTGCGGCCTTTCACTTCGTCGGCGGAGAGTGCGACGCCGCTGTCCATGTCGTGGAAATAGTCTTCCCCCGCATGCGGGAACGAGGCGGCCGATCGTCCCGAGCGCAGCGCTTCATCCTTCACCTGGCCGGAGGTCTGCGCGGTGCCGGCGGCGACGCCTGCCAGAAGCCACATCATCGCGACGGCAGCACACCACGCAGATGAAATGAGGGTGCTGACGCGCATGCAGGATCTCCCGATCGTCGCTTCCGCAGACTTGCCGTGCCCGCTGCTTGCGGCGGTGCTGAAGTGTTGTTCTATGCCAGCCGTTACCGGACCACAGGGCGGCGTGTCGATGCAACGTTCTCCCGCCGGCACGGCGCTCACAACTTGTTGCGGTTGCTGTTGGACGTCATCTGCCAACGTTCGGGCGCTTGTGAATCCGGGCATTTGTCGAAGAACGGTGCTGGATTGCTGGGCGCGGCAGTATTTGGAACGTTACCGTGAGTTTCAATCATATTACTTGATCAGAGCGAATTACCTCGCCACTACGCTGCCCTGCGATCGGCAACTGCTTCCATTCACAAATGAAAAGCTGGGAAACGAGCAAATGGCAACTCTCAATACGCTGCTGGATTCGCCCATAACCTGGATGAACGCCGCCACGGATTCCGATCTGAGAACCCTGCTGGAAGACATGCAGGCCAACATTCTGAAGGGGCATGGACGCCATCATTCGGCGCACATGTTCCTGAGCTTCGCCGGCATGTCCCCAAAGGATGTCGCGAAGGTGATACGTGCGCTCGGCCAGCATTGCACCAGTGCCTACCGGCAATTGCGCAGCAACAAGAAGCTTCCTCCGCATCTGGATGGCGGTACGCTGCGATGCATGTTTCTCAGCGCCACCGGATACAAGGCGCTGGGCAATGCGGTGACGATGCCATCGGGCGCCGCCTTCCAGGCCGGAATGGCATCCCGGACGTCGATCCTTGGCGATCCGGCGCAGGCGGATTGGAACGCCGTCGGATGGCGCGGCCCCCGGCCGGACGCCATGTTCCTGATTGCCGATGCCGATCCGGACGCCGTGACGGCGGACCTGGAAGCGACTGAGGGGTGGCTGAACGGCAGCGGCGTCAAGATACTGGTGATCGAACGAGGGCTGCAGCAGACCCGTTCGTTTCGCCCTGGCAAGCCAGAAGGCGTCGAGCATTTCGGGTATGTCGACGGCCGCAGCCAGCCGCTTTTTCTCACCGAGGACATCCAGGCGGAGGGGATCCCGTCGGACCCACCGGGAACGCTGCCGAGCAAGAAGACGCATTGGGACCCGGCGTTCAAGCCATCCCAGTTCGTCGTCGCCGACCCGAACGGAAAGAACGCCTTCGCCGCCGGCAGCTACTTCGTGTTCCGCAAGCTGGAGCAGAACGTGCGCGGCTTCAATGCGGCGGAGGATTCGCTTGGGAAGGCTTATTTCGGTGCAGGTGCAAACCAGGATCAACTCGACCGCGCCGGCGCGATGGTGGTGGGACGGTTCGAGGACGGCACGCCGTTGACCCTGTCCAAGAAAGGGCTGGCGCAGGTCGTGACCAACGACTTTGCCTATGCCGGGGACGCGGATGGCGCGAAATGCCCGTTCCATGCCCATATCCGCAAGGTGAATCCCCGCGGCGACATCGAGCGGATCACCGGCAACGAAGATGAGGCGCCGGGCCGCATCCGTATCATGGCGCGGCGGGGCATCACCTACGGCGCCCTACGGCCGCACAATGCCGATGGCAGCGAGTTCGACGATGCCGGCCATGAGCCGACCAAGGATGTCGGTTTGTTGTTCATGGCCTACATGGCGAGCATCGAGGAGCAGTTCGAGTTCACCCAGCAATCCTGGGCAAACAATGCTTCTTTCGTCGGCAACATCAATCCTGGAAAACCCCACCCGCCGACTGGCATCGACTCCATCATAGGACAGTCCAGCAAGGCGTCCGACCGGGAACATACCTATCAGGACGGCTGGGAAGGCGGGCCGCCCAAGAAGCTCAGCTTTGCGCAGTTCGTGACGATGCAGGGCGGCGAATATTTCTTCGCGCCGTCGCTCAGCTTTCTTCGCAGCGTCGGATTGTGAGCCCGCGCCGGGGCGTCAGGATTTCCTGACGCCCCGGAACACCGGATAGGGCGATTTCGCGAAGCCAGACAGGTTGTTCCTGAAGGCGGTCGATTCGACCCTGGCTTTCGCCTGCCGCCACGTCCACGACGCCCACGCGGATGAAGCGGCGGTCGCTATATCGCTGCGAGTTGGTCCGCGACGTTCCCACGTGTTTCGGCGAGGTGGTCGAATTCGTGCCGGTAGGTACCCGATCCCATGGTCATCGAGCGCAATTCGATGATCAGGTCATGCAACTCCGCCTCCGGCACCAGTGCGGCGACGTCATCCCATCCTGGCCAGCCCGGCCGTTCGGCGTATCCCAGGATGCGGCCGCGCCGGCTAGACAGCAGGCGTTGCGCGTTGGGCGTGTATTCGCTGGGGACGCTGATGGTGACATGATCGATCGGCTCCAGCAGCACGGGGTCGGCCTTCGCCAGGCCTTCCTGCATGGCCATGCGCGTGGCGCTCTTGAACGCCATGTCGGAGCTGTCGACCGAATGGAAGGTGCCGTCGACCAGCACCACCTCGATATCCACCACGGGATGGCCGAACGGGCCCTTCCTGGTCGCCGCATCGGCGGCCTCGCCGACTGCCGGGATGTACTGCTTCGGCACCGCGCCGCCGACGATGCGGTCCTTGAAGGTGAAACCCTCGCCGCGGCCGCGGGGGGCGATGTCGAGCTTTACGTCGGCGAACTGGCCGTGCCCGCCGGTCTGCCGCTTCAGGCGCGCGTGCTGATGCACGGCGCGGCGGATGGTCTCCTTGAACGGCACCCGCGGCCGCGAGGATTTCACCCGCAATCCGCTGGATTTCGCCAGTCGTTCTATTGCCGAGTTGAGATGCATCTCGCCTTGCCCGCGCAGCACAGTCTCGCCGGTCTCGGCATCGTGGACGATGCGCAGGCACGGATCTTCCTCCGCCAGCTTCTGCAGCGCGCCGGACAGCTTCACGTCGTCCTTGCGGTCTTCGGTTGCGATCGCGAGGGCATAGACGGGTGGTGGCGGATCCGGCCACGGCAGCATTTCGGGGGCGCCCGACGGGCTGAGGGTCGCGCCGGTGGGAACGCCCTCCAACCGGCCGAACGCCACGATGTCGCCGATGCCGGCTTCGGTGGACTTGGCGGGTTCACCGTTGCCGAAGCGGTAGATGCCGCCCAGCCTGCGGCCATTGAGGGTGGCGCCGTCCTTGATGGCACCGCGCCAGATCCGGGCATAGGAGAGCTTGCCGGTATGGCCGGCATGAACCGTCTTGAAGACCTGGGCGATCGGCTCGCCGTCTGCCTCGATACCTCGCCGCTCGGCCGACTGCCGCGGGTCCGGCGTGTCGTGCCGCAGCGCTTTCCATAGACGCCGCACACCATGGTCGCGCTCGGCGGCGCCGAGCAGCACCGGCACGATGGTCCCCTCGGCGAGGTCGCGGCGTAGTTGGCGGTAGATTTCGTCGCTGCTGGGCGACACGTCGGCGAGCACCTTCTCCAGCAGCGCGTCATCGTGGTCGGCCAGCACTTCAAGCAGGGCGAACAGCGCCTCCTTCTCGCGTTCTTGCATGTGGGGCGGCAGCGAGATCAGTTCGGACGGCTCGCCCTTGCGGTACCGGTAGGCGCGCTCGCTGGCGAGGTCGATATATCCGGTGACCCCTTCGCCCTCACGGATCGGCACCTGGCGCAGCACTAGCGGCCGTTGCGACCAGCCTTGCAAGGCGGCCAGGGTGTCGCGGACGCGACCGGTCAAGGTGTCCATCTTGTTGATGAAGACGATGTGCGGGACACCTTCGTCGCGCAGGAACCGGAGCAGGGGGGCGGCGGCGAGGGCCTTTTCCGGGGCCGGCTCGCAGACGACGACGGCAAGGTCGACGACGCTTAGCGCAGAGCAGGCCTCGTGGGCGAATTCGACCGATCCGGGACAGTCGACGAGGGACCAGCTGTCGCCCATGAAGCTGCAATGGCCCAGGCGCAGGTCGGTGGTCACGCCCCGAGCGCGGGCGTCCGGACGCCTGGCCGGCCCGCCCGCGGTAGCGAGAAGGGCGTCGAACAGGGTCGACTTGCCGCTGCCATAGGGGCCTGCCAGTGCGATCGATCGTGGCTGCGCACCATGTGCTTCGGCTTGGCCGGACACGCCATGTCGTCTTGACCCATTGTCGGGCATGACGTCGCTCCTCCTGTGCCTGCCGGGAGGGCTTCTGGGTGGCGGTAAGACGCGCCCGTCCGGCTGGAGGCGCCTGCCGTGCCGGTTGACTGTAGCCGGATTTGCCGCCGGTGCCAGTCGGGGCTTGCTTGCTCAACAAAATGCGAACGAGGCCCCGATCGCAGGAACGGCTGGCGGCCGGGAACCGCGGTCGCAGGCCTGCCGTTCTACCGTTTGCAGGCAGGGCGGAACATGCCCGTCGCGAAAGGATGGTCGATCATGCGAATCACGATGGCGGTCGTTGCGCTGGTGTTTGCCTCTGGCATCGGGGGTGCGGTGGCGGCAGGCTGTTCGTCCCTCGACCTCGCCTGCGTCGCCGGCCGCGCCGTCGGTCAGCATCCCGCGCCCGCCACTTCGTACGGGCGCGTCAACCGAAACGCGCCGCCGGTCAATCAGCGTAGCCAGCGGGAACAGCAACAGCGGCATCGCGAGGACGACCCGGGCGCTTCAAGGACCAACGATTCGGATCGCTGACATCAGCGTCGCCCGGGAGAGCACCCTATCCGGCTAACGTGGATTGCCGCGCGACACGCCCGGCGATGTCAGAGGTCCGGTGGAGATTCGCCGCGACGCCGCTGGCTGTCGCGGACCTTGCGCCACTGCCAGACGCCGAAGCCGGCGACGATGACGAGGGTCAAGATTGAAAGTGAACTCAGCAATGTCACGTCGTTGGTCAATTTTCCCGCTCCTGGCGCTACCTGCTGCGAAGATCACCGCCTAAGGCGGCAGGAGATCGGAGGTTGCATGCAACGCCGCGGCGTCGCGCGAGCGTGACTTCGTGCTGGCCCGGCAATTTCATTCCGCGCCGGCAGTGGCGGGTTCTGATATCATTGTCATATCCTTTCGCAATCCTGTCGTGGAGGCTGCAATCCTGAAGCCGAACAGAGATAGATGACGTCCCGTCGCGCGGTATTCCCTTTCTCGGCCATCGTCGGGCAGGAGGAGATGAAGCTGGCGTTGCTGATTGCGGCGGTCGATCAGACTGTCGGCGGCGTTCTGGTGTTCGGCGATCGTGGCACGGGCAAGTCCACCGCGGTGCGGGCGCTGGCCTCGCTGCTGCCGGAGATGCGGGCGGTGGCGGGATGCCGATATGGTTGCGATCCCGCCGCAGAAAGCGCCTGGTGCGAGGAGTGCCGGCAGCGCGCCGTGCACGGACCGCTGAAGAGCGTCGCGGTGCCGGTGCCGGTGGTCGACCTGCCGCTGGGCGCCACCGAGGATCGGGTGGTCGGCGCCCTCGATCTCGAACGCGCGCTGACCCGTGGCGAGAAGGCGTTCGAGCCGGGACTGCTGGCCCGGGCCCATCGCGGCTTTCTCTATATCGACGAGGTGAACCTGCTGGAGGACCACATCGTCGACCTGCTGCTGGACGTCGCGGCATCGGGCGAGAACGTGGTCGAAAGGGAGGGCCTCAGCGTCCGGCATCCGGCGCGTTTCGTGCTGATCGGCAGCGGCAATCCGGAGGAGGGCGAGTTGCGGCCGCAGCTGCTCGACCGGTTCGGACTGTCGGTCGAGGTCAGCACGCCGGATGATCTGCCCTCTCGGATGGAAGTGGTGCGCCGCCGCGACGCCTTCGAACGCGATCCGGAGGCTTTCGTGGCGAAATGGACGAAGGAGGACGCGAAGATCCGCCGCCGCATCGTCGCTGCCCGCGCCCGGCTGCCCGAGGTCGCCGTGCCCGACGCGGTGCTGGAACGGGCCGCGCAGCTCTGCATGAAGCTCGGAACCGATGGGCTGCGCGGCGAACTGACCCTGATGCGCGCCGCCCGCGCCCTTGCCAGCCTGGAGGGCGAAGCCGCCGCCACGGACGCGCATCTTCGCCGGGTCGCTGCCCCGTCGTTGCGCCACCGGCTGCGTCGCAATCCGCTCGATGAAGCGGTGTCGACCACGCGGGTCGAGCGTGCGGTAGCGGAGTTGTTCGCTGCATGAGCGAAGGCGCGTGGCAGGACGCCATGCTGGCGGCGGCGCTGTTCGCGGTCGACCGTGGGCTCGGCGGCGTGTCGCTGCGGGCGCCGCCCGGTCCGTTGCGGGATCGCTTCCTGCTGGCGCTGCGCGAATTGCTCACCGATGCGCCTCCGTTTCGCCGGCTGCCGTTGAACATTGCCGACGACCGCCTGCTCGGCGGCCTCGACCTGGCCGCCACCCTCAAGGCGGGTCGCCCGGTCGCGGCGCGCGGCCTGCTGGCGGAGGCCGATGGCGGGGTGGTGCTGCTGGCGATGGCCGAGCGGGTGTCGGCCGCGGTCGCCGCCCGGCTCGCGGCGGTGCTGGATACCGGCGAGGTGGTGGCCGAGCGCGACGGCATGGCGCTGCGCAGGCCAGCCGCGATCGGGATCGTGGCGCTCGACGAGGGCATTGCCGAGGATGAGCGTCCGCCGGCAGCACTGCTCGACCGTCTTGCCTTCCATGTCGATCTCGGCGGCGTCAGCCTTCGGGACGCTGGACGCCCGGAGCACGATGGCGGGCATATCAGGGCGGCGCGGGAGATCCTGCCTTCCGTCGTGCTGCCGGATGATTTGCTGGAGGGTCTCTGCGCGACCGCCGCGGCGCTCGGCATCGCCTCGACGCGCGCGGCGTTGCTGGCAGCACGGACTGCAAGGGTTGCCGCCGCGTTGGCGGGAAGATCCGATGTCATGCAAACGGACGCGCTGGCCGCGGTTCGGCTGGTCCTGGCGTCGCGCGCGACCCGCTTTCCGGCGGCATCCGCAGGACAGCCCGACGAACAGCCGGACGGCGCGCCGGAGCAGCCGTCGGACGCACCGGCGGAGGGCCAGTCCGAAGAAGATGCGGCTGCCGGCGATCGTGCGGTCGGCGAGCTCCTGCTGGAAGCGGCCAAGGCTGTCATTCCAGCGGGGCTGCTGAGCCAGATACGCGCCGGTCAGGCGGCGCGTGCGGCTTCCGCGGCCGGGCGGGCAGGGGCGCCGCAACAATCCACCCGGCACGGCCACCCGATCGGCGTGCGTCGCGGGGAATTGCGGAACGGCGCGCGGCTGAACCTGGTCGAGACCCTGCGCGCCGCCGCCCCCTGGCAGCCGATCCGCCGCCGCGAGCCGGCCGGGTGCCAAGGCCCTGTGCCGGTCCGGCAAAGGGTCGTCGTGACCCCGGACGATTTCCGCGTCACCCGGTTTCGCCGACGCACCGAGACCACCACGATCTTCCTGGTCGATGCCTCCGGCTCCGCGGCGCTGAACCGCCTGGCCGAGGCAAAGGGGGCGGTGGAGATGGTGCTGGCCGATTGCTACGTCCGCCGCGACCGGGTGGCCCTGATCGCCTTCCGTGGCACCGGCGCCGAGGTGCTGCTGCCGCCCACCACCTCTCTGGTGCGGGCCAGGCGCAGCCTCGCCGGCCTGCCGGGTGGCGGCGGCACCCCGCTCGCCACCGGCATCGACGCGGCGTTCGCCCTTGCCGACGCGGTGCGCCGCAAAGGCCAGAGCCCCATCGTCCTGCTGTTGAGCGACGGCCGCGCCAACGTGGCCCGCGACGGCACCGCCGGCCGCGACCGCGCCGAGAAGGATGCCTTGGAAGCCGGCCGGATGCTCCGCGCCGCCGGCATCGGCTGCATGGTGGTCGACACCTCGCCGCGCCCCGCGCTGCAGGCCCGGCGCCTGGCCGAGGAGATGGGCGCGCGCTACCTGCCGCTGCCCTATGCCGACGCCGCAGCGGTCTCCCGCGCCGTCCAGGCGCATGCCTGAACCGCCGTCATGGGAGCGCGACGGCCGTGACTGGCCGAATCGCGAGTGCAGCCGCTTCGTCGAGGCCGGGGGCGTGCGCTGGCACGTCCAGGTGATGGGCAGCGGCCCGGTGCTGCTGCTGGTCCACGGCACCGGCGCGGCGACCCATTCCTGGCGCGATCTGGCTCCGCTTTTGGCGGCGTCGTTCACCGTTGTCGCTCCGGATCTGCCTGGGCACGGCTTCAGCAGGATGCCGGCGACGGACCGGATGTCGCTGCCGGGGATGTCGGCGGCGCTGGCGGCCCTGCTGCGCAGTCTCGCTGTGGCGCCGGCGATGGCGGCCGGCCATTCCGCGGGCGCTGCGATCCTGGCTCGGATGTGCCTCGACGGCGCTATCGCCCCGGCGGCGCTGCTCAGCCTGAACGGTGCCTTTTTGCCGCCGTCCGGGGGCGTGGCGCAGCTGTTCTCACCGATGGCGCGGCTGATGGCGCGGGTCCCGATCGTCCCACAGGTCTTCGCCTGGCACGTCGCCGACCGCCGCGTGGTCGAAAATCTGATGCGCGGCACCGGGTCGTCGATCGACGGTCGCGGGATGGATCAGTATGCCCGGCTGATGCGCCGTCCCGGCCACGCCGCCGCCGCACTGGCGATGATGGCCAACTGGGACCTGCGGCCGCTGGAGCGCGATCTGCCACGATTGCGGCCCAAGCTGCTGCTGGTCGTCGGCGGCAACGACCGCTCCATTCCACCCGACGCGTCTCGCCGGGTTGCGGCGCGGGTTCCTGGGGCAAGCGTCGTGGCACTGCCTGGGCTCGGCCACCTCGCGCATGAGGAAGACCCGCAGGCGGTTTCGGAGATCATGACGCGCTTTGCCCACGAGACCGGCGTGTTGCCGTCGGCATGAGCGCGCTGTTCGCCTCCGGCCGCATCGTCGATTTCATCTTGCTGCTGACCGTCGCCGAGGCGCTGGTCCTGCTGTGGTATCGCAGGCGAGCCGGTCGCGGCCCCGCTGCGGCCGATTTCATCTCATCTCTAATCGCCGGCGCGGCTCTGCTGGTCACCGTCCGGCTGGCGCTCACCGGGTCGTGGTGGGGATGGATGGCGCTGAGCCTGCTCGCGGCGCTGGCTGCGCACCTGGACGATCTGCGACGCAGATGGCGCTAGAAGCCGATTTTCCGCGCCAGACGTTCCCGCTCGGCGGCGTCGGCTGCCGGGGCGTAAGGTTTGCCGGTCGCGAGATCGATGATGGCCACGTCCGCATCGGCGTTGCCGAGCAACACCTCCCGAGCGCGGCTCTCGGCCTGCTCCAAGCGGTCGAATTGGGAATCAGCACGGCCGGCGATACGGAGTTCATAGGCCATGAAAATAACAACGGGGCAGGCAACCGAGCGTTCCCCGCCGCGACCGACGCTGGCCGCGTTTGCATCCCTGCGGCGATCTCCCGCATCATTACGCCCGGGAGGCACCAGAACCTGGCAATGAACGCGCCGACATTCACAACTGCGTCCTTGTCCCGTGCCCCGGCGACCGGCCTGCCGGGCCTGCGGGCCGCCACCCGCGATATCCACGAACGCCTGCATCTGCATCCTGCGTTCGCGCCACTGACGGGCGCGAACTCCGGACGTCGTCGGCTACGCGCGCCTGCTTGGGCAACTGCATGGGTTCCACGTGCCGGTCGAAGGGCAGCTGTTCACTGCTGCGGCGCAGATGTTGCCTGAACTCAGCGACCTCGCGCAGCGCCGCAAGGCGCATCTCCTGCAGACCGACCTGGCGTCGCTTGCCGGCCTTGCTCATGATGCGCCTGTTCCGGCCGGCGTCGACCCACCCGTGGTTGCGTCGCGTCCCGCGGTGCTGGGCTGCCTGTATGTCACCGAGGGCGCCACGCTCGGGGGTCGCGAGTTGGGCCGGCGGCTGGAACCGGTGCTGGGTCCACTCGGTTTGCCCGAGCCGGAGGGGCGGCGCTTCCTGCTGTCCTACGGCGCCCGCCAAGGTGCGATGTGGCGGCAATTCTGCGCCGTGCTCGAGCGCGTGGCGTCCGGATTCGGCGCGGCCGAGCACGAGGAGATGCAAACTGCCGCGCGCAATGTGTTCCTGCTGCTGGAGCAATGGCTGACCCGAAGCCTGCGCTCCGCCTGAAAAACACCGATTCGCGCCAGGAAAACCGCCGCAACAGCGTGCAATGACAAGATGCGTTGTCATTCTTAACGCATGACAGCTTATTTAAGCGTCAGATCGTGCTATCTGTGGTACAGAACGTGCATCCTGGAGCCAGCGTCATCACCGCGCACATCAAGACCGTCAATCTCGCCTTACCCGACGTAACCCTCCGGCTCGACATGGACGGGGTCATCCGGGAAGTCAGCCTGGCCAACTCGGTCTCCAGCGAAGGGGCCGATGCCTGGGTCGGCCGGCCATGGGTGGAGACGGTGGGCGATGTCGGCAGCGACCGCGTGCTGCGCATGGTCGCCGACGCGCGCGACCACGGGGTCTCCGACTTCCGCCAGGTCACCCAGTGCTTCCCAAGCGGCCTCGAATTGCCGATGGAATACAACACGGTCCGGCTTGGCGCCGGCGCCGGACTGATCGCGATCGGCAAGAACCTGCAGGCGGTTGCCGGCGTCCAGGCCGGCTTGCTGGCCACCCAGCAGGTGCGCGAGCAGGACGCCTGGAAGCTGCGGGCTGTTGAGACGCGATACCGCACGCTGTTCCAGTCCTCCGACGACCCGATGCTGATGCTGCATATCGACGACCTCCGGGTCATCGACGCCAATCCGGCCGCCATCCGCGCCGGAGCCATGGATGCCGGGCGGGACTTCCCCGCCGTCGTGACGCCGCGCGACCGCGAGGCTTTCCGTGGCGTAATGGACCAGGTTCGCGAGCACGGCCGCGCCCCGGGGATCCTGCTGCATCTCGGAGCGTCGTCGGTGCCATGGTTGGTTCGCGCGTCGCTGGCGACCGGCGAGGCGGAACCCGTCTTCCTGCTGCATCTGGCGCCGGCCGCACCGGCCCTGCCGCCGCGCCGCGAGGCGGCTTCGGTGGAGGACCTGCTTCAGCGGCTCCCTGACGGCTTCACCTTGGTCGATCCCGAAGGCTTGATCCGCCACGCCAACCGGGCCTTCCTCGACCTGGTCCAGGTTGCGGCCCCGGCGGCGGTGATCGGCCAGCCGATCGGGCGCTGGCTTTCGAGGCCCGGCGCCGATGCAGGGGTGCTGATGGCCAATGTCCGGCGTCACGGCACCGTTCGCAGCTTCACGACGACCCTGCAGGGCGACCTGGGCTCCGAGGCCGAGGTCGAGATTTCAGCGGCAGGGGACCTCGAATCCGGTCCCCGCTTCATCGGCCTGCTGTTGCGCGACGTCAGCCGGCGGCTGCCGGGCACGCCGGTGCCCCCGGCCGTTGACGGGTTGCTCGGGCCGCTGGTGAAGCTGACCGAGCAGATCGGCCGGGTGCCGCTGCTGCAACTGGTCCGCGAAACCAGCGACCTGATCGAGCGCCATTGCATCGAGCGCGCGCTGGTGCAGGCCAAGGGAAACCGGACCGCTACCGCAGAATTGCTCGGGCTGAGCCGTCAAAGCCTTTACGCCAAGCTCAATCGCTATAGCATCGGCATTTGGGGGGATAAGGCTGAAGCGGATTGAAAACCGTCGAGCCAGATCTAGTTGGGCGATTCGGGCTTGCTCCGGCTTTCGGACAGGCCGATCTCTCCAATTGTGAACTCGAACAGATCCACCTGGCCGGCTCGATCCAGCCGAGCGGCGCATTGCTGGCGGTCCGCGAACCCGACCTCACGATCGTCCAGGCAAGCGCCAACGCAGCGAGTTTCCTCGGCCTGCGGGGCAGGCTCCTCGGCCGGACCCTCGCGACCCTGCCGGGCACCCTCGCCGCGGAAATCGGGCCGCGGCTGACCGAGGCGCTGGACACGCTGCCGGTGGCGGTGCGCTGCCGGGTTGGCCCAGGCGATCAGGAATTCGACTGCATGCTGCACCGCGCCCCCGATGCCGGGCTGGTGATCGAGCTCGAACAGGCAGGGCCGGCCGTCGATCTCGCGCGCGATGCGGAGTTGGGGCTGAAAGCGATCCTGGCCGCGGCATCCCTGCGCGGCCTGTGCGACGACACGGCGCGGATCTTTCGCGACCTGACCGGCTATGACCGGGTCATGGTCTACCGCTTCGACGAGGACGGCCACGGCGAGGTGGTGTCCGAGGAACGTCTTCCCGAGCTGGAGGCATTCCTCGGCAACCGCTACCCCGCCACCGACATTCCGCAGATGGCCCGCCGCCTCTATGTCCGCAATCGGGTGCGGGTGCTGGTCGACATCGCCTACACGCCGGTGCCGCTGACGCCGGCTGCTGTCGCCCATTTCCGGCGCCCAGCTGGACATGTCGCTGTGCGTGCTGCGCAGCATATCGCCGATCCACGTCCAGTATCTGAAGAACATGGGGGTGTCGGGCACGCTGGTCGTCTCGATCGTGGTCGGCGGCCGCCTGTGGGGCCTGGTGTCCTGCCACCATTACAGTCCGCGCCTGGTGTATTTCGAGGTTCGCGCGGTGTGCGAATTGCTGGCCGAAGCGGTTGCGACGCGGATTTCGGCATTGGAAAGCTTCGCTCAGGGCCAATCCGAGATCGCCGTGCGCCGCCTGGAACAGCGGATGATCGAGGCGATTTCCCGCCAGGGCGACTGGCGCAGTGCGCTGTTCGACAGCACCCAGGCAATCCTGCGGCCGCTGGAGGCGACGGGCGCGGCGCTGCTGTTCGAGGGAGAGGTGCTGACCACCGGCGAGGTTCCGGGAACCCGGCAACTGCGCGAGATCGCCGACTGGCTCGACAATCAACCCCTGGCGGCCGTGCGGGCGACGGTCTCGCTCGGGCTCGACGTGCCGGCCTTCCGCGCCCTGATCCCGGTCGCCAGCGGCGTGGTGGCGGCGCGGATTTCGGAAACTCCCGGCGAATACCTGATCTGGTTCCGGCCGGAACGCATCCGCACCGTCACCTGGGGCGGCAATCCGTTCAAGGCGGTGGTGATCGGCGACAACCCGCTCGATCTGTCGCCGCGCCGCTCGTTCGCGCAATGGCACCAGGTCGTCGAAGGCACCGCCGAGCCCTGGAGCGCGGCCGACCTGATGGCGGCGCGGCTGATCGGCGACACCGTGACGGACGTGGTGCTGCAGTTCCGCGCCGTCCGGACCCTGGTGGCGCAGGACCAGTTGGAACAGGTCCGGCGGCAGGTCGCGCAGTCGAACCAGCCGGTGATCATCGGCGATGCCGACGGCCGCATCATCCTGGCCAACGATGCGTTCGACCGCCTGCTGCCGCGCGCGCACGAGCTGCTGCAACGGATCGACGATGTCGCCGCCCATTGCGACGAAGCCGACGAAGTCCACCGCCGGCTGCGGGATCTGCTGGACGACCGGCGCGGCTGGCGTGGCGAGATCGTGCTGCGCACCGGCGCCGACAACGCGGTGCCGCTGTTGCTGCGCGCCGACCCGGTGTTCTCCTCGCCGCAACGCGTGCTCGGTTTCGTGCTGTTGTTCACCGACCTTACCGAACGCCGCGCCGGCGAAACGGCGCGGCGGCGTTTCCAGGAAGGCATCGTTCCCGGCCACCGATTTGCCTCGGGACCGATGGAGACGTCGACCGACCTGATGTTCCAGACGCTGCTTTCCGCGCTGATCGAAAATGCGCAGCTGGCGGCTTTGGAAATCACCGACGGCGTCGAGGTGTCGCGCATGCCGGAGATGCTGGAAAGCGTGCGCGCCTCGGTCGCGCGTGCGGCGGAGGTGCTGGAACACCTGATCCAGCATGCCGCCCGCGCCCGGGATGGCGATCCCCTCGGCGGTGCCCCCGGGGGCGACCGCGGCAAGCGCCGGACCTGAGGCGCAGCCGCCCGGTCAGTGCAGCTTCACCTGCGGCGACGTGCGGTTGGACAATCCGCGGGCAACCGAGCTGAACAGCGTCCGCAAGCTGCCGTGCAGCGCCCGTTCGTGCATCTTGTACAGCGAGCGATACATCAGGCGCGCGAACAGACCCTCGACGAACATGTTCTTGCCGACCAGGAATCCCATCAGGCTGCCGACCGTACTGTAGCGGCCCAAAGAGACCAACGAGCCGAAATCATGGTAGGCGAACGGCGCCAGCTGCTCGCCTCGGAGCCTGCGGGGAAGTTGTTGCAGCAGATGCGCCGCCTGCTGGTGCGCCGCCTGGGCGCGCGGCGGCACCGGCGTCGTGAATCCGGGCCGCGGACACGCGGCGCAGTCGCCGATGGCGAAGATGTTCGGATCGCGGGTGGTCTGCAGCGTCGGCCCGACGACCAGCTGGTTGATGCGGTTGGTCTCCAGCCCATCGAGGTCGCGCAGGAAATCGGGTGCTTTCACTCCGGCCGACCAGACCACCAGCTCCGACGGGATCACTTCGCCGCCGTCCAGGCAGACGCCGTCCGCCCGCACCTCCTTGACGCGCGAACCGGTGCGGACTTCGACCCCCAGCTTGCGCAGCAACTCCAACGTCGCCGTGGAAATCCGTTCGGGCAGGGCCGGCAGGATGCGATCCGCCGCCTCGATGAGCACGATGCGGATGTCGCGCGCCGGATCGATGTGGCGCAACCCGAACGCTACCACCTCGCGCGCGGTCCGATGCAGCTCGGCGGCCAACTCGGTTCCGGTCGCGCCGGCGCCGATGATGGCAACGTGCAACTGGCCCGGGCGCACCGGACCGGCCTGTGCGTCGGCACGGATGCAGGCGTTGACCAGCCGGCGGTTGAAGCGAACCGCCTGCTCCAGCGTTTCCAGCGGCACCGCGAACTCGGCGGCGCCGGGGGTGCCGAAATCATTGGTGACGCTGCCGATCGCCATCACCAGCGTGTCGTAGTGGAAGCTTCGCGGCGCGGTGATCTCGCGCCCTTCGTCGTCGCGGGTCGCCGCCAGGTGCACCTGCCTGGCGGCGCGGTCGAGGCCGACCATCTCGCCGAGCCCATAGCGGAAATGATGCCAATGCGCCTGCGCCAGGTAGTTCAGCTCGTGCTCGCCGACATCCATGCTGCCGGCTGCGACGGAGTGCAGCAGCGGCTTCCAGAGATGGGTGCGGGCGCGCTCGACCAGGGTAACCGCGGCAGCGCCGCGCCGGCCGAGGCGATCGCCCAGCCCGGTGACCAGTTCCAAGCCGGCTGCGCCGCCGCCGACCACCAGGATCTGGTGCAGGCCATCCGGCGAACCCTGGTCCGGCACCGTCGTCTTCCCACCCTGAAGCGCGCCCGGACGATCGTCGGCGTCACTCATTCCGGTGCCCTCGTCAGGCCGTGGCGAACGGTCGGTTCAGGCGGACGATGGTCCAGTTCAGGTAGGCGGCGAAGGAGACCCAGGCCAGATAGGGCAGCAGCGACCACCCGGCATGCTGGGACAGCGGCCACAGCACGATGATCAGCGCCAGGATGGACGCCCAAAGGAAGAACACTTCGACGAACGCCCAGTCTGGCCGATGCAGGCGGAAGAACAGCCAGCTCCAGGCGATGTTGAGCACCACATTCAGCATGAACAGGCCGACGATACGCGCCCGCGCCGTGGCATCGGGCGCCGCGTCCCAGCCGAGCACGGCCGCAGTGGCGCAGAGTGCGAAGATCGTGGTCCAGGCGGGGGCGAACAGCCAATCCGGCGGCTGCCAGGACGGCTTGCGCAAAGCCCGATACCAAGGTCCGATTTGCGTGAGCAGGCCGCCCGCCGCCGCGGTCAGCGTGGCGATGAAGGCGGCGACCAGGATGACCCGGGTCATCCGCGTAGCCCGCAATGACGGCGCCCGAAACCTCGGCTCATCCGGACGTCCCGGTCACGCCTTAACCAGGCCGAGCAGGTGGCCCATGTCCTTGAAAAAGATCCGCACATGCGCCATCGGATTCTTTCGCACCAGTTGCTTGTTCATGTACCGAATCCCAGGTGAGCCTCTGCACGTCCGGATCACGGCAGATGCTGACAAAGCGTTCCCGCCTCCGGTCGTTCACATACCAGAAACGCTGCATCAACCGCAAAATCAGGAACACCCGGCCATGCGCCCGCATGAAGCGCTTGCGGGCGCTGCGCAGGCTGCGCGGATTGCCGGTGCGGCACAACGCATCCACCGCCTCGGCGGCGAGGCGGCCGCCCTCCATGGCATAGTAGATGCCTTCCCCGGAAGCCGGCGCTACCACGCCCGCGGCATCGCCGGCCAGCACGACATCGCGGCCGTTGTCCCATCGCCGCAACGGCCGCAACGGAATCGGCGCGCCTTCGCGGCGGATCGTCTCGACGTCGGCGAGACCCTGTGCCGCGCGCAGCCGGCCAACCGCACCGCGCAGGGAAAATCCCTTGCGGGCGGTGCCGGTGCCGACGCTCGTGGTGTCGCCGTGCGGAAAGATCCAGCTGTAGAAATCCGGCGACAGGCCGCCGTCGTAGATGACGTCGCAGCGCGCCGGATCGAAAGTGGAAGCGGTGGCGCCAGCCGCCGGCGAGCGGACGATCTCGTGATAGGCAAAGACGAACGGCATCCGTTCCGCGCCCTTCACGCAAAGGCGGCCGACGGCGGAGTTGGCGCCGTCGGCGCCGATCACGCAGCGGGCGCGAACATGTTGCAGCGGCCCGGAAGCCACGGTGTAGGCTAGGACGGCGCACGCCTTCGCTGTCCCGGCTGAGCCCCTCGAACCGGCCGGTCCGCCGAGTGGCGCCGGCTTCGGCTGCGCGCTGGCGCAACCACTCGTCGAACACCTCGCGGTCGACCATGCCGACGAAGCCGTTGTCGATCGGCATGTCGACCGCACGGGACGAGGGTGCGATCATCCGCGCCGAGCGCGCGCGGGCGACCAGCAACTCGTCAGGGATGGCGAAGTCCTTGATCAGGCGAGGCGGAATGGCCCCGCCGCAGGGCTTGATCCGCCCGGCACGGTCGAGCAGCAGCACCGAACGGCCGGCGCGCGCCAGCGTCTCGGCGGCGGTCGCCCCGGCGGGTCCGCCACCGACGACGACCGCGTCGTAGGTCTCGACATGCTGCATCGGTTCAGCCTCCGCTTGCCGGCAATGCGGGAGTGAGGGCGAAGGCGGTGATCAGCATGCCGATCACGTAAAGGCTTGTGCCCGTGGCGTTGTACCAGGGCGCAAGCTCGCGCGGACGCTGCATCAGCCGTGGCATCAGCATCACCTGCGCGGCGAGCAGCATCAGGATGGCGATCGCGTGGTAGGGCCGTCCCCAATGCAGCAGCAACGCCACGACGACCGTCTGCGGCAGCGGCCATGACCACGCAGGCCAGGCTTGGCCGCTCGCTCCACCCCGAGTCGGACCGGCAGGGAACCGATGCCGGTGGCGAGGTCGCCTTCGACCGACTTGAAGTCGTTCAGGGTCATGATCCCGTGCGCGCCGGCGCTGTAGAGGATGGCCGCCAGGATGATCCGCGTATCGGGCAGGGCGCCGGCCATGACCGCGGCCCCGGTGAACCACGGCAGCCCTTCGTAGCAGGCGGCGACCGCCGTGTTGCCCCACCAGCCATTGCGTTTCAGCCGCAACGGCGGCGCGCTGTATGCCCAGGCGAGCGCCATGCCGACCGCAGCGGCGCCGAAGCCCCAGGGGCCCAGCAGCGTCGCCACCATCAGCGAAACCACCGTCCACAGGATTGCGAGCGCCAGCCCCCAGCGGCCTGGGATTCGCCCCGAGGGGATCGGTCGGCCGGGTTCGTTGATGGCATCGACATGCCGATCGAACCAGTCGTTCACCGCCTGGCTTGTACCGCACACCAGCGGCCCGGTGAGCAACACCCCCGCGACGATCAGCGGCCAGCGCCCGGACGCCGGCAGGCCGGAAGAAACCACGCCGCAGCCGAATGCCCACATCGGCGCGAACCACGTGATCGGCTTCAGAAGTTCGACAACCGCCGGCAATCGGGGCACCGATGCCGGTGCGCGGGCGGCAACTAGGGCCGAATGGGACACCCGGGGAAACTCCCTGTCGTTCAATCGCGTCTAATCGGGCAATCGCGTCTAATCGGGGTCGCTGCCTTCCGTCGACAGGTCGCCCAGACCGTAGCGGCGCAGCTTCATGTAAAAGCTCTGCCGGCTGAGCCCCAGCATCTCGGCGGCGGCGGCGCGGTTGTCGCCGGTCATTTCGAGCGCCGCCTCGATGCAAAGCCGCTCGATGACGTCGGTCGATTGCCGCACCAGTTCCTTCAACGGCACCCGCCCGATCAGTTCGGTCAGATGCTCGACGGACGGCGCCAGTGCCCGCGGCGGCTCGGCGGACAACCGGCGGCCGATGTTGCGAATTGCGAACCCGTAACAGGGCTTGCCCTCGTTCATCACCGCAACGGCGGAGATCTCGACCTCGGCGGTGGCGCCGTATTCACCGCGCAGGATGGTGGCGAACAGCCGCACCGAGCCGCGCTGGCGCAGGCTGGCGACGAGCACGTCGATATCCACCCCCTGGCGGCCCAGCCAGCGATCCAGGTTCTCGCCGCGGGCCTGGTCCTCGGTGGCAAGCTGGGCGAGTTCCAGGAACGCCGCATTGGTGCTGATGATGCGCCCGTCTTCGCCGATCACCACGAGGCCGTCCGGCGCGCTTTCCATCAGCTTGAGCAAGGCCGACCGGTTCGCCGACAAACCCGGCTCCGCATTTTCCGGCGTGATCCGGACCAGGAACAGCGCCGTGTTGCCTTCGCGGAACAGGGAGGCGGCAATGACCACGGAGCGGTCGCTGGCCAGCAACCTGGCGCGCACGTCGTCCGCGTGCCCGGCGACTCGCACGGTGTTGAGAAGCGCCTGGACCGCGTCGGCGCCCGCGCTGTCGAACGCCTGCGCCAGGCCGCTGCCGACCAACCGCTTCGCCGCCTTTCCGAACAGTGCCAGCGCGGCCGGATTGGCCTCCGCCACCCTGAGGGTCGCCGCATCCAGGACGAGGATTGCCTCCGCCGAAATCTGGAACAGCAGCCGGTATCGCATCTCGACATGGCGAAGGCGGGAGTAGTCCTGCTCCAGCGACTGCTGGGCATCGACCAGGCGCTGCTGCAACTCCGACATGGCGCGCAGATCGCGCCCGAACGCCACCAGTCCGGCCGTCATGGCCGAGCTGGACGGCCGAATACAGAATCGGCACCTGGGTGCCGCGTCCCGAGGGATGGTTGAGGTGGCGCCAGCGCGGAGTCGCCTTGGCAAGCGCCTCGCGCAGCAGCGACTCGACCTTGGGCCGGCTTTCCACCGAAACGATCTCGGACAGGGGGCGGCCGACCCAGGCGGTCTCGGCATCCAGGTCGCGCGCCAGGTCATCGCTTTGAAACGACATGTCCCGGATCACGCCGCGCTCATCGATGATCAACGCCACGTCCGACACCGCGGCGATCAAAGTCGCTGCGGCCTCGGCATCGAGGTCCCCCAGGGATTTCGACGGGCTGGTGAACGCCTTCGACAGCGCTGTGGTCCTCCAATGCAAGCCTCCCGAGCCAGTCCCGTTTCATATTTGGGTCAAGCGCGAAGCGACAGCAGCGACAGCAGGCTTTGTGCCTGCGTTACCGCCTGCCGTCCATCGACGGCCATCGCGTCGGCACCGACCTGGGCCACGAGTTCAGGGTGTTCTACGAAGGCCGGTCCGCCGACCATGATGCCGACATTTCGGTTCCGTGAGATCCGGCGCACCCGTCCGATGCTGGTTCGCAATTCCGACAGCCGCAGCTCGGAGCCGAGCGAAAAGCCGACGATCGCAAACCAGTTGTCGCGGACGATGGCGCCGAGCTCGGCGCCATTCGCGGGCGTGCCGCTCCAGACCGCCCAGCAGGCGCGCCGGAAGAACTCGGTCACCATTGCCAGGCCGAAGGTGTGCTGCTCCCCGGGAACCGGAACCAGCAATGCCCGGTGTTCCTGCGGCGGCTCTCCAGCAGCCACTGGAAACATCGGGGTGAGTTCGCGCAGCACCCGGTGCAGGCGGCCCAGCCCGATGGTGACCTGGGTGAAATCCAGCAGGTCCTCGTTCCAGAGATCGCCGAAATAACGCGCCGTCGGGGACAGCAGTCCGAGATACAGCGCATCGATGCCGGCGCCGCTGGCGCGAACGCGCTCGGCGAAGGCCAGCGGCCTGCCGAAATCGTCGCCAAGCACGATGGCTGCGAATTCCTGGATCGAACTCGATGGCGGCAATCGGCACCCGTGTCGGTGGCAGGACGGCATTCCGGCCGGCAAGCACGAGCCGCGGCACTACGTCGTGCCGGACGGCACGGGCGATCAGTGCCTGCCGCGGCATAACGGGCGACGCTAAAGGCCAGGCCAGGGATTGTGACCGGGCATCCAGCACGGAGAGCGAATCCCCTCGTGGGTAATCTCTCGACCGGCTCACTTCGCCAATCTGCTGACCCGCCTCGGTCATGTGTGTCTCCCTCCCTAATGCAGAGCACCAGATGCAGAATGTCAAGTTGAATTGACGTATAGTCTTCTTGACATACCGCGACTGGGGGTCTTAGCCTCTGCTGCGTCGGCCATTCGGCAGAGGATGCAAGATGGTTCTCCAGCGAAATAGGCGTTTTGGACGTCAGATTCCTTCGCAAGGACCGGGCGAAGCTTCCTGGTTCGGCCGCCTTCGTCAGGCATCATTTTCACTATGCGACCAGAATGCCGACCACGGTGTCAAGCCATGTTGACAAGAGATTTCCTCTCCGGCCTGGTGGCCGCAGTCGATTGCTGCCCCTGGGGCAGCACCGCCGGTCGGAGCGCCCGCCACGCCGTTCGTCGATCGCGCGCGCCACAGCCGTTCTATTCCGCAGAACAGCGCCGGCGACGCGACGCCTCTCCATGGACGGTGGTCCAGGGCGTCCTGGCGCCGGTTCAGTTTATCGTTTTCCTGGTGAGCCTTGGGCTGGTGATACATTTTCTGCTCACCGGCCGCGGCGAGTCGGAGGCGACCTTCTCGGTCATCGTCAAGACCCTCGTCCTCTACACGATCATGATCACCGGCTCGATCTGGGAACGCGAGATCTTCGGCCGCTATCTGTTCGCGCCGGCGTTCTTTTGGGAAGACATGGTCAGCATGCTCGTGCTGGCGCTGCACACCGCCTATCTCGCGGCGCTGATTTCGGGCTCGATGGGCGTTCACCAACTCATGCTGCTGGCACTCGCGGCCTATGCCAGCTACGTCATCAACGCTGCCCAGTTCGTGCTGAAGCTGCGTGCCGCGCGGTTGCAGTCCACCGTCTGGGACGAGCGCAGCACCTCCGCCGCACCGGCCGCCATGGGCTTGTCCCGGTGAGCGGCATTGCCACACTGCCGGCAAACAACGAAGTCGCGGGCTGCGAAGAAATCCCGATACTGCGCGAGCGCGGCCAGCGCGAAGTATTCTGCGGACTCACGGGAATCATCTGGCTGCACCGCAAGATCCAGGACGCCTTCTTCCTCGTCGTCGGCTCGCGCACCTGCGCCCATCTTCTGCAATCCGCAGCCGGCGTCATGATCTTTGCCGAACCACGCTTCGCGACCGCAATCATCGGCGAACGTGACCTGGCCGGAATGGCCGACTGCAATGACGAGCTCGACCGGGTGGTGCAGCGGCTGGTGGCGCGGCGGCCGGATATCCGGTTGCTCTTCCTGGTCGGCTCCTGCCCATCCGAGGTCATCAAGCTGGACCTGTCCCGCGCGGCAGCGCGCCTGTCGCAGCGCTTCTCGCCAGATGTCCGCGTCCTCAACTATTCAGGCAGCGGTATCGAAACGACCTTCACCCAGGGCGAGGATGCCTGCCTTGCCAGCCTGGTGCCACTGATGCCGCAAGCGCAGGGCGAGCGAATGCTGCTCGTCGTCGGCGCGCTGGCGGAAGTGGTGGAAGACCAGATGCGGCGGATGTTCGATGCCATGGGTGTAGGCCCGGTGCAGTTTCTACCGCCACGCAAATCCACCGAACTGCCTCCGGTCGGGCCCGCCACGCGCTACATCCTGGCACAGCCTTTCCTGGCCGACACTGCGCGAGCGCTCGAAGAGCGCGGCGCATCGCGGATAGCCGCCCCTTTCCCGCTCGGCGTCGAAGGCACGACCCTGTGGCTGCAAGCTGCGGCAGATGCCTGGGGGATCGACCCCGCGCATTTCAATCGTGTCACCGAGCTGCCGCAGGAACGGGCGCAGCGGGCGATGGCGCGGAATCGCTCCCTTCTGACGGGCAAGAGCGTCTTCTTCTTTCCCGATTCCCAGCTTGAGGTGCCGCTCGCCCGCTTCCTGTCGCGTGAGATGGACATGGAACTGATCGAAGTCGGAACACCCTATCTGCACCGCCAGCATCTCGCAGACGAGCTTCAGTTGCTGCCGGAAGGAACTGCACTGAGCGAAGGCCAGCATGTCGACAGGCAGCTCGATCGTTGCCGCGCAGCGCGGCCGGACCTGGTCGTCTGCGGTCTTGGCTTGGCCAATCCTCTGGAGGCGGAAGGCCTCGCGACCAAATGGTCCATCGAGCTGCTGTTCACCCCGATCCAGGGCTATGACCAGGCAGCCGATCTGGCCGAACTTTTGCCCGGCCGCTCGTGCGTCGTGCGCGGCTGGAGGTCTAGGGATGGAGCTTACGCTCTGGACCTACGAAGGGCCTCCCCATGTCGGCGCGATGCGCATCGCCACCGCGATGACGGGCGTCCATTTCGTCCTGCACGCACCGCAAGGTGACACGTACGCCGACCTGCTTTTCACCATGATCGAGCGACTCGGCAAACGCCCGCCGGTCACCTACACAACATTCCAGGCGCGAGACCTCGGCGGCGACACGGCCGAACTGTTCAAGACCGCGGCGCGGGATGCGTTTGATAGATTTCAGCCGCAACTGCTGATGGTCGGCGCCTCCTGCACCGCCGAACTGATCCAGGACGATCCCGGCGGCCTGGCCCGCGCGCTCCAGCTCCCGGTGCCGGTGGTGGCGCTGGAGTTGCCATCTTACCAAAAGAAAGAGAATTGGGGCGCCGCCGAAACCTTCTACCAATTGGTTCGCGCCTGCGCCGGCCCGCATGTGCCAGTGCCCGGCAGCGGGCAACCACCAAGCCCATCCCGCAGCACGCTGCAACATCCTCGGCCCGACGGCGCTGGGCTTCCGTCATCGCGATGATCTGCAAGAAATAGCATCCTTGCTGAACCGGCTCGGCATCGAGGTGAACGTCACGGCGCCGCTGGGCGCCACCCCGGCCGACCTCGAGAGGCTCGGGGACGCCGGGTTCAACGTCGTGCTCTATCCCGAAATTGCCGGCCCGGCAGCCGCGTGGCTACAGCGGAATTTCAACCAGCCGGCCACGCGGACCGTGCCCATCGGCGTCGGCGCCACCCGCGACTTCATATCCGAGGTCGCGACGCTTGCAGGCGTCGATCCGGCGCCGTTACTGGAACGCGAGACGTCTCGTCTCTCCTGGTATTCGCGCTCGGTCGATTCGAACTACCTGACCGGCAAGCGGGTTTTTGTATTCGGCGACGCAACCCACGTCATCGCGGCCGCACGAGTGGCAAGCAAAGAGCTCGGCTTTTCCGTCGTCGGCCTCGGAACCTACAGCCGCGAATTTGGCCGTGAGGTGCGCGCCGCGGCGCAGCTATACGGCGTCGAGGCGCTGATCACCGACGACTACCTGTCGGTCGAGGAGGCGATCGTAGCCCTGCAGCCCGACCTGGTGCTGGGAACCCAGATGGAGCGCCACATTGCCAAGCGGCTGGGCATTCCCTGCGCAGTGATCTCGGCGCCGGTGCATGTGCAGGACTTCCCCGCGCGCTATTCGCCGCAGATGGGTTTCGAAGGCGCCAACGTGTTGTTCGATACCTGGGTGCATCCGTTGATGATGGGCCTGGAGGAGCATCTGGTAACGATGTTCCGCGATGACTTCGAGTTCCACGCCGAGGCCGCCCCATCGCATCTCGGCGCGACCGCAACCGTCGTCGATGGACCCGCACGATGGGCGACCGACGCGGAACAGGAACTCGGGAAGATTCCCTTTTTCGTCCGCGGCAAGGCCCGCCGCAACACCGAACGCTTCGCACAGGATAACGGCGTCGCGGTCATCACCGTCGAGACATTGTACGATGCCAAGGCGCATTTCAGCCGCTGACGCCAAAGCCTTGGGCGCCACGGGCTCGACGCCGGTTCGTGTCGTGGTCGTGACCATGGACAGCCACCTGTCAGGGGCTGCCGCCCGCGCGCAGGAGACATTGCGGCGCGATTTGCCTGGGCTGGAGCTCGTGATGCACGCGGCCGACGAATGGGGCAGCGATAGCAATGCCCTTGCCGCCTGCCATGCCGACATAGCCCGTGGCGACATTGTCATCGTCACCATGATGTTTCTGGAAGATCACATTCGTGCCGTGCTGCCCGCACTCGCAGCGCGGCGAGACGAATGTGATGCGATGCTGTGCTGCATGTCGGCGGGCGAAGTGATGCGCCTCACCCGGCTCGGCAGGTTCAGCATGGCAAGTGAGGCCCGTGGACCGCTGGCGCTGCTCAAGCGGCTGCGTGGCGGGAAGCCGGGTGGCGGCTCAAGTGGCCATGCGCAGGTGAAGATGCTGCGGCAATTGCCGCGCCTGATGCGTTTCATTCCTGGCACCGCCCAGGACGTACGAGCCTATTTTCTGGCGCTGCAATACTGGCTTGCCGGATCCGAGGAGAACATCGCCAACCTCGTGAGGATGCTCGTCGATCGTTACGCGGATGGCGAACGCCGCCGGCTGCAAGGAACGCAGCGCAATAAGGCACCGGTGCAATACCCCGATATCGGGCTCTACCACCCCCGCGCTGAAGCCCGCATTGTCGAACGGCTGGAGCATTTGCCGCATGGCGGTGGCGCCGGTACCGTAGGCTTGTTGCTGCTCCGTTCCTATGTGCTGTCCGGAAACGCAGCCCATTACGACGGCGTGATCGCGGCATTGGAGGCGCGCGGTCTGCGGGTGATCCCGGCCTTCGCGAGCGGATTGGATGCAAGGCCGGCGGTCCAGCGCTATTTCATGCAGAACGGCGTTCCCTCAGTCGATGCGGTCGTGTCGCTGACCGGATTCTCGATGGTGGGAGGTCCGGCGTACAACGACGCCCGTGCAGCCGAGGCGCTGCTGGCTTCGCTCGACGTGCCGTATGTCGCGGCGCATCCGGTCGAATTTCAAACCCTCGCGCAATGGCAGGCGGATGCCCGTGGGCTGTTGCCGGTGGAAGCCACCATGATGGTGGCAATCCCGGAACTCGATGGCGCCATCTGGCCGATGACCTTCGGGGGCCGCTGTGGCCGCTCCGGTGAGGATCGCTGTGCCGGGTGTGATGGGAAATCCTGCGCCCGGAACATGGTTTCGCACGAAGAGCGTGCGAGCATGCTGGCAGCCCGGGTCGGCAGGCTGGTGACGCTGCGGCGGTCGTTGCGCGCGGAACGCCGCGTGGCCCTGGTGCTGTTCAACTTCCCACCCAATGCCGGAGCGACCGGCACAGCCGCCTACCTGTCGGTTTTCGCATCGCTGCACAACACGATGCGTGCCATGAGTAAAGCCGGATACCAGGTCGAAGTGCCTGCGACGCCCGACGAGCTGCGCGAACGAATTCTCGGCGGCAATTCCCAACGCTGCGGCACCGATGCCAATGTCGCGGCACGCATCTCCGCCGATGACCATGTGCGCCGCGAGCGCCACCTGGCCGAGATCGAGAAGCAATGGGGGCCTGCTCCGGGCCGCGCGCAAAGCGACGGAGCCAACCTGTTCGTTCTCGGCGAGAAGTTCGGCAACGTCTTCGTCGGCGTGCAGCCGGCATTTGGCTACGAGGGCGATCCGATGCGGCTGCTGTTCGAACACGGCTTCGCACCGACGCATGCTTTCTCTGCCTTCTACCGTTGGATCCGGGAGGACTTCGGCGCCCACGCCGTGCTGCATTTCGGCACCCACGGTGCGCTCGAATTCATGCCGGGCAAGCAGGCTGGATTGTCCGAGGCTTGCTGGCCGGACCGGCTGATCGGGGACCTGCCGAACTTCAACTTCTATGCGTCGAACAATCCGTCGGAAGGCATGCTGGCGAAGCGCCGCGCCGGCGCGACCTTGATCAGCTACCTGACCCCGCCGGTGACGAAGGCAGGCCTGTATCGCGGCCTCCTCGACCTCAAGTCGTCGCTGGACCGGCTCCGGACGATGGAGCCGGACGCTGACATCCGGCAAAGATCCGCATTGTTCGAACTGATCCAGACCCAGGCTGCAGCCGTGGACCTGGCACAGCCCGAACCATCCTGGACCGAGCCCGATGCCGAAGTCGATTGCCTGCGACGGGCATTGCTCGAGCTGGAATATGCGTTGATTCCGCATGGCCTGCACGTGATCGGCGAGCCGCCCGACGAGGCGCAGCGGCTGGAGATGCTGGAAGCCGCCGGCGTCACCGATACTGTGCGCCATGCAGCGCTGGACGCATTGCTGGCGAGCGACCACGAGATCCCGGCGATGTTGCACGCGCTCGACGGCGGCTACACCCGCCCGGGCCCTGGCGGCGACCTGCTGCGCACTCCGGACATTCTGCCGACCGGGCGCAACTTGCATGGCTTCGACCCATTCCGGCTGCCCAGCGCCTTTGCGCTGGAGGACGGGGCGCGCCAGGCCGCTCGACTCCTGGCGCGTCATGCGGAAGAGGGCAAGGGTATACCTCAGACGGTCGCGATGGTGCTGTGGGGCACGGACAACTTGAAGACCGAAGGCAGCCCGATCGCGCAGGCGCTCTGGCTGATGGGCGCGGCCCCGCGCTTCGACACCTATGGGCGGCTGTGCGGTGCACGGCTGCTACCGCTGGCCGAACTCGGCCGACCGCGCATTGATGTAGTTGTCACGCTCTCCGGCATCTTCCGCGACTTGTTGCCGCTGCAGACGAAACTGCTCGCGGAAGCGGCGCTGCTTGCTGCATCCGCCGACGAACCGGTCGAAGAGAATTTCATCCGCAAACACGCCCTTGCATTCCAGGCCGAGCATGGCGGCGATCTCGCACAGGCAGCACTGCGGGTGTTCGGAAATGCCGATGGCGCCTATGGCGCCAACGTCAACCAGCTCGTCGGCAACGGTGCCTGGAACGAGGAGGATGAGCTTGCGGAAGCCTATGTCCGGCGGAAGGGTTTTGCCTACGGCGTCGACGGCCGACCGCGCCAGCAGCATGTCGTGCTCGGGCATGTCCTGTCCCGGGTGGACATCACCTACCAGAACCTTGACTCGATTGAACTCGGCGTTACCACGGTCGATCATTATTTCGATACGCTCGGCGGGATCAGCCGTGCCGTCCGCAAGGTGCGCGGTGGAACCCCGTCCGCGGTCTATATCGGCGACCAGACCCGCGGGGACGGTGTCGTCCGCACAATCGCCGAGCAGGTGGCATTGGAAACCCGCACGCGCGCGTTGAACCCGAAATGGTACGAGGGCCTTCTCAAGCACGGCTATGAGGGCGTCCGCGAGATCGAAGCGCACGTCACGAACACCCTTGGTTGGTCCGCGACGACGGGTGAAGTCGCGCCCTGGGTATATCAGCAGATCGCCGAAACATACGTGCTCGACGACGAGATGCGGGCGCGGATCGCAAAGCTGAACCCGACCGCCTCCGCCAGGATCGCCAACCGCCTGATTGAAGCGCAGGAGCGAACCTACTGGTCGCCGGATGCTGCAACGTTGGAAGCGTTGCGGCACGCCGGCGAGGAACTCGAAGATCGTCTCGAAGGCGTGGGCGTGGGAATTGCAGCATGACAGTCATCAATCGGCCCGTGGCGACTTCCTGCATGGCCGGAACACCCTGTGGTGACGGCGAGGGCAGCGTGCAGGTGCAGCTCGATCCAACGCTGAAGATCGGCAGCGCAAAGGTGTTTGCCGTCTACGGCAAGGGCGGCATCGGCAAGAGCACCACCTCTTCCAATCTTTCCGTGGCCTTTACCAAACTTGGCAAGCGGGTGCTGCAGATCGGCTGTGATCCGAAACACGACTCGACCTTCACTCTCACCAAGCAGCTGATGCCGACGGTGATCGACGTGCTGGAGTCGGTCGATTTCCATGCCGAGGAACTGCGGGTCGAGGACTTCGTCTACCAAGGCTATGGCGGCGTGATGTGTGTCGAGGCGGGTGGCCCGCCGGCGGGCACCGGCTGCGGCGGCTATGTGGTCGGGCAGACGGTCAAGCTGCTGAAGGAGCATCACCTGCTCGAAGACACCGATGTGGTGATCTTCGATGTGCTGGGGGACGTCGTCTGCGGCGGCTTCGCGGCCCCGCTGCAACATGCCGACCGGGCGCTGATCGTCACCGCCAATGACTTCGATTCGATCTTCGCGATGAACCGCATTGTCTCCGCGATCCAGGCCAAGTCGCGCAACTACAACGTCCGCCTCGGTGGCATCATCGCCAATCGCAGCGCCGCCACCGACCAGATCGACAAGTTCAATGCCAAGGCAGGGCTGTCCACCTTGGCGCACTTCCCCGATCTCGACATCATCCGCCGCAGCCGCCTGAAGAAGGCGACATTGTTCGAGATGGATTCGACGCCTGAACTGGAAGCGGTGAAGGCAGAATACCTCCGTCTTGCCGCGGCCTTGTGGGCCGGGACGCCGCCACTGGTCGGTGTGCCGATGAAGGACCGCGATATCTTCGACTTGCTGGGATTCGACTGAGATGCACAGCGCCACCTACACGGAGCGACGTGGTCAGCTCGAAACCTACTTCGATCGCACCGCGGCGGAGGCCTGGAAGCGGCTGACCTCCGACGCGCCGATCAGTGGCATCCGGGCAACCGTGCGTGCCGGCCGCGAGGCGATGCGGAACACCTTGCTGGACTGGTTGCCGGGCGACTTGCATGGGCGCCGTGTGCTCGATGCCGGCTGCGGCACCGGCGCACTATCTGTGGCGGCGGCACGGCGGGGTGCGGAAGTGGTGGCGATCGATCTGTCTGCCACTCTGATCGGGCTGGCGTGTGAACGAGCTCCGCGTGATCTTGGCGATGGATCGATCCGCTTCCTGGTCGGCGACATGCTGGATCCCGGATCCGGCGCCTTCGACCATGTGGTCGGCATGGATTCCTTGATCCATTACCGCGCCTGCGACATGGTCGCGGTGGTGGCCCGGCTGGCGGCAAATACGAAAGGGTCGCTGCTGTTCACGTTTGCGCCGCGCACCCCCCTGTTGGCGACGATGCATGCCGTAGGCAGGTTGTTCCCGCGCGACAACCGCGCTCCGTCGATCGAGCCGGTGGGCAGCCGGACCATCGCACGCCAGCTTGCCGAGGAGCCGGAGCTCAGCGCGTGGCGACAGGCCCGCACACACCGGGTGGCCACCGGCTTCTATACCTCCCAGGCGCTGGAACTGGTGCGACAATGACGCGCATCAAAGCCGTCAACGCGAAGCTGGCGAGGAACTGGAGCAAGCTCGGTCCGAGCTTCCTTCCATTCGCCGACGCGGCGACGCCTGAGTTGCCCCTGCCGCGGTTGCTGCGCCTGTCGTTGTTCCAGGTGTCGGTGGGAATGGCGGTGGTGCTGCTGATCGGAACGCTGAACCGCGTGATGATCGTCGAGCTCGGGGTGCCTGCCTGGCTCGTGGGAGCCATGGTCTCGTTGCCGCTGGTGTTTGCACCGTTTCGCGCCCTCATCGGCTTCCGATCCGATACGCACCGATCGGTGCTGGGCTGGAAACGCGTGCCATATATCTGGATGGGCACGCTGCTGCAGTTCGGCGGCCTGGCGATCATGCCGTTTGCGTTGATCATCCTGTCAGGTGACACCAACGGCCCGATTGTGATCGGGCAAATCGCCGCGGCCTTGGCATTCCTGTTGGTGGGCGCTGGGCTGCACACCACACAAACGGTGGGGCTGGCCCTGGCGACCGACATCGCGCCAGCCCACGCGCATCCACGCGTCGTTGCGCTGCTTTGCATCATGATGCTGCTCGGCATGGTCGGCAGCGCATTGGCGTTCGGTGCGTTCCTCGCCAATTTCAGCGAGCTTCGCCTTATCCAGGTTATTCAAGGCACGGCGGTTGTCACCATGCTGTTGAACATGGTGGCGCTCTGGAAGCAGGAGACGCGAGACCCCGCCCGCACCGCGCCCGATCGGATGATCCGCAGCTTTCGTAAATCATGGCAGGAATTCGCCCGCGGCCGCCGCACCCGCCGCAGCCTAGCGGCACTTGGCCTGGGCACTGTCGCTTTCAGCATGCAGGACATTCTGTTGGAGCCTTATGGCGGCCAGGTGCTGCACCTGACAGTGGGCATGACCACGGCGCTGACGGCGGCCCTTGCCTGCGGTGGGCTGGCTGGATTCGGTCTGGCCGCGAGGTTGCTGGGAAACGGTCTCGATCCCTATCGGCTTGCAGGGTACGGCGTCGTAGTTGGTCTGGTCGCCTTCAGCGCGGTCATATTCGCCGCTCCCCTTCAGTCGACCTGGCTGTTCGGAACAGGCGTCAGCCTGATCGGATTCGGTGCCGGCTTGTTCGCCCATTGCACCTTGACGGCGGCGATGGGCATGGCAGGGCGCGACCAGGTCGGGCTCGTGCTTGGCGTCTGGGGAGCTGTCCAGGCGACTGCTGCGGGCGGGGCGGTGGCAATCAGCGGCCTGGTGCGCGACGGCGTATCGGCACTGGCCATGCGCGGCGTGCTGGGGACGACGCTGGCAGGTCCCGCCACCGGCTATGGCGTCGTCTATGTCACCGAGCTCGTCTTGTTGTTCGCAACTTTGATCGCACTGGGCCCTCTGGTGCGGCCGCACGGCGAGCGGAATACCCGTTCGCTGCGCCCGATCCCATCATCATCACTAGGATTGTTGAGGTAGTGCCATGACCGGCGCCATCACCGGATACATCGACGTCGCTCAGCTGACGCTCTACGCGTTCTGGATATTCTTCTTCGGGCTGATTTTCTACCTGCGGCGCGAGGACAAGCGCGAGGGCTATCCGCTGAAGTCGGATCGCTCCGGGCAGGTAGTGGTGCAGGGCTTCCCGCGTATCCCGAAGCCGAAGATCTACCTGCTGCCGCATGGCGGAACCACCATGTCGCCGCGCGTAGAGGCTCCGGAGTCGATCAAGGCTCGGCCCGCGGAGCCTTGGCCCGGCGCTCCGATGATCCCGACAGGCAACCCGATGCTCGACGGGATCGGTCCTGCCGCCTATGCGGCGCGTGCCGACACGCCGGACGTTACCTTCGACGACCATCTGCCGCGCATCGTGCCGCTCCGGGCAGACCCCGCGTTCTTCCTGGCGACGGAGGATCCGGATCCGCGCGGGATGACGGTTTACGGTGCCGATCGGCAACGCGCCGGCGTGGTGACCGATGCATGGATCGACAGGTCCGAGGTCATCGTACGGTATCTGGAACTGTCGGTGGATGCCACGCCCGACGCGCGAACCGTGCTCGTGCCGATGCCGATGCTGAAGATCGACCGGGCTCTGAGACGGATAACGGTGCGTGCCATCACCGCCGCGCAGTTCGCCGATGTCCCCGGGCTGCGTAACCCCGAGCAGGTGACCTTGCTCGAGGAAGAGCGGATCACCGCCTACTACGCCGGAGGCACGATGTATGCGACCCCTGATCGAACGGAGCCGCTGCTGTGAACGACGATTTTGACTTCTTGCCCGCTCCGCTGCCAACCGGGGAGCGCATTCTCTGGCAGGGACGACCGGAATGGCGGAGCCTCGCGCGGCGCGGGTTCCATTTGCCCAAGCTTGCGAGTTACCTCGGCGTGCTGTTGGCCTGGTACGCTGCGACGTCGTTCCTGACCGACGCGGTTTTCACCGATGCCTTGTTGGCGACTTTGCGGATGACTTGCGTGGCGCTGACGCCACTTGTGCTGGTGTGTCTCTACGCGTGGATGACGGCAAGGGGCACCGTTTACATGATCACCGACCGCCGCCTCATCCTGCGCGTTGGCATTGCCATGCCGATCACGTTCAACATCCCGTTCGCAAAAATCGAGTCGGCCGGATTGAAGACCTGGTCTGACGGCAGCGGCAATATCGCGCTCAGTCTCCTTCCGACGGAGCGGATCGCCTACTTCGTCCTCTGGCCCCATGTGCATCCGTGGAGAATGGCTCGGACTGAGCCCATGTTGCGTAGCATCCCCGACGCGGCCCGCGTTGCGCGATCGCTGTCACGCGGGCTTGCAGCCTCCGCCGACATGCCGGTCTCCGACATCTCGGCCGCGACCAAATCCTCGACCAAGCGTCCGCACGCTCCGGCGTTGGCTTGAAGGGGGAAATCGGTGCAACCTTTCCCCAAGCCACCATTGATTGGCGCCGCCGGCCTCATTTGCTTTGCGTTGCTGGCCGCGTATGTCGGGCGCGTCTCCGGCATCGGCGCCGAGCAACCCGTCTCGACCGCGATCACCGCGCGCGACCTGCGCTTCGAGGATCGTCCAGATGGAGCGGTGCTGGTCTATGACGCCGGCGCCGACCGTAGCCGCAGCGCCGCTCCGATCGAAGTCGCCACCGGCCAGAATGGATTTCTCCGCGGCACTCTGCGCGGCTTCGCGCGTACCCGTCATGCGGAAGGAGTTGGTGCCGATGTGCCATTCCGGCTGACCGCCTGGGCCGACGGGCGATTGACCTTGGAAGATCCTGCGACGGGACGCCACGCGGACCTCGAGGCTTTCGGTGAGAGCAATGTCGCTGTGTTTGCGGCGTTCCTGACACCGCCTGAGCGGTCTGCATCGGTATCGGCCACAAACCGGAGTGCGATGCGATGATCGGCCGCCGAACCGTGGAAGTGCCTTGCCTTGTCGAGATAGAACAGACAGCGGAAAGCTTCCACGCCCACGCCATCCCCCAAGAGATAGACATCCACCCTGGCGACAGCGTGCTGGTGCACGGCGCTCCCACTCGGGTTCGCTTCGGCGAGCGGATTTCCGTCCCGTGCCGCGCCACCGTCACCAGGGCGGGACGGCTGGAACAGCTATGGACGCAGGCGGCAGCCTTGTTGGAATTGACGGAACTCTATGAGGTCGGCTTCGCGCCGAAGGAGATGCCATGAACGCCATTACTACGGCAGCGCGCGCTCCGAACGAGACGACGCGGCTGGCGCAACAGGACACCGTCCTCAGCCCGCGCTTCTACACGACGGATTTCGCAGCCATGGACCGGATCGACGTAACACCGGTGCGTACTGAGTGGGATGCGCTGATCGAGGAGTTGCGCAGCGATCCGAACCGCGGGCATTTCATCCGCACCGAGGCCTTCGATGTCGATCTGGCGCAGATGCCCGAGGATCTGCGGCGTGAGTTCCTGGAGTTTCTGGTGAGCTCGGTTACGGCAGAATTCTCGGGCTGCGTGCTCTACGCCGAGATCAAGACGCGGATCAAGGAGGGCGATATCCATGATCTATTCGGCTTCATGAGCCGCGACGAGGCGCGCCATGCAGGGTTCATCAACGACACGCTAAAAGATTTCGGGGTCGGCGTTGATCTCAGTTTTCTCACAAAGGCAAAGAAGTATACCTTCTTCAAGCCGAAATTCATTTTCTACGCGACCTATCTGTCGGAAAAGATCGGCTACGCCCGCTACATCACGATCTTCCGCCATTTGCAGCAGAACCCGGATCGCATGATACATCCGATATTTCGGTGGTTCGAGCAGTGGTGCAACGACGAATTCCGCCACGGCGAAGCATTCGCGCTGTTGATGCGGGCCGATCCGAAGCTGCTCAGCGGCGTGAACAAGCTTTGGATTCGCTTCTTCCTGCTCGCGGTCTTCGCCACGATGTATGTCCGCGATCACGCGCGGCCGGCGTTCCATGCAGCCCTCGGCATCGACCCGACGGAATACGACTTCACCGTCTTCCGCACGACCTCTGAAATAGCGCGGCAGGTATTTCCGGTGGAGCTGGACCTGGACCACCCGGCATTCCGGGCGGGGTTTGATCGCTTGCGCCGAATCACCGTGGCGATGAATGCCGCGCGTGCCCGGGGTGGAGTGGTAGGCGCGGTGATGCGTTGTGGCCTGACCGCTGCCGCCGCACTGACGTTTGGCCGGCTGTATATTCTGCCGGTCCGCAACAACACTGCGCCGCAGCAGGTGCGCATGGTCCCGAGTTGGTAATGCCGGCATGAGCGTTTCCAGCGCCTGGCTTTACGGGCTGCCTTTGGCATACGCGCTGTTCCTCTGGTGGCTGAGCACCGGCGTGATCATCTATCTCGATAATCTTCCATGCCGAACCCATCGATGGAGCATGTTGGGCGCCACCGTGCTGCTGGGTGTCGCGGTGCACGGCCTGCACGTGAGCAGCACCGACACTTCCGTCGGCGCTGCCTACCTTGCATTCAGCTACGGGCTGGTGGTCTGGGGCTGGCAGGAGATGAGCTTCTTCATGGGCTTCATCACCGGCCCGGTGCGCGCGCCGTGCCCGCCTGGCTGCACCGGTTGGCCGCGCTTCGTCCGCGCGGTACAGGCGTGCCTTTATCACGAGCTGGCAAGCCTTGCCGCGGCCGCGGCGGTGCTTGCTGCGACGGCTGGGGGCGACAACCAAGTCGGCACCTGGACTTATATCGTCCTGTGGTGGATGCGGCTGAGTTCCAAGTTCAACGTGTTTCTGGGCGTGCGCAATCTCAGCGAGGAGTTCATCCCAGAACATTTGGCATTCATCCGGAGCTTCCTGCGCCAGCGCCCGATGAACCTGTTGTTTCCCTTCTCTGTCACCATCGCGACCGTTGTAGCCGTGCTCCTGGTGCAGCGTGCAGTCGCGTCCGACGCCAGCATTTTCTCGGCGACCGGCCTCTGCTTTATCGCAACCCTGCTGGTTCTGGCGATCATCGAACATTGGTTCCTGGTTCTGCCCCTGCCGGCAGCGGCATTATGGAACTGGAGCCTGCGGGCCCGTCAGGAACGCTGTGCCGAAGCTGATGCACGTCTCGCGGGGACGCGCGCCGCAGCATACGCGTCCCGGCCCCGCCTGACCTGGAGCGCCGGCTTGCCGGCTGCGGTGCCACGCCTGGCCACGGCAGCGTTGCCGGGGGCGAATAACAACACGATCGGAGGCGACCCATGAAGCACGAAACATTGTTCCGTAAGCAACTCGACGGGCTCCGCCGCGAGGGGAATTATCGTGTGTTCGCCGATCTGCAGCGCCGCGTCGGCGACTTCCCGCGTGCCACTCATCATCGCGAGCGCGGCCGCAACGAGGTGACGGTCTGGTGTTCCAACGATTATCTCGGCATGGGTCAGCACCCTGCCGTGCTTGCAGCGATGCACGAAGCGCTCGATAGCTGCGGCGCCGGTGCCGGGGGAACCCGCAATATCTCTGGCACCAACCATCATCACGTGCTGCTGGAGCAGGAGCTCTCCGACCTGCACGGCACCGAATCGGCGCTGATCTTCACGTCGGGATACGTCGCGAACCTGGCCGCTCTCGGCACGATCGGCGCGCGTATACCTGGGTGCATCATCATGTCCGATGCCTTGAACCATGCCTCGATGATCGATGGCATTCGCTCCAGCCGTGCCGAGAAGCATGTGTTTGCGCATAATGATCCGGCAGATCTCGACCGCCGCCTTTCCGACCTGGATCCCGGTCGCCCGAAGCTGATCGCGTTTGAATCGGTATATTCGATGGACGGCGACATCGCACCGATCGCCGAAATCTGTGACGTCGCGGATAAGCACGGAGCCATGACCTATCTCGATGAGGTGCATGCGGTCGGACTCTACGGCCGGCGCGGTGGCGGCATTTCGGAGCGTGAGGGTCTGGCCCATCGATTGACGGTGATCGAGGGCACGTTGGCCAAGGGGTTCGGGGTCATCGGCGGCTACATCGCCGGTTCGTCGGTCATGTGCGACTTTGTTCGCAGCTTCGCCTCGAGCTTTATCTTCACCACCGCCCTGCCGCCGGCTGTCGCCGCCGGTGCCGCTGGCCAGCATCAGGCACCTGAAGGGGAGCAATGTCGAACGCGAACGGCAGCAGGAGAGGGTGGCGACATTGCGTCGTCGCCTCGATGAGGTCGGCGTGCCGCACTACAACAACCCGAGCCATATTGTTCCGGTCATGGTCGGGAATCCGGTGCTGTGCAAGCAGATAACCGATACCTTGCTCGATCGGCACGGCATTTACGTGCAGCCGATCAACTATCCGACGGTTCCGCGAGGCACGGAGCGGCTGCGGATCACGCCGTCGCCGTTACACTCGGACGCGGACATCGAGCACCTGGTGCAGGCGCTATCGGGAATTTGGGCGGAACTGAGCCTGCAGCGCGCTGCGTGAGGTTTTGGCTCGTATCATATCTTGCGGGTTCGCCTTGAGCACCAACCTGCATGTGCGAGAACTGATTTAAAGGGAGTGAACACGCGTGAAGATCGGACCGGATATAAGTGCCTCGCGTCGTAACCTGCTGCGGGCTGGACTGGCGCTCGCCGCGGGTGGTGCGGCAGGGGCGGCGGAAGCGCAGCCTCGGCCGCCGCAGCAACAGCTGGCACAGGCGGCGGAGAAGCTGGCGCAGAACATCGTGCAGTATCAGCAGACCCCCAAGGACGGCGCCAAATGCGACGCGTGCGTAAATTGGGAGCCGCCGAACGCCTGCAAAATCGTGGCGGGCACCATCAACCCGAACGGCTGGTGCGTCGCCTACGCGCCGAAATCCGGCTGACAAGGCTTGCCGATAGGGAGTTCTCCCTATGGCTGCTTCGGGGGCGGTGCGGCGGCGGTGCCCGACGCTGCCGCCGCACTTCCCCCGGACAGCGCCTCCGGGCTGTGCGACAGCGAATTCAGATAGCTGATGACGTCCGCCCGCACCTTCGGGTCGGAAATCCCGGCAAACGTCATCTTGGTGCCCGGCGCATAGGCGGCGGGTTTTGTCAGCCACTGGTTCAATTCCGCGGTGGTCCAGGGGCCTTGCTTCGATTTCAGGGCGGCGGAATAGCTGAATCCTTCCATATGGCCATGCGGCGCACCGACGACACCATAGAGATTCGGCCCGAGCCCGGCTTTGCCGCCTTCGTTGAAGGTGTGGCAGGCGATGCAGCCCTGTTTCAGCGTATCGGCTTGCCCCTGCTTTGGGTCGGCCGATGCCAGCAAGGTTTCGAATGATTGCGGTGCGGCTGCGGCGGCACCCGGCGCTGCCGCGGCGCTGGCCGAAGGGGGCGGGGCAGGTGGGAACGGGACGGGGTTGGCGGACAATGTGTGCAGGTAGACGATGATGTCGGCACGCTGCTTGGGATCGGCCAGGCCGGCGAAGCTCATCTTTGTCCCGGGCGCATAGGCGCTCGGCTTCTTCAGCCACTGGTTGAGTTCGTCGTAGGTCCAGTCGCCTTGCTTGGACTTCAATGCGTTCGAATAGGCATAGCCCTGCTCGTGGCCATGCGGGGCGCCGACCACGCCATACAGATTCGGGCCGATGCCGGGCTTGCCGCCCTCGTTGAAGCTGTGGCAGGCCACGCAACCCACTCTCTGGGTCAGCGCCTGGCCGGTCTTCGGATCCGCGGAGGCCAGGAGGGCTGCGATTGGCGGATCTTCCTGCGGCGCCGCGGAGCCGCGGCGCCGCGGCCCCCTCATGGTGATGGCGCTCTTGGTCAGCAGGGTAGGATGGACCAGTGTTTCGCCGACCAATCCGCAAACGGAAAAGGCAATGCCTGCGGTGAGGATCGCGGCGGCGATCTTGTTAAGTTCCAGGCTTTCCATACCCGCGTCCCTCTGGCTGAAGACAATACCTGTCACTGCCCCAAGCAGCGACAGGTATGCCAGCCCTTTTATCTAGACGGTTCCGGCTTTTCGCAAGACGCGGCAGACCCGGTTATGGTTTCACCGGCCCCGGTGGCCCCTGCGGGCCGCTGACCAGCTCAGGGAAGCCGACAACCGGGCTGACCCCGAACAGCGGCTTGTAAACCCCCTGGTGGCAGGTGTTGCAGCTCACCTTCGGACCGTCTCCCTCAACGCCCAGCCGGGCCGGCGGAAACACCGGCGTCAGCGGATCAAGGAAGTTCATGTTCAGGTCCCGGACCATTCGGATGCCGTGCCAGGCAGTCACCCGTTGCGGCGTGCTTTGGGTCCAGTCGGAGAATTGTCGGGTATTATGGCAATAGGTGCAGTTGACGCCGAGCGACTGGGAGAAGTGCATCATCAGCGCATAGGTCCAGTCGGTCTGCTTGATCGAGCTGAGGTTGCCGCTCGGCAATGCGGTCGTGCCTTCGACGCGGATCTCATTGGCCTGGTCGAGGAAAGGGGTCAGCGGATCGTAGGGCAGGGACGACAAGCCCGCGACGGTGCTGACCACGTTCTTGCCGGTCTGCGTCTCCGCCATGCCGGTGAAACGCGAGGGGCTCGGTGTCGTGTAGAACACGCTGGACGGCACCGGCTGTCCGCGGTGACAGGTGTAGCAGGTGACGCCGGTGCCCTGCACATGGGTGGTCCAGTCGGAATTGACGTGCCGGACCATCTGGATCATGCGCCTGGCGACGACTTTCGTGTAGAGCGCGTCGGACGCCATGTCGTTGGTGTTGTGGCAGTAGGCGCAACCCTGCTGCGGGGATACCCAGGTGGTGATGGCCGCCATCAGCCGGGTGAAAGCGGCGACATCGAGATCACCCAGCACCTGAACATTCTTGTAGACCGCCGACGCCTTCGGCCCGCCGTGCACCGGCGGCAGGGTGGCCGGCAGCTTGTTGACGTCGAGCTGCGCTGCGATGAGCCGCGCATCGAAGTTCTCCACCATGGCGGTACCGCGGTAGCCCCGCTGCACCGTGTCCACCGGGCCATGGCGGAAGGTGAACAGCATGGCCACGCCCAGTACCGCCAGCAAGGCCAGCGCAATCCGGCCGGGGAAGGTGATCATTTCGCAACTCCCACGGCGGCTGCGGGATCCGTGACCCCGGGAAACACCACGGGATAGGGCGGGGCGATGCCATGCTTGACGCCCCAGAGATACCAGTTGTCGACCACCGTGCCGGTCAGCAGGATGCCGATACCGCCGGTGAGCGGGCACAGGACAGCGAACCACCACGCCCAACGGTGAATCGACTCGGCAGTGGCGTTGAAGCCCATCGTCCAGCGCCAGAAGATCGCGCCACGCTCGAATGCGGTGCCGCGGTCGATGATCTGCTCGATTTCACGCTCGGCGCCGAAGCGGCTGATGGCCAGAACGGTGGCGCCATGCATGGCGAACAGCAGGGTCGATCCATACAGGAAGGCGATCGAGAGCATGTGGAACGGATTGTAGAACAGGTTGCCGTAGCGGATGGAGAACGCGGCTGTCCAGTCCAGGTGGGGAAAGATGCCGAACGGCACCGCCTCAGCCCAGGCGCCCATCAGCAGCGGACGGATGAAGCCGAGCACGAGATACAGCCAGATGGCGGCGGCGAACGCCCATGCGACGTGGGTGCCCATCCCCAGCGCGCGGGCTCGCTTGTAGGTTCGGACCCACCACAGCAGGATCGACGTCGTGAGGAAAAAGCCGGCCATCAGCCACCAGCCGCCTTGCGCCAGCGGCGGCAGGCGCAGGCCGTAGGAGGGGGCGGGCGGTTCGAGGGCGAGCCAGGGAAGCTGGCGGATGAACTCGACGATGCTCCAGTTCACCGAGGCCCACATGTTGAGGCCGATGATCTCGAAGGCGATGAAGCCGAAGATCAGAGAGGCCGTGCCGGTGGCCCCAAGATAGAGCGGCCCGACCTGGGCGTCGCCCAGCCGTCCGAACAGATGCAGGTAGAACGGTTCGCCGGATCGGGTGAAGCTGCTCTTGGTCATCGGCACACCGGCATAGGCGGGTCCACGGACCTGCACCCGGGTGAAGATGTTCTGATAATCGGCCATCGTGCATTCCCCCGCTTCAAACCAGGCTGAAGGCCGGCGCTCTCGATGCCGGACTTCTCATCACCATGTCTAGTTCATTTCCAAATCGGAAGATTAAGCCACCAGCCCCACCATTCCGGCCAACCGCGGGTCCAGAAGGGCCCGCTGATGATGATGCAGACGGCGCTCCAGAATCCTGCGGAAAGGGCCAGGAACAGCCCCAGGCGATGGATGCCGAGCGTGCCGACCGAGTATCCGATGGTGTCGCGGAAAAAGGTGTTCTCGTGCTCGGCCGACTTCACCACCTCTCCCGCAGGCGGGTTCGCCGCCGACAGCACCAGCGAGCCATGCAGCGACAGCGCCAGGGTGGTCGTGAAGAAGAACGACACCGCGAGCATATGCGCGGGATTGTAGTGGAAATGCAGATACTGGTAGCCGGTGTTCGACACCCAGTCGAGGTGGCTGAGGATGCCGTATGGGAAGCCGTAGCCCCAGGCGCCCATGAGCACCGGCCGGATCACCACGAGCGACACATAGGCGAACACTGCGACGCTGTATGCAAACGGCACGTGCAATCCCATGCCGAGCTTGCGTGAGATCTCCACCTGTCGCAGCGCCCAGGAAACGAACGCGCCGATCGCGCATATCGTAATGAGTTGCCAGAGGCCGCCGTCCTTCAAGGGGGCGAGGGCGAGGCCGTAGCTGATGTCGGGCGGCGCGATGTTGATGCGCCAGATGTTCCAGGTCGGCCCCAGGGCCGCTCCCCAGACGATCAGCAGCGTGCCGAGGACCGAAAAGAAGATCGTGGTCACGCCGAAGAAGCCGACGAAAAACGGTCCAACCCAGAAATCGAACAGGTCGCCGCCGATCAGCGTGCCGCCGCGGACCCGGTATTTCTCTTCAAAGCTGAGCATCGCCATGGGCGTTTCTCCCGATAGGAAGGCACGCGTCGCCTTCCTCGGCCAATCCGGCGACTAGCGGGGTCAGGCCAGAGTTCCCTGGCCCCGCCAGTTGCCATGAGCAGGCAAGGATGCCTGGTTCGCTACTTCGTGGCCGGAGCCGGCAACGGCGCCATCTGCGTGGCGACGTTGTGATGCGGGCCTTCCAGCCAATTGAACCGGTCGGTGCTGAGCAAGATGAAGTGGATCAGCAACGCCAGCACGAACAGGAAGATAAACAGACCGACCAACGCTCTGCGCGGGTCGAACAGCAGCCAAACGCGCCACATTTCGGCGTCCTCCCTATGCCAGGAACGATTTTACGAAGCTAACGCCGTCCAGCAGGCCCGTTGTGTAGCCGTTCGGACCGGGCAACCACGGACGCCACTGCCACACCAGGATGTGCGCGATGATCGCGATCACCGTGAAGACGATGAAGCTGGTGACGAAGATGCTGTGGAATTCGCGAGCCTCTGGTTCCGTCAATCCCGAGGTCGAACTCGTTCGTCTCTCTATGTCAGACATGGGCGTCGTCTCCGCGAAATGGCCGATTGGCCGCTACCGCGCCACTCCCGCGCGGCGGGGATTGCCGTGGCCGGGGCTGCCACAACGCAGCCTCCGCCGAGATGCACCGGACGGAGGTTTCTGGTGAGGCGGGCGGCGCTCCGATCATGCAGCGCGGCCCCCCATCGTTTCGGCGATCGCCTGGGCGACCCGCTCGGCGCCGATGCGGCCTTCCCGCGCCAGGCGCGCGTCGCGCTCGACGCGATCGCGGAGCCGCTTGGCGGAGGAAATCCGCACCAGGAAGGGCTGGCTCTCGACATAATCGTCCAACAGCTTGCGGGCGTCGTCGTCCCAGGGTCCGGCATTCCATTCACTGGCGCGGACCGGCGTTGCGTCGACCCGGTCAAGGTCGGTGCCGAGCGGCAATATGTTGAACAATGCATCGAACAGCGCGTTGCAGAATTCCTGAACGATATAGGTGGCACCGGCATAGCCCATGAACGGCGTGCCGGTGGCGCGGCGGATGATCGCACCGGGAAACGATGCAGGGATATACATCGAGCGGCCACCGAGCTCGGCGGCGTACATCCGCTCGTTGTACGATCCGAACAGCACCAACGGCGGCGTCCGTGCCAGCGCCTCGCGCACCCGCGCGTTGTCCGGTTTCGTGCCGGCATTGCGCGAGAAGGCGAATGCGCAGGGAATGCCCATCTCGTCTTCCAGGAAGCGCCTGACGCCGCGTGCATAGGTGTCCGTCGCCACGATCGCGAACGAGGCGGTCGCGAAGAAGTCCTGCGTGACGCTGCGCCACAGGTCCCAGATCACCTTGATGGTGCTGTTCTTCTCGGCCTCGATGAACGGCTCCGGATCGACGCCGGTGAGCTCGCCCAGCTTGCGCAGGAAGCTCGTCGTCGCGAACAGCCCGATCGGCGCCTGCAGGTAGGGCCGGTCCAATTCCTCGCAGAGCTGGCGGCCGAACTCGCGATACATGCAGATGTTGACATCGGCGTCGGGCAGCTTCGCGACATCCTCGATATGCGAGCCGAGCGGAAACACCAGATTGATTTCGCAGCCGATGCCTTCCACCAGCCGGCGGATCTCCGCAACATCGGATGGCATGTTGAAGGTGCCGTAGATCGGCCCGATGATGTTGACCCGTGGCCTGGCGCCCTCGGCGCGCGGCTTGCGCGGAGCCTTCGCCTTCTTGGCCGAATTCGGACCACAGCCAGTAGATCGCGCGGTCGGCCGCCTGCCACTGGTCCTCGTCGATCGTGCGCGGGATGAAGCGCAGCAGGTTGGAGCCTTCGGGGGTGACGCCGCCGCCGATCATTTCGGCGATGCTGCCGGTCACCACCACGGCCGGCATGTCCGGATCCTGGGTGGCGTTGGCGCGCCGCATGGCGTCCTCGGTGCCGGTGCTGGAGAGCTGCTCTTCGGCGAGGCCGGTGACGACGATCGGCAATTCGTGCGGCGGCAGCGCATCGGTGTAGTGCAGCACGGCGGTCACCGGCAGGTTCTCGCAGCCGACCGGCCCGTCGATGACCACGCGCAGGCCGCGGATGGCGGTGAACGCGTAGACTGCGCCCCAGTATCCGCCGGCCCGGTCGTGATCGAGCACCAGCATGCCTCAGCTCCCCATCGCCTGGGACGCCGCGGCCTTTGCCTTCGCCTCGCGGACCTTGCGATACCGTTCCCGCGCGCCTGGATGCGCCTTCGGCACGCCCTGCCAGCCGTAGCCTGCTGCATCGGCAACGCCGACCTTGTCGAAGAACGAGACCATTCGGCCAAAGCGCTCGGCGCCCTTGGTCTGGGTGGCGACGATGCCGGCCAGGGCCGCAACGCCGGCGGCCCCGAACAGCGGCCGTGCGGACACCATGTTGGTGAAGTAGATCGCCGGGATGCCGAGTTCCTTGGCCTGCTGGACCAGCGGCGTGGTGCCGACGGCAAGGTCGGGCCTCACATCGCGCATCGCCGCTGCATCCTGCTCCAACGAGGCGCGGTACTGCACATGCGTCCCGCGCGAGACCAGGAAGTCGCGATCGGCGTCGCTCCATTCGGTGCGCGGGCAGGCGGTGCCGACATAAGGCACCTCGGCGCCGGCTTCGAGCAGCAGGCGGGCAACCAGCAATTCAGAGCCCTCATAGCCGGACACGGTGACGCGGGCGCGGATCGGGTGGGCCTCGAGCGCCGCACGGATCGCCGGCAGTGCCAGCGCCTTGGCGGCGTCGATGTTTTCGGCGGCGATGCCAGCGGCCTTGCCCACGGCGTCCAGCCACGCCGCCGTGCCGTCGCGCCCGACCGGACCGGAACCGACCACCGGCCGACCGGCGGCGGCGAATTCGCGAATGGAGGCGGTATAGAATGGATGCACCGCGGCGGCGACCGTGCAATCCAGCGACGCATACAAGTCGCGCCATTCCCGGGCCGGGAGTTGCGGGGCGACGGCCAACCCCATCGGCCGCAGCATGTTGGCGATGCCGATCGGGTCGGCCGGGAACAGCTCGCCGATCAGGGCGACCCGGCGTTCCTCCGGCGTTTGCTGCCGGGGCCGTTGCACGGGTCCGTCCTCGGCTTCCAGCCTGGCATATTTCAGCATCGCGCCGGCCAGCACGTCCTTCGCCTCGGCATGCGTCGGCACGCCGAATCCGGGGACGTCGATGCCGATGATCCGCACCCCGTCGATCTGGCGTGGCAGCAGGTCCAACGGGACGCCGGAGGCGGTGGGAACGCACAGGTTGATGACGACGACGGCGTCGACGCTCTCCGGCTTCGCAGTCTCGAACACCGCATCGCGGATGTCTTCGTAGACCTGGCCTCGCACCAGCGATTCGGAGTTGAACGGCACGTAGCCGACGCTGCGTCGCGCGCCATAGAAATGCGACGTGAATGTCAGGCCGTAGACGCAGCACGCCGAGCCGCACAGGATGGTCGCCACCCGCCGCATGCGAAGGCCGACGCGCAACGCGCCGAATGCCGGGCACATCGACTGCGGCTGATCGTGCGGGCCACGAGGATAGTCGGCCTGGAGGCGATCCAGCATGTCGGTTTTACCGGCGGCACGCGCTGCATCGAGCATCGTCTCGCGGCCGCCATGGCAGCCGCCTTCGCCTCCAACTGGTGGGATCGCGCCGTCCATGATCAGGCGCTGCCCTCGTAGACGACTTCCAGCGATGGCCGGGTCAGCAGCGATGGCGCGCACATGTCGTCCAACGTCGCCGGCTGCAGCACCACGCCGCGCCCGACTGCATCGCCCTTGAAAAGGCCGAGCAGGGCGTCGTGGGTCAGCGGTGTCGGGCGGATCGGGGGCGCGGTTGCCACCTGGGTCGCCAATTCCTCGAACATCGGCGCCCAGCGGCCGCCAGGGGTGCCGATGATTTCATAGTTGGCGCTCTTGCGACGGATATCCTCGTCGGCGGGGATGGCGGACAGCACCGGGATGCCAACCGCGTCGGCGAAGGCCTGCGCCTCGCCCGTGCCATCGTCCTTGTTGATGACCAGGCCGGCGACGCCGACATTGCCGCCGAGCTTGCGGAAATAATCGACCGCCGAGCAGACGTTGTTGGCAACGTACAACGATTGCAGATCGTTCGAGCCGACGACGATGACCTTCTGGCACATGTCGCGGGCGATCGGCAGGCCGAAGCCGCCGCAGACCACGTCGCCGAGGAAATCGAGCAGCACGTAGTCGAAGCCCCATTCGTGGAAGCCGAGCTTCTCCAGCAGCTCGAAGCCGTGGATGATGCCGCGCCCGCCGCAGCCGCGACCCACCTCCGGGCCGCCCAGTTCCATGGCGAAGACGCCATCGCGCTTGAAGCAGACGTCGCCGATCGCGACCTTCTCACCAGCGAGCTTCTTCTTCGACGAGGTCTCGATGATCGTCGGGCAACTGCGGCCGCCGAACAGCAGCGACGTGGTGTCGCTTTTCGGGTCGCAGCCGATCAGCAGCACCCGCTTGCCCTGCTGCGCCATCATGTAGGACAGGTTGGCGAGGGTGAAGCTTTTGCCGATGCCGCCCTTGCCGTAGATGGCGATGATCTGGGTCTCTTTCTTCACCGGACCGCTCGCCGGCGCATCGGGTTCGATGGCCGCTTCGGAGAGCAGGTTCTGCTGCAGGCTGGCCTGCGGGGAGACGATCGCGCTGGCACCGGTGTCGGCGTTCATGAGCAAGGCCTCCAGTCGAGGATCATTTTCAGGCAGGCGGGGTCGCCGAACGCAGTCTGGTAGGCGTCTGGCGCACCAGAAGCCGGCTGGCGATGGGTGATCAGATCGTCGAGCGACAGGGCGCCGCTTTCGACCATGCGGATGACCGCGGTCAGGTCCGATTTCTGCCATTGCGCTGCGACACGAAGGCGCGCCTCGCGCATGAAGGCCGGCGGGAAGGCGAAGGACAATGTTTCGGCATAGAAGCCGGCAAGCACGATCTCGCCATTTGCGGCCAGGCGGGAGATCAGGCTGTCGAGGATCGTCGCATCGCCGCTGACATCGACGATGGTTGCGTAATCGCGCCGGGAGTCGGTGCCCGGCTCCACGACGGCATAGCCGGTGGCGCCGGCGGCACGGGCCGGATCGCGCTCCCACACCGTGGGCGGCGGAGCGCCGAATGCCATGGTGACGCGGGCGACGCAGACGGCCAAGGACGCCGTGACCGATCACGAGCTCGGGCGGAGAGTCCGCAATGGCGTGATAGGCAGTGGCGGCCAAAGCCAGCAGCACGCCGCGCTCGCCCAATGCCTGCCCGATCGGCAGCACTCGGGCGCCGGGCACCACCAGGCGCGACGCAGCGCCTCCGAACAGGCCACGCACGGCACCGAAGCAGTTGGCGCCTGGCACGAAGACGTGCTCGCCGACGCTGCGGCCGGACCGCGGCCCGGAGACCGCGATGCGGCCGACCGACTCGTAGCCGGGCACCAGCGGATAGCCCATCCCCGGGAAGGGCGGCATCCGGCCAGACCAGAGCAGGCGTTCAGTTCCGGTACTGATGCCACTGAAATCGATGTCTACGACCACGTCGGAGTCGCTGGGCGGCGTGAGGCCGATGCGGCTCACGGCCAGGTTCTGCGGCTCCTTCAGGATCACGGCCATGGCGTCCATTGACGCTCTCCCATGGGGTGTCGCCCGGTTGGGGCGATGTGTCAGCCTAGCGTTACGCAAACGAATGTCAATGTAGATTTACATGGTTTGTCTGGTTGCCACCATCAGTTGTGTCAGGATCGGCATCCGCGTACGAAGAAGGCGGGCGTTGCCGAACCCGGCGCTGTGCAGCAGGGCCTTGATTTCGGCCGGACTGCGCGGTCGTCCGCGGCCCATGGCGAGCAGGTAAAAGCCGAAATAGGCGTCCGCAATCGGCGCGGCGCCGGGCGTATCGGCCATCGGCTCGGCGACGAGCAGGGTTCCGCCGGGCGGCAATGCCTGGTGGATTGCCCGGAGAATCGCCAGCGCGTCATCGTCGTCGTGATCGTGGATGACTCGCACGAGGGAGGCCGCGTCGGCGCCGCGAGGCAGGCTGTCGGCCAGAAAATCGCCACCGACCGCCGCTGCGCGAGCGGCGATTCCCGCTGCTTCGAAGCGCATTCTGGCCTGCTCGGCGACGGGCGGCAGATCGAACAGCACGAGATCCAGGGCGGGGGTCCGCTCGGCGACCGCGGCGAGGAAGCTGCCGTCACCGCCGCCGACATCGAGCAACCGGCGGTGCCGGTGCATCGGGTAGGCGTCCAGCACCCCTTCGGCGACCAGCGGCTGAGAGGCCGCCATCAGCGCGGTGTAAGACGCGACCTGCCCAGCATCGAGGTGGCTGGGATGGTCTGTGGCGGCATACGGCCAATAGCCGGCCAAGCCGGTGTCGGTCCGGTCTCCGCGCAGCAGCGCCACCGGATCCCGCAGGTCGGAATACAGCACGGCGTGGTGCTCGACCATCGCCGCGATGCCGGGATTGCCGACCATGGCGGCGCCGAGCGGGCCCAGGATGAAACGGTCGCCGCGCCGGGCGACCAGGCGTAGGGATGCGGCGGCGACGAGCAGCCGCTGCATGGCGGGGGTGGGGAGCGAGAGGCGTATCGCCAGGGCGGAGGCGCTTTGTGGCCCCTTTGCGAGCGCGTCGAACAGCTTCAGCTGCACGCAGGCCTGGAGCACCTGGGAGTAGACGAAGCCGGCGCAGAGGTCGAACAACGCCCGGGCTCGCCGCCGTGCTATCGGGCGAGTCAGCGGGAACGCCGCCGCCAAACGCCGAAAACGGGGGCTGGCGAGCAGTTGCCAGCCCGGCCATGGGATAGCGGCCCCGCGCAATGAGCCAACCCCGGTCATGCGGCTCGCTGAGCCAGCTCGCGTGGCAGCAGGCGCTGCGTCTCGGACAGGATGTGCGCCCGCAGTTCGGAGTTGCCGGGGCAGCTGGGGATCGCCGCGACCGCTTCGGCCGCCAGCGTACGCAGCCGATCGATGGCTCCGTCGAGGCCAAGCTGCAGGACCGCGCTGGGGCGACCGAGGGCTAGGTCGCGGCCGACCGGCTTGCCGAGCTCCACGGGGTCCGCCGCGGCGTCTTGAAGGTCATCGGCGACTTGATACGCCTCGCCGAGCCGCTCACCGAGCAGGCGCCATGGCTCGGCTTCCGCTCCTACGGCAGCGGCGCCGGCGACGGTAGCGGCGGCGAACAGCGCACCGGTCTTCTCCCGCTGGTAGAGCGCCAGATCGGCTTCCTGCTCGCATTCCCAGGCTTGACCGGCGACGATGCCGCGCGGCACGCCGACCGCGCCGCCGAGGGTCAACAACAGCCCGGCTAGCCGCGGCGGCGCCAGTGCGGCGCCCCAGGCCAGGGTCTGAAAAGCCAGCACGATCAGCGCGTCGCCGGCCAGCACCGCCAATGGCGCCCCGAAGGCAGCATGTACGGATGGCCGTCCGCGCCGGGTCGCTGCATCGTCGAAGCAGGGCAGGTCGTCATGCACCAACGAGGCGCAATGCAGGAGTTCCAGCGCGGCGGCGGCGGCGTCGGTCACCCCCGGTTGGTCTTCCCCACAGGCCGCCGCTACCGCGAGGCACAGACGAGGCCGAATCCGGGCACCGCGCGGAAATACCGCGTGCCGCATGGCTTCCGCGAGTCGAGGGGGGCACCCGGATGCATCGGCCCGGCCGACCGCCGAGGAAAGCGTGCGCTCGATCCGCGTCATGGCATCCATCGCCGATCTCCACGGTTGTCAGTCTTGCTTGTCGGTCAAAACTGTCATTTATAATTGACATACGTCAATGGCTAAATCCGAGAGGTCTTTTTGCGAACACCGCACGTCGCTGTGATCGGAGCCGGCATCGGGGGGCTCGCCGCCTCCCTGTTGCTGGCCGCGCGAGGCGCCAGGGTCACCGTGCTGGAACGTGCAGCCGCGCCCGGAGGCAAAATGCGCACCGTGGCTGTTGCTGGCGCCAGCCTGGATGCCGGACCAACCGTTTTCACCATGCGCTGGGTGTTCGAGGAGTTGTTCGCGGCGGCAGGCACCTCGTTGGAGGCGCATCTCGATCTCCAGCAGGCGACCATACTGGCCCGGCACGCCTGGAGTGCGACCGAGCGACTGGATCTGTTCGCCGATCAGGCCCGGACGGAAGATGCCATCGGCGATTTTGCCGGCGCCGCGGACTCCCGAGGCTACCGGGATTTCTGCGTTCGGGCGCGCGGCATCTATCGCACCCTGGAACGAAGCTTCATCCGCGCCCCGTTGCCGACGCCGATGTCGCTGGTCCGCGCCGCCGGATTGCGCGGTCTCGGCGAACTGTGGCGGATCAGCCCGTTCGACACCCTGTGGCGGGCTCTCGGCCAAAACTTCAACGATCGGCGATTGCGGCAGCTCTTCGGGCGCTATGCCACCTATGCCGGCTCCTCGCCATTTCTTGCGCCGGCGACCCTGATGCTGGTGGCGCATGTCGAACAGGAAGGCGTGTGGTTCGTCGAGGGCGGCATGCACCGGGTGGCAGTCGCGCTGGCGGAAGTGGCCGCCCGCCAGGGTGCCGCATTCCGTTACGATGCGGAGGTCAAGGAAATCTGCGTCCGTGATGGAACAGCCACTGGAGTTGTACTCGCATCCGGCGAGCGCATCGAGGCCGACGCCGTCATCGCCAATGCCGACACGGCCGCATTGGCCACTGGAAAATTCGGTCCTGCCGCCGTCTCCGCGGTGGCGGCTTCAACAGCGTCCGAGCGTTCGCTCTCGGCAATGACATGGGCGCTCGTCGCGCGCGCCGAAGGGTTCCCGCTGTTGCGGCACAATGTCTTTTTCTCCAACGACTACACCGCCGAATTCGATGATCTGTTTCGGCATCGGCGACTGCCGGAAGCACCGACCGTGTATGTCTGCGCCCAGGATCGTGACGATACCGGCCGACAGCCGCCCGGCACCGAGCGGCTGCTCTGCCTGGTGAACGCACCGGCCACCGGCGACATCAGGAACACCACCGCAACGGAGATCGAGCAATGCGCGGACCGCACATTCTCCCTGCTGGCACGTTGCGGCCTGATCGTGCAACGCCGCTCGGATGCGACATTGGTGACGACGCCAAACGACTTCGAACAGTTGTTCCCGGCGACCGGCGGCGCGCTGTATGGCCATGCGGTGCATGGACCGATGGCATCGTTCCGCAGGCCGGGATCGCGCAGTCGGATTCCAGGGCTTTATCTGGCGGGTGGCAGCACGCATCCCGGCGCGGGGGTTCCGATGGCGGCACTGTCGGGGCAGATGGCGGCGGCGCTGCTGATGGCGGATTGGGATTCGACCGCGTCGTCCCGCATGGTGGCTATGCCTGGTGGTATGTCGACGCGCTGAGCGAGGACGGCCTTAACGGGATAACCCTGATCGCCTTCATCGGCAGCGTCTTCTCACCGTACTATGCATGGAGCAGGCGGCACGGCGGCGGCGACCCTTTGCAGCATTGCGCGCTGAACGTCGCGCTGTACGGGACGACGAAGGGCTGGACGATGACGGAGCGGGATCGCGGCGCTCTGCACCGATCAACCAACGACCTCGCCATCGGTCCGAGCGCGCTGCGCTGGGATGGCGACAGCCTGGTCTTTACCATCGAGGAGCGCACGGCACCATTTGCCCGGCGCATCCGCGGCACCGTTCGCGTGTGGCCCGAGGCGGTGACGGGCCGGCGTTTCCGGCTGGACCCCGAGGGGCGGCATCGCTGGTCTCCGCTGGCGCCCTGTGCGCGTGTAGAGGTCAACCTTGCCACCCCGGCGGCGCGGTGGTCCGGCCGCGGCTATCTCGATTCCAACGAGGGTTCAGTTCCGCTCGAAGACAGCTTCGTCAGTTGGAATTGGGGCCGCGCCGCGATCGGTGGCGACACGGCAATCTTTTATGACGTCACGCCGCGGCAGGGCGAAGATCTTTCGCTGGTCTTGCGTATCGATAAATCGGGCGAGACCACAGATCTTCCGCCGCCGCCACGATTTGCATTGCCGCCGACGCGATGGAGAATAGCTCGCGAGACCAGGGCCGAGACGGCGCGGATTCGGCAGTCCCTGGAGGACGCGCCTTTCTATGCGCGTTCGGTGATCGACTGCAGATTGCTCGGACAGCCCGCGACGATGCTGCATGAAAGCCTTTCGCTGCGGCGCTTCGATGCACGCTGGGTTCAGGCGATGCTGCCGTTCCGGATGCCCCGCATCAGGAGCTGATCAATCCGTCTCCGCTTCCTGCGCCTTTGCCTGTTGCGCGGCCTGCCGGTCGCGACGGATGAGCCGGCGCACGGAGACCAACTGCCAGACCAGGATGCCGAGCACCAGCAGCTCGATCAGCACCCATTCGAACCGGCCCAGGCCGGCCAACGACATGCTGTCAGGTCTCCAACTGGCGGCGGTCGCCGAGACGCGCGAAAAGATCGACCAGCCAGGCCGCCCGCTCGTCCAGAGTTTTCCTGGACATGCCTGCGGAAATGTCCCGCGACGAGGGCAGGGGTGTCACAGACTCGACCAGGAAGCGTGCCGCGTCGGCGACCGGGTGCGACTCGGCAGGGGAGGGGACCTTGGCTGGCAGCAGGCTGCGGACCAGCAACACGAGCTTGCGCCGGCCGGAGACCGTCGCCCGCGCATTGATCGAATCGTTGCCCTTCCGCTCCAGTTCGCGGCCGATCTCCGCGTAGATCAAGCGTGCCGCGCCGATGCCGGGACGGCAGATGCCGGCAGGCAGGCGATGCCGGCGTCGGCACGGGTGTAGAGCGCCTCGGCCTCGCCGAGCAGCCTGCGGACGACACCGCCCAGGGCCGGCGTGAACACCGGCCGCGCCAGCCATGCATCGGCATCGATCCCGGCCTCGCGCAGCCAGTGCAGCGGCAGGTAAAGCCGCCCCTCCCGCGCGTCCTCGCCCACGTCGCGCGCGATGTTGGTGAGCTGCATCGCCATGCCGAGGTCGCAGGCCGCGCCACGACCGCGGCCCCTGCGCCCCCATGAGCACCGCCATCATCGCGCCGACCGAGCCGGCGACCCGCGCGGCATAGTCGAGCAAAGCCGACAGGTCGTCGTAGCGCCGGCCCGCCGCGTCCCAGGCCAGCCCCTCCAGCAGCGCTTCCGGCAAGGCGCGGGGCATGGCGAAGCGTGCGACGACGCGGCCAAGGCGCGGTCGGCGGCGATCGGCAACGGCCGGCCGGCATAGGCGCGGTGCAGGCGCTGCCTCAGCGCTGGCGCCGCTGCCCCCGTCAAGGTCGACCGCGTCGTCCGCCAGGCGGCAGAAGGCATACAGCGCCACCGCCGGTTCGGCGACGGCGCGGCAGCAGCCGGGACGCCGCGTGGAAGCTGCGCGAGCCGCCGCGCAGCATCGCGCGGCAGGCGGCCAGGTCGATGGCCTCGGCCAAGAGTCGGATGTCAGACCAGGCGCAGCATCGGGCACCACGGATCGAGGATTCGGGCCGAGGACAGCACGCCGGGCAGCCCGGCGCCGGGATGCGTGCCCGCGCCGACCAGGAACAGCCGGTCGACCTCCTCGCTGCGGTTATGCGGCCGGAACCAGGCGCTTTGCGTCAGGATCGGCTCCATGCCGAAGCCGGCGCCCCGGAACGACAGCAGACGGTCCTGGAAATCCTGCGGCGTCATCATCCGGGACGTGGCGAGCTCCGTCTCCAGCTCCGGCAGCACCGTTGCGGACAGCGCGTGCTGCGATCGCCTGGCGATAGGGCTCGGCGGCGTCCGCCCAGTCGGTGCCGCCGCCGAGATGCGGCACCGGCGACAGCACGTAGAACGCGTCGCAGCCCGGCGGCGCGAGCGACGGGTCGGTCGCGGTCGGGCGATGCAGATAGAGGCTGAAATCCTCGGCCAGGACGCTTGCGGGCGAAGATGTCGCGCAGCAGCTCGCGATAGCGCGGGCCAAGCAGGATGGTGTGGTGCGCGACGTCGGGGTAGCGCCGCCGGGTGCCGAAATACCAGACGAACAGCCCCATGGAGTAGCGCGCCCGCTCGATCCGCCGGTCGGTCCAGCGGCGCCGCGCGTCCGGCGGCAGCAAGATGCGATAGGTCCAGGCGGAGCAGGCGTTGGACACGACGATGTCGGCGGCGATCGCTCTCGCCGGACGCCAGGCGCACGCCGGTGGCGCGCCGTCCGCCACGGTGATCTCCGCCACGTCCGGCATTGCAGCGCACGCTGCCGCCCTGCCCCTCGATCAGGCCGCACCAGGCCGCTGCACCAGGCGGCCGGTGCCGCCCATGGCGAAATGCACGCCCCAGTTCCGCTCCAGGAAGGCGATCAGGCTGTAGATCGAACTGGCGGCGAACGGATTGCCGCCGACCAGCAGCGGATGAAAGCTGAGAACGGTGCGCAGCGCTCGTCCTTGACGTGGCGCGCGACCAGGCCGTAGACGCTGCGATAGCTCCGCAGCCGGACCATGTCGGGCACCACCCGCGCCATGTCGGTCCAGCGAGCCGAACGGGACATGGCCGAGCTGCTCGAAGCCGACCCGGAAGATCGCCTCGCTGGCGCGCATGAAGCGCTCGTAGCCGTCGACGTCGGCCGGGCGAAAAGCGCGCCACTTCGGCGCGCATCGCCGCCGGGTCGCCGGTGTAGTCGAAGCTCGCGCCGTCGTCGAAGCGGATGCGGTAGAACGGCGACACCGGCCGCAAGATCGACGTCGTCGGCCAGCCGCCGGCCGCAGAGCGCCCAAAGCTCCTCGAACAGGAACGGCGCGGTGACGATGGTGGGGCCGGCGTCGAAGGTGAAGCCGTCCTGGCGGAACACGTCGGCCCGCCCGCCCGGCTGCGTCGCAGCCGCTCCAGCACCGTCACCCGATAGCCGCGCGCGCCCAGCCGGATCGCCGCCGCCAGGCCGCCGAAACCCGCTGCCGATGACGATTGCACAAGGCCGGGCAGGCGGAGAGGGCCGCGTGGGGCGCAAGCCCGGGGTTGCGGGATCGAGCAGTTGCTTGGTCATGCGCACGGAGTGTAAATTAAAAATGACACTGTCCACAAGTGTTTACAGTGATCAATAACCCCGTTGGCCTTGACCGCGGCGGCCGCAACCAGCGGCCTCCGCCGACGGCCTGAAACAAGGGCGGAGGGACCGCATATTCGTGCACCAGCGTCGGCGCGGTCAGGACGGAGACATCCCCAAACCAAGGCGCGCGTATAGCGGCGAGTGGAGGGTCCCCGCCGTCCCGGCGGGTGGCACTCTGCAGCGGAAACCGGTTCCGACTGCCCACACACTATCCCGTATGGAGAGAGAACCATTTGACCCGAATATTATTGGTTGCGCATTCCGACGATTGCAGCCATCGATTCCGATCGAAACCAGCCACCTGTTCCGATCGAAGCCAGCCGGGGATTCCGATGATCCCAGCCGGGTAGCAGTGCGTGTCGCGAGCGGGTGAAGTTGGGCTACGTGTTGGTGGCTTCGTCAAGCTTGGCTCTGGCGGCTTTCAGCTTTCGCATGCTCTCTCCTTTCAGTTCGATGCGGTGTGCGCCGTGCACCAATCGGTCGAGCACAGCGTCGGCGATAGTGGGATTGCCGATGCCCTCGTGCCAGAGTCCACCGGCACCTCGCTGGTCACGATGGTGGACGCCCGGTCGTGCCGGTCGTCAACGATTTCCATCAGGTCACGCCGCTGTTCGGCCGTCAGCGGCGTAATCGCCCAGTCGTCCAGGATCAGCAGCTGCACGCGGGCCAAGGTTTTCAGCATACGGCCATAGCGTCCGTCACCGCGCGCCAGGCCAAGGGCCTCCAGCAGCCGCGGAACACGCTGATAGCGTCGCCGCAGCGGCCGAAGCGGCACGGGCAGGCAGCTTGCCGAAATCGAGGCTGGTGCGATCAAGCGTCGTCATGGCCGCAATCGTCGCAGTGTCAGTCGTCATCAGGATTCGCCGGATCGGGTGCTTTCGCTTAGCACGCACGCCGCTTGTGCGGCCTGACAATGCCGTGAATCCTTTGCCGGACGAGTTCAGCGAAAGATGTGGGCGTTGCGGGCTTTATCCCGGGAATAAAACTGCGCCGAAGGTTTGGATTCCTTCAGCAGCCCGTGCAGATGCTCCGGAGTTTCTGGCTCAACAGCCGGTCGCGGTCCTTGATCACCGCTTCCTGCTGGGCTTCGGTCAATCTGCGGCCATTGATGCGGCTCAAATGAACAGGCCGTGATCGCGAAAAAGCCACACCGCCCTGCGGCACCTGAACCGGCGCAATTGCGCCGCCGACGCCGGGCGAGGGCGCCCGCGCCGCATTGCCGATGCCGCTCGGATCGCTGACCGAATTGTTGATGCCGCCGACGCTGGCTGGGCCGGGCGGAATCCCGCTGATCGCGCTGGTGCCCGCGCCCGCCGAACCGGCCGGGGGCTGCGCCTGCGCGCTGGAAGCAAACGCGGCGAGAAGCACGAGGGCGGCGAGGGTGGTGTTGTGCATGGTCCAATTTCCGGTCGACATAAGGAAACGAGGATCGCGGTTACCGGTTCCCGGAGCCGATCAGTAGTGGTAGCGGCATTGAACGATGTCCAGTTGCTGCGTTTCGCCCTTTCCCGACACGCCTTACGCCTTCTCGTGTTTGCGATAGTCACGTTCCCGATCGAACGCCGCGGCCTGCAGGTCGGCGCCGCCGGCCGGGATTTCCGGCGTGGCGGCCTCCATCAGGATTTCGGCGGTGACATCGTCGACGCTCCGATCGGCGATCTCGTGGATGAAGCTGATATTCCTGTATTCGCCGGATGACTATGCGCGCGACCACTTCGCGCCGGGTAATTTCGGGATCGACGATGGCCTCGCGGCCGCGCCGTCCATAATCGATCATCACGACGAAATACTGCATCGGTGTCCTTGTCGGCGTCCCTGGCCCTGAGGCGGAATCAGGCTTGGCATTATTTCGGAAAATCAGAAAATTTGCAACCGGTGACGCTTCGGGCCTGGCGCCCATGAACTGGCCTCGCAGGCCGGCCGGGAATCCCGGCGGCGCGCTTTCGCACGCTGGCCGCCTCATTTCTCCCGTGCGCCGCCGGCCTGGGTTCGCGCGGCCTTGCGCGACTTGCCGGCGGCCTTGGCCCGCAGCCGCTCGATCTGGCCGCGCGGCAGGGTGACGCAGATCTCGCCGATCCATTCCAGCTTGACCCCGTTGATCGGCTTGGCGTTGAAACTGGTGAGATTGACGACGATGGCGGAATTTCCGCGCTCGATCGTCTTCAGATAGCGCTCGCCGGTCTTCAGCCGGACCGCGGCCTCTTCGCCGTAGAAGCTCGACAGCGGATGGCGCTGCTCGCTGAAAACCACGATAATATCGCCGTTTTCGTATTTCGGCAGCATGGAATCGCCGGCCACCTCGAAGGCGATGGTTTCCTCGGCGATCGGGAACGGCAGTTCGACATCGCCGAGACCTTCCGGCGGCACCTGCTCGTGTTCCGGCTCGATGGTGGCGCCGGCGCCGACCCGGCCCATGATCGGCACCGAGTTCAGTTCGAGATAATCGATGATCGGCGCGATTTCCGACGCCTTGATCAGCCGGGCGTCGGACAGGATCTCCGAAACCGCGCCGGGCCGGACGCCCATCGCCGCCGCCAGACCGCCCTTGGTCTTGCCCGGCTTTTGCCAGCCCCCGTTCGATCATCCTGATGTCCAGCATGGTCGCATCGTTTTCCGAATTTCAGAAATGCCTAGCAATTCCGATTATCCGAAATCAAGCTTGACTTTGATTTCGGAATATCCGAAATGATTTCGCCATGACCTTCACCCACGCAGAATCGAACCGAATGGGCGCCCGAACATTCCGAGGCGCTGGAAAAGTTGCTGGCCAAGGGCTTTCCTATTCGGGGATCGCGCATGCGCTCAATGCCAGATTCGGCACCGCCTATTCCCGCAATGCAGCGATCGGCCGCGCCCGGCGAATGGGACTTGTCGGTCCCGCATCGGCCCGCAGGCTTGCCAAGGCCGCCGCAAGGGCGAGCAGCCGCGATTGCACCGGTTGCGCGAACGCCGTGCGCGATTGAACGCGGTGTTCAGGATCCGCCGGAATTCGAACGCGATGCGCCGCTGCAGCTTGCGTTGCGTCGAGATCGTGCCGCGCCATCTCTCGCTGCTCGAACTCGAACCCGGCGATTGCCGCTATCCTTACGGCGGCGACAGCGAAGGCGAAGCCATCACCTTCTGCGGCCATCCCGACCGCGAGGCATCCAGCTATTGCCCGGCGCATTTTCATCTGACGCGCGGACCCGGCACGGCGTTCGGAACGGGCCGCCAGCACGGTCGTACTCCGGCTGGTGGAGCGGCATGAAGCGCCGAATCGAAGCCAGCGCTGGAAGCAGCGGCTCACGAACACATCCGCTGCGGTGATGCGTTTCCGGATGAAACGGCTGCCGCGCCGCCATCGCATCGCGCATCTGCGCGCGCTGATCGCGCGCGAGCCTGCGCGTTCCTGCCGCCGGCGCGCACTGGTCGCCTTGTTGCGCGACGAATGAAATTGCCGAACGCCTGGAAAGCGGCGCCGGATGAACCGCCCGTGGATGCCGCTTTATGTCGGCGATTATCTCGGCGATACCGGTCACCTGACCACGGCGCAGCATGGCGCGTATCTGCTGCTGATGATGCATTACTGGCGCAAGGGCGAACTGCCCGACGACGACCGGCAACTTGCCAAGATCACCAAACTGCCGCTGAGGACCTGGTGCGACTATCGCGCGACCTTGCAGGATTTCTTCCACGATGGCTGGAAGCACAAGCGGATCGATGCCGAACTGCGAGGATGATGCGCGTTTCGCGAAAAGCGCGCGATCGCGGGCCAGAAAGGCGGCCTCGGCTCGGCGCTGGCGCGGCATGAAGCTGGAAAACAGCGCGCTGTTTCCGGCAGCGCCCCGTCCCGAGCAATTGCCGGGCAAAGTTCAAGCCGGGCTGCGGCCGGCGTCGACCACTCACACTCACACACAGAAGTCTTTCTAAGAGCGGCGGCGACGTTCCGGCGCAAGCCGACGCAGCCGTCGGCAGCGAACGTCGCGGCAATGCGCCAGCACGAGTTGACCGTCAGCTCCGAAATCTCGGCGGCGCTACGTCGCGCAAGACGAACGAGACATAACCCGGAATCGAACAGCGCATCGAAATTCCGTACTTCTGCAAAGGAGCAATCCGACATGGCACGGGCAAAACGCAACAAACCGCACAATCCCGCGCAAGATTCACGACCGGCGGTCGCGGGATCTGCCGCGCAACGCCGAAGTCGCGGCCGTCGAGGTCGACGATCCCTTGGGCCTCGAGCCCGGCGACAAGATCGTCACGCTGCGCTCGATCCGCAACGATCCGCTGGCGCGGCTGCACACCCATCGCCAGATCGACGAGGCGCAATATCAGGGCGGCCGGGCGTTTCAGGACGATTGGGAGAAGGCCGAGCGCGGCCCGCAGCGCGGTCGATCCCACGCCGCGAATATGTCGATGGCGGGCAGGCGCGCGGAGCCGATCACCGAGCGCCAGCGCAAGGCCGTGCTGCGGCTCAATCGCGTCGAGCGCGAACTCGGCGCCGACGGCTCGGCGCTGGTGCATGAGGTGCTGGTCCTGGGCATGACCATGGAGCAGATCGGCGAGCGGCGCGGGCTGCGCGGCCAGCGCTGGATCGATTATTTCGCCAAACGCTTTCGCGAATGCCTCGACCGGCTGGCGCTGATCTACGGCTTTGCCAGCGAACGCAAACAGGCGTGACGGCGGTGGGCAAATGGTTCCGGCCATCGCGATTTTTGTTTGCAAAAGTTTTCGGGAACGCGTGCGGCGCAATGGTGTTGCTTTGGCGGCAGGCAATTTGAGGAGAGCAACATGAAATACGTCCTGGGAATGGTGGCGGCGACCGCTATTTTTGCGGCCGTCCCTGCGAGCGCGGACGAGGTTGGTGTGGGCGTTGGACCGGTCGGCGTCGGCGTGACCGTCGGCGAAGGCCATCACTGGGATCGCGACCGCGATCGGGATCATACCACGGTGATCCGCGAGCAGGAGCCTCGCGACAAGACCGTGATCATTGATCGCGACCATCATCGCGAGCCCGACAGCAAGGTGATCGTTCACGACCGCGATTGATCTGAATTTTCGGCGTGAAGAATCAGCAGCCTCCTTACGGGGAGGCTGCTTTTTCTTTGGGCCGGCGCCGGTCGAGCGCCCCAATTGTTCTCTTGATCGTCCAGAAAATGAACCAGCCTTTGACGCTTTTGGCCACAATCCGGAACGAGGTTCCGATCATGAAAATTGTCGCCCTCATATCTTTTCTGGCGCTGCTGACGATGTCCGGGGCTGTGATCTCGGACCAGATGCTGACCGGCAGCCGGCAGATGGCGGAAAGCGGGACGAACTAGGACGAACCGGCGCCGGGTGGGCAGGCGTTTCTTTTGGTGGGGACCAAACATGCTGACGCTGGATCAATTTCTGAGGCTCATCAGCCTTCCTGCCGTGGTAGCGGCATTCCTGATAGCCTCGCAGGTTTCGGGCGCCGGCGTTTCACTTCCGCCCGCAGCGCAAGTCAGCGGCCGATAGTTCAAGCTGACATCCTTCAAGCGTCACAAAGCCATGCGCGGCGCACTTGCCGCGATGCATGATCGCGGCTGCGATGGCCGGTTCCGGCTCTTGTGAACCGGCAAGAATAGTTCTTAAAGTCCCTGCACGCGGCGACGAATTTTCAACGATCGCCGGCCGATAAAAGGGATGATTTGGGATGACCGCCACCAGGCCGCAATTGCCGGAACGCCAGCCGCGCGCGAAGGGCGCGCCGACCGCCCTCGACGGCCTGCTGGTGGTGGATTTCACCCGCGTCGTGGCCGGGCCCGCCTGCACGCAGACGCTGGCCGATTTCGGCGCCGAGGTCATCAAGATCGAGAATCCGGAAGGCGGCGACGACACGCGGCACTATGAACACGCCGAACTCGCCGGCGAGAGCGCCGCCTTCATCAGCCTCAACCGCAACAAGCGCGGTATCGCGCTCGATTTCACCAAGCCCGAGGCCCGCGAGGTGGCGCGCGAATTGATCGCGCAAGGCCGACGTGGTGGTGGAGAATTTCTCCGCCGGCGTGATGAAGAAGTATGGCCTCGACTACGCCTCGGTCGCGCCGGCCAATCCGCGCCTGGTCTATTGCTCGATCTCGGCCTATGGCCGCAAGGGACCGTTCGCCTCGCCGCCCGGGCTTCGATCCGATCACGCAGGCCGAAAGCGGCTTCATGTCGCTGAACGGCTTTCCCGACGGCCCGCCGGTGCGCACCGGGCCGCCGGTCGTCGATATGGCGACGGGCATGTCGGCCTGCAACGCCATCCTGCTGGCGCTGCTGGCCCGCGACCGGCTCGGCCGCGGCCAGCATGTCGAGGTCGCGCTGTTCGACATCGCGGTGGCGATGACCGGATTTTACGGCATGGCCTATCTGATGACCGGCGTGAATCCGAGCCGGTTCGGCAACTCGCCGAACGGGTCGCCCACCGTCGGCGTCTATGAGGCCTCCGACGGGCCGTTCTATATCGCCTGCGCCAACGATCGGCTCGTATCGCCGGCTGGTGGTCGAGGTGCTCGGAGCGGCCCGATCTCGTCAGCGATGCGAATTCGCCGACCGCCGCGCGCGCACCGCCAACAAGGAAAAGTTGCGCGCGATCCTCGCTGGAGTTTTTGCCGGCGATACCCGCGACAACTGGGTGGCCAGGATGAAGGCTGCCAACATGCCGGTCGGTTTTCTGCGCACCATCGAGGAGGCGTTCAATTCGCCGGAAGTGCGCGAGCGCCATCGCGTCAGCCAGATCCCGCACCCGACGGCGGGCACGGTCCCCAATATCGAAACGCCGCTGCGTCTTCGACCTGACGCCGGTGGTCGATCCGGTGGCGGCGCCCATGCTCGGCGAGCACACCAGGGAGGTGTTGCGCAAGACGCTCGGCTATGACGAGGCGCGGATCGCGGCGCTGGCCAAGGCCGGCGTGTTCGGGAAGGTAAAGGGCGAATGATGCCGCTCAGTGCCAAGGCACGATTTCGGGGGCCATATTCCTCAAACGCGTTGCCCGCCGCCTTCCCCATCTCATGATGGCTCGCTAAGGTGTCCGGCAAAACAGGGAGACAACACCATGAATGACGGGACGCCTATTCGGCCGGTCATCGCCGCAAGCGAACTCGGCGCCAGCAACGAGGAATTCCAGAACCTTCACGAGTTCGTCCGCAAGGCGCGCGCCAACCTCAACCAGAATGCCTGGGATTATATCGTCGGCGCCGCCGAGACCGAGACCACCATGCGGCGCAATCGCATGGCGCTCGACGAGATCGCGTTCCGGCCGCGCGTGTTGCGCAATGTCGCCAAGGTCGACGCATCGTACGAGGCGTTCGGCCGCAAACTGCGGCTGCCGGTGATGCTGGCGCCGGTCGGCGCGCTCGAGATGTTCGATCCCGGCGGCGCGGCGGCGGTCGCGCGCGGGGTCGGACGCTTCGGCGCCGCGCATATGCTGAGCTCGGTGTCGGAGCCCGGGCTCGAGAAAGTCGCCGAGGCGGCGCCGGAAGCGCTGCGGATCTTTCAGCTCTATGTCCGCGGCGACGATGCCTTTGTCGAGGACCATGTCAGCCGGGCGATCGACCACGGATATACACGCGTTCTGCCTGACCGTCGACACCGCGCATTACAGCCGGCGCGAGCGCGATATTGCCAAGCGCTACGTGCGCGCCAGCCGCGCGCCGCGCCAGCGGCGGCGAATACCAGAAAGGACTGGAATGGCGCACCGTGAAACTGATCAAGGACAAGTTCAGGATTCCGCTCGTCCTCAAGGGCATCGCCACTGCGGAGGATGCCGCTATCGCGCTCGATCACGGCGTCGAATGGATCTACGTCTCGAACCACGGCGGACGCCAGCTCGATCACGGCCGCGGCTCGATGCATGTGCTGCCGGAGATCAGGCAGGCGGTCGCGCGGCCGAGCGAAAATCATGGTCGATGGCTCGTTCTGCCGCGGCACCGATATCGTCAAGGCGATCGCGTCGGGCGCCGATCTCGTCGGCATCGGCCGCCTGCAATGCTGGGCGCTCGCTGCCGAAAGGCGAAGCCGGCGTCGTGCGGATGCTGGAGCTGCTCGAAGACGAGGTGGTCCGGTGCCTGGGCCTGCTCGGCGTCACGCGTTTCGCCGAACTTGACAAATCTTATCTGCACGCGGCGACGCCGACCAATCCGCCGCACGTGTTCAGCGCATTCCCGCTGCTGGACATCGAGCCTTACCGGTATTGATTGGGTCTTGTTCGCGACAGCCGACGCGGCGTTGGCCGCCAGGATGTCGTGACGGCGCCGTGAACCGGAATACCGGCAAATGCGACCAACGGGTTTGGCGAGGGCCGCATGAAGCGAATGATGATTTTCACGGCGCTCTATGCCCCGATCGCGCTCGTCATCTTTAACTTGCCCGATGTGATTCAGCGGCACGACTTCAGGCTATTGGACTTCGCAATGCTGGGATTGGCATACCCCATCACGCTTGCTCCCGCCTTGTTGTCGGGCACCGTTGACTGGAAGCTTTCCGCCGCACCGATTTATTTTCGCCTTCCAGTGGCGGCGCTCACAGGAACAGTCACGCTGATGGCCGAAATCATCGTGTTCAGTTTCGGAGAGATTTTGGCGAGCGCGGTGTCCGTCCTGATGATCGCACTGATCGGCGCAGTCCCGGCCGCTGTGTGTTCGCTGCTGTCAGATCGATTAAAGCGAAGCGAAATGGTGTGAGCCAAGCATTGGATGCACCCGCGCAGCCGGCCAACCTGCCGCACGTGTTGAGCGCATTCCCGCTGCTGGACATCGAGCCTTACCGGTACTGATGTGGCTATTATATACTTTGCACCACAAACTCCCAGTCCCTGGAATTGGCATCCACGATGGAACTTGCGGACCTTGCCATGAGGCGCGGCTGGCAAGGGTCTGACGTATCGTCAAGCTAACTGAGTTTGACTTTAAACAGTTGGCCTACGCTCCCTGCGCTGGCGCGAGAAAAATATCCACAGCCTAAGCTTAAGTCTACGTGCGCATTATCCGGACATCTGCAGATATCCACAGGGTGGGACAAATGAGGAACTTCTAAGACTCCATGACGAATTGTTGGTAAAATGAAACTGAGTTGGGGGCGCTCCGCCAAGAGCTAACCCCCGATCCTGCCAAATTCAGCATGGGGCTGACGGCAGGCTTTGGTCGGTAACAGCGGGATTATAACTCCTGAACTTGCCCATATCGTCAAGTCGGCCCCTATTTTAGAAAGGGGCTAAAATGGCCATCCACGTAGTCGGATATGATCTGCACCCTAAGCAGGGTGAAACTTACAACGAACTAATCGAAGCCATCAAAAAGGTCGGCTCGGATTGGTGGCACTGTTTGGATTCCACTTGGCTCGTTGTTTCCAATAAAAACTCGGTCCAAATTCGCGACGAGATCTGGCGGCATATGAAAGCTGACGATCAGTTGCTCGTTGTGAAATATGAGCCACACGATGCGGCGTGGATCGGTTTCACAGGAAACTGCGGTGACTGGCTAAAACGAAACATGTAAGTCTCACGAGCACCCGTATTGCTCCCCAAATTTACCGCAAAAGTCAAAATCCCGGCTTCACTTGCCGGGCTTCTTTGTACCTTTCGCCTTCTTCGCCTTCTTCAACGGCTTGTGAGGCGTGTTCATTGCGCCCTTAAGCGCGGCTTCAAAACGAGCCGTTCGCTTCTTTGTCAGAATATTCGGGGCAGGTGTTTTTGCCATGACAGATAATCCCTCCGCGCCAAACGGCCTATTGGCCGCGCTTCTCATGGGTGAAAAACCCTGGAGCTGGAATTGGCGATACAACCCCAACTTATTCAACCATATGCATGCACTCGGGGTGATCGCCGCCAACTACAATGCCTTGGAAGGCGAGTTTTATCGGCTCTTTTTTGTCACCTCTGACAAAATGGAAGTTGGGAAACTTGTCTTCGCCAAACTCAACAACGCCGAGCGCATTCAGATAGCCAGAGCAATTGCGGAAACCGAGCCACCGCCGTTCCAAGAACTATTTTTATATTTCCTTGATTGCTTCGGTACGATCACCGAGAACCGAAATATCTTGATGCACTCCCAGACACACGATTTATGGCCGTATGACTTAGAGGATACACACCTAACGCTGTCCAAGGCATCAAAAATTAAGCCAGACAACCACGGTTTTATTCGTTTAGACGTTAGCGAACTTCGACGCATCGCCGACGAGATGCACGAGGCCGCGTCGTTCGGTTTCAAATTATTTTTGTGGCGTTTCGCCATCATTACCGGCGGGACCATTACTTGGTCTGATGGTTCCCAGCTAACTCCATCATTGCCAGAAAAACCTGCTGAGCCCCGTAAGCTGGTTCTCGGACCCCCTCCGATTTTGAAAGACAGTCCTCCCCAACCCGAAGCATCTCGGAAGTAACCACGGGCGCGCCAGTGAGCACTAGTTCGCGCTTGAAAAATGATAATTCACGCCGACGGTGACGGCGTGCATGGTATCCTTCAGGCTGTACAGGGTTACGGTCGTGCTGTTCGTGGTGTCGAGCAGGACAGTGCCCCTTTTGTTAAAGTCGTAGTAGTCGTATTCGAGGGTCGCCGACCAGCAGGGCGAGAATGCCCATTCCACGCCGCTTCCCGCCGTCCAGCCGGTCCGGGTCATGGTCCCCGCGGGGTCGGCAGCAACCCCGAAACTGTTGATAAAGGCGTCGTCTATCTTTTCGCGAGTTCAGGCCACGCCGCCTCTGACGAATCCCAGCCAGCGATCTCCAAAGGTATGACCGAGCCGCGCAGTGGCTGACGCCAGGAATTCGTTGCGCAGGTCATATTGCGACGGAATCTCAATCGGTATCCTCGTTGCGTGGCTTATCACGGAGGCAGCGTGACTGTTGTCGAGGCTGGTCCATGCGGCCCGGCTTTCCAGACCGAAAACCCAGCCGGGTGCAAACTGATTGTCGCAGCCGATCTGTCCGCCTCCCAAAAAACCGGAGGAGCCGAAATAGGTCGAGCTGCCCGACCTGTCCTGGCTGACGGTGCCGCCGAAATGGCCGCCGACGTAGCAGCCGGTCCACGGCAACGCTGCGACGACCTGCGGCGCTTTAGGCAAAGGACGCGGCGATGAAACCGATGCGTGCATCGGCACAACATAGGCGGAGCCGGGCGAAGGGTAGTCCGATGCAAGGAGGGGCGAAGCAAATCCCGCCGTGGCGATCGCAACGATAGATATCGCCTTCATTTCCATTCCGCGTCGTTTCAAGCTGCGCAACTTTGGATTGATAAGGTAAACGCCCGGTTACCTTGAGGGGAGCGCGATCTCCATGGGCGGCGCCTATCCTTGGGCGTTGCCTTTCGGCAACATCTTCTTTGGAAAACCGGATATTCCGGGTTTTTCGCCATTGTTTCTCCATCTCGCGACTGCAAAAACCGTCACGAAACAGGCTATAACCCGGCTCACTCGGATACGCCCATTTGAGGCTTGCTGGCAGGACACCATTGCGATCATGACCCCCCGGTTGGCAGCACTGGCGACATTATCCCGAGAGGTCGCTCTACCCGCGGTGGTTCTCGTCTGCATCGCCGCGTCCGGCTTTACGGCAACCGGCACCACCCGCGCCGTTCCGCCGATCGCGCTCGCGGCTGCCGATACGACTGCCGCCAAACCGGTGATGGAGCCTGCGCCATCGCCTGCAACGGCCGAGGTAAACGTCGCCGCACCCGAGCCACAGCCGATCGTCACTGCCGCGCTGAACAATTCATCTGAGATGATGCCGCCGGTGCAGCCTCTGGATGCCGCAACAAGCGCGGCGGGTGAGGGGACCGGTAACGCCACGCCGCCGGCCGCATCGACCGATGCTTCCGCCGACTGTCTGGCTGCGACCGCTCCCGCAGACGCCGCCGCGAACACGGCCCCCGAAGCGCCCGCGGGCACGCCTTCACCCGCCTGCACGGATGGTTTCCTCTGGACGCTGTATCAGCGCGCACCCAAGCAGGACAGCGTCAGCAACCGGGAACGCCGGACGGTGACGGTGAAACGAAAAGGCAAGATGGTGACGGTGACGCGGATCGTCTCGGCAGCCGCCGAGGAGGATTTTTCGTGGAAGGATCCGAAGGCCGCCGAAAAGCCGGCATGGCGCTGACGGACTACGTCATCGGCGGCATGGATCGGGATTTCAAGCTGAGGCTGTTGCGCATGCTTCACGCGGCCGAGGCGCGGGCCTGTCGCCCGGCATCACCAGCGCGTTCCGCGACGACTACCGGCAGTCGATCGCGAACGGCCTGAAGGCGGCCAACAACAGATCCTATCATGGCGGCAGCCTGCGCGGCGGCTACGGTCACGGGCTCGCGGCCGATATCGTCAGCGTCAACGGCGCGACGCGCGCGGAGCGGCTGGTCGCCACCAACATCCTCTGGAAATGGGTGGATGCCCACAGCAAGGAATTCGGGATCGGCCGGCCCTATCTCGGCAGGGATCCGCCGCATGTGGCGCCGATCGACGGCAACGAATGGGCGGTGCATCGGCTGGGCAAGCCCGATCAGCAACTGGCCGCAGCGAAGCCGGCGGAGTAGACGCCAAGGAGGGGTGCGCGGTCGCGGCACCCGCCGTTGCCGCAGAATTGATGAGGCCGGCCTGGGCTTCGCTGTTCGGGCGCTCTCGCCGTGAGGATTTTTTTACCGAAACGTGAAGATATACCGTCTTCACCGTTATTCCGCCGTCTCGATGGCTGAGGAATATCGCTGCGTTCCGATCGACCGCACTACAACCGGGATATGACATGCTCAATCGATTGACGATGGCGACGCTCGCGGCAATGGCTGCGTTGACGGCGCTCAATACCGCGGCTTCGGCAAAGCAGGCGCGTCCCTCAGCGCCCACCGAGGAGGCGGCGCCGCGCGAAGCCGGCGAACCGATCATGGCGATCGTGTCGATCAAGGGCCAGAAGGTCACGTTCTACGACGCCGAGGGCTGGATCCTGCGCGCGCCGGTGTCGACCGGGATCACGGGGCGCGAGACGCCGGCCGGCGTGTTCGCGCTGATCGAAAAGGACAAGGACCACCATTCGAGCCTTTATGACGATGCCTGGATGCCGAACATGCAGCGCATCACATGGAACGGCGTCGCACTGCATGGCGGCCCGCTGCCGGGCTATGCCGCCTCGCATGGCTGCGTGCGGATGCCCTACGGTTTCGCCGAAAAACTGTTCGAAAAGACGCGGATCGGCATGCGGGTGATCATCGCACCGAACGACCCTGCGCCGGAGGAGTTCTCCGACCCCAAGCTGTTCATGCCGAATGCCGACGCCATTGCGGCGGCGCCGGCGCGGATCGAGACCGCGGCTCATGAAGCCGAAGATGCCAAAAAGGCGGCGGAGGAAGCCAAAAAAATCGCCGCGACCGCGACACGCGCCAACGCCTCGCTCGCCGCCACGCTGCGTAACCTCGAACGCAACAAGAGCCGCGCCGATGCCGAGCTCGCGCTGGCCGACAAGATGCTCGCTTCCGCGAAGACCGAAAAGGCTGCCGCGAAGGCCGAGCAACTGAAGCAGAAGGCCGAGCCGAAGGCCGCGGAAGCGGCCCAGCAGCTCGACGCCGCCAGGGCGGACGCGAAATCGAAACCCGAGCGCCGCCGCCGCCAAGGCCGCCGCCAGGGAAGCCGAAGCCAAAAAGGTCGCCGCGGTGAAAGCCGCGACCGATGCCAAGCTCGCGCTCGAGCCGGTGTCCGTCTACATCAGCCGCGCCACGCAAAAGCTTTATGTCCGGCGCAACACCCACAAGCCGGCGCCGGAGGTGGCGGCGAGGTATTCGATTCCAGCATCGAAGTGCCGGTCACGATCCGCGATCCCGACAAGCCGATCGGCACGCATATCTTCACCGCGATGGCGGCCGGCGATAGCGGCCTGCGCTGGAGCGTGGTCACGATCGACAGCGGCGACGACGCCAAGGACGCGCTCGACCGCGTCACCATTCCGCAGGAAGTGCTCGATCGCATCGCGCCGACCGCGTTGCCGCGCTCCTCGATCGTGATCTCCGACGAGCCGCTGAGCAGCGAGACCAACTACCGCACCGAATTCGTCGCGGTGCTGAGCAACCAGCCGCAGGGCGGCTTCATTACGCGCCAGCCGACGCCCAAGCCGGATGTCATGGCCGCGAGCGACGATGACGGCTTCGGCAATTTCTTCCGGCGCGGCTGGAATCCGCAGCCGCCGCCACCGCCGCCACCCGGCTATGCGCCGCGGCCTGGCCGCCAATACTATCGCCAGGTACCGGTGCAGCAGGGCTGGGGCTGGTAGATAAAGGTCCGACGAAACCGCGCGCGAGGTTTCGTCGTATCTGAAAGGACCTTGCCGGGTCCGGGACACTCTCATGCGGCTTTTTTTCTGCGCCATCGGCTTGTCTCTCGGCGTTCTGGCTATAACCGGACCGGCGTCGGCCGACGCGATACAGGATCGCTATTGCCTGCAAGGTTGGCAGTGGGGCTATCCCGGAGATTGCCAGTTCTCAACGCTTGATCAGTGCCTGGCCTCGGCCTCCGGCACGCCTGCCGGCTGCGGGATCAATCCACTCAGCGCCTCCGGGCAACAGCCGCCAACCTCTCGCCGCGCCACTTCCGTTCCGCGGTACAGAAAGCCCGCGGGCTACTAAGAGCCGGCGCGCTCGGCGCGGCGTCAGAATTTCCGCAACCCGCGGCCGGCTTGAGATGCTTGCCCATCGCCTCGCGAAAGCTGATTTCGGCGTCATGATACCGTCCGGCGTTGAATTTTTCCGAACCGTCCACATGGAGCTCGCGGGCCTTCTCTGAATTATTCACCGCGCTCTCCGATCGGTCGCTTGCCTGCCATCGACCTGACATCGGTGAGATCGTTCATTCTTCCAAAGGGTTCCAGCAGGGCCTTTTTCTGTTGACGAAAACGAGAGATGGAACTCGCTGTTGCGCGAATGCGACACTGCGCAGGAATCCCTAACGCATCTGCAATCGCCGATTGAGCCGCAACGGCAAATCGCGGTGAGGGGTCCTTGCTGTTCTGGATTTATTGCAATGTTCGTTCGCCAATCCTGTCGCGGAACTCATTCTGGCGGTAACGGGAATTGCCGGCAACGGGTCAAAGGCGGCGCTTTAGCGAATCCAGGCGCATGGCGCTCGGGCTCGAAAGCGGACATCAGGCTGCCGGACCGGCGTGTCTCCGAAGCGTCAGCGCTGAAACTGATCGGCAGCCTGGCCGTAATTTCATCGGGGGTCAAAAAATCGGAGTCAACCAAATGCGGGCGCTATTTGCTGTTGTCCTGCTTTCGGCGGTTTGGTGCTTTGGCATCTCAGCCAGCATCGCTGGTCCGCACGGCTGCTATAAAAGCCATGGTTGCCATGGACCAAAATAGGGTCGTGCTCGAAGTTTTAAGTCTATGGTTTGCCGGAATGCGCCGCGCGATTCCCGCATCTTTCGCCGCCGGATTTCCGAGATGAGTCAAAAGCGGACGTTGGATGTCACCCGCATCATGCCCGCTTTGCCCTCAAGAGCAGACGTTGCCCAGCACACTTCGTATGTCCGCTAAGTGCCAAGCAGCGGACATTCATCGGTAAGCGGCCGACGTCTCATTCCAGCAACAGTCGAAATAAAATCGGACCCATACCTCAAATGGGAGGTTGGGAGCCAAGCCGACAACTGTAGATTGGCACCGAAAGCTAGGATTTTTGTCCGGCTGAGGTGCATTTGAGGGCGACATGCGAAATTCAAAACTGATCGTTTCCGCCGCCGTCGCGATCGGTGCGATCGTTGGGATTAATGCCGCACGTGCCGCTGATCTTGCAGCAAGGCCGGCATACACCAAGGCCGCTCCGCTGATGGTCGATCCGGCCTATAATTGGTCGGGCTTCTATATCGGCGTGAACGCCGGCGGTGGTTGGCTCCGCGATCAATTCAGCGACGTACCTCCGGCGAACAACTTTGGAGCAACGCCTGCTACCCGTAAAAGCGGGTTCGTTGGCGGCGGTCAGGCCGGGGTAAACTGGCAGGTCAGCCAGTTTGTGTTGGGAATAGAGGGCGACATCGACAGCGCTTCGATTAACGCGAGCGTCGCATGTGCGGGCGCCCCTCCGGCTATTTGCTCATCCAAGCAGGATTATTTGGCGTCAATTCGCGGCCGTGCCGGTTTTGCATTCAACAATTTCCTTGTGTACGGAACAGGCGGCGTCGCTTTCACGAACTACAATCATTCGATCGCCTTTCCGGGTTTCGCGCTTGGTCCGGTAAATTGGTCCAACGATTCCCGGACCGGTTGGGTAGCAGGGGTTGGCGCTGAATATGCCTTCGCCGGCAACTGGGTTGTCGGCGCGGAATGGAAGCATTACGATTTCGGCAATCGGACGCTCACGACTGCATCGCCTGGCTTTGTAGGAATCAGCAAAACTTCAGAGAAACTGAAGACACCGTCGTTGCGCGGTTGAGCTATAAATTCGGCTGGAACGGTCCGGTCGTCGCACGATACTGAGTTAGGTCTGTTCACAATCGAAGCCCCGGCATCGACCGGGGCTTTTTTGTGCGCGCTTCAGACTGACGGGATGTTCGCTTCGGGTCATCAGCCGACGTTGGCCGTCACCCGCCTCATGCCCGCTTTGCCCTCTGGAGCAGACATCGCCTCGCGACCCTGTACGACCGCTAAGTGCGAAAGCAGACATCGGCTCGGCTATGGACTATCGAAGAGGTGCTTGCTAGGTGAGATCAGCGTCTCGATACCAGCCTGCAAGATTATTTCAATAACCATCGAAATTGTAGCACTTCGATCGCCAACGGGTTGCGTTTGAGGCGCTGGCGGTCTGTGGCGTAACCCATCAGCGCCCAGGCGTCGATCTACCCCATTTGGGTGTGGTCAAACTTGTGTTCCGATGGCACCCTGCAAAGTGCGTTTTTATCGGCGGCAGGAGCATTTTGTGTGTCGGATGGCGTCGATCCTCAACTGATAGAATTGTTGTACCAATCCGTCACCGATCCCGGTCTCTGGCAAGTTGCGCTCGAAAAAATTGTCGTGGCGTTCGAAAGCGACCACGCCACGCTTTTCACGAACAAGCAGTCAGCGTTGATTACGCCGTTCTATGCGGCGGCCGGGCTGCGCGAAGACGATCAGGCGCGCTATGCCACGCCCGAAGCGGATCGGATCTGGACGCCGTGGCAAATGGCGGTGCCGTCGGGGATTGCGACATCGCAACAGACGATCATCCGCGACGATGATTTCGAGAAGACCGTAGGATATCAAGAATTGGTCAGGCCGACGCAATGCTTTTATGCCGGTTTCATCCAGCAGGATGTTCCCGATCTATCCTTCCACCTTGCGATATGCCGTCCGCGTCATCGCGGACCCTTTGAAAATGACGAAATTGCCAGGTTGCAGCGGTTGCTGCCCCATCTGACTACGACGATGCTGTTGCAACAGCGGCTTCGTGCCCTTGAGCAGCGTGCCGATTTATTGTCGGGCGCGATCGAACGGTTGGAATACGGCGCCATTCTCTGTGACGCCAATGGCTGTCCGACACTCGTCAACCGGCGTGCCAGCCGATTGCTTAATGAGGGTGATGGCCTCACGCTCGGTGCCCAGGTTTTCGCGCGGGCCATACTGCGACTAACGACGAACTGCTCGCCGCCATACGCAAGGCGGCCCATTCGAGTTCCGGCAATGTTCACAGGATTTGTATCCCCCGCACAGCCCCCAGGCCGCCGCTGCTGCTCGATATCATGCCGGTGGCGCGCATTTCCGCAGCCGAGGGCGGACGCATGCCTTGCGTCGTCATCTTCATTACTGAACCGGATGCTTCGCCCGTCATCGATAGCGAGGCGCTTGCTGAGAGCTACCGCCTCACTCCACGTGAAGCGGAAATAGCGGCGCTGCTTGCCGGCGGCGCGAATGTCGAGGCGATAGCAGCGCGGCTATCGCTTGCTGTCGGCACCGTGCGCTTTAATCTCAAGCGCGTTTTCGAAAAGACCGGCGCGCGTAGCCAGGCTGCGGTCGTCGCATTGGTGCGAGGCTTCACCCGCCGCGGCGAAAACTAGGTCCTCGGATCGAAGAGAATTTGCGGTATTTCAGCAACAGTCAGACGCAATCGCGCCTCCACCTCCCAAACGGGAGATATGGCCCGCGGCCCTTCGACTTTACGTTGACCGTGCAAGTCGTGATTCGATCCCGGCCGAGGTCATTTGAGGGCGAAATGCAATATTCAAAATGGATTGTTTTTGCCCCCGCAGCGATCAGCGCGATTGTTGGGATTGGCGCGGCGTCAGCCGCCGATCTTCCGGCGCGCACCTACACCAAAGCGGTCCCGATGAGCGTTGACCCATCCTATAATTGGACAGGGTGCTACATCGGCGTCGAGGGCGGCGGAGCGGTCGGGGGCAGCCGCCACGTCAGCGACGACCCGACCAGGCTCGGCGTTAATGTCACTAACAATTATGACGTGAGCGGCGGTCTGGTAGGCGCTGAAGCCGGTTGCAACTATCAGGCCGATCGCTGGGTGTTCGGCGTCGAAGGCGATTGGTCGTGGACCAACCTGCGCGGTCGGGGAAACGACATTTGCCACTTTTCGATCGGTCGATCATTTCCGGAACGGAAGAGAAATGGATCGCCATGGCGC
>CAWFVP010000007.1:0-215153 GCA_963819305.1 uncultured Alphaproteobacteria bacterium
CCTCACCAGCCAGTAACCGCCCTGATCTCGCCGTGCTGCCCCGCTACAGACCTCCGAGCGACCTTCACCCGGCCGCTGAATCCTGAACATCTGCGCTCTTGCATTGCCGCAAGACAGACTTTACGAACACCCTACTCGTTCGGACCCGGTGCAAATCCGAGGTCGAGAGGTTCGCTTTGCATAAGCAGAATGCGGACAGCGCCTCGGTGCAACTGCACTGAAGTTCAGGCCGGCATCAGGCGTATTTCAGCGCTGTCCAGCCCGCGATCTACCGCGCTGAAATCAGCGCCCCCATCGCCGCGTCAAACAATCAAACGGCTGATCGTCTTGACTTGGCCAAGCGGCCGCGAGGTTCCCTTCGTAACAACCGATCACCGCGCTGTGCGAGCTGACATCAAGGATTCCCGGCATCCAGGTGAGAGTGATTCCTGATTATCCGCCAGGCAAGCCACGGCTCTTCCACCACCGGCCCGAATGCCGCGGCACAACCTGCGATAATCCGCCCCACATTGCTCGCGCGCGAGCGACATTTCGGCACGCGGACTGATCTGTCTCGGCTGGGCGCCTGCAATCGGCGGCGTTGCCCGATCCGGTGCGCCGCCACCTCCTACCGCAGCCAACGCCTGTCCACATGCCGGTGACAGAAGGGCCTCGTGCTCCCTCAGACACGCCAACGATGCTTGTCCGCCCGTCGGCACCGATGAGCAGTGCGCCTGATAATCCGCCCGACACGATTGCCGGATGGCGTTGGCCTGGGATTGGTTGGGCTGCTGCGCCCAGGCCGTGGCAGAGAGCGAAAACCAACCCACCGCGAAAAGCACCCATCTTTGCATCCGGCCCTCCACTTTGCCCAATCGCCTGCCTGCGTCGGCAAGCTTTGCCTAGTTCGCATGATCGCGCCAGCCACTCGCGTTCCCAGGGAGGTGGTTGGTCGGGCGCACGCACGTACTGTGGGGTCATAGGGTCCGGTAATGTTCCTACCGCCATACGATGCGAATGCGGAATTTCCACTTCGGCTCGTTCATCAATCCAACGTCGTTAATAGCAAGAGACAAATGCGTTGCGACGCGACGCCAGCCAATTCCTTAACAGGCGGCAGACATACTGATGCGAGACATAGCGCTAGCCAAACCTCTTATCGACCGAAAGGAAAAACCCCTGCAAAAGTTCGCAGACCTCCGGACGATATTCCTTGACCAGAAGGCTGCCGCGAGTCGGTCCCCCAGGTCACGGCCATCGGCAATCCGCTGGACCCACGGCCTGATCAACCGCCTGGTCATGGTGTCAGATTTTGTCCTCATCCTTGCTGCAGGGGGGGTGTTCTGGCAGGCCGGAGGCGATTCATCGCCGCTGACCTGGCTGCAGGCGCTGACGGTGGCGCTGGTCGTCGCAATCTCGTTCAACTGGATGATGCAGTGGACGGGAAGCTATCGGGTCGAGCGCTACGGCCAGTTCTGGCGACCGATGTTCGATCTGTTGCGCGCCTTCGTTCCGTCGGCCACTGCCGCCGCCGTCATCCTTGCGGCATTCACGCCGCGCTGGGCGACATTGTTCTGGTTCGAGGCCTGGACAGGGGCGATCTTCGTCACGCTGCTCGCCGGTCGCAAGTTGAACCATCTGTTCCTCGTCGCCGTCGATCATCGCGCCCTGCTCCGCCGCCGTGTCATCATCGTTGGATCCGGATCGCTATGTGACATTATGACCCGACAGATCCAATCGGCCCGCTACCTTCCGGATTACGAGCTTGTCGGCGTGTTCGATCATCGCCGACCTCAGCTGGAAGGTGAGCGCGTCGGGCCGTTGACGATGACCAACTCGTCAGGGACCGATCTCACGACCTATGCACAGAACTACGCCGTCGACCTCGTGGTCATTGCGTTGCCCTGGGAACAGTCTGCGGAGATCTTCGCGTTGATGCGCGGCCTGCAATGGCTTGCAGCTGACGTGATCGTGCCATTCGACTCAGCGGGATTTCGTCCCCAGTTCATCCCTCCTGTCGGATTCATCGATACACCAGTGCTCCAGGTCATGCATCGGCCATTCAAGGGCACGCAAGGCCTGGTAAAGCGGGTCGAAGACTACGTGATAGCCGTCATCGGACTGCTGCTTTGCTCGCCGTTCCTGCTGTTTGCCGCTATCGCGATCAAGCTCGATGACGGCGGCCCGATCTTCTTCAGCCAGCCGCGTGTCGGGTTCAACAGCAAGCCTTTCATGATGTTCAAATTCCGGACCATGACCGTCGATCCAGGCGATGACGGATCAGCCGGGACCAAGCGCGACAGCCAGCGCATCACGCGGATCGGCAAGTTCCTCCGTCGCAGTTCAATCGACGAATTGCCGCAACTGGTAAATGTGCTGCGCGGCGAAATGTCGATTGTTGGCCCGCGTCCGCATGTCGCCAATATGCTTGTCGGCAGCGAGGTCTACACCGAGGTTGTCCGGCAATACGCTGCACGGCACCGGATCAAGCCGGGCATTACCGGCTGGGCCCAGATCAACGGAATGCGCGGTGGCATCAACTCCCTGGCCAAAGCCACTCGCGGGGCCGACCTGGATCTCCACTACGTCGCCAACTGGTCGCTCCGCTTCGATGTCAGGATCATGGTCCGAACGATATTCGGGGGATTGTTCGGACGCGACGTATTCTAGCATGCGCCGGCTCCCCATTGGTCTGCGCACCGCGGCCGTGCTGTTGGCGGGGCTTTTCAGTTCCGCCGGCGATCTCCCGCCGCGCATCATCGTCGCGTATCACGACAGTTGGAACGAGATCCCCGCGGCAGACGCCCTCTCCACCTCGATTGCAACACTGCCCGGCTATCTGAACGTTGTAGCTCTGGCCTTTGTCCGTCCCGATCTGCGCTACATCGGCAACCTGGATCTCGGCAGCACCGGCCTTGAATACCATGCCTCCGGCCGGGTGCTGCGCGATGCAATCGATCTTCTGAAGCAGCGCCAACCGGCCACCCGCGTGCTGCTAAGTGTCGGGGGTGCCACCTACCGCGGCTGGCGCCGCTATGACGAAGCAGCACTTGCCCGCCTCGTTCGTGATCTCCATGCGGACGGGGTGGATATCGACTACGAACCGGCCCGACCCGGCTGCGCGCCAGGGCCAGATCAGCATGTAGCCTGCCGTTCCGACGCCGTCTGGGCTGCGTTGGTCCAGCGTACCAGGGCTGTGCTGCCGCATCCTGCGCTGGTCACCGCTTCGGTCTGGAGTGTCGGCGCTTATGGCGAAGGTGCCTTTCGGACCTCCTCGCCCGCAAGCCGCTACACCGGTGTGATGCTTGCATTGCTACGCTCGCCGGTGGCTGCGCAGCTCGATCTGCTGTCGATCAACGGCTACGATGCGGGGTTGCGATATGATCCGCTTGAGGCATTTCGCGCATATCGCGCGGTCTGGTCCGGTCCGCTGGCGCTTGGCCTGGCGGTACGAAGCCGCAATGGAAGCGGACCGTACTTCACCGAGCAGCAGGCGGAGGCGCTGGCCCGAGAAGTTGCTCGGGACAGGCAGGGTGCGATGATGCTCTATCCACTCCTGGCCATGCCGGAGGGGGCCGGCAGTGACAGCTTTCCGGATGGTAGGCGGATCGCGATGGCGCTGTGCCGTGGCATGGGTATGGAAGGCTGCGGAGAAGCCGCGCCATAGGACGACACGCGGCGGAAATAATAGGCCAGCGCCATCATCGTGGTCAGTTCGCCTGGAGTGAAGACGACCGAGTAGATGGCAGAGACGATGATGAGATAAACGACGTAGTCAGCCAGCGCGAACGACATCGCGTCACCCTTCCGGGCCCAGCCTTGCATGACGCGCCATCCCGCGACGTACAGCACCAGCATCAGCACTGCCCCGATCAGGCCGTATTCGAAGATCACGCCCAACCACCCGATATCGGTCAGGTAGAACATGGCGTTACCGAAAAGTCTTGCCAGCGTCACGTCACCGAACCGTGTCGTGGCACCTACCCCAAGCAGCCAGCGCACCGGGTCCGCGCTAAGGTAACGCCATGCCGTTGCCACCGAAACCCCGCGAACCGCCAGCGAGTTGCCCAAAGTGTGTTGCAGCTCTGCACCTTGCTGGGAGCGTTCGTAGAGAATGAACAGCAACACGCAGCCTGCAACGGCCAGGACCGAAGACGCGGCAACGCGCCCACGACCCCAGCTCATGGCCGCGCCGTACACCACGGTGAGTGCGGCAGCGGCGATTGCAGCGCGTTCCTTGTAGATGGTCAGCAACAGCACGAAGGCCAGCGCAATTGCAATCAGCTTCCAGATACGTGGGTGCATCCAGAAGGAGCGATTGAGATAGAAGATCAGCAAAACTGCATATACTACCGGCATATAGATCCGGTAGCCACGCTCCACATCGACCATGAACAGTTTCGTCATCTCGTCGCCGCCGCCATATGCGCTCGCCGGCACGAAGATCCAAAGCAACGACATCGTTATCAATGTGCATGCGCCAAGATATAGAAGCACACGGCGCAGCAGGTCGGCCGAAGGTTGCAGCAGAACGAGCATGGCTGCGATGGAGAAGACGTAGGTATAGGACCAGACCTTTGCGGTCGTGGCGAACGCCGCGATGAACCCGTTGCCGAGCTGAAGAATGCCGATAAAGGGCGTAACCCCGATGATCCAGACCAGTGTCGATATCTGCAGCAGCTTGAGTGGCACGTCCAAGCGCAGCAGCCCCCAGGCAAATAGCGGCAGCATCAGCAATGGCCAGACTTTCGAGAGCGCGTAGAGTGCTGGAATATCGACCATGTACTGGAAGCATTGTGCCGACAGCGGGAGCGCCAGGAGCAATATCGCCGCTCGCCAAATCCTGCCTGCCTCACGCTGCCTAACGGCGGCGCCGCTACCTCGCAGCGATCCCGATGGAAGCGCGAGCCTTCGTTCCCCTGGGCCCGGCAGACAGATTGCCGGTCTCACCGCGCCGACCGAAACAGACTTCCGTGGTCGTTCTGGCCGGGAAGAGTAAAGCCAGGCCTGCGGTGAGAACGACGCGCAGCCGGCGCGAGGCGCGTCCGGACGGCAATCCAGAGCACTGGCAGTGACTCGACGAACACGCGCTTGGCATGCCCGCGTGGGTTCTGCCACATGCCGGTAAAGCGACTCCAGGCGCAGCCGGCGAAACAGAACCGGCGCCCGCCGCACGACACCGGTGGCGAACTGCAGCGAACTGCCCACGCATAATCCCGTTCCGACGGCGCCGCCGCGGGCCAGGACGCGGCAGGCGACGGTTTCGGACTGGGGAGCGCCTACGACAAGGAACACGTATCTCGCCGGGTGTGCGATGATGAAGTCAACACAGCGTTCTATCTCGACCGGGTCTTTGTAGAACCCCATCGGCGGATTGTATCGCTTCAGCTTCTGCAGCCGGAACTGTGCTCGCATGCGCCGCTCGACCTCGGCGCTGCCACCGATCATTGTGACCGCGTCATCGGGATTGATGTAGTGCTGGAGGAGATCGACCGTAAGGTCACTACCGGCGGCCGTGGGAAGCACTTCCCCGAATAGCTTGTCGGCCAGCAGAGACAGAATGCGGCTGTCGTTCAGTACCAGCCATCCGCGGTCATGGGCTTCGGCGAAGTGTCGATCTCCGCGGTGAACCCGGACAATCGCCTGCGCGTTCGGCGTCGTGACGAATGCAAAAGGCGCGTCAGTCGGTCGTGCCGCGATCAGGTCCGCAGCGTCCCTCAGCGTCGCCGGAGTCATCGGCGCACCAAGAAACCATCTTACATCGGGATGAGAGGGAGAGAACGTCATATCCATCGGTACAGCCACCGCGGCACGTAATAGCGCCGGCCTATGAAGACGAAGCCGAGCATATTGCCGCCGACTGCCAAAATGGCCTCGCGCAGCCGCTCCGCTACCGGCGCCCTGGTATGTTCGGCACGAAGCACCAGGATATTGGCGTCGACAATGCCCGCCAGGCGGCGCATCGCAGAACTCGCCATGTCATCGGCAGTAATGATCAGCAGCATGTTGAAGCGATGGTGCAGCGCTTCCAGGGTCTGCCGGATCCGCGCAGCGGACGCCCGCCGATCTCCCAGCGGGGTGTCCGTGGCGCCGACACTCACCCATAATGAAGGGATGTCGGTTGCGACCACCGAAACCGCCCCATCCGTGCTGGGGATCTGCGGTGGACCCTTGGCAAGTTCCTGAGCGTGCCCTCGCCCGTCGCCTTGAAGGTCAAGAATCAGGGTCTGCATATCGTAACCCACCGCGAGCTCGGTGCCGAGGGCCCGGATGATCGAGTCCCTTCCGTCGGCTGGCGAAGCTCCGACCAGCTGCAGGGAGGACAGCTTGCGTCCGCCTACAGTGGTGTCCTGCAACAATCCGGCCAGGTTGGCGATGCCGGGATCCACCAGGGCCAACTCTCGCTTCGAAGATTCCGACCGAAGCATTGCCTCGCCGATCTCACCCAGCACGACAAGATGCAGGTCACGCTCGGCATCGTTCGGACTAAGATAAACCTGCTGCAGAAGGCTGGCGACTGCCACTGCTGCCAAGCCAAGTAGCAATCCCAGGAAGCCGCCGCCGACCAGATACGAGATCGTCATGCTGTAGCCAATCGACGGCGCCGTAGGAGGCTGCACCACCCGCATGTTTGCGTTGCGCTCGTCAACCACATTGTCCTGGAACACCGCACCGGGCTGGCGCGCCGACAACTGGCGGTAGATTCCCTCTGCCACATCGCGGGTCATCTGCAGGCTGTGCAGTTGACCATCTGCCTGCCCCAGCGCCTTGATGCGGTCGTCCGCAACCCGTGACTGGCCAGCCAATTCGATCAGCTGCTGGCCCAGCGCCTGATCCTCGACCTCCAGTGACGCCAGCCGGTTGTTCAACAGATCGAGCGCGGGATTCCGGATCACCCGCTCACTGGAATAGACGTCCTTCCCCGCACCGTTGATCTGCTGCTGGACCGTGGCGATCCGTTGATCGATATCGCGCGCTGCCGGATAGTTGGCGCCATACTGCGCCGTCAGGCGTGTGCGCTCCTGCATCAGCCTCACCAGCGTGTTGCGCGCCTCATCATTGCCGGTGTTGTTGGTCTGCTCCCGAAAGCTCAGGACGGTCTCCGGCTGCGACGCTAGATTCGCCTTCACCGCCACAATCTCGGTCTGCACGGCGACGCGCCGCTCCTTCACCTGATTTTGCCGCTGCACAATGCCGTCCAGCCGGTTGGTCGCAAGCACGATGTCCTGGGCCATGTCGAGCACGTCGTAACGTGCCCGGAGCGCCTGAATCTGCTCGTTGAGCTTCTTCAAATGCTCGCTGTAGCGATTGATTTCCTTATCCAGAAAGGTGGAATTGGTGCTGGCGTAGATCGCTCTCCGTTGTGCGAGATATCCGTCCAGAACGAATTGCACCACCTTGATTGCGGTTGCCCTGTCCGGATGGGTGAAGCCGATGCGGATCACGTTGCTCCCGGGTTCTGCCTCGACCCGGAGATCGGTGTGCAACTTCTGCAGCGCCACGCCGGTTTGGTCCTGAGCTGGATAGGCCGGCAGAAGGCCAAACAGCCGTGGCCGCGCCAGCGCTGGATAGATCGTGGCCGGCCCAATCTGCTCGACCGTCGGGCGAAGCACCGTGTCGCTTTGAATGATCTGTATTTCGGATTGCACGACCTTGAGCCCGTCGACCGAGACGACCCCACCGCCTCCCGAGCCGTCCTGGGCCGCCGCTGACTCCGGGCCGATCAGCACGAGCATCAGGGTGTTGGCGGTGAAATAGGTCGTGGATAGCGCCGCCGCCGCAATCCCGATACCAATCCCCAACAGCAGGCATACCCGTAGCAAGGTCGCGTGATAGAACAGTTGCACCAGGAGGTCGCGCAAGGTGAAGCGCCGCGCAGCAATCTCCGGCGCAGGCTCGGAAAAGGCGCGGCTGTAGTCGACCGAGGTGTTGACGTTGTTCATAGCGCGGCGATCTTCCTCATGGACGGCACTCGTAGGCCGGCCATAGTCGTTGATGATGGCGCATGATGATCTTGATGACCCGGGTGTGTTCCCAGATCTCGTCCTCAGGTTGGGGGCACATCGCCGTCGCGGCTGCGACGGGATTGCCACGCCATTCATCGAGGATGTTCACGCGAACCTGTGCGATCCCGAGATAGATGGTCGGCTGCCCCATCCGCCAGTTTGGGGGCAGCTGCGGGCGCAGCGCATCAAGGATGCTGATCGGATCGACCGGCGGGGCGTCAGCCGGCAACTCCTCAAGAGGGCCGCCGGCGCCGGCGACAAAGATGATTGCCACCGCGGCGCAAATACGGCGGAGCATCAAAGTTCGCGGGCCGGAACGGTGCACAATAGCAATTTGCAACTGATCGATCACTGCTGAACAACGAATGCAATAATGAGGCTATATTCAACTCCGGAAAGTCTTTGGAATACGTTAAGGATGTGAAGGACTATGAAACGACCGGTCTTACGAAACTGGCTGTTGCGGTAGCGCCCTTCACAAGGCATTTTGCTCTGGTCATGATCCAATTGCGCGCCCTGCTTACTGCAGCCTTGCGACCAGGGGTTTTTCGCTATTTCGGCGCACTCGGTGCGCGTGGACTGGAAGTCCTTGGCAAGTTCGGCCTCTACATGCTGGCCGCGCGGCTTATGGGAGCGCACGATTCGGGCCTGTTCTTCCTATGCCTGACATGGGTGAATCTGGCGTCGACCGCGGCTCGGATGGGGCTGGAACGGGCGATGTCACGCCATATCGCGGCAGAATTGGCGGTAGGCCACGGCAGCGCAGCGCGACGGGCCTTGACGATGGGCCTTGGCTGGACGGCCGTGGCGAGTCTCGCGGCCGCCACTGCGACGGCGTTGTTGGCTGGGCCGGCTGCCGATGTGGTTTTTCATCAGCCTGATCTGGCGGGGCCACTCCGTATCGCCGCCTTGATCCTGCCGTCGCAAACAATGGCGTTTGCGATCGGTTTCGCATTGATCGGGCTCAATCGCGGGGTGCTGGCGCAGATCGTGCAAAGCGCGCTGCCACCGGTGCTTTCGCTGATGGCTCTTCTGGCAGGGCTGAGCGATCTGAAGTCGCTGCTGCTGGTCTATGCGTGCTCGTATGCGGCCTGCTGTGCCCTGGGACTGTTACGGCTGGGCTGGGAATGGCGCCATACGATGCGGGATCGTGACCTTGCGGTGGCGACCCCACCGGAGCCATTGGGTTCACTATGGTCGTCGGCCCGTTCTTTCGTCGTGATCGAGCTGGTGCAGGTGTCGCTGCTGTCGATCCCGGTTTTGGTTCTCGGCGCCTTTGTTGATACTGCCGCCGTCAGTGCCTTCAGTATCGTCAGCCGTCTGACGATGATGATCAACACCATTCTCGTCAGTATCGCATTGATCGCCGCGCCCGCCTTCGCCCGTTACCATCGTCGCCGCGAGTTTGTCGAACTGCGTCGCATCGATCGGCAAAGCCGACGAATGGCTCTTCTCGTTTGCCTGCCTATCATTTTCGTGATGATTGCATTTCCGGCGTCGCTGCTGTCGCTGCTGGGTCACGATTTCGCCATTGCCGCCCCGGCGATGGTCGTCCTGGCGCTGGGCCAGTTGGTGAACGCATTTTTGCCGACCGAGGACATGATGCTGGCAATGACCGGACATGGTGCCATCCTGCGCCGCCTGAACCTTCAGCAACTGGTGGCATGCTGTCTAATGGCGGCGGTGCTGATCCCGGCTTTTGGATTGATGGGCGCCGCAATCCTCAGCACCGTCAGCCTGGTTCAGGGTCGCACCAGCTTCTTTATCGCCGTCCGCAGGGTTCTGCCGGAACTGTTCGCACAACGGGCTCCGGTGCCGGCATGATCAGCGAAGGGCTGCATGGGCTGCACGGCAGCTCGCAGGATATCTGTGTGATCGGTGCTGGGCCGGTTGGGATTTCGCTCGCTCTGGAAATGGAGCGGCTCGGCCGCTCGGTGATCTTACTGGAGTCCGGCGGCACGAAAGTCTCGGCGGAAAGGCAGCTCCTGGCCGAGGCGCGAGTCGCTGTTCCGAAATTCCACGTTCCTATGGATATCGCCGTCCAGCGCCGCCTCGGTGGAGCTTCGAACCTATGGGGAGGTCGATGCGTGCCGATGGATCCGGTCGACTTTTCCAGTCGGCCAGATCTGACCGATGCCAGCTGGCCGATCGGTTGGAACGATATCGCGCCGCATCTGGCGCGTGCGTGTGGTTACCTTGGCTGCGGCGAACCCCTGTTCGAAGTTCCCGTGGCGGGGCTTGATATACCCGACGGAGATTTTCGTTTCGACAGACTGGAACGCTGGAGCCGCAATCCCCGCCTCGGCGTCCATTATGCAGCGACGTTGGCCGGGTCCACTGCAGTCGATCTACGTTTATTCGCCACGTTGGTTGGACTCGAGCAGGATGGCGATGGTCGGGTCACGACCCTGCGTGTGCGTGGTCCGGGCAGTGAGGAGGCGGTGTTCAGGCCGCGGGCTGTCGTGCTTGCCGCAGGAGGGCTCGAGAACACACGCCTGTTGCTTTCGGTTCAGGCGAATAATCCGCAGCGGTTCGGAGGGCCGGAGGGACCGCTGGGCCGTCGCTACATGGGGCACGTCTACGGTTCGGTTGCGGAAATGACTATAGACTCACCCACGCTTGACGCGGGCATCGACTATTTTCAGTCGAGTGACGCGTGCTACGTCCGCCGTCGCTTCACCCCGAGCGCCGACCTGCAGCGACGCATGGGATTGAGCAATGTCTCCTTTTGGCCGGACTACCCGACCATCAGCGACCCCGCGCATCGCAATGGCGTTCTCTCGTTCGCCTACCTGGCCCTGTCGGTTCCGTGGATCGGCCGCCGGATCGTCATGGAATCAATCCGGCGGAATTACGTGGGCAGCGGGAAGCCGCGGCGGATGCCACACGTAGGCAACGTGTTGCGCGACGCGCCCGCGACGGGCGTATTCATTCCACAGTTTCTCTACCGTCGTTATATCGCCCAACCGCGCATGCCAGGCTTCTTTCAGCGGAACGCCAGCCGGCGATATGCCATTCGTTTCCACGCGGAGCATCTACCCAACCCGGAGTCCCGTGTAAGGCTGTCGGGCGAAACCGATGCCCTGGGGCTGCCGCGCCTGGCTATCGACCTTCGATACAGTGAGGCAGATACTGAGCCGCTGCTGCGTGCCCATGAATGTTTCGATGCATGGCTGCAGCGGAGCGGGCTTGGTCGAATGCACTGGTCAGCGCCGGCAGACGAGCGCTCATCTTATATTATCGACCAGTGCTACGACGGGCATCATCAGATCGGCACGACACGCATGGCGGAGAACGCCCGGAGCGGGGTTGTCGATGGGCAGTGCCGCGTGTTCGGCGCGGCAAACCTGTTCGTCGCCGGCAGTTCCGTGTTCGCGACTTCTGGCGCGGCCAATCCAACTTTGACGGCCACCGCCCTGGCGATGCGGCTGGCTGCGCTGCTGGCCAAGGAAGCAGTTTCGGCTGAGCCCGCGCCGCTCTCATCCCGGCTGGTGATGCAGAAGTAACAGGCAGGTTCTTCCACAGCTATTGACGGGTCACTCGCCTCGCCATGACAGTCATCGCCCTTGTCCTGCCGGTGTTTACTATAATTCTAACCGGATGGATGGCCGGAGCGAGTGGTTACCTGCCACGCTCGCTCTCGGGGCCACTTGTACAATTTGCCTACAATGTCGCGATGCCCGCACTCGTCTTCCTCACCATTGCCGAGGAGAGGCTGGAAGCGCTGCTTGAATGGGAATTCATTGCGGCATTCGGTGGCGGCTCCATGCTTTGCTTCGGGCTGGTCTACGTTGGGGCGCGAGTTGGCTGGCACCGAAGCGCCGGGGCGAGCGCGCTCATCGGCGCGAGTGCTGCAATGACGAATACCGGCTTCGTCGCCCTCCCCGTCCTGCAAGCCCTCTATGGTCCGCCGGGAGTTCTCGCCGCGGCGGTGGCGACAGTGCTGGTCGCGGTCCTGATGTTTCCGCCGCTGATCTGGTTGCTGGAACGAGATCGCGATCGGCCCAGCGGCGGCCGTGCTGCCGGCGGATTGTTTCGCACGATCCTGCTCAATCCGCTGATTATCTCGACCATGCTCGGGCTTGGCTGGTCATTGTCGGGGCTGCCCTTACCCTCGCCTCTCAAAGACTTTGCTAGCATATTCGGGGACACCCTGACCGGTTGTGCGCTGTTCTCAATTGGGCTTGGTCTCTCTGTCTCAGACTTTTGGCATGATTGGCGCGCTTCTCTCGGGCTGGGTTTCGTCAAGCTCGTCGTGGTGCCCGGGGTGGTGTGGGTTGTCGCCAAAATGTGCGGGCTGACAACGTTCCAGACGTTGGCCGCCGTGATCTGCGCCGGGGTGCCGACGGCAAAGACGGCCTACGTGCTCGCCGGCGAATACGGTGTCGAGCATGACCTCGTAGCCTCCACCGTATCGTTGACGACGCTCTTGTCGGTGGTGAGCCTGTTGGTGTGGCTCTATGTGCTGCAATGATGCAGGCGCGCTACAGGACCTCCGCAAAGGGGATTGGCTTGGAAAGGCTCCAGCGCACCAGCTTCTTTTGCCCTGCGCTGGACGATTGTTAGGCAAGATGCGAATAGTTGACGATTACAACAGCAGGGACGCAAAATGCTGACGACATTCAACCGACGCTCGCTCCGCCGTCTTCCTGGCATGCTCTTGTGCGGGGTTGCCATTGCACTGCTGGGCGGCTGCTCTCAGTCAAGCGTGAATGTGGTCAACGCCGCGCCCGGTGTTGGGCTGGTACGCCCTGCGCGCGTTCTGGTCGAGGATTTCGCCGTCGATCCAGGCGCCGTCCAACTTGACCAGGGAATTCGTGCTCGGTTGTTGCGTGCCGCAAACGGCGGCTCAGCCGGCACCGATCAGGCGGCGGCCGCGCAGGTTACGCGCCGCGCGCTGACCACGACCCTGGTGCAGCGCCTACGAGGTTACGGATTGCCGGCCGAAGCCGCGGCGGCAAGTGCAACTGGCGGATCCGGCAGCACGGTCATCGTGCAGGGGCGGATTGTCTCTGTCGATGAAGGCAATCGCACCCGGCGAACTCTGGTTGGGCTGGGGGCTGGCGCCAGCAGTGCCAAGGTCGAGGCGCAGGTGTTCTATGTCGCCAATGGTGAGCAGCCTCGGCTCCTTGAATCCTTCACCGCCGATGGCGACAGCGGGCATGCACCGGGCGCCGCAGAAACCATGGGCGTCGGCGCGGCAGCAGGGAGCGTTGCGGCTTCAGCCGGCGCGAGCGCGGGGCTGAATGCCGTGAGCAGCCGCCGCGCTGCCGGCGACGATGACAATGCTCGCCGCGTCGCGAATGTCCTGGCGCCTGAGATTGGACAATACTTCGCACGGTTGGGCTGGATTGCGCCGCCGCCTCCGTAGGGCTTGGAAACGAGGTCCTCGGAATGGCGGCCTCAGGGTGGCATCACATGCGCGGCCGTTGGGCTCTCCCGGTAGTCTCGCGTTTCGACGGCCAGGTCGTGAGTGATCCATGCTTCAAGCCCGTCGGAGTAGGAATAGACGCGCTTATAGCCAAGCGACGCGATCATGGCGGAGAGTGGCTGCCGGCCTGACGTTTCGATGTTCCAGGGGATTACGACGATCTGGCGGTTGCGGTCTCCACCCGTCAGCTGTTCCAGCTTCTGCCGCAGGGCTGTCACTACGGCAGCCGATGCATCGGGACGGATCGTGGCGGGACTAATCCAGACCGTGCCAGGAATGGCGACGTCGGCGTGGAACATCGACAACAGCACCGGCGGCGGCTTGTCGGCGGCAATCATGCGTTGCAACTCCTCCGTCGAGAGGCGATTTACCCCCGGCGGCCAACTGGCTGCCTCGCCACAATGATCTGTGGGGGACGGCACACGCCCTTGGGCGGTGGCATTGTCTCGGAGGCCGGCAAGCGCCAATCCGTCAGCAAGCGTATTCCAATATGTCCGGACGCTGTATGGCTCGGACCTGTGGCGCACCCATTGAACCGTCATGCAAGGAGACCGATCGAGTGCCCGGCGCAGTTCCTCCTCCGCCTGGGCCCGGTGGCCGGCTTGGGCGAGCGCCGCCGCAAGGATATCCCGGTACATGGTTTGAGGGGGCGGGAAGGCTTGCACCGCGCGACGCAACCACGTCACAGCTTCCTCGTTGCGGCCAAGCATGAGCAGCGCTTCGCCCATCAACGCATATCGCGTGTGGATGTCGGGTGCCATCGGGTCCAACTGCAATGCCCGCTGCAGGAGTTGCACGGCCTCTTCCGGTTGCCCGAGCATCAGCGCGCATAGCGCAAGCTGGTTGTAGGCCGGGGACCAGCTTGGCTGCACTGCTGAGACCTCCCGGAATGCGACGGTCGCGTCCTCCCAGTCGCCGTCTACTCGAAACAGCATCGCCCTCAGCACAAGGACGCCGAAGCTGCGCGGGTTGATCGCCGCGGCCCGGTTCAGCAGCATGCGCGCCTCCGCTGTCCTCTGCTCGCTGCCGGCGCGGTCCCTGACCAGCGTCCAGCGGGTAATGAGCAAGTCGCCGAGGCGGGTCATGGCCTCAACGGAGCGAGGGTCGCGCTCCAGCGCCTGCCGCAGCAGGACCGTGGCCCTTTCGTTGCGTTCTGCATTCTGTGGCAGGTTCAGGATGGACCGGGCGCGAAGAGTGAGATCCACCGCGCTCGGGTCGACGGAGTGTTCACGCTCGAGGCGCCGCGCCTCCGTGTCCACCATCCGTGAACCGAGTGCTGCGGCGATGCGGTTCACGGCGTCGTCCTGTGCGGCAGCCAGGCCGACAATTGCACTGTCGAACTGACCGGACCAGATCGTAGCCCCGCTATCGGCCTCCATGAGTCGGACATTCACGCGCGTCAGTTCGCCCAACGGACGCGCGCTGCCTTCGAGTACGTAGCGCACGTTCAGTTGCGCAGCGATGCTCCGATTGTCAGTCTGGCCGCGGAATGCGCGGGCTGTCCCGCGTGCAATGACAAAGGCGCCGTCGATGGCGGCGATCTTGGTCGTGAGGTCGTCGGTGATCGCTTCGGCGACGTAGTCATAGGCTTGATCGGCCCCCCCGGTGGTAAACGGCAGCACGACCATGGACAGGGCTGGGCGCGCATCCGGTCTGTTGGGCGCGCCGGCCCGATTGGTCACGAGCACTCCGGCCACTGTCGCCACGATCGCGACCACCGCGATGGCTGCATGCCAGGCGTGGAGGCGCAGACGCCGGATTGGCGTCTGCGAAGCGGACGGTGCGTCGTTCGACGGTTCGGCCGGCAAGGCCGGTGCCGATTTGGCGTGTGTCGCCACTGTTGGTAGGAATCGGTACCCGCGCCCAGGCACCGTCTCGATGAAGCGAGCATCGTTATGTCCGTCGCCCAGCGCCCGACGGAGCGCCGATATCTGCACGCTGAGATTGTTCTCCTCCACGGTCACTCCCGGCCAGGCAGAGTCGATCAGCTCATCCTTTGAGATGAGCGCGCCCGGACGGCGCGCCAGGAGAAGCAGCAGATCGAAGGCGCGCGAGCCGAGGGGAATGGGCTGTTCACCCTCGTTGACGATGCAGAGCAGCCGGCGCTGTTCCAGGTCCAATCGGAACGACCCGAATGACAGGACCGCACTGGGTCCCCGACCATGATCCACACCATCATTCGCCGCTGCGCCGTCTGTGGTCGAACGGCAGCTCATGCGCCCGCCGGATCTCACCGCCTTGCCGCTCCCCAAGCAAAGTGCCGTCACGGATTTAGGCGCTTTTAGCACGATTTAGCGCCGCACTTCAGGACGTTTGGGGGCGATGACGCGAGAAGTGTTGGATCGGCGCGAAAGGCCGGACAGCCATTAAGTCGTTCCGAAGTCAAATCTGCCAGCGGTACTCACGCGATCGTTGTACGGCAGAATCCCTCGTTGGAGAATGCAAATGGTCAAGAGAACCATTGCCTGGATGGCAAGTCGGCAGCGTGGAAGCACACTGCTTGCCGTGTCCGTCGGAGTTCTGCTGATCGACGTGAGCGCATGGTGGTCCACAACCAAGGAGAACGTCCCGGAAGCGCCGTCCGCTCACGATGCGGTGACCGCGGCTATCCCTGCCCCGGTTGGCGACCCCGAGCGATCACCATTTCGAGGAATGACTCACGCCATGCTTTCGCATGGGGAGAATGACGACCAGCCCGCCGGGGCTTGCTGGCTCGCCAGCATCGGGGGGGCGCAGCCGACATGCGTGTGCTCCGCCGGAACGGTCGAGGATCTCCTGACGCCGGACTTCATGCGCGCCCTGCTTGTGACCTGGCACGATGCCGGGAGCTTGACGGCCGGCGAATTGCGGGAGCGGCTGCAGGAGGTGGATGCCGCATGCGGCCACCCACAGGCTGTGCCATGAACAATCCGAGCCTCCGTAACCTGCTTAGCCTCGCGGGCCGGAATGGTCCGCTGATGCTGTTCCAAGGGGTGCTGATCGGGTTGGTCGTGCCGCCGCTTGCGGACGCGGCGCGGCCGTTGCTGGGCTTTGCCGTTTTCGTCTTCACCCTCGGCGCATTTCTCAAGGTCGATTTCGTGTCGTTCCGGCAGGCGCTTGAGCCGCGTGCCTTGGCAGCTTGCATGTTGATGTGGACTATTTTTGGCGTGCCGATGGTCATGCTCGGCGTCATATCTTTGTGTCGTCCGGAGGCAGGTCTCGCGCAGGGGATGATGCTGTGCATGTTGTCCCCGCCCGTTGGCAGCGCCGCCGCGATCGCTGCCATGCTGGGCTTGAGCGCACCCCTGTCGTTGCTCGTTACCGTGATCGCGACGGTTCTCTCGCCGTTCTACCTGCCGTCGCTCGCGAGTTTGTTCGCCGGCTATCAGTTGGATATCGACCCGCTGGCGATGACCGAGCGCTTGCTCATCATAGTCGGCGGAGCTTGTGCCTCTGCGACGCTGTTGCGGCGCTATGCCGCGCGGTTCGTGTCAGACAACCCACACGCAATGACCGGGATCGCGGTGCTCGGCCTGATACTGGTGGCGATCGGGGCGATGCGCGGGATGCAGAGCTATTTCATCGCTCACCCACGAGAGGTGGCGAGCTCATTGCTGCTCGCCTTCGCGGTGAATACCGGCTTCCAGGTTCTCGGTGCGGTGCTGTTTGCGCCAATGGGGCGACTGCGCGCGCTGACGGTGGGGCTGGTGAGCGGGAACCGGAACGTGACCCTGGTATGGGCTGCCGCAGGCGCCAGTCTGATGGGGCACCAGAAGGTCGAGCTCTATTTGGCGATGAGCGTCTTTCCCATCTTCATGCTCCCTGCCCTCACGAAATGGCCGATTGCCCTGCTGCTTCGGGCCGATCCCCTGGTCGCAAGTCGCGGGCCACAGCCGGTCGTTGCGAGGAAGCGCGCATGAACACCGGTCCGGCAATGCAGCCTCCTGTTCAACCGGCACCGCGTCGGAAAGGTGTTCCTGGTGCGCTCCAACGGCGCGTGGCCCTGGTGACCGGGTCAACCCGGGGCATCGGTGTCGGGATCGCCACGGCCCTGGCTGAGGCGGGCTGCGACATCGTCCTCAATGGGCGGACACCGCTGGCCGAGGGTGTTGGCCTGGCGGAAAACCTGGCTGATATCTACGGCGTCAACACCGCTTATTACCTAGCCGACCTGCGCTGTGCTGCCGCTATCGAAACGCTGACCGAATTCGCCCATGATCGTTTCGGAAGGGTCGACATTCTGGTCAACAACGCAGGCGTCCAGCATGTGCATCCCGTTGCGGACTTCCCTGACGAAAACTGGGAGGAGGTGCTGTCGCTCAATCTATCGGCTGCGTTCCGGGCGACCAAGGCCGTGCTCCCGACGATGCGCGCCAATGGCTGGGGGCGGATCATCAACATTGCCTCGGTGCATGGTCTGGTCGCCAGCGCAGGCAAAGCTGCCTATGTCGCAGCCAAGCATGGGCTTGTAGGATTGACCAAGGTCGTGGCGATCGAGACAGCCAACGACCAGATCACCTGCAATGCGATCTGCCCAGGATGGGTGCTCACGGAACTCGTGCAGCGGCAGGTCGATGCGCTGGCGTGCGCCGAAGGTATTGCAACGGATGATGCCGCGAGGAACCTGCTTCTCTCCAAGCAGCCGATGCACAGTTTCTCCACTGCCCAGAGTGTGGGCGCGCTTGTGGTTTTTCTGTGTGGAGAAGCCGCCAGGACGATGACCGGCGCGGCGATCACGATGGATGGGGGGTGGGCCGCGGTCTGAAGAATGACCTGGTTGTCCCGGTCGGGAAGCTTCGATCGGACTGTCATGCTCGTGCACCGCCTGCCCGGCCCCCCATGGCCGTTGCCTGCATTTGCGAGGTCAACCAAAGGGGGCCGTCGACGTCCAGTAGAAAAAAATCAGGCCGCCGGCATCCGGTGCAGTGCACAAAGCTTGTTGCCGTCGGGGTCGCGGAGATAGGCGAGGTACATCTTGCCGCCACCACCCTGGCGGACGCCGGGCGGGTCCTCGACGGTGGTGCCGCCATTCGCGACACCGGCCTTGTGCCAGCTATCGGCCTGCTCGGGTCCGGTCATGGCAAAGCCGATGGTGCCGCCGTTGGCGTGGCAGGCCGGCTTGCCGTCGATCGGCTTGCCGACGAGGAGCACCGCGCCGTTATGGGTGTAGATCAACCGGCCCTTGGCGTCCTGGGTGCCGGGCTTGGCGCCGACCGCTGCGAACAAGGCATCGTAGAATTTCTTCGAGCGGTCGATGTCGTTGCTACCGACCATGACATGGCTGAACATTCCGTTCTCCTCACCTGTTTGGCGTGAAGCCGCTGCTTCCGCGCCCACCAACAGAACACGGCCAGGGCCGGACGAGAAGTCCGCCGCTGAAGCGCCGCTCAGCTCGACCCATAGGTCTCGCTGGCCGCCAGCAATTGCCGCGTATAGGGGTGCGTGACGCGCCCGTTGCGCAAGGCTGCGACGTCCAGTTGCTCGACGATCCGGCCGGCCTGCATGACCGCGAGACGCTGGCACATATGCGCAATGACGCCGAGGTCATGGCTCACCAGCAGGCACGTCAGTCCGCGCTGCTCGCGCAGATCCTTCAACAGGTTCAGGATTTCCGCCTGCACCGACACGTCGAGCGCCGAGGTTGGCTCATCCAGCAGCAGCACCTCCGGATCGACCACGATGGCGCGTGCAATCGCCACCCGCTGGCGCTGGCCGCCGGACAATTGGTGCGGAAAGCGGTAGCCAAGGGCAGGATCGAGGCCCACGGCGAGCAGCGCCGCCTCCATCCGGGCATGGCGGCGATCCAGGCCCTGATTGCGCAACGGCTCCATCACCTGCGCGCGGATCGTCTGGCGTGGATGCAGGGAACCATACGGGTCTTGAAAAACCATCTGCACGCGGCGGAAAAAGGAGCGTGTCCGCTGCGGATGCAGCAATTCGCCGTCCAGGAAAAGCTTGCCGTCCTGCATCCGGTTCAAGCCGGCGATGGCGCGCAGCACACTGGATTTACCGCATCCGGACTCACCGACCAGTCCGAACGTCGTGCCGCGCTCCAATGCGAAGCTGACGCCGCGTACCGCCGGCACGGCGTCCGGTGCGAAGCGCACGACCATATCGCGCACCTCGATGGTGGCGAACTCGGTCAAGCCGTTGGCATCCTGTTCAGCCAGGCGGGATCATGCGTCAAGGTTGGCAGCCGGTCTCGGGCTTCTCGGATCGAGGGCAGCGCTGCAAGCAATCCGCGCGTGTAGGGATGGGCGGCCCGTTCGAGTTCGGCCGCCGGCAGGGTCTCGACGATCTGGCCCGCGTACATGATCAGCACCCGGTCGCAGAAGCGGCGAACGAGGTTCAGGTCGTGGCTGATGAAGATCAGCCCGAGGCCGCGGCGGGCGATCAACTCGTCGAGCAGCGCCAGCACCTCCAGCCGTACGGTCACGTCCAGCGACGAGGTGGGTTCGTCGGCGATCAGCAGTTCCGGTTCGGCAACCAGCATCATGGCGATCATCACGCGCTGGCCCATGCCGCCCGAGACCTGGTGCGGGTATAGCCGCGCCACCCGCGCGGGGTCGCGTATCCTGACCGCCTCCAGGGCCTCCAGGGCCTTGGCGTCCGCTTCGGCGCGGCTGCTGGATCTGTGCAGGCGCCAGGTCTCGGCAATCTGCTCGCCGACGGGGATCACCGGGTCCAGTGCATAGCGCGGGTCCTGCATGATCAAGCCGATGCGGCGGCCGCGAATGGCCACCATCTCCCGTTCGCCGGCACGCAGCAGGTCGATGCCCTGAAATTCGACGCGGTCCGCGGCGATGCGTGCAGCCGGTGGCGGCAGGCCGATGATGGCGCGGCCGGTCATTGACTTTCCGGAGCCGGATTCACCGACGATGCCGAGCTTTTCACGTCCCATGGCGAAGGAGATGCCGCGCACCGCCAGCACGTCGCCGTCCGGGCTGGGAAAGCGCACGGTGAGATTGTCCACCCGGAGCAGCGGCGGCTCCGTCATCCGGCGCTCCTTGGATCAAGCACGTCGCGCAACGCATCGCCCGCCAGGTTGAAGGCCAGGCTGACGAGTGCGATGGCAACGCCCGGCGCCGCGATGACCCACGGGCTGTCCAGCATGAACTCGCGACCGGAGGACACCATGGCGCCCCATTCCGGCCAGGGCGGCTGTGCGCCGAGGCCCAGGAAGCCGAGGCCGGCCGCGGTCAGGATGATGCCGGCCATGTTCAAGGTCAGGCGCACGATGATCGATGGCAGGCACATCGGCAGGATGTGCCGCAAAATGATTCGCGCGGCGGTGGCACCCTGCAGCCGGACCGCCGCGATGTAGTCGAGATGACGCAGGCCCAGCGTTTCCGCGCGGGCGAGCCGGGCGATCGGCGGCCAGGCGGTGAACGAGATGGCGATGATCGCATTCGTAATGCCCGGACCGAGCGCCGCCGCGAAGCCGAGCGCCAGGATCAGGCCGGGAAACGACAGGAAGATGTCGGTCAGGCGCATCAGCACCTCATCGGCCCAGCCGCCGAAATATCCGGCGACGATGCCGATCAGCAGCCCGACCGGCGCCACGATCACTGTCACCAGCATGATGATCCACAATGTCGTGCGGGCGCCGTAGAGCGTGCGGGTGAACACGTCGCGCCCGAAATTGTCGGTGCCGAACCAGTGCGCGGCAGATGGCGGCGCCAGGCGCATCGCCATGTCCTGGGCGATCGGGTTCTGCGAGCTGAGCACGGGCGCCAGCGCCGCCACGGCAACCAGCAGGAGGATCAACGCCAACCCCATCAGCCCGAGCGGATGGCGGCGATACGCAGCCCAGCCATCGGCCACCTGCTGCAGGATCGCCCGCAGCAGGTTTGCCGGCTCGGCCGGGGAGGATGCGGCAAGTGCCGGCATCAGCGCTGCGTCCGTGGGTCGAGCGTCTGGTAGAGCAGGTCGGACGCGATGTTCACCGTCAGGAACAGCACGCCGACCAAAAGGACCGAGCCCATCACCACGTTCATGTCGTTGGTCTGCAGGCCGCGCGTCAGGTATTGGCCCAACCCAGGCCAGCTGAATACGGTCTCGACCAGTACTGCGCCGTCCAGCAGGCCGCCGAAGGTCAGCGCGACGATGGTCAGAAGCTGCACGCGGATATTGCGGAAGGCATGCCGCCAGACGACGCGCGAGCGCGATCCCCCCTTGGCACGTGCTGCGATGATGTATTCCTGGCCCAGTTGCTCCAGCATGAAGCTGCGTGTCATGCGGCTGATGGTCGGCCACCGAGTAGTAGCCGAGGATCAGGCCCGGCAGGACGATGTGGCCGAGCGCGTCGCGAAACACCTCCCACTCGCCTTGCAGCGCCGAATCCAGCAGCAGCAGCCCGGTCACGGGGGTGACGACGCCTTCGTTGAAGACGTCGATGCGGCCGGAGGCACCGACGAGGTGCAGCTTCGCGTAGAAGACCAGCAGCGCCAGCAACCCGAGCAGGAAGATCGGGCACCGAGTGCCCGGCGAGGCCGATGAGCCGCGCCACGTGGTCGATGATGCGGCCGCGATACATCGCCGCGACCACGCCGAGCGGCACGCCGACGCAGACGCCGGAAACGATCGCCACCAGGGCCAGCTCCACTGTCGCCGGGAACACCGCGAACAGGTCCGAGACCACGGTATGTCCGGTGGTCGCGGACTGGCCGAAATCGCCGGTCAGAACATGGCCGACATAGGTTGCGAATTGTTCGGTCACCGGCCGGTCCAGTCCGAGCTGGTGGAAGACGCGCTGGTAGGTTGCGCGGTCCACCTCGGCCCCGGTGACGGCAAGCACCGGGTCGTTCGGCAGCAGGCGCCCCATGGAGAAAGTCAGGAACAGCAATCCCAGCAGCGTGACGACGACCGAGATGACTCTGCCACGAAGCGCCGGCCACGGCGGCGCCAGAAGGTCGATGGCAGCGGCGCGTCGAGCGCCGCTAGGTCCGCGGCGCCTGCGGCCGGGTCGTCAGCAAGCGTCAAGACTTGGTCACCTTCCCCCACCTCGTGGACCATGCGGGATGGCCGGCGTAGCCATGAACGTTGCTGCGGATGACGTAGGGATCGGTGCGCTGGAGCAGCACGATCAACGACGGGGACAGGTCGTGGAACCCCTGGTCGATCTTGGCGAACGCGGCGGCGCGGCGCGCCGGATCGGTTTCGCGCTTGGCGTCGTTGACCATCGCGGTCAGCTCCGGCGCCTCGAGGCTGGTGCGCCACAGGTAGTAGCTGGCGAGTTGCGCCTCGTCGCGGTTGTCCGGGTTGTAGGCGTATTGCACGCAGGTCGCGAACGGGTCCGGCAGCCGCGCGCCGGAGTTGCCCATCAGCACCTCGAAATTGCGGGCGCGGAAATCGGGCGTGTGCTCGCCCGGCACCAGTTCGAGCTCGATGCCGGCGAGCCGCGCGCTGGCCTGTACCGCCTCGGTGCTTTGCAGCAGCGACGCGCCGGAGGGAAACAGTTTCTTCTTCAGCCCGTTTGGATAGCCGGCCTCCGCCAGCAACTTCCTCGCCAGGTCGGGATCGAAGGTATAGCCCGAGACGGCATCGGCGGGCGCGCCCGGCATGCCTTTCGGGATGATCGACTGCCACGGAAATCCCGTGAAGCGCATCGTCGTCTGGGCCAGCGCTTTCCAGTCCAGCACGTGCTGGAAGGCCTGCCGGACGAGCGGCTTGCGCAGGTCGGGGTCCTTCATGTTCAGCGCGATGTAGTAGAAGCCGAAGCCTGGGGTGGGATCGATCGTCATCTGTCGCTTGCTCAGCGCCTCCAGATCGGCGTTGGCGAGATACTGGCCGACATCGACATCGCCGGCCTGCAGTTGCAGGCGCAGGCTGCCGGATTCCGGGACATGGCGCATGATGACCCGCCGCATCGCCGGCTCGCCGTCCCAGTGGCCGCGCCGGGCCTCGCAGATCAGGATGTCGTTCGGTCGCCACTGCGTCAGCGTGAAGGGACCGCTGCCGGCGGAATTCGCCTTCAGCCAGTTGCGGGCAAGGTCGCCGTCCTTCTCATGGGCGAGCGCCACCTTGCGGTCGATGATGCCGAGCGAGGAACTGGCCAGCGAATACAGCACCAGGTCGGTGCTCACGTGCTCGGGCAGGTCGATGGCCAGGGTATGGCGTATCGGTCGCGCGCACCAGCTTCGCCACGTTGTCGGGCGTGAAGCCCCACAGCGCGATATCCGTGGACGCCGACCTGCCCCATCCTGATGACCCGCTGGATGGACCAGGCGGCGTCTTCGGCGGTGACCGGCGCGCCCCTCGCGAAGGTGGCATCCTGACGCAGGTTGAAGGTGAGGCTGCGGCTGTCGGACGAGACCTTCCATTGCCGGGCCAGCATCGGGCGCAGAGTCACCATGTCGTTCGGCGCCAGTTGCACCAGGTTGTCGTAGAGGTTGGAGACCACCTCCGACGGCGTGCGCGCGTTGATCGCGGCCGGATCGAGCGACGGCATGGCGCGACAGGTCGGTTCCGATGACCAGCATCGTCGGAGGGGTCGCAGCCGATGCGGCGCCCGATGCCAGCAGCGCCCCGGCTGCGGCGCCCGTCACCACCAGCCGGCGGCGGCCAAGGCGTTGACCGCTTCGCGTTCCCTCGTCCATGCGCATCCTCAAATCGTTATCTGGCTGTTGCCGCCATTCGGTCCGGCTTTGATAGACCGAACGCCCGGGCGAACATAGCCGCAGGGGATTGCCCTTCACCAGGGCAGCGACGAGGGGTCCGGAAGGCGCGTTTTCTAGCGCTGCAGGGCGTGGCGTTGCAGGCGTTGTTCAAGCCGGTCGACGGCCGCGTCGAAACTCCATTTCGCCTCCACCGCCCGCCGGCCATTGCTGCCGAGCTGGCGGCCCAGTGCGGGATCGTTGCGGATGCGCCCGATGGCACTGGCCATCTCGGAGGGGTCGTGCGCGACGAGCAATCCGGTCACGCCGTCGACCACGGTCTCCCGCACCCCGCCTTCGGCGACCGCCACGACCGGAACGCCGCAGGCATTCGCCTCCAGCGGCGCCAGGCCGAACGGCTCGAGGCGCGGCGCGTAGACCATGGCGATGGCGGTGCCCATGACGTCCAGCACCTCGGCATCGGTGACGCCGACCCTGGGGTCGAACTCCACATGCAGCGACTTCGCCAACGCGCGCATGGCATCGAGATAGCCGGGAACTGCGACATTGCCGATCCAGATCAGTTTCGGACGTGGCTCGGGGATTGCGCCGATTGCCTCGATGCACAGCCCGACGTTCTTTTCGTAGGTGATCGCACCGAGGCCGATGACATGGTCGGTCCTGGGGCGCTCCGAGAGCGCGAAATGCGCGAGGTCGATCCCTAGGTAGCAGACGTCCAAATCCTGGCCATAGGCGCGCAGCACGCTTTCCCTGCTGAAATAGGAATTGACCAGGATCCGGTCGAACGCCGCGGCATTGTCGACCTCTTCCCTCGCCTGCAGCCGCAGGTTCCGATTGGCCCGCAGATCGGTGAACGCCGCCCGCGCCGTGGCCAGCCGCAGCGGGCCGGGCCGCCGCGGTGGCGCCAGCCAGCACAGCCGCGGCAGGGCTTCATAAAGCCACCGGTAGGGTTCCTGCAGATAGAGGACGGAGGGGATAGTCGCGAACCGGCCGATCGATGTCGTCCTGAAGAACTGGCAGCTGTTGGCGAACAGGACGTCGAAGCCACCACGACCGATTTCATCCGCGCAGCTTCGGCAATGCGCGTCCATCGCGGCGATCGAGCGCTCGGCGTGGAGCGTGATCTGCCACCGGTCGCTCCGCCGTTCCCGCAGCGGCCATTGCATGTCCACCACGTGCTCGCGGACCAGGGTGTCGAGCGGCAGGAAGGTCCGGCTGGCGGTCGGCGGGCACCAGACCTCGACATCGTGCCCGCGGGCGGCCAGGCCGCGTACATGGTCGTAGAGCGCGCGCTTCCCACCGCCGCTCGGGAGATTGTGCCAGACGGCAATCCTCATTCATTCCATCCAATGCTCAGCCGGACCCACGATGCTGGTGCTGTCGTTTACAAATGCCGAATGGTCACGACGCGGCATTGTCCCCGGGGTCTCGCAAGGGCCGCCAGCGGGTGGCGAACCACAGGCGGTTCACGAGATCCCACAAGGTCGGCTTGGCCCGCTCGATCACGGTCTTGAGCAGGCCCCCCTCCATCCGCAGCGGGTGCCAAGCCGGCACGCCGCTGGGCTTCACCGGGTGCCACAAGGTGTTGCGTTTCGGCAGCACCCGCTGCGGCGGGCGGAACACGAACGAGCCGGGCGAATGCGAATAGGTGTCGCCTCTCGCAAAGTAGAAACGGTCGCGGTTCTCCGGCCGCACGTAGCGGCCGCGCCCGCCGAAATCCTCGACCGGCATGCCTTGCTGCGCCGGCACGCTCGGGACGTTGATCTCGTAGTGGCCCCCGAGGCCCGCCCGGTATGCCGTGGCGAGCGCGTCGAGCGCCCGGCGGCTCAATCGGCAGGCAGGCAGGAATCCCTTGATCACGTTCTTCCGCTCCCACGTCATGCCCGGCGGGATAACCTGGCGTGGGTAGGGCGGGCTGTTTTCCTTGTGCGGGACTTCATCGATCTGCTGCATCGTGGCGGCCAGAACGTCCGAGGGGCTGTTGCGGAAGTGCTCGAAGAACACGCTCCAGACGCCTTCCCAATGGACGTCGTATTCCAGGAACCAGTAATGGCTGAACTGCGGATGCCGCCGGGCGAATTCGAGGAATACCAGGTCCAGGTTGCCGGCCATGTCCCAGTCGGCTTCCTGGCATTTTTCCGGATATCCCAGCGCCATCAGGTCGGACCGGCTGATCCGGTCCACCCCCTCCTCGTCGAGCCCCGCGAGGTCGGCGTGTGGATCATCGGCGCTGAGGATGAACCTGACGGCATGATCGCGGGGAGCCTCGCCAACGACACGCTCGAACATCCTGCGGACCGGTGCATTCAGTACGTGGCTGACGACCGCGACAATCGGCGTGGAAGCTGCGCTCATCGATGGGCACCTGCTTTCGCGTCCTGTGGCGCCGCTGCGGCTGCTTCAGGAAGCAGCACCGCGCGAACCGCATCGAGGAAGGCGTGGCCGGACATGGCGTCGGGCTCGATATAATTGCCTTCCGCCCACTCGTTCCACGCCTTCAGGAAGACGATCTTCTGCTGCGCCGGATGCGTGTCCACCTTGGCGACGGCCTTTCGCAGATACTGCGCGAACAACTCCGGCGTGCCGCCCTCGAACACCACGCCGCGGGTGTTCGAGCGGGGTGTGTTGTCCCAGCCAGGCAGCACGCACGGGAGATGCCTGCCATCGGCAGGGAGATCGTTCAGGGCATGTTCGACCACCGACGCGAATGAATAGCGGGCAGGATGGGCCAGCCTCTGATTCGTAGCGGCCGCGAAGCGGCGGCCGAAATTTCTCGCGCGGAGCCGGCGCATCGCCCGAGCCACGAAGCTTTTCGGCAGGTCCTCCAGGTACTCCTGCGGGACCAGCGGCGTCACCGCGTCGAACGGTGCCAGCAATGCCGTTCCGTACCGCTCGATGCCGGACCGGTAGCGGTTGGTGATGGCAACGAAATACAGCCCCGGCAATCCTGCCTGCTGCGCCAGTTCACGCCAATGGGCGATGAACCCGGCCGGTTGCGGCAGGTCGTGCGGGGCGAAGATCACGAAGATCGGCTTGCCGTCGACGCGCATGTAGCGCGGGTCCCTGAAGGCGGCCAGCGCCCAGCGGAAATGCGCGGCCTCGTCGTCGCGGCCGGGATAGGTCTGCTCGACGAGGACGCTTCTGGGGTTGCCGTGCCAGATGCCGGTCCAGGATTGGTTGGCCCACGCCAGGCAGAACGGAAAATCGGGCTGGCCGCTCTCCAGGACTTCCTGGAACGGCCGCTCGAGGATCCGGCGGCCGTTGCCGAACCAGTAATGCCAGTAGCAGAACCCCTCGATGCCGCAATCCCGGGCGAGGTCTGCCTGCGCCTGTCGGGTTTCCGGCACCCTCAGGTCATAAAAGCCCAGATCGGCTGGGAGCTTCGGCTGCAGATGGCCGCGGAACAACGGCCTGGCCTTGGCGACGTTGGTCCATTCGGTGAAGCCCGGCCCCCACCACGCGTCATTCTCCCGGATGGGATGGAACTGGGGCAGGTAGAAGGCGATGACACGCGCGACCGGGCTGTTTTGCCAACCCGATCCAGGCAGCCCAGTGCTGAGATCCATCAAGCCTTCCCAATGCCCTCGTCACGCCGATCAGGCCGCCCGGTCAGGCGGTAATCGGCGTTCAGGGGTGGCATAAAGCATCGTCCCGCATTTTCGATGCCTTGGCCGGCGATCTCACAGATTCGTGCTTGCGATCGATACGCGAATTCCGGCCCTGATCACAAACCCGTGGCAGCAGCGCTTCTATTGCATGAACCAGCCATGGCTCACGACCATCGACTGGCCGGTCAGCGCATTGTTGCGGGCGGCGGCGAAGAACAGCACGGCATCGGCGACGTCGTCGACGGTGGTGAACTCGCCGTCGACGGTGTCCTTCAGCATGACGGTCTTGATCACCTGCTCCTCGGAGATGCCGAGTTCCTTCGCCTGCTCCGGGATCTGCTTGTCGACCAGCGGCGTGCGGACGAAGCCGGGGCAGACGACGTTGGCGCGGACGTTGTACTCGGCGCCTTCCTTGGCCAACACCTTGGCCAGGCCGATCAGCCCGTGCTTGGCGGTGACATAGGGCGCCTTCAGCTTCGAGGCCTCCTTCGAGTGCACCGAGCCCATGTAGATGACGCGGCCGTACTTGGCGGCGTACATGTGCTTCAGGCACGCCTTGGTGGTGAGGAACGCGCCGTCGAGATGGATCGCCAGCAGCTTCTTCCAGTCGGCGAAGGGGAAGTCGACGATCGGCTTGACGATCTGGATGCCGGCGTTGCTGACCAGCATGTCGATGCGGCCGTATTTGGCCATGACGTCGGCGACGCCCTTGTTCGACCGCGTCCTCGTCGACCACGTTCATGGCGACGGCGAAGGCGTCGGCTGCCCTTGGCCTTGATCTCGGTCGCGGTGGCGCTCGGCGGCGTCGAGGTTGAGGTCGGCGATCACCGGGATGCCGCCTTCGGCCGCGAAGCGCAGCGCGATTTCCTTGCCGATGCCGCTGGCGGCGCCGGTGATGATGGCCGACTCTGTCCGTCGAAACGTGCCATCGGTGGTTCCTTCGAAATTGCGAACGTCCTTTCGGCATCGGGCGACGGTTCAGCGTTTTCGCAGATAATCGAAGACGACCTCGCCCAGGCCGAGCGTCAGGTCGGTGACGTAGTGGGTGGCCGACACCACCTCGCGCACCGGCAGCCGGGCCACGTCGCACAGCGCATGGTCGAACAGCTGCAGCGCCGCCGGGCCGCGACCAGGCGCCCTTCAGGGTCACATCCTCGCATGTAGTAGCGCACCAGCTCGCAGATGCGCGGCGTGCAGTCGACGTGCGGGATGATCTTGATCATGAAGTTGGGCCGCGCCAGCGACTTCAGGATCGGCGCCGGATCGATCTCGCGATGCTTGTAGCCCATCGTGCGCGTTGACGCAGAGCACCGAGCCGTAATGCAGCGTGCAGACCAGCGTCTCGTTCTCGTGGCAGATCTTCGGGCGTGGCGAGCTTCTTGGGGAAGCCCCAGATCTCGCGGCCGCCGGCGATCGGCGAGTTGTCGTCGAGATACATGGCGTGGACGTAGCCGCCTTCCTGCACCGCGCCGTCCTTGCCGGTGAAGCGCACCGGAATCACCTGGCCGGTCTCGGTATAATCGCCGAAGCCGGTGCGAATCGGGCATGCGGATGAACTCGTAGGCACCGTGTCGCCGATCACCTCCAGCGGCTCGGGCACCACGGCGCGCAGCGCGCTCGGGATCGGTGCGGTAGGTGATGACGACGAATTCGCGATTGTAGAACTTGTACGGCCCGCGCGGGTAGGCGGGATCGTTCAGCGGCATGGCGAAGGCATTGGCGCGGACATCGGCAATCTTCATGGCGGTGCTCGCTCCTGCGCGACTTTCGTGAATGATTTCGAGGGCAACAGGACCGATCGTGCTATCCGCGCGGATGTTCCGCAAGCGCGAAGCCGTGACGATGCGACGCGGCCCCATGTCGCCCGGTCGTTTCGGTCGAACGTGTCACTCAGTTGTAAAGATCGGCCCTCGTCGGCGGCACGCCGGATGCGCCGCGCACCCGCTTCGAGGCGAGAGTTTGGTAGATGCCCACCGTGTTGCGCTGGAACGCCAGCGAGCATCCGGCAAGATAGGCCAGCCATAGCCTGGTCTTGACGCTGCCGACTTCCCGCACGGCCTCGTCGTAGCGCGCCATCAGCCGGTCGTGCCACATCCGGCAGGTGCGGGCGTAATGCTCGCGCCAGGCTTCGACGTCGTGGACCTCGAAGCCGTGGCGTTGAAGATTCGCCAGCGACATGCCGACATGATCGAGCTCGCCGCCTGGAAAGATGTAGCGGACCAGGGCCGCGTATTCCTTCGGCCGGCGGCGGAAGGTCCGGTCGTCCCGCTTGGCCGGGCGGGCGATGGAATGGTGCAAATAGAGGCCGCCGGGGTTCAGCAGCCGGTTGACGGTCCGGAAATACGTTGCGTGATTGGCCAGCCCGACCTGTTCGAACATGCCGATCGAGGCGATCTTGTCGAACTGGCCCTCCATCAGCGCGTAGTCCCGCATCTCCAGCCGCACGCGGTCTGACAGCCCGGCCTTGGCGATGCGGGCGGTGGCGTAGTCGAACTGTTCCTGCGACAGCGTCACGCCGCAGCCGCGCACCCCGTAATGCTGTGCCGCATGGCACAGCAGCGCGCCCCAGCCGCAGCCGATGTCGAGGAATGTCTCGTCCGAGCGGAGCCGCAGCTTGCGGCAGATCATGTCCAGCTTGTCGTGCTGCGCCGTCGCCAGGTCGTTGTCCCAGGCAGTGAAGTAGGCGCAGGTGTAGACCATCGAGGGATCGAGAAAGAGCGCGTAGAAGCTGTTCGATGCGTCGTAGTGATACTGCACGTTGGTGCGGTTGGCGCCTTCGCTGCCGTCGGCGAGCGCCCGGTCGCCGCGGATGCCTTCCAACGGCCATGGAGTGCCGCGCGGAACGGCGAGGAACCGTGCCAGCGTTCGAAGCAACAGGCCTTTGTCCAGGCTTTTCAGCATTGCCCGCGAGCGGGTCTGCGGCCGGCGTGCGACCAGGTCGAAGATCGTGCCGCCGCGGATGTCGACACGGCCGGAGACCCAAAGATTGGCCAGGGTATCGATGTTGGGGCGGCGCACGAGTGCCGCGATGGCCCCTTCGTCGGCCACGGCGATCGCCAGGGCATCGCCGGGGAGTCCTTCCGGAATGGTCGAGCCGTCCCAGAGTACGAAACCGAGGTCGAGGCCGAGCCGGTCACGCGCATGGGTCAGAAGCTCGGCGAAGCGGTTCAGGCGCGATGCGGCACTCACGGCAGTTCTCCGATGGCCCGCCAGGCGGAGAGGCCCGGTGCGAACGCGATTCGGTCCCGTATTAGCCGACCACCCTGCCGTCGCCAATCGCGCCGCGGCTGGTTCAGCGCGCCTTCACCGCCAGAAGGGAGTTGCCTCCCGGAACCCGTCCCAGGCCGCGGGCAATTTGCGCAGGGCCTTTGCGTGCCGTTTCCTGCCCCATATCGCCAGCGCTCCGGCGGCCGGCGTGAGGTCGATGTGGGCATCCGCGGACAGGCGCTCGGCCAGCATCGTCGCCATCACGGCGTCATTGCCGGCACCGAGCAGCTTCTGCAGCTTGCCGACCGCCTTGTGGTAGCGGCGGGACGATTTTCCTGGATACAGCGATGCCACAAAATCGGTGCTGTAGCGTAGTTTCTTCAAGGCTTTGCGGAGGTCGTGCAGTTCCGTCGCCGACCGCCGGGTCGGGTGGACGCCGCGCCGGGCGACCCGCCGGGCCATGCGGTCGAGCAAGTCTGGCGCCAGCTTGCGCAGGGGGCGGTGAAGCGCCGCGCCGCCCAGCAGGGTGGCGCCGTCGTCGTCCGGCTCAACCCAGGCCGCCATGCCGAGCACCAGGGCGGTGATGTTGGGTCTGGCAAATTCCTCGCTCAAAGCCAGGTGCGCGCTGGCCCGTGCGGTTTCCGCCGGCGGTCGCAGCAGGTCCGTCCAACCCTTGGCGCCGGGCTCCTCGCCGGCGGCGGGGAGGATTTCGGTGCAGAAAACATCCCAGTCGCGGGCGGCGCCGAACACCTGGCCGAGGCGGCGCAGCTCCGCCTCGAATTGCCGGGTGGCATGGGGTTCCAGGAACTTCTCGAACAGCGCCAGCGCGCTGCGGAGGCGGCGGATGCCGACCCGCATCTGGTGCACGCCTTCCACGTCGCCGGCGGCGGCGGCGGGCTGGCTGGCGAGGAAATGGCTGAGTTCCGCGCCGATGATGCGCCGGATCGCTTCGCTGGCGGGGGCGTCGCCGTCCAGCGCCGGTTCGCGCCCGGGTTTCGCCTTGGGAACGCGGGCGGTCAGCAACCGGACCCCGCGCTGCGACTTGGATTCGGTGCCGATGGTGAAGGCTACGTCGCGGTGCAGCTCCAGTGCCAGGCGGTAGAGCGGCCCGGGGCTGCCCTGCTTCAGTTCGAGCTCCAATTCGCGGATGTCCTGCATCGCCTCCCCGGCGACCACCCTGCCCTCGTCCATGGCAGCCTCGGCGACCGAGCCGCCGCCGAGGTCGAGGGTGCGGATGGTGCGGCTGACCTCGGTCGAGAATACCGGCTGCAGGTCGGCCGCGATGGCGGCGATCTCCGACCCGTAGGGGGTGTCGGCCAGGCAGGCGAGGTCCGGGCTGTCCTGTGCTACGGACCATTCCCACTCGCCGCGCGAGGACGCCACCCCGGCGCCGTCATGGGCGGATTTCAGGGTCTGGATGCGCTCGGCGCCGCGGCGGCGCACCCGCAAGGTGAGGCTCCTGGCGTTCAGAGCCAGTTCAGGCGTGTCGAAGTAGACCGTGGTCTCGTCGCGAGTTTGCGGGGCGCTGGCGCGCGGCGGGCATAATGCGGGATGGCGCTCCAGCGCCGCCCGCGCACCGGCCGGCAACAGCAGCTTCAGTTCGACCTCGATCGGCTGGCCAGACGCCATGCGTGTCCTCGCGGCGGGGTTCTCGTCGCCTGGCGGCGTGTATCGGGCATCCCCCGCGTCGCCAAGTCACAGCTTAAGGCGATCGGCATGCCGCTGGTTTCCCGCCGCCGCAATTCAGGAAGGCGGCGGCCACGTTTGACTTGGTTGACGTATCAACATAGCGTGGCACCAACCGGCGCCGAAAGCGCCGCAACCGCGGGCCGGGTGCCGTCCCTCGGCGGGAGACACCGGGAAGCACGGGCCGGCGCACCAACGACGCCATCCAGCGCCCCCAAGAACACGGAGCAGACCATGCCGAAGTACGAATCGCCGTATGACCCCGCATCGATGCCGACCGGCCTGCAGCACGTGATCTATGAGAAGAAAGGCCACGTCGCCTACGTCACGATCAACCGGCCGGAGGTGCGCAACGCCCTGCACAGCTACGCCTATGCCGAGCTGCGCGCCTGCTGGCGGGATATCGGGATCGACCCGAACATCTATGTTGGCATCGTCTCCGGCACCGGCGATGCGTTCTGCGCCGGGCGGGACGTGAAGTTCCTCGCGGAATACCAGCGCCAGGGCAAGCGTACGCCGCATGAGGACCCCAACAATCCGCTGTTCCACTGGGGCGGCGGCGGCCAGCCGAAGGACGCCAACCTGGACAAGCCGCTGATTGCCGCGATGAACGGCCTGGCGGTCGGCGTCGGGCTGTCGCTGGCGCTGCAATGCCAGTTGCGGATCATGGCCGAGGGCGCCTGGATCGGCGACACCCACACGCTCATCGGCCGGCTCGGCGCGCCGCATCGGATGTATGCCGAATTGCCGCGCACGGCCGCGGCCTACCTGACGCTGTGCAACGGCCGGCTGAACGCCGAGGAATGCCTGCAGCGCAACATCGTCAACAAGGTGGTGCCGAAATCCGAGCTGATCGCCGCCGCCGAGCAGATGGCCGAGATGATCTGCATGGGCTCGCCGCTGGCCACCCAGGCGGCGGTCCGGCTGTACCGGCTGAGTTCGGCGTTCCCCGACTCCCTGACGGCCTATGCCCGTCACCTGGATCAGGAGACCGCGGAGAGCGAGGACGGCGCCGAGGGCCCCAAGGCATTCCGCGAGAAGCGCAAGCCCAACTGGAAGGTCCGCTGAAGCAGGGGGCAACCAGATGACAGGCGCCGCGCCGGCACCCTTCGGCGCATTGTCACCGCTGCTGGCGCCGCGCTCGATCGCGGTGATCGGGGCATCCGAGCGCGAGGGCAATCTCGGCGGCCTCGCGGTCGGGTTTCTGCGGAAGTTCGGCTTCGGCGGCCAGGTATGGCCGGTCAACACCGCACGCAATCCGGTCGCCGGCCTGCCCTGCTTCGGCAGCCTGGACGAGCTTCCGGGCATTCCGGACCTGGCCATCGTCGCCGTGCCGGCCGATGCGGCGATCGGGGTCGTCGGGCAATGCGTCGCCGCCCGGGTTCCTGCGGCGGTCGTGTGGGCCGGCGGTTTCGCCGAGGCCGGTGCCGAGGGCGCCGCGCGGCAGTGCCTGCTGGAGGCCGCCTGCCGTGGCAGCGACATCAAGCTGTGCGGCCCCAACTGCATCGGGGTGATCAACACCTCCCTCGGCATGACCGCGTCATTCAGTTCGCTGATGACCGAACTGGACCACTTCACTCCCGGCGTGGTCTCGATGGTCAGCCAGAGCGGCGGCATCGCGGTGACGGCCCATGCCCGCGCCCAGGAACTGGGCTTCGGTTTTCGCGTCACCGTCAGCTGCGGCAACGAGGCGACCCTGACCATCGCCGACTTCATCCAGGCCCTGGTGGAAGACGAGGGCACCCGGGTGATCGCCGTCTATACCGAGGGACTGTCCGACGCCGAAGGCTTCGTTGCGGCCCTGGCCGAAGCCCGGCGCCGCGGCAAGCCGGTGGTCGTCCTCAAGGGCGGCGCCAGCGAGCCCGCGGTCCGGGCGGCGCTGGCCCATACCGGGCGGCTCGCCGGGGTCGATCGCACCTTCGACGCGATATTTCGCGAAATGGCGGCGATCCGGGTCCATTCCACCGAGGAACTGGTGGATGTCTGCCTGCAGCTGGCAAGCCTGCGCCCGGGCCAGCTGCCAGGCGGAAACCGCGTCCTGCTCAGCTCGTTCGGCGGCGGTGGGGGCGTGCTCGGCACCGACCAGTGCGTGCAGGCCGGGCTGGCGGTGCCGCCGCTGGACGAAGCGACCCGGCAGCGGCTGGCGCCTATATTCACGCCGCTCGGGTCTTCGCTCAATCCAGTGGATTTCACCCCGGGCTCGATGACCAACCTCAAGCTGCGGGCCGATTTCCCCAAGGTGTTGCGGGTCCTGGCCGAGGCGCCGGACACCGACATGTATCTGTTTCTCGCCGCCGGATTCGGGGCGCTGGCGCCGTTGCTGGTCGAGATGCTCGACGATCTGCGCCGCGGCACCGACAAGCCGCTGGGGGTCGCGTGGCAGTCGCCGCCGGCGGGGATCGTGGCGGCGCTCGCCGCGCTGGGCATCGTTGCCTTCAACGAGAACGCCCGGATGATCCGCGCCGCCGGCCACCTCGCCCGGTATGCCGCCGACATGCGGCACCGCATCGGCAAGCTGGCGCCGGCGGAACAGGCGTTCGCCTGGGGCGACCACGTGCTGGACGTAGCCGCGAGCCAGGTGGTGTCCGAGAACGTCGTCGCCGGCATCCTTGAAGCGGCCGGGCTTCCGGTGGCGAAGGGACGGATCACGGCCAGCGCGGAGGCGGCCGTCGCCGCGGCCCTGGAAGTCGGCTTCCCGGTGGCGATCAAGGGGATTTCCGCGGCCGTCACGCATCGGGCGGCGGCCGGCCTGCTGGCTCTGGATGTCAGCTCCGCCGAGGCGGTGGCGAGCGTCTTCGCCGAATTCACGGCGCGCGCCGCGGCGCTGGGGGTGACGCTGGACGGATGCTGGGTGCAGCACATGTTCGACGGCAATCGCGAGTTGCTGGTGACGGCGTTCCGCGATCGGGATTTCGGCATCATGGTCGGCTGCGGCATCGGCGGCGGCGCCACCGAGCTGATCGACGACGTGGTGTTCGGCCGCGCCCCGATCGGTGCCGACGGAGCGGCCGACCTGCTGGGGCGGATGCACACGCTGCGGCGCCTGCCCGGCTATCTCTCCGCCACGCAACAGGCCGCCGCGGCCGCCTTCATCGCCGATTTCTCGCAACTGGCGGCGTCCGCGCCGTGGCCGCAATTCACCTTGGAGGTGAATCCGCTGAAGCTGAGCGACACAGCCACGGCGGCGGTGGACGGGCTGCTGCTGATCGGGTGATCGGCGGCCGGATCAGGTGAGGCTGCGCTGCCCGGCCTGGCTGGGGCGAACCGGCTTCCGCACGGCCGCCTTGCCGGGTTTGCGGCTCCGTTTCAGCGTCTCCGCCTCCTCGGCGCGCAGGGCCTCGGAAGCCGCGAGCAAGCGGTCCAGGCAGTCGGCGACGAGGCGGCGCTCGGCCTCGGTCAGGCCCGCCTGGATGATCGCCTCGCGGCGGCGCCAGACCGGGCGCAGCCGGCCGACCAGTTCCTGGCCCTCGGCCGTCAGCTCCCAGACCCGGCGGCGCGAATCCGTTTCGGGGGCGGACGCGGCGATATAGCTGCGCCTGGCGAGGGTGGCCAGCACGCGGCTGACCAATGCCTTGTCCATGGCGGTGAGCACGACGATCTGGTGCGCCGCCAGCGGCCCCTCCCGATTGAGGTTGCTGAGGATGCGCATCTCCGGCAGGCCGACGCCGAAATGCGCGACGTAATACTGCATCGCTCCCTTGAACAGCGAGCTGGACAGGGTGTGCAGAAGGAAGTTGATCGACTTCCTGCGCGGATGCTTCGGCGTATCGGGCACGCATCGTTCTCCGGCAAAAGGCGGCACATGCACAGGCCGCCCTGTGCATAACACGTGCAGCCGCCGGATCAGCAACCATCGCCACGGTTATTCGGCGGCCAGGCTCCCTTTGGCGATCCCGAGGCCCGCATTGTCCTGCCCGAGCCGCGGGGCGCCGTGGGCGATCCGGGGGCGGACCCCGTCGAAGCTGATGGGCATGCCGCTCAACGTATAATCCTCTCCGGGAATCTCCATCCGCATCCCAAGGGCCTGCACCTGGGGTTGCGCCAGGGCCTCGGCGACACTGTGGATCTGGGCGGCCGGCACGCCCGCGGCTTCCAGGCGCTCGATCCAATGGGCCCGTGGGGCGGTGGCGAGAATGACGGCCATCTCCGCAAGCAGCGCCGGCTTGTTCAGCAGGCGCGCCCGATTGTCGGCGTAGCGCGGATCGGTGATCCATTGCCGCCGGTCCAGCACATCGGCCAGCTTGGCGAACAGGCGGTCGTTGCCGGCGCAGATCATGAACGGCCCGTCCGCCGCCTCGAACGCCTCGTAGGGTGCGAGGCCCGGATGGCCGGAGCGGTGGCGTTCCGGCAGCGTCCCGGTGTTGACCAGGCTGTCGACCTTCTGGCCGCACCACATCAACGCCGTCTCCAGCAGGGAGGCGCTGACGATGCCGCCTTGCCCCGTGCGTTGCCGCTTCTGCAGCATCGCCAGCGCCCCGAGCACGGCCCACATGCCGGTGCCCTGGTCGCACAGCGACGGGCCGGCGCGCATCGGTGGGTCGTCCGGTCCGCCGTTGATGGCGCAGAGGCCGCTATAGGCCTGGATCAGCGGCTCGAAGCCCGGCCGCATGGCCATCGGGCCGGTATGCCCGAAGGCCGAGATCTCGCAGTAGATCAACCGCGGGTGGCGCGCGCAGACGCCGGGGCCATCGATGCCGAGCTTCGCCGGCACCCCCGGCCGCAGGTTGTGCAGCATGATGTCGGCGGTCGCGACCAGGGCCTCGAACGCGGCGCGGCCGGCTGTGGTGTTGAGGTCGATGGCGGCGGATTTCTTGCCGCGGTTGTAGATGTGGAAGGTCAGCGCATCGTTGTGGCGGAACGCGGCGCCCATGTGGCGGGCATCGTCGCCGCCCTCGACGCGTTCCACCTTCACCACCTCGGCGCCGAGATCGGCGAAGATGGCGCCGGCATAGGGACCGGCCAGCATCTGGCCGACCTCCACCACCCGTATGCCCTGCAGGATGTCCGTCATCGGGGTGCTCCCTTTCGCTCGCGTCAGAACAGTTCGACCAGCTTCGCCTCGTCGCGCAACTCGGCGGGGTCGCCGTCGAACAGCTTGGCGCCGCGGTTTAGCACCACGGCGCGCTGGGCGATCGCCAGGCCATGCTTCAGGTTCTGCTCGACCAGCAGGATCGCTGGTGCCGTAGCTCGCGTTGATTTCGCGGATGCTGGCCATCACCCGCTCCACCAGCAGCGGCGCCAGGCCGATCGACGGCTCGTCGAGGATCAGCACCCGCGGTTCCGACATCAGCGCCATGCCGATCGCCAGCATCTGCTGCTGCCCGCCCGACAGGGTGCCGCCGACCTGGCGGCGCCGCTCGCGCAGGATCGGGAACAGGCCGAACACCCGCTCCAGCCGCTGCTGCCATCAAGGCCGGAACGGTGATCGAGAAGCCGCCCAGTTCCAGGTTCTGCTGCACGGTGAGGCTGCGGAAGATGCCGTGGCCCTGGGGCACCAGCGCCAACCCGTCGGCGATGTTGGCGGACGGGCTGCGGCCGGTGATGTCGCGGCCGTCGAAATGGACCCGGCCCGCACTCGCCTTGATCAGCCCGAAGATGGTGCTGCAGCAGGGTGGTCTTCCCTGCCCCGTTATGTCCGAGCACGACGACGATCTCGCCGGTCTGCAATTCGAGGTCGACGGCGCGGACCACCGTCTTCTTGCCGTAGCCGGCCACCAGGCCGGAGGTGGACAGGATCGCGGTCACTGGAAATACCGCCGGACCAGTTCGGGATCGCGCATCAGGGTCTCGGGGTCGCCCTGCGCCAGCGCGCGGCCCTCGTCGAGATAGACCAGGTGGTCGCAGGCGCTGCGGATCGCCTCCAGATTGTGCTCGATGATGCAGATGGTCTTGCGCCCCGATGCGAGGCGCCGCAGCAGGCCGATGATCTTGTCCATCGCTGCGGCATCGAGGCCCGAGAGCGGTTCGTCGAACAGCAGCACCTCCGCCTCGGTGGCGATCAGGCGGGCCACCACCAGCAGCTTTTCCTCCGCGTAGGACAGGTCCTCGGCGAGGTCGAAGGCGCGGTCGCCGAGGCCGATGAAGGCCAGTACCGCCATCGCCTTGCGGGCGTTCTCGTCGTCCTCGCGGCGGATCGCCAGCGGCTGCAGGAACAGCGGCAGCAGCCGGTCGCCGCGCTGGCGCGGCAGGGCGACCAGCACGTTCTCCAGCACCGACATGCCGGTGAACAGCCGCAGGTCCTGGAACGAGCGGGCGATGCCGGCCGCGACCAGTTCGTGCGGCCGCAGGTTGCGCAGCAGTTGCCCCTTGTAGCGGATTTCGCCGGCGTCGGCCTTGAGGAACCCGGTCAGCAGGTTGAACGCGGTGGTCTTGCCGGCGCCGTTCGGCCCGACGAGGCCGGTGATGCGGCCGCTTTCGAGGCGGATGTCGAGGCCGCTGATGGCGGTGATGCCGCCGAACCGCTTCTCCAGGCCGCTGCCTTCGAGCACCACGCCTGCCGGCGCGTGGTCCGACAGGATCTCATCAGGTGGCGCCACGGCGGCGCCGAGTTCCCGGCGCCCGGCGCGGCGCGGTTCGCGCAACAATCCCTCCGGGCGGAACACCAGGAACAGAATCGAGCACGCAGCCATAGATCAGCAGCCGCATCTGCCCGGCGATGCCCTGGGGCAGATGCACGAAGGCCAGCACTTCGGGGAGCAGGACCAGGATCGCGGCGCCCAGCACCGAGCCCACAAGGTTGCCGGTGCCGCCGACCACCACCATGGACAGGATCAGCACCGTCTCGCTGACCTGGAAGCTGTCGGCGCCGACATAGGACAGGTAATAGGCGAACAGCGAGCCGGCCACGGCGGCCAGCGACGCGGCGACGCCGAACACGGCCACCTTCATGTAGAAGATGTTCTTGCCGACCGAGGTGGCGGCGCTCTCGTTCTCGCGCATCGCCCGCAGCGCGCGCCCGAACGGCGAGCCGCCGATGTGCCGGGCGATCAGGAAGCACAGCCCGGCGGAGATCGCCGCGACCGGAAGGAATTCTCCAGGCTGGGTCAGCTTCCATCCGAACAGGTCGATCGGCGGGATGCCCGAGATGCCGGAGGGGCCGCCGGTCAGGCTGGTCCAGTTGATGATGACGTCGACCATGATCACCTGCAGCGACAGCGTGGTGATGATCAGGTAGATGCCGGAAATCCGCAGCGCCGGCAGCGCCACCGCGAGGCCGACGGCGCCGGTGACCAGCACCCCGATCAGCATCGGCAACGGAAACGGCAGGTGCAGCCGGATGGCGGTGATCGCGGTGGCGTAGGCGCCGAGCGCGTAGAACACCGCGTGGCCGAATGCGAATAGCCCGCTGAAGCCGATCAGCAGGTTGAACGAGGTGGCCAGGATCGCATAGATGCAGACCATGACGGCAACGTGCAGGACGAGATCCATGCCGTCAGCGCCTGGAGCCGGCGAACAATCCCAGCGGCCGCACCAGCAGGACCAGGAACAGCAGCACGAAGGCGATCGAGTTCTGCCACTCGGTCGGGATCTTCCACAGCCCGAGGCTCTCCACCAGCCCGACCAGGTAGCCCCCGGCGATGGCGCCCGGGATCGAGCCCAGGCCGCCGACCACGGCGACCACGAAGGCGATGAACACCGGGTAGAATCCCATGGTGGGCGTGGCGCCTTCGTTGAGCAGCGTGAACACCGCGGCCACCGACGGAGATCGCCGATCCCAGGGCGAACACGATCAACGAGACGCGCTCGGTGTCGATGCCGACGATGCGGGCCATGTCGCGGCTGTCGGCCAGCGCCAGGATCGCCTTGCCGTAGCGCGTCTTCTGCAGGAACAGCAAAACCAGCCCGGCGACGGCGGCCAATGCAAGCGTCTCGGCGATCTGCAGGCTGGTGATGAACACCGGGCCGACGATGAAGATGTCGGCGTTGAAGCCGGGGAATGCATGGATGCTCGGGCCGAAGATCAGCGTCAGCACGCTTTCCAGCACGATGGACAGGCCGAGCGACAGGATCAGGATGCTGTGCGACGACATGCCGCGCCGCTCGAACGGCCGGTAGGCGAGCCAGTAGACGCCCGCCCCGGCGATCGCCGCGGCCGCCGGGGCGAACAGCACGCTGGCGAGCAGCGGCAGGCCAAGCGCGGCGCCGGCCAGCCAGACCGCATAGGCGCTGGAGGCAAAGACCGGTCCATAGGCGAAATGGACGATGCGGGTGGTGCCGAAGATCAGGCCGAAGCCCAGGCCGAGCAGCGCGTAGATAGCTGCCGTTGCCCAGGCCGTTGACCAGTAGTTGCGCGAACAGATCCATCGCGAGGCTATTTGCCGCGATCTCGGCGAAATGGTCGAACGCCGCCTTGCCGTCATTGACGGTGAAGATGCCGACCCGTTTCAGGCCGGTGCCATCAGGCTGGAACACCATGTTGCCGCCATAGACGCTGGGCACCGTCGGGCTTTGTGCGCAGCGCCTCGGCCAGCCGCTCGCCGGTGAAATAGGCGCCGCCGTCGGCGCGCGACCGCCGGATCGCTTCGGCGATCACATAGATGCCTTCGTAGTAGTTGGCGGCATAGACCTCGGGGTTGTCGCCGAACTTCTTGCGGTAGCTGTCGGCGAAGCGCTGCGGCCAGGGATCGCCGGCGTTCGGGTTGAAGTAGTCGGAGGCGAACTGGTAGCCGTTGGCGTGGACGCCGGCGACAGAGGCGATCTCGGCGGTGAACTCGACCCCGATGATCGGCTGCTTCATGCCGAATTCGCGGGCCCGCTTCAGCACCAGCCCCGGACCCGGCGAGAATTCCCAGACCGCCAGGAAATCGGCGTCGCTGTTGCGCAGCTTGGCGATCTGGGTGTCGATGTTGCTGGCCGTGCTGAGCGCCGTCTCGACGCCGACGATCCGGCCGCCATAGGCCTTCCAATCGGCCTCCGCCGCGCGCTGCAGGCTCTGGCCGTCATCGGTGGAGGCGGCCATCACCGCCATCTTCTTCAGGTTCATCTGCTTCGGGATGGTCAGTGCCGCGCGCGCCATCACCGATGCGACGGACCGGTTGTGGAACAGATAGCTGAACTTGCCGACCAGCGCGTCGGTGACCGAGCCGCCGTCCAGCATGAAGATCTTCTGCTGCTCGCAGATCGGCGCCACCGCGAGCCCGACCGTTGAATAGGACAGCAGCACCGCCTGGATGTCGTAGCGCGCCCGCAGCCGCTGCATCGCGTCGACGCCGACCCGCGGCACGCCCTGGTGGTCCTCGATGGCCGCTTCCACCTTGATGCCGTCGATGCCGCCGGCCGCATTGATCTCGTCCACCGCCATCAGGATGCCGCGCTGCATGACGGTGGCGTTCCAGTTGCCCTTGTCGGTCAGGCCCAGCAGGGCGCCGATGCGGAAGACCTCGGGGTCCTTCGGCGGTTCGGCGGCGCGGGCGCGTCCGGCGAACGCGGGAGCGAGCCCGAGCATCGCCGCGGCGCTACGTCGCGACAGCGTCGGACCAGACGGATTTCCGAATTTGCGCATCATGAAGTTCCTTCCCAATCTCTTGCCCAAGGTTTCTTGGTTATCGTGGTCGCAGTCGTAGTCAGGCGGTTTGGCGCGACGGCTCCTGCTGGTGGGAATACATTGTGCAGCCGGGCACCTCGAGTTGCGCTCGCAGAATGACCCCGTGTTCGCTTTCGGTGATGTAGAGGGTTTTGCAGTCCGCGCCGCCATAGGCGACGTTGGTGGTGCGGATGCCGGCGCAGGAACGCAGGCGGGCGATCGGTTCGCCGAGCGCGTCGAACTGCCAGACGGTGGCGAAGCCGGCATGCGCCACGGCGAGGTTCCCGGCGACATCCATCGCCATTCCGTCGGGTCCGGCGAGGCCGCCCGAAAGCTGCACGAACACGCCCCAGCGATACATGCGGTCGGCGCCGGCGTGCAGCGGCAAGCGGAGCACCTGCAGGGCGCGGGTCACCGACACGTAGAGCACATCCTGCTGCGGCGTCAGCACCAGGCCGTTCGGATAGGCCAGCCCCTGCATCAGCAATTCCACCTCGCCGCCGGCGCGGATGCGGAACACCCGGCCGGTCGGGTTGGCCAGGCTGCTGCTGCCGGGATCGGTGAAATACAAATCGCCGTTGCCCGCGAACACCAGGTCGTTCGGGCCGGCGAGCCGCTCACCCTCGAACGCCTCGAGCACGGTGCTCCGCGCGCCGGTCGCGGGATCGAAGGCCAGGATCCCGTGCTGGCCGTCGGCGACGAAGATGCGGCCGTCGCGGTGGATCTTCAGGCCGTTCGGCTTGCCCTCATAGGCCGCGAAAACCTCCCACTCGCCGGCCGGCGACACCCGGAAGATGCGGCCATGCGCGAGGTCGACGCAGTAGAACATTCCCGCACGATCGAACGCCGGGCCTTCCAGGAACGAATGCAATGGGCCGCTGCCGCGCGCCAGCGTCCAGGCGCTTTCGCGCTGCAGGATGCGGTGCTTCTCCGGCAGGCGGGCGAAGATCTCGGTGGCAACGGTCGGTGGTGCGGCGAACACGGCCATCCCCTTTCCGAGCGCAGCCTCCCGCGGGTGGGCTGGCGTCGAGTTGCCGACATGTCCAGGAACACTATTCATGCTAGTTGATATGTCAAGTCACTTGGGCTATCACCTGGATGACCCCACGGCATCGCTTCACGGGATCCTGGGACCGGGAGGCAGTGGCGATCGCAGATGCCGGCAGACGCGACCGATAAGTCCCGCCCGATCGTCCTCGTGCACAGCTCCGACCTGCATGTCGACGACGAACTGATCGAGCGATCCTACAGCGGCTTGCTGGGGCTGCGTATGGTGCTGGAGACGGCGCGGAGGCTGGCGGCGGATGCGGTGCTGCTGGCCGGCGACACGTTCGACAACGGCCGCGTCTCCACGCCGGTGCTGCACCAGGCCGCAGAGCTGCTGGCATCGGCCGGGCGCCCGGTGGTCATGTTGCCCGGCAATCATGATCCGGCACTCGCGAACTGCCTGTATCGCCGCGCCGGCATCGTCGGCCTGCCCAATGTGCGGGTGCTGGGCATCACCCATCCCGATGCCGTGGTGTTCGCCGAGCATGACCTGGAGATCTGGGGCCACGCGCATTGCAGCTTCGACGACATGCGCCCGCTGCGCGCTCCGCGCCGGCGCAGCACGCGCTGGCAGGTGGTGATGGCGCACGGACATTACGTGCCGCCGGAGGAGTGGGCGGCGCACGCCCATCGCGCCTGGCGCATCAGCGACCAGGATCTGGCCGCAACGCAGGCCGACTACGTGGCGCTGGGACATTGGGACCGTCCGGTCGCGGTCGGCGACGGCTGCGTGCCGGCCTTCTACTCGGGATCGCCGGACCTTGCCGGCACCGCCAACGTGGTCCGCCTCAGCGCCGCCGACGGCGTCACCGTATCGCGCGAGGAACTGAGAAGCGTCTAAGCTGAGCGGGTCGCGCCGCCGAACACGAGCCAAACCAATAAAAGCGGGCATAGCGGCCCGATGCCGGAGGAAGGGTCGATCATGCCGAGCAACCATTGGACGAGTTGTTCAGTTCGCGGATTCCGCGCCGTCGCGTGGGCGGCCGGGCTGTTCGCGCTGGCCGCATCGGCCGGCGCCGTCTCGGCCGAGACGTTTCCGGCCGGCAAGCCGATCACCATCATCGTGCCCTACGCGCCCGGCGGAGGCGTCGACACCGCTGCCCGCTTCATGGCGGCGGGGCTGGAACCCGAACTCCATACATCGGTGCAGATCGTCAACCGCCCCGGCGCCGCCTCGCAGGTCGGAATGACCGAACTGGTGCGCTCGCGGCCGGATGGCTACACCCTCGCCTACGCGGTGTTGCCCGCGGTGGTCTCCAACTATCTCGATCCGGCGCGGGCGGCGATCTACAACCGGCTCAGCTTCCAGCCGATCGCGACGCACCACATGTCGCCGATGATGCTGGCGGTGCGCAGCGACGGACCGTACAAAAACCTGAAGGACCTGGTTGATGCGGCGCGCAAGGCGCCCAGCGGCATCAAGATCAGCGACAGCGGCCTGCTGGGCACGCCGCACCTGGAAGTGCTGATGCTGGAGATGGCGACCGGGGTGAAGTTCGCGTCGGTGCATTTCAGCGGTGGCGCGCCCTCGGTGACGGCGCTGCTCGGCGGACATGTCGATGCGCTGGCGGGCGGCACCGGCGATGCGCTGCCCAACCGGCAGGCCGGCACCTTCCGCGTCCTCGGCGTCGCTTCCGAACAGCCGGACGCCTCGATGCCGGATGCGCCGACGATGAAGTCGCAGGGCTTCGACGTGGTCACCGCATCGGTGCCGGGGATCGTGGCACCGGCGGGCACGCCGCCGGAGATCGTTGCCATCCTGACCGAGGCCGTGCACCGCGTCATCGACAGCCCGGAGCACCGGCAGAAGCTGATCAACTACGGGGTCACGCCCTATTATCTCGATCCGGCCGGCTTCGCGAAGCTGTGGCAGGAGACCGAACTCCGCATGAAGCCGTTGCTGGCGCAGATGCAGGGCCACTGAGACCTGGCCGGGCGGATCGCCGGCATGACCAGCCCGCTTCGGAGGGATCGCATCGGCGGCGGGCTTTGCGTCGCCATCGGCCTCGGCGTGCTCTGGGAGGCGAGCCGCTACAGCATCGGCACGCTCGGCAAGATGGGGCCCGGCTTCTATCCCGCCGCCCTCGGCGTGGTGCTGACGGTGATGGGATGCCTGATCGCCGCCACCGCCAGCAACGACGAGGTGGCAGACCCGCTGCACGACGTGCCTGACACGCCGCAATGGCGTGGCCGGCTCTGCATCGTCGCCGGCGTCGCCCTGTTCATCGTGCTGAACAGCCTGTCCGGCCTGTTGCTGGCGACGTTCGCCTGCGTGCTCGTGGCGGCCCTCGGCGACCGCTCGGCCAGCCTGCGCGGCAGCCTGGCGCTGGCGGCGGTGATGACCGGGTTCGGCGCGCTGCTGTTCCGCTGGCTGCTCAACGTCAACCTGCCCCTTTGGTGACCGAAGCGATGGGTTCACAATGACAACGGCGCTTGAGGGCCTGTATCACGGCTTCGGCGTGGCGCTGCAGCCGAACAACCTGCTGTGGTGCTTCGTCGGCGTGCTGGTCGGCAATTTCGTCGGCGTGCTGCCGGGGCTGGGCGTGCTGTCGGCGATCTCGATCCTGCTGCCGCTGACCTTCGGCATGAAGCCGGTCGCCGCCATCCTGATGCTGGCCGGGATCTTCTACGGCGCCCAGTATGGCGGCGCCATCTGCTCCATCCTGCTCAACCTGCCGGTGCACCCGCCGCACGCGGTCACCTGCCTGGACGGCTTTCCGATGACCCGCAAGGGCAAGGGCGGCACGGCCCTCGGTATCACCATCATCGCCGCCTGCGTCGGCGCCGCCTTCGGCATCGTCGAGATGACCTTCTTCGCCCCGGTGGTGGCGAAGTTCGCGCTCGATTTCGGCCCGTCGGAAATATGTTCGCTGATGCTGCTGGGCCTGCTCGCGGGCGCCACCCTGGCGCGCGGATCGCCGCTGAAGGGCGTGGCGATGACCGTGTTCGGCCAGATCCTGGGCATCGCCGGGGTTGACATGAATGTCGGCGTGCCGCGCTTCACCTTCGGCATCATCGATCTGTACGACGGGGTCAACCTGATCGCCTTGGCTCTCGGGGTGTTCGGCATCGCCGAGTTCCTGAAGAACGTCAACAACGTCACCTCCCTGCATCTGGGCAGCATCCGCATCCGCCTGCGCGACATGTGGCCGAGCCGAAGCGAGGTCCGGGAGGCGGCGTTTCCGATGCTTCGCGGCACCATCATCGGCAGCCTGTGCGCGATGGTGCCGGGCACCGGGCCGACCATCGCCTCGTTCATCTCGTACGCGGCCGAGAAGAAGATATCCAAGACGCCGGAGAAATTCGGCACCGGCATGATCGCCGGCGTCGCCAGCCCCGAGGCGTCCACCCATTCCGCGGTCCAGGGCGATTTCATCCCGACCATGAGCATCGGCATCCCCGGCGATTCCGGCATGGCGCTGCTGCTGGGCGCGCTGATGATCCAGGGCATCACCCCGGGGCCCCTGCTGATCAGCGAGCACCCGGATATCTTCTGGGGCCTGATCGCCAGCTTCTGGATCGGCAACATCATCCTGGTGGTGCTGAACGTGCCGCTGATCGGGATGTGGGTGCGGCTGCTGGCGATCCCCTACCGCTTCCTCTACCCGAGCGCCCTGTTCTTCGTCTGCGTCGGCGTCTTCAGCGCCAAGAACAGCCTGTTCGACGTGGTGGAGACGCTGGCCTTCGGCGTCTTCGGATACCTGCTGCTGAAACTGCGCTTCCACCCGGCGCCGATCCTGCTCGGCTTCGTGCTGGGGCCGCGCATGGAGGAGAATTTCCGCAACGCCATGGTGATCTCCAACGGCAGCCTGGACGTCTTCGTGAACCGTCCGATGAGCCTGCTGTTCGTGTCGCTCTGCGCCCTGCTGATCGCCGGCCAGGTTTTCGCCCGGCTGCGCGCCGGCTCCGGCAGGCGCACCGCAGAGCCCGGGAAGGTGAACCCATCACCATAAATCTGATCACATTTTTGAGTACGGCAGATCCGATGTGGCGGCGGAAGGCGGCGCGTGGCTGAGACTCAGATGCCGGCCGTCGAGGATTTCACTGCCGTGCTGGGAGAGGGTCCGACGTGGTCGCCTAGGGAGCAGGCGCTGTATTGGCTGGACACCATGCAGCGCAAGATCGTGCGGGTTGCCGCGCCGTTCGTGGCATCCGAGACCCGCGACCTGCCCTATCGGCCGAGTTGCCTGGCGCTGCTGCCGGACGGGCAATTTCTGATCGCCTACAAGAAGGGTTTGGGGGTGTTTGATTTCCCGTCGGGCCGGTCCACCCCGCTCCCCGTGAAGGGGGTCGACCTCGACGGCGTCAGCTTCAATGACGGCGCCTGCGACCGCGCCGGGCGGCTTTGGATCGGCACCCGGCACAGCTACGCCTCGGAACCGGTCGCGGCCCTTTATTGCGTGGGCGCCGGGCTGGAAGCCCGGCGCGTCGTTGAAGGATTGATTGTTTCCAACGGCATCGCGTTCAGCCCCAATGGACGCGTGATGTATCACGCCGATTCCCGGCCGGGCCGGATCGACGCCTATGACTACGACCCGGGCACCGGCAGCATCACCGGCCGCCGCGTCTTCATCGACTACACCGGCACGGGCCGCCGCCCCGATGGGTGCACGGTGGATGCCGAAGGCTTCCTGTGGGTCGCCGAGATCGACGGCTGGCGGGTGGCCCGGTACGCGCCGTGCGGCCGCCTGGAGCGAACCCTCATGCTGCCGGTGCAGAAGCCCAGCAGCGTGGCATTCGGCGGTCATGACCTCGCCACCCTGTTCATCACCACCATCAGCTATGGCCTCACCGATACCGAACTGGCCGAGCAGCCGCTGGCCGGCAAGCTGCTGCACATGGCGGTCGGCATCACCGGCATCGAGGAGCCGCCGTTCCAGGGCTTGCCGACCTAGGACTGACCTGGACAGCCGCCAACACGCACGAAACTGTTGGTCGCCGGGCAACTTTCGGTGACCGATTTGCATTGCTGGCAACGCGTCAATTTGCTCTCGTATCCGTGACCGTGCGACATCCACGGTGAACTCACCGCGCTGTTTGAAACAGCAACAGCACCGGTGAAATCCAGCGGGTTTGAGTGGAATTGAACGCACGACACGATCGGCAGGCGAAAGGTGAACCCGGCGCTCCGGGGACCGTTGAAAAAGCCATGACCAAGGATCGCTTCGGGCTGCGCTGGTTCGGATCGGCGACCGTCATCCTTGCTGCAGGGTTGCTGCTGGGGCTGACCTGGATCGGTGCGCTCGGAACCATCCGGACCCAGCGCGCGCTGGTGGTTGCACGCGCGGAAAGCGAGGCTGCCAACGAAGCCCTGGTCTTCGAGGAGCAGCTGCGCCGGCAATTGCTCGCCATCGACCAGACCTTGCGGATCCTGGAACTGGAGTGGCAGCGCGATCCCGAACATTTCGACATCTCCGTCTGGAGCCGCCAGCTGGTGATGATCGCCGACTCCTCGTTGCAGCTGTTCGTCGCCGACAATTCCGGCATCGTTCGGGCAAGTTCGCGCCCCGAGATCATTGGGACCGACATCAGCGGCCGCGATTATTTCCGCCATGAACGCGACCTGCCGAAGGATGACGGCCGGATGTTCATCAGCGCGTTGACCCGCGGTGCGGTGACACGCCAGTGGCAGCTGAACATGGTCCGCCGGCTGGATCGCGATAATCATAAATTCGCCGGCGTGATCTCCGCTTCCTTCGACCCTGCCAGCCTGGCGCATTTCTATAGCGGCATCGATTTGGGACCGCATGGAATGGTGGCCGTGGTCGGCAGTTCGGATGGCGGTCTGCGTACAGTGGTGGGTCCGACCCCGGGAGAGTCCGAAACAAGCATATTCGGATCACCGCTGTTCACCGCCCTGCTGGCGCAGCCGGACGGCGAGTGGGAGGGACCATCGGCGACGGACGGCGTGCGGCGGCTGCACGCGTTCCGCCATGTGCCGGACCGCGACCTGACGGTGCTGGTCGGCATCGACCAGAACGACGTCGTGGCGCCGGCGGTATTGTGGGAGCGCAGCGCCCTGCTGTTCGCCGGCGGCATCAGTGCGCTGCTGCTGCTGCTGACCGGCCTGCTGCTGCGTGAAATCCGCGCGGCGCGCCAGCGCGAGGCAGCGCTGGCCGAGGACCGGGCCACCCTCGCCCAATCGAACGCCTGGGCGCAGGCCAAGACGGCCCAGCTCGAGGCGACCTTCACCGGCATGACCGATGGCCTGATGGTGATCGATGCCGATCTGCGCCTGCTGGAATGGAACCAGCATTTTCCCGACGCGGTGGGCGTCGATCCGGCCATACTGCGGGTCGGGCTGCCGGCCGAGGATATCATTCGCGCCCAGACCATCGCCGGCGAATTCGGGCCGGTCGACGTCGAGACCGAAGTGGCCCGCCGCATGGCGCTGCTCCGCACCGGCGGGTCGACCGGCACCATCCAGCGGACCCGGCCCGATGGCCGGCTGATGGAACTGCGGCGCAACCCGGTGGCAGGCGGCGGCTATGTCACCCTGTACACCGACGTCACCGCCCGGCACCAGGCTGAGGAACGCATGCGCCAGGCCCAGACCATGGCCTCGATCGGGCGGCTGACCTCGGGGGTCGCGCATGACTTCAACAACCTGCTGGCCTCGATCACCGGCAACGCCGAAATGCTGCATCAGGACCTGCGCGAGCATCCGGTGCATGGCCGGCGAATTGCCATCATCGTGCAGGCGGCAGCACGCGGGGCAGCGCTGGTGCGGCAGTTGCTGGCATTCTCCCGCAAGCAGGCGCTGGCGCCGGCACAGGTCGATCTGAACGAAGCAGTGCGCAACATGCGCGAGTTGATGCGCACCATGGTCGGCGGCACCATCCGCATCGAGACGAAGCTGGAGCCCGACCTCTGGCCGGCGCTGGTCGACCCAATTCAGATCGAGCACGTGATCCTCAACCTCGCGATCAACGCCCGCGACGCCATGCCGGATGGCGGCGACCTTACCATCGCCACCAGCAACGAGGTGGTAGAGGCGGCGACCCAGCCGGTCAGCGGCCCCGGCTCGGCGCTCAACGAACTTCCCGCCGGAAGCTATGTTGTTGTCTCGGTCATCGATACCGGAACCGGTATTCCGGAGGACGTGCTGCGCGACGTGTTCGAGCCGTTCTTCACGACCAAGCCGGCTGGCAAGGGGTCCGGCCTCGGGCTTAGCCAAGTCTATGGCGTGGCCAGCCAATCGGGCGGCGGCGTGCGGATCAGCAGCAAGGTCGGCGTCGGCACCACGGTTCAGGTGTTCATTCCGCGGGCCAACGCTGCCTCCGGCAGCCCGCCCGTGGCCGTCCCTGATGCGGTTTCGGAGGCGGCCGACACCCGGTCGCAACCGGTGCCGTTCAAGCCCGGCGCGCGGCGGATTCTGCTGGTCGACGACGATGCGAGCGTGCGCGAGACCGTGGCGGCGATGCTGACCGCCCATGGCTATGTCACGACCAACGCCGAAGACGGAAAATCGGCCGTGCGGCTGTTCGAAGCCGGGGCGCGGTTCGACCTGCTGCTGGTCGATCTCGCAATGCCCGAGATGGATGGCGCGGAGGTGGCCGAGTTGGCGCGCAAGCGGCAGCCCGATATTCCAGTCGTCATTATGACCGGTTATCGCGATGAGGACCGCATGGGGCACGAGCGCTGGGTGCTGATGAAGCCGTTTCGGCTGATCGACCTCGAGGCGATTATGCGTGAGGCGCTGGCGGCATCCGAGCCAGCCCGCGGCTTAGATGCGGCGAGCCGCGCGGAATGAGCGGCAAGGATCGCAGCCAGGCGCGGCGGCCGGCCGCCTTGTTCGGCATTGCGGATTGCCGGTAGCATCGGAGCGGTTCTGGGGAGGAACCCGACATGCCGCACGATGGAACCGCCGGCGCCTATGACATGGCGCGCACTGCCGCCAACCACGTGCCGCTGTCGCCACTGAGCTTTCTCGCCCGCACCGCCTCGGTCTATCCCGATCATATCGGCGTCGTACACGGCGCGCGCCGGATCAACTGGCGCGATTGCTATATCAGGTGCCGGCGCCTCGCCTCGGCGCTGGCGCGCGCCGGCGTCGGCCGCGGGGACACGGTTGCGGTGATGGCACCTAATGTGCCGGAATTGTTCGAGGCGCATTTCGGTGTGCCGATGCTGGGCGCCGTGCTCAATGCGCTCAACGTCCGGCTGGATGCGGCCGGGATCGCCTTCATTCTGGAGCACGGCGGGGCGAAGGTGCTGATCGTCGACCGCGAATTTTCCACCGTCGCGGCGGCGGCGCTGCAGCTTATGGCGGCGGGGCTCGCGGCCCTTGGTGGTGGACATCGACGATCCGCTGGCGCCGCCGGGCGACCGGGTCGGGAGCATGGAATACGAGGCCTTTCTCGCCGGCGGCGATCCCGATTTCGACTGGAGCCAGCCGCCCGACGAATGGGACGCGATCGCGCTGAACTACACCTCCGGCACCACCGGCGATCCCAAGGGCGTGGTCTATCATCATCGCGGCGCATATCTGAACGCGCTCGGCAACGTGCTGACCTGGAGCATGCCGCAGCACCCGGTGTATCTGTGGACGCTGCCGATGTTTCATTGCAACGGCTGGTGCTTCCCCTGGACCATCACCGCCCTTGCCGGCACCCATGTCTGCCTGCGCCGGGTCGAGGCGGCGGCGGTGCTGGCGGCGATCGGGAGCCACGACGTGACCCATCTGTGCGGCGCGCCGATCGTGATGAACATGATGCTGAATGCGCCCGCCGCCGACTGGCCGGACCTCGCCGGCAAGACGGTGCGGATGATGACCGCCGGCGCCGCGCCGCCGGCCGCGGTGATCCAGGGGCTGGAGCAGCGCGGCATCGCCGTCACCCATGTGTACGGGCTGACCGAGGTCTATGGCCCGGTCACGGTCTGCGCCTGGCAGGACGCCTGGGATGAGTTGCCGGCCGCCGACCGGGCGCGGATCAAGTCCCGCCAGGGCGTGGCCTACCCGACGCTGGAGGGGCTGATGGTCGCCGATCCGGCGACGCTGGTGCCGGTGCCGCGCGACGGGGCGACGATGGGAGAGATCATGATGCGCGGCAACGTGGTCATGAAGGGCTATTTGAAGAATCCGAAGGCCACCGAGGCGGCGCTTGCCGGCGGGTGGTTCCACAGCGGCGATCTCGGTGTGTGGCATCCCGACGGCTACATCGAAATCAAGGACCGTTCCAAGGACATCATCATTTCGGGCGGTGAAAACATTTCCACCATCGAGGTCGAGGACGCGCTGTACCGGCATCCGGCGATCCTGGAAGCGGCGGTGGTGGCGCGTCCCGATCCCAAATGGGGCGAGACGCCGTGCGCTTTCGTCACCCTGAAGCCGGGCAAGCAGGCGACGGCGGACGAGATCATCGCGTTCTGCCGGGAGCACATGGCGCGCTACAAGGCGCCGAGCAGCGTCGTGTTCGGGCCGTTGCCGAAGACCTCGACCGGCAAGATGCAGAAATTCCAGCTTCGCGAACGGGCGCGCCAGCTTTAGACCATCGCTCTACCGGTCACATCACCGGCGAAACGATCGGATCGTCGACATGAAGCAGTTCTCCGCGGCCATCGTGATCCACGCCGATGCCGACCGGATCTGGTCGATCCTGACCGATGCGCCGGGCTATCCCGGATGGAATTCGACGGTCGACAAGATCACCGGCCGGATCGCGCCGGGGGAAAAGGTGACGGTGCACGCCAAGGCGTCGCCTGGGCGGGCGTTCCCGTTGCAGGTCGCGGCGTTCGAGGCGCCGCGCAGAATGGTGTGGAGCGGCGGCATGCCGATGGGCCTGTTTACCGGCACCCGGGTGTTCGGTTTGACTAGGCTTCCGGACGGCGATGTCGAATTCAGCATGCGGGAGGACTACACCGGCCTGCTGGCGCCGTTGATCACCCGCTCCATACCGGATCTGCAGCCCGCGTTCGAGGCATTCGCCGTGGACCTGAAGCGGTTCGCCGAGAACCAGCCGACTGCTTGAGCCGCATCTTCGAGCTATTCGGGCGGCTTCTCGTCGGGCGCCTCGGGACCGCCGCGGACTTCGCTTTCGGGCCCGATCTCGCGCAGCTTCCGCTTGGGCTGGGCGGGTTTGTCCGGGGTGGACGGCTCGTTGTCGGGTAGGTTCTTGATGTCGTCGGGCGGCGTCATGGAAGGTGCCTTTCGCTGGGTCGGCCACACCGGTTACGCGCAACCGGTGGTCACTGTTCCCGTTCGATCATCTCTCGTATCCGGGTCGCCAGCGCCTCCATCGCGAAGGGTTTGGTGATCATCGCCATTCCCGGTTCCAGGAAGCCGCTCGCCAGCGCAGCGTTCTCTGCGTAGCCGGTCATGAACAGGACCTTGAGCTCCGGCCGCCGCCGGCGGGCCGCATCGGCGATCTGGCGGCCGTTCAGCCCGGGCAGTCCGATATCGCTGACCAGCAGGTCGATCCGCCCTTCCCGCTCCAGGATGTCGAGGCCGGATGGCCCGTCCGATGCCTGCAGCGCCCGGTATCCGAGTTCGTTCAGCACCTCGACGATGAGGGCACGAACCACCGCTTCGTCCTCGACGACCAGCACCACCTCGCCGTCGTCGGCGCGATGTTCGTCGCCCAGCTGGGGCAGCGGGTCGGCGACCGGGCCGTCGCCGCGATGGCGCGGCAGGTACAGCTTCACCGTCGTTCCCTGCCCGGGTTCGCTGTAGATCTTGGCATAGCCCTCGGATTGCCGGGCGAAGCCGTAGATCATCGACAGGCCGAGGCCGGTCCCCTGCCCGGTCGGCTTGGTGGTGAAGAACGGATCGAAGGCGCGCTTGACCACGTCGGGCGACATGCCGGTGCCGCTGTCGGTGACGCTGAGGCAGACATACTGGCCCGGCCGCACATCCTGTTCCTGTGCCGCATAGGCGAGGTCGAGATGCGCGTTGCCGGTCTCGATGGTCAGCCGGCCGCCATCGGGCATGGCGTCGCGGGCGTTGATGGCGAGGTTCAGCAAGGCGCTTTCGAGCTGGTTCTGGTCGCACAGCGTCAGCCAGAGGCCGCCGGCGAGCACCAGCTCGATCTCGATCCGCTCGCCCATGGTTCGCCGCAGCAGGTCTTCCATCGATGCCACCAGCGTGTTCACCGGAACCGGCTTCGGGTCGAGCGGCTGGCGGCGGGAGAACGCCAGCAGCCGGTGGGTCAGCGCCGCCGCCCGCTTCGCGGAGGCCATGGCGCCGGTGGCGTAGCGGCCGATTTCGGCGATGCGGCCCTGCTCGATGCGCTTCTGCAGCAGGTCCAGCGAGCCGACGATGCCTTGCAGCAGGTTGTTGAAGTCATGCGCGATGCCGCCGGTGAGCTGGCCAACCGCTTCCATCTTCTGCGCCTGGCGCAGCTGCTCCTCCAGACGCCGGCTTTCGGTGATGTCGTGCGCGGTGACCACGATCCGCGGGAACTCTCCGGGCTCGCTCGGGACCGGGGCACAGATCGCCTCGATCACCCGATCGCCGTGCTCGCGGATATAGCGGTAGGGGCCGTCATTGCGCAGGCTGGCGGCGAGATGGCGGTTGACCTGGATCGCGTGGTCGGCGCCGAACAGTTCGTCGACGCTGCGCCCGACCACCTGCTCGCGGCTCATGCCGTACAGCCGGAGCACCGCGGGGTTGACGTCTTCGTACACGAAGCTGCCGTCCGGGCAGGCGCGCAGCATGACGTGGCATTCGCTGGAGTAGTCGTAGAAGGTCCGCAACCGGTGCTGGCTTTCCAGCAACGCCGCGGTGCGGTCCTGCACCCGCTGCTCCAGCGTGGCGTTCAGCCGGACCAGTTCGGCCGCGGCCCGCTTCTGGTCGTCGAGGTCGGTGTTGGTGCCGAGCCAGCGCAGCACCGCCCCCGCCGCGTCGCGGACCGGCAGCGCGCGCGCGAGGAACCAACGATACTGGCCGGCGGCATTGCGCAGGCGGAATTCGTTTTCATAGACGTGGCACTGGCGGACCGCCGTAGACCACGCCTCGAAGGTCCGCTCCAGGTCGTCCGGGTGAACCACCCGGGCCCAGGCCTCCTCATCCAGTTCACCAGGCGTGGCGCCGGTGTATTCGTAGACACGCGGATTGAACCAGGTGAGCGCGCCGTCCGGCCCGGCGATCCAGACATGATGCGGCAGCGCCTCGGCCAGCGAGCGGAACTGCGCCTCGCTCTCGCGCAGCGACTGTGCGGCGGCGGCGGTGGCGCGCATCGCCAGCACCCGCTGGGTGGTCTCCACCACGATCGCCAGCACCCCGGCGGGGCGGCCGGTCTCGTCGCGGATCGGGCTGTAGTCGAGGTCGAGCCAGACCTGCTCGGCGACGCCCTGGCGGAACAGCGTCAGTTGCTCCTCGCGGAACGACAGCGTCTCGCCGCGCAGCCCGACATCCATGACCCGGCGGTTGAACTCGGCGACCTCGGGCCAGCCCTGCAGCACCGGCGAGCCGAACAACCGGGGATGCCGCGCGCCGGCGAAGGCCGAGTAGGCATCGTTGTAGATCATGATGCCGTCCGGCCCCCACAGCATGACGATGGCCGTGGGGGAGGCCAGCACCAGTTCGACGCTGGTGCGCAGGCTTTGTGGCCAGGACCCGACCGGACCGAGGCTGGTGCCGGCCCAGTCGTAGCCGCGGACCAGGGCGCCGGTTTCGCCGCCCCCTTCCGGCCACGAGGCGGCTGCCGCGATCAGTTCAGCCCGGTCATGCACGCCGCCGCCTCATGTTCTTCGAACCGGTCATAGATAGAGTGATTGCGGAAAAATGATACACCCGGGACAGCTCCCTCACGCGCGCCCTCCTGCCACCCTCACGCGCCCTCGACATTGCGCTGCCGGACATACATGGCCGCGGATTTCCGCCTGCGCCCGCAATGCGATATGTTTGGCCGGGGAACGCAGGAGAGCACCCATCGCCAGGCACGAGCCGACTTTGGCCGAACGGGCCCGGGCCCGACAGGCGCGCGGCGATCGGCGCGCGGCCGCGTCCAGCCGTCGGCAGGAGCGCTCCTGGTTCGCCGCCAACTGGCCGGTTATCCCCATGGTCCTGGCGGTCGCCGGGCTTGCATGGTGGTGGTTCTTCACGGCCTGACCTGCTCGCCCCGGTTCATTTCCCCATCACGCGTTCGGGCAGCCAGGTCGTCAGAGGCGGCCAGATCGTCACCATCGCCAGCACCAGCAGCAACGGCACCAGCCAGGGCAGAATGGCACGCGACATCGCCTCGAAGCTGATGCCGGCGATGCGCGAGGTGACGAACAGCACGACGCCGATCGGTGGATGGATGGTGCCGAGGATCAGGTTGAACACCATGATCAGGCCGAACTGCACCGGGTCGATGCCGAAGCTGTGCGCCGCCGGCACCAGGATCGGCACCAGCAGCAGGATCGCCGCCGTCACCTCCATGAAGCAGCCGACCGCCAGCAGGATCAGGTTGCACACCAGCAGGAACAGCAGCGGGTTCTGGATGGTGGCGATCAGCGCCGGCGAGATGGTCTGCGGCACCCGCGAGATAGACATGCACCAGCCCAGCGCGCCGGCGACCATCACCAGCGCCATCACGAGGCCGGTGGTCTCGGCACTCTCGACCAGGATGGCGGGCAACTGGCGGATGTCGAAGCTGCGATAGATCACAAGGCCCAGGAACAGCGCATACAGGCAGGCGACGGCCGCCGCCTCGGTCGGGGTGAACAGCCCGCTGAACATGCCGCCGAGGAGAATGACCGGCGCCATCAGGGCGAAGAAGCCGTCGCGGAAGCTGCGCCAGATCTGCATGAAGCCGGTGAACCCGTGCCCGGCCATGCCCTCGCGCCGGGCGATGGCCGCGACCATCGCCATCAGCGAGACCCCCATCAGCACGCCGGGAATGACGCCGGCCAGGAACAGCCGCCCGATCGACACGTCGGCGGCGACCCCGAAGATCACCATCGGCAGGCTGGGCGGGATGATCGGGCCGATGGTGGCGGCGGCGGCGTTGATCGCCGCCGCGGTCTCCGCCCGGTAGCCGGCGCGTTGCATGGAGCGGATCTCGATCGCCCCGGTGCCGGCCGCGTCCGCCACCGCGGAGCCGACCATGCCGGCGAAGATCATGCTGGCGAGGATGCTGGCATGGGCGTAGCCGCCGCGCACCCAGCCGATCAGCGAGGTGGCGAAGGCGATGATGCGGTCGGTGATCTTCGCGGCACTGAGCAGGTTGCCCATCAGGATGAACAATGGCGCCGCGATGATCGGGAATGAGTTCATCGCCTGCGCCATCTTCTGCGGCACGATGTTGTGCGGCAGCGACGACAGGTGGACGAAGGCAAACGCCGCCAGCCCCATCGAGGCGAACAGCGGCATCCCCGCCAGCACGGCGAACAGCCAGACGCCGACGATCTTGAAGATCAGCTCGGTCAAGCGCCGCGCCGCGCGGTGGCCGTTGGCCGCAACACATCGACCGCCTCGGCCAGCCCCTGCATGGCGGTGGCGTAGCCGGCGATGACGAGCGGCACGTACATGATCGCAATCGGGATCGGCAGGGTGAGCGCTTCCAGGCCGATGTTGCGGATCACCAATGCCGCGCCATGCCAGGTGAGCGCGACGCCGAAGGCCGCGACCAGGAGCTGCATGAGGAGCTCGCTGCCCCGGCGCATTCCGGCGGGCAGCAGGTTGGCGAAGAACTGCACCCTGATATGGCCCCGCTTCCGGCTGACCATGACCCAGCCCAGGCAGGCCAGCCAGACCATCAGGAAGCGCGAGACCTCGTCGGTCCAGATCACCGGGTCATTGAGCTGGCGGCTGACCACGGCGAGGGTGACCACGGCGAGCAGCGCCAGCAGCAAGGCGCCGGCGACGATGGCCACGAGCGCGTCGACGCCCTTGATGATTCCCCGGACCATGCCGCGCCGCTTCGCCCCCAGCGGCGGCTCGGACGCCGCCTGCCCGGCCATTCCGCGATTCGAATAACAAACTCGTCAAACGACATCACGGAACGCCGGGAGCGTCCAGCCCCTTGACCGGCCAGCGCGGCTCGTTCCCGCCGCCCGGATGGAGCCGATCATGGACAACAGCGCCGCCGCCCGACCGTCCGCCGATGCCGCGCGGCTGATCGGAACCGTACCGATCACGCTGACGATCAACGGGACCCGGCGGTCCCTCGACGTCGAGCCTTGGCGGACGCTGCTGGACCTGCTGCGGGAAGGCGAAGGTCTGACCGGCACCAAGAAGGGCTGCGACCACGGCCAATGCGGCGCCTGCACGGTCCTGGTCGATGGGCGGCGGATCAATTCCTGCCTGGCGCTGGCCGTTTCCCGCGACGGCGCCGACATCGTGACGATCGAGGGCCTGGCCGGGGACGGCGGACTGCATCCGCTGCAGCAGGCCTTCATGGATCACGACGCGTTCCAGTGCGGCTACTGCACGCCCGGGCAGATCTGCTCGGCGCAGGGCCTGATCAACGAAGGCCGGGTACATACCCGCGAAGAGGTGCGCGAGATGATGAGCGGAAATCTCTGCCGCTGCGGCGCCTACACCAACATCGCGGATGCGGTGCTGGACGTGCTCGGTCGGGAGACCGCGGCATGAACCGCTTCGACTATGTCCGCGCCGGATCCGTCCCGGAAGCGATCCGTGCGGCGGCCGGCGAGCAGGCGGCGTTTCTCGCCGGCGGCACCAATCTCGTCGATCTCATGAAGGAGAATGTCGCGCGGCCGGTGCGCGTCGTGGATATCAACCGCCTCGACCTCGCGCGGATCGAAGAGATCGAGGGAGGCGGGTTGCGCCTGGGGGCATTGGCGACCAACAGCGACACCGCCCGTCATCCGCAGGTGGAAAAGCGGTATCCGCTGCTGGCCTCCGCCATCCTTGCAGGCGCCAGCCCGCAACTGCGCAATGCCGCGACCAATGGCGGCAACCTGAACCAGCGCACCCGCTGCTATTATTTCTATGATGTCGCAACGCCGTGCAACAAGCGCCAGCCGGGCGCCGGGTGCGCCGCGATCGGCGGGGTCAACCGCATCCATGCCATCCTCGGCGCCAGCGATGCCTGCATCGCCACGCATCCGTCCGACATGTGCGTGGCGCTCGCGGCGCTGGAGGCGGTGGTGCGGGTGGTCGGCCCGAACGGCGAGCGGAGCATCGCCTTCGCCGACTATCACCGACTCCCCGAGGACGATCCCGCCCGCGACAATACCTTGCGCCCCGGCGAACTGGTCACCGCGATCGAGCTTCCGGCAGACGATTTCAGCGCGAACCACAGCTATCTGAAGCTGCGTGACCGGTTGTCCTACGCATTCGCCCTGGTCTCGGTCGCCGCCGCGTTGCGGATCGAGAACGGCACCATCGCGCAGGCGCGCATCGCCCTGGGCGGGGTTGCGCACAAGCCGTGGCGCAGGCCGGAGGCGGAGGCCCTGCTGCATGGCAAGCCGGTTGCGCAGGAGCATTTCCTGGCAGCGGCCGAAGCGTTGCTGACGGGTGCGAAAGGCCAGGGCGACAACGACTTCAAGATCGAACTGGCGCGCCGGGCAATCGTGCGCGCCCTGCGCCAGGCCGCCGCGGGAACGCCGCAATCGCAGACCGACAAGCGCGTGGCGTAAGGGGGCTCGACATGGACGATACCACGCGGATCGGCATCGGCAGCGCGATCAATCGCGTCGATGGCCGGGCGAAAGTCACCGGGCAGGCGCGCTATGCCGCGGAGCATGCGCCTGAAGGAATGCTCTATGGCGTCGTCGTTTCCGCAAGCGTCGCGAAAGGCCGCATCACCGGCATCGAGGAGACAGCCGCCCGCAGCGTGCCGGGAGTGGTGGAGGTCCTGACCCACATCAACCGTCCGCACACCGCGTGGCTCGACAGCAATTACCAGGACGAGGTGGCGCCGCCGGGATCGCCGTTCCGCGCACTCGCCGACGACAAGATCATGTTCAGCGGCCAGCCCGTTGCCGTGGTGCTTGCGGATACCTTCGAGGCGGCGCGCTATGCCGCGAGCCTGGTGGACGTCCGATATGCGGTCGAGCCGCACAACACGGATTTCGATGCGGCCTTGAAAGAAAAGTTCCTGCCGTCGAAGAAGCGCAACACCTACCATCCGCCGAAGCCGCGCGGCGATGCGCAGGCGGCATTCGAAAGCGCCGACGTAAAGATCTCCGGCGAATACCGGCTGGCGGTCGAGCATCACAATCCGATGGAGATGCACGCCAGCACGGTGGTGTGGGAGGGCGACGGGCGGATCACCGTGCATGACAAGACGCAGGGTCCGCAGAATGTTCAGGCCTATATCGCCAACATCTTCGGCTTCTCGAAAGACAAGGTCCGGGTTCTCAATCCGTATGTCGGGGGCGCCTTCGGTTCGGGGCTGCGGCCGCAATATCAGGTCTATCTGGCCGTGATGGCGGCCAAGCTGCTGCAACGCTCGGTAAGGCTGGTGCTGACTCGCCAGCAGATGTTCACGCATGTCCATCGTCCGCAGGCGGTGCAGACCGTGGCGCTGGGCGCGGAGACGGGTGGCAAGCTCGTTGCGATGTCTATCGGCGCCACGACCTCGACCTCGCGCTTCGAGAACAACATGGAGGACATCGTCATCTGGGGGATGACCGCGTACCACTGCCCCAATGCCAGCGGCGAATACAGCATCGCGCCGCTGGACACCTACACCTCGGGCGACATGCGCGCGCCCGGAGCCGCGACCGGAATGACATTGTTCGAGATCGCCATGGACGAGATGGCGTATGCGGCGCGGATCGACCCGCTGGAGTTCCGGCTGATCAACTACTCCGATGTCGATGCGATGAACGACACGCCGTACACCAGCAAGGCACTGCGCGAGGCCTACGACGAGGGTGCGGCGGCGTTCGGCTGGAGCCGGCGCTCACTGGAGCCGCGGTCCATGCGGGACGGTTCGGAATTGGTGGGCTGGGGCATGGCGACCGGCATCTGGGACGCGATGTTCTCGAAGTCGACAGCCAGCGCCAAGCTTGGTGCGAACGGGCATCTCGAGGTCGCCACCGCCTCCTCGGATATCGGCACCGGCACCTACACCGTAATGACCCAGGTGGCGGCGGACACGCTTGGCCTGCCGGTGGAGCAGATCGCCGCGAAGCTCGGCGATTCGACGCTGCCGATGTCGCCGGTGGAAGGCGGCTCCTGGACCGCGGCCTCCGCTGGCGCCGCGGTGCAGCTGGCCTGCCAGGCAATCGGCAAAAAACTGCTGCAGGCGGCCGCGCGCGTCGAGGGGAAACCGCTGGGCAGCGCAGGGATGGATGAGGTGTCGTTCGTCGGCGGCAGGATCGTGCTTGAAATCCGATCCCTCGACGGGCGTCGGCATTACCGACGCGATGCGTGCCGCCGAGCTGCCGTCGATCGAGGCGGAGGAGACGGCGAGCCCCGGGATCGGCGGCATGATCAGCATGCTGCGCAAGTCCCGCCACACCCATAGCGCCGTGTTCGCCGAGGTGAAGGTCGACGAGGAACTGGGGGTGGTGCGGGTCACCCGCATCGTCAGCGCCGTGGCGGCCGGGCGCATCATCAATCCGAAGACCGCGCGCAGCCAGATCCTCGGCGGCGTGGTGATGGGGATCGGAATGGCGTTGCACGAGGAGACGCTGGCCGACCATCGGCTCGGCCGCTTCATGAACCATAATTTTGCCGAGTACCACATCCCGGCACATGCCGACATCCACGACATCGAGGTGATCTTCGTCGACGAGCCCGATCCGGAGGTGACGCCGCTCGGGGTGAAGGGGCTCGGCGAGATCGGCATCGTCGGCACCGCGGCGGCGGTGGCCAACGCGATCTTTCATGCGACCGGAAAGCGGGTGCGCAGCCTGCCGATCACGATCGACAAGCTGCTGACCACCTAAGCCCGTCTGGCCAACGGCTACTGGCCACGGCGGGCGGCCGGCAGCTACATGGACTGGATGCGCTCGAACAGGCCCTTGCCCCACTTCGCCTCGAACATCGGCGGCAGCACGGCTAGCACCGGCTTGCGGAAGCTTTCGACGTCGGGCTCGATGACCGTCATTCCGGCCTTGCGCAGCGTGTCCAGCAGGGTGGCTTCCTGGCCGAGGATCTGGGCGTCGTTCCAGGCGGCGGCATCGGTCATCGCCTGCTGCACGATCGCCTGGTCGGCGGGAGGGATCTTCTGCCACAGCGCCTCGTTGATGGCGACCAGCCGCGGGGTGATGATGTGGCCGGTAAGGACGAGGTATTTCTGCACCTCGTAGAACTTGCTGGACTGGATCGTCGGCAGCGGATTTTCCTGGCCGTCGATGGCACCCTGGGACAGTGCGAGATAGAGCTCGTTGAGGTTGAGCGGCGTCGGCTTGGCGCCCCAGGCCTCGGCCATCGCCTTGAAGGTGTCGACCTCCGGCACCCGCAGCTTGAAGCCCTTCATGTCGCCGACGTTGTGCACGGCCCGGTTGCCGGCGGTGAGGTGGCGCTTGCCGTAGTAATCGACCGCAAGGATGCGCATGCCGCGCTTGGCGACCAGCTGGGCGTTCCATTCGCCGAGCAGCGGCGACTTCATCACCCGGTCCAGATGCGCGTTGTCCTTCCAGATATACGGCGCTTCAAGGATCGACAGCACGCTGACGAACTGGCCGATCTGCGCCGCACCCTCGGTGACGATGCCGAGCGCCCCGGATGCGACCGATTCGACCATGTCGCGGGAGCCGCCGAGCTGGCCGCCGGGGAAGCTTTGCACCTCCACCCGGCCGTTGGTCTTCTCCTTCACGTCCTTGGCCACGCGCTCGGCCGACTGCGAGGAGGGGTGGGTGGCGGCGGTGATGTCGCCCCAGCGCAGCACGATGGTTTCGGCGCGGGCGATCGCCGGCATGAACACGCCGGTGGCGACGGCGCCGGCGGCGAACGCGCGGCGCGACATCGCAAGGCGGCGTGGGCTGCGGATTTTCATTTTCGTTCCTCCCGGATTCGGCGCAGCGTGGCCCGCGCGGATCGCAGGCGCAACCATTTTCCGGGTGCCTCGCCCCGCCTTATGGGCCGCCTTATTGCAGATCCGTCGCGTGCCGCTTCAGGTCTTCCAGCGCGCAGTATCGCAGCGCGCCCTCGTGCGTCGCGGCCAGCACGACCTGCGGCGCGCGCCCGGCTTCCAGCGCCTCCTGCCAGCGCGGGGCGCAGAGGCACCAGCGGTTGCCAGGCCGCAGGCCGGGGAAGCCGTATTGCGGCATCGGAGTGGACAGGTCGTTGCCCTGCGAGCGGCTGAAATCCAGGAACTCCGCGGTCATCACCGCGCAGACCGTGTGGCTGCCGAGGTCGGCTGGCCCGGTGTCGCAGCCGCCGTTGCGGAAGAAGCCGGTCGGCGGATCGTCCGAGCAGCCTTGCAGCGTACCGCCCAGGACGTTGCGCGAGGGGCTCCTGCCGCTGCCGTCCCCGGCGTCGTCGAACGGCACCGATCAGGCCGCCTTGGCCCGGGCGGCGAGGCCGTCGAACAGCGCCCGGCCGCGCTGCCACCAGGCATGGACCGGGTCGTCTTCCTCCAGCAGCTGGAAGCGGCTGACGCAATGGCCCCATTGCAGGGTGCCGAGGACGATGAAGTCGGCATAGTCTGGGGCGGCGCCGCCCATCCACTCCTGGCTTCCCAGCAGCCGCCGCAGCGGCAGCAGGCTGGCGCGGAAGGCCGGGCGGCGTTCCTCCCGGTCGGCCACCACCTGCTCCAAGGTCATGCCAAACTGGCGCTCCCGGGTGCTGCGGAAATATGCGGCGTCGACCGGCGCGAGGAGGGCAGCGATGTCGGCCACGACCATGCGGCCGATGCCCGGCAGCAGAATGGTGTCGGCCCAGGCGTTGATGAAGCGCAGATGCGGCCGGTTGCCGTTGAACAGGCTCGGCCGGTCCGGATAGGCGTCCTCCAGATACTCCGCGATGGCCCAGCTATCGGCCACCACCTTGGCGCCATCGACGATGACCGGCACCTTGCGCTGGCCGGAGAATTTCAGCTTTTCGGCTTCGGTGAACCGCCAGGGCACGCCTTCGACGTCCAGCCCCTTGTGGGCCAGCGCCAGGCGGGTCCGCCAGCAATAAGGGCTGAAACGCAGGTCGGGATCGGCGGCGGCGAGTTCGTAGAGGGTGATCGGCATTGGCGGGATTCCTGTGCGCGCTGCACGGTAACCTGCCAGATCAGGCACGTCACGGCCACGCCGAACGCGATGCCACATCATTGTCATGAAACATAATGATTCTGCGAAGCTTGCGCGAACCCCGCCGCAGCCACGATAATGCCGCAACCATGCAACAATTGCGTCATCACCGGGGGAAGACGTGAACATCCTGGTGCCCCCGCGGGGCCGCCTGACGATCGAGGTCGTGCACGACCTGGTCTGCCCCTGGTGCTATCTCGGCCTGCGCCGGCTACTGCGCACCCTGCGCCGGCGGCCCGACCTGTTGTACGACATCACGTGGCGGCCGTTCCTGCTGAACCCCGACATGCCGCGCAACGGAATGCCCCGCAGCGACTACGTGATCCGCAAATTCGGCGGCGAAGACCGGGCGCGCCGCCTGTACGCATCGATCGCCGAAATCGGCCGCGGCGAGGGTATGGGTTTCCGCTTCGACCGCATCCAGCGGACGCCGTCTTCGGTGGACGCGCATCGCCTGGTACGCTGGGCGGGTGGCTTCGGGCTGGGGACCGAACTTGTCGAAGCGCTGTTCGCGGCGCATTTCGCCGACGGTCGCGATATCGGCGACATCAACGTCCTGGCCGAGATCGCCGCCGCATTCGGCATCAACCCGGCACAGGCGCGCGGTTTCCTGCTCAGCGACGCTGAGCGCGACGGCGTCCACGCCGAAAACCTGCGGGCGCATCGCCTCGGCATCAACGGAGTTCCGTGCTTCGTCATCGGCGGCCGCCACGCCATTGCCGGTGCGCAGGAATCAGAAGTCATCGAGCGGCTGCTGGATGTGGCCCTGGTCGAGGCGACCGAAGCCGCGTGACGGCGCCGATCACGTCGGAAGGCCTGCTGCAGCATGCCCGCGCCGCTGCAGAATCGGCCTACGCGCCCTATTCCAATTTCCGCGTGGGAGCCGCGGTGATGGCGGGCGGCGAGATCTTCCGGGGATGCAACGTCGAGAATGCGTCCTACGGCCTGGCCATCTGTGCCGAGCGCAACGCCATCTTTGCCGCGATCGCCGCCGGTCATCGCCGGATCGAATGCATCGCCGTCGCCTGCATCGATGCGCCGCCCACGAAGCCCGGCGCCAGCACGGCTTCGCTGATGCCGTGCGGCGCCTGCCTGCAGGTGATCGCCGAATTCGCCGCCGCATCGGCCCCGGTGCATATCGACCGCGCCGGAGCCTTCACGCTTGGGGCGTTATTGCCGCACGGCTTCAGCCTGCCCCGCGAGAGCTGAAGCCACCTGCCCCGTCAGGGGCTGGAGTGGATCAGGTCGAGGCGCTGTTGAGCGCGTCGCTGATGACGGTGAACACGGTGTCCAGCCCGCCGCCGACCGCGGTCGCGCCGGTGATGACAACGCCGCCGATGACGGCAGCGATCAATCCATATTCAAGCGCGGTGACCCCGCGGGTGTCGCGCTTCGCGAGAGTCAGCAACCGAATGAGGTGTTTCATAATCGAGATTCCTTCCGATATTTCTACGGGTTCCTGCATCGCGCCGGCGACGCATTCGACACCACATGGTTAATGTTCCGGGTGTTAAGGACGTGTGAGGACGGTCCCGTCGGCGACTTCTAAATCGTCAAACTTGCAGTGTTCACGCCGATTTGACGATATTGGGCATGATTTCCCGATCGCCGCAGGGCGGGTTCAGGCGGCGCGGGCCTGGTTCGCGATTCGATTCAGATTGCGGACGATGTCGCTCGCCACCTTCATCCGCTCGGCGACATTCATCTCGCGGGAAATCGCCAGCCGATGGTCGGGCCGGAGCTTCACCGCGCCGCCGTTCTTGGCCAGCCAGGTGATCAATCCCGCCGGGTTGCCGAACGCGTTGCCGCGGAAGCCCAGCACCATGCCGCGCGGCCCCGCCTCCAGCTTCTCCACCCCCGCCGCCCGGCAACCGCGCTTCAGGCCGACCACCGCCAGCAGGTTCTCGACCTCCGGCGGCAACGGCCCGAACCGGTCGACCAGCTCCGCCGCCATCGCCTCCGATTCGGCGTCGGTGCCGAGTGCCCCGATCCGGCGATAAAGGCCGAGCCGCACCGGCAGGTCGCGGACATAGGTCTCGGGGATCAGCACCGGCAGCCCCAGCGCGATGTTGGGCGTCCAGTCGCGGTCCTCGTGGCGTCGGCTGCCCTTCTCGGCCCGCATCTCGGCCACCGCATCCTCCAGCATCTGCTGGTACAGCTCGATCCCGACCTCGCGGATATGCCCGCTCTGCTCGTCGCCCAGCAGGTTGCCGGCGCCGCGGATGTCGAGGTCGTGGCTGGCCAGGGTGAAGCCGGCGCCGAGCGCGTCCAGCGTCTGCATCACCGTCAGCCGCTTCTCCGCGGCGACGCTGAGCCGATGGTTCGGCGGCCAGGTCAGATAGGCGTAGCCGCGCTGCTTGCCGCGTCCGACCCGCCCGCGAAGCTGATACAGCTGGCCCAGCCCGAACATGTCGGCGCGATAGATCAGCAGCGTGTTGACGGCCGGCATGTCGAGCCCGGATTCGACGATGTTGGTGGACAGCAGGATATCGTATTTGCCGTCGCCGAACTCGGTCATCACCCGCTCAAGCTCGGTCGGCGCCAGCCGGCCATGCGCCTGCACGGTGCGCGCTTCCGGCACGATCTGCGCCAGCCGCTCGGCCATCCGGTCGAGGTCCTCGATGCGCGGCACCACGCAGAACACCTGGCCGCCGCGGAAGCGTTCGCGCTGCAGCGCCTCGCGAATCACCACCGCGTCGAACGGCATGATGAAGGTGCGCACGGCCAGGCGATCGACCGGCGGGGTGGCGATCAGGCTCATCTCCCGCACCCCGGTCAGCGCCAGCTGCAGGGTGCGCGGGATGGGCGTCGCGGTCAGCGTCAGCACATGCACGTCGGCCTTGATCGCCTTCAGCTTCTCCTTGTGCGAGACGCCGAAATGCTGCTCCTCGTCGACGATCAGCAAGGCGAGATCGGCGAACTGCACCGACTTCGCCAGCAGCGCGTGGGTGCCGATGACGATGTTCACCGAGCCGTCGGCGAGCCCCTTGCGGGTTTCGGCGGCGTCCTTCGCCGTGACCATGCGCGACAGCTGGCCGATCTTGATCGGCAACCCGGCGAAGCGGGCGGTGAACGTCCGATAGTGCTGCCGCGCCAGCAGCGTGGTCGGCACCACCACCGCCACCTGGCCGCCCGACATCGCCGCGACGAACGCCGCCCGCAGCGCCACCTCGGTCTTGCCGAAGCCCACGTCGCCGCAGATCAGCCGGTCCATAGGCCGGCCGCTGGCCATGTCCTCCAGCACGTCGGAGATGGCGCGGGACTGGTCCTCGGTCTCGGCGAACGGGAAGCGGGCGCAGAACTCGTCCCAACTGCCTTCCGGGGGCGCCATGATTTCGGCGTCGCGCATCTTCCGGGCTGCGGCAATGCGAATGAGTTCGCCGGCCATGTCGCGGATGCGGCTCTTCATCTTGGCCTTGCGCGCCTGCCAGCCGGTGCCGCCCAGCTTGTCCAGCGCGACCCCACCCGATTCGCTGCCGAACCGGGACAGCATCTCGATGTTCTCGACCGGCAGGAACAGCTTGTCGTCGCCGTCGTACAGCAGCCGCAGGCAGTCATGCGGCGCGTCGGACACGGTCAGCGTCACCAGCCCGTCATAGCGGCCGATGCCGTGGTCGGCATGCACCACCAGGTCGCCCTCGGCGATCTCGGTGGCTTCGGCAATGAACTGGTCGGCCCGCTTGCGCCGGCGCGGCGGCCGGCTGATCCGCTCGCCCAGCAGGTCCTGCTCGCTGACGAAGGCCATGTCGGGCGCCACGAAGCCGCGCTCGATGCCGAGCGTCACCAGCGACGCCGGCTGCAGCTGCGCCTGCTTCCAGTTCTCGGCGGGCGCGATCTCGAAGCCATGCTCGCGCAGCAGGTTGCCGATCCGCTCGCGCGAGCCGCGGGTCCAGGCGGCCACCACCAGGCGCCGGCCGTCGCGGGCGTAGCGTTCGGCCTGGCCGCGCAACTGGTCGAACACGTTGATGCCCGGCCCGCTTGCGGATTGCGCGAACACCGGCCCGGGGCGGCCGCCGCCGTCGATGCCGTCGGCCTGGTCCGGCATGCCGAACGGGCTGAACACCAGCACCGGCCCCTCCCCCAGCATCGCGTCCCAGCCGGCGCGGTCGAGATAGAGCATCCGCGGCGGCAGCGGCCGGTACGGCGTCTCGCCGTCGCGCGGCACGATCTGGCGGGCGGCGTAATGGTCCTCGATCATCTCCAGCCGCGAGGCCAGCACGTCCTCGGCCTGGTGATCGAGGCTGACAGAGGCGCCGGGCAGGTAGTCCGCCAGCGTCTCCATGCTGTCGTGGAACAGCGGCACCCAGTGTTCCATCCCCGGATGACGGCGGCCGTCCGAGATGGAGAGATACAGCGGATCTTCCGCCGATTTCGGCCCGAACAGCTCGCGCCAGCCGGTGCGGAAGCGGGCGACGCTGTCCTTGTCGAGGAACACCTCGGACACCGGGCGCAGCACCAGGCGGTCGAGCTTGCCGGCGCTGCGCTGGGTGGCGGGGTCGAAACTGCGCATGCTCTCGATGCTGTCGCCGAACAGGTCGAGGCGCACGGGGTCGGCGCTGCCGGCCGGGAAGATGTCGATGATGCCGCCGCGCACTGCGTATTCGCCGGGCTCCATCACGGTGCCGGCGCGGCCGTAGCCATTCGATTCCAGGAACCGGGTCAGGTCCTCCGGGCGCACGCTGCCGCCGGCTTCGACCACCATGCTGCTGCCCTGGAACACGTGCCGCGGCGGCACCCGTTGCACCAGGGCATTGACGGTGGTGAGCACGATGCGGCGGCGCCGGCTGGGTTCCAGCAGCCGGGCCAGGGTGAAGATGCGCTCCGAGACCAGCTCGGCGTTGGGCGAGACGCGGTCGTAGGGCAGGCAGTCCCAGGCGGGGAAGCGCAGCACCTCGGCGTCCGGCGCGAAGAAGGCCAGCGCCTCGGCGAGGCGCGCCATGCGGGCGTCGTCGCGGGCGGCGTGCAGCAGCGGGCCGTCATGCTCCGCGCTGCGGCGCGCCAGCAGCACCGCATCCCAGCCTTCCGGAGCGCCGTAAACGGTCGTGGTCATCGTGCTGGGTTCATCTTCATCGGCCCATCCTCATCGGCCCGCCGCGTCCCGCAATGCCCTCAACATCGGGCAATCCACTTCGGCCGGGATCGGTTGCCGGCCGGTCAGCCAATCCGCGAGATCGACGTCGGGCAGTTCCATCAGGGCTTCCAGGGCGTCCATGTCGAGGTCCGACAGCGCTTCCAGCCGGGCGCGGACGTAGCCGCCGATCAGCAGGTCGTTCTCCTGGGTGCCGCGATGGGTGGCGCGGAACAGCAGCCTCCGCCGCCGGGTCTGGCTGGCGGCGGTCTGGCTTGCCCCGGCCGCAATTGCCGGGAAAGATGAGGTGCCTGAGAATCGGTGTCTGCCATCGATGCGTTGTCATATAGCGATGGCGTCCAACAGTGTCAGCCCGTGGAACCCGATCCCCTCATCCCGCTCATTGCACCCCTGACCAGCCTTCGCGGCGTCGGCGACGCCGTGGGGAAGCTGATCGCCCGCGCCGTGGGCGGCGACCGGGTGCTGGACCTGCTGTTCCACCTGCCTGAATCCTACCTCGACCGCCGCGCCCGCTGCGCCATCCGGGCCGCCCTGCCCGGCCAGATCTGCACGCTGGAGGTCGAGGTCATCCGCATCGAGCCGCCGGCCACGCCCCGCCAGCCGACCAAGGTGACCGTCGGCGACGGCAGCGGCTTCGCCGACCTGGTGTTCTTCCAGCGCTTCCCCGCGGGCCGGCTGGCGGTCGGCTCGCGGGTGGTGGTGTCCGGCAAGCTCGACGAACGCCGGCAGATGGTCCATCCCGACCATATCGTGCCGGCCGGGCAGGCCGAGGGCTTCCCGGGCATCGAGCAGGTCTGGCCGCTGACCGCCGGGTTGTTCGCCTGGCATCTGCGCCGCCCCGTGGCCGAATGCCTGTCGCGGTTGCCCGACTATCCCGAATGGCAAGATCCCGCCTTGCTCCGCCGCGAGGGCTGGCCGGGCTTCGGCGTCGCGCTGCGCGGCCTGCAGGCGCCGGTCGAACCCCCATCCCCTGCCCTGCGCCGCCGCCTCGCCTATGACGAATTGCTGGCGCACCAGGTGTCGCTGGCGGTGGTGCGGCGGCGCGAGCGGGCGCGCGCCGGGACGTGCCATGCCGGGCACTGAGACCCTGCGCGCGCAGGCGATGGCGCGGTTCGGGCATCGGCTGACCGCCGCACAGAGCGAGGTGCTCTCCGAGATCGATGCCGACATGGCGGCACCTCGGCGGATGTTGCGGCTGCTGCAGGGCGACGTCGGCGCCGGAAAGACTTTGGTGGCGGTACTGGCGATGCTGCGCGCGGTGGAAGTCCGGCGCCCAGGCCGCGCTGATGGCGCCGACCGAGATCCTCGCCCGCCAGCATATGCGCACGCTGGAAAAGATCTGCCCGGTGCCGGCGGCGCTGCTGACCGGCACCGTCACCGGCAAGGCGCGCACGCGGGTGCTGGACGGCCTGCGCGACGGCGCCCTGCCGATCGTCGTCGGCACCCACGCGCTGGTGCAGGAGGGCGTGGAGTTTGCCTCCCTCGGCCTGGCCGTGATCGACGAGCAGCACCGTTTCGGGGTCGATCAGCGGCTGCGCCTTGGCCGCAAGGGCGAGGCCGCCGATGTGCTGGTGATGACCGCGACGCCGATCCCGCGCACCATGCTGCTGACCCAATGGGGCGAGATGCAGGTCAGCCGCCTGACCGGCAAGCCCGCCGGGCGAAAGCCGGTGCGCACCACGCTGCACTCGCTCGGCACCATGCCCGACATCCTCGACGCCATCGCGCGCCAACTCGATGCCGGCGGCAGCGTGTTCTGGGTGTGCCCGCTGGTCAGCGAGAGCGAGAGCCTCGACGTCGCCGCCGCCGAGGATCGTTTCGCCACGTTGCGCCAGCGTTTCGGTGCCGCCGTCGGGCTCGCGCATGGCCGCCAGGACAGCGCCATCAGGGAAGCGGCGCTTGCCGCCTTCGCCGGCGGCGAAACCCGCATCCTGGTCGCCACCACGGTGATCGAGGTCGGCGTCGACGTGCCCGCCGCCAGCGTGATGGTGGTGGAACATGCCGAGCGCTTCGGCCTCGCCCAGCTGCACCAGCTGCGCGGCCGCGTCGGGCGGGGTGCCGCCGCCAGCTACTGCCTGCTGCTGCACGCCGACTGGATGCCGGAGGCGGCGCGCAAACGGCTGACCCTGCTGCGCGACACCGACGACGGCTTCGTCATCGCCGACGAGGATTTCCGCCTGCGCGGCGGCGGCGACCTGCTCGGCACCCGCCAATCCGGCGGCCCCGGCTGGCGCATCGCCGATCCCGTGGAGGACGAGGGCCTGCTGCACATGGCCGCCGGCGACGCCGAACTCCTGCTGCAGAAAGACCCCCGCCTGACCGGCCCGCGCGGCCGCGCCGTCCGCATCCTGCTCCGCCTGTTCGACCGCACGGCGGCATTCCGGACGCTGCATTCGGGCTGACACCGCCACTCCCGTTCCGTCATGGCACGGCTTGACCCGGCCATCCACGGGTTCCCGTTTCCGCCACACGTATCGGTGGAAACACCTCTTCCTATCGACGCACGACGTGGCTGCCCGGGTCAGGCTCGGCCAGATTTACGCCCCGCCAAATACCCCAGCACCACCGCCGCCACCGCATCCGGGTCCTCGATCGGCACCGCATGGCCGATCCCGGGCAGATCAAGCAGCGTCGCGCGCGCGCCGATCTGCGCCTTCAGCCGATGCCCGTTCGCCGGCGGCGCGCTGACATCGTCGGCCCCTGCACGATCAGCACGGCGCGCCGACCCGGCCGTCCACCACGTGTCGATATCGGTCGCCGCGGCCGCCGCGAGATACGCCTTCATCACCGGCTGCGACCAGCCATCCATCCACACCGAGATGTCCCGCCCCGGCCCGAACCAGGCCGCCCGCACCGCCTGCTCGCGCAGGTTCGCGCGGCGTGTCCACCGCCTGCGCCAGCCGGATCGCCTCGGCGATCTCCGGCGAGGGCTGCACCAGGCCGCTGCATCCCAGCAGCACCACCGCCTCGACCAGGTCCGGCCGATCGGTCGGCGACCGTGCGCGCGATGCGGTTGCCGAAGCGCATGGCCGATGATCACCGCCGGCGCCCGCCCATCGGCCTCGATCACCGCGGCCACGTCGCGCGGCGAGATCGTGCAGCGTCAGCCCTCGAGCGGGCCCGTCGCTGCCGCCGCTGCCGCGCGGGTCCGGCTGCACCACGCGGTAGCCGGCGGCGAGCCAGATCGCGCCGCGAACGGATCGAGATCCTCGGCGGGACGGCCGAGCCCCGGCAGCAGCACCAGCAGGCGGCCCGTCCCCGCGCTGCGCACACCGCAACCGCGCCGGCCCGGCAGTGATCGTCGCGAACCTCGCGAGCATCGCTCAGGCCTTCTCGATGTTCCAGTAGACCAGCGTGTTCGCCTTCGACGACGCCCGTGACGTTCCTGCGCCACACGAAGGGCTGCTTGAACTGGCCCAGCGGCACATACGGCAGCGATTCCCACAGCCGCGCGTGCATCTGCTCCAGCAGCGCCCGCTGCTTCGCCGGATCGGATTCGCGGATGTACTTGATCCGCATGTCCTCCTCGACCTGGTCGCACGGCCAGCCGACGAAGTTCTTGCCGTCGCAGGTGGTGATGGTCGACGGGCTGGTCAGCGGGCTGGCAAGCTGGGCGCCGTTGGCGCTGGTGTGGAACATGTTCCAGCCGCCCTGCGCCGGCGGATCCTTCTTGCCGCGCCGCGCCGAAACCGTTCCCCAGTCCGACATCTGCATGTCGACGTTCATGCCGATCCGCTTCAGCAGATCGGCGGTCACCAGGCTCATCTGCTGGTAGGCCGGAATATCGGAGCCGCCGATCAGCACCACCGGCTCGCCCGCGATAGCTCGATTCCTTCAGCAGCGCTGCGGGCCAGGTCGAGATCCGGCTTGCGATAGGCGTCGGAGCCGATCTCGGTGCCGTTCGGGCTGCCGCACACCCAGAAGGCGTAGCATTCGCGCCAGTATTTCGGATCGCCGTAGGCCGCGGCCATGTAGTCGCGCTGGCTGACCGCGTGCGCCACCGCCTGGCGCGCCTTGACGTTGTTGAACGGCGGATACAGATGGTTGAAGCGCAGCACCGCATAGGTCTCGATCGGCCAGACCTCGCCGACCACGATGTTCGGGTTGTCCGCGACCGTCGGCAGCAGGTCGAGCGCGGGGCCGTCGAGGAAGTCCACCTCGCCGTTGCGGATCGCGGCGTAGGCGGTGCTCGGAATCCGGGATCGGCACCAGCTCGACCCGGTCGACCTTGACCACCTTGCCGCCGGCGAAACCGCTCGGCGGCTCCTTGCGCGGCACGTAGCCGTCGAACCGGTCATAGACCAGCCGCGCGCCCGGTCGGTACTCGCTCGCGGTTGAAGCGGAACGGGCCGGAGCCGATGTATCTCCTTGATCGGCGTGAACGGGTCGGTCAGCGCCTCCTTCTCGCGCATGATCGCGCCGACCACGCCGTTGCTGCCGCCGAGCAGGAACTCGACATAGTTGAACGGCTCCTTCAGCCGGATGGTGAAGGTGCGGTCGTCCACCGCGGTCGATCGCGGCGATCAGCCCGGCTAAGATCTGGTTCTGGGTGTCGCGCACGAACATCCGCTTCAGCGTCGCGATCACGTCGCGCGTGGTGACCGGCGTGCCGTCGTGGAACATCAGGCCGGGGCGCAGCGTGAAGGTATAGAGCAGCCTGTCATCGGATTTGTTCCAGGTGTCGACCATCTGCGGTCGCGGCACCATATCGGCGTCCCAGCTGAACAGCGTGTCGTAGACCATGGCCACGTGCACCGAGGTGACGTTGGCCTGCGACTGGTGCGGATCGAACACCTGCGGCTCCGCCTGCGGCACCACCCGCAGCACCTTGCGGGACGCCTGCGCCGCCGCGCGCCAGGTGATGAATGGTCCGGCGAGTGCCAATCCCGCGGCGGTGGCGGCAAGCTGACGGCGATTGATCATCGGGCTGTCCCCTGAGATGCATTTCGCAACAGTCACGGCAGCTGAAATGCAAGCACCTGGGGTGGCGCGCCGCAACAGCGGATTCTGTCGGGCCGATCGCGGGAGCGCTTTCGGGGCGCGAGGGCGCCCCTGTCGCTTGAGTTGCCGCGCCGAAGGCGCGTCTGGGTTAAACAACATCCATCCACGGCGCCAGTGGTTGCATTAGCCGGCAGTTAGGCTATTCCGGCGGCCTTCTGGACTTGCATACCTTCTGGACTTGAATTCTGGAGACCGCCCCGTGGCAGATGCGATCGAGCCGGCACCCCCGGCCGAATCCCTGATCGAGATCGAGGGCCTGACCAAGCGATTCGGCACCTTCACCGCCGTCGACAACGTCTCGCTTCACCGTCGCCCGCGGCGAGGTGCTGGGCTTCCTCGGCCCCAACGGCGCCGGCAAATCCACCACCATGCGCATGCTGGCCGGCTTCATGACTCCCGACCGCCGGCACCGCCCGGATCTGCGGCCACGACGTGCAGACCGACTCGCGTCGCGGCCCGGCGCATGCTCGGCTTCCTGCCCGAGGGCGCGCCCACCTATCCCGAAATGACGGTCGCCGGCTTCCTGCGCTTCTGCGCCGGCATCCGCGGCTATCAGCGGCGGCGAGCTGGCCGACCGGGTCGATCACGCGATCGGCCTGACCACGCTGGAGGGCGTCCGGCTGCAGCCGGTGGAGACCCTGTCCAAAGGCTTCAAGCGCCGCGTCGGCCTGGCGCAGGCGCTGCTGCACGATCCGCCGGTGCTGGTGCTGGACGAACCGACCGACGGCCTCGATCCCAACCAGAAGCACGAGGTGCGCGCGCTGATCGCGCAGCATGGCGCCGGAGAAGGCGATCGTCATCACCACCCATATCCTGGAGGAGGTCGATGCGGTCTGCACCCGCGCCATCGTCATCGCCGCCGGCCGCGTGGTGGCCGACGCGACGCCCGCCGAACTCGAGCGCCGCGCATCCGTCCGGCAAGCTGGACGACGTGTTCCGCGACCTGACCAATCCGCCGTCGCCCCAGGACGCGCCTGAGCATGCGCAACATCGCTGATCATCGCCGGCCGCGAACTGGCGGCTATTTCGCCACCCCGGTCGCCACCGTGTTCATCGTCATCTTCCTGGTGCTGCAGGGCGCGCTGACCTTCAATCTCGGCAACTTCTTCGACCGCGGCCAGGCCGACCTGCAACCCGTTCTTCAACTTCATCCCCTGGGTGTTCCTGCTGCTGATCCCGGCGATCACCATGCGGCTCTGGGCGGAGGAACGCCGGCTCGGCACCATCGAGCTGCTGCTGACCCTGCCGATCACCCAGGCCCAGGCGGTGGTCGGAAAATTCCTCGCCGCCTGGGCGTTCTGCGCCATCGCGCTGGTGCTGACATTTCCGTTCGTCATCACCGTCAACTATCCTCGGCCGGCCGGATAACGGCGTGATCGCCTCCGGCTATCTCGGCGCGCTGCTGGTCGCCGGCGCGTTCCTGTCGGTCGGCGCCGCGCTGTCGGCGGCGACCAAGAACCAGGTGATCGCCTTCGTGCTGGCGGTCGCGGTGTGCTTCGTGTTCGCCGTCGCGTCCTACCCGCTGGTCACCGACTTCCTCGTCACGCAACGCGCCGGTGCTGGCCGACATCGCGCGCCGCATCGGCGTGGTCGACCGCTTCCAGGATTTCACCCGCGGCATCATCTCGTCTGCGCGACCTGATCTTCTTCGCCAGTCCTTCATCGGCTTCTGGCTGTTCCTGAACACCGTCATCGTCGACCACCGCAAGGCGGACTGAGCCGATGCGCCGCTTCTGGTCCTCCGTCGATCGGCGTGATCGCCGTCGCCGCGATCCTCATCGGCATCAACATGTTCGCCGATGCGCGCCTGGCCAACGTGCAGCTCGACCTGACCCAGCAGCATCTCTACACGCTGTCGCGACGGCACCCGGAAGATCCTCGCGCGGGCTGAAGGAGCCGATCACGCTGCGGCTGTTCTATTCGCGCGCGCTGGGCAGCACGATCCCGGTCTACGGCGCCTATGCCGACCGGGTGCGCGAGATGCTGGACGAATACGCCCGGTGTCGCGACGGCAAGATCAAGCTGGAATTCTACGATCCCGAGCCGTTCAGCGACACCGAGGACCGCGCCATGGCCTACGGCCTGCAGGGCGTGCCGATCGACCAGTCCGGCGAGCAGGTCTATTTCGGCCTCGCCGGCAGCAACCTGCTCGACGACGAGCGCACCATCGCCTTCTTCCAGCCGGAGCGCGAACGCTTCCTGGAATACGACCTGACGCGGCTGGTCTACGAACTGTCCAACCCGACGCGGCCGGTGGTCGGCGTGATGTCGTCGCTGCCGCTGGACGGCGATCCGCGCATGATGATGATGACGCGCGGCCAGGGCGGCGCCGGTGCGCCCTTGGGTCTCGATGCTGCAGCTGCGCCAGACCTTCACCGTGCAAGAACGTGCCGACCGACGCGCAGGTGATCGACCCCGACATCCAGGTGCTGCTGGTGGCGCAGGCGCAGAACCTGTCCGACGCCACGCTCTACGCCATCGACCAGTTCGTCATGCGCGGCGGCCGCCTGATGGTGATGGTCGATCCCGTACAGCGAGGCCGAGGCGGCGACGCCCGGCCCGACCGGCCAGCCGCCGACCGACACCTCCAGCGACCTCGAACAAGCTGTTCGACGCCTGGGGCATCCAGTACGACCCGACCAAGGTGGTCGGCGATCTCACCGGCGCCTGGCGGGTGCGCGCCAATCCCGGCGACCGCGTGCAGGCGGTCGATTTCGTCGCCTGGTTCAACATCCGCGACGGCATCTCCCACGACGATCCCGCCACCGCCGACCTGCACCCAGGTGACCGTCGCCTCGGCCGGCGCGATCTGCCAAAAAGCCCGACGCGCAGCATCGAGTTCACGCCGTTGCTGCACCAGCAGACGACCAGTCCGGCGCTGATCCCGGTTGCCAAGGTGAAAGAATGCCCGACCCGGCGAAGATCCTCGCCGACTTCAAGCCCGACGGGCGGCCCGCGGGTGATCGCGGCGCGCGTGCGCGGCGTGCTGAAATCCGCCTTCACCGGCCGCCGCCGCCGCCGGCCCGACGCAGGCAGCCCGACGCCCAAGCGGCCGGACAACTTCCCCGCCTATCAAGGCGCAGACCGATGGCCCGGCCAACATGGTGGTGGTCGCCGACAGCGACATCCTGGCCGACCGCTTCTGGGTCCGGGTGCAGGATTTCTTCGGCCAGCAGGACGCCACGCCGTTCAGCGACAACGGCGCCGTTCGTCGCCAACCTGGTCGGCACGCTGGCCGGCGGCGACGCGCTGATCGGCCTGCGCAGCCGCGGCGCCAGCGCTGCGGCCGTTCGACCTCGTCGACAACATGCAGCGCCAGGCGGAGGCGCGCTTCCGCCAGACCGAGCAGCCGCTGCAGGCGCATCTGGACGACACGCAGAAGCAACTGACCGCCCTGCGCACCGGCCGCGGCGAAAGCGGGCCGCCGCCAACGCGGTGATCACGCGAGCAGCAGCGCGCCGCCATCGACGATCTGCGCAAGGACATCGCCGACACCCGCGGCAAGCTGCGCAACGTGCAGCTGGAACTGCGCCGCGACATCTCGCGGCTGCAGACCGAATTGCGGCTGTTCGACATCGTGCTGGTGCCGGCCATGCTGGCCATCCTGGCGATCGGGCTCGGCATCGCTCCGACGCCGGCGCCGCGCGAGGGCCCGGGCATGAAGCCGCGCACCCTTGTCGTCCTGGTCGTGCTCGCAATCGTCGCGGTCGGCCTCGGCTGGCAGTTCGGCACCCGGACGGAGCCTCCGGCCGTCGCGACATCGCCGCCGGCAGCCTGGTGTTTCCGGGCCTCGCGGCCAAGCTGCAGCAGGTGGCGAAGATCGAGATCACCCACCAGGGGCAGCATCTGGTGCTGACCCAGGTGAACGGCAAATGGGGCCTGGCCGATCGCGGCGGCTATCCCGGTGCAGCAGGACAAGCTGCGCGAACTGCTGACCGGCCTGACCGAGTTGCGCCTCACCGAGCCGCGCACCAGCGATCCCGACCGAGTTCGCCCGCCTGGGCGTCGAGGACCCGGCGCCCGCCACCGCCAACAGCAACCTGCTGCGGGTGCTGGACGGCAGCGGCCAGGTGATCGCCGAACTGGTGGTCGGCCATCGCCGCGTCCGCACGCAGGGCAACGTGCCGGAGACCATCTACGTCCGCCGGCCCGAGCGAGAACCAGGCCTGGCTGGCCGAGGGCCGGCTGCCGGTGGACGCCGATCCGCAGCTTTGGTTCGACCGCGACATCACCAACATCGACCAGTCGCAAGATCGCCTCGGTCGTGGTCAATCGCGGCGACCAGGTCCTGGAGTTCGTCCGCGACGGCGACAAGCTGGTGCTGAAATCGCCCGCCGAGCATCCCAAGCTGGATGACTACCAGGTCGAGGATGTCGGCCGCGCGCTGGAGACGCTGACGCTGACCGACGTGAAGCCGGCGGCGCAGGAGCCGGGCGAGAAGCTGGGCACCGCGGTGATCACCACCACCGATGGCGATGAAGATAACCGTCACCGTGTTCAAGGCCGGCAGCGATATCTGGGCGCAGTTCGCAGCCACTGGCGAAGGCGCCGCCAAGGCAGGCCGCCGAGGCCCTGCAGGCGCGGGTCGCCGGCTGGGCCTACCAGGTCGGGTGCCTGGAAGGAAAAGGCCTTCGTGCCGACGCTCGACGAACTGAAGGCCGACGAGCCGCCGCCGAAGCCGCCCGCCGCGCCGGCTCCCGAGGCTCCTGCCCCGGACGCGCCGAAACAACCTTAGTGGAGCCGGGAATATCCCCACCCGCCCGATCGTCGGCATCGGCGTGGTGGTGCTGCGGCGCCGGCCGGATGGTGCCGAGGTCCTGCTGATCCGCCGCGGCAAGCCGCCGAATCAAGGTAGCTGGAGCCTGCCCGGCGGCGCCCAGGAACTGGGCGAAACCGCCGAGATCGGCGGCGCGGCGCGAATTGCAGGAAGAAACCGGCCTTGAGGTCGGTGAACTGCTGCTCGCCGCCAATGTCGACAGCATCCACCGCGACTCCGATGGCCGGGTGCAATATCACTACACCATCATCGATTTCGCGGCGCTCTGGCGTGACGGCGAGGCGGTGGCGGGCGGGGATGCCACCGAGCTGGCGTGGGCGGCGTTGGACGCGATCGGGGATTATGCCCTGTGGAGCGAGGCGCATCGGGTGATCGCCATTGCACGGCGGTTGCTGGACTGCTGAAACTAGACGGACTCTGCCCCGGGACATCGACCGAAATGCCGCAACGATGAAGATCCTGATCCTGCTGATCCCGCTGCTCGGAGTCGGGATCTACGTTTATCCGGGGCTCACCGAGCACACCGACGGGCCCTGTTCGGCCTTGGAAAAGCGGATCGGGGTGCTGGTGGAAGAACAGCTGCACTCGGCCCGCCCGGCCGCCGATCCGCGGCTGGCGGCAGCACTGAACGCGGTGCACAGCGCCCTGCCGACCGGCGGGCTCGCCTATTCCTATGTGCATGAGCGGTTCCCGGCCCTGCCCCCGGAAATCGGCTGCGTCGGCGCCTACTGGAAGCTGATGCTGGACCCCAATGTCACCAAGTTCAGCAGCGGCGCCGCGCCCTTGCTGCAGAAGAAGGGCTAGTTTCGGCGCGGCGGCAGCCGGGGCACCCGGCTGCGCGAGGCCGCCGACAGCGCCAGGCCGGCGAACACCAGGCCCAACGCCAGCGGCAGCAACCAGCCCGGCCGCTGCAGCACCGGCAGGAACACCGAACGCCACACCCATTCCGAGATATGGGTGCGCACGAAATACTGCATGTCCGGCAGCAGATGCTCGTTGATCCGCGCCAGCAGCACGCTGAGTTCGGTCAGCGGCGGCAGCAGGGCCGCCGCCGCGAAGGACACGACGAAGCAGATCGACGCCAGCACCGCGAATACCCGCTCGACGATGTGGCGCCGCGCCGTCAAGCGAACAGCCGTTCAGATTTGAGGTTGGTGTACAAGCCCGCCACCTGCTCACCGTAGCCGTTCCAGATCCTGGTCGGCACCATTTCGTCGTTGCCGAGCAGGCGTTCGCGCGCCTGGCTCCAGCGCGGGTGCGGCACCTCCGGGTTCACGTTGGCCCAGAAGCCGTATTCGCTGTCCTGCAAGGCCTGCCAGAAGGACACCGGCCGCTTGTCGGTGAACTCGACCTTGACGATCGACTTGGCCGATTTGAAGCCGTATTTCCACGGCACCGTCAGGCGGATCGGGGCGCCGTCCTGCGGCGGCAGGGTCTTGCCGTACATCCCCACCGACAGGAAGGTCAGCTCGTTGTTGGCCTCCTCCATCGTCAGCCCCTCGGTATAGGGCCACGGATACCAGCTCTGCCGCAGCCCCGGCATGGTCTTGGGGTCGGCCAGCGTGGTGAACACGATGTATTTGGCCGATGAGGTCGGCTCGGCGATGCGGACGAGGTCGGACAGCGGGAAGCCGGTCCATGGCACGGTCATCGCCCAGGCCTCGACGCAGCGATGCCGGTAGACCCGCTCCTCGAGCTTCACCTGTTTCATCAGGTCCTCGAAGGCGATCTTGCGCGGCTGCTTCACCATGCCCGCGATGCTGATGCTCCAGGGATCTTCCGGCAGCGCCTTGGCGGCCTCGTAGACGGACTTCGACAGGCCGAACTCATAGTAGTTGTTGTAGGTGGTGGCGTCCTGCTCCGGGGTGATCGGGCGGCCGGGGTCGTATTTGGTGTTGCGCGCCGCCTCCAGCGGCTTCAGCGCCACGGCCGCGGCCGGCTTCTCGCCAGACCCGAACAATTTCCACTGCGCCTGCGCAGGCCGCGCGAGGCCGACCGATGCAGGCCGGCCGCCGCGACGCCGCCGACGGCGGCCCGCCGGCCGATCACGAGCGCCTCCGGTGTCGCCAGCCGCTCCGGGATTTCCCAGCCGCGCCGCCGGTGAATGAACATTGGTCCAGCTCCTGTTCCTGCATCCATGCCCACTACGGGGGAAGGCTGCTGGCGGATGCCAGTTTGCCCTGTCCGCCCCCGCTTCGGCAACGCCCTCGAAAAAAATTGCGCCGGGGCCGTGGGATTGATTTGCCGACGCTTATGCAAGAAACAAGCGGGGCGCGCCGGTATTACAAGCCCTCGCCAGGAAAGGTACGCCCCATGCATCTCGCCCGTTTCCCCCGCGTCAAGCTGTGCCACGCACCTACCCCGCTGGAATTCATGCCGAATCTGACCAAGCATCTCGGCGGACCGCAGCTTTGGATCAAGCGCGACGACTGCACGGGCGTCGCCACCGGCGGCAACAAGAACCGCAAGCTGGAATATCTGCTTGGCGAGGCGCTCGCGCAGGGCGCCGACCACATCGTCACCCAAGGTGCCGTGCAATCGAACCATGTGCGCCAGACCGCCGCCTGTGCCGCCAAGCTCGGCCTGAAATGCAGCGTCGTGCTGGAGCACCGGATCCAGACCAACGACTCCGACTACCTCGACAGCGGCAATGTGCTGATGGACCGGCTGATGGGGGTCGAGATCGAATACCGCCCCGGCGGCACCGACATGCAGGCGGCGATCGAGGAGGTCGGCGAGCGGCTCAAGGCCGCCGGCGCCAAGCCGTACGTGATCCCTGGCGGCGGCTCCAACCCCACCGGCGCACTCGGCTACGCCCATGTGGCACTCGAACTGCTGGCCCAGGCCAACGAGCTCGGCCTGCGCATCGACCGCCTGGTCCATGCCACCGGCAGCGCCGGCACCCAGGCGGGCCTGGTGGCGGGGCTGGAGGCGCTCAATTCCGGCATCCGCGTGCTCGGCATCGGCGTCCGCCTGCCGCGCGACCGGCAGGAGGCGAACGTCTTCAAGCTGGCGCAGGCGACGGCGGAGAAACTGGGCTTCACCCCGCGGCATCCGGCGCGAGGCGGTCGAAGCCAACTGCGATTACGTCGGCGACGGCTACGGCATCCCCACGCAGGGTATGGCCGAGGCGGTCACCATGCTGGCGCGGCTGGAGGGAATTTTCCTCGACCCGGTCTATTCCGGCAAGGGGATGGCGGGGCTGATCGACCTGATCCGCAAGAAGCGAGTTCGGCCCGGAGGAGAACGTGGTGTTCCTGCACACCGGCGGCCAGGTCGGCCTGTTCGGCTACAAGGACTTCCTGACCACCGCCGCTGCCGCCGCCTGAGCGGTGCGCCGTCGCCTGGGCGATGCGCCGCCGCTTGGGCGATGCGCCATCGTCCGGACGATCGATGACTGTTACTAATTGTAGACGAGTTTGCGGTTGGTCCGCTAACTAACATAACCTTTAGGTAGGATGGCTACATCACGGATGCTCCCTGGAGTATCCGGATGCCGCCCTGGTTCCACAGGCCATCACTCGCCCCGACGCGCGCCTTGGCTGCCACCTTCGCAGTCATGGCCGTGGTGTCCGGGCTGGGCCTGTGGTTGACCCGCACGACCGACGACATGCCGACGATCTGGCTCACCGGCGGCGTTCTCCTGGGGATCCTGATCATCGCGCCGGCACGCCAGCGCCTGGCACTGGCCGCCGCCGGGCTCGCCGGCCAGACCCTGGTCAAGATCGTCCTCGGCAACAGCAGCGTCGAGATGCTGTCGCTGGTGCTGCCATTCGCGGCCGGCCTACTGTTGGCGGCCGGCGCCATGCGGCGAGACCAGGAGCCGGTGCCGGATCTCACGCGGCCGGGCATTCTGCTGAAATTCGCATTGGTCGCGGGCCTGCTGGTCCCCGCTGCGATCGCCCTGGTGGGCGCGTTGCTGCATGTGGCCCTGACCGGGGCGGCGTTCTCTCCCACCATCGGCAAATGGTTTCCCGCCTACGCGCTCGGGCTGGCGCTGATGGCGCCGCTCACCATCAGCATCCTTCAAGGCGAGATGCTGCCGCTGTTCCGCGGCCCCGGCGCAATGTACCGCGCCTCGCTGCTGCTGGCGTACTGCCTCCTGTTGACCGTGGTGTTCGGCGTCAAGACCGTGCCGCTGCTGTTCCTGCCGATGCCCCTGCTGCTGCTGGTGGTGGCCCGGCTGGGCGGCCCCGGTACCAGCTTGGCCATTCTGCTCACCGGGCTGGTGGCTCTGGTCGCCACCCTGCATGGCCGCGGCCCGTTCCTGGTGCCGCTCGGCTTCGACCTGCGCCAGCGGCTGTTCTTCCTGCAGGTGTTCCTGGCCGTGATGGCCGGCACCGCATTTCCGTTCGCGGCGATCGTCGCCGAGCGCCGCCGCGCCATCGGCGAACTGATCGCCCAGCACGCGCGCACCAGCCAGAGCGAGCGGCAATATCGTCTGCTTGCCGACAACTCGAGCGACATCATCGCTTGCATCGGCATCGACGGCGAGCGCCGTTACGTGTCGCCGGCGGTGCAGGACGTGCTCGGCTGGACGGTGCCCGAGATGATGGTGCCGGATTGGCGGCATCTGATCCATCCGGACGATCTGCCCAGCCTGCTGGCGGCGCGTGACCGGATCAGCAGCGGCATGACGCGCGCGACCAGCACCGCCCGGTTCCGCCGCAAGGACGACAGCTGGTGCTGGCTTGAAACCCGCATGCACCAAGTCTGCGACGAGCAGGGTAGGCCCGACGAGATGGTCTGCAACCTGCGCGACGTCTCCCGCCAGAAGGCCGCCGAGGCCAGGCTGGACGCATTGCTGGCGGAACTCGCCGAGCAGGCGGCCACCGACCCGCTGACCGGGGTCGCCAACCGCCGCCGGTTCGAGGAAGCCTTCGAGCGCGAATGGGGCGCCGCGGCCCGCGACCGCACGCCGATCGGCATCCTGATGATCGATGCCGACCGCTTCAAGGCCTTCAACGACCGCTACGGCCACCACGCCGGCGACGAATGCCTGCGCGCCATTGCCGATTGCCTGGTCGGCCAGACGAGGCGGCCGGTGGACCTGGTGGCGCGCTATGGCGGCGAGGAGTTCGTGGTGATCCTGCCGCGGACGAGTTGCCTGGAGGCAATCGCGATCGGCGAGCGGGTCCGCGCCGCGGTCGAGGCCATGGAACTCCCGCACGCCGCCAACTCTGGCGGCGTGGTCACGATCAGCATCGGGGCCGCGGCCGTCGTTCCGGAATTCGACGACCACCGGAAGTCGTCGCTGATGGAAACTGCCGACACGGCGCTCTATCAGGCAAAGCGCGCCGGCCGGAACCGGGTGGAGCCGAGCGCTCCGGCGATTGCGGAGCTGGCGCCGACGGTATGGCAAGCCGTCGCGTAAAATGCGCGCGAAATGAGTGGCGCCCGTCACATCCAGGTTAGCTTTCGGCCTGTATCGTCGGTTGCGATGATCTCCCGCGGCAGGGAACCGAGTGATGGCAAGCAGCTATTCTGAAATGGAAATACGCCAGGGCGTTGCCGCCGACGCGGCCGCGATCGCCGGGCTGTATCTTGGCTGCCTCGCCGTGGATGCCGGCAGCCTGGAGGATTCGCCAATCCCGCGACCGTGCGCCGGCGCTTCGACGATCTGCTGGCAGGCGGGGCGCCGTTCCTGGTCGCCTCGCAGGGTGGCATCGTCGGTTTTGCCCATGTGGCGCCATACCACCCGAGCGCCGGGTTTGCCCGTTGCGTCCGCAGCGAGATCTGGGTGGCCCCCGATCACCGTGGGCGCAGCCTCGGCTGGGCGCTGCTGCGCGACCTGCTGATGGAGTGCCGCGACGCCGGCCTGGGGCAGATGCTCGCGCATATCCGCGCCGACAACGAGGCCGGGCTGGCGCTGCATGCGAGCCTCGGCTTCAGCGTGCTGTGCTGGCACCGCGACGCCTGCCAAGTCGCCGGGCGGCTGCACGACGTCGTGGTGATGCGCCGGGTGCTGGACCGGATTGCTCCGGCCGCCGCGGCGGCAATCGTCCGCAGCGCCCCCGCCCCCGCCTGAATCGGGCCACTCCGCCGGCCTCGCCTGCGCCGACCTTCGCCGACCAGCTTGCGCCGGCGCCGGGGTTGTCGTAGCGGCGGGTCATGGATCGGGCTGTTACGTACCTCGCGATTTCCGCTGGCGCCGTTCGACGCCTCGCCGGCGTTCGATGCGGCGCCGCTGCGGCAGCGCGCGGCCGGCGAAGTGGCGCGGCGCTACGAAGATCCGGCGACCGCCGCCATGGCGCCGCATGTGGACATCGCGCATTACTGCGCGATCTACCCCGACATCGCGATCAGCGGGCTGGACCCCGTGCTGCACTACCATGCAGACGGCTGGCGCGAGGGACGCGATCCCAACACCTGGTTCGACACCAAATATTATCTCGAGGCCAATCCCGACATCGCCGCGGCCGGCATCGATCCGCTACTGCATTTCGTCACCCACGGACGGGCCGAGGGGCGCCACCCGCAGCGCCCCGGCGGAGCGTTGCGGGCGGTCGTCGACCAGGCGCGGCCGCCGCGCGACCGGCCACGTGGCTATGATGCGCCGGACGACGCCCCCAGCCTGGACGCGGGTCGCCTGGCAGGCCTGCTCGCCGCCGCCTGCGTCGGCGCGCGCGGGCTGGTGCTTTCAGTCAGTCATGACCGCTACATCGACGTCACCGGCGGGGTGCAGATCTTCATCGCCGACGAGCAGATGCTGTTCAACGGCGACCGGTTCGCCTACCTGCATGTCTCGCCGGAAGTGGCCCGGCTGACGCTGGCCGAGGACAATGGCGCACCGGTCGGGCTGCAGGTGGTGCTCGATGGGCGGTTCCTGGGGCTGGCCGGCTGCGATAGCATCGTTGCGGCACTTTCGACGTTGCCGGCCGGCACGTGCGCCGCGACGGCTGTTCGTGGTGCACTCGGTGTTCGGCCACCGCGCCGCCGAACTCGCGGCGATGGCCGCGGGCATGGGCTCGCAGCACCGCTTCTTCTGGCTGCACGACTACGCCACCGTCTGCGAGGGCTATAACCTGCTGCGCGACGACGCGGTGTTCTGCGGCGCGCCGCCGCCCGGCAGCATGCAATGCCGCATCTGCGTCTACGGCGAACACCGCAGCGAGTACCGGGCCGATATGCACGCGCTGTTCGCGGCCATCGGATTCCACGTCCTGGCACCGTCGCATGCTGCGTTCGACCTGTGGCTGCGCGCGGCGGAGCTGCCGCATCTGTCGGCGCGGGTGCACGCTAATTGCCGTTTCACCCCGGGCTCCGACCCAAACGCCGCGGGAGCCGACCTTGCCCTGCGGCGCCCGGTGCGGGTCGCCTTCGTGGGCTATCCGATGCCGCACAAGGGTTGGCCGCTGTTCCTGGACCTGGTGCGCGAATGCAGCCCGCTGGGCATCTACCGCTTCTATCATTTCGCTTCCGCCGACAGCCTGCGACGGATGGACGGCCTGACCTGCATCCCGGCCCAGGTGGACCGCTACGACCGGTTCGCCATGGCGTCCGCCCTGTCGGCCAACGCGATCGACCTGGTGGTGCTGCCGTCGCCGTGGCCGGAGACATTCTCCTACGTGATGCACGAGGCGCTGGCGGCGGGCGCCGACGTGGTGGCGCTGGAAGTCGGCGGCAATGTCGCGGACGCGGTGCGCCGGCACCACCGCGGCGTGGTGCTGCGCGACGGCCAGGCGCTGCTGCAGTTCTTCGCCGACTTGCACGCGGCGCATTATGCCAGGGCCAGGCAGCTTGCGGGGCCGCGCCGCGGCGCGCTTTACGTCTGCGGCACCACCGCCACGGTCGACCTTACGGCCATCGACGGGCCCGATCCCGCGCGGTTCGAAACCGCCGATCCCGACCTGCTGGTGATCGCCGGCGACCGGACCGTGACGCCGGAGATCGAGGGCGACGTGCTCCGCTTCACCCTGCCGCCGGGCACCGGCGAAATCCGCCTGCTCTCGCGCCGACTGGTGCCAGGAATCGTGCATCCGGGCAGCGGCGACCTGCGCCGGCTGGGGGTCGCGGTCGTGAGTTCTTGCGCTGGACGGCGTGGTGATTCCCCCGGGAGATCCCAGGCGCGGCGCCGGCTGGCACGGTGCCGCCGAGGGCCAGGAATGGACCGGAGGCGATGCCGCCATCGACGCCGGCGGAGCGGCGGTGCTGGAAGTGACCCTGGGGCGGCCGATGACCTATGTGCGGGTGCCGCTCGCCGACGACCAACCGGTGGCCTAACCGCATGGCGGGAACCGCATGCTTTACCAGCTTCACCTTCGGCTATCTGTCGCGCGCGCGGGTGCTGGCGCGCAGCGTGAAGGCGGCGCACCCGGACTGGCAGATGCACGCCCTGCTGGTCGATCGCCTGCCGCCCGATCTGCCGCAAGCCGACCCGCTGCAATCCGACTTGTCACATGCCGATCGGCCGCTGGCCGAAGCGTTCGCGCCATTCGACCATGTGCTCACCGCCGACCGGCTGGGCATCCCGGACTTCGCCGGCTGGATGTTCAAGCACGACCTGGTGGAAGCCTGCACCGCGGTGAAGCCGCCGATGCTGCTGGCGCTGCTGGAGCAAGGCTTCGACAAGGTGGTCTATCTCGACCCCGACATCGCGGTGTTCCACGATCTCGGCTCGATCGAACGGCGGCTGGACGACGCCTCGATCGTGTTGACGCCGCACCAGAGCGTGCCGAGCCGGGGCGAGAGCGCACTGCGGGACAACGAGATGACGTCGCTGCAGTACGGCATCTACAATCTTGGCTTCGTCGCGGTGCGCAACGACGCCAATGGCCGTGGTTTCGCGCAGTGGTGGACGCGGATGACCCGGCGCGCCTGCTACGACGACGTGGCAAGCGGCATCTTCACCGACCAGAAATATTGCGACCTGGTGCCCGGCCTGTTCGACCGCGTGGCGATCGAGCGCGACCCCGGCTGCAACGTCGCCAGTTGGAACCTCGCGGACCGGCGCCTCCGCTTCGCCGCCGATGGCCGGCTGATGGCAAACGACGCGACCCTGAAATTCTACCACTTCACCAAGATCGGCGGCATCGGCGACACCATGACCGAGCGCCACGCCCAGGCCGGCTGCGAGGTGTTCGAGATCGTCAACTGGTACAAGCGCCAGGTCCATGCCAACGGCGTTCCGGCGCTGAGCGCGCGGCCATGGCACTACGCGGCCTTTGCCGACGCCGTGCCGATCCCACGCGGCGTGCGGCTGCTGTGGCGCGAACGCCCGGATCTGCATGCGGCCTTTGCCGACCCGTTTGCGGCCGAGGGGGATTGCCTGCAGGGCTGGTTGCGGCGCGAACGGCCGGACTTGCTCGCCTGAATTGAACCCATAGAACCAACCACACTGGAAAGAGAAAGATGGCGCGATATTTCGTCACCGGCGGCGCCGGCTTCGTCGGCAGCCATCTGGTCGCCGCCCTGCTGGCACGCGGCGATCAATGCACGGTGTTCGACAACCTGCGCACCGGCCACCGCCAGGCGGTACTGGAAGGCGCCGAATTCATCGAGGGCGACCTGGCCGATGTCGCCGCGATCGATGCGGCGCTCGCCGGCGCCAAATGGGACGCGGTGTTTCATTTCGCGGCGTTGTCGCTGGTCGGTGACAGCATGCGCGAACCGATGCATTACCTCATCGAGAACGTCGGCAACGGCCTGCGGCTGATCGATGCCAGCATTCGCCATGGCGTGCCGCGTTTCGTGCTGTCCTCGACGGCCGCCCTGTTCGGGCAGCCCGACAGCATCCCGATCGACGAGACCGCGCGCATCGACCCGGGCTCGCCGTACGGCGAGAGCAAATACATGCTGGAGCGCAGCCTGATCTGGGCCGACCGGGTGCATGGCCTGCGCAGCGCGGTGCTGCGTTATTTCAACGCCGCCGGCGCCGACCCGGAGGGCCGCCTGGGCGAGGACCACCGGCCGGAGACCCACCTGTTGCCGCTGGTGATCGACGCGGCACTCGGCCGCCGGCCGGAACTGGTGGTGTTCGGCACCGACTACGATACCGCGGACGGCACCTGCATCCGCGACTACATCCATGTCAGCGACCTCGCCGACGCCCATCTTCGGGCGCTGGAGCGGCTGGACGGCGGCAGCGTCACCTACAACCTGGGCAGTTCCCACGGCCATTCGGTGCTCGACGTGATCCGCGCCGTGGAGCGGGTTTCCGGCCGCAAGGTGCCGTACCGGCTGGACATCAGGCGGCCCGGGGACCCGACGGCGCTGGTGGCGGCGTCGGGGCTGATCACGCAGGAAACCGGCTGGCAGCCGCGATTCGCCGCCCTGGACGACATCGTGGAAACGGCGCTGCGTTGGCGCATCGCCCATCCCCAGGGTTACGGCAAGAACGCCTGAACCGCCCGCCGATTGCAGGACGGCGGCGGTTTCGCATTGGCTTCGCGGAATCGTGAAGCTAAACTGTAGGTTCAACGGGCGCAGGCGCCTCGCGGGGACGCGGGATTAACGCGGTTGTTACCTCGTCCGGCCATCCTGTCCCACAGCAATTCCGCCGCGGAGCCCGCCTTAATGACAATCGAGGACATGGATCAGATCCTCGGGCCGCGGTCCAGCACGCGCGCGTCCTGGTGCATGTTTGACCACGAATGGTACTTGCAGGCGTATCCGGACGTGCGCAACGCGCTCGACGACGACGCCTTCGAGACGGTGCGGCAATATTACATCGATCACGGCCGCGCGTTGCTGCACGCCCCGAACATGCTGTTCGACGAGCGCTGGTACATACAACGGTATCCGGACGTGGCGGACGAGGTCGCGAATGGCGATTACGGGTCGGGCTACGAGCATTATTGCGCCATCGGCTACCTCAACCGGTCGCCGCATTTCCTTTACGACGACGACATCTATGCCCTGCATTCGCGCGACCTGACCGACCAGATCCTGCTCGAATTCGCCTGCTTCAACCGCTACGACCACTACATCAAGGCCGGCGCCCGCGAGCTTCGGGTGGCGCATCTGCTGTTCGATCCCGCCACCTACCGCGAATTCATCGAGCGCGACGGCGAGGGCGCGATGCCGCTGGATGCCGCCGGGCCGTTCGAGCATTTCCTGCAGCGCATCTGGTACGAGCATCTCGATGCCACCACCTCCATCTACTTCGACCCGGCCTGGTATCTCGGCCGCTACGCCGAAGCGCGGGATGGCCTGCAGCACGGCGAGTATGTCTGCGCCCTGCAGCATTATCTGACCGGCCCGGACCCCAGCTCGCGCGATCCGTTGCCGGAATTCTCCGAGATCTTCTACCAGGACCGCTATCCCGACGTCGCCGCCGGGGTCCGCACGGCCGCCTTCCTGTCCGGCTACGACCATTTCCTGAAGTCCGGCGTCTTCGATTTCCGCGACCCCTCCCCCGACATCGACCTTGCGGCGTATTTCGAGCGGCGGGAGACCCTGGGCCGCGACATCGCGGCGGGGATCGTGCGCGACGCGTTCGCGCATCTGCTGCTGCACGGCGCCGACAAGGCCGAGCCGGTGGCGGCGCCGGCGCTGTCGGGGCATGGCCGCATCGACTTCTTCGGCTTCCACACCCCCGCCCATGGCTGGTTCTTCTGCGGCTGGGTGATGCCCGAACACATCGCGCTGGACGGCAAGGCGCAGGCGGTGGCGTATTTCGAGCAGGGCACCGTCGCGGCGCCGGCGGTGCTTTGCAGCTACGCCCGCGACGACCTAGGCGGCACGGGCACCGGGCTCGTGCTCTATATCGAGGGCAGCGGGCGGCCGATGGGCAACCTGATCTCGATCAACATCAACGCCGACGGGGTGAGCTGGACGCTGTTCCCCGCCGATTCGGCGCCGATGCTGCGCGATGCCGAGCTCGGCGTGCCGCTGCGGCCGTTGCTGGGGCGGTTGCGGTCGAACAATGCCAAGTCGGCGTTGGTTTCGCTCGCTGGCCGGCGCGGCTTCACCGGCAGCAACACGCTGAACGATCTGCAGGACCGGGTGCTGGTCGAGATCGACGAAACCATCTTCTGCCCGCCGCACGGCGTGCTCCTGGTCGGCTGGATGCTGGCCCAGCCGGGCGTGGTGAAGGCGATGCGGCTGCATTCGGGACACCGCGACGTAGCCCTGCACGCGGACAACTTCCTGCGCATCGCCCGGCAGGACGTGCTGGACAGCGTCGGCGCCCAGTACGGTTTTCAGGAACTGCGCAACGGCTTCGTGCTGTTCGTGCCGAACGTCTACACCCCGGGCGAACTCAGCTACCTGTCGATCGAGACCGAGCGCGGCGAACTCGGCTTCCGCGGCCTGTCCGAGCCGCGCCAGCATGGGATGCCGGCGATCCGCTTCCTGCTCGACCGGATCGACCTGCGCTACGACGAACTGGTGCGCTGCTTCGACCATGTCGTCGGCCCGGCGGTCGCCAGCCTGAACCGCGAGCGGTTCCGCGAAAAGACCGAGTTCGAAGTGATCGAGTTCGGCGTGACGCCGGAGGCTGCGTGCATTGTCGGTCATCGTGCCGCTATATGGCCGGCTGGATTTCCTGGAACACCAGTTCGCCCAGTTCTCGCGCCATCGGCCGGCGTTGGCGCATGAGTTCATCTACGTCCTCGACAACCCGGCACAGCAGCGCGACGCCGAGCGGCTGGCGGCTTCGGTGTTCGCGCGCTTCGGCATCCCGTTCCGCCTGGTGCTGCTGTCGCGCAATGTCGGCTACGGGCCGGCCAACAACATCGGCATCGAACTGGCGCGCGGGCGGCATGTCTGCCTGATGAATTCCGATGTTTTCCCCGATACCCAGGACTGGATGGAGAAGCTGCTGGCGCGGCTGGCGGACAATCCCGGCATCGGCGCGATCGGGCCGCTGCTGCTGTTCGAGGACCGCTCGGTGCAGCACCAGGGCATGGTGTTCGAGAAGCTGCCGGAATTCGGCAACTGGCTGTTTCCGAAGCATGAGCGCAAGGGCTGGAAGCCGCCGGCCCAGCGTGGCCTGCGCCGCTGCGCCGCCATCACCGGCGCCTGCATGGTGGTGGAGCGGCGATTGCTGCGCGAGCTGGGCGGTTTCGACGAAAGCTTCGCCATCGGCGATTTCGAGGATTCCGACCTGTGCATGAAGATCGCCGAGCGCGGCCTGGATTGCGCCGTCGATCTCGACATCACGATGTACCACCTGGAGCGGCAGTCCCAGGCTGGTTCCGAACAGCGCTGGCGGATGAACCTGACGCTGTACAATGCCTGGGTGCATGAGGGCCGCTGGGCCACGCGCCTGTTGGGACCCGCCGCCCCGCCGCCGTTGCCACCGTTGACCGCGGAGACGGTGGCGGCCGAGCCGCGGCCATCGCGCGAGCCCGGCCGCTCCCGCAAGTCCAAACCCGCCGATCTCGCCGTGCGTCAGCCGCGATGACCGCGGGATCCGACGTGACGCAGCTTGCCGAACGCCGCCGCCAGCGCGAGGCCGCGCCCGAACTGCCACCGCCAATGGAAGCCCCCCGCCAGATGCCGCCCAGCGTGCTGATCGCCACCCACAGCCATCCCGCCATCACCAAGGGCGGGGCCGAGATCGCCGCCTGGCGATTGTACGAGGGGATCAGCGCGCGCGCCGACTGGCAGGCCTGGTTCATCGGCTGCGCCCGCGAGCCCGGCAGCCGGCTCGGCAGCAACATCACCCAGCCCTTCGGCGACCGCGAGTTCCTGTATGCGCCGACCAGCTTCGACTGGTTCAAGTTCGCCAACCAGGACCCGACCTACCCGGCCGAGCTGGAGGCGATGCTGCTCGACACCAGGCCGGACGTGCTGCACTTCCATCACTACGTGAATTTCGGCCTGGAAACGTTTCTGCACATCAAGCGCATCCTGCCCGACAGCAAGATCGTGCGTGACGCTGCATGAGTTCCAGGCGATCTGCAATCACTACGGCCAGATGGTGACGCGACAGAAGAAGAGCCTGTGCTACGAATCCTCGCCCCGCGACTGCAACGCCTGCTTCCCCGAATTCACCCGCGCCGACTTCTTCCTGCGCAAGACCTACATCGAGCGCTTCTTCGCGCTGGTCGATCACTTCAGCTCGCCGAGCCATTTCCTGGCCGACCGCTATATCAAATGGGGCATTCCCGCGGAGAAGATGACGGTGATCGAGAACGTCACCGCACCGGTCTCGCCGCCGGCGGAGTCTGCCGTCGAGGCCAATCCCGCGGTGCTGCGGGTCGGGTTCTTCGGCCAGATCTCATTCTTGAAGGGCATCAACATCCTGCTCGAGGCGGCGCATCTGCTGGACGAGACGGAGGAGAGCGCAATCCAGTTCGACATCCACGGCGACTATCGCGGCCAGCCGCCGGAATTCCAGCAGGACTTCCTCGAACGCATGGAGAAGGCCGGTCGCAACGTCCGCTTCCACGGGCCATATGAGAACCAGCGGGTGGATCAGCTGATGCGCTCGGTGGATGTGGTGCTGATCCCGTCGATCTGGTGGGAGAACTCGCCGGTGGTGATCCAGGAATGCTTCCGCAACCGCCGCCCGATCGTCTGCTCCAACATCGGCGGCATGGCGGAAAAGGTGCGCAACGGCATCGACGGATTCCACTTCCCGGTCGGCAGTGCCACCGACCTCGCGGCCCTGTTGACCAACCTTTCGGAAGACCGCCCGCGCGTGGCGGCGATCGCCGACGGCATGCGCTATCCGGAAACCGCGGATGCCATCATCGAGGAGCATCTGGCAATGTATGCCCAGGTGCTCGCCGAACCGGCGTTGGAGCCGACAGCTTAGTTTTTTCGCTCCGCGAGCACCTGCCGCGCGATGATCAGCTTCTGCACTTCGGACGCGCCCTCGTAGATCCGCAGCGCGCGGATCTCGCGGTACAGTTCCTCGACCTTGACGCCCTTGGTCACGCCCAGGCCGCCGAAGATCTGCACCGCGTCGTCGATCACGTGCTGGGCGGTTTCGGTGGCGTGCAGCTTGGCCATCGCCGCCTCGCGCGTGATGCGGCGGCCCTGCACGTCGCGGGTCCAGGCGGCGCGGTAGACCAGCAGCGCGCTGGCATCGATCGCCAGCGCCATGTCGGCGAGCTTCGCCTGGGTCATCTGCAGGTCGGCGAGCGTGCCGCCGAACATCTTTCGGGTCGTGGCGCGGTGCACCGCCTCGTCCATGCGCGCGGCGGGCGAAGCCGAGCGCCGCGGCGCCGACGGTCGGGCGGAAGATGTCGAGCGTGGCCATCGCCACCTTGAACCCCTCGCCCGGCGTCGCCGAGCAGGTTCGCCAGTCCGGCACCACGCAGTTCTCGAACACGCAGGGTCGCCAGCGGATGCGGCGCGATCACCTCGATGCGCTCGGCGATGCGTCAGGCCGGGCGTGTCCGCCTCGACCAGGAACGCCGAGATGCCGCGCGCGCCCGGCGCCTCGCCGCTGCGGGCGAACACCACGTAATGGTCGGCGATGCCGCCGTTGGAGATCCAGGTCTTCTCGCCGTCGAGCCGCCAGCCGCCGGCGACGCGCGTCGCCGCGTCATCGCCATCGCCGCGACGTCGGAGCCGGCATCCGGCTCGCTCAGCGCGAAGGCGGCGATGCGCGCGCCGCGCGCACGCGGCGGCAGGATGCGGGCGCGCATCGTCGGCGCTGCCGAACAAGCGTGATCGGCGCCGGTGCCGAGGCCCTGCATGGCGAAGGCGAAATCGGCGAGCGCCGGAATACCGCGCCAGGATTTCGCGGGCGAGGCAGAGCCGTGCGCACGTCGAGCCCGTCGCGCGCCGTCTTCGGGCACGCGCCGATGCAAGCCAGCCGCCCTCGCCCGAGGCTACGCACCAGGCTGCGGCATTCGGCGTCGACATCGTCGTGCGGATGCACGCCGGTGCCGAGCTTCGCCGCCGCCCAGGCTTCCAGCCGGCGGGCGAAATCGCGATGCGCCGTCGTCGAAGAACGGCCAGTCGAGGAATGCAGGTATCGGCCATCAGTTGCCCTGCGAACACGGGCTGCTGCTTCGCCGCGAAGGCGTGGTAGGCGCGGCCGAAATCCTTGGTCTGCATGCAGATCGCCTGCGCCTGCGCCTCCGCCTCGATGGCCTCGTCGACGCCCATGCTCCATTCCTGGTGCAGGCAGCGCTTGGTCATGGCGTGGGCGAAGCTCGGGCCGGCGGCGATATCGGCTGCGCCAGCGCCTGCGCGTCGCGCGAGCAGCGTCGTCCGGCGCGCAGAGGCGGTTGAAGAAGCCCCAGCGCTCCGCCTCGGCGCCGTCCATCGAGCGGCCGGTGTAGAACAGCTCGGCGGCGCGGCCGGCGCCGATGATGCGCGGCAGGATGTTGCAGGCGCCCATGTCGGCGCCGGCGAGCCCGACGCGCGCGAACAGGAACGCGACCTTGCTCGCGCTGCGGTGCCGAGCCGCAGGTCGGACGCCATCGCCAGGATCGCGCCCGCGCCGGCGCAGACGCCGTCCACCGCCGCCACGATCGGTTGCGGGCAGGCGCGCATCGCCTTCACCACGTCGCCGGTCATGCGGGTGAAGTCGAGCAGGCCCTGCATGTCGCCGGCCTCCTGCATGCGCACCAGCGGGCCGATGATCTCGTGCACGTCGCCGCCGGAGCAGAAATTGCCGCCGGCGCCGGTGATCACCACCGCCTTCACCGTCGTCGGCGTAGACCAGCGCGCGGAACAGGTCGCGCAGTTCGGCATAGCTTTCGAAGGTCAGCGGGTTCTTCCGCTCGGGCCGGTTCAGCGTGATGGTGCCGACCCGGCCGTCGAGCGACCACAGAAAGTGCCGCGGCGTCCAGGTCGCGAAATCGATTTTTCCGGTATCATGCGCCAGCGCCACGTCCAGCCTCCTACATCCTTCGACCCGCCGGCGAGTATAGGGCGTGGAAGCATTAGGCAACGCCCCGGGCGTGAAGGCCGCGCATCGGCGCTTGCCGCCGCCCTCCGCATTCTGCACCCTGCGGCGACGATTCCCCGCCACGCGAGAGGAGACCACGATGCCGCAGGCCATGTTTCCCCGCCGACTGAGCCGGCGGGTCGTGCTGGCATCGGGCCTCGCGGCGCCGTTCGTGCGCCCGGCGCGCGCCGCCGAAGGCAGCGTCACGCTGGCCGCCTATAGCGGCATCTTCGAGGAGAATTACCGCGCCACCGTGGTCGAGCCGTTCATGAAGGCCAATCCCGGCATCAAGGTCACCTATTACTCGATGGGCAATTCGGCGCAGACGCTGGGGCTGCTGCGGGCGCAAAAGGCGGCGCCGCAGATCGACGTGGTGATGTTCGACGTCTCGGTGGCGAAGGCCGCCACCGACGAGGGGTTGCTGGACAGCATCGAGGGCATGCCGGTGCTGGCCGAATTGTCGCCGCGCGCCTTCACGCCCGGAGTGGCCGGCGCCGCCGTTACCTTCGACAACCTGGTGCTGCTGTATTCGCCGCAGCGCGTGACCCCGCCGCCGACCTCGTGGAAGGTGCTGTGGGACAAGAAATACGCCGACCAGATCGCCGTCGCCGGGGCGCCGGACATCGTCGGCATCGGCTTCACCCTGATCGCCAACAAGGTGTTCGGCGGCGGCGACTACCGCAGTTCGACGGAGGCGGGAATCGCCGCGCTGGCGCAGATGGCGCCGGGGGTGCTGAGCTGGGATCCGCGGCCGGACGCCTACAGCTTCATCATCAACGGCACCGCCGCCCTCGGCGTCGGCTGGAACGCCCGCGGGCAGCTTTACAGCGCCCAGTCCGAGGGCCGGCTGGCGGTCGCGCTGCCGGACGAAGGCTCATTGTTCCAAGTCAACGTCATGGCGCCGGTGAAGGGCATCAAGCAGACCGATGCCGCCAAGACCTTCATCGCCTACGCGCTGGGGGCGACGGCGCAGAAGGCGTTCACCGAGCGGATGTTCTACGCCCCGGTCAACACCCACGCCCAGATCAGCCAGGAGGCGATGAACCGCACCGCCGCCACGCCGGAACGGATGTCGCGCATGCTGGATGTCGATTGGCTGGAGGTCGCCAGGATCCGCGACGGCATCACCGAGCAATGGCGCCGGCGCGTGCTGACCAAGCGCTGAACCTGATGCGATATCTCTGATGCCCGGGACCAAGCTCGTCCTGGTCGGCCTGGCGAAGACCTATGGCGACAACCAGCCGGCGGTGGCATCGCTGTCGCTGGAGGTGGAGCCGGGCGAACTGCTCGGCCTGCTCGGCCCATCAGGCTGCGGCAAGACCACCACGCTGCGCATGATCGGCGGGCTGATCCCGGCCTCCGCCGGGCGGATCATCGTCGCCGGCCGCGACGTGACGAGGCTGCCGCCGCACAAGCGCGACATGGGCATCGTGTTCCAGAACTACGCGCTGTTCCCGCATCTGAGCGTCTCCGCCAACGTGGCGTTCGGGCTGGAGATGCGCGGCATGCCGCGCGACAAGGTCAACTGGCGGGTGGCGCGGGCGCTGGAGATGGTGCGCCTGGGCGGGCTCGGCGACCGCCGGCCGCAGGCGCTGTCGGGCGGCCAGCAGCAGCGGGTGGCGCTGGCCCGGGCGCTGGTGATCGAGCCGTCGATCCTGCTGCTGGACGAGCCGCTGTCCAACCTCGACGCCAAGCTGCGCGACGAGATGCGGGTGGAGATCCGCGACATCCAGCGCCGCCTCGGCATCACCACCGTGTTCGTCACGCATGACCAGACCGAGGCGCTGGCGATGTGCGACCGGATCGCGGTGATGCGATCCGGGCGGCTGGAGCAGATCGGCACCCCGTTCGAGATCTACGAGCATCCGCGCACCCCTTTCGTCGCCGAGTTCGTCGGCCGGGTGAACCGGATGGACGGCGTGCGCGGCGCCGACGGCGAGGTCACGGTCGGCGGACTGCGGCTGCGCGGCGCGATCGCGGGACCGGCGGGGCCGGTGATGCTGATGATCCGGCCGCACCGGATCGAGGTTTCCGCGGATCCGACGGCGGGCCGCTCGCGCGGCGACGACTGGAACATGTGCGGCGGGCGGGTTCGCCGCATCACCTATGTCGGCAACGTGCTGTCCTGCGAGGTCGAGAACGACAGCGCCGTGTTCACCATCGAGCAGCCGACTCTGTCGGGCATGGCGCGGCTGCGCGGCGGCGAGCAGGTGACCCTGGCCTGGCCGGTCGCCGACACGCTGGTTTTTCCCCGGGGCAGCGCATGAAGGGAAGCGCGTGAGGAGCGGCCCATGAGCTTGGCCGCCGCGCGAAAGCGCACGACCGCCATGCCGCTGGCGGTGGCGCTGCTGCTGCCGATCCTGCTGGTGAACCTGGTCGCCTTCGTCTGGCCGATGCTGAACCTGGCGGCCCTGTCGTTCCGCCAGGCGATGGCCGGCGGCGGCATCGGGCCCATGAGCCTGTCCACCTGGACGGCGCTGCTGACGGACCGGTTCTATGCCGAGATGGCGCTGAGCTCGATCGGCGTCGCGCTGCTGGTGACGGTGCTGGCGCTGCTGTTCTCGTATCCGCTGGCGCTGTTCGTGCACCGCGCGCCGGCGCGCTGGCGCAACCTGCTGGTGATCGTCTGCATCTCGCCGCTGCTGGTGTCGGCGGTGGTGCGCACCTATGGCTGGCTGGTGATCCTCAGCGACAGCGGCCTGCTGCCCGCGACGCTGCGGATGCTGGGGATCGCCCGGCCGCCGCGGCTGATCTTCAACCTGACCGGCGTGGTGACCGGGCTGGTCGAGATCATCATGCCGTACATGATCCTGTCGCTGCTGGCAGGCTTCGGCCGGCTCAACGTCACGCTGGAGGAAGCTGCCGCCAGCCTGGGCGCGCCGCCGTGGAAGGTGTTCCTGCGGGTGGTGCTGCCGCTGTCGCTGCCGGGGGTGGTGCTGGGCTGCCTGCTGGCGTTCGTGCTGACGCTGAGCAGCTTCATCACCCCGAAGCTGCTGGGCGGCGGCCGGGTGATCCTGATCGCCACCGAGATCTACGACCAGGCGATCGTCACCCTGAACTGGCCGCTGGCGGCAGCTCTGTCGGTCGTGGTGCTGGTGGTGTTCGGCGTGGCGCTGCTGGCCTATGGCCGGGTCGCCAAGGCGGTGGCATGAGCGCTGTCGCATGAGCCGGGTGCTGTCGCGCATCGTGGTGGGAGTGCTGTTCGTGTTCCTGCTGGCACCGGTGCTGCTGGTGTTCCCGATCTCGTTCTCGGCCGACCGGTTCATGGCGTGGCCGCCCTCGGGCTTCAGCCTGCGCTGGTATGCCGCCCTGGCCCAGCAGGCCGACCTCGCGGCCGCGGCGCGCAACAGCCTGATCCTGGGGGCGGTGGTGACGGCGCTCGCCCTGCTGATCGCGGTGCCGGCGGCGCTCGCATTGGCGCGCCAGCGCGTGCGGGGAAGTGCGGCGCTGCTGGCGCTGCTGACCGCGCCGCTGCTGTTGCCGACGATCGTGGTCGGCCTGGCGCTGCTGATCGTGTTCGTAGGCTTCGGGCTGGTCGGCTCCTGGATCGGGATGGTGCTGGCGCATCTGCTGATCGCCCTGCCCTACGCGCTGCGGGTGCTGCTGACCGCGCTCGGCACGCTGCCCGACGCCGTGGAGGAGGCTGCCGCCAGCCTCGGCGCCACCCCGGCGGCCGTGCTGCGGCGGGTGACCTTGCCGCTGATGCTGCCCGGACTGATCGCCACCACGGCCATCGTGTTCCTGATCTCGTTCGACGAGGTGGTGATCTCGCTGTTCGTGGTCGGTCCCCGGCTGACGACGTTGCCGGTGGCGCTGTTCCGCTACGTGGAGAACCGCACCGACCCGCTGGTCGCCGCCGTCTCGGTGCTGCTGGTGCTGCTGACGCTGGTGGTGGTGGTGGTGCTGGAACGCGCGATCGGGCTGATGCGCACGCTTGGCCGACAGGCCTGAACCGAAGGAGAAGACGATGTTCGTTCTGAACCCGCTGCCGGCCTCGATCGATGCCGCGTCGATCGCCCTGCTGCAACAGGCGGAGCCGGCGACGATCGGCCATTTCCTCGATTTCGGCTTCGTCGACCCGGCGATCCGCGCGATGTGGCAGGTGCCGCGCATCGCCGGCACCGCGGTCACCCTGCGCTGCGCCGCCAATGACAGCACGATCGTCCACTATGCCCTCGGCCAGTTGCGGCCGGGCGACGTGCTGGTGATCGACCGCGCCGGCGACCACCGGCACGCGCCGGTCGGCGGCGGCGTCGCATTTGCCGCGCGGGAAGCGGGCTGCATCGGCATCATCATCGACGGCGTCGCGACCGACATCTCCGAGGTGCGCGACTACAAGATGCCGGTCTGGGCGCGCGGGCTGTCCACGGTGACCACCAAGCGGCTGTTCCAGCAGGGCGAGTTCTGCGTGCCGATCACCTGCGGCGGAGTTCCGGTGGAGCCGGGAGACGCTATCCTCGCCGACGAGAACGGGGTGCTGGTGCTGAAGCCGGCACAGATTGCCGACGCCGCGCGCCGGGCGATCGAGATGCAGCAGGCGGAAGGCCCGCGGCTGGCCGAAGTCGCCAAGGGCGCGCGGCTGTCGGACCTGAATGGCACCACCGCGAAGCTGCTGGAACTGGTCGCGAAGCAGAAGGGATAGACGCCCGGTCAGTCCGAGAGCTGCGGCCGGGCTGTCGCCAACCGGCGGCCGCGGGCCGGCGCCGGCGTGGCGGCCTCGACGAACGGCTTCGCCGCCAGCACGAGGTCTTCCAGCCGGTCGGCGAAGCAGGAGGCGGGGTTCTGCGCCAGGCCGCTCCAGCGCCGGAGCGTGATCTTGCGGTTGAATGCCAGCAGCGCGCTGCGAACCAGGCCGTATTGCGGCAGCAGGCGGAATCCCGCCTCCTCGTCCACGTCGTGCGGGTGGCAGTAGGTCCAGCAGGTCTGGCCGAGGGTTTGCCGCATCATCCAGCGATAGCGCCAGGGCGGCAGGTAGCGCAGGTTCATGCCGCCGAGGCAGGCGACGCTCAGCCGGCCGAAACGCGCGACCGGGCACGGGATTTCGAGCAGGCCGTTGGCCCACAGGAACGGCTGCGACGGCGCGCCGCGATAGCCGAACGGAATGCCCAGGCCCGGCAGCACGCTGGACGAGTACGCGAAGCCGAGATCGCCGAGCACGTCCACCACCCAGCGCGAGCGTTGGGTCAGCGAGAAGCGCGGCGCGCGGAAGCCTTTGACCCGATGTCCGGCGAGGTCCTCCAGGCGGGCCTTGGCGTCGGCCATGCCGGCGGCGAAGCCGTGCCGCGTCTCGTGCACCAGGTCGACATGGCGGAAGCTGTGGCTGCCGACCTCGTGGCCGCGGGCGGCGATCTCCCGCACCAGGCCGGGCGCACCGACCGCCACGGCGCCGTCGATGAAGAAGCTGCCGCGGATGGCGTGCCGCTCCATGAAGTCCATCAGGCGCCGGGTCATGGCCGGGCAGCGGATGACGGGGTCGCCGGGGGTCGCGAGTTCCTCCACGTCCACCGTGAAGGTCACCGGCGTGGGGCAGGTCAGGGCAGCCGACACGCTCGAGCAAGCCTCCGTCACAATCCTGGCGCCCGGCGGGGCCGCATCCGGGCGCGCCGATCGGCGCACCGGTGGGCGGGATATGGTCGCGCCCTGCCGAATATCAGGTCTAACAGAACCGGCGGATTGTCGTAACGGGTCAAATGATTGAAACGTTTACCTGATTCATGTTGTCCCTTATGATCGGCAGGGAACAATCAGGCAATCGAGGCGCAGGCGAGACGTCCATGCAACGACCACCCGGAAACAACGTTATCGTGATGCCGATTTGGACGGCGGAGTAAGCGGATGCCATTGGATACTTCGACGGCGACCGAGGCCGAGCTTGCCCGATTGATCGTCGACACCCTGAACCTTGAAGTCGAGCCTTCGGAGATCCTGCCGACCGCGCGCCTGTTCGGTGAGGGCCTGGGCCTCGATTCGATTGACGCGCTTGAACTCGCCCTTGCAATCTCGCGCGCTTACGGGTTGGAGTTGAAGTCGGATGACGAGAGAAACTCCAAGATCTTCTCATCGCTGCGCAGTCTCGCGGCCCATATCGAGCAGCACCGGACCAAGTAATCTCCGGCTTGCCGAACCACGATGATTTCGTCGCGCGCAGTGCGGATGGCCGCAGGTATTCCGGCCGTTCGAACGGGACCTTCCAGGTGGTGAGTGCCCATCGGCCGGCTGCAGCGCTGGATGCCGGTGTCCGCCTGATCGACAGGCTGCCGGACGCGGTGCTGTTCCGCTCGCCGGAGGGTGTGATCACGGGTGCCGGCTTCCTGGCCGCCGCCCATGCGCTGGCCGCCCGGCTGCCCGATGCCTCCCACGTGGTCAACCTCTGCCAGGACCGGGCCCAGTTCACCATCGCCCTCGCGGCCGCGGTCCTGCGCGGGCAGGTGAGCCTGCTGACCAGCGACCGCTCCGAGCGGCGGCTGCGGGATCTCGCGGCGGAGTTCCCCGGGGTGCTGCTCGGTGTCCGACGATCCGGCCGTCGAAAGCCCACTGCCGCATCTTCTGTTCGAGTCGCGGCACGATGACGAACGAAATTGCGACGAAGGCGTCGGCGACAATCCGCTGATCCCCGCGGACCGCCTGGCGGCGATCGTGTTCACCTCCGGCAGCACCGGGGAGCCGGTCGGCAACCGCAAGAGCTGGGGCGCCCTCGCCGATCGCAGCGTCGCCGCCGCCGAGCGGTTCGGGCTGGCGGGGGCGCACATCGTCGGCACGGTGCCGGCGCAGCACATGTATGGGTTCGAGACCACGGTGCTGCTGCCGCTGCACGCCGAGGTGTCGAGCTGGTGCGGCGCCGCATTCTATCCGGTGGACATCAGGCGGGCGCTGGAGGCCGTGCCGGCGCCGCGGGTGCTGGTGACGACGCCGCTGCAGATCCGCAACCTGCTGGCGGCCGGGCTCGCATTGCCGCCGCTCGACCAGGTCATTTCGGCGACGGCGCCGCTGCAGGCCGAGCTGGCCGCCGCCGCCGAGGCGCATTGGAACACCCGGGTGATGGAGATCTACGGCGCCACCGAGGTCGGCTCCGTCGCCAGCCGCCGGACCGTCGAAGGCGACCGCTGGCTGATCTATCCCAGGGTTCGGTTCGCCCGCACCGAGGCGGATGGCGTGATGCCGTCGGAGGTCGTGGTGACGGCGCCGTTCGCCGTGCCCTGCCCGCTGAGCGACGATCTGCAGCTGCTGGACGGGCACGGGTTTCGCCTGCTCGGGCGCAAGGCGGACATGATCAAGCTGGCCGGCAAACGGGCCTCTCTGGCGGGGCTCAACCTGATCCTCAACGGGATCGAGGGCGTGGCGGACGGGGTGTTCGTGGCGCCGGACGACCTCGATGCCCGGCCATCCGCGCGGCTGCTGGCCTACGTGGTGGCGCCCGGGCGATCCGCCGACGACATCCTGGCGGCGCTGCGGCGGCGGATCGACCCGATCTTCCTGCCGCGGCGGGTGATCCTGGTCGACGACCTGCCGCGCAACGAGGTCGGCAAGGTGCCGCTGCAGGCGCTGGCGGCGCTGCAGGAGCGGCTCGGTGAGGCCTGAGATGGACCCGAAGCCGGAGGCGGTTCAGGTCGGCGGCTTCACCATCGCACCGGACCATCCCAGCATCGACGGGCATTTTCCCGGGCGCCCGCTGGTGCCGGGCGTGGTGCTGCTGGATCGTGCGTTCGCGCTGATCGGCGCGGCGCTTGGCGTTGGGCGGCCCCTGCGCCTCGGCAGCGTCAAGTTCAGCGCCCCGGTGACGCCGGGGCAGCGCATCGACGTGGCCTGCCGGACCGCGCCGGACGGTGCACGGGTGAGCTTCGACTGCCGGGTCGAGGGCGTCGTCGTCGCGAACGGCACCGCCAGCTTCGCCGCCAGATCGTCCGCAGCGGAATGACTGCCGGCTGGGCCAGCCAGGGCGAACGCGGGAGCCTGGTGCTGGTGCGGCTGATGGCCTGGCTGACGCTGACCCTCGGATGGCGGACGGGCCACCTACTGCTGTATCCGATCACCGCCTGGTTCTTCGCCTGTTCCGCAGGCGCGCGCGCCGCCTCCCGCGCGTTCCTGACGCGGGCGCTCGGCCGGCCGGCGACGGCTGTGGACGTGCTTCGCCATTTCTTCGTTTTCGCATCGGTCATCCTGGACCGGGTGTTCCTGCTGACCGGGCGGCTCGACGGCTACCGGTTCGAGATCACCGGCCTGGAGGCGTTGACGGCGCAGTTGCCGCGCGGCGGATGCGTCCTGCTGGGCTCGCATCTCGGCAGCTTCGAGGTGCTGCGCGCGTTGTCCTGCGAGGCGCCGGTGCGGATCCGGCCGCTGATGTACCTGAACAACCTGGGCGCCCTCAGCCGCGTGTTGGATGCCTTGAACCCGGCGCTGGCGAGCGAGGTCATCGGCATCGGAACGACCGCCAGCATGCTGGAAGTGCGGGAAAGCGTGGCGCGGGGCGAGGTGGTGGGCATCCTCGGCGACCGGGCGCCGCAGCGCGAGAAATGCCTCGCCGCCACGTTCTTCGGCCAGCCGGCCTCGTTCCCGACCGGGCCGCTGATCCTGGCGTCCATGCTGCAGGTGCCGATCTTCCTGTTCTTCGGCACCCGCATCGGGCCACGCCGCTACCATATCCACTCTGGAACCATTTGCCGAGGCGATCACTCTGCAACGCGCCTCGCGGCAGGCCGACTTGCAGCGATGGCTGTCGATCTATGCCGACCGGCTCGAATGTCACGCCCGAAAATATCCTTTCAACTGGTTCAATTTCTATGATTTCTGGGATGCGTCTCCCGATCCTGACCGCCAGCGCGTGGCTGGCCGCCGTTCCGGCGTCGGCAGCCCCGCCGCCACCGGCCCGACATGAACCGGCTGTTGCCGCGCGGCAGATCCCGGCGCCGGCGAGATCCCGGTCGAGATCAATGCCCTGATGCGCGACCTCGGCGCGGTGCCGCAGCGACATGGCCGCTTCACCGAGGAAAAGCATTTCGCGGCCCTGGACCGCCCGCTCGTGGCGCACGGGCTGCTCGATTATCGCCCTGGCCACCTGGAAAAACGCACCGTGGAACCGGTGCCGGAGCGGCTCGTGGTGGACGGCGACCGGCTCACCATCGCCGCCGGCGACAACCCGCCCCGAAGCGTGCAGCTGAGCAGCGAACCGCCGTTGAAGGCGCTGGTCGATACCGTGCTCGCGGTGCTGTCGGGGGATCTACGCGACGTTGCGGCAGCATTTCCGCGTGGCGGTGGAAGGCACCACGGCCGCCTGGCGGCTGACCCTGCAGCCGACCGATCCGCGAGGTGGCGCGCTTCCTCGCGGTCGTCCGCATCGACGGCAGCGGCGCTACGCCGCTGGTGTTCGAGACGGTGCAGACCAACGGCGACAGCCAGCGCATGACCGTCGATCCGGCTTGAACCGGCGGCAGGCGAGCGCGCCCGGGCGCCGAAGCTGGCCGATCGCGGTGGCGTTGCTGCTGGCCGCCCTGGTCGCGGCCGGGGCGTTCAGCCGGGTCACCCTGCGCACCGACATGGTCGATTTCCTGCCGGCGGGGCAGACCGAGGCGTCGCGCTTCATGCTTCGGGAACTGCGCAACGGCGGCGTCGGCAGCCTGGTGCTGATGGCCGTGGAACACGCCCCGCCTGCCGAACTGGCGCGGATCAGCGGCGCCATGCGCGATACGCTCGATCGCAGCGGGCTGTTCAGCTTCGTCAACAACGGCCAGCAGGGCTTCGGCGGCCCGGAGCAGGAATTCCTGTTCGCCCACCGCTACGCGCTGTCGCCGGCGACCACGCCGGAGGCGTTCACCGTGCCGGCGCTGCGCCGGGATTTCGAGGCGCTGCTGCAGGGCCTTTCCACCTCGGCGGCGCCATTGGTCCAGCAATTCGGCCTGGCCGACCCGACCGGCGCCGCCCAGGCGCTGCTGAAGGACTGGGTCGGCAGCAGCCACGTGCGGCTGGTCGACGGCGTTTGGTTCGCCGCCGACCACGACCGCGCGCTGCTGCTCGGCAAGACCCGCGCCGCCGGCATGGACGTGACCGCCCAGGACGACACCGTGGCCGCCATCGACGCGGCGTTCGCGGCGGCGAAGCCCGGCGGCGCGCGGCTGCTGATGTCCGGCCCGCCGGTGTTCGCGCGGGAGGCGGCGCACGCCATCCGCGGCGACGTGCGGCTGCTTTCGATCGTGTCCACCATCCTGATCGCGCTGCTGCTGCTCTGGCGGTTCCGCTCGCCGTGGGTGCTGGCGGTGATCGCGGTGCCGGTCCTGCTCAGCATCGCGGCGGCAGCCCTGGCGGTGCAGCTGGCATTCGGCTTCGTGCACGGCGTGGCGCTCGGCTTCGGCATGACCATGCTCGGCGTGACGGTCGACTACCCGGTGCTGCTGATCGGCCACCGCAAGCTGGGCGAGGCCGCCGCCGGCACCTGGCAGCGGATCGGGCCGACGCTGGTGCTGGCCGTCGCCTCGGCCGCCCTGGGGCTGACCGGCATGCTGTTCTCGGGCTTCTCCGGCCTGGCGCAGCTCGGGCTGTTTTCGGTCACCGGCATCGTGGTCGCGGCCACCGCCACCCGCTTCCTCCTGCCCCGCCTGATCGTCGCGGCAGAGCTGGCCCCGGTCTATGCCGGCAATCCCGGCCGGATGCTGCATGTCGAACGCTGGCGCCGCTGGCGGCTGTGGGGATTGCTGCCGGTCGCCGCGTCGCTCGTCTATCTCGCGGCGCTGGGCGGCCCGCGCTGGGAGGACGACCTGTCGAAGCTGAGCCCGGTGCCGCCGGCCGCCCTGGCGCTGGACGCCGAGATGCGCCGCGAGATCGGCGCCCCGGACGAGGTGCAGCTGCTGATGCTGCGCGGCGACAGCGCCGAGGCGGTGCTGCGGCACGAGGAACTGCTGTTGCCGAAGCTCGACGCCCTGGTCGCCGCGTGGCGTGATGTCGGGCGCCCAGGTTGCCGCCCGTTTCGTGCCGAGCCAGGCGACCCAGCTGGCGCGCCGCGCCGCCCTGCCCGCGCCGGATGACCTGGCCGCCCGGATCGAGCAGGCGCGGGCCGGCCTGCCGTTCCGCGCCGAGGCGTTCCGGCGTTTCCAGGACGACGTCGCCGCCGCCCGGACCATGCCGCCGGTGCTGCCCGCCGACATCACCGTTGCCGCTGCATCGCCACCCGCCTGCAGCCGCTGCTGTTCGAGCGCGACGGCGCCTGGTTCGGGGTGATCGCCCCCACCGAACTGCGCGACAAGGCGGCCCTGCTCGCGGCTCTTGCCGGCGACGGCGTCACCTTCATCGACATGAAGGCCGAGAGCGACGGCATGGTCGCCGCCTACACGGTCAACGCCTGGCACTGGCTGGCCTACGGCGCGCTCGGCGCGGCGCTGGCGCTGCTGGCCGGGCTGCGCGACATCGGCCGCGCCTGCCGGGTCGCGGGATCGGTGCTGGCGGCCGCCCTGGTGACCGTGGCCCTGCTGACGGCGCTCGGCACGCGGCTGTCGCTGATCCATATCGTGTCGCTGCAGCTGGTGGCGGGCGTCGGGCTGGACTACGCGCTGTTCTTCGCCCGCCGGCTGGTCGACGACGAGGAGCGCGCGCGCACCTTGCGCACCCTGGTCACCTGCAACGCCATGACGCTGCTGACCTTCGGCCTGCTGGCGCTGTGCCGCACGCCGCTGCTGGCCGATATCGGCGTTGACGGTGGCGCTGGGGGTGCTCGGCGCCATGGCGTTCTCATTCCTGTTCGCCGGCCCGCTGGAAGCTGGACCCGAAGCGGGGACGGCCTTACAGCGCAGGCCGATGATCGTCGCCCCTCCACCTCACCGCCACCGCCCTGGTGACCGCGATCGGCCGCGGCGCCGAGGCGACGCTGGGGGCATTGCAGGCGCGGCGGGGCGGCCTGCGTCCATGCGACTTCCCGTCGCCCGGCGCCAACGCCGGTCCCGGCGGATATATCGGCCGGATCGAGGCGCTCGACAGCCACCGCCTGCCGGCCGAGCTCGCGCTGTTCGACTGCCGCAACAACCGCCTCGCCGACCTGGCGCTGGCGACCGACGGGTTCGCGGCCAGGGTCGCCGCCGCCATGGCGCGCTACGGCGCCGAGCGGATCGCCGTCATCCTCGGCACCAGCACCTCCGGCATCCAGGCCTGCGAGGAGGCCTATCGCCGACCGCGACCGCCTGACCGGCGCGCTGCCGGATGGGTTCGACTACAGCCACACCCACGACATGTTCTCGGTCGCCCGCTTCGTCAGGGCGGCGCTCGGCCTGCGCGGGCCGGCGTCGGTGGTGTCCACCGCCTGCGCCTCCAGCGGCCTCGCCTTCGCCGACGCGCACCAGCTGATCGCCGCCGGGATCTGCGACGCGGCCGTGGTCGGCGGGGTCGACAGCCTGTGCCGGATGACCCTGCACGGCTTCGCGCGCGCTGGAGCTGATTTCCCCGGTGCCATGCCGGCCCTGCGACAGCGGCGCGCGCCGGCATCTCGATCGGCGAGGCGGCCGGGCTGGCGTTGCTGGAGCGCGAGGGCGACGGGGTGGCGCTGCTCGGCTACGGCGTCAGCAGCGACGGCTACCACATGTCCGCCCCGCATCCGCAGGGCGAGGGCGCCATCGCCGCGATGCGCACCGCGCTGTCGCGCGCCGGGCTTGCCGCCGGCGACATCGACTACGTCAACCTGCACGGCACCGGCACCCGCGCGAACGACGCGATGGAGGACATCGCCGTCGCCGCGGTGTTCGGCGACGGCGTGCCGTGCAGCTCCACCAAGGGCTGGACCGGCCACACCCTCGGCGCCGCCGCGGTCACCGAGGCGTTGATCGCGGCGCTGTGCATCGAGCATGGCCTGATGCCCGGCTGCCTCAACATGACCGCGGTCGATCCGGCCTTCACGACGCCGCGTGCTGGCCGACAACGCCGGCGGCAAGGTCGATCGCGTGGTCAGCAACTCGTTCGGCTTCGGCGGCATCAACTGCAGCCTGGTGCTCGGGGTGCCGGCGTGAACCCGCCGCGTCTGCCGGCCGGCGGCCGCGTGACCCGCGCGCCTTGATGCGGTCGTTCCTCGCTGACGGCGTACATCACCGGCGTGGCGGTCTGGGCGCCGGGCCTGCCCGGCTGGGATGCGGCGCGGCCGGTGCTGGCCGGCGCCGCCGCCTATGTTCCGACGGACACGCCGCCGCCGCCGCCCTCGATCCTGTCGGCCACCGAGCGGCGGCGCACCGGCCTCACCGTGCGCCTGGCGCTCACCGTGGCGCAGCAGGCGATGGAGATGTCCGGCGAACTTCCGGGCTCGGTGCGCAGCGTGTTCGGCAGCGCCAACGGCGACGGCGCGGTCGTGGACAGCATCCTGGTGGCGCTGACCAGCGACGACCCGGCGGTCTCGCCGACCCAGTTCCACAATTCGGTGCACAACGCGGCGGCGGGCTACTGGGCCATCGCCACCGGATCGCGCGAGCCCGCCACCACGCTCGGTTGCCACGACGCAACGTTCGCCGTGGCCGCTGCTGCAGGCGATGGCCGAGCTGCAAGTCGAGCGCCGGCCAGTGCTGCTCTGCGTCTATGACGCGACCCTGCCGGAACCGCTGCGGGCCAAGCGCCCGACCGGGCCGCCCTTCGCGGCGGCGTTCGTGCTGGCGCCGGAGCGGGGTGCGCGGGCGCTGGCCAGGATCGAGGTCGGCCATCACGCGGACGCCGCGGCCGGCGAAGACGAGCGGCCGCTCACCGAGGCGCTGCGCCCGCTGGCGGCGGCCAACCCGGCCGCGAGGTCGCTGCGCCTGCTGGAGCATCTGGCGCGCGGCACCGCGGCCCGTATCTCGGCGCCGCTGCTGGACGGACGCGTCGACATCGCCGTGGCGCCCTGCCCGCGATGACCCCGGCCGTCCCAGCCATGACGACGCCGCAGGTCCTCGAAATACCCGTCGCGGGGCTGGTGCCGCATCGCGGGCGGATGTGCCTGCTCGACGTGGTGACGGCCTGGTCCGAAGCCTCGATCACCTGCCGCGCCGTCTCGCATCTCGACCCGCTCAATCCGCTGCGCCGGGACGGCCGGCTGGGTGCGCTGTGCGGTGTCGAATACGGGCTGCAGGCCGCCGCCGCGCATGGCGGGCTGACCGACGGCGCCGCGCGGCGCCCGCCCGGCTACCTCGCCGCGATCCGCGAGGTCGAGCTGCTGGTGCCGTGGCTGGACGAGCCGGCGTTCGGCGCCCTGTCGGTGACGGCGCGGCTGCTGCTGCGCGAAAGCCGTGGCTGGATCTACGGCTTCGAGCTGGCCGCGGAAGACGGCGCAACGCTGGTCTCCGGCCGCGGCTCGATCGTGATGCCGCCTGCATGAATCGCGCACCGGCATGAAGCGCGCACTGGTCACCGGCGGCGCCAGCCCGATCGGCGCGGCGATCTGCCGCCGGCTGGCAGCGGACGGGCTGCACGTCATCGTGCATGCGTACACCGCGATCGACGCCGCCGCGGCGCTGGCGGAGCGGATTCGCGCCGAGGGCGGATCGGCCTCGACGCTGCATCTGGACCTGACCGACATCGCAGGGGCGAAGGCCGCCCTGGCCGGGATCTGCGAAGACGGCGGGGTGCCGCAGGTGCTGGTGCACAATGCCGGCACCCATGACGACGTGCCGATGGCCGGCATGTCGGAGATGCAATGGCGCGGCGTCATCGACGTATCCCTGAACGGCTTCTTCGCCGTCACCCAGCCGTTGCTGCTGCCGATGATGGCGACCCGCTGGGGCCGGATCGTGGCGATCTCCTCGGTCTCGGCGCTGACCGGCAACCGGGGCCAGGCCAACTATGCCGCCGCCAAGGCCGGCCTGATCGGCGCCGCCCGCAGCCTCGCCCGGGAGGTCGCCAGCCGCGGCATCACGGCCAACGTGGTGGCGCCGGGGATCATTGCCTCGCCGGCGGTGGAAGCGGTGCTCGACGCCCGCGCCATCGCCGCCCTGGTGCCGATGAAACGCGCCGGCACGCCAGAGGAAGTGGCCGACCTGGTGGGCTTCCTCGCCTCCGACCGGGCCGCCTACATCACCGGCCAGGTCGTCTCGATCAATGGCGGCCTCGCGTGAGGACGCGGGTTGTCAGCGGCCCGACGCGCACCATCCTGTAATCTGCCTGCTCATCGAATGGGATGACCGTCGGATGTATATCGCCATGAACCGCTTCAAGGTGGCGCCGGGATCGGAGGCCGCGTTCGAGCATGTCTGGACCAGCCGCGACACCCATCTGAAGCAGGTGCCGGGATTCGTCGAATTCCACCTGCTGCGCGGCCCGCGGCGCGAGGACCACGTATTGTATTCCAGCCACACGATCTGGTGCGACCATGCGGCGTTCGAGGCATGGACCAAGTCGGAGGCCTTCCGGGCCGCCCATCGCAACGCCGGCAACGCCGGCGGCAATGCTCCCCTCTATCTCGGCCATCCCGAGTTCGAGGGGTTCGAGGTGGTGCAGACCGTCAAATAACAGCCGTCTGGTAGCGGCCGGATTTCAGGACGGCTCGCGGGTCCGCAGCACCCGCCACAGCCCGGCCGGGTGCATCCCCCGCCGCAGCAAACGCCCGGCGACCATCAGCACGATGCGGGTGATGTCGGCCACCGGGCGGAAATGGCTCCGGCGCTTCAACATGGCGCCGTATATCGCCGGGATCTCGACCGACGCGGTGCCGATCCCGATCCAGCCGGCGGCGATCAGGATCTCGCTCTCGAAGCCGAAGCCGGTCTGCATTCCCTGCCCCGCATTCAACCGCCGCAGCAGCTCCATCGGGTACAGGCGGAAGCCCGACTGGGTGTCGTCGATGCGCGCGCCGGCGGCCCACGAGACCCAGAAATCGGCGACCCGGTTGGCGATGTAGCGGGCGCGCGGAACCGCGTTTGCGGCGTCGGCGCCGCCGACCCGGCGCGACCCGATGACGATACATCCTGGCCGCTCCCGCGCACGGGCGATCATGCGGGCGAGGTCTTCGGGGCGGTGCTGGCCGTCGCCGTCCAGGGTGATCACCCCGCCGGCGTCGCCGACCATCGCCTGGGTCATGCCGCGAACCAGGCTGGCGCCTTTCCCGAGATTGACGGTGTTGCGCAGGACCCGTGCCCCAGCCGCCTCGGCGCAGTCGGCGGTCCCGTCCTGGGAGCCGTCGTCGACCACGATCACCTGCGCGATCCCAGTCGCCTCCCGGCATTTGCGGACGATGCCGCCGATGGTCGCGGCCTCGCCATACGCCGGCACGACGATGTCGAAATGTTGCAGCGGGACAGGCGCTTGCGGGTGATTGTTCGTCTGGTCCATTTCTTCCGGTCATCGCATGCGCGTGGTATGAGGGCCAGCGCCATTCGAGGACGAACCCGATGCAAACCGGCCACGCAAATCCCTCCCCGCCGCCCGCCGCGACTCTGCCTGACGCAATGCTGCCCACCGCGACCTTGCCCGATGAATGCGACGTGCTGGTGATCGGCGGCGGACCCGCCGGCAGCACCGCCGCGGCCATGCTGGCGGAGCGCGGGCGCGACGTGGTGCTGCTGGAGAAGGAACATCATCCGCGTTTCCACATCGGTGAATCGCTGCTGCCGCGCAATCTCGCGATCCTGGAGCGGCTCGGGCTGCGCGAGGCGGTGGCGGCAATCGGCGTGCACAAGCCGGGCGCCGAGTTCGTTTCCGACGAAACCGGGACCTCGGTCGCCTACAACTTCGCGAACGGCCTCGATCAGCAATACACCTTCAGCTACCAGGTGCGGCGCTCGACCTTCGACGAGATCCTGTTCAACAACGCCCGCGCCCGCGGCGCCCGCGCCAGCGAAGGCATGCGCGTCACCCAGGTAACGCTCGGCCAGGATGGCGGCCGCTCGACGGTCGAGGCCACCGGCGAGGATGGCGCGGTGCACCGGTTCGCGCCGCGCTACATCCTCGATGCCTCCGGCCGCGACACCTTCATGGCCAACAAGCTGCGTAGCAAGGAATCCAACAAGAAGAACAACACCGCCGCCGTCTATGCGCATTTCAAGGGCGTCGAGTACCGGTCGGGCGACATGAAGGGCTTCATCACCGTCCACCTGACCGAGGATGGCTGGTTCTGGATGATCCCGCTGGACGACGAGGTGATGAGCGTGGGCTTCGTCGGGATGCCGGCCGCCTTCAAGGGGCGCACCGGCGACCTCACCGAGTTCTTCATGGAGCGCATTGCCCGCAGCCCGACGGTCAGCGCCCGGATGCGGTCGGCGGCGCGGGTCGGCAACGTCACGTCGACCGGAAATTACTCCTATAATTCCAGGTTCATCGGTGGCGACGGATACATGATGATCGGCGATGCCTTCGCCTTCATCGACCCGGTGTTCTCGAGCGGCGTGCTGCTGGCCATGACCACCGGCGAGGCCGGCGCAAAGATCGCCGGGACGTGGCTGGAAAACCGCCAGGAGGGGATCAGGCTCGCCCAGGCATCGGAGCAGCGGGTGCGGCGCATGATGGGGGCGCTGAGCTGGCTGATCGTGCGCATCAACACGCCGGAGCTGCGGTCGATGTTCATGAACCCCAGCAACCGCTTCCAGATGCGCGCGGCAGTGGTCTCGGTGCTGGCCGGCAACCTCGACGAGATGAAGCATGCAAGGCTGCCGCTGGCGATGTTCAAGGCGGCGTTCTACCTGCAGATGGGGCTGCGCAAGCTGGGCGTCGCCCTGCCCGAGAACGGCCGCATCATGGCCCCGAGCGCCAGCCCTGCATCGTAGCGGCCCCGCGCTTCATCGTTGAGATTTGGAGGAAATTGTCACAGGATCGCCATAGATTACTTTACCCGATTTGACAGATGCTGCCGCTTCAACCTGGCTGTCGGAGGCATGATGTCGGATGTGACAATGGGCGGCGGCTTCGGGGACATGCAGTCCCGGCCGCATCTGGACAAGAAGCCACATGCCGCCGGCGCCATCGGCTTCCTGCTGGTCCTGGTCGCCGGCCTCGGCTACGCGGCGTTCAGCATCCTGTCCGACATCCAGAGCGTCGGCGAGCACAACCTGGCGATCGGTGCGATGGTGCTGCTCGGGATCGCGCTGCTGATCGCCCTCGGGTTCGAATTCGTCAACGGCTTCCACGATACCGCGAACGCGGTTGCCACCGTCATCTACACCCACAGCCTGCCGCCGCTGACCGCCGTGGTTTGGTCGGGCACCTGGAACTTCCTCGGCGTGCTCACGTCGAGCGGCGCCGTCGCCTTCTCGGTGGTGACGCTGTTGCCGGTGGAACTGATCCTGCAGGTTGGCAGCGGTGCCGGCTACGCCATGATCTTCGCGCTGCTGATCGCCGCCATCATCTGGAATCTGGGCACCTGGGCGATGGGGCTGCCGAACAGTTCGTCGCACGCGCTGATCGGCTCGATCATGGGCGTCGGCCTGGCCAACCAGTTGATGGCGCCGGCGGGTTCGGGCACCTCGGGCGTCGACTGGGGCCAGGCGGTGGGGGTGCTGCGGGCGTTGCTGTTCAGCCCGCTGATCGGGTTCGTGCTGGCCGCCCTGCTGCTGCTGATGATGAAAGTCGTGGTGCGCAACAAGACGCTCTATGAGGCGCCGGAAGGCAACAAGCCGCCGCCGCCGGCGATCCGCGCGCTGCTGGTGCTGACCTGCACCGGCGTGTCGTTCTTCCATGGCAGCAATGACGGGCAGAAGGGCATGGGACTGATCATGCTGATCCTGATCGGCGCCGCGCCCACTGCCTACGCGCTGAACCGCGCCATGCCCGACTCCACCACGCCGATGTTCCTGCAGGCGACGCAGGATGCCCAGGCGGTATTCCAGGCGCATACCGGCGGCAGCACCCCGCCAGCCGATGCCGCGGTGGCCCGGGCCACGGTCGGCGACGCGCTGAAGTCCCGGGAGGTGAACAAGCCCGCGGTCTACGCCGCCCTGGCGACGCTGACCGGCGACATCGCCCGGCAGGTGAAGACCTACGGCGCGATCAAGGCGGTGCCCGCCGAGGCCACTCCGAACGTCCGCAACGACATGTACCTGGCTTCGGACGCGGTGCGGGTCATGGGCGCCTCCCCGGCCGGCTTCGATGCCAACGACATGACCAAGCTGAAATCGTTGCGCTCCTCGCTGGACAGCGGCACCAAATTCATTCCGACCTGGGTCAAGGTGTCGGTGGCGCTGGCGCTCGGCCTCGGCACGATGATCGGCTGGAAGCGGATCGTGGTGACGGTCGGCGAGAAGATCGGCAAGACCCACCTGACCTACGCGCAGGGCGCCTCGGCCGAGATCGTCGCCATGGCCACGATCGGGTTGGCCGACATGTACGGCCTGCCGGTATCCACCACCCACGTGCTGTCCAGCGGCGTCGCCGGAACCATGGCGGCCAACGGCTCCGGGCTGCAATGGAGCACGATCAAGAACATGGCGATGGCCTGGGTGCTGACCCTGCCGGCGGCGATGCTCATCGCCGGATCGCTGTATGTGATCCTGCGCCAGATCTTCTGAACTGCCGGATTTTCTGAGCCGTCAGGTCAGGCGCGCGGCCATGGCCCGGTCGCGCGCCAGCCACGCATAGAGGCGGCCGGTCAGGTACCAGTGGATCAGCACCGCCTCCTTCAGCATCGGCGCCGGGCGTAGCCGCCAGCGCGATTGTTCGGCGGCACAGCGCGCATGCTCGATGCCGAGCCCCGAGGCCAGCAGCGAACTCCGCGCGAGATGGAAGCGGTTGGTGACGAGCAGGACCCGGTCGACCGGCGGAAAATCCGCCCGGTAATGGCGCAGGTTTTCCAGAGTGTGGCGGGATTTCTGCTCGGTGTGGATGCGCGCCGCGGCGATGCCGGATCGCCGCAGCCAAGCGTCACCCGCCTCCGCTTCTGAGACACCCAACTCACCGGTGACGCCACCGAGCAGGAAGGCCTCCGCACCCGGTTCGGCGTCGAGCAGCGTGCGCGCGCGTTCCAGACGGGCGCGGTAATCGTCGGGAACGCCCCCGTCCCTGCCCAGCCGCATGCCGAGCACCAGCACACGGGAGAAGCCGGCGCGCTTCGCGGGAGCGGTGAAACCGACCCACGCGACATGGGCCACCGCCGCCGCCAGGCTGGTGCCCAGGCTGGCCAGCACCAGGACGGAAGACAGCACCAGGATCGCCCAGCCGTCGCGGCCGATCGCTTCTCGTGGTGCCGCGGACATGCCCGGCGGGCTGCCCGTTCTGGTCGTCAGTCCTGGGTGGCCTGCTGGCGCAGGGCGGCCAGCAGCGAATCGATGTTGTTGCCGTTGCGCCCCAGGAACGCCGCGTAGTCGCTGCGCTGGGTCAACCGCAGGCTGGTCCCCTCGGCGATGACGTCGACGATCCGCGGGCTGCCACTGTCGAACGACACCACCCAGGTCACTCGCAGCGGCTGCGCGCCAGGACGCTCCACCACGGTCGCCACGCGGATGCCGTCGTCGCGCGGCTCGGCCTGGGACACCGTGACCTTGGCGGTCTGGTCCTGCTCCTCCCGCGTGCGCCCGGTCACGCTCTTGACCAGCACGCTGTGGAACAGCCGCTTGTATTCCTGCTGCTGCGCCGGTGTCGCGACCCGCCAGTAGCGGCCGAGGCAGAACTGCGCGACCGCGTCGACATCGGCGACCCGGTCGACGAAGGCCTGCAGCTGCACCTTCTTCTCGGCGGGGCTGACGCGGGCATTCAGCAGCGCCGCCATCTCGTTGCCGGCCTTCTGCACGAAGGCGCGGGCCTCGGCCGGGTCGTGCGGTGCCTGGGCGGCGAGCGGGGCGATCGTCAGGGCGAGGGCCAAGACGGCGTAGAGGCTTATGAGACGACGGTGCATTTCGGTCCTGTGGCGGGGGGATGACGCGGGATAGCGGCGGAATATGTCATGACGGCGGCGCCAGCGCTTCGATGCCGGCCATCACGCGATCTTGCGGCACAGCAGCAATGCCGTGTTGACGTCGGCGGTGGCGATCAGCCCGGCCTGCAGCACCAGCTTGCGCTCCCGGCGCAAGGCCAGCGGAAGGCCGACACGGTTGTACCACCACATCGCCCGCGCCCGCCGGTGCACCAGGAACCAGACCCCGAGGTTCAGCAGCCAGGTGGTGCGGGGCTGCATCCCGTAGGCGGCGCTTTGTTCGACGGCGAATCCGTGCCCGGCCAGCAACTGCACCAGGTCATCCGGCTCATAGCGGCGGCGATGGCCGACGAACGCGTCGAACTCGGTCCAGTTCGCCAAGTGCAGGGGCACCGCCAGGAGCAGCACGCCGCCTGTCGACGAAACGCGGGCGAGCTCGGCGAAGGCGGCACGGTCGTCCTCGACATGCTCGACGACATCGAGCGCGCAGACCAGGTCGAACGCCGCGTCGGCGAACGGGATCGCGGTCACCTGTCCCAGCACCGCCTGGCCGCCATGCTGCCGCAGGCTGCGCATGGCGGGCGCGCTGATGTCGGCGAAGCAGGTCCCGGCGATCGGCAGGCGCGGCCGCAAGCCGGGCGCCACCTCCAGCCGGCGGCGCGCCGACGCGGCCAGGCGACGCACCAGCGGCCAGGTGTTGAAGCGGTCGGGTTCGACCAGCCGGGCTTCGGACCAGAGCTGGTCGTAGAAGCGCCGATTACGCTCCAGCAACGCAGCCTCGCCGTCGGATGACCGGACAATTCCCATATGAAACGATGCAACCCCGGGGGCCGGTCAGCGTTGCCCAATGATCATGTCGAAAACAGATATTATAACGACTACGGCTATTTTGCTGATGTTCGGTGGGGCCTTTGTGCCGGCGGCGATCGCCCGGCGCAAGGGTCGGGAATTCTGGCTGTGGTGGTCCTATGCCGGGCTGCTGCTGCCGGTGGCACTGGTGCACGCCATCCTGCTGCGCAGCCGCTACCTCAGCTGCCATTACTGCCACGAGCGCAATGTCTTGGGCGCCGGCAATTGCTGGAACTGCGGCCGGCGGGTGCTGCCCGCCGAGGAGCGGGCGCGGCACGGCATGGACCTCGCCTAGCCCGCATGGCTATCCTGCCACGCGCCGGGCAGAGATCCGGTGCCGTGGGGATAGCGCGATGGATGGCGAGAGCGACCTTCTCGAACGAACCGCAGCCAGGATCTTCTCCGGCCACACGCAACCCGCACAACTGGCGGAAGCCGAGCGCGGCGAATGGCCGGCAGATGCCTGGCAGGCCGTCGAGGCCGCGGGCCTGACCCGCGCTTTGGTCCCTGAGGCCGCCGGCGGCTTCGGCATCGATACCGCGGAGGCACTGGCGATCCTGCGGGTCGCCGGGACGCACGCGTTGCCGCTGCCGCTGGCCGAAACCATGCTGGCCGCCTGGCTGCTGGCGATGGCCGGCCTGGAGATTCCCGACGGGGCGATGACAATTGCGCCCGGTGCTACGCAGGCGACACGCTGGCGCTGCGGCGCGACGGCGATGGCTGCCGCCTGCCCGGCATTGCGCGGCGCGTACCCTGGGGCCGCCATGTCGGCTGCCGTGGCGGCCGTGGCCGATGCTCGACGGCGCGCCGATGCTGGCGCTGGTGCCGGCCGGCAACTGGGCGACAACACCCGGCTGCAACCTGGCGAAGCGAGCCGCGCGACACGCTGCGTTCGATGACGTCTGCCGAAATCGGCCGTGGCCCCCGCTGCATCCGGACATCGGGCCGGCGCAGTTGCGCGCCCTCGGCGCCGCGATGCGCAGCCTGCAGATGGCAGGGGCCCTCGGCCGGCTGGTGGAGAGTCACGTGCTACGCCGGCGAGCGCGTGCAGTTCGGCCGCCCCATCGGCAAGTTCCAGGCGGTGCAGCAGAACCTCGCAGTGCTCGCCGCGGCAGACCGCCGCCGCCGGCGCCGCGGCCGAGGCCGGGGCCGAGGCGGTCGCCGGTGGCATGCGGATCCTGCCCATCGCGGCCGCCAAGATCCGCACCGGCGAGGCCGCCGGCCAGGGTGCGGCAATCGCCCACCAGGTGCATGGCGCGATAGGCTTCACCTACGAGCACGACCTGCATTTCCTGACCAAGCGGCTGTGGTCCTGGCGGGACGAATTCGGCTCCGAGGCGGAGTGGTCGCTGCTACTCGGCCGCCATCTGGTCGCGGCCGGCGCCGGACCGCCTGTGGCCCGAAATCACCGCCGCCTGAGAGGGTCCCCCCATGAACGCCTTCACCTTCGCCCCGCCGCCGGCCTCCCACGCCGACCGAGGCGCTGCGCGAGCCGAGGTGCGCGAATTCCTCGAGACCGCGAACTGGCGCACCGCTCGCCGCAGCAGCGCGCCGAAAGCTGGAACGGCTACGATCCCGACATTCAGCCGCAAGGTCGGCGCCGCGCGGCTGGATCGGCATGACCTGGCCGAAGCGCTATGGCGGCCACGAGCGCAGCGCGCTGGAACGCTACGTCGTGCTGGAGGAGATGCTGGCCGCCGGCGCGCCGGTCTCGGCGCACTGGATCGCCGACCGCCAGAGCGGCCCGCTGCTGCTGCGCAGTCGGCACCGAGGCGCAACGGCAGCGAGATCCTGCCCCGCATCGCCCGCGGCGAATGCATGTTCTGCATCGGCATGAGCGAGCCGGACACCGGCTCCGACCTCGCCTCGGTCCGCACCCGCGCGGCAGCCTGTGCAGGGCGGCTTCCTGCGTAAACGGCACCAAGCTGTGGACCTCCGGCGCGCACACCTCGCGACTACATGATCCTGTTCTGCCGCACCGGCCCCGGCGAGGCGACAAGCACGCCGGCACCAGCCAGTTGCTGGTCGACCTGAAGCACACGCCCGGCATCAGCATCCGCCCAGTGCTGCGCGCTGAGCGGGCGAGCACCATTTCAACGAGGTGGTGTTCACCGACGCCTTCCTGCCGGAGACTGCCGTCATCGGCAGCCTCGGCGACGGCTGGGCGCAGGTGACCGGCGAACTCGCCTACGAGCGCAGCGGGCCGGAGCGCTTCCTGTCCTCGTTCACGGTGCTGGTCGAGTTGGTCCGCGCCCTCGGCCGCGACCCGTCCGAGCGTGCGGCCATCGCGATCGGGCGGCTTGGCGCGCACATCCTGACGCTGCGGCAAATGTCGCGCTCGGTCGCCGGCATGCTGCAGGCGGGCGCCGACCCGGCGCTGCAGGCGGCCATGGTGAAGGAGCTCGGCACCACGCTGGAGCAGGAAATTCCCGAGATCGCTCGTCTCCTGATCGCCGGCGAACCGAGTGCGGAAACCACCGACACCTTCCTGGCGGTACTTGCCCACACCATGCTGCACGCGCCGTCGTTCTCGTTGCGCGGCGGCACAAGGGAAATCCTGCGCGGCATGATCGCGCGCGGATTGGGCCTGCGATAATTCTGCCTTTCCGCAACCGCGGTCTGGCGTGAAGCTGCAACCTTATAACCCAGTTGGAAAGATGCCATGCGCCATAACCGTCTACGCGAACTGCTCAGCGCCGACGAGCCTTCGCTCGGCACGCATCTGCTCTCGACCTGGCCGACCCTCGTCGAACTGATCGGCCAGGCCGGCAACTACGATTATGTCGAGTTCACCGCCGAGTATTCGCCGTTCGACATGCACGACCTCGACAATCTCGGCCGCGCGCTGGAGTTGAAGGACCTCGGCGGCATGATCAAGCTCGAGCAGACGAAGTGGACCCACCAGGCGATGCGGGCGATCGGCTCGGGCTTCCAGGCCATGCTGTTCGCCGATGTGCGGACGCAGGCCGATGCCAAGGCCTGCGTCGCCGCGGTGCGCGCGGAGACGCCGGGCTCCGGCGGCCGGCTCGGCGTCGGCATGCGGCGCGACGTCGGCACCGTTCGCGAAGGCGGATCGCCCGCCTATGTGAAGGCGCTGGACGAGGTGGTCATCGCCATCATGGTCGAGAAGCGGGAATGCGTGGAGGATCTCGACGCGATCCTGTCGGTGCAGGGCATCGACATGGTGCAGTTCGGCGGCTCGGATTATTCGATGAGCATGGGCCTGACCGGGCAGCGCAACGACCCCGACGTGAAGAATGCCGAGAGCAAGACCATCGAGACCGCGCTGAAGAAGGGCCTGCACCCGCGCGTCGAACTGCGCCGACATCACGCCAGGCGACGCAGTACCTGGAAATGGGCGTGAAGCATTTCTGCATCGGCTGGGACGTTTCGATCCTGCATAGCTGGTGGCGCGCGAACGGTGAAGGCATGCGCGCGATGCTGGCCGATGCCAGCCCAACGCCGCGCAAGAAAGCCGCCGCCAAGCCGCGCGCCAAGCAGCCCGCTTCCACCTACTAGGCCCCTGCGATGAACGATGCCGCGTCGCCACGTCCGGCGTTTGCTCCAGCGCCGGTCTCGGAAAACTGGCAATTGACCAAGCTGGCCGCGACCGGGCGGCGCGGCATCGTGGTCTGCCAGGCGCGGGCCGGCGCCGATGCGGGAATTGCGGTGCTGGAGGCCGGCGGCAACGCCATCGACGCCGCCGTCGGCGCCGCCTTCGCGCTGGCCAGCCAGGAACCGTGGAATTCCGGCATAGGCGGCTATGGCGGCTTCGCGGTGGTGCACCGGGCCGGGCAGCCTGCCGCCGAGGTGGTCGATTTCGGACCTGTCTCGCCGCGCAATCTGAGCACTGACAATTTCCGGCTGACCGGCCGGATGTCCAGCAAGGGCTTCCAGTGGGCGGAGGTGGAGGGCGACACCAACGTGCATGGCCCGTTGGCGGTCGCCGTGCCGAATTCGGTCGCCGGATACGAGAAGCTGCACGCGACATGGGGCCGCCTGCCGCTGGCGGAGATCATGAGCCCGGCGCTTGCTTTATGCCGACGCGGGTTGCTGCAGGATTGGTTCACCACTTTGAAGATCGCCGGCTGCGCCGCCGATCTGCGCCGCTACGACGAGAGTGCCCGCATCTACCTGCGCGACGGATTGCCGCCGCTGCCGCCGGCGCATGGCAACCCCGGCTTCATGCAATTGGGTAAGCTGGCCGATACGCTGGAACAACTGAGCCGCAATGGATTGCGGGATTTCTACGAAGGCGAGGTGGCGGCGGCCTTCCTGCGCGACCAGAAACGCGTCGGCGGCGTCATCGATGCGGCCGACCTTCGCGAGGCGCAGGCCCGCATCGTGCCGGCCATGCAGGTGCCGTGGCGCAACGGGCGCACGCTGCAACTGGCGCCTGGGATGACCGCCTCCGACACGCTGGCGCAGGTGCTGCGGACGTTGGTGACGATTGCCAGCGGCGATAGGCCGGACAGCGAGTGGTACCGGGCGCTGGCGCGCGAGATGCGTGCGGCCTATGCGACGCGGCTGGGTTCACCGATCGAGCCTGCCAGCCCCGATACCTGTACCACGCATATCAATGTCTGCGACAGTGACGGCACGATGGTGACGATGACGACGACGCTGATGGCCAGCATGGGCAGCCGCGTGGTGCTGCCGGAAACCGGCATCCTGCTCAACAACGGCATCATGCTGTTCGACCCCCGGCCAGGTCATCCGAACTCGCTGGCGCCCGGCAAGCGGCCGCTGACCAACATGTGCCCGCTGGTGCTGCGCGAGGGCGCGCGTCCGATCCTGGCCGCCGGCGCATCGGGTGGCCGCCACATCATGGCGGCGACTTTCCAGTTGATGACCTACGTCGCCGATTTCGGCATGGACCCGCAGCAGGCGGCGCATTATCCCCGCATCGATGTCGCGGGGCCGGACAAGGTTTCGGCCGACGCCGAACTCGGCGAGGAGATCATTGCCGCACTGCGCGGCGACGCGCCCACGGAGACGCTGACTCGCAGCCTGATGCCGGGAAATTTTGCCAATCCCAATCTGATCCTGCAGCGCCCCGATGGCAGCCGAACCGGCATCAGCGACAACCGGTCGCCCTGGTCCGCCGCCGTCGCGCAGTGATAGCGGCCCTCAACTATCCCAGGTTTTCCAAGGCGCCTTGCCGCTGTTCCACAGGCCTTCCAGCGTCGTGCGGTCGCGCAGGGTGTCCATCGGCTGCCAGAAGCCGGAATGCCGGAACGCCGCGAGGTGGCCATCCCGGGCCAGGCCTTCCAGCGGCTCCAATTCCCAGGGCGTGTCGTCGCCGTCGATACGGGCCAGCACGTCGGGGTGCAGTACGAAGAAGCCGCCGTTGATGAAGTTGTTGTCGCCGGGCGGCTTTTCCGAGAAGTCCTTCACCGCGTCGCCCTCGATCAGCAGCGCCCCGTAGCGTCCGGGCGGGATCACCGCGGTAACGGTGGCGAGCTTGCCGTGGCGCTTGTGGAACGCGACCAGTTCCGAGATATCGAGGTCGGCGACGCCGTCGCCGTAAGTCATGCAGAAACTCTCGTCGGGATCGAGGTAGCGCGCCAGCCGCTTCAGGCGGCCGCCGGTCATGGTATCCTCGCCGGTGTCGACCATGGTGATGCGCCATGGCTCGGCATAGTTCTGGTGGTAGGTGATCTCGCCGCGCCTGCGCATCCACCGTCACGTCCGACGAATGCAGCGCGTAGTTGGCGAAATACTCCTTGATCATGCTGCCGCGGTAGCCGAGGGCGATGACGAAGTCGTTCACGCCATGCGACGAATAGATGTTCATGATGTGCCACAGGATCGGCCGGCCGCCGATCTCGATCATCGGTTTCGGCCGCAGATGCAACTCCTCGCTGATCCGGGTTCCCTTGCCGCCGGCCAGCATGCACCGCCTTCATGGCGCGATCCGCCGCAGGAAGCATTTCGGCCAGTAGGTGACGCGGGAGCGGACACTGCCTTCGTTGAAGGCCCAGAACGGCTCCTCCAGCGCGGAACTCCTCGGAGCCGGCCAGGAAGGCGTCGATCGCGGAAATCGGGTTGTTCCAGTTCCAATCTGGCTCGGTGCGCGGCGCGCCGGCCACCTGGGCCATGATGCCGTCGCAGGCGACGATGTAGGAACCGGACGTTACCAGCGGGGCGTACAACGCCAGTTCGGCGGCGACATGGTCGCGCGAGTGGTTGCTGTCGAGGATCACCAATACCGTTTCCCGGGGATGGATCGCGGCGCGCACGGCGGCGATGGTTTCGGGGGCGGTCGAACTGCCCTCGATCAGCGAGATCCGGTCCGCCATCGGATGCGCCTCGATCGCCGCGCGGTTATGCGGCGCGGATCTCGACATCGACGCCGATCACCCGGCCGCGCCCCATCGCCGCCGCGAGGCTGGCATAGAACACCAGCGAGCCGCCATGCGCGACGCCGGTTTCGACGATCACGTCGGGCTTCAGGCGCCAGATCAGTTCCTGGATGCGGATCATGTCTTCCGGCAGCTGGATGATCGGGCGGCCCATCCAGGTGAAGCTGTAGACGTATTTCACGTCCCAGCCGCAGCGCAGCCAAGCCGCCGACACCGCCTCGAACGCCTCCGGCGAATCCATGGCGTGGATTTCCTGCGCGCCGTTCGCGGCCGTGACCATCACCTGGCCGGCCGTATCGTCTATGGTGAGCATTCCACCTCCTGTGGCAGCGATGCCGCGAGCAGCGGCAGGTCCTGGAGGATCTTGCTTCCAGGCGGCGCGAATTCGATCGAGAGGCGGCTGACGTCGATGCGCGGGAAGCGGATCGCCGCGGCGCCTTCGCAGACATCGACGCGCCATCCGAGTTGCCCGAGCACGCCGGCGATCGCGTCGTGGCTGGTGTTGGCGCCGCTGGCGACGTTGTAGATGCGCGCCTGGCCGCGCGTGGCGATCGCCGGCAGGGCGGCCACGACATCCTCGATGCCGACATAGTCCTTCGCCGAGCGCAGGCTCTGCCGCAGCGTCACGGCGCCGCGGCGCGCGCCTTCCGCCAGCACCTGGCCCAGGAAGCTGTCGCCGTGCATGCCCGGGCCATAGACGTTCGACAGCCGCGCGACGCGCACGGACGGGCGCGGGTCCGACAGGCACAGCGCCTCGCCGGCAAGCTTGGTGATGTTGTAGAGGTCGCCGGGGGCGCTCGGCTGCACCTCCAGCACCATGTCCTCACGGCCCAGTTCGGCCCGCGCGTAGACGCGCGTCGATGACAGCAGCAGGAACGAATCCAGTTGGCACTCCGCCAGCACGCGCCCGACCAGGCCGACATGGGCGTCGGCGGTGGCCAGCGGCCGCGAGCGGAAATCCGCGGTCAGGCCGACGCAGTGGATGACGTTGCCTGCCGGCGCGCCGGCGCGGAGGAACGGTTCCATGTCGGCGCGGCTCACGGCGCGGACGTGATGCCCGGCCTGGCGCAGGTGCCGGACCAGCGACGAGCCGATGAAGCCAGCGGCGCCCAGGATGGTGAAATGCGTCATCGGCTTGCCGCGTACCGGCGCGACGCCCCTTCCCCGCCCCGCCGCCAGCCTTTCACCGTCGCCGGCGCGCCGTGGGCGATGCAGTAATCGGGATAGACGCCGCGCAGCAGCGAATGCGCGCCGATGACGCTGCCCGGGCCGATGCAGGCGCCGTCGAGAACGACGGAGTTGGCGCCGATCCAGACATCGTGGCCGATGATGATGCCGCCGCGGCTGGGGCGGAATCCCTGCTCGCGGATCGGCCGGTCGGGATCGGCGAATTCGTGGTCGGCCGGTGCGAGGGTGCAGTTGGCGGCGATCAGCGCATTGGCGCCGATGCGGATGCCGTTGCCGATATAGAGCACGCAGCCGGAATTGATCACGGCGCCCGGGCCGATGAACACGTCGCCGTCGCCGCCTGCGGCCTTGATCTTGACGAAGGCATCGATCACCGCCCCGGCGGCGATGACGATGGTGCTGCCGCGGACGGAATCCTCAATATCGGCGAGCGGCGATACCCGCGCATCGGAGGAGATATCGATCATGGCCGGAAGTATTCGCCCGGCATCCCTTCCAAATGGTTACCGGGGCGAAGAAACCGGGCAGCCGTTTATCGGCGGGCGACCAGGTCGATCTCCACCAGCGCACCGCGCGCCAGGCCGGTGACACCGATGCAGGTGCGCGACGGCAGCCGGCAGGGCGGGAAATAGCTGCGATAGACCTCGTTCATCGGCGCGTAGTCCTGCGCGAACCGGGTCAGGTAGGCGCGTACGTTGACGACGTGCTCCAGACCCAGTCCGACGCCGCCGAGGACGAGCACCAGGTTGTCCATCACCCGGCGGGTCTGCGCCTCGATGCCTTCCGGCAGCGGCCGTGCGTCGTCATCTGGCCAGGTCGGCATCTGGCCGGTGACGAACACCCATCCATCCGTCTCGACGGCATGGCTGAACGGGGCCACCGGGGTGGGGGCGCCGGCGATCATATGGAACAGGCGATCGGTCATGGGCGGTGCCTAGTCCGGATCGGCGCTGCCGCGGGTGCGCTTGATGCCGGAGCGGTGGGTCTTGGCCTGCAGCCGCCGCTCGCGCGAGGCCAGCGTCGGGCGGGTCGGGCGGCGCTTGATCGGAACGACGGTCGCGCTGCGGATCAGGTCCACCAGTGCGGCCTGCGCCTCCTGCCGGTTGCGGTCCTGGCTGCGGTGGCGCTGGGCGGTGATGATCAGCACGCCGTCATTGGTCAGCCGGTTGCCGGACAGCCGCTCCAGCCGGGCGCGCACGTCGTCCGGCAGGGAGGGCGAGCGGCGCACGTCGAAACGAAGCTGCACCGCCGTCGAGACCTTGTTGACGTTCTGGCCGCCCGGACCCGAGGCGCGGATGAAGCTTTCCTCCAACTCGTCCGGATCGAGCGAGATCCGCGAATCGACGCGGATGCGGCGGGTGTTGAGGTGATCGGTCCTGGGTGCATCAGTCATCGTCCGCCGAGACTACACTGCCGGTGGTGGTGCCGCCATCGATCACCAGCGTCTGCCCGGTGGTGAAGCTGCCGGACTGGGCGGCCAGGAAGATCGCGGCGCCGGCGATCTCGTCCGGCTCGCCGATCCGCTGCAGCGGCGTCTCGCGGGTGCGCTTGCGGTAGATCTCGGGGTTTTCCCACAGCGCGCGGGCGAAATCGGTGCGGACCAGGCCGGGGGCGATGCAGTTGGCGCGGATGTTCTTCGGCCCCCACTCGACGGCGAGGTTGCGCGCCAGCTGCATGTCGGCGGCCTTGGAGATGGCGTAGATGCCGAGATTGGCCGAGCCGCGCAGCCCGCCGATCGAGGACACGATGATCACCGAGCCGCCGCCGCGCGCCGCCATCCCGGGCAGCACCATGTGGCAGAGCCAGAAATTGCTGCGGACATTGTAGTTCATGGTGCGGTCATAGGCGTCGTCCGAGGCGGTGATCGCCGGGCCGTAATGCGGGTTGACCGCGGCGTTGCAGACCAGGATGTCGATGCCGCCCCAATGCGCCACGGTGCTGTCCACAAGCGCCTGCAGCTCCTCCTTGCGGCCGATGTTGCAGGTCCTGGTGATCGCCTGTCCGCCGCGGCCGTTGATCGTTCGGGTTACCTCGTCGCAGCCTTCCTGCTTGCGGCTGGACACCACGACCTTCGCCCCGTGCTCGGCCATGCGCTCGGCAATGGCGCGGCCGATGCCCTTGGAGGAGCCGGTGACGACGGCGACCTTGCCGGTCAGGTCGAACAGCGATGACATGTCTTTTCCCCCTGGAGCCTGTGTTCCCGGCCAGTTCATCACCCCGCCGGGTTTTCGGCGAGTCCGGACCTCGCCCGATGCCCGCCTTGCCAGGGCCGGCGTTTTCGGCCACCAAGCCGGGGTCCGAAAACGCAGAGGGAATGGCTGATGAACACGCTCCAGGCGATCGCGGTCGCCATCCTGCAGGGGGCCACCGAGCTGTTCCCGGTCAGCAGCCTGGGCCATGCGGTGGTGCTGCCGGCGCTGCTGCATTGGGACATGGACCAGCGGGCGCCGGAGTTCCTGCCGTTCCTGGTGATGCTGCACCTGGGCACCGCCGCCGCCCTGCTGGGGTATTTCTGGCGCGACTGGTGGGCGCTGCTGGTCGGCGTGCTGGGGCTGGCCGACGCGCACCAGGTCAAGGAGAGCCGGCGGGTGTTCCTGCTGATCGTGCTCGCAACGATCCCGGCGGTGATCGTCGGCTTCCTGCTGGAGAAATTCGTTCGCGGCCTGTTCGGCTCGCCGATGATGGCGGCGATGTTCCTGGTGCTGAACGGCTTCCTGCTGCTGTTCGGCGAGCGCATCCGCGGCAGCGGTCATCGCCAGCTTGTCCTCGCTGACCGTCACCGACGCGCTGGTGATCGGCTGCTGGCAGTGCACGGCGCTGCTGCCCGGCATCTCGCGGTCCGGCGCCACCATCGTCGGCGGCTTGCTGCGCGGCATCGACCATGAGGGCTCGGCGCATTTCTCGTTCCTGATCGCCACCCCGATCATCCTCGGCGCCACCGTGCTGGAGGTGCCGCATCTGCTGCATGCGAGCGTCGCGCCCGGGGTGTTCACGCTGGCCGCCGTCGCCGCGGTGATCTCGGGCATCACCGCCTGGCTGAGCACCTGGTTCCTGATGCGCTATTTCCGCGACCACGACGACTGGGCGCTGAACCCGTTCGGCTATTACTGCATCGTCGCCGGACTGGCGGCGCTGGCCTGGATGAAGTTCGGCGCATGAACCGGCGCGCCTGACATGAGCGGGCCGCTCGACGGCGTGCGCGTCATCGACCTCACCGGCACCGTGCTGGGGCCGATGGGCACGCAGCTGCTGGGCGATGCCGGGGCCGACGTCATCAAGATCGAGGCGCCGGCCGGCGATCCGATCCGCCATATCGGGCCGCGCAGGTCGGGGGGCATGGGCGCCTATTTCCTCAACCTCAACCGCAACAAGCGCAGCGTGGTGCTGGACCTGAAGCGGCCGGAGGCGCACGCGGCGCTGCTGCGGCTGATCGCCGGCTCGGACGTCTTCGTGCACAACATGCGGCCTTCGGCGGCGGCCCGGCTCGGGCTGGACTACGCGTCGCTGGCGGCGCAGTTCCCTCGCCTGATCCATGCTTCCGCCAGCGGCTACCGCCTTGGCAGCGCGCGGCAGGACGACCCGGCCTATGACGACATCATCCAGGGCGAGGCGGCGATCGCCAGCGTCAACGGCTCCGCCTGCGGCGCCGATGGGCCGCGCTACGTTCCCAGCGTGATGGCCGACAAGATCACCGGCCATGTGCTGGCGGCGTCGGTCGGCATGGCGCTGTATCACCGCGAGCGCACCGGCCAGGGCCAGGCGCTGCACGTGCCGATGCTGGACACCACGCTCGCCTTCTTCATGCCGGAACATCTCTGGGGCCACACGCTTGCGGGCTCCGGCGAGGGCCTCGGCTACACCCGGCTCCTGACCCCGCACCGCCGCCCCTATCCCACAGCCGACGGCCATCTGTGCCTGATCGCCGTCACCGACGCGCAGTGGGCGCGGCTGCTGCCGGTGCTGGAGCGGCCGGAGCTGGCGCAGGACCCGCGCTTCGCCACGATGCGCGGCCGCGCCGAGAACGTCGACGCCGTCTATGGCGTGCTCGCCGCCGAACTGCGCCGGCGCAGCACCGGTGACTGGCTGCAGCGCCTGGCCGCCGCCGACATCCCGCACGGCCCGGCCAACAGCCTGGAAGACCTGCTCGACGATCCCTACCTCGCGGGTTTCTTCCGGCCGGCGGCGCACCCGACCGAGGGCGACACCATCACGCTGGCACCCCCGGTGGCCTACTCGGCGAGCCCGGTCGAGATCCGCCGGCTGGCGCCGGCACTCGGCGAGCACACCGCCGAGCTGCTCGCGGAGGTCGGATATTCCGAACAACAGATCAGCAACATCATCGGGATCTCGGCATGAACATCTCCCGCCGCGGGCTGCTGGCAGCGCCCTTGTTGCTGGCGGCGGCGAACGCCCCATCGCAACGCCTTCCGCTCGCCGCGGTGCCGATCGCCCGGCTGGACACACCCTGGTGGCGCGAACGCCATGCCGAGAAACTCGCCGAGCTGAAGCGCGGCCGCGTCGACCTGGTGTTCCTCGGCGATTCCATCACCCAGGACTGGGAGAAGGCGGGGCCGGCGCCGTGGGGCGACTACCGGCCCGGCTGGAAGCAATTCTACGGCGACCGCAACGCCATCAATCTCGGCTTTTCCGGAGACGCCACCTCGCATCTTCTGTGGCGCATCCGCAACGGCGAGATCGACGGCATCGCTCCGAAGCTGACGGTCATCCTGATCGGCGCCAACAACCTGGGCCGGGTGCACTGGCCGGCGGACGAGAACGTCGTCGGCATCGAGACCGTGGTTGCGGAAGTGCGGCGGCGGCTGCCGAACAGCAAGATCCTGCTGCTGGGCGTGCTGCCGAGCGAGCGCAGCGAATGGGCGACGCAGACGACGCTGGCGATCAACCGGGCGCTGGCTGCACGCTACGGCAATGCCGCGGTCCCGAGCGTCACCTGGCTCGATGTCGGGGGCGTGTTCATGCGCAATGGCACGCTGGACCGCACGCTGTTCACCGACCCGTTGCTGCAGCCGCCGCAGGCGCCGCTGCATCCGTCGGTGCAGGGCCAGGAACGCATGGCGGCGGCGATGGAGCCGACCATCGCCGGCTTGCTCGGCGATCGCGACCACAGCAAGCACTGAGGACATCCCGATGCAGACAGCCTCGTCGCGCCGCACGATCATCGCCCTCGCCGCCGCTTCGCTGCTGCTGCCGGCGGCGGCGCGGGCGCAACCTGCCGGCGTCGACGCCATCCGCGCCCGCGGCAAGCTGCTGGCCGGCGTGAAGGCGGACACGCCGCCATTCGGCTTCGTCGATGCCGGCAACCAGCTGGCGGGGTTCGACGTGGACCTGTGTCGCGAAATCGCCAAGTCCCTCGGCGTCGGCATCGAGTTCGTCAAGGTGACGTCGCCGACGCGGATCCCGCTGCTGGTCTCCGGCGGCGTGGACCTGGTGGCGGCGTCCATGACGCATACCCGCGAGCGCGAGAAGACCATCGATTTCAGCATCACCTACTACACCGGCGCGCAGAGTCTGTTGGTGGCGGATGGCGCGAAGATTGCCGGCCTCAAGGACCTGGCCGGCAAGACCGTGGCGGTGCAGCAGGGCACGACGCTGGAGAAGAACCTGGCCAGCATGGCGCCGGACGCCAAGGCGCTGGTGTTCCGCGACTACAACAGCGCCTGGCTGGCGCTGCGCCAGGGCCGCGCCGATGCGCTGACCGGAAGTGCGGACATCCTGCGCGGGTTCGCGCGCACCTCGCCCGGCTTCCATCTGGCCGGAGAGAAATTCAGCCTGGAACCCTTCGGCATCGGCATCCGGCACGGCGACTGGGCGTTGCGCGACGCGGTCAACGCCGCGCTGCAGGACATCTGGGACAGCGGGCGGTATCGCGAACTCTATCACCAATGGTTCGAGATCGATCCCGACCTGCCGATCGAGACCTGGCCCAAGTAAGCCGGGCCAAAACAGGCCATGGACTACCAGTTCGACTGGAGCGTGCTGTGGCAGTACCGCGCCATGCTGCTGCATGGGCTGGGGCTGACGCTGGCGCTGTCGGTCGCGGGCCTCGCGGGCGCGCTGGTGGTGGGCGCCGTCGCCGGAACCGCTTCTTCGTCCGGCCGGAGGGCCATCGCGGCGCCGGCGATCGCCTATGTCGAACTGGCGCGCGGCGTGCCGCTGCTGATCCACATGTACGCCTGGTATTTCGGCCTGACCGCATTGCGCCTGCCCGGGTTCTGGTGCGCGGTCCTTGCCCTCGCCTCCTACTCCGGCGCCTATGTCGCCGAGATCGTCCGGGCCGGCCTGCGCGGGGTGGCGCGCGGGCAGACCGAGGCGGGTAAGGCGACCGGCCTGCCCGGATTTACCATCCTGCTGCACATCGTCGTCCCGCAGGCGCTGGCCGACGTGGCGCCATCCCTCGCGGGAGTGTTTTCGCAACTGATCAAGGACAGTTCGCTGGCGTCCGTCATCGGCGTCGCCGAACTGACCTTCAGCGCCGGCGCCATCGAGGGTGAGAGCTTCCGCACCTTCGAGGCGTATGCCGGCATCACGCTGCTGTACCTGGTGGTCGTGACCGCGATGACGCGGCTGACGCTGATGGTGTTCGGCCGCCCGGCCGCGGACGTCGCATGATGCTGGGGGTGGTGTTCGACAACCTGCCGTTCCTGGCTGAAGGTCTGCTGATCACGCTGGAGACGGCGGCGCTCGTGATCGTCGGTGCGACCGTGCTCGGCATCGCCGCCGGGGTGGTTCGGGGCGCGCGGGTGCCGGTGCTGCAACACCTCGTGGCCGCCTATGTCGAGATCATTCGCGGCACGCCGCTGCTGGTGGTGCTGTTCCTGGTGTATTTCGCACTGCCGCCGCTGACCGGGTTGCGCCTGGCCACGTGGCCCGCGGCGGTGACGGGATTCATCCTGTTCACCGCTGCCTACATCGCCGAGGACGTTCGCGCCGGGATCGCCGCCGTGCCCGCGGGCCTCACCGAGGCGGCGCGCGCCACCGGGCTTGGCCGGGTGCAGGCGATCCGTTGCGTGGTGTTGCCGATCGCGCTGCGGCGCATCATCCCTACGCTGTTCAACCAGTTCGTGCGCCTGGTGAAATTCACCTCGGTCGCCTCGGTGATCGGGGTGACCGAACTGACCGGCGCCACGATGGAGGTGAACGCGCGCGACTTCCATCCGGCGACGTTGATCGCCGCCCTGGCGGCGACCTACCTAGTGCTGACGCTGGCGGTGTCGCAATTCGGCCGCTGGCTCGCCCGGCGCACCGCGATCGTCTAGAGTTCGACCACAGGAAACGGAGGCGGCAATGGCGCAGCTGAAGATAAAGTCCGTGAAGGACACGGTGAGTGCCGAGGAATGGGAGGCCCGCACCAATCTCGCCGCGTGCTATCGGCTGGTGGCGCTGTACGGGATGGCGGACATGATCGCCAACCACATCTCGGTGCGGGTGCCGGACGAACCGGGGCATTTTCTGATCAACGCCTACGGCTTGCTGTACGAGGAAATCACCGCGTCCTCGCTCTACAAGATCGATCTGGACGGCAACATCGTTGCCAAGCCGGACGTCGACTACGGCATCAACCGCGCCGGCTTCGTGATCCACAGCGCCATCCACCGCGCACGGCACGAGGTCGACTGCATCATCCACACCCATACCGCGGCGGGGATGGCGGTTTCGTCGCTGGAATCGGGGCTGCTGCCGATGACGCAGACCGCGATGCGGTTCAGCCGCGCGGCCTATCACGACTATGAGGGCGTGGCGGTCGATCTCGATGAACAGCAGCGCCTGGTGGCCGATCTCGGCGACGCCGACGTGATGATCCTGCGCAATCACGGGCTGCTGGCGGTGGCGCCGTCGATCCCGGAGGCGTTCAGCAACATCTATCGGCTGGAACTCTCTTGCAAGGCGCAGTTGCTGGCGCAGTCGGCCAACAGCGAGATCCTGCTGCCGCCGCCGGAGGTGATCGCCAAGACAAACCATCTGTATAAGCCGAACGTGCGGCGGCCGTTCGGCATCCTGGAATGGCCTGCGCTGCTCCGCCAGCTCGACCGCCGGGATTCCTCGTTTCGGGAGTGAGCGACATGACCGTTGCGGAAACCCTCGCCGAATACGCGGCGCATGAACTAAATGCCCCGCTGTCGGAGGAGGTGCGCCACCATGCCAGGCGCGTGGTGATCGACTGGTTCGCGGCCCTGTTGCCAGGGGCACTGCTGCCGCCGGCGACCTTGCTGGCGGCGGGGCTGGCGGACGAGCTCGGGCATGGGCGCGCCATCGTCTATGGTTCGGGTGCGGCCGCCCCGCTGCGCACCGCGGCGCTGATCAATGCCACCGCCAGCCACACCGTCGAGTTCGACGACATCTTCCGCGATGCCGTCTATCACCCGGGCTGCCCGACCATCGGCGCCGCGTTGGCGGCCGCACAGGCCAAGGGTGCCGACGGCGAGGCGCTGCTGCGGGCGGTGGTGATCGGCTACGAGGTTTCCACCCGCATCGGGGTGGCGGTGCAGCCGTCGCATTACCGCTTCTGGCACACCACCGGCACCGTGGGGACGTTTGGCGCTGCGGCGGCGGTGGCGGCGGTGCTGCGGCTGGACGCGGTCCGGACCGCGCACGCCCTAGCGACCGCGGGCACGTTCGCGGCGGCGCTGCAGCAGGCCTTCCGCTCAGACGCGATGTCGAAGCCGCTGCATGCGGGCCATGCCGCCGATGCCGGGGCGATGGCGGCGCTGGGTGCCGGCCAGGGAGTCACCGGCGCGCTGGATGTGCTGGAGGGCGCGGCCGGGTTCGGTGCCGCGATGAGCACCGGCGCCGATTGGGCGAAGGCCGTCGACGGGCTAGGCAGCCGCTACAACATCACCGCCATGACCTGCAAGAATCACGGCTGTTGCGGCCACAGCTTCGCCGCCATCGACGGCGCGCTGGCGCTGCAGGCGGCGCACGCGCTGAACCCGCGCGACATCGCCCGCATTCAGGTCGGCGGCTATCGCGCTACCGTGGAAGTGACCGGCCGCCGCGCCAGTGCCACGCCGTTCGAGGGGCGCTTCAGCACCCCGTTCACGGTGGCGACGGCGCTGGTGCATGGCAGCGTGCGGCTGGCGGCGTTCGAACCCGAGCGGCTGCGCGATCCCGAGGTCAATGCGCTGATGCAGAAGATCGACGTCGTTGTCGATGCGCAATGCGAGGCCGATTTTCCGAACCGGCGCTCCGCCGTGGTGGAGATCGAGATGCAGGACGGCCGCCGCCTTCGCCACTACCAGCCGACCCGCAAAGGCGACCCGGACGCGCCGCTGGACGACCGCGAGCTGACCGCGAAGTTCTTCGAGCTCGCGGGTCCGGCGATCGGCCGGGCTGCGGCGGAAGCGTTGATCGCCGAGCTATGGGCGCTGGACCGGCTGCCGCATGTTCGACTGCTGGGCGACGCGGTGGCCCAAGCGGCGGAATGAACGGCGCGCAAATTCGGCTGGCGGCTGCCGCGGATGGCGCGGCGATCGCCGCCCTGCATCTCGCGAGTTGGCGCAGCGCGTATCGGGGCGTGCTGCCCGATTGCTATATCGACGGAGACCTTTCCGGCGATCTGGCCGAATCCTGGCGCCATCGCTTTGCAACGGCACCCGATCCTGGGTTCGTGATGCTCGATGTCGCCGACGGGCTGCGCGGCTTCATTGCCGTAACGGTGCAACCGGAGTGGGGCTATATCGAGAACCTGCACGTCGATCCCCGGCGTCGAGGCGGCGGCATTGGTCGCCGCCTGCTGGCAGCCGCGGTGCAGCGATTGCGCGACCTGCGGCGCACCCAGGCCTATCTATGGGTATTTACCGCGAACCAGCCGGCCATCCGTTTCTATGATCGTCTCGGAGGCGCGGCGGCGTCCACCGAGACGCGGCCGGTGTTCGGCCATCCGGTCGCCGCCATCCGCTATGAATGGCGTGACCTCGCGGCGCTCGCCTGATCAGACCCGCGCGGCCATCTCCATGCAGGGACGCGGACGCGAGGACAACGCGATGGAGGGGCGGCGGTCGTGGTTCAGGCGGTAGCCGCCTTCCTCGTTGACCACGATGCGGGCGCTGCCGGGATCGGGTTCGATCTTCTGGCGCAGACGGTAGATATGCGTCTCCACGGTGTGGGTGCTGGCGCCGTTGCTGTAGCCCCAGACCTCGCGCAGCAGGATCTGCCGGCCGACCGGCTTGCCGCCGCAACGGTAAAGGAACTTCAGCACCGCGGTTTCCTTGTCGGTCAGCCGCAGGCGACGGTTCAGGAGCGGGTCGAACAGGGTGCGGGCGCCGGGGCGGAACTGGTAGGGGCCGACCATCAGCACCGCGTCCTCGCTGGTTTCGTGGGCGCGGATCTGGGCGCGCAGCCTGGCGGTCAGCTCGGCCATACGGAACGGCTTCATGACGTAGTCGTTGGCGCCGGCATCGAGCCCGCGCACCACGTCCGCCTCGGCCGCGGCCCCGGTCAGCATCAGCACCGGGACGCGGACGCCGGCGCGGCGCAGCCGGCCGCACAGGTCGACGCCGTTGCCGTCCGGCAGGTCGACGTCGAGCAGGATGGCGTCGAAACGGAGGTCGCGGGATAGCGCCTGGGTGGCGGCGTCGGCTGCGGTGTCGGACTGGGTCACCTGAAACGCCCCGTCGCTCTCCAGCGCCGCGGACAAGGTGCTGAGCAAGGCGCGGTCGTCATCGACGATCAGGATCTGCTTTTGGCCGTTCATGGGCTCGCCCTCCGAAAGACCGCACGCTGCGGTGGAGGGAGAATGCGGGAAGCGGCGGCTTATGCCTGTGAGGCAAGTCACTCCCTGGCGCAGAAAGTGCCGATGTGCATCAAATCGGTTAGCCGATGGTGATGGCGTTGCGGACGGCGATCGGCGAGCCGATGCGCTCCAGCAGTTCGAGGGTCTCGCCGGTGCCGCGCAGGTTGATGGTGCCGTAGTCCAGCAGGCGGCCGAGGAAGCTCTGCTTGATGTCCACGGTTTCGATCTTGCTGACGTTCATCTCGACGGTGCGGCGGGAGATCAGGCCGCGCTTGTAGATGACGCGGTGATCGGTAACGACGATTTCGGTGCCGCGGCGGGTCAGCCACTCCGAGATCAGGGCGACCGCCATCAGCGCGTAGACGACGATGGCGGCGATCAGGGCCAGGCGCTTCTGCGCCACGTCGTCCACCGACCAGGCGATCCCGACCAGCACGGCGGCGACGACGAACAGCAGCAGGGTCTTGCCGTACACCAGCCAGTGCAGGGTGGCGACCACCCGCACGGTTTCGCCGGGCTGCAGGACCTTGGTGTAATAGGGCATGACGGATCGCCTCGACTCGCAGGGGTGGCGGGTAGCCTACCATGCGGCGGCGGCGGGCGGAAAATGGTGCTGTTGCAGGGACTTGAACCCTGGACCTCCCCCTTACCAAGGGGGTGCTCTACCGCTGAGCTACAACAGCGAACCGGCTGAAAGCCGCCGTCTTCCTACCGATGTCGCCTATCGGGCGCAACCCCTATCCTGCCCCGCCCGCGGGCATCGCCGCCGGGGCGCGGTCGGGGTCAGCGGGTCATGCGGCCGATGGTGTCGACCAGCTCCTCGACCTTCTGCCGCTGGTCGAGCGGGTTGCCGGAGGCGAATGCGTCGACCACGCAATGCGAGACGTGGTCGCGCAGGATTTCCGCCTCCACGCGGTGCAGGGCGGCGCGGACGGCGTTGAGCTGGGTCAGCACGTCGACGCAATAGCGGTCGTCGTCGATCATCCGCAGCAGGCCGCCGACCTGGCCCTCGATCCGTTTCAGCCGCGCCGAGACCGATTTCTTGGTGGTGTGGTGCATGGGTTGATACCTTACCCCTGGGGGGTATATAGGTCAATCGGGAATGGCGTGGAAGGCTGGCATGGACAATCACGACGCGGCGCTGGGCGGCCACGATCATGCGCCGGCGGACGAGCGGGCGACCGATCCCGTCTGCGGGATGAAGGTCGACATTGCGACATCGAAGCATCGCCTGGAGCATGGCGGGCAGAGTTATTCTTTCTGCTGTGCGGGGTGCCGGACGAAGTTCGCCGCCGATCCCGAAAAGTACCTGGCGCCGAAGCCCACGCAGGCCGAGGCCGTGCCGGCAGGGGCCGTGTTCACCTGCCCGATGCATCCCGAGATCCGCCAGCAGGGGCCTGGAAGCTGCCCGATCTGCGGCATGGCGCTGGAGCCGCTGGAGGTGACGGCGGACGAGGCGCCGAATCACGAGCTGGCGGACATGCAGCTTCGGTTCTGGGTCGGGCTGGCGCTGGCGTTGCCGGTGTTCGTGCTGGAGATGGGCGGCCACATCCCTGCCCTGCGGCTGCACGAGCTGGTGCCGATGCGGGTGTCGGTCTGGATCCAGTTCGCGTTGTCGACGCCGGTGGTGTTGTGGGCCGGCTGGCCGTTCTTCCAGCGCGGCTGGGCGTCCGTCGTCAGCCGCAACCTGAACATGTTCACCCTGATCGCGCTGGGCACCGGGGCCGCGTATCTCTACAGCCTGGCGGCGACGTTCGCGCCCGGCAGCTTCCCGGCGGGCTTTCGCGGCATGGATGGCGGCGTCGCCGTGTACTACGAGGCGGCGGCTGTGATCACGGTGCTGGTGCTGCTGGGGCAGGTGCTGGAATTGCGGGCGCGGGCGCGGACTGGGGGCGCATTGCGGGCGCTGCTGAACCTGGCGCCGAAGACCGCACGGCGGCTGCGGGCGCAGGGCGACGACGAGGAGATCCGGATCGACCAGGTCGCGGTGGGCGACCGGCTTCGGGTGCGGCCCGGCGACGGCATTCCGGTGGACGGGGTGGTGCTGGAAGGCGGCAGCGCAGTCGACGAGTCGATGGTCACCGGTGAATCCATGGCCGGCGCCCAAGCAGGCCGGCGGCAAGCTGATCGGCGGCACCGTCAACGGCACCGGTTCGCTGGTGATGCGGGCCGAGCGGGTCGGGTCGGACACCATGCTGGCGCGGATCGTGGCGATGGTGGCGGAGGCGCAGCGCAGCCGCGCGCCGATCCAGCGCCTGGCGGACCGGGTCGCCGGCTGGTTCGTCCCGGCCGTGCTGGCGGTGGCAGGGCTGGCCTTCGCGGCGTGGGCGGCGTCGGGACCGGCGCCGGCGTTGTCCTATGCGCTGGTGGCCGCCGTTTCGGTCGTGATCATCGCCTGTCCCTGCGCGCTCGGGCTGGCGACGCCGATGTCGATCGGGGTGGGGGTCGGCAAGGGCGCCGGGGCGGGCATCCTGATCAGGTCCGCCGAGGCGCTGGAGCGGATGGAGAAGGTGGACACGCTGGTGGTGGACAAGACCGGCACGCTGACCGAGGGCCGGCCGCGGGTGACCTCGGTGGCGGTGGCGGGGGGTTTCAACGAGGCGGAGCTGCTCGGGCTGGCGGCGAGCCTGGAGCGGTCGAGCGAACATCCGCTGGCCGCCGCCATCGTCGCGGCGTCCAGGGCGGAGAGGCAGGAGGTGGCCGGGTTCGCCTCGATGACCGGAAAGGGGGTCAGCGGCGTGGTCGGTGGCCGCCGCGTGGCGCTGGGCAACGCCCGGCTGATGGCCGATCTGGGGATCGAGACGGGCGCATTCGCCGGCCAGGCCGATGCGCTGCGCGAGGGCGGCGCCACGGTGCTGTTCGCGGCGGTGGACGGGCGGGCGGGCGGGATCATCGCGGTCGCCGATCCGGTCAAGCCGACGACGCAGGCGGCGATCCGCGACCTGCGGGCCGGCGGCATTCATATCGTGATGCTGACCGGCGACAACCGGACGACCGCCGCGGCGGTGGGCCGGGCGCTCGGGATCGAGGACGTGCGCGCCGAGATGCTGCCGGAGGACAAGCACCGGATCGTCCGCGAGTTGCGGACCGCGGGCAGGATCGTGGCGATGGCGGGCGACGGCGTGAACGATGCGCCGGCGCTGGCCGAGGCGGATGTCGGGATCGCCATGGGGACCGGCACCGAGGTCGCGATCCGCAGCGCCGGGATCACGCTGGTGAAGGGCGATCTGGCCGGGATCGCGCGGGCCCGGGTGTTGAGCCGGGCGACGATGCGCAATATCAGGCAGAACCTGGTGTTCGCGTTCGCCTACAACGTCATCGGCATCCCGGTCGCCGCCGGCGTGCTCTACCCGATGTTCGGAATTCTGCTAAGCCCTGTCGTGGCGGCGCTGGCGATGTCGCTGAGTTCGGTCTCGGTCATTGCCAATGCGTTGCGGCTGCGTGCCACGGCACTATGATCGCCTGCTTCCCCCGCCCACGGAGAACCACATGTTCGTCCCGACCATGAGCATCGCGCCCGCATCGCGCATCGCGCGCGCGTCCCGGATCTTTCTGCTGGTGCCGATCCTGAGCCTGCTGCTGACGGGGTGCGGCTTCAACGACATCCCGACCTACGAGGAGAACGCCAAGGCCAAGTGGTCGGACGTGCTGAACCAGTACCAGCGTCGCGCCGACCTCATTCCCAACCTGGTGGAAACGGTGAAGGGTTTCGCCAAGCAGGAAAGCAGCGTGCTGGAGGCGGTGACGGCGGCGCGGGCGCAGGCGACGTCGATTAAGGTGGACGCGAGCACGATCACCGATCCGGAGACGTTCAAGAAGTTCCAGGAGGCGCAGGCGCAGCTGTCCGGAACGCTGGGCCGCCTGCTGGCGATCTCGGAGAACTACCCGAACCTGAAGTCGAACCAGAACTTCCTGGCGCTGCAGTCCCAGCTGGAGGGAACCGAGAACCGCATCGCGGTGGCGCGCCGCGACTATATCGAGGCGGTGCGGGTGTACAACACCGAGCTGAAGACCTTCCCTGGCCGGCTATGGGCGATGATCTTCTATTCGAGCAACAAGCCGATGGAGGAGTTCACCATCGCCGACAGCGCCAAGGCGGCTCCCGCGGTCAAGTTCTGAGCGCAGGCGGGATGGCCCGCAAGGCCTGGCTGGCCGTCTTCGCCTGGCTCTGCCTCGGGCTGTCCCTGGCCGGCTGCACGGCGGCGCAGGCGCTCACTTTTCCTGCGCTGACGGGGCGGGTCGTCGACCAGGCGGGGCTGCTGTCGGCGGGCGACCTCGCGGGGCTGAACGCTTCGCTCGCGGCGCTCGAGGCGAAGAACGGCGACCAGCTGGTGGTCGTGACGCTGAAGTCGCTGCAGGGCACCACGATCGAGGACTACGGATACCAGCTCGGCCGGAACTGGGGGATCGGCCAGAAGGGGCGGAACAACGGCGCCCTGCTGATCGTGGCGCCGGCGGAGCGGAAGGTGCGGATCGAGGTCGGCTACGGCCTCGAGGGCACGCTCACCGATGCCGCGACCCGGCTGATCATCGAGAATGCCATCCTGCCGCATTTCCGCACCGGCGACTTCGCGGGCGGCATCGTGAGCGGCGCGGCCGAGATCATCCGGGCCCTCGGCGGCGATCCGGGGGACGGGCAGCCGGCCTCCGGCTGGGCCCCGGGACCGCGGGCCGCGGCGCAGGATGTGGCGCAGCAGGATGCCGGGATCTGGCCGTTCATCGTCGTCGGCCTGGGCGTCGTCGGGCTGCTGATCGTCTGCGCGGTGGCGTTCGGCGGCGGGCTGTGCGGCGGCATCCTGCGAACCCTGGCGCTGGTGCTGCTGTCCGGGCGCGGCGGCGGATCGCAAGGGAGCGGATCGTCCTCGGGGAGTTCGTTCTCCGGCGGCGGCGGCTCGTTCGGCGGCGGCGGAAGCTCGGGAAGCTGGTGAGGGGCACGGCATGATTTCCGAAGCCGACAGGTCCCGGATCACCGCGGCAATCCGCGCCGCCGAGACGCGGACTGCGGGCGAGATCTTCTGCGTCATCGCGCGGCGCTCCAGCGACTACCGGCTGGTCCCGATCGCCTGGGCGGCGGTGATCGCGCTGGCGGCGCCCCTGCCCTTCCTGGCCTGGACGCACTGGTCGGCACCGGTGGTGTACCTGCTGCAGATCATCGCCTTCCTGGTGTCGGCCATGGCGCTGTCGCACGAGAAGGTGCGGTTCCGCATCGTGCCGCGGCGCAGCCGGCACGGCCGCGCGCACGCCGAGGCGATGCGGCAATTCTTCGCGCAGGGCATCGACAAGACCGAGCAGCGTACCGGCGTGCTGATCTTCGTGTCGGCGGCGGAGCGCTATGCCGAAGTGGTCGCCGATGCCGGGATCAACGACGAGGTGGCGGCATCGGTGTGGGACGGGGCGGTGAAATCGCTGGTCGCGGCGATCAGGGCCGGGCGCCCGGGTGACGGCTTCGTTGCAGCGATTGAACAATGCGGCGCGGTGCTGGCGACGCATTTTCCGCCCGGTGCGCTGAACCGCGACGAATTGCCGGACAGGCTGCTGGAGATATAATCTGCGTGCGGCAGCAACGGGTGCCCTGATGCATATGACAGGCAACGAGGAAGCCGGGCGGCCGGAAACTGACGGCGCCTCCTGGCCGCTGGAACTCCGCCGATCGGGCTTCGTGTTCGCGCGCGGTGCACAGATGCGCGCGGCGTTGGCGGCGCAGGGTCTGGCCGCCTGGGACATGTTCGCCCGCAGCTGGGACGACCTCGGGCAGGATACCTTCATGGCCGATGGCGGGCGCTACCGGAAGCGGCGCCATGCGGCGTTCCGGATGGATGCCGGCGGAGCGCGGCGCAAGCCGCACCAGGCGCATTACCAAAGCCGCGACTACAACGTGCTGAACGGCGGCATCGCCCGCTGGTTCGAGCCGATGCTCGACCCGGTGGCCGAGGGCGCCGCGTTCGGGTCGATCCTGCGCTTCACGTACGGGCTGTTCGACGGCCTGACGCCGGCGCCCGCCTGGCATGTGGAGGCGCACCAGTTCCGCATCGAGGCGCGGTCCGGGCAGGCCGGGCAGCCGACGCCCGAGGGCATGCACCAGGACGGCGTGGACTGGGTGCTGGTGCTGCTGGTCGGGCGGCTGAACATCGCGTCCGGCACCACCAGCATCCATGGGCTGGATGGTGCCGCCCTCGGCAGCTTCACGCTGCGCGACCCGATGGATGCGGCACTGCTGGACGACCACCGGGTGATGCACGGGGTGACGCCGGTGCTGCCGCTGGACCCGGCGTTGCCGGCGCATCGCGACGTGCTGGTGCTGACCTATCGCCGGGACGACGCGGCGGCGGTGCCCTGACGGTTCAGTGCGCCTGCCCAAGGTAAGCGGCGCGGACGGCGGGGTCGTTCTTCAGCGCCGAGGCGGCGCCGGAGGCCGTCAGGCGGCCGTTTTCCAGCACATAGCCGAAATCGGCGACATCGAGCGCGGCGGCGGCGAACTGCTCGACCAGCAGCATGGTGATGCGCTCGGCGCTTCAGGCGCGCGATGGTGGCGAACACCTCCTCGACCAGCTTCGGCGCCAGGCCCATGGAGGGCTCGTCGAGCAGCAGCACGGCCGGGTTCAGCATCAGCGCGCGCGCCATCGCCAGCATCTGCTGCTCGCCGCCGGACAGCGTGCCGGCAAGCTGGTCGCGGCGTTCGGCGAGGCGGGGAAACAGGTCGAACATGCGGTCGCGGTCGGCGGCGACGTCGCCGCGCGGGCGCGAGCCGGTCAGGCGGGCGAAGGCACCGAGCGACAGGTTGTCGGCGACCGACAGGGTTGACGAACACGCGCCGGCCCTCCGGCGAATGCGCCAGGCCACGGCGGGCGATCAGGTGCGACGGCAGGCCGGCGATGTCGGCGCCGTCCAGCGTGATGCGGCCGGAGGTCGGGCGGATCATGCCGGACAGCGCGCGCAGGGTGGTGGTCTTGCCGGCGCCGTTGGAGCCGATCAGCGTGACCAGCTGGCCGGCCGGCACTTCGCAGCGACAGGCCGTGCAGCACCTGCACCTTGCCGTAGCCGGCGACGAGGTTGTCGACCTGCAGCATCTCAGGCCACCGCTTCGGCGACGCTGCCGCCGAGATAGGCCGCGATCACCCGTTCGTCGGCCTGCACCTCGGCGGGCGGCCCTCGGCGATCTTCTGGCCGAAATCCAGCACGGTCACGGTGTCGCACACGCTCATCACCACATCCATGTGATGCTCGATCAGGATCAGGGTGATGCCGTGGTCGCGGATCTTGCGGATGATGGCCAGCAGCTCGCGGATGTCGGGCGCGGTGAGGCCCGCGGCCGGTTCGTCGAGCAGCAGCAGGCGGGGATCGAGCGCCAGTGCGCGGGCGATCTCCAGCATGCGCTGCTTGCCGTAGGGCAGGTTGCGCGCTTCCTCGTTGGCCAGCTTCTCGAGGCCGACGAAGCGCAGCAGGCTGGCGGCGCGCACGCGGGCCGCCTGCTCCTCGCCGGCGGGCGCGCGGGGGTGGCCAGCGCCACCTCCGCCATGCTGGCGGCGTAGGTGTGGTGCAGGCCGACCATGACGTTCTCGATCAGCGTCAGCTCGCCGAACAGCTGCACGTTCTGGAAGGTGCGGGCGATGCCGGCGCCCGCGATCTGCGGCGGCGTGCGGCCGGCGATGGCTTGCGCCGTCCAGGCGGATTTCGCCTGACGGTCGGCACGTAGATGCCGGTGAGCACGTTCATCATCGTGCTCTTGCCGGAGCCGTTCGGGCCGATCAGCCCGTGGATCGTGCCGGGCATCACCGCGAGATCGACCCGGTCCAGCGCCCGCAGGCCGCCGAACTGCATCACCACCTGCTGCACCTGCAGCAGCGGTCCGCCGGCATCGGTAGCCTCGAGGGCGGTTGCCCCAGGCGTGGCCGGCATCGGCGCCGGCGCCTCGATCACCGCGTGCGCACGGACCCAGTCCGGGCGCACTGGGCGACCAGCTGGCGCAGGAAGCCGAAGATGCCGTCCGGCAGGTAGTAGACGACGAACAGGATCATCAGCCCGAAGACGGTCAGCTTGTAGTCGGTGATCTTCTCCAGCAGCAGCGAGAACGACGAAGAAGGCGACGCACAGCGCCACCGGGATCGCGATGCGCCGCCGCTCCTCCGGCGCTTGCGCACGACACCGTCGCCGCCGGCGACCAGCGCCACCACCGCGATCACGCCGGCGACGATGCGGAACAGCGCGATGTCGGCCAGCAGGTTCGGCAGGCACGACCACGATCGCGGCGCCGATGATCGGCCCGACGCGGCGACTTGCGGCCGCCCATGCGTGACGCCGAGCAGGAACGGTGATCGCCAGGTCGAAGCTGAAGTTGTTCGGCGCGATATACTGCTCGGAATAGGCGAACAGCACGCCGGCGAGCCCGGCGAAGCCGGCGCTGACCACGAAGGCGAGCACCTTGTGCTTGTAGACGCTGACGCCCATGCAGTCCGACGCGATCGGGCTGTCGCGCAGCGCCTCGAACGCGCGGCCGTAGCGCGAGGCGAGCAGCCGGTTGATCGACGACCAGCGTCAGCAGCAGGCACGACGACGACGACGTAGTAGAACTCGAACGTCGCGCATGCGCGCCAGCGACATGTCGAGGAACGGCAGGCGTGTCGCGCGCAGTCGCGGAAGTCGAAGAACACCGGCTGGCGCAGCGAGATGCCGAGCGGGCCGTTGGTGAGGAAGGTCATCTCGTTGATCAGGATCTGCACGATGGTGCCGAAGGCGAGCGTCACCATCGCGAGATAGGGGCCGGTGACGCGCAGCGCCGGCAGCGCCAGGACGGCGCCGAACGCCGCCGCGATCACGACGCCGAGCGGCAGCGCCGGCAGGAAGCCCGATGCCGAGCTGGAAGGCGAGCACGCCGGCGGTGTAGGCGCCGATGCCGAACAGCGCCGCATGGCCGAGCGAGACCTCGCCGGTGTAGCCGAACACGATGTCGAGCCCGAGCGTCACGATCGCGTAGATCGCGATCACGACGACGCAGATGCAGGTAATACGGGCTGGTGACGACGAACGGGAACACGAGCAGCGCAGCGACGACGAGCCCGACGGCGAGCGGATGCTTTGCCGCACGCCGCTCAGACCTTCTTGATCGCGGCGCTTGCCGAACAGGCCGGAGGGCTTGAACGACAGCACCAGCAGCAGCAGCACGAGGCCGGGCACGTCCTTGTAGCCGGTCGAGATGTAGAAGCCGGTCAGGTTCTCGGTGATGCCGAGGATCAGGCCGCCGACGACGACGCCCATGCCGCTGGACAGGCCGCCGATGATCGCGACCGCGAAGGCCTTGAGGCCGAGCGCGGCGCCCATGGTCGGCGCCGGTCAGCGTCACCGGCGCGATCAGCACGCCGGCGAACGCCGCGGCCATCGAGGACAGCGCGTAGGAGAAGGTGATGACCAGCGAGGTGTTGATGCCCATCAGCCCGGCCGCGTCGCGGTCGTTGGCGGTCGCCACCACCGCCTTGCCGAAGATCGAGCGGCGGTTGAACAGCTCGACCGCCAGCATCATGCGCGAGCGCGCCGACGACGATGGCGATCTCCATCGGCAGCACGTTGACGCCGGGCGAACGCGAGCGGCGCTTCCGGCAGCGGCGAGGGGAATTTCAGCGCGTCGCGGCCCCAGATGTTCTCGGCGAGGTTGCGGAAGATGATGCCGAGCGCGATCGTCGCCATGATCCAGCCGGACTTCGGATTTGGTCTTGATCGCCTGGCGCACGCCCAGCCGCTCGACCACCGCGCCCTGCAGCAGGCCGAAGGCGAGCACGATCGGCAGCATCGAGCCAGTAGCCGGTGATAGGCCGACGACGCGTGCAGGCCGACCAGCGAGCCGAGCATCAGCGCCTCGCCCTGGCCGAAATTCAGCGTCTTCGAGGTGGCGAAGGTGAGCTGGTAGCCGAAGGCGATGACGCCGTAGATCATGCCGACGGCGATGCCGCTGACGATCAGCTGGGCCAGGATCTGCATCGCGCGAGCTGACCGTCTCGCGGTACGACAGAACGCCCTCCCCCGCGCGACGCGGGAGGGGCGTTGCGTCGGATGCGGCGCTCGGCGAGCGTTCAGCTCTTCGGCTTGACGCGGACGGCCTTGTCGCCTGCGAGGTCCTCGGGGTGCGCCGGCACGACGCGGCCGTCCTTGACCACGCCGAACACCGGGATGTTGGCGCTGATCGCCTCGTGGTCGGTCGCGGTGAACGGATGGTCGTAGATGGTGACGACGCCTTCGACCTTGGTCTTCAGGTTCTCCAGCGCCGCGCGGATCTTCGGCCCGTCGGTGCGACTTCGGCCTGGTTGATGGCGGCGGCCAGCAGGTAGACGCTGTCGTAGCCCTGCGCGGCCGAGACCGGCGACGGGATGCGGTCGACCTTGTAGGCGGCCTGATAGGCCTCGATGAACGCCTTGCGCTTCGGCGTGGTCGGCACCTGGATGAAGGTCTGCGGCATCATGGCGCCGTCGCCGTTGGCGCCGGCGTTGTCGATGAAGGTGGACATCGACAGCGTCCAGCTGCCGATCATCGGCACCTTCCAGCCGAGCTTGGCCATGCCGTTGGCGATCTGCGCCAGTTCCGGCCCGATGCCGTAGGTCAGGATCGACGTCGGCGCCGGCCTGCTTGGCGCGCAGCAGCTGCGACGTCATGTCGGTGTCGCCGATGTTGAACTTCTCCTCGGCGACCGGCTTGACGCCCTTGCGCCGCCAGCGCGCGCTCCAGGTCCTCGCGGCCGAGCTGGCCGTAATTGGTGCTGTCGGCCAGGATCGCGGGCTTCTTGAAGCCCTGCCGGTCGATCGCCTCGTCGGCGATCATGCCGCTCTGGATGATGTCGTTGGCGGAGGTGCGGAAGACGTAGTTGGACTTGTATTCGGGCGGCTTGAACTGCTGGGTGATCAGCCGTGCCGGTGGCGACGTTGTTGATCACCGGGATCTCGGCTTCCTCATAGAAGCGCTGCGAGGCCAGGGCCACGCCGGTGTTGATGAAGCCGAGCGTGGCGACGACCTGCTCCTTGTTGATCAGCTCCTGCGCGACCTGGACGCCGACCTCGTTGCGCGCCTCGTCGTCGCGCTCGACCAGCTCGAGCGGGCGGCCGAGCACGCCGCCGGCCTTGTTGATCTCGGCGACCGCGAGCTTGACGCCGTCGCGCATCGACACGCCCATCGAGGCCGAGCCGCCGGTGAACGGGCCGGACAGGCCGATCTTGATCGGGTCGGCCGCACGGGCCGAGCGCGCTCAGCCGAGGGTGACCGCGCGAGCCGAGGGCCAGGGTTATCCGGCGAGCGTGACGCATATTGTTTGCCTCCAAAACGCATTTCGGACGTGTAATCCTCCGATGGGATTTTGTTGGCTGCGCGCGACTGATGACACGGCGATCGCGCTGCACGGGCCAAATCACGAGCTTGTCATGCGCCGTGCCTACTTGCGAATGCGTGAGATGATCGGCCCCCGACCGGCGGGCCTGTGCAAGTTCCGAGATGCACGACTCCGATGCGCCCGCCGCCTTCCACCGGACCGAGGCTGAATTACTGGCGACCGCGAACGCAAGGCGCGCGCTCCAGGAGAACTTGCGACGCCGGAAGGAACAGGCGCGAGCGCGGCGGCGCTGCGCGGACCGACACGTCGACCGGCGGCGCAAGCAGAAGGTAGCGGGCACAGGCGGAGGTCGGGCACAGCGATCGATCAGCACGGGGGTAGGCTAGGCCGGCGCCACCAGCGCCGGCGTTCGGCGGCGTTGCAGCCAGTGGGCGAACAGCCCAGCAGGACGCCGCCGGTGGCGATCAGCAGCGGGTCGAGCCAGGGAAGGCCGGGGGCGAGGCGCAGCGATCGTCGTTCCGCCCCAGGACAGGAACAGGCCGAGGCAGAACACCTCCAGGCTGTAGCGGCCGATGGCGGCCATGCGCGGCGGGCAGCCGCGGTGCATCCAGGGGGCGTCGCGCGGCACCAGGGCGGCGACCAGCCAGGCCAGCGCCCAGGCGTGCAGCAGCGCGGGGCAGGCGAGGTCTTCCTTGCCGACGATCCAGGTGGTCTCGGGGAATGGCGGCGGGACCGGGACGAAGCCGTACCAGGCGAGCCGCAGCGCCAGGCCGGCGAGCAGGACCAGGGCGGCGGCAAGGGTGACCCAGCGGGCCCAGGGCGCGTCGAACGGGAGCGCCCCGCCGTGCAGCAAGGCGCGCCGGCCGAGCCAGGCGCCGGTGAGGAACAGCAGCTGCCAGGCGAACGGGTTGAAGGCGATGCCGGTGTCGGGCGCCGAGGCTGGGCGGCCGCTAGGCCGAGCACGCCCAGACCGCGACGTAGAGCGCCGACGAGGGCAGCAGCGCCCCAGATGCCCCAGCGCGCCTCCAGCGCCGCGAAGCCGGGCAGCAGCAGCATGCACCAGACGAAGACCGGCAGGATGCCCATCCATTCCGGCTGGTAGAGCATGGTCAGGACGCCGGGCAGCGCGCGGAGCGGGTGGTCGAGCAGGAAGCCCCAGCCGAGCCGCCGCGCCTCGCCGGGCAGGAAGGTGGCGCCGGCCAGGACGCAGCATGGCGCCGAACAGCACGAACACCGTGAGGTGGATGCGGTAGAGGCGGCGGGTGCGGCCCAGCATGTCGCGCGGCGCCGGCCCGCCAGCCGTCGCGCGCGGCCTTGCGGGCGAACACGCTGCCGAGCGTGAAGCCGGACAGGAAGACGAACTGCTCGGAGCTGTCGGACAGGCCCCAGGAGCCGTGGATCATCCAGCCGCCGATGAACGAGCCGGTAGGCGTGGCTGGCGAAGATGGTCAGCTGCAGCCAGCCGCGCACCACGTCCAGCCGCTGGTCGCGCGGCGGGCGGCCCGGGATGGCGCTCGTTGCGGGGGTGGCGCTCATTGCCGGGGCGGCGGCGGCGGGCTAGACCGCCGCCACGCCGATTTCGACGAAGCAAGGAAAACCCGCGCGATGCCCGTGATGTCCGACTGCTGGATCCGCCGGATGGCCACCGAGCACGGCATGATCGAGCCGTTCGTGGAGACCCAGAAGCGCGACGGCGTCATCAGCTTCGGGCTGTCGAGCTACGGCTACGACGCACGCGTGGCCGACGAGTTCAAGATCTTCACCAACGTGGATTCAGCCATCGTGGACCCCAAGCAGTTCAACCCGGACAGCTTCGTCGATCGCACGGCACCGGTCTGCGTGATCCCGCCCAACAGCTTCGCCCTCGCCCACACCATGGAATATTTCCGCATTCCCCGCGACGTGCTGGTGGTGTGCCTCGGCAAGTCGACCTACGCCCGCTGCGGCATCATCGTCAACGTGACGCCGCTGGAGCCGGAATGGGAGGGGCAGGTGACGATCGAGATCAGCAACACGACCCCCCTGCCCGCGAAGATCTACGCGTTCGAGGGGATCTGCCAGTTTCTGTTCCTGGCCGGCAACGAGCCGTGCGAGACGAGCTATGCCGACAAGGCGGGGAAATACATGCGCCAGCGCGGGGTGTCGCTGCCGCGGCTGGGGTGAGAGCGCGCGGCCGTCGTTAACCGCGGGTCAATCGCGGCTATTGCGGTGCCGCCGCGAATTCGCGATTTTGCCGGTGCAACATGGTTGGGCAGTCGGTATTGGGCAACGCGCCGGGACGGATCAGGGATACCGCGCCGGTCTGGTTCCGGATTGCGCGAATGCTGCCGGCGAAGCGGTGGGCGACGTATGGGTGGCTGGAGCGGCGCGGCGTGCTGGCGGATGCGGCGCCGGTGCGCCATCACGACGGGCAGGTGTTCATGCCGATGCACGAACACGCCTGCTGGCATTTCGCGGATCTCGGCCAGGTCGATGCGCTGAGCACCGACAACCTGGCGGCGATCGTGCGCGAGCGCTTCGATGCGTGGACGATGGTCGACTGCGGCGCCAATTGCGGGTTGTTCACGCTGAACCTGGCGCACAAGGCGCCGGGGCTGGAACGGGTGATCGCGGTCGAGCCGAATCTCGCCTATGGCTGTGTGTTGAAACGTAACATGGCGCTGCTGCCGGGGATTGCGGCATTCGTACATCGCGGCGCGGTGAGCGACTATTCCGGACGCGGACGGCTGGTGGCGCCCGAGTACGATCCCAGTCCGCATGCCTGGTTCATCCGCCCGGATGCGGAGGGCGACATCGATGTCATGCGGATCGACGACATCTGCCCGGGCGACGGAAATTTCGTCATCAAGCTGGACATCGAGGGCGGCGAACCGGCGGCGCTGCGGGGCGCGCGGGGGTTGCTGGGGCGGGCGCGGGATTTCGTGCTGTTCGTCGAGTTCCACGCGGACGTGCTGGCGCGGACCGGACAGACATCACGCGACATGTTCGACATGGTGGGCGCGATCCGCCCGACCCGGTGGTTCGACGCCGAGGCGCCGGAGCATGAGATCGACCTCGACAGGCCGGTGCTGGAGCAGACGCTGAACGGGCGCATCTGCGACGTGATCGGGGTGCCGGGCTGATCCGGCGTGCGGCGGCTCAATCGTCGTCGTCGTCGTCCGATGCGGAGGACGCGATGAAGATCCCGATCGCGACGAGGAAGATGAAGAGCAGCAGCCAGGCGTAGTGCTGTTCCAGATAGACATCCAATTGGGCAAACCGATCCCGCAACCGCTGCTGAGACTGTCGGCGTCACGCACGCCGCATCCGCCGCGTTGCCCGACGGCGCTGTCTTAGGGCAGCCGTTGCGTGGCCGATGCGCTCATTCGGTGCATGCAGCGGATCGATGCGGTGCATCTCGGTGGGGCGCGCAAGTGGCCCGCAGGGGGCCGGCTCAGGATTCCGCCGGCGATTCGCCGGCCGCCCGGCGATGCCGGGCACTGCGCCGATAGGCCAGCGGCGTGGAGCCGCTCCAGCGGCGGAAGGCCTCGATGAACGGGCCGGGGGCGGAATACGAGAGCGCGCTGGCGACCTCGCCCACCGGGATTTCGGTAAGGACCAGGAGCTCGCAGGCGGCGGTGAAGCGGATGTCGTCGAGTATGCGCTGGAAGCTTGTTCCTTCGCGCGCCAGGCGCCGCGACATGGTTCGTACATTGAGGCCGAGCTGGGCGGCGACCGAGGTGCTGGTGGCGTCCTCGCGGAGCAACATCGGACGCAGCCTGTGCCTGACGACTTCCGTCCATTTTCGATTTCCCAAGGGAATGACCGAACTCGCCGGCGAGTGAGTGCGGTCACCGTTCGCGGCGGCCGGACGCAGGATCGGGGCATCCATCGCGGCGACGGTCAGGGCAAGGCCGGTCTGCGTCTGGCCGAAGCGCAACGGCACGTCGAAGACGGCCGCGAACGGCCTCAGGTTGCGTGGCTGTCTGATCGAAAACATAATTTCTGTGATTTGCGCAGTTGCGTTTGTAAGGCGACGAACGGTGTTGAATGCCACCGCCATGACCAACTGGTAGATCTGGTCTCGTGCCACCGCCTTTCTGTCATAGATTGCGTAACCGAGGATGACAGTGCCGCCCCAACGGTGAAGATAAACCGCGCCGCCGCGCGTGTTCGCCTGCTGCAGGCGGACGAAGGCCGACAGCGCCTCGCCCAGGTTGTCGGCCTGCTGCATGCGCGCTGCCGGCAGGCCGAGGCTGCCGTGATGGGCGCGGCTGCCGAGCAGCAATCCGAAATGATCGCAGCCGGTTAGCCGGACGCAGTTGTCCAGGACGTGGCTGATCAGATCATAGGGAATCAAAATGTTCGGATCTTCGAAAATCTCGGGTCCGAATGGCAGGCCGGCCGTGACGCGGTCTGCCGGCACGTTGAACTGCGCCAGCAGGGGCGGAATGCCGACCAGCAGGCCGACCCGCTGCAAGGCGCCGCTGTCAGGTGGTTTTGGCCCCGGACTGTCCGACATTCCAAATCATTGCGTGGTCATCGCCCGTAATGTCAATCGAGCAGGGGGAGCATGCCGAGAAGGTCCCGGGGCGCGTCGCCCGGGATTTTCCCGGCTGCAGCGCTTCACCTGATCGGAGAAGCCCGTTGCGTCCATAACCCCGTTGCCTAAATAACAAGGAGTCTGAACATGCGTTTTGCTAAATTAGCCGGCGCGCTTGCCGCGTGCGGGATGGTTGCCGTTCCGATCAGTGCTCCGTTTGCCGCGGGCGAAGGCGGTAACGACCAGACCGGAGTGTTCACCGGTCGTTCCATGGCCGCCGCCAGCGGATGCCCGACCGCCGACTGGCATATCACGCGCCTGCCCGGCAACAAGCTGGGCGGTGTCGTGTTCTGGACCGACGGCAGCGGCATCAGCCAGGCTAGCGGAAACTACGATCCGAACGGCGCCTTCACCATCACGCTGGTCTCGGCCACCGGCAAAGGCCCGACCGGAACGGTGACCGGTTCGCGGACCACGCGGTCGATCACCGCGAGCATGCCGGGCGAAGGCTGCAACAAGATCAGCGTCAACATGAAGTTCGACCAGCCGTTGGACGACAAGGGCGGCAGAGGCTGATCCTACAAGCCAGCCTTGAACTGCCCTGCCATTTCCTGATCTGCGGACCCGGCTTGGCAACAGCCGGGTGAGACACAACGGCAAGATGGTGCGATGCGAAAGGCGCCGCGCCATCTTGCCGCTGTTGGCGGCCGGTCGGATCGCACCGTTGACGCAATGGGATGCGCGCATCTATGGAGCGCGACCTGCTGGAGAATAATCCATGCCCGTTTCTCGCCGCACAGCCGCCGCCGGTGGCGTCGGCCTGCTTGCCGCTACCGCCCTCGGCAATCCTGCCGGCGCCGAGGGACTGCTGGGTGACATGATGGAAGGCACCGAGGAGTTCGGCATCGCGGTCGAGGCGTACACGTTCGGCTACCCCCTCGTTACGATGGAGCTGACCCGCCGGGTCGTTACCAATGTCGCGGCGCCCGCTGGCACCAAGGCGCCGATGGGACAGATGATCAAGCTGCGGGAATATCCGAACGCGGCCTTTCGCGACGTCACCGCACCGAACGCCGATACGCTCTACACCACCGCGTTCTTCGATGTCGGCCGCGAGCCGTGGGTGGTCAGCATTCCCGATACCCACGGGCGTTACGCGTTGTTCCCTTTTCTGGATGGCTGGACGACGGTGTTCCAGGTGCCGGGCAAGCGCACCACGGGAACCGGGGCGCAGGTCTATGCGATCACCGGGCCGGGCTGGAGCGGCACGCTGCCAGCCGGGGTGAAGGAGTACAAATCGGCGACCAGCCTGGTCTGGCTGCTGGGGCGCATCTACTGCACCGGCACGCCCGAGGACTACAAGGCGGTGCATGACCTGCAGGACCAGGTGAAGCTGGTGCCGCTCAGTTCCTACGGGAAGGAGTACACGCCGCCGGCGGGAAAAGTCGATCCGTCGATCGACACGAAGACGGCGGTGCGCGAGCAGGTGAACGCCATGGATGCGGTGGCGTATTTCACCCTGCTGTGCGAGCTGATGAAGACCAACCCGCCTTACAAGGCCGACGCGGCGATCGTTGCGAAGATGGCGAGGATCGGCATCGTGCCGGGGCAGTCGTTCGACAAGAGCAAGTTCAATGCGGATTTCGCCAAGCGGATTCCGCAGGTCGCCTTCGACCGCATCATGCTGCACTTCAAGTTCAGCGACGGCGACGTGAAGAACGTCAACGGCTGGGGCTTCACGGTGAAGACCGGCATCTACGGCACCAACTACATCCAGCGGGCGCTCGTCACGGCAATCGGCCTCGGCGCCAACCGGCCGCAGGACGCGGTTTACCCGACCTCGCAGAAGTACGAGGCCGGGCTGATCGGGCGGGACTACTCGGGCGGCGAGAAATACGTGATGACGTTCAGGAAGGGCCTGACGCCGCCGGTCGATGGCTTCTGGTCGCTGACGATGTACGACGCGCAGTATTTCTTCGTCGACAATCCGCTCAACCGCTATTCGATCAGCGCGCGGCAGCATTTGAAGGCCAACGCCGATGGCTCGATCGATCTGTATATCCAGAACGAATCGCCGGGTGCCGACAAAGAGGCGAACTGGCTGCCGGCGCCGAAGGGCAAGTTCGTGCTGATGATGCGGCTGTACTGGCCGAAGGAAAAAGACCCGTCGATCATCGACGGCTCCTGGGCGCTGCCGCCGGTCCGCAAGGTGAGCTGAGTGCGGTTCGAGTTGAGCGCCGTTCGGCGAAAAAGCATGAAAGTCTACAGCGAAGGAGACGGACCTTGTTGCGACGCAGCCTGTTCGGTGCCGCTTTCCTCGGCGCCGTTGCCCCGTGCATTACCCCGCGCATTGCGTTGGCGCAGGCCGTGCGCCCGGGCGTGATCGGCGCCGCCGAGGCGGCCGAGCAGGCGCTGATATTCGGCCTGCCGATCGTCATGAACTACGCGGTGATGTACGACTACGCGATCGACCGGAACAGCGGGCAGTTCAAGGCGCCGTTCAACACGCTCTGGAACGACGCGCAGGTCTTCACCTGGCGTGACACCGCGATCCCTACGCCCAACAGCGACACGCCCTATTCCCTGGGCTGGATGGATCTGCGCGCGGAGCCGGTCGTGATCTCGGTCCCCGACGTGCCGACGGGCCGCTACTTCTCGGTGATGATCTGCGACGGCAACACCTACAATGTCGGCTATATCGGCAGCCGCAGCACGGGCCAGGGCGCCGGATCCTGGATGGTCGTCGGCCCGGGCTGGCAGGGCCAGACGCCGCCGGGCATCAAGGGCGTGATCCGCTCCACCACCTGGTTCGCGCTCGCCGCCTTCCGCACCCAGCTGTTTGGCCCCGACGACATGCAGGGCGTCGTTGCCGTGCAGCGCGGCTACAAGGTGGAACCGCTGTCCACCTTCCTGCACCAGCCGGCGCCGCCGCCGGCGCCCGAGATCCGCTGGCCTCGCATCAACGCCGACCTTGCGAAGCACCATTTCTTCGACTTCCTGGCCTTCGCGTTGCAGTTCAACGCGCCGCAGCCGAACGAGACGGCGATCCGCGCGCAGCTCGCCAGCATCGGCATCGACGGGCGCGGCTCGCCGATGCCGCAGACCTTTGTGGACCGGATGGAGCTGCTGGCCGCCGCCTTCGAGGGCGAGCGCAAGGTGGACGCTGCAGTCGCCGCCGCGGGCGTCGCCATGAACGGCTGGCGCGTCACGCCCATCCCCGGCGCGCCCGACGGATACAACGGCGACTGGATGCTGCGCGCGGTCGCCGCCAAGGCGGGCATCTACGGCAACTCCACGGAGGAAGCGACCTATCCCTTTACCCGCACCGCCGCGACGGGGGAGACACTCGACGGCAGCAAGGGACGCTATACGCTGACCTTCGCGGGGAACGGGTTCCCGCCGGTCAACGCCTTCTGGTCGGTAACGATGTACCACGGCGGCAACCAGCTTCTGGTGCAGAACCCGATCGACCGCTATCTGATCAACACGCCGATGCTGCCGCAGATGAAACGAAACGCCGATGGCGGGGTGACGCTGTATATCCAGAAGGACGATCCGGGCGGCGACCGGACGCCGAACTGGTTGCCGGCGCCGGACGGGCCGATCTACCTGGTGATGCGGCTGTATTGGCCGAAGACGGAACAGCCGGCGCTGCTGCCGATCGGCCAGGGGCAATGGAAGCCGCCAGGGGTCGTCAAGGCCTGACCTCGCCCGATGTCATGCGGCCCGGGTGCGATGCAGCGCGGGGCGATCACCGGATCGCCGAGGCGCGGGCGATGATTTCCTGGCGGCAGACTTCGCCGAAATGGGTCAGGAAGTCCATGCCGCCGGCCTGGGCGAAATCCAGCATCTCGTGCAGAGTGCGGTTCGGGCCGAGATAGGTTTCGATGATGCAGTGTACCACCCGCGCGGCGGCGTCGACGACCTTGCGGTCGGAGACCAGGTGCATGCGACCCACCATGGCGTAGAGGCTGACCACCGCGGTGACGTCCTCGGTCTGGTGGATGGCGGCGTCGCCGAACAGGCGCGAGGCCTCGACGATGAAGTCGCTGTACAGGGTTTCGAGCTTGGCCCGCTCGCTCTCGCGCTGGGCGTAGCGAAGCTGGACGCGCTGGGTCAGCCACGAGGTCAGGAACGAGGTGAGGCCGCCGATGGTGGCGCCGACGAGGGCTGCGAGGGCGGAGAGATAGGCAGGGTTCATTCGTTGCTCCTGCGGCTTCCCTGTTCCGGAGGAATCGACCCCGGTGGAGGGGGATCATCGTTCGACCCGACCGGAACGGGATTGCGCTGCGACCGATATGATTTTCGGGAGGTTGCAACGTCCTGTCGAGTGGATTGCGTGGCCGGGCTGTTGCCGTTCTCACGATCGCTGCGGTCGGGATGCGCGGCGTGACGGCTTGTCGCGATGATGGCAGACGGCGTGGGTGGCCGTGACTGGTTGTATTGACCGGCGCGTCCGGGTTGGCGGTTGCGGCGTCGGATTGTTCCTGTTATGTTCCACGCCTTCATGCAAACCCCCTCCCCCTTCGCTGGTCTGCTCGACGGCTTCGCCTGGATGATCGGGCGGTTGCGCACGCAGGTGGCCGAACGTGGGGTCGGGCGGGCGCCGTTGCCGGCCGGGCTGGTGGTGGTGGCGTATGGCTGGCTGGGGCGGAGCCTGGCGCGGCTGGCGGTGCTGGTGGCGCGGTTCGAGGCTGGCGAGTTTGGGGCCGGGAAGTTCGGGGGCGGGAAGTTCGGGGGCGGGAAATCCAGGGCCGGAGCCGCGCCGGAGCGGGCCAGCGGGGCGGAAGGCGGTGGCTCGGAGGGTGCTTCGGGATCGGCGCCTCGACGCGAGCCGCGGCTGGGCTATGGGCGGCTGCCGCAGGGGGATGGGTGGCTGCTGCCGCTGGTGCCGATGCATGCGGCGACCGCCGGGTCGCAGCTGACGCATATGCTGGCGCAACCGGAGATGGCGGCGCTGATCGCCGGCGTGCCGACGCTGGGGCGGGTGCTTCGGCCGCTGGCGCGGATGCTCGGGGTGGTGCTGCCGGCGGAGTTGCGGTTGCCGGCGCGGGATGTGGTGAGGGCTAAGGCGGTGGTGGCTGTGCGGTCTGGTGCGGCGCCTGGGGTCGGGGGCGGACGCTCGGTGGTGGGACGGGCGCGGGCTGTCGGGATGGGTGTTGGGATGCGGGTGGGGCGGCGGGGTGGTTTTGGGCCGGGGTGAGGTGGGCGGGGAGAGGTGCGGGGTATTTGTTGCGTTATCGTAACTTTGTGGTGAGTCATGTAGCAAGGGGGGTCCGCTCTCGGTGCGCGAGGGCGCACCTGCCGCTCTAAGTCGCCGCGCGGAGACGCGCGTCCCTCTTCCCCGACGCGACCGAGACCCGGTAGAAGCACCGAATGGACAAATTTCGCATTCGCGGCGGCCGGCCGCTCTCCGGCGACATCATCATCGGGGGGGCCAAGAATGCCGGCCTGCCCTTGATGGCGGCGGGGTTGCTGACCGACCAGCGGCTGGTGCTGACCAATGTGCCGCTGCTGGCGGACATGCATATGATGGCGCTGATGTTGCGCCAGTTGGGGATCGCGGTGGACAAGCTGGGCAACGATGGCCGCAGCCTGTCGATCGGCGGGCCGATCGGCAGCACCGAGGCGCCTTACGACATCATGCGCAAGATGCGCGCCTCGGTGCTGGTGCTGGGGCCGCTGGTGGCGCGGACCGGGGAGGCGAAGGTCTCGCTGCCGGGTGGCTGCGCGATCGGGGTGCGGCCGATCGACCTGCACCTGAAGGGGCTGGAGCAGATGGGCGCCACCATCCGGCTGGATGGCGGCTATGTGCATGCGGTGGCCGAACAGGGACTGCGGGGGGCGACCATCGTGATGCCGTTCCCGAGCGTCGGGGCCACCGAGAACCTGCTGATGGCGGCGTCGCTTGCCGACGGGCAGACGGTGATCGCCAATGCGGCGCGGGAGCCGGAGATCACCGACCTGTGCGCCTGCCTGGTGGCGATGGGCGCCCGCATCGAGGGCATCGGCACCGACCGGCTGACCGTCGAGGGGGTGAAGACGCTGCATGGCGCCACCCATCCGATCATCCCCGACCGGATCGAAACCGGGTCCTACGCGTGTGCCGCGGCGATCAGCGGCGGCAGCGTGCACCTGAAGCATGGCCGGCTGGAACATCTGACGGCAGTGGCGCGCACCCTGGACGAGGCCGGGGTGGAGCTGATCGAGCAGGATGGCGGGCTGACGGTGCGGCGGCTGAACGGACTGCACGGGGTCGATGTGATCACCGAGCCTTATCCCGGTTTTCCCACCGACATGCAGGCGCAGATGATGGCGCTGATGTCGGTCGCGGAAGGCGCCTCGATGATCACCGAGAACATCTTCGAGAACCGCTTCAGCACGTCGCCGGAACTCAACCGGATGGGCGCCAACATCAAGTTCACGCGGCTTCGGCGATCATGCGCGGGGTGAAGGCGCTGTCCGGCGCGCCCGTGATGGCGACCGACCTGCGGGCCTCGTGTCGGGCTGGTGCTGGCCGGGCTGGCGGCGCAGGGGGAGACCATCGTCAACCGCGTCTACCACCTCGACCGCGGCTACGAGGCGGCGGAGGAAAAACTGGCGGCCTGCGGCGCCGACATCGAACGTCTGCCGGACTGACCCTTTCCGGCGCCTTCCGGGCAGTGTAGGTCCCGCCACCTGGACCGGAGGGGCCCTGCTGGGCCGGAGGGGCTATGACGGCTTCATTCAAGGCGACCTCGATGCGGGCGGACACGGACAGCCCGTGCATCCTCGCCCTGCCGAAGGGGCGGATCCTGGACGAGTGCGCGCCGCTGCTGGCGCGCGCCGGCATCGTGCCGGACGCCGACTACGCCGACGAGGACAGCCGGCGGCTGCGGTTTCCCACCGACGATCCGCCGCTGGACGTGGTGCGGGTGCGGCCGTTCGATGTCGCGACCTTCGTGGCGTTCGGCGCGGCGCAGATCGGCATCTGCGGCGCCGATGTGCTGATGGAGTTCGACTATCCCGGAGATCTACGCGCCGCTCGATCTCGGGATCGGCGCCTGCCGGGTGTCGGTCGCCGAGCCGGCGCGAGACCGCCGGCGACGGACGATCCGGCGCGCTGGTCGCGGGTGCGGGTGGCGACGAAGTATCCCAACATCGCCCGCCGGCATTTCGCGGCGCGCGGCATGCATGCCGAGGTCGTGCATCTGAACGGCGCGATGGAGCTGGCGCCGGGGCTGGGGCTGTCGCGGCTGATCGTCGATCTGGTGCAGACCGGGTCGACGCTGCGGGCGAACGGGCTGGTGGAGACGGAGGTGATCGCGCACGTCACCGCCGGCTGATCGTCAACCGCACGGCGCTGAAGACGCGGCCGGAGGCGATCGGCGCCTGGATCGCGCGGTTCCGCGCCGCCGGTGAAGCGATGGCCGGCGCATGAAGCGGCTGGCGACGGCGGACGCCGGGTTTCGAGGCGGCTTCGCTGCGCTGCTGGCGCAGGCGCGCGAGACCACCGAAAGCGTCGAGCAGGCGGTCGCGGCGATCATCGCCGACTGTGCGCGCCGAGGGCGATGCGGCGCTGTGCGGCTACACCGAGCGGTTCGACCGGCTGGCGCTGACGCCGCGGAGCGGCTGCGCGATCACGCGCCGACGAGATCGACGCGGCGGTGGCCGAGGTGCCGACGTCGCTGCACGACGGCGCTGGATTTGGCGGCGAGGCGGATCGAGGCGTTTCATCGCGCGCAGATGCCGCAGGATCTGCGGATCGACCGATGCGGCGGGGCTGACGCTGGGGATGCGCTGGACGCCGCTCGATGCGGTCGGGCTGTATGTGCCGGGCGGCAAGGCGGCGTATCCGTCCTCGGTGCTGATGAACGCGATGCCGGCGCGGGTGGCCGGGGTGGCGCGGATCGCGATGTGCGTGCCGACGCCCGGACGGCGTGCTCAACCCGCTGGTGCTGGCGGCGGCGCGGCGGGCGGGGGTGAGCGGAGATCTACCGCGTCGGCGGCGCGCAGGCGGTGGCGGCGCTGGCCTATGGCACGGCGAGCATCGCGCCGGTGGACCGCATCGTCGGGCCGGGCAACGCCTATGTCGCCGAGGCCAAGCGGCAGGTGTTCGGGCGGGTCGGGCATCGACTGCATCGCCGGGCCGTCGGAGGTGGTGGTGCTCGCCGATGCCGACAACGATCCGCGGCATGTGGCGATCGACCTGCTGGCGCAGGCCGAGCACGACGAGGCGGCGCAGGCGATCCTGATCACCGATGACGCTGGACTTCGCCGATGCGGTGTGCGGCGGCGGTCGAGGCGGAGCTGCCCACCCTGCCGCGCGCCGCGATCGCCGGCGCGCGTTGGCGCGAGCATGGCGCGATCATCGTGGTGCGCGATTGGGACGAGGCGGCGGTGCTGGCGAACCGGCTGGCGCCCGAGCATCTGCAGATGATGATGCGCCGAGCCCGGAGGCGCTGTTCGCCCGCATCCGCCATGCCGGCGCGGTGTTCCTCGGCGCGGTTCTGCCCGGAGGCGGTCGGCGATTACGTCGCGGGGCCGAACCACGTGCTGCCGACCGGGCGAACGGCGCGGTTCGCCTCCGGATTGTCGGTGTTCGACTTCCTCAAGCGCACGACCTGGGTGGCGGCGGATGCGCGCGGCGCTGGCGCCGGGTGGGGCCGGCGGCGGTGGCGCTGGCGGAGGCGGAGGGGCTGCAGGCGCATGCCCGCAGCATCGGCTGCAGACTCGGAAACATTGCCGTCGCTTGACCTGCCGGGGGTCCGGACATCATGTTCCGCGCAACAATCACACCAAACAAGAGACCTGATGTCAAAAGAAGACATGATCGAGTTCAGCGGCACGGTGATGGAGCTGCTGCCCAACGCCATGTTCCGCGTGAAGCTGGACAACGAACACAGCATTCTGGCCCATACCAGCGGCAAGATGCGCAAGAACCGCATTCGCGTGCTGGCCGGCGACCGCGTGAACGTCGAGATGACGCCGTATGATCTGTCCAAGGGCCGGATCACATTCCGATTCAAGTAACAGCGCCGGTTCAGGTCGAAGGATCGGCCGCGGCCATCGGCGACGCAGCGCGGCCCCGCCTGATGCTGGCCTCCGCCAGCCCGCGGCGGCTCGCCTTGCTGGCCCAGATCGGCATCGTGCCGGACCACGTTCAGCCGCCGATATCGACGAGACGCCTGCGGAAGGCCGAGGTGCCGCGGCTTACGTGCAGCGTCTGGCGCGCGCCAAGGCAATGGCCTGCGAGGCGCCTGGCACGTTCGTGCTGGCGGCGGATACCGTGGTCGCCTGCGGGCGGCGCATCCTGCCGAAGGCGGAGACTGCCGCGCAGGCCGGCGCGTGCCTCGATCTGCTGTCCGGGCGCCGGCATCATGTGCTGACGGCCGTGGTGCTGATCGGTCCGGACGGACGGCGACTGATGCGGGTCTGCGACAGCGTGGTGGCGTTCATCCGGCTGACGCCTGCGCAGAAGCGGGCTTATCTCGCCAGCATGGAATGGCAGGGCAAGGCCGGCGGCTACGCGATCCAGGGGCATGCGGCGGCGTATGTGCGGTTCCTTTCCGGGAGCTACTCGAACGTGGTCGGGTTGCCGCTGTTCGAGACGGCGCAGATGCTGCGCGGCCTGGGCTATCCGCTGCCGTGAGAATATTGGTCAGCGCCAGCCCGGGCGAAATCCGGGTGGCGGCATGGAACGGCACGCTGTTCGACTATGCGATCGAGCGGGCCGGCGCGCTGGATGGGGTGGGCGATCTGCATCGCGGCCGCGTCATCGCGCGAGTGCCGGCGTTGGCTGGCGCGTTCGTGGCGTTGCAGGGCGCCGAGGGGTTTCTGCCGGACAGCGAGGGCGGCGACCGTTGCAGTGCCGGGATGGTGCTGGCGGTGCGGATCATCCGTGCCGCGCAGGGCGGCAAGGGGCCGCGGCTGACCGGCAGGGTGATCGGAGGACGAGGCGGCACTGCTGGGGTCCGGGCCGCCTGCGCTGCTGCGGCGTGGTCCTGGCGCCGTCGAGCGGCTGGCCGGGCTGCATCCCGGGGCGCCGGTGCTGGTCGACGATCCGGCGCTCGGCGGGGCTGTTGCGGCCGGTGTTGGGCGAACGGCTGCAACCGGGTGTCGCCGCTTTCGACACCGGTTTTCCGGATGCGGTGGAGGCCGAGATCGAGGCGCTGGGCGCGCCGGTCGTGGAGCTTGCCGGCGGTGGCAGGATGTGCATCACGCCGACCCCGGCGCTGACCGCGATCGATGTCGATCTCGGCGCCGCCACGGCCGAGCGTCGCGGCAAGGCGCCGGCGCAGCAGGCGGCGAACCGGGCGTTGCTGCCGGCGGTGGCGCGGCAGATCCGGCTGCGCAATCTGGGCGGGCGCGATCCTGGTCGATCTCGCCGGCATGGCGGCGAAGCGGCGGGCGGCGTTGGCGCCGGACTTTGCCGACGGCGCTGGCGGGCGATCCGCTGCGGCCGCGGTTTCTTGGGTTCACGGCGCTTGGCCTGGCCGAGATCCTGCGGCCGCGGGTGCATCCGCCGCTGCATGAATTGCTGGCCGGGCCGCATGCGGCCGGCCTGGCCGCGCTGCGGCGCGCCGCGGCCGAGGTGGCGGCCGCCCGCGCGGCAACCGGTCGGCCTGCGTGCATCGGCCGCGGTCGCCGACGCGCTGCATGCGGATCCGGCGGCGCTGGCGGCCTTCGCGCGCTGCGCCGGGCGCAAGCTGCACGCCCGCGTCGATCATGCCCTGCCGCGGCTGGGCTGGGTGCTGGAGGCCCGCTCCGATGGCTAGACCCGCAGCGCCTGGACCCGCCTGCCCGATCTGCGGCAAGCCGACCGCGCCGGCAATACCGCCCGTTCTGCAGCCGCCGCTGCGCCGATGTCGATCTCGGCCGCTGGTTCACCGAGGCCTACGTGGTGCCGGCCGGACCGCCGAGGAGGACGACGATTCGACCGCGCGACGACGAGATGACGGGGCGGGTTGATCCGCGCCGCCGCCTGGGCTATTCCGCCCGCTCCAACACCGGCGGCGGTCGCGAAGGCGACGCGGCGTTCGGCAGTGCCCAGGTAGCTCAGTTGGTAGAGCATGCGACTGAAAATCGCAGTGTCGGTGGTTCGAATTCCGCCCCTGGGCACCATTTGACCCCTCGGCGATGCCTCACGCAGCCCGGCCGTCATCCATATCCGCGCTGTAGAAATAGCCCAGGCCGACGGCCCGCCGCGCCAGCGACTCGTGGATCTCGGCGTGTTCGTGCTACCGGGAAGGCGCCGCCGGATCGGCGTGCACGTCCTGCGCCCGGGTCAGTTCGTCGACGCGCGCATCATGCAGCAATCCCAGCCGCATGGCCCAGACATTGCGCTGCAGATGGATCGGGATGATGCCGACGTCGTTGACCATCGGTGCGGGTCGCCTCCTGCAGCATTTCCTCGCGCCGGTGATCGTCCAGCACCTGCATTGCCGCCAGCAGCTGCTTGTCGAAGGCCGGATTGGAATAGCGGGCGCGGTTCACCGAACCCAGCCCCAGCTCGCGGTCGTAGGTGGCGACGGTGGAACGCAATCCGGCGCCCGGCTCGCCGGTCGGGGTGCCCCAGGACACCAGGAACGAGGAGAATTCCTGCCGCGACGCGCGGGTGATGAAATTGGCGTAGGGCGAGGTGTCGACAGCGGTCTTCACGCCGATGCGCGCCCACATCTGGGCCACCGCCTGGACGATCGGGAATCGTTCGGGTAGCGGTCGTTCGGCCCGTGCAGCGTGATCCGGAAGCCTTGCGGATAACCCGCCTCGGCCAGCAGCCGGCGTCGCCTCCTCGGGATTGGCGCTTGCGGCGGCTGCAGGTCCGGGCACATAGCCGAAGGTGCCCTTCGCCATGTATTGCATGCGTCGGCGTCGCCACCCCTTCCATCACCCGCGCCACCTCCGCCTCGCGGTCGATCGCCAGCGACAGGGCATGGCGGACGCGCTGGTCCTTCAGCGGATTGCGCTCCAGCGGCTTGCCGTCGTTGTCGGTGATGAACGGCGAGGGGCCGGTGCGGCATCTGGTCCATCGCGATGTAGATCACCCGCAGGCTGTCGGCCTCGGAGAGCCGCACTTGCGGGTCTTCGCGCAGCTGCGCCACGTCGGCGGTCGGGCACCTGGTCGATGAAATCGACATCGCCGGACAGCAGGGCGGCGGCGCGGCTCGCCTCGTTGGTGATCTGGCGGTAGCTGACATGCTCCCAGGCGGGCTTGCCGCCCCAGTAGCTATCGTTGCGGTCCAGTTCGACGCGTCGCCGAAACGCACCGCGACCGACGCGGAACGGCCCGGCGCCGATGGCCAGCTTGCCGGAGTTGAAATCGTCGGTGGTGGCGCCGGTATGGGTGGCGCGGTTCAGGATCCACACCTGGGACAGGTTGGCCGGCAGCAGCGGGTCCGGGCCCTTGGTGTGCAGCCGCAACGTCAGCGGATCGACGATCTCGGTCTTGGCGATGGCGTAGATGTAGGTGGAATAGGAACCGGGGCTGTTCAGCACGGTCGGGATGCGCTCGAAGGTGAAGGCGACGTCGTCGGCGGTGAACGGCCGGCCGTTGTGGAAGGTCGACGTCCGGCCGCAGCTTGAATTCCCAGACATCGTCGGCGATCGGCTTCCAGCTCGCGGCGAGCCCGGGCAGCACGCGGGACTGGCCATCGGTATCCACCAACGCGCCGAACACCATCGAGGCGAAGGCGTTGTTGGGCGAGATGTTGTGATACTGCGGATCGATCGAGGTGACCTGCGCGCCGACGCCCATTCGCAGCGTCTGCGCCTGGGCGGCCGGCGCCGTCAGGGCAATCAGCGACGCGAGCGCCACAGCGCATGATCCTGAACGTTGCATGTCTTGTGCGTTCTCTCCGGGTCCCGGCTCGTCACGGCCGCTGATTTGACTTTGTTATGGCATTATCCAACCTTATCGCAAAACAGGCGGCAACCACAGGCGAGGGAGGACAGGCAATGCAGAATCACCCCGACCGGCGAGACGCTGGGCGCCACCGTCGACGGCATCGACCTGTCGCAGCCGCTCGGCCGCGCCGATTTCGGCACCATCCTGCGCGCGCTGGGCGAACACGGCGTGCTGTGCTTTCCGCGCCAATCGCTGGACGCGCCGCAGCTGAAGGCGTTCTCGGAGCATTTCGGCGGGCTGCAATCGTCGCTGACCGGCACCTATTGCGAGCCCGGCACGCCCGAGGTGATGATCCTGTCTAACATCATCGAGAACGGCCAGCCGCTCGGGCTCGCCGATGCCGGCCAGGATTGGCATACCGACATGTCGTACAACGACCTGATCGGCTTCACCAACGTGCTGCTACGGCGATCAAGATTCCGCGCCGCGACGGCAAGCCGCTGGGCAACACCGTGTTCGCCAACATGCATGCCGCCTATGAGGACCTTGCCCGATGCGCTGAAGCAGCGTCTGCGACGGCATGACCGCAACGCACGACTTCAACAAGTTCTGGGAGGAGATGCGCCACCGCCCCGGCAGCACCCGCCCGCCGCTGACGCCGGAGCAGCGCGCCAAGCGGCCGCCCGCGGTGCATCCGGTGTTCATGACCCACCCGATCACCGGGCGCAAGGTGCTGTATTGCAATCCCGGCTACGTGATCCGCATCAACGAGATGGACGAAGCCGAGAGCGACCGCGTGCTGGCGCATCTGTTCGCCCATCAGCTGCAGCCGAAATACCAGTATCGCGCATCGCTGGACCGAGGGCGACGTGCTGATGTGGGACCACATCGGCACGCTGCACAACGCCATCCCGGATTACGGCCCCGACGAGCATCGGCTGATCAAGCGCTGCCAGGTGATGGCGGACCGCATCTTCGATCCCGCCTTCGTGCGCGACGGGCTGCTGCTGGCGGCCGAGAGCGCCGCGTGATGTCGCCGCTCGACCCGGCGCAGACGCTCATTCGGTTTTTCCGCGCGCTCGACGACCGCGACGAGGCGACCCTGGTGCGGCTGCTGGCGCCAGGCGGGGTCTGGCATCGGCAGGGTGCGGAACTGCGCAGCGAGGCGGACATCGCGGCGGCGATGGCCGAGCGCTCGCCGACCATGCGCATCCATCATCTGCTGACCAACGTGTTCGCCGAGGCGCACGGCGCCGACGAGGCGGTGGTGACCGCCTATATGCTGGTGGTGCGCCACGATTTCGAAAACGCCGCCGACCGGGCCTTCCCCGCTCTCCGGCGATCGAGAACATCCGCACCATGCGCGCCCGGATGCGCCGAACCGCGGACGGCTGGCGCATCCTTCGGCTCAGCGGCGATCCGGCGTCGTTCGAACGAACGCCCTAGCGCGGAACCACCTTGCGGTAGAGGTGCCAGGTGGCATGCCCCAGCACCGGCATCACGATAGCGAGGCCGAGCAGGAACGGGATCGAGCCCAGCACGAGTCCGCCGGCGACGATGATGCCCCAGGCCGCCATCGGAACCGGATTGGCAGCGACCGCGCGGACAGAGGTCCAGACCGCGGCCTCCACCCCGATCTTGCGATCCAGCAGCAGCGGAAACGAAATCACGCTGATCGCCAGCACCAACACCGCGAATACGAAGCCGATGCCGACGCCCGCGAAGATCATGGTCCATCCCGCACGGGTGGCGAAGACATCGTGGCTGAAGCCCGCCAGCGTTTCCGGCGGCAGCGGCCCGAGGGTCGCGTTGTAGATCAACTGGGCCACGCCGAGCCAGACCAGCAGGATGCCCATCAGTACCAGGCCCAGCATGAAGATCGCGCCGATCGACGGCGAGGCGAACGCGCCGAATGCGTCGGACAGGCTGGCATCCAGGCCCTGCTCCCGCCGGCGGCTCATTTCGTTGAGGCCGACCGCTGCGAGCGGACCGACCAGCGCGAAACCCGCGGCCAGCGGAAACAGCAGCGGCAGGACGCCGTAGCCGAACAGCAGGCGCCCCAGCACCAGGCCGACCAACGGATAGATGACGCAGAGGAAAATGACGTCGCTGCGATGCGCGGCGAAATCATCAAACCCGGCGGCCAGCGCGTCGCGCAGGTCGGACAGCCCGATCCGGCGAACGGTTGGGATGCCGCTGCCCGCCTCCTCCGTGCGGCGCGCATCGTCGATCGCCGTTCCGACGCCGTGTGCCGATTGCCTGAATTGGTCCCATGTGAATTCGATGGGATTTCGCACAGTCATGCCGATCCTCCCGAACAGCTGGTTCGGAGGCCGCAGACCCGGCAGCGCCAGACCCAATCTCGCTTGGAAGCCGCCGTATTCGCCGCGACCCGCCGTATCGGCGAAGCATACGCCCGCCGGGCAGGTCTCGTGCGATCACTTTTAAGAAAGCGGATCGCCTCAGGCGCGGAACGCGCGGGCCTTGGCGATCCCGGCCGGGACGTCGATCTGGTTCATGGTATCAACGAACTGCTTGGTGAAATAGCGTTCCACCGGCAGCGATTCCTGCAACTCGCCGCCCTGGAACAACAGGTCGCGCATGGCGGCGACCTGCGCGTCCGGAATGTCGCCAAGCTTCTCGGTGCGGTCGAACACCCGCTGCTGCAAGCGCATGAACTGCTTGCGGGCTTCAAGACGCAGGCCGTCGAGCCGAAGCACGTCGGCTTCGGACATCGTCGTCGGCCGCGACGCCGGGAACAGCTTGAAGTGCAGCTTCGACAATTCCTCGGGCGGCGCCGCCGCCATCGCGACGATGGACCGGGCCAGCGCGCGGGACATTCCGGCGACCAGGGCGGGGTCCTTGGCGATGGTCGAGGTCAGCGTGTTGCTGCAATGCTGGAAGCCGATCGACGGCATCGGATCCGGGCGGAAATAGCGGAATGCGCCGCCGTTGAACTCGAACAGCGCGAAGATCGAATCCCATTCCACCAGCGCCTGCACCCTGCCCCGCCGCAAAGCGTCGAGCGCCGGCAGGGAGGCGCCGACGGCGATCACCTCGACATCTTTCGCGGGGTCCCAGCCAAGCCGGCGCATGACGCTGTTCAGCGTGTAGGTGGGCGCGCCCCCGATCGCGCTGATGCCGATGGTCTTGCCCTTCAGGTCCTCGAAGCGCTGGATCGGCCCGTCCTTCAGCACCGCGACCGATGTGAACGCATCCGGCACCTGGCAGCAGAAGCCGGTGATCGGCACGCCGCGCGAGGCCGCCGACATCAGGCCGCCGGTGCCGTGGGTGGAGAACTGCGCCTGGCCGGACACCAGCAGGTTCACCGCCGCCGCGGCGCCCCCGACCGTCTGGATTTCCACGTCGAGGCCTTCATCGGCATAGAACCCCATTCCCAACGGGATCGAGGCGAAGAAGCCGTCGGCCGCGGAATCGATCACCGGCACGCCATAGACCAGGGTGATCTTGCGCCGGCTCTGCGCGATCGCCGGCATCGCCAGCAAGCCGAGCCCGCCGGCAACAACGCCGCGACGCGACAATCCATTCCGCCTGGACGCCATCGGATTTTTCCCTCTTCTTGTTTTCAGACTTTGGAGCCCGCGACTTCGGACCCCCGCGCCCAGAACAGCAGGCGGTAGCGCAGCGCCTGGATGCCGTAATGGAATACGATGCCGGTCGCCGATAGCAGCAGCACGTTTGCGAACACGCCGGGGGTGTCCATCTGGCTGCTTTGATTGACGATCAGAAAGCCCATTCCCTTGTTGGCACCGAGGAACTCGCCGACGATCACTGCAAGGATCGCGAAGATGATGCCGATATTGGCGCCGGCCAGCAGAAACGGCAGCGCGTTCGGCAGCTTCACTTTCCAGAAGATCTGCGACCGCGTCGCATGCAGGGTCCGCATCAGCGCGATCTGATCGGAATCGACGATCTTCAGTCCGTGCGCGGTGTTGAGGAAGATCGGAAAGAACGCCGACAGCGCGCCGAGCACAATCTTCGATCCTGGTCCAAAACCAAACCAGACGATGATGATCGGCGCCAGTGCGATGCGCGGCATCGACTGCAGCGCCACCAGCAACGGATACAGCGTTCGCTCCAGGAAGCGGATTTCGCTGACCAGCGCGCCGGTCAGCAGCGCCAGCACGAAGGCGATCGCGAACGCCGCCAGCGTGGACCACAATGTCACCAGGAAATTCGCCGCATACAGGTCGCGGCCGCGCACCAGCGCCGTCACCACGTCGCTGGGTGCGGGAATGAAGTACGCCGGCACTTCCAGTATCCGCACCGCGAACTGCCACGCCGCCAGCACGAACACCAAGGTTCCGATCGCATACAACGCCGAGACGGTGCGCTCGCCGATCATGCCTGCGGTCCCCGCAACATCTCGCGGATGCCGTCCGCCAGCGCGCCGAAGCGTGGATCGCCCATCAACGACAACGAGCGCGGCCGCGGCAGGTCCACCTGCACCACCTCGCGCACATGGCCGGGGCGCGGCGCCATGACGACGATGCGGTCGCTGAGCAGCACCGCCTCCGGGATGTTGTGGGTGACGAACACGATGCTGCGGCCGGTCATCTGCCAGATGCGCAGCAGTTCGAGGTTCAGTTCCTCGCGGGTCATCGCGTCCAGCGCCGCGAACGGCTCGTCCATCAGCAGAACGGGATTGTCGTAGACCAGCGACCGCACGATGGCGACGCGCTGCTGCATGCCGCCGGACAATTCGCCCGGATAGGCATTCTCGAAACCGGCAAGGCCGACCATCGCCAGCAACTCCCGCGCTCGCACCTCGTAGGTGGCGCGCGGGGCCAGCCGCATCACCTCGACCGGCAGCAGTACGTTGTCGATCACCCGCCGCCACGGCAGCAGCACCGGGCGCTGGAACACGAAGCCGATGTGCGGCCGGTCGCTGCCGGCGCGCGGAAAGCGGATCTCGCCGGAACTGGGCGCGATCAAGCCGGCCATCATGTTCAGCAGCGTCGTCTTGCCGCAGCCGCTGGGTCCGACGATGGCGAGGAACTCGCCCGCCTGCACGGAAAGGTTGGTGGGCGTCAACGCCACCATCCCCTTGCGGTCGCGGGTCGCGTAGGTCTTGCCGACGCCGGCCAGTTCCATGATGGCCCCAACCGCCGGCGCCATGTCGGGCATCGGCTACAGCGCCTCCGCCATCACGCGCAGCTTGGCCTTCTGCACCCGCATGGTCGCGTCGGTGCGCGGAAAATCGTCGACGATGACGAAGCGGCGGGGAACCTTGAAGTTCGCCAGTAGCCCGCGGCAATGCCGCTCCAGCTCCGCCTCGTCGGCCTGCGCGCCCCGCTTCAGGATCAGGAACGCGACCGGCACCTCCTGCAGCCGCGGATGCGCCACCGCCACCACGGCCGCCTGCGCCACCGCGGGATGCCCGACCAGCACCTCCTCGACCTCCAGCGGCGACAGGTTCTCGCCGCCGACGCGGATCATGTCCTTCAGGCGGCTGAGCCAGCGGATGAAGTTGTCCTCGAGCTGCACGCCCATGTCGCCGGTGTGCAGCCAGCCATCGGCGTCGATGGTCCGCGCCGTCGCTTCGGGATCGCGGAAATAGCCGAGCATGACGTTCCAGCCGCGCACGCAGATCTCGCCGGGCGTGCCGTCCGGCTGGCGGTCGCCGGTGACGGGGTCGATCATCTTGACCTCGACGCCGATATTCGGCCGGCCATCGGAATCGTGCCGCATGTCGACCGGATCGTGCGGCCAGCAGATGGAGGTGTTGCCGCCGGTTTCGGTCAGGCCGTAGATCTCGCACATGCGCGCGCCATAGACCGATTCCAGCCGCGCCATTTCGGCCGCCGGCGCACCGTACCAGGCGCGGTCGAATTGCAGTCGCGCGGCGTCGAACTGCGGCAGCCGCGCCATCTCCTGCAGCGGAATGACGAAGCCGTGGTACAGCGTGATGCCCTCGCCGGCGAAGACGTCCCAGCTCTCCTCGGGATTGTAGGCGGGCGTCGTGTAGTAAGTGGAACCCGAAATCAGGTTGCAGAGCAGGCCGTGCATGTAGCCGCTGCAATGAAACATCGGCCCAACCGAATACAGCCGCTCACCGGGGCGCAGCAATTGCCGCTCGGAGACCGCTTCCGCCAGGTGGATCAGTTGCTCATGGCCGAGCACCACGCCCTTCGGCCGGCCGGTGGTGCCCGAGGTCGAAAGGATCGCGGCCGCCCCATGCAACTCGGAAAATTCAGCCTCGGCCGTGCGCGCCACGAGTTCGACGGCCGGCGCGAGCACGGCGTCCGCATCCGAGTGCGCGACCGTCTGGTCCCAATCCAGCATGCCCGGATAGCGACGCCCATCCCGGCTCCGGACCAGGATCGCCGGCGGCGCCACGCCGGCCTGTTTCAACGCATCCAGCACCGGTGCCACGTGATCGGTCGCCTGCACCTTGCCGAGGAAATTGTCTTCCAGCAGCCAGACCCGCGGCCGGGTCAGTTCCAGCATATGCGCGACCTCGCGCGGCGCCAGCCGGGTGTTCACCGCCACCAGGACCGCGCCGACGCGTGCAATGCCGTAGGCGGCCACAGCCCAAGCCGCCTGGTTGGTCATCCAGACCGCGACCCGGTCGCCCGGACGCACCCCCAAGCCGTGCAGGGTTCGCCCGTACCGCTCCGCCGCAATCTCCAGCTGGCGAAAGGTCAGCGTCTCTGTCCGCCGGCCCACCACCAGGAACTCGGCGTCGCCGAACCGTGACGCCGCGTGCGCCAGCTGGTCGAACAGGTTGCGCGGCGCGGTCACGCCGCGGCGGCTTCGGGCATGCGGCATTCGAGGCTGGCGTTGATCAGCTTGCTGGGCAGCGGATGGCCGACGATGGTCTCGGCGAAGCGGGCGCATTCCACCAGTTTGCCGAGGTCGACGCCGGTCTCGACGCCGATGCGGTGGCACAGGAACACCACCTCCTCGGAACAGACATTGCCGGCGGCGCCCTTGTGGCCGGCAAACGGGCAGCCGCCGAGCCCGGCGACCGCGGTGTCGAACAGGTCGACGCCCTCGTACATCCCGGCCAGGGTGTTGGCGATGGCAAGGCCGCGGGTGTCGTGCAGATGCAGGCCGACGCGCGCATCCGGCCAACGCTCGCGCACCGCGCCCACCGTGCGGCGCACCAATTCTGGGTCGGCCCAGCCCATGGTGTCCGCCAGCATCACCGTCTTCAGCGTGCTGCCGACCTCGGCGGCGACATCGTGCAATTGCTGCACCAGGCCAAGGACTTTCGCCGTGGGCACCTCGCCCTCGTAGTTGCAGCCGAACGCCGCCATCACGCTGCCAGTGACCACCTGGTAGCCGTTTTCCTTGTACAGCGCGGCGATCTTGCGCTGCATCGCCAGGTCGTCGACGGTCGAGCGGCGCTGGTTGCGCAGCGAGAATGTCTCCGACGCAGTCAGCGTGATCTTGCCGTTGATGCTGAGCTTGCCGGTGGCGATTGCGCGCTTGAGGCCGGTGTCGTTCAGGTAGATTCCGGTGTAGCGCACACCCGGGCGGGCGGCGACGGTGGCGCAGATCTCCTCCGCGTCGGCCATTTGCGGGACCTGCTTCGGGCTGACGAAAGACGACATCTGGATGGTCTTCAGGCCGGTCTCCGCCAGCATCTCGATCAGCCGCACCTTGTTGGCGGTGGAGATCTTCTGGGGCTGGCCGATGCCTTCGAACTGAAAGCCCTCGCGCGGGCCGACTTCGACGATGGTTATGGCCTTGGGTAACGGCATGGTCGCATTCCCCCTATGAATTTGGATCAAACGGTAGGTGCCGGCAAAGCGGATGTCCAGGGAGCCCAACTGGACGGCAAATTTGAATCCACCGTAATGTCCAGGCAACAGCATATGGGGGAAAAGCCGATGGCAGACGACAAGCCGGACGCCGCCGACTACCAGAAATATGTCGGCCTGACCGGCGAGCCGCGAATGGCGACACCCCTGGAAGCCGATGGCCTGCGCCGCTTCGTGCAGGCCATCATGGACCCCGATCCCGCCTATTACGACCAGGCCGCCGCCGCGCACAGCAAGCCCGGTGAAATCGTGGCACCACCGCTGTATCCGCTGCACGCCTTCCGCCGCCCGCTGGGCACGCCCGATCCGCTGCAGGCGGTGTCCGACGATCCCGACCACGACGGCATCGGCGGCGCCAGTGCGGCGTCCGCCGGGCTGCCGCCGATCGTCTCCCCCTACAAGCGGCTGCTCAACGGCGGCAACGAGATCGAGTTCTTCCGCTGCCTGAAGATCGGCGAGCGCGCGGTGGCCAAGCCGCGCTACCGCAGCGTCGAGCTGAAGCAGACCCGCAACGGCGAGATGCTGGTGATCGTCAGCGAAACCCGCTGGGAAACCGAGAGCGGCGAGTTGCTGATGATCAATCGCCAGACCTCGCTGCGGAGATAGGCATGACCGTGATCTTCGAAGACCTCGCGGTCGGGCATGTGTTTCCCGCCCAGGTGAAGGGGCCGCTCACCACGTCGCACATCATGCGCTGGTCGGCGGCGATGGAGAACTGGCATCGCATCCATTACGACTGGCGGTTCGCGACCCAGCATGACGGCTTGCCCGACGTGCTGATCAACGGATCCTGGAAGCAGCACAGCCTGGCACAGCTGGTGAAGGACAGTCTCGGCGAGACCGGCTGGATGTGGCGGCTGAAATTCCGCTATCGCGCGATGGATGTGGCTGGCGACACCCTGACCACCACTGCGGAGGTCACGAGGCTCGATCGCGTCGACAATCTGGGCTTCGTCGGCATGCGGATCACCATGCGCAACCAGCGCGATGTGATTTCCACGACGGGCTCGGCGGTCGGGGTGCTGCCGTTGCAGGGCGGCCCGCCGGTGCCCTACCCATTCGCGCCGACGCCAGCACAGCAGGATATCCAGCTTCCCGGCGACGAGTAATGGAGTTCCTGTTCAGCCCGCAGCAACAGGAACTCCGACGGGAGGTGCAGGCCTTCATCGAGGAGCATGTGACCGAGGCGTTGCGCGAGGAACTCAGGCAGGAAAGCCGCGGCATGGGGCCGCATGCGGAGGCGCTGTTTCAGAAGATCCTCGCGCGAGGCTGGGTCGCGGTGAGTTGGCCGAAGGAATATGGCGGCCAGGGCGGCGACCCGATGACGCAGTTCGTCATCGAGGAAGAGTTCCAGCGCATCGGGTTCAAGCGCATCGGCGGCGGCGGCACCGGCGCGCCGGCGATCCTGGCGTCCGGTACCGAGGAGCAGAAGCGCGAATTCGTTCCGGCGACGATCCGCGGAGAGATCATCTTCGCGCAGGGCTACAGCGAGCCGGGCTGCGGCACCGACCTCGCCGGCATCCAGTGTCGGGCCACGCGGCGGGGCGATGTCTACGTAATCAACGGGCAAAAGACCTACACCACTGCGGCGCATGTCGCGACCCACATCTTCCTGATGGTGCGCACCGATCCGGAGTCAAAACGGCAGAACGGATTGTCGGTCCTGCTGGTGCCCATGCACAGCCAGGGGACTACCGTCCGTCCGCTGTGGACCATCCAGAACGAGCCGCGCGCGCCGGTCGGCACCACCTATGGCGAGCCGCGCACCAACGAGGTGTTCTTCGACAATGTCGAAGTCCCGGCCTCGTGCCTGCTCGGCGCCGAGGGGGATGGCTGGGCGGTGGCGCGCCGGGGCCTGAACCTCGATCGGGTCGGCGCCTGGCGGTACCTGATGTCGGTGCAGCGCGACGAGGACATCGTCCACTGGCTCAAGCAGGATTGCGAGCCGAACGCCACGCAGCGGGCCGATCCGCGGGTCCGCGACAAGGTCGCGGAACTGTGGATCGAGGCGCAGGTCTGCCGCCTGATGACGATGCGCAGCATGTCGATCGTGCAGCGTGGCGGCGATTTCACCTATGAGGGCTCAGCGGAAAAGGTCTGGGCACCGGAGCATGGCGTGCGGGCCACCGAAGCGATCAGTCAAATCCTGGGACCGGCCGCCCAGTTGCTGAATGGGTCGCCTGGCGCCATCGAGGACGGGGTGTTCGCACATAACCTGCTTGGCGCTTTCCAATCCACCGTCAACCACGGCAGCGTGCAGGTGATGCGCGACCAGATCGCCCGCAACGGCCTGGGCTTGCCGAGGCCCCGGCGATGAACGTCCTGCCGAACGACGATGAATTGAGCGTGCAGCGCGCCGCCGGCGAATTCCTCGCGGCACAGTCGCCGCCGGCGCTGGTGCGTGCGGCGGAACGGCATCCGCAGAGATATTCTCAGGAACTTTGGCAACAGGTTGCCGAGCTTGGCTGGCTCGGCATCGCGTTGCCGCAAGCCCAGGGCGGACAGGAACTGCCGCTCGGTTTTTTGGGGTTGCTGTTCGAGGAACTCGGCCGCCACATCGCGCCGGTGCCGATGCTGGACGTGATGGTGGCGTCGTTGACCCTGGCCCGGCACGGCACCCCGTCGCAGCGTGATCTGCTTCCGAAAGTGATCGCCGGTGACCTGATGCTGACCTTTGCGGCGCAGGAGCCAAGCGGCGGCTGGTCGCTCGAAGCCATGACGATGCGCGGCCACGCTGAAGGCGACGAGTTCCGGCTGAGCGGCCGCAAGGCGTATGTCGGGAATTTCGAGGCCGCCCAAAAATGCGTTGTGGTCGTTCGCATCGACGGAGAACCCTCCCTGGCGCTGATCGACACCGACGCGCCGGGCATTCACCGCACGGCACTGATCTCGACCGCGGGCGATGCCGGTTTCATGGTCGATTTCGATGCCGTGCGTGTGCACCGGACCGCAGTGTTCGGCGACCGCATTGCGGCACAGGAGTTGCTGGACCTTGCAGCAATGTTCACCGCGGCGCTGATGGTCGGCGCCGCCGGTGAGGCGACGCGGCGGGCGGCGGAGTATGCCGGCCAACGCCAGGCCTTCGGGCAGCCGATCGGAGCGTTCCAGGCGATCCAGCATCTGTGCGCCGACATGCTGATCGGCGTCGACGGTGCGCGGCTGCTGACCCGCGAGGCGATCTCGCTGTTGGCAGGCGGGCTGCCGGCCGGCGTCGAGGTCGCCCAGGCAAAGGCGTTCGCCAACGAGAAATGCCTGATGGCCTGCCGCGCGGCGCAGCAGATCTTCGGCGGCATCGGCTTTATCGCCGAGTTCGACCAGCAGCTCTGGTATCGCCGGGTCGCGTCATGGAGCCTGCGCGCCGGCACGGTCATGGAGCACCGCGCTCGCGTGGCGGCGGCATTGCTGGACAACACCCGACGCATTCGCCTGGGCGACGCGCTGTCGTCGTGAGCCTTAGAACTCGGCTGGTCGCCGCCGCCAGCATGACTGCAAGGCGGTCCCCGGTTCCGCGCGGTCCGGGCTTGGCCGCTGGCCGGCGCAGGTCCCGCCGCGCCAGCACCGCGGGCAGTGCCGCGGCGACGATCGGGCGGGGCAGCCTGCCGGCACCTTCCTGCAGCCAGCTGCGGGCGTGACCGGCGAGCTCGTGGATCACCGGTGCGAGTACCGGCGCATCGGGCGCGGCAATCACCGCATGTCGGGTTAGTCCGTGTGCGCCCAGCACATCCTCGGGCAGCATGCAGCGGCCTTGCCGGGCCAACGCCACGATGCTGCGCAACTGGCCCGTGGCACCGTACGCGGCGCCCAGCGCCTGCAGGCGGGCCTGGGTTGGCTCATCCGCGCCGAGGGCTCGCCCCGAAGCTGCAGCAATGTTGCCGGCTGTGGCCAACAGATAGTCCCGCCATGTCGGCAGGTCCGCGGTGCCGGGCTCGGTCTCGATCTCGCGGCCGTCGATCATGGCATTCAGTTGCGCGGGGTCGAGCAGCCCTGCGTCCAGGGCCGCGCCCAGGGGTCCGGCGACCTCGTGGCGTCGCCGTTCGCCTTGCACCACCTCGCGCCACCACTGCAAGCGGATCAGCGCCAGCATGGGTTCGCTCACGACCTCCCGCGCGCGGGCAAGTTCGTGGTTGAAGGCGTACAATAAAAACAGTGTTTCCCGCTGCGGCTGCGGGGCAAACAGCGCCGTCAGGAAGCGGTCAGGATCGTGCCGGCGAACCAGCGCGCCCAGGTCGGAGAGGATCGGGGGAGCGGACATTTACGCCGGAGGTGGCGCGGATTGCCGCTTCGTGCAAGCTTGACGCGTCAGGGGCGCGGTCATAGCTACGAACGGACCGCAAGCGTCCATCCTGGCAAATTCCAACCACCGGAGAAGCGTCCATGGCCTTCGAACTTCCCTCCCTCCCCTATTCCGTGTCTGCCCTCGCCGAGCGCGGGATGTGCCAGGAGACGCTGGAACTGCATCACGGCAAGCATCACCAGGCTTATGTCACGGCGTTGAACGGCTTCGTCGAGAAGGACCCCGCGTTGCAGGGCAAGTCGCTCGAGGAAATCGTGAAGATGACCAACGGCAAGGCCGACAAGGCGCCGATCTTCAACAATGCCGGCCAGCATTGGAATCACATCCTGTTCTGGAAGAACATGGCGCCGAACGGCGGCAGCATTCCTGGCAAGCTGGAGAGCAAGATCACCAGCGATTTCGGCAGCGTCGCCGCGTTCAAGGACGCGTTCAAGACGGCCGCGACCACGCAATTCGGCTCCGGCTGGGCCTGGCTGGTGCTGGGCAGCGACGGCAAGCTGAAGGCACCAAGACCCCGAACGGCTCCAACCCGCTCGCCACCGACGAAGGCAAGGCGCTGCTTGGCTGCGACGTGTGGGAACACAGCTACTATCTGGATTTCCGCAATCGCCGGCCCGACTACGTGACCAACTGGCTGGACAAGCTGGCCAACTACGAGTTCGCGGCCTCGCAGCTTTAATTTCGGCGTATCGCGCAACCCCTCCCCCTTCCCCCTCCCGCAGGGGGAGGGGGAGAACGGCTAGGAGGCGTTCTTTACGGGTTTCGAATCGTTGGCGGCGGTCGGCTTGACCACGCTGCTGATGGTGTCGCGCAGCACCGTGACGCGCACGTTCGGCGCGATCTCAACCTCGATCTCGCCGTTGTCCTTCACCTTCTGCACCAGCCCGATGATGCCGCCGCCGGTCATGACCCGGTCGCCGCGCTTGATCGCCGCCAGCATCGCCTTGGCCTCTTTCTGGCGTTGCTGCTGCGGGCGGATCAGCAGGAAGTAGAAGACGCCGAAGATCAGCACCAGCGGCAGGAATTGTCCGGCGCTGCCGAGCATCCCAGACAATGTCCTGCGCATAGGCGGGAGAAATGAGCATATGAGCTTTCCGGGTTGCGGTGAGTTGGCGCGGGACCATAGTTTCCGCCCCCCGCACGTCAAGCGCTCCCGCGCCGGAAGGCCCGCAATGGACCAGCGCCTGCTCGACATCGTGACCCGCCTCGCCGAGGCGTTGGAGCGGCTGGCCCCGCCGGCGCCTTCGCAGGTGGATTTGTCGGCCGCCGACGCGTTCGTCTGGCACCCCTCGCCTGCGCACCTCGCGCCGGTGCCGAAGGTGTCCCGGGTCGGCATCGACCTGCTGGTAGCGGGTCGAGCGGCAGAAGAAGATCCTGCTCGACAACACGTTGCGCTTCGCGCGCGGCCTGCCCGCCAACAACGCCATGCTCTGGGGCGCCCGCGGCATGGGCAAGTCGTCGCTGGTGAAGGCGGCGCACGCGCGAGGCCAATGCCGAGCGGCCCGGCAGCCTGGTGCTGATCGAAATCCACCGCGAGGACATCGTCTCGCTGCCGGAGCTGCTGCGGCTGCTGCGCAACGAGACCCGCCGCTGCCTGATATTCTGCGACGACCTGTCGTTCGAACGCGAGGATGCCGACTACAAGGCGCTGAAATCGGTGCTGGACGGCGGGATCGAGGGGCGGCCCGACAACGTGCTGTTCTACGCCACCTCCAACCGTCGCCATCTGATGCCGCGCGACATGATCGAGAATGAGCGCAGCACCGCCATCAATCCGTCCGAGGCGACGGAGGAAAAGGTCTCGCTGTCCGATCGCTTCGGGCTGTGGATCGGTTTTCACAACTGCGACCAGTTCTCCTATTTCGCCATGGTCGAGGGCTATGCGGCTTCGCTCGGGCTGCAGATCGGCGTCGATGATCTGCACGCGCAGGCGGTGGAGTGGTCGATGACCCGCGGCGGCCGCTCCGGCCGCGTGGCATGGCAGTTCGTGCAGGATCTGGCGGGGCGGCTGGGCGTTCCGGTCGTCCCCTGACGCCTGAGTTCTCGTCGACGTAATCGACGCATACTCCCGACACCAACTTGACATGCAACCTTTGAGTTGCATAATACCTGTGTGGATAGCGACGACGCCATCTTTCGGGCCTTGGCCAATTCCAGCCGGCGCATGCTGCTGGACCGGTTGCATGCGAAGAATGGCCAAACGCTCGGGGAATTGTGTCAGGGGCTGGACATGACGCGCCAGGCAGTGACGAAACACCTGGCGATGCTGGAGGAGGCGAACCTCGTTGCCTGCCAGCGTAGCGGTCGGGAAAAGCTGCACTTCATCAACCCCGTCCCGATCAACGACATCGCCGAGCGCTGGATCGGCAAGTTCGAGCAGCCAAGGCTCGCCGCGATTTCCAATCTCAAGAAGGCGCTCGAAGAAAAAGGCGGCCAGTAGTCGCCCCCTGATTTCGGGCTTGGCAAACGTTGCAGCATAGGAGTGGACAGATGGCTGAAAGTACTTTCGTCTACGTGACGTTCATCCGCACCACGCCGGACAGGTTGTGGTCGGCGCTGACCACGCCGGAATTCATGAAGCAATACTGGTTCGGCATGCACCAGGAGTCCGACTGGAAGGTCGGCTCGCCGTGGCGACTGCTGTTCGCCGACGGGCGGGTGGCCGATGCCGGAGAGATCGTCGAAGCCGACCCACCGAGGCGCCTCGTGATGACGTGGCGCAATGAATTGCGGCCGGAGCTGACATCCGAGGGCTATGCCCGTTGCAGCTTCGACCTGGAAGTGGAGGGCGACGCGGTGAAGCTGACCGTCACCCATGTGGCGCCACGAGCGGAGAGCAAGCTGATTACCGCGGTGTCCGGTGGCTGGCCGCGCATCCTGTCCAACCTCAAGTCGTTGCTCGAGACGGGCACCGTGGTATTGCCGACGAAGCAGCTTTCGGCGGCGTAGGAGTTCAGCGCCGCATCGCGCGGATGATCGGCAGCATGACGTCGAGGCCGCGCTCGGTGGCGAGTTCGGTGACGCTGGCATTCTGGTCGGTGTCCAGGCGCGGCAGCCGGACGGAGGTGATGTGGAGCGGCGCCAAGGCGAGGTTCATGTCGCGGCATAGTTCCTCGCCCGCCGCCTTCGCCATCGCATATTCGGCGAGCTCCGGCGGGCGCTCGGCGACGAACACGCTGGAGGGGTAGAGAACGGAGAGCGACGCGGCACCGGCTTCGCGCAGAGCCTGGCAGAGGTCGTGAAATCCGATGACGTAGAAGCGCAGGAAGAGGTCCAGCCGTGCCGCGTCGAACAGCGGCCGCTTGCGGCGGCCGATATGCGGGGTGCTGAAGTAGCAAAGATGCGTCGGCAACGCTGGCAGGTTTTGCAACTGCGCTGTCGCCGGCTGCGTGGCGTCGTAATGCAGCACGTCGCACTGGCCGCCGGCGCCGTTGATTTCGGCGGCGACGCGCAGGGCATCGTCGCGGCCAGCGGCGTAGGAAATCATCACCCGCGCGCCACCAGCGGCGGCGATCTTCGCGGTGATTTCACCGAGGCCGCGCGAACCGCCGATCACCAGCATCACATTGCCTGCGAACTCGACGCGATCCACCCTCTGCGATACTTCGACCATGGAGGATTGCGCGGCGGGCGGCATGCGGGCGAAGCAGTCGACGCTGCCCTGCAATCCGCCGCCGGCAACGCCCATGCGCACCATGCGAAACCGGCGATCGAGCTTGCGTACGGCGAAGCTGAGTTCGCCGACTGTGTCGGTCTCGCAGAACTTCACGTCCACGCCGCCGAAGATCGAATTGAGGCCGGGGCAGACCATGCCGACGAGCCGCGTCATGCTGGCCAGCGCCAGCACCCGGCTGGCGCCCAGCATGGCGCAGGCGGCGGGGAATTCCTCGACCGCCGCTGAGGCAGGCGACGCGAAGGCCACCCTGCCCTGCATCGTCTCCATCGCGTCGAGATCAAGGTCGATCGCCTGTTCGGGGGCGAACAGGTCACCCTCCGGGGCGGCCGGCAGCGGCGCCGCAAGCGGGCCGAAGCCCAGTGCAAGCCGGCAGGCGACGGCGCCGTCGACCAGAACCTCGGCCCGCAGCGAGGTCGCGGTCTGTTGCAGCAGCACCGCCTCGACGCGGTCGCCGAGATAGATCATCTGATCGGCGCGCAGCTTCATGCTGGCGATGGAAGGCAGTGACGGCCGCGCGCACCCGATGGCGTCGAGGCACCACAGCAGCGTGTGCATCCCGTGCACGACCGGTGCCCCCGCCTGGGTCCGGCGCGCCGCCACGGCATCGACGTGCATCGGGTTCCAGTCCCCGGAGAACGTCGCGAACCCGGTTTGATCGGCCGCGTCGAAGCGGCGTTCGACCAGGATTTCGCTGGCCGGGGGCAAGGCGTCGTTCACGCCGCCTTGCTTTGAACCAGCTTCACCAGGTCACCGACGCATTGCAGTTGGTCGAGGTCGCGGGTGTTGGCCTTGATGCCGAACCGCTCCTCGGTGGCGATGATGATCTCGATCTGCTTGAACGAATCCCAGCCCTGCACGTCTTTCGCGGTCAGCGCAGGGCTCAGGGCGATGTCGTCGCGCATGAACACGTCGGAAAAAATCTCGGTCAGTGCCGCATAGATCTCGGTCTCGGTCACGCGCTCAGCCCTCCTTCACGTCGATGAATGTGTCTGCCGGGGTGAAGTCCGCCAGCTCCAGGATACTCGTGGTGCCACCCTCGGCATCCTCGGGGCCGGTGGTGAAACCGAGCCGCCCGAAATGGTCGCGCACCATGCCGTTCTTCTTCGTCGGCCGGTATTCACCGACCACGCGCTGCGCCCCCAGCAGCTTCGCCTGCTCCACCACCAGGTTCAGCGTGGTCGGCTCCACCTGGCGTCCCAGCACGCGGCAGCTCATCAGCCAGGTGTCGATCAGCAACGAATCCGGCGGCAGCCCCGACTCTCCGTTCTGCATCCGGCCGATGATGATGGCGATGATGCCGTTGTCGCCGAAGCGGTCCAGCAGCCGAAGCTGCAGGCCGAAGCTGCGATTGTCCGACATGACCGCCAGGATCTCATCCTCGGTGTAGCGACGGGTAGTGAGGTTGAACTGGTTGGTCTTGTTGATGAGCTGCACCGTTCGCGACAGCCCGATGCGGTCGAAGCGGCGCCACAGCAATTGCATCTGCAGGCCGTGCAGGTAGCTCGGCATGTCGGTGGCCGAGGTGCGGAGTTGTTCGCGGTCGCGGTTGCTCTGGTATTGCGCGGTGCGGGCACGGTCTTCGTCGGTAACCGACAGGCCCTCGAAATAGCCGGCATCGGCCAAGCAGCGCGGCACCAAGGCGGGGTCTTCCGGCACCTCGGGCACCGCCACCATCGGCAGTTCCTGGCGGACCAGGTTGCGCTCGAACGGGTTGTCGTCGACGAAGACCAGCGCATCCAGGCCGATGTTCAGTTCGGCGGCGATGGCGCGGATGTTGGCCGCCTTGTCGCTCCAGTTGGCGACGAAGCTGGCGACGTCGCCGCGCTTCAGGATCATCTCCGGATGCTTCTCGAACGGCTCCAGCGCGTTCGCCTCGTCGTTCTTCGAGCAGACCGCCAGGATCACGCCGCGCCGGGCGAGTTCCTTGGCGTAGTCCTGCACCGCGACGAAGCCCTCGCCCAGCGCGCTGCCCTGGCCGAGCACCAGGCCCTCGACGCCGTCGTCGCCGACGACGCCGCCCCAGATCGTGTTGTCGAGGTCCAGCACCAGGCATTTGGCCGAGCGCCCCTGCCCCGCCGCCAGCACCCGCGCCACCAGTTCACCGTACACTGGCGCCGCGGCAGGCGAGACTTCCTGCTTGGAGCGATGCCACATCGCCGGATCGTGCCAGCCGGCGAGACCGTCCTGGGCCGCGCGCGCATCGACCGCCACCAGTTCGACGCCTTCGGCCGCAGCCATGTCGCGCAGGCGGGCATTGAGCCGGGCGATCAGCCGGGTGCGTGATCCTGGCAGGCGATGTTCGTTGCTGCCCATCAGTTCGGGCCACACCGGCAACGCGGTCTGGTGCAGGATCGGGCAGGCGAACGCGTCGCGGGCCAGCCGCCAGCATTGCAGGATCTGCGCCTCGATCTCCGCCAAGCGCGGAATCCGCCTCGGCTTCGCTGTTCGCGGCATTTACCCCGGCTGCCAACGTCCGGGCGTCGAGCGCCAGCAGGACGGCGTTGGGCTTGAAACGATGCAGATCGGAACCGGAATCCATCAGCTCCTGCAGATACTGGCCATAGTCGTTCTCATAGGTGGCGAGATGGATGCCACGTCGCAGCGCCGCCAGGCGGATCGCCGCGTGCAGATGGGTGGTGGTGGATGAACCGAGCACGGCCAGCCGGACAGGCTTCGTGGACATGCCGGCGGGCGGCGATGGAAATGCCCGAAAGACCGCATCGTCGAGTGCGTTGCTGCGAACGAAATCGAGCCGTGCGTTGGCCAGCGCGACCGCCTCGTCCCAGGACGGCGCACCCGCCTGCCGCAGGGCGGCCAGTCGGGGCCGCCAGTCGTCCATGACCGGCAACCAATGCAGGGTCGGGGTAGCGCTCATCGGGGCAGGTCTCGCCTTCGGGGTTCGGGGCGCAGACTAACCCGGACGGCGGCAATTTCCCATAACCCGGGGTTAAAGAAATGCCGCAGCCGATCGGTTCGTCAGGTGGCCTGGCCGAACGCCTTGCGCTCCAGCAGCTTCAGCCGCTCCTGCGCGTCCTCGGTTTTCGGCGACAGCTCCAGCGCCTTTTTCCAGGCCGCCAGTGCGCCCTTGAAGTCGTCATGGCTCTCGGCGATGCGCGACAGGCTTTGCAAGGCGGCGAAATGCCGTGGCTCGCGCTTCAGCGTCTCCTCGATGTCGGACAGCGCGCCGCGGTAGTCGCCGACCGCGGAGCGGGCGAGCGCACGCCGGTAATAGGCGTCGGCCAGTTGCGGCTCCAGCACCAGCACGGCGTCGAAATCCGCCTCGGCTTCCTCGCCGGCCTCGTTCGACAGGTCGCGCATGCCGCGGTTCATCAGCAGGGTGGCGGCGGCCGACCCGCTCTGCACCCAGATCTGGCGGACGCGGCGTTCGATCACCGTCGCCGCCGCCTCGTTCGGGGCGGTCTTCAGCGCCGTCAGCAGGCTGTCGAGTTCGGTCTTGCGCGGATCGGCCGGCGCCGCCGGGCGCGTGGGAGGTGCCGGCTGGCCTGGCGCGACGGGATTGGGAGAGGCCGGCGGCGCGACGTTCTGCGCCCAGGCGGGTGCCGCCAGGATCACCATCGCCGCTACAGTGAGGATCAACCGCATCGGCTCATCGTGGCGGAAGCGGCAATGCGATATCAAGCTCTGAAAACCGGGAGAGCGGACATGACGGAATTGAGCGACGTCTTCGACATCATCCACACCACCCGCGCCATGCGCCGCCTGAAGCCGGACCCGGTGCCGGACGCGCTGATCCGCCGCATCCTGGAGGCCGGGATCTGCGCCGCCAATGGCGGCAACACCCAGCGCTGGCGCTTCCTGGTCATCAAGGATCCGGCGATCAAAAAAGCGGTACAGATGTTCTACCAGCGCGCCTTCGACGAGGTGGTCGGCCCGCGCCATCACAGCAGCCCGCCGCCGCCCGGCTCCGACCCCGCCCGCTTCGCCCGGCAGAATGCCGCGGTGGAATACCTCACCCGACATTTCCACGAAGCGCCGGTCTGGATCGTCGCCTGTCTGGAGGACGGGCCCAATCCCGGCCGCAGCGCCGGCGCCTCGATCTACCCGGCGGTGCAGAACATGCTGCTGGCGGCACGCGCACTGGGGCTGGGCTCCACCCTCACCACGCGGCACCTGCTGCACGAGAAGGAGGCCGAGGCGGCGCTCGGCCTGCCCGAGGGGGTGCATTCCTACGCCATCCTGCCGATCGGCTATCCGATGGGCCGGTTCGGGCCGGTCGGGCCGGACCGATCTTGCGGATGTCGTGTATTCCGAACGTTGGGGTCAGCCCTACGTGGGGGACGCGGCCTAGCCTGCAACGCGGGCGGAGGCATCCAGGCAGCGGGAACCGTGCATTGCGCCGGCAAGTTGAGCCCGCGCCACAGGAAAGGATGCCACGCATGCAGCGCGTCGCCGCACGATCGGATTTGCCGGCCGACCGGGGTCTCGCCGTCCGGGTGGGCGACACCGAGATCCTGCTGGTGCGGCAGGGCGACGCGGTGCACGGCTATGCGGCCCATTGCCCGCATGCTGGTGCGCCCTTGGCGGAGGGCGCGATCTGCGACGGCCACCTGATCTGCCCGTGGCACAAGGCAAGGTTCTCCATGGTGGACGGCGCCTTGCTGGACCCGCCGGCGCTGGAATCGCTGACCCGCTACCCGGTGCGGGTGGATGGCGACGACGTGCTCGCGGATGCCGAGCCGATCGTTACCAAACCGATCGTTGCTGAACCGGCAGTTTCTTCGCCGGATGGCCGGACCATGCTGGTGGTGGGCGCCGGGGCGGCCGGAACCGCCGCCGCCTGCGCATTGCGGGAGTTCGGATTTGCTGGCCGGTTGATCATGATCGGGCGCGAACCCGGCCTGCCCTATGACCGCACGGCGCTCAGCAAGTTCGTGACCTCGGGCGAGATGCCGGCGAGCGAGGTGCCGCCGCTGCGGCCGGAGGATGCGCTTGCCGGCCTGCGGATCGAATTGCTGCAGGCGGAAATCGCCAGCCTCGACGCCGATGCGAAGCGCGTCGATCTGGCCGACGGCCGCAGCATCGCCTACGACGCGGCAGTGGTCGCCAGCGGCGCCGAAGCGATCCGGCCGGAGCTTCCCGGTATCGGGCTCGCCGGTGTCTACGCATTGCGCACGCGCGGCGATGCGGAAAGCCTGATGGCCGCAAAGCCCAGGCGCGCGGTGTTCCTCGGCAGCAGCTTCATCGCCCTTGAGGTCGCCAGCGGCTTTCGCAAGCGGGGCATCGCCGTCGATGTCGTGGCCCCAGGAGGCAATTCCCTTCGCTCGGCAGTTCGGCGACGCGGTCGGTGCGATGTTCAAGGCGTTGCACGAGCAGAACGGCGTCGTGTTCCATCCCGGCCACCGCCCGGACGCCATCGAAGGGGACGAGGCAGTGCAGCGGGTCCGGTTGGACAATGGTGAGGCACTGGCCGCCGACATGGTGCTGATTGGCACCGGCGTGCGGCCGGCGACCGGGTTCCTGCACGGGGTCCAGAAGGATGAGCATGGCGGCATCGTGGTCGATGCCGGGTTGCGCGCCGCGGACGGATTGTATGCCGCCGGCGATATCGCATTGTTTCCGCTCGCCGGCGTGCCGACCCGGATCGAGCATTGGCGATTGGCGCAGCAGCATGGCCGCCTGGCCGCAGGGAACATGCTCGGCGGAAACTCAACCTACTCCGGCGTGCCGTTTTTCTGGACCTATCACTACGGCAAGCGGTTCGAGTATCTCGGTCACCACACGCATGCCGACGAGACCGTTATCGACGGAGATCTCGGGGCACAACGCTTCGTCATTCTTTATGCGCAGCATGGGCAGGTTGTCGCCGCCCTCGGCTGCGAGCGTGAACGCGACATGGCGATCCTGTCGGAGGCGATGCTGTCGCCGCTGTCGCTGCCGGAGGCCCGCGGCCTGCTCGGCTTCTGACTGCCCCAGGCAGCCTCACCCGTGTCGGATCTACAGTCCCGCCGGCCGCGGGCCGCCGGCCATCCAGTCCAGCAGCTTCACCGTATGCACCACCGGCAGACCGCCGCCGGAGAGTTGCGTCATGCAGCCGATATTGCCGGCGGCGATCAGGTCCGGCTTGGTGGCGTGCGATGTTCTCGCAGCTTGCGCGCACGCAGGCGCTCGGCGATCTCCGGCTGCAGCAGGTTGTAGGTGCCGGCCGAGCCGCAGCAGAGATGCGCCTCGGCCGGCTCGACGACGCGTGAAGCCGGCTCGGCGCAGCAGCGCCTTCGGCTCGGCGGTGACCCGCTGGCCGTGCTGCAGGCTGCAGGCGGCATGATAGGCGACGCGTCAGCCCCGGCGGCGGCGCGGGTCGGCGCGTAGCCGATGCCGGCCAGGTATTCGGTGATGTCCATGCGCGAGCGCCGAGACGCGTGCCGCCCGCTCGCGGCCAGCGGCGTCGGTTCGGTGCGGAACATGAAGCCGTAATCCTTCACCGTCGTGCCGCAGCCGGAGGTGTTGATCGACGATGGCGTCCAGCCCGTCGCCGTCCGATCTCGCGCGGTCCAGGCGTCGATGTTGGCCCGCGCGCTGCGCCATCGCCGGGTCGTGCTGGCCCATGTGATGGGTCAGCGCGCCGCAGCAGCCGACGCCCTCGGCGACCACCACCTCGATGCCCATGCGCGTCAGCAGCCGGATGGTGGCCTCGTTGATCGCGGGGTCGAGCACCTGTCTGCGCGCAGCCGGTCAGCAGCGCCACCCGGCCGCGCCGCGCGCCGTGTGGCCGGATGCACTTGCGGTCCTGCAGCGTGGCTGGCCGGCGGCGGCAGGCGCGCGGGCGCCAGTCGCAGCATCGCGCGCAGCCGCTGCGCCAGCATGCCCGCGGCGCGGCAGCAGCCGCGGCGAACGGCCGCGCCAGCGCCGCGCCGCCAGCAGCGCCAGCCGCAACAGCGCCGGGCGCGGCAGCACGGCGGCCAGCACGGCGCGCAGCAGCCGGTCGTGCCAGGGCCGGCGGTAGGTCTCCTCGATATAGCGTCCGCGCGTGGTCGACCAGGTGCATGTAGTTCACGCCGGACGGGCAGGTGGTCATGCAGGACAGGCAGGACAGGCAGCGGTCGACGTGGCGCACCACCTCCTCGGTCGCCGGGCGGCCGGATTCCAGCATGTCCTTGATCAGGTAGATGCGGCCGCGCGGGCTGATCGAGCTCGTCGCCGAGCAGCACGAAGGTCGGGCAGGTCGCGGTGCAGAAGCCGCAATGCACGCAGGTGCGCAGCACCTGGTTGCTGAGGCGGATGTCGGGGTCGGCGAGCTGCTCGGCGGTGAAGATGGTCTGCATGTCAGCTATAGCCCGGCGTACATGCGGCCGGGGTTGAGGATGCCGTGCGGGTCGAATGCCGGCCTTCACCCGGCGGGTGATGCGCGGCGAGCGGCGGCCGGCTCCGGCGGCACGCACGTCGACCGCGGCGCGCAGGCCGTCCGGCGCGCGCAGCAGCAGTCCAGGTGCCGCCGGCGCGCGCGCGGCCGCCGCGGTCGACCGCGTCGTGCGCCGCTTCGGTGGCCGGCCGGCGACCCAGACCAGGCCGCCGCCCCAGTCCAGGAACCACGCGCCGGCGACGCCGTCGACAGCGGCCAGCACCGCCGGGCCCGGCGGAGGGGCGCACCGAGACGCCGCCAGATCGCGTCGCCGGGCTCGGCCGGCAGCGGCACGCGCGTCGCGGATCGCGCGCCCAGGCCGCGCGGCTGGCCGCGTCGTCGAGCACGTCGGCGCCGCCGAACTCGGCCAGGTCGCGCGCAGCTGGTCAGTGCGATAGGCGACGCGAGGCGGCGAAATCCTCGATCCGCGCCAGCGTCGACCGGGCCGCCGAGCCGTGCCAGCGCCGGCACCGCGCGGCCGCCTCGGCCGGCAGGTAGGCCGCGCCCGACACGCCGAACGGCGAGCCCAGCGCCGCCGACAGCGCCGCGACGCCGGCGTCGGCGTCGAGGCCGGGCAGCACCAGCGTGCCGCGTCGCTCCGGCGCCGGCAGCACCTTCAGGGTGATCTCGGTCATGCACCGCCAGCGTGCCGTGGCTGCCGGTCAGCAGCTTGCAGAGGTCGAGGCCGGTGACGTTCTTCAGCACCCGGCCGCCGGAGTGGATCGTCTCGCCGCGCCCGTTCACCGCGCGCACGCCCATCACGTGGTCGCGCATCGCGCCCCAGGCGACCCGGCGCGGCCCGGACAGGTTGGTGGCGACCACGCCGCCGAGCGTCTGCTCGCCGGTCGTGCTCCGAGCAGGGCGGAAAGATCGGGCGGCTCGGCGATGATATGCTGGCCCTTCTCGGCCAGCTGCCGCCTCGACCTCGGCGAGCGGCGTGCCGGCGCGGGCCGAGATGATCAGTTCCTGCGGCGCGTAGAGCGTGATGCCGGACAGATTCCGCGTGGTGACAGCGTGCGCGCCGCCTGCACCGGGCGCAGCATGCCGAGCTTGCTGCCGTTGCCGCGCACCAGCAGCGGCTCGCGCGCTGGCGTGCGCGGCCAGGATCGCCGCGGCGATCGCCGGCCTCGTCGGCCGGCGCGAGCTCGTTCATGCCGCCTGAGCGACCGCGGCACGGCTTGCAGCGGGAACACCTTGCTCGGGTTGAGCAGCCAGCCCGGATCGAACGCGGACTTGATCCGCCGCTGCTGCTCCAGCTCGATCGTCGGTGAACTGCACCGGCATCAGGTCGCGCTTCTCGACGCCGACGCCGTGCTCGCCGGTCAGGCAGCCGCCGACCTCGACGCACAGGCTTCAGGATGTCGGCGCCGAACTTCTCCGCGCGTTCGAAGCTGTCCGGGTCGTTGGCGTCGAACATGATCAGCGGATGCAGGTTGCCGTCGCCGGCGTGGAAGATGTTGGCGACCTTCAGCCCGTACGCTGCGCTCATCTCGCCGATCCGGCGCAGCACCTCGGCAGAGCCGGCTGGTCGGGATGGTGCCGTCCATGCAGAGATAGTCCGGGCTGATCCGCCCGACCGCGCCGAACGCGCCCTTGCGGCCCTTCCAGATGGCGGCGGATTTCCTCCGGCCGATTGCGACACTTCAGGCTGATCGGGTCGAAGCCGGCTGCAGATCGCCTTGATGCGGCCGAGCAGATCGTCCTGCTCGGCGACGCTGCCCTCGACCTCGATGATCAGCATCGCCTCGGCATCCAGCGGATAGCCGGCATGGGCGAACGCCTCGCAGGCGTGGATCGCCGGGCGGTCCATGAACTCCAGCGCCACCGGGATGATGCCGGAGCCGATGATCGCATCCACGCAGGCGCCGGCGACCTCGTTGGAGCGGAACGCCGCCAGCATCGCGCGCGCGCCTTCCGGGCCGCGCAGGATGCGCACGGTCACCTCGGTGACGATCGCCAGCATGCCCTCGCTGCCGGTCAGCAGGCCGAGCCAGTCATAGCCGGCGGCATCCAGATGGTGCGCCGCCGATGTCGAGGATCTCGCCCTCGATGGTGACGATCCGCAGGCCGAGCAGGTTGTTCGCGGTCACGCCGTATTTCAGGCAGTGCGCGCCGCCGGAGTTCATGCCGACATTGCCGCCGATCATGCAGGCGAGCTGGCTGGACGGGTCGGGCGCGTAGAAGAAGCCGCGCTCCTGCGACCGCCTGGGTGATGCCGATATTGGTGACGCCCGCCTGCACCGTGGCGCAGCGGTCGGCGTAGTCGATGTCGAGGATGCGGTTCATCCGCATCAGCCCGACCACGACCGCGTCGGCCATCGGCAGCGCGCCGCCGGACAGGCAGGTGCCGGCGCCGCGCGGGATCACGCGCACGCCCTCGGCATGGCAGAACGCCAGCACGGCCGCGACCTGCTCGGTGGTTTCGGGCAGCACGACCGCGAGCGGCACCTGCCGGTAGGCCGGCAGCCCGTCGGTCTCGTAGGGCTTCAGGCGCAGCGGCTCGGCGATCACGCCGCTGTCGCGGCAGCAGCGCGCGCAGGCCGGCGACGATCGGCATCGCGCGGGCCAGCACGTCGCGCTTCGGCTCAGGTTGCAGCGATCATGACGCTATCCTCCCGCTTGCCTGCCAATCTGTGACTGATGCAGGCCGGCGGCAAGGCATGGGCAGCAAGCGTGTCGTACGGCGACGAACGCTTCCGGCGATCAGCCCTGGCGGGCCTTCATGCGCGGGTTCTTCTTGTTGATCACGTAGACGCGGCCGTGCCGGCGCACCACGCGGCAGTTCTTGTCGCGAGTCTTGGCGGATCGCAGGCTGTTGCGGATCTTCATCTTGGGGAAAGCTTGTGGACTCCGGGTGCAAAAGGGAGAGGCGCGGTGGTTAGCCGCGGGCCCCCTTAAGTCAAGTTCGGCGGGGAACTCCGGTCCCCTGATGCAGGGTCAGGCGGGGAACTCGGTCAGCACATAGCGGACCACCTCGTCGCCCACGACGGTCGGCTTGTGCCGATGCTCGGGGCCGGCGGGAATGTGCAGCATGTCGCCCGGCCCGGCCTCGACCGTATGGTCGTCGAACCGGTAGTGGATGCGGCCGGCCAGGATGAAGATCCAGTGGCCGGTCTCGCACCAGTTGCCCTCCGGCGCGCCGGCCGGGTCCGGCGCGCGCTCCTGGTAGCGCAGCGCGATGCCGAAGCCGGTCAGCGCCTCGCGCACGCGCAGGCCGGGGCCGTGCTCGTGCAGCGCATGGTCGGCGGCGCGGAACAGGTAGGGGCTGTTGCTCATGCCGCAGTGTAATCCTGGCGCCGCTTGACGGATAGCGCGGCGGGGTGGATGTCGGCCCGCATGGACAAGGTGGGCAGATGAACAGGTCGGGCGGCCCATGGATGGCCTTCCTGGTCGCGGCGTTCGCCGTGGTCGGGATGACCGGGATGATCGCCAGCTATATCGCGCCGCTGCCGCTGCAGCGCGCCCTCGCCCGCGACGCGACGCTGGACGAGGCTCTGCGGCGGCCGGGGCGCCGGACGCGCAGGCCCGGCTGGAAGCGTTGCGGCCGCGGCTCGACGACAGCGCGGCGGCGATCCTGCCGGCGACGCCCGATCTCCCGGCCCGGATCGCGCGTGAGCGGGCCGCGATGCATGCCCGGTTCCTGGCGGAGGCCGAGGCCGAGACCGGCCATCTTGCCTGGATGATCGGCATCGTCACCGTGATGGGCGCCGCATTCGGCGTGGCGCTGCTGAGCTTCGCCGGTCGCCCGGTTGAGAATGGTCTTGCTCAGAACCGCCGAAAGCCGGAGGTCGAGGTCTCGAAGATCCGTGACACGTAGCGCGCGGTCGCGCCGAACGCCCAGAAATGCTGCTGCGCCAGTTCCGGCACCGTCTCCGAGTCGAGGCGCTTGCCGATGTTGATCAGCGCCGTGGCTCGCAGCAGCCGGTCGTCGCGCGGGATCTCGAAGGTCCAGGTCATCATCTGGCGCACCCCCGGCGCCAGCAGCAGCGGAAAGCCCTCGCTGGACAGCATGTTGGTCACCGGCACGATCGGCAGGCCGGTTCCCCCGGCGCGGCGCGACGGGCGGATTTCGATGAACAGGTTGTGCAGCTTCTGGTGCCGGGCGCCCATGTTCTGCAGCACCACCATAAGCTCGCCGATCAGGTCGGCGCCGTTTCCGACGTCGATCAGCTGCAGGTCGAGGTCCAGCTGCACCCGGTTGCCGTTGCGGCCGGTGCCTCGCAGCGTGTACCAGGCGGCAGCGGCGACCAGGATCACGGCCAGGCTGGCGACGATCTCCAGGGCATCCTTGAAGGCGGGAAGCACGTCTCCGTTCAGCATTGGCCGCCACTCATTGCCCGTCCGTCCCTCAGCATGCCCGGCGTCGAACCCCTGAATCCGATGCAAACGTTACCCTCGGCGATGATCTGTCACCCATTTCCGGCTTGTTGACAACCGTCCGCAACGTTTTGTTCAACTCGCCCGGAACGTTCCCGGCGCGTCGACCGGCAGCATGTTCGCAAGTGCAAAAAAATAGTGGCAATCCGCGGAATAACACCCAGATCTGCGATCGCAACCCCAATGCACCCGTGCAACACGAGCAGCCAAGGATCTATCGATGCTGACGATCGGCGACCAATTCCCCGAGTTCTCCCTTCAGGCCGTGAAGCCCGGCCCGGACGGGTTGAACCTCAAATCGGCCTTCACCGAAATCACCAGCGCCAGCGACGCCGGCAAGTGGAAGCTGGTGTTCTTCTGGCCGAAGGACTTCACCTTCGTCTGCCCGACCGAGATCGTCGCCTTTGCCAAGCTGGCTAGCGATTTCGCCGACCGCGATACGGTGGTCTACGGCGTGTCCACCGACAGCGAGTTCGTTCACCTGAACTGGCGCCTGCACCACGACGACCTGCGTGACCTCAGCATCCCGATGCTGGCGGACATCAAGCGCGAATTGTCGACGGCCTGTGGCATCCTGTCCAAGACCGAGGGCGTGGCACTGCGCGCCACCTTCCTGGTCGATCCGCAGGGCATCGTGCGCTTCGTCTCGGTGAACGACCTGTCGGTCGGCCGCAACCCGGCCGAGGTGATGCGGGTGCTGGACGCGCTGCAGAGCGACGAGCTTTGCCCGTGCAACTGGAGCCAGGGCGAGGAATTCCTCCGCCCCGCCGCGTAGCCGAGTGAACCCCTCGCGCCCCTTCCGGAAACGGAGGGGCGCGCAAGGCTGCTGTCCCAAGGATACCGCATGTCGATCGAAGCACTGAAATCCCGCATCCCGGATTATGCCAAGGACCTGAGGCTGAACCTCGGCTCGCTGGCCACGGAAACCCTGCTGACGCCGCAGCAGCGCGCCGGCACGTTCATCGCCAGCGCACTGGCCTCGCGCAACGCCGAGGTGACGCGGGCGATCACCGCCGAATTCGGCCCGGCGCTCGGCGCCGAGGCGCTGGGGGCGGCGAAATCGGCGGCGGCGATCATGGGCATGAACAACGTCTATTACCGCTTCACTCACCTGGTCGGCGGCGACTACCCAAATTTGCCGGCACGGTTGCGGATGAACGTCATCGCCCGTCCCGGCGTCGAGAAGACCGATTTCGAGCTGTGGTCGCTGGCGGTGTCGGCGATCAACGGCTGCGGGATGTGCATGGAGAGCCACGAGAAGATCGTCCGCGCCGCCGGGCTCACCGCCGAGCAGGTCCAGGCCGCGGTGCGCATTGCATCCGTCGTGCACGCGGTGGCCGCGGTGCTGGACGGCGAGGATGCGCTGGCCGGCGCAGAGGTTGCTGCCGCGGCCTGATTTCTTCTACCAGCGGTCCGAGGCTTTCGCGCTCCACAGCGCCGCGGTGCCGAGGATCGTTGCCAGTTCGGCGGCATAGGCCTGCAGCAGGCGCTCGCCTTTCTCCGGCGTGCCGGCGGCGCCGTTGCCGATGACGCCGCTGCGGGCGCGCGCGTTCAGCGCCTGCCAGCGGAACACCCGCCGCCCGACCAGCGCCTCGATCTCCGGCCGGTCCTGGTCGGGGCCGTGCGCCTCGTGCAGCCGAGCCTGATCGACCAGCGCCGGTTCCGTCGCCATCATCATCGAGGTTTCCGCCTCGCAGGCGTGCAGCACCAATTCCTGAAACTCCAGCACGTCGCGCATCGCGCGCTCGGCGAGTTCGAAGTAGGACAGCGTCACCAGCGGGATGCGCAGTTCCACCGTCAGTTCGCTGACCACGACGTTCAGCGGCGCGATGTTGCCGCCATGCCCGTTCAGCAGGCAGATGCGGCGGAACCCGCCGCGCGCCAGCGAGCGCACGATGCCGCGGATCAGTCCGTGGAAGGTCGCGAAATCGATGGTGACGGTGCCGCCCATTTCCATGTGGTGTTCGGAGAAGCCGGTCCATACCACCGGCGTCACCAGCGCCTTCTGCCCCGCCGACCATAACAGCGCAGCCCCGCGCATCGCCGCCTCGGTTGCCAGCCGGTGGTCGACCATCACCGGCAGATGCGGGCCGTGCTGCTCGGTGGCGCCGATCGGCACGATGACGATGGCGTCCTCGGCGGCCAGGGCGTTCAGGGCCGGCGCGGTGTACGCGGCATATTCCAGCGACGGGTTCATGCTGGTCGCCCTCAACTGGTCGGCTTGTTGGTCTGCTCGCAGCCAAGCCGGACGACGCTCGCCTCCGTCACCACCAGGGTCTGCGCCGGTGCCGGGCCGCATTTGAAGGTGATGAACAGGCGCTTGGCGACATGGTAGTCGGGGTCGCCGCAGATGCCGTTGCTGACCGACACCAGGCAGGCGGCGCGGTCATCGCATTGCTGGCCGATCGCCAGCGTCGCGTCGCACATCCGGCCGCGCTCGGGATTGCCGTAGACGGCGTCGAGGACTTTGATCTGCGCCGGCGGCGCGGCGGCGGCGAAGATTGCCAAAAGATAAGCTGCCCGCATCGGCCGCCTCCATGGTTCGACAGCGTATTAGATGCCAGATTACGGCCCTGGCGGTAATCTGCGCCACCGCCGTGCCTGCGTCCATCGACCCACCCCTGATCGGATTCCTGCCCCATGCGTGGACTTGGCCCTTTCCTGCGCGACGCCTGGCGCCTCGCCTTGCCGTATTTCAGATCCGAGGAGCGCTGGTCCGCGCGCGGACTGCTGGCCGCCATCATCACGATGAACCTGGCGCTGGTCGGGATGAACGTGGTGCTCAGCTACTGGAACCGCGCCTTCTACAACGCGCTGCAGGACCGCGACTGGGACAGCTTCATCAACCTGCTGCTGATGTACAAGAAGACCGAATCCGGGTTGCTGCCGGGCTTCTGCGAAATCGCCGCGGTGTTCATCCTGGTGGCGATCTACCGGACCTGGCTGAACCAGTTGCTGCAGATCCGCTGGCGGCGCTGGATGACCGAGCATCTGCTGCGGGACTGGCTGGCCGACCAGGCGTATTGGCGCATCTCGCTCGGCACCGACATGGCCGGCTACGGCACCGACAACCCCGACCAGCGCATCGCCGAGGACCTGAAGAGCTTCACCACCGACACCCTGTCGCTGGGGCTCGGCCTGCTGTCGAACGTGGTGACGCTGTTCAGCTTCCTGACCATCCTGTGGACCCTGTCCGGGCCGCTGGAACTGCTCGGTGTCACCATTCCCGGTTACATGGTCTGGGTGGCGCTGGTCTATGCGGCGATCGGCACCGCGCTGACACATCTGGTCGGGCGGCCGCTGATCGCGCTGAACTTCCGCCAGCAGCGGGTGGAGGCGGATTTCCGCTTTTCCCTGGCGCGGGTGCGCGAGAACGTCGAGGGCATCGCGCTGTACAACGGCGAGGCGCAGGAGCGGGAGGCGGCGAACGGGTTGTTCGCCCTCGTCATCGCCAATTTCCGCCAGATCATGGACCGGACCAAGCTGCTGAACGCGCTGGTCGCCGGCTACGACCAGATCTCGTCGATCTTCCCGATCGTGGTCGCGGCGCCGCGCTACTTCGCCGGCAGCATCCAGCTCGGCGCGCTGATGCAGACCACCAGTTCGTTCGCCCGGGTGGAGAACGCGATGTCCTGGTTCGTGCATTTCTACTCGGACCTCGCCAGCTGGCGCGCGACGGTCGAGCGCCTGACCGGGTTCCGCCAGGCCATCGAGACCGCGCGCGGTTCCACCGCCGGCCCGCGTACGGTCGAGGCCGGCGACGATTTCGTGCTGGACGACCTGGCGCTCGACCTGCCCGATGGCCGGCACCTGCTGGCGCTGGACGGCGTGACCCTGCGGCCGGGAGAGAATACCGTCATCACCGGGCCGTCCGGCCTCGGCAAATCGACCCTGTTCCGGGCGCTCGCCGGCATCTGGCCGTTCGGCGGCGGCAAGGTGCGGCGGCCGACCGGAAAGATATTGTTCCTGCCGCAGCGGCCGTACATTCCGCTGGGCACGCTGCGTGCCGCGGTCGCCTACCCCGACGCGCCGCATGGCGACGCCAGCGAAACGGAGGCGCTGCGCGCGGTCGGCCTCGGACATCTTGAGCCGCTGCTGGATACGGTGGCGCCGTGGTCGCAGCGGCTTTCAGGCGGCGAGCAGCAGCGGTTGGCGATCGCCCGCGCGCTGCTGGTGCGGCCGGACTGGCTATTCCTGGACGAGGCCACCGCCAGCCTGGACCCGCAGGCGGAAGGCGAACTCTACGCGTTGCTGCGGGCGCGGCTCCCGGGAACCACGCTGGTTTCGATCGCCCACCGCGAATCGGTGGCGGCGTTGCACGACCGCACGCTGCCGCTGACGGCCGGGCGCACGGCGATGCCGGTTGCCGCGGGGTAGCCTACTTCCAGCGCTTCGGCCAGACCGCCACGACGACCAGCAGGACCGCCGCGACGCCGATGCCGACCATCGCCTGCACGACGCCGAAATTGGGCGAATCGGCTTCGACGAACCAGCCCGCGACGATGGCGCCGCCGCCCAGGATCAGGCGAATGATCAATCCCATCCGGGATGCCCTCGTCATGTGCTGTTACGCAACCGAGCTTGACCATGCTGCCGTGCCGTTGCAAGCGAGGACGCCGCAGGCCGCGATGCCGCAGGGAGAACGAGAATGGCAACATATTCCTGGGTCGGCGGATCGGCGCCCTGGGCTACGCCGGGCGACTGGACGATCGGCGGCGTCCCCACCGCCAGTATCCCCGGCGGCAGCGACGATGCCGTCATCGAGCAGCCCGGCAGCTATTCCATTTCGCTCGGGACCGTATCGGTAGAGTCGGTCAGCATCGTCAACCCGGCTGCAACGTTGCGGGTTGCCACCAGCCTCGCCGCCACGACGATCACCAATGCCGGCACCATCATCAGCAACGGCTACACCATCGCCGCCGTCCAGCTTTTCAATTCCGGTTCGATCGACGGCAACGCCAACAACTTATTGGTCGCCGGCGTGGCAGTCGCGGGCGGTGGCGGAATCTTGGTGAATACCGGGCAGATCACACTGAACGGGCTGTTCAAGGATTACGCGTCCTCAACGACCGCACAGCTCGGCAACATCGTCTTCGCGCCGAACGGCCCAACCGGCTTCTACCTCAGCGGCACGCTGGACAACACCGAGGCCACGCTTGCTGCAACTGCCTCTTCCCTTACCATCTGGGACGGCGCCCGCATCATCGGCGGGACCGTCGATGCCGGCGAGGACTTCACCGTCGGCGGCCATACGACGCCGACGACGTTGGAGAACGTCACTGTCGTCGGGTCGGTCAGCGTCAACGGCAGCCTGGTGGTCGTCGGCGGGCTGCAGATCCAGCCGACCTCCGGCGTGACAGGCGCCCTGCTGAACACCTATGGCATCACCGACCTGCCGACCCAGACGCTGAGCTCAGTCATCATCACCGGCGGCCAGGTCAACACGGCAGGGACGCTGACCCTGGCGGCAACGACGGCGCTGACCGGCGTTCACCTTGAAGGCGCCGGCACGGTGGTCAATGCCGGCACCATCGTCGCATCCACCATCACCGTCGGCAGTTTTGCGAACTCCGGGATCGTGGCGACCTACGGGGTTGCGACCCTCATCAACCCGGCCAACGCGCTGCTGTCCAATACCGGCGTGCTGCTCGCCAACGGCAGCACGCTCACGGTGCAGAGCGAGGTGACCGGGAACGGCACCATCGCGGTCTCCGGCGGCGGCACCGCCGCCCTGCTCGATCTCTACAGCCAGCAGGTGTTCGGCTTCGAGACGGGCAACGGAACGCTGAAGCTTTCAGCACCCGGCGGCACCAACGTGGTGCTCGGATTCGGCCAGGGCAGCGTCATCGACCTGGTCAGGATCACGGCCACCGTCGCCTATGCCGGCGGCACCCTGACCGCAAGCAGCGGCGGCGCGCCGATCGCAGGCTTCGTCGTCGGCCTTCCCGCTTCGACGCAGTTCATCGCGAAATCCGATGGCGCTGGCGGAACCTTGATCCTCGAGGCACCGCCCTGCTTCGCCGCCGGCACCCGCATCGCGCTCATCGGCGGCGAGCGGCCGGTGGAAGCCCTGGGCATCGGCGACCGCGTCCGCCTCGCCGGTGGCGGCAGCGCCGCGATCACCTGGATCGGCCACCGCCGGATCGACAGCCGCCGCCACCCCAGGCCGCAGGATGTTCGCCCGGTGCTCGTCTGCGCCGGCGCCTTCGGCGAGCGGCAGCCGATCCGCGACCTGGTGCTCAGCCCCGACCACGCGGTCGCGGTGGACGGCGTGCTGATCCCCATCCGCTACCTGATCAACGGGCGCAGCATCCGCCAGAGCCGCATCACCGACGTGACCTATTTCCACGTCGAACTGGCGCGCCACGGCGTGCTGCTCGCCGAGGGCCTGGCCTGCGAATCCTATCTCGACACCGGCAACCGGGCGGCTTTCGCCAATGGTGGCGGCGCGACGATGCTGCACCCCGACTTCGCCCGCGATGCGTCGGAGCAAACGGCCTGTGCCGAACTGGTGTTGCGCGGCCCGCGCGTTGTCGCGGCGCGGCAATCGTTGCTCGACCGCGCCGCGGCGCTCGGCCATCGCATCACCGCCGATGCCGGCTTACGGGTGCTCGCCGACGGGCGGCGCCTGAACGTGACGCTCGCCGGATCGCGGGTGGCTGTCCGCCTGCCGCCACGTGCGGACCGCATCCGGCTGGTTTCGCGAAACTGGCGGCCGGCGCATACGCGCAGCGACGAATCGGACATGCGCCGCCTCGGGATCGCCGTTTCGGAGATCAGTCTCGATGGACGGCCGCTCAGCCTGGCCGACCCACGCCTGTCATCCGGTTGGCATTGCCCGGAGCCGGACGGCGCCGGCGGCAGCTGGGCCTGGACCACCGGCGACGCCGGCATTGCCATCGCCGGGGAGCGCGACCTGCATTTCACCGTTGCGATGACCGGTAGCTACTGGCTGCCTATTGCCGCCGGATATTCCCCTGGCCGGTGGTGCAGCCGATACAGATGACCGCGCTGCCGAAGCTGGTGGTCAGGTACCAGTGGTCGGAATGATCGTTGTCGAACCCTGCTTCGACGGTTGCGCGGCCGTCCTCGAAATCGTCGAACACCACCGAGTAACGGCAGAGCGTCGGCCGCCCGCTACCGGCATAGTCGCCGGGGAATGGGTAGCAGGCGATCTTGGTCGTTTCGGTGACGCGGGCGTTGGCCTGCTTCCAGAACGTCACCACCGCATCGTGCAGCGCCGCGTCCGAGGGTTCGCTGGAAAGGCCCATCAGCAGGTAGTTGAATACCCTGACGACAGCCTGGGCCTGCGCGACGGCGTCGAAGTCGCGAGGCGCCGGCGCGGGCGCGCAGCCGGCCAGGGATGCCGCGACCAGCGCGGCGAGAATGTTCAGCCGCGTGGGCCAACCCTCCATGTCATCCCCTGCCAGTGCATCGGCCCGCGCGGGCGCGACGCGGCTCCATGCCGGCCGACGATCAAATTACGCGATTCGGGTCTTGCCCGCCACCGAGCACGCAACGGTCCAAGCCCGTCTTCCAGGCCTTCGCCAACGGATGCCGGCCGACTACAAATTGCGTAGCGGCGACAGATTATTACAAACTGCGACCGGGTAATCTACCTGTGCCGCCTGCAGGGCAGTTGATTCCGCAATTTCATAGCCCTGCCTTTCATAACTGAGCCATTGGCCTGTCAAATTGGTATGGACCCGTACGTTAATTCCGCGCAGTGTATCGGTCTGTATCGGAGTTGTGACGGATGGACGGACCGACGACAGGCGTCGCGGTATTTGCATTCCTCTGCTCGTCGGCGATGGCCGGCGTGATGGCGCATGCCCGTTTGCCCGGAAGCCTGTTCACCGCCCGCACCGCCAGCGTCCTGCGCGGCAGCATCGGCGTCATCACCCTCATGGCGGGGCTGATGCTGGTCCTGCTCACGATTTCGCTGAAGAACAATTTCGATGCCGCCGCACGCGACGTAAGCCAGTTCGCGGCGGAAGTCACCGATCTCGACCACACCTTGCGCCAGGCCGGGCCGGCGGCCGATCCGGCGCGGTCGCTCCTGTTCCGTTATACGGCGCGGACCATGAAGGATATCTGGCCCGCCACCACGCCGACGCTGGGTCCTGAAGACGCGCAGGCGAAGCGGTTGTTCCACGAACTGGAAGATTCGGTCGGCCATATGCGTTCCGCCGATCCGCAGATGGGCGAGATCGAGTCGCATGCCCGGCAGGACCTGCAATCCGTAATGCACGCGCGCTGGAACATGGAATCCCGCTCCGGCCGCACCCTGTCGCCCTGGATGGTGGTGGTGCTGGTGTTCTGGCTGATGCTGTTCTTCGCCAGCCTCGGCCTGTCGGTGCCGCGCTCGCCGCTGGTCATGGCCATCCTGGGGCTGGGGGCCCTGGCGCTGGCCGGCGCCGTGTTCCTGATCGTCGAATATTCCGACCCCTACGAAGGCATCATCGTCGTCCCCTGCGACCCCATCGAAAACGCCCTGTTCGCGCTTTCCGAATAGGCCCGCGGCCCGGAGGCGTCACTCAGGTCCGGACACCGTGACCTTCAGGTCGTTCACCAGGCCGTTGGCGAGCGAATAGACCCAGCCGTGGACGGACAGGTCCTGGCCGCGCGCCCAGGCGTCCTGCACGAACACGTCGGAGGCCACGTTGCGCACCTGGCGCATGACGTTCAGCTCGCACAGCCGGTTCAGCCGGGCGGCCTGGTCGGCGATGGCGTCCAGCTCGTGGCGGTGCTCGTGCTGGGCCTCGCGGATCGGGTGCAGCCAGTGGTCGACCAGGCCGCGCCGCTGCCCGTCCACCGCCGCCGCGACGCCGCCGCAGCCGTAATGGCCCGACCACCAGGACGTGCTTCACCTTCAGCACGTCGACCGCGAATTGCAGCACCGACAGATAGTTGGCGTCCTGCGGCGGGGCCAGGTTGGCGACGTTGCGGTGGACGAACATCTCGCCGGGATCCAGGCCGACGATCTCGTTGGCGGGCACCCGGCTGTCGGAACAGCCGATCCACAGATATTCCGGCGCCTGCTGGCCCTCCAGGCGCTTGAAGAAGCCGGGATCGTCGGCGACCTTGCGCCGGGCCCAGTTCCGGTTGTTGGCTTTGAGATTGTCGAGCATGCGACGCTGCATAAAGCGGCGCCGCGGCTGGAGCAATCGCCACTTTCATCCCCCGACCAGCGGGCATTTGCCATCGGCCATCGGCCGGAACGCCTGGTCGGCGGGAACCGTGGACGAGCAGCTTGAACATGTCCCATTCGGACTTCGATTCCGCCGGGGTCTTGGTTTCGAACAGATACACCGGATGCAGCTTGCGGCCGTCGGCGCGGATGCTGCCCTTGCCGAACAGCGGGTCGTCGGTCGGGATGCTGCTTCATCGCCGCCACCACGGCACGGCCGTCGGCGGCGCTGCCGACCTGCTGCACCGCCTTCAGGTAATGCAGCACGGCGGCGTAGACGCCGGCCTGCATGTCGTTCGGCATGATGTGGCGCGGATGCTTCTCGGCGAAGCGCTTGGCGAAGCTGCGGGTGGCGTCGTTCAAGTCCCAGTAGAACGGGGTGAGCGCCAGCACGCCGGCGGAGTCCTTCAGGCCAGTGCCGGCGATGACGTTGATGTTCACGATCGGGCCGACCACGGTCATCTTCTTGGTCAGGCCGAATTCGTTGGCCTGCTTGATCGCCGTGGTGGTGTCGCCGCCGGCATTGGCCAGCGCCAGGACGTCGGCGCCGCTGGATTGCGCGCTGCAGCAGGTAGGAGGAGAAATCCGACGTGCCCAGCGGGTGCCGAACCGAGCCGACGACGGTGCCGCCGCCTGATTTCACCGCGTCCGCCGCCTGGCCCTCGAGGTCGTAGCCGAAGGCGTAGTCGGCGGTGACGAAGAACCATTTCTTGCCGCCGCGCGCCATCACCGCGCGGCCCAGCGCGTGGCCCAGTTCCCAGGTGTCGTAGGTCCAGTGCACCGTGTTGGGCGAGCAGCGTGAGCCAGTCAGTTCGGCGCTGCCGGCGCCCGAGCCGATGAACACCTTGTTCTTGTCACGCGCGATCTGCGCCACGGCGAACGCCACCGCCGAGTTCGGCACGTCCAGCACCACATCCACGCCGTCCAGGTCGAACCATTTCCGCGCGATGGTGGCGCCGACGTCGGGCTGATTCTGGTGGTCGGCGGAGACCACCTCGATGGGCACGCCGTTCAGCTTGCCGCCGGCCTCGTCGACCGCCATCTGGGCCGCCACCACCGAGCCGACGCCCTGGTAATCGGCATAGACGCCGGACATGTCGTTCAGCACGCCGAGCCGGATCGACTTCGGCGCCTGGGCGAAGGCCGGCGGGGCCAGCGCCAGCAGCAAGGCAAGCAGGTAATGTTTCATGTGGATCAGCGCCTCCCAACGCCGGTGGATCTGTGCGGATTACCTTTTGCCGACGGGCAAAGGAATGTTATGCATGATGATTATCATGTCGCAGAACCAAGTCACCGAAGACCCGCCGCCCAACATCGAGGTCGATCTGGGGCCGTTGCCCGACCTGATCGGCTATGCGCTGCGGCGCGCCCAGGTTGCGGTGTTCGAGGATTTCCATCGCAGCATGGCCGGCGAGGACATCCGCACGGCGCAGTTCTCGGTGCTGCAGGTCCTGAAGCGCAATCCGGGCCTGCGTCAGACCCATGTGAGTGCGGCGCTGGGCATCAAAACCACCAATTTCGTGCCGCTGTTCGATGAGCTGGAGCGGCGCGGATTTGCCGAGCGCCGACCGATCGCTGGCGACCGACGCGCCAAGGGCCTGTTCCTGACCGATGCCGGGCAGGCCGCGATGCTGCGGCTGGAAAAGCTGGTGGCGGCGCACGAGGCGCGCTGCGTGGCGCGGATCGGCGCGGCCGGAAAGGGGCAGCTGCTGGGCCTGCTGCACCGCCTGGCCGACCGCGCCTTCGATCCGGCCTGAGCGCCTCACGGCCGCAGCCTCGCGATGACATCGGCCGGTATCGGCACGCCTTGCATGCGCGCGGGGTCGTCCGGATGCCGGCCCGCCCACACCCGCGTCTCCCAGCATTCCGCCGCGAGGACCTCGCCCTTCAGCATGCGGTGATAGACGTCGAAGCTGCTGCGGCCGAACTTCTCTACCCGGCTCTCGAAGATCACCTCGTCGTCGAAGCTGCTGGGCACGATGAACTTCGCCCGCGTATCGACCATCGGGATGCCGGCGATGCCGTAATGGCGCAGGATGTCCGGCTTTCGCATGCCGAGCGCGTTCACGAACATGCGTCGACGTCGACCAGTCGAACATCGCGAAATACCGTGGATAGAACACGATCCCCGCGGCATCGCAGTCGCCCCACTCGATGATGACGCGGCGGTGGCTGACGAATGCCGTCACCGCGGCGCCATGCGCAGCGCGCCGTCCAGCCGGATGGTCTCGCCGTTCAGCATGTGGTTGGCGATGATGTGCAGCGCCAGCGCCGCGTATTCGTCCGGCGTGCCCAGCCGCGACGGGAACGGCACCGATGCGCCCAGGCTCTTCTGAATTTCGGGCGGCAGGGTCGCCATCATCGGCGTCTCGAACAGGCCCGGCGCGATCGTCATCACCCGCACCCCGAAGCGGGAGAATTCGCGCGCCGCCGGCAATGTCAGCCCGACGATGCCGGCCTTGGAGGAGGCATAGGCCGCCTGCCCGATCTGCCCGTCATAGGCGGCGATCGAGGCGGTGTTGATGATCACGCCCCGCTCGCCGTCTTCCAGCGCATCGGCCGTGCTCATCTCGTGCGCGGCCAGCCGCAGCATGTTGAAGCTGCCGATCAGGTTGACGCGGATCACCCGCTCATAGGCCGCGAGCGCCAGCGGCCCGTCGCGCCCGACGATACGGCCCGCGTTGCCGATGCCGGCGCAGTTGACCAGCACCCGCACCGGCCCATGCGCGGCGCGGGCCTGCGCGAACACGCTTTCCCCAGCCGCGGAGTCGGCCACGTCGGCGACAACGGCCAGCCCGCCGATGCGCTTCGCCATGGCGTGCGCCGCGCCCTCGTTGAGGTCGACCACCGTGACCTTCGCACCAAGACCGGCAAGTGCCGCCGCGGTCGCGCCGCCGAGGCCGGAGGCGCCGCCGGTGACGATTGCCGACAATCCTGCGACGTTCATGGCGTCAGTCCTCGATCGATATGATGTGCGGCAGCTTCGGTTCGGCGTAGAGGTCCTCGACCAAGGACGCGCGTTGCCGCAGCACTGCGCGCTGGTTCAGGCTGCCTTTGTCGGTGACCTCACCGGCGTCGATGCTGAGCGGCCCATGCAGCAGGCAGGCGCGACGCACGCGCATCGAACTGCCGGTGGCGGTGGCCGCCAGGTCACGAAGGGCATCGGCGAAAGCCTCGTGAACCCGGGCATCTTTCGCCCATTCGGTGCTGCCCCCGCACAGCGCCGCACAGGCGCCCGGATCGGGTAGCAGCAGCACGGCGATGTAGTCACGGTCGATCCCGGCGATCACCACGTCACGCAGATACGGCGACAATGCGGCGATCAGCCGGTTGCGCAACGGCCCGACGCTGACCCAGGTGCCGGTGGAGAGCTTGAAGTCCTCGCTGATGCGCCCGTCGAAACGCAGCCCCTGCTCGGGCTTTTCCCGGTCGATCCAGGAGAGCGCATCGCCGAGTTTGTAGAAGCCTTCTTCATCGAAGGCATCCGCGGTGAGGTCCGGCCGGCGCCAATACCCGGGGGTGATGTTGGGGCCGCGCACCCGCGCCTCCAACTTGCCGGCGTTGGGCAGCAGCTTCAGCTCCACCCCGCGCGCCGGGAGGCCGACGACGCCGGAACGCGCATGCTGGTTCCAGATGATGCAGAACGGCGCCGTCTCGGTGGAGCCCAGCCCCGACAAAATGGTGACGCGCTCGCCGACCGTCTCCATCGCCATCGTTTCCAGATCGTCCCAGACATGCTGGGCAAGGCCGGCGCCGGCGTAGAACAGCAGCTTCACCCGAGCGAAGAACTTCCGCCGTAACTCCGGTTCGCGCTTGAGATAGCCGATCACCTCCTCGTAGCCCTTCGGCACGTTCAGGTAGAAGGTCGGGGAGATCTCGCGCAGGTTGCGCACGCTCTCCTCGACTAGGCCCGGCACCGGCTTGCCGTCATCGATGTAGAGCGTACCGCCATTGTAGACGATCAGCCCGAAATCGTGGTTGCCGCCGAAGGTGTGGTTCCACGGCGTCCAATCCACCAGTACCTGGGGCTCCTCGGCCAGGAACGGGAAGGCGTGCAGGATTTGCTGCTGGTTGGCGCAGAGCATGCGTTGGGTGTTGATCACGCCCTTGGGCGTGCCGGTCGAGCCGGATGTGAACAGGATCTTCGCCACTGTGTCCGGGCCGACTTTCGCCGCCGCCGCTTCGACGCCGGATGGCGCCGTGGCGAGAAGGTCTTGCCACAAAGTCATCGGCCGGTCCGCCACCGGATCTTCGACAACCACCACCTCGGTTTCGTCCGGCACCACCGCGCGGATCGCGCGGGCGAACTGCGTGCCATTGTCGGCAAACACGAGGCCCGGCGTGGTGTTTTCGAAAATGTGGCGCAGCTTGCCGTAGTCGGTGGAGACCGTTGAATACGCCACCGAGATCGGCGTGAACGGAATGCCGACATGCATCGCCGCCAGCGCCAGCAAGCCATGCTCGATGCTGTTGCCGGACAGAATCGCCACCGGCCGCTCGCCCGACAGGCCGCGCTCCAGCAAGGCGCCGGCCAAAGCCCGAACCTGCTGCCAGGCCTCGGCGAACGTGACCTGCCGCCACGGGCCGCCATGGTCGCGGCGGGCCAGGAAGACGCGGTCGGGGGCGACCCTTGCCCAATGTTCCAGCCGCTCCGTCAGGCAGCGCGGGTAGTCACCCAGCGGGGCAGTGGCGCGCACCAGCGTGCTGCCGTCGGGATGGTGGTCGAAGCTCGCATCGAGGGCGCCGAGCGCCACCGGCCGGGATGCGGTCATCCGTGGCTGACTTTCGCCGCGCGCCCTTCGAGGAAATCGCGCAACCGGGATTTCGCCTCGTCCGAGCCTTGGGCGATCGCGGCCATCAGGCTCTCCATCAGCAATCCGGCCTGCGGATCGGCGGCGGCGATCCGAGGCAGCGCCTGCAGGATTGCGAAATTGGTCAACGGCGCGTTCTCGGCGGTGCGCTTCGCCAGGGCAACCGCCTTCGCCAGGCCCTCGCCGGGTTCCACAAGATACTGCGCGAACCCGAGGGCAACGCCTTCCTCGGCGCCGTAGGTGCGACCGGTCAGCATCATGTCCATCATCCGGTGCACGCCGATCAGCCGCGCCAGCCGCACCGAGGCGCCGCCGCCGACATAGATGCCGCGGCTGCCTTCCGGCAACGCGAAGAACGCGCCGCGTTCGGCGACGCGGATATGGGCGCTCGCCGCAAGTTCCAGGCCGCCGCCGACGACCGCGCCGTGCAGTGCCGCGACCACCGGCAGGTCGCCGAATTCGATGTGTTCGAACGCCCGGTGCCAGGCCCGCGAATGGCCGATGCCGGCTTCCGTGTCGCGGTCGGTGAGCGAGGACAGATCGAGGCCGGCGGAGAAATGCGCGCCCTCCCCGTGCAGCACCGCCGCGCGCACACCGGCCGGCGGATCGGCGAAGAACCGGCCGAGGCCGCGGACGGTAATGTCGTCGAGCGCATTGCGCTTGTCGGGCCGCGACAGCCGGATGATAGCGACCTCGCCGTCGATCGTGCAGGTCAGGGTGTCCGGCAGATCGGGCGGCATCGCTTCCCCAGCTTATCCAGCATTATTGTTATGAGACATACCTATCCGGGGAAACCGGAGTCAAGCCTTGCCGCGCCCCCTGCCCGGCCGCATCCTGCCGGCATGGAAACGCCGCCGGCACTGGAATACGCCTTCACCGCCCGGGTCACGGTCGCCACGCCGATCGATGCCGGCGCCATCCCCGGCGGACGCCGCAGAATAATCCCGATCACCGGCGGCGAGGTCGATGGGCCGCTGCTGAGCGGGAAGGTCATTCCCGGCGGCGCCGACTGGCAGGTCGTGCACGCCGACGGGCTGGCCGATCTCACCGCGCGCTACACCCTGCAGGCCGATGACGGCATCTTCATCGGCGTGGTCAATCACGGCCTGCGCCACGGGCCGCCCGAAATCCTCGCGAGACTAGCGGCCGGCGAAATGGTCGATCCGACGCTGATCTATTTCCGCGCGGCCCCGGTGTTCGAAGCGCCCGCCGGTCCGCATGGCTGGCTTGCCCGCCACATCTTCGTCGCCACCGGCGAACGCCAGCCCGCCTGCGTGGTGATCCGCTTCTTCGTGGTGCGCTAGGCCGGGTGATTTGACGATGCCGCGGTCCGTTCCTACTCTGATCGAAACGTCCAGGACGTGACTGCATGAATCTCGAGCTGACCGGCGCCGCGGTGATCGTGACGGGCGCGAGCCAGGGGATCGGCCTGGCGCTGGCCCGCGCCTTCGCGGCCGAAGGCGCGCGCATCGCCATCTGCGCCCGCAATCCGGAACGCCTGGAGCACGCCGCCCGCGGCTTGCGTGACGCCGGCGCCGAGTGCCTGGCGATCGCCGCCGACCTCACCGATCCCGACCAGTGCCGCCGCGTGGTGGATGAAACTGCCCGCGCCTATGGCCGGCTGGACGTGCTGGTGAACAATGCTTCCACCAGCGTCGACCGCACGCCGAAATCGCTGGAGGACGCCACCGACGCGCAGTTGCTGGAACGCTTCATGGGCAAGACCATGGTGGCGATCCGCTGCGCCCGCGCGGCCGTCCCGCATTTGCGCGCAAACGGTGGCGGCCGCATCGTCTGCATCGGCGGCACCGCGGCGCGCAGCGTGTTCCGCCCGGGCGACATGCCGTCCAGCGGTTCCGGCCTGCCGCAGGGCCTGGGCAACTCGGCACTCGCCAACTTCGTCAAGCACCTGGCGGAGGAAGTCGCGCACGAGCAGATCCTGGTCAACATCGTCCACCCGCATCTGACCCGCACCGGCCGCCATCCCGATCGGGTTACCCGCCGTGCCGCGGTGCTGGGCATCAGCGAGGCCGAGACCGAAAAGCTGATCGCGGCGCAGTTCCCGATCGGCCGCATGGTGGAGCCCGAGGATATCTGCCCGATCGTGCTGTTGCTTGCGTCGCGGATTTCGGGTGCGATGACCGGACAGTCGATCACCGTGGACGGGGGCGCCCTGCGCGGCATCGACTACTGACGATTTCGAGAAAACCGAAGGGGAGCGAACAACAATGTCCGGATCGAACAGCGAATTGCTGATACGCGACTGCGCCATGAAGATCATCGATCTGATCAAACAGCATGGCCAGAATGGCCCGGCGCTGCTGGAAGGCATGAAGGCGCCGCTGGCCAAGGTGCTGGCGCAGCCGGACCTGCTCAAGCTCGGCGTCAAGCGCGAAGGCAATCACATCGATAATTCCAAATACCTGTACTACGACGGCCAGCTGATCATGACCCTGGACGAGTTTCCCAAGGGCAAGAAGATCCCGCCGCACGACCACGGCGTCTGGGAGGCGCTCGCCATCTATCGCGGGCGGGTGGAACACACCGTCTATGAACGCCACGACGACGGCTCCGTCCCTGGCTACGCCGACCTGTCGGTGATCGACGACCGCGTGCTCGGCGCCGGCGACATCTCACTGGTCGCCCAGCCGGCGGAGATCCACGGCTTCACCGCGCTGGAAGACGGCACCTACTCGCTCACCGTCGTCGGCGGCCACTACGCCGAGGAGCGGCATTACTTCAAGCCCGAGGAAAAGACCTGCGTCAGCCGCAAGCCGAAGGCCTTGGCCTGAGCGAGCGCATGGCGGCGCCCGTCGTCGCCGGCTTTCTCGGCCTTGGCGCCATGGGCCGGCCGATGGCGGAACGGATGGCGGCGGCTGGCAGGCTGCAGGTGTTCGACAGGCGCGCCGAAGCCTGCACGGGGTTTGCCGAGATCGCCGCATCGGCCGCGGAACTGGCGCGCGGCTGCGACATCGTGTTCGGCTGCCTGACCGACCCCGGAGACTACCGCGCCGCCGTGCTCGGGGCGGATGGCTTGATCGAGGGCGGGCGGTTGCGCACCTACGTGCATCTGGGCACCAGCGGCGGCGCCCTGGTTCGCGAACTCGCTGCCGCCCTCGCCCGACGCGGCGTCGACCTGCTGGACGCCCCGATCACCGGCGGTCCGCCGCGGGCGCGCACCGGCACGCTGACCGCGATGGCCTCCGGCAGCGCAGCGGCGTTCGCGGCCGCCGAGGGATTGATGCGCAGCTACGCCGCCGACATCGTCTATCTAGGCATCCAACCCGGCGCCGCACAGACCATGAAGCTCGTCAACAACGCAGTCTCGCTCACCAATCTCGCCATCGCGTCGGAAGCGATGCTGGTCGGCGCCAGGGCCGGCATTCCGGCGGAGGCGATGCTGCAGGTGCTGAACAGCGGCAGCGGCCAGAACAGCGCGACCCTGACCAAGATCCCCGACCACGTGCTGCCCCGCCGATTTGATTACGGCGGCTCGTTGCACGTCGTCAGCAAAGACCTGCAACTGTTCCTGGACGATGCAGCCCAGCTTGGCGCGTCGGCGCATCTGGCCGCGGCGGCGCTGCGGGCCTATCGCGAGGCGGCCGCCCAGGGGTCCGAAAGCGATGACGTGACCACCGTCATCAGGCCGATGGAGCGCCGGCGTCGAGCCGGCGTCGAACTCACCGGCGCCACACTAAATCCGCAACAAAGCTGAACGCCGGTCCCGGGGGAAACAAGAAATGTCGATCAAGCTCACGCGCCGAACCGCCGCGATGCTGCTGGCCTCCGGCCTCGCGGCGCCGGCGATCGCGCAGGCGAAGCAGAAGGTGAACTTCGCCATGGGGGCCGGGGCGTTCTACTTCACCCTGCACTACGTCGCCCAGGCCGGCGGATATTACGCCGCCGAGGGCCTTGAACTGCGATGAGGTCAATGTCTCCTCCGGCCCGCGCCAGATCGCGGCGATCATGGGCGGCAGTGCCGATGTCGGGCCGCTCGGGCTTGCAACTCGTGGTGCAGGCGCAGCCAGCACGCCGGCAACATCATCGCCATCTGCACCGGCTACAACATCCTGCCGATGTCGTTGCTGCTGTCGAACGACGCGATCGCCCGCTCCGGCATCATCCCGACGGCATGTCGACGGATGAAAAGGTCCATCGCCTGAAGGGCCTGCGGATCGGCATCACCACGCCGGGTTCCGGCACCGACGACATGGTGCGGGCCCTGCTGAACAAGCGCGGCATGGATCCCGACCGCGACATCACCATCCAGCCGCTGGTCAACGCCGAGGGCATGCTCGCCGCCCTCGAGCGCGGCGCCACCGACGGCTTCTGCTTCACCACGCCGATCCCCGAACTGGCGGTCAGCCGCAAGCTCGGCCGCATCGTGCTGGAGCCGCTCGACGGCGACGTGCCGGAAGCCGCCAACGTGCCGTACATCATCCTGTCGACCAGCCCGGAGACCATCGCCGCCAAGCGGCCGCTGCTGCTGGCGATGGTGCGCTGCTGGATCAAGGCGATGGACCTGGTGCGCGACCATCCGGCGGAAGCCGGCCAGCCTGGTGCGCCACTATTTCCCCGATGTCGGACGAGCCGACCTATGACGCCGCCTTCGCTGAAGTATCGCCGCGGCGTGCCGACCGACCCGATGGTGACCGACGCCCAGGTGCAGAACGTCGTCGCCTTCATGCGGATCAGCAAGGGCGCCCCGGTATCCGCCAAGCTGTCCGACGTGTTCGACCCCAGCATCGCCGCCGAGGTGATGAAATCGATGGGCCGCACTTGACCTCACGCGCCATCCTCGCCTGGCAGGTGGCTTTGGGCCTGCTGCTGCTCGGCGGCTGGGAATTGGTCGGCCGCAACGGCGGCGGCAAATTCGTCAGCCGGCCCAGCCTGGTGGCAGGCCGCCTCGCTGCCTGGTTCTCGGGCAGCATCTACGTGCATCTCGGCACCACGCTGATCGAACTGGTGCTGGGCTTGGCGATCGGTGTCGTCGCTCGGCATCGTCGCCGGGCCTCGCACTCGGGCGCGCGCCGGTCTGCGCCGCGGTGCTGCGGCCGGTGATCGTTGGGTTCTACAGCGTTCCGCTGGTCGCGCTGGCGCCGCTGTTCATCATGTTCCTCGGCCTCGGCGTGCTGCCGAAAATCGTGCTGGTGGCGCTGGTGACGTTCTTCCTGCTGTTCTTCAACACGCTTCGCCGGCGCCCAGCGGATCGACCAGGACCAGGTCGACGCCCTGGCGCTGATGGGTGCGTCGCGCGGCGAGATCTTCCGCAAGGTGGTGCTGCCCGCCGCCACGGTCTGGATCATCGGCGGCCTGAAGATCGCCCTGCCCTACGCGCTGGTGGCGACCATCACCGGCGAACTGCTCGCCACCCGCGCCGGCCTCGGCTTCCTGCTCAGCCAGGCCGGCGAGCAGTTCGACATGACGGCGCTTTATGCGGTGCTGTTCATCCTGATGATGCATCGGATTGCTGCTGGCCGAGGCATCGTCGCGCATGGAAAGCCACCTGCTGCGGTGGCGGCAGCCGAATGACTGACAAGATCCGCCTCGACGGCGCCGGCAAGACCTTCAACACCCGCGGCAGCGCCACCGAGGCGCTGACCCCGACCGACCTCGCGGTGCGCGCGGAGGAGTTCGTCGCCCTGGTGGGACCCAGCGGCTGCGGCAAGTCGACCATCCTCAACATGGTCGCCGGCCTGATGCCCGCGAGCCGCGGCCGCGTGCTGTACGATGCGGCCCCGGTCAGCGGTCCCAACCGGCGCGTCGGCTACATGACGCAGAAGGACACGCTGCTGCCCTGGCGCAACACCGCCGACAACATCCGCGTCGCCCTGGAACTGAAATGCCGCGCCGACCGCGAAGTCCGAAGTCGCCGACCGGGTGGCGCAGATGATCGACCTGGTCGGCCTGCGCGGCTTCGAGAAGCATTTCCCCGCCGAGTTGTCCGGCGGCATGCGCAAGCGCGCCGCACTGGCGCGGACGCTGATCTACGAGCCGGAAACGCTGCTGATGGACGAGCCGTTCGGCGCGCTCGACGCGCAGCTGAAGCTGGTGATGCTGGACCAGTTGCAGCGCCTGACGCGGCACCGCCGCATGACCGTGCTGTTCGTCACCCACGACCTCGCCGAGGCGATCACGCTGGCCGACCGCATCGTCGTGTTCAGCGGCCGGCCGGGCCGCGTCCGTTCGGTGCATGAAATCGCCCTGCCGCGGCCGCGCGACGTGTTCAAGATCCGCTTCACGCCGGAGTTCGCCCAACTAAACGAACGGCTCTGGGACGAATTGAAGGACGACGTGATCGCGGGGGCCGCCGCCTGATGCGGCTGGTTGCAACGCCCGCCGGCCGGATCGTGGCGCGCCTGCTGCTGGTGACGGCGCTGCTGCTGTTCTGGCAATACGCGCCGGTCGGCCGCGCCACCCGCTTCTGGCTCAGCAGCCCGGCCGCGATTTCCCAATCGCTGTGGGGCTGGGTGCTGGACGGGACATTGTGGTTCCACCTGCAGGCGACATTGCTGGTGATGGCGGAAGGCTACGCGCTGGGCTGCGTCTTCGGCGTCGTGGCCGGCTTCCTGCTGGGCCATTACCCGCAGGCGCACCGGGTGCTGTCGCCGTACCTGGCGGCAGTCTACGCGGTGCCGAAGATCGCCCTGGCGCCGTTGTTCATCATCGTGCTTGGCGTCGACAACAGCTCGAAGGTGGCCCTGGTCGGGATCACGGTGTTCTTCCTGATCCTGACCGCCACCATCGACGGCGTGCGCAACGTGGACCGCGACATGGTGCAGTCGTTCGAGCTGATGGGCGCCAGCCGGATCGAGATCGTGCGCAAGCTGCTGATCCCCGCGGCGCTGCCGTGGATCTTCACCGGCATGCGGATCGCCGTGCGCTACGCCTTCACCAACACGCTGCTGGCCGAGCTGATCGCATCGAACCGCGGCCTCGGCTTCCTGATCGAATACAATTCCGGCAATTTCAACGCCACGGGCTCGTACGCCGCCATCGCCGCGCTGGTGATCTGCAGCGTGGTGCTCACCGAGTTGCTGTCGCGCGGCGAAACGCGGATGTCGCGCTGGCGGGCCTGAGCGGCCGCGATCCCGTCAGGAATCGGCCTCCGGGACCGGTAAGTCGAAGCCGTTCAGGGTGACCGAGACCAGGCAATAGAGGCCGATCAGCTGGATCAGTTCGGACGCCCCGCGTTGCCCGAAGGCGGCGACGGCGGCGCGATAGGTGAGATCCGGCAGCACGCCGCCGCCGACCAGCGAGGCCGCGACGTCGTAGGCGACGCCCTCGTCGCGGGCGAGGTTGGCCGGCCGCTGCCCGGCCACGATGGTCGCCAGTTTCTCGTCGTCGAGGCCGCGGCTCTCGGCGGCGATGACATGCGCGTAGAGTTCATAGGCAGCGCGAAAATGCGCGCCGGTCACCAGGATCGCCACCTCCCGCACCGGGCGTGGCAGCGAGGGGTTTTCCGACAGCGCCTTCGTCAGCGCCCAGACCGGTCCGCCGATCCCCGGCTGGTGCAGCCAGGGATTCCACGGCCCCATCAAGGCGCCGTCCTCACGGATGGTGGCGAACCCCTTGAAGTTCTTTTCGATGCCGGCGCGCATGTCCTCGTACAGCGGACGCTGCTCGGGGCTCAGCTTGTCGGGCGGCAGATAGTTCAGGCGCATGGTTCTCGACCTTTGCTTTGCATGAGGATTTCAGCTTCGCAGCAGCAGGCGCGCTCCGACTGCGGCCAGGCTCAGGATCGGCACCATCATCTGCAGCGGCCGCAGCCGGGCGAAGAACGGCGGCACCTCGCGGTATTTCACCGCCACCGGATCGAGCACGGCGACGCTGGTGAAGCCGACCGCCAGCAACTCGACCGCGGCGAGCCTCCAGGGGGAGATCATGGAGCCGAATGCCAGCAGGAACAGCCACAGCATGGTGGCAAGCTGTGCGGTGTCGGGGCCGTCCGGGGTCCGGAGGCTGAGGCCACGGCGGACCCCGGCCAGCAAAGCGAGGATCGCGCCGCCCCATGTCAGGCAGAATGCCACCGCCTGCTGCGCCGCAATATCGTCCAGCACCCAGGCCAGGATAGCTGCAACCGGAAACGGCAGCATGGCCAGCATCCCGAGCACCCAGCTTTCGGCCGGAATGCTCCTGGATTCGGTGATCTCGAACGCCACCTTCCCGTCATCCGTCCGGCGCGCCGACCGCATCTTCGCTCCATCCCGCCAACCGGTTTCGTAACAGCGCCGGGCCGCGGTGGTTGCGACGAAATCGGCGACCAGGCCGCCTGGGCGATGCAACACATAGCGTCTAGTCTCGTGCGGCATCTTCACGTTCGGAGGACTTCGAGACCATGACCAGCGGCTTGCGCAAGGGCCTCACCAGCTATGGCGACGCCGGGTTCTCGATGTTCCTGCGGCGGGCCTTCATCAAGGCGATGGGTTATTCCGACGACGCGCTGGACCGGCCGATCGTCGGGCATCACCGACACCTATTCGGACTTCAACCCGTGCCACGGCAACGTGCCGGACCTGATCGCGGCGGCACAGGCGCGGCGTGATGCTGGCGGGCGGCCTGCCGATGGCGTTTCCCACCATCAGCATCCACGAAAGCTTCGCCTTCCCCACCAGCATGTTCCTGCGCAACCTGATGGCGCTGGACACCGAGGAGATGATCCGCGCCCAGCCGATGGACGCGGTCGTGCTGATCGGCGGCTGCGACAAGACCCTGCCGGCGCAGCTGATGGGCGCGGCCAGCGCCGACATCCCGGCCATCGTGCTGCCGACCGGGCCAATGCTGGTCGGCCACTACAAGGGCGAGGTGCTGGGCGCCTGCACCGATTGCCGCCGGCTGTGGGCGCAGCATCGCGCCGGCGAAATGACCGAGGCGGAGATCGAGGAGGTCAGCGGCCGGCTCGCGCCCACCAAGGGCACCTGCATGGTGATGGGCACCGCCAGCACCGTCGCCTGCATGACCGAGGCGCTGGGCATGACCCTGCCCGGCGCCGCCAGCATCCCGGCCACCCATGCCGACCGCATCCGCGCCGCCGAAGCCTCCGGCGCCGCCGCCGTGCGGCTGGCGAAGGACGGCCTGACGCCGCGCAGGATCATGACCAAGGCCGCCTTCCGCAACGCCTTCACCGTGCTGCAGGCGATCGGCGGATCGACCAACGCGGTCATCCATTTCACCGCCATCGCCGGGCGGCTGGGCATCCCGGTCGACCTCGAGGAGTTCGACCGGCTGGGGCTGGAGGTGCCGGTGCTGGTCGATCTC
>CAWFVP010000008.1:0-180407 GCA_963819305.1 uncultured Alphaproteobacteria bacterium
AACCCGTTTCCGGGGTCCGGCGGAGAGCAGATGCCCTCGTCGGGAGGCGGGGTTCTACGCTTGCGACAATTCAGTGTCAACGAAGCTTTTGCAGCAATTTCGACTACGGCAACGGCCCTGACCGATCATGCTGTGACGCGAACTTCGCTGATGGAGCCTCGGTTTTTCGCCAGCCTCAAATTTGCGAGCGGCTGTCAACCACATCGCCATGCGCATTCTGCATGTCGGCACCGGGCGCACCGGCACGCCCCCATTGCGAAAAGAATGGAGGCGTGCCGGCGGGTTATGCCGCCTGGGCGAGCTGTCCGTTGATCACCAGGCCATCCTTGCCGGCCGAGACATGCACCGTCTCGCCCTCATGCACCGAGCCTTCGAGGATCAGGTTGGCCAGCGTGTTCTGCAGGCTGCGCTGGATCACCCGCTTCAATGGCCGGGCGCCGTACACCGGGTCGTAGCCTTCGGCCGCAAGCCAATCCATCGCCGACGGGTCGAGCTCGATGCTGATCTTGCGGTCGGCCAGCAACGCCCTGAGATGGGCCAGCTGGATGTCCACGATCGCCGCCATGTCGGAGCGCTGCAGCCGGCGGAACAGCACGATCTCGTCCAGACGGTTGAGGAATTCCGGACGGAAGTGCGCGGCGCACCACCGCCATGACGTCCTTGTATGCCAAGGCCAGGTCCGCCCCGTCCGGCTGGGCGGCCAGGATGTCGCTGCCGAGGTTGCTGGTGAGCACGATGATGGTGTTCTTGAAGTCCACCGTCCGCCCCTGTCCGTCGGTCAGGCGCCCGTCGTCGAGCACCTGCAGCAGGACGTTGAAGACGTCCTCGTGGGCCTTCTCGACCTCGTCGAACAGGATCACCTGATAGGGGCGCCGCCGCACCGCCTCGGTGAGCACGCCGCCCTCGTCGTAGCCGACATAGCCCGGGGGCGCGCCGATCAGGCGGGAGACCGAGTGCTTCTCCATGAACTCGCTCATGTCGATGCGGACCATCGCCCGGTCGTCGTCGAACAGGAACGCGGCCAGCGCCTTGGTCAGCTCGGTCTTGCCGACGCCGGTGGGGCCGAGGAACAGGAAGCTGCCGATCGGGCGGTTGGGGTCCTGCAGGCCCGCACGCGCCCGCCTGACGGCGGCGGCCACGGCTCGCAGCGCATCCTCCTGCCCCACCACGCGGCGGCGCAGTTCGTCCTCCATGCGCATCAGCTTGGAGCGCTCGCCTTCAAGCATCCGGTCCACCGGCACGCCGGTCCAGCGCGAGACCACGGAGGCGATCTGCACCTCGGTAACCGCCTCGTTGACGAGGTTGCCGCCGTTGTCCTCGTTGGACGCGAGCTTCTTCTCGATCTCGGGGATCACGCTGTAGCGCAGTTCGGCCGCCCGCTGCAGGTCGCCGCGGCGCTGTGCGACCTCCTCCTCGCTGCGGGCCTCGTCCAGCCGCTCCTTCAGCTTCTGGCTGTCCATCAGCTTTTCTTTTTCGGCCTTCCAGGTGGCCGTCATCGCATCGGATTTCTCCTGCAATCCGGCCAGTTCCTGCTCCAGTTTTTCCAGCCGATCGCGCGAGGCGGAATCCTGCTCGCGCTTCAGCGCCTCGCGCTCGATGCTGAAGCTGCATGACGCGGCGGTCGAGTTCGTCGAGTTCTTCCGGCTTGCTGTCGACCTGCATGCGCAGGCGGCTGCCGGCCTCGTCCATCAGGTCGATCGCCTTGTCGGGCAGGAAGCGGTCGGTGATGTAGCGGTTGGACAGCGTCGCCGCCGCCACCAGCGCACCGTCGGTGATGCGCACGCCGTGGTGGAGTTCGTATTTCTCCTTGATGCCGCGCAGGATGCTGATGGTGTCCTCGACGCTCGGCTCGCCGACGAAGACCGGCTGGAAGCGCCGCGCCAAAGCCGCGTCCTTCTCGACATGCTTGCGGTATTCGTCGAGCGTGGTGGCGCCGACGCAGTGCAGCGCGCCGCGGGCGAGTTCCGGCTTCAGCAGGTTGGACGCATCCATCGCGCCGTCGGCCTTGCCGGCGCCGACCAGGGTGTGCATCTCGTCGATGAACAGGACGATCTCGCCGTTCGCGGACTCGATCTCCTTCAGCACCGCCTTCAGCCGTTCCTCGAACTCGCCGCGGTATTTGGCGCCGGCGACCATGGCGCCGAGGTCGAGCGCCATGAGGCGCTTGCCCTTCAGCGCTTCCGGCACGTCGCCGTTGACGATGCGGATCGCCAGGCCTTCGACGATCGCGGTCTTGCCGACGCCCGGCTCGCCGATCAGCACCGGGTTGTTCTTGGTGCGGCGGGCCAGCACCTGGATGGTGCGGCGGATTTCCTCGTCGCGGCCGATCACCGGATCGAGCTTGCCCTCGCGGGCCAGAGCGGTGACGTCGCGGGCGTATTTCTTCAGCGCGTCGAAGCCGGCCTCGGCGTTTTCGCTGGTGACCTTGCGGCCCTTGCGGATGTCGGCGACGGCCTTCTCCAGGGCCTGGGGCGTCACCCCCGCGGCGCGCAGGGCCTTGGCGGCTCCGCCTTCGCCGGCGGCGAGGGCAATCAGCAGCCGGTCCTGGGCGACGTATTCGTCGCCGGCCTTCTGGGCCGCCTGCTGCGCCGCGTCGAGCACGCGCACCAAGGTCGGGGTGATCTGCGGCTGCCCGGCGCCGCCGCCCTGCACCTTGGGCAGCTTGGCGATTTCCTGCTCGACGGCCAGGCGGGCGAGCTTGTCGTCGCCGCCGGCGGCCTTGATCAGGCCGGATGCGGCACCCTCTTCGTCGTCCAGCAGCGCCTTGAGCAGGTGCTCCGGGGTCAGCTGCTGGTGAAACTCGCGAATGGCGATTGTCTGTGCGGCCTGGATAAAGCCCCGCGACCGCTCGGTGAATTTTTCGATTTCCATGTTTTCATTGTCCCTATGCAGGCGACGACCTTGTTCCGCCCCTCGGGAGGCGACAGAAAGACTGGTCTCGCTTCCGGACATGGGGAATGATCCGGATCAACTCAAGATCCCGGCACATCGAGACGGCCCCGCAGCATGCAGATCGACCGCATCTACCGCTATCCCATCAAGGGCCTGACGGCCGAGGCGCTGGAGGAGGTGCGGGTCGAGGCGGGCCATGCCCTGCCGTGGGACCGCGCGTTCGCCCTGGCCCAGGGGGATGCCAAATTCGATCCTGCGGCGCCGGCCTGGCTGCCCAAGACCAACTTCATGTGCCTGCGCGCCAATGCGCGGATCGCCCTGCTGAAATCGAGCTTCGATCCGCGCCGCGGCCAGATGACGATCGCCGCGCCCGATGGCAGCCGGATCGAGGCGAACGCGCTGGATCCGGCGGGCCGGGAGCGCATCGCCGCCTGGCTGACCGCCTGGCTGGGCGAGGAGGCGCGCGGCACGCCGCAACTGCTTCACGTTCCGGGGCATGTGTTCGGCGACCAGCGCGAACCGGTGGTCAGCCTGATGAACCACGCCAGCATCGCCGATCTGGAACGCCGCGTGGGCTCCCGGCGGCATCGCCGGCGGTTCCGCGCCAATGTCTATTTCTCCGGCGCCCCGGCCTGGAGCGAGCGGGAGTGGGTCGGGCGCGAGTTGCTGGTCGGGCAGGCGCGGCTGCTTGTGACCAGGCTGACGGTGCGCTGCCCGGCGACCGAGGTGAACCCCGATACCGGCGAGCGCGACGCCGACCCGGTGCGGGAGCTGATGAACGAGTACGGCCATCCGGATCTCGGCATCCACGCGCAGGTGATCGAAGGCGGGTCGATGTCGCTGGGCGACGCCATCGAGCTGCTGGAGCCGCCCGACTGACGGATCGGCGATCGATCGATCAGCCGCGCTCGCTGTCCAGATGCGCCATCTGCGCCTCGGCGTAGCGGGTTCCGGCGGCGGCGCCCTTCGGCACCGCGCGCTCGATCGCCGCGAGATCGGCGGCGGAGAGCGACACCGGCAGGGCGCCGAGCGCCTCGGCCAGCCGGTCGCGGCGGCGGGCGCCGACCAGGGGCACGATGTCCTCTCCCTGTGCCGCCACCCAGGCGATGGCGATCTGCGCTACGGTCACGCCCCTGGCGTCCGCGAGGGTTCGCAGCGCGTCCACCAGAGCGAGGTTGCGGTCGATGTTGCCCGGCTGGAAGCGTGGGCTGCTGGCGCGGAAATCGCCGCGGCCGGCGGCGTCCGACTTGTTCCAATGTCCGCCGATCAGGCCACGGGCGAGCACGCCATAGGCGGTGATGCCGATGCCTAGCTCGCGGCAGGCCGGCAGGATGCGGTCCTCGATGCCACGCGAGAGCAGCGAATACTCGATCTGCAGATCGCAGATCGGATGCACGGCGGCGGCGCGGCGGATGGTCTCGGCGCCCACTTCGGACAGCCCGATGTAACGGACATAGCCGGCCTTCACCAGGTCGGCGACGGCGCCGATGGTGTCCTCGATCGGCACCGTCGGGGTCGAGCCGGGCAGGGCGGTAGATGTCGATATGGTCCACGCCGAGCCGCTGCAGCGAGTAGGCGACGAAGTTCTTCACCGCCGCCGGGCCGCCGTCGAAGCCGCCCCAGCCGCCGGCCGGATCGCGCAGCGCGCCGAACTTGACGCTGATGACCGCTTGGTCCGCGGTTGCGGCCCCGTAGCGCCTCGGCGATCAGCATTCGTTATGGCCCATGCCGTAGAAATCGCCGGTGTCGAGCAGGGTGACGCCGGCTTCCAGCGCCGCATGGATGGTGGCGATGCTCTCGGCCCGGTCGGCGGGACCATACATTCCCGACATGCCCATGCAGCCCAGCCCGAGCGCCGACACCTGCGGTCCGGTGGTTCCGAGTTGGCGTTGATGCATCTGCTCTCCGTGGCCGCGCCGGGCGGCTCTGCTGATTCCAGGCGTTGCACATGGGGGGCGTGGGCTCATCGACAGCCCCGCCGTTCCCCGTAGTTGGACCGGTGCCGGCCCCGGTATACGTTCATCGAAGTTTCACGGGCAGCACAGGCCTGGAGTTCGGCGCGAAGGGGGAACAACGTGACGACAGAACAAATGGACAGGGCGCACGCGTCGAAGCTGGCGACCGTGATCCGCGTGACCAGCGGCAATTTCCTGGAGATGTTCGACTTCTTCCTGTTCGGCTTCTACGCCACCTACATCGCCAAGGCGTTCTTCCCGGCCGGCAACGAGTTCGCCTCGCTGATGCTGACCTTCATGACCTTCGGCGCCGGCTTCCTGATGCGGCCGCTCGGCGCGATCCTGCTCGGCGCCTATATCGACCGGATCGGCCGCCGCAAGGGGCTGATCGTGACGCTCGTGCATGATGGCGCTGCGGCACCATGCTGATCGCCTTCGTGCCCGGCTACGCGACGATCGGCCTGCTGGCGCCGCTGCTGGTGCTGATCGGGCCGGCTGCTGCAGGGCTTCTCGGCGGGCGTCGAGCTGGGCGGCGTCTCGGTCTACCTGTCGGAGATGGCGACGCCGGGCCACAAGGGCTTCTATGTCGAGCTGGCAGTCGGCCAGCCAGCAGGTCGCCATCATGGTCGCGGCGGCGCTCGGCTTCGCGCTGAACCGCGTCGCTGGCGCCGGCCGAGATCGGCCGCCTGGGGCTGGCGCGTGCCGTTCTTCATCGGCTGCATGATCGTGCCGTTCCTGTTCTACATCCGCCGCTCGCTGCAGGAGACCGAGGAGTTCCTGGCGCGCAAGCACCGGCCCGACGATGCGCGGAGATCTTCGCGCTCGATGGTCGCAGCAACTGGCGCGATCGTGCTGCTCGGCATGATGCTGGTGGTGATGACGACGGTGTCGTTCTACCTGATCACCGTCTACACGCCGACCTTCGGCAAGACCGTGCTGAAGCTGTCCGACACCGACAGCGCTGCTCGTCACGTTCTGCGTCGGGCTGTCCAACTTCATCTGGCTGCCGGTGATGGGGGCGCTGTCCGACCGCGTCGGCCGCAAGCCGCTGCTGCTGCTGTTCACGGTGCTGACCCTGCTGACCGCCTATCCGGCGCTGGCCTGGCTGGTCGCAGGCACCGAGCTTCGTGAACATGCTGCTGGTGGAGCTGTGGCTGTCGTTCCTGTACGCCAGCTACAACGGCGCGATGGTGGTGGCGCTGACCGAGATCATGCCGGTCGAGCGTGCGCACGGCCGGGTTCTCGCTGGCCTAAGCCTGGCGACGGCGCTGTTCGGCGGCTTCACGCCGCTGGTCTCGACCTGGCTGATCGAGGCCACCGGCAACAAGGCCGCGCCGGGCTTGTGGATGGCGTTCGCCGGGGCGTGCGGGCTGGTGGCGACGTTGCTGATCTACCGCCGGGCGAGCGTGAGCGATCGGGAAATCGCCGAGCGCCTGGCGGCCTGATCGGTGTCGTCGTTCATCGTCCGGAGCGCCGAGCCGGGCGACCGCCCGCGCTGGGAGGCGCTATGGATCGGCTACCAGGCCGGCCATGAGATCGCGGCGGAAATCACCGAGACGACCTGGCGCCGATTCTTCGACGGGCTCGAGCCGATGCATGTGCTGGTGGCCGAACAGGACGGCGCGTTGATCGGCTTCGCGCACTACCTGTTTCACCGTTCGACCGCACAGCTCGGATGCGTCTGCTACCTGCAGGACATGTTCACGCTGGAGGCGGAACGGGGCCGTGGCGTGGGCCGGGCGATGATCGATGCCGTCGTCCTGCGCGCCAGGGACGCGGGGGCCAGCCGGGTGTACTGGAACACCGGAGCGACCAATACCGTCGCGCGCGGGCTCTACGACAAGGTCGCGTCGCTCACGCGCTTCGTCCAGTACCGCAAGGCGGTCTGAACCCCGTCGCACCGATGGCGCGGGTGCTACCCGGCGGACGCAGCGTTGGGGAAGAAGAATTCCAGCATCATCTGCTGGCCCGCCTCCACCATCGCCACGCCGCCGGCGGTCCTGCACCCGATGCCGCGGGCAGCCTGCAGCAACGGCGTGATCCCGTGCCCGGCGACCACGTCGCCCACGAACATCGATGGGTCGAGCAGGTTCGCCGGAACCGGCAACGGGTCGCCGGCCGCCATGCCCATCGGAGTCGCGTTGCAGACCATGTCGAAGCCCCTGGGGTCCGACGTGCCGGCACGCAGCCGGCCCTGATCGGACAGGAGCGCCAGCAGGTCCCTCACGCGCGATGCGTCGGCGTCGTGGATGACCAGTTCGCGCACCCCAGCCTCCAGCAGCGCGATCGCGATGGCGCTGCCCGCCCCGCCGGCGCCGACCAGCAGCACCCGCGCCCCTTCCGGCAGCGCGCCATGGTCCCGCTGCGCCTGCACGAAGGCGAGGCCGTCGAGCATGTCGCCGTGCCACGACCGGTCCGGATTGCGGCGCATCACGTTCGCCACGCCCAACAGCCTGGCGCGTTCGGAGTGTGTGGCGCAGTGGCCGAAGGCGGTGAATTTATGCGGCATGGTGACGAGCACGCCATCGACGTTGGGCACCAGCGAGAGGCCGTGCATGACGCCGTCGAGATCCGCCGCCGGCACCTGCATCGGCACGCAGACGGCGTCGTGCCCGCGCGCCGCGAAGCTGGCGGTGAGGCGCCGCGGCGACTGCACGAAGGCGATCGGATCGCCGATGATCGGGAACAGCCGGGTTTCGCCGCTCAGGCCTTCAGGCATTTCGCTTCAACCTTGGTGTGCGTCGCCTGACGGCTGCGCCGTGGCAGGTATCAGGCGGGAACCGCTCGCGCCAGTTCCGGCTCGCCGACGGTGACTTCGACATCGACGTCGAGATCGGCGAAATCACCCGGGGTGCCGATATAGCCGCCGGCCACCGGCACCGCCTGTTCCGGCGTGCGCGCGACGCAGACGCGGATGAGGTTGCGGCCGGCGACCAGGCCGTTGGTCGGATCGAACTCGACCCAGCCGGCGCCGGGGAGATAGACCGACACCCAGGCGTGGGTGGCGCCGCCGCCGACCATCGGGGTGGGACTGGCGACCAGCGCCTCGTCATACAGGTAGCCGCTGACGAAGCGGGCGGCGAAGCCGAGCGCCCGCACCGCCTCCATCATCAGCAAGGCGAGGTCGCGGCAGGCGCCGCTGCGGGTGGCGAGCGTCAGCAGCGGCGCGTTGGTGCCCTCCGCATCGCGGGAGGCATAGCGGAAATCGGCGCGGATCGCCTGGGTGATGGCGGTCAGCAGGTCCATCGTATAGGTCGGGCGGTCATGCTGCAGGAAGCTGTGCGCCCAATGGTCCAGCTTGCGGTCGGGGTCGCGATACTGCCGCTCCAGCGCGCGGGCGAGATCGGGGAACTCCTCGGCGGCGTAGCTGAAGGGGTATTTCTCGGCGGCCGGGTCGAGGGTGTCGCGCGGCAGAGCCGCCACCGCCGGGTAATGCTGGAGGTCGAGTTCGGAGACGATCCGCAGCAGGTCGGTCTCGGCCTCGCGCCAGTCGAGCGTGCAGATCGAGTTGTTGAACACGTCGTGCGACCAGCGGGTGGTGGCGGCGGGAGGGGTGACGAACAAGGTGGCGTCGAGCAGCCGCAGGTCGTGGCTGTCGCGCGGCCGCAGCATCAGCCGGTGGGGCGTGAGCCGGACCGGGCGGTGGTAGCGGTATTCGGTGGCGTGGGCGATGCGGACGCGCGGCATCAGGCCTCCGCGTATCCGGCATCGGGGGTTGCGGGCGGCGATGGGCGGAAGCGGGCGGCCATGGCTTCCATCCGCTTGCGGACCTGGCCGATGCGCCCGACGCCCTGCAGCCGGCGATCGAGGAAGGCGAGGGTCGCCGCATCGTCGTCGCCGTCGTCGCGCAGCCAGAACAGCATGGTGGTGGCGTAGACGCCGCCGAGCAGCGCGCGCTTGGTGTACCAGCTGAAATCCGCCGAGCGGTCGCCGGCGGCATGCCAGATGGCATCCACCGTGCGGGCGGCGCAGCAGGCGGCGAGGCGGGCATGCCGCGGCAGTGCCAGGATGCCGGCGGCGCGGCGCACCGCATGGCGATGCGGGCGCAACATGGCGAGGCGGGCGGCGATCACCGCCCGCACCCGGGCCGGCGTGCGCATCGCAGTCATGTCGGTGGCCGCGGCCTGCTGTTCCATCCGGCGGTCGATGAGATCGGCGAAGGCCTCGATCAGGTCCGGCGTGCCGCCGGGAAACAGCAGCCGGGCGTCGGCCGGGTCGGCGCCGCTGCCGGCCAGCGCCGCACGCAGCGATGCCATGCTCCAGCCGCCGTCGTGCGCGAGCAGGGCATCGATGGCGGCGTCACGCTCGCCGGTGCGTTCTGGATGGCTGATCATGGCTTCGGACCGCTGGGCTGGGGAACATTGGTTTGAGGGGCGGCGACGGGGGCAATGGCGGCGGCCCGGGCGAGTTCCTCGTTGAAGCCGAATAGTGAGAAGTCGGCCATGCGCATCGGGTAGAGGATGCCGTCCAGGTGGTCGAACTCGTGCTGCACCACCCCGGCATGGAAACCCGTCACCTCGCCGCCGACCGGATCGCCACTGGTGTCCACGCCCGCATACCGAATGCGCCAGGCGCGCGGCACGGCGCCGCGCAGGCCGGGAATCGAGAGGCAGCCCTCCCAGCGCAGTCTTGTGTCCTGGCCCAGCAGCTCGACCGTCGGGTTGATGACGACGGCGTTGTTAACCGGCTTGTCATCGGGATCTCCGGATGCCCGTTCCGGAATGACGCGGAACACGAACAGCCGCAGCGACACGTGGACCTGCGGCGCCGCGAGCCCGGCGCCGCCGATATCCTCCATGGTCTCGATCATGTCGGCGACCAGGCGGCGGATTTCCGGGCTGGTCGGGTCGGCGACCGGCTGGGCGCGGGCCAGCAGGACCGGGTGGCCCATGCGGGCGATCTTCAGGATGGACATGCGCGCTCCTTCTGCTGCTGCTCTCCATATTGGCGCACCGCGCCGCCATGGAGTGAATCGCCGCGGAATATATCTTCGGGAAAAAACTTTGGCGCTGCGCCGCCCGCGTGTTATAGCGCGCGGCTTCCGGGGTAGGCAGCTATCTCCGGACCCTTTTTGTCGCCCCGATCGTCGGGACGCGCCATGCAACAGGAGAAGGCGGCCAAGTGCAGGTTCTGGTACGCGACAACAACGTCGACCAAGCGCTGAAAGCGCTCAAGAAGAAGATGCAGCGCGAGGGTATTTTCCGCGAGATGAAGCTGCGCCGCCACTATGAGAAGCCGTCCGAGCGCCGCGCCCGCGAGGCCGCCGAGGCGGTGCGCCGCGCCCGCAAGATGGAGCGCAAGCGCCTGGAGCGCGAAGGCTTCTAAGGCCTCTCCTTACCATTGGACTGATGCTGCAGGCCGGATTGGGCCTTCTTCCGCAACCAATCCGACCCTAGCCTGCCTGCTTCTCCCTGGAGCGCAGGCCCGATGTCTGAAGCCGAAACTGCCGATTTCGCCATATCCGAGGTCAACCGGGTCCGCCGGACCCCGGCGCGTGGCCGCTATGACCGCAAAACGGTCTATGCGATCCTGGATGCGGCGCTGGTCTGCCACATCGCCTACGTCATCGACGGCCGGCCCTATTGCACGCCGACCGGCTTCTGGCGGGAGGGCGACCACCTGTATTGGCACGGCTCCTCGGCCAGCCGGATGATCCGCAACCAGGCCAAGGGCATCCCGGTCTGCCTGACCGTCACCCATCTGGATGCGCTGGTGATGGCCCGCTCGGGCTTCCACCACTCGGTCAACTACCGCTCCGTGATGGCGTTCGGGACGGCCCACGTCATCGACGACGAGGCTGAGAAGCTGGCGCTGATGGACCGCTTCATCGACCGCATCTATCCCGGCCGCTCCAAGCTGATCCGCCAGCCCAACAAGCAGGAATTCAAGGCCACCACCATGATGGGCATGGAGATCGAGACTGCCTCGGGCAAGATCCGCGACAAGCATGTGTCCGACGAGGAGGAAGACTACGAAGGCGTGCCGGCCTGGTCGGCGCTGTATCCGGTGACCCAAGTGCTGGGGGCGGCATCCGAATGCGTCCGCCAGCGCCCCGATCTCGCCTTCCCCGAGGAGATGGCCGGCTTCGTGCCCGGCGCCCGGCTGGACGAGGTGCTGACCAAATCCTACGCCACCACCTTCGGCGATCCGCCCGCGGACTAGGTCAGGCCGGCAAGGTCGCCGCGATCAGGTCGGCGACCGGGTGGTTGCCCTCGGCCCGCAAGGCGGCGATCACCCCCTGGCGGTCTTCGGCGCTGCGGTTCTGGCTCATTTTCCACTGCGCCTCGATCTTCGTCGGGTGCAGCCGGAACGCCTTGATGCCGGCCAGCATGGCGCCGCGGAATTTCTCCGGCAGCTCCTGCATGTCGAACCGGCCGGGATCGTGGCGCGACAGATCCGTCAGGATGGCCGCCGTGCCGGGCGCGTCCGCCACCAGTTCCAGCCGCCCATGCACATGCACCGCCGCGTAGTCCCAGGTCGGCACCGCGGGCTGCACGCGATACCAGCTCGGCGAGACATAGGCGTGCGGGCCGGAGAACACCGCCAGCGCCGTGCCGCCGTCCAGCGCCGCGCATTGCGCGTTGCCGGCACCCAGATGCGCCGTCAGCAGCAATCCTTCGCCCTCGCGATGCACCACGAACGGCACATGCGATGCCTCCATTCCCTCGGCGCCGGTGGTGACCAGCAGGCCGAACGGATTGGCCTCGATCAGCGCCGCGATGCGCCCGATATCGGTCTCGGTGAAGGCCGGCCGCAGATACATGGAACCACCTTTGCGCTTTCGATCCGCGGCCAATAATGCTTCATTGGCCCGAACAGAACCCCCAATCTCGCATGGTATCACCAGACCAATCACCCGACACCTCGCGCCAGCAGGCGGTGTTCGACCGGCTGCGGCAGGGCATCCTGGGCGGCAACCTGCCGTCCGGCTCACGGCTGCCGCCGACCCGCCACCTCGCCCGCGACCTCGGCGTGGCGCGCCAGACCGTGGTGCTGGCCTATGAGCGCCTGGCTGCCGAGGGCTATATCCGGGCGCGCATCGGCAGCGGCACCTTCGTCGCCACCGACCTGCCCGATGCCACGCCGCCGGCAAGCGCCCCGCCGTTGCCATCGAACGCCACCCTGTCCCGGCGCGGCGCCGCATTGGCGGCAACACCGATTTCGGCGGCCGGACCGGTGGCCGGCGCCTCCACCCTCATGGCCCCCGGCGTGCCGGCGCCCGAGCTGTTTCCCGCCGCCGCCTGGGCCAGCTGCACCGCCCGCGTGCTGCGCGCTTTGGCCCCGGACCAGACCGGCTATCCCGACACTCAGGGCCTGCCGAGCCTCCGCCAGGAGATCGCAGCCCACCTCGCCGCCACCCGCGGCCTGCTGACCGACGCCCAGTCGATCGTCGTCACCGCCGGCACCCAGCAGGCGCTGCGCGTCGCCGCCGACCTGCTGCTGGATGCCGGCGACCCCGCCTGGGTCGAGGACCCGGGCTACATCGCCGGCCGTGGCGCGCTGCTGGCCGCCGGCGCCACCCTGGTGCCGATCCCGAGCGACGCGGAGGGGCTGGACGTCGCCGCCGGCATCCGCCTCGCCCCCGCCGCCCGCCTCGCTTTGGTGGCGCCGTCCCACGCCACCCCGCTCGGCGGCGCCCTGCCGATCGGCCGCCGGCTGGCGCTGCTGGACTGGGCTGCCCGCGCCGATGCCTGGATCCTGGAAGACGACTGCGACTCGGAATTCCGCTGGGAGGGCAAGCCGCTGCCGCCTTTGGCGACGCTCGACCGGGTCGGCCGGGTGATCTATTGCGGCACCTTCAGCAAGACCCTGGCGCCCTGCCCTGCGCCTGGGGTTCGCCGTCGTTCCCGCGCCGTTGCTCGCGCCATTCGTCCGCGCCCGCACCCTCGGCGACCGCGGCCCCGGCACCCTGACCCAGGCGGTGCTGGCGGAATTCATGCGCTCCGGCCGCCTCGCCCCGCATATCCGCCGCATGCGCACCGAATACGCGCGCCGGCGTGCGGCATTGCTGCAGGCCCTGGCGCGCCATTGCCCGGCCATCCACCCCGTCGCGGCGCCCGGCGGACTGCACCTGGTGGCGCGCCTGGACGACACCGCCGACGAAACCGCCGTGCTCCACGCCGCCCGCGCCCGCGGCCTGGCCGTCTCACCGCTCGCCGCCTATTTCAACGCGCCGCCGACCATGTCCGGGCTGGTCCTGGGGTTCGCCACGGTGCCGGTGCCGCTGGCCTCCGACGTCGCCCGCCGCCTCGCCGCCGCCCTCAGAGCCCCGCACTCTCCAGCCGGCAAATAGCCCGCGCACAGGCCTGGGCCCGCGGCACCAGGCTGTCGATGCGCAGGAACTCGTCCGGGCTGTGCGCCTTCCCCCCGACCGGCCCGACCGCGCAGATCGTCGGCGCCCCCATGGCCGCGGTGAACCCCGAATTGGCGCACCCGCCGGTGAACTCCCCCGCCGTCGAAAACCCCGAATCCGCCGCCGAACCCACGTAAAGCTCGAACAACTGCCGCGCCTCCGGACTCTGCGTCAGCGGCAGAAACTCCCCGCGCACCGTCCATTCCGTCGTCGTCCCGGGCACATGGCTATGCCCCATGATAGTCCCGATCCGGCCCATCACCTCATCCCGATCCGCCGGCGAGACATACCGCAGGTCGATCTGACCCTCCGCCCACGGCGCCACCGTGTTCACGCTCTGCCCGCCGCTTACCAGCCCGACATTCAGCGTGATCCCCCGCCCGAGATCGGTCAGCGCGTGCACCGCCTGGATCTTGCGCGCCAACTCCTCGATGGCGCTGATCCCCTCCTCGAAATTGCCGCCGGAATGCGCCGCCTTCCCGGTCACCCGGAACACCGAGAACACCCCGCCCTTGCGCCCCGTCACCACGTTGCCGGACACCCGCCCGGGCTCGCTGTTGAACACCACCCGCGCTCGGCGCGCCTCCGCCTCGATCACCGGCCGCCCCTCCGGACTGCCGATCTCCTCATCCCCGGTGAACAGCCCGACCAACGGCGCCGGCGCACCGCCGAACTTGTGAAACGCCGCCAGAATGAACGAATTCATCACCAGCCCCGCCTTCATGTCCGCGACCCCCGGACCCGAGGCGATGCCGTCGCGGATGGTGAATGGCCGCCGCGCCACTTCGCCATCCGGAAACACCGTGTCGCGATGCCCCATCAGCACGATGTTGCGCCCCGCATTGGCCCCCGGCGCCTCGCCGTCTCCCACCCGAGCCCGCAGGCAGTCGCCGTGCTTCGACTGCGCCAGCCGCTCAACCGGGATTCCCTGGCCCGCGAGGAAATCCTCCACCACCGCGCCCACCGCATCGATGCCGGCCTTGTTGTAGCTGCCGCTGTCGATATCCACCATGCGTTGCAGCATCGCAATCATCGCCGGCTGCTGCGTCGCCAGCCAGGCGGTGACGTCGCTTTCGGTGCCCATCACGCGGTGACCAAATTCCATTTGGCGCCCAGCCGGTCGAACTCCCCGCTCGCCCGCCGCAACGTCATCCAGTTGTTCATGAAGGCGAGCCATGTCGGATCGCCCTGCGGGATCAGCCAGGCCATCGGGATGGGGTTGCGCGGCTTGTCCGCGAACAGGATCGACAGCTTGGGATATTCCTTCGTCAGCGACGCCGCCTCGATCATCGACGACATCGTCGCGTCCACCCGCCCGCCGAGCAACTCCTGCCAGTCCCGCGCCGGGCTCTCCACCCGCCGCAGCGTCGCCTTCGGCAGCGATTGCTGCACGAACTGCTCCATCGTGGTGCCGAGATTGGTGCCGATCGTCACCCCCGGCTTGTCGAGGTCCGCCCAGTCGCGGAACTTGCCCGCATCCTGCTTCTGCACCAGCGGCACGAACGCGTTGCGCCCCCACGGCTCCACAAAGGTCGCCGCCATCGCCCGCCCCGCCGACATGCTGGTGCCGGTCATGACGATATCATACTGGTCGGCCACCAGCCCGTTGATCAGCGTCCGCCAGTCGGTCGGCACGAACACCGCCTTCACCCCGAGATCCGCCGCCAGCAGCGCCGCGCAATCGATCTCGTGCCCCTGGTAGCCGTCGACCCCAGGCGTGCGGAACGACATCGGATTGAAGTCGCCGGTGGTGCCGACCCGAAGCTGGTTGGTGTCCTGGATCGACTTCAGCCGCGACTTCGCCGCCGCCTGGGCGCTGGCCTGGGTCGTCGCCAGCCCCAGCGCCGGAAGCGCCAAGGCGGAGGTCGCGAGCAGCCTGCGATTGATCATCGGCCATTCTTTCCTGTTCTTGTGGGGGAAGGCGCGGCGGCAGCGCCGCTTCAGCACCGGACGCTAACACGAAATTCCTTACGCCTGGCGAGTCCCGCCTCCCGTGCTAGGTCTGGCCTCCTCCCCGGCCCGCAGACTGGTCCGGAACATGCAAGGCGGCGACGATGTTTAAAAGATACCGAATGCGAAACGCCGCCCTCGCCACCTGCCTGCTGCTCGGCGGCTGCGGCGCCGACTGGGGCTGGTATGTCGTGAGCCCGCTCGACCCGCGCGGCCAGCGCAACCTGTGGTTCCTCGCGGATGGCTTTCGCGCCACCATCGAACTGTCGATCGGCGCCACCCTCGTCGCCTGCGCCCTCGGCCTCGCCGTCGCAGTCTGCGGCCTCAGCCCCTCGCGGACCCTGCGAACCTTCAACCGCCTCTGGGTGGAACTGCTGCGCTCGACGCCGCCGCTGGTGGTGATCCTGTGGGTGTTCTATGGCCTGCCCGCGGTGCTCGGCATCCGCTTCGACATCTTCAGCGCCGCCCTCATCGCCATCGGCGTCTGCGACAGCGCCTTCCAGGCGGAAATCTTCCGCGGCGGCATCGTCTCCATCGAGCAAGGCCAGCACGACGCCGCCAAAGCCCTCGGGATGACCAACCGCCAACGCTTCGCCCTCGTCATCCTCCCCCAAGCCATCCGCCGCATTTTGCCGCCGCTGGCCAACCAATTCATCACCGTGGTGAAATTGTCTTCCCTCGCCTCGGTGATCGGCTTCCCCGACCTCACCCGCAAAGCCAACGAACTGGTGGTGACGGTGTTCCGCCCGCTGGAAATCTACAGCCTCCTCATCCTCGAATACCTTGTCCTCGTCCTGATAATCTCCGCCGGCATCCGCTGGCTGGAACGAAGATTCGGCCAACCGTAGGGTGCAATGCGCTTTGGCATTGCACCACCGCCGCGAACCAAATGGATGCCGACTCCACGAAATTGCCTGTCGCCCAACCCTACCCCAACCCCAACAACCGAGCCGGCACACTCTTCGTCATCAAATCGATCTCACCCGAACTGAACGCCTTGTACTTCAAATGCTCGATCCAGATCCGCATCGCCTCGATCGGCAACGGCGTTGAGAACTGCCCGCAATCGCTGGTGACAAAGCAATTCTGCGGTCCCACCGCGCGGATGATCTCCGCCACATCGTTCACCGACGTGGCGCGCGCCGGATCGACCGGGTCCCACACCCCGTTCGGCAGCGAACTGAAACCGAACTCCAGCGCCGCCCCGTATTTGTCCACCATGTCCCGCAACTCGTTCAGCGGGAATTTCATGACGTGATAGTTCACCGTGTGCACCACCAGCTTGCCGATGCCGCGCGCATGCGCCGCCGCCAGCAGCAGCTTCGAATTCGTGCAAGGACAGATGCCCGGTCGCCAGCATCAGGTCGGCGTCGGCGATCATGTCCAGGATCTGGTACACCTCCGGCTTGATCTCGCCGCCATCGTCCAGGATCGTCTCGCCGTGTGCGGGAAACTTCATCCCGATGCTCTCGTAGCCCATCCCACCGCCGACGCTGCGGACATAGGCCGAATGATGCTCGGCCCACATCGAGGCCATCCACACCGCCCGCACCCCGGTCTTGATCGCCATCGCCACCGCCGCGGGATTGAGCCCGCCGATCGAGGGGTTCAGGCACAGCAGCCCGAACACCTCGATGCCGCCGCCAACCGCCTTCTGCGCGATATACGCCCGGTCCGCGGTCGGCGTGATGTGACTCTTGAGCATGACCGCCCGCATCCCGGTCGCCTTCGCCAGTGCCACGATCTCCACGTCATCCAGCAGCCGCGCGCAGAAATCCGGGTGGCCGTGGATGTGCATGTCGATGGTGCCGGCAAGCTCGCGGTAGATGCCGGTATCGATCGCCAGCCCGAGGATCGACGTGGTGGCGGTTTCAGGGCCTGCGGTCATCTGCTTCACCGTGTTGTTGCGGCCTCGGCTTAGCACGCGCACGGCTTTCCTTCGATGCCCGCGGCGTTATGCTGCCGCCGAGGCCACCGCCCGGGAGAAACGCCATGTCCAAGTCCCTGCTGCGCCGCCGCGCACTGCTCGGCGCCGCCCTCGTCGCCCCGGCAATGCGGGCGCGCGCCCAATCCGCACCCGCCCAATCCGCACCCGCCAATCGCACCGGTGCGGATCGGCGTCCTCAGCGACCTCACCAGCTATTCCGCCGACGCGTCCGGCCCCGGCGCCACCCTGGCCGCCCGCATGGCGGCGGCGGATTTCGGCCCCAGCGTGCTCGGCCTGCCGATCGAGATCCTGGCCGCCGACAGCCAGAACAAGCCCGATGTCGCCGGCGCCATCGCCCGCCAATGGTACGACCAGGGCGTCGACGCCATCACCGACCTGCCGGTCACCCCGGTCGCCGCCGCGGTGCAGAAGCAGGCCGCGGACAAGAAAAAGACCGTCATCATCACCGCCGCGGCGGCCCAGGAATTCACCGGCGCCTGGTGCCAGCCCGGCACCATCATGTGGGCCGACGACACCCACGCGATGGCCGCCGGCTCGGCCATCCCGGCGGTGCAGGCCGGGGGAAAACCTGGTTCTTCATCACCGTCGACTTCGCCTTCGGCACCTCGCTGGAGCGCGAGGTCACCGGCATCGTCACCGCCGCCGGCGGCCGGGTGCTGGGCTCTGCCAAATACCCGCAGAACAATTCCGACTTCTCGGCCCAGCTGCTCCAGGCCCAGGCCTCCGGCGCCGACGTCATCGGCCTGTGCAGCGTCGCCGGCGACCTCGTGAACGTCATCAAGCAGGCCTCCGAATTCGGCCTGCAGCAGGGCGGCAAGCGGGTGCTGGCAAGCTTCCTCGTCTACATCACCGACATCCACGCGCTCGGCCTCAAGATGGCCCAGGGCCTGACCTTCTCATCCAGCTTCTACTGGGACCGCAACGACCAGAGCCGCGCCTTCGCCAAGCGCTTCATGGCCCAGCACAAGGCGCCCCCGACGCGCGAGCAGGCGCAGATCTACGCCGGCACCCTGCATTTCCTGAAAGCCATGGCCCAGGCCGGCAGCCGCGACACCGAAGCCGTGGGCCGCGCAATGCGCGCCCTGCCCGCCGACTATTTCGGCCGCACCGCGACCGTGCGCGCAGATGGCCGGGTGCTGTTCGACACCACCCGCTACCGCGTGAAAACCCCCGCCGAAAGCCACGCCGACTGGGATTTCTACACCCCGGCCGGCGACCTGCCCGCCGCCGAGGCCTTCCTGCCGATGCTGGAGAAATGCCGCACCTAGACCAGCAGGTTCTCGATCCGGATCGGCAACTCCCGAACCCGCTTCCCGGTCGCGTGATAGATCGCGTTGGCGATTGCCGGCGCCGCTCCCACCATCGGCAGTTCCCCGATCCCCTTCGGCCCCAGCTTGGTCGTCACCAAGTCGGGCGCATCGACGGTGATCACCTGCAGATCGGGGATGTCGGCATTCACCGGCACCAGGTATTCGGCGATGTTGGCGTTGATGATGCGTCCGGTTTCGCCGTCGACTCGGGTCTCCTCGTGCAGCGCCATGCCGATGCCATAGGTGATGCCGCCGATCAGCTGGCTGCGGCCGGTCTTGGTGTTCATCAGCCGCCCGCAATCGAACGCCCCCACCCAGCGCGCGATGCGCGGAATGCCCAGCGTCGCATCGACCCTAACCTCCACGAAATGCGCCCCGAACGCATGCCGCGAGAATGATTTCGTGCTGGCGTCCGGCTTCGCGTCGACCCGCCCCTCCACGTAAGGCGCGCCGGCGGCGGCAAGCAGCTGCCGCACCCCCATGCTGGCGCCGGCCGCGGTGACGTTGCCGTCCTGCCATTGCAAATCCGCATCATTGAGCCCGCGCCACGCCGCCGGCCCGTGCGCGCTCGCCATCCGGAACAGCGCCTGCCGCGCCGCCTGCGCCGCGCCCTGCACCGCCGGCAGGATGCTGGCGACCGTCATCGAGCCGCCGGAGACAGGCGCCGGCGGCAGGCGGCTGTCGCCCAGTTCCACCCGCACCCGCTCCATCGGCAGCCCGAGTTCATCGGCCGCAAGCTGGGTGATCACCGTGTAGGTGCCGGTGCCGATATCCTGGCTTCCCGCCTGCACCAGCGCCGTCCCGTCCGGCAGCAGCCGCACCCTGGCGGAAGCCGGCATCCGGTTGGTGGGATATGTCGAGGTCGCCATGCCATAGCCGACCAGCACGTTGCCCTCGCGCATCGACATCGGCTCGGGCGTGCGCTTGCTCCAGCCGAACGCCTCCGCGCCCTGCCGGTAGCATTCCAGCAATCCCTTGCTGGCGAACGGCTTGTTCTCCGTGGGATCGGTTTCCGCGTTGTTACGCATCCGCAGCTCCAGCGGATCGATCTTCAGCGCCACCGCCAGCTCGTCCATCGCCGACTCGAGCGCGAACATCCCCGACGCCTCGCCCGGCGCCCGCATATAGGTCGGCAATCCCTGGTTGACCGCGACCAGGCGATGGCTGGTGGCGATGTTGGGGCTGGAGTACAGCATGCGCGTCGCCATCGCCACCGGCTCGGCGAACTCGCCCAGGCTCGGCATCGACATCTGGGTGATGCCGTCATGCCGGATGGCAGTAAGCTTCCCCTGCGCGTCGGCAGCCAGGCGGATCTTCTGCACCGTGCGCGGCCGATAGCCGTTCGAGGTGAACATCTGCTCGCGGGTGATCGCGAGCTTCACCGGGCGCTTCACCACCCGCGCCGCCATCGCCGCCAGCACCGCCGGCGGCCAGGTGTTGCCCTTGCAGCCGAAGCCGCCGCCCAGATAGGGGCACAGGATGGTGACGTCGCCCGGAGCCACGCCGAACGCCGCCGCCATCGCCTTGTGCGCCGCCGAGATCCCTTGGGTCGAGCTCCAGACAGTGAGTTTTCCGCCATCCCAGGCAGCGACCGTCGCGTGCGGTTCCATCGGGTTGTGATGCTCGATCGGCGTCACGTAGGTCGCCTCGACACGCACCGCCGCCGCCGCGAAGGCGGCATCCGGATCGCCCAGCCGGCTGTCCGGATCGGCCGAGCCGTTGCGGAAATCCTTCGGGCGATAGGCGCTCGACATCGCCGATTCCATCTGCGTCACCGCCTCGCCGCCATTGTAGCGAACGCCGACATGGCTCGCCGCGTCGATCGCCTGGTCCAGCGTCGCCGCCACCACCAGCGCCACGTTCTGCCCCTGGTACAGCACCTCCGCATTCTGCAGCAGGCCCTCGTGCAGCGCCGGTCCTGCCGCCTCGCCCGCCTTCAGGCGCGGGGCATTGTCCGGGGTGATGACGGCCAGCACCCCCGGCATCCCCTGCGCACGGCGCAAGTCGAAGCCGGCAATCTTCCCCGCCGCGATCGTGCTCTGCACCAGCACCGCATGCACCGCGCCCGGCGGCGAGAACTCCGCCGAATATTTCGCCCGCCCGGTGACCTTCAGGCGCGCATCGACGCGGTCGAGATCCTGCCCGATATACATGCCCGTCCCCTCACGCCGTGATCGTCTGCAGCGCCCGCTTCACCAGGCGCTGAGCAAGATCGATCTTGAAATGTCCGTGATCGGCGCTGGGGATCTTGCCGATCGCCTCCGCCGCCGTCTGATACAGGTCGTCCCCCACGTGCTGCCCCCGCAGCGCCGCTTCCACCTCGGGAACGCGCCACGGCATGGTCCCCACGCCGCCCAACGCCACCCGCGCATCCCGCACCACGCCCTCCTGCACCGCCAGCGCCACCGCCGCCGACACCAGCGCGAAGGCGAAGCTCGTCCGGTCCCGCACCTTGAGATAGATCGAGTGCGCCGCCGCAGGGCTGGCCGGCACCGAGATGGCAGTAATCAGTTCCCCCGGCCGCAGGTTGTTCTCGTGCTGCGGCGTATCCCCGGGCGTCCGGTAGAATTGCGACAGCGGCAGGGTCCGGGTGCTGTCATCCGTCGCCCGCAGTTCCAACGTCGCATCCAGCGCCATCAGCGCCACCGCGAAGTCGGACGGATGCAGCGCGATGCAGTGCTCGCTGGTGCCGAACACCGCGAAGTCGCGATGATCGCCGCCGATCGCACCGCAGCCCGAACCGGGGTTGCGCTTGTTGCAGGCAGCGAAGCCCGGATCGCGGAAGTAGTTGCACCGCGTCCGCTGCAGCAGGTTGCCGCCCACCGTCGCCATGTTGCGCACCTGCGGCGAGGCCGACAGCAGCAGCGCCTGCGACAGCATCGGCCAGCGCTGCCGCACCTCGGGATGCCCCGCGACATCGTTCATCTTCGCACCGGCATCCAGATGCAGGCGCGTGTCGCTGGCAGCGATATCGGTGGTCACCACGTTGGCGAGGTCGACCAGATGCGCCGGAGCCACCACGTTGTTCTTCAGCAACTGCATGAGGTCGGTGCCGCCGGCGATGTACATCGCGTCCGGCGCCTTGATGTCGCGCTGCGCCGCGCCCGCGTCACGCGGATGGTCCAGGGTGAAAGCGCGCATCAGCCGGCTCCCCGCATGTTGGCCGAGGCGTCCTTCACCGCGGCGACGATGTTGGCATAGGCGCCGCAACGGCAGATGTTGCCGCTCATCCACTCGCGGATTTCGGCGTCGCTGCCAGCGTGCCCGGACTCTACCAGGGCGATGGCTGACATAATCTGACCGGGCGTGCAGTAGCCGCATTGCAGCGCATCGTGGTGCACGAACGCGGCCTGCATCGGATGCAGCTGCCCGCCCTTCTCCAGCCCCTCGATGGTGGTCACCTCATGCCCTGCACACCGCGCCGCGAGCGTCAGGCACGACACCACGTTGCGGCCATCGACATGCACCGTGCAGGCCCCGCAGGAGCCATGGTCGCAGCCCTTCTTGGTCCCGGTCAGCGCCAGTTGCTCGCGCAGCACGTCCAGCAGCGAAGTGCGCGGCTCGACGCTCACCGGCATGGCCTTGCCGTTGATCCGCAGTTCCACCTGCAGCGCCGGCGCCGCGGCGGGTCCGGCGCCGGAGGAGGCCGGCGGGGCGGCCGCATCGGCGCCCCTCGCCAGCGGCACGGCGAGGACGGTGCCCGCGGCGGCAGCGAGCAGGTCACGGCGGGTGGCATTAAATTCTCGCATGCGAAATCCGGATTTTTCTTTGGGTTCGACCCGCCTGGCGCGGCGCCGGCATGCGGCCGCGCGCGGGGTCTGCGGGGGTGCGAACGCCATCGCGCGAGGGTGGTTCCCTATCGCGCCGCCAATGTCATCGTCGTGCCAAACAGTGGCGCGCGGCGTCAATCCGCGGCCGCGTCTCCGTCGGCTTCCGGCTCCGCCCGGCCGCGCCGCCGGCGTCCGAGAGCCAGCTCGGTGACGACCCCGTGCAGGGTGCGCAGTTCCTGCTCCGTCACCTCGCCGCGCTGGAACAGGTGGCGCAGGTTGCGCACCATCCCCGGCCTTTTCGGCAGGTTGCGCAGGAAGCCGCAGGCATCGAGCTGGTCGACCAGATGGACCAGGAAATTGTCCAGCCTGCCCTTGCTCGCCACCTGCGTCTCGTTGGTCATCAGCCGCCGCGGCGGCGTGTCGTCGGCGGCGGTGAACCATTCATAGGCCATTACCATCACCGCCTGGCCCAGGTTCAACGACATGAACCCCGGATTGAGCGGGATCCGGATCAGCGCGTCGGCGGCGGCCATGTCGTCGTTGTCGAGCCCGGCCCGCTCCGGCCCGAACAGGATGCCGCAGCGCAACGGCCGGGCGCAGATCTCGCGCAGTTCCGCCGCCGCCCCGCGGGCGGTCAGCACCGGCTTCACGATGTGCCGGGGCCGCGGACAGGTGGCGAGCACCCGGTGCAGGTCGGCGGTCGCGTCGGCCACGGTCGGATGCACCGTCAGGCAGTCCAGGATGCGGTCGGCGCCGGAGGCGTTGCGCCACGCCTTCTCCTGCGGCCAGCCGTCCCGCGGCGCCACCAGCCGCAGATGGAACAGCCCGCCATTGCCCATGGCGCGGGCCACGGCGCCGATATTGTCGGCAAGCTGCGGCCGCACCAGGATCACCACCGGCGAATTGCCGATCGGCGCCAGGTCTGCGCCGCCGTCGCGACCCGTCATGGCCGGCGGCCGTTCATTGCAGGCAGCCGGTCATCCCGCCCGCCGCCAGATGGTGCCACCGGGGCCGTCCTCCAGCACGATGCCCTTCGCCGCCAGCGCATCGCGGATGGCATCGGCCCGCGCGAAGTCGCGCGCCTTGCGGGCGGCCAGGCGCTCGCCGATCGCCGCCTCGATCTCGGTCGCATCGTCGCTGCCGTGGAACCAGGCGGCGGGATCGGACTGCAGCAGGCCCAGCAGGTCGCCGGCGGCCCGCAGCCCGCCGGCGGCGGCCACGTCGCCGGCCATCGCGGCATCGGCCAAGGCGTGCATCGCCGCCAGCGCCAGCGGCGTGTTGAGGTCCTCGCACATCGCGTCCATGACGCCGTGCGGCACCGGCTCCCCCAGCGGCGGCGGGGTCCGCTCCAATGCGCGATAGAACCGGTCCAGGTCCTTGCGGCAATCGGCCAGCGTTGCGTCGGAGAAATCCAGCGTGCTCCGGTAATGCGCCCGCATCAGCATCAGCCGCACCACCTCGCCCGGATGCTCCGCCAGCACCTCGCGCACGGTGCGGAAATTGCCGAGGCTCTTGGACATCTTTTCGCCGTTGATGTTCAGCATCGCGTTGTGCAGCCAGTACCGCGCGAAACTGCTGCCAGGGAACGCGCATAGCGACTGCGCCATTTCGTTCTCATGGTGGGGAAAAATCAGGTCGGTGCCGCCCCCGTGGATGTCGAAGCTTTCTCCGAGATGTCGCCACGACATCGCGCTGCACTCGATATGCCAGCCCGGCCGGCCGCGGCCCCAGGGCGAGTCCCAGCCCGGCAGTTCAGGCGGCGACGGCTTCCACAGCACGAAATCGCCGGCATAGCGCTTGTACGGCGCCACATCGATCCGCGCCCCGGCGATCAGCTCGTCGGTGTTGTGGCCGGACAGCCGGCCATAGCCCTGGAAGCTGGGCACCGCGAACAGGACGTGGCCCTCCGCCTCGTAGGCATGGCCGGAGGCGATCAGCCGCTGGTTGATGGCGATCATCTCGGCGATGTGGGCGGTGGCGCGGGGTTCCACATCAGGCGCCAGGCCGCCCAGCGCCGCCATGTCGGCATGATACCAGCTGCTGACCCGCTCGGTGACCTCGGCGATGGTCTCGCCGTTGGCGGCGGCCCGCGCGTTGATCTTGTCGTCCACGTCGGTGATGTTGCGCACGTAGGTCACCCGCGGATACAGCCGCCGAAGCAGCCGCACCAGCACGTCGTACACCACCACCGGCCGGGCATTGCCGACATGCGGCCGGTCGTAGACCGTCGGCCCGCAGACATACAGCCGCACATGGTTCGGGTCGATCGGCCGAAACACCTCGCGGCGGCGCGTCAGGCTGTTGTGCAGGCGCAGTTCGGGCATGGGACCACCTTTGCAGCCGCTTTCTCCCTCACCCCACAGGCCGAATCAATGGCCCGCCAGGTCGCCACGGTGCCCGACTTGACAAGGCACGCCGCCGATGGGCCTCTCCGCCGCTTGGCCATGCCCCGCCGCCCGGACCCCGCCAGATGAAATTCGCCTTCTCCACCGTGGTGCTGGGCGGCGCCGCGGTGATCGCCCTGGTCGCGTGGTTCGGCGTGCAGTCGATCGGCCGCGAAGTGACGGAAGCCGGCTGGGTGATCCCAATCACCACGGCGCTGCTGTTCCTGCAGCTCTGGCTGTCCGCCGCGGCTTGGCGGATCACCGTCGGCGAGTCCCGGCCCCGGCTGGGGCGCTATTTCCGCATCCGCTGGATCCGCGAGGCGGTGAACTCGCTACTGCCGGTGGCCCAGCTCGGCGGCAACCTGGTCGGCATCCGGATGCTGACCCAGCGCGGCGTCCACGGCCCGCTGGCCGCCGCCGGCACCACCCTGGACCTCACGATCGAGGCGGTCACCCAGTTCATCTTCACCCTGGCGGGCTTCGCGGTGCTGATCATCGCCGGGCCGGAGGCAGGTTCGGCTCCCTGGGTCGGCTGGGCGCTCGGCGCCATGGCCAGCGGGCTTCTGGGGTTCATCATCGCCCAGCGCGCCGGCCTGCTGCGGCTGATCGAATGGCTGGCGACGCGGCTGGCCCGCCTGTTTCCGACGCTGCCGATGGACGCGATCCGCGGCCTGCACGGCGAGCTGATGCGCCTGCACCAGGACCGCACGGCGCTGGCCGCCGCCACCGGGCTGCATCTGCTCGCCTGGGCCCTCGGCGTTTTCGAGACGTGGCTGGCGCTGTTCGCCATGGGCCATGTGGCGAGCCTGTCAGAGGCGTTCGTTATTGAAAGCCTAGGCATGGCCGCCCGCAGCGCCGGCTTCGCGGTTCCCGGCGCGCTGGGCGTGCAGGAGGCCGGCTTCATCGTGGTCTGCGACCTGTTCGGCATCGGCGCCGACGTCGCCATCGCACTGTCGATGGTGAAGCGCGCGCGGGAACTGCTGGTCGGCATTCCCGGCCTGCTGATCTGGCAATGGTCCGAGGGCAAGCGCCTGCTACAGCGCTAGCGGCTCCATCCGAGCCTGGTTAACGAAAATTATCTCCATTTTTATACACAACCCTCGACGGCTCGGAGGCCATGGGGTAGTCTTAACCTGTTCTTAAGGAACTTGGCCTTTAGATACATCACGCGCTGAAAAAATGAGACAAAGTGCGCTTTTGAAGCGCCCTACCGAGATCGGGTCCAGAATGGCTCAGCTTATCCAGGGTATCCACATGCTGCGGCAAAACCGGCGAGGCGCCACCGCGCTCGAATACGGGCTGCTGGCCGCCCTCGCCTGCACCCTGATCATGTCCAGCTTCTCCGCCATGGGCCGGTCGCTCGACAACGCCCTCAGCATCATCGCCAACGCCCCCAGCACCATCATCTCGGCAGCGCCGACTTCCTAAGACGCCCATCTCCGCGCGGCAACTCCAGCGGCAGTGGCGCCCTTGCGCCACGAGAGCGAAACCAAAGACGCGCGTCTCCGCGCGGCGCCTCCCACCCAACCGCGCGCCCGAAAAAACCTAACCATCTCTTAACCCGCTCAACCCCAAGGATACCGCACGCGAAACGTTCCGCGCGGCAACCCTTGAAGGCCGAGCAGCATCCGTGGCACCCAAGAGCCCCCCTCCCCTGGACTTGCTGTGGCACGACACGCGTGGCGCGACCGCCATCGAGTATGCCCTGATCGCCGTCATGGTGAGCAGCGCCGTCGCCGGCGGGTTGCCGGCAGTGGGGGATGCCCTCGGCCAGACCTACACCGGCATCGCGAACGTGCTCGAGGCGGCGGCATCGGGATCGGTCTCGGACAGCACGTCAGGCGGATCGACCGCCTCGACGACCCCCACCCCCACACCCACGGCGACACCAACACCGACACCCACGCCCACGCCCACGCCGGCACGCGGCGACGGGCGCGACCACGACCGTGGCGACGGCGACGGCGACCGCAACACCTGAGGCTTTCCCGGCGGCGCTACCGCTTCCGCAACACGCAGCCGAGTTGGCGCACCAGGGCCAGTGCAACCCCTCGCCAGGTTGCGATCGGATCATCCTGCACGCAAGGCGACGGCGGCAATTCCAGCAGCCCCAGCACGGCCGCGGCCACGCTCTCGGCCGTCGGGTCGCAGAGCCGCGCCAGATGCTCGCCGCCAAGCTGCTCGGCCATGCCGCCGACGCGGGTGGCGACCACCCAGCGGCCCGCGGCGATCGCCGCCGCGGCCACCCCGCTCTGGCTGGCTTCGCGGTGCGACAGCACCAGGGCGTCGGACCAGGCCAGCAGCGCGCCGACCTCGCCTTCCGGCACCCAGCGGTTTTCGACCGTCACCCCCGGCAACGCCCGCAGCGATGCCAGCGCCGCCGTTTCCGGACCGCTGCCGACCACCCGAAGCTGCATGTCCTGCCGCGGACCGATCAGCCGCAATGCATCGGCCAGCAGGTCCAGCCCCTTGTAGGGCAGCAGCCGGCCGAACGAGAGCAGGCGCAGGATGCCGCCATGGCTGCGCGGCGGCGGCGGCAGCGGGCCGAAGGTCAGCGGTGGCAGCGTGGTCATGATCAGCGGCCGGTCACCGACCAGCCCCTGGTCGCGCAGGCGGCCGCCGACCTCCTCGGTCAGGGCGATCAGCCCGGCGGCCTGCCGCATCAGCATGCGCTGCAAGGTCATCTGCAACGGGAAGCCGTCGCCGGGATGCAGGTCGGCATCGTGCACCACCACCATCATCGGCACCCCGGCCCGGCGCAGCGCCCGCGACATCAGCAGGTCGAGCGCCGCCGGCATGGCGCAGATGGCCACGTCCGGGCGCAGCTCCCGCACCCGTCCCGCCAACGGACCAACCTGGAACGGCGCCAGCGGCAGGCGCAGCAGCAGGCTGCTGATGCCGTTATAGGTGGCGACCGGCAGGTCGCAGGGCGGCGGCGCCGGCCCGGCCAAAATCTCGGACTGGGCCGACAGTGACAACGCCGCCTCCACCCCTTCCAGCGTGCGCAGGCTGGCCGCCAGTTCGGCGGCGTAGCGCGGCCCGGCGCCGCGTCGACCCCATTGCCATACCAGGATTTCACCTGCAGCACGCCGCGGCGCAGCGGGTCACTTAACGTCCTGGCTCATGCCGCGACCGGCAAACCGAGGCCACGAACCGCGTCGCGCAGCGGGCCGTCGCCGAGGCAGCGCGTCGCCATGGCGCGGCCGCTTTCACCCAGCGCCGACCGCGCCGCGGGATCGTCGGCCAGGCGCACCAGTTGGGCGGCGGCATCGGCGACATCCGGCTCGGCCCACACCGCGCCCGGCGCCTCGAACACGCCGCGGGCGTCGACGGCCGGCACCAGTCGGTACGCGACCAGCGCGGCGCTGCCGGGGTCCATGAACTCCATGTTGCCCGACCATCCGGTGGCCACCACCGGTCGCCCGAGCAGCATCGCCTCCGCCGGAACCAGCCCGAAGCCCTCGCTCCGATGCAGCGACATCACGATGTCGGCGCAAGCGATCAGGGCGTGCAGGTCGGCGCGCGGTCAGTGTCTTCGGTCGTGATGCGAATGTTGCTGGCTCCGGCGATGGTCTCCTGTAGCAAAATCAGGTCGTCTGGATAATGTTCCGGTATGCCCGATCTTCAGCAACAGCAGCCGGTCGGCACGGTCGCCGAACGCCTGGCGGAATGCGGCGATGGCTGCCAGCGGGTTTTTGCGCACGAAGCTCGAGGCCAGGTTGAACACCACGAGCACGATCAGCGCATCGTCCGGGCAGCCCGAAGCCGGCCCGGTCGCGCCCGGACGGCCGCGGCGGCGCGATGGCCACCGGGATCGGCACCACCCGCAGCACGATATCCGCCCCGGCGGCAGCAGCCTGGCCACCGCATCGCCGGTGAAGCGCGAGAGCACCCAGATCTCGTGCACGAACGGCAGCGCGGCGCGCCAGCTCGCGCGGCACCACCGGCAGCTCCCACGCCCAATAGCCGATGATGCGGCGGCCCGCGAGCAGGCCTCGCGGCAGCCGAAGCAGCGCCCAGCGGCAAGGTCGGCGCATTGACATGCACCAGCAGCGGCGCCCCGTCCGGCGGGCTGTCCAGCGGCGCCAGGCCGGCGGTGCCGCCAGGCAGCCGGTCCCCGACATCCAGCTGCCAGGTCGCGATCCCCATCCCCTCCATCGCCAGGCGGATCAGCCGCGCCGCCTGGCCCAGGCCGGAGGCGCGCGACAGTTCCCCAACGACGGCGATGCCATGGCGGGCGGGCGGGGGCCGGCGGTCGGGACGCGGCGCGAGCAGGGCGGTGACATTGCGGAACAAGGCGCCGACGATGGCCAGCGGGAAGCTGGCGCCAGAGCCGGTGCAGCGGATGCAGCGACAGCCGACGAACCGGCGAGGGGCCGATTCGGGGGACCGGTGCTGGGGACGTGCTGGCGGGCATGGGGCCGGAACCTGCCGGGACTGCCTCGGCCCGGCAAGAGGGCAAGTGCTAGCCGTCCGGCCGGTTGTTCAGGTGGCAGGCGCTGCGGTGGCCCGGCGCCACCTCGCGCAGCGCCGGCGCCACCTCGCGGCAGCGCGGCATGGCGTGCGGGCAGCGCGGATGGAAATGGCAGCCGGGCGGCGGGTTCAGCGGGCTGGGGATCTCGCCCTTGATGGCGGTGAACTGCGCGCTTGCGGGCGTCGATCCGCGGCACCTCGGCCAGCAGCGCCTGGGTGTAGGGATGGTTCGGCCGGGCGAACATCTCCTCCGTCGGCGCCTCCTCGACGATGCGGCCGAGATACATGATCGCCACCCGGTCGCGACAGGTGCTCGACCACGCCGAGGTCGTGGCTGATGAACAGGTAGGTCAGGTCCAGCTCCGCGCCGCAGGTCCATGAACAGGTTCAGGATCTGCGCCTGGATCGAGACGTCGAGCGCCGCCACCGCCTCGTCGCAGACCAGGAACTCCGGCTGCACCGCCAGCGCCCGGGCGATGCCGATGCGCTGGCGCTGGCCGCCGCTGAACTGGTGCGGGTAGCGGCGCTTGTAGGCCGGGTCGAGGCCGGCGCGGCGCAGCTGCGCATCGACATAGCTGTCGAAGCTGGCCGCGCTTGATCATGCCGTGCACCCGCGGCGCCTCGCCGACGATCTCGTCCACGCGCAGCCGCGGATTGAGGCTGGCATAGGGGTCCTGGAAGATCATCTGGATCTTCAGCTTCGCGGCCCGCGCGTCGTCCGGCGACAGCGTGGCGATGTCGCGGCCATGCGAACAGCACCTGTCCGTCGCTCGGCGGCATGATGCCGGCGACCATGCGGCCCAGCGTGGACTTGCCGCAGCCGGACTCGCCGACCAGCCCGAGCACCTCGCCCTTGACGATGGTCAGGTCGACCTTGTCGACGGCGCGCACGGTGGTCTGCGGGGCCTTCTTGCCCATCATCCGGTTGGCGCCCTGGGCCAGCTTCTGCGCCAGGTCCAGCGTGCGGCCGAAGCGCTTGGAGACGGCACGCAATTCGATCACCGGCGGCGTGGGCGTCGCCGATGAAGTGGGGGCGCCGCTCACGCGACCAGTTCCAGTTGCGGATGGAAGCAGCGGATGGCATGGCCCGGCACCGGCTCGGTGGTCGGCGGGTCCTGCTCGCACTGGCCGTCGGCGCGCGGGCAGCGGGTGCGGAAGGCGCAGCCGACCGGAAGGTTCAGCAGCGACGGCGTCATGCCCGGGATCTGGCGCAGCTTGCTGCCGCGGCGGTTGCGGCTCGGCACGCTGCCGATCAGGCCGTGCGTGTAGGGATGCAGCGGCCGGTCCAGCACCTCGGCCACCCGCCCGGTCTCGACGATGCGGCCGGCATACATCACCGCGATATCGTCGGCGAGGCCGGCGACCACCGACAGGTCATGGGTGATCCAGATCAGCGCGGTGCCGTGGTCGCGCGCCAGCTTCTGCACCTCGGCCAGGATCTGCGCCTGGATGGTGACATCGAGCGCCGTGGTCGGCTCGTCGGCGATGATCAGGTCCGGCCGGTGCAGCAGGGCGATGGCGATGGCGACGCGCTGGCGCATGCCGCCGGAGAACTGGTGCGGATAGGACGACAGCCGCTCGTCGGGGCTCGGGATGCCGACCATGCCCAGCGCGTCGCGCGCCCGCTGCCGCGCCTCGGCATGCGACATCCGGGCATGCGCGTGCACCGTCTCGATCATCTGGGTGTCGATGCGCAGCACCGGGTTCAGCGTCATCATCGGGTCCTGGAAGATCATCGCGATCCGGTTGCCGCGCAGGCTGCGCAGGTCGCGCTCCGGCAACTCGACGATGTCCCGACCCTGGAACAATATCTTCCCCGCGGCGATGCGGCCGGGCGGATCGACCAGCCCGATGATGGAAAACCCGGTCACCGACTTCCCCGAACCGGACTCGCCCACCAGCCCCAGCACCTGGCCCCGGTTCACGGTGAACGAAATATCGTCGACCGCCTTCACCACGCCGGCCCGGGTTTCGAAATGCGTCGACAGCCCGCGAACCTCGAGAGTCGAAGTCATCGGGCCAAATTCCCCGTGCCTGCGAAGCAAGGAAAATCACCGCAGGGACGGTGAGACGGTGAGAAGAAAAAAATCTTCTTGTCCTCGCTTCTCCCCGTCTCATTGTCTCTGTGGTGAACCATCTTCCTTTCGGTCATCGCTGCAGCCGCGGATTCAGCACGTCGCGCAGCTGGTCGCCGACCAGGTTGATGGCGACGATCGTCACCAGCAGGGCGATGCCCGGATAGAAGGAGATCCAGTATTTTCCCGAAAGCATGTACTGGTAGCCGTTGGCGATCAGCAGCCCGAGCGAAGGCTCGGTGATCGGCACGCCGAGTCCGAGGAAACTCAGCGTAGCCTCCAGCGTGATCGCGCGGGCGATCTGGATGGTGCCGATGACGATCAGCGGCGGCATGCAGTTCGGCAGCAGGTGCCGGAACAACACCCGCCATTGCGGCAGAGCGAGGCACTGCGCCGCCTCGATATATTCGCGCCGGCGCTCCACCAGTGCGGCGCTACGGGCGGTGCGGGCGTAGCGCGCCCACTCGACGATCACCAGCGCCAACATCACGTTGCCGACGCCCTTGCCGAGAAACGCCAGGATCATCAGCGCCACCAGGATCGACGGAAACGACAGCTGCAGGTCGACCAGCCGCATGATCAGCGTCTCGGTCTTGCCGCCGACATACGCGGCAACCAGCCCCAACGCCGAACCGAAGATGCCGGCGATCACCGCCGAACCGACGCCGACCCCGAGCGAAATCCGCAGGCCGTAGATGATGCCCGACAGCATGTCCCGGCCCTGGTCGTCGGTGCCGAGCCAGAACACCATCCCGTCCGCCGACTTCGATCCCGGCGGCAGCCGCCCGTCCATGATGTCGAGCTGGGCGAGGTCATACGGATTCTGTGGCGTGATCCACGGCGCGAAGATCGCCAGCAGCGCGATGATCACCACCAGCAGCAGGCCGACGACCGCGAGCTTGCTGCGGGCATATTCGCGCACGAACCGGCGGAACGGGGTTTCCTCGCGCAGCAGCGCCCGCGGCAGCGCCGGATCGGGCAGCACCGGTCCACCTTCGCGCGCGTTCAGCGGAAGCTCGTGCGACGCGCTCATTCGCGGCTCTCCAGCCGCACCCGCGGGTCGAGCACGGTGTACAGAAGATCGACGACCAGGTTGATGGTGATGAACAGGAACACGATGATCATCAGGTAGGCGACGATCACCGGGCGGTCCAGCACGTTGATGCTGTCGATGATCAGCTTGCCCATCCCGGGCCACGCGAACACGCTTTCGGTCACCACCGAGAACGCGATGGTGGTGCCGAACTCCAGCCCGATGACGGTGACGATCGGGATCAGGATGTTCTTCATCACATGCACGAACACCACCCGGAACGGCGACAAGCCCTTGGCGCGGGCAAAGCGCACATAATCCATCGGCAGGTTCTCCCGCACGCCGGCGCGGGTCAGCCGCAAGGTCAGGGCGATGTTGCCGAGTGCGAGGTTCAGCGCCGGCATCACCATATGCGCCAGTCCATCACGGGTCAGGAACGACCACTGCACGCCGAACAACTCGCGCGTGGTGCCGCGCCCGGTACTCGGCAGCCAGCCGAGCTGCACCGCGAACACCATGATCAGCATCAGCCCGACCCAGAAGCTCGGCAGCGAAAAGCCCAGGATGCTGCCGGCCATGGTGGTGCGGCCGAGCATGCTGTCCGGATACAGCCCGGCGTACAGCCCGAGCGGAATGCCGATGACGATCGACAGCAGCACCGCGGTCACCGCGAGCTCCATCGTCGCCGGCATCCGCTGCGCGATCAGCCGCAACGCCGGCTCGTTGAACACGAAGCTGCGGCCGAGGTCGCCGTGCAGCGCGCCCCACAGGAAATACGTGTATTGCTGCCACAGCGGCTTATCGAGGCCGAGCGCCGCGATCGCCCGCGTGCGCTCCGCCTGGTCGGCCTCCGGCGAGATCAGGATATCGATCGGGTTGCCGATCACGTGCAGGCCGACGAAGACGATCACCGTCATCGCCAGCACGACGAACAACGCCTGGATCAGACGACGCAGCAGCCAGGTGATCATGCCCGGGCTAATCCGGAACTAATGGGCAGGATGCACGTCCTGCGCGCGCGACGTCTCGTCGGCGCGGGCGGCATAGGTCAGGTCGGCGCGCATGCCCCAGACATTCTTCTGGTTATGCAACGGGATCAGCGCGGTGTCGTCCATCGCCATGCGGGTCGCCTGGATCAGCAGCTTCTCGCGCGCCGCGTCGTCGCCGGTGGCGACCGCGCGATCCAGCAACGCATCGAGTTGCGGATTGGAATAGCGGCCGCGGTTGACGGCCCCAAGCCCGCGCTTCGGATCGAAGGTGGCAAGCTGCGACCGCAGCGTGCTGGACGCCTCGCCGCTGGCGCTGCCCCAGCCCAGCAGGAAGGCGGAAAACTCCTGCTTGTTGGCGCGCCCGACATAGCTCGGCCAGGTGATGCCGTCGACCGTCGTCTGGACCCCGATGCGCGACCACATCTGCCCGATCGACTGGATGATCTTCGAATCGTTCACGTAGCGGTCATTCGGCCCGTGCAGGGTGATGCGCAGGCCGTTGGGAAAGCCCGCCTCGGCCAGCAACGCCTTCGCCTTGGCCGGATCGTACGCCGGCGGCGGCAGGTCCGGCACATAGCTGTAGCTGCCCGGCGGCAGGAACTGGCCGGACGGAATCGCCGCACCCTCCATCACCCGCTCGACGATCGCCGGCCGGTTGATGGCGATCGACAGCGCCTTGCGCACCCGCGGATCGCGCAGCGGATTGCGGTCGAGCTTTTCGCCGTTCGGCCCGAACACGAACGGCGTGCTGTCCGGACGCGACTGGTCGAGCGCCAGGAAGATGATGCGCAGGCTGACCACCTCGGCCAGATGCACCTTCTTCTCCTTGGCCAGCCGCGCCGCGTCCGATGTCGGCACCGCCTCGATGAAGTCGACGTCGCCGGACAGCAGCGCCGCGGTACGCGCGGCATCGTTGGGAATGATGCGGTAGGAGACATGCGCCCAATCCGGCTTCTTGCCCCAGTAGCCGTCGAACCGGTCCATCTCGACCCGGTCGCCCGACCGGTAGGACACGAAGCGATACGGTCCGGTGCCGATGGCGTTCTTGCCGGAGTTGAAATCCTCGGTCGCGGCATTGGGCCCCAGGCCATGCGGCAGGATGTCCACCTGCGACAGGTCGACCGGCAGCAGCGGATAGATTTCCGCGGTGTGCAGATGCAGCGTCAGCGGATCGACGATATCCACCTTGGTGATCGACTTCACATAGATCGCATAGCTGCCGGGGCTGTTCGGCACCGTCGGCGGCCTGGCGAGACTGTACGCAACATCCTCGGCGGTGAAGTCGGCTCCGTTGTGGAATTTCACCCCCGGCCGCAGCTTGATCTCCCAGGTGGTGTCCTCAAGCAGCTTCCAGGACAACGCCAGTGCGGGAATGGTCCGCGACGCCGGGTCCATGTCCACCAGCGGCTCGAAGATATGGCTGTCGAGCGACTGGTTCGGCGAATAGGTGTGGTAATGCGGATCGACGCTGGTGATCGGCGCGCTGGCGGCGACGGTGAGGGTCTGCGCCTGTGCCACCGGCAGCATGGCCGTGCCCGCCAGGACCGCGCCCCCCAACATTGCACCGAAATATCGGGCCATCGCGATGCTCCATTGCCAAGCGCCCAGTATAGCAACAGGAAAACGCGGGTTGCTAGGCTCGCGGAAACCGCCCCGGCCGGAATCGAAACCGCCGCCCGGAGGGACCCCGGGCGGCGGAAAGGCTGTCGACGGATCGATCCGTCAGGCCGGGATTGACTTACGCAGCCTGGGCAAGCTGCTCCTGCGTCATGACCGGCACGCGGGCGCGGATCAGCTTCTCGATACTCTTGAGATACGCCCGCTCCTCGTTGTCGCACAGGCTGATGGCGACGCCAGCGGCGCCGGCGCGCGCGGTGCGGCCGATGCGGTGGACGTAGCTCTCCGGCACGTTCGGCAGGTCGTAGTTGATGACGTGGGTGACGCCGTCGACATCGATGCCGCGCGCTGCGATGTCGGTGGCGATCAGCACGCGGGTGGCGCCGCTGCGGAAGTCGGCCAGCGCCCGCTCACGCTGCGGCTGGCTCTTGTTGCCGTGGATGGCCGCCGCCGCGATGCCGCTTTCGGCCAGGTGGCGAACCACCCGGTCGGCGCCATGCTTGGTGCGGGTGAACACCAGGGTCCGGCCGGTGGTGGCATCGCGCAGCAACGCCTGCAGGGCGTGCCGCTTGCGCGAGGTCTCCACGAAGATCACCGACTGCGCGACCCGCTCGACGGTGGTGGCGACCGGCGCCACCGCCACGTGCACGGGATCCTTCAGCATGCCGCCGGCCAAGGTGCCGATCTCCTTCGGCATGGTCGCCGAGAAGAACAGCGTCTGCCGCTGAGCGGGGATCTGCGAGGCGATACGGCGGATCGGGATGATGAAGCCGAGGTCGAGCATGTGATCGGCCTCGTCGAGCACCAGCACCTCCACATTGTCGAGCCGCACGGTGCGGTCCTGCATGTGGTCGATCAGCCGGCCGGGGGTGGCGACCAGCACGTCGACGCCGCCGGCCATGGTGCGGGCCTGGCGGCCCTTCGGCACGCCGCCGAACATCAGTGCCACGCGCACGCCCATGAAGCGGCCGTAGTTGCGGAAGCTCTCGGCGATCTGGCTGGCCAGCTCGCGGGTCGGCGACAGCACCAACACGCGGCAGCCGCCACGGGCCGGCTGGCGGGGATTGTTGGCCAGGCGCTGCAGGATCGGCAGGGCGAATGCCGCGGTCTTGCCGGTGCCGGTCTGGGCGATGCCCTGGACGTCGCGGCCGAGCAGGGCCGGCGGGATCGCCTGCTGCTGGATCGGGGTCGGAGTCGTGTAGCCCTCGGCCACCAGGGCCTTGAGCAGCTCGGCGTTGAGGCCGAGGTCTTCGAACGATGTCATGTGAAAAAGAGTCTTTCGCGTGGTGACGCGCGGCCGCCGCCTCATCGGGCATGCGGGCACGCATCGAACGCGGTCGACAGGACCGCGAGCCGGCGCAAATTGCTGAAGGAAAAGGGCTACCGGTGTCGCATGTCCCCCGCTTGTCTCACAGCGGGGTGGCAGCGCTCATAACCACATCAAGGCGCGCCACGGGGATATATGTGTGCGGCGCAGCAAAGTCAAGGAAATCCGCAGCCTGCCGGGGTGGCGCCGGAAACTCGAAGTCCAGCCAATAGCTGGCCAGGGGTTGAAGCACCACCTCGACGCAGGTCGCGGCCGGGCAATCCAGCGTCGCGTCGCCGTCGGTCCACTGCCATTTCGGCTCGGCCGCGTGCCAGCCGGCGCCGCGCCGTGCGTCCCCAGCGGGGATCGCCTCCCCGTCCACGGCCACGAAGGTCACGGCGCAGCCGACCCGGCGGCAATCCGCCTGCTCGGGCAGCATCGCCGCCGGCACCATCCGCCGCGACACCAGCCGCAACTCGGTAGCGGGCTGGGCCAGATGGAAGCGGTGCACGTCACCGTCGATCTCCGGCCAGACCACGACCCCATCGGCCAGCAGGTGCAGGTCGGGATTGCCGGTCTGCACGCAGCCCAGCGCCGCCGCCCGCCGCAACAGCCGCGCCTTGGCCGCGGCCAGCCGCGGGCCCGTGGTCACCAATTCGGCGCAGGCGTCGGCCTGCCACACCCGCAGGGCGAAATCCGGCTCGGCCATCGCGACCGCGCCACCGTTCGCGAAGGCCGACCGGTTGCCGGTGTCGAGGAAGCTCTCCACCGGCATGCCCTCGGCGAGCAGCACGTCATGGCGCTCCAGCTCGACATGCCAGTAGGTGACGTGGTCGACCGGTTCCTGCGCGATGCTGGCGCCGTTCACCAGATAGCGGATCGGCATCAGCGCCCCAGCGCAATACACCGCATGGTCCGGCGACAGCAGCAGGTCGCGTAACGGCAGCCCCGGCGCGAAGGCCCCGGCACGCACCCGCACCGGCCAGACATCCTCGGGCCGCCCATGCCGCGCGCAATCCACCCGGCGGTGCCCCAGCCAGGTGATCGTCGCCAGTCCGCCACCAAGCAGCGTCGGCACACGATCCCCGACCGCCAGCCCCTCTACCGGGATCTCACCCGCCGAGGTCACAATGCGCGTGCCGGTGGCGAAGCAGGCGACCACGAACTGCGCACCTGGATCGCTGAACGGTGCGCCGGAATAGATGAAGCCAGTCAGCACCGGCGTGGTCGGCTGGAACTTCGCATTTCCCGACACGTAAGCCGGCGTGTCCGTCGTCGTGAAGGTGAAGCCTGAAAGCGATCCGCCCGGCTGGATGTCGCCGGAGGCGACGGTTGCCTTCCACTGAATGGCGAAACCATCGCCCGCGAAGCCGCCGGTCACGATATGCGTCCAACCCGCCGGGTCCGAAATCGTCAGCGGCGAGGTCAGCAGGTAATCCTGCCCCGGGATCCAGGCGAACCAGAAGGTTCCGGCGGTGGTCGTGCCGGTATCGGTCAAGGTCATCGAGTATTGGTAGGTGGTGGCGTTCTGTTGGACGAAGCTCAACTTCGCCGACGCGCTCTCGGTCATCCAGCCGCACCCCTTCGCAATGACGCACGTGAAGCTGGACGTGCCGAGTGCGTAACTTATTCCGCGACTTTCGCCGGCGGCCCTCGCGGTCCATAAATGCGCCGCCAGCCACAGGAGAAAAAATGGTCCGCATCCTCGAGGTCCGGGAGATCACCCAGCCGATCGCCTCGCCGATCCGCAACGCCTATATCGACTTCACCAAGATGACCACCAGCCTGGTCGCGGTGGTGACCGACGTGAAGCGCGACGGCCAGCGGGTGGTGGGCTACGGCTTCAACTCCAACGGGCGCTACGGCCAGGGCGGGCTGATCCGCGAACGCTTCGCCGCCCGCGTCACCGAGGCCGATCCCGCCACCCTGTGCGATGCCACCGGCGACAACCTCGACCCCGACCGCGTCTGGGCGGCGATGATGACCAACGAGAAGCCCGGCGGCCACGGCGAGCGCTCGGTCGCGGTCGGCACCATCGACATGGCGGTGTGGGATGCGACCGCCAAGATCGCCGGCAAGCCACTGTTCCGCATGCTGGCAGAGCGCCACGGCTTGGCGGCCGACCCGCGCGTCTTCGTCTACGCCGCCGGCGGATATTACTACCCCGGCAAGGACCACGCGGCGCTGCGGGCCGAGATGCGCAGCTACCTCGATCGCGGCTACAACGTCGTCAAGATGAAGATCGGGGGCGCCGACATCGCGGAGGATCGCAAGCGCATCGAATCGGTGCTGGCCGAACTCGACGGCCACGCGCAACTGGCGGTCGACGCCAATGGCCGCTTCGACCTGGAGACGGCGATCGTCTATGCCAAGATGCTGCGCGAATACCCGCTGTTCTGGTACGAGGAAGCCGGCGACCCGCTGGACTACGCGCTGCAGGCGGCCCTCGCCGAATTCTACCCGGGCCCGATGGCCACCGGCGAAAACCTGTTCAGCCACCACGACGCGCGCAACCTGATCCGCTACGGCGGCATGCGCCCCGATCGCGACTGGCTGCAATTCGATTGCGCCCTCAGCTACGGCCTATGCGAATATCTGCGGACGCTCGACGTGCTGAAGACCGCCGGCTGGTCGCCGCGCCGCTGCGTGCCGCATGGCGGACACCAGATGTCGCTGAACATCGCAGCGGGATTGGGACTGGGCGGCAACGAAAGCTACCCGGACCTGTTCCAGCCCTATGGCGGCTTCCCGGACGGCGTGCGCGTCGAGGACGGGCACATCACCATGCCCGACCTGCCCGGCATCGGCTTCGAGGGCAAGAGCGACCTTGCGAAGGTCATGCGGGAACTGGCCGCCTAGCGGCTCAAACCCGGCCACGCTGGCGGGGATCCAGCACCTGGCTCAGCCGATCGCCGACCAGGTTCACCGCCATCACCGCCAGGAACAGTGCCGCACCGGGAAACAGCATGGTCCACGGCGCGTAGCGGATGAACTCCCGGCCGGCGTTCAGCATCGCGCCCCATTCCGGCGCCGGCGGCTGCGCGCCGAGGCCCAGGAACGACAGGGTGGCGGTGAACAGCACCGCGTTGCCGAGGTCGAGCGAGGCCAGCACGATCATTGTCGGTGCGAGGTTCGGCAGCAGGTGCACCAGCATCACCCGCCCTCGATCGGCGCCGATCGCGTGCGCGCCCTCGATGAATTCGCGCCCGGCCAATGACAGCGTGGCGCCACGGACGACGCGGGCGAAACGGGGGATGCCGGCGATGCCGACCGCGACCGCCGCGGTCCACAGGCTGACGCCCAGCACCGCCACCACCAGGATCGCCATGATGATCGGCGGAAAGCCGAGCAGGACGTCGATCGCGCGGCTGCCGAGCGCGTCGACCCGGCCGCCGGCATAGCCGATGATGATACCGAACAACCCCCCGAACACCAGGCTGACCGCCACCGTCGCGATGCCGACCGACAGCGAGTAGCGGCCGCCATACAGCACCCGGCTGAAGATATCGCGGCCATACAGGTCACAGCCGAACCAGTGCGATGCCGAAGGTGCCGCCAGCCGCGCGCAGACCCGCGTCTCGTTCCAGTCGAACGGCGCGATCAACGGCGCGGCAATGGCGCCCGCCACCAGAATGAACAGCACGAGACAGCCGATCGCCGCACCCGGCGCCGCGAGCACCCGCCGCACCACATGCGCCTGCGGCGGCGGCGCGACCGTGGCGCTCATTGCTTCGAGATCCGCGGATCGATCAGCCCGTACAGCAGATCGATCAGCAGGTTGATGATGATGTAGGCCGCGGTCGTCACCACCACCACGCCCTGCACCAGCGGGTAGTCCTTGCTCAGCACCCCGTCCACCAGCAGCGCGCCGATGCCCGGCCGGGCGAACACCCGCTCGGTCACCACGGTGCCGCCGATCAGCACCGCGAACTGCACGCCCAGCAACGTCAAGGGCGGGATCAGCGCATTGCGCGCGATGTGCCGCGACACCACCACGAACGGCTTCAGCCCCTTGGCGCGCGCGGTGCGGATATAGTCCTGTCCCTGCACCTCGATGATGCTGGTGCGGATCAGCCGTGCCAGCCCGCCGGCGAGAAACAGCCCGACCGCTACGCTCGGCAGGATCAGCGACGAAAATCCGGTGCCGATGATCGGCACCCAGCCCAGCATGGTGCCGAACACATGGATCAGCACCATCCCGATCCAGAAGCTGGGCAGCGAAATCCCGGCCAGCGCCAGGGTCATCACCCCGGCATCGATCCAGCCGTTCGGCCGCAATCCCGCCAGCACGCCGAGAATGGTGCCGAACACCATGCCGACCACCAGTCCGCCGCCGGCGAGCGACAGGGTGAAGGGAAGCTGCGACGCGATCATCGCCACCACCGGCTGGCGGGTGGTGAAGCTGACGCCGAAATCGCCGGTCACCGCATGGCCGAGAAAGTGCAGGTACTGCATCACCGCCGGCTGGTCGAGGCCGAGGCGATGGCGTTCGGCCTCGATCACCTCCTGGCTCGCGGGCGTGCCGCCGAGCATCAGGCTGACGGGATCGCCCGGCACCATCTGCAAAGCCAGGAACACCACGCTCCAGGTCAGCAGCAGCACCGGCACGATGCCGAGCAGCCGCCGGATCAGGAAGTCGGACCGCATCAGATGGGCCGCATCAGGCGGGTGGCAGCGGGAACGGTGCCGGATCGAGGAAGCGACGCAGCACGTTGGTGGTCAAACGCGCCAGGGTGTTCTCGCAGTTGTCGACCGGGATGCTGCCGGCATAGGTCATCGAGCCGACGGAAAACACGGCACCGCCGGACGGCGTTTCGAAGAACGTCATGTCGGCGCAGGACCAGTCGGCCTGCGGCAGCGGATGGCGATGGGTGAGCATGTCCTCGTTCACCCAGCCATAGTCTTCGTGGATGACGATTCCCTTGGCCACCACCAGGGCGTTCGGCGGGGTGCCGTATTTCGGATTGACGCTGTCCAGTTCGAACCCCGCGGCGCCCCCACCCATGTAGCCGCGGTCGCCGAACGCGGTGCCGGGCGCCGTTGCGATGCCCTCGGTCATGAAGGCGACGCGCGGATCGGCGATGCCGTCGGTGAAATGATAGGGGAATCCGAGATGCCGCCCCTGGGTCGAGAACGAAATCCCCACCAGCTTGTGCGACGAGCGGCCAATCCGCCGCCAAAGCCCGCCATAGCCGCCACCGAAGGCGTGGTAGCTCTCGCCCGGCATCGTTTCCCAAACCCGGATGCCACCCTCGGCGCGCCGCACCTCCAGCGCATGCGGCGACGATTCGGACGGCTCGGCGCGCCAGTAGAAGCCGTTGCCGCCGAGATACATCAGCCGGCCGCCATGACCGAGGAAATGCTCGAAGGCGTGCATCATCCGCTCCGAATGGTATTCCGGATGCTGGCCGGCGATGACCACGCGGTACTGCGACAGCAGCTCCACCCCGTCCTCGTGCAGGTCGTGGTCGGTGATGACATCGTGCGCCTGCCCGATGCGGGTCAGCCAATGGATGAAGTAGCTGTCAGCGTTGATCCGCGCGGTACCGGAGCCGCCGGGCACCGGGTCCATCAGCACCATCTGCTTCGGCCGGGTGTCCAGCATCGGCCGCAGGCGACTGACCACCGAGACGCCGGACCCGTCGCTGTGATGGTTGTAGGTGGACAGCCCGAACTCCGGATTCATGTCGGGCGTCTGCAGCAATGCGCCCCAGCTTCCGGCACGCTCGGCGATCTCGGCGCCGCGCCCCGGGCGGACATGGCAGCCATAGACCTGGTAGCTGAAGGTCGGCACCAGGAACGCCACGTCCGCGGTGGCCCGGACCGGGCGGACGAAGAACGGCAGGAAATCCTGCCCGGCGTCGCTGCTGATATGCGCGGCATAGAAACCGCTCGGCCAATCCGCCGGCACCTCCAGCGCGAAGCTTTCCTGCCAGCCGAGGTCGCCCTGGTCGTCGTCATGGAAATGGATGGCGGCATACTGGCCGGGATCGGTCTTCCAGTCATGCACGGCGCCGGTCCAGTTCGATCCGGTCATGGCCCGCGTCGGCAACCGGTGCAGCCGGGCATGCGCGGCGTGCGGCCCGGTGTCGCTGGCGATGTCGGTCGGGATGCCGACGGAGAAGTCCCAAGCGGCGAGGCCGGCGATGGCGGGATGTTCCAGCTTGCCGTTGAAGTGTTCGGTGGTCGGCGCGCCGCCCGTCCCCGGCATCGCGGCGAAGAAGATTTCCGCGGCATGCACGGCCGGCCGGGCGGCGCCGCTGAGGCTGGCGGACCCCGCATCCCCGAACGGCGCGTGCGGCCTTTGCGTCAGCCGCAGGTTGCCCGCGGGATCCAGTGTCGCGGTGAGGTCGTACCAGCGCCGCGCCAGCATCGGATGGTCGGCCTCCATCATCAGCACGCTGCCATGCGGGGTCCGCGCCTCCAGCATCGCCCCACCCGACGGCCCGATGCCGAGCGCCAGCCGCCAGTCGCCGGCGACCATGGCGATGATGCCCTGGCGGCCCTTCTCCGGCGTGGTCGGCCAGACGGTGGCGGTCAGCGTCAGGCCGCCCTTGTCGAACAGGTCGGGGGCGATCGGCAGCGACGGCACATGGCCATAGCTGCCGGTGAACGCCTGCTGCGCCTGTCCGGCATGGGTGCCGTCGATCAACGACGCCATGGGGATTTCCTGGTAGCCGGGACCGTCCGGGTTCGGATCGGCGCAGATATGGCGCACGAAGCGCAGCTGCACCGGCAGGTTGCCGGCGCTGGACACCATGAAGCGAATGGTGCCGCCGGGCTTGACGCTCCAACGGTCGCAGTAGCCGGTCAGTGGGGTCATGCGGGTCTCCTTGCCGGCACGATGGTAAAGCGCGTGCTGCGGCGCACAAGCCGGCCCCACAGAAAGGCGTGCCGCGACTTGACGATGGCCACCATGCGGCACACACCCCGCCGCATGCTCCCGTCGCTCACCTGGACTCTCGCCGAAGACAACGCCAGCCTGCAGGGGCAGGCCACCGGCCTCGCCGAAGCCGCCGGCCTCACCCCGGTCGCCCGGATGCTGCGGCCGCTGGGGATCTGGCGGCACGTGGCGCCGGCGCTGTGGCCGCGCCCGTTGGCCGCCATCGCACCGGACGCCTTGGCACCCCCGTTCGCCGACCTGGTGATCGGCTGCGGCGGCAAGGCGGCGGCCGTGCTGGCGGCGTTGCGCAAGCGCACCCGCACCGTGATCGTGCAGCACCCGCGGATGGACATCCGGAAATTCGATCTCGTGGTGGTGTCCGAACACGACCAGCTGAAGGGCCCGAACGTGCTGTCGGTGCGCACCGCCCTGCACCGGGTGACGCCCGCGCGCCTGGCCCAGGCGGCGGCCGACTGGGGTCCGGCCTTCGCAAGCCTGAAGCGGCCGCTGGTCGCGGTGCTGGTCGGCGGCAGCAATGGCCGCTTTCGCATGGACGTGCCCGTCGCCGAAGCCTTCGCGGCACAGTTGGCGGAGATGATCCGGCGCGACGACGTCGGCATGATGGTGACCCCGTCGCGACGGACCGGCGCGGCGGTCCGCGAGGTGCTGGAACGGGTGCTGAAGCCACTCGGCGCCGAGATCTGGGACATGACCGGCGACAATCCGTATCTGGGCATGCTGGCCTGCGCCGACGCCATCGTGGTCACCGGTGATTCGGTGTCGATGGTCGCCGAGGCCGCGGTCACACACGCGCCGGTGCTGCTGGCCAGCCTGCCCGGCAAATCGCAGCGGATCGGCAACTTCGCCGACGCCATGCTCGCCAGCGGACGGGTCCGCCGTTTCGCGGGGCGGCTGGAGATGTGGCCGGTACAGCCGATGGACGACACCGCCGAGGTCGCGGCCGAAATGTGCCGGCGGTTCGGCTACTAGTGGATCTGATCTGACGGACAGGACCGCCAGATTCCATCCACTGGCCTTCGTTGGCGTGGCGATTCACCTAACGCTTGAGACTCATACGCCAGGATCGCACCACTAGCGCCGCCCCCCTGGAAACCGCCATACTCCCGCATTGCACCAACGGGAGATCACCATGCGCCGCGCCCTGCTCGCCTGCGTCTTTGCCGCCGCCGCCGCACTCCCGGCCGCCGCCCAATCCAACATGACCGTGACCTGGGGCGAGGACGACAACTCGGCCCGCACCTACGACCCGCGCGTCACCCAGTCGCGCCACGAGACGCAGATCATCGTCAACGTTTTCGACCAGCTGATCGCCAGCGACGAGGATAGCAAGCTGCATCCCGGTCTCGCGAAATCATGGACGGTGGCGCCGGACGGCCGCAGCATCACCCTGCAGCTGCGCGACGACGTGGCCTTCCAGGACGGCACCAAGTTCGATGCGGAGGCGGTGAAGTTCAACCTCGACAGCATTGTCGACCCGAAGCTCGGCAGCCAGGGCGCCGTCGACATCCTCGGCCCCTATGCGAGCACCGATATCCTCGGGCCGTATGAGGTGCGCATCAACTACAAGCGCCCGTTCGGCGCGGCCGCGCCCAACCTCAGCCAGGGCGAGCTGTCGATGGTTTCCCCGGCGGCGGTGAAGAAGCTGGGCGATGCCGGCTTCGCCCAGGCGCCGGTCGGCACCGGGCCGTTCCGCTTCGTGTCCTGGACCCGCGGCCAGCAGGTCGTGATGGAGCGCAACGACGCCTACAACTGGGCGCCCGAATTCATGAAGCACAAGGGCCCGCCGGTGGTCGCGCGCGTCGTCAGCCGCTTCATCCCCGATGCATCCACCCGGGTGGCGGCACTGGAATCCGGCGAGATCGACATGGCCGACCTGACCCCGATCCTGGACCTGCAGCGCTTCCAGGCGGACAAGAAATACAAGGTGATGGTGGGCGAGGCGACCGGCCTGCCGTTCGGCCTGACGCTGAATACCAGCCACGGCATCTTCCAGGAACTCGCGGTGCGGCGCGCCTTCATCATGGGCATCGACCGCAAGGCGATCAGCGACGACCTGTTCTTCGGCCTGGTGAAGCCCGTGTACGGGCCATTGTCGCAGGCGACCCCGGCCTACTCGCCGGCGGTGGAGAAGATGTATCCGTACGATCCGAAGGCGGCGGCGGCATTGCTGGACGGCGCCGGCTGGAAGCCCGGGCCGGATGGCGTGCGGGTAAAGGACGGCAAGCGGCTGACCGCGATGTATCAGCCCGCCGCGGTGCTGGAGCCCGACACCGCCGTCGAGATCCAGGCCGAGCTGAAGAAGATCGGCTTCGACATCAAGATCGAGATCATCACCTTCGCCAAGCGCGAGGACCTGGTGATGAACAACCAGGACGAGATCCAGCCGCTGCGCTGGATTTCCGGCGACCCCAGCTGCCTGGAAGTCATCTTCCACAGCCGCAACATCCCGCATCCCGGCTACGGCAAGTTCAACTACGCCCATCTCGACGACAAGGAACTCGATTCGCTGCTGGAACGCGCCGCCGGCGCGCCGGATCCGGTGGCCCGGGATGCGCTTTACGCCGACGTGCAGAAGCGCATCATGGACAGCGCCGTGTGGGTGCCGATCCATGACCAGGTGAACACCGTCGCCTACCGCGCCGAGAAGACCGGCTACCGCTGGGCGCGCACCCGCTGGAACATGAAGTTCTACGACGTCGAAGCGGCAAAATGACGACCCGCGCCAGCGTGCAACGCCACGGCGACGTGGCGCTGATCGAAATCGACCATCCGCCGGTGAACGCGCTGTCGAATGACCTGAGAAAGGCATTGTCGGACAGCCTGCACACCTGCTTCGCCGATGCCGGCATACGCGGCGTGGTGATCGCCTGTGCCGGCAATACGTTCATTGCGGGCGCCGACCTGCGCGAGTTCGACAAGCCGGCAGGTCCGGTGTCGACGGCCGATCTTTGCGCGGCACTCGATGCGGCGCCGAAACCGGTGGTGGCCGCGCTGCACGGCACCGCTTTGGGAGCTGGGTTCGAACTGGCACTCGCGTGCCATGCCCGCATCCTGGCGCCGGATGGCCGGGTCGGGCTGCCGGAGAGCCGCTTCGGGCTGCTGCCGGCGGCAGGCGGCATCCAGCGGACGGTGCGGCTGGCCGGCCCGCTCGCCGCGCTGGACGTGGTGTGCAGCGGCCGGCAGGTGGATGCCGACGAGGCGCTGAAACTCAACCTCGTGGACGAGATCGCCACCGACCTGCGGCCTGCCGCGATCCAGCGGGCCCGCGACCTCGCCGCCGCCGCGGCCTGGCCGCGGGTGCGCGACCACGCGGTGCCGGCCTGCGACCGGTCGGCACTCGCCGCGGCCGCCGCGGCGGTCGGCAAGCGGGCACGCGGCGCGCTGGCACCGGTCGCCGCCGGCGAGGCGATCGGCCGGTCGCTGGACCTCGACTTCGACACCGCCTGCGCCAGGGAACGCGAGGTGGCGCTGCCATTGCGGCATGGGCCGCAGACCCGCGCGCTACGCTATCTGTTCCACGCCGAGCGTATCGCCGCGCGCACCCCGACCGTCGATCACCATACCCCGGCACCCTGGCCGGTGAAGCACGCGGGCATCGTCGGCGGCGGCACGATGGGCTCCGGCATCGCCATCGCGCTCGCCGATGCAGGGTTGGACGTGACGCTGGTGGAAACCACGCCAGAGGCCGCGCGCGCCGCCGAGGGCCGGATCCGCGGCGTCTACGACCGGCATGTGAAATCCGGCCGGATGACCGCAGCCGGACGCGCCGAACGGATGGGGCGCATCGATTTCCGCACCGATCTCGCCGAGTTGTCCGACAGCGACCTGGTGATCGAGGCGATCATCGAGGAACTGGGTCCGAAGCAGTCGGTGTTCCGCCGCCTGTCCGGCATCGTCCGGCGCGACTGCGTGCTGGCCAGCAACACCTCGGCGCTCGACGTCAACCTGATGGCGGACGTGGTGGACGCGCCAGAGCGTGTGCTGGGCATGCATTTCTTCAGCCCCGCGCATGTGATGCGCCTGCTGGAGATCGTCCGGCCGGAACGCACCTTGCCGGAAGTGCTGGCGACCTCGATGGCGCTGGCGCGGCGGATCGGCAAGCTGCCGGTGATCTCGGGCGTCTGCGAGGGCTTCATCGGCAACCGCATCCTGGCGCGCTGGTGGCGGCAATGCGACTTCATGCTGGAAGACGGCGCCTACCCGCAGGACGTGGACGCAGCGCTGGAAGCCTACGGATTCGCCATGGGCCGCTACGCCGTCGGCGACCTCGCGGGACTGGACATCGGCTGGGCCCAGCGGCGCGAGGCGGCGGCCACCCGCGACCCTCGCATCCGCTATGTCCCGATCGGCGACTGGCTGTGCGAGATGGGGCGCTTCGGCCAGAAGACCGGCGCCGGCTACTACCTGCATCGCGACGGCCGCCGCGAGGTCGATCCGGCGGTGAACGCACTGGTCGAGCGCGCCTCCGCCCTGCGACAGGTCAATCGCCGCCAGGTTCCGGCGGAGGAAATCCAGTCGCGGGTGCATGCGTCGATGGTGAACGAGGCGGCAAAGATCCTCGCCGAAGGGATCGCCCAGCGTCCGAGCGATATCGATATCGTGCTGGTCAACGGCTACGGCTATCCCGGCTGGCGCGGCGGCCCGATGCACGAGGCCGATGTGATCGGGCTGGACCGGGTGCTGGCGCAGGTTGAGGCAATGCACGCGGCCGACGGACCTGGCTGGGAGCCGGCGCCGCTGCTGGTCGAGATGGTCGCGGCGGGCAAGAGCTTCGCCGAACTGAACGGCTGAACGGCGGGGTGCCAAGGCCGCCCGATTAACCGTTCGGTCATTCCCCGCGAATACCATCGCACCGTCCTCGGGGAAGATGCGGGTGGTGGTGATGCCGGCTTTGCGCAACCAGGTCGATCCGCATTTCTGGGCGGACCGTCGCGTCCTGCTGACCGGGCATACCGGCTTCAAGGGCGCGTGGACGGCACTTTGGCTGAGCCGCATGGGCGCAATCGTCACCGGCGTCTCATTGGAGCCGGAAACAACGCCGAACCTTTTCAGCCTGCTCGGCGAGTTGCCCGGGCTGACCTCGCGTTATCTCGACATCCGTGATGCAGTGACGGTCCGTGCGGCGGTCGCCGCCGCCTCGCCTGAACTGGTCATCCACATGGCGGCCCAGGCGCTGGTGCCGCAATCGTACCGGGAGCCGGTGGCGACATTCGCCGTCAACGTCATGGGCACCGCGCATGTGCTGGACGCGCTGCGCGGCTCACCCGGATTGCGCGCCGTCCTGGTCGTCACCAGCGACAAGGCGTACCGGAACGATGACAGCGGCCAGGCCTATCGCGAGGCCGACCCGCTCGGCGGCGACGACCCTTATTCCGCCTCGAAGGCCGCGACCGAAATGGTGGTGTCGGCCTGGCGGCAGAGTTACCTTGGCCCACAAGGCGTCGCCGTCGGGTCGGCACGCGCGGGCAATGTCGTCGGCGGTGGCGATTGGTCGCTGGATCGCCTGATCCCGGACCTGTGGCGGGCCGCCCGTGCGAACAAACCGGTCACCCTGCGCTTCCCGCAGGCAACCCGGCCGTGGCAGCACGTGCTGGAGGCCATCGGCGGGTATCTTGCCTATGTCCAGCACCTCGCTTCCGATCCTGTCGGGTCGGTTCCCGCTCTCAATTTCGGCCCCGCGCCGGGTTGCAGCCTGACCGTCGCCGAAGTGGCCGAGATCATGTCCCTGGGTCTCGGCTCCGGCGCCTGGGTGGGCGCCGATGGTGATTGTTCCGCGGAAAAGATGAGCTTGCGGCTCGACCCGGCCGGCGCCTGGCATGCACTTGGTTGGAGAACCCGGCTCACCATGTCCGAAACGTTGGCCTGGACCGGCGCCTGGTACAATGCGTTCGACAGCGGCGCCGACATGCCGGCGTTCTCCGGCAGGCAGATCGATGCGTATACCGCACTATGCGCGGACACCGCGATAGCGGAAGCCGCGTGATGCCGGCCGTTCCGGAGTGCAGGTTCTGCGCCGCCCCGCTGACCCGAACCTTCGTCGACCTCGGCGCCACGCCGCTCGCCAATTCATTCCTGCGCGAATCCGACCTGCAGCAACCCCAGCCTCACTACCCGCTGCACGCGCGGGTCTGCGGCGAATGCTTCCTGGTGCAAGTGGACGACGCGGTGCCGGCCGCCGAAATTTTCTCGGACTACGCTTATTTCTCGTCGTTCTCCGAAAGCTGGGTCGCGCATGCCCGCTGCTATGCCGACATGGCGATTTCCAGGTTCGGCCTCGGCGCCACGAGCCAGGTCGTCGAGATCGCCAGCAACGATGGCTACCTGCTGCAGCATTTCATTGCGCGTGGCATCCCGGTGCTGGGCGTCGAGCCCGCGGCCAACATCGCGGCCTGCGCGCGCGCGAAGGGCATCCCGACCGACGTCGCGTTCTTCGGGCGCGAAACGGCATCGCGGCTGGCGGCGGGGCCGGGCCGCGCCGACCTGGTCATCGCCAACAACGTCGTGGCCCACGTTCCCGACATCAACGACTTCATCGCCGGCGTCGCCATGCTGCTCGATCCGGCCGGCGTGTTCACGGTGGAGTTTCCGCATCTGCTGAACCTGATTGAATCAAGCCAGTTCGACACGATCTATCACGAGCATTTTTCCTATTTTTCCCTGGTGTCGATGGAACGCATCCTCGCGGCGCACGGCCTGGCACTGTTCGACGTGGAAGAGTTGCCGACGCATGGCGGGTCGTTGCGCATCTTTGCCGAGCATCGCGGCGCCGGCCATGCGCCGGGCCACGGGCTGGCGAATATGCGCGCCACGGAATTGCGGGCCGGATTGAACACGCTCGATGCCTATGAGGGATTCGCCTTGAAGGCGCAGGCGATCCGCGCCGGCCTTCTCGACTTCCTCGACACGGCGCATGCCGCCGGAAAATGCGTGGTTGCCTATGGCGCCGCGGCAAAGGGAAACACCTTGCTGAACTACTGCGGCGTCACCGGCGACCTGGTGGCGTTCGTGGTCGATCGCAACCCAGCCAAGCAAGGCCACTATTTGCCAGGCAGCCGCTTGCCGGTGCGCGATCCGGACGCCATCGACGCCACGCAGCCGGATTATGTGCTGATCCTGCCTTGGAACCTGCGCCGCGAGATCGCGGCACAGCTCGCCCCGATCAGCGCGTGGGGCGGCCGCTTCGTGGTACCGGTGCCGGCGCTCGAGATCTTCGACGCCTGATTTGGCCATGCGGTTCATCGCGACGAAGCTGCAAGACCTGTTCGTGATCGAAGTCGGTTTTTACGGCGACGCACGGGGCGAGTTCGGCCGCTGTTTCTGCAAGGACGAATTCGCCGCGGCAGGCATCGCGTTCGACGTCGCGCAGGCGAACATCTCCACCAACCCGGCAGCCGCCACCCTGCGCGGCATGCATTACCAGGCGGCGCCGCACGCCGAGGTGAAGCTCGTGCGCTGTTCCCGCGGCCGCATCTTCGATGTCGCCATCGATCTGCGCCCGCGCTCGCCCACGCTCTGCCAATGGTTCGGGCGCGAACTCTCCGCCGAGACGGCAGCGATGCTCTATATTCCGCAGGGCTTCGCGCACGGCTTCATCACGCTGCAGCCGGACTGCGAAGTCAGCTACCTCATGGGATCGGGCTATGTCGCCGAAGCCGCACGGGGCGTCCGGTGGGACGACCCGGCTTTCGGCATCGATTGGCCGATCGCGCCGCAGCAGCTTTCGCCGAAGGACGCGAGCTACCCCGACTACGCCGGGCGCACCGTCCAGGGATAGGGAGCGAGGCCCGGCATGATGCCGGTGATGGTCTTGCGGAACGCGGTGCGCTGATAATATTGCCCCAGCGGCACGGTCGCCACTTCCTCCAGCGACAACCGGTTGAGCGCGAGCGCGATGCGCTTCTGCTCCGCGGGGTCGCCGGCGGCCAGCCAATCCTGCACCATCGTCTCCGCCGCCGGGTTGGTCCACCAGCCGAACCAGCCGGCGCCACCCTGGCCGCGAACCAGCGGCGATACCGCCGGGCTGGAATAGCCGGGCGCGGAGCCGGTGGTGTGGAACACGCTCCAGCCGCCCTTGTCGACCGGCTCGCGCGAGGCGCGGCGCTGCACCACGGTGCCCCAGTCGCTCTCGCGCAGATCGACGTTCATGCCGATCTTCTTCAGCATGTCGGCGGTGACCTGGCCCAGCGCCCCGATGGTCGGGAAGTCGGTCGGGTTGATGATCACGACGGGCTGGCCGGAATAGCCCGATTCCCCCAAGGCCTTGCGCGCCGCGGCAAGATCGCCCGGCATCAGCGCCTTGCCGTCCTCGGAATAATACGGCGTGTTGCGCGGAAACAGGCTCGGGCACGTCGTCCAGAGCGAGGTGTCCTCGCCGACCGCGGCGCGCATGTAGTCTTCCTGGTTGACGCCCAGCAGCATCGCCCGGCGAATCTTGACGTCGTTGAACGGCGCCTGCAGGTGATTGAGCCGCGCCATCGTCAGGCGGCCCGAACTGTCGGCGATCTGCATGCCGATCGCCGAATTGCGCGCCAGCAGCGGCTGCAGGTCGACCAGCGGCTGCTCCCACCAGTCAATCTCGCCATTCTGCAACGCCGCGGCGGCGGTTGCGGGGTCGGGCATGATGGTCCATTCGACGCGCTGGAAATGCGCCGCTTTGCTGCCGGCGCCCCAATCCGGGGCCTCCGCGCGCGGCACATAGCCGGCGAATTTCTCATAGGCGACATGGCTGCCGGAATTGTACTCGCCGGCCATGAAGCGATACGGGCCGGAGCCGACCATCTCCTTGATCGCGGTATTCGGATCGGTGTTGGCCAGCCGCTCCGGCATGATGAAGGCAACGGTCGAATCCGGCTTGCCGATGGCGTCCAGCAGCAACGGGAATTTCCGCGTCAGCCTGATCTCGATGGTGCGGTCGTCCGGCGCCTTCCAGCTATCCACCACGCTGGCGAGCAGCTGCCCGTACGATTCGCGCTTGGTCCAACGCTGCAGGCTGGCGATGCAGTCGACCGCGCGCACCGGCGTGCCGTCATGGAATTGCAGGCCCTCGCGCAGGCGGATGCGCCAGGTCCGGCCGTCGTCGGACACCTCGTGCCCCTGCGCCATCTGCGGCTGCGGCCGCAGCTTGCTGTCGGCCGCATACAGCGTGTCGAACACGTAGTAGCCGTGATTGGCGGTGACCGTCGCGGTGGTCCAGATCGGGTCCAGCACCGACAGATTGGCTTGCGGCACGAAACGCAGGACCGACGGCTTCTGAGCGATCGCGGGGGCCGCCAGCATCGAAGCACCGGCAACCTGCAGAAAAGTTCGACGACGCAAGATATTCTCCTTGAGACCTGATTGGGCCGGACCGCCTCAGGCCGGGCGTACGTTCCAGGGATACGGTGCCGCGCCCTGCAGCACGCCGGTGATGCTGCGGCGATACGCCGTCTTGCCGAACCACATGCCGACGGGAACGGTGCCGACCTCGCTCATCGTCAGCATCGCCAGTTCGGAGGCGACCTTTTTCTGGGCCGCTTCATCGGGTGCGTCCAGCCAGCTTTGCACCAGCTGCTCCGCCTTCGGGCTGTCCCACCAGCCGAACCAGCCGTCCTTGCCCTGGCCACGCACCAGCGCCGAGGTCGCCGGCGTCGAATAGGCACCGGACGGGCCATAGGTGTGGAAGATGCTCCAGCCGCCCTTCTCCACCGGCTCGCGCGAGGATCGGCGCTGAACCACGGTGCCCCAGTCGGTTTCCTGCAGGTCGACATTCATGCCCATCTTCTTGAGCAGGTCCGCGGTCACCACGCCGAGCGGGTGGATCACCGGGAAGTCGGTCGGGTTGATCACGACCACCTTCTGGCCGTCATAGCCGGCGGCCTTCAGCATGGCGATGCCGGCGGCGAGGTCGCCCTTCATGTAGGTGCCGTTGGTGTCCAGCGTCTCATACGGCGTGCCGCACGGGAATTCGCTCAGGCAGGTGCGCCACAACGACGTGTCGTCGCCGAAGGTGGTGCGCATGTAGTCTTCCTGGTTGACCGCCATGCAGCACCGCCTGGCGGATGCGCACGTCGTTGAACGGCGGCTGCAGGTGGTTCATCCGCATCAGCGATCGCGGCCCTGCGGATCGGCGATCTGCACGTCGATGTCGCGGTCCTTGCGCCAGCACCGGCAGCAGGTCCGGTGATCGGCTGTTCCCACCAATCGACCTCGCCCGCGCTGCAACGCGGCGCCGGCGGTCGCGGGGTCGGTGATGATGTGCCATTCGATGCGGGGGAAATGCGCGACCTTGCCGCCGGTGCCCCATTCCGGCGCCTCGCTGCGCGGGACATAGCCGTCGAACTTCTCGTACACCGACGCGGCTGCCGGAGACGTACTCGTCCGGCATGAAGCGATACGGGCCGGAGCCGACCACCTCGGTCATCTGGCTTCATTCGCATCGGTCGCGGCGAGGCGCTCCGGCATCATGAAGGCACGGCCGCGTCCGGCTTGCCGAGCGCGGCGAGTCAGCAGCGGAAACGGCTTGGTCAGGCGGATCTCGATGGTGCGGTCGTCGGCGGCGCCCCACTTCTCGACCACCTTCGCCAGCGTCTGGCCCGAACGGTTCGCGCTTGGCCCAACGCTGCAGGCTGGCGACGCAGTCGATCGCGCCGGACCGGCGTGCCGTCGTGGAATTTCAGGCCGTCGCGCAGGCGTGATGCGCCAGACCCGGCCGTCGGCGGAGACCTCGTGCCCCTCCGCCATCTGCGGCTTGGGAACGCCCTTGGCATCCTGCGAATACAGCGTGTCGAACACGCAGTAGCCGTGGTTGCCGGTGACGATGGCGGTGGTGAAATGCGGATCGAGGATGGTCAGGTTCGCCTGCGGAACCAGCCGCAGGGTCGCGGTGCGAGCCGGCTGGGCAATCGCTGGAGCCGATAGCAGCGACGCCGCGGCGCCGGTCAGCAAGGTCCGTCGTTTCATTTGATGATCCTTCCCCGAATGCGCGAGCCTAACAGCTTCAGGCGAATTCCGCGAAACGTTGTTTGACGATCCCGGCCACTTCGTCGGCGTCGCGCTGCCACCAATCGCCGGCGGACATGATCTCGACCTCGATCAGGCCGCGATATCCGGCATCGTCGACCATGCGGCGAATGGCCGGTATATCGATCACCCCATCGCCCATCATGCCGCGGTCGAACACCAGGTCGGTCGTCGGCAGCTTCCAGTCGCAAACATGGAATGCGTGGATACGGCCGGCGGCGCGGCGGACGCCGGCGGCAAGCCCGGGGTCCCACCAGATGTGATAGACGTCGAGCGCCACGCCGACGCCCTCGCCCAGCGCATCCGCGAGGTCGAGCGCCTGCGCGGTCGTCGACAGCACCGACCGGTCGCCGCAGGTCATCGGATGCAGCGGCTCCAGCGCCAGGCGCACGCCGGCGGCGCGGGCATGCGGCAGGATGGCGGCGAGACCGTCGGCGACGATCGCGCGGGCGCCCGGCAGGTCCTTCGATCCGGCCGGCAAGCCACCGGCCAGGACCACCAGGCACTCCGCGTTCAGCGCCGCCGCCTCGTCGATCGCGCGGAGACTGTCGTCGATCGCGGCCTGCCGGTCGCCCAGCGTGAACATGCCGCCGCGGCACAGGCCCGAGACGCGCAGGCCGGCATCGCGAATGTGCTTCGCCGCCCGCGCCACGCCGTACTCGGCCAGCTTGTCGCGCCATGGCCCGATCGCCGGGATGCCGTGGCGGACGCAGCCCTCGATGCATTGCGCCAGCGACCATTGCTCGCGCACGGTGACGGTGTTGAGCGACAGGCGGGAAAGCTCCGCCATCAGTGCACGCCGTGGACGGCCAGCACGCGGCGCATGCGGGCGGTCGCGTCGTCCGGGTCGGCCAGCAGGCCAGCCTGGTCGGCCAGCCGGAATATCTCCGACAGATGCACCAGGCTGCGCGCGGATTGCTGGCCGCCGACCATGCTGAAATGGTCCTGGTGTCCGTTCAGGTAGGCCATGAACACCACGCCGGTTTTGTAGAACCGGGTCGGGGCCTTGAAGATATGCCGCGACAGCGGCACGGTCGGCGCCAGGATCTCATGGAAGGTCGCGAGGTCGTTGCGCATCAGGCTGCCGAGGGCCGCCGATGCCGCCGGCGCGATCGGATCGAAGATGCCCAGCAGCGCGTCCGAGTTCCCTTTCGCATCGCCGGCGATCAGTTCGGCATAGTTGAAGTCGTCGCCGGTATACATCCTGATGCCGCGCGGCAGCAGGCGGCGCATGGCGATCTCCTTGTCCTTGTCGAGCAGGGAGATCTTGATGCCGTCGATCTTCGACGCGTTGGCGTGCAGCACCTCCAGGCAGGCATCCATCGCCGGCGCGAAATCGGCATGGCCCCAGTAGCCGGCCAAGGCGGGATCGAACATCTCGCCCAGCCAATGGATCACCACCGGCTCGCGCAGCTGCGACAGGATGCGGCCATAGACGCGGACATAGTCGGCGGGCGAGCGGGCGCAGGCGGCCAACGCCCGCGATGCCATCAGGATGATGCGGCCGCCGAGTTTCTCGACGGCGGCGCATTGCATCTCGTAGGCCTCAATCACCTGGTCGATGGTGGTATCGGGTCCCGGCGTCAGATGATCGGTGCCGGCGCCGCAGGCGATGATGGCGCCGGGCACGTCGCGCGCCGCTTCCAGGGCGCGGCGGATCAGTTCCAGGCTGGTCGGCCAATCGAGGCCCATGCCGCGTTGCGCCGTGTCCATCGCCTCCGCGACGCCGAGGCCGAGCGACCAGAGATGGCGGCGATAGGCGATGGTGCGATCCCAGTCGATCGCCGGCTGCAGCCAGGGATCGACGGCGGCCAACGGATCGGACACCACGTGCGCGGCGGCGAAGGCAATGCGCGAGAACGGCGGCGTGGCCTTGGGAAATTCGCGCGGCGGAGTGGTGCTGTACGGAGTCAATGCGTGGTTGGCGGTCGGAAGCTGCAAGCTGGGCATCGCTCAGAACTCCAGCGCGGGAAGGTCAATCCAGCGGCGTTCGCGCCAGGATTGCAGCCCGGCCTCGGCAAGCTGCACGCCGCGCGCACCGGCTTCGAGGTTCCAGGCGAAGCTGTCGGTCTCGCCGGCGACGTAGCGCAGGAACAAATCCCATTGGGCGCGGAAGCCGTTCGGATAGGCCATGTTGTCGGGGACCTCCTCCCAAGCGTCGAAAAAATTTATCTTCTGGACGATGTCGGGATTCCACACCGGCTTCGGCGTGTTCACCCGCGACTGGGTGCGGCATTTCTGCAAGCCGGCGACCGCCGAGCCGTGGGTGCCGTCGACATGGAACACCGCGAGGTCGTCGCGCCGCACGCGGGTGCACCATGAACTGTTGATGTGCGCGACGATGCCGCCTTGCAGTTGGAACGTTGCATAGGCGGCATCGTCGGTGTCGGCGTCGTAAGCGACACCCTGCTCATCGACGCGGCGCGGGATATGCGTGGCGCCAAGGCAGGAGACGGATTCGACGGGGGCGAAGATGTTGTCCAGCACGTATCGCCAGTGGCAGAGCATATCGAGGATGATGCCGCCGCCCTCGGCCTTCTTGTAGTTCCAGGACGGCCGCTGCGCCTCCTGCCAGTCGCCCTCGAAGACCCAGTAGCCGAACTCGCCGCGCACCGAGAGGATGCGGCCGAGGAAGCCGCTGTCGATCACCGTCTTCAGCTTGCGCAGCCCGGGCAGGAACAGCTTGTCCTGCACCACGCCATGCTTGATGCCCGCCTTGTTGGCGAGCTTCGCGATGTCGATGGCGTCGGCCAGGTTGTCGGCGCTGGGCTTTTCGCAGAACACGTGCTTGCCCGCAGCGATGGCGCGGCGGACCAGCCCGGCGCGGGCCTGCGTGGTGGCGGCGTCGAAGAAGATCTCGTCGCCCGGATCGGCCAATGCCGCGTCGAGGTCGGTGGTCCAGCGGGAGACGCCATGCGCGTCGGCCAGCGCCTTCAGGCGGGCGGCGTTGCGCCCGACCAGGATCGGGTCCGGAATCAGCACGTCGCCGTTGCGCAGTTTCAGGCCGCCTTCGGCGCGGATCGCGGCGATGCTGCGGATCAGATGCTGGTTCATGCCCATCCGCCCGGTGACACCGTTCATCACGATGCCGATCCGCCGTTCCGCCATTGCTTTGCCTCCCGTTGCGCGATCCGATGGTGCCGAGTGGATGGGACGGTAGCAAGGCCGCACCTGGACCCGCCGCCCGCCGGCTGGCAGCCTGCGCGCAACGACAGGAGCCACATCCCCATGCCCACACGCGACGGCGCGATCTCCAGCGCCCTGGACTTCTTCGACGCCGGCAAATTCCGCGACCGGCTGGCCGAACTGGTCGCCATCCCGAGCACCTCGCAGGATCCGGGGCACGAGGCGGATGTCCGGCGCTACCTGGAAGCCGGAATCGCGCCGTGGCTGCAGCGGATGGGCTTTTCTGTGACCGTGCACGACAACCCCAAGGCCGGCTTCGGGCCGATCCTGACCGCCGAGCGGATCGAGGACCCGACGCGGCCGACGGTGCTGACCTACGGCCACGGCGACACCGTGCGCGGCCTGGAAGACCAGTGGGACGAGGGCCTCAATCCCTGGGCGCTCACCGAGGTCGGCGATCGCTGGTACGGCCGCGGCACCGCCGACAACAAGGGCCAGCACGCGCTGAACCTGACCGCGCTGGAACACGTGCTGGCGGAGCGCGGCGGCAAGCTGGGCTTCAACCTCAAGCTGGTGCTGGAGACCAGCGAGGAGCGCGGCTCGTTGGGCCTGCGGGAGTTCGTGGCCGCCAATGCCGCGGCGTTGCGCGCCGACGTGCTGATCGCCAGCGACGGCCCGCGGGTCGCCGCCGACACGCCGACGCTGTCCACCGGCACCCGCGGCACCTTCCATTTCGACCTGGTGGTCGATACCCGGCCGGGCGGGGTGCATTCCGGCAATTGGGGCGGCATGACCACCGACCCCGCGATCGTGCTGACGCACGCCATCGGGGCCATCTGCGACCGCCACGGCAAGATCCTGGTGCGCGGCTGGCTGCCCCGCAACGGCATGCCCAATTCGGTGCGCGCCGCCCTGGCCGGCTGCGAACTGCAGAGCGAGGCGTCGGCGACGATCGATCCGGATTGGGGCGAGCCCGGCTTCACCGCCGCCGAGAAGGTGTTCGGCTGGACCAGCTTCATCGTGCTGGCGATGGTCTCGGGGCGGCCGGAGAACCCGGTCAACGCCGTCGCCCCCAATGCCCGGGCGCATTGCCAGATCCGCTATACCGTGGACAGCGACCCGAAGCTGTTCGAATCGGCCCTGCGCGCGCATCTCGACGAAGCAGGCTTTCCCGAGGTGGAAATCCGCAACGCCGGCATCCGCATGCCGGCCAGCCGGACCAACCCGGACGATCCCTGGGTGCGCTGGACCGTGGCCAGCATGGAGGCCTCGCTGCAGCGCCGGGTGCAGGTGATCCCGAACAGCGGCGGCGGGCTGCCCGGCGACGTGTTCGTCGATTACCTGCAGGTGCCGCTGGTGTGGATCCCGCACAGCTACAACGGCTGCAAGCAGCACGGGCCGAACGAGCATTTCCTGATCGCACCGGCCCGGCAGGGCATGGCCGCCTACGCGGGGATCTGGTGGGACCTCGGCGAGGCCGGCACCCCCTAGAGGCCGTTCAGATCAGGCCGAACTGCGTCGCCAGGCCAACGCAGGCCGCGGCCGCGCCGATCGCCCCGGCCAGCACCGCCAACGGGGTCACGCGGGTGACCACGGAGACCGAGGCGAGCACGATCGTCAGCTGCAGCGCGCCGACCACCGCCTCGAACAGGTGATAGCGGTGGAAGGCGTGGTCGCGGTCGTGCTCCGACGCATGGGCCTTGGCCAGAAGCTGCTTGCGGCCGACGGTCTTCTCGTCGTCGTCGAGCCGCGCCGCGTTCGCCCGGGCCGCGTCGATGCGCTTGCGGATCGCCGGATCGGCGGCATTGGGCAAGGTATCCAATGTGTCGGCGTGGATCGCGTACAGGTTCGAGCGGATGTTCTTGGCCTGGTAGAAGTTCCAGTCGTCGCTGGCGGTGATGTGGTTGGTGAGGTAGGCGTTCTGGGAGCTCTTTTCGCCCATTTCGGCCAGCGCAAGCACCGCAGCGAGGATGGCAATGAGCACCGCGATCTTGCGCGCATGGCCTTCCGGCACGTGGGCCGCCTCGTGATGGGCGTGCTCCAGCGCCTCCTTGGCGGTCTCGATCGTCTCGCTCATCTTGGTTTTCCCTGTCATTTCAGGCGACTGCCCGGCGCGTGGAGTTAGCCGGGATCAGCCGGCGGGTCCATCCCGGTTTCGAGACGGCGGCTGGCTGCGATGCGCGAAACAGGCCCATTCCCGGGACCGAGAATGGTGGGTGCGACAGGGATTGAACCTGTGACCCCCGCCGTGTGAAGGCGATGCTCTCCCGCTGAGCTACGCACCCGTTCCGAGCGCCGCGTTTAGGTCCGGGCGCGGTGCAGTGTCAAGACGAGCGGTGATCCGCGGCAATCGCCGTCGCCGGTAAAAACCTCATTGCGGATTCGCCTTGCATACACGAGATATCGAGCATGATGCCGCGCCTGCTCGTGATCCTCGGCCTGCTGACCCCCGCCTGCGCCCAGGCCCAGCAGCCGGCCGCGGTTCATCTCGGCTTCGTCGTCTATGCCGCCGGCCTCAGCGTGGTTCGGCTGCAAAGCGAGGTCGAAATCACCCCCGAGCGTTACCGGATCGACCTTGCGTATCGCACCACCGGGCTGTTCGGGGCATTTTTCAGCAGCGAGATCAGCAGCTTCGTCCAGGGCCGCTGGGCCGGCGCGCGGCCGCAGCCGGTAATGTTCGCCAGTTGGGGAACGCTGCGCGGCGCCAATCGCCGCACCGTCATCGACTATGTCGCCGGCCAGCCGAAGATCCGGACTCTGGAGCCCGCCGACGAAAGCGACCGCGACCCGGTGCCGCCCGCCATGCAGCACGACACCGTCGATTCGCTCAGCGCCATGGCGATGCTGGTGCGCCAGGTGAACAGCACGGGGCGCTGCGACGGGCATACGACGATGTTCGACGGGCGCCGGCTGTCGGAGATCACGTCGCACACCGTGGGGATCGAAAACCTGGAACCCGAGTCACGCTCGAGCTTCTCCGGACCGGCGCTGCGCTGCGAGATGGTTGGACGACAATTGGGTGGGTTCCAGCATGACGTGAGCGAGGCGGAACTGCACAAGCTGCACTACAGCACCGCCTGGCTTGCGGCCGTGGTCCCCGGCGGCCAGAAGCTGCCAGTGCGGGTGACGTTCGAGACGCGGTTCTTCGGCCATGCCACCGCCTACCTGACCGAGGCAGCCGGGCGCGGCCCGATCGAGTAGCCGCTACCGCACCAGCCGGTCCGCCAGGGCCGGCAGTTCGGAAAATTCGCGGGCGACGGCGGCAGCGCCCTTCCCCATTGCAGCGGGACCGTAGCCCCAGGCGGCGAAGATGCAGGCCATGCCGGCACCGGCGGCGGCGGCGACGTCGTTGCGGTGGTCGCCGACCATCACCGCGCGTTCCGGTGCGCCGCCGGCCAGCTCCAGGGTCGCCAGCAGATGCGCGGGGTCGGGCTTGCGCACGGGAAAGCTGTCGCCGCCGCCGACCGCCGCGAAGCAGCCGTCCAGCCCCAATGCCGCGAGCACCGCCAGCGCCGGGGCGTGCGGCTTGTTGGTGCAGACAGCCAGCACCCAGCCGGACGCCGCCAGCGACCTCAGGCCTTCCGCAACGCCAGGAAACAGCACCGTCCGCACCGCGGCATGGGCGCCGTAATCGGCCAGGAATTCGCCCAACGCAGCCGCGTCCTGGCCACCGCCGCGGGCCGCGAAGGCGCGCTCCACCAGGGCCGCGGCGCCGTCGCCCACCATGGCCGCGACCTCGGGCCGGGCGAATGCCAGCAGTCCCCGCGCCTGCATCAGCCGGTTGAGCGCCGCCGCCAGGTCCGGCACCGAGTCGACCAATGTGCCGTCGAGGTCCAGCAGCATGGTCCGCGGCGCCAGCTTCGGGTCGGCCAACGATGAATTTCCGGCCGAAATCAACTGTGATCCCGATGGCTTTGACATTGCCTCCCTTTGCCACGGTAATGCGCGCGTCGCTACTCCGGACGCCGTAATGCCTGCAACCGCCGTCATCCTTGCCGCTGGCTTCGGCTCCCGAATGAAGTCCTCGCTGCCGAAGGTCCTGCACCCGATCGCCGGCCGCCCGATGCTGCGGCACCTGCTGGACAACTGCGCCGGCGTGTTCGACCGGATCGTGGTGGTGGTCGGCCCGGACATGGCGGCGGTGGCCGAGGTCGCGGCGCCGCACCCGGTAGTGGTGCAGCATGAGCGCCTCGGCACCGCGCACGCGGCGCTGCAGGCGGCGGTCCATTTCGGCACTGGCGAAGTGGCCGTTCTCTACGCCGACAACCCCCTGATCACCCCCGATACGCTGCGCCGGATGCTGGACCGGCGGGCGGCGGGCGATGTCGGCCTGGCCTTGCTGGCGATGCGCCCGGCCGACCCGCTGCGCTATGGCCGGGTGATCGCCGATGGCGGCTATGTCGAGCGGATCGTCGAGTTCGCCGACGGCTCCGAGGCCGAGCGCGCGGTCGGCCTGTGCAATGCCGGGGTGCTGTGCGCCGATGCCGAACGGATGCGGGCGTGGCTGTCGGCGGTGCGCAACGACAACGCCGCCGGCGAATACTACCTGACCGACCTGGTAAGGCTGGCGCGCGCGGACGGGCTGCGGATCGCGGCCGTGGAGGCGCCGGCCGACGAGCTGCGCGGCATCAACTCGCGCGCCGAACTGGCCGAGGCCGAAGCCACCGTGCAGGGCTGGCTGCGCCAGGCGGCGATGGCCGCGGGCGTCACCATGACCGCGCCGGAGACGGTCTTCCTGTGCGCCGACACGAAGCTGGCGGCGGACGTGACGATCGAGCCGAACGTGGTGTTCGGCCCGGGCGTCCGGGTCGAGCGGGACGTGCGCATCCGCGGCTTCAGCCATCTGGAGGGCTGCAGCGTCGCCGCCGGCGCCATCATCGGTCCGTTCGCGCGGTTGCGGCCGGGCACCGAGGTCGGCGCCCGCGCCCATGTCGGCAATTTCGTAGAACTGAAGGCCACCTCGCTCGGCGAGGGCGCCAAAGCCAATCACCTGAGCTATCTCGGCGACGCCGATATCGGCGCCGGCACCAATGTCGGGGCCGGCACCATCACCTGCAACTACGACGGCTTCGACAAGCACCGGACCAGCATCGGCGCCGGGGTGTTCATCGGTTCCAGCGCCGTTCTGGTGGCGCCGGTCACGTTGGGGGACGGCGCCTTCGTCGCGGCCGGCAGCGTCGTCACCGAGAATGTCGAAGTCGATGCGATGGCGTTCGGACGGGCGCGGCAGGAGCAGAAACCCGGCCGCGCCGCGGCGTTCCGTGCTGCCCGCAAGCGGGGAAAAGGCTGATGTGCGGCATCGTCGGGGTAATCGGCAGCGGGCCGGCGGCGCCGTTGCTGCTGGATGCGCTGCGGCGGCTGGAATATCGCGGCTATGACAGCGCCGGGATCGCCACCCTGGTCAACGGCCGGATCGAGCGACGGCGCGCCTCCGGCAAGCTGAGCAACCTGGCCGACGTCCTGGCCGCGTCACCGTTGCCGGGCATCACCGGCATCGGCCACACCCGCTGGGCCACCCATGGCGCGCCGACCGAGAGCAACGCACACCCGCACGGCACCAGCCGGGTCGCCGTGGTCCATAACGGCATCATCGAGAACCACGCCGAGTTGCGCAGCCGAGCTCGAGGCCGAGGGCCAGGTGTTCAGCACCGAAACGGACACCGAGGTGGTGGCCCAGCTGGTGGACCTCTATCTGCAGCGCGGCATGGACCCGGTCGAGGCCGCCGGCACCGCCTTTCCCCGACTGCAGGGCGCCTACGCCCTGGCCATGGTGTTCGCCGGCCACCCCGAGCTGATGATCGGCGGTCGCTACGGCGCGCCGCTGGCGGTGGGCTACGGCGAGGACGAGATGTTCCTCGGCTCCGACGCGTTGGCGCTGGCCCCCCTGACCCGCCGCATCTCCTATCTCGAAGACGGGGACTGGGCGGTGGTCGGCCGGCGCGCGGCGGATTTCCACAATGCCGCGGGCGAGACGGTCAGCCGCGACATCAAGATCACCGCCCTGACCGGTGCCGCCGTCGGCAAGGGCAACTACCGCCATTTCATGGAAAAGGAGCTGCACGAGCACCCCGCGGTGCTGGGCGACACGCTGCACCGGATGATCAACCCCGGCACCCGCGCGGTGGCGTTGCCGGACCTGCCGTTCGACCCGGCGAAGCTCACCGGCGTCAGCCTCAGCGCCTGCGGCGGCGCCTATTTCGCGGCGCTGGCGGGACGCCACTGGATCGAGGAATTCGCCCGGCTGCCGGCCGATGTCGATGTCGCCAGCGAATTCCGCTACCGCAATCCGCCGCTGGCGAAGGGCACGCTGGGCCTGCTGGTGTCGCAGTCCGGCGAGACCGCCGACACCATGGCGGCGCTGAAATACATGAAGTCGCAGGGCATCCCGGTGATGTCCGTGGTCAACGTGCCGGAGAGCACGATGGCCCGCGAGAGCGACGCCACCTTGCTGACAGTCGCCGGGCCGGAGATCGCGGTCGCGTCCACCAAGGCCTTCACGGCGCAGCTGACGGTGCTGGCCTGCCTGGCGCTGGGCTTCGCCCGCGCCCGCGGGGCGATCGGTGCCGACGAGGAATCGGCCATGACCGACGCCCTGCTGGCGGTGCCGGCCTCGGCGGCGATGGTGCTGGAGAATGCCGAGCCGATCCGCCGCCTCGCCACCCGCATCGCCCAGGCGCGCGACGTGCTGTATCTCGGCCGCGGCTCCTGCTTCCCGATCGCTTTGGAAGGCGCGCTGAAGCTGAAGGAGATCTGCTACATCCACGCCGAGGCCTATGCCGCCGGCGAGATGAAGCACGGCCCGATCGCGCTGATCGACAAGGACATGCCGGTGATCGCCATCGCGCCGAGCGGGCCGCTGTTCGAAAAGACCGCCTCCAATTTGCAGGAAGCCGCCGCGCGCGGCGGCCAGGTGATCGTGTTCAGCGACGCCGAGGGTGCGGCAAGGCTGCAGGGCATCGCGGTCGAGACGGTGGTGCTGCCGACCGTCCACCCGTTCGTGGCGCCCATTCTCTATGCAATCTCGGTGCAGTTGCTGGCCTATCACGTGGCGGTGCTGAAGGGCACCGATGTCGACCAGCCGCGCAACCTCGCGAAATCGGTGACGGTGGAGTGAACACGCCGGCGGGATGAGGCACGTGGCGGTGGTGGTAGCGGCGTTCGATCCTATCCCCACTTCACCCCTGTGAACTGAGCCAGCACTCTCTCCACGCCTTGCAGGCCGGTCCTGAAGGCGGTCAGCGGATAATAGGTGCCGAGCGGGATCATCGGAACCTGCTGCCAGACCAGCATCTGAATCTGCTGGGCGATCCGCTGCTGCGCTGCAAGGTCCGATGCGGCGATCCATTGATCGCGCAAGGCCTCGATCTCGTCGATCTTTGGCCAACCGGGGAAGTTGGCCGCCAGGCCCAGATGGGTCGGCGGGATATAGCGGTTGAACCCGGAGAACCATGCGAAGAACACGTTCCAGCCGCCCCGCGCCGGATCGGATCGGTTTTCCCGCCGCTGCATCATCGTGCCGTAGTCGACACTCTGGAGATCGACCGCGAAACCGATGCGCGTCAGCAGATCCGCACCGATCGCCGCGGCAGCGGACAGCGTCGGATAGTCCGACGCCGACATGACGACCACCCGCTGCCCCGCATAGCCCGCGTCCTTCAGCATCTGCCTGGCACGCGCGACGTCGCCGGCCATGACCTCCACCCCGATGTCGGTGCTCATCGGCTTGCCGATGCTGAACACCCCGACATGATCGCGCCACAGCGCACGGTCTTCGCCGGCCACGGCCTGCATGAATTCGGACTGGCGGATCGCCGGCAGCACGGCGCGGCGGATCGCCGGGTTGTCGAAGGGCGGCCACAGGGTGTTGAAGCGCATGATGAGGTCGCCACCGACCAGATCCTGGACCTGCACCGTCGTGTCCTTGCGCCGGCGCAGCAGCGGCGCGACGTCCGGCGACACCTCGGCGAGCCAGTCCGTCTCGTTGGCCTGTAGAGCGGCCGCCGCGGTCGCCTGGTCGGGAATGATGGTCCACTCGACGCGTTGGAAATGCGCAACCTTGCCGCCGGCGAGATAGCTGGCGGGTTCGGCGCGCGGCAGATAGCCCTCGAACCGCTCATACACCACGCGCGAGCCGACCACCCGCTCCGCCGCGATGTAGCGGTACGGCCCGCTGCCGATCGGTTCGATCGGTTTGCCGGTGCCGGCGGCCTCGGCAATGCGGCGAGGCAGGATATACGCGCCGAACGATGCCGGCTTGGAAAGTGCCGTCGGCAGCAGCGGAAACGGGCGCTTCAATGCGAACTGCGTCACCTTCGCCGACACCGCCGTCAGCGCGTCGGTGGCCTGCATGAGCTTCTGGCCGAGCGAGTCGCGGCTGGCCCATTTGCGGATGCTGGCAACCACATCCTCGGCCTGTACAGCCTGGCCATCATGGAAGCGGAGCCCATCGCGCAATGTCAGCGTCCAACGCAGCCCGTCTGCCGAAAGCTCCGCGCTCTGCAGCATCTGGAGCTGCGGGTTGAAGCCTTCATCCATGCCCCAGAGCATGTCGTAGACGATGTTGCAGTGTTCCGCGGTGACGTCCGGGAGCGCGAAATACGGATCGAGCACCGTGAGGTCGGCCACCGGAACGAAGCGCAGCGTGCCGGCGTCGGCGGCTTGCAGGCGGGTAGGCGGGGACAGTGCCGCCAGCGCCATGGTCCCGCCGCTCAGAGCCGTTCGGCGGCCTATTGACCTTGCCATGTCTTCTCCCTTTTTCGCCGCAGTCGCCGGGGCGCGTCGTTCAGCGCGATGCCAAGGTCAGAAGCGAATCCGGGGCGAGCGGGCCCGGCTCGATGACCAGCTCATGGATCGTGCCTCCGTAGCGGAATGCGCCGTGCCGATCCTTGATGTCCCAGCTTACCGGACCGCGCCGGTCGAGCCCGATATCAAGTCCTTCATGGGTGCCGGCCAGAAGGGTGGGGCCGATCTCCGACCACTCCGATCCGGCCTCGTCGACCAGCAGACGGCAGCGGCCGCGTCGCTGGCCCACGGCCTCGAACTCCCAGACGACAAGGTGGTCTCCCGCGGGCAGTTCCGGGCCGGGCACGACCGAATGTTCGCCGAAGCCGTTGTAGAACAGCGTGACGCGCCGGTGCTCGACATACGCGACCATGCCTCCGGTGACGTCGCCGATGGCGAACAACACGCCCTCTTGCCCGGACGCGTGCGACAGCCGCACCTCGATGCGATAGCTGCGATCGGCGATCAGCGGCAGCACCTGGCCGGGATGAACGGTTTGCCCGCCGGGCAGGAAGCGACGCCGCCCGGAGCGTGGCGGCCGGGCATGCGGCGGCTGGCTGTTGAACCGCTGTCCCGCGGTCCGATTGTCCAGGGGGTAGACCAGGTTGGTCCAGGCCGCGGCATCGAACGCCTCGATCAGCTCGGCGAGCAATGTCGGATGCTGGCGTGCCAGATCGATGCTCTCGGAGAAATCCTCGGCGTGGTGGTGCAGCGTCCAGTTGTCGAAGTCGATCCCCTGGCCGGTTCGCTGCAGCGACACCGCGACCCAGCCGTCGCGGTAGTACGCCCGGTTGGCCCAGCACTCATAGTATTGCTCGCGGCGCGGCGGGGGCGCCTGCGGGTCGCGCAGCACTGCGGCGAAGCTGCAGCCGTCGGATGGCTTGGCCGGCTTGCCGTGCGAGACTTCCAAGGCGGGCACGCCGCAAAGCTCCAGCAGCGTCGGCATCAGATCGGTGACATGAACGAACTGATCGCGGATCGCGCCGCGCTCTTGCAACCGGGACGGCCAGGAGAGGATGCAGCTGACACGCCGGCCGCCGCCGCCGGTGTAGGTCTTGTACGACGGGAACGGCGCGTTCGAGACCTGTCCCCAGCCGGCGGGATAAAGGGTCGTGGCCCGACCGGACCCGATCTGATCGGAGCGTTCGATCTCGCGTTCGATCGGCATCGGCGGCAGGCTTGCGAAACGGCGGTTGAAGTTCATCGCGCCGTTCGGCCCGCCGGCGCCGGTGCCGCCGTTGTCGGAGGAGAACACGAAGATCGTGTCGTCCAGCTCGCCAAGGCGTTGCAGATGCGCAACCAGCCGGCCGATATTCTGATCGGCGCAGTCCAGAACAGCGGCGTATGCCTCCATGTGGCGGGCGAAATGGGCTTGCTGGTCGGGCGGAAGATCACTCCACGCCGGCACCGCCTGATCGCGCTCGGACAACCGGGTATCAGGCGGCACGATGCCAAGCGCCTTCTGCCGCTCCAGCCGGCGGGCACGCAGCACGTCCCATCCTTCGTCGAAGCGACCGCGGTATTTCGCGAGGTCGGGCTGCTTGGCTTGCAACGGGCTGTGCACGGCGTTGTAGGCCACATAGAGCAGGAAGGGCTGCGACGGGTTGGTGTTGCGGATGTCGGTGGTGAAGGCGATCGCGTGATCGGTCCAGTCGTCGGTTGCGTAGTAGCCCTCGGGATACTCGTCGATGGGTGCGACGGTGGTGTTGTGCATGATCCGGGCGGGGAAGAAATATCCGGTCTCGCCGGTCAGGAAGCCATAGAAGCGGTCAAAGCCGCGGTAGCTTGGCCAGGCGATGTTGGGTGTCGCCGAATTCGGCGCGTTGTGCCACTTGCCGACCATCGCGGTGGCATAGCCAGCGGTGCGGAACGTCTCGGCAATGGTCGGCGCGTCGAGCGGGATCACTCCGGAATAGCCGGGGAAGCCCGGCATGTTCTGCGCGAGCCAGCCGGAGGAGACGGAGTGGGCGTTGCGGCCGGTCAGCAGCGCGGCACGGGCCGGCGAGCAGATCGGATGCGTGGTGTAGTTGTTGAACCGCACGCCGCGGGCTGCCAGCGCGTCGATGTTGGGCGTCTCGATCTCGCCGCCGTAGCAGCCGATGTCGGACCAGCCCAGATCGTCCAGCAGCACGATGACGACGTTCGGAGATCCGGGAGCGGCACGCGGCGGGACGGGCCAGTGTTCCTCGGACTCCTCCCGGGTGCGGCCGATCTTTCCCGGAAAGCCTGGATAGCCGCGCTGCTCCGCCACCAGCCCGATCCTTGATTTGATTTACGAACTGATGCTGCTCACCGATTACATTCCCCGGACAAATAATGTCAATCACGGCACGGTCATGACGCTGCCGTGATGAAGGCCTGCGTCAGGCCTTGATCGAAACCGTAGCCGGAGGCTGCAATCCGCTGCGGCAGAACCTGCAAGCGAACAATCAGCGGCGGCTGCCGGGCTCGATCTGCACGCTGGCGGTCTGGCCGGCGACCAGGCGGACGCCGTCCGGCACGCGGTCGATCTCGATACGCACCGGCACGCGCTGCGCCAGCCGCACCCAGGTGAAGATCGGGTTCACCTGGGCGAGACCCGCCGGGCCCCGGGTCGCGTTGGCCACCGTGATCCCGCGGGCGATGCTCGCGACGTGGCCCTGAACGATGGCATTGTAGCCCATCAGCTTCGCCGCCGCCCGGTCGCCGGGCTGGATCGCGCCCAGGTTCGTCTCCTCGAAATAGCCGTCGATCCAGTAGGAATCGGCATTGATCACCGAGATGGCGCTCTGCCCGGCGCTGGCGTAGTCGCCCAACTGGACCTGCAGGTTGGTGACGTAGCCGTTGACCGGTGAGCGGATCGTCGTCCGCTCCAGATTGACCCGCGCCCGTGCCAGGCTGGCGATCGCCTGGCGCTTCGCGGCGACCGAGGCCGTGGCGTTGGACCGGTAGGTCTGCTGCTCCTCCAGCGAGGTTTCCAGCGTGGTCAGATGGCTGCGGCGCTCGGCCTCCCGCTCGGCGTTCTCGGCGTTGGCGGTGGCCTGGTCAGCGGTGGCCTGCGCCTGTTCGACGGCGATCGCGTAGTCGGTCGGGTCGATCGTCAGCAGCACGTCGTCCTTGTGCACGAACTGATTGTCGGCGACCGGCAATTGCACGATGCGGCCGGTGACTTCCGGGGTGACGGTGACGACGTAGGCGCGCACCGTGCCGTCGCGGGTCCATGGTGCGGCCATGTAGGCCTGCCACAACGCCCAGCACGCGATCCCGGCCAGCACCAGCCCGATCAGCGTGACCATGACGGGCACGGCGCGCGATGGCCTCGCCGGCGCGCGCACGATGGGTGCCGGCGCCTCGCGGGCCTGGGCGTCGGCGATGCCGGTGTCGGCCATCAGCCGGCGATCCTTCCGGCGAGCAGCACGACCAGCGATAAAAGGATCAGGTACATCGCGAGCAGGAACAAGGCCGGGTGCCAGACGTAGCGCAGCAGCCCGAAACGATCGACCGCCCGGCGCAGCGGAACCAGCAAGACCCAGGCAAGCACGATCATCGGCGCGATCGGTGCGACATAGACGCCGAACAGGTTGATCTCGGTATATCTCATGCCCAAACCGTTCCATCGAAATAGCTGGCGTGCTGGGTCAGCGAGTCGACAATAGAACGGATCGTGCCCCGTGCGCGCATCCTTGGTCCTGCCCCCGGCCGTGCGTCCGGCACGGCCTGCAGCGCCCGGTCGAAGCGATCGAGCGCGGTGATGGTGGAGGCGCTGTCGCCGCCGGCGAGTGCCAGCAGCGCCGGCTCCAGTTCCACCTCGAGCGCGAAACGTTCGGCGATGCGGCGCAGGCGGATGATCTCGCTGCCGACCGACAACGCCGCCGCCAGCCGCGCCGCCTGCACCAGCTCGACCGACGCCGGAAGTGCTGAGAGGCGGCTGAACACCCGGCCCTCCCAGGCCTCCGACGAACGCGGCAGCCTGGCGCGGGTCAGCCTGCGCAGGTCGTAGAGGGTGAGGGTCAGCAATCGCCGCGCCCGCATCGCGGGCGGCATCGGCGGCAGCAGCCGCATCGCCAGCATGGCGAAGCCGACGCCGCCCAGCAGGGCGATGGCGGAATTGTAGAATTGCGCCTGGTCGTAGACCATCGGGTTCGAGGGTGCGAGCAGTGGGATGAAGTTCGCTTCCACCGCCACGAACATGGTCTGCTGCCAAGGCTGCGCCGACAGCGCCCCGGCCGGGATCAGCACCAGCCCGAGCACCGCGCACAGGCCTGGAAAGCCTGTCACCTGCGGCAGCAGCGCGAAGGCGGCGACGGCGGCGCAGACCAGGGTCAGGGCGGTGCCGGCGGTGAAGCTTCGGGTCATCGCATAGGCGGCGTCCTCCTGTGGCGCGAACAGGGTGATCGCGACCGTCGTGAACACGATGAAGGTGGCGCCGTTCGGCCAGGCGGTGCCGATCCAGATCAGCACGGCGGCGCCGATCGCCAGGACGGCGCGGGTGGCGTTGATCAGCGCCGGCAACAGGTCGGGCACGCGGAGGCGGGCTACGCGCTCGGGCATCTGCGCCAGTTGCGGGTGATCGAGCAGCACAACGGCAGTCAACGCACGGCAGAGCGCCAGCAGGCCGTGGGCGGTACGGTCGCAGAGCAGTCGCAGCGACGGCGTGCCCGCCGGCAGGGCCACCAGCCGCCGGGCCGCTGCCCGCATGGCCCGGCGCGCCGCCACCAGGTCTTCCGCCCAATGCGCCGGGGCGCCGGGCGGTGTCGCGATGGTGGCCGCGGGCGGCAGCAGGTCGCGGACCCGGTTCGCCTCGATCGCCGCTTCGGGCGCGAATTCCATGTGGTTGGCGACCGAGCGCCAGGCGGCGAGTGCCGCGAACAATCCGTCCGCCGCGGCCTGCAGCGCGCGCGGGCGGAACGGCATGGTGGCGATTTCGCCGGCCGCCTGGTCGATCACCGTGTCGAGCCCGGCGACCTGGACCACCATCTGGCGCCGCACGTCACGCGACAATGGCTGCATCTTCGGGGGCAGGTGCAGCGCCTTCAGCAGCCCGGCGGCGATGCCTGCCGACATGTCCGACAGCAACCCGGCCAGCCGGTGGCGGGCGCCGCCGAGGTCGGTGGTGGCAATGACCAGACCGGCGCAGACGATGCCGATGCCGATCTCGCTGGCCCGCGCGACGGCCAGGTTGAAAGCGTCACCGTTGACCCCGCCGACCGCGCCCATTTCGTCGCCGGCGATGATCGCCGCGGTGTAGCCGGCCAGCGCCGCGGCGTAGGAGGCGAAGTTCCGCAGCAGGGTCGCCGACAGCGCGCAGAGGCCGCCCCACAGTGCCAGGCCGAGCAGGAAGCCCACGCGGCTCTGCGGAAAGGCCGCGCTGAGCAGGACGGCGGCAATCGCTCCGATGACGGTGCCTACCAGGCGGAACCAGCCCTTGCGCAGCGAGGCGCCGACCACCGGCTGGCAGACGATGGCGGCGGAGGTGGCCGCCCAGGACGGATTGTCCAGTTCCAGCGCAAACGCCACGAACAGTGCGAGGCAAACCGCCAGCCACAGCCGAATGCCGTACAGCAGCAACGGGACGGCGGCGCGAAGCGCCCGGACCGTCGCCGCGACGGCCATGGCGCCGCCACCTTCGGAGGCGTGGGCGCTGGCCATCAGCCGGGCGGCGCGGCAGCGCCGGATCGATCTCGGTGGACCATCTTCGGCAAGCCCTCAACGGTTCTCGCGGGGCAGGACCCGCGCGAACGGCAAAATAGCATTCCGCCACGGCCGTGCGGCGAGGATAAACGGCAGACCGCCTTCCCCTGCCGGAACGGAACTTTCCCGACATTGGCGCCTTCCCCAAAAATGGCCAGCGACACCGTCGACGGGATTATCGAAACCGACATTCCCGCGCGGCTCGACCGCCTGCCATGGGGCCGCTTCCACAGCTTCGTCGTGGTGGCGCTCGGCATCACCTGGGCACTCGACGGGCTGGAGGTGACGCTGGCGGGGGCCGTGGCGTCTTCCCTGAAGTCGAGCCCGGTGCTGCATTTCAGCAACACCGATGTCGGGCTCGCGGCGGCGGCCTATCTGGCCGGTGCGGTGGTGGGCGGCCTGTTCTTCGGCTGGCTGACCGACCGGCTGGGCCGGCGGCTGCTGTTCTTCGTCACCCTCGGCCTCTACGCCGCGGCCGCGGCCGCCACCGGGCTTTCGTGGAATCTGTGGAGCTTCGTGGTGTTCCGCTTCCTCACCGGGGCCGGCATCGGCGGCGAATACACCGCCATCAACTCGGCCATTCAGGAGTTGGTGCCGGCGCGGGTGCGCGGCTGGACCGACCTCGGCATCAACGGCAGCTTTTGGATCGGCGCCATCCTCGGCGCCGGCGGCTCGGTGCTGCTGCTCAACCCGGCATGGTTTTCGCCCGATATCGGCTGGCGCCTGTGCTTCCTGACCGGCGCCGCGCTGGCGCTGGTGATCCTGTTCATGCGCATGTGGATCCCGGAAAGCCCGCGCTGGCTGCTGACCCACGGCGACGGCCGCGAGGCGGATTCGGTGGTCGATGGCATCGAGAGCCATTTCGACGTCGGGCCGCCGCCCAAGGACCTGCCGCGGATTCGCCTGCGCGCCCGCAACGGCACCCCGATCCGCGAGATCTTCCATGTGCTGTTCCAGTCGCATCGCCGGCGGGCGCTGGTCGGGCTGAGCCTGATGACCGCGCAGGCGTTCTTCTACAACGCCATCTTCTTCACCTACGCGCTGGTGCTGACCGATTTCTACCAGGTGCCGGCGGACCGCATCGGCTGGTACATCGTGCCGTTCGGGCTGGGCAATTTCCTCGGGCCGCTGATGCTGGGGCGGCTGTTCGACACCATCGGCCGCCGCTGGATGATCTCCGGCACCTACGCGCTGTCCGGGCTGCTGCTGACCGCCAGCGGCTACGCCTTCGCCCAGGGCTGGCTCGACGCGCTGACCCAGACGATCGCCTGGTCGGTGGTGTTCTTCTTCGCTTCCGCCGCCGCCAGTTCCGCTTACCTCACGGTCAGCGAGACGTTTCCGCTGGAGATGCGGGCCATGGCCATCGCCGTGTTCTACGCCCTGGGCACCGCCCTCGGCGGCATGGTGGCGCCCTGGCTGCTGGGCAGCCTGATCGACACCGGCTCGCGATATGCGGTGTTCGGCGGCTACATCGGCGCTTCGGTCCTGATGCTGGGGGCCGCCGCCGTGCAGGCCATCTGGGGGGTCGCCGCCGAGCGCAAATCGCTCGAATCGGTGACCCGGCCACTCACGTCTGTTGATTAGCGGTAGGCGGGATATCCCGGCGGGTCGATCGGCACCACCATCCGGCCGATCGGCCACAGCGCCACCCCGGCAAGTTTCAGATGCGCCCAGGCGAAGGGCAGGCCGATGATGGTGATGGCGAGACCGGCCGCGGTGACCAGGTGGCCGAGCGCCAGCCACCAGCCGGCTAGCAGCAGCCAGATCAGGTTGCCGACGAAGCCCAGGAAGCCGGTGCCGAGGTCGCTCCGCCCGGTGGCCTCGGCGCGTGAGATCACCCGGTGCCCGAACGGCAGGAAGCTGTAGGCCGCGATGTTGAAGGCGGCGCGCGTCCAGGGCAGGCCGATGATGGTGATGGCCATCAGCACGCCGGCGATGACCCAGGCGACTGCCATCCACAGGCCGCCGGTCAGCACCCAGACGATGTTCAGCAGCATCCGCAACAGGTTCATGGAGCGAATATAGGATCGACCCCGCCGGTTGCAAAACGGTCCGTGAGGATCCGCCCCACCCGGGAGGCCCCCGCTGACAATGCGGCCCGACGGGACTATCTGTTCCCCAGCACGCCCCGTTGGTACGGCAACCCCCCGCCAGAGGAAGAACGCCATGCTGAACCCCGCGACCAAGCTGCCGCTGAAGGACCCGAGCCTGTTCCGGCAGGCCAACTGCATCGACGGCAAATGGGTCGAGGCCGATAGCGGCACGACCCTCGCGGTGAAGAACCCGGCGACCGGCGAGGCGATCGGCGAGGTGCCGGCGATGGGCGCCGCCGAAACCCGCCGCGCCATCGACGCCGCCTACACGCGCGCAGCCGGCCTGGCGCGCGCTGACCGCCAAGGAGCGCGCGGCGATCCTGCGCCAGCTGTTCGACCTGATGCTGGCCAACACCGACGACCTCGCGGTGATCATGACCGCCGAGCAGGGCAAGCCGCTGGCCGAGAGCAAGGGCGAGATCGCCTACGCCGCCAGCTTCATCGAGTGGTTCGCCGAGGAGGGCAAGCGCGTCTACGGCGACACCATCCCGCAGAACGCCAAGGGCCGCCGCATCATCGTGCACGAAGGAGCCGATCGGCGTGTTCGCGGCGATCACGCCGTGGAACTTCCCGGCGGCGATGATCACCCGCAAGGCCGGCCCCGGCTGGGCCGCCGGCTGCACCGGGGTGATCCGCCCGGCCAGCCAGACGCCGTTCTCGGCGCTGGCCATCGCCGTGCTGGCCGAGCGCGCCGGCATGCCGGCCGGGCGTGTGCAACGTCATCACCGGCCCGTCGGGCGAGACCGGCGGCGAGCTGACCTCCAACCCGATGGTGCGCAAGCTGACCTTCACCGGCAGCACCGAGGTCGGCGCCAAGCTGCTGGCGCAATGCGCGCCGACCATCAAGAAGACCAGCATGGAGCTGGGCGGCAACGCGCCGTTCATCGTGTTCGACGACGCCGACCTCGACGCGGCGGTGCAAGGGCGCGATGGCCTCGAAATACCGCAACACCGGCCAGACCTGCGTCTGCGCCAACCGCATCCTGGTGCAGGACGGCGTCTACGACGCCTTCGCCGCCAAGCTGAAGAAGGCGGTCGAGGGGCTGAAGGTCGGCAACGGCATGGAGGACGGGCGTCACCCAGGGCCCGCTGATCAACGCCGACGCCGTCAAGAAGGTCGAGGAGCATATCGCCGACGCCCTGAAGCGCGGCGCGAAGGTGGTCACCGGCGGCAAGCGGCACGCGCTCGGCGGCAATTTCTTCCAGCCGACCGTGCTGGCCGACGTCCCGTCCGACGCGCTGATCTTCCGCGAGGAAACCTTCGGCCCGGTGGCGCCGCTGTTCCGCTTCAAGACCGAGGAGGAGGCGATCAAGCTGGCCAACGACACCGAGTTCGGCCTCGCCGTCTATTTCTACGCCCGCGACATCGGCCGCATCTTCCGCGTCGCCGAGGCGCTGGAATACGGCATCATCGGCATCAACGAAGGCATCATCTCGACCGAGGTGGCGCCGTTCGGCGGCATGAAGATGTCGGGCCTCGGCCGCGAAGGCTCGAAATACGGCATCGAGGATTATCTCGAGATGAAATACCTGGCCCTGGGCGGCATCGGCACGTGAACGACGCCCGCACGGCATCGGCATACGATTTCGACCTGTTCGTCATCGGCGGCGGCTCCGGCGGCGTGCGCTGCGCGCGCATCGCCGCCGGGCACGGCGCCCGCGTCGGCGTCGCCGAGGAGCGGCTCTGGGGCGGCACCTGCGTCAATGTCGGCTGCGTGCCGAAGAAGCTGATGGTGATGGCGTCCGAATACGGCGCCAGCGCCCGCGACAGCCACGGCTTCGGCTGGGACACGCAACCGCCGCGGCATGACTGGGCGGCGCTGATCGCCGCCAAGGACAGGAGATCGCCCGGCTCAACGGCATCTACCGCGGGCTGCTGGACGCCGCCGGCGTCACCGTCGTTCGAGGCGCGGGCGACCTTCCTCGACGCCCACACGCTGGATGTCGGCGGCAAGCGGGTCACCGCCGAGCGGATCGTCATCGCGGTCGGCGGCCGCCCGGTCGCGCCCGGACTTCCCCGGCGCCGAACACTGCATCGTCTCCGACGACGCGTTCTATCCTGCCGACAGCTTGCCGACCGCATCGTGCGATCATCGGCGGCGGCTACATCGCGGTCGAGTTCGCCGGCATCTTCGCGGCCTCGGCGCGCAGGTGGACCTGGTGATGCGCCAGCAGCTGCCGCTGCGCGGCTTCGACGAGGATCTGCGCGCTGGCGCTGAGCGAGGCGCTGGCCACCAGCGGGGTGCAGGTCTGCATCCCGGCGTCACCGTCGAATCGGTCGACGCGAGGACGGCGCGGCAAAGCGTGGTGCGGCTGTCGGACGGCGCAGTCCATCGAGACCGACCTGGTGTTCGCCGCGATCGGCCGCATGCCGCACACCGAGGGGCTCGGCCTGGAGCGCGCCGGCGTGGCGACTGGCCGGGTTCGGCGCCGTCGATGGTCGATGCCGAGTGGCGCACCAGCCAGGCCAACATCTACGCCATCGGCGACGTCACCGACCGGCTCAACCTGACCCCGGTGGCGATCGCCGAGGGGCATTCGCTGGCCGACCGCGCTGTTCGGCACCGACGCGCGGAACTGGGAGCTGGACGCGGTGGCGACCGCCGTGTTCTCCACCCCGCCGATGGCGACCGTCGGGCTGACCGAGGACGCAGGCGGCGGCGCGCGGGCCGGCCGACATCTACCTCACCCGCTTCACCCCGATGCGCCACACCCTCAGCGGACGGACGCGCAAGACCATGATGAAGCTGGTGGTGGACCAGGCAGACGCCAGCGGGTGCTCGGCGCGCACATGCTGGGCGAGGACGCGCCGGAGATCATGCAGGGCCTGGCGATCGCGATCAACTGCGGCGCGACCAAGGCGGATTTCGACCGCACCGTCGGCATCCACCCGACCGCCGCGGAGGAGTTCGTCACCATGCGCACCCGCACCCGGGTCGCGGTGGTCGCCGGACGGGGTGACCGCCAGCGTCGTTCCCAAGGCCGAGGCGATGGGGGCTGCGGAGCTGGCGGAGGGCGCCGGGGGCAGCGCCAGCGGTTTTTCGTCGCGGTATAGCCAATTGCCCGGTTTGTGTGGATAAGCTGCGGCTGCACCGGTCCCGAGCCGGTGCAGGAGGAACAAAAATGCCCGCCACATGGACCCCCGACAGCTGGCGCAGCCGCCCGATCCGCCAGGTCCCCGGCCTATCCCGACCCGCGCCCGGCTCGCCGCGGTCGAGGACAAGCTGCGCCGCTATCCGCCGCTGGTGTTCGCCGGCGAGGCGCGGCGGCTGAAGGCGGCGCTGGCGCAGGTCGCCGAGGGCCGCGCCTTCGTGCTGCAGGGCGGCGATTGCGCCGAGAGCTTCGCCGACTTCACCGCCAACATCATCCGCGACACCTTCCGCGTGCTGCTGCAGATGGCGGTGGTGCTGACCTTCGGCGCCGGCGTGCCGGTGGTGAAGCTCGGCCGCATGGCCGGGCAGTTCGCCAAGCCGCGCAGTTCGCGACACCGAGACGATCGGCGGCGAGACCCTGCCCAGCTATCGCGGCGACATCATCAACGGCCCGGAATTCACCGCCGAGGCGCGCATCCCCGACCCGGCGCGCATGGAGACCGGCTATTTCCAGTCCGCCGGCACGCTGAACCTGCTGCGCGCCTTCGCCTCCGGCGGCTATGCCGACCTGCACGAGGTGCATCGCTGGAACCTGGGCTTCGTCGCGCGCTCGCCGCTGGTCGAGCGCTACCAGCGACCTGGCGCACCGGATCGACGAGACGCTCGGCTTCATGGCCGCCTGCGGCATCACCAGCAGCACCACGCCGCAGATCCGCGAGACCGATTTCTACACCAGCCACGAGGCGCTGCTGCTGCCCTACGAGCAGGCGCTGACCCGCGTCGAATTCGACCACCGGCGACTGGTACGCCTGCTCGGCGCATTTCCTGTGGATCGGCGACCGCACCCGCCAGCCGGACGGCGCGCATGTCGAGTTCCTGCGCGGCGTGAAGAACCCGATCGGCCTGAAGGTCGGCCCGACCACCGAGGCCGGACGACCTGCTGCGCCTGATCGACACGCTGAACCCGCACAACGAGCCGGGCCGGCTGACGCTGATCAGCCGCATGGGCGCGGACAAGGTGGAGCGCCAGCTGCCGCCGCTGCTGCGCGCGGTGCAGCGCGAGGGGCGCCGCGTGGTGTGGCTGTGCGACCCGATGCACGGCAACACCATCTCCACCGCGCGCAGGCGTCAAGACCCGCAGCTTCGATGCCATCCTCGCCGAGGTGCGCGGCTTCTTCGACGCCCACGCGGCGGAGGGCACCTGGGCCGGCGGCGTGCATGTCGAGATGACCGGGCGCGACGTGACCGAATGCGTCGGCGGCGCGCACCGGCCTGACCGAGGCCGATCTCGGCGAGCGCTACGAGACCTTCTGCGACCCGCGGCTGAACGCCGAGCAGTCGCTGGAACTGGCGTTCCTGGTCGCCGAGGAGCTGAAGGCGCGCCGCGCTGCCGGCCTCGCGACGTGCCCGCCGTCGCGGCGCAGTAGGACCATGGACGCGGCGACGGACGCGCATCGGCTGCAGCACCGGGCCGGCGCTGGCAGCCGACATCGCCGCGCGCACCGACGTCTATTTCAACCGCACCCGCGCGGTCGTGCGCGCGGTTCGGCGACAAGCGCGTCACCTACGCGGTGTTCCTGCGCCGGCCGGTGATCTCCGCGCCGCGGCTGATGCTGGACTGGCTGCGAGCAGGTCGCCGCCGAGCGCGGGCACCGAGCTTCGACATCGACGTGACCCATCCCGAGGGCAGCTGGGTCGGCGCCGGCGAGCCGCTGGTCTATATCACCGGCAGCTTGCTCGAGCTCGTCCGATCTCGAGACGCATCTTGCTGCAGAAGCTCGGGCCGGCCTGCGTCGCCGCGCACAACGCCTACCAGATGTGCCTGGCGCTGCCGAAGGTCGCGTTCCTGGCGATGGAGGCGCGGCACTGCGCCGGCGCCGAGATGCAGGAGATGATGGCCTACGCCGCCTCGGTCGGCAGCAAGGCGGCCAGGCGCGAGGGCGCCGCCGGGCTTCATCGGCAACGCCAATGACGGCACCGCGCATTGGTTCGGCGCCAGCCGCCGGGCTCGGCACCATGCCGCACGCGCTGATCGGCTATGCCGGCTCGACCGTGCGCGCCGCCGAGATGTTCCACGAGACCTTTCCCGACGAGAGCGCTGACCGTGCTGGTCGATTATTTCGGCCGCGAGATCACCGACGCGCTGGCGGTCTGCCGGCGCTTCCCCGATCTCGCCGCGGCTGGCCGGCTGTCGGTCCGGCTCGACACCCATGGCGGCCGCTTCCTCGAAGGGCTCGATCCGGCCGAGAGCTACGCGGTGCTGGAGCGCCACGCGCCCGGCGCCATCCGCCGCTACCGCAGCGACACCGAGCTGCGCTACCTGGTCGGCACCGGCGTCTCCGCCGCCGCGATCTGGCGGATGCGCGAGGCGCTGGACGAGGCCGGCTTCCCGCGGGTGCAGCATCGTCGGCTCGCTCCGGCTTCGGCGTCGACAAATGCCGGGTGATGGCCGACGCGCGCGCGCCGATCGACGTGGTCGGCACCGGCAGCTTCATCCCCGACCGCTGGAGCGAGACCTACGCCACCGCCGACATCGTCGAGTATGACGGCGACGCCGATGGTCAAGGTCGGCCGCGAGTTCCTGCTGCGCCGCAACATCGCGCGCAATGGCGCGATCTGAGCATGGCGCCCCCTGGCAGCGGCACCCTCTGAAGGCCGCGCACCGTGGCAGCGGCGTCATTTGATTTGCTGCGCCGGCGATCCTAGCTTCCGCCTATGCCCGACGCCCCGACTGACCCGACACGCTGAAGCTCGCGCTCGCCCAGCTCAACCCCATGTCGGCCAGATCGCCGCCAACCTCGCACGCATCCGCGCGGCCCGCGCCGAGGCGGCCCGGCTGGGCGCCGACATCGTGGTGACGCCCGGAATTTTCCATCGCCGGCTATCCGCCCGAGGACCTGGTGCGCAAGCCGGCCTTCGTCGCCGCCTGCGAGGCGGCGATCGACGAACTGGCCGCGCGATACCGCCGATGGCGGCCCGGGCATGATCGTCGGCGGCCCCTGGCGCGACGGCGACCGGCTGCTACAACGCCGCCTTCGTGCTCGACGGCGGCCGGATCGTCGCCCGCCGCGCCAAGCACGAGCTGCCGAATTACGGCGTGTTCGACGACAAGCGCGTGTTCGACGCCGGACCGGCGCCCGGCCCGGTGGCGTTCCGCGGCTTTCGCCTCGGCGTGATGATCTGCGAGGACTGGTGGTTCCCGGCGGTCTCCGAAACGCTGGCCGAGAGCGGCGCGGAGATGCTGCTGTCGATCAACGGCAGCCCGTACGAGGTCGACAAGCAGCCCGGCCGGATCGCCCTCGCGGTCGACCGGGTGGTCGAGACCGGGCTGCCCTTCGTGTTCTGCGCCCAGGTCTGCGGCCAGGACGAGCTGGTGTTCGACGGCGCCAGCTTCGTGCTCAACGCCGACCGCAGCCTCGCGGTGCAGATGCCGTATTTCGAGGAAGCGGTGACGCTGACCGAATGGCGGCGCGCGGCGAGCGGGCCTGGTCTGCACGCCGCAGGCAGCTGCCGCCGGAGCCCGGCGCGGCTCGAGCTGATCTATCGCTGCATGATGCTCGGGCCTCGCGCGACTACGTGACGCAAGAACGGCTTCCCCGGCGTGCTCCTGGGCCTGTCCGGCGGCATCGACAGCGCGCTGTCGGCCGCCGTCGCGGTCGACGCGCTGGGGCCGGCGAAGGTGCGCAGCTGTCATGCTGCCGAGCCCGTACACCAGCCAGGACAGCCTGGACGACGCCGCCGAATGCGCCCGGCTGCTCGGCATCCGCCTGCGACACGGTCTCGATCGAGCCGGCGATGGCGGCCTTCGGCGGCGCGCTGGCGCCGCTGTTCGACGGCCGCCAGGCCGACATCACCGAGGAGAACATCCAGTCGCGCTCGCGCGGGCTGATCCTGATGGCGACTGTCCAACAAGTTCGGCCACATGGTGCTGACCACCGGCAACAAGAGCGAGATGTCGGTCGGCTACGCCACGCTGTACGGCGACATGTGCGGCGGCTATTCGGTGCTGAAGGACGTCTACAAGACCACGGTGTTCGCGCTGTGCGCGCTGGCGCAACGCGCACCGCCCGGCCGGCGCGCTGGGGCCGGACGGGCCGGTGATGCCGCGAGCGGGTGATCACCAAGCCGCCCAGCGCCGAGCTGAAGCCGGACCAGACCGACCAGGACAGCCTGCCGCCCTACGAGATGCTCGACGCCATCCTGGCAGGGCTGGTCGAGGGCGAGCAGATCGGTCGATGCGCTGGTGGCGCAGGGCTATCGACCGCGCCACCGTGCTGCGGGTCTGGCGGATGCTGGACCGCGCCGAGTACAAGCGCCGCCAGGCGCCGCCGGGGGTGAAGATCACGCCGCGCGCGTTCGGCCGCGACCGCCGCTACCCGATCACCAACGGCTTCACGAACTTGATCGCATGAGCGACCTGTTCGCGCCCGAGGGCGGCTGGCGGGTGCGGATCCTCGACCTGTCGGGTGGCGCCGAGGACAACGTCGTCGAGGAGATCGGCGGCTTTGCCACGCTGATGCAGGCCAACACCTTCGCCCGCCGCTATGTGCGCGACAGCCGTGGAACGATGCCGCGACCGGCGGCGCCACGGCGCGCGAGGTGCTGGACGCCTGGTTCGCCTTCGGCGAGGACGCCGAGGTGCTGGAGGCCGGCGAGAACGGCTGGCGCAGCGGCACCGAACTGGCCGATTTCGCCGCCCGCCCGGCCAGTGCGGAGGAGCGCGACTGGCGCGCGCTCGACCCGCGCCGGGGCGACGCCGTCGAACTGGACGAGTCCGATCACCGGGACCGCGACGACGGCGATACCGGCGACGGCGATACCGGCGACGGCGATACCGGCGACGGCGATACCGGCGAATGATCACCATCCGCTTCGCCGTCTCGCCCTCGGCCCGCTGCATGTCGGGACGGCGCGGACCGCGCTGGCCAACTCGCTGTTCGCCCGCCAGGACGGCGGCCGCTTCCTGCTGCGGCTGGACGACGCGGATATCGACGCCCCGGCGGGCCGACTCCGGGGCAGAGGCGATCCGCTCCGACCTGCGCTGGCTGGGACTGCATTGGGACGACTGCCTGCGCCAGTCGGAGCGGCTGGAGCTGTACGCCGCCGCCGCCGAAACCCTGAAGCGCTCGGGCCGGCTGTATCCCTGCTTCGAAAGCGACGAGGAACTCGCGGTCAAGCACGACCTGCGCCTGCGCCGCGGCCAGCCGCCGATCTACGACCGCGCGATGCTGAAGCTGACCGCCGAGCAGCGGGCCGCGGCGGAGGCCGGCGGCAAGCGCCCGTATTGGCGCTTCCGGCTGTCCGACCAGGAGGTCAGCTGGGACGACCTGGTGCTCGGCCGGCGCCGGGTGAAGCTGCCGTCGATGTCCGACCCGGTGCTGGTCCGCGCCGACGGGACGCCCCATGCCCTGCTCACCTCGGCGGTCGACGACGTGGCGGCCGGGATCAGCCACATCATCCGCAGCGAGGACCAGGCCAACGTCACCGGCATGCAGATCGACATCATGGCCGCCCTCGGCGCCAACCCGGGCGCCATCGCCTTCGCGCACCTGCCGCAGCTCACCAACCCACTGGGCGCGCGCGCTGGCGCGCGGCGCCGGCGGTGTCGCGCTGCGCCAGCTGCGCCATGACGGCATCGAGCCGATTGCACTGGCGACATACCTCATGCGCCTCGGCACCCCGGCGGTGGAGAAGTTGCTGGTCGAGGCGCCGGCCGACCTCGCCGAGAGCCGCATCGACACGCTGGCCGCCGAGTTCGATCTGTCACGGTTCTCGCCGGCGGCCTCCCCGGACCCGCGCGCTTCGACATCACCCACCTGCTGGCGCTGAACCGGCGGGTGCTGCAGGCGATGAGCTATGCCGATGTCTGCGAGCGGCTGCCATCCGGCGCCACCGAAGCGTTCTGGCACGCGGTCCGCGGCAATCTCGACCTGCTGGCCGAGACCCGCGGCTAGTGGGACGTGGTCGCCGGCACCATCGTGCCGCCGGTGATCGAGGGCGAGGCCGCGTTCCTGCGCACCGCGCTGGAGGAACTGCCGTCCGAGCCATGGGACGAGGCGGTGTTCCCGCGCTGGGCGGAGGCGCTGCGGGTGCAGACGGGGCGCGAGGGCGACGCCCTGCTGCTGCCGCTGCGGCTGGCTCTGACCGGTGAGGAACAGGGTCCCGACCTCGAATCGCTGCTGCCGCTGATCGGCCGGGCCCGTGCGGCCCAGCGCCTGCAGATCGCCGCCAACTGAGCCCGCTTTGCCGCCCGGGTCCGGGCGTATAGACTGCCGGGATGCGAGACCGGACCGACATGTTTTGGCTTCGGCAGCTTGTGGTTCCGGCAGCTTTCGGCTTGGGCAGCTTTCGGATTCGGCCGGGGCGCGCCGATGAGCCGGCGATGACGGACGCCGGCCGTTGAGCGAGCGCAGTGCCACCGGGGCCGAACCGCCGAGCGCCGCGGTGCCGCAGTTCGAGGTCAACATCGCCACCCCCGATCTCGCGCCCTGGCTGCCCGGCAATAGCGGCATCGCCGGCTTCAGCAGCTTCACCGCGGCCCGGCCCGGACCGCATGTCGCGCTGCTGTCGCTGGTCCACGGCAATGAAATCAGCGGCGCGATCGTGCTCGACCGCCTGCTGCGGGCCAAGCTGCGGCCGGCGCGGGGCCGCCTGACATTCGGGTTCGCCAACATCGACGCCTTCGCGAGGTTCGACCCGGCCCATCCCACCGCCAGCCGCTTCATCGACGAAGACATGAACCGGCTATGGGATCCCGCCATGCTGGACGGGCCGCGCCAGTCCAACGAACTCGACCGCGCCCGGCAGATCCGCCCGCTGATCGACAGCGTCGATATCCTGCTGGACCTGCATTCGATGCTGTGGCCGGCCGACCCCCTCATCCTCAGTGGCGACACCCGCAAGGGCCGCGACCTCGGCCTGGCGATCGGCGCGCCGAACCTCGTGGTCGGCGATGCCGGTCACGTGGCGGGGCGCCGGGTGATCGATTATGGCCGGTTTTCCGATCCGACGACGCCGCAGGCGGCAGTGCTGGTCGAGGCCGGGCAGCACTGGGAACAGGCGGCGGTCGACATGGCTCTCGCCAGCGTCGCCGGGCTGCTGCGCCATGTCGGCATGGCCGGCGAGCACCCCGCCTTGCCGAAGCCGCCTGCCCGATCGGGTGGACGGTTCGCCGAAGTCACCATGGCGGTGACCGCGGCGACATCCGGGTTCGGGTTCGTTCAGGCGTTCCGTGGCGGTGACGTGGTGCCGCGGCGGAACACGCTGATCGGGATGGACGGCGCGACCGAGGTGCGCACTCCGCACGACGATTGCCTGCTGGTCATGCCCAGCCTGCGCCCGAGCCGTGGCCACACTGCGGTTCGCCTGGCGCGCTTCGTCGACCCCTGAGACGCGCCGCGATCCTGCGGGTTCGGCTCAGAACAGCGCCTTGACCTGACCGAACATCTGCAATGTCAGGCCGCCGACGGCGCCACTGACGACCAGCACCATCCCGCCGATGAACGCGGCCAGGACAGCGAACTCCAGGCTGACGCCGGCGTGGCGGCAGTAGGTGACGTGGCGGACGATCTGAGACATTTTGGCCAACCCGTCCTTTCTCAAAAACAGCACTTATTGCTGCAGGCGAGAAATTACCCCGATTGGACGCCTTGGGACAAGCCAAAATTATCATTTTCTTAACATATCGCCTCATTTTTTGTTTATTTCCTCTAATTGCATCGTTTCCTACAATCTCTGCGGGTATCCTCCTCTCCCGCAAATGCGCTGCCGGCCACGGAACCCTCCCGCAATGGCTTCGTTAACGACCACGACCGGGGCGGCATGTGCCGCACCTGGGACCAGGCGGGTTTTTCGGCTCGCCAATGCAGGAGTTTGCAATGGACAAGGATCGGATCGCCGGCGCTGCCAAGCAGGTCAAGGGCAGCATCAAGGATGCCGCCGGCAAGGTTACCGGTGACGCCAGCCTCCAGGCCGAGGGCAAGGCCGACAAGGCGGAAGGCAAGATTCAGAACGCGGTCGGCGGTGCCAAGGACGCGATGCGCAAGTAGTTCGACCCGTAACCAACTCCCATTCCCCAGGAGCCATCGATGAGAACCCGCTATCTGAGCGCCTATGTCCTGGCCGCCGCGATGCTGACCGGCGCTCCCGCCTTCGCGCAAGGGACGCCGCAGACCGTGGGCGTCGCCAAGGTCGATCCCTCGAGTGTCGCAACCGGGTACAGGACGTCGAAGGTGGTCGGAAGCACGGTCGTCAACGAGGCCAACGAGACCATCGGCACGATCGACGACCTGATCGTGACGCCATCCGAGAAGGTGCCGTTCGCGGTGCTGTCGGTGGGCGGCTTCCTGGGGCTGGGCGCCAAGCTGGTGGTGGTGCCGTTCAGCGAACTGAAGCCGGGTGACCGGCATATGGTTCTGCCGGGCGCCACCAAGGACTCGCTCCGGGGCTTGCCCGAGTTCCACTACGCGGCGTAGATACGGAGCAGTCCGTCACTGAACGGAAAGGCGAGGGGCGAGCCCCTCGCCTTTTTTCATGCCACCAGCGCTGACCGCTCGATGCTGGCCCGGGCCCATGCCGCGGCGGCATCCTCGTCGAACAATTCGGTGAGTTTCTTCATCATCGTGCCGCCGAGTTCCTCGGCGTCGACGATGGTCACGGCGCGGCGGTAATACCGGGTCACGTCGTGGCCGATGCCGATGGCGATGAGCTCCACCTGGTTGCGCGCCTCGATGTCGCGGATCACCTCGCGCAGGTGCTTTTCCAAGTAGTTGCCGGGGTTGACCGACAGGGTGGAATCGTCGACCGGCGCGCCGTCGCTGATCACCATCAGGATGCGCCGGTGCTCGGGCCGCATCAGCAGACGGCGGTAGGCCCAGGCAAGCGCCTCACCGTCGATATTCTCCTTCAGCAGTCCTTCGCGCAGCATCAGCCCCAAGTTCTTGCGGGCCCGGCGCCAGGGCGCGTCGGCGGCCTTGTAGATGATGTGGCGCAGATCGTTGAGCCGGCCGGGATTGCGCGGCTTGCCGTCGGCGACCCAGCGCTCGCGCGACTGGCCGCCCTTCCATGCCCGCGTGGTGAATCCGAGCACCTCGACCTTCACCGCGCAACGTTCGAGCGTCCGCGACAGGATGTCGCCGCACATCGCCGCCACGGTGATCGGCCGGCCGCGCATGCTGCCCGAGTTGTCGATCAGCAGCGTCACCACCGTGTCGCGGAATTCGGTGTCGCGCTCGCGCTTGTAGGACAGCGCCAGCAGCGGATTGACGATCACCCGGCTGAGCCGCCCGGCGTCCAGGATGCCTTCCTCCAGGTCGAAATCCCACGCCCGCGTCTGCTGCGCCAGCAGGCGGCGCTGCAGACGGTTGGCCAGCTTGGACACCACGCCCTGCAGGTTCTGCAACTGCTGGTCCAGTTGCTGGCGCAGCCGTGACAGCTCCTCGGCGTCGCAGAGATCTTCGGCCGAGATCTCCTCGTCGAACAGGCGGGTATAGGCGCGATAGGTCGCCTCGGAATCGGCGTTCTGCTTTTCCCGCCGCGGCTGCGGGCCGCCGGGACGCTCGTCGCCCTCGGCCGCCGCCGCGTCGTCCTCGGATTCGTCGCCGCTCTCGTCGTCGGCGGCCTCGCCTTCCATCTGCTCGGGCTGGGCGCCGAGCATGCTTTCGGTCTCGCTCTCGGACTGCCCCTCGCCGTCCTGCGAATTGTCCTGCTGGCCGGATTGTTCGCTGCCGTCCTCGCCCTCCTGGCTGTCGTCGGACTCGGCTTCCACCTCCGCCTCGGCCAGGTCCATCGCCGCCAGCAGCTTGCGCGCAGCCCGGGTAAAGGCCACCTGGTCGTCCTGCGCGCCCGCCATTTCGGCCAGCGCCTGTTCGGCGCCCTCGCCCACGGTGTCGCGCCAGAGGTCCAGCACCCGGCGCACCGGTTCGGGAGACATGTCGCCGGACATCCGCTCGCGCGCCAGCAGCGCCAGCGCCGAATGGATCGGCAGCTGGTCCTTGCGGGTCATGCGGTCGTAGCCCTCGGCCTCGCATTCGTCGGCGAGCTTGGCGCGAAGGTTGGACGGCGACGCCGCTCATGTGCCGCGCGCCGACCACCTCGACCCGGGCCTGCTCCAGCGCGTCATAGGCGTCCTTCGCCTCGCGGCGCGCCGGCATGCGGGCGGCATGGACCGCGTCGTCGTGATGCCGGATGCGCAGCGCCAGGCTGTCGGCGGCGCCGCGCAGCTTGGCCATCTCCGCAGTCGGCAGTGCCCGCGTCGGCAGCGGCAGCCGGGCGCGCTTGCCGGCCAGGCCCGACGGACCCGGCTGGAAGGCGACCTGCACCTCGTTGTTCTGCGCGATCGCGCGCAGCGCCCCGGCGGTGGCCCGCTTGAACTCCTCCGAGCGGGTATTGTCCTTGCTGCTGCCGCTCATGATTGCCGGTTCGCTGCTACGCGCCCTTCTTGCAGCATGTTGCCCGTCGCCACTTCCTCGTTGAAGCAGCGCTGGTAGTACTCGGCGACCGTGCTGCGCTCGGCCTCGTCGCACTTGTTCAGGAAGGTCAGGCGGAACGCGAAGCCGATGTCCTTGAAGATGCGCGCGTTCTCGGCCCAGGTGATCACCGTGCGCGGCGACATCACGGTGGAGATGTCGCCGTTGATGAAGCCGGCGCGGGTCAGGTCGGCCAGCGCCACCATGCTCTCGATGCGCTTCTTCTCCGCCTTGTCGGCCGGGTCCATGCCCATCTTGGCCATCACGATCTCGGTCTCCTGCCCGTGCGGCAGGTAGTTCAGCGTGGCGACGATGTTCCAGCGGTCCATCTGGCCCTGGTTGATCTGCTGGGTGCCGTGATAGAGCCCGGTCGTGTCGCCCAGCCCGACCGTGTTGGCGGTCGAGAACAGGCGGAAGCTCGGATGCGGGCGGATCACCTTGTTCTGGTCCAGCAGGGTCAGCTTGCCCTCGACCTCCAGCACGCGCTGGATCACGAACATCACGTCCGGCCGGCCGGCGTCGTATTCGTCGAACACCAGCGCGCAGGGATGCTGCAGCGCCCAGGGCAGGATGCCCTCGCGGAATTCGGTGATCTGCTTGCCGTCCTTGAGGACGATCGCGTCCTTGCCGATCAGGTCGATGCGGCTGATATGGCTGTCCAGGTTGACGCGGATGCAGGGCCAGTTGAGCCGTGCCGCAACCTGCTCGATATGGGTCGACTTGCCGGTGCCGTGATAGCCCTGGATCATCACGCGGCGGTTGAACGCGAAGCCGGCCAGGATCGCCATCGTGGTTTCGCGGTCGAAGCGATAGGCCGGATCGATGTCGGGCACATGCTCGGTGCGCACCGAGAACGCCGGCACCTCCATGGCCACGTCCACCCCGAAGGTGGCATCGCGCGTCGACGATGATGTCGGGCATGTCGATCGCCGAGGTCGGCAACAACCGGGCTTCGGACAGAGCGGCAACCTTGTTCATAGGCCAGCGATCCCATTGGTTTCCCGGACAGTCTACGCCCGGCTTTGGATGATGGGTAGGCAGCGGTCCGAAACTTCAGCCCGCGGCGGCGAGGGGCGGCAGCGGCGAGGCGGCCGCGCACGGCGGCATAGGCGAGATTGATGGTCTTCAGCCGCTCTTCGGCGGCTCGGTCGCCGTTGTTGGCGTCCGGATGGTGGCGCTTGGCGAGCTCCTTGTAGCGTGTCTTCAGCACATCCATCGTCACCGGCCAATCAGGCCCAGCGTCGCCAGCGGCTCGCGCATCTCCGTTGGGCGCGCTGCTGCGGCCCGGCGTGGCCGCGCTCGGCGCCGCCGGCATGAGCACGTGCAGCGGGTCGCGCAGCGCCGCCTCGTCGATCCGGCCGCCGCCCAGCCGGCCCGAGCGGCCAGGTCGGGCGCTGCCACGCGGTGTCGGCGCGCAGCTGCGTCTCGATCTCGCCGGGGCGTCATGCCTTTGTAGAAATCCCAGGCGGCATTGTAGGCGCGCACGTGCTCCAGGCAGAACCACCAATAGTCGTTCAGCGTCTGCCGCGATTTCGGCGCGCGATACTCGCCGGCGGCGCCGCAGCCGGGCAGGTCGCAGCAGCGGCCCGGCGCCCCGGGGTCGGGCGCATAGGCCCGGATGCGTTGATTGCGTCTGGTCATCGCCGGTTTATGTGCTTCCTATCCGCGGGTTTGGAAAGGGGTGATTTGCGGCCCGCCACCGGGGGCGGCATTCTCCCGCCATGACAATCGGCCACATCTCCGACGGAACCATGAACACCCGGCAAGAACGCATCACCACAATCCTTCGGCACCAGTTTCACCCCGCATTGCTGCAGGTCAACGACGACAGCGCGCAGCATGCCGGCCATGCAGGCGCCGCCCCCGGGGGCGAGACGCATTATTCCGTGCTGATGGTCAGCGACAGCTTCCGCGGCCAGACCCGGATCGCCCGTTCGCGCGCCGTGCATGCCGTGCTGGACGGCGAACTGGCCGGCGGCCTGCACGCCCTGGCGCTCACCTTGCGCACACCGGAGGAGCACGCCGACGCGGTCGCCAGGGGGGCCTGAGCGGGTGCCGCACCCGGCCCTTGTTCCGGCAACGCTCGTTTAAGACTTCTCCCGCAGTCTGGCCTCCGCGCACGCAACGGAGGTCGTCGGTGAACCCGAGCAGGCTGGTCAATCGCAACGTCTCGTCCCTGCGGGGCCGCACGAGCATGCGGCTGGAACCCGAATTGTGGGAGGCGCTGCGCGAGATCTGCCACCGCGAGTGCCTGACCCTGGGCGAACTGGTGAAGCGCATCGAGGAACGCGGCCACCCCGGCGGCCGCACCAGCGCAGTCCGGGTGTTCGTGCTGCATTATTTCCGCAACGCCGCCACCGAGGACGGCCATCGCGGCGCCGGCCACGGGCCGTTGCAGGCGACCGTCCCGTCGATCAGCGACGGCTGGCCGCCGCTTCAGTCGCGCGCCGACTCCGCCGTCGCCATCTGATCGCCTGCCGCCGCGTCCGGCGCGCCATCGGGGCCGGTATACAGATGCGGCCAGCGCCGCCGCACCACCGGGCCGCTGCTGGAATAGGCGAAGCAGGTATTCAGCAACCGCGCCGACCCGTCTTCCGCCTGCGGCTGCGCCGGCGCGCCGGCGGGGCGGTTCGCCACCGCATCCGCCTCGCGCCGCGAGCGGATCGGCCACATCGTCTGGAATGCCGTGGTCGCCATCTGCTGCAGCAGCTCGCGCAGATGGGTGCAGCCTTCGATGCCGCCCAGCGCCTGGTTGGCCGCCTTGAGGAAGCCCGCCTTGATGGTCAGCCCGGCCAGCCGCGACATGCTGGCGGCGCCGCCAGGGCAGACCGCGAACGGACCCTTCTCGGTCACCGCCTCGCAGGCGAGGATCGTCATCCGTTCGTCGATGGTCATGCGCACCCGCATCTGGTGCAGCGGCTCGCCGCTGGCGATCCAGCCGCGATCGGCGTTCTTCATGCCCTCGGTCTTGATGTCGGTGAGGGTCGCCTCGATGTCGAAATTGCCATCGTCGCGGCCGTAGCCACGGACCTGGATATCGCGCTGGTGCAGCAGCTTGCGTTCGACCGGCGTGCTCAACGGCATCGATTCACCCTCGAAGCGCGACCGATCGGCCAGGCTTCGCCTGATTATCCGGCGCCCACGGTTGTGCGGCGCAACATGCCCCTTGATATGGCGGCAGCAGGCGTCGGATCAACCCGCCGACGGTCAGCCCGGCGCGCCTGGCCTACTCCGGCGGCTCGCCCTGAACCGGGTTGGCGCCCAGCGCGGTCATCAACGCCGTCACCTCGGCGATCGCGGCTTCGGCGGCCGCCGCTTCGTTGCCCTTGGCGACGATCGCCACCCCGTTGCCGCTGGCCCGGTAATACGGGTAGCTGCCGAGGTCGAGCTCCGGATAGCGCGCCTGGATCGCCGCCAGGCCCTCGGCGATCTTGCCTTCCGCCAGGCCCGCGGCATGCACCGCGCGGGAGACGATCGGCGGCCCGCCCGCCAGGGTCGGCGCCAGGTTGGTCGAACATCGCCTGCATGATCCGCGGCACGCCGGCCATGACATGCACGTTGCCGATGGTGAAGCCGGGGGCGATCGAGATGGGGTTGTCGATCAGCGTGGCGCCGCGCGGCATCGTCGCCATCCGCTGGCGGGCGGCGTTGAACTCGGCCGCCCCGCCCGGCATCTTGGAATACTGCGCCTCCATCCGGCGCCAGGCCTCCGGGTGCTTCTCCCACGGCACGCCGAAGGCGGCGGCGACGCATTCGCTGGTGATGTCGTCATGGGTCGGGCCGATGCCGCCGGTGGTGAACACGTGGTCGAAGCGCGGCGCGCACCTCGTTGACCGTGGCGACGATCGTCTCGGCGACATCGGGGATGATCCGCACCTCGCGCAGCGGAATGCCGCAGCTCGCCGAGGCCCGTTGGCGATGAAGCGGATATTGGCGTCCTGGGTGCGGCCGGACAGCACCTCGTTGCCGATCACCAGCAGGCACGCCGTGGGGTTCGCGACCATCGTTTTCTCTTGTTCGCGTTCGAATTACAGGAAGTCGCGCAGCAGCGGCACCAGCGGCCGGTCGGCTTCCGGCATCGGGTATTCCGCCAGCTTCTCCGGCCGCACCCAGGCCAGCGTCTGCCCCTCCCGCGGCCGTCGGCATGCCCTTCCAGCGACGGCACAGGAACAGCGGCATCAGCAGATGGAACGCCTCATAGGCGTGCGAGGCGAAGGCGAACGGCGCCAGGCAGTTGCTGGCGACGTCGATGCCGAGCTCCTCCTTCAGCTCGCGGATCAGCGCCGCCTCCGGCGTCTCGCCCGGGTGCAGCTTGCCGCCGGGGAACTCCCACAGGCCGGCCATCTTCTTGCCCTCCGGCCGGCGCGCCAGCAGCACCCGTCCGTCGCCGTCGACCAGCGCGCAGGCGGCGACCAGCAACAGCGGCTTCGGCTGCCGTCGGGTTGCTGCTCGACTGCGGGCTGGCCGAACAGGTCGGCGCGCGTCGCCTCGTAGCGCAGCACCTTCTGCTCGCCGCCGCGGGCCTCGAACTTCGCCATGCCCTCGCCGACCTGGCGGAAGCCGATCCGGCGCAGCACCGCGGACGAGCCGGGATTGTCGGTAGCGACCTGGGCCTCCAGCCGGTCGACGTCCAGATTGGCCATGCGCCCAGCGCGCCAGCCGGCCGGCGGCCTCGCTCGCCACCCCGTGGCCCCAGAAGCGCCGCCCGACCCAGTAGCCGAGCACCGCCACCCGGCGGCCGCCGTCGACCCGCAGCCCGGCGCCGCCGACGATGATCTCCTCGGCGCCCTCGCGGCCGACGATCACCAGCTGGTAGCCGCGGCCCTCGGCCAATGCCGCCTTGGTGGAGGCGATCCACTCGTCGGCCTTGGCCCGGGCATAGGGGAACGGCACCATCGCGAGGTTGCGGCACACCTCCCAGTCGTTGATCAGCCGGTGCAGTTCGGCGGCGTCTTCCGCACGATACGGCCGCAGCATCAGCCGTTCGGTGGCCAGCGGCTCGAACGCGGTGATCGCAGGTTGATCGGCCAAATCTGCGGCCCTCAGCTCCGGTAGCTGCCGTTGATGTCGATGTAGCCGTGGGTCAGGTCGCAGGTCCACGCGGTCGCCTGGCCGCTGCCCATGCCGAGATCGACGGCGATCTCGATCTCGCGGCCCTTCATGTGCGCGACCACGGGGGTCTCGTCGTAGCCCGGCACCACGCCGCCCTTGCGGGCCATCCAGACGCCGCCGACGCCGACCGAGATCAGGTCGCGGTCGGCCGGTTCGCCGGCCTTGCCGACCGCCATCACGATGCGGCCCCAGTTGGCGTCCTCGCCGGCGATGGCGGTCTTCACCAGCGGCGAGTTGGCGATCGACATCGCCACCCGCTTCGCCGACTTGGCCGACACCGCGCCGGCCACATCGATGCGGATCAGCTTCTGCGCGCCCTCGCCGTCGCGGATCACCTGCAAAGCGAGGTCCAGCAACAGGTCGTCCAGCGCCCTGGCGAAATCCCGCGAGGCCCGCGGCCCCCTCGATCCGCCGGTGCTTCGCCTGGCCGGTGGCGAACAGCAGGACGGTGTCGGAGGTGGAGGTGTCGCTGTCCACGGTGGTGCAGTTGAAGCTGCGGTCGACGCCTCTTTTCAGCAGCTTCTGCAGCACCGGCGCCGGGATCTTCGCGTCGGTGAAGACGAAGCACAGCATGGTCGCCATGTCGGGCGCGATCATGCCGCTGCCCTTGGCGATGCCGGTGATCCGCACCTCGGCGTCGCCGATGCGGGCGGTCCGGGTCGCCGCCTTCGGAAAGGTGTCGGTGGTCATGATGCCGCGGGCGGCATCCTCCCACGAAGCTTCGCGACAGCCGCGCGTGCAGCGCCGGCAGCGCCGCGGTCAGCTTGTCGTGCGGCAGCACCTCGCCGATCACCCCGGTCGAGGCCAGGAAGACCTGCTTCGCCGGGCACCCCACCAGGGCCGCCGCCGCGGCGGCGCTGGCCTTGGCGGCGGCGGCGCCGGCGCGGCCGGTGAACACGTTGGCATTGCCGGCATTCACCACCAGCGCCCGCGCCCGTCCCGCCGGCAGCGACGCCCGGCACCAGTCGACCGGGGCGCCCGGGCACTTGCTGGAGGTGAACACCCCGGCGACGGTGGTGCCGGGCGCCAGTTCCACCATCACCAGGTCGCGGCGGCCCTTGTAGCGGATGCCCGCCTCCGCGGAGCCCAGCCGCACCCCGGCGAGTGGCGGCAACTCGGGCAGGGCGACGGCGAGCGGGGAGGTGGCGATGGCCATGAGGGAGACTCGATCCGTGATGCCGCGGCGAAATGCCGCGTCGATGTTTGCCGGCCTTGCGAATCGGCGGCGGACGTGCCGGCGGTGCGCCTGCCGCCCCTACTTCTTGGGCGCCGGCGGCGGCTCGGCGGTGTCGGTGGCGCGCGGCTTGCTGCCGTCCGGATTGAACTTCTCCACCGTGACCCCGGCGCGGGCGTCGGCCAGGACCTTCTTCACGCCTTCCTGGACCATCTGCTGGCGCAGTTCGTCATGCGCCTGCTCGAAGGTCGGCGGCGGCGCGGCCCGGCGGCCCTCCACCTTGATGACGTGCCAGCCATACTGGGTCTTGACCGGCCGGTCGGTGATCTGCCCGGGCTTCATGGAAAAGGCGACGGCGGCGAATTCCGGCAGCATGTCGCCTTTCTTGAAGAATCCGAGGTCGCCGCCCTGCGAGGCGCCGGGATCGGCGCTGCGCGCCTTGGCCAGCGTCGCGAAATCGGCGCCCTTCTTCAGTTCGGCGATGATCTTCTGGGCATCCGCCTCGGTCGGGACGAGGATGTGGCGCGCATGCACCTCTTCCTCGCCGGTCTTGCCGGCGATGTCGCGATCATAGCGGGCATGCAGCGCCTGCTCGGTGATGGTCGGCCCCAGCTCGCGGTTCAGCAGCGCGTTCTGCAGCACCTGCTCCTGCGCCCGGGCCATCGCCTTGATCACCCCCGGCTCCTTGTCGACGCCGTCCTTGCGGGCCAGGGCGAGCAGCGCCTCGCGGTCGATCAGCTGGTCCAGCAACAGCGGGTAAAGCTGCCCCGGCGGCATGCTGCGATACTGTTCTGGCAGGGTCTGCGACGCCTCCGCGAGGTCGCTGGACCGGATTTCGACCGAGCCGACCTTGGCGACCACGGGGTCGGCCGGCTTGTTGGCGGTAATGGAGGCCGGTGGGGTCGAGGCGGGCGGGGTCGCGGCGGGCGCGGGCGCCTGGGGAGCGGCCGGCGCAGGCGCCTGGGCGGCGGCGGGCGCGATCGGCAGGCCGGCAATGGCCGTGCCTCCGACGATGGTCAGGAACGCGGCAACGCGGATGGGCAGCATGGAGAGTCCTTCCAGGATTACCGTGATAATGGCGGAAGCTCTGGGGTGCGACAAGGCGATCCGGCCCGAATCGCTGCTTCCGGCGTCACCTGGGCCGCCATATGGCTGCCCCGGCACGCGTTGACCCCGGGGAGTGCCAGTCCTATCTGACAGCTACGCCAGAACCCCCGGTTTGCCCGGGGTGCGCCGACGCGCCCGTCTCCCCGACCAGCTAAGCCTGTTCCCGAAGGGTATTCATGTTCGCCAGCATCGCCCGCGCCATTTTTGGCTCCAGCAACGACCGCTCGCTCAAGGGCTACCATCGCCTGCTGCCCGGCATCAATGCGCTGGAGCCGGCGACCCAGGCGCTGTCGGACGAGGAACTGCGGGGCAAGACCGGGGAGTTCAAGCAGCGCCTGGCGGCCGGCGCCAGCCTGGACGATCTGCTGCCGGAGGCGTTCGCGGTGGTCCGCGAGGCGGCGCGGCGCACCCTGGGCCAGCGGCATTTCGACGTGCAGCTGCTCGGCGGCATGGTCCTGCACGGCGGCAAGATCGCCGAGATGAAGACCGGCGAGGGCAAGACCCTGGTCGCCACCCTGCCCGTCTACCTGAACGCGCTGACCGGCCAGGGCGTGCACGTGGTGACGGTGAACGACTATCTGGCCCGCCGCGACGCGGAGTGGATGGGCCAGATCTATTCCTTCCTCGGACTGACCACCGGGGTCATCGTGCACGGCCTGTCGGAGGACGAGCGCCGCGCCGCCTATGCGGCCGACATCACCTACGGCACCAACAACGAGTTCGGCTTCGACTACCTGCGCGACAACATGAAGTATCGCCTGGAAGACATGGTGCAGCGCGATTTCGCCTACGCCATCGTCGACGAGGTCGACAGCATCCTGATCGACGAGGCGCGCACGCCGCTGATCATTTCGGGCCCCGCCGAGGATTCCTCCGACCTGTACCGCACCGTCAACGCGGTCATGCTGGAACTGGTGAAGGACCCCGAGGCCTACGACAAGGACGAGAAATTCCGCACCGCGACGCTGACCGAGGAAGGCTCGCAGCGTATCGAGGACATGCTGCGCGAGGCCGGCATCATCTCCGAGGGCAATCTGTACGACATCTTCAACGTCTCGGTGATCCACCACGTGCAGCAGAGCCTGCGCGCCCACACCCTGTTCACTCGCGACGTCGACTACATCGTGCGCGACGACAAGGTGGTGATCATCGACGAGTTCACCGGCCGCATGATGGAAGGCCGCCGCTACTCCGAGGGCCTGCACCAGGCGCTTGAGGCGAAGGAATACGTCACCGTCCAGCCGGAGAACCAGACCCTCGCCTCGATCACCTTCCAGAACTATTTCCGGCTCTATCCGAAGCTGTCCGGAATGACCGGCACGGCGATGACGGAGGCCGACGAGTTCGCCGAGATCTACAAGCTGGAAGTGGTGGAAATCCCGACCAACGTCGCCGTGCTGCGCAAGGACGAGGACGACGAGGTCTACCGGACCGCCGCCGAGAAATACGAGGCTGTTTCGAAGCTGATCGAGGAGGCCCGCGGGCGCAACCAGCCGGTGCTGGTCGGCACCACCAGCATCGAGAAAAGCGAAACCCTGAGTGAAATCCTGAACCGCAAGAAGATCCCGCACGCCGTGCTGAACGCGCGCTTCCACGAGCAGGAGGCGATGATCGTGAGCCAGGCCGGCGCGCCCGGCGCCATCACCATCGCCACCAACATGGCCGGCCGCGGCACCGACATCAAACTTGGCGGCAACCTCGACATGCGGCTGAAGCTCGAGCTCGGCAACATCGAAGACCAGGACATCGTCGCCGCGAAAGCCGTGGAGATGCGCGAGGAAGTCGAGCGCAACCACGCCGTCGTGAAACAGGCCGGCGGATTGCTGGTGATCGGCACCGAGCGGCATGAGAGCCGGCGCATCGACAACCAGTTGCGCGGCCGCTCCGGCCGCCAGGGCGACCCCGGCGCCTCGCGCTTCTTCCTGTCGCTCGACGACGACCTGATGCGGATCTTCGGCTCCGAGCGGATGGGCGGCATGCTGACCCGACTCGGTCTCAAGGAAGGCGAGGCGATCGTCCATCCCTGGATCAACAAGGCGCTGGAGAAGGCGCAGAAGAAGGTCGAGGCGCGCAACTTCGACACCCGCAAGAACGTGCTGAAATACGACGACGTGATGAATGACCAGCGCCGCGAGGTCTATGCGCAGCGCCGCGAGTTCATGCGCGCGGTGGACGTCATGCAGATCGTCGCCGACATGCGCGCCGAAGTCACCGAGGCGATGGTGATGCAGCGCATCCCCGAACGCGCGTTCGCCGAGCAGTGGCAGTCGGCGGAACTCGCCGAGGACGTCCGCCGGGTGCTGAACCTCGACCTGCCGATCGTCGAATGGGCGCGCGAGGAAGGCATCGACGAGGCCGGCATCCGCGAACGGATCGAGCGGGCGGCCGACAATTTCATGGCGGCGAAGGCCGCCAATTTCGGCCCCGATCTGATGCGCTTCGTGGAAAAGAGCCTGCTGCTGCAGGTGCTGGACCAGGTCTGGAAGGAGCATCTGCTGGCGCTGGATCATCTGCGCCAGGGCATCGTGCTGCGCGCCTACGGCCAGCGCGATCCGCTGAACGAATACAAGAGCGAAGCCTTCACCCTGTTCAACGCCATGCTGGACGAGTTGAAGGAGCGGGTGACGATGATGCTGTCCCGCGCCGATGTCGGGCCCGAGCCCACGCCGCGGGTGCTGGAGATGGCCCATAGCAGCATCGGCGAGACCTTCGAGAGCCATCCGGAGCCTATGTCCATGCTTGGCCCCGATGGTGCGTCCGACATGCCCGGCAACGCCGAACCCCCGCGGGTGCTGAGCGCGCCGCTGCGCAACAACAATGTCGATCCCGAGGTGCCCGCCACCTGGGTGAACAGTCCGCGCAATGCGCCTTGCCCGTGCGGTTCGGGCAAGAAGTTCAAGCATTGCCATGGTCGGAACATGTAGTCGGCGGTCCTTTTGATCGCGCCTGCGTCGATCATCCTGGACAAGCCGCTTTAGAAATCGAGTAGTCTCATGGACGGCGGTCCGCCTTGCGCAGCAGGGTACGCCGTGTCCCTCGCGCAGGAGATTCCCGATGCAGCGCCGCCGCTTCCTTGCCACCGCCGCCGGGCTCGTGGCCACGTCCGGTGCGGCCCGCCCGGCAATGACCCAGCCCGCCCGCGTGCTACGCTTCGTGCCGGCGGTCGCGCTGACATCGATCGATCCACTGTGGAGCCTCGCGACGATCTCCTATGTCCATGGCTACATGGTGTGGGACGCGTTGTTCGCCCTCGACGCGAAGCTCAATCCGCACCCGCAGGCTGCGGCCGGCGCCGAGGTGTCCTCGGACGAGTTGACCTGGACCATCACCATGCGCGACGGGCTGATCTTCCACGACAACGCGCCGGTGCTGGCCCGCGATGCCGTGGCCTCGGTGAAGCGCTGGATGCTGAAGGACCCGATCGGCTCGACCATCGCCGCGATCCTGAACGAGATCCGCGCGCTCGACGACAAGCGCTTCCAGATCGTGCTCAAGCAGCCGTTCCGCACCATGCTGTTCTCGTTGGCGTCGAGGAACATCTTCATCCAGCCGGAGCGCCTGGCGGCGATCCCGCCCAGCGAGCAGTTCAAGGAGGTGATCGGGAGCGGCCCCTACCGCTTCATCGCCGATGAGTTCCAGGCAGGCGCAATTGCCCACTACGCGCGCTGGGACAAATACGTGCCGCGCTCCGAGCCGCCGGACATGTGGGCAGGCGGGCACGTGGCGAATTTCGACCGGGTGGAATGGATCGCGCAGCCGGACAGCTCGACCGCCGCGGCGGCCCTGCAGCGCGGTGAGGTCGATTGGCTGGAACAGCCCCTGCTCGACCTCGTGCCCATGCTCGGCAAGCAGCCGGGCATCAAGATCGAGGCGGTGGATCCGTTCGGCGGCCTCGCCATATTGCGTTTCAACCACCTGCTGCCGCCGTTCAACAATCCTGCGATGCGCCGGGCGCTGCTGCCGGCGATCGACCAGCAGGCGGTGGTGAGTGCCGTGGTCGGCGACCAGGCGGAATTCGGGCGCTATCCGGTGGGGTTCTTCACGGCCGGCACCCCGATGGCCAACGACGCCGGCTTTTCGCGGCTGACCAGCCCCCGCAATCTCGACGAGGCCAAGCGCCAGATCGCCGCCGCCGGCTACAAGGGCGAACGGCTGGTGATGGTGGCGCCGTCCGACATCCCGGCGATCAGCACGATGAGCCAGGTGATGCAGGACCAGCTTTCCAAGATGGGCCTGAACATCGACTACCAGGTGACCGACTGGGGCACGATGATTTCCCGCCTTGCCAAGCGTGAGCCGATCGAGCAGGGCGGCTGGAACCTGTATTGCGTCACCTGGGGCGGCCTGACCGTTTCGAATCCCGGCAGCTCATATCCGCTCCGCGCCAACGGCCTGGCAGCCAATACCGGCTGGCCGACCGATCCGAAGCTGGAGGCGTTGCGGGTGAAATGGCTGGACACGGCCGACACGGCCGGACAGCAGGCAATCGCCCGGCAGATACAGGAGGAGGCCTTCGAAAGCCTGCCGTTCATCCCGCTCGGCCAGTGGTTCAATCCGCACGCTTACAGCAGCAAGTTGAGCGGCGTGATCCACTCGCCGTTCACGCTGTTCTGGAACGTCCGACGCACCTGAACCGTGGGATGCCTGGCTACCCTCAAGCGTGGGCAAGTCGGGCGACGACGGAAGCGAATGCGTCCATGTAGGGCTCGTGGACGACGTAATAGGAGATTCCCCATCGAGCCCGGTACGCCTCGAGATCTTCAACCATCTGGTCCACTGTCCCGATCAGGGCGTAGGGACTCTTGAGGATTTCGTCCGGGGTGAGCTGCGGCCAGCTTCGCGCCATCTCTTCCACCGCCTCCCGGCGATCATCCGTTACGACGACCCGCTGGATTAGCGCGTTCAATTCCAGCCGCGCGAATTTCGCATCGCCTGCGGCCTCGCGCACGAGCCGCACCCGCTCATCGATCCCGGACACCCGCCAACCGGAAAGGTCCGGCGGCTCGGCGCCCCCCTTCTTGAACGTCAGCCCCGAGAAACCCACGATGTTGGCTTCGCGCGCGGCGAGGGCGAGAAGGCGGCGGCCATTGCCGCCGATGAGGATCGGCGGACAGGGTTTCTGTGCCGGAAGCGGGCCAATCGCGTGGCCGTTCACACGATAATGCCGGCCCGCGAAAGTGACCCGGTCGCCGCCCAGAAGGCCCTTGATGATGGTGACGGCCTCCGCGAGGCGCTCGACCCTGGTTGTTCCCGGATCGAACGCCAATCCCACCTCGTCGTATTCGGATTTGATGCTGCCGGCGCCGAGGCCGAGTTCCAGGCGCCCGTCGGTCAGTAGATCGACGGCCGCGGCCTCGCGAGCCAGCAGCACGGGATGGCGCAGGTCGTTGTTGAGGACGAAGGTGCCGACCCGAAGCGTGCTGGTTGCCTCTGCGGCGCAGATCAAGGCCGGCATCGGCGCAATGAGGTCGGTGAGGTGATCGGGAACAATGAGGCTCGAATAACCGAGCGCCTCGACCTTCCGGGCCTTCTCGGTCAATTCCGCCCGCGAATGCGCGTGACGGATACTTACGCCAAACCGGAACGGCTTCATCGCTGCTCGATCCCTTCGTCGTCTCCGCTGGACCGGATTTAAACCCGCTCATCCGCTCCCGGCGAATCCCCTGCAGGCGTCAGCCGCCGACTCTATCAGCGCAAACGAAAATCGCCCGGCCAGAGGCCGGGCGATTGAAGTCTCCGCTGAGAAGCCTGATCAGGTGTTCGGCGCGGACGGGTCGGTCGGAGTCTGCGGCCGGCGGCGGTCGGCCATGAACTGGTCGAACTCGGCCTTGTCCTTCGCCTGGCGCAGACGCTCCAGGTAGTCGACGAACTCCCGCTGCTCCTCTTCCAGGCGGCGCAGCGTCTCGGCCCGGGTACTCGTCGAACGCGCGGTTGCCGCTCTGCGCCGGCTGCTGGTTCCATTTTCCCCAGCCGCAGCCCTGCGCCCAGCCGCCCTGCCCCGAGCTACCCTGGGACCCGCCGCCATCTTGCTGCGGCGGCATGTTGTACCAGCGCCCCATCCGGTTGCACCGCCATGCCCGCAGCCGGCCGGTGAAGGCCAGGAACAGCAGCACGGCCAGGCCAATCGGCCAGAACACCCAGAATCCAAGCACCGTCGCCAAGATCCAGGCGGCCTTGCCGCCTTCGTCCATTCGAGACGCGATGACCACGTCAGCTCTCCATGACCAAGGGTTGGTAGGCGTCGATGTGAATGTTAATCACATTCACATACTTTGGCCAACCACCCCGCTTTGTCAAGATCAATGCGCAGGCTCATCCCGGAGCCGATAGGCCGAGCGACTGCAGGTAGACGAGCAATCCTGCCTCCAGCAGCTCCTCCGGCGTCATCGGCAGCCGGCGCCGCGCGCCGTCGTTGCGGCCGACGAACAACGAGGCGATGCCGTGCGACATCGCCCAGAGATGCAGCGCCACCATCAGCGCCGGCGGCCTCACCCCTTTCGACTGCAGGCCGCAGACCTGGTCCGCGGCCCGTCGCAGCACGGCGAAGGCACGGTCGGACGCCTGCAGCAGCATTGCGTCCTCCTCCAGCGGAAACCCGGTTTCGAACATCGCCGCATAGAAGGCCGGCTCCCGCCTTGCAAAACCCAGATAGGCCTTGCCGGTGTTCTCGATCGCCGTCACCGGATCCGGCCGCCCCTGGTTCCACGCCGACTCGAGTTCGATGGTGAACTGCTCGAAGCCTTGCCGCGCGATCTCGGCGACGAGCGCGTTGCGGTCGCGGAAATGCCGGTAGGGCGCCGCCGCCGAGACCCCCGCGGCGCGCGCCACCTCGGCAAAGCTGAAACCCGCCGGGCCACGCTCGGCAATCATCTGCAAGGCCGCGGCGATCAGCGCCTGGCGCAGATTTCCGTGGTGGTAGCTGTCCCGGCCACGGCCGCCCTGTTGTCCCGAGAATCGCATGTATCGCGTGTTTACATCTTCGCGCCGTCGAGGGCACCCGACAATCGAACGCACCGCGACGTGCAAATCGCCAATGGCTGGAACCGTTCACTCTCCGGTGCATTACGGAACCGAGTGTATTGCCTCTCTTGAACCTGAATATTGGAACAATGCCATGAACATCATCATTCGTTTTTCATCGATTGCCGCCTTGCTCGCCTGCGCCGCCTGCTCCGTCACCACCGCCCCGGCGCCGCAGCCGCAGATCGTGGTGCAGCAGCCGGCCGTAACCACCGTGCCCGCCGGCAGCACCGTGATCGTTCCGCGTCCCGCTTATTGAGCCGCCACTGCGCGATCCGGCTCCGCCTTCTGAAGCGGAGCCGGGTTCGGCTTGAGCAAGATCGGCTGCCGTTGCCTGCAACGCGGGCGACGGCATTGCGGCATCGGAGTGCCTTATGGAGCGTCACGGTATGAATGGTCTGATGATGGCTGGCGCGGGGCTGCTGGCGCTCGGCGTGCTTGGAATGGCGATCCCGCTGTTTTCCATGCAGCAGACCACCGACGTGGCGAAAGTCGGCGGGCTGAAGCTGCAGACGACGGAGAGCACCACCTACGCCGTCCCCTCGTTGCTCAGCGGCGGGTCCCTGGCCCTCGGGGTCGTGCTGATCGGCGCCGGGCTGTACCAGCGCCGCTGATCCGGCCTAGCTTGGCAGGCGGCGCATCGGGATCGTCCAGGCAAATCCCGCGGCGCCGACGGCAAAGCAGGCGATGGTGAGGAACGCGGCACGGAACGCGGAGGCGATCTCCGCCTGGACGACCGCCGCCCGCTCCGTCGAAAGGCCCGCGAGCGCCTTGGGGCCTTCCTCGACGATGCGGCCGAACAGATGCGCGAGGTCGGGATCGCTCGCCGACAGCACCGCGAACAGCACCGCGCCCACCACCGCCGTGCCGATCGCCGCCCCGATCGAGCGCGAGAACTGAACCGAGGCGGCAGCGGCGCCGAGCTGCTTCGGCCCGGCCAGCAACTGCACCGTCAATTGCACCACCGGCATCGCCGTCCCGGTGCTCATCGCCATGAAGGCGAACAGGAACGGCAGTTGCGACACCGACAGCACCGGTGCGAACAGCGCCAGCACCACCAGGCAGGTCGCCATCATCGGCAGCCCCAGGCTGGGGAACAGCGCGGTGCGGCCAGTCCGGCTGACCAGCCGCCCGGTCAGCACCGAGCCGACGGCGATGAACCCGGTCAGCGGCAGCAGCAGCAGCCCTGTCTCGCTGGGGTCGGTACCGCGGACCACCTGCAGGTAGATCGGGATGAACGTCACCATCGACACCAGGCTGGCGCCGACGCAGGCGGCCATGGCATCCGCCCGCCAGATCGACGGATGGCGCAGCAGCTTGATCGGCAGCAACGGCAGCGCCGCGCGGCGCTGCTGCCGCAGCAGCGCGAACAGGGCGACCACGGCAACTACGGCAAAGGCCAGGATCATCGGCACGGCGTCGCGGTTGACGTGCTGCACCTGCTCCAGGGCCAGAAGGGCCGGTGCGATGAACAGGCTGAACAGCACGACGCCGGTGAAGTCGAAGCGGAACTTGCCGGTGTTCACGGACCGGATCGGCAGCCTGAACGCCAGCGCCATTGCCAGCAGCCCGAGCGGCAGGTTGACCGTGAACACCGAATGCCAGCCGAAATGCTGGGTCAGCCAGCCGCCAGCCACCGGCCCGAAGGTCGACGAGCAGACGAACACCCCGGCCATGTAGCCCTGGTAGCGCGCCCGCTCCCGCGGCGGCACCGCTTCCCCGACCAGCGCCTGCGATAGCGTCATCAGCCCGCCGCCGCCGAGGCCCTGCAGGATGCGCGCGGCGGTGAGCATGACGATGCTGCTGGCCAGCGCGCACCACAATGAGGCCAGCATGAATACGGCCAGCGCCACGAACATCATGCGCCGCCGGCCGATCACGTCGCCGAGGCGGCCATAGACCGGCGCCGCGATGGTCGAGGCGACCAGGTACGACACCACGACCCACGATACCCGCTCCACCTCGCCTAGGCTCCCGGCGATCGCCGGCAGGGCGGTGGCGACGATGGTCTGGTCAATCGCCGCCAGGAACATCGGCAGCATGATCGACGGGAAAACCGCGAAGAACAGCTGCCTGGAGGATTGCACTGGGGCCGCCACCGGCTGGACGGCGGGGATTTCGCTGGTCGACGACATCGCGGCTCCCCTCCGGGCGGCACCTGCTGCGCACCCACTCAACTTAAGCCACAACCCGCACGCGGCAACCCGGTTGCCCGGTCGATAAGACCGCGGCAATTCCCCGGGCGACGACCCGGACGCTATTTCAGCCAGAGCCAGGCGGCGGCGAGCAGGGTCGCGAGATTGACCGCGAAACTGGCTGCCATGCCAGGCGCGCGGGCCATCGGATGGGCAAGGTAGCCGGCCCAGAACAACCCGCGCGCGGCGGCGAACACGAGCGCCGCCGCGGCCACCCCAGGCATGTCGGCGCGGGACGCCCCCGCGGCCAGGGCCAGCAGCCCCGGCACGAACACCGCAAGCTGCTCCACGCTGTTTCCGATGACGCGCTGGTTGCGGATCAAGAACGGCGTCTCGGCGCCGCTGGTCGGGTCGAACGCACCGGCCATGAAACGGCCGACCATCTGCGCCGCGATCATCGCCGCGAGCAGGAGTGCCGCCGGCAGCAGGAACCCGGCCGCCAGCCCCAGCCGTACCGCCATGCTGGAGGCCGCGGGATCGAGCGCCGGCAGCAGGCCGACCGTCATCCGCCAGCCGAGCATGGCACCCACCAGGCCGCAGACGGAAAGCAGCAGCGAAACGCCGCGCACCGCCGAAAACCTAGTTCAGCGCCTCGCGGCCCATGTTGAGAAACTTTTCCCGCCGGTTCGCCTTCAGCGCCGCCCCGTCCAGGCCCAGCAAGGGCAGCAGCGCCGCCTGGATCGCCTCCCCGACGGCGGCGATCGCCGCTTCCGGATCGCGATGGGCGCCCCCGAGCGGTTCCGGCACCACCACGTCGATCAGCTTCAGGCGCTTCAGGTCTTCCGCGGTCAGCTTCAGCGCCTCGGCGGCGGCGGGCGCCTGGGCTGCGTCCTTCCACAGGATGGCGGCGCAGCCTTCGGGAGTGATCACCGAATAGACCGAGTGCTCCAGCATCATCACCACGTCGCCGCCGGCCAGCGCGATGGCGCCACCAGAGCCGCCCTCGCCGATCACCGTCGCGATCACCGGCACCGGCGCTTCCAGGCAGGCCTCGATCGAACGGGCGATCGCCTCGGCCTGGCCGCGCGCCTCGGCGTCGACGCCGGGATAGGCGCCGGAGGTGTCGACGAAGGTCAGAACCGGCAGGCCGAACCGCCCGGCCAGCTCGATCAGCCGCCGCGCCTTCCGGTAGCCCTCCGGCCGCGACATGCCGAAATTATGCGCCACCCGGCTCTCCGTGTCGGAGCCGCGCTCGGTGCCCAGCACCATCACCGCATGGCCACGGAAGCGCCCGAGGCCGCCGACCACGGCGGCGTCCTCGCCGAACGCGCGGTCGCCGGCCAGCGGCGTGTATTCGGTGATCAGCCCGGCCAGGTAGTCCAGCGTGTGCGGCCGGTCGGGGTGGCGCGCCACCTGGGTCTTCTGCCAGGCGGTCAGCTTCGCATAGGTGGCGCGGAGCTGCTTGTCGGCCTTCTCGGTCATCCGCGCGACTTCGTCGGCGATGTTGAAATCGTCGGCCTCCGACAACTTGCGGAGTTCCTCGATCTTGCTCTCGAGCTCGGCGATCGGCTTCTCGAAATCGAGGAAATGGCGCTGGGAGGCGGGTTTTGACATGCGCGGCCTTTAGCACCTGTCGCCGCGCCGGTCAGCCCCCAGCCAACCTGGCGACTCGCCAGCAGATCAAGTCAATGGTTCGATCGGCTTGGGCGGCCGGGGCTGGGCCAGCGGATGATGCTGCTCGACCAACCGCTGCAGCCGCTCGGCCAGCACGTGGGTGTAGATCTGGGTGGTGGCGATGTCGGCGTGGCCCAGCAGCAGCTGCAGGCTGCGCAGGTCGGCGCCGCGCGCCAGCATGTGGCTGGCAAAGGAATGCCGCAGCACATGCGGGCTGACCCGGGCAGGATCGATCCCCGCCGTAAGCGCCGCCTGCTTCAGCATCAGCGCGAAGCCCTGCCGGGTCAGCGCCCTGCCGCCCTTGCCCGCGAACAGGTAGCGTCCGGCAGGGAGCTTCGCCTTCTTGCCCGTTTTCTGCCCGCCGGCCACCAGCGCCGCCGCGGCCTCGCGCGCGGCGTCGGACAGCGGCACCATCCGTTCCTTGCCGCCCTTGCCCTTCACCATCAGCAGCGCCGCGTCCCCTGCCAGCGCGTGGCGCGGCAGGGCGAGCAGCTCCGATACCCGCAGGCCGGTGGCGTACAGGATCTCCAGCGCCGCCTGCAGCAGCCGGGCCTGCGCCGGGGGACGCGCCGCTGCCGCCGCCAGCAACGCGTCGACCTCCTGCTCGCTCAGATATTTGGGCAGCGACCTGGGCAGCTTCGGCGAATCGAGCAGCGCCGTCGGGTCGTCTTCCCGCACTCCCTCGCGCACCAGAAAGCGATGGAACTGCCGCAACGCGGACAGCTTGCGGGCGGCGGTCCGGGCAGCGCACCCGGCGGCGTGCAACTGCGCCAGCCAGCCGCGCAGCGAATCGGCATCCGCCGTCGCCACCCGCTGCCCCCGCGCCTGCGCGAAGGCGGCGAAATCGCCGAGGTCGGCCTGGTAGGCCAGCAGGGTGTTGCGCGCCGCCCCGCGCTCGGCCGCCAGCATCTCCAGGAATGCCTCGACGTGCCGGTCCGCGACCGCCATCGCCGTCAGCCGCCGCGGAAGCGGTCGTTCGGCAGCACCCGCTGGATGTCCTCGGATCGCGGTGTGGGCGGGAAGGCGCCGAGTGCGAGGAAGCCGATGCCCAGCACGACCAACCCCAGCAGCACGATGACGAACGAAATGCGACGCATGGAGTCCTTCACGTGGCCGGGCCAAGCAATTCAGGCCGGGGTCGTTCCAGCCGGGGCACGGCTTGGCCCCGATCGGCCGCCATGTGCTAGCTTTGCCGATGATGACACGCAATACCGCGCTGAAGGAAAGCTTCGCCATTCCCGCCGCATCCCCCATCCCCGCGCTGGCCGACCGGAGCGTCGTGCTGGTCGGGCTGATGGGCGCGGGCAAGACCTCGATCGGTCGCCGGCTGGCCGCGCGGCTGGGTATGCCGTTCCACGACGCGGACGCCGAGATCGAACTGGCCGCCGGCTGCACGGTGCCGGAACTGTTCAGCCGCTTCGGCGAACGCGAGTTCCGCGACGGCGAGCGCCGGGTGATCCGCCGCCTGCTGGCCGGCGACAAGCTGGTGCTGGCCACCGGCGGCGGCGCCTACATGGATGCGCAGACCCGCGCGACCATCCGCCGCGAGGCGGTGTGCGTCTGGCTTCGGGTGGAGCTGCCGACCCTGCTGCGGCGCGTGGCCGGGCGCACCCACCGGCCGCTGCTCAACAACGGCGCCCCCGCCGACGTGCTGCAAAAGCTGATGCTGGAGCGCAACACGTTCTACGCCGAGGCCGACGTCATCGTCGATTGCGGCGACGAGAACCCCGACTCGACCACGTCGCGGGTGCTGGATGCGCTGGCGGCGTTCCGCCCGCCCCGCCGCCTGTCGTTGTCGCTCAGCACCGGCAGCTATGACGTGGTGGTGGGCGACGGTCTGCTGGCCCGCGCCGGCGCTCACCTGGCCGCGGTCCTGCCGCAGAAGCGCGCCGTCGTCGTCACCGACGACACCGTCGGGCCGATCCACCTGCGCACCCTGCAGGACGGCCTGGCACAGACAGGCTTCTCGACATCGGAAATCATCGTCAAGGCGGGCGAAGGCTCGAAGAACCTCGAAACCTACGCCCAGGTGGTCGAAGGCCTGCTCGACGCCGGAGTCGAGCGGCGCACCGCCGTCATCGCCCTCGGCGGCGGTGTGGTCGGCGATCTGGCCGGGATTCGCCGCCGCCACCACCCTGCGCGGGCTGCCGTTCGTGCAGATCCCCACCACGCTGCTGTCCCAGGTGGACAGCTCGGTCGGCGGCAAGACCGGGATCAACACCGCCCACGGCAAGAACCTGCTCGGCGCCTTCCACCAGCCGCACATGGTGCTGGCCGACACCGGCACCCTGGCCACGCTGCCGATCCGCGAACTGCGCGCCGGCTACGCCGAAATCGCCAAGGCCGGCCTGATCGGCGACCCCGCCTTCTACCAGTGGTGCGAGGCCCACGCCGCCGCGGTGCTGGCCGGCGACCGCGCCGCGCAAGCGGAGGCGGTGCTGCGCGCCTGCGCCTTCAAGGCCTCCGTGGTCGGCGACGACGAGCGCGAGGAAAAGCCGAACGACGGCCGCGCCCTGCTCAATCTCGGCCATACCTTCGGGCACGCACTCGAAGCCGAACTCGGCTACGGCGCCATCCTGCACGGCGAGGCGGTCGCGGTCGGCATCGGCCTCGCCTTCCGCCTGTCCGCCGAGCTCGGCCTGTGCGCGGTCGGCGACGCCGAGCGGGTGATCGGGCACCTGCTGGCGGCGGGGTTGCCGGCCGAGTTGCCGATGCTGAACCGGCGCATTTCGGCCGCACGCCTGATCGAGCACATGCGACGGGACAAGAAGATGCGCGACGGGCAGCTCAAATTCGTCCTGGTCCGCGGCATCGGCCACGCATTCACCAGCAGCGACGTCCCGGCCGAGGCGGTGACCGACCTGCTGCGTTCAAATGGCTGCATGGAGTAGTAGACGCTATACATGAACGGGTATAACGATCCCTCCGCCAGAGAGGGTCCGTCATGCGCCATTTCTTTGCCTGCCTCGCCATCATGCCACTCCTGGCCACGCCGGCGCTGGCCGACTCGCTGCAGGTGTTCGCCGCCGGCAGCCTGACCAATGCCTTCTCCGATCTGCTTCGCCGCTTCCCGGCGGGCCCCGACAGCGTGGCGGCGCCGGAATTCGGACCGTCCGGCCTGCTGCGGCAGAAGATCGAGGCGGGCGCCCCGGCCGATGTGCTGGCCTCCGCCGACATGGATCAGGCCCGCCGCCTGGTGGCCGGCCATCCCGAGCGCCTGGTGATCAACTACACCCGCAACCGGCTATGCGCCCTCGCCCGCGACAAGATCGGACTCACGCCTGCCAACATGCTGGACCGGCTGCTCGACCCGGCCGTTCGGGTGGCGACCTCGACCCCCGGCGCCGATCCCGGGGGCGACTATGCCTGGGCCGTGTTCGCCCGGGCGGAGGCAGTTCGCCCAGGCGCCCGCGCGGCGCTGGAGGCCAAGGCGCTGAAGCTGGTCGGCGGCGGCGACACCACCCCGCTGCTGGTTCCCGGCAAGGGCGCCGTCGAGGGGGTGTTCCTGGCCGATCGCGCCGACATCATGCTCGGCTATTGCAGCGGCTCGAAGGCGGTGATGCGGTCGGTGCCAGGCCTGGTCAGAGTTGGCCTGCCGCCGGACCTCACGGTCGCTCCCGCCTATGGGATGGTGCTGCTGACCCAGAAACCGGTGGCGCAGCGTTTCGCCGCCTTCGTGATGTCGGAAGTCGGGCAGGCGGTGCTGCAGGCACATGGCTTCGACCCGGTGGCACTGCCCGGCCCCGCTGCGCCGCCACAGGGGCTGCTGGTGCAGCGGGCCGGGATGCCCGCTCGAATCCTTCCGCCCGAGCGTCTCGACGCCCTGAAGCCGATGACCCAGACCGTCACCTTCGGCGAACCGGACGCCAGGCCCATCGATTGGAGCGGTCCGGCGCTGTGGGACGTGCTGGCCGCCGCCGGCGCCGTCGATCCGTCCAAGCCCGCGGAGGCGGTTCGCCTGGCGGTGCGGGTGACCGGCGCCGATGGCTACACGGCCCTGCTGGCGCTGGCCGAGCTGTCACCGGAATTCGCCGCTCACCCGGTGATGCTGGCCGAACGGATGAACGGCGCCGCGATCGGCAACCACGCCCTGCGCCTGGTCGTCCCGGGTGAGAAGCGCGCCGGCCGTTCGGTGCGTGACGTGGTTCGCATCGACGTCGAATGAACAGGAGAGAACATGAAGCTCAGCGCCCGCAACCAGCTCAAGGGACGCATCGTCGAGGTGACCCGCGGCGCCACCACCAGCCATGTCCGCATCGACATCGGCGGCGCCGTGGTGACCGCCTCGATCACCAACGAGGCGGTGGACGACCTAAGCCTGGCCAAGGGCCAGGACGCCTACGCGGTGATCAAGGCCTCGGACGTCATGATCGCCATCGACTGAAGGCCTACGGAAACGCCACGCGTCTGAACAGCGCCCGGTATTCCGGCAAGGCGAGGTTCGGCAATGCGCAGGCCTGCTCGATCGTGAACCAGTCGAGCCTGACATGCTCGTTGTCGCGCATGACCGGAGCACCTCCGGTCCAGGCAGTGACGGCGAACATGTGATAGGTCGCCTCGCCCCGCGCCCGCGGTGAACGATCCACCATCTGGCCCATGCTTGCGACATCGGCCGGGACGATGCCGAGTTCCTCGGCCAACTCCCGCACCAGCGCCTGATCGACGGTCTCGCCCGCCTCGACCTTGCCCCCGATGACATCCCAGCAATTGGCATAGGCGCGCCGATGCGGTGCCCGCAGTCCGAGCAATATGCGACCGTCTTCGACGATGATGGCGCAGGCATAGTGGTTCACCGACGTCAGCGACCGCCCGGAGCAGCGATGCCACGCTCGTACCAGCCGCGGGAACGCCGCACGATCTGCACCACCGACAGCATCACCGGCACCTCCACCAGCACGCCGACCACCGTCGCCAGCGCGGCCCCCGACTGGAAGCCGAACAGCGCGATCGCGGTCGCCACGGCGAGTTCGAAGAAGTTGCTGGCGCCGATCAGCGCCGACGGACCGGCCACGCACCAATCCACGCCGAGCCTTCGATTCAGCAGATAGGCGAGACCAGCATTGCCATACACCTGAATGATGATCGGCACCGCCAGCAGCGCAATCACGCCCGGCTGACGGATGATCTGTTCGCCTTGCAGGCCGAACAGCAGCACGAGCGTAAGCAGCAGGGCGCAGAGCGATAGCGGCCCGAGCGCTGCCAGGGTGCGGGAAAGTGCTGCCTGTCCGCCCCGGCCCAGCAACATCCGCCGCCACGCCTGCGCCGCCACGACCGGAACGATGATGTACAGAAAAACCGACAGCAGCAGCGTCGGCCATGGCACGGTGATCGAGGACAGGCCCAGCAGCAGCGCCACCAAAGGGGCGAACGCGACCACCATGATGCCGTCGTTCAATGCCACCTGCGACAGGGTGAAATGCGGCTCGCCGTCGACCAGGTTCGACCAGACGAACACCATCGCCGTGCAGGGCGCGGCGGCCAGCAGAATGAGGCCGGCGATATAGCCGTCGATCTGCATTTCCGGCAGCAGCGGCCTGAACAGATGCGCGATGAACAGCCAGGCCAGCAGCGCCATCGAGAACGGCTTCACCAGCCAGTTGATCGCCACCGTCGCCGCGATGCCGCGCCAGTGCCGGCCAACCTCGCCCATGGCCGCAAGATCTATCTTCAGCAGCATCGGCACGATCATCAGCCAGACCAGGATGGCGACCGGCAGGTTGACCTCGGCGACCGTGGCGGCGCCGAGCGCGTGAAACAAGCTGGGGGCCGCCTGCCCGGCGCCGATTCCGACGATGATGCAGAGCGCCACCCAAAGCGTCAGGTAACGCTCGAAAAAGCCCATCGCAGGGGCAGCCGCCGGCACCGCGATGTCACTCACGCGGCGGCATCCGGAAGCATGTCCAGCACCGTCTCGGACGGACGGCACAGCCTGACGCCGCGCGGCGTGACGACGATCGGCCGATTGATCAGGATCGGGTGCGCCATCATCGCATCGATCAGCGCGTCGTCCGGCAGTGACGTATCATCCAATTTCAGCTCGTTGAAGGGCGTACCGTTGCGCCGCAGCAGGTCGCGGGGCGCGATGCCCATGCGTTCGATCAGCCCCACCAGTTCCGCGCGGCTCGGCGGCGTCTTCAGGTATTCGATGACCTCCGGTTCCTCGCCACGCTCGCGGATCAGGGCGAGCACGTTGCGCGAGGTGCCACAGGCCGGATTGTGATAGATCGTGACGCTCATGGTGCGGCTCCGCAGCTGACGGATTTCGGCGCGGCTTCCTCCGGCGCGCAGCAGATCGGTGCACAATACGCGCAGGACTTGGGTCGGATCGGACGCTTCATTGTTTTCTCCGTTCCATGGCATGGACGAGGCCCTGGGGTTCGCAGACGGCCACGCCGCAGGACGAATTGCCCTGGCAACAATTCTCCGTCAGGTATCCCAGCAGCGCATTCATGGCCGCGTATTCGGCGGCGTAGATCAGCGACTTCCCCGCCCGCCGGAAGGTGACCAACCCGGCATGGCGGAGCTGGCTCAGATGGAATGACAGCGTCGCCGCCGGCAATGCCAGCCGCTCGCCGATCTGGCCGGCCGGAACTCCCTCGGCGCCCGCCTGCACCAGCAACCGGAAGATATCCAGCCGGCTATCCTGCGCCAGCGCCGCCAGGGCCGCGACTGCATGCGTCTTTTCCATAATTCCATTATATTGGAATTATGGAATCTGACGAGCCCTGATCGTCGCGCCGCAACGTCTCCGCCAGGCTGATCTTCCCGGAGCCGCGCGCCAGCGGCTTCGGCTGCGTCGGCGCCGGCGCCCATCCCGTCAGCATCGCCAGCCGCAGGGTGGCCGGCACCCGCCCCTCCTCCACCGGCAATCCGGCCAGTGCCGCCGGGAAAAGCGCCCGCGGCGGCGTGCGGCGATCCCGCAGGGCGACGGCGTTGCCTTCGCCGGCGTCGCGAAGGTCGCGCAACAGCGCAAGCGGGTCGGCGTAGCGGACAACGATCTCGTCGGCGTCCGCCACCGGCAGCGCGAAGCCGGCACGCTGCAGCAGGCCGGCGCAATCGCGCAGGTCCGGGAACGGCGACACCCTCGGCGCGGCGCCGCCGGTCAGCATGGCCTCGGCCTCGGTCAGCGCGGCGCGCAATTCCTTCAGCGTCCCGAGGGCCGGGATGCTGGCGAGCAATAGTCCGTCCGGCTGCAGCGCCATGCGCAGCTGGATCAGCGCGCCCGGCAGGTCGTTGACCCAATGCAGCGACAGGCTGGCGACCACCAGGTCGAAGCTGGCCGGTGCGAACGGCAGGAATTCCTCGTCCGCGGCCACCGCCGGCGCGCCGGCCCGCGCCGCCATCACCGGTGAAAGGTCGCAACTGACCGTGGCGATCCCCCGCGCCCGCAGCATCGGCGCCACCACGCCGCGCCCGCCGACATCGAGCGCGCTGGTGAAGCTTCGGGAGATATCGTCCAACCGGTCGAGTAGGCGATCCGCCGCATCCGTCAGGATGTCCGACACCGCCCCCACCGTGGCCGCCGCACGGTCGCGGTGGCGGCGCACGCTGCGACGGTCGAACACGGTCATCTCGGCGCTCATGGCCCTGCATGTGCCCTTCGGCCCCTCTTGTGCAAGCGTTGGTGTCTTGCGCAAGCGGGCCGCGGTCGTAGGCTGTGGCCGCTTGCAACAGGAGGCAGCGGATGGACCAGCAGATTTCCCCTTCGGCCAACACCATGCCGGCGCGCCGGATCGGCACGCTGGAGCGGCCGGACTGCCGGATCCATTACGAGGTCACCGGGAGCGGGCCGGCGATCGTGTTCGCCCACGGCCTTGGGGGCAATCACCTCTCCTGGTGGCAACAGGTGGCGCATTTCGCGCCCCGCTTCACCTGCGTCACCTTCGCCCATCGCGGCTTCGCGCCGTCCTCGCCGCTCGCGGGCGGACCCGACCCGGCCGACTACGCGGGCGACCTGGCGGCGCTCGTGGCTCATCTGAAGCTGACCGACATCCGCGTGGTGGCGCAGTCGATGGGCGGCTGGACCGGGGTTGAATACGCCCTGCGACACCCACCGGAACTGAAGGCGCTGGTGCTCGGCGCCACCACCGGCTCGATCGACCCGCAGCGCCTGCCGGAAGCCAGCCGCGCGCGCGTCGCCGCCTGGGCCGCCGCCTCCGAGCGCACCCAGGCGGAGATGGCGGCGCGCGGCATCCACCCCGCCACCGGCCTGCGCATGGCCGAGGAGCAACCGGCGATGCACCTGCTGTATCGCCACATCGACGACATGAGCGCGAGCCTCGACAAGCAGGCACTGCGGCAGAAGCTGATGGCCGGGCGGGTCCGCGCGCCGGAGGAGCTGGCCGGCATCGCCTGCCCGATCCTGATGATCGCCAACGACGAGGATTCCGTCATTCCGGGCGTCGCGGCGGACGGGATCGCGGCGGTCGTGCCGTCGGTGCGGGTGGCCCATATCCCCGATGCCGGACATTCCGCGTATTTCGAGCGGCCGGTGGTGTATAATCGCCTGGTCGAGGAGTTCTTCGCCTCCCTCTGACGGGCGTTGGGCTGCCGTAAACCAAACGACGCGACCGATCCGCCGAAATACGGAGGAGAACGGGTATGAACCACCTGCCTGCACAGGCTGTTCGTGACGCCGGCGAGCGCGCCTGGTCGGTTCCGCTTCGGGACCTGAATGTCGCCGATCCCGCGTTGTTTCAGTCGGATGGCTTCTGGCCATATTTCGCCCGGCTGCGACGCGACGCGCCGGTGCATTTCTGCCCCGACAGCGAGTTCGGCCCCTATTGGTCGGTGACCAAATACCGCGACATCATGGCGGTCGAAATCAACCACAAGGTGTTCTCGTCCGAGTCCACCCTGGGCGGCATTTCCATCCGCGACCAGCGCGCCGACTTTCCGTTGCCGATGTTCATCGCCATGGACCCGCCGCAGCACACGGCGCAGCGCCGCGCCGTCACCCCGATCGTGGCGCCGGACAATCTGGCCAAGCTGGAAGCGACCATCCGCGAGCGCGCCGAGACCATTCTGGACGGCCTGCCGCGCGGCGAGGATTTCGACTGGGTCGACCGCGTCTCCATCGAACTGACGACCCAGATGCTCGCGACCCTTTTCGACTTTCCGTTCCAGGATCGCCGCAAGCTGACGCGCTGGTCGGACGTCGCGACCGCGGTGCCCGGCGGCGGCATCGTCGATACCGAGGAACAACGCCAGGCGGAGCTGCGCGACTGCGCCGCCTATTTCCTCAATCTATGGAACGAGCGGATCAAGGCCGGACCGCGCAACGACCTTATCTCGATGCTCTGCCACGCCGACGCGACGCGCAACATGAGCCCCCAGGAATTCCTCGGCAACCTGATCCTGCTGATCGTCGGCGGCAACGACACCACCCGCAACTCGCTCACCGGCGGCGTCTACGCCTTCTCGAAATTCCCAGGCGAGTACGACAAGCTGCGCGGCGATCCGGCCCTGCTCGCCAGTGCGGTGCCGGAGATAATCCGCTGGCAGACGCCCATCGCGCATATGCGGCGCACCGCCCTGGCCGACATTGAGTTCGCCGGCCAGCACATCCGCAAGGGCGACAAGGTGATCATGTGGTACGTCTCGGGCAACCGCGACGAGGAGGTGATCGAGAACGCCGACGCCCTGGTGATCGACCGGCCCCGCGCCCGCCAGCATCTGTCGTTCGGCTTCGGCGTGCATCGCTGCATCGGCAACCGCCTGGCCGAGATGCAGTTGCGCATCGTATGGGAGGAGATCCTGAAGCGCGGAATGCGCATCGAGGTAGTGGCCGAGCCGCACCGGGTTTTCTCGACATTCATCAAGGGCTACAGCGACCTCAAGGTGCGGATCCATTGAGCACCGACTGCTATGCCTTGCCGCACACCGAAAGCGTCGCCGCGGCATAGCCGGGCAGGTCGCTCGCCTCCACCGCCAGATGCAGCAGCAGGTTGTTGATGACGATGTCCTGCCGCGCCGGCAGCCCGGTCATCTTCAACGGCTCGTTCGCCCAGGGCATCGCCACCGTCACCGCCGCCTTCGACAGGTCCGAACTGCCGCCCGGCATGCCGACCGTCACCTGGATCATGCCGTCGAGCAGCGCCGCCGTGTCGTCCGGCTGCTTTGGTCCCTGCTGGATGGCGAACCGCTTGCGCACCGTGCGCGCGTCGCAGGCGCGGGTTTCGCGCGCATCGCGCAACGCCTGCGCCAGCCGATCGACGCGGACGCCGCGGCCCAGCCGTTCCATGGCGATGCGCAGAAGATCGGCCGCGTCGCCCTTCGGCACGTCGCGGTCGTAGCGGCCCTGTTGCTCGACGACCGCCTTCTTCGCGTCGGCCAGACTGGCCTGCAGGTCCGAATTTTCGCGCCTGGTGCCGTCGAGCTGCGCGGTCAGTTCGTTGACCCGGCCGGCCAGATCAGTCACCCGCGATTCGGCCAATATCGTCCCGGTCTGATAGGCCGAGTAGCCCAGCCCGACCAGCACTGCGAGGCCGAGCAGCCAACTGGCTGTCCGCCGCAGGAACTGCCGGCGCCGGCGGCTGCGTTCCCGGCGGAATCCGCTTGTGTAGGGCATAGATCGATCGCCGCGTTCAGCCTTGGAGGAAGCCGCTTTCGCGGTGGGGCTTGCCGGGTTGGTTGTATCGCATGATCTTGTCCCAGATTGCGGCCATTCCCCGGACGGCGGGGGAAGCCGGTGCGTCGCCCGCAATGTACCATTGCGGTTCCGCGAAGCCTAGGACCGGTGGGCGGCGGCCGCCGAGGAGGAGCCCGATGACCCAGTCTCCGAGTACCGCCCAGTCGCCCAGGCCCACCTGGATCATCAAGCGCAGCGTGGCTCGCGGCACGGTCTGCATCGGCGTCGCCGGCGCCCGCTTCGCCGCCGAACTCAACGGCCGACGCCTGGCACTCGCCAACAGCGACATCGTCTCGATCCAGGATATCGCCGCCTCCCGCCACACCGCGCATCTGGTGCCGGCCTTGCGCGACGGCGGCTACAGCCACCTGCTCGGCGGCCAGGTCGCGCTGCTGCCGGGTGAGTCGAAAATACTCAAGGATGTGATCATGGGCACGCCGGAAGGCCTCGCGATCCACCGCGCCAAACTGGTCGAGGCCCTGCTTAGCGAAAATGATGACGAGCATGCCGCCGAGGACGTTGTCTCCAGCATCGACCACCACGGCGACGAACGCACGCCGCGCATCAGCCCGGCGCGCCAGGCGCTGCTGGATTTCGATCGCCGGCACCCGCAGGCGCGCGCCACCCAGTCCGGAACAGGCGGATGATCGCCAACCTGATCGACGCATCGCTCGCTTTCGTCGGCTGCGCCATGGCGAGTGCCGCCCATCATGCCGACCCCCACGCCCATCCGCGACGGCGGGAGGTGGTGGTCAACGGCAAGCGCGTGAAGACCATCGACGTGCACGCCCATTGCACGGTGCCCGCCGCCTTGGCGATGGCCAACATGCCGCTGGAAGCGCCGGGCTTGCTGATGACCGACACCGGCACGCGGATCGCCGCGATGGACGAACAGGGCATCGACGTCGAGGCCCTGAGCATCAACCCCTATTGGTATGCGACCGATCGGGACATCGCGGCCGATCTCATCAAGCTGCAGAATGAAACATTGGTGGAGTTCTGCGCCGCCAATCCGGATCGCTTCGTGGCCTTCGCCACCGCCGCCCTGCAACATCCCGATCTCGCCACGGAGCAGGTGGAGTATGCCGTCAGAAAGCTGGGCCTCCGTGGCGTCGGTGTCGGCGGCAGCGTCGCCGGCGAGGAACTGGCGGACCCTAAATTCCATCCATTCTGGGCCAAATGCGAGGAACTCGGCGTCCTCGTCTTCATGCATCCGCTCGGCACGCGCGAACTGGAACCGAGCGGCCGGCTCGCCGGAAACGGCCTGCTGACCAACACCATCGGCAACCCGCTGGAAACCACCATCGCCTTATCGCACCTGATCTTCGAAGGCACGCTCGACCGCTTTCCCGGCCTGAAGATCTGCGCCGCGCATGGCGGCGGCTTCCTGCCGTCCTACGCCCACCGCTCGGACGCGGTGTGCCGGACCTTCCCCAGGCGCGTCGGCCCGCTGCCCAGGAAGCCGCCCACCGCATATCTCCGGGACGGCCAGCTTTTCTTCGACACGATCGTCTTTACGCCGGAAGCGCTGCGCCACCTGATCGCGGAAGTCGGCCCGGAGCACGTCATGGTCGGAACCGACTATCCATTCCCCTGGACCAGCACCGAAATCGATCTGGTGCTCGGCACGCCCGGCCTGAACGATGAAGACCGGGTCGCGATCCTTGGCGGCACTGCCGCAAGGCTGCTGGGCATCGCGGCCTGAAATGCGCATCGTGCCCGGCTGCCGGGAATTTCCTCGGTCATGAGAAAAATCTTCATCGGCGTGGATGTCGGGACCGGTAGCGCACGGGCCGGCGCATTCACGGCCGACGGGCACATGCTCGGCAGCGGGAAAGCCGATATCAGGCTCTGGCGCGAAAGCGGCGACATCGTCGAGCAATCGTCCGACGACATCTGGTCCGCCTGTGCCCGCGCGATCCGCGCCGCACTGGCGCAGGCCGGCGTCGGCGCCGATGCGGTCGGCGGACTGTCCTTCGACGCCACCTGCTCCCTGGTGCTCCTGGACGCGCGCATGCAGCCGCTGGCGGCCGGCCCGTCCGGCGACCCGCAACGCAACGTCATCGTCTGGATGGACCACCGCGCCGCGGAACAGGCGCGCGCCATCAACGCAACCGGAGACGAGGTGCTGTCCTTCGTCGGCGGTTCGATCTCGCCGGAGATGCAGACGCCGAAGCTGTTGTGGCTGGCGCAGCACCTGCCGCAATCCTATCGCGCGGCCGGACAGTTCCTGGACCTGACCGATTACCTGACCTGGCGCGCCACCGGCAGCCTGGCCCGCTCGGTCTGCACGGTCACCTGCAAATGGACCTACCTGGCACATCAGCGACGCTGGTCGGAGGCATATTTCCGGCGCATCGGACTGGGCGACATCGCCGATGACGGCTTTGCCCGCATCGGCACGCAAATCGTCGACCCTGGTGCGCCGTTGGCCGCGGGCCTGGATGCAGCGGCCGCATGCGAACTCGGGCTGAACGCCGGCACGCCGGTCGGTGCCGGCATGATCGACGCGCATGCAGGGGGCGTCGGCTCGATCGGCGGCCGCGGCGAGGACGGCATCGCCCGGTCGCCCGAAAGCCGCGTTGCCTTCATCACCGGAACCTCCGCCTGCGCCATGGCGGTGAACCGGGCACAGCACTTCGTCCCGGGCGTCTGGGGGCCGTATTACTCCGCGATGATACCCGGCCTCTGGCTGACCGAAGGCGGCCAGTCCGCCGCGGGCGCCGCAATCGACTTCCTGCTCCGGCTGCACCCGGCGCATCATGATGCCGCGGCCGAAGCGGAGCGAACGGGGCACATCGGTGCTGGCGCTACTCGAAGGCGAAGCGGTGGCAAGGGCCGGTGGCGCATCCAGTGCGGCATGGCTCGCATCCGCGGCTGCACATCGTTCCGGACTTCCTGGGCAACCGCTCCCCGTTCGCCGATCCCGAGGCCCGCGCGGTGCTGGCCGGGTTGGCGCTCGACGACAGCCGCGAGAGCCTGGTGCGGCTGTACGTCGCCGGTCTTTGCGGCCTCGCCTATGGGGCGGCGCAGATACTCGACACCCTGGCCGGGCAGGATATCGCGCCCGATACGATCGTGATGTCGGGCGGTGCGGCAAAGAGCGCCCTGGTGCGGCAGATCACCGCCGACGCGACCGGATTATCGGTGGTATTGCCGGAGACCGCCGAGCCGGTGCTGCTCGGCACCGCCATGCTCGGCGCGGTTGCCGCCGGCGCGTTCCCGGACATCCATGCGGCCATGAACGCGATGTCGCGCGACGCCACCACGACAGCCCCGGCGGCCGGCGAGGTCACCGCCCTGCACGCCGCCAAGCGCGCGGTGTTCGAGGACATGCAGGCGCTCGATCGGCGCACCCGCAGCCGCATGGCGGAGGTTTCGCGTGCTGCCTCGGCCCCCGACTACCAGCAGGTATAGCCGCCGTCGGCATTGACGATCGCCCCGGTCATCAGGCTGGCGGCGTCCGACGCGAGGAAATGAACGATCGACGCGATCTCGTCGGGCTGGCCCAACCCGCGCCATCGGCGTCATTTCCAACCATGTCCTGTACATCTCGGGATTCTCCGAAATGCCGAACTGGGTCAGCGGCGTTTCGATATAGGTCGGCGCCACGGCATTGACCCGCACGCCCCGTGCGCCCCACTCCGCGGCCAGCGAGCGCGTCAGGTGATGCACCGCCGCCTTGGAGGCGTTGTAGAAGGATTGCGGCTGCGGCTTGTTGACGATGAAGCCGGACATCGAGCCGATATTGACGATGGCGCCGCGCTGTTGCGCCAGCATCGCCCGCCCGAACGCGCGGCAGCACCAGAACAGGCCATCGAGATTCACGTCCATGTGGAAGCGCCAATGCGCATCCGTGGTGTCCTCGGCGCGAACGTCGCTTTTGGCGACGCCCGCGTTGTTGACCAGGATATCCACGCGCCCATGCGCCGCGAGCAGGCGTTGCGCCATGGCGTCCACGTCGGCGGATTTCGTGACGTCCAGGGTCTCGCCATGCGCGTCGATACCCAGGGCGCGCAACGCACCGAGGCTGGATTCCACGCGGTCCGCCAGCATGTCGGCGACGATCACCTTGGCGCCCGCCTCACCGAGCGCCCTGGCACAGGCAGCACCGATCCCCTGCCCTGCGCCGGTCACCACCGCCACCCGCCCATCCAGCCGCAGCTTTTCCAGATACATCGACGATCCTCGCTTGATGGAAATCAGATGGACGAGCGTCGCGGGGTCACAGCGCGCGCCCTTCGGCATCGAACCGGTAGATGCGCTTCGGGTCCAGCGTCAGATGCGCGACGTCGCCGTGCCGCAGGCCGAACTCGCCTTCCGTCCGCACCGTGACCGGTCCCACACCATCCACGGAGACGTGCAGGAAGGTGTCGCTGCCGAGATGCTCCGCGATGCCGACGGTGCCTTGCCACTCCCCGGACTCGCGGGAGACGAGGATGTGTTCCGGGCGCACCCCGATGGTCGAGGCACCGCGCTCGGCCGCCTCCCGCCCTTCGAAGAAGTTCATCCGCGGGCTGCCGATGAAGCCGGCGACGAAGCGGTTTGCCGGCGACCGGTAGAGGTCGAGCGGGCTGCCGACCTGCTCGATGCGGCCGGCGTTGAGCACGACGATCTTGTCGGCCATCGTCATCGCCTCCACCTGGTCGTGGGTGACGTAGATCATCGTGGTTTGCAGCTTCTGGTGCAGCTCGGTGATTTCCAGGCGCATGTTCACGCGCAACGCGGCATCGAGGTTGGACAGCGGCTCGTCGAACAGGAAGGCTTTCGGCGCGCGGACGATGGCCCGCCCGATTGCCACGCGCTGGCGCTGGCCGCCCGACAGCATGCGCGGCTTGCGGTCGAGATAGGGCGTGAGGTTCAGCACCTCGGCCGCATCGCGCACCTTGCGCTCAATCGTGGCGCGATCTTCGCCGGCCATCTTCAGCGGAAATGCGATGTTGCCGCGCACCGTCATGTGCGGATAGAGCGCGTAGGACTGGAACACCATCGCCAGCCCCCGCTTCGTGGGCTGCAGCGCGGTGACGTCGGCCCCGTCGATCGCGATACGGCCCGAGGTCACGTCCTCCAACCCCGCGATCAGCCGCAGCAAGGTCGATTTGCCGCAACCCGAAGGCCCGACGAAAACCACGAATTCACCGTCCGCGATATCGAGGTCGATGCCGGGGATGGCCTCGAAATCGCCGAAGGCCTTGCGCACGCGCTCCAGATTTATGCTGCCCATGGCGAACTCCTTATTTCACCGCGCCGAAGGTGAGGCCGCGCACCAGCCGCTTCTGCGAGAACCAGCCGAGCACCAGGATCGGGGCGATCGCCAGCGTCGAGGCGGCGGACAGCTTGGCCCAGAACAGGCCTTCCGGACTCGAATAGGACGCGATGAACGCGGTCAGCGGCGCCGCATTGGCGGCACTGAGATTGAGCGTCCAGAACGCCTCGTTCCAGGCCAGGATGACGTTGAGCAGTAGCGTCGAGGCGATCCCAGGCAACGCCATCGGAGCCAGTACGTGCACGATCTCCTTCATCAGCGGCGCGCCGTCCATCCGGGCGGCCTCCAGGATGTCGTCGGGGATCTCGCGGAAATAGGTGTACAGCATCCACACGATCAACGGCAGGTTGACCATCGTCATCAGGCCGGTGAGCCCGAGCCTGGTATCCAGCAGGCCCCAGTCGCGGAACACCAGGTAGATCGGCACCAGCACGCCGACCGGCGGCATCATCTTCGTCGACAGCATCCACATCAGCAGGTCCTTGGTGCGCGGCGTCGGCGCGAACGCCATGGCCCAGGCGGCGGGGATGGCCAGCACCAGCCCCAGCAGCGTCGACACAACCGCGATCACCACGGAGTTGCCGAAGTGCCGGAAGTAGTCGGAGCGCGCCTGCACCTCGACATAGTTTTCCAAGGTCCAGTGAAACAACAGCAGCGGCGGCGAGGCGATGGCGTCGCCTTCGCTCTTGAAGCTGGTGATGAAGGTCCAGAGGATCGGGAAGAAAATCAGCAGCCCGGCCAGCCAGCCGAGAACGGTGAAGCCGAGCTTGCGGCGGACGGAGACTTCGCGGGCCATGATCTAGGCGTCCAGGTTCCGCCCGATCAGGCGGATCAGGAAGAAGGCCACGATATTGGCGAGGATGACCGCGATGATGCCGCCCGCCGAGGCGCCGCCGATGTCGAACTGCAACAACGCTTGGGCATAGACCAGGAAGGCGATGTTGGTCGAGGCGTCGCCCGGTCCGCCGTTGGTGGTGACGAGGATTTCGGCGAACACCGTCAGCAGGAAGATGGTCTCGATCAGCACCACGACCGTCAGCGCGCGGGCCAGATGCGGCAGCGTGATGTAGACGAACACCGACATGGTGCGCGCACCGTCCATGCCGGCCGCCTCCAGCTGCTCCTCGCTGAGCGACTGCAACGCGGTCAGCAGGATCAGCGTCGCGAACGGCAGCCATTGCCACGAGACGATAAGGGTGATCGAGAACAGCGGCCATTCGGCGAACCAGTCGATCGGCGTGAAGCCCAGGCCGCGGGCGATCTGCGCGAAGATGCCGTATACCGGGTTCATCAGCATGTTCTTCCACACCAGCGCCGATACCGTCGGCATCACGAAGAACGGCGCGATCACCAGCAGCCGCACGATGCCACGGCCGTAGAATGGCTGGTCCAGCAGCAGGGCCAGCAACAGGCCGCCGCCGACGCTGATCAGCAGGCTGCCGCCGACCAGCAGCAGGGTGTTGACGATGGCGGAGACGAAGGCCGGATCTTCGAGGAAATAGCTGTAGTTGAAGAACCCGACCCATGCCTGGGTCTCCGGCGTCAGCAGGTTGTAGCGCTGGAACGAGAAATACAGCGTCATCGCCAACGGGACCGCCATCCATGCGAACAGCAGGATGACCGACGGCGCCATCAGCAGGCGCGCCTGGGCGCGCGTATGCAGCGTTGCCATGTCCGTGATGATCCCCGCGGCGGAGCTGCCGATCGCGGCTGCCCGTCGCCAGGCAGCCGCATCATCGCGAAGCTTCGACTATTTGATGTAGCCGCCCTTCTTCATGTCGCGCTCGGTCAGCGACTGAGCATTCGCCAATGCCTGCGCCGGCTTGGTGGTGCCGGCGAGGGCCGCGGTGAATTGCTGCCCGACGGCGGTGGCGATGCCCTGGAATTCCGGGATCGCCGCGAACTGCACGCCGATATAGGGCTTCGGCTTGAGGTTGCCGTCGAGACCGGGATTGGCCGAGTCGATCGCCGCCAGCGTCTGCGCCGCGAACGGGGCGGCAGCGGTATATGCGGGATTCGCATAGAGCGACGACCGCGTGCCGGGCGGCACGTTGGCCCAGCCATCCTTGGACGCGACCAGCGCCAGTGTAGTCCTTGCTGGTGGCCCAGGCGATGAACTTCTCCGCCGCCTCCCGCTTCTTGGAACTGGACGGGATGGCCAGGGCCCATGACCACAGCCAGTTGGCATTCTTGCAGGTCACGGCGCAGGGCGCGGGCGCGAAGGCGACCTTGTCCGCGACCTTGCTGTCCTTCGGGTTGCTGACGAACGAGGCGGCGACGGTGGCGTCGATCCACATCCCGCACTTGCCCGATTGGAACAAGCGCAAGGTTCTCGTTGAAGCCGTTCGACGTGGCGCCGGGCGGGCCGTAGTTCTTCATGAGGTCAAGGTAGACCGACAGCGTCTTCTGCCACTCCGGTCCGTTGAATTCGGGATGCCATTTCTCGTCGAACCAGCGGCCGCCGAAGGCGTTGGCCATGGTCGTGAGAAAGGCCATGTTCTCACCCCAGCCCGGCTTGCCGCGCAGGCAGATGCCGTAGACCTCGTTGGCCTTGTCGGTGATCTTCGCAGCAGCTTTCTGGATGAAATCCCAGTCCGGCTTCGCGGGCATGGTCAGGCCGGCCTTATCGAACAGGTCGCGGCGATACATGATCATCGAGCTTTCGCCGTAGAACGGCGCCGCGTAGAGCTTGCCGTTGGCCGACAGGCCGGCGCGGATCGGCGGCAGGATGTCGTTGACATCGTAGGTCGGGCCGAGATTGTCGAGCGGCACCAGCCAGTTCTGCTTGGCCCAGATCGGCACCTCGTAGGTACCGATGGTCAGCACATCAAACTGGCCGCCTTTGGTGGCGATGTCCGTGGTGACCTTCTGGCGCAGCGCGTTTTCCTCGAGCGTGACCCAGTTAAGGTCGATCCCCGGGTTCTTGGCCTGGAAATCACCCGTCAGCTTCTGCATCCGGATCATGTCGCCATTGTTGACGGTGGCGATGGTGAGCTTTGTCTGTGCCTCCGCGGGCATTGCAGCCGCGATGGCGAAGGCGGCGCAAGCGCCGAGAACCGCATGCATCAGGCGCATGGACGACCTCCTGGATGTTTTCTTATTGCACGCACGGCTTCGTGAGCAACCGCCAATCGAATTGGCAAATCCTCACTCAATGTATCCCGGCTGTCAATCGGCGAGCAGCGCCTCGGCGGTCTGCTCGTCGGTGATCAGGCCGTTGATCAGCGATCCCGCCAGCGCGCCCGAGATGGCCGCAAGCTTGTCCAGCCCCTTGGCGATGCCGATCACCTCGGCGGCGGCGATCGACGGCATCGGCGCGCTGGCGACGCGCGCATTGGTCAATCCTTCGATCAGCCTTCCCCGACGATCGAATGCCCAGCCGATGATCTCGCCGACCGCGCCGGCATGACGCAGGCCGGCCAGTTCGCGGGCGGTGATGAAGCCGTCTTCCAGCAACGGCGCACGTTCCCCGAGGCCGCCAATGCCGACGCAGCACACCGTGGCCTGGGCGGCCAGTGCCAGGGTGTTGCGCACGGTCTTCTGCTGGTGCAGCAGGTCACGCTCCTCGCAGGAGGTGGCGATCACCGGCAGCGGCATTGGATAGTGGCGGGCGCGCACCGCCTCGGCCATGCCGAAGATGACGTTGTAGAAAGACGCAGATCCATCCGAGGCGATGTTTCCGGTCAGCGATACGATGCGATGCTGCGGGCAGTGCATCGTCGGCAATTGGTCGACAGCGGCCTTCAGCGTTCGACCGGTGCCGACGGCCATGATGATCGGCGACAGCGATTGCAGCCGGCGCTCCATTTCGGCGGCGGTTGCCTCGGCCAGGCCGAGCGTGCCCGACGACGAATCCGGATCGGTCGGCACCACCTCGGCAAGCACAAGGCCGTAGCGCGTGGTAAGCCCCTTCGCCAGCGCGAGGCAACGGGCAATCGGATGGTCCAGCCGAACCTTCACGAGGCCGGCGCTGACCGCAAGCGACACTAGCCGCTGCGCCGATTGCCGCGACACGCCCAGCTTCGCCGCGATCTCGTCCTGGGTGTTGCCGGCGATGTAATACAGCCAACCGGCGCGGGCTGCCTCATCGAGGCGACGCGAGTCGCTTTCCGAACGGCGCCCACGCATGGCCCGCGGTTGTTCCGATGCCTGCACCGGTCCCTCGGCCGAGTCTTTGCTTACAGAGTTGGGCATTTGCCCAAAGGCTAGGTGGGACCGGCGCCGCGTTCAAGCGCCCAGGCTTGTCGCGGGCGTCTCCGCCTCAGTCATTGGCAACCTGATCGACCGGCAGGCTGACCTCGTGGATCCGGGCGAAGAAATGCAGCCCGACCGTCAGCAGAGAGGCGACCACGAAGAAGCAGGACATGGCGACGAAGCCGAGGGTGAAGCTTCCTGTCAGTTCGCGCGTCCAGCCCACGACCGATGGGCCGACCAGGCCGCCGCAATTGCCGACCGATATGATCATGGCGATTCCGGCGGCCGCGGCGCGGCCGGTCAGGAAGGAGGGCGGAATGGTCCAGAAGGTGCCGAAGAAGCCGTAGATACCGGTGACGCCGATCGTCAGCGCGACCAGCGAAAGCGCCGGCGACGCCACCGCGGCGCTGATGGTGAGGCCCGCCGCCGCAACCAGGCCGGCGCCCGCGACATGCCATGTGCGTTCCTGCATGCGGTCCGAATGGCGTGCCCAGAGGATCATCCCGATCGAGCCGCACAGGAACGGGATGGCGGTGACGAAGCCAACCTGGAGGTTGCTCAGGCCGAAGCCCTTGACCACCTGCGGTATCCAGATGCCGATGCCCTGATTGCCGACGATGTAGCAGAAATTGATCGCCGCCAGGGTGATCACCCGCCCGTTGGTCAGCACCTGTGCCACGGTGAATTTCTGCCGCTGTTCCATCGCGCTGCCTTCGCGCGCCAGCACGCCTTGCAGCCAGCGCCGCTCCTCGACGCTCAGCCACTTGGCCTGCTCCGGACGGTCGGTGAGCACGAACAGGCACATCACGCCGAGGATGATCGCCGGTGCGCCCTCGATGATGAACAGCCATTGCCAGCCGTGCAGGCCCCAGATCCCCTCCATCCCGAGCAGGGCGCCCGAGATCGGCGACCCGATGACGCCGGTGATCGGGATCGCCACAAGGAAGGCCACCATCGCCTTGGCCCGCCACACCGCCGGAAACCACAGCGTCAGGTAATACACGATGCCCGGCACGAAACCGGCCTCGGCGACACCCAGGATGAAGCGGGCGGCGTAGAAGTTGTAGGCGTTGGTCACCAGGAACGTGCCCATCGAGACCAGGCCCCAGGTGATCATGATCCGAGCGATCCAGATCCTTGCGCCGAACCGGTGCAAAGCGAGATTGCTGGGTATCTCGCAACAGACGTAGCCGGCGGAGAAGATGCCGAAGCCGAGGCCCAGGGCCGCCGCGCCAAGGCCGATATCCTTGGCCATCGTCAACGACGCGATGCCGACATTGATGCGGTCGAGCGAGCTCACGACGTAGCTGCAGAACAGGAACGGCACCAGCCGCCACAGCAGCTTGCGGAACAGCGCGTCCTGCATCGCCGGACCGAACCCGGCCGCGATGCCGCCGCTCATGCGGCGCTCCCGCGGTTGGCCTGCGACATGTCGCGCGCGGCGATAAGCCCGAAGGTCATTCCGGACGCGAGTGAGAAGCCGGTCTGATAGCCCGACCCGGTTTCGGTGCGGGCGGCGGCGTTGCCGATGGCATAGAGGCCGGGGATCGGCGCGCCACGGACATGCACGACCCGTGCGCGCTCGTCCGCCAGCACGCCGGCGGAGGCAAGCGAAGTTGGATGCAACTCGATACCGTAGAACGGCGGCTGCTCGATGGTGCCGAGGGTGGCGCCGGGGGCGAACTTCGTCAGCCCGCGCGGGATTTCGCCGCGGTGGAACTCGGTGTCGATTCCCTGGCGCGCATCGACGTTGAAGCGGTCGGCGGTGGACTGCAATGCCGCGGCATCGATCCCGAGCTTGGCGGCGACTTCGGAAAGCGTGGCGCCGCTGGCGACCCAGGACGGAATTGGTGCGCCGGGCTTCCGGCCGGCGAAGGAATGTGCGCGCGCATATTGCGAATCGAAGATGAAGAAGCACGGCAGGTTCGGTTGCCGGCGCGTGTCGTTGTCGAACACCCGCAGGCTGGGTGCCGCGGCCTGGAAGAACGTCTCGTCGGTGAAGCGGCGTCCTTGCCGGTTCACCACCATGGTGTGCTTCGACGGAAGTTCCTGCGTCCCGGACAGGCGGCAGATGGCGTTCTCCCCGGGGGGCGCGTCATCGGGGTTGCGGAACCCCATGAACACCGAAAGGTTGTTTCCGATGACACGTACCGCGGCGCCGATCTCGGTGGCCATGACGAAGCCGTCGCCGCTGACCGAGTCGGGAAACATCGACTGGAAGCCGGGCAAAGCTTCATAGTTGGCGACCAGTTCGGGATTGGATTCGTAACCGCCACTGGCGATCACCACGCCGCGCCGCGCCGCGATGCTTTCGCCGGCACCGGTGACCACGCCGGTGACGCGGCCGGACTCCGTGGTCAGCCGGTCGACCGCCGTGGCCGTTCGGATCGTCACCCCGCGCGCGGCAGCCAGCCTGACGAACCAGGCCACCAGGCCGGTGCCGCCGCCGCGCATGTCCTGGCGTTCGCGCTCGGCCAGCAGCGTCTCGTCCCAGGCGGCGGCGCTGCCGGCACCGCCCAGTTCCATCATCTGCTTGCCGCCGTGGCGGAACAGCCGGCCCGCCGGCAGAAGCATGCGATCCCGGTATTCGCCGAGATCGGCGCCAGCGATCGGCGCCGTATCGACGATGCGGCCGCCGGTCTTCGCCCCCGGTGCGACGCCGTGGTAATGATCGATGCGGTTGGTCAACTGGAACGGGACCCCGCACGCCTCGAAGAACTTCAGCGCGTCCGGCGCCTCGTCCACGAAGGTCTGCATTCGGCCGGGGTCGATACCGTCGGCGCCGACATAGCGCAGATAGGCGAGCACTTCGGCGGGGCTGTCGCTGCCCCCCGCCGCCGCGTTCAGGTGATTGGCGCCGACCCAAAGCGACCCGCCGGAAATCGCCGAGCCACCGCCGATCTTTCCGGATTTTTCCAGCACGATGCAGGAAAGTCCGAATTCGGCGGCGGCGACGGCACAGGCCATTCCGGCGAAGCCCGAGCCGATGACCACGACGTCGCATGATTGCAGTTGCGGCATGTGTTTCCCCAGCCTTCCGGTCATTGCGGCCGGTTCTTTTTTTGCAGCCGGTAACGTCGCTCAGCTACGCCTCGATGCTAATCCCCCGCGGGTTCACAAAGCAAACCAGCGCCCATGGATGTGAGGCGCGTCCGCTTCAGCCGAGCTCCCGCCGGACGATCGCGGCGCCTGCGACCATGGCCTGCAGCTTGCCGAACGCGGTTTCGCGCGGCAGGTACTTCATGCCGCAATCCGGGGCGGCGATCAGACGCTCGGCCGACACGTAGGGCAGTGCCGCACGGAGCCGTTCCGCAACTTTCTCGGCGGTTTCGACGGTGCGGTCGGCGAGGTCGATCACGCCGAGGATGATGACCTTGTCCGAAAGGTCGGAGAGCACGCCGAGGTCGAGCTTCGGCTGCGCGGCCTCGATCGAGATCTGCTGCGCGACGCTGTCGGCGAGTTGCGGGAGGAACGAGTAGCCGCTGGGCTTCTGGGTGTTCACCACCGCCGCGTAGCCGAAGCAGAGATGCACCGCCGTCGTGACCCGCAGGCCTTCCAGGGCCCGGTTGATCGCCTGCACCGCGATGCGCTTCGCGGCCTCAGGGTCGTTGCGCAGCCACGGATCGTCGAGCTGGATCACGTCGGCGCCGGCGGCTTCGAGCTGGCGCGCCTCCTGGTTGAGGGCGACGGCAAAATCCATCACGAGTTCGTCGGGATCGCTGTAGAAATCGTTCTGCGCCTGCTGGGCCATCGTGAACGGGCCTGGCAAGGTGATCTTCACCTTCCGGGTGGTGGCGCTCCGGAGGAACTCCACGTCGCGTACTTCCACCGGCCGGGTGTGGCGGATGCGGCCGGTGATGCGGGGCACCGTGGTCTCGGAGCCGTTCGCCCGCACGACCTTGCCGGGATTGTCGCCGTCGATGCCCTCGAGCGCCGTGGCGAAGCGGTTTGAGTAGCTCTCGCGGCGCATCTCGCCGTCGGTCACCACGTCGATCCCTGCAGCCTCCATGTCGCGGATCGCCAGCAGCGTCGCGTCGTCCTGGGCCTGGGTCAGGAATTCTGGAGCGACCCGCCATACCTCGGTCAGCCTGACGCGCGGCACCACGTGGGCCTTCAGCATCGCGCGGTCGATCAGCCAGTCCGGCTGCGGGTAGCTGCCGACGACCGTCGTTGGAATCAGGTGCTCGGGCATGGTTCAAATCCTCTTGGTTCGATAGCTGCGGCGCGCCGCCAACCTGCATCGCCGTCGAAGAATCCACAATCGCAGCAGGGAGGGCGGCTGCTAAGCGGCGGCAGCCGGCGCTGCTTGCCTGTCGATGAATTCTGCCATCAAATGCCGATCAAGCAAGAAACTGGGGTAAACCGATGCTCGCCATCCGCCTGATCGCTGTCGCGGCAACGTTCATCACCCTGGCGCCGGCCGCCTGGGCGCCGTCCGCCCGGGCACAATCGCCCCTGGCGCCACGCGATGTCCCGGCACGCAGCCTGCCGGTGCCGACCACCGTCAGCCCCGAAATCCAGCAACTCATAGCAGCCCCGCTGCGGCAGAACTGGAACACCCCTCCCACCACGCCCGAGGGGTGGAAGGCGATGGTCGACGCCGGCGCGGCGGCGGCGCTGCCGAATGTCACCGCCATGCGCGAGCGCCTGCACGTGACCGTCGTTCCCGGCGTGATCGACGGCGTGAAGGTGTTCACGGTCACCCCCCAGACGATGCCGCCGGAGAACCGCAACCGGTTGCTGGTTCAGATCCATGGCGGCTGCTACGTGCTCAGCCCGGGCCAGGCGGCGCTGCCGGAGGCGATGCTGATCTCGGCGATCGGGCACTTCAAGGTGATCGCGGTCGACTACCGGATGCCGCCGGACGCTTATTTTCCCGCGGCACTCGATGACGCCGTGAAGGTCTGGAAGGCCGCGGCCAAGATGGCCGATCCGAAGAAGATGGGGCTGATCGGCACCTCGGCGGGCGGCGCGCTGGTGCTGGAGATGGCGCTGCGGGCGAAGCAGGAGAAGCTGCCGATGCCTGCCGCCATCGCGTCAGGAACCCCGATGTCCGATGCCACCAAGACCGGTGATTCATTCCAGACCAACGCGCTGGTCGACAACGTGCTGGTTTCGCCGGACGGCTTCTGCGACGCGGCGGCCAGCTTCTATGCGCACGGGCACGACATGCGCGACCCGATGATCTCGCCCGTCTACGGCGACATGCACGGGTTTCCGCCGACCATCCTCACCACCGGCACGCGCGACCTGCTGCTGAGCAATACCGTGCGGGTGCATCGCAAGCTGCGGCAGGCCGGCGTCGAGGCATCGCTGCAGGTCTATGAGGGGCAGTCGCACGCGTATTTCGGGCGCGACGACCGCATACCGGAGACGCGGGAGGCGTTCGGCGAAATCGCCGCGTTCTTCAACGCGCATCTGTCGCGATAGCCCTGCGCGGTATCTGCCAACCATCGCCGGCAACAGGAGAAAGTGATGATGCGCCACTCCCTTTTGATCCTTGCCTTCACCGCGCTCGCGTTTCCCGCGGCGGCGCAGACGCCGCCGGGATACGACCAGTTGGCGCCGGCCCAGGCGGCGGCGAATGCGCAACCCGGCGCACGCCACGCGCCCGCGCATGTCGATCCGGTGCCCCGCGAGGAGGTCAGTCCGCAACTGCAGGCGTTGATCGGCAATCCGTATCCGCCGACCTTCAATGCCGATCCGAAAAGCGCCGATGACTGGAAGAAGCTGATCGAGATGCGCGTCGCCCCGACGATCGCGGCGGTGCCGGCGCTGGCGGAGAAGCTCGGCGTCAAATACGAGCCGACCACGATCGCGGGCGTGAAGGCATATATCGTGACGCCGAATTCGATCCCCGAGATCAACCGCAACCGCCTGCTGGTGCATGTGCATGGCGGGGGCTACGTGTTCGGCCCGCGCGAGGGGGCGCTGCCGGAGGCGCTGATGATGGCGGGCTTCGGCGGATTCAAGGTTATCTCCGTCGACTACCGGATGCCGCCGGATTTCCCGTATCCGGCCGCCATGGACGATGCGATGGCGGTATGGAAAGAGGCCGTCAAGATGGCCAACCCCGCCAACATGGCGATCTTCGGCACCTCGACCGGCGGCGGCATGACGCTGGCGATGGTGTTGCGGGCGAAGCAGGAGGGACTGCCGCTGCCGGCGGCGATCGCGCCCGGCACGCCGTGGTCCGATCTGACGAAGACCGGGGACACCTACGAGACGAATGAATGGGTCGACAACGTTCTGGTCACCTGGGATGGCTGGCTCGGCCGCGCGGCGAAGCTATATGCCGGCAACGTCGATCTGAAGGATCCGCAGCTGTCGCCGATCTACGGCGACTTCCATGGATTCCCGCCCACCATCTTGACCAGCGGCACCCGCGACCTGTTCCTCAGCAACACCATTCGCACCCACCGCAAGCTGAGGCGCGCCGGGGTGATTGCGGATCTGAACGTCTACGAGGGCATGTCGCACGCCCAGTACAGCTTCGACGTCGAATGCGCCGGAAACCCGCGAGGCTTTCACCGACATCGCGGTGTTCTTCGACAGCCATCTGGGGAAATGACTATGCCGGGAAGGCCGTCGCGTGCGCCGGATCCCATGACAGGGTAACGACGCTGCCGACCTGGGGATCGCCGCCTTCGGTGCTTCCCGCCTGCCGTAGGGCGATGGCATCCGATCCGGCCGGCAGGCGGACCAAGTATTTGCGCGCGTTGCCGAGATAGATGATGTCGCTGACCTGTCCGATGAAGCTGCCCGAGCGGGCTGCGCTGCCACGGTGAAAGCAACACCCGCTCAGGGCGGACCGCGATGACGGTGCCGGCGCCGGGCGGGATCGGCGCCGGCGCCGCGGCGGCGAGCCTGGAGCCGCCGATGTCGACCTGGCAGGTGCGGCCCTCCGATCGGGCCACGTGGCCGGCGAAGAAATTGGTCTCGCCGATGAAGCCTGCGACGAAGCGCGTGGCCGGGCCGTTCGTAGAGGTCTTCGGGCGTGCCGATCTGCTCGATGCGGCCGTGCGTTGAACACCGCGATGCGGTCGCTCATGGTCAGCGCCTCCTCCTGGTCGTGGGTGACGTAGAGCACCGAGATCCGCCGTTCGCGCTGCACGCGCTTGATCTCGAGCTGCAACTGTTCGCGCAGCTTCTTGTCGAGCGCGCCCAGCGGCTCGTCCATCAGCAGCAGCGCCGGGCTGATAGACCATGGCGCGGGCCAGGGCCACGCGCTGCTGCTGGCCGCCCGAGAGCTGCCGCGGCAGGCGGTCGGCGAAGTCGGCCAGGCCCACGCAGCGCCAGCGCATCGTCGACCAGGCGATCGGTTTCGGCTGCGGCGACGCGGCGCATCTCCAGCGGAAAGGCGACGTTGCGGCGCACCGTCATGTGCGGGAACAGCGCGTAGTGCTGGAACACCATGCCGATGTCGCGGCGATAGGGCGGCAGGCGGTCCACCGGCTTGCCGTCCAGCACGATCGAGCCGGCATCGGGCGGCTGCAGGCCGGCAACCATCATCAGCGTGGTGGTCTTGCCGGAGCCCGATGGGCCGAGGAAGGTGAGGAACTCGTGCCGGCGCAGGCGAGGTCCAGCGAATCGACGGCGACATCGACCGCCGAATTGCTTGCGCACGCCGTGAGTTCCAGACGGCTTGCGCGACGCCGCCGCAGATTCCAGGCAACGGTCGCGGACATCATGGCCTCTCGCGTGCCGGTGCGGCGGCGCAGCGCCATTTCGAGCAGCAGCGCCACCAGCGCGAAGACGAAGCAGAGCGAGGCGATGGCGGCGATGGTGGGGTCGAAATCGCCGCGCAGGTTGGACCACATCTGCACCGGCACCGGGCGGATGCGCGCGGTGCTGACGAACAGCGAGACGATCAGCTCGTCGAACGACACGACCATGGCGAACAGCAGGCCCGACAGCACCGCCGGCGCCAGCAGCGGCAGGGTGATGCGGCGGAAGGCCGTCCAGGGCGGCGCGCCGAGGGTCGCGGCCGCGTCCTCCAGCCGCGGCGTCCAGCGTGCGCAGCGCGGAACCGACGGTCGCCACGACGATAGGGCAGTGATCGAGCACGGTGTGGCCGATCACCAGGCCAGTGAGCGTGCCGTTCAGACCCAGCCCGCGATAGACGCCGAACAGCGCCGCCGCGGTGATGATGCCGGGCACCACGATCGGCAGCATCAGGCAGGCGGTGATGAACGTGGCGCCCGGGATGCGGCCGCGCACCAGCGCATAGGCCGCGGCGGTGCCCAGCAGCGTCGCCAGCAGCGACGACGGCACCAGCATCTCGACGCTGACCAGATCGAGCGCGTCCAGCCGGCGTCGCCGAACAGGTTCGCGTACCAGCGCAGCGACAGGCCGGGCGGCGGGAACTGCAGGAACGGCGCGGAGCTGAACGAGATGATCATGACGATCGCCAGCGGGGCGATCAGGTAGACGCGCGACCAGCGGCGCAGACGATCGCCGCGCAGCGCCCGCCAGCGTGCCATGCCGTCGCCCTTCATCGCGCCACCGCCTTCAGCCCGACGGTGGCGTGCAGCAGGCCGAGCAGGACGCCGGTGGTCGCCAGACAGCACGAGCGACAGCGCGCCCGCCATGCCCCAATTGCCGAAATCGCCGATCTGGTCCTGGATCAGCTGCGCGATCATCAGCTGGCGCGGGCCGCCCAGCATGGCCGGCGTGACGAAGTAGCCGAGCGTGCTGATGAACACGAGCGTGGCGCCGGTCACCAGGCCCGGCAGGGTCAGCGGCAGATAGACCCGCAGGAACGCCCGCACGGGCGTGGCGCCGAGCGTCAGGGCCGCCTGCATGTAGGCCGGCTCGATCCGCGCCATCGCCGCATGCAGCGGGAAGATCACGAACGGCAGCAGCACCTGCACCGCGCCGACCATCACGCCGGTGAGGTTGTAGAGCAGCGGCAGCGGCTGCTCGGTGAGGCCGAAGCCGACCAGCAGCGCGTTCAGCGGCCCGGTGCGCTGCAGCAGGATCACGGTGGCGAAGGTGCGCACCAGCAGGCTGGTCCAGAACGGCAGCAGCACGAGGAAGATCAGCCAGCGCCGCAGCCGTGGCCTGGCATAGCGCCATGGCATGGGCGACCGGAAAGCCGAGCAGCACGCAGATCGGCGTCACCGTCGCGCTGATCACCACGGTGTTCCAGATGCACCCGCAGATAGACCGGCTGCCGCCACAGCGCCTCGAAGTTCTGCAAAGCCCGGCGTGCGGCTGGGTGAAGGCGCGCGACAGCAGCCAGCCGACCGGCCCGATGAACGCGACCAGCATGATCAGCAGCGCCGGCAGCAGCAGCCAGATGCGCCGGTCCATGCGCATCACGGCGGCCGCAGGTCAGGCAAGCTTCCACGCGTCCAGCGCTCGCGTGTCGGCCTTCAGGTGGTCGCGCCAGTATTCGGCGTTGATGACGAAGCCCTGCTTGACGTTGTCGGGCGCGGTGGACAGCCAGGGCTCGATCTTCGGGTCGATGCCCTTGAAGGCGGCCGGGTTGGTCGGCGCATAGGCGATCAGGTTGGCGAGCTTCGCCTGGTTCTCGGCCACCGTCATGGTGTCGATCAGCGTGCATCGCGGCGTCGCGGTTGCGGCTGCCGCGCGGCACGACCAGATAGTCGACCGACTGGATGTTCTGCTCCCACGAGACCGCGATCGGCGCCCCCTTCTTGTGCCGCGTCGTAGGCGCGGCCGTTCAGGATCAGGCCGAGCGTCGACCTCGCCATCGACGAACAGCTGCTGCGACTGGGAGTTGGTGCGTCCAGAAGATCAGTCTCGCGACTTGATGGTGTCGAGCTTCTTCAGCGCCCGCTCGACATCCAGCGGATAGAGCTTGTCGGGCGCCACGCCGTCGGCCAGCAGCGCGACTTCGAGCGACGGCCACGGGATTGTCGCCGAAGGTGCGCTTGCCGGGGAATTTCTTGAGGTCGAACAGGTCGGCCCAGGTCCTGGGGTGCGTCCTCGCCGGGATAGGCCTTGGTGCTGTAGCCGAGATTGTACGACCAGACGATGCAGCCGATGCCGTAGTCGTTGACGAAGCGCGGGTCGAGCCGGCTGGTGTCGACGATGCTCTTGTCGATCTTCTCGAACAGCTTGTCCTTGATGCCGGCATAGAGGAAATCGATGGTGATGTCGGCGACGTCCCAGTCGGGCGCGCCGCCCTCGATCATGGCGCGGAACTTGGCGACGTTCATCGGCCCGTCCTGCAGCACCCGGGCGCCGGTGGCCTTGGCGAACGGGTCGCAGTAGCAGATCTTCTCGGCATCCTGGTAGGCGCCGCCCCAGCTTGCGAAGACGACGGTCTTGCCCTTGAGATCGTCGGCGGCCTGCGCGGGTGCGGCGGCCAGCGCCGCAGCGCCGAGGGCGGCGCTGCCGTGCAGCAGCTTGCGGCGGGTCAGTGCGGCGGAACGACGTAGCCATGCTCGTCTCCTGTTGCGATGATCCCGCTGGCGCGGGAGGGGCTAGCCCGCAGGTTTTCGCGCAGCGTGCGTGCCGGTATATTCCGTGCGGAACAGGCCGCGGCGCTGCAGCTCCGGCACCACGCTGCGGCAGAACTGCTCGAACATGCCGGGAAACATGGTCGGCGCCAGCACGAACCCGTCGCAGACGCCCGGCCTCGAACAGCTCCTGCAGACGGTCGGCGACCATGGCTCGGCGGTGCCGACGATCTCGCGGCCCGCGGCCGCGCTTCGCGACCGACCTCCTTGAAGGTGACGCCCTCGGCCTTCATGCGCTGCTCCAGCACGTCCTCGGTGCCCTGCATGCCCTGGTTGCCCTGCAGCTCGGCCAGCGCTCGGCGCGCCGGCCTTGCAGCTTGGTGAGGTCGGCGCCGAGGCTGCTGGAGGACGAGGCGAGGACTCAGTTCCGGATCGATCAGGCTGTCGAGGTAGTCCGCCCGCTCGCGCGCGATCGACTCGGTCTCGCCCAGCACCACCGATGACGCCGGGCAGGATGGCGCATTCGGCGGGTCGCGGCCGATGCGCCTGCCATGCGGGTGCTTGATGTCGTCGTAGAACGCGCGCCATCTCGGCCTTGCCGCGCTGGATGGTGAAGATCACCTCGGCCCAGCGCGCGGCGAACTCGCGGCCGCGGTCGGAACTGCCGGCCTGCATGATGACGGGATGGCCCTGCGGGCTGCGCGGGATCGAGAGCGGGCCGCGCGTCTTGATCCAGCGGCCCTCGTAGTTGGCGTAATGCACCTTCGACGGATCGGCCAAGATGCCGGCCTCCTTGTCGAGCACGAAGGCGTCCGTCGTCCCAGCTGTTCCAGAGCGCGAAGCAGGCTTCGAGCACCTCGTCGGCGCGGTCGTAGCGCAGCTCGCGCGGCGGCAGCTCGTCCAGGCCGGCGTTGCGCGCCTCGAGGTCGGTGGCCGAGGTCACGACGTTCCAGGCGACGCGGCCCTTGCTCATCGACGTCGAGCGAGCCGAGCCAGCGGGCGAGGTGATAGGCGGTGTGGAAGCTGGTCGAGAGCGTGGCGCCGAGGCCGAGATGGCGCGTCGCCGCGGCCATCACCGGCAGCACCACGGTCGGGTCGAGGATAGCTGATCTGGCCGCCGCGGCGCACATAGGCGTCGAAGCTGCCGCTGGTGCACGTCGTAGAGCCCGAACAGGTCGGCGAAGAAGCAGCCGTCGAACTTCGCCGCCTCCAGCATGCGGGCGATGTGCTCGTAGCGGCTGGGCTCGAGGATGTCGTCGAGCGTCGCTTCCGGATGGCGCCAGCCGCCGACATGCAGCGCCGTCGGGCCGGTCTTGAGATAGGCGACGAGATGCATCTGGCGCTGCGCCATGAAGTCGGCTCCTCCGATCTGTTCCGACATCGAATCCGAAGGACGCGACGGGATCCAGCCGGACGAAAGACTATGGTATCGTTTGTATACGAACAAGCAGAGGCGACGCCCGGAGGCGTCCCAACAAGCTGGGGTGTCTCCGGACTTCGCGCATCCCTCGCGAATGGGCTAGGCTCGGCCGAAAGCCAGGAGAAACGCCATGAATGCCTCCGACATGTCCGCCGCCCGCAGCGCCGCGATCGCGGCCACCATCGACCGCATCCGCGCCATCGCGAACGAGGGAATGGATCGCGGCAAGCTCGATGCCATCAAGGCCGAGATGCTGGCGCTCGCGGCGCAGGAGAAGTTGTTTCCATCCAGCGAGTTTCCGCCGCCGCCGAACGGCGAGAAGGGCAGCCGCCGCTACATGCTGCAGGAGGACGCGGACAACCGCTTCGCGCTGTACCTGAATGCGCTCAATCCGGGCAACGAGACCAAGCCGCACGACCACACCACCTGGGCGGTGATCGTCGCGGTCGATGGGCAGGAGCTGAACAAGGTCTACCGCAAGCTGCCGGATCGGCTGGAGGTGGAGCGCGAGGTGATGGTGGAGCCGGGCCGCGGCATCGCCTTCATGGCCGACGACGTACACTCGATCCACACCACCGGGACGGTGCCGACGCGGCATCTGCACATGTATGGGCTGGCGCTGGAGAAGCTCGACAACCGCATGGCCTATGATCCGACCACCGGGCAGGCGATCCCGTACAACGTCAATTTCATGAAGCCGACCGCGACGCCGGCCGGCTGAAGCAACGCCCATGAAGAAGATCGACGCCGCGACGCTGCGCGGCTGGGTGATGGACGGCCTGACGGACAGCGGGGAGCTGGCCATTCTCGATGCCCGCGAGGAAGGCGAATTCGGCGCCTCGCATCTGTTCTGGGCGGTGCCGTGCCCGCTGTCGCGCGCCGAGGCGCGGGCGGCTTCATTGCTGCCGTGCAAGGCGACGCGGATCGTCTGCGTGGACGACGGGCGCGGGCTGGCGGAGCGGTTGGGCGGGTATCTTGAAGGTATCGGCTGCAGCGATGTCTCGGTGCTGGCCGGCGGGACTCCGGCGTGGGCCGCGGCCGGCTACGTGCTGTTCAGCGGCGTGAACGTGCCCAGCAAGGCGTTCGGCGAATGGGTGGAGCATCACTACGGCACCGAGAGCGTCGATGCGCCCGATTTGCAAAAGCTGCTGGCGAGCGGGCGGGACATGGTGGTGCTGGACAGCCGCACGCTGGAGGAATTCCGCCGCATGTCGATCCCGACCGGGATCAGCGTGCCCGGCGGCGAACTGGCCTACCGCATCGGCGACCTGGTGCCGAACCCCGACACGCTGGTGGTGGTGAACTGCGCCGGGCGCACGCGCTCGATCATGGGCGCCGAAAGCCTGCGGCAGGCGGGCATTCCGAACAAGGTGGTGGCGCTGCGCAACGGCACGATGGGGTGGGAACTGGCCGGGCTGGAATGCGCGCGTGGACGCGATGAGCGGTTCACGCCGGGGGTTCCGAAGACGGTCGATCTGGCTCGCGCTCGCGCCGCGAAGTTTGCCGACGGGTCCGGTGTCCGCACCATCGATGCCGCCGAATTGTCCCGGATGGCCGCCGACCCGGCGCGGACGCTCTATGTGCTCGACGTGCGCGATCCAGCGGAATTCGCGGCCGGTCATCTGGAAGGCAGCGTCTCGGCGCCCGGCGGGCAGCTGGTGCAGGCGACCGACCAGTGGATCGGGGTGCGCGGCGCCCGCGTCGCGCTGGTGGACGATGACGGCGTGCGGGCAAGGATGTCGGCGGCGTGGCTGCGGCTGATGGGGCATCGCGACGTGTTCGTGGTGGAGGGTGGACTGGGCGCCCGCCTGCCGGCCCGGCCCCGGGCGCAGTTGCCGGCTGCCGAGACGATTTCGGCCGAGGCGCTTGCCGGCACCTCCGATGCGGTGGTGATCGACCTCGCCCGCAGCGTCGATTTCCGCGATGGCCATATCCCCGGCGCGTTGTGGGGCATCCGCACGCGGCTGGGGGCACTGCGCGGACAGCTCGCCGGGGCCGCCTTGGTGGTGATCGCCGGGCCCGATCCGTTGCTGACGCGGCTGGCGGTGGCCGAGGTGCAGGCGCTGACCGCGGCGCCGGTGCGGGTGCTGGAGGGCGGCACCGCTGCCTGGGTCGGCGCCGGGCGGCCGGTGGAGCGTGACCGCACCATCCCGCGCGACGAGGACTGCGCTGATTTCTACCTGCGCCCCTATGACCGCAACTCCGGCATCCAGGAGGCGATGCAGGCATATCTTTCCTGGGAGATCGACCTGGTGCACGAGATCGAGCGGGACGGCACGGTCCGGTTCGGCGCCGCCGACTGATGCATATGCGGGTGGCGGCGGCCCTGGGGCGCGCCGGACGGGCGGCGCTGGACCTGCTGCTGCCGCCGCAATGCCTGACCTGCGATGCGTCGGTGGACGAACCGGGCCGGTTCTGCGCGGCGTGCTTCCGCAAGGTCGGGTTCGTCAGCGATCCCTGTTGCGCCCGCTGCGGGGTGCCGTTCAGCCATGGCGGACAGGGCGGACCCGATCTGGTCTGCCCGCATTGCCGCGAGCAGCCGCCGCCCTGGCAGCGCGCCCGCGGGGCGTTGCGCTACGACGATGAATCCCGCCGCATCCTGCTGCCGTTCAAGCACGGCGACCGCACCGAACACGCCGCCGCCATCGCCGCGATGATGGCCCGCGCCGGCGCCGCGCTGCTGCACGACGCCGACCTGCTGGTGCCGGTCCCGCTGCATCGGCGCCGGCTGATCGCCCGGCGCTACAACCAGGCCGCCCTGCTCGCCAGGTCGCTGGCCCGCATCGGCGGTCGGCCGCTGGTGGTGGATGCGCTGCAACGCGTCCGCGCGACCCTGCCGCTCGGCGAGTTGTCGGCGGCGGCGCGGACCCGGCTGGTGGCGGACGCCTTCGCGATGCGGCCGGGGCGGGCAGCCGAGATCGCCGGGCGGCGGGTATTGCTGATCGACGACGTGATGACCTCCGGCGCCACCTCGGCGGCTTGCGCCAAGGTGCTGCTGGCGGCGGGCGCCGTGGCGGTCGATGTGCTGGTGGCCGCCCGGGTCCCCGATCCGCGCATGGAATGAGGGCTTGCCAAGGCCGCGGCGCGGCACGATTTCGGTTCAGGCGCATTTCACGAAGCCCGGTCGCAACCCACGCCCGATCTTAACCCACGCCCGACTTCAACCCACGAAGGACCAGATGGCCGACATCGAGATCTACACCCAGGATTGGTGCCCCTACTGCACCCGCGCCAAGAGCCTGCTGGACGGCAAGGGCGTCGCCTACAAGGAAATCGAGGCGCCGGGCGGGTCTCCGGCCCGCGCCGAATCGCGCCAGCGCTCCGGGCAAAGCTCGGTGCCGCAGATCTTCATCGACGGCCGCCATATCGGCGGCTGCGACGACCTGGTGGCGCTGGACCGGGCGGGAAAGCTCGATCCGCTGCTGAAGGCGGCGTGATTTCAAGCGCTTCTGGCAATTCCGCGAAGGGAGTGCCAACATCGTGCATCTCAATTCCTGAGATGGGTTGCGTGCCGGGAAACACTGGATGATCCACTACCAACTGCGCTGCAAGGACGACCACGGCTTCGACGGCTGGTTCAAGGACTCCGCCAGCTTCGACCTGCAGGCGAAGCGCGGCCTGCTGGAATGCCCCACCTGCGGCAGCACCAAGGTGCAGCGGGCGCTGATGACGCCTTCGGTGCCGAAGAAGGGGCGAGAGGCCAAGGCCGCTCCCCGCCCGCCGGCAAAGAAGAAATCGGCCCAGCCGGTCGCGGTCGGCGGCGAGCGCATGCCCGACCAGGTGCGCTCCATGCTGCAGAAGCTGCGCAGCGAGGTCGAGAAGAACTGCGACTATGTCGGGGCCGGAATTCGCCAACGAAGCGCGCCGCATCCATAACGGCGAGAGCGAGAAGCGGGGCATCTACGGCGAAGCGTCGCCGGCCGAGGCGGAGGCGCTGGCCGAGGACGGCATCGAGGTTTCCAACATCCCCTGGGTGCCGCGCGCCGACGGCTAGTCTGGCTGCTAGCGAGACGCCGCAACGATGTAATTGACCGCCGTGGACCGGCTGGTGCGCCAGCCGCCGGCAATGGCCGGCACCATCCCGGCGATGTCGGTCACCCGCAGCCCGGCGCGGCGCAGGCAGCCGCCGAGTTCGCTGGGGGTCAGGAACTGGCGCCAGTCATGGGTGCCCACCGGCAGCCAGCGCAGCAGGTATTCGGCGCCGAGCTTGGCGGTCAGGAACGAGCGCCGGGTGCGGTTCAGGGTCGACACGAACAGCAACCCGTCCGGCTCCAGCAGGGCCGCCAGCGTCTGCAGGAATTGCGGTCGGGTCGGGGACGTGCTCGATGACTTCCAGGGCGGTGATGACCGAGAAGCTGGTGCCCTCGGCGACCAGGTCCTCTGCGACGCCGTCCCGGTATTCGAGGGGCAGCCCCTGCCCCTCGGCATGGGCGCGGGCGGCGGCGATCGCGGCGCCGGCGGCGTCGATCCCCAGCACGTGGTGGCCGCGTCGGGCCAGCGCCTCGGCGGCGAGGCCGGCGCCGCAGCCGACATCCAGCAGCCGGACCGGTTCCGGGAAGCGGGCGCGGATGCGCTGGTCGACCCAGTCCACGCGCAGCGGATTCATCCGGTGCAGCGGCCGCATCGGGCCGTCGGGATCCCACCAGCGCCCGGCCAGGGCGTCGAAACGGGCCACCTCGACGGCCGAGACGCCCCTCTGATGCGTTAAATCCAAGGTTGCCCCCTCATGCCGCCGCCAGTATGTGTGCCGCCCCGCAGCGCCGCGCAACCTTGGCCTCAAGCTTCGACATGTCCCGCCCCCCTTGCCAGAATCGTCATGAAATTCGGCGGCACCTCCGTCGCCGACCTCGACCGCATCCGCAACGTGGCCGCCCGGGTCAAGCGCGAGGTCGATGCCGGCAACCAGGTGGCCGTGGTGGTCTCGGCCATGTCCGGCGTGACCAACCAGCTGGTCGCCTGGTGCCAGCGACTGTCGCCGCTGCACGATGCCCGCGAATACGACGCCGTGGTCGCCACCGGCGAGCAGGTCACCGCCGGGCTGACGGCGATCGCGCTGCAGGAGATCGGCGTCGAGGCGCGCTCCTGGCAGGGCTGGCAGATCCCGCTGCGCACCGACGACGCGCATGGCCGCGCCCGCATCCAGGGGATCGAGGGCAGCGAGCTGGTCGCGCCGGATGGAACAGCGGCCAGGTGCCGGTGGTCGCCGGCTTCCAGGGCATCGGCGCCGGACAATCGGGTCACCACGCTCGGCCGCGGCGGGTCCGACACCTCGGCGGTGGCGCTGGCGGCGGCGCTGAAGGCGGATCGCTGCGACATCTATACCGACGTGGACGGGGTCTACACGACCGACCCGCGGATCGTGCCGAAGGCGCGCAAGCTCGAGAAGATCGCCTATGAGGAGATGCTGGAACTGGCGTCGGTCGGCGCCAAGGTGCTGCAGACCCGCAGCGTCGAGCTGGCGATGAAGGAACGGGTGCGGGTGCAGGTGCTGTCCAGCTTCGCGGGCGACAACCTGCTGGGCAGCGACCTGCCGGGAACGCTGGTCGTCGATGAGGATGAGATCGTGGAACAGGAAATCGTGTCGGGCATCGCCTATTCGCGGGACGAGGCGAAGATCACGGTGCGGCGGGTGCCGGACCGGCCGGGCATCGCGGCGGCGATCTTCGGGCCGCTGTCGGACGCCGGCGTCAATGTCGACATGATCGTGCAGAACGTCTCCGCCGACGGCACCACCGACATGACCTTCACCGTCGGGCGCACCGACCTGCCGCGGGCGCAGGCGACGCTGGCCGAGCAGCGGCAGGCGATCGGCTACGACCAGCTGCTGTGCGACCAGGACGTGGCCAAGATCAGCGTCGTCGGCGTCGGCATGCGCAGCCATGCCGGCGTCGCCAACACCATGTTCGCGACCCTCGCGGCCAAGGGCATCAACATCCAGGTGATCTCCACCAGCGAGATCAAGGTGTCGCGTGCTGATCGGCGCCGAATACACCGAGCTGGCGGTGCGGGCGCTGCATACCGCCTACGGCCTCGATGCCGCCTGATATCGTTTCCCCGGACGCTCGCAGGATCGCAGCCCGCGCCGAACTGAGCCGGCTGTGGGCGCGCGGCACCGCGTTCCTGGGCTGCGAGGTCGCCATCATGGGCGGCGCCATGAGCTGGGTCAGCGAGCGGCACCTGGTGTCGGCCATTTCCAACGCCGGCGGCTTCGGGGTGATCGCCTGCGGCGCCATGGGGCCGGAGCTGCTGGAGCGCCGAGATCGCCGCCACCCAGGCGATGACCAGTCGGCCGTTCGGCGTCAACCTGATCACCATGCATCCGCAGCTGGACGACCTGGTGCGGGTCTGCATCGCCGCCCGGGTGGGCCATGTGGTGCTGGCCGGCGGCATCCCGCCCAGCGGCGCCGTGCGCGCGGTCAAGGACGGCGGCGCGAAGCTGATCGCCTTCGCCCCGGCCCTGGTGCTGGCCAAGCGGCTGGTGCGGTCGGGCGCGGACGCGCTGGTGATCGAGGGCAGCGAGGCCGGCGGCCATATCGGGCCGGTGTCGCTGACCGTGCTGGCGCAGGAGATTCTGCCGCATCTGCACGACGTGCCGGTGTTCGTCGCCGGCGGGCTGGGGCGGGGCGAGGCGATCCTGTCGTATCTGGAGATGGGCGCATCCGGGGCGCAGCTCGGCACCCGCTTCGCGGCGGCGGCCGAGAGCATCGCGCATGACAATTTCAAGAACGCCTTCATCCGCGCCAATGCCCGCGACGCGCTGCCGTCGATCCAGCTCGACCCGCGCTTCCCGGTGATCCCGGTGCGCGGGCTGGCCAATGACGGCACCACGCAATTTCCTCGCCCATCAGGCCGAGACGCTGAAGAAGTTCCAATCCGGCGAGCTGACCAAGGAAGCGGCACAGCTCTCCATCGAGCATTTCTGGGCCGGCGCGCTGCGCCGCGCGGTGATCGATGGCGATGTCGAGCAGGGGTCGGTCATGGCCGGGCAATCGGTCGGCATGGTGACGTCGATCCAGTCCACGGCCGACATCATCGCCGAACTGGTGGAGCAGGCGGTCACCGCGCTGGCCAACCGCGGCGGACGCTGAGACTTCGCCGCACGCCGTTTGGCTGAACGTTACGTCCAATTAATCGCATCGAGGGTGGTCCAGGCGATTTGCCGCCGGGCTGGCCTTGTTTCTGCCCCGACGGACCGCTAAGCGCGATGCATGCAGACGCCACGCCGCCTCCTTGCCCGGCTGCGCGACCTCATGGCGCGCGGCTCGGCGCCGTTGCCCGAGCTTGTCCGCCTGGTCGCGGCCGAGCTGGTCGCCGAGGTGTGCTCGATCTACGCGTTGAAGCCCGGCGATATCCTGGAGCTGACTGCGACCGAGGGCCTGCTGGCCGAGGCCGTGGGACGCACCCGGCTGCGCGTCGGCGAGGGCATCGTCGGGCTGGTGGCGGCCACCGGCCAGGCGCTGAACCTGCCGGACGCGCAGAACCATCCCTCCTTCGCCTACCGCCCGGAGACCGGCGAGGAGCCCTATGCCTCGATGCTGGCGGTGCCGGTGCGGCGGGCCGGGCGGGTGCTGGGCGTGCTGGTGGTGCAGAACCGGACGCCGCGCCGCTACGAGGCGGATGCGGTGGACGAGTTGGAAACCGTGGCGATGCTGCTGGCCGAGCTGCTGGCGGCGATCGGCGCCGAGGACGGCGCCAGCGAGGGCATCGCCGGCACCGTTCCGCGGCGCTTCGCCGCCACGCTGCTGGTGCCGGGGCTGGTGATCGGGCCGGCGCTGCTGCACGGCACCACGCATCGACCGCGCCGGCTGCTGGCGGATAATCCGGAGGCCGAGCTGACCCGGCTGAACGACGCGGTCGCCGCCATGCAGAGCAGCCTCGACGACCTGATCGCCTCCGGGCTGCCGAAGGAAACCGCGTCGCGCAGCCCCGATGCAACCGCGTCCCGGGAGATCCTGGACGCCTACCGGCTGGTGGCCGCGGACGCCGGATGGCTGCGCCGGGTGGGCGACGCCATCCGCGGCGGGCTGTCGGCGGAGGCGGCGGTGCAGCGGGTGTCCGGCGACCTGCGCGACCGCATGCGCCGGGTGGTCGATCCCTATCTGCGCGAACGCCTGGCCGACCTCGAGGACCTCGCCGGGCGGTTGCTGGCGGCGCTCGACGGCGGCGGCGAGGCGGGGGCGGTGCCGGCGGGCTCGATCCTGCTTGCCCGGCGCCTGGGGCCCGCGGAATTGCTGGACTGGCACGCCCGCGGCATCGCCGGCGTGGTGATCGAGGAGGGCAGCGCCGGTGGCCATGCCGCGATCCTGGCGCGGGCGCTGGAACTGCCGGCGCTGGCCGGGGCCCGGGGCATCCTGGAGACCGCCGAGCACGGCGACGAGGTGATCCTGGACGCCGACGATCCCGGCGGCGCCGGCCAGGTGATGCTGCGTCCCGAGCAGGAGTTGCGGCAGGCCTATCGCCGGGCGCTGGAGGCCCGCAACGCCCGCCAGGCCGGCTGGGCCGCTTTGCGCGACCGACCGGCGGTGACGCGCGACGGCTGCGCGGTGAGCCTGATGCTGAATGTCGGCCTGGCACTGGAACTGGGCCAGCTCGACAGCGTGCGGGCGGATGGGATCGGGTTGTTTCGCACCGAGATCGGCATGCTGGCGCGCGGCGCGATCGCCGACATGCAGGAGCAGGCCGCGGTCTACGCCCGCGTGCTGGACGCCGCGGGCGACCGGCCGGTGGTGTTCCGCACGCTCGATCTCGGCGGCGACAAGCTGCTGCCGGGCAGCCCGCCGGCGACCGAGGAGAACCCGGCGATGGGCTGGCGGTCGCTGCGCATCGGGCTCGACCGGCCGGCCCTGCTGCGGCGGCAGTTGCGCGCCCTGCTGCTGGCCGCCGGCGGGCGCCCGCTGACCGTGATGTTCCCGATGGTGGCGACGGTGGCCGAATTCCATGCCGCCCGCTCGCTGCTGGTCGCGGAGGCGGCGCGGGTGCGGCCGACGCCGTCGAAGCTGTCCATCGGCACCATGCTGGAAGTCCCGGCGCTGATGTTCCAGTTGCCGGCGCTGCTGGCGGAGGTCGATTTCATCTCGGTCGGCACCAACGACCTGCTGCAGTTCCTGTTCGCCGCCGACCGGGGCACACCCGCCCTGGCCGGGCGCTACGACATGCTGTCGCCGGCGATGGTGGCGTTGCTGGGCGACCTGGTGACGCAGGCTGCCGCCGCCGGCGTGCCGGTCTCGGTCTGCGGCGAGTCGGCGTCGCGGCCGCTGGAGGCGATGGTGCTGGTGGGCCTGGGCATCTCCACGCTGTCGATGCCGGCTTCGGCGATCCTGCCGGTCAAGGCGATGCTGGCGGAACTCGACCTCGTTGGTTTCCGACGACTGCTCGATTCGGTGCGCCGCACCTCGGCGGGGGCCGCGAGCCTGCGGGAGCCGATCCTGGCATGGGCGCGCGAGCATGGCCTGCCGGTTTGACGGATGGCGCCAATGTAACGTTCATTTGCCGTGGTGGAAAACGTCGGCAATGCCATGATGCGTTTAGACACTGCGTTTTCGGCTTGGCCGGCCGCCGCCGGCGCTGCTGATTTTGTGAACCCGGCGGCAAAATGGCTGGTGATCGGCGTTGGCAATCGCGCGGGGTTCGGGCTACACAGCGGATGCGTCGGCCGGCGTCCCCATGGGGCGGGGTCGTGGTGAATCTTCGGAACAAACTTGTCGCGGGATGACGCCGCTGTGCTGCAGGATCGCAGGTCTAAGCTTGCGGAAGTCCGCACCATGATGTCCCCGGCCGAGGACGGTTCTTCCGCGAATCCGCAGACAGCCAGGGTCGGTCCGCAAGCCGCGCGGGTCGGCGCGGAACTGCGCGAGGCGCGTGAACGGCTGGGCTGGACGCTGCCTGCGATCGCCGAGCATCTGCGCATCCGCCTGCCTTTCCTGGAGGCGATCGAGGACGGCCGCATCGGCGACCTGCCCGGCAACGCCTATGCGGTGGGCTTCGTCCGCACCTATGCCCAGTCGCTCGGGCTGCACCCTGACGAGATCGCCCGCCGCTTCCGGGCCGAGGCCGCCGACATCAACCGCAAGACCGAGTTGGCCTTCCCGGCGCCGGTGCCGGAGCGCGGCATTCCGGCGGGTGCCGTGGTGCTGCTGGGCGTGGTGCTGGCGATCGGCGCCTATGCGGGCTGGTATCGCATGTCGGGCAACGGCCGTCCTGACTCGGAGGTGGTGCAGAGCGTGCCGCCAAGGCTGGAGCCGCTGATCGAGGCCGCGAAGCCGCCGCCGGTGCTGGCCGTCCCGACGCCGAACGCCGCGCCGACCCAGGCCGGCCCGGTGCCGGGAACGCCGCTGGGGCAGACCGGCCTGGCCGCAGTGGCGCCCGGGCCGTCGATTTCACCGAGTTCGGCCGCAGCGGCGATGCCCGAGTTGCCGGCCGTCGTGGCGCCGGCGCTGGCGGCCATCCCGCCCGCCGCCGATGGCGGCCGGATCGTGCTCCGCGCCCGCGCCGATGCGTGGGTGCAGGTGCGCGACCGCCAGGGGCCGGTGCTGCTGAACCGGGTGCTGCGCAACGGCGAGACCTGGCCGGTGCCGGCCAAGGGCCAATTGCTGCTGACGACCGGCAATGCCGGTGGCACCGAACTGCTGGTCGATGGTGCCGCCACCGCGTCGCTCGGCGGCGACGGCGCGGTCCGGCGCGACCTGCCGCTCGATGCCGACCAGATCCGCGATGGCAAGCTTGCCGTCGGCGCCGCGGCGACAGTGGCCAAACCGGCGGCTCCACGCACCCCGTAGCGATTGCGGCGCGGCGTTCCCATCTGCCAGCCATGATTTGCGCGGCTCGGCCCGAAAAGGCATGTTGCGCCGAATTCCACGCGAAGCCGTCCATGTGCCTTTTCCGGCCGCGGACCCTTCGTGGCCCCAAGGTCCCGCCTCCCCGGAGCGATCCCTCATGAGCAGCTATCGTCCGTATCAGAACATCGACCGCCGGAAATCACGAAAAATCTTCGTGGGCTCGGTGCCGGTGGGCGGTGATTCGCCGATCACCGTGCAGACCATGACCAACACGCCGACCACCGACGTCGCGGCGACCGTCGCCCAGATCCGCCGCTGCGAGCGGGCCGGCGTGGACATCGTCCGGGTGTCGTGCCCCGACCAGGCGAGTTCGCTGGCGCTGGCCGAGATCGTCCGCCAGGTGGAGGTGCCGATCGTCGCCGACATCCATTTCCACTACAAGCGCGCCATCGAGGCGGCGCAGAGCGGGGCGGCCTGCCTGCGCATCAATCCCGGCAACATCGGCAGCGCCGAGCGGGTGCGCGAGGTGGTGCAGGCGGCGCGCGACCACAACTGCTCGATGCGGATCGGGGTCAACGCCGGCTCGCTGGACAAGCACCTGCTGGAGAAATACGGCGAGCCCAACCCCGAGGCGCTGGTCGAGAGCGCGCTGGAGCACGCCAAGATCCTGCAGGACCACGATTTCCACGACTTCAAGATCAGCGTGAAGGCGTCCGACGTGTTCATGGCGGTCGCCGCCTACCAACAGTTGGCCGAGGTCTGCGACCACCCGCTGCATATCGGCATCACCGAGGCCGGCGGCATGCGTGCCGGCACGGTGAAAAGCGCCATCGGGCTCGGCAACCTGCTCTGGGCCGGGGTCGGCGACACCGTTCGGGTGTCTTTGTCGGCCGAGCCGGAGGAGGAGGTGTTCGTCGGCTGGGAGTTGCTGAAGACCCTCGGCATCCGCAATCGCGGCGTGAAGGTGATCTCCTGCCCGTCCTGCGCCCGGCAGGGCTTCGACGTGATCAAGACGGTGAGCATCCTGGAGGAGCGGCTGGCGCATATCGAGACGTCGCTCAGCCTGTCGATCCTCGGCTGCGTGGTGAACGGTCCCGGCGAGGCGCTGATGACCGATATCGGCATCACCGGCGGCGGCGCCGGCCGCCACATGGTCTACAACGCCGGCAAGACCGACCACACCATCGACGCCGATGCGATGATCGAGCACATCGTCGAACTGGTGGAAAAGAAGGCGGCGGCGATCGAAGCCGAAAAGACCGCCGCCAAGCTCGCCGCCGAATAGCTTTTCTCAGAAACGGGGTAAAACGTTCCCCTCCCCTTGCGGGAGGGGCCAGGGGAGGGGTGACGGCGCTCCATAATGGCGGCGCCCCTCCCCCTCTCCCCGCCCTCTCCTTCCAGGGGAGAGCGAGTAAGGATTCCTGAATGGCCGACCAACTCGCCGCGGTGCGCGGCACGCATGACCTGATCGGCGAGGAGCAGCGCCGCCACCAGCACGTCGTCGAGACGGCGCGGCGGATCACCGCGCTGTATGGCTGCGAGGAATGGAGCACCCCGATCTTCGAGGATACCCGGGTGTTCGCGCGCGGCCTCGGCGACAGCTCCGACGTGGTGATGAAGGAGATGTATTCGTTCGCCGACCGCGGCGGCGAGTCGCTGACCCTGCGGCCGGAGGCCACCGCCGGCATCTGCCGCGCCCTGGTCACCAACGGCCTGACCCAATCGCTGCCGCAGAAGATCTTCTACAACGGGCCGATGTTCCGCTACGAGCGGCCGCAGAAGGGCCGCTACCGCCAGTTCCACCAGATCGACATGGAGATCATCGGACCCGCGGAGCCGCTGGCGGACGCCGAGGTGATCGCCTGCGGCTGGAACATCCTGCAGGCGCTGGGGATCGAGGACGGCGTGGTGCTGGAGCTGAACACCCTCGGCGACCGGGACAGCCGCGACGCCTACCGCACCGCCCTGGTCGGGTATTTCTCCGATCACAAGGCGGCCCTGTCGGAGGACAGCCTGACCCGGCTGGAGCGCAACCCGCTGCGCATCCTGGACAGCAAGGACGAGGGCGACCGGAAGATCGTAGCCGGCGCGCCGACCATCGGCGGCTACCTGACCGACGCCGCGGCGGCGTTCTATGCCAGGCTGCAGGAGCATCTGCACGGCTTCGCGGTGCCGTTCCGGGAGAACCCCCGGATCGTCCGCGGCCTCGACTACTACAACCACACCGCGTTCGAGTTCGTCACCACCCGCCTCGGCGCGCAGGGCACGGTGATGGGCGGCGGCCGCTATGACGGCCTGGTCGAGGAAATGGGTGGGCCGCCCACCCCCGCGGTCGGCTGGGCGGCCGGGATCGAGCGGCTGGCGATGCTGCTGGATGCCGCACCCGCCGTGCCGAAGCCGGTGGCGGTGGTGCCGATCGGCGAGGCCGCCGAGGCGGCGGCGCTGGGCATCCTGAAGGACCTTCGCGCGGCCGGCATCCGCACCGAGATTTCCTATCGCGGCAATCCCAAGCGCCGTATGGAACGCGCCAACCGGATCGGTGCGCGGGCGGCGGTGATCCTCGGCGAGACCGAACTCGCGCGCGGCGTGGCGCAGGTGAAGGACCTCGCCACCGGCGAGCAGTCGGAGGTCGCGATCGCGGAGCTGGCCGCGAAACTGCGATGAAGCTCGCCGTCAAGCTGGACCGGATCGTCGACCGCGCCGCCGAACTCAGCGCGCTGCTGTCCGAGGGGGCCACGGGCGACGCCTATGTCCGCGCCTCCCGCGAGCTGGCCGAGATCGAACCGGTGGTGGCGCGGATCGACGAACTACGCGCCGCCGAGAAACGCGCCGCCGAGGCCCAGACGATGCTCGAAGACCCCGAGATGCGCGAACTGGCCGACGCCGAGCTGTTCGAGCTGAAGGACCAGATACCCGCCCTGGAACATGCCATCCGGGTCGCCCTGCTGCCGAAGGACGAGGCCGACGACCGCTCCGCCATCCTCGAAATCCGCCCGGCGGCCGGCGGCGACGAGGCCGGATTGTTTGCCGCCCAGCTGTTCGCCATGTACCAGAAATACGCCGCCACCCGCGGCTGGCGGTTCGAGGTGCTGGAGTTCGACGACACCGGCCTCGGCGGCATGAAGAACGGCATCGCCGAAATCACCGGCCGCAGCGTGTTCGCCCGGCTGAAATACGAATCCGGCGTGCACCGCGTGCAGCGGGTGCCGGCGACCGAAAGCCAGGGCCGCATCCACACCTCCACCGTCACCGTCGCGGTGCTGCCGGAAGCCGAGGAGGTCGACGTCCAGATCGACGACAAGGACCTGCGCATCGACGTCTACCGCGCCCAGGGCGCCGGCGGGCAGCATGTCAACAAGACCGAGAGTGCCGTGCGCATCACCCATCTGCCGACCGGGCTGGCGGTGGCGATGCAGGAGGAAAAGAGCCAGCACAAGAACAAGGCCAAGGCGATGAAGATTCTCCGCGCCCGGCTGTACGAACAGCAGCGCGCCAGCCTGCATGCCAGCCGCGCCGCCGACCGCCGCGCCCAGGTCGGCACCGGCGACCGCAGCGAGCGCATCCGCACCTATAATTTCCCCCAGGGACGGGTGTCGGACCACCGTATCGGCAAGACCCTGTACAAGATCGACGCGGTGATGCAGGGCGACCTCGACGAATTCATCGATGCGCTGACCGCGGAGGACCAGTCCGCCCGCCTCGCCGCCGAGGAATGATCTTTTCCGACGCCGCGCGGCGAGCCCGCGACGCGTTGCGGCAGGCGGGCATCGACAACCCCGGCCATGAGGCAAGACTGCTGCTGGGCCATCTGCTCGGCCTGGCGCCGAACATTCTCCCCGACGCGGCGGCGGAGATCGATCCGGACCGCCTCGATGCCCTGCTGGCCCGCCGGGCGGCGCGGGAGCCGATGGCCTATATTCTCGGCAGCCAAGGGTTCTGGACTCTCGACCTGGAGGTGTCGCCCGCCACCTTGATCCCGCGCGCCGACTCGGAGGCACTGATCGAGGCGGCGCTGGCGGCGCGGCCCGACCGCGGCAGGGTGCGCCGGATCCTGGACCTCGGCACCGGCACCGGCTGCCTGCTGCTGGCGGCGCTGGAGGCGTTTCCCGATGCCTGGGGACTGGGCATCGACCTGGTCCCGGAGGCGGCCGCCCTCGCCCGCCGCAACGCCGTCCGGGCCGGACTGGCCGGACGCGCCGGCTTCGCCTGCGGCGACTGGGCGGCGGCCATCGATGGCCGGTTCGACATGATCCTGAGCAATCCCCCCTATATCGAAACCGGCGGAATCTCGGGCCTGATGCAGGAGGTTGCGGCTTTCGAGCCACGCAGCGCCCTCGACGGCGGGGTCGACGGACTCGACGCCTATCGCCGGCTGATTCCCGCCCTGCCCAGGTTGCTGGCGCCTGGCGGCGTCGCCATATTCGAGTTGGGAGCAGGCCAGGCCTCGGCCGTGATCGACCTCGCCCGCTCGGCCGGCTGTTCGTCGCCGGCGCTGCGCCAGGACCTCGGCGGCGTCGCCCGCGCGCTGGTGCTGGAAGTCGCTGGAATACCTGCCGCGTGAAAAAAACCGTTTGGCAGGTCGCCCGGTGGCGGCTACCTTTGAAACCGCACGGCAGGGACCGCCCGGATGTGGTGGCCCCCTGATGCCTCAGCCAGAGCGATCGCCCCATCCCGCCAAATCGGCGGTCCGGGTTGCGATGTCGGGTGGTGGAGGCGCCGCGCGGAAGCCAACGGAACGGAATGACCCGGTGATCGGGTCGTGGAGGCGGGTGCGATGGTGCACCCCTCGCCCGGAAACCGGGACTGCGCTTGGCGGGGATTGCCCGTCCGGCGCGCGTCCGGAACGGGGTTTGCACATAAGGACAACGCTTTGGCACCGATGAACATGAAGCGCATGCGCGGACGCAACAATCGCGGTGGCGGTGGGGGCGGCGGCGGTGGAGGCGGCGGCGGTGGCGGCCAGATCATCCGCCATCACACCGGCGGCACGCCGCTCAACCGCAATCATGTGTTCGACAGCAACGGCCCGGACCTGCGGATTCGCGGCACGGCGCAGCAGTTATTCGAGAAATACCTGCAGCTCGGCCGCGACGCGACCAGTTCCGGCGACCGGGTGATGGCGGAAAGCTACTTCCAGCACGCCGAGCATTATTTCCGCATCCTCAACGCCATGAACCAGGCCGCCCAGCAGGGCCAGCAGGGCCAGGGCCAGCAGAACGGCTACCAGCAGCGCCGGCCGAACATGCAGGACGGCGGCGACGGCCAGGGCAACGACGGCAACGACGGCCAGGGTAATGATGGCCAGGACGGCCAGGGCGGCGGCGGGCGCGGCTACGACAGTCGCGGCAACGACGACGGCGACCGCAATCGCCACGAGCAGCGCCAGGGCGGCGTCGAATACCGTGATTCCCAGCCCGCCGGGGTGGGCGACCAGCCGGGCGGCGAGGCCCGCGAAATCCCGATCACCGCGGCGCCCCCGGAACGCTGACCCGGACCAAGGCCCCAACCGCGAGGGCTATCGGTACGATCATCGCGCACGCGGTTGATGCGCATTGCGGAGTTGCCGGCTAAGCTCGCCGACAGATCGCTTCCGCACCGTTCCTGCAGCGGCATGACGATCACCGGAGATGCTCGGTAGATGGTCAAGCTCTACTTCAACGGCACGGACTCCACCGGCAGCGAGCAGCTTTGGACGACCGACGGCACCGCCGCCGGAACCACGGAACTGACCGCCGGCGCCGGTGCGAAATTTGGGCTGACGCCCATCGGGATCACCATCTACGGCCCGCAGCAGGTGTTGTTCGATGGCCGGGACGCAACCGGCAACGAGGGCCTGTGGTCGTTCAACCCCGCCGATGATTCCGTGACCGAACTGACGGTCGCCGGCGCCGCAACACCGAACGCGACCACCCGCTTCGGCTTCGCGCCGTTCAGCTTCACGGTGTATCACGACCTCGTCTATTTCGGCGGCGAAAGCAGCGGAGCCGCCCCCGACCAGCTCTGGGTGACCGACGGGACCTCGAACGGAACCCATGTCGTCGGTCCGATCACCGGCTTGTCGGGCACCAGCGGGGCGCCGGCCGACCTCACGGTGTTTCAGGGCAAATTGCTGTTCGATGCCTCGGGCAAGCTGTTCAGTTCGGACGGCACCGCCGCCGGAACCCAGCAGGTCGCCGTCCCCGCCGCGTATTCCGGCGGACTGTATCCCAGGAGCCTGACCGCATTCGGCACGCAGCTGCTGTTCACCGGCGAGGACGCCGCCGGGACGTATCAGCTGTTCAGCTACGACGGCACCGCCGTCACCGAACTCACCGCCGGCGCCGGCGGCTACCGGCTGGGCGTTTACGGGCTGGCGCCGTCCAATATCGCGGTGCTCGGGAATATCGCGCTGTTCGAGGGCACCAACGCCGCCGGGCAGGAGGGCCTCTGGCGGACCGACGGCACCGTCCAGGGAACCCAGGAGATCACCGGGATCGCCGGAGCGCCCGCTGGCGGACTGGCGCCCACCGACCTTACGACCGTCGGCACCCACGTGCTGTTCCAGGCGGCCGGGCCGGGAAACGAGCTGAACCTGTGGTCGACCGACGGGTTTGCGGCGAATACGTTCCAGATCCCGATTGCCGATACCTACCCCGGCAAAGGGGTGGCTCCGGGCAACATCATCGCAATCGGCTCCAGCGCCGCGTTGTTCGCAGGGACCGATTCGGCGCCGGTGCGCGGTCTCTGGACGACCTCCGGCAGCGGCGTCACGACGGTGGAAATCACCCCGATCACCGGGGCCGGCTCGGACGGGCTCAATCCGCAGGATTTCGTGGTCGCCTGCTTCGCTTCCGGCACCCGCATCTGCACCGACCGCGGCGAGGTGGCGGTGGAAGCCCTGCGGGTCGGCGACGCGCTGCCGACGTTGCGCGGCGGAGGCCTGCGGCCGGTGCGCTGGATCGGCCACCGTGACCTCCGCTGCAGCCGGCATTCCCGTCCCGCGGAGCTGTGGCCGGTGCGCATCCGCGCCGGCGCCATCGCCCCCGGCGTGCCGCACCGCGACCTGCTGCTGAGCCCGGAACATGCGATTTACCTTCGCGGCGTGCTGGTCCCGGTGCGCTGCCTGCTCGATGGCGGTTCGATCGAGCAGATTCCGTGCGACGCGGTGACCTACTGGCATGTCGAACTCGACGCCCATGACATCATCCTTGCCGAGGGCCTGCCGACCGAATCCTATCTCGACACCGGCAACCGGCACGCTTTCGCCAATGGCGGGCCGGCGATCGAACTCCGTCCCGATTTCGCCAGCATCGCGTGGCAGGCGGGCGCCTGCGCCAGCCAGTTGCGGCATGGGCCGCTGCTCGACGCGATCCGACGAGACCTGGCGGCCCGAAGCCGACTGCAATCCGGCCCTACAAGCCCTTGCCAGCTTCCGCCAGGGCAAGCCGTAACCGAGCGGCGGATGGCTGCTCGACCAAGCCCAGCCGCATGAACAGGTCGATCAGCACCAGGTTGACGTTGAACTTGAAGTCGGCGCCGTCGCGGACCCGTTCCAGCACCTTGGCGATCGGCCAAAGCTCGAAGCCCTCGACCTCGCCGTCGGCCGGGCGCGGGGAGACCTTCCGGCGACCTACGGCAATTCCATTGCGTGGGATATGCTGGACCGGCAGGTGATCTGGAACGGGCGGAACTCGGACTCAATTGCCGCGAGGGGCAATATACCGACGCAGGCTGACGCACCCGGCGAAAAGCGTCTCCCGTCCGCAAGAGTGCGCAAGATTGCCAACGCTGGCAGGGTGGGAATATTCGGGCCGTCGCCACCTTTGGCAACCAAGGACCAGGAGGCCTTTACCAATTTGGCGGCGCCGTCCAGGCCAGTTACCTCCACGAGCATGCCGCCACGATCGCTTCCGAGCCATTCCGTGGGCAGTGCCAACGCGCGGAACCAGGGCGCCATAGGGGCCAGCGAACGTAGCACTCCACCACGGACCAGCATGCTCGCGGCGACAAGACCGAGGTGCAAAACAGATATCTCAAGCCCTGCGCGGAACACAGCTTCTTGCTGAACGCGAAACCGATCCGGAACGAGGTCGAGATCTGGCGTCTCTGCGAGAGAAAGCCACCGCCGGCCCAGCCCAGGCATCACGCGGCGCTGCGTCATTCCCCATCCCGCCCGCTCACACCAACGCCCATCAACGAAGATGCGAACCGGACGCCCAGCGTAGCTCAGGATCGAGCGGACGACCGACAGCCCGCGCGGAGCCCGGTTTCCGGGTGAGATCGCAATTTGAACTGTGTCCACCCGGCTCCATCCGGCGGTCAACATGTCGAGAACCGCGTTCGACAAGGCGGGCGTGGTGCTGGCTCCAGTTAAAGCGACTACACCTGCAGCCTTGGCTGCGGCATCAAGTATGCCGAATCCGGCCACGAAGTCGCGGGCGTCCGCGAGGTCGATATAGTGCATGCCTGCACCAATCGCCGCACGGGGCAGCCGGTAATCGAGGTTTTGGAATGGTCCCGCGGCATCTATAACAATGAATGCTCCGGCTTCATTCAGCGCGCCGGAGTTTGTCTTCCTGGCGTCCAGCATGAGGCCGGTGATGCGTCCCTTACCGGCGCCTCTAAGTTGAGTGCACCTGGCAAGCACGGCAGCCAGTCGCCCCGGATCCCGGCCCGCGATGACGACATCTAGTTCCGTGGTCGCAAGCAAACCGGCAATCAGTCGCTGGCCGAACGCGCCTGCACCTCCAACGACCAGGACGCGGCGGGCTGTTGCGCCGCGGGTCATTGCAACTGACGCGCGTCACCTCTTTGCGCGATCGCCCTCGCGAGCCGTAGCTGACGAAGCGCGGATCCAAGCGGTCCCGCCTCTCCGCCGAGAATCAAACCCAGCCGCAGAAACAGGTCGATCAGCACCAGGTTGACGTTGAACTTGAAGTCGTCGCCGTCGCGGACCCGTTCCAGCACCCTGTCGATCGGCCAAAGCTCGAAGCCCTCGACCTCGCCGTCGGTCGGGCGCGGGACGAAGTGTTCCGGCAGGTACAGGTCGTAGCAGGTCAGCACGTCGCGGCGCAGGCCCTCGGGCCGCTCCATGGCGTAGGCGAGCCGGCCGACCTCGACCGCTTGGGAAGCGAGGTCCGCCGGGATCGCCGCCTCCTCCGCCGCCTCCTTCACCAGGGTCTGCATGGCGGTCAGCCCGGCGGGGACGCCGCCGGCGACGATGTGGTCGAGCTTGCCGGGGTCCAGCGTCTTGTCCGCGGCGCGGCGGCCGATCCAGACCCGCACCCCATCCGCCGTGTGGACCAAGCCGTTGACGTGCACGCCGGCGGCCATAATGCCGAACGCGGGCAGCGCGCCGCGGTCCACCTGCGTCACCACCGGCCCGTCCGGAACGGCGCGGACGTCGAACGCCTCGCCGCGCCAGCGGAAGCGGCCGGCTTCGGCCAGGCGGCGGACGATCAGGGGGAAGGCGGCCGCCTCGGCCGCCAGCGCGATGCCACCGGGATCGCGCCGGAACTCCGGCGATCCGGCCAGCACCGCGGCGAAATCCGGCCGCACCCAGCCGACCTGGGCCGGCCCGATCCGGAACGCCACCCGGTCGCCCGGCAGATGCGCGTTGTCGCAGGCGGTGATGTGGCGGAGTAGCCCTTGCATCCCCCGGTGTCGCCCGGATCACGGCAAATGCCAAGCGCCCGCGCCGCAAGCCTTCCCAATCCCGGTGCGAAGTGCCACATGCACGGCAATGAGAAGTCTCGCAGCCTCCCCCGACGCGACCGCCGCTTCGCCCCTGGCCCGTTCCGGATTGCAGACGGTCAAGTCGCTGCTGCCGTATCTGTGGCCGCGCGGCGACCGCGGCTCGCATGTCCGGGTGATCGTTTCGGTTATTTTCCTGGTCGCCGCCAAGGTGGCGACGGTGCTGGTGCCGCTGGTCTACAGCCGGGCGGTGGATGCGCTGGCGCCGAAGGACGGCGCCAGCAACCTGATCTTCGTGCCGGCGGCCCTGATCGTCGGCTACGGGCTGCTGCGCATCGCCTCGGCCGGCTTCGGCGAACTGCGCGACGCGGTGTTCGCCGCCGTCCAGCAGCGCACCGCGCGCACGGTGACGCTGCAGACCTTCCAGCACCTGCACAGGCTGTCCCTGCGCTTCCACCTCGACCGCCAGACCGGCGGCCTGTCGCGGGCGATCGAGCGTGGCACCCTGGGCGTCCAGAGTGTGCTGCGCCTGGCGGTGTTCAACATCATCCCGACCCTGCTAGAGGTGACCATGGTCACCGCCATCATCTGGCGGGTGTTCGACTGGCAGTTCGCCGCTGTCACCGCGCTGGCGGTCAGCATCTATCTCGCCTTCACCATGTATTTCAGCAACTACCGGGTCGCGGTCCGCCGCACCATGAACGAGAGCGACAGCGAGGCGCAGTCGAAGGCCATCGACAGCCTGCTGAACTACGAGACGGTCAAGTATTTCGGCAACGAGGGGCATGAATCCGCCCGCTTCGACAAGGCCCTGGCGCGCTACGAGAAGGCGGCGGTCAAAAGCCAGGTGACGCTCAACATGCTGAACCTCGGGCAGGCCACGATCATCGCCATCGGCCTCGCCATGGTGATGCTGATGGCGGCCAACGGGGTGCGCGACGGCAGCATGACGGTGGGCAAGTTCGTGCTGGTCAACACCTACCTGATGCAGCTGTATCAGCCGCTCAATTTCCTCGGCTTCGTCTACCGCGAGATCAAGCAGGGGCTGGTCGACATGGAATTGATGTTCCGGCTGCTGGCCCTGCAGCAGGAGGTCGCCGACAAGCCGGGCGCGGCGCCGCTACGGCCGGCCGCGGGAACGGTCGCCAGTTCCGTGGTCGGGGCGGAGGTGGTGTTCGAGGACGTGCATTTCGGCTACCGCGCCGACCGCGACATCCTGAAGGGCCTGAGCTTCCGCATCCCGCCCGGCGGTTCGCTGGCGATCGTCGGGCCCACCGGCGCCGGCAAGTCCACCGTCAGCCGCCTGCTGTTCCGCTTCTACGACGCAACCTCCGGCCGGATCCTGATCGACGGCCAGGACATCCGCGACGTCACCCAGGACAGCCTGCGCGCCACCATCGGCGTGGTGCCGCAGGACACCGTGCTGTTCAACGACACCATCCGCTACAACATCGCCTATGGCCGCCCGGACGCGAGCCAGGCCGAGATCGAGCGGGCGGCGAAGCTGGCGCAGGTGCACGATTTCGTGCAGCGCCTGCCGGACGGCTACGACACCCGGGTGGGCGAGCGCGGCCTCAAGCTGTCGGGCGGCGAGAAGCAGCGGGTGGCGATCGCGCGGACCATCCTGAAGGACCCCAGGGTGCTGATCCTGGACGAGGCGACCAGTGCGCTCGACACCGGCACCGAGCAGGAGATCCAGTCGGCGCTGCGGGCGGTGGCGCAGAACCGCTCCACTCTCACCATCGCGCACCGGCTTTCGACGGTGGTCGATTCCGACGAGATCATCGTCCTGCACCACGGTCAGGTGGTTGAGCGCGGCCGCCACGGCCAGTTGCTGGCGCAGGACGGCGTCTATGCCCGGATGTGGGCGATGCAGGCCGAGCAGCAGGATGGCCGCGCCAAGGCGACCGATCCGGATCTCGACCTCGCCGACCGGGTTGCAGCGGCTTAACAGGAGCATCTGGTGGAAAATTCCAGCGAGGACGGCCAGCCCCCGCCCGCCGACCTGAGCCATGCCGGCGCGATAGTCGACAAGGCGATAGAGTACATGACCAGTCAGAATGTCAGTGCGCTGGCCATCGCCTCGGCGCTGCTCGGCGGCGCGCTCGGGCTGATGGCGCGCAGCATCGGCGACGAGGCGATCGTCCAGGTGCTGAACAACGCCATCGCCAGCGTGCGCTCCGGCGAACTGCGCCGGATGGACCGGTGATGCCGGCGCTGCGGGAAGCGTCCTTGACGTAGCGGCCCGGTTTCGTCATAAGCCGCCACTTCCGACGCGCCTCGCGTACCCGCTTCCCGCGCGCATGGCGCAACCAACCTAGGAATTCAAACGATGTCCCGCCGCTGCCAGATCACCGGCAAGGGCGTGCTGAGCGGCAACAACGTCAGCCACGCCAACAACAAGACCCGCCGCCGCTTCCTGCCGAACCTGCAGGAAACCTCGATGCTGTCCGACATCCTCGGCGCCGACGTGCACATGCGCATGTCCACCCGCGGCATCCGCACGGTCGAGCATAATGGCGGCATCGACTCCTTCCTGCTGGGCACGCCGAACAGCAAGCTCCCGGCCGAGGCGCAGGTCGTGAAGCGCCGCATCCTGCGCGCCCAGGCCCGCAAGCAGGCGGCTCCCACCGGCGCCTGAGCCGTCTGGCCGGCCGCAGCGATGATTGCCGAACCGGCGCCGCCCTGCGGCGCCGGTTTGCATTCGGGCGAACCTTTGCTGCTTGGCCGCCTGCAGTTTCACTGCGTTACCGGAATTTGTTTCGCGTCTTAACCATCGCTTTGCATGCTCGGCCTAGGCTGCCGGCATGATCTATCTCCCCGCATTGCTGCTATGCCTCGCCCTGCTCGCAGCGGTCGCCGGCAACCTGGTGCTGCTCCGCCGCGCCAGTTCCAGCCACAAGTCCGTGGCCGCCGCGCATCGGCTGCGCGAGGCCGCCCAGGAAGCCGAGCAGAGCGCCATGCGCCGGCTCCGCCTCGCCGCGCATGATCTCCGGGGCATCGGGATGAGCCTGCACGGCCACGCCGACCACCTGATCGCCACCAACCATGGCCATGCCGGCGGCATCGCCTCCGCCGCCGCCGACCTGCTGGACATGGCCGACGACCTGCAGGACCAGACGGTCCAGGCGGGAGACGCCCGCGTGCTGCGCGAGGAACAGGTGAGCCTGGCGGCGGCCCTCAGCGACGCCATCGCCACCGTCAACATCGGCATCGGTCCGGGCCGGCGCAACTGGCGCATCTCGCCTGACCTCAACGACATCGCCCTGCGCTTCGATCCCCGCGCGCTGCGCCACATGCTGAGCCGGGTGCTGGCCGACGCCGTGCGCAATACCCGGCAGGACGACTGGATCGATGTTTCGGTCGACGGCCTGTCATCCGGCAGCGAGGCCGCCGAGGACCTGACCGTGGTCATCGCCGACGAGGGAGCCGGCGCTGCCACTCCGGAAGCCGGCCGCCCGGTCGCCCGCGACAGCCGCGGCATCGGCCTGCGGCTGACCCTGGCGCGGGCGTTGATGGCCGCCCATGGCGGGCGCGTGGAAGTCGAGGCCAGTTCCGGTATCGGCACCCGGGTGAGCCTGGTGTTCCCCGCTACCCGGGTTCGTCGCGCGGCCGTGCCGCCGGCCCGCCGATTCGCCGCCTGATCCCTAACGGACGGCGGGCTTCATCCTGCGGGCGGCAATTAGCCGCCCATTCTTCAGCCGCCGGTGACGCTCATGTGGCGCGCCAGCGCCGGCGTGGTGTGGCGGCGGTCGATCATGAAATCATGGCCCTTCGGCTTGCGCGCGATCGCCGCCAGGATCGCCGCCTCCAGTTCCGCGTCGTCGGCGCCGGACCGCAGCACGCGGCGGAAATCGGCCGCATCCTCCTGCCCCAGGCACATGTACAGGGTCCCGGTGCAGGTCAGGCGCACCCGGTTGCAGCTTTCGCAGAAATTATGGGTCATCGGCGTGATGAAGCCGATCCGCCGCCCGGTCTCGGCCACGGTGTAGTAGCGCGCCGGTCCGCCGGTCGCGTAGTCGGTGTCCTCCAGCGTCCAGTTCCGCCGCAGCCGGCTGCGCACCAGCGACAGCGGCAGGTACTGTTCCATGCGGTCGCCGACCTCGCCCAGCGGCATGGTCTCGATCAGGCAGAGGTCGAAGCCGTGCTCGCCGCACCATGCCAGCATGGTGTCGAACTGGTCCTCGTTGACGCCCTTCAGCGCCACCGCGTTGATCCGCACCGCAAGGCCCGCGTCGCGCGCGGCGAAGATGCCGTCCAGCGTCTTCTCGATGCGGCCCCAGCGGGTGATCCCGGTAAAGGTCGCGGGATCGAGCGTGTCGAGGCTCACATTCACCCGCCGCACGCCTGCCGCGTGCAGGTCCTTCGCGTATTTGACCAGCTGGGTGCCGTTGCTGGTGACCGTCAGCTCCTCGAGCCCGCGGCCGAGCCGGGCGCCCAGGGAGCGGAACAGCGTCATCACGTCGCGGCGAACCAGCGGCTCGCCGCCGGTGATGCGGATCTTGGTGGTGCCGAGGCGCACGAACGCGCCGCACAACCGGTCCAGTTCCTCCAGCGACAGCACCTCGGCCTTCGGCAGGAAGCTCATGTCCTCGGACATGCAGTAGACGCAGCGAAGGTCGCAGCGATCGGTGACCGAGACGCGGAGATAGGTGATGGCGCGGCCGAACGGATCTATCATGTGCTCACTGGAAGACGGGATGCTGGCCAGACGCGGCCTGGCGCCGGGCCTCGGCGCCCGGCTGCCGTCAATGTTGGCCTTTGCGTCCGGCTGTGCAAGGCCGCCCGGGGCCCCGGGGCGCCGCACCCCGCACCGGCAGCGCGGGCGGGCTCAGTCGGCGAGTTCCAGGGTCACCACCCGTGCGTTCACCAGCACCTTGCCGGCGTGCTCGAAATTCACCGTCACCCGCGCCCCGTCCACCGACTGCACCTGGCCCTCGCCCCAGTCGGGCTGGCCGGGGTGGCGCACCCGGGACCCCGGTTCCAGCATCGCCACCGCCGCAAACCCGCGCGATGCCTCGTTGGAAGCAGATGCCGTCATCGTCGCCCTCCGCGGCGGCCGCATGCCCAGGCGGCATGCTCCCGTATGCACAATGACATTAACTCGATGTTTGGGACATCAACTCGATCTTTGAACCACCGGAGCCGCAAGACATCGTAAAACGAATGTGAAATAACCGCTCGCGAACGCAGCGACTCAAGATATGTTGGGGATCATGAAATCAGGCGTGCCGCCCACCGGCTCGGACCAGAACACCGGGGCGGTCAGCGCCGATCACAAGCTGCGGCTGGCCGAATTGCTGGCGACCCGGCTGTGCCACGACCTCAGCGGGCCGCTCGGCACCCTCATGGGCTCGCTCGAAATGCTCGCCGAGGAGCCGGAATCGGCCGAGGAGGCCCTGACGCTCGCCAGCGACGTCACCGCCATCCTGGCCGGGCGGCTGCGGCTGCTCCGCGCCGCCTGGGCCGGCGGCACTCCGGCGCTGGGCGTCGCCGAGTTCCGCAGCATGGCCGACAGCCTCAAAAGCCGTCGGCTCCGGCTGGAACTGGATCACCTGCACCCCGAAGGCCAATTCACGCCGGCCGCCGCCAGGGTGGCGCTCAACGTGCTGATGCTGGCCGCCGACTGCCTGCCCGGAGGCGGGGTCGTCAGCATGGCCGGCGATCCGGCGCAGGACCTGCTGGTGACCCTCGATGGTCCCCGGGGCGCCTGGCCGCCAGGTTTCGCCGCCTTCCTGGCCAACGACGACCATGCCTGGCTGGCGCTGCGCGACACCGCCGGCGTCGAGGCGTCGCGGGCGCTGCAAGGCCCGCTGACCGCGCTGATCGCCCGCGTCTGCGGCATTCGGCTGTCGCTGCTGATGGCCGCCTCCGCCGAGGGCGCGCCGCCGCTGCTGATCCAGGCCCGGCCGGGCTGATCCGCCGCCCGCCGATCGGCCGGCTCCCGCCTTCTCCGTTACCCGCCTTTCCCGTTTCCCCCTTTACCGTTTGTTCTTCGCTCCACCGCAAACTCCGCGCCACGCCCGCAGCGGGCGCCGATTGCGGGAGTGGACGATGGACGAACTGCTGGCGGATTTTCTGACCGAGACCAACGAAAGCCTCGCCGAGCTCGACGTCGCCCTGGTCCGGCTCGAGCGTGCCCCGGACGATGCGCCGACCCTCTCGCTGATCTTCCGGCTGGTCCACACCATCAAGGGCACCTGCGGCTTCCTCGGCCTGCCGCGGCTCGAGCGCGTGGCGCATGCCGGCGAGAACGTGCTCGGCCGGGTCCGCGACGGGCTGCTGGTCGTGACCCCCGAACTGGTCAGCGCGGTGCTGGCGGCGATCGACCGGATCAAGCTGATCATCGCCGGGCTGGCCGCCACCGAGGCGGAGCCCGCCGGCGACGATGCGCCGTTGATCGCAGCCCTGGAGGCGATCTGCGAAGGCCGGCAGGAGGCGACGCGCGAAGCCGCACCTGAAGAAGCAGCCCACGCGGCACTCGCCACCGCCGAGACGCCCCCCGATGCCCCGGCTGCCGCCCAGACCATCCGCGTCGGCGTCGAGGTGCTGGAGGAGCTGATGACCCTGGTCAGCGAATTGGTGCTGACCCGCAACCAGCTGCTGCAGCTCGACCGCATGCGCGAGGAATCGATGTTCGCGGTGCCGCTGCAGCGGCTGTCCCACATCACCTCCGACCTGCAGGAAGGGGTGATGAAAACCCGCATGCAGCCGATCGGCATGGCCTGGAACAAGCTGCCGCGGCTGGTCCGCGATCTTGGCCGCGACCTCGGCAAGAAGATCGAGCTGGTGATGCTCGGCGCCGACACCGAACTCGACCGCCAGGTTCTGGAGCTGATCAAGGACCCGCTCACCCACATGGTCCGCAACTCGGCCGATCACGGGCTGGAATCGACCACCGACCGGCTGCTGGCCGGCAAATCGGAAACCGGCCAGATCACCCTCAACGCCTTCCACGAGGGCGGCCACATCATGATCGAGATCGCCGATGACGGGCAGGGCCTGCCGGTCGAGCGCATCCGCGCCCGTATCCTGGCCAAGGGGATGGCGACGCCGGCGGACCTCGAGGCGATGGACGATACGCAGATCCAGCGCTTCATCCTGCGCCCCGGCTTCTCCACCGCCGCCAGCGTCACCGCGGTGTCCGGCCGCGGCGTCGGCATGGACGTGGTGAAGACCAACATCGAGCGCATCGGCGGCAGCATCGCGCTGCACAGCGTCCCCGGGCAGGGCACCCGCTTCGTGATCAAGATCCCCCTGACACTCGCGATCGTCTCGGCGCTGATCGTCGAGGCCGCCGGCGAGCGCTTCGCCATTCCGCAGATCAGCGTGGTCGAACTGGTGCGCGCCGGGCTGGCGCGGCGCCGACGGCGAACCGGCGATCGAGCGCATCGGCGCCACCCGGGTGCTGCGGCTGCGCAACCAGCTGCTGCCGCTGGTCAATCTCGGCGAGCTGCTGCAACTGGACACCGGGCAAGACGAGACGGCGGAGGCGGCCCAGCTCTACATCGTCGTCGCCCAGGTCGGCAGCTTCACTCTCGGCATCATCGTCGACCGGGTGTTCGACATCGAGGAGATCGTGGTCAAGCCGGTGGCGCCCATACTGCGCGACATCACCATGTTCAGCGGCAACACCATTCTCGGCGACGGCTCGGTGATCATGATCCTGGACCCGAACGGCGTCGCCCGCGCCTGCGGTCTCGGGGGCAACGCCGAGAGCCGCACCGGCGCCTCGAATACGGCCGAGGCGCCCACCGCCGCGGGTCCCGGCAGCCGCGCCGCGATCCTGCTGTTCCGCGCCGGCGGCGACGACATCAAGGCGGTGCGGCTGGGGCTGGTGGCGCGGCTGGAAGACGTGGCCGGAGCGCGGATCGAAAGCGCCGGCGGCCGCCACGTCACCCAGTATCGCGGGCGGCTGATGCCGCTGCTGCCGCTGTCCGGCGTGCTCGACACATCGCTCGCGAGCCAATGTGTGCTGGTCTTCGCCGACACCGGCCGAAGCGGCGGCGAGGCCGACGAAAACCGCTCTGCCGGCGGGGAGAACTGCGTCGGCCTGGTGGTGGATGAGATCCTCGACGTGGTGGAGGACAGCCTGGAGATCCAGCTCGGCGGCGAACAGCCGGGGCTGCTCGGCACCGCGGTGATCGCCGGCCGCGCCACCGACATGATCGACACCGAATACTGGTTGGAACAAACCCGCTGCCACGCCGGGTACGGAGCATGAGCATGAGCCTGCATGCCGAGCCATCGGCCGAGGCGAAACCGGCGGCGGTCGCCGACGCCGCGGAAAGCTTCGTCACCCTGACTGTCGCGGGCCAGCTTTGCGGCGTCCCGGTGCTGGCGGTGCGCGACATCCTCGGCCCCCAGGTGATCACCCGAATTCCGCTGGCGCCGCCCGAGATCGCCGGCAGCCTCAACCTGCGCGGCCGGATCGTCACCACCATCGACCTGCGCCGGCGCCTCGGCCTGCCGGCGGCGATCCCCGGCACTGCCGGCATGTCGGTGGTGGCCGAGCAGGGCGGCGAACTCTACGCCCTGCTGGTCGACCAGGTCAGCGAGGTAATGCGCCTGCCGGACAGCGCGTTCGAGCCGAACCCTTCCACCCTGCCGCGCAGCTGGACCGCATTCAGCGTCGGCATCTACCGGCTGGAGGAGCGGCTGATGGTGGTGCTGGACGTGGCGCGCCTGCTGGCGCTGCAGCCGGTCGAATGAGGCCGGCGATATGGACCAGCCAATCCTGAACGAGCCTTCCGCCGACGCCCGAACCTGCCTCGTGGTGGATGACAGCCGGGTGGTGCGCAAGGTGGCGCGCCGCATCCTCGAAGGGATCGGCTTCACCGTCGAGGAGGCCGAGAACGGCAGTCTGGCGCTGGATTGCTGCCGCCGCCGGATGCCGCGCTGCGTGCTGCTGGACTGGAACATGCCGGTGATGAACGGCATCGAGTTCCTGAAGGCGCTGCGGCAGGAATTCGGCCCGGGCGAACCGCCGGTGCTGTTCTGCACCACGGAGAACGACATCGCCTTCATCGAGCAGGCGATCGCCCACGGCGCCCAGGAGTTCATCATGAAGCCGTTCGATGAAGCCATCCTGGTCGGAAAATTCGAGCAGGTCGGGTTGCTTTGACCGTGGTCGCCGCCGTCCGGCCGCCACCCTCGCCGGCAGCACCCTCGCAACCCGCCCGCGTGATGATCTGCGACGATTCGGCGGTCATTCGCGGCGCCGTCGCCCGCATCCTGGAGAGCGACCCGCAGATCCGGGTGGTCGCGCGGGTCGGCGACGGCCGGCAGGCGCTGCAGCACCTCAAGACGCATCCCGGGACCGTCGACGTGCTGGTGCTCGACATCGAGATGCCGGTCATGGACGGGATCACCGCGCTGCCGCTGCTGCTGCAGGCCGATCCCGCGGTCCGGGTGATCATGGCCAGCACCCTGACCACCCGCGGCGCCGAAATCGCCTTGCGGGCGCTGCGGCTGGGGGCGGCGGACTATCTGCCGAAGCCAGTCGCGACGGCAATCGCCGACGACAGCTTCCGCCGCGAGTTGCTGGCCAAGGTGAAGGGGCTGGCGCGGCAGCGCCGCGCGCCCGGCGCCCACCCCGCGGCACCGCCGATCGCGCTGCGCAATGCCGCCGCCCAGCCGCCTTTGCTGCTGGCGATCGGAAGCTCCACCGGGGGACCGCAGGCCCTGTTCACCCTGATACAGGGGCTCGGCGCCGATATCCCGGTTCCCGTGGTGCTGACCCAGCACATGCCGGCAACCTTCACCCCGATCCTGGCGGCGCATCTGACCAGGCTCGGGGCCATGCCCTGTGCGGAAGCGATCGACGGCGAGCGGCTGCTGCCCGGCCGGATCGCACTGGCGCCGGGCGACCGGCATCTGCTGGTGGAGACGATGGCCGGCGGCATGCGGGCGCGCCTGAGCACCGAGCCGCCGGAGAATTTCTGCCGGCCAGCGGTCGACCCGATGTTGCGCAGCGCCAGTGTCGCCTGCGGCGGCCGGGTGCTGATGGTGATGCTGACCGGCATGGGCCGGGACGGCCTGGCGGCGACCACGACGCTGATCGCGGCCGGCGGCACCGCCATCGCGCAGGACGAGGCCAGCAGCGTGGTCTGGGGCATGCCCGGCGCGATCGCCCAGGCCGGCCTGTGCCAGCGGGTGCTGCCGATCGGCGCCATCGCGCCGCATGTCCTGGGGCTGCTGCGTCGGGTCCAGGCGGAACGTCCCCCGGCCGGAAATCTACATGCTGGACGCGCCTTGGCCGGAAATCCCCAGGCATGACGCCCGCCTCGTTTGCGATCCTCGCCGGCCTGCTGCACCGCAGTTCAGGGCTCGTGGTCGGTGCTGAGAAGACCTACCTGCTGGAGAGCCGGCTGGCGCCGATCATGAAGCAGCACGCCTGCCGCGACCTCGATGCCCTTGCGGCCCGGCTTGCCGGCGCCACGCCCGGTCGGGCGGCGATCGAAGCCCAGATCATCGAGGCGATGACCACCAACGAAAGTTTCTTCTTCCGCGACGACAAGCCGTTCGCGCATTTCCGCAGCGAGGCGCTGCCCCAGCTGCTGGCGGCCCGTCCGCCCAACGCCGCCCTGCGGATCTGGTCAGCGGCGTCGAGTTCCGGGCAGGAGGCGTATTCGCTGGCGATGATCCTGACCGAATGCCGCCCGCAGCTCGGCGCCCGCAGGGTGGAGATCGTCGGCACCGACATCGCCGCCGAGCAACTCGCCCGGGCCCGCGCCGGCCTCTACACCCAGTTCGAGGTGCAGCGCGGGCTGCCGATGCAGAACCTGGTGAAATACTTCAAGAAGGACGGGACGAACTGGCGGATCGACGAAAAGCTGCGGGCGATGGCGCAGTTCCGCGAATGGAACCTGTTGGCGGACCTGCGACCGCTCGGCGTGTTCGACGTGGTGTTCTGCCGCAACGTGCTGATCTATTTCGACGCCGCCGACCAAGCGCCGCGTGCTGGAGGCGATCGCCCGCCAGATGGCGCCGGACGGGCGGCTCTATCTCGGCGGCGCCGAGACGATCCTCGGCATCACCGACCATTTCGTTTCGGCCCCGCAAGCCCGCGGCGTGTATGAACGCTCGCCCCCGCCCACGGCCGCGAGCGATAGCCGGGCCTTCGCCGGGCTCGCCTTGCGGCAAGCCTGATCGGGACCGCCGGTCAGGCGAAGCCGCCACGGGCGGCGACCGGCCACAGGCATTCCACCCGCCCGCCGCGCACCCCGACATACCAGTCGAAGCGGTCGACCGTCGGGTCGCAATGCCCCGGCACCAGCCGCAGCTTCTCGCCGAGCTTCGGCGACGCCGTCTCGCTGGCGAATTCCAGCTTGCCGTGCTCGTCGCTGGCGCCGGTGAAGCGGATTTCCGGCCGCTGCCAGACCAGCGGCATGCCGCTGTCGATCGCCACCGCCTTGTGCCCTGCATCGACCACGGCGAGGCCGGGCCGCGTCGCGCTCATCACGGTCGCCAGCACGAACAGCGCGTTGCGGAAGGTGGTGACCGGCTGGCCCGATTCGTCGAGGTTGCGGCCGTAATCGGCATCCATGAAGCAATAGCTGCCGGCCTGGATCTCGTTGTAGACGCCCGACGCGGCCTCAAGCTGGAAGGTGCCGGTACCGGCGCCGCCGACGATCGGGCAGTCCAGGCCCTGCTGGCGCAGCATGTCCACGGTGCGCCGCGCGCTGTCGATGGCGGCACCGATGGCGGCGGCGCGCTCCTCGGTCTTGCGAAGGTGCTGGGCGCGGCCGTGATAGGCTTGCAGGCCGCCGAAGCGCAGATGCGGGCTGGCGGCGATCACCTGCGCCAGGGCGGCCGCATCGGACCCCGCCGCCACGCCGCAGCGGCTCATGCCGACGTCGATTTCCACCAGCACCGACAGCCGCACCCCGGCAGCGGCAGCGGCAGCAGCGATGTCGGCGACGTTGGCCGCATTGTCGGCGCAGACCGCCACCCGGGCGATGCGCGCAAGGGCCGCGAGGCGCGCCAGTTTCGGCGCGCCGACCACCTCGTTGCTGACCAGGATGTCCGACACCCCGCCCCAGGCCAGGACCTCCGCCTCGGCGACCTTCTGCACGCATTGCCCGACGGCGCCACGGGCGATCTGCAGCTTGGCGATCACCGGCGATTTATGGGTCTTCGCGTGCGCCCGCAACTTGGCGCCGGTGCCGGCCAGGTGGTTCGCCATGAAATCCAGGTTGGCCTCGAACGCATCGAGGTCGATCACCAGCGCCGGGGTGTCGATTTCGTCTTCGCGCATGCCCGGAATCGCGGGCGGGGATTGCAGCATTATGCGGGGATCCTTCAGGCCGTCGTTTCGAACGGAGGATAGTTGAGTTCCACCGCAACGCCATCCGGGTCGTGCAGGAATATTTGCGTCTGCCGGTCGCGCGGGATCACCCGCTCGGTATGCGCGATCCCGGCGGCGCCGAGCCGGGCGCGCATCTCGGCGAGCCCGGTGCAGGAGAAGGCGATGTGGTCGAGCAACCCGGTCGGCGTCGCCCGGCGCGGCGGCTGGCCGGCATCGGCCTCGCGCGGCCCGATCAGGTGCACCGTGGGGATGCCGCCGCAGTACAGCCAGTAGCCGGGAAACCCCAGCGGCGGCCGCTCGCCGACGGCGAGGCCGAGGATGTCGACATAGAACTTCCTGCTCGCCTCGAGGTCCACCGGACAGACGGTGAAATGGTTCAGCGCGTTCAGGCCCATCTTCGTTGCCTTTCAGATATGCCGCAGATTTGCCGGCAGACCCAGCATGTGCGCCCCGACGGTTTCGAAATGCGCCGAGCGCGCCTGCACCTGCTGGGTCACGCTGTTGATGTCGCGGAAGCGGCGTTCGAACGGGTTGGCGGCGAAGATCGCGGTGGCGCCCGCCTCGTGGTAGGCGATGTCCACGACCTCGCGCGCCTGGTGGGTGGCGAATGTGGCGGCGAGGCGGATGCGCATCCGCTGGTCCAGCGTCATCGCCCCGCTGATCGCCACCTCGTCCCAGATTTCTTCCAGCGTGCGCAGCAGGTAGGCGCGCGCCGCACCGAGCTTCGCCTCCGCCAGCGCCACCTGGGTCTGGATCACCGGATTGTCGCGCAGGGTCCGGCCGGTGCCCTGCGGCGCCTTCTCGCGCGCCAGAGCCTTGAACGCGTCCAGCGCGCCGCGGGCGATCCCCATGGCGACGCAGCCGAATGCCGAGGCGTAGAGGTTGGTGGTCGAGAATCGGTACAGCGTGCCGGCTTCGCGACGCTCGGCGGGGTTGTCGCGGTTGACCGAGTAATCCTCGGGCACGAACAGGTCGGTCACCGAATAGCCGTCGCTGCCGGTGCCGCGCAGGCCCATGACGTTCCAGTCGGGCTTCCACTGCACGGCGCCCCTCGGGAACAGCATGCTGCGCTCGGCCGGTTCGCCGGCGGCGTCGCGGCGCAGCGAGCCGTCGCGCTCCTGCACGCGGGAATGGCCGCCGAGCCAGGTCGCGTGGCGGCCGCCGCTGGCGAAGGACCAGGTGCCGGTGACGCGGTAGCCGCCATCCACCACCACCGCGATCCCCTGCGGCCCGGCGCCCCAGGCGAGGGCGGCGCGGGGATCGTTGCCCCAGATCTCCCTGGCGATCTCAGGCTTCATGTAGGCGGCGCACATCGAGCAGCCGGAATTCTGCCCGATGCACCAGGCAACGCTGGCGTCGGCGGCGGCGATCGTTTCGATCATCTGGACATAGACGGCGGGATGCGCCTCGTCGCCGCCGAAGGCGCGCGGCAGCAGGGCGCGGTACAGCGCGGCGCCATGCAGCGCGTCCAGCAGATGCGCCGGGATCTCGCCGCCGGCCTCGATCTCGTCGGCTGCGGCGGCGATCAGCGGCGCCACCGCCTGCGCTCTGGCGACGGGGTCGGCGCGAACGAGGCGGCCCAGTTCCTGCTCGCTGAGTGCCACGTGCATGGCGGCTGCTCCCTTGGTCCAATTCGGGCCACAGTCTGCGGGAGGGGAAGGCATCTTGTCGATCTGGCGCCGGGGAACGATGCTACTTACCATCAAACCGTTGCGAGCGAACATGGCTCTTCCCCCCTGGCTGCCCCCTGCCCTCGACTATGCCGAGCAATGGCTCGGCTATCAGATGCGCGCCTCCGAGACCCCTGGCTGCAGTTTCGCCGTGGCCCATCAGGGGCGGGTGGTGCTGGAGCGGGCCTTCGGCCACGCCGACCTCGGCGCCGGAACCAAGCTGACGCCCCGGCACCGGTTCCGCGTCGCCTCGCATTCCAAGTCCTTCACCGCGGCAGCGATCCTGAAGCTGCGGGAACGGGGCCTGCTGAAGCTCGACGACACGGTCGGCGCCTATGTCGAGGGGCTGCATCCCGACATCGCCGACGCCACCATCGCGCAGCTGCTGAGCCACAGCGCCGGGATCTTCCGGGACGGCACCGATTGCGGCTACTGGAACGACCGCGCGCCGTTCCCCAGCAGCCGCCCGCCTGCGCGCCGATCTGCGGCTGGCGCCGAGCATCGCCGCCAACACCCGGTTCAAATACTCCAACCACGGCTTCGCCCTGGCCGGCCTGGTGATCGAGGCGATCACCGGCGAGCCGTACGGCACATGGGTAAAACGCGAGATCGTCGATGCCGCGGGGCTGGTCGAGACCACGCCGGACGTGCCGTTGCCGAAGGGTGCGAAATTCTCTCGCGGCCATAGCAACAAGGTGCTGCTCGGACGCCGGGTGGTGTATCCCGGAGAGGCCTCGACGCACGCGCTGGCGGCGGCCACCGGCTTCGTCAGCACCGCCGCCGACCTTGCCCGCTTCTTCGCGCAGCTGGCGCCGAACGCCGGCAAGAGCATCCTGTCGGTGGCGAGCCGGCGGGAGATGAGCCGCCCGCAATGGCGCAGTGAGCACCAGCCGTTCGAGACGCACCTATGGTCTCGGCACCATCAGCGGCCGGCTGGACGGCTGGAGCTGGTTCGGCCATTCCGGCGGCTTCCAGGGCTACATCACCCGCACCGCCGTGGTGCCCGCGCAGGAAATCGCCGTCAGCCTGCTGACCAATGTCGACGAGGGCGCCGCGGGGCCGTGGCTGGACGGCGTGCTGCACATCCTCAAGGCGTTCTCCACCCGCGGCAAACCCAGCCGCCGCGCCGCGGCCTGGGCAGGGCGCTGGTGGAGCACCTGGGGTGCCCTGGACCTATTGCCCATCGGCGACCGGGTGCTGGTCGCCTCGCCCGGCTGGTGGAATCCGCTGCTGTGTGCTTCGGAGATCGAGATCAGCGGCCCCGACCGCGGCCGCATCGCGCTGGCCGGCGGCTTCGCCAGCCACGGCGAACCGGTGCGCCGGGTGCGCGGCGCCGGCGGCAAGGTCACCGAGCTTTGGCTGGCCGGCGGCAAGTTCCTGCCGGAGGCACGGATGGCGCGGGAGTTGGCCGGCCGCTACGGCGGCTGACGGTCAATGCACTGAAAGCTGGTCCCCGAGCGGCGGCGCCACCCGCGCTTCGGCCTGCGTTCCCGCGTCGCTCACCTGCGCCACCACGAGGTGACGCGAGAACAACCGCTCGATCACGATCCACAGCCGGCGGATGGTTTCGGTCATCGCGAGGTAGATCAGTGCCGCATACAAATAGACCGAGAAATCGAAGGTGCGGGCGAAGATGAAGCGGGTCTGGCCCATCAGGTCCAGCAGCGTCACGATGGCAGCCAGCGCGCTCGCCTTGATGATGCTGATGAGTTCGTTGCCGAGCGGGCGCAGCGCCACCAGGAACGCCTGCGGCCAGACCACGTGCCGGTTGACGCGGTATTTCGACAGGCCGAGCGCCGCCGCCGCCTCGCATCTGGCCCTTCGGCACCGACGACAGTGCGCCGCGGAAGATCTCCGCCTGGTAGGCGGCGGTGTTCAGGGTGAAGGCGAAGATGCAGCAGGAGAACGCCTCGCGGAAGAACCCCCACAAGCCCGACCGATTGCAGGAACGGGCGGATCTCGCCGGCGCCGTAATAGACGAGATAAAGCTGGCACAGCAGCGGCGTGCCGCGGAAGAACGTGATGTAGCCGAGCGCCGCGCCCGAGACGATCCGGTTGCGCCGACATCCGCGCCCGGCAAATCGGATAGGCCAGCACGAAGCCGAGGCTGCACGATGTCGCGACCACGACCAGGGTGATGCGCAGCCCGTCGACCAGCCGCCAGCCATAGGTCGTGAGCAGGTCTTCGTTGTAGATGAAGTCCGAGCCAGCCCCTGCAGCCAGTCGGCCATCAGGCGTAGCCCCGGTTGGAGCGGCGCTCGAGATGCGCCTGCACGATCCCGGACGCGATGCTGAACACCAGGTAGACCGCGGCGGCGGCGGAGTAGAACAGGATCGGGCTGCGGGTGTTCTTGCTGGCCTCCGACGCCGCGCGCAGCAGGTCCATCACCGCCAGGGTGGAGATCAGCGACGTGTCCTTGAGCAGGATCGTCCAGACGTTGCCGAGCCCCGGCAGCGCCACGCGGACCAGTTGCGGCAGCACCACCAGGAAGAACGGCGCCGCTTCGTCCAGGCCGAGCGACATCGCCGCCTCGCTCTGGCCCTTCGGCACCGATTGCAGGGCGGCGACCCAGACCTCGCTGGAATAGGCGGCGGCGATGGCGCCGAGCGCGATCACCCCGGCGACGAAGGCGTTGAACTCGAGATGGAAGTCGAGCGCGAGCGCCGGCCGAGCTTGTCGAGCAGCGCCTGCAGGCCGAAATAGATGATGAACAGCGCCAGCAGATCGGGGATGCCGCGGAAGAACGTGGTGTACGCCTCGCAAATCGCACGCGACCGACGCCGGTTCGACGAGGTCTTCAGCCACCGCCAGCAGCGAGCCCCGCGCCGAATCCGACCGGCATGGTGGCGAGCGCCAGCAGGATGGTGACGACGGCCCCCTTGCAGCAGCAGGCCGCCCCAGCCGTCAGGCCCGAACAGGAGGCCGAATGCAGTCATGCGTCCCGGCCTCCGTTCAGCTTGCGCCGGGCGTTCACTTGCCGCGGATGTCTGTCCTTGAAATACTTCGCTTCGATCGTCTTGTAGGTGCCGTCTGCGTCCAGCTTCGGCGATCGCCTTGTTGAACATGTCGCGCAGATCGGTGTCCTCGGGCCGGAACGCGGCGCCGACGCCGGGACCATGGATTTCCGGAACGCGCTTGATCTTGGCGATGCACCCGGCAGCAGCCGTTGCCCTTCTTGTCGATGAAGTCCTGCTCGACCAGCCCGTCGCCGACCACGTAGTCGATCCGGCCGCTGGCCAGGTCGAGGTTCGGCTCGTCCTGGGTCGGGTACAGCTTGATGCTCGGAGTCCTTGTAGAACTTCTCGAGGATAGTTCGCGTGGATGGTGGAGGACTGCGTGCCGATCGTCTTGCCCTTCAGCGCCGCCGGCGAGACGTCGTCGCTCTTGTTGCTCGCCTGGCCGGCGAACACCGGCGGCGTCGCGTAGTACATGTCGGAGAAGATGCACCTTCTTCTTGCGCTCGTCGGTGATGTTCATGCTGGAGAAGATCACGTCGAACTTGCCGGCCATGCAGCGCCGGGATGATGCCGTCCCAATCCTGGTTCTGGAAGGTGCAGGTGAGGTTCAGCTTCTTGCACAGCGCCATGCCGTAATCGACCTCGAAGCCGACGATGTCGCCCTTGGGGGTGACGCTTTCGAACGGCGCATACGATCGCGTCGGTCCCGAAGCGCACCGTCTTCCAGTCCTTGGCGCTGGCCGGGGCCGCGAGGGCGGAGGCGAGGCCGAGAGCCAATCCAAGCGACGCCAGCAATTTACCGATAAGCATCTCAGCCTCCACAAGGTTATTGGACGGCACGCGCCCGCCACATGTCCGCGACACAAAATGATGCGCCGAAATGGCACCCGGCGTCACGCAAAGACTATGCCAGGCGCTGGACGTGGCGCGGTGCGGCGATCGCCGCACCGCGTTGCCCGAAGTGGAGGCAGATGCGCCGGCTAATGCCCGGCATTCTCGCCGGAGAAGTCCGGCGCCGCGAGCCCGGATGCCGCAAGCTGCTCCACCAGCGCCTGCCTTCAGCCGCTCCAGCCCGGCCTCGGTGCTGGCTTCGGCGCGCGCCACCAGCACCGCCTGGGTGTTGGAGGCGCGCAGCAGCCACCAGCCGTCCTCGGTCTGCACCCGCACGCCGTCGATGTCGGACAGCTTCGCGCCCCGCCTTGCGCAGCCGCGCCGCGACCTCCTCGATCACCTCGAACTTGCGGGCATCGTCGCAGTCGAACCGCAGTTCCGGCGTGTTGACCACCTGCGGCAGCGCCAGCCGCACCTGCCGACAGCTTGCCGGTCGGAGCGGGCGACGATGCCGAGCAGGCGGACCGCGGCGTACAGCGCGTCGTCGAAGCCGTACCAGTTGTCGGCGAAGAAGATGTGGCCGGACATCTCGCCGGCCAGCGGGCAGCCGGTCTCGGCCATCTTCGCCTTGATCAGGCTGTGGCCGGTCTTCCACATCAGCGGCTTGCCGCCGGCGCTTGGCGATCTCGTCGAACAGCACCTGGCTGGCCTTCACGTCGGCGATGATCGTCGCCCCCGGATGCGTGCTTCAGCACGTCGCGCGCCAGCACCACCAGCAGCTGGTCGCCGAACATCATGGTCGCCGGTGTCGTCCACCACGCCGATGCGGTCGGCGTCGCCGTCGAACGCGATGCCGAGGTCGGCGCCGCGCTTGCCGCACCTCCGCGATCAGGGCTGGCCAGGTTCTTCGGCACGGTCGGGTCGGGATGGTGATTGGGGAAGCGTGCCGTCGATCTCGGGAAACAGGACGGTGTGCTTGCCCGGCAGCCGCTTCGACCAGCCGCTGCAGCACCTCGCCGGCGGCGCCGTTGCCGTTGTCCCAGACCACGTTCAGCGCCCGGTCGCCGCCGTCCCAGTCCTTCACCAGGCGGGCGATGTAGTCCTCCGAGACATCGACCGATCGCGCGCGCTGCCGGCGGCTTCCGCCACCACGTCGCCGGCCGGCGGCCATGCGGCCGATCTCGCTGGATCTGCGCGCCGAAGAACGGCTTGCCCGCCAGCATCATCTTGAAGCCGTTGTAGTCGGGCGGGTTGTGGCTGCCGGTGACCATCACCGCGCCGCCGGTCTTCATGGTGGTGCGAGGCGTAGTACAGCATCGGCGTCGGGACCGCGGCCGATCCGGATCACCTCCATGCCGCTGGCCTTCAGCCCATCCACCAGCGCCGTCTCCAGCTCCGGCGACGACAGCCGGCCGTCATAGCCCACCGCGACCGTGCGTGCCGCCGGCGCGCGACACGACGCTGCCGAAGCAACGCCCGATGGCGAACGCGTCGGCCGGATGCAGGGTGCGCCCGACGATGCCGCGGATGTCGTATTCGCGCAGCACGGTCGGATCGAACTCGTGGGAGAATGCCATCGGATCTCGCTCATCGGGCGGTCGGTCAGCGCCGGTTCAGCGACGTAGTTGCTTCAGGAACGCCCGCACCGCCGGCGCCAGGTCGGCCGCTTCAGGGCGAAGGCGATCTGCGCCTCCAGGAAGCCGACCTTGTCGCCGCAGTCGAACCGGCGGCCCTCGTAGCGCAGGCCGTGGAACGGCACCTGGCCGATCAGCTTGGCCATCGCGTCGGTCAGCTGCACCTCGTTGCCGGCGCCGCGCTCCATGCAGCGACAGGTACTCGATCACCTCCGGCATCAGCACGTAGCGGCCGATGATCGACAGGTTGGACGGCGCGACCTGCCGGCTTCGGCTTCTCGACCAGGCCGCGTCACCTCGACCAGCCGGCCGTCGTCGTTGCCGATCGTCGAGGATGCCGTAGCGGTTGGTCTGCTCGCGCGGCACCTCGGTCACCGCGACCACGCAGCCGCCGGTCTCGTGGTAGGCGTCGGCCAGCTGCTTGAGTGCAGGGCGTCTCGGCCAGCACCAGATCGTCCGGCAGCAGGATCGCGAACGGGTCGTCGCCGATGAACGCGCGGGCGCACCAGATGGCGTGGCCGAGGCCCAGCGGCTCCTGCTGGCGCACCGTGGCGATCGAGCCGGGCGGCAGCTGCGCAGTCGCGCAGCTGCTCCAGCTCGGCATCCTTGCCGCGCTCCTGCAGCGTCGCTTCCAGCTCGAAGGCGATGTCGAAATGCTCGACGAGCGCGGTCTTGCCGCGGCCGGTGACCATGCAGAACTGCTCGATCCCGGCGGCCCGCGCCTCCTCGACCGCGTATTGGATCAGCGGCTTGTCGACGACCGGCAGCATTTCCTTGGCCATCGCCTTGGTGGCCGGCAGGAAGCGCGTGCCCAAGGCCGGCGACCGGCAGCACGGCCTTGCGCAGCGGCTTGATCACGGATGCTCTATCCTCGTTCTGATCGCGTTGCCGCTAGGTGCGCATGCCCATGCCGGGCGCGACAAGCGCCAGGAAGCAGGCGCAGGCGCTGCCCTGCACCGGCAAGCGGCCAGCGCCCGTGATGCCACGCATGTACGCCGCGGGAGTAATCCGCAGGAGTTGCGTCACCCCAGCAGGATGTCGCGGGCCTGGTTGATGCGCGCGGCCAGCCAGTCGGAGCCGCCGCTGATCGGGGTGCGCGGCGCGCATCAGCCGGAGATGCGCGGCGCGGATGTCGGCCTCGCTCGGCGCCGGGCTGCAGCCCGAGCACTGCATAGGCCTCGTCGCGCGTCATGCCGCCGCGCCGGCTGGCGCCGCGCCGGCCGGAGCCGGCCGCGGCTCGCGGGCCGGCCGGGCCGCGCTTCGACTTGCATCCAGCTCCAGACCAGCGGGCCGAGCATGACCAGGGCGGCGATGGCGGTGCCGCCGCGCCCGGTCAGGAACAGCAGCGCCGCCAGCAGCAGCCCGCCGATGCGCCACCACCCAGATGCCGAACGACTTGATGGTGGTGACCTGCGCGCGCGGAGAACATGCCGAGCGCCGCCATCAGCACGCAGCAGCGCGACCAGCGCCGAGCAGCAGGAACAGCATCGATGCTAGTCCGCCGGCGCGGCGCAGCGGCGTGCGCCTGCCAGCGCCGCGACCGCGCTGATGTTGACGATGCCGCGCGCGGTCGACGCTCTGGCACCACGACGTGGATCGGCTTGCGACATGCCCAGCAGCATCGGCCCCACCGGCAGGCCGTCGGCCGCCGCCTTCAGCAGGTTGAAGGCGATGTTGGCGGCATCGAGGCCGGGCATGATCAGCAGGTTGGCGGTGCCGTGCAGCCGGCTGTCGGGCACCGCGCGGTCGCGGATGGCCTCGACTGAGCGCGGCGTCGGCGTGCATCTCGCCGTCGATCTCGAGCTCCGGCGCGCGTGCGCGCATCAGCGCCAGCGCCGTGCGCATCTTGCGCGGCGCTGGGCGAGTTGCTGGCGCCGAAGTTGGAATGCGACAGCAGCGCCGCCTTCGGGACGATGCCGAAGCCGCGCACCGCCTCGGCGGCCAGCACGCGTCATCTCGGCGATCTGCTCGGCGGTCGGGTCGACGTTCATGTGGGTGTCGCAGATGAACAGCGCGCCGGCCTGCAGGATCAGGCAGGACAGCGCGTAGATCCGCGCTGACACTCCGGGCGGCGCGGGATGATCGGCAGCACGTATTCCATGTGCCGCCACCAGTCGCCGCTGCCGCCGCAGATCGCCGCATCGACCCGGCCCGGCGTGCAGCAGCATCGCCGCCGCGACCGGTCGGTGCGGGTGCGCAGCCGCCGGGCCGCCGCGTCCGGCGGCACGCCGCGGCGGCCGACCAGCCGCTGGTACTCGGCCAGCAGCGGCGCGAACACGTCGTCGTCGCTGGCGGGGTCGAGCACCTGCACGCGTCTCGTCGCAGGTCCATGCGCAGGCCCATCTCGCGCACCCGCTCGCGCGATCACCGTCGCGGCGGCCGATCAGGATCGGCTGGGCGATGCCGTCGTCGACCAGCGTCTGCACCGCGCGCAGCACCCGCTCGTCCTCGCCCTCGGCATAGACGATGCGGGCCGGGCTGCGCCTTCGCGGCCTCGAACACCGGGCGCATCAGCTGGCCGGAGCGGAACACGAAGCGCTCCAGCTCGCGCCGGTAGGCGGCGAAATCCGTCGATCGGCCGCCGCGCCACGCCGCGTCGCCATCGCGGCGCGCGCGACCGCCGGGGCGATCTGCAGGATCAGCCGCGGATCGAACGGCTTGGGGATGATGTATTCGGGGCCGAACACCGGCGCCGCACCGCCATAGGCGGCGGCGACCACCTCGCTGGCCTCGACCCGCGCCAGCTCGGCGATCGCCTCGACGGCGGCCAGCTTCATCTCCTCGTTGATGGTGGTGGCGCCGACATCCAGCGCGCCGCGGAAGATGAACGGGAAGCACAGCACGTTGTTGACCTGGTTCGGGTAGTCGCTGCGCCCGGTGGCCATGATGGCGTCCGGCCGCGCCGCGCGCACCGCCTCGGGCAGGATTTCCGGCTCGGGATTGGCCAGCGCCAGGATCAGCGGCCTGGGCGCCAGCATCGGCAGCCACTCGGCCTTCAGCACGCGCGGCGCCGACAGGCCGAGGAAGATGTCGGCCCCGTCCAGCACGTCGGCCAGCGTGCGGGCGTCGGTCGCGCGGGCATAGCGGCGCCATGCGGTCGTCCAGGTCCCTCGCGGCCGGCATGGACCACGCCCTTGATGTCGGTGAGCGTGACGTTCTCCGGCCTTCAGGCCCATCGCCACCAGCAGGTCGACGCAGGCGAGGGCCGCG
>CAWFVP010000009.1:0-529186 GCA_963819305.1 uncultured Alphaproteobacteria bacterium
TTAGAGCACACGCTTGATAAGCGTGGGGTCGGAGGTTCAAATCCTCCCTGGCCCGAGCGCGCGCAGCGCGGCAACTCAGAGCGGCAGATGCCCGCTTGGGCATCGAGAGCGGAGCCCACTTGCTTTGCTCCGGCGATGCGCTCCGCGCGAGCAGTTCGTCACCTGGCTTGGTCCCGCATCCAAACCACTGGTAGAACGTGGTTTGGCGGCGCCCGAGAGGGCGCCGTTGGGGGCGTAGCTCAGCTGGGAGGAGCCTTGCTTTGCAAGCAGGGGGTCGTCGAGTTGGAACCCGATCGCCTCCACCAAGCGCGCCAGACGCGCAAGGCGCGGCAACCTCCGAGCGGCAGGTGTCCGCTTGGACACCGAGAGCGGAGCCGCGGCTTGTTGGAAGGCAAGGCGCTCGTCCTGAACCATTGTACCGCTATGCAAAGCCCTGGTAGAACGGGCTTTGCCGCGACGCCGCAAGGCGGCGCGCGTATGTCGCAGAGAAGTTCAAAGTTTCGATGTCACTGTTCCGGTCACTCCCCCCTGGGAGGTCTGGTGCCGTGGTGTCGTTGGCACCTGCTTCGGCGGGTGGGCTCTTTCTACCTGTAAATCAGGTTCTGGTGCGTCTCTGGGCGCGTCTTTTGGGGTCCGTTGCAGGACGGGCTCCGCTCGATGGTTTCTGCAAGGAAGCTGTTGGGGATTGCGATGGTCTGACCGGTAAGCGGCTCGTGAGAGTTGGCTGCCAAGCAATCGAGGGCAGCTACGTTCAGAGGCGTTTTGGTAGGACGGCCGCTCGTGATGGCGGTTGTTTTACCTTTGTGTATGTGCATCGAGGGTGTGTGCGATGTGCGGGTGATATCCATTTGAAAAGGTGTGGATGGCTCCTGTGCATGGTTGGTTAGGCGGCAACGTTTAACCGTGGTCTCGAGCGCAATAAGGGCATTCGGTGGATGCCTTGGCACCAGGAGGCGATGAAGGACGTGGCACGCTGCGAAAAGCCATGGGGAGCCGCGAGCAGGCGTTGATCCGTGGATATCCGAATGGGGCAACCCACCCCGCAAGGGGTATCGTTCACTGAATACATAGGTGAACGAGGCAAACCCGGGGAACTGAAACATCTCAGTACCCTGGAGGAAAAGACATCAACAGAGATTCCGCTAGTAGTGGCGAGCGAACGCGGAACAGGCCAGTGGTCTTCGTAAATGAAGCAGAACGGATCTGGAAAGTCCGGCAATATGGGTGATAGCCCCGTATGCGATAGTGTTGCGTGGATCCTTGAGTAAGGCGGGACACGTGAAATCCTGTCTGAACATGGGGGGACCACCCTCCAAGCCTAAATACTCCCTGGTGACCGATAGTGAACAAGTACCGTGAGGGAAAGGTGAAAAGCACCCCGACGAGGGGAGTGAAAGAGACCTGAAACCGAATGCCTACAAGCAGTCGGAGCTCCTTTTGGAGTGACGGCGTACCTTTTGTATAATGGGTCAGCGAGTTTCTGTTCGCGGCAAGCTTAAGCCGTTAGGTGTAGGCGCAGCGAAAGCGAGTCTGAATAGGGCGTTCAGTTGCGGGCAGAAGACCCGAAACCGAGTGATCTAGCCATGGCCAGGCTGAAGGTGGGGTAACACCCACTGGAGGGCCGAACCCACGCCTGTTGAAAAAGTCGGGGATGAGCTGTGGCTAGGGGTGAAAGGCCAATCAAACTCGGAGATAGCTGGTTCTCCGCGAAATCTATTGAGGTAGATCGTCGGGTGTTTACCCCGGGGGGTAGAGCACTGGATGGGCTAGGGGGTCCCAAAGACTTACCAAACCTAACCAAACTCCGAATACCCGGGAGTATAGTCCGGCAGACAGACGGCGGGTGCTAAGGTCCGTCGTCGAGAGGGAAACAGCCCAGACCACCAGCTAAGGTCCCCAAATAATGGCTAAGTGGGAAAGGATGTGGGGATTCCAAAACAACCAGGAGGTTGGCTTAGAAGCAGCCATCCTTTAAAGAAAGCGTAATAGCTCACTGGTCTAATAGAAACCCTGCGCCGAAGATGTAACGGGGCTCAAGCCATTTACCGAAGCTGTGGGTTTACAGGTGTAGCATCTGTACGCGGTAGCGGAGCGTTCCGTAGGCCTGTGAAGGGATACCCGTGAGGGGTGCTGGAGGTATCGGAAGTGCGAATGCTGACATGAGTAGCGACAAACAGAGTGAGAAACTCTGTCGCCGAAAGTCCAAGGGTTCCTGCGCAAGGTTAATCCGCGCAGGGTTAGCCGGCCCCTAAGGCGAGGGCGAAAGCCGTAGTCGATGGGAACCAGGTGAATATTCCCGGGCCTGCCAGAAGTGACGAATGCGAAATGTTGTCGGGTCTTATCGGATTGATCTGGCTTTTGGAGCATTCCAGGAAATAGCTCTGGCATATAGACCGTACCCTAAACCGACACAGGTGGACTGGTAGAGTATACCAAGGCGCTTGAGAGAACGATGCTGAAGGAACTAGGCAAATTGCTCGCGTAACTTCGGGATAAGCGAGACCCGTCATTGGGCAACCAGTGGCGGGTGGCACAGAGCAGGGGGTAGCGACTGTTTAGTAAAAACACAGGGCTGTGCGAAGTCGAGAGACGACGTATACGGTCTGACGCCTGCCCGGTGCCGGAAGGTTAAGAGGAGGTGTGCAAGCACTGAATTGAAGCCCCGGTAAACGGCGGCCGTAACTATAACGGTCCTAAGGTAGCGAAATTCCTTGTCGGGTAAGTTCCGACCTGCACGAATGGCGTAACGACTTCCCCACTGTCTCCAGCATCGGCTCAGCGAAATTGAATTCCCCGTGAAGATGCGGGGTACCCGCGGTCAGACGGAAAGACCCTATGAACCTTTACTGCAGCTTTGCAGTGGCATTAGGAGAGTGCTGTGTAGGATAGGTGGGAGGCTTTGAAGCATGGGCGCTAGCTTGTGTGGAGCCAACCTTGAAATACCACCCTGAACTCTTCTGATGTCTAACAGCGATCGGTCATCCCGATCCGGGACCCTGCATGGTGGGCAGTTTGACTGGGGCGGTCGCCTCCCAAATAGTAACGGAGGCGCGCGATGGTGGGCTCAAGCCGGTCGGACATCGGCTGTTGAGTGCAATGGCATAAGCCCGCCTGACTGCGAGAGTGACAGCTCGAGCAGAGACGAAAGTCGGCCATAGTGATCCGGTGGTCCCGCGTGGAAGGGCCATCGCTCAACGGATAAAAGGTACTCTAGGGATAACAGGCTGATCTCCCCCAAGAGTCCACATCGACGGGGAGGTTTGGCACCTCGATGTCGGCTCATCACATCCTGGGGCTGGAGCAGGTCCCAAGGGTTCGGCTGTTCGCCGATTAAAGTGGTACGTGAGCTGGGTTTAGAACGTCGTGAGACAGTTCGGTCCCTATCTGCCGTGGGTGAAGGAGACTTGAGAGGAGCTGTCCCTAGTACGAGAGGACCGGGATGGACGTACCTCTGGTGAACCGGTTGTCGCGCCAGCGGCACCGCCGGGTAGCTAAGTGCGGACGGGATAACCGCTGAAAGCATCTAAGCGGGAAACTCACCTCAAAACCAGGTCTCCCTGAGGGCCGTGATAGACCATCACGTCGATAGGCCAGGTGTGGAAGGGCGGTAACGCTCGCAGCTAACTGGTCCTAATCGCCCGATCGGCTCGATATCAACAAGCACGTGGATGGCAACACCCACGTCACCATGCACAGCAGTCATCCACACACAGGATCACCGCCGCGCACAACGCCAACACCGCGCACATGCACACCCACCAGAACCTGCCTTGCGCCCATGATCCATGGGGCCCGCAAACCCGCCAGAACGCGGGTTCGCGCGACGATCGGCCACAACCCCGATCGCGCTTGCATGCATTGGACGACCTGGTGGCTTTGGCGGGGAGACCGCACCCGATCCCATCCCGAACTCGGCCGTGAAAACCCCCAGCGCCCATGGTACTGTGTCTCAAGGCACGGGAGAGTAGGTCGCCGCCAGGTCTTCCAATCCATGCAAACAACACCCCATACCAATCACCCACGCGGGGTGGAGCAGCCCGGTAGCTCGTCAGGCTCATAACCTGAAGGTCATAGGTTCAAATCCTATCCCCGCAACCAAATCAATTCGCATACCCAAAGCCCCAGCGGAAACGTTGGGGCTTTCGCTTTGTCCAAACTCCGCTCACCTCGATGATCGACGGCAGTCTCATGGACGCACATGCCGCGCGAAGCAGGGCCTCGCGCCATGTAACGTTATTCAGTGGGACGAGACTCACATCCATGAGCCCAGCTTTCCAGGACCCAGCGGATCCATCCAAATTGCAATGCATCGTGCATCCCGGCATTCTGGCACCCGCCAGCGCACGGGAACTCCGGCGCGAGTTGGTCAGCCCACACGTCCGATGGAGGGGTTGCATCCGGTGTTGATCCGCTGCCTCATCCCTGCCGCCTTGCTCGTCTTCGCGCCGGGCGCCCACGCCCAGCGCCCAGTACCTCCAGGCATGAGCCTCGCCGCGGCGGCCGCCATGCGCTTCCCGCAGCCGGTGCGGGTCGGCGACCTTCTGCAACGCGAAGTGCTGCGCCCGATCGAACGGCAGCCGGTGCTTGGACGGGTTTTTGCCGTCGTGCGTCGCCCGGACGGCGGCATCGAGTTCGTCGTAAATTATGGTGGCTGGTTCGGCTTTCTTCGCCGACCGATCGCGGTGCCGATCGACGCCATGGTTCTGCTGGGCGAGGCCGTGGAAATCATCGGTATCTCCCCGGAAGAACTCGCTGGATTCAAAACGTTCGACCCGACCAGTGCAACGCCGCTTCCACCTGACAGCATCATTCATGTCGGGCTCGCCAAGCCATCTCACTAGGACAGGAGCGCCGCAGTGACCGCTAGCAACGCGGCGGCCCCGGCCGGCCGGCTTCATCCTCTTCCAGTCCGCATCATGCACTGGACCAACGCCGTCGCGATGATCGTCATGATCGGATCGGGCTGGGGCATCTACAACGACGCGGTCATCATCAAGGGTTTCTACTTCGCTCAATACCGCATCGGCAGCTGGGCAGCCGAAAGCCTGCTTTGGCATTTTGCGGGCATGTGGTTGCTCGCAGTCAACGGCCTGCTCTATCTGCTCTATGGCGTGCTGACGGGCCGCTTCCTTGCACGCCTGTTCCCCATCAGGCTAGCGGACGTCGTGCAGACGGTGAACGACACGTTGCACTTTCGTATCGCGCATGAAGACCTGACGCAGTACAACGCCGTGCAGAAAATTCTGTACATCGTGGTGATCGCCGCTGGCATCTCACAGGTGGTCAGCGGATTGGCCATCTGGAAGCCAATCCAGTTCGCCGGCCTGGTCGATCTGCTCGGTGGCTTCCAAAATGCGCGGTTGATCCACTTCATCGGCATGGCGGTCATCGTCGGCTTTCTGGTCGTCCACGTAGCCTTGTCGCTGCTTGTTCCCAGCACGCTCTGGGCCATGTTGACGGGCGGCCCCCGCTTGGTGCCGACATCCACAGCCGGAAAAAGCAGCACCCGATGAGATCGATCTTCCGACCAGCGGAACCGTCCAGCCCGGTCACCCTCGACGACCACCGCTCTCTGGTCCGCTCGATCGAACGCCGCGGTTTCCTTCGAGGCGGTCTGTCGCTAGGTGCGCTGACGATGCTGACCGGCTGCGATATGAGCACACCCGAGTCGGTGGAAGGCGCATTGAGAGAGATATCAGCCTTCAACGACCGAGTACAGGCGCTGATCTTCGATCCGAACAAAATGGCGCCCACTTATCCGAAATCGATGGTCCTGAAGCCACCGAAGTTCAACGCGTATTTCGACATCGAGGATCTCAAGCCCGTCGATGGTGAGACCTGGAGGCTGGAGCTTGCAGGCCGCATCGAGAACAAAGCGCCCTGGACAGCGTCGCAGTTCGCAACCCTTCCCCAACAGGACGAGATCATCCGGCACATCTGCGTCGAGGGCTGGGACTACATCGGCCAGTGGTCCGGTCCGACCTTGCGGACGTTCCTTGAGCGCGTGGGCGCCGACACCCGCGCAAAATACGTCACCTTCAAAACGGCGGACGATTACCCCAGCAGCATCGACATGGCGACCGCGCTGCATCCGCAGACATTGCTCGCAACAGGATATGCAGGCGAGCCGCTTGCGGCGCCCTTCGGTTTCCCCCTGCGCCTGCGGACGTCCACGAAGCTCGGGTTCAAGAACCCGAAATGGATCACGGCCATCGAGGTCTACCAACACCTACGCGCCGGGATACTGGGAAAAACTGGGCTTCAACTGGTTCAGCGGAATCTAGTCGATTGGCCTTCCAAGCCGTGTTCGTGGCGGTGGCCGGATAAGGCCCACTCGACCGCAGCTTCGGCATGAATCCTCGTCGTGTCGAATAACGGGACCGAGCTGTCCTCCGGCTTCACCAGAAGCATGATTTCGGTGCAGCCGAGGATCACCGCCTCGGCTCCCCGCTGGACGAGGCGATCGATGACTGCCCTGTAGGCGTCGCGTGAATCCTGCACCACCCGTCCCTGCACCAGCTCGTCATAGATGACCCGATGCACCACGGTACGATCATCATCACCAGGCACGATTACTTCCAGGCCGAACCTGGCGCTCAGCCGCCCCTTGTAGAACTCCTGCTCCATCGTGAAGCCGGTGCCGAGAAGGCCGACACGCCTGATGCCAGCCGCCATGATGCGCGTCGCGGTGGGATCGGCGATGTGCAACAACGGAATGCCGACACTTGCCTGAACCTGATCCGCCATCCTGTGCATGGTGTTGGTGCAGATCAGAAAGAAATCGGCCCCGCCGCGCTCCAGCCGCCGCGCCGCGTCGATCATCAACGCGGCAGCATCGTCCCACCGGCCAGCATGTTGCAGCGCTTCGATCTCGCGGAAGTCGAAAGACCACATCAGGCATCGGGCCGAATGCAAGCCGCCCAGTCTACTCCGCACGGTTTCGTTGATGATCCGGTAGTACTCGGCCGAGCTCTCCCAACTCATCCCACCGATCAACCCGATGACGCCCTGTTGCGACATTCTGTCCTTTTCCATTCGACGCGCCTCCGTCCAAGCCGAAGGCGGTCGCTGCAGAACAGAACCTAGATCACAGCAGGCGCTCCAGTGAAATCGGAAACTGACGAACCCGGATCCCCGTCGCGTGCCACACGGCGTTTGCGATTGCTCCTGCCGTCCCGGTTATTCCAATTTCACCAACACCCTTGATTCCGAGTGCGTTGACGTGGGGATCCCGCTCCTCCACCAGGATTGCTTCAAGCGACGGGATGTCGGCGTTTACGGGCACGTGGTACTCGCCGAGGTTTGCGTTCATGATGCGGCCAGAGCGCCGGTCCATGACCGCCCGTTCGTGCAGGGCAAACGACACGCCCCAGATCATCCCGCCATAATATTGGCTGCGCACCAAGCGCGGGTTGATGATGGTGCCGGCCGCAAAGGCCCCGACCAACCGGGTGACGCGAACTTGTCCCAGATCGGGATCGACCTTCACCTCTGCGAATACCGCTCCATGCGCGTGCATGGCGTATGCCGCTTGGGCCGCAGGGTCACTTCCGCTGGTGCCATGCCCTTCGACCTCCTTGAGGCCTGCACGGACCAGTATGTCGGCATAGCTTTCACTGCGGCCCGCGTCGTCGCGCCGTGACAACCTGCCGTCCCGCGCCAGGACACCCGCATTTCCGGCGCCGAACAGGGGTGAGCGCTCGTCGGACATGGCAAGGTCTGCCAGTTTGGCGATGACGGCACCGCCGGCGGCGTCGATCGCCATGCCGGCAGTCGCGGTGTGGGCGGAGCCCCCGGCGATGCCCGCGTCCGGCAGATCGGATGTTCCTGACCTGAACTCGACCTGGTCGAGATCGAGACCCAATCCGTCGGCCGCGATCTGCGCCAGCGCCGTCCAGGCGCCCTGTCCCATGTCGTGTGCCCCGGTCTCGACCACCCCGGTGCCATCGCTCCGCAGGACTGCCCTGGCCTGTGCCTGGAACATCAACGCTGGGAAGGTCGCTGTTCCTACCCCCCAACCAATGAGCATCCCGGCTTCATCGCGCATCTGCCTCGGCGCAATGGGTCGCGACGACCAGCCGAAGCGATCGGCGCCGGCCGAATAGCATTCCCGCAGCGCCTTGGACGAGAACGGCTTGCCGGAGATCGGCTCCACCTCCGCGTAATTCTTCAGGCGAAACGCCAACGGGTCCATCCCGCAAGCTTGCGCCATCTCGTCGATGGCACTCTCCAACGCGACGTTCCCGCTCGCCTCGCCGGGCGCGCGCATGAACAGCGGTGTCCCGGTGTCGAGCCGCACAGCCTCGTGCGACGTGGCGATCGCCGGACTTGGATACAGCGTATGCGACGCATCGGCAGAGGGCTCGAAGAAGTCATCGAACGTGCTTGAAGCCATCTTCGCACGATGATCGAGCGCCGTCAGCATCCCCTGGCCGTCTGTCCCGATGCGCAATCTCTGTCGGGTAGGCGCGCGGTGCCCGACAGGTCCGAACATCTGTTCCCGGCGGAGCACCAGCTTGACCGGTCGGCCGACGAGGCGCGCGGCCATGATGCCCAGGACCTGTGGACCAGACACCAGCCCCTTGGAACCGAAGCCACCGCCGAGAAATGGGCTACGGATAATGATGTTTTGCGGATCTATCCCGAACAGCCCGGCAATTCGCTCCCGCGCCATGGCCAAGCCCTGGCTGGGCGTGTCGATTGAAAGAGCATCGCCGTCCCAGGCCGCTACGATGGCGTGCGGCTCCATGGCGTTGTGATATTGTGCGGGGGTCTCGTACGTCGCGTCGATCTGCATGGACGCCGCAGCCAGGCCCGCCTCGACGTCACCTTTTTCTACGACTGCCGGATTCCCCACACCCACACCTGGCGGGATGAAGCTGTCGCCGGAGTCGAGATCGACCCGCGCCGGTTCGGTCGTGTATCGGGGCGCCAACAGAGCCGCTCCTTCGGTTGCCGCTTCGAGCGTATCGGCAATGACCACGCCGATAGGTTGGTTCGCATAACGCACCAGGTTGTTTTGCAGGAGATCGAGGCGGAACATGAATGGATGCAGCTTTGCATCGGCATCCTGCGCAAGCGCGGGCTTGTTTTCGGTCGTCATGACCTCGACAACTCCGGGGTGCGATTTCGCAGCCGTGATATCCAGATTGCTGACGCGGCCCCGGGCAATGCTGCTCACCGCAAGGACCGCATATAGCATCCCTGGCGGGCGCGCATCCGCAGCGTAGCGGGCCTTTCCCGTTACCTTCAGGACGCCGTCTTGCCGGGTCAGCGGCTGACCGATGCTGGAACCCTGCCGCGCCCGCGATGGAAGCTGAGTCAAAGAAACATCAGGCATGGAGAACAACTCCTGCTGCAGCAAATGGCGATCCCGGTAGTGCAGGCACGCGTTCCGGTGTTCCGGTCGCGGCTGCTGCGAGAGCGCGTACGATAATCCGGCGCGCCAGTTCAATCTTGAAGCCGTTGTCGCCGACTGGTTCTGCATCAGCCAGCGCATACATCGCGGCCTGCCTGAATGCGGTTTCATCCGGACGTGCGCCGGCCAGGCTATCCTCCGCGGCGCGTGCACGCCATGGCTTCGCCGCCACGCCCCCGAGCGCGATCCGCGCCTCGCTGATTGTTCCGTCATGGAGGCGCATCGCCGTGGCCGCCGACACCACCGCGAACGCGTAAGACGTACGCTCGCGCACTTTCAGATAACGGGCATGCGCTGCGAATTCCGCGGCCTGCGACGGCAGTCGAACGGCGGTGATCAACTCGCCTGGCTCGAGCATGCTTTCGCGTTCGGGTGAATCCCCCGGCAGACGGTGGAAGCTCTCAAGCGGAATTTCACGCCGCCCCGCTTTGCCTTCGACCTCGACCACTGCGTCAAGAGCGACAAGCGGCACGCAGAAATCTGATGGATGCGTGGCGATGCAACTTCCACTCCACCCCAGCACCGCCTGCAGGCGGGTGTCGCCGCCCTGCGCATCGCAGCCGGCACCGGGGGTCCGCTTGTTGCATGTGCTTGCAACGTCGTAAAAATACGCACATCGCGTCCGTTGCAGCAGGTTTCCACCAACAGTCGCGGCATTGCGCAGCTGCGCCGATGCGCCGGCGAGAAGCGCCTCGGCGACCGCTGGAAAGCGGCGCGCGAAGATGGCGTCGTGCGCCAGATCGGCGTTCCGAACGAGGGCTCCTATCCGCACACCGCCATCGGGAAGAGTTTCGATCAGATCCAGACCGGGAAGGCGACTCACGTCGACAAGGCGGCTCGGGTGAACAACCCCGCCCTTCATCAAGTCGACAAGATTGGTCCCGGCGGCAAGGTAGGCGGCGCCCGGTTCCGAGGCGGCCGCGACGGCTTCGGAGATCGTGGTGGGCCTGATGTATTCGAAGAGGTTCATGCCACTTGCTTCCGCTCGGCCTCGGCCAGAACTTTGTGTGCATCCAGCACTGCTTCCGTGATTCCGGCATAGGCGCCGCATCGACAAAGATTTCCGCTCATGCCTTCGCGCACGCGCTCAGGGTCGTCTCCCGCCTGGCCTTCCTGGAGCAAGCCGATTGCGCTCATGATCTGCCCTGGCGTGCAGAACCCGCACTGCAGGCCGTCATGAGCGATGAACGCGGCCTGAACGGGGTGAAGGTTGCTGCCGGAGGCCACGCCTTCGATGGTCAGGATGTCTGACCCATCATGGCTGATGGCAAGCGCCAGGCAAGCGTTGCTTCGGCGACCGTCGATGAGCACCGTGCACGCCCCGCATTGCCCGCGGTCGCACCCTTTCTTGGTTCCGGTCAGGTCAAGGCGTTCGCGAAGCAGATCGAGGAGAGTGACCCGAGGGTCCTCCACCTCCAACGTCCGCTCCACACCGTTCACGGTGAGAGTGATTGACAGGGCCATGCAGCATTCCGATCACAGCTGTTGTAAAGTGCGTGGCGGCCAGACAACGGCCGCCGGTTAGACGGGGACGTGTCGAATCTCCCCCAATCACCGTCACCACATAATACGGAGGGGGCCTCCGTTTATCAAGAGGCGCCGTGCCGAATGGTCCAGATCTTCGGTTCTCTCGAGAAAACCACAAGACGCCCGCGTGCAGATTCCATTCGCAATCGCGAGCGCGTGCTTGAGGCTGCAAAGATTGTCTTCAGTGCCGGCGGCGCCGACCGGAGCCTTGAGGCCGTCGCGCGTCATGCGGGCGTCGGGATCGGAACACTGTATCGACATTTCCCGACCCGTGAGGCCTTGTTCGAGGCGGTGTATCGGCGCGAGGTGGAGCAGCTTGCGGACCTTGCTGACCACCTCAAAACGGAGACAGATCCGATTGCGGCGCTACGCAGGTGGCTGCACGCGAATGTCGAGTTCGTCGCCACCAAGAAGGGCATGTCGGCAGCGCTTGCGGTGGTGGCGCATGGATCGACGGACCTTACCGCCTATTCGCTCAGTCGCTTGACCGAAGCTGTTGGACAATTGATGGCGCGAGCGGTCGCCGCCGGCGAGATCCGTGACGACGTCAGTCCCGAAGACCTGCTTCGTGCCCTCGTAGGCATGTGTTACACGCACGAAAAGCCCGGCTGGCAAGACAATGTCCTCCGATTGGTCGACGTCTTCGTCGACGGACTTCGCAAGCGATGATGGAATGTTGCACAGACCTGAGATGGAGATGCCTTGGCACGATATGAAACGAAGCTGCTTGGGGTCGAAGCCGGTCGCGGCATTGCAGCGCTCTTGGTCGTCCTCGGTCATGCCTCGGCCTTGCTCTCCGGATCCGAAGTATTTCGGCCGGCTTCCGTTTGGGGGATTGTTTGTGTTTACCCATGCCGGGGTCGACTTCTTCTTCGTCTTGAGTGGCTTCATCATCTACTTCATCCATCACGACGAAATCGGAAGGCCGGACCGGGTTGTAAGCTACTGCATCAAGCGATGCATCCGTATTTTTCCGACCTACTGGGTCGTGCTTGCCGGGTTCGGAATCATACTTGCCTTCAGCCCCACGCAAGATCGCTCGGAACAAGACTTCGTCCGCATCCTGACCAGCGCAACGTTGCTGCCAGTCGCGGAAATTCCCATCCTCAATGTGGCCTGGTCACTGAAGCATGAGGTCCTGTTCTACGCGCTCTTTGCCACCCTGTTCATCAGCCGTCCGCTGGGGTTCGCATCGCTGGGCATGTGGCTTTGCATCATCATCTGGAATATCGCCTTCGCCTGGGTTACCGGCGCCCCGTATTTCAGCGGAGCGGCAGGCGAAGTACTGTTCCGGATCTTCAACGTAGAGTTTTTCTTCGGAATGGCTGTCGCACATCTTGTATTGAAGGCGGATGCCCGTGGCGGCCGAGCGGCACTCGTTGCCGGTGTCGTGCTCTTCTTCGGAACCGGAGCTCTGGAATGGCTGGGCATGGAGCGGAGACCCGAATGGCCGCCGATGCTGTTTGGATACGCACTCGGCGCAGCGCTCACCCTGTATGGCCTGGTCAGCACTGAAAAGGCGGGCCAGCTGAGAGTTCCTGCGCCGCTGGTGGCACTTGGGGCCGCTTCCTATTCCATTTACCTGCTGCACGTGGTCGCCATTATGCTGGCCCAGCAGAGTGTTCTGATCATCCGGCGCTTTGTTCCGTTGCAGCTCGAAGCGACCTTCCTTGTGATCGTCATCTTGGCGGTTGCCGCAGGGATCGCCTTCAGCCGGCTGGTTGAACAGCCGATGATCAGGATATTACGTCCTGGCAATCCTGCTGCGCAGGCTGCTGTGGCACGATAACCAGCCGGATCTCCACCCCACTCGATGCAGGCGCAGTGTCACCCTATGGACATGAGGCTCGCGTTGCCGCCGGCAGCGGCGGTATTCGTTGAGATTGAACACTCCTCCAGCAAGCGTGTCAGGTCGTATTCTTCCCCGGATGCTGCAGCGGCCGGCGTCAACGACTGCACCTGGACGATCGCTCCCTGACGCGCCGCGATCCGGGTGTTCAGCGCGCCGAGTGTGGCTTCGTCCCCTTGGAATAAAACGGCATCGATCTCCTCAGCGTCGTCTATCGAGTGCACAATGTCGATCCGAGCCAGCACTTCCCTGGGGAGTTCGATGGAGTTGCAGCGGGACCAGATGCCAGCCTCGACGACGGCTTGATTTCCGGCAGCGAAGATCGCTCCCAGCTGAACGAGCAATCCTGTCAACGTCTGAGCAAGCGCCGCAACCCGGCCTCGGGGCTGCAACGTGTACACGTTGCGCTCACCTGCGGGACCCGGCAGTTCCACGGATACTCCAAGCGGCGAGCGATGAAGGTAGCTGGTGCAACGTCCCGCTTCTGCGTCGTAGCCCTGCAGATGCAGCCAATCGGAATAGGCACGGGCCGTGGACAGCGCTTTCCCGGAGGATTCGAAACCGCTCACGCCGTCCTTTGCTCGTCGGCGAAGCAGCCGGCTGATGTAAAGTGGCCCACCTGCTTTTGGCCCAGTTCCGGACATGCGACGCCCGCCGAATGGCTGCACACCGACAACTGCGCCGATGATGTTGCGGTTTACATAGATATTGCCGGCCTCTATCCGCTCCAGCACCCGGGCAATCGTCTCGTCGATGCGGGTATGCAGGCCAAAAGTGAGGCCGTAGCCCGACTGGTTGATTTGTTCGATCAAGCGATCCAGCCCATCCCGCGGGTATCGCAGCACGTGCAGAACCGGCCCGAATACTTCCTGCTCGACGTCCGCGATCCGCGCGATCTGAATAATCGTCGGGGAAACGAAGGTGCCATGGCTGGTGGTGTCCGCCAGCGGAAGTTCTTCAACGCTGTGGCCACGCGCCCGCATTGTCTCGATGTGCTGGAGAATTCTGTCCCGTGCCTCGGCGGAAATGACCGGCCCGACATCGACATCCAACCGTTGCGGGTTGCCGACCTCCAGTTCGGCCAAGGCTCCTCTCAGCATTGCCAGGATGTGATCGGCCACTTCCTCTTGAAGACACAGAATTCGGAGCGCGGAACAGCGTTGGCCTGCGGAGTCGAACGCCGAGGCAATCACATCACCGACAACCTGCTCGGCAAGAGCCGATGAATCCACCACAAGCGCGTTCTGCCCGCCTGTTTCCGCAATCAAGGGGATTGGCTGGCCGGTCGGGGACAGGCGTTGGGCGAGCTGCCGTTGGATCGACCGCGCGACGGAGGTTGATCCGGTAAACACCACACCTTGTACCCGGCCATCAGCCACCAAGGCTGCACCGATCTGGCCGGTTCCTGGCAACAGTTGCAGGACATCGGCCGGGATGCCTGCTTCATGCAATAGTCCAACTGCCTCAGCGGCAATCAGAGGGGTCTCTTCGGCCGGCTTTGCGAGCACGGTGTTTCCGGCGGCGAGCGCTGCCGCCACTTGGCCCGTGAAGATTGCGAGCGGAAAGTTCCAGGGCGAAATGCAGACAATCGGGCCAAGCGCGACGGAGCGCTCGTCGCCAATGACCCGTATTGCCTCCGCCGCGTAGTAGCGTAGGTAGTCTATGGCTTCCCGCACTTCCGCAATCGCGGCGCCGTATGCCTTACCGGCCTCGCGCACGACCAGTGCGATCAATGCCGGCATTCGTGCTTCCAGAAGATTGGCAGCCCGGCACAAGATGCTCGCACGCTGTGCGGCGTCCGTAGCGCCCCAAGCCGGAAGCGCCGCCGCGGCGACCGCAGCCGCACGCGAGACTTCGCAAGGTGTTGCCTCCCAGACTTGCCCGACCACGTCACGGTGGTTGGCGGGATTTACGACTTCTCTCGGCTCGCCCTCTGCATTCGGCGACTTGGATGCCCAACCGATCCGACCGCTTTCGGCCATTGCGGCGGACAGACAAGCCAAGCTGTTCTCGTCCGACAGATCAATCCCAGCCGAGTTCATCCTAACGCCGCCAAACAGGTCGCGCGGCAGCGTGATTTGCGGATGTGGTTCAAGCCTCGGATTGGTCGAGCGAACAATGAACACTGGATCAGCAATCAATTCATCGACCGACACGCTCTCATCGGCAACACGATTGACGAACGAGGTGTTCGCCCCGTTCTCCAGCAGGCGGCGGACCAAGTAGGACAGGAGCGTCTCATGCGTACCCACCGGCGCGTAGATGCGGCATGGACGATCCAGCTTATCGATCCCGACGACTTCCTCGTAGAGCGGCTCTCCCATTCCGTGCAGGCACTGGAACTGGTACTGCCCGTGATGGAAGTCTGGTCCAGCCAGTTCCAATATGGCGGCGATGGTTTGCGCGTTGTGCGTGGCAAATTGAGGAAATATCGCTCCCGGTGCAGCCAGCAGTTTGCGAGAGCAGGCAAGATAGCACACGTCCGTGTGGTGCTTGCGGGTGAACACTGGGTAGTCGGCCAATCCATCGACCTGTGCGCGCTTGATCTCGGTATCCCAGTATGCACCCTTCACCAGCCGTACCATGATCCGACGCTTCGCGCGGCTCGCCAGTTCGACGATCCAGTCTATGACGAACGGGCAGCGCTTGCCGTAGGCCTGGATGACGAAGCCGATGCCGTTCCAGTCCGACAATGCCGGGTGCAGCACCAGCGCTTCAAGAAGATCGAGCGAAAGCTCCAGACGGTCGGCTTCTTCGGCGTCGATATTCAGACCGATGTCGTAGCTCTTGGCGAGTTGCGCGAGGGCCGTCAGCCGCGGCAGCAACTCGGCCAGCACACGCTCCCGCTTGAGGCGGCTGTAGCGGGGGTGCAAGGCGGACAGCTTGATGGAAATTCCCGGCCCGTCATAGACGCCGCGACCTGCAGAAGCGTGGCCAATTGAATGGATCGCGCTCTCATACGCCTCGAAGTAATGCCGCGCATCCTCTGCCGTCATCGCAGCTTCGCCGAGCATGTCGAAGGAGTAGCTGAATCCCAGTGCCTCCATCTTGCGCGCATGCGATAGCGCTTCGGCAATCGTCCGGCCGCTCACGAACTGTTCGCCCAACAAGCGTATGGCGAGATCGACGCCTTTGCGTATGATCGGTTCACCGCTGCGAGCGATCAAGCGGTTCAGCGACGATGACAGGGTGCTCTCGCTCGAGGTGGCAGTGAGCCGGCCAGTGATAACCAGGCCCCATGTGGCCGCGTTGACGAACATCGACGGACTCTGGCCGACATGGGCGCGCCAGTCGCCGGTCGAGATCTTGTCGCGAATCAGGGCATCGCGCGTGGCCTTGTCCGGAATGCGCAGCAACGCCTCGGCCAAACACATCAGCGCGACGCCCTCGTGGGAAGACAGCGCGTATTCATGTATCAGGCCTTCGATGCCGCCCGCGCGTGCTTTGCCACGCAGACTCTCCACCAGAACGCGAGCTGTCTTGCTGGCTCGGACGGCCTGTTCGGGCGACAAAGCGGCCAGTTCAAGCAGGGGAGCGAGACATGCTGCTTCGGGCCGACGATAGGCTGCGGTAATCGCTGCCCGGAGTTCGGCTTGTGCAGCGGGCTCCGCCGCAAAGGTCGCAGATGGCGTCGAGGGGGCTGGTGCGGCCGATGTGGAACTTGCGCGGGGTGTTGCATCGGCGCGGCCTTCAATGGCCATGTTGATCCTCCAGCTTCCTGGTATTTGTCCCGCAAGTATCACACGGCGAGGGTTTGATCATACCGGACAGCGGCGCAGTATTGCGGCCTCGGTGCAAATGGCGCTTCGAAAGATTTCCGGGTTGGCGCATCGGGCAAATCCCGTTGATCGCCGCGGCTGGCCATAGTACTCAGCTTCAATGAGTTTGTCGTATGCTGACAATTATCCTCGCTTTCTCCCGGTCGGCGATTTGGCGGTCACGGTGGAATTCGGCAACAGCATCGATCCAGACCTGAATGCCCGTGTGATGGCACTGGACCTGTTGGTCGCTGCCGCCGAAATTGCCGGTGTGACCGAGACGGTCCCGGCCTACCGTTCGCTGCTGATCTGCTACGATCCCGCCGAACTGAGCTATGGCGCGTTGGTCGCACAGGTCAAGGACCTGCTGAAGCGCGTGACGGGCAGGCGCCGCCGTGCCGGACGCCTGTGGACGGTCCCTGTCGCTTACGGGGGTAGATACGGGGATGACCTGGAGGAGGTCGCCGCAGCCCTGAACCTCAGTCCCAACGAGGTGATCTCTGCCCATTCAGGTGCCGAATACCTGGTCTATCTCGTGGGCTTCAATCCCGGTGCTCCCAACCTCGGTGGGCTTCCGAAGCAGTTGCACATCCCCCGTCGAACCAATCCACGCCCCATGGTCCCGGCCGGCAGTGTGGCCATTGGCGGCATGCAGAGTGGAATCACGTCCATTCCCAGCCCGACAGGCTGGCACCTGCTGGGGCGCACGCCGGTGCGTCCCTACGAGCCTGACCGGCCGGAGCCATTCCTATTTCAACCCGGCGACAGTATTCGCTTTCGTCCGATCGATCCGGAGGAATTTTCAGAACTCGAGGGGGTGGCCGCGCGCCACGGCCAGGTAGCCATGTTGGAAGGCGACGCATGACCTCGCCCGGCTTGCTCGCGCTCGACCCCGCACCGTTCGTCACCCTGCAGGATGCCGGCCGGCAGGGATGGCAGCGCTTCGGGGTGTCGCGCTGCGGAGCGATGGACATCGAGGCATTGGCCATGGCCAACGCTCTCGTCGGCAATCCTCCGGAGACGGCTGCCCTGGAGTTCGCACATGCCGGGGGTAGTTTCCGGCTCACCGGAACCTCGTGTCGCGTCGCCATTACCGGTGGCCATTTCAATTGTTCGATCGATGGAGTGCCGTTTCCGCCACTGACCAGCAAGACCATGACACGCGGCCAGATCCTCAAGATCGGAGGCGCTGCAGACGCTGTCTGGGGCTACATTGCGGTTGCCAGCGGGTTCGACCTCTCACTTCAGCTCGGCAGCCGTTCCACGCATGCCCGGTCCGGTATCGGCGGCTTTGCGGGCCGCGCGCTCAGGCAACATGACCTGCTGCCGCTGACGGCCGATTGGGTTCGAGCGCAGCCGGAGCGGATGTTGCCCGTGCAGTCGAGGCCCACCGGCCCATTGCACGTTGTGTTGGGGCCTCAGCTCGAATTCTTTACCCCGGACGCCATCGCGTTATTCCTGTCAGCAGGATACCGAACGACGCACCAGATGGACCGATTGGGTTACCGCCTGGCCGGGCCGACACTGGAACATGCCAAGGGCTTCAACATCATCTCCGACGGACTGGTTCCCGGCTGTATTCAGGTGCCTGGAAGTGGTGCGCCCATCGTATTGCTGCGTGACGCCCAGCCGCCAGGCGGATATCCGAAGATTGCCACCTTGGTCAGTTCGGAGCTCGGTCGCTTCGCGCAGATGCGCGCCGGGACGGAATTGCATTTCGAGGCCGTCGAGATCGATCGTGCCCATTCATTGCGTCGAGATTTCGTTTCTCGAATCGCGGCAATGTCCGACGCCGTTGTTGAGTGCGGCCCGCGGCTGGCCTGACCAAGTGTGCCCCTGCTAGGCAGATGGCGGACGAAAACTCGGACGAGGAGTGCGCAGCAGCTCCGCTGCCCACTGATTGACGGACGCCGCTTCGTCCAGGAAGCCCTCACTGACCGACACCCACAGGGCGCCGTCGCTATCGCTATGGCTGATGGCGACGCGAGAATCGGCGCGAGGTTGCACGATAAAGCGGATCTTTTGACCATAGATTGCCGCCAACAGCCGGCTGGCCATCTGGAATCCTCTGGCCCGAACCATCAGCGCAAGGCAGGTTTCAAGGAGCGACCGGTCACGCACCATCTGCGGTTGATAGAGAGCCGTGGCTTCGGCGCAGATGAGCCTTGCCTCCACGAAGTCACCGTCCACCACAGCGTCGCGGGCTTCGTCCAGCAGTGTCAGCAATGTCATGCTGGAGGCGGGGAGGGACATCCCCTGGCCCGTAGCGGCCGGGCGCTGCAGTCGGACAACTTGCTGCATAAAGTGTTTTCCTTAAATCGGTCTAAGCTTGCATGGCTCACTTAGCGCGCGGAGCGGACCAGATGTTCTGTAATTGCAAGTAACGCCTTCGAGCTGTTAAGAGCGCATTAAGCGTTGATTTTATTGACATTAATTGACCAACTGTCGCGGGCCAGGCGGTTAACCTATTCTTATCAATAATCGCGTCATTCTTGTCCCCATCAGCCGCCGCTCAAGCTTGGGACCGGCCTGAGAGGGGCTAGCATGTCGTTCGGACAGAAAGGCGCAGGCTGGCGCGGTGATCGTCTGCAATCGCTCGGGCATTGGATGCTGAAATTCCCTCGGACCTGGGTTGCCGAGCTGAAAGGTCGGCGCATGCATCACGGCAAGGCATTCAGCGCCCTGATCGTACTTCCGGAATGCCTGGCCGTGCTGGTGTGCATCACATTGGTCTGGGTCAGCTTGCTGATGCCGCTGGAGCAGGAGAAGCGCGGTGCGCAACTGGCCGCGATGGCAACCACCAGCAACCTCGCTCGGGCATTCGATGAAAACGCCGATCGCATCGTTTCGGGCATCGACCAGATCCTGCTAAGCGCCCGCGCGGCCTATGCTGAAACCAAAGGCCCGTTCGATCTGAACGAATGGGTCAGCAAGCGGGCCAAGGCCGACAAGTTCGCCTTCTTTATCGGGCGGGTCGATGCCAATGGGATGACCCAGGAAGCGACGCTGAAGCCGGCGCCGCCACAGATAAACATCTCCGACCGCGAGCATTTCCGCTTTCATCTCGATCCCTCCAAAGATGAGTTGTTCATCAGCAAGCCGGTTGTCGGCCGCGCCACCGGAAAGGCGGCGCTTCAGTTCACACGCAAGCTGCTGAACGCCGACGGAAGTTTCGCGGGCATTGTCCAGGTCTCGATGAATGCCGATGAATTGTCGCGGTTTTACGAGAAGCTCGAGATTGGCAATGGCTACATCATGCTGGTGGGTCTCGACGGCGTCGTTCGCGCGCGTGGGCCGCTAGCAAACCGCCCGGTCGGAGTGACGATCACCAATCCGGAGACCCTGCAGGCGTTGCATTCGAGCACCCAGGGAACGTTCTCGACGCAATCCAAGGACGGTGCGCATCGCATCGTCAGCTTCCGGCGGCTGCATGATTATCCGCTGGTCGTCATGATCGGCTTCGATGAGGCCGACGTGCTGCAGAAATACTGGCAATCCCGCAAAAACACGCTGATCACCGGTGGCATATCGACGGCGGTTCTGCTGTTGCTGGGCCTGTTCTGGATCGATCAGCGGCGTCGGGGCATTAAATCGAAACGCGCGCTCAGGGTCACGTTGGACAGTATCAGCCAGGGCATCATCATGCTCGACGCCAAGGGCCGCATGCCCGTGGTCAATCGCCGCGCGGTGGATTTGTTGAACCTGCCGCGTGGTACGCTGAGTCTGACAAGCAATCGCATCGAGGATCACCTCGCACTGTGCATTCCCCCCGAAAATCCGGAATGGCCCAACGCTCCCACGGCTTTCGACAGCGCGCGGGGCGACGGCAAGATCATCGAGGTCCGTCGAAACCCGATCACCACCGGCGGTATGGTGCTTACCTACACCGACGTCACCGACCGCAAGCTTGCTGAGGCGCGCATCCGCCACCTCGCGCAGCACGACACTTTAACGGGCCTGCCCAATCGCCTGTTGATGCACGAGCGCCTGCATGCAGCAGTTGAGCACGCGGCGCGGACCGGGACGACCTTTGCCGTCTTGTGCCTGGACCTCGATGGCTTCAAGAATGTCAATGACACCATGGGCCACGAGGCCGGTGACCTGTTGCTGGTGCATTTTGCCGAGCGCCTGCGCATGATTGCGCGGCCGACCGACACAATTTCCCGCACGGGAGGAGATGAGTTCGCCATCGTTCAGGTGGGCGGTATCCAGCCGGGGGCTGCCGAAACCCTGGCCGAGAGGCTGCTTGAGGCAGCGGCGAAACCGATGAACGTCGACAGCTATCGGTTCAACGTCGCGACCAGTATCGGCATTGCCAGGTATCCAGCGGATGGTGGCGACAGCAAGACGTTGTTGCGGAACGCCGATATCGCCATGTACCGGGCGAAGGCCGATGGCCGTGGTATCTACCGGTTCTACGACGCCGGGATGGATACGTTCCTGCAAGAACGCCGGTTGCTGGAGCATGATCTGCGGCAGGCGCTGGAGCAAGACCGACTGGACGTCTACCTGCAACCGCAATTCTCCTGCGATACCCTGGAAATCACCGGCTTCGAAGTGCTGGCGCGTTGGAACGATCCGGTGCGGGGCTTCGTGCCGCCAAGTGTTTTCATCTCCGTCGCCGAAGAGTGTGGCCTGATCGTAAAGCTCGGCCGCACAGTTCTGGAGCGTGCCTGCACGCTGGCCGCCACCTGGTATCCGCAGGTAAGGATTGCGGTCAATGTTTCGCCGATCCAGTTCCGCGATGGCGCGCTTCCGGACCTGGTGGCCAATGTGCTGGCGAGGACCGGATTGCCGGCGCATCTGCTTGAGATAGAAGTCACGGAAGGTGTGCTGATCAGCAACGAGCAACAGGCGCTTGGCACCCTGCGCGCGATAAAGGCGCTCGGCGTGCGCGTTGCCCTGGACGATTTTGGGACCGGCTACTCCAGCCTCAGCTATCTCAGGCGGTTTCCGTTCGACAAGATCAAAATCGACAAGTCCTTCGTCCAGGCGCAGCAGAACGACGCCGGCACCCAGGCTATCATGGAAGCTCTACTGACGATGAGCAGTCGTCTGAACCTCGAGGTCACCGCCGAAGGTGTGGAGACGGAGGAACAGTTGATCATGCTTCAGAGGCAGGGTTGCACCGAGATCCAAGGCTTCCTGCTCGGCTGCCCCATGCCTTCGGATGACGTGCCGGCCTTCCTGAGAATGGCGCAGTTTCCTGCCACAAGCTGGAGAGCGGCGCATGGTCACAGCCCTGCCGGAGTGGTAGCCGCCGACCAGGTCACTTGACCAATAGCCGGCTGCGCAGTGCCTCGACATCCTCGACCGACATCCGCTCCGTCACCTGCAGCGTGCCATGCGCATCCAGGGACCAGGCGACGAACGGTACGGCGATGTCGCCATTGGCGTCGAATTGCAACGGTCCGGTCGCTCCGACATAGTTCACCGTGCCGCCTTCCCCCAAGGCAGTGAGCGCCGTCTTGAAGCCGGCGACCCCGGCCGCTACCGGCGTCCCGGCCGGATCGGTGACCTGGCGGAAGCCCTTCGCTATCAATGCGCCGTCAGTTGCAGACCTCGCGGACTGAATGGCCAGTGCCGCCAGCACCACCGCATCGTAGGTCGAGGTCCTGCCCGGGCCTTCGGCGGATTGCTTGGTCTTTGCAGTATAGTCTGAGCGGAAAGTACCCAGGGACGGCGTTTCGGTCGTTCCTGGCGTCATCCAGGTGGCGTGCGCGAGGTAGTTGACCCCGACCGCCTTTACGAATGCGGCATCGTTCATGTTATGGGCGAACAGAAAATTCTGCGTTCCACCTTGGCTGATCCAGTCGCGCGCCAACCTGGCGCCTTCGCTGGCGTACCCAATCAGATAGAGGGTATCGGGCGTGCCCTCCATTGCCGTGGAGATTTCCGCTCGATACGAGGATTGGTCGGGGTTGTACAGCACGGTCTTGCTGATCCGGCCACCGAGCTTTCCGTAAGCTGCCTGGAAGACCTTCGACAGATTCTGGCCCCAGTCGTTGTTCACCGCCAGTATCGCCACGGTTCCGCTCTTGGACGTGATGGCGTGCTGCGCGGCCGCCACGCCCTGCAGCGCATCGGACGCGTTGGTTCGGAAGAACAATCCGGTTCGTCCCCCGATTTCCGAGAAGGCGGGCGAAGATGCAGTCGGCGATATGAGTGGCACCTTGCCGGGCACGGACACGGAATTCAGGATCGCCGCCGTGCCGCCGCTTGTCACCTCGCCCACGATTACCCGCACACCTTCCAGGTCGATGAGTTGGTGCGCTGCATCGACGGCAAGTGACGGTTGCGCCTGGCTGTCGCGTGTGACGAGAGCCAGGGGACAGCCGAGGACGCCGCCTGCGGAATTTATCTGGTCGGCGGCGAGTTGTGCCGCGTTCATCATTCCGGCGACGACTGGCGCCAACGGCCCGGTCAAGGGAAACACCAAACCGACCTTCACCGGGCAATCGGCCGCCGCTGCCGGCAAGCTCAAAAATATTGATGATAATATAACGATCAATCGATTCATTGAAAAACTCATCAGGGTTTACAGCCGTTCAACGCAGACCCGAAAATAGGAGTCTGGCCGCTTCATCGCAACACCGCTAAACGAGGTTCATGGCAGGAGTTACATTGGAAATTTCCGGCCTGACGCGCCGGTTTGGCGGAGTTGCCGCTGTCGACGCAGTTTCACTCGATGTGGCGGCAGGGACCGTCGTTGGCCTGATCGGACCGAATGGGGCCGGGAAAACAACTTTGCTTTCGTTGCTCGGCGGGCAACTTCGTCCCGACGAGGGTATTATCGCGCTGGATGGCACGCGGATCGATCAATTGCCGGCGCATCGCCGCTGTGCGCTAGGCATGGTCAGGACCTTTCAGATTCCTCGCCCGTTTCGCAGACTCACTGTGCGCGAAAACCTGTTGCTAGCGGATGCCGGTGTCCGGGGCCTCGTTTCGGGGGGCCTAGCCGAAGCGCGGGCCGACGCTCTGCTGCATAGCATGCGGTTATTCGATCATGCGCGTCGTCCATCGGGTCAGCTATCCGGAGGCCAGCAAAAGCTGCTCGATGTGGCGCGCGCGTTGATGGCGGTGCCGCACGTTCTTCTGCTCGACGAGCCCTGCGCCGGTGTCACGCCGGCATCGATCGAGGTGCTCTCAGACAAGCTTGTTGAATTGCGGCGTGAAGGCGTCACCGTTGTCATCGTCGAGCATGACATCGCTTTCGTTGCGCGGCATTGTGACAGGCTTGTTGTGCTGATGCAGGGTGGTGTGCTCGCCGCGGGTGAGCCTGTTGCGATTTGCAATAATCCGGTGGTTCAGGACGCGTTTCTCGGAAACGTTCATGCCTGATGCGGCGCTGTTCCTGGACGAACTTTGTGCTGGCTATTCTGCTCGAACACCCGTCGTGCATGACCTGACACTATCGCTGTACAACCAGGAAATCGTGGCACTCGTCGGGACCAACGGCTGTGGCAAGTCGACGGCGCTGGGTTCCATCGCGGGCGTTATCTCAAGGCTGTCAGGAAAAATCAGTCTCTTCGGCGTCGACCTGACTTCTGCACCGTCGTGGAAGATCGCCCGGGCGGGAATCGGGTATGTCCCGCAACGCAACAATGTGTTTGCGCAATTGTCGGTCAAGGCCAACCTGGAGGTCGGCGCCAGAGCCCGTGCCGGCCGCAAGGGATTTCAGCCTGGAGGACGTGCTCAAGCTGTTCCCGCAACTGACGCCTCGTCTCGGCAGCAGTGCCGGGGTTCTGTCTGGCGGCATGCGCCAGATGGTGGCAATCGGGCGAGCCTTGTTGGGCAGCCCGCAGGTGCTGTTGTTGGACGAGCCGACGGCAGGCTTGTCGCCAAAGGTGGCGGCTGAGGTATTTGCCGCCTTGGCGGTGTTGAAGGAGCGGGTGCCGATCCTGCTGGTGGAGCAAAACGTCCGGCCCGCCCTGGCGATTGCGGATCGGGTGCTGGTGATGGCCCAGGGCCGGCTGCGCTTGAGCACGACGCCTGCCGATCCGGCTGTCACGAAAATGCTTCTGGGCGGCCACATCGCGTGATTGGGAATATCGTTGTGGATGGCGTATTTCTGGCAACTCTCCTGAGCCTCGCCAGCCTCGGGCTGTCGCTGGCATATGCCGTGTTCCGTTTTCCTAACTTTGCCCATGCCGACCTGCTGACCGTCGGCGCATTCGCGGCGTGGAGCGGAGCGAGCCTGACGGGCGGGCAGGGCGGAGCTGCGATTTCCCTGGCCGCTGGGGTTGCGGCGAGTGCCGCCGCCTGCACGGCCGTTATTCTGTTGGCCGACCGATTGGTGTTCCGGGCGCTCCTGGCGCGCCACGGGTCCGCATCCGTGATCATCGCCGCCTTCGCGATCGGCCTCCTGCTGCGCAATCTTCTCGTCCTGGCGTTCGGCCCCGGCGAGGTTTCTCTGGATCGTGAGATCGAGATTGCTCAACCGGTGACGTTGCTTCCGGGGTTTGCCGCGGGGCGGCTCACGACGACGGAGTCGGGCCTCATCGTCGCGACCCTGGTGCTGATGCTTGGTTTGCACAGTTTCCTGTATCGCACCGAAGCAGGCCGCGATCTGCGCGCGGTTGCGGAGAACCCGTCGCTGGCGGCACTTTCCGGGCTGGCGGTGCCACGGATTCGGGTCGGTGCATGGATGCTCTGCGGCCTGTTCTGTGCGGCTGCCGGTTTGGCCATCGTTCTGGTTGGCCCCATCCGCCCGGAGACAGGCGCAGAGTTCATGTTGCCGGCGCTCGCGGCCGTTGTGCTCGGCGGACTCGGGTCGATCTGGGGCACGTTGGCGGGGGCGCTGCTGATCGGCCTGACGGAGTCACTGACGGTACACATCGGCTTTGCCGAATGGCGCCAGCCAATCGCATTCGGCGTGGTCATACTGGTGTTGTTCCTGCGCCCGGCTGGACTGTTTGGCCGGAGATGACCGAAGGACTTGCACTATACGGCGTTTCGGTCGGGACGATGATCGCGATCTATGCGATCGCGGCGCTTGGGCTCAACCTGCAGTTTGGCATCGGCGGTTTGTTCAACGTCGGATGCGCGGCCTTCGTGGCGGTTGGTGCCTATGCAAGCGCCATCGTCACCGGTCCGCAGTTCGCCCACGGGCTTGGTGGCTTCGGGTTTGCGTTGCCGGTGGGCCTTGTCGCAGCGGCAGCGGGAAGTGCTGTGCTCGCCCTGCTTCTGGTCTCGGTGGTGCTGCGCCTCGACGGCGATTATCTCGCCATTGCGAGCTTCGGCATTGCGGCTGTCATCCAGACGGCCGCCACCAATGCCGACGGCATCACCGGTGGACCGGGCGGATTGTCGGGCATTCCGTTGCGGCTGGGGGATGGCTGGCCGGCCAGCGCGTGGCTTGCCGTCTGCGTACTGCTTGCGGCGCTTTGTTTTCTTGTGTTGCGCACGCTCGATCGCTCATCCTGGGGCCGGGACATGCGTGCGGTAAGCGAGGATGCCGAGGCGGCGGCCGCCGCGGGCAAGAATGTCGCGGTTTTCCGGCTGCAGGCTTTCGTGATCGGCGCTGCCCTGATGGGCCTGGCCGGAGGGCTGTATGCGCATACGGCAGGCTTCGTCAGCCCGCAGGATTTCATGCCGATCCTGACTTTCCAACTCTATGCGATGGTCATTGTCGGCGGGGCGGGACGGCTTGCCGGGACCGTGCTGGGGACGACGGTGGTCTGGTTGTTGTGGAGCGCCGGCGGGCAACTGCTGTTGATGGTGTTGCCCGCCGGGTCACAATCCGCATCCGGAGCCATACGTATGGTCGTGATCGCCGGAGTGTTGCTCCTGACATTGCTGTTTCGGCCCCAGGGCTTGCTTCCGGAGCGCATCGGACTGCGGTGATTCCCGGACCGTGACGCCACTCAACTGGTGAGGCCTTCTCGGCCGGTGGCGTCAGCGGAAGCAGTCGCCAAGGAAATCCACGAATGCGCGGATCCTCGGGTTGAGGTGGCGGCGATGCTGGTAGGCGACGTAGACCGGCGCTTCGGCCTCGGCCTGGTATTCGGACAGCAATACCTCGAGCGAGCCATCGGCGAGGTCGGCCGCGACGACATGTTCCGAGAAGGACATGATGCCCACCCCGGCGCGCGCGAGTGCGAGCAGCAGTTCGCTTTCATTGGCGACGATGTTGCCGTCGACATGGATCCTGCGGGTGCCGCTGCCGACCTTGAAGGACCATTCGTTCACATCGCGCCGGATCAGGCAGTTGTGCCGGAGCAGGTCATCGGGCGTCAGCGGGCGGCCGTGGCGGCGAAGGTACTCGGGAGAGGCGCAGACAACGAGCCGGCTGCCGCCGATCCGGCGCGTGATCATCCCGGCGCCATGCCACGTGCCGGAGCGCATGATGACGTCGACATCGGCGAGGACCGGATCGGGTGGCTCCACGGCGAGGTGGAATTCCAGGCGAACCCGCGGGTAGCGTTCGAGGAAGGTGGGAAGCAACGGGGCCAGGCGATACTTCGCCAGCATCGGCAATGCGTGGATCCGCAGCACTCCGGCCGGCACCGCCCCGAACGCCGAAACGCTCGCCTCCGCCACGTCCATGGCCTCCCGCACCGCAACGCCGCTTGCGTAGAGCGTCGCACCTTCCGGGGTGGGACGGACCGAGCGGGAATTGCGGTTGAACAGGCGAACGCCCAAGCGGCTTTCCTGGCGGGATATGGCCTTGCTGATGGCGGAAGGGGACAACATCAGCGCCCGGGCCGCGGCCGAAAAGCTGCCTTTTTCGACGACGCTGAGGAACACCAGCAACTCGGCAAATCGATCCAACGCGCCCCCCTCCGGCCATTGATCTGTGCCTGCAATTCATCGCAGATATGCCAGCAATGCCGCTGTAGTAAAGCCTGCTTCGCTCGTACTCTTGCCTTGCGCCGGCTCAGGAGCCTGGGGCCAACCGGACCGAAAACGGCCGGAACACGAGGAAACGAACATGCTTTCGGTAGCACGCGCCATCGAGGTGCCGGTCATTGCCGGCTTCCGGGCAGGGCCCGCCTACTCCGGCACCATCCACGACGACGACTCGGCGCGCGTCTACGGTTATCGCGGCGCGCTGGTGCCGGGGATATTCCTCTACGGCTACATGGCCGACCTCGCGGCACGTAGCTGGGGCATGGATTGGGTGACGCGGGGCTCGATGCGATCGCATAGCCGCCGCCCCGTTTACGAAGGCGACGCGCTGGTCATCGCGGCCACCGCGGTGCAGGAGAACCAGGACGGGCTGGCGGTCGAAATGGAGATGCGCGACGCCGCCGGCAACGTGGTTGCCTCGGGCCGGGCCACGTTGCCGCACCAGGCGCCGCCGATCCCTGATCTCGCGGAGTTTCAGGTGCAGCCGATCGAGTTGCCCCTGCGCAAGATTGCCGCCGGCGGCTTCCGCACAGGCGACCGGTTCGGCGCGACAGGCGAAACCGTCAACGCGGAGACGTTGAGCGAATCGCTGGCGCTGTTCGGTCAGAACTGGCCGGTGTTCGCCGAGCAAGGCATCGTCCACCCCTCGAAATTCGCCCAGGTTGCGACGCACAACGCGTTGGGGAGCTACTCGCTGCCCACGCCGTCGATCTTCGTGAGCGCGCATACGCAGCATTTCGGCATCGCGCGGCTCGGCGAGGAACTGACCTCCGCGGGCTTCATCACCGACGTCTATGAGCGCAAAGGCAACCACTACACCGATCAGCGCCATGTGGTGTATGCCGCCGGCCGGCCAGTGGCCCTGGTGCTGCGCACGTCGATCTACGCCGCGCGCAAGGAGCGGTAGCATGGCGGCGGCGCTGCAGGGACTGCGCGTGCTCGACCTGAGCGACAATGTGGCCGGGCAGTTTTGCGCCCGTATGCTGGCGGACAATGGCGCCGAGGTGACGCTGGTCGAGCCGCCCGGCGGATCGCAGGTCCGCCGAATGCCTCCGCTCGATCCCCGGCATGGCGACTCGTTGGTGTTCTTCCATGTCAACCTGGGCAAGCGCTCGGTGCTGCTGGACCAGGCGACGCCTGCCGGCCGCGACTTGCTGTTGCGCATGGTGGGCGCCTGCGATGTCGCCGTGGTCGGGCAGGATGCCGATGTGGAGGCGCTGCGAAAGGCCAGTCCCGATGCGGTGATCTGCGTGGTGTCGCCGTATGGCCGGGATGGGCCGTGGCGGGACTGGCAGGGCTCGGAGATGATCTACCAGGCGCTGTCCGGCATGATGAACCACAACGGCGTCAGCGCGCGGGAGCCGCTCTATGGGTGCGGGCAACGCGCATCCCATGCCGCAGGCCTCGCCGCCTATATCGGCGTGCTGGCGGCGCTGCATGCGCGTGACGAGGCAGGTGGACAGGTGGTCTCGATCGACATCGCCGAAACCGCATCCTCGATGTGGTACCCCTATACTTTGATCCATGCCTTCAGCGGCTGGCTGGAGCCGCGGGGCGAGCGTGGCCAGCCGGTCGGGCAGGTGAAATGCAACGATGACGACTGGGTGTGCTTCTGGGTGAGGCCGGACCAGTGGCCCGCCGCCTGCGCCGCTTTGGGTCGGCCGGACCTTGCACGGGACCCGCGCTTCGCCACCTCGACCGAACGGCAGAAGAATTGGCGCCTGGTGCTGGGCATCATGCAGGATATCGCTGCCGGGATGAGCTCCGACGCATTTCTGGCAAGCTGGCAGGCCAATCGGCTTATCGGCGCCAAGGCCTACCGGGCGACAGAGCTCTGGGCCAGCCCGCATCTGCGCGAACGCGGTTTCTGGGAGACGGTGGAGACGACGGACGGGGAGCGGCCGATTCTGGGGCCGCAGTTCCGCATGAGCGAAACCCCGCGCGTGGTGCGCGGCGGCCCGCCCGCGATGGGCAGCGCAGGAGCGACGTGATGGCAGACCGTGCCCCCCTGGCGGGGATCAGGGTCGTCGAGTTGACGACCGCCTGGGCAGGACCGATGTGCGGCCGCGTGCTGGCCTGGCTGGGCGCCGAGGTCATCCGCATCGAACCTGCATCCCGCCCCTGCGGCTGGCGCCATCATGCGGAGACGCGCACCACCTTCCGATATCCTGACAATGAACCCGGCGCGCGCCCATACAACCGCAGCGCGCTGTTCAACAGCCAGAATGTCGGGAAACTGTCGGTGGCGTTGGATCTGAAGCGTCCGGGTGGCCACGCGGCGCTGCTCAGGCTGCTGGCGGAAACCGATGTCTTGGTCAGCAACTTCACGCCAGGCACGCTGGCGCGGCTGGCGCTCGATCACGCCAGCCTGTGCAAGGTGAGGCCCGACATCATCGTGGTGGAGATGCCCGCCTTCGGCGTCAGCGGGCCGATGGCGAACAACACGGCGTTGGGGCCGACGATGGAGATGGCCTCCGGCATGTCGAGCATGATCGGCTACCGCGAGGGTGGCTCCCCGACTTACACCGGACCCTCCTACATGGACCCGACCGGCGGCTTCAATGGCGCCGCCGCGGTGCTGACGGCACTGGCGCATCGGCGCGCCACCGGCCGCGGCCAGCATGTGGAGGTGCCGCAGGTCGAGGCGGCGATGCATTTTGTCGGCGCCGAATTGCTGCACGCCATCGCCGCCGGCAAGGACCCGGAGCGCAGCGGCAACCGCGTTGCCTGGGCGGCCCCGCACGACACCTTCCCGGCGGACGGCGAGGACCAATGGGTGGCCATTGCCGTGACCGAGGAACGGCACTGGGTGGCGTTGTGCGGGGTGATCGGCGACGCGAGATTGGCTGCGCCGGAATTCGCGACACTCGCCGGGCGGCTGGCCGGGCAGGACAGGCTTGCCGAGATCATCGGCGACTGGACGCGGCGGCGCGGCAAACTCGCGGCAGCCGAAGCATTGCAGGCTGCCGGAGTACCGGCGGCGCCGGTGCAGAAGGCCGACGACGCACTGGCCAGCCCCTATCTGGCCGCGCGCGGCTTCTTTACGATAATCGAGCACCCCGAGGCCGGAACGCATCCGCACCAGGGCCTGCCGTTTCATTTCAGCGCCACGCCGGCCGGGCCGAGCCGTCCGGCGCCCTGTCTCGGCGAGCATACCGATGCGGTGTTGCGCGAGATGCTGGGATTTTCGCCCGAGGAGATCCGCGCGCTGGAGGCTGCCGGGACGATTGCCGACATTCCGCCCTCGGCAAACGCTGCCTGATGGAGCCGGCCGCGCGCCCGGCCGGCCTGCTTGAGGTTTCCGGCCTGAACGTGAGCCTGGCGACGCCGGCCGGGCCGGTCCCGCTGGTCACCGACGTCTCGTTCAGCATCGGCCGCGGCGAGAAATTCGGGTTGGTCGGGGAGAGTGGCAGCGGCAAGTCGCTGCTTGCACTTTCACTGATCCGGCTGTTGCCGCAAGGCATCACCGCGACCGGCAGCGTGCGGTTCGACGGCCGCGACCTGCTGGCGATGCCGGAGGCTGAGATGCGACGGCTGCGGGGCGCGCAGATCGGCATGATCTTCCAGGAGCCGGTGGCGGCGCTGAACCCGGTGTTCGACCTCGGCAGCCAGATGATCGCGGCCCTGCGGGCGCATGCGCCGATGAGCCGGCGGCAGGCGCGCGAGCGCGCGGTGCACCTGCTGGAGATGGTCGGCATCGCCGATGCCGGCAGCCGGTTGGCATTCTTTCCGCACCAGCTGTCGGGGGGCCTCTGCCAGCGGGTGATGATCGGCATGGCGCTCGCGGGCGGAGCGCGGCTGCTGATCGCCGACGAACCCACTACCTCGCTCGACGTCACCATCCAGGAGGAGATCGTCGCGCTGATCGAGCGCCTGGCGCGGGAGACCGGCGTCGCCGTGCTGTTCATCAGCCATGACCTGGGCGTGGTCGCCCGGCTGTGCGACCGGATCGCCGTCGCCTATGCCGGGCAGGTGCTGGAACTCGGCGATGCCGCAGCACTGCTGCAGGCGCCGGCGCACCCCTACACCGAGGCACTTGTCCGTTGCGTTCCCAATCTCAAGGAAATCGGGCTCGCGCATCGTGGCATCGCGGGCAATCCGCCGCTGCCTGGCGCCTGGCCGGAGGGCTGCCGGTTTCGCTCCCGCTGCGACATTGCCGCGGGCGCATGTGCCATGCCGCAGGTGCTGCAGCCGATCGGCAATGCGCGGCAGGTGCGCTGCTGGAAGGCCGCTGAGGGCGAGCGTGCCGAAGCCCGGCCGGTTTTCCCGGGCCCGGCGCGGGTCGCGATCCTGCACCAGGAAACCCGGCCGCTGATGGAGGTGCGCGATCTCGCAGTGACCTACCGGATCGGCCTCCGTCATAGCGTGCCGGCGGTGGCGGGCGTCTCCTTCGATGTGGCGCGCGGACGGACGCTGGCGCTGATCGGGGAGTCCGGCTCCGGCAAATCCACGGTCGCGCGGGCGATCTGCGGCCTCGGCCCGATCACCGAGGGCAGCGTCACGGTCAACGGCACGGTGATCGAGGGAAAGGCGCCGGCGCAGCTTGCCGGCTCGCTCGGGATCCAGGTCGTGTCGCAGGACCCCGGAGCGGCGCTCGATCCGCGCTGGCCGATCTGGCGCAGTATCATCGAGCCGCGGCTGGCGCGATTTCCGAAGGACCCGGATGGCGGGCGCGCGCGGGCCGGGGACCTGCTGGAGCGGGTGGGCCTCGACCGCAGCATGATCGACCGGCGGCCGCACCAGCTTTCGGGAGGGCAGCGCCAGCGGGTGACGATCGCGCGGGCCTTGTCGCCTGGGCCGCAGATGGTGCTGCTGGACGAGCCGGTTTCGTCGCTCGATGTATCGGTTCGCAATGAAATCCTGGCGTTGCTTGGCGAATTGCAGCGGGAAAGCGGGCTGACATACCTGCTGATCTCGCACGACATCGGCGCGGTGATCCAGGTGGCCAACGATGTTGCCGTGCTCTATCTCGGCCGCCTTGCGGAGTTGGGGCCTGCCGCCGAAGTGCTGGGCCGGCCGCTGCATCCCTATACCGGCGCCTTGATCCGCGCGGTGCCGACGATCGACGGCATCATTCGCGCCTTGCCGCCGCCGGCGCAGGAGTCGAGCGCTTCGCCATCTGCCGGCAGCGCCGGTTGCCCGTTTCAGCCGCGTTGCCCGCTTGCCGTTGCGCGCTGCCGCGACGAGGCGCCGGAGCTGCGGATGATGCACCGGCGGCGCGTGGCATGCCATCGTGCGGAGGAAATCGCGGCCGAACCTTCGAACGCGCTGACGGCCTGATCGAGACCGGGAGGAAAAAATGAAAAACTTCGAACCGCGCAGATTTCGGCGGGCCGCGTGGGGAGTGCCGCTGGCGATCCTAGCGATGCTGGCGCTGCCCGCGTCCGGCTGGGCCGACAAACGCAACAATGTCCTGGTCGCGGCCTTCAACAACGAGGTCGACACGCTGGACCCGGCAACGGGCTTTGCCGGGTCCGACTATCCGATTCTGTACAGCATCTACGAGCGGCTGATCAATTTCGATCCCAAGACGATGAAGCCGCTGCCCGGATTGGCGGCGGAATGGAAGTTCGGCGGTCCGGACAAGCGCGACTTCGAGATCACGCTGCGCCCGGGCGCCACGTTCCAGGACGGCACGCCGGTGGACGCCGAGGCGGTCAAGGCGAGCCTGATGCATTTCAAGGATATGAAGCGCCTGAACGATATCGACGTCGTCACCGGCATCGACGTGGTGGCGCCGGACAAGCTCGTGCTGAAGCTGCGGCAGGAATATTCGGTGCTGCCAGCGGTGCTCGCGGACCGGGCAGGGATGATCGTGTCGCCGGCCGCGGTGACAAAGTACGGCAAGGATTTCCCGCGCAACCCGGTCGGCGCCGGCCCGTTCATGCTGCGCAACTGGTCGCCTGGCACACTCGTCGACCTCGGCAAATTCGCAGGATATTCGAACCCGTCGCGGATCAAGCTGGCCGGTATTCAATACAAGCTGTTTCTCAATCCCACGGCGGCGACGAGCGCCGTGCTGTCCGGGCAGGTGGACCTCGCCTGGGGCGTCGATCCGAAGAACCTGCCGGTGCTGCGCGCCAATCCGCGGCTGCGGGTGGAGGTGGAGCCGAGCACGCAATATTTCTATCTTGCCTTGCGCCACGACATGCCGTTGACCGATACCAAGCTGGTGCGTCAGGCGTTGAACATGTCGGTCGACCGCAAGGTGCTGGGCGATGCGATCCTCGGCCCCGGCAACAGCGGTGGTCCGGCATTGATGCTGGTGCCGCCTGCGAGCTTCGCCTACAGCGCCGACCTCGCCGACAGCGTGCGCTATGATCCGGCGAAGGCGAAGCAACTGCTTGCCCAGGCCGGCTATCCGGATGGTATCACCATCAAGGTCTGCGGCAGCCCGTTCACCGGCATGGGCAACGACATCACCGATATCGAGAGCGAGCAGATGAAGCCTGCCGGCATCAAGCTCGACGTCACCATCATGAGCGGCAGCGCCTGCCTGCAGCGCCTGAACACGACCAAGGATTTCCATGCCTGGCAGGGAGCGTTCTCCGGCCGCCCGGACCCGTTCCTGACGTATTCGCAGACCTTCCTGTCGACCGGTCAGTTCAACCGGGGCAAAATGGATTTCCCCGGGGTGGACGCGCTGATCAACGAAATTCCGAAGGCCTACACCCAGGAGGAGCAGAAGCCGATCTATGAGCAGATCAACAAGCGCTGGATCGACGAGGCGCCGGCGATCCAGCTGTTCTACATGCCGAACTATGCAGTGTACAGCAAGGACCTGGCAGGCGAGCAACCGAACCAGCAGGGCAAGCCGGACCTCGTGACGATCTACTACAAATAGGCGGGCCATGACGCGGCTCATTCTCCGCCGGCTGTCGACGGTGTTGCCGACTGCATTGTTCGGCAGCGTGCTGCTGTTCCTGCTGGTGCATCTGCTGCCCGGCGGCGTGGCGGCAGCGCTGGCCGGGTCCAATGCGACGCCCGAGGTGCTGGCGCAGCTGGAGCAGGAGCTTGGGCTCGACCGGCCGATGACGGTGCAATATCTCGACTGGCTGGAGCATATTGCCGGTGGCGATTTCGGCCGATCGCTGCTGGACCGGCGGCCGATTGCCGAGGCGATCCTGGAACGCCTGCCGCTGACCGCCGAACTTGCCGGCGCGGCCCTGCTGGTGGCGTTGCTGGTCGGCGTGCCGCTGGGCGTGGCGGCGGCGACGCGGCGCAGATCGACGCTGGATTCGGCGATCACGGGGATCTCCGGGCTTGGCCTCGCGATGCCCGAATTCTGGCTGGCGATGATCGCCGTCAATATCTTTGCGCTGCATTGGGCGCTGCTGCCGGCCACCGGGATCGAGCCGATTTCGGACGGGCTTTGGCCGCATCTGCAGTCGTTGATTTTGCCGGTGCTGACCTTGGCCTCGGGCGCCGCGGCGGCGATCACGCGGTTTACGCGTTCGGGAATGATCGAGGCACTGGCTTCAAGCTATGCACGGACGGCGTTGGCGCTCGGGTTGCCGCGGCGGCAGGTGCTGTTTCGCTTTGCCTTGCGCAATGCGCTCATTCCGGTGGTGACCATCACCGGGCTGCTCGCCGGCGGCCTGCTCGGCGGAGCGGTGCTGGTGGAGGAGGTGTTCGCCATCCCGGGGCTGGGCGACATGTTCGTCATCGCCGTGCAGCAGAAGGACTATCCGACGGTGCAGGGCGTGGCGCTGGTGCTGACGGCGGTGGTGATCGGCATCAACCTTGCGGTGGACATCACCTGCGGCCTGCTCGATCCGCGGACGCGAGCCTAGCGTGCGGAGCGCCAGCAGGTACGGGCTGAGGCTGGCATTGGCGTTCCTTGCCGCCATCGTGGTGATCGGGCTGTTCGCGCCGTTGCTGGCGCCGTACGATCCGCTGAAGCAGAACCTCGCGGACAGCTTCGCGGGACCGGGTTGGGCACATCTGTTCGGCACCGACAATCTGGGGCGCGACGTGTTGAGCCGCATCATGTGGGGCGCGCGGCCGGCGCTGGAGGGGCTGGCGATCGCGGTGGCATGCACGGCGCTGGTGGGCATTCCCTGGGGGCTGGCGGCCGGCTACCTCGGTGGGATCGCGGATCTGTTGCTGATGCGGCTGGCGGACGCGGTGCTGGTGTTCCCCGGCATCATCCTCGCACTGGTGTTGGCGGCGGTGCTGGGGCCGAGCCTTGCCGCCAGCATGGTGGCGCTCGGTCTGGTGTATTCGCCCGTGCTGGCGCGGGTGATGCGCAGCGGCGTGCTGAATGTGCGCGATCGGGATTTCGTGGTGTTGACGGCATTGTACGGCCTGCCGGCACGGCACCGGATGTGGCGGCATGTGCTGCCCAATGCGCTGGCGCCCGCCATCGTACAGCTGACGCTGATCGCCGGCACGTCGCTGATCGCGCAGACCGGCCTGAGTTTTCTCGGCATCGGCCTGCAGCCGCCGCTGCCGAGCTGGGGTGCCTCGTTGGCGGAGAGTTTTCGATTCATCCTGGTCAACGCCACTGCGACGGTCGCGCCGGGGCTGACGGTGGTGACTGACGGTGCTGTCGCTGTACCGGGTGGGCGACGCGCTGCGCGACATGCTGGCGGCGCCGCAGCGGTAGCCGCCTGAATTTGACTCCGCTGATGCGGACGGGGAACGTGTCCGAAACAGCCGAGGAACGTCAGCGTGTCCCCAAGCATTATTCCTGCACGCGACGCTCTCGCGCCGGTGCGCATCCGGTCGATCGTCGCGGCGCCGCTGTTCGGCGAAAGCCCCAAGGGCGGCTGGTCGGCCGAGATCAAGCCGGAGGATTCCATTCACGCGCGTGATCGCCGTGCATACCGAATGCGGCCGTCACCGGGCTATGGCAGCGTGTTCACCGACGGGCGGCTGGTGCAGGCGGCGCTGCAGGTGCTGGAGCCGCTGTTGCGCGGCGAGAACGCGCTGGAGCCGGAGCGCGTGACGCGAGAAGCTGCACCAGAACACGTTCTGGATGGGGCGCGGCGGCACGCTCACCCATGCGATCAGCGGCATCGACATCGCGCTCTGGGACATCCTCGGCAAGGCGACCGGCCTGCCGGTCGGGCAGTTGCTCGGCGGCACGCTATCGCGACGCGCGTGCAGCCGTATTGCTCGCTGCTGATGGAGGAGCCGGCGCGCGATGCGCGACGTCGTCGCGGACGTACCGGGCGCGCGGCTTTCGCGCGTTCAAGATCGGCTGGGGGCCGTTCGGGCGGACGCGACGACAGCAAGCTCGACGAGGCGATCGTGCGGGCGGCGCGCGAGGCGGCCGGCGCGGACGCACAGCTGTTCGTCGATGCCGGCGCCAGCGACGCGCATTGGCCGCACGGGCTGAAATGGGCGATGCGCACCGCCGAGATGCTGACGGACTACGATGTCGGCTGGTTCGAGGAAGCGTTGCGGCCGGACGCGATCGACGATTTCTGCGCGTCTGCGCCGCGCGCAGCCCGGTGCCGATCGCCGGCGGCGAGGTGCTGACGCGCCGGCAATCGTTCCTGCCCTGGCTGGCGCGCGGCGCCTTCGACATCGTGCAGCCGGACGTGACCAAGGTCGGCGGCATCAGCGAGCAGCGGCGGATCGCCTGGATGGCCGACGGATTTCGGCGTGCGCTACGTCGGGCACGGCTGGAACACGGCGCTCGGCGTCGCGGCCGACCTGCAGCTCGCGGCGGCGCTGCCGACACGTCGACCTCGTCGAGTTCATCGGCGGCAGCCCCTATGTCGACGGCATCCTGACCGAGCCGTTCGTGCTCGATGCGGAGGGCTATCTGCCGATCCCCGACGCGCCCGGGCTCGGCATCGCGCTCGACCGCGACAAGCTCGCGCGCTACACGCCCGATCCGGCGGTGCTGTTCCACCCGGAGTGAGCCGGCTCAGCGCCGGCATGCGCGCTACCCGGATGAAGGTGGCGACGATGCGCCAGCCGGCGCGCATCGTGCCGCGCAGGGAGCCCGCGACTTTCGATACGCCGCCGGCGCGGCAGCGATAGGGCATCGGGATTTCGAGGATGCGCAGGCCGAGCCGTGCCGCCTTCATCTGCATCTCGATGTTCCAGCCATAGGTCATCTCGCGCATGTCCAGCCGCTGCAGGGCGTCGCGGCGGATGGCGCGATAGGCGCACATGTCGCTGTAGCGGACGCCGTAGAGCGCGCCGATGCCGAGGCCGGCAAGCTGGCCCGCCAGCACCTGGTGCCAGTTCATCGAGCCCGGCTCGCGCACGCCGCGGGTGCGCGAGGCGATGACGAAGTCATGCGTGCCGGCCGGCGATGGGGTCGATGATGGCACCGATCAGGTCGCCGCGGTCGGCGCCGTCGCCGTCGAGGAAGACGATGATGTCGCATCGGGTCGCGGCCGCGGCGCCGGCGGCACAGGCGCGGCCATAGCCTCGTTGCGACAGGGATATCACCTGGGCACCCGCGGCGGCGGCGATGGCGGCCGTGCCATCGGTGCTGCCGCTGTCGGCGACGATGACCTGGCCGACACGGTCGCGCGGCAGTTCGGCGATGACGGCGGCGATCGCCTCGGCCTCGTTCAGCGTCGGGATGACGACGGTTACAGGCTCCATCGCAGCCCGCAATTCTCGCAGGGCTTCGGCGGCATCTCGCCGAGCAGGGATTCGCGGAAATCCTGGTAGGCGGCGCCGTTCCAGATCTCGCGCAGCGTCTGCTGCGTGGCGTCGCCGAGGGTGTAGTTCTCGTAGCCGCGGGCCGAGAACGGGGCGATGCAGCAGGGCAGGGCGCGGCCATGGGCGGTGAAATACATCAGCGACCAGGGCCGGCGGCAGGTGGCCCAGGGCGCGTCGTCCTCGGCGCGCTTCAGGCTCAGCCCGGGCTCGGTGGCGCCGGAGGCGTCCAGCGTCACGCCGAGCGTTGCGCCGAGCGCCTGGGCGGCGGCGATGGCCGCTTCCTCCTCGGCGCGGGTCTCCTCGAACAGCGACGATTCCGCGCGCGCCAGGCCGCGGCCGAGATCGTCGAACACCAGGCGCTGCAGATGCACTTCGCTGACGCCGATGCGCGCGGCGAGGCGAACGAATTCCGGCAGCTCGTCGACGGTTTCCTTGAGCCCGGTCAGCCAGAGCGAGACGCGCGGCGTGGTGGCGCCGGTGCTGCGCTGCAGGGCGGTGAATTCGCTGACATTGCGGACGATGCGGTCGAACATGTCCTTGCCGCGGACCTTGAGGAAGCTGGCGGCCTCGGCGGCGTCGAGCGAGACGCGCAGTTCGTCGAGGCCGGTGTCGATGATCTCCTGGCGCTTGCGTGGCGCCAGCAGCGTGCCGTTGGTGTTGAACAGCACGTAGGTGCCGCGCGCCTTCAGGTAGCGGATCATCCGCGGCAGGTCCTTCACCAGCATCGGCTCGCCGACGCCGTGCAGCACGACGCGAGCGACATTCGGGCACCTGGTCGACGATCTTGGTGAACAGCTCCCAGCTCATGTCGGCCGGCGGTTCGAGCGTCCTCGAAGGTGCGCGGGCAGGTTTCGCACAGCAGGTTGCAGCGGTTGGTGACCTCGAGATAGAGGCAGACCGGCGGCGGCCTCCGCGGCGCGCGAGCGCTTGGCGTCGACCGCCTCGAAATACCGCCGCGGGTCTTTCAGGGTGGTGGCGCTTTCGGTCTGGCCGGGCATCAGAGGCTCCTTGCGAATACGAGGTCGACCGGGCGGCGGCGCAGGTCGCGCCATGCCAGCACCAGGAACGGCAAATAGATGATCGAGAATTGCAGCGCCTGGTCGTGGAACGGATCGTGGTACTGCACGATCGCCGCGGCTGAGAGGCAGATCACGCACGGCGCCGGAAACAGGCAGGCGGGCAGCGCCAGCCACGCGAAATACCACGGGTAGTGCGGGGTCAGCGCCAGCGTCGCGGCGGTGGCCATGATGGCGACGTCGCGCGCGACCGCCACCGGGTTCAGCCGTTGCGACGGCGCCTCGTCGCGAATGAAGATCATCCACGCACCGAGCGCCGACAGCGCTACGGTCGCGCCAAGCAGCCAAAGTTTTCCGGCCGCCGTAGGCAGCGGCGTCAGTCGCGACAGCAGGTCCAGCCAGTAGATGCCGGTGCCGGCGGCGAGGTTTTCCTCCGTGACGTAGCCGGAGAGGAAGCCGAACACCCGCCACCCGGCGTCGATGTACAGCGCGTAGAAGCCGACGATCATCGCCGCCATGGTGAGCGGCATCCGCCATGGATGCGGGCGGGAGCGCGAGAAGGCCGGGAACAGCAGCGACGGGCAGGAACTTCGTCAGCACCGCGGCGGCGAGTGCCACGCCGGCCAGCATTGCGCGGCCGCCGCACCTGCGCCAGCATCGCCAGGGCGACGCAGCCGACCACCGCGGCGTCGACATGGCCGTTGCCGGCGAATTCCCACACCGCCAGCGGGTTCCACGCGTAGATCAGCACGCGCGCCGTCGGCAGGCCGGCGCGGCGAGCAGGCGCAGCATGACCGCGATCGCCAGCAGCTCGAACCCGAGCATCGCCAGCTTCATCGCCAGGACGTCGTGGCCGACGGCGGCCACGGCCCGGAAAATGACCTGCGCCATCGGCGGGTAGATGGTGGGCGCGTAGTCGGCGCGGTTGATGTGCGGATAGATCGCGCCGTCGCGCAGCGGCCGCAGCGCGGGATCGGCGGGGACGTAGCGATAGGGGTTGATGCCGGCGACCTGCACGCGGCCGTCCCAGACGTAGCGGTACAATCGGTGGACAGGAATGGCGGCCCGGCCAGCGGTGATCGCCCGCATCGCCAGGGCGACCCCGAGGACGATCCAGACCAGCCGGCCGATCGTGCCGCCTGGGGCTGGCGGAGCACCAAGGCGACGGCGGCGAAGTAGATCGCCGCTGCAACCATGCCGAGCGCCACGAAGGCTGCCTGGCGCGTTTCGGAGCCGGGGTCGCCGGCGCCCGGCTTGTGCACGGCGAGCCCGCCGGCGACCAGCAGCACCAGGGCTCCACCGCAGGCCAGAGCCACCGCCGTGCGTTCATCTGGACGAAACCGCTCATTCGGCGGCGATACGCAACAATTCCTGCAGTCGCAGCCGGGCGATGCAGGCGGCCGTGGCCGGCGCCTGGTACGGCGCCAGCTCCCCCGATCCCGGTTCGCGGCACTCCCGCAGCAGCCGTGCCAGGGCGAGGTGGTCGTCCACATCGTACCATTGCGGCAGCTCGACCAGATCGAGGCCAAGCCCGGCGGCGCGCTCGCGGGTCTGGTCGGCAACCCGCTCGGTGCTCCATTCGATGTCGGAAAACAATCCGGGATGCGGCGCCTTCATGCCGATCAGGTAGTAGCCGCCATCGTCGGCGGCGCCCAGCACGACGCGGTCGCCGGGTTCGGCGAGCAACCGGGCGGCCTGGACCAGGGCCGCCGTCGGCAGGGTGGGCGAGTCCGAGTTCAGCAGGCAGACGCTTTGGTAGCCGGCTGCGAAAAGCGCCTGGGCCGCGTGCAGCAGGCTGCGGCCAAAGCCGGCGACCTCGGGCGGCATCGGCACGGCGCCATCGGCCAGCACCAGCTTCGTCCCCTCGGCGAGCAGGCCTTCGAACAGCGCCTCCGTGCCTTCGGGGGCGAATGCCACATGCGCGTCGATCGGGGCGGCGGCGCCGGCAAGGCGGAGGTTCTCGGTAATGTCACGCAGGAAGCTGGCGCTCATCTGCATCGCCTGCTCGGCGGTGAGCGGCGGCACCAGGCGGGTCTTCACGCGGCCGGCGCGCGGGGCCTTGGCCATCACCGCTATCGCGCAACATCGCTCCGGGGGCATGGCGGGATACTCCGGCTGGATGGGGGATATCAGCTGCATCGAAGTCCGCCGGGACCGTTCTGCTGCGCATCCTGCTCGAAATGCGGGTCTTTAACGGGCCACCATATTTGCGCGCGAACATCCGCCGGGCGAATGACATCGGCATGATTTAGCCGTTGCCGCCGCCCGCGACACCCGACGCATTTCGTGAACGCGGCGATCCCGGCCGCGTTCCATCCTCGCGGGGCATGCCGTCATCGGGTTGGGTCGGCGCAATCGCCGCGGTCTCGCAGTCTCGGCGGCAACGGCACAGGCACCCTCCATCCGGGCGCCCATGCCGGGCCCCTGGCATAGGAGACTCCCGGCAAAAGCCTGCGTTACGAAGCCTTTATCGATTTAGGCCGGATTCAAGCCCGGTTCCGGCGGACGGGCCGGGCGTCAGGCGATGTCGGCGTGCTGGGAGGCGAAGATGCAGATGCCGGCGTTCAGCTCCTCCCGGCGGACATGCTTGTACCAGGAGGGTTGCTCCCGGGCGGGGGTGAAATGCGTGAGCATGCTGCGGCGCGACGCCTGGGTCTTGGTGACCGGGGCGTCGGCATGCGCGAGGTCGGCGTGCCAGAGCAGCACGTCGCCCTTCTTGGCCAGGAACGAGCCCTTGGTCTGGCCGTAGGTGTTGGCGTCGTCATGCAGGCTCTGGGCGAAGCGCGCCTGGTCGTCGGAGAAGCCGTCCATCCATTTGCTGAAGCCGCCGAACAGGAACTCGGGCGAGCGGTGGCTGCCGATGTAGTATTCCAGTTCGCCGGTGCCGGGCTTCACGTCCTCCAGCGCCACCCAGGCGGCGGCCAGGGCGCGCGGGTTGTCCTCGACCTTCACGAAGGCGGAGTCCTTCTGCATCGACTGCTGCAATCCGCTCCAAAGGGTGAGGCCCTGGAAGGCTTTCGGCGTGTCGTCGAAGATCGCCGCCAGGAAGGCCACCACCGTGGGCGCCGCGAGCACCCGCCGGGCCGCCGCCGAGAAGGCATAGAGGTCGAGCAGCTTGGTGCGGCCGTCGCGATACCGGATGTCCGGGGGCATCAGGCGCATTTCGCCGTCGGGTTCGAAGGTCTCGGTCAGCAGCCCTTCCGGGGGCGCCTCCCACACCCGGTCGATCTCCTCGTTGAGGGCGGTCACCAGGGCGGAGGGGACGGCGTTGCGGATCACCAGGTAGCCGTCGCGGACGAAACGGAAGATCGAGGTCGACATCTCGCCGCTGAGTTCGCCGCGCCGGTGCTTGTCGGCCAGCCGGTCGAGCCAATCGGCGCGGTCGATCCACAATCCGCCGGAGCGGGGGGCAGCATCGACCGCCGCCGGGGCGTCGGCGTCGGCTTCGTCCAGGGTGCCGCGGATGGTGTCGGATTCGGGCAGCAGGTAGACCATGGAGTTGACGACGCGCAGGCGGATATCGCGCAGCATGGGGCGGGGCAGAAGGCCCGGGAGGGGGAAGCTGAACGCGCAATTGCCGTCACCCACGCCGGCATCCTTCAGGTCCTGCCGGAAGCGGTCGGCGCTTGCCTCACCCAGGAGGTTCTTGCCGGCGAAGACCTGCAGCACGTAGCGATGGCCGGGCAATGACGGGGAATGGATCCAGCCTTCGACCATCTGGTCGTCGGCACGGTCGATATGGCCTGCGATATTCACGTCCGCGCTCCGTTTGCAAAGCCGCTCATGGACGGCTCAAAAAAGTCGTCGCGCCGGCGAGGGCCGGCGCGGTTGTCGGTTTCGGCAGAGTGACTGCCATAAAATCGTTGATCCCCGGTTTCTGCGATCCCGTGTCGCCATGGTAAATGAATCATCCGCCATGACGCCAGCGCCTGCATGCACGCTGCGCGGGGTTCCGCGGCAGGCATTGAACAAGTGCAGCGCGTTGCTTTGTATACTTGTGTCAATCAGGCAAGTTTGGGGTGCAATTCCTAATACCGGACGTGGTACCCTGGCGGCCCTTGCCCGCGGCGCTATCCGGTTCGGAGCGTGCCGCGGGGGTTACGGAGACAGGCGTGGCGGCGGAAACAATCAGCCAACCGGCCGACATGACTGCATCCCCGGATGCGGCGCTCGATGCCGTGCGTGCCCTGGTGGCGGCGGCGTCGCAGCCGATGGCGGTGTTCGACGACGCCGGCACCTGCCTTGCGGCCAACCGCCATTTCCTGATGCGCGCCGCCGGGAACGGCAATGCGACCGCCGCCGCCGAGCGCCGGAACCCCTTCAGCCCGGACGGCCGGCGGCAATGGAGCCTGGTGTCGGTGCCGGGCACGTCGCAGGAACGCGGCGACGGGGCGCGGCCTCTGGTGGACGCGCGTGCGGTCGATTTCTTCGACAGCATCGCCAACGCGCTGCCGGTGATGTTCAACGCCAAGGACACCCAGTCGCGGTACCTGTTCATGAACCGCTACCAGGCGAAGCTTTATGGCGTGACCCCGGAAGAAGCGGTCGGCGTGACCGCGGCCGACCTGCTGGGCCCGGAATACGGCGCCTACGCCAAGGGTATGGACAACGAGGTGGTCCGCACCGGCCGTGGCCTGCCGTTCTTCGAGGAAAGCTATGCCATGGCGGACGGGTCGATCCGCCGCTGGCTGACGAGCAAGGTGCCGCTGGCCGGTGGCGACGGGGTGACCTGGGGGATTGCGACGGTGTCGATCGACATCACCGAGCGCACCCGGCTGGAGCAGGGGCTGCGCCAGGCCAAGGAGCAGGCGGAGGCGGCGAATCGGGCGAAATCCGGGTTCCTGGCCGCCATGAGCCACGAGTTGAGGACGCCGTTGAACGCGGTGATCGGATTCGCCGAGATCATCCACCAGCAGGTGCTCGGGCCGATCGGCACGCCCGAATACGGCGACTATGCCGGCCACATCCTGCGCAGCGGCCAGCATCTTCTGACGCTGATCAACGACATCCTCGATTTCGCCCGCATCGAAAGCGGCAGCCTGCGGCTGAACGTCGCGCGGCTGGATGTGAACGCGCTGGTGCGCGGGGCACTGGAGATGCTGGAGCCGACCGCCCTGCAAGGCGGGGTGAGCATCGCCGCCGAACTGCCCGGGCATCCGATCGAGATTCGCGGCGACTCGCAGCGGCTGCGCCAGGCCCTGCTGCATGTCGCGGGGAATGCGGTGAAGTTCACGCCGAAGGGGGGCAGGGTGTCCATCAATGTCCGGCAGGGACCGGAGTTCGGAGCGGTGATCGCGGTGTCCGACACCGGGATCGGCATTTCTCCCGACGACATGCCGCATGTGTTCGAGGCATTCTGGCAGGCGGATAGCGGCCTCAATCGGCTGCGCCAGGGCGCCGGCATCGGCCTGAAGCTGGCCCGGCAGCTGGTGATGACGCATGGCGGCCAGCTCGACCTGGAAAGCACGCCTGGGGAGGGGACACTGGTGACGATGTCCCTGCCCGCGCAGGCGCCGGTGTCACCGGAGCCGGCGGCCGCCTAGCCCGGACCGCGATTGCCCGCGACGCGGCGATCACCTTCCTTCTCAGTTCGCGAGGATGCGGGTCAGCATGGATTCAAAGGGTTCCGTGGTGACCCGGAAATCGCCGCGGAATGGATGGCTGAGTGCGATGATCATCACCAGCACGAGCACGCCGGAGAGCGCCAGCATGGCGGTCATGGTGAGGTGGAGGCGCATGCTCGACGCGCCGAGGAATGCGCCGAACACCATCGTAAGGGCGCCCCCGCCGACCAGGACGAACCAGACGATGCCGGGGATCGAGGTCTGCGCCGACAACAGCCGGTCCTCCCTGGCATCGCTGAGGCGGGCCAGCGTGGCGAGCAGCAGGGCCTGCAGATTGGCCTCTGCCAGGGTGGCAGGCCGAAGATCCGTTGCGGTCCGGTTCAGCTGGACGAGATAGGGTTCGCCGGCATGCCCCGCATAGCCATCCGCCTGCGCCGTCCATTCCGTGGTGATGACGGCGCGGGCATAGCCGGCCAGATCCGTGTTCAGGCTGGTCCTGACCGGTTCGCCGAGCCCGGCCGCTGCCCAGTGCAGGTCCAGCAGGAGCGCGGCCTCGCGGTGGGTTGCGGCTTTCGCGGTATTGTAGCCGTCCCAGGCGAGCATGGCGACGAACGCCAGCAGCACGGCGTAGGTGACGCCGATGATCGAAAAGATCGCGGCGGTGACGTCATTGTGCTGGCGACGGATGGCGGCCGGAGCGAAACGACGGACGATGATCTCGAGGACGATCATGGCGGCCAGAGCAACCGCGCCGATCGACAGCCCGATCGTCCAGATCGGATATTGGTAGACCATGTCGGGGTTCATGATCGCCTGAATCATCGCCCTGCATCGATCCCTTGTTGGCTCGGAACCGAAAGGTAGCGCCATCCTCGTGTCCGGCGCGATGCCTGACCATGTGACATGATCGCTGGCCGGCATCTCGGCGCCGCAGGGTGGCGACCGGCGTTTCGGCGTACTGGAGGAAACGCGGACCCACTTCTTGCGGTCGCGATGAACGCGACGCTGCCGGAAAGACGGTCCGCAATCCTATCGTGCAGCCGAGCCAGGCCTCGAGGAACCAGCTGTGGAGGCGATATCCATGGCTGCCGCTGCGACCGGGGCCGCGGAGAGGGATACCTGCTGATTGTCTTGCCGATTGTCTTGCTGGTTACCTGGCCCGAACGGCAGGATCAGCACCTCGCTGCATTGGACGAATTCGTCCAGCTTCTTGTCGAGTTCAATCGGCGGCCAGCGCTTCGGCTTGCCGTACGGCGCGAAATATTCGCACACCTGGGCATGATGCTCCGCAAGGCGGCGGGAATTGGGGCCGACATAGTAGAAGGCCAGTCGCCACTCGTCCTGTTTGGTGACGCTTGCTGCGTCAGGCAGCCGGACCCGAGTTTGCCACAAAGTTTGGCCGCCGCGCTGTCCCGTGCGGTCGATGGCGGCGAAGCGGGGCGAAATCCGCTTCTGGTCGTCGTAGTAGTGGCCCAGCATGAGTTTGTAATCGTAGTCTTTGCCGAGGTCTCTGCCGCTCGCCTTGACGATGACCATCTGATCGTCGTGCCTGACCACGATCCGGTTGGCCGCCGCGCCAATGTCCTGTGCCTTGATCTCCCGATCCGCGACCGCCAGGCCGTCGATCCGGATTGGATAAGTTCCTGCCGTATAGGGACCGGGCCGCTTCGCCGCCGCCGCGAGTGGCCCTGGCCGTTCCTCCCGCCAGAGCATGGCAATGCCTGCCATCGTCAGAAGAAATCCAGCGGCCGCGCTGACGGCGCGCCAGAGTTCGCTGTAGGCGGTGAACGTATAAAGGCTCGTCGTCACGGCGAGGGCGATGAATGCCACGCCCGGGATCAGCAGCCACGCCGCAGGCCGTTTCAGAGCCTCGCCGGCGAGACCAAACCAGCCTTTCGGCGGCGTATTGACAACCGGGGGCCCTGCCATTGTGAGACCTGCCTGGGTTATTTCTTCATGTGGAAGAAGTTCCCGTGCTCCGCCGTCGCTTGGCGCTGGTTATCCCCCGCCTGGCGTGTCCAAGACGTTCTTCCGGTGACGCCCGTCATCCCGCCGCCGGACGTGCGATCGTCCACCGGCTGACGCGGTCGATAACATAACGCAGCGTTGTCGGGCCCGGAAACATTTCTGTCCGCACCGTGATGCTCGCGCTGATCACATCTTTTTCAGCGCGTGGGCGGACTAGCCCGGGTCGGAGACCTGTCCCTGCGCAGATGGACCGCCGCCGACATCGCACCAGGCGCGGTGCCAGGGCAGCACCTCGGGCGCGGTCAGCGGGTGCCCGACCAGGAAGCCTTGGGCGAAGTCGACGCCGAGCGCCAGCATCCGTGCCCAGTCGGCCTGGTTCTCCACCCCTTCGGCCACGACCTTGAGGCCCGCCTGGCGCGCGGAGGCGATGGCCATGAGCAGGAACCGCTCGGTCGCCGGGTCGGACGGCGCCTGCTGCACCAGGTCCTTGTCCAGCTTCAGCGAGGTGAAGCTCATCGCCAGCAACGGCGTGTGGTCGCGGATTTGCGGACCGACGTCGTCGATGGCCAGGCCGTAGCCGAGACCGCGCAGGTAGATGGTGGCGGCGCGGATCTCGGGCAGCCGGTCCACGGGACGGCTTTCGGTCAGTTCGATCACCACCCGCTGCGCCGCGATCCCGGCGGCGGCGCGTTCGCGGTCCAGGGTGGCGAGGGCCTTGGGGATCAGCAGCACGTCGAGCGGCAGGTTGAGCGCAAGCGTGAGATCGAGCAATTCGAGGCGCGAGCCGCTCCAGTCGGCGAAGGCGCGGCGCATGATCGCCTCGGTGAGTGGCCAGCCGAGACCGGCATCCTCCATCGGCGGAACGAAGCTGCCGGGCGACATGGTGCCGTGCGAGGGGTGCTCCAGCCGGGCCAGCACCTCGAGTCCCATGGGACGGCGGTCGGCGAGACGCACGATGGGTTGGTACAAGGCCTGGATCAACGCGCCGGCAAGCGCATCCCGCAGTTCGGCCTCCGGCAATTCCGCATCGCGCGGCCGGGTCAACGGTCCGGGCAGCGCCCGGCCGGTCGGTCGCGGCTCCCCGCCTCCACTCATGTCGACGCTATCCTGCATCTGCCCCCGCCGGCGTGCTGCTGTCCCGCCGCGAGTCGGGCTTGAGGCACGAGATTGGCACAAATGGAGAGACTTGTCTCACGAACCACAACCCTTCCGGCGGCTTGTTTGCCGGAGTTGATTGGCGGAGTTGATTGCCGGCAGCGGCGTGGGCCAGGACCGCCCGGCGGCAGGGCGCCGTTCGCGGTTCGGTAACCTCTGGTCGCCACCATGCGGTCTCCATCGGGGGCGGAGCGGGATGGCTGCGGCGCGTGCAAGGCTGGAGCCACCGAAACCCGCCCTGGATCAGGCGAGCACGCTGATTGGCGGCAACTACCAGGTTGATTTTGCGGTAGAGCTCCCCGGCGCCGGTGGCGGCCTGCAAGCGTTCGCCGCCATCGACCGACGCCATGGCCGGGCCGGGCTGATGGCGGTGGCGGCGCGGCCGGATGCGCCGGTTCGGGCACATATGATCAATCTGCTGCTGGCCCAGCGTGTGGAGGGGGTGCTGTCGCCGATCGGGCAGGGCTCGGCCAGTCGCCCGGGCGGCCGTCCCGACTGGTTCGTCGTCTGCGAAGCGCCGCCCGGTCCGGCGATCTGGCAGCCGCCGTTTGCGCCGATCCAGCCATGGTCGGAATCCGATCTGCTCGACTTCGTGCTGCGGCCGGCGGCGCATGCTTTGGAGCAGCTGCATGCCAGGCACCTGACCCACCGGGCGGTGCGGCCCGGCAACATCTTCAGGGCCGGCAGCCGCGATCCGGTGGTGCTCGGCAGCGCCTGGGCCGCCCCGCCCGCGAGCCTGCAGGCAGCCATCTACGAGCCGCCCTACGTGGCTGCCTGCCTTGCCCCCGGGCGCGGCGACGGCAGCATCGCCGATGATGTCTACGCGCTGGGGGTCGTCCTGCTGGCGCTGTCGTTGGGGAACCTGCCGTTGGAGGGCATCAACCCCGCCGAGGTGGTGCGCCGCAAGATCGAGCATGGCAGCTTCGCCGCGCTGGTCGGCGAGGCGCGGCTGCCCTCGACGATCGCCGACCTAGTGCGCGGCATGCTGGCGGAAGATCCGGAGCACCGTCCGGCGCCGTTGCTGCTGGCCGACCCGATGGCGGCCCGGGCCCGGCGGGTGGCCGCGCGGCCGGCCCGCCGGGCGCAGCGGGCGCTTGAAATCGGCGGCCAGTCGGTATGGACGGCAAGGATGCTGGCGCACGCCGTCGCCGCCGAACCGGAGGCAGGGACGCGGCTGCTGCGCAATGGCGGCATCGATCGCTGGGTTCGCCGCAGCCTGGGGGATTCGCTGCTGGCGGCGCGCCTGGACGAGGTCCTGCATCCCCGTGGCGGCGAGGCCGGCGGGGAGAACCAGGTTGCCGATGCCATCCTGGCGATGCGCGCGGTGGCCGTGCTCGACCCGCTGGCGCCGCTGTGCTGGCGGGGGCTGGCGCTGTGGCCCGATGGGCTGGGTCCGCTGATCGTGGCGAACGAGGCGGCGCTGCAGGGCGTTCCCGGCGCCGCCGACCGTCTGCAGCAGATGATGGCGGCGGAGGCCGTCGTGGCCTGGGGCAGTGCCCGGCCGGAGCGTTGCGACACCGGCCTGCTGCGGCTCGACGCGCATCTGCACCGCACCCTGCTGCGGCTGCGCGGCTGGGGTGGCGGCATGCCCCGGCTGCGCTACGCCCTGAACCCGCTGCTGGCCTGCCGCAGCCCGCTGCTCGCAGGGCGGATCGTGGTCCGCTTGTCGGACCTGCTGCCGGCGCTGGAGGAAATTGCCGGCCGCGGGGGCGCGCACGGCAAGGATGCGGTCATTCTCGACCGGGAACTCGCGGCCTTCATTGCCGCCCGCCAGGATGGGCGGGTGGAGCGGGACCTGATCGCATTGGGCGAGGCGAGCCAGCCGCAGGCTGCGGCCCTGATCCAGCTACGGTTGCTGGCCAGCCTGCAGTCGCAGCACAGCACGACCCCGATGCCGGCGCTGGCTGCCCAGTTGGCGGTGCAGGTGGCGCCGGCGCTCGAGGTCTGGCGCAGCAGGGATCGCCGCGAGCGGATGCGCTCGGCCCTCACCGGCCTGACCAGCGCCGGCCGCCTGGACGCGATGCTGACGGTGCTGGAGGACCCGGCCACGCGGCACGCCGATCAGCGCGAACTGCAGGCGGCGAAGGCACGGCTCGCGGCGATCGACGCCCGCATCGGCGCCATCGAGGGTGGGGATGCGGGCCGTCGGGAAACCGCCAGGCGGATCGGGCGGGAATGCGTCACCGGCATCGGTGCGACCGCGCTGACCATCGCCGTCATGGGCGCCTGGCTGTCCTGAACGCCGGGGAGCAGCCATGGCCGAACGCGGCATGATGATCGGGCGGGCCTAGATGGCGCGCAAAGCCGCCGGCACCAAAGCCGAGGCAAGCAAGCCGGCGACGACGCGATGGCTGCTCGGCCTGGTCTGCGCGGCGCTCGCGGTCCTGGCCGCGCCGATCGCCTTGCTGCTCATCGGATTGCTGGCGCCGGCGGGCATCGCGCTGCTGGCCGAGCGCCGGCAGGGCGCCAGGCCGTTGCTGCTGCTGGGGCTGGCGTGCTCAGTGCAGCCTCTGATCGAATTCTGGCACGCCAACGCAGGGCAGGGCGCAGCGGTCTCCTGGCAGGGTGGGCTGTTCCGGATCGGCCTGTTGCAGATCGATTCCGCCAGCGACGCCGCCATGCAGGGGCTGGCCGACAACATCGCGACCGCCTGGATCGTCCAGGCCGCCGGCTGGCTGTTCCTGCAGGCCGCGCCGTTGCTGATCGGCATCGTGATCGACGCCATGGCGATGAAGCGCGTCGATCGGCTGCGCCAGGCACGGGCCGATTGCCTGGCGCAATGGGATATGGACGAAAAATAAGCCCTGGCGGGGATCGTCCCCGCCAGGGCTCGTTTCAGTGCGCCAGCGCCCGTTCAGCCGGCGCAGGCCAGTGGCGAAGTGCCTCAGGCGGCCGGGGCCGAGGCGGCCGCCTGCGCGAGGGCAGCGGGACGTGCCGCCCGGCGTTGCTCGGCAACCTGGTTGTGCATCGCCTTCTGCAGCTTCTCGAACGCCCGGACCTCGATCTGGCGAACCCGCTCGCGCGAGATGCCGTATTGCTGCGACAGGTCCTCGAGCGTCGTCGGATTGTCCTTCAGGCGGCGCTCGATGAGGATGTGGCGCTCGCGTTCGTTGAGGGTCTTCAAGGCCCCGGCCAGCAGCGCCTTGCGGCCATGCAGCTCCTCGCGGTCGGCGAGTTCGGTCTCCTGGCTGTCGGCGTCGTCGACCAGCCAATCCTGCCACTCGCCCTCGCTGTCGGCGCGGACCGGCGCATTCAGGCTGTGGTCGGGAGCGGAGAGGCGGCGGTTCATGCTGACCACGTCCTGCTCGGGCACCGCCAGCACATGGGCGATCTTCGCCACCTGCTCGGGCTTGAGGTCGCCGTCGTCGATTGCCTGCATCTGGCCCTTCAGCCGGCGCAGGTTGAAGAACAGCTTCTTCTGCGCGGCGGTGGTGCCCATCTTCACCAGCGACCAGCTGTGCAGGATGTATTCCTGGATGGCGGCACGGATCCACCACATCGCATAGGTGGCGAGGCGAAACCCGCGCTCGGGATCGAAGCGCTTCACCGCCTGCATCATGCCGACATTGCCCTCGCTGATCAGTTCGCCGACCGGCAGGCCATAGCCGCGGTAGCCCATGGCGATCTTGGCCACCAGACGCAGATGTGAGGTGACAAGCTTATGCGCCGCCTCCATGTCCTCGTGGTCGCGCCAGCGCTTCGACAGTTCCAGCTCCTCCTCAGGGGTGAGCATCGGGAATTTGCGGATTTCTTGCAGATACCGCGTGAGGTTGCCCTCGGGGGCAACATTTATGACGGCAGAGACCATGTGTAAGGCTCCTTTCGTCGGGTGCAGGCGCGCTTGCTGCCCTTGCGGCGCAGGGCACGGCTGTCCAGATATAAGTTACTCCGGAGCGGGGCGTTCCCGGATGGGGCGCCCGGATGCGGGGCAAAGATGCTGCGGAAAGATCGCCCCGGTGTCGGCCCCTGAAGAGGCAGCCATGGCCGGGCGTTCGGCTGGGGCGGGCATCTATGCGCCCCGGCCGCAGGTCATCTTATAGCCGATCCAAGGCCTCGCCGTCAAGATACCGGACTAATGGAGTCGGGATTAAGTTTTCGACAGGCTGGGGTCGGGCGGCCGCAGGTCGAGGGCGTCCAGCAGGGCCTGCATGTCAGGTGGCGGCGGCGTCTGGAAGCTGAGGTTGGCGCCGCTGACCGGGTGCCGGAAGCCCAGCCGGGCCGCGTGGAGGGCCTGCCGGGGGAAGTCCAGCAACTGCCGGCGGAGTGCGTCCGGAAGGCCCTTGGCGGCCGCGGGGATGCGCCGGAGATAGGCGGGGTCGCCCACGATCGGATGCCCGCTGTTGGCCAAGTGCACCCGGATCTGGTGCGTGCGCCCGGTCGCCAGCCGGCATTCCAGCAGCGCCACCGCGAGGTCGTGGTGATCGATGGTGCGGTAGAAGGTCAGCGCCTGCTTGCCGCCGCGCGCGACCACGGCCATTCGCTTGCGGTCCCGCGGATCGCGGCCGATCGCCCCGCTGATCTCGCCGGTGGCCGGGCTCGGCAGCCCCCAGCACAGCGCCAGGTACGCGCGGTCCAGGTCGCGGGCGGCGAATGCGGCGGACAAGGCTGCCAGCGCCTGCTCCGTCTTCGCCACCACCATCACGCCGGAGGTGTCCTTGTCCAGCCGGTGCACGATCCCCGGCCGGCGTTCGCCCCCGATGCCCGGCAGGCTGTCGCCGCAATGCGCCAGCAGGGCGTTGACCAGCGTCCCCTCGGCATTGCCCGGGGCAGGGTGCACCACCAGCCCGGCCGGCTTGTCCAGCACCAGGAGATGCGCGTCCTCGTAGAGGATGGGAAAGGGGATGTCCTCCGGCTGCGGGATGGCCGCGACCGGCGCCGGCGGGTCCAGGGTGTAACGGCTGCCGGCCCGCACCGGCTCGGCCGGCTGGGTCAACGGAACGCCGTCGCGACGGACATGCCCCTGCTCGATCAGCGCCTTCACCCGCGAGCGCGAGATGGCGCCGAAGGTCTCCGCCAGAAACCTGTCCACCCGTTGCCCGGCCGCCTCCGCGGGGGCGACGACCGCGTGCCCGGCGGGCATCACGTCATCCGGCGTCGCGTCCTTCGGCGGCGCGTCATCATGCATGGTTGCGTCGGGTCGCGTTTCATCGGACATCGCCGCAGGGGTAGCGCGAATACGTCTCGGTGTCCCGATCCGGGAATTGCGGGCGGGTCGCCCGCATCCGGATCTTTGGTTTGAGCGACCTGCCTCTCCCGGAAGCACGACATGTTCCAGGGGCAGGACTTTGCGGGGGTTTGAAGACGATGCGAATGCTGAAGCTGGCGGTCGTGGTGATGGGCGTGCTGATCGTCGCGGGCCTGGGCATCCTGGTCACCGTGATCACCCAGCGAACCCTGGCGCCGCCCGTAAGCGCGGTGCCAGCTGTGCTGGATGAACCCGAAGGCACCCGGATCGCCGGCGTCTCCGCCCTCCCGGACCGCCTGGCCCTGCGGCTGCAGGGCGGCGGCCCCGACCGGGTCGTGGTGGTCGACCTGCGAACCGGCCACGTCGTCGGCCGAGCCGGCCTCGCCCGCTGATCCACCCGCGTGAACCAACTCCGCCGGTCCACCGGCTGCCGCGGGCGATGGGTGCTTGATGTATTCGTGGGTTCGCCCTAGAAGGCCCGCGGCCGCGGTCCCGTTCGTCTAGAGGCCCAGGACACCGCCCTCTCACGGCGGTAACAGGGGTTCGAATCCCCTACGGGACGCCAGGCTTTTCAATAAGGGCCGAGCCAGCTACAGAGGCTCCTTGACCCAGCCGGCTTGTCTATGCCGCGATCATTCGATCGCTTGTAACCTTTTGCATTTGTTCCACTGTCCGCTCGGCCAGTCCGAGATTTTTTCGAGGCAGCTGGAGGCCGACGATGCACGATATCTTCAATCTTTCTGCGCTTGATGGCCACGTTTTCGGTTTGATCCAGCGCAGCCGCAGCTCGTGCGCCCCAAGATTAGGATTTTCGTCTGGAGAGAATAGGTCGCTAGCCGTTGACGCTGCCATTGCGAGGTATGGCGAGCCACTAAGCAGATCCGACATCAGGTTCGGCTATCGGAAGCATTATGCGTTCGAGCCCGCGATCTCTCGTGCATATGAGGCTACCGCAATGAAGCCGCCCAGATGGACGCTGCGATGGAGCGAGCGTTGCTTGACCCCGCTCAGGCCAGGTTGGACGAGCATCTGGCGCGCCTCGTTCTGCTGCCAGAATCGCAGGGCTTTCTAAGCAGTCCGAAGCAATTCCCACGAGTTCGTGTGGCTTTCCGGCGGCGACAAGAGGCTGATATTTGACTTTCATGTCAGCATTGAAGCGGATTTCGACCAGGGCTGGCATGCATTCGTCAGTGCCGTCGCCTCGCCAACGGCCTGGGTGCTTACGAGGATGTGGGGCCGCGCTTTGTTTCCGGCATCGGCTCGGCATAGGGCACGCAGGGCGGCGTCGATGGCGCAGGCGTTGATCGACCGAGCGCATGAGCAAGGGGGCGCGATGTGCATGGTTTCGGTTGGCGGCGGCGACCCGGTCTTTTAACCAAGCGCCGAGCAACTCCTTCATGTCGCTGATTGGCTGCTGCCGACCAGCCGGCGGCCTGTGGCGCTGCTTCCGTCGTTGCCAGCGTCTCCTGCGATCGGACCCGCTTGACTCTGTGCATCCCCAACGTTGTGTGACACGCTGACGCGGCCCGTATTACCACGTCAGTTCAATCCGTGGCCGAGGACCAGCGCGGAAGACCGTCAGGTTCCGAGAGCCGGAAGGGGAAGGCAGGCGCGCGCATTGACAAAGGGTCTGTGGTTGGGATTGCGGCCGTCGCAGCCTGACAGGCCGTCCGGCGCGGGCAGGGATCGTCCGCCCGGGACCAAGGCCCCGGCCAGCATGCGAGAAGCGGCCCGATGAATTTCCGTCAGCTTAGGCTGCTGCGCACGATGCTCGAACTCGGGTCGGTCAGCGAAACGGGCAAGGCGCTGCACATCTCCCAGCCCGCCGTCAGCAAAAGCCTCAGCCAGATCGAAGCGGACCTCGGCATGACGCTGTTCCACCGCGGCAATGGCAGGCTGATTGCCACGCCCCAGGCCCAGGCACTGCTTCCCGAGCTGGAACGCATCGTCGGCGACATCGCCACGCTGCACCAGCTCGCCGAGACGATGCGTGATGGCCAGGCCGGATACATCAGCGTCGCGGCTACCCCCACCCTTGCGAGCACCCTGCTGCCGGCGGCCATCGCGAGCTTTGCCCGCCATCATCCCAATGTCCGGTTCAAGGTTGTCGCAGGCTCAACCGCCGCGACGGTCAGCCGCGTGGCCCGCAACGAAGTGGAGGTCGGCATTGCGCAGCCATCGTCAGGCGATGCTTCGGTGCGGACAACCGATCTCTGCCAACGCCCGGTGATGTGTGTGGTCAACCTCGCCCATCCGCTGAGCAACGCCAGGCAGATCAAGCCGGGGGATCTCATAACGGAACGGCTGATCAGCTTCGGCGTCGACACCCCGACCGGCGCGCAGGTGGCGGACATGTTCCGGCGGGAGGGAGCCGCCTACCGCCTTGCAGTGGAAACCAATCAATCCGTTGTCGCGTGCGCGTTGGTTTCCTCGGGGTTGGGGGTGGCCATCGTCGACTCTTTCATGACGCTGGAGAAGAGCTTCCCCAACGTCGTGTATAAGCCATTCCGCCCTCGGATCGACTTGCACGTGCAGATCATGACGTCCAGCAGCCGCCCGCTGTCCCACCTCGCCGCGGCTTTCTGCCGGGAACTGACACTGATCGCCACGCCGCTCACCGAGCCTGCACGCGTGGACATCGGGACTGATGGCGATGGCGGCGGGTCCCCATAGTCGAAAGTTATACCAACATGAAGTTTTGATGTTCGACAGGCCGGCTGCGGGCCGCATAGGCTTCCAGCCAATCCGCTGAGCCGAACCGCAACGGGGCGCGTCATGGGTCTGATCTACCGAGTCCGCAAGCAGGTAAGTCGCTCCGAGGCCGTTCCTCGCGGGCAGCGCGCACACCAGCTGGCGAGCCGGCCCCGATGAGCTTCATGGATAACGTGCAGTCCCTGCACCGGCAGATCGAGGCCGAGCCGCTGCCGGCCAACATGGGCGCGCTGCTCGATGCGGCCATTGCCCGCTTCGCCGACAAGCCCGCCTGGATCGCGATGGAAGACAGCGGGCCTGACCTGACCTACCGCGAACTGGGTGCGCTGGTCGCACGCACGGCGAACACCTTCCGCTCACTTGGCATACGCAAGGGCACCCATGTCGGCATCATGTTGCCGAACGTACCGCAGTTCCTTGCCGGCTGGCTGGCCCTCGCGAGGCTGGGTGCGATGATGGTGCCGATCAACCCGTCCTACACGCCGGACGAACTGCACTACATGCTGTCCGATGGGGACGCCGAATATCTGCTGATCGATCGGGCGCGCGTGCCTTTGCTGCAAGAGATCAGCAACCGGGCGGGTGTGCCCGCGCCCGCCGCGGTGATGGTCTGGGGGGGCGCCGCCGATAGCGGATATCACGACTGGAACACGTTGCTCGCAGCAGCGTCCGATCGCTTCGTCCCCAGTGAACCGGTCGATCTCGACGACATCGTCAATATTCAGTACACATCCGGATCGACAGGTTTCCCCAAGGGTTGCCTGCTGTCGCATCGTTACTGGCTGACCATGGGCAAGGTGAAATCCGTGCTCTGGCCGAAGTTCGAACGCATCCAGTGCGATCTGCCCTTCTATTATATGGGGCCGATGTGGCGGTTCTCGGTGGCGGCGTTCCAGGGGGCCGCGTTGTGCGTCCCGCCGGCCTACAGCCTGACGCGCTATGTGGAGCGGCTGCGACGGTACCGGATTGATTTTGGCTGGATGACGGACCCCGTAGCCATGTTGCCGGAAACGCCGGAAGAGGGCGACAACGACCTCAAGCTGATTGCCATCTTCGGTCTCAGCCAGCCGTTGCGGGCCGCAGTCGCGCGCCGCTTCAAGGTCCCCGTCCGTGACTCCTATGGAATGACGGAAATCGGCTCCGGGCTGTACGTACCGATGGAAGCGGAGGATGTGGCCAAGACCGCGTCCTGCGGCATCCCCGCCCCTTTCCGGCGTTGCATGATTGCCGACGACACCGGCAAGCCCGTCAAGCAAGGGGAGGTGGGCGAACTCTGTGTGTCGGGCCCCGGCATCCTGCAGGGCTACTACAAGAAGCCGGAAGCAACGGCGAACGCGTTCTGGGAGGGCAAATGGTTCCGCACCGGCGACCTGTTTCGCCAGGATGAGAATGGAAATTTCTACATTGTCGGCCGGATCAAGGACATGATCCGCCGCAGTGCCGAAAACATCTCGGCCATTGAGGTCGAGGCCGCCCTCTCGGCGATGCCGCAAATCCAGGAGGTCGCTGTCATCGGGGTGAAGGACGCCAAACGCGGCGAAGAGGTAAAGGCCTGCGTCATCCTGCAACCGGGATGGACGCCCGAAACGGTGACACCACAGATGGTCGTGGACCATTGCCGGCAGCATCTCGCGCAGATTCAAGCTGCCGCGCTACGTCCAGTTCTATCTCGCACTGCCCAAAACCGGATCCAACAAAATCGCGAAGAAGCAGCTCGTGGACGGTGGCGGCCAGCCACAGACCGATACATTCGACATGGCGGATGCAACATGGCATCGATGATGTGTCATGCTCGGCCTTCGCGGTCAGAACTGCGACGCTCCATCCTGGGCTGTGGCGGCGGGGGATGATCCGGCTGGTCGGCAAACAGACGGCACTCGGCCTGCTGGTGGTGCTCAGCGCCATCACGCTCACGTTCGCGGTCGTGCGCCTCAGCGGTGATCCCACCAGCCTGATCCTGCCGCAGGATGCGACGACGGAGCAGCGCAACGCGCTGCGGCACTCACTTGGGCTCGACCAGCCGGTACTGGAGCAATACCTGCGCTATCTCGGTGGCGCGACGCACGGCGACTTCGGTGATTCCTATTTCGACGGCGACAGCGTCACCGCGGTGATCATGCGACGCCTGCCGAACACCGTGCTGTTGGCGTCCTCCGCGCTGTTGCTGGCGGTGGTGTTCGCGATACCGCTGGGCGTGCTGGCGGCGGTCTGGCAGGGCGGTGTGCTGGACCGTGTGGTGCAGGTGGTCAGCGTGATCGGGGCATCGACACCCTCGTTCTGGGTCGGGCTGCTGCTGCTGCAAGTCTTCGCGATGCAATTGGAATGGCTGCCGACCTACGGGATTGGCGGCTTTGACAACCTGATCCTGCCGGCCACCACGCTCGCGCTCTACGTGTTTCCGCGCCTGGCGCGTTTGACGCGCTCCTCCATGCTTGATGTGCTGCCCGCCGGATTCATCACCGCGGCGCGCGCCAAGGGAATGCCGGAGCGGCGCGTGATCTGGCGGGTTTTGCTGCGCAACGGCATTGTGCCGGTCATCGCGCTGCTGGCGCTGGAGATCGGCGCATTGTTCGGTGGCGCCGTGCTCACCGAGACTGTCTTCGCCTGGCCCGGCATCGGCCAACTCGCGATCACCTCCATTCAACGACGGGACTTTCCGCTGGTGCAGGGCGTGGTCGCTTATGTCGCGTTGATCTTCTCCATCATCACGGTGCTGGCGGAGATCGCGGTCGGGCTGGTCAACCCGAGGCTACGGCACCAATGAACCGCGCCTATGTCCTTGTCGTTTGGCTTGCCGGCGTAATCCTTGCCGGGATGATCATTGCCGCCCTGCTGGGCCGAACCCTGACACCTTACGACGCCACCGCGCAGAACCTGCTGAGCCGCCTGCTGCCGCCTGGCGCGTCCGGGCCGGATGGGCCCCACTGGTTCGGGACCGATGCACTCGGGCGCGACATCCTGTCGCTGATCATCATGGGCGCGCGGCCGGCTTTGTTCGTCTCGGTCGTGGCCGCCACCATCGCTGCGGTGGTGGGCGTGTCTGCCGGCATGATCGCCGGCTTCCGCGGCGGCCATTTCGGCGACCTGCTGCTCTCCTTGACCAACATCCAGCTCGCCTTCCCCTTCTTCTTGCTGGCCGTCACCATCGTCGGCATCCTGCGTCCCAGCACATCCCTGGTGATCGCGGTGATCGCCCTCGGCAGTTGGGTGCCATTCGCGCGCGTCACCTACGCGGACACCCAGCAGCTGCGGGAGCTGGAATTCATCGAAGCGGTGCGCGTGATGCGCGGCAGCAATCTCCGCATCCTGTTTCGCCATATCCTGCCGAACGTGCTGCCGAATGTCGTGGTGCTCTGCACCTTCGCGATCGGCACGGCGATCGTGATGGAAAGCGGATTGAGTTTCGTGGGCCTCGGCGTGCCGAGCGAAACGCCGACCTGGGGAAGAATGCTGTCCGAGGGCCGCGACTATATGGACAGCGCATGGTGGCTGACGGTCATTCCCGGCGCCGCCATCCTACTGCTCGTTCTCGTCATAAACATCATCGGCGAGCAGCTCCGCGACTACGCGGACCCCAGAGTATACACCCAATGACGCTCGCCAAAACACTCCAGAAAAAGGGAAGTTGACATGGTTGAGATCGTATATCGACCTTCTCGCCGCACGATGTTGAAGTCGAGCCTCGCCGGGGCGGCGTTGTGGTCTATCGGGTCACCGAGCCAGGTGCAGTGCAGCCGGGCCGAAGACGATACGCATCGCCATGAGTGCCGGCCTCGATCGTCTGGATCCGGTCCGTACCGCCAACGGTCCGGATCTCGCCGTGATCAGCGAGATCTACGAGACCCTGCTGCAGCTCGACCCCAAGACCGGGCAGCTCCTGCCGAATTTGGCGGTGTCCTATGAGGTCAAGGAGCCGACCCTGTGGGAATTCAAGCTGCGGCGCGATGTGCTGTTCCACGATGGCACGAAGCTGACATCGGCAGATGTCAAATACTCGATCGAGCTGATCACCGACCCGGCCAACCATTCGCCGCACTTCTCGCAGTTGGCGTCGGTGGAAAAAATCGACACCCCCGATGACTACACGGTGCAGATCCGCACCAAGACGCCGGACCCGCTGCTGGGCCGACGCATGCAGCCGATCGGCGGCACGGGACGCGTCTTCATCGTCTCCAAGGCCTATGGCACGTCGCACACGCCGCAGGAGGTCAACGACCAGCCGATGGGGACCGGCCCCTACCGCCTGACCGCGTGGCGCAAGGGCCAGTCCGTGACCCTGACGCGGAATGACCATTATTGGGGCCGGATGCCGGATGGCGAGGAAGGCATCTTCACCTTCATTCCGGAGAACGGAACGCGCGTGAACGCCTTGTTGCGTGGCGAGGTGGACGTGATCCAACGCGTGCCGATCCCAGACGTGCCGCGCATCGAGAAGTCGCCGGACGCCATGGTCGTCTCTGATCCGCACGGGCTTGTCCATACGATGCTGCTGAACATGCTGCAGCCGCCATTCGACGACATCAACGTGCGCAAGGCGTTTGCCCATGCGCTCGACATGAAGACGATCATCGGCAGCCTGCTGGGCAAATATGGCCGCGTGCTGGGCGTGCCCATGGGCCCGGGCGTCGTGCAGTACCGATCCATCGATCGCACCCTACGCCTACGATCCGGAGCAGTCGCGGAAGCTGCTGGCGGGCCGGCGCGCCGATCGAACTGAAGACCTACACGTCGGATGGGCGCTACGTCGACGACCGCGAAATCTACCAGGCGGTAAACGCGCAGCTCAATGCGGTGGGGTTCAAGATCGCGCCGCAGCAAATGGAATGGGGCCGGCTGATTGCGATGATGTCGAACCGGACCGCTGGGCCGTTCTACATCATCGGCTGGGATTTCGGCGAAGATGACGCAAGCAAAATGAACTCTTTCCTTTTGTCGACGTCGCCGATCTCCATCACCAAGGACGCGGACTACGACCGGCTTGCGCTGGCCGGCAATGCGGAAATAAATCCGGTCGCGCGAACCAAGATCTGGAAAGACGCGCAACAGGTCATCCACGATCACTATCTGGTCGGCGCAGTGTGGGAGGCCGCCTCGATCTACGGCGTGTCGAAGCGGCTCGACTATACGCCGCAGTTCGGGGAAAACCTGGATCTCGCCAGCATCAAGATCCGTGCAAAATAGCCTCGCGCCGGCAATGCCAGCTATAGCCCATCCCGTTCTTTCCGTCGGCGGCCTGAACGTCACGTTCAGGTCGCCGCGGGGGCCGGTGCCGGCCGTGCGTGACATCAGCTTCGACATCGCGCGCGGGGAGGTGTTCGCCATCATCGGCAAATCCGGTTCCGGCAAGTCGTCGCTGGCGATGGCGATGATGGCGCTGTTGCCGCCTGCTGCGCTCGTCACGGGTCGGATACGTCTGGCCGGCATCGACTTCAGCACGCTGTCCGGCAGCGAGCGCCGGCGCATCTGCGGGGAGCGCGTCTCGCTGATCAACCAGGATGCGCTGTCCAGCCTCAATCCCTGCACGACGGTTGGCTACCAGATCGCCGAGATGCTGATGGTTCACCGTGGTATGGCCAAGCGCGAGGCCATGGCTGAAGCGGTCCGGCTGCTGGCGTTAACCGGCGTGCCTTCGCCCGAAGGTCGCGTGCATCATTACCCACACCAGTTCTCCGGTGGCATGCGCCAGCGCGCGCTGATTGCCATGTCGTTGGCCCTGCAGCCAGACCTGGTGATCGCGGACGAGCCGACCACGGCGTTGGATGCGACGATCAAGGCCCAGATCCTCCAATTGCTCACGCGACTGCGGGCCGAGCTCGGCATGTCGATCCTGATTATCACGCACGACATGGGCGTCGTCGCCAAGATGGCGGACCGGATGCTGGTCATGTACGCCGGTCAGGCGGTGGAGACCGGAACCGTGGAGGAGGTTTTCGCCCGTCCCACACATCCTTACACCAAGGCGTTGTTGGAAGCGGTGCCACGATTGGACGCAACCGAGCGACCGCTGCGTGCCATCCCGGGTGCACCGCCCTCGCCATCCGCTTTGCCGCCGGGCTGCCCGTTCCATCCGCGCTGCCCCATGGCCGAGCCGCGCTGCGCGCTGGAGATCCCGCGCGCTGTGTCACTGGCTGCTGGACGTACTGTCACATGCCTGCTGGCCGAGGACCGCCATGTCCTTGCCTAGCGCGGCTTCTGCACCCGTCCTGCGAACACAGCGGCTCAGCAAGGCGTTCCAGGTGTCGCAGCCCTGGCCGCGCGCGTCACGGCCGCTATTCGCGGTCAACGAAGTGAGTCTGACCTTGCCGGCCGGTCGGACGCTTGGCATTGTCGGGGAGTCCGGGTGCGGGAAGTCGACGCTTTCCAGGTTGCTGGCAGGAACGCTGCAGGCAAGTAGCGGGTCGATCGAACTGGAGGGCGTCGATCTCACAACCCTCAAGGGCGCCGAGCGGACCCGCCGTCTGCGCGACGTGCAGATGGTGTTTCAGTCACCCTACACCTCTCTCGATCCGCGGATGCGGGTTGGCCATGCGGTTCGTGAGCCGCTCGACGTGCATGAGCGGAGCGTGCCGGTTGGCGAGCGGAACGCGCGCGCCGCGGCAATGCTGAAGCGGGTGGGCCTGGATCCCGCCACATACTTCACGCGATTTCCGCACGAGCTTTCGGGTGGGCAACGCCAGCGCATCGGGATCGCGCGCGCATTGGTCTACCGCACGCGCGTCGTGGTGTGCGACGAACCGGTTTCGGCGCTGGATGTCTCCGTACAGGCGCAGGTGATCAATCTGCTGCGCGAACTGCAGGCGGAGCTGCAAGTGGCCTATGTATTTATCTCGCACGACTTGGCCGTGGTCGGCGCAATCTCCCACGAAATAGCGGTGATGTATCTGGGCCGCGTGGTGGAGCTTGGCACGGCACGCGAGGTCCTGGGGTCGCCCCGGCATCCCTATACGCAGGTGCTGGTGGAGAGCACCAATATTCCCGAGCCGGCCGTGGAAAGGGCACGCACGCCGAGGCTGCTGTCAGGCGAGGTGCCGAGCCCGATTGACCCGCCGAGTGGTTGCCCGTTCCGAACCCGCTGCTGGATGGCCACTGAACTTTGCTCAGCCAGCATACCGAAGCTGCAGCTCCGCTCAGGCGCCACACAGATGGTTGCCTGCCACTATGTTTGACGACGGACAATCGGAGGCAGCCTTGTTGCGCTCGCTATCGAAATTTATCGGGGGGTAGGAGATGGGTGACATATCGGTCAAGGCGCAGGGTCATATCCGAATTGTGACGATCCAGAACGAAAGGAAGCGCAATGCGGTGGATCGTGCCATGGAACAGGCGCTGCTCGATGCGCTTCTCGGTGCGGACAGTGATCCCGATGCACGTGTGGTCGTGATAACGGGCGCAGGGGATGTAGCCTTCTGCAGCGGACATGATCTCAATGAGGTTGCTGGGCCGGGCAAGTCGATTTCCCCTGACCCAATGGGGACCCCGGGACGGATGCGAAAACCGGTGATAGCGGCGGTGAACGGTCACTGTCATGCTGCCGGTCTGATGATGGCCTTGAGTTGCGATATCCGCGTTGCCAGTGAGAACGCGGTGTTCGGCCAACCTGCGGTGAAGCTCGGCCAGCTTCCGATGGGTGGTCAGATCTGGAAACTCGCAACATTGATGTCTCGGTCGCATGGCATCGAGATGATGCTGACTGGTGACGCGCTGACGGCAGGGCACGCGTTCGAGCGCGGACTTGTCACGCATCTTGTGCCGGCAGGCGCCGCCTTGTCCAAAGCGATCGAGATCGCTGAGAAGATCGCGCGCGGTTCGCCGGCAAGCGTGATGGCGATCAAGGAGGGATTGAAGCGCTTCCAATTGGAAGGCGTGCGGGATTTCGAGGCGTTCGAGCAAGAGACATTCGGGCGCATGAAGGCTGGACAGGATTTCGCCGAAGGGGCGCGCGCCTTCATGGAAAAGCGTCCGCCACGATTTGTCGGGTCGGCTTAAAGCCCGTGTCTTCCGGCACATCCTCTGGCGCCCCTATCCACGCGAACAAAAATGAGAAAAGCGGTGGCTGACGTTACCTACCTCAACGCGCTGTACCATCCGAAGCACATCTTGATCGCCGGGTTTTCGTCCGATCCAAAGAAGGCCGGCGTACGCTTTCTGACCGGCCTTGAGAGCCAGGGGTTTTCCGGCACGATCTCCTTGCTGGGCCGAAGCGCCGGCACGTATGGGTCGCACACGATCTACAGCGACATTGATGCGCTACCGTCAGAGATCGATCTGGTATTCAACATGTATCCGGCAAGCGCCACGCCGCAGATCTTGCCGAAAGTCGCTGCCCGTGGCGCAAAGATCGCTGTCGTCTTCACATCCGGCTTCGCGGAGCAAGGGGGAGACGCCGTCGACTCGCAAAAGAGGTTGGTGGCGGAATGTCGGGCGCACGGGATGCGGCTCGTCGGGCCGAACTGCCCGGGCTACTTCTATTTCCCGGGCAATGTGAACCTGACTTCGCAGTCCGGCCTCAAAACCGGTCCGCTCGCCCTGATATCCCAAAGCGGGAATGTCGGGATAACGTTGTGGGACCAGTCCCGGATGTTCGATATGGGATGGTCCTGCTTCATCGGGGTTGGCAACCAGTCGGACATTCCGCTTTACGACCATGTCGCTTATCTGGGAGACGATCCGAACACCGGCGTCATAGCGCTCTACATCGAAGGCTTGCCGGAGGGCCAAGGCCAGGCGTTCAAGGAGATTTGCCAGGCCGTCAGCCGCAAGAAGCCGATCGTCGCCTTGAAAGGAGGGCGCACGACGGCGGGCAGACGCGCTGCCCAGTCGCACACCGCATCACTTTCGTCCGAGGCACAGACCTATTCCGCATTGTTCGATGAATGCGGCATCGTTGAAGTAGGCCATCTCGAGCATCTGCTCCCGATCGCGGAAGTGCTCTATCGCTGCCCGCCGCTGAAGGGTGATCGGATCGCCATCGTCGGTTCCGGCGGCGGCCACTCGACGGTTGGTACGGACGAGGTAGAACTCGCCGGACTTCAGGTGCCCGAGTTCAATGGTCAGTTGCAGAAGGCGGCGGCAGCAAAGCTGCCCGTGTACGCGCCGCGGCGCAATCCGATCGACATGACCGGGGGGTTCACCAAAGACCCAACCTTGTTCGCGCAGTTTACCCAGATGGTCCTGGATCATGACGGGAGCTATGACGGTTTTCTCAATTATGGGCTCTACGGTCTCTATCGCGGGGGCAAGCTGGATGAAGGCCACGTTCACACCTACGAAAGCGCCGCGCCAGTGCTGGGTGCCATCCAGACAAGGACGGGGCTGCCGATTATTTTCTACACTCCCTACGCCTATCAGCAGCACAGTTCGTTCACGGCGTTGCGTGAAGCCGGTGTGCCGTGCTTCGCCGATCTCAATCTGGCGGCGCTGGGCCTCGCTGCGTTGAGAGAGCGCGGGTTTTACCTCGCAAGCCCCGCACCCGAGGAAAATGTGCCGATCGCCAACGCTTCTGCAGGCGCGCAGGCGATGCCGCAGTCCGAAGCCGAGGCTGTCGGTTTCCTTGCCGCATTCGGGGTGAGGTTTCCACGGACCGCAGAAGCCAGGTCAGCTGAGGAAGCCGTCATGGCAGCTGAACGTATTGGATTTCCGGTGGTGCTCAAGGCGATTCTGCCGGGCGTTCTTCACAAATCGGATGTCGGCGCGGTAGAGCTGGGGTTGGCCGATGGCGAGGCGGTAGCGAGCGCGGCGCGGCGGATTGAGCGCAGCGTTGCGTCTAGGCTTGGAGCGGGCAAGGTGGCGGGATATCTCGTCGCTCAGGACCTGGGCCGGCAACGAGAGTTGTTTGTAGGCATCCGAAAAGACCACACCTCCGGCTATATCGGTGTGCTCGGTGTCGGTGGCGTCTATGCAGAGGCTATTGCCGACACCAATGTGTGTCTACTTCCGGCTTCGCGCCAATCAGTCGAGCTCTGCCTGAGCAAGCTCCGCAGCAAGGCCATGTGGGGAGCGTTCCGTGGAGAGCCGGCACTCGACGCCGCCAAAGTGGCGCAACTCCTGAATCAGCTGGCCGAGGCACTGGTGGCGCTGCCCACATGCACGGCGATCGAATGCAATCCGGTGATGCTGGTGGGGCGTGATCTTCTTGCCGTTGACGCGGTCCTTGAATACGCGAATTGACCACAGCGGCGAGGCAGCAGATATGGCAGTGAAAGGAAACATTATGGGTGAAATCATTTCCGAGCGAATCGGGAAGGTGTTGGTCGTTACCATTGCGAACGAGGCCAAGCGGAACGCCCTCAATGTGTCGATGGAGAAGCCGTTTTACGATTGTCTAGTCGACGCGGACAATGATGATGCGATCCGAGTGGTCGTCATCACCGGCGCCGGTGATATCGCCTTTTGTAGCGGCCACGATCTGTCCGAGATTGGTCGGCCCGACATTCAACTGATGAAGCCCGATCCTATGGGACATCCGGATCTGATGAAGAAGCCCGTGATTGCCGCGGTGAATGGGCATTGCCACGCGGCCGGCCTGATGATGGCACTCTGCTGCGATCTTCGCATTGCCAGCGACAACGCCGTCTTTGGGCAGCCAGCGGCACGCACGGGTGGGTTGCCGATGGGAGGTCAGATCTGGCGGCTGGCGGCGGCTATGCCCAAAGTGCGGGCCACGGAAATGATGTTTACGGCTGAGCATCTGTCGGCCCAGGATGCTTACGACTGGGGCCTGGTGAATAGGTTGGTGCCACGGGGAAGCGCCCGAGAAGCTGCGCTGGCGCTCGCGGAAAAAATTGCGACAAAATCCTCCGCGACCGTGGAAGCGATCAAAGCCGGCCAGAAGATCTACGAACGGCAAGGGTTGGAGGCGTTCAACAAGTTCCAAGCCGAAATGTATGAAGTGCTGAAGATGAAGCCGGAGAGAACAGAGGGCATCGCTGCTTTTGCGGAGAAGCGCCCACCGCAGTTTTCCTAATTTGTTAGCAAGAGCGGCAGGAGCGGAACGCCGGCTGCCCAGACACCAGTGATCACGTTCCCGGCGCAGAGCTCGAGCATGAGTTTTCTGCCTCGCATTTGAACTAAGAGATAAGCTGGTCCTGTCGCGCCGAGGACTTGTGATTTCAGCAAAGGCCTCGACGCTCAGGATCCGCTGGATTGGCGGCTCCGCCACCGCCGGACGCGGTCGCGGGTGCCGCAGCTTTCCTGGCTGCACCATAGGCGCCGACCGCTGCGGGACGTGTCGAGGAACAGCCAGGCGCAATGCTCGCCCGGACAGACATGCACCCGGTCCAGGTGGGGTGAGGTCAGCAGGTCGGCCGCGGCAACGGCCAGCCTATGGGTAACCGCATCGGGGTCGCCCTCCCGCCAGCGCCAGCCGTAGCCGTTCGCGTCGGACACCAGCATGCGCATAGGCTGGGCCGCGCACACCTCGCGTTGGAGCGCCTCCAGATCTCCCGGTAAGGCCGAAGGAGGCGCAGCGAAGATCCGATAGATCACTTCTCGCAACGCCTTGGCGCGGGCAAGGGCAGCCCCACTCCGTTTGGGCGGCAGCCGGCGGAGCGGCTCCGCCTCGCGGGCGTCGAGCACGTCCAGGCGCACACCCCAATCCAGCAGGTCCCCATAACTCTGCAACACATCCGGGCCGAAGGGCACGCCGCGGGAGTCCACCGTGTTGGTGAAATCCAGTGCCGGATGTCCGCCAAGCAGCCTCAGCGTCGCGACCGTTACCTGCTTCATGCCATGAGCCCGTTGTTGGTAATGACTGCAACCTCTTCCCGCGTAACGCGTATTATGCCATATGCACGTTACACGGAGAAATCTCCCCATGATCGGGTTGTTCGCGGCGATGTGCCTGATCTGGGGCACCACGTGGCTTGCCATGAAAGTAGGTGTCGCCGAGGTCTCACCCATCTTCTTCGGCGGCACCCGATTTGTCGCCGCCGGTCTGGTGTTGCTGCTACTTGCCTGGTATCGCGGTGAGCACCGGCGGCTGGCTGGATCCGAAATGGTTCGGCTTGTCCTGATCCAGCTGTTGATGGTGGTGCTGACCTATGGCCCGCTGTTCTGGGCCATCCGCTACGTGCCCTCCGGCCTAGCCGCGGTGCTGGACCTTGCTTTAACCCCGGTCTGCCTGCTCGGGTTTGGCATAATCATGGGCGAGGAATATTGGAGCCGAAGCCGCGCCGCCGCACTCGGCTTCGGTTTTGCCGGCATTGCCATCTTGTTTGGCCCGGAGATCGTGGCACCAACCGACCTTTACGGCCTCCTCGGCGCGGCGGCGATCGTTATCAGCGCCATCGTTTATAGCCTGGGCTCCGTCGTGGCGCGGCCGCTGACAAAGACCACCAGCGCCGCATTCCTGTCCGGGCTGACCTTGTTGCCCGGGGGACTGGTGCTCTCCTTCGGGGCGCTTGCGTTCGAGCCCGCCGCGCTGGCTGCCGCTCGTTTTCAATGGAGCCCGGCCGCCTGGGGTGGCTGGCTGTTTCTCGTGCTGTTCGGCTCGCTGATTGCCTTCACCGGCTACCTGCGGCTGATCGCGGCCTGGAGTCCGGCGCGGGCGGGCAGCTATGCTTACGTTTCGCCGGTGATCGCCGTGATTCTCGGTGTATTCGTGCTGGGCGAGCATGTTGGTCTTCGTGAGGGTTTTGGCATGGCGCTCCTGCTGGTGGCTGCCTTCTGCTCATTGCAGGAGTTGGCTCCGGCGCCTCGGTTGCCAGCGCAGGTGGAGCGGCCTCTGCAACACCTTCGATGACGTCCTGGACCGGCACCGCTAGGTCGTCGGTGTTGCAAGCAGCTTGCTATTTCTCCGGCGGTCCAGTCCGATCGAAGTGACCAGTCCACACCGTCGTCCAGGGGCCGTCTTCGCGGCCATGCGAGGCGTACTCGGCATCGACGCCATCGGGTCGGATGTTCCGATACGTGTAACGCCACTGCATTCCGCCATTCTTCGGTTCCGAAGTCAGGACGAAGGTTCCATCGGGCGCCGGTCCGCCCATGTAGATGGTGACGATCCTATCCGAGTCAGCCCAGAGTTGCCGCCACTGCTTTCGTTCACTGTCCCAACCGGCCACACCGATGCCCTGGATCTGGCCGTTTGCGCCGGTCAGCACTTCCTCGATCGCGCAGCCGCCTGCAATCCGCCGCACCGTGTAATGCTCGGCCGCCGGTGCCACCGGGTCATGCCACGCGCCCAACCAAAAATCGAACTCGTCATGCGGCGGACCGGCACAGGAGGCCCAGGCTGGGCCCCACGCCAGTGAAGAGCAAATCAGCACGGGCAGCCACGGGCGCATTGCAAACACCTCGATCCACACAGAGGCCAAACAGCACGGGATATCCTTCGGTGCATCATTGGCTTTGCGCCCGATAGCCTATCTGGTTTTATCGTTGATGGGGCCATCAACGAAGCGGCGCACCAGCAATATATCGTCAACTCGGTGACCGAGAAAAGGCTCAAGGAACTGCCGGTTCGTCCGCAAGGCCGTCGAGCGGCTCAGCATCAAGTGCAGACCCTGCGTGTTTTCGTGCATCAGGTAAGGGAGCGTTAAACCGGCAGGAGTAGGTTGACCGAGATTCGCTCACCGGCCCTCGGGAAAACAACCAATGCGCAGTCTTGGACCATCGAAATGAAGCTGAGCAATTTTTCTATCGGGTTTCGAATCTATGCGGGATTTTCCACGCTGGTGCTCCTGTGCCTTGGCTTGGCTGGCCTGGGGCTCAATCAAATGAACGAGGTCGGCATCCGCGTGGGTGAGATGACTGTGCTGGCGGACAAGAGCCGGACGATCGAGGCGGTCCGGCTCGACCTGGAGGCAATTCGCCGAGCGGAAACTCGCTACAACCTTGATTCTTCCGAAAGTGCGGCCCAGGAAGTCCGCGGCAATACCGTCAAGATCGACGCAATCCTGCTGAAAAACGCCCAGACCGTGGTCTCGGCGGAAAGACAACGGATGTATCAAGGCGTTCGGCAAACGCTGCAAACGCACGCCGCGAATTTTGCGGACCTCGTGGCACTCAGCGAAAAGTCATTCAATGCCCGCACCCGCTTGTTTGCCGATGAGGCACGTTTGAGCACGGCAATTGCAAAGCTGGTGGCCGCCAGGGGCGAGCCTGTTCAAATCGCCTCCGTCGGCGAGATTGTCAGCAACATCGGCGCCCTGCGTCTTGCCGCCCTGCGATTTGTTGGGATCCCCGAGCCTTCCGGGTCGGATCTCGTTGCGTCGAATCTCGCCAAGACCCGCAGGGCGCTCGACCTGCTGGCGACGACGGCGGATGCCACGATGATCGGGCCGATGACGGATTTGCGCGACGTTCTGTCGAGCTACGAGCAAAGCTTCAACGACTTCGAGACGTCCAAGCTGGCCAGCCTGTCTCTCTACGACGCCACCATGCAGCCGCAGATCCAGCAGATGCAACAACAGCTTGGCACTGCCGCCAGTTCGCTGATGCAGAGCGCGGACAAATCTCGCGACATTGTCTTCGGCCTCATGACAACCGCCTCTCGATTGTGTGAGCTTCTGGGCGGCGCTGCGCTGGTATTCGGCGTGGCGCTGGCAGCGATCATCGGGCGCAGCATCACTCGCCCGATCGCCGGCATGACCTTGGCGATGGGCAAACTGGCCGATGGCGACACGATGATCGACATTCCGGCCCGTGAGTCCCGCGATGAGGTTGGTGACATGTCACGAGCGGTCGTGGTGTTCAAGGAGAAGTTGGCCGCCGCCGCCAGGCTGTCTGCCACGCAGGTGGCGGCGCGGGAGGACCGGTCGCGCCGGCAGGACGAGATGGAGCGCGAGACGCAGAACTTCGGCAATATCATCGGCGCCGCGCTGCAGCGGATGTCGGGATTGTCGGACGACATGCGCCTTGCGGCTGAAACGATGACCGATTCTTCGACGAAGGTGCATGAGCAGGCGTCTGCGACCTCACAAGTGGCCACGCAGTCGTCTTCCGACCTGACTGCAGCGGCATCGGCGGTCGAGGAACTGACCTCGAGCTTCGCCGAGATCGCCCACCAGGTGGCGGGTGCGGCAGACAGCTCGCGTGAGGCGGTGCAGCGCGCCGAGGCCAGCCAGGAAAGTATTCGCGGTCTCGTAGAAAGCACCGGGCGAATTGGTGACGTGGTGCGGTTGATCAGCGATATCGCCAGGCAGACCAATCTGCTGGCGCTGAACGCCACCATCGAGGCTGCGCGGGCAGGCGACGCCGGAAAAGGCTTTGCAGTGGTGGCTGGCGAGGTAAAGGCGTTGGCGGCGCACACCGCCAAGGCGACCTCTGAGATCAGCGGGCAGATCGACAACGTTCGCAGCGCCGCTGATTCCGCCATCCAAACGATGAACGAGATCGGCGGCACGATTGGAAGGATGGAGGAGGTCTCCACCGCAATCGCCGCGGCCGTCGAACAGCAGAGTGTCGCCACGCGCGAAATCGCTTCGAGCATTCATATGGTCACCGGAGCGACAGCGCAGTCGACCGGATCGATGGTGCAAGTGGTGGCGAGCGCCGACCAGGCGGGGTTGGCGAGCCAGCAGGTATTGGTCAGCACGGCGGCGATCGGCGATGAAGCCAGCACATTGCGCACCGAAATCAACCGGTTCCTGGCAGCGGTCCGCGCCGATTCCAGCGATCGTCGGCGATTCGAGCGGCTCACCACCAACAGAGTGACAGCTACGTTGCACCGCAACGGCCAACCGCCGGTAAGGGTGCTCCTGCGCGACCTGTCGGAAGGGGGGGCGGCCATCCAATGCGAGCAGTTCATTGCGATTGGAACCGAGATCACAATCGATCTTCCCGACGCAGGCGGCCCAGTGGTCGGGTGTGTGATGCGGATCGAAAAGGATCTCCTGGGCATCAATTTTCGTGAGGATCAGGCGGTGCGGATGAACGCGAAACGGGCCATGCAGGCGCTGTCTGATTGGAAGGATGCGGCATAGGGCGGCAGAACCGGCAATTTTTCCAGCGACGCTTTCCAGGGACCGTCGCCAGCCTGGTGCTCACCGGGCTGCGGCGACCTGCTGCCGAGACGCCCAGCCCGGACTTCAACAATCTGCAGCGGGCTCAAGCTCAAACCTGAAAGCATTGACATCCGGCCTCGCCGTCCCTCAGCGTAGCCGGGTGCCAGAAGGGAGGTCGTGCCCATGTCATTACTTTTTGCCCTGACACTGATCGTGTTGCCGTTCTTGGTGATCGTGCTGGATTTTTGCTATGCGCCGCGCGTCACCGCGATGCTGGCGGAATGGGAAGCCAAGCGCGGCGGCGGCCGGTTGGTTTCGCCTTCGTCCTAGCCGCGCATCGGTCGCCTCGCTATCCCAGCGGGGGCAAGCGGACATGAGAGCCCTTCCAGCCTTCCTGGGCGGCATCGCGCTCGTGTTGGCTGCCCTGTTGACGCAGGTCACGCCGGCCCAGGCACAAAGCAACCCCGCGTATATCAGGCTCGGCCCCGCCAAGGGTGCGCTCTACAAGCCAGATTCCGGGCCGGCGCCGCATGTCGCCGTCGTCGTCATTCATCGCTCTGCAAACTATCTCAGCCACCCCGCCTGCACCGAGTTGTCGGCGCGCGGCTTCATGGTGCTGTGCATCAACTCTCGCTACGACAACAACGAGATCCTGCTTCGGTTTGAGCCGATCGCGCTGGATGTCAAGGCCGGGGTCGAATTCCTGCGCAAGCAGCCGGGCATCGGCAAGATCGTTTTGTTTGGACATAGCGGGGGCGGCTCGACGCTGGCGTTCTACCAGGCGGTCGCCGAGAACGGCACAGCGTATTGCCAGGAGCCGAAGCGGCTTTCGAAATGTGATTCGAGCCTCGCTGACCTGCCCGTGGCAGACGGAGTCATCTTCGCGGACGCCCACCCCGGAGAGGCCGAACAGATCATGCGGGGGCTCAACCCGTCCTTCGTGCAGGCGCCCGGGACCGAGGAGACAAGCGTTGACCCGGCGCTCGATCCCTTCAATCCGCAGAACGGTTACAATCCGAACGGAAAATCCAGTTTCAGCGCCGCCTTCCAGGCCCGCTATTTCAAGGCCCAGGCGGATGTCATGAACCGGCTGATCGACAAGGCGCAGGCAGGCCTGAAGCGGACCGGCCCGTTCAGCGATGACGACGTGATGATCATCCACGGCGCCGGCAACCCTGGTTCGGGCGATGCGGGCCGCGCGCTGCTGTTCGTGATGGATCCGGACATCGCTGCCATCGGCACCAGCGTGCGCCCGCAGAAGCTGCTGAAGAACGACGGCACGGTGGTCAGCCAGATCATCCACAGCGTGAAGCGAGCCGAACCGGATCTGGTCAAGGACAACCAGACGATCGACAGGGGCAGCAAGATCTACACCTATCGCTCGTTTCTGAGCTCCGACGCGATGCGTGCAACCAATTCGCTGGATGGCATCGATTACTGCACGTCGAACAACTCGGCCGGATGCGCCGTGCAGGCGATGTCCGTGCCGCTGCTGATCGCCGCAATGGGGGCCAATGATTTCGTGCGCGACGACGAGAAGATGTTCGACACCGCCAAGAGTACGGACAAGGACTATGTCGTCGTCGAAGGCGCCCTGCATGGCTTCACGCCTTGCACGGCCTGCGAAACCACGCCCGGCCAGTACTCCAACGCAGTCAGGAACTTCTTCGACTATACCGCTGCATGGATCAACAAGCGGTTCTGAGCGAAGGTTAGTTGGAGGCGGGCTGCCCGACCACCATCCCTTCTGGCCGCCACAATCCATCCGGCCGTCCGTGGAAGCCGCTTACCTTCCGGTTCATGCCCCACAGCAGCGCGTTGTGATACAGCACCAGCGTCGGCTGGTCCGCCAGCCAGATCGCCGTCGCCTGGGCGTATAGCGGCACCCGCTGCGCCGTCTCGGCCTGCTCGGTGGCCTTCTGCATCACCGCGTCGAAATCCTTGTTGCAGTATTTCCCCCAGTTGGTGAAACCGGCACAGGTCAGCCAGATGGCGGAATTGCCGTCGGGATCCACGCGCCCCGACCAGCTCAGCATGGATGCCTGAAAATCGCCCGATCGCGTTGCGGCCACCAGCGCGGCCGATTCCTGGGCGACGACGGTGAGGTCGAATCCCGCCTCCTTCACCATCGCCTGGAGGATCACCGCAACCTGCGCGTCCAGCGGGTCGGTCCCGAGGCGCAGCGTCACCGCCAGCCGATCGACGCCCGCTTCCTGCATCAGCTTTCGCGCCGCGGGAATGTCGCGCGGCGGCACCGGATGCGCAGGGTCGTAGAAGGTGCTGCCCGGAACCTCCATCTGGTTGGAGGGGATATACTGCCCGTCGAACGCCACCTCGTTGAGCGCCGCACGGTCGATCGCCAGCGAAAAGGCGCGGCGCACTCGCGCGTCGCGACCGAGCGGGCTTTCGGCGCCGCGGCCATTGCCGACGTTGAATTCGATCGGCACGAAGCCCAGGGATGCCAGCTTGACCACGGTGAGCTTCGGGTCGGCTTTCACCGCAGTCACGTCGGTCGGCGCGAGATGGTCCGCGATGTCGAGCGCCCCGGCCTGGAGGTCGGTCTTGCGGACGGTCACGTCGGTGATGGTGCGGAACACGATGCCGGGCAGCTTGATCGCGGCGGCGTTCCAGTAGCCGGGCCAGCGATCCAGAACGATGCGGTCCTGCGCCACCCGCTCGCGGAACTTGAAGGGTCCCGCGCAGACCGGGTTGAGGCCGATCTCGCCGGTCGGCTTGTCCAGCAGTTTCGGCGAATAGGGCGTGCCGGGCCGGTTTGCCAGAACCGACAGCAACGGGGCGTAGGGGCGCGACAGCGTGACCCGAACGGTGTGCGGATCGACGACCTCGGTGGCCGAGATCGCCGACATCTCCGCCTTGCGGATCGAGTAGCTGGCGGTGCGGTAGCGATTGAAGTTGGCAACGATCGAGTCTGCATCGAGCGGCGTGCCGTCCTGGTAGGTCACCCCCTCACGCAGATGCAGCGTGAGCGAAAGATGGTCCGGCGCCCATTCCCACGCGGTCGCGAGTTCGGGGATGAATTTCAGGTCCGGCGAGAGATCGATCAGGCTGTCGCACATCGTGGTCGTGACGATGCGGTTGGTGTAGCTGCCGTCGGTCGCCGGATCGAGCGAGGCCGGATCGAACTCCAGGGCGACGCGCAGCGGCGGATCGGAAGCAGCCTGGGACGGCCCACCCGACAGCGTCACGGTCGCAGCCAGCAATCCTGTCGTCAGCCAACACCCAACTCGCATGCGCCGCCTCCAAAGTGTCGGGAGCCCGACGGGGAAAGTGTGCGGGACAAGTCCACAGAAAGGCAAGTCTGCGGCTTCAGGGGGGACCGCTCACCGTCCCGAAGCGCCAAGGATCGCTGCCATCTCGCTGCGCGTCGGGAGTGCCGTGAAGCACCCGGCACGCCTGACGGCAAGCGCCGCCGCGGCTTGCGCCATGGCCGCGGCAGCCATCAACGACACGCCGTGGGCGAGGGCCGCTGACAATGCGCCACAGAAGCTGTCGCCTGCGCCGGTCGTGTCGATCACCCGGGAGACCGCGCAGGCCGGCAGATGCGTGATGCCCTCGGCGGTCTTCACGACGCACCCATCCCCCCCGATCGTGACAATGCCGTTCTCGGCCCCCAGCCGTGCGACGGCCTCGCTCGGATCGCTGCATCCCGTGATCTGCTCGGCCTCGATGCGATTGGCGATGACGACGTCGCAATGCCCGGCGAGCTCGCCTACGGGCCAGCGCAACGGTGCCGTGTTGACGATGACACGGGGCGCAAGCCTGGCCGCGGCAAGCGTGGTGGCGCGCGACAGGTTACCCTGCAGCAGAAGTAAGTCGTCGCGCCGCATCATCCCGACGAACGCCTCGGCTGTCGCGACCGGAAGTGCATCCGCGCAGGTGCCGGTGCTGACGATGGAATTTTCGCCGTCATCCGCGACCGTGATCATCGAAAGATCAGTCGGCAGGCCCAGGTCCGGCAACTGCAGGAACGAAAATCCCTCGGCGGCAAGGGCCGCGCGGATCGATGCTGCTTCAGGTTCCATGCCGAGCGGTGCGCAAAAAAGCACATCGACGCCGCTGCGGACGGCAACTACCGCCTGGTTGAGCCCTTTGCCGCCCGGCGACCTGGCGATCCCCGTCGCCATCAGCGTCTCTCCACGCAACGGCAGGCGCGGGACGGTCATCGTGATGTCGAGTGACGCGTTGCCGAGGGCGAAGATGCGGCTCACCGCCGGGTCATACCCATGGCCAAAACTTCTCCGGGGACAGCCCTGGACCTTATCGGTGGTCCCTGGTCCTGGCGAGCGAAATGTTCCGGGAAATTCACGCCACTGGCGGGCGCTCCGCCCGGCTAAAATCGATAGCCGACCCGCAATCTACCGCCCTGCGAGAGGAAGGCGTCGCCGGCACGCAGGTTGTATTCGGCCCGCACGTCGAGGCCGCTGGTGTGGTAGAGTTGGACCCCAGGTCGAGATTGCCGGTGATATCGGGCGACCGGATCGTGGTCGAAAATGTGCCGTCATCGACCGCAGCCCCGGCGAAGCGCGCGACCACCACGCGCTGGTTGTTCGGGACCACGCTCGTGGCTCCTGTCGCTGCGCTGATCGGACTGTAGCTCGGCGGGATGACGACGCCCGCCACGAAGCCCACGCCGAACGGTGCATAGCCTTGGTTCGGCAGCAGCGTTCTCTCGAACGTAATGGTCCCGGAGACCGTTCCGTTGATGGTCTGTGGAAACTGGAGCGAGGAGGGCGCCTGGAGCTGGGCGGCGATGCTCTGCTGCGTTATGCCGGACGCCGTCGTCGAGCACGGAATGACCGTATTCGCATTGCTTCCGCATGTCATGCCGGCGGTCGTCTGGATCGACTGCGCCCTGGCGCTGCCGCCCCCGAGCAGGACCGCCAAGGCTGGCGCAAGCAGGAGAGCAATGATGGCTGTGCCCCGCAGGGCCGGAAACGAACAATGCTGGTGGATACGCATTTTGCCTCACGGTCACAGCCGCTTCTTGACTGCTTGCATATCCTCAACGAAGGAGTGCCGCGAGTCGACGCCGGCCTGAATCATTTTCAGGTCGCTGTGATCGATCCGCTTGCCGGTGTGACCTGCAGATCACACTTCGGGGACCGGCGGTACGGACACCTCCATCCCGGGCGTCGGGAAGTCGACGGAAAGGCTTCCCACCCATCGCTTTGGATTCGGGACGAACCATGCAAATGTTGCCGTGCGCGAAGGCTTGACCCTGTCGATAGGAGCGAAGCGATGAAGCGTCGAGAGATCCTGCTGGGCGCCGCGGGCGCCGCGTTGCCGCTGGCGCTGCCGAACATTGCGCGGGCGCAGGCGTCACGCACGCTGAAGTTCATCCCGCAGGCCGATCTTGCCTCGCTCGACCCGATCCAGTCGCCGGCGCTGGTCACGGTGATGCACAGCCTGCTGGTGTTCGACATGCTGTACGGGTTCGACGCCAACTACCGCCCGCAGCCGCAGATGGTGGAGGGCCATGTCGTCGAGGACGACGGAAAGACCTGGAACCTCACGCTGCGCGACGGGCTTAAATTCCATGACGGCGCACCGGTGCTGGCACGGGATTGCGTGGCCAGCCTGCAGCGCTGGGGCAAGCGCGACGGCTTCGGCATCACCCTGTTCAACGCGACCGAGGAACTGTCCGCTCCCTCCGACAAGGTGATCCGGTTCCGCCTGAAAAAGCCGTTCCCGTTGCTGCCGGATGCGCTCGCGAAGGTCGGCGCCTATGCCTGCATGATGATGCCGGAGCGCCTGGCCGCAACCGCGCCGACCACGGCCATCCCCGAGGTCGTCGGCAGCGGACCCTATCGCTATGTCGCCGCCGAGCGGGTGCCCGGCTCGCGCAACGTCTATGCCCGGTTCGAAGGTTACGTGCCCCGCCCCGGGGGCGCCCCGAGTTTCCTGTCCGGTCCAAAGATCGCTCATTTCGACCGGGTCGAATGGCACACCATCCCTGATGCGGCCACTGCGGCGGCGGCGCTGCAAAGCGGGGAAATCGACTGGTGGGACCAGATGACCACGGACTACATGCCGATGCTGCGCAAGAATCCGGCGGTGAAGGTGCAGGTCTACGACAACACCGGATACATCGCGATGATCCGCCCGAACCACGTGCAGCCGCCGTTCAACAACCCTGCGGTGCGCCGGGCGGTGATGGGGGCGATCCAGCAATCCGACTACCTGACCGCGATTGCCGGCGAGGACCGGGCGATGTGGCGCGACAAGGTCGGCTTCTTTCATCCGAACTCGCCGCTCGCCAATGATGCCGGCATGGCGGCACTGACCACGCCGCGGGATTATGAGAAGGTCAAGCGCGACCTGGCCGCGGCCGGCTACAACGGCGAGCGTACCGTGATACTGGCGGCGACCGACTTTCCGGCCCTGAACGCCATTGCGCTGGTCTGCGCCGACATGATGCGCAAGATCGGCATGAACGTGGACTACCAGTCCACCGACTGGGGCACGATCACCCAGCGCTTCCTGTCGCACGAGCCGGTGGAGAAGGGCGGCTGGAGCGTCTGGACCAATTTCAGCTTCGGCATCAGCGCCATCAATCCCGCCGCCAACAACTATATCCGCGGCAACGGCAACGAGGGCATGGCCGGCTGGCCTGTGAGCAGGAAGCTCGAGGATCTGCGTCTGGCCTGGCTCGACGCGCCCGATCTCGATGCACAGAAAAAGCTGTGCCGTGAGCTGCAGCAGCAATGCTTCGAGGACGTGCCGCATTTTCCGATCGGGCTGTTCTTCCAGGCCACCGCCTTCCGCGCGAACCTGGATGGCGTGCTGAACGGGATGGCGCTGTTCTACAACGTCCGCCGCACCTGATCCGGTGTCCGACATCGCATTGCTGCCGGCAACCGAGCTTCTGCGCCGCTACCGGGCGAAGACGCTGTCGCCGGTGGAAGCGACGCAGGCCGCGCTCGACCGGATCGAGCGGCACCACGCGCTGAACGCGTTCATCCGGGTCGAGGCCGATGCGGCACTCGAGGCGGCGCGCGCGTCGGAGGCGCGCTGGCAGCGCGGCGCGCCGGCGGGGTTGCTGGACGGCGTGCCGACCACCATCAAGGACATGTTCCTGACCAAAGGCTGGCCGACCCGGCGCGGCTCGCGCATCGGCTCGGACGACGGACCCTGGAATGACGATTCCCCGCCGGTCGCGCGGCTGCGCGAGGCGAAGGCGGTGCTGCTGGGCAAGACCACCCAGCCGGAATTCGGCTGGAAGGGCACCGGCGACTCACCGCTCACCGGCATCACCCGTAATCCGTGGAATCTGGCGATGACGCCGGGGGGCAGCAGCGCCGGTGCCGCCGTCGCCGCGGCGATGGGCATGGGCGCATTGCATCTCGGCGGCGACGGCGCCGGCTCGATCCGCATCCCGGCGAGCTTTTCCGGGATCTACGGCTTGAAGCCAAACTTCGGACGGGTGCCGAACTGGCCGGTCAAGATGCCCGGCTCCATCACCCATGCCGGCCCCATGACCCGCAGCGTGGCCGACGCGGCGCTGATGCTGACCGTGCTGGCGCAGCCGGACTCCCGCGACTGGCAATCCTTGCCCTATCTTCCGCACGACTACGGCGACGGGCTTGGGGATGGCGTGCGCGGATTGCGCGTCGCCTACAGCGCCACGCTCGGCTTTGCCGAGGCCGATGCCGCAGTGGCCGCGCGCGCGCAAGCGGCGGCGCAGGTCTTCACGACGCTGGGCGCCACGGTTGTGGACGCCGATCCTGCCATCGGTGATCCCCGACCCGCATTCGAGCTTTATTATGCCATTCGCTTCACCTGGCTGTACAACTCGCTGACGCCGACGGAGCGGGCCTTGCTCGATCCCGGCCTGGCGGCGCTCGCCGAAATCCGGGCGCCGCCACGATGGCCGGGCCGTGCTGCTTGCGGACGCCTATCGCAACGAAATGGCCCAGGCCCTCGATCGCTTCTTCGATGATCACGACCTGCTGCTGACGCCGCAGATGCCGATAACCGCATTCGAGGCCGGCCGCGATTACCCGGCCGGGCGCGGCATGACCAGCTGGTTCGACTGGAGCCCATACACCTACGCCTTCAACTTCTCTGGCCATCCCGCCGCCAGCGTGCCATGCGGCCTGGTGGATGGGCTGCCCACCGGCCTGCAGATCGTCGGCCCACGCTACCGCGAGGATCTGGTGCTCCGTGCCAGCCGGGCCTTCGAAACGGTTCGTCCGTTCGCCGCTCCGCCCGACGCGTCGCCTTGAACGGCGCACCGCGGACCCCGCCGCCGATGCACTGAAGCGACCCGCCGATACCGCGGCCGCGCGTGCGGTCGAAGGCGGCATAGCACTATTTCGAGAGCGATCCGTACAGCCACTATCATTCCGGGACGGTTCGACTATGACCGTCTCTGCGTCGCAACGGCCGGCCGGTCCTTGACACGCCTCATAGGAGCCGTGGCATGACGTCCTCGACGCTGATCGTTCCGAACGTGGCCACGTTGGAATCCGATTTCATCGCAATCAGCTCCGGCGGCAGCCTGGCGGTCACCAACAACATCTATACGCTCCGCCTGAGCAACAGCATGACGCTCGCCGCCGGCGACGGGAATCTGGTGTTCAACGCGTTGTCAGGGAGCGTGCTGACCCTTTCGGGCGGCACCATCTCGCCGTTCAACACGCTCGACATGCACAGCCACACGCTGGAGAGCAACTCCGGCACGCTCCTGCTCAGCAACATCACGCTCAACAATGCCACCGTCCTGCTCGATTCCGGTACGCTGGAGATGGGCAGCGGCAGCGTGCTTTCCGCCAGCGACACGATCAACATCGGCGCCCAGCGCTTCGACTTCCTGGCTGGCGCGGTCACCATCGGCAGCCTGATCGGCACCGGCCTCGCCTACGGCAGCACCGACAACATCACGATCGACGTCGCCGGCGGCGTCACCGACACCTTCGCCGGCGCGCTGTTCACCAGCGGCACGCTGTTCGCCCAGGGCGCGGGCACACTGGCGCTGACGGGTTCCAACACGCTGGGCGGCATCGAGATCGACAGCGGTATGGTCTCGCTCGGCGGCAGCGTGCATGGCGGCACCAACCTGGTGGTCAACGCCGGCACCTTCGCGCTGACCGGGGCCAGCGCCACCTTCAATGACCTGTTAGGCACCGGTGGGCAGGTTCAGCTCAACAGCAATACCCTTACCGTCGGCACCGCCAACAGCAGCAGCTATGCCGGCGCCGTCTCCGGCGCGGGGGGCGTGGTCAAGCAGGGCACCGGCACGCTGACGCTGACCGGCGCCAGCAGCCTCGCCACCCTGGTGATCAACGCCGGCGGCGTCGCGTTCGGGGCGGGCGGCGCGCTTTCGAGCACCAGTGCCGTCGCCGTCAACACCGGCGGCACGCTCAGCCTGTCCGGCGGCAACGTGACCCTCGGTGATCTGTCCGGGACCGCCGGCGTGGTCCTGTTGAATTCCAACACGCTCACCGAAGGCACCGCCGCCAGCACCAGCTTCGCAGGCACCCTGTCCGGCACCGGCGGCCTGGTGAAGAACGGCGCCGGAACGCTCACCCTCACCCTGGCCACCAGCCTTGGCGGCGCGACCACGCTGAACGCGGGCAAGCTGGCCCTGGGCAGCACGTTTGCAACCAGTGCGCTGACCGTCGGCGCAAGCGCCACCATTGCCCTCGGGGGCGCCACCACCGGCGGCGACCTGTCCGGGCCCGGCGCGGTGGTGCTCGGCGCCAACACGCTGACCGTGGGCACCGCCGGCAACAGCAGCTTCAGCGGCGCCATTTCGGGCACCGGCGGGCTGGTGAAGCAGGGTGCGGGCACCCTCACCCTGTCCGCCGGGCAATCGTTTTCGGGCGGGACCAGCATCCAGGCGGGCACCATCGCCGTCAGCGGGGCCGGCAGCCTCGCCGCTACCGGCGCCGTCACCCTGGCGGCCGGTGGCGGGCTCAGCCTGTCCGGCAACAAGACCATCGGCGATCTCTCGGGGGTCGGTGGCCAGCTGGTATTGAGCAGCAGCACGCTGACCGAAGGCGCCGGGGGCCAGACAAGCTTCGCCGGCACCATCTCCGGCAGCACCGGCGCTCTGGTGGTCGCGGGGGGCGGCAAGCTGCTGCTGGCGGCCGCCAACACCTACGGGCAGGGCACGACGATCAGCGGGGCCACGTTGGAACTCGGCAGCGGCGCCACCGCCGGCGCCGGCGCCATCGGCTTCGCTGCCGCCACGGGCAAGCTGATCATTGATGGGACCACGATGCCTGCCAACACCATCACGGGCTTTGCCGGCACCGACCTCATCGACCTTGCGGGCCTGGCGCCGGCTGTCGGCTACGCCAGCCTGGGGTCGACGGATATCCTGTCGATCACGACGACGGCCGGCACCAAGACGCTGCAGCTTGGCGGCAGCTATCCCGCCAGCGCTGCCTTCATCACGGCTCCCGACGGTGCCGGCGGCACCATGATCCAGCTGGCCACCAGCTTCACGGTGCACAATCAGGCGGAGTTGAACAGCGCCCTCTCGACCATCGACGCCGGCGGTGCCGGCAACTACCTCATCCAGTTCGCCGCCGCCTCCGGCACCTTGGCGCTGAATTCCGACCTGCTGGCCTTGAACATCGCGGCGGGCAAAACCCTGACCATCGACGGCGCCGGCGAGACGCTGGACGGGGGCGGAGTCACCCGCGGCTTCATGGCCTATTCCGGGGCCGCGACCATCGAGAACCTGACGATCCAGAACGCCTTGGCGGTTGGCGGGGCCGGCGGCAACGGCCTGTTCGGCGGTGGCGGCGGGGCCGGCCTCGGTGGCGGCATTTTCGTCGCCAGTGCTGCGACGTTGACCCTCTCCGCCGTCAATTTCCTGGCCGACAGCGCCGTCGGAGGGGCGGGCGGCGTCGACATCAAGGGCAAGTTCGGCGGCGGCGGCGGCGGTATGGGGGGTGCCGGCGGATCGACCGACGGAACCAAATACGGCGGCGGCGGCGGCATCGGCATTGCCGCGACTGGCGGTTCGGCCAGCGCCGGTCCGGGGACGGGCATCGTCACCGGCGCCCCCGGCGGGGGCACCGGGACCGGCAGTTCCACCGGTGGCACCGGCGGCGGCGGCGGTGGCGCCGGTGTCCCGCCGTCCGGAGTGCTGGCGGGCTACGCACAGACAGGCGGCGGCGGCGGCGGCGGCGTGGCAGGCCACAACCCGGCGCTGATCATCGGAGGCGCTTCCAACTCCTATCACGGCGGCAGCGGCGGCTTCGGCGGCGGCGGCGGCTCCGGATTCTTCGGCGGCTATGGCGGCTTCGGCGGCGGCGGCGCCGGCGGCGCCTTCGGCGGCGGTTATGGGGGCTTCGGCGGCGGCGGCGGCGGCGTCGACAAGGGCGGCTCATTCGGCACCGGTGGCTTCGGCGGCGGCAACGGCGGCAGCGGCGACCTCGCCCTTGGGAACTACGGCGGCGGCGGCGGCCTCGGCGCCGGGGCCGACATCTTCGTGCAGCAAGGCGGCTCGCTGGTGATCCAGGCCGGCTCGCTCGCGGCCGGCAGCGTGGCGGGCGGTAGCGGCAACAGCGCCGGCAGCGCCGGCAGCGCCTTCGGCACCGGCATCTTCATCCAGAACAGCGCTGGCATCGCACAGGCGATCACGCTGTCCCCGGCAATCGGCCAGACCCTCACACTGGGCGGCGTGATCACCGACCAGCATGCCTCGATCTCCTCGTCGTCCGGGCAGGGCAGCCTGGTGACGGCGGGGGGCGGCACCGCCGTCATCACCGCCGCGGATAATTTCACGGGCGGCATCACGCTGCTGGGCGGAACCCTGCAGCTTGGCGCCGGCGGCAGTCTCTCCGGCAGCGGCACGCTGGCGATCAACGGCGGCAGCTTCGACCTGAGCGGCCACTCGGAGACCTTCACCAACCTATCCGGCACCGGCGGCGCGCTGTTGCTGGGCGCGGGAACCCTGACCGAAGGCACCGCCTTGTCCACCAGCCTCGGCGCGGCCCTCTCCGGTGCCGGCACGCTGAGCAAGATCGGCAGCGGCACCCTGTCGCTGAGCGGCACCGGCACGTTGACCGGCACCATCGCGTTGGGCGGCGGCGGCCTCGAACTCGCCAACGCCGCCGCCGCCGGCACCGGCACGATTGCGATGACCACGACCACCAGCCTGCGCATCGACAGCCTGGCCGCGGCGACCGCGCATGTCGCCGGGTTCGCCCTGGGCAACTTGATCGATTTCGCGGCCGTTCCCTACGTCAGCGGCAGCTCCGCCATCGCTGCCGGCGGCACCATCACCGTTACCGCCGGCGCTACCACCGAGACGCTGCTGGTCGCGGGCGTCGACGGCCAGGCCCTGGCGGTATCCAGCGATGGGCATGGCGGCAGCAACGTGGTGCTCATCCAGACGGCATTCACGGTGCACAACGCCACCGAACTGAATACCGCCATCCAGGCGATCGACCTCAACGGCACCCAGAGTGCGGTCAATACCGCCTACACCATCACCTTCGCCTCCGCTGCCCTGAGCATCGGGCTCACCGGTGACCTCACGGCGATCAATCTCGCAGCCGGCGACAGCGTCACCATCAACGGGCTCGGCGGTACGCTGGACGGGGGCGGCTTGACCCGGGGAATCTTCGCCTATGCGGGCGCGGTGACGATCGACAACTTGGCGATCAATCATGCCAAGGCCGTCGGCGGCGGCGGGGTGGCCGGCTATGGCGGCAGCGGCGGTGGCGCCGGATTGGGCGGCGGGCTGTTCATCGCCGCCGCCGCCAGCGTGACCCTGGCGGGCGTGAGCTTCGGCAACGACTCGGCAATCGGCGGTGCCGGTGGCGGCGGAAACTATGGCGGCAACAGCGGCGGCGGCGGCCTGGGTGGCGCGGGCGGCAATGCCGGGGGCGGCAGCGCCGGCGGCGGCGGCGGTGTCGGCAGTGCCGCCAACGGGGCGTCCACCAACACCGCTGCCGGTAACGGCATCATCCAGGGAGCGGCCAACGGCGAGGGCGGCACCGGCCTCGCCTCGGGTGCCGGCGGCTTCGGGACCGGCGGCAGCGGCGGCACCGGCAACAACACCAACGGCGCCAATGGTGGCTTCGGCGGCGGCGGCGGCTCGGAGGGCTCGCGCAGTTCCCACGCCGGCGGCAACGGCGGATTCGGCGGGGGCGGCGGCGGGTTCTACCGCGCCGGCGGCGGCAAAGGCGGTTTCGGCGCCGGCAATGCCGGCAACGGCGGCGGCGGCGCCGGTTCGGCGCAGGGCGGCGGCGGCGGCCTCGGCGCGGGCGGCGACGTGTTCGTGCAGCAGGGCGGCACCCTGGTGATCCAGGCCGGCAGCCTCGCGGCCGGCACGGTCACCGGCGGCGGCGCCAGCAGCGGCGGCGGCACGGGCCACGGCTTCGGCGACGGCATCTTCCTGCAGGGCAGCCAAACGATCACCCTGGCGCCGCTGACCGGCCAGATCCTCACCATCGCCGGCGGGGTGACCGACCAGACCGGCGCCGACACGGCCAACGCCTACAACACGCCGGGGGCAGGGGCCCTGGCGATCAGCGGCGCCGGCCTGGTGGTGCTGAAGCCGGCCGCCGCCAACGGGTATACCGGCGGCACCGTCATCGGCGGCACCGCGACGCTGGACATCGGCACCACGGGCGCCGCCGGCAGCGGCAGCATCACCTTCGCCGTCGGCGCCCACGCCATGCTGCGGGTGGACAGCGGTATCGCCCTGGCCAACACGATCAAGTCCTTCACCTCCATCGATGTCATCGACCTGCCTGGAATCATTGCGCTGACGGCGACCACAACGCTCGCCGCGGGCAACATCCTCACCGTCAACGACGGCTCGGGACACACCGCCACGCTGCACCTGGATCCCACGCAGAATTTCTCCGGGGCGCATTTCACGCCCTACAACGATGGCGCCGGCGGCACCGCCGTCGCCTGCTATTGCGCAGGCACCCGCATCGCGACGCCGGGCGGCGAGGTGCCGATCGAGGATCTGCGGATCGGCGACCTGGTCGAGACGCATTCCGGCGAGGCGGTGCCGGTGAAATGGATCGGCCAACGCAGCTACGGCGCAGGTGCGGTCGCCGCCAACCGGCAGTTGCGGCCGGTGCGTATCGCTGCCCACGCATTGGCGGCGGGCGTGCCGGCGCGCGAATTGCTGGTGTCCTCGGAACACGCGTTGCTGGTCGACGGCGCCCTGATCCCCGCCGCTTCCCTGGTCAACGGACGCAGCGTGACCCGCGTCGATGCGCGCCACGTTCACTACCTGCATCTGGAGCTCGAGCGTCACGATCTGATCACCGCCGAGGGGTGCCCGGCGGAAAGCTTTGTCGACCATGCCAGCCGCTGCCGGTTCCAGAATGCGGCTGAATACGACGCGCTCTATCCAGGGGCGGTGCAGATGCCGGCCTCGATGGCGCTGCCTCGCCTGCATGCGGGTCCGATCGTGGATGCGGCATGGCGCCGGATCGCGATGCGGGCCGGGCTGGCCGAGCTTCCAACCGATGTGGGCGAACTGCGGGGCCATGTCGAAAGGATTGGCAAAGGGATCGTCGAGGGCTGGGCGATGGATGACGGCGCACCGGTCCGGCTGGAATTGCTGATCGATGCGGCGCCGCCTGTCGCCTTGATCGCCAATGGCTACCGCGGCGACCTCGACCGGGCCGGGCTGAACGATGGCCGCTGCTGCTTCCGGGCGGCTGTTCCGGCAGGTGCCGCGCTGGTGCGGGTGCGGCGGGCAATCGACGGAGCTGAGATGCCGTTGGCGGCCTGACCTGTCGTGGAGCGGCGGCCGCACCCCGCACGTTCAAGCCGGTAGGCGAGCGCCGGATCGAGCCAGAACCGGCGCCCTGATTTAGATCGCAGGGAGTGTTCCTTCACCCAGCGGCGGCGCGGAATTTTTCCAGCCAGTTGCCGCCCAGAATGCTCGCCACCTGTTCCCGGTCGTAACCGCGGTCGAGCAGGCCCTGGGTGAAGTTCGGCAGCAGCCTGATGCTTTGCATGCCTAGCGGGTAGCTGTCGGCAAAGAAATCCTCGATCGTTCCGAAGATGTCCGGCCGCAGCACGCGCCATTTCGGTGGCTTGTGCTGCATCGTGCCGGCCTTGGTGGCCTCCACCCAGCCCTCGACGAAATCCCAGCCCATGCTGACGCGCGCGCTGCCGACCAGGCGGATGTAGTGGTCGGCGTGATCGAGCAGTTGCGCCAGCGTCGGCTGTGGCGTCGGCCAAACCGAGCGCGGCAGGCCGCAGACGCCCAGCAGGCCGCCCTTGGCAGCGATGGCCGTTGCCGTCTCGTCTTTGGTGTTGCGGTCGTTCGGGTTCACCGCATAGGCGTTGGAATGCGTGCAGACCGGATGGGTCGCAAGCTCCGTTGCCTCGGCCCGGGTGCGGTGGCCGCAATGCGACAGGTCCAGGATCAGACCCAGCGCGTTCACTTCCTCGATCAGGTCGCGCCCGAGGAAACTCACGCCGGCATCGCGCAACTCGCCGCAGCCATCGGCGAACATGTTGGCGCCGGTGTAGGCGAGGCCGAAGATGCGCATGCCCAGGCGGTGCAGGATGCGCACCCGCTGCACCTTGTCGCCCAGCATCGAGGCGCCCTGCGTGCCGATCACCACGGCAAGCTTGCCCGCCTCGCGCGCCGCCAGCAGCTCAGCCGTGTTGGTCGCCAGCGCCAGATAAGGGCTGCGGGCGATTTTCTCCATTCCGACATCGATGCGGCGCAGCGCCTCGTCCCAGTCCTCCGCCTCGGCGGCGAAGGTGACGTTGGCCGCGTTGACGCCGCCCTCCAGGCAGCGCTGCGCGTAGCGGTCGTCGAGCACGTAGTAGAGCGACAGCCCGTCGAAGACGAAGGTCTCTCGCGTGAGGGCGACCGCCTCGGCGCTCGCGGTCAGGTCGGTGGTCCCATCCGGCATCCTCGTCTCCCTGGCAGGTATGTTCATCTTGGCACCTGTCCGCCCGCGAAGTCATGATGGTCGCGCAACCCTCCATGACATCAGGGAATCCGGCCATGCATGGCGTGCGTCTCGTGATTGCATTCCTGCTGGCATTGGCACCGTTCACCCTCGGCGCGCAGGAGCTGCGGATCGGCGTCGGCACCGAGGCCACGACCATGGACCCGCATTTCTACAACCTGACGCCGAATTCCGAGGCCACCGCGTATGTGTTCGACACGCTGGTCTGGTCCGACAGCAAGGGCAGGCTGATACCCTGGCTGGCCGCTTCCTGGAGCAATCCGGACGAGCAGACCTGGGAGTTCAAGTTGCGCCCCGGCGTCAGCTTCCACGACGGCAAGCCGTTCACCGCCGACGACGTGCTGGCGACCTTTGCACGCGTGCCGACGGTGAAGAACTCGCCGTCCAACTATGCGAAGTTCCTCTCGCACGTGGTCCAGGCGGAGGCGGTGGACAAGCTGACGCTGCGGCTGCATGTCGGCGGCCCTTATCCGTTCATGACCTCCGACCTGACGCAGATTGCCATCATCCCGCGGGGCATCGAGCAGGCCGGCAGCAGCGACTTCAACTCCGGTAAGGTTGCTATCGGCACCGGGCCGTACAAGCTGGTGGAATGGGTGCCCGGCGACCGCCTGGTCTATGCCCGCAACGATGCTTATTGGGGCCGCAAGCCGGATTGGGCGCGGGTGGTTGTCAAGCCGCTGGCGAGCCCGGCGGCGCGCACCGCCGCAATGCTGAGCGGCGGGGTGGACCTGATCAACCTGGTCTCTCCGGACGACCTTGCGGCGCTGCGCGGGCATGGCGGGATCGAGATCCGCCAGGTGCCGGAAGAGCGGCTGATGTACCTGGCGATCGATGCCAACCGCGACCGCTCGCCCTTCGTCACCGACCGCAACGGTGCGCCGCTCGACCGCAATCCGCTGGCCGATCTGCGCGTCCGCCGCGCCATCTCCAAGGCGATCGACCGCACTGCGCTGGTGGAGCGGGTGATGTCGGGACAGGCGATTGCCACCGGGGACCTGCTGCCCCCGGGCGAGTTCGGCACTTCGCCGGAGCTGACGCCCGATGCATTCGACCCCGAGGGGGCGAGGCGCCTGCTGGGCGAGGCCGGCTATCCGAACGGGTTCGGCCTGACCGTGCACGGACCCAGTGACCGATACCTGAACGACGGCAAGATCACTCAGGTTGTGGCGCAGTTCCTGTCCCGTGTCGGGATCGCGGCCAAGGTCGAGACGCTGCCGAAAAGCGTCTATTTCACCCGCGTCGCCAATCGGGAGTTCAGCCTGTTCCTGATCGGGACTTCATCGGTGCTGGGCACCGGTACCTACAGCATGCTGACCTATATCTTCGCCACCAGGGATCCGGCGAAGCTGTTGGGCGGTGGCAACTGGGGACACTACTCCAACCCCGCGGTGGACGACCTGATCGACCGTGCTTCGAGAACGTTGAATGATGGCGAGCGCGAGGCCTTGGTTCGGCAGGCGGGCACTATCGTGACGCGCGACACGTTGGGGATCGTCCCGCTGTTCTTCACCATCAACAGCTGGGCGATGCGCAAGGGGCTCGAGTATCATCCACGCAGCGACAGCTACACACTCGCAGTGGACGCGACGCCGGCGCAGTGAGCGATCCATCTCTGCCGCCGACTGGGCCAATTGCCATATCGTGATGAGTTTGTTTTGGTTGCTGGGATCCACGCCCGCGGCGGCCGAGCCGTCCCTTGAGGAGACCCAGACATGCTGCGCCTGTTTGTCATGGCCATGCTCGCCATCCCCACTCTGGCACAAGCCGCTGGGCAGACATCCTGCCCACCGCTGGGTGAACTACCGGGCTACTTGCCCGAGGCGGCACGAGTGCGCGCTTGGGAAGGCAGGGAGTTCACCGGCAAGGTCGACGCAGGCTCGGATACCGAGGACAAGGTTCAGTACGGCCGGACCTGCCAGATCAACTATCGCATCAAGGCTGGCGCCAACCCGATGTCGAATTCGGAGGTTCAGGAGAATTACCGGCAGGAGTTGAAGCGGCTGGGCGCGGAGTTGCAATTCGAGGGCGGACGCGACACCTATGCGAAGCTGGTGAAAGACGGTACCGAGACATGGTTTCGCGTGTATGGCGGCGAGGACGTCTATGAACTGACGGTGCTACGGGTGGAGCCGCCGAAGCTGACGCTGTTGCCGCCTTCCGGCAACGACTACAAACTGCTCGGCCATATGCCGGACTTCATTGCCGCCAAGCCGGTGATCAGCAACTACGACACGATGATCTTCAACGTCATCGAGAGCGACGCCGAAAAGGAGGTTGCGGCGCAGGGCCGCACCACGAAGATCACCTACGAGTACAAGGGAAAGGACGACCCGCTCACCAACGCCGAGATCAACTGGAACTACCGCGAGGCGCTGAAGCAGCTTGGGGCGGAGATCCTGTTTACCGGCTCGCGCGACACCACCGCACGCGTGCTGCGGGACGGACAGGTCGTATGGATGCGCGTCTATGCTGGCGAGACGTCCATCGAGATTTCGGCGCTGGAGGAGAAGCCGTTCGAGCCTGCGATCAAGCCGGCGCCGCCGGCGCAGTTGCAGGCCACCCTCGCCAAGGCCGGCCGCGTCACGCTGTATGTGAATTTCGATTTCGATCGCGCCGTCCTGCGCCCCGAGGCGGGGCCGGTGGTCGATCAGGTCGTGGCGGCGATGAAGGCAGACCCGACCTTGCGATTGCAGATCGTCGGCCATACCGACGCACTGGGGACCGCGGAGCACAACCGGAAGCTCTCTACCGAGCGCGCCGCGAGCTTCGCCGCCGCGGTTGCTTCGCGCGGCATCACTGCCGACCGGCTGACGAGTGCCGGGATGGGCCCGGACCAGCCGATCGCAGCAAATGACACCAGTGAAGGGCGTGCTAAAAATCGCCGTGTGGAGCTGGTGCGGATATGAAGCAGTCTCGCCGACAATCTGCGCGCATGCTCAGGGTGCCGACGCCGCACTTCCCAGGTAGCGGAATAGGACCTGCTTCCACCAGTCACTGCTGACGTTCTGCAGCAGCGCGACATTGAGCGGAACACGCAACCCGTTGTCGGGCGGCAAGGCGATCGCATAGTTCTGCGAGTCGAAGGTTACGCCGAGCACCTGCAGCCCCGGGAATTGCTGTTTGACGGTCCAGGTAAGCAACGGCCGATCATAGACGAAGGCGTCGAGTCGGCCCGACTGGAGCGCCTGCAGGCCGAGCTGCGGATCGGGGTAGACACGGTAGGAAATCTGCCGGCCTTCCAGGAACTCCTCCGACGAAGAACCCTGCACCGCGCCCACGCGCAGCGAGCGAAGATCGTCGGCGTTGCGCACAAGGCCCTGCAACTGGTGGGTCGTGATGGCTGAAGTGATTCCGGCCGTGAACACGGCGAGGGTGATGATGGAAGCAATCATCCAGACGACGGCCAGAAGCCGGCCCGGAAGCGAGGACGGGCCGCCTTGGGCAGCTCCTGCCTGGGTCATCGCAACCGCCGACCACCAGATGCCATAGGTGAGGCCCTTTGCGGGATGTCCGGCGAAGTGGTCGTTGTCCCGGCGTTCGAAGAGCCAGACCAGGACTCCGACGAGAAGCGCGATGCCAAGCAATATGATCACGGCTTGAAGGAAGCTGAGCGACAGGAACGTCCGCAGGATTGGAAGCCAGTTGGCGACGCCGCCGGCCACCGCGACGCCCAGGCCGGTCTCATAGAACGGCTGGCTGAAATCGTTATTCTGCGCGCGCGACGCAGTCACGGTGATGGCCGCGACCGCCGCGTCCGCCTTGCCCGCGGCGGTTTCGTCGAGAAGTTCCTTGACCGTTGCGAACTCGGCGAACCGATACTTGAGATGCAGTTGGTCCGCCATGCGGCGCCAGAGATCAATGCTGATCCCCTGCCAACTGCCGTCGGATCCCTTCATCGCGAAGGGAGGCGCCTCTTTCGTTGCGATGACGAGTTCATGGCTCGGCGGCTCCATGGCCGGTGCGCCCGAAGCGGGTGCGCTCGAAGCCGGTGCGGCGCGACAGCCAGTATCGGCGGCGCAGAACAACGCAAGCAGTCCAACGATGGCCAGAATTCGTCGCAATCGCATCTTTCCTCCGCCCTCATTGTATCTATGTGCAACAGACAGAGATCCGCAAGAGCAAGGAGGCAGGCGTCGAGCGGTCACGCCGCCACACATTCGGCACGGCATCCCAAGGAAGCAAAATCAAATAACGGATGGTCCCCAACCGATTGCGCGAGACCGACAGGGCTGTAAACATTGTGATCTTCGGGGCCGAGGTAATATGGTTCTAATGCTGGCCTGCCTGCTTGGACGCCGACAGGAGATGTCGTTGGAGGCTCTGATGCGCGCGAGACGCGGTGAAACGTCGGATCGTTGGGCCCGATCCTGGGGCGCCCGTTCGAATTCGAGCCGGAATCGGCTATTTTACCGTCGTCATCTCGTCGATCGCGCTGGCGGCCTGTCAACCGGCCATCCTCGATCCCCAGGGGTTCGTCGGGAGTTCCGAGAAGACGATCCTGATCGACTCGCTCGCGATCATGCTCGCCATCGTTGTTCCGACCGTCGTCGCGACATTGGCGTTCGCCTGGTGGTTTCGGGCCTCCAATGTCAAGGCGACCTACTTGCCGAGCTGGGCCTATTCGGGCCGGATCGAGTTGATCGTTTGGGGCATTCCGCTTTTGGTCATCATGCTTCTGGGCGGCGTGGCCTGGATCGGATCGCACGAGCTCGACCCCGCCAAGCCCCTCGCGTCGAACACGCCGCCGCTCGAGGTGCAGGCCGTGTCGCTGGATTGGAAGTGGCTGTTCATCTATCCGGACCAGCGCGTCGCGAGCGTCAACCGGCTGGTTGTTCCCGCGGGTGTCCCCATCCATTTTTCATTGACTTCCGCCAGCGTGATGAACGCGTTCTTCATCCCGCAGCTCGGGGGAATGATCTACACGATGAACGGCATGACCACGCAGCTGAATCTGCAGGCGGACGTGCCGGGGACGTTTCGGGGGCTCTCCAGCCATTATAGCGGGGACGGCTTCTCCGGCATGCATTTCGAGGTTCAGGCGATGCCGGCGGAGCAGTTCACCGCCTGGGTAGGCACGACGCATAATGCGGGGCCGGTGCTCAATTCACAGAGCTATTCGGAGCTTGCCCGGCAGAGTTCGGACACCAAGCCGTTCACGTTTCAAACGGTCGATCCGGGATTGTTCCAGCAGATCGTATTGCGGCAGTTGCCGCCCGGCCCGGGACCGCAGACGGGCTTGCCGAGCGTAAGCGTGTCCCCTCGGACGGAGAAATAGGATGTTGGGAAAGCTGAGCTGGGCGGCGATTCCACTCGACCAGCCGATCCCCCTGTTCGCAGCAGCCTTCGTCGGTGCGGTGCTGTTCTGCGTCATGGCCTATGTGACGCTGAAGGGATGGCTTCCCTATCTTTGGCGGGAGTGGATTACCAGCGTGGACCACAAGCGCATCGGTATCATGTACGTCCGGCCTGGCGATGGTGATGCTGCTGCGTGGCTTCTCCGACGCGATCATGATGCGGTCGCAGCAGGCGCTGGCGTTCCAGTCCGAAGGCTATCTGCCGCCGGAGCACTACGATCAGATATTCTCGGCGCACGGCACGTTGATGATCTTCTTCGTCGCGATGCCGTTCGTCATCGGGTTGATGAACTTCGTCATGCCGCTGCAGCTTGGCGTTCGCGACGTGGCGTTTCCGACCCTCAATTCGGTCAGCTTCTGGCTGACCGCGACCGGCGCGCTGCTGATCAACATCTCACTGGTCGTCGGGGAGTTCGCGCGTACCGGATGGCTGCCTTATCCGCCGCTGTCCGAACTCACCTATTCGCCCGGCGTCGGCGTCGATTATTACCTTTGGGCGTTGCAGATTTCCGGCGTCGGCACCTTGCTGACCGGGCGTCAATTTCGTCACCACGGTCCTGAAGCTGCACGCCCCCGGCATGACCTATATGCGAATGCCGATGTTCTGCTGGACGACGCTCGCCTCCAGCCTGCTGATCGTCGCGGCCTTTCCGATCCTGACGGCGACGTTGGCGATGCTGTTGCTCGACCGCTACCTCGGCTTCCATTTCTTCACCAACGAAGCCGGCGGCAACGTCATGATGTTCATGAACCTGATCTGGGCGTGGGGACATCCCGAGGTCTACATCCTGATCCTGCCGGCGTTCGGCGTATTTTCCGAGGTGATATCGACCTTTTCCGCAAGCCGCTGTTCGGCTACCGGTCGATGGTCATGGCGACGATGGCGATCTGCGTCCTGTCCTTCACCGTCTGGCTGCATCATTTCTTCACCATGGGTGCGGGCGCCGATGTCAACGCGATCTTCGGCATCGCGTCGATGATCATCGCCGTGCCGACCGGGGTGAAGGTCTTCAACTGGCTGTTCACGATGTACGGCGGGAGAGTGGTCTTCGCGTCGCCCGATTTGTGGTCGATCGGCTTCATGGTCACCTTCGTCATCGGCGGAATGACCGGGGTGCTGCTGGCCGTGCCGCCGGCCGACTTCCTTTTGCACAACAGCCTTTTCCTGGTTGCCCATTTCCATAACGTCATCATCGGCGGCGTGCTGTTCGGCGCCTTCGCGGGCTATAGCTACTGGTTTCCGAAGGCGTTCGGGTTCCGGCTGCACGAGGGCCTCGGCAAGGCCGCCTTCTGGTGCTGGATCACCGGGTTCTATGTCGCCTTCATGCCGCTTTATGTGCTGGGGCTGATGGGCATGACGCGCAGGATGCAGCATTACGATGTCGCTGCCTGGCGTCCGTGGCTGTGGTTGGCGGCCTTGGGCGCCACCATCATCCTCGCCGGCATCATCCTGCAGATCGTCCAGCTTACCGTAAGCATTCGCCAGAGGGAGTTGCTGCGCGACAAGACCGGCGATCCATGGAACGGGCGATCGCTCGAATGGTCGACCGCTTCGCCTCCGCCCGATTTCAATTTCGCCTTGCTTCCTCAGGTGGACGGTGCGGACGTCTATTGGGACATCAAGCAGCGCGCCAGGGACCAGGCGATGCAGCCCGACGAGGCTGCCTACGAAGCGATCGAATTGCCGAAGAACAGTCCGACCGGCTTCATCTGCGCCTTCTTCGCGACCATCATGGGTTTCGCGCTGATCTGGCATATCTGGTGGATGGTGGGGGTGGCGGCGGTCGGGGCGTTCGCGACCTTCGTCGTCTTCGCATGGCGGGATCAGGACGAGGTACGTCATCCCGGCCGAGACGGTGGCGCGCATCGATCGAGATAATCGCCGGGCGCGCGGCGAGGTCTTCGCGGGCATGGAAGCCGGGCAATGAGCGCATTCGGGGCGAGCGTCGGCCGGGTTCACTCGGATCGTGCCGGGAACGGCCATGTCGACCGTCGCGACGCGGACGGGTTGCGGTCCAAGCGCATCATCGTCGGCTACGGGTTCTGGATTTTCCTCCTCAGCGACATCATCATGTTCTCCGCGTTTTTCGCGGCCTACGCGGTGCTGGTCGGCGAGACCGCCGGCGGACCGAGCGGGCGGGATCTGTTCGATCTGACCAATGTCGGTCTCGAGACGGCCTGCCTGCTTCTCTCAAGCTTCACCTGCGGCATTGCGAGCATCGGCGCGCAGAGGCGAAAGGCATCCTGGTTCTACGGGGCGATGGCCGTCACCTTCGTGCTGGGCGCAACTTTCCTCGGCATCGAGATCCGCGAATTCGCCGGCATGGTGGCCCGCGGCGCGGGACCGACGCGCAGCGCGTTCCTTTCGGCATTCTTCACACTGGTCGGCTGTCATGGGGCGCATGTTACCGCCGGGCTGCTCTGGCTGCTGACGATGATGGCGCAGGTTTTCGCCAAGGGGTCGCGTCCAGATATTCTCCGGCGGGTGCTCTGTTTCAGCCTGTTCTGGCATACCCTGGACATCATCTGGGTTGCATTGTTCACCGTCGTTTACCTGATGGGGATGGGGCCATGAGCCACACCAATGGCGGAGCTTCGCGTCGTGGCGATTCCGTGCCGGGCGACGAGCGTACCGATGATCCCGAGGAAGTCGCCGAGGGAATAGGCGGCTATCTGGTTGGGCTCGGCCTCGCGGTCCTGCTCACGCTCGTTTCGTTTGCCGTTTCAGGTACTCATCTTGTCTGGGCGCCGAGCATTCCAGTGGCGCTAGCGGTTCTCGCCGTAGCGCAGATGGGCGTTCATCTCGTGTTCTTCCTGCACATCACCACCGGCCCGGACAATGTCAACAATGTCCTGGCGCTGGCATTCGGCGTGCTGATCGTCTTGCTTCTGCTGACAGGTTCGCTCTGGATCATGTGGCACCTCAACCACAACATGATGCCGATGGATCAGATCATGCGGATGCAGCGCTGACGGGATAAGCAGCCCCTACTGGCGGCGACTGCGTCAGGTGGTCAAGCTCCGCGCGATCACCCGTTCGGCGGCGCGCAGATGCGGACGGTCGAGCATGCGGCCATCGAGCGCAACGGCACCGCTATCCGGTGCGGCCGCGAAGGCCGCGAGAATGCGGCGGGCGCGGTCGGCGGCTTCCGCGGAGGGCGTGAAGGCGGCGTTGATGGTTGCGATCTGGTCGGGATGGATGGCGGCCTTTGCAGTGAAGCCGTCACGCGCGGCCGCATCGGCTTCGGCGCGCAGGCCGCCGGTGTCGCGGAAATCGGTGAAGACCGCGTCGATCGGCACCGCGCCGGCGGCGCTGGCGGCAAGCAGGCAAAGGTTGCGGGCGAGGATGCAGGGCGAGGTGTAGGCGCCGGCATCGTCGCGGTTCGACAGTGCGCCGATATCGGCCGCGAGATCCTCGGCGCCCCACAGCATGCCGTAGAGCCGCGGGATGGGCCTTGCGCCACCCACGAGATTGAGCACGGCACCCGCAGTTTCAGTTGCCACGGGGACCAATCTGGTCTGGCCGAGGGGAATCCCGTCGCGGACTTCCAGCCCGTCCAGCACGTGCCCGAGCTGTTCCAGGTCAGCGGTGCCGCCGCATTTCGGGATCATCAGCCCGAACGGTGCGTGGCGGATGACGGCTGCCAGGTCATGCAGCGCGTATGGGGTGTCGAGGGCGTTGATCCGCACGATCAGGAGCTTCCCGATCGCGTCGCGGCGCGCCTGTGCCAGGGTCTCGGCACAGAGCGCGCGGGCGGCGGATTTCCGGTCCGGTGCCACGGCGTCTTCAAGGTCGAGGATCACCGCGTCGGCGGCGGAGGCCAGGCCCTTGGCGATCTTGCGTTCGCTGTCGCCGGGCACGAACAGCAGCGAACGCATGGAGGTGCTCATCAGAAGGCGCCGAAGCCCAGGAAGCCGTCCTCCTCGGGAAAGTCGGTCATGATGCTTCTTGCCGACCAGTTCCTTCAGCGTCTCGGTGGTGCCGCCGCCGAGGGTGCCGTAGCGGGCGCCGCGATAGAAGCCGGAGACCGGATACTCGTCGGTGAAGCCGTAGCCGCCATGCACCTGGATCGCCTCGCTGGTCACGCGGATCGACATCTCGTTGCAATACATCTTGGCGCAGCGCCGCGAGATAGCGGGTCGGGGAACGGGTTGGCGGTGGCGCAGGCGCGGTAGAGGATCGAGCGGCCGACTTCGATGTCGCGATACATCTCGGCCAGCTTGAAGCGCATGCCCTGGAAATTGCCGATCGGGCGGCCGAAGGCGGTGCGGCTGCGGCAGTATTTCACGGCTTCCTCGAACGCGCCCTCGGCGAGGCCGAGCGAGACGCTGGGGTTCAGGCAGCGTTGCGTGTTGAAGGCGTTCAGCATGCGGCTGAAGCCGTTGTCGCGCACGATCAGGTTCTCGACCGGCAGTTCGCAGTTGTCGAACTGGATTTCGGCCAGGTTCTCGCCGCCCATGGTGTGGTAGCGCGCGGTGACCTGGAAGCCCGGCGTGTCGCGCGGCACCAGCACGCAGCCGATGCCTTCGCGGCCGGGGATGTTGTCGATGCGGGTGAAGACCACGAAGATCCCGGCCTCGTCGGCGCGGCTGATGAGGGTCTTGGTGCCCTTCACGATGATGCGGTTGCCCTCGACCGTGGTGTTGGTCTTGTAGTTGGCGACATCGGTGCCGGCGTGCGGCTCGGTCATGCAGACGGCGAGCAGGGTCTCGCCCGAGGCGACCTTGGGCAGGATCTCGCGCTTCAGCGACTGGGGCGCGTATTCGGCGATGGTCTTCACCTGCACGCCGACTTCGCCCATCAGCGCCATCGCCGTGACGTAGCAGACCTTGGACGATTTCCTCGATCACCAGCGCGGTTTCGAGCACGGGCAGGCCGAGGCCGCCGTATTCCTCGGGCACCGCCATGCCGAGGATACCGAGCTCGGCCAGCTCATGCAGGTTCACCCAGGGAAACGTGCCGTCCTGCCACTGCTTCACGCGGGGCTTGAATTTGTCCTGCACCAGCGCGCGCACGCCGTCGATCATCTCGCGGTGCTCGGGGGTGAGCCTCTGTTCCATATTCACTGTCCTTGAATCGGGCGAAATTAGCTGCGGTCGGCTCAGCTTGCGGCACGCGGCTGGAAGCGGGGGGCGCGCTTCTCGGCGAAGGCGGCGAGGCCTTCGGCGTAGTCGGCGGACCCGAACACGGCGGTCAGCGCCTGGCGTTCGATTTCGAGTCCATCCGGGAGGCTGAGGGCGATGCCGCCGCGGACGGTGCGCTTCAGCAGTTCGGTGGCAGATGCGGCGCGCGACGCGACCAGGGCGATGTAGCGGTCGAGTGCCGCGTCGAACGCGTCATCGGCGTGGATGTGGTTGACCAGCCCGATCTCGAACGCGCGGCGGGCGGTGATCGGCTCGGCGGTGAACATCAGGTCCAGCGCGTGCGACACGCCGACGACGCGGGGCAGGCGCTGGGTGCCGCCGCCGCCGGGAATGGCGCCGATGCGCGCCTCGGTCAGCCCGATCATCGCGGTTTCGGCGGCGATGCGGATGTCGCAGCCAAGGGCCAGTTCGCAGCCGCCGCCGAGCGCCAGGCCGTTGATCGCGGCGATGGTGGGGATCGGCAGGGCCTCGATGGCGTTGACCGCTTCGTTGATGGCGCGGTTGTGCGCCCAGCGGGCGGCCTCGTTCATCGTGCGGCGCTCCTTGAGGTCGGCGCCGGCGGAGAAGGCGCGCCCGGCGCCGCGGATGATGAGCAGGCTGGCATCGGCGGCGCGCGCGACCTCGTGGATCAATTCGTCCACCATTGCGACACCGAGTGCGTTCAGGCGGTCCGGCCGGTTCAGGGTGATCTGCACCACGCCGGCGTCGCGGGTGACGATCAGCTCGTCGGGCATGCGGCTATTCTCCCCGGCGTGCCGCGGCACGCAGGTCGTTGCGGAAATCGGGATGGGCGATCGCGGTCAGTCGACGGGTGCGCTCGGTGAACGAACAGCCGCGCAGATCGGCGACGCCGTGTTCGGTGATGACAACATCGACATCGGACCGGGCCGTGGTGACCGGACCGCCGAGGCGCTGCACGATGCGCGAGAGCTTGCCGTCGGGCGTGGTGGAGGGCAGGGCGATGATGGACCGGCCGCCAGGCGACAGCTGGGCGCCGCGGACGAAATCCAGCTGGCCGCCGACGGCGCCGAGATAGCGGCCGCCGATTTCCTCGGCGTTGACCTGGCCGGTGATATCGATTTCCAGGGCGGAGTTGATCGTGTGCAGCGCGTGCAGCCGGGCCATCACCGCCTGGCTGTGGGTGTGCTCCGAGGAGCGCATGGCGATCGCGGGATTGCCGTCGGCGTGGTCGAGCAGGATGCGGGTGCCGAACAGGCCGCCGGTGACGGTGAGGCCGGCATCGATATTCTTGCGGGCGTTGGTGACGGCGCCGCTGTCCATCAGCGCCACGAACGCATCGGAGATCGACGCCGCTGTGGATGCCGAGCTCGCGATGGCCAGTGAGCGCGCGGGCGACGGCGACGGGCAAGGGTGCCGATGCCGAGCTGCACGGTGGCGCCGTCGGGGATGAAGCGCTGCGACATGGGCGGCGACGGCTTGCTCGGCGCGCACTCGGTTCGGGGTCCGGCATCAGCACCTCGTCCAGGCCGGCAGTGACGAAATGGTGGATGCTGCCGGTCGGCAGGATCGCGTCCTGGCCGGTGATCGGCAGGCGCTCGTCCAACTCCGCGATGACGCAGCGGGCGGCGGCGACCATGCGCCTGCGTGAAGTCGGCAGATGACGCCGGTGGTGACAGCTGCCGTCGGGCAGCTGGCGGACGCGGATGCAGGGCGACGTCGAGCGGGAGCGCACTGCAGCGCAGCAGGCGCGGGATGGCGGAGACATGGGCCGGGATGATGTCCAGCATCCTGCCGGAGCAAGCGCCGGTTGGTGCCGGCGCCGTTCAGTGCCGTGAAGGTGAAGCGGTCGGCATGCTCAGGCGCTCAGCGTCTGGCTGCTCGACATGCCGAAGAACAGGCGCGGGTGTGGCAAGGCTGTGCGCGCTGGGCGACGAGGCGCTGCGGTCAGGCCGAGCGGCTCGCCGGTCGCCTGCGGCCAGCCGATGGTGTCGCCCGCGCGCACGATGGCGGCGAAGTCGAAGGCCTCCAGCGCCGTGGGCACGATGCGCGGTGGCCGCCAGCTTCATTGCCACGGCACCAGGATGGAAGCGGGTGGAACGGTGTCGACGCCCTTCAGCGCGCCGGATGCGACCTGGATGGCGATCTCCTGGCGGATGTCGTCTTCGGTCATGACCGGGGCGGCGCCCAGTTCGGCGCCTCGTCGCGGAAGACGGCGTGGATCGTGGCGGCGTCCAGCGAGGGATAGGCGTGCGGCGAGCAGGCGCTTGGCCTCGGTCGGGCTGTTCGCGCATGGATCAGCCTCGCGACGGCGGTGAAGCTGGCCTGCAGCGGCGCGATGATGTCGGGATGGGCTGCGGCGTAGTCCTCGCTGGTTTCGATGCAGGCGGAACTGGTCGGCCGATCGTGCGCCGGCAGTTCGCCCTTCGGGCCGCTGATCCACAGCACGCCGGCTGCCGTGCAGCACCGGCGCGGCGAAAACGGCGCACCGGCCGAGATGCCCTGCATGGCGCCGACCTGCAGCGCGGCGACCATCGCGGGCTGCGTCATGTAGACGAAGCTTGGACGGGCGCCCTGCGGCCTCGGCGCCGCTCTTGTACGGGTGGGATAGGCGGAGGTGGCGCTGGGGGTGGCGATCGCCAGCCCGTCGAGCGCCTTCAGCTCGATCCTCGACCGGCGCGGTCGGGGACGCCCAGGCTTTCGGCCACCGATCTTCGCCAGCACCAGCGAGCCGGACAGGCCGCGATAGATGTTGGTGACGATGACGATCTCCTGGCCGCGCACCGCGCGGCCAGGACCTCGCCCGCGCCGGCCGCGGAGAACGCGGCCGAACCGCCGACAGCACCGCCGCGATCGCGGCATTGCCGCTGTCCATGGTGATCGACCTTCGGCAGCCAGGCCGTTCTTCTCGAACAGCCCGGCCTCCAGCGCGATCTTCATGCCGCCATAGGCGAGCGAGTTGGAACTGGCGGCGATGGTGATCGGCGACCGCGCGCGAACGCCGCGCCCGCGCACGGCGAACGGCAGAAAGGCCAGCACCGAGCAGGACCAGCGGCGAGGAGCATCATAGCGGCGGCCTCCGGAGTCGATGATGCCGCTGGCGGTCTGCCAGCGCAGCACGCGCATCTCGATCAGCTTCGGAGCAGCGCCCAGCAGCATCATGCTGATCGACCATCAGCACGACCAGCCCGGCGAACACGGCGGCGGTGTTGAAGAACGACGTCGCTTCCTTGATGCGGAAGCCGACGCCGGCTGTCGGCGGCGACGAACTCGCCGACGATGGCGCCGATCAGCGCATAGGGCAGGCCGATGCGCAGGCCGGTGAACACCCAGACGGCGGAATACGGCATGGCGATCTTCGTCCAGATAGCCCAGCGGCTGGCGCCCAGCAGGCGCGCATTCTCGACCAGCTCGCGGTCGACCTGGCGGACGCCCTGGATAGGTCGTGAAGAACACCATGAAGAACACCAGCATCGCCGGAGAACATGATCTTGTTCGCCGGGCCGATGCCGAACCACAGCACGAACAGCGGCGCCAGCGCGATCTTCGGCAGGGTGTAGAGCGACAGCACGAACGGCTCGAACAGATCGCCCAGCCGCCTGCACCCAGCCGAGCACGAACCCGACCAGCCCGCCGGCGACGCTGCCGATGACGAAGCCGCACGCCGGCCTCGGTGAGCGTGAGTCGCAGATCGGAACGCGAGATCGCCCGACTGGCACCAGGCGATCAGCGCCGACGACCACCTGGCTCGGCTTGCTGATCCAGAAATCGGCATGCAGCGCGCCGCTCAGCCATTCCCACAGGCCGAGCGAAGACGACGACGATCAGGCCGATCTGCAGCAGGACGTCGACGGTATTCTGCGCCGGGCAGCAACGATCGCCGGCGGATCGCGGGGACGGATTGAACATCGGACGATCGTCGCTGCCTTCAGTGACACGTCCAGCGCGTGCCAGAGCTGCTTGACATAGGCGCCGAACGCGGGGTCGGCCTGGACGTCGATGACGTCGCGCGGACGCGGCAGCTCGATGTCGACGACCAGCTTCGGGCATGCCCGGGCGGCTTGCGACATGACGACGACGCGGTCGGCCAGCGTGATCGCCTCCTGCAGATCGTGCGTCACGAAGACGAAGGTGGCGCCGGTCTGCTGCCACAGCTTCAGCAGCTCGCCGTGCATGCGCAGGCGCAACTGCGCGTCCAGGCTGCCGAACGGCTCGTCCATCAGATAGGTGTGCGGCTCGTAGGCCAGGGTGCGCGCGATCATCACCCGCTGCAGCATCCCGCCGGAGAGCTGTTGCGGGAAACGCCTTCTCGAACCCGGTCAGGCCGACCTGGGCGAGCGCGCAGCGGACGCGCTCGGTGATCTCCGGCGCCTTGCACGCCGCGGAATTCGAGCGGCAGGCGGACATTGCGCCTCCACCGTGCGCCAGGGCAGGCAGTAGTTCTTCTGCGTGATGTAGCCGACATCGCGGTTCGGCGCCGGCGACCGGCTGCGCCGTCGTACGGCACGCTGCCGGAGGACGGGCGCAGCGTGCCGGCCACCATGTTCAGCAGCGTCGACTTGCCGCAGCCGCTGGGCCCGACGATGGCCAGGAACTCGCCCTGCCGGACCTGCAGCGTGGTCGGCCCCATCGCGTGCAGCGGGCCGAAGCTTGCCGCCACGCGCATCGAAATCGATCAGCATGTCGGGGCCGGTGGCACGGCCGGCGAAGCGATGCCGCATCGGACTGAATGTCGCGCGGCCATGAGCATCACGTCGGGATGGTTCCTGCAGGCGAGCACGCGCACCAGCGACATTGCGTGTCCGGGAGATGCTCGATCGTGCCGGCCATGGTCGCGCAGCCTCTCGGCCGTGCCGTGCGGCCAGTCCACGCCGCCGAACGCCGAGGCAGTCGCGCAGCTTGGCGCCGTGTCCGCCGCGCGTCATCGGCGCATCGGGGTGGCCGCGCGGGAGGTCGACGCGCATGCTGGAACTGCCGACTTGCCGGTCTCGACGACGATGCGGGTGGGCGAGATGTTGCGCGACCAGTCGCGCTCGATGTCGTCGTCGACACGGCATTCGACCTTGGCGGCCAGCGCCAGGACGGCTGCGTCGCGCAGAGCGCCTCGTCGGTGAAGTGGCCGAGCACCACCTGGCCGTCCAGCAGCGCGCAGGCGACGTTGAAGGGGATGCTGAACTGCGCCTGCACGATGGTGCGCGGGCGCGATGCGGATGTCGGGCGGCGTGCAGACCGCCTCGTAGGCCTGGTTGTTCACGCCGACCCGGATGCGGCGGATGCGGGCGGCATCGAAGCCCGGCTGGCGCGCGATGGCCAGCGCCGCGTCGATGGCGGTGTGGTTGAAGCGGCAGCAGGGATAGGGCTTGTAGCTGAGGTCGACGAACTCGAACGCGCTCGCCCAGCCCTTGCGCGAAGGCCGGCAGGATCGTAGCCGCCGCGCAGATAGGTGCGGAACAGGCCGTCCATGCCTTCGAAGACGGTCTGCGCGCCGCGGATCTCGCGTTGTGCCAGCTCGCGGCGACGATCGCGGCGCGGGCGGCGAGGCCCGGGCTGCATGCGCTTGGTCAGCGCGCGCGTCGCGCGTCACCTGGTGCGTGCCGGCGGCCTGGCTGTAGGCGATGCCCATGCGCGTTCAGGGTGTCGGCGGCGTCGAAGCCGAGCACGCGCGCGGCGGCGGCCGCGGCGCCGAAATAGCCGAACAGCGAGGAGTAGATGAAGCCGCTTTCGATGATGCCGATGGTGGTGGCGACGCCGAGGCGGCAGACCAGTTCGAGCCCGGCGGCGATGCCGGCGATCAGGTCGGCACCGCTGCAGCCGCCGCGCAGTTCCGCGGCGGCGAGCGCCGCCGGGACGACGGAGACGCCGGCATGCAGGATCGCCGCGTCATGGGTGTCGTCGTAGTCGCGCGCATGGGCCATCACGCCGTTGACCCAGGCGGCATGCGTGCGCGGGCACGCCGGTCGTTGCAGCACCAGATTGCGGCCTGCGGCGCGCCGCCCCAGCTCACGGACCAGGTCGCAGCACCTCGGCGACGCCGGGGGCGGTGCGGCCGGCGGTGGCGCAGGCGAGCGTGTCGAGCAGGTTGAGGCGGGCTGCGGCGAGCGCTTCTGGGGGCAGGCGATTGACGGTCAGCGCGGCGGCGAAAGCGGCGAACTCGGCGGCGAAGTCGAGAGGGGGAAAGTTCGCTGCCGGATCGGAACGGTCATCGAAATTCGAGGATTGGCCGGAAATGGCCGACGCGTTGCCGTGCATGTTCTTTCCCCCCTCGCGGCGGACGCTTGCGGTCCGTCAAACATTTTCGGTCTGGTGGAGAAGATATAGATCATTTATCCTGCTGTCGAGTGGGGATCGCGGCATAAGCCTGCTCCGGAGGACAACGAGGATGCAAGAACAGCGGCCAGCGCCCCTGACCGGGGTTACCGTCATCGACCTGTCGCATGTCTACAACGGACCTTATGCGACGTTCCTGATGGCCATGGCCGGGGCGCGGGTCATCAAGGTCGAACCGCATTCGCGGCGAGCATCTGCGCAGCCGCGGCGACATGGGCGGCGCGGCGCTGCCGTTCGCGATGCTGAATTCGAACAAGCAGGCGGTCACGCTGAACCTGAAGGCCGAAGCCGGGCGCCAGTTGCTGAAGGACATGGCGGCGAAGGCGGACGTGCTCGTCGAGAATTTCGCGCCTGGGGTGATGGACCGGCTGGGCGTCGGTGCGGCGGTGCTGCAGCGGATCAATCCGCGGCTGGTCTATGCGTCGAGTTCCGGCTACGGCAAGACCGGGCCGTATCGGGATTATCCGGCGATGGACCTGGTGATGCAGGCGATGTCCGGGCGTGATCGTCGGTGACCGGCTTCCCGGACCAGCCGCCGGTGAAATCGGGGCCGGCGGTGTGCGACTTCAGTGCCGGCGTGCATCTGTATGGGGCTGTCATGACGGCGCTGTTCGAACGCGAGCGGACCGGGCTCGGCAGGGTCGTCGAGGTGGCGATGCAGGATGCGATCTATGCGTCGCTCGCCTCCAACCTCGGTATGCATCATGCGAGCAAGGGCAAGGGACCTTCGCGGACCGGCAACCGGCATGGCGGGCTCGGCATCTCGCCGTACAACGTCTATCCGACGAGCGACGGCCATGTGGTGATCAACTCGCCGGGCGATCACCATTTCCGCGCGATCCTGACCACCATCGAGCGGGACGACCTGATCGGCGATGAACGCTACGCGACGCGGACGGCGCGGGTGCAGCGGATGCACGAGGTCGATGCGATCATCGAGGCCTGGAGCATCCACCATCCGAAGGAGGAGGTGGCGCGGCTGATGCTGGCGGCGGCGGTGCCGTGCGCGCCGGTGCGCGAACTCGGCGAGGTGATCCTGGACGAGAACATGCACGCGCGCGGCAGCCTGCAATGGGTGGAGCATCCGGAACTCGGCCGCGTCGTGCTGCCGCACAGCCCGCTGCGGTTCGAGGGCTCGGAGCTGGTGCCGCTGGAACCGAGCGTGAAGCTAGGTGCGGATGGCGACGCGGTCTACGGCGATTGGCTGGGGCGGTCGGCGGAGGAGTTGGCGGAGCTACGGGCGGAGAAGGTGATCTGACGGAGAGCGGCTGCACGCGCCAGAGGATATTGACGTGTGATCGTTGGCAGCAGGCGTGCTAGCTTCCGGCAATCATGCTAAAGCATTTACGGGATGGCCGATCCGCCTGTCGCGCGGGCCGGAAGGGATTGGCCGCAGGATGGTTCGCCACGCATTCCCCAGGCCGCAACAGCGTTTGCAAGGACCGATAGCCGCATGAAGCAACGTGCCGCCCCCAACTATCGAAACAAATCCGCACAGATCGCCGACGCGATGATGAGCCGGATCATCAATTTCGGCCTCAAGCCCGGCGATCTGCTCGGCACCGAGGCGGAATTGGTGGCGGAGCATGAGGTCAGCCGCCCGACCCTTCGGGAGAGCCTGCGGATGCTGGAGGCGCAGGGCATCGTTTCGCTGCGTCCGGGCCCCGGCGGCGGGGTGGCGGTCGGGCGCCCGACCGTGGACACGCTGGCGCACGCGCTTTCGGTGTTCCTGTATCTGCAGGGCGTTCCGTTCGGCACCGTGCTCAAGGCGCGCGAGGTGATCGAGCCGGCGCTGGCGTTCGAGGCGGCGGTGAACGGGACGGAGCGCGAATTCGACGAGTTGGAGCAATCGATCGAACGGATGAAGGGGCTCGACGAACAGGACGAGTTCGTCCAGGAAAACCGCACCTTCCACCGCATCGTCGCCCGCGCCAGCCGGAACAAGGTGCTGGAGAGCTTCTGGGAGGCGATCAGCCTGCTGGCGCAAGGCGAGCAGCATGCGATCACCTATTCGTTCGGTAACCGCATGCATGTCGTGAAGGCGCATGAGGAGATCCTGGCGGCGTGCCGCAAGCGCGAGCCGGAGAATGCCTCGGCGCGGATGGCCGACCATGTCGGAGAGCTCGAGCACCTGGTCAAGCGGCGCTACCGCTCGGCGCTGTCGGAACCGACCCGGATCATGGTCAAGGCGACCGGCTAGCGGTTGCGCTCGGGCGTCAGGGCGGCGGGACGAGCAGCTTCGGAACGTCGATCGCGTCCAGCCCGGGCAGGTCGTTGGAGGCCCGCAGCAGCGCCAGTTCGTGGCGGACGTCCTCCACGCTCAGGAACGGTTTCGTCCAGTTGTCCTTCTGCGCCGAGAAGGCGAGGTTGACCTCGTCCGCGCCGAGCTGCGGATAGCCCTTGGCGAGGGCGATGCGCGCCGCGTCCGGCTGGGCCTGGATGAAGTCGCCGATGGCGACCAGGGCGCGCTGGAAGCGGCGCACCGTCTCGGCATTTTCGGCGACATATTCCGCCATCGCATGCAGCGTCGATGAACTGGCGGGCAGCGCGAAGGCGGGCAGGTCGCCGTGCGGGCCATCGATCCAGGCGACGCCGGTGCCCTTCAGGATCGGCGTGCCGGCGAACGGGAAGGCCGCGATCATGCCGTCGATGGCGCCGCTCTCGAGCGCCGCGACCATGGCGGGCTGGGCCATGTACGGGAAGCGCGCCTTGGCGCCGGCGTCCAGCACCGCGGTGCGGATCGGGGCGAGCAGGGCGGAGGTCGGGCTGGGCACCGCGAGGGACAGGCCGTCCAGCGCCTTGAGGCGGTCGTGCAGCGGCGAGTCGGGACGGGCGGGCAACTTCGCCGCGACGGCCTTGCCGATGACCACGAAGCCGGCAAAACCGCGATACAGGCTGGCGACCAGCACGACGTTCACGCCGCGGGCGCGGGCGGCCAGGACCTCGCCGGGGCCGGCCACGGCGAACTGCGCCGAGCGGCCGATCAGCGCCGACATGGCGGCATTGCCGCTGTCCATGACGACGATGTGGGGGCGGATGCCGTTGCGGTCGAACAGCCCGGTCTGTTCGCCGATGCGCACGCCGCCGAGCACGAAGCTGGTGGATGAAACCGCAACCGTCACTTCGCGGACGTCGTCGGCGCGCGCGCGGCCGGTGGCAGCGGCGGCCAGGGTGAGGGCGAGCAGGGTCCGCCTGCCGGTGGGGCGTGCTGTCATCGTTGGTTTCCTCACTGGGTGGCGCTTTGCGGCCCCTGCGTAAATTATACAGACCATTTCCATGATCCTGTCCAGCGGGTGTGAGACGAGGCCGGCCGGACAGGAACGCCAGCCGGCTGCAGCCGCATCGAACGGGCAACGAACGGAGGACCTGCAAGGCGGAACCATGCGCCCGTTGACGGCGTGGCTTGGGCGTCTTTACGCTGACCGCAAAGAATATCCCCTCGCGGACCGGATCGGCCGGGATGGGAGCCATGGTGAGGACGATGCAGCAAAATCTTGAGTTCCAGCAGTTCTCCGCCGTGCCGCTCACCGGGGCGCTCGGCGCCGACATCCGCGGCGTCGACCTGACCACGGCAGGCGAGGTGGTGTTCGCCGATCTGCGGCGGGCACTCGACCAGTATCGGGTGATCGCCATTCGCGGCCAGTCGCTGGGGCCGGCCGAACTGCAGGCGGTGGCGCGCCGCTTCGGAGCCTTCAGCGGCAATCCGGTGCACCAGCCGATCGCCGGGTTCGACGACATCGTGCGGTTCGCCCGCGAGCCGGACGACACCGGGATGGTGGCCGGCGAGAACTGGCACATGGACCTGGCCTGGATGGAGAGGCCGCCGGGGATCACCATGCTGTACGGCGAGGTGATTCCGCCGGTCGGCGGCGATACCTGTTTCGCCAGCCTGGAACATACCTACAAGGCGCTGTCGCCGGGCATGCAGGCGCTGCTGGATGGGCTGGTCGGCGTGCACAGCGGCAAGGGCGTGTTCGCGATCAACGCCGGAACCACCGGCCTCGGCATCCGCACCGATGCAGCCGCGGTGGAGAACATCGAGGCCGAGCATCCGGTGGTCTGCGTGCATCCGGCGACCGGCCGCCGTTACGTTTTCATCAGCAGCGTGCTCAATCGCTTCAAAGGCATGACCGAGGCCGAGAGCAAGCCGATCGTCGACTATCTGCTGGGTATCGCGGTGCGGCCGGAGAATACCTGCCGGGTGCGGTGGGAGCAGGGGACGCTGACGCTGTGGGCCAATCCGTACGTGCTGCACACGGCGATCAACGATTATTCAAGCCATCGCCGCGTCACCTATCGCACCACGATCGAGGGGCCGGTGCCGCAGGCGGCGCGGGGCAACGACCGCGCCGCCATCCGCGCCGCCTGACGACGGACGGCGGCGGAGATCCGGATGCGCGGTGCGACGGCGTTTCCATTTCTCGCACCGGTGCACCTGCTGCTGCTCTCGGTCATCGTGCTGCCGTCGATCTATGTGATCTGGCTCAGCCTCAACGCTTCGAGCTTCGGCGCGGCGCCATCGTGGGTGGGGCTGGACAACTACGCGCATGTGCTGGGCGACCCGTATTTCTGGCGGGCGCTGCGCAACACCGTGGTGATCGTGCTGATCGTGGTGCATGCGGAACTGCTGGCCGGGCTCGGCATGGCGCTGCTGTTCGCGAGCGGCCTGCCGGCGCGGCGATGGCTGCTGGTGGCGGTGCTGGCGCCCTATGCGGTCAGCGAGGTGACGGCGGTGATCATGTGGCGCTTCCTGTTCGATCCCGATGTCGGGCCGGTGACGGCGGCGCTGCATGCGTTGGGATTGCCGAGCCTCGACTGGACGTTTTCGCCGACCGACGGGCTGATGATGGTGGCGCTGCTGTCGATCTGGCTGCATCTGCCGTTCACCTTCATCATCCTGTACGCCGCCCGGCTGTCGGTGCCGGGGCATCTCTACGAGGCGGCGAAGATGGACGGCACGACGGGGCTGCAGAGCTTTCGCCACATCACCTTGCCGATGCTGGGGCCGGCGATCCTGATGGCGATGCTGTTCCGGTACATCTTCGCCTTCCGGCTGTTCTCCGAGGTCTGGCTGATGACCCAGGGCGGCCCGGCGCGCTCGACCGAGGTGGTGTCGGTCTATCTTTACCTGGAGGCATTCCGGTTCAACGCCTTCGGGGTGGCCTCGGCGACCGGCTGGATCATGGTGGTGGTCTCGCTGCTGCTGGCCTCGGTTTATATCTGGCGGCTGCGGCGCGAGATGCTGGCCGATGCGCCCTGAGCGGCGCGCGCGCCACGCCGCGGGGCGGTGGGCGGTGGGCGTGGGCAAGGCCGTGGCGGTGGCGGCGATGCTGCTGTGGTCGCTGCTGCCGATCCTGTTCATCCTGACATCTTCGCTGAAGCCGGCGCGCGACATCTTCGCGGTGCCGCCACGGCTCGCCTTCACGCCGACGCTGCTGCACTACCGCGAGCTGTGGACCGGCTGGGGCAGCTTCTTCATGGGGCTGCTCAACAGCCTGATCGTCACGGCCGGCGCCACCCTGCTTGCGGTGCTGGCCAGTGCGGCGGCGGGGTACGCGTATTCGCGCTGCCGCAGCCGCTTGATGGCGCGCACGGCGATGGCGATGGTGGCGGTGCGCCTGATCCCGCCGGTGATCATCACCTTGCCGCTGTTCCCGATCGTCAACACGTTGCGGCTGAACGACACCCATGCCGTGCTGATCATCCTGTATGCGACGTTCTACGTGTCGCTCGGCACGCTGTTGATGCGCGGCTTCATCGACCAGGTGCCGATCGAACTCGACGAGGCGGCGCGGATGGACGGGGCGGGGCCGTTTGCCATCCTGTGGCGGGTGGTGCTGCCGCTGGCGACGCAGGGGATGCTGGCGGTCGCGGTGTTCGTGGTGGTGTTCGCCTGGAACGAGTTCCTGTTCGCGTTCATCTTCACCTCGACCCGCGCGAAGACGGCGCCGCTGGTGATTGCCGAGATGATCGGCTCGTTCGACGGCGTCGATTGGGGGATCCTGTTCGCCGCGGCCACGGTGCAGTTGCTTCCGGTGCTGCTGTTCGTGATCATGACGCAGAAATATCTCGTCGCCGGTCTGACCGCGGGGGCCGTCAAGGGCTGAGCGGCGAATGGACCTGCATAAAACATAAGGGAGTTCGAACGATGTCCAAATCCGTTTCTCGCCGCAGGGCGCTGCAGGCCACGTTCGCCGCGGCGGCGCTGCCCGTGTTGGCGCGGCCGGCGAAGGCTGCCGGCAAGACGCTGAACATCCTGTCGCACCGGGTGCACCAGCTCTGCCTCACCACCGGCGTCGCCGGCGACATGACCAAGCCCTGGTGCGACGCGAACGACGCGGCGACGGCGTGGGCGACGTTCGACATCGATCCGTTGCAGGACCGGCTGTTCCGTGAAGCGAGCCTCGGGGCGACCGATTTCGGCGTCGGCTACCTGGTCAACAGCCGCGCCACCGCCAACGCGGCGAAGCTGATGGCGCCGCTCGATGCCTACCAGGCGAAGGCGCCGGTCGAGGCGTTCGCCGACATCGCGCCCGGGCTGGTCTCGGCGATGACGGTGGACGGCAAGCTGATCGGCATTCCGGTGCGCACCGCGACGATGGCGCTGTTCTACAACGAGGCGTTGCTGGCCGAGCGCGGGATTTCGGCGCCGCCGACCACCGTCGAGGAACTGGTCGAGCAGGCCAAGAAGCTGACCTTCCGCTCGCCCGAGGGGACGCCCGTGGTCGGCATGGTGGTGGCGAGCGAACTCGCCGCCTTTCCGGTGAATTTCGCCCGCGCCCATGGCGGCGACTTCATCAGCGCCGACATGAAGCTGTTGCCCAACCCGGAGGCGATGGTCGCGGCGCTGACCATCATGGCCGACCTGTTCAAGTCGGGCGCCCTGCCGCGCAGCTACGCCACCACCAGCAACGACGACCAGGTGACCTGGATGCAGCAGGGCCGGGCCGCTTTCACGACGCTGCCGTTCGCCCGCTATGCCCAGCTCAACCGGCCTGACCAGTCGAAGTATCCCGGCAAGATCAAGGCGATCGAGTTCCCGGTTTCGGCGGCCATGAAGGGCAAGGCGCCGATGGCGTCGGTGGTCGAGTTCTGGGCGATGTCCATCCCGGGCAACGCGCGCGACAAGGACCTCGCCTGGAGCTTCATCAATGCGATGTCGAGCAAGGCGGTGACCCTCGGCGCCGCGCGGAACGGCAACGGGCCGGTGCGCATCTCGACCTACCAGGAGCCGTCGTTCGCCGCCTCGGCGCCGACCGCCGCGATCGAGGCGCAGGCGCTGGCCGGCGCGCGCGTGCCGCTGCCGGCCTTCCCCGATGCGGCGCGAGCGCAGTCGATCTTCGTCGAGGAGGTGCAACTCGCGGTGCTCGGCCGCAAGACGCCGCGCGAGGCGGTCGCCGCCACCGCCGAGCGGGTGAAGCCGCTGCTGCCGGCCTGAGCCGCCGCCGGCGACGCAGGAGAGCGCTACAGGATATCGTCGCGCAGGCAGGCCTTGGCGTGGCCGGCCGCGACCTCGCGCAGCACCGGTGCTTCCCGCGTGCAGGCATCGACGGCGAACGGGCAGCGGGTGCGGAACACGCAGCCGGAGGGCGGCGCGTAGGGGCTGGGGATCTCGCCGCGCAGTCCGGCCGTGGCGGGCCGGCGCGCGGGGTCGGGGTCCGGCACCGCTTCCAGCAATGCGGCGGTGTAGGGATGGCGCGGGCGCCGGTACAGGGCGTCGGCCGGCGCGATTTCCATGATGCGGCCGAGATACAGCACGACGACGCGGTCGCTGATGTATTGCACCACCGCGAGATCATGGGCGATGAACAGCATGGCCAGGCCCAGCGATTGCTGCAGGTCCAGCAGCAGGTTCAGCACCTGCGCCTGCACCGATACGTCGAGCGCCGACACCGGCTCGTCGGCGACGATGAAGTCCGGCCCGACCGCCAGCGCCCGGGCGATGCCGATGCGCTGGCGCTGGCCGCCGGAGAATTCGTGCGGGTAGCGGTCGCATCGGCGTCCGCCGGCAGGCCGACCTGCTGCAGCATCTCCGCGACCCGGCCGGGCCGGTCGCGCGCCGTGCCGATGCCGTGGATGATGAACGCCTCGCCGATGATGTCGCCGACCTTCAGGCGCGGATTGAGGCTGGAATAGGGATCCTGGAAGATCATCTGCATCCGCCGCCGGTATGGCCGCAGCGCCGGCCGGTCGAGATGGCGTGATGTCGTCGCCGTCGAAGCGGATGGTGCCGCCGCTCGGTTCCAGCAGGCGCAGGATGGCGCGGCCGATCGTGGTCTTGCCGCTGCCGGATTCGCCGACGAGCCCCAGCACCTCGCCGCGCTGGATCGTGAAGCCGACGCCTGCCACCGCCCGCAGGGACGGGGCGGAGGCTGCGAACATGTCGCGCGAGCGGAACGTCACCTCGAGGTCCTCGACCTCCAGCAGCGGCGGGATCATGCGGCGTCCCATCGGTGGCAGCGCACGCGATGCGATCGGCAGCGCCTCCTGCTCGGGCGGCGCCGCTTCCAGGCAGACGCGGTGCGGCCAGCGGGCAGCGCGGCGGCGAAGGCGCAGCCGGGCGGCAGGGCAGCGGGGCTGGGAACCTGGCCCGGGATCGCCAGCAGCCGCTGGCCGGACCTGGCGCGCGGCGAGGCGCGGAATGCTGAGCAGCAGCGCGCGCGTGTAGGGGTGCAGCGGGCGGGCGAAGACGGCGTCGACGGCGCCTTGCTCGACGATGCGGCCGGCGTACATGACCGCCACCCGGTCGGCGATCTCGGCCACCACGCCGAGATTATGGGTGATGAACAGGATGCCCATGCCGAGTTCGACCTGCAGCGCCCGCATCAGCTCCAGGATCTGGGCCTGGATGGTGACGTCCAGCGCCGTGGTCGGCTCGTCGGCGATCAGCAGCGACGGGTGGCAGGCTAGCGCCATCGCGATCATGACCCGCTGGCGCATGCCGCCGGACAGGTGATGCGGGTATTCGGCGGCGCGGCGGGCGGCATCGGGGATGTTGACGCGCGCCAGCATGTCGCGGGCGTGGTCCATGGCGGCCGCCTGGGTCATGCCGCGATGCAGCCGGGCGACTTCGGCGATCTGCTCGCCGATGGTCAGCAGCGGATTGAGGCTGCTCATCGGCTCCTGGAAGATCATGCCGATCTCGTTGCCGCGGATGCGGCGCATCTGCGCGTTCGCGCAGGGCGCAGCAGGTCGTGCCGCACGCCGTCGCGGTCGTGGAACACGACCTGCCCGCCGGCGATCCGGCCGGGCGGCGACGGCGACCAGCCGCATGATCGAGAGCGAGGTCACGGACTTGCCGCTGCCGGATTCGCCGACGATCGCCAGCGTCTCGCCGCGCGCCAATGCGAAGCTGACGCCGTCGACCGCGCGGGCGGTGCCCGTTTCGGTTGCGAACTCGGTCCGCAGGTCGCGCACCTCCAGCAGCGCGGCGGTCATGTCAGGCGCCGCAGCTTCGGGTCGAGCGCGTCGCGCAGGCCGTCGCCGACCATCTGCAGCGCCAGCACGGTGAGCACGATGCACAGGCCTGGCGCCAGGATCAGCCACGAGGCGCGGTCTGCATGTATTGTTGCGCGCCGGCAATCATGTTGCCCCAGGTCGGGTTGGTCGGCGGCACGCCGGCGCCGAGGAAGGACAGCCCGGCCTCGGTCAGGATGCTGGCCGCGAACAGGAAGGTGCATTGCACCATCAGCGGCGACAGCAGGTTCGGCAGCAGGTGGACGAGCATCACCCGCCGGTCGCCGGCGCCGAGCGCCTCCGCCGCCTCGACGAATTGCAGTTCGCGGAGCACCAGCGTGCTGCCGCGCACCACCCGGGCGACGCGCGGCGTGTAGACGGTGCCGAGCGCGATCACCACGTTGTAGATGGAGGCGCCGAGCGAGGCCATCAGGGCGATCGCCAGCAGGATGTCCGGGAAGGCCATCAGCGCGTCGGTGATGCGCATCAGGATGCCGTCCAGCCGGCGGACATAGCCGGCGGCGAGGCCGAGGACGGTGCCGGCGATGCCGGAGACGAGCACCACCATCAGCCCCACGCCGAGCGACAGGCGCGCGCCCCACATGCAGCGCGACAGCACGTCGCGGCCGAAATCGTCCGAGCCGAACCAGTGCAGCGCGGAAGGCGGCGCCAGCCGGTGGGCGATATCCATGCGCTGCGGCGCGTAGGGGGCGAGCCAGGGCGCGGCGAGCGCGCAGGCGATCATGACCGCGAGGACGGCCAGGCTGAGCGACCGTCAGGCGCCGGTGCAGCAGGCGGCGCAGCAGGCGCCATCCTGGCGAGTCGCTGCGCAGCCGGGGGACGGCCGCCTCGGACATCAGCAGCGGCGGCATCAGTAGCGCACCCGGGGGTCGAGCACGGCGTAGAGCAGGTCGACGCCGAGATTGATCAGCACGTAGACGCCGGAGATCACCAGCAGCGCGCCTTGGATCACCGGATAGTCGCGCCGCAGCACCGCCGAGACGACGAGGTTGCCGATGCCCGGCAGGCCGAACACGGTTTCGGTCACGATGGCGCCGCCGATCAGCCCGGCGACGGTCAGGCCGATCACCGTCAGGACCGGGGTGCGCGCGTTGCGGAAGGCGTGCTTGATGATGACGCTGCCGGGGCCGAGGCCCTTGGCGCGCGCGGTGCGGACGTAATCCTCGTGCAGCACGTCGAGCATGCTGGTGCGGGTGAAGCGGATGATCAGCGCCGAGTTGGGCACGCCGACGGCGATCGCCGGCAGGATGAGAAAGCGCATATGCGGTCGAGCAGGCCGGCGTCCGGCGGTCCGTAGCCGGCGACCGGCAGCAGGTGCCAGCCGACCGCGAGGTATTCGATCAGGGTGAGGCCGATCCAGAAGCTGGGCAGGCTGGCGGCGGTCATCGACAGCGCGGTGACCGCCTGGTCGAGGAGGCTGCCGCGCCTTGACCGCGGACAGCACGCCGACCGGCACGCCGATCAGCGTGGCCAGGCAGGCCGCCATGCCGGTGAGCAGAAGGGTCAGCGGCGCGCGGTCCGCCAGCGCCTGGGCCACGGTCTGGTCGAGGAAGAGCGAATCGCCGAGCTGCAGCCGCAGCAGGCCGGCGAGGAAGGTGCAGGTATTGCACCGGCAGCGGCGCATCGAGGCCGAGCCGCGTGCGCAGCGCGGCGACGTCGGCGGCGGTGGCGTTGCTGCCGAGCATGACCGCGGCCGGGTCGCCCGGGATCACGTGCGCGATGACGAAGACGATGCTGGCGACGATGAACATGACCACGACCATGCCGCCGAGGCGGCGCAGGATGTAGCGCCTCATGCGGCGGGGAAGGTTCGCTCGATCGCCAGGTTCGGTCCTGCGGTGATTCCGGCGGCGGTCGTCACGCTCTAGATCGCCATCGCGTAGGCCGGGCGGCGCGGGTCGGCGCCGGCGGCGAGCAGCCCGGTTGCCGGGTTGGCGCGGATCGCCTCGACGCTGCCGGCGAGGCGGGTCCAGTCCGGCCAGTCCTGCACGTCGTGCCCGCGTTCGGCGAGGTCCCGGCGGGTGGCGGCGTCGATGCGCGATTCCGCGGCCAGCCGACCGGGATGATACTCGTACGGCGCGAACGAGGAGGGAAAGGAGAACGAGGCGATACGCGGCGCCTCGATCGCGGTTTGCAGATCCATCCCGAAATGCAGCGCGTTGAGCAGCACCTGCAGCATGGCCTGGATCTGCACGTCGCCGCCGGGCGTGCCGAACGGCATCACGCCGCCGTCGCCGGTGACGACCATCGCCGGGTTGGGGGTCAGCCGGGGGCGCTTGCCGGGGGCCATGCCGGCCGGGTGGCGCGGGTCCGGCAGGCTTTGCGAGCCGCGCGCCGAGGGCACGATGCCGAGGCCGGGGATCATCGGCGAGGTCGAGCCCGGATCGGACGGCGTGGCGCTGAAGGCGTTGCCCCAGCGATCGACGACGCAGACATAGGAGGTGTCGACCTCGATCGCCGACACGGGCGTCGCGAGGCCTTGCAGCGATCGCCTCTCGCCGTCCAGCGGCGGCGGCATTTCCAGGAACGCGCGGTCGCGCCGGAAGCGGGCGGCCTGGCGGGCGATGCGGGACGGGGACAGCAGGTCGTCGATCGGGACGTCGATGAACTGCGGGTCGCCGAAATGATATTCGCGGTCGGCGAGCGCCAGCTTCAGGCATTCGGCCAGCAGGTGCAGGTAGTCGGCGGAGTTGTGCTCCAGGCCGTCCAGGCCCAGCCGTTCGGCGAGCAGCAGCGCTTGCAGCAGCGATGGTCCCTGGCACCAGGGGCCGCAGACGATGACGTCGTGGCCGCGCCACGGGCGGCGCACCGGCGGCTCGATCCGGCAACGGAAATTCTCGAGGTCGGCCATTGTCAGGTAGCCGCCTTCGGTTGCGTGATAGGCGGCGATCGCGCGGGCGATGTCGCCGGCGTAGAAGGCGGCGCGCGCGGCCTCCAGCCCGTGGGCGCGCGAGGCGGCGCCGCGTTCCTGGTCGACCATGTAGCCGATGGTGTTCGCGAGGTCGGCCTGCACGAAGCGGTCGCCGATCGCCGGTGGCTTGCCGCCGGGCAGATAGACCGCCTTGTTGGCCGGCCAGGCTGCGTATTTTGAGGCGGCGGCGGCGATCCCCGGCGCGAAATCCGCGCAGGCGACGAAGCCGTCGCGCGCGAGATGGATGGCGCCGGCCGCGACCTCGGCGAAGGTCATGGTGCCGTGGCGGGCGAGGGCGGTGATCCAGGCGTCGGGCGCCGCGGGGACGACCGTGCGCAGGATGCCGGTGGGCATGGTGCCGCCGTGCTCGCGCATGAACAGGTCGGGCGGGATGCCGCGCGGCCAGTAGCCCAGGCCGTCGATGGTTTCGACGGCGCCGGACGCGTTGCGGATCATGATCGGCGCGACGCCGGCGAAGTTGACGCGGTCGCATTGCACGACGCCGAGCGCCATGCCGGCGGCGCAGCCGGCATCGATGGCGTTGCCGCCGGCTTCCAGCACCGCGTAGCCGGCGGCAGTCGCGAGATAGTGGCCGGTGGAGATGGCGTGGCGCGAACCGTGGATCGTCGGGCGGGTCGGGGTCATGATCTCAACTCCAGGCTTCGATCGCGCGGGGCAAGGTGGCATGTCCGCGCGGGAGCCGACAAGCGGCGGCGATGCGGCTACGGGGTCGCTACGTAGGAATCGCGGCGTGAATCGGCGGCGCCGGTCATGGCGCCGCTTTGCGGATCGATGGCGATGGCCTGCATGCCGCCGACCACCATGGTCCAGTCCGGCAGCGCCTCCACCGCGTGGCCGCGGGCGCGCAGCGCGTCCATGGTCGCGCGCGGGATGCGCAATTCCGCCTGCACCCTGCGGCCGTCGAACAGCCGGGCGCGCGGCGCGTCGACCGCGTCCTGCAGCTGCAGGCCGAAATCGATGTATTGCACCATGGCCTGGGCCTGGGTCTGGCAGATGCCGTGGCTGCCGGGCGTGCCGAGGGCGAGCACCGGGCGGCCGCTGCGGGTGGCGATGCTGGGCGCCATTGGCGAGGTGAGGATGCCGCCGGGGATCAGCGCGTTGGGACCGCGCGGATCGAGCTCGCCCCAGTACAGCGAGTTGTTCAGGCACACGCCGGTGCCGGGAACCATCACGCCGCAGCCGAAGCCGGAGCCGAGGCTCTGGGTGAGGCAGATGATGTTGCCCTCGGCATCGGCCACGGAAAACGATGTGGTGTGCTGCGGCTTTGCGGTTTCGGCCGGCGGCGCCAGCCATTGCTCGGTCTGGCCTTCGACCGGGATGCCGTCGAGCACGCGGTCGCGCAGGGCCTGCACCGATGGCTCCGCGAGCAGGAGGGCGAGCAGTTCGGGGGTTGGGTTGTCGTGGGCGATGCGGGTGCCGGCGGCGAGGCGGATGGCGCGCCAGACGCGGTCGAGATGGTCGATGCCGTCGCGTTCGAGTTTGTCGAGGCCGAGGCCTTCGAGGATGCGCAGGGTGAGCAGATACTGAAATCCCTGGCAGGGCGGCGGCAGGGTGTGCACCAGCAGGTCGTGATAGGGGGCGGCGATCGGCTCGGCCCAGACCGGTTGCGTCTCGCGCAGGTCGTCCAGCGTCATGCAGCCGCCGAGCGCCTGCAGATGCGCCACCAGCTTTACGCCGAGCGCGCCGCCGTAGAGATGCTGCGGTCCTTCGGCGGCGATCTCGCGATAGGTTCGCGCGAGGTCGCGCTGGCGCAGCACCTGGCCCAGACGCACGCTGCCGGCGCCTGCGGTGTAGATGCGGTTCCACTCGATGAAATCCGGCTGGTCGCGCAGGGCGGCGGCCTGGTTGTTGAGGCCGCGGGTGTTGAACTCGGCCAGCGGGAAGCCGTCCTGCGCCAGCGCGATGGCCGGGGCGAATGCCTCGGCCAGGGTTTTGCGGCCGTGGGTTTCGAGCAGGGCGCACCAGCCGGCGAGATTGCCGGGCACGCCGGCGGCGAAGGGGCCGCGCTCCAGTTCGGCGCGATGGCTGAAGCGGCCGCTGGGGAAATGCGCCGGGACGCGGGTGCGGAAATCCAGCGTGCGGATGCGGCTTTCGGCTGCGACATGGCAGATCGCCATGCCGCGTCCGGCGAGGCCGGAATTATAGGGTTCGACGACGTTCAGCGCGGCGGCGGTGGCGACCGCCGCGTCGAAGGCGTTGCCGCCCTGGGCCAGCAGCCGGGCGCCGGCCTGGGCTGCCAGGTAGTGCGCGGCGGCGACCATGCCGTGCAGCGATGCGATCGTCGGGCGCTTGCCGTCCATCTGGGCCGGGTTCCTTCTTTACCCGGCGAGCGTGGTGTTCCAGAAGACCGGCGGCGGGATCGGGGTGAAGCCCTTCAGCTTCGGCGAGATGCCGTAGAGATCGGCGAAGTAGCCAACCAGCAGGCTCGGGGCCTCTTCGTAGAACAGCGCCTGCATCTTCTTCCACGCGGCCATGCGCGCCGGCTCGCTGGGGGCGGTGACGTAGCTTTGGAACACGGTGCGGACCGAAGGCGTGTCCCACCAGCCGGGATAGGACGGGTTGAAGGTGCTGAGCAGCCCCGGTTCCGGCTGCATCGGGCCGGAGGTGACGAAGATGTCCCAGTTGGCGGGGTCGGCGCGCTTCTGCAGCAGCGTCGCCCAATCCATGATCTGCAGGTCGACCTTGAAGCCGGCGTCTTCGAGGTTGGGCTGGGCGACGAGCGCGATCTTGTACATGTAGTCGTACTGGGTGGTGGTGAGGATGCGCACCGGCCGGCCGTCATAGCCGGCGGCCTTCAGCATCGTGGCGGCCTTTGCCGGATCATGCGCGTTGTAGCCGGGCGTCGCCGGATCGTAGAACGGGGTGCCGGGCGGATAGAGCGAGCCCTGCGCCTGCCAGAGATCGGGGTCGCCGAAGGCAGCTGCCATCATGTCTTCCGGCGCGATCGCGGTCAGCACCGCGCGGCGGAGGCGGACATCGGACATCAGCCCGGCGCGGGTGTTGAGGAACATGATTGCCAGGATCGGCACGGTCATCTTGCCGGCCAGGGCGGTCTTTTCCTTGCGGACGCGTTCGTAGCCCTCGCTGGTGAGGGAGTCGGCGTATTGGTATTCGCCGGACAGCAGGCCGCCGGTGCGGGTTTGCGGATTCGGTACAGGAATGAAACGGAGCTCCGGGATGCGCGCGTCCCGCTTGCCGGCCAGGCCGTCCGGGGCGCCGGGCGGGGAGACGTATCCGTCGAAGCGGCCGAGCCGGACATAGCGGTCCGGCGCGTGCTCGATCAGCCTGTAGGGGCCGGTGCCGATGAACTCCTTCATCTGGTCGTTCGATTGCGCCAGCCGTTTCGGCATGATGACCGCGGCGCCGCTGAAATAGGCCAGCAGGCTGAGCAGCGGCGAATAGGGCTGCTTCATGGTGATCTGCACGGTCTTGGCGTCGGGCGCCGAGATGGCGTCCACGAAGGCGCCGGCGGGGCGGCCGCGGGGCGATACCGCCAGCCATCGCCGCAGGCAGACCACCACGTCGTCTGAGGTCATCACGGTGCCGTCGTGGAACGGCACGTTCTCCCGCAGCGGGATCACGTAGCGCTTGCCGTCGGGCGTCGTTTCCGGCAGGGCGGAGGCCAGGACCGGCACCGGCTGCAGGGCCGGGCTGAACGCGTAGAGGGTTTCGTAGATGTGCTGGTCGATTTCGGCGACCAGGCTGGCGGTGGTGTTGGTCGGCTCCAGCGGTCCGGGCTCGCCGATCACCGCGATGTTGAGGGCCTGGGCCGGCTGGGCCTGGGCATGGCCTGGCAGGATTGCGGCCGCGGCGGCGGCGGTGAGGACGGCGCGGCGTCCGGGTGCGTGCGGCGTGCCCATATCGTGCTCTCCGAAAGTGGTTCGAAAACGGCGCATCGGGGATCGTGGCTGGCTCAGGCTGGTGTTTTGATGAATTGCAGGCTGGCGGGGGCGCCGGTGGCGTGGCGCAGTCCGGTGTCGACCAGGCGGCGACGCTGCGCGTCGAGGGCGAGAACGGCGATCGTGTTGCCGTCCTGGTTCGCGGTCAGCAGCCAGTTGCCGCAGGGGGAGAAGGTGCAGTCGCGCGGCTTGGCGCCGCCGCAGGGCGCCTGGTGCAGCAATGCGAGCTTGCCGGTCGCGGGATCGAAATCGAGCAGCGCGATCGCGTCGCTGGTTCGGATCGATACCGCAAGCATTGTTCCGGTGGGATGCCAGCGCAGGGCGGCGGCGGTTCCCGGGCCGTCGAGATCAATGCTGTCGACGGTGTGCAGCACGCCGTCGTTCCAGGACAGGGAGATCACCGAGCGCGACAGCTCGGTCAGCAGCACGGCAGAGCGGCCGTCGGCGGAGAAGCCGACATGGCGGGGGCCGCTGCCGGGGGGTGCCTGCCAGTGCAGCGGGTCCGGCCCGAGCTGGCCGGTGGCGTCGTCGAAGCGGTGGCACCAGATGCGGTCGCTGCCGAGATCGGGCACCAGCAGCCAGCGCCGGTCCGGCGAGAAGCAGGCGGCGTGGGCGTGCGGGCCGGCTTGCCGGGTGGGGTGAGGGCCGCTGCCGCGATGCTGGAAGGCCGCCGCTTGCAAGCGCGCGTCGCCGGCGGCGTCGATCGCGTGGATGACGACGTTGCCGCTGCCGTAGCAGGCGGCGGCGATCCAGCGTTGCGTGCTGGCGAGATGGCAGGGGAGGTCGCCGTCGACCGGTTCGATGTGGCGGATGCGCGGGTGCGGTTCGAGTTCGATCGTCGCGAGGCCGGCGCGACCGCTGGCCGCTTCGCAGGCCGCGTAGAGGCGGTTGCCGACGGGATGCAGCCAGGAGGGGTTGATCATGCCGCCCAGCGCGGCTTGCGGGGTGAGGCGGCCGTCGGCGGGGTTGAATTCGAGCACGCTGACCCCGCTGCCGGTGGCCGGCGGATCGGTGTAGCTGCCGACCAGCAGTATTTCGGTCTTGTTCGTCTCAGGCGGCATCGGGGTCACCGGCGAGGCAGGTTGAGTTGGCATCCTGGCCCGGTCGTCGCCGGCGAGCAAACGCGGTGGATGAAGTGTTCAGGCGGCCTTGCCGCGGGCGCAGAAGCAGGACACCGAAACCGGCAGGTCGGCGCGAGCGGCGGCGAGGTTCACGCGCTGGCGGATCAGCCTGGCCTCGGCGGCCTCGCCGCGCCGGTCGAGGCAGTCGAGCAGGCCGCGCAGGGCCCACAGGTTGTCGGGGTGGACCTGGGCGCGGGGCAGGGCGCCGCCGAGGCCGAGATCCTCGCGGTAGACCGCCTCCGCCTCCGCGGTGCGGCCCTGCTCCAGCAGCAGCGCGCCGAGGGCGTGGCGGACCGGCTGCATCCAGCCCCAGGGCTCGTCGTAGGGCAGGTCGTCCTCCAGGGCGACGGCGGCGCGGAGCTGGGCGAAGGCCGCGTCGTGCTCGCCGCGGCGATAGGCGATCTCGCCTTCCAGCATGGCCTCGGCCACGGCCAGCAGCTGCAGGCATTGCACGTTGTGCATGTAGCGCGACTTGGGCACCCGTGTTGCGGCCTGGCGGAACTGCGCCTGCTCGGCTTCGGCCGCCGCCACGTCGCCCAGGGCCGCGTGCGCGACCCCCTTGGCGTAGTGCATCATCGCCGTGGTGTTGCAGTAGAGCTCGGCGTCGGCCGGTGGATCCTGGGCGATGATCTCGCGCCATTTGCCGAAGCGGACCAGGACGTGCTGGCGGATCGAGACGTAGCTCTCGAAGAAATCGGCCATCGGCGGCGAGGCGATGCGCAGCATTTCCTCGGGCATGGTTTCGATCAGTTCGTCGGCGGCGGCGATGGCGGGCGCGTACTGGCCGAGGAACATCGCGCCATAGGCGGCGAAATGATAATTATGCACCCGGTAGCCGGAGTAGAAGTTCATCGGGCCCGCGCGGTCGTAGAACTTGCGGTCGGCGATGATCGCCTTCTGGTTCCAGTGCATCGCATCGCGGTAATGGCCGCATTGGATGTCGATATGGGTGGGCATGTGCACGAGGTGGCCCATGTCGGGCGTCAGCTCGCGCAGGCGGTCGCCGGTGGTCAGCGCCTGTTCCGGGTTCGGCGACATCTCCATCAGGTGGACGTGCAGATGCAGCAGCCCGGGATGGTCCATGGCGCTGGGCTGGTCGCGGAAGGCGGTCTCGAGTAGCTCGACCGCCTCCAGCGTGCCGGCGCCGGGGGCGGGGTGGCCGGTCCGCAGGTCCCACATGCGCCACGGCGTGCGGTTGAGGATCGATTCGACGAAGATGGCGCGCAGGTCGAGATCGTCGGGGTGAGCACGGTGGGCGCCGCGCATGGCGTCGGCGAAGGCGTCGTTCCACGGTCGCTGGTCGTCGATCGGGTCGCGTTGCGGATAGCGGGCGGGCAGCGCCTCGATCATCGCGCGTTCCGGTGCGGTGACGCCGCCGGCATGGGCGTGTGCGGCCAGGGTGGCTTCGTGGGCGCGGGCGAGGGCCGCGGCCTTTCCCGCGGGATCCTGCAGTTCCCAGGGGAAGTTGTAGTTGGGGCCGGCAGCGTAGGCGACGCCCCAATGCGCCATGGCGCAGCCGGGGTCCGCCTCCAGCGCCTTCTGGAAGCAGGCGACGGCTTCCTCGTGGTGGTAGCCGAAGCACCAGTTGAGGCCGCGGTCGAACCAGCGCTGGGCGTCCGGCGAGGTGGTGGTGACGGTGCGGGAATAGCGGCCGAGCGCATAGGGATAATTCATTTTGATTCCTTTATGGCTTCGGGGCCGCCGGCGGCGGGCGCCGGCTGCGTCGGGGCATGGGGGAGATTCATAGCCGATGCGGCTTCCTGTAACGATGCACAAGTTGAGTGAGACGCCCGGGAGCCGAACATATGTCGAACATTCAGGATCATCGGAAACTTTCCGAATGACCTCGCCAAATTGTGTGTTGTGCCGAATCGTTGGCTGCGGGGGTGAAAAGCCCACGCGGGAGAGAAGGTTGTGGCGCGAGGCTCATCCGGAATCTTGAGCTTGCGCCGAAGCGTGCGCGGATGATGGTGTTTTTGGCCGGGTGAAGTCGGCGCCGATCCGCTTAGATGTTCGACATGGCCAGCGATCTCATCGGTTTCGACAGCTTCACTCTCAAGGGCGATCCGCTTTCGCGGGCGGTCTCGGCGCTGCGGGTGGCGCGGCTGCAGGTAAGGGCGGCCAACGGCGCCGGCAGCAGTTCGCGGCTGGAGGATGCGCTGTCCGATATCGAGGACGCGTTGAGCGATCATCTGGCGAGGATCGAAGACGCGGTCGAGGACGATGCCGCCGACGCCGAGGAGAGCGGCGACGCCGCCGAGCGGCGGCAGGCCGAGTTGCCGCTGCGGGTGGCGTAAATGGCGCAGCGGCCGGTTTGGCGCGGACATCTGCGCTTGGCGCTGGTGTCGTGCCCGGTGGCGCTGTTCAGCGCGAAGCATGACCGGGGCAGCATCAAGTTCAACATGATCAATCCGGAGACCGGCAATCGGATCCGGATGCTGACGGTGGACAGCGAGACCGGGCAGGAACTGGAGCGCGGCAACCTGGTGAAGGGCTACGAGTATCGCAAGAACTCGTATCTTCTGCTGACCAGCGAGGATTTCGACAGCGTGAAGGTCGAGAGTTCGGAAGTGATGAATGTCGAGAAGTTCGTCGACGCGAACTCGATCGATCCGCTGTACTACGATTCCGGCTACTTCCTGGCGCCCGACGGGAAGGCGGGACGCGACGTGTACCAGATTTTGCGCGCGGCGATCGGGCGGACCGGGCGGGTTGCCCTGTCGCGCGTGGTGATCGGCCAGCGCGAGCGGGTGATCGCGTTGCGGCTGCATGAGAAGGGGCTTGCCGCCCACACGTTGTATGAGCAGCGCGACATCAACGATGCCAGCGACCTGTTCGACGATCCGATGCCTGTGGACGAGGAAATGGTGAAGCTGGCGACCCAGCTGGTGGATCGGCAGACCGCGACCTACGACCCGGCCGACATCGAGGATCGCTATGAGACGCGGCTGAAGGCGATGCTGGATGCGAAGCTGAAGGGGGAGGGCGTCGATCGCGACGAGGTTCCCGAGCGGCCGGCATCGAACGTCGTGGACCTGATGGCCGCGTTGCGCCGCAGTCTTGCCGAGAGCGACAAGCGGCCGGCGGAGAAGGCGCCCGCGGCGAAGCCGAAAGTGGTGAAGGCGGTAGCGGAGAAGCCGGCGACGCCGAAGCCTTCGCGCAAGCGCGCATCATGAGCCTGCAGCAGGGAAGTTCGGCGATGCGCAATTCCGATGAACGGCTGGAGGACGCCGCCCAGTCGATCGCCGATGCGATGCGGGCGCTGACCCGCGCGGCATGCCTGCTGGGCTCCGACGAGGGCAAGGAGGCGGTGCAGCGCGCGCATGGGGTGGTGCGGGACGCGCATCACTTCATCCAGGCGCATAACGACCTGCAGCCCTGGCGGAACTGAGCGGCGGCGGTCGTTAAACCCGCCAGGTCCGGCTAAATACCCCCAAGTTTAGGTTGTCCGGGCTTTTTCGGTCTGCGGGGTTTTTTCCTGGCAACCGGCGGCTCGTGGCGCGGGACTTCCCCGACCAAGGGGATTTTCAGCTGCGGGTCCGCGGGCTCGGCCGGCGCGGGCTTTTCGGCCTGGATCTTTTCCTGGTAATCGAGGATTCGGCGGCGGTGATCGCTTGCTGCCAAATCGGCCTCCTGCGGATCTGTGGCCGCTGGACACTAGAACGGTCCATCGCGTGAGTCATCGCCGACCGGGCGGCCGCCCCCGGATCGGTGGGTTTGGAACTGGAAGAGTGATCCGATGGGCCGTTTCGTGCGCAGACGCCGCTTCCTTGCAACCGGCGCCGTGCTGGCGGCCGGCGCAAGGCCGGCGCGGGCTGCGACGGCCGTGGACCTGCTGCTGGTTATGGCGGTGGACATCTCGCGGTCGGTCGACGACGAGGAGGCGCAGCTGCAGCGGGACGGGTACCGGATGGCGTTGACCGACCCCGAGGTGCTGGCGGCGATGACGGGCGGGCCCAACGGCGCCGTTGCCGTCGCGTATGTCGAGTGGGCGTCGTATCAATATCAACGACTGGTGGTGCCGTGGACGCGCATCGCCGGGGCGGGTGATGCGACCGCGTGGTCCGATGCGCTGGGGCGCAGTCCGCATGAGAGCATCACCTGGACGAGCCTGTCCGGGGCGCTGCTGTTCAGCCGCAAGACGCTGTCCGAATGCCCGTTCGAGAGCGACCGCAAGGTGATCGACGTATCGGGTGATGGTCGCAACAACAACGGTCCGGAGCCGGAGGAGATTCGCGACCAGCTGGTATCCGAGGGCGTCACGATCAACGGGCTGCCGATCCTGAACCTGCATCCGCGGTTCGGCCGGATCGAGTACGGGTTGGAGGAGTATTATCGCAACTCCGTCATCGGCGGCGCGGGGGCGTTCCTGATCCTGGCTAAGGATTTCGCCGATTTCGGCAAGGCGATCCGGCGGAAGCTGATCCAGGAGATTGCCGGGCGGGCGCCGTTGCCGGCCGACGGCGCGCGCCTGTCGTAGGGCAGCCCGATGCACGAAACCCGGTTGCGGATCGAGGTGGACGGCACGCACGCAGTTTCCGCGCTGCTGCAGCGGCCGGCGCGGGCGCGCGCCTGCTACGTGCTGGCGCATGGGGCCGGCGCGGGGATGGAGCATCCGTTCCTGGCGACGGTCGCGAACGGGCTCGGCGGGCGCGGCATCGCCACGTTGCGCTACCAGTTTCCTTATATGGAAGCGGGGTCCAAGCGGCCGGATCGCCCGGCGCTGGCGCAGGCGACGGTTCGCGCGGCAGTGGAGTTTGCTGCGCATTGCGCCGAGGGCCTGCCGCTTGTCGCCGGCGGGAAATCCTTCGGCGGCCGGATGACCTCGCAGGCGCAGGCCGTGGCGCCGCTGGCGGGGGTTCATGGGCTGGCGTTTCTGGGTTTTCCGCTGCATCCCGCCAACCAGCCAGCGGACGAGCGGGGCGCGCATCTGCGCGGCATCGAGGTGCCGATGCTGTTCCTGCAGGGGACCCGGGACGCGCTAGCCGAGATCGGGCTGCTGACGCGGCTGGTGGAGGGGCTGGGGCCGCGTGCGACGCTGCGGATTGTCGCGGATGCGGACCACTGCGTTTCATGTGCCGGCGAGGTCCGGGCGGACCGACGCGCAGGCGCTGGATGCGATGCTGGACATGTTCGTTGAGTGGACTTCACGCATCCTGCCGGCCGGCGATTGAGGCGTATTCCCGGCGAGATGAAGATCGCGACGTTCAACATCAACAACGTCAATCGCCGGCTGCCCAACCTGCTGGCGTGGCTGGCGGTGGCGAAACCCGATGTCGCTTGCCTGCAGGAGTTGAAATCGACCGATGCGGCGTTCCCGGCGGGCGCCATCGCGGAGGCGGGGTATGGCGCGGTATGGGCCGGCGAGCGGAGCTGGAACGGCGTGGCGATCCTGGCCCGGGACGCGGTGCCGGTGCTGACCCGCCGGGGGCTGCCAGGCGATGCGTCCGACCGGCAGAGCCGCTACATCGAGGCGGCGGTGGACGGGGTGCTGGTGGCCTCCATCTACCTGCCGAACGGCAATCCGCAACCGGGGCCGAAATTCGAGTACAAGCTGGCGTGGTTCGAGCGGCTGATTGCCCATGCCGAGACGCTGAGGGCGGCGGGCGTGCCGGTGGTGCTGGCCGGCGATTACAATGTCGCACCGACCGATCTCGACATCTATCCGACGAAATCGTGGGCGAAGGATGCGCTGGTGCAGCCGCGCAGCCGGGCCGCCTTCGCGCGGTTGCTGGGCCAGGGGTGGACCGACGCGATCCGCGCGCGGCATCCGGATCGCGCGGGTGTATACGTTCTGGCATTATCTGCGCGAACGCTGGGCGCGGGATGCCGGGTTGCGGCTGGATCACCTGCTGCTGAGTGCCGAACTGGCGGGTGAGCTTGTCGATGCCGGGGTCGACCGGGCGGTGCGCGGCGAGCCGGGGGCGAGCGATCATGCGCCGGCCTGGGTGCGGCTGCACCGGCGCGCGCGGCGCGGGGGCAGGGTTGCCGCGCGTGGCGCCGCGGTGTTTGCTGGCGACGTCCATTCCACCGGATGACAGGGAAGACACAGCATGCCCAATACCGTGCGTCTGCACCGCGTTCTGGCGACGAGCCCGGAGAAGGTCTATCGCGCGTTCATCGAGGCCGATGCTCTTGCGAAATGGCTGCCGCCGAACGGCTTTGCCTGCACCGTGCATCATCTGGAGGCAAAGGTGGGCGGCACGTTCAGGATGTCCTTCCGCAACTTCACGACGGGACAGAGCCACGCGTTCGGCGGCGAATACACCGAACTCGTTCCGGGCGAGCGGCTGCGCTACACGGACAGGTTCGAGGATCCGAATTTGGCCGGCGAAATTGCGGTCAGCGTGACGTTGAAGAAGGTGATGGTCGGTACCGAAGTGGAGATCGTTCAGGCCGGCTTGCCGGACGTCATTCCGCCCGAGGCGTGCTATCTCGGCTGGCAGGAATCGCTGCGCAACCTGGCGCGGCTGGTGGAGCCCGAGATCAACCAGTAGCGAGGGCGTAGGAACCTTTTCCTTGACTTTTCGACACAACTATGTTCTTGTTGTGTTCATGGATATCGCTGCCCCTTCCACCGTCGCCGAACGCTTTGGCTTCATCATGGCGTGGCTGCGCCGGGCGGTGATGGCGCGTCGTGTCAGCCCTCGGGAACTGGGGCCGGTGATCATGCTGATCGCCAACCGGTTGAGCCGCATCGCTGCGCGTTTCGCGACCCTGGCCGAGCAGGCTCGGGGCGACACGCTTCCGGCGCCGCGTCGCCGAGGGGCGCGTGGGGCGCCGGCGGCAGTGGTGGCGTCGCCGGCGCGGATTCGGCTGCCCGGTGGCAATGCGTGGCTGGTACGGCTGGTGCCGGAGGCGCGGGTGTTCGGCAGCCAGTTGCGGCACCTGCTGGCCGACCCTGAGATGGCGGCGATGCTGGCGGCGGCGCCTGGGATGGGGCGGCTGCTGCGGCCGCTGTGCCGGATGCTGGGCGTGGAACCGATGCCCGAACTGCTGGCGCGGCCGACTGCCGCGCCGATTGCTGCCGCATCTGCCGCGGCCGATATTTCGCTTCAGGACCGTTCGGCGTCATCGCGGCGCTGCCTGGCGTTGCCGGCCCCGATGCCGGCGGATCTGGAGTTGCAGGAGGCGTCGATGCGGATTTTGCCGACGCCGGCATGAAGGGTTCAGCCACGCCTTAAACGTTACGATTTCGCAACTGTCGGTGTCGCGGCCCGGATCGTTGCTATCAGGTCGATGCGCGCCTTCGCCGCGTGTCCGGCGGCGATGGCCGCGGCGCCGTCGGCGTCGCGATCACCGAAGGCGCGCAGCAGCGAACGGTGGTCGGCGATCATTCCCGGCAGCCGCAGCGGGTCGAAGCCGAAGGCGCGGCGGAATGCCCGGAGCAGTTCCTGGCTTCTATCGACGATCCGGGCCGCTTCGGCGTTTCTTGCATGCGCGCTGATGATCTGATGGAAGCCGACATTGCGCGCGGTCACCCCGACGTAGTCCTGCCGCGACGCAGCTTCCTCCAGGGCGGCTTCGGTGGCGGCGAGCTCGGCCAGGACCGGTGGGGTCATGCGCTCGGCGGCGCGCCGGGTCAGCAGCGCTTCCAACGGAATGACGATATCGTAGGTGTTGCCGACGAACTCCACGTTCACGGCGCGCACCGAGGCGCCGCGATTGGGGGTGGTGGTGACCAGCTGTTCGCCTTCCAGCTGCAGCAGGGCCTTGCGGACCGGCATGTGGCTGACGCCGTAGCGGCGGGCGATGCCGTCGATCTTCAGGCGGCTGCCGAATGGGTATTCGCCGAGCAGGATCGCCTGGCGCAATGCATCGCAAAGGTCGGTCGGGCGGGAGACGTCCATGCCGTGACCTGGTGAGAGAGGACGCATCGGCCGCCGGATTTGATCAAGAATACGGATCGAGGTGCAGCCGACGCGATTTGCACCCCGAGCAGACGTGCATTTTGCGGGATGTCCGCTTGACAGGTCAAGCGCGGTTGATCAAATCTGCCCTCTGCGTCAGCATTGAACTCAAAGCAGGCGCAGCGGCACCGGGTTCGAATCGGGACTGGGCTTAAAAAAGAAAAATGGAGGACGTCATGCGCGACATCGGCATGTTCAGCCGTCGCGACGGCCTGAAGGCGCTGCTGTTCGGCGCGACCGCGCTTGGGAGCGAATTGTCGCTGGGTGCAAGGGGCGCCTCTGCCCAGGGAGCCGCCATTGCCCGCGCCGACACATTGATCGCCACCGGGCAGCCCTCCGGCGGCGCGCCGACCTTTGCGCAGTACAACGACTTCAATCCGTTTCATCCCGGGCTCGATCTGCGTTCCAGCGTCGCCTTCGTGCTCGAGCCGCTGTTCTTCTACAGCGTGCTGCCCGACAAGATGATGCCGTGGCTGGCCGAGAGCTACGAATACAACGCCGACTACACGGCGATCACGGTGCACCTGCGCAAGGGCGTCGACGTGGAACGACGGCGTTCCGTTCACCGCCGACGATGTGATCTTCACGCTCGATATCCTGCGGCAGAACGGCCAGGGCAAGGGCGACCAGCTCTACGCCTCGGCGATGGCGCGCGACATCAAGAACCTGGTGCGCGTCGATGACCACACCGTGCGCATCGAGCTGACGCACGCCGACCCGCGGTGGTTCTTCACCTATCTGACGGTGCGCTTCACCGAGGGCATGTTCATCCTGCCGAAGCACATCTATTCCGCGACCGATGCCGGCGGGACTGGCGGGCTTCACCGCGCTGTCGCCCGAGAAGTCCGAACGGACCCGTCGGCACCGGCCCGTTCAAGATCGCCAGCATGACGCCGGAGCGCATCATCCTGGACCGCCGCGACGATTGGTGGGGCGCCAAGACCGGCTTTCAGCCGCTGCCTGCGATGAAGCGCGTGATCTTCGTGCCGTTCACCACGCATGAGCAGGCGGCGCAGCTGATTGCCAACGGCGAGGTGGACACCATCCTCGAAGCGCATGTGCCGGTGATGAAGAGCCTGCTGCAGCGTTTCCCGGACAAGATCACCACCTTCTCCGGCAACAAGTCGCCGTACGGCAATATCGACTGGTGGCCGACCTCGCTGCTGTTCAACCACACGCAGAAGCAGTTCCAGGACATCCGCATCCGCCGCGCCGTCAGCCTGTATCTCAACCGCAAGCAGGCGGTCGATTACGCCTATCAGGGCGCGGCCGCGATGTCCGGGATGCCGTTTCCGCACTACCCGCGGCTGTCGCCGTATTTCGGCGACATGGACGCACACGATCAAGCAGCTATCGGATCATCGACTACGACGCCGACGGCCGCCGATGCGCTGATGACGGAGGCGGGCGCGGTCAAGGACGGATCGACCGGCGTCTGGACCCTGGACGGCGAGCAGATGGGCGGCGACCTGTATTACCCGAACTCGCTCGACGCGATCGCGCCGGTCATCGCCGAGCAGTTGCGCCGCGCCGGCTTCAAGGTGGCGCCAACACCCGGCCGGCTATCCGCAACGAGGTCTATTACGGCACGGCCGCGTGGTGGCTGTGGGGGCATGGTGCGTCGGTCAACGACCCGTTCCAGACGCTGGCGCTGTATCACAAGCGGGTCTATCGGCCGGTCGGCGAGAATGCGTTCTGGCCGTCACGCTGGCGCAACGACGAATATCAGCGCATCTGGTCGACAAGATCGAGGCGCTGGCGCCGGACGATCCCGGCGTGCGCCCGCTGGTCGATCAGGCGCTGACGATCTGGCTGACCGAGCAGGTGGCGGCGCCGATCTCGCAGTTCTATCACCGCATCCCGTTCAACACGACCTATTGGAAGAACTGGCCGAACGAGGCCAACCCGTACATCAACCCGACATTCTGGCACAACACCGGCAACCTGATGCTGCTTGGGTTGCAGAAGGCCTAGCGCGAAGCCGCGCGATCCGGTCATGATCACGTCCGGATCGTCGCGCGGCGGCTGCTGATGTTCGTCGTCGTCATCTGGGTCGCCAGCACGCTGAATTTCTTCGTGCCGCGGCTCGCGCCGCGCAACCCGATCGAGGAGAAGCTGCTTTCGCAGGTCGAGTTCGGCGGCTCGCACGGTGGATATCCAGTCGCTGGTGAAGGCCTACAACGCGAAGTTCGGCCTCGATAAGCCGCTCGCTGCAGCAATACCTCGACGTATCTGAGCGACATCGTCCATTTCGATCTCGGGCTATTCGATCTCCGATTATCCGACGCGCGTATCGACCATCCTGCTGCGGGCGTTGCCTTGGACGATCGGCCTGCTGCTGACCACGACGCGTGCTGGCTTTCTTGTCGGCACCATCCTCGGCGCGCTGACGGTCTGGCAGCAGGCGCCGCGGCTGTTCCGGTTGCTGGTGCCGCTGCTGATGATCTTCTCGGCGATGCCGTTCTATCTGATCGGGCTGACGCTGATCTACATCTTCGCGATCGTGCTGCAGTGGCTGCCGCTCGGCGGCGGCATGGGCATCCGCACCATGCCGAGCGTCGAGCTTGTCCTTCGTGCTGGAGATCCTCACCCATTCCATCCTGCCCGCGTGTGTCGATCCTGCTGGCCTCGATCGGCGTCTGGGCGCTGTCGATGCGCGGCATGATGGTGACGGTGCAGGGCGAGGACTACATGACCTTCGCCGACGCGCTTGGCCTGACCAACCGGCGGCGCTTCCTGCAATACGGCCTGCGCAACGCCATGCTGCCGCAGGTCACGCTGCTGGCGCTGTCGCTCGGCCACATCCTGTCGGGCTCGATCCTGGTCGAGATCGTGTTCGGTTATCCCGGGGTCGGGCAGCAATTGTTCCGCGCGCATCCAGAACCTGGATTATTTCGTCATCTACGGCATCGTGCTGGTGCTGATCTGCGCCATCGCGGTCGCGATGCTGGTCGTGGACCTGATCTATCCGCTGCTCGATCCGCGCATCCGCCGGCCGGATAGCCGCATGAGCGTGTCGTGCCCGCGCTTGCAGCGCACCGGCGCGGCGCCATCGCGCGCCCGGCGCCGCGTGCTGGCTATCTGCGGCGCAATCCCAGCTTGGTGCTCGGCCTCATGCTGATCGGCCGCTGCTCGCCTTCCCGTGATCGGCCGTATTCGTCGACTACGACAGGCATTTCCGCTGTCCGGTCCGCCTTCGATGCCGCCCGATCAGGACTGGCCGTTCGGCACCGACGCCGATGGGCGCGAACCTGTTCGCGGTGCTCGTCTACGGCACGCTGCTGACCTTGAAGATCGGCGTCATCGCCGGCTGCCTCGGCGTCGCGATCGGCACCGCCATTGCCGTTCGTCGCCGCCTATCACGGCGGCTGGATCGACGCGGTGGTGCGGGTGCTGCGTGGACGTGCTGATCACCATTCCGACGCTGCTGGTGCTGGTCGTCGTCGCCTCGGCGATCCGCACCAGCATGAGCACGACGATCATGGCGATCACCATCGCGCTGCTGGCCTGGCGCGAGCCGACGCGGCAGATCCGCGCGCAGGTGCTGGTGATGCGCGAGGCGCAATATGTGAAGGTCGCCCTGCTCAACGGCGCCGGGTCGCTGCGGGTGATCTTTCGGGAGATGATGCCGAACCTGCTGCCGTTCCTGGCCGCCAGCCTGGTGATGGCGGTGGCGCAGGCGGTGCTCGCCTCGATCGGGCTGGAGGCGCTCGGCCTTGGCACGCCGTCCGAGCCGACGCTGGGCATGACGATCTTCTGGATGATGAACAAGTCGGCGTTCATGCTGGGCCTGTGGTGGTGGATCGTGGCGCCGATCACGGTGCTGGTCGTGCTGTTCGTCGGCCTGTTCCTGGTCACCGCCGGGCTCGACGAAATCGCCAATCCGCGGCTGCGGCGGGCCGATCGCATGAGCGCGGGCCTGCAGGTTCGCGATCTGACGGTGAACTACCACACCGATGCCGGGCATCGTTCGCGCGGTCGATGGCGCCAGCTTCGACGTGGCGCCCGGCGAGCGGCTCGGCGTGGTCGGCGAATCCGGCTCCGGCAAGACGACGATGGCGCTCGCGCTGATGCAGATGCTGCGGCCGCCCGGCCGCTGCGAAGGCGGCACGGCGCGAGGTGGTCGACGGCATCGATCTGCTGGCGCTGCCGCCGGCGGAGATGCGCCGGCATCGGCTGCGCACCATCAGCTACATCCCGCAGGGCGCGATGAACTCGCTCAATCCGGTGCTGCGGATCGAGCGGCAGATGCGCAACGCCATGGTCGACCACGGCGTCGCTCGGCGGGCGATCGCGCGCGCTCTGTGCCGCCGCGCTTGCCGGGGTCAATCTCGATGCGGCGGTGCTGCGCAGATATCCGCACGAACTTTCCGGCGGCATGAAGCAGCGCGTCTGCATCGCCATGGCGCATGCTGCTGCGGCCCAAGGTCATCATCGCCGACGAGCCGACCAGCGCGCTCGACGTGGTGACGCAGCGGCAGGTGATGGAAACGCTGAGGCTGCAGCAGGAGAAGACCGGTTCGGCGCTGATCCTGATCGGCCACGACATCGGGCTGATGGCGCAGTTCGTCCACCGTCTCGCGGTGATGTACGCGGGCCGCATCGTCGAGATCGGCACCATCCGCGAGGTGCTGACGCGGCCCCGCCATCCCTACACGCAGCGCGCTGATCGGCAGCATCCCGAAGCTGCAGCAGCGCGGCGTGCTCGGCGGCATTCCCGGCGTGACGCCGTCGCTGCGCGCGCCTGCCCGCCGGCTGCGCCTTCCATCCGCGCTGCGCCGATGGCGGTCGAGCGCTGCTGTCGCGAACGGCCGGTGCTGGACGGTGCAATCGGCGACCATCGCGCCGCCTGCCACCTGCGCGGACGCCGGGCGATGAGCGCGCCGCTGCTGGAACTCGACGGTGCCGGCAAGCAGCTATGGCGCGGTGACCGCGCTGCATCCGCTCAGCCTGCGCATCGAGGACGGACCGCGCGCCGATCGTCGCCGTCGCCGGCGAGAGCGGCAGCGGCAAGACCACGCTGGCCTCGCTGCTGCTCGGCTTCATCGACCCCAGCGTCGGGCACGATCCGCTATCGCGGCCAGGACATCGACGCGCTCGCGGCGCCGACGCGGCAGCGATTCCGCCAGCGAAATCCAGGCGGTGTTCCAGGACCCGTTCGCCGTCTACAATCCGTTCTATCGCGTCGATCACGCGCTGACCGAACCGTTGCGCCTGTTCGGCCTCGCCCGTTCACGCGTTGCAGGCGCGCGACGATGATGGAGGCGGCCTGCGACCGCGTCGGCCTGCAATCCCGCCGATACGCTCGGCCGCTTTCCGCACCAGCTTTCCGGCGGCCAGCGGCAGCGGCTGATGGTGGCGCGCGCGCTGCTGCTGCGGCCGAAGCTGCTGATCGCCGACGAGCCGGTCTCGATGATCGACGCGTCGCTGCGCGCCCTGGTGCTCGGCAGCTTGCGCACGCTGAACACGGATCTCGCGATCCCGATCCTCTACATCACCCACGACCTGACGACCGCCTATCATATCGCCGATACGATCATGGTGCTGTATCGCGGCAGCGTCGTCGAGGCCGGCGACGCGGCAACGGTCATCCGGTCGCCGCAGCATCCCTATACGCGGCTGCTGGTCGACTCGATCCCGTGGCCCGATCTGGACATGCCCTGGGGCGGCGCGCAGCCGGCGTTGAACGATGACGGCGCGGACGTGGCTCCAGCGGGCTGTGCGTTCGCTTCCCGCTGCCCGAGTGCCGCGGACGGTGCCGCCGGGAGACGCCCGATCTGTTCTGGCACCGCGCCGGACCAGGTGGCGCGCTGCTTCCTGCACGATCAGGCACCGCGCCATGACGAAGCGGAGCTGAGCCAGCTCCTGCGAATTGCATCACCCACAGCGCCAGAGGCAGCAGCATGAAGATCACCGCCGTTAAGACCGTCGTCGTCGCCGCACCGCCGCACCGCAACTGGGTGTTCGTCAAGGTGGAGACGGATCAGCCCGGGCCTGTACGGCTGGGGCGAGGGCACGCTGGAATGGAAGACGCGGGCCGTGGTCGGCATCGTCGAGGACATGGCGCCGATCTTGTCGGGCAGGACCCGCGCGATATCACCCGCATCGTCGAACTGCTGAACAAGACTTCGTTCTGGCCGCTCGGCGTGATCGGCCTGACCGGGCTGTCGGCCGATCGAACAGGCGCTGTGGGACATCAAGGGCAAGGGTCTCGGCCAGCCGGTCTGGGCGCTGCTCGGCGGCAAGGTGCGCGATCGGGTGCGCGTCTACACGCATATCGGGACGGGAACGGTGAAGGTCCGCCGCCACGGCCGCGACATTCCGAGCTACATGCGAATCGACGCAGGAGTTGCGCGGAGATGGGCTATACTGCGGTGAAGACCGGACCGGTTCCCTACACCCACTACGATTTCGATCTGGCCGAGGTGATGCACACCGGCAAGCTGCTGGAAGGCTTGCGCGAGGCGGCCGGCGACAAGATGGACATTCTGCTCGACTTCCACGGCCGCCCCTCGTCGGCGCGCGCGGCGCTGGCGTTCATCGATGCCTGTGCGCCGGCACGCCCGATGTTCGTGGAGGAGCCGATCCAGCCGGGCGACCATCGTCGCCATGGCGAAGATCGCCGAAGCCGCGGGATGTCCGATCGCCACCGGCGAACGGCTGGTCACGCATCGCGAGTATCGAGGAGCTCTGCCATCTGCACGCCGTGACCTACGTGCAGCCCGATCTTTGCCACTGCGGCGGCTTCACCGTCGGCAAGCAGATCGCGGCGACCGCGGCGACCTACGGGATCGGCGTGTGCCCGCATAATCCGATGGGGCCGATCGCCGGCGTCGTCGGCCTGCATTTCGGCGCGGCGGTGCCGAATTTCGTGATCCTCGAGGAAATCGTGGGATCGGTGCCTTGGTATGATGAAGTGGTGCAGACGCCGATCCGCCGGGTCGATGGATATTGGGAACTGCCGACGAAGCCTGGCCTCGGCATCGAGGTGAACGAGAAGGCCGCGGCGGCGCATCCGTTCCAGCAGGAGGAAGTGGCCTCGCTGGAGGCGGTGATCAAAAGCGACAATACGATCGCCAACTGGTAGCGGCGATGCGGGTTGTCCTGATCACTGGGGCCACCGGCAATATCGGGCGAAAGTTGCGGGCGCATCTGGAAGCTGCCGGCAACTATGAGCTGCGCCTGCTGTGCCTGAACCCCGATGGCGACCCGGCGGTGCAGACGGCCGATCTCACTGTCTACGACGATGCGTGGGCGGAGCGCTTCGCGGGCGTCGACACCGTTCTGCATGTGGCCGCCGACCCGAGCCCGCGCGCGGGTTGGGGTCGTGTCCAGGCGCGCAATTTGGATCTGCTGCTGAATGTCATGGCGGCGGCACAGCGCCATGGGGTGCGGCGGGTGGTGTTCGCAAGCTCCAACTTCGTGGTGGCCGGCCATCGCCACGCGAGCGGCGCGCTGACCACGTCGATGGAGCCGGCGCCGATCAATCCGTACGGCGCATCGAAGCTGTTCGGCGAGCGGGTCGGCAAGATGTTCGCCGAGCGCTACGGCATGTCGTTCATTGCGCTGCGCATCGGCGTGTGCCAGCGCGGCAACGACAATCGGCATGGTCCATGGATTCCCTACGGCCACTGGGGCCAGGCTATGTGGGTCAGCGACCGTGATCTGTGCCGCGCCTTTCAGCACGCGATCGACGATGCCGGCGTGAAGTTCGGGGTTTACAACCTGATGTCGAACAACCCCGGGATGCGCTGGGATATCGAGGCGATCAGGCGGGACCTCGGCTTCATTCCGCTCGATGGCAACGCCATGCAGGTGCCGCCGTTGCAGCGTATGAAGGCGGGCATGGCCTGGGTTCGCGATGTGGCGCTGCCGGCGATCGGGAACAGGTTGGCGGGCGCCAGATGGTAGTGTCGAAACTTGTCAGTCTCGCGTTCGATTTCGGCCCTACGATCGCGGCCATGTCATTGCACTCGATTCGCCGTGCCGACCGTTTGTTCGTCGCACTCCGTAAGGCAGGGAATGTGCCGCCGGGCCGCCAACCCGTATTCCATGCCGTCACGCCGTTTTGCCGGATGTCGCTTTGCGCGGATGAACCGGGCGCCGGATCGTCCTGGGCGGAACCGCCTGCCGAGCGCGTGACCTGTCCGAAATGCCTCGGCCGGCTGGCCAGGCTTTAGGGGAGCGAATCCGGAAGGGCTGAACGTTCGCCCAGGGGGTTGTGGCGACGGCGCGTTGCAGGCTCTTCACGACCCCTGGACAGGCCGGTTTTCTTTTGACAGTATGAGTGTCGAAAGAAGGCTCGATTGAAATTGACCGAGTTGATCGAGGCAGCGGGGGGCGGACAGGTTACGCCGCGCTTCGTTCGCTTCCTGATTACCGAAGGCGTGATTCCCGCACCCACCGGCGGGCGTGCCCATGCCTGCTATGGCGATGCGCATCTGTGGGGACTGAAGGAATATATCCGTCTCCGCGAACTCGGGTTTTCCCTCACCCAGGTGAAGGAAGTCTTTAAGGCCGGCCGCGGGGAAACTCTCCCGGTCGATCTTGCACCGGGCCTGTCGCTGCATGTCGATCTTGCCCGGCTGGACCGCAACGTTGTGCCTGCCGACATTGGCCGAGCCGCAGCGCGCGCGCTTTCTGAACTCCTGGCAACCTTGAAGACCGAAGGAAAACGCGATGCCGAACGAGACTGAGAAGCCCGGCGATCCGTTGGCTTGCTTCAAGGATGGCGCGAGGATCGGCGGCAGCGGGTTGCCGATGCCGCTGATCGGCACGGTGATCGGCGTTCGTATTCTGGGCGGCCTCGCAATCGTGCGAACGGAACGTGTTTTTCGGAACGACGAGTCCGCCAGCATCGAGGCCACCATCACGTTCCCCGTGCCGGTGCACGCGACGCTGGTGGGGCTGACCGCGTCGATCGATGGCCGCAGCTTGGCCGCACGCGCCCAGCGCAGGCAGCAGGCCCGTGCAACCTATGAGGCGGCGGTGGACACCGGCCGGACTGCTGTTCTTCACGAGGAGGCGCTTCGTGGCATCCACATGCTATCCGTGGCTCACGTGCCGCCCGGCAAGCAGATCGGGGTTACCAGCGTCTGGGCGATGCCACTTTCCTGGCAGGGTGGCGCACCGCATCTGCGCATTCCGGTAAGCGTCGGCGATATCTATGGCCGCTCGCCCCTGGCTGACTGCGACGACCTGATCCATGGGCCGGTGGTCCATGCAGCGAAGCTCACGGTTGCGGCGGATATTGGAATTGTCGAGATGCGTGGGGTGGCCTTGCCGAATGGAGAGGCCGATATCGTTCTCGACCGCCCGATCGACATCAGGCTTTCAGACTGGTCTCCGCAGCTTCTGCACGGGGTCGCCGCCGACGGCGACAAGGTGACGATGCACATTCGGCCGGCGCCTGAAGCGGATGCTCCGCTGGATGTCGACCTCGTGATCGACCAGTCCGGGTCCATGAGTGGCGCGGCGGCTGCGGACGGCCGGCGGATCATCGGCACATCGCACGCCAATCCGTCCAAGCACCACGTGATGACGCAAGGCCTGGCGCAAATGCTCGCCGGCAAACGGCCCGGCGATCGGATCGGCCTGTGGCAATTCAACGAAACCTGCCAGGAGATCACCTCCATCCGGCACTTGTGGGGACCGCGCGGCGGAACAGCGATCGGGGCTGCGCTGGACTGCGTTGTCGCGAAGTCAAACGCCGCCGATATCGCGGTCATCACCGACGGCAAGAGCCATGACATCGATGTACAGGCGCTTGCCCGCACGGGGAGGCGGTTCACGGTGATCCTGATCGGGGATGACAGCCTCGATGCTCATATCGGGCATCTTGCTGCACTGACGGGTGGGCAAGTCTTCGTGGTTGCAGGGATCGACGCCGCCGACGCCATCGTCGCTTCCATGATCGCCCTGCGCAGCCCGCATGCGGTTCGGTCGGCAATCGATGGGGCTTTGGTTTCGACATCCGCGGCGATCGGCGGCATGGAAGTTACGGCGCAATGGACGCGTGCCGGCGACGACGCCGGCGTATCGCTGCCGGTGAGTGCCGAGGACGGCCGCATCGTCGGTGCGGTGGCCGCGGGCCTGGCGATGGCGCGCATGGAAGAGGAGAGGGCAGCGGCCTTCGCGGAAGCGCACGGGATTGCCTGCCACTTGACCAGCCTCGTTCTGGTCGATGAAGCCGGTGAGGTGCAGGATGGCATACCGGCCCAGCGCAGAGTGCCGTTGATGACGCCGGCGGCAAGCCTGATGCACCTGGCACAAAAGCACCCGGCACCGAAGTACCGGGCACCGAAGCGCGTGGCAGCGATGCCCATGGCGCTCGACGCGATGCACCTGCCGTCCGCCCTCGGTGAATCTCCGGTCTCGGGCCCGCCCCCCTACAGGAAATCGCTATTTCATCAGGGAAGTCTCGCTGGACCTGATAGGGCCAAGGCAAAGCCGAAGCGTTGGATCAGCCTGTCGGTTCTGATGGGCTTCTTCGCCAGAATGTGGACGGCAGTCGAACCACCGATGCCGCGTCGACCGAAGGCCGATGCGCCTCAACTGCTGTCGCTCAAAAACATCGTCGGCATGATCGACTGGTCCCAAGCCGAGGATCTGCGCCGCGGCACCACCCGTGCGTTGCCCGCCGAAGCCGTGGCGGCGATTCTGCGGGCATCGGCCATTGACGTCGTGAAGGAACTGGCGAGGTCGCTCGGGGCCGATCCAGTGGTCGTGGTCATCGGGTTGCTGGCCATGGCCTCGCGCGACACCGATCGCAATGCCGAGCGGCTTTTCCGTACGGTGATGGGAAAGGGCGACCTTGCCCGGATCCATGAAGCAATGAAGGCGTTGGACCTGTTCTTGCCGGCCTTGCAGATGGCGCAGTGACTATGCTTGCGGCGTGGCCGCCGGGCCGCGGGCGATGGCGGTCCAGATGGCGAGTTCGTCGACGAGGGTGAACTCGCGCACGATCTTTCCATCGATCAGCTCGCTGTGGGTGATGCCTGGGATGCGCAGGTTCACGCCACTCGGCGCGCCGAAGCGGCCGCGTCCGGAATGCACGCCCGACAGGCGCCAGCGCACTGCCAGGCGGAGCCGGTGACCGGGATCTTCGCGGACGATGACGTGATCGATCGCAAGCCGTGCGGCCGGAATGGAGGCGAGAACGCCGGTCACGAAACGCTCGACGCCGTCATGGCCAAAATCGTCCTGGCCGGCCGGCAGGTGCAGGTTGACGGCCGGATCGTAACGGTTTCGGATGGCGCCGAGATCGGTTTCGTTCCAGATACGCAGCATCGCCTCCACGGCGGGGTGAAGGGTCGGCGGAGGCATGTGATGATCGGGGAGAACGGCCGGGGCAGGGGTGGCGGCGGCCAGGTTTCGCCCGAGTTCGATGGGGTCCAGGCCCAGCTGCAGCGCGATCGCGGACTGGTCGCGCACCAGCCATTCCTCGCAGATGCGGCCGTCGCGCACCAGGCAGTCGGCGATGGTGCGGACCATGACACGTCGCCCGGTCGGCGGTCCGAAAACGCCCTGGCTACGATGATGCATGGTCGAGACGATGCGGTGCGAGGAGTAGGCGTTGCCTGATCCGGCACCCGACCAGATGACATCCTCGCCGAGCAGCCGGCGATCGGGAAATTCGTTCAGCGTGGCGAGCGTGCCGGCAACCACGCCTTCGACGCCGGCGCCGTCGCCTGCCGCGGTGTGCATCAGCACATCCGCCGTATAGTAGTCGCGGATCAGGCCGATGCCGCGGCCTTCCCAGATGCGTTCGGTGATGCCCAGGATGTAGGATGTGACGTCCGGATACTCGTTGGTGAAACCTGCATCGGTGGCGGTCATGAAGCGTTCTCCAGCCGGGCGGCGGCGAGGCCTGCGCCGGGGCGGCAGGATCCGCGCAGGACGAGGTGGCCGGGCACGGTGATGTGGCGCAAGGCGGCGGCCGGGTCGGTGATGCGTTCCATCAGCAATTCGATGGTGCCGTCGACCATCGCGGCAATGGGCTGGGCGTAGGTGGTCAGCGCGTAGGCAGGCCAGGCGGCCGGCGGCGCATCGTCGAACCCGGCGAGGGAGATGTCCTCGGGCACCCGCAGCGAGAAAGCGCCGCGCGCTACATCCATCGCGGCGATGGCCATATGGTCGCTGGCGCAGAACACCGCATCCGGCCGGTTGCGTCCCCGCAACAGTTCCGTCATGGCGGCGCAGGCTGCTGCGTAGTCGAACTGGCCGACGGCGCGCAGGGGCGGCGGCAGCCCGGCGGCGGCCAGTCCCTCGGCGAATCCGCGCTCGCGTTCGCGGCTGGTGGAGGCGTTCTCGACGCCGGCCATGAAAGCGGGGCGGCGATGCCCGCCGGCGGCGAACAGGGTGGCGATCTCGCGGCCGCCCTGCCGGTTGGTGCTGGTGACGGATGCGACGTCGCGCGAGCGGCTGGTGCGGTTGAACAGGATCACCGGCACCCCCGCCGCGCGGCATTCATCGGCCAGCCGGGAGGAGAGGGTGGTTGCCGCGAGCACGACCGCGTCGACCTGATACCGCATGATCGCCTCGAGTTCCGGGTCCGCATTGCCGTCGAGCGGGGCTGTGAACATCAGGATCCGGTAGCCGAGCGCCTGCAGGCGGTCGCCGAGGATTTCCAGCATTCCCGGGTAGAGGAAATTGCTGAGCGTGCCGACCGCAACGCCGATCATGCCGGAGCGCCGCGTGATCAGCGAGCGGGCGATCAGGTTCGGGCTGTAGCCGAGTTGCCTGGCGGCAGCGGCCACGCGCTCGCGGGTGGCGGCCGAGATGCTGGCGCCGGGAGTAAAGGCGCGCGACACCGCGGATTGCGATACGCCGGCAAGGCGGGCGACGTCCATGGCGGTCGCGGCGGGACGGCGCGAGGTCATTTCGGCAGATGCCCGAACAGGTCGAAGCCGGTCTGCCGCAGGTAGTCGCCGAGATCGATGAACACCCAGTTCTCGTGCAGCATCGCATCGGTGCGGCGCCACCAGTCCATCACCCGCAATCCGATCCGTTGCCCGGTCGGCGGCCGGCCAAGCCAGCCGCCGGCATCGGTTGCCGTGACGCTGGGCCACCCCGTGGTTGCGACATATGCGCCTTCGGCGATGCGGGCCTTGTGGTTGCCGCCGACGCGATCGGGAAAGGCATCCAGGAAGTATTTCTGATAATGCCGCTGGAAGCCGGTCACGCCGCGCGTGGAGCCGACGCCGGCGGGGCCGTACCACATCATGTCCGGGTGCCAGAACTTGGCCATGCCCATGCTGGCCAGGTCGTTGCGGTCGTAGTTGTGCAGGCCGCGTATCATGGCGTGGACGCAGGCGAGGCTGCCGGCGGTTTCGGCGGGGTCCTGGGCTGCGAGCATGACGCCGTCATGGGCCGCGGGTCCCGGTACCAGCACGTCCACGGCGTTGGCGGGCGGCAGCGGACAGACGCCGGCCTGCTGCATCAATCCGGGAATATCGAGGATGAGGTAGGTCTCGTGCACGACGCAGCTCGCGACCCTGTGGAATGCGCCGAAGCGGATCCAGGCGGCCTGCCCGGTTGGCGGGATGCCCAGCCAGGGCGCCGTGAAGGTTCCGAGGTAATGGCCGGTGTGTGCGGCCCAGCCGGAACCGACCGGGGCCACCTCGGACGGTCCGGCCATCAGGATGTCGTCGCGGCGCTCGAGGTCCGGGAAGGCGGTCAGCAGCGGTTTCCAGAAGCGCTCGCACTGTTCCGCGAGGCCGACGCAGTCGTCGATCGGGCAGGGCGCGTGCAGCGTGTGATCGGGCGCGTAGAGCTGCCCCAATCTCTCGATCAAGCCGGCCGACGATCGCGGCGGACCCATTCCGTGCAGGCGGCGCTTGAACTCGATCAGCTCGGCGGGGTTCATCCCTTGACGGCTCCTTGCACCAGTCCGGCGACAAGTTTGCGCTGGAACACGAGAATGAGGACCACCACCGGCAGGGTGATGGAAACGGCGCCCGCCGCCGAGAGCGACCAGAAGCGGATGTCTTCCGCGCCGTACTGGCTGATCGCGACCGGCATCGTCTCCGCGTTGGTTGCAGTGAGGATCAGCGGCATCAGGAACTCGTTGTAGGCGAGCAGGAAGGTGAACAGCCCGGCGGTGATGATGCCGGGCCACATCACCGGCACGATCACCCGCCAGAACGCGCCCAGGCGGGTGCAGCCGTCGACCATCGCCGCCTCCTCCAGTTCCGGAGGGATGCCCATGAAGAAGCTGCGCAGCATCCAGATGGTGAATGGCTGGTTGGCGGAAACCAGGATCAGGATCAGCAGGATGTGGGTGTCGAACGTGCCGGTGACGCGCGCCAGTTGATAAAACGGCAGCAGGATCGCCATGCGCGGCAGCGCCCGGAAGATCAGCGCCACCACGAGCAGGGCGAAGCCGAGCGCCCCGGCGTAGCGGCTGAGCGCATAGCCGCCGAGGCAGCCGATGGCCAGCGAGATCGCCACGGTGCCGACCGTGATGATCGCCGAGTTGATGAAATATCCGAAGAAGCCGCGCTCCCACCACAGTTCGATGTAGTGATGCAGCGTCGGCGTGAACACCCACACCGGCGGATTGGCGAAGGCGTCGACCGGCTGCTTGATGGATGTCAGCAGGGTCCACACGAACGGGAAGATCGACCACGCAACGAGCACGAGAACGGCGAGCGCCAGGCCGGCGACGCGCAGGCGGCGCATGTTCATCGCCGGAGGCCGCGGTGTTCGCGCCAGGTCAGCCACAGGAACGGGCTGAGCAGGACCAGGATGCCGATCACGGTGAGGAATGCGATGGCGGCGCCGCGGTTCAGCGCGTTTTCTTCGATCGCGACGCGGTACCAGTACAGCATCACGCTCTCGGTGCCGTTGATCCCCTTGGTCATGACGAAGATGGAATCGAAGATCCGGTAGCCGTCCATGACCATGATGATCGCCAGGAACACGAACAGGGATTGCAGATGCGGCAGCACTACGTGGCGCAGCCGCGCCCACGCGCCGCCGCCGTCCATCGCCGCCGCTTCCAGCTGCTCGGCCGGCACCGTCTGCAGGCCGGCGAACAGGATCACGGTCGCGAAGGGGGTGGTGTGCCAGACCCAGTGCATCAGCACCAGCGATTGCGAGGCGGCATCGCTGCCCATCCAGAAGATCCGGATCCCGAGTTGCCCGAGCCAATAGGTCACGATGCCGAAGTCACGGAACATCCATGAGAACGCCAGGGTGCCGACGACCGTGGTGACGACGAAAGGCAGCAGGATGCAGGCGATCACCGCGCCACGCAGCCACACCGGCAGTTGCATCAGCACCAGGGCCGAGCCGAACCCCAGCAGCAGGCTGACGGGCACCGAGATGACGGCGATCTTGAGCGTGAAGCCGATGGCGCGCCAGAAGTCCGGATCGTCGAAGGTCGCGGCGTAGTTGTCGAAGCCGCGCCACAGCAGATCGCCGCGGAACGAGAAGCTGTGCAGGCTCAGCCAAAATCCGTCGGCAAGCGGAATGGCGGTCAGCGCGAGCATGGCGAACATGCTCGGTCCGGCCAGCAGGAGGAAGCTGCGCGTCGGCATGACGGCCGGAAAACGCCGGGCCGGTCAGGGACCGGTCAGAAGTAGCCCTGCGCTTTGGCTTCCCGCAGATACGTCGCGGCCGCCTTGTCGAGGCCTTCCTTGGCGGTGACCTTGCCGCGCATGATGTCGCCGAGATTGGCGCCGATGGCGGTGTGCGCCACGACGAAATAGGGGCGGTTCGGGAATGTCTCCGTGCCCTTGGCCAACGTCTCGGTCATTGCCGGCCAGTAGCGGAATTTTCCTGCGAGCGCCGGGTCCGAAGTGATGGAGGTGCGGGAATAATAGGCAAGGTCCGCGCCGGCGCGGAAGCTTTCCTTGCTGGTGGCTTCGGCGATCAGGCGGAATGCCAGCTCGCGGTCGACGCCGATCTTCTTCGGCAGCACGAAGCCGTCCCACCACAGCACGGTCGCGGGACCGGCGCCCGCCACCGGCGAAGGCGCCATGGCGAACTGCATCTTGCCGGGAATGCGCGATACGTCGGGCGCATCCATGTTGGCGGCGCGGGAGGCCCAGACAACGCCCATCGCGGCCTTGCCTTGCTGGAACGCAACCATGACGTCGTCGTTGCTGAACGACAGGCCGTTGGGGGACATCTGCGGCAGCAGGCCTTTCAGCAATTCGGCGGCTTTCACGCCCTTTTCATCGTTGAAGTTCGGCTTGCCCTGGGCGTCGAACCAGGTGCCGCCGAGACCTTGGTAGATGTTGCCCCACTCGGTGGCGAGGCTCCAGTTGCCGCCGAGGGTTTCCGCAATCGGTTCGTCGAGCGCGGGCTCCGCGGCCTTCAGCTTTTCGGCGGCCGCGAGGAAATCGGCGTAGGTCGCGGGCACGGCGATGCCGTGCTTGTCCAGCAGGTCCTTGCGGTAGAACAGGATCTCGGCATTGGTCTCGAACGGAATGGCGTAGATCTCGCCTTCGTAGCTGACCTGCTTCCAGAGACTCTCGGGAATGTCCTTGAAGTCGGTACTGGTCCCAGTATTTCTTCACGAGGTCGGTGATCGGCTGCAGGTAGCCTTTGGCTACGAATTCGGTGAACGATCCGTTGGAGAGCTGGACGACCGGGAACGGCGCCACGCCGCCGGCGGCGAGCATGGTGCGCGCCTGCGACGTGACATCGGGTGTCAGCTTGGCATCCACCGTCAGCTTGCCGTTGCTGCAGGATTTCATCTGTGTCGCAAGAAATTGCAGGACCGGAAAGGAATTGGCGAGCAGGGTGATCTGCGTCGCGGCAGCGGGTTCGGGCAGGCTGCAGGCGGCCTGTGCTTCCGCGGATGCAAGGCCGATGAGCAACGACGCGCCGGCAAGCAGGAGGCGACGGCTGGACGTGGCGGACATGGCGTTGTTCCCCAAAATGAAATTGCTCAGTGCGAGGCGATCGGCGATGGCCCGGCAAGCGCCTCGTCCTGTGCGGACAGGATGTTCGCCGGCGCATCGCCGCCGCGGACCACGTAGACTTCCGCGAGTTCGGCGCAGGGATTGTGGAAGCTGTGCAGCAGGCCGACAGGTACCGAGAGCGTATCGCCCGTGGTCATTGCCAACTCGCCGTCCGGCGATTTCACGATCAGCCGGCCGGCGTGGACGAACAGCACCTCCGCCTCGGCACGGGCGTGCATGACGGAACTGGCGCCGGGGGCGATGCGCAGCACGCGAAGGTTGAAGCCATGCGGCCACCAGCCGGCGATCGGGCCGGGCGCGAAGCCGTCGCCGGTTCGGGTGGGCGTGATGGCCGCGCATTCCGCGATGCCGGGTGCCGCCAGCGGGGACGCGGGGTTCGGGCGCAGGTCGGCGTGCCGGCACACCACGCCGGCCAATCGGCTGGCCGGCGGCGTGGCGAGCGTCGCAAGCTCGGCGGCATCGGGCGGGCGTTGCCGCTCGGCGCCGGCCGGGATGGTTTCGCCCAGCGTGGTGTCCACCAGCCGGCCACCCTCCAGCAGGACGAGGCCGTATTGCTGCGCCATGGCGAACACCGAAGGCGCCCAGGTGACGTGGCCGGGATCGTCGCCGCCCAGCACCACCCACAGGAAGCCGATGCCCTCGTCGCGCTTGCGGAAGCCGCGGAACATGCCGGTGGGAACGGAGACGACGTCGCCTTCGTCGGCGTCGAGGTGGCCGTCGTTGCCGTCCGGGCCGAAGGTGATCCGCCAGGCGCCGCGATGCACGACGAAGACTTCCGCGGTGCGGTGGCTGTGCTGGGAGTTGAGGCAGCCGAAGGGCTGGCGCGCGGCGCCGACGTTGAAGCCGTGCGGTTCGCGCAGATGCACGTGCTGGCTGGGGTTTTCCGCCACCCCGCCGCCGATGATCGAGAAGTTTTCCTTCTGGTCCGAACCGGGGGTGCGGGTGTCCACGAAGGCGTTGCGGCAGGGGACGAGTTCGTCGTAGCGGACCAGTCGCTCCCGCATGTCAGGCGTCATTGTTCGACCTCGCGGCTGTCGATCTTGCATTCGTATGCAAGCTATGCCGAACCCGGTGGAGCTCGCAATCATAAAATCAAAGCAGCAACTTGGGCGGACGCATGGCCGCCGGGGCGGCTGCTGCCCAGGCGAAGTTTCATTAAACATACGGCGTCTGATTGCTTCCGCCATGCGTGTGCGGTTTGTAAACGAACTGGCATCCGGCATTCTTCTCGCGTATCTATTGCCGGTATTTGGACAGCCAGCATGGATGCAGAGACCCAGATCCGTGCGCTGCGTGTCCGTTCGATCTTCGAACGGCTTCTGGGCACGTCGCTGATCACGGTCGTCAACGGATCGCTGATGACGACGGTCCTCGAAGGGACGGGTGCGTCGGAAGGCCCCTGGGTGTGGCTGGGGCTGGTCGTCGCGGTCGCCGCCGCGCGCATTGCCACCAGGCAGGCCTATCTTCGCGGCAACACGACTTCGGCCAATCTGAGCCTGTGGGAAGCGGTGGCGTTTTCCGGGTCGTTGCTGTCCGGTGTGCTTTGGGGCGTCGGCGCCGCCGTGCTGTTCCCGGTCGACCAGACGGACCAGTTGCTGTGGATCCTGTTGATCGGCGGAATGTGCGCGGGGGCGGCGTCGCTGCACGCGGCGCACGCGCCGACCGCGATGGCATTCATCATCCCGGCCGCCCTGCCGCTGGCGGCGTCCTTCGCCTGGCGCGGCTCAGGGCATCTGCTGGCCGCGGCGGCCATGATCGTCGTGTTCGTCGTCGCGCTGTGCTTCACCGTCCGGCGCTTCAGTTTCCAGTTCGGCGAGATGCTGCGGCTGCAGATCCAGTTGGAACGGCGCACCACCGAACTCGATGAGGTGAACCGCTGCCTGTCCGCCGAGATCGAAAACCATCGCGCCACCGAGGAGACGCTGCGGCAGGCGCAGAAGATGGAAGCGATCGGGCAGTTGACCGGCGGCATCGCGCACGACTTCAACAACCTGCTGACCACCATCACCGGCAACCTCGAGCTGATCCGACGCCAGGCGCCGGAGAACGGCGAGGTCGTGCGGCTGGCCCGCGCCGCGGAGAAGGCCGCCGATCGCGGTGCGCGCCTGACCGGCAGCCTGTTGTCGTTTGCCCGGAAACAGACGCTCCGTCCGGAGCGGGTCGATGTGAACCGTCTGATCGATGCGTTCATGCCGCTGCTGGAGCGGGCGGTCGGCGAGACGGTCCAGGTGCGGCTCGAGCTTGCGGCCGCGGCGCCGGACACCAACACGGATGCCGCCCATCTTCATTCGGCGCTGCTCAACCTGGTAATCAACGCGCGCGATGCGATGCCGCAAGGGGGAAATCTCACGATCTCGACCCGCAACGCCGCGCCGGACGCCGGGGAAAATGCATATGTCGTGATCGCGGTCGAGGACGAGGGGGTCGGCATGGCGCCGGAGGTTGCGGCGAAGGCGTTCGAGCCATTCTTCACCACCAAGGACGTCGGCAAGGGCAGCGGACTCGGCCTGTCGCAGGTCTATGGCTTCGCGCAACAATCCGGCGGGTATGCGACCATCGTGAGCCGGCCGGGCATGAGCTTGGCGGGCGGGGGCACCACGGTGTCGATATTCCTGCCGGCGCTGGCCGCCGCGGCCGCGACCGAGGCGCCTCGCCCAGCGGCGACGAGGCCGGTCGAGGTTCAGCCGGGGCGGGTGCTGCTGGTGGAGGACGATGCCGAACTGCGCGCGACTTTGCGCGAGGCGTTGGCGCGGAGCGGTTGGGACGTGATCGCCGTGCCGGATGGCAGGGTCGCGCGCGACCTGCTCGATCGGGACCCCGCGATCGCCATGCTGGTCACCGATGTGCTGATGCCGGGTGGCGTCAGCGGCGTCGAACTGGCGCGCGCGGCGGCCAAGCTGCGGCCCGGGCTGCCGGTGCTGCTGATGTCCGGCTATCCGAACACCATCCTGGCGGCCGAGGGCGCGGTGGAAGGCGAGTTCAGGCTGCTGCAAAAGCCGTTCAGCCAGGCGCAGCTGGAGGAGGGGATGCTGGTGGCCGCCGCGTCGCGCGGACGCTGAAGGCGACTACGTCTTCTTGGAAGCGGCCACGCGTGCGTCAGGGACCGTAGAACGGCGCCCAGGGTCCCCACACCGCCCAGTCCACCATCGTTGCCTCCTGCTCCATGGCGGCGTCCTGGTTCAGTTGCGCTGCCCGGACCTCCTCGTCGGCGATGCGCTTCTGGACCACCTCCTGGCGGTAGTTCCGGTAGGCGGCATCGTTGCCGGCATACAGGCAGGCGCAGATGCTGGGATCGGCGTAGATCCAGACGTTCTGGCCGTTGCGCACCTGACGGACGAACTTGTGCGCCGGCAGCGCCTTCAGCGCGGCAACCTTCTGCGGGGTGTCGGCCGGCCGGAAGGAAAATCCGGCGGCGGCGAGCATGTCTTCCCGCTGCACCACCTGCTGCGCACAGCCCGCCATCGTCATCGACATGCCGAGCAACGCCAACTGCCAGAGTTTTGCCATCGCCACCTCCGCGGCCAGGCTAGGGCATTTCGCCCCCCGTTGACAAAGACACCGGGCTGGAACACCGAAGACGGTCGGAAGCCGCCGCGGCTGGCAGGGTTCCTGGCCGTGCGGCCGGGGCCGGGCGTGACAATGCGCCGATACGAGGTAGATTCGCGCGACGATCGAAACACGAACGACACGTTTGGAGGATATGATGGCAAGTCCGATTTCCCTGCGGCGCCCCGGCTGGATCGGCGAATTCCAGGCCTTCATCATGCGCGGCAACGTGGTCGACCTTGCCGTCGGCATCATCATCGGCGCGGCGTTCACGGCCATCGTCGGCAGCCTGGTGAAGGACCTGATCAACCCGCTGATCGGGCTGCTGGTCGGCGGCATCGACTTCTCCAACGTGTTCATCACCCTAAAGGGGCCGACCGCGCCGACCGTCGACGCCGCCAAGGCGGCGGGGGCGGTGACGCTGAATGTCGGGCTGTTCCTCAACGCGGTGATCCAGTTCCTGATCGTCGGCTTCGCGATCTTCTGGATGGTGAAGGGGCTTTCCGCCCTCACCGCCAAAAGCGAAGCGGCACCGCCGCCACCGCCGCCGCCGAGCAGGAGCGAGCTTCTGCTGGGCGAGATCCGCGATCTGCTGGCGGCCCGCCCGGACATCGCCCCGCGTGGCTGAGTCCCCCGAAGCAGCGGGCGGCCGGAAGGTGGCCGACGACGGCACCGGCCCGGTCGCATCGGGCTCGCCGCTCACCCGGGAATTGCTGCTTGCCGGCAACCTCGGCGAGATCATTGCCAGGGCGAATCCGGGGATCCGGATCTTGTCCGATGCCGAGCGCACGCAATCGTTGCGGGCCATTCTCGACACGCGGCCCGAGCACGGCGAGGGCGCCTGGGTGTTCGCCTATGGCAGCCTGATCTGGAACCCGCTGATCGAATATGTCGAACAGCGGATGGCCGTGGTGCCCGGCTGGCACCGCGCCTTCTGCCTGTCGACGGGCGCCGGGCGGGGCACGCCGGAAAACCCGGGCGTGATGCTGGGCCTGCGCGACGGCAGCACCTGCGTCGGCGCTGCCCTGCGGATTGCGGAGACGGTGCTGGAGCGGGAACTGGACCTGCTGTGGCGCCGTGAGATGGTGGCCGACGGCTATATTCCTCGCTGGGTCCCGCTGGAGGACGGCGAGGGCGGCAGCCTCGGTCATGCCATCGCCTTCACCATCAATCCGCAAGGCCCGTCCTATTGCGGCGATCTTCCGGAATCCGAGATCGTGCGCCGGTTGGCGACCGCGCGTGGCGGCCTCGGCACGGCCGCCGAATATCTGTTTCGGACTCTGGGATGGCCTGCGGCAGATGGGCATCGAGGACCCGTTCGTCGAGCGGCTTGCGGTGCTGGTGGACACGGAGTTGTTGCTGACGCGCGAATGATCGTCTGCTACACCTGGGGCGCGAAAACCCGGGGGAATCGAACCATGTTGCGGCGCCTGTTCCTGGTGCTTTCGCTCGCCTTGCTGTTCGCGGCCCACGCCGCCCGCGCCGATGATTTCGAGCTGCCGGGCCTGCAGGCGGACAGCCAGGCCTATGTCGACGGGCTGACCCGCCGCTATCCCGCGGGCGGCACTCCGGCGGTTCGCCGCGCCGCCGAGCAGCAGGCGGCAGCGGCCTTGCAGAAGCGCGACTGGGCGGCCGCGATCGCCGCGCTGGAGACCCGGGTCGCCGCCGGGGAGCCGACCGCACGGCAATTCCTCGATCTCGCCAACGCGCAGCTTCGCGCCACCCCGCCGCAGCCGCAGAAGGCGTTGCTGGCGGCCTGGCAGAATTTCACCCAGGCCGATGCGGGAGCGGCCGAGATCCCCGGATTGCTGCTGATGGCGGAGGCGCTGCGGGCGCTGGACCGGTCGGCGCAGGCGGTCCAGGCGCTCGAGGCGGTGGTCGAGCGCGCGCCGAGCGACGCCAACTACAAGCGCCTGCTGGCCGACGCCCAGCGCGCCGCTGGCATGCAGGTCCGGCGGGTGCGCAGCGAAGGCGAGGCGGACCCGCCGCGCGCCTGCATCGAATTCTCGGTGGCGCCGGTGCGCCGGCCGGACTTCGCCGCCCAGGATTGGGTGCGCCTGGAGCCGCCGGTCCAGGGAGCCGCGGTGACGCGCGAGGGCGACCAGATCTGCGTCTCCGGGCTGCCGTCCGGCGTCACCACCCGGGTCGTGCTGCGGGCCGGCATGCCGGGGGAGCAGGGGCTGGCGCTGACCCGCGAGACCCCGCTCGCCGTCGCCATGCCCAATCGCCGGCCGCGCATCGCGTTCGACACGCGGGTGTTCGTGCTGCCGCGTGGGCAGGCGCCGGCGGCGTCGCTGACCACCATCAATCTGTCCACCGTGGCGCTGAAGCTGATCCGGTTGACCGAGCGCAACGTCGCGGCCTTCCTCGCCAGCACCCGCCTGGGTGAGCCGTTGAGAATCTGGAGCGCCGAAAACCTGGGCGAGCAATCCGGCCGCGTTGTGTGGGAGGGCACGGCCGACATCACCCGGTGGGAGCCGAACAAGCCGGCGCGGACGGCGCTGCCGTTTCCGGATGCGCTGCTGAGCGCCGGGCCCGGATTGTACGCGCTGATCGCCCAGCCCGGAGACGGCACCAATACCAACGGCATCGGCTCGGTGCAGGTGATCCTGCGCACCGACCTGGCACCGACATTGTGGCGCGGCAGCGATGGGCTGACGGTGCAGATCCGCGGCTATTCCGACGCGCGGGCGAAACCCGAGGTGAAGCTGCGGCTGCTGGCCCGCAACAACGACATCCTGGCCGAGACCACCACCGATGCCGATGGCGTCGCCCGGTTCGCAGCGCCGCTGCTGCACGGCGAGGGTCCGCTGTCGCCGGCGGCGCTGCACGCGTTCGGCAAGGACGAGGATTTTGCCGCACTCGACCTCAACGTCGCCGCCTTCGACCTGTCGGACCGCGGCGTCGACGGGCAGAAGCATCCGGGTCCGCTCGACGCCTATGTGTGGCTGGACCGCGGCATCTACCGGCCGGGGGAGACGGTGCAGGTGATGGGGCTGCTGCGCGATGCGGCCGGGCTGCCGGTCGAGTTGCCGGCGGAACTCCGGGTGCTGCGGCCGAACGGGCAGATATTCCTGAAGACCAACCCGCCGCGCGGCCCGGAGGGTTCGGTGCACATGCCGGTGGCCCTGTCGCCGGGGGCTGCAGCGGGCACCTGGGTGGTCGAGTTGCGGGCCGACCCTGCCGCCGAGCCCATCGGCCGTGCGGAATTCCGCGTCGATGCCTTCGTGCCGGACCGGATGGCGGTCGAATTCGCCAATCCGCCCGCCGCCATCGTGCCCGGCACCAAGGCCGCGCTGTCGGTCGCCGCGCGCTTCCTCTACGGCGCGCCGGGGGCGGGCCTGACCGGGCAGGCGAATTACCGGCTGGTGGTCGATCCGCAGCCGTTCCCGGCACTGGCCGGCTACCGGTTCGGACTGGTCGGTGAGACCTACGCGCCCGAAATGGTCGATGTCCCGCTGCCGGAGACCGACGCCCAGGGGCACACCACGATGCCACTGTTCCTGGCGCAGGCGCCCGACACCACGCAGCCGTTGAAGGCGGAGATCTCGGTCGGCGTGAACGACCCCTCCGGACATGGTTCGGTGGCGCAGACCACCATTCCGGTGCGCGGCCTCAATCCGCTGATCGGCATCAAGCCGGCGTTTGCGGACAACGCGGTGGACGCCGGCGCCGAGGCCGGATTCGACATCGCCGCGGTGCGCCCCGACGGCACCCGGATGGCTTTGCCCGTGAAGCTGCGGCTGGTTCGTGAGCGGCCTGACTGGCGGCTGGTGATGCGCGGCAGCCTGGCCCGCTACGAGACGGTGTATCGCGACGAACCGCTGGAGACGCAGGACGTCACGCTGCCTGCGGATGCGCCGCTCCGCTTCGCGCGCAAGCTGGATTTCGGCCGCTATCGCCTGGAGGTGGCGCAGGCCGCCGGGATGGCGGCGACCTCGATCCGCTTCCGCTCCGGCTGGGCGTCGACCGACAGCCCCGACGTGCCGGACCGGGTGGATGTCTCGGCCGATCGCCGCTCGGCGCCGGTCGGGCAGCAGGTCCGGGTGCATATCGTGCCGCCGTTCGCCGGCGAGGCGACGGTGCTGGTGCTGTCGGACCGGGTACTGGCGATGCGCACGCTCAGCGTGCCGGCGGGCGGCACCGACGTGAATATTCCGGTCGAGGAAAGCTGGGGGCCGGGGGCCTATGTCACGGTGCACGTGTTCCGGCCGGCGCAAGCCGATGGCACGCGCCCGGGCCGCGCCATCGGACTCGCCTGGGTCGGCGTCGATCCGGCGGCGCGCACGCTCAACGTCGCCATCGAGGCTCCCGAGCATCCGGCGCCGCGCGCGCAGTCGGTAATCGCGGTGCGTGCCGCGGCCGGCGCCTGGGTGACGCTGGCGGCGGTGGATGAGGGCATCCTGCGGCTGACGCGTTTCACCTCGCCCGATCCGGGGCCGCATTTCCTCGGCCGTCGCCGGCTGGGGCTGGACATCCGCGACGACTGGGGCCGGCTGATCCCGCCGGCCGAGGGCGAGGCGACGCTGCTGCGGCAGGGCGGCGACGAGAGCAGCATGGTGCTGCCGGACATCCCCCAGCGCACCGTCACGCTGTTCACCCCGCCGGTGCAGGCGGGCGCCGATGGCGTGGCCCGCATTCCGCTGGACCTGCCGGATTTCAACGGCCAGGTGCGGCTGATGGCGGTCGCCTGGCAGGGCAGCCGGATCGGCGCTGCGGCCAGCGACATCACCGTGCGCGATCCGCTGGTGGCGGAGGCGCTGCTGCCGCGCTTCCTGGCACCTGGCGACGAGGCGCGGTTGGCGGTGCTGCTGCAGAATCTCGATCTTCCGCCCGGCGAGGCGGTGGCCATGGTCAGCGTCGATGGTCCGCTGGCGCTGGGCGGGCCTGCCCGGTTGGCGGCCAACCTCGTCGCTGGCGCCCAGGCGGTGCCGACCACGATCCTGAAGGCCACCGGCGCCGGGCGCGGGGGCATCCACCTCGATGTCACCGGCCCGGGCGGCTTCCACGTGCAGCGCGACTGGGCGATCACGGTCCGTCCCGCGCGGGGAGCGATCACCCTGGTTTCCGGCGCCGACCTGGCACCGGGAACCGAGGAAAGACTGAACCCGGCGCTCGGCGATTTCCTTGCCGGCACGGTCGCCGCCTCGGCCAGCTTCGGCGCGCCGGTGCGCTTCGATGCGGCGGCCCTGGTGACGGCGCTGACCGATTATCCGCTGTCCTGCCTGGAGCAGGCGACCAGCCGCGGGCTGCCGTTGGCGCTGCTGCCCGACGGGCCGATGGCCGGCGACCAGCGCGCGTCCCGGTTGCAGGCGTCGGTGGCCTCCGTGCTCGACCGGCAGCGCTATGACGGCGGCTTCTCGCTGTGGTCGGCCAACGGCGAGGCGGAAGCCTGGCTGTCCCCCTACACCATGGAATTCCTGCTGCGCGCCAAGACCGCGGGGGCGACGGTGCCCGACCAGGCATTGGCCGATGGGCTGAAGTTCCTCGCCGCGGCCACCGAGGAGGAGGCAAGCTCGCCGGAGGGCCTCGCGGCCCAGGCGTACCGCCTCTATGTGCTGGCGTTGGCGGGGCAGGGGCGGCCAGGGGCGGCGCGGGTGCTGGCGGAGGCGATCGGGCAATTGCCGACGCCGTTGGCGAAGGCGCAACTCGCGGCGGCACTGTCGCTGGCGCATGACCGTCCGCGCGCCGAGGCGGCATTCGCCGCCGCGTTGGCGGCGCCGTCACGCCGCTGGTGGGGCTTCGACTACGGCTCCGCCCTGCGCGATCAGGCGGCCATCGCGGTGCTGCTGAAAGAGAGCGGGCTGCTGCCGGACCGCCTCGCGCGGCTGACCGCCGCGATGCCCGGCGCGGACCTGCTGCCATCCGCCCTGAACACCCAGGAACAGGCCTGGGCAGCGGCATCGGCGGCGGTGCTGGGCCGTGACGGCCAGCCGGCGAAGCTCGCGATCGACGGCCATGAGGCAACCGGGACGCCGGTGCTGACGGTCGCCCTGGTGGGTCCGGCGACGGCGCGCAATCTCGGCAGCGCCGCGGTGTGGCGCTCGGTGTCGGTCACCGGTGTGCCGAGCGTGGCGCCGGTGGCGGCGAGGGCCGGGATGCGCGTGCAGCGGCGCTTCTTCAACACCGACGGAACCGACCTGGACCTCGACCATCTGCGGCAGAACACCGTCTTCGTGCTGCTGGTGGAAGGCAGGTCGGATGACGGGCAGGACCATCGCGCCATGCTGCTGCAGGGCCTGCCCGCGGGCTGGGAGATCGCCGGGCGGCTGGCCGGCGGCAAGGCGCCGGGGATGCCGTGGCTGGGCGAGGTCAGCGAGACCGAGGCGCAACCGGCCGCCGACGATCGGTTCGCCGCCGTCATCGACCTGACCAAGGAGAAACCGGATTTCCGGGTCGCGGTGCGGCTGCGCGCGGTGACGCCCGGCAATTACGAAATCCCGGGCGCGGAGCTGTCGGACATGTATCGGCCGGGGGTGTTTGCGCGCCAGTCCGCGAACCGCATTTCCGTCCTCGCGCCGGAATGAACCCGGTGGTGTTTACGCCGGGCCGGCGCGAAGGCTCGACCGCAGGTGCCACACCTCGCGCAGCAGGCGCTGTCCGCTCGGGAAGCAGAGTACCGTGGCACCGCAGCCGGCATAGGCGAGCAGGACGCCGATGATCAGGCGCGGCCCCTCGGGGAACCCTGCCGCGCGCATCCTTGCATCCACCGCGAACACCGCCAGCGCCGCCGCGGCACCACCGGCGGCGACCGGAATGCAGCCGCGCACAATGTAGCGGTAGTCGACCGGCCCACGCCGCGTCGCGCCCCATAACGGCAATCCGTGGATCAGCAGGCCAAGCAATGCGTAGGACCGCGCCACCCCCTCCGCGCCCCACGGCAGGCCGGCCAGCACCGCGGCGATCATCACCGCGCTGCGCAGCGCCGCGAACCGGGTCAAAGCCGCCGCGCGGCCCTGGCTCACGAACAGCCATGATGCCGAAATCCCCAACGGCGCGAAGCCGGTCGCGATCGCCAGCCACGCGACGATCGGCGTCGCCGTTGTCCAGCCCGGGCCGAGCAGGAACGGCACCAGGGTCGCGGCGCTCACCGCGGTGAAGGCCACCGCCGGGAGGGTCATCAGCAGCAGCATCTGCAGCATCAGCAGATAGGCGCGGCGATAGCGGCCGGGATGGTCCCGCAGCCGCGCCAGCAGCGGATCGGCGACGCGGGCGACCGGCATGCTGATGTTCCAGATCGGCGTCGCCACCAGTTTGAAGGCGCGGTCGTACAGGCCGAGCGCCACACTGCCGCCGACCTTGCCGATCAGCACGCTGTCGACATTGGCGCCGGCGAAGGCGATCAGGTTGGTGGCGGTCATGTGGCTTCCGAAGCGCAGCAGCGGCCAAGTGCCGGCGGCGCGGCGCGGCAGCGACGGCCACCAGGCCGCCCACGCCCAGGCCATGGCGCAGATCGTGGTCGCGTTCACCGCCTGCATCAGGATCAGCGCGTGGTAGCCCATCCCGTGCGCGGCGGCGGCGATGCCGACCGCAACCGCCACCAGCGTGCAGGCGACGTCGATGCCGGCGAGGCGGACGAACCGCATCCGCCGGTTCATCAGCGCGAGCGGCTGCGCGGAGGCGCCGCCGATCAGCAGCAGCACCGACATCCATCGCGTGGCGCCGGTCAGTCGCGGCTCGCCGTAGAACCAGGCGAGCATCGGTGCTGCCAGGCACAGCAGCAGCGCCAGGGCGCCGCTGACCGCGATGTTGATCCAGAACAGGTTGGATGATTGCTGCCGGCTGATGTGCTCGCGCTGCACCGTCGCCTGCGACAGGCCGAGCTCGTTGCAGATGCCGACGAAGCCGAGGATCGGCCCGATCATCGCCACGACGCCGAATTCGGCCGGCATCAGCAACCGGGCCAGCAGCAGTTGCGAACCGAACTGCAGGAGGAAGCGCAACGCTTGCGCCACCAGGGTTGCCGCCGCGCCGTGGATCGAGCGGCGCTTCAGGGCGGCGGCATCGTCGGATGGGATGCGATCCGGCTCGGCCGTCGGATCCGCAATTCCGCTCATCGCGACGGTCACGGCGAAATGGTCATGGAGCGGTCACGGGAGTGCGATCCCGATGGTGCCGGGGCGGGCATGTCGGCCGCGAGGCGCCTCGGCCAGCTTCGCCGAGGCGGCCTCCGGATAGCGCGTTGCCAGCTCCTGAACCAAGGTCGCGGCGAGCTGCCGGTCTTCGGGGAAATAGTAGCTGACTTCAGGCACCGGCGCCGATGACGCGGGCGTCGCCGGTGTGCGGGCGTCGCCCGGCAGCGACACGTCGTAGTCCTTGCTGCGGAGCGCCGCGGCGAGATCGGCCGCGCGCTGCCTTCCCTGGGCGTCTCCCTCGGGATAGGTCAGCGTGACGTGAACCGGCTGGTCGCGGATCGGGTGCGCGCTGACCCAGCGCTCGGCCATCGGCTGCTCTTCCGGCGGCTGCTGCTTCACCTGTTGCTGCTCCGGCGGCTGTTCTGCAGTCGCACTCAAGGCTTTGACGGGGGCCGCCGGCGTGACGATGGCGGGCGCTGCGCTGGTCAGGCTGGGGGTTGGAGCGGGCGTTTCGGTATGGTCCGGCCGATCGCTCGATCCGAAGCCGATGGCCGCGGCGGCGGCAATCGCCGCGACCGCGAGCAGGCCCGCCCGCAACGGCCATCCGCCGATCGGCGGAGTGGCCACCGACAGCGGCGGCAGTGCCGAGTTGACCACGGCGTCCTGGACGGAGGCACTGTCCGCTTCACTGCCGTCGGCGATCTGCGCGGCTCGCGAGACGTGATCGGCGGTGATCGCCGCCGCGTTCTCGAATCGGGCCAGGAACAGCGCCAGCCCGGCCAGCAGCTGCAATGTTCGGGGAACGCCGGCCGAGAGCCGCCCGAGTGCCGTGATCGCCTCGGGGTGCAGCAGATTCGAGGGCAGGCCGGATCGCTGCAACTGGGCGGAGAGGAACGGCGCCACGGCGTCCGGGTCGAGCGGCTGCAACTCCACCAGCGTTGCCGGGATGCCGAGCAGCGCCAGGCGGTCCGCCAGGGCTGCAGACCCTGCCAGGGCGCCGGGATATCTGCGGCGGCCGATGGCTGCCAACGCCTTGTCGGGCAGCGCGTCGGCATCATCGACGAGCAGAATGCCGGCGCCGTTCGCCCCGGCCGTATCCGCCGCGGCGGTAGCCGCGCTGACCAGTTGCACGGCGGCGCCGGCGGCATAGAGGCTCTGCGCGAGGTGGGCCAGCAACAGGGTCTTCCCCGTGCCGGGCGGCCCCGCCAGCAGCACCGGCGGCCAATGGCCGGCTTGCCGACATCGCGGCGCGGGTCCCACCCTGGGCAATCCCAGGCCGGCGAGCACGCCATCGCGGGCATCGACCCAGCGCCGATGACGCACGGCCTCCTCCGGCAGGATCTCGGCATTGAACGGATTTTTCGCGGCTGTCATGCAACTCCACTGCGGCGTCGTCACCCTTCAGGCGTCTTCCCCCAGGGGTAAGGCGTCATCACCGGGCCGGGTTGCTGCGGCCTTGCGGTGGGTCGGAGGATGATCGGCCGGATTAGAGACCGGCGGCGCCGGCGGGGAAAGGTCGCAGAAGGGGTACACGGGTTCGTGCCCGAGGCCAGCGTTCGGCGCGGATCCGTACGAACAACAGGTTGTTGATTGGCACGAAGCGGCGATCCGGAGGATTAAAAATCCTCCTCCCGAGCTGGAACGCCGGCCGGGGCGGATCCAGGGAAACCATATGCCCGAAGCCACGGACGCCGATATCGCCGCTCACGACCCGCGTCTTGGACCCGAGCTGCGCCTGGCGGTGGGCATCCCGACCCGCGGCCGCCCGGCGATCCTCGCGGAGACGATCCGCGATGTCGGCCGGCAGACCCGGCTGCCCGAACGGGTGCTGGTCTGCGCGACCGAACCCGCCGACGTCGCGACCGAAGGCGGGCTGCCGAACTGGGTGGAGGTGCTGTTCGCCCCGTCGGGTCTGCCGCGGCAGCGCAACGCCATCCTGGACCGGCTGGACGACGTCGACATCGTGCTGTTCCTGGATGACGATTTCCTGATGGCGCCGCGCTATGTCGATGCGACGCTGGCGGCCTTGCGGACCCACCCCGACCTGGTCGTGACCACCGGCATCGTCATCGCCGACGGGTCCCGCGGCCCGGGGCTGAGCGTCGCCGACGGACGCGCGCTGATCGAAGGCGACGGGCATCCCGACGACGATTTCGGCCTGCAGCCCGCGCCGCACGGCTATGGCTGCAACATGGCCCTGCGGCTGGCGTCGGTCCGTCGCCACAACGAGCGCTTCGACGAGCGCCTGCCCCTGTACGCCTGGTCGGAGGATATGGACTTCACCCACCGCATGGCCCGGCATGGCTGGATCGCCAAGCTGCACGGCGCGCGCGGGGTGCATCTGGGCGCCAAGGAAGGCCGCACGCCCGGCTATCGGCTGGGCTACTCCCAGGTCGCCAACCCGATTTATCTGTTCCGCAAGGGCAGCTACAGCTTCGGCCGGGCGGTGCGCAGCGTCGGGCGCAACCTCGCTGCGAACGCCGCGCGCTCGGTGCGGCCGGAGCCGTATGTCGATCGGCGCGGCCGCCTTCGGGGCAACGGACGCGCGTTCCTGGACCTGCTGCGCGGACGGCTGCGCCCCGAGCGGATACTCGAACTTTGAACGCGGCACAGCCCGTGGTGACCGTCACCATTCCAGTGTTCAACAGCGCCAGCACGCTGGAGCGCTGCATCCGGTCGGCGATGCGCCAGACCCTGCGCGACATCGAGATCCTGGTCGCCGATGACTGCTCCACCGATGACGGTGCCGCGATCGCCGAGGCGCTGGCCCGCGAAGACGCCCGCATCCGGGTGCTCCGGCTGTCGCCGAATGGCGGCAAGCCGCGGGCGATGAACCGGATGGTGGCCGAGGCGCGGGGCACCTGGGTCGCGGTGCTGGACGCGGACGACGCCTATCATCCCCGCCGGCTCGAGATGCTGGTGGCGGCGGCGGAGGCGGCGGGCGTCGAGATGGCGGCCGACAACCAGTTCTATATCGACGCCGGCGTCGGGCAGGTGCTGCGCACCGGCTTCGACCCCGAAATCGGCCAGCGGATTTTGGGGACCCGCGATCTGGTCGCCGCCGCCGACACCTATGCTGAGTTCGACTACGGGCTGCTGAAACCGGTGGTGCGGCGGGATTTCCTGCTGGCGCACGGGCTCACCTATTACGAGCACACGCGGCTGGCGGAGGATTTCTACTACCTGCTGAACTTCTTCGTGGCCGGCGGCCGCGCCTGCCTGATCGGCGAGCCGCTTTATGACTACACCATGCCGTTCGGCACCATCTCCCGGCAATGGACGGCAACCGGCAGCGGCGCCTGGCGCTACGACTATCGGCCGGCATTGCGCGCCAACCAGCATTTCGAGGCGGAGATGCGCCGCCGCGGCGAGCACGAGGTGGCCGCGATGCTGCAGGCAAGGGGGCGGCAGTACCGGGCGATGATCCACTACATCGACGCGCAGAAACTCGCCGCCGGCGGAAATTGGCTGCGCTGCGTCGGCACAATCCTGGGCCACCCATCGACCTGGGGACTGCTGGCCGGACGCATCTCCGGGCGGGTCCTGCGCCGGTTCAAGGCGGCGGCATCAGGTGCGGCGCCTGCATCCTCGAACGTGGAATCGATGCCTTGAACGAATTATCGGGTCAAGGCCTTCCGGTTGGGGACGGCAAGCCGCGCGTGCTGATCGTCAGCGCGTCGGATTCGCGCTTCTTCCGGTTCCTGAAGAACATGATCGGCTCGCTGGCGCCGGTCCTGGCGGCGCCCGAGGTGGACTTGGCCTGCTTCGACCTGGGCCTCGACGCCGCTGACCTCGACTGGCTCGGCCGGTATGCCGGCGCCATCGTGCCGCCGCGTACCCATCTCGGCATCGACGCCGGCAGCCACAGCCCCGCCTTGCGCTCGTTCCTCGCACGGCCGTTCCTGCGCGAATACTTTCCTGGCTACGACGTTTATGTCTGGATCGATTCCGACATCTGGCTGCAGGACCCTGGGGTGTTCGCCACCTATGTCGACGGGGCCCGCGCCAGCGGCATGGCGGTGACCCATGAGGAGGAACCCGGATACCGCTTCCAGGCCTGGCTGTTCGGCTGGACCGCCAAGCATTTCGTACTGGGCTACGGGCCGCTGACCGGCGCCTGGCTGCTGGCGCGGCCGCATGTGAATGCGGGCTTTTTCGCCCTCTCAGGGGATGCGCCGCAATGGGAGGGGTGGGCGCAGCGCTATGCCGCCGCCATCCGACGGACCGGGCGGCTGGTGCCGCATGACCAGTTTGCCCTGAACCACGCCATCCATGCCAGCGAGGGAAGGCGATCGCCCGCCCGATTGCTCGATCCCTCTTGCAACTGGATCTGCGATCGTGGTGCACCGATGTGGGACGATGCCGCGGGGCGCTACTGCAAGCCGTATCCGCCCTATGCGCCGATCGGCGCCCTGCATCTCGCGGGACCGGCCAAGAACAAGGCCTTTGCTATACGCCGCACGGGCGGCGGGATGTTCACGAGCTACATCCTGCCCGGCACCTCACCGGACCATCCGGTGCCCGTACTCGGCCCAAACCTGGCGCCTGCGGCGGTTGCCGCATAAGCCGCCGTCAGAGCAGCCAGAGAACCAGGCCGCCGCCGATCACCCAGATCACCGCAGCCAGGCCCAGGCCGATGACGAAACCGCGGGCCGTCGATAGCTTGGGCCGCTCGGCCGGGAGCAACTTGGCGCGCGCGGGGGCCGGCGGGTCGATGCCGGCCCGGTCGCCGGGCCGGACACGCGGCAGGTCTGGAGCAAAATTCGGCATTGGCTCGATACCAGAATTAACCGGCGGTTTGGTCCGGCAGCTTCGCTATTCCATTAAAGATAGCACTGCCGAAGCTAGGCACAAATAATGATATTTGCCGTACCCCGCGGTGTCGCCTTGCCGACGCTTCGCGAGAGGGCCATCAGCCGGTCCAAACCGCGGTGGTCGGATGCGGCCCCAGCAGCGACTGGTCGATCTGCTGGAAACCGATGGCCGCCGCCCCCGACCCTGCGCCGAGATTGTAATTGCCGCCCGCCGCGTTGCTGAACAGCGGGTTGCCGAAGCTCGGGTTAACGTCGCCGGTGGGGGCCGGCAGGTTCAGCGCCGCGCCGATGGTGTCGAAATACAGGTTGCGGGTGATCTCCGGCGCGCCGCCGGCCAGGTAGGAATAAAGGGTCGGGGCGCTGCTGGCGGACTGGATGATGTTCTGGGTGACGACGTTGTTCAGCATCGTGTTGGTCGGATTGGTGTCGGCCGGCGCCGCCTGGAACAGCACCGCCGAGGCCGAGCCCGTCCCGAGATCGATGATGTTGTTCTGCACCGTGATGTTGTCGCCGCCATGGATCTGCACCCCGTGGGTGCCGATGTCGCGGATGATGTTGTTGCTGACCAGCACGCCACTGGTCGAATCGTCCAGGTAGATGCCGATCGTGTGGGCGGATCCGCCGGCGCCGGTGCCGTCGATGTAGTTGTTCGAAACGACGTCGCCGGTCTCCACGTGACTGCGGCCGAGGATGTAGATGGCGCCGCTGTCGGTGGATGCCGTGCTGGTGTTCAGCAGAACGTTGCCCGTCACCGTCTCGTTGGTGTTGATGACGGTGTTGTCCCAGTTGGCGATGTCGATGCCGGTGCCGGCGGTGTTCTCGATCAGGTTGTGGGTGATCGCGTTGTTGCTGGCGGCGTGCAGATAGAAGCCGCCGCCGGATTCGGCGATGGCGCCGACGCCATTGATGGTGTTGCTGTCGAAGACGTTGTGATTGCTCTGGTCCTTCACCTCGACGGCGCTCTGCGCGGAGTTGTCGATCCGGTTGCCTGAGACGGTATTGCCGCTGGATCCGGTCAGCAGGATGGCGTCGCCGTTGTTGGTGAAGTGATTCCCCACCACTTGGTCGCCGCTGCTGTTGGTGAGTGACAACGCGCCGGAGCCGCTGCCGCCGTTGGCGAAGGTCAGGCCGCTGAAGGTGAGGTTCGATGCGCCGTTCACCTGGATCAGCGCGCCGAGATGCGCCGCGCCGCCGTCCAGGATGGGCGCCTGTCCGGGATAGGCGATGAAACTCATCCCCGAATCACCGCTGCCGAGTGCGAGGGTGTTGGCAAGGTTGTAGGTGCCGCGTTCGATATAGGTGGTGTGGGTGGTGCTTTGCTCCATGGCGGCGGTCGCCCGGGCGATGGTTGCGAAAGGATGGGCGGCGCTGCCGTCGGCAGTGTCGCTGCCGTTCACCGCGACGAAGAACCCGGCCGGCGAGGCGGTGGGGGTTGGCGTGGGAGTGGGCGTCGGGGTGGGAGTCGTGACCGTGGGCGGGGTGACCGTCAGGGGCGGCACCACGATGGTCGGTGTGGGTGTCGGCGTCGGCGTGGGGGCGGGTGTCGGAGTGGGTGTCGGCGTGGGTGTCGCGCCGGCGGGGATCTTGAAGTCTGCCACGCCGCCATACTGCATGTTGCCCGAACCGGTCACCGTCCCGACCCGCGAGGCGTAGGTCTCGGAAAGGTCCGTCGCCAGGATCGTCGTTCCGTTGACGGTGATCGATTGCAGATCGAGCGCCCGCGCCCCGTTGGTGTTGTAGAAGCCCACCTGCACGTCGTGCGCGACGCCGGATGCGAGGGCATTCTGGAAATTGTAGGTGGCGTTGGTGCCGGTGACGGTCTGCTGCCCCACCGGCGTGCCATCGACGATCAATGTCAGGTTCGGAAAGATGCCGTTGCTGTCAGGGTTGCCGTAGGCGGTGACCCCGATCATTCCTGTCGGTGTCGGTGTCGGTGTCGGTGTCGGTGTCGGTGTCGGTGTCGGTGTCGGTGTCGGTGTCGGTGTCGGTGTAGGCGTCGGTGTCGGGACCGGCGTTGCCGGTACGGCGATCGACGCGGCGGCGACGCTGATCGTGGCGGTCCGGTTCCACATCAGGGCGGTCGCGGCGCCGGCGACCTGGGCGCCGTCATAGGCGATCGAGTTGACATACAGGTTGCGGTCGGTCGCGGCCGTGCCGCCATAGGCGTCATTGATGAACGTGATGCCGACGCTGTGCGGGCCTGCCCCCCAGTTGCCGCTCAGCGTCGTCGTGGCGGTCGCGCCGGCGGCATGGGAAGCGGTCGCGGTCTGCACGGCGCCGACCTGCTTGCCGTCGACGCTGACGGTGAACTGTGCGTCGCCTTGCCAGGCATCCTCCGAGATCCCCAGGGTCAGCGTGTCGGTGGCCGCGCCTTGCGTGAAACCGAATGACTGGGTACCGCCGCTCATCAGGGTCAAGGCGCCGCCGGAAATCGCGGTCCCGTCGATTGTCGCCGCCTTGACGTAGAGGTTTCGGTCCGCCCCAGGCGCCCCGCCATACGCGTCGTTAATGAAATCGACGGCGACCGCGTGCGATCCGGCGCCGAAATTGCCGGCGACGTTGAACAGCTGACTGGCGCCGGCGCTGTTCAACGCGGTCGCGGTCTGCACCCCGCCGATCTGCTGGCCATCGACGCTGATGGTGAACTGGGCGTCGCCCAGATACGCGTCCTCGGCGATCGACAGGGCGATGACATCGGTGCCGGAGCCGATCGTGATGGCGGCCGGAACGGAGGTCGCGATGGTCCCCGGTTCCTGGAAGGCGAAGGACTGGGTGCCGGCCGAATAAAGACCAAGCGTTCCGCCGCCGATGACGGTGCCGTCGATGGTCGCCGACTTGACGTAGAGGTTCCGGTCGGTCGCGGCCGTCCCGCCATAGGCGTCGTTGAGGAAGTTAACCGAGACGCTGTGGCCCCCTGGCGCGAACGCCCCGAGCACGTCGAACTCCTGCATGGCGCCGATCCCGTTGATCGCGGTGGTGGTCATCACCCCGCCGATCTGCTGGCCATCGACGCTGACGGTGAACTGGGCATCGCCCAGATACGCATCCTCCGCCACCAACAGGGCGATCGTGTCTGGACCGGCGCCGATAACGCGCAAAGGATTCGCTACAGAATTTGTCAAATCAACCACCTGTGTTTTAGCCGCCTACGGCGCTCAACAATTCGTGTGGTGATAGACGGTGGGGTCGGTTAGCCTTAGGTTAAGAAATGTTGCAACCCATGTAACAGCGAAAGTAATGTGTCGCGATACCGCAACATTCCGAAACAGTTACTTGTGACCGGCTTGCGGGTACTTGCGGCAGCTTCCCGTTGATTTCAGTTGGGGAAAAGACGGTGCGGAGCCCACCGCAGGGCGGCAGCAGCCCTAGCGGGGCACTGGCCCGCACACCGGTTCGCGCCTACCCTGGCTGCCCATGGGCTAAACAGGAGGAAGCAAAATGAAGACATTCGCGGGGCTGGCGCTCGCCGCCGCAATTGGCGCCGCCGGCCTGCAGCCGGCCCGGGCCGACAGCACGCTGGTCATCAGCATCGCCTCGGACCCCACCGGGCTCGACCCGGAAGCGGTGGAGAACAACACCTCCGGCTTCATCATGGCGACGATCTACGACAGCCTGGTCGCCTACAAGCCCGGCAGCGTCGAGGTAGCGCCGGGGCTTGCGCAAAGCTGGACGGTGGCGCCCGATGGCAAGACCTACACGTTCCACCTGCGCAAGGGGGTCAAGTACCATGACGGCACGCCGTTCAATGCCCGAACCATGGTGCAGGTGCTGGACCGCAACCTGAACAAGAGCGATCCGAACTACATCTTCAACAACGGTCCGGCCGACAGTTACATCGATTTCACCTACGAATCGGTCGCCTCGTACAGCGCCATCGACGACGACACGCTGGAACTGAAGATGAAGCAGCCGTCGGCGGCGCTGCTGGCGAGCCTGGCGATGGTCTGGAACGGCGTCGTCAGCTACCCGGCAGCGGCGAAATACGGCAAGGACTTCCGCAACCATCCGGTCGGCACCGGCCCGTTCATCTTCCGCGAGTGGCGCCAGCGCGACCAGGTCGTGCTCGATGCCAATCCGAACTACTGGAAGGGCAAGCCGAAGGTCGACCACATCGTCTTCAAGGAATATCCGGACGCGCAGGCCGCCCTGCTGGCCCTGAAGCGGGGCGAGGTCCAGATCATGGGCGACGTCGCCACTTCGGTCGTGCCCACGATCCGCAGCGATGCCAGCCTCAGCCTGCTGACCCAGCCGGGCCTGACGGTGAACGGCATGGCGATGCCCAACGAACGTTCCGCCGTTCAACGACAAGCGGGTGCGCCAGGCGCTGAACTATGCGGTGGACAAGGCTGCGATCAACAAGGCGCTCTACCAGGGGATGGCCGAAACCCTGAACTCGCCGCTGCCGGAATCGCAGTGGGGCTATGACAAGTCCACGAAGGGCTATCCCTACGATCCGGAGAAGGCGATGGAGTTGCTCGCCGCCGCCGGCGTGAAGCCCGGCACGAAAGCCGAGTTGCTCGCCTACAGCACGCCCCGCGGCTACAACCCGGCCGGCCCCGATCTTGCGGTGGCGTTGCAGGGTTACTTCAAGAAGGTCGGCATCGACGCCGAAATACGCAAGCTGGACATGGGTGCCTTTCTGTCCACCGTCCGGTCCGGCAAGTATCCGGGCATGTTCCTGACCGGATGGAGCGGCGACAACGGCGATCCCGACAACTTCGTTGGCGCGCTGTTTAACTCCAAGGGCATGCCGGTGAGCGACACGTCGCACTACAAGAACCCGGAAGTCGACAAGATGATGGACGAGGCGGCTTCGGTCACCGATCCGGCCAAGCGGCTGGCGATGTACAAGGTGATCCAGCAACGGATCATGGATGACGCCCCTTGGGTGTTCGTGAACTCGACGCTGCAGGTGCGCGCCATCCGCAAGGAGGTGAAAGGCTTCCGCCTGAACCCGACGCAGATGTTCTTCGACATGGAGCAGGTGTCGCTGCAGAAATAATCTCTGCGATCCGCAGGCCGGCGGGCTCGTGTCCGCCGGCTTGTGGACACACCTGCTCGGCGAAAGCCGCCGGTAATCTCGCCTGCTCCGGTAATCTCACCCGCTGTTGTACCTGCGGCGCGGGCCGTTCCGGTCGCGCTGGTGCCGAACGCCGCCTATCGTGAGGCCCGACGCGATCGCACGCCGCGACGCCTCAGGCAGGATCGGAGCGACGTTCGCGTGGCATGGAAAACATGAAAGGCTTTTGGCAGGCGAACCGGCAGCTCTCGCAGCGGATGACGCCGAGGCACGTGCATGAGGCCAATGTCTTCGGCGCCTACCGCAAGATCGGCACGATTGTGCTTTCACATCCGCAGGTATCGCGGGTCGCCGATGTCGGCGCCGGCAAGGAATGGCAGTTCCCCGCCTATTACAAATCCTGGTACGGCATCCACCTGATCGGCCTCGACATCGACGGTGACGAGATGGTCGGCAATGCGGCACTCGACGAACGCATCGTCTGCGATGCCGTGGAAGCGATCCCGTTGCCCGACGCCTCGGTCGACGTGGTGATGGTGCATTCGGGTATCGAGCACTTCCACGACAACGAGCGGTTCCTGCGGAACGTGTTTCGCATCCTGCGGCCCGGCGGCTTCATGCTCGCGCAGTTCCCCGGCCGCTACGCACCGTTCGCGATCGCCAACCGGTTGCTGCCGGACTGGGTGGCGAAGAAGGTGCTCAAGGTTTCGATGGGCGAAACCGACGCCCTGGGCTTCAAGGCGTATTACGACCGGACCAACTACAAGGCGTTCAGCAAGCTCGCGCGGGACGCCGGCTTCCACGAGACCTATCATCTGCCGGGCTATTTCAGCAGCAGCTACTTCGAATTCTTCAGCCCGCTGTTCGTGCTGTCCTATGCCTACGACATGCTCCGGTACAGCGCGGGAAATCGCGAGATCGCCTCGTACAACCTGTTCCTGCTGCAGAAGCCGTCCGCGGAGCCCGATTTCGAGCCGTTCTCGCTGTACGCCTGGCAGTAGGCGCTACATGCGCCGCTGCTGCGGGTCGAACTGGTCGCGCAGCGCGTCGCCCAGCAGGTTGAAGCCGATCACCACGCAGAAGATCGCGAGCCCAGGAAAGGTCGCGATCCACCACGCCGACAGGAAATAACCGTGGCCGTCGGCGAGCAAGGCGCCCCAGTCGGGGGAGGGGGGCTGCGCACCGAGGCCGAGGAACGACAACCCGGCCGTCTCGACCACCACCGCCCCCGACTGCAGGGTTGCCAGCACCAGCACCGGGGTGAAGCTGTTCGGCAGCACATGGCGCAGCATCACCCGCAGCCTGCTGCCGCCGACAGCCTGTGCGGCGACCACGAAATCCGCGGTCTGCACCTTCAGCACCTGGCCGCGCATCAGGCGCGCATATTGCGGGGTGTAGATGATGGCGATGGCGATCACCGAGTTGGTCAGGCTCGGCCCGAGTGCGGCCACGATGATCAGCGCCAGCAGCAGGTACGGAAATGCCAGCAGCACGTCCACCACGCGCATGATCAGCGCATCCACGCGGCCGCCGGTGAAGCCGGCGATCAGCCCGAGCGAGCCGCCAAGCAGCAAGGCCAGCCCGTCGGCCATGACGATCGCCAGCAGGGCGGTTCGGGTGCCGAACAGGATGCGGCTGAACATGTCGCGGCCGTATTGGTCGGCGCCGAAGAAATGCTCGAACGACGGTGGTGAGAGGGCGCTGGACAGGTCCTGGTCGAACGGGTCGTAGGGCGCCAGCAACGGCGCGGTCGCGGTGACCAGCAGGAAGATGACGGCGATGCCGAGGCCGATCCGCGCCCCGGTCCCGCGCAGCGCACGGCGCAGGGTGCCCTGTCGCCCGAGGGCCGCGTGCTGCGGCAATGCGGTGGCGCTCATGCCCGGCTGATCCGCGGATCGAGGATGGCGTAGCTGAGGTCGACTAGCAGATTGACCACGACGAACAGTGCCGCGATGAACATGGCGCCGGCCTGGACCACCGGGTAGTCGCGCGACAGGATCGAGTTCGACCATCAGCCGGCCCAGGCCGGGCAGCGAGTAGATCGTTTCGGTCAGCACGGCGCCGGACAGCAGCAAGCCCAGCTGCAGCCCGATCACCGTCACGATCGGGATCGCCGCGTTGCGCAGGATATGGCGCATCACCACCCGTGCCGTCTCCAGCCCCTTCGCCCGTGCGGTGCGCACGTGATCCAGCTGGGCGGCGGCCAGCACCTCGGCGCGGGTGATGCGGGTGATGAGCGCCAATGGCACGCTGGCCAGGGTGACCGTCGGCAGGATCATGTGGCGGATGCTGGCCGCGATCATCTCGGCGTCGCCGGCCAGCAGGCTGTCGATGATGCTCATGCCGGTGACCCGCGGCGGATCGAGACCGACCGGCATCAGGCCGCCGACCGGAAGCCAACCCAAGGCGGCGGCGAACAGCACCAGCAGCATCAGGCCGAGCCAGAAGATCGGCATCGACACCCCGAACAGGGTCAGCGTCATGACGACGCCGTCGAAGCGCGACCCCTGCCAGATCGCCGCCATGACGCCGACCGGCACGCCGACCAGGCTGGCCAGCAGCAGCGAACTGAGCGTGAGCTGCAGGGTCACCGGGAAGCCGACCAGCACATCCTGCAGCGCCGGATGGTTGCTCAGGATGGAAGTTCCGAGATCGCCGCCCAGCGCGTCCCGAACGAAGCGCAGGTATTGGATCCAGACCGGCTGGTCGAGGCCCAGCTGCTGGCGCAGCCGCTCCAGCTGGGCGTTGGTCGCATGGTCGCCGAGCAGCAACTCGGCGACGTCCCCCGGCAACAGGTGCATGGTGACGAACACCACGACGCTGACGCCGATCAGGACAAACACCAGCTGTACCAGGCGATTGGCTACGTATTGCCCCATGGGCCGTTCCCCTTCCGAAGTTCCGGCTCATGCGCTGCGGCCACGCGGCCTGTCAAATTGGCCACCACGGGCGGCAATCGTTGGGCGGGAATGGGCCAATCATACGCGAAGGTGATCGGGTTTGGTTCGCCTGGCGCTGGCGGTTCGCGACCACCGGGGCGAATTTGCGGATGCCGGCTGCGGCGAGCAAGGATCGGAGGCGATGGCGGCTTCATGAGCTTGGCTGGAACACCCCGCTTCAGCACCGCGTCGCGCGTCGCGGCGCCGGCTGCGCGACCCGTGCACGGTGTTTCCGCGGCCCTGTCGGCGCGGGCATTGTGGTTCACCGGCGCGATGCTCGCTGCCTGCCTGCTGCTGCAACGCTTCGGCCTGCCGTTCGGCGGCAAGGCGGTGAGCGTGGTCGGACCCGTCGGGCTGGCACTCGCCGGCTTCGAGGTGGCGCGCGGCACGCTCATCCTGCATCGCTTCCGGCTGGCGAGCTATCTGGTCTTGGCGATCTGCGTCCTGGCCGGGCTCGCGTGGCATGCGCTGCAGCCGGGCGGCGGCGTCGGCGGCGGGACCAACCTGCAGTCGATGTCGCAATTCCTGCTGCTGGTCGCGCTCGCGGTGCTGACCTTCGCCGAGCCGGTGGAGGAGGGTGCGTTCTTCCGCCGCGTCAATTTCTGGTTCGCGGTGATCGCGGTGGCGGGGGCGATCCAGTTCGCGGCACAGTTCGTGGGCGTGCGCATCTTCGCCTTCACCGGGCTGCTGCCGGATTCGCTGCTGTTCGAGGCCGGCTACAACCAGCAGATCCCGGTCGGGGTCGGCGAGTTGCTGAAGAGCAACGGATTCTTCCTGGTGGAGCCATCGATCTTCTCGCAGGTGATGGCGCTGGCTTTGATCATCGAGATCCTTGCGTTCCAGCGGCTGGGCTATCTCGCGTTGTTCATGGCGGGCCTGCTGCTGTCGTTCTCCGGCACCGGCTGGATCGTCATGTTCAGCTTCGTGGCTGCCGCGGCGTTGGGAATGGGCTGGCGCGGGGTCATGATCTCGATGGCGACCGTCATCCTGATCGGCACGCTGCTGGGGGTGGCGGCGCATCTGGTGCCGGATGTGGCGGACGCCCTGCACGCCCGCTTCGATGAGATCTCCCGGCCCGGCACCAGCGGCCACCTGCGGTTCATCACCCCGTTCTGGGCGCTCGACGACAGTCTTTCGACCGACCCGGCGGCGGCGATCGTGGGCCTGGGCAGCGGGGTCAGCGAGCGGCTGAGTTTGCCGTACGAATACGCCCTGAACACGCCGGTCAAGGTGATTTTGGATTATGGGTTTCCGGCGCTGATCGCCTATGTGCTGCTGTTCGTTGGCGGCCGCCGCTCACCGGTGCAGGCAGGCATCCTGGTGCCGACCTGCACGCTATTCTTTTTCACCGGTGGCTATCAGCAGTTTCCGCCGGTGCTGTTCCTCGTGCTGCTGCTGACCTCGGTGGCGCGGCTTCAGCCGGCGGCGACGCCAGGTTCGCGCGCATCGGCAAGGGCGATCGCGTCGCGATAGACGGCGGCGGTGCTGTGGGCGATCGACGCCCAGTCGGCGCCGCCCGCGGACAAGGCGAGCGCGTTGGAACTGCAGGCGGCGGCGAAGTCGCGGTCGGCGAGGCAATGGGACAATGCGGCGGCCAGGCCGCCCACGTCGTCGGGCGCGACGAGATGGCCGTGCACGCCGTCCTGCAGCAGCTCGGCGAACACTCCGATGCGCGAGGCCACCACCGGCCTTGCATGCGCCAGCGCCATCGGCAGCACGCCGCTGGAATCGATTTCGCGATAGGGGAACACCGCGATGGTGCCGGGGGCAAACAGGGTGGGGATCTCGGCGTCGGCGACGAAGCGCGGTTCGATGCGGACGCGCTCGCCCAGGCCATGCTTCTGCACAAGGGCGTGCAGAGGCTCGAGATCCATGTACGGCTTGCCGACGATGCGCAGCCGCGCCCGGCCGCGCAGGGAGTCCGGCAGTTGGGCGAATGCCTGGATCAGTACGTCGGCGCCTTTATAGGGCTTGATCTTTCCGAACAGCATCAGGGTGAGTTCGCCCTGCATGGGATCGGCCTGTTGCGGCCCCGGATCGGCGCCCAGCGGGCCATGCGGCAGCACCACCAGGCGGGCCGGATCGACGCCCTGGTTGGCCAGCCTGGCGCGACCTTGCTCGGTGTGGACGATCAGCCGGTTGAAGCGGCCGAGACAGTCCAGGAAGCCACGGGTCTGCAGCCGCGAGGTCGGATCGCCGTTGAAGGGATTGGTGTCGTGCACGGTCAGGACCAGCGGCGCCACGGCATGAAAGCGCGAGAGCATCGGACGGTCCACCAGCGGCAGTGGCAGCCACTGGAAGTGGATCACCTCCGGCCGTTCGCGCTGCAGCCGCCGCAGCAGCCGCGCCATCGACCACAGATGGTCGAGGCCCTTGACGCCCAGCCGCAGCGCGCCCGGCAGCGCGGCGACGGAGCGGCTGCCGGCGACGCGGTAGAAGGTTTCGGCAAGCGGAATGTCGCTCGGGTTGCTGTCGTCGGGACCTGCGCGGCGGCCGAACAGCGTCACCTCGTGGCCGGCTTCGGCGAGGCCACCGGCGAGGGCCCCGTCATAGGGCAGAGTGAACAATGACGGGTCGATCATGGCGACCCGCATCAGGCTCTCCCGCGCGGACTGGCCGAGGCCAGGGTATCGGTGCGGGCGGAGGCAGGCGGACTCCAGGTCTGGAAGCGCTCGCCGCGCAGCGATCGCCAGACGCCGATGCCGGTGGCGACGAAGGCGCCGAGCGCATCGCGCAAAGTCGCCAGCCGGCCGGTGGCCCGCATCAGCACGGCCAGCGCCACGAGGCCCAGGATCAGCAATATCGCCGCCGTGACCGGTGCGCCGGCGATGGCGAGCCCGACGAGAAGGCAGATGATGCCCGCACCCAGAAGATAGATCGTCAGCCAGCGCAGCAGCTTGTGCGAGATGTATTTGTAGCGGTCGGGGGCTGGAAGTTTCCGCAGCATCGGCCAGAGCGCCCGATGCACGTTGAAGGCCTGGCAGGCGATGCGAACCTTGCGCCTGAACTCCTCGGCCGGGCGCGACACCGCCTCCTCGAACGCCAGCGCGTCGTCGACGCGAACGATGCGGTGGCCGCCGCACAGCACCCACAGCGACACGAACATGTCGTCGATCAGGTCCGGCGGCGGCGGCCGGTGCAACCGCCGGCGGATGGCGAAGATCGAACCATCGGCGCCCATTACCGACCCCGATGCGCTCTCCAGCGACTTGATGTGTTCTTCCAGCCGCCAATACAGCGACCCAGTCGCGGCGGTGGCGCTGCCGCCCGGACCGCTGTACCTGAAGGTGCCCGCAGACGGCGCCGACCTCAGGGTCGGCGAACGGCAGCAGCAGCCGCGGAATCGCATCCGGTGCGAACATCACGTTGGCGTCGCTGAACACCAACAGATCGGCCCGCGTCATTTCGACCAGCGTGTTCATGCCGTAGGTCTTGCCGTGCCGCGATGGGGCGACCACCACGCGCAGCCGATCCCCGTACGATGCGAGGATTTCCGCGGTGCGGTCGCTGGCGGCATCGACATAGACGAGGATTTCTAGGCCGGGCACCGCTGCGCGCATCGACAGCATGTTTTCCGCCTTGGCGCCGATCACGCTTTCCTCGTTATAGGCGCAGACGCACAGGGCGACGGCGGGAGGCGGCGCATTTTCGGCGGCCGCCTGCACCGGGCGAGGATGCCGGCGCGCCAGCCAGCGCAGGCTGAGCGGGTAGGTGACGAACGGATGCACCGCCAGCACCAGCAGCACCGCGCCGACGACGGCCAGCAGGACGCCGATTGCTTCCATCGCGTTCAGGCCCGGATCAGCAGCACCGCGGCCAGCGGGGTGCGGGCGACGCGGCTCATGCGGCTCGCCGCGGCCTGCGTCTCCGTCTGGTCGGATTGCGCATCGATCACCAGCACCGCGGCGTCGGCGCGCTGGACCAGGGCCACCGCATCGGCCGAGGTCGCGGCGGGGCCGTGCAGCACCACCAGGTCGTAATCGGAGCGAGCTTCCACCAGCAGATTCTGGAATCGGACGCCGCTGAGCAGGGCATGCGAGTCGGAGGTTCGGCCGCCGGCGAGCAGCAGGTCGAGGTCGGTCTCGCGCTCACCCTGGCGGTCGGCCGTTACCGCGCCGCGCCAGTCGGCGCCGCTCGAAATCCTCACGTTCCCATTCGTCATCGTCGCCGTCCTGCCAATTTACCTGGCGGCGGCGGGTGGCCGCGGGCGAGGTCGTTGCCGCGAGGACCCCCGGCAGGCCCGAGGCATCCTGGGCGGCGGTGCGCTGGGCCGCGATGCCGAGCTGTGCGGCGAGCGCCGGCGCCTGCAGATCGCCTTCGATCAGCAGCACCCGTTCGCCATCGTCGGCGGCCACGCGGGCGAAGGCCGCGGCGAGTGGGGCAGCCTGCGCCGGCGGGCTGGCGGCGGTCGGCATGAACAGGACGCATCGGGGCATGCCGGTATGCCCGGCATAGCGCATCTGCTCCCGCAGGACCCGCATCGCTTCCACGTCCGCGTTGTAGCCGCGTCGGTTGGCTTCCCGGGTCGCGAGCACGCCCTGGTCGCGCCGGACCAGCCGGCGGGGCAGGGTGGCCAGCACCATCAGGCCGGTGGCCTGGGTCACCTCGGCGGCGCTCTCGAAGCCACGGACGCTGCGGATGCGGGTCAGCGCGATCAGGCAGCCGAGCAACGCGCCGCCGGAGCCGCCGAGCAGGCCGGCCAGCTTCATGTTCGGCCCCGACGGCGAGCCGGGCGGTACCGCCGGGCTGAGCACGCGAACATCGGGCGTGGTGGAGGCGCCGGGTTGCGTCACCGTCTGCTGCGCGCGTTCGAGCAGGGTCTGGTACAGGTTGCGGCGCGTGGTCGCCTCCTGCTGCAGCTGGTCCAGTTCGGCGCGGTTGTTTTCCGACTGCACGCCGACCCTGCGGACCTTCTCCAGCTGCTGCTGAACGTCCGCCTCCTGGCCGCGGGCGACGCGCAACTGGGCACCGAGGGAGGCGACGATGCGGCTCGCTTCATCATTGATCTGGCGCCGCGTCGAGGCCAGTTCGGCGGCGGCGCTGCGCACGCCGGGATAATCCGCGCCGTAGCGGGTGGACAGTTCGGCCATGCGCCGCGAGGCCTGCGCCTCCTGGTCGCGCAGGCGGGAGATCGTGCCGGAATTCAGCACCGCCGCCAGCGCATCCGATGAGCCCTGCTTCGCCGCCGCCACCGCGCGTTCGTAGTTCGCTTCGAGTTGCGACCGCTCCAGGCTGGCCTTCGCGGCGGCCGTGGTCAGCTCCTCGACCTGCTGCTGCCCGACGCTGCCGGCACGGACGGCAACCATGTCGCTGCTGTTGCGCAGGTCGCGCATGCGCTGCTCGATGGCTGCGAGGTCGGTCCGCACCTGGTCGATCCGCTCGGCGATCGCGGTGTTGGCGCCCTGGTTGGCATCGACCCGCCGGCGGGCGCGCGATTCGACGTAGTGGCCCATCAGGTCATTGACGAAGTTGGCGGCGAGCCGCGGATCCTGCGCGGTGAAGGCGAGCGAGATCACCAGGCTGCGGTTGTCCTGGAAGACCGTCATTGCCTTGAACACGGAGTTGATGACCGCCTCGTCCGGGCCCGGCGCGGGCGCTTCGGCGGGGCCTTTCGGCAGCATTTGGGCGAAGAGGTTGCCGACGAAATCCTTCACTTGCTGGGACAGGCTCGGCGGCCGCAGGGCCGGGTTGAACTCCGGCGATGCCTCGAGATGCAGTCGGGTCGCGACGTCGGTGACCAAAGCGCGCGAGGTCAATGCCTGGACCTCGGTGCGCACCACCGGCATGGGGTCCGCCGCGTTGTCGGCACGCAGCGCGCCCTGCAATTCGGGAATGGCGAAGCGATCGCCCTCGACGGCGATGGTGCTGTTGGCGGTGTAGGTCTTCGGCAGGGTGTGGGCGTAGCCGTAGGCGGCGCCGCCGGCGACGACGGCGCAGGCTCCGATCAGCCACAGATGGCGGCGCAGCAGCCGGGTCAGCTGGCCAAGTTTCAGGGCCGGATCCGATCGCGGTGTTGCCGGCACCGAATCCGGCATCGAGGCGACATAGGTATCCATCACGGTTCTCCGGTCATGGCACGCTCAGCCGCGCGACATCGAGGGCGCGCCGCGAAGCTGCCGGGGCGCCGCGACATCGGGCGACTGCGGCTGCGGCACCCAGGATTGGCGGGCCAGCGGCTGGCGAACTTCCTGTTCGCTGGACGGGTAAGCCTCGATCACGGCGTCGGCCGGCGTGGCGTCGTTTGGTCTGGCCGCCGGCAACGCCGCGTCGCGCGCGGCCAGCAGCAGCACGTGATGCAGCAACGCACGTTCCGCGAAGACGTACAGGCCGGAACCGGCTGCGGCGGCGGATAGCGCCGGCTGCAGCACCTGGGCTGCTTCCAGCCGTTCCCAGCAGGAAAACGAGATCGCTCGTTCCCCGACCAGCACGCTGCCGTCGACGGCGGCGAACACGGTCAGCCGTCCCCAGGAATCCTGTGGCGCAGTGGCGACGCGCCGCAACGCCTGGACCATTTCTCCGTCCTGTCCGTGCGTCGTGAGATGGTCATAGAGCGCCAGCACCCGTGGGCTGGCATCCTCGATCAGGCGCAGCACGGCGGCGTCGAAATCGTCCTCCGTCACGCTGGTGTCGTCACGGTCAGTGGCGGCCTGGGTGAGGCGCAGGCACAGCAGCTGCGCCATGTAGGGCATGCCGCGCGCCAGCACCGTGACCCGGGCGATGACCGCGGGATGGAAATCGAGACCCGTCTCTCGCGCGCCGCGGGCGATCAGCTGCGCCACGTCGCGGTCGCTGAACAGGGAGAGATGCACGCCCACGACCGCGCGCTGGATCGACGGGTGCTGCCCGAGTATCTGGTCCAGGTTCTCGGAAACGCCGACGATCAGGAACAGCAGCCGGACGTCGCGGTCGGAAAGCTGCTTGATGGTGTCGGCGAGACGGGTCCGCGTGGCCGGGTCCTCGACGCGGTCGAACTCGTCGACGACGCAGACCAGATCACGGCAGTTCAGCCGTTGCGGCAACGCCACGACATCGCGCGGGCGCAGCTCGCCCTGCGGCAGTGCCGCGCCGCAGCCGTCCAAATCGTGGGTCTCGTAGCCGCCGACATCGGCCGGCCGGCCGAGATCGAACTGCGATGCGTCGCGCCCCTCATTGCCGCGGCCGGGGCGTCCTGCCAGCAACGACGGCGGCAGATCGTGCATCAGTCCGCGCATCAGGCTGTCGAAGGTGGTGCCGGCCTCGCAGGTGCAACGGGCGACGATGCTGCCGGAACGGCGAAGCAACTCGACGACGAGATTTGCCAGCGAGGTCTTGCCGCGGCCGCGTTCGGAATACAACACGACATGGGCGCGGTCTTCCTGCAGCGCCTGCAGGATGCGGCGCAATTCCGCTTCGCGCCCGACCAATCGGCGTCGGCCGGATTTTGGCTGGGTGGGCGTGAACGCCTCACCCGGTGCGATTCTCCCGGCCGTTTGCCGGCCGCTGTTCTGCCGGCCGGCATTGCGTTCGGACGACCGGCTGCGTGCGGGTTCGACGCGGCTGGCGGTGCCGCCATGGGGTGGCCGCGGTGGCGGGGCGGGAACGAACACGGGATTCGCGGCCGCGCAAATCTCCGGCCGCGGCCACAGCAAACGCCGAAAAAAACCCATCAGGCCGAACCAGTTTCCGGGCAACGCCTTCTCATATCGCGCCCCGGCGTTTCAGCACCGCCGGCAAGGTCTTCGCGAGGATCGCCAGGTCGTGCCAGATCGTCCAGTTTTTCACGTACCAGGTGTCCAGCTGCACCCGCCGCTGGTAGCTGGTGTCGGAGCGGCCGCTGACCTGCCAGAGGCCGGTCAATCCCGGTCGGGTTTCGAAATAATAGGTGATATCCTCGCCATAGCGCGCGACTTCCGAACGCACGATGGGGCGGGGCCCGACCAGGCTCATCTCAAGCCGCAGCACGTTGAACAGTTGCGGCAACTCGTCGAGGCTGGTCGAGCGCAGCAACCGGCCGACCCAGGTAACCCTTGGGTCGTCGCGCAGCTTCCGGGTTTCAGACCATTCGGCCGCTGCGGCACTATCGCCGGCGAGCAACCGGCGCAGGACCACATCGCCGTCGACGATCATCGAACGGAATTTCAGGCAGCGGAATTCGCGGCCGTTGGCACCGAGCCGCGGGTGCGCGAACAGCACTGGACCGCCATCGAGCTTTACCAGAATCGCAATCGCCAGCAGCAGCGGCGACAGCACGATCAGCATCGCCACGGCGGCGACGAGATCGAAGACAAGCTTGGTGATGCGCGCGATCGGCCGCGCCAGGTTGTTGCGATACGAAAACATCACCGTATCGTGGCTGAAGAAGCTCGTCTGCTCGAAGCCCAGCACCGGCAAACCGCCGAGCCGAGGCATGGCGGCGAACGGCACCCGCTCGCGAACCAGCAACTCGGTCAGTTCACGCATGCTGCCGTCGTTGCTGTCGAGCGCCAGCACCAGCAGTTCGGCCCGGTGCTGCTGCATGACCCGTTTCCAACGGCCATTGCCTTTGCGCAGGTCCGGCGCGGACGGGGAGACCACGCCGGCGATGCTGTAGCCGAGACCCGGCTCCGACAGCAGCGCGCTCTCGGCTTCATCGGCGATCGCGCCATGGCCCACCACCACGGCGCGGAGTTGCCAGATGCCGGCACTCGACAGCGCACTTCTCACCAAGGTCCGCAGCAGCATGACCAGCATCGGGAACAGCACCCAGCTCAGGATGAGGAATTGCCGGGAAACCTGGTGCTTGAGGGAGGTACTGCGCGAATCCGTCGCACAGCAGTGCCAGCACGCTGCATGCGATCACGTCGCGCAGTTCGCTCCAGAACGGTATCCGCCGCCAGTAATGCGCCCGCTGGGCAAAAAACAGCATCACGCCGGCGAGCAGCACGCAGCCGCTGATCACCACCTCGGCGAACAGAGGATGCGGGATCACGTCGGACAGCCAGTTCGTGCCAGGACCGATACGCCATGTCATGGCGCCGGCCACGCCGATCGCCAGCAGGAAGGAGACCAGATCAGACCCGATCAACGCCGCGGCACAGCCGACCCGGGACAGCCGGATCGACCGCGCGGGCGTCCGGCTGGAGACACCCAACTCATGCTGCGCGTAGTCGGATTTAATCGGCGAAATCACGGTCATTCATGGTTCCCGCGTGTTGTTGCATCACGCAAACTGATCGCAGACGGCATGACCGACGTTTCGCCCCGATTTTCTTTTTTTTACCCTCGGGGTGCCTAGCCGATCACGCCGGCGCCGGTCCCTGCTGGTTCTGTGCCCTATCGCTAAAGAATGCGCGCCGGGGTTGGCAACAGACAGTTCGGACGATCCTGCGATCGTGAACCCGCCTTCCGGAAGCAACCGTTTTTTGTGCGCTTACGTACTTGCGCATTTCATTACAAAGCTGGCGGGAACGATAAGCATTGAGTACGAGTTGCGTCGAACAAAGTTTAATTGAACGCGAAATACTTGACTTGCGCTGGATCTTTGGCATGTGTTTGTGGATTACTGTCAGCCCTGCGTGGCCTCCCTTGTGCAAGGGTGCCGGATTGGGCGACCCATCAAGATGCTGGAGACTGATGGCCGTCGTCTTGTTTGTACCTTGCCTGCAGCATTGCATCGACAGGCACCCGACCGACATTTCTGGAGCACCTGCGAAGGGCGCGGTCCCTGCGCTGTCGCGTGGGGCATGCGGGCCATTGCCGCGCGCCGGGTGCACCGCCGCTGCTTCCGAGGCCGGTGGCTTCCGGCGCCCATTCAATCGCGGGAAACTGCAATGACTTCCGAAACCGATCGGGACGGCTTCTCCCCACCGCCTATCGCCGACCAAACCCCAGGAACGCGGACGACGGCGCCCGGGAATGCGCCGGCGGCGGGAAAGCCGCCGGGGGCCGGCATGCGTAGCGGCTTCGGCCCCCCCGGCGCCGCGGCGTTCGCCGGCGCGGGCTCCGCGGCACTGCCGGCCGGATCGGGCGCCGCGCTCGCAACCGGCAACCGCCTGTTGCAGAGCCTCCCCACGGCAGAACTGGAGGAGCTTCGGCCGCACCTGACGCGCGTCCGGCTGGTGAACGACCAGGTGCTGCTCGAGCGCGGGCAGGCGCCGGAGCATGTGTTCTTCATCGAAGGCGGCCTCGCCTCGCTGATCGCCGAAACGCCGCATGGCCAGGCCGGCGTGCAGGTCGCGATGATCGGCTGCGAGGGGATGGTCGGCGGACTGGCGCTGCTGGACGGCGAGACCGCGTCCTTCGCCTCGGCGGTCATGCAGATCCCTGGCCCCGCGCAGCGGATTTCCACCCACCGGCTGCGGGCCTGCCTCGATACCTGTCCGACCCTGCGCCGGTCCAGCTTCGGCTTCGTCCAGTCGCTCACGCGGCAGATCATGGGGATCGCCGCCTGCAATGCGCGCAACACGCTCACCGAGCGCTGTGTGACGTGGCTGCTGATGGCCGACGAGCGAATGGGCGGTGACGATCTGCCGGTGACCCACGAGGCGCTCTCGATCATGCTAGGCCTGCGTCGCTCCGGCGTGACCGTCGCGGTGGCGGCGCTGCACAAGGCGGGCCTGATCCGCACCAGCCGCGGGCGCATCAGGATCATGGATCGCCCCGGGCTAGAGGCGATTGCAACGGGCGGGGTCCGGGTGGCGCCGGACGGCGAAATCGCGCCTCGCCGGCCGGGCGCGGACGCGGCCGATCTGTCCGCCACCAGCGACCTGGCATACCGACCGCGGCCCGCGGAACACGCCCCCGGAGACGGTTCGCCCTGATTGGCCGCGCCGGCGGGTCCATTCAATGGCCCGGCCGGTGCACCGCCCACGATCGCTGGCCGATTGCTGCGGCGGACCTCCCTGGGGATTGCTATGATCCCCGGCCAGTGAGACGGGAGAAGGGCGATCGACCAGGCGTCGGGCCGACACGCGGGGTTGGGTCAGCAACGGGATCATGCGGCCGGCCGGTTGCCTGGACGCAAGCGCGCGATCTGGCGCCGGCTGGTGTCGGCGGGCCTGGGACTCGCATGTGCGGCCGGCCTGCTGTTCGGCTTGGACCGCGCGTTTCCGCCTGATCTGAGGCGGCTGGGGGAGGTCGGCACCGAGGTCCTCGACCGGTCGGGACGTGTCCTGGCGCTGCGGCCCGCGGCCGGGGGCGTGTGGAGGTTCCGAGCGGGCGTCGAGGATATCGCGCCGGTCCTGCGGGAGACGCTGATCCGGACAGAGGACCGGCAGTTCTACCATCATCCGGGGGTCAACCCGCTGGCGCTGGTCCGCGCCGCGCTGCAGGACCTGCGGGCCGGCCGGGTGGTGTCGGGCGGCTCCACGCTGACCATGCAGGCGGCCCGGCTGCTACAGCCGCGGCCGCGCAGCGTCGCCAGCAAGCTGATCGAGATCGCCCGGGCCTTGCAGCTGGAGTGGCGCTTTTCGAAGTCCGAGATCCTGGGCATCTGGCTGACGCTGGCGCCGTATGGCGGCAATCTGGAGGGGGTGCGCGCGGGGTCGATGGCCTGGTTCGGAACGTCGCCCCGGCTGCTGGACGCGGCGCAGGCGGCCTTGCTGGTGGCGATCCCCCGGCGGCCGGAGGCGCTGCGCCCGGATCGCCATGCGGCGGCCGCGCGGCGGCTGCGCGATCGGATCCTGAGTGCCGAGGGGCCCGACGTTCCGGTGCAGCGCGTGGCCTTTCCACGCCAGGGGCCGCAGCTTTGGGCGGCGGTTGCCGCGGCGCCCGCTGTCGCCACGACGATCGACCTGCCGCTGCAATCGGCGCTCGAAAGGCTGGCCGCCGAGCGGGTGGCGACGCTGCCGGAACATGCGGCGATCGCGCTGCTGGTGGCGGACCTGGATGGGCGGATCCTGGCGGCGGTCAGCGCGGGCGGGGTGGCGCTGGACCTGACCCGGTCGATCCGGTCGCCCGGCTCCGCGATGAAGCCGTTCATCTATGGCCTGGCCATGCAGGATGGGCTGATCGGCCCGCAGACGCGGCTGGACGACCTGCCGCGGCGCTTCGGCGGGTACGCGCCGGAGAATTTCGACCGCGGCTTCGCAGGCTCGATCACCGCGGCGGAGGCGTTGCGCCGTTCGCTCAATCTGCCGGCGGTGGCGTTGCTGGATCGGGTGGGGCCGCTGCGGTTCGCCGCGGTGATGCGCATCGCCGGCGCCGGGCTGGTGCTGCCGGGAGGAGCCGATCCATCGTTGCCGCTGGCGCTTGGGGGGGCCGGCCTGTCGCTGCGCCACGCGGCCGGGCTGTATGCCGGCCTGGCGACCGATGGCATGGCGCGCGTGCTTGCGCTGCAGGCCGCCGACGCGTCGCCTCCGCTGCCGTTCCTGCAGCCGGGGGCGGCGGCGGTGGTGGCGGACATCCTGACGCAGCCGTTCCCCGATCGTGGGCCCGACGGGATCGCCTGGAAAACCGGCACCAGCTGGGGTGGGCGGGATGCCTGGGCGCTGGGCTTCGACCGCCTCCGGGTTGCCGGCGCATGGGTCGGCCGGCCGGATGGCACGCCGCTGCCTGGCGCCACCGGCCGGGCCATGGCGCTGCCGCTGCTGGCGCGGATATTCGAACTGCTGCCCGCCGCGCCGCGCACAGTTATCGCTTTGGCGGGCAAGCCTCCGCCTGCGACCAATCGCGCCGATGCGTTGCGGTTGCTGTTCCCGCCGCAGGACGCGACGCTCAGTGCCGAGGGGTCGGTGACGCTGCGGGCGATGGGGGGACGCAGGCCGCTGACCTTCCTGGTGGATGGCGCCCGGCTGGTGACGGACCCCGCTCGCCGGGAAGCAGCCTGGCTGCCGCCGGCGCCGGGCTTCTACCGGCTGACGGTCCTGGACGCGGACGGCGGGGCCGCCCAGGCCGCGGTGCGGGTGAAATGACCGCCCGCGGCCGATAGCCTGCTAGCGGTAATAGCCGCCATTCGGCGCCGGCGCGTAGTAGGTCGGACGCTGCGGCGTGGTCGCGGCACCACCCACGGCGCCCACCGCGCCGCCGAGCAGGGCGCCCGCCGCGGCGCCGTTGCCACCGCCGGCGAGCCCGCCGATGGCGGCACCCGCGCCGGCGCCGATGAGGCCGCCACCGACCGCGCGCTGGCCGGGGCTATAAGGGTCGGTGCAGGCGGCGAGGCCGGTCGCCAGGGTCGCGGCGGTGATCAGGGAAAGTGCGATGCGTCGCATGGGGAAAAGGCCCTCTGTGAATTTCTGGCGGAGAGTTTCGCGTTCGTCGGTCTCAACGCCACGAACCCGCTTTCGTTCCAATGCCCTATCCAAACGGTCGGCATGGCGGCCGGCCTATTCCCCCGACAGGTCCCGCCGCCGGCGATCGAGTTCCTCGCTGTAGCGGCGCAATGCGTGCTGTTCGCTCAGCAGGCCGATCACCCGCCGGCTTTCGGCTCCGTCGACCACCGCCAGGGCGTCCGCCTCGGCGGTTTCACAGAGGGCGATGGCATCCTTAATCGACATCTGCGGCAGCAGCACGGTGTCCCGGCAATGCAGCAGGTCGGTCAGGCTCTGGGCCTTGCTGTCGGCGGCGTGGGCCTCCGCCACCAGGACGATCCCGGCGTAGCGACCGGCATCGTCCACCACCACCACCCGCGCCGCCGAACCGAGCGGCAGGTCCCGCCGGAACGCCGCGAGCGTGGTATCGGCGCGCACCGTGCGCAGTTCCCGGCGCATCATCCGGCCGACCGTCAGGTTGCGCATCCAGCCGATATCGACCGCGCTGCGGATCGCCTCGCCGCGCAGGTGGAAGCGCCAAGTGGCGAAGGAGTAGCCGAAGGTCCGGCGCACGGTGAGCCCGGAGATCACCGAGGCCGCCACCACCGCCACCGTCAATGGCAGGCTGCCGGTGCTTTCCAACGCCAGGAACGCCATCGTCAGCGGGCCGCCCACGATGGCCACCGCCAGCGCGCTCATGCCGACCAGCGCGCACACCACGGGCGGGATCGCCGGCAGGATGGTGATCCAGGCCAGCGCGCCGGCGAACAGCTTGCCCAACAGGGCGCCGAGGAACAGCGAGGCGAAGAACAGCCCGCCGCGAAACCCCGAGCCCAGCGAAACCGCGGAGGCCAGCGACTTCAGCAGGATCAGCAGCGCGATCTGCTTCAGTCCGTAGGGCGCGTCCAGCGACACCTGCAGGGCGGCGTGGCCCGAACTCAGCACCTGCGGCGAGACCAGTGCCAATAAGCCTACGAAGGCGCCGCCGATCGCCGGCCGGATCCACGGCGCCACGCGGATGCGGCGGAACAGTTCCTCGGTCAGCGTGACGCCGCGCATGATCGCGATGCCGCCGACCGCGCAGATCACGCCGAGCAGCAGGATCGGCAGGAAGTTGACTGGCTCGATCGCCGTCGGCACGCGGATGTCGAACCCGTACTCGTCGGGGATGAACACCCGCACGACCGACACGGCACTGATCGCCGCGACCACCACCGGCGCCAGGCTGGTCAGCGAATAGGTGCCGATGACCAGCTCGAATGCGTAGAAGGCGCCGGTCAGCGGCGCGTTGAACGCGGCGGCGATCGCGCCCGCGGCGCCGCAGCCGACCAGCAGCCGCAGATCGTTGCGTCGAAGCCGGAACATCCGCCCCAGCCGGGAAGCCAAGGCCGAGCCCATCTGGGTATAGCCCGCCTCCAGCCCGACCGAGGCGCCGAAGCCGTTCGACAGCATCGTCTGCAGCACCACGCCCAGGCCGTCCTTCAGCGACATGTTGCCGCCGTACAGGGCGTTCGCCTCGATCGGGTCGACCGCGCGGTTCGGCCACCAGCGGGCGAGCGCCAGCGAAACGATCCCGACCACCAGGCCGCCGATCGTCAGCACGACCACGCCGCGAAGGCCGGTGATCTCGACCTGGCCGCTGAGGCGCTCATGCGGTCCTAGCTCGAACAGCACCTGGTGCATCAGCTGGGTCAGCAGGCTCATGGCCGTGACGCAGAGCCCGGCCGCCAGCCCGACGAAGCCGGCCAGCGCCACCAGCCAAAGTTCGTCGGTGCGGACCAGGGCGCGCAGCACGTGCGGCGCGTGCAGCACCATCTCGCCGAAGGCGCGGCGATGTCGTTGCGGTGTCGGGCGCACCCGCACGTCGATCGCGGGCGCCGCCTCGCGTGCGACCGCTCCCGTGGGCGGCGCCGCAGTCGAACCGGTTACGGGGGATTGCCTGATGGATGGCGGGGCCGCGCCGTCCTTGGGTTTTGCCGGCGCCTCAGCATTGGCGCGCCGGCCGAAAATCCGATCCCGCAGGGACAGCGTTCCCCCGGGCGACGCGGCGTTGGCCGCAGTTCGCGCATGAGAGAAGGGGCTGAAGCCGGCGAAACCTGCCATTGATCGATCGCAAACCCGACGCCGCCTCGAGACGCGGTCGCCATTTCGGCCGCAGATCTTTCAGGCGTAAGTCAATGCTGCAGTCATGGTCCGGTTTCGGCCGGGGTTCAATGCATGATTGTGCGGTGCAGCTTAAGAATCTGTAACGAAGCGGTGACGTTGCATTTTTGCCGATGTCGGGAAGGCGCGCGCCCCGGATGATTATTCCGCCGCCCGATCGAGGCGCGTCGCCTCCAGGTCGTCGGCGATGAAGGCGCGGATCACGTCGATCAGCGGCTCGTGCCGGCTGAAGCCCAACGCCGGCGCGCGGATCGCGGCGAAGTCGGCGGGCCAGCCGCCGACGATCTCGGCGATCACCGGATCGGGCACCCGCCGCACCAGCTTCGACGCGCCCTGCCGCGCCTGTTCCAGCGCCGCCAGGATGGCGCCGACGGTGACGCTGAGCCCGGGCAGGTTGAGGCTGCGGTCCTGGCCCATGCCGGCGGTGTCCATGGTCGCCGCGTGCAGCAGCCACTCGACCGCGCGGCGCGGGCTGGCGACCCAGACGGAGAAGTCGTCGGGCACCGGCAGGTTGGTCTCCAGCCCCAGCAGCGGCTCGCGCACAATGGCCGAGAAGAAGCTGCTGGCGGCCTTGTTGGGGCGTCCCGGCCGCACGATGATGGTCGGCAGCCGCAGGCACACCGCATCCATGAAGCCGCGGCGGCTGGCATCGGCCAGCAGCAGTTCCGCCGCCGCCTTCTGGGTGCCGTAGCTGTTGGCCGGCGTCTGCCGCGCGTCGTCCGCGAGCTTCGCCGTCTGGCCGCCGGAAAAGCTGGCGATGCTGCTGGTGAACACCACGCGCGGCGGGCGCTGCAAGGCGCGGCAGGCGTCGATGACCGCGTCGGTGCCCCGCAGGTTGACGCGCCGGCCGAGATCGTAATCCGCCTCGGCGGCGGCGCTGACCACGGCGGCGAGGTGGAACACCACGTCGGTGCCTTCGGGGATGGCCGCGCCCGGCAGGTCGGCGATGTCGCCGCCGAGGCTGGCGACCGGGAAGGGCGCCGCCGGCGCCGGAGGGGCCGCGATGTCGAACAGGGTGAGGCCGGTGACCTTGCGGCCGCCGAGGGTGCCGTCGGCGGCCAGCCGCGCCGCGACCTTGCGGCCCAGGAATCCGCCGCCGCCCAGGATCGAAACACGCATCGTCGCCTCCACCTTGATTGCACCCGGATAAGCACAGGCGGCCTTGGGAAGGAAGGGGGCGGCGCCGGCGGGGCAGGGGATGGCCCGAGCCGTCGCCGCGACGATCGCCCCGCGCACGGAACTTTCGGCCGCCCTCACGGCTCTATCGGACGCAACAAACCCCGGGGAGGCATCGCCATGGCCGAACATGTGTACAAAATCGTCGAACTGGTCGGCTCGTCCGAAAGCGGGTTCGAGCCGGCGATTGAGAACGCCATCATGCGGGCGTCGCAGACCCTGCGGCACCTCGACTGGTTCGAGGTCATCGAGACCCGGGGGCAGATCGAGAATGGCCGGGTCCAGCACTACCAGGTGACCCTGAAGGCCGGCTTCCGGCTGGAGGGCTGATCACCCCGCCCGCTGGCCAGAAGCCGCCGGCGCCGTCACACTCGGCGCCGGACGCGATGCCCGACGCGGCGCCGTGCCGACGAGGAAACGAGGAACCAAGGATGAGCAGCGGCGGCTGGGGTGACCTGCTGCGCGGAAGCAACGCCGCGCGGACCGCCGTGGTCGGCGGCGGCATGGTGATCCATGCGATCTCGGTCTTCATCGTCACCACCATCCTGCCGTCGATCGTGCTGGAGATCGGCGGCCTGCAGTATTTCGCCTGGAGCACCACGCTGTACGTGGTCGCCTCGTTGCTCGGCGGCGCGTTCTGTTCCCGCCTGCTGGCCCGGATCGGCGCGCGCAACCTCTATCGCCTGGCGCTGGGCGGCTTCGCGGTCGGCGCCGCGATCTGCGCCATGGCGCCGTCGATGCCGGCCCTGCTGGCTGGCCGGGCGGTGCAGGGGCTCGGCGCCGGCACCCTGTCGGCGCTCTCGTTCACCATGGTCCGGGCGCTGTTCCCGGAGCGCCTGTGGCCGCCGGCGCTGTCCATCGTCTCCGCCGCCTGGGGAGTCGCGACGCTGGCCGGCCCGGCGGTGGGCGGGGTGTTCGCCCAGCATCATGCCTGGCGGATGGCGTTCTGGTCGGTGCTGGCGGTGGTGCCGTTCCTGCTGCTGCTGGTGGAGATCTCGCTGCCGCGCGACCTGGCGAGGCCGCCGCCGCCGCGAACCCGGCTGGCGGTGCTGAACCTCGTGGTGCTGGTGGCGAGCGTGCTGGCGCTGTCGATCGGCAGCGCCTCGCCGTCGCGGTCGGTCAATCTCGGCGGCATGGCGGCGGCGGTGATCGGCTTCGGCTGCTTCGTCCGGCTGGAAGCCGGCGAGCGGCCGGCGGCTGCTGCCGCGCGGCGCCTGCAATCCGGCCACCGCGCTCGGCGCCGCCTACGCGGCGATGCTGGCGCTGATCGTGGGCGTCACCACCGAGATCTTCGTGCCGTATTTCCTGCAGGTGCTGCACGGGCTGACGCCGCTGCATGCCGGCTACCTGAGCGCGCTGATGTCCGCGGGATGGACCATCGGCTCGGTCGGCGGCTCCGGCCTGCCGGCGGCCAGCGCCCGCCGCGCCATGGCGGCGGGACCGCTGCTGATGGCCGGTGCCCTGGCGGCGATGTTCGTGCTGGTGCCGACCGATGCCGGCGGCGACCTGGCGATCGCCTCGATCGGGGTGGCGTTCCTGTTCGTCGGCCTCGGCATCGGCCTGTGCTGGCCGCATCTCGGCGCCCGCGTCTTCACCTTCGCCGCGTCCGACGAGAAGGAGCTGGCGGCGGCGTCAATGACGGTCGTGATCATGGTCTCGAACGCCATCGGCTCGGCGCTGGGCGGCATGGTGACCAACCTGGCCGGGATGATCGATCCGGGAGGCGTCGCGGGAGGCGCAGGCGGCGGCATCGTGGCTGTTCGGGGTCTATCTTTTCTCGCCGCTGCTCGCTGCACTGGCGGTGCGGCGGCTGCTGCAATTCGCCTCCCGGCCGGCGCCTGCCGCGGGCGATTAACCTTAGGTTGCGACCCGCGGCGCGGCAGGACACTCTGCCATCATGAGCAGGGTGCAGCCCTTCCGATTCGCAACCAATCCGAACCTGCGGCCGGTCGGCCGCGCCGGTGCTGCCGGAGGACGGCTTTCGCGCCGCCCGCGACGAGATCGCATCCTGGGAAGGCTATGCCGCGACGCCGCTGCGCGACCTGCCGGACGTCGCCCGGGAGCTCGGTGTCGCAGCTGTTCGGCTGAAGGATGAATCCGGCCGTTTCGGGCTCGGCAGCTTCAAGGCGCTGGGCGGCGCCTATGCCGTCGCCCGGGCCGTGCGCGCCGCCGCCGACCCCGATCACCGTCGCCTGCGCGACCGACGGCAACCATGGGCGCGCGGTCGCCTGGGGCGCGCGGCGCTTCGACGCCGGCTGCGTCATCTTCGTCCATGCCTCGGTCAGCCAGGGCCGGGTGGACGCGATCGCCCGCTACGGGGCCGAAATCCGGCGCGTTCCCGGGAGCTACGACGACGCGGTGCGCGAGGCGGCGCGGGTCGCCGCCGCCGAGGGTTGGGTCGTCGTCTCCGATACGTCGTGGCCCGGCTATGTCGATATCCCGGTCGACGTCATGCAGGGCTACCGGGTGATGGCGGACGAGGCGGTCCGGACAGTGGACGGGACCGCCGCCGACCCATGCCTTCATCCAGGCCGGCGTCGGCGGCGTGGCGGCGGCGGTTTCGGTGCAGCTGCGGCAGGCCGCATCCGACACCTCGTCGGCCGCGCCCGCGGCTGATCGTGGTCGAGCCGGCCTGCTGCGCCAGCCTGCTGGAAAGCAGCGCCGCCGGCCGGGTGGTCGGGATCGATGGCGAGATCGACACGTTGATGGCCGGCCTGTCCTGCGGTGAGCCCAGCCTCCTCGCCTGGCAGGAACTCGGCGCCGCCGCCTTCGCCTTCATGGCGATCCCCGATGCGGCGGCGGTCGATGCCATGCGGCTGCTGGCCCGGGCTGGCCTGACCATCGGCGAGTCCGGCGTCGCGGGCCTTGCCGCCTTGCGTCTCGCGGCGGCGGACCCGGCGTGCCGGTCGGCGCTCGGCCTCGGCGCCGACAGCCGGGTGCTGCTGTTCGGCACCGAGGGGGACACCGATCCCGTACTCTACCGCGAACTGGTCGCCGGCGGTGGCGGTCATGGATGAACCAGTGCTGTTCGGCGCCGAATACAGCGTCTACACCCGCATCGCCCGGCTGGCGCTGCTGGAGAAATCGGTCCCGCACCGCTTCGAACCGGTCGACGTGTTCGCCCCCGGCGGCCCGCCGGCGGAGCACTGGGGGCGGCACCCCTTCGGTCGCATTCCCGCTTTCACCCACGGCGATGTCGCGCTCTACGAAGCCGGCGCCATCGCCCGCTACGTCGACGAGGCGTTCCCCGGGCCCGCTCTGCAGCCCGCTTCGCCGGTCGAGCGGGCACGCATGACGCAGGTGATCTCGGTCCTTGATTCCTATGCGTTCCGGCCGCTGGTGCTGGAGATCTATGTCGAGTCGGTCAGCGCCCCGCGTCTCGGACGCAGCGCCGATGCCACGCGCCTGGCGGCGGCGCTGCCGCGGGCGGAGCGATGCCTGGACGCGTTGGCACGGCTGCTGCGCGGCGCGTATTTCGCCGGTGCGGCGCTGTCGCTCGCCGATCTGCATGCGGCGCCGATGCTGGCTTATTTCCACCTCGCCGCCGAGGCCTCCCGCCTGTTGCAGCCGCATCCGGCATTGCGTTCGTGGTGGCAGCGAATGCAGGAGCGCGAGGCGATGCGGGCGACCCGCTTTCCGGCCGAGGGCCTGGCATGAACCGATATCGCCGCCTGCTGGCCGTGTTCCTGGTCGCGCTGTGGACCATCCCGGCGATGGCGCAGGATGCGGTGCCGCCGCCCCCGGCCGCCGCGCCGCCTGCAGGCGAGCAGTCCGGTGCCGACCAGGCGGCGCCGGCAAAGCCGCGGCCGCGCCGGCCGGCGCGCAAGCGCGAAGCCGTGCCGCCGAACCCCGATGCGGATGCGACGACCGGCGGGGCGGCGGCGAAACCACCCGCCAAGCCGCCGGTCCCGCGGCCAGCCCGACCGGCACCGGCGGCACCGATCGTTGGACCGGACGGCACGATCGAGACGCCGCCGACGCCCCCCGCACGGCCACCGGTTCGGCGCGCCGTGCCCGCGCCTGCGGCACCGATCGTCGGGCCGGACGGCACGATCGAGACGCCGCCGACGCCCCCCGCGCGCCCACCGGTTCGACGCGCGACGCCCGCGCCAGCCGCACCGATCGTCGGGCCGGACGGCACCATCGAGACGCCGCCGGCACCTCCCGCGCGCCCACCGGCCCGACGCGCGGCGCCCGCGCCTGCGGCACCGATCGTCGGGCCGGACGGCACCATCGAGACGCCGCCGGCACCTCCCGCACGCCCACCGGCCCGGCGCGCTGCGCCAGCGCCGGCGGCACCGACGATCGGACCGGACGGCACCATCGAGACGCCGCCGGCACCTCCCGCACGGCCGCCGGCCCGGCGCGCGACGCCCGCGCCTGCGGCACCGGCCGTTGGACCGGACGGCACCATCGAGACGCCGCCGGCGCCTCCCCCGCGGCCACCGGTTCGCCGCGCGGCACCCGCGCCTGCCGCACCGATCGTCGGGCCGGACGGCACGATCGAAGCGCCGCCGCCTCCCACACGTCCGCCGACCCGGCGCGCGCCCCCGGCTCCGGCGCCAACGGCTGAACCCGGGACCCCTGTACCCTCCACCGAAAACGGCGTTCCGCCGCCGCCCCGCGTGCCGGCGCCGCGGGCCGCACAGCGTGCGCCCGTCTTGTCGTCTCCCCTGCCGACTTTCCCCCCGCGCAGGGCACGCAGCCCGCTACGATCGCCATGCCGATCACGCCAAGTTCGCCGGAGGCTCCCATGTGCGTAGAAAACACCACCATTCCCGAGTTGCAGGAGGCGCTGTCCTCGGGACGCACCACCGCCGAGGCGCTGGTCCGGGCCTATACCGACCGCATCTCCGCCTATGATCGCGCCGGGCCGAAGCTGAACTCGATCCGTGAGCTCAACCCCGATGCCGCCGAGATCGCGTCCAAGCTCGATGCGTCCAAGTCGGATGCGACCCAGCCTGCGAGCAAGCGGCCGCCGCTGTTCGGCATTCCCATCCTGCTGAAGGACAACATCGCCACCGCCGACCACCAGCACACCACTGCCGGCTCGCTGGCGCTGGAGTTCGCCCAGGCGAAGCGCGACGCCACCATCGTCGCCAAGCTGCGCGCCGCCGGGGCGGTGGTGCTGGGCAAGGCCAATCTCACCGAATTCGCCAATATCCTCGCCCTCGGCATGCCCTCCGGCTACAGCTCGCTCGGCGGCCAGGTGCTCAATCCCTACGCTACCGGCGTCGACGACAAGGGTATTCCCCTGGTGCAGCCGGGCGGCTCCAGCGCCGGATCGGCGGTGGCCGTGGCGGCCGGTTTCGCCGCCGCCTCGATCGGCACCGAGACCTCGGGTTCGCTGCTGTCGCCGGCCAGCCAGAACGGCCTGGTGACGGTGAAGCCGACCATCGGCCTGGTCAGCCGCGCCGGCATCATCCCGATCGCCGCCAGCCAGGACACCGCCGGGCCGATGACCCGGACGGTGCGCGACGCGGCCATCCTGCTGAACGTCCTGGCCGGACCGGACCCGCTGGACCCGGCCACGAAACTGGCGCCGAAGCCGGTGGACTACACCCAGTCCCTCGACCGCGATGGACTCAAGGGTGCCCGCATCGGCGTGCCGAGCGATCCCGCCGACATCGGCAACGACGTGTATTATCGCCCGCTGCCGCCGCGCGCCGCCGCCGCCATGGCCGAGGTGATCAAGGTCCTGGAAGCGCAGGGTGCGGTGATCGTGCGCGAGAACATCCCCACCCAAGGCTGGATCGGCGGCCCCGGCACCGACATGGCGGTGCTGAACCGCAACCCGCTCAGCCCGCAGGTGAACCAGGTGATGCGCACCCCGATCGTGTTCATGTACGAGCTGAAGCACGACATGAACCTGTACCTGCGCGATTGGGCCACCAACACCTCCATGAAGTCGCTGGGCGACATCATCACGTTCAACGCGGCCCATGCCGACCGGGCGCTGCGGTTCGGGCAGGATCTGTTCCTGGCGGCCGAAGGCACGCGGGGCGATCTCAGGGAACCGGAATACATCGCCGCCCGGCAGAGCGACCTGCGCGCCTCGCGCACATTGGGGCTCGATGCGTATATGGAAGAAAACCGGCTGGACGCGGTGTTGTTCGCGGGCACCACGGGGGCTGCGATCGCCGCCAAGGCCGGCTACCCCAGCGTGCAGGTGCCGGCGGGGTTCACGGCCGGGGTGATCGTCCCGGGGGTCGGGCTGAAGGACAGCAGCGACTATCCGATCGGCGCCACCTTCACCGGGCGCGCCTGGAGCGAACCGACGCTGCTGCGCATCGCCTATGCCTACGAGCAGGCCTCGCAGGCGCGGCGGATGCCGCCGGGCCTGGAGCCGCTGGCGCAGGCATGCCGAAAATAAACGTTAAATATCGATAACGATGTTGCCGAAGCCGTCGAGCGCCGCGGTGGCGCCGGGCGGCACGAGGCAGGTGGCATCGTATTCCTGCACGATCAGCGGCCCGGCGCGGCCGCCCGCGGCCAGTGCCGCGCGATCCGTCACCGGCGTCTCCACCCACTCGAGGCCTGGAAACCAGGCGCGCCGGCTGGCCGGGACCTCGGTATGTTTCGGCGCGATCCGTTCCGGGAGGCGCGGGGTGCCCGGGATGCCGCGGGCGATCAGCGACAGGCCCATCAACTCGATGGGTTCTCCGGGCGGCGCACGAAATCCGTAGCTGCGGGCATGCTCCGTGGCAAAGATCTCGGGCAACTCGGCGAGCATCGAGGCGGCCTCGCCCTCGGGCAGCGGCACCGACAACTCGCTGGACTGGCCAGCATAGCGCACCCGGGCACTGAGCCGCATGTCGCGGCGCGCCGAGCGAGAAGCCGTCGGCATCCAGGCGGGCATGGCCTTCGCGAAGCAACTCGTCCATCGCCGCATGCAATGCGCCGGCATCCGGCGACCGGCTGCGCAAGGTCGTTCCGCTATGGTGCTCGGTATCGGCCAGCAGCAGCCCGAAGGCGCTGAACAATCCCGGCATCGGCGGCACGATCACCGTGCCGATGCCAAGCTGTGCCGCGATGCCGGCCGCGAACAGCGGTCCGTTGCCGCCGAATGCCAGCAACTGGAAGCTGCGCACGTCGCGGCCCGCGTTCGACCGACACTGCGCGGATGGCGCGCATCATCGTGGCGGCGGCGATCTGCAACATGCCGTGGGCCGCCTGCGTCGCCGTCATGCCGAGCGGGTCTGCCAGTTTCTCCTGCACCGTCCGCAGTGCTGCATCGCGATCGAGCGGCAACGCGCCGCCCGCGAGGCCTGCGGGATCGAGGTAGCCGAGCACCAGGTTGCAGTCGGTGATGGTGGGTTCGCTGCCGCCGCGGCCGTAGCAGGCGGGCCCGGGATCGGCGCCGGCCGAGCGCGGCCCGACCTTCGGCGCCCCGGCCGCGTCCAGCGCGCAGATCGAGCCGCCGCCGGCGCCCACCTCGGCCAGGTCGATTGCCGGCAGCTTCAGCATGTAGCCTGCGCCGACCAGCAACCTTGCCCCGGCCAGCACGCCGGCGCCGACCTCCATCGCCTCGGCGCGCAGCACCTGTCCGTCCTCCACCAGCCCGGCCTTGGCGGTGGTGCCGCCCATGTCGAAGGTGATGATCCGGCCGTGCCCGAGGCGATCGGCCAGCGCCGCGCCGCCGACCACGCCGGCGGCCGGGCCGCTCTCGACGATCCGGGCGGGGAAGGCGGCGGCATGGTCGGCAGCGGCGAGCCCGCCATTGGACTGCATCAGATGCAGCGGCGCGGTGATCCCCAGCGCCCGCAGCCGCGCGCTGAGGGAGGTCAGGTAGGCGCGCACCACCGGCTGGATGTAGGCGTTCACCACCGTCGTGCTGGTGCGGGGATATTCCTTTATCTCAGGCAGGATCTCGTGGCTGACCGATAGTGCCACGTCCGGCAAGGCGCTGCGGATGGCATCGGCCAGCGCCGCCTCATGGGCCGGATTGGCGTAGCTGTGCAGCAGGCAGATCGCCACGCTGCGAATTTGCTCGCGGGCAAGCAGGTCGATGACGGCGGTAACCGATGCGGCGTCGAGCGGCACGGCGACGCTGCCGTCCGGACGCATCTTCTCGATCACCTCCAGGCGCAGCCGCCGCTCCACCAGCGCCGGCGGCTTGGTCCAGTGCATGTCGTACAGCCGCGGCATCCGCAGATCGCGGATTTCCAGCACGTCGCGAAAACCCGCCGTGGTGACCAACGCGACGCGCGCGCCCTTGCCTTCCAGGATGGTGTTGGAGGCGACCGTGGTCGCGTGCAGCACCTCCGCCACCGTCTCGCGTGCCCAGCAGGGCCTGCAATCCGGCGGCGATGCCGAGGCTGTAGTCGGCGGGCGTCGAGGGCGTCTTGTGGGTCCGCACCTCGCCGTCGGCGCCGATCGCCACGACATCGGTGAAGGTGCCGCCGATATCGACGCCGATGCGAAGGCTCAAGACGCCACCTCGTGCAATGGCAACCAGGCGACATCAGGTGCGGCCGGTCGATCGGCGCGCAGCCGCGCCCGCAGGATCTCGGTGGCGGCGATGTCGATGAGCAGGTGGATCGCCGGTGGCCACCACGCCGTAATCGCGCGCGGCGCCGGCGATCGTCACCAGGCCGTCGCGCAGGTCTTTCTCCACTGCGTCGAGCGCCGGTCCAGCGGCGAGCCCCAGCCGCCGGCGCCTGGCAGATCATGGCGAAACACCTGCCCGCGCTTCAGCGTCATCGTCAGCTTCGCAGCCAGCAGCCGCTCGCCGATCATTTCATTGCGGCTCGGCGCGCCGGGGCCACCGCCTTGCAGGCCATAGGGGCGGTGGGTATGGCGATCGGAACGGACCTGCAGGATGCCCTCGTCCGCCAGCATCCGCCAGGTGCGGCGCAGCGACACGCCGCCACGGAATTTTCCGGGACCGGCGGTGTCCGGAACCATTTCGTAGTCGAGCACCTCCAGCGGGTTCTCCGCCTCGATGACCTCGATGGAAAAGCTCGCCATGTTGGCGAACATGCTGGTGTTGCCGTCCAGTCCGTCCGCCCAGGGCCGCCCGCCCCAGGCGCCGGACAGGAAATCGACATAGATGAACGGCTTTCGCGCCGCATCGTAGCCGCCGATGGTGATGCCGGTGTTGCCGCCCTCGCTGGCCGCGAACACACGGTCAGGATACAGCATCGCCAGCGCGCCGAACGCGCAGTCGGCGGCGCGAAATCCGGTCAGGCCGCGGGCGGCGCAGGCGGCCGGCAGCACGCCGTTGGTGACGGTCCCGGGCGGGTGCGATCACATCGATGCAGCGGAACACGCCATCGTTGTTCGCCATGTTCACCGACAGCACCGACTTCGCCGCGGTGAACGAGGCGGCGGCGGTGTAGCTCCAGGTGTTGTTGATGGCGCCTTTGACCTGCGGGTTGGAGCCGGTCCAGTCGAACACCATGCGCTCGCCGGATTTGCGTACGGTGCAGACCAGCTTGATCGGCACCCCGGCGTCGATCTGGTCGTCGTCGATCCAGTCGGTGAACGTCGCCTCGCCGTCGGGCAATTCGGCCAGGCAATGCCGGGTCAGGCGCTCGCTGTGGTCCATCGCGGCGTTCATCAGCGCGACCACGCCCTCGGCGCCGTGCTGCGCCAACAGGTCGGCCATCCCTCGTGCGGCGATGTCGCAGGCGGCGAGTTGCGCGCGCAGGTCGCCCATGACGCGGCCGGGCAGGCGGACATTGCGCTCGATGATGCGGATCAGCGTCGCGTTCGGCACCCCGCGCTCGTGCAGCTTCAGCGGCGGGATGCGCAGGCCCTCGGCATAGATCTCGGTGCTGTCGGACGCGTTGGACCCGGGCACCCGGCCGCCGACATCGGTGTGGTGGCAGATCGTCGCCGCCCAGGCGATCGATGCGCTGATCCGAAAAGATCGGCCGGAACACGAAGATGTCCGGCAGATGCATGCCGCCGTCATAGGGGTCGTTCATCGTCAGGATGTCGCCCTCGGCGATGTCGTCGCCGAAATGGCGCAGGCAGGATTGCAGCGCCACCGGGATCGAGCAGAGATGCCCGGGCAGGCTCAGCCCCTGCGCCACCAGCCGGCCCTGCGCGTCGCAGACGGCGGTGCTGTAGTCCATGATGTTCTTCAGCACGCCGGAATAGGCGGCGCGATAGATGGTCAGCGCCATCTCGTCGCCGATGGCGACAATGGCGTTGCGGAACAGTTCCTCGGTGATCGGATCATGCATGGCGGACAAGCTTACAGGGCGAATCGGGCGCACGCGAATATCGTTCATGCTGCGCGCGAACAGGGGAGGGCGACGATGAAGGTCTACGGTTTGGCAATGTCCGGCAATTGCTGGAAGGTCGCGCAGATCCTGCGTCTCACCGGCCACGGATATGACTGGATCGAGGTCGATTCGAACGCCGGGCCAGACGACGCACGCCTGAGTTCCTGGCGATGAACCCGGTCGGCAAGATCCCGGTGGTGGAACTGGACGACGGCACCATCCTGACCGAGAGCGACGCCATCCTGGCGCATTTCGCCGAGGGCACGCCCTGGTTGCCGCCGCCCGGGCTGCCCCGCACGCGGGTGTTCCAATGGCTGTTCTTCGAGCAGTACAGCCACGAGCCGACCATCGCCGTCGCCCGCAACATCTTCACCTATCTACGCCAGGGCGAGCAGCAGGCGGTGCGGCTGGCGCAATGCCAGGAGGCCGGGGGCCGCGCGCTCGATGTCATGGAACGCCGCCTGTCCGAGCATGACTGGCTGACGGACGCCGGCCCCACGATCGCCGACATCGCGTTGTTCGCCTACACCCATGTCGCCGACGAAGGCGGCTTCGACCTTGCCCGCTGGCCCGGGATTTCCGCCTGGATCGCGCGCATGCGGGCACTCCCCGGAATCGTGCCGATCAAGTAGGCCCAAGTACCTCGCCGGTGTGGCGGGCGATCATGCGTTCCTCGTCGGTCGGGATCACCCAGGCCTGCACCCGCGCGCCGTCGTTGCTGATGCGGCCATCGCCTTTCGCGTTTCGCGCGGGATCGAGCGTCAGCCCGAGCCAGGCGCAGCCGGCCGCGACCTCGGCGCGGGTGGCGGCGTCGTGCTCGCCGATGCCGGCGGTGAACACCAACCCGTCGAGGCCGCCCATCGCCGCCGCCAGCGAGCCGATCTCGCGGATGATCCGGTGGGTGAACAGCGCGATCGCCTCCGCGGCTTCCGGCGCCTTCGACTCCCGCAGCGTCCGCATGTCGGAGGAGATTCCGGACACGCCGAGCAGCCCAGAGCGGCGGTAGATCAGGTCCTCGATCCCACGCGCATCGAGCTTGTGCTCGTCCATCATGTAGACCAGCACGCCGGGATCGATGGTGCCGCAGCGGGTGCCCATCACCAGGCCGTCCACCGCGGTGAAGCCCATGGTGCTGGCGATGCTGCGGCCCTCATGCACCGCGCACAGGCTGGCGCCGTTGCCGAGATGCGCGATCACCAGTTTCGAGCGGGCGATGTCGGGGGCGATGCGCGGCAGTTCGCCGGTGATGTATTCGTAGGACAGGCCGTGGAAGCCGTAGCGGCGCACTCCTTCCGACTGCAGCGCGCGGGGGATGGCGAACTCGCGCACCACCGCCGCCTGGCCATGATGGAAGGCGGTGTCGAAGCAGGCGACCTGCGGCAGGCCGGGCGATTGCTTCATGATGGCGCGGATCGGCGCCAGGTTGTGCGGCTGGTGCAACGGTGCCAGCGGCACCAGCTTTTGCAGTTCGGCGAGCACGCCGTCATCGACCCGAACCGGGGCCACGAACTTCATGCCGCCATGCACCACGCGGTGCCCGACAGCCGCCATCTTACGATCGCCCAGCGCGGCACCGGTGATGCGCAGGATTTCGCCGACCGCCGCGTCGTAGTCGAGTTCGCCGGCATTCCAGCGATGCTCCGACACCGTCTTGCCGGCTGCGTCGCGCAGCATCAGGTGCGGCGCGTCGCCGAGGTTTTCGATCTGGCCATGCAACAGCAGCCCCTCGTCGCCGGCATCGTAAAGGGCGAACTTGATGCTGGACGACCCGGCATTCAGCACCGCGATGCAATCGGCCCCGGGCGTGCTCATGCGACGATATGGGCGCCGCCGTCGACATAGACGGTGCCCCCGGTGACGCGCCGCGCGAAGTCGGTGGCGAGGAAGGCGCAGGTATAGCCGACATCCATGATGTCGACCGGTTCGCCGACCGGCGCCTTGCGCGCCGCCTCATGCAGCAGCTGCTCGAAATCCTTCAACCCGGACGCCGCCCGCGTCCGCAGCGGCCCGGGCGAGATCGCGTGCACCCGGATGCCGCGCGGTCCCATTTCGTAGGCCAGATACCGGCACGCGGCCTCGAGCGCCGCCTTCACCGGTCCCATCACATTGTAGTTCGGAACCACCTTGTTGGCGCCTTCGTAGCTCATCGCGAACATCGTGCCGCCGTTGGTCATCAGCGGCGCCGCCAGCTTCGCCATCCGGATGAACGAGTGGCAGGACACATCCATCGCCTGCGCAAACCCCGCCGCCGAACAATTCAGCAGGCCGCCATCCAGATCCTGCTTCGGCGCGAAGGCGATCGAGTGCACCAGAATGTCGAGCCGGCCCCATTGGGTGCGGACCTGGTCGAACACGGCCTCCATCTGTCCCGCGGCCGAGACATCGAGCGGAGACATGATGGATGCTTCCAGCTCCTTCGCCAGCGGCTCGACATGCGGCCGCGCCTTGTCGTTGAGCCAGGTGATCGCCAGGTCCGCCCCGGCGGTCCTGAACGCGCGGGCACAGCCATAGGCGATCGAATGCTCGTTGGCGACGCCGACGACCAGGGCCTTCTGGCCCTCGAGCACCGGCTTGATGGGTTGCGGCAATTGGTATCCTTTACGTAACGGAAGCGACGGCCCGGGCGCGCCGCGCGGCGGCGACCAGCGAGGCCACGGCGCAGGAGGCGAGGCGGGTGAGCAGCGAATCTGCCCGGCTGGTGAGGATGATCGGCACTCGCGCGCCCAGCACGATCCCGGCAGCATCGGCGCCGGCCAGGAAGGAAAGGCTCTTGGCCAGCATGTTGCCGGCTTCGAGGTCCGGCACCACCAGCACGTTGGCGCGGCCGGCGACCGCGGATACGATATGCTTGATCTCTGCGGCCTCGCGGCTGATGGCGTTGTCGAGCGCCAGCGGCCCATCCAGCACCGCGCCGGTGATCTGGCCGCGATCGGCCATCTTGCACAAGGCCGCCGCTTCCACGGTCGAGGGTACCTTGGGATTCACCGTCTCCATGGCGCTGAGGATGGCCACGCGCACCTCGGCGAACTGCATCGCATGCGCGAGGTCGATCGCGTTCTGCACGATATCGACCTTCTCCTCCAGTGTCGGCGCGATGTTGATGGCGGCGTCGGTGATGATCAGCGCGTCGCGATGGCCGGGCACGTCCATGACGAAGCAATGGCTGATACGCCGCTCGGTTCGGATCCCTGTCTCGCGCGCGACCACGGCGGCGATCAATTCATCGGTATGCAGGCTGCCTTTCATCAGCGCCTCCACCCGGCCCTCGCGCACCAGTACAACCGCGCGCGCCGCCGCGTCGTGGCTGTGCGCCGCGTCGATCAGTTCGAAGCCCGCGATGTCGAGCCCGGCCTTCGCCGCCGCGCTGCGCACCTTGGCCACGGGACCGACCAGCGTCGGCGCGATCAGGCCGATCCGCGCCGCCTCGACCGCGGATTGCAGCGAGACTTCATCGCACGGATGGACGATTGCGGTCGGCACCGCCGGCAGGGTGCGGGCATAGGCGACGACGCGGTCGTATTTGTCGTGCGAACGGTCTGCGGTCATCGCGTTGTCCCTGTCGACGGCAAAGGCCGCACCGCCGTACTTTAACACGTCCATGCTGCGTTGCGGCATGATGCAGGTCAACGCCGATCCGCCCTGTCCCGCGCGCGGGTTGCGGTCGGGGATGGATAACTGCAAGACCGCGGCGCAATTCAACGACACGAAGACAATTGCATGACATCGGCATTTCCCGCAGCGCTTGCCGGCCGGGGCAGGCAGCAGCAATCCGCCACCCGCATCGCCTTCTTCATCGCCGGCTTCGCGATGGCGGCATGGGCGCCGCTGGTGCCGTTCGTCAAGCTGCGCGCCGGGTTGGGGGAGGGCGGGCTGGGGCTGCTGCTGCTGTGCCTCGGTGGGGGCTCGATCGCCGCCATGCCGCTGGCCGGCGCGCTGGCGGCTCGGTTCGGCTGCCGCCGGGTGCTGATCGCGGCGGCGGCGCTGCTTTGCCTCACCCTGCCGTTGCTGGCGACGCTGTCCAGCCCGATGCTGCTGGCGCCGGTGCTGGCGCTGTTCGGCGCCGGCATCGGCTCGGTCGATTGCGTCATCAACATCCAGGCGATCATCGTCGAGCGCGACAGCGGCCGGCCGATGATGTCGGGATTCCACGGCATGTTCAGCGTCGGCGGCATCGCGGGCGCCGGCGGCGTCAGCGCCCTGCTTGGCGCCGGGGTATCGCCGCTCGCCGCAACGATCTGCGTCGTAGCCGGCATCGTCGTGGCGGTGGTCGCGGCGGCGCCCGGCTCGCTGGCATCCGGCGGCGACCGCGGGGGGCCGGCGTTCGCGGTTCCGCACGGCGTCGTGCTGTTCATCGGCGGCCTGTGCTTCATCGCGTTCCTTGCCGAGGGGGCGACGCTGGACTGGAGTGCGGTTTTCCTCAGCGCCGACCGCGGCATGTCCCCGGCCTATGCCGGCCTGGGCTATGCCGCGTTCTCCGTGACCATGACTGTCGGCCGCCTGACCGGCGACCTGCTCACGCGGCGGTTCGGCGGCAAGCGAATGATCACGGCTGGCGGCGTGGTCGCGGCGCTGGGGCTGGCGGTGGCGACGCTGGTGCCGGGCTGGCCGGCGGGCATCCTGGGGTTCGCCCTCGTCGGCGCCGGCTGCTCCAACATCGTGCCGGTGCTGTACACGGCGATCGGGCGGCAGACCGTGATGCCGGAGCACCTGGCGGTGCCGGCGGTCACCACGCTGGGCTATGCCGGCATCCTGGCAGGGCCCGCGGCGATCGGGTTCATCGCCCACGCCACCAGCCTGGCTGGCGCATTGCTGGTGGTGGCGGCAGGGCTGCTCTGCGTGGCGGCCGGCGGTCGCATGCTGCGGCCGGGCGACTGATCCGTCGCCGCGGATCAGGCCTTGGCGTGGACGATCAGGCCGATCGAGGTGCAGTCGAACTCGGCCAGCCTGAGGCGCAGATGCATCGGTGCGTTGTACGGCGGCAGGTCGACATACCCGTCGGCGATGCCGCGGCCGCGGTTCCAATCGATCGGTTCGACCGCATGGCCTTCGTCCTCCAGCCTGGACACCAGTTCCTCGATGTCGCGGCGCCGGTAGAGGCTCAGCGCCGTCGTCTCCACCGTGTCGGTGTTGGAGCCGAGGTTGAACTCGGTGGTATGCACCGCGATGCCGCCGGGGCGCAGGCAAGCCATCGCGTTCACGACGAAGTCGATGCCGTTCCGCAAGCTGCCCAGATGCTCGAAGCAGCAGGCGGACCAAGCGAAGTCGAAGCCGGTCAGTCCCGGCGCGATAAGGTTCATGTCCACGGGCTGAAAGCTGACCCGCTGCCGCAGCTTTTCGGAGGGACAGATGGCCGGATAGTCGAGGGCGGAAATTTCGCTGGCATGCTGTTGCGTGACGATCCAGCCATCTTCGGCCACCGCCGGGCTGGCAGGATCGAGGTCGGTGGCAACGATGGTGCAGTCATGCGCCGCGAACAGCGCCGTCAATGGTTCCTGTCCCACCCCAAAGCCGAGGCCGCGGCTGCCGGGCCGCAACATGCCGCGCGCCCACAGCGCATCGGCGACGAAGAACCATTCCCACAGCTTGCGGTGCATCGACAGCGGCCAGCCGGTGCGTCCGATCCAATAGCGGAATGCGTCGGTGGCGAAGTCGCCCTGCCGGCACAGGCGCGAGCCACCCCCATGCACGGCCGGTGTCGCGACCGGCGGCGGATCGCCGGTGAGACCGGAATAAGTGAGATCGGCCTGCCGCAACAACTCGGCGACGGCCTCCATCTTGGTGACGGGCGGCGGCGGCTCGGGCGGTCGGCTCAGCGCATCGAGCTTCTCCTCGATCCGCCTGTTCGTCTCGAAAAGGCCGTTGATGCCGAGCAGAGAACGCGCAGCGTGCGCCAGGGGTTTGAAGGTTCGGCGCATGCCTGCGCGCTAGGTCAGCAGCACTTTGACATAGCTGCCCGGAGCGTCCTCGATCGCCTTCAGCTTGCCTTCGCCCGGGATGCGCGCCTTCACCTGGCGCTTGTCGATGGCGGTGATCCAGCGCTGCCAGTCCGGCCACCAGCTGCCGGCGATTTCGGTGGCGCCGGCGAACCAGGCCTCGGGATCTTCCGGCAGTTCCGGGTTGATCCAGTGGCTGTACTTGCCGCCCTCCGGCGGGTTGACCACGCCGGCGATGTGCCCCGACGCCGCGAGCACGAAGCGGTTCTTGCCGGACAGCAGATGGGTGCCGCGATAGGTGGCGCGCCACGGCGCGATGTGGTCTTCGCGGGTCGACAGGAAATAGGCCGGCACCTTGACCTTGGTGAGGTCGATCGGCGTGCCGGCGAGCGAGATGCCGCCCGGTTCGGCCAGCCTGTTCTCCTGGTACATGTTGCGCAGGTAGAAGGAATGCATCTTCGCCGGCATCCGGGTGCAGTCGGCGTTCCAGTACAGCAGGTCGAACGGGAAGGGGTCGTTGCCGAGCAGGTAGTTGTTCACCACGAACGACCAGATCAGGTCGTTGGCGCGCAGCATGTTGAAGGTGGTGGCCATCTCGCTGCCTTCGAGGTAGCCGCGCTTGTTCATCTTCTCCTCGAGCATCTTTATCTGCTCTTCGTCGATGAAGACGTTGAGCTCGCCCGATTCGCGGAAATCCATCAGGGTCACGAAGAACGTCGCGGACTTGATGCGGTCGTCGCCGTGCGCCGCCATGTAGGCAAGCGTCGAGGCCAGCAGCGTGCCGCCGAGGCAATAGCCGATGGCGTTGATCTCGCGCTCGCCGGTGGCCGCCTCGATCGCGTCGAGGGCGGCGAGGATGCCCTCCAGCATGTAGTCCTCGAAGCTTTTCTCCGACAGCTTCTCGTCGGGGTTGACCCAGGACACCATGAAGACGGTGTGGCCCTGCTCGACCGCCCAGCGGACGAAGCTGTTCTCGCGGCCGCAGGTCGAGGATGTAGAATTTGTTGATCCAGGGCGGCACGATCAGCAGCGGCCGCTTCAGCACCTTGTCGGTGGTCGGCGTGTACTGGATCAGCTGCATCAGGTCGTTCTGATAGACCACCTTGCCCGGGCGTGACCGCGATGTTCTCGCCGACCCGGAACGCGTCCATGTCGGTCATCTTGATGCGCAGGTCGCCCTTGCCGCGCTCGAGGTCGCTGAGCAGGTTGTTGAGGCCCTTTATCAGGTTCTCGCCGCCGGTCTCGGCGGTCTTGCGCAGCACCTCGGGGTTGGTCAGCAGGAAGTTGCTCGGGCTCATCGCATCGATGAACTGGCGGGCGTAGAAATCCACCTTCTGCGCCGTCTGCGCGTCGAGGCCGTCGACATGGGTGACCACGTCCTGCACGTAGCGGGCGGACAGCAGGTAGGACTGCTTGATGAAGTCGAACACCTCGCTGTCCTTCCAGGCGTCGTCGCGGAAGCGCCGGTCCTTCGGGTCGGCCTGGATCACCGGGGTTGAATCGACCCCCATCATGCGGCGGGCGGTGTTCTGCCAGAGCGACATGTAGTCCTGCCAGAAGCCCATCTGCGCCTGGATCAGCTTGGCCGGGTTGGCCATCAGGCGCGTGGTCATCTCCATGAAGGCGCGGCCGATGTTCAGCGGGTCGCTGGGCGGCATGCCGCTCTCGGACTGGCGCTTCAGCCACTCGCCGACGATGCGCTGCGACCGCTCCGCGATGTCGGCCATGGAACGTCCGATATGGACGGGCATCGGGCATCTGGAAACTGGGGTGGTCGGCGGCGGGACCCTCTGCCGGGGTCTTCGGGTCGGCCATGCTGGGCGTCCTTTCCGTCGGTGGCCACCGGCTGCTACATCTGCCGCGCGCCTGGCTATCGGCTCGGGCGCAGCGCAACCGGGGCGGAACCGACCATGTCAACTGGAAGTGCGGCAGGTGTTACAGGGGTGATGGCGGAGGTTCAAGAGAAGACGCGGATGCCGGGCAGGCTGCGGGGCGGCCATGCTGGCCACGCGGCGCTGCTGTTGCTGGGGCTGCCGCTGCTGGCGGCGTGCTCGGCCGATTCGGCCAACCCGATCAACTGGTGGCACGACCTGGAGGGGGGCCGGATCGCCGATGAACGGCCGCCGCCGCCGAACTCGGAAGATCCGTATCCGAATCTTTCCACCGTGCCGACCAAGCCGCAGGTGACGGACGCGGCCGCGCGGGGGCGGATCGCCAATGCGCTGATCGCCGACCGCGCCAACGCCCAGTACGGCGCCTCACTGGCGCCGGTGGGAATTCCCGCGGCGCAACGCCCGGTGACGCCGCCCGCCGCCCCCTCCACCATGAGCGCATCCCTGCAGGCCGCATCGGCGCCTCCCTTGCCGCCCGGCGCCCAGCCGGCGGCGGAGGCGCCCGTGGTGCCGCCCCGGCGCGCGCCGGTCGCCAGCGTGCAGGCCTCGACATTGCCGCCGCCCGATCCGTCGGTCCCCGCGGTGGAAGCCGGACCGATGCCGGCGATCCCGGCGGCGCCGCCCGCGCCGCCGTCCCTGGCCGGCGTGCCGGCGACGGTGGTGCCGACGCCCCCGGTACCGACGCCACCGGCCGCCGTGGTGCCGCCGGCGGCTCCGGGCGGCCCGGTCGCGGTGCCGTTCGCCGCCGGGTCGGCGCAGCTTCAACCGCAGGCGCAGGCGCCGCTGAAGGCGCTCGCCCTGTCGCGGGCAGGTGCAGCCATCGCGGTGATCGGCTACGGCGACGCCACCGGCCCCGACGCGGCGGCGCAGGTGGCGGCCATGCCGCTGGCCTGGCAGCGGGCGCAGGCGATTTCAGGGGCGTTGCAGGCCGCCGGCGTGCCGATGGCGTCGTTGCGAATCGCCGCCGAAGCCGAGGGGCGCGGCGGCGTTGCCCGCATCGCCAACTGAGCCTGGCCGCTCCCGCGACCCGACCCGCGCCTTCCCACGACTCGCGCCGATCCTGTCTCTGTATCCTCCGGCTCCGTGTTTCTCCGGCAAGCTTTTCCAGCCCCGCATCTTGGACCCATCGCCATGGCCGACGAATTCCACCGTATCCGCCGCCTGCCGCCCTATGTGTTCGCCGAGGTCAACGCGGCGAAGGCGGCGGCGCGCTCGGTCGGCGAGGACATCATCGACCTCGGCATGGGCAATCCGGACAGCCCGACGCCCGCGCATATCGTGGCCAAGCTGATCGAGACGGTGCAGGACCCGCGCAGCCACCGTTACTCCATGAGCAAGGGCATTCCGGGGCTGCGTCGCGCGCTGGCGACCTATTACGACCGCCGGTTCGGGGTGAAGCTCGACGCCGAGCGCGAGGTGATCGCGACCCTCGGCTCCAAGGAGGGGCTGGCCAACCTGGCGGCGGCGATCACCAGCCCGGGCGACACCATCCTGGTGCCGAACCCGTCCTACCCGATCCACCAGTTCGGCTTCATCATCGCCGGCGCCTCGGTGCGCAGCGTGCCGGCGACGCCCGACGACGCGATGCTGGAGGCGCTGGACCGCGCGGTGCGGCATTCGGTGCCGAAGCCGACGGCGCTGATCGTGAATTTTCCCTCCAATCCAACGGCTTATCTGGCAGACCTCGCGTTCTACAAGGACCTGGTCGCCTTCGCGCGGCGCAACGACATCTGGATCATGTCCGATCTCGCCTATTCCGAGATCTATTTCGGCACTACCCCGCCGCCGTCGATCCTGCAGGTGGAGGGCGCCAAGGACATCGCCGTCGAGTTCACCAGCCTGTCCAAGACCTATTCCATGCCGGGCTGGCGGATGGGGTTCGCCGCCGGCAATCCGCGGTTGATCAATGCCCTGACGCGGATGAAATCCTATCTGGACTACGGCGCGTTCACCCCGATCCAGGTGGCCGCCGCGACCGCGCTGACCGGGCCGCAGGACTGCGTGCAGGAAATGCGCGAGCTGTATCGGGAGCGGCGCGACGTGCTGATCCCGGGCCTGAAGGCCGCCGGATGGGAGGTGCCCAGCCCCGACGGCTCGATGTTCGCGTGGGCACCGATCCCGGACCGCTTCGCCCATCTCGGCAGCGTCGAGTTCAGCAAGCTGCTGCTGGCGCGGGCCAAGGTGGCGGTGGCCCCGGGGATCGGCTTCGGCGAGCACGGTGAAGGCTTTGTCCGCATCGCGCTGGTCGAGAACAACCATCGGCTCCGGCAGGCATTGCGTAATATCAAGGGCTTCCTCCAGAATGATAATGTATCACCGGCGGAACCGGCGTTGACCGGGGCAAGCGCGTGACCAAACCCCTTTCGGTCGCGGTGGCCGGCCTCGGCACCGTCGGCGCCGGCGTCGTCACCATGCTGCGCCAGAACGCGGAGCTGATTTCGGCGCGGGCCGGGCGGCCAATCGCGGTGACCGCGGTTTCGGCGCGTGACCGCAACCGCGACCGTGGGTTCTCGATCGCCGGCCTGCGCTGGTACGACGATCCGGTGGCGATGGCTGGGGACTCCGCAGTCGATGTGGTGGTGGAGGTGATCGGCGGCTCCGACGGCCCGGCGCGGGCCCTGGTGCAGGCGGCGCTGGCGGCCGGCAAGCCGGTGGTCACCGCCAACAAGGCGCTGCTGGCGGTGCACGGCGCCGTGCTGGCGCAGCAGGCCGAGGAGCATGGCGTCGGCCTGGCGTTCGAGGCGGCGGTGGCCGGCGGCATCCCAGCCATCAAGGCGTTGCGCGAGGGCCTGGCCGGCAACCGCATCGCCCGGGTCACTGGCATCCTGAACGGCACCTGCAACTACATCCTGACGGTGATGCGCGAGCGTGGCCTGGAATTCGCCGAGGTGCTGCAGGATGCGCAGAAGCTGGGCTACGCCGAGGCTGATCCGGCCTTCGACGTGGACGGCATCGACGCCGCGCATAAGCTGGCCATCCTGGCGGCGCTGGCGTTCAACCGCCCGGTGGAGTTCGGCTCGGTCCATGTCGAGGGTATCCGCCATGTATCGGCGCTCGACATCGCCTTCGCCGGCGAACTCGGCTACCGCATCAAGCTGCTGGGCATCGCCCGCCAGACCGAGGCCGGGATCGAGGCGCGGGTGCATCCCTGTATGGTGCCGCAATCCGCCCCAATCGCGCGGGTCGACGGAGTGTTCAACGCTGTGGTGGCGGAGGGCGACTTTGTCGGACGCGTCATGCTGGAGGGCCGCGGCGCCGGCGCCGGCCCGACTGCCTCGGCGGTGGTGGCCGACCTCATCGACCTCGCCCGCGGGCGCTCCACCCCGGTTTGGGGCGCTGCTTCGGACAAGCTCTCCCACGCGCCCTCCCTGCCGATCTCGGCGCATCACGGCGCATACTACCTCCGGCTGATGGTGGTCGACCGGCCGGGGGTCATCGCCGATGTGACCGCGGCGCTGCGTGACGCCGGCGTATCGTTGGAGAGCATGCTGCAACGGGGCCGCAGCCCCGGTGAGGCGGTGCCGGTGGTGCTGGTGACGCACGAGACCGGGGAGGCCGCGATGCGCGCCGCCCTGGTTCGGATCGCGGCGCTGGACGCCGTGCTGGAAGAACCGACCATGATCCGCATCGAACCGGAGTAGGAGACCCCGCCATGGACACAGCAGCACCCGACAAGTCGTCCCCGCACCAGGTCACCGACCGCAACCTGGCCCTGGAACTGGTGCGCGTCACGGAAGCCGCGGCCCTGGCCGCCAGCCGCTGGATGGGCCTGGGCAAGAAGAACGAGGCGGATGGCGCCGCCGTCGAGGCGATGCGCCGGGCCTTCGACCAGGTGGCGATCTCCGGCACCGTGGTGATCGGCGAGGGCGAGATGGACGAGGCGCCGATGCTGTTCATCGGCGAGCGCGTCGGCGCCGGCGGCCCGGCCATGGACATTGCCGTCGACCCGCTGGAGGGCACCACCCTCACCGCCAAGGGCGGGCCGAACGCGCTGGCCGTGGTGGCGCTGGCCGAGCACGGCAACTTCCTGCATGCGCCGGACATCTACATGGACAAGATCGCGGTCGGCGGCGGCCTGCCTCCGGGGGTGGTCAACATCGACGCCAAGGTCGGCGAGAACCTGCGCAATCTGGCACGGGCCAAGAAATGCGACGTCTCCGACCTGGTGGCCTGCATGCTGGACCGTGACCGGCACAAGGAACTGATCGCCGGCTGCCGCGAGGCGGGCGCCCGTATCATGCTGCTGAGCGACGGCGATGTCGCCGGCGTGATGGCGACGGCCCAGCCCGACAGCGGCGTCGACATCTTCCTGGGCTCCGGCGGCGCGCCCGAAGGCGTGCTGGCGGCGGCGGCCCTGCGCTGCATCGGCGGCCAGATGCAGGGGCGGCTGCTGTTCGAGGACGACGGCCAGATCGCCCGAGCGCGGGAGATGGGCGTCACCGATCCGAACCGCATCTACGCCGTCGACGAAATGGCCCGCGGACCGGTGATGTTCGCCGCAACCGGCGTCACCAGCGGCGCTATGCTGCGCGGCGTCCGCCGTTTCGGCAACGGTGCCGTCACCCATTCCGTGGTGATGCGCAGCAAGTCCGGGACCGTGCGCTATGTCGAGGCGCACCATAACTTCGCGACCAAGACCTGGACCCAGAATTGAGCCTGGGCGCCGTTCTGGACGAGCCGGCACTGAATGAACCCGTCCTGGGCGTTGCCAGCAGCCTGAGCGGCCGGCGCTGGATCTGGCGCGACGCGGAGGAGCGGGTCGGGCTGGCAATCGCCCAACGGCTCGGAGTGCCCGAAATCCTCGGCCGGCTGCTGTCGGTGCGCGGCATCGGCATCGATGCCGCCGCCGACTTCCTGCAGCCGACCCTGCGCGCCCTGCTGCCCGACCCCAGCGTGATGGCCGACATGGACGCGGCCGCCGAGCGCCTGGCCGCCGCAGTGCGTCGGGGCGAGACCGTGGCGGTGTTCGGCGACTACGACGTGGACGGCGCCTGCAGCGGCGCCCTGATGGCCGGCGTGCTGCGCGAACTCGGCTGCACTGTGCTGTCCTACGTGCCGGACCGCCTGGCCGAGGGCTACGGCCCCAATGCCACGGCCCTCGCTGCCCTGGTGGCGCGCGGGGCAAGCCTGATCGTCTGCGTCGATTGCGGCACCGCGGCCAGCGACATCCTGGCCAGCATCCACGGGCGCGCCGACATCGTCGTGCTGGATCACCACAAGGCCGAGGGGCTGCCGCCGGCGATCCTGGCCACGGTCAATCCCAACCGCCTCGATTGCCGCTCGGGCCTCGGCATGCTGTGCGCCACCGCGGTCGCCTTCCTCACCGCCATCGCCACGGTACGGGCGCTGCGCAAACGCGGCTTCTTCGCCGGCCGCGCCGAACCCGATCTGCTGCGCCTGCTCGACCTCGTGGCGCTGGCGACGATCTGCGACGTGATGCCGCTGACCGGCCTGAACCGGGCACTGGTCGCCCAGGGGCTGAAGGTGATGGGACGCCGGGACCGGCCGGGCATCGCTGCCCTGCTGGAGGTGGCCCAAGCCCATGCCCGCCCGACCGCCATGACCCTGGGGTTCGCGCTCGGCCCGCGCATCAACGCCGGCGGGCGGATCAGCGAGGCGGACCTGGGCCTGCGCCTGCTGCTGTGCGACGACGCCGACGAGGCGCGAGGCCTGGCGGCGACGCTCGACGCGGTGAACCGGCAGCGCCAGCAGGTCGAGGCATCGATGCTGGACGAGGCGCTGCAGTCGGCGGCCGAACAACTCGCGGCCGGACATGCCGTGGTGCTGGTGCACGGCGCCCAATGGCATCCGGGCGTGGTCGGGATCGTGGCCGGCCGGATCAAGGAGAAGTTCAACCGCCCGGCCTTGGTGGCGGGCGTCGCCGACGGCGTGGCCAAAGGTTCGGGCCGGTCCGTGGCGGGCATCGACCTCGGCGGCGCGATCATCGCGGCGCGCCAACTAGGGCTGCTGCGAACCGGTGGCGGCCACGCCATGGCCGCCGGCTTCTCGCTCGACGCGGCGAAGCTGCCGGAGTTTCACGCCTTCCTGGACCAGCGCCTGGCCGATGCCAAAAGCCGCCCCTCGGCCGCCGATCTTGCGGTGGAGGGCACCTTGGCAGTGCCGGGCTGCACCACCGAACTGGCCCAGCACCTCGCCCGCCTGTCCCCCTTCGGCAACGGCAACGACGAACCGGTGCTGATCCTGCCCCGCGCGCGGGTGGTGCGGGCAGATCGGGTCGGCAAGGAATCCGCCACCATCCGCGCCCTCATCGAGGGCGAGGGCGGTGGCCGCCTGAAATCGGTGATGTTCCGCGCCAAGGAGGGCCCGGTCGCGGCGGCCCTGCTGGCCCGCGACAACGCCGCCCTGCATCTGGCCGGCCACCTTCGGGCTGAAGAATGGAACGGCACGGTCTCGGCCAGCTTCATCATCACCGACGTCGCCACGGCGTGAACCGGGTCGCACCCGGCTTGACCCTGGAGACCACCTCCGCTACCCAGCGCACGGCTCTGGTCCCGTTCGTCTAGAGGCCCAGGACACCGCCCTTTCACGGCGGTAACACGAGTTCGAATCTCGTACGGGACGCCAGCTGAAATGATGCGACTGCTGAATACCGCTCCTGAGTGACGGAGCCGAGGCGGCCTCCCAGGCGCATACCCACCGAAATCTCTCTTCAGACCCTGTCGTCCCCCCGCGGCAATGGCCGTGATCCGCGCCGGCACCCAGGGCCGCGGCAAGCCCCAAACCATCAGGCGAGAAGCCGCACGAGCAGTCGTCTGCGATCGTCGGGAAAGCTCCGGAACCGGCATCCAGGCAGCGCGTTCGGACGGCCGAAAGTGGAGGGCACGATGAGAACCATGCTCGCCCGCATTGCCTGCGCCGGTCTGTTGGCCGCAGTTGCAACCAACGCCTTTGCTCAGACGACCACCCGTTCGGACCCGGGTGCGCCGTCGCCCCGGCGCCAGCCACGACCAGGCCAACCGGCACGCTGCTGAGGTCGAACGGCAAGTGGCGCGCAAGCAAGCTGGTCGGCGCCAACGTCTATAATGAGAGCGGCCAGATGGTCGGATCCGTCGACGACTTTCTCATCGACGACGGCGGCAAGGTCACGGATGCGGTCGTTTCCGTGGGTGGCTTCCTGGGTATCGGAAGCAAATTGGTGTCCATTCCGTTCGAGCAGCTGAAATTCGAGGAAAGCCGTCAGAATAGGGCCGCGACGCCCACTCCGGCGGCAGTGGCACCGGTGCCCGGTGCCGCAGGGTCGACCGCAACCTCCTCGGCGGCACTCCCGACGGCGGCTGCCACCGCGGACAGGACGGTGACCTACAGCATCGTGCTCCCAGGCAGCAGCAAGGAGTCACTGAGCAAGGCTGCAGATTTCCATTATTGACAGGCCCGGAGGCACCGTTCGAACACGGTAAGCTGCTCAGCCGGTTTGTTGTTGCCGGGCCTCCAACTCATCCAACACCGCCTCTGGCGCCACGTCGCGGCTGATTTCCTGAATCTCCGAATCCTGCTCGATCGCGATGTCCAGCCGCGCCGCAATGGCTGCGACAATCCGGGTGAGCCTGGTCAGTTCGTGTTCGGCCAGCAGATTGATTTGCAGATCGAGATCGGCTCGCTTGTCGGCCGCGGCGGCGGTGCGGTTCTGGCTGATCAACACGAAGGTGGAGAGGAAGATCGCTTCCACTGAGGCAACCATCGCAAGAATCACGAAGGATGGGTCGAACTTGCCGGTCCCGGGAATGATGCCGGCATTCAGTAGGATCCAGGCGCCGTAGATAACCAGATGCAGGTAGACGAATGGCATGCTGCCGGTAAAACCGGTGATGGCGTCGGCGACCTTCTCCTCGGATGTCGCCGCCTTGGCCTCCTGCTGCCGACGATCCTGCAAGGCGGCAATGTTGCGCCGAAGCGATGTGCTCAAGGTGTGCGGCTGCGGCGGCGGCAATGTCGGGGTATCGGTCATGGCCAGGAAAGCCCAATCCCGCCGATCGGTTGCGCGGCGGCGATCCTAATTTTGGGTTGGTCACGATGTACACTTAACCGATGGCAACGGGTGCCAGATCGACGCCGGCGAATGGCAAGTCATTTCCCTGGCAACTTGCGCTATGACGGTGGGCCAGTCGCCCGGCTCGGGTTGCCGAAACAGGCGCATCGAGGGATACCAGGGACAGCGCTCCCCCTGCATCCAGCGCCAATCAGCCTCATGCTTCAACAGTAGCCAGACCGGTCGCCCCATCGCTCCGACCAGGTGTGCAACCATGGTATCGACGGAAATCACGAGCGGGAGACCGGCGATGATTGCAGCAGTTGCCGCCACGCTGGAAGGGCATCCACCCGGGTTCAGCACCGGTAGCGAAGTCGGGCCTGGACGCAGGGCAATGCATCGATCCGATGCAAGTGGCAACATCAAGCGTTCAGGAATGGCGCGTTGCGGATCCCATTTCCCGCCGGCCCAGCATAACCCGATCATGTCCCGGTCTACAGGAGCCGCATCGGCCGATATATAGGGTGGCGGCACCGCTTCAGGTGTCAGGCGGAGCGCGTGCGGCAACTCCATGATCTCGATGTCGCATTCCGCGGGCGGCAGCGGTCTCGACGGGTCGAAGGCAACCAGTTGGTCGGGGCCGGCGACGCTGGAAAGCACCCCCAGCAACTCCGGCGGAGCCTCGACGGTGAGCGACGCCACGCGGCGACGCAGGGGTCGTAGGTAGCGGGCAAACTGTAGCGTATCGCCGAGGCCATGATAGCATCGAACCAGGACGTGGCGCCCGTCGAAACATCTGCCGTCCCAAACCCAACGCGCATGGTAGGGCATCTTCGGATCATCCCTACCGGCAGGGTCACGCGCGGCAAGGACTGCATCGTTGATAGACCATGCCGCCGCATAATCTGCGCGCCGTATCGCAGCGAGCCAGTCGTCATGCAGATCACCCATCGGGTGCATGAACGTCGCAACGCCGCTATCCGTTGCGGCTCACTGGAAGGTCGCGGTCGCGGTCGGGAACCGGGCTTCGCAGACCTCGTTTGGAGCTTCTGAATTCCGGGAAAGACAGACCTCGGAGCATTTCGGCGGCAACAGGCGGGGTGGAATAAGCAGGGCATGTGCATCGATGGGTGAACAATGGACTGCGGAACAGGTTCGCGAGCGTTTGGCCGAATTGGGACCCTGGTTTCACAACATGCGCCTGAAGGGCGTATCCACGGCGCCCAGGCATTTCCTCGGCAACTATCCCGAGGTGAAATTTCGCCGCTATGCCGACAGTCTCCCCAAGGACCTCAGGGGCAAAACGGTTCTGGACATCGGCTGCAACGGTGGGTTCTTTGCCTTGGAAATGAAGCGGCGTGGCGCCGATCGCGTGCTTGGGATCGATGTCGACCCAGCCTACCTCGCCCAGGCCCGCTTCGCTGCCGAAGTCGAGGAACTGGACGTGGAGTTTCGCCAGATGTCGGCCTACGACGTAGGTGCTCTAGGGGAGCGCTTCGACATCGTATTTTTTATCGGCGTCTTCTATCATTTACGTCACCCCCTGCTGGCGTTGGACCTCATCCATGAGCACGTTGTCCGGGAGTTGCTGGTATTTCAATCGCTGCAGAGAGGCTCAGCCGACATCGCTGAACTGAACGAGGATTATGAGTTCTCGGAAACCAATGTCTTTCTCGACCCCGGCTATCCCAAGATGCACTTCATCGAGCGCAGATACTCCCACGACCAGACCAACTGGTGGGTGCCGAACCGAGCCTGCACTGAAGCAATGCTGCGCAGCGCGGGCTTCGAAATCGTCGGAAGGCCGGAGGAGGAAACATATCTGTGCCGCCGCGTGGCTCGCGCCGACCCTGGCTATGGACCCGTGTACCCCGCGATGCCGCGCGTCAACCTCCGTCAGGATGTGTGAACGGAAACGGCGGCAGGTTCACGCCGCGCACCAATACATCACGCCCGAACAATTCAATGACGCTGCGTGAGCCAGGTGCGAGTTCGATCCGCTGCATGAAATCGAGCGGCATGCCAAGAAAATGCACCAGGACTGCCTTGATCACGTCAGAGTGGCTCACTAGCGCAATCTGCGCATTAACAAATTCGGTTCGTGCCCTCAGGAGGAAGCCAACGGCACGGGCTTGTACCTCCAGCATGCTCTCGCCGCCGGGGATCTGGGTGCTACCGCGAAACGCGTTGAACGCTTGCCAACGGGTATCCACGCGCAAGGTGTCGAATGCGGCGCCGGTCCACTCCCCCATGTCGATTTCGTCTAGACGAGGCTCGACGACCACCGGCAGGCCGGTACTGAGCGCAAGCGGCTGAGCGGTCTCCCGCGCCCTTCGCTGCGGGCTTGAAAATATGGCTGCGAGTGATTCTCGCGCCAGCAATCTCGCGACGGCTTGCGCCTGTTGCTGCCCGCAATCGTTGATGGAAATCGGATCACGGCCGACGAGTGTCTTCCCCAAGAGGTCGTGCGAGCCATGCCGCACGAGATGCATCACCGTGCCAGCCATCCGAGTGATGCTGCTACTCGCCGACGATGAAGCGCTCTGTCCGCAGGCGCGCCTCCTCGTCGGTGAATTGCTGCGGAGGGCTTTTCATGAAGTAGCTTGAAGGTCCGACCAGTGCCCCTCCAAGGCCGCGATCCAATGCCAACTTGGCGCAGCGAATTGCATCCACCACGACGCCCGCCGAATTAGGAGAATCCCAAACCTCGAGCTTTACTTCGCAACTGAGAGGAAGATTGCCGAATGTCGTTCCCTCGACACGGATATGTGCGATCTTGCGATCGGTCAGCCATGGCACGTGGTCGCTCGGCCCTACATGAACATCGGCATCGGGCAACGCCTTGGCCAGCTGGCTCGTGACTGCACGCGTCTTCGAGATCTTCTTCGATACGAGGCGCTCACGCTCCAGCATGTTCATGAAATCGGTGTTGCCGCCGAAATTCAGTTGATACGTACGGTCCACCCGAACGCCGCGGTCGCGAAAGAGATTGGCGAGCACACGGTGTACGATGGTTGCGCCCACCTGCGACTTGATGTCGTCGCCGATCACCGGCACTCCGCGTTCCTCGAACTTCCTTCGCCAGTCATTGTCGGATGCGATAAAGCTCGGGATGCAGTTGACGAAGGCGCAACCGGCATCCAAGGCCTGCCCGGCGTAGTAGCGGGTTGCATGGTCGGCGCCGACGGGAAGGTAGGAAACCAAAACGTCCGTCCTGGCCGATCGCAGGGTCGCCGCCACATCCGCAACCGGGGAGTCATCTTCGTCGACAATCTCTCGCAGGTATTTGCCAAGGCCGTCCAGTGTCGGGCCGCGGGACACCGTGACGCCGGTATCGGGCACCTGGGCAAACTGCTCGGTGTTATTCGGAGCAGCGAAGATCGCCCGCGCCAAGTCCCGTCCGACCTTGCCACGCGCGACATCGAATGCGGCGACAAAGGAAATATGGCCGATGCGGTATCCGCCAAGATCGACATGCATCAGCCCCGGCACCTCGCCCTCCGTGACGTTGCGATAGAACTCCACGCCTTGCACGAGCGACGACGCACAATTGCCGACGCCCACCACTGCAACCTTGATACCGCTCAATCGTCGATATCCTTAGTTTGAAGCGCCGTCATTGGGTCACCGGCGAGGGATAGCCAGGATGCCGCCGGTCGGTGCTCAATTCAACCGGCAGAGACGCGTAACGACGGATCATCTCCGCGCAGAATTCCGCAAACTCCTCGGGGACCAAGGGCGGCGCAGAATGGTGCGGCCAGACCCCGCGATGTTCCGGCGTGAAGCAGAATGTCACCGTGACATCGAAGGGTTCAAGCGCACGCATCTGACGGTCGAACCAAGCCTCGGCGTCCGGGCGGAACCAATCCGCCCAGGATAGACCGGTGCGGAGATAGGTGACGCCGAGATCGCGCATCCACCGAACAGCGTCGTCGAGGCGGGGGTCCTGGAAGTGGAACCATTGGCACAAACCAAATGCCGGTGCGACATCCTGAAACGCCCGAGCGGCCATCTTAGGCTGACCATGTTCGTTCAGAAGCCCCATATGAAAGTGCCGATAGTACCGATGACCCCTCAGCCTCTTTATGCCGCGTCGTCGCCGGCCAGGCGGCCGGCAAATCATAAAGGCTGTACCAGTGAATGCGTGGTGCGCAGCCGCGCAGCAACTCCGCGCTCCTGCGCAGCCCCCATTCCTGAACCTCTTCGGCGCCAAAACTGGAAACCCCGACTTCAGACACCCAGACCGGCAGGTCTGTCACCTGTTGTATCTCTCTGAGCTTCTCGGGCCACGCATTCAAAGGCCATAGATTCCAGTCGAGCGGAAATCCGTGCACTGCGACGGCATCGACGTCGTCCAGCACTCCCAACGCGGCGAGATCGCGAATGAACCCGGCGTCGATGGGAGATATGCCGCCGAGTACGCGGGTCAGACGGGGCGCTTCGGCCGCTATAGCCTGACCTGCAAGCTTTGCCATACGGGCGAATTGCAGCCAGCCCGGATCACCCTCGAGGTCCCAGTGGGACTTGTTGTTGGGTTCGTTCCAAATCATGGCTGCTTCGATCATGGCATTCGATCCCGTCTGCATAGCGGTGTTCGTGCGCGAGCATCCGCCAAAACCGACTATTCCTCTGATGTGGCCATCAGCGCAGTTGCGAGCTTTGCGCGTCTGGCCGCGGCATCCACCAGGTAGCCCTGCAGGGTTCGCGCCCTGGCGATGCCTGTATGCTGCTCGCGAACAATGCCGAGAGCCCTCTCCGCGATGCGCTTTCGAAATTTGTCATCGCGCTCGCTCAACGCTGCTTCGACGAACTCGCCATTATCCGCAATAAGGATTGCGTCATGCTCTGGGAAAAGCGAAGTCAGACCCGGCCATCGATCGCTGATGATCGGTGTTCCGCAAGCTGCTGCTTCGAACAGCCGAACACTCGGTGACCAGCCGACCGCGATCATGTCTGCGCGCGTGACGTTGAGCGTGAATCGCTGGGCCGCGTAGAATGCCGCATGCTCCTGAGGCGGCAAATGGTCGATCCGTTCGACGTTCCCGGGCCAGTCGACGTCTGCCGGATATTGTGGGCCGGCGACCACAAAGCGCTTCTGCGGGAGCCGACGCGCGGCATTGATAAGAAGCCGTTCCAGCGTCGCTTGCCGGTCTTCACTATAGGTTCCGAGGTAGCCGAGATCCCATCTTCTCGCGTGGCTGAGCGGCTGGTAAATGGTTTCATCTACCGCGCAATAAAGCGGCGCGGCTTGGCGCGCTCCGAACCGGCTAGAGAGTTCGCCCAGCGTCGGACCCGCGGTAAATGAGAGATACAGATGCAACCGAGGTATCTGCCGAACTGCAATATAGGCGCAGCGCCCTTTCGCCAGCGCTGCCAATGTGATGGGCGTGTCGATGTCATAGAACGCAACCGTAGAGCGGCCAGTCTCAAGCGCCCAGTCCAGGACATCGATCCCGTCGGGCACGTAAGAGCCGACGATCACAGCCTCCGCATCAGCGACCGCAGAGGAATATCGGCTACGGAGTTCGGCCACCGTATCGTATAACGCAAGTTCGCAGAAATCTGGTGTGGGTAGATCCCGGTGCTGCCCATACCAGGGAACATTGCGTTCAAGGAAGAGGATGCGATGTCCCAGCAGCGCCAACCCACGAAGCAACGCGCGGTATGTCGTCGCGTGTCCGTTTCCCCAGGACGAACTTAGGGACAGACCTATGACCACGAGATCAAAGCGCTTGCGCATCACGCGTGGACTTCCCGTTTTGCCGCCAGAGCGTCCGTCAGCAGCCGGTCGAGAGTCGCCGCGCGCCGGTCGTAGGTGTGCTCTGACAGCACACGGCGCAGTGCTGCCTGGCCAATCTGGTGAGCCTTCGCGGGATCCAGCGCTTGCAAAGCCTCAGCAACGTCGACACCGTCCCGCACGACCAGCACCTCCTCTCCCGGCGCCAGAAACATCTCGATCCCCGCAAACGCATCCGTCATCAGGCAAGCACCGGCACCCGCGGCTTCGAACACTCGCGTGGCTGGGGAAAAGCCCGTCACCGCCATGCTGTCGCGATTGATGTTCAGGACGGCCAGTGCGCTCTTGTTGAACGCATTATGGCTGCCAGTAGCGACGTGCCCGAGTTTTGTAACATTTGGCGATACGGGTTTGTCGGACCAACCAGAGCCGCCGAGAAGAAACCTTTGATCCGGCAATGTTGCCGCCGGCTTCAGGAAGAACTCGTCGACACGTGCTTCGCGATCTGGGAGGCGGTTGCCGAGGAAGCTCAAATCGGACTTGAACTCAGGTAAGGCGCAACAAGGATGATGCGACGATGGATCCAACGCATTGTAAATCGGCACGCACTGCGGCGCGCCGAGATGGCGATACGCTGACACAACGGGCTCCCCACCACCATATGTCAACACCAGATCCAGAAACTGGAGTGACATCCGCACCGGATGGTCTGGAGCGTCGGCCATCTCAGCCAAGGTGGCAGGTGCGTCGACATCCCAGAAGATTTGCAGCGCAGCCGGACGGGAAGCGGAGAGGATGCCGCTCAGCAAAAGATCGTCATTGATTCCTACGCCGCTTGCCTTCACAACGACGTCGGCCAGCGCAGCCCCTTCCAGCACCCTCGCCACACCCTCGGGGTCAGGCTGGTAGACCACAACCTTGCACCAGGACGGCATTGGGATATCCAGGTGGCGCTGACGATCGAACGCATCGGGCTCAAAGAACGTTATGTCATGCCCGTGCGCTGCGAGTGCCCTGAGTATCCCGCGGTAATAGGTAGCGGCCCCATTCCAGTACGACGACAGTAAGCTGGAGCCGTAGATCGCGATCCTCATGCGGCAATCTCGGCGGTCAGCGCCTTGCGTACCCGGTCGGTGCCGCACTGGGAGAGAATACTCAGCAACTGATCGACGCGATGCGCGCAGGTATGACGCGAGCGAATTGCGGAGAGGCCGGCCGCCGCCAACGTTCCAGCCATCGCCGGATCGCTCCGGATCGCCGCCAGATGACACCCCATCTCAATGCCGTTGCGTGCCACGAGATAGTCTTGGCCTGGCCTGAACAAGCCTTCGGTATCCTCCCACGGCGCACAGACCAGCGGAATCCCACAGGCCAGCGCCTCAAAGACACGAATTGTAGGTATGCCGGGGAGACTTCGGACATAGGGTTGGCGGGGGACGTGGACCGTCATTCGGTGGGACGCGAAGGCGGCCGGAACATCGGCGTTCGCTATCCAACCAGCGAACTGCAATCCCGCTGCTTTCAGTTCCTTCAATGCCGAGGTTGGGTAGCGGACCCCATGAACCTTGCCGCTCAATTGCTGCGACCGCACCGGTTCAATCAGATACTCCATCAACTCTGCAGTTCGCTCTCCGTCGCCCCAATTTCCGATCCATATCAGGTCGCCTTGGACCGTCGAGCTGGCCAACGGTCTAAACCGTGAAATGTCGGCTGCCTCGTGCCAGGTATAGACTTGCCTGCCCCAGCCGGACGCCAGATATCGTTCCCGAAGGGCCTCACCGAAAGCGAGGACTGCATCGTAATCATCCAGTGGCAGGTCGGAAATTGCACCGGCGTCGGAGGCGCCCCGATGATGCGTATCGTGAAAGAGGAGGGTAAAGTTGCCGCGGCGGCGCATGGAGCCGATCTGCGCGATCAGGGCTGGATCAGTCCATTCATGGACGATCACCAAGTCTGCATCAGCAATCAAAGCCTCATGGTCGAAATCTGAGCCGTATCGAGCGACCTGCAATTGGGGGAAGTCGCGGGCGAACCGGGCTATCGCTCCAGGACCTTGCTCCACCTCCAGATGCGCAAAACTCCAGCCGTCTGCCGGCTCCATTGCCAAGGTGGAGTGCCCACGGGCGTGAAGCTCGGTGAGCACGCCACGGAGGAAATGGGCGTTACCGTGGTTCCAATCCGATATCAGGGAGTGGGTGTAAAGGATAAATTTCATCTCAGGCGATACTCACCAGTCGCTTTTCGCTTCTTGTCATGGCCGACGAATAGGCCTCCAGCACGCCTTCAGCCTGGTAAGCTGGACTGAACCGCTGCGCACGCGAGGTGGCTCTTTCAGCGAGGCGTTGCCGCTCGGCGTCGTCTGAGATGGTTCGGTCCATAGCGTCCGCCCAGGCGTCGGGATCATCAGCAGAAACAAATACTGCGGCTCCGTCCCAGAGTTCGCGGAATGTCGGAATGTCGGAGAGGACCAGCGCAGCCCCAGCCATAGCCGCTTCCAGAACTGCAAGGCCAAAAGGTTCGTAGCGCGACGGTGAGGCAAAGACTGCTGCGACACGCATCATTTCCACTAAATCCAATGCCGAAAGCGATCCACAAGCGCGTGCATGGAGCGGTTGGAACTCATCCCCATTCGGTCCAGACAAGGAGCCCGCCATCATCACCGGGTAGCGTGATCGCGATGCAGCTGAGTCAAGCATCATCCCGTTCTTCGCTCGGTCCCACCATCGGCCGGCGGATAGCGTGAATGGCTGCTTTGCTGCCTGACAGAGTTTGCATCGGGTGGCATTTGGAACCACCCGCAGGGGTTGAAGGGTCCCGTATACAGCCGAGACCGCGGCCGCATGGCTAGCGCTTGGGACCATTATGGCGTCGGCCAAGGTGAAGCCCAGGCGGTTCCGCTCATACTGCCAAAGCCACTCGGCGGGCAACGCCGTTCCCTCCATCGCTGCCCACCAGGTTGGCATACAGGAATGCGCCGTTACCACGATTGGAACGCGAACGCTGAGGCCGACCGCCTGACTGGGTAGGTTGAGGTGAAGCAGGTCTGGACACCATTTCTGTGCCCAACGCATGATGGCCAGTGCTGAGGAGTCCAGGTCCTCTTCTCTCTAGCCATCCAGTCCAGAGACGTATCGGTCCAAACGACTTCCACATTGTCCAGGAACCGCAATTCGGCTTGTGCCGCTGCGGTAGGGCGGGGGCCGACACCGACAATCAGAAACTGCACGTTCGAAGTCTGCAGCGAGGCTGCGAGGTCCATAGCATAGCGCCAAACCCCTCCGACCGCGTCGGCAGTCATCAGCACGCGGCGGGGGATCAGCGACTGGGGTGGCATGCTGCCTCAAGTGTAGCGAGCGATTGCGGACGCTCGTCTTGAATGTCGCTAAAGGTCGAGAAGGCTTGCAGATAATGCTCGTGGGCGCGCTCCCACGCTTGATCATCCGGTTGACCCCACAGCGCTCGATAACCGGGTGAGCTCGGATAGGGATAGAGCGGGACTGGCTCGTTGGCCCATACTCCTACCTCCGCCATCCTTTCGCGCCATTCCTCAACCAGATCAGCCGGATTCTGATCCATGCCGATGAGGTTTGCCTGAACAAACGGCACATGGCGGCGAGCCATTGTGAGGAGCTCCGCCAAATCCTCAGTTTCCAGCTTGCACCTTTTCGCCAGCGCTTCACGGCCAGCTTTCGTCAGACTTTCAATTCCCGCTTCAATCGAGACGCATCCGGCGTCACCAAGTAGCTCGAGCGTGTCCGGCTTCCAGAGATCGATCCGTGTCTGAATACCGAACTGGACAGGACGGCTCACGAGGGCCTGCAAGAGCGGCCCCTGCGGCAAGAAGATCTCGTCGATGAAGTAGATGTAACCAACCCCCTGCGCAATCAGCGCGTCGATTTCCTCCAAGACGAGTTGCAACTGTCGACGCCGGTATTGATCCCGGAAGTCAATCTTGGCGCAGAAGCTGCAGTCATAGGGGCATCCCCGTGACGCCTCGACCTCCGCGCCAAATCCCACCTGTGGCCGGTCGAAGCGGTGATGATGATGTCGATGCCGCTGGATGAACTCACTGGGCCAGCGCAATGCCGGCATATCGACAAAGCGGCTGGCAGCGGGGCCCCCGTTGATTTGGACTTCGTCTCCGCTGAACTGCGCGATAGATGGTACACTGGTCCAGTCGGAGTTGTTGGCTAGGGTAGGTATAACTTCATCAGACTCGCCGAGGATTACAGCGTCAACGCCAAGTTTGCGCAATGTCGTTGCTGGTGTTGCGGAGCCGTGCGGTCCTATTGCTACCGTTCGCCCGCCACGGCGGCCCAGAAGTTTCAGGAATTCGGCTGGGACACGCAGTTCGGGAGGAGCGCACCGCCAAAAGAGGTAAGATGGTGCTGTCGTGACTACGGTAATGTCCGCACCGAAATGGTCGACATCATCCGCAAGCTGGGCAGCTTCCTTGTGCAGCAAGGCACCGTCCAATAGCAGCGTCTCGTGACCGGAAGCTTGCAACAGCGCGGCGGGGTATCCAAGTTCAAGCGGGAGATGCGGTTCGCGGCAGCCGAAATAAATACTTCCGTCGAAGCTCCAGGCTGGATTGACCAGGGCCACTCTCATGCATGGAGCTCCGTGGATGTGGGCGCCAGCTCAGCGCTCAGGAAGGATGGGCCTTGTAACCAATCGGCTAAATCCCGTAGGCCGGCTCGCCATCCGATCGCTGGGCTCCAACCGACTGCCTTTCGGAGAGCGCCAGTGTTCGCGACAAAATACAGCTGGTCACCCCCACGCCAAGCGCCAGGAATGCAGCGAAGCGACCTGCCGGTGATGAGCGTGATTTCTTCTATGACTTCTCGTAGGCTGACGGCGTTGGAAGGGCCGCCCCCGAGATTGAAGGCACGGCCGGAGTGGCGACCGATACCAGCCAGCACGTCGAGATAAGCTCGCACCGCGTCTTGGACATGTAGGACGTCGCGAACTTGCAGGCCGTCGCCGTAGATCGTGATCGGCGTGCCTCGCAAGGCGGAGATCAGGAAGTGAGCGAGCCAGCCCTGATCCTCGGTGCCGAATTGACGTGGTCCGTAGATGCAGCTCATGCGCAACACGGCAGTCCGCAGGCCGAAGCTGTGCGCATAGTCGAGGACATATTGGTCAGCGGCGCCTTTGGAGCATCCGTAGGGGGTACAGAAATCGAGCGGGAAGGTCTCGTCGACACCACTCTGGCGCAGGCTCGGATCGCTTGGCAGGTGACGCCCCGCGGTGGAGTCGAGCTGAAGGCCATTCAGGCCGCCGTATACCTTGTTCGTGCTGGCGAAGATGATCGGAATTTTGGGCGCGCGGCGGCGGACAGCTTCAAGAACATTCAGGGTCCCTTGCGCGTTCACGGCAAAATCGGTCAGCGGCTCCTGAAAGCTGGACGTGACGGCGACCTGTGCTGCCAGGTGAAACACCGCCTTTGCGTCGGCCACTGCATCGCCGAGTGTGTCGGTGTCCCCGACATCTGCGCGGATGAAGTGAATCCTGGACCGATGATTCCCGCTTAGCCACTCGAGGTTCAGCTCAACGCCGGGGCGAGCCAGATTGTCATAGACAATGACTTCGGAGCCTTCCTGGACCAGCGCGTCGGTGAGGTTAGATCCGATGAATCCAGCACCCCCGACCACCAGAACTGGCTCCTTTGCTTTGGCGACCGCTAGCGACCTTGATGTCATGCCACCAGGCCATAGCGTTCGAGTTGACTTTTGGCGTGATCGCCATGGTCCCGGGCATCGGATTGGCGGATCCACATAGAGAGATCAACGAGGGAATCTTCGAGAAGACGCGTGGGGGTATAGCCAAGCAGGCTTTTGGCCTTTCCAATGTCAGCGAAGCAGTGCCGTATGTCACCCGCCCTGGTTTTGCCCAGCAACAGGGGCTGTAGATGTGAGAGACCCATCGCATCTGCCAGCAACGTTGCAACGCGCTCGATCGTGTAGGAGTGACCACTGCCGATGTTGATCACGTGGCCCGATGCTGCGGCTGTTTCGGCGGCCAGGCGAAATGCGTGCGCGACGTCTTTCACATGGACGAAGTCACGCTTCTGCTGCCCATCCTCGAAGATCATCGGCGGGTGGCCATTGAGCAACCTTGAGCCGAAGTTCGCGAGAACGCCGGTGTAAGGGTTCGATAGCGCCTGCCCGGGCCCAAACACGTTAAACAGCCGCAGCGCAACCACCTCCATGCCATAGGCGGCCCCGACGATCAGGCAGCTCCGCTCCTGGCAATATTTGGTCAGGGCGTATATCGAAGCGAGGTCGACAGGCTTCGCTTCGTTGGTCGGCTCTGGTGAGAGCGGCCGGCCGGCGACATCAACAGGATCCCAACCGGTCGCATCGTCGCGGTGTCCGCATTGAGCGCCGGGCGCGGGTTCACCGTCGATCGTGCGGTAGGCGCCCTCGCCATAGACACTCATGGATGATGCAACGACCAAGCGCGCAACGGGGTGACGCGTAAGTTGCTCGAGCAGGACTGCAGTTCCGAGATCGTTGGCCCCGACGTATCGTGCCATCTCGTACATGCTCTGGCCCACCCCGACCTCGGCGGCGAGGTGGATGACGCAATCGACGTCGGTCAAAGCCTTGGCCACGAGGGCGGGGTCGCGGACGTCTCCCTCTATGAATTCCACATCGCTGGGCAAATCGGGGATAGGTGAGCTGTGAACCTGTCTCACCATGCTATCCAGAACACGTATTCCGTGGTTTTGGAGCAGTAGTTCTTGGCAAAGGTGGCGGCCGATAAACCCGGCTCCTCCGGTAACAAGATATCGTTGCGGCATACGTAGGGTCTCCGAACTCTTCTCAATCGTCGGAATGACGTGGCTAGGGGAAAGTTCCTGTTGGGAAGATCCAAGATGACTGTTCGGCGACGACCTCTGTGACACAAACTTTCATGTGGGAGTCGTCCGATCGGCAGGTGAAGTTCGATTGTAAGGTTGGGGACGTTGAACTGCCGCAGGATGGACGGAGCACGTGGTTAGCACCCCTCTGCCTCCGGCTCCGCAAGCTTCCTCATCTCTAAACAAAAGCTGTGGAACGCACGAGAAGGTTCGACGTTCGGGAGGCTTTCATTGAGGAGAACCGGACATTGCCGAAGGTGGTAATCTATATCTTGATGCTATTCAGCTTGGGTGCCTGCACGGCGGAGGCTCCGAATGCGGGTGTTCCGTCGAATGAAACACAGCCGACAACTCATAATCCGGCAGGGCCGTTTGGTCCGCCGTGAAGCAAGGCTGGTTGTCGCCAGAACATCTAGTCGTTGGGCCGCATCACAACCTTGATACAGCCGTCTTTCTTGTCGCGAAATTTCTAGTAAAGTTCGGGCCCCTCTTCGAGCGTGCCGCGATCTGTGATGACGAAGGACGGGTCTATCTTCCCGGTTTCAATTAGGTCCAGGAGCTTCGCCAGGTAATGCTGCTCGGGTGTCTGCGCCATTCTGAAGGTAAGGCCGCGATTGATTGCTGATCCCATGGGGATCTTGTCTACGAAGCCGCCATACACGCCGACCAGGGACACGGTACCGAAGTTTCGGCAGCAATGGATCGCTTGTTGCAGAACATGCGGACGATCGGTGCCCATGAACGTCGCCACCTTGATACGATCCACCATTGAATCAACGCTCGGCATGGTGTCTGGCTCGGTCCCGACCGCATCTATACATGCATCCGCGCCTCGCCCGTTGGTCAGGTCCTGGATGCGGTCATAGATATTCTCGTTCCGGAAATCGAGTGTCAGGGCGCCCGCGTCCCGGGCCAGTGCAAGTCGCTCTGGCACAGTGTCGATGGCGATGACCCGTCCGGCGCCGAGCACGAATGCGCTGCGGATAGCGAACTGACCGACTGGGCCGCAACCCCATATCGCGATCGTGTCGCCATCCTGGATGTTGCAGAAATCGGCAGCCATGTAGCCGGTCGGAAAGATGTCGGAACAGAAACAGCACCTGCTCGTCCGACAGCCCCGCGGGCACTTTCATCGGGCCTATGTCCGCATACGGGACGCGCATATACTCGGCCTGCCCGCCGGCAAAGCCACCCAGAAGATGCGAATAGCCGAACAGGCCTGCTGGAGAATGTCCCCACAGTTTGGCGGCAATTTCGGCGTTCGGGTTGCTTCGCTCGCAGCCGGAGAAGAACCCCCGCTGACAGAAAAAGCAATCGCCACAGGCGATCGTGAATGGGACAATGACACGGTCCCCGACCTTCAGCTTGCTGTTCGCGGCGCCGACTTCGACGACCTCCCCATGGTTTCGTGGCCGACCACGTCGCCGCTCTGCATGCTGGGGATGATCCCATCCGTAAGGTGCAGGTCGGAGCCACAGATTGCGCACGCGGTGACTTTGATGATGGCGTCGCGCGGGTGCTCGATTTTAGGGTTCGGCACTGTTTCGCAGCGCATGTCGCCCTTGCCGTGCCAGGTAATCGCTTTCATCTGGGCCCCGCTGGTTGCGATCGGAACCCGGAACTCGCGTTGGGCGATCCCGTTCCCTGCCGTTTTCACCGACCGCTTCGACTGCGGCTGCTGAATTTGGGCAGGCAGTTGACCGGGGAAATCCGCCCTTGGACGCCCCGTTCGGTGGCGAATTCGGGAGGAAGGCGGAACAATCCTTGTTCGACGGCGATTTCCTTGTCGCCGCCGCCGAAATCATAGCTATAGTGCACCAACCGTGCTGCAGCCGTGGTCTAGCGCGTGGCTGCGGCCGCCATGTCGTTAAGCCGTGCACTCCAGGATTATAGCCGATGGTAAATTTCGCGTTCGAAGGTCCGGTCTGGTCGAGGTCGACCCCTATTACATGGAGTTTCGAATCGCAGAATTTTGCGCAGGACACCACGGCGCTGTTCACCTCGCCGATCGGTTTCGCCTACCAGGCCACCATTGCCCGGGCGATGCAGACCTGGGCGGCAATTTCGGGCCTCAGCCTCGTGCAGACGGCCGATGCCGTGACCACCGATATCCGCATCGGTTTCGGGTTCCTTAACACCGCGGCGACATCTGTTGTGGGGCTCACGACCTGGCACTCCTCCGGGGCCTTCTTCAGAACGGATACGGTGATCCAGTTGGAGGATCCCAACCAGGTCGCGTTGCAGGCCGATGCAACCGGCGGGTTCACTTACCAGGGATACGTCGCGACACTCTTCCAGGTGGCGCTGCACGAGATCGGCCACGCGCTGGGCCTGGCGCACTCGACCGACCCGAACGCGGTCATGTTTCCGACCGCGACGACCTCCAACTCGTATTTCGATGCCAGCGACATCCTCGGCATCAACACGCTCTACCACCAGCCGCCGCTGCCGCCGCACGACGTGCTGGTGGATCCCTACTACTACTATACGAACTACACCGACGTCCTGGCGGCCGGAGTTTCCGCCGAGGCGCATTACCACGCCAATGGCTGGCACGAGGGCCGTAACCCGGACGCCTACTTCAACACCGACTACTACCTGGCCCATAACCGCGATGTGCAGGCGGCCGGCGTCGATCCGCTACAGCATTTCGAGATCGACGGTTGGAGGGAAGGGCGCGACCCCTCGGCAAACTTCAGCCTCAGCGATTACCTGGCGGCCAATCCGGACGTCAAGGCGGCGGGGCTGGACCCGCTCGCCCACTTCATCAGCTACGGACAGGCGGAGGGCCGGGCCGCCTTCGCTGTTGCTGGCCCGGCCAACCCCGGCGTCGACGCGGCGTTCTACTACCGCATCTACACCGACGTGCGCGCGGCCGGCGTCGATGCCACCGCGCATTACGACACCAATGGCTGGCACGAAGGCCGTAACCCGGACGCCTTTTTCGACACGAACTACTACCTCGCCCATAACCCTGATGTTGCGGCGGCGCATATAGATCCGTTGCTGCACTACGAGCAGTTCGGCTGGAAGGAGGGCAGGGACCCTTCGGCGCAGTTCAGCACCAACAAGTATCTCGCTGCCTACTCGGACGTGAAGGCCGCAGGGGTCGACCCCTTGCTGCATTTTCTCGGCAACGGCCAGGCCGAGGGCCGAACCGCCTTCGGCGCATGAGATCGGGTCAGGCGGGTGCATCGGTGCGCGGCATGCGCCCTTCCACCGGCTCCGCCGGATCGGTGTAGCCGGGCGTGGACAAATGTCCCCGCGGCACAAGGGAGTCGACCAGCGCTTCGTCCTCGGCGGTGAAGCGGTAGTCCAGCGCGCGGAGATAATCCGTAAGCTGCGTCTCGGTGCGCGGCCCGGCGATGACCGAGGTGACGAGGCGGTTGTTCAGCACCCAGGCGAAGGCGAACTGCCCCGGCGTGATCCCGCGCGCCTCGGCATGGGTCTTCAGCGTGCGCGCGATCACCAGGGATTCGCGGCGCCATTCCGTCTGCATCAGGCGACGATCCTGGCGGGCGGCCCGGCTGTCGTTCGGAGGCGGCTGGTCCGGGTCGTATTTGCCACTGAGCACGCCGCGCGCCAGCGGGCTGTAGGGCACCACGCCCAAGCCATAGAAATGGCAGGCGGGCAGATGCTCGATCTCCAGCGTGCGGTTCATCGCGTTGTAGTAGGGTTGGCTGGCAACCGGCCGGTCGATGCCAAGGTCGTCGCAGATCCGGCACACCTCCGCGACCCGCCAGGCACGATGGTTGGACAGTGCGAAATAGCGGATCAATCCGGCTCGCTGCAGGTCGGCCATCGCCCGCACGGATTCGGCGAGCGGGGTGCGCAGGTCCTCGCGGTGGATGTAATAGACGTCGATATAGTCGGTGTTGAGCCGCGCGAGGCTGCGCCTGGCTGCCTCCATGATGGACTTGCGGGACGATCCGCGGTCGTTCGGCCCGTCGCCGAATGCGCCGTTCACCTTGGTGGCGACCACCCAGCGATGCCTGTCGGGGGCGATGGCCCGGCCGACGATCTCTTCCGAACGGCCACCGTTGTAGACATTCGCCGTGTCGATGAAGTTGATGCCGGCATCGCCGCAGATGCCGATCAGGCGCAGCGATTCAGCCTCATCGGTGGGACCGCCGAAATTCATCGCACCCAGACAGAGCGGGCTGACCTGAAGGCCGCTGCGGCCGAGCGTGCGATATTCCATGGGATGTGCCTTCTGCCTGCGTGGGGGACCGGTAGATCATGCCGCGTCGGCGGATGGAATGCACCGCCTTCGAGAGGGCCGGCTGCCGCATGCCGGCGACGGACGACCATGTCATGCGGATTTGGCAAGCGTTCCGGCCCGGTGCTGTTCTAAGCTCGTCACGATGAGCCTGCCGGGAGGCGGGATTGGCTGCCGCACCGGCCCTGGAAACGAGACGGTCCGCGCGCCCTGTGCGCGAGATCGCCGCAGGAGGAAGCATGAACGATTCGGAGCATCTCGACATTACACGAGCGGCGCGGGTGGCGATCGCCCGGCGCGACGTCGTTGCCGGCGGCCTCGCCAGCGTGGCCGCCGGACTGCTGCCATCCGGAGCCCGTGCGGAGTTGGCCGAGATCCCGCGCAATCGAACGATGCTGGTGATGAAGAACGGCGGCCGGGATGGCCGCTGGGTGGATTTCGACCTGTGGAATGCCTACTGCATCGGCGCCAACCACCAAAATGGCCCGAACCTGATCTACGAACCCTTGGCCTACTACAGCGCCTTCGCCAACAAGACCTTCATGTGGCTGGCTGAAAGCGCTGAATACACGCCGGATTTCAGGCAGCTCACGATCCGGACGCGACCCGGCATCAAATGGAGCGATGGCGTTCCGTTCAGCGCCGAGGACGTTGCCTACACGGTGAACACGTTGCGCGACTATGGCCCCAAGGTGAAATGGGGCGTGGACGTGAGCCAGGCCCTCGACCAGGCGGTCGTTACAGATACGAACACGGTGGTGCTGAACTTCAAGGTGCCGTCGCCGCGGTTCTTCTTCTTTGCCACCTATAAATACGATATCGGCATCTACATCGTGCCGAAGCACATCTTCGAGGGCCAGGACTGGAGCTCGTTCAAGCATTTCGACCTGGAGAAGGGTTGGCCGGTGACGACCGGACCGTGGAAGGTCGTTGCGGCATCGCTGCAGCAGAAGGTGATGGACCGCCGGCCCGACTGGTGGGCGGCGCAGGCCGGGCTGGCGCCGATGCCGAAGATCGAGCGCACCATCTGGCTGCCGGTGGCCGGCGAGCAGCAGACGGCGCAGGCGGTGATCACCAGCCAGATCGACACCGCCTATGACATGCAACCCGCGACCTTCCCGACCATGTTGCGGCAGAACCAGAAGATCATCACCCATACCGGGCAGAAGCCACCCTACGGCTATGTCGACTGGTGGCCACTTTCGCTGTACGTGAACAACGAGGCGGCGCCGTTCAACGATCGCGATGTTCGGTGGGCGATGAGCTATTTCATCAACCGCGCGCAGGTTGTCGACATCGCCTTTTCCGGCGCATCGCAAACGTCGGCGCTGCCGTTGCCGGCCTATCCCGTGCTGCAGCCTTATTTCGACGTGGTGAAGCCTCTGCTGGCGAAATACGACACGCTGGAATTCGACCCGAGGAAGGGCGCCGCCCTGTTGGAGGGAAAGGGCTGGAAAAAGGATACGGCCGGCATCTGGACCGACCCCAATGGCGCCAAGTTGAAGCTGGACATCATCAGCGCCGGGACGTTCGGCGCGGCCTTGGGGCCGGTGATCGCGGAGATGCTGCGACGCAACGGTGTCGAGGTGGCGTTCAGCTTGCCGCCGGACTTCAACGATCGGTTTCAGAAGGGGCAATACACCGGCGCCATCTACGGTCACGGCGGCAGCATCCGGGAGCCCTACGACATGATGCGGCTCTACCAGGGCAAGACGCTGGCGGTGCCGGGTGCTCATCTGGTGAATTTCAGCCGCTGGCGGAATCCGCAATTCGACGTGATTGCCGACCAGGTCTACAGCACCGACCCGAACGACACGCTGAAACTTCAGGACCTGTTTCGCCAGGCTATGGAGATCTGGCTGCCCGATCTGCCGGACATCCAGCTGGTGCAGAACCACCATCGCATTCCGATGAACACGATATACTGGAAGAACTGGCCTACCGCGGAGAACAACTATGTCAACGGCGCCTCGTGGCACCTGACCTATGCAATGGTGATGTGGAACCTCCAGCCGGCGTAAGGAGTGCCGAGGCGATGCAGATCGGTGACCTATAGCCATATTCCGCATCTCAAATTACTATCGCACGATCCGAGGTCTGGGAGGGCCCGCCGTGTTGCGTCGCTTGATGGCTTATGTGAGCAGCGTGGTGCTGTTGATCGGCACCATGCCCGTACCCGTGCAGGCCCAGGGCGCCGCCGCGCCGCCGGCTGCGGCAGCCGATGCCGCGGCCGAACTGTATACGACGGAGCAGCTTGACGCGCTGCTGGCGCCGATCGCGCTCTATCCGGATGCGTTGCTGACCCAGGTCCTGATGGCGTCGACATTCCCGCTGCAAGTGGTCGAGGCGGCCCGCTGGATCGAGGATCCGGCCAACAAGACGTTGCAGGGTGACGCGCTTTCCAAGGCATTGACGGCGCAGGTGTGGGACCCATCGGTCAAGAGCCTGGTGCCGTTTCCGCAAGTGCTGGCAATGATGAACAGCAAGCTCGACTGGATGCAGCAGGTCGGATACGCGATGGCGCAGCAGCAGCAGGCGGTGATGGATTCCGTGCAGCGCTTGCGCCGGCAGGCGCAGTCGGCGGGGCATCTGCAAAGCTCTCCGCAGCAGGTCGTATCGACCGAGCAGGAGGCGATCGTGATCGCGCCGGCGCAGCCGGACATCGTGTATGTGCCGAGCTACAATCCAACCGAGGTGTACGGTGCGTGGCCCTATCCGGCCTATCCGCCGGTGTATATTCCGCCGGCGCCCGGCTACGTGTTCGGCACGGCGTTGGCCACCGGCCTGGCGTTTGGCGCCGGTGTCGCGGTGACCGCCGGGCTATGGGGTTGGGCGCGGCCGAACTGGGGCGGTGGCAGCGTCAACGTCAACGTCAATCGCTACAACAACATCAACGCCAACCGGACGCAGATCAACAATGCCAACTGGCGCGCGGGTGGGGCTGGATCGTCGTATCGGGCCGGTGGCCCCGGTATGCGGCCGCCGGCTGGGCCGGTGGGCGCGCCGGGGCGTGGTGGCGGGCTGCCGGCCAATGGCATCGGCCGTCCGAGCGTATCGGTGCCGGGCAGCGCCGTGCGTCCGCCGGGCGGAATGGGGGCCGGGAACCGGCCGCCGATCGGCCAAGGCGGAGCAGGTGCCAACAGGCCCGGCGGCGCCGGTGGCGGGAACATCTCCCGCCCGGGCGGCGGTGCGGCCGGTGGTGCGGCGGGTGGCGGGATTGCGGCCGGTGCCCGTCCCGGGGGCGGCGCGGCGGCTGGCGCCAGGCCGGGTGGCGCTGCGCCCGGGGCACGACCGGGCGGCGGGGCGGCGCGGCCGCCCCAGGCGGCAGCACGGCCGCCCCAGGCAGCCCGGCCGCAGCCGGCGCAGCGTGCGCCTGGCGCATTCGGCGGAATGAATGAGGGGCGGCAAGCCGGACAGTATGGCCAGCGCGGTGCGCAAAGCCGGCAATCCGCGGCCCCGGCCCGCGCCGGCGGCGGCGCACGTGCCAACGCCGGTGGCGGAGGTGGCGCTCGGGCCGGTGGTGGTGGCGGACGCGGCGGCGGCGGCGGACGCGGCGGTGGAGGGCGCGGCAGATGAGGCACGACATGAACGCTCGCATTCGTTCGGCGCTCCGTTCTTCACGAGTGCTGATGCTGGCTCTGGCGACGGGCGCCGCCATGACCGGTATGGCCGCAGCGGCAGTGGCACCTGCGCCGCAGCAGAATTTTGCCAGCGCCGACGATGCCGTGACCGCGCTGGTCACTGCCCTGAAGGCCGACGACATGAAGGCGGCCTCCAGCATCATCGGGCCCGGCGCCGACAAGCTGCTCGTTTCAGGCGATCCTGTGGCCGATCGCAATGGCCGTCAGGGCTTTCTCGATTCATATGCCGCCCGCCACTCGCTGACGGCGCAAGGGCAGGGCCGCATGGTGCTGACGATCGGCCAGAACGATTGGCCGCTGCCCATTCCCGTGGTGCTTGCCGACGGCCGCTGGCATTTCGACGCCAGCGCAGGCGCCCAGGAAATCATCAATCGCCGGATCGGCCGCAACGAATTGCTGACCATCCGCACGCTGCTCGCGGTTGTGGAGGCGCAGGCGGACTATTTCGATCGCAGCAAGCGCGGTCTTGGGACCGGAACCTATGCGGCGCGCGTCGCCAGCACGCCTGGGAAAGAGGATGGGCTGTACTGGGAGGTTACGGAGGGCGAGCCTCCCAGCCCGCTCGGACCGCTGAACCAGCAGGTGCAGGATGAAGGCTATCCCGGCGCCACCGGCACCAAGGGCGGGCAAATTCCGTATCACGGCTATTTCTATCGGATGCTGAAGGCGCAAGGGCCGCATGCACCCGGCGGCGCCAAGGACTATGTGCGCAACGGCAAGATGACCGAGGGTTTCGCGATGGTCGCCTGGCCGGCGGATTACGAGAATTCCGGCATCGTCACCTTCCTGGTCGACCAGGATGGCGTGGTGTTTCAGAAGGACCTTGGCCCGAACACGGAACGCCTGGCTGGCGCGATGACTCGGTTCGATCCGGACGCGACCTGGGCGCGCGTCGATATCAGCAACGATTAGCGTCTTTCCGCGGCCGCGCCGGGCTTCTCGTCTCCCCGGTAGAGCCGCGTTCCGAGTGGGACGGTCCGAGCCACGGTCATCGGCCTAGAACGGCGGCTGTTTGGCCCAGGCATAGCCGTGCAGCGCCTTGGCATAGCCGTATTCGAACAGGTCGCGCATGAACTTCGTATCGAACGGCGAGGGCAACTGCTCGTTGAAATCGGTGCCGATGAAGGCGAGGTTGAAGTCGATCCCGTCGCGCAGCGTGTTGGCGTAGATCCGGGTGACGTCGTTGTAGCCGCTGGCCGCGATCATGGTGGAGATGGCGCGGCTGGCGATGCCCAGCGTGCGGCGTTCGACGGCCGCCCATTCCGGGTCCAGCCGGCCGTTGCGGATGACATAGGCGACCGCCGGCAGGACCGGCTGCTTGCGTAGCATGCGTGCCCGCCGGGATTGCATGACCGCGGCCGGGTAGAGGAACGCCTGGGCGAAGGCGCCGCCGTCGACATGCATTTCCTGATGCGGCTTGCCGTCCAGCGTGACGTCGATCATCGATGGGGGGAAGGCGCCGGGAATGGCCGCCGACGCCAGCATGATGCGGCGCACGGTATCCAGTGCGCGTGGATGGCCGCTTCTGGCGATGGCGCCGACATTCCAGATTACCGGCAGCTGCGCATCGAGATTGGTGGTGCCGATCAGCAGCAGCCGGCCGGACTCGTAGGCGCGGGCGATGTCGGCCATCATGGCTTCGTTCACGTAGCGCGAGATGGTGCGGAACAGCGGCGAGTTGTCGGCCATGGCGTCGTCGAAAATGGCGGCGCCGAAATATCGGCTGCGCAATACCTCGTCCGGGGAAAGCTCGGTGTAGACGCTGCGGAGTTGCGCGTCGTAGCGGGGACCGAGATAGGCGAACGGCGCGATCAGGGCGCCGGTGCTGACACCGGTGACCAGTTCGAATACCGGCCGGCTGCCTTGCGCGGTCCAGCCGCAGAGCAGGCCGGCGCCGAATGCGCCGTTTTCGCCGCCGCCCGACACCGCGAGCATCTGGATTTCCGGCAGGCTGGCGCCGTCCGCGATAAATCCCGAACTCCGCATGCGCTCGACGGCGGCTATGAACTCCTGTTCGAGCGCCGCTACGCCGTTGCTGGGATAGAAGCGTTCGTTCGGGATGCCGAGGACGGTTGCCTCGGTAGAATGCGCCGCGGGCACCGGCGTTTCCCGGTCCGGCATGGCACAGCCTTGCAGCAATGCGGTGAGGCTGCCGCCTGCGACCATGCCGAACAGGCTTCGGCGTGGCAGGTGCGGTCCGATTCGCGGCTGTCCCGGTTCTGGCATGGCGCGATCCTTGTCGAGGGAGGAATAATGCATAGATCGCACGAAGTATTTTGCCAATTGTCCAAGTGTGACAAGTTATGCTCCGAGAGGCGGCCGTGGCCTTCTGCCACCGACAGCGGGGCGGCAAACATGATGGAGGTAGCGTTGAGTCTGGAAGCGAGAATGGCAGCCACCCGAGAGGCCTCGGCGAAGCGAATACCACCGGACGCGCAGGCGATCATGCACGCGGCGACCGAACAGCTGCGCGGCTCGGGCGCGCTGCAGCGGGTGATCAGGCCGGGTGCCAGGGCGCCTGCCTTCGTGCTCGACGACCAGAACGGCCAAGCGGTCGCATTGGCGTCGCTGCTGGCGGCCGGGGCGGTCGTGCTGAGCGTGTTCCGGGGATTTTGGTGACCGTACTGCCGGCATGAGCTGGATGCTTTGCAAGCAGTGCTTCCCGAGATCGGCGCCCTCGGCGCCAGCCTCGTCGTGCTATCGCCGCAACTTCCGGAATACACCCGTCCGGGCGCCGAGAAGCAGAAGCTGGGTTTCCCCATCCTGAACGATATCGGCAACAAGGTCGGCGAGGCGTATGGGCTGGCGTTTCGCCTGTCGGAGGAGTTGATCGGCGTCTACAAGCGGATTGGCGTCGACCTGTCGCGCTACAATGGCGACGAGAGCTGGCGGCTGTCGATGCCGGCGCGTATCGTGATCGGTCGCGATGGCATCGTGGCGTCGGCCGAGGCGGATCCCGACTATACGCGGCGGCCCGAGGTCGAGCCGACGCTCGACGTGCTGCGTCGTTTGCAAGCCGGGCCGGCCTGATAGGGGGACAGTCGAACATCATGGACGGATGCAGGGAGGGATGATCGGGACGCGGCACGCATGGCCTGAGGATGCTGCCGGCCGGGTGCCGTACTGGGTGTATTCGGACCCGGACATCTACCGGCTGGAGCTGGAGCGGCTGTGGTATGGGCCGCATTGGCTGTACTGCGCGTTGGAGGCGGAAATCCCGGAGGTGGGGGATTTCCGGACCACGACGCTCGGCGAGCGTCCGGTGATCGTCGTGCGCAGCGCGCCGGACGAGGTCAGCGTGGTGGAAAATCGCTGCGCCCATCGCGGGGTGAAATTCTGTCAGGCCCGCGGCGGGCGGGTGAAGGACCTGCTTTGCCCCTACCACCAGTGGAACTACGACCTGCAGGGCAATCTGCGCGGTGTGCCGTTCCGTCGCGGCGTGCGCGGGCAGGGCGGAATGCCGGCGGATTTCGACCTGTCGCAGCACAACCTTCGCAAGCTGCGGGTGGAGGTTGTGAACGGCCTGGTGTGGGCGACTTTCTCGGACACGACGCCGCCGTTTCGCGATTATCTCGGCGAGCGCTTCTGGCAGCATTACACGCGGGTCTATGACGGGCGGAAGCTCGCGGTGCTCGGCTACAACCGGCAGCATATTCCGGGCAACTGGAAGCTGATGCAGGAGAATATCAAGGACCCGTACCACGCCTCCCTGCTGCACGTGTTCTTCGTCACCTTCGGGCTTTTTCGCGCCGACCAGAAGGCGGCGACCGAGATCGACCCGACTGGGCGGCATGGCATCCTGATCAGCCGCAAGGGTTCGCAGGAGACCAACGACGTGACCGCCGGAATGCGCAACTACAAAAGCGACATCCGCCTCGCCGACCCGCGCATCATGGACGTGGTGCAGGAATTTCCGGGCGAGGACACGGTCGGCATGATCACGGTGTTCCCGAGCGTGGTGCTGCAGCAGCAGATCAACTCGCTGACCACCCGCCAGATCGTGCCGACCGGGCCGGACGGGTTCGATTTCCACTGGACGCATTGGTGCTATGCCGACGACAGCCCGGAGATGCGGTTGCGGCGGACGCGGCAGGCCAATCTTTTCGGGCCGGCCGGTTTCGTGTCGGCCGATGACGGCGAGATCATCGAGATGAGCCAGCAGGGCTTCGCCCATGCCGCCGGCGAGGATGCGCTGGTGGTGATGGGCGGCCGCGATATCGCCAGCGTCGACCACATGGTCACCGAGGTCGGCATTCGGGGAATGTACCGTTATTGGCGGGAGGCGATGGGGCTGTGAGCGCGGTTGCATCCGTCCGCGCGGACCGCGATGCGCTGCGCGATTTCTTCGACGAGTACTACGACGTTCTCGACGAGGTGCGGCTGGATGAATGGCCGGGGCTGTTCACCGAGGACTGCCTGTACCGGGTGATCCCGCGGGAGAACTATGAGGCCGGCTATACGCTGTGCACCATGCAGGCGGAAAGCCGGGGGATGCTGGTGGACCGGGTGATGGGGCTGACGCGGACGCAGATGTACGCGCCGCGCTATTATCGTCGCTTCCCCGGACCGCTGCGCCTGACGGGACGCGATGGCGACGGTGTTCGCTGCCGGCACAATCTCCTGGTGGTGCAGACGCTGATCGACAGACAGAGCGAGATCGTCCTTTCCGCTTCGTGTCACGACCTCGTGGTGCCGGAGGAAGATCGGCTGCGGTTGAAGGAGCGGATCGTGGTGATCGATTCGGAGATGATTCCGAACAGCCTGATCTATCCTGCCTGAGGAAGGAACGAGCGATGTCCACGGCACTTTCGAACGATGCCGGCCGGCAGTTGAAGGCGCTTTATGCCGAGATGCAGCCGCAGAGCCTGTATCCGCTGTGGGAGGTGCTGAGTGCGCTGGTGACGCCGACGCCGCGGTCATCGGCGCAGGTGCATCGCTGGACCTACCAGGCGGCGCGCGACTACCTGCTGCGGGCGGGCGATCTGATCAGCGCGGCGCAGGCGGAGCGGCGGGTGCTGATCATGGAGAATCCGGGCCTGCCCGGGAGTTCCTCGGTCACGCCGAGCCTGTATGCCGGCTTGCAGCTGATCTTGCCCGGCGAGGTGGCGCCGTGCCATCGGCATATGCAGTCCGCCCTGCGCTTCGTGATGGAGGGCGAGGGGGCGTTCACCGCGGTGGATGGCGAGAAGGCGGTGATGCGGCCGTTCGACCTGGTGCTGACGCCGAGCTGGCAGTGGCATGACCATGGCAACGCGACGGCGGTGCCGATGATCTGGCTGGATGGCCTGGACATCCCGACTGTGCGGCATTTCGATGCCAGTTTCGCCGAGCATCTGGGCAGCGAGGCGCATCCTGAAACCGTGCGGCCGGGCGACACCCTGTCGCGCTACGGCCGGAACATGCGGCCGATGCGCGGCAGCACGGAGGACCGCCGCCGGGTGGGGCAGCCGCTGTTTCATTATCCCTATGCCGAGTGGCGCGAGAGCCTGCGCAGCCTGGCGTCGTCGGGCGATCCGGACCCGCATCTGGGGCACGCGCTGGAGTTCATCAATCCGGCGGATGGCGGGCCGGTGATGCCGACGATCGCGGCGCATGTCCGATTGCTCCCACGGGGCTTCGTATCGCGGCCGCGCGCCGCCACCGACGGCTGCGTCTTTGTCGTGGTGGAGGGCAGCGGCGTCGCCCGGGTCGGAGGGGAGACGATCCCGCTGGGGGTGCGCGACGTGCTGGTGGTGCCGTCGTGGCGCGAACTGGTCCTGGAGGCGTCCGACGAGCTGGTGCTGTTCGGATATTCCGACCGTGCGGCGCAGGAGAAGCTCGGCCTGTTCCGCGAGCATCGCGGCTGACCGCTGCGGACTTGATCCGGGCGCGTCCCGGCGATTTGGCAAAGCCCGAGGCGGCGTGATCAACTCGACGGACCGGCGCGGGTGTCGAGCCGCGTCGAACGGGCAGGGGTGATGCGATGGCGTCGAGGCGGATGGTGGTCGAGTTGGGCGGGGTGATCGGGGAGGCGATCCTGTTCGACGAACAGGCGCCGAAGACCTGCGCCGCGGTGTGGGACGCGTTGCCGCTGAGCGAGACCATCAACCATGCGAATTTTTCCGGCGAGGAAGTCTCGTTCCCGTGCCGCGGGCTGATGTGGGAGAAGGAGAACCAGCTGTTCGATTGCGAGCCGGGCGACCTCGGCTACTTCGTGCAGGGGTCGGCGATCTGCATCTATTACGGGGCGCTGCGGGTGATCAGCCCCGGCAACGTGTTCGGCCGGATCACCGGCAATCTCGCACCCATCCAGGAGATGGCGCGGCGATCCTGGCGCGAGCCGGGGATACGCATGACGCTGCGCCGGAAGGAAGCGTAGCATGGCAACGCTTGAGGCGCTGATCGACAGGATCGAGGACGCGACGACGGTGCTGACCAGCGGCGGCGCCGCCGACATCGCGCGGGTGAAGCAGTTGCGCGGCGCGATGGGGCAGTCCTTCACCACCACGATCTTTGCGTTCCAGCAGGCGAGCGCGGTGCGTGACGGAATATTCTTCGTCGCCGCGATGGCGGAGAAATATCCGGCCGAGAGATGGGTCGCCATCGTCGCCGGGGAGCAGTTCCGCCGGCCGGTGAACACGCTGACCACGCGCTATGCCCTGCGCGACACCGCGGCCATGCAGGCGGATGCGGCGGCGATCTGCGCGACACTCGGGAATGCCGACATCCTGCGTCTCGCGCGGGTGATGGCGGTCTATTACGGCTTCCTGCTGCGGCGGTTGCGCGACCTGCTGCCGTTCTACGAGTTGTCGGTGGCGTTCGAGGGCCATAAGCTGATTGCCGAGCGCGTGGCGGAATCCGTGGTCGGCCAGGGGGTCGAATAGGCGCCCGCCCTCGTGGAAGAATTGCCCTGGGGGCGGCTGGCGCTGCCGGGCCTGCTGCTGATGGCGCTGGGTTTCCTGGCGCCGATGCTGCTGCTGGCGGGATACAGCGTGCTGCGGGATGGGCCGCACGGCACGCTGATCTATACCGGCACGCTGTCCAACTACGTGGCGATCGTCACCGACGGGCTTTACCTGCGGGTGCTGCGCGATACCGTGCTGCTGGGCGTGCTGGTGGCCGCGATCTGCACTTGCCTCGCATTTCCGCTGGCCTATTTCCTTGCGCGCACGAAATCGCGGTGGCGTGGCACATTGGTGTTCCTGATGATCACGCCGCTGATGGTCAGCAGCGTGATCCGCAACATCGGCTGGATCCCGATCCTCGGCGATCATGGCGCTGTGAACGCGCTGCTGCTGGCGGCGCATGTCATCGATCGGCCGCTGACGCTGATGAACAACCTCACCGGCATCGTCATCGCCCTGGTGCACGCGCTGCTGCCGTTCATGACGTTGATGCTGATGAGCGTCATCCAGCGGATCGACAGCCATATCGAGGAAGCGGCGCGCAGCCTCGGCGCCGCGCCGCTGCTGGTGTTCTGGCGCGTGGTGCTGCCGCTCAGCCGGCGCGGCCTGGCCGCGGGCTGGATCCTGGTGTTCACCGTCTCCATCAGTTCCTACACGACGCCGACCATCATGGGCGGCGGCAAGGTGCTGGTGATGGCGACGTTCATCGCGCAGCAGATCCAGTCGGTGCTGCACTACGCATTCGGCTCGGCGCTGACGATGGTGCTGTTCGTGGCGGCGCTGTGCCTGTCGAGCCTCGGGTCGCGGTGGTCGGAGCGGGGGGAGGCGCCACCTGGGCCACGGGAGGCGATCGAGGCATGAGGTTGCTGTTCCGCATCTTCATAGCCCTGATCTACCTGTTCCTGATGGCGCCGTTGCTGTTCGTGGTGATTTCCTCGTTCGGGGACGCGGCGATGCTGTCGTTTCCGCCGGCCGGCTTCACGTTGAAATGGTACGAGACGCTGTCGGACACGCTGGTTTCGGCGTTGCTGGTCAGTGTCGAGGCGGCTGCGGCGGCGACGTTGATCTCGACGGCGGCGGGCGTCTGGGTGGCGCTGGCGATCGCGCGTGGCCGGGGGCGGTTCACCGGCGCGTTGAAGGCGATGTCCATCGCGCCGCTGGCGGTGCCGCACCTGGCGATCGGGATCGCGCTGTACCAAGCGGCGCAACTGGCGTGGGATTTTTCCGGCCTTGAGATCGCCGGCAGCTTCTGGGGCCTGGTGCTCGGCCATAGCGTGATTGCGCTGCCCTATGTGGTGCGCGGCACGCTGGCGGGACATGCGCATCTCGATCCTTCGATCGAGGAGGCGGCGGCGACGCTGGGCGCCACGCGCTGGCGGGTGTTTCGCACGGTGACGCTGCCGGCGATCCGCCCCGGATTGATCGCCGGCGGGTTCCTGGCGTTCCTCGCCTCGTTCGACGACGTGCCGGTGGCGCTGTTCATGGGAGGTGGCGACAATTCCACGACCTTTCCGCTGCAGGTCCTGGCCTCGCTTGAGTTCGCCCTGAAGCCGGATATCATGGCGATGTCGACGATCGTCATTGCCGCATCGGCTATCCTTGCGGTCGTGCTCGATCGGCTCTTCGGCCTTGAGCGGGTCCTCGGCGGCCGCTCCTCGCAATAGGGATCCGTGCCATGGCGACAGGAAGGCTGACCCGGCGTGCGGCGGCGATGTTCGGCATTTCGGGCCTGCTGCTGGGCGTGGGCATCGGGCCGGTGGGCACCGCCGAACCGGTGACCCTGCGGGTCACCACCAACGGCGGCGATTTCGAGCAGTTCGAGCATAAATATCTCGCTGACCGCTTCACCGCCGAGACCGGCATCAAGGTGAATTTCATCGCCGCCAACCCGCCGGACCAGGTGCAGAAGCTGATCGCCAGCCGCGGCCGGCCGGTGCCGTTCGACGTGGCGCATCTGGACGACAAGACCCAGCCGCAGGCGATTGCCGCGGGCGCGGTGATGAAGCTCGATGCCGTGGGCGTGCCGAACCTCGCCAGGCTGTACGATGCGGCGAAGAACAAGGACGGCTACGGGCCGGCGATGCTGTTCTGGTCGTGGGGGCTAATCTACAACGAGCGCGCCTTCAAGGAGGCGGGGATTCCGCCGCCGACTTCGTGGAACGACCTGTGGAACCCGAAGCTCGCGGGCAAGGTGTCGATCTCCGACATCGCAGGCCCCGGCGGCGTCGATTTCGTGCTGAAGGCGGCGCAGCTTGCCGGCGGCGACGAGAAGAACCTGGCCCCCGGGCTCGCCAAGATCGCGCAGCTGAAGGTGCAGTCGTATTACTCCTCGTCGAACGACATTCGCACCAAGCTGCTGTCGGGCGACGTGTGGGTGGCGCCGTGGAATAACGGGCGGTCGTGGAACCTGATCGATGGGGGGTTCCCGGGGAAGTTCGTCTATCCGAAGGAAGGCGGCTTCCTGCACACGACCACGCTGGATGTCGTGGCCGGCACGAAGTTTCCGAAAGAGGCGCAGCTGTTCGTCAACTACACCCTCGATCCGCTGTTCCAGCTGGCAGTGCTGTATTTCCCCTATGGCCCGGTCAACCGCAGCCTGGACGACGTGCTGAAGACGTATCCCGATCTCGCCAAGAAGGTGCCGACGAACGACCTCGCCCAGTTGTCGATCCCCGACTGGACCACGGTGTTCGACGGCTACCCGGCGCTGGTCGATCAATGGAATCGGGTGGTGAAGGCGAAATGATAACCCGCGGCACGAAGACCTACGGCGTGGTGATGCCGCATTTCGGCGAGCATGCCAGCGCCGAGCTGCTGCTGCGTTCGGCCCGCCGCATCGAGCAGCTTGGCTTCGACGCGGTCTGGGTGCGCGACCACCTGGTGTACGAGCCGCGGCCCTATGACAGCCCCGACATCACCCATATGGAGCCGTTCGTGGTGCTGTCGGCGATCGCCGGCGTGACCAGCCGCCTGGTGCTGGGGACCGCGACGCTGATTCCGCACCGCCACCCGATCTATGCGGCGCTGCTGCTCGGCACGTTGCAGAAATTCGCACCGGACCGGCTGATCGCCGGCTGGGGGCTCGGCGGACACAATGTCGATTTCGAATTCGATCGGGATCGGCGACTGGGACCGCAAGAAGCTGCTGGTCGAGCAGATCGCCGCGATGCGCGCCTTGTGGACCGGCGAGAAGACCGATTTTGCCGGCGAATTCTACAACTTCCACGATGTCGCGATCCGCCCGGTGCCGGGCGTCGCTTCCGGCATTCCCATCTGGTACGGCGGCGCCAGCAAGGCGGCGGCGCGGCGGGCCGGGCAGTTCTGCGACGGTTGGATCGCCTCGCGCATGCCGGTGCCCGACATCCAGGAGCGGATCGCGCGGATGAACCGCTTCGCCGCCGAGGCCGGACGGCCGGCGCCGGGGGTCGCGGTCATTCCCTATGTCAGCCCGGCGAAGACCGTCGAGGAGGGGGCGAAGCACTTCAACATGGCGGAGCTGTGCAACGCCATGACCAAGAGCTACATGCCGCCGCCGTCAGGCGCGTTCACCACCCTCGCCGACATGGACGGGGCGGCGATCGCCGGGCCGCCCGACGTGATGATCGAAGCCATCCGCCGTTTTCATGCGTCGGGCGTGGATCACTTCGTGTTCGATTTCCGCACCCGGTTCGATCGCTTCGAAGAACTCGTGGAGATGGTGGGCGCCGAGGTGCTGCCGGTGCTGCAACGCGGCGACGGGGCGCGGGCGGTGGCCTGAAGGGCAGGCCACCGCCCGCGGGCAACCTACATCGCGTGCTGCGGGGTCTTGCTCAACAGGTCCAGCAGTTGCTGTTTCCAGAATATCGCGTTGCCGGTGGTGCCGTGGCCGCGGGTCTCGGCGCTGGCAGGGATCAGCAGCAGGTGGCCGTTCTTCACGTGCTTCAGCGCCTGCTCCATGTTGCCGGTCTCCGGCGGGTTGCGCTCGTCGTCGGCGGAATTGATCGCCAGCACCGGCGCCTGGATGCGGTCCAGCTTCGGCGCCGGGTTGTAGTCGCGCGATGATTCCCACTGGTAGATGAAGTCGTTGGCATCGGCGGTGAAGGGTGCCGCGAGGCGCTCGTCGACCAGTTGGTCGGCCTGTTTTCCGGTGGGCGCCATCGCCTGCCAGGCGAGCGTCCCGCCGCTGGTGGCGATGCCGAAGAACACGTTGGCGACACGCATCGACGGCGGCTGGCTGGTGTAGTTGCCGTTCTCGAAGGCGGGATCGCGGCGGATGGTTTCGATCAGCATGCGCCGCAGCATCCAGTTGCGGCTGGACATCTCGGTGGGCTGCGACGCCATCGGCACCAGGGCGTCCATGAAGTCGGGATAGGTCACGCCCCAGATCCAGGTGTGCATGCCGCCCATGGAATTGCCGAGCACCAGGCGCAGATGGTGGATGCCGAGGCCCTCGGTCACCAGCCGATACTGGGCCAGCACCATGTCGTCATAATCGTATTTCGGGAAGGCCATGCGCAGGCCGTCGGAAGGCTTGGCCGATTTCCCGGCGCCGAGCGCGTCCGGCAGGATGATGAAGTATTTCGCGGCATCGAGCGGTTGGCCGGGTCCGAACAACTCGCCGGCGAAGGCCGGTGTCAGCATGCTGCCGCCGGAGCCGGCGGTGCCGTGCAGGATCAGCACCGGCTCGCCCTTCGGGTCGCCGATGGTGGTGTAGTGGAGGCGCAGTTCCGGCATCGCCTCGCCGGTATGGAAGCGGAAGTCGTGGGCGACCCAGTCCGCTTCGCGGGGTGCGGGGTAGTCGGCGGCGGCGGCGGAGAGGGCGAACAGGGAGATCATGGCCGCGAGTGCCATGCCGAGGCGCGGATTGGGAGTCTTCATTGCGATCGTTCCTCCGGTTCGGCGCCGAAACCAGGGAGATTGCTGCTCCTCTAGGCGGCCCGGCGCAGGCTCAGTTCGGTCCAGATCATCGACAGCGCCCCGACCAGGGCGTCGATGTCGGCATCGGTGTGCAGCGGCGACGGGGTGATGCGCAGGCGTTCGGTGCCCCGCGGCACGGTCGGGTAGTTGATAGGCTGCACGTAGATGCCGTGCTGGTCCAGCAGACAATCGGTGATCTGCTTGCACAGGATCGGGTCGCCGACCATCACCGGCACGATGTGGCTGTCGTTGACGGCGTGCGGCACGCCGGCCTCGGTCAGCCGGCGGCGCAGGGTGGCCACGCGGTCCTGCTGGCGGGCGCGTTCCACGTTGCTGGCCTTCAGGTGGCGGACGGAGGCGAGCGCGCCGGCAGCGACCGCGGGCGGGATGGCGGTGGTGAAGATGAAGCCGGAGGCGTAGCTGCGGACGAAGTCGCAGAGGGCGGCGGAGCCTGCGATGTAGCCCCCGACGACGCCGAACGCCTTGGCCAGCGTACCCTCGATGACGGTGATCCGGTGCCCGAGGCCGCGCTGTTCGGCGACGCCGCCGCCACGCGGGCCATACAGGCCGACCGCGTGGACCTCGTCCAGGTAGGTCATGGCGCCATGGGCTTCGGCGGCGTCGCAGATCTCGGCGATGGGGGCGATGTCGCCGTCCATCGAGTAGACGCTTTCGAACGCCACCAGCTTCGCCCGCGAGGGATCCACCGAGGCGAGCTTGCGCGCGAGGTCATCGGGGTCGTTGTGCGCGAACACCAGCTTTTCCGCCCGGCTGTGGCGGATGCCCTCGATCATCGAGGCATGGTTGGCGGCGTCCGACAGCACCACGCAGCCGGGCATCCGGCCGGCCAGGGTGCTGAGGGTGGCCCAGTTGGCCATGTAGCCGGAATTGAACAGCAGGGCCGACTGGGTGGCGTGCAGGTCCGCCAGCTCGGCTTCCAGCAGCACGTGGTCGTGGCTGGTGCCGGCGATGTTGCGGGTGCCGCCGGCGCCGGCGCCGCTGCGGTCGAGGGCGGCGTGCATGGCGGCGATCACCGTCGGGTGCTGGCCCATGCCGAGATAGTCGTTGGAGCACCAGATGGTGACCGGCGCCTGGCCGCGCGCGTGGGTGTGGGTGGCGTTCGGGAATGCGCCCATTTGGCGCTGCAGGTCGGCGAAGACGCGGTAGTTGCCCGCCCGGCGAAGGCCGTCGAGTTCGGTGCGGAAGAAGCGTTCGTAGTCCATCGTGCCTCCGAAGCTGCGGAATCACCTGCTGATGCCTGGTGGGTCGGATCGGTTGGCCGGAGGCACGTCTCAGGCGTCGGCGGCGATCCTTGAAACCATCGGGGTCAAAACGCAAGTCGGTGATAGTACGCACGTATTCATGGGTGGCGCCGGTCAGGGCGGCAAGGTTCAGGTAGGCAGCAGCTTCCATTCGCCAAGCAGGCGGCGCAGCGTGGCCGTCGCCTTGTCGGTCAGCGGCCACGCCGAGGGGGCGCGGGTGGCGCCGCAATCCTGGCCCATCAGGCTTAACGCGGTCTTGACGACCGAGACGTTGGTGCCGTTGCGCTCCTCGGCGCGGAGCTTCTCGAAGCCTGCCATCACGGCGATCAGCGCCATGGCCTGCTTGTAGTCGCCGGCCGCCAGTGCCGCGTGGATGGCCATGGAATGGGCCGGCCAGACGTTGATGAGGCCCGAGGTGAAGCCGCGCGCGCCGACCGCGCAGAGCGGCGGCGCCCAGGTTTCGGCGAGGCCGCCGACCCAGACGACGGCGGGGTCGGCACGGCGGATGGCTTCGGCCAGGCGCAGCGGGGTCGGGCAGGCCCATTTCACGCCGATGACGCCGGGGATGGCGCAGAGCTCCTGGATGGCGTCGAGGCCGATGCCGTCGTCGCGCAGATAGAGGATGACCGGGACGCCGGCGGCGGCGTCGGCGATGCGGCGGACATAGGTAATGACGCCGCGGGGGGCGACGAACGGGTCGGGCGGCTGGTGCACCATCAGCGCCGCGGCGCCGGCCTTGCAGGAGGCGCGGGTGAGTACGAGGGCGTCGTGCAGGCTGCGGCCGAACTCCGGCGACCATCGGCACCCGGCCGGCGATCTGGCCGCCCACCGCGTGCACCATGGTTTCGGCCTCGGCGGTGGTGAGGCCGTAGAACTCGCTGGTGTTGCCGTTGACCACGAGGATGTGGACCCCGGCGGCGATCGCGCGTTCCAGCACCGGCTGCAGGCGGGTGGGGGCCAGTCGGTCATCGTTGTCGAACGGGGTGACGAGAATGCCGGAGATGCCGGTGAGGGCGGTGCGCAGGGGGGGCATGTGCGGAGCTTTCGGGTGCGGCACGGCGGGCCGGGCAGTTGCTGGGGGCGGTTCTAGCGCCGGGGTCGATTAAGACAAGCCGAGGGCGGCGGCTGTCGGGAAAGATGGCCGGGCCAGGGGGATTACAGCGGCTTCATCAAGCGCCAATTTGGTTGCCGCGATGCGCTTGATGGCCCATGTCAGGCCCGACATGTTCCCCGTCCGCACCCCCGCCGATGCCGCCGGACGCCGATAGCGGCAGCCTGGGCCTGCCCGCAGGCTGGCCGGCGCCGGCGATCGCCGACGCGCGACCCCTGCCGCGGCCGCCGCGCCGGTGGCGGCTGTTCGCGGCGCTGCTGGTGGCGTCGCTGCTGCTGCATCTGGGGCTGGTGGTGCTGTTGCTGCTGAACCCCCCCGAGGCGCCGCCGGCCGGGGGAACGCCCGAACTCGATCGAGATCATGGTGGAGCCCGGGACGCCGAACGCGGCCCCGGCGCCGAGCCCGACCAAGGCGCCCGACAGCAAGGAGCCGGTGATCACCGAGGCGCCGGCGCCGGAGCCTCCGCCGCAGGCGAGGTCAGCGCCGCCGATCCCGCTGCCGCCTCCGCCGCCGCCTCCTGCGCCGCCGGTGGTCGTGCAGCCACCGCCGCCGCCGGTGGTCGAGCCGCCGCCTGCGGCGCCGCCTGCTGCCGTCGAGCCACCGCCGGCCGTCACGCCGCCGCCTGCTGCCGTCGAGCCGGCGCCGCCGGCCCCGCCGGTGGTGGAAGAGGAAGTGCCGCTGCCGCCACCGCCGCCGCCGGCATCGCCGCCGGAAATACGGACGATCTCGCCGCCGCCCTTGCCGGCGTTGCCGCGGCCGCCGCCGGTGCCTATCCCAGCTGCGCCACCGATCCCGCTTCCGCCTCCGGCGCCGCCGCAGCGGCCGGCGCCGGCGCGTCCGCCAGCGCCGCAATCGGCATTGCGGCTGCCGTTCTCATGGGGCAACAACCCGCTCGCCTGGACCAAGCCGGACGACACCAACGTGGCGCCGCCGGCGCGGCGGGGCGGATCGGTGGACCTGACGCTGGGGCCGGCGGCGCGCAACTCGCGCGGTGAGGCGCCGCGCGGCACGCATGACCGCGAGTTCTCCATGAAGGTGGTGGGCGCCCAGGTCGGCGACGACTGGATGGAGGCGCTGCACCGTTGGTGGCTGCAGCACCGGTATTATCCCGAGCAGGCGCGGGCCAACGGAGAGGATGGCACGGTGGTGCTGCATCTGGTGGTCGATCGGTTCGGCAAGGTGCAGGCGGTGGAAGTGCAGTCGCGCTCCGGCTCGCAGTGGATCGACATGGGGGCGCTGGCGACGTTCCGCGGTGCGCAGTTGCCGCCGTTTCCACAGGCGACGCCGGAGGACAAGGGGGATGTGTATTTGACCATCAACTACATCCTGGTCCGCGGCTGAACGACGGCCGTTCGACGCGACCGGTTGACGAACGACCTTGTCGGGCACGCAACCCGACCGCATAGTCGCCCCGGCGGAGTGGGCATGCGGTATTCGGGTTTTCGAGTCTTCACCCAGGGGCTGGGCGGCAACACCGGCTGGAAGCCGGCCTGGCGGGCGGCGTCGCCGAAGCCTGCATACGACGTGATCGTCATCGGCGGCGGCGGGCACGGGCTGGCGACCGCGTATTACCTGGCGCGCGAGCACGGCATCAGCAATGTCGCGGTGCTGGAGAAGGGGCCGATCGGGCTCGGCAACACCGGGCGCAACACCACCATCATCCGGTCCAACTACCTGCTGCCGGAAAACCATAATTTCTACGAGAAGTCGTTGCAGCTTTGGGAAGGGCTGGAGCAGGACATCAACTACAACGCGATGATCAGCCAGCGCGGGGTGCTGAACCTGTTCCACAACGACGCGGCGCGCAATGCCGCGGCGCGGCGCGGCAACGCCATGCGGCTGGACGGGATCGATGCCGAGCTGCTGGACCGCCGCGAGGTGCGCGACTATTGCCCGCTGATCGACGTCGACAATGCGCGGTTCCCGGTGATGGGCGGGTTGCTGCAGCGGCGCGGCGGGACGGCGCGGCATGATGCGGTGGCGTGGGGATTCGCGCGGGCCGCGGATGCGCGCGGGGTCGACATCATCGAGAACTGCGAAGTCGTGGGCATCGATGTCGAGGGCGGGCGGGTCACCGGGGTGCGCACCACGCGCGGGCCGATCCGGGCGGCGAAGATCGGGCTGGCGGTGGCGGGCAATACCTCGCGCGTGGCGCAGATGGCCGGGCTGGACGTGCCGCTGGAGACGCACGTGCTGCAGGCGTTCGTGAGCGAGGGACTGAAGCCGCTGATCGATTCGGTGATCACCTTCGGCGCCGGGCATTTCTACATCAGCCAGTCGGACAAGGGCGGCCTGGTGTTCGGCGGTGGGCTGGACGGGTGGAACAGCTATGCGCAGCGCGGCAACCTGCCGGTTCTGGAGCATGTGTTCGCCGCCGGGATCGCGATGATGCCGAGCCTGTCGCGGCTGCGCGGGTTGCGGCAATGGGGCGGGGTGATGGACATGAGCTTCGACGGCTCCCCGTATATCTGCCGCACTGACATCGGCGGGCTGTACCTGACCGCCGGGTGGTGCTATGGCGGGTTCAAGGCGACCCCGGCCTCGGGGTGGTGCCATGCCTGGACGATTGCCAACGATGCGCCGCATGCGCTGAACGCCGCCCATACTTTGGATCGCTACCGCACCGGCCGCATGCTGGACGAGCGCGGCAACGGTCCGTTTCCGTGGCTGCACTGAATGATCCGCATCGATTGTCCGCATTGCGGCGTGCGTGACGAGACCGAGTTCTCCTATCGCGGCGATGCGACCGTGCGCCGGCCGGACGGCGATGCGCCGGCGCAGGAGTTTCTCGACTACGTCTATCTGCGCGGGAATCCGCGCGGCTGGCATGTGGAGTGGTGGCAGCATTCGCTTGGATGCCGGCAGTTCTTGAAGGTGCTGCGCGACACGATGACGCATGAGGTGCGGGCGGTTGCCGTGGCGACGGCGGCGGTCGAGAAGCTGGCGGAATGACGCAGAGATCTCGCACCACGGACGGGTTGCATGTCGATCGTTCCGCAACGCTTCCGTTCCGGTTCGACGGGCGGGAGTACGAGGGGCATCCGGGCGACACGCTGGCATCGGCGCTGCTGGCCAATGGGGTTCGGCTGGTGGGGCGCAGCTTCAAGCTGCATCGTCCGCGCGGCATCTTCTCGGCCGGCGCCGAGGAGCCGAATGCGCTGGCGGAACTGCGCGACGGGGCGCGGCGGGAGCCGAATACGCGGATGACGGTGACGGAGCTGTTCGCGGGGCTGGAGGCGGCGAGCCAGAACCGGTTTCCGTCGTTGCGCTTCGACCTGCGTGCCGCCAACCAGTTGCTGGCGCCGTTCCTGTCGGCGGGGTTCTACTACAAGACCTTCATGTGGCCGGCCTCGTTCTGGGAGCGGGTGTACGAGCCGCTGATCCGCCGCGCCGCGGGGCTGGGCCGCGCGGCGGGGGTGGCGGACCCCGATTTCTACGAATCCGCGCATCTGCACTGCGATGTTCTGGTCGTGGGCTCCGGCGCTGCCGGGCTTGCCGCGGCGCGGGCGGCGGGGGCGGCGGGGGCGGCGGGGGCGCGGGTGGTTTTGTGCGAGCAGGATTTCCTGCTCGGCGGCGGGCTGCTCGCGGACCCGGCGCAGCAGGCCTGGCGGGCGGACTCGCTGGCGGCCTTGGCGGCGATGCCCGAGGTGATGCTGATGCCGCGCACCAACGTGTTCGGTTATTACGACCACAATGTCGTCGGCGCGCTGGAGCGGGTGGCGGATCATCTGGCGGTGCCCGGGGCCGACATGCCTCGGCAGCGCTACTGGACGATCCGGGCGAAATCGGTGGTGCTGGCGACCGGCGCGCATGAGCGGTTCATGGCGTTTCCCGGCAACGATCGGCCGGGGGTGATGCTGGCGAGTGCGGCGCGCATCTACGCCTGCCGGTTCGGCGTGCGGGCCGGCGGGCGGGCGTTGCTGTTTGCCAACAATGACCTGGCCTACGACGATTTCTTCGCGCTGATGGAGTGCGGGATCGGCATCGCGGGCATCGTCGATCCGCGTTCGGATTCGGCGGCGATGCAGGCGGCGCGGGGGCGCGGGATCAGCGTGTGGGCGGAATCGGAGATCGTTTCCACGGTCGGGGCGCATGCGTTGCGCGGGGTGGGCATTCGCCGCCGCGGCGGGGCCGGGACCGATACCCGCGTGGCGTGCGACCTGCTGTGCGTGTCGGGCGGCATCAATCCGGCGGTGCACCTGGCGAGCCAGTCGAAGACGCCGCTGATCTGGAACGATGCGCTGGCCACCTTCATCCCCGGCGAGGCGGTGGCGGCGCAGCATTCGGTGGGGGGTGCGGCCGGGGTGACGGGCCTGCGGCAGGCGGCGGCCGACGGAATGCGGGCGGGGATGCTGGCGGCGGGGTCCGACACCATGCCGGATTTCGCGCTGCCGGAAGCCGCCGCGGCCGATCCCGCGGTGCTGCCGCTTTGGGAAGTGCCAGCACGGGGCAAGAAGTTCGTCGATCTGCAGGACGACGTGACCGCCGACGACATCCGCCTTGCGCATCGCGAGGGGTTTCGCAACATCGAGCACGCCAAGCGCTACACCACGCATGCGATGGGCACCGACCAGGGCAAGACCGGCGGCATCATCGGCGCCGCGGTGCTGGCGGAGGCGCGCGGCGAGCATGTGCGTGAGATCGGGCTGCCGAATTTCCGGCCGTTCACCAGTCCGGTGACCTGGGGGGCGATGGCGGGGCCGCATACCGGCAAGCACTACGCGCCGACGCGGCTGACGCCGCTGCACGCCTGGCACGCGGCCCACGGCGCGGTGTTCCTGGACGCGGGCGCGTGGCTGCGGCCGGCGTTCTACCGCGCGCCCGGCGACACCGACGACTGGTCCTGCGTGTTGCGGGAGGGGCGGGCGGTGCGCCGGTCGGTCGGCATCTGCGATGTCTCGACCCTGGGGAAGATCGACGTGCAGGGCAGCGATGCTGCGAAGTTCCTCGACCTGCTCTATACCAACACGTTTTCCAGCTTGCCGGTGGGGCGGGCGCGCTATGGCCTGATGCTGCGCGAGGACGGGATGGTGTTCGACGACGGCACCACCAGCCGCCTGGCCGAAGACCGGTTCTTCGTGACCACCACCACCGCCAATGCCGCACCCGTGCTGGCGCATATGGAATTCCACCTGCAGACCTGCTGGCCGGAATTCGACGTGCAGCTGGCATCGGTCACCGACCAATGGGCATCGATGTCGCTGGCCGGGCCGCGGTCGCGCGAGACATTGGCGCAGGTGCTGGACGGGCTGGACATCGGCAACGCGGCGTTCCCGTTCATGGCGGTGGGCGACGGCATCGTGGCGGGCTGCCCGGTGCGGGTGTTCCGCATCAGCTTTTCTGGCGAGATGGCCTATGAGGTGGCGACGCCGTCCGGGTACGCCGAGCGGGTTTGGACGGCGATCATGCAGGCCGGGCGGCCGGCCGGGATCACGCCCTATGGCGTCGAGGCGCTGGGGCTGCTGCGGATCGAGAAGGGGCATGTCGCCGGCGCCGAACTGAACGGACAGACCACGGCGGCGGATCTCGGGATGGGGCGGATGGTGAAGAAGCGCGGCGACTTCATCGGCCGCGCGCTGATGCAGCGGCCGGGGCTGGCCGATCCCGACCGGCCATGCCTGGTCGGCATCCGGCCGGTGATCCGCGAGCAGCGGCTGCGCGCCGGGGCGCACCTGATGACGCCGGGCAGCCGGACCAGCCTGGGCCACATCACCAGCGTGACGCGCGCGGTGGAGGTGGAGGGCTGGATCGGGCTGGGGCTGCTGGGCGGCGGCCACGGACGGATGGGCTCGCGGATGAGTGCGGCGTTTCCGCTGAAGAACGAGATCGTCGAGGTGGAGATCGTGGCGCCGCATTTCGTCGATCCGGAGAATTCCCGTGTCCGCATCTGACATGGTTCCCGCGGGCGTGTTGTCGCCGGACATCCTTTCCATCGTCCAGGTGACCGCGCGGCGCGGGCGGGCGGGGGAACTGGCGGCGGCGATGCAGGCGCGGCTGGGGCTGGCGCTGCCGGCGCCGGGACATGCGGCCCATGTTCGCGATATCTGCGCATTCCAGGTGCAGCCGGAGGGCTGGCTGGTGGTGGCGCGGGGGCGGGCGGAGGGGGTTCTGGCCCGCGACCTGGATGCCGTGGCGGAGGGGCTGGCGGCGGTGGTGGACCAGTCGCACGGGCGGGGGATGGTGCGGGTGACGGGTGCGGACGTGCGGTTCGTGCTGGGGAAAGTCTGCAGGCTGGACCTGCATCCCCGGGTGTTTCCGGCGGGGCGGGCGGCGGTGACGGCGGTGGCCGAGCTGGCCTGCGTGCTGCATCACGGGGGCGACGGGGCGTTCGAGATTTTCTTTCCGGCGAGCTATCGGGGGTCGCTGGTCCATGCGCTGGAGGCGGCGGCGCGGGGGAGCGGGTGTCTGGTGGGATAGGACGTTGTGATTGCGTAATGAGTCGGGTGAATTGGCTATTCACTGCGTGGGTAGGGGATTTTTGCCGCAGCGTTTCAGGGCTCGGGTTTTCGTTGCAGCGGGTTACGGAGCGGAAGCGCGTGGATGGCCGGGTCAAGCCCGGCCATGACGGTTTTCTCCATGTGCGCGCCGGGGCGGGGCTCGGGAATGGCGGTGGTCTGGATTGCTTTTTATTCTCCGGATAGATCCCTTCGCTGACGGTCCAGTTCCTCGCTGTAGCGGCGGAGGGCGTAGTATTCGGTGAGCATGCCGATGACGCGCAGGCTTTCCATGCCGTCGACCACGGCCATGGCGTCGGCTTCGGCGGCCTCGAAGGCGGCGGTGGCTTCCTTCACCGTCATCTGCGGCAGCAGCACGCTGCCTTGCTGGTGCAGGACGTCAGCCAGGGTTTCCGCGCCGGTGCTGGCGTGGACCTCCGCCACCATGGCCATGCCGGCGTAGCGGTCGGCCGCGTCCACGGCGATGACGCGGGTGGAGGCGCCGAGCGGGAAGTCGCGGCGGAAGGCGGCGACGGGGGTGTCGGCGCGGACGGTGCGCATGTTCCGGCGCATCATGCGCCCGACGGTGAGGTTGCGGATCCAGCCGACATCGACGGCGCTGCGGATCGCCTCGCCGCGCAGGTGGAAGCGCCAGGTGGTGAAGGAGTAGCCGAACTGGCGGCGGACCGTCATCGACGAGACCACGACAGCCGCCAGCACCGCCGCCGTCATCGGCAGGCTGCCGGTGCTCTCCAGCGCCATGAAGCCCATGGTGAGCGGGCCGCCGACGATGGCCACCGCCAGCGCGCACATGCCGACCATGGCGCACATCACCGCATCCGGGCCGTGGGTGAAGCCGAGCCCGACCAGGCCCGCCGAGAACAGCTTGCCGAGCATCGAGCCGAGGAACAGCGAGGCGAAGAACAGGCCGCCGCGGAAGCCGGAGCCGATGGACACCGCGGAGGCGATGCTTTTCAGCACCAGGATCATGGCGATGGAGGCGGCGCTGTATTGCGTCTCGATCCCCAGTGCCAGGGCGCCGTGGCCGGAGGACAGCACCTGCGGCGTCGCCAGCGCCAACCCGCCGACGAGCAGGCCGCCGAACGCCGGGCGCAGCCAGGCGCGCACGCCGCTCTGGCGGAACAGGCCCTCGGTGAGGGTGACGCCGCGCATGATGAAGATGCCGACGAAGGCCGCCAGTACGCCGAGCACGAGAATGGCCGGGTAATCCCGCGCCTCCACCACCGCGCCGACGCCGATTTGCAGTTCCTCGCCGCCGGTGCTGAGGGCGCGGGACACGACGACGGCGAGGAAGGACGCGGCGATGACCGGTGCGAGGGCGACCAGGGTGTAGGTGCCGATCACCAGCTCGAACGCATAGAAGGCGCCGGCGAGGGGGGTGTTGAAGGCGGCGGCGATGGCGGCGGCGCTGCCGCAGCCGACCAGCAGCCGCAGATCCGTGCGGCGAACCCGCAATTCGCGCCCCAGGCGGGAGGCGAGGGCGGAGCCGATCTGGGTGTAGCCCGCCTCCAGCCCGACCGAGGCGCCGACGCCGTTGGACAGCAGGGTCTGCGCCACCACGACCAGGCTGTCGTTGAGGGACATGCGGCCGCCGTACAGGGCGTTGGCCTCGATCGGGTCCACCGCGCGGCGCGGCCACCAGCGGGTGACGGCGAGCCCGAGCAGCCCGACCGCGAGGCCGCCCAGCAGCGGCACGGCGACGGTGCGCAGCGGATCGACCGAGGGCGCGGAGGACAGCCGTTGGCCGTGGCTGATGCCGAACAGCAGCTCATGGCAAAGCTGGGCGGTGCCGTTCATGGCGATCGTGGTGAGGCCGACGGCGACGCCGATCAGGGCGGCGATGACGATGAGGCCGATCTCGTCGGCGCGGATCATGGCGCGGATGCGCGGCGGCGTCTGCCGGATGGCCTGCAGGCCGCGCTGCAGGTTCATCAGCTCGGCGGTGGCCAGGGTGCGTTCGCGCAGGGTCATGCCGGGAGCTTATCTCCGCGCATATTCGGCAGCGCGGGAGGCGTGTCGCTACTCATTGAAGGCGCGTCGAAAGGAATCAGGAACTGAGCGCGCCAGAAGGCTCGCGATCTTGCGATGGGGTGCTTGCCAGTCCATCGAGAAATTTGCGCGAAAGCGCTCACCGTGCCGTACCTCGACGTCGGTGACATCCGCAATATCGACATATTCCATCGGCACCAGGTCTTCGCGGAACCGCTCATAGAGATGACCGTCCGGGTCGCCGGGAGACAGGCATTTCTCGTTGGAATAGGCCACGCCCGGCTTGTTCGTGATCCAGCGGTACTTTGCCATGCCGGCCCCGACCGGGGCAAGGAATGCATCGACCGTGTCGGCCCAGACGATGCCTTCCGCGCGGTGCAGCCGATCGTGTCCTCGATGCGAACCCCGGGCAGCTTTCAATGATCTGGCGCGCCAGCGCGTGCTCCGCTTCCAACGACATGAAGGCGTGGCTACTGAAGGTGTTGATAGTGGCGTTGAGGCCGTCGAGCACGATGCCGATGCTGGGGAAATCCTGAGCAAGGCGGCTCAGTATTTCGGGCAACCCGGCGGCCTGTTCAATCCACGCCCGGTTGTCGAGACGAAGTGTAACTAGCAAAAGCGGGGTGCATCCTGTCCGGAGCGCGGCCACGTGCGTCAGGAAATCATTCGGAACAATGCGTCCTGGCACCAGCCGATCACGCGCTTTGCCAGTTCTTGCCGTACTTGGCGGTCGAGAACGAACATGGCCAGTGCCCCTGTCCGCAGCATGGTCCGGTAAAGCTCATACTCGTTGTCCACTTCGATCAGTTGGCCGCTTTGCGCAACGAGATCTGGGAACAACTCCTTCACGCCGCCGAATATCTGCGCTTGCCGGTTGGTCGCGATAATGTCGATCGAACTCTGCGGCGCGAGTTGCAACAGCGCCGGCCAGCCTGAGATTGCATTCCAGATGTAATGGCCGATATGCCCGACGGCAACATCCGCGACCATCAGCGGCCGGTTGGTCGCCGCAAGATAGTCAGTCATCGCAGACCGATGGTCGAAGGCATGGCCGAGCGCCCTGATTAAGCTTGCCTGCACGACCGGGCTGACGACCGACCGCAGCAGCAGCCAGTCCTCGGGGAGGAACCAGGCACAATCGGATGACGCCTGGTCCAGCGACGTGTCGCTGATGATCAGACATACCCTGCCGTCGTGGACAAAGCGGGTGACAGAGAGGTCGATCGAGATCGTGCGCCAGACCGCGCTTGCCGGTGAACGGGCACAGGACCGGCTTGGCTCTCAGCGTGGCGGCGCCCGCTATGTCGAACATGCGGTTTGTGAGCATCCTATCGCCAGCGAAAGCGAGGTCGGCGGATTGCGCGGCACACCGCCACGCCACATGGCCGCGGCCAAGATAGGCTGCGTCCAGAAAATCTGGTGCGAAGCCGGCACGTTCGAGTTCGAGCCGGCTCTCACCAGGACGTTTGAATTAACCAGGATATTTCTGACCCCGGACCTGATCCAGTAGCCTGCGACCGTCATGCTCGAGTAGCGCAGCAGCGGAGGCTCCGGCAGGATCGGCCGGCGCTCGAGCAGAGCGGTGACGTACTCCGCGAACAGGCGGATCTCGGTAATGAGCCGTGCAGGAAGTCGCTGACTGAAGTCGGTTTCGTCGGTGAAGACGCAGTGTTCCAGCAGGCTCGCCGCCCAGGCAGGCGGCTTTGTCGAGAGGTCGATCGCCATTGCCAAGTGTTCGCGCGCTGCCGGTAGGTTTCCCAATTCGAGAGACGCGCGTCCGAGCCAGGCACGAACGAGCCCGTGCGCATTCGGATCGATCAGTGATCCAACATCATGGATGATGGCAGAAAAACAGGAGATGATTGCATCGAAATTGCCAGCCCCATGGGCTGCCTCGGCGAATTCGGCATAGACCCTTTCATCGTGCAGGCGCCGTTGCGCGAAGGCGGCATCAAGCCAGCGAAGGCCGGCCGCAGGGATCGCCGTTTCGTAGACGTGACAAACCGATCGAAGCCGAGAGGTCGGGGGACAGGGCGACATCCGGCTCTGGGCCATAAGTATCGTCTGCCGGGGAGCGACCTTGTTCCGGCGCCACGGCCGCGGCGAGATCGCCAAGCGCCGCCAGGGTCGCCGCATGGAGTTGCCGCAGGTCTTGGCAAGTTTCGACCGACCGCGCTAGGTCGCGGTAGCGGTTGCCGAGGAGCCACTGAATTTCGTTGCTCAACTCATGCACTTCACCGGCAATTCGGTTGAGTTCGGCATCGAGATACCAGGTGGATTTCTGCCCGTCCTCATGCCGAAGTTCCATCAGCCTGATCGGGAAAAAGCCGTCGTAGACGAATTGCGGCGACCATCCAGGGGCAAAGGCGCGCACCGGCATGCCGGCAAACCTGATCGGCGCGTGACCATCCGGCAGGCGGATCACAAAACTTCCGGCGATGCAGGCCACGTCACGAATCATTGCCGGAACTTCTGGTTGTCGGGTGCAGGCGTGAGTATGCCGTTTTCTGTGTCGAGGCAACGGAAGCAGGGGGGCCTTCGTGGAGACGGAAGGGCCGATACATCGATTATGATATGTCATAACTATGGTGGCAGATCGGTGTCTGCGGAGCCGTGATCGGAGGGCTATGCGCGGGGCGATCTCTTGGGTGTAGCGGGCGGAAAAAGCGCGTTCGGCGGTCTTAATACGACGTCGGCGGCCGCGGAGGCGACGTCAGCGCGCCGCCAGCAGCAGGGAGGCGAGCGGAACCCGGGTGGCACTCGCGGCCAGCCGCAGCAGTCCCGGCCAGGCGCGCGCCGTCGCCATCATGATCGCCTGGCCGGGGGTCCAGCGGGCAAATCGATACAGCGCCTCGGCCCGGCCGATCTGCCGGCCGATGTCGGAGCCGATCCGCCGGTGATAGGCGGCGGCGCCGGCTCCGGCGAGATGCGCCTCGGCGGCCAGGGCGGCGCTGTGCAGGGCGATCGCCATGCCGTCGCCGGCGAAGGACGGGATCACCCCCATCTGGTCGCCGAGGCGGAAAATATGGTCCGGCTGGCCCGGAGCCGGTTCGTGGACGAAGCCGTATGGCACGCGGAAGATCGACAGCGGGCGTTCCAGCAGGTCGGTGGCACCCTCCAGCCGTCGCCGCAGATGGGTGCAGCGCGCCTGCAGATCGGCCAGCAGCGCCGGCCAGGTTCCGCCGACCTGTTGCAGGCGGGAGCGGGCGGTCAGCAGGCATAGATTGGCCCGGCCAGCCTCCACCAGCTGCAGGCCGGCATAGCCATCGGGGAACATCATCACCTCGATATGGCCGGCGAGTTCGGCGCGCTGGGCTGGGCTCAGGGCGAAATAGGTCTTGAACCCGACCAGTTCCTCGGGTGGGGCCCTGGTGCTTCGGCGCAGGCCGCGCAGGTCGTGCTTTCCGGTGGCGAGGAAGACCGTCGATGGCGAGATGGTGCCCAGTCCCGCGACCTCCAGCTCACGGGCCGCGGCGTCCTGGGCGAGGCCGGCGGCATGGCCGCGACGGATTTCGGCGCCGAATTCGGCCGCGCGGGCCAGCAATGCCTCGTCCAGCACGCGCCGGGACAGCCCGACGCCGCGAAACGGCAGGCGGGAGCGCACCAGCGCGGCGTCCCTCACCAGGCGCAGATGGGTGATCGGCGCGCCGCCCAGCCGCTCGGGGTCGACGCCGAGGCGGTGCAGGTGAAGCTGGGCCCCGTTGCTCAGGAACTCGCCGCAGATCTTGTCGGCTGGGCCGGGTTCGCGCTCCAGCAGCATGACGGGGCGGCCGGCCTGCGCCACCCGGCAGGCCGCGGCGGCGCCGGCGAGCCCACCGCCGATGATGGCCAGGCCGCCGTTCATGGGCATTTCGCGGTCATTTCAGGCGGCCGACGCATAGGCGGAACGGGATCGCCAGGCTGATGGTGGCGGTGATGCCGGCCTGGCGCAGCAACGCCTGCCAGTCCGGCTTGCGGAAGCTGCGGGCCACCGAGATCGCGCCGTCCTGGCGGACGATGCGGTGCCAGCGGGCGAGCGTCGCCAGCACCTGGAACCCCCAGTAGGCCACGATGTTGCGCTGCAGATCGGCGATGAACCAGCCGCGCACGGCATGGTGGTCCAGCCATTTGAGGAAGCGCACCACGTCGGCATCGTCGAGGTGATGGGTGAACTGCGAACTGACGATGAAGTCGGGCGCCGGGTCCGGGGCGTAGGCGAACACGTCGCCGGTGCGCCAGACGATCGCCGCCTCCGGTGGGGTCGCCGCGCGCGCGACCTCGGCACTGCGCGGGTTGAGGTCGATGCCCTCCAGCCTGGCGGCGATTCCGCGGCGCTCGGCCCAGCGATGGATCGCCCGCAGCAGGTCGCCGTGGCCGCAGGCGACGTCCAGGATGGAGATGACGGTGCCGGGCGGCAGGTCCCGGGTGGCCCGGCGCAGCCAGCGAAGGGTCGCGCGGTGGGTGAGGGTGATCACGTTCACGCGGGCGAGGTCGGTCAGGCAGTCGGCGTATTCGGCCGGGTCCAGCGCCGCGCTGTCCATGGTTTCCTCGGCCGCGCTGCGGCGGGCCAGGTTCACCATGTCAGGCGGCGCGTTCGAAGCGGAAGGTTTCGGCCACCATCCCGGGGCCGAACGCCATGGCAAAGCCGCGGGCGCCGTCGGCACCGTCCCGCAGCATCCGCTGCAGCACGAACATGACCGTGGCCGAGGACATGTTGCCGTATTCCGCCAGCACGCCGCGCGAATAGCGCAGCGTTTCCGGTCGCAGGCGCAGACCGATTTCCACCGCGTCCAGCACGGTACGGCCGCCGCCATGCACCGCCCACAGGTCGATCGCCTGGGTCGCCTCGGCCAGCGACGGCGAGGAATTCGCGCAGGAACTGGGCAATCCGCCCCGGCACCTTGCCCGAAAGATGCATGTCGAACCCCTGGTCGCCGATCCGCCAGGTGATCAGATCCTGGCTGTCGGGAACGATCATCGCCCGGAAATCGCCGAGCGCCATGCCGGTCGGGTCCGCGGTCACCAGTGCCGCGGTGGCGCCGTCGCCGAACAGCAGGAACGACAGCACCGTCTCGATGTCGGCGGTCTCCTGCAGATGAAGGGTACAGAGTTCCAGGTTGACCACCATCACGCGGGCCGTGGGGTCGGCTTGCACCGCGTGCCGTGCCGCCCGCAATGCCGGCACCGCGGCTGAGCAGCCCATGAAGCCGATGATGCTGCGCTCGACATCGGGCCGCAGCCCCAGCCGCTCGGCCAGTTGCAGGTCCAGCCCCGGAGCGGTGAAGCCGGTGCAGGAGGCGACGATCAGGTGGGTTATTTCTCCTGCGCCATCCCCGAGCTCCAGATCCGATACCGCCCGCAATGCCAGCTCCAGCGCCGCGGTCTCATACAGCGCCATGCGCGCCGCGGTGCTGGGAAACGCGCCGCGACGATAGAACCCGCCCGCATCGACCTCGCCGGCGGCGAGGTTGCCGGCCCGCAACGGCGAGAAGCGGTGGGCGATGCCCGATCGCTCGGCCATCCGGTCGAATACCGAACGCGCACGGTCATCGGTGAGCAACGTGCGGGCGAAGGCGACGAACGGGGCGTGGATGTCGTGCGCGGGGACAGCGCTGCCGATCCGGTTGAGATAGACGGTCATGCTCAATGCACCCGGCGCATCAGCAGCACCGCGTTCAGGCCCCCGAAGGCGAAGCTGTTCGACATCGCGACATCAAGCGCCGCCGGGCGGGATTGGTTCGCCACGCAGTCGATGTCGCACTCCGGATCGGCGGCGCGGAAGCCGATGGTCGGCGGCAGCACGGAATCACGCAGCGCCAGCACGCTGACCAGGGCCTCCAGCGCGCCGCCGGCATTCAGGCAATGGCCGATCATCGACTTGGTCGACGAAACGGCGGTCTTCGACAGATGCGCCCCCATCACCTCGCGCAACGCCGCGACCTCGGTGCGGTCATTAAGCCGGGTGCCGGTGCCGTGGGCGTTGACGTAGTCCACCGCCTCTGCCGGCAATCCGGCATCTTCCAGGGCATCGCGCATCGCCTGGGCGGCGCCGTCGGTGCTCGGGGCGGTCATGTCGCCGGCATCGGCGGACATGCCGAAGCCGACCACCTCGCCCTGGATGGCGGCGCCACGGGCCTGCGCATGCTGCCACTCCTCCAGCACCAGCACGCCGGCGCCCTCGCCGATGACGAGCCCGCTCCGGTCGGCGGAGAACGGGCGGCAACAATCCGGGCTGAGCACCCGCAGCGCATCCCACGCCTTCATGAAGCCGACCGAGATCGAGGCATCGCTGCCGCCGGTGACGGCCAGGTCCAGCATTCCGGAGCGGATCATCTGGAAGCCGATGCCGATGGCATGGCCGGCCGATGCGCAGGCGGACGCGGTCGCGAAGCTCGGGCCGCGCAGGCCGAACTCCATGGAGATGTGGCTGGCCGGCGCGCTCGGCATGATCCGAGGCACGGTGAAGGGATGCAGCCGGTGCGCGTTCTCGCCGTACAGCTTGTGATATGAGTTCATCGAAGGTTTCCTGGCCAATCGCCGCCGCCATGACCACGCCGGCGCGGCGTCGGGGCATCGATTGGAGGTCGATTCCGGCCAGCGCCTGCCGTGCCGCGACCAATGCGAGCTGCGAGGTCCGGTCCAGCATCGGCAGCCGGCGTTCGGCGAAATGCGCGCCGGGATCGAAGCCTTGGATTTCGGCGGCGATCCGCACAGTCAGGCGGTTGGTGGGAATGTTGCCGATCGGCCGGATGCCGGAGGCGCCGGCCTGGACCGCCGACCACATCGTATCGACGTCGTGGCCGACCGCCGCGATGGCGCCGAGACCGGTGATCGCCACCCGCCGGGTCGGCTGGGTCAAAGCTTTCGCTGGCCCGGCATCGACTGGTCCGGCTCTGGATGGCCGGGAACGGGTTCGGGCGCGATGGCGGGCTGCGGCTCGCGCTGGCGTTCGATGGTGGCCAGCACGTGCGCCACCAGGTCGCCGATCGTGCCGAACTCGGCGCCGGCGCGCTCGGGGATCACCGGCAACTCGATGTCGAAATGCGTCTCGAGCGCGAAGATCGCCTGGGTCATGTCGAGCGACGACACCCCCAGCGCATCAACCGTGGCATCGGGCGTCAGCAGCGCGCGGTCCAGGCCCGTCTCCTTGGCGACGATGTCGATGATCTCGCCGATTGCTCGGTCATCGGTTGCTGGTTCGCCGGGCCGGCGTCCGTTGAGGCCGGCCGGCGCATCCTGGTTGATCTGGGTCATGCCATCCTGTCGCGCCACTGCGAGCAGCGTAGAACGATGGGGCGGCCGGATTGGTTTCCGGCCGTACATCCGGATCACAGCAGACGGCGCGCGCGGCGGGAAAATTCCCCGGCTGGTACGCGTCGTCGACCGTTCAGGCGAGGTTCGCTTCTATATAGGCGAAATTGATGTCGTCGCCCAGACCGGGCCGCTGTGGCATGTTGATGAACCCTTCCGAATCCATCGTGTCGGCACGGCTGTTCAGGTATTCCGGCACGTCGTCGTATTCGATGAACGGGTGCAGCAGGCCGCGCTCGTACCACCGGCCGTTCGACTGGATGGCGCACAAGGTCAGGTTGCCGGCGCCGCTGCCGTGGATCTCGCATTCCATGCCGAAGGATTCAGCGAGGTGGATGATCTTCATGCTCGGCGTGATGCCGCCGACGTCGAGCACCCCGGTCCGGGTGATGTCGCAGGCGCCCGACTTGATCCACTCGGCGCGGGTATGGAACTTGCCGTCAGCGGTCTCCGGCCCGATCACCGGGATATCGAGGTTCGCCGCCAGCCACTGGTAGGAACTCATCGAGGCCTCGTTCATCGGCTCCTCGTACCAATGGTAGCCAAGCTTCTGCAGCTCGCGGCCCAGCCACAGCGCATCGCTGCGGCTGTAGCCGTGATAGGCGTCCAGCATCAGCTTCACGTCGGGTCCGACCGCCTCGCGCACCGCGGCGCAGGCGCGGACGTCCATCTTCGGATCGGGCGCCCAGGAGACCGGCTTCATCCAGGTGTGCAGCTTGATCGCCTTGTAGCCGCGCTTCAGCAGCCATTCGGCGTAGCGTCCATAGTCCTCCGGGGTCGCCAGGCCGTTCTCCAACTCGTCGCCGCACATGGTGCTGCCATAGGCCGGAACACGATCGCGTGCGGCACCGATCAGCTTGTAGACGGGAACGCCGAGCTTGCGGCCGGCGAGGTCCCATAGCGCCATGTCGACCACGGCCAGCGTGCGGTCCGACAGCTGCGAACCGCTGCCGCGCTGCCAATGGGCCAGCCCTTGCCAGAGCCGTTCGCGATCGAACGGATCCTGGCCGATAAGCACCACTTTGACGAAGCGATCGATCAGGAATGGCCGCACCACTTCGGTGGCGGCAAAGCAATGCCCCTCGCTTCCATCGTCGGCGGTGATCGTCAGCAGGGCCTGGGTCACCCGATGCGGGTCGCCGGGATGGGTGTGGCCGTCGCTGTCCTTCACCTCCCGCGACACGTACGAGAACGTCCGCACGCGGATATCGACGATTTTCATGGAATGGACGCTCCGGTTTTCTTCACCCGCGGCCCGCTTGCCTTGGGCGTTCAAGGCTCGCTTGCCTTCAACAAGGGATCGATATCATCATCGGTCCTGCCGCCGCACGCGGTCAAGCCGCCGCAGGCCCATCGAGGGCTGCCGGGGGCTGAATACAAGATGGGGAAACGATGTTCATCGGCACGCAGATCGATCCGCGCGACGACATGGATTACCGCATGTGGGCGCAACTCGGGGTGACGCATGTCTGCGTCGATCCGCCCGGCAATCCGCATGATTGGACGCTCGATGGCCTGCGCCGCCACCGCGAGCATATCGAGAGTTTCGGCCTGTCGCTGGACATGGTGCAGTTGCCGCTGTCGTCGCGGCCGATCGACAAGCAGTTCAGCCCCAACATCCTGATGGCCAAGGAACCGGAGCGCGAGCGGGAACTGGACAGCATCTGCCGGTTGATCGAACGGGTGGCAGCCGCCGGCATCCCCGCGGTGAAATACAACCTGAACATCATCGGGATCCCCCGCACCCCGCCCGAGCCCGGCCGCGGCGGCTCACGCAACGCCGCTTTCCGCTGGAAGCTGGCCGACCATGCGGCGCCGCCGACCATCGCCGGCGAGCTCGCCGAGGACGAGAACTGGGAACGGATCGACTATTTCCTTGCCCGCGTGGTGCCGGTCGCGACCTCCAGCAAGGTGCGGCTGGCCTGCCATCCGCACGATCCCTGGACGCCGCCGGGCTACCGCGGCGTGACCCGAGTGCTGGGCACGGTCGATGGCCTCAAGCGGTTCGTGCAGATGCATGAGAGCCCTTATCACGGCCTGAACTTCTGCCAGGGCACGGTGGGCGAGATGCTGGAACATCCCGGCACCGAGATCTTCGACGTGATCGAGTGGTTCGGCCGCCGCGAGAAGATCTTCAACGTGCATTTCCGCAACATCAAAGGCCGGCGGCTGGACTTCATGGAGTGCTTCCCCGACGAGGGCGACATGGACATGGCGCGCTCGCTGGCGGTCGTACAAGAAGGTCGGCTACCCCTACATGGTGATGCCGGACCACGTGCCGCAGATCGACGCGCGTGATCCCTCGGCCACCGCCTTCGCATTCTGCTACGGCTATATCCGCGGGGTGATCGACGCGCTCGATTAGCCGCAACGAACTTCGCTGTTGGACAGCGGCGGCTTTGCTGTAAGAGACGCTGCAACGAACCGCCGCAACCGGCGGAAAGGGGGACCGATGTTCAAGTGGATGGCAGTGACGGCGCTGGCCGTGGCCTTCGCGGCGCCCGCCGTGGCGGCGGAGTATCACGAGGCGCCGGCGCTCGCGGCCCTGGTGGCGCAAGGCAAGCTGCCGCCGGTGGCGCAGCGCCTGCCGCAATCGCCCGAAGTGGTGAAGCCGTTCGACCGGCGTCGGCCGCTATGGCGGGGTGATGCGGTCCGCGGTGCGCGGCGATTCCGACCATAACGGCATCCTGCGCCTGGTCGGCAACCAGGGCCTGACGCGCTGGTCGCCCGACGCCGAGAAGGTGGTGCCCAATCTCGCGGAAAGCTGGACCGTCAATCCCGACGCCACCGAATACACCTTCAAGCTGCGGGCCGGCGCCAAATGGTCGGACGGGCATCCGTTCACCGCCGACGACATCACCTTCGTCGTGAACGAGCTCTTCAACGACAAGCAGTTCTTCGAATCGCCGCCATCGCAATACGTCGTCAACGGCAAGCCGATGCGGGCCGAGAAGATCGACGACGCCACCGTGAAGCTGATCATGGCGGCGCCTTACCTGCGCTTGCCCGAAGTCTTGGCGACCCCGCTCGGCCAGCACCCGACCTTGTACGCCAAGCATTATTGCTCGCAGTTCATGCCCAAATTTAACCCGGACCTGCCGAAGCTGCTGGCCGAGGCCAAGCAGCCGGACTGGGCCACCCTGTTCCGGCAGAAATGCGGCGACATCGAAATTCCCGCCCGCTGGGCCAATCCCGCGAAGCCGGTCATGGACCCCTGGGTGGTGCAGACCCCCTACACCGGCGGCGCCACGCAGGTGGTGATGCAGCGCAACCCGTATTTCTGGCAGGTCGATACCGCCGGCAACCAGCTGCCCTATATCGACACGCTGAACCTCAAGGTGATCAGCGACATCCAGGCGATCGTGCTGGCCTCGATCGGCGGCCAGCTCGACGTAATGATGCGGCACATCAACACCATCAACAACAAGCCGGTGCTGGCGCAGCACGCGGCCGAAGGCGGCTACGTGCTGCAGGAAATGCCGCCGTCCGACAGTTCGGCGATGGCGCTGTGGTTCAACCAGTCCTCGAAGAACACCAAGACCCATGACTGGCTGCGCAACCGCGAGTTCCGCCAGGCGCTGTCGCTGGCGATCGATCGTGACGAGATCAACGAGATCGTCTTCCTCGGCCAGGGCAAGCCATGGCAGATCGGGCCGCTGCCCGACGACAAGTTCTACAATGCGCGTCTCGCTACGCAGTACATCGAGCATGATCCGGACCAGGCCAATAAGATCCTCGACAAGCTGGGGCTGGCCAAGCGCGACGGCAACGGCTTCCGCCTGACGCCCGATGGCAACAAGCTGTTCCTGACCGTCGACGCGATGGTGGTCGACACCGCGGCCATCGACACCATGGAACTGATCAAGAAGCAATGGGCGGCGGTCGGCATCGATCTCGGCATCAACACCATGGAGCGTTCGCTGTATTACGAGCGCGCCCAGAACTCCGATTACGACATCGGCACCTACGCCGTGCCGGGCGGACTGAACCCGACGCTCGACCCGCGCGCGTTGATCGCACTGCACACGCTGGACAGCCGCCAGAGCCTGCCCTGGGTGCGCTGGTACACCACCGGCGGGAAAGCCGGGCGAGGAGCCGAGCGAGAGCATGAAGGAACGCATGCGGCTGTGGGACCAGTGGAAGCAGTCCAACAACCCCGCCGAAGCCGACAAGCTGTTCCGCCGCATCCTCGATCTGGCGGCCGACGGGTTCGAGGTGATGGGCACGGTCCAGGCGGTCACCACCTTCGGCATCCGCAGCAAGAAGCTGATCAACGTGCCGGCGAAGATCCCGCTGTCCTGGGACTACCCGACACCGGGGCCGACGCCTGTTGCAGCAATACAGCTTCGCCCCCTGACGCATGGGTCGCTTCATCGTCAGGCGGCTGCTGGGGATGGTGCCGTTCATCATCCTGGTCTCGATCACTGTCTTTGTATTGATCAAGCTGCCGCCTGGCGATTTCGTGTCCAACTACGCCGCCTCCCTGGCCGCTTCCGGGGAGACGGTGGATGACGCCATGCTCGCCAGCATGCGGCTGCGCTATGGCCTGGATCAGCCGATCTGGGTGCAGTACTGGGACTGGATCAGCGGCGTCATGCGCGGTGATTTCGGCTATTCGTTCCAGTGGCAGCAGCCGGTGGTGTCGCTGATCGGCGAACGCATGGGCCTGACCCTGGTGCTGTCGGTCGCGACCCTGTTGTTCACCTGGGCGGTGGCGCTGCCGATCGGCGTGTTCTCGGCGGTGAAGCGATATTCCTGGGGCGATTACCTGTTCACCCTGCTGGGCTTCATCGGCCTCGCCGTTCCGGGATTCCTGCTGGCGCTGGTGCTGATGTATGTCGGCATCTCGGTCTTCCACACCGATGTCGGCGGCCTGTTCTCGGCGCCGTATGTCGATGCGCCGTGGTCCTGGGCGAGGGTCGGCGACCTCGCGGCACATCTGTGGATCCCGATGCTGATCCTGGGCACATCGGGCGCCGCCAGCCTGATCCGCATCATGCGCGCCAACCTGCTGGACCAGTTGCACCAGCCTTATGTCGACACCGCGCGCGCCAAGGGGCTTTCGGAGTTTACCCTGCTGGTGCGCTATCCCATCCGCATCGCGCTGAACCCGTTCGTCAGCACGCTCGGCTGGGTGCTCCCGCATCTGGTGTCCGGATCGGTGATCATCTCCATCGTGCTGAACCTGCCGACCGCCGGGCCGCTGCTGCTGCAGGCGCTGCTGGGCCAGGACCAGTATCTCGCCGGCGCTTTCCTGCTGCTGCTGTGCTCGTCTGACCGTGCTGGGCACACTGCTGTCGGATATCCTGCTGGCGATGCTCGACCCGCGGATCCGCTTCCAGTGAGCGCCACCGCGCTGCAGGGTGGCACCCACCTCGACACCGCTTCCCAGTCGCGGCTCACCTGGCTGCGATTTCGCCGGCACCGGCTGGCGATGTTCGGGCTGGTGATCGTGGTGCTGCTGTACCTGATCGCGCTGTTCGCCGAATTCGTGGCGCCGTTCGATCCCGATCGCAGCAATGCCCGGCTGGTTTTCCATCCGCCGCAGACCATCCACCTGTTCGAGGATGGCTGGCACCTGCATCCCTACGTCAACGCCTTTCGCCTGGCGCGCGACCCGGTCACCCTGCAACCGCACTACGTGCCGGACGCCGGAAAGAAAATCTACCTGACGTTCCTCGGGCATGGTCATCCGTACAAGCTGTGGACGATCTTCCCCGGCGACGTGCATCTGGTGACGCCCGAGAATGTCCGCGACACCGTGTTCCTGCTCGGCGCCGACCGGCAGGGGAGGGACGTTCTCAGCCGGATCATCCACGGCGCCCGCGCATCGCTTTCGATCGGACTCGTGGGCGTCAGCATCAGCCTGTTCCTGGGCATCCTGTTCGGCGGCCTGTCCGGTTATTTCGGCGGCCGCACCGATTGGCTGGTGCAGCGGGTGATCGAGTTCATCATCTCGCTGCCGACGATCCCGATCTGGCTGGCGCTGGCCGCGGCATTGCCGAAGGACTGGCCGCCGATGGCCACCTATTTCACCATCACCCTGATCATCTCGCTGATCGGCTGGACCGAACTCGCCCGGGTGATCCGCGGGCGATTCCTGGCGCTGCGGTCGGAGAGCTTCGTCACCTCGGCCTGGCTCGATGGCTGCAGCCGTTCGCGCATCATCTTCCGCCACATGCTGCCGTCGCTCACCAGCCACATCATCGCCTCGGTCACGTTGGCAATCCCCAACATGATCCTTGCCGAAACCGCGCTGAGCTTCCTCGGCCTCGGCCTGCAGCCGCCGGCGATCAGTTGGGGCGCGCTGCTGAAGGAGGCGCAGAACGTGCAATCGATCGCCGCCGCGCCCTGGCTGCTGCTGCCCGGCGCCGCGGTCGCGATCACCGTGCTGGCGCTGAACTTCCTGGGCGACGGATTGCGCGACGCGGCGGACCCCCATGCCCACTGACGCGGACCGGCCGATCCTCGATGTGCGGGGTCTCAAGACCTACTTTCCCGTGGGCCGCGTCACCATCAAGGCTGTCGACAACGCCAGCTTCACGCTGCATCGCGGCCGCACCCTGTGCATCGTCGGCGAAAGCGGCAGCGGCAAGAGCATTACCGCGCGTTCGATCCTGCAGATCGTAGGCACCCCCGGCCGCATCGTCGGCGGCGAAATCCTCTATTCCGCGGAGGCCGGCGCCGCCGCCGTCGACATCGCCCGAATGCCTGCCCGCGGGCGGCAGATCCGGGCCATCCGCGGCCGCGACATCGCCATGGTGTTCCAGGAGCCGATGACCTCGCTCAGCCCGATCCACCGCATCGGCTGGCAGATCGCCGAGGGCCTGCTGGCGCACGGTATGATGGACCGCAAGGCCGCAATGGCCCGCGCGGTCGACCTGCTGCGGCAGGTGGAAATCCCCGTGCCTGAAGAAGCGGCGGAGCGCTATCCGTTCGAGTTCAGCGGCGGCATGCGGCAGCGCGCCATGATCGCCATGGCGCTGGTCTGCAACCCGAAGATCCTGATCGCCGACGAGCCCACCACGGCGCTCGACGTCACCACCCAGGCGGAGATCCTGCGCCTCATCCGCAAGCTGCAGGACGACAAGGGGCTGGCCGTGCTGTTCATCACCCACGACATGGGCGTGGTTGCGCAGATCGCCGACGACGTGCTGGTGATGCATCGCGGCGAGGTGGTCGAGCACGCGCCGGTGCAGGAATTGTTTGCGCGTCCGGTCCACCCCTACACGATCCGGCTGCTGGAGGCGGCGAAGAAGCTCGGCATGGCGGCCGATCCGGCGCGCCCGACCGTCGCACCCGGACCGCCGCTGTTGCAGGTGCGCGACCTGACGCTGACCTACCCCGCGCAGGTCTCGCTGTTTCGCCGCGCCATTCCCCCTGCGCCCGCAGTGCGCGGCGTCAGCTTCGACCTGTTCGAGGGCGAGAACCTCGGCATCGTCGGCGAAAGCGGATCGGGCAAGACCACAGTCGGCAACTGCCTCATCCGCGTTCTGCAACCCAGCAGCGGCTCGGTCCGCTACCGCCTGCGCGACGGCCGCATCGTCGACCTGGCGACGCTCGACCGGCAGGGACTGCGCGAGCCGCACCGCGAAATCCGCATGGTCTTCCAGGACCCGTTCGCCTCGCTGAACCCGCGCATGACCATCGAGCAATGCGTCGGCGAGCCATTGCTGGTCAACGGCTTGATGTCCGGCGACGAATTGCGCCGCCGGGTGCGCAGCCTGCTCGGCATGGTCGGCCTGCCGGCGGACATGGCCAGCCGCTACCCGCACGCCTTCAGCGGCGGCCAGCGCCAACGCATCGTCATCGCCCGCGCATTGGCGTTGGACCCGCGGCTCATCATCGCCGACGAGGCGACCTCGGCATTGGACGTGACCTTGCGCGGGCAGATTCTCGACCTGTTGCTGGATCTGCAGCCGAAGCTCGGGCTCAGCTTCATCCTGATCAGCCACGACCTGGGCGTGATCCGCTATTTCTGCAATCGGGTCGCGGTCATGCATCGTGGCGAGATCGTCGAGATCGGCGATGCCGACGACATATGCACCCGCCCTGCGCAACCCTACACGCAGCGCTTGCTGGCGGCTGTCCCCGAAGCCGATCCCGCGCATCGGTTCCTGTTGCAAGAGGAAGATTCGACGTGAAGATCATCGGGCTGAAGACATTCATGCAGCGGGTCGGCGACCGGCCGCGCCTGTTGGTGCGCGTGGATACCGACGAAGGCATCAGCGGCTGGGGCGAGGCCTACAACCACGGGCCCGACAAGGCTTTGATTCCGGTACTGGAATATCTCTACGACCAGGTCGCCGGCGTCGATCCGCGTCGCATCGAGTTCATTTACCACAAGCTGCTGCAGAGCTCCCGCTTCCCACCGGGCGCCATCGGCCTCGCGGCGATCGCGGCGCTGGAACTGGCGCTGTGGGACATCTCCGGCAAGGCCGCCGGATTGCCGGTCTACATGCTGCTTGGCGGCAACGTGCGTGACCGCGTGCGCGTCTATTGCGGCGTCTACACGGCGCCCGATCCGCGCGATCTGCTGGAACGATCGCAGGCGCTGCATGCGCAATATGGCTTCACCGCTTTCAAGCTCAGCCCCTTCCGCCGCGACCTTCATGCCGGCCGCTGGGGCAATGTCTGCACCGCCGCCGGTGAGTATTTCGGCGAACTGCGCAAGCTCAGCCCGCCGGAATGGGAGTTCGCATTCGACGCCCATGCGAAGATCTTCGAGCCATACCAGGCCATTCAACTCGGCAACGCATTGGCGCCGTACGATCCGCTGTTCTTCGAGGAACCGATCCGCCCGGAGCACATGCCGGCTTGGGGCCGGCTGCGGTCGCAGCTGCACGCACCATTGGCAACCGGCGAATGCCTGTACTCCCGTTTCGAATTTCTTGCCCTGCTATCCGCCGGCGGTGCGGACATCGTGCAGCCGGATATCGGCGTGGTCGGCGGCATGACCGAGATGCGTCGCATCGCCGCTCTGGCGGAAGCGCATTTCGTGACGGTCGTCCCGCACAACCCGATGGGCCCGCTGGCGACCGCCGCGAACGTGCATTTCTCCGCAGCCCAGCCGAACTTCAAGATCCTGGAGTACAAGATTCCCGAAGCCGTGGCTTGGGCGGTCGATCCGTATCTGCCGCGCGACGGCCATCTCGATCTCCGGCCGGACCGTCCGGGCTGGGGTATGGAGATCGACATGGCGGCGCTGGAGCACGAAGACTACGTGCACTGGGAGCGCAAGCTGCCGCTGCGCCCGGATGGCTCGACGGGCTATACCTGAGCGGCAGGAAACGGGAAGCGGTCTAGGTAGACCTGGTAATCCGGTTCCACATCGATCTGCAGGCTGGACAGCACCCGGACCACGCCGACATAGAATCCAATGGTGACGATCAGGTCGGTGATGTGCTCGGCGCTCAGATGCTCGCGCAGGGCCGCGAACGTCGCGTCCGAAATGCCGGGACCGGCATACATCTCCCGCGCGCCCAGAAGGACGGCGCGCGCGTCGGCATCGAGGCTGCTCCGCACGCCGTTCGTCTCGTCGATCAACTGGCGGATGTCGTCATCGGAGACGCCGAAATCATGCCCGATCTTGATGTGGTGCGACCACTCATAGGGCGAGCGCGCCAACCAGCCCACCTGTAAGATCGCCATTTCCCGCAAGCGTGAATCGAGACCACTTTTGTTGCGGATATAACCGCCCAGTGTCGAGAACGCCGCCGCCGCGCCGGGACTATGCGCCAGCACGCGGTGCAAGTTGATGGCGCGGCTGAGCAGAACCTGGTGCTCGGGCGCCAGGTCTTCCTTGTTGAGGTAGTCCAGCCGGGCCATCGCTACCGCCCGCCGGAGACGATGACATTGGTGCCGATCATGTAGGAGCTTGCCGGCGACAGCAGAAACAGCGCCACGCGGGCAATCTCCTCGACGCTGCCGACGCGGCCGATCGGCACCGATGGCACCAGGCGGGCAAGTCGGTCCGGCGGGTTCATGTCGGTTTCGATCAATCCTGGGCTCAGGCAATTCACCCGGATGCCTTCGCGTGCGACTTCCTTCGCGAGTCCGATCGTCATGCTGATAACAGCCCCTTTCGAGGCGGCGTAATGCACCCGCTCGCCCGGCCCGCCGAGCGTCGCCGCGACGGACCCGATATTGACGATGGCGCCGCCCTGGCCGCCGCGCGCGGTCGACATGCGCCGCACGGCTTCGCGAACGGTGAAGAAGGCGCCTATCACGTTCACATCCATCATCCGCCGCAAATCGGCTGTGGTCATGTCGGCAACGCTGGTCGCGCGGCCGTTGATGCCCGCATTGTTGACCACCCCGGTGATCGGGCCGAACGCATTCTGCGCCGCGTCGAACAGGCGCAACACGTCGCCTTCCTCGCTGGTGTCGGCCTGCATTGCCAACGCCTGTCCGCCGGCTTCCTTGATCGCGCGAACCATCGCTTCCGCCGGGGCCGCCTGCTCGCGGTAGCTCGCCGCGACCTTCCATCCGTCTGCTGCGGCCAGCCTCGCGATGGCGGCGCCGATGCCGCGGCTGGCGCCGGTGATGACGAGGACTTCACTCATACAACGCTCCTGTTTGCCGCCATCTCAATGCGCCTTCGCTTCGCGGAAGGGCGTGCCGCTCTCCGCCAGTTCGCGCAACAGCCGCGATGGCGCCCAACGATCGCCGTAGCGCTGGTGCCAGGTTGCGATCTGCTCGTACACCGCCTTCACGCCGATGCCGTCCGCCCAGAACATCAGCCCGCCGCGGTAGCGCGGGAAAGCCGAAGCCATGCAGCCACATCACGTCGATGTCGCTGGCGCGATAGGCGATGCCTTCCTCCAGGATCTTGCAGGCTTCGTTGACCGAGGCGAACAGCAGTCGGTGCAGGATCTCCTGTTCGCTGAGAACGCGTTGCTCGACGCCCATCTCGCGCGCCATCGTCTTGATGATATCGGCAACAATCGGGTCGGGGTATGGCGTGCGGTCACCCTTCTCGTAGCGGTACCAGCCGGCGCCGGTCTTCTGGCCGAACCGTCCGAGTTCGCAAAGCCGATCCGGAATTGGCTGCTTGCGGTAGTTCGGATCGGCCGCGGCGCGCCGCTTGCGGGTGGCAAAGCCGATGTCGAGGCCGGCCAAGTCGCCGACGGCAAACGGTCCCATTGGGTAGCCGAAATCCACCATCACCTTGTCGATCTGCTCCGGTAGCATGCCTTCCTCGACCATGGACACCATCTCGAGGTTGAAGGGCACACGGCTGCGATTAGCGACGAACCCGTCGCAGTTGCCGCAACCGACACTGATCTTGCCGATGGCGCGTCCCATCTGCATCACCGATGCGAACGTTCCGGGCGAGGTCTTGGCGCCCTTCACCACCTCCAGCAGCTTCATCACGTTGGCCGGGCTGAAGAAATGCGCCCCGCCGACATCCTGAGGCCGTTTGGTGGCGCCGGCGATCTCGTCGATGTTCAATGCCGACGTGTTGGAAAGCAGCAGCGCGCCCGGCTTCATCACCGCGTCGAGCTTTCCGAATACTTCCTTTTTTGGCGCCATCTCTTCGAAGATCGCCTCGATCACCACGTCGGCCTCGCGGATCGCCTCATACTCGGTCACCGCTTCGATGCGGGCGAGGCGGCGTTGCATCTCCTCGGCGTCGAGGCTGCCGCGCTTGACGCTGGTGGCGTAGTTGTCGCGGATGCGCTGCATTCCGCGTTCCAGCGCCTCGGGCGTTGCCTCCAGGATTTTCACCGGCGTGCCGGCATCGGCGAAGCTCATGGCAATGCCGCCGCCCATGGTGCCGGCGCCTATTACAGCCGCCGACTTCACCGCACGGATGGGGGTGTCCTTGGCGAGGCCGGGGATCCGCGCCGCCTCTCGTTCGGCGAAGAAGGCGTAGCGCAGCGCCCGCGATTCTTCTGAATTTTCCAGTTCCTGGAAGAACTCCGACTCCCGCGCAATGCCGTCGTCGAACGGCAACGTGCAGGCGGCTTCCACTGCCTCGATGCAGCGATACGGCGCTTTTTGGTTGCGCGCCTTGCGGGCGATGCTCTTGCGCATGGCATCGAACATCCCAGGCTCTTGCTTCGCCTCCTCCAGGCGATCCGTCCGGTCGCGGATGCGGGGCAGGGGACGGTCCGCGATCTTGGTGGCGAACGCCACGGCCTCCGTCCGCAGGTCGGCACCATCAGGGGTCACGGCGTCGAGGATGCCGAGCTTCAGGGCTTCATCGGTCGGCACGTGGCGACCGGTCACGATCATGTCGAGTGCAGCTTTCGGGCCGACCAGCCGCGGCAGCCGCTGGGTGCCGCCGCCGCCTGGCAGCACTCCGATCAAGACCTCGGGCAGGCCGACCTTGGCGCTGGGTACGGCGATCCGGTAGTGGCAGGCCATTGCGTTCTCGAAGCCACCGCCCAGGGCAAATCCGTGGATCGCCGCCACGACGGGTTTCCTGGTCCGGTCGATCACGTCATAGGTGCGGCTGCCCAGAGGTGCACGTGGGCGCTGTTTTCCGAACTGCCGGATGTCTGCCCCGGCTATGAAGCTGCGGCCGGCGCCGATCAATACCATGGCGCGGATCGTGGGGTCGGCATCGGCTTCGTTCAGGGCCGCGATGATGCCCTCGGGCACTCCCGGGCTAAGGGCATTCACCGGTGGGTTGTCGACGACGATCACGCCGATGCCGTCCTGCCGTTCCAGGCGAACAAGCGGTTTGTCGCTCATTGTTTTTCCTGTTGTTTCTCTGCGGCGAACTTGCCGGGAAATCTTCCCGCCGTCCATCAGCTAGCTAGTCCGCGTCAGGCGCCGTCCGGCTGCAGCAGAACGCAGTGCTCGCGGTCGAACCAGATGGTGACCTCGCTGCCCTCGGCGATGATCTCGGTGGGCGGGCGGCGGACGATCAGCGTGCCGCATGGCCAGGCGACGACATACTCGATGAAATCGCCATGGAACAGGCGCCGCTGGACGCGCCCGGGGGCGGTGTTCGCCGCATTGCCAGGGCCGGTGGCGGCGATGCGGATATAGGACGCGCGCAGGGCCACGGTGTCTTCGTGACCGACCGCAATTCCGTTGGTGATCACCTGTAATTCCGGGCCGTCACGCGTCTCGAACAGCGCGGTGCCTTCGCTTGCCGAGCCGGCACGTACCCGGCCGGCGATCAGGTTCGCGGAGCCGACGAAGTCGGCGACGAAACGGTTGCGGGGGCGGTCATAGATATCCTCCGGCGAGCCGATCTGCTCGATCTTGCCGCCTTGCATGACGATCACCCGGTCGGAGATCGCCAGCGCCTCTTCCTGGTCGTGCGTGACGTAGACGCGAGGTGAAGGACAAGTTCGCGTTGCAGCTCGCGCAGCTCCACCCGCATCTCGGCGCGCAGCTTGGCGTCGAGGTTCGACAGCGGCTCGTCGAACAGCACCACATCAGGCGAAAACGCGATCGCACGCGCCACCGCCACGCGCTGCTGCTGCCCGCCCGAGAGTTTCGAGGAGCCGCGCTCGGCGAAGGCCGCATCTGCACCAGGTCCAGCGCGCGGTTCACGTTGGCTTGTCGACCTCCGCGCGCGGCAGTCCGCGCACGCGCAGACCGTAGGCGACGTTGTCGAACACGTTCATGTGCGGCCAGATCGCATAGGACTGGAACACCATCGACACGCCGCGCTTCTCGGTGGCGACATTGCGGCGCTCGGCGGCCGAATAGACATGGCGTTCCGTTCAGCCCGATGGTGCCGCCGCAGGGCTGCTCCAGCCCGGCGATGGCGCGCAACGTCGTGGTCTTGCCGCAGCCCGACGGCCCCAGCAGCGTCACCAGTTCGCCCCGCGCCACGCTGAAGCTGACGCCGTCGACCGCCATGACGTCGCCGTAGCGGACTGACAGGTCGCTGACCTCGATCACGCTGTCGCTCATGCGCGATCGGCTCGCGAATACCGATCGCGCGACGCGCGAACAGGACGACGACGGCGATGAACACCGTGCCGGTCTGCATCAGCGCCATCGCGGCCGACAGTTCGGAACTGCGAACTCAGCCAGGCATTGACGATCGACGGCGCGATCACCTTGGCGTTGGGGCCCATCAGGAACATCGAAACGCCCAGTTCGCGCACGCCAGGCGATGAAGATCAGCAGCCAGGCCGCGACGATGCCCGGCCGCAGCAGCGGCAAGGTGACGGTGCGCATCTGGTAGCAGCCAGGAGGCGCCGCAGACGCGGGCGCATTCCTCCAGGCTCTTGTCGATCTGCAGCACGACGCCGGCCAGGGTGCGCACGCCCAGCGGCAGCAACACGGTCAGGTAGGCGATGCCCGAGCAGCCACAGCGTGCCGTAGATCGGGATCGGCGATCCACAGCCAGGCCCACAGCAGCCCCAGGCCGAACACCAGCCGCGGCACCGCCTGCGGGAACATCACCACGTATTCGATCAACGGCCGCCGGGCGCGTTGCGCGCGGTAGATGATCCAGGCCAGAACCGCGACCAGCAGGCACCGCCGATGCAGGCGACGCCGAAGCCGAGCGAACAGGCTGTTGTCCAAGGCCGAGCCCAGCGCGCCGATCTGCAGGCGCGGTCGTGTAGTTGGCCAGGGTGAAGATGCTTTCGCGACAGGATCACGGTGGCGAACTTCTGGAACGAAGTCAGCAGCAGCGCGGCCAACGGCAGAATGACCGCCAGGGCGACGTAGATCCAACAGAACGTGAGCAGCAGCCAGCGCAATCTGCCCGACCCGCAGCGGCCGCGGCCGGAAGGCCTTGCCGGTGATGGTGGCGTAGCTGCCGCGCCGAAGGATCAGGCGCGACAGCCCCAGCATCACCAGCATGACGCCGAACAGCGACAGCCCCATCGCCGCGGCGCGGCCGTAATCCGGCGGGTAGGACAGCGTTGCCTGCCAGATCGCCGTGGTGATCACGAAGAAGCCGGCCGGGAATGCCCAGCACGAAGGCGGCGGCGAACGAGCCCAGCATCTCGGCAAACACGAAGATCGTGGCGCTCACCACGCCGGGCAGCACCATCGGCAGGGTGACCGTCAAGCGCCGTGCGCAGCTTGCCGGCGCCCAGCACGCGCGAGCTTTCCTCCAGCGACGGGTCCATCGACTTCATCGCCGCCGAAATCATCACGAACGCGACGGTGCCCTCGAACAGCGCCATCACCCAGGCGATGCCCGCAGGGAGTGTAGATGTTGAGCAGGTCCGCCGTTGCCGCCGAACATTGCCGACAGCTGGTTGACCAGGCCGGTCTTCGGGCCGGCGAGGATGCCCCAGGCGAGCGCGCCCACCAGCGGCGTCATGTAGTAGGGCAGCTCCATCAGCCGCTCGAGCATGGCCCGGCCAGGGATTGCCGTGCGCGTCAGGATCCAGGCCAGCGTGAAGCCGAACACCACCGCCATCACCGTCGCCATGCCCGGCGACGGCGGCGGTGTTCCACAGGATGCGGGCGTCGTCGTAGAGGTTGCGGTAGTTGTCGAACCCCAGCTCCTCGGGCGGGAATTGCCCGGGCTCGCCGATGTTGAAGCGATTCGGTGACCAGGAAAAACACCGGGTACAGCACGAGGCAGCCGCAGATCAGCAACACCAGCGGCGTGACCGCGTATTTCATCCGGATAATCCCGGTCGCGGGATCAGCGCAGGCCGGTCATCTTGTCCCACTCGCGGGCGAACTCCGTGCGGGTGGTGATGAATTTCGCCCAGTCCGCGGGAAACAGCAATTTCAGCTTGTCCAGCGACACGCCACCCTGCGGCGGCGGCACGTCGGCGCGGGCGGAACTCAGGAACAACGCGTCGCCGATGGCCTTCTGGCCGGGAATGCCGAGCAGCCAGTCGATGAACAATTGTGCCGCGGCTGGATGCGGCGCCTCGTCGAGAAGGCCCCAGGTCTCGGGTCCGGCGGGAAGCCCATCCGCGGGATAGACGAATTCGACCGGCGCGCCCTTGGCCTTGAATTCAAGGTAGCCGGAATATTGCGCCGTGTGGATGACCTTGTCCTGGCCGTTCACCATGCGGTCGTATTGCTGCACGTAGCTGTCGAAGGCGCGCGGCTTCAGTTCGGCGAACTTCTTGAAATAGTCGTCGCCGTACAGCCGACGAAGTTCATACCAGGCCTCGTGCTGCAGGCCGGAGTTGGACACCTTGACGCTGACGGCGCCGGCCCATTTCGGGTCCAGCAGGTCCTGCCAGCTCTTCGGCGCCTGGTCCGCCGATACCGTCTTCGGGTTGTAGGCGATGCCGGCCATGATCATCGTGCCCCAGGTCCAGTAGCCCTCGGGCTGGCTTTTGTAGTCGGCCTTGTAGAAGCTCATTTCCGGCGAGACATATTGCATGTAGCCGTTGCGCTTCTGGAAATCGAGGACGAAGCCCAGATCCGAAATCTGCATGGCATCGACCAGATAGGATTTCGCCTGCCGCTCGGCCATCAGCTTCGCGTACAGCGCGCCGGCCTGCAGCCGCACGAAGCTCGGCTTGATCTTGGGGAACATCGCGTTGAATGCGGCAAGCAGCTTCGCGGTGCCCGCTTCGGGATCGGTCGTGTAGAGCACGAACGCGCCTTCCGCTTGGCCTTGTCGACATCGGCGCAGGTCTTGAAGCCATCCATCTGCCGCGGCGCGGCGCAGACCGCGGCCTGAACGGGTGCTGTCATCAGCGCCAATGCGGACGCGGCCAACAGCATCTTTGCGAGCGGTCGGACCATCTTGTTTCTCCCTGTAACAGGTCGCCGCGGTAGTCCCGCGATCGGACCTAGCCTATCAGCACCACAGGATGCGCCAAGGTTCGATTTCGTCAACGTCACACATGCGACAGGATCTTGCTGAGGAATTCCCGCGTGCGCGGGTCCCGGGCCTGGGTGAAGAACATCTCGGGCGGCCCCGCTTCGACCACGCGGCCTGCGTCCATGAACACCACGCGGTCGGCGACACGCCGGGCGAATCCCATCTCGTGGGTCACCACCACCATCGTCATGCCTTCCTTGGCGAGGTTCATCATCACTTCGAGCACTTCTTGGATCATCTCCGGGTCCAACGCGGAAGTCGGCTCGTCGAACAGCATGATCCTGGGCTGCATCGCCAGCGCACGGGCGATCGCCACTCGTTGCTGCTGGCCACCGGAGAGCTGCGCAGGAAAAGAAGCGGCCTTTTCCGGAATGCCGACTTTCTCAAGCAGGGTGGTGGCGATCGCCGTGGCCTCGATGCGGGACAGCCCACGTACCCGCATCGGCGCCAAAGTGAGGTTGTCGAGCACCGACAGGTGCGGATAGAGGTTGAAGCGCTGGAACACCATGCCGGTTTCGGCTCGAAGCCGGCGAACGTCGCGGGTGGTGGCGGCGAGGTGAATGCCGTTCACCTCGATCTCGCCGGAATCGATCGCCTCCAGCCGGTTGATGCAACGCAGCAGGGTGCTTTTGCCGGAGCCGCTGGGTCCGCAGATCACCGCGACCTCGCCAGACTCGATCCGCAGGCTGATGTCGTTGAGGACGTGATAGTCGCCGAAGGATTTATGGACGTTGCGAAACTCGATCACTGGCTAATCCACCAGCTGGTATTTCGGATCGAACCGGCGGATCAACCGGCTGATGGTGAAGCAACTGACGAAATATCCCGCCGCCAACACGGAATAGAGCGGGAAGGGCGCGAAGATCGCGTTGTTGGTGACGTTCACGGCGCGGAAGAAATCCATTACCCCGATCGCGTAGACAAGCGACGTGGTCTTGAACAACGACACGAGTTGCGCCACCAGCGCAGGCAGCATGTTGCGCAGGGCCTGCGGCAGGACGATGTCGCGGAACCGATGCAGCGGCGACAGGCCGGAGGCGATCGCGGCCTCGATCTGCCCCGCCGGCACCGAATACAATCCGGCGCGAATCACCTCCGCGAGATAGGCGGCCGCGATCACCGAGAGCGAGCCGAGTGCCGCATTCCAGGCAGTGACCTGGTTGCCGATCAGGATCGGCCAGGTGAAATACACCCAGAAGATGATCATCAGTTCCGGTGTCGCGCGGACCACCTCGATGGCGGCGACCGCGATGTGACGGACGCCGCGCGGCCCGTAGACCCGGGCCAGCGCCAGTGGGATTGCCGCCGCCGCGCCGATGCCGACGGCCATGATCGCGAGCAGCCAGGACCGGCCGAGTGCCGTCAGCAGGAACAGCCACGATGGCGCGATCGGCGCCCAGTCCATGCCCAGCACGGCGCGCACGCCTAAAGCCGCCGCGATCACCACCAGGCTGCGCCAGACCCAGAGCTGCACCGGCTGCGACGGCAGGCCGTTGGTGCTGGCGCTCATCTCGACCGCGCCGGACGCTGCAGGCGGGTCATGACGCCGATGATGATCGCGGCGACCAGGATGTAGAGCACCGTCGTGGCGGTCGCGGCCTCGAACCCCCTGAATGTCTCGACGTTGATTTCCTGCGTCTGGTAGGTGAGATCGGGCACCGCGATCAGCGCCACCACGGCGGAGTTCTTGATGACCGAGACGTATTGCGAGGTCATCGTCGGCAGGATGAACCGCACCATTTGCGGCAGGATGACGAAGCGGAATGTCTGGCCGTAGCCGTGCCCCAGCGACAACGCCGCATCCAGCTGGCCGCCGGCGACGGAGCGGATGCCGGCACGGGTGATGTCGGCGATATAGGCGCTTTGGTGCAGCACCAGGGCCAGCAGCGCCGCGGGAATCGCCGGCAGGTTCAGCACGAAGTACAGAAAGAACAGCTTCACCAGCAGCGGCAGGTTGCGCAGCAGCTCGGTATAGGCGCCGGTCAGGCGTTGCAGCAGGTAGGAGGGCAGGGTGCCCAGGCAACCCACGGCGACGCCGAGGATGGTGCTGCCGATGATGCCGAGCATCGAGACGCCGATGGTGACGGCGAGGCCGGTAAGCAGGCTATCGCGATATTGCCAAAGGATGGACCAGTCCACGAAGCGGCTGCGTCAATCCAGCGTATACGAATTTTCACCCATCAGCTTGTCCAGGAAGCCGTCCGGCAGGGGATGCCAGGGGTCGTCGCTCTTGCCGAACTCCATGACCCGCACCTGCATCTGTCCGTAGTCGCCGAGCGAGAACGACGGCTCGACGCCGTACCATTTCACGTAGAGCTTCTGCAGCGTGCCTTCGATCCACATCCGCTGCAGCGCCCAGTTCAGCCAGTTGCGCCATTTGGAATCGTCCTGCCGGACCATGATGGCATCCGGCGAATTCGTCCACGGCGCACTCAGTGCCATGCCGCCCGATTTCATGAACCGCACCGCCGCGAGTTCGTTGGAAAGATAGGTGTCGACGTCGCCTTTCTTCAGGGCGATCACCACGCTGGGCTCGTCGGGATATAGCTTGAACTTCGCATTCGGCGACAGCGCCTTCCAGCGGTCGACGAAGCCGTTGCCCTGGGTGGAGCCGATCACCTTGGTGGGGTTCTGGTAGTCGGTGATCTTCACGCTGTCCCCGGCGCGGACCAGCAGGACGGCATTGTCCCAGATATAGCTGTAGGTGAAATCGACGACCTCGTTGCGAACCTTGTTCGGGGTGGTGACGGCGACCTCGGCATCGATCCGACCGGTGGTGAGCAGCGGCGTGCGGGAGGCGGCGGTGACCGGAACGAATTGCAACGTGACGCCGAGCCGCTTGGCGAGGTAGCGCGCGACATCGGCGCAGTAGCCGATCTGGTGGCCCTGCGCGTCGAGAAATCCGCTCGGCGGTGAATCCTGCACGATGCCGGCGAGGAATTGTCCCCGTTTCAGCACGGTTTGTAGCGTCGAGTCCGCATGCGCGGCCCCAGCCGTCAGGGCAACCAGGATGGCCGCGGACATGAGTGCTCTGGCGCGCATCGCGTACTCCTCAGCGAGGGAAAGACCGCTCGACCGGCGCAGCGTAGGCGAGAGCAGCCGACGCCGCCAGCATCGGTTGCGGAGATCCGGCGCCTGGGCGTGCGCCGGCGTGCCGCGCTTCAGGCCGGTCCCATGCGGAACACGCACAGCTTGTTGCCATCGAGGTCGCGGAAATAGGCGCCATAGAACCCATCGGGGTTGGGGCCGCGAATGCCGGGCGGCCCCTCGTCCTGGCCGCCCAGTTTCAGCGCTGTGGCGTGCATCGCATCGACCACCTCCCGGGTCGGCGCCATGAGAGCGACCATCGGGCCATTGCCCGGTGAGGCCCGGCCGCCGTCGAACGGCTTCATGATGCCGAGGGTTGGATGTTCCGTCCCGTACAGGACGCCCCTTTCCAGCGGCATGATCTGCTTGGCGCCGAGGGGTTGCAGCAGCACGTCGTAGAACTTCTTGGCCTGGTCGAGGTCGTTGGTGCCGAGTGTTGCGTAGCCGAGCATGTGCTTCCTCCTTTTTTTGATGGTCAGCAGGCGGCCGGCATCGCGCCGGTGGGCCGCGATGCAGCGACGCTCATTGCGGCATCATCGCCAGCATGCGGGCATAGACCGGGCGGGCGTCGGTGAAGCCGGCGGCAATCAGGCCATCCAGGTATTTGTCGGCGACCGGCTGCAGGCCGCTGCGCCATTGCGCCATTTCCGCAGCCGTCGGCGTGATGATTTCCTGGCCCGGCCCGGTGGCGCCGTCGCGCACCGGCGCATCCCATTTGTTCCACAGCAGGCCGAAGCGCTTCACCAGCACCTCGTTCGATTGCGCGTCGATCGCCGCCTGGATGTCGGCGGGCAGGCTGGCGAACTTGTCCTTGTTCATCACCACGAAGAACACCGAACTGTAGAACGCGACATTGGTGTGGAACTTCATGTAGTCGTTGAAGCCGACCAGCGGGTTGCCCCAGTTGGTGACGATGCCGTCGAGCTTGCCGGACTGCACCGCCGGCATCACGTCGTTCACCTGCAGGATCATCGGCACCGCGCCGATCTGTTCGAGGGCAACCGCCACGGCCTTGTTCGGGGCGCGGAAGCGGACGCCCTTGATGTCGGCCAGCGTCTCGATGCGCTTGCTGGCGGTGTGGATCAGGCCGGGGTTGTGTACGGTCAGCGCCAGCAGCTTGTAGTCGGCGTATTCCGGGCCGAAGCCGCCTTGCTTGTTCAGGTCCCAGACGGCCTGCGAGCCGCTTTCGGAATCCTTCACCACGAACGGCAGCTCGGCGATCGAGCTGCGCGGGAAGCGGTCGCTTTCGGCGCCGCGCAGGCCCAGCGCGATGTCGATCTTTCCCGCCTTCACCTGCGCCGCCTGCTCGGTGACGCCGCCCAGCGGAGAGGCGCCGTTGTAGATCTCGACACGCACGCGGCCGTTGGTGCGGGCTTCCAGTTCGCGCGCCCAGGGTTGCGCGAAATCGACTTCGAAGAAACTGGCCGGGCCGAGGAAATGACTGAGCTTGAGCACGATGGGTGTCTGTGCGGCGGCCGGCAGGGCCACCATCGAAAACAGCAGGGCCGATGCCATGAATGCGCGCATTTTGTTCCCTGGGTTCGTTGCAGGGCGACGCTACCGCGCAGCCCGGGCCACGTCCACCGGCCGGCCCTGGTCGTACTGGCGCAGGCGGGCGGCGATCGCCTCGCCGATCATCATGGTGGTGAAGTGGGTGTTGGCCCGGCAATCGAACGGCATCACCGAGGCGTCCGCCACCAGCAGGCCGGAGACTCCCTTCACGCGCCCGTCGGGATCGACGACGCCGCGTCGGTCTTCGTAGGCGGTCATGCGGCAGGTTCCCGCGGCGTGTTGGGCGTCGCCGGCTTCGGCCAGCATCAGCTGGTCGAGCGCCGTGTCGTCGAGGTCGGCGACCCGCTGCATGTCGGCCCCGGCGGCGCCAAACGAGATTTCCTCGGAGATCGTCGTCAGTTCCGGCCGCGACACGACGGCCGCCAGGCGCCGCACGCCGTCGCGCAGCCGCACGCGGTCACGGCTGTCGGCGAGCATGTTCGCCTCGATGAGCGGATCGTCTTCTGGGCGCGGCGAAACCAGGCGCAACGATCCGCGGGAGAAGGCCTGGAACACGCCGACGCTGATCGATCCCGGCTCCGCCCCGCCGTCGGTGAAGCCACGATGGTTGAAACCGATGAACATCATGTCCCGGCGGCCGCCCCCGGCGAGGCCGGAGGAGTAGGTGACGTTGCAGTTGGAATGGCGGAAGTTCGGGTCGGTCGGGCGCAGTTCCGGGCGCAGGCGGATGAAGGCGCGCAGCATCGGATGTTCCATGAAGTTGGCGCCGACCTCCGGCAGGTCGTGGACCGTCGCGATGCCGAGGCGTTGCAACTCGGCGGCGGGGCCGATGCCAGAGCGCCACAGGATCGCCGGCGTGTGCACGGCACCGGCGCTGAGCACGATCTGACGCCCCATCATGTCTTGCGGACCGCGGCCGGGCAGCCGGACCCGTACGCCGGTCGCACGCTTGCCGTCGAACAGCACGCGTTCGACCAGCGCGTCGGGTTGGATGGTGAGGTTGGGCCGGGTTCGCGCGGGCTCCAGATAGGCCTCGTTGGTGGAGACCCGCCGGCCATCGCGGGAGTTGATCGGATAGCAGGAGACGCCTTCGCCGGTGGGGGCGTTCAGGTCGGCATTCCATGGATAGCCGAGCGCCAGCGCCGCATCGCAGAGGCCGCGGTCGATCGCGCCCCAGGTTTCGCGCGGCGCGCGGTAGACCGGCACCGGGCCGGTGGCGCCGTGGTAGGGGGCGGGCAGGCTGTCGGATTCGATGCGCCGGAAATGCGGCAGGACCGATTGGAAGGACCAGCCTTCGCAGCCGGCTTCCGCCCATTCATCGAACGCGTCCGACACGCCGCGAATGGCGATCTGCGCGTTCACCGCCGAACTGCCGCCGAGGCCGCGACCGCGCCAATAGAGGCGGGGTTCCTGCACGGCGGTTCGGCGGGCCATCAGCTGCGGCCATTGCCAGGCGGCCTGCATTGCCTCGGGCAGGATGATGGCCAGCGGGTTGGCGCTTTGCATCTCGGGAGGCGCCTGGCCGGCGCGCCAGCCGCGGCCGGCTTCGAGCAGCAGCACGCGGCAGGCGGGATCTTCCGACAGGCGCGCGGCGACGACCGCACCGGCCGATCCGGCACCGACCACGATCACATCCCAGATTTCATCGGCCATGGCGTCCTGTCCTGCATCCCGTCGCCAGTTCAGCAGGTCGTCAGGCGAACAGGAAGCCGATCCGGTCGTCTTCCAGCACGGCGCAGGTCAGGCGGCCGCCGAAGACGGCGCCGGTGTCGATGCCGATGCGGTTGTGGCGCAGCACCGGCTCGGGCTTCGGGGTGTGGCCATGCACCACCACCACGCCGAAATCCGCCTCGGAATACAGGAAGGACTGGCGGATGCTCAGCAGGTCCTGGCGGGCCTGCCGGTCGAGCGGGATGCCGGGGCGGATGCCGGCGTGCACGAACAGGTAGCCGCCTTCGCGGTGGCTGAGGGGCAGATGGCGCAGGAACTCCAGTTCCGCCGCCGGCACGGCTCTCGGCCAGCTGGAGCGCGGGGAGTCCGGGTCGCAGTTCCAGCTTGCCAGGGCCTCGCGGCCGCCGCCGATCATCCAGTCGGTGGCGGCCGCACCTTCGCCGGACAGCGCGTCGACCATGGTCTGCTCGTGGTTGCCCATCAGGTTCACGGTCGGCACGCCGGCCAGCGGATCGCCGGCCGCCGAGCATGCGTCACCACGCCGGCGCTGTCCGGGCCGCGATCGACATAGTCGCCGAGATGCAGCAGCAGCGGCGCGGCGCAGGGGCGGGCGGCGAGATCGCGGGCGATGGCCCTGTGGAGGTCCGCCAGGCGGTCGGCGCAGCCATGCACGTCGCCGATCGCGTAGATGCGTCGCCCGGGCGGCAGCGAGGCGGGGGCGGGCGCGAAGTTGAAGGCGGTCATTGCTGTTCCGGGCTGCTGGGCCGCGAGACAGGGTAACGCCGACCGCGCATCCCCGACAATGATGCCGGCTTGAATCGGCGTCCGGCTTCTCCCTGGCCGCCCGATATGCGAGGCTACGCGGGGCAGATGATGGGGGACGCGATGCAGGACCTGAACGAATTCACCGTCACCGCGGCGGCGCTGGAGCAGATGCGCGAGACCGCCGACCCGCGCCTGCGCCAGATCATGGACGCGGCCGTGCGGCACCTGCACGACTTCGCGCGCGAGGTGAACCTCACGCCGGAGGAATGGCTGAAAGGCATCGGGTTCCTGACCGCGGTGGGGCAGGCCTGCACGCCGTTCCGGCAGGAATTCATCCTGCTGTCGGACGTGCTCGGGGTGAGCGCGCTGGTCAACCTGCTGCATGACAAGACGGCGATCGAGAAGCCGACCGACACCAGCCTGCTGGGGCCGTTCTACCGCGAGGGCGCGCCGGAGTTCGCGCTCGGCGACAGCATCTGCCGGACGCCGCCGAAGCAGGAGCTGCTGATGTACGGGCAGGTGCTGGACGCCGCCGGCAAGCCGTTGCCGCATGCCCGCCTGCAGGTCTGGCAGACCGATGCCGACGGGCTGTACGACCTGCAGGCGGCAGGGCCGGAGGTGATGGACATGCGCGGCAACTTCACCTGCGACGACCAGGGGAAATACCGTTTCCGCAGCACCGCGGCGAAGGACTATCCGATTCCGCTGGACGGACCGGTCGGCGACCTGGTGATGCGCCAGGGGCGGCACGGGCACCGGCCCGCGCATATCCATTTCCTGATCGGCGCCCCCGGCCACCGGGAGCTGGTGACGGCGCTGTATCTCGCGGACAGCGAGCACATCGCCAGCGACACGGTGTTCGGGGTGTCGCGTTCGCTGGTGATCACGCCGCGCAAGGACGATCCCGATGCGCCGGTGCCGGGGCTGACCTCGGTGCGCTACGATTTCCGGTTGTCGCGGGCGGCGGCGGGGGAGAGCGGCCGGGTCGGGGCCGACCCGTCGCAGATCGTCAAGGCTGCGGAGTAGCGGACTTCTCCAAACGGGCGGCGGCCATTCCGGCCGCCTCCACGCCGGCAAGCCAGGCGCCGCCGACGGTGCCGGCCAATCCATCGGTGCGGGTCGCCTCGCCGGCGAAGATCAGGCGTCCGTCGCCGAGCGGCTGGCCGAGGATAGCGCGGGCGCCGGCATGGCCGGGAAGCGCGTAGCAATAGGCGCCGAGATACGCGGGGTCGTCGGCCCAGCGGGTTGCCACGCCGGGGCCGAATTTTCGGTCCGCGCCGTTGCCGAGCAGTTCCCGCAACTGCGACCGGGCAAACGCCTGGGCCTCGTCCCCGCGCAGCGCCCAGGCGGCCGGGCCGCCGACGAAGCCGATGACGTGATCGGCGCCGTACGGCCAGAAGTTGAAGAACATCGCCGGCTCGCCCTGGCGGACGCGGCGCCGGAGCGACAGGTCTTCCCCGAGCCCCAGCCGGTCGCCGTTGATCGCCGGCAGCGCAACCTTGGTCAGCAGCCCCATCGGCAGCCCGGCGATCGCCTCCGCGTGGGAGACGGGCAGGGCCGGGTCGAACGCGATGCCGCCGGCCGCGAGGACGCCGGTGGACACGGTGACGACCACGGACCTTGCCCGCAGCCGCCCATCCGGCGTGTCCGCGACGACTTGCCCGGACCAGCCGATGCGGCTGACCGGCGTGTTCAGGCGCACCTCCCCGGCCAGGCTGGCGAGCCGGTGGGCGACGAAGGCGCCGATGCCGCCTTCGACGGCGAGGTTGCTGCCCTCCAGCGCGTTCAGGTGCCAGTCGCGCAGGCTGAACCGGGCGGGGTCGGCGGCGGCGATCAGCGCCGCCTCCCAGGTTTCGAAGGTGGCGGTCCATGGATTGTCGCGGTGCGGCGCCATGGCATCGCGGAAGCTCATGTCCGGCTCCAGCAGCGCGCGCTGGCTGGCGGCGTCCTCAAGCGCCGCGTAGGTGCTGTCCCATTCGGCAAGCTCGGCGCCGGTGGCCATGCGGCCGTCCAGCATCATCCGGCGTTCCCGGGTCACGTCGGCGTTGCGCAGGATGTCGCCGTGCCGGCGGGCGATGTCGGCCAGCGGGTTGCGCTCGGCGGCGTGCAGCCAGGAGGCGCCGCAATCGAAGGCGGCGCCGCCGAGCGCCGCCGGGTGGGTGGTGTGCGCCCGGCCGCCGACGCGCCCGGTGGCTTCGAGCACGGCGCAGGACAGCCCGCGCCCGCGCAGTTCGGTGGCGGCGGCCAGGCCGGCAACCCCGGCCCCCACCACGATGACGTCGAAATCGCTGCTCACGCCGGAGAGATCGGGGGTTCGGGCGCATTCGGCAAGAGCGGCTTGCGGAAGTACACCCGGTCGTAGCCGCTCTGCTGCCCGGTGCCGGTTCGCTCCCAGCCGAGGCGGGCATAGATCGCGAGATTCTCGGTCATCAGCGCATGGGTGTAGAGCCGCATCTCCCGGTAGCCGCGGCTGGATGCCTGGGCTTCGGCGAAGCGCAGCAACGCGCCGCCGAGGCCCAGGCCCTGCATCGCCGGGTCGATCGCGATATTGTCCAGCAGCAGGTGGTCCGGTTCCGCGACCAGCACGACGAGGCCGGCGACCCTGCCGTCGCGCTCGGCCAGCCAGACCTGCCGCTGCCGAACGCGGGCGGCATAGTCGTCCAGCATCGGACCCGGCGGCTTGCCGATGCGCGCGATGTAGTGGCCGTAGGCGGCGTCCACGATCCGGCGGATCGCGGGCAGGTCGGCGGTGGTGGCGGGACGGATGGCGGGACCTGTCATCCGGCCATGCTAGCCCGGGCCGCCCGCCCCGTCTTTCGCGATCGCGGCCGATGCGTCACCATCGCGCAGTCAACAGGGGCGGAAAGAAAATGTGGGAACCGAGCCAGCGCTATCCCGATCCGAACGTGGTCACCATGGATGCGGAATTCGCCAAGTATCGCATCGCCCTCGCTTCGGTGGAGCAGCTCTACACCGGGTGCCGCTGGGCGGAGGGGCCGGTGTGGTTCGGCGATGCGCGCTGCGTGTTGTGGAGCGACATTCCCAATAACCGCATCCTGCGCTGGGACGAGGAGACCGGCGTCACCAGCATCTTTCGCAAGCCGTCCAACAACGCCAACGGCAACACCCGCGACCGGCAGGGCCGTCTGGTCACCTGCGAGCATGATTCCCGCCGCGTCACCCGCACGGAATATGACGGTTCGATCACCGTTCTGGCCGACAGCTACAACGGCAAGAAGCTGAATTCCCCGAACGACGTGGTGGTGGCGTCGGACGGTGCGGTCTGGTTCACCGACCCGCCATTCGGCATCCTCGGCTATTACGAAGGGCATCTGGCCCCGTCCGAACTCACCCCGGCGGTGTACCGGCTGGACCCGTCGGGCCGGCTGGACATGGTCGCCGACGACATCGCCGGCCCGAATGGCCTGGCGTTTTCGCCGGACGAGAAAATTCTCTACGTCGTCGCATCGCGCGCCGATCCGCGCGAGATCCTGGCGATCGACGTGGTGGACGGGCGCCGGCTGGCGAACAAGCGGGTGTTCATCAATGCGGCGGGCGGGTCGCCGGACGGATTCCGGGTGGATATCCACGGCAATCTTTGGTGCGGCTGGGGCATGGGCGAGGCGGAGCTGGACGGGGTGCGTATCTTCAATCCGTCCGGCAAGCCGATCGGGCATATCCGGCTGCCGGAACGGGCCGCCAATCTTTGTTTCGGCGGCCGCCACCGCAACCGGCTGTTCATGGCCGCGAGCCACGGCCTGTATTCGCTTTATGTGAATACCCAAGGAGTGGCGGGGGGCTGACGCAGCTGTTCAAGCCGCCTGCCACCTATTGCGGCCTGCCCGCGGGCCAGCCGGGGCCAGGCTGCCGCGCCGCCATCCTGGGGGTTCCGTTCGATTGCGGCTCCCATCCGTTCCGCGTCGGCGCCCGCCAGGGGCCGGCGCATGTGCGCGCGCAGTCGGGCCTGATCCGGCGCTTCCACGTCAGCCAGGGCGTCGACGAAGGCCGCGGCGACTTCGATCCGCTGGCGCTGCTGCGTGCGGTGGATTGCGGCGATGTCGAGCTGGTGCCCGGCCGGATCGGGCCGTCCTTCGCCAATATCGAGGCGGCGGCAGGCACGATCCTCGACGCCGGGGCGATCCCGGTGGCGATCGGCGGCGACGGCTCGGTCTCGCTGCCGCTGATTCGGGCGGCGTCGAGGCGCCATCCCGGGCTGGTGGCGCTGCATGTCGATGCGCATACCGACGCCTATGAATACGGCGAGGACGACCTCTACAACGCGGCCACGCAGTTCACCCATGCCGCCGAGGAAGGACTGGTGGATGCCGCACGCTCCTGGCATGTCGGCATCCGCGGCTTCACCTACTGCCCCGGCGTGCTCATCCGCACCCGAAGCCTTGGGTTCCGCGTGGTCACCACCGAGGACCTGCTGCGGCGCGGCTTCGCCCAGGCCATGGCCGAGTTCCGCGAGGCGGCGGCGGGGCGGCCGGTCTATCTCTGCTGGGACATGGACGTGTTCGACCCGTCGGTGGCACCCGGCGTCTGCACGCCGAGTTGGGGCGGGCTGCTGGCGCGGGAAGGGATCGAGCTGCTGCGCAGCCTGTCGGGCCTGAACATCGTCGCCATCGACTTCAACACGGTCAGCCCGCCGCAGGATGTCGGCGAGGCGGCGGCGCATCTGTGCGCGCACATGGTGATGGAGGCGATGCTGCTGCTCTGCTTCCAGCTTGGGCTGATTCCGCCAGCCTGATCGAGGCGACACCGGGCCGGGGGATGCGAGCCGATGCCGATCGGCATTGTGTTGCGGGTTGTTCATCCTCGCGCGACCTCCGCGCAATCCCCACGCAACCACATCATAGCGGGCGCGTTGGAAGATTTCATTCCGCGATGGATACCGCATGAGCATTTCGACCCAATTCATCAAGCGGCCCATCGCCACGTCGCTGTTGACCGCGGCGATCTTCCTGGCCGGCATCGCGGCGTATCCGCTGCTGCCGGAGGCGCCCCTGCCGAGCGTGGATTTCCCGACGATCCAGGTTTCAGCAAGCTACCCGGGCGCCAGCCCGGAAACCATGGCCGCCACCGTGGCGACGCCGTTGGAGGAACAGTTCGCCCAGATCAATGGCGTTTCGCAGATCACCTCGACCAGCGTGTCCGGTTCCACCCAGGTGACCATCCAGTTCGATCTGGACCGGGCGATCGACGCGGCTGCGGTCGACGTGCTGGAGGCGATCAACGCGGCGCAGGCGTTCCTGCCCAAGGGCATCCCGTCGCCGCCGACCTTCCGCAAGGTCAATCCGTCCGACGCGCCGATCATGATTCTGTCGGCGCAATCGGACGAGATGCCGCTGATCACCGTGGATGACTTCGCCGAGAACGTGCTGGCGCAGCAGATCTCCCAGGTGTCTGGCATCGGCCAGGTGCTGGTCGGCGGCCAGCAGAAGCCGGCGATCCGCGTGCTGATCGATCCGGCCCGGCTGGCGGCGCGCGGACTGACGCTGGAGGATGTGCGGCTGGTCATTGCCGCCGCCGAGGTGAACCAGCCGAAGGGCGTGCTGCAGGGGCATGACGACGCCCTGACGATCTACGACAACGACCAGATCCAGCAGGCGAAGGACTTCAACAGCGTCATCATCGCCTATCGCAACGGCGCGCCGGTGCGGGTGGGCGATGTCGGCACAGCGGTGCCGGGGCCGCAGAACCGGCTGCTCGCCGGGTGGCAGAACGGCAAGCGCGGCATTCAGCTGATGCTGTTCAAGCAGCCGGGCGCCAACGTGCTGGAAACCGTGGCGCGGGTGAAGCAGCGGCTGCCGCAGCTGGTGGCCAGCCTGCCGGCGGCGATGCACGTGCAGATCCTGCAGGACCGCACCCCGACCATCGCCGCCTCGATCAAGGATGTCGAGTTCACCCTGGCCCTGTCGATCGGCTTGGTGGTGCTGGTGATCTTCCTGTTCCTGCGCAATGTCTGGGCGACGATCATCCCGAGCATCACGGTGCCGGTGGCGCTGGTCGGCACGCTGGCCGCGATGTACCTGTTCGGCTTCAGCCTCGACAACCTGTCGCTGATGGCGCTGACGATCGCCGTCGGCTTCGTGGTCGATGACGCCATCGTGATGCTGGAGAATATCTACCGCCACATGGAAGAGGGCATGTCGCCGATGGAGGCGGCGATCACCGGCGCGGGCGAGATCGGTTTCACCATCGTCTCGATCAGCGTGTCGCTGATCGCGGTGTTCATCCCGTTGCTGCTGATGGGCGGCATCGTCGGCCGGCTGTTCCGCGAGTTCGCGGTGACCGTGTCGATCACCATCGTGGTCAGCCTGGTGGTGTCATTGACCCTGACGCCGATGATGTGCTCGCGCTTCCTGAAGCACGAGGACTCGCACGGCCGGCTGTACCGGTTCATCGAGGCCGGGTTCGAGGGCATGGTCCGGTTCTACACCCGCACGCTGGACGTGGTGCTGCGGCACCGCTTCATCACCCTGCTGGTGTTCCTGGCGACGCTGGCGACCACCGGCGTGATGTTCGCCTTCATCCCGAAGGGCTTCTTTCCGGTGCAGGACACCGGCGTCATCATCGCCAACACGCAGGCCGGCCAGAACGTCTCGTTTGACGCGATGGCGCGGATTCAGGAGCAGCTGAACGCCATCGTCCAGGCGGACCCGGACGTCACCAACTACAGCGCCACGATCGGCGGCAACGGGCAGACCGGCAACACCGGCCGGATGTACATCAACCTCAAGCCCTGGAGCGAGCGGAAGGCCGGGGTGATGCAGGTGATCGCGCGGCTGCAGGAGAAGGCGCGCGGCGTCGTCGGCGGCCAGATATTCATGCAGCCGGCGCAGGACATCAATGTCGGCGGACGCGCGGCGCGCACCATGTATCAATACACCTTGCAGGATTCCTCGGCCGCCGAGCTGAACCAGTGGGCGCCGAAGATCGTCGACGCCATCCGCAAGCTGCCGGGCTTGACCAGCGTCGCCACCGACCAGTTGATGAACGGCCGCACCGCGACGCTCGCGATCGACCGCGACCAGGCCGCGCGCTTCGGGGTGCAGCCGCAACTGATCGACGACACGCTGTACGATGCGTTCGGCGAGCGCGAGGTGGCGCAGTATTTTACCCAGTCGAACAGCTACTACGTCATCCTGGAGGTGCCGCCGGATTTGGAGGGCGACGTCAAGACGTTGCAGAACCTGTATGTGAAGTCGTCGACCGGCGTCGCGGTGCCGCTGTCGTCGCTGGTGAAGTGGGACACCAACCCGGTGGCGCCGCTCGCCGTCAACCACCAGAGCCAGTTTCCGGCGGTGACGATCTCGTTCAACCTGGAACCGGGCAGATCGCTGGGCGACGCGGTTACGGCGATCCAGAAGGCGACAGTTCAACTGGGCGTCCCGGCAACCCTGCAGGGCACCTTCCAGGGCAGCGCGCAGGCGTTCCAGAGTTCGCTGAGCAGCACGCCGTACCTGATCGCCGCGGCACTGGTCAGCGTCTACATCATCCTGGGCGTGCTGTATGAAAGCTACATCCTGCCGCTGACGATCCTGTCCACGCTGCCCTCCGCCGGCGTGGGGGCGCTGCTGACGCTGTGGGCGTCCGGCTACGATCTTTCGGTGATCGCGCTGATCGGCATCATCCTGCTGATCGGCATCGTCAAGAAGAACGGCATCCTGCTGGTGGATTTCGCGATCGTGGCGGAACGGCAGCACGGCATGACCCCGCTGGCGGCGATCCGCCAGGCCTGCGAATTGCGGTTCCGGCCGATCCTGATGACCACGATGGCGGCCTTGCTGAGCGGCCTGCCGCTGATGCTGAGCCATGGCGCCGGATCGGAATTCCGCCAGCCGCTGGGGGCCGCGATGGTCGGCGGCCTGGTGCTGAGCCAGGTCCTGACGCTGTACACCACCCCGGTGATCTATCTCTACCTCGACCAGTTGCAGCACTGGCTGTTTCCGGAGCGGGTGGCGCGGCTGCCGGCGCTGCGGGCCAGGATGGACGCCGCGGCCGGGGGATAGCGGGGTGCGCCTGGCGGGCGCGGTTCTGTTGGGCAGTTATTGGTAGCGAATATACAGCCGGTCGGGCTCGGGGGTGCCCCAGAGGGGGTCGGTGGCGAAACTGTGGTCGAGCGCCTCGTTCAGCGCGCTGGTGATCGCGTCGTAGCGCGCGGCATCGTCGAGCGCCTCGAGATTGGCGGCGGCAAGCAATTGGGCGTCGTCGCCGAGGGCGGTGATCGGCTGGCCGGCGCGCAGGGCGGCGCGGACGGTTCGTACGATGGTTTCGTCCTCGTCGTCCCAGGTTTCGATCTCCTGGATCGACTTGCCGCCCAGCGCCGGCAGCCTCGCGGTGGCGATATAGGCGCCGACCGCGCGCGCGGCCTGCTGCATGGCCGCCCGCGGCGCCGTTATCCGCAGCATCTCCACGCGGCCGCCGCCGGCGTCGATCTGGCCCTCGATCCGGATGGTCTCGCCGCCGCCGAGGCGGGTTGCCAGGGCTTCGACCCGGGCGATGGCGGCGGCGCGGACCGGTTGGGCAAGACCGGCCAGCGAGTCCATCGCACCGAGGGCCAGGTGCAGCCTCAGGATGTCGGTGGGGTGCGGGTCGAGCATCGCCAGCTTGTCCCCGGGGTCGCTCCGGCTGTCCATGCGCAAGGCGGGCGCGTCGCCCCCGTTCATGGCCGCCAGGAACACCGCGAGGTTCTCGACGAAGGCGGGGCCGATGTTGAGCATGCCGTAGATGTCGGCCGCCGCCTCATCCATCCAGTAGGTCCAGAGGCGGATGAGGTCGGCCGGCGCGGGCGGTCCCTGGATGCCGGCGAAGCAAGCGCCGACGCCGGCGCTCAACTGGTCCAACAGGCCGGGGTCGGCGTGGGTAACGTCGTGGCCGCCGGTTTCATGGGCGAGGGCGGCCCAAAGCAGCGGGTGGTCGGCAAAGCTCGCGGGCAGCCCGACGACGCCGGCGCGGCCGCCGAGCACACGGTCGATCAGGTCGATGGCGATGGTGATCGGGCCGTCGCTGCCGTCGTGCTGGAAGGCGGCGAGCGGGGGCAGGCGGCCGATGATCGGCACGTCGGCGTTGCGCCGTTTGGCGGCGTCCAGGAAGGATGCATAGAAGTTGCCGATGACCGCGGTGAAGCGCCGCAGCGGCGCCGACAGCGAGCCTTCGCTGCCGTGCTGGGCGATGGCGCCGGTGACCAGTTCGAGCGAGCCGGCGCGGATCTGGCCGGCCTGCAGCAGGCCGAGCAGCTTGGGCAGGCCGTTCTGTACCGGCGTGATGTAGGCCTCGGCATAGGCCAACGGCAGCATCGGCGCGCCGTTGCGGATGGTCTGCGCCAGGGTCGCGGCATCGGCCGGCGGCGGCGGGCCGGAGACGCCGAAGAAGTCGATCTTCCGCAGCACGTTCCACAGGTCGGTGAACGGATCGGGGGTTGCAGCGCTCACGGCAGGCTCCGGCACGATGGGGGGCCATCGTGCCGGAGTGGCGTCGGTTAGGCGAGATCAGGGACGCGGCGGCGGGGGCGGGGCGTCGCGGCCGTCATGCCCATGCATCCAGCCCATCATGCCATGCGGCGGGCGCGGCGCCGCGATGTCGGTGAGCTTGGTGCGGTCGGGACCGATCTGGCGGGCCATCACCACCTTGCCCAGCGGCGAGGCCAGCCCATCGCCGCGGACGAACAGCGGTGCGCCGACGGTCAGCTGCGCCTCCAGCTTCTTGGCTTCCGGCGGCGGCAGGCGGACCGTGGCGCCGTTGTCCAGCAGCACGCCGTTCACCTCGCCGCGGGGCTCGTGCAGCAGGGCCTTGATCTTGCCGTCGATTTCCATCGGGCTGAGGCGGTTGCCGTGGCCGCGGCCGCCGTTGGCGGCGACGGTGGTGCCGGTGGCGTCGTTGGTTACCGAGACGCCGGCGACCATCGGCGTGGCGCGCGCCTTCAGGCCATGGATGGTGACGGCGTCGCCGGGCTTCACGGCGAACACCAGTTCGGTGGACAGTCCGGGCGGAACGTGGACCTCGGTGCCGTCGGCGAGGATCAGGCCGTCGACGTCGCCGCGGGGGGTCAGGGTGTACTGGGTTACCTTGCCCTTCACCTCGGGCAGTTGCGCCGGGTCGTAGGTGGATGCGGTCTGCGCCGCGGCGATCCCGGCGGCGCCGATGAGCAGGGTGGCGGCGAGCAAAGCGGGCTTGAAGCGTGACATGCGTGGTCTCCATTGGTGGCCGGCTGGAATGGCCGGCGCAGGAGACTTCGCAAGCGTCATGCCACGGGTTAGAGGCTTGTAGTTGCTAAATTTATCCCGGGGTCATGCCGGGCGATCGTCCGCTTCCCCGACGCCCTCCGTCCGGTTTCCGGACGGCTCCATTCCGTAGCGCCGCAGCTTCTCGTAGAGCAGCTGCCGGTGGATGCCGAGCCGGCGCGCGGCCTCGGTGCGGTTGCCGCCGGCGGCCTCGAGGGCGCGGCGGATCATCGCCGCCTCCAGCCGGGCGACAGCGCCGGGCAGGTCGCCCTCCAGCCAGTCGGGGGTGGCGGATGGCGGCTGGTTTTGCAGGAAATCGAGGTCGGCGGCGGTGACGACGGCGTGGCGGGCGAGCGCGGCCGCGCGCTCCATGGCGTTGCGCAACTCGCGGACATTGCCGGGCCAGGGATGCGACAGCAGGCGCGCGGCCGCGTCGGCGGAGAGGCGCGCGCCGCGGGCCCGCCAGGAAGAACTCGGCCAGCGGCAGGATGTCGGCCAGGCGCTCGCGCAACGGCGGCAGATGCAGCGGCACCACGCCGAGGCGGTAGTAGAGGTCCTCGCGGAAGCCGCCGCCGCGCACCATGGCGGCGAGGTCGCGGTGGGTCGCGGCCAGGATGCGCACGTCGACGGCGACCGGCTTGCCGCCGACCGGGGTCACCACGCGTTCCTGCAGCACGCGCAGCAGCTTGGCCTGCAGTGGCGGGTCCATGTCGCCGATCTCGTCGAGGAACAGCGTGCCGCCGTCGGCCGCGCGGAAGCTGCCGAGGCGGTCGGCGATGGCGCCGGTGAAGGCGCCGCGGACATGGCCGAACAGCTCGCTTTCCAGCAGCTCGGCGGGGATGGCGGCGCAGTTCACCGCGACGAACGGGCGTGCGCGCACGGCGGCCGTGGCGGTGGATGGCGCGGGCGACGACCTCCTTGCCGGTGCCGGTCTCGCCGGTGATCAGCACGGTGGCGTCGCTGTCGGCGAGCATGCCGATGGTCTTCTGCACCGTGCGCATCGCCGCCGAACTGCCGATCAGCTGCGTCGGCCTCGGCCGGCGGCTGCTTCGCCGTGCGCGGCCTGGGGCGGCGCGGCAGCATGCGCTGCCAGCAGCGCGGCGAGGTCGGCGCGGCCGATCGGCTTGGCGAGGTGGTCGACGGCGCCGAGCCGCATCGCCTCGATGGTGTTGCCGGCGGTCGGCACGGCGGTCAGCACCGCGACCGGCGGCGGGTGTCGGCGGGCGCGGATGCGGCGCAGCACCTCCATGCCGTCCAGGCCGGGCATGCGCAGGTCGAGCAGCACCGCGTCGATGCCGGCCGCCGCGCCAGCACGTGCCAGCGCGACGTCGCCGTCCGCGGCCTGCAGGGTCTCGTGGCCGAGATCGCCCAAGGTCTCGGCCAGGCCGTCGCGCAGGGCGGCGTCGTCGTCGACGATCAGGATGCGTCGCCATGGGAACTCCAGATCCTGAACACGGCGCCGCTGGTTGAGTTCGAGCAGGGCACAGGGGGCCGCCATGCGCCTCGGCCAGTTCGCGGGCGATGGCGAGGCCGAGGCCGGTGCCGTCGGCGCGGCCGGTGACGAACGGCTCGAACAGCGTGTTCGCGCAAGGCGTCGGGCACGCCCGGTCCGGTGTCGGCGACGGTCGATGCGCAGCGTTTCGCCGGCGACTGCCGCGCGCAGCGTGATCCGTGCCGCCGCTCGGCGTGTGGCGCGGTGGCATTCTGCAGCAGGCTGTCCAGCGCGCGGCGGAGCAGGGCGGGGTCGACCGCCAGCCGAGACATTTGCCGAGGCGACCAACAGGCGTGGCGCCGGGCATCCGGTGGTCGGCGGCGACGGCCTCGAGGAAATCCGCGAACTCGAGTGGCGACCGGCGCCGGATCGCGCCGCTGGGTCATCGCCAGCAATTCGCCGAGCAGCCGGTCCAGCCGCGCGATCTGCGCCAGGATCGGCGTCGCAGCGCCGCGCCGCGCCGCGCGTCGTCGCCGGCCAGCGCGTTTTCCGCCTTCAGCCGCATCGCGGCGATCGGGTTGCGGATTTCGTGCGCGACGCCTGCCGCCACCCGGCCCAGCGCCGCCAGCCGCTCCGACGGCCGCCACCCGCGCCGGCAAGTTCGCGCCGCGTGCCGGCGCGCCGCTGCCAGCCGTGCGCCGGCGGTGTTCAGCGCGGCGACGATGCGGTCCAGTTCGCGCTCGCCGGTGGGGGCGAGATGCGGCAGCGTCGCCTTCGACCGGTGCCGCCAGCGCTGCCTCGATGCGGCCGACATGGCGCGTCCAAGCCAGCACCAGCCACGGTCAGCCAGCCCGACATCGCCAGCACCAGTGCCAGCAGCACGCCGAGGCCGAGGCGAAGCTGGTATTGCCCGGGCGCCGCCTCCACCCGCGCGAAGGCGAAGCCGTACAGGCCCGGGATGGGGCCGCGCAGGGCGCAGGCATCCAGCAGGGTGGTGGCGGCTCCCTGGGTGATGCGGATCACCCCCGGACGGTCGTCGTTGGCGATCGAGGTGGTCAGCGCGGCCACGCTGTCGCGCAGTTCGGTGCCGAGCGTCGCGGTTGCCGCCAGCACCCCGTCGGGCTGGCGCCAGATGCCGCCGGCGAGGCCCGGGCGGCCTTCCAGCGCCACCTCGACCACCGCCGCGAGGTCGGAGCGGAGTGCCGGGTCGTCGGAGGCGGCGGCGGGGCCGGCCCAGCCGGTGGCGTAATAGTTGTAGCGGTCGGCGATGCGGGTGCAGGCCTGGCCGACCGCGTCCTCCGCGCGGTCCAGCTGGGCCGTGCTGGATTGCCGGTACAGCCCGACCAGCAGCACGCCCACCGCAAGCGCGGCGACGATCGACAGGATCCAGAGCAGGAACAGGCGGGAGCGGAGCGAGCGCACCGGCAATCTATGACAGGCCGCACCCGCTTCGTCATTGACCCACGGCCGGGGCATGGCGAAGAATGCCGCCCGCCGGTCAGTCCCACGCAATGAACGTCCTGATCGCCCCCGCGCCGCCGGCCCGGGGGTGCAAGCAAGCCATGGTGCGTCGCCGCCTCGCAACAGCAGGGAGTGGCCGAACGTGCTGAACCGCCGACACATGCTTGCCGCCACCGCCGCCTCCGGCCTCGCGCGCCCAGCCAGGGCCGCCGCATCGCGCGTGCTGCGCTTCGTGCCGCAGGCGGCGTATTCGTCGCCGGACCCGGTCTGGACCTCGGCGATCGTGGTCGCCACCCACGCGCTGATGGTGTGGGACACGCTGTACGGCGTCGACCTGGGGCTGACGCCGCGGCCGCAGATGTGCGCCGGCGAGACGGTTTCGGCGGACGGCCTGGTCTGGGATTTCACCCTGCGGCCCGGCCTGCTGTTCCATGACGGCGTGCCGGTGCGCGGTGCGGACTGCGTCGCCTCGATCCGCCGTTGGGGGCAGCGCGACACGCTGGGGCAGCACCTGCTCGCGTTGGCGCTGGAGATTTCGGCGCCCGACGACACGCATCTGCGCATCCGCCTGTCGGCGCCGTTTCCGCAGATGCTGTACACGCTCGGCGCGCAGAACTGCTTCATCATGCCCGAACGCATGGCGCGCACGCCGCCGAACCAGCCGATCACCGAGTTCGTCGGCAGCGGTCCGTTTCGCTTCGTGCAGGACGAGTATGTCTCCGGCGTGCGCGCGGTGTATGCGAAGTTCGACCGCTACGCGCCGCGTCCGGAGCCGGCGGATTTCCTGTCCGGCGGCAAGCAGGTGCATTTCGACCGGGTCGAATGGATCATCCAGCCCGATCCCGGCACTGCCGCGTCGGCGTTGCAGGCGGGCGAGGTGGATTGGGTGGACCAGCCGCTGTTCGACCTGGTGCCGATGCTGGGCAGGTCGCCGGGGGTGACGGTGCAGCAGCTCGACATGTTCGGGCTGATCGGCATCCTCGGGATGAACCACCTGCATCCGCCGCTCAACAACGTGAAGCTGCGGCGGGCGCTGCTGCCGGCGATCGACCAGCAGGAGATCATCGCCGCCGTGCTGGGCGAGCAGACGCGTTACGCCCGCATCCCGGTCGGCTATTTCACCGCCGGGGCGCCGATGGCCAACGATGCCGGGATGGAGGCGCTGACCGGCAAGCGGGACATCCCGCTGGCGCGGCGGCTGGTGGGGGAGTCCGGATATGCCGGCGAGCCGGTGGTGCTGATGTCGCCGTCCGACCAGCCGCAGATGCATGCGATGGCCGAGGTATGCGCCAGCGTGATGCAGAAGATCGGCATCGCGGTGCGCGTCGACACGGTGGACTGGGGTACGCTGCTGACCCGGCGCGCCAGCACCAAGCCGCCGTCGGAAGGGGGATGGAATGCGTTCAACACGCGCAATTCCGGGCTCGGCGCTTCCAATCCTTCCAGCACCTCGCTGCGTGCGAACGGTTTGAAGGCCTGGTTCGGCTGGCCGACCGACCCGGTGATGGAGAAGCTGAGCGACGACTGGTTCCGCGCGCCCGATGCCGCGGAGCAGAAGCGGCTGGCGGCGGCGATCCAGCGCGAGGCATTCGTATCGGTGCCATACCTGCCGCTGGGGCAGTGGTCGCAGCCGACGGCATACCGGTCCGACCTGTCGGGTTTCGTGCGCGGCGCCAATCCGCTGTTCTGGGGCGTGCGGCGGGGGTGAGGTTCGTTGCACAATCATTATATGTCTGTCATGGCCGGGCTTGACCCGGCCATCCACGCGTACGCAGCGGCCGCTGGGCCGGGATCTGCAAGTGCGGTGGTTCGTCGGCAGACATCGTGAAGGCGCGATCGCGTGGATGGCCGGGTCAAGCCCAGCCATGACGGCTAAACGCGGGGTGGGTCAAGCTCGGCCATGACGGCTGAACGGGGGCGTTTCGGAGAATCAGACCCGCCTGACGTTCCACGGGTACAGACACCGATGCCGGGATCACGCCGGTGAGGTCGCTGCGGTAGGCGGTGCGGACGTCGAACATGCCCAAGGGGACGATCGGCGCCTGTTCGAAGGCCAGTTTCTGGGCGGCGTCGAAAACCCGGTCGGTGGCGTCGTCGGTGGTGCCGTCCAGCCAGTCCGCGGCGATGCGTTCCATCTCGGGGCTGTCGAACCAGCCGAAGAAACCCGTCGCGCCCTGGCCGCGGATGAAGAAGTCGAGTGCGGGGTTGGAGATGGCGATCCCCGGGGTGTTGATGTGGAAGATGCTCCAGCCGTTGTTGGCCGTGGGTTCGCGGCTGACGCGGCGCTGGCCGACGGTGCCCCAGTCCATGCTCTGCAGATCGACGTTCATGCCGAGCCGGCGCAGCAGGTCGGCGGTGAGTTCGCCGTGCGGGCCGATCGCCGGCAGGTCGGTGGGGCTGAGGATGACCACCTTCTCCCCGGCATAGCCCGAGGCGGCGACGGCGGCCTTCGCGGCGGACAGGTCCCGCGGCGGCTTCATCGCGGTCTCGCCGAGTTCGCGCACATGCGGCAGGCCGCAGCCGAACATCGCGAAGCAGGTGCGCCAGGCGTGCTCGTCGCCGCTGGCGATCGCCGCCATGTAGTCGGTCTGGTCGACGGCGCCGAGCACGGCGCGGCGCAGCTTCGCGTTGTTGAACGGCGGCTGGATGCAGTTGAAGCGCAGGGCTGCGAAGAACGGATCGGCGTTGGCGACCTTGACGCCCGGATTACGCGCAAGGCCGGGCACGAGGTCCGGTTGCGCCACCTCCCACCAATCGACCTCGCCGGTCTGCAGTGCCGCCGCGGCCGTGGCGGCATCGGGGATGATGTGCCACTCGATCCGCTCGAACCCCGCGCGCTTGCCGCCGCTGGCGTAGTCGGCGGCCTCGGTGCGCGGCACATAGCCGCGAAGCGGGCGTAGGCGACGCGGCTGCCGGCGACGAACTCGTCGGCCAGGAAGCGATAGGGTCCGGAGCCGACCATCTCCGTCACCTGCTTCAGCGGGTCGGTGTTGGCGAGGCGTTCCGGCATGATGAAGCAGGCGTTGGCGACGGGATGCGCGAGGGCGTCCGGCACGCGGCGGAACGGGCGGTTGAAGCGGATACGCAACGTCCGGTCGTCGACCGCGTCCATGCCGTCGGTGGCGCGGCCGAGCAGCGAGCCGAATGCGTCGCGCCTGCTCCAGCGCCGAATGCTGGCAATGGCGTCGCGCGACAGCACCGGGCTGCCGTCGTGGAACAGCAGGCCGGCGCGCAGGCGGATGGTGCAGGTCCGGCCGTCATCCGACATCTCCAGCCCTTCCGCCATCTGCGGCTTGGGATTGAGGGCGCGGTCGACGGCGAACAGCGTGTCGAAGACATGGTAGGCATGGCCGGTGGTGACGCCGGCCGGGGTCCAGATCGGGTCGAGCGCGGTGAGGCTCGACCCCGGCACGATGCGCAGCGTTCCCGCCCGGCTTGGTTTGGCCACGCTGGGCTGTGCAAGTGCCGCCGTCGGCAGCAAGGAGGCCGCGGCGGATTGCAGGGCGGCGCGGCGCGAAAATCCGACCATTCAGTTGTTTCCAGTGCTGCTCAGCAGAATTCAAGACCCGCCCGGCCCGGGCCGGTGCGGAGAATCGAGTGGAAGACCGAGGCGATCATCTCGATGCCGGACACGCCGATGGCCGGCACCTGCTTGGACGTGCGCAGCTGCGCGCCGCTGCGGCCATCGGCCTCGACCTCGGCGATGGCGACATCGAGCCCGGGATCGGCGACCAGGCGGGCCTGGCAGGCGTCGAGGCCGGTGGTGGCGAGGGCGCAGGCGACCATGGTGTTGACGTTGCGCGGATACAACGGCGCGATGCCGCGCACCGGGCCGTAATACACCGTGGTGGCGGCGCCGATCGTTGCGGGATCGATGCCGGTGAGCGAGAAGTCGATATTGCGTGGATGCTTGCGGAAGGTGATTTCCACCCGGGTCCAGTCGGCGCGCCCGGCGAGCAGGCTCTCCAGCCCGACCAGCGCACCGCTGGCAACCAGCAGGCGGTGGCCGGATTGCGTGGCGGCGGCGAGCAGCGTCTCCTGCAGCCCGGGTTCGGCGAGGGCGGTGAGGGACAGCGGCATGTAGTCGGCGCGGGCGAGGAAGGCGGCGCCGTGCGCGACGGTGATGCTGGGATGCGCGACCTCGACGATCAGGTCGGGCGCGAAATCCTCGAACTCGGCGAGATCGGTGCAGACCTGGGCTGGCGGCACACCGAACGGCAGGCCCTGCCGGGTATGGACGAAGGCCGGCGTCAGCCCGTTCTCCGCGCCGTCCGCGCCGGCGATGCCGGCATAGAGCGCCTGGCCGATGAAGCCGAAGCCGATGATCCCGACGCGCCGCATGGTGTCTCCGATAATGCATGCCGGGGCTCCGGACGCGCCGCCATGTTCGGACGATTTGAGCTTCGACGCCAATCGAAACCGTCGCAGAACAGCAAATCGCCGCCCTCGGCGTTCAGCTCGGCAACGGGTCGCCGATCGCCGCCTCGGCGGCCAGGGTGCGCTGGACGGCGGGGCGGGCGAGCATGCGGGCGTGATGCGCCATGAGCCTAGGGAAGGCGACGACCGGCAGGTTCAGCGCGCCGAGGTGGCGCCAGAACGGGCGGAACAGATGGATGTCGGCGATGGAATAGCCGCCGAGCAGCCAGCCCTCGCCGGGCAGGCGTTGCTCGGCGATGCGCCAGATCTCGATGGCGCCTTCGAGGCCGCGGCTGCGCGCGGGGTGCAGCGTGGCGGCGGCAAACGACATCCATGCGACGGCGTGCGCCTCGGCTTCCGGCGTGTCCGGAAGCAGGCGGGCTTCGGGGTGGGTCCTGGCGAGGTAGAACAGGATGCCGGCGACCTCGGTGAGCGGGCGGCCGTCGATCAGCAGGGTCGGGACCTTGCCTTCGGGATTGATCGCGAGGAAGGCCGGGTTGCGGGTCTCCTGCCGGTTCAGCGAGATCGGGCGGGCGTCGAACGGCACGCCGATTTCATGCAGCGCGATGTGCGGCGCCATGGAACTGCTGCCGGGGGCGAAGTAGAGGGTCAGCATGGGGCGGCTCCATGAGGTGGTGGATGCCGGCTACGAGAAATCGGTCAGGGAAAGTTAGCAACTGAGAAAAAACAGCTTCCGGGGGGAGAGTATTCTGATCAGCGGTAGGATACCAAGCAACGGCATAGGATGGGCTGTAGCGGATGATCGGGATGAGGCCTACTGTAGAACGCTGCCCTGCTTTGCCGCTGACCCCTTCGATGCCGTTGCCACCATTTCGGCTGCGCGCCGCTCAGCATAGTTCCAAGCTGAGAACGGCAAATCTTTGGAGCCCAATATGATAGGATCACGGCCGAACATCCGATACGCAGCTAATAGGACGGCGGTGGACATGCCAGGGGAGGACCTGTTCATTAAGATCGGCATCGACCATCTTTTGACAATGAACCAGTGCTTCGTCGAGGGTCAATTCGTCGGGCAGCGTGAAGGCGGCTTCCTCATCTAGAAAAGCGCTGTTCTCATAAACGCGGATGCGCATAGTTTTTTCCCCAATCTTTGTCACGTCCGGTGACCTAACGGGTGGCGGCGGATACGTGCTGTCAATTCGGCCGGCTCTAATAAGGTGCTCGCGACGAGCCCTAGTCTGATGGCTCTGCTGGCGTCGCTGGCGAGGTCTGCATTATGGCTCAGGCCAATTGCGGCCGTCGTTTTTGTGGAGTTCCGAACGAAGGTCGACCTCTCGCTCGAGATGAGCAGTATCGCGTCGAATGACGGGCATTATGAACAATGCTTGCTTCACATCGTCCGATGTTATCTCGGCTGCCGGCGCTTCTGCCATCCCACGTGTATATGTGATCAGTTTCCCACACCGAGCATAGATCTCAGCCGCATCAATCACTCGACCAACCAAATTATTCCGAAAGAGAATTCCCTTGCCGCTTTCGCTCGCTTCCGTTTGCAGCGCCCGCACACGGGCATGATTGATTTGCACTTGCCGGACAAGAGTAATTAATGGGCGTCCGTGGGTCGGCTCACTTACCTCTATCATTTCTGTCATCCAGGCAACGAGTCCGATCGGCAACGGTGGAAACATCAGGCCTGCGACGTAAATGATTTCAGAATTGCTCATTTCCGCAAGCAGCCGCATCTCGATCTCAGCACAGTTTGCGGCGTAATCAGCAAGCTCGGTTAGGGCGAGCGGCAGCACTGCCCGTAGCGCAGTGGCGCGGCGTTCTCGGCGCTCCGTTTCTGACCTCTGCATGGCTGAAGTCTGACGGAAAGCTCCCGCGGTGCTAGCATCAGTCTGATGTAGAATAACGGCAGCACCGATAAGTGCTGCGACGAGTGCGAACGCGGCTCCTGTCTGCGTTTGCCAGAGGAATAGCAGTGCAACTAGCTGTTGCATTGACGGATTTCGGAGCATCGAGCGGAGGAATAGACCGCCGTATAGTGCGAAAAGCGCTAGTGGAACAAAAAGTGCGCAGCCAATAACAGCCAGTTTTGCCTTGGATATTGGAGAACCCTCGACAACACTCACTGCGCCGCTGCCTCGAACGCGCGCAAGCCGGATTCGACGGTTTCGCGGTCGAGGTCGCGGGTGATGAACACGATGCGGCTGGTGCGCGGGTCGCCCTCGGGCCAGGCATCCAGCAGCACCGGTTCGTGGAACATGTGCTGCACGCCGTGGATCGCCACCGGGCGGTCCTGGCCGACCAGGTTGAGGATGCCCTTCACGCGGAGCAGCGATTCGCCGCGGGTGCCGATCAGCATTTCGAGGCAGGTGCCGATGCCCTGCCAATGCAGCGGCTGGTCGAAGGTGAGGCAGAAGGACTGGATCCGCGAATCATGCCGCGGCACGTCGCGCCAGGCGGCTTCGTCGAGCCATTTTCGCACGTCGGCGATCTTGCCGGACGCGTCGAACAGGCCGGCGTCAAGCAACACCGCGGGGTCGATTGCGCCGTGGTCGGCGATGTGCAGCGGGGCGCCGGGGTTGAGCTGGCGCAGGCGGGTGCGCAAGGCGTCGACATCGGTCGCGAGGTCGGTCTTCGACAGCACGATGCGGTCGGCCATCGCGACCTGCCGGACGGCCTCCTCGTGCTGGTCGAGTTGGCCCATGGCGTGCACCGCATCGACCACGGTGACGATGCCGTCCAGGCGGTAGCGCAGCGCCACCGAGATGTCGCCCATCAGGGTCTGCACGATCGGGGCGGGGTCGGCGAGGCCGGTGGTCTCGACCACCACGCGGGTGATGCCGTCGCGGGCCAGCAGGTCGCGCAGCGCCCGCACTAGGTCGCCGCGCACGGCGCAGCACAGGCAGCCGGAGGGCAGCAGGGCGGTGGTGTCGTCGATGCGGTCGACCAGGATGTGGTCGAGCCCGATTTCGCCGAACTCGTTCACCAGAACGGCGGCGCCGGCGAGTTCGGGGCGGCGGACGAGGTGGTTCAGCAGGGTGGTCTTGCCGGCGCCGAGGAAGCCGGTGAGGATCGTGACGGGGATGCTTTCAGCCACCGGCGTAGAGCTTTTCCGGCGGGGTGATGACCGGCGCGATCTCCTGCAGGCTTCCGTCGCGGACGGCGCGGAAGAAGCAGTCACGGTGGCCGGTGTGGCAGGCGACGCCAGTCTGGTCGACGCGCAGCAGCAGGGTGTCGCCGTCGCAGTCGACGCGCATCTCCACCAGGCGTTGCCCTTGGCCGGAGCTCTCGCCCTTCCGCCACAGTTTGGCGCGGCTGCGGCTGTAGTAGCAGACCTGCCCGGTTTCGAGAGTTTCGCGGACGGATTCGGCATTCATCCAGGCCAGCATCAGCACTTCGCCGCTGTCGTGCTGCTGGGCGATGGCGGCGACCAGGCCGCGTTCGTCGAATCTGATCGCGTCCAAGATGGCGTGTTCGGTCATGGTCACCTATCTTGGTGCGGCAAGGATGGGCGAAAAGGGGATCGGGTGAGCGAGGGGGGCAGCCATACCGCGGCGCTGCTGGATCGCGCCGAGGCGCTGTGCGAGCGGCGTGGGGTGCGGCTGACCGGGCTGCGGCGGCAGGTGCTGGGGCTGATCCTCGACTCCGACGCGCCGACCGGGGCCTACGACCTGCTCGACAAGCTGCGCGCGCAACGCGCAGGGGCGGCGCCGCCGACGGTGTATCGGGCGCTGGAGTTCCTGCGCGAACAGGGGTTTGTGCACCGTCTTGAAAGGCTGGCGGCGTTCGTCGGCTGCGTCGAGGCGCATGGACACGATCATGCGGCGCAGTTCCTGATCTGCCGCAACTGCCATCGCTCGACCGAGATCGACGACCATGACCTGGCGCATGCTTTGGCGGCGGCGGCGAAGCGGGTGGGGTTCTCGGTGACCGGCGCCACGATCGAGGCCGAGGGCCTTTGCAGCGCCTGCGCCAAGGACGCCGCTAGCCAGCGTGCGACCTGAGGACGGCGAGCGCCTGCTCGATATCGGCGATCAGGTCGGCGGGATCCTCCAGCCCGACATGCAGGCGGGCGATCGGGCCGCCGAAGTTTCCGCTGCTGGCGGTGCGGGTCACGGTCGTCGGCAGGGCCAGGCTTTCGTAGCCGCCCCAGGATGCGCCGATGCCGAACAGCTGCAGCGACTTCGATCATGCGATTCGACGGCTTCCATGCTGTAGGTCGGCTGGAACACGACGCCGAACAGGCTGCACGCGCCGGTGAAGTCGCGCTTCCACAAGGCGTGTCCGGGCGCGCCGGGCAGGCCGGGATGCAGCACCTGCTTCACCTCCGGACGTGCCGCCAGCCAGCGCGCGACCTCGAGGCCCGACTGCATCTGCCGCTCCAGCCGCACCGCCATGGTCCGCACGCCGCGCAGCGCCAGCCAGCAATCGTCGGGGCTGGCGTATTGGCCGAGCTGCAGCGAGGTCGATGCGCACCCGCTCCCAGTCTGCCGGCGAATTGGTGGTGATGCCGCCGAGCAGCACGTCCGAATGGCCGCCGACATATTTGGTCAGCGCCTGGATCGAGACGTCGACGCCATGCTTGAACGGCTGGAAGAAATGGATGCCCCAGGTGTTGTCCATCAGCACCTTGCAGCCGTGTGCGTGCGCGACGGCGGCGAGGGCGGGGATGTCCTGCACCTCGAAGGTGTGGCTGCCGGGGCTCTCGGTGTAGAGCACCGTCGTGTTGGGCCGGAACAGCTTCTCCAGCCCGGCGGCGTCGATGCAGGGGTCGTAGTAGGTGGTGGCGATGCCCATCCGCGACAGGAAGTCGTCGCAGAAGCCGCGCGCCGGGCCGTAGCACGGAGTCCGGCATCAGCAGTGGTCGCCGGCCTTCAGGAAGGCCAGCAGCGGCACGGTGACGGCGGCAAGGCCGGTCGAGACGATCTGGCAGCGGGTGCCGCCCTCGATCTCGGCGACCACGTCCTCCAGCGGCCAGTGGGTCGGGCCGCCCAGGGTGCCGTAGACCATGCTCTGGTCCAGCCGGTGGCTACCGGCGGCGCGGCGCTCGGCGATGTCGGGATACAGCACGGTGGAGCCGCGATGCACCGCCGGATTGACGAAGCCATGGACATGCGTGCCCGCGCGTCCGGCATGCGAAAGCCGGTGTGAAGATACTGGTCTTGCGGGAATGATCGTCGGCATCGTTCAGGTCTCCACCGGGGTGTCGGGGCGACCGCCCCATTCGGTCCAGGAGCCGTCATACACGGCGCCCGCGGGAAGGCCGGCGAGGGTCATCGCCAGCGTCAGGATGGTCGCGGTGACGCCGCTGCCGCAGCTGGTCACCACCGGCCGCTTGCCGTCGACGCCGGCGGCGGCGAGGCGGGCGCGCAACGCGTCGGCCGGCAGCAGCGTCTGGTCGGCGGCGAGCAACTCGGTGTAGGGCAGGTTGGCGCTGCCCGGGATATGGCCGGACGCGCATGCCGGCGCGCGGCTCCGGCACCTCGGCGCGGAAGCGGGCGGCCGGCGCGGGCGTCCAGCACCAGTTCGTTACGGGTCATAACATTCGCCAGCATGTCGCCGACGCCGCGCAGCCGCGTCGGCGCGGAAATCCGGCCGGAAGGTCCCGGGCGGCGGAATGGCGGCATCGCCGGCCTCGACCGGCCGCCCCTCGGCCAGCCATTTCGGCAGACCGCCATCCAGCACCGCGGCGCGGTCGTGGCCGAACAGCCCCATCATCCACCAGCCGCGCGCCGCGGTGGACAGGCCCTTCTGGTCGTAGAACACCACCATGCTGTCGTTGCCGACGCCGAGCGCGCCGACCAGCTTGCGCGAAGCGCCCGGGGGTCGGGACCATGTGCGGCAGGTCGGTGTCCGGGTCGGCGATCACGTCGATGTCGAAGAACCGCGCGCCGGGAATATGTGCCCGGCGGAACTCGGCCAGACCGTTCTTGGCCTCGTTCGGCAGATATATGGTGGCGTCGAACACCACCAGATCCGGGCTTGCCGAGGTTGTCGGCGAGCCACTCGGTCGAAACCAGCGGGTCTGCATGGAATCCCCTCCTAAGCCAACGCGACGGAAATGCGGCGGTTCTGCCGTCCCTTGTTCTCGATCTTGAGGATCGCGCACCCGCCGATCTCGCCGGTCGCGCGCCACATGGGTGCCGCCGCAGGGCTGCAGGTCCACCGGCGCGTCGCCGGTCGCCGATCCGCACCAGCCGCAACCGCCCGGTGCCGCGCGGCGGCTGCACCGAAAGCGTGCGGACCAGCTCGGGATTGGTGTCGAGCACCGCCTCGTCCACCCATTCGGCACGCACCGGATGATCGGCGGCGATCAGCGCGTTCAGCTTTTCCTCCAGCGCCTCCTTCGCCGGCGCCTCCGGAAGGTCGAAATCCAGCCGCGACCTGTCGGCGCCGATCTGGCCGCCGGTGACCGACGGCGCCGGGCAGGGCGGCGCACAGCAGGTGCAGCGTCGTGTGCATCCGCATCAGCGCGTGCCGGCGCGGCCAGTCGAGGCTCGCCTGCACCCGCGCGCCCACCGGCGGCAGGGCGGCGCCCGGCGCCGGCACGTGCAGGATGGCGTCGCCCTCGCCCTTGATGGTGTCGGCGATCGCGGTCTCGCCGCCCTCCCAGGACAGACGCCCGACATCGCCCGGCTGGCCGCCGGAGCGGGCGTAGAACACGGTGCGGTCGAGCACGATCGCCTCCGGGCCTGCGGAGACCACCACGGATTCGGCGCCTTGCGCCTGGGAATTGTCGAGGAAGATGCGTTCGGTCATGGCGCCAGGATAGGGTGCGCCCGCCCACCTGCCTACTCCCCGCCGGACGGCTACGCGACGCGCTACTCGACCTTCGCGGCGTCCACCATTTCGCGGACGCGGGCCGCGGCGCTGGCGCCCTTCAGCGCCTCCCGCCACTGCGCCTCGGCCACCCGCTGATGCGCGGCAATCGCCTCGTCGGCGCCGGTGATCATCGCCACCCCGGCCGAGGACAGCGGCAGCACGTCGGGGCGGAAGGGATTGACCGCGAGCATCGCCCGGTCGCGCGCGCGCAGGATCTTGAAGCTGCCGCTGGGCTCGCTGGCCGCCAGCAGGCCGAACTGCAGCCCCATCGGCGCCGACTCCATCAGGTCGGCGATATGGCGCGCCTCGGCCGCCGCTGCCTGGCGGCACATCCGCCGGGTGCGCTCGGACAGGGCGATCGGTGCCGCGACGCCGTGTTCGAGGAACCGCGCCAGGCGCCCGGCCGGGATCATCGCGATGATCCCCGGCTTGCGCGTGTTGTGCATCCGCTTGCGCGCCGCCAGGATCCCCATCACCTGCTCGGCATTGGCCCGCATCGCCGCCCGTTCCTGGCCGCTGGCCTGTTCGGACACCTCCTCGAACACGGCGCCGAGGGCCGCGTCATAGCCGTCCGTGGTGGTCAGGTAGCAGACCGGGCCATTCAGCTGCAGCATCTGGTCCGCACTCTCCTCGATCTGCCGGATGCGCTCGAAATACCCGACGGCGCGGCTGTAGTACTCGACCCCGATCCCAAGCAGCGACAGCGGCGAGATCTTCAGCAGTTCGGCTAGCCGCTGGATGGTGTCCAGCTTGATCACCTCGCCCTTCTCGTAGCGATACAGGGCCGCGCGGGAGACGCCGAGGCGCGCCGCGATTTCCTCGGCGCGCAGCCCGGATTCGAGCCGGTAGGCACGAAGCTGCTGGCCGATCTCGGTAAACCGCATGCACGCAGCCTTTCACAACCGAAGACGCCCCACTTGCGCGGGGCGTCGTCTCATATTTCAAGATCGCACTCAATTATGATAGGTCAGTCGATTAAATCAAGCGCCGTGACGGCTTGAAAGACAGATTTCGTTCATATTTCTTCACGAAATTCTGCGCGCCGACAGGCCGCTCCGCGCGGCGTGCGGTCGGTCTTCGCCGACGGCTTTCTTGAAGCCGGATGGGCTTCAATCGCCACGGAACGATCGTCGAAATCGGCCGCCGTCAACGGTTCGCGTCGACCCTCCGGCGGTCAGGCGCCCCCGGGCCGGCGGACCCGGCGCGGCGTCGTCAGGGCTCCAGCCCCGCCATCGCCTCGACCGCCTTCACCAGCGCCGAGTGGTCCAGTTCGCCGCCGCCATGCGCGGTGACGGCGGAAAACATCTGCTGCGCGATCGCGGTGTTCGGCAGCGCCATTCCCATGTCCTTGGCCGCCGTCAAAGCGAGGTTCAGGTCCTTCTGGTGCAGCCGGATGCGAAAGCCCGGATTGAAGGTGCGGTTGATCATCCGCTCGGCATGCACCTCCAGGATGCGCGAGGAGGCGAAGCCGCCCATCAGCGCCTGGCGAACCCGCGCCGGGTCCGCGCCGGCCTTGCGCGCGAAGGTCAGCGCCTCGCCGACCGCCTGGATGTTCAGCGCCACGATGATCTGGTTGCAGACCTTGCAGACCTGGCCGGCGCCCGGCTCGGCGCCGACATGGGTGATGTTCTTGCCCATCAGCTGGAACAGCGGCAGCGCCCGCTCGAACGCCGCGTCGGCGCCACCGACCATGATGGTCAGGCTCGCCTCCTTGGCGCCGACCTCGCCGCCGGACACCGGCGCGTCCAGATACTCGCAGCCGAGCTTGATGATCCGGGCGGCGAATTCCTTGGTCTCGATCGGGCTGATCGAGGACATGTCGATCACCAGCGTGCCCTTCTTCAGCCCCTCCGCCACGCCATGCGCGCCGAACAGCACCCGCTCCACGTCGGGGGTGTCCGGCACCATCAGGATCACCACCTCGGACTGCTCGGCGACCGCCGCCGCATCGGCCAGCACGGTGGCGGCGGCGCGCAGCTCCGGCGTCAGGCTGCGGCGATCGGGCACGAACAGCTCATGCCCGGCCGCCTTGAGGTTCAGCGCCATCGGGCGGCCCATGATGCCCAGGCCGACGAAACCGATCTTCATGTCTGGTGCTCCTGTACGACGCGTCAGACGCCGAACTTCTTGCGCCAGGCCAGCCCCGCGACGGTGTCGCCGGCCGGGCGGTACTCGCAGCCGATCCAGCCCTGGTAGCCGAGCTCGTCCACCCGCTTGAACACGAACTCCCAGCCGATCTCGCCGGTGCCCGGCTCGTTGCGGGCCGGCACGTCGGCCAGCTGCATGTGGGCGATGATCGGCAGGTATTGTCTCCATCCGCTTGGTGATGTCGCCCTCGGTCGTCTGGCAGTGATAGATGTCGAACTGCAAGCCCAGGCGGTCGGGCCCGATGGCGGCGATGACGGCGGCGCCCTGCGCCATGGTGTTGAGGTGGAAGCCCGGCATGTCGCGGTGGTTGATCGGCTCGATGATCAGCTTCACGCCGGCCTTGCTTGCTTGCTCGGCGCCCCAGGCGAGGTTCGCGGCATAGACGGCGGCTGCGGTTTCGTGCGCTACGTCGGCGGCGGGGATGCCGGCCATGCAGTGCAGCAGCTTGCAGTCCAGCGCCGTGGCATACTCCAGCGCCTGCTTCACCCCGTCGCGGAATTCGCTTTGGCGGCCGGGCAGGGAGGCGGTGCCGCGCTCGCCGCCGGCCCAGTTGCCGGGGGGCATGTTGAACAGCACCTGCCGCAGGCCGGCGCCATCCAGGCGGCGCCTGATCTCGGCGGCCGGAAACTCATAGGGAAACAGGAACTCGCAGGCCTGGAACCCCTGTTTGCCGGCGGCGTCGAAGCGGTCGAGGAAGGGCACCTCGTTGAACATCATGGACAGGTTGGCGGCCAGGCGCGGCATGGAGTTCCCCCTTCGAAGCGGACGTGCGACGGGGGCGGAAGCTAGCGGCGGCACGCCGGCTTGGCCAGCGCCGGTGGCCAGCGGTAGCCAAAGGCGATACCGTCGGGGCGCGGATTGAGAGAGCAAATGATCGCTGAACGCGTGCTGATGGCCCTGTTGCTGGGCGGCGTGGCGGTGGGCTGCACCCTGGTGCTGTATCCGTTCCTGTCCTCGCTGCTGTGGGCGGGGATCCTCACCTTCACCACCTGGCCGGTGTTCGAATGGCTGCGCCGGAACCTGCATGTCGGGCGCCTGCCGGCCGCGATCATCATGGTGGCGGTGACGGCGGTGGTGGTGGTGCTGCCGCTCGCGCTCGCCGCACCCAGCGGCGCCGACGACGTGAACCAGCTGGAGCAGATGGTCGCCGCCTGGCTGAAGGCCGGCCTGCCGAACGCGCCGACCTGGCTGTTCGGCGTGCCGGTGATCGGGCCGACGCTCGGCGACCTGTGGAACAGCTGGGCCGAAGACCTGTCGGTGATGGTGTCGTTCTTCCAGCCCTATTTCGGCATGCTCGCGCAATCCGGCCTGTCGCTGCTGCTGGGCCTCGCCAACGGCGTGCTGCTGTTCCTGCTGGCGCTGTTCGTCGCGTTCTTCTTCTATGCGTCCGGCGACCGGCTGGCCAAGGCGCTGGTGGTGATCCTGCACCGCATCGCCGGCGCCCAGGCGGACCGGCTGATCGAGGTCACCGGCGCCACCGTGCGCGGCGTCGTCTACGGCATCCTGGGCACCGCGGTGGTGCAGGGCATCCTGACCGGCCTCGGGCTGTGGGCCGCCGGGGTGCCGCGGCCGGCGCTGCTGGGCGTCATCGCCGGCGGCCTGTCGGTGCTGCCGATCGGCGCGCCGGTGGTCTGGATACCGGCCGGCCTCTGGTTGCTGGCGAGCGGGCGCACGCTGCCGGGCATTGGCCTGCTGGTCTATGGCGGCGTCATCGTCAGCGGCGCCGACACGCTGATCCGCCCGTACTTCATCTCACGCGGTGCCCAGCTGCCGTTCCTGCTGACCATGCTTGGCGTGCTCGGCGGCGCCCTGGCCTTCGGCCTGCTCGGCATCTTCCTCGGCCCGGTGCTGCTGGGGGTGGGCTTTGCCCTGGTCAAGGAATGGACCGAGACCGCGCGGCCGGGCGAGCCGCCGCTCGCCGTGAAGGCGGCACGACCCTTGCAAGCGAATTTGCGGGGCGCGGCGAAGCAGGAAGCTTTGCACGAGCATCAAGCTGACTTATGAACGTCACAGAGGACGTTGAACCTCACGAAGGCCAGGGAGCCCGCATGCGACGAGATTCCACACCGACAGCGTCGGACCCATCCTGACGCATGTTCGCGTTCGTGCTCTCGCGCATCCTGCAGGCGATCCCGGTGATGCTGGCGGTCGCGCTGATCGCCTTCGCCATGTTCACCTTCGTCGGCGACCCGCTGTCGGCGCTGCTCGGCCAGGATGCGACCGAGGCGCAGCGCCTCGCGATGTTCCACCTGCTCGGACTCGACCAGCCCTTCTACGTGCAATACGCCCGCTTCATCTGGCGCGCGCTGCACGGCGATTTCGGCCTCAGCTATCGGCTCGCCCGGCCGGTGTCGGACCTGATCCTGGAGCGGCTGCCCGCGACCATCGAGCTGGTCGCCACCTCGGCGGTGTTCGCCATGCTGGTGGGGGTGCCGCTGGGCGTCTACACCGGCATCAACCGCAATTCGCCGATCGCCCGCGGCGTGATGATCTTCTCGCTGGTCGGCGTGTCGCTGCCGACCTTCCTGATCGGCATCCTGCTGATCCTGATCTTTGCCGTCGTGCTCGGCTGGCTGCCGAGCTTCGGGCGCGGCGACGTGGTGAATTTCAGCCATTGGAGCACCGGCTTCCTCACCGTTTCCGGCCTGAAGGCGCTGATCCTGCCGTCGATCACCCTCGGCCTGTTCCAGATGACGCTGATCATGCGCCTGGTGCGCGCCGAGATGCTGGAGGTGCTGCGCAGCGACTACATCAAGTTCGCCCGCGCCCGCGGGCTGTCGCGGCGGGCGGTGAATTTCGGCCACGCCCTGAAGAACACGCTGGTGCCGGTGATCACCATCATCGGCCTGCAGGTGGGCGGCCTGCTCGGCTTCTCGCTGGTGACCGAGACGGTATTCCAATGGCCCGGCATGGGCCTGCTGCTGGTGCAGTCGATCGGCGTCGCCGACATCCCGGTGATGTCCGCCTATCTGCTGCTGATTTCGTTCTGCTTCGTCATGATCAACCTGATCGTTGATCTCTTGTATTACGCCGTCGACCCCCGCCTGCGCCTGCGCGCCCTGGCCGCGAAATGATGTCGCGCGTATCGTCAGTTATGCTACCGTCATGGCCGGGCTTGCCCCGGCCATCCACGCCGTTGTGCGGCACAGTCGCCCGCCGTCGAAGCCGGGAATTTCAGGCCTTCGCCGGGCATGACGAAAGCAAGGGCATGACCATCGGCCGCGGCCTCCGCCACCCGGCGACAGCCAAGCCATGAACGCCGCAGCCCGCTTCTTCGACAGCGACTTCGTCTACAGCTTCCGCCGCTCGCCGGTGGCGGTGATCTCATTCCTGGTGCTGCTGGTGTTCGTCCTGGCGGCGATCCTGGCGCCGTGGCTGGCGCCGCATAATCCGTTCGACCTCGCCAGCCTGAATCTGCTGGACAGCTTCAAGCCCCCGGTGTTCCTGCCGGAGGGTGAATCCGCTTTTCCCCTCGGCACCGACGACCAGGGCCGCGACATGCTCTCCGGCATCATGTACGGCATGCGCATCAGCCTGCTGGTGGGCGTGCTGGCGGTGGCCCTCGCGATCGCCATCGGCGTCACCATCGGGCTGATCGCGGGCTATCTCGGCGGCGCCGTGGACGCCGTGCTGATGCGCATCGCCGACGTGCAGCTCACCTTTCCGGCCATCCTGATCGCCCTGCTGGTGGACGGCGTTCTGCGCGCCGTGCTGCCGCACGAGTTCCACGAGCGCGCCGAACTCTACGTGCTGGTGTTCTCGATCGGCATCGCGCTGTGGCCGCAATTCGCCCGCACCGTGCGCGGCTCGACGCTGGTGGAACGCAGCCGCGAATACGTCATGGCGGCGCGCGTCATCGGGCTGTCCCCGGCGCGGATCATGGCCAGCCACATCCTGCCGAACGTGCTGGGCCCGGTGCTGGTGCTGGCCACGCTCAACCTCGGCATCGCCATCGTCACCGAGGCGACCCTGTCGTTCCTCGGCGTCGGCCTGCCGCCGACCCAGCCGTCGCTGGGCACGCTGATCCGCATCGGCAACGACTTTCTGTTCTCCGGCGAATGGTGGGTAGCGATCTTCCCCGGCATCACGCTGGCCGCCATGGTGCTGTCCAACAACCTGCTGGGCGACTGGCTGCGCGACGCGCTGAATCCGCGGCTGCGATGAGCGGGCCCAGCTTGCACGAGACCGCCTAGATGGCACTTCTGGACGTGCAGAACCTGGTCGTGGAATTCCCGACCCGCCGCGGCGTGCTGCGGGCGATCGACGACGTCTCCTTCGACATCGCGGCCGGCGAGGTGCTCGGCGTGGTCGGCGAGAGCGGCGCCGGCAAGTCGCTGACCGGGGCCGCGATCATCGGCCTGCTGGAGCCGCCCGGCCGGGTCGCCGGCGGCCAGATCCTGCTCGACGGCCAGCCGCATCGACACGCTCTCCGCCCGACCAGATGCGGCCGATCCGCGGCAAGCAGATCGGCGCCATCTTCCAGGACCCGCTGACCACCCTGAACCCGCTCTATTCGGTCGGCCGCCAACTGGTCGAGACCATGCAGACCCATCTGCCGCCTGTCCGACCGCGACGCGCGCGAGCGGGCGGTCGAAATGGCTGGAGGAGGTCGGCATCCCCGCCGCCGCGCCAGCGGGTCGACGCCTATCCGCATGAATTCTCCGGCGGCATGCGCCAGCGCGTGGTGATCGCCCTCGCTCTGTGCGCCGAGCCGCGGCTGATCATCGCCGACGAGCCGACCACGGCGCTGGATGTCTCGATCCAGGCGCAGATCATCGCCCTGCTGAAGCGGCCTCACCCGCGAGCCACGGCACCGCGGTGATGCTGGTGACCCACGACATGGGGGTGATCGCCGAGACCGCCGACCGGGTGGCGGTGATGTATGCCGGGCGCATCGCCGAGATCGGCCCGGTGCGCGACAGTGATCAAGCAGCGCGGCACATCCCTACACCGAAGGCCTGATGGGCAGCATTCCCGAGTCTGGAACACCGGGTGGAGCGGCTGCGGCAGATCGACGGCGCGATGCCGCGCCTGACCGCCATTCCCGCCGGGCTGCGCCTTCAATCCGCGCTGCCCGAAGGTGTTCGACCGCTGCCGGACGGAGCGCCCGGACCTGCTGCCGGCCGGTGCCACCCGCGCCGCCTGCTGGCTGCACGGCAACGGCTGACGCGGCCATCGCCCCGATCGTCGCCGCCCGCGACATCGTGCTCGAGGCGACCGGGTGTCGCCGCGACTTCGATGTCTCCCGGCCCTGGCTGCAACGCCTGCTGGCGCGCGAGCCGCGGCGCACGCTGCGCGCGGTGGACGAGGTGACGCTTCCGCATTCCGCGCGGCACCACACTGTCGCTGGTGGGCGAAAGCGGCTGCGGCAAGTCCACCGTGGCGCGGCTGGCGTCGGGCTGTATCCGCCGAGCGACGGGCGAAATCCGCTTCGAGGGCAAGCCGCTCAGCGGCCGCGCGCGCGCAGCGCGGACATGCGCCGGCGGATGAACATGATCTTCCAGGACCCGTACGCCTCGCTCAATCCGCGCTGGCGGGTGCGCGACATCGTCGCCGAGCCGATCCGCGCCTTCAGGCTGCTCAGCGGCGACGGCGACGATCACGCGCCGGGTCGGCGAACTGCTGACCCAGGTCGGGCTGGCGCCGGCCGACGGCGAGAAATACCCGCACGAGTTCAGCGGCGGCCAGCGCCAGCGCATCTCGATCGCGCGGGCGCTTGTCGAGCGAGCCGGAATTCCTGGTCTGCGACGAGCCGACCAGCGCGCTCGACGTCTCGGTGCAGGCGCAGATCCTCAACCTGATGCGCGACCTGCAGCAGCGGCTGGGGCTGACCTATCTGTTCATCAGCCACAACCTGGCGGTGGTCCGTCACATGTCGGACCGGCTCGGCGTGATGTATCTCGGCCGCATCGTCGAGCAGGGACCCGGCGAGGAAATCTTCACGCGCGCCGCTGCATCCCTACACGCGGCTGCTGCTGGACGCGATCCCGGACCTCGAGATGGTCGGCCGAGCAGCGCACCCCGGTCGGCGGCGAGGTGCCGAGCCCGATCGACCCGCCGCCCGGCTGCACCTTCCATCCGCGCTGCCCGCTCGCCAACGCCCGCTGCCGGGTGGAGAAGCCGGCCGAGACGCAAGCGGGCGAGGTGCTGGTGGCGTGCCATGCGGTGGAGGAAGGGCGCTCGGCGCCCTGACTTCGGGTTTTCAGCAGAACGGGTGCGGGTCGGGATTGATCGCACCGAGCAAGCGTTGCCGTAGCCGCGGATTGTCCAGCCGCTCCATCCCAAATCCGCAATGCAGCGGCTGCAGGCGGTTCGCGACCGCCCTGACGACCTGGAACGGGCCGAGCGCGACGTCGGGCGAGGTCACGTCCACCACCGCCACGCGAATGTCCTCAGCGCGCATGTGCCGAAGCGCCTGCTGCAGCCATGGTCGCGGCGGCCGTTCGAATTCGCCGACCGGCCTGGCCTGGTCTGCCGGCAGCCGCAGGAAGCCCGCAGCGCCGGCGCGTGCCGGAATGTAGTAGGCGGCATGGTCCAGGAAGCTGCCGCGCCGTATCTCGCCCGGCGTCGCGGGGCGGGTGCAGCTTGCGTCATGCATCATTCGGCGCAGGCTGGCGCCGGTCATCCCGTGTTCCAGCAGCGCGCCGCGAACCGCCGCCCGCACGTCCGGAGCGGCCGAAGATGTCGCGGTGACCCCGGGCCAGTTCCGCCCGTCGCCGAACCCCAGGCACAGGACGACGGGAATGCCGCCGGCGCCGTCCAGCAGGTAAAGCTCGATCGCCGCGCCGCAGCGGGCGAGATCGCGCATCATCCGCACGCAGGCGTCATCGCTCGCGTCCGGCAGCAGCCGCACGCCTGGCTCGCGGCACAGCCACGCGAGCATCACCGCGTCGCGTTCGATCAGTTCCAGGACGGCGCGTTCCGAAGCATCGGCCACGCTGCTGCCCGCCGCGAGCCCATTGGTGGTGACCTGGCAGAAGAAGTCGTCAAAGGATGCGCGAAACCGGTAGAACACCTGCGCCGCGGCGACCCAGACCGGCTGCCCGTCGTCCAGCCAATGGCCGCGCACCCATTGATGCGCGGCGTGCGGATCGAACGGTCGGAACGGGAATTCCGGCACGGCGTATTGCCCGGCGGAATAGAGGCAGAGTTCGCGCGGATCGAGCACGTCGCCGTCGAGGTCGCGCATCGTCGCGCAATGCAGCGCATCGGGCGCATAGCGCGACGCCGAATACCGCTCGACCGCCTCGCCGAGCGCCCCGATCGTCGCATGCAGCGGCGACAGGCCTTTCCCCGCCGCTGGCTCGGCGGCCCAACTCTCCCCGGCTTCGGTGTAGGCGCCAGTCACCGCCACCGCGACGAACGGCAGTTCCGGGTCGGCGGTGGCGCGATCGCGCAGGGCGATACCGGCAATCACGCCGGTCTCGGGATCGACCCATTGCGGCAGTGCCGCCAGCAACTGCTCCGCCGAAGCCGCCTGCAGCGATACGCCGTTCCCGGCCGGCGCGAGACCGGCGCCGCCGCAAACCTCGCACCACGGCATCGGCAGGAACGGATGCAGCGTCCCGGCCGAAAATCCGTCTTTCAGCACCAGCACCCGTCCGTCCAGAGGGTGGTCGCGTCGGCCGTCCAGGAACCGAGCCGCCTCCGTGGCGACGGTGCGCCCGACCGCGAGCGTTGCGAGGTAGTCCTCGGGAGGCTGCTCTGGCCCGCTCCCGCGCAAGCACATCCGCGCGTAGCCCTGCGCCGCCCAGGGATCATGCGCGTTGGCCAGCAGCCGCTGCTTCGCGCACAGCCAGCAGCCGGCGACGCCCGGCCGCGAAATCGGGCCGACGACCGCCCTGGCGCCGAGCAGTTCGGCGCCGAGGAAACTGGCGTCCGCTTCGCGGCAGGCCTGCTCGACCGCGATCTGCAGGTCGAGGCGCGAGGGCGCCATCGCCCCGATCACCAGGGCAGGGCCGCAGCCAGCCAACGCAACAAGCTCGGCGTGCGTCGGAACGCGGTCCATCCGCACCACGGCGCCAATTCCGTCGTTCGACAGTTGCCGCGCCACCACGCCCGCCCAGCCGGCGTCTCCGACGATCATGACCCGCGCCGTGTGCAACCGATCCTGCCGTCGGACGGCGCGTTCGGACCGATCCCGGGCAATGCCCGCGGTTCTCAGCAGGTCCAGCAGCGCCTGCATTCCCGGCTGTTCCGGAACAGTCATGTCGCAGGCGCCGAGTTGGGCGATCAGCACCCGCATTCGTTCGACGCTGCCCGCGCATGGAATCCCGATGGGTCCCTGGTCGGACAGCAGCAGCAATCCGTCCGGTTCCAGCCGGATACGGTCCATCGCGATGTCGAGCATTGGGGCCCCTCAATCGGCGTCGGCCATGGCGCGTTCCTGCACCGACCTCAGTTCCGCCAGCCGCGGCAGCGCCACCGCCAGCAGCAGCCGGTCGGCCATGTTCTGCTTGGCGCTGGGGCAGGGCTTGTGGCCCTCCGCCCATTCCTTCGGACAGGCGCCGCCGCAGACCGGGAGCATCCTGCACGACGAGCAGTCGTATAATCCGGCCTCGACATGGTCGTTGAAGTCGGCGAGCCGGGCGCGGGTGGTCCCGGCCTCGCCCTCGGCGACCTTGCCGATCGCATAGACGTTTGGATCGCCGTAGGCCGGCACGTAGGAAACTTCGGTGCAGTTGTACATCGTGCCGCGCGCATCGACGACCGTGCCTTGCGGCTGCACCGCCAGGCAGACGATGCGCTGCACCGTCGGGATCAGCGATACATCGAAGCCCAGCCTCGCCATTTCGCAAAACCAGGCGATCTCCATCTTGCCGAACTCCGCCGGGTCGAGGCTGCGCAGATGCGCATCGTTCCCCCAGGCGTGGATCGGCGCGACATAGAAACGGATCTTCCGGTGGATGCCCAGCCCGTGCAGCTGGCGAAGCAGCGGGATCACTCCCGGCGCGTTCTCGCGATCGACGTTGCAGCGCAGCTTGATCTCGACAGGTCGTTCGCCGATCGTTTCGACAAGCTGCGCCAGGTTCGCCAGGATCTTGTCGAAAGTCGGCCGCCCGGCCTTGGTGTGGCGCCGGGCATCGTGGTACTGCGCCGTGCCGTCCAGCGAAACTGTGATCGACACGACATGCAGCTCGTTCACCAGTTCCGCGCCGATCTTCCGGGACATGGCCAACCCGTTGGTGATGATGCTGGCGCGGTATTCGCAACCCGCATCCTCGGCCACCTGCTTCAGACGCGGCGTCAGCGAGCGCATGTTGCGCAGCCCGGCCAGCGGTTCGGCGCCGAACCAGCAAAGGTTCAGTTCGGCAAAGGAGGAACTTCGCAACCGGCGCGCCACGTCCGCGATGATCGCGGATTCGTTGTCGTCGTCGAGCTGTCCGCGCGAATGCTGTTGCCCGCAGTAGCCGCAACCCAGCTGGCAATGCGACGTCGGCTGGATGACGTAGTTGAGATGTGTGTTCTCTTCAATTGCGCGACGGTTCTTGGCGAGCACGGTGCGCAATTCGTCCTCGTCGGCCGGCACCAGGATCTCGGACTGCCGAAGCTCCGCGAGGCTCTCCGCCGGAAGGGCCGAGAAGTCGCCGTGCGACATGTCTTCCCACAGCGGTCGCGGCACGCGAAAGACGGTTCCGGTTCGCGTCGCGAACACCACCACCGAACTCGCACCTTCCTCCTCGACGGAGAATGGCCGGGATACGACAACGTATGACGAGAGCTTGTCCATTTCGCCGAGCCTCCTTGGCAAAGCGGGCCGGTTGGGTGCGTCCTGCCGCGGGGGCAGGGCGCACCCTGGCCTGCCGTTCAGTGCGAACGATGTCAGCCAGTTCGCGCCGCCGGGTTGGCCGCGGCCGTCTTGGCGGCCTCGGCGCCGCCGCACCCGCTGTTCTGGCAGCCGGTGTTCTGGTCGGACAGCGCCCGCAGCCGGCTCAGTTGCGACGACGACAGGCTGGACGCTGCGGCGCCGGTGGTCATGTGGCTGATCGCAGAATCGAGATGCACCTTCGCCTGCGACAATGCGTCGACCAGCGGATCGGAGTTGGAGGATCCAGACATGGCTTTTCTCCTTTACAGGTTGCTGTTGAACAACGGTTCGGGCTCTCGGAATGGCTTCACGAAGACCCGGACCGGCGTTGCTGGCATGTGCGGAGATCTGGCCGAGATCGGGAGATTGCAAATCCCGCTGTCGACGCCATCAACGGTGCAAAGGAGTAATGGACACGAAAATCGATCGCAATAAACAACATCCGTGATTGACACGAAGGTTACGTCACGGATTCGAGCCATCCGTCGCGCAGGACGGTAACGACAGGCAATGGAAAGATGAGTTTCAAAGAGTCGGCCTCTCCGGGCCGACGGCGGATGGCGGCAATGCCATCCGCCGGGCGTTTGCCCGAGGCGTCAGGCGACGCCGTATTTCTTGAACCATGCCTGCAGCCGCGCCCAGCCATCGGCCGCGTCGGCGGCCTTGTAGCTCGGGCGGTAGTCGGCGTGGAAACCATGCGGGGCGTCGGGATAGATGACGATCTCGACCGTCTTGCCGGCGGCCCGCGCCTTGGCCGCGGCTGCCTGCACGTCGTCCGGCTTGATGCTGGTGTCCAGGCCGCCATAGAGGCCGAGCAGCGGGCATTTCAGCTGGTCCGCGACATCCATCGGGTATTTCGGCTGGATGGCGCTGGGCGTCCCGGTCACCGGGCCGTACCAGGCGACGGCGGCCTTGATGTTCGGATTATGCGCGGCGAACATCCAGGTCGTGCGGCCGCCGCGGCAGAAGCCCGTGGCACCCAGGCGATTGATGTCGCCACCGTGCGCGGCCGCGTATTTCACCGAGCTGTCGAGGTCGGACAGCATGGTCGCGTCGGGCTCCTTGCTGATCACGTCGCGGAAGATTGCAGCCGAATCCGTCATCTTCGAAAGATCGCCGATACGCGCGTAGATTTCCGGCGCGATGGCGGCATAGCCCAGCTTGGCGAAGCGGCGGCAGATGTCCTTGATGTAGTCGTGAACGCCGAAGATCTCCTCGTTCACCAGCACGATCGGAAACGGCCCGGCGCCGGCCGGCTTGGCGAAATATCCCGGCAGGTCACCCTCGGCGGTCGGGATCTTCACCTCGGTCGCCTCGATGCCGGTGGCGTCGGTGTGGATCACCTGCGCCTCCACCCGCGTGGTGGCCAGCGTCAGGCCGGACATCAGGCCGCTCATCAACATGCCGCGGCGGGCGAGCGGATAGTGCCGAAGGCCCGAGATTTCGGTCTGGTCGTTCATGACTTTATTTCTCCCGATGATGGACGGCGATCGCGCCGCCCGATGGCCATTGCCGGAAAGCCTAATCAAGCATGGCGAGCACTTGGCGGGGGGCCAGCCAGAACGGGGGCAGGTATGCGGGAATATTGCTGAACGGCAGCACGTCAGGCTTGAGGTGGATTCCGAGCCGCTCCGCCATGAACGCCCGCCGCCGCTCGATCCGCGACCATGCCTCGGGGTATTGCGCGGCGAAGGCGGCCCGCAACCCGGCATCGGCGAGCGCGATGCCGTCCTCGATGTTTGTAGTGAAATAGGGCGTCTGGGTCGCCGGGATCACGTCGACCTGGATCGCCATGCCGGAGCGCAGCGGGATCGTGCTGCCGGCGAAGATCGGCGAGTGCATCCACTCGTCCATGTGGATGAGGTGGCCGGGATTGAGGCCGATGCCGAAGAACTTGTCGCCGAGATGGCGCCGGATGATCTCGAACAGCGTGCCTCCCGTGGTGCCGATGCCGACCGCGCCATACCATTCGGCGATGGCGGCGAAGTAGGGCGCCGCGAGCTTCTCCACGTAGTCGCCGATGCTGGCCGGAAGGTCGCCGGCGTCGGCGGCAAGGAAGCCGGCGCGCGCGGTCAGCGAGCCTTGCGGCGCATAGGCCATCGTCATCGGGGCGCCACGCTGCAACCGGTCGGTGGAGGGGCTCGGCAGGCCGTGCACGGCGCGGGCGCCGGAGGACAGCATGGTGTGGGCGGCCAGCGGCAGGCCGTTGGCGCCCATCAGCGCGCAGGCCTCCAGCTCCGTCATCCCGGGCTTCACCCCGAACAGAACCTGGCGCAGCCCCTGGGAGCTGTAGGTCGCGGCGAATTCGAATAGCGCCAGCTGGTCCACGTCGTTGATCGCCCGCATGCCGTCGGCGGGGTCGATGAACAGGTTGGCGACGTTCACCAGGCTGGTCTGGCCCGCGACCTCGCGCAGCCGGCCGGCAACGAAGTCGGGCAGGTCCAGCCAGGTCGCGTCCGAGCCGGGGTCGCCGGCGTCGAACATCTTCCAGCCGACGCAGCCTACCCGCATGCCCGCCGCCAGGCCCGCATCGCGCAGCAGGGTGGCCAGCGGCTTCTGCCGGTCGCGCGGCTGGCCGGGCAGGCTGAAGCTTTGGCACAGAACGCGATCGAAATCGCCGGCGGCCAGGCTGGCGAACTCCAGCCCCTCGTTGCCCAGCATCAGGGTCGGCCGGCGGCCGGGCACCACTACCAGCAGGGTTTCCTCGAAGCGCGGGTCGTAGCCGGTCAGGTAGGCGACGTTGGCCGCGTGCTCGCGGTCGCCGTACACCACCAATGCGTCGCATCCCGCGGCCGCGACCCGCCGGCGCGCGTCCGCGAGGCGGGCGGCGAAGGTGGCGGCCGGTATCCGTGGCTGCACGCTGGGCAGGCCGAATTCAGGCAAATCAGTCTCGATCATCCGGACGCGGGGCATGCTTGGTCCTTGGGCTGGAGCCGTGAATCGACGGAACTTTGGCCAGAACAGCACGTTGCGTGGACCGAAACCAGATCGGGAGACCAGCCAATGTTCTTACATCGCAAGGAGCTGCTGCACGAGGTGAACGTCGGCAAGCCCGATGCCCGCTTTGGCCAGCTTCTGCTGGAGCAGTTCGGCGGCGCCACGGGTGAATTGACGGCGGCGTTGCAGTACTGGGTGCAGTCCTTTCATGTCGAGAATGCCGGCATCCGCGACATGCTGCAGGACATCGCCATCGAGGAATTCGGTCATCTCGAGATGGTCGGCAAGCTGATCGCGCAGCACACCAGCAAGATCGACCAGACCAAGGTGTATGACGCGCCGCTCTTCGCCCTGAAGGGCATCGGCCCGCATTTCATCGACAGCCACGGCTCGTGCTGGACGGCTGCGTATATCAACGAGGGCGGCAACGTCGTGCGCGACCTGCGGGCGGATATCGCGGCCGAAGCCGGCGCCCGGCAGACCTACGAGGCGCTGATGAAGCATTGTGATGATGCCGGCACCAAGAAGACGCTGCATCATCTGCTGACCCGTGAGATCACCCACGCGCAGATGTTCATGAAGGCGCTGGAACTCGATGGGTAAGCTGGACGACCCGATGTTCGGCAACGTGCCGCCGGACGACACCGTGGATATCGTGTTCAACCTGTCGCAGGGGGAGGACGTTCGCGGACCATGGAACCAGGAGCCGGATTTCCGCTATATCGAAGATCCGACGCCGCACGGGGGACTACCCCCGGCACCGGTCAATGCCGACGACGAGAAATCCGCCGGCAATGGCCATACCAAGCGCCCGGCCGCCGCGCCGTCCAGGTCAGGGCGCTCGATGCACCGGTAAGCTTGTCGAGGCGTAGCGCGTACCATTCATCGACCCGGTATAGAGGAACAATACCATGTCCATCCTGGCCTGGCTCATTCTAGGACTGATTGCAGGCTTTATCGCCAGCAAGGTCGTTAACCGTTCTGGCGAAGGGTTGGTGCTGGACATCATCCTCGGCATTGTCGGCGCGATGGTCGGCGGCTTCCTGTTCACCCAGTTCGGCGCGGCCGGGGTTACCGGCTTCAATCTCTACAGCACGTTCGTCGCGGTGATCGGGGCGATCGTGGTCCTGGTTCTCTACCACGCCTTGTTCGGTCGCCGAGCCGTCTAGCCGGTACGACCGCCCACCTACCGTTCACCGGAGCACGAGCAATCGTGCTCCGATTGAACGTGCCATCGAGGCCAAACGAAAGGAAATCGCAGCATGCGAACCGACCGATACATCGATGATGCCCGCGGCTACGCCGACCGGGCGCGCCGGGTCGCCCAGGACTATGCCGATGACGCGCGGTCCCGGGTCCAGCGCGGCGCCGGCCGGGTGCAGGCCGGTGCCAACGAATACGCCGATCAGTTCGGAACCCGCGTGGCGGACCATCCGTTACCCTATGTGATGGCCGCGGCGCTGCTGGGCTTCGTGCTGGGCCGGATCTTCCGCGCCTGACACGCGCCCCGACGTCGCGTCCCGTATCAACGATTGCAGGAGACTTCGATGTCGAATTCGAACATGGCCAACCAGGCGTCCGACGCCGCGCACTCCGCCGCCGACACCGCCAGCAAGGCGGCATCGCAGGCGAGTTCCGCGGCCGGGGAAATGGCCGACACGGCGCGTGACACCGCCGGCAAGGTCGGCAACATGGCGCAGGAGCAGGCCGGCAGGCTTGCGTCCAAGGCGTCCGAGATCGGCGGGCAGATGTATGACCGCGGCGTGCAGGCGTCGCAGGCCGTCGGCCACACCATCGAGGAGCGCCCATACATGGTCGCCGCCCTCGCCGGAGCGTTCGGCCTGTTGATCGGGATGGCGCTGGCGCGGCGGTAGAGCGCCACGGCGTTCCGTTCGATGGTTAAGCGCTGCCTGACGGCCACCGTGTGGCTGGGCGTCTGCTTCGGCGCCGCCACGGCACATGCCGGAACCTCGACCGTGGTCTACACGGCGGGGAACTGGCAGGTGGCCAACGGGGTGATGGACGACCAGCGCAGCTATTGCGCCATCATCTCGGGCGGCGCCGGCGGCCGGCGCGTCATCGTGCAGGCGTATTCCGGCGACCCGAATCTCACCTTGCAGATGACCAAGGACAGCTGGTCGATCCCGCAGCAGACCCCGATCGAGGTGGTCATCGACATCGACGGCAATCGCTGGTCCTACCACGGGTTCGGGACCGGCAACGTGGTCGGGGTGTCGCTGCCGCCGCAGGATGCGGCATCGTTCGAGCAGGCGTTCAGGGCCGGCCGGAACATGACGATCTCTTTCCCGGGCGGGACGGAGACCCCATGGGCCGGCGGCCTGACCAGCAGCAATGCGGTGTTCAATGTGTTTCGGGGATGCGTGCGGAGCAATCTGGGATCCGCCACCCAGCCCTACGCCGCTCAACCCAACGCCGCCCAGCCCGCTGCCGTCCCTGGGCCCAGCCAGCCCTATGCGGCCCCGACACCCGCAGCCGCACCGCAGCCGCCAGCGGCGTCGCAGCCAATGCCGGTGCCCGCGCCGGCAGCGGCACCGCAGCCCATGGCACCGCCGACCACGGCTCCGCCATCGACCACGCCACCGCCTGGTTGAACAGGAAACGCCCGGCCTCGCGGCCGGGCGTTTTTTCGATGAACCCCGCGGCGCTCAGCGGCCCCACGGGGGTAGCCGATCCCGCCTCAGGCCATGGCCTTCTTCAGGTTGGCGTCGAGCTTGTCCAGGAAGTCCTGGGTGTTGAGGTATTTCTGGTCCTTGGAAATCAGGCTCGCCAGGTCCTTGGTCATGTGGCCGCTCTCCACCGTTTCCACGCAAACCCGCTCCAGGGTCTCGGCGAAGGCGGTGACATCCGGCGTGTTGTCGAAGCGGCCGCGATAGATTAGGCCGCGGGTCCAGGCGAAGATCGAGGCGATCGGGTTGGTGCTGGTTTCCCGCCCCTTCTGGTGCTCCCGGTAGTGCCGCGTGACGGTGCCGTGCGCCGCCTCGCTCTCCACGGTATGCCCGTCCGGGCTGAGCAGCACGCTGGTCATCAGCCCGAGGCTGCCGAAGCCCTGCGCCACGATGTCGCTCTCCACGTCGCCGTCATAGTTCTTGCAGGCCCAAAGGTAGCCGCCCTCCCATTTCAGCGCGCTGGCGACCATGTCGTCGATCAACCGGTGCTCGTAGGTCAGGTTGAGCTTCTTGTACTCGGCGGCGAACTCGTTGTCGTAGATCTCCTGGAACACGTCCTTGAACATGCCGTCATAGGCCTTGAGGATGGTGTTCTTGGTCGACAGGTAGACCGGGTATTTGCGCGCCAGGCCGTAATTGAAGCTGGCCCGCGCAAAACCCTCGATCGAGGCCTTGGTGTTGTGCATGCCCATCGCGACACCGGGGCCTTTGAAGTCGTGCACGTCCATCACCATTGGAGCACTGCCGTCGGCCGGATGGTATTGCAGGGTGACCTTGCCGGGGCCGGGGATCTTGGTCTCGGTGGCACGGTAGATGTCGCCGTAGGCGTGGCGGCCGATGACGATCGGCTGCGACCAGTGCGGCACCAGCCGCGGCACGTTGCTGCAGATGATCGGCTCGCGGAAGATGGTGCCGTCGAGGATGTTGCGGATGGTGCCGTTCGGGCTGCGCCACATCTTCTTCAGCTTGAACTCTTCCACCCGCGCCTCGTCGGGGGTGATGGTGGCGCATTTCACGCCAACCCCGTACCGCTTGATGGCGTTGGCGGCGTCGACCGTCACCTGGTCGTCGGTCTGGTCGCGGTATTCGATGCCGAGGTCGTAGTATTTCAGGTCGATATCGAGGTAGGGCCGGATCAGCTTCTCCTTGATGAACCCCCAGATGATCCGCGTCATCTCGTCGCCGTCGAGTTCGACCACCGGGGTCTTCACCTTGATTTTCGCCATTCCGTCCTCTTGAGCATTCGCGCGGCGGCCGATTTCATCGAGACCGAGGGCCGTGCCAGTTTCAGGTGGCCGGACAATCCCACTTCGGTGTTGACCGGGCAAGTCGGCGCCGGCCCGCCCGGGGTGCCGTCATCTGGGTGGGTCATGACGGTTGCGGCGTGTGGGGAGGCCCCTGTAGTCTGTTCACTTCGCTTGACAGAAGCCGCGCGTCCGCGCCGAACACAGGTAGCCTCGCAGTGAAATTCCGCGCGCCAGTCCTGGCCCTGGCGGCCGTGCCCTGGCCGCGGTGATGGTCGGTCGGCCATGAGCCCCAGCGCGCTGCATGTGTCCAGCCTGGTGGCGCTGCTCGGGCTGCTGGCGCTGCTGCTCGGCTGCGCGGCGATGTACCGCGAAGCCCGCCACGCCCGCCGGCGGGAGGCGGCGATCGCGCAGGAGCGGGCCGAACTGACCGCGGCCTATGGCCAGCTGGAGATCGCCAAGCGCCGGGCCGAGGCCGAGACCCATCACCTGAACGCCACCCTGTCGGGCATGTCGGACGGGGTGATGATGCTCGATTCCGAATTCCGGCTAGTGCAGTGGAACGCCAACTTCCCGCTGTTCTCCGGCATCCCGCAGTCGATGCTGCGGGTTGGGCTGCCGATGGAGGAGATGATCCGCGCCCAGGCGCTGATCGGCGAGCTCGGCACCTTCGAGACGCCGGCACTGCTGGAGGCCGAGGTGAAGCGGCGCATGGCGCGGGTGCGCGGCCATCGCAACACCGATGTCACCGAACGGCTGCGGCCGGACGGGCGGGTGCTGGAAACCCGGCGCCGCGCGCTGCCCGACGGCGGGCTGGTGACGCTATACACCGACATCTCCATGCGTCGCCAGGCGGAGGCGGCGCAGCGGGAGGTGCTGCGGCTGTCCGAGGTGGCGGTGGAGCAGAAGGCGCAGTTCGTCGCCATGGTCAGCCACGAGATCCGGGTGCCGCTGAGCGCCGTGACCAGCAGCCTGTCGCTGCTCGACCAGTCCGCCCTGTCCGAGCAGCAGCGGCTGCATGTCGACACCGCCCGGCAGGCCGGCGATACCCTGCTCGACCTGATCAACGACATCCTCGACCTGTCGAAGATGGATGCCGGCCAGCTGCAGCTGCGGCGCGCCGATTTCGCACTGCGGCCGATGCTGCAGGGGGTGCGAGACATGTTCCACGTGCAGGCCCGCGCCCGCGACATCAGCATCGGGCTCGAGGTCGCCGACGACGTGCCTGTGCTGCTGCACGCCGATAGCGGCCGGCTGCGGCAGGTGCTGATGAATTTCGTTAGCAACGCGGTGAAATTCTCCCGCCCGGGAACGGTGACGCTGCGGGTGGAGAAGGTGTTTCGCGAAGCCGGGGCGGGCCCGCACGACCGCGCGGCTGCCCAGGCCGAACGTGCCGCTGGCCGGGGTCAGGCGGGCCGGGTTCAGGCGTGTCTGCGGCTGGCGGTCTGCGACCAGGGCCCCCGCATCCCGGCAGAGCAGGCAGAACTGGTCTACCAGCCCTTCGCGCGCCTGGACTATGCCAAGGAGGCCGGGCTCCCGGGGACCGGGCTGGGCCTCACGATCTGTCGCCAGCTGGCACTGCTGATGGGCGGCAGCCTCGGCCTGGACGTGGCCGAATGCGATGATGGGCAGGCGGACGGCAACGCATTCTGGCTGGAGCTGGCACTGGCCGACTTCACCGCGCCGGCGGCGGCCAGCACCGCCCCGATCGCCGAGATGTTCGGCCTGGTGCCGCGGCTGCCGCGCCGGGCTTCGGTGCTCCTGGTGGAGGACATCGCCACCAATCGGGTGCTGATCGCCGCCCTGCTGCGCCGCGAGGGCCATCGGGTCGAGGCGGTGGAATTGGGCGAGCAGGCGATCGAGATCGTCGGTCGACGACCGTTCGACGTGGTCTTTATGGACCTGAACATGCCCGGTCTCGACGGCCGGTCGACTGCCGTCCGCATCCGTGGCCTGCCCGGTCTGGCGGGTCGCGTGCCGATCGTGGCGCTGACCGCCACCGATCGCGATGCGGTGCTGGAGGCATGCCTGGCCGCCGGGATGAACGAGGTGCTGACCAAGCCGGTGCGAACGGCCGAATTGTTCGATATGCTCGACCGGATGGTCCGCCCGGTTGCGCCGCTACCGATCGTGGTGCCGCCGGCGCCGCGGATCGCCCCGCCGGTCGCCGAGGGCTCGCCGGCGGCACCTGCGTTGCCGCCGGTGCTGTCGTTTTCGGACCTGCCGCCGGTCGCCTCCGCCGGGCCGGAGTCCGGGCTGCTGGACTCCGACCGGCTGCTCGATCTGCAGCGCGGCCTGCCCGCCGGCCTGTTCGGCTCGCTGGTGGAGCAGTGCCTGGACGACATCGCGGCACGCCTGGCCCGGCTGCACCAGGCGCTGCTGGACGGGGAAACCGTGGCGATCGTCGGCATCGCCCACGCCCTGGCCGGCATGTCGGGCAGCTATGGGCTGGCGGCGCTTGAGCGGCGGATGCGCACGATCATGCACGCGGCCGATGTCGGCGACCTGGAGACCGCCAACGCGGCGGCGCGCGGCATGGCCGGCGAACTGGAGCGCAGCGCCAAGCTGGTGCGCGCGCTGCTCCAGGCCCAGCCGGTATAGCCCGCCCAACGATGCCCGCCGCCCGGGTCTATCTTGCCGGCCCCGACGTGTTCCTGCCGGACCCGCAGGCACGCGCTGCCGAATTGAAGGCGATCTGCGCCCGGCACGGCATGGTCGGCGTATCGCCGCTGGATGCGCTCGCCGACGAGCCGAACGAGTGGGCCCGGCTTGGCGAGGCGCGCCGCATTGCCTTGCGCAACGAGGCGCATATCCGCAGCTGCGACCTCCTGATCGCCAACCTGACCCCGTTCCGCGGCCCCAGCGCCGACGTGGGCACGGTGTTCGAGCTCGGCTTCATGCGGGCGCTGGGTCGCCCGGTATACGGCTGGTCAAACGTCGCCTCGGGCTTTTCGGAGCGGACGCGGCAATTCACCGGGGCCGCCGGACGGCGGGATGGCGACGACTGGCGGGACGGCGACGACATGCTGATCGAGGCATTCGGCCTGACCGACAACCTGATGCTGGACGGCGCCATCTGGTCATCGGGCGGCGCGCTGTTCACCGCCGATGTCGCGCCGGCCGCGCGCTGGACCGATCTTGCGGCATTCGTCCAATGCGCCGAGGCCGCAGCGATCGCCGGATGACGCCCTAAGGCAGCCCGGCACCCGGCATCACGACATCGATCCGGATGAGCGCCTGTTCCCGGGCACGCAGAACGAGGTCGTTCTGGTCCGCAGCCACCGGCATGTCGACCCTCAAGATCCGGGTGGCGGCCCGGAGGCGGTCGACCTCGAATGCCTGCGGCTTCGAAGCGGGGGCGGGGTCCGGCGCCGGTCGGTCGGGAACGCAGCGGCCCACGGCAAAAATCACACCGCCGGACCTGTCAGGACGTGGGAGACCGACCCACGCGTTCACCTCGCAGGCATGGCGGCCGAAATCGACCGGAATCGTCACGCGGCATACCCCGTCCGCGCATGTGGCCGGATAGCTGTCGCCGCGTTCGCCGCCCTGCGCGTCCACCTGGGTGAGCAGGATATCGGCCGCCGCCGGCACCGCGGACCCAAGCAGGAGAACCACCGCCAGGCCCGAGCGCATCTAAGTGACCTGATGTGGGGGCGTGCCGACCGCTGTCGCGCCATCTTTAACCGGCGCCAGAACGCCGAGCGCCGCCTCGACGCCATGCGGCCCCGGCAGCGCACCCTTCGGGAACAGCCGCGTGACATGGCCCATCTTGCGGCCCGGCCGTGCCTCCGCCTTGCCGTAGAGATGCGGGATCAAACCTGGGCTGGCCAGGATCTGCGGCCAGAGTGCGGTCTCCTCGGGTCCGACCAGGTTCTTCATCACCGCATCGGAATGGCGGGTGGCCGCCGGCAGGGGCAGCCCGGCGACGGCGCGGATGTGCAGCTCGAACTGGCTGGCCGGGCAGGCGTCGATGGTCCAATGCCCGGAATTATGCGGCCTCGGCGCAATCTCGTTGGCCAGCACCCGGCCGTCGGCCGCGACGAACATCTCGACCGCCAGCAGCCCGACCAGGTCCAGCCGCTCGGCCACCCGGACGGCGAGCGCCTGGGCAGCCGCGGCAGTGACGTCGGGGATGCGTGCCGGTGCGTAGGTGAGGTCCAGGATGTGGTCGCGATGGTCGTTCTCGACCGTGTCGAAGGAGGCGACCTGCCCATCAACCCCACGCGCGACGACCACGCTGATTTCGCGGGAGAAGTCGACGAAGCCTTCCAGGATCAACGGGTTGGGTGACAACTCTGCGAATGCGGCAGGCAGATCGTCGAGCTGGCGCAACAGAACCTGCCCCTTGCCGTCGTAGCCGTTGCGCGTTGTCTTGAGGATCGCCGGCAGCCCGAGTTCGGCGACCGCCCGCTGCAGCCCGGGAAGATCATGGACCGCGCGCCAGGGAGCGGTGGGGACGCCGGCTTCATTCAGGAAGGTCTTCTCGGCGACCCGATCCTGGCTGATCCGCAGAACCGAGGGACCCGGACGAACCGGCTTCAAAGAAGCAAGAAGATCAAGTCCTTCGGCGCTTATATTCTCGAATTCGAAGGTAATCACGTCGACCCGTGCGGCGAAGTCGCGCAACGCCTGGACATCCTCGAACTCGCCGAGGGTGATCGCGGCGCAAACCTGGCCGGCGGGACTGTCGGGCTCCGGCGTCAGCACGTGGCAGCGATAGCCCAGCCGTGCGGCCGCCATGGCCGACATCCGTCCCAGCTGGCCACCACCGACGATGCCGATGGTGGCATTCGGCGGAAGCGGTCCCGTCATGGCGCGGCAGGGTCACCGGCGGCAGGGTCTACCGGCGCATCGGCCACCGCTGCGGTCTGTTCGGCCCGCAGAGCGTCGAGGCGTCCTGCGAGGGCCGCGTCCTGCAGCGCCAGAATTGCCGCGGCCAGCAGGGCGGCGTTGATGGCGCCGGCGCGCCCGATGGCCAGCGTGCCAACCGGAATGCCTGCCGGCATCTGGACGATCGAAAGCAGTGAATCCATGCCCTTGAGCGCATGACTCTCCACTGGCACGCCAAGCACCGGCAACGCGGTCCAGGCCGCGGCCATCCCAGGCAGATGGGCAGCGCCGCCGGCACCTGCGATCAGCACCCGCAGTCCCCGGTCCCGCGCCGTGCCGGCATAGTCGGCCAGCCGATCCGGCGTCCGGTGGGCCGAGACGATCCGGGTCTCATGCGGCACCTGCAGGCGGCCCAGCATGTCGGCCGCATGCCGCATCGTCGCCCAGTCAGACTGGCTGCCCATGATGATCCCGACGAGCGGGCTGGCCGTCGCCATCAGGCGATGCTGTCCGGAATGAGGCGCGATTCCAGCCAGGAGATCTCGTCCTTCAGCAACAGCTTGCGCTTCTTAAGTCGCTGAAGATGCAGCTGATCTGTTGGGTTGGCTTCGGCCAGCCGAGCGATCACGGTGTCGAGATCGCGATGCTCGCTGCGGAGTTCGTGAAGCTTTCTTAGGAGGGAGTTGCGGTCGGTTAGCACAGACGCGACGCCTTGCGTCGCGGCGACCAAGACGCGCCCTTGCCCGGCGACTCAAGCGGCAGCTGCCCCCTTGGGCAGCGAGAGCGAACCCGCTTATCCCTCGCGCCACGAAGCCGAGCCATCAGGCACGCGCCGACAGGACCGCTCTCGTCGCCCGAGGGGGCGACTGCCGCTCGAGTTGCCGCGGAAGGGCGCGTCTTTTTTCCCGTGGAAACATCCCCACCCACAGCGTTAACCTCCCTGGGCGCCCGATGTGGCAAATTACTGCCGCGTCCGGCGTGCCGCCGAAGCGACACATTACCGCAACAGGAGGACATATGACCTTGCAGTCCCGCATCCAAAGTCTGGAAGCACGTCACGCCGGCCTGGAGACGCGAATTTCCGACGAGGATCATCGGCCACAGCCGGACACTGGGACACTCAGCAAGCTCAAGCTGGAGAAACTTCGCCTGAAGGAGGAACTGGAGCGACTGCGCAGTTGCGCCGGCCCGGAAGCCGGCGGTGGCACGTCGCACTGACCGATCACCCCTGACCGACTGCTAAGCGGCTTCCTCTGCCTCCTGCGGAGGCGGGGGAAGCGGCACCGCCTGGCCTTCACGGGCCAGGCGTTCGTTTGCCTGCAGCACCATCGCATTGAGGTCGGTCTGGCTGCACAGGCCCAGGATCACCGGGTCGCGCGGCTTGATGTTGGCCGAATTCCAGTGGCTGCGGTCACGCACCTTGTGGATGGTGTCCTTGGTGGTGCCCATCAGCTTGCCGATCTGCGCCTCGGTCAGCTGCGGGAAATTGCGCAGCAGGAAGGCAATCCCGTCCGGCCGGTCGTTGCGCTTGGCCACCGGCGTATAGCGCGCACCGCGCGACCGCTTCGGCGGCGGCATGGTGGAGGGCAGCAGCTTCAGCCGCGCCTCCGAATCCTTTTCGCAGCGCGCGATTTCGGCGGCGGTCAGCTGGCTGTTGGCGACCGGATCGTATCCGACAATACCCTGGGCCACCTCGCCGTCGGCGATGGCCTGGATCTCGAGCGGGTGCATGCCGCAAAAATCCGCGATCTGGGTGAAGGTCAGGGCGGTTTTTTCGATCAGCCACACGGCGGTGGCCTTGGGCATCAGCGGGAGCGTCATTGTTGTCTTACCCTTATGTCCCCCCGGCGGTTGGCTCACGCCGCCGCGCGCCTGGAAGGCGCATCGAACGAGGGCCAGGGGGAAAGCTGGCCATATGGACCCCGACCCAGCACGGGTCAAGCACGGCGAGGCCCTGAAGCGGCCATGCAAGGAGAAATATCGCAATGATCAACGACGACGACCTGCCGCGTCCCAAGCCGGCGCGGCTGCAGAAGCCGGTGCTGGACCTGCTGGGGGTCGAGGAACTGCGCGAATACATCGCCGAACTGCAGGCCGAAATTGCCCGCGTCGAGGCGGACATCACCCGCAAGCAGTCCCATCGCAGCGCCGCCGACGCGTTTTTCCGCAAGCCATCGGGGTAGGGGGCCCTGACGCGAAAAAGGGGCCGGAAACCCCGGCCCCTTCGCAGTCGAACCCGGCTGTTACGCGGCCTGGGTGTTCTCGGTGCCCGCCTGATCGTTGGCGGCGGCGATCTGCGGCGCGGCGCCGTTGACGGCGATCCGGCGCGGCTTCAGGGCCTCCGGAACAACGCGCTTCAGACCGACATGCAGCAAGCCGTTCTGCAGGTCCGCGCCCTCGACCACGATGTGGTCGGCGAGGACGAACCGGCGCTCGAAGGCCCGGCCGGCGATGCCGCGATACAGCACTTCGGCGTTGCTCTCGGCCTTGGCCTTGCCGGCAACGAGCAGGGTGTTCTCTTTCACCGTCAGCTCGATGTCGTCGGGGCCGAAGCCGGCCACCGCCATGGTCAGGCGATAGCTGTCGTCACCGGTCTTTTCGATGTTGTAGGGGGGATACGACACGTCCGACGCGGCGGCGGTGTCGGCCATGCGCGCCAGGCGGTCGAAACCGATGGCGGTACGGAAAAGCGGAGTCAGATTGAGAGCGTTCATGTGCGAACCTTCTGCTACAGCAAGGTTGAATCGGACCGCCCGGACGGGCCGGCCCTGGATCGTCCCCGAAGCCCCGTATGGGCGCTTCGGACCTTACTGAAATAATCAGCGCCGCCCCCGGTTCAAGAGGGCGGCGCCAGCAGAAGTACACGCAGATGGAGGCGGTTAGGCTTTCTTGGCGCCGATGCCGGCAAAGCGCTTGTTGAACTTGGCGACCTGGCCGCCGGTGTCCATGATGCGCTGCACGCCGGTCCAGGCCGGGTGCGATTTCGGGTCGATGTCCAGCCGCAGGGTGTCCCCGGCCTTGCCCGCGCAGGAGCGCGTCTTGTAGGTCGTCCCGTCGGTCATGACGACGGTGATCTCGTGATACTCGGGGTGAATGCCCGGCTTCATATCGGTTGCTCCAGCAATGACCCCACCGATACCGACCGGCCGGGCGAAGCGCGCCGTATACCGGCGGCGCCACGCCAGGGCAAGCATTCAGGCAGGTGCGGCGATCAGGTCAGCGTCGCCCGCAGGTATTGCGGCATCAGCTCCACCGGCGCCCCCAGCTCCTTCGCGGCGCGCAGCGGCCAGGCCGGGTCGGCCAGCAGGGCGCGCGCCACGAACACCAGGTCCGCCCGGTCGTTGGCGACGATCTCGGCCGCCTGGGCCGGTGCGACGATCATGCCCAGCGCCCCGGTGGCGATGCCCGCGCCTTGCCTGATCGCCTCCGCGAACGGCACCTGGTAGCCCGGATATAGCGCCGGGATCTTCGGTCCCGACGCGGCGATGCCGCCCGAGGAGCAGTCGATCAGGTCCACCTTCCCGGTGGCCTTCAGCCGCTTCGCCAGCTCGACGCTGTCGGCGACGGTCAACCCGCCGGCCATCCAGTCGACCGTCGAGAGCCGGACAAACAGCGGCAGGTCGTCCGGCCACTCGCCGCGCACCGCCTCCAGCGTCTCCATCATCAGCCGCGACCGCCCCGCGAGGTCCCCGCCATAGCCATCGTTGCGGGTGTTGCTGATCGGCGAATTGAACGAGTGGATCAGGTAGCCATGCGCCGCGTGCAGTTCGATCACCTTCATTCCCGCCTCTCGCGCCATCCGGGCGCTGGTCGCGAACTGCGTCACGATCTCGGCGATCTCCGACGTGGTGAGCGCGTGCGGAGTGGCGTAGGCGTCGCCGAACTTGTCCGTTGTGGCGCCCAGCGGCGTCCATCCGCCCTGCTCGGGCGGCACCATCTTGGCACCTTCCCACGGCACCACCGAGCTCGCCTTGCGGCCGGCATGCGCCAGCTGGATACCCGGCACCGCGCCACCACGCTCGATCAACGCAACCAGCCGTGCGAGGAAAGCCTGGTGCTCGGGGGTATACAGACCCAGGCAGCCGGGCGTGATGCGGCCCACCGCCGAGACGTGCGTCGCCTCGGTGAAGACGATGCCCGGCCCACCCATCGCCCGCGCGCCGAGATGCTGCACGTGCCAGTCGTCGCCGAGTCCCTCATGCGCGCTGTACTGGCACATCGGGCCGACCACGATTCGGTTGCGGGCGGTCACCGAACGAAAACTGATCGGTTCGAACAGCTTGGGAAGTGCCATGGCGCGGGGTCTTTCCGGATGCGAGCCATGGCGGTTAGAACGAAGCCCCCGATGTGGCAAGCTAGCGCGCGGACATTGGTGACCAGTTTCGAAGAGGACTTGCGGATGCGCCTGAAAGACAAGGTCGCCATCGTCACCGGCGCTGGCGGCGGCTTTGGCGAGGGCATCGCGCGCGGCTTCGCGGCCCAGGGCGCGAAAGTCATCGTGGCCGATCTCGACGCCGATGCGGCCGACAAGGTCGTCGCCGCGATCGGCGCGAATGCGTTCGCAGTCCACGGCGATGTCAGTCAGGGCGACGACGTTCGCGCGATGGTCGATGCCGCCCTGGAAAACTTCGGCAGGCTCGACATCGTCGTCAACAACGCCGGCACCACGCATCGCAACCGGCCCATGCTGGAGGTGGACGAAGCCGGTTTCGACCGTGTCTTCGCGGTCAACGTGAAGTCGATCTATTGGATGGCGCAATGCGGCCGTCCCGGTGCTGCGCCGGCAGGGGCGCGGCGGCTAGCATCATCAACATCAGCAGCACCGCCGGCATCCGGCCGCGCCCCGGCCTCGTCTGGTACAACGGCACCAAGGGCGCCGTGAACACCATGACCCAGTGCATGGCGATCGAACTGGCGCCGGACAACATCCGGGTCAACGCGATCTGCCCGGTGCTCGGCGCCACCGGCCTTACCGAGCTGTTCATGGGCCAGCCGAACGACCCCGAGACGCGGCAGAAATTCCTCGCCTCGATCCCGCTCGGCCGGATGAGCACGCCGGCCGACATCGCCAATGCCTGCCTGTGGCTGGCCGAGGACACATCCAGCTTCATCACCGGCGTGCTGCTGCCGGTGGACGGTGGGCGCACCGCCTGAATGAACATCCTGTCCGTGCAGTCCTGGGTCGCCTACGGTCACGTGGGCAATGCCAGCGCCGCGTTCCCGCTCATGCGCCTCGGGGCGGAGGTCTGGGCGGTCAACACCGTGCAGTTCTCCAACCACACCGGCTACGGCGACTGGACCGGCGACGTCTACAGCGGCGCGCAGATCGGCCGCCTGATCGACGGCATCGATGCCCGCGGCGCGCTGGCCAGGTGCGATGCCGTGCTGTCCGGCTATATGGGCGACGCCGGCATTGGCCACGCCATCCTCGATGCGGTGCGCCGGGTGAAGGCCGAAAATCCCGCCGCGATCTATTGCTGCGACCCGGTGATCGGCGATGACGACACCGACGTCTATGTCCGCGCCGGCATCCCCGAGATGATCCGCAACGAGGCGCTGCCCTGCGCCGACATCATCACCCCCAACCATTTCGAGCTGCGGCACCTCACCGGAATGCCATGCGACACCCTTTCCGGCGTGAAGCATGCGGTCGAGCGGTTGCAGGCGCTGGGCCCCCGCACCGTGCTGGTCAGCAGCCTGCGCACCGAGGACACGCCGCCTGAAGCGATCGACATGCTGGTCGGCGAAGGGGGCGTCTGGCACCGGTTGCGTTCGCCGCTGCTGCCGATCGCGGTCAATGGCGCCGGCGATGCGCTGGCCGCCCTGTTCCTGTTCCATCGCTTGCGCAGCGGCGATGCGCGCGCCGCCCTGGAGGCCGCCGGCAGCTCGATCCACGGATTGCTCGCCCGCACCGCGGCGGCGGGATCGCGGGAGATCCTGCTGGTCGAGGCGCAGGACGAGTTCGTGCAGCCATCGCAACTGTTCATCGCGGCCGCGGTTTAGCCGGGGTGAAGATTCTGCGGATCTATAGCCGGGTGATCGCGGCGCTGGGCCGTGACCGAAGGCTCGCGGCATTGCTGGTGATCGCCAACCTGCTGGTGGCCGGCCTGCAGTTCCTGGACCCGCTGCTGTTCGGCCAGGTTATCCAGATGCTGTCGCGTTCGGCCACCACGCCGGCCGCCGAGCTCTGGGCCGATGCGGTGCGGCTGCTCGGGTTTTGGGCGGTGGTGGGGATCACCGGCATCATCGCCAACATCTTCGCCTCGCTGCAATCGGAGCGCATGGCGCACCGCAACCGCCTGATCGAAATGCGCCGCTACTACGAACACGTGCTGTCGCTGCCGCTGTCGTTCCATGGCGACGCGCATTCCGGGCGGCTGATGAAGGTGATGCTGTCCGGCGTCGATGCGATGTTCTGGCTGTGGCTGACCTTCTTCCGCGACCAGCTTTCCACCTTCGTCGCCACCCTGGTGCTGCTGCCGCTGACCCTGTTCATCAACTGGCGGCTGGCGATCTCCTTGATTCTGGTGGTGGTGCTGTTTTGCGTCCTGACCACGCTGGTGATCCGCCGCACCCAGGCCGGGCAGGAGCGGGCGCAGACCTGGCAGGTGCGCCTCGCCGGAACGGCACAGGATGCGCTGGCCAACGTCACGGTGGTGCAGTCCTTCACTCGCCTCGCCGCCGAGACACGGCTGTTCGGCGAGATCGCCGACCAGGTGATCGCCCATCAGTTTCCGGTGCTGACCTGGTGGGCCGTGGTGAACGTGCTGACCCGCGCCGCCAGCACCATCGCCGTGATCTCGATCGTGGTGATCGGCACCATCCTGAACATCCGCGGCCAGGCCAGCGTCGGGGAGATCGTCAGCTTCATGGGCCTGGCGACGTTGCTGATCGGCAAGCTCGACGGCGCCATGGCCTTCGCCTCCCGGCTGTTCTTCGAAATTCCCGGATTGAACGAGTTCTTCTCCGTGCTCGACACCAAAAGCACCGTCCCGGACAAGCCGGATGCCAAGCCGCTGGTGCCCGGGGCCGGCGAGGTGGTATTCGAGGACGTGGTGTTCGGCTATCCCGGCGGTCCGCCGGTGTTGGCCGGCGTGTCCTTCGTTGCCCGCCCCGGCACCAGCGTCGCGCTGGTCGGCCCCACCGGCGCCGGAAAATCCACCGCCATGGCGATGCTGCAGCGGCTATGGGACCCGCTCTCCGGCCGCATCCTGATCGACGGCCAGGATCTGCGCGATGTCACGCTGGAGAGCCTGCGCCGGGCGATCGGCGTGGTGTTCCAGGAAAGCATGCTGCTGAACCGGTCGATCCGCGAGAACGTCATGCTCGGCCGGCCCGACGCCAGCGAGGCGGAACTCGAGCAGGCCTGCCGGATGGCCGAGGCGCACGAATTCATCCTGCGCCAGCCGAACGGCTACGACACTGTCGTCGGCGAGCGCGGCGCCACGCTTTCGGGCGGCCAGCGGCAACGCCTGGCGATCGCCCGCGCCCTGCTGAAGGACCCGCCGATCCTGATCCTGGACGAGGCCACCAGTGCGCTCGACGCCGCAACGGAGGCCCGGGTCGGCGTGGCCTTGAAGGCGCTGATGGCCGGCCGCACCACCTTCATCATCGCCCACCGGCTTTCAACGGTGCGCGACGCCGATGAAATCCTGGTGTTCGAGGGCGGCGTCATCACCGAGCGCGGCAGCTTCGCCGACCTTCTCGAACGCCAGGGCAGCTTCGCCGCTTTGGTCGCCACGCAACTCGCCCACACCGCCACCGGCTGAGTTTCCGGCGGCGCAAGACACCCCCGGCGATTCACGGGATTTTACCTGTCTCGCAGAGATTGCTGCAGCGCACTGCAAGTTTTTGCATTCCCAGGCGGGAGAGGTGCACAGTGGTCGTTCGAACCCACAGGGAGGATCGTGCCATGACCATCGCCGCCATCCTGAAGCACAAGGGCCACGACGTCGCGTTCACCATCGCCTCGGCCACCTTGTCCGAGGTCGCGTCGCAACTGTCGCGGCGCGGGATCGGTGCCCTGGTGGTGCTGGACAGCGACAAGACCCTGCTCGGCATCGTCAGCGAGCGCGACATCGTGCATGCCTTGGCCGCCAACGGCCAGACCGCGATGGAGATGACCGCGGGGCAGGTGATGACGCGGGCCTTGAAGACCATCACGCCGAAGACCAGCGTCGACGAAGCGATGGGCCTGATGACGACCGGCCGTTTCCGGCACCTTCCGGTGCTGGATCACAACGTGCTCGTCGGCATCATCAGCATCGGCGACGTGGTGAAGGCCCGCATCATGCAGCAGGAATACGAGGTCGACAGCCTGAAGGCGTATGTCGCCGGCGTCGCCTGATCGCTACTTCATCTTGCACTGGTCGCCATACGCCCCGCCCGCCATCTCCCGGATCTTGCGTTCGGTCTTGAGGCTGAGCGCCCCGTCGCCGCCACGCACCACGGCAAGCTGATACCAGTCCTGCACCGGCCCCTGGTTCGGCGCGAACGCGAAATGCCCGCGCACCGAGGCGAAATCGGCGCGCTTCAGTGCCGCGCGAAACGCGTCGTCGATCCGACCCTGCGACGCCTTCAGCGCGGCGCCGATCATGCGCGCGGTGTCGTAGGCGTTCGCTGCGTAGTAGGTGGGTGGCCGCGAATACGCCGCGCGATATGCGGCGACGAAGTCGCGATTGGCCGGATTGTCGAGATCGGCATTCCAATTGGCGGCAATCTGCATCCCCGCCGCCGCATCGCCAACGGCTGCGAGCAGCCGCGGATCGAGCGAAGGCGCCGCGACCACCAGCGGGATGCTGTCCTTCAACCCCGACGTCGCCCACTGCTTCAGGAAGTTGATGCCGAGGCCGCCAGGCTGGAACTCATACACCGCATCCGGCTTCGCCGCCCGGATCTGCGCGATCTCGCCGCTGAAATCGGTCTGGTCGAGGCTCGTGTATATTTCGCCGACGATCTCGCCCTTGAAGGCGCTCTTCACCGCGGCGATGATCTGCTTGCCGGCCTGGTAGTTCGGCGCCATCACGAACAGGCGCTTCTTGCCCAACTCGTTGGCCAGCACGCCGGCGGAGGCATGCAGCGTCTCGTCCCACCCGGACACGAAGTAGTTCGGCGCGCAGTCCTTGCCGCCATATTCGTTGGGCGAGGTGTTCGGGCCGATCCAATAGGCGCCGCTGTCCAGGATGTCGCCGATCATCGCCAGCGCCACATTGGTGAAGATGGTGCCGGTGAACAGCTTCACGTGCTCCGATTTCATGAAGCGTGTGGCGATCTGCTTGGCATTCGCGGGCTTCAATCCATCATCCTCGACCAGCAGCTGGACCGGAACGCCGCCCAGCTTGCCGCCGCCTTCCTTGATCGCCAGCAGGAACCCGTCGCGGGCGTCTTCGCCCAGATAGCCGCCGGGACCCGAGAGCGTGGTGATGAACCCGATCTTGACCGGCTCTTCGGATCGCGCCGCCGGCGCCAGCATCAATGCCGCAACCGAGCCCAGGACTGCACGACGGAGCATGGCGATTCCTTTGTTCATCATCGGGTGCCGAAACCGGCGGGGTCGCCGGCGATCCCGGTGACCGGACCATAGCGCATCGTCAGCCGATCCGCCGGCCGGTACGGGGGCCACGGCAACCCGGGCAAAGACGGGTCGCCGTTTCGCGCAAACGCGACGAGCGCGGCCCGGATGGTCGCGGACAGATCCGCCATCTCGGCCGGATCGCCGCCCGCGAGCATCGCCGCGCCGTTCCAGGCATCGGGATTGCCGAACACGAATGGCAGGTCGATGCAGTGGCACGCCTTGAACGGGTTGTCCGGCGCCGCCCAGTCGAACTGATACGCCCACGCGCTGCCGCCGCGCGCGGTCACGGCATCGGCAAATTGCAGCGACGGCAACAGGAACGCATGGTCGGTCACCAGGTCGCCGAGCAGGTCCGTGACGCTGCCGCCGGGTCGCCGCCGGCGATAATCCTCGATCGCGTCGGCGCGGCCGGCGAGGGCCGTGAACCGCGCGGCGACAGCGGCGGGATCGGGCGACGCCATCGCCGGATCGGGCGCCAGGAATGCATGCATCTCCTCGCGCGTGGTGCCGATGATCATCTCGATCCGCTGAGCGGCGGCACCCTCGGCCGCCGCCGCGATGAACGCGTCGATGCTGGCGATCCCGTCGATCATCGGCACGAAGGGTGGCGATACGTCGGCAAAGCGCGAAGCCGCGCGAACGACCGCCATCTGCGCCTCCAGCAGGCGCGCCACGGGCGTCGCCCGCAACCGCTCGCCGGCCTCCGCGTCGACCGGTATGTCAAGTTCGCCAAGCAACTGCTCGGCAAATCTCGCAGCGGCATCCGACGTCAAAGGATGCAGCGATGGCGGCGCGCTGAGCAGAACGGCGCGCCGGAACATGCTGCGTGCCGGCGGCATCGTCAGCAGGCACATGACCGCATGCGCGCCGGCCGATTGCCCGATCACCGTGACCTGCGCCGGATCGCCGCCGAATGCCGCGATGTTGTCCCGCACCCAGGCCAGCGCCGCCGCCATGTCGTCGAGCGCATAGTTGCCGGCGCCGATGGCGGGATGATGCAGGAACCCGAGCACGCCCAGCCGGTAGTTCACCCCAACCACGACCACGTCGCCATCCCGCGCCAAATTGCTGCCGTCGTACCAGTCGAGCGACCCTGCGCCGGTCATGTAGGCGCCACCATGCAGCCAAAGCAGCACCGGACGCGCGCCTGAGATCGCCGGCGTCGCGATCGTCAGCGTCAGGCAATCCTCCGATTGCGGCCGCGCGAAATCCCCCATCGCCGCGCGCAGTCGGGAAGCGGGCTGCGGTGCGATCGGACCGTGCTCGGCGGCGCTCCGCACCCCCTGCCAAGGCGGCATTGGTGCCGGCGGCGCAAACCTGCGCTCCCCGATCGGCGGCGCCGCATACGGCACATTGCGAAACACCAGGACGCCGTTCCCGGACGTCCCTTCGAGATCGCCCGCCGCAGTCCGCGCAACGATGCTCATGCCCGCCATCCAAGGCCCGCGGGATCACCGACAGGTCCGCACATCTCGCCGAATACCATCGTCATCCGACGGTCGCCGTCATAGCGCGGCCAGTCTGTTCCGACCGCTCCGTCGCGCACGAAGCCGCCCCAGCTGGCGCGCATCGTCTCGGACAATGCCGCCATCTGCCCGGCGTCGCCACCCGCCAGCATCGCCGCATCGGGCCACGCATCCAGCGTGCCGAACATGAACGGCAACTCGATGCAGTGGCACGCCTTGAACCGGCTGGCAGCAGGCGCCCAGTCGAACTGATACGCGTGCACCCGGCCACCACGCGCCGCGATCTCGGCCGCCAGTCGCAACGAAGGCCAGCCGAAAGTGTGGTCGGTCCCGAGGTCGCTCAACAGGTCCATGACGCTGCTCCCGGGCCGCCGCCGCCGATAGACATCGATCGCATCGGCACTCCCGGCCAATTCCGCAAACCGCGCGCGGACGGCTTCATCGGGCGGCGCCGCCATCGCCGGGTTCGCGGCGAGGAATGCATGCACCTCCTCGCGCGTCGTGCCGACCAGAACGTCAAGGTCGCGTGCCCCGTCGGCAATCATCCCGATCGCCGTATCGCCACTCATCGGCACGTCGACATGCGGCATGAACACCGGCGTGGTTTCTGCGAACTTCGCCCGCGACCGCGCCAGCGCACCGGCCGCCTCCACCAGCCGTGACGCCGGCACCGCGCGCATCTGCGCGCCCGCGTCGGACGCGTCCGGATCGATGCCGAGCGAACGGACATAATCCACGCCGATCCGGGTAGCGTACGCCGCAGTGAGGGGCGGCCGCCCAAAGCCGCCGCTCTGCAGGATGGCGCGGCCGAACAGCGGCCGCGCCTGCGGATCGGCAATTAGCCGCCCGATGCTCGCGGCGCCCGCCGACTGTCCCCCCACCGTCACCCGCTTCGCGTCGCCACCGAATGCCGCGATGTTGTCGCGCACCCAGCCCAGCGCCGCCATCTGGTCCAGCGTCCCGAGATTGCCGGGACTGATGCCCGGCACGTGCAGATACCCGAGCGCGCCCAATCGGTAATTCACCCCGACGACGACGATGCCCTGCTCGGCTGCCAGCCGGCCGCCATCGTACCAGGCCAGCGATCCCGCACCGCTGCTCCACGCGCCGCCATGCAGCCACACCAGCACCGCGCGCGCCGACGTATCCGCGCCGGGTGTCCAGATCGTCAGGCTGAGGCAGTCCTCATCCTGCGGCGCCGAGAAATCCCCCATGGCATCGCGCAGGCGAGACGGCGCCTGCGTGTGCGATCGGACCGTCGCGCGTGGCATCGAGCGTCCCGTCCCAGGGCGACACCGCCACCGGCGGCGCAAAGCGGAGGTCGCCGACCGGCGCCACCGCGTAGCGCACCCCACGGAAAGCCACGCAATCGCCTTCCACTCGTCCTTGCAGAATGCCGAGCGGGGTGTTCGCAATTGTCGTCATCGTCATGACCCTAGTGGCTCCCCCGCGATGCGGCGATCATACCCCAAGATAGCGATGCACCGTATCCGGCTGCGCATCGAGCTCGGCCGAGGTCCCGCTCCAGACCGTGCTGCCCTTCTCGATGATGAAATGCCGATCGGCAAGGCGCTTCAGCGCCGCGAGGTTCTTGTCGACGATCAGGATCGACAGACCCTCCGCCTTCAGGGTGCGGATGCAATCCCATATCTCGGCGCGGATCAGCGGCGCCAGACCCTCCGTCGCCTCATCGAGGATCAGCAGCTTCGGGTTGGTCATCAGCGCCCGCCCGACCGCCAGCATCTGCTGCTCGCCGCCGGACAGCGTGGCGCCCATCTGCCCCGCCCGCTCGCGCAACCGCGGAAACAGCGTTCATCACCCGATCCAGCGTCCAGCCCGGGGACCGCCGCAGCCGGTTGGCGGCGGTGGCGACCAGGTTCTCGCGCACCGTCAGGGTCGGGAAGATCATGCGGCCCTCCGGAACCAGCCCGACGCCCAGCCGTGCCACCGCCTCAGGGGGACGCCCGGTGATCGGCGCCCCTTCGAAGCGAACGCTTCCGCCACGCGCCGGCAACATGCCCATGACGGTGCTGATCGTCGTGGTCTTGCCCATGCCGTTCCGGCCAAGCAACGTGACCAGGTTGCCCGGTGCGATTGCCAGCGACAGGTCGAACAGCACCTGGCTGTGCCCATAGCCCGCCTGCAGGCTTGTCCAGTTCAAGCATCATGCGGCTTCCGGCCTCGCCGAGATAGGCCATCCGAACCTCCGCGTTCTCGCGTATGTCCGCCGGGCCGCCGCTGGCGATCGCGCGGCCATAGACCAGCACCGTTACGCGGTCCGCGAGGGCGAACACGACGTCCATGTCATGCTCGACGAGCAGGATCGTCACCAGCCCTTTCATCGCCGAGCAAAGTCTTCGTCATTTCCTGCGATTCCGCCGGCCCCAGCCCGGCCATCGGTTCATCCAGCAGCAGCATCCGCGGCCGCGTGGCCAATGCCATCGCGAGTTCAAGCTGCCGCTGCTCGCCGTGCGAAAGATCCTCCGCCCGCACCTGGGCGCGGCCGTCCAACCCCATGCGCGCCAGCATGTCATGCGCAGGCCGCGTCAAGGTCGCGTCGTTCCTGGCATCGCCCCAGAAGCGGAAGCTGTGCCCCTGGTGAACCTGCACCACCAGCGCCACGTTCTCGAGCGCGGTATAGGCCGGGAGGATCGACGTGACCTGGAACGATCGGGTCAACCCGCGCCGTACCCGCTTGCGGGACCGAGAGCTTCAGGATGTCCTCGCCGCCGAAGCGGATCTCTCCCGCATCCGGCCGCTGCTCGCCCGAAATCTGGTCGATCAGCGTCGACTTGCCGGCGCCGTTCGGCCCGATCAGCGCATGGATCTCGCCTTCCACCACATCGAGGTCGAGCTGATTGGTCGCCACCAATCCGCCGAACCGCTTGACCAGCCCACGAACCTCCAGCATCGCGCTCATTTCGCGGTGCCGCCGAGAAAGCCCCAAAGCCCTTTCCGGACCGCCAGGATGAACAACACCAGGAACGGCCCCATCACGATCATCCAATGCTCCGTCCATTGCGACAGGAAGGATTGCAGCAGCGATCATCAACGCCGCGCCGAACACCGCGCCGAACAGGCTGCCCGCGCCGCCGACCACGACCATCACCATCATGTCGCCGGAGTTGGTCCAATGCAGCAGGTCCGGGCTCACGAAGCGCAGCAGGTTGGCGTCGAGCGCCCCGGCGAGACCCGCCCCGGCGCCGGCGATCACGAATGCCACCAGCTTGTACCGGTAGGTGGCGACCCCGATCGCGGCCATGCGACGCTCGTTCTGCCGGATGCCCTGCAGCACCAGCCCGAAGCGTGACCGCACGATCCTGCGGCAAAGCAGCAGGAACAGCACCAACGCCGCGAGGCAGACATAGTAGAACGCCACATCGTCGCGCGGGTCGATGCCGGCGATGCTGCTGCGGCGGCGAAAGCCCAATCCATCGTCGCCGCCATAAGCCTTCAGCGAGATGAACAGGAAATACAGCATCTCGGCGAAGGCGAGGGTGATCATGATGAACTGCACGCCGGTCGTGCGCAGCGACAGCGCCCCGATCGCCAGTGCGGCAAGGCTCGCAACCAGGATCGCGGCCGGCCATACGATCCAGGCCTGGGTCGTCCCGGGAACCAGCCCCAGGAATGCGTCATCCTCCGCCGCATGGAAGGCCAGGATGCCCACGACGTAGCCGCCCAGCCCGAAGAAAGCCGCATGACCGAACGACGAAAGTCCGCAATAGCCGATCAGCAGGTCAAGGCTGACCGCGGCGATCGCGAAGATCGCAACCTGGCTGCCGAGCGTGATCAGGTCGGGCATGGCCAGCCGATCCGCCAGCATCGGCAAGGCGAGCAGGAAGATGAACCCGACGACGATGACTGCGATCTGCCGCGGCGTTTCCGCCCATCGCCTAGCCATGCGCCGGGAACAATCCGCGCGGCCGCACCAGCAGGACAATCGCCATCAGAATGAAGATCGCCATCGAGGAGATGCCCCCGCCGATCGCATCGGCGTTGGTCGCCACCATGATCGTCTTCAACATTGTCGGCAGAAAGGCGCGGGTCATCGTATCGACCATGCCCACCAGCATGGCGCCGATCAATGCGCCGCGCACGGAACCGATGCCGCCGATGACGATGACGACGAAGGTCGTGATCAGGATGCGGTCGCCCATGCCGACCTGCACCGAAAGCAAAGGTCCCGTCAGCGCCCCCGCCAACCCGGCCAGCAGCGCGCCCAGCCCGAACACCGCCGTGTAAAGCAGCGCGATATTCACCCCGAGCGCGCGAACGATCTCGCGGTGCGTGGCGCCCGCGCGAACCAGCATCCCGAGCCGCGTGCGGTTGATCAGCAGGTACAGCCCGCCGGCGATGGCGATGCCGACGACGATGATCGCCAGCCGATAAACAGGGTAGGGGACGCCCGGCACGATTTCGACCGAGCCGCTCAGCAAGTTCGGCAGCGACGCGAGCAGCGGCTGGCGGCCGAACAGCATGGCCATTGCCTCGTTGAAGAACATGATCATGCCGAAAGTCGCCAGCACCTGGTCGAGATGGTCGCGCGCATACAGCCGTCGCAGCACCGTCGCCTCGATCGCCGCACCGGTCAGCGCGGCCGCGGTGAGACCCGCCAGCACGGCCAGTCCGAACGACCCGGTGCGCCCCTGCGTCCAGGCGGCGGCGAACGCACCCACCATGTACAGCGAGCCATGCGCCAGGTTGACCAGCCCCATGATCCCGAACACCAAGGTCAGCCCTGCCGCGAGCAGGAAAAGCATGACCCCGAACTGCAGGCCGTTGAGCAACTGCTCAAGCAGCAGCGTCATGCAAGGCCGCGTGGCTTGGCGCAGGAAGGCGTCACAACTCCGCCCAGCCGGGCGGCGGGGTCTTGCCCGGATGGACCGTGCCGCATTGCACGCATGTCCGCGCTTGGCTGTCGGCGTAGAATGCCTCGAACAGCGGCGGCAGGTCCTTGACGATGTTGGTGACCCTGACCTCGACGCGGTGGACACGAGCGCCGCAATTCATGCAGAACCACTCGAACGCGTCGATGTCGTCATCCCTGCGCGCGCTTTCGACGACCAGCCCAATCGAACCCGGCATCGGCCGCTGCGGCGAGTGCCGGACATGCGCGGGCAACATGAAGATCTCGCCTTCGCGGATGCGCACGTCGTGGATCTTGCCGTTCTCGGCAAGCTTCAGGATCATGTCGCCCTTCAACTGATAGAAGAATTCCTCGACGGGATCGTCGTGAAAGTCGACCCGCCGATTGGGGCCGCCGACGACCTGGACGACCATGCCGGCATCTTCGAAGACCAGCTTGTTAGCAACCGGCGGCTTCAGCAGATGCGCGTGCTCGTCGATCCATTTGGCGAAGTTGAATGGCCGGCGGATGGATTCGATCGGCATGACCGGCATCACTCCGCTGCCGCGCTGATCCGGCCCAGGCCGCAGCCGTCGAACGCCGCGCGCGTGGCCGCCTTTTCCGTGTCGCTCATCTGCAGCATCGGCCGCCGCACCGGGCCGCCGACCTGCCCGAGCAGTTCCTGCCAGTATTTCGCGTGCGCCTGCGGCTTTCCGCCCGGCCGGCTGTTCTTGAAGGCGGTGCGAACCGGTTCCAGGCTGTCGCGAACCGCACGCGCCTCCGCGGTCTTGCCCTGCATGGCGAGGTCCGTGTAGCGGCGCATGCGGCGATCTTCTCCAGTCTGGTAGAGGAACGGCGGATTCGAGCACAGATACACTTGCCAGTTCAGTTCGACAATGTTGTCGAGCCATTCATCCTCGGATGCGGTGCTGACGATCAGCCGGTCGCCGGCCAGATGCGTCAGCCGCACGTACATCTCGCGCGGCACGCTATACTTGATCGCCACGATGTTCGGCAGCTCGGCGATGCGGGCGCAAAGCTCGGGGCTCATCAGGTAGCCGCTGTCCGGATGGCTCCACATGGCGATGCCGAGGCGGGTACGTTCGCTGATGTATCGGTAGTACTCGAACAGCGTCTCGTCACGGTCGTGCAGAAAATGCAGCAGTGGCGCATGCACGACGATGAATTCGGCGCCGACCGCTTCTGCGTGCGCCGCGAGGTCGAGCACCACATCGAGGTTCTGGTCCGAGCACGACATGATCGTTCCGGCGCGCCCGGCGGTGGCGTCCACGGCCAGTTCGAAGCTGCGCTTGCGCTCCTGCACCGACATGGCGAAGAATTCGCCCTGCTTGCCGCTGACGAACACGCCGTCGATGCCGAGCGGCCCGGTCCAGTGCCGCAGGTTGCGGATGAACCCTGCCTCGTCGAGCGCCAGGTCGTCCGGCCGGAACGGCGTCAGCGCCGCCGCCCAGATACCGCGCAGATGCGTCCTGGCGTAGTCCTTGGCATCGCCGCGCTCGTATCTGGTCATGACTGATTCCTGTCCTGTGCGACCTCGCGAGACAGGGATCGTCGCATCTGCCGCTCCTACGTCAAGGCGTTGGCGAGGTCAGTCGTTTTTTCCCATATGCTCCAGCAATGCCGTGGCGCCGGGCAATTGCCGCCGCCGCTCGCGCAGCAGCTTTTCGCCACCGACCGCGTAGACCGCCGCGGCGGAAAGGATATCCCGCAACCGGTCGGAGGCGCCGGCCTCGAACGGCAGCACGCATCCGCCGGTGCGCTTGGCAAGGTCCCAGAACAATTCGCCGTCGCGGCGGGCGCCGGGATCGGCGGTGTCGTGCAGCACGATCAGCCGGACGCCTTGGGCGCCCATGGCATCGGCCAGTTGCCGGCCCCTCGGCACGCTCTCCTCGAAGACGTCACCGATATAGATCACGACCCGGATCGCCTGCCGCGCGAGGGCGGTCGCGAGGATCGGCAGCAGCCGCGTCATCCCCGCCTGGCAGACGACGCCCGCGGCGCGGTCGCGCAGGGTGGCGGCATTGCTGGTGAAGTCGGTGAAGATGTGCACGCGAGAGCCGCCATGCACGGCCAGCGCCACGTCCAGTTCGCCCGGCAGCGCCTTGACCAGGACATCCGTCACCTGGCGTGCGGCCGCCCATGCCGGCTCGCGTGAGGCAGTCGCATCGACCGCGAACACCAGCCGCGGCCTGGCCGGTGCGGCCAAATCGGTCGCTGGCTCGGAGTGTCCCAGGCTCGCCGGCAGCCGCGCGGTCACCGCCCTTGCGGCAGCGCCCGCCGCCGTCCAAAGACGGCTCAGCGCCCCGTTGGTCCGGGGGGCCGGGACGGCCGCCGGCTGTGCGTCGTCGGTGACAAGGATGAAGTTCGGCTTGTCCGCCATCTCCGTCTCCTCCCACGGGCGACCGAGGTTGGACTGCCACCGCCGACGGCTTCGTCGATGGAACGGTCAGTCGAAATCCGCCGCCAGTTCGTTGCGCACGTCTTCCGGAAGCACTGCGATATGGCCATATTTCGGGTGATTGAGTCCGAGCAGCACCTCGGTGCCCGCCGAACGGAACGACTTGATCTGCTCCGGCGTGAAATGGAAATGCACGAACTGTACGGACGACGCCTTGCCCTCCGCCGTGGTGCGATCCTGGTCCGCTTCCGGCGAGGCTTTCACCTCATGTCCGGCGAAGCGAAGGAAGGCGGTGTCCTCGATGCCGCCCAGTCCACCCAGGATGCGTTTACGCCGGTCGGGATCGTCGATCTCGATCATGAAGGTGGCAGTGAGTTCGTTGCCTTGGGGCACCAGCGGGTTGTACGCGGCCAACTCGTCCGGCAACTGCGCATCGCCGCCCTTCTCGATGAACAGCATCTCGTGAACCTGGTGCCACATGGTCTGCCAGCTCTCGAAGTAGAAAGTCACGTAGGGGCCGACCTCGATCCGGCGACGGCGTTTGATCGCGGTCATCCGGCGGCGCCACTCGGCGCGGGCTCCCGCGTATTCCGACATCGGCAGGATGTCGGTGGCCTCGATCGCGTGCTTGTTCGCCATGGATGATCTCACCGGTCGGAATTGGGTCGCCAACGCTACCCGATCAAGTCGCGATGCCGTAAGCCCGGGCAAGCAACTGGATCGGATGCGTCACCAGCTCGGGCGACGGGCTGTCGCCCCCCAGCTTGTCGATGCCCTGCTGGATATGCACCCCGGCCAGCGGACATTCGGACGTGACGAACGCCTTCCCGGCATCTCGCACCTGGCGGGCGACAGGTCGTCCGACCTTCAGGGCCGTCGCGAAATTATCTTTCTTGAATCCCCAGGAGCCGCCATGGCCGGAACAGCGCTCGATCACCTGCACGTCGGCTTCGGGCAGCAACCGTAGCATCTCGGCGGCTTTCTGGCCGATGTTCTGGGCCCGGGCGTGGCACGCCATATGCACCGACATGCCGCCCGGCACGGCCGCGAGGCCGGGGGCGATGCCCTCCTTGCGGGCGATGTCAACGATATATTCGCTGATGTCGTAGGTGGCCGCGGCCAGGCGCCTGATGTCCAGGTCATCGGGCAGGATCAGCGGCCACTCGGCCTTCAGCATCAACGCGCAGGACGGCACCAGGGCGATCACGTCGTAGCCGCGGCCGATCCAGTCCTGCATCGCGCCGGCCACCTTGCGGGCGCTCTCGGCCACTTCCGCGATGCGTCCCTGCTCCAGCAGCGGCATGCCGCAGCATTGCGGGTAGACGATCTCGGTTTCGACCCCGTTGAGCGCGAGCACGGCACGGGTGGCCATGCCGACATCGGGGCCGTTGTAGTTCACGAAGCAGGTGGCGTAGAGCACCGCCTTGCGGCCGAATGCCGGCGCCTCCCGGTTCAGCTCCAGCGGCGTCACCCGAGCCTGGCTGACGAAGCTGGCGGATTGATATTTCGGCAGCTCGGCATTCTGGTCGATGCCGGCGACGCGTTCCAGCAGCGGCCGCGTGGTGCTGTTGCCGCGCTCGCTCGCCCAATTGGCAACCGGGGCGGCGAGTGCCGCCAGCTTGCCGTTGCGGTCGGTGCGGGCAAGCTCCCGGTCAGCCCGGGAGACTTCGCCGGCCTTCGCCTCGACCGCACGGTAGCGCAGCATCAGATGCGGGAAATCGAGGTTGAAGGGATGCGGCGGCACGTAGGGGCACTTGGTCATGTAGCACATGTCGCAGAGCGTGCAGGCGTCGACGACCGGCTTGAAATCCTTGCTGTCGACGCTGTCCAACTCGCCGGTCTTCGCCGCATCGATCAGGTCGAACAGGCGTGGGAAGGAGTCGCAAAGATTGAAGCAGCGGCGGCAGCCATGGCAGATGTCGAATACCCGACGTAATTCGGCGTCAAGCTTGGCCGGGTCGTAGAAATCAGCGTCCTGCCACGCCAGCGGATGGCGCTTGGGCGCCTCCAGGCTGCCTTCTCGCATCGATTTGTCCGTGCGCTGGGGGGCGGGGAGGGGCCGGGCCCCTCCCCAGCCGGCTACTTCAGTTCGTCGAAAGCGCGCTGGAAGCGGCCGGCATGCGAGCGCTCGGCCTTGGCCAGCGTCTCGAACCAATCGGCGATTTCCTCGAAGCCTTCTTCGCGGGCGGATCGGGCCATCCCCGGATACATGTCGGTGTATTCGTGGGTTTCGCCGGCAACCGCGGCCTTCAGGTTGTCGCCGGTCTTGCCGATTGGCAGGCCGGTCGCCGGATCGCCGACGGCTTCCAGAAATTCCAAGTGGCCATGGGCATGCCCGGTCTCGCCTTCGGCGGTGGAACGGAAGACCGCGGCGACGTCGTTGTAGCCTTCGACATCGGCCTTCTGGGCGAAATAGAGATACCGGCGGTTTGCCTGGGATTCGCCGGCAAAGGCGGCCTTCAGGTTATCCTCGGTCTTGCTTCCCTTGAGCGCAGCCATCGTTTTCATCCTTTTCGGCACTGTTGGCGGTCAGGCCAGGCAGGATACGTCCGATATGCGCCGATATCCAGCACCCGCGATCCACCCGATGCACGATCAGGCCGCCTTGCCGCCACGCCGGTCGTAGATCACCGGCGCCGGGGTGAAGGAGGCGATATCATCGAGCGGAAACATCGGCCGGGCGCAGATGGTGTGGCCCAGCTTCCGAAGATTGGCCGAGGTGGCGCCGGGGATGTCGATGTTGAAGTTCTTCTCCACCCACTGGTCGAACATATGGTACTCGGTATGGGGCGATTTCACGACGATCAGGTCGTATTCGGTCGGGTTGATGCCCACCGAGTAGTACATCGCCCGGTCGAACAGGCTGACCGAGCGCGCCATGACGACCACCGTGGCGTTGTCGTAGGTGAGCACCGCGGTCGGGCCGGCATCGAGGCCCGAGCGGGCAGTCTCCAGCCGGGCCTGGCCGTCCGAAAGCAGCTTGACCTGCGCCCTGACCTGCATCGGGGGGAAGCGGGCCGGGTCCAGGCGGCCGCCCAAGGTGACGTCGATGGTGGCGCCGACGCCCGCCGCGTGGGCGGCATGGGCGGCCTCGGCGTCGACGATCTGGGCCAGCACCCCCTTGTCGTAGCCGGCGTCGCGCAGCGCCTTCAGGATGAGGTTGGAATCGCCCGATGCGCCGGAGGAGGTGGCATCGGCCGCGTCCGTAAACAGCACCGGGCCCTGCATGGTGCGCGCCTGGGCAACGGCACGTTCCAGGCTGATCAGCTTACCCTGCATCCGGTGGCGTTGGGGCCAGAACTCCTCGGCCAGCCGCACCGCCTCGGCACGGGCGGTCGCTGCGTCGCCGTCGGTCATGATGATGACCTGGCTGCACAGTTCCGGCACGTCCGTGAACGGGTTGCCGATCATGATCCCGGCCGCCATGACCGTGCCGTCGCGCTCGATGCGCTGGCACTCGCGGATCATGTCGCCGTAGCATCCACTTTTGGTGATGAGTTCATCGCCGCGGACGAGGGCCGGGATGACCGCGCGGGCGATGGTCGTCCGGGTCGGGTTCGCCAGCAGGCGCAGCAACAGTCGCGCGGCGCGCGAGCCGGTATCGGCGAAATCCACATGCGGGTAGGTGTGATAGATCGCTAGCCCGTCCACCTGGCGCAACATGCGGTCGGTCAGGATTCCGTGCAGGTCGAGCGAAATGACGATGGGTATGTCCGGACCGGCGAGCCTACGGATTTCGGCGAGTACCCAGCCCTCCGGATCCAGCTCACCGTCGGCCCCCATGGCACCATGCAGCGACACGTAGATGCCATCGATGCCGTGCATGTTGGCAGTCACGGCCGCCGCGAGTTCCCCTGAAAGACGCTGCCACCCCGCGGCTGACAGCAGGCCGGCACTGCCGGCGCGCGCGCTATAGGCCGGCACCAGATCGACGTTGGCGGATCGGAAGACCTCCAGCGCGCCGCCGAGGGATGTGTTGAGGCCGGTCTGGCCGAACATCTCCTCGCCCCGTGTGACCGAGAAGTGGTCATAGCCGGATTGCACGGGATTGAAGGACGAGATCTCCTGCATGCACTCGACGAGCATGATGCGCGGCATTGCGTGGCCTTCTTGTTATTGGGCTTGGGAGTTTCAGGTTCGCTTCACGTTCCAGAAAATCGGAACCACGCTTTTGACGATTCCGCTCAGGTCGGTGCGACGTGCGATCGGCTGGTACCATTGGCCGATCGGAATATAAGGGACTTCGTCCCACACCAGCAACTGTATGTCACGCGCGATCCTGCGCTGCGCGTCGAGGTCGGGCGCATCGTACCAGGCGTTGCGCAGCGCCTCCATTTTCGGGCTGGTATACCAGCCGAACCAGCCATTGACGCCGTTGCCGAACAGCGTCGTGTGGCTGCCGGGGTTGGAATAGGACAGGCCGTCGCCGTACGTCGTGAAGGTGCTCCAGCCGCCCTTGTCGACCGGTTCGCGGCTGTTGCGGCGGGTTACCACCGTGCCCCAGTCGGCGGTCACGTATTCGACGTTCAGGCCGATGCTGTCATAGACGGCGCGGGTCACCTGGGCGATGGCGTTGACCACGGGAAAGTCGCTCGGCGCCAGCAGCACCACCCGCTCCCCCTTGTAGCCGCTTTCCGCCACCAGGCGTCTGGCCAACGCCACGTCGCGCTTGCCGGTCAGCGCGTCCAGGCCAGCGTCGTTCGCCAGCGGCGTGCCGATCGGGAATACGCCGACGCCGGCGCGCGCCAATGCGGTCTCGCTGCCCATGACAGCGGCCATGAAGTCGCCCTGGTCGATCGCCGGCAGCAGCGCCCGGCGCAGCTTGACGTTGTTGAATGGGGGTTGGAGATGGTTGAAGCGGATGATGCCGACCGAACCGAGAAGGTCGACGTTCTCAACCGCGACGCCCGGTGACTTGCGCAGCATGGGCAGGAGATCCGACAGCGGCTGCTCGATCCAGTCCACCTCGCCGCGCTGCAGCGCCGCCGCGGCCGTTGCAGGATCGGGCATGATGACCCATTCGATGCGGTCGAAATTCGCCCGTTTGCCGCCGGCCGTGAAGCTCGGCGGTTCGTCCCGGGGAACGTATCGATCGAAACGGGCATACACCGCCTTGGAGCCGGATACCCACTCGTCGCGCACGAACCCGTAGGGACCGCTGCCGACATATTCCTGGATCTGCTGGAAGGCGTCGGTCCTGGCCATTCGCTCGGGCATGATGAAGCAGGTGGAGACCGCGTCGCGCAGCATCGGGAACGGGCGGGTCAGGCGGATTTCCAGCCGCCGGTCATCCAGCGCGCGCATCTCGGCCGTCAGCGAAGCAAGCTTCTGGCCGAATCCGTCGCGCCTGGCCCATCGCGCGATGGAGGCGACGCAGTCCGCCGCGCGCACTTTCTCGTTGTCGTGCCACAGCAGCCCGTCGCGCAGGGTCAGCGTCCAGGTCAGACCGTCATCGGAGACGCTGTCGCCGGCCAGCATCTGCGGGCGGGCCGCAAGCCCCGCATCTCGCCCATACAGCGTGTCCCAGATGACGTAGCCATGGTTGCGGGCGATCACCGTGGTGGTCCAGATCGGGTCGGGGTTCTGCAGGTTCCCCTGGGGTACGAAGCGCAATACCCGGGCGCCCTGGCCGAGGGCAGGGCGCGCCAATCCGCCGGCGCCGAGCAAAGCCAGGGACGACGCACCCGAAACCAGCGATCGGCGTTGCATGTCGCCATCCCGTGCGGTTGCGCAAAATACTAGGCGCGGAAATCCGGCGGTCACAAGAAATTCCTGGGGTTGCCAGGGACCCGGCGCGGCTTGAAGATCGATCCCGGCGGCTTCCGGTTCCGCCTCAATCGCCCAAGTGGAGATGCCGCATGACGATCTTGCTGGACCGGCAGATCGACCGCACCCTGGATGCGCTGGTCGAGAGGTTTGCCAACGAGGCGCATCGTGGCGCGCGGCTCGAAGCCTGGGTGTTCGAGGATCTGGCGGCGCGGAATGCGGCCGAGCTCCGGCTGGCAGGCGCCGGCATCCGCGCCAGGCTGCGCAGCGCCTACAAGCCATTGGTACATTTTTTTCTCGAGGAAGGTACGGCGACCCCTTCGGCCGTCACCGTGCAATTGCCGTCGCACAAAATGGCGCCCGAGCAGCGCTTCCGGCTGGAGGCGTTTCCTCTGGCGGGGCTGCTTGGCGCGGCCACGCTCCGGTTCGAGCAGGGCCCAAGCGAACTCGACCATCACGTCCTGCTGGAGCAGGACGGCCGGGTCACCGAGCACCGCGTCTTTGCGCCGAACCGCGCCGGCAAGGATCACCTTGGGCAAGCGGTGCTGACGCCGACCGGATGGTTGCGGGTGTGGCGCGATGGCGGCAGCGGCGAGCCGGACGAAGACGGGCCACTGCCGACGGAGTACGAGCAGGCATTCGCCGCAATCATGGCGGCGATCGCGGATCATCCCTGGCCCGGCGCCGGCCCCTATTTCGACGTGCTGGCGATTGACGTCGAGCTTCCGGGGATCAAGCGACGGCTGACCTGGCATGACGAGTGCCTCAGCACCAGTGAAGCCATGCATGAGGATCTCTATTTCTCGGCACTTGAGATCTTTCAGCGTCACGCCGGGCTGAAGCTTGGGGATCGCACGCTGCAGCCCGGCCAGATCGTGCCGGATATCCGAACCGTCTCCGGACCGGCCCGGGTGCGGGTGGAGATCAAGGCCTGCACAAAGGAAGCGGAGCCCGCTGCTGCACCGGTCCTGCTCGACAGCGTCGCGGCACCACTGCAGCCGAGCGAGATTCGCGCGGCTTTGGACGAACTTGGGGGCACCCGGATAGAAGCGGTGTCAAGGCAAGGCCGCGCCGTGGAGGGCGTCCTGGTGAATGGTTCCGGCCCAGGTTTGGTGATCAGCGGCGGCCAGCACGCCAATGAGACGACCGGTGTGGTGGGTGCGCTTCGGGCGGCGGCGCTGTTGCGGCGGCAAGGCGCGCTATTTGCCGTGATCCCGCAGGAGAACCCGGACGGTTATGCGTTGCACCGCCAGTTGCGGCGGAACAATCCCCGCCACATGCACCACGCCGCGCGCTACACGGCACTCGGGGACGATCTGCAGTATCGGACTCGACCGCCGCTTTACGAGAAGGCGGCGCGGCTGGAAGCATTCCGGCTGACGGGCGCCGGCCTGCACATCAACCTGCATGGCTATCCCGCGCACGAATGGAACCGGCCGCTCACCGGCTACCTGACGCGGGGGTTCGAACCATGGTCCATCCCGCAGGGCTTCTACCTGATCCTGCGGCATCCACCGGGGACCCGCGAGGCGGTGGTTGAGTTCCTGCAGGAACTCACGGCTCGAGTTTCACGCGTTCCTGGACTACGGGCGTTGAACGATTCCCAGGTGGCGGCGTGGGCCGGGCATACCGGCCACCGCCCGGAACCGATCTACAACGGAATCCCGTGCAGGATCGTGGAGTCGACCGATCTGGCCGTCCCATTCACATTGATTACCGAATTTCCCGATGAGACCATTTACGATGACGCCTTCCGGCTCGGTCACACGACCCAGATGACGGCGGCTTTCGAGGGCGCCATGCTGTATCGCGGCGGGATGCTGCGGGTGGCTGCCTGAGACTGCGCCGCACCTACGGCAGAGCGACGGAAACAGCTGGATCCTCTGCGGGCTCCTTGGCCATGGGCCGCCCTACCAGCACGGCGGCAAGATCGGCCGCTGCCACCTGCGGCGACGCGCGATAGCGGTAGCAGGCGACCGCGCGGTCGGAGGCGGTTCTGTAAAGCGGCGGCGGCGCCTCGGCGCATTCGGCCATGGCCACCGGGCACCGATCGACGAAGCTGCAACCGCCGGTCGAGGGCAGCCCGGCGCGAACGGATTCAGTGTCGCCGATCCAGCTTCGCTCGGTGCTGACGCGCGGGATCGAATCGATCAGCAACTGGGTGTAGGGGTGCTCCGGCTGGGTCACGATCGGCTCGACGGCGCCCGCTTCGGCAACGCCCGCTCGATACATGACCAAAATGTTGTCGCTGATCTGGTAGGCGGTTGCCAGGTCGTGGGTGATGTAGACGATGGAGATGCCAAGTTCTTCGTGCAGGGCCCGCAAAGAGCCGAGGATGGTCGCCCGCAGCGACGCATCGACCATCGACACCGGCTCGTCCGCGACGATCAGCTTCGGCCGCAGCAGCAGGGCGCGGGCGACCATGATCCGTTGCCTCTGGCCGCCGCTCAACTGGTGGGGGAAGCGCCCGAGAATTTCCTCCGGTCGAAGTCCCACGGCGCGCAGCGAGCCTTCGATGAGTGCCCGCGCCTCGGCCTTGCTCTTGGCCAGCCGGAACTTTCGCACCGGCGTCGTCAGGACATGGTCCACCCGGTAGAATGGATTGTAGACCTCGTAGGGGTCCTGGAAGATCGCCTGAACGTCGCGGCGAAAGGCCATTCGCCGTTCGCCGCCAAGTGCGCTGAGATCTTCGCCGCGATACAGCACGCGCCCGGTGCTCGGCGCCACCAGTCCAAGAAGCATCCGCGCCAGCGTGGTCTTGCCGCTGCCGCTCTCGCCGACGACGGCGGTGATCGAGGGGCAGCTTTCGTCGATGGAAAACGACACGTCGCGGAGCGCGGTCAGTGATCCGTAGTTTTTGCTGGCGTGTTCGGTCTGCAGCAACGTGCTCATGCAGCGGCCTCGGCGAGGTGGCAGGCGGCGACCGAGTCCTTGCCCATCGGCCGCAATGCCGGGGTCTCGGTCCGGCAGCGGTCGAAGGCGAGCGGACAGCGGGGATGGAAGCTGCAGCCGGGCGGCAGATCACGCAGCAGCGGCGCCAGGCCCGGGATGCCTTGCAGGCCGCCCTTGCGATTCAGCGAGGGCAGGCTGGAGATCAGCGCGCGGGTGTAGGGATGGCGCGGCACCGTGACGATCTCGCCGACCGGCGCCACCTCAACCAGCCGGCCGGCATACATGATGCCCAGGCGGTCCACGAACTGCGCCATCAGGCCCATGTCGTGGCCGACCAGGATGACGGCGGCGCCGAGGTCGCGCTGCACCCGCGCCAGTGTTTCCATCACCTGGCGCTGCACCACCACGTCCAGCGCGCTGGTCGGTTCATCGGCGATGATGACGCGGGGCCGCAGGCAGATGGCGATGGCGATGCAGGCCCTTTGCTTCATGCCGCCGCTCAACTGGTGCGGATACATGCCGGCGACCTCCGGCCGCAGCCCGACAGTGGAGAGCAGTTCGGCGATCTGCGCATCGAGGGCCGCGCGGGCCAGCGAAAGGTCATGGTCCGCGAGCGCGTCCTCGATCTGGCGGCCGATGCGCATGACCGGATTCAGCGAGTTCATCGAGCCTTGCGGCACCAGGGCAATCCCTGCCAGCCGCAACCGCCGCATCGCTTCGTTGCCCAGCGCCGACAGCTCGACGCCATCCAGCCACACGCTGCCGCCCACGATGCGGCCGGGCGGACGGATCATCTTGAGGATCGCCAGCGCCATGGTCGATTTGCCGGACCCTGATTCGCCGGCCAGTCCCAACCGCTCGCCAGGAGCGAGGCTGAAGCTGACGCCGTCGACGGCGCGCACCACGCCGAGCGGATGGGCGTAGGAGACGCGCAGGTCGCGGACCTCCAGGACGGCGCCGCTCATGCCGATTTCCTCAGGCGCGGATTGGCAATCTCATCGAGCCCGACGGAGACGAAGAACAGGCCCAGGAATACCATGACGATGATGACGATCGGCGGTATCCACCACCAGTACCAGCCGTTGATCATCGCCGCGTTGAAGTTGACCCAGTACAGCGTCATCCCGAGGGTGGGCGAATCCATCGGCCCGAGACCCAGCACCTCCAGGCCGATCGAGGCGAGGATCGCGGCCGAGACGGCATTCACCAGCGTCGCTGCCAGATAGGGCAGCAGGTTCGGCATCAACTCGCGGAAGATGATTTCCGGGCCGCCCATGCCCGACATCGCCGCCAGCTCGACATAGCCGCGCTCGCGCAGCGTCAGGACCTGGGCGCGTATGGTGCGGGTCGGGTTGAGCCAGGCGAGCGACGCGACAATGATCGCCATCTCGTTCACCGTCAGGCTGCTTTTCACCGATACGGCGATGATGATCAGCACCAGCAAGCCCGGAACGGTCAGCCCGATATCGGCGATGCTGCGGATCACCGTGTCGGTCATTCCGCGATAGAACGCGGCGGTGAAAGCCAGGACTGCGCCGATGCCGACGCCGAGGAAGCCTGCGATGAAGCCGATCCGCAACGTGAGCGGCGTGCCGGCGATCATCACCGCGAGCAGGTCTCGTCCTTGCCGGTCGGTGCCGAACGGGTAGGTCCAGGACGGTGGCCGCAGCGAAGGCACCGACAATGCCCGCGCATCTTCGGTGTCCACGAAGATGCGGCCGATGCCGACGAACAGCACCAGCGCCAGCAGCAGTGACGTCCCGACCAGCAGGGACCGGTTGCGCCCAACATAAGACAGAAATGCGCGCATTGTCAGGTCCGCCGATAGGAAATCCGTGGGTCGAGCCACGGGTAGACGATGTCGAGCACCAACGTCGCCAGCCCCAACGCGACGATCACCGTGAACACGATCCCCTGGATCAGGAACTGGTCGTTTTCCTGGATTGCCTGGAACAGCAAGGCGCCGATGCCGGGGAAGCCGAAGATCACCTCGACGAGGACCGCCCCGGACAGAATTTGGCCCAGGGCCAGAGCCAGTGCCGTGGTCTGCGGCAGGATGGCGTTCCGGACGCAGTAGCGCAGGAACACCGTGGTCGCACGCAGGCCCTTGGCTTCCGCGAAAACCACATAGTCCTCGCCCATCGTCGTCACCATCATGCCGCGCATGGCCAGCGCCCAGCCGCCGATCGAGACCAGGATGATCGACATGGCCGGCAGTATCGCGTGGAGCGCCACGTCGCTGATGAATTTCCAGGTGAAGCCTTGCACGGCGCCGGGGCTGTAGCCGCCGAACATGGGAAGCAACTGCACCTGGAATGCGAAGATGTAGATGAGGATCAGGCCGAAAAGAAAAAACGGTATGGCGTGCAAGGCCCAGAGCGGCGGCATCAGATAGCGCAGCCAGAACGGCGCCCGCGGCCATGCCAACAGGGCCCCGAGCAAGGTGCCGATGCCGAACGACAGCAGCGTCGTCGTGGCAAGCAGGCCGACCGTCCAGGGCAGGGCCTCGGCGATCAGCTCCCTGACGGTCCGAGGATAATTGGCGATGGAATAATTCAGGTCGAGATGGCCGACATCGTAGAGGTAGCTGCCGTATTGCGCGAGCAACGGACGATCCAAGCCGAAGCGGGTGTTGTACTCCTTGACCATCTCCTCCATGCCGGCCTGGACATTTCCCCCCAATGCCGCCTGCTGCAGCAGCTTGGTGCGGACCGGGTCTTGGCCGGAGAGTTTCGGCAGAAAGAAATTCAGCGTCGCCGCCAGCCATATGATCAGCAGGAATACGCCGAAGCGCTTGGCGATATAGACCGCTTGCATGCGTGTCCTCGGCTTTCAGCCCGTCCGGTTCGACATTCGGCCAGGCGACCGCAGGACGCCTGGCCTATGCGGCGTCAGACGGTCTGCAGGTTCCACAGCACCATCGGGAAGGTCAGATGCCAGTGCGCACCGTTGACATAGGCGTTTTCAGCCGTCGGCCAGTTCTTCCAATAAGTGGTGTCCATGGCGATGCGGTGGAAATTCTGCACCAGCTGGATGTCCGGCAGATCGGGCAGCCAGATCTCCATCGCCCGCCGCCACTGCGCCGACAATTTGGGCACGTCGGTCGGGTCGGTGATGAACATCTCGTCGACGATCTTGTCGTATTCGGCGTTCTTCCACCGGGCGAAGTTCGCCTGGTGGCCGCCGGGAACGGCGATGCTCGATCCCTGATATAGCCGAAGCGTTGCGTAGGGTTCGTTGATGCTGCCGCCATGGCCGTAGATGGCGGCGGTGTAGGCGCCTTTCTGGAAGCGGTCGTCGAAATCCGGCGGCAGTGCAAAGCCGGTGTCGATGCCGCGCCGCTTGAGCATTTCCGTCAGCACCGGGCCCATGCCGGCGCCGCTGGCGCCGAAGCCGATGATGTCGATCTTGATCCGCTGTCCGCTGGGGTCGGCCCAGAAGCCGGCGGAGTCTTTCTTGAAGCCCTTGCCGGCCAGCAGGGCATCGCCCTTCTTCGGGTTCACTTCCAGCGTGTCGTGCTTGGCCAGTAGGTCCTTGACCGACGTCGAAATAAGGCTGCAGCGGCTTGTAGGCCGGCAGCGGCAGCGCGGAGGTCTGGCTGGCGCCGGAAATGCGACGTCGATCAGCTGGGTACGATCGATGTAGTAGCTGAGCGCCCAGCGCACGTCGCGGTCGTCGAACGGCTTGACTTCGTTGTTCACGTACAACGAGATCGGCCACCAGTCGACATAGCCGAATGGCGGTTGGCGGCCGGCATGCGTGGTGATTTTCTGGTTTTGCCGAAAGATGGTCGGGAAGGTCGCCGGTTGCAGGCCGGCGCTGGCATCGACCTGATCGGTGATCATCGCCTGTGCCATCTGCTGCTCGCCGACGCCGGGCAGCCAGATGTTGCGCAGGACCTGCGGCAGCGGTGCGAGCTTCGCGTCGGCCGCCCACCAGCTTGGCCGGCGGTCGAACACTTTCTGTTGCAAGGAGGCGTTGGTCACTTGCCACGGCCCGGTGCTCACCGGCCAACCTTTGGCGATGTCGAAATGCTTGAAGGTGGTCCAGTCCTGGCCTTGGAAAATATGCTTCGGCACGATGTAGACGCCGATGTCGTATTTGTAGGTCATGAAGAAGAAGAACCGCGGCGACGGAATCTTGAAGTCCACCACAACGGTGTTGGCGTCGGTCGCGGTGGCCTTTTCCACGGCCTGCTGAACGTCGACGCCCCACTTCACCTTCGGGCCGTAGTCGCGCAGGGTATTCAGCGTGTAGGCCACGTCCTCGGCGGAAAAATCGACGCCGTCGCTCCATTTGATGCCGGGCCGGGTCTTGATGGTGAGCTGCTTGAAGCCGGGCTCGTATTTGAAGCTCTCGGCGAGCCACATATACGTCTTGTCGGCGAAGGCGCTGTAATAGGCCAGCGGCTCGTAGATGAGGTTCGGGCCGTTCTGATGGTTGGCGCCGATGCAGTAGGCGTTCCAAAGGTCGAAATCGACCCAGCGGCCGTCACGGCTACCGGTCCAGACCAGGGTCATCGTCTTGTTGCGGGGAACTTCGGCAGGCTGCGCAGCGGCGGTGCCGCCGGCCCACGGCGCCAGCGTCGCGAGTGCACCGGCGGCAAGTCCGGTCTTCATGAGGTCACGACGGGCCGGTTGTCCGGTGGATGCCTTCTTGGTCATCGATTCGTCTCTCCCGATGTCCGCGATTGCGGTGTCGCGGATGGCTGCATTCAGCTCTTGGGCTGCAGCTTACAGAGGTTCGTCATCGACCACAAAGGCCAATCACGTCGGTCGCCGTGCAGGCGATGGTTGCGGCACGACCGCCCGCTTGCCATTCTCCGGCGCATTGGAGGATTGCGAATGAAGAAGACTGCTTTGCTGGCGATGGTGACCGGCGCGTTTATCATGCTGACGGTTACGGGCGGACATGCAGGCACCGACCTGGACGGCATTCACCGCACCGGCGTGCTGCGGGTCGGCACCACCGGGGATTACAAGCCGTTCAGCTTTCGCAATCCGGATGGCAGTTACCAGGGCGCCGACATCGTGATGGTTCAGCGGCTTGCCGCCACCCTGGGCGTGCGGATCGAGTACGTCCCCACCGTCTGGGCGAAGCTGAACGATGACTACGCCGCCGGCAAATTCGACATCGCCGTCGGTGGCGTCACCAACCTGCCGCCGCGCGCGGCGAAAGGGCCTTTCACCGCCACGACCTATGTCGACGGAAAGCGCCCGATCGCACGATGCGCTGACCGTGACCGGTTTACCTCGATCGCAGCGATCGACAAGCCGGACGTACGCGTGGTGGTGAACCCCGGCGCTTCGAACGAGGAATTTGCCCGGGCCAATTTCCCGCATGCCAAGCTGACGGTGCATCCCGACAACCCGACGGTGACCGACGAAATCGTTGCGAACCGGGCCGACGTGTTTGTCACCGACGGGATCGAGGTGGCGCATCTGGTGCACGTGCACCCCGAGCTTTGTGCGACCAATGTCCCGACATTATTCACGCATCTGGAGAAGGCCTACTGGGTGCAGAACGATCCTGAATTGCTGGCTGCGGTGAACACCTGGCTGGCGGGAGAGATGAAGTCCGGCTTTTGGGAGAAGACGCTCGACGCGGCGCTCGCCGCCCCCTGAGACAAAAGGCGAAACTGCTTCTCCAGTTCGGCTGCGAGGCCTTTCGCGTCGTAGATGGATGAGGTCTTGAAGCGCTGCCGCAGGGTGGCTCGGAGCTGCGCCAGGGCCGCAAGGTCGCCGGCGGCGGCGACCGCCTGCGCGACATAGGCGGGCGTGTCGGCGGCGACCCAGTCGTCGAGGCCGAGATCGTGCAGAATGCAGGCGCCGAACCGGCCGACGCTGGGGCGGCCGGCGAGCGAGATCACCGGGACGCCCTGCCACAGCGCCTCGATCGTGGTGGTGCCGGCATTGTGCGGGAACGGGTCCAGCGCGATGTCGATCGTCGCGTATTCCGCCCAGGTCGTTGGCTGCGGCGTGGTGTAGATCAGCGACAACCGTGACCGTTCGATGCCGTGGGCGGCGAAGCGGGCGGCGAACAGGTCGGCGAATGCTGGCTCCTGGAAGGCGCGGCTGTTCAGCACCAGCCGCGCGCCGGGCAGGGCGCCGAGGATCTCCGACCAGGCGGCGATCACCCGGGCGTTCAACCGCTCGGGCCGGCCGAAATGGCCGAAGGTGACATGGCCGTTGGCGAGCGCCGGCAGGGCCGCGACGTCGGGCATGTCAGGCGGCGGCCGGTAGGCGAGCGGACTGCGCGGCAGGCGGATCAGCTGCTCGCTGAACAGATGCTCCGATCCGGGCGGCGCCAGTTGGGCGTCGGCGATGAAGGCGTCCATCGCGGCGAGGCCGGAGGTGGTGCCGTGGCCGATGAGGTAGCAGACCTGCACCGGGGCGGGGCGGCGGGCGAACACCAGCAGGCGGTTGCCGGCGGTGTGGCCGGCGAGATCGACCAGCACGTCGATGCCGTCCTGGCGGATCATCTCGGCGACCTCGTCGTCGGAGCGGCCGATGGTGGTGCGCCAGTGGCCGGCGAGGGCGCGCAGGCGGGCGGTGACGTGGTCCTCGACGGCGAGTTCGGCGTAGCAGAAGATCTCGACGGCGGCGCGGTCATGGGCTTCGAGCAGCGGCTCGATGAACAAGGCGACGGCGTGGTTGCGCAGGTCGGGCGAGACGTAGCCGATGCGCAGGCGGCGGGTGGTCGGAGGGGCGGCCGGCTGAGGCGGCGGCAGGAACCTGCGGGCGTGCAGCGCATCCCAGTTGCGGTATTCGGCGAAGATGTCCTCGGCCGTGCGGTCGGGATCGTAGTTGAGGGCGAACAGGAAGTTGCCGTGTCCGGCGGCGTAGTCGGGGCGCAGGGCCAGGGCGGCGCGGTAGCACGCCTCGCTTTCCGCGTGCCGGCATTGCATCCCGAGGCTGACTGCGAGATTGGCGAGCCAGCGATGCTCGTTCGGAGCCTGTTCGATCGCGATGCGGGTTTCTGACTCCGCGGCCGTGGCGCGCCCGGCTCGCAGGTTCAGGGCGCCGAGATTGCCGTGGGCTGCGGCGTGCGTCGGCTGCAACGCGATCGCCTGTGCGAATGCGGTTTCGGCGTCCTTGAAGCTGTCCTGTCCCAGCAATGCCACGCCGAGATTGGCATGCGCCTCGGCCCAGTCCGGCGCATGCAGCGCGGCATTGCGGAAGGCCGCGACGGCATCGGCGAGCAGGTACTGCTTCTGGAACGCCAGGCCGAGGCCGTTCCACGCCTGGGGGTGCTTGGGCTGCAGGTCGACGGCGACGAGATAGGCGTCGCGCGCATCGTCGATCCGTGCTGCCGAGGTCAGCAGATTGCCGAGATTGTAGTGGGCGGCGACGAAGCTCGGGTCGATCGCGATGGCCCTGCGATAGGCAGCCTCGGCATCGGCGGAGCGCCCAAGCGCCCGATTGACCGCGCCGAGGTTGGAGAAATCGGCGGCATCCGGTGTCGCCACCCTGGCGACCTCCGCCAGCAGCGGCAACGCCTCCGCGTGGCGGCCGGCCTGGTGGGCGATGATGCCGAGCACGCGCATCGCAACCAGGTCCGCGGCATCGCGGTGCAGGCAGGCTCGGCAGATTGCCTCCGCTTCGGCCGGTGCCCCGGCCTGCCAGGCAGCGACCGCGTCGGCGCTGCCGGGCGACGGGTCGGGCCGGTCTAGACCTGCATGAAGCTGGCGGGGGCGTAGGTCCAAGGAGTCGTCCCGTTGGTGGTGATGACGCCGATCAAAGTGCCGCCGCCCGTGAAGACGCCGGAGCCGCTATAGAACAGCTCACCGGTATCCTGCTGGTAAACGAACCCGCCTTTTCCGCCTGCCGTCGGCAAAGTCGTCGACAGCCGGGTCGCGGCATCGGCAACGCCCTTGAGATCGACCGCGTCGGCGAGCGCGGCGCCGCCGAGATCGTAGGTGTTGGTGCCGAGGGTGGCGCTGCCGGTGGTGTCGAGCGCGATCTTGTCGCTTTTGCTGGTGCTCATGTTCAGCAGGGTGGTGTTGCTGCCGGCGGCGCTCTGGTCGAACACGTATTCATCGGCACCGGTGTTGCCGGAGATGAAGTTCATTCCGGCGCCCCCGATCGCCATCATCGCGGTGCTGCCGGACAGCAGGATGGTGTCGTTGCCGGTGCCTCCGATGACTGTCTCGATGTTGCTGACCGAAACCCGGTTGGTGAGGTTGGCCAGTTTCAGTGAGTCCGATCCGGCGCCCAGATCCGCGGAACCGTTGACGATGGCGGTCGCGAGCGTCACCACGTCGGCGCCGGACCCGCCGTTGATCACCTCGACATTGCTGACCGTGCCGATGTTGCCGCCGCTGGGCAGCGTGAGGGTATCCGAGCCGCCGCCGAGATCGACGCTCATGCTCGTGGTCAGGGCGGTTGCGAGGGTGATGTTGTCGCTGCTGGTTCCGCCCGCGATGGTCTCGGTGTTCGCGATCGTCGCCGTGTTGGCGAAGTTGCCGAAGGTCAGAACGTCCGAACCGGTGCCCAGGTCGATGCTGGCGGCCACCGCGGCCGCTCCCAGGGTGATGGTATCCGCGGCGGTGCCGCCGAGGATGGTCTCGACGTTCTTGACGGTGCCGGTATTTGCGACGTTGGCGAGGGTCAGCTTGTCGGAGCCGGCGGCGAGGTCGACCGTCATCGACGTGGTCAGCGCGGTTCCCAGGGTGATGGTGTCCGCCAGGCTGCCGCCGGTGATCGTCTCGACGTTGGCGAGGCTGGCGGTGTTGGCGAAATTGCCCAAGGTCAGCACATCCGAGCCGGTGCCGAGATCGATGCTGGCATTGCTGCCGGCGGCGGACAGGGTGATCGTGTCGTTGCCGGTTCCCCCTGTCAGGGTCTCGATGTTCGCGACACTGGCGCTGTTGGTGCCGTTGGCGAGCGTCAGCGTGTCGGAGCCGGCGCCGAGATCGACGCTGCCCGCCGTGACCGCATTGCCCATGGTGACGGCGTCGGCGGCGGTGCCGCCGATGATGGTCTCGACGTTGTTGACGGTGCCGGTGTTGGCGACGTTCGCCAGCGTCAGCTTGTCCGTGCCCGCGCCGAGATCGACGGCGGTTGCCGTGGTCAGGGCCGTGGTCAGCGTGATGGTGTCGGCGCCGGTGCCGCCGGTCAAGGTCTCGACATTGCCGACGGTCGCGGAATTGCCGCCGGCAGCCAGGGTGAGCGTGTCCGATCCGGCGCCGAGATCGATGCTGGCGTTGCTGAAATTGGTGCCGAAGGTGATGGTGTCCGCGCCGGTGCCGCCCAGCGTGGTCTCGATGTTGCGCACCGTGCCGGTGTTGGCGACGTTGGCCAAGGTGAGCTTGTCGCCGCCGCCGCCGAGGTCGACTGCCATGGACGTGGTCAGCGCCGTCGTCAGCGTCATCGTGTCGGCCTGCGTGCCGCCGGTGATCGGTCTCGACATTCGCAAGCGTCGCGGCGTTGCCGAAGTTGCCGAAGGTGAGGACGTCGTTGCCGGCGCCGAGGTCGATGCTCGCATTGGATGCCAGCGCCGAAAGCGTGATGGTGTCGGCGCCGGTGCCGCCGGTGATGGTCTCGACATTGCCGACGCTGGCGGAGTTGGCGCCGTTGGCGAGCGTCAGCGTGTCGCCGCCGGCCCCAAGGTCGATGCTGCCGTTGGTGACGGCGTTGCCCAGGGTGATGGTGTCCGCGCCGGCGCCGCCGACGACGCTTTCGACGTTGTTCAGCGTGCCGGTGTTTGCCACGCCGGCCAGTGTCAGCTTGTCCAGGCCGGCACCGAGATCGACGGCGATGGCGGTGGTCAGTGCGGTCGCCAGCGTGATGTCGTCTACGCCGGTGCCGCCGGTGATCGTCTCGACATTGCCGACGGTTGCGGCGTTGGCGAAATTGCCGAGGGTGAGCGTGTCGCTGCCGGCGCCGAGATCGATGCTGGCGCCGCTGGCGGCGGCGCCGAGGGTGAGGGTGTCGGCCGCGGTGCCGCCGGTGATGGTCTCGACATTGCTGATGCTGACCGTGTTGGCGGCGTTGGCGAGGGTCAGCTTGTCGGCGCCGGCGCCGAGGTCGATGCTGACGTTGCTGGCCTGCGTCGCCAGGGTGATCGTGTCGGCCAGCAGGCCCCCGATGACGGTTTCGACGTTGCTCAGTGATCCGGTGTTCGCAACGCCGCCCAGCGTCAGCTTGTCCGCGCCGACGCCGAGGTCGACGGACATTGCGGTGGTCAGGGCGCTGGTCAGAGTGAGCGTGTCGGCGCCGGTGCCGCCGACGATCGTCTCGACATTGGCGATGCTTGCCGAATTCGTGCCGTTTGCGAAGGTCAGCAGGTCGGCGCCGGCGCCGAGGTCCATGCTGCCGCTCGAAACGGCCGTGCCGAGGGTGATGTCGTCTGCCGCGGTCCCGCCGACCACGGTTTCGACGTTGCTGACGGTGCCGGTGTCGGCGACGTTGGCCAGGGTCAGCTTGTCGGCTCCGGCGCCGAGATCGACCGCCATCGCCGTGGTCAGCGCGGTCGCCAGGGTCAGGGTATCGGCGCCGCCGCCGCCGGTGATCGTTTCGATGTTGCCGAGCGTGGCGGAATTGCCGCCGGCGGCCAATGTCAGGGTATCCGCTGCCGCCCCGAGATCGACGCTGGCGTTGGTCACCGCCGCGGCGAAGGTGATGGTGTCGGCGGCGGTGCCGCCGATGACGGTGTCGGCGTTGTGAACCGTGCCGGTATTGGCGACGTTGGCCAGTGTCAGCTTGTCGGCGCCGCCCTGCAGGTCGATCGCCATCGATGTCGTGAGGGCCGTTGCCAGGGTCAGTGTGTCGGCGCCGTTGCCGCCGGTGATCGTCTCGACATTGCCCAAGGTTGCCACGTTGGCGAAGGCGCCGAGCACGAGTGTGTCATTGCCGGTGCCGAGGTCGATGCTGGCGTTGCTGGCAGCGGCGCTCAGGGTGATCGCGTCGTTGCCGGTGCCCCCGGTGAGCGTTTCGACGTTGCCGATGCTGGCGGAGTTGGTGCCGTTGGCCAGGGCCAGCGTATCGGCGCCGGCGCCGAGATCGACGCTGCCGTTGGTGATCGCGTTGCCGAGCGTGATGGTGTCGGCGGCGGTGCCGCCGACGATCGTCTCGGTGTTGCCGACGGTTCCGGTGTTGGCGACGCTGGCGAGCGACAGCTTGTCGGAGCCGGCGCCAAGATCGACAGCCAGGGACGTCGTCAGGGCCGTTGCCAGGGTGATGTCGTCGGCCGCGGTGCCACCGGTGATGGTCTCGACGTTGCCCACGGTCGCCGTGTCGGCGAAATTGCCGAAGGTCAGCACATCGCTTCCGGCGCCGAGATCGATGCTGGCACTGCTCGCAGCCGCCGACAGGGTCACGGTGTCGGCGGCGGTGCCGCCGATGATGGTGTCGACGTTGCCGATGGTGAGCGTGTTGGCGGCGTTGGCCAGCGTCAGCTTGTCGCTGCCGCCACCGAGATCGACACTGACGTTGCTGGCTTGCGTCGCGAGGGTGATGGTGTCCGCCAGGGTGCCGCCGATGATCGTCTCGACGTTGCTGACCGAACCGGCGTTGATCTGATTGGCGAGGGTCAGCTTGTCGGCGCCGGCGCCGAGATCGAGTGCCGCCGCGGTGGTCAGTGCGGTGCTCAAGGTGATGGTGTCGGCGCCGGTGCCGCCGGTGAGGGTCTCGGTATTGCCCACGGTTGCCGAATTGGTGCCGTTGGCGAGTGTGAGGACGTCGGACCCGGCACCGAGATCGATGCTGCCGCTGGTGAGCGCGTTGCCCAGCGTCAGCGTGTCTGCCGCAGTGCCGCCGACCACCGTCTCGACATTGTTGAGGGTGCCGGTGTTCGCGGAATTGGCGAGGGTCAGCTTGTCGGCGCCGGCCCCGAGATCGACGGACATGGCCGTGGTCAGGGCGCTTCCCAGGGTCAGGGCGTCGGCACCCGTGCCACCGACGATCGTTTCGACGTTGTTGACCGAAGCGGCGTTGCCGCCATTGGCCAGCGTCAGGATGTCACTGCCGGCCCCGAGGTCGATGCTGGCGTTGCTGAGTACCCCGGTCATGACGATGGTGTCGTTGCCGACGCCGGAGGTCAGGGTATCGACGGCGCTGATCGTCGCGGTTTGCGCGGCGCTTCCGAATTGAATCAAGATCGACACCGTGCGACTCCTCGAAGGCCATATTTGACGAGGTGCTGGGCACCTCCGCCGGGCCTTTTTGGCGCGCGCAGAGCATCTGGATACTGGAGGGAAGTGAACAAACCATTGCCGCGCGCCTGGAGAATGCGGCGGGCCGCGCGAGCGTCAGCCGAAATCTTCAGCCACGTTGTTCGGCGTCGGAAACGACCGTGGTCAACGCGGCCAGTTGGTGTTCGCTGCTGGCCTTTCCACGCCTGCCGGCCGTTTCTTCGCCGGCGTTTCCGGCTTCGCGCGTGCCGTGGCGGCAGCGATGCGGCTTGGATCGGCCAGGCAATATCCCGCCGGCACCTTCAGCAGGAAAGTCGGGCGCGACGGATTCGGCTCCAGTTTCTGCCGGAGGCGATAGACCATCGCTTCGACCGCATGGCTCTGCAGGTCGGGGTTGTCGCCCCAGATGTCGTGCAGCAACTGGGTGCGGTCGACGGCCTTGCCCTCGGCCTTGTACAGCACACCGAAGATCGCCGCCTCCTTGGCGGTCAGGCGCTTCGGCCGGCGTGCCATCGGATCGAACAGCAGACGCTTGCCGGGATTGAAGGTGAGCGGTCCGATCGACAGCATGGCATCGCTGTTGGTCTGGTAGGCGCGGCGATGCGCCCGGATCCGGGCGAGCAGGGAGGCGATCCGGTAAGGCTTCGCCAGGTAGTCGTTGGCGCCTGCGTCGAGGCCGCGCGTGATGTCGGCGATGTCGGTCGCATCGCTGAGCATCATGATCGGCAGCTGCAGGCCGGATTTGCGGAACAGCGCGCAAAGCGCGAAGCCGTCGCCATCCGGCAGCTTTGATTCCATGATGATGGCGTCGAAGTTGGCATCGCGTGCCAGGGCCAGTCTCGCCGCTTCGTCGGCGCGGGCCGCGCGGGTGACCTGCATGCCATGCCGCGCGAGATCGCCGGCGAGCTCGGCGCTCGCTGTGAAATCGGCGTCGACCATCAGGATACGTTGTTGGGCCACGGCCACATCCCTCATTCAGTGCGCTCTCGCAACGCCGAGGTCGATGCCAGGATTGAAGTCCAGGAAAGCAAATCGCTAGAACAATTCCTGACATAACCTCACGAACAGCTATAAACCAATACGAAAATTAAGGTAATTGCAACGTTAAACTCACTGTGCTTGTCTTGACCGTTTTGCGTTCATTTTCAGACAGAAGCGCGAGGTTTAGTGGTTAGTTACAGTCCGAACCGCATCCACTAGCGCGGCGGCCGTTTTAACCTGCGGGTCGCCCCGTCCGCCGCCGCCGAATGCCGTCAGCGAGTTGAACTGATTGTGAACTGAATTACCGTGGGTTCAGTTCTGAAAGGCCAGGCCTTGCAGCCTGATCAGGCCGTCCGGGACCTGCTGAAAGCCGGTCAGCGACTTCTTCATGCCGACGATGTTGCGGGCCGACCAAAGATAGACCAGGGGAAGTTCCTGTTGTTCCGTCGCCCAAACCTTCGCGTAGATGTCACGCCGTTGCGCGGTGTCGGTGACCTGGCGCGCTTCGTCCAGCAATGCGTCCATCGCCGGATTGCTGTAGTGGCCGTAGTTGAATACGCCGCCGGTGTGCAGCATCAGCCACATGTTGCCGTCGGCGTCGGAGCGGCCGGACCAGCCGATCAGGTAGGCCTGGAAATCGCCGGCATAGGCCGCGGTCAGCGACGATGCGAACTCCATCGTCTTCACCTTGAGATCGAACCCGGCCTCGGCGACCATCGATTGGAGCACTTCGGCGGCTTGCTGGATGTCGGGGCTGTTGCTGGCGGTCAGCACCACCGGCACCGGAAGCTTCACGCCGGCCTGCTGCAGCAGGGCCTTGGCCCGCGCGACGTCGCGCGGCGGTGATTTCACCGACGGCACGAACATCGGCGATCCCGGCGGCTTCGCCTGCGCGGTCGGGGTGAACAGCCCGTTGTAGACCACCTGGATCAGCGCCGGCTTGTCGATCGCCAGTTCGAACGCCTGCCGCACCAGCGCGTTCTGGCCGAGCGTGGTGTTGGCCGCGGGGCCGTTGCCGGTGTTGATGGTGATGCCGATATAGCCGAGGCCGTCGCCGACGGCGAGTTTCAGTTTCGGGTCCTTCTGGACCGCGGCGATGTCGGTCGGAACGATGTTTTCCACCAGGTCGAGGCTGCCGGCCTGGAGGTTGGCGAGGCGCGCCGTCGAGTTGACGATCGGCAGGTACGTCACTTGGTCGAAATGATAGTCCTGGGCGTTCCAGTAGCCGGGGAAACGCTTCAGCACGATGCGGTCCTGGGCCACGCGGCTGTCGAAGGCATAGGGGCCGGCGCAGACCGGGTGCAGCCCGAAATTGGCGCCCGCCGCCTCGACCGCCTTGGGTGAGATCATGATGCCGGCACGGTCGGTGAGCTGCGCCAGCAGCGGGGAGTTCGGCGCCTTCAGCACCAGCCGCACCGTCAGCGGGTCGATCACCTCGATGCTTTGGATGGCGTTGATCTCGCCGGCGCGCATGCTGCCCTTGGCGGTGAGGTCGCGGTTGAGCTTGTACTTGACCGCATCGGCATCGAATTTTTCGCCGTCCTGGAAGGTGACGCCGGCGCGCAGGTGGATGACCAGGTGCGTGGGGTCCTGGTATTCGTAGCCGGTCGCGAGCTGCGGGACGATGTTGAGCTTGGTGTCGAGGTCGAACAGCTTGTCGCACATCGCGGCGTAGACGATGCGTCCGACATAGCTGGAGCCGAGGGTGGGATCGAGCAGATCCGGGTCTTCGCGCAGGCCGATGCGTAGGTTGCGCGAATCCTGGGCCAGCGCCGGCAGCGGGGCGGCGACGGGGATGGCCAGCATGGCGCAGACAGCGCCGAGCAGGATGCGTCGCATGGTTTGTTCTCCGGGTTGCAGTATGGGCTTGGGTTCGGTGCGAGGAAGGATTGCGGAAATGCCCTGGCCGCTCAAGCTTCTCGGGCCGGCGCGTGATCGAAGGCGACAACCGGGCCGGTGACGCCGATCCGCAGCGTGCCGGAATGGATTTCGCCGGCGGGCAGGCGGGCGTCGAGGCTTATGCCGCCAATCTCGAGGGTCACGAGCCGGTGGTCGCCCTGGAAGCGGCTGGCGAGCACCCGGGCGGGAACGCCGCCGCCGTCGCGTTGCAGCACGATCTGCTCGGGCCGCAGCATCACTTCGACCGAGCCCAGGGGTGGCCCCGCCGGCGCCGTGCCGCAATGCAGCCTGAGGTGGCCGAGTGCGGTGTCCGCGATGCCGTCGCGCAGGACGGCGGCGAGGAAGATGGCCTCGCCGGTCAGGCGGGCGACGGCGGCGTCGGCCGGGCGGAGATAGACCTCGTCGGGGGGAGCGCATTGCACGATCAGCCCGTCGCGCATCACCGCCACCAGGTCGGCGCTGGCGAAGGCCTCCTGCGGGTCGTGGGTGACCAGGATCGCGGTGGCCCCGGTGGCGCGCAGCAGGGCGACGACGTCGGCGCAGACGCTGCGGCGCAGCGCCGAGGTCCAGCGCGTTGAACGGCTCGTCGAGCAGGATCAGGCCGGGCCGGAGGCGCCAGCGCGCGGGCGAGGGCGGTGCGCTGCTGCTGGCCGCCGGAGAGCTGGTTGCGGGTAGCGGTCCTCCAGGCCCGTCGAGGCCGGTCAGGCGCAGCGCCTCGGCGACCCGGCCGCCGCGGCGCTCGGCCCGGGTCAGGCCGAAGCCGACATTGCCGGCGACCGTCAGATGCGGGAACAGCGTGCCTTCCTGCGGCACGTAGCCGATGCGGCGCCGCTCGGCGGGCACGTGCAGGCCGGGCGCCTCGAGCACGCGGCCGGCCAGCATCGATGCGGCCGTCGTCGGCGGCCTCGAAGCCGGCGATGAGGCGCAGCAGCGTGGTCTTGCCGCAGCCGGAGGCGCCGAGCAGCGCCACGATCGCGCCGGACGGCACTGTGCAGGTCGACGCCGCGCAGCACCGGCTGGCCGGCGTAGGATTTGCGCATGGCGCGACCTCGCAGCGCGGCGAGCACGGTCTCAGGCGAGCGTCACGACTGGTCGGAGAGCCCAGGCTGCGCATGGTGAAGATATAGACCGGAATGCCGGAGACCAGCACCAGCACCGCGGCGAACGGCGCCGCGGCGCCATAGGCGCGGTCGCTGGTGTAGTTCCAGAACTCGGTCGCCAGCGTCACCACGCCGGCCGGCGCCAGCAGCAGCGTGGCGGTCAGCTCGCGCATCAGCTGCAGCGCGATCAAGCGCCAGGGCGGCGCCGATGCCGGGGGCGAGGTTCGGCAGGGTGGCGCAGCAGGAACGCCTGCAGCGGCGGTCTTGCCCAGGCTGCGCGCGACGTCGGCGAGTTCGCGCGGCACCAGCTCGGCCGAGGCGCGGATCGCCGATTGCGCCAGCGGCAGGAACAGCACGGCATAGACCAGCAGCACCAGAGCCGTCGCTCTGGTAGATCGCCGGCACGTAGCGGATCGTGACGGCACACCGCGGCCAGCGCCACGACGATGCCGGGCAGGCCATGCACCAGATAGGGCAGCCGGTCGGACAGCGTGGCGAAGCGGCCGCGGAAATGGGTCGTCGCGACCACCAGCGGCACCGCCAGCAGCGTGGTCAGCACCGCGCCGGGCAGCGCGTAGCCGAGCGAGGTCAGCAGCGCCGGCAGCACGCCGCCGATGCCCTGTCCGGTCGGAACTGCCCTGCCAGACCCAGAAGCCGAGCGTCACCAGCGGCACGCCGAAGCCCAGCACCGTCAGGGCCGACGAAGCCCAGCAGCGCGAGCGGCGCCAGCCGGCCGAGGCGGATCGGCGACGATGCGCGCGGGCGCTGCCGCGGCCGATGCGGGCGAAGCGGCGGCCGCTGCGCAGCCGCGCCTCGGCGAAGGCCACCGGCAGGCAGATCAGCATCAGCACGCCGGACAGCAGGGCCGCCGCCTGGTTGTTGAACTCGGCGGTGTACTGATCGAAGATCGCGGTGGTGAAGGTCTCCACGCGCAGGAACGACAGCGCGCCGAACTCGGCCAGCATGTGGGCCGCGACCAGCAGCGCGCCGCCGCCCAGCGCCGGGCGCGATCTGCGGCAGCACCACGCGGCGGAAGCTGCGCCAGCGGCCCAGGCCGAGCGAGCGCGCGACATCCTCGAAATTCGGATCGAGGCTGCGCAGCGCCGCGCACGACCGGCAGATAGACCAGCGGCACGCTGTAGAAGGTCAGGATCAGGATGGCGCCCTGCATCTCCTGGAACCACGGGCCCGAACGACGACCAGGCGAAGCTCGACACATAGGCCGGCATCGCCAGCGGCAGCGCGGTCGCCAGCCGCCACCAGCGCCGCCCGGGCAGGTCGCAGCGCTCGGTGCACCAGGCGGCGGCGGTGCGCGATCACGCCGGCCAGCAGCGTGACGAGACCGACAGCACCAGCGTGTTGACCAGCAGGTTCAGCGTGTAGGGCCGGATCAGGTCGGCCAGGATGCCGCGACGGCCCGGCCTCGCCAGGCGCGCAGCAGCGACGTAGCCGACCGGCAGGACCACCAGCGCGAACGGCACCAGGCTCGCCAGCACAAGCCAAGGGCGGCGGCAGCCGCCGCCGCCGCTCGCGACGCGCGGTCGGCCAGAGTGCGCGTCAAATCAGGCCCGCTTCGCGTTCCAGCGCGTAGGCCTCCGACGCGCTGCCCATGTCGGCCGGCGTCACCGGCGCTGTGAAGTTCGGCAAGCGGCGGCAGGTTGAACGGCGAGGTCAGGCCGGCCAGCACCGGGTATTCGGCGGTGGTGTCGGATCATCGCCTCCTGGCCCGGCGCGGCTGACCATGAACGCCAGGAAGCGCTGCGCCGCCGCCTGGTTCTTGCTGGATTTCAGCATGCCGGCCGCCGAGACGTTGTAGATGTTGCCGGCGTCGTTGCCGGGGAACGAATAGAGCGCCGAGTTCAGCTTGTCCGGCGCCCTTCTCCCTGGCCAGCGAATACCAGTAGTAGTTGTTGGACAGCGCCATCGCGATCTCGCCGTTCTCCACCGCGGTGCTGGCGATGCGGTTGCCGTTGTAGGCGCGGCCGTATTGCTTCAGGCCCTTCAGCCAGGCCAGCGCCGCGTCGCGGCCCTTGATGTGGACGATCGCCATGACCTGTTCCTGGAAGCCGTCCTGCTTCACGTAGCCGAACTTGCCGTCGCAGCGCCGGGGTGGCGAAATCCATGATCGACTTCGGCATGTCGGCGGGGCTGATCATCTTCTTGTTGTAGGTGATCACGCGGGTGCGGACGCTGGCGCCGATCCAGGTGCCGTCCGCGGCGCGAGAACTTGCGCCGGGATCGCTGTCAGCGTCGCCGGGTCGACCTGGCCCAGCAGGCCCTTTTCCTGCAGCGAGGCGATCGGCGGGCTCTGCTCGGAGAAGAACAGGTCGGCCGGCGAGCGGGCGCCCTCCTCGACGATCTGGGCTGGCGAGTTCCGGGCTTTCGGCGTTGCGCATGGTGACCTGGATGCCGGTCGCCTTGGTGAAGGCGGCGACCAGCGCCTCGGTGGTGGCGCGGTGCTGGCCGTTGTAGAGCGTCAGGTCCTCGCCATCGGCGTGGGCGCGGGTGGCGACACCCAGCAACAGGGCGCCGGCCAGGGTCGTGCCGCCACGCAGGAGGGTTCGTCGATCGAGCGTCATCTCTACACCGTCGTTTGCTATTGCGAGGCATTCTCAATAACCCGCGCCAATGGGCTTGGCTAGAGGAAATCGGGGGCGGGCCGCAAGTGGGGGCGCCAACCCGCCTCGGAGTGGAACCCGTCATAGAAATTTCGCCCTTGATCCGAATCAATGCGGTTGCGTGCTGTTGGGCGCGCGATAAGGTTACGTCGCGTTACAAGAGGAGGGGAATCATGGCGCAGCACCGGTTCGTCGCATCGCTGGCAATGGCGGCATTCGCGATCGCGGCGCCGTTCTGCCAACCGGCGGTTGCCCAGACGATCAACGGCGTGCCCGGCTCCCCCGACGCGACGGTCACGATCGACGGGCGCAGCCTGCCGCCGGCGCCGCAGAAGTTTCTCGGCGAGATCAACATCAACGCGGCGCAGTCGAAGCCCGCCTGGCCGGCGCGGGTGGCGCCACCGAAGGACGCGCCAAATGTCCTGCTGATCATGACCGACGATGTCGGCTTCGCCGCGCCCTCCACCTTCGGCGGCGTGATCCCAACTCCGACGCTCGACCGGATCGCCAATGACGGGCTGCGCTACACCAACTTCCACACGACCTCGTTGTGCTCGCCGACGCGGGCGGCGCTGATCACCGGGCGCAACCATCACTCGGTCGGGTTCGGGGTGATTTCGGAGACGGCCACCGGCTATCCCGGGTACAACAGCGTTCTTTCCAAAGACAGCGCCACCGTCGGGCGCATCCTGCTCGACAACGGCTATCGCACATCGTGGTTCGGCAAGGACCATAACACGCCGGCCTTCCAGGCGAGCCAGGCGGGTCCGTTCGACCAGTGGCCGACCGGCATGGGCTTCGAGTATTTCTATGGCTTCGTCGGCGGCGACACCAGCCAGTGGGAACCGAACCTGTTCCGCAACACCACGGCGATCGCCCCCTATGTCGGGCATCCCGGCTGGAACCTCACCACCGCGATGGCCGACGATGCCATCCACTGGATGAACCAGTTGAACGACATCGATCCGTCGATGCCGTTCTTCCTGCATTACGTGCCGGGCGGGACGCATGCGCCGCACCAGCCGACGCCGGAGTGGATCAAGAAGATCAGCGACATGCATCTGTTCGACAAGGGCTGGAACGCCCTGCGCGACCAGATCTTCGCCAACCAGAAGAAGCTGGGCGTGATCCCCGCCGACGCGGAACTGACGCCGTGGCCCGACCAGTTGCTGAAGCGCTGGGATTCGCTCAAGGACGAAGAGAGGAAGCTGTTCATCCGCCAGGCGGATGTCTATGCCGCCTACCTCGCCTACACCGACCATGAGATCGGCCGTGTCGTGCAGGCGGTGCAGGACATGGGCAAGCTCGACAACACGCTGATCATCTATATCAGCGGCGACAACGGGGCATCCGGCGAGGGCTCGCCGAACGGCACGCCGAACGAGGTGATGCAGTTCAACGCGGTGGAAGTTCCGGTGGCCGCACAGATGCAGTTCTACGACGCGTGGGGCTCCGACCGCACCTACGCGCATATGGCGGTGGCCTGGGCGTGGGCGTTCGACACGCCCTACAAATGGCTGAAGCAGGTGCCGTCGTTCTTCGGCGGCACGCGCAACGGCATGGCGTTGTCCTGGCCGGCGAAGATCGCCGACAAGGGCGGCATCCGGCCGCAGTTCCATCATGTGATCGACGTGGTGCCGACGATCCTGGAAGCCACCGGGATCGTGGCGCCGGAAATGGTCGACGGCATCGCGCAGAAGCCGATCGAGGGCGTCAGCATGGCGTACAGCTTCGACAAGGCGAATGCCGCGGCGCCGTCCCGGCACCACACCCAGTATTTCGAGATGATGGGGGTGCGCGGGCTGTACCAGGATGGCTGGATGCTGAGCGCGGTGCCGGTGCGGCCGCCTTGGGAGTTGCTGGGAACGGCGATCCAGGACCCAGCCAATGCCTACAAGTGGGAGCTGTACGACGTCAGCCATGACTGGACGCAGAACCATGACGTGGCCGCCGCCAATCCGGCCAGGCTGACCCTGATGCAGGAGCAGCTTTGGACGGAGCTGGCCAAGTACCAGGTGCTGCCGCTGGATGCGTCGGTGGCGACGCGGATGGTGCTGCCACGGCCCAACGTCACGACCGGCCGGTCGGTGTTCACCTACTCGGGCGAGACGGTCACGGGCATTCCCGGCGGCGCCGCGCCGAGCCTGCTGAACACGTCCTATACGATCACCGCCGATCTCGACATTCCGGCCGGCGGCGCCGAGGGCATGATCCACACCAATGGCGGGCGGTTCGGCGGCTATGGGTTCTACCTGCTGAAGGGCAAGCCGGTGTTCGTGTGGAACCTGCTCGACCTCAAGCGGGTGCGCTGGGAAGCGGCGGAGGCGTTGGCGCCGGGCAAGCACAGCGTGGTGTTCGACTTCAAATATGACGGCCTGGGCTTTGCCACGCTGGCCTTCAACAGCGTCAGCGGGCTCGGGCGGCCGGGGACCGGGGTGCTGAAGGTGGATGGCCGCGAGGTGGCGCGCCAGACGATGGAGCGCACCGTTCCGCTGACCTTGCAGTGGGACGAGACGTTCGACATCGGCGCCGATACCGGGACTCCGGTGGACGACCAGGATTATCAGGTGCCATTCGCCTTCACCGGACGGATCGACAAGCTGACGATCGCGATCGATCGGCCGAAGCTGACGCCCGAGGACGAGAAGAAGTTGCTCGAAGCGGCGGCCGGCGCGCAGGATGCGAAATAGCTTCGGCGTTGCCGACTGCGATGCCGGTGTGGAACGATAGAGCCTGGTCTTTTTTGGAGCCTGCCATGACCCTTGGTCTCCTGCGTCGGCCTGCCTGCATCGCCGGGGCGCTGGCCCTGATCGCCGGGGCCTGCACGCTGCCGGCGGGAGGCGCCGCCGCCCAGACGGTGCCGCGCAAGGCCGCCGCGGCGCCGGCCACGAAGCTGGTGCTGGAACCGCGGGCGATGGACTTGCTGAAGGCCACCAGCGCCAAACTCGCCGCGGCGAAATCGATGACCTTCACCGCAACGGTCAGCTACGAGTTCCCGAGCCAGCTTGGGCCGCCGATCCTGTACACCTCGCGCTATGACGTCACCATGCAGCGGCCGGACAAGCTGAAGGTGGTGATGCCCGGGGACGGCCCGGCCTCCGAGTTCTATTACGACGGCAAGACCATGATGGCGTATGCGCCGGCGGAGAACCTGGTGGCGGTGGCGGATGCGCCGCCGACCATCGACGGCGCGTTGCAGAAGGCCTTCGAGACGGCGGCGATCTATTATCCGTTCACCGACCTGCTGGTGGACGATCCGTATGCCGCGCTTGCGGCGAGCGGCAAGCTCGCCTTCTATATCGGCCCGTCCAGCCTGGTCGGCGGCACCAAGACCGAGATGCTGGCCTGGGCCGATGACGACGTGTTCCTGCAGATCTGGATCGGCGCCGAAGACAAGCTGCCGCGCCGGGTGCGGGCGATCTACAGCGCTGACAAGCTGCATCTGCACCACGACATGGAGCTGTCCAACTGGCAGCTGGATCCGACGCTGGGCCCCGACGCATTCACGTCGCCGAAGGCGTTGGCGGCGCAGCGCATCGGGTTCGACCGGCCGGACGCGAAACTGCCTGCGGGCGTGAAGCCGCTGCCGCTCGGCAAGGGCGCCGCGCAGAAATCCTCCGTGAAGCCGTAGCAACGAGGCGGGTCATGAACAAGATCATCGTCACCGGTTCCGCGATCCTGCTGTCGGCCACGCTGTGGACCGGGCCCGCCTGGGCCTGGGCACGGGCGAACCGCTACGGCGGCAGCACGACCCACACTTACGGCGAGACCAGCCATACCAATGCCTATGGCGGCAGCACCTCGCATGCCTACGGCGAGGGCACGGAACATACCAACGCCTATGGCGGCAGCACCGCGCATGCCTGGGGCGGCGGCACCGAGCACACCAACGTCTATGGCGGCACCACCTATGGCGCCGCCGGCGCCGGGGTGGCGCACACCTATCCGGGCGGCGCCACCGCCTATCGCCCACCGGCCTATGGCTATCCCGCGTATCACCCGCCGGTGGCGGTGCCGTACTACGCCTCGTCGGGCTGCTACGGCTGCGCGGCGGCGGCGGGCGCCGTGGTCGGCGTGGCGGCGGGGGCGGCAGTCGCCTCGGCCAGCAATGCCGCGGCGGCCTCCAACGCGTATGCAGCGGGCGTGGCGGCCGGCAGTGCCTCGCCGTACACCGTGGGGGTGAGCTACGCCTCGCTGCCGGCCGGCTGCACGCTGCAGGGCGGCAGCTTCTACGTGTGCGGCAACACCTGGTTCAAGCCGTCCTACGGTGCCAACGGCGTGTTCTACCGGGCGGTGCCGCCGCCCTGACGGTCGCCTCCGCGGCCGGATGCCCCGACGCTGATCCAGTGCATGAATTCCATCGCTTGATGCCGCGCGATCTCCGTCGCCGGTGCCGACCGAGGCGGACGTTGACAACCGAGACCGCGCTGCGTCACCTCAAGCATGGAATCACGTATCAGCCTCGTCACCCTGGGGGTCGCCGACCTCGCGCGCGCCACGACCTTCTATGAAGGCTTGGGGTGGTCTCGAAAACTGCGCGCTGCCGCAGGCGTTGCCTTCTTCCAGCTCCGCGGCATGGCTTTGTCACTCTACCCTCGCGCTGACCTGGCGGCGGATGCCGGCGTGCGGCTCCAGGACGAGCCATCGCAGGGCTTCACCCTTGCGTACAACACGCGGAGTCGTGACGAGGTGGATGCCGTGCTCGCCGAGGCGGAAGCGCTCGGGGGGCGGATCACCCGCACTGCCCAGGACGCGTCATGGGGCGGCTATCACGGACACTTCGCTGATCCCGACGGCTTCCTTTGGGAAATCGCATGGAACCCGGGGTTTGCCATCGCTGCTGACGGCGGCATCAGCCTTCCAGAGTAACTGCTGTCATCCACTAATTGCGCTGATATAGAATCAGCGAGCCATCCTCGGCCTTGGCGCGCAGCCCGGCCCAGATGCCGCCCATGTCGTACCACAGGTCCATGCTGGTGGGGCCGGACAGTGCGAAGCGGGTGGCCGGGATCGGGGTTTCGGCGGCGGAACGGATCACCTCCTCCCCAGGCCGGGCGACGGCGAAGCGGAGCAGTTCGCCGTTCTGCAGGTTGATCATCGGCGCGTCGACCTCGGCGGGGTTCCAGTGGCTGGAGGCGATCGCGCCAGGCGGCGCGCGGTAGCGGCCGGATTTGGAGCCGTCGACGTTCATCGCGTCGCCGTCGCGGTCGGCATTCATGAAGGCATCCTTGCCGTCGTCGTTGGTCTTGGCGCGAACGCTGACCAGCACGCCGTTGCGCCATTGCTCGGTGGCGCGCAGGGCGTAGCGGAACACCGGGATCGGGCCGAGCTTCACGACGTAGTCGACCGCGATCGCGACCGTCACGCCGTCGCCGGCGGTGGTGAACTGCAGGCTGTGGGTGCCGAGCTCGCTGCCGTTGCGCAGCGCCCGGAACGACAGCGCGCCGGAGCGCGGCACCGGCAGCGCCGCGCCGCCGAGGGCGAAGGCCGGGCTTGCCAGCAGGGTGCAGCCGGCGCCGGCCAGCAGCCGGCGGCGATGGATGGACGAGGCTAACATGCCGGTATTCCCCTGGGTTGATCGGACCATTGCATCTATTGCAGTCGCTACGACGTAACGCCGGGCGCAGATGCAGCCCGCCAGGAGAAAACGATGTTAAGACAATGTGCCAGCCAGGCCGGGCGGGGACGCATCCGGGTATGACCGGACTGATCCTGCTCGGCGCCGTGTTCCTGTCGCTGGCCCTGATGGGGGCCTGGGCGGTGCAGCGGCGCACCGGCAATTCCGGCTGGATCGACGTCACCTGGACCTTCGCGGTCGGCATCGCCGGGGTGTTGTATGCGCTGGCCCCGATCGGGCCGCCGGCGACCTGGCGGCAGATGCTGGCGGCGGTCCTGGTCGCGGCATGGTCGTTGCGGCTCGGGCTGCACATCGCCGGCCGCAGCGCGCGCGCCACGCGACGATCCGCGCTATGCCAAGCTGCGGGAGGAGTGGGGCGAGGCGGCGCCGCGGCGGCTGTTCTGGTTCCTGCAGGTGCAGGCGGCCTGCGCCTTGCCGCTGGCGATCTCGGTGCTGCTGGCGGCGCGCAACCCGGTGGCGGCGTTCCGTTGGCAGGACGGGTTGGGGGTGCTGCTGGTGGTCGCCGGCATCATCGGCGAGGCGGTGGCGGACCGGCAGCTGCGTGATTTCGCGCGCGACAAATCCAATCATGGCCGCATCTGCGACGTGGGCCTGTGGTCGTGGTCGCGGCATCCGAATTACTTCTTCGAGTTCCTGGGCTGGCTGGGCTACCCGCTGCTGGCGATCTCGGCGGTGTATCCGTGGGGCTGGCTGGCATGGTCGGGCGCGGCGGTGATCTACGTGCTGCTGGTGCACCTTTCGGGCATCCCGCCGCTGGAGGAGCACATGCTGCGCAGCCGCGGCGACGCCTTCCGCGCCTACCAGGCCCGCACCAACGCATTCTTTCCCGCACCGCCGCGCAACGAGGCCGCCTGATGACCCCCGCACCATGACCCCCGCCGTTCTCGCCTCGCGCGCCGCCGAGCGGCTGCCGATTCCCGATGTGCTGACCCGGCTGGGGATCGCCGCGATGGTCGGGCGCACGCGCCGCAAGCTGGCGGCGGCCAGGCCGGAGGACGAGGCGGCATTCGCCCGGGCGATGACCTCGCATCCGATCGCCGAGTTCGCCGCCGCAGCCAACGTCCAGCATTACGAGTTGCCGCCGGCGTTCTTCGGGCACGTGCTGGGCCCGCGGCGCAAGTATTCGTGCTGCCTGTACCGAGGACGGCGTGACGACGCTGGCGGAGGCGGAAATCCGGGCGCTGTCGGCGACCTGTGCGCACGCGCAACTTGCCGACGGGCAGGAAGTGCTGGAACTCGGGTGCGGCTGGGGCTCGCTGTCTTTGTGGATGGCGGAGCGCTATCCGGCGTCGCGGATCACCGCGGTTTCCAATTCGAAACCGCAACGGCTGCACATCGAGGCGGAGGCGGCGGCGCGGGGGCTTACCAACCTGCGGGTGATCACCGCCGACATGAACGTGTTCCAGACCGACCAGCGCTTCGACCGGGTGGTTTCGGTGGAGATGTTCGAGCATATGGCGAACTGGCCGGGGTTGCTGGCCCTCGTGCGAAGCTGGCTGCGTCCGAACGGGGCGTTGTTCGTGCACGTGTTCAGCCATCGCAGCACGCCGTATAGTTTCGATACCGGCGACGCCGAGGACTGGATCGCGCAGTATTTCTTCACCGGCGGCATCATGCCGAGCCACGGTCTGATGCGGCGGTTTCCGGCGCTGTTCACGGTCGAGGAGGAGTGGAACTGGAACGGCGTGCATTACGCGCGCACGGCGATGGACTGGCTGGCCAACTACGACGCCAATGCCGCCGCGATCGCGCCGATCCTGCGCGAAGTGTATGGCGCGGATGCGGGGCTGTGGACTCGGCGGTGGCGAATTTTCTTTCTGGCGACCGCCGGGTTGTTCGGCGACAGCGGCGGGCGTGAATGGGCGGTGAGCCATTATCGGCTGCGGCCGGTGGGGTGAGCGGCGGCCGCTCGATGGGCTATGGACGAGCCGGCGTGCGGGTGGGAATTTGCGTGGATGCCGATCATTTCCCCACGCCTGCGCGCGACCGCGGCGCCGCCGATCCCTGCCGCCCGAGCCTGGGCGGACCGTTATGATGGACGGGCCGGCGATCCGATCGACCTGACGCAAGCGGTGCCGGGCTATCCGCCGCATCCGGAATTGCTGCAACGGTTGGCGGCGGCGGGGGGCACCGCAGCGGCGGCAAGCTATGGCGCGATCGAGGGCGATGCCGGGTTGCGCGCGGCTTTGGCCGAGGATGTGTCGGCGTTGTACGGCGCGGATGTCGGGGTGGGGGATGTCGCCATCACCGCGGGCTGCAACCTCGCCTTCGGCATGGCGGCGACGGTGGCGGCCGGGCCGGGCGACGCGGTGATGCTGCCGGCGCCGTGGTATTTCAACCATCACATGGCGCTGACCATGCACGGGATCGACACGGTGGCGCTGCCGTGCCGGGTGGAGGACGGGTTCATCCCCGACCCGGATCGGGCCGAGGCGCTGCTGCATGACCGGGTGCGGGCGATCGTGCTGATCAGCCCGAACAATCCGACCGGGGCGGTGTATCCGCCGGAGGTGCTGGCGCGGTTCGCCGGGCTATGCCGGCGGCGCGGGCTGTGGCTGATCCTGGACGAGACATACCGGGATTTCCTGCCCGGGCGGCCGCATTCGCTGTTCGGCGACCCGGACTGGCGAAATGTTATGGTTCATCTCTATTCGTTCTCGAAGGGTTATTGCGTGCCCGGTCATCGGGTCGGCGCGATCGTCGCCGGGGGTGAATTCCGGGCCGAGTTGATGAAAGTGCTGGATACCCAGCAGATTTGTCCGCAACGGGCGGCGCAAACGGCGCTGACCTGGGCGGTGCCGGCGCTGAGGACGTGGCGGGAGGGCAATCGCGACATCATGGCGGCGCGCGCGGTCGCGTTTGATCGAGGCGATGCGGCGCGCGCCGGGGTGGAAAATCGACGTGTTCGGCGGCTATTTCGCCTATCTCAGGGTGCCGGATGGGCTTCCTGGGGCGATCGAGGTGGCGGAGGGCCTGGCCGCCGAGCATGGGCTTGCTACCTTGCCGGGACCGTTCTTCGGGCCGGGGCAGGAGCGGCATCTGCGGCTGGCGTTCGCCAACGCCGAGCTGCCGGCGATCGCCGAGGTGCCGGACCGCCTGGCGCTCATGCGAGGTTGATGCCGCGGATGGCGTCGCAGACCGCGCGCGTCACCTCGGATGTCGTTGCTTTTCCACCAAGATCGGGCGTCAGCAGGCCGGCGGCGCAGACCTGTTCCACGGCGGTGATCAGGGCGGCGGCGGCGACGGGTTCGCCGAGGTGCTCGAGCATCATCGATGCGGTCCAGAAGCTGGCGACCGGGTTGGCGATGCCCTTGCCGGTGATGTCGAACGCGCTGCCGTGGATCGGCTCGAACATCGACGGGTAACGCCTTTGCGGATCGACATTTCCGGTCGGCGCGATGCCCAGGCTGCCGGCGAGCGCGGCGGCGAGGTCGGACAGGATGTCGGCGTGCAGGTTGGTGGCGACGACGGTGTCGATGGATTGCGGCTTCTTCACCATCCGCATGGTCATTGCGTCCACCAACTCCTTGTCCCAATGGCACATCCGGGTAGTCGGCGGCGACCAGGGCGGCGATCTCGTCCCAGAACACCATGCCGTGGCGCTGGGCGTTGGACTTGGTCACCACGGTCAGTAGCTTGCGCGGGCGCTTTCGTGCACAATCAAAGGCGTAACGCATGATCCGCTCGACGCCGACGCGGGTGAAGATGGCGACCTCGGTGGCGACCTCCTCGGGCAGGCCGCGATGGGCGCGGCCGCCATGGCCTGCATACTCGCCTTCGCTGTTCTCGCGGATGATCAGCCAGTCGAGGTCGCCGGGCCCGACGTCGCGCAGCGGGCTGGTGACGCCGGGGAAGATGCGGGTGGGGCGGACGTTGGCGTATTGGTCGAAGCCCTGGCAGATCGGCAGGCGCAGGCCCCAGAGCGTGAGGTGATCCGGGATGTCGGGCGCGCCGACCGCGCCGAAATAGATCGCGTCGGCGGATTTCAGCGTCGCCAGCCCGTCCTCCGGCATCAGCGCGCCGGTGCGGCGGTAGCGTTCGGAGCCCCAGTCGTAGTGGTCCACGGCGAGGGAAAAGCCGCCGTCGCGGGTGGCCAGGGCGTCCAGCACCTCCAACCCGGCGGCGATCACCTCGGGCCCGATGCCGTCGGCTGGGATGGCGGCGATACGATATTGGCGCATGGATTTTCCTGGGCTCATCGCCCGAGCATGCAAGCAGGTCAGGTGAGCCGCAACCCGGGCGGCCCCCGCTCGCCGGCCTGGCCGATGATCGCGGCGTCGATGCCGGCGGCGCGCAATGCCACGAGGCAGGCAACGGCCCGATCGGGGGGCAGCGCCGCGAGCAGCCCGCCGGAGGTTTGCGGATCGACCAGCAGGGCCATGGCGGGATGGTCCGCGACATCGAGAGCGGCGCGGTTCTCGCTGGCGCAGCGTGCTGGCGACATGGCGCGCGGCCAGTTCCTTCGCGCCCGGCAGCACGGGAAGCGCGGCGGTGTCGATGGTCGCGGCGACGCCCGAGGCCCGCAGCATCTCCAGCAGATGCCCGGCGAGGCCGAAGCCGGTGACGTCGGTGCAGGCGTGCGCATCATGGGCGCGCAGGATGGCGGCGGCCTCGCCGTTGCTGCGGACGCATGCCGGCCAGCGCCGCCTGCAGCCATTCCGCCCGCGCCAGCCCCTGCATCGCCGCCGCCAGCACGATGCCGGTGCCGAGCGGCTTGGTCAGCAGCAGCGCGTCGCCCGGGAGCAGCCGGATTTGCGCCAGGCCAGCGCCGGGTCGACCAGCCCGGTGACCGCGAACCCGAGCGCCGCCTCGGCGCGCCTCGGCACTGTGGCCCCCGATCAAGGTGCAGCCGTCGCGGGCGAGCACCTCGGTGGCGCCCTCCATCATCTGGCGCAGCTCCTCGCCCATGCGCCGCCCGGGTGCGTAGGGAAGGGCGGCGATCGCCAGCGCAGTCCAGGGCCGGGCGCCCATCGCGTGCAAATCCGACAATGCGTGCGCCGCGGCGATCTGGCCGAACACGTAGGGGTCGTCGATGAAGGCGCGGAAATGATCGACGCTCTGCACCAGCGCCATCCCCGGCGGCGGCAGCGTCAACGCCGCATCGTCGGCGGCGCCGAGGCCGATCGGGATGTCGGGCCGCTCCGGTGCCGCCAATCCCGCCAGCGCCTGCGCCAACGCCTGCGGCCCGAGCTTGGCGCCGCAGCCGCCGCAGCGCATCTGCTCGTCGGCGGCCATCGGGCGCAGGCGCTGATACATCCGCATCCAGCGCCGGTCGATCAACGTCTTCCAGGCCCAGGCCAGCCGCCCCGACATGCTGCAGCCGCCCCGCCAGGCGACGGCGCGGCGCCTTCCGGTGCCCAGGATCACCAGCGCGTCCCGCTGCGGCCGCCATGGCCGCAGTCGCCGGCCCTGCGCCGCCCGAAGCAGATTATCGGCCAGGGTGGCGCCCGCCCGAACCGCCCAGACGCCGGCCTTGGGACGCGGCTCCGGCAAGGCGGCGCAGTCACCGGCGGCGAAGACCCGCGGATGGCTGACGCTGCGCAGGCAGGCATCGACCCGCACGCAGCCGGAGCCGTCCACCGCAAGCCCCGATGCTGCGAGGAACGGCGGCGCCACCACGCCGGTCGCCCACAGCGCCTCGGCCGCCGGCAGCGAACTGCCGTCGGACAGCGCCAGGCGCCCCGCATCGAAGCCCAGCGCGGTGACGCCGCCGCGGAATTCGATGCCGGCCGCGTCGATCGCCCGACGCACCGCCCGGCGCGCGCGGTCCGGCGCGCCGGGCGCCGGCTCGGCCTCGCTGCCGACCAGCACGATGCGCGCCCGCCCGTCCAGCCGCGCCGCCAGCGCCAGCGCCAGTTCGCTGCCGCCGGGTCCGGCGCCGATCACGGCGACCGCCTCGCCCGGGCGCAGCCGTTCCTCGAGGCCGTCCAGCTGCGCCAGGAACCGCCCGATGGGCTTGACCGGAATCGCCGGCGCCCGGCGGCATCGCCGGTGCGCCGCCGACGTCGATGGACAGCAGATCGAACGCCATCGCCGGTCGCCCGGCCAGTGCCACGCGGCCGGCGGCGAAGTCGATGCCGGTCGCCTCGGCCATGATCAGCCGGGCGCCGGCGGCGGCGGCGAGCCTCGCGCAATCGATATGCGCGGCATCGGCGGAATGCGCCCCGCGGATCAGCCCCGGCAACATGCCCGAATAAGGGGTGCGCGGCTCGCGCGCGACCAGGGTCAGGCGGATGCCCGGCCAGGGCCGCATGGCGGCGCGTCGCAGCACCTCGACATGCGCATGCCCGGCCCCGAGCAGCATGATGTCGGTGGTGATTGGTCCGCCCGCCGTGGCGCCGTGCGCGCGCGTCAGCCTGTTCCGCCGAAGCCGATGATGTAGCCTTCGGGGTCGGCGACATAGAAGTCCCGGGTCCCCCAGGTGGTCGCGGCCAGCCGCTTCAGGATGCGCGCGCCGCGGGCCACGCAGTCGGCGTGGAATGCCGCAATCCCCTGGACCCCGGCATACGCGTCCAGGTGCTCGTGGTCGCGCCGGTGCGCGCGGTCGGCGACGGTCTTCGGCGCCTCCTTCAGGTACAGCTCGAAGCCGTCGCGCCGACCGATCGCATCGAAGCCGCCCCAGGGCGCGTCGAACGCGAACCCCAGCACGTCCCGGTAGAACGCGATCGCGCCCGGCAAGTCGTCCACCAGGAACTGCGGCGCCAGCGAGGTCAGCCGGGGTATGTCGGTGCGCAGCGGAGAGGATGACGCCATGGCGCAGCGATTCTGGCATCTCGGCGCCCGTTACGGAAGCGGAGCCGGACTTGAAGCGGCGTCGCGCCCAAGTCACACTCCGGTCATGACCTTCTCCATCCTGGTGCGCGACCCGGCGACCGGCGCCCTCGGCGCCGCCGTCGCGTCGCGGTTCTTCGCCGTGGGGGCGATCTGCATCCATGTCGAGGGCGGGGTGGCGGCGCTGGCGACCCAGGCGATGGTCAACCCGATGTATGCCGTACACGGCATGCAGCGCCTGCGCGCCGGCGAGGCGCCGGAGGCGATCGCGGCATCGCTGGTCGGCGAGGATCCGGGCCGCGACCAGCGCCAGCTGCACATCATCGACGCCGCCGGCCGCATCGCGCAGCACAGCGGGCCCGAATGCATCGAATGGGCCGGCCATGTCGCCGGGCACGACGTCTCGGTCGCCGGCAACATGCTGGCCGGCCCCCAGGTGGTGGCGCAGACGCTGGCCGGATGGCAAGCCAGCACCGGCACCATGGCCGAGCGGCTGCTGTCGGCGCTGGAGGCCGGCGAGGCCGCCGGCGGCGACAAGCGCGGCCGCCAATCCGCCGGCCTGAAGATCTGCACCCGCGATCCGTACCCCGATCTCGACATTCGGGCCGACGACCATCCGGATCCGCTCGCCGAGTTGCGCCGCCTGCTGCGCGTCAGCCAGGAGCGCTATGCCATTTTTCGGCGCTTTCTGGCTGGACGTGACAACAAGTTCGGCGTTTTCGACCGCGAGGTGATCGAGGCGGCAATTAAAGACGCGGCCCTGGCCGCGGCGACTCAGTCAAATCGAGGCGTGGAATAATCCTTGCAAGGCGGGCGTCCTGTCGGGGCCTGTCTAAGCAGCGACATCAATCAGGACCGGGGGTTCTCCCAATTCATGCGTCATCTTCTCCTTGCCGGATCGGCGACCCTCGCAATGCTGGCAGCGACAGCGCTCCCAACGCCGGCCGCTGCGCAGGAACTGCCGACGCTGCGCATCGCGCTGGCCGATGACGCCGACCAGCTGGACCCGACGCTGGCGCGCACCTTCGTCGGCCGCATCGTGTTCGCCGGCCTCTGCGACAAGCTGTTCGACCTCAACGAGAAGCTGGAGATCGTGCCGCAGCTGGCCACCGGCTATGAGTGGACCGACCCCAAGACCCTGCTGGTGCATCTGCGCAGCGGGGTGAAGTTCCACGACGGCACCACGATGGACGCAGCCGCCGTGAAATACAGCCTGGAGCGCCACCTCACCATGGATGGCAGCAGCCGGCGCGGCGAACTCGCCAGCATGGACCATGTCGAGATCGTCGATCCCGCCACCCTGCGCATCTTCCTGAAGGCGCCGAGCTCGCCGTTCATCGCGCAGCTGACCGATCGCGCCGGCATGATCGTGTCGCAGAAGGCGGCCGAGGCGGCGGGCAAGAATTTCAGCCTCAACCCGGTCTGCTCGGGACCGTTCAAGTTCGTCGAACGCGTCGCGCAGGACCACATCACCCTCGACCGCTTTCCAGACTACTGGGATGCCGGCTCGATCCATTTCTCGCGCATCATCTATCGCACCATCATCGACAGTTCGGTGAAGCTCGCCAACCTGCAAGCCGGCTCGGTCGATCTCGCCGAGCGCATGGCGCCGACCGATGTCGAGGCGGTCAAGAAGGATGCGAAGCTGAAGCTCGCCATCTATGACGGGCTCGGCTACCAGGCGATCACCTTCAATGTCGCGCACGGCCCGCGGGCGCAGACGCCGGTCGGCCAGGATGCGCGGGTGCGGCGCGCCTTCGCGTTGTCGATCGATCGCGCGGCGCTGGTGCAGGTGGTCTACAACGGCATGTTCACGCCGGCGGCGCAGGCGATCGCGGCGGGCAGCCCGTACCACGATCCGGCAATCGCCCCCGGGCCGCGCGACATCGCCAAGGCGAAGGCGCTGCTGCAGGAGGCCGGCGTCAAGCTGCCGGTAGTGCTGGAGCTCACCACCACCAACAGCCCGACGCAGCAGCAGGAGGCTGAGGTGATGCAGTCGATGGCGGCCGAGGCCGGGTTCGACGTCAAGGTCAAGACGATGGAGTTCGCCTCCAGCCTCGACGCCGACGATCGCGGCGACTTCACCGCGCATCTGATCGGCTGGTCCGGGCGCTCCGATCCCGACGGCAACACCTGGAACTTCCTGCACACCGGCTCGCCGCTGAACGTCTCCGCCTACAGCGACAAGGAGGTCGATGCCGCCCTGGAGCAGGCGCGCGCCGTGACCGACATCCCCGCCCGCCGGGCGCTGTACGGCAAGGTCTCGGCGAAGGAGATCGCGGACGTGCCGCTGATGTATCTCTATACCACCAAGTCGATCACCGCGATGAAGACCGGCGTCGTGGGCTTCCGGCCGGTACCGGACGCGATGATCCGGCTGCAGGGCCTGAGCATGGCGAAATGAGGAAAGCGCCGATCAAGACAGGAGGTTTGCTGAATTGAAGGGTCATCTGAGCACGCGGCTTCTGCAGGTGGTGCCGACCTTGCTGCTGGTCAGCATCCTGGTGTTCTGCCTGCAGCAGCTGATGCCCGGCGACCCCGCCCTGGTGCTGGCCGGCGAGGAGCGCGACCCCACGGTGCTGGCGCAGATCCGCGCCGAACTTTGGCTCGACCGCCCGTTGCCGATCCAGTATTTCCACTGGATTGGCAACGTCCTGCACGGCGACCTCGGCTTCTCCTGGCGGATCAGGCAACCGGTGGCGCAGCTGGTGCTGCAGAAGCTGCCGGTGACGGCGCAACTTGCCGCCATGGCGTTCGTGATCTCGGTCTGCATCGGCGTGCCGATGGGCATCCTGTCGGCGGTGAAGAAGAACACCGTGCTGCGACTACCTGGCCAACGGCGTCGGCCTGGCCGGATTGTCGACGCCGAAATTCTGGCTGGGCATCATGCTCATCCTGCTGATCTCGGTCGATCTCGGCTGGCTGCCGCCGTCGGGCTACGTCTCGCCGTTCGAGGATTGGCGGCAGAGCCTCGCCACCACGATCATGCCGGCCTTCGTGCTCGGCAACGCGCTGGCGGCGCTGCTGATGCGCCACACCCGCTCGCGCCATGCTGACGGCGATGGAGCAGGACTATGTCCGCACCGCCCGCGCCAAGGGCCTGGCGGAATTCCGCGTCATCCTGCGCCACGCGCTGCGCAACGCGCTGGTGCCGGTGGTGACGCTGGGCGCGCTGGAACTCGGCGCGCCTGCTGTCGGGCGCGGTGCTGACCGAGCAGATCTTCAGCATCCCGGGCTTCGGCAAGCTGATCGTCGATGCGGTGTTCAACCGCGACTATCCGGTGGTCCAGGGCGTCGTGCTGGTGACGGCGACGGTCTACATCCTCGCTGAACCTGCTGGCCGACGTGCTGTATGTGCTGATCAACCCGCGGCTGCGCGCGGCATGAGCGCCGACCGCACTCGCACCGGTGGTGACCGCCGGTGCCGCCGCGGGTGGCGATGCCCAGCCCCGGCCGCACTGGCCTGGCGCCGGTTCTGCTCGCGCCCGGCGGCGGTGATCGGGCTGGTCGTCGTGCTGGCCTTCGTTCATCGTCGCGGCCTTGGCGCCGCTGCTCGTCGCCGGACGACCCGGTGAAGACCAGCTGGACGCTGATCCGCAAGGCGCCGAGCCTGGCTGCACTGGATGGGTACCGACGAGAACGGCCGCGACGTGCTCAGCCGGGTCATCTTCGGCGCCCGCGCGTCGCTGCTGGCGGGCGTCATCTCGGTCACCATCGCCGCCAGCATCGGCGTGCCGGTCGGGCTGCTCGCGGGCTTCGCGGGCGGCACCACGGACGCCATCATCGGCCGGATCGTCGATGCCATGCTGGCCTGCCCGTTCCTGATCCTGGCGATCGCGCTGGCGGCGTTCCTCGGGCCGAGCCTGGAGAACGCCATGATCGCCATCGGCGTCACCGCAGCGCCGGTGTTCATGCGGGTCTCCCGCGGCGCCACGCATGGACGCCGCCACCAACGACTATGTCGAGGCGGCGAGGGCGCTCGGCAATCCGCCGTGGCGGGTGGCGGTGCGGCACGTGCTGCCGAACATCGTGCCGCCGTTGATGGTGCAGGCGACGCTGGCCATCGCCGGCGCCATCATGGCCGAGGCCGCGCTATCCTTCCTGGGTCTCGGCCAGCAGCCGCCGGCGCCGTCCTGGGGCAGCATGCTGAACTCGGCGCAGCGTTTCCTCACCCAGGCGCCCTGGCTCGCGATCTTCCCCGGCGCCGCCATCTTCCTCGCCGTGCTGTCGTTCAACCTGGTCGGCGACGGCCTGCGCGACGCACTCGACCCGCGCGCGAAATAGCCATCGGGGGCGACCTCCCTCCGCCGCCGTGACGCAGGCCACAGCCACCATCCGAGCCTCCGGGCGATAAGCTCGCATTGGGGCTGATCCGTGATCGCGTTTGCGGTATCGTCTCGTTTGAAACGATACGGCCCCGGGTCCGTTCGTGGCGGCCCGGCGATCAGATGGAGGCAACTCTGAACCGGTCACGGCTTCTCAGCGCCGGCGTGCTGCTGACGGTACTGCTCATGCTCGCCGGCCTGCCGGTCGCGGTCTATCTCGATCTGCGGGACATGACCGAGGTGACGCTGCGGCGACAGGCGCGGGACCTTGACGACGCGCTCACCAGCATCCGCAACTATTACGCCAGCGACGTCGTCGGCCGCGTCCTGGACAATCCGGGCTCCACGCAGGTGCTGCACACCTACCAATCCACGCCCGGGGCAATCCCGCTGCCGGCGACGCTGTCGCTCGAACTCGGCCGCCTGATCCAGGCGAACGGCCGAAGCGACATCGGCTATCGCTTCGTCTCCGACTACCCGTTCGCCAATCGGGCCCCGCACCCGCTGGATGAGTTCGAGCGCGACGCGCTGCTGCGGCTGCGGCAGGATCCGACCGCCGGCCCGATTTTCAATTCAACCTATACGGGCTTCACCGGCCGCGTCCGCATGATCACCCCGGTGATCATGGGCGGTGCCTGCGTCAGCTGCCACAACAGCCATCCCGAAAGCCCGAAGCATGATTGGAAAGTCGGCGACGTGCGGGCCATCCAGGAGATCACCGTCGCCCTGCCGCTGGCGACCAACCTGTTCTCGTTCCGCTATCTGCTGATCTATTTCAGCGTTGGCGCTGCGGCCGGGATTGCCTTCATCCTGCTGCAGCGCCACCAGACGGCGGCGATCCGCAAGGTCAACGGCGACCTCGAAAGCGCCAACAATTTCCTGGCCGACGTCTCGCTGAAGATCTCGCGCTATCTGTCGCCGCATGTGTACCGCAGCATCTTCAGCGGCGAGCTCGACACCACCATCCACACCAAGCGCAAGAAGCTGACGATCTTCTTCTCCGATATCAAGGATTTCACCTCGACCACCGAACGCCTGCAGCCCGAGGACCTGACCGCGCTGCTCAACGAGTATCTCGACGAGATGTCGCACATCGCGCTCGCGCATGGCGGCACCGTGGACAAGTTCTTCGGCGACGCCATGCTGATCTTCTTCGGCGATCCGGAAACGAAGGGCGAGGCGGAAGACGCGCGGGCCTGCCTGCGGATGGCGGTGGCGATGCGCCAGCGGCTGGCCGAATTGACCGTGTTATGGCTGGACCGCGGCATCCTCCGCCCGTTCCAGGTGCGGATGGGCATCAACACCGGCTATTGCAACGTCGGCAATTTCGGCAGCAGCGACCGGATGGACTACACCATCATCGGCGCCGAGGCGAACCTCGCCGCCCGGCTGCAGTCGATCGCCGAACCCGGCAGCATCGCCATGAGTGCGGAGACCTTCGCGCTGGTCAAGGACATCGCGATCGCCCACCCGCTGCCACCGATCACCATGAAGGGTTTCGCCGAGCCGTTGGTGCCTTACGTGCTCGACCGCATGGCCGACGCCATGCCGGCGGCGGAACTGCACGAACACGAAGACGGGCTCGACCTGCATCTCGATCTCGCGAAGATCGACGCCGCCAATGCCGGACGGGTTCGCGCGGCGCTGCAGCGCGCGGTGGTGGCACTGGCGGCGCGGCCGGCCAAGGAGGCGTGAGGGGAGGCGGCTATTTCCCGGCGGGGCTTGCGCCGGCTGTTCGCGGATCGGCCAGCTGCGTGGCCGCCACGGCCCGCGGCATATCCGTGGCGCCGACGAACATCTTCTGTGAGGCGTAGGAGATCCATACCCGGTGATGCCGCAGATAGTCGGCGCCGATCAGCGCGCCGGTTGCGGAATTGATATCCTTGCCGATCGCCAGCGTGACGTTTCTGAAGGCCTCGCGGCCGATTGCCAGCTGGTCGAATTTATGGACATGCGCGACATGGATGTCGGGCGTCACCCCGCGCACGTTCACCGTGCGATCGCCCGACAGCGCCGCCGCCCCGGTGCCGGCGGCGGTTGCCGTGGACTCCGTCACCATCGTGTTCTGCGCGCCCGAATCCAACATTGCCGTGAAGCGGTAGCTGTCCAGGGTGACATTCAGGAACACGCGCTTCTGGGTCGGCAGCCAGACTGCCGGGCTGGCCAGGGCGGTGTACGGTTCCTGCCAGGGCGGCGTGCCGGCGGGGCAGGCGCGGCCGCGGTACAGCGTCATGCGGGCGTGCGGCAGGTCCAGGTCGACATCGAATTTCGACAGGAATTCGCCGCCGAGGAGGCCATCCACCGGCCGGTCGGTCGTGGAGGTGAGGGTTACCGGGGTGATGACGAAATGCTGGTCTTCCGCCTGCGCGTCGCCGACCGCCAGGTGTTTGACGCGGCCCTCATACATGCGCAGGTAGCCGGAAACCCCGGACACCAGCATCGGCGCGTTCCAGTCGGTCTGTGTGCCGATCCGTTTTGCCGCGGCCTCGGTCAACATCAGGTTGGTGGCGCCGGTATCGACCACCATGCGGACCGGCGAGCCGTCGAGGGTGACGTCGACGATCGGCCAGTTCCGGTCGAAGCTGACCGCCGCTTCCGACACCTTCTGCAACGCGCAGGCTTCCGGACTGCCGGGAACGGGCCCGACGCAGGCGGCGAGCGCCAGCGGCAGCATGACCACGAGGGCCCTCATGCCGCTACTTGGTGCCATACAGCCGGTCGCCGGCGTCGCCCAGCCCGGGCCGGATATAGCCGTGTTCATCCAGCCCGCGGTCGATCGCGCAGGTGAAGACCTGCACATCGGGGTGCTCGGCATGGAACGCGGCCAGGCCCTCGGGCGCCGCGAGCAGGCAGACGAAGCGGATCTGCGTGGCGCCCGCCTGCTTCAGCCGGTCCGACCGCGGCGGCGGCCGAGTGGCCGGTCGCCAGCATCGGGTCGACCACGACGACCAGCCGCTCGCCGATGTCGTCCGGCAGCTTCAGGTAGTATTCCACCGGCACCAGCGTGTGCGGATCGCGGTACAGGCCGATATGGCCGACCCGCGCGCGAGGGCACCAGGTCCAGCATGCCGTCGAGGATGCCGTTGCCGGCGCGCAGGATCGGACACGAAGCACAGCTTCTTGCCGGCCAGCTGCGGCGCCTGCATGGTCTCCAGCGGCGTCTCGATCTGGACCATCTCGAGCGGCAGCCCGCGGGTCACCTCATAGGCCATCAGCAGGCTGATCTCGCGCGCGATGCGGCGGAAGCCGGCGGTCGAGGTGCTCGCGGTCGCGCAGCAGCGTCAGCTTGTGCTGGACCAGCGGATGATCGAGCCGACCGTCATCCGCGCGGCAGACGCGGTCGGGGTGTCGTTCATTCCTGCAGGCCCCGGCCCTTCGGCAGGCTCAGTTCGCTCGGCATCCGGCACGCTCGTCGGAGAAATAGCCGGCGGCCTTCTTGGCATCCATCTCCACGCCGCGCATCGGCCGGGATCAGCTCGTCGGGGATCGCCACGCGCTCGACCACCTCGATGCCGCTGGCCGACGATCGGCGCGTATTTCATGTTGCTCATCGACACCAGGCGGTCGATGCGGGTGATGCCGAGCCAGTGCAGCACGTCGGGCATCAGTTCCTGGAAGCGCATGTCGGGGACGCCCGCCACGCATTCGGTGCGCTGGAAATAGGTCTCCGCCCGGTCGCCGCCCTCCTGGCGCTTGCGCGCGTTGTAGACCAGGAACTTGGTCACCTCGCCGAGCGCGCGGCCTTCCTTGCGGTTGTAGACGATCACGCCGACGCCGCCCTGCTGCGCCGTCTCGATGCAGACCTCGATGCCGTGCGCGAGATAGGGGCGGCAGGTGCAGATGTCGGAGCCGAACACGTCCGAGCCGTTGCACTCGTCATGGACCCGGCAGGCGATCCTGCGTCTCCGGCCGGCCGAGCTTGGCCGGGTCGCCGAACAGGTAGACCGTCATCCCGCCGATCGGCGGCAGGAACACGTCGAGGTCGGGGCGGGTGACGAGTTCGGGGAACATGCCGCCGGTCTGCTCGAACAGCCCGCGCCGCAGATCGGTCGGTGCAGATGCCGAAGCGCCGCGCGACGCCCGGCAGCCACCAGACCGGCTCGATCGCCACCTTGGTCACGCGCACGTCGCCGGCTGGCGGACAGCGATCAGCGGGTCGGCGCGCAGCCGGCCGGCTGCGCAGCGCCTCGCGATCTCCGGCATGTTGATGTGCGCGCGGGTCACCGCGATGGTCGGCCGGATGTCCCAGCCGGCCGCGATCTCGGCGGCGAACACCTCGCGCGGTCATGTGCCCCCACGGGATCGAGCGAGACGATCCGGTCCGGGTCGAACCATTGCGGAAATGGCCCGATCGGCATCGCGGGCGCGGTGTTGGTGAGGTCCGGCCGGTGATCCGGCGTCGAGCTGCCCGGCGGCGACCGCCAGCGCGCGATACAGCGAATAGGCGCCGGCATGCGTGCCGATGGCGTTGCGGCCGCCGTTGGATCGTGCAGCGTCGCCACCACCGGCCCGCGGCTGGCGGCGTCCGGCGCCCCCCAGGCGATCGGCAGCGCGCGGGCGGCGTCGTTGGCCGGGATGCGAGGTCAGCACGATGGCACTTGGCGGCTGCCGCTCGTTGGACAGGCCGGGGGCGACGATGGAGGAGGGCGGCATGCGGCTGGATGCGTTGCGATCCAGGCTCGCGGTTGCGAAGCGGGGCAGCAGGGCTGCGCAGGCGGGGCAAGATCGAAGCGGCGGGAAGGCGCTAAACTCCCTGTAAATAGGGAGGAAGCCGCCATGGACGTCGCCTCTGTCGCCGATACCAGGGTCTGCTCGAGCGCCGCAGAGATCGCGCCCTATCGCCGCGACGGCTACATGGTCCTGCGCGGCCTGCTCGGCCCGCGCAATGTCGACGGCGTGCATCGAGGCGCTGGCCGGCCTCGCCACCGGCCGCATGGCCCTGCCGCGAGACCAAGCTGATGTTCGAGAGCGGGCGTCGACCGCGCCGACGCTAGACGGCGCCGAGCGCGAACTGCGGATCCGCAAATACATGGATTTCGTGGAGGATGCCCCGGCGCTGAAGGCGGCCGCAATGAGCCGGCGGCTGCACGCGGTGCTGGACCAGCTGCTCGGCGCCGGCCGCGTGCTGTTCCAGGAGATGGCGCTGGTCAAGCCGCCGCGGATCGGCTCGGAGAAGCCGTGGCACCAGGACGCGTCTATTTCCGCCTGACCGATCCCGGCGCTGATCGTCGGCGTCTGGATCGCGCTGGACCCGGCGCTGAAGCATGAACGGCTGCATGGAACTGGTCGCCGGGCTCGCATCTCGATCGGCGCGGTGCCGCATGTCCACGAGAACGACTTCAACCGCTGCCGGATCGTGCCCGGCGGAGACCCGCGCGCGCGAGCGCGATCGCCATCGAGATGCAGCCCGGCGACGCCCTGCTGTTCCACTCGCTGCTGCACCACTTCACCGCGCCGAACAAATCCGACCTGCGCCGCCGCGCCATGCAGTTCCACTACCACCAGCAGGGCGCCGTCTGGGGCAGCCTGGAGCGAGCACCGCGCGCCTGTACCACGAGGCGGACGGCAGCTACGCCGGCTGCACCGTGCCGCACGCGCATCTGCCGGACGCCAACTACGCAGCTACCGCGAGGGCCTGCCGCGCGAGATCGCGCCGGTCGATACCTCGGCCTGACGGCGGCGGCCGGGTTCACCGCAGCGCCGTAACCTGCATCCTCGCCAGGATGCGCCGCCCAAGCACGCTCTCGATCGCGACGATCAGCCCGGCCATGCCGATGTTCCACAGAAGGATCATGATCGACGCGTCGACCTGATGCAGCAGCGACATGGCGGTCGCCGTCATCCCGGCCACCGCCAGCCCCGCGGTCATCGTCACCAGCGTCGGCCGCAGACGCGCCGCGTGGCGCAGCATGACGAAGATCGCCGCCGACAGGGGCAGGCTGACCAGCAGCAGCGTGGCGAGGCAGCGCAGCGCCTCGCCAACCCGCACGCCGTCCGCATCGAAGCTCACCCAATCGGTCAGGCAGCCATAGCCGATGCTCGCGACCCAAGCCGCCAGCGGCGGCAGCGGCAGCAGCAGCCATGTCCGCGAGCGGTCGGGCAGACTCGCAACCAGGCAGCCGATCGCGGCCAGCGCCCCGGTGAGCAGGGACGCCGCGGTGCACACGACAAAGGACGGATCGCCGATCCTTTCCGCGATATCCGGCCTAACCCCGTGCCCGACCGCAAGGAGCACAATGAGGGCGGCAGCGATGACCAGCCAGCAACCCGCCCGCAGCAGCGGGCGGTGCATGACCCGCACCGGTCGCGCTTCGGCGGCCAGTCGCTGCATGAGTTCGGTGGTTTCCATCATCAAAGTTTGTCTTCCTGTCCCAGCAGCCGCCGCAGCGCCTTGATGCCGCGATGGCTGGAAACCTTGAGCGATGCGACCGACAGGCCGGTCCGCGCGGCGGCTTCCTTCAACGACATCTCCTCCAGCTTCAGCAGCGTGACCGCCTGGCGCTGCCCCACCGGAAGGGCGCGCATCCCGGCATCCATCGCCCGCTTTTCGAGGTTCAGCTCCAGGCCGCCATCGGGAGCCGCGAAGGCTTCATGCTTGGTCTCCAGCATCACCTCCCGCGCCATGACCCGGCCCTGCGCTCCAAGCCGGTCGATGACGCGATGCCGTGCGATGCCGGCGAGCCAGGGCTTGAACGGGCGCGACGGATCGTAGGTGTGGCGAACGGAATGCAGGGTCAGCAGGATGTCCTGCACCGTGTCCTCGGCGTCGCTGGCGTTGCGGTGCGCGCGGCTGGCGATCGCCCGCAGATAAGGCGCGATGCCCAGCAGCAGCCGGTGATAGGCGCGCACGTCCCCGCGTTGCGCGAGCGCCATCAGGGCGGACCATTGCTGTGGATCGGATGTGCCCGGCGGCGGCTCGGCGACGGCGGCGGCGACGCGCGGCATGGCTCAGAATCGCGTCGTGAGATCGGTCAGCCAGGCGGGTGACGCGGACACCAGCGCCGTCTCCACCGCGCGGTCGGCGCCGGTCAGGATCAAGGCGGCGACGGCCAGGGCGCTGCCGCCGAGCAGCAGCTTCCCGGTCTTGCCGGCGCTCATCATCCGGCCGCGCCACCGCAGCATCGCCGTGCGGGACAGCGACCCGATCACCAGCAGCGGCACGGCGGTGCCGAGCCCGAAGGCCACCATCACCGCGGCCACGCTGGCGAGGTCCCGGCCCTGGGCCGCGAGGATGGACGCGGCGCCGAGCGTGGGCCCGACGCACGGGCTCCATACGGCGCCCAGCAGGACCCCCAGCACGAACTGCCCTTGCAGGCCGCTGGGGGTGATGCGCGCGATCAGCCGGCTTCCGGCGTCGCTCACTCCGCCGGTGGCCATCGCGAAGCGCTGCTGCAGCCCGCCGCTCAGCAGCACGACCCCGACGATGGCCAGCAGCACGGCCGAGATGCCGCGGAACAGGTCGCCGTCGAGCCCGACCGCGAAGCCCACTGTGGCGACGAACAGGCCGATCCCCACGAATGACAGGACCAGCCCCGCCGCCAGCGCCAGCATCCCGAAGCGGTGGGCGGCCAGGGCCGGCCCGAGCATCAGCGGCAGCAGCGGCAACACGCATGGCGACAGCGTCGACAGCATGCCCGCGACGAAGCCGAACCCGATGCTCCCCAGCGGCAGGTCCATGCCGGGTTCGGCGAGCGGACCCTAGCCGTTCGCCTTCGCCAGCAGCTTGCCGATGGAATCGGCATTGGTGTCGCCGGTCGAGCGGCCTTTCTCAGCGGCTCCGTGGAACACCACCAGGGTGCTCTGCATCTGTGCGCCCATGGCCCGCACCACATCCTTTTGCGAGTCGAAATCGACATGGTAGACGACCAGGTCCTTGAACGCCGGCTGCTTCTCGAGCGCGCTCAGGATCGGCTTCTGCTTGGCGCAGGTCGGGCACCAGGTGGCGGAGATATAGACCAGGATCGGCTTGCCTTCCTTCTGGGTGGCGGCAAACGCCTGCTGGGTGAATGTCGCCTCGGTCGCGGCGAAGGCAGGTGCCGCAATGCCACCGGACAGGCACAGCGTCATCATGGCGGCGGTCATCATCGTCTTGAAACGCATGGCGATCTCCTGAAGCTGCAAAAAATCCTGGCAGACGTTGCCAGGTTCCGGATCAAGGTTCCGGTCGCGCGACCGAAAGGTTACAGCCGCCGATGCGAAATAAACCAGCCGCTGGGTGTTCTACCTGAGCTGATCTGCGAGCCAGTAACGCACCGGATTGTCCTCGCACTCGATCGGCCCGCATTGGACGAACGTGGTCACCGCGTTGGCCAGAGTGAGGAAGATTGCGCTGGCGATCGCCAGCCGCGGCAACGCGCCGGCCGGCATCGCCAGCCCGACATCGTCCGAGCGCTGCAGCAGCAGCAATCCCGCCACCGCCAACACGATCGCCGCGAACAGCACGAATGCCCAGCTATAGAAATGCAGTCCGAGAAAGGGGGACCCGTAGGCGCCGGTTCCCGGGGCCACATGCAGCAGCACCTGACGTCCCGATGTCGCCATTCCGAACAATGCCCCGAGCAGCACGATCCCGTAATGCGACGCGCGCGGTCCGAATCGCACGTTCAGCAGAAAACCGAATGCGACGGCACAGAACGCGACGCGTTGCAGCAGGCAAAGCGGGCAGGGCAGTTCGCCCAACGCCAGCTGAAACGCATAGGCCACCGCAAGCACGCCGGCGATCCCGAGCAGCGCCAGCGCGTTGACGATCCTCACCATCTAGAAGTCCAGCGCGAGGGCATCGGTGAGATGATGGTTGAACCACAGCAACCCCAACACCGCCGCCGCGCCGAACAATGCGAGGCCGCCGGTGCGGCGCCCGGTCGCCGCCGCATACATCGCCGCCGCCAGGATCAGGAAGATGGCCGAAGTCATTGAAGGGTTCCATCGAAAGCCGCCGACAGCGGCCACGCGGCCGTTCGGGAACGCTACGCCCGCAACCGGAAGGACGCCAGCACGCCCGTCATGCCGCCCGTGCGCCTGCGACGCCGAGACGGGCTCGCACGGCATCGAGGCGGGGGCCTGCGAGCACCAACTCGGCGCAAGCTTGCTCGTCCCACACGTGCCAGCCGACATGCGGCGGTTGCCAGCGGTGCGGGCCGCCATTTTCGAACGACGCGCGGTTGCCGGTGTCGAGATAGGATTCCGCCGGCAGGCCTTCGGCGAGGATCACGTCGTGGGCGGGCAGTTCCACGTGGAAATAGGTAATCTGCGCCGTCTGTTGCTGCACGATGGTTATACCATTCTGCAAAAGGCTCACCGGGATCAACACACCATCGATATAGATCGCGTGATCCGGGCTGAGCCACAGGTCCCGCGCCGGCAAGCCCGGTCCGAACGCGTCGGTGCGCACCCGAACCGGCCAGACGTTCTGCCGGTGAAGATGCCGATGGCATTCGATGTCCCGTCGGCCGATCCATTGCACCTGGACGCTGCCGCCGAAGGCAGAGACGACCGACATGCCGGGGCGCAGGTCCTCGACAGCAACCTCGCCGCCCACAGTACGGATGCGAGTGCCAGCGGCGAAGCATGGAATGGTCTCGGTGATGAAGGTGTTGCTGTTGCCATCGGTTGTCGCGTGGAACTGCGCGTTCGCCGGAACGCCAGGCATGATGAAATTTGCGAGGGTCTGCGCCCCGCTGTTGATCGCCAGCGTGGCGTTCGTAAATGTCACGCTGGCCGGGGTGCTGAGCAGTTCGATTGTGTCGCCGGGATTGAACCCGACCACGCCGTTGGTGCCGCCGACGAACGACAGCACGAGCTTGCCGTCGCCGACGAAGCCGAAAGTTTCGTGATCGTAGCTGCCGCCCAGGGACATCGTACCGCCAAAGGCGATGCCCAGCAGCCCGGTCCCGGTGATGGCGTGCTGGATGGAGACGCTTCCTCCGGCGGCGGTGATGATGCCGGCGTTTGAGACCGTGCTGCCGCTGATCAGGATGCTGCCACCCAGATTGTCGAGCGTGCCATTATTGCTGAACGCATTGGTCGATATTTTCAGACGACCGGTGTTGTCGATCGACCCGTCCGCTATCAGGGCGGTTCCCTGCAGCAATACGCCGTAGTTGGTGATGTTTTCGAACCAAGGGATCGGGGTGGGGTTCGCGGTGGCGTGCATTACCGAACCGGACCCGAGCGTCAGCGTGGTATTGCCGTTGATCGAAAACCGGTATGGCTGCTGACCAGGTGAGGTAAGCTCTTCCAACTCGGACACGCCGATCAGGACATTGTCGAGCACCTGGGAGTTGACGAAGCTGAGTGAGCTGTTGTCGGAAGTTCCCATTGCGATGATGCCGGGTGATCCGCCGCTGAGGGATTGAACGATCAGGCCATCCGCGATCGCGACTATTCCCTGCGGCTCCAGGATTCCCTGGAAGGTCACGCCGTCCAGTGTCTCGCCTTGGAAAATTCCGCCGCCGAGGATCGTCAGGGTCCCGCCATCGTTGCGGATGGTCCCACCGGTGACCGATCCAAGGCTCAGGTTGCCATAGGCCGCAGACGACAAGGTCGCATTCACATTATTGACCTGGAGCAATTCGACCGTGCCGCCGCTGTTCTGCACCGCCCCGAGCGACGCCGTCGTCATCGGTGCGGATATGACCAACCGGGCGCCGCTGGCTAGCTGGATCACCCCGGTGTTACTGAAAAACCCTGAAGCGTTGCCGCCAATCGCGAGCGATCCGCCGGCTGCGACCAAGATCGTGCCGGCGTTGCTCACTCCTCCGCTCGAGACCTGGCTGCCAACAATGAGGCTGGTGGCGACGCTCAACGTGGCATCCGGGTCGGTGATCGTCACAATGCCTGCGGCCACCGTGCCGATGGAAATCGTAATTGCCCCGGAAGCCGCGATGATCGCGGTATCCGCTGCGCCGGGAACGCCCCCCGTAGCGATGTCGTTGACCGTCCAGAAGCTCGTGGATGTCCAGGGCGCGGTCGCGCCGAGCCACGTGTATGTGGTCATCGCTGGAATCCCGAAGATGGGGCTAGACGTGCTGCCCGCCGTTCACGTGCAACTCGGCGCCCGTCACGTAACTTGCCGCATCGCTGCACAGGAAGTGAATCGCCGCAGCGACTTCCTCGGTGCGGCCCAGGCGCACCATCGGCACCTCGCGCTCGGCGAAGGCGGCGGTGCCGGGGGAGAGGATCGCGGTGTCGATCTCGCCGGGGGAGATGGCGTTCACCCGCACGCCCAGCGGCGCGAATTCGGCGGCCATTTCGCGGGTGAGGGTGGCCAGCCCGGCTTTCGAGGCGGCATAGGCGACGCCGGCATAGGGATGCACCCGCGTGCCGGCGATCGAGGTCACGTTGACAATCGAGCCTTTCGCCGCCGAAATATGGTGAACGAGTTCTTTCGCCAGGAACGCCACCGCGAACAGGTTGACGTTGAACACCTTCGCCCAGGTGGTGGGGTCGCTGTCCAGCACGCCGAGTTTCGGATTGCCGGTGCCGGGCGTGCGCTTCGGCGAAATGGCCGCGTTGTTGACCAGCGCGTCGAGTTTGCCGTCCGGTAGGCGGTCGCGCATTTCGGCGATGCCTTCCGGCAACGCCGCGATGTCGCCGAGGTCGAGTTGCAGATGGTCTTGCGGGCCCGCCGCCCAGGGGCAGCGGGGGGAGAAGGCCTGGCGCGAGACGGTGATCACCCGCCAGCCCTGCGAACTGAACAGGCGCGCCGTGGCGTGGCCGATGCCACGGCTGGCCCCGGTCAGCACCAGGATGCGCTGGCGGGCTTGTTCCGGCATTACTTTGCGGCGGCGTATTTGCCGGTCAGCTGCGGGGTGATGTCGTTCTTGTGCCCCGCCTGCTGCCGGTCCAGCCGGGTCTCGCGCGCCCAGCTGCGCTTGTGCTCATCCTTCACCTGGATGCGCAGCTTGCCGAGCCCCGCGGTCTCCAGCTCGATCGTGTCGCCGTCCTGGAAGCTGCTGAGGCCGCGATGGTTGGTGCCGGTGGCCAGGATGTCGCCCGGCTCCAGCGTGTGAATGGAGCTGGCCCACTCGATGCAGCGCGGGATCTTGTGCGCCATGTCGCTGGTGTTGAAATTCTGCTTCACCGTGCCGTTGACCCATAGCTTGACGGCCAGGTTCTGCGGATCGGCAATTTCGTCGGCGGTGACCAGATACGGCCCGATCGGCGCGAAGGTGTCGCGCGACTTCATCTGGAAGAACGAGTTTCCCGCCGGCAACAGGCCGCGCGCCGATCCGTCGATGAAGTTGATGTAGCCGAACACGTGGTTCATTGCGTCGGCGGCGGAGACGCGGGTGGCGCGCTTGCCGATCACCACGGCCATTTCCGCCTCGCCCTCGAAGATCGTCGCCGGCACGTCCGGCAGCACCATGGTGTCGCCCGGCCCGATGATCGCGGTCGGCGCCTTGTGGAAGGCGTTGATCGGCGCCGGCTCGGTGCGGGTGCCGTCTTCCATGTAGTTCACCGCCATGCAGACGATGTTGCCGGGCTTCGGCAGCGGCGGCCGCAGCTTGACCGAACCCACCGCAACGCCGGTGCCTGCGGCGGCGGCCTTCTCAAGGCGCGGACGGTATTCGTCGAAGCGGGCGATCAGGCCGCTCATCAGGTCGCCGGGGCCGACATGCGGGATGTCCTTCACCACCGCCGAGACATCGACGATGCGGTCGCCGACCACCACGCCCAGCTTGTAGTCGTCGAAATAGGCCAGTTTCATCTTGTCGTTTCCTCGTTGCGGTCAGCGGGCCGATCAGTGGGCCGGGTAGGATGGTCAGTTCAGGAAATCGGGGTCCTCGCGGGACAGGGTGCGGATCACCGCGGTGATCAGCTTGTCGCCATAGGCGCGGTACATCTCGGGGTTGTCGGGCTCCTGCTTGATCAGCTCCGGCCGGACGCGCTTCATCTTGCCGCCGCCCGCCTGGGCGAGCAGCTGGATTTGGCAGGCATCCTCCAGGTAGATCAGCCGCAGCAGCGCGCTGCCGATGCTGTCGCCGACCACCAGCGGGCCGTGGTTCTCCATCATCAGCACCACGTTGTCGGCGAGCAGGCCGGCCAGCCGCTCGCCCTCGGCCACGGTCACGGCGGCGCCGGCGAAGTCGCGGTCATAGGCGATGCGCTTGTGGAATTCGAGCGAGGACAGATAGCTCGGCTCGACCACGCCGTTCTCCTGCGAGCAGACCGCGGTCGCATGGGTCATGTGGGTGTGGAACACGGCATTGGCGTGCGGCAGCAGCCGGTGGATCGGCGCGTGGATGCAGAACGCGGTCAGCTCGACGGTGTTGCCATTGTCCGAGACGACGGTGCCGTCATGCTTCGCCAGCACCAGGCTGCGCGGCGTCACCTCGGCCCAGAAATAGCCCTCCGGGTTGATCAGCATCAGGTCCGGGCGCCCGGGCGCGTTGGCGCTGAAATGATTGCAGACGCCGGATTGCATGCCGAGCCGCGAAGCCCAGCGCAAAGCCGCCGCCAACTCCACCCGGGCGCGCTGCAACGCCGGGGTCTCGACCACCTGTTCCATGTCCATGTTTTTTCTCCTGCGGCGGGAAAGCTAGCCGCCGATTTCGCAAACGTCCAGAATGGGCGGCCCCGGAACCTCGGAGTCCGCGCGATGATCGATCCGCAGCTTTATCTGGCATTCGTCCTGGCGGTCACCGTGCTGATGCTGATCCCTGGTCCCAACGTCGCGCTGATCGTCGCCAACAGCATCGCCTACGGCACCGGTTTCGGCCTGCTGACCGTTGCCGGCACCAGCACGGCGATGCTGCTGCAGCTTGCGGTCACCGCACTCGGCATGACGGCGGCACTGGCCGAACTCGGGCACTGGTTCGAGGCGGTGCGCTGGATCGGCGTGTGCTACCTGCTGTGGCTCGGCATCCGGCAATGGCGCGCGCCGCCGGTGGACCTCAGCCGCGTCGCGCCGCAACCGCGCTCGCCGCGGCGGATCTTTGCCCGCGGGCTGCTGGTGTCGCTGGCCAACCCCAAGACGCTGCTGTTCTACGGCGCCTTCTTCCCGCAGTTCATCAGCGCGGGGCAGGGGCTGGGCAGCCAGCTTGCCCTGCTGTCCGCGACCTTCGTGGCGCTGGCGGTGCTGCTGGATGGCGCCTGGGCGGTGGCCGCCGGGCGCGCGCGCTTCCTGCTGGCCGCGCGGGGGCGGCTGCGCAACCGGCTGTCGGGCGGAATGCTGGTCGGCGCCGGACTCGGACTGGCGCTGGTGCGGCGGACCTGAACCACCGTCCTCTCGGTCGGCCGAAGCTGTCGGCAAACCTTACGATTGTTAAGCCGAATTAACAAAAAACGCGATGATGTTGGCTGTGACGTCAATGGGTTATGGAGTGGCACGTCGATTGCTCTAACAGCCTCGAAGCTAGAGACGACACGAGGTTGTAGATCCGATGAGGCTGTTCGACTCCCTGCATGGCTCCGCCGCATTCGTTGCCACGGCGCTGGCGCTGACGGCGCTTGGAACGCCGGCGAAGGCTGCGGTCAACCTCGTCACCAACGGGTCGTTCGACAGCTGCGCGTCCGCCGGCGTCGCGGTTGCCTGCAGCGCGTCCGAACTGGTGAACAACACCAATCTCTATGGCTGGACCACGACCTCCAACTACTCCTTCCTGGTGCTGCCGGGGCAGGCGACGGTCGATGTCGGCAACGGCATCAAGATGTGGGCGTTCCCCTCGACCAGCCCGGACGGCGGCAACTTCCTGCTGCAGGACGGCGGATACTTGGTCGGCACCCTGACGCAGACGATCACCGGCCTGATCGTCGGCACCACGTACAACGTCGGGTTCTTCCAGGCGGCCGCGCAGCAGAGCGGCTACAGCGGCGCGACCACGGATTACTGGCAGGTCAGCTTCGGCGGCGTGACCAAGAATTCCGACCTGATGAGCGACGCGACCCAGAGCTATGTCGGCTGGATGGCCCAGTCGCTGAGTTTCGTCGCGACCGCCACCAGCCAGGTGCTGGGCTTCATGGCGGTCGGAACACCGGCCGGCCAGCCGCCCTTCGCGGGGCTCGATGGGGTCAGCGTCACAATCCCGGAACCGGCGAGCCTCGCACTGCTCGGCTGTGGCCTGCTGGGACTGGCGCTGGTACGCCGCCGCCCCGGCGGCTGAGCAAGGTCGCCACAGCCGGGCGCCTTCCCTGCAAGCTCCACACCGCCGCATAACAGACTGATCATACACTATTCAAGACTGTTCACCCGATCCCTTCCAGAGGGCTGCGGGTTGTCACGCGTGGCCGAAGGGCATCCTTCCGACGGGTGCAGCGTGGCCGTCGCCGCTTTGTCGGTAAAACTTACAATTCAATACAGTTAACAAAATTAACACAGTCTTATCAGCGCATTGCTCCCTGGCACGTGCGTTGCATTCTGTCCACGTATTGTTATGCTACTCGACAATCCGCTCGACAAAAGGCTGGAAATCCTCATGAATATCTTCACTCCCCTGCGCAGCACCGCTGTTGCCGCCCTTGCCGTGGCCTCGTTCGCGGTGTCGGCCCAGGCGGCCCCCACCCTGCTCAACGGCTCGTTCGAGACCTGCCTGGTCAGCGGCAACCCGGTCGCCTGCAGCAGCTCGCAGCAGGTCAACGGCAGTTCCACGCTGCAGGGCTGGTCGACCACCTCCACCTACTCGTTCTCGACCACGCCGACCGGCGCCACCACCAATGTCGGCAACGGCATCAGCATGTGGAGCTTCGCCTCCAGCGGCCAGGCGGGAAATTACTTCCTGCTGCAGGACAGCAACTTCAACACCGGCACCATCACCCAGACGGTGACCGGCCTGATCTCCGGGCAGTATTACAACGTCAACTTCCTGCAGGCCGCCGCCCAGCAGAGCGGCTTCACCGGCGCCACCACGGATTGGTGGAAGGTCACCTTCGATGGCGTCGGCACCGGGAACGACGCCCCGCAGACCTCGGTGGTCATGGCGCCCCCGTCCACCGGGTCCACCAGCACCTGGTACACGCCCTGGATGTCGCAGACCCTCACCTTCCTCGCCACCGGGACCAGCATGGTCCTGGGCTTCATGGCCCAGGGCACGCCATCCAGCAGCCTGCCGCCGTTCGCGGCGCTGGACGGCATCACCGTCACCCAGGTGGTCCCGGAGCCCTCCAGCCTGCTGCTGCTCGGCGGCGGTCTGCTCGGCTTGTTCGCCGCCCGCCGCCGGAAGGCCGCCTGACCACTGCCATCGGGACATGTCCGGGCCGGATCTTAACCCGGCTTGAACCCGCCCCGATCCTAGTCTGAACGCCGCTTCGTCACGCCGGGCCGATCGTCATCCGATCCGCCCGGCGTGATACCGTTTCAGACCTCGTACGGAAGCATCGTCCGACATGGAAACCCTCCGCCACCTGCTGCCGGACATTCCCACCCTGGCCGTCGACGTCGCCCGGCTTGCCGCGTGGTTGCTGGTGCTGGCGCTGGTCTTCATCCCGCTGGAGCGGATTTCGGCGCTGCGCCGGCAGCCCGTCTGGCGCGCCGGAATCGCCACCGACCTCGCCTATTACTTCCTCAGCGGCATCCTGCCCAAGCTGCTGCTGGTGCTGCCGATGACGTTCCTGGCCTGGAGCCTGCACGGTGTCGTTCCGGCCGGTCTGCACGCCTGGGTGGCCGGCCTGCCGTTCGGTGTGCGCCTCGCCGGCGCCCTGGTGGTCGGCGAGATCGGCTTCTACTGGGGCCATCGCTGGAGCCATGAGATCCCGCTGCTCTGGCGGTTCCATTCCATCCACCACAGCGCCGAGCACCTGGACTGGCTGGTCAACACCCGGGCCCACCCGATCGACATGATGTTTTCCCGATTATGCGGATTCGTGCCGATGTACGTGCTCGGCTTCGCCCAGCCGATGATCCAGGATCGGCTGGACCCGGTGCCGGTGCTGGTGCTGCTGATCGGCGGCTGCTGGGGCTATTTCATCCACGCCAATCTGCGCTGGCGCTTCGGCTGGCTGGAAAACCTGATCGCGACGCCCGCCTTCCACCACTGGCACCACACCAACGATGCGCGCCGCGACCGCAACTATGCCTCGATGCTGCCGTGGATGGACCGGATCTTCGGCACCTACCACGTGCCGGCGACGGAGTGGCCGGGCGTCTATGGGATCGACCAGAAGCTCGCCCCGAGCCTCGCCGGACAGCTGATCGACCCGCTGCTGCCGGCCCGGAACCGGCGGCCTGTCGCGGCGCCCGCGCAGGCCGCGGAAGGCTGATCGGACGGACTATTCGGCGGCCGCGCGCAATGCGCTGCCGTCCGGGGTCAGCCGGTAGGTCGTGAACGACCGGCTGAGTGCCGGCAGCCGCGCCACCTCCATGATCCCGAGCGACGGCTGCATCACCACCATCGCCACCGTCGCCGACAGGTTGTTGGCGGCGTTCGGGCGCGGCGGCCGGCACACCGAGAACGGCGACGCGAAATCGTCGAACAGCGCCGCCTTCACCTCGGCGGCCCCGATGTCGCCGACCGAAGGCAGCAGCAGGTCGCGGACCCTGAGGTCGCGGTAGAGCGAGCAGGGGGTGCCGGCCAGCCCGACGTCGCGCAGCTTGCCGAGCGCCACCGGGCTCACGAAATGATTGGCGTGCACCAGCAGGCCGCCTTGCGGATGCACCATGAAGGCCTCGTCCGGCGCGCATTCGAAGTCGATCGCGATGCCGTCGCCGGCGGCGTTGCTGCCGCTGACGATCATGTTGTTGGACGCGGACTTCGCCGTCCCGTGCACCGCCTGCATCGCCAGCGCCAGATGCTGCTGCTGCAGCACCTTGCGGCGGATCAGCGCCAGCGGCACCCCGACCTCGCGGTAGTCGCGGTCCGATTGCAGGTAGTTGGCGGTGATGGCGATCCCTGCCGCATTCATCCCCGACCGGGCCAGCGCGCCGGCCTCGGTGAAGGTCAGGATATCCGGCCCGTCCTCGCGCCTGATATGCAGCACCACCGCGGTGTCGGCGCATTCCGCCTTCCAGTCCCAGTTCTGCGCATGGATCAGGCGCTTCCCGGCGGTGGCATCCGGCATCGCCACCACGGCGGTGCAGCCGTCCAGGTCGTCCTGGAGCTTCGCCCGCAGTTCCGGGCGCGCGGCCAGCTGCAGGATCTCGGTGCGCGCGTTCAGCAGCACCACGTCCTCGAAAGCGATCTCCGCACCCTCGGCGATGCCGCGCATCTCGGTGATGTAGTCCGGATCGAAGCGTTCGATCAGCGGCAGGTAGGCATGCACCAGGCGCCCTACGCCCGCGTGGTCGAGGTTCAGCCGGCCCAGTTGCTCGGCATAGTGCGCCACCCCCAGATGCACCCGGGACTTCGCCTGGCGGCCGTATTGCAGGCCACGCGCATGCGGCGCCCCGGACACCTCGATCAGCGGGAATGCCTCGGTCATGGCTGCCTCCGTTTGCTTCGCACCGGCCGCATAGTATCCTCCGCCCGCAGCGCGGCAACCCGCAGCCGCCGGAGGACCCCCATGAAAGCCGCAGTGATCCACGCCCCGCATGACCTGCGCATCGACGAGCGGGAGGTGCCGGCGACGGGCGCGCGCGGCGTCAAGGTCCGCATCCGCGCCGGCGGCATCTGCGGCTCCGACCTGCATTATTTCCACCAGGGCGGCTTCGGCACGATCCGCATCCAGGAGCCGATGGTGCTGGGCCACGAGATCGCCGGCGAGGTGGTGGAAACCGGCGCCGACGTCACCCGCGTGCAATCCGGCGACAGGGTCGCGGTCAACCCGAGCCTACCCTGCAACCGGTGCCGCTTCTGCCTCGAAGGCCAGCAGCAGCATTGCCTCGACATGCGCTTCTACGGCAGCGCCATGCGGATGCCGCACATCCAGGGCGGCTTCTCGCGAGTTCCTGGTGTGCGACGAAAGCCAGGCGGTGCCGGCCGACATGCCGGTGGAGCGCGCGGCCTTCGCCGAGCCGCTGGCGGTCTGCCTGCACGCCGCCAACCAGGCCGGCGAACTGATGGGCCGCCGCGTGCTGGTCACCGGCGCCGGCCCGATCGGGGCGCTGTGCGCGATGGTCGCGCGGCACGCCGGGGCGCGGGAGATCGTTGCCACCGACCTGCTGGACGAACCGCTCGCGGTGCTGCGCAAGGTCGGCGCGGACCGCACGTTGAACATGGCCGCCGACCGCAACGCGCTCGATCCGTTCACCGCCGACAAAGGGCATTTCGACGTGGTATTCGAATGCTCCGGCAGCGGCGTGGCGCTGGCGGGCGCGATGCAGGCGACGCGGCCGCGCGGCACCATCGTGCAAGTCGGCCTCGGCGGCGCCGAGACGGCGGTGCCGCTGAACCTGGTCGTCGCCAAGGAGTTCTCGCTGCGCGGGACCTTCCGCTTCCACGCCGAATTCGAAATGGCCGTGGACCTGCTGGCGCGCAACGTGCTGGACGTGGCGCCGCTGCTGACCGAGATCGTCAGGCTGGACGACGCGCCGGCGGCCTTCGCCCTCGCCAGCGACCGCAAGCGCGCGATGAAGGTGCAGCTGGCGCTTTAAGGCGCGCCGGCGTCCAGAATTCGGTGCAGCCTGAGTGCCGCGGCCTCGAAGCCGAGCGACCGGTAGAAGGCCTGCGCATCGGTCCGCCGCAGCGCGGTCGTGAGTTCCAGGATGCCGCAGCCGGCCTGCCGAGCCCATGCGGCGCCGGCATCGACCAGGATGCGCCCGACGCCGCGCCTGCGGGCCATGTCGCTCACCACCAGCGTGGTGATGCGGGCGACCGGCCTCGCCACGTGCAGCATCGACGCGCAATGCAGGGCGATCAGGCCGAGATTGGCGTCGCCTTCCCAGGCGAGCAGGACGCGGTCCGTCTCCGTCAATGCGCCGAGCCGGTCGCGAATGCCGTCCAGCGGCAGGTCGTAGCCGAGCTGGCGCAGCAGCAGCCGTATGTCCGGCGCATCCTCGCGATGCGCCGGGCGGACGCCGATCACCCGCGCTTGACGTTCCAGAACAGCGGCATCCCGGTCAGCACGCCCTGCAGGTCGCTGCGATGCGCCGTGGGCCCGAGCACCTGGCCGAGCGGGATGTAGGGCACGTCCTGGAATGCCTGCAGCTGCAGCGCCGCCGCCACCTTCTGCTGCGCCGCGAGGTCGGGCGCCAGGAACCACTGGTCCCGCAGCTCCTCGATCTTCGGACTGGTCGGCCAGCCCATGATGCCGTCCTTCCCGTTGCCGCGCAGGAAGGCGTGCACCGCCGGGTTGAACTGGTCGACGCCGCCCCAGGAGGTCTGGAAGATGCTCCAGCCGCCCTGGTCCACCGGATCCTGCTTCACCCGGCGCTGCACCACCGTCGCCCAGTCCATGGCCTGGAAATCGAGGTTCATGCCGAGCTTCTTCAGCAGGTCGGCAGTGACCTCCGCCAGCGCCTTGACGCTCGGGATGTCGGTCGGGTTGAACAGCACCACCCGCTCCCCGGCGTAGCCCGCGGCGGCGAGTTCCTTCTTCACCGCATCGAGGTTGCGCGGGCTGGTGAGGTTCTCCATGCCGGCGTCGCTGGCCATCGGCGTGTTCGGGCAGAAATAGCCGACGCCGTCGCGCCAGGTGTTGCGGTCATCGCCCTGCACCGCGGTCATGTAGTCCGATTGCTGCACGGCATGCACGATGGCGCGGCGGATCGCCGGGTTGTTGAACGGCGCCTGCAACTGGTTGAAGCGCATGGTGGCGATGGTGCCGGTGGGCACCATGATCGGGAAGACGATGTTGCGCGACTTGCGCAGTAGCGGCAGCAGGTCGGTGGACGGCGTGGCCCACCAGTCCACTTCGCCCGAGGTCAGCGCGTTGGCGACGGTCGAGGTGTCGGGGATGATCGCCCACTCGACGCGCTCGACATGCACCACCTTGCCGCCGGCGGTGCGCTCGGCCGGTTCCTGGCGCGGCACGTAGCCGGCGAATTTCTCGTACACCACGCGCGATCCGGCCACCCGCTCATCCGCCTTGAAGCGGAACGGGCCGCTGCCGACCATTTCGCTGATCGGCTTCGAAACGTCGGCCTCCGCGATGCGGGCCGGCATGATGCCGCACATGCTCGGCGAGTAATGGCCAAGCGCGTCGGGCAGCAGCGGGAAAGGGGTCTTGAGGCGGATCTGGATGGTGCGGTCGTCGGGCGCCGACATCTCGTCCACCCGGGCCATCAGCGCCTGGCCGAACGAATCCCGCTTGCCCCAGCGCGCCACGGAGGCGACGGCGTCGCGCGCCAGCACCTTGCTTCCGTCGTGAAACGTCAGGCCGTCGCGCAGCGTGAGCTTCCAGGTCTTGCCGTCGTTCTCGCTGACATGGCCGGCGACCATCTGCGGCTGCACGCGGTAGGAGTTGTCCTGCCCGTACAGGGTGTCGAACACCATGTAGCCGTGGTCGCGGGTCTGGTAGCTGGTCGTGATGACCGGGTCGAGGATGGCGAGATCGGCGTCGGGCACGAAGCGCAGCGGCTTGGCCGCCTGGGCGTTGCCGATACGCGGCGCTGCCAGGGTTGCAACCGCGGCTGCACCGGTGGCGAGCAGGCTGCGACGTTTCATGGCGTTCATTCTCCGATTCCGGCGGCATCACGCCCGATTGCGGGGCCGCTGGCAAATCCCCGTTCAGGTGGCAAGGCGCTTGCATTATGCTCCGGTCAATTAACCCCAGGAGGCCCTGATGCTCAAGCGACGCAGCGTTCTGACCGCGGGCGGTGCCGCCATGGCCACCGCCGCCGCCGGCCTGTCCCGCCCGGCCATCGCGCAGGGGTCGAAGGTCCTGCGCTACGTGCCGCAGGCCAATCTCGCCAATCCCGATCCGATCTGGACCACGGCGACGGTGGCGGCGCTGAACGGCTACATGGTCTGGGACACGCTGTTCGGCATCGACGAGGGCCTGATCGGGCGGCCGCAGATGCTGGCCGGCGACCGACACCTCCAGCGATGGGCTGCTGTGGACCTTCACCCTGCGCGACGGCCTGTTCTGGCATGACGGCGAGAAGGTGCTGTCGCGCGACTGCATCCCGTCGATCCAGCGCTGGGGCAAGCGCGACGGCTTCGGCCAGCGGCTGATGAGCCAGACCGCCGAGATGAAGGTGGTGGACGACAAGAGCTTCACCATCCGGCTGACCAAGCCGTTCCCGGTGATGCCGTATGCGCTTGGCGCCAATGGCTGCTTCATGATGCCCGAGCGCATGGCCAAGACCGATGCCTTCACCCAGATCACCGAATATGTCGGCAGCGGCCCGTTCAGGTTCCTGAAGGACCAGTGGGTATCGGGCGCCTCGGCAGCCTGGGCCAAGAACGAGAAATACGTGCCCCGGCAGGAGCCGCCGAGCTACTGGTCCGGCGGCAAGGTGGTGAATTTCGACCGCGTCGAATGGGTGATCATGCCGGATCCCGCCACCGCCGCGGCGGCGCTGCAGCGCGGCGAGGTGGATTGGTGGGAGAACCCGCTGTTCGACCTGCTGCCGAGCCTGAAGAAGATGCCTGGGATCAAGGTCGAGGTGCTCGATCCGCTGGGCGCGCTGGGGGTGATCGGCGTCAATCACACGCAGCCGCCGTTCGACAACCCGAAGCTGCTGAAGGCGCTGCTGCCGGCGCTGAACCAGCAGGAATACCTGGACGCGGTGCTGGGCGAGCAGCAGCAGTTGGGCAAGAAGGCCGGCTTCTTCATCCCCGGCTCGCCGTTCGCCAGCGACGCCGGCATGGAGCCGATCTTCGGCAAGCGCGATCCCGCGCTGGCCAAGCGACTGGTGGCCGAGAGCGGCTACAAGGGCGAGCCGATCGTGCTGATGTCGCCGTCCGACCAGCCGCAGCTGCAGGCGATGGCGTCGGTGACCGATGCGCTGTTCAAGTCGGTCGGCCTGAATTCGGTGCTGACCAGCATGGACTGGGGCACCCTGGTCTCCCGCCGCGCCAGTCACGAGCCCAGCGACAAGGGTGGCTGGAACAGCTTCTGCACCACCTGGGGCGGGCTTTCGGTGTCCAACCCGGGCAGCAACTTCCCGCTGCGCGGCAACGGCAACGGCGGCTGGTTCGGCTGGCCGGTGGACGAAAAGATGGAGGCGCTGCGCGAGAAATGGTTCGAGGCGTCGGACCTGTCGGCGCAGAAGGCGATCTGCGAAGACATGCAGCGGCTGGCGGTGCAGGACGTGCCGTTCTACCCGACCGGCGCCTGGTTCACCCCGACCGGCTACCGCGACAACCTGACCGGCTTCGTCAAGGCCGGGGTGATGCTGTTCTGGGGCGTCAAGCGGGTCTGATGGCGGCGGCGGCGTCCTGATAGACCAGGACGGCCGCCGCAAGATCCTCGAGCGCGCTGCCGACCGACTTGAACAGCGTGATTTCCGCGCCGTCGCGACGACCGGGGTCAACGCCGCGGCACAGATCTGCGAGGCTGCCGGCGATCGCCTCGGCTGACAGGATTCCGGCCGCGATCGGCTGGGTCAGGTCGCCTGCCTCCGCCAGCGCCGCCTCGGTGTCGATGAACACCCGGGCGGTGCGGATGGCGTCGTCGTCGGCTTCGCGCATGTCCGGCCGGAATCCGCCGATCAGGTCGAGATGCGTGCCCGGCCGCAACCAGCCGCCGGCGATCAGCGGCGTGCGCGACAGGGTGGCGCAGCTGACGATGTCGGCCTGCCCGGCGGCAAGGCGCAGGTCGCTCACCGCCGTCGCATCGAAGCCGTCACTGCGCAGGGTCGCGGCCAGGGTTTCGGCGCGGGCGCTGCGGATGTTCCATACCTGCACCCGCCGGATCGGGCGGACCGAGCGCCACGCCGCGGCCATCATGCCGGCGATGTGGCCGGCGCCGACGATCAGCAGCGATTCCGCTTCCTCGCGCGCCAGGTAGGTCCCGGCCAGGGCCGATGCGGCGGCGGTGCGGCGGCCGGTGATCTCGTAGCCGTCGATCACCGCCAGGTGGCGCCCGGTGGCGCCGTCGCAGAGCAGGTAGGTCGAATGCACGGCGTTCAGCCCGCGCGCGCCGTTGTCCGGATAGACGGTGACGATCTTGACCCCCAGGGCGGCGGCGCCCTGCCAGGCCGGCATCAGCAGCAGGCTGCCATTCGCCGCGGCGAGGTCATGACGATGCCGCAGCGGCGCCTCGGCCCCGGCGATGAATGCCGCGCGCAAGGCCGGCACCAGCCGTGCGAAGCCGAGGCTGGCGCGGGTCCGGGCCTGGTCGATCACCATCGGGTCGGCGGTTGCTGCATCCATCGGCCGAGGATGCGCGATTCGCAGAAGCGTGTAACCTCGGCGGGCTGCCAACGCATCCAGCGGAGCCCGACCGCCCATGTCCGACCGCCTCGACAACCAGCGCCAGATCCGTGCCCCGCGCGGCACGGAAAGGACCTGCCGCTCCTGGCAGACCGAGGCGGCGTTGCGCATGTTGATGAACAACCTGGACCCGGAAGTCGCCGAACGGCCGCAGGAGCTGGTGGTGTATGGCGGCATCGGGCGGGCGGCGCGCAACTGGGCCTGCTTCGACGCGATCGTCGCCAGCCTGCGCCGGCTCGGCGACGACGAGACCCTGCTGGTGCAGTCGGGCAAGCCGGTCGGCATCTTCCGCACCCATGCGGACGCGCCGCGGGTGCTGATCGCCAATTCCAACCTGGTGCCGCATTGGGCGACCTGGGAGAAGTTCCACGAACTCGATCGCCAGGGCCTGATGATGTACGGCCAGATGACCGCGGGCTCGTGGATCTATATCGGCAGTCAGGGCATCGTGCAGGGCACCTACGAGACCTTCGTCGAGGTCGGTCGCCAGCATTATGGCGGCAGCCTGCGCGGGCGCTGGATTCTCACCGGCGGCCTCGGCGGCATGGGCGGCGCGCAACCGCTGGCGGCGACCATGGCCGGCGCCAGCATGCTGGCGGTGGAGTGCGCGCCGAGCCGCATCGAGATGCGGATGCGCACCGGCTATCTCGACCGCCACACCGCGGACCTCGATGAGGCGCTGGCCTGGATCGCCGAGGCGACGGGGGCGGGCAGGGCGGTCTCGATCGGGCTGCTCGGCAATGCCGCCGAGGTGTTTCCCGAACTGGTGCGCCGCGGCGTGCGGCCGGACGTGGTGACCGACCAGACCTCCGCCCATGATCCACGCAACGGCTACCTGCCGGCCGGCTGGACGCTCGATGAATGGGCGCGGCGGCGGGAGAGCGAACCCGCGGCGGTGGAGGCGGCGGCGAAGCATTCGATGCGCGCGCATGTTCAGGCGATGCTGGATTTTCACCGGCGCGGAATCCCCACGCTCGACTACGGCAACAACATCCGCCAGATGGCGAAGGATGACGGCCTGGCCGACGCCTTCGATTTTCCGGGCTTCGTTCCGGCCTATATCCGGCCGCTGTTCTGCCGCGGCATCGGCCCGTTCCGATGGGCGGCGCTGTCCGGCGATCCGGAGGACATCTACCGCACCGATGCCAAGGTGAAGGAGATCATCCCCGACAATCCGGCGCTGCACACCTGGCTCGACATGGCGCGGGAGAAAATCCATTTCCAGGGCCTGCCGGCACGCATCTGCTGGGTCGGGCTCGGAGACCGCCACCGCCTGGGCCTCGCCTTCAATGCGATGGTGGCGTCGGGCGAGGTGAAGGCGCCGATCGTGATCGGACGCGACCACCTGGACAGCGGCTCGGTCGCCAGCCCCAACCGGGAGACCGAGGCGATGGCCGACGGCTCCGATGCAGTGTCCGACTGGCCGTTGCTGAACGCGCTGCTGAACACCGCGAGCGGCGCCACCTGGGTGTCGCTGCACCATGGCGGCGGCGTCGGCATCGGGTTTTCGCAGCACGCCGGGATGGTGATCGTCGCCGACGGCACCGAGGCGGCGGCGCGGCGGCTGGAGCGGGTGCTGTGGAACGATCCCGCGAGCGGGGTGATGCGCCATGCCGACGCGGGCTACGCCAGCGCCGCCGACTGCGCCCGCGCCTTCGCGCTCGACCTGCCGTCGCTGGCGTGAAGATCGTCATCGTCGGCGGTGGCGCGATCGGCAGCTCGATCGCGTTCCACCTGGCCGCCAGCGGGCGGCATCGCGGCGACATCACCGTCATCGAGCGCGATCCGACCTACCGCATCGCGTCGTCGTCGTTGTCCGCCAGTTCGATCCGGCAGCAATTCTCCACGCCGGTCAATATCGCGATGTCGCAGATGGGCTTTGCGTTCATCCGTGACGCCGGCCGTACCCTGGCGGTCGACGGCGATCCGCCGGCGCTGGGCCTGCGCATGTCGGGCTATCTTTTCCTGGCATCGGAATCGGGCCTGGACGTGCTGCGGGAGAACCACGCGGTGCAGCGCGCAGCCGGCGCCGAGGTCGCGCTGCTGGAACCACGCGAGATCGCGGCGCGGTTCCCGTGGATCTCGACCGAGGGCATCGCCGCCGGCGCGCTCGGGCTGTCGGGGGAGGGCTGGTTCGACGGGCCGGCGCTGCTTGCCGCCTATCGCCGCAAGGCGCGCTCCCTGGGTGTCGCTTACATCCCGCAGGAGGCGACCGGCTTCGTGCGCCAGGGCAACCGGATCGCCGGCGTCACGCTCGCCGACGGCTCGGAGATCCCCTGCGATATCGCGGTCAACGCCGCCGGTCCGTGGGCTGCGCGCGTGGCCAGCTGGGCCGGTGTTTCGCTGCCGGTGCGCGCGCGCAAGCGGATGGTGTTCGTGATCGCCTGCCGCGAGAAGCTGGCGGACTGCCCGCTGGTGATCGACCCCGGCGGGATTTTCTTCAGGCCCGAAGGCGACCGCTTCCTTACCGGCCGCTCGCCCGGCGATGGCGAGGACGATCCGGATGAACCGCCGCTGGTGGTGCAGGAAGACATGTTCCACGACCGCGTCTGGCCGGCGCTGGCGGAGCGGGTGCCGGCGTTCGAGGCGTTGAAGCTGACCAGTTCCTGGGCCGGCTACTACGAGCTCAACCTGTTCGACCAGAACGGCATCGTCGGCCCGCATCCGGCGGTCGCGAACCTCATCTTCGCCAACGGCTTCAGCGGCCACGGCATGCAGCATTCGCCGGCGGTCGGGCGCGGCGTGGCCGAGCTCATTCTCGACGGTTGCTTCACCAGCCTCGATCTTTCACCGCTGGCGTTCGACCGAGTGGTCGCCAACGCACCGCTGGTCGAGCGGAACATCGTCTAGGCGGCAGGAGAAACCCATGCCGGAGGAGCGGCGCTTCGAAAGGCGGCTTGCGGCGGTCCTGATGATGGATGTCGCGGGCTACAGCCGCCTGATGAGCGTCGACGAGGAAGGCACCTATGCCCGGCTGCGCGACAAGCTGACGTCGTTCGTCGAACCGGGGATCGCCGAGGCGGGCGGGCGCATCGTGAAGCGCACCGGCGACGGCGCGCTGGTCGAGTTTCCCAGTGCGGCCGACGCGGTCCGATGCGCGGTTGCGATCCAGCTGCGCAACGAGGCGGATGAACAGCCGCGCGACGCTGAACGGCGGGTTCGCTTCCGCATCGGCATCAGCCTCGGCGAGGTCATCGTCGAGAACGGCGATATCTTCGGCGACGGCGTCAACATCGCGGCCCGGCTGGAGACCACCGCCGAGGTCGGCGGGATCAGCCTGTCCGAGGCGGCGGCCATGGACAGCCGGGACGGCGGCTATGCGTTTCTCGATCTCGGGCTCAAGTCGCTCAGGAACATCGCCCGGCCGATCCGGGTGTACAAGGTGGCGCTGCAGGGCGAGACCGGCGATAGCGGGCATGTCGCCGGCACCTCGCTGGTGCACGGCTTCGGCGAGCGGCCGGCGATCGCCGTGCTGCCGTTCCGCACCGAAGGCGGCGATGCCGAGCAGTCGCATCTCGCCGACGGCATCACCGAGGACGTCATCACCGCGCTGTCGCGGTGGCGCAGCTTCCCGGTGATCTCCAGGGCGTCGGTGTTCGCCTTCAAGGGCAAGGACCTGGAGCCCGCGTTCGTCGGCCAGCAGCTCGGCGCGCGCTACCTCACCGACAGCACATTGCGGCGCCGCGGTTCACGCCTGCGTGCCACCGTGCACCTGACCGACGCCGAGACCGGGGAGAACCTGCTCGCCGAGCAGTTCGATTACGACATCAGCGACGTGTTCGAGATGCAGGACGAGATCGTCCGCACCATCGTCGGCGCGATCGAGCCGGAGCTGCTGCGCCACGAACGCGAACGCGTCATGCGCGAGCCGATGCGCAATCCGACCGCCTACGAAATGCTGCAGCGCGGGCTGTGGCACCATTATCGCTACACGCCCGACGACAACGCCAAGGCGCGGCAGTTCTTCCGCGAGGTGCTGGCACTCGACCCCGGGAATTCGCAGGCGGCCGCGGCGCTGTCGCTGACCTTGGGCTATGCCGCGCAGGCGCGTTTCGAGAGCGACCAGAAGACGGTTTTCCAGGAGGCGCGGGAACTGGCGCGGCGGGCGGTGGACGCGGATTCCCGCAGTCCCCAGGCGCGCTTCGCGTTCGGCAACACGCTGTTCCACACCGGAATGATCGTCCAGGCGGCGCGGGAACTGCAGGAGGCGACCCGGCTGAACCCGAGCCACGCGGCGGCGCATGCCAATTTGGGCTTCGTCTACAACTACCTCGACCGCCCCGACGAAGCGCTGGTCGCGATCGAACTGGCGATGCGGCTGAGCCCGCATGATCCGCGCCGCTTCATCTGGCTGCCGGCGCTGGCCGGCAGCAACTACCTGGCTGGCAACTACACGGCGGCTTTGTCCGCGGGGCATGAAGCGCTGGCGGCCAATGCCAGCTATCTTCCGGTGGTGCGCTACATCGTCGCGGCTCTGGGCCGGCTGGGGCGCCCGGACGGCGCCAAGGCGGTGATGCCGCTGTTGCTGAAGCTGGACGGCGATCTCGCCGGCACCGAGGCGCATCTCGGCGGCTATTTCGTGCCGGCGGCGGTGGCGCGCATCACCGAGGGCCTGCGCCTCGCGGGGTTCACCTGAAGGCGGCGAGCCGAACTCAGTCGACGTGCAGCGAGAACGGCAGGAGCAGCGCCCAGCGCGGGCGCGCATGCTCCGGCCCGGTAAACGGCGCGACCCCGAATGCGAGCGCGCCCGCCGGAGCGGCGCGGTAGGTTCGGAACAGCCTGTCCCACAGCGACAGGACGGTTCCGAAGTTGCTGTTGAAATCCACCGTCGCGACCGAGTGGTGGATATGATGCATCCCCGGCGTCACGATGAGGGTCCGCAGGGCGCGATCCAGCCGCGGCGGCAGCCGGCCATTGGCGTGCTGGACCAGCGAAACGGCGATGCCGATCAGCGCATAGACCGGAAACACCCATAGCGGAATGCCGAGCACGCCGAAGGTGATCGCCCCGACCACCGAACTCGCGAGATACTCGACCGGATGATGCCGCAAGGTGGTGCTTGCATCCATGTCGATGTCGGCATGGTGCACCGCGTGGAAGCGCCAGAGCAGGAAGACACGGTGTTCGACCCGGTGCAGCAGGTATTCGTAGAGGTCGAGCATCAGGATGCCGGCGGCCAGTACCCACCACTCGCCGACCGCGCCCTCCAGCCAAGGGAAAGGCTGCGGCGGCGTGCCGAACCGGCCGGTGAGGGCGCTGACGATTGCGGCCGGAACGAACACGGCGGCCAGCGAGGCGTTGACCGCATAGAGCCCGATATTGGTGAACCAGCGCGGCGCGACGGTGGTCGATTGCTTCCGCGCGGGTCTAAAGGTTTCCCAGGCTGCGAGCAGCAGGAACAGGACGATCACCACCCAGTTCCACAAGCCGTGCGCCCAGTCGCCCAACCACTGCATCATGGGAACGCGCAACGGGTGGGCGGATGCCTTTGCGGCGGTGTCAGCCCTTGCGGTTCCGGCGGTGGCGGATGGCCAGGAGGCCGGCGATGCCGACCCCGAGCAGCGCGATGGCGGTCGGTTCCGGCAGGGCCTGCGGAATTCCGGTGCCGGAGGGTCCGCCATTGCCGGCCAGGGCCTGGCCTGCCGCGAGCACGGTGCAGAGCAGTGTCGCCGCCAACGTTGTCCAGCTCATGCGCGGCATTTCATCCCTCGTGTTTGACTTGAAGTTAATCTTGAACGGCATCCGGATCATCCGCAAGCTGGCCGGCCAAGCTTGCGCGGAAGCGGCTCCCGTCCGATAAGGCATTGTTCCGGCCGGTTGTCAGATCGGCGCGTTTCTCCCCACCGCGGCCGACGTGCCGAAACGAGGAAAAAGCGGATGCGTCGTGTCGCCGGCCTCCTGGCAGTCCTGCTGCCGCTGACCCCGGCCGTTGCCGGCGCCGCCCCCCTCTCGCAACTCGTCACGGTGCAGCCGATCGATCTCTGCACCGGCGGCGACGCGGTCTCGGGGTATACCGGCTGCGCATTCCCGCTGGCCACCATCGCCGGCGAGGAAGCGGTGACGCAGGCGATCTTCGCGCAGGCCAATGTCGGGTTCGATTTCCTGCCGGTGAAATTCCTGCTGCCCGGCAGCATTCCCGGCAATCCGTTGCCCGCCTACACGGCCGACCAGACGGTTCACGTCGATCCGTCCGGCAACCCGATCGACCAGGCGCATCTGTTGCTGCGCCTGCCCAACCCCGCCGCCAGCAGCAACCCCACGACGCTCGATGCCTATTTCGTCACGACGCTGTCGCTGCTGGGCAGCGCGGCGCCGATCCATGGCTACGGGCTGGTCGGCTCCAATGGGTCGATCATCGATGCCGGGGGCGCGCTCGATACCCTGGCGCATGAGCTGGGCCACAACCTTGGCCTGACCCATGTCGACGGCCAGCCCTATGACGACGCCAACAACCTGATGCGCAGCGTGGCGCGCAACGTGCCGGTGACGCCGACCGATCCCCGCATCGGCACGACGCTGGACCTGCTGACAAGCGGGGCGCCCAACGACCAGATCGCCCAGGCGAAGTCGCCGCTGTTCACGGTCGGCCTGGCATCGGCCACCGCCGGCAAGATCGGCGCGTTCAACTGCACCACGCAGCTGGGCGGCTGCGAGTTCGACGTGCAGTTCCAGTCGTCGATCAGCGATGACTCGCTGAACACCGTGAAGGTGCGGTTCCAGCACGCCAGCGACCTCGCGGATACGCTGCCGCAGGTGTTCCCCGACGTCGACCTCTCCGGCCGCTGCGGCAAGCCGGCGCAGAAGGTCGTGCCGCTGACGGCCGATGGCGGCGACGGCGTCGAGATCGACTACACCTATCCCGCCGGCTGCATCCAGCCGGGCAACCACATGCGAATCGGTTTCGATTATCCGAGGGACCCCACGGACACGCTGCTCGACGGGGTGCGGGTCATCTACAACGCGCCGGTCTCGTTCGAATTCGATTTCAGCAGCGGCGTCACCTCGACGGCGCTGTACAGCGAGACGGCCAACGTGGCGGATTCGCAGAGTCCGACAGCGACGCTCGGCTTCATCGGCACGCCGGATTATGGCGTCGCCAGCTATTGCCCGCCCGGATCGGTCAGCGGCTGCGACCTGCAGAGTTCGACGGTGCCCTATTCGGCCGCGCCGGGCGACACGAGCGGTTTCGACATTGACGTGAACGCGGCGACCGTGCCGGAGCCCGGCACACTCGGCATCCTGTTCACCGCGATGCTGGCGCTGGCGGGCGTGCGCCGCGCGACGGTCAGGCAGCCGGCGGGCTTGCGGGGGCGACCGACAGGCCGTTGACGCGGTGCCTGGCGATGAACTCCGCCACCATTCCGGACGCCTTTGCCTGCTCGACGAATTCATGCAGGAAGCGCGCGCCGGCGGCATTGCCGCGCGCCGTGCCGACCGCCTGCTGCACGGCGGTGAACTGGCCGTCCAGGATGCGCGCGCCTGGCAGCTTCTGGATGTCGGCGAGCAGCCGCGGCTTCAGCCCCGCCAGCGCGTCGAGCTTGTCATGGACGAACTGCTCGCACGCGGCATCCAGGGTGGCGGAGCGGACCAGTTCGGCATGGTGGATGTTGCGTTCCAGCCATAGATCGTAGGCGGTCCTGGCGGTCACGGCGATGCGGATGCCGGCGCGATCGACCTGCGACACCTCGGTGAGCGGTGAGCCGGCCGGCACCAGGTAGGTCGCCTCGATCTCCACATAGGCCGGGGTGAAGGCGATCTTCTCGGCTCGCGCCGGCTCGGCGCCGATCAGGCCGATGTCCCAGGCGTCGCTGCCGGCGGCGTCGGCCAGGGCCCCGGGGGTGGCGAACGGCACGTATTTCACCGGCACGCCGAGCTTCGCCGCAATCGCGCGCGCCATGTCGGGCGACACGCCTTCGGGATCGCCTGCCGGGCTGGAGCCGGTCACCAGCAGGAAATTGCCCATGTTGATGCCGGCCCGGAGCACGCCGTGCGGGGCCAGCTGGGCGACGATGTCAGGGGTCATGCGGGATCAGCTCCGAAACGCGTGTCGGACCAGCATAGGCGCAAGCCGGCGACCGGCAATGCCGGTCAGGCGGCCAGCACCGCCGCCGCCGGGCGGAACGCGAGGCCCAGGTCGTCGGCGACCGCCTGGTAGGTGACGGCCCCCTCGTGCACGTTCAGCCCGGCCTGCAGATGCGGATCTTCGGCCAGCGCCCGGCGCCAGCCCTTGTTCGCCAGCGCCATGACAAAGGGCAGGGTCGCGTTGCCGAGGGCGAGGGTGGACGTCCGCGCCACCGCGCCCGGCATGTTTGTGACGCAGTAATGCACCATCCCCTCGTCGACGTAGGTCGGCGCCGCATGGGTGGTGGGGCGGCTGGTTTCGAAGCAGCCGCCCTGGTCGATGGCGATGTCGACCAGGACCGAGCCGGGCCGCATCCGGCGGAGCATCGCTCGGGTGACCAGCTTCGGCGCCGCGGCGCCCGGCACCAGCACCGCGCCGATCACCAGGTCCGCTTCGCTCACCGCCTGCTCGATGGCGTCGGTGGTGGAGAACAGCGTATGCAGTTGGGCGCCGAACTGCTGGTCCAGCTCCTTCAGGCGGGTGATGGATTTGTCGATCACCGTCACGGTGGCGCCGAAGCCGATCGCCATGCGCGCGGCGTTGCTGCCGGAGACGCCGCCGCCCAGCACCACCACGCGCCCAGCCGGCACGCCGGGCACGCCGCCCAGCAGCACGCCGGCGCCGCCCTGTTCCTTTTCCAGGCAATGGGCACCGACCTGCACCGACATGCGCCCCGCGACCTCGCTCATCGGCGCCAGCAGCGGCAGCGCGCCGCGGGCGTCGGTGACCGTCTCGTAGGCGATGCAGGTGGCGCCGGCGCGCATCAGGCCCTCGGTCTGGGTCTTGTCGGCGGCGAGATGCAGGTAGGTGAACAGCACCTGCCCCGGCCGCAGCCGCGCGATCTCGGCGGGGAGGGGTTCCTTCACCTTCACCACCATGTCGGCGCCGGCGAACACCGCCTCGGCGGTGTTGGCGATCTCGGCGCCGGCGGCACGGTAATCCGCGTCGCTGAAGCCGATGGCGGTCGCCGCACCCTGCTGGACCAGGACGGAGTGGCCATGCCCGGTCAGTTCACGCACCGCCGCGGGGGTGAGGCCGACGCGGTATTCGTGCGTCTTGATCTCCTTGGGGACACCGATCTTCATGACATTTCCTCCGTTGGCGGCGTGCGGCAGATGATGGAATGATACCAGCATGAACAATCTCCGCGAACCTACGGTTCCGAAGCCGCTGGTGATCCATGCGGGACCGGTCATGGAGCTGTGCCGACCCCGGCTGTCGGCGCGGTTCGAGCTGGTGGAACTGACGGGCGGCGCCATGCCGGACCCGGTGGCGGCGCAGGCGCGCGGGCTGATCGCGGCGGGTGGTGCGGTCACCGCCGAACTGATCGCGGCGCTGCCGCGGCTCGGCGCTATCGCTGCCTTCGGGGTCGGGGTGGACAGCATCGACCTCGTGGCGGCCAAGGCGCGCGGGATCGCCGTGTCCAATGCGCCGGGGGTGACCGATGCGTGCGTGGCCGACATGGCGATGGGGCTGCTGCTGGCGGTCACCCGCGACATCGTCGCCGGCGACCTGTTCGTGCGCGCCGGGGGGTGGGAAAGCGGGCCGTACCCGCTGCGCCGCCGGGCCTCCGGGCGGCGCATGGGCATCCTGGGACTGGGCCGAATCGGGCTGGCCATCGCCCGGCGGGCCGCCGCGTTCGACATGCCGGTCAGCTACCACAACCGCCACCGGCGGGACGACGTGCCCTATGCGTGGTGCGCCACGCCGCGGGTGCTGGCCGAGGGCTGCGACGTGCTGATGATCGCCTGCCTCGGCGGTCCGGCGACCCGCAACCTGGTCGATGCGCCGGTGCTGGACGCGCTGGGCCCGGACGGCGTGCTGGTCAACATCGCGCGCGGCAGCGTGGTCGACGAAGCGGCACTGGTCGCGGCGCTGCAGGTGGGCAAGATCGCCGCCGCCGGTCTCGATGTGTTCGCGCACGAACCCGCTGTTCCGCAGGCGCTGCGGACGCTGCCGAACGTGGTGCTGATGCCGCATCGGGGCGGCGGCACGATCGAAACCTTTCTCGATTGCGCGGATGTGGTGGTCGAGAATCTCTCGGCGTTCTATCGCGGAGAGAAGCTGCCGACGGCGATCCCCGGCTTCCGCTGATGTTTCCCGATCGACTCGAAACCGCGCGGCTGGTGCTTCGGCCGGCCGGTCCGGCGGATGCCCAGGCGCTGTTCGACGAATACACCGCCGACCCGCAGGTCAGCCGCTTCCTGACATGGCGGCCGCATCGCGACGTCGGTGACACGATCGCGTATCTGGAGGCCTGCGCCGAGGCGCGCGAGGCAGGCCGCGCCTGCACCTATCTGCTGACCAGTCGGAGCGACGGCCAGATCCTCGGGGCGCTCGATCTGCGGCTGGAGGCACCGTTCCGCCTCGGCTTCGGCTACGTGCTCGCCCGGCGGCATTGGCGGCAGGGCTACATGTCCGAGGCACTCGGCGAGGCGCTGCGCTGGGCGGCGGCGCAGGACGGGATCTGGCGCGTCTGGGCATTCTGCGACGTGGAGAACATCGCCTCGGCGCGGACCATGGAGAAATGCGGCCTGCGCTTCGAGGGCGTGCTGCATCGCTGGTTCCTGCATCCGAATATCGGGCCGGAGCCGCGCGATTGCCGCGCCTATGCGTGGTGCCGCTGAAGCCGTAGCACCCCGCCGCCGGTCGCTCCGGAAGCGGGGTGCGGTTAATGGTTGCTGATTTGTAGCGAAATCAGTTGCCACGCTCCATCAGGTCGTCATGCAGCGCGCAGCTTGGCGTGCGTACTGCGGCGGCGTCGGCGACGCGCGGTTGCCCGGGGCGGCGATCGTGGCCCGAGGAGTTGGCCCAGCCGTGGCCATGCACCACGCCGTCGTCGAATTCCCGCGGTGCCGCTTCGTGGAACTGCGCCGCCTCGGTGCTGTGGGCCATGGCGGTGGTGCTGCTGCGGCCGCCCGCGGCGGCGGTGGCGATGGCGTCGAAATAGCTGACGCCGACTTCGCGTTGGTGGCGGGTGGCGGTGTAGCCGTGCGCCTCGGAGGCGAATTCGGCCTGCTGCAGTTCGGAGTACGCCGCCATGCCGCGTTCACGGTAGTTGCGCGCCAACTCGAACATGCCGTGGTTCAGGCTGTGGAAGCCGGCCAGGGTGATGAACTGGAACTTGTAGCCCATGGCGCCGAGCTCGCGCTGGAACACCGCCGCCTGGTTCTCGCCCATCTTGCGTTTCCAGTTGAAGCTGGGCGAGCAGTTATAGGCCAGCATCTTGCCGGGGAATTGGCGATGGATCGCCTCGGCGAAGGCGCGGGCATCGTCGAGATCGGGGTCCGAGGTCTCCCACCACAGCAGGTCGGCATAGGGCGCGTAGGCCAGGCTGCGGGCGATGGCGTAGTCGTTGCCGACACCGGGCTTGATGCGGAAGAAGCCTTCCGGGGTGCGCTCGCCGCTGATGAACGGGCGGTCGCGCTCGTCGATGTCGGCGGTGAGCAACTGGGCGCTCTCGGCGTCGGTGCGGCACAGCAGCACCGTGGGAACGCCCTCGACGTCGGCGGCGAGGCGGGCGGCGTTGAGGGTGCGGATGTGCTGGCTGATCGGCACCAGCACCTTGCCGCCGAGATGGCCGCATTTCTTCTCGCTGGCCAACTGGTCCTCGAAATGCACGCCGGCGGCGCCGGCCTCGATCATCGCGCGCATCAGTTCATAGGCGTTCAGCGCGCCGCCGAAGCCCGCCTCGGCATCGGCGATCACCGGCGCCATCCATTCGGCCGGTTCGCCTGACGCCGTGCCGTCGGCGGCTTCCATGTGTCCGATCTGGTCGGCACGGCGGAGCGCGTTGTTGATGCGGCGGACCACCTCGGGGACGGCGTTCACCGGATACAGCGACTGGTCCGGATACATGGTGGCGGCGGTGTTGGCGTCGGCGGCGACCTGCCAGCCGGACAGGTAGATCGCCTTGAGGCCGGCCTTCACCTGCTGCATCGCCTGGTTGCCGGTGAGGGCGCCGAGCGTTGGCAGGTACGGCTCGGACTGCAGCAGCTGCCACAGCCGGCGGGCGCCGCGCTCGGCGAGGGTGTGGCGGATGCGGAACGAGCCCGCGAGCTTTTCCACGTCGGCCGCGGTGAAATCCCGCCGGATGCCGGCGAAGCGGTCGGGCGAAGCTGGTGTGGCGTTGCTGCCGTCCGGGGCGTGGCAGATCTGGGGTTGGGTTCGCATCGGCGTGGTCTCCCTATGTCGTTCGCGGCCTTTCCGCCGTGTGTGAACTATTGACATTGCGGTGCAGCGTTGAAAGACCGATAGTCTCTATCAGGGAGGAATGGTGTAAAGAGCTTCACACAAAACGATTTCACAGGGAAAATCCGGTAAAGTGGCACCTCCGAACTTCGGTCGCACGATCCGCCGGCTGCGGCTCGAGCAAGGGCTGACGCAGCAGGCCCTGGCGTTGCGGCTGGGCATCTCGCCGAGCTACCTGAACCTCATCGAGCACGACCAGCGCAGCCTGACCGCGTCGCTGCTGGTGAAGCTCGGCAGCGCGCTTCGGGTCGATCTCGCGGCGCTGTCCGGCAATGCCGAGCGGCAGCTGGAGGCCGGGTTGCGGGAGGTGATGTCGGACCCGCTGCTGGGCGTCGCCGAGGTGCCGGAGGCGGAGATCCAGGCGCTGGCCGGCAGCGCGCCGATGGCGGCCCGTGCGGTGATGGCGCTGTACCGCGCCTGGCGGGTGTCGCGCGACGATGCCAGCGGCATCACCCTGCCGAGCGGCCGCCGCATCCTGCTGCCGACCGAGGAGGCGCGGGATTTCTTCCAGGACCAGGCCAATCATTTTCCGACGCTGGAGGCGCTGGCGGAGAGCATCGGGGCCGAGCTGCACGCCCCGGTGGCCGATCTGGAACGCGCCGTCGCCGATCGGCTGCAGCGCGCGCACGCGGTTCGCATCCGGGTCGGTCCGCTGGGGGCGGCGCTGCGGCGGTTCGATCCCGGGGCGAAGCTGCTCGAACTGTCGGAGACCTTGCCGCGAGAAAGCCGGGCTTTTCATCTCGCTTTCCAACTGGTGCTGCTCGAGGCGCGCGAAGCGGTGGACGGGCTGATCCGGCCGCTGGCGCCGTCGACGCCCGAAGCCGCCGGGCTGATCCGCATCGGGTTGCTGAACTACGCGGCCGGTGCCCTGCTGATGCCGTACGCGCCGTTCCTGGCCGCGGCGCAGGCGCTGCGCTACGACCTGGACGCGCTGGCTGCCCGCTTCGGCGGCAGCTTCGAGCAGGTGGCGCACCGGCTTTCGACGCTGCAGCGCGAAGGCGCCCGCGGCGTGCCATTTTTTTTCCTGCGGGTGGACCCGGCGGGAAATATCGACAAGCGGTTCTCGGCCGCCGGCTTCCCGTTCGCCCGCTTCGGCGGCTCGTGTCCGCGCTGGGTGGCGCACACGGCACTGGCGACGCCCGATGCGCTATGCGTGCAAGCGGTGGAACTGCCGGACGGCGCCAGCTTCCTGTGCGCCGCGCGCACCCTCTCCGGGCCGGTGGCGCACTGGGGGGAACCGGTGCCGAAGCGGGTGGTGGCGATCGGCTGCGACATCGCCCGTGCGCCGGAGCTGGTCTATGCCGACGGCCTCGACCTCGACCATGCCCGCGTCGGCATCGGGCTGTCGTGCCGGCTGTGCGATCGCGCCAACTGCCGCAGCCGCGCCTTTCCGCCGCTGGAGCATCGCCTGGTGGTCGACCCGAACGAGGACGGGGTGGCGCCTTGGCGGTTCATGCCGGACCGGGCGCCGCCGGCGGCAACAACCGCCGTGGCGGTGGACGCTTCGGCGGACTAGCCCAGGGCGAATCGGCGGGTGCTGCGATTAATGGTGCCTGAACGCGTAGCCGTGTAAGGTATCGGACACCGATAGGTCCCAACATTTGGCGGCCCTTCGCCGACATCCCGCGGACGGTCTTTCCGCGGAGAAAAGGATCAACAGAACCAATGGATGCGCTCCGCATAATCGTCGTGGAGGATGATCCCCTGCTCGGCATGCTGCTGGCAGACATGCTGCAGTCGATGGGTCATGAGGTGTGCGCAGCAGCGCTAACCGAGGATGCCGCCGTGACCGCGGCGGCCCGCTACCGGCCGGACCTGATAATCCTGGATGCGCGGCTCGGCGAGGGCAGCGGTCTGTCGGCGCTGGACGAGATCCTTCGCGACGCCTTCGTGCCGCATCTGTTCATGACCGGCAACCTGGCGAAGCTGCGGATGATGCGTCCGGACTCGACCATCCTGCAGAAGCCATTCGGCGAAGCCGAACTTGCCGAGGGGATCACCAGGGCGATGAACGCGGTCGTCGCTTGAACGGCGATCCGGCCGACCGCCGCGGCGCGGAAGAGGCGCTCCTCCAGGCGGGAGCGTTGGAGCGGGCGATCTTCAACAGCGCCAATTTCTCCTGCATCGCGACCGATGCGAAGGGCGTCATCCAGATCTTCAATGTCGGCGCCGAGCGCATGCTCGGCTACACCGCAGCCGAGGTGATGAACAAGATCACCCCCGCCGACATCTCCGACCCGCAGGAGGTGATCGCCCGCGCCAGGGAGTTGAGCGCGGAGTTGGGGACCACGATCACCCCGGGATTCGAGGCGCTGGTGTTCAAGGCATCGCGCGGGATCGAGGACATCTACGAACTGACCTATATCCGGCGCGACGGCAGCCGGTTCCCGCCGATGGTGTCGGTGACCGCGCTGCGCGACGCCCAGGACAGCATCATCGGCTATCTGCTGATCGGCACCGACAACACCGCGCGCAAGCTGGTCGAGGCGGAGCAGCAGAAGCTCGACCAGCGCCTGCGCGACCAGCAGTTCTATACGCGTTCGCTGATCGAATCGAACATCGACGCGCTGATGACGACCGACCCGTACGGCATCATCACCGACGTCAACAAGCAGATGGAGGCCCTGACCGGCTGCACCCGCGACGAACTGATCGGGGCGCCGTTCAAGGACTACTTCACCGATCCCGAGCGCGCCGAAGCCGGCATCAAGCGGGTGCTGAGCGAAAAGAAGGTCACCGACTACGAACTGACCGCGCGCGCCCGCGACGGCAAGCAGACCGTGGTTTCCTACAACGCGACCACCTTCTACGACCGCAACCGCACGCTGCAGGGCGTGTTCGCCGCCGCCCGCGACGTCACCGAGCGCAAGCGGGTCGAAGGCGGAGCTGCAGCAGGCCAAGGCCGCCGCCGAGAGCGCCAGCCGGACCAAGTCGGATTTCCTGGCCAGCATGAGCCACGAGATCCGCACGCCGATGAACGCGATCATGGGCATCGCCGACCTGCTGGCGAAGACCGCGCTGACGCCGGAGCAGGACAAGTATGTGCAGATCTTCCGGCGGTCCGGCGACAACCTGCTGCAACCTGATCAACGACATCCTCGACCTGTCCAAGGTCGAGGCCTCGCAACTGGACCTCGAGCGGACCGGCTTCTCGCTCAGCGACCAGCTGGACAAGGTGATCGAGATGGTCGCGGCGCGGGCACAGGAGAAAGGCTTGGCGCTGGACTGCGAGATCGACGCCCGCCGTCGCCAACGAACTGGTCGGCGATCCGACCCGGCTGCGGCAGGTGCTGCTGAACCTGCTGGGCAACGCCGATCAAGTTCACCGATGCCGGCCGGGTTGCCCTGCGGGTCGCCCCGGATGCTGCCTCCGCCGTCGCCGAGCGCGCTGCGGTTCACCGTCTCCGACACCGGCATCGGCATCACCGACGAAGAAGCTCGGCCGCGTGTTCGAGCGCTTCACCCAGGCCGATTCCTCGACCACGCGCCGATTCGGCGGCTCCGGCCTGGGGCTGACGATCTCGAAGCGGCTGGTGGAGCTGATGGGCGGGCGCATCTGGGCCGAGAGCAAGGTCGGGGAGGGCAGCGTGTTCGCGTTCTCGCGTGCCGTTCGAGCGTCTGGAGCGGCGGTCACCCTGCTGGCGACCGCGCAGGCCGGTGCATGAGCTTGAGCCGCCGCGGCCGCTGCGACATCCTGCTGGCCGAGGATTCGCCCGACAACTGCACCATCACCCTGGCCTATCTGCAGGACACGCCGTACCGGATCGACATCGCCGAGAACGGCGCCGATGGCCTGCGAGATGTTCACCGCCGGCAAATACGACCTGGTCCTGATGGACCGGCAGATGCCGGTGATGGACGGGCTGGCGGCAACGCGGGCAATCCGTGCCTGGGAGACGGCGAACGGCCGCCGGGCCACCCGCCGATCCTCGCGTTGACCGCCTCCGCGCTGAAGGGCGACCGCGAGAACTGCCTGGCGGCCGGCTGCACCGCCTATCTGACCAAGCCGATCAAGCAGGACGTGCTGCTGCAGGCGATCCGCGAGCATTCCGGAATGGGCCGCGACCATCCGCCGGGCATCGCAGCGCCGGCGGCCGACATCGTCGGCGGACTGGGGACGATCTACGTGCGAACCAACCCGAAATTCGCCGACAAGATTCCGGTGTTCCTGGAGAACCGCCGGCAGAACGTGGTGTCAATGCGCGACGCCCTAGAGCGCGGCGATTTCCAGGTGGTGGAATCGCTGGGCCACGGCATGCGCGGCGCCGGGGGCATGTTCGGTTTCCAGGCCATCACCGATATCGGCGCCGAACTCGAGCAGGCGGCCGAGCGGTCCGACATCGAGGCGTCGCGCAGATGGATCGGCGAGCTGTCCAGCTACCTCGATCGCGTCGAGGTCATTTCCGCATAGAGGCAAGAACGGTCCACCGGCAGCCGCCGATGGACCGTTTGGTGGCCTGGTCTATCCGCCGAGGCCCTGAAGCGCCTGGTCGATCAGCTGGATCGTGCGGGCGCGGTCGCGGACCGAGAGCGCCTGCAGCGCCGCGGTGATCTGGGCGACCAGCGGTTGCTGGCTGGGGTCGTTCACGTTGGCCGGGTTCACGCTGCGGTCCAGCGCGCGGGTTTCGGCGCGCTCCAGCGCTTCCTGCGCCTCGCCGGTGCGGCCGGCGACCAGTGCCTGGCGTGCGGCCTGCAGGTAGACGCGCGGCGGCGAGCCTTCCGGCACCGGCGGCGCCGGCAGGTTCGGCGCAATGCCGCGGGCGTCGGCGGGGCTGATGTTGCTGGCGGAATTCGACATCGGCAGCGACTGGCCGGTTCCGATGTCATTGCCGGGGCGGGCGCCGGTGGCGTTGTTCGGCATGGTCTGGGCGGCAGCAGGGAGGCTGGCGCCGGCCGACGCCAGGCCCAGCACGGCCGCGGAAATCAGCAGGGCAACACGCATGGTCGGTCTCCTTCTATGACGCGCGACGACCGGATGGCGCGAGCCGTCCGATGTCCTGGGTCGTGACGGGAAACGGGTCGGCACGGACAACGGTTCCATTCCGCTTTCATTTCGGACCGGGCACAGACCGCCCGGCGGCCCATTTTGGCCGGGATTGTGATCGCCGTCATCTCCGCCGCCGGGCCAGGGCGTGCTACGCGGACGGCGTGCCGCGACCTCATTCACCGGAGAACCTGATGCGCCATCTTTCCGCCCTCGTCCGCGCCTGTCTTGGCGCCGCTGCCTTCGCCTGTGCCGCATCGGCCGCCGGCCCGGCTTCGGCCCAGACCCGCATCGACGCCATCAACACCAATTTCCGCTGGCTGGGACCCGACGACAAGATCGTGGTGGACCGGTACGACGACCCGAAGGTGGCCAACGTCTCCTGCTACCTGTCGCGCGCCGAGACCGGCGGCATCAAGGGCGGCGTCGGGCTGGCCGAGGACCCAAGCCGGTTCTCGATCGCCTGCCGGGCGGTCGGGCCGGTCAGCATCCCGGCCAAGCTGCCGAAATCGGAGGTGATCGCCTTCAGCTCGGCCTCGTTGTTCTTCAAGACCTTCCAGGTGCATCGCGCGATCGACCCCGAGAAGCACGTGCTGGTCTACACCGTGGTGAGCACCCGGCTGATCAACGGTTCGCCGTTCAACAGCGTCAGCGCGGTGTTCGCGGATGCGCCAGGATAGTTGCGCGGCCGAATGGTGGCGCGCCGGGACAGGTGACGCGCCGGCGCCGCTTACCGCGCGCCCTGGCGGTAGACGACGTGCCGGCACAGCGGATGGCCTGCCGGCACCAGCGGATGGTCGAAATCATCCGCCGGGTCGTGGGTCATGCCGAGCTTCTCCATCACGCCGCGGGACGGCGCGTTGACGGTGGCGGTGAAGGCGACGACCTCCTTCAGGCGCAGCCGTTCGAAGCCGTCCAGGATGGCGGCGCGGGCGGCCTCGGTGACGTAGCCCTGGCGCCAGTAGGGGCGGCCCAGCGTCCAGACCGCCTCCACCGCCGGCGCGCAGGGGATGTTGTCCGGCACCGTGGAGAGGCCGACGAAGCCGATGAAGTCGGCGACGCCGGGTGCCTCCACCGCCCAGATGCCGAAGCCATGGCGTTCGAAATGCGCCTGCACGCGCGAAACCCAGGCATCGGATTGAGCGCGGTCCCGGCCCCGGTAGAAGAAGCGCATCACTTCCGGGTCGGAGGTGATCTCGGCCACCGGCTGGAGATCTTCCTCACGCCACGGACGCAGCAGCAGCCGGGGAGTTTTCAGAATCATGATGGGATTGCCGGTCAGCGGGCGAGTGCGGCCATTACCGTGGCGGCGCGCGGGATCGGGGTGACGGCGCCGTAGCCTTCGGTCTTCAGTGCGGCGGCGGCGGCGGCGTAGCGGACCGCCGCTTCCGGGGCGTCGCCGGCGATCAGGCGGGCGAGGAAGCTGCCGCAGAAGGTGTCGCCGGCGCCGGTGGCGTCGACCGGGGTGCAGGGAAACGCCGGCACCCGCAGGCGCTGGTCGCGGGTTGCGCAGCAGCGCGCCCTGCGCCCCCATCTTCAGCACCACGATCGATGGGCCCAGGGAGAAGTAGAAATCGGCGATCGCGTCGGGGTCCGTGAGGCCGGTCAGCACCTGCGCGTCCTCGAGGCCGGGCAGGGCGATATCGGATTGCGCGACGGCCGCGTGGATCACCGCGGCGGCGCGCGCCGGCAGCCAGAGCCGCGGACGGTAGTTGGTGTCGTAGGCGACGCGCACGCCATGCGCACGGGCGATGGCGATGGCGTGGAAGACGGCGTCCGCGGCACTCGCCGAGATCGCCTGGCTGATGCCCGAGGCGTAGAAGATCTTCGCGCCGGCGATCATCGCCTCCGGCACGTCGGCCACAGTCATCGCGGAGGCGGCGCTGTTGCGGCGGTAGTACAGGAATTCATGGCCATTGCGGCCGTGGGTAACGAAATACACCGCCGTGGCCCGCGCGGTGTCGCGGCGGACGGCGCTGGCGTCGACGTTTTCCTGCCGCCACAGCTCGAAGAAGCGCTCGCCGGCCGGGTCGTCGCCGAGGGCGGTGACGTAGGCGCATCGCGCACCCTGGCGGGCGGCGGCAACGGCCGCGTTGGAGGTGTCGCCGCCGCAGCCTTCGAGATAGAGCCGCCTTCCGTCGGCGCCGGTGGGCTGCTGGTTGAACTCCAGCATCGGCTCGCCCATGCAGACCAGGTCGATCATCCCGGTGTCGATCATCGGAGTGTCGATCATTGCGCTCAGGCCATGATGGCGTGCGCGGCGTCCTGGATCGCCTGGCGGTCCCCGGCCTCGATCCGGCGTTCGTCCACCAGTGCGCCGCCCATGCCGACGAAGGCCGCGCCGGCGGAGATGTAGGCCTGGAAATTGGATGGATCGACGCCGCCGGTGGGGCAGAAGGCGATGCCGGGGAACACGCTGGCGAGCGCCTTGATATGGGCCGGGCCGCCGGCGGAGGAGGCGGGGAAGATCTTCACCGCGTCGGCCCCGGCATGGACCGCGGCGCGGACCTCGGTGGGGGTCAGCGCGCCCGAGCAGCAGGGCGGCGCCGGCCTCGCCGCAGGGGACGACGAGGGCGGTGTCGATCCAGGGCGCCACGATGAAGCGGGCGCCGGCCTCGAGGCAGGCATAGGCGGTGGCGAGGTCCGGCACGGTGCCGGCGCCGAGCAGCAGGGAGGTATCGGCGGAGAGCTCGCGGATCAGGTCGGGCGCGCCGGGGATGGTCATGGTGATCTCGAAGATGCGCAGGCCGGCGTCGTACAGCCATTGCACCGCCGTCGCCGCGTTCTTGCGGGACTGGGTGCGGACCACCGGCACCACGCGGGCCTGGCGCAGCTGGGCCAGCAGGGCGGTGTTGGACATTCCCCGGGGTCTCCTAGTTGGAGGCGGTCTCCGGGACCGAGCTGGCCCAGGCTTCCAACCGCTTCGCCTCCCCATTCACATGCGCGACCTGGCCGCGCAAGCCGTCGAGCGAGTCGTTGAAGCCGTGCAGGGTGGCGCCGAGGCGGCCGACGCTTTCGCGCAGTGCGCCCAGGCCGGCCCGCCACTCCCGCACCGCCGCGGATTGCGCCTGCAGCGCGGTTTCGAGATTGGCGAGGGCGACCTGCAGGCGGTCGGCCGGTTCAGGCTGGCGGGAGGCGGGCGTCGGGAAAGCGATGATCGTGGCCGAATCCATGTCCTGCTCCACCAGGTGAGGGGCGGTTAAGAAAACATGAATTCGGAACAAAATCTAGAAGCATGATCATTATTGAATTTCAGTCTCCGGTCGCCGTCGCGGTCCAGGCGATCTCCGGCGCCTGGGCATGGCGGGCGACGCGGCGGCGGGCCGGCATTGCGGCGGCGAGCGATATGAACAGGGCGGCGGCGTAGGGCAGCGACTGGGTGAGCAGCACGCACGCACCACAGCGTCGCTTCCCAGGTCGCCAGATGGTGGGCCACGGCCACGCCGATCATGCGCCGCCCAGGTCAGCACCAGCAGCACCAGCTCCTCGCGCGCCATCACCAGGCCCTGCACCAGGGCCGGGGCATCCGCCATCTTCGGCGTGCGCAGGAACGGGGCGCTGCGCACCACCAGGCCCTTCCACACCGCCTTGCCGATGGTGTGGCTAAGCGCCAGGCCGGCGACCGCGGCGCCGAGCCGGTCCGCGAGGCCGCACGGCACGCGGTCGCGATACAGCGCAAGATCTGCGCCAGCTTGAAGACGAACAGCCCGATCGACGGCAGCATGAACAGCACGATCGGGAATTCGAAGCGCATCGGCGCCACGATCAGCCCGACCGACCAGCCGAGGCCCAGCACCAGGAAGCACAGGCCGAGCGCGTCGCCGACCCAGGGCAGCCAGCCGGTGACGAAGTGCCAGCGCTGGCCGAGCGTCAGGTCGCGGTTGAACGGGTTGACAGCAGCGCCGACGCAATGGCGGCGGCAGATCTGCATGGCGCCATAGGCCCAGCGGAAGCGCTGCTTGCGGTAGGCGGCGAAATCGTCCGGCATCACGCCGCGGCCGAAGCTGCGGCTGGAATAGACCGCCTCGCCAGCCGGCGCGGAACAGCCGCAGCCCGAGCTCGGCGTCCTCGGTGATGGTCCACTCGGCCCAGCCGCCGACATCGGCCAGCGCGGCTGCGGCGGATCAGGCGTCATGGTGCCGTGCTGGATGATGGCGTTGCGCTCGTTGCGGGTGACCATGCCGAGCTGGAAGAAGCCGGCATATTCCCAGAACATCAGGCGCTTGAAGAAGCTGCCGTCGTTGTCGCGGTAATCCTGCGGCGATTGCACGAAGCCCACCTGCGGGTTGGCGAAATGCGGCACCATGCAGCGCAGCCAGTCCGGCGCGACCATGTAGTCGCTGTCCAGCACGGCGATCGATCTCGGCGTCCGGCGGCGGTCTCGCGCAGGGCGAAGTTCAGCGCGCCGGCCTTGAAGCCCGGGCACTTGCCGAGATGGAAGAAGCGGAACCGCGGCCCCAGGCGGGCGCAATGCTCGGCCACCGGCTCCCACAGCGCGGGGTCGACGGTGTTGTTGTCGATCACCAGCACTTCGAAATCCGGATAGTCGAGGCGCGGCCAGCGCATCGAGCGTCTGGCGCACCATGTCCGGCGGCTCGTTGCAGATCGGCAGGTGGATGCGAGACCTTCGGCAGATCGCCGCGGCGGCTGCGCGGCCGCGATCAGCCGGGCGGCGGCGCCAGGCGCGGCCCCAGATGGTTTCCGCCAGTTCGAAGCTGTCGGCCATCAGCAGCACCAGCAGCAGCGCCTGGCCGGCGGCCAGCGCGCCCCAGACCGACGCCGGCGGCGGCGGACAGATATTTGCCGGCCATCGCCAGCAGCACGCAGGCGAGCGCTGGCGACGAAGCCCTGCGCCAGGCCGGCCATCAGCAGCTTGCCCGGCAGACGGATATCGGGGCGGCGCGACAGCAGCAGCCAGGCCAGCAGGCGCGGCCAGCAACGCGCTGCCGCCGGCCCAGCGCGGCCAGTCCGGCGTTTCCAGCACCGGCCCGGTCATCGGCCATTTCGCGTGCGCGGTCCAGGTCGAGCATGCCCCAGTAGCCGGCGGCGCGGCCCTCGAAGCTGGTCTTCCAGGGCTGGTCGAACGCCTCCATGACGAAATAGTCGAGCCCGCGACCGCTCGGCGTCGACGAAGAACCGCGCAGGAACAGCGCCTGGTTGACCCGGCTGGCGCGCGCCGCGCCGATCGCCACGCCGTTGGACGGCCAGCCGACTTCGCCGATGACGATCGTGCTTGCCGGGATAGGCGGCCTGCACCGCGGCCAGCTTCTCCAGCAGCGAAGCGCACGGCGTCCTCGACCGGCAGGCCTTCCCAGTAGGGCAGCAGATGGATGGTGATGTAATCGACCGCGGCGGCGAGGTCCGGGTGCTTCAGCCAGACATGCCAGGGCTCGGCGGTGGAGACCGGCACGTGCAGCGCGCGCTTCGCCGCGGTCGATGTAGCGCGATCAGCTGCGCCGCGGTCAGGTCGCCGCGCAGCAGGGTCTCGTTGCCGACCAGCACGCGATCGACGTCGGGCTGCGCCGGCGACGCTCGATCAGCCGCGCCATCTCGCGCCGCGTTGGCGGCCTGGTCGCGCGCCAGCCAGGCGCCGAGCGTGAGCTTCAGCGTGCAGGTCGGCCGCGAGCGCGGGGATGCGCCGCGAAATCGCCGGCCACGGTATAGGTGCGCATCCGGCCGGTGATCGCCGCCGCCCGCGCCAGGTCGTCGCGGATCTCGGCCGGCTCGGGGGTGCTGCCGTCCTCCGGGCTCTGGCCGCGGTGGAACGGCGAGAACGCCAGCCCGGCGATGCGGCCGTTGAAGTCAGGCGCCGCGACCGGCGTGTTCAGCCCGGCCCAGCGCCGCCAGCCGCGACGCAGGCGCAACCGAGCACCGCCAGCAGCGTGGTCGGGTGCAGCCAGCGGGCGCGCGACTGCGCGGCGGCGGATGGTCGGCGAGGCGGCGGCGGCGGAAGGGGCATGGCGGCGGGTTCCGGACGACTGGGACGGGCATCGATGCCCGCTGGTTAAAGCGATCGCAGTGCGGCGCGGCGCCGGCCGGACTATGTCGGAAGCAAGGCATTTCGTCGCTATGATGCCCGAATGCGCATGACCGATCCGCCGTTCGCCCGCCAACAGTCTGCCACGCCTTCAGCTCGGACGCCGGCTGATGGGCCTCGTCATGGACCTCGCCGTCGTGCTGCTGCTGATCGGCATCAACGGCGTGTTGGCGCTGAGCGAACTGGCGCTGGTCTCGGGCAACCGCGCCCGGCTGGCGGTGCTGGAGCGCAAGGGCGTCACGGGCGCGGCGCGCGCCCGCCGGCTGGCCGAGGACCCGCAGCGCTTCCTGCCCACCGTGCAGGTCGGCATCACCCTGGTCGGCATCCTCGCCGGCGTGTTCGGCGGCGCCCGCATCGCCGCCCGCTGGCGCCGGAACTGGCGTTGCGTGCCGGGGATCGGCGACTTCGCGGACAGCATCTCGCTCGCGCTGGTGGTGGTCGCTGATCACCTACCTGACGCTGGTGCTGGGCGAACTGGTGCCGAAGCAGCTCGCCCTGCGCCGGCCCGAGCTCGTCGCCGCCGCCGTCGCCGGCCCGCTCAGCGTGCTGTCGCGCGTCACCACGCCGGTGGTGTGGCTGCTCGACCCGGTCCTCCGCCCTGGTGCTGCGCCTGTTCGGCGCCCACCGCGCCGCCTCGCAGACGGTGACGGAGGAGGAGCTGAAGGCGCTGCTGGTCGAAGGCGAGGAGACCGGCGTGCTGGAATCCGAGGAGCGCGACATGATCGAGCGCGTGCTGCGCCTCGCCGACAAGCCGGTGCGCGCCATCATGACGCCGCGCAACGGCATCGCCTGGATCGACCGCACCGACCCGCCGCGCGACATCGCGCTGACCATCAAATCCGCCCCCCATTCCCGCTTCGTGGTCTGCGACGGCTCGATCGACAACGTCGTCGGCGTGGTCCAGGCGAAGGACCTGCTGGACCGCATCCTGGACGGCAAGGAGCTGTCGATCGCCGCCGTCCTGCGCCACCCGATGGTGATGCCGGACACCGTCACCGCGCTCGACGCGCTGGAGCGGCTTAAATCCGATCCGCTCGGCCTGGCACTGGTGATCGACGAGTACGGCAGCTTCGAGGGCGTGGTCACCGCCGCCGACGTGCTGGAGGCGATCGTCGGCGATGCCGAGAGCAACGACCCGGTGGCCGGCGAAGACCCCAATCCCGCCGACGGCACCTTCCAGCTGGACGGCCTGATGCCGGTGGACGAGCTGAAGAACCGCCTGGACCTGCCGGACCTGCCCGCCGAGGGCAGCTACCACACGCTCGCCGGATTGCTGCTCGCATTGCTGCGCCGGGTGCCGCGGCTGGGCGACCGCATCGTGTTCGGCGGCTGGCTGTTCGAGGTGACGGCGATGGACGGGCGACGGGTGGAGCGGGTGCGGGCCAGCCGGGAAATGCTGGCCGAAGGCTGAGGCTTGCCCCATATAGCCGGGCGATGCGTGGTTTCTTCCGCCTTTGCCTGGCCGCCCTGCTGTGCTCCGTGCCGGCGGCGGGCGATTCGGGCGGCGCCTGGGCCAGTGACGGCCAGGCCTCCGGCAACGGCGCCAGCCAGGACCCGAGCGCCCTGTGCACCGCCGCCATCCTGGCCGCCGAGCAGCGCTACGCCATCCCGCCCGGGCTGCTCGGCAGCATCGCCAAGGTGGAGAGCGGCCGCCCGATCACCGCGATGACCGATATCCGCGCCTGGCCGTGGACCATCGACGCCGACGGCATGGGCGTGTTCTTCGACAGCAAGGCCGAGGCGGTCGCGTGGTCGCGCAACGCCGGGCCCCGCGGGGTGCACTACCTGGACGTCGGCTGCATGCAGGTGAACCTGCAGATGCACCCGGCGGCGTTCGCCTCGCTGGACGTGGCCTTCGACCCCGCGGCCAACGTCGACTACGCCGCCCGCTACCTGCGCAGCCTGGTGACGGAGGCGGGCGGCAACTGGAACGTCGCGGTCGGGCTGTACCACTCGCACACGCCCGACCTCGCCGCCGACTACCGCAACCGGGTGGCCGAGGTCGGCGCCGGCATCCTGACCGGCATCGGCGGCCCGGAGCCGCTATATCGCCGCGCCATGCGCCAGGGCACGCTGCGGCTGTCGCTGGCCGGCGGCGGGGTGCTGCTGATCAACACCGCCCGACAACCCACCGGGCGCCGGCCGCACCGCAAATCGCCGTGCGAGGTTGCGGCGATCCTGGCGCCGCTGCTGCATGTGCGCCCGAAGCTGGACGGCTGCGGCGCCTGACCGGCGGAGAAGGTTTATTGCCCGGGCGCGGTTGTGGAATTGCCGGGCGGCCCGTAGTCTCGCGACGCAATCAAAATGGCCTGTGGGGACTGCGCGATGATCTCGAATGCGAACAAGACCGGGTATTCGATGAAGACTGGCCTGCGGATCGTGCCAGTCCTGGCCTTGGGAATCGTCGCCGTGACGCTCGCCGGCTGCTACCCGCCGCCGCTCGCGACGCCCACGCCGCCATCGCGCATCACCACGAAGATCTACGACGGAAACTACCGCGGCATCGTGGCGCTGACCTACGTGGCGCCCGGGGCGGAGCGCGGCTGGTGCGAGACCCAGCCGCAGGTGACCTTCACGATTGCCGAGGGTGTCCTCTCCTACGCCCAGCCGCATCCCGGCTATCCCGGCGCGCCGGTGGTCACCTACAACGCCACCGTCACCGCGGACTCGCAGTTCTCCGGCCTCAGCGACCGCAACGGCATCATCACCGGCTCGGTGGCGGACACCCATGTGACTGCCCAGCTCGACGGGCTCGGCTGCGGCTACTCGCTGAGCGGCGACAAGATCGCGACCCCTTAGGCCGCCGCCAGCGCCCTTGGTAACGGTTGCGTGTCGTTGCCGACATGCCGCCATTGTGACTCACCCCGCCGGCGATATGGGAATAATAGAACGAGCGAAACATCCTTTCAGGAGGTCGTCATGCGCCGTTCGTTTCTGGCCCTGCTTGTCCCGCTTGCCATGGCTGGCGTCTCCCACGCGGCGTCTGCCGCGACAATCGTCCAGAACATCCCCGGCCTGGTGCAGGATCTGGGCGACTTCACGCCGTTCGACATCAACGCCCTGCCGTTCAACCCTGCGACCGGCGTGCTTACCGGCGTCAGCGTGGAGATGATCGGCAACTACACGCCGAAGACCGCCACCGACCTCGGGCCGTTCCCGCCGACCACCGACCTCACCACCAACCTGTTCGTGTTCGCGACCAATGGCGGCCCGACCAGCAATGTCGTGCTCGGCACCGAGACCGGCATTCCGGTGGTGGTCAGCGGCGGCGGCGCGGGTATTGCGACCGGTGCGACGGAAGCCGTCGACCAGACCTTCAACTTCAGCGACCTTGCCGCGTTCGAGACCGGGATATCCGGTTCGCAGTTGCTGGTCGAATACGGCTTCAGGACGTCGAACACGCTCTCGGGCGCCGGCGGCGCGTCGGACCTCACCTCGTTCGCGGGGAATGCGGTGCTGACCTACACCTTCGACGTTCCCGAGCCTGGGACTGCGATGTTGCTGGGCGTCGGATTGCTCGGCCTGGCATGGGGCCGCCGCCGGCTGAGCTGAATTGCCGCTCCTTGCAGGGTGCAACGCGCTTTGGCGTTGCACCACCGCGCGACGTTGCCAAGCCGCACCCTGCAGGGTGCAACGCGCTTTGGCGTTGCACCACCGCGCGACGTTGCCAAGCCGCTCCTCGTAGGGTGCAACACGCTTTGGCGTTGCACCATCACCGGGCGATGCGAAAGTGGTGCAATGCCAAAGCGCATTGCACCCTACGCGATGATGTTACTTAAACGACACGTCGCCGTACGGGTAGAAAGCTTTCAGGTCGACATTCTCGTATGCCAACCCGTCCAGCCGCACCGTTCCCAGGAACGGCTGCGTCCGGCTCGACCAGCAGAATCGTCTTCGCGAAGCCGCTGTCGTCGAAGCCGCGGCGGAAATGCACGCGGGACTTGATGGCGATCACGTCGAACTCCGCAGGCTCCAGGCCGATCGCCCGCAAGGTCGAGAGTTCGATGATCTGGGCCAGGAACGGGCTGATCACCAGCACGTTGCCGCGGCCGAAGCCGACGAAGATCCAGGTTTGCGCGGCCTTGGCCGACGGGCCTGGGCTGACCGCGAGCACCTTGCCGGTGACGCGGACCGGGTCGCCGGCGGATTCGTCGGCGAGGCCGCCGATCTCCATGTCGAACGCGTCGCCGACCTTCACGCCCTTCGCCTGCAGCGCGGCGATCGCCTTGCCGTCGGTCACAGTCGCGATCAGCGTCTTTTCGCAGATCCTGGGCGATGATCTCGCGCAGCAGCCAGGTGGCGTAGCCGGAGCGGTCGCTGTGGTCGGCCAGCACCACCGGGGTCTCGCCTGCGGCGACCGCCGCCTTGGCGAGCGCCACGCCGTCATGGATCGTGTGGATCTTGGTGCGCCTTCAGCAGCTCCTCGCGCCGGCGCCAGGCCGTATTGCGCCATGTCGTCGGCGACGCGTTGCGCGAGGGCCGCGTCGCCGTTGGTCATCACCTGGATGCGTCATGCCGACATCGGGCACGTCCGACCAGGGGAAGCCGAAGAACACGTTGACATAGACGTCGGGCGCGCGCGCTTCCCAGGTCAGCGCCCGCTGCACCAGGTCCATCCAGGCGCGGCGCCGGTCCATTGCAGCACCGTCGGCGAGATGATCGGCACCTTCACCGTCATCGTCGCCGGCTTGTAGTCGCCGCGGATGGCGCGGACCAGCATGCGCGCGGCGCGTTCGCCCTGCAGGTAGCTGTCGTAATGCGGGAAATACTTCACGCGTGAACGCCATGTCGGCGTGGCGCAGGAATTCCTCGTCCTCGTTGCCGTGCGGATCGAAGGTGCCGACGATGAAGCAGCCGCGCCCGACCACCTCGCGCACGCGGCGCGCCAGTTCGGCCTCGGGGCGCGGGATGCCGCGCGCGCCCATGGCGCCGTGCACCGACAGATACACGCCGTCGAATTTGCCGCCCGATTTCAGTTCCGCGATCATCTTCCCGACGAAGGTCTCGAAGGCCTCGTTGGTGATCCAGCCGGAGCCGGTGCCGGTCTTGGGGAACAGCGGCGATTCGATTCCGACCAGTTCCACGCCGTCGAATTCGCGCGCCACCTTGACGAAGCCGCCGATGTAGGAATCGGGCTCCGAAGTGAGCAGCGCCTCGCCGCGGGCCGGGGAGCCTTCGTAGATGAAGTCGTCGAGCGTGGTGTCGGGATGCAGGAAGGTCACCGTCTCATGGGAAAATTTCAACACCGCGATGCGGATCGGCTTGCTGTTCATGAAAGATGTTCCTCTGCGTCCGGTAAGAATCGCCACGTCCTGCCGCAGCCTGACCGCGTGGATGGCCGGGTCAAGCCCGGCCATGACGATTGGAGATTCGGCACCACCCCCGTCATGGCCGGGCTTGACCCGGCCATCCACGCCTCGCCGCGCCGTCATTGCAGCAGGTCGTAAAGGTCCGCCCAGCCGGAGTTGTGTTCCAGGATCAACTGAACCTTCCAGGCTCGCGGCCAGTGCTTCATCGTGCGCTCACGCTGGATGGCCGCCTGAATGCTGGCATGTGCCTCGCAGTAGACGAGACGCTTCAGGTCGTATTTCCAAGTGAACCCTTCGACGACGCCTTCCCGGTGTTCCCAGGCGCGTCGCTGCAGGTTGCTGGTGACGCCGACATATAGCGTGCCGTTCGGGCGGTTGGTCATGATGTACACCCAGGCATCCCGCATCGCGGCAACCTGACCGCGTGGATGGCCGGGTCAAGCCCTGCCATGACGATTGTGTGCCGAATTCCCCACCGTCATGGCCGGGCTTGACCCGGCCATCCACGCCTCGCCGCTGAGGAGATCGCCGCACTCGTTACGGAATCGCCGCCAGCACCGCTTCCACCAGATCCTCTGTCGGCGCTGCGGAGTCCAGCCGCAGCACCGGGCATGGGATCGTTGCCAGCCAGCTCTCATGCAGGACCAGGCTGCGTTGCGCGGGGCCGGCGGTGTCGTAGGCGGCGGCCCAGTCGAGGAAGGCGCGGCTGGCGGCCGCCATGTCGCCGCCGGGTCCGAGGCGCGCGCCGTAGCGCGCGGTCTCGCGCTGCCGCAGCCGCGCCATGCGCAGGGATTGATCGAGGCGCAGGAACACCACGAGGTCGTAGGCCGCTTCCAGCGGGCCCGCCCAATTGACCGCCGAGCCGCTGAACACCCAGGCGGGCGCCGGGCCCAGCTGTGCGAGCAGCAGCGCCAGCCGCTCCGGCCGAGACCTTTGCGTGGTGAAGGGCGGGTCGGTCGGCACCCAGAAGAAGGTGTCGGAATCGGCGTGCGGGCAGCCGAGCCGCTTCGCCAGGGCGGTGCCAAGCGTGGTGGCGCCGGAGCCGGAGGCGCCGAGGATGTGAATGCGTGCCATGCTGCCTTGCCTGCGCCCCCGCCTTCCCTGCATCCGAGCGTGCGGCATAGTCGGGTTTCGGAAATGGAGCTTTATCAGATGATCCCTGCCGGCAGCAAAATCGGCGACATCGGCGACCTGAAGCTGACGTCAGGCAAAATCCTCGAGGCGGCGCAGCTTGCCTATGTCACGCACGGCACGCTTGCGCCGGACGGGCGCAACGCGGTGCTGCTGACCCATGGCTACACCAGCAGCCACATCATGGGCGGGTCGTCGGAAGGGCCGTGGGATGCGCTGGTGGGACCCGGCAAGCCGATCGACACCGACCGGCTGTTCGTGGTCAGCAGCAACATGCTCGGCTCCTCGTACGGCTCGACCGCACCGTCCAGCCGCAACCCGGCCAGCGGCCGCGCCTATGGTCCGGATTTTCCGGAGTTCAGCCTGGTCGACATTGTCACCGCGCAGCGCGCCTTGCTGGACCGGCTGGGGGTGAAGCATCTGGTGGCGGTGGTGGGCCCGTCCTACGGCGGCTTCCAGGCGTTCCAGTGGGCGGTGACGTTCCCTGATTTCATGGACGCGATCGTGCCGGTGGTGTCGGCGCCGGTGCGGCCGGGGGAGATGGACATCCCGGCCCTGCAGGCGCGGCTGGCCAAGGATGCCAATTGGAACGACGGGCATTATTACGAGGCCGGCGGGATCGGGCCAACCATGACCGACCTGCGCGAGGAGACGCTGCGCCGCTACGGCGCCGAGGCGGAACTGGCCGGGCGCTTCCCCGACAAGGCCGCGCGCGACGCCGAAATCCGCCGGCGTGCGGCGCAATGGGCCGGCGAGTTCGACGCGCATTCGCTGTTGGCGCTGGGCCGGGCCGCCAACCGCTACGACGTCTCGGGCCAGTTCGACCGGATCAAGGCAAAGGTGCTGTACGTGCTGTCACGCACCGACGTGATCTTCCCGCCGTCGCTGGCGCCGAACGTGATGGCGGGGCTGAAGCGGGCAGGGGTGTCGGCCGAGTATGTCGAGATCGACAGCGAGCACGGCCATCTCGCATCGGGCACCGACGCCGCGAAATGGGCGCCGGCGCTACGCCGTTTCATGGATGGGATTTAGCGAGGCGGCTTGGGCATAGGCCCGCCCTGCCGCCCACCGCAGCGCCGCGTCGTTCGCGGCCGGCGCCGCGATCACCGAATCCTGCCGCGGCTTCGGTTCGGTGGCCGTCGACTGGGCCATGGCAGTCGGCGTTGCCGGCGCCGCGTCGTGGATAAGGTCGATGGCAGCGAACACGTCATGCGCCACCCGATCGAAATCGATGCCGGCGATCTTCTGCAGGGCGGTGCCGGCGGCGCTTGCGAGCGCGCCGATCGGGCCGCCGGTAAGGCCGCTGACGATCATCGAGCCGGCGATGCGGAGCGGTTCGGAGATCGTGTCGCCGGTCAGTGCCCGGTAGATGTTGCCGACCACCGGCAGGTATTGCAGCGGATTGAGGGCCGAGAGAACATCGTGGAAGCCGATGCCGCCTTTGCCGGCGGCCTGCGCCGCCGACGGGGCGGCCGCGGCAACGGGCTGGAAATCCGGAAAATCACGCTCGCTCATGTTCCTGCCCGCCGCGGAGTGTGCCGGCAGGGTTGCAGGGTTCGTGCCAGCCCTGCTCAGACCTTCACGGGGCGCGGCAGGCGCGCCTTGATGGCGTTCATCAGGCGGTCGTCGTCGGCGGGGATGTCGAGATGCTCGGCGTGGCGGTCGGTGGCGTCGGGATCGCGGATCCAGTCCTGCGGGAACAGCGCGACCGTGGTCTCGCGGGTGTTCTTCGGCGGCATCGCGATGCCGCCGGTCAGGCCCTCATACAACGCCGCGCACAGGTCGCCGCCGGCGAGGCCGCCCAGATGCGCCAGCGGCGAGGGGCGGGGGTTGAACTTCAGGAAGGTGAGTTCGGCGGGCTTTCCGTCGACCGGGTCGTTGCGGGTGAAATCGATGGTGGCGAATCCGGTATAGCCCAGCCGGCCCATCAGCTTGCGCGCCGCCTCGGTCATCGCGGTGTCGTCGATCAGCCGCACCACGCTGGCCGGGCCGTTCGGCGCCGGATGCCGTATCTCCGCCACCGCCGAGATGCCGCCGAGCATCCGCCCCTCCAGCGCCACGACGGTCTGGGTGGCGGGGCGGCCGGGCATCTGCTTCTCGATCGACAGCAGCGGGCCCTCGGGCCGGCGCGGCCGGGACAACTCTCCGGCGAGGTGGAAGCCCGTCAGCAGCGACCAGCCGAGCCAGCGGCCGCGGTCGCGCCAGGTCTGCGGGATGTGGAAATCGCGGGTGAAGTCGCTGTAGGCGGCGCGCAGTTCCGCCTCGTCGGCGCAGACCTGCACGCCGCGGCCGCCGATCCGCTCCTCGCGTGTCAGCACCACCGGCCAGCCATGCTCGCGGGCGAAGGCTTCGGCGACCTGCAGATAGGGGACGGGCGTGCTGGGTGGCGAGGCGATGCCGAACGCCGCCACCGCCCGGCGCATCAGGTCGCGGTTGCGCCGCAGCGGGAAACTGCGCACCTCGCCCAGCGAGCGCAGCAGCAACTCGCGCACGTTATCCGGGACCATCACCTTGCGCTGGCCGCCCTCGCCGCGCGCCCCTTCCCAGGACAGGCCGAGATTCTGCAGCAGCGTGGCCGCTTCCTCGTCGCACGGGATCACCAGGCGGGGGGCGAAATCCAGAATGCTGCGGAAGATCGCATCGAGCAGCCCGAGCCGCACATGCGGGGGCGACAGCTGGAAGCGGTAGTCGACGAAGCTCGACTGCGCCATCAGGTTGTCCGGCGCCGATTGCAGCCCGACATCGAACCCCGCCGCCCGCAAAGCCTTGGGCAGCCTGGTAGGGCCGAACCAGTCGGCAAGTGCGATCAGCAGGACTCTGGTACGCATCGGGCCTGTCGGTTGTCCCGGAGTCGCGGTGGGAGGAGCCATCGTATCGACATCCCGCGGCGGCGGCCAGCGAGGTGATCGACGTCATTTCGTTTGCGTCTTGCCTCGCAAAATGCGAAAAATTCGTATCCGAACTGGGATAATTATGGCATATCATTTGCGTTGCCGGGTTCGCCACCACACCTAGTCTCGGAGCTCCTGAATGATCGAACCAGCAGCGGCCCTTCGGCCTCGGCTGCCTTGCCGCATCGCTGTCCTCAATGACCGGTGAACCAGCGCGCGGCGAACCGGGGTTCGCCGCGCAGCTTTGCGAGGATCTCTCCCCGGAGGACATCCGCCACGTCCTCGACGTGTTTGCCGCCGACGTGGCGCGGCTGAGTGCCGTGCTGCGCGATGCCGCCGCCGCCGGAGACGTCGATATCTGCCGCCGTGTCGCCCATAGCCTGGCCGGCGCCGCCGGCGCGGTCGGCGCCTCGGCGCTCGACCAGGCTTGCCGGGTCGCGATGAACCGGACGGAAACTGGACCGGCGCAGTTTCCGGCGACGGTCGCCGAGATCGACCGCCTGTGCCGCAGCGCCTTGGACGAACTCGCGGTGTTCGTCGCCGGCATGGATGCGGCGCCGCCGAACGGCAGGCCAAGCTGAGCGAAACCGCGGCCCGCGTCCTGGTTGTCGAGGATTCACCCACCCAGGCGGAGCTTGCCCGTGCGCTGCTGAAGGGGCTCGGCCACCAGGTCATGGTGGTCGTCGCGGCGGCGCCGGCCTTGCAGGCGGCCCGCGACTGGCAGCCGGACGCGATCCTGCTCGATGTCGAGCTGCCGGACTATGACGGCTTTCGAGCTGATGCGGCAGATTCACGGCGGAAAACATTGATTCTGCGGTTGTCGTCGTCACCGCCAACGCGTCCATCAACACCGCGGTGGAGGCGATGCGCGCCGGCGCCGTGGATTTCATCGTCAAGCCGTATGCCCGCGCCAGGTTATCGGTGACGCTCGCCAACGCATTGGAAAAGCGGGCTCTGGTGGCGCAACTGCGCAGCGTGCGGGCACGGCTGGAGCGCGACCGGTTCTTCGGCTTCATCGGCGCCTCCGCCCCGATGCAGGCGGCCTACCGCACCATCGAGAGCGTCGCCGCCAGCCGGGCCAGCGTGTTCATCACCGGCGAGAGCGGCACCGGCAAGGAGTTGGCCGCGGAGGCGATCCACAAGGCCAGCCCGCGCGCCAACGGCAGCTTCGTCGCCCTGAACTGCGGCGCGATCCCGCGCGACCTGCTGGAGAGCGAGGTCTTCGGCCATGTGCGCGGCGCCTTCACCGGCGCCGTCACGGATCGCCCGGGTGCCGCGAGGCTGGCCGACGGCGGCACCCTGTTTCTCGACGAAATCGGCGAGATGCCTCTGGATATGCAGGTAAAGCTGCTGCGCTTCGTGCAGACCGGCAGCTTCGCAGCGGTCGGCGGTTCCAAGGTCGAGCGGGTCGATGTCCGCTTCGTCTGCGCCACCAACCGCGATCCGATGCTGGAGGTGCAGGCCGGGCGGTTCCGCGAGGACCTGTATTACCGGCTGTACGTCGTGCCGATCGAGCTGCCGCCGCTGCGCGATCGGGGCGACGACGTGCTGCTGATCGCGCGGCACTTCCTGGCCAGCTTCGCCCGCGAGGAACGGCGGCGGTTTCGCGGCTTCACGCCCGAGGCGGAGGCGGCGCTGATGGCATATTCCTGGCCCGGCAACGTGCGCCAGCTGCAGAATGTGGTGCGCAACGTCGTGGTGCTGCACGACGCCGAACTGGTCGACGCCGCCATGCTTCCCCCGCCGGTCATCCGCCTCGGCAGCCTGCTGACACCGGCTCCGGTGCCGTTGGCGCCCCCGGTGCTGCTCCCGCTCCCAGTGATGGAATCTCCGCTCGAGTTTGCCGTGCCGCCCGGCCCGGTCCCGCTGCAGGACAGGGAAGAGTTACCGGACGAGCCGGCCGAGGCGGAGCCGCCGCCGGCGCTTGAGCTCGTGCCGCTGGCCGTGATGGAGCGCCGGCTGATCGAGGCGGCGATCCGGCATACCAACGGCGATGTGCCGCGCGCCGCCACCCTGCTCGAGGTGAATCCGTCCACCGTCTACCGCAAGTTGGTGACCTGGCGGAACGAGGACGCCAGGCAGAACGGCGCCCGAAACGGCAGCCAGGCGGCCTCCGCCTGATCTCTACGGACCAATTCGCGAGTTGCAAACTGCATTGGCGCGATCATTGCAGGGTATGCTGATTGTAAGGTTCGTCATTTAAAGATTTGCTCATTTCAGGGTTCGCTCATCAGGCTACGAGCGATCAGTGGGCCGTCGGAGAATTCCTATGTCGCAACGCAAAAACGACCACCGGGCGATCGCGTCTGACCACCTTTTTGCCGGCTGTCACGTTCCGCCGGTCGTCAAGGTCGGCAAGCGGCTGATCGACATCACGGTAGCGCTGGCGATGCTGGTGCTGACCGCGCCGATCTGGGTGGTGGTGCTGGCGGGGCTGGCGCTGGAGGGCGGCCCGATCCTGGTTGCCCAGCGCCGGGTCGGCCGGGTGCTGGCCGATCGCACCGAACTGTTCTCGTTGCTGGGCTTCGGCGGCGGCCGGTTCGGGGCAATGCTGCGGGGATCGCGGATCGACGAGTTGCCGCAGGTTCTGAACCTGCTGCGCGGCGATGTCTCGCTGGTCGGCCCGCATCCCGAGGCACCGGAATACTACGCCCGGCTGGACCGGATCGCGCCATGCTTCGCCGACCGCATGATCGGCCTGCGTCCCGGCCTGACCGGGATTTCGCCGGCGGCGCTGTCCGACGACATCGTCCGCCGGGTCGAACTCGACGCCGCCTATGCGCTGAGCCTGCAGACCGTCGGAAGCTGGCTGCAGACCGATGCGGCGATCGTGCTGCACTGCGCCTGGCTGCTGCCCAAGCCGAAAGCCTGATCGCTCAACCGGCGCGCAGATGGTTCAAGCGGCGTGCAGCGACATATGGTTCAAGCGGCGCGCAGCGCCTGGTCCAGGTCGGCGAACAGGTCGTCGACCGATTTCGACGCCGGCCGACAGCCGCAGCAGGTCGGGCGGGCAGGGCGAACCGGCGCCCTCGACGCTGGCGCGGTGCTCGATCAGGCTTTCGACGCCGCCCAGCGAGGTCGCCCGCTTCCACAGGCTGACGCGCGCGCCGGTGGCGATTGCCGCCGCCTCGCCGCCGCGCAGGCGGATCGACAGCATGCCGCCGAAGCCGCCCTGCATCTGGCGCGCCGCCACCGCATGGCCCGGATGGTCGGGCAGGCCGGGATAGAGCACCTCGGCGACCGCCGCATGGTTGGACAGCCGCAATGCCAACTCCATCGCGTTGCTGCAGGCGGCGGCGACGCGCAGGTGCAGCGTTCGCATGCCGCGGATCAGCAGGTACGCCTCGAGCGGCGCCAGGATCTGTCCCAGGGTCGCGCGGGTGCGGCCGATGCGGGCCCAGAACGCATCGGCGCGGGCGGTGGCAAGGGCGCCGGCGATGACGTCGGAATGGCCGTTCAGGTATTTCGTCGCCGAATGCATGACGATGTCGGCGCCGAGCGCGAGCGGCCGGGTCAGCACCGGCGTGGCGCAGGTCGAATCGACGCCCACCAGCGCGCCGGCCGCATGCGCGATGGCGGCGATGGCGGCGATGTCGGTGATCCCCCACATCGGGTTGGACGGCGTCTCCAGCCAGACAAGCTTGGTCTCGCCCGGGCGGATCGCGGCGCGGACGGCGTCGACGCTGTCGGTGTCGACCAGCTGGATGTCCAGCCCCCAGTGGGTGGCCTCGTTCAGCAGCCAGTTGCGCAGGCCCCAGTACATCACGTTCGGCGCGACGACGTGGTCGCCGGGGGCAAAGGACAGGAACACCGCGGTCGCCGCCGACATCCCGGACCCCAGCACCATGGCGCCCGCCGCTTCCTCCAGCGTGGCGATGATCGCCTCCGCCTCGCGCACGGTGGCGTTGTCCGGGCGGCCGTAGATGTTGCCGCTGCGGTAGCCGTTGTCGGGATCGCGCAGGAAGGTGGTGGTCAGGTGGATCGGCGGCACCAGCCCGCGGGTCGCCTCGTCGATATGCCCCAGCGCCTGCGCGGCCAGGGTGCGGGGAGACCAGGGACGCGGAGAGTGGGTATTCGTCATCCCGCGACTCTCCGCATTTATCGGACCGAGTCCAGACGCCCTATCCGGCCGGCTGCTGCGCTGCGGCGAGCTGCGCGTCCCGGGCCCGGATCTTCGCCACCGCCGGGCGGGCATTCACGCGCGCGACATAGGCCATGATCTCCGGCAGTTCCGGCACCAGCTTGACCTGGGTGGTGTAGGCAAGCGCGAACCCCCACAGCACGTCGGCCGCCGAGAACCGCTCGCCGAGCATGTATGGCCCGCGCGACAACTGGTCGGACAGCGTGCGCAGCACCGTGGCGTGCTCCCCGTACGGACTCATCGCCGCCGGCCCAGGCTCGCGCTTCATGGCGACGTCGAGCAGCGAAGGCTCGAAGCAGGCGGCGTAGAACACCATCCAGCGCAGATAGGGGCCACGCAGCGGATCGGTGATCCCGGGTGCCAGGCCCGCGTCGGCGAACAGGTCGGCAAGGTAGAGGAAGATCGCCACCTGCTCGGTGACGACGGCGTCGCCGTGGACGATCGCCGGCACCTTGCCCATCGGGTTGATCGCGAGATAGGCCGGCAGGCGCTGCTCGCCGGCCGCAAGGTTGAGCAGCCGCCTCTCATGCGGCGCGCCGAGCTCCTCCAGCAGCACCGCCACGCCCAGCGAACGGGTGTTCGGCGCGTGGTAGAAAACCAGCCGGCGATCAATTTCGGGCATGCAACCCTCCCACGGACAATGATGCGAACATAAAGGGAACATGCCAGCTGGCATGGACATTCGTCAAGCCGGTCGCTGCGCCATTGAACCAGTTGCCTCCGGGTTCGTTGATCCGGCTCGGCCAGCAGGAGGCACGGTGGAAAACGGTCCTGATCATCCCTCCGCGCGCTCGCTGCGCGGGCTGGACGGCATCAACTTTCTCATGGCCGACGTCCGCGACGGCGTCGGGCCCTATCTGTCGGTGTTCCTGAAAGGGCGGCAGCACTGGGAATCCGGGCGCGATCGGGCTCGCGATGGCGGCGTCGTCGATCGCCGCCGCGGTCTGCCAGATCCCGGCCGGACTGCTGGTCGACGGCACCACGTGCGAAGCGGCTGCTGATCGCCTGCTCCGGCCTGGCGGTGGCGGCGGCTGCCTGCTGATCGTGCTGTTCCCGCAATTTGCCGCGGTGATCGCGGCGCAGGCGATGCTGGGGGCCGCCTCGGCGGTCATCCCGCCGGCGATCGCCGCGCTATCGCTGGGGCTGGTCGGGCGCCGGCTGCTCGATGCGCGGATCAGCCGCAACGAGAGCTTCAACCATGGCGGCAACTTCGTCGCCGCCGGCCTGGCCGGCGGCCTGGGGCAGTATCTCGGCTACCACTGGATCTTCTATCTGGTCTGCGGCTTCGCGGTGGCCAGCGCCGCGATCGTCACGCTGATCAACCCCGGCGAGATCGACCATGAACGCGCGCGCGGCGGCGAGGACCAGGCGCATGCCGCTGCGAGCCGATCGCGTTCCGCGAGCTGCTGCGGCGGCGCGACCTGCGTGATCTTCCTGGCCTCGGTCGTGCTGTTCCATTTCGGCAACGCGGCGATGCTGCCGATGGCCGGGCAGGTGCTGGCGCAGACCCATCCGGGCGAGGACGCCATCGCGCTGTCGGCCTGCATCATCGCCGCCCAGCTCGTGATGGTCGGCGTCGCCTGGGCGGTCGGGCGCGCGCATCGGCGCGCGGCATCGGCCGCAAGCCGATCTTTCTCGTGGCGCTGGCGGTGCTGCCGGTGCGCGGCGTGCTGTTCTCGTTCACCACCAGCCCGTATGCGGTGGTCGCGCATCCAGTTGCTGGACGGCGTGGCGGCCGGCATCTTCGGGGTGATCTCGGTCCTGATCGCCTCCGACCTGATGCGCGGCACCGGCCGGTTCAACCTCGCCCAGGGCCTGACGGCGCTGGCGGTCGGGCGTCGGCGCCGCGACTGAGCAACGCGACCGCCGGCTACGTCGTGCAGTGGTTCGGCTATCCCGCGGGCTTCCTGTACCTGGCGGCGATCGCCGCCTGGCGCGCTGGCGTTCTTCGCTGCTGCTGATGCCGGAAACCAGACAGGCCGACGCCGCCGCCGCCGAGCCATCCGCCCAGCCGGCCGACGCGCCGCGGCCGCTGCGTGATCGCGGCGCTCGCTGCCTTCGCCCTGGTCCGCGTGGGGCATCGCCGGCGCTGGCGACGGCCGGCGTGATCCTGCGGCCGTTCGCCTGGCCGGAGTTCATCTGGGCCGTCGCCGGCGCCGTCGCTGCTGGTGCTGCTGGGGCTGCTGCCGGCGCGGACGCGCTGGCCGGCGTCGCCGAAGGGCACCGACGTCTATCTGTTCCTGATCGGCATGATGCTGCTGGCCGAACTGGCGCGGCAGGAGGGGCTGTTCGACTGGCTGGCGGCGCGAGGCGGCCCGGCTGGCCGGCGGGTCGGCCGCGCGGCTGTTCGCGCTGGTCTTCGCGGTCGGCACGCTGGTGACGGTGTTCCTGTCGAACGACGCCACCGCCGTGGTGCTGACGCCGGCGGTCGCCGCCGTCGCCCGGGCGGCGAAGGCGCAGCGAGCCGCTGCCCTATCTGTTCATCTGCGCCTTCATCGCCAACGCCGCCAGCTTCGTGCTGCCGATCTCCAACCCGGCCAACCTGGTGATCTACGGCAGCCACATGCCGCCGCTGCTGCACTGGCTGCCGCGCTTCGCGCTGCCGTCGGTGCTGGCGATCGCTGCCACCTATGTCGTGCTGCGCTGGACCCAGCGCCGCCGGCTGCGCAGACGCCGATCGCCACCGACATCGCGGTGCCGGAGCTGTCCGCCGGCGGCAGGCTGGCGGCCGCTCGGCATCGCCGCGACCGCGCTGCGTGCTGCTGGCGGCCTCCGGCGCTGGACTGCCAGCTCGGCCTGCCGACCTTCGTCGCCGGGCGTGGCGACGGCGGTTCTGGTGCTGACTGCGCGCCCGGACGCGGCCTGGCCGACGTGCTGCGCGAGCATCTCCTGGGGCGTGCTGCCGCTGGTGGCCGGGCCTGTTCGTGCTGGTCGAGGCGCTGCAGAAGACCGGCGTGACCGACGACCTGGCCGCGTCTGCTGCAGCGAGCTGGTGCAGCACTCGCGTACAGTGCCGCGCATGGGCTGACCGGGCGTGGTGCTGGCGGTCGGCTGCAACCTGGTCAACAACCTGCCGGCCGGGCTGTTGGCGGGGCGCGTCGTGCGAACTCGCCCAGGTGCCGGAGCACGGTGCGGGCGGCGGTGCTGATCGGCGTCGATCTGGGGCCGAACCTGTCGGTCACCGGCTCGCTGGCGACCATCCTGTGGCTGACCGCGCTGCGGCGCGAGGGCCTGCATGTCGGCGCCTGGGACTTCCTGAAGCTGGGCGCGCTGGTGATGCCGCCGGCGCTGCTGCTGGCGATAGCCTCGGCAGGCGTGTTCGGGCCGGGATAGGCTCGCTCGAGGCCCGGCAGCTCAGCGCGGGCTGCTGTCGAGGCGGTCGCGCCGCCGTTGCAGCCAGAGCCGCTCGGCCGGCGCGGGGTCGAGCGCCAGGGCGGCGTCATAGGCGATGCGCGCCGCCTCGATCCGGCCGGCGCGGCGCAGCAGATCGGCCCGCAGGGCGTGGAACGGCGGGAAATCCTCCAGCCCCCCGGTTTTCAGGTCCGCGACCGCCGACAGGGCGGCCTCGACGCCGTGGATTTCGGCTACCGCGACCGCGCGGTTCAGCCGCACCACCACGTCGTCGCGCTGCACCAGCAGGGCGTCGTACAGCGCCAGCACCTGCGGCCACGGCGCTGGATCGGCGAGGCTGCGGCGGGCGCACCAGGCGCCGTGCAGGGCCGCCTGCAGCACCCGCGGCGTCGGCGCCGCCAAAGCGAGCGCACGGCGCAGGAACGCCCCGGCGGCCTCGATCAGGTCGCGCCGCCACAAGGCCGGGTCCTGCTCCGAAAGCGGCACCATCGCGCCGTGCGCGTCCAGCCGCGCCGGCCGCCGCGCCTCGGCGAAGCGCACCAGGGCGGCCAGCGCATGCGCCTCGGGCTCGCGCGGCAGCAGTTCCGTGAGAACCCTGCTGAGGTCGAGCATTTCCGACGCGAAACCGGCATGCGGGCCGAGGCCGGCGGCGTCCTCGTGCGACTTTGAATAGGCGATCTCGAGCGTGGACAGGACCGCGTCCAGCCGTTCCGGCCATGCCTGGGGCCCCGGGATCTCGAACGGCACGCCGGCGTCGGCGATCTTGCGCTTGGCGCGCACCAGGCGCTGCGCCAGGGTCGGCTCCGACAGCAGGAAGGCGCGGGCGATGTCCGTCGTGGACAGCCCGCAGACCAGCCGCAGGGTCAGCGCCGCCCGCGCCTCGGCGGCCACCGCCGGGTGGCAGCAGACGAAGATCAGCCGCAGGCGCTCGTCCGGGATCAGGCGCGCTTCGTCGGTCATCATGTCCTCGACGGTCGGCTCGGGCGCGGGCGGCTCGGGCGCCAGGCGTGTCCGGGTCCGGCGCCTGCGCAGCGTGTCCAGCGCCTGCCGCTCGGCGACCCGCCACAGCCATGCGGCGGGGTCGCGCGGCGCGCCGTCCTGCGGCCAGGTTTCGGCGGCACGGGCGCAGGCCTCGGCGAACGCCTCCTCGGCGATGTCGAGATCGCGAAACCGGGCGGCGAGGGCGGCGACGATCCGCCCCCCCGCCGCCCGCACGGCGCTTTCGAGGCCCGGTGTCACCCGCCCACGAGCAGCGGCCGGATTTCGATTGCGCCGTCCTTGGCCAGCGGCACCTTGCGGGCGATGGCGATGGCGGCGTCGAGATCCGGCACGTCGATCAGGTAGAAGCCGCCCAGCTGCTCCTTGATCTCGGCGAACGGGCCATCATGGATGGTCTGCTTGCCGTTGCTGGTGCGCACCGTGGTGGTGGCGGAGGAGTCCTTGAGGCCGGCGCCCCCGACCCGGGCGTCGCCCATCACGGTGTGGAATTCCGCGTGCTTGGCGACCATCGCCTGGCGCATCGGATCGTCCATGCCGGGGCCGTAGACCGTCTCGTTCTCGTGCAGCAGCAGCGCGTACTTCATGTCTTTTCTCCTGTTTCGCCTGCGGAGCGCCGCGGGGATCGCGGCCATTCCGTGCATCAGACGCCCGGGGCCGCCGGGAATCGACAGGCCGGGCGAATTTTTCTGCACCAATACATCGACGGGCGCGGCGGCTTGCCGAGGGCAGGCGCCGCGTCCATATCGTGCTGACCCGGATATGAAGGTGCCCCCATGTCAGCAGCCCTGAAGCCGATCGCCGATATGCCCCGCCCGATCGCGGCCGGCACCAGGATCGGCCACGTCCACCTGAAGGTCGCCGACCTGGACCGGGCGCTCGGGTTCTATTGCGGCGTGCTCGGCTTCGAACTGATGCAGCGCTACGGATCGCAGGCGGCCTTCATCTCGGCCGGCGGCTACCATCACCATCTCGGCCTGAACACCTGGGAAAGTGCGGGCGGGCAGCCGCCGCCGCCGGGCAGCACCGGGCTGTTCCACACCGCCATCCTGTACCCCACCCGCGCCGCCCTGGCGGACGCGCTGCGCCGGGTAGCCGCCGCCGGGATCGAGCTGGACGGCGCCAGCGACCACGGCGTCAGCGAGGCGCTTTACCTGCGCGACCCCGACCAGAACGGCGTCGAGCTCTACTGGGACCGCCCGCAGGCGCAATGGCCGGTGAATCCGGACGGCACGCTCGGCATGTTCACGAAACGCCTCGACCTACAGGACCTGCTCGCCACGCGCGACGCCGGGTAGCCGACCCGCGTAGCCTCAAAGCTCCGGCATCGCGAACGGCTGCGCCAGTTCCAGCACCCGCGCGCCGCGCAGCACCATGTCGTCGCGGTATAGCGGCCCCGCCAGTTGCACGGCGCGCGGCAGGCCGCCGACCGAGAAGCCCATCGGCACCGAGATCGCCGGCTGGCGCGTCAGGTTGAAGGCGCAGGTCCAGGGCGCCCATTGCGTCCACAACGCTTCCACCGGGTTCGCGGTCGGCGCATCGGCGAGCGGCGCCAGTTGCGGCACGGTGGGGCACAGCACCAGGTCGAACTGCTGGTGGAAGCGGGCCATGGCGTGGGCGGCGGCGATGCGCTGGGCCTCGTATTCCATCATCTCGGCGGCGGTGACGGAACGGTTGGCGGCGGCGACCTCCAGCAATCCCTGGTCGAGCATGTGGCGGCGGGTCTCGGGGAAGGAATTCACCAGCCGGGTCAGCGCCACGCCCCAGACGCGGGAGAAGATGTCGCGCATGTCGGGCAGTCCGGGATCGGCCTCCTCGATTTCGGCGCCGGCCTGCATCAGGAAGCCCGCGGCCTGCTCGACGGCGGCGATGCTGTCCCAGTCCACCGGCGCCTCGAATCCCAGCCGGCGGACCACGGCGACGCGCAGGTTGGCGACGCCGTCCTCGATGCCATCCAGCCAGTCGCGCGGTTGCCCCGGTGGGTCGGGCAGGCAGAACGGATCTCGCAGGTCGAAGCGCGCGAGCGAGGAGAACATCAGCGCCGCGTCGCGCACCGTGCGGGTCATCGGCCCCGCCACCGCCACGGGTGCGAAGGCGCCCAGCGGCCATTGCGGAATGCGGCCGAAGCTCGGTTTCAGCCCGACCACGCCGCACCATGCCGCCGGAATCCGCACCGAGCCGCCGGCGTCGGTGCCGATGTGCAACGGGCCGAATCCTGCCGCTGCCGCGGCGCCGGCGCCCGAGGACGAGCCGCCCGGCGTGTGCCGGGGATTCCACGGGTTGCGGGTGATGCCGTGCAGCGGGCAGTCGCCCGGCGACTTCCAGCCGAATTCGGTGGTGGTGGTCTTGCCGATGATCACCGCACCCGCCGCCTTCAGCCCGGTCACCGCAGGCGCGTCGTCGTCGGCGGCGGCGGGATCGGACAGCCGGCTGCCGCGCCGGGTCGGGAAGCCCTGCAGATCGATCAGGTCCTTGACCGTGCAGGGCACCCCGTCCAGCGGCCCGATCGGCCGCCCGGCGCGCCAGCGGGATTCGCTTTCGCCGGCGGCCGCCAACGCCTGCGGGTTCAGCACGGCGAAGGCGTTGAGGCCGGGATTCAGGCGGGCCACCCGCTCGGTGACGGCCTGCAGCGCCTCGATCGGGGACAGGCTGCGGCGGGCGTAATGGGCCAGCAGGTCTTCAGCCGGCATCATAGCGGGATCGGTTTCGGACATGGACACTTCCGGAAGGGGAGAAAGGGGGGCAGCATAGGCACCGGGCGACACAGGGAAACCCCGGATGAACGAGATTGCGCAGCACCCGTCGGGTGAGGCATGGGAATGGCCGGAAGACGTCTGGCGCCGCATCGTCGAGCGCGCCCGCGCCGGCCGCAGCCTGCTGCCGAAAGCCTGGCCGAACGACGCCCGCTGCGCGGTGGCGCTGTCGTTCGACGCCGACCACGAGACGATTCCCCTGCGCGACACCGACGAGAGCCCGATGCGCATCAGCCAGGGCCAGTACGGCAGCCGCCAGGGCATCCCGCGCATTCGCAAGCTGCTGGACCGCGAGCAGGTGAAGGCGACGTTCTTCTACCCCGCGGTCTCGGCGCTGCTGCACCCCGAGGAGGTGCGCGGCCTCGCCGCCGACGGCCACGAGATCGGCGTGCATTCCTGGATCCACGAGCGCAACACCGATCTCCCGTTCCAGGCCGAGCGGGAACTGACGCTGCGCGCGGCGGATGTGCTGGACCGGCTGTCCGGCCGCGCGCCGGTGGGGATTCGCACGGCGAGCTGGGATTTTTCCGCAAACACGCTGCAGATCATCCAGGAGATGAACCTGCTGTATGACAGCAGCCTGATGGCCGACGACGACCCCTACGAATTGCTGGCCGACGGCAACGCCACCGGCATCGTCGAATTGCCGCCGGAATGGATTCGCGACGACGCGGTGTATTTCAACATGCAGCGCTTCTCCGGCCTGCGTCCCTACACGCCGCCTTCAGCCGTCGAGGAAATCTTCAAGGCCGAGTTCGACGGCGCCTGGAACGAGCGCGGCCTGTTCCTGCTGACCATGCACCCCCACGTCATCGGCCACCGCAGCCGCATCGTGCTGCTGGAACGCCTGGTGCGCTACATCAAGCAGCGCGGGAAGGTCTGGTTCGGGACGCATGAGGAAGTGGCGCGGTGGTGTAAGGAAAGGGCCTGATCATGTGTTCGGTTTATGGAGGAACTCCCTAGACGAGTGAACGGAGTCGTCCAGTGCAATTTCCTTGCTTAGCCGGATCAACTTAGGCCACGGCAAGCAAGTTCTTGCCGTGAAGCCTCATTTGAACAGATCGTTCAGCTGAGTAGCATTGCGCGAACCCGCTGCTAATTCCTTTTCTCCTTCGAGCAATATGTGATTTAAGTACGCTTGCAGCAATAAAGAGCTGTCGACCGAGATGTTATAGCCGCTCTCGAACTGACCTTTATTTCGTTGGACACGCCCTGCGGTTGAACCATCCTCGTAGATTCGGAAGATTATTTCCGTACTTGCGCCGGTCTTGACCTTACCGTTCTCTGGGGGGCAGTTATCCGTAGGAAAACAGGCTGCTCGGCGCGAAAAATCCTTACGGATAGCATTCTCGTGAGCAGTTTTTGACCACTCAACAATCTTACGGAGTGCGTCGCGTGTTGTAGTAAGTTGCGCAGATGTCAAAGCGACCGTCTCGCGCGTTCGATCCATAGATTTTACGTCAATAAATCTAAGATTGAAAATCAGTTCACCACCATCTGAGACAGTGGGTTCCAACCAAAACTCCCCGGTATCGGTTGTTCCCGGGATATAATATGGTATTTTGGGAAACAATTCTGACGCACGCCGAGCCGTGATTTGTAGGTCAGGGTCATTTGGCTTAATCGAAGTTGAGTAACCAGATAATTGAGTTGTTTTTTCGGAGAACTGACCTTCAAGTTCCTTCACTCGCCCGGTTAATACTGCAATTGTTTGACGAGCTACCTCTTGCGATTCGGAAGCGTTCATTTTCTTTTGTTCGTCAATCATGCCTTGGAACAAAGCCATCATTCCACGAATGTCTGCTGCATCGCTTTTAAGCGCTACCACGACGTTGTTCGATACATTGGTGACCGAAGGTGGGGGCGGGGTCGAAGGTTGTGGAGTTGCTGATTGGGCCATAAAGCGCCCTAGGAATGTATCGCTGACCGGAAAGTGACCTGTCTCCCTGGCCGAACTTTTTACAATACGCGTGCCCGTTGGTAGCTCTTGCACATTCGGTGTACCCGTCCAGCGAGATCGTCTGCGCAACCATCGCATTGGTTGTGAATTGAGCTAACAAAATGAATATAGCTTGTAATAGATAACGCTTCAATTTCGGTTCTCCCCGCGAATTCCTTCTCAGGTTAGGACGGGCACACTAATTCCTCAGAAGTTCCTGTTTTGCCATCCGGCAGTGTGATCGTTTCGAGTACTTTCGTGCACGTTTGTCCTTGATTGTTCTGGGCGACTCCCTTGTTCACATATTTCGCATGTGTTACTTTTGCTGCGTTGCCAGTAGCTGTTGGGCTTTCAGGAGCGGCCCACGCCGACGAAGTACCGGTTGGCCCCTGGGCAGCTTGTTTCAAGGCGACTTGGCGCTGATCCTGTTGGCTAGCGGACAAGTTTTGCACCATCTGACCCAACAGACCGCCAACGCCTGCACCGATGAGCGTCGCCATTAGTGGCTGCTTTCCCCCTAGGGCGGCGCCAGCACCAGCACCGGCAAGGCCGCCGATCATTGCGCCACTACCAGGGACAAGTTGACCGTCAGCTCCGGTACAAGAGGCTGTTCCCAAAACGAATAATGCACATGAGACCTTGGCGATCGTCTTCAGCATCGTATTTTCCTTCGAGTCATAAAGTTTGAATTGTAAAATTCGGATCCGACATTCGTTCTGCATAAGAAAATTGTCATGAATTGGAAAATTGGGCAAACGAAATATTAGTCGATGTGATCGCGCCTGTTCGGCATGTTAGATCTCAGGTCGGTAGTTTCACTAACTCGCACAGAGAGGCCGCCACTTCGTCAGCCGTCCACTCCAAGGTCGCCGCACCCACAACGATCTCCACAATCGCCCGATGCGGCAGCGCAGTCGGCAATACCCGGTTGAACAACCACACCCGCTGGTCACGTGCGATCGCCAAGGCGGCGTCTTCCACCGCCGCCGGCGACGCGTCGAAATGCACCTGGAACGAATTCCCATGCGGCGGATGACGGCAGCACCGCGACCCCGGGAATGCGGGAAATCGCCGCGGCAATCGCGACCGCATGGCGGTAATATTCGCCCATCCTCGGCAGATGCTGCTGCAACCCGTCGAGCGCCGTGATCACATACGGAAAGATGGTCGGAAGATCACCGCCGAAGCGGTTGCGCCAGGGACGGGCGGCGTCGATGAGGGCTTGCGGGCCGGCCAGCACGCAGCCGCCCATGCCGCCGAGGCCTTTGTAGAACGACACATACACGCTGTCGCCGAGGGCCGCGATCTCGGCCAGGCTGCGGCCGTAGTAAGGCTGCACCTCCCAGATGCGGGCGCCGTCGAGGTGCAGCGGCACGTGGTTCTCGCGACACCATCCAGCGATTTCGCCAAGCTGTTCCCAGGTCGGCGCCAAAAACCCCGCTCGACGCAGTGGCAACTCCACCGTGACGGCAGCGAAATGCTCCCCGCTGGCGGCGAGGTCGGAAGAAGTGAAAGGCGCATGGTCTGGACCCAGCCGGTGCGGATACAGGCCGGCGAGACGGTCGAGCGCGTCCTGCTCGTCCTGGGCCAGATGCGAGCGCGGATGCACCGCGACCACCCGGCGGCCAGATGCGGCGGCATGGGCCAGCAGCGCCGCCTGCTGCGCCGTCACGCCCTTGTGGAAAAACAGCGCCGCCGGCTTGCCGAGCAGTGCCGCGACCTCCGTCTCCAGCTTCGCCATCGCCGGCCCGTCGCTGTAGACGTCGAGGTCGAGCCCCAGATGCGGCGAGGCGGCCATGCGGTCCACCCACAGCCGGGCGCTGCCGGGGCCGTGGCCGGACAGGATGCGGTTGCAACTGGCGCGCAGGGCGGGGTCGGACAGCTTGGAGATGGTTTTCATGAAGCCGTGCTGAAGCACGGCGGCGGGCACGTCAATATTGCGCAGGCGTTTGCCGGGTGGGCGACGCCGATGCTACGCAGCGGGAAGGAAACGCGGAACGGAGCGAGACGATGAAAATGTTCGACCTGACCGGCAAGGTGGCGATCGTCACCGGCGGCAATGGTGGGATCGGCCTCGGCATGGCCGGCGGATTGGCGGAAGCCGGCGCCAGCGTGGTGATAGCCGGGCGCAATGCCGCCAAGGGCGACAAGGCGGCAAAGGGCCTGGGCGCCCGCGCCGCGTTCATTTCGGCGGACGTGACGCGCAAGGCCGAGTGCGAGCGGTTGGTTGCCGAGACGGTGGCGAAGTTCGGCCGGCTGGACATCCTGGTGAACAACGCCGGCATCGCAGTCCGCAAGCAGCCGCAGGACTACACCGAGGCGGAGTGGCATCGGGTGCTGGACACCAACCTCACCAGCGCCTTCCTGCTGTGCCAGGCGGCGTATCCTGAAATGAAGAAGGCGGGCGGCGGCAAGGTGATCAACATCGGTTCGGTGATGTCGTTGTTCGGCGCGCCGCATGCCTCGCCCTACGCCGCCAGCAAGGGCGGCATCATGCAGTACACGAAGGCGATCGCCACCGCCTGGGCGATGGACAACATCCAGTGCAACTGCGTCCTGCCGGGCTGGATCGACACCGAACTGACGCAGGGTGCCCGCGACCAGGTGGCCGGGCTGAACGAGATGGTGCTGGGCCGCACCCCGGCCGGGCGCTGGGGCGTGCCGGCGGACCTCGCCGGCATGGCGGTGTTCCTGGCGGCGCCGGCGTCCGATTTCGTGACCGGAACGGCGATCCCGTGCGACGGCGGCTACTGCGCCCGCGGCTGACCACTTCCGCGGCGCGGTCAGGCGGTGATGGAGGCCGCCGCCGGCGTGCTGGAACCGGCCGAGTAGGACTTGAACATCTGCGCCAGGTCCTGCGTCAGCCGCGCGCCGATCGATTGCGCCGAGGTGCTGCCCTGCGCGTTGGATTGGGTGGCGTCGCCGGCAGGCGCGTGATGGTGATGGTGGTGGTGCGCCTTCGGCTGCGCGGCGGTGGTGCCGGCGGTGGCCGCCGCCGGGTCGCTGGCCGAAGCGCCCGGCGCCTGTGCCGAGTTGCCGCCGGCCTGCAACTGCGTCAGCCAGGCCTGCAGGTCCGATGACAGTTGCTGGAACGGGTCGGCGCTGCCCGGATTCGTCGCGGCGGCGGTGGCGGCCGTTGCCTGCGACGCCGTCGCGGCTGCGGTGCTGGATTGCGCGGGGCTCGAAATCGTCGAAAGGCCGCTGTTGCTGGCCAGGCCGGTGATGGACATGGCGATCTCCTGTGGCGGTGGGTGCCCAAGGGGATCGCAAATGCCATGCCACCCGTTGCCCAGAGAAATGGCCGTGGAGCGGGATGGCCGCGCCGGCAGACTGTGCCGCCCGGCGGGATCTGCCGGGCGGCGAAAGCCTCAGGCGGCGGCTTCGAGCGCCTGGTCGAGGTCGGCCAGGATGTCGTCGATATGCTCGATGCCGATCGACAGGCGGACATAGCCCGGGGTGACGCCGGTGGCGGCCTGTTCGGCCTCGGTGAGCTGCGAGTGGGTGGTGCTGGCGGGATGGATGGCGAGGCTGCGGGCGTCGCCGATATTGGCGACGTGGTAGAACATCTTCAGCGCGTCGATGAAGCTTGCCGCCCGGCATCGACGCCGCCGGCCAGTTCGAAGCCGACCAGGCCGCCCATGCCGCGGGTCAGGTATTTCGTGGTCCAGTCGGCGTCGCTGCCCGGTCTAGGTGGAGGGATGGATCACGCTGCGTGACCTCCTTGCGGCCGGCCGAGGAATTTCGCGCGACCGCGAGGGCGTTCTCGCAATGCGCGCGCATCCGCAGCGCCAGCGTCTCGATGCCCTGCAGGAACAGGAACGCGTTGAACGGGCTGAGCGCCGCGCCGAGGTCGCGCAGCAGCGTCACGCGCGCCTTCAGGATGTAGGCGATCGGGCCCGAGCGGCTTGACCGCCTGCGTCCAGACCGCGCCGTGGTAGCTGGGGTCGGGCGTGTTCAGCGCCGGCTGGCGGGCGGCGTGCGCTTCCCAGTCGAAATTGCCGCCGTCGATGATCGGCGCCGCCGATCGAGTTGCCGTGGCCGCCGAGGTATTTGGTCAGCGAATACATCACCACCGCCGCGCCGTGGTCGAACGGGCGCACCAGCAGCGGGGCGGCGGTGTTGTCCATGATCAGCGGGATGCCGAAGCGCTGCGCCGATCGCGGCGACCTCGGCGATCGGGAACACCCGCAGCTTCGGGTTCGGCAGCGTCTCGGCGTAGTAGGCGCGGGTGCGGTCGTCGGTGGCGCGGGCGAACGCCTCCGGGTCGGCGGGATCGACGAAGCGGCACCTCGATGCCCTGGTCCTTCAGCGTGTTCGCGAACAGGTTCCAGGTGCCGCCGTAGAGGTCGGTGGTGGAGACGATGTTGTCGCCGGCGCGCGCGAGGTTCTGCACCGCAAAGGCGCTGGCCGCCTGGCCGGACGCCGAGCGCCAGCGCCGCCGACGCCGCCCTCCAGCGCCGCGAGGCGCTGTTCCAGCGCGTCGCTGGTCGGGTTCATGATGCGGGTGTAGATGTTGCCGAGCTCCTGCAGCGCGAACAGGTCGGCGGCGTGCTCGGTGCTGTCGAACTGGTAGGAGGTGGTCTGGTAGATCGGCACGGCGACCGCGTTGGTCGCGGTGTCGCGGCGCCAGCCGGCATGCAGCGCGAGCGTCTCGGGATGCGTGCTGGCCATCGGTTTTTCCTCCCGTTCTGGGTCGGCGGTCTTGAAGCTTATTTCAACCGCAACGACAAGGAACTATTCTGAAATCACGCTTTGGTTTCGTGCATTGGCGGCTCGGCCGGAAGCAGGCCCAGCCATTTGCAGAAGCGGAACAACCGGCGGCCCTGCAGGCTGATCAGCACCATGACGCCGAGGCTGACGGTGCCGACCACGCTGCGCACCGCCATCGCTTCCGGCAGCGGCATCATCTGGCCGATCACCAGGTAGAAGGCGGCCTTGATGAAGAAATAGGCGGCCCAGAACAGGGTGAGCAACTGGAAGAAGCGGCGGATGTCGGGACGGTTGCCGTATTCCTCGCCCTGCCGCTGCTCGGCCAGCACCTGCAGCAGCGGCTGATCGCCGAGGACGCCCACGGTAAAGATGATCCCGGTGACGACGTTGATGACCACGGCTTCGTATTTCAGCATGAACGGGGAATCGGCCCAGAGGTCGATGCCGCCGAACACCAGCACCAGGGCGCTGGTGAGAAGATAGACCGGGGAGAACGGCAGGCGGCGCCACAGCCGCCAGATGCCGTCCACCACCATGCTGACGATCGAGGCGGCGATGGCGGCCTTGAGGCCCCAGAACCAGTTCACCCCCCAGAACACCAGCAACGGGCCGAGCTCGGCCGCCGCGAACCGGAGCGCGCCGATGACGGTTTCCCGCAGGCCGGCCATCGGCGTCGTTCCGGATGCTGATATCAGGCGGCGGCCTTGGCCTTGATCGGCGGCTCCACATTTTCCGGCAGCGGGCAGACATAGGGGTTGCCGTCGGTGCGGGCGGCGTAGTCGGCCTTGGCCTGCTCGACCAGCGCCGGGTTGCGCAGCGCGTCGACCGCGGTCGACGCCATTACCTTGGCGACGTGGACCATGCCGGTATGGGCGAGATCGCTCTTGCCCTGGCCGGTCAGCTGCCAGGAATGGCCGGGCGTGCCGATGGCGTAGGTGGCGCCGCGGGCCTGCACCGTCGGCACCACCCAGCTGACGTCCCCGACATCGGTCGAGCCCATCATCGGCGCGCCCTTGGCGTCCAGCGGCACGATGACGTCGCAGAGCGGGTTGTCCTTGCGCACCGGCAGGCCGACCCGGCGGTAGGCGCTGGCGATGTCCTCGGGCGACAGGGTGGCCTGGTACTGCGCCGCCAGCTTGCGGTCGGCGTCGGTGAAGGCGGGCGGCCCGAGGCGGGTCAGCGCGTCGTGCATGGTCTTTTCCAAAGGCGTGTTGCCAAGCAGGTTGGAGACCGCGCTGATCACCTTGAACTCGACCTTGGTCTCGGTCATCAGGGCGGCACCCTCCGCCACCTTCTTGACCCGCTCGATCAGCGGCCACAGTTCCGGCAGTTCGCGGGCGCGGATGGCGTAGCGGACCTTGGCCTTCGCCTGCACCACGTTCGGCGCGACACCGCCGCCGTCGAGCATGGCGTAATGGATGCGGGCGTCGCTGGGCATGTGCTCGCGCATATAGTTGACGCCGACATTCATCAGTTCGACCGCATCGAGCGCCGAACGGCCCAGATGCGGCGCGGCGGCGGCGTGCGAGGCGCGGCCGGTGAATTCGAAGTCGATCCGGGTATTGGCTAGCGACATCGCGTCGTTGACGCCGGAGAACGCCGCCGGATGCCAGGAGATGGCGATGTCCACATCCTTGAAGCAGCCGGCGCGGACCATGAAGGATTTCGCCGCCCCGCCTTCCTCCGCCGGGCAGCCGTAATAGCGCACGCGGCCCTTGAGACCGTTCTCGGCCAGCCAGTCCTTCACCGCGGTCGCCGCCAGCAGCGAGGCGGAGCCAAGCAGGTTGTGGCCGCAGCCATGGCCCATGCCGTCACCCGGGCGAGGGCGGGGTTCGGCGACGCCCGCCTCCTGGCTGAGCCCGGGCAGCGCGTCGTACTCGCCGAGGATGGCGATCACCGGGCCGTCTTCCCCGGCCTCGCCCATCACCGCCGTCGGGATGCCGGCAAGGTTCTCGGTCACCCGGAAGCCTTCCTGCTGCAGCATCTTGGTGTGTTCGGCGCAGGATTGGTATTCGTTGTAGGCGATCTCGGGCATCTCCCAGATGCGGTCGCTGAGGGCGATGTATTCGTCGCGCTTCACGTCGACCAGCCGCCAGACGGGTTCTTCGTTCTGCATGGGAAATCTCCATTTGTGGAAAATCAGGCTTCGGAGGCGTGCAGGGCCGCGGCCAGGATCGGTGCGGCGGCGGCGCCCATGCGGTCGCCGTCATGGCCGACGCCGGCCACGTCCACGATGGTCCAGGCGCAGTGCATGCCGAGCTTCGCCGCGGTGGCGCGGGCGGTTTCAATGTAGCGATGCGCGCGGGCGTAGCGGGTGGGGCCCTGGCGCATCGCCGCCGGCTCCTTCGGGAAGTTCGGGCTTGCGGCGTCGGTGTCGTGGGTGCCGGCCATCACCGTCAGGCGGAAGGCGAGCAGGGCGCGCAGGGTTTCGTCGGTGTTGGTGCCGCCGAGGCCGTACGGAAATTCAATGTCCAGCTCCGGCATCGCGTAGGTGCCGGCATTGGCGCTGACGGCGGCCACCACGTTGTCGCGGAAGCCCAACGACATCGCCCGGTGCACGAACTGTCCGCCGGCGGAATGGCCGAACACGCCGTAGCCGCGGCGGTTGGTCATCTTCTGGCGCTGCATTTCCGCGAAGACGCGGCCGTCGAGGCCATAGGTCCATTGCGCGCGGGGCTTCAGGCTGCCGTCCGGATTGGTGCGGTTGCCGAAATTGTACCAGTGCGAACCCGGAAAGCTTTCCTTGGGGAATTCCGGCGCGATCACCAGCACGTCCGCCTCGTCCACCAGCGGCAGCCAGTAGTCGCGGTAGTCGCCGCCGTTGCGGTTGACGCCGTGATGCACGAACAGCACCGGCGTATCGGGCGTGCAGTGTTTCGGCCGGGCGCTGCGCAGCCACATCGCATGCCCCGGCAAGGCGGGATCCTCGAAGGCCAGGTCGTTGGCGCCGGCGGCGGCCAGCAGCGGTGAGAGGTCGATCGTCACGAATCATTTTTCCTTGGATACGAGGCCATCGACGTCGGTCAGCTGGTCCAGCCGGCCGGTGTAGCTGTAGCGATCCTTGAACGCCCAGGTGGTGGTTTCCCAGTACAGCGGGATGATCGCGTTGTCGTGCAGCGCGATATCGGTCGCCTGTTGCAGGCGTTTTTGGCGGCGACCGGAATCCATGTCCTCCAGCGCCGGCACCACCAGCGCGTCGAGTGCATCGTTATGATAGGCGCCGTAGTTGGACTGCCCCAGCGCCCGCGACTGGTCGGTGCTGACGATCCAGGTGCGCAACATGCTGGACGGCTCGTCGAAACCCCAGCCGCCCATGGCCAGGCTGAAGTCGCGCTTCGCGCGGTGCGGGAAGAACACCGTCTGCGTCATCGCATCCACGCTGACCTTGATGCCGATCCGGGTGAGATACTGGCCGAGCGCCTGCGCCACCTGGGCGTCGTTGATGTAGCGGTCGCTGGTGGCGGACAGGGTCAGCGTGAAGCCGTCGGGATAACCCGCCTCCGCCAGCAGGGCGCGGGCGCGGGCCGGGTCATACGATGCGCGGCGGCGGCTTCGGCAGGGTGCCGTCGAGGCCGGGCGCCAGGTACTGGTCGGCGGGGACCGCCATGCCGTCCATCAGCCGGCCGGCGATGGCGCGGCGGTCGATGGCCAGCGAGATCGCTTCCCGCACGCGGGCGTCGCGCAACGGGTTCAGTCCGTCCTTGCCGGCGGCGAGCGGGCTGCGCTCGCGGCCGATATCGGGCTGCAGGAAAATGATGCGGTCGGACGGCGTCACCACCCAGGCGAATCCCTGGCGGGATTTGAGGGTCGGCAGGTCCTGGGCCGAGGGGTTCTCGATCAGGTCGAAATCGCCGGACAGCAGCCCGGCCAGCCGGGCGCCTGGCTTCGACACCGGCTTCATGGTGACCCGCTGCCAATGCGGCTTCGCACCGTGATAAGCGGGGTCGCCCTCCAGCACCGCCACTTCGCCGCTGACGTAATGCGCCAGGCGGTACGGGCCGGTGCCGTTGGCCATGCGGCCGCCGTCGAACTCGGTCGAGGCAGGCAGGCCTGTGAGGCCGCAGGCGATGTCGGACGCCGGGGTGAATTTCACCGCGCCGACGCCGGCGCTGTGGGCGGAGACGATCGAGAAGCCGGCGAGTTCCTGCGCGAATACCGGGTCGGGGATGTTGGTGTGCAGGATGATGGTATGCGGGTCCGGCATCTCGACGCTGTCGATCAGCCGGGGCACGCGGGTGAAGGACTGGGTGGGGCCGACGCCCGGGCGGGCGCGGCAAATGCTGAACACCACGTCGTTCGCGGTGAACGGGGTGCCGTCATGGAACTTCACGTCCGGCCGCAGCGCGAATTTCCAACTCCGGTCGTCCAGCAAGGTCCACCCGGACGCGAGGTCCGGCTGCGGCTTCAGGTCGTTGTCGGTGCGCAGCAGGCCGCTGAATAGGTGCCGGGCGAGGGTGTTGTTCGGCGTCAGCTCATGGAAATGCGGATCGGCCGAGGACGGGGCGGCGGCCATGCCGACGGTGATGTCGGCGGCGCGGGCGGCCGCGGATGACGCAATCAGCGCAATACAGGCTGCAAGGATCGGCCGCATCGATTTCCTCCAATCGAGCGGCCGAAGATAGTCGGTCGCAGGCCGAGCGGCTAGGGCGGCGCCGATCGTCTTGCGGCACGTCGTCATGCAGCGGGCCGGCGGGCCACCACGTAGGTGACGCCGAAATCCATCACCGGCGCGCCCTCGTGCAGGGTGGCGCCGCGGATGACCGCGATGCCGCGATCCGGGTTGCGCGCCGAGGGCCGGATTTCGGTCCAGCGGGCGACCACCTCGTAATGCAGATCGGGCCGCACCGGGATGTAGAAGCGCGCCTGGTCGAGCGAGCCGCCGGCGACCACGGCGACGTCGGCGATGGCGCGCACCATCAACCCGATCGCCGCCGCCTGGGTGTGCACGCCCGAGGCGCAGAGCCCGCGGAAATAGGACCGCTCCGCCGCCGCGTCATCGAGATGAAACGGCTGCGGATCGAATCTTCCCGCGAATTCGATGATCTCCGTCCGGGTCAGGCTGAAGCTGCCGCAGGGCAGCTCCGTCCCGATCGCAAGGTCTTCCAGATAGGTCACGCAGCGGTCTTGGCCTTGGCCTCCCGGCGGCGGGCGTGCAGCACGAATTCGGTGTAGCCGTTCGGCTGCGCGCGGCCCTTGAACACCAGGTCGCAGGCGGCCTGGAAGGCCGACGCCGTCGAAGCGCCGGCGCCATCGGCGTATAGACCGGGTCGCCGGCGTTCTGCCGGTCGACGACCACCGCCATGCGCTGCAGCGTCTCCATCGACCTGCGCCTCGGTGACGATGCCGTGATGCAGCCAGTTGGCGATGTGCTGGCTGGAGATGCGCAGCGTCGCGCGATCCTCCATCAGGCCGACATCGTGGATGTCGGGCACCTTGGAGCAGCCGACGCCCTGGTCGATCCAGCGCACCACGTAGCCGAGGATGCCCTGGGCGTTGTTGTCGAGTTCCTGCTGCACATCCGTCCGGCGACCAGTTCGGCCGGTCGGCCAGCGGGATGCGTCAGGATGTCCGACGAGCTTCGCGGGCGCGCGGCTGGCGAGTCTCGGTCTGCCGCGCGGCGACGTCGACCTCGTGATAGTGCAGCGCGTGCAGGTGGCGGCGGTCGGGGAGGGCACCCAGGCGGTGTTGGCGCCGGCCTTGGGATGGCCGATCTTCTGCGCCAGCATGTCGGCCATCCGGTCCGGCGCCGCCCACATGCCCTTGCCGATCTGCGCCCGGCCGCGCAGCCCGCAGGCGAGGCCGACATCGACGTTGTTGTCCTCGTAGGCCGGCGATCCAGGCCGGCCTTGCGCATGTCGTTCTTGCGGACCATCGGCGCCGGCCTCCATCGAGGTGTGGATCTCGTCGCCGGTGCGGTCGAGGAAGCCGGTGTTGATGAACACCACGCGCTCGCGCGCCGCATGGATGCAGGCGGCGAGGTTGACGGTGGTGCGCCGCTCCTCGTCCATGATGCCCATCTTGAGCGTGTTGCGCGGCAGGCCGCAGCATGTCCTCGACGGCGGCGAACAGGTCGTCGGCGAAGGCCACTTCGTCGGGCCCGTGCATCTTCGGCTTGACGATGTAGACCGAGCCGGCGCGGCTGTTGCGGATCGGGCCGCGTGCCGCGCAGGTCGTGCATCGCGATCAGCGAGGTGATCGCGGCGTCGAGGATCGTCTCCGGGATCTCGGCGCCCGACTGCGTCGCAGCACCGCGTCGGTGAACATGTGGTGGCCGACATTGCGGACCAGCATCAGGCTGCGGCCCGGCAGCGTGACGCGTGCCGCCGTCGGGCGCGGTGTAGACGCGGTCGGCGATTGAGCCGCCGCTCGAGCGTCTGGCCGCCCTTCTCGAAGCTGGCCGACAGCGTGCCCTTCATCAGGCCGAGCCAGTTGCGGTAGACGCTCGACCTTGTCGGCGGCATCGACGGCGGCGACGCTGTCCTCGCAATCCATGATGGTGGTGACGGCGGATTCCATCACCACGTCGGCGAGGCCGGCGGGGTCGCTCGCTGCCGATCGGATGGCTGCGGTCGATGACCAGTTCGACGTGCAGGCCGTTGTGCTGCAGCAGGACCGCCGTCGGCGCGCCGGCCTCGCCGCGGTAGCCGACGAGTTGCGCCGGATCGCGCCAGGCCGGTCGCGCCCTTCGGCGGTGGCGACCGCGAGCGCGCCGTCCGCGATGGCGTAGCCGGTGGCGTCGGCGTGGCTGCCGCGGCGCGAGCGGCACGGCCTCGTCGAGCACCTCGCGCGCCTTGGCCACCACGAGCGCGCCGCGCACCTGGTTGAAGCCGCTGCCGCGCGTGGCGCCGTCGTCCTCGGGGATCGCGTCGGTGCCGTACAGCGCGTCGTACAGGCTGCCCCAGCGGGCGTTGCCGGCGTTCAGCGCATAGCGCGCGTTGATCGACCGGCACCACCAGCTGCGGCCCGGCGATGCTGGCGATCTCGGCGTCGACGTTCTCGGTGGCGACGGCGAACGGCGGCGGCGCGGGCTGCAGATAGCCGATCTCGCGTGAGGAAATGCGCGTAGGCTCGGCGATCGAACGGCTTGCCGCGGTGTTCCGCGTGCCAGGCGTCGATCTGCGCCTGCAGGTCGTCGCGCTGGGCCAGCAGCGCCTGGTTGCGCGGGCGCGAATTCCGCGACCAGCGCCGCGAAGGCCGGTCCAGAATGCGGCCGCGTCGACGCCGGTGCCGGGCAGCGCCTCGTGCTCGACGAAATGCCTTCAGGGCGGCAGCGATCTGCAGATCGCCGACAGTCACGTAATCCATACGCAAATCCTTCATGTCCTTGCCGGGATTGAAGAGGCGAGCGGCTTGCCGAGGTCTGTTGCGACGCCACGATCCTCGTTGCTCATGATCGATCGGTCACGCTTGCCTCTGTTCTCCGCCATTCCTCGTACGGCGGCCTTGGTCGCTTCGTTCGGCGGATAGGTGCCGGGCAGGCCGGCGCCGGCGGCGATGCGGGCCAGCAGGAACGCCTCCATCTCCTCCTGCTCGGCGGCGTCGCGTGCGACTTCCTCGGCCAGGTGGGCGCGGGATCACCACCACGCCGTCGCCGTCGCCGACGATGAGTCGCCGGGATAGACCGCGACGCCGCCGCAGGCGATCGGCACGTCGATGTCGACGGCGTGATGCTGCACGAGGTTCAGCGGCGCCGAGGGACCGGCGCAGAACACCGGCAGCGCCATCGCGGCGATCGGGCCGCTGTCGCGCATGCCGCCGTCGGACACCATGCCGGCGGCGCCGCGCACCATCAGCCGCGTCATCAGGATCTGGCCGCCGGAGGCGACCCGGGCGTCGCCGCGGCAATCCATCACCAGCACCTGGCCGGCGGGGGCGTTCTCGACCGCCTTGCGCTGCGGATGCTCGGGATCGGCGAACACCTCGACGACGGTCGATGTCCTCGCGCGCCGGGATGTAGCGCAGGGTGTAGGCCGGGCCGACCATGTTCGCCGCGTGTCTGCCCAACGGGCGGACCCCCTGCATGAACACGTTGCGCAGGCCGCGCTTGAACATCTGCGTGGTCAGGGTCGCGGTGCTGACGCTCCGCATCTGCGCGAGACAGGTCTCGCTGAAGCCGGCCATGGTGGGTCTCCTCCGATCGGCGCTGAAACGTCCCTCGTGCCGCCCCCCTTGGCAAGACCCGGGCAAGTGTCATGATATCGATAACATCGGCCTTGCGCGAACTCGCGCCGGCCCCGGGAACGTCAGGTGGAATCACGCGCGATGATTTGGAACGGCACGAGCACGCGACGCGTGGCGCCCCGGCCGTTCATCCGCGCAGCAGGTTCTCGGCGGCGATCCGCCCCATCTCGGCGCCGTCGACGCTCACCGTGGTGATCGACGGCTCCGAGGCGCGGCTCAGCTCGAAATCGCCGAAGCCGCAGACCGCGAGCCGGTCCGGCACCTGCGATGCCGAGCGCATGCGCCTCGATGATGGCGCCGAACGCCACGAGGTCGGAACTGCCGAACAGCGCCGTGCGTCGCCCAGCAGCGGCGCGATCTCGCGCAGCGCCAGGCGTCCGTCCATGATGCCGCTGGGCGCGGGCAGGGTGCGCGCGGCGACCAGGGTGCCGTCATGCTGCGCGACGCGGCGAATGAAGCCCTCCCGCCGCGGCGGCGGCCCGCGGGTCGCCGGCGGCGAGCACGGCGAAATGCCGTGTGACCGCTTTCGGCGAAGAAATCGGCGACGGCGGCGCCGACCTCGGCGTGGTCGAAGCCGACCAGCATGTCGGTGGGCGTTTCGGCTCGCGTCCCAGATTTCCACCACCGGGACGCCGCGCATCCGGCAGCAGCCGGCGCACCTGCGGCGAGTGGCTGGCGCCGGTCAGCAGCAGCCGTCCGGCCGGCGGCGTCAGCACCGCGCGGATCAGGGCGTCCTCGCCGCCGGCCTCGTAGCCGGACAGGCCGAGCAGCACATGGTAGCCGGCGCGGCCGAGCACGTCGGTGAAGGCCTGCATCGGCGCGCTGAACATCGGGCTGGCGATGGTCGGCACGATCGCCGCGATCATCCGGCTGCGGCGCGACTGGACAGGCCGCCGGCGATCAGGTTCGGCACGTAGCCGAGACGTTCGATCGCGTCGCGCACGCGTCTGCGGCGGTCGGCCGGACACGCGCTCGGGCGTGTTGAGCACGCGCGAGACGGTCATCGGCGCCACGCCCGCCGCGGCGGCGACGTCGGTGATCTTCACTGTGCGCTGCACCGGCCGCGTTCGCGGCTGTTCAAGCGGCATTCACTCCGTTGTTGCCCCGGTGGGGGCACAAGACTAGCTTGCGGCAGTCGCAGCGTCAGTTCGGCAATCGAATCGATCAACGGGGAAATCCAGATGAACAGCTTCGCAACCACGCGCCGCGCAGTGATGGGCGGGATCGGCGCCCTCGCGATCGGCTCGGCCGCGAACCGGTCGGCGCGCGCCCAGGCGCCTGCCTTGCCGAGCTCGCCGGTGACGCTGAACATCGTCGATGTCGCGGGCAACCTGCAGCTGACGCAGCAGGCGCTTCGAGGACTATCGCGAAGGCCAAGCCGAAGCTGGTGTCGCGCATCACCTACACCCAGGCGCCGGCGCCCGAACTGCCCGGCAAGATCAAGGCGCAGCAGGATGCCAACCGGGTCGACATCGACCTGGTGCTGACCGGCAACGACGCGCTGTCGGCCGGCATCGACCAGAAGCTCTGGGTGCCGCTGCTGACCGACTACGCCGCACAGCTGCCGGACCTCGACGCGATCTACAGTCCGGTGGCCGCGAAGATGCAGGCCGCGGCGCAGGACCAGGGCGGTGCTGCGTCGCCACGCTGCCCGGCCGGCCCGCTGCTCGAATACATGCCGGACGGGGTGAAGACGCCGCCGACCACGGCGCGAGGAACTGCTGGCATGGTGCAAGGCAGAATCCGAAACGCTTCATGTATGCCCGCCCGGCGAATTCCGGCCCCGGCCGCGCCTTCCTGATGGGCCTGCCGTATATTCTCGGCGACAAGGACCCGAAGGATCCCGAGAAGGGCTGGGACAAGACCTGGGCCTATCTGCAGGAGACTGGGCAACACCATCGAATACTACCCGACCGGCACCGGCGCGGTGATCAAGGAACTCGGCGAGGGCTCGCGCGACATGATCGCCACGCATGCCGGCTGGGACATCAATCCGCGCGTCCTCGGCGTGGTGCCGAAGGAGGCCGAGATCGCGCGCTGAAGGGCTTCCACTGGATCGGCGACGCGCATTTCATGTGCGTGCCGAAGGGATGTCGCGCGGAGAAGATGGCGGTGCTGCTGCGACCTGATCAGCTACATGCTGAGCCGCCGGCGCAGGCGATGACCTACGACAAGGGCTATTTCTATCCGGGCCCGGCGGTGAAGGGCGTGACGCTGGAGATGGCGCCGAAGGAGAGCCAGGACGCGATCAAGGAATTCGGCCGGCCGGATCTACGCCAAGCTGATCGCCGACAGCCGATCGAGCTGCCGCTCGACGCCGACAAGATGGTGCTCGCGTTCCAGCGCTGGGACCAGCAGGTCGGCAGCAAGGTCGCGAAGTAGGCGCATGTCATCGCGTGACTTCCAGGCAGTTGCGGCTCGATGGCATGAGCCGCGACTTCGGGCTGCTGAACGCGCTGAAGGGCGTCGACCTGACGGTCAAGCGGGGCGAGTTCATCGCCCTGCTCGGCCCGTCGGGCTGCGGCAAGTCGACCGCGCTGAACTGCCTCGCCGGGCTGCTGCCGCTGACCGCCGGCAGCATCTGGCTGGACGAGCAGCGCATCGACACGCTGGGGCCGGAGGAGCGCGGCTTCGGCATGGTGTTCCAGAACTACGCGCTGTTCCCGCACATGACGCGTGCGCCGGAACATCGGCTTCGGCCTGCGGATGCAGCGCCGGCCGCAAGGCGGAGATCGACCGGCGCGTCGACGAGGCGCTGCGGCTGGTGCGGCTGACCGCGCAGGCGGACAAGCTGCCCGGCCAGATCTCCGGCGGCCAGCAGCAGCGCGTGGCGATCGCGCGCGCGATCGTGGTGGAGCCGCCGCTGGTGCTGATGGACGAGCCGCTGTCCAACCTCGACGCCAAGCTGCGGCTGGAGATGCGCGCGGAGATCCGCCGCATCCACACGCTGCTGGGCTGCGCCACGATCTACGTCACGCACGACCAGGACGAGGCGCTGTCGCTGGCCGACCGCATCGTGGTGCTGCGCGACGGCGAGGTGCGCCAGATCGGCACGCCCGGAGGAGCTGTACGCGCCGGCCCGCGCATGCCGATGTCGCGGAGTTCATGGGCTACCGCAACCTGGTGCCGACGCACGCGGACGCCGACGGCAACGTCGCTGCCGGTCACGGTCGGCGGTGCGGCGCTGATGCGGCGACGCCGGTCGAGCCGGTGCGCGGCGGACGCGGCGATCGTGGCGATCCGGCCGGAGGATCTGGCGCCGATCGGCCGACGGGCCGATCACGGCGACGGTGGAGACCGCCGAGTATCGCGGCCGCGATTTCTACGGCGTCGGCGACGACGCCGGACGGGACGAGCTGTTCTTCCGCTCCGAGGCGCGGGTGCGTGCCGGGCGAAACGCTGCGCCTCGGCGCCGATCCCGCGCGGGTGCTGGTCTATCGCGGAGAGCGTCGAGGCACTGAGCGCATCCCGCTGCGGCATGCGGCTGGCGCAGCGCGGGCTGGACGGCGTGACCTGCTGGTGCTGCCGGCGGTGCTGTTCGTCGCTGGCGCTGTTCATCTATCCGTTCCTGTACGGGCTGTTGCTGTCGTTCATCGCCGAAGGCAGGGCGGCTGGCTGGCGAACTACGCGAAGTTCTTCGCCGATCCGTTCCTCTACGACACCATCTGGCAAGACGCTGTGGATCGCCGTGCCGGTGACGCTGCTGAACGTGGCTGGTCTCGGTCCCGGTCGCGCTGCGGGTGCGGCTGATGCGGCGACCAGCGGCTGCTGACCACGATCCTGGTGATCCCGATCACGCTCGGCACCGTGCTGGTGGCCGAGGGCCTGCTGAACTATCTCGGCCCGCGCGGCTGGCTCAATCGGGTGCTGATGGCGACTCGGGCTGATCGACGATCCGGTCCGGCTGGTCCACAACTACTGGGGCGTGTTCCTGTCGCTGGTCATCACCGGGTTTCCGTTCACCTTCCTGCTGACGCTGTCCTACGTGACCGGCATCGATCCGTCGCTGGAGCAGGCCGGCGCGATGCTGGGCGCGCGGGCGCGGGAGCGGTTCCGCGGATCCTGCTGCCGCTGCTGGTGCCCGGGCTGGCGATCACCTTCTGCCTGTCGTTCGTGCAGGCGTTCTCGGTGTTTCCCTCGGCCGTGCTGCTGGGCGCGCCGGCCGGGCGACACGCGGGTGATCTCGATCGCCGCCTACAGGCGGCGTTCGAGGAGTACGACTACTCGATGGCCTCGGCGATCGCGATGATCATGGCGCTGGTGCAGGTGCTGATCGTGGTGGCGCTGCTGGCGCTGCAGAACGCTGGTCTATCGCGGCCCGGCCGGCGGCGGGAAAGGCTGAGCCGATGCGTGCGCGACGAATCGCTCGGCGAGCGGCTGTGGGCCACCGCGGTCTGGGCCGTGGTCGTCTTCTTCATCCTCAACCTGGTCGCGATGATCGCGCACCGTGGTGGTGAACTCCTTCGCCACCCGCTGGCTCGGCACCTGGCTGCCGGCCGGCTGGACGACGCAGCTGGTACGTCTCCGCCTGGGACGAGTTCCAGCTGCCGGACGTGCTGACGTGACGATGTCGAGGTGGTCGGCGCGGTGGTGCTGATCGTCCGGCCTGCTCGGCGTGCCGGCGGCCTATGCGATGGCGCGGCGGGATTTTCCCGGCAAGCGCGCTGGTGATGCTGCTGTTCCTGCTGCCGCTGCTGGTGCCGCCGATCACCTTCGGCATTCCGCTGGCGACGGTGCTGTACCGGGCGGCAGCTCGCCGGCACGATCTGGGGCGTGATCCTGGCCAACCTGGTGCCGACGGTGCCGTTCGTGATCCTGATCATGATCCCGTTCGTCGAGCAGATCGACCCGCGCGTGGAGGCCGCCGCGCGGGTGTTCGGCGCCGGCACCTGCCGGCTGTTCGTCCACGTGCTGGTGCCGCTGCTGATGCCGGGCATCCTGGCCGCGCTGCTGCTGGTGCTGGTGCGCACCATCGCGATGTTCGAGCTGACCTTCCTGACCGCCGGCCCGACCAGCCAGACGCTGGTGGTGGCGCTGTATTACGCGGTGTTCGCGGCGGGCGTGCGGCCGGGCCAGTCGATCGACGCGATGGCGGTGGTCTACATGGTCACGACGCTGGTCTGGCTGCTGATCGCGCTGCGCTTCGTCAATCCGACGCAGATCGTCACCCGCGCCAAGCGGGAGGCGCATTAGCGGGCGGAACGTTCACGGAGCGCCCGGCGTTCGGGCTGAGTGCCGCAACAACAGTCCGAGGCCGTGATGCCCGACCAGTCTCCGAAGACCTCCGCCGCGATCGGGGGCCACGGGGCCGCCCAGCTCACCGCGGTCATAGTCGATACCTACAACGCGGAACTGCGCGACCCCCAGGGCTTCGTCGGCGACCGTGCGAGCAAGCGGGCGTTCCAGTCGATCGTCGATGACTGGCGGGAACGGCTGCGCAAGGTGGGGGCGGACCCGTTCGGCGAGGACAGCACCGAGGAGATCGGCAAGAAGCAGCTGGACAAGCTGCTGAACAACGGCGACGCCGAGGCGGCGGCGGTGCTGCATGCGGCGATCGAGGAGTTCGCGCAAGAATTTGCAGCGGTAATCCGCCGCTTCCTGCGGCTGAAGGGGTGGCGGGGCACCCAGCGCATCGTCATCGGCGGCGGCATGCGCAGCAGCCGGATCGGCGAACTGGCGATCGCGCGGGCCGGGGTGATGCTGAAACTGGAGGCAGGGCAGGACGTCGAGCTGGTGCCGATCCGCAACCATCCCGACGAGGCCGGGCTGATCGGTGCGGCGCATCTGGCGCCGAGTTGGATCTTCAGCGGCCATGACAGCATCCTGGCGGCCGATATCGGCGGAACCAACATGCGGGCCGGCGTGGTGGAATTGAACCTGAGCAAGGCGGCGGACCTGTCGGCGGCGCATGTGATGGATTTCGAGCTGTGGCGGCATCGCGACGACAAGCCGGGACGGGAGCAGGCGATCGACCGGCTGGGCGAGATGCTGACCGACCTGGCCAGGCGTGCCAGCAAAAAGGGCCACAAGCTGGCGCCATTCGTGGGCATTGGCTGCCCGGGGATCATCGATCCGGACGGCACGATCAGGCGCGGCGGGCAGAACCTGCCGGGGAATTGGGAAAGCAAGCGCTTCAACCTGCCGGATCGGGTACGCGCGGCGCTGCCGGAGATCGACGGGGTGGAGACGGTGGTGGTGCTGCACAACGATGCGGTGGTGCAGGGGTTGAGCGAGATTCCGTTCCAGACCGACGTCGCGCATTGGGGGGTGCTGACGATCGGCACCGGGCTGGGCAACGCGCGGTTCTCGTCGCGGCGCGCCTCCGAGGCATAGGCATCGCAATGTTTTGACAGCGGCGGAGGTTCGGGCGAGGAAGCTGGATGCCCGTGCTTCACTTGATCGCCGACGACCTGACCGGTGCGCTGGACACGGCGGCGCAGTTCGTCGGCTGCATCGGGGCAATCCCGGTTTGCTGGTTGGGCGGTCTGGAGCCGGTGGCGAGCCTCGCGATGGATTCCGGGACCAGGGAGGCCAGCGCGGAGCGGGCTCAGGCGGTGGCCGGGGACTTGGCGCCGCTGCTGTCGCCGCGGCCCGGTTTGATCGCCTTCAAGAAGCTGGACAGCCTGCTGCGCGGCCATCCCGGCGTGGAGCTGGCGGCGTGCCTGCGGCGGCTGCAGCCCCGACATTGCATCGTGGCGCCGGCGTTTCCGTTCCAGGGGCGGGTTACGCGCGGCGGGCGGCAGTTTGCCCGGAGCGACGGCGATTGGCGTGCGGTCGGCGAGGACCTGCGGGCGACGCTGGCCGACCACGGTGTTCCGGTGGTCCTGGCGCGCGCCGGCGACGCGCTGCCGGAGGGCGTCAGCCTGTGGGATGCGGAAAGCGATGCCGACCTCACGACGATCGCGGCCGCCGGGCGGGGGCGAGAGGTGCTGTGGTGCGGCAGCAGCGGCCTGGCGGGCGCGTTGGCGGGCGAGCAGCGGCGCTGGCGGCAGGCGCTGCCGCGGCCGTTGCTGGGGCTGTTCGGTTCGGATCATCCGGTCACCGCGGGGCAGCTTGCGGCGGTCGGCGGCCATGCCATGCGGCTGGCGGGTGGGGCGGCCGGTGCGGGGCGGCTGAGCGCGCGGCTGGGTGAGCACGAGGTGGCGATGGCCGCGTTCGAGCTTCCCGCCGGGATGAGCCGCGCCGACGCCGCGCGGCGGATCGCCTGCGAGATGGCGGAACTGACCGACCGGATCGCGGCGCCGGGCACGCTGGCGGTGGCCGGCGGGGAAACGCTGCGGGCGCTGTGCGATCGGCTGGGCGCCGCGTCGCTGGAGGTGCGCGGGCAGGTCATGCCGGGCATTCCGGTGTCCGTGATGCGCGGCGGGCGGTGGGATGGTGTTACGGTGGTGTCGAAATCCGGCGCCTTCGGCGAGGTGGACCTGCTTGCGCGGATCATCGCCCTCGGCGCAGCACAGGACGGGGAAACAGGCGCATGAGACCACATCTCGCGATCACCATGGGCGACCCCGCGGGGGTCGGGCCGGAGATCATCGTCAAGGCCTGTGCGGCGCTGCGGCCGCGGCTGGAGGCGGGCGATCTGCGGCTGCTGGTGATCGGCAGCGTGCCGGCGCTGCAGGCGGCGCAGCGGCTGCTGGGCGCGGAGCAGCCGATCCCGGAGGTCGCGGAGGATGCCGACTGGCCGGCGCTCGCCTGCCTGCAGGCGGGACCGGAGGGGGCGCCGATCCGGCCGGGCGTGCTGTCCGAGGATGGCGGCCGGCTGGCGTACCTGGCGATCGAGCGCGGGGTGAGGCTGGCGCAGTCCGGCCGCGCCGGCGCGATCGTGACGGCGCCGCTGAACAAGGAGGCGCTGAACAAGGCCGGTTACCATTATGCCGGCCATACCGAGATGCTGGCTGTGCTGACCGGGATGTCCGGCTCGGTGATGCTGCTGGCGCACGGCAACATGCGCGTCAGCCACGTCACCACGCATATCGCACTCGAGGACGTGCCGAAGCGGGCGACGCCGGAACGGTTGCGCAAGGTCATCGAACTGACGCACCGGGCATTGCTGGACCTCGGGCTCGGTCGCGCGCGGATCGCCATCGCGGCACTGAACCCGCATGCCGGGGAGGGCGGATTGTTCGGCCGGCACGACATCGATATCGCGGCGCCGGTGATCACGCGCGCGGTCGCGGACGGGATGGACGTGGTCGGGCCGGTGCCGGGGGATACCGTGTTCGTGAAGCTGCGGGCCGGGCAATACGACGCGGTGGTTGCCAACTATCATGACCAGGGCCATATCCCGGTGAAACTGCTTGGTTTCAACATCGATCCGGTCAGCGGCAAATGGGAGGCGCTGAGCGGCGTCAACATCACGCTCGGCCTGCCGATCATTCGCACCTCCGTCGACCACGGCACCGCCTTCGACATCGCGGGCCAGGGCGTCGCCAACGAACTCAGTCTGGTAGAAGCAATCGAATACGCCGAGCGCCTGGCGGCGGCGCGGTTTCCGGCCGAGGCAGCGGCGGCGTAGCGGTTGCGGGCGGGTCGATCCTGCCCTGGAACCGCGGGCAACCAATCGGGGCGCGCGGCGTTGGCCGCGGACCTGGCAGACGCTGCACAACGATTGCCAGGTGACAACGAATTCCGAAAGGACCAGTCCGATGGCGCTATTTTCCAAACCGATCAAGACCCTCGATGACCTGTTCGTGCATACGCTGCAGGACATCTACTACGCTGAGAACTAGATCGTGAAGAACCTGCCTACGATGATCGACAAGGCATCCAGCCCGGAATTGAAGGGCGCGTTCGAGCATCACCTCACCGAGACCAAGGGGCATGTGAAGCGCCTGGAGCAGGTGTTCGAGATGCACGGCCAGCCGGTAAAGGCGGTCGATTGCCAGGCGATGGACGGCATCCTCGCGGAAGCCAAGGAGATAATCGGCGATTGCGGCGATGCCGAGGTCTGCGACGCGGCGATGCTGTCGGCGGCGCAGGCGGTGGAGCATTACGAGATGACCCGCTACGGCAGCCTGATCGCGTTCGCGAGGCAGTTGGGCCGTGACGATTGCGCCGGCGTGCTGCAGCAGAACCTCGAGGAGGAGAAGGCGGCCGACAGAAAGCTGACGACGATCGCCGAAGGCCGGGTCAACAAGCTGGCCGCCTGACGTTCGGGCGCGGGTTTGCTCGGGCGCGGGTTTGCCGCCGGGGAAAGATTGCCCCCCGGCGGCGATCGGCGCAGCATTCGCGGGCACGGCGCAACCGCGGGGGATGAGCCATGGAGATCGAGGCGCTCGGCTATACCGGATTTCATGCGGCCACCCTGGACGACTGGGCCACGTTCGGGCCGGGCTTCCTGGGGTTCCAACTGGCCGATGCTTCACATTCGTCGCTGGCGTTTCGCATGGATGACCGCAAGCAGCGGGTGTTCGTGCATTCGGGCGCGGACCGCCGGCCGTTCCTGGGCTGGGAGGTGGCCGATGCGGCGGCGCTGGGAGCGCTCGCGGCCCGGCTGGAGCGGGCCGGCATCGCCGTGGCTAAGATGCCCGACGCGGTCGCCGTCCAGCGGCATGTGAGCGAGGCGATTATGTTCGAGGACCCCGCCGGCAACCGACTGGAGGCGTTCCATGGCGCCGCGGTCGCGCCCGACCCGTTCCGGCCGGGGCGCTCGATTTCGGGTTTCGCCACCGGGCCGCTGGGGCTCGGGCATATCGTGCTGAACACGACGGACTTCGCCGCCGACCTGCATTTCTACCGTGACGTGCTGGGTTTCCGGGTCAGCGACTATATCTCGCGGCCGTTCCGGGCGATGTTCTTCCACGTCAACGCCCGCCACCACAGCCTGGCGCTGATCGAGGGGCCGCAGGCGCGGGTGCATCACCTGATGGTGGAGCTTTTCAACCTCGACGATGTCGGCCAGGGCTATGACCTTGCCTTGCGCGAGGAGGGGCGGATCGCCACCACCTTGGGGCGGCATACCAACGACTACATGACGTCGTTCTACAGCAACACGCCGTCAGGGTTCATGGTGGAGACGGGGTGGGGCGGGCGCACCATCGATCCCGCCGCCTGGACGCCGGTCGAGATGTCCGACGGGCCGAGCCTGTGGGGGCACGAGCGCAACTGGGTGTCGGCGGAGGCGCGGGACGAGGCGGCGCGAATGCGGCTGGATGCGGCGGCGCGGGGATTGCGGGCGCCGGTGCAGGTGACCGAGGGCAATTACCAGCTCACCAACGGGGCGTGCGCGTGGTGGGATTCGACTTTTGCGACGGAGAGGCGGTCGGCTTAGGACGGTTGCCTCCATTCAAGGAACAGCAGTCGCGCATCATCGGCTATATCGAAACCACGAATCACGGGAAGCAGGCGGCGCTCGATGCCCAATCGCGAATGCTGGGGCGCTTAGCCTGATCTTCAAAGGATGATCGAGAGTTGCAATGCAGACCGACGAGCCTCCGCCAGTCAGTAGTCGCACACCGCTGCATGAGTTTCTTTATCAGCGTCTCCGTGCGGCGATCAGCGAAGCTGAGCAGAAGGGCTTCGCGAAGGACGCGTCAGTGGCGACGATACTGGACCTGATCTCGGGGCCGGAGTTCGACTTTTCGGTGCCGGATGCAACGAGCCGGGTCCTGCCTCAACTATGGAATGAACCGTCCGAGAGGTAAGCGATACTGCGGCACACGCAATTCGATTACCTCTAATCAAGCCAGCGGAATCGCTCCAGGGTGCAGCGCCCGCTATTGTCGAACTCGATGCCTTCTTTTTCGAGCAGGCGCTGCTGGAAGGCATCGCTGCCATTGCGGGACAGCGAATAGGATACCTCGCCCTTGGCGTTGACGACGCGATGCCAGGGTATTTTGGTTGTCGGGTCGAGCTGCTGGAGAACATGGCCGACAAGTCGGGCGCGCCCCGGCAGGCCGGCCATTGCCGCGACCTGGCCATAGGTGGCAACCCATCCCTTGGGGATGCGGCGAATGACGGCACAGATCGCGGTGGCGGCCGCATCGCCGCGGGGTGGGGCAGTCTGGAGCAGCTTGCGCTTCGGTGGCATCGACCGCCTTCTTTCCTGCAGTATATCAAGCCAGCGACAGGCTGATATGATTCCGGAGCCGGACCTGTGGCTCAGGGAGTTTAATCCCCGCCCGGTCCACTGCCGCAAGCTGCCGTCCGTATCGAGCAGCAGGCGCATGCTGGCGGTGGTCCCATGCCTTGGCAGGCGGTGGGGGCTGATCACGCTGATGGCGCTGGAGTCCGCCTGCGGCTGAAATAGTTGCTCGCGCTGGCTGCGATAATTCATTGCGCTACCCGGCCTATAGCGGGCATTTTTGCTGACAGTGTTCGATCTGTTGGCAGCCACGGAGGAAAAGATGCCCCGCCGCAACATGATTCCGTCGATTTCCGCGATGTTTGCCTGCGGCTTATTTGCCTGGGCCTCCGGGTCGGCTGCGGCGGCGGTGCGTATCGAGGGGCAGGTGCAGGCAGGCGGTGGTCCGGTCGCGCAATCTGCCGTGACCCTGTGGGCGGGCAGCGCGAATGCGCCGGTGCGGCTGGGGCAGGCGACCACCGGGGCCGACGGTCGGTTCGTAGTGTCCACCGATCAGACGCCGGGCACCGACAGTTCGCTCTATCTGGTAGCCGCGGGCGGGGAGCCGGGCGTCGGCAAGGCGCGCGGCAACAACCCGGGGATTGCCTTCCTCGCGGTGCTGGGCGCCGCACCGCCGGCGAACGTCACCATCAACGAAATGACGACGATCGCCTCGGTGTGGACCAACGCGCAGTTCCTCGACGGCGCCTCGCTCAGCGGTCACGCCCTGGGTCTGCGCATCGCCGCTGGAAATGTGCCGAATTTCGTCGACCTGGGCACCGGCGGATGGGGTGGACCGATCCAGGATCCGTTGAACAGTGGCCAGACGCCGACAATGGCCAACTTCGCCACGCTCGCGGACGCGCTGGCCGGTTGCGCCACGCGGGCCGTCGAGGATGCCTGCGCCAGCCTGTTCGCGGCCGCCGCACCGCCCAAGGGCAGTGTGCCGACCGACACGCTGACCGCCGCGGAGGCAATCGCCCGCTATCCCTGGTACCAACCTGGGCGACTGTTCGCCCTGCTCGACCGGTTCTATCCGATCCCACCGGTCAGGATGGACGGGCAACCGAAACCGCCGAACCTGCGGCCGGTGCCGTTCATGCCGTACCTCGTCTGGGCACCCAGCGCGTGGGTGCTTCCGCTCAAGTTCGACGGCGGCGGCTATCGGGCCGGTGGCAAGGCGATGTTCGACAGCGAGGGTAATCTTTGGGTAGGTGACAACTTCACGATCGGGTGGCAGGGGCAGGACGCGCTGTGGCAGGGCAATGCCAGCAAATTCGCGCCCAACGGCAAGCCGCTTTCTCCGATCACGACAGGCTTTACCGGCGGCGGAATGGAGGGGGGCACGTTCGGCGCCGCCGTGGACGCGCACGACAATGCCTGGTTCACCACCTATGGCGGCCATTCGATCGCGGTGTTCGACAAGAACGGAAAGCCGCTGACGCCGCCCGAGGGTATCACCTTCGACGGCAAGCTCGGGTTGATGCAGGGCATCATCGTCGCGCCCAACGGCGATGTCTGGGCGCTCGGGGCCTCGAAGAGCCAACTCGCCTACTTCCCCAAGGGCGATCTGACCCAGGGAAAGCTCGTCTGCGAAGGGCATGAGCGCGGAACCCTGCAAGTCGTTCCTCGGGCCGTTTCACTTGGCGATCGATCAGCAGGACCGGATCTGGGTGGCCAACGCCTTCGCCGAACACGTGACGCGGTTTCCGGCCGCCGATCCGGCCAAGGCCGAGACGTTTTACGTCGGAGCGAGCCCGGCCGGGCTGAACGTCGACAGCAAGGGGAATGTCTGGGTCACGACCCGGTTCGGCAATGGCCTGGAGGGCAAGTTCCGCCTGGTGGACATGGATCTGCGGGCGAAATTCGGCGGTGTCGTGCCCGGCATGGATTACATGACGACGACCATGTCCACGCAGCTGGGCGGAACGGACCATAGCGGCAGCGTGACTGCTGTTGCGGCCGGACGGCACGCAATATCCCGGCTCGCCGTTCACGGGTGGCGGGCTGCCGGGGCCGTGGGCGGTGGTCCTGGACGGCAACGACAATGCGTGGATCTCCAACTTCGCCATGCCGAACAGCCCGATCGTGGAACTGTGCGGCGTGCGCACCGAGACCTGTCCCCCCGGGTTCACGACCGGCGAACAGATTTCGCCGCCGGGCGGCTATGTTGGCGGCGGCTTGCAGATGCAGACCGACATCGCCGTCGACCCGGCCGGGAACGTCTGGGCGATGAACAACTGGCAGGATATCGCCAGCTGCATCGGCAAGCCGCAGGAGGCGATTTCGACGCGATGCGGCGGCCAGGGCGTGGTGATCTTCTACGGCATGGCGAAGCCGGTGCGGTCGCCGCAGATCGGCCCGGCACAGGCGATCAACTGACTTGTCCATGGCTGACTTCAGGAGACTCAAAGCATGAGCCATTTGAATGTTCGCCTTCGTTGCCTCACCGTTACTTCGCTTGCGGCGAACCTGCCGGCGGCGGCCCTGCTGGCGGCGGCCGGGCTGCTCGCGGCCATGCCGGCGGCTCACGCGCAATCGGCGGCGCCATCCTCGACGCCGGAGGTGCGCCTTGCATCGCCCGCTGGCGACAACGCGGTGGACGAGGCCACCGAACTTGCCAAGAAGCTGCAGAACCCGGTGGGTGACCTCTATAGCTTTCCGTTCCAGGGGAACACCAACTTCAACAGCGGAACCCGTGGCGGGACCCAGGAAATCCTCAACGTGCAGCCAGTGATCCCGATTCACATCACTGAGGAAATCAACGTCATCACCCGCACCATCCTGCCGCTTGTCTGGCAGCCAAGCTATGCGCCGGGGCACACGGTGCCGTTCGGGACCGCGCCGACGGAGTTCTCGGCACTCCTTTCGAACGCCAACCCGATCAATCATTGGGTGTTTGGCGTCGGCCCGATCATCGGGGTGCCGACCGCCAGCAACAAGACGCTCGGCTCACGCGTCTGGGGCGCCGGGCCGGAGGCCGTCGCGGTCTTTATCCAAGGGCCGTGGGTTGCCGGCCTGTTGGCGAACAACGTCTGGTCGTTCGGCGGCACATCCGGGGCCGCCGGCACGCATTACAGCAAGTTCCTGATCGAACCCTTCGTGAACTATAATTTCGGCGGCGGCTGGTACGTTTTCACCGCCCCCGAATTCACCGCCAACTGGCCGGCCGCCGGAAATCACGCCTGGACCGTGCCGATCGGCGGCGGCGGCGGCAAGGTGATCAAGCTGTTCGGCAAGCTGCCGATCAACCTCCAGATCGGCGCCTTCTACAACACCATCCGCCCGCGATATACCGGCGACTGGACGCTGCGCACCCAAGCCACCCTGATCTTCTGAACCTGCGCACCGTGACCGCTTGACGTGCTGCAAGGGCAGCATTTGCCGCTCGCCTCGCCGCGCGGAGATGCGCGTGGCGAAGGCGTAGCTACCACCCACGCTTGCACGTGATCGATGGTTGACAAGCCCGGTGGCAAACCAGCCTGCCTTTTACGGTGGTCTTTTCAATGCTTAGGAGAGTCGTCATGGTCGAACTCAGGTACTATCCTCACCTACGCTGCGGTCGTACTCGGGCTATTCCTCATCCCTGGCCCGGCGGTGCTGCTGGTGCTCGGCCGTGCAGCGGCCGGCGGGCGTCGGGTCGGTGTCGCCACTGGCCTTGGTATCGCATGCGGCGACCTGCTGCACACCGCGATGGCCACCATTGGTTTGTCGGCCGTTCTGATGACCTCGGCCTTGGCGTTCGGCATCGTTAAGTACGCGGGCGCAGCATACCTGATCTACCTCGGCGTCCGCGCCCTTGTTGAAAAGGGCGGGGATCTGACGCTTGCCCCTGCACGTCTGGTCGACGCGCCTCTCGCGTTCCGCCAGGCCGTGCTGGCCGAAGTGCTCAATCCCAAGACAGCGTTGTTCTTCCTGGCATTCCTGCCGCAGTTCGTGCTGCCTGGCGATGGAGCCGTGGTGCTGCAATTGGCCCTGCTAGGGTTGGTGTTCTCGGCTATGAGCGCGGCCTACACGGCGGCGATCGCCCTTGCAGCCGCTCCCCTCGGCCGCTGGTTGGGCCACCACCGCAGGATTGGCCGCTGGCAGGGACGCATCGTTGGAACAATCTTCCTCGGGCTTGGCATCCGCCTGGCGTTCCAGGAGCGATAGCCTGTAAGCCGATAGTGGGCGTGAGGCGCACAGCGTCTGTATGTGGGTTGCCCCGTTGCTTATCCGCTGGCCTTCTGAGCGGAGACGCGCGTCTGGGGTAACCGCTTTCGGTGCTGCAAAGGCAGCACCTGCCGCTCACCTCGCCGCGCGGAGACGCGCGTCTGAGTAACCGCTCTCGGCGCTGCAAGGGCAGTACCTGCCGCTCACCTCGCCGCGCGAAAATGCGCGTCTTACACCGCTCGAAGACGCGCGTCTCCTGCCGCAAACAGAACCGCCTCCTCCGCTGCTCGCAGCAAGCCGCGGGCCTTCGCGCGGGTCTCCTCGTACTCGGCGTCGGGATCGGAGTCGGCGACGACGCCGGCGCCGGCTTGCACGTGCATCGTGCCGTCCTTCACCACGGCGGTGCGCAGCGCGATGCAGGTGTCCATGGTGCCGTCGGCGGCGAAATAGCCGATGCAGCCGGCGTAGATGCCGCGGCGGACCGGCTCCAGTTCCTCGATGATCTCCATCGCCCGCACCTTCGGCGCGCCGGTCAGCGTGCCGGCGGGGAAGCCGGCGATCAGCGCGTCGACCGCGTCGAGGCCGGGGCGCAGCTTGCCCTGGACGTCGGACATGATGTGCATGACGTGGCTGAAGCGCTCGATGGCGAAGCTCTCCGTCACCTGGACGGTGCCGATCTCGGCGACGCGGCCGACATCGTTGCGGCCGAGGTCGAGCAGCATCAGGTGCTCGGCGCGCTCCTTGGGGTCGGCGAGCAGTTCGGCGGCCAGGCGCCTGGTCTTCCTCGTGGGTGGCGCCGCGGCGGCGGGTGCCGGCGAGCGGGCGGATGGTGACGATGTCGTCGCGCAGGCGGACCAGGATTTCCGGGCGAGCTGCCGACCACCGCGAAGCCGCCGAAATCGAGGAAGAACAGGAACGGCGCCGGGTTGATCCGCCGCAGCGCGCGATACAGCGCGAACGGCGGCAGCGCGAAGGGCACGGAGAAGCGCTGGCTCGGCACGACCTGGAACACGTCGCCGGCGCGCGATGTATTCCTTCGCCCGCTCGACGGCGGCGATGAAGCCCGGCTGGGTGAAGTTCGAGGACGGTTCCGGCAGCGGCGGCAGGGAGACCGGCGGGGCGGCCAGCGGCAGCGGGCGGGCGAGCGCCGCCTCGGCTTCGGCCAGGCGTCGCCTGGGCGGCTTCCCAGGCGGCGGTCGGCGGTCATGTCGGCGCGCGGATAGACGGGGGCGGCCAGGGTCAGCAGGTCGGTGACGTTGTCGAAGATCGCGAACAGCGTGGGGCGGCGCCAGCAGGGCCTCGGGCACGCCGAGGTCCGTCGGGATTCGTGTCCGGCAGGCGCTCCATCTGGCGGACCATGTCGTAGCCGAGATAGCCGATCAGCGCCGCCGCACATCGGCGGCAGCCCCTCCGGCACGTCGAGCCGGCTTTCGGCGATCAGGGCGCGCAGGCTGTCGAGCGGCGGCCGGCCGTCGGGCACGAAGGCATACGGGGCGGAGCGGGCGTCGCGGTTGATCTCGGCCTGGCCGCCGCGGCAGCGCCAGACCAGGTCGGGCTCCAGGCCGATGATCGAGTAGCGGCCGCGCGAGGCGCCGCCCTCGACGCTTTCCAGCAGGAAGGTGTTGGGCTTGCCGTGCGCGAGCTTGAGGAAGGCGGCGACCGGGGTTTCCAGGTCGGCGACGCCGCGGATCCACACCAGGTGGCCGACGCCGCGCTCGTAGTCCTCGCGGAAGGCGGCGAAGCCGGGGGGCGGGACGGCGTTCACGGAGATGTTCTCATCCAGGAAGGCTCATTCGGCCTGGGCGACGCTGTCCAGCGCGCCGGCGTTGACCTTGGGATTGCTGCGGTTGCGGAGCGCCAGGGTGAGGGTGCTCTGCACGTCGTCGCCGAGCGCCTTGGTGAGCCCGTCGCGGACCTGGCCGAAGCCGACCGGATCGGCGTTGGGGTCGGCCTCGCCGATGTTGGCCAGCACCGCGACGACGAAGCCGTCGGGCGTCTCCACCATGGTCGGCTCGCCCTTCTTGAGGGCGAACAGCGGGTCGACCAGCTGCGCCGGCACCCCGGCGGCCGCCGGCGGCGCGGCCGACCGGCGGCAGGCGCTGTCACCTGCAGGCCGGCCGGCAGCGTCGGCGAGCTTCTTGCCCCCCTTCACATCGGCCAGGATGCGGGCGGCCACCGTCTCCTGCTCGTGGCGTACCTGCGTCGCGGGTCCAGTCGGCGCGGACCTGGTCGGCGACCTCGGCGAACGGCTTCGGCGCAGGCGGGGTGATGTCCTCGACGACGACGGCGAAATAACCCTGGCCGGCGTTGCCCTCGTGCGGGGCCTCGGTGAGGTGCGCGGGATCGCCCTTCTTCATGGCGAAGGCGGCCTGGACCAAAGCCGGGCGCGAGGCCGGGCGGGCCTGGGATCGGCGCCGGCTTGCCTTCCGGGGTGCTGACCCTGGGCATCGAGCGTGCCGGTGACCGCGGCGAGGCCGAGATCGCCGGGCAGGTCGTCGAGCGGGGTGCCGCCGGCCAGCAGGTCCTCGATCTTGCTGGCGCGGTCGTAGATCAGGTCGGCGGCCTTGTCGGCCAGGACCTGGGCGCGCAGCTCGTCGCGCACCTGGTCGAGCGGGCGGTCGACGCCTGGGGTGACCGCGGTCACCTTCAGCACGTGCCAGCCGAGGGCGCTGTGCACCGGCGCCGGCACCGTGCCGACCGGGGCGGCGAACGCGGCCTCGGCCAGTTCGGGGCGGGGAATTCGGCCTTGGTCGCGTCGGTCAGGTCGACCGGGCGGGGCGCCGGCCGTCGGCGGCGTGCTGCAGCGGCGCCAGTCGGCGCCGGCGGCCCATTTGGCGGCCACGTCCTTGGCCTTGGCCTCGTCCTGCAGCAGGACCACCTCGCAGGCTGCGCTTCTCGGGCTTCACGAACTCCGCGCGATGGGCTTCGTAGGCGGCCTTCAGCTCGTCGTCGCTGACCTGGATGTTCCTTGGCCACGGTCTCGGGGGCCAGCACGACCGCCTTGATGCGGCGGTATTCCGGGGGTCGAGTAGAGGCCTCGGGTGGTTCTCGTACCAGCGCTGCGAGGGCGTCTCGGTGGGCGCCCGGGCGGCGGGGCGGCGGCGAACGGCAGCTCCACGGCGTCGGCGACCCGCTTCTCCTGCTGGAAGGCGAACACCTCGCGGGCCAGGATGTCGGGGCTGGCGATGCCGGCGCGGGCGGATTGCATCAGCTGGCGCTGCATCAGGTCGTCGCGCATCAGGTCCAGGAAGCGCGCCTCGGTCAGGCCGTTGTTGCGCAGGACGGAGTCGAACTGGGTGCGGTCGAACTGGCCGTTCTGGCCGTGGAAGTCCGGCACGTCGAAGACCGCCTGGCGCAGGGCCGCATCCGGCACGCCGAGGCCCAGTTCGCGACCGCCTGGCTGCAGCGCCACCTGGGTGATCAGTGCTCGAGCGCCTGGGCCGCGACCGCGCGGCGCATCTGCGGGGTCGGGTCGACTTGCCGCCGAACATGCGGGTGACCTGCGCCAGCTGGCGGCGATAGGCCTCCTGCACTTCGGGCAGCTCGATCTTCTGGCCGCCGACGGTGGCCACGGCGCCGTCGTCGCCGCCGATGTTGCGGATCACGTCGCCGACGCCCCACAGCCGAAGGCGCCGACCAGCAGCAGGAAGAACAGGCGCGCGACCCAGGAATTCAGGTGAGCGGCGGAACAAGGCGAGCATGCGGACTCCAGTTGCAAAGGCGCCGGGCAAGCGCCATAGGCGCGGCGTGGCCGCACGCCTATTCCAGAACGGGGCGGCTTGCCAGCCTGGACGCCATGATATGCCACGCCGGGAATGAGCGGCGGCGGCCGAAGACGCGAGGGATGGGATCGACATGCGCCAACTGATCGCCGGCAACTGGAAGATGAACGGGCTGACCGGAACAGGCGGCCGCCATCGCCGCGCCGCTGCGCCGGGCGGCGCCGATGGCCTGCCATGCGACCTGCTGGTCTGCCCGCCGTTCACCGCTGATCATCGCGCGTGGCCGCACATCCTGCTCGGCTCGCCGGTCGCGCGTCGGCGGGCAGGACTGCCACGGCAAGCGGCTCCGGCGCCCATACCGGCGACATCTCCGCCGCCATGCTGCGCGACGTCGGCGCGACCTGGGTGCATCCTCGGCCATTCCGAGCGCCGGGCCGATCACGGCGAGACCGACGCCGATGGTGCGCGCCAAGGCCGTGGCCGCGCTCGCCGCCGGCCTGACGCCGATCGTCTGCGTCGGCGAGACCGAGGCGGAGCGCGGCGGCCGGGCGCGCAGGCCGACGTGGTCGGCGCGCCAGCTCGCCGGCAGCCTGCCGGAGGGGTTCGCCGGCGTGGTGGCCTACGAGCCGGTCTGGGCGATCGGCACCGGCCGCACCGCGACCGAGGCCGACGTCGCCGCCATGCACGCGTTCATCCGGGCACGACTTGCGCAGCCTGCTCGGCGAGCGCCGGCGCCGGCTGCGCATCCTCTATGGCGGCTCGGTCAAGCCCGGCAACGCGGCGGCGCTGCTGGCGGTGCCCGAGGTGGGCGGCGCGCTGGTCGGCGGCGCCAGCCTGAAGGCCGGCGATTTCCTGGCCATCGCCCGGCGCCGCGAAATCCGCCTGCCGGGCCAACGCTTTCCATCTGTGGCCCGGCGGCTAGAACCCGCCGCGCATCTCCGGAATCCTCGATGACCACCGTTCTGCTGATCATCCACCTGTTCGTCACCCTGGCGCTGATCGGCGTGGTGCTGATCCAGCGCAGCGAGGGCGGCGGGCTGGGCATCGGCACGTCGCAGGGCATGGGCAGCTTCATGAGCGGGCGCGGCACCGCCAACCTGCTGACCCGCACCACGGCGATCCTGGCCGCGATCTTCTTCGCGCTGTCGCTGACGCTGGCGCTGCTGAACCGCGGCACCGGCGGCATCGGCCGTTCGCTCCTCGACACGCCGCCGCCGGCCGCGGCACCGGCTGCGGGCGCGCACGACTCCCATGCCGGGATCGACCACCGGCACGCCGAGCGTTCCCGGTGCTCCTGTCGCTCCACGGCGCCCCGGCGGTGCCGGCCGCTCCTGCTCAGTCAGCGGTGCCGGCTGCTCCCGCTCTGCCGGCAGTGCCGGCCGGGCCATCCGTGCCGACCAAGTAGCTCCGCGCGTCGCGCGCGGCACCTATCGTTCACCCGCACGCACCGGACGGGTTTCGCGCAGACTCGAAGGTGCCTCTATACTGGCCGTCCATGACGCGGTTTGTCTTCATCACCGGCGGCGTGGTCTCCTCGCTCGGCAAAGGTATCGCCTCGGCGGCACTCGGCGCGCTGCTGCAGGCGCGCGGCTACTCGCGTGCGGCTGCGCAAGCTCGATCCCTATCTCAACGTCGATCCCGGGACGATGAGCCCGCTACCAGCACGGCGAGGTGTTCGTCACCGATGACGGGGCGGAGACCGATCTCGACCTCGGCCATTACGAGCGCTTCACCGGCGTGCACGCCACGCCGCACCGACAACGCCACCACCGGGCGCATCTATTCCGAGGTGATCGCCCGCGAGCGGCGCGGCGACTATCTCGGCGCCACCGTGCAGGTGATCCCGCACATCACCGACGCCATCAAGGACGCCATCACCGCGCGACACCGACGGCGCTGCGATTTCGCGCTGATCGAGATCGGCGGCACGGTCGGCGACATCGAGAGCCTGCCGTTCCTGGAAGCGATCCGCCAGCTCGGCAACGAGCTGGGGCCGCGAGCGGGCGATGTTCGTGCACCTGACGCTGGTGCCGTACATCCCGTCGGCCGGCGAGCTGAAGACCAAGCCGACGCAGCATTCGGTCAAGGAGCTGCTGAATGTCGGCATCCAGCCGCACATGCTGCTGTGCCGCTGCGACCGGCCGATCCCGGACAACGAGCGGCGCAAGATCGCGCCGTTCTGCAACGTGCGGCCGGAGGCGGTGATCGCCGGCGCTCGATGTCGACACGATCTACGCGGTGCCGATCAGCTATCACGCCGAGGGCATGGACCGCGAGGTGCTGCGCCATTTCGGTCTGCCGTTCGACGCGGAGCCGGATCTGTCGGCCTGGCAGCGCATCGTCGACGTGGTGCGCGCGCCGGAGGGCGAGGTGCGCATCGCCGTGGTCGGCAAATACACCAACCTGCTCGACAGCTATAAATCGCTGGCCGAGGCGCTGGCGCATGGCGGCATCGCCAACCGGGTGAAGGTGCAGCTCGACTGGGTGGACAGCCAGGTGTTCGAGCAGCCGCGACACGGTGGAGCGGCTGGAAGGCGTGCACGGCATCCTGGTGCCGGGCGGCTTCGGCGAGCGCGGCACCGAGGGCAAGATCGCGGCGGTGCAGCTTCGCGCGCGAGCGCCGGGTGCCGTTCTTCGGCATCTGCTTCGGCATGCAGATGGCGGTGATCGAGGCGGCGCGCAACCTGGCCGGGCTGCCGCACGCGTCCTCCACCGAATTCGGCCCGTGCGACGAGCCGGTGGTCGGGCTGCTGACCGAATGGGCGCGCGGCAACGAGATCGAACGCCGCGCCGCGGGCGGCGACCTCGGCGGCACCATGCGGCTGGGCGCCTATCCCGCGGTGCTGGCCGAGGATTCGCTGGTGCGCCGCATCTATGACGGCGCCCCGGAGATCGCCGAGCGCCACCGGCACCGCTACGAGGTCAACGTCCACTACCGCGAGACGGCTGGAGGCGACCGGGCTTGCGGTTTTCCGGCATGTCGCCGGACGGGGTGCTGCCGGAGATCGTCGAGCTTCCGGACCACCCTGGTTCATCGGCGTGCAGTACCATCCGGAGCTGAAGTCGAAGCCGCTCGATCCGCACCCGCTGTTTCGCGGCTTCATCGCGCGCCGCGGTGCAGCAGGCCCGCCTTGTCTGAGCGCGCGCGTCGGTGCACGGTTGGCGATGCTGTCGGATCGGCAACGACCTGCCGTTCGTGCTGATCGCCGGGCCGTGCCAGATCGAGAGCCGCGGCGCACGCGCTGGAGGTGGCCGACGCGCTGGGCGAAATGGCACAGGCGGCCGGACGTTCCGCTGATCTACAAGAGCAGCTTCGACAAGGCCAACCGCACCAGCGCCTCGGCCGCGCGCGGCGTCGGCATGGCGCGAGGGCCTGGCGATCCTGGCGGAGGTGCGCGGCCACGCTACGGCATGCCGGTGCTGACCGACGTGCACGGACCCGAGCAATGCGCGCCGGCCGCCGAGGCGGTGGACGTGCTGCAGATCCCGGCCTTCCTGTGCCGCCAGACCGATCTGCTGGTCGCCGCCGGCGAGACCGGGCGCGCGATCAACGTGAAGAAGGGCCAGTTCCTGGCGCCGTGGGACATGGCCAACGTCGCCGCCAAGATCGCCGCCACCGGCAACCAGCGCATCCTGCTGACCGAGCGCGGCGCCAGCTTCGGCTACAACACCCTGGTCAGCGATTTCCGCGCGCCTGCCGATCATGGCGCGCGACCGGCTACCCGGTGGTGTTCGACGCGACCCACTCCGTGCAGCAGCCGGGCGGGCAGGGGGCGTCCTCCGGCGGCCAGCGCGAGTTCGCCCCGGTGCTGGCCCGCGCGGCCCTGGCGGTGGGCGTGGCGGCGGTGTTCATCGAGGCCCACCCGGATCCGGACCACGCGCCCGAGCGACGGCCCGAACATGATCCCGCTGCGCGACATGCCGGCGCTGATCGCCCGGCTGAAGGCGTTCGACGCGCTGGCCAAGTCCGTTCCGGCCCCGCGCTGATTTCCCACGGCCTGAATTTCCATCCGCAGGAGGTTGCCATTCTTTCACGCCGCTTCGTCATGGGCGCCCTGCCCATGTGCCTCGCCATCGCCGCCGCGACCAATGCAGTCGCGCAAACCCAAGCCCCGAAGGGACTCAGCATGACCGACAAGAAAATTGGAACAGGTGCGGCCGCCGTCGCCGGCAAGACCGTCGTGGTGCATTACACCGGCTGGCTGTTCGATCCGGCGGCACCCGAGAACAAGGGCAAGAAATTCGACAGCTCGCGCGACCGCGGCGATCCGTTCCGCTTTCCGCTCGGCGCCGGGCGGGTCATCAAGGGCTGGGACCAGGGCGTCGCCGGCATGAAGGTCGGCGGCCAGCGGACGCTGGTGATCCCGCCGGAACTCGGCTACGGCGCGCAGGGCGCGGGCGGGGTAATCCCGCCCGGCGCCACCCTGGTGTTCGACGTGGAACTGCTCGGCGTCGAATAGGCTTCTTCCGATCGCCGCCCCCGATCCCGGGAGCGGCGATGCGAAGGACGTCATGGCAGGATCCAGTTCCAAAACCGTCATCTACGCGGCACTGGTCGGAAACCTGCTGATTGCAGCGACCAAGTTCGGCGCCGCCTGTTTTACCGGCAGTGCGGCGATGCTGAGCGAGGCGATCCATTCGGCCGTCGATACCGGCAACCAGCTGCTGTTGCTGTACGGCCTGCGCCGCGCCGCCAAGCCGCCGAGTGCTGCGCATCCGTTCGGCCATGGCCTGGAACTGTATTTCTGGACCTTCGTCGTCGCGGTGCTGATCTTCGGCGTCGGCGCCGGTGTGTCGGTGCTGGAAGGCATCGACAAGATCCGCAATCCGCACGCGATCGTTTCGCCGGTCGTCAACTATGTCGTGCTGGGTTTGGCGCTGCTGTTCGAAGGCACCGTGTGGCTGATGGCATTGCGCGCCTTCCGCAAGGTGAAGGGGCCGCGCGGCTGGCTGGAGGCGGTGCGGCAGAGCAAGGACCCCAGCCTGTTCACCGTGCTGTTCGAGGACACCGCGGCAATGCTCGGCCTGCTGGTGGCGCTGGCCGGCGTGTTCCTGGCCGAGCTGCTCGGAATGCCGGTGCTGGACGGCATCTCGTCGGTGCTGATCGGGCTTATTCTGGCTGGGACCGCGGGCTTTCTCGCCTTCGAGTGCCGGTCGCTGCTGACCGGGGAGGGGGTGCCGCCGGAGACCCGCCTGGCGATCCAGGCCATCGCCTCGAGCGAACCGTCGGTGGTGGGCGCCAACGAGATCCTGACCATGCATTTCGGCCCGCGCGACGTGCTGGTGGCGCTCAGCCTGGATTTCGAGGATCGCCGGAGCGCCGCCGAGGTGGAGACCGCGGTGACGCGGATCGAGCGGCGGATCAAGGCGGCCTATCCCGAGGTCACCCGGGTCTTCGTCGAGGCGCAGAGCCTGGAGGGGCATCGGCGGAACCTGGCGCGGGCAGCCGATGATCTGGAAACCAGCGGTTAACCGGACGCGGCCCCGCGAAGTTTCGAATTCCAACTCACTCTGGCGTGATAATCCATTGATACGCATTGTTTTGCCAACGGCACGTGTGCCATCCTCATTGCCAAGCCGGTGCAGCATTCGCGCATGTGCGCCTTGCCGGTAGGGAGATGCCAGGATGGTAGCCAAGACATTCACTCTTGCCGGGGGCGGAAGCTGGGAGACCGGCGCCAACTGGACACCGACCGGCGTTCCCGGCGCCGCCGACGACGCATCGCTGACCAACGCGCTGACCGGCACCTACACGGTGTCGATGAGCGCCACCGAGGGCCCGAACAGCATCACCATCAACGACCCCACCGCGACGCTGAGCGTGCTCGGCACCGGCATCGTTCTGGGCAGTCCGATCGCGCTGAATGCCGGCACCTTCGCGCTGACCGGGCAGGTGCTCGGCAGCACCATCACGGCGGCCGGCGGCGTGTTCGCAGGCGCCGGCGGCACGCTGGACGGCGTGACCTGGAAGGGCGGGCTGAACGGCGGCAGCAACGGCACGTTCTACAGCGTCGCGATCAAGGACGGGATCACCCTGCTGAACGCCGCCGGCAACGCGCCGGGCACGTTGGACATCAGCAACCTCTACACGGTGAACGTCGTCGATGCCGTTCCGCTCAACAACATCGTCATCAATATCGGCAACTTCAACAACGAGTACCTGAGCGGATCGAACAGCTTCGCGCTGATCCTCGGCGCCAACGGCCTGATCACCCAGACCGCAGCCGCGTCCGCCGGGAACATCGGCGGCGCGCAGTTCAACAATCTCGGCACGGTCAACGCTGGGTCGAGCGGCGGCTCCATGTATATCGGGTCCACAGTCTTCAACAACAGCGGCACCCTCACGATCAGCAACGGCGACCACGTCACGTCCAACAGCGGCTTTCACAACACCGGCACGGTGGGCGTCAGCGCCAGCGGCGTGTTCATCATCAACAGCAACGGCACTTTGACCAACACGTCGAACATCAGCGTCGCCAGCGCCGGTAAGTTGAACGTCGTCGGCAACATGAGCGGCGCAGGGACCATCTCGCTGGCGAGTTTCGCCCTGGCCGATGTGCACAACCTCGGCGGAACGGTGGTGTTCCTCGATGGCAAGGACACGCTGCGGCTGGAGACGCCGGCGACCTTCACCGCGAACCTCGCCGGCTTCCAGCCGGGCGACAAGATCGACCTTCCCGGGCTCGCGACAACGACGCTGGGGACCTATAGCGGCAACGCCAGTGGCGGCTCGCTGCCGGTGCTGAACAACGGCACCGCTTTCGCGACCCTCACCCTGGTCGGCAACTACGTCGGTGCGACGTTCTCCATCGGGACCGATGGCCAGACCGGCAACCAGATCACGGTCGCCTGCTACGCCGCCGGAACACGCATCCTGACCGCGGCGGGCGAGATCGCCGTGGAAGCGCTGCGCGAGGGCGATGAGGTGGTCATCCTGTCCGGCGGCGCGATGAAGCCGATCAAATGGATCGGCCAGTCGCGCATCGATCTCGATCGTCATTGCAATCCCGAAGCGGTCGCGCCGGTGCGCATCCGTGCCGGGGCGATGGCGCCGGGGGTGCCGCATCGCGACCTGCTGGTGTCGCCCGACCATGCCATCCTGCAGGGCGACGTGCTGGTCCCGGCGCATTGCCTGGTGAACGGCGCCACCATCATCCGCGAGGCGCCGTCAGGCGTTGTGCGCTACTTCCACGTCGAACTGGACCGGCACGACATCCTGCTGGCCGAGGGCCTGCCGGCCGAGAGCTATCTCGACACCGGCAACCGTGCCGCGTTCGCCAATTCCGGCGGGTCGGAAATGCTGCACCCGTGCTTCGATGCCGGCGAGCTGCATGCGCAAGCCTGGAGCACCCGCGCCTGCCGCACGCTGGTGCTGGATGGCCCCCTGGTCGATGCCGCGCACGCCGCGTTGCTGAACCGTGCCGTCGCGATGGGTCATGCACGGACCGAGGACGCCGGGCTGACAGTGGAGGCCGACGGCGCGATGCTGCCTGTCGCGAGCGGTTCCGCCGGCCAATGGTCGGTTCGCCTTCCGGCCGGAACTCGGCAGCTGCGGCTGGTCTCGCGCGCGGCGGTCCTGGACGACCGCAGCCTCGCCGATGGCCGGCGGACCGGCATACCCATTGCGGCGATACGGCTCGATGGCGTCGCGCTGGCGCTCGATCACCCGGCGCTGGCGGAAGGCTTCCATGAGTTGGAGGGGCAGCACGGGGCGCAATGGCGCTGGACCAATGGCGATGCCCGCATGGTGCTGTCTCCTTCCGCGGCCGAAACGGTGCTGGAGATCACCGGCTTCACCGGCTGGCGCAGCTACTGGGCCGCAGCCGAAGCCGCCGCTTTGGACCTCGCCGCCGTGAAGGTTGCATGACGGCAAGCTGACGCCGGCGCGGCGTCGGGCTCCCGGTCTGGCCACTCCGGCGTGCGGATGCTACCCACCGCGCGCCAGAATGCAGACGCCAGCACGGAGCAGCCGCCATGAGCGCCATTGCCGACATCATCGCCCGCGAGATCCTCGACAGCCGCGGCAATCCGACCGTCGAGGTGGATGTCATCCTGGAGAGCGGCGCCACCGGCCGTGCCGCGGTGCCCTCGGGTGCCTCCACCGGCGCGCACGAGGCGGTGGAACTGCGCGACGGCGACAAGCCGCGTTTCGGCGGCAAAGGCGTGTTGCAGGCGGTGGCCAACATCGAGGGTGAAATCCTCGAGGCGCTGGCCGGCATGGAAGCCAGCGAGCAGGTGCTGATCGACGAGGCGATGATCGATCTCGACGGCACGCCGAACAAGTCGCGGCTCGGCGCCAACGCCATCCTGGCGGTCAGCCTCGGCGTCGCCAAGGCGGCGGCGGCGGAACTGGACGTGCCGCTGTACCGCTATATCGGCGGCGTGTTCGCGCGCACGCTGCCGGTGCCGATGATGAACATCGTCAATGGCGGCAAGCACGCCGACAACCCGATCGACATTCAGGAATTCATGGTCCAGCCGGTCGCCGCCGCCACGCTGGCGGATGGCGTGCGCATGGGCTCGGAAATCTTTCAGGCGCTGAAGAAGGCGCTGCACGATGCAGGCCACAACACCAATGTCGGCGACGAGGGCGGCTTCGCGCCGAACCTGAAATCGGCCGACGAGGCGCTCGAATTCATCACCAAGGCCTGCGAGGTGGCCGGCTACCGTCCGGGCGAGGACGTGACCTTCGCGATGGATTGCGCCGCCACCGAATTCTACAAGGACGGCCGCTACGTGCTGGCCGGCGAAGGCAAGAACTTCGATTCCGCCGGCATGGTGGATTACCTGGCCGACCTCGTCGGCCGTTACCCGATCGTGTCGATCGAGGACGGCTGCTCGGAGGATGACTGGGAGGGCTGGGCCATGCTGACCGAGCGGCTCGGCGCCCGGGTGCAGCTGGTCGGCGACGATCTGTTCGTCACCAACACCGAGCGCCTGCGCCGCGGCATCGAGGAACGCAGCGCCAATGCGATCCTGGTGAAGGTCAACCAGATCGGCAGCCTGACGGAAACGCTGGAAACCGTGGAGATGGCGCATCGCGCCGGGTTCAAGGTGGTGATGAGCCACCGCTCCGGCGAAACCGAGGACGCCACCATCGCCGACCTCGCGGTGGCGACCAATTGCGGGCAGATCAAGACGGGCAGCCTGGCGCGCAGCGATCGCACGGCCAAGTACAACCAGCTGATCCGCATCGAACAGATGCTCGGCGGCGCCGCGCGCTATGCCGGGCGGACCATCCTGAAGCCGTAGCCGCACGGCCCCGGCGCGAAGCCGGGGCCGTGGTCAGGCTCAGGGATAGCCGTAATAGGCCGGCGGCGGGTAATACGCCCGCGGCGGGGCGTAATACACCCGGGGCGGCGGGACGTAGACATAGGGCCGGTGCCATTCGCGCCACTCGTGCCGGCGATAGGCGTGTTCGCGCCAGGCATCGCGGCGCCATTCGCCACGGTATCCGTCGGCCATGGCCGGGGCGGTCGACATAAACGCCAGGGCGCCGGCGGCGGCGAGAACCAGAAAGTGCCTCTTCATCGGGGTCCTCCGTTGAGCGGCAGGGGTGCCGTGGGGTGGATTTCGACCCCACTCCATGGCCAAACCGCGGCAAAGCTTTGACATCGCCGCGGCAACTTGTACTTTAGCCGCGATCAGGTAATTCAGCAGGAACTCCAGCGGGTTCCACCATGAACATCACACGCCGCCTGAAATGGTGGGCCAGGGCGATCACACCGCCGCTGCTGTTCCTGTCGCTGGTCGGCTACTTCCTGTGGCAGGCGACCCAGGGCGAACACGGCCTGACCGCATACGCGCTGCGCCAGCAGGATCTGGTGGCCGCGCAAGCCGAATACGCGCGGGCCGAAACCGATCTCGCCGGATGGGAGCGCCGGGTGGCTGCGATGCGGACTGGCCGGCTCGATCCGGACGCACTGGACGAGCGGTCGCGGGCGATGCTGAACCTGTCCGAGCCGAACGACATCATCATCCCGTACCCCACCGGCCAACGCCTGTTCTGACCCGTCAGGCGGGTTGCGGCATCTCCTGCAGCGCCGGCACCGGCGAGGCGAGGATCAGCACCAGCTGGACCACGAAGCCAGCCGCCGCCAGCAGGATCGCCGCCTGCAGGCCCATCGTCGCGCCGACCACGCCGCCCAGGGCCGCACCGACCGGACGAGCGCCCGACGACGCGATCATGAACAGCGCCGAGGCCCGCCCCAGCATGGCGCCAGGGGTGACGGCCTGGCGCAGGGTGGTCTGGCCGATGGTCCACAGGATCGGGCCGACACCGAACAGGAAGAAGCCGAGCACCGGCAGCGCCGCGGTCGGGACCAGGATGCTCGCCGCCATGGCGCCGGCGCCGACCACCGACGTCGCCGGCCCGACCGCGATCATCCAGCCGAACCGCACCCGCCGGCCAAGCCAGGGCGCCAAGGCGGCGCCGGCCACCATGCCGATGCCGTAGGCCGCCAGCACCAGCCCGATGGCGGTGGCGTCGAGCTGCAGCACCTGCACCGCGAACGGCACGAAGGCGGCCTGCAGGACGAACCAGGACAGGTTCCAGGCGACCGCCGTGGCCATGATCGGGCGCAGCAGCGGGTGGGCCGCCACGAACCGCCAGCCATCCGCCAACTCGGCCAGGGGGTGGCGGGAAGGGCGCGCCGGCCGGGCCGGTTCCGGCAGCCCGCTCAGCAACAGCACCGCCGCCAGCGACAGCCCGGCCGCCAAGGCGAATGCGGCGCCGCCGCCGGCGAACCCGACGACCGCGCCGCCGAATGCAGGCCCTGCGGCAAAGGCCAGGCTACGGGCCAGTTCCAGCCTGGTATTGGCGCGGGCGAACTGCTCCCGCCCGACGAGTGCCGGAACCAGCGCCGGGGCGGTGACGCTGAACACGACGGTGCCGGTGCTGGACAGCGCCCCGGCGAGGGCGAGCACCGGCAGGCTCAACAGCCCCATGAACAGCAGCGCCGTCACCCCGGCCAACGCGAGCGCCCGGACGAGTTCGGCCAGCACCATCAGCCGCCTTCGCGCGACGCGATCGGCCAGCAGCCCCGCCGGCAACGACAGCAGCAGGAACGGCAACGACTGGGCGGCCGACAACAGCCCGGTCTCGCCGGCGCCGGCGCCGAACGCCAGCACCGCAATCAGCGGCGCCGCGGCGAGCCCCATCTGTTCGCCGGCCTGGGCTGCGAGGTTGGAAAACGCCAGACGGCGGAATGCAATCGGCAGCGTGGCGGCATGCATCGGTTTTCCCCTGCGTCGTTCGATGCGGGTCTCTGCGCCCCCTCCGCGCAACCCAGCCATCCGGAAGCTGCGCTGGCAACGTCGCTGCGAACTTGCGGCGCTGCACGAACAAATCGTTCGTATCCAACCCGGGTCCAGCAACTCACGCGCCTGCAGCGGCGCGCTGATTCGGTGCTGACAAGCGGTTAACTGCATTTTGGTTACGCGGCTCTATTGCATTGCACAATAACAGTTTATTCGGCTTTCGAAGCTTGTCTGGTAGGGATTGCACGGCTAGGTGTCGCCTTGGCGGCTCCGGCGGCCGTAGCTGAATTGGGGAGGGCGGCTGGATGGCGCAGGCGGACATCAAGAAGCGGGCGAAACCCAACACCGGCATGACGCAGAGCGAGCTGCTGCGCGGCTACCGCGACATGCTGCTGATCCGCCGCTTCGAGGAGAAGGCCGGCCAGCTCTACGGCATGGGCCTGATCGGCGGCTTCTGCCATCTGTATATCGGCCAGGAAGCCGTCGTCGTCGGCATGCAGATGGCGCTGAGCGACGGCGACGAGGTCATCACCTCCTACCGCGACCACGGCCACATGCTGGCCACCGGCATGGACCCGCGCGGCGTGATGGCCGAGCTGACCGGCCGCGCCGGCGGCTATTCGCACGGCAAGGGCGGCTCCATGCACATGTTCAGCAAGGAGAAGAATTTCTTCGGCGGCCACGGCATCGTCGGCGCGCAGGTCAGCCTCGGCACCGGCCTCGCGTTCAGCAACTGGTATCGCGGCAACGACCGGGTCGCGGTGACCTATTTCGGCGAGGGCGCGTCCAACCAGGGCCAGGTGTTCGAAAGCTTCAACCTCGCCGCGCTGATGAAGCTGCCGTGCATCTACGTGATCGAGAACAACAAATACGGCATGGGCACCAGCGTCGAGCGCGCCACCGCCTCGCGCGACCTGTCGAAGAACGGCGCGCCCTGGGGCATTCCCGGCGTGCAGGTGGACGGCATGGACGTGGTGGCGGTGAAGGCAGGCGGCCGACGCGGCGGTGGCGCATTGCCGCGCCGGCAAGGGGCCGTACCTGCTGGAGGTGAAGACCTACCGCTATCGCGGCCACTCGATGTCCGACCCGGCGAAATACCGCACCCGCGAGGAAATGCAGAAGATGCGCAGCGAGCGCGACTGCATCGAGAGCGCGCGGCACAAGCTGGAGGCGCTCGGCGTCGGCGACGAGCGAGATCAAGACGCATCGACGACGAGGTGAAGCGCGATCGTCCAGGATGCCGCCGACTTCGCCCAGGCGAGCCCGGAGCCGGATGCGGCCGAGCTGTGGACCGACATGCTGGTGGAGGGCTGAGCGCATGTCGACCCAGATCCTGATGCCGGCGCTGTCGCCCACCATGACCGAGGGCAAGCTGGCGCGCTGGCTGAAGAAGGTCGGCGACGAGGTGCAGCGCCGGCGACGTGATCGCCGAGATCGAGACCGACAAGGCGACCATGGAGGTCGAGGCGGTCGACGAGGGCAAGCTGGCCCAGATCCTGGTGGAGGAGGGCACCGAGGGCGTCGCGGTGAACACGCCGATCGCCGTGCTCGGCGGCGAAGCGAAGCGGCGCGGCCAAGCCGGCGCCCGCTCCGGCGGCACGCCGCTGCCGAGGCTCGCCGCCGCACCGGCGACGGCAAAGCCGGCGGCTCGCCGCGGCGCCAGCCGTGACCGTCGCGCCGGAGCGCGAATTGGGGCGCCACCGAGCCGATCACCGTGCGCGAGGCGCTGCGCGACGCCATGGCCGCGGAAATGCGCGCCGACGACCGGGTGTTCCTGATCGGCGAGGAGGTCGCGCAATACCAGGGCGCCTACAAGATCAGCCAGGGCCTGCTGGACGAGTTCGGCCCCACGCGCATCATCGACACGCCGATCACCGAGCACGGCTTCACCGGCATGGCGGTCGGGCGCGGCGATGAACGGGCTGCGGCCGATCGTCGAGTTCATGACGTTCAACTTCGCCATGCAGGCGATCGACCAGATCATCAACTCGGCGGCCAAGACGCTGTACATGTCCGGCGGCCAGATGGGCTGCCCGATCGTGTTCCGCGGCCCCAACGGCGCCGCCTCCCGCGTCGCCGCCCAGCACAGCCAGTGCTACGCGAGCTGGTACGCGCATTGCCCGGGCCTGAAGGTGGTCGCGCCCTGGTCGTCGGCGGACGCCAAGGGCCTGCTGCGCGCCGCCATCCGCGACCCGAACCCGGTCATCTTCCTGGAGAACGAAATCCTCTACGGCCAGACCTTCGACTGCCCGACCGACCCGGATTTCATCGCTGCCGATCGGCAAGGCCAAGATCGAGCGCGCCGGCGAGCACGTCACCATCGTCGCGTTCAGCATCATGGTCGGCGTGGCGCTGAAGGCGGCCGAGGCGCTGGCCGAGCAGGGCATCAGCGCCGAGGTGATCAACCTGCGCACCCTGCGGCCGCTCGACACCGACACCATCGTCGACAGCGTGAAGAAGACCAGCCGCATGGTCACCGTCGAGGAAGGCTGGCCGTTCGCCGGCATCGGCGCCGAGATGGCCATGCAGATGATCGAGCAATGCTTCGACTGGCTGGATGCGCCGCCGGTGCGCGTGCACGGCCTCGACGTGCCGCTGCCCTATGCGGCCAACCTCGAGAAGCTGGCGCTGCCGCAGCCCGACTGGGTTGTCGACGCGGTCAAGAAGATCGTCTGACCACGCCGCGCACGTCGAGAACACAGGGGAATCGAAATGGCCACCAACATCCTGATGCCGGCGCTGTCGCCCGACCATGACCGAGGGCACGCTGGCGCGCTGGCTGAAGAAAGAGGGCGACGCGGTCAAGGCCGGCGACGTGATCGCCGAGATCGAGACCGACAAGGCGACCATGGAGGTCGAGGCGGTCGACGAGGGCGTGCTGGGCAAGATCCTGGTCGCCGACGGCACCGAGGGCGTGAAGGTCAACGAGCCGATCGCGGTGCTGGTGGAGGAAGGCGAGGCGGTGCCCGCCGCCGCAGCACCCAAGCCGGCCGCGAGCGCCGCTGCTGCCGCGGCGCCGCCGCATCCGCGCCCGCCGCAGCCGCGCCCGCCGCAGCCGCGCCGCCGCAGCGCCGCCGCCGCAGCCGCCCGGCGCCGGCATGCGCCCGAACGGGCATGCGCCGGGCGAGCGCATCTTCGCCTCGCCGCTGGCGCGCCGCATGGCCAAGCAGGCCGGCATCGACCTGTCGGCGCTGAAGGGCAGCGGCCCGAACGGCCGCATCGTCAAGGCCGATATCGAGGCGGCGCCGCAGGCCGGCGGCGCCGCAGCCGCGCCGCGGCGGCGGCACCGGCCGCTCCGCCGGCGGCGCCGGCCGCCCGCGCCAAGGCCGCGCCGCGCCGATCACCGCGCCGCACACGCTGGTGCCGCAACAGCACGATGCGCAAGGTGATCGCCCGCCGGCTGACCGAGGCCAAGCAGACCATCCCGCATTTCTACGTCTCGATGGACATCGAGCTCGACGCGCTGCTGAAGCTGCGCGCCGAGCTGAACGCGAAAAGCGCCAAGGACGGCCCGGGCGCCTTCAAGCTCTCGGTCAACGACCTGGTCATCAAGGCGGCGGCGCTGACGCTGCGCCGGGTCCCGAAGGTGAACGCCAGCTACACCGAGGACAGCGATCGTGCTGTACGACGACGTCGACATCTCGGTCGCCGTGTCGATCCCGGACGGCCTGATCACGCCGATCATCCGCAAGGCCGACCAGAAGGGCCTCGCCGCCATCAGCAACGAGATGAAGGACCTCGGCGCGCCGCGCCAAGGCCGGCAAGCTGAAGCCGGAGGAATTCCAGGGCGGCGGCTTCTCGATCTCCAACATGGGCATGTACGGCGTCAGGACCTTCGCCGCCATCATCAACCCGCCGCAGGCCGCCATCCTGGCGGTCGGCGCCGGCGAGCAGCGGCCGGTGGTGAAGGACGGCGCGCTGGCGATCGCCACGGTGATGACCTGCACGCTGAGCGTCGATCACCGCGTCGTCGACGGCGCGCTCGGCGCCGAGTGGCTGGCCGAGTTCAAGCGCATCGTCGAGGACCCGCTGAGCCTGATGCTGTGACGAGCCGAGCGCACGCCCGGTCGCGCTGATCGCTTCGCGATGCGATGCCGGGCGACGAGCATTGATCGTGCGCTTGGTCCGCGCGCTCGCCGAATACGAGAAGCTCGCTGCACGAGGTGAAGGCCGACGAGGCGGATTTCGCCGCCGCCCTGTTCGGCCCGCGGCCGCGCTGCCATGCGCTGATCGCCGAAGCGGACGGCGAGCCGGTCGGCTTCGCGCTTGTGGTTCTACAATTTCTCGCACCTTCGCCGGGCGCGCCGGCCTGTATGTCGAGGATGTCTTCGTGCTGCCGGCGCATCGCGGCGCCGGCATCGGCCGCGCGCTCTTCCGCCATCTGGCCAGGCGCGCGCTGGCGGAAGGCTGCGCCCGCATGGAATGGTCGGTGCTGGACTGGAATGCGCCGGCGATCGGCTTCTACCGCAGCCTCGGCGCCGAGCCGATGGATCGACTGGACCGTGCAGCGCCTGAGCGGCGAGGCGCTCGCGCGCGCTGCGCGGCCTGAACAGGAGCACTCGCATGGCCGAAGCAGAACTTCGACCTGATCGTCATCGGCGGCGGCCCCGGCGGCTATGTCGCCGCGATCCGCGCGGCGCAGCTCGGCATGAAGACCGCGGTGGTGGAGCGCGAGCATCTCGGCGGCATCTGCCTGAACTGGGGCTGCATCCCGACCAAGGCGCTGCTGCGCACGTCCGAGATCAACCACCTGCTGCACCATCTCGGCGAGTTCGGCTTCGCCGCCGACAACATCCGCTTCGATCTCGGCAAAGGTGGTGAAGCGCTCGCGCGCGGTGGCCAAGCAGCTTGTCGTCCGGCGTCGCGCTATCTGCTGAAGAAGAACAAGGTCACCGTGTTCGACGGCAACGGCGAAGCTGGCCGGGCAAGAGCACGCTGGCGGTGGAGAAGGACGGCAAGCCGGTCGCGACCCTGAAGGCGCCGCACATCATCCTGGCCACCGGCGCGCGCGCGCGGCAGCTGCCGGGCATCGAGGCCGACGGCAAGCTGATCTGGACCTACCGCGAGGCGATGGTGCCGCCGGCGATGCCGAAATCGCTGCTGGTGATCGGCTCCGGCGCCATCGGCATCGAGTTCGCCAGCTTCTTCCGCAACATGGGCGCCGAGGTGACGGTGGTCGAGGTGCTGGACCGCGTCCTGCCGGTCGAGGACGAGGAGATCTCCGCCTTCGCCCGCAAGGCGTTCGAGAAGCAGGGCATGAAGATCCTCACCGGCGCCGCCGTGAAGGGCGTGAAGAAGGGCGCCGACAGCGTCACCGTCACGGTCGAAGCCGGCGGCAAGATCGCAGGAGATCACCGTCGACCGGGTGATCTCCGCGGTCGGCATCGTCGGCAACGTCGAGGACCTCGGCCTCGAAGGCACCAGGGTGAAGGTCGAGCGCACCCATGTCGTGATCGACGAGTACTGCCGCACCGGCGAGCCGGGCGTCTATGCGATCGGCGACCTGGCCGGGCCGCCCTGGCTCGCGCACAAGGCGAGCCACGAGGGCGTGGTCTGCGTCGAGAAGATCGCCGGCGCTGAACGACGTGCATCCGATCGACTGTCGAGCAACATCCCCGGCTGCACCTATTGCCGGCCGCAGGTCGCCTCCGTCGGGCTGACCGAGGCGCGCGCCAAGGCCGACGGGCCACGAGGTCAAGGTCGGCCACTTCCCGTTCATCGGCAACGGCAAGGCGATCGCGATGGGCGAGCCGGAGGGCATGGTGAAGACCGTGTTCGACGCCAAGACCGGCGAACTGCTGGGCGCGCACATGATCGGCGCCGAGGTGACCGAGATGATCCAGGGCTACGCGATCGCCCGCACGCTGGAGACCACCGAGGCCGAGCTGATGCACACGGTGTTCCCGCATCCCACGCGTCAGCGAAACGATGCACGAGGCGGTGCTGGACGCCTACGGCCGGGCCATCCACTTCTAGGCCGTGCCAACCCGGACCGTCATCGACCATCGCACGAGCCTCGATCGACCACCGGGGCGGTCGCGAACGGTCGCGCCATCCGGAGAAGGCGCACCGGCCGGACAACCCGATCCAGCGCAAGCCGGACTGGATCCGGGTGCAGGCGCCCAACCACCCGGTCTATCACGAGACCCGCGCGCTGATGCGCGAGAACGGGCTGGTCACGGTGTGCGAGGAGGCGGCCTGCCCGAACATCGGCGAGTGCTGGTCGCAGCGCCACGCCACCATGATGATCATGGGCGACACCTGCACCCGCGCCTGCAGCTTCTGCAACGTCGCGCACCGGCATGCCGGACGCGCTCGACGCCGACGAGCCGGCGCGGGTCGCCGACGCGGTGGCCAAGCTCGGCCTGCGCCACGTGGTGATCACCTCGGTCGACCGCGACGACCTGGCCGATGGCGGGGCGGCGCATTTCGCCGCGGTGATCCGCGCCATCCGCGACGCGGCGCCGGCCACCACGATCGAGGTGCTGACGCCGGATTTCCTGCGCAAGCCGGGCGCGGTCGAGATCGTGGTCGGCGGCGCGGCCGGACGTGTTCAACCACAATCTGGAGACCGTGCCGCGGCTCTATCCGACGATCCGGCCCGGCGCGCGCTACTACCAGTCGCTGCGGCTGCTCGACACGGGTGAAGCAGCTCGACCCGACGATCTTCACCAAGTCCGGCCTGATGGTCGGGCTGGGCGAGGCGCGCGGCGGAGATCCTGCAGGTGATGGACGATCTGCGCGTCGCCGACGTCGATTTCCTCACCATCGGCCAGTATCTGCAGCCGACCGTGAAGCACGCCGCGGTCGGCCGGTTCGTGACGCCCGAGGAGTTCGCCGACTATGCCGCGCATGGCGCGCGCGCAAGGGCTTCCTGCTGGTCTCGGCAACGCCGCTGACCCGCAGCTCCTACCACGCCGACGCCGATTTCGCCGCGCTGCAGGCGGCGCGCGCGCAGCACTGCGCTCGCCGCGGACTGAGCGATGCCGACCCACGCCGAGACCAAGCGTGGTGCCGTACCGGCCGGAGCAGCTGTTCGACCTGGTCGCCGATGTCGGCAACTATCCGCAGTTCCTGCCCTGGTGCGTCGGCGCGCGGGTGCGCAGCCGCACCGAGACCGAGCTGGTGGCCGACCTGACCATCGGCTTCGGCCCGTTCCGCGAGAGCTTCACCAGCCGCGTCGACGCTGGACCGGCCGCAGCGGGTCGGCGTGCGCTACGAGAACGGCCCGTTCCGCTACCTGAACAACCAGTGGATCTTCACGCCCGGACCCGGCGGGCTGCCGGGTCGATTTCTTCGTCGATTTCGAATTCCGCAGCCGCCTGCTGCAGGCGGCGATCGGCGTGGTGTTCAACGAGGCGGTGCGGCGGATGGTCAACGCCTTCCTGAAGCGCGCGCGCGACGTCTACGGCCCGCCGGGTGCGGCGACCCGGACCGCCTGACGGCTGGCCCTTGTTCCGAAGGAGCTTTGTTTCCGGCAGGGATATGAACCTGGCCGGAGCGACCGGCGCGGAGATCGGTTTCACCCGTTCGCGCCGCGTGGTATGCCGCCCGACGACGCGCCGGGGATCCGGGCGGAACATGCATCCGAACCGGTGATCAGGGCGTAATGCAGGACGAAGCCGAACTGACAGACCTGCTGGTCTCGGTCGCCCGTGGCGACCAGGCGGCGCTGCGGGCCATCTACGTGCGGCAGTCGACACGCCTGTTCGGAATTGCAATGGCCATCCTGCGCGACCGCCCCGCCGCCGCCGACGTGCTGCAGGAACTCGTTCCTCAAGGTGTGGGAGCGCGCGCGCCAGTTCGATCCCGGCCGCGGCAACGCGGCGGTTTGGCTGGCCTCCATCGTTCGTTACGGCGCGCTCGATATCGCGCGTACCCGGGGTCGGGAGATCCCGAGCGACGATCCCAATCTCGGCGACGGCGCGGTCGAGGCGGATGCGCTGGATGCGTTGACCACGGCGGAGTCCGGGGCGCGGCTGCATGACTGCCTGAAGCGCCTGGAGCCGAAGAATCGCGAGGGCATCGTGCTCGCCTTCGTGCACGGCCTATCGCATCCCGAGATCGCGGTGCGGCTGAACCAGCCGCTGGGGACCGTGAAGTCCTGGATCAGGCGTGGGTTGCTGACCCTGAAGGAGTGTCTGTCGTGACGCTCCCGGGCATGACCCTTCCGGGCGACCCTAGCGGCCGGGCGGCGCTCGCCGGCGAATACGTGCTGGGCACCCTGGACGCGCGGGTGGCGGCCCAGGTGGCCGTTGCCGTCGACAGCGACCCGCTGTGGCGCCAGGCGGTCGAGGAGTGGGAGATGCGCCTGGCGCCGCTGTCCGGGCTGACCCGGCCGGAGGCGCCGCCGCCCGACACCTGGGACCGGATCGAGGCCCGGATCGCGCCGCCGCAGCCGGCCAAGGCCCGGCGCCGCGCCCAGCTGGGGTGGTGGTGGCGCGGCTGGGCGATCGGCGCCACCTTCGTCGCCGCGGGGCTCGCGGCGTTCGTGCTGGTGCCGCGGCCGCAGCCGGCGCGCATCATGACGGTACTCGTGGGCGACCGGAACGCGCCGACCCTGATGGCGGAGATCGACCGGCGCGGCGGCCTGCGGCTAAACGCGGTGGCGGCCGCGACCGGGCGCAACATCATCGCCCCCTCGGGACGCTCGCTGCAGCTTTGGGCGCTGGCCCCAGGCGCCACCGAGCCGGTCAGCCTGTCGGTGCTGCCGCACGAGCCCGGCAAGGTGACGACGATCACCTCGCCGGCGGTGCGCCCGGTGCCCGGCATGCTGATCGAGATCAGCGTCGAGCCGGAAGGCGGGTCGCCGACCGGCAAGCCGACGGGCCCGGTGGTGCTCTATGGCCGCCTGAGCGAGGCCGGCCCGGATACCTGATTTTCCAACGACGGATCGCGGATGGCAGATGCCGGGCGGGCCCCCTGGCGCCCCCGGACGGTTGCTGCTTTCCTGCGGCAATATTCCGTCCGGAGAGCCCGCCCCATGAATTTCGCCCCGCCGTTGCCCGTCGCCGGCCTGCCGCCCGTGCGCATCAACCTGTATTCGGATACGCAGACCCGGCCCGGCCCGGCCATGAAGGCCGCCATGATGGAGGCCGAATTGGGCGACGAGCAGGGCGGCACCGACCCGACCGTGACCGCGCTGTGCGACCGGATGGCGAGCTATCTCGGCAAAGAAGCCGCGGTGTTCCTGCCTAGCGGCACGATGTGCAACCAGATCGCCATCCTCACCCATTGCCGCCCGGGCGACGAAATCCTGGCGCACGAGACGGCGCATATCCTGACCAGCGAAGGCGGCGGTGCCGCGGCGCTGACCGGGGCGCAGATCACCGGATTGCACGGCCCGCGCGGCCAGTTCGACCTGCCGGCGCTGCAGGCGGCGATCCGGCCCAAGACGCGCTATGCGCCGCCGCAGACCCTGCTGGAGGTGGAACAGACCGCCAATGCCGGCGGCGGCACGGTGTGGCCGCTGGCGGTGCTGAGCCAGGTCGCGGATTTCGCGCATGAATGCGGCATGGCGACCCACATGGACGGGGCGCGGCTGACCAACGCCACCGTCGCCGCCGGCGTGGCGCCGTCCGACATGGTGGCGGGCTTCGACAGCGTCTGGCTCGATTTCACCAAGGGCCTGGGCGCGCCGCTGGGCGCCGTGCTGTGCGGCAGCAGCGAGTTCATCGGCCGGGCGTGGCGCTGGAAGCAGCGGCTCGGCGGCTCGATGCGCCAGGGCGGCATCTGCGCCGCCGCCTGCATCTACGCGCTCGACCACAATGTCGACCGCCTCGCCGAGGATCACGAGAACGCCCGCGTTCTGGCCCGGGGCCTGGCCCAGATCGAGGGCATCACCGTCGAGGAGCCGCAGACCAACCTGGTGTTCATCGACGTCGAGGGCACCGGCATGACCGTCGAAGCGCTGTCGAAGAAGGCGCGCGAGCAGGGGGTGCAGTTCTCCGGCACCGGCAAGTACCGCGCCCGGCTCTGCACCCATCTCGACGTGTCGCGGGCGCAGGTGGACGAGGCAATCTCGGTGGTGCGGGCGCTGGTGGCGGCCGCCTAGGCGGCCTTTTCGGGCGCCCCGAATGCCCGCAGGAAGGTAGCGACCGCGGCCGCGACGTTGGCGGCGATCTCGTCCTCCGTCGGCGCCGGACCCTGGCAAAGGGTCGCGCGCATGAACATCATGGTGCGCAGCAGCGCCAGGAAATGCTCGGCGGCGATCCGCGGGTCGGCGGCGGCCAGGTGGCCGGCGGCAATCTGCAGCCCGATCCAGTGGGCCACCCGCTCCACGAAGCGCTGTGGGCCGTTGACCATGAAGGCCTCGCCAAGCTCGGGAAAGCGCGTGGCCTCGGCGACGGTCATCCGGTAGATCGCCAGCTTGCGGTCCTGCAGGAGAAAATGCAGCACTCGGTCGCCGATCGTCGTCAGCGCCGCCCCGATGTCGGAAACCTCGGTGGGGAAGGTGGCGTCGTCCTCGGTCCGCTCGCGGCAGGCGTCGCCGATGATGGTGGCGAACAGCGCGTCCTTCGAGGTGAAATAGGCATACAGCGTCGCCTTGGAGACGCCGGCGGAGCGCGCCACCGCGTCCATGCTGACCGAGCCATAGCCATGCGCCATGAACAGCGTGACCGCAGCCTCGACGATCTGCTGACGCTTCGGTGAGGAATCAAGCCGGATTTCGGGGACGGGCGATGGCAGGTCCATCGCCCTTATCTGGCGTGCGGGTTGTAACAGGTCAAGGACAAATTGAACTGCACCGTTCAGTCTACCCTTGACGATTGATCGTGCGTCGCCATAATTTCGAACCAGACTGAACCGTTCGGTTCAATTGGAAGGCCGCCTTGTCATGAATGCCATTGCCGAGAAGCCTGCCCCAGCGACCGCCCAGATGTCCGAAGCGCCGCCGCCGGCCCCGGTAAAGCGGCGGCGGCCGCTGCGCGCCGTGCTGCGGGTGCTGCTTCCGTTGCTGCTGCTGGTCGGGGGCGTCGTGACCGCAAGCTGGTGGGTCAGCGAGGGCCGCTACATCGAAAGCACCGACAACGCCTATCTGCAGGGCGACATCGTCGTGCTCGGCCCACGCATCGAGGGCGACATCACCACCATCCATGTCGCCGACAACCAGGCGGTGAAAGCCGGCGACCCGCTGATCACGCTCGATCCGTCGGACTGGCAGGCCCGGCTTGACCAGGCCCGCGGCCTCGCCGCCGAGGCCGCCGCCGCCGCCGTCACCTCCCGCCGCCAGATCGAGCAGAGCCGGGCCATGATCAACCAGGCCGATGCGACCATCGCGCAGGCGCAGGCCGAACTGACCCGCGCCAGCGCCGAGGCCGGCCGCAGCGGCGTCCTGGTCGGCGCAGGCTGGACGTCACGCCAGTCCAACGACCAGGCGGTCGCGGATTCGCGCAAGGCGGAGGCGGCGCTGGCTTCGGCCAAGGCGCAGCGGATGTCGGCCGAGCAGACCCTGGCGGTGTCGGAGGCACAGGTGGTGCAGGCCGACGCCAAGCGCCAGACCGCCGATTCCGCAGTGCGGCTGGCGGAGAATGCGCTGTCCTACACCGTCATCCGGGCGCCGTTCGACGGCGTGGTCGGCAACCGCGCGGCCCAGCTCGGCCAGCACGTGACGCCGGCGCAACAGCTGCTGTCGGTCACGCCGCCGGCGCCCCGGCTGTTCGTGATCGCCAATTTCAAGGAAACCCAGCTGCGCCGGATGCAGGCCGGGCAGAAGGTCGTGCTCACCCCCGACATCGACAGCAGCGGCGCCGTCTCCGGCCGCGTCGATAGCCTGGCACCTGCCACCGGCGCGCTGTTCTCGCTGCTGCCGCCGGAGAACGCGACCGGCAACTTCACCAAGGTCGTGCAGCGCGTGCCGGTGAAGATCGTGCTCGACCCCACCGACGCCGCTGCCGCCGGCTGGCTGCGGGCCGGTCTGTCGGTTACCGCCGAGGTCGACACCCGCGGTCCGCAGGCGGAGCGCCTGGGCCTGCTCGGCGCCGCCGCGGCGACCCTGCACCTGCGCTGAGCCGCACGTGGCCATGCCAGCCGCCGCGCGACCCACGGACCCGCCGCGCCTGACCTGGCAGCAATGGGCCGGGTTCATGACCATGGTCGTCGGCATGTTCATGGCGTTCCTGGACATCCAGATCGTCAGCGCCTCGATCGCCGAAATCCAGGCCGGCCTGTCCGCCAGCGCCGACGAGGCGGCCTGGGTGCAGACCAGTTACCTGATCGCCGAGATCGTGATGATCCCGCTGTCCGGCTGGCTGTCGCGCATGCTGTCCACCCGTGTGCTGTTCACCGCCAGCGCGCTTGGCTTCACCCTGTTCTCCGGCCTGTGCGCCACCGCAACCAGCCTGGGTGCGATGATCGCCTTCCGCGCCGCCCAGGGCTTCTGCGGCGGCGCCATGATCCCGACCGTGTTCGCCACCACCTACTTCCTGTTCCCGGCCTCGCAGCGGGCGCAGATCTCGGTGCTGATCGGCCTGACCGCTACCCTGGCGCCGACCATCGGGCCGACCGTCGGCGGCTGGCTGACGGAGGCGTTCAGCTGGCACTGGCTGTTCCTGATCAACGTGCCGATCGGCCTCTCCGTGGCCGCCAGCGTCTGGCGCTTCATCGACATCGACAAGCCCGATTTCTCGATGTTCCGCCGGTTCGACTGGCTCGGCCTGGGCTTGATGGCGACCTTTCTCGGCTCCCTGGAATACGTGCTTGAAGAAGGCAGCCGCAACGACTGGTTCGAGGACGAGGTGATCACCCGGTTCGCCGTCGTAGCTTTCATCGCCGGCAGCGCCTTCTTCTGGCGGATGGCGGTGAAGCGCGATCCGCTGGTCGAGCTGCGCGCGTTCCGCAACGCCAACTTCGCCTTCGGCAGCCTGTTCAGCGTGGTCATCGGCATCGGGCTGTTCGGCTCGATCTACGTCATCCCGTTGTTCCTCGGCCAGGTGCGCGGCTTCAACAGCCTCGAGATCGGGCAGACCATGTTCGTCACCGGCTTGATGATGTTCGTGTCGGCTCCGGTCGCCGGGCGGCTAAGCAAGCTGATGGACCTGCGCCGAATGCTGGCATGCGGCCTGTTCGCCTTCGCGGTGTCGGTGTGGTGGCTCGGCCACCTGACCAGCCAGTCGTCGTTCTGGGAGATGCTGCTGCCGCAGATGCTGCGCGGCTTCTCGATGATGTTCCTGTTCCTGCCGGTGAACCAGCTGTCGCTGGGCACGCTGCCGCCGCAATCCTTGAAGAACGCGTCCGGCCTGTACAACCTGATGCGCAATCTCGGTGGCGCGCTCGGGCTCGCCATGATCGGCACCATCGCCACCTCGCGCACCGCGATCCACACGCTGCATCTGCAGGAGCAGGTCACCTGGTCGCGGCCCGGCGCCACGCGCGTGATGGACAACATGACCCATGCGATGACCGCGGCGAAATCCGGCGGCGCCCATTTCGCGGCCCTGCGCAAGCTGTCGATGCTGGTGCATCGCGAGGCGCTGACGCTCGCCTACAACGACGTGCTGCTGCTGATGGCGCTGCTGTTCATCGCCGCGGTGCCGTTGACCTTCCTGCTCGCCAAGCCCAAGGCCGTCACCGCCGACGCGCACTGACGGGTTGACCAGAGGCGAATTCCGAGGCCGCCACGCTTCCTGTTGACGCGCCATTTACCGCTGTCGCCGATGGTGCCCGCACCGAGCAGGCTTGCCGGCGCCAACGCGGAAAAACTCCGTTCACTGCACGCAGTGCTTCTGCATTGAAGGACGTTTTAGATGAGCATTTCCCCACTCTCCGGCCCGCCGGCGCCGGCCGTCCAGCACGCGCCACCGCCGCCGCCGAAGGCGCCCGATGCCGATGGCGACCATGACGGAACCAAAGCTGGCGCGGCGCCGCCGCAGGCAACCTCCGCCGGCAAGCTCGACAAGATCGCCTGAGGTCTCTCACCCGGCGGCCTCGCCGAGCAACCGCAGCGCTTCAGCCACCGTGGCGCGGCGGATCTCGGTGCGGTCGCCGGGGAAGACGTGGCGCTGCGTGCGTGCCGGGCGACCGGTGCGCACGCAGCCGAACCACACCAGGCCGACCGGCTTTTCCGCACTGCCGCCACCGGGACCGGCAACGCCCGTGACCGAAACCGCAAGATCCGCATCGGAACGCGCCAGCGCGCCCTCGGCCATCGCCTTCGCGACCGCCTCGCTGACCGCGCCGACGGCGTCGATCAGCGCCGTCGGCACACCCACCAGCGCCGTCTTCGCGGCATTGGAGTAGGTGACGAAGCCGCGGTCCACCACGTCGGAGCTTCCGGCGATAGCGGTCAGAGTCGCGGCGATCAGGCCGCCGGTGCAGCTTTCGGCGGTGGCGATCCGCAGGCCGGCTGCGCGGCATCGCGCCAGCAGCGCCTCCGCCTGTTCGAGTTCGGCGGCATTGATCATCGGCAATCTCCTTGCGCAGACCTCAGACCATCTGAAATCTCAGAGCAGCCCGGGCCACCGGTTGCGGGCGGCCCAGATGATGCCGGCGGCGATCGCCCCGGCGATGACGTCGTCGGCCATCACGCCCGCCGCATTGTGCTGCCGATCCGCCCAGCCGATCGGGCCGGGCTTCGTGACATCCAGCAGCCGGAACAACAGGAACGCCGCGAGCAGGCCTATCGGCGACAACGCGCCACCCGGCAGCGGTGCCAGCGGCAGCATGGCGATCCACATTCCGGCAAACTCGTCGATCACCACCCAGCCGGGATCGTCGGCCGCCGCCGCCGACGCGCCGATCGCCCAGATGCCGGCGAACACCGCCAGCGCAGCGGCGATCGGCAAGGCCGCGGGACTCCACGGCAGCAACAGGCAACCGATGCCGAGTGCGGCCGCCGATCCGACGGTCCCCGGCGCCCAGGGCGCATAGCCGCTGCCGAAACCGCTGGCGATGGCGCGGGCGAGCGTGCTCCGTAGGGATGTCGGCGCGGCGGTGCTCATTGCAGCCGGGCCAGGAATGCGTCGACGGCGATCTCCGCCGCGGGCTCGGCCAGGGTCGGCGCGTGGCCTACCTGCGGGATTTCCACCAGCTCCATGTCCGGCCGGGCGGCCAGCATCTTCGTCACCGTCTGGGTCAGCAGGATGTTGCTGTGCACGCCGCGGATCAGCAGCAGCGGGATGTCCGGAATGGCGCGGAACAATGGCCACAGGTCGCGCACCGGCGGGGTCAGCAGTTCGGCGATGCGCAGGTCCCAGCGCGGGTGCAGCCGGCCGTCCGGTCCCGCGGCGTAAGTGAGGGCGGCGAAGCGCTGCCACTCCGCGTCGGTCTGCAGCGACAGGTAGGGAAGCACCTGGCGCAGATGCGTGGCGGCGGTCGGGATGTCGGGCAGGAATGGGTCCTCGCCGACGAAACGGCGCAGGAACGCGCTGCCGGCCGCGCCGATTTCGGGGCCGATGTCGTTCAGCACGATGCCCGCCAGCATCGCCGGCCGGGTGGCGGCGATGCCCATCGCCAGCAATCCGCCGAAGCTGGTGCCGATCGCCACCGCGCGATGCAAATGCAGCGCCGCCGCGATGTCGAGCACGTCCCGGAGGCAGGCTTCCGGCAGATAGCGCGCCGCGTCGCGGGCGCGTCCGGAGCGGCCGCGCCCCGGGTATTCGACCGCCACGATCCGGCGTGCGGCGTGCCGGGCCGCGAAATCGGCGAAGTCGTCGGCGGTACGTACCAGGCCCGGCAGGCACAGGATCGGCAGGCGTTCTCCGCAATCCTCCGAGTTCCACTCGATGACGACCAGTTCAAGGCCGTCCCAGGCCCTGAGGGTGCGGCTCAGCGGAGCCATGCGGTCATCGGATGGGCAGCGCCTTCACGCCGGCGGGCATCGTAGACCACCTGATTTTCGATGACCCTCTGCACATAGTTGCGGGTCTCGGAAAACGGGATCAGCTCGATCCAGTCGACCATGTCGATGCCGCCGCTTTTCGTGCCCGCCCTGGGGTCGCCGTTGGCCGCCAGCCATTCGGTCACCCGCGCCGGCCCCGCGTTGTAGGCCGCGACCGCCAGCGGTGCGGCACCGCCGAACTGGTCCAGCAGGTCGTGCAGATAGGTGGTGCCGAGGCGCATGTTGTAGCCGGGATCGAGCGTCAGCGCCGGCAGCGAAGGCGCCAGCCCGAGCTTGCGCGCCACCTGGCCGGCGGTGCCGGCATCAGCTGCATCAGGCCGCGCGCGCCGGCGGGGCTGACGGTCGTGGGATCGAAGCTGCTCTCCTGGCGCATCACCGCCAGCGACAAGGCGGGATCGACGCCCGGCTGGTCCGGCGGCTCGAACGGCGAGGGCCAGCCGATCTGCAGCAGCGTCACCCCGTCGCGGCCGGCCCGGCGCGCCATCGCCACCGCGGCGTCCGGCATGCCGAATCCCGCGGCCAGGCGCGCCGCAAGCGCCCGGTCCGTGGGATCGGGCGCGATGTCGTCCAGCCGCAGCAGGAACGGCTGGGCGCGGCGCGGCGCGTTCCAGGCGACCAGGTAGACGGCGGCCCGGGCGAGTTCGCGGCCCACCAGGTCCAGGCCGCGCGCCGCGTCGGCGGCCGGATCGCGGGCGGCGGCGATGATCGCCGGCAGGTCCTGGCCGAGCCGCAATGCGGCGAGCTGCCCGTAATAGGTGCCCGGCCAGATCGCCGCCGCGGCGAATTCGGCCCTGGCCGCGGCGGGATCGCCCGCGGCCTCGGCGGCGCGGCCGAGCCAGTAATGCGCACGGCCCTGGGTGATCGCCGCCCCGGACGCGGTCGCGAGGTTGCGGAAATGCCGGGCCGCGGTGGCGGGGTCCTGCAGCTTGCGCAGGGCGACGAAGCCGGCGAGGAATTCGGCATCGAGGTGCGGCTCGCCGGTGGCCTGGGAATACCCCGCGGCCAGGGCGTAGGCGCCCGCCCCGTCGCCGATGCGCAGGCGGCGGCGGGCCAGCTGGTTGCGCTCGTCCCAGAACGCGGCGCGCCGGTCGGCGGGCGCCGCCTGCTCGGCGGCGGCGCCTGCCTCGTGCCAGAGCGCCAGCGCCGCGTCGTCCTGGTTGCCCCGCCGCAGCCAGCGGGCCTGATCCAGCATCAGCCCGGGCGAGGTGCGCGCGGCCGGGGGCAGCGCCGCCAGGAGTGTCGCCGCTTGGGGATCGTCGCGGCGGACCGCCAGGCGGGCCGCGGCGCGCGGCCGGTCGGCCGGGTCCAGCCGCGCGGCCTGGCGCTGGGCGCCGCCGGTGTCGCTCCACGCCAGCCGTTCGAACCGGTCCCACTGGTCGCGGCCATTGAGCAGGCCGGCGAGGCGGCCGAGCAGGATGGTCTCGCCGGCGGCGTCGGCCGGCGCCGCCACCCAGGCCTGGCGGAATGCCAGCGTGGCGTCGCCGGTCCGGCCGGAGCGGCGGAAGGCGTCGGCGCATCGCAGCAGGGCGGCGGAGGATTTCGCCGGGATGGCGTCACAGAGCCGCAGAACCACTGTGTCATCCGGTTCGTTCGCCAAGGCGGCATCACGCCGGCTGGCGAGCACCGCCTGCTGCGGCCAATCCGGGTTGGCGGCCATGAACGCGTCGATGTCGGACGCGGTCGCGGCGGTCGGCGTCATCAGGCGGTAATAGGTCACCAGCTTGCGGGCCACCGGGTCCACGTAGCCGGCCACCGCCAGCTCGGCTTCGGCCCAGCGATTGTCGCGGACCAGCGCGATCACGTCCTGCGCCGCCGGCGCCGGCAGGCCGGCCGCCGGGCTCGCCGACTGGGTCGCTGACTGGGTCGCCGGATCCTGCGCCACCGCGCGGCCAGCCGTCGGGGTGCCGGCGAACGCCGACGTCAGTCCCAGCAGCAGAATGGTGCGCCAGCGCGACATGCGATCCTTGTAGCCCAGCCCGGCCTTGCGATGCATCCCTGCCGCGCCTAGCTTTGCCGACCGACATGCGCGCCGCCGCGCTTTCGTCGCAACCGGAGGAAGTGCCGATGTTCAAAGGG
>CAWFVP010000010.1:0-6115 GCA_963819305.1 uncultured Alphaproteobacteria bacterium
TGGCGTCATGCGGCGACGTGTAGTGCGCCTCCCCCGTGCTTCCGGGCTTTTGCAGGAATGCGTCCCCGTCGGTCTGGCTGGTGACAGCGGTGTCGGTGGTCTGGCGCATGTGGTAGCGGAACTTCAGGCCATCCTTGGATTCCCAGGTCGCATAGTCCGAGGCCATTTCGATGTCCTGGCCCTCCGAATTGGTGATGGTCATCCGCAGCCGCTGGCGAACCGCCCATCCGTCGCAGGCATCGGTTACCTCGTAGCCCATGGTTCCGCGGGCGGCGATCACGTCGTTGCCGTTCGCGGTATCGAGCGTCAGCGTGTAGAGCGCCTTGTGAGCCAGCAGCGCGCCCGGGCTCGGCGCAGCGGGCGCGGGGGCGTTGGCGGCGGCGGCCGGCTGGGTCGCGATGGCAGCGGTCAGGCATAACGCGCCGAGAACGGCAGAAAGGCGCATGAAGAACTCCGATGGTAAGGTTCGGCGCGTCGTGGGGAGGTGACAGCAATCCCGAGATATAGCCATGTGTGCATCGTCGCGCCAAGCCGACGGAACGGTCTGGATCAGGTGCCGGTCACCTTCGGCTTGGCCGGCGGCAGCTCGATCTTCAGCGATAGTTCCTTCAGCCGCGCCAGGGGGATTTCGGCGGGGGCGCCCATCATCAGGTCTTCGCCCTGCTGGTTCAGTGGGAACAGGATCACCTCGCGGATATTGGGTTCGTCGGCCAGCAGCATGACCATGCGGTCAATGCCGGGCGCCGATCCGCCGTGCGGGGGCGCGCCGTAGCGGAACGCGTTGAGCATGCCGCCGAACCGCGCTTCCACATCGGCCGCGGTGTAGCCGGCAATCTCGAACGCCTTGATCATGATGTCCGGACGGTGGTTCCGGATCGCGCCCGAGGACAGCTCAATGCCGTTGCAGACGATATCGTATTGGTAGGCCTTGATCGTCAGCGGGTCCTGAGTGGTCAGCGCCTCCAACTCGCCTTGCGGCATACTGAAGGGATTGTGGCTGAAATCGACCAGGCCGGTCTCCTCGTTCAGTTCGAACATCGGGAAGTCGGTCACCCAGCAGAAGCGGAAGGCCCCTTTTTCCAGCAGGCCGAGTTCGTCGCACAGGCGGGTACGAACGGTGCCGGCGAATTTTGGCGCAGTGTCCCTCTTGCCGCCAACGAAGAACACCGCGTCGCCCGGCCTTCAGGCCGCATGCGCTGCGAATTGCCTCGGCGCGATCGGCCTCCAGATTGCGGGCAATCGGGCCTTTGGGGCCTTCAGCGTCGTAGGTGATATAACCGAGGCCGCCCTGGCCCTCGGCCCTGGCCCACTCGTTGAGCTTGTCGAAGAAGCTGCGCGGCTGCGCGCCGGCGCCGGGTGCCGGGATTGCTCGGATGATGCCGCCGGAGGCCGCGATACGGGCGAACAGGCCAAAGCCGGAGCCGGCGTAATGTTCGGTGACGTCGGTGATCCGGATGGGGTTGCGCAGATCGGGCTTGTCGGAGCCGAATTCCAGCATCGCCTGGTCGTAGGGGATGCGAGGGAAGGGCGGCTTGGTCACGCCGCGGCCGTCGGCGAACTCCTCGAACACGCCTGCGATGACGGGTTCGATGGTGTTGAAAACGTCTTCCTGGGTGACGTAGCTCATCTCGAAATCGAGCTGGTAGAACTCGCCGGGGGAGCGGTCGGCGCGGGAGGCTTCGTCGCGGAAGCAGGGCGCGATCTGGAAGTAGCGGTCGAAGCCCGCGACCATCAGCAATTGCTTGAACTGCTGCGGCGCCTGGGGCAGGGCGTAGAACTTGCCGGGATGCATGCGCGACGGCACCAGGAAGTCGCGCGCGCCTTCCGGCGAGGAGGCGGTCAGGATCGGCGTCTGGTATTCCAGAAACCCCGCCGCGATCATGCGCTGGCGCAGCGAGGTGATGACCCGGCTGCGCAGCATCATGTTCCTGTGCAGCTTTTCCCGCCGCAGGTCGATGAAGCGGTATTTGAGCCGGATGTCCTCGGGGAAGCGTTCCTCGCCGGCGACCTGCATCGGCAGGACCTCGGCGGTGGATTGCACTACCAACTCGGCGACGCGGAGTTCGATCTCGCCGGTGGGCAGCCGGGGGTTGATGGTCCCGGCCTCGCGCATCACGACCGAGCCGGTGACGGTGATCACGCTTTCCGGGCGGACCGCGTCGGCGGCGGCGAAGGCGGGGGAGCCGGCGGCGAACACGCACTGGGTGATGCCGTAGTGGTCTCGCAGGTCGATGAACAGCAGGCCGCCGTGGTCGCGCTTGGCATGCACCCAGCCCGAAAGGCGGACCGGTCCTCGCCGGCGTCGGCGGCACGCAGGGCGCCGCAAGTATGGGTGCGATAGGCGTGCATCGTCTAGTATCCTGGTGCGCGTAGGGCCGTATCCGGCGGCCTTCCTGGATGAGGGCGGCACACAAGCCCCGCCCGGTTGGTCAAGTCAAGCGATTAGCCGCCCAGCCTTCGAACCCAGGCCGCATGGCAGAAGGGGTTAACGCGGTCTCGACGGGGTATGGACGGGTGCCAGCCGCCATCCCGTTCGGTGTCGCTACACTCGCGAGGCTCATCTGGCTAAAAACACGCCATCTACTCAAACAACCAGCAACTTATTGATCTAAAACTGCCCATTTATAAATCCTGTTGCATCCAAAAGCCGTAAATTTGCATACACAACGTGCTATTTCAGCAGCCAGGGATCCGCCTCATGTCCACCCCCATCCATCCAGTCGATGAGGTGTTGCCGGCGCCGCGCATGGTCGCCCTGGGCCTGCAGCACGTCCTCGTCATGTATGCCAATGCAGTTGCGGTGCCGCTTATCCTGGGCGGCGCGTTGCATCTACCGAAAGATCAACTCGCGCTGCTGATCAACGCCGACCTGTTCGCCTGCGGCATCGCCACCCTGGTGCAAACCATCGGCATCGGACCATTCGGCATCCGGCTGCCCGTCATCATGGGCGTGACCGCGGTCGCCATATCCCCCATGCTGGCCATGGCTGCCATGCCGGGTCTTGGTCTCACCGGCATCTACGGCGCGGTCATCACCGGCGGATTGTTCGGCCTGCTGGTCGCGCCGGTCATGCAGCACGCGCTGCGCTTCTTTCCGTCCGTCGTGACGGGAACCATCATCACGATGATCGGCATCTCGTTGATGCGGGTCGGTATCGCCTGGGCCGGCGGGGGCGCCGCGGCGGCGGATTTCGGAGCCGGCGGCTACCTGGCGATCGCCGCCCTCGTGCTCGGCGTGATCCTGCTGATCATCAAGTTCGCCAGAGGCTTTCTGCAGAACATGTCGGTGCTGGCCGGCATCACCGTTGGGTATCTGACGACAATCGCGCTCGGCTGGACGGATTTCTCCGGCATCAGCCAGGAGCCTTGGATCCGCATCGTGCTTCCGTTGCAGTTCGGGCTGCCCACGTTCTCGCTGGTGCCGTGTCTGATCATGTGCCTGGTCATGACCATCGTGTTCATCGAGGCCACCGGCATGTTCCTTGCCCTCGGCGCCATGACCGGGCGCAAGATCGCCCCGTCGGATGTGACCCGAGGCCTGCGCGCCGACTCGCTCGGCACGCTGATCGGCGGGATTTTCAACACCTTTCCCTATGTATCTTATTCGCAGAACATCGGCCTCGTCGGCGTCACCGGCGTCTATAGCCGCTGGGTTTGCGCGACAGGCGGCGTGATCATGCTGGCCTTGGGCCTGGTGCCCAAGCTTGCCTTCATCGTTGCGTCGGTGCCCCAGTGCGTGCTGGGGGGCGCCGGGTTCATCATGTTCGGCATGGTCGCGGCCACCGGGATCAAGATCCTGTCCACCGTGGATTACGAACGCGCAGCGCAACAACGTGCTGATCGTCGCGATCTCGATCGGCTTCGGCATGATCCCGATCGTCTCGCCGAACTTTTTCCGCATCATACCCGCCGAACTGAAGCCGATCTTCGGCGATGCCATCATTATGACCTCAATCACCGCGGTCCTGCTGAACGCTTACTTCAACCGGACCTCGACCGAGGAGGCACGGCAAGGCGCCATGCTGGCGGCCGAGGCGGCGGAGCATCTGTAGAAGTAAGGCCGGGCTCTGCCCGGACCCGCAAAGGGGCCGGCGGCCCCTTTGATCCCATTAATGGGTGGGTGGTCAGGAGGGGGCAACTCGGACCCTGACCACCGCGGTCGCCCCCTCCTGACCACCCACCCAATACCGGGTTCCAAGGGCCGTCGGCCCTTGGCGGGTTCGGGCAGAGCCCGGCCTTACTTCTCCGCTTGCATTCCGCGGCGCGGCATCCAAACATTGCTCCCATGCTGGGCTCCGACTCCGGTTTCGCCGCTCGCGTCAAGGCCGTCCTGGGCCCGACGAACACCGGCAAGACGCATCTGGCGATCGATCGTATGCTGGCCCATGCCTCCGGCATCATCGGCTTCCCGCTGCGTTTGCTGGCGCGGGAAAACTACGATCGCATGGTGGCGATCAAAGGCGCACGCTACGTCGCGCTGATCACCGGGGAGGAGAAGATCATCCCGCCGGATGCGCGGTGGTTCTCTTGCACAGTGGAGGCGATGCCGCTCGACCGGCATGCCGAATTTGTCGCCGTCGACGAAATACAGCTTTGCGCCGATGCCGACCGTGGGCACGTCTTCACCGACCGCTTGCTGCACGCGCGCGGCATGGTGGAGACCATGTTCCTTGGCGCCGAGACGATCGCGCCGCTGATCCGCCGTCTGGTGCCCTCGGCGCAGATCGAGACCCGGCCGCGCCTGTCGCAACTCGCCTATGCCGGGCCGGCCAAGCTGGTCCGGCTGCCGCCGCGCACCGCTGTCGTGGCGTTCAGCGCTGCCGAAATCTATGCGCTGGCGGAACTCATCCGCCGCCGGAAAGGCGGCTGCGCGGTGGTGATGGGGCGCCTGTCGCCGCGCACCCGCAACGCCCAGGTGGCACTTTATCAGGACCGGGAGGTCGACTTCCTCGTCGCGACCGATGCGATCGGGATGGGCCTGAACATGAACGTCGATCATGTCGCCTTCGCCGGCCTGGGCAAGTTCGACGGCCATCGTCCCCGCCGGCTGACCGCGTCGGAAGTCGCGCAGATCGCCGGGCGGGCCGGGCGCGGGATGAAAGACGGCACATTCGGCACCACGACGGAGTGCCCGCCGATCCCGGAGGACGTCGTCGCGGCGGTCGAAGCGCATAATTTCGACTCGCTGGAAATGCTGTGCTGGCGCAACAGCGACCTCGATTTTTCGTCGCTGGATGGGCTGATCGACAGCCTGAACGCGCCGCCGCCGCGTCCGGGTCTGGTTCGCGGCAACGAGGCGTCGGATCTGGAGACGCTGACGGCATTGGCCCGCGACCCCGATATCCGCAAGCTGGCCACCGGAAGGCGGCGTATGCGGCTGTTGTGGGACGCTTGCCAGATTCCCGATTTCCGCAAGCTGGCCGACGACACCCATGCAAGGTTGTGCGCCCGCGTGTTCGGCCACGTCGCAACCGACACCACGCTGCCGACCGACTGGCTGGCGGCGCAGATCGCCGGACTGGATCGTGCGGACGGCGATATCGACACGCTGATGCAGCGCCTGTCGGGGGTTCGCGTCTGGTCCTACATCGCCGCGCGGCCTGACTGGGTGAAGGACACCCTCCACTGGCAGGCCCGAGCGCGGGAAGTCGAGGACAAGCTGTCCGACGCCCTGCATGAAAGCCTCACCAGCCGATTTGTCGATCGCCGCTCCGCCCATCTGGTGCGGCGCCTGGAGGAAGCCGAGGGCAAGGAACTGCTGTCCGCCGTTACCCGCCGAGGCGAGGTCGTCGTCGAGGGCCACGACGTCGGCCATATCGAAGGCTTCGGTTTCGTGCCCGATCCGCTGGCGGTGGGTGACGAAAAGAAGCTCGTGCTGCGCGCGGCCCGGCGCGCTCTGCGGGCGGAAATGCCGCGCCGGGTCGCGGTGCTGGAGGCCGCGCCCGACGAGGCTTTTGCGCTGACCGAAGATCACCGGTTGACCTGGGATTCCGTGCCGGTCGCCAGGCTTGTGCGGGGAGTCATGCGCGTTACGGCCGCGTGTCCAGGTGCTCGATAGCGAATTTCTCGACGGGGCGGAGCGGGAGCGGGTCCGCGTTCGGCTGCAATCGTGGCT